>NZ_FCOC02000001.1 GCF_001544455.2 Caballeronia sordidicola
GCACTGAGTTGTTCATAGCTTTGTCCCATGCAACATATCCTATTTCAAAGGTGTTGCACTTGTACCTTGAAAACGCCCCTGGATTAAACCTCGCCAAAAATCCGCTGTTGCGACATTGCAAGGAGCCAGATCGAGGCTGAGGAACAAAACGATCACCGGTACTGCGCGCTTGCCGATTTTTTGTTGCTTACTTTAGTAGGTATCCTTAGCTTTCTGGTCATGCATATGTTGATCGCCCTCCCACCGCGGCATTCATTCGCCTGACAGCGCACGGTTGCCATCCCATACGTCATCGGATACTCTAAAACGACCGGTCAAAAGCTCGGACAGCCGGACCCGCAAGCCGCCCTCACCGCTCTCCAATTCCAGGAAGACATGATCCGCTTCTACTTTCATCCCACGCCCAATCCCGCGAAAGTCGCGCTTTTTCTCGAAGAGTCGGGACTGGAATACGAAATCATCCCCGTCGATACCAGCAAAGGCGAACAACATCTAGCGGCGTTTCGCAGCGTCAACCCGAACGGCAAGGTCCCTGCGATCGTGGACACGGAAGGCCCTGGCGGCAAGGAAGCACGCGTGTTCGATTCCAGCGCGATCCTCCTCTATCTCGCGGAGAAAACCCAGCGCTTTTGCGCAATGCCCGCAGACCGGCCTGAACTGCTCTCATGGCTTTTCTTCATCAGTTCGGGCCTCGGCCCGTTTTCCGGTCAGGCAGTGCATTTCCAGCACGCCGCGCCGGAAAAACTGCCGTATGCAATCAATCGTTATCGGCGGGAAATCGAGCGGCATTACCGCGTGCTCGACGAGCATCTCGCCAGGCGCGAATACATCGTCGGCGAAGATTATTCGATTGTCGACATGTCCGCCTGGGGCTGGCTCGAGCGCGCGCCGCGGGTCCTGCCCGGCGACGCGGAGCCGCTCGCGGCGTTCCCGAATCTGCGCCGTTTCTTCAATACCATCAGCGCCCGGCCGGCCGTGGCGCGCGCCCGCGCCGTCGGCCGGGACCTTACGTTCAAGCGTGAACTGGATGACGAAGCGCGCCGGGCTCTGTTTCCATCGAATTATCCGGACGCCGCACGCTGAGCGCTTCAGCCTTCGTCAGTGGGTGTGCGGCATCGACATCGGCAAGGCGATGCGGCACAATCCGGTCGTTTTGTGTCTGGCAGGTCGTTCGACGCCCTGCCGCTTTTTTTATCTGGAGCGCGCTGTAACCCGATGCCGCGATGAAGCGAATAACACAAGGTGGTGCCGTATCAGGCGTTGAAGAACGACTCCGGGCGCTATTCGTACGCGGCCTGGATGGCGACGCCGCCGCGTATCGCGCGTTCCTCGACGACCTGACCCGGCATTTGCGAGGTTTTCTGAGAAAACGTATTTATTACCTTCAGGACGATATTGAAGACGTCGTGCAGGAGATCTTGCTTGCAGTGCACAACAGCCGCCACACGTATCGTCCCGACGAACCGCTGACGGCGTGGGTGCACGCCATTGCGCGCTACAAGCTGATGGATTTTTTCCGTGCAAGATCGCGGCGCGAAGCACTAAACGACCCGCTGGACGAAACGCTCGATATCTTCGCGACCTCGGATGAAGAACCCGCCGACGCCAGGCGCGACATTGGCAAGCTGCTCGATCAGTTGCCCGAGCGTCACCGGTTGCCGATCGTCCACGTCAAGCTGCAAGGGCTTTCCGTCACGGAAACGGCAGCGCTGACAGGCATGTCGGAGTCGGCTGTTAAAGTGGGCATCCATCGTGGATTGAAGGCGCTGGCAGCAAAGATTCGAGGCACCGCATGAAAACCGAGGACCTGATTTCGCTTCTCTCGACAGGCGTGACGCCCGTCGACGCCGGCCTGTCCCGACGCCGTTTTGTGCGCGCGTTGCTGCTGGGCGGCCTGGGTTCGTTCGTGCTCATGCTCGCGATCTACGGCTTGCGTCACGACTTCGCGGTGGTATCTCGCACGCCGTTGTTTTGGGCGCGCTTCGCATTCCCCGCGACACTTGCCACGTGTGCACTGTTTCTGGCGGCGCGCCTGTCGCGGCCGGGGACCCGCATGGGCGCATTGTGGGCGATGCCGGCGGTCCCCATCCTCGTTGTATGGAGCGCGGCCGTGGCGGTTTTGTGCCTCGTGTCCCCCGACGCCCGTGTTCCGCTCGTGATGGGTACAACGTGGCGCTCATGCCCGTTCAATATCGTGCTGCTGTCGGTGCCGGCTTTTGTCGCCGTGTTCTGGGCAATTCGCGGACTTGCGCCCACGCGGCTGCGTCTTGCGGGCGCCGCTGGCGGCATGCTGGCGGGAACCATCGCGACCATGGCGTACTGCCTCCATTGCCCCGAAATGAGCGTTGCATTCTGGGCCGTCTGGTATGTGCTCGGCATGGTGCTCGCCACCTTGATCGGCGCGTTGCTGGGTCCGCGTTTCCTGCGCTGGTAAAACGACTTGTCAGCCTGCCATTGTGCGGTCAAGACAGTGCGAGGTTTGCCTCATGAACACTCGCCCAGTCTGATGCGCATTGAGCGACTGGTGCACGCTTCGTGCGCGCCGCTCGCCGGCTTCATCTCCGCTTAATACGCCACTTCATCTTCGTGACGCCACGCAGGAAAAGGATCGTTGAAACGGCGCCACGCTTCGGGTCCCTGCGCCATTTCCGCATCGGTGAGAAGACACGCATCGAGGCGCGCGCGCAGCGCCGCTTCGTTCATATCGATGCCGATCAGCACAAGCTCCTGCCGCGCGTCGCCGACTTGCGGATCCCAGTCGTCATCGATCGCCTGAAGCGATTCGGCATCCTGCGGCCAATAGGACTTCGGCACCGCGGCCCACCACAATCCCATCGCGCCATGACGGCATACGCCGCCAGCCTGCGACCACGATCCAACATATGTCGGCCGGCTGGCGAGCCAGAAAAAGCCCTTCGAACGCATCACGCCCGGCCATTCGCTTTCGATGAGTTGCCAGAATCGCCCGGGATGAAACGGCCGGCGCGCCCGATACACAAAGTTGGTGATGCCGTACTCTTCCGCTTCGGATGTATGTTCGCCGCGCAGCGCCGTGAGCCAGCCAGGTGCTTTGGATGCCTCATCAAAATCGAACAGGCTGGTATCGAGAACCTTGTCGAGGTCTAGCTGGCCAAATTCGGCTATCTCGATCCTTGCACGAGGATTGAGGCCGCCCAGGATTGCCATGAGCCGAATACGGTCGTCACCACTCACAAGATCGATCTTGTTCAGCACGATGACATCGCAAAACTCGATCTGCTCGACCAACAGGTCGACCACCGTGCGCGTGTCTTCCCCGCCAAGCGATTCGCCGCGCGCCTGCAGGCTGTCGGCCGAACTGTAGTCCCTCAGGAAGTTGAACGCATCCACCACGGTGACCATGGTATCGAGCCGCGCGACATCGGAAAGGCTCTGCCCTTCTTCGTCGGCAAACGTGAAGGTCTCCGCGACCGGCAACGGCTCGGATACGCCCGTCGATTCGATCACGAGATAGTCGAAGCGGCCCTCCTTTGCCAGGCGGTTCACCTCGAGCAAAAGGTCTTCGCGCAACGTGCAGCAAATGCAACCGTTGCTCATCTCGACAAGCTTTTCATCCGTGCGTGCAAGCTCGGCGCCGCCGTTGCGAATCAACGCGGCATCGATGTTGACCTCGCTCATGTCATTCACGATTACGGCGACTCTTCGCCCTTCACGATTGTTCAGGATGTGGTTCAAAAGCGTGGTTTTACCCGCACCCAGGAATCCCGACAAAACAGTTACAGGTAACTTTCTCATTTATTTCACCGTGAAAAATGATGGCGGTTTTGATTATGGATGTTATAACATTACATTATTCAAGCGGCATTGGACACAAGAACGGCGCTCAGGAAGATGCGACCGCCTGACCCGTTGCACACATCGCCACCACTCACGCACAAAAAACAATCGATGAAAAATCGCACGCTCTTCGCTCATGCAGCGTTATTGCTGTTCGCCCAGATAGCCGCGGCTGAAGCCTACGCAGCCGGACCTGATGGCACTGTATCCGGCTCTGTAACCGACAGCGCGGGAAAACCCGTCGCGAACGCCAACGTTGTGCTGCAGAACGCGAGCGGCGCTTCCGCTGGAACAGCCAGCACGGACACGGGCGGGCATTTCGTGGTCCACAACGTGAGTGCGGGCACGTATGCGGTCGTCGTGGCCGCGCCTGGGTATGCGAGCGGCAGCAGCATCGCGACCGCGAACGATGGCAGTGATGCTTCGGTGTCCGTATCGCTTTCAAAAAGCGACGCGCTCGATGTACAGGTCAACGCAAAACGACTCGACCGGGCGCGCAACGGCTTGCTGCCGGAAACGGGCAGCAGTGTTTACCGGTTCAGTCAGGCCGATATCAATACCCTTCCGGCCGGACAGGACACGCCACTCAATCAGGTGCTGCTACAGGCGCCGGGCGTGGCGAGCGATTCGTATGGCCAGTTGCACGTGCGCGGAGACCACGCAAATCTGCAGTACCGAATCAATGGCGTCATCATTCCTGAGCCAATCAGCGGCTTCGGTCAATCGCTGGATACCCGGATCATCGACCAGTTGAATCTGCTGACTGGCGCCTTGCCTGCTCAGTATGGGGACCGGACCGCCGGCATTGTCGATATTCATACGAAAAGCGGGGACCAGGGCGACGGCGGCTCCATCGATGTTTTCGGTGGCAGTCATCAAACCATCAAGACCAGCGCCGACGTGTTCGGCAGCAAGGGACCATTCAGCTACTATTTCAGCGGCTCGGTGGGCGAGAACAACCTGGGGATCGAAAACCCCACGTCGAGCGCAAACGCTATTCACGATCACACGCGCCAGGGCGATGCATTCGGGCTCATGTCGTACATCATCAATCCGCTCACGCGCGTGAGCCTGATGTTCGGCACGACGAGCAACCAGTTCGACATTCCCAACACGGCGGGTTTGCCGACCAACTTCACGTTGAATGGCAACACCACGTTCGACTCAAGCAAGCTCAACGAAACACAGTCCGAACTCAACCAGTTCGCAGTAGTCGCCTTGCAGGGCACGAACGGCGGCGCACTCGACTATCAGGTTGCGCTCTTCACCCGTTATTCACGCACGCAATTCAATCCTGATCCCGTCGGCGATCTGCTTTTTAACGGCGTGGCAGCGAGCGATTTTCATAGTGACAGCGCGAATGGCGTACAAGCGGATACCACCTACCGGCTCAACGCAAAACACACGCTGCGCGCGGGCATTTCGTTTCAGCAGGAACACGCGGTTTTCGACAATAACCTGAGCGTCTTTCCCGCCGATGAGGACGGCAACCAGCTATCCGACCAACCGTTCAACGTACCGGATTCCAGCAGCAAGACGGGCTACCTTTACAGCGCATACGTTCAGGACGAGTGGAAGGTTACTGACAAGCTCACGATCAACTACGGTCTGCGCTACGACAAGATGGACGAATATGTGAGCGCGAGCCAGCTTAGTCCGCGCGTTGGAATGGTGTATGCGCTGACGCCATCCACGACCGTGCATGCGGGGTATTCGCGCTATTTCACGCCACCGGCATTCGAACTCGTATCCGGCGCGGACATTGCGAGATTTGCTGGAACGACCGCGCAGACATCGACACAGAACGATCCGGTTCAACCAGAGCGCAGCCACTATTTCGATCTCGGTGTCACACAACGGCTGACATCCGCAATCACCGTAGGTGTGGACGCGTACTACAAGAAATCGACCAATCTGCTCGATGAAGGCCAGTTCGGCACCGCACTGATTTTCACGCCGTTCAACTACCAGTACGGTCGCGTGTACGGCGTGGAATTTACCAGCAACTATAAACAAGGCAACGTCTCTGCGTACATGAACGTGGCGTTCAGCCGTGCTCAGGGCAAGGACATCGACTCTGCACAGTTCAACTTCGGTCCGGACGAACTCGCCTTTATCGGCAGCCACTTCGTATTCCTCGATCACGACCAGCGTGTTACGGCTTCGTTCGGCGGTGCGTATCAGTTGGGCGCGACCACATTCACTTTCGACGGGATTGTCGGCAGCGGGCTGCGCAGCGGCTTTGCGAACACAGATCGCCTTCCGGTGTACACGCAAGTCAACCTGGGCGTGATCCATCACTTCGACTTCAAGGAGCCGCTCATCGGCAAGTTCGACGGCCGTCTGCTTCTCATCAACGCATTCAATCGCGTCTACGAGTTGCGCGACGGTTCGGGCATTGGCGTAGGTGCGCCGCAGTATGGCCCGCACATTGCGTTATATGCGGGTATCACGAAGAACTTTTAATGCACTGGATAACTAGATAAAGGTTCTTATCATGCAGGATTGGGGAGGAATCGTTGCGGCTGCCCAGGTCGGTGGATGGGCCGTATATCCGCTGACGCTGCTTGCCATGCTGGCGATTGCCATAACGATAGATCGCGCTTATGTATTCATGCGCTTTGCAGGCGAACCGTCAACGCATGTTGAAACACTTCCGGCGCAGCATGCGTTCAAGCGCCTGGATGCAACGTTCGTCATGCGGCCCGGCACGCCGCTATGGCTGTATGAGACACGTGCGCAATCTCTGGCAACGCGAATCGAGCGCGACATGAGCCGCGGCTTCTGGGTATTGGAGACGATCGTCACCGCCGCGCCATTGCTTGGATTACTCGGGACCATCGTGGGAATGATGCATTCATTCCAGCTCTTCGGCGGCAGCGGACTCGTGAATCCCGGTGGAGTGACCGGCGGTGTCGCGCAATCGCTGGTGGCGACAGCAATCGGGTTGATCGTCGCGTTGTTTGCGCTGTTTGCGTTCAACTACTTTTCGCGACGCCTTGAACGTTTGATCGATGACCTTGAGGTGTACACCAACCAGCGTCTCAGCGAGATCCGGCTTGCTGCTGATGACCGCGGGCTGAACGCGGAAAATGCCAAATGAAACTCAGAAGAACACGCGCGTCGAAGCGCGGCCGCATAGAAATCATTCCGATGATCGACGTGATGTTCTTCCTGCTCGCGACCTTCATGCTGGCTTCGCTGGCCATGCAACGACTCGACGCGGTAAAAATCAATCTGCCGTCGGGACAAGCCGAGCGCATGTCTGAAGATCAGCCGCTCACAATGACGATCGATCAGAATAACGGAATCTTTCTGGATCATCATCCGGTCCGCCTGGATCAGGTTCAAGCCAGCGTGAGGCAACTTCTCAAGTCGGATCGTAACGTGGTGATCGCGGCCGACGATAAAGCGGCTCAAGGCGCCGTCGTTCAAGCTATGCTTGCCGCCCAGCGCGGCGGCGCCGCGCATTTTTTGATCGCCGTGCATCGTGAATAGATGGTCGCGTCCTTTGAGCGGTCTGCTCGATGAACCGCGTTTCAGGTTGGGCGTTGCGCTTCTGATCGCCGTGTTGGCATGGACATTTATGCTCGCTGAGGTCGCCAGCCGGCTCTCGCGGGTTTCGGCGAAACCCGCCATGCCCCAGGAGACGGTGGTGGAGATGCGTCTTGTCGAACTCGCGCCGCCCTCGCCTGAGCCCGCCCCTGCCCGCCCGAAAGCTGTTGCACCAGCGGTTCATCCACGGCTAAATCCCGCGCCCGTTCATACGACCGAACCGCGCATAGCGCGGCCGCCTATGGATGAACACGCCATCGTCAAGGCCGAACATCCTCCCACGCCCACACGTGACGCAAGCCTTGCACCAGTTCCGCCTACATCACCAGCGCCATCAATGCCTGCGCCGGAGAGCGAAAAGCCCGCGGCGCCGGCAGGTTCCGCTGCGCGAGTCATCAGCCAACCCATGCCCGCTCTCCCCGATGAACTTCGCGAGGACGCCTATCAAGCTGTGGCAATTGCGCGCTTCGACGTTCACGCGGACGGAACCGTCGATGTGGAACTATCAAAGCCGACGTCCAATCCACGCTTGAACGCGTTATTGCTTGATGCCCTGAAAAAATGGCGCTTTTTCCCGGCAATGCAGGACGGTCGAGCAGTCGAAAGCCATCAGGATGTTCGCGTTCATTTCAACGTGAGTTGAAGTCAGAAGAGCACGTGGACAACGCGTCTTCATGCAAAGTTCGCGCGTGCGCCATGGCTATCTAAGCTGCATCGTGCGCGGCACTTGATGTAATGCGCTCGGCAAGCCCCGCGTCGTAGCTCGAATGTACGTGCGTGCGCTTCTTGTCGGGATAAGCGTACGCGTACGCCTTTCGCAGCGCGAGCGATGCCTCATGAAAACCCGAAAGAATCAGCTTCTGTTTGTTCGGATAATTCGCGATATCGCCAACAGCAAAAACTCCAGGCCGGTTAGTTTCGTAGTTCGAAGTATCGACATTGATACGGCCGCCCACGATTTCCAAACCCCACTTTGCGATTGGTCCGAGATCCGCAACAAGGCCGTAAAGCACAACGAGATGATCCGCATCGATCTGAGCCATGCCATCGATCTGCCGGATCTCGATGGACGCAAGCTTGTCATCAAGCATCTGCAAGCCGGCAATCGAGCCGATCATGAACTCCATTTCGCCGGCATCGACCGCGCGCTTCATCTGGTCGACGCTCGAGGCCACCGCGCTGAAACCATTGCGCCGATGAACCAGCACCACCTTACGCGCAACCCGGCGCAGGGCCAGCGCCCAATCAAGCGCCGAGTCTCCACCGCCTGCGACCACGACGGTTTTATCGGCGAAGTCAGCGAGCGATCGCACGCTGTAGTGAACGAAGCGCTCTTCCAGCGGCGTGGCTTCGGGCAATGCAAGGCGCTGCGGCACGAACGCACCGTTGCCGGCCGCGAGCATGATGGCGGCGGTATCGAAGACGAGGCCCTGCGCTGTTGTCACCGTCCATCGGCCATCATCGCGCTGTTCGACTGTCTCGACGCGCTGGTCCAGATGGATTGGCGGATTGAACGGGCGGCATTGTTCCATCAGCCGGTCGACAAGTTCACGCGCCGTACATGACGCAATGGCAGGAATGTCGTAAATGGGTTTGTCAGGATACAACTCGATGCATTGGCCACCAATGCGTCCAAGCGTATCCACGATCTGGCACGACAAGCCGATCACGCCCGCCTCGAATGCCGCGAAAAGCCCGACAGGTCCCGCGCCGACAATCAATACATCGGTGCGGATCGGAATCTCGGTCTGTGTGCTGGTCCCGGATGTCATTCGATATCCCTTTGTGATCTGCATGCAAATGTCTTACGCCTGGCAACACCATACAGAAGCGGCGAACGGCCGGCAACGAAGGCACTATTGGCAGCAGAGATATCCGCGTTTTCAGGGAGGTTCGAGGAATATTTTCGACTGTCCGATGTTTATGGTAAGACAACATCTTTCCCGAAAGTCTTCCAAAGGAGCTTCGCGCTGTGCATCCTCTCGACAATCCGGCGTGGAACGCGCTAACCCACTTGCAACGCTCAGTCAGCTTCGGAAACGACCTTGCCCGCCGATATGAACCGGCCATCTCGCCGATCGCGGCCGTCGCGGACTCCGCCAATCCGGCTTGCTGGACGGCCCTCGCGGACGTCGCGGGTGCGGGCTCGCTGGTTGGCGTGTTTGCGATCGCGAAGCATGCGCCGCCCGACGGATGGTCTGTCGACTGGCGCTATAGCTTTGCCCAGATGACATGCACAAAGGCCGCGTTCAAGGTCCCCACGCATTTCATTTCCCATTCATCGATGCGCGCGCTCACGCTTGCGGATGGTCCGGCCATGGTCGCGCTTGCAACGTTGGCGCAGCCCGGGCCAATGGAAATGCGAACAGTGACACTGGGCCGTTATCTAGGTATCTTCGATGAGAACGATATGCTCATTGCGATGGCCGGCGAGCGCATGCGGCTCGATGGCGCCACCGAAGTGAGCGGCGTATGCACGCATCCGGATCATCGTGGGAAACGCTATGCGCAAATACTGAGCGCGGCTATCGCCGAGAACATCCTCGAACGCGGCGATACCGCCTTTCTTCACGTGAGAGATGGAAACGCCGGCGCGGCCAGCGTGTATGAAAAACTGGGGTTCGGCGTGCGAGCGGTGTTTGATATAGCGGCCGTGAAGAAATGCTAGATCCGCACATCAAGGATCGTCTATCCGCGTCATTCAAATAACGAGGGCCGCATTTTTGCTCAGGCAATCGCCTGAATGATCCGCTCGATGTTCTCTTCCAGGTAACTCGTTTCATAAACGCCCGCCGCCACGCCGGGGTCGTCGAGCAATGCCAGATGTAGCGCCCGCGTGGTCTTCACACCGTCCACATGCAGTTCGGTCAACGCGCGTTTCATCCGGCTGATCGCCGCGTCGCGATTCACGTCCCACGCAATCACCTTGCCAAGCAGCGAATCGTAGAATGGCGGCACGCGGTAGCCGTCGAAGATATGCGTGTCCGTACGCACCCCTGGCCCACCAGGCAAGCGCACATTGCCGATAACCCCCGGCGACGGCATGAAGTTCCTGACCGGATCCTCCGCGTTGATCCGGCATTCGATCGCGGCGCCGCGCAATACGATGTCTTCCTGCGCGAACCCAAGCGCTTCCCCTGTCGCCAGGCGCAGCGACTCGCGCACAATATCGATGCCCGTCACCATTTCGGTTACTGGATGTTCGACCTGCACGCGTGTATTCATTTCAATGAAAAAGAACTCGGAGGTCGTGGCGTCGAACAAATATTCAATCGTGCCTACGCCCACGTAGCCCACCGATTCAGCCAGCGCCACCGCCGACGCGCACAAGCGTCCGCGAACTTCATCATCAAGCGACGGCGACGGCGCTTCTTCCATCAGTTTTTGCCTGCGCCTTTGCAGCGAGCATTCGCGGTCGTACAGATGGATCGCGCGTACGCCGTCGCCCATGATCTGCACTTCTACATGATGTGCGCGCCCGACGAAGCGCTCGAGATAAAGGCCGCCATAGCCGAAAGCGCTTTCGGCTTCGCGGGTGGCCTTGTCGAATTCAGCGGCCAGTTCGTCTGCGTCCTGCGCGACCCGAATGCCGCGTCCGCCGCCGCCCGCAGCCGCTTTCAACATCACCGGATAGCCGACCTTGAGCGCCTCACGCTGCGCCTCTCCAACGTGTTCGACCACGCCGTCGCTGCCGGGCACGGTCGGAACGCCCGCGCGCCGCGCACAGGCACGCGCTGCAGCCTTGTCGCCCATCAACGAAATGGTCTCCGGCGAGGGTCCCACGAAGATCAGACCCGCGTCCTTGAGCGCCTGCGCAAAAGCGGCATTCTCCGATAAAAACCCATACCCCGGATGCACGGCGTCAGCGCCACTGCGAAGCGCCGCGTCAACGACCGCACGCGTGTCGAGATAACTCTTCGCGGCAGGCGCCGGACCCAGCACCTCGACGCCATCCGCCATGCGCGCGGCGAGACTGTCGGCATCGGCTTCGCTGCAACCCAGCACCGTTTGCAAACCAAGCTCCCGCGCCGCTCGGATGATGCGCACCGCAATCTCACCGCGGTTCGCAATGAACACCTTTCTGATCGCGCGCGTCATGTCATGCACTTCCCGTGTCGATTACCACAAGCACGGCGTCCGCGTCAACGGCGTCGCCATCGGCCACGGCAAAGCTGCGCACGACACCCGCCACGCCCGCGGGCACATCGTTGAACTGTTTCATCAGTTCCACGATCCCGACTATCGTATCGGCCGTGACGTGTTGCCCTTCTTCAACGAGCGGCGGCTTGCCGGGTGCGGAACTGCGATAGAACGTCCCCGGGATTTCGCTTTTGACTTCGAAGTCGGCCATCTGGTTGTCATCCTTGGTTTGCGTTATAGGTCATGCTCGAGTAGTCGGTTCGATCAGTGCTTCCGCCGTGCACAACGCATCGATGCGCCGGCGTCGCGCGTTGGCTTCGTCCATGGTCACGCGGCGAAAGCGCAGGTTTTCATTCGGCCGCGCTTGCCCCAGGCGCCATAAATCGCAGCGCGGCACCGTGAACGGAATGATGAAACCGCCGGCACTCGGCGCGTCGTGAATCAGCACAATCGCCGTCTGCCCTGCAACGCTGATGCCGCCGACCGGATAGCCGTGGTCAAGAATGTTCGATGGTTCCTGCCCATGCTCGGGCCGCTTCGAATATGCGCGCTCAGAGAAGGTGAACTCGGGTCCGGTCAGCCTCAACCCCGTGCGGTTGCTTCGCGCCTGAACCGTCCATTCGCTTTCGAAGAACATGTCGATGGCGTGCGGGTCGAGCCATGCATCGTTGGGACCGAGCATGGCGGCAACACGCTTTGAAGCGGCGCTGGTGCGAAGGGCGGTATCGATCGGCGGGCGGGCGCTTTCTGCCACACGAAACCGCTTGAACTGCGCGCTCGGTTCGCCGAGCGGCACGCGGTCATCTTTCTTCAGCGCACCATTGCCCATCCCGCCGATGGCGGCCATATGGAACGTCGCGCGCGAACCAAGCACCGGCTCCGTCGCAATACCGCCCGATACCGCGATATACCCCCGCGCCCCCGTGCGCGCCGCGCCGCACGTCAGCACCTGCCCTGCTTTAACGTTGAGCGTTTCCCACATTGGCACGGGTGCGTCATCGAGCTTCGCGGCCATGTCCGCGCCTGTCAGCGCGATCGCGCCATCGCGATGAAAGCGCACCGTTGGCCCGACGAACTGCCATTCGAGCGCAGCCGTATCGCGGTCGTTGCCAACCAAAAGATTAGCAAGCCGAAATGACCACGCGTCGGCCGGCCCGGATGGCGGAAAGCCCTGCTCCCAATGACCGATGCGACCGGGCAATTCCTGCACCGTGGTCTCGAGTCCCGGTTTGACGATATCGAGCATCGCTTACTCCTTCCCGAGGGTTTGCAGCCAGGCCTGATATTTCGGCACCGAGAATGTCTGGTATTCGATCACCGGATGCACGTAGCGGCCCACGTTCACTTCTTCTTCAATGAAGTCGTATTCGTCGCGCTGGATCGGCACGAAACGTACGCGGTCACCTGGCCTGAACAATGCCGGGCTTTCGCGGAACGCGCCCAGCCGTTGATGCCGGTCCCACGTCGGCATGGGGGTGCGGGCGAAGATCTGGTAGCCCCCGGGCGTACGGTCCGGATAAATGCACGTGAGGCCGCCGCCAAGACCTATCGCGCCCTTGGGCGTCCAGCCTCGCGGCGGGTTGTACTTCGGCGCGTTGAGCCGCGAGCGCGGATCGAGCGGCATCAGCGAACACAGTCCGGGCCAGAATCCGAGCGCCGCCACCCAGTATTCGCTTGCGCAATGCACCCGCTGTAACGCGGCGCGGTCGGCGAGGCCGTTCTGCTCGCACATCAGTTCGGGGTCGGGCGTCTTGTCGGGATACGTCTTGCGATATTCATCGACGCATTCGGCGGTCCACGGGTCGTAGTAGAGCAGCGGGACGTGGAAGACCCGGCTGGTCATTTCCTGCATTGCGCCACCCGAAAGCGCGTCGGATAACGCCTGGATTTCACGGACGGCGTCAGCGTACGAGATACGGTCCGGATCATAGGACACAAGCAAAGATGCCAGTTCGGGAATCAACTCGACGACGCCCGCAATCCGCGCCGCGCGAATGGCGGCGGCAAGCGCATGAACCCGCACATTGAGGTCGAAACTCATTTCATCGCCGAGTTCGACTTCGATGAAACAATCGCCGCCCGGCACGAAGCGCGGCTCAGGATAAAGCATCGCGATGCCCTTGAGAGTTAAGGAGAGACGTCGATCAATTCTTGTCCATTCGCACGAACAAGACCCAGAAAAGCGCGGCCAGCAACGGCAACACCACGGCGAGGACAATTGTCTCGAGCGAGAAGATCACCGGCACCTGCGATTGTTGCGACGACGCCATTTCCCAGTTCCAGATCGGCATGGTCGTCGCCGTGCCGCGCAGGAAGATGGACCGCTGCACTTCGTTGAACGAGATGAGAAAACCGAACGTGCCCGCACCCACTATGCCGGGGCGCAGTATCGGCAACTCGATGTCCCAGAAAGTGCGCCAGCCCGACGCGCCGAGATCGGCCGCGGCCTCCACAAGACGGCTATCGAAACGGGTTGTCAGCACCAGCACGATCAGCAACGAAAATGGAAACGCCCAGACCACGTGACCAAGGAAGATGGACCAGAACCCCAGTGTGAGCCCGAGCATGGGCCGCAGGAAAATGAACTGGGCGGCGCCCATCGACATGCCGGGTATGAAGAGCGGCAACACCGCGAGCAGGACCAGCGTTCCGGCGCGTGGCGAATGGGGCAACGCACGGCCAACCAGCGTTGCTGTCAACGCCGTCACGACCGCAACGCCGAGCGCAATCATCACGCTGATGCCGAACGGTGCAAGCCAGTCGTTGTTCGTAAAGAGCGATACGTAATTGGCGCCCGACAACGGAAACGGAATACCCGAGAGCGGACGCGCGCTCACGGACATCATGGCGAGCCACAGCAGCGGAAAGTAGATCAGGCCCAGCACGCCGAACGTGATCCACTTCGCGCATGCCGGCCAGCCGCGCCAGTAGCTCCACGCGCCGCCCTTCGGTTGCGCCGCGGGTTCGCGAACAGATAGCTGAAGGACGGAATGGCTCAACTCTGAAGATTCCGGAAAGAAGTGGAAAGGTCGGCGAAGCGGCGCGTGAGGAACATCAGCACGGCAAGCATCAGGCCAACCATCAGGATAACGAAGCTCGACAGCGCGGCCACCACGGGATAGCGCAATGCGCTATAAGCGCTGTCCACGGAATTGCTGAGCAAGTTGACGAAACCGCCGCCCAGCATGTTCGGTTCGATCCACGACGCAAGCGCCGGCCCGAGTGTAAAGACCACGCCGGCCAGGATGCCGGGCATGGAAAGCGGCAGGATGATATCGGCGAGAACGCGCCACGGCGACGCGCCGAGATCGGCGGCCGCCGCGATGAGCGTGTCGTCTATCACGCTGATTGCCATGTAGATGGGCAGGACCATCATGGGAAAGTACGAGACGATCATGCCGAAATGCACCGCCTGCTCGGTGTAGAGCATGCCGCGTATGGGCGACGCAATCACATGCAGCGCCATCAGCACATGATTGATGAGGCCGTTTTCATCGAGAATACCGCGCCAGACTATGATGCGCGACGATAAATCGAGGAAGAACGGAATCGTCAGCAACGCCAGCACCAGCGCCTTCGTGGTCTTGCTGCAGCCGCCCTTCGCGAGCCATAACGCGCTCGGAAAAGCGAGCGCGAGTTCGATCACCGTCACCGTCAACGCAATGCGCAACGTGCGCACCGTGACTTCGAAGCGCCCGGACGTGAAGAGACTTTCCCACGTTGCGAGCGACGGCTTGTAGATCATCGCGAAGTTGCGGCTCTCGAAGAAGCTGTAGGCGAACAGCACCAGCAACGGCGCGATCACGAGCGTCAGCCATACCGAAAGAAACAGCGGCAATAGCCAGGGAGAACGCTCGAGCGGCGTTCGCATGGTGCCGCGCCGCGCAATGCCGATGCTTGCATCGCTCATGATTGGACCCGGTTGAATGAATGGCTCATGCAGTCGGTTACGCGTTCAGAAAGCGCTGCCACTCTTCTTCGATAACATCGGAATTCGATGGCGTAGTCGTGCTGACAAAGGGCTTGGTGAACTTGCGGTCGACCTTCTGCTGCGTCGCCTTCAGGTTCGCAATGTCTTCGGGTTTCCACCCGTTTGCAGTTGCATACGTCACTGCAAGATCCATGTTCGGGCCGGCATAACCGCGGTCCCGCGCCTGCATTGCACGGTATTCGCCGTCAAGGAAGTAGTTCAGCATCTTGTAGATGCTGTCCATGTTTCCACGGCTCTTTGCCTGCGAAGCAATGTAGGCGCCGTGGCCCCATTTGTAATAGCCTTCGGTGGTGTAGGCGTAGCGGGTCTTGCCATCGCCGAGTTTGAGATTTGCTTCTCGCACGGCGGGTTCCCAGCAATTCAGAATGTCCACCTCATGGTTCGAGAGCAACTGGATCTGTTCCTCGAACGACGACACCAGCGTGCGGAACTGGCCGGCCTTCTTGCGCGCAACGAGAAAGTCCACCACGGTCTTCGCTTCCGCTCCCGTGGGATCGGCAGGGTTCGCCACCTTCGCTTTACCGGTCGCATTCAAATAAAGCGCAGCCACGCCAATGGAATAATTCCACGTCTTGTCGTAGCCCACGCGGCCGCGCGTGCGGTCGTCCTCGAACATCATCTTCCACGATACATCCGCGCTGCCGTCCGGATTCACGCCGATCTTGTCGGGGAAATAGCCAAAGCTGTCCGCATTGCCGATCACAGGCACGCCGTACTGTTTGCCGTCACGGCCAACCACGGTCTGCGAGCGTTTCCACGTATCGGAGGTGCGCTGCCATAGCTTGAGCTCGGGCTGTTTTTCATCGATGACAAGATACGCGCCCTGCGGTCCAAGCAGATTTTGCGTACCGCCTTCGAAGATGAAGATATCGACTTTGTTACCCATTTGCGAAGCCATCACGTCGCGCATGAAAACGCCGACGTCATTGCCCGAGCCAACGTATTCCATCTTCAGGCCGGTGGTTTTCGTCAGCGCCGACCAGTCCTTCAATTGCGCGGTGGTCACCCCATATGCGCGCACGGTGTTCGACGCCGCGGCTTGCGCAAGGCGGTTCAGGCCCAGCGAACCCGCAAGCGCCACGGCGCCGGTTGCGGCGATGCTCTTCAACATGTCCCGGCGGGACAGATCCAGTTGCGATGTAATCGAATGCCGGTCTTTCATGATTTCCCGCCTTAGTCGTTAGTGTGGAAGAACAACGCAATCCTGTGGGCGGCAGGCCACCGCGTCGAAGCCGGATGCATCGGGGCCATGTTGCGCGCCGCTCTGGTCCCAGCTGCGGATCTTGAGCACCGTGCCGCCCGGCATGCGCGCGGTCCGGTCGGTGTATTTGCCGCGATAAAGATGGCCTTCGGCCGTGCACGCCAGCACGTTCAGGTTCGCCCCGGCCTGTGCGCGCAGAATGAGCGAGAGACGTTCGGCGCGTACAGCAACGAGGGCGGCTTCGCCGCGCCGCGCGCGACAACCAGGCGAGCGTTGTGCGCGCACCGTTGCGCCGCCCAGGTCGACGGTCATGACAGACGCGTCGTCGTCGCTCGTTACGGTGCATGGCAGGACGTTGTCGTAGCCCATGAACTCGGCGGCGAACCGGCTGCCAGGGCGGTCGAAAAGGTCTTCCGGCGTTCCGCTTTGCTCGATACGCCCGCGCCGCATGAGGACGATCCGGTCGCTCATGGTGAGCGCTTCTTCCTGGCTGTGCGTGATGTAGATGAACGTCATGCCGAGCGCCTTGTGGATGTCCACCAGTTCGGCCTGCATGTCGTAGCGCAGGCGTTCGTCGAGAGCGCCGAGCGGTTCATCGAGTAACAGGATGGCCGGCTTCGTGACCACCGCGCGCGCCAGCGCCACGCGCTGCCGCTCGCCGCCCGACAACTGGCCGATGCGCCTTGCGCCCTTCGCGCCGAGCCGCACCATGTCGAGCGCCTCGCCCGCGCGGCGGCGGCATTCTTCGCGCGGCACGCCACGCAGCTTCAACCCGTAACCAACGTTTTCCTCGACCGACATATGCGGAAAAAGCGCGTAGCTTTGAAACACCGTCGTACAGTTTCGACGCGCTGCCGGAACGTTGGTCACGTCCACGCCGTCAAGCGACAACTGCGCCACGTGCGACGCCCGTTCAAGACCGGATATCACGCGCAGCATGGTTGTTTTGCCCGAGCCGCTCTCGCCAAGGATGGTGAGGAATTCGCCGCGCCGGACTTCCAGAGAGACGTGGTCGAGCGCGGTAACCGGACCATAGTGATGCACGACATCGATCGCGCGCAGGATCAGATCCGCGGCTGACGAGCCATCGTGCTGCACGCGAGGCGCGGCGGCTGGCGACGGGACAAACGTGGGCGTCACGCGCTCGGCGTCGTGGCGTTCCTTCAACATATCAGGACCTCGATGGTCAAAAGGGTCATCGCCAGTGAAACTGCATGGCGAAGAATGGCGAGCGTGGCCGAGAGCGGATCGGCGACATCGGGTGGAACCTGAAGCGCCCCCGGCTCCACGCCGGCATTGCCCGCAATGCGCGTGGCGATCGCGCGGCAACCGCGCACCAGTGCTTCGAGAGCGGCATCTTGTGCGACCGTCGCATGAGCGGGATGCTCGGCAACGAGCGCATCGGCAAGCTGCATCAAAGCTATACCGCCGCCTGCCACAACGCCATGCGCGGCAGCGCGCGTAGCGGCAAGCGCGGCGCTCGCGCCATCGATACATTCCGCTGTTTCCCACGCTGTGCGCCCCGCCACGCGTAATTCGCCCCAGCCGCCGCCCATGCGCGCAGCGCGGCGCAGCAGCCGTTCACGATCAAGCGCCACGTAGCGTTGCGCGGCCGCCTCGCGGGTAATCAGGTCACGCCGGTTGGCGATGGTCTCGCGCTCGCCCGCCGGTTCGACAAAGATCGCTCGTCCGCCCTGCACGATCAATCGGCCGGCGCGGCCGAGCATCGCGGGACGAACCCGTTCAATCGATATGCCCGTTTCCTCGCTGACGAGCGTGGCGCCGGTCATCGCGCATAGGTCTTCGAGCACATGCATTGCGCTCAGGCCCGTGTCCGCGGGCAACAGCCCCAACACATGCATGCCAAGACCCGCGCGATTGGCGGCCAGCGTGGCGCGCGCCGCGCCCTGAATGCCGCGCGCGACCACCACAAGCGACTTCGCGCGCGAAACGAACTGCTCCATCACGCGCGCAAGCGGCCCGAAATCGTCCAGTATCTCGTTGACCACCAGCACGTGCACGCCATCCATCTCGATGCGCGCACCTTGTTCCCTTACCGTCACACCCGCGCGATCCGCCTGGACTTCCATGCAAAAGCCCGCGAACTGCGCGAGTTCGACGCCGGGCCGATAGCCTTCGACAACCGAGATCGCACCTTCATCGCAAAGCGCCTCCGGCATCTGCGCGACGCTCGCCGCGATATCGGCGTGATCACAGGCGCTGTGCGCCATCGCACAGGCGCCGGGCGACTCGCGGCGCTGGCGCTCGAGCAACGCCGGCAAACGCGCCGCCAGTTCGCCAAGCGCTCGCGCAAGCAGCCCCGGAGAGACACCTTGTTCCACGCGTTTCGCGGCCACGGCATGCATCGAAATGGCCATGCATGCAATACGTGCCGTGCCGTCGCCAAGTTCTCGCTGCGCGTCCCACAACGCGTCGCGCAAAATGCGTGGCGCAACCGACCACGCGCCTTCCTCCTGAGCAATCTGACGCGCGATCGCAAGACCGTTGTTTGCGTGGCGCGGACCGCCCGAGCCGCCGTCATACATCAGGCCCCGCCCGAGCGGTCCAAGCGACGCGCCGATCGCCCGCTCGCACTGCGCGAGCGACTTCACCACGATTGCACGCGCGGCGTCGCCTGTGAGAATGAGGCTTGTATGGAGGGTCTTCATGCGGCGCGCGTCAGAGCCTGTCCGCTACGGCGTCATACACTGCTTTCGCCAACGCCACCGCGCCGGGGGTGTCGCTGTGAACACAGATGGAATCCGCCGCCACCTTGACGGTGCGGCCATTGATGGATTTCGCCGTATGTTCGTCGAGCGCGCGCAGCACGCGCTCCACCGCGTCTTCCGGCGCGACAGGATCATGCTTCATGGTGATGATCTGGCGGCCTTCGTCGTCGTAGTCGAGATCCGAATAGAACTCGCAGGCGTAGCTGATCTTGCGCTCGTCGAATACGCGAGTCATCTCGCTGTCCGAGCAGCCGATGACCGGCAAGCCCAGCGCAATGGCGGCGTCCGCGATGCCTTCGGCGACAGGGGCATATTTCATCGCCATGCCCATCAGTGCGCCGTGCGGCTTGATGTGCGAAAGCTGCATGCCTTCCGCGTCGAGGAACGCGCGCAGCGCGCCGGTCTGGTACAGCACGAGCGCTGCGGTTTCGTCGCGCGACAACTTCATTTCACGCCGGCCGAAGCCTTCCCGGTCCGGCAATCCCGGATGCGAACCAACCTTGACGCCATGGCGCTTCGCTGCTCGAACGGTCCGCCACATGACATTCGGATCCGACGCATGAAAACCGCACGCGACGTTCGCGTGAGTCACGAAGGGCATCACATCTTCGTCGTCGCCGAGGTGATAGATCCCAAACGCCTCGCCCATGTCGCAGTTGATCGTGAGTTTGTTCATGGATTGCCTTTCCTTCGCTGTCTGGCGGCTTTCGCCGCGTCAGTATTGCAATTTCAGCTGACGTTTCGCTGCTTTCGATGAGATATGATATATCGCAATTTCACTGGAAAAAAATAATTTCATGGTGCATGAAAATTCGGCGAACCCACGTACGGCATTAGCTTCCGGCGTTCACCGCGCATCTCCACGAAGCTCGCAAAAATTCCTGGTGACATCGATTTTTTACGACTCGACACGCGGTTTTGACGTGTTATTCTTGTTGCATGATATATCATATCTCGTCAATTTTTGAAGGTTCAGGGGATAGGTAATGAGCGAGCTGGAAGCGAACGTCGACAGCGAACTTGCGGAGTCGGTGAACGACATCCTGCGGGTGGCGGCTGAGGAAGTGCCTATCGAGGACGCGCAGAAAACCGTGGCGGTTCACTATGGAATCAGCGGTTCGGTGTCGCGGCTGACCAGCGAGCGCGATCAGAACTTCAAAATCGACGCTGACGATGGTCACGAATACGCGCTCAAGATCAGCAACCCGGTCGAGGATCCGACCATCAATGATTTCCAGGTCCGCGCCCTGCTCCACGTCGAGTCGGTCGACCCGCCGCTGCCCGTGCCGCGCGTCACGAGAGCGCTCGACGGCCATGCGCATTTGCGTCTTGCGTACGGACACCATGCGGAGCGCGCCGTGCGGCTGCTTTCATACCTGCCGGGCGTGCCGCTCTACACGGTCGAGCGAAGCGCCGCCCAGCGCCAGCAACTAGGCGCACTGCTCGCGCGGCTGGGACTTGCGTTGCGGGGCTTCTTTCATAGCGCGGCCGGCCACGACCTTGCCTGGGACATCAAGAACGCAAGCCGCCTGCGCACGCTGATCACGCATATTCCCGACGCCTCGCGCCGCCAGATGGTCGAGGCGTTCCTGGATAACTTCGAGCGTCACGCGCAACACGTGCTTCCGCGCTTGCGCGCTCAAGTCGTACACAACGACCTCAATCCGCACAACGTTCTGGTTGATCCAGCGGACCACGATCGCATTGCTGGAATCCTCGACTTTGGCGACATGGTGCATACGGCGCTTATCAACGACGTCGCCGTGGGCGCCTCGTATCACATGAGCGGCGTGGGTCCTGAAGATCCGTGGGATTGCATCGCACAATTCGTCGCGGCGTATCACGCGGTGTCGCCGCTGGAGCCGGTCGAACTGGATCTCCTGTATGACCTGATTGCAGCGCGTTTTGTGCTGACGGTATCGATCACCGGCTGGCGGGCCGCGCGTTATCCGGAGAACAGCGCATATATCCTGAAGAACAATGCCAGCGCCTGGAACGGCCTCGCGCATCTGTCAACCCTGCGGCGTGACGAGGCGCAGCAGCGCCTGCGCGCCGCATGCAACATGGAGTGATTTCGATGGTCAAGCCCTTGATGGTCAATGCGTTCAACCCTGCGAACGCCGAACGTCTCGATGCGCCCTTGCGCGCATTGCTCGAACGCAGGCAGCGCGTGCTCGGGCCATCGTACAAGCTCTTCTACGAGGAGCCCGTACATCTGGTCCGGGCAGAAGGCGTCCATATGTACGATGCCGAAGGAAACCGCTATCTGGATGTCTATAACAACGTGCCGTCGGTGAGTCATTGCCATCCGCGCGTGGTGGCGGCGATTGCGAAGCAGGCCGCAACGCTCAATACGCACACCCGCTATCTGCACGAACTCATCCTGGACTACGCGGAGAAACTGGTCGCCACCTTCCCGGCGGAACTGTCGAACGTGATGTTCACCTGCACCGGCAGCGAGACGTCGGACCTTGCCTTGAGAGTCGCGCGCAATTTCACGGGCGGCACGGGGATCATCGTCACGGAGACGGCTTATCACGGGATCACCAGCGCCGTGTCGGAAATCTCGCCGTCGCTCGGCGATCACGTTCCGCTCGGCAGTCACGTCCGCACAGTGCCCGCGCCCGATGCCAAGCGCATGGGCGATGCCGATGTCGGCAAGACTTTCGCTGCGAACGTGGAAGCCGCCATTGCCGATCTCGCGCGGCACGGCGTACGCACTGCAGCCCTGATCGTGGATACGATTTTTTCAAGCGACGGCGTCTACGCCGATCCGGCCGGTTTCCTCGCGCCCGCGGTCGACGCAATCCATCGCGCGGGCGGCGTTTTCATTGCCGATGAAGTCCAGCCCGGCTTTGGCCGCACAGGCGACAGCATGTGGGGGTTCCAGCGGCACGGCGTGCTCCCCGATCTCGTGATCCTCGGCAAGCCGATGGGCAACGGCATCCCCATCGCGGGACTCGTTGCGAAACCGGAAGTCTTGCAGGACTTCGCGTTGAAGGCGCGCTACTTCAATACGTTTGGCGGCAATCCGGTGTCTTGCGCGGCGGCGCTTGCCGTGCTCGAAGTCATCGAGCAAGAGCAATTGATGGCGAACGCGAAGAAGGTCGGGCGTTATATGAAGGACGGCCTGGAGGCGCTTGCACAGCAATTCCCGTCGATAGGCGCCGTGCGCGGCGCGGGATTTTTCATCGGCGCGGATCTGGTCAGCGATCCGGCAAACGCGACGCCGGATCCGGCGTTGGCCACGCGTCTTGTCAATGGATTGCGCAAACGGCGCATATTGATCGGGGCATCCGGACCGGAAGGCCACGTATTGAAGATTCGTCCGCCACTGCCCTTCTCGATTGAACACGCGGACTTCTTCCTGAGCGCAATGGAAGACACCCTGCGCGACGAGCAGACTGGAATTTAATGCACGACCGCCTTGGCCGCGCGTTTCCGGCGGCCGGGGGATTGGGATTCTTCGAACGCACCTGTAGCCGGCGCGAGGCTGGCATCGGTTGCGCTGGCTGCATCGCTCAAGTCGGTGCCCGGTTCGAACCCGGCTTCCGCGCCCGGCACGACCAGCATGCCGAGGCGGGGCCGCAGTGCATCGCCCGCGGCAACCAGATCTTCCACGATCATCTTGCGCACTCTCGCAGCGTCGCCGTCCTCTATCGCCTGAACAATCTCCCGGTGATGCAGGTTTGCGTGCTCGCCACCATAGTCGGGGGCATCGAGTAGTCCGTAGAACACCGGGCCAACCTGCCCCCACAGGTTCTGAATCAACTCAAGCAACCGCGGGAGCTTCGCTTTCCGATAAATATCGAAGTGAAACTTCTCATTGAGTTCGCGATACGTTGTCTTCTCGCCCCGCTCTATGGTCTTGTCCATTGCAACAAGCGTCTTCTTCAGGCGTGCAGTATCGGCGGCACGGAAATGCGCAGTCGCGACCTCCCCAGCGAGCCCTTCGAGTTCGCAACGGATACGATAGATTTCCGCGAAGTTTTCGGGCGACAACGACGGCACCACGATGGTGCGATTTGGCAACATGACAAGGAGACGCTCGGCGACGAGGCGCTGCAGCGCTTCACGAACCGGCGTGGTCGAAATGCCGTAACGCTCCGCCAGGGAGCGAATGATGAAAACCTGCCCGGGGTGAAAGGTCCCTGATATCAAACCGCCCTTAAGGATCGCGTACGTCCGATCGTTAAGGTTTTGATGTTCGAGCTTGTCTTGATGCATTCGGCGCAACCGTCCATGAGGAGAATCCGGGATACCTTTCATGATGTAAAGCCAGGTTTGACGCGGCTTCACCATGATCATGGCTCGATATGATATATCAAGTGTGCAGGATCGACGGTGGATTCAGGCCGTTCGTCGCTTGCTCAACACGCGTTCCCCTAGCGCCATCAAAACGGCGCAAATCACAACTCCGCGAGTTTCCCGCTGTCCAGTATCTTCACCTGCCTGCCCTTCATCACGATCACGCCGTCCCTTTGCAGCTTTGAAAACATACGGCTGACGGTTTCCAGTTTCAGTCCGAGATAGCTGCCGATTTCTTCCCTCGTCATTCGCAGATTGAACTCCGCGGCCGAATAACCGCGCGCCTTCATTCTCGACGACAGGTTTATCAGGAACGTGGCCACGCGCTGTTCGGCGGTCATGGTGCCCAGCAGCATCATGAGATGCGCGCCGCGCACGATCTCGCCGCTCATCATGTGATGCACATGCTGTTGTACTGCCTTGAAGTCGTAGCACAGGTTTTCCAGCAGGTCGTAGGGGATCACGCAGACCTGGCTGTCTTCCAGTGCGACCGCGTCGCAGTTCTGCCTGCCCGCGTACACGCCGTCGAGTCCAAGCGGTTCTCCGGCAATGTGAAAGCCCGTGACCTGCTCGCGGTCGTCGCGAAAGATGATCGTCTTGAAGCAGCCAACGCGGACCGCGTAAACGCTTTTGAACGTATCGCCGGCGCGAAACAGCGTCTCGCCGCGCCGCACGAGCCGCCTTGTGCACACGATGGAATCCAGTTGACCAAGCGACGCTCCGGGCAGCCGCGTCGACATCAGGATGGTGCTCAGCGAACAGATTGGACAGTCGATAACCGGAGGCCGCTCCGGGTACGTCTGTTCCGCGCGGGTCGAACGGGTCATGAGATGGAGTGAGCCTAAGGCTGACGGGACTCACACCATTGTTGCCGCGCAAACCCGGAAACAGCATTGATTCGAATCACTTTAGCCCATGCCGCCGGCAGGGATATCCATACGCGGCCGCGCTGTGATTCGCTGGGCCCGCGCCGTGGTATCAAGGACAAACGTACAGAACAGGAAGGCCGACATACTTGACTTGAGTCAAAACCAGCGCGGGCCGTTGACCCACAATTCCTATCGTTAGCAGGTTTGAAAGAAAGACCGGCCCGCGCCGGAAATCAGGAGAAGCATATGCGCGCACTTGACGTCATGACCCGTGCGGTAATCACGGTCAAACCGGAAACATCGGTGCGGGACGCCGCTGCCCTATTCGCCGAGAATCACATCAGCGGCGCACCCGTGGTGGATGACGAGGGCCGCTTGATCGGCATGATCACCGAGGGCGACCTGATTCATCGGATCGAAACGGGCACGCAAACCCGGCGCCGCTCATGGTGGCTCGATTTCTTTTCTTCCACGCGAGATCTTGCCGCCACCTATATCAAGGAGAACGCGCGATCGGTGAGGGACGTCATGACGGAAAAAGTGATTTCCGTGCGCGAAGGTACGCCGGTCAGCGAAATCGCGGATCTGCTTGAGCGGCATCGAATCAAACGGGTTCCGGTTGTCTACGACGGAGAGCTTCTTGGGATCGTCAGCCGGGCGAACCTGGTGAAGGCGCTGGCAAGCGTGCCGAAGGAAACCGCGTCCGCTCAGCCCGATGCCGATGAGGCAATCCGCAATGCTGTCCTTCGCGAACTTGCGAATCATCGCTGGGCATTGGCTGCGGAGAACGTCATTGTGAATGCAGGCACGGTCCATCTGTGGGGCGTTGTCACCTCGGTCGAGCAGGCGCGCGCCATGTGCGTTGCCGCGGAAAACGTGCCAGGCGTCAAAGGCGTTGAGGATCATACGGACTTTCCGGTGGTGATTCCCGCCATGTGACCGTGAGCCTTGGCAAAGCGTGCGGCAGCGAGGCTTTATGGAGTACAGGCGCGACGTAGCGAAGCCACCCGAACCATGTGTTGACCAGAGGTGAATAATGAGTAAGACAATGAAAGCGGCTGTGGTGCGCGGGTTCGGCCAGCCATTGGAAATCGAAGAGGTTGCAGTGCCTTCGGCCGCGGTCGGACAGGTGCTTGTCAAGATTGAGGCTTGCGGGGTTTGCCATACCGATCTGCACGCGGCCCACGGGGATTGGCCGGTCAAGCCAAATCCTCCGTTTATTCCGGGACATGAGGGTGTCGGCTACGTGGTTGAAGTCGGGGCTGGCGTGCGCCATGTCAAGGAAGGCGACCGCGTAGGCATTCCATGGCTGTACTCCGCGTGCGGACACTGCGAGCATTGCCTGGGCGGGTGGGAAACGCTCTGCGAGTCGCAACAGAACACGGGATACTCGGTCAACGGTGGTTTCGCCGAATATGCGCTTGCAGATGCGAACTATGTCGGGCATCTGCCGAAGGGCATCGGCTTCGTCGATATCGCGCCGATCCTTTGCGCCGGTGTGACCGTGTACAAGGGATTGAAGGTCACCGATACAAAACCGGGCGACTGGGTCGTCATTTCGGGCATTGGCGGCCTCGGGCACATGGCCGTGCAGTACGCGAAGGCGATGGGTCTCAACGTAGCCGCCGTGGATATCGACGATAAAAAGCTCGAACTTGCCACTCGTCTCGGTGCAGCGCTGACAGTGAACGCAGCCACGACCGATCCCGCAGCCTTCATTAAAAAGGAAATTGGCGGAGCACATGGCGTGCTTGTCACCGCTGTTTCTCCCCGGGCGTTCTCGCAAGCGCTCGGCATGGTCCGGCGTGGCGGCACGGTTTCCCTGAACGGTCTGCCGCCCGGCGACTTTCCGTTACCGATCTTCGACGTGGTGCTGGGCGGCATTACCGTCCGCGGTTCGATTGTCGGCACGCGGCTCGATTTGCAGGAGTCGCTGACCTTCGCCGACGAGGGAAAGGTCAAAGCCACGGTCTCCACCGATAAACTGGACAACATCAACCAGGTATTTTCTCGTATGGCCGAAGGCGACATTGAAGGCCGGATCGTGCTGGACTTCGCAGCATGACCCAAGCGGGCAACGCTTACACCAAAGACTCGCCATGAAAGATGAGCTTGCCGACGTGGCGCCGTATCGGCCATCGATTTATGCCGCGCCTTTTCGAAAAGACGGCGACGGGATGGAAGTGGAATTGCTGTCGAGATCCGAACAGGACGCGTTGATGGAAGTATCGCAACTGATCAGCGTCCGGCGGCATACCGTCCTCTATCCGGAAGGCGGCGAGGCGCGCTTTGTCTATAACGTTGTCAGCGGCGTCGCGCAAACCTATCAGTTGCAGGCGAATGGCGACAAGCGCATCACGGCCTTCCTGTTTCCGCGGGATCTGATCGGGCTCAGTGAAAACGGCGCTTACGTTGCAACCGCGCAATCGCTGACGCCGGTGACTGCATTCAGGATTCCGTTCGACGCGCTGCAGGCTATTCTCGAACGTGACCCGGGACTCGATATCGGGCTGCTTTGCAAGCTGTGCCACGAACTGCGGCGCTCCCAGCATCACGCGATCACGGTCGCAAGAAACGATGCGCCTGCGCGTCTCGCGAGTTTTCTGCTCTGGATCGAGCACGCATACGCGCCACCCGGCCGGCTCGCTGGAGAACTGATACTGCCCATGACGCGGCATGACATTGCCGATTACGTGGGCTTGACGGTGGAATCGGTCAGTCGCGCATTGCACGCGCTCGAAGCACAGGGCGTGATCCGCCGTAAGGGCCCGCGTTTCATCACCTTGCTGGACACGGCGAAACTGCGCAAGCTGGCTGGTCAGGTCTAACGGTGCAAGTTAGGTGCAAGACCTTATCTGCTATGTATCGAGGGAATGCCACGGCCCACGCGTCAGAACAGAGTCACCAGCATCGCCAGTGCGATTACCAGCATGACCCCGGTTGCAACCCACCCAAGCAGACGAAGCCAGCCGCGAGCCGCGAACTGACCCATGATGTCAGTGCGTGACACCATCAGCATCATCACGACCATCAACGGCACTGCAACCACGCCATTGATCACCGCACTCCAGTAGAGCGCGGCAATCGGATTGATGGCCGTGAAGTTCACGATCATGCCGATGAGCGTTGCAATGGCGATCGTCGCATAAAACGCTTTCGCCTCCTGTACCTTGCGTGTGAAGCCCACCGGCCAGTCGCGCGCCTCCCCGATCGCATACGCGGCCGACCCGCCGAGGACAGGAACGGACAACAATCCGGTACCCACGATACCCATGGTAAAAAACAGCGCGGCGTACTTGCCGGCGACTGGCCGCAAGGCCTGCGCCGCCTGAGCGGAAGTCTGGATATCGACAATGCCGGTCGCGTTGAGCGTCGCGGCAGTCGTAGCCAGAATCGCCAGGGCGACCAGGTTCGACAGCCCCATGCCCACCAGCGTATCGATCTCTATGCGATGCAGCGCCTTTCCACCTTGCTCCGGCGCTTGCAGAAGGTCCAGACGCCGCGGATGCGCACGCATGTCCTCGACCTCCTCCTCGGATTGCCAGAAGAACAGATAAGGGCTGATCGTCGTGCCGAATACTGCAACCACGGCGGTCAGATAGTCGGACGTCAAGGCAATATGCGGAACAAAGAAATGACGTCCCAGACTTGCCCAGTCAATATGCACAACCGCCAGAACAGCGAAGTAGGCAAAAAGGGAAAGCGTGAACCACTTCAGTACGGCGACGTAGCGCGTGTACTGCAAAAGCAGTTGCATGCTCACACATACCACCGAGAAGAACAGCACATACAGCCATTTCGGGCCGGGTACAAGAAGCGCCATTGCGTCGGCCATTGCGCCGAGGTCCGCACCCAGGTTGATGATGTTCGCCACAAGCAGCAGCACGACCACCCATTGCAGCAGCCAGTTCGGATAATGCTTGCGCAGCACGCCGGCAATGCCGTGACCGGTGGTGCGCCCGATTCGGGCGCTGATCATCTGGATCGCCACCATGAGGGGATAGCTGAAGAGCAGCGTCCACGATAAACCGTAGCCAAAGGCCGCGCCGACCTGGCTGTACGTAGCGATCCCGCTGGGATCATCGTCCGAGGCGCCCGTGATCAATCCAGGGCCGAGCACGCCAAGCAGACGCGGCTTCGATGGACCGACGACCGGGTCCGCAGTGATGTCCTCTGGCTGAGGCGGCAGATCAGGTAGGCTCATGAGCGTACGGGTGCGGTCCAGGTCGGGTTGCGAATTACAAGATTCCCGCTCGCCAACTGGTCGGCAGGGCGTTCCTTTGGATCGAAACGGATCAGCGCGTCGGGGACGTGTCGCCGGTCTGCTTATCCGACGCCACGTCTACCACGCAAAGCAACGGCTTACCGATCCGGCAGCCGGATCAGATCGAGCGTGATGAGGACAAGGATTAGTGCCGGAATGATCAGCGGTTCCGACACAAGACCCGCAACAACAGCGCCCACTGCTGCCGAAAGACTATAAGTCAGCCACGCGAGCCCAGGCAGCAGTACCTCCGACAGAGGCGGACGCTTTTCCCTCGCGTTCTTGCCGCCAAAATAGCGGCCGATGAACGTGTCGGAAAACTTCACCATGTTGTTGGTCACCACCAGTGTCTGTAGCGAGACGGCGCCGAAACGGCTGATCGTTTCTCCCTGCATGCCGAGTGCGAGCGCAAGCATGGGAAGTTCGACGGGAATACGCAGCGCCGCATTCTCGCGTACAACCCCGGCGACGACGAGCAGCACGGCCATGATGCATAGCTCGAGCGGCGGCCGCTTCAGATGACGCCTGATGAGGCTCGCAATCATGCATCCGATGAAAAACGCCCCGATCGCGAAAGCAAGCAGTGAAAAACGGGACCACGCGCCCTGGGCCAGGCTCCAGCCAAGCTGGACCGTATTGCCGGTCATGATCGCCGGGTAGATCCCGCCCGCGTCCTTGTACCCGATCACCTCCACAAACCCGCAAACAGTCGTGAGCGCCACGACGCGGCGCACGTTGACGTGCAGCGGGAGCGCGGTCACCGGCGCGGAAGATATGTCCATTGATCGCTCCTTGCGCTCAGGAACTACGCTTGTCCGTCGCGAACTCCGTCCGCAGCGCGGCGCCGTGCTGGTCGAGCGAAGGTGCTCCCGGGCGCACGGCGGGGTCGGCGTAGCTGCTGATCTTGATAGGGTTGCCGGGCATCCTGACGCCGCCGGCTTCGATCACCATGTTACGCGCAGCCGTCTGCGGCAGCGCCGCAGCCTCTGCAATGTCGAGCAGCGGACCGACGGGCACGCCTGCCTCGTGGATCACCTGCAGCCAGTGAGCCGCGTCGCGCTCGCGCAGTGTCGCTTCGAGCGCTTCTTTCAAGGCATCCGCGTGTTCCATCCGGTCGTGATTTCCGATGAAACGCGCATCCGTCAACAGTTCGGGACGGCCGATCGCGTTGCAGAGCTTGAGGAACAGCGAGTCGTTGCCGGCACAGATCACAAACTGCCTGTCGCGCGCCTCGTAGACGTCGAAGGGCGCCATGTATGGATGGCGATTGCCGATGCGGCCCGGGGCCTTTCCCGTCGCCACATAGGACATGAATCCATGTTCGAGAAACGCGAGCGTTGCGTCGAACATTGCCACGTCGACATGCGCACCCTTTCCTGTCTTCTGCCGATCATAGAGGGCGCTTGCAATACCGCTGAACATGAAGACACCGCCACACAGATCGGACAGCGACGTACCCACGCGCGTTGGCGGCCCTCCGGGGAAACCGGTTGCATCCATGATGCCGCTCATGGCTTGGACAATGGTGTCGTAGGCCGGATAAGTGGCCATTGGTCCTGTCTGGCCAAAGCCCGATGACGATGCATAAATCAGCCGCGGATTGATGCGGGAAAGATCCTCGTAGGCGAGCCCAAGCCGCTGCATCGTTCCAGGGCGAAAATTTTCCGCCAGCACGTCAGCCTCGCGCACCATGTTCAGAAATATCTCCCGGTCAGCGTCCGCCTTCAAATCCAGGACAATGCTTTCCTTGCCCCGGTTCACGAAACTGAAGTAAAGCGACTGGTCGTTCACGAAAGGACCGAGAAGCCGTGTGTCGTCTCCATGACCGGGTTGCTCAACCTTGATGACGCGCGCACCCAGATCGGTCAGGATGTTCGTGCCGAACGGGCCATTGAGAACGTGCGTGAGGTCGATCACCAGCACGTCGGAAAACGGGCCAGCTGGCCGGGTCGTTGTTGCAGAGGGTGCGTCCATCGTCTTCCCTTTGTTTAAATCTGATTGGCAATCCTTAGCGAAATCCGAAATGCATCGCCAAAAGCCGATGCACTACTTCGTAGCCGCAAGACCGCTTTTCGGATTGAGGTTTTTCAGGTGCCCACTTTCCGTGCCCGCGTGAGGATCGATCACGCAGTTGATCAGCGCAGGGGTCTTCGCTTCAAGCGCGGCTGCGAGCGCCGCTTCCAGGTCTTCAGGCCGAGTCACGTGGTATCCCTTGCCGCCGAAGGCTTCTATCAGCCGGTCATAACGCGCCGAGCCCATGAGGACCGTTGGCCCCGGATCGGCTCCGCCGCTGCGATTGACGTCGTCGCCGTGATAGATACCGCCGTTGTTGAACACCACAATGACAACCGGCAGACGATACCGGCAGATGGTCTCGATCTCCATGCCGCTGAAGCCAAACGCACTGTCGCCTTCTATTGCCACGACCGGCCGGCCGCTGGTCGCCGCCGCGCCGATTGCATAGCCCATGCCAATGCCCATGACGCCCCACGTGCCAGCGTCGAGCCGCATGCGCGGCCGTTGCATATCAATGATGTTGCGCGCGAAATCCAGCGTATTCGCACCTTCGTTGACGATATAGGCGTCCGGATGTCGGGTGAGGACATCGCGCACCGCGCGCAGACCGCTCTGGAACGTCATGGGGTCCGGGTTGGCCAGCAGATTTGCCGCCATCTTTTCTTCGTTGTGCCGGCGGCGTTCGTTAATCGCATCTGTCCAGGCCTTTGGGGCATGCACTGGCGTGGCCGACAGGCCCGCTCTGAACGCTGCGATCGAGGACGCAATGTCGCCGGCAACGGGCGCGGCAATGGCACGGTTGCTGTCGAATTCGGTCGGCTCTATATCGATCTGGATCAGGCTTGCATCGGGCGACCATTGCGGCGCCTTGCCATGCCCAAGCAACCAGTTCAGGCGTGCACCGACGAGCATCACCACGTCGGCCTGTCCCAGCACAAAGGAACGCGCGGCAGCAGCGGATTGCGCATGGTCGTCCGGCAAGAGGCCCTTGGCCATCGACATGGGCAGGTACGGAACGCCGGTTTCTTCGATAAACCCGCGGATCGCGTCGTCGGCCTGCGCATAGGCTGCGCCCTTGCCCAGAATAATCAACGGACGTTGGGCATTTGCGAGAAGCGTAAGTGCGCGACCCACGGACTCCTGCGACGGAATGCGCGCGGGCGCCGGATCGACAACCTTGATCAGCGTGGCTTTCGCGGATCTGGCGTCGGTTGTCGCGGCCAGCGCAGCAGCGGTCAGATCCAGGTACACACCGCCTGGCCGTCCCGAAAGCGCTGCCCTGATGGCCCGGGCTACGCCAATGCCGATGTCCTCGGGCCGGTTGATTCTGAACGCCGCCTTGGTAAACGGCTTCGCCGCGTTCATCTGGTCGAGTTCCTCGTAATCGCCCTGCTGCAGGTCGATGATTGCGCGATCGCTCGATCCGCTGATCTGGATCATGGGAAAGCCATTCGTTGTCGCGTTGGCAAGCGCGACGAGTCCGTTAAGAAAGCCCGGCGCCGATACAGTCAAACACACCCCCGGCCATTGCTTCAGATAGCCCGAGATGGCGGCGGCGTTACCCGCCGACTGTTCGTGACGAAAGCCAAGATAACGGATACCTTCGGCCTGCGCGAGGCGCGCAAGATCCGTGATGGGAATGCCGGCGACGCCATAGATGGTATTGATGCCGTTGAGCTTGAGCGCCTCTACGACCAGATGGAAACCATCGGTCAGTTCGCCTTGCGTTGGAGTATCTGCCATGTCGCGTTCGTTCCAGTGAGTGAGGGGTGATTGCTACCGAAGCTCAGATGACCTTCGCCTCACGGAACCTGTCGATCTGCTCTTTCGAATATCCAAGCCCCACGAGGATTTCCTCGTTGTGTTCACCCAGGAGCGGTGCGCCTTCTATCGTTGGCGTAAATCCGGAAAACTTGATCGGACTGCCAACAGTCAGGTATTTGCCGCGCTTTTTCTGCTCCACCTCTACCACTGTTCCACTTGCACGCAATGACGTGTCGTTGGCGATTTCTTTCATTGTCAGCACGGGTGCGCACGGGACATCGAACTTGCTCAGATAGTCAACCGCCTCGAACTTGGTCTTGTCCGCGAGCACCTTTTCGATATCCGCGAAAATATCGAAGATGTGTGACTGCCGCGCTTTCGCAGTGTTGTAGGCGGGGTCGTCCTTCCACTCGGGCTTGCCAATTGCATCACAGGTCGCTGCCCAGTTCTGTTCCTGGATCGTAAAGTAGATGTAGGCGTTAGGATCGCTTTCCCACCCTTTACATTTAAGGATCCAACCCGGTTGGCCTCCGCCACCGGCGTTGCCACCGCGTGGCACCACGTCGGTGAACGTGCCGTTGGGATATTGCGGATATTCTTCGAGATACCCTACGCGCTCGAGCCGTTGTTGGTCGCGCAGCTTGACCCGGCAAAGGTTGAGCACGCTGTCCTGCATCGAGATGGTGACACGCTGCCCCTTGCCCGTTTTCTCCCGGCCGATGAGCGCAGTCAGCAGACCGATCAGCAGATGCATGCCGGTGTTGCTGTCACCGAGTGCCGCTGCGCTGATCGTTGGGGGACCGTCCCAGAAACCGGTGGTCGACGCCGAACCGCCAGCACACTGAGCGACGTTTTCGTAGGCCTTGATGTGTGTGTAAGGCGACTCGTCGTTGAATCCCTTTACCGAGCCAAAGATCAGGCGGGGATTCAGTTCCTGCAAATGCTCCCACGTAAAGCCCATATGATCCATGGCGCCCGGGTGAAAGTTCTCGACCAGTACGTCGGCCTCACGAATGAGTTGCTCCATGATCGCCTTGCCTTCGGGCGTCTTCGTGTTGAGTTCCAGCGAACGTTTGTTGCTATTGAGCATTGTGAAATACAGCGCATCGAGATCGGGGATGTCGCGCAGTTGATTGCGCGTCACATCACCAACACCGGGACGCTCCACCTTGATCACATCTGCGCCATACCACGCCATCATTTGCGTGCAGGCGGGACCAGACTGGACACCGGTGAAATCGATAACCTTGATACCACTAAGCGGGAGATCCATGGCGTTAATCCTTTGACGGTGTAAATTCAGTCTGTGATTAAGCGCCTGTTGATATCGAACAGCATTGATACAGATCAAACTGTGCAAAAGCGCACCGTCCTCGCTGTGGAAATATTTTTTTCCGTTGTAATCGCTCTGGTAACTAGACCGTAATGCGATGAGCGTAGGCGGATGTAGATCAGTTTTTCTCAGCCTTTGATTCCTTTCAATCCTTTAAACGTTGCCGACAAAGCGCGTGCCTTCGGGACCGTCTTGAATAGCTTGGACAAGAATCGCAGTAATTTTTATTTTCTAAGGATACCCAACTACTCCTGCAGCGATTCGCGTGAGCAAGCAGCGAGTGTTCGCGAGGCACATCAAAGCCGGATGGCCGGCCATGCTCGCGCCGTACGATGTTGGCACATGTTCGGATGACAGGAACATTTCACCACACAGCACCACACCCACCCGTTACATCCTTACATTCTCCTTTTTTATTTCAATTAAGATATACCCGCGACCGGGACCGCCCGTAGCGAACCGCTTTCAAATTTCACACGGTTCAAGCACTGAAGGGCGTAAGGAGGCTTCACTTGAAAACCGACTTGAACTGTTCATTGGCAGTACCAGAGCTTCACTGGCGTCAGCGGCCGGTACTGCGTCCGCAGGAGCAAGATTTCCGCGTGACCCTCACCAAGTGGAGCCTCGACCAGCCCAGGCAGCCTCTTGAGTTTAAGCATGAACTTACTGACGGTACGCATACTATTACTATCAACCGGAGTGTCAGCGCCGGAAGGTTTCTCTTTGGCAAGAAAGAAGTTGCTTTAAGCAATGTGCCCACATACTCCAATCTGCTGGTGCCGCCCGGGGAAGTCACCCGCATTGTGTTCACCGAGGCAGCACAGGCGTATCGCCTCTATCTTTCGCAAGCATTGCTCGCGGAATGCCATGAGCACATCTTCGAAACCCCTACCCACGGCGACATAGTGCTTTCCAATGTCACTTTCCTGGACGACGGGCCGGCTCGGCACCTGATCCAGGCCATGCTGGAGATCAACGAAGGAGATTTCTCCGTTAATCACTTAATCCTTGATAGCATCAGTCTTGCCATTGCATCCCGATGTGTGTCACTCAATTCGAGAAAATCGTCCACGAAGGCACGCATTAGCCCCTTGGCAAAATGGCGTCTTCGCCGAGTTACCGACTATATCGATGCCCACCTGTTCGACCAGATCTATCTTTTCGACCTGAGCAACGTCGCCGGCCTGACCCGGATGCATTTCTCAACGCAATTTCGCCTGGCGACGGGCGTCACGCCAAACGAATACGTCTTAAGAATAAAGATCGGGCGCGCGCAGCAACTGATTCGAGAAACCAGCCTTTCCCTGCTGGATATATCTGCCATGCTGGGGTTCAAGAGTCAAAGTCACTTCACGCTTGTCTTCAAGAAAATTGTTGGACACACACCTGCTCGTTGGCGAGCGAGTTCCAAGTAAGGTCGGGGCTTCTGTGGCGCGCAACGCACGGCATCGTGCCGCTACCAGCCATACTTCAGCTCCAGGCCGACATAGTCCGAGTTACTCCCACCAAGCTCCCTGATGGAATCTCCAATCCGGAAGTGCACCGCTTCAACCGACGCAATCAGGTTCGCCGCGACCGTCCAGTCAGCGCGAAGTTGCGCGTAGGCGCCAGTCCAACGCGTACCGTGTCCAGCCGTGCCCGGAACAACGGCGTTACCCTGCTGATAAATCGCGTCGTTTGCGGTCATTCTCCATTGGAGCGCTACAGCAAACAGCAAGGTAAGCTTGCTTGAGGGCTTAAGGGTGAGCGACGGTTTCACATGAACGAGATTTGAATAACCCGTGTAGCCCGCCAATGCAAAGTAATAGCCATTCGGGAAGAGTGGATTGAATGTGCCAAGCCTTCCATCACCGGGATGTCGATCGCCTGAGGCAGCGTCGACTTGCAATCCTAACCTCGGAGTCCACGTCGAATCGAGCGTGTAGCCAAACAGCGATCCGACTGCCCACGCACCGATTCTCTTGTTACCGACATCACCTGTCTGATACATCGACTCCACATCGTAATCCGCCGCCGCGATTTTCCCTGTGTATCGCAGGTCGAAGACGTCACGATGCTCGTTGCCTTGCGCATCGAGGAACTGCGCTGCATCGCGCGTGTAGAGGGAATAGTAGCCGGACAGGTCACCCGGTCCAACGCCCTGACGCTCGAACCGCACGCCGCTAAACGTCAAATGGCGATTCGAGGTGTCGTCAAACGACACAACGTCGCGGTATTGCACGGGCCGCGTGACGTATCCGATAAATCGCCACTTTTCATATTCGTAATCCGCCCATACAGCGTCATACGCCTGGCGTACGTTCGGACCGTCGCGAACGGAGATGAATCTTTGCAGGTCGAACGCCATTTCCTGACGCCCAATGCGAAATTTAATCGTGCCGGGTCCCATTGGACTCACCCAGGCAACGAACGCTTGCTCCAGATCCAACGGATTCTTGTCTGTGGGTCTCACCAGATCTTTATCGAACGCCCTCGCGTCCTCAAGCTGGGCAAAGAATTGTAAGTGCGGCCCTATCCTCGCGTCAGCATGAACCTGCGCGCGTTGGATCAGATACGTGTCCGATCCGGCGGCCGGACCGAGTCCGAATAGCGGAGCCTCGTTGATCTCCAGGCGCTCGCGCAAATTGGCGCCGAGCGAAAGATACGAATCCGGGTCGCCGCCAAGGCGAACATATTTCAGGTTATCGAGAGGCTTTTTGGGTACGCAAGGGTCGCCAAGTGCGGACCAGTCCTCTTGCCACCGATTGAACATCACCACGGGTCGCTTTGAATCACAGACTCCCGCCGAGGTATTTGTTTGCTGCGGCGACTGCGCATTGCTATCGGCTCGCGCCTTGCAGCACAGGCCGAGCGAGACTACAGCTATGGCGATCCCTACAAATGCGGCGACTTGCATTCGACCCGTTCCCTGTTAAGCATCGTTTCGTCCGCCCGTTATCGGGGTTACGCGTCGGTTCACGCGACATACAGTCAACCGCCACTTTCGCGGCAGTCAGCAACACGTTATTCTCTCGCTCGCGCCAGGCGCCCACAGTAATAGCGTTCATGAGGCGCGCTTCTCCAAGGCGTTTCGTTGCATCAAGGAGCGCAGCGCGAGCCAAGCTAGTGCAATAACGGGTAACAATAGCGACCAGAAGCCAAAATGAGCGTAAGCGAAAGCGCCGGCAATAGCGCCCAGAGCAAACGCAATGATTGCCGGAAGCATTTTCGCGACACGTGCGCGTGAAGCGAGTTTGCTATCGATTCCAACGCGCGACGAACACAGATCGATTGCGTCAAGAATGACCTGCGTCACATTCCCTGTCATGACCGTGTTCGGAACTCCCGGCCGGGCAACAAGCCGGCTGTGTGCGTTCTGGACACCCATAGCGGCCGCGCCAATCATCCCGCATAGGACTACCGACCAATTTTCCGGGCTAAAAGTCGACCCAAGATGAATGCCCGCAATAGAAAATGCCAGGAGAAGAACTGCCTGCACCGCGTAAAGCATGCAGGCACCCCGCGCTAGCGTTTCGGGGCTGGCGGTCCGAATGAGCAGGCTGCTAAGCGCAACACCCAGGACAAAAGCGGGAAACGCCATCAGCTTGAGAAAAATGCCCTGTCCGTACCCGGCCAGGCCGCCGCCAATCAACACGAAGTTGCCGGTCACGTGCGCCGTGAACAGGCCGAAAAGAGCGACGAAACTGAGTGTGTCCACATACCCTGCGATCGCCGATAAAACATTGTCGTCATTCATGACCGGTTCGCGAAAATACGTCGGAAAACTGGCTATTTGATCGGCCGCGTTTTGTCATCGCTATGACGCCGACCTAATTCGCCGTTGCATGTATTTCCGCAACGTATCCACCTGGAAACTGAACGACCGCCGATTTTCTCTGTTCTGACGTAAACGGCTGCACGAGAACGGTGACGCCAGCCGCTTGAGCCTTGTTAAGCGTTTCATCTAAGTCTTTGACCTCGTATCCTGTCATCTCGCGGCCGTAGGGATACGGCAAGTGGCCGTCTGTGGCGAAGACAGTCATGTTGCCAAAACCCGAAGAGAGCCGCACTCGCCGGAATGTATCGTTGGGACGTCCGATTTCTACTCCTGGTGCACGGTGATTGTCCGATATCACCTTGCCGTGCGAGAACGCGAGCCAGTTCTTGATGAGATCGTTCGCACGCCATGGCGAGACATACACCCGGTTTTCCGGAATCGTCGCAAGAGGGTCATAACTGGGCGCCTTTGTATGCCAGTAAAGCTGCATATGTACTCCACCCGGCCACGAGACCACTGCATCGCGTCCGATCGGATCCGGGAACGTATCAACGATGACATCGGCACCGTGAACCTTCGCCCACTTCATCGCGCCGTCCATGTCCGTGACAAGATAGCCAGTGCGCTCGTCGCCAAACGGGTAAGGAATCGGCGTCTTGAATCCGAACACCGAAATCGTTCCGGCCGGTGTAAGGACCAGTTGCGACATTGTCTGGCTAGGTGTTGGCGTTACCTGGAAAACGCCCTGTTGCGATTTGTGACCGCCGAACGTTGCAACGAAGCTATCCGTGAACTTATCGAAATCCTCAGGCGCCACGTACACATGCGTGGTGTCGTATTGCGGACCCACCGCATATGACGTTGCCTGCGTAGTGTCAGCCTTTGCGAAAGTCTGCGACGGCGCGGTTGCCACGACGCCGAACGCAAAAACAATCGCGACACCAAGAGTTCGAATATTGCGCATGATTAGATGTTCCTGCCCTGTTGTTAGCCACGAGAGCGCTGCTCACTGCTCGACAAATACGTGAGCATCACTAGCGCGGCAATAAGTCCGAGATGTTCGAAGAATCCGTTCAGCGCAATAAAGCGCGCAGTTCCCTGCAAATGCCAAAAGTCGTTTGCGACGAGCATGGCCACAAACGTCAAGGCCGCCAAGCCACCCGCGCCAAGCCACACAAACGTGTTGAAGATTGCACACAGAGAGCCGGCAATTTCCACGAATATGGCGAGCGCAGCCCACAACCAACCCGGATGAAGCCCGAAATGGGTCTGCTCGGCGACAGCGGCGTCGAAGTGCACCAGCTTTGTGATTCCCCCGATGAGGTAAGCCGAGACAAGACAAACGCGAACAAGCGCCATCACCCATGGTTGGCGCAGCAGCGCCGCCACCCACGACGGACTGTTCCCAGCCCGCAGCGGTTCTAGACTGCCCAGCATGCGCATCCGAGCGCTCCCCAAAAACCTTTGTGGTCCGCGGTCGGTGCGTCGCTCATCCAGGCCCGCCGATGGTCGTGTCCATGCAAGCCGCAGGCGCGCGCGCATCCGCATGCAGACGATGCAACTTGCTGAAGTGGTGCGCCAGACGCTGCCCCTTGCTTCCACGCTGCAAAACCGCCGTATTTTCGAACCGGCGACCAGTCCGGCATGGCGGGAGGCAGCGGGTTATCGTCCAGCTCGGCAAACTCGCCCGCGGCGTACACGACCTTGCCTCCTACAACGGTCAGCAACGAAGACGCGCCGGCTATGTCGTCCTCCGAGCACCTGAAGTAGTCACGATCAGGAACGATGAAATCGGCAAATTGACCCGCAATAACCTGTCCCTTCTTGCCGGTTTCGTTGGAAAACCAGGTGACCTTTTCTGTCCACATGCGAAGCGCTGTTTCGCGATCAAGGCAATTATGCTGCTTGTATATGCGCATGCCTCCGACCGTCTTGCCAGTCACAAGCCAGGAGAGCGAAACCCAGGGGTTATAGGACGCAACCCGGGTCGCATCCGTACCGGCAGAGGTATGTACTCCCTTTTCGAGCATGCGTGCAACCGGTGGTGTGCTTTCCGCAGCTTTCTCGCCATAGCGCTCGACGAAATACTCGCCCTGATAGGCCATTCGATGTTGAACCGCAATGCCTCCGCCAAGCGCCGCGATACGGTCCATCGACTTCTCCGTGATGGTTTCGGCATGGTCGAAGAACCAGTTCAAACCCGCGAGCGGCGTATCGCGATTGACTTTCTCGAAGACATCGAGCGCGCGGCTGATGGTCTCGTCGTATGTTGCGTGCATGCGCCAGGGCCAGCGGTTTTCCGCAAGCACACGGATGACTCCTTCGAGATCGGATTCCATCTCCGAAGGCATGTCCGGACGCACCACCCGGAAATCCTCGAAGTCCGCAGCCGAGAAAACCAACATCTCACCCGCACCGTTATGACGGAAATAATCATTGCCGTCTTTATACTTCGAGGTCTTTGTCCAGTTGAGAAAATCGTCCTTCTCGCCTTTGGGCTTTTGCGTGAACAGGTTGTAGGCGAGCCGGATGGTCAAGAGCCCCTCGTTGTCGAGCTTCTTGACGACTTCATAATCTTCCGGGAAATTCTGCGATCCCCCTCCGGCATCAATTGCGCCCGTCACGCCCAGGCGATTCAGTTCACGCATGAAGTGACGCGTCGAGTTCAATTGGTACTCCGGAGGAAGCTTGGGTCCTTTCGCCAACGTCGCGTATAAAATCCCGGCATTCGGCTTGGCTAGCAGCAAGCCCGTTGGATTACCCGAACTGTCGCGGACGATCTCGCCGCCCGGAGGCTCGGGCGTGTCTTTGGTGTAGCCAACCACCCGCAGCGCCGCAGCGTTTAGCAGCGCGCGGTCGTATAGATGCAGCAGGAAAACCGGCGTATCGGGCGCCACGGCATTTATTTCTTCGATAGTCGGCAGACGCTTCTCTTCGAACTGGTGTTCCGTGAAGCCGCCCACCACCCTTACCCATTGAGGCGGCGGCGTGATGGCAACCTGCGCCTTGAGCATCTCCATGGCAGTTGCCAGTGAACGGACACCGTCCCAGCGAAGTTCCATGTTGAAGTTCAACCCGCCGCGAATGATGTGGAGATGATTATCAATCAAACCCGGGAGGGCCGAGCGCCCTTTCAGGTCGATAATACGTGTGTTCGCGGTCCTGAGCCTGCTTATCTCGGGGTCGTCACCGACAGCAATGAATTTGCCGTCCTTGATAGCCACCGCAGTGGCCGTTGGATTGGACGTATCCAACGTCGTGAAACGGCCATTAACAAAAATAAAGTCTGGCGCACCTTGCTGCGATGTCATGAACGCTTCTCCTCAGAGGACACTCCCGCCGTTGGCCCAGGCCGATTCGAGTTTCGGCCGGGCAGAGACCCAAAAAGATGTTGATTGCAACGCTCCTCTTGCCACGCCATAAGAAAGCCAGCGCCGCGAAGCATTTTTCTTCCGACAGGAATCACTTGTTCGCCAGCGAGAATCCCGAGAAGGCCCAACAAAGCGATGACAGGCGGCGCTGGCGAAGGGACATTAATCCAGCTATACATCAAACCGATCAGGATTCCTGATATAAGCGACAGCACGTAGACTTTCATCCAATGATCTCCGAAGATACCGGCTACCTCTCTCATCTGCACATGTTGAAGCGGCGGCTGTCCGCAAGGAATTCGGACTGGCTTTGTTTGAGCCGTTATCACCGTCGGAAGCTTATGATTTTTTATTGCTTAAGAGAAGTGAACTTCCAGCAAGTAGCCTCTTAAATTATCTGAATCAGCACTTTAAGGACTACAGGGTCATGACTGCCTGGACTATGCTTATCGTGGGCTGAAAGACGTCAAGCGCATGTCTCGATCCTGGATTCACAGGAAGCGGTTTATTCGTATTCTGCGCGATATGTCGGCTAATCAAGCCTGTGCTGGAATATCGATCAACACCCTTGGATAGTTCACAACCGGATGACATCATGAGCCAAGAGAAACTTGAAGTGCTTACCCCGACGAACAGTCAAATCATCTTTATTGACCAGCAACCCCAAATGGCGTTCGGTGTCCAGTCGATCGACCGGCAAACGCTGAAGAACAACGTTGTCGGCTTAGCTAAAGCAGCAAAAACCTTTAACATTCCCACCACCATCACGACTGTAGAGAGCGAGACATTCTCCGGCTACACCTACCCTGAGTTGCTCGACGTTTTTCCTGACCACCCCACCCTTGAACGAACGTCCATGAACTCCTGGGACGACCAGAAGGTACGCGACGCATTAAAGAAAAATGCCCGGAACAAAGTGGTGGTGGCGGGTCTCTGGACGGAGGTATGCAATACGACGTTCGCTCTGTGCGCCATGCTTGAGGGCGGGTACGAGATCTATATGGTCGCGGATGCGTCTGGCGGCACATCGCAGGATGCTCACGACTATGCAATGCAGCGGATGATTCAGGCAGGCGCCGTGCCGGTCACGTGGCAACAGGTGTTGCTCGAATGGCAACGTGACTGGGCGCGACGCGATACCTACGACGCGGTAATGAAGATCGCGAAGGACCACTCCGGCGCGTACGGTATGGGGGTCGATTACGCCTATACGATGGTCCACAAGGCGCCGCAGCGCACTCAGATTCAGCACGAAGTCCTCGCGGCTGTCCCGGCAAAAAGCTGAATTTGACCGGAGGCGTGCGAGTCCCGAAGGCAGTGCGCGCAGCGGCATCCGTCAGATCCGCTGCGTGTTGTTCTGCATGCCTGAGCGCTTGAGCGCTGGGGGCACCAATCAATGTCATCCATGAATTAAATCGGCCTGGAACAAAGAATGGAATCCTATATTCTTTCGCTGCTTGCTGGCATACTCGCCGGGATCATATACAGTGTGATTCGCGTCCGCTCGCCAGCACCGCCAATAGTGGCCCTCGTCGGACTGCTCGGGATGGTCATTGGAGGGCAAATTATCCCCATTGGACACGAACTCATTTCCGATACGGAAATAAAAACGGGAGGATCGAAGGAACGACAAGGTAGCGCAACTACCGCCGCACCCAGGTTGGTTTCCTTTCAGAGCGGGTCCAATGCTGTCCCTCCGCATTCAAGTCCCAAGGCGCTTCCAACGAGACCATAAAACCTCGGAGTCTGGCGGAAAATCATGCCTGACGTCTCAGGTTTCCCATTGAGAACCTAAAACGAGGCCGCAGAAACTAATGCGGTAAAAATCGGGATTACAGCGCTCCAGTACGTCTGCGCCGACATTTCCGAAGCTTGTCGCCGGCCGCCACATGATGCCGTCGGCCAGCGCCTCTATAACGAGTGACTTGAACGCACGTTCACGAGGATAGGCTTGCACCACCGCGCGACGGTCACTATCTGATATTTCGTCAAAGTGACATCCCATCAAATCGGTTTCGACTCCAGCGCTCAAAAGTTCAATGAGTGGAGATTCAAATCCATTAAGGCCGAATGTCGAATGTAACGCGATTGCATCGCGTACATTACGGACCTCCTGCCTCGCGATTCCGTGTTGATGCAGAAAGTGTGCTGCTGCATCCGCGCTATCCAGCTCGAATCTGCGAGTAGATCCACTGAAACGTGGCGCCAGTCCGTGGTGATGAAAAGCGGCCGCGACGAAGAGCATTTCCGGCGAGAAATCAAGCATTCGACGACGCCCAATAAGCGACGAAAAAATAAATACTCGAAATGCATGACTGATCAGAACCCTGGGTAAGTCCCGTTTGAGCAGGGCCATTGCCTGCGTTGCCATTTCACTGTCCGGGATCGTCACACCTGCCACATGTATCCTCATCACTTCTCCTGCTGCTCAATAGCCGCGCATTTTTTGACCGGCAGCAGGCCTCGGCGCGAGGACGGTTCGGACCCGAGAACCAAGCCAATCGCTATTGAAGACTCGCGCAGTCACTCACGCGTGTATGAAGTGTATGCTTGCCACCCGCTAAAAGTTCTTAATTTTCTTGAACCCTGACGCTCCGGGGACGCGCTTTCTTTATCATGCATTGCTAGGGAAAGTCATCGGATACCAATTGACCACTACACACTATTGATGTGCGGCGCATCCGCAAGCTGCTGACGCAAAAAGATGGCCTCCCTTGCGAGCAACAACAGCCGTGAGGCTTCACGAAATTCTGGCCAGTCGCGTTGTTGGGGGAAAAGAATGGACACTTGCTCCAGGCAACCAAGCGTTTCGTCGTGACGACCTTGTGCATGAAATAGGCGGGCAAGGCTTAGGGCGGCTCGCAATTGCAGCGATGGAGCGCCCTGATCAACGGATATATTGATCGCTCGAATGAAGCTTCGTTCTGAGGCAAGCATGGTAGCGTTAGGGGATGAACCGTTTGAATGGTTCGAGTGCTCGATCAACAACTCGCCTTGGATACGATGCAGCTCGCTGGCATACCACATGTTGCCGGTTTCCTCGCAGCGACTCAACACGCTTGCTATCGTGACCAGCGCGTCACCATGCCTTCCTGCAAGGGCTTGCGATATGGCATATTGCGCGACCAGCATTGGAGCGTGGGCACCCAGCCCGATAGCGTCGATATCGGCTATCGATGCAGAAAACTCGCTTAGGTGTCCAGGCGTTACATTGTCCAGAGAAAGAAGATACGCATTAAACGCTCGGCTGCATGTGCGGGCGATATCAAGCCCGACACGAGTCGATGTTTCGTTTAGCAAACCAATGGCTTCTGCCGCGCGTTCGCGTTCGCCAGAGAGCAGCGCAATCGGGATGCCCGCTTCGATCAGTACATAGCAGGTAACGATTGCTTGCTCCTGCGCGCGTGCTTTCTCAGCGCAGCGCTCGGCGATTCGCAGCGCCTCGTCGCGCTCCCCCTTTAGCCATAGAACACGCGCAAAGGTGGCGCTGGCAACAACGTGCTGATCGATCGAGCGGCCCAGAGGCAGCCATGCTCGCATACCGCGCGCCTCAGAGAGAAAGCGTTTAAGCGTCGTGTAAGCCTCGCCTTGGTCGCCTGCATAGTGTGAGGCGACGCCGACTAGACGACGGCCTAGCGCACTAACAACGGGACCGTTGCCGCCCTCGGCCAGTTCGATCTGGCAACTTTCAGCTTCGAGTATTGCAAAACGCCTGGCGAACGCCAGCGCGCCAAAGATGATGCCCGAACTCTGAGATGCGTTCCACAACCCCCAGAGCGCCCTTGCTTCAAGAATTGAATCGCCTAATGCGATCGCCGATGTCAATACTTCGGACCAGATTCCACTGGTCTTATCAATCGGTCCTTGCACATAGCCAAGCGCCGCTGCAAGCGCGGCGTTGAGTTGCATACGGACGCGTCTTAGCTGAGTTGTATCGACACCGGGCGGTTTCTCCAGCGCTTCGAGAGAACGGTGTGCCCAACTGCAGCACTCCTCGACTAGCGAAAGCTCGAAGAGAAGCCACACAAAGCGGACGGCGAGGATTTCACCAGTGGCTTTGTCTCCGTGGGCGGACAAAGCCCATGTAAGAGCGGCCCGCAAGTCGTCAAGCATTCCGCGCATATCATGCTGCCATGATCCGCCATTACGAGTTCCACTAGCGTTCGAGATGTTTCCAAGTAATTCGGAAAAGTAATTTGCGTGGTTTAACCTCGTCTGCCGCTGTTCGCCGTTGTGATCGAGTTTCTCATGCGCAAACGCGCGGGTCGTTTGCAGCATGCCGTAGGCAACTTTGTTTGCGCCCTTGATACGCACGATCAGTGATTTCTCGACAAGTCCAGAGACCGCGGCTGCAACAGCATATTCGTCAAGAGAAGCATCCGATGCCACGGCAACGGCGGCGGGCATCGTGAAGCCAGCGGGGAATATGCTTAGACGACGAAGCGTGGCGCGCTCAGTCTCATTGAGGAGCGCGTAACTCCAGTCGAATGTCGCCCTTAGCGTTTGATGTTGAGGAAGCGTCGAGCGGCTGCCTCCGGTCAATACACGAAACCGGTCGTCCAGGCGTGTTGCCAATGTCTCGACGCCCAGGATCGACGCACGCGCAGCAGCAAGTTCAATTGCAAGGGGAATACCGTCAAGGCGACGGCAGATGGTGTGTATCAGTTCGTGACTGTGTTCGTCTGATTGAAAAAGCGCGTCTAATCCGCGTGCATGCGAATAGAACAACTGCACGGCGCTGCATTTGACAACGTCATCCGTGAAGTCGGTTTGCGGTGGCACTGGAAGCGGCTCGACGCGGTATATACGTTCGTTGACGGCCGCAATCGGTCCCCGGCTCGTCGCGATAACGCGAGTCTCGTTGCCAATAGACGTAAGCGACTCTGCCAGTTCCGCCGCTGCCCGCGATACCTGCTCGCAGTTGTCGATCACGAATAACATGCGCGGCCCGCTTATTTTCTCGCCTATGCGCGCGAGCGATAACAGGCCGTCTGCCGGATTAATGCCTAGCGCGCTGGCGGCAGCCTGTAAAACGCTTGCGTGATCCGTGGCGGAGGCAAGAGAGATCAGATAGACACCGTCCGCAAATAGCGCCTTCGCTCGATGAGCGACTTCTATGGCAAGCCGTGTCTTTCCGATTCCTCCCGCGCCGACAAGCGTGAGGTGTTTGCTGAGCTTCAGCGCTTCAATAATCGCGAGGATTGCGTCATCGCGCCCAATGATGTCAGAGGCGGACGTTGGTAAATTGTTCGGTGTGCTTCCCTCATGGGACACTGCTTTTTCAAAGGATGTGTCTATTAATGAAGCGGATGATTTATCAGGAACGTTGGGGATGGCGAGGCGATAACCACGTCCGGATACGGTTTGAAGCAATGTCCCACTTTCGGCTAGCAGGCGTCGCAACCGCGAGAGTTGCACATGCAAATTGTTTTCCTCAACGACGGTTGAGGGCCAGACGCGCATGAAAATATCTTTCTTTGACACGAGTTGGCCTCGTGCCTCGAGCAGGACCGCCAGAACGTCGAATGCACGACTGCCGACGGCCAACGGAGCGCCATCGCGCAACAACTGTCGACCGTCCAGGTCTACCTCAAGGGAGCCGATCCTGATCATGGCGCAAATCCAGCTTGGGCAATACGATTCACTTCACCGGAACGGACTTGCGCCTTTCCCGTCGGTTTAGTCGTTGGGTGATTAGCAAGTCCGGGTAACCCCGCCAGTGGAGTGTTGAACTCTTTGGGTAATACAGTCCGAGTTTTGCGAAAGCGCAGATGAGACCTCATTGTTATCGGGTCTCTACACCACGTCTTTCATATTTGACTCATTCTTGCCAAATTTTCACTACAAGCGATACTGAAATTGCTATCAAGCTTGGTAGTCCAACCGTACGTATTATTGCGGATGACCTTGCCCCAAGCTTCGCTCAAAATGAGTCGAAGACGCCGAGTTTGACGAGTTTGATAAAGGGGGAATTGTCAGAATGAAGCGTTCAGAGTGCGTCCCATCTGCACCCTTGGAGTGCAAAATGGGACGCAATGCAACGATTACGTCAGGAGCCGGACAGCCTAAGCTGACCCCAGGCAAGGGCCGCGATGCACCTCATATCGACCGACGGCATTAACAATCATCACTGGCCGGACTTGGTGGCAGCCTGCTCGATCAACTTTGCAACTTCGACGGGGTGCGAGATATAAGCGACGTGGCTCGATTTCATCTCGACCGTTGTGCTTCCGGCGCGCCTGGTCATGAACCGTTCGAGATCGGGATTGATCGCGCGATCGCTCGTTGCAACGACGGCCCAACTCGGCTTGGTCTTCCACGCCGCATTTGTGATCGGCGTGGAAAACGACTGCGCCGCCGGCATCACCTGCGAGATGGCCATGAATTTCGCTTCCATCGCGGGCACATCGGCGGCGAAGTCCGCATGAAAAAGACTCTGGTCGAGATACAGGTAGCCGTCCGCTGTTGCCTTGATTGCCTTCGTTGCAGGCGGCATCTTCTTGGTCAGGTCCATCGGACTTTCGCCGGCGTCGGGCTGAAATGCAGCCACGTACACCAGCCCGGCAACTTTCTGGTCGTTGCCGGCCTCGGTAACGACCGCGCCACCGTAGCTATGGCCGACGAGGATACATGGACCATCCTGCGCATCGATAACTCGCGTGGTAGCCTTCACGTCGTCCGCAAAAGACGTTTCGGGCTCTTGTACAACCGACACGTTGTATCCGTCGCGGACCAGTATTTTCGAAACTGCCTGCCAGCCCGACCCGTCCGCAAAAAAGCCGTGAACCAGTACGACATTCTTTACGGGTGCGGCGATCGCGGCAGATGAACTCAGCACGGCAAAGGAACAGGCGACACCAGCAGCAAATCGGGCGACAAACGACAATGTCTTCATTTATGTTCTCCAAAGGAAGAGTGAAAAGAGAAGAACGTAACGGAACAGGGCCGGCGATTATTCCGCCCACCGATAAAACCATCGTGCTATGGATTTTTTTCAGTCCGTCATGGTAGTTCCGCACCGCCTTTGCTCAACGGTCGTTGATAAACTGATCCGTATGAAAGAAGCCGTTTAATCAACCGCCGCACGCAAGCCGCGAAGAATGTAGCCGCGCGCGATGCGGACGCGACACAAGCTCGCATTGTCGAGGCCGCGAAAGTGCCGTTCTTGCTGAACTGCGTCTGCTGCTGTGCTCGATTGGCAGCGCGACAGCGGGCCCTATCGTCAGCGAATCCTCGCTACGGCATAGGCATCGCGAGAGCATCGAACAGCTTGAGCGCAGGTGCGGCCAAGGTTTCTTGCGTGCGCGAGACGAGTTTCAGTTCGCGGCTCGACCATTGCTCGTCAAGGTCGACAACGGAAAAAGGCAGCGTAGCTCGCAACCGGCGGGTTGTCGATTCAGGCACTATCGATACGCCGACACCCGCCGCCACCATATGACAGACCGCCTCGAAGCTTTCGACCTGCGTGCGCAGTTGAATGCTCTGGCCCACGAGCAACGCAGTTTTCGATACGTACTGCTGATGGGATGAACGCTCGTTCAGCCCGATGTAATTCCACTCCAGCACCTGATGAAAACGGATCGCGCGCTCACGCGCAAGCGCATGGTCGTTCGGGACGATGACCACAAACCGGTCCTCACGAAACGGCGCCACGGCGAGTTTCCGGGTGTTCACAAGTCCGACGATGATGCCGAGATCCGCACTGCCTTCGTCGACCGCGCGCACGGTTTCCGGACTGGTATGTTCCTGGACGTCAACATTGATCTTGGGGTTGTCCGCGAGAAATCGCGCAAGCAGCGCGGGCAGGAATTCGTGGATGGCATTGGTGTTGGCAAAAAGCCGGATGTTGCCTCGCATCCCTTCGCCGAACTGCGACAGATCGTGACGTAGCTTTGTTGTTTCGCGCAACATCGAGATCGTATGCTGCAAAAACACTTCGCCGGCGGGCGTCAACTCGACGCCGCGGCTATGGCGCAACAACAGCGTCGCGGCGACAGACTCCTCAAGCGCGCGAATACGCGAACTCGCCGCCGCAACGGCAATCGGCACGCTTTCCGCCGCTTTTGTGATGTTTCCGTACGCGGCGACAGCCGCAAAAAGCCTCAAATCGGTCAAATCGAACCGCATGGTGTCTCCATCGGCAGGGTCTCCTATCTTATTGCTGAGGAGTTGCGTGCGTCTTCGGGCTCGGCCATGCACGCGCCGGCAAACCGTCCCCAAAACCGGTGCGCGGCCAACGGCGCGAGTCCCAGTATGGCTGGCGACGTTACCACACGATGCAAATATCCGTGATCTGCAGCAAATTTCTCCGCGAGCGTTCGCGAACGGCGAATGCTCAATCAAAGAAATAGCAACGCGAGCCCGGACCAGCACGCGCAGAATACGGGTCGTCAACGTATCAACGGGCGATGCATTCAATTCCGGATTTCAGCGTCCCCATATGAAGTGATGCCAATATCGCCGGCTTTGGACTGGCAATAAGGAGACTGACCTGATGACATGGAAACCAATGGCACGCGTTGCCGACGTCCCGTCCGGCACCGTCAAGGCGTGCCGCATCGAAAACATCCCGATCGCTCTGTATAACCTGGACGGCGAATTCTTCGCTACGCACGATATCTGCACGCATGCTCACGCGTGCCTCTCAGACGGTTACCTCGAAGACGGCAAGATCGAATGCCCATTGCACCAGGGGCTATTCGACGTGCGCACTGGAAAGGCGGTGTCGGGACCGGTGGACGTGGACCTGCAGACGTTTGCTGTACGCGTCGAAGGCGATGAGGTGCTTGTCGATGTCGAATGACTCTATGGCGGTCACGCTGCGGGTGACGACGTGAGCGGGCGCACGGTCATTGTCGGTGCAGGACAGGCCGGCGCGAGAACCGCCTCGGCGCTGCGCCGGCTGGACGAAGCCGCGGAAATCGTACTGCTCGGCGAAGAACAGGAGTTGCCGTATGAGCGGCCGCCGCTGTCGAAGGAAATACTGAACGGCGGTCCGCCGTCAAAAGCGACCATCTTCGCGCACACGTGGTACGAAGAGCACAGGATCGCGATGCGTGCTGGCGTACATGTCACCGGATTCGACTGGCGTGCCAAGCAGATCGCGCTCGCCAGCGGCGAGTCCCTTGCCTACGATAACCTCGTACTTGCGACCGGTGTGCGGCCCCGGCCGCTTATGGTGTCGGGCGCGACGCTCGACGGCGTGCTGACGCTGCGCACGATCGGCGATAGCACGAACCTGTCGGCACGGCTCACGCCCGGTGCGAAAGTCGTGGTAATTGGCGGGGGCTTTCTCGGACTCGAAATCGCGGCCACGGCCATTGCACGGCAGTGTGCAGTAACCGTGATCGAGAGCGGCAGCACGCTGTTGCCCCGGATTCTTGGCGGCTTTCTGGGTCAGTATCTTGCGGACCTGCATCGCGCGCATCAGGCCGACATTCGCACCGGCGTGAGCGTTGCCGCGCTCGAGGGTCATACGTCTGTGGAAGCCGTCAGGCTCGGCGACGGTACGCTGCTCGCGGCCGATGTCGTGGTCGTGGCGATCGGCGCAGTAGCGAACGATGAGCTTGCCCGCGCCGCCGGGGCCGAATGCGCTGACGGCGTGCTAGTCGATGCACATGCGCGTACATCGCTGCCCTCGGTCTACGCCGTTGGCGACGTCACGCGACAGCGCACGCACTCTCTGGGCGAGTCCGTACGCCTCGAGTCGTGGGAAAACGCGGAGTTGCAGGCTCAGGTCGCCGCGAGCACGATTGCAGGCGTTGCACCTGCCGCCGCCGCTGCGCCATGGTTCTGGACTGACCAATATGATCGCAATATCCAGATGCTGGGCGGCCGCCGGGCCGACGATATTGTCGTGATGCGGGGAGACATCGCCGCGTCTTCATGGTGCGCATTCTTCGTTGCCGACAGCACGATTCTCGGCGCGGTGCTGATGAACGCGGGACGCGAGCGGCGCCACGTGAAACGGCTGATCGATACGAAGCAGCGCATCGACTGTGAAGAACTTGGCGATCTAGCGCGGCCACTTTCCAGTCTGGCACACAACTAAACCGGAGCTGAATCCGCACGCCACGCGCGTGCGGATGCACGCTTGTCTTGCATTCCTATTTTGTGGAGACGAAACATGGAAACCGAAATCAAATGGGCTCCGCGTACCGCGGCGGCTTCCGGCGCCGGCGATCACGCCGCGCCCGATTACGTCTGGCCTGAAGGCGGCTGTTCGCGCATTCCGTTCTGGGTCTATACGGACGAGGAAATCTATCGCCGCGAACAGGAGCGGATCTTTCGCGGGCCGAACTGGGCCTATGTCGCGCTCGAATGCGAGATTCCCAATCCGGGCGATTTCAAGCGCAGCTTTGTCGGCGATCTGCCGATCGTCGTCGTGCGCGACACCGACGGCAGCGTCAATGCATTCGCCAACAGTTGCGCGCATCGCGGCGTGGCGTTCTGCCAGAGCGATCACGGCAACACGAAGTCGTTCACGTGCCCGTATCACCACTGGAGCTACGACCTGAAGGGCAACGTCACCGGCCTGCCCTTTCGCCGCGGCTACAAGGGCAAGGGCGGTATGCCGAAAGACTTCGACCTGAGCCAGCATCGCGCGCAGCCGCTTGCGGTGAGCGTGCGCAATGGAGCGGTCTTTGCGTCGTTCGACACGAGCGTCGAGCCGTTTGAAGAGTACCTCGGCCCGCGGATGCTGTCGTACTTCGACCGTGTGTTCGACGGGCGCAAGCTCGAACTGCTCGGCTACATGCGCCAGCGGATCGACGGCAACTGGAAGTTCATGTTCGAGAACCTGAAGGACCCCTATCACGCGAGCCTGCTGCACGTCTTCTTCGTGACGTTCGGTCTCTTCCGGATGGATGCAGAATCGGCAATCGAGATGGACGAAACCGGGCGTCATGGCGCGATGATCAACCGGCGCGGCGGCAAGCTCGACGAAGTAGCCGCGCATGAAATGCGGGCGACGCTGCGCAGCGACATGCAGTTAAAGGACACGCGCGTGCTCGACCTGATCCGCGAATACCCGGGCGACGTGACCGCGGTGATGTGCACGTTCTGGCCGAACCTGATCATCCAGCAGCAATCGAACACGCTCGCGATGCGCCATCTGGTCCCACGTGGACCGGACAGCCACGATTTGCACTGGACCTTTTTCGGCTACGCGGACGATACGCCGGAGATGCGCGCGCACCGTATCCGCCAGGCGAACCTGATGGGACCGGCGGGCTTCGTGTCGGCCGACGACAGCGAAGTCATGGTGATGTCCCAGGAAGGAGTCACGCCCTACAACGACCGCGCGGGCGTGGCCGAGATGGCCGGACGCACGGTCGAGGACCACGACCATACGATTACCGAGGTGGCCGTGCGCGGCCTGTACCAACACTATCGCAAGGTGATGGGATTATGAGTACGTTACCGCAGCAGCGTGTGCAGACCGTTCCGGCTGACATCCGCTTTGGCATCATGGATCTTTACGCCGAGTACAGCGCAGCACTCGACGAAGGCCGCTACGAGGACTGGGCCGATTGTTTCACCACGCACGCCGAGTATCGGCTGACGACCAAGGAAAACTATGAGCGCGGGCTGCCGATCGCCATCATTTACTGCGATGGCAAGAACATGATCGAGGACCGGGCATTCACGACATCGGAGACGACGATCTCACAGCCGCGCGCGCTGCGGCACATCGTCAGCGGCATGTCGGTGAGCGTGGATGGCGAGGGCTACCGCGTCGGCGCGGATTTTCTGATCCTGCAGACCATGATCGACCGGATGACGGAAATCGTGATGTCAGGGCGGTATATGGACCGCGTCGTGATCGACGGCGACCGGTTCTTCTTCGAAAGCCGGATTTGCGTGACGGATACCCTGCTCTATCCGACTTCGGTTGTAGCGCCGGTTTAGCCCGCCGCGAAAAAAATCAGAGCAGACGTTCGAGCATGTACCGCACGCGCTCGAAGCCTGCTCTTTTCACTCCTCGCCAGAAGTGAATCGGGCTTAGAAAAAGTGATTCATACCGAACGAGACGCCCGTCTGTTTGTCATGCCCGGACGGATTCAGCGTTGAGTTCGTCACGTAGACGCCCGTGAAATGCGTGTAGTCGATATCGGCATATAGCTCCGTGCTTTTCGACAGCGAATAGCTGATGCCCAGAATGGCGACGCCCTTCCTGCCGTCCACGCCGCCCGTCGAGTTCTTGTTGTCGTAATACGCTCCCGTTACGTTGAAGTCCGTCAATGCCTGATAGCGGAAACCGCCCCACAGATATTGATTGCGCGTCTCGCCGTGCACCGTTGAGGGAACGTCTTGTGTTGCGAGCGAATAGCCGCCCATCAGTTGAACGGGACCGAGCGTCACGGCGCCGCCAGCGGTGTATTGATTGTTGGCGAAATACGTATTCGATGTAGCCGAAAACGGGTTCGAGCGATGCGTGTAGCCTGCGCCGAACTTGAACATTTTAGTGTGATAGTTCAAGCCGCCCGCGAGCATGGTGCCGCTGGCGAGACTGCCTGCCACGCCGCCCGGCGCATAGACCGCGCGCGCCGTCCACGGGCCGAAGTCGCCGTGGTAATGGATAGCGTTGTCGTCGCGGCCGCTGGTGCCGCCCGAAATCGCCGCGGCTTCGGTAATGCCCAGATAGTGCAGGTCGAACGGCTCGAAGTCCTTGATCAACCGGTGCTGCAGCGTGAACTGATGGCCTATGTTGACCTGGCCGAACGGGCCACCCAGTCCCACTGTCGACGTACGCTGGAATAACTGGTTAGTGCTGCTGCTGTTGGCGCCCGTCGAGAGAATGTAGCCCGCTTCAAGATTGAAGCGGACGTAGTATCCACCGCCCAGGTCCTCAATGCCGAGAAAGCCCCAGCGATTCGACTTGTACACGCCGTTCGACGCCATCGTCAGCGCCGCGCCGCCGGCCTTCGTGCCGTTCACGACATTACGCAGGCCGCCGTCCAGCGAGCCATACAATGTGACGCTGCTTTGCGCGTGAGCCGCGCCGCCTGACAGGCTAACCAGGGTCATAGCGGCTAGCGAGCGTCTTAGACCGATCCTGCGCGCGCTGCGACCTGCTCTTCCAATCTGAAACATATCTCCTCCGTTGACATCGTTGAATTCGTGAGGTGGCTGGAACTGCGATGCGCTGCACTCCGCGTTGCCGTCGAGCGTGGATTGCACGCAGTTCGAATTCGAACCGCGTGCAACTACCCGCCATTGCGCTGCCTGAATTCGCGCGCCCCTACCTTTCCAGCTGCATTTCAATCAACAAAGGTCGCGCGCCGTCTGCGCGGACCGTCGATCAGAACTGTGTGCGCAAACCGCCGCCGATCGTGGTGCCGGTCGCGAGCTTGCTCGCGCGATCGGACAGCACAGCCGCATAGATATCGGTGCGCTTGGACAGCGGATAGTCGTACGAGAGCGCCCATGTGTTGCGATAAACGGAGCTATGGCCGGAACTCTTCGAATACGCGTCCGAGCCCAAAATCCTGCCGACGCCTACCGGAATCGCGAAGCCGATCTGGCCTGTATCGATGCCTACGTCGCCACTCGAAATCGAATCCCAGACGTGCTGATACTGGCCATACAGCTTCACGAAGTTCAGGTCGTACGAGACGCCAAGGTTCGCCACTGACTGCGTCGTCAGTCCCGGCAGCACGGTGTCGAGATCGCCGGCGTTCAGGCTGTACTTGATCTGCTGATACACAACCGACGTCGCGAAACCGCCGTTGGTATAGGAGACCTGGCCACTCCACTTGTTCTGGCCGAGATGGCCCGGCTCGTTGCCAAACGAGTACATTGCGCGGCCGACAAGACCGTTAAACGACGGCGACGCGTAGTACACGGAGTTCCACCACTCGCCCGCATTACCGAATACGCCCTGACCATTCACGCCAACGTAGCTCTGCAGCACAATTGGCGAGAACACGAACGAGTTGAAGAACGGGTTGAATGTAATTGTCGAGAACCACAGCAACGGAGGAATCAGACCGGCGGTCGCCGTACCGTACCGGCCCGTCACGCCAACGTACGCATTACGCGAGAACAGGCCGTCATGCGGGAAGCCGGTGCGTCCCATCGTGCCGTTCTGGATGTTGAAATAACTTTCGAGGTCGAAGATGACCTTCGTGCCGCCACCGATATCTTCTGTCCCGCGCAGACCGAAATACGGCGCCGTCATACCGCCGCTGCCGGCTAAAACGCTCGACTGGCCGTTCATGGGCTTCTTGTAGCCGACAAACGCATCCAGAAGTCCGTAGAGCTGCACGCTCGATTGCGCATGTGCCGCCTCGGCCAACAGAGCTGCGCCGAGAACGAGTGCTTTCACCCCTGACTTTATTTTCATCTATGTCTCCTGCTTCTCCAAAACCTGGATTCCTGGCTGCGAAGCGAAGCGCTTTCGTACACGCTGGCACGTGTCGAATCGCACCCCGAAAGCTCGCTCTCTTTATTGATACGTACAACAAAATATAAAATCTGTACTACCGAGTTTCTATATATGCCCCTGTACGATCCTGTTGCGAACAGTAGCCCGCGCGGACGTTTTTTGCGGCGTTGCCCTAAGCCTGCTTTTCCGCGCGCGAAGGCGTGGCCTGCGACGTCTTCGATGGCCGCCGGGAGCAAAGCAGCGTGTGCAGTGCGACGAGCGTGAGACCGCCTGAGATCACAGGCTGTTGAAGCACGAGCTGAAGCATCAGCGGCATTGCATGAATGACTTCGGGTGAGATGAAAAGACCGCCGAGGCCTACGAGAAAAGCGAGCCCCGACGCGATCAGCCGGCGATCGTCCCATTCCACCTGCGCAAGAATGTGCACGCCGTGCATGAAAACGATGCCGAACAACAGCGTTGCGGCGGCCGAAATCACCGGTATCGGCACAACGACGAGCAGCATGTCGAATTTGACGCAACCACCGAGGACGATCAGAAGAACGCCAGCGGCTAGCGTCACGAAGCGCGAACCAACGCGCGTCGCGCGCAGAATGCCGATGTTGTCTGGATAAGCAATCGTGCTGAAGCCACCGCACGTTGCCGCGACAACCGAGCCGAGCGCGACGCCGAACAGTCCTTCGGACATGCGGCCCGGACTCAGCGTTTCTTCGCCCCATTCGGCGACGGTCTGGTAGAGGGCCATCGACCCCATGCCCGCCGGAATCAGCACGAGCAGGAACACCGCAACAAAATCGGGGCGCACGCCGAAGCCGAACGGAAAGATGCGCGGCTCGACAACAAGCGGCGCCGCGGCCACTGCAGCAAACGAAATGGGCTCGAACAACGTGTAGGCCAGCGTGCCAAGCGCGAGGCCGAGCAGGATTGCGACGCGACGCAGCCGACGGCCGCCCCACAGCATCGCAAACACGATACCGGCCACCGCAATTGCGCCGGAAAGCAGGTTCACGACCGGAAAGCCAGGGCTTTTTGCGCTGCCGATCCAGGTCGGCAGCGCAACGCTGGCAATCTGCACCACGATCAACATCACAATCATCCCGGAGATGATAGGCAGGCGTAAATGCCGCGCGAACATGCCCACCACGCTGCGTCCGCGGATCGGCACCGTGAGGAGGCACCAGATCAGCGACGCGACGAAGAACGATCCGAATGCCGTAGCGAGGCCTCCCGACTGCAAATGGCCGACCGCCAGGAGCGCGCCGAAACTGCCCGCGTAGGGACCCTGCGCGATCGGCAGGCGCAACAGCAGAACCGATTGCAGGATCGTGATGATTCCGCACGCCATGAAGGTCATCCCGTACAGGTACGCAATCTGCGGATCGGGCAAATGAAATGCGCGGCCGAGAAGTCCCGGGAACACAAACATGCCCGTCATTCCGAATACGTTCTGCAGTGCAAGCACGGCGAGTTGCGAGAGTGGCAACCGCTCGTTGATCCCGACGTCGAAGACGCGCGCGGACGGATTTTTTGCGGCGGCCTCCTGGATCGAAGCGCCGGGTTTCAGCATGTCTGTACTCAAGGTGTGTTCCATTAGACCAAAACTGTCTGGCGACGCGGACCAAAGCCGTGCGCTCCATTGCCTTCAGGCGTTATCGCATGAAGGAAACACCCACACTTCCGGGGGCGGACGGCTTACCGTCCAGCTTTCTTTAGTGATCCTCAGTTGTCGAGCGGAACACCCTTGGTCTCGGGACCGAACCAGATCGACACCATGCCAACAATAAAGAGCAGCGATACAGCCGCCGATGCCGCCGGAAACGACCCAAATTTCGCGACCACGGCATTGCCGGCGATCGGACCAATACTTGTCAGCGCGCGTGCCATGTTCCAGCAAAAGCCCTGCCCTGTCGCGCGCACGCGGGTCGGGAAGAGTTCGGGCAGGTAAGCGGCAAAGGTGCCGAACGCGCCGATGACAAAGTAGCCGTACACCGGCATCAGCCATAGCACACCGCCAATGTCGTGCACCGTCATGAACAGCACCAGCGACACCACGAGCGACCCGGCCGAAAAGATGAAGTACGACATCCGGCGGCCGAGCGCGTCGAGCATCCAGATCAGCGTCAGGTAGCCGAGCGTTGCGCCGATCATCATCAGGATGAAGGCATAGCTGACCGTCTTGCTGATGTCGCCATGGTCGGCGGCTGCAATCGACAGTTGATGGATCCAGCTCGGCAGGAAAGTGAGGCCGCCCCAGCATCCGAGCATCGCGGCCGACGAAACAATCACGCCGATGATCGTCTTGCGGCGCAGTCCTGGCGCAAAGATGGCGGTGAAGGTTTGCATCGCGGATTCGGCTATCACGCTGTCGCGCACCTGCACCCAGCGTTGGGGCTCGGGCACGAAGCGGCGCACGAGAATGGTGACAAGCGCGGGCGCGGCGCCCACACCGAGTACGACGCGCCAGCCGAAGCGGCCGAGCAGCAGGTTGTCGAGCGCCGCCGCGAGAAAGCCGAACGCGAACGCCATCTGCATGATCTGCATGGCGCGGGCGCGTTGCCGGCCGGGCCACGACTCGGCAACGAGCGCGGCGCCCGCCGCCCATTCACCGCCGATGCCGAAACCGGCCAGCGCCTGCGCGACAGCAAGCTGGCTCCATGTCCTCGAGAATGCGCTCAGCAGCGTGAAGGCCGCATAGATGAAGATGGTCCAGGCCATGATGCGCGAACGGCCGAAGCGGTCGGCGGCCACGCCGAACAGCACGCCTCCGATACCCCACGTCAGCAGCTTGCCCGCAATGATGTAGCTGCCGATCTTGCTGATTTCTGCCGCGTCGGTGCTGTGCAGCAACTGGCTGACGCTCGGCACAAGCACGAGCGTGAAGAGATTCAGGTCCATCGAGTCGAACATCCAGCCGAGGAACGCTGAAATCAGCGCCAGCCACTGATAGCGCGACAGCTTGAATCCCTGCGGCTCGGCCGAAGCCACCGACACGGGCTTGGCGCCTTGAGATGTGCCCATTGTTCTTGTCTCCTGATCTTCCGCCGAGAGGCGAGCGATTTGTGTGGTACGGGTCATATCGCCCGATCTCATCATTTGGCGCAGTATAGCGTAATGCAATTAGATTGCAATACAGATTATTGTATTACGGTCGTGCGTAATACTGTTGTCGTTCAGGGTTCGGCGTGGAGCGACGCGGGAAGACCGACAGAAAAAGGCGATTTTTACAGCAGGCAAACTGACAGGAATCCGGCTGAAAGATGTACTGAAAGCAACGACAACGCGGATGAGAGAGATAAAGCAGCGGCTTGAATTGCGCCGCGCCGCGAAGGGCCCTTCCATGCCCGACGTATCAAGATTGTCGAGCGTGAAAAGAATAATTAGCAGGCGCGGCGTTCGCCGAGTTAAGTGGTCACCGCAGCAAGCACCTGCACAGCAAGCCTTTCAGCTTGCTCCACATGGCGCTTGCACGCCGCGGCAGCCGCGTCGGCGTCGTTGCGCATGACTGCATCGACGATCGTCGCGATTTCGTCGTAGCTTTGTGGAAGGCGCCCTTCTTGAGAAAGCGTCGTCGCGCGCAACATCATCACGCGCGTGTGAACCAGACGCAGCATTTCAGTGAGGACCGGATTGCTGGCGCCTTCGAGCATTACGTCGTAGAACTGCGCCTTCTGTTTCAGGAACAGCATGGTGCTGTCCTCTCCCTTCATGTCCCGTATCAAAGCGAGCTTGGTCAGCGCCAGCTTCAACGCCGCGCGGTGTTCGTCCGTCGCCCGCTCGGTGAACTGGCGGCCCGCCAGCGCTTCCAGCACCGCGCGCACTTCATAAAGGCCTCTCGCCTCATCTCCGGTCATTACGGAGACGATCGGACCTTTGTGCGGAATGATCTGCACAAGCCCTTCCGCTACCAGTTGGCTCAACGCCTCACGCACCAGCGTGCGGCTCACGCCCAGCATTTCGCACAACTCGCGCTCGATCAACCGGTCGCCCGGCTTGAAGGTCAAGTCGCTGATACACGAGCGCAAACCATCGATCACCTGTTGGCGCAACGTCGCCACCGGCCGCACTACCAGTCTGTTGGTATTCATTCCTTCCCTTTGCCATTTGAATTAACGGGAGCCGCGCCAATCTTCGTAATACAATCATATTGACATTTCGTGGCGATGCTCCGATACTGCCTCTCATTATACAATCCTACAACACCTCGATGAATCGAAGGATACTCATGGAAGACATCACGCTGTCCGAACGTCGCGCTATCGGTGCAAAAATTCGCACGGAAGTGCTGGGTACGAGCCACACGCAAGGCAACGCCAACCCTCACCTTTTCGACACCGTGTTTCTCGAGTACACGGAAGACGTTTGCTGGGGCAACGTCTGGAATCGCGAAGGTCTCACGCGCGCGACGCGCAGCATGCTGAACCTCGCGATGCTGGCGTCGCTTGGCCGCTGGCACGAGTTCGAAGTGCATACGCGCGGCGCGGTGAACAATGGTGTGACGGAAGAGCAGATTGCCGAAGTGGTGCTGCAGGCCGGCGTTTATGCAGGCATTCCTGTCGCGGCCGAAGGGCTGCGTCGCGCGAAGGCTGTCGTGCTCGACCTGAAGGCGAAAGCTGCCGCGGCCTGAAAGCAGCTTGCGGTTCGCGACGGCGTCCGCGTGTTTGTCATCCGATAGTTGTCATCTCATCCCAGGCGCGCATGCCTGGTGGTCCAGTGGGTCGCAGGCGTTTTGCGCAGCGGGTTGCCGACCCGGCGGCCGATCGCGCAAACCACCTGCCGCACCCCGCGCATTACCCGTACACGTCATGTCTCATTCAACTTTCTGCGAAATCCCGGCTGGCCGCATTGCCTATTCCCGTCGCGGGACGGGCCGGCCACTGGTTCTGCTTCATCCGATCGGCGTCGACCGGAGCTGGTGGGACGAATACGTCGAGCACTGGGCGGCATCGCATGACGTCGTCGCGATCGACATTCGCGGCCACGGTGACTCCAGCCTTGTCACTGCCCCCATCACGCTCGCGGATCATGCTGCCGATATCGCCGCGGTGCTGCGCCACGAGCGCCTGACCGGCGCGACCCTGATAGGGGTATCGATGGGCGGCATGATTGCGCAGCGTGTCGCGATCCAGTTTCCCGAGCTTGTTGGCGCGCTGATCCTGTGCGCCACGGCGGGCGGCTTCCCCGACGAAGTGCGCCCGCGCATTCTTGCGCGCGGCGACATGAGCCGGCAAGGCTCGATGTCGGAAGTGATCGACGACACCATCGCGCGCTGGTTCGCCACAGACACGCCGCGCCCCGACCTTGTCCAGAAGTGCCGCGAACGTCTCGCCGCGGACGATTGGTATAGCTGGAGCGCGAACTGGCAAGCCATCTCGCTGCTCGACAATCTCGGCGAACTGCCGGGCGTGCCGGTACCGGCGCTCGTCGTTGCAGGCGACGCCGACGCGAGCATTGCGCCCGCGGTATCGCAAAAGATCGCCGATGCGTTGCCGGACAGCCGCTTCGTCGTGGTTCCGGGCGCGGCGCATTTTGGAGCGTTCGACATGCGCGAAGTCTTTACAACGGTATTCGACGATTTTCTATCGACTCCCGCTCGATGAAATGAAACGCGGGGCCGCCCCCCGCGTCAGGACAGTCACGCGCCGCGTGGCTCAGTAGCGACCAGATAAGTGGAGCGCCGCCCGTAACGGACCGAGCGCCCCAAGGAGGCAGTATGGCAATCACAATCCGTTCGTCTTTCACCGTCGATGCACCGCTCCCGGACGTCTGGAAGACCATGATCGACATCGAACGGTCCGCACCGTGTTTTCCGGGCGCGGAACTCAAGGAACAGCAGCCCGACGGCAGCTACAAGGGCGGCTTCACCGTGAAGCTCGGCCCGCTCACGCTCAAGTTCGCCGGCAAATTCAAGATTGCTGAACAAAACGACGCCGACCATACGGTCGTGGTGTCGGCAAGCGGCACCGACACGAAAGGCCGTGGCGGCGCGGATGCGCAGATCAACGCAGCCGTCACCGACGCGGGCGGCGGCAAGACCAAGGTCGACGTGGTTTCGGACGTGAACCTGTCGGGCACGGTCGCGCAGTACGGACGCGGCGCCGGCATGATCGAGGCGCTCTCGCAGCAACTGCTGAATCAGTTCGCCAAAAATCTGACCGCGCTCATCGAAGCAGACGCGGCGCATTCCGCACAAGCCGCACCGGACACCGCGAATGATCCGGTTGCATCGGGTGCGGCCGGTGAACCGGACGCACCCAGGCCCGCCACTGAAACGCGCCGTCCGCCGCCCGTGCCTGTCGCACCACTGGACGCCGGCGCGCTCATGCGCGGGGCAATGTGGCAGTCGATCCGGAACTTCTTCGCGCGGCTCTTCGGGACCAAGCAGCAGCACTGAAGACACCACGCCGCACTATTGGAGCACGCATGAAACCCAGTGAATTCCAGTATCACGCGCCCACCACCGTCGACGAAGCCGCGCAACTGCTCGGCACGCTCGAAGATGCGCGCGTGCTCGCCGGCGGCCAGTCGCTGATGCCGATGATGAACTTCCGGTATCTGATGACGAGTCACCTGATCGACCTGAACGGCGTCGAGGCACTGACCCGCATCGAGGAGCGCGATGGCCGCCTGAACATCGGCGCAATGGCGCGGCAGCGCGATATTGAACTGTCGCCGCTCGTCATGAATCGCGCGCCGCTGATCCGCGAGGCGTACCAGCTCGTGAGCCACAAGCAGATCCGCAACCGCGGCACGCTTGGCGGCAGCCTGTGCCAGCTGGACCCGTCCTCGGAGCAGCCCTGCTTCACCGCCGCGCTCGACGGCGTGCTGACGATCGCCCGCTACGAAGACGGCGCAGTCACGACCCGCGAGTTGCCCATGTCCAACTGGGCCATGATGTACATGACGCCTGCGCTCGAAGAAGGCGAACTGCTCTCCGGCATCTCGCTCGAAGTCTGGCCCGAAGGCCACGGCTACGCATTCGAAGAGTTCGCGCGGCGCCATGGCGACTACGCCATCGTCGGCGTCGCGGCGCTCTGCACCGCCGATCCGCGAGGGAACCTGACCCGCGTTTCGCTGACGATCTGCGGCGTCGCGCCCGGTCCCGTGCGAATGCACGAAGTGGAGACCGCCCTCCTCGGCCAGCCGATGGATGAAAGCGCGTTGCGCATCGCCAGCGACGCCGCACGTGCGCTCGACGTGATGACGGACGCGCACGTGAGCACCGACTACCGCCAGCATCTCGCCGGCATCCTGACCGAAAGAGCGCTGAAGACAGCGTTCTCTCGCGTCGCAAAATATTCGTAGCGTGACAAGGAGATGGACATGGAGACACGTACCGTCAGAGTCGTCGTCAACGGCATTGCTTATGAGCACGAGGTGGAACCCCGCCGCATGCTGGGCGACTTCCTGCGTCACGACCTCAATCTCACCGGCACGCACTATGGTTGCGAACATGGCGTCTGCGGCGCCTGCACCGTGCTGATCGAAGGCCGCACGGCGCGCGCCTGCCTGACGCTTGCCGCCCAGGTGAACGGCCGGTCGCTGACCACCGTCGAAGGGCTCGCCCATGCGGATGGCACGCTCAACGAGCTGCAAAAAGCCTTTACCGAGACGCACGCGCTGCAATGCGGGTTCTGTACGCCCGGCATGCTGATGACGCTGACCGAACTGTTGAACGAGACGGATTCGCCGACCGAAGCCGAGATCCGCGAAGCGATCACGGGCAACCTGTGCCGCTGTACGGGCTATCAGCCGATCGTGGCCGCTGCCCTGCTCGCCGCGCAACGCATCCGCGATCAGCGTGCCGGAACACCGCTGACGCCGGCTGCACACGCTACGGAGTAACACGATGGAAATTTCCGACCTGAAGGGCGCGCCGACCGACCAGCGTTTTATCGGCAAGCGCATTGCACGCACCGAGGACAAGAAGCTGCTGCAAGGACAAGGCTCCTATGTGGACGACGTGCATCTGCCCAACATGTTGCAGGCCGCGGTGCTGCGCAGCCCGCATGCGCACGCGAAGATCGTCTCTATAGACTGCTCGGCCGCCCGCGAACTCAAGGGCGTGCACGCCGTCTACACACACGCGGACCTGACAGGCCGCGCGCGCGGGCGCGCGCCGTCGATGCTGCCAAACCCGGCAATCCGCTTCGAGCGCACGCAGGAACTGCTCGCCTCGACCGAAGTCACGTTCGCGGGCGAAGCGGTGGCGTTTATCGTCGCGGACAACCGCTACATCGCGGAAGATGCGTGCGGTCTGATCGAGATCGAATACGACCCGCTGCCCCCCGTTGCCGACTGCCGCGACGCCATGCGCCCCGAGTCGCCGCTTTGCCACACCGACGCGAAAGACAACGTCGTCGCGCATATCGAAATGGGTTTCGGCGATATCGATGCAGCGTTCAACGACGCGCCGCACGTGGTCGAGGAAACGTACTGGCAGAACCGCGGTTCCGCGCATCCGATGGAAACGCGCGGTTATCTCGCCGAATATCACGCGACCAATGGCGAGTTGACCGTCTGGTCGTCGGGTCAGGCGCCGCACCACGAGAAAAAGAATCTCGTCGAACTGCTCGAGTGGGATGCCGAGAAGCTGCGCGTGCTGATGAACGACGTCGGCGGCGGTTTCGGTCCGAAGCTGCCGTTCTATCCGGAGGAAGCGCTGGTCTCGATCGCCGCGGTCGCGCTCAAGCGTCCCGTCAAATGGATCGAGGACCGGCGCGAGCACTTTCTCGCGGTCACTCAGGAACGCGACCAGTGGTGGACCGTGCGCATGGCGCTCGGAAACGACGGCAAGATCCGCGGCGTCAAGCTCGAGATGGTGCACGACAACGGCGCGTTCCTGCCGTGGGGCATCATCACGCCATACATCTCGATCACCACGACGCCCGGTCCTTACGTGATCCCCGCGATGGGCGCAAAACTCGACGTGGTCTACACGAACAAGTGCGCGACCTCGCCGGTGCGTGGCGCAGGCCGTCCGCAAGCGGTGTTCGCCATGGAGCGGATCCTCGACAAGGCCGCCCGCGCGCTCGGCATGGACCGCGCGGAACTGCGCTGGCGCAACCTGATCCAGCCGGAGCAGATGCCGTACGACGCGGGCTTCATCTATCGCGACGGCAGCCCGCTGCGCTATGACAGCGGCGACTATCCCGCCTGCCAGAAAGCGGCGCTCGACCGCGCGAACTACGCGAGCTTCGCCGCACGCAAGGCCGAAGCGCGCAGCCAGGGCCGCTTCGTTGGCATCGGCATGGCGAGCTTCGTTGAAGGCACCGGCATGGGCCCGTTCGAAGGCGCGACGGTGCGCGTGCAGGCGAACGGCCGCATTGTCGTGATCACCGGCGCATCGCCGCAGGGCCAGGGCCACAAGACGACCTTCGCGCAGATCTGCGCCGAGCAACTGAACGTGCCGCTCGAAACAATCGACGTCGTGACCGGCGATACGGGCGGTATCTCGATGGGCGTTGGCACGTTCGCGAGCCGCGTGACGGTCAATGCCGGCAACTCGGTCTACATTGCCGCTCAGGCCGTGGGCGAGAAGATGCTCACGCTCGCCGCGCACCTGTGGAAGTGCGAGCCGGAAGAACTCATGCTCGTGGAAGGACACGTGGCGCGCCGCGCGGGTATCGAACAGCGCATGAGCTACGGGCAGCTCGCGAAGATCTCGCAAGGCATGCCGGGCTTCACCATGCCGAAGGGTCTCACCGCCGGCCTTGAAGAAACGAAATACTTCTCGCCCGCGCAGTCGACGTACTGCAACGGCACCGCTGTCGTGGAACTCGAAGTCGATCGCGAGACCGGTCACATCACGATCCTCAACTATGTGATGGCGCACGACTCGGGCAAGCTCATCAATCCGATGATCGTGGACGGCCAGGTGATCGGCTCGGTCGCGCACGGCATTGGCAACGCGACGCTCGAATGGATGCAGTACGACGAGAACGCGCAGCCGACCACGACCAACTTCGGCGAATACCTCCTGCCGATGGCAACCGACGTGCCGAACATCGATATCGTGCACCTCGAAACGCCGTCGCCGCTGAATCCGCTCGGCGTCAAGGGCGCGGGCGAAGGCGGCACGATTCCGGCCGCTGCCGCGATTGTCGGGGCAATGGAGGATGCGCTCTCCGAATACGGCGTCGAATTCACCGAAGCACCGCTCGTACCGCAGCGTGTGTTCCAGAAGCTCAAGGAGGCCGGCGCGTACGCGCGCTGACCTTGCGCGGGCGCCGGTTCATCGCTGGCGCCCATCCCCTGTTTTCATTGTTTGGACCTTTTCTCCATGACGACCGAATTCACCGCAGCGCTCCACGATTCCGAATACCGGATCACCCTTGGCCAACCAGACCTCGGCAACACGCTCACGCTCGAGGCCATGCGCGCGCTCGCCGCCGAGATCCGCAAGGCTGGCCGCGACAGCGCCGTGAAGATCATCCGCATCCGCGCGTCCGGCCCCGCGTTCTGCCGCGGCCGTGCAGCCAGCGCGCCGCCAGCCACGCCGCCCACGTCCGCGCAGTTCCGCCGCAACGTGGCCGATCCGATTCTCGACGTCTACCGCGCGATGCACGAAAGCGAAGTGCCGCTCCTCGCCGAAGTGCAAGGCGACGCCGAGGGTTTTGGCTGTGCGCTCGTCACCGCATGCGACATGGCCGTCGCCTCGGACACCGCACGCTTTAACCTCCCGGAGTTGCAGAAAAACCTGCCGCCAACGCTCGTGCTGTCCGTGCTGCGCCACAAGGTGCCGCCGAAGGCGTCCGCGCACATGGTTTACCTGACGGAAACCATCGACGCCGCCAACGCGCGCGAATGGGGCATCGTGGCCGAAGTCGTGCCGGGCGCGAGCTTGAGCGAACGCGCGGACGCAATGGTCGCCTCGATCTGCACGCGCGACCGGATCGCCATCGCGACGCTGAAGACATACTTCCGCGAGATCACGATTCCTGACTTCTCGCTTGCAAGTGAAGTGGCGGGAGCGTCGCTCGCAAACGCAATGACGTCAATGCGCCGCTGACATGGAAGTGACCTAGCGCCGAAGTGCCTCGCACCGCGCGCGGCACGTGAAGGCGCGATCGAACACGCACTACCTCGCCCGCGTCGGGCAACATTTCAAGCAATAAGGGCGCCCCGCAACGCGGCGTCTCACGGGACTTCTAGCCATGACCGATCAAGACACCACTTCCAAGTCTTCCGCGAACCCGGGTTACGCGGACCTGCACGAACACATCGCCCGCCTCGACGCGGCAGGCCTGCTGTACCGGATCGACGAGCCGGTGAACAAGGACACCGAAATGCATCCGCTCGTGCGCTGGCAGTTCCGCGGCGGCATTCCCGAAGCCGATCGCCGAGCGTTCCTCTTCACGAACATTGTCGACAGCAAAGGCCGCAAGTACGACATTCCGGTCATCGTGGGCGGCATTGCGGCGAATCCGGAGATCTACCGGATCGGCATGAATGTGGCATCGCTCGACGATATTGGCGACGCCTGGAACCGCGCGATCGATCATCCCGTGCCGCCGGTCGTGGTTGAAAGCGGCCCCGTGCATGACATCGTGATCGAAGGTAAGGATCTCGAAGGTCCGGGCAACGGTCTCGAATCGCTGCCGCTGCCCATCTCGACGCCCGGCTTCGACGCCGCGCCGTACATGACGATGACCGGCGTGATCTCGCGCGACCCGGAAACCGGCGTGCAGAACATGGGCACGTATCGCGGTCACCTGAAATCGGCGACGCGTCTGGGCATGATGATGCTCGTGAACCTGCGCGCGGGCGGTCTCGACCACTGGCGCAAGTACGCAGCCAAGGGCGAAAAGATGCCGGTCGCCATCGTGCTCGGCGCGCCACCTCTCGTCGCGTTCCAAGGCCCGCAGAAGCTGCGCCCGAACGTCGATGAACTGAGCGTCGCGGGCGGCCTCGCCGGTGCGCCGATCCGCGTCGTCAAGGGCCGCACCGTCGATCTGCTGGTGCCGGCGGAGGCGGAAGTCGTGGTCGAAGGTTATGTCGATCCGCAGTACCTGGAACCGGAAGGTCCCTTTGGCGAAAGCCACGGTTACGTGGCGCTCGAAGACTACAACCTCTCCATCGAAGTCACGGCGATCACGCGCCGCAAGGACGCGGTGCTGACGTCGATCATCTCGCAGGTCACGCCGTCCGAGTCGAGCGTCATCAAGCGTCTCGCCTACGAGCCCATGTTCCTGCGCCACCTGCGCGACCATCTCGGCATTCGCGGTATCAAGAAGGTGTCGTTGCACGAGCCGCTGACCAATTTGCGCCGCTTCGTATTCCTGCAGTTCGAGCGCGGCGCGAAGCGCACCGAAGTCTGGCGCGCGTTGTACGGCACGATGTCGCTGCAAGCCGCAATCGGCAAGTTCGTGATCGCGATCGACGACGACATCGATCCGGATAACGCGGACGCCGTGTTCTGGGCGATGGGTTATCGCTGCAATCCGGTCGAGGACGTGAAGATGATTCCGTACCGCGAGCCGGGTCACGGTCCGCGCTCGGACCACGCAACCGGCCTCGATTCGGCCATGCTGATTGACGCGACCATGAAAACGCCCATGCCGCCGCTCGCGCTGCCGAAGAAGGAATACATGGAGAACGCGAAGCTGTTGTGGGAACGTCTTGGCCTGCCGAAGCTTACGCCCGAGTCGCCATGGTACGGCTACTCGCTTGGCGACTGGACCGAGGAATGGGACCGCAACGCCGCGCAGGCGACGCGCGGCGAATGGATGCAGCGCGACGCGTCCTACCAGGCGCGCCGCCGCAGCGCGGTCGAGCCGAATTCGCCGGTGCGCGGTATCGAGGGCGACCGTGACGGCGAATAACAGTACTCCGGAACGGATCATCGTTGGCATCACCGGCGCGTCCGGCGTGATCTACGGGATTCGCGCGCTCGAACTGCTCGCCGGGGCGGGCGTGGAGACGCATCTCGTGATCAGCAAGGCGGCCGAGCTGACCATGACCTACGAAACCGATATACGCGCGGCCGACCTGCGCGCGCGGGCATCGCGATGGTATTCGCCGGGTGACATCGGCGCGGCTGTATCGTCGGGTTCGTTCAAGACGAAGGGCATGCTGATCGTGCCGTGTTCGGTGCGCTCGATGAGCGAAATCGCCACCGGCATCACGAGCTCGCTGATCAGCCGCGCGGCCGACGTGGTGTTGAAGGAGCGCCGCCGTCTCGTGCTCGGCGTGCGCGAAACGCCACTGCACGGCGGACATCTGCGCACGCTCGTGCAGCTCTCGGACATGGGCGCGATCATCGCGCCGATCGTCCCGGCGTTCTACTCGAAGCCGCAAACGATCGCCGACATTGTCGATCACACAGTTGGCCGCATGCTCGATCTGTTCGACATCGAAACCGGCGTGGTCAAGCGCTGGAAAGAACACCAGCAAGAGCCGTAACGCGCGCGCCCGTGCGCGCTCGCCCTCCTCAACAGGCCCGCCGCGACGCACGCCGGCGGGCCGCCCTTTGCGATGACCATGACTGAATCCACTCTGCTTTCCCGGCTCGCCGACCCGAGCCTGTTGCGCACGCTCGCGTATGTCGACGGCGCGTGGTGTGGCGCCGACGATGCACGCACGTTCGCCGTCAACGATCCTGCTACCGGCGAGAAAATCGCCGACGTGCCGCTCATGACCGGCGTCGAGACACGCCGCGCGATCGAGGCGGGCGAACGCGCGCAGCGCGGCTGGCGCGCGCTGAGCGCGGCGCAGCGCGCGGCGGTTCTCAAGCGCTGGCACGCGCTGATGGTCGCGAACACGGACGACCTCGCGGCGATCATGTCGGCCGAGCAAGGCAAGCCTCTCGCCGAAGCGAAAGGTGAGATCGGTTACGCGGCGTCGTTCATCGAATGGTTCGCCGAGCAGGCCAAGCGGATCGATGGCGACGTGCTCGCTTCGCCCGCCGCCAGCAAGCGCATGCTCGTGACGAAAGAGCCGATCGGCGTCTGCGCCGCGATCACACCGTGGAACTTTCCCGCCGCGATGATCACGCGCAAGGTCGCACCCGCGCTTGCGGCCGGTTGCGCGATGATCGTGAAGCCCGCTGAAGCCACGCCGCTGTCGGCGCTTGCGCTGGCCGAACTCGGCGCACGCGCGGGCGTGCCGGCTGGCGTGTTCAGCGTCGTTGTCGGCGATCCACGCTCGATCGGCGCGGAGATGACCAGCAACCCGATTGTGCGCAAGCTTTCTTTCACTGGCTCCACGCCCGTGGGCCGCATGCTGATGAGCCAGTGCGCGCCGACGGTCAAGAAGCTCTCGCTGGAACTTGGCGGCAACGCGCCATTCATCGTATTCGACGATGCCGACATCGATGCGGCGGTCGAGGGCGCGCTCGAATCGAAGTACCGGAATGCCGGCCAAACCTGCGTCTGCACGAACCGCTTCTACGTGCAGGATGGCGTGTACGACGCTTTCGCCGAAAAATTCACGGCAGCGGTCAACCGCATCAAGGTCGGCAACGGTTTCGAGAGCGGCGTCACGCAAGGCCCGCTTATCAACGAGGCGGCCGTCGAGAAGGTCGAAGCGCATATTGCCGACGCGGTGGCGCACGGCGCACGCGTGCTCACCGGCGGCAAGCGTCATGCGGCGGGCACGCTGTTCTTCGAGCCGACCGTGGTGGATGGCGTCACTGCGTCGATGCGCTTCGCGACTGAGGAAACTTTCGGGCCCGTCGCGCCGCTTTTCCGCTTCCACGACGAGCACGAAGCAATCGCCGCCGCGAACGCCACCGAATCCGGACTCGCCGCCTACTTCTATAGCCGCGACATCGGCCGGATCTGGCGCGTGTCGGAAGCGCTCGAATACGGCATGGTCGGCATCAACACCGGCCTGATCTCGAATGAAATCGCGCCGTTCGGCGGCGTGAAGCAATCCGGCCTCGGTCGCGAAGGCTCGAAGTACGGCATCGAGGAATACCTGGAGATCAAATACCTCTGCATGGGCGGCCTCTAAACAGTGACGTCTTGATAGCCGTAAACGCCGCCAAGCCGCCTTGGATGCAGCCGATAAAGCCTCATTGACACTCGTAATACTGCTATGCAATCATACAATAATACTTTGCTACCCATCCGCTGGGTCTCACGTTAAGGAGACAGAATGTCATCAACGCTTCACGATCTTCCGCGGCCGGAAACTGCCGATGGCGCTCCCCGCGATTTGCAGGAACATATCGCGCGGCTGGAGGCCCGGGGCCTGCTGATCCGCATCGACCGGCCGATCAACAAGGACACGGAACTGCATCCGCTCGCGCGCTGGCAGTTCCAGGGCGGACTGCATGAAGATCAGCGCCGCGCTTTCCTGTTCACCAACGTGGTCGACGGCGAAGGCAACACTTATGACATCCCGGTGCTGATCGGCGGCCTCGCGGCCTCGCCGGAGATCTATGCCACTGGCCTCGGCTTGCCGGTCGACCAGATCGGCAAGGTCTGGATGGAGGCGATCGCCGAACCCGTCCCGCCAGTGATGGTGGAAAAAGCGCCGTGTCAGGAAGTGGTGATCAGCGGCGACGAGTTGAAGCACAAGGGTTTGTCGCGCCTGCCGGTGCCGGTTTCCACGCCCGGTTTCGACGCGGCGCCCTATCTCACCGCCACGCTGTGCGTAACGAAAGATCCTGAGAGCGGTGTGCAGAACATGGGGACTTACCGCGCCGCGCTGAAGTCGGAGGACCGGCTGGGCGTGCGCATGGCGAGTCGCCTGTCAGGCGCCGGGGGTTATCTCCACTGGGAAAAATATCGGGCAAAAGGCCAGCAGATGCCTTGTGCCATCGTGCTGGGCTGCGCACCGGCCGTGCTCTTCACCGGGCCGCAGAAACTCCAGATCGATCAGGACGAGATGGCCGTTGCCGGCGGCCTGATGCGCGCGCCGGTCGAGGTGGTGCGCTGCAAGACCATTGATCTTCTCGTTCCCGCCGATGCCGAAATCGTGATCGAAGGCTTGATCGACACCGACGCGCTGGAACCCGAAGGCCCGTTCGGCGAAAGCCACGGCCATATCGCGCTCGAAGACTACAACATGTCCATGCACGTCACCGCGATCACGATGAAGAAGAAGCCCGTCTTCGTCTCGATCATTAGCCAGGTGACGCCCAGCGAAAGCTCCGTGTTGAAGAAGGTGGCTTATGAGCCGCTGTTTCTCGACCACCTGCAGAAGGTGATGGGCGTGCGCGGCGTCAAGCGCGTGGTGATGCATGAGCCGCTGACCAACCTGCGCAAGGTGATCTTCGTGCAGTTTGCGCGCGGCACGCCGCAGGCCGAGGTATGGCGCGGCATGCAGGGAGCGGCAACGCTGCAGGCACAGTGCGGCAAGCTGGTGATCGCCGTCTCGGAAGATATCAACCCGGAAAATGCCGACGCCGTGTTCTGGTCGCTCGCCTATCGCTCCGACTTCACGCACGACGTGCATGTGACGCCGTATCGGACGAGCGGGCATGGTCCCAAGTCAGGCCGCGCGCCGCTCGAAAGCACCTTGCTGATCGATGCCACGCTGAAGCACGACATGCCGCCGCTGGCCCTGCCGAAGGAGCAATACATGACTGCGGCACGCAAGATCTGGGAAGAACTGAACCTCCCGCAACTCGCGCCACAGCCGCCGTGGCATGGCTATCACCTGGGCGACTGGGACAAGCGCTGGGACGAGTATGCCGACGCGGCGACCTCGGGCGGCTGGCGCGAGACGGGCGAGAGGACCTGGGCCAACCGGCGCGGCGGCGTAAAGCCAGAAACGCCCGTACGCGATGCTTCAGGCGGCCACAGCGAGTGAGCGCCAACGCGCCAGCCGAATGTGAACAACCCCAGGAGCCAAGGCATCCGGAGACACCATGACTCAAAACAATACCGTCGATATCGCCCAAGTCGTCGAAACGCAGGAGCGGAGCTGGTTCACCGTCACCCTCTTCGTTCTGTGCGCGCTCGTCATGCTGGCGGACGGCTTCGACAATCAGGCTTTGAATTACGCCGCCCCCGGCATCATCAAGGAATGGGGCATCAACCGGGCCTTGATGACGCCCGTGTTCAACATCAGTATCGTTGGCTGGATGGCGGGCTCGATCCTCTTCGCCATGCTGGCCGATCGCATTGGCCGGCGTCGCGCCATCCTGCTGGCCACCGCGCTGTTCGGCAGCTTCACGTTCGCCGTGCCCTTCGCCCATAACCTGGTCGAACTGTCGATCCTGCGCTTTTGCGCCGCGCTCGGCATCGGCGGCGGCATGCCGATGGCGGTCTCGCTGATCACCGACTATGCCCGCTCGGGCAAGCGCGGGCTGATCATCACCCTGCTCTATCTCGGCTACACCGCCGGCTCGTCCGGCGGCGGCCTTCTCGCGGCGGAGATCATCCCGGCGTATGGCTGGCGCTCGGTCTTTTATCTCGGTGGCGCTGGCGCCGTGGTGGCGGTCGTCATTTTGTTCGTCGGGCTGCCTGAATCCATCCGCTACCTGATCCTGCGCAATCCCGCCAGCGACCGCATCCTGGCCTATGCGCGCAAGCTGAAACCCAGCGCGCAATTCGCGGACGACACGCGCTTCACGATCCAGGAGCAGGTCCGCACGGGTGTGCCGGTAAGGCATCTTTTCACCGAGGGCCGCTCGGCCATGACCGCCTTCCTGTGGCTCGGGCTTGGCCTTTCCTTCGTCACGCACTTCTTCCTCTCGCAATGGATGACGACGCTCCTGACCGACGAAATCGGCTTCGCCAACGCGGCCCGCAGCCAGGCGCTGTTCCAGCTTGGTGCCGGTTTCAGTTGGTTCTTCGGCTGGTTGATCGACAAGAAGGGGGTACGGGTCATGACGCTGACGATGATCCTCGGCGCCATTCCAGTGGCGGCTCTCGGGCTGGCCGTCGGCACGGGCGCCAGTCTCACCATGGCGCTCGCGCTGGTCTCGGGCCTGCTGGTCCTGGGCGGGAACATTGGCCTCAATGCCATTTCGAGCATGATCTACCCGACCTTCATCCGCTCGACCGCGACCGGCGCGTCCTTCGCGGTGGCGCGCATCGGCGCTATTGTCGGCCCGTTGCTCGCCGGTGTCCTGATCGCCATCGGAACACCGATTGGAACGATCTTTCTTCTCGGTGCGTTGCCGTTGCTGGCGGCCGGTGTGGCCTGCTTCATGCTCAACCGGACCATTACGCCGGAAGCCGCGCGGGAGATGGCCTTGCGCTCGGCACTGTCGCGGCATTGACGCTTTTCTTCCGGCACCAAGGTCAACCAGGTCGTGGTCATGTAACCATTCGGTATGTTCATGGATAGTGTCAATCTCGACGTGCTGAAGGCGAGCGTTCGCTGGATCGAAAGCGGACGCCGGGTACTGCTCGTCACGATAGTCAAGACGTGGGGCTCGTCGCCGCGACCGGAAGGCGCGATGCTTGCCATCTGCGAAGACGGCTCGGTGGCCGGCTCGGTATCCGGTGGCTGCATCGAGGACGACCTGATTGACCGCGTGCGCCGGCTCGGCATCGAGCAGACGCTTCCGGAAGCCGTGACGTACGGCATCTCCGCCGACGAGGCGCACCGCTTCGGATTGCCGTGCGGCGGCACGATCGAACTGGTGCTCGAACCACTGACCCGCGCGAGCGGTATCGATGCGTTGTGTCGCCGGGTTGCTGCCGGTGAACTCGTCGCGCGCTCGCTCGACATGAAGAGCGGCGTGGCGAGCTTCGCGCCGGCGCACTCGACTGACGGCGTCGCGTTCGACGGCCATCGGCTCGTGACCATTCACGGTCCGCGTTACCGGATGCTTGTGATCGGCGCCGGACAGCTTTCGAACTATCTTTGCCAGATCGCGCTCGGGCTCGACTATCAGGTGACCGTCTGCGATCCGCGGGAGGAGTACACCGATTCCTGGCACGTTCCCGGCACGACGCTCGTGCGTACGATGCCGGACGACACCGTGCTCGACATGAAGCTCGACGAGCGCTGCGCGGTCATTGCACTGACGCACGACCCGAAGCTCGACGACCTTGCGTTGATGGAGGCGATCAAAACGCCCGCGTTCTATGTCGGGGCGCTGGGCTCGCGCCGGAACAATGCCGCACGACGCGAACGGCTGGAGACGTATTTCGATCTCGGCAAGGACGAACTCAGCCGGTTGCGCGGCCCCGTGGGTATTTATATTGGCAGCCGTACGCCGCCTGAAATCGCGGTGTCGATACTCGCCGAGGTTACAGCCCTCAAGAACGGGGTGACATTGCCGGGAGAATTCCAGGTGGGAGGAGCCAAGGCCATGCTGGATATCGCGGCGGATGAACGGACGAGCTGCGGCGTGGCGGGGCCTCGATGACAATCACTTGTGTTCGATCAAAACCGTAGCAGCGACATGAACCGGACGAGCCTTTTCGCAAGACACCTGCCTCTTGCCAGCATTTAATGGCTTTTGTAGGACCGGACGGGAGTATTCATGCCCGCGACAGCCCCGCCATCGCACGGATGTCTTCCTTCGCCCTAATCGGAGCTGATCGGCTGATCCATTCCGGATTCCACCGCACGACACAGCATTGTGCGTCTCTCGCCGTCGCAGGCTTTTCCGAAAGCATCCGGCTTATGTTGACCTTCCATTAAAACGCGCCGGGCGCCTCAAAATCGGTCTTTGCGGTCGCTCGCACCGAGCATGATCTAAGGGCCACGCGTGAGCCGCGGCTTTTTGCGGCGAAGCCAATGAAAAAGAAAACAGATCACAACACTGTCATGTGAGGTTGGGATTATCTCGGCGCCAACGGTGCTCGCCTGGACGAGCGGTCTTTCAGGATGGCAAGCGAATACAGCGAAAGATAACCCACACGACCAAGCCATAACAATCATGAAAATGCGCGCCTCGACAATAGCCTGCCTGGGAGTCATGCTTTCGCTCGCTGCTTGCGGTGGGTCCGACAAAGACAGTCCGCAAACCGCCAGTATCAACGCCACGGGCGTCGCAGCCTCCGGCGAGCCAGTGGTCGGCGTGAGCGTCACGGTCACCGACAGCGCCGGGAACAGCACGCAATCGAGCGTCACCGACGCGACCGGCAAGTTCACCGTTTCAATGGCCGGCAAGCCACCATTCATTCTGACGGCGCCCTTCAACGACGTGGACGGCACGCCCGCCACACTGTCGGCGGTGATTAATCCCGCGGCTTCGTCATCGAGTACGCCGGTGTCGCTGGTCGCCAATCTGAATCCGCTTACGTCGCTGCTGACGCAACGCGTGCTGGGCATCGTGCCGAACGGCGCGCCTACCAGCGACCAAATCAAGGCGGCGAAGATTTCATCGAACAGCATCGCCCAGGCCGACGCGGATGTCGCGGGCGCACTGCAGCCGCTGTTCACCGCGTTAAACGTGCCGGCCGCTGCCGTCGCCGATCCGATCGGTACGCCCTATCTGGCGAATTCCACCAATCCTCTCGACAACCTGTTCGATATCGCGCACTTCACGGTGCATACCGGCGCGGTCGCGGCCGGCACCGACGCAAGCCGCGCACAGATTTCGATTCCAGCCGCGGGCGCGGTATCCGGCGCGATGCCGGCTGCCGCCGCGAATTCGGCGCTTGCGTTGAGCAACGGCCCGACGACCACCCCGATCCAGCACCTGATCGTGGTCGTCGGCGAGAATCAGACTTTCGACGGCCTGTTTGGCGGCTATGTGGCCCCGGCCGGCCAGACGGTCAAGAACCTGCTGTCGCAAGGCATGATCAACGCCGACGGCTCGCCCGGCCCGAACTTTTCGCAGGCCGCGCAGACCCAGGGCGCGACGCAAACCGCCTTCACACTCAATCCGACCCGCACGACGGCTTTCCCGACGCTGCCGCAGCCGGAACAGATCGGCATCGAAAACCTGCAGACCTTCACGACAGGTGGCGGCACGCCCGATACGCGCTTCCCGGCCAACCTGCCGAACGGGCCATTTCAGATCTCCAAATATGTGCCGTATGCGCAGGAGATCACCTCCGTCGAGCCGTTGCTCACGCTGTTTTCGATGACAGGCGACCCGGTCCACCGATTCTTTCAGATGTGGCAGCAAACCGGCGGGGACAACAGCAAGCACGACATGTTCACATGGGTCGCGACCACTACCGGCCAGGGCGGCGATACAAGCGGAATTACGCCCCAGAATCCGTCGCAGGGCGGCGAGCTGATGGGCTTCATGAATATGTCGACGGGCGATGCGCCGTATTTCCAGTCGCTCGCGCAGACCTACGCGCTCAGCGATAACTACCATCAGTCGGTCATGGGCGGCACGGGCGCCAACTTCTTTTCGATTGCGACCGGCGACGAGCCGTTCTTCAATACCGCCGGCGCCGTCGCGACCCCGCCGGCGAACCAGATCGAAAATCCGAATCCGATGTCGCAGACGGCGAACTTCTATACGCAGGACGGCTACGAGGGCGGCTCCTACGTCAACTGTTCAGACGCGGCTCAACCGGGTGTCAGCCCAATACTGAGCTTTCTCGCGGCAAAACACGTCGCGAGTAACTGCGATGCGGGCAAGTACTATCTCGTGAACAACTACAACCCTGGCTTCGACGTAAACGGCAATGTCCAGCCGATCGGCCCGAACAACTTCAACTATCCGCCGCAGACCGTGCCTACTATCGCCGAGGCGCTGGCGGCGAAAGGCGTGTCGTGGAGCTGGTACACAGGTGGGCGCGACACGGCGGACGTGACCGCCGAAACCCAGCTTCTGGAAGTGGCGGACCATTTGCCCGCGGCGGCCGCCGCCGCTGCCGCGCAAGCCGCACAGTACAACGTGATCGGCGATCCGCTCGTAGGATCCAGCAATGTGATGGGCAAGGCGTCGCTGAAGGCCAACCTGAGCGATCTGACGACGTTCAACAACGCCATCGCGAGCAACACATTGCCTGCAGTGTCGTTCGTGGTGCCGAAGAATCTGGACAGCGGTCACCCCGGCTATTCCGCGCCCGCCACCTACGAAGCGTTCCTGAAGAAGCTGGTGGCTAGCGTGCAAGCCAATCCGACGCTGTGGGCCCATACCGCAATCGTGATTACCACCGACGAAGGCGGCGGCCACTTCGACAGCGGCGCTATCCAGAACCTCGATTTCTTCGGCGACGGTCCACGGATTCCGATGCTGGTGGTTTCGCCGTATGCCCGCGCCGGGATGGTCGATCACACGTACTACGATCACGCGTCGGTGCTCAAGTTCATCGAGCATAACTGGCGCATGCAGCCGCTGTCGGCACGTAGCCGCGACCGCCTGCCCAACCCGGTGACGTCGACGCAGAGTCCGTATCTGCCGGTCAACACGACGTCGATCGGCGATCTGACGGCGATGTTCAAGTTCTAAGCGTCTGCACGTCGAGTGAATGGCGAAGCCGTTCGCTTCGCCATCTTCTTTTAGGTTGCGCAAGCGTGCTGAAGATTCGACATTGCCACAAACCTGCGACTCGACTGTCCATTGTGACGATAGCCGCATTTGCATTGAGCGTAGGCCTGGCGGCGATGGCTCAACCACCGGCTGCAGGCGACCCCGGAACAGGTAATGGTGCGGGCGTGCCTGCAGCGGCATCAACTGCCGCTATGCCGGCCGTCTCCAAGGTATCGGTTCAGAGGTGGGTTCGATATCCAGTGAGCGCGACTGAACTGAGCCCGAGTGCCAAACTCGGCAAGCAGATATTTTTCGATGCGTCGCTGTCCGCATCGGGAAAAATGTCGTGCGCGAGCTGCCATAGCCCGGAGCATGCATATGGTCCGCCTAACGGACTTGCCGTGCAGCTAGGCGGTCCCGACATGCGCCAGCCGGGAACGCGCGCGGTGCCGTCGCTGCGATACCTGAACTTCACGCCGCTGTTTAGCCGCCACTTCTATACGCCGGCCTCGGAAGATACCGAAGACGAAGGGCCGACGGGCGGCTTCATGCAGGACGGCTCCGCAGCCTCGCTGCATGAACAGGCGGCGCTTCCGCTGCTCAACTCCAACGAAATGGCCAATGCCGGCGCGGCTGCGGTCGTGGCGAAGGTGGAACACAGCGCTTATGCCGATACCTTCAAAAAAGTCTTCGGCGCGCAGATTTTCTCTCAAACCGATCAGGCATTCGCGCACATCGGCGAAGCACTCGAAGCGTTTCAGATCGAAGACGTGAGTTTCCATCCCTATACGAGCAAATTCGACGCTGCGATGTCGGGCAATGCGGATTTTACGGCGCAGGAACTGCGCGGCTATGCGCTGTTTAACAACCCCGACAAGGGTAATTGCGCGAAATGCCATCTGGACATGCCGGGCCCCGGCGGCCGTCCGGCACAGTTCGCCGACTTTTCGTTCGCTGCGCTCGGCGTGCCGCGCAATCCCGCCATTCCGGCTAATCGCGATCCGAAATATTTCGACCTCGGGTTGTGCGGTCCCTATCGCCATGATCTGGCGAAAGAAACCGACTTCTGCGGTATGTTCAAATCACCGACGCTGCGCAACGCCGCGACCCGCTCGGTATTCTTCCACAACGGCCGGTTTCACAGCCTGGAACAGGCGATGCGCTTTTACGTCGAGCGCGACACCAATCCGCGCAAGTGGTATCCAAAGCTCGCCCACGGCAAGATCGACAAATTCGACGATCTCCCGATCCGCTATCGCGAGAATATCGACGTGGCTGATGCTCCGCTGAACCGTAAGCCGGGCGACAAGCCTGCACTGAACGAGGCGGAGATTCGGGATGTCATCGCGTTTTTGCAGACGTTGAACGACGGCTATTCGGCCACGCCCGGCGGACCGAAAGTGCAAGCGCGTTAGAGGAGCCACTAGGCCCGCGCGAACCTGTCCCGAGTAACTCACTGATACCGCCGCGCGGGGTTGCAGTAATACGACGCAAAGCTGGCTGAATTTTTCAGCATCGCGATTCGTGGCCAGATCTCCCGCCCGCCGCACAGCCTCGGCGACAATGGGAGTCGCCAGTGATGAAAAGGTGCTTGCGATTGAACCCGTTCTTTCTTGATAGCGATGAAACAACTGGCCGCCGATCTTCCTGAAAGAGATTGATTGGCTGCGGCAACGGCCAGTCAGCATCCATGTCCACCATTCAAGCGTCGAGTCGGACAAGAAAACTTTCACCCGCGACATTACCCACAGCGATATTTTCCACTTCACAATCTCTGTGGCGATTTGATGAACGACTTCCAAATTGTCGCTTATGGACCGCTCCCATATCGAGACCTTGCCGGGAATCTACGGTTTTGTATTAGCATGTTCGCTTATATCAAGCGTCGCGCGACATGCCGACGCACCGAAGACACCTGGAAGAGATAAGTGGGAGTTCAGTTTGAAGACACGCGCCACCGTTATCTGTCGCCGAGGTAAGCGAATTCTCCTGGTCGCACGTAGTCAGTCGAAGTGGGCTTTGCCGGGCGGGATCCTTAAGCGAGGAGAACATCTCCCGGACGCCGCACTTAGGGAACTCAAGGAAGAGACGCGGCTTTCCGGGAAGTCGGCCAGATATCTCTTCGACTTTCGTGGAAAGCAAAAGCACCATCACGTGTTCTCCTGCGAAATCTCGAATCGCGCCAAGGCTCGCCCGAGTAACGAGATATCCAAATGCCGTTGGGTCCACCTCGAAGACATCCCTCGCCTCTTGACCAGTGCGCCGACGACCGACATCGTGAAGCTCATGGGTCAACGGCGTAAAAAGTAGCTGCGCCACGATCTGCGCGGTCGACAACTGCGCGCGCGAAAGCGTGACCTGCGTGGTGTAAGGAGCGATGAATCCCGGACTACTATTCGACTCGGAAAAAGAAAAACGCCGTCCTGTCATCTGCTGTTTTTCCTCGTCGACTCAGGATCGTCCGCCTATCGACCTCTCTGCGGAAATTAGACCACTACAGTAAGTGACCAGTAAGTCAGTGGGTCTTAGAGTCGGGTCCGTTCGGACCCTTCCCTATCAAGGAACCACTGTGAGAAAGCTACTTTGCCGTGGTCACCGCTTTTTGCTGGTCATTGCATCAGTGTTGGTATATTCCGCTGCCGCACGGGCAGAAGGTATCGTTACCGATCTGTCCGACTCGGACGACACGGGATTTACGGTGTTGAGCAACGCGACCAACGTTACGCACTGGGGGCTCGGCGCGGGCGTAGGCTACCAACAGTCGCCTTACACAAGCTATGGCCCGAGGTTTTCCCCTCTCCCGCTGTTTTACTTTGACGATAAATGGGTGCACGCCGCCGGCACCACCATCGACTTCAAGGTCGGCAAGTGGAGTAACGTGCTGTTCTCGCTGCGCGGCCGGTATGCTCTCGGCGACGGCTACAAGGGCTCCGACGCCTCGGCCCTCAACGGCATGCAAACCCGTAATGGCGCGTTCTGGTATGGTCCGGCGCTGTCGTGGCACACCGCGTATGGCACGCTCTCGGGCGAATTCCTTACCGGCGGAAACAAAGGGCAAAAAGCGAGCGTGGAATTCGGCAAGGCCTTCCAGTTCAAGAATGTTTCGATCGAGCCGCATGTGGGCGTCGACTGGCTGAGCCATAAATACGTCGACTATTATTACGGCGTAAGGCCCAACGAAGTACGGGCAGGCCGGGATCAGTACACCGGCCGCGCCGCTTACAATGTCTCCATAGGCACGAAATTCGACTATCAGGTCACGCGTCATCAACTCGCTACGCTCGATCTGGGCGTGTCGCACCTGGGCAGCGGGATTACAGACAGCCCGATCATCGGGAAGAAATTCGTTCCTGAAGTCAGGCTGGGTTATCTCTATCAATTCAAATGAGCAGCGCAGCATGTCGCGAGTCGCACTGATCGAAGACCACGCGCGTCTGGCGGAGATGGTCAGGCAAGCATTGTCCGGGGCGGGCGTGGAGACCGATATCTTCTGCAGGCTTTCCGAAGCGTCGTACGGCCTGAGCCACGCGGAGTATGTGGTGATGATCGTTGATCGCGGATTGCCCGATGGAGACGGGCTCGAGTTCCTGCGCAGCTTGCGGGCAACCGGAAACATGACACCGTGCCTGATGCTGACGGCGCGCGACGCGCTGCACGACCGGATCGACGGGCTTGAAACGGGCGCGGACGATTACGTCACCAAACCCTTCGCCATGAGCGAGCTGGTTGCCCGCGTGCGTACGCTGATGCGAAGACCCGCAGTTCTGACGAAACTCGTGCAGTGCTTCGCCGATATCTCACTCGATCCGCAACAACGCGCGATGCATTGCGGCGATCAGCTGGTCGTGCTCGCACTGGCGGAATCGCAGGTCATGTCCTTGTTGTTGAAAGCCGAAGGGCAGACCGTCCGGCATTCAGCGCTGGAACACGCGGCCTGGGGACTAGCCGAAGCGGTGACGCCAAATGCGCTCGAGGTGACCATTCATCGCTTGCGCAAGAAAATGCTGACAATCGGCTCGACGACGCGGCTTGCCAATGTGCGGGGAGCGGGGTTCGGATTGCTGGCATCGGAGTAATCGAAGTAATGGCGTGCGTCCAGCGGCCCTCACTAGCAAATACGGGAAGTAGCATCATGCTCAATTACTGGATCCGAAGTCTGTCGGCACGCTTGTGGATCACGAGCGTCGCGGCGCTGGCGGTCAGCCTGACGCTCATCGCCGGCTTGGCATTTTATGGGCTGACTCACATGCCGCCCGAGCACTTCCGTCACGCTGATGACATTCGCATTGCGCAACGTGTGGCGACGTCGATGGAATTCGACGCAAGCGGCCAGCCGGTATCGGTCAAGTTCAATGAGAAGACCGAATGGATGTTCGAAGCCGTACCGACCGAACTTCTGTATCGCGTACTCGATGAGTCCGGGAAAATTTTGCTGGCGTCGAAGGGCGTCACAAACGGTCCTGGTTGGGACACAACCGGTTTTACCAAACAGATTGGCGTGCGCCACGCCGTGACGATCGGCAACAAACCGTTCGAGATGATCACGCTTAAGGTCCCTCACCAGCAGCACTGGCTGTATGTGCAAAGCGCGACGAGCGTTGCATTCAACCGCGCCGTACTCGGCGAGAAGATCGAACCGTTGCCGAAGATCGTGGCTATCACATTGTTGACCGCGACCATTGTTTTCAGCCTGACGCTGACCTTCACCGTGCGCCGCGTGCTCAAGCCGCTCAGGGATGCATCGAGCGCCGCTGCGTTGATCACGCCACGCAATCTCCGAACGCGTTTATCCGTGAAAAGCGTGCCCAGCGAACTCAAACCGCTTCTCACCGCTTTCAACGACGCGCTGTCTCGCCTCGAAAACGGCTTCGCGGTACAGCAGCAGTTTCTTGCATCCGCCGCGCATGAATTGCAGACACCGCTGACCTTGATACGAGGGCAGATAGAAATGCAACCGGAGATCCGGAACAAGAACCTGTTGTATCGCGAAATCGATTTGATGGCGCGCCAGGTTCGGCAGTTGTTGCATCTCGCCGAAGTAAGCGAATCGCAGAACTTCAACTTCGGCGAGGTTGATCGCGTCGATGTAGCGCAAGACGTCGTGGGTTATCTCGCACGCAAGGCCGATCAAAAGCGCGTGACGCTGCATGTGGACACGCGAAGCGCGCAGCCCGCGATGAATGCGGATCGCAGCGCGCTTTTCATCCTGCTCAAGAACATCGTAGAAAACGCGATCAACGCTACGCCGTCGCACGGGATGGTGGTCGTTTCAGTGGACGGCGACTCGATCCGCGTCTCGGACGAAGGTCCCGGCATCAACCCGGATCATTTGCCGCGCCTTTTCGACCGGTTCTGGCGCGCTCCTGATTCGCTTCACGATGGTGCCGGCCTGGGTCTCGCTATTTGCAGGGAGATAGCCATCGCACACGACTGGCGGCTCTCCGTCAGGCCGGCGCCATCGGGCACCCAGTTCGTGGTGTCGTTTGCAAACTATTCCCCTTAATGTCAGTCCGATCGGCCGATGTGGTCTCCTTATTTGAAGCCCATTACCGCATGAGGAACGTATCGTTCTTCGAGCAAGTGGATCTCGTCCATTGTTAGCTTGAGCGAGAGGGCATCGACCGCATCGTTCAGGTGATGCAGCTTGGTCGCGCCGACGATTGGCGCCGTCACCGGCCTTTTCTGCAGAACCCACGCAAGCGCAACCTGGGCCCGAGGCACGCCCCGCTTCGTCGCAATCTCGCTCACCCGTTCGACGACCTGACGGTCTGCCTCTTCGGTAGTCGCGTACAGTGTGCGGCCGAACTCGTCAGTCTCCGAGCGCGCGCTGCTGCTGTCCCAATCACGAGTCAACCGCCCCCGCGCGAGCGGGCTCCACGGTATCACCCCGATGCCCTCGCTTTCGCACAGCGGCAACATCTCGCGTTCTTCTTCGCGATACAGCAGGTTCACATAGTTCTGCATCGTCACAAAGCGCGTCCAGCCATGTCGTTCGGAGACATGCAGTGCTTTGGCAAATTGCCACGCATACATTGTCGATGCGCCGATATAACGTGCTTTGCCAGCTTTGACGACATCGTGCAATGCTTCCATTGTTTCTTCGATTGGCGTCGTATCATCCCAGCGGTGGATCTGATACAGGTCGACGTAGTCGGTGCCGAGGCGCCTCAGGCTCGCGTCAACTTCCGCCATGATGGCCTTGCGCGATAACCCCGCCCCGTTCGGCCCCGGACGCATCCGGCTGTGTACTTTAGTGGCGAGGACGATCTCGTCCCGGCTCGCAAATTCCTTTAGCGCGCGTCCAACGATCTCTTCGCTAGTACCGTCTGAATAGACGTTGGCCGTATCGAAGAAATTGATACCGAGATCAAGCGCCTGTTTGATAAAGGGGCGTGCGGCGTCGTTGTCCAGCGACCATGGGTGCGGGCCACGTTCCGGCACGCCGTAGCTCATACATCCAAGGCATATACGTGATACATCGAGACCTGTGCGGCCAAGTTTCACATATTCCATCGTACAACTCCTGTTGAAAGTGCAGAACGAATCTGGCAAACATGCAGGTTACTTCTGCCTTTGGCGAGACAAACGAAGGATGCCGGACGAAGCGTCATTCTTTACTTTGGCATTCCCTCCGGTGACGCGTAAATACTAACAGGCGTCATCAAAATTCGTCGGCAGCACGCCGGACATCGAAACAAGCGAGCAAACAATTGGGCCTTAAGCAAGGATGCCGACTTTTGCGCCCGACTGTCTTCGACTAGAAAAACTATTTCGGCACCGACACCATACCGTCATTCTCGCTGCTTATATTCCACATTCGTCTGAACCTGACAATCACCGCACTACAGGTTACAGACGTGCAACAAGACATCCTTGGGCTTCTACGAGTGGGGTCTCGGCAAGCGGCTTTTCCATCTGGCGACTTCGAGCATGGCGCGCGACCGGTGCAAGCAGATCGATCGTGACAAGCCGTGCCAGTTCGCGGGGCGGATCGGCTGCGGTGAACGCTACCGAAGGTTTCTACGATCAGCTAGAAAAAAAGGAGCACCCGCACTGTGAACTCCCGCCGCAAATTTCTCCAAAGTACTGCCACTGCCGGACTTTCGGCTGCGGCGCTCAGCGTATTTCCACCCAGCATTCGTCGCGCGCTCGCGATCCCCGCGCATCACGAGACTGGCACGATCAAGGACGTCAAGCACGTCGTTATCCTGATGATGGAAAACCGCGCGTTCGATCACTACTTCGGCACCTATAAGGGTGTGCGCGGCTACGGCGATCGCTTCACCATCCCGCTGCCGAACGGCCGTAACGTGTGGCAGCAAATCGATGCCAACGGCAATGTGGACCTGCCATACCATCTGGATGAGACCAGGGGCAACGCGCAACGTGTGACCGGCACGCCGCATAGCTGGGTCGACACGCAAAACGCGTGGGACGGCGGCCGCATGGCCGCATGGCCCGTGTCCAAGCAAAACCAGACGATGGGATATTTCGACAAGGCTGAAATCCCGTTTCAGCGGGCACTGGCTGAAGCGTTCACCGTCTGTGACGATTACCACTGCGCGTTTTTGGGCGGCACGCACCCGAATCGCATCATCCACGCCACTGGCACGAATGGTCCGGCATATGGCAAGACCTTCGTCAACAACTTCAGCGGCGATTTCGACGTCACTACGTCCGCGTCCGCCTACTTCGACTGGAAGACTACCGCCGAGCGCCTGGAAGAGGCCGGCGTAACCTGGAAGGTGTATCAGAACATCAAGAACACCTACGGCTGCAATCCGCTGCTCGGTTTCAGGCAGTATCGCCGGGCCAACGAGGCGCTGCCGTCAGCGCGCCAGGTCAATGCGTCGTTGAGCCAGGCTGCCGAGCCGGCCTTCAACCCGGCCGATGCCGTGGCCCAGCCGCTGATCAAGGGTTACGCGAACACGCTGCCAACCACCGACGCCGACCCGAACACCAACGGCACCTTCGTCGAAGCTTTCGCCGATGATGTGAGAAATGGCCGTCTGCCGGAAGTCTCGTGGGTTGTTCCAACCGACGTCTACTCGGAGCATCCCGGGCCCTCGAGCCCGGTACAGGGCGCGTGGTTCGTGCAGCAATTCCTGGATGCGCTGACGGCCGTGCCAGATGTTTGGAGCAAGACGTTGCTGCTCGTCAACTTCGACGAGAACGACGGCTTTTTCGATCACGTGCCCCCGGCCGCTGTCCCGTCACCGAATGGAGATGGCACCTATGCAGGCAAGACCACGCTGAACACTGCCGACCTGAGCGCCGAGTACTTCACCCATCCGTATGTCACCCGCGCCGACACCGGCGCTGCGCCCGGCAGTCAGCCGCCCGGGCCAGACGGCAAGCCATACGGCCCAGGTCCTCGCGTGCCGCTGTGGGTGATATCGCCATGGAGCCGTGGCGGCTGGGTCAACTCGCAGACCTTCGATCACACTTCGGTGCTGCGCTTTCTCGAAGCCCGCTTCGGCATCACGGAAACCAACATCTCGCCGTATCGTCGGCTGATCAACGGCGACCTGACCTCGGCCCTCAACTTCGCGACACCCAACAACGAGCCGCTTCCGACTATCGCCGGCGAAAAGAGCAAGGCCGACGCCGATGCGCTGCGCGCCACGCAGCAGGCGCTGGGCCAGATCGTGCCGGACGCCAACCGCGGCCTGCCTGTACAGGCAAACGGCTTCCGTCCATCGCGGGCGCTGCCCTACGAGCTGCATTCCAGCGCGCACGTGGACGCAAACGCCGGCACCGTCAAGCTGCTGTTCGCCAATACGGGGCGCCAGGGTGCAGTGTTCCATGTCTATGACAAATTGCATCTGGACCGCCTGCCGAAGCGTTACGCGGTCGAGCCGGGCAAGACGCTGGACGACGTATGGACACCGACCTCAACGGACCTCGGCAAATACGATCTCTGGGTACTCGGCCCGAACGGCTACCATCGCGCATTCAAGGGCGACCTCACCGCGCTGAAAGGCCGCCGGGCTGCCAATCTGGAGATTCGCGTGGGTTACGGCACGCTGACCGGCAGCCTTCACCTGCAACTGCGCAATGACGGCGCCGGGCCCGCACAGTTCACCGTCAAGTCCAACAAGGTCTACGGTGCGCTGGAGGTGATTCCTGGTTTGCCGACTCCTGGCTTTGGCCGGGATCTGCTGGGCTTCGGTGGCTTCCCAGTCGCGGGCTTTGGCGCATGGCCGACTCCAGCGCCGTTCGGTCGGGAAGAACGTTTCGACCCAGGCCACACGTGGACAATCGGTGCCAACGGCCAGCTCCCGGTCGCGCTCTTCTGGAACCTCGCCAAGACAGGCTTTTGGTATGACTTCGAGATCACCAGCAGCACGGATCGCAGCTTCTTGCGCCGCATCGCCGGGCGTATTGAAACTGGCCGTCACTCGGTCACCGACCCTGCAATGGGGATGACCGACATTTTCTGATCGAAAGTGAGGCACTGAGCAATTGGGGATGCGGCGAAATTCTTGGACTGGTTTATGCTGCAAGCCCGGGACTTTCCCGGTATTCAAGCGGGCTGAGTGAACCGGGGGAGACTTTAATCCGCTTCTCGTTATACCAGCGGATGTACGCGTCGACTAGCTGGACGGTCTGGTTATTACCGCGCCGCCAAACTATCGCTACTTCACAGGCTACGACACGCAGTTCTGGGAGAGCCCGGCACGCCCCTGGTTCCTTGTCATTCCCGCGAGAGGCGAGACGATTGCGGTCGTTCCCGAAATTGGCGAGCCCGTTGTAGCAACGTACGCGGTCGGCAGCATTCGGACCTGGCCCGCACCGCGTCCTCAAGACGAAGGGGTTTCGCTCCTGTCTTCGACGTTGAGCGAACTGCCGCGACGTTTTGGCCGTATCGGCTTTTAACTCGGTCGTGAATCCGTCCTGCGGATGCCTGTGAACGACTTCCTTCAGGTCCAGAGGAATCTGGGTTCCATTCAACTCGTGGATGGCTCCCCGTGTATCTGGGAAACACGGAACATCAAGTCGCAGGCGGAAATTGAAATGATCCGGAACTCCGGCCAGATCGTCAGCCGTCAAGGGTGGCACGCCACTATCAGACATTAGAAGGTCATGACCAGATTGACAACAATCGCTGGCATGTAGGTGCAGCCGACCGTTATCTCAAGCAATCGCTCGCTATTGCCGCGTGAGCATAAGGTTCAGGTTCTGAACCGCAGCGCCGGATGCACCTTTGCCGAGATTGTCGAAAACCGCGGCCAGCAGGACATGCCCGTGTTCCTCATTGAGCAATACGCTCAAGCGCATGTCGTTCGTACCGTTCAGCGCCTGCGGATCGAGGTGCGTCAAGACACTCGCTTCATGAGGCGGCAAGACACGCACATGCAACGCATCCGCATAGTGGAGTGCGAGGCATGCGTGTAACGTGGCGCCGTCCACATCGGGTGCGAGCAGCCGCAACTGCAACGGCACCGTCAGCACAATGCCCTGACGAAACGCACCATATGCAGGCACGAAGATGGGCCGCTTCGCGAGTCCGGCGTGCGTCTGAATTTCCGGAACGTGCTTGTGCGCGAGTTCCAGACCATATACCTGGAATGAAGGCGCGTTGAGTGCATCTTGCCGCTCGTGTTCCTCCACGCCGGCACGACCGCGTCCGGAGTAGCCGGACACTGCATGGATTCCGATGGGGTAGTTGCTCGGTATGAGCCCAGCCTGCAACAGGGGACGCAGCAAGCCAATTGCCCCCGTCGGATAGCAGCCGGGATTGGTGACCCGACGGGCGCTTGCGATGCGCTCAGCTTGTCCCGGCGTCATTTCCGGAAAACCGTACGTCCAGCCCGGCTGAGTGCGATGGGCCGAACTGGCGTCGATGACTCTGACGGCAGGATTGACGATGGCGTCCACTGCCTCGCGTGCGGCCGCATCAGGCAAACATAGAATGGCGATGTCGCAGGCGTTGATGGCTTCCGCGCGGCGGCGCGCATCCTTGCGTTCTGCGGCAGCTAGCGTGAAGAGCTTGATATCGGTCCGATTGCGCAGCCGTTCGTGGATTTGCAGTCCGGTGGTGCCTTGGTCACCATCGATGAAAACAATGGGAGCGCTCATACGCGGAATCCTCCGAGTGGTTGTAACGGGCAGAACGAGCGTCCATGTTCGCTGAACCGCTAGAATAGAGAAAGTTGAATTTCATGACCTAAACATTCAGTTTTTCTGAATCTGGACGCCGATATGCGAGAGATCAGCCTGGACCGCTTGCGCACTCTCATTGCGATTACCGAACGTGGCTCATTTGCCGATGCAGCGCGTGCGCTGAATCTGGCGCCTCCGACAGTCAGCCTCCATATCGCTGAACTCGAAGAGCGCATTGGGGCACCACTCCTGTCACGCAAGCGCGGGCAGGTAAGGCCGTCGGCAATAGGAGAGGTGCTAGTGGAGCGCGCGCGTCGACTGCTGGCCGATGCGGAGCAGGCGTTGGACGATATTCAACGCCAGGTGCAGGGGCTCGAAGGTCGCGTGCGGCTCGGTGCATCGACCGGCGTGATTGCGTACTTGTTGCCGCAAGCGCTCGAGGTGCTGCGCCGGCACCACCCCGCAATCGATATTCAGCTTGCGGTGCTCACGTCGCATGAAACGCTGGTCCGATTGGCGGATGGGACGCTGGATGTCGGGCTGGTCGCGCTGCCTCAGTCCCCAGTGGCTGGACTCGCGATAAAGCCTTGGCGCCGCGACCCCGTGATGGCCTTCGTGCCGGCGCATTGGCGATGCCCCGCCCGTGTAACGCCTGATTGGCTCGCTGCTCGGCCTCTCATTCTCAATGACGCGACTACGCGTCTCTCGCGCCTGACCGCGGAGTGGTTTGCGGCCGCGGGACATCACCCTGCGCCGCGCATTCAGCTCAACTACAACGACGCGATCAAGAGCCTGGTAGCGGCAGGTTACGGCGCGGCGCTTTTGCCCCATGAAGCCACAACGCCATTACCCGACAGGCGCGTCGTCATGCGTGCGTTGCGCCCGGCGTTGTGGCGTCGACTAGGCATTGCACACCGCGCGGGGCATGTCGAGCGCACCACTCAACACGTACTCGATGTCTTGTGGGATCTGCGATTAGCGTAGGCGTTCCACGAGGCATGATCGCATCAGGATTCGCGATCACGATTCATCAGTCGAACTTGACCAGGTCCTTGAAGATCAGTTGACCCCAGCTATTTCCGCGCGCCTGCACAAGCAGGCCGCCTTCGGAAAGCCCGCCGAGTTTGATCGGCGAGAAACCTAGATTTTCCGCAAGCGCACCAATCTCCCCGGCGGCGCCGTCATCGTCGCTCGCCAGGAACACGACTCTCCTGCCACCACGTACGGCCGGATCTTGCTCAAGGACGGCAGCGCCCAAATGGTTGAAGCCCTTGACCAGTCTTGCACCGGTGAAGGCCTGCGCGACGGCCTTGGAAGACGGCTGTCCTCCCAGTTCCCCAGGGGACACGCCATAGGCATTCGTCACATCGATGATGGTCTTGCCCTTCCAGGTGGGCAGCGCCTTCGCGACATCCCGGTGTGACTCGAAACGGACAGCCAAAAATACGATGTCCGCCTTGAGCGCTTCCGCCAGTTTTTTGGGAATGATCCCAGATCCGATCGCGGCCGCGGCGGATGCAAAACTTTCCGGCTCGCGGGTGGTTGCAACGGATACTTCAATGCCGCTTCGGACAAACGCCTTGGCAAGAGCCTGACCGATCTTGCCGAACCCAATAATTGCATAGCTCATATATTTTCCTTTGAGTTACCACGCGCTACGGGCTCCGACTATCGAATGGAGTGACCGGCCGGGCGTAGCATGTCAGAGTTGCGCCAGGCCACCGTCGACGGCGACCTCGCTGGCCGTCATGAAGCTGCTGTCCGGCGACGCGAGAAAGGCCGCCGCCGCCGCGATCTCCGCCGGATCGGCCATGCGCTGAAGCGGAGTCATCGAGGCGAAGACCTTCTGGCCCTCCTCGCCTAGCGCTTCCTTTGCGAGTTCGGTCGCTGTTGCCCCAGGCGACAGCACATTGACCCGGATGCCGGTGCCCTTCAGGTCTTCCGCCCAGGTCCGCGCAAGGTTGCGCACTGCCGCCTTGCTCGCGCTGTAGGCACTCATTCCCGGGGCGCCGGTAGTGCCAGCGCTCGATCCGGTCAGAATGATTGAACCGCCTTCTCCCATCAGCGGCAGCGCCTTCTGGACCGTGAAGATCGCGCCCTTCACGTTGGTGTCGAAGGTTTCGTCAATGTGCCCGGCGGTGATCTTGCCGAGCGGAAGCTGGCTTCCGGCCCCGGCATTCGCGAAGACGATATCGAGGGTGCCGCGCTCGGCCTTCACCGCCGCGTAGAGCCGGTCGAGGTCGGCGAGATCCGAGACCGAGCCCTTCACCGCGCGGGCATTGGGGCCGAGGTCGGTCAAGGCAGCGTCGAGCGCTTCCTGCCGGCGGCCGAAGATGAAGACGAAGGCACCCTCCTCGATGAAGCGCTTTGCCGCGGCGCGGCCAATGCCGGTAGCGCCGCCGGTGATCACAGCGGTCTTGCCATTCAGTCTGTTCATATCGTGCGTCCTTCGAATCAAAAAGCGAGAAACACGATTTTGAGACACTTGATTCATGAAGCCAACTGACTGAATATCTATAAATCCCATCTACTTTTTAGATACCTATGCTCGACAACGTCACGATCAATCAACTTCGGGCCTTCGTTGCCGTGTGTGACCAAGGAAGCTTTTCCGGGGCTGCACGGGAGCTGAGGCGTGCACAGTCGGCGATCAGTCACGCGATCAACGCGCTCGAAAGTGCCTTTGACGTGCTGCTGTTCGAACGCAACACCCGCAAAGCGACGCTTACGGCCGCGGGCCGCAGCCTCTTGCCTGATGCTCGCGGGGTGATTTCACGCACCGAGGAAATGAAGATGCGCGCGGTTTCGATTGCTGAAGCCGGGGTCCCACAGGTCTCGATTGCCGTGGATACCTATTTCCCGCGTGCGCACCTGATCGACTGCCTGCGCACCCTGCAGGCGGACTTTCCAACGGTTGCAATCAATCTGCGCATGACGACCATGCAGGGCGGCGAGCGTTTGGTTCTTGAAGGCACATGCGCGTTGGCGGTGACGATCACGGACGTGCCGGAGCTGAGCCCGAATACCATAGAAAGACAGCATTTAAGCGAAGCGCACATGGTGACGGTCTGTGCGCCATCGCATCCGCTGGCCGCAATCGCGGCGCCGATCCCGCGGGAGGAATTTGCCCGGCACATCCAGCTTGTCGTAACCGATAATCAGCCCAATGCGGAAAAGACGCAACAGGGAGTCGCCAGCGAACGCCAGTGGTGGGTGAATGACCTCGGCGCGAAGCACGATCTGCTGAGAGGAAGCTTGTGCTGGGGGCACATGCCGCATCATATGGTTGCCGAAGACCTGGTGAGTGGAGCACTTGTCGAACTCAAACGGCGCGCATGGCACATGCGCGCCCTCACTTTCATGGTCTCGCAGCGGCGCGGGTACGCGTTTTCCGAATGCGAGACACGGCTGGTCGAGCTCCTTGGTAATCCTGAACATTTGCCAAAAGATGTTAGCCAACGCTCCGTCGCGCGCAAAGGCGAAGGCAAAAAAAGCCCGAAGGCCGCTGCGCTTGAGCAACAGTCAATCCGGTCCGCCGCTCCTCCACGGATGTCCGTAAAACGGTAACTGCAAGCACATCGCATTACCCATAAACCGCCTTAAGATCAGCGATCCATTGGACGATTACAGGAGAGGTCGAATAGCCCGGAACACCCATGTGGCTGAAGGCAGCAGACTCCTTTTCAACATTAAAGCGGAGTCCGCCATGGTCGGTAAACTATTGGTGCGGGGCATGCTGGCGGGGCTGGTCGCGGGCTTGGTCATGTTCGGGTTTGCGAAGGTCGTGGGCGAGCCGCAAGTAGACCGCGCAATTGCATTCGAACAACAGGCCGATGCCGCGAAAGGGGAAGCCCCGGAACCGGAAATCGTAAGCCGCCACACGCAGGCCGGCGCGGGTCTGCTGACCGGTGCGATCGTCTATGGGACAGCGGTTGGCGGCCTCTTCTCGCTGGTGTTCGCCTTTGCGAATGGCCGTGCCGGCAAGATACCTGCGCGAGAATTGTCGGTATGGCTCGCCGCGGCGGCGTTTGTCGCGCTGGTGTTAGTCCCCGCGCTCAAATATCCGGCGAACCCTCCGTCTGTTGGCGATCCCGAGACTATTGGCTATCGGACGGCGCTCTATTTCCTGATGATCGCGATTTCCATCTCGGCCATGGTGTTCTCGATCAGGATTCGTGGTGCACGGGTCGCGCAGTGGGGCGCGTGGAACGCGTCCGTGTTGAGCGCAGGTGTGTTCGTGGTCATCATTGCGGCCGTGATGGCGGGCTTGCCGGCCATCGACGAAGTGCCGAAAACCTTCCCCGCTGCGCTCCTGTGGAATTTTCGCGTGGCTTCGCTCGGCATGCAGCTCATTGAAGGACGACCGCATCTACACGACAGCGGGCGTAACCGCGGGTATAGACCTGGCGTTGGTGATGATCGAAGAGGACTTTGGCAAGAAAATGTCGGTCGATGTCGCCAAATATCTGATCGTCTATGTCCGGCGCGCCGGTGGACAATCGCAATTTAGTCCGCTGCTGGAAACGCAGGCCACAACCGATTCGCACGTGCAGTCGATTCAACATTTCATGCTGGACAACCTCGGCACGCGGCATACGCTGACATCGATTGCAGAACGTCTGCACATGAGTCCTCGAAATCTCTCGCGGATCTTCGTGAAGGAATGCGGAATCAGCTTGATGGCGTATCTGAACGACGCCCGCATCGATTCGGCTCGCCAGCATCTCGAGACTACTGACCTGGCCATCGCCGAGATTGCGCGCAGGTGCGGATTCGATGGTACCGATGCGTTGCGGCGCAGCTTCTTCCGTCGCCTTCGAATCAATCCGGCAGAATACCGAAGCCGGTTCCGGTCATCCATCAGCGCGTCGAACAAGTAGCTGCTTGCTATGAATCTCCGAGGCAGTCGTGCGCATGGCGCCGACGTTGCCTCGCCGATGAGGCGTCTCCAAAACCAGAACTAATTTTCAGCTTTTGCCTCGCTCGCCGACATTGCGCGATGAATTTTTCTCAGAGTACTTTACCGGTACCATCTAGCCCCTCTAAGCTGAAGTGCCAGCGGACAACACGAAAAGTGATCCATTTCAATGCTGGGTCGGCGGAGTCAGCTCATTGGCGCCGCGCGGACGACGCTTGAGTCGGATGGCGACGCGCGTTTCGGCTTCCCTGAAATGACGTTGGGAGCGTACCCTGGCGGCGGTGGACCGGTGACGTTGAGCGGTTTGGTGTGAGCAGCTCGGCATCGTACAGCGCGTGGTCCAGCGAGGGCACATTAATTGGCTCAGGCCGTGTTGCTCGATCGGTCGCCAGTGCTTGAGCGCAGGATATTGCTTGATCGAGCCGAAGCGCGAGAGAAACAATCGAGTCTGCCCTAGATCACGAAACCCGTACAGTGTCGCTCACGTTCACGCGTACGTTGATGGCCGTTTTCCAACGGGATAGTTTACGCGGTCTGCACGTTGTCGAACACGTATCTGATCATGGAACCACTGTGACGTGATGTCCTGGTGGAACGAGGTATCGTTACGGTCTTCTGGCACCGCGAGTCCAAGAAGAGAAAGCGTCTCCTTTTCATACAGTTCATTTGTATCCTGCCACCTCTTTTCAAGAAAGAACCTGCACAGCGCCTCGCGTCGCACGTCGTTTGCACCGCCTTTTGAACTATTCTCAAACGGCCGGCGCCGTCGCTGCCAAGTCTGGTTCGGACAAGACCCCAGGCCGTCGATCCAAAGGCAACCGGCTCATCAAGACCACCTTTACTGCGTCCAAGAATAGACAGAACAAAAGATTGGTCCCATAGATTGTTATCAAGAGCCAGCCCGGCAGCGCCGCCATAAACCATCCGAGCCAAGCGAACACTGAGGCGAGTGCGGCCGCTGCGAAAATCGCCCAGAGCATCACAGGCGCCGGACGTGAGTACCAGACATGGTTACGCTCGCGCAAAACGAGACCCGTCGTTTGGCCGGCCAGCACCAAGGTCAGAAAGGTCAGCGTGCGCATCGTCTCCGTGTCCAACCTGAGCCAGAACCAGCCAACCGCCAAAACCCCCATCACATACGCCAGCTTAACCATTCCCAGCGGTATTGCCGCCAGGGTCAGCTCCCGGATGCGCCACGCGTTCGGGTACGGTGTGGGTTTTGCCCTGTCGCCTGCGCGGGCCATCATGGCGACGTCACTTGTCAGCATCCACAGGACCTGCAACAGGGGCGTCATCACTGCATGCCCGGTCATTACTAGTCCTCCTCCCATCACAATCAAGGTCACGGCCTTGTTTACCATCGTGCTCAACGTGAACGTGAAAACTCGCCGAAAAGCGGCCCGGCCCTCCTCGATACAGGCGACGATGCCGCGCAAGCCAGGCTGGGTCAACACAAGTCCGGCGGCGGACTTTGCAACGTCGGTCGCCGTGGACACTGCAATGCCCATCTGGGCTTGACGCAGTGCGGGCGCGTCGTTTGCGCCGTCCCCACACATACCGACCGCGTGTCCCTCCCCTTGAAAAGCCCGAACTAAGCCAAACTTGTCTTCGGGAAAGACCCCGGCATACACCGCATAGTCGTTCGGGCCAACTTTCTCCGGGATCTTGCCCGCGGGGCACACCGGTCCATCCAGGCCGATCTGCCTAGCCACGGTTTCAGCCGTAAGCGTTGTATCACCCGTGGCCATGACCGGCACGATGCCGAGCGCTTTCAACTGGGCCAACAAAGGCGCCGAGTCCTTGCGCGGTGGATCGCTTAGCCCGATGAGGCCGATGACCGCCATAGCTCCGGGTTCACCGGCGCTGACCGCCAGCACCCGATAACCAGCCGCGCTGAGACGCGACAGTTCCGCATCGCCCTTCGCCAGCATTGGTGCGAGTGCGGAGATGGCAAAGGGAGAGCCCTTCGCAATACGCAGCTCCTGCCCATTGGATCCCGCGATTCGCGCTTCGGACATCTTGGCGGCAGGATCGAATGGCACAAATCGCAGGACCGCTAGCGCAGGCATATCCTTCGACGAGGCGGCCGCACGGATGGCAACATCGACCGGGTCCTGCCCGTCACTGGAACTGGCCGCTGCTGCGTGGGACAGCACTTCGGCGGCAGTCATCCGTTCGACCAGGGGTACTACCTCGCCCACCCCGAGACTGTTTTCCGTCAACGTGCCAGTCTTGTCGACGCAAAGCACGTCGATCATCGCCGCCTCCTGCAGGGCCGGAAGCCGGGCCAGCAGCACGCCCTCCTGCGCAAGACGTCGAGCACCCAGAGTCGCCGACAGCGTAAAGACAGCCGGCATGGCAACCGGAACCGCGGAAAGCAATGCGGCCAGCACGAGCGGAATAATCTGCGTCACCGTCATGCCAATAACGTGTGCATAAATGACCATCGCCACGACGATCGTCATGTTCACCGCAGTCAGTGCCTTGACCACGCTCAGCACGGCCCTCTGCTCACTACTTTCGACGTCCGCGCTACGCACCAGTTCGGCCGTGCGACCAAAGTAGGTATGTGTGCCGGTTGCCACAACTTCGCCCACTGCTTCACCGCGTCTGACCAGGGCGCCTGCATAGGCCAATGCTCCAGCCGTCTGTTCAACGGCCGCCGACTCCCCGGTCAACATCGACTGATCAAGGAGCATCGAGCCTGAGACAATGCGGATATCCGCTGGAACAATCGCGCCGAGGGTCAGCTGAACGGTGTCGCCCACGACCAGACCGGATGCAGCAATGTCCTGCCAGGTGCCGTCGCGTCGGGCGCGTGCCCTCGGTGCGAGACGCTGGCGAAGAAGCGCAAGGGTCGCGTTCGCGCGCCCTTCCTGGACGATGCCCATCGCAACATTGATCAGAAGCAGCGTGACGACCATGGCCGCCTCCAGCCACTCACCCGCCACGATTTGCAGGACGATCGTCGCCTCGAGCATCCACGGGACCGGCGACCAGAAATGGCGCAATATGCGAAGGACAGGGCGCTCCCTGTCCGCTGCAACTTCGTTCGGCCCTGATTCGGCCAGCTGTCTCGCCGCCTCCGCGCTGGACAGCCCTGCAGGCAGGCCAACGCCGTTCGACGTCGTCGCCCCGGCCGATGATCCCTTCGAAATTTTTTTATCGCCGCTCACATCGACATCCCTTTTCCCCGCGGGATGGAATGAGCGTGCCCATTCGCTTTCCCTTTCCTTCCTGAATTCATCCGCTTAGGGCACTTCCCGGTCTGCAGATGTCGCTATATGTCGGTTGCCGGCGCAGCGGCAAGATACACACCCGAGATCGGCTCAACCCAGGCCAGTTGGTCGGTCACCAACCTGACGCCCGGGACGTTTTCGGCGAGCACACGCGCCGCTTCACGGGCATGTTCATCGAAGATGATGCCGCTGAGGTCCACTATCCCAAGATGAAGATCGACCTGGACAAGTCCGGACCAGGGCTGCTTCGCTAAGCCGGCGATTACCCCTTGGCGAATCTTTTCATCGTCGGTGGACGCCGATTGCGTGTCTGGGAGCGCTTTCAGCAGCGCGCGCATCAGGTCCGCCCGCGCAACGACCCCGACCAGCTTGCCGTTCTCGATAACGAGCACCCGTTTAACCTTGTGCGACGCCATGAGCCTGACGAGTTCGTCAAGCGGAGCGTCCGGCGAAAAATGGTCTCAACGTCCGTTGTCATCACTTCGTCAACGCTGCGCCCCTGGCACGTGCGTACTCGTCGGCTTTTTGTCCGACTGGTGAAAAGCTCCAACCAGCTCGGGCGGCGGCGCTCAGTACCCAGCTCACTGCGGCGCAAGAAGTCACCTTCGGTCACTATGCCCACCAGTCCCTTTGCCCGATCAACCACGGGTAACCCGCTGATTCAGCTGCCAAGCATGAGCTTCGCGGCGTCAACGATTGCCGCGCTGGGCTCGATTCCGATGACGGGTGAATTCATGATGTCTGCAACATAGATAGTCATACTGTCTCCACACAACGAAATTTTTTCGGGACGGCGTTTTATCCCAACTCGCGGTCCTTGGACAATATGAGTAGCGAACGTCGGCCGCACGCGTCCTAAAGCCAAAAATAACCGCGCACGCTTTTAACTCTGAAGTCTGCCTCTGATCCGGGGCGGAACAACGTTACGAGCTTTGCAAGTGCGATCATGTAGGCTGTCACCATTCGTGACGGAATCGAGTTAATCGAGTTTAGGCACCTAACACGCGTGCCCTGAGCCCTCGGGAAGCATGCTTCCAGTTATTGACTCGCTTTACACGGTCGCGGCAATCCACGCAGCGATACCGGGCCAAGTCTCTTTCAGCGTACGCGAGCCCATGAACAGACCGATATGGCCGCCCGGCACGAGTTTCTGCACGATGTGTTCGGCTGGCGTACCCAGATACTTCGTCGCATCTAACACCTGCTCCCGCGTCGTAATGTCGTCCGATTCTCCAGCGAGCAGGTAGACCGGACACGTGATCGCTTTCAGGCTCAGCGTGCGACCCAGCGCTACGAACGTACCTTTCGCCAGCCGGTTTTCCCTGAAAATCTGCCGGATGACCTGCAAATACCATCGCCCTGGAAGGTCGAGCGGATTCTCGTACCAGCTTTCGAACGCCTCTTCCTTCTTCAAGTACGCTGGATCATCAATGTGCTCATACAGATCGACATGTTCTGAGATGTAGTGCTGCTCCGGGTGCATGTTTTTCCACCCACGAAGCATAAAGCGGCCGCGCATCAGGCCGCCGCCAAGCTTGACCAGTTCCTCGTAAAACGATTCCGGATAGGTATGAGCCATCCGCTTGATGGGACCATCACCTGCATCGGTATCCACGGGCGAACCGGCCAAAACGAGACAGGCCACTTTCTCCGGGAAGCGAGCGGCATACATCGCGGACATCCAGCCGCCCTGGCACAGGCCAACGAGATTCACCCTGCCGCCCACCTCGTCGACGCACACATTGAGTTCGGCCAGATACTGGTCGATCTCCAGATCTTTCATGTCGTCGGTCGCGGACTTCCAGTCGGTCAGGTAGAGCCGCGAAATCCCGTTATTGCGCAGCGTCTCCATGAGGCTTTGACCGGGCTGATAATCGGCGATCATTGCGCGATGGCCAGCGTAAGGCGCATCCACAATGGTCGGCAGCCCCTGGGCACCCATACTGGAGTAATCGCGTAGCACCATCGTTCGCAGATCCAATAGAGGCCGGTTGGCTGTTGCGAACGACGGTTGAAGGCCCGAGTGGAGCTTTTCTTCCTCGGCTAAAAACGCAAGGTTCCTCGCCGTCAATGCTGCGCCTGCTTCAAACATCGCGGAAGCAGCCACTATTGGCCAAAAGAAAGGCAACGCCGGAATCGATGTCTTTTTGCGTGGCGGATGACTCATCAAACATCTCCATGCTGGAATTGCAATTTCGCCGCCGAATGCCCGGACTTTGACACCTCTCGGACCAAGTCAGGGCTGCATTCACTGTAAAAGGTTTTCTTTGCAATTAGCCTTCACCGTCATGTTTCTTGCGAGACTCGATCAAACCCGCGAGCCAGTCAGGTGCGGCCGGTCAGGTAAGCAATGGTCGCCATCGGAGTATCGGCAACGCTTCTAGCCTGCGCGTCATCGAATGATTCGTGAATGAGCCCGGTCAGCACGCTTCCCGGCGGAGACTCGACAAAATAACGTGTTCCCCTCTCGTACAATATCGTCATAGAGTCGTGCCAGCGCACCGTGTGCGCAACATTGCCTGCAAGATCGCGAGCAATGTCTTGCGGGTCGCGCAAGACTCGCGCGCGTACATTGCCGACATAGGGGATCCGGGGTTGCATCAGAGTCACCCCCGCAAATGCCTCGCTCATCTTCGCGGCCACGCCATTCATCAGCGCGCAGTGCGAAGGGACACTGACTGCCATCCTCTGTGCCTTTCTCGCCCCGGCGCGCTTTGCAGCCTCGATGGCGACCTCCAGCGCCTGGTCGCTACCTGCGAGCACGATTTGCCTCTCCGCGTTCAGATTGGCGACATACAGTGGCCGATCTTCGCGATGAAGTTCATTCACCAAACGGACCACACGAGCTTCGTCAAGGCCGACGAGCGCGGCCATGCCAAAGCCATGGGGATAAGCGCTTTGCATCAACTCGGCGCGCAGCTTCATCAGCGAAAGCGCCGTCGAGAATGCCAATGCACCGCAGGCTACCGCAGCCGTGTAGGCGCCGCTGGACAAACCGGCAACGGCCTGCGCTTCTACCCCTTCTTCGTTCAGCGCCCTCGATACCGCGACCCCGGCAATGAGCGCTGACAGCTGCACCGCGACGGTGGAAGCGAGTGCCACTTCAGTGTCCAACCCGCGGGCGTCGAGCGCGAGGACATCGCTCGCCTCGTCAAGCGTGGCGGTCACGGTGCCATGCGCCGGCAAACGCGCCAGAAAGCCGGGGGTCTGCGCTCCCTGGCCTGGAAACAGAAATGCGATGTTCATGGTCTGTCCTTGACGATGCCATGTACCTGATGGCCGCGACCTGGCGCGGCACAGGATCGTGGCGTCTCACTTTGGCGCGAGCAACATGATGGCGACCGCCAGCGTGACTATTCCTGAAACCGACGAGATAATCAGGGTCGCGCCGGCAACCGGCGTCTTCGTTCCACTACTGGCGCCAAAAACCAAACCGAAGAAGCCCGCTGGAATGGCCGTGAGGAGTGCGGCTTGTGCCGCAATCGCCGGCGGAAGCCCTAGCAGTTTCGCGAGACCGAACACGAGCAGCGGTTGCAGTACGTTCTTGACGGTCGTGCCGAACACCACGTCACCGGTTATCTTGATCGTTTGTGCCGACAGCATCAGACCCGTCAGGAATAGACCAATGCCCGCGGTCGCGGCGGTGATCGGCCCCAGCGCCGTGGCAACGAGCGCTGGAAGATGAAACCCGATGAGTGCGACCACCAGACCGAGCATCGGTCCGACGAAAATCGGCTTTCGCACCGAGTGTCCGAGCGCGATGAGAAACTGGCGGCTGGCGGACACCGAATGACCGGTGTCCGCCTTGCGGGCCTTGTCGAGTTCGAGAAGCGCCAGGGTCATCGGCGAGATGGTGACTGAACCTACCGCGATTGCAATGGCCACGGAAAGTGCGGCCTGCGGGCCGAAGATAGGTAGCAGCAAAGGAAGCCCAATCGACGCGAAGTTGGGAAACGCGATAGTGAGCGTCTCGACTGCCGCGTCGCCCAGCGACAGGCCGAAGAACTTGCGCTGCGTCCAGCCGACGACCGCGTAGGTGATGACGAGACCCAATGCAAGCACCAGAGCAAGCGGTCCGTTCTGGAAAATCACCGTTTGCGGCGTCTTCGCGATCGATACGAATAGCGTGAGCGGCAGCGCAAACTGCATCAGAAGAACATTCAGGCTCGAAACGTTCTGGTTGTCGACCAGCTTGCGTTTGCCGGCAAAATATCCTAATGCCAATACTAGAAATACCGGCAACAATGCCGTGACGATAAGGTTGAGCACGTGATTTCCGTTGGTTTGACATTGTCAGGACCGCGCCGCGCCTGCGCATGCAATTCTCGCTGCGGTCCATCGGACTTTCGGTTCTTTCGTGTGGACTTTTTTGTCCCGGTCATCACAAAGGGCAGGAGCGGCCTGCAGCCCCCAAGAGGATCCTCGGCGTGCTTCCTGCCCTTGCTGACGCGGACGTCCTCGCTACCACTGTTCAGCGATACGCTTTCGCACTTCGATGGAAGCCGCACGCGCCGTCTGCGCCTCCTTTGAGCGGTAACGCGCAGACAGATCGCGCGTGCTCTCGGCCAGCACTGACTCGATCGTATTGGTCAGAACCTGTCTTACTGTGGCCAACGCCGCAGCGTCCGGAGCATCAGCGTCGACGTTTTCGATCAGGCGATCGAGCAGCCCGAGCTTGTGATAATTGCGTATGTCGTAGGACATCGGCGGGATGCGTTCTCCCAGCTTCACGAGCTCCTCCACGCTACGGCGCGTGATGCGGGCCGCCGCCGCCTGCCCCATCGCATGAACCAGCACGTCCGGCGCGTCGAGAGCAATGATGCGGTTGGCCTGATAGCCGTGAGCGAGAAAGGCGCCCGACATGGCGTGCCCCACGATGAGCGCAATGACCGGGTGGCCCGCCATGCGCGCGTCTGCATAGGCATTGGCGGCTGCAGCGCAGGCGATGTGAATGCCCATCAGTTCTTCGCGACGTCCGTAGGCCTGACCGACCACGTCGACGATCGCAATGATCGGAATATGCTCGCCGCTCCCGGCTGCCTGTGCTTCATCGATCGTCTCGCGTACTTGCCGGGCAAGCGCCCAGCCTTGCTCGAGGCCCACTTCGCCGTGGCGCGCGCGGGGAAAACGATTGTGCGGATCAGGCACGACCGCGATGAAGCGCGCGTTGTGCTTGCACAGCGTGGCGTCCGCTACCAATATGGATTGCGCCACGCCGGGGCGTTTCGGAGCCTGTTCGGTCAACCCGTCGAACCATGTTCGCCCACGGCTGACGGCAGACGCATCCTGCATCGGCACTTCGTTGCTCATTTCGAATCTCCGTTGCCCCAAAGCGTCGCCAGTTGCGCGCCCGTGAGTTGAGTGCCGGTATCGACGTTCTTGATACGCGGCAGATAAGTGTCGATATCTTCACTGCGGTATTTGCCGGGGACGCCGCACTGAAAAGCCTTGCGAACGTGATTCGCGATCTGCGTCGCGTCGTCTTCCACGAGCATGTCGACCATTCCTACTCGCGAACGTTGCTCGCCTCCGATCAGACTCCATATGAGCGCCTTGTCGGCAGCATCGATTTCAGCGATACCGGCTTCCTGCTCTATCACCTCGGGACCGTTCATGCCGACGCGGGCCTGGCGCGTTACGATCAGGTAGCTGCAAAGCGCCGCCGCGAGCGACATACCGCCGAAGCAACCCACCATGCCCGCGACGACCCCCACGACAGGCACGTGGGCACGCAACGCGATGATGGCCGAGTGAATCTCCGCGATCGCGGCAAGGCCAAGGTTCGCTTCCTGCAAGCGAACACCGCCGGTTTCGAGTAGCAAGACGGCGCGCGTTGGAATGCCGCTCTGGTTGTCGACGAGCGCCCGCTCGAGCGCGCCGGCTATCTTCGCGCCCGACACTTCGCCCATGCTGCCGCCTTGAAAAGCGCTCTCTAAAGCAGCGACAACAGCCGGGGCGCCGTCAATCGTTCCCCGACCGATCACGACTCCGTCGTCGGCTTCCGCCACGATGCCCTGCATGGGAAGCCACGGTGACTTCAGCCGGTCGAATGGGCCCACGATCTCGCGAAACGAACCGGCATCGAGCACGGCAACTGTACGTTCGCGCGCATTGAGTTCGATAAAGCTTTTGCGAGCCAGGAAGTGTTTCCAATCCGTTGGTGCGTTCATTGTCCGAGTTCCTCAACGGCTTGTTCAAGCCGCAATAGCACGACGCCAGGTGTCGCGCCGAAATCGTTGACCTCGATGGCCACGCAAGCGTCAAAGCGAGAAAAAAACCGATCGACCACCGCTTTCCATACCGATCCGAATCCATCTACGCTGGTGTTGATCACGATCTTCGCGACCTTGCCTTCCAACGGCTCGATAAGGACTTCAAGATCTCCCGATCCCACCACACCCACATGGACACGGCGGTTCACTATTCTCGATGCCGGGTATTCGTAGTTGAGTACTTCCATTACCTGTTCCCCTTAAGATGGCGATATCGACAATGAGCCGTCTCGCTCGATGCGGTCCAAAAAAAGTGTGGCGGCGAGCAGGTCGGCCGCTCCACCGGGAGATGCGTTACAGGCAACCAATGCGCAATCGAGACGGTGGAGATGAACCCTTCCCGTCAGCGTGCCCGTGCCTCCGGCAGCAAGCGCCTCGGCGGCGCCGCGCTTGGCGATGGACAGCGCTTCGTAGCCGCCTCGATGCAACAGGCAGGTATCGTCAAGCGACGACATGATCGCCAGCAGCGCGTCAAGCCTTGCCGCATCCTCGTCGTCGCCACTCGAACGTGACTGCCTTAGCATCGGAAGAGCAAGTGACACGACGTGTGGAAAGCCGTCTGCCGCCTCACCACGCGCCCCGCGAACGCCATATCGGCGCTTGACGCGCAAGCCGTTGGACAAAGAGAGCGTTGCAAACGGATCGCGATGGCGCGAAATGTCTGCCGCGATCGCCGCCACCTCGAGGGGGCAGCACGTGCGTTCGCGGGCCGCGGCTGCCACCAGCAAGCCGAGCACCCAGACCGCGCCTCGGTGAGTATTGCTGCCATGCGTGACGGCGAGCATTGCGTTTTCTGTTTCCCGGCCAATTCGACCCAGCGTTTCGCGCAACACCTGGGTGGGGCCGTCAGCGGCCGCCGCCGTCGCCATCGCTGCAAACCCAGGGTGCAACGAACGGGCCGAGCGCACCATCAGTGCGAGGTCGAGATCCGCATGGGCACCGTTCCCCCTGCGGTCCACCAAAGCCGGTTTGGGTGTCAGCTCTGCTTCATCGATCAGTGCTCGCACCGCGGTGCGGGCGAGATAGTCCGACGCATCGCTGCGGGTCTTCGACGGCATGGCCTCAGGCAAAAGGCAACTTGCTCGCGCGGTGCCGGAAAGAGCAGGTCGCCCGGTTTCGAAGGCAAAGCACCTGGCGTGTTGCGTCGCGAACTCCATCGGCTCACCAGCTACGGAATTTCGACGGCGGCTCGTACAGTCCGCCGGACCATGCGACCAGATCGTCGATGCTTCTTGCCGCCAGCAGCGAGCGCTTGGCGTCGGTCCGTTTCACGCCGAGATCTTCGGGGTAGGCAACCACGCCGCGCTCACGCAACCGAGCCGTGCGTTTCGGATCCGCCTGGCGCCCTATGTCGGTGACACCCGCGACGGCTGCCAGTGCAGCCTTTCTTTCTTCCCCTTCAACCTTGTACAAATAGGCAATGCCTTCCTCGGTGACGACGTGGGTGACGTCGTCACCGTAGATCATCACCGGCGCGACCGCCATTCCACTATGCTTGCCGACCTCAATTGCATCTAGCCGTTCGACGAATGACGGAACCCCGCCCTCCCTGAACGTCTCTACGGTCTGAACGACCAGTTTGCGACCCCTGACAATAGGCGCCTTTGAGGTGATCATCTCAAGCCACGGCGTGCTGCTATGCCGCCTGCCATGCGGGTCATGCCCCATGTTCGGCGCTCCGCCAAACCCGGCCAGCCGGCCGAGGGTGACGGTCGATGAGTTGGCGTCCGAATCCATTTGCAAGGTCGATCCGATGAAAAGATCCACACCATATTGGCCGGCCAGTTGGCACAGCACGCGATTCGAGCGCAGGCTGCCGTCGTGACCGACGAAGTAGACGTCGGATCGGGCACGGATGTACTCCTCCATGCCGACCTCGCTGCCGAACGAATGAACGCTCTGCACCCATCCGCTCTCGATCGCGGGGATCAACGTCGGATGGGGATTGAGCGCCCAATTCCGGCAGATCTTGCCTTTGAGGCCGAGTGACTCGCCGTAGGTGGGCAAGAGCAGTTCGATTGCAGCCGTGTCGAAGCCGATGCCGTGATTGAGCGCGGTCACGCTATGGCGCTCGTAAATGCCGCGAATCACCATCATGGCCATCAGGATCTGCAACTCGGTGATATGTCGCGGATCGCGTGTGAACAGCGGCTCGATCGCAAACGGGCGGTCTGCCTCGACGATAAAATCCACCCACGACGACGGAATGTCCACGCGCGGCAGCACGTCGACGATTTCATTGACCTGCGCAATGACGACTCCGTGCCGGAAAGCGGCTGCCTCGACGATCGTCGGCGTGTCCTCGGTATTGGGGCCTGTGTACAGGTTGCCTTCGCGATCGGCCTGAACGGCGCAGACCAGCGCAACATCCGGCGTCAGGTCAATGAACATGCGTGCATACAGCTCGATGTACGTGTAGATGGCGCCGACTTCCAGCTTGCCGTCCTCGAGCAGTTGGGCAACCCGCAGACTCTGCGGTCCGGCAAAGGAGAAGTCGAGCTTGCGGGCGATGCCTGTCTCGAAGATATCCAGATGTTCAGGTCGACTGATGGTCGAAATTAGCAGGTGCACGTCGTGAATCACCGCCGGATCGACCTTTGCCAGGGAACGTGAGAGGAAGTCCGCTTGTTTCTGATTGTCGCCTTCCAGAGCGACGCGGTCGCCCGGTTTGATGATCGCCTGAAGAGCATCAACCAGACGCGCAGAGTTGAGAATCTTGCCGCTGCTGAAGGGCCGCGCGGCTTTCAATCTCTCTTGTTTGGCATCGCTGCGTTGAAACCAAGAGCGCGGAAGTCCAGCTACGTCGGTGCTGTCCGTCATTGTTTATCCTCAATCAAAAGGCTGATTTGTTCACTTTCGAGATTTAGACCACTCCCTACCGCATCGGTCCTCTGATTACAGCTACGAGCGTTGCCCGGTCGCAGACTCACCCCTGGAAATCGCCTGTGACCATCACTAAGAATCAACCATGAAGCATGTATTTAACGTATACGCTAAAGTAATCTAGACCTCGGTCTTTGATCTCTATCAACTTCCGGTTTATCCGAGAGGAACGCCGCAAGTTCGCGGTTTCCAAGCGGCGGCTAGGACAAGATAGCCAGGAGTCAGGGCGCAAAGTCTCGTGAGTCGCCCGCGCGCAGCGAAGGCGGTCTTGTCGCAGTAAACCGATCTGCTATGGTGATCGGTCCTGAAACGAACGATGTCACGAATGATCGAGGCGCCGAATGGCACCGTGAACAAGGCGCTCAACGACTGCATTACCGCTTGATGTAATGCTGCCGTGCGTGCGTTGGCACGTGGTGTATCCGTTGAGTCGGCGTCATCTGGAAGAAATAATGTGTGAACGGCAGTGTCAGTCGATCACTCGACAGCGCACGGCTGGACTATCCAGTTACTGCCTGCGCTCGGCAAGGTATTCGGACCGGGCAATAAAAAGGTCAGTCGAAGTTGGCAAATGAATAAGACCTACATTAACGTCAAAGGTGAACGGGGCGTTGTCACGTTAAAAGCGTTAGCCTCAAAGTACTTCGACATACTAACTTTTATCAAAAGCTGAACGGATTTCAGGAGACCTGGTTCAATCCTAGCGGCTTGCATTAACGACGCCGTTACAGCATAAAAAATTCTGTTGCTGTAGGCCGCCTGTCTGAGTCGGTCCATTGACGTCCACATATCGGTCAAGCGAGCTATACGTCGCCCCCCCAAAGCGCTCCCCTGTCACTGACTGACGGTATCACGAATGGCAAAACACCCGCAAACATCGATACCGTCAGTCGGTACCGTCGAAGTCGTGAATTGAGTGCGTCCCAGCAATTTCCACTAACTTGGGAAAGCAGTAATCACGGAACTGGCCGGTGCTGAACGGCTAGCATGCCAGTCACAAGGTTACATCGACTCTTGCTGCAGGGGCTGCGATCCATGGTGAGCGAAGTCTGGCGACACACTACTGTTCCGATGTCGTGACATTATCGCGCCTATCGCGCACGACATAGATCTTGTAAAAGGGTTTCAACTACCGCTTCTTCCGCAATCGAAAAACCACGACAAGACATTGCCTCAGTTAGCACTGGATCCCACGATGCAATCACTGGCGCACCCGACAGATCTCGAACATCGTCCTCACTCCGCCGTGAAGCGGCCAACTCGTAGTCTTCCGCATTAAAATGCCAAGATGACGCGACCCACTTTCGCCGGACAAAATTGGCAATTGACAAGCCAGCCCAGTCAAAGTCGCCGTGATACACAAGCTGGGCGCCCGCGCCCACCAGTTGATTGAGCAAAACGCGCTGCGCGGCTGCGGGCATCCCGTCTGTACAAATAAGCGGTGCACACGCCCTGCCCAATCGATCTGCCGCAATTGTTACGACCTCGGGGTTTTCGCAGACGTAAACCATGCGATCTTTTACCGCCCACGCCGGTGGGCTTCTTACCAGCGATCGCAGCGACATGTACGATGGCTCACCGAAGCGTCCCGGTTGGCGCACGGCTCGCACCGGAACGTTCAGGAATAAAGCCGGCCTGGCCAGTTCGTTGACAAAGACGCCCTGTTGCGCCCAAATCTCGCGCGAGGATTCATCGGACTGGCCCGCATCCGCCGTGTTGAACGGCGAATCGCCGTCATCCGACTCGACAGCCTTCTGACGGCGACGGCATATAGACAAGACCAGTGTTGCGACTGCCTGCCCGTTATCGAGACTGTGTGCGTCACCAAGAACCTCAGCAGCAAGCTGCGCTCGCGGGATTCCGGATGCAGGCAAACGCGAAAGCACGGCGAACGCCCTCTGAAGCAGGCGCCGCGCGACCTGCAGGTCCCTCCTCGATAGCCGCTTGAGCAGACCAAGCGAACTGGGAGACGTAAGGAACTCCACTATTCTTGAGTCGTCTGCTGCTTTTTGCAGCTCAATCCAACGTGCCTCACTCTCAGCTTGCACAAGCGCAGAAAGAATCGGTCCATCCAGGCGCTCCAATGCTTCCCTGAGAGACGCCGCAACACCACTCGACCTTAGCGTGGTGTCGACCGCGACGACATCGAGCGTAATCGATCGCGAATTACTGACCGCTTTCCCGCTCAACAGCGCTAACGCCTCATACTCGTGCGGCTGCAACCCTGTCAACTTGACGATCGACGGAGATCGTTCAAGGGAAAGACGCGCATAGCGTGCCCGCATCCGCTGTCGAAGCCGGATAAGTGCTTCGCCCCCTAACAGGTTCTGTAGCCGCATGTCTTCGTTATCGTTCATCGCTGTCAAATCCATGCTGCCATCGTTACCCAATAAGTCTTTCTGGCTCGGGCCCACGGCGTCGGGCCTTACCATCCCAGATCCATCTGGATACAAATACCGCGTCGACGCCTTCACGCCGCTGCAAGTGGCAGATGGCTACTCCTGGTAAAGTAGCGTAACAGGCCCATTCACGTTCGCTCGTGATAACGAAGTCCAGATCGAACTCCCTGATGAGCCCCATGCAATGTGCACGAGCGGGGTCGTCGATGCCCGCAAACGCCTCATCGAGCAACATCAGCCTCGGTGCGTGGGGATTGGTACTCTGACCATAGAAGCTGGCAATCGCGGCAAACAGCGGGACAGTCAAACCCAACGCGCGCTCACCACTGGAAGCGGGACCACTGAGCTTTTTCCACTGGCCTGCCTGCAGACGCTCAACCCGGAAACGGTGCCACCGGCGATAGTCGAGCGCACGCGAAAGCTGATCGAACAAGCTACCGGCGTTGTCACTCTCGCCCGGCAGCACAGCGAAATCTGCCCGATCGCGCTCCGCCTTAATCTGTAGGTGCAACATATTGCCGACCACTCGCCGATCCTCCATCGACCACAGGTCTGTGCTCGTGTTCAGAAGACGTTCGCGCGCAACATCAAGGCCAACCGGAGCACCTTCGAGTTCGGACAAGGGTTGCCAGCGCAACCTGTATCTGACACCGGTCGACGTAGGCCGCTTTTCCAGTTCTTTGTTGACGGCATTGACGTGTGTCTCAGCCGCCCGAAGCATCCGTTGTATCTCCGTGGCAATTTCGGCCTGAAGGTGATTCTCGAGGACTGCGCGCTCGTGGGCGGACAGTAGCTCTCCCCGTTGGGCGATCTCGTCTGCAAGCCGCGCTGCAAGTTGGTCCGGTCGATCCTGCTTACCGTGAAAGATTACGTAAACGATGAGCCCCCAGTCGCTTGTCTCGGCAACAGCCTGATGACCCAAGCTGCCCAAGGTGCGTTGAAGGTCCATCAGATCTTCGCTGACACGCTTCTGCACCCGTGTCCAGCTGTTCTCATCGTCGGCGACGTCGACGAGTTCCTGCTCGATGCGGCGTGCGACTGTTAACGCCGCCTCAATCGTCCACGCCATTGAGACGTCGGGAAGACCGAGCCGTGGCAACGCAGAGGAAAGCAGACTGCTTGCGGCGAAATGTTGCAACTGGACAACCGCGCGCGTTCGTGCCCCTATCTGGTCATCGAGTACGATTTGAGCGCTCTTAGCGCGCTCCGCAGCGGTCGCGCGACGTTCGCCAGCAGTGCGACGCGCGTCATTAGCAGTGGTCAAAGCGCACTCTGCCGCCGCCACGCTCTCCTTTGCTGCGTCGAGTTTGATCAGGAGATTCGCTACTTCAGTTCCTACCGTGTCGCGAAGCGTCTCGAACCGAACGGCGGCTTCCTGAGCTTCCGCCCGCGCTTCGCCCCATCGTTCCAACGATTCCGAATGCTGCAGTCGCGCGTCGCGTTCGCGTGTTTCCTGCACCTCGAGATCGGGCTGCGCACGCCGGTAGTCGCGTGCCAAACTGACGATATCGTGATGTTTGTCGATGCAATAAACCAAGGCCTCTTCAACGCTTGCCAGTGCGAGCTCATCGGTCGGAAGACGGAGATCGGCAGCGTCTCTCTGCAACCGGTCCATCGCCGCGTGCCATGTCTGCTCTGCGTCACGACACTGTACTTCAGCCCTGTCCAGACGAGCGCGTGCTGCTTGCAGCGTCTGCGTTGCGACCGATACGGCCTGTAGGGCGTTGAAAAGTTCCGTTTCAGCCGGTGCCGTTGACAGCTCCAAGTCGGCCTGTCGTCGATCGGCTGCGAGCGTCTCAAAGGCCACCAGGACGTTTTGCAGACATACGTCTAACCTTTGAAGTTCGGCCCGGATGGCCTCAAGACGCCGCGATCGCGCCTCCGCGCGTGCGCGCTGCCCAATGTACACCGCCTGTGCCTTGCTCCCCCGGCCAGACAACGAGCCAAGCCGGAACTTTCCGGACGGTGACACCCAGGTTTCACTTTCAGCATCGATCGTTGTTTCGTCTTTGGCGCATGCTACACCTGACAGCAAGCGGTGAATGACATCACAAGGAATGGGTCCATCGACTGGGCAATCGGGCTGCAACCAGTCCGCGAGACTCCGCACAACAGCAGGCCGAGACGCCCAATGCGTATCGAGCCATGGCTGCCCATCTTTGGCCTGGACAACACCATCAGCGGTGACCCAGGCATCCAGGAGGCCCGAAACTTCCAACGCGGCCTCAATGCCTGCGCGCTGTGCATCATCGACATGTTTCCTGAAATCTACAAGCCGATAGAACGCGGCACCCTCAGACTCTGCCCGGGTCTGCTCGCCGCGCATGTAAGGTGCAGGAGGCATCGCGTCGCGTCCAGCGCTCAATTCATCACGCTCTACCCGTAGCTCTGTAGCTTGTCGCTCATACACTTTACGCTGCTCGATGAGCGATGCCTCGTCGGCTGCAAACTGTGATTGACGTTGCCGATGCGCGAGCTCAAGACCGGCTTTCGCCGGGTTCTGGGCATCCGTCTTCGCTACCCACTCAGTCAATGCAAGGATGTGCGGATGCGCGTCCCATGCGAGCTGGACCAGTTTTTCCGAGTGCGCGGTCCAAGCGTCAATGAGCGTCTGCCCCACCTGCTCTGCTTCCATGTCAGCTTCGGCACGCCGCGCCGCAGCCTCGACCATCTCTTCTTTCGCTTCATTGACCGCGCGTTGAATCTCCTTCAAGCGCATATCGGCCTGCTCCGCAGCGCGTCCACGTTGCCTAAGCGTCGCGATCGCTTCGCGACGAGCGGCGGTGGCGTTTCTGATGTCTAATGCCGCTGCGTCAAATTCCCCGTCGGCGAGCGAGCCTACCTTTTCAGGCGTCCCCTTGGTCAGCAGATTGTCAGTAAATTCGGACGCAACGCCTGCCTTGAGAGCGTACGGCACGCAATCGTTTCTGGCATCAGTGAACATGCGCTCGATTGAACGGACCTTTGCTACATAATCTTGCGTTCGGGCAGTCTCGTCGCGAAGCCGCCTTTGATTCGCCTCACTTGCTTTTTCTTCTGACGCAAGGGCTCGCAATCGGCGCTCGTAGTCCTCCTTCGCATTTTGCAACCGGTTGGCGTCCTGCATTGTCGGGTTCGACCGTAGCGTCTCCTGTCTCGCCCGTTCTGTATTTACCTGACTCTGTGCATCCTCGAACGCTTTCGCCGCACCCGCTTCAACCTCAATTGCTGTGTCCAGTGCAGCCTGTTCAGCGTTTCGCGACGCACTAGCGTTATCGAACTCCGTCTGCGCCTGACGCAAAACCCGCGCCTGGCGACGACTCTGGATGCATGCGTAACGTTCGTAGTCGGTGTTGAAGCTGTCCACAGCTTTGTGCAGCGCCTTGATGTCATCAAGCTGCTGACGGTCTTCTTCGAGCTGGTTCAATGAATCCGCGATATCGGTCAGCATGTCAGCTGGCATCGGCGGAAGCGCCTCCGTGAGCGCATGCGAAAGCCCCGCTTCGTCCGGTTTGCGTGAAAGCTGTGGCTGGCGCAACTGGATCAACGTATCCATCAGGGCGTCGTAGCGCTTTTCGCCGAGACTAAAGAGCTTCTCGTCAACCGCACGCCGATATAGCGTGGCATTGTCAAAGAGCTTGCCGTGACCTTCAATGGATTCGCGAAGTCGCTCTCGCGTCAGCGTATTTCCTTGCTGGCTAACGAGCTGGAAATCCTGGCTGATTCTTGAGCCATTGTTCTCACCATTCGCGAGGATAAAAAACCATGCTTCGACATTGGGTTTTCCTTCTACAGCGGAGAGTCCCGCACCAAGCGTCACATAGTGAAAACGTCCCTCGCGGTCGCGGCGACCGAACTCGATCCATGTGTAACCAATTCGGCGTTTGTATCCTCCAACCAGCAAGTTCCATGGCATTTTCTTACCGCTGTCGCCATCGGGTTCAACTCGACTGGAGCGCAGGTTGGCGTCAAAAAGAAATGGCAACGTGAGCGACAGAACCTTTGATTTCCCGGTTCCGTTATTGCCACGGAACAGCAATCGGCCGTCGTGAAACCAGAACTCTTCCATGTCGTAGTGAAACAACTCGACGACCCCGAGACGCAATGGCTGCCATCTCTCAAGCACCGGCTCAGGTAGCTCAGCTCGGATCGCAGGAACAGATTTCTGGAAGAGATCGTCTTCACTCATTTTCAACTGCTCCAATTTGCGGCGGTTCGGAGTTGCGTCTCGATTGCCTCACGTCGGTTTCACCGATGGCGAAGCGCAAAATAGCGGGCAGTGGACGAACAGCTCCGTCGACGCACTCGACAAGATGCAAGCAGCTTAGCCGTCCCAGTGCAATCGCCGTTAGTTCAGCTTCCGCGCCGGGCTCTCGCGCAGACTTGCGCCAATACCTCCCGTGGAGGTCCGTTGCTTCGCGAACGAATGCAGTGACGGCAGCGACAGTCGTGATGCCCGCCGTTTGGCCCTCTCTGGAGCGGGTTGCAAGGTATTCAGCGATAAGCAACGTGACGTGCCCTTCTGTCCCTTCAGCCGGCATCGCGATGTCCGTCAAGGTACCGTCATCCGTCAAAGCAAGCCCTTCGGCACGCTGCTCTGCCACGAGGCCCGTGGCATCGCACAACCGGCTCGCCATCGGGCCACGCTGATTGACGAAATAATTCAATTCTTCGGCCCGAAGCGAATCGAGGTAAACAACCGGGTCGTCGAGAAGGCGTCGTGACAAGGCATGGCGAATCGCAGTCCGTCGTCCATCTTCGTTTTCCGGCACGTGCTCCGTTACCAGTGCGTGCAATCTCTCATCCAAGCTGACCGGGGCCTGCCCAGCAGTCCACGTAGACGGTCCGCGAGCGGCGGCAAGCATTCCGGATAGCGCCCTGGGTTGAACGTCGTAAAGCGCATCCGCTTCGGAACCAGCTTGAGAACGAACGAAGTCATCCTCGTCTCCGGCAACACGTGTCAGGACCCCCAAATCCAGCAGTAGTCGGCAAACCGCGACAAGTTCCCGACGTTCGGAGGCGCTTGCAAGCGCAAATGAGAAGCCCCGCCCAGTGATGGTGGTATCCGCTGCTAATTCCATTACCCGCTCGCCAAGCTCACGCAGGGTCGTCTGCGAATCTGTCCGCTCCAGTACAGCGCACGCAAGACAAAGCAGGACATAGCGTCGCCGGTCGAAGTCAGGCAGCCCCCGCGTGGGGTCATTTGTGTCAGAAGGTCGCTTGTACAACCTTGCACCCTCACGCTCTACGACGAGGGACCACCCGGTTTCGCGCGAGAACCATTCGCGGAGTTTGTCCGCCTGCCGCCGAACAGATGCGAACCCGGGATGTGTCGAGCTAAGCAAAGGTCGCATCAGGATCGCACGTAGCCCGTTCTGGAAATCTTCCCGTTGCTGGCGTGCCTGCAATTCCCCAATTTGCCTGCTATCCGACGCGCTACGCGTCTCGCGAGGTGAAGTTGTCATTGCAGGCCAACCTCCGTGATGGTCAAGAGATGATCTCGGCCGCTAAAAACGCCGTCTGGAGTGCGAACTTCAGCTCTGGAATCACTCGCCAGCGGCTCGAGACGTACCAGCAATAGTCCATCTCCCGTAAGCCGTTCGACCGGAACCTCGGGGTTTTTCTGCTCGCCTAGCGCCTCTCCCAAGAGGCCAAGAAACAGGCCGAAGGCGGCCGGGTCAAGCTCGCCCAGTTCTGACAATCGCATCGGCCGGCCAGTTGCCAGCCGCTGCCTGGCTGCCTCGACCTGCCGAAACTCTTCCGCGAACAGAGACGACAGCGTCTCTCGCTCAGCAGCGCGGCTGCGAATTTTCGGGAGCGGTCCTCGCGGTGTCATCTCCCCGTATTCACGAAGGCGTGGGTTAATTTCGACGGGCGGCGCTTCGGCCCACGGCGTGTTTGCTGGAAGGTCAGCGTCCAGGTTCGGATTCTTGACAAAATGCCTCGCCGGATTCAGCGCGAACGTCGCGCGTGCCATCCGGTGCGCGTCGTCCTCGATCTCACATGCTGCAAACCAGCCAGCAAGTACCCGAAAGTCAGCCGATCGGTCGCTGCGACCACTTCGGCGGTCATTGATCGCTGCGATCGCCTGCAACAGTTGAGGGATTGCCGTGCGCGCTTTGTCTCTGAGCAGTTCGACTTGTGGACGAGTATGCTCGCCGGGAAGGAACCAGCCGCGTAACCCTTTCCAGCGGTCAAGCCATTCGCGCCATCGCCGCACTCGTTCCTGAGAAGCCTCAAGTTCGTCGCCAGGCGCCGCATCCTTCGCTTCCCGCTCTGCCACGTGCTGCAACGCTGCATTGATGCGCGGTGCAATCTGCAAAATCAGGGAAGAGATGCCGTCGGACCGACGTACCAGATCGCCGAGGAAACGCTCAAGATAGTCAATGAGGCGCCTCTTGTATGCCGCCACAGCAGCCGCTTCAGCCTGTTGCAATTCCAGAGTTCTTGCAACTCCGGCCATGAACGCCTGCGCATTGTCGGCAAGCTTTTCGAACACCTGTACGAGGTCGCGCAACACCTCATGCACCTTTGGCACGTCTATATCACCGTGCGTATCGAGCAGGGCTTTCAACATGCCGAGCCGAGACGCGATATCCTCGAGCGCAACTGACTGCAGTTCGGCGCGCCTACGAAGGCTATTGCTGAACGCCACGAGCGCTGTTTCGATAGCTTCACCACCAGCCGAGAGGCGGTAAAGAAATCGGGCCCTATAGAAGTCACTCAAACTTGAAACGCGAGCAGTATCCGGTTGCGATTGAAGATTGCCCCACTCTGTGAGCTGCACTAGTGCCGCGTTAACGTCCTCAATCCTCGGCACACTGCTAGCCCAGGCTGCCTCGAAAAGCACCTCGTCTGGGCGCAACTGCAATCGATATTGCCTTTTCGCGGCAGCGAACAAGTCGAGAATGTTCCGGTAAAGAAGTGCCTTATCCGCAGTTACGTGACGGAACAGCGCTGCATTATCGACAACAGACTGCATGTCTTTTCCCCTTCGATCAGCAAACACCGCGGCATATTGGATATGGGCCAAATCGATGACAACAGAGACTGGCGCTCCCGAAAATCACGTTATGACAAGCAATGGTGGCGGGAGAAATCGCCACGCAGTTTCATCCAGGCTGCACAGCGTGCCCCGGAGCGCCGCCTGTGACGCATTATTTACGGCGGTCATAAAATCGGCTTGAGAAGCTTTTTGGAGTCCTCAAATTGCCAGGTCGGTCCGCGTTGACCATCTACTAGCCTCGTGGAACGTGTCTGATGAGGATGATACGGAACGAGTGGCTCACAAAATGAGCCACTACCGCAAGCAGTCTCCATATTTTTGTGCGGCAGCGCACAAGATTTCGCATATCTTCTGACGCAGCTCCGGTGGATCGAGCACTTCGACGTGTTCCCCATGCCGAAGAACGTCCATAACTAATTCGTGATCACTCGAATACGGTACTTCGAGCAGATAGCTTCCATCGTCAAGCCAACTGCCCGACTGTTGCTCGTGCCAAGTTTCCTGCGCAACCCACTGCGCGCGCTGCGCAGAGAATTTTAGTTTCGCCCGGTGCAGAGGGGCGCCCGCGAAGATGCCGTAGCCACCCTTGAAGTGGTCAGTGACAACGGATTCATCCACGTCGACTGCGGGCACGTCGAGGATCGATGCGGCTTTGATTGATTCCAGCGAGAAAATGCGCAAGGCATCACGCGAGTGACACCATGCATCGAGGAACCAGTTATCACGATAATGCACAAGCTGAACCGGCGAGATCTCCCGTTCGGTCGCCTCGAGCTTCGCGCGACTCCAGTACTCGATGATTAGTCGTTTACGCTCCAGAACTGCGGTCGCGAGCGTCTGGAATCTTGTGCCGTCTAGCTTGCGAGTTGCGAGATGGACGATCTTGACCCTTTGCTCGATTGACATAGCCGTATGGTTCCCCTGTCCCAACATGTCACGGAGTCGCTTCTTCAGCGGACCAATATGCTCTTCAAGCAACCCGGGCTGCACCCCGTCCAGCAAATGAATCACCGACAGCAGCGCATACACTTCCGAGGCATCGAACCAAACGCCAGGCAACTCAAAAATACCACCGCCGAAAAGCTGGCCGTCTTCAATCACATATCCGCCCTTGTGCTTGTCCCACACAAGAGGGCAGCCCAACCGGTCGCGTAAGATGTCGAAATCGCGCTTCAGCGTCGCCGGCGAGACCTCGAGTTCGGCCATCAGCTCATCTTTGGTCGCTACCCCGCGTGCGCGGATCCGCTTCACAATCTTGTGGATTCGCTCGATGTTCTGTTTCGACACACGTATCCCCGCTGCATGGAATGATGCTGTAGTCGTTCGGTGACTGCGATTAACGCAAGCGTTGCATCCAAGGCGGCCGGAAGCATAGCTATTTCCGGCGTAGCCCCATGTGCATTAGCTTTATGGCATCGTCATCTGATGCGCCGAATCCAGTTTGCAATAAATTTCCACCGCGATCTTGGCGCTTCACGCAATACCGCAGAAAGATTGATCGGACATCTTTCAACGGCATGACATCTCCTTTTTTCGTTGTATCGGAGACGACCGGCTGCTTTTCTTAGCATAGCCACTAGCCCGCAAAGAGCACAAATCTCTGTAATCAGGGCCGCGATGCGTCGCGTAACGCCGTCATCATCACGACCCAGAATCGTCCTGCACAGCGCAAGGCTGACGGCCGAGCGCAGCAGTTTCTAGGGTCGCTCGTATTCCTTTGCCGGAAACATGCCAGAACACACCGATTCCAGCGACAACCTGCACGCTTGACCAGCATGTCTGACGCCTTTTGGCGACTGAATGGGTAACGTTTACGTCATCTGCCTTGCGCCGGAGCGCTGTGGATCAATCGCCTCCCTGGCACCAGTATTTAGCTCCATCGAGGGTTATACAATTCTAAAATTCAGCAAAAGAGTTCGCTTATTCGAGCTCTTTCTATTTCCATCATCCAGCGGCGCCGAGTCGCTTCTAGCACTAACCCGTCTCCAATGTATTAGATATGCCGCTGGTTGTTCGGCAGGTCACACCGCCCGCCTCGATTCATCCCTGGCAGTCAACACTCCCGAGATTTCCTTCAATTGCCGTCGAGCGATCATGCTGTCGACGGCCTGCTCAAGGACGCTTCGAACCTGACTGCTTGTGTTGCGGATACCAAACCCACGTGACACCGCCTGAACGACCTGCTCTCGCGTGGCACCAAAGCTCCTCTCAATCAGTTGAAGAGTGGCGACTTCGACCTCCGCCGGCGGTAGCATATCGGCTCGACGAAGGGCAATCGCGTTGACCCCCGAACGATCACGAGGCACCGGGACGTGGTTCGGCGTCGACAGGAACTCTCCGGAACGCGTAATACGGCCCATCGTTACCGCAACATCAATGGATCGCCCGACCACATCTTCAATCCGGACACCGGCCCGCTTCAAACCCCACGCTTCCCGCATCCGGGTAATGACGTGATCGCGATGCACGGGCCCCTCCACCTGGACTACCTGAACCACCAACTCCATCAACGCGCCCTGTGGCGCTTCGTGCAATTCGCCGGTGAGATGGTGCGGCCGCAGCAAGGTCACTTCTTCGTAGGGTGCGAAACCGGCAGCGTCTTCCTTGTCCGTGACCGTCTCCCGCTCTACATAAGGCGCCTCGATATCCAGTTGCTCGGTGAGCACAGCGTCTTCCCGCAACTCATCGAACTCAGACTTGAGCGCTTCAATGCGACGAATCAGAACGTCCAATTGTTCAATCGGGCGCTGGAACCAGTCAGTGCTCCATATCCGGTGGATGGTCCAACCGTGCTCCTCCAGGATGGCCTGCCGCAGCCGATCGCGATCCCGGGCCGAGCGGGCACTGTGGTATGCAGCACCATCGCATTCGATACCCAGTAGAAATCGCCCGGGGCGTTCGGCATCGAGGACAGCCAGATCGATAAAGAAGCCAGCCAAACCTACTTGTGCTTGGACTTCGTAACCTCTCGCCCGCAATGCGTTGGCCACCTGTTCCTCAAATACGCTGTGATGATCGCGCCCCGTGACCTCCGCCATTGGCAGGCGCCCCGTGCGGGCATACTGGAGAAATATCCGGAACGCGTTGACCCCAGCCCGCTCCGCCGCATAGGCCGGATCAATGTCTTCATCCGTCATGGACGCAAACACGTCGCATCGCTGCTTGGCGCGGCTAATCAAAACATTCAGGCGTCGCTCGCCGCCTGCCGTACCCAGTGGGCCAAACCGCATCGGCACTCGGCCGTTAGGCACGGATCGGCCATAGCCGACGGAGATAAAGATGACATCACGCTCATCTCCCTGAACGTTTTCCAGATTCTTGACGAAGAACGGTTCCGAACGATGCGCCTTGAAGAACTCCTCAACGTCCGGTGACAGCTCGCGGCGCAGAAGTTCGAGTTCGTCAATGATGGCGCGGCGCTGGGCAGCGGAGAAAGCTGCGACTCCCAAGGAGAGCTTCGGATAGGTGCGCGCATGAGCAATGATCGCCTGTGCCACTGCTTTCGCCTCGATCAGGTTATTGCGCTTGTTGCCCGCATCGAACAGACCTTCGTGGACGTGATGGAATCGCAGGCCCCTACCACCCTGTGCCGTGTAAGGGCTAGGCACGATGTAAAGTTTGTTCTCATAGAACTGACGATTGCTGACCGCAATCAGTGACTGGTGACGGCTCCGATAGTGCCAGCGCAACATCCGGGCAGGCAGGCCACGAGCTGCGAACAGTCCAAGGATGCTCTCAATATCTGCGACTGCGGTCGCGCCTTCGTCATCCTCGTCTTCGTTGCTCGAGGTCATCTTGGCAAAGAAGGCGGTGGGCGGTAACTGCTTGGGGTCACCGACTACGACAACCTGCCTTGATCGCGCGATTGCACCCAAAGCATCAACGGGCTGAATCTGACTGGCTTCGTCCATCACCATCAAGTCGAACTCCATACTTCCCGGCACGAGAAACTGCGCAACAGATAGCGGGCTCATCATGAAAACTGGCTTGAGCGCTCGTAAAGCTGGCCCGGCCCGCTCCACAAGCTTGCGCAACGAAATGTGCCCCTTCTTTTTCTGAATTTCGCCCCGGAGTACTCCAAGCGGCCCGAGCGCGCCACCATCGCGAGGTGGAACGTTCTGGTAATGCGCCTGTACCACTTCCGAGCTCGCGACAATAATCCGCTGCCGATCCAGCGTGGCAAACTCCTGCACAAGACGTCCATGCGTGGCCCCATCGAACCGGGCGAGATCTGGTTGGGGACGAACCATGCGCGCATAAGTTGCCTCGAAATAGGCCATCTCAAATGCCGTGGCCAATGCTTCCGGCGCAAGTCGGCCGTCATCCAGGCGAGCGACCAGATCACCGCAACCCTGAGTCCGGGCCCGTGCCGAGCGATCCCGATAGTTCACCCAGCGGAAGAGCTGTTCGTGTTCCTCGCTCCAGCGCCGCAGGCGCCAAACAATAACTTCGAGCCGTGCATCCGGTATCGTGCCGCCAATGGACGCTTCCAGGTCCAATTGGAGTTCGTCAGCCAACGCCTTGAGGCTGCTTTGGATAAGCGCTTGGGATTCCGTCAGCACTCTGGTACGAGGTACCAAATGCTCTCGCTCGCTGATCCGGCCGGCTAGAGCCCGGATGTCCGGGTTCTGTGCGATCCAGTCCGCAGCGGATTTGAGCACGGTCCAGTTGGACTGTTCTGCCTGCCACGCACTGTCGAAGGCTGCCTGCCCCAAAGTTAAACCTTCGCGCACGGCCTGACGATCGCGTTGACCAGCGGCCAGCGTTTCCAGTAGAGAGCAGGTTTTACCGGCGTCAGAGACTGACGCGGAGAATAGCGCGCTGGCGGCTGAATGCGCGCTCGTATATCGCACTGCGAGTTGGAGCAGGGAACTCAAATCGGCACGCTCCACCGCTGCCACGTCGCCGAATACCGGCCCTCGAACCGCCCCCAGGTCTTCCCAGACTTCTCTTAGTCCGTGTTCGATCTGCAGGCAAACGGACGACAGTTGCTTGGCGCGCGCCGCCACTTCCGTTTTTTCCGGGCTGCGCGCGGCGATCAGCCGGGGTTCGGCACCTAACCCCTTCAGAGACCGCATCCACTCGACCAACGCCAACAGCGGTGCTGACTGCGATCTGGCGCCACGCCAATCGTCGCCAAACGCGCTGCGTCCAAAAGCATCTTCGGCGTCGATGATCTTCTTCGCGTCCTGCCCCTTGGCCAAGGTATCCAGCAATCCCAGCACGATGGGTAGGGGCTGATTTGGGGTTGCCAAAACCGATTCGACCAAGCGACGGGCTGCACGCCATTCACCGCTTAAATGACGGAAGACGCTTGTGCCGCGTGATGCCAAAGTTGCACGCGCGGGAGCTAAGCTGAGGGACCACGCCATCTCGGTCAACTGCGCCCCAATGGCGATCTTGGCGGCATCGAGGTCGACCACGGCTTGCGCGAGTTCACCGGCCCGCTCAATCCCATCACTCCATAGGTCCGACGCGAAGGTTTCCGGGCTGGCGGGCGGCGCCGATCCCACACGCTCACCTATGCGCGCCAGCATCTGGAAGTCTTCAAACGAGGCCCCTGCCTCCCGCCCCAGTTGGCGAGCGAGCGCCGCCGCTTCGCCCAGCAAACCGGGAAGTTCTTCGGCTAGCCGGGCGAGGCGCTGGAACTGCTCCTCATTGAAGGTCTCGGGAAGCTCCGCGAAGGCACGGAGCGTGTCGCCCACGTCGATGTCCCATGCATTCCCGACAACTCGGCCAGCCAAAACCTCTTGTTGTGCTGCATACCGTTGCCCAAGCTCGAGCAAATGCAGGATGGGATCGGGATTCTGCCAGGCATCATGCCCCATGGCCGACGCGGAGAGAGTGGGTGCCACCGCGATGCGCTGGAGCAGTTCCACCATCGAAGGAATGTCAGACAGCCGAAGTGGCGGCGCGAGTTCCAGAAGCTCCGCTGCAACCGCGAACTGCTGCTGCTCCGCCACGACCCGATGCAGCAACTGCTGAACGCGTGCGACCAGACGCTCGGCATCCATCGGTGAAATCGCAGCCAGCCCCACACCCACCCAGGCGTGATCAGTTGGCCGACCAATTTCAATCACACGGCTAGCCAAATCAGCCAGCAAACTCTGGCGCGCCGCGAAACCATCTTTGCCCCACTCCTCCGGGGTCTCCAGTTGAATGTCGTTGGGACGTTCACCCTGTTCGCGAAGACGAACCAGGTGCCCAATCACCTGGAACGGAGATAGCTCCGATTTCGAATCGACGGCGTGCAGATTCTTGGCATGGGCGTTGAGGCTGTCGCGCGCCTCGGTCAGACGTGCGAACAGGCTTCCCGGATCTGCAACCTTAGGAGCGCCCAATTCCCATGTTCGCCGAAGCTCGTCAAGCACCGCGCGCTTGTTGGCTTTGTTACTGTGCAGCTCCAGGCACGCGTCGCCGACGCCTTTATCATCGAGACGGCGTTTCACAACATCCAGTGCAGCCATTTTTTCGGCTACAAAGAGTACACTTTTCCCGTCCTTGACCGCAGCAGCAATGATGTTGGCGATCGTCTGACTTTTACCTGTACCCGGCGGCCCTTGAATGACCAGGTTCTTGCCTCGTCGCACTTCATGGATTGCCAACGCCTGCGAACTGTCGCAATCCAGGATATGAAGCATTTCCGATGGCGGGATCAGCCTATCGATATTGGCGTCCTCGTGTGCGAGGTCCTCACCGTCGGCAAAACCATCTGCTAGCAGTGAGCGAATCAGCGGACGGTCAGCGATCGTAGCACCCTTGGGCCAAACCGCTTGATCCAGGTCCCGGTACATCAAGAACTTCGCGAAGGAGAAAAAACCCACCGATATATGGTCGGGGAGCACTTCCCACATGTCCTTGGTCTCAACGCTCTTTCGAACCAGCTCCATATAATTGAGTGGCTCAAACGTGTCATTCGCCTCAAAAGCTGGCATGCGAAGCGCATGCACTCGATCGAGATAAGCTTCGAGCGACAGGTTCGACGCAAAGTCCTCCTGCCTGACCTTCAGATTGAAGCGTTCGCCCGCGTTGCCGCGATCCAGCTGAACGGGGATCAATAGAAGCGGCGCATACCGGATGTTCTCCGCGTTATTCGGATCGACCCACTTCAGGGCGCCGATCGCCAGGAAAAGCACGTTGACGCCCTGCTCTTCCTCCAACGTACGTGCATCCAGATAAAGTTCCAGCAGTCGCTTCTGGAGACCCTTGCTGGTCAAACGTGTTTGCAGACGCGTGTCGGCATGCCGGCGCAAAACACCCCGCTCGTCAATGCTGTTATCTTCGGGCTGCGCCAATTCGTCGATCTCATCGAGTTCGGTCGGCGCCTTGTCCGAAGCGTCTTCTACTGAGGCTTCGTCAGCGCCCTCCCGCATCGGATCCCCGGTTTCCGCGACGCGCCCTGCCAGGAACGTGAAAGTCTTCCCCTCTCGGACCAACAGCCGAAAAATCTCACCCGCTTTCTCATCGATAATCTCGATGGAGCGACCTCCCCGAGCACCTCGGGGCATATTAAGCAGGCGATTGCGCGCTGATAAATCGAGTAACTCGATGCGGGCTCGCTCCAGTTTTTCAACAAGCGGCAAGTTACTCTGAAAAATGGATTGATCGTCACCGGCCGCAGACGCGGCTTGCCCCCGTACTGATTCCATGAATCCCCCGGTCCTTTTTGCCTTCTTGTTATTCGAAGGCCCCTTTTCGACGAAGACTATAACTCTTCTCTGAGAACGAAACGCCAGCGATCCCAGAAAAATCGCGACGGGGACATCTTGAACCATACGAATGAAGCGGGTACGGGTTCACACCGTCTCCGATTCATCCCCTCATGCTGATGCTCCGACTGGCATGACGAGTGTGAAGAAAAGCCGCAGCGTGCGGCTTTTCTTCACTTGGCCAACTTTCCGCTACTACTGAATTGTCCAAAATTTCGTCGGTACACGCATCGTGGACAGCAGGAACTGTTGTACGAGCTTGCCCACGACCGAGAACCCGATTCTGGAAGCCCCGGCATGCAATTCCGACGCTGACGGGTAACGCTCAGAAAGGTCGGCCAGGGTTTAAGTCCTTGAGCGCGCGTATGGCGCCCCAAAGGACTGACCTCAACCCTGCTGATCAGCACGCGCCGGTAATTCGGCAATCTAACGGAGCATAGGAAGGACGTCCGGCGTCACAGCGCGCGGGCGATGACCGTCGGCATCGCCATATCAGAAAGCAGTAGATTCGGCCTATGTCCGCTTCCCTGCACCCACGCATCGACCATATCCGCCCACTCCTGGAGCATATGCCGACGCTGCACGGCGTACTCGGCCTTGTTGTACACAGCTCGCGACGATCGCCCTTCTCCGCCATGCGCAAGAGACCGCTCAATCCAGTCGCCATTGAAACCTGCTTCATTAAGCAGCGTCGAGCCGGTTCGCCTCAAATCGTGAACGGTGAATGGCTCCAAAGGCAGTCCGGTTGTTTTTGCCCGTTCGGCAACGAGCTGCGTGACGCGATTTAACGTGGCCTCGGACATGCACCGATCCGCAGAATAGCGGGAAGGCAGCACATATCGGGAGCCTGCTGCGCCGGTATGCAACGCAACCATGATGTCGATCGACCGGCGGGACAAATATACGTTGTGGGCTCGGCGCGCTTTCATCCGGGACTTCGGTATGGTCCACACTGCGGCTTCGAAATCGACCTCATCCCACGTTGCCTCGATCAATTCGCTCTTGCGCACCATCGTCAGCAAAATGAGACGCAAGGCGAGCCGGATCGTCGGGTAGGTCGCCACCTGCTCCAACTGTCGATGCATGAGCCGAATTTCCAACGGCGACAGGACCCGGTCCTTCGGCACAAATGTGGCGATCGACGCGATACCAACGTCATCTGCCGGATTCTCGACTTTCTCGCCGTGCAGATTCGCGTCGGCATAAATTTGCTTGATGATATCGCGAAGCTGGACTGCGGTAGCCGGCGCTCCCCGCTCCTTGACCCGCATGCAGAGCGCCCGCAGATCATCCGCGGTGACCTCACAAAGCAGCCTTCCCTTGAAGGCGGGCAGGATGTCGCGCACAACGATGCCCCTGCGCACGGACCGCCTCGTGTCCGCCATTCGGGCTCCATCGAGCCAACTGTCGGCCCATTCACCAAAGGTTTTCGCCACCGCGCGCCGCTGCTTTTCCCGCTGTTTCTCTACGGCCGGCGACCTGCCCTCACGGACGGCACGACGGGCGTCCAGCAGTTTTTCCCGCGCCAACGCCAGCGAGATGCCATCTCGACCCTAGCGGCCGATTGTCAGCGTTTCTCGCCGCCCGTTAACGCGGTAGTCGTATCGAAAAGAAATGGTGCCCGCCGGAGAGACTGCAACATGCATGCCGTCACGGTCGGCGATCTTGTACAAGGCTGTACGGGGTTTGAGGTTGTGAAGTGCAAATTCGGTGAGCATCGATTCTGGTTCTCGTGGTTGGTACAACTTTTACCGTCACCAACCACGAGCCCTCGATGTGCCTGCAAACCCGCACTACGCCTGGCTTTCTGGAAAAAAATTTTCAACCAGAAACGCCACGCGAACAGGCCACCTCTGCATCTCTTCATCGCAGCACCCAACGCCTTCACGTTCTTCTTGGGGCAACGGCAGCCCGGCCTCGGCAAGATCACGCTGTACGAATATGACTTCGAAGGCGCAAATGGCGGCGGCTACAAGCCGTCACTGTCGCTGCCTATCTGATCCATCGAAGTTGCCAAGAGCGCCTTCGCGGGCCTCTTGGTGAGCAATCCGGTCAACCGGTGCCAAGCTTCTTGTGAAGTGCCACCGCCCGTTTTTGAACCCCGACCTTAGGATTCAGAGATAAGGCCTTGTCGAAGGCTGCCAACGCCTCAGGTAATTGCCCAAGTAATTCGTAAGACTCGCCGCGTACGCGATGCGCGATAGCTCCCCAATCGGGCCTGTCCTTGGCTCCTTCGACGAGCGCCGCATCGGCAGTACTCAATGCCTTCCTGGCATCGTCCTGCGTCGCGGCGGTCTTGAGCAGGTCACGGGCGGCCATGAGCTTTGTACTGTAGTCGCCCTTGTCGAGCCGGGCCGCCTGAAACGCCTGTGTATCTTGGAACTCGCCAGAGGCGGAATATTTGAAGCTGCCGAGATTCTTATGTTCAACGCCAATTGCCTTGAGGTGACCTTCAACATCCACATCAAACGAATACCTATCTGCCCACCCGGTAGCCGGCTGCAAGGAGAACACCACGCAGCCGCGATCAAGATCGAGAACTTCCAGCAGATTACCATCGTCGCTGGGGGCGTTCGCGGTTTGGACGGCAGCGTACTTTCCGCACTTGGAGAGGCCCATGTTGAAGACGTTGGCCCTGTAGTGCCGTCGATATCGTTCATGCCCCTCTATATTAAGAGCGATCACATCGCCTTGTAAGGCCGATCCGAAGCCTGAATCTTGAACGATGTAGTCGCCCGCGTCCGAGACGGCCGCATCCATTGGCCGGGCAAAGCAGGTCAACTCATGTATTACCGTGTCCGATTGATGATCGACCAGGACCGCCCTACCATTGCCACTTTCCCTATACCCTCCTCTGCCAACGCCGTCAGAGTCGTTGCAACCGACAATCCAGCGTTTGTTAGAAGAGCGATGCGCCCGTCCGAAGAAGTCTGGCTGGACCAGCGTGAGCCAGTCATCGCGTACCGTGGCATTGCGTGTAAGGCGGCCGCCGCTTGGCTGAACCGGAATAGTTCCCCTAGCCTCGGTTTTTCTTGGGCCGCCTAGCATACCCAACAGTCTCGAAAATAATCCCATCTCATACTCCCTCATGAATACAATCGACCTTCGGGGCAAAGCAGCAAATACCATCGTTGCAGTTTCTTCTCCCGTGTAGCGAACGCACCTTCGAGTGTTCCGAGGATCAGGTAGTGTGCATCGAGCACGTCATGCTCGATCTTTTCATAGGCCTTGCCAGTCGGCGCCTGAGGAACCCGCCCGCCGTAACGGCAATAGGCATCCAGTGCAAACAGCAACTGGATCTGTCGCCAACGAAACAGTGCCCAGTCTTGAGTCAAGAACTCTGCCGACGGTAAAAGGCGTTCGCCCGGCGGAGGCACAGCCGAGGCGATCGAATTACGATGGAAACTCAAGATTGCGTCAATCTCGGTCGCAATAAATATCTCAGCCTCCTCGCGCAATACCTGCTGCTCATCGTCATTGCCTTCCAGCAGATTCGGAATCAACGTGGGAATCTGGCAACATGCGAAAGAAGCGATGCGACATCGTGACGCAATTGCTCGGCTTCCTTTTCCATCGTTTCGGCAGCTTTAGGTGGCATCTGGTAGTCCGCTAAGGCCAGCTCTTCTTCGAATCGAAACCGGGTGTCCTCAAACACTTAAAGCCGGCGCCGACGACGCGGTGACAGCGCAGGTCAAGGCCTCGATGATGCCACGATAACCCTCTACATGGCTGACGATAGTTGATGCCAATTCAGCGTCCAACTTGTCCACCGTGCGACGTGCGACGCTCCCCTCAGCGAAGAAGGCAAGGCTCACCTCGCCCAGCTTCACGCCATACGTGGCCAACGTCGCCTTGGCCTCGGTCAACCGTGCTTCGACATCGCTGCTGGTGACCTGATAGAACCGTGCGAGGCGAGCGGCACTCTCCTCGTCAAGCACTTGATGACAAAGCACACAACGTGCGCCATCCACCTCCGGAGGGAACGGCTCGCCCGGGTAGATTTCCGTATTGAAGGTGATTGCTGCCGACACCAGCTCGCGCCATGCTGCCGTGCCGATCGGTTGAACAGGTTCCTCGCCCAACTGCGCGGCAGATAAGGCCGCAGCCCTTTCGGTCAGTGTCCGAACCTGTTCGACAGCTTTAATGATTTCCTCCGCTAACCCGGACGAAACGCTTGCGTGCAAAGCTGTAAGGGATGCCTTCAGTGCATTCAGATCGACGATCCGCTGCTCATTCTTCCGAATAATCTCCTTGGGATCAGTGCTCCTAAGCGTCGCAAGCTGCTGCACCACTGCCTCAAGGCGGGATGCTTCTTCCGTGCCAAATACCGCAACAGCCTTCAGCCGAACCAGATCCGTGCGTGCCGTCAGCGTCGCCAGCAGAGTGGCAACCTCGGAGGTGCCGCCTTGAATCGCGAACTTATCCGTAACTGGAGACCGCTGAGTGATGTCATCGCGAAGCTTGCGTTGCAGTTTGCCGAAAGCATCCACCATACGCGGAAAGACGTCGAACAAGTATGGCATCACCTGGAATGCATTACGGTCATCCAGATGGACCTGAACACAGGTCGAGTCAAAGACTGCGAAATTGTCACGCAACCGCTGGCAGGGCTCTTTGTAGACGAACGTCGTGCTGGAGCCGTCGTCGAAGGTGAACGTGGCGTTCGGCTTAGGTTGTTTGTGCTTCGCAAGCTTCACATCACCCAGGATGCTGGTCTGCTTGGAGCGGGTGAAACATGCCGACTTAAGCACCCGGGCATAACCCGACTTGCCTGCGCCATTGGGGCCGTAGACTACCGTGAGTTTTGGCCCGAAGGTCAGCGTCTCGCCAGCGGCGAGTGCATTGACACCGGACACCCCGGACATTGCGGTCATGACGCTGGCGACCGCTTGCGCGCTGCCCTGGAATTGCGGCCAGACAATGTCCCACGTTGCACGTGGCGATTCCGGAACGACCAACTTCTGATCAATCAGGTACTCGGTATACACCTCGTCCAAAGCAACATCAGGAAGCTCGACCACACTGACCAATTTAGTCAATAGGCAGCACTGCCAACTCGGTAAGGTCTTGCCCCAAGCGGACAATGCATCGAAAATATTGAATGCCGCTTGAGACATAGAAACTCCTTCAGTTCGGGTTCGTCATGAGGGGTCTACATAGGTATGCCGGAAGAATTCTCTTCCGGAGATGATGGTGCATTTGCCTTTTGCTGGATCACCCGGCATCGCTGCAGCAAAGTCTCAAACGGCTCGGCATCATCGAGAAACAAGCCGTCATCGACCATGTGCTGATAATCGGAAGCTAGCGTTGCCAGCGCACCGTCGTCAGGTACAAGCTGCAGGCCGCCAGAGACTGCCGCGTGGTAGTCGATCAGTTCGCCCTGCGGGGATTTCTCGGCGAAGAACATGCTCTTATGATCGGCAACTGCTTTACCGAGCGCCGTGTCGGCGATAGCCGCATCCACGAAACCGGCCGCATCCAGCCGAGCCACGTCATGCCAATGCCGGGCAAATCGTTCACCCCCACGGAAAGTACCCTGGGCACAGAAGACATGGATCGCCGTGGCCTTCTCCCAAAAGGTGCGCTCGGCACGCATCACCTGCGGCGTGGCCGTCGGGAATACGAGCATCGGCAGGTATGCAGCCGCATCGCACTGGATAAGGCGTGGTTCGCTAGGCTCGCCGGTAGAGCGGGCACCGAATTCCAGCATGACAGCTGGGGCAACGTAGCCCGTACCTGCTGTCAACGGAACGTAGTCGATAAAAACCTTGTCATCTTCGGCGCGTACAGATACAGGTAGAGACTGCCGCTCAAGGTCCTGCTTGAGCCTTGGCACAATTTCGCTAGCAACCCATTCTGCCAAGCGCGCCCGGATCTCTTTGCTCCATTTCTTTTCTTGGCTCTTGCTAGCTGGTAGCGGCGCGTCGGCGTCTCCAACCAGATCACCTGCGATCGCACGGATATCGTAGGTCAGGTCGACATCTTCCGAAAACCGGCGGATGACACCATAGGCCTTGGACAAAGATGTGCCACCCTTGAAGACCAGATGACCGGCATGGGGGCCATCGAACAGGTGTCGTAGCGACCAGACGACCCAGATATCTTTTTCAAGCAGATGAGGCAGACGGCCGGAACTGCTGGCAGCCACTGTTGAGCGCCTCCAGACGCTCAACAGTGGAGAGCTCGAAAAACTCAGCCATGCGTCAGCAAAGCGCTAACTTCTTGCGCCATCCAGGTCGGCAGGCGCGCACGCGCCGATGCGACTTCTTCGAGTTCGGACGGTTGCAGTTTGGACCGAAGCTTGCGTAGTGCTTCGCCAGCCTTCTCAGGCCCCAGCCAAGCGAGCGCCCGCACTACTTCTCCCGCTGGACGGCCAGGAAAGATCAGTTGCCAGATGGGCGCGTGCCGGAATTCGACCGTTTGCACGCCGACCTTCAGACGCCGATTGCGCCCGGATGTCAGATAGATGGCCTTCATTGGCACTTGAGTGGTGAGGCCAAGCGCATTGGCCGCAGCTGCCCCATGGGGCACGATTGTTTCCCCACGCTGGCCAGCCAGTCCCTCGACCAGTTTGTTGGTGGACGGCGCATGCGCCCCGAAACGGCTCTCCACGGGCAAAACGTAAATACCTCGCCCAGCCCGCAACAAGGCACCTCGCTTCACCAGGCGAGAGAGCACTTGATCGACAGCAGCCCTGCCACCCAAATGCAGAAGCTCCTTCGCGACCAAAGGGGTGCCTTCCGGCAACCCGGCTGCGTATTCCAGTACTTTTTTGGCAATGGTTTGCATAATGAAACGTCCCTATTTGGTAGAATTATGCAAAAACTTCTGACACTTGTCAAGTTGGCTGACGAGTGACTTATCACCCTCCTTTAGGCGCCGGGAACAGCGTGGAGGTATAGGCACCTTCTTCCGCCCAAGCATCAACCATATTCGCCCATTCCTGCAGCATGTGGCGCCGCTGTTCGGCATACTCGGCTTTGTTGTAGATCGACCGCGACGAGCTCCCTTCCTCGTGCGCCAAGCACTTCTCAATCCAGTCGCGGTTGAAGCCCGCTTCATTCAAGAGTGTCGAGCCGGTGCGGCGTAGATCGTGGACAGTAAACGGCTCCAACGGTACGCCCGCGGTCTTGGCTCTTTCTGCAACGATCTGCGTGATCCGATTCAAAGTTGTGCGGGACATGCATCGATTGGCATCGTAACGCGACGGCAGCACGAACTTAGAGCCTGCGGCACAAGTGTGTAGTGCAATGAAGATGTCCACCGCTTGTCGCGAAAGATAAACCACGTGAGGCTTACGCCCCTTCATACGTTGTTTTGGAATCGTCCAGATCGCATTCTCGAAATCAATCTCGTCCCAGGTTGCCTCTATCAGTTCGCTCTTGCGCACAAGCGTCAGCAAGATCATGCGTAGCGCCAATCGGATGGTCGGATAGGTAGCCACAGAACCCAGTTGCTTGGACATCAGGTAAATTTCAAGCGGAGACAAGGCTCGATCCTTCGGCACGAAAGTCGAATGGAAGCTGCATCTACGCTGTCGGCGGGGTTTGCTACTTTCTCTCCGTGCAAATTCGCGTAACCATAGATCTGCTTCACAATGTCGCGAATTTGAACGGCGGTTGCTGGAGCACCGCGCGCTTTCACGCGCATGCATAGTGCGCGCAGATCCTCACCATGAATCTCACTAAGAAGACGTTTTTTGAAAGTGGACAGAATGTCGCGATCCAGTACGCTTTTTCGCATCGATCGCGTCGACTCAGCCATCGTGGCTCCATAAAGCCACCGGGTCGCATGATCGCTAAAAGTCTGGGTTTCGGGTCCACGAGCCTTCTCCCGCTGCTTCTGTAGTGCTGGTGAAGTTCCCTCACCCAGCAGTCGTCTGGCATTCCGCAGCCTTTCCCGGGCTTCGGCGAGTGAGATGCCACCGAAGCCATAGCGGCCGATGGTCAACGTCTCACGCCGGCCATTGATCCGTTAGTCGTATCGGAAGGAAATAGTGCCTTTCGGCGAGACGACGGCGTACATACCATCGCGATCCGTGGCTTTGTAAGGGTTCGCGCGAGGCTTAAGGTTGCGCAAGGCAAAGTCTGTGAGCATGGGATTGGGCTCCTGATTGAGACGGCCGATTGCCGTCACCCATCACGAGACCTGCATATCCATGCGAACCCGCATACGCCTTAGTTTCTGTGAGCAATTATTACCGTCATAGACGGTATTGCCACGGCTGCAAGAGGAATGTCCAACTGAAAGAGCCCATGCGGCCCGTCGGTTTTACCGTCAAATTCGCCGCCTTGGGCGCGGCGCAAGAGCAAAAGCTCTTGCTCAACACCTTTAAAATCAACAACTTAGGAGAAGCGCATTCTAATTAACTATCCTCGGACGATTTTCCAAGCTATTGATTTATATGGGAAAAATCCTTCCCCTCACTCCCACTCGATCATCAACAGACCGCCCAGACCCGCATGGTTAAAGGGTTTGGTTGTGATCGACATAGGCCTTTACCGTCGCTTTTACCGTCAGGAAAACACACCCTTTGCTAGCGCGGGATTCGGGGCGATTGCGGGGCGCCGACTTATCATCAATCAACATCAATCATACCGAATAGGCGACAAGACTTCAGGCTCTTCTGCACTGGGCTCTCCAAAGAATTGCCGGTGTTAGCACGAGGCTGGCTCGTCAGTTCGTTGGAACGCCGTAGCGCTTGAACAAAGCCTCGAAGAAGGCCTTCAAGTCCGCCTTGGCTGCTGGCGCCTGCAGCTCCACGGCCCCAAAGCGAAAGACTTCATATCCCGCGAGCTTGAGTTCGCGATCACCCCGGACCATCTGCGCATAGCGTTGCACGTCGGCACTCCCTGCGCCGTTCGCGTAGTGGTGCTTGCCGTCCACTTCGATGACGACGCGCACGCCGTGCGGTAGCAGCAACAAAAAGTCCATGCGAAAGCGCAAAAGTGCGTCCGGCCCTCGCTCCTTGACCGTGCGTGGATCCCAGTGAAGCCATACTTCCGGCAGCAGTGCGGGCAGATTCGGTACGGCGCTGCGGAACCCCTCGAAGAAGGCATCGAACAACAAGGTCTGCGGCGGAGAGTTGCGGGGCAAGCTGGCCTTGAGACGCGTACAGCGAACGCTTGGCTTGCGCGGCATCAGCGATCTGCTCGGCATCACCCCACCACTGCTGCAGATCGCTCCAGCGCAGTCCATCGTTGCCGATGGGACGGTCATAGACGAGCACCTTATCGGCATTGGTGACGATCTCGATGTCGTTGTCCAGCGCGTCGCGGAAACGCAGGTCAGGCTTGTCGGGTGAGGCAAAGATAAGATTCTTCGGCCGACCTTTGATCGTCGCGTGCAACGAGACCATCGAGAAGACCGGGTAGCCTCCTTCCGAATCTGTCTCGCGCAGTTCGACGCCGCAATTGCGCAGCGACTCGTTGACGCAAGCGACGAAGTGGCGTTGCGCTGCCTCGTCGGGCCGCACGTCGGCCGAAGCCAGCCCCTCAAGAAGCAGCGCAAAGCGTCAATCGGAAGCGTCATAGGCACCCAACTGGTCGAACAGCGTTTCGGCCGGCCAGTCCTCTGGATTTCGGTGGACGTGCTGCTGAATGTCCGCGCGCAATCCGCTGGGCTTGCCGCCTAGCAAGTTCATCCAGTCATCGGCATTCAAGATCCACAACTGATCCAGAAGGTCATCGAACCCGCAAGCATCCCCATACAGCTCTTCGCTGTTGAGTCTTCGAGCGACCTCACGCCGATAACGCTTCGGGATCGGCGGACACCCACTGTCACTCCAGAGAATGTCCTGAATCTGGTTGCGCGTAGTGGCATTGGGCGGATGGCGCACCAACAGCTTGCGTGCAACCGCAGGCAGATCTGTGTCGGCGGCCGCCTCGAAGCTGGAGGTCATGCGGTCACGCTGGAACCGTCAGTGGCAGGAACGGGCAGCCCCAATTCTTCGCAAAGCGTCGGCAACATGGTGTGCGTGCCGGCGTCTTTTAACGCCATGATAAGCGGTGCCAACAGCGAGCGAAGATGCGCGTAGTCCATCGGATGCGACTCAACCTCTCAGCACCATGGCGCGCAGCAGCGCGTCGATCTGACCGAACGCATCCTGCTGCCATTGCTCGGGCGTGCGATCACCCAGCGCACGCGTGTCTTCGACGAAGCGCCTCACACAGGTCGGCCCGTATCCCTCAAACGTATCGAACTTCTCGGCGATGTACCGGAAGCCGCGTTCGCCGCTTGCATGCCCCAGCAGCGGCTGACATTCCCGTGCCAGTGCGTCGATGCCATCGGGGTAGTTCCGCACGCAGTAGTAGATGTCGTAGGCGTCCTTCTGCTTGTAGCGGCCCACCAGTGCATGACCCTTCATCGCCAGCAGAGCGGGGATGGAACACACCGCGATCTCTACACGGTTTGTCCCGCCGTCCGGCATCGCCCCCGTCACCGCCACGAGTTGATAGAACCGCATCGCCAGATCAGCGCCATCCGCCCGCTGCACGGCAAAGTCGCTGATCAGTGGGGGATCGTTTTTTACGATTTCGGCGTCGCGGGGCATCAAAAAATCAACTACGACGTCGATTGCTTCCCCGCCATCTCGCGCGGGAACCTGGCGAACCAGCTGGAAGCGCCTAGGCCCCTCGCGCTGGATGTATCCATGGCCTTGAAGCGCGCCGATCAAGGTGGCGTACTCGCCGTCGCCGAGTGCTTCCGCGTCCAGCCCAACGTCCACGTCGAGCGTGCCGACGTGGGGCATGTCTTCACTGGCCAGCAGCAGCCAGGGAACCGCGCCGCCGACGATCGCGAACTTGCCCTTGAAGCTGCCAAGGATCTGCCCGATTTCGATCAGCACGGACTTCACGGCCGCAGTCGTGCGGTCGTCGTACTCGGCCGCCGACTGAGGTTCCTGTGGGGGTGTTATTTGGGCCATGAGAGTCGTTCCTGTCGCAAGTGGTCCGCCGCCTCGGCGCCACGCTCGCCGGCAATGGAAAGATCAAGGTAGGTTTGAACCGGGCTCGTACAGATCGCACCGGGCGCTGGCTCAACGGTATCGGCGAGTAGTCCCAAGTCCTTCGGCACAGTGACGACCACGTTCTCCCCTTTGGAGCTGAGCGTGAGCTTCAACGCTGCCTGGAGCTTGCGCAGGCCTTCGTCGTCGGCAAAGAAGTAATGCGAGCCGGCGCGCGCGTATGGAGAAAGCCACTGCGCAGCCGAAAACGATGCGAAGGCCGCACGTCCAGGACTATTGTTCGCACGCAAAGCGCTTCGAGCCGCATCTTCAAGTGCGCTGCCATGCAGCGGCGTGTAGAAGCGCAGCCGCTCACCAGGTGGCGCGGTGTAGCTCTCCCGCCAAGCGTCTAGCAGTGCATCGGGCTCGGAGAGGACCAAGCCATCATCCGAGGCACGTGCCCATTCCCGATCAATCAAGCCGGTGCGCACATTGCTGACGTGTCCAAGACTGACCCCGGAGATTTCCGACAACTCAGTGACCCGCCATGCGCGGCCAGGCTCACGCAGCATAGCGCGGAGCACTTGGGCGGACTTTGGCTTGAACAGCGACTTAAGTTCGCGTTGTTCGGCCGCAGGCCTGTCCGCCACCATGCGCTCAATGAACACACCGCCGAACGCGATCCGGACGTTTCCCTCCAAGTCGAGATAGCTGACGCCCTTCTCTTCGCATAACTGCCTAACTGCGGGTGAAATGTAGGGGGCGATGAAAACGGGCGTCGCCTCGGGGACTCGATGCGCAATGTAGTTCCGCAGCTCCAGCAGCGCGGACCGTGCGTACCGCGGTTGCCCGTTCGACTTATACTCGCAGATAAGCAGGTGCGGCCGACCGTCCACGAGCAGCCGGGCGATCAAGTCCGGCTCCCAATCGCCGGACATGACTTCGGCGTCGATGCCTTCGATCTGAAGGATCGGAATCTTCTCAAGCACCGCGCGTAGCGCCTCACCAGCGAGAGCCTCTGCCTCTTTCATCAAACTGACCTCTTTCAACATACGCTGAAAATAGCATATTTTCTGAAAACTGCGGACCTATTCACCAGAATACCGACTTTCAACAATCGATGAAATATTATGATTTACTGAAATTCCTAGATTGTTGAACCGGTTGGAGTCAGGCTACGATATCCACAACTATCCGAATACCTGCATCTGCAGCCGGCAGGCCGCGTCGACGCAAGCATTTGGCAACTTGACGAGCAACGCGCAGGCCTATGTCCACAAGGGCTGCTGGAGGTCAGCTCCCCACCCTCTTCTTGAATCTCCGATCTCCGGCGACGAACGCCTCCAGCATGTGGGAGATCAACACCATCACATCGGCCGCTTCGCCGTAGGTCTCGCGGGCATGACCGCGTAGCGGTCAAGATTGGTCTTGAGCGTGGCCGGACACGCGAAGGTCAGCTTGATACTTTCGGTTTTCGGCAGTGGCCCGAGCCGCAGTCTCCTAGTCGTGCCCATTGCATTGGCCCTCGCTGGACAGAGAGCGGCTGGTAGGGGTGTCGATCAAACTGTAAGTGCGGCCGCTGCGATGAAGCAGCGGGGGATCATGGCTGCCGGTAGCAATTCAAAACCGGCAAACACCTCGCGACTAACCTGCTGCACCTACTCGCAAATGAACGCCGATGCCGCTTCCCGAGCGTGATCGACGTCAGGACTGCGGTAAGCCTTTTCTGGAATCTCCGAGAGCCTAGATCCATGCACCTGTCCGCTGAGGCCATAGAATTTCTGGAAACTCATGATCAGCGGAGACTATTTGTCCGGATCGATGCAATTGATGTGGCCTTCCATTAGCAGGTCCGGGTGGACATGCACGCGCTGGATTCTCACCTCGATCAAGGTGATGAAGCCACGCAGTTCGGCGCTGTCTTCCCCGACGCCATGCGTTGCCGCAACGACCGCTTCCGAAAAACCGAGTGGTCGAGGGTCGACGCTACCCATTGCCGCGCCCATCGTCGGCGTCGCCCTGTGTCAGTTCGAGGTCGTGCATTGTCATCGGTACCTAAAATATCTGTGCCTGTCTTTATCGAGCCGTGCGCCCCGTTATGCCCCTATCGCAAGGCGCAGAATTGCTGCCGCGCTTCGCGGACGATCCTATCAGCGTCTGAAACAGTTGATGATTGGACCAGAACTTGCTTGTTTCGTCGGAACTAATGGCGGTCGACGATGATTAGAGTACGTCTGGTGGACGATGAACCTGCCATCGTGGAGGTGTTGGGATTGGCCCTGACGGAAAATGGGCTCAAGGTCCGCATAGCTTCGAATGGCGTGCGCGCGCTCGACCCGGTTGCGCAATGGCGGCCTGACGTTGTCCTGTCGGACTGGATGATGCCTTTGATGGACGGCGGTGCCCTCGCACGAACTCTTAAAAGCGCGCCTGAACTGGCCGCTATCCCAATTTTCATAACAAGTGCACTGCATCCAGCCGGCAATCTGCCCATTGACGAGTTTTTGCAGAAGCCCTTCGGAGTGTCTCAACTTCTGCGGCTTATCCAGCGCCATACGCTCCGCCGTGCGGCGGCATCTAGATGCGGGCGGGTGAATCGCGAAGGCAAATGACTAGGCAAGTCATCGTACACACGGACAGATGAATCTTACAATTCTTCATAAATGCTTACATCACCGGGCGGTGCTTCGGGAGTTCGGTGCCAGCCCAAACAAATAAAGTCGGCTTCCAGGGAGAGGCGTATGTCATCGATTGCGGAATACGCGGACGAACAAATCCGCCTTGCGACACTTGCAGAATACGGCGTCCAATCAGCACTTGCGGACCCTGGGTTTGATCGTCTGGTGCAGCTCGCCGCCAGCATTTTCGGGGTTCCGATTGCGCTTGTGTCACTGGTTGAAGCCGAGCGTCAGCTTTTCGCCGCCAGCGTCGGGCTGGACGTGTGCGAAACTTCGCGTGATGTCTCGTTCTGCGCGTACGCGATGCGGGGTGAAGACATCATGATCGTCCCGGACGCCCGCGCGGATCTACGCTTTCGGAATAACCCGCTCGTGACGGGCTCACCTTTTATCCGTTTCTATGCGGGCGCGCCGCTGCGCACCGCCAACGGACAGTCGCTGGGGACGCTGTGCATCATTGGCCATCAGCCGCGCGAAAGCTTCAGTGAGCATGACAGGCGCAACTTGCGCGATCTTGCAGCGCTCGTACTGGACAAGCTCGAGCTTCGCCGGCTGGAAATGGCACGGCGTGCGAGCCAGTTTCGCTTTGAGAAGATCGCCGGCACCTCGCCTGATGTCATCATCTGCGCGGACGATCAGGGACGTACGACATTCTGGAATCCGGCTGCCGAGAAGCTACTGGGTTATCGCGCCGACGAAATACTAGGACACAGCATCGATCTTATTGCGCCCGAGGAGTTCACCGCACGCCTCTATCAGTTGGCGGCCGCCGGCGAGTCGCTCACCGAGGGGCGCACAGTGGAAATGACGGTGCGTGCGGCCAATGGCACGACGATTCCGGTCGAATTGTCAGGCTCGATGTGGCGCGAAGACGGCCGGCCGAGTTTCGGCGCCATCCTGCGTGATATCACGGAGCGGCGTCAAAACGAAGATCGATTATTCCGCCTGGCTCACGTCGATCCCCTCACGGAATTGCCCAACCGCACCATGTTGCGCGAGCGCGTAGAGCAGGCGCTCAGCGATGAGATGTCAGCCTGCGTGATGATGGTGGATCTCGATGGGTTCAAGGACGTCAACGACAGCCTCGGCCATTCGGGCGGCGACGCGGTTCTCATCAATGTCGCCCGCCGGCTGCAAGCTTGCGTGCGAGCCGGCGATACGGTTGCTCGGATGGGCGGCGATGAATTTGCGATCCTGCTTCCGGGATTACCCGACGCGAACTCGGCCGGACGCATCGCCGACAGCGTGATCGCCGCGGTGTCACAGCTCCTGACGATCGACGGGCAGCCCGTGAACATTGGTGCAAGCGTCGGTGTCGCGATGTTCCCAGGGGATGGACTCACGGTGCGGGAGCTGCTCTCAAGCGCCGACCTTGCGCTCTATCAGGCAAAGGCCGAAGGACGGCATTGCCGACGTTTTTTCAGTGCTGATCTGCGCGAGGCGGCGACGTTGAAGCGAGCCTATCAGGGTGAACTCGCCAGGGCGTTTCGCGAGCAGGAATTCGAACTGTACTACCAACCGCAGGTGAGGCTGAGCGACGGCGCGCTCGTAGGAGCCGAGGCATTGCTAAGATGGAATCACCCGGAAAAGGGCCTGCTCGGACCCGGCGCATTTCTTCCTGCGATCGAAGCGGGGCTGCTGGCGCCCCAGATCGGCGACTGGATCATTCGTACCGCTTGTCAGCAGGCGGCACTTTGGCGTGGCCCGTCGACAACCGATTTCCGAATGGGCATCAACCTGTTCGGCGCTCAGTTTCGCGCGGGTGACCTCGCTGACAAGGTCATGGAAGCACTTGATGAGTTCAACCTCCCGCCGACGGCGCTCGAACTGGAGATCACGGAGAACATCATCCTGCGCCACGACGAGCATATGCTCCGGCCGCTGCGGAAATTGCATGAACTTGGCGTGGGTATCGCCTTTGACGACTATGGCACTGGCTACGCGTCCCTCAGCATGCTCAAGCGCTATCCGTTATCGCGCCTGAAGATTGACCAGACGTTCGTGCGGGCGATGCTTGACTCGCCTCCGGACGCCGCCATCGTTCGGGCGATCCTATATCTGGGACACAGCTTTGGTCTTGAGGTCATCGCGGAGGGCGTGGAAACGGAGGAGCAGGCGACGCGATTGCGCAAAAAGGGATGCGGAACGGCACAGGGCTTCCTGTTCGGCAGGCCAATGCCCGCGGACGAGTTTACGCGGCGATTTGTTCTCGGCGATTCGCTGGCCAGCTCTCTCGGTCAGTAGCACAGCATCCGATGATTGATTTCCAGCTCTTAGTCAGAGAACTACATTTTGTCGACTCTTGGGCGCAAGAGATCGGGGTCTCGAGGCGGGCTATCGTCGAAAAGCGTTTAGACAGGCGATAGAGGCGGATTTTACCTGTCGCCCTATCAGTTCGCGAAAAGATGGCCGTGGCCCGCTCCTACGGTTGACTGATGCTAAAACAAGACCGCACCGCCGCGATCGACTTGGATGCAGCAGGGACGATCGGAGATGGATTACGAAGAAGTGCTGAACGTCGGACTTTAAAGTGCACTACCACGAGTTTCGGGCTTGCGAACGCCTGACCTGTGCTTGCTTCTTAAACTGGCATCGCTCATTCCTTGAAGTAGCGCGGCATTGCGTAGTTGATCAAAGTGGTCGATTGTTTAAACAAGCCGCACCTGGCTGACCGTCAACGACGAACTGACGAATGAAGCGTTCCATGGCTGGAAAATCCCGAAAGCGCAAATGCGCCTCTCCGCGTAGGGGGCCTCCGAAGACCCGCGAGATGCTACTCCCCACGGCGTTGGCCTCGGCTCGAAGCGTCTCTCTGCACAACCACCTCGCGCTCGTCGCGTTGCGGCAGGGACAAGGCAACATCGATCTCGCGGGTGAGTTGTTGAAGACTGTCTACCTGACCCACTTCTTGCCCAGTTTTGAAAACACTCGTGCAACGTTAGAGCACGTCGTCGCAGCGGAGCAAAGTCTCAAGGCGTGCATCTTGAACGCCGCGACAACCGGTGAGTGGATTTTGAGCGACATTGACTGTCAGGCTATCCAAACGGTATTAGAGCTACACGATGCCCAGCTCTCGTCGGTTCCGGTTCATCGGATCGTCGCAGCGAAAGCTCGACTGTCGCGCATACTGGAAGCAGGAGCTTTTCCGAATCTCGCCACGACATTTCGTGAAAGCAGTCGACAAGACTGACCGATTAACGCCGATCAGCAGCATGTTCGAATTTTGCTCAGTGGAGGTTTGGTCAGCAAACCTGTTTGCCTTATTTCCGCACTTCCCAAAAGCCCTTATTCAGACTCGTACGACGGATGCCGGTTTCGATCGCTATCTGGTAAAACCGGCTGATTCCGACGTGTTGATTCGCCTGTTACGCGAACCATAAGAAAACGCTATGGTTGACGGGCAAGCGGAAGGGTAACGACAAAGCAACTGCCCGAGCCGCGTCCAGCGCTCTGCGCTATCACAGTGCCCCCGTGAGCGGTGATCAGTTCGCGTACAACCGTGAGTCCAATGCCAAGGCCCACATCATTAAAAGCAATCGCATGAGTATCCTGTAGAAAGGGTTCAAACACATGAGGCAGCGCCTCGGCGGTGATTCCAATCCCCGTGTCCGAAAGTGTTATCACAACCGATGGATCATCAACTTTTACTTCAAGGTCGATTGCTCCTCCGTTTGGAGTGTACTTCGATGCATTGTCCAGTAGGTTACTCAAAGCCTGAGCCAAGCGCGCAGCATCGCCATTAACATTCAACGTAGACTGAGGTTTAGATACAGTCAACTCTTGGGCACGGGCGTTCACTAGGTGACGGCAGTTCTCGATCGCCATTTCAACGATGCCGGTCAGGTCGACATGTTCTTTCTCAAGTGTGAACCGACCCGTCGTCAGGCGCGACATGTCGAGCAGATCGTTCACCAGTCGCGACATCTGAGCGACTTGTCGTTCAATAATCGCTTGAGCCCTGGGTGCGGGTGATCCGTTCGTTCCAGTTCGACCGAGCGACTGCGCGGCGGCAAGTATGGGTGAGAGTGGATTACGCAATTCATGTGCTACGACAGCAACGAATTCATGCTGTTTGCGCAAGGCTTGCTCGGCGGCCGCCCGTAATTCTTGTTCCCCGATTGCGGCGATTACCAGTTGTTCGTTCGCCTCTTTGAGATCTAGATACCTTGCGGGATGAAGCGTCGTAAGTTCGAATTCGGTCGCCCGCTTCATGATCAAATCCGTACCCGCGCGCGGGTGATCAAAGGCGAGTGCATCATTATTGTGGAAAGCATACCCGCCGTTGCCGTGCCCCCGCCGCTTGGCGCGATACATCGCGGCATCCGCTCGATCTACAAGGGTTTGAATATCGTCGGCATCATCGGGATAAATACTACCGCCGACGCTCGCCGTCAGCCACAACTCGTCCTCGCCAATGTGCGCCGGAAACGTCAGGCCTTCAACGATCCGGCTGGCAGCGATAGCAGCAGCGCCGGGCGAGATGTCGGTAAGCAGCACGAGAAACTCGTCCCCACCCCAGCGGGACACGGTGTCTGTTACCCGAGCCAATGCGACCAGCCGTTGTGCCGCTTGCTTCAAAACGTGGTCTCCGACTGCGTGCCCGCGTGTGTCGTTGACCTGCTTAAAACCGTTCAAGTCAATAAATAGCACTGCCAGTCGCTGTCCATTGGCCTTCGTTTCGGCGCTTGCCCGTGCAAGACGGTCGAAGAAAACATTACGGTTCGGAAGTCCCGTCAACGCGTCGATGTCATGACTTTTCGATACCTCATCGAACGCGCGGGCGGAGGTCTCGGACTCGGACTGCGCCCTGAGTGCTGCGATTACAAGCTTTTCGTTCGCCTCTTGGAGATAATCCGTTGCCTGGAGACTTCCCAGCCTGCGCTCGGCTTCTGCGACTGCCTGGCGCAGCGCTAAAAGCTCGGCTCGCAAGTCGTCCGCCTGCCGGCGAAGGCTCGCCAGTTCGGCATCGGCAGCGCTTATAGCACCTGGTCCGCGCACTTCAGGTTCGGTCACGACAGCGTCCTTATGGATTACCGTCCGGCTGGTGAAGCGGCGGATTTCCGGACGAATCTCTGCGTTGGCGGTTGCGGGTTGGCCGGCCGCCAAGCAGCCCTTCCTGATCCGACAGCATCTCCCCGATACAAATGCCGCTGTCATCGATGGTGTACTCGCGCAACTCATCCGAATGCCCGCTGCCCCGGACCTTCACCACCGCCATCACACGACGCAAGCGACTCCCGACCTCAATATATCGTTGCACAATGATCGCGTCCGTCAGGAATGCCGTGCCATAGGGGCTGAAACGAAGGTCGGAATACCGATCCTCCAACTCGGAAGTCATCAGCACAGTCACGCCCTCTGCGGCGAGCGCTGAGACGAGTTGCAAGAGTGATTCTCGAAAGTCCTCTCGAAAGGTCGGTGCCAAAGCGAGCTCGAATCCCGATAGCGAATCGATCACCACACGCGTTGCTTTGCGTTTGCGAATCTCATTTCGCAACAAGATAACAACCTCATCGATCGAAATATCTGGTGCGCGCGTATCAACCAATCCCACCTGCCCGGATTCAATCAATTTGGCCAAGACACCGTTTCGCTGCCGATTTCGCCGCTGCTCAAATGCCACGAACACGCCGGTCTCACCGAGGCGAGCCCCCTCGGCAAGAAATCCCGCAGCGAGGATGCTTTTGCCCGAACCAGAAGGACCAGCAACGAGCAGCGAATACCCTCTTGGAAGACCGCCCATTAACATCTCATCAAGCCGGGGGGTACCCAAAGGTACGCGGACATCCTCGCCGTCCTCTTGCTCACCTACGTCCGCTATCGCGGCTCTTGCAGGAGCAAAAACATTAATGCCGGCGTCGGTGATTCGAAACGAATGCAAGCCAGGGAGCGTTGCCTGACCGCGCAGCTTCATGATTTCCAACTTGCGCACCATTGAATTGCGCTGAACGCTTTGACGAAGCCAGATCAATCCGTCTGCCACCGTGAAGACCGGGTTCGTATCGATCTCAGTAAAATACTCACCGATCAGAAAGGTTGTGGCTTGCCAACTCGTCATCACCATGCCAAGCCGCTGCATGAACTGTTGTAGCTCATTCTGCTGATCGCTAGGTGCGCTCCCGGAAAGCACCACCGAGCGAAACGAATCGATAAACACCAGCGCGGGCGAATAACTTTCGACCTCGGTAATGATGCGCGTCAACACTTGATCCAAGTTGCCTTCCTGGGTGTCGTCGCCTAGATTGACAAATCGTACCGAGCGATTGATCGCGTCGTTGTCGAAAAAGTCGAACTGTTGCTGATACCTCAACATCTTCAGCGGTGGTTCACCCAGAACCGTGAGATAGAGTGCCGGACGCTCCGGCGTCGCAAGAGCAAACATGATCTGATGGGCGAGCGTTGTCTTACCACAGCCGGGCGGACCCGCGACCAAATTGAAGGAGAACTCCGGAAGACCACCGCCGAGCACCTCATCCAATCCTGGGACACCGGTCGCCAAGCGGTTAATTTTCACTTTGGCATTCATAACGAGTGATCCTGCGCGGTCTCGCCGCTTGATGAGTCGACCCACGCCGATTCGAGTATTCGCTCGGCGAGTGAGGGACCGATTAGATTTGTCAGCAATCCGTAGAATTGCAAAAACAGAGTCGTACCGCCAGCGAATGCCTCATCCGCCGTCCGGTCTGCAATGAGCAATTTGAGGGCATTGAAATCTAGGGGCTTCTTGTCATTCTTGGAAAGGTCCAAGAACCACGGATGCACAGACGCGGACAGAAACAGGCTTCGTCGCAAGAGCGCAGCGACCCCTTCCCGTCCAATGATCGGTATCAGTGCGGATTCTGCGTCGCTCCATATTTGAGCGATTGCCTCGGCGATTTGTGTCGAATTTGCAGCTCGTCCGACGCGCAGCGCAAGAGTCGACACAATTCGGGGGCCCTCTCGGTTTTCGATGGACATGAGTCGCTCGTAGTTTGCTGCATAGTAACCTACCGGGGAATCGCCATGATTGGCAGGGGCGGGACGGATCGGCAAACGCGAAGGGCCGCGCGTCAGCGGAAATGCTGCCTTCCGACTGCCGTCCTCCCTTTTTCACCGGGAAGGTTTGAAAACGCGCATTACATGTTTTCGTCAAAGTTCCAGCGGCCGAAGCGTCGCCACAGCCAGCCGAGCGTAGCCATCCGTCAGCGGTTGACCGCGAACCCTGCGCCGCAACGCGGGAACCTTCGCATCTACCCAATTAGAGGGAAAAACCGCCCTTCGTTGCCGTCGTCCCATGTGACAGCCGCTCGGTCAGGGATTTTCTACAGCGAATTCAGCAACAACAGCGCTATGTCAACAACTGACGATAGGCCCCACGAAGTGCTCGGAGCGGATGTCGGAAAAACTCTCCACTGCTCTGCTTCAGCACCGAGCGTGCCCGCGAGGGAGAAACGTCTCATGACGAAAAGTTTACGCATCTTGAGTCAATGAAATATCAAATTCTCCCGGTTTAAGCAACGGATCGCGCGCTTCAGTGAGACCGCTGAAAGCTCCTTACAGTTAATTGCTCGCCCCGGTGCTGGTCGCCAACTAGCCGATTTAGGTCGAATTGTCCGCTGCGTAAATCCATTGTTTTGTAAGCGACACCGTCGCAATGTCGGAGATAGTAGACATCAGCGGCCAAAACACGGTCATAACCTCTTTCTTGCATTAGCGGTTGATCATTGGGTCCGCGAACGGCGATCTCTGCCGAGCGAGTGGAGACCGGTCCATGAAGGCGACGCGCCATCTCAGGTTGACGGGTTTGATGCTAAAGCGTCGCCTTGATAATGCAACCGCCGCTGCTGTCACCGAATTGCGCTATCTGCGGGACCATGCCGCGGATGAACGGCGGACACAGGAAGCCAAACAGCGACCGGGGTTTTCGCTCATGAACTGCTTAACGCCCTCTCCGTGGCGACGCTGGCTTTTGAGGCGACAAACGCTTGTAGCTTGAACTTGTCGGGCACACCGGCGGCGTGCTGCGGGGCGGAGTGATGGCGCTACGGCCCTCACGATCGCGCCCTGGATGATGGCCAGGTATCGGCTGACAGGCGCGACTCGGCGCAACCGATACCATAATGAATGTCGCCTTGCGTACAGCGCGAATTGAGCTCTGAGATCGTTTCTTCATAGACCTTTGCATCTTGCGAGGCGTTGTCAACCCCTCGCAGCGTTCGCGTGAGAGGTGATCATCGTTCGCTCTGCAGTAACAACGTGGAATAGGCTCATGGGCGAATGGGCGCGCATGTATTGAAATCGGTCACAATAGCGGGTCGGCTCAATGCCATCAAATGATACAAAAATGGAAAATTTACCGATGTCCGAAGTGGTCAGGAGCGCGACACAGATTTCCGCGACCCGCTTGCGCCGTCAGCACGAGTTGGCCGTGCGCTTCGGCATGTGGGCATTGAAAGAGCCCCGACCCGAAGCTGTCCTGAGTGAAGCATGCCAAGTGGTGTCACAAGGCATGAATTCACGTTTCGCAAAGGTTCTCAAGTATCTACCGGACGATAACGAGTTCGTGCTGGAAACCGGGGTGGGTTGGGATCGCTCGGATATCGGACACACGCGGTTGGGCGCCGACGATGCCAGTCCTGCGGGATTCGCCTTCGCAAACGGTCGGCCGGTGATTTCCAATCATTTGGGCCAGGAGCATCGGTTTCGCACGCCTGAAATCTTGATGAAATACGGCATTGAACGGGCGATTAATGTGCCGATTCGAGGCACGCCGACAAGCTGGGGTGTGCTCGAAGCGGATAGTCCCGACGGCGACGAGTTTACTGAAAGCGACCTCGTCTTTCTTGAGGGGGTGGCCAACGTCATCTCGATGACGCTGGAACGGCTTATGGCCGACTCGCACGCGCATGCGTCCGAGGCGTTTTCCGCAAGCGTACTCAACGCCAGCCCGGACAGCATCAAGGTCTTGTCGCAGAACGGTGCAATTGAGTTCATGAACCTAAGCGCCCTTCAGCAAATGGAAATTGATGACCCGACGCTTGTCGAAGGAAAACCCTGGCTCACGTTGTGGCCTGAACTTGCCTGTGCACAGGTCGAACACGCCCTCGAACACGCGTTCGCGGGCGAGTCGGTCCGCTTCGAAGCTTCTCGGCCAACACAGAAGGGACAACCCCGATGGTGGGACGTATCGATTGCACCAATCGTCTCAAACGACGGCAAGATCGAGCGCGTTGTCACGGTTGCGCGTGACATCACGGAACGCCGCAGACACGAGGAAACCCTGGCGCAACTTAGCGAAGCACGTGAAAATCAACTCGACTCGAGCGAAATGATGATGAAGGAGGTGCACCACCGCGTGCGTAACAGCCTTCAACTCGTACAAACACTTTTGTTTTTACAAGCAAACCTGGCCGTCGAAGAGGAAGTCAAGAGCCAATTGAGAATTGCCGCCCGCCGGGTTTCGACAGTCGGTTCGGTCCACGAGCGCCTCTATATGGCAGACGGAGCCGAAGCCACCGATGCGGCGTTGTATCTGGAAGGCCTGATCGACGATCTGCGTGCAGGATTCAATGACCGGCCCATCGAACTGTCGGCGAAGTCATTAATTCTTCCCGCAGCGCGGCTTGCTCCGCTCGGGCTGATTGCCTGCGAGCTTGTGACCAACGCATTGAAATACGGAAAGGGAAAAGTGAGCGTCACGCTGGAGCGGACCACAGACGCCGTTGAACTCGTCGTCTGTGACGAAGGAGATGGATTTCCGGACTCGTTCCCGAAGCCACAGGGAACCGGCCTCGGGATGAGGCTGGTGAAGACGTATTCCGGCTTCGGGCAAGACGCGATTGCAGTCGATCGCTCCGTCCCTTTCAGCAAAATCTCGGTGAAATTTAAGGCGGTAAGATAGTCTGCGAGGTGCGGTCGCACTCCTCTGGATGTTTGACGGCACCGCCATCGTGACCTTGCGTGCCGATCTGGCCGGAGCTTATGCCGAGGCATTTGCAAGCGCGTTCGCCTATATACGCGTCTGGCATTATCTGGCGGCCCGCTGTCAAGTGGTGTCAGCACAGAGTTCAATGCTGACCGATTATGCCGGCTCGCGGCCGACATGTTTCTCTGTAAGCAGAACATTAGGGTTCAACGCATTGCGATGGGTGGCCCGCGCGCCCAAACCGATGCTTCGCCCTATGGCGGGGCATGCTCTTTCTTGATCGTTTCCTTGGCGTCGCCGTCGTTCTTTTTGGCTTCCCAACGCCTTGTTGAATGTCTTCTTTTACCTCTTTGGGCCGTGCATGTTGATTTTGTCCGCATCCCCCACCTGACGCGGTAGGTCAGCATTCCGTGCAAACCAACACCGTATAGACGGTCACACTGCCTACAACGTCAATTCTCCTTACCCTTGACCTTCACCGACCTTCGGCCTGATCTTTGTTCACGACGACCGTCGGAAGCGGTTGTTCATTCGACCGCGAGCGTGTTAGGCAAGGAACGTTTCTCTCTGTATTTAGGTTTTCTTATTGTTGACGCCATCACCCTCGCGTAAAAGAAGAACTCTTTTGCGACGATAGGCGCGCCACAGGCACGAGTATTGCTCATTAATCGACACTATTCGAAAAGCGGGTCCGTACCATGTCATCCGCCCTTCGCCTCGACGACCCCCTTCGGCTCCAGCGACTTCGTTCGATTGATATTCTTGACACGCTCGCCGAAGCTCACTTCGATGGTTTAGCCGAACTCACTGCGAAACTTCTACGTGCGCCAGTCGCATTGATCAACTTCGTCGATGACGTTCGCGTCTGGTGCAAAGCTGCATGGGGGAGCGAACGCAGGCATTACCTGCATCATGAGGCGTTATGTTCCCACGCACTGCTCACCGGGGACGCGCTCGTCATTCCGGATACCTTAGCAGACGAGTCGTTTCGTCACCATATAAGCATCACCGACGAGCGTCAGGTGCGGTTCTATATCGGGATCGTGCTTCGCACTTCTGACGGAGCCGCGCTGGGTACGCTGTGTGTGATCGATCACGTTGCACGCGCCGTCGACGAAGGGGACATACGCACGTTGCGGCAGCTTGCGCTGCAGATAGTCGCGCACCTTGAGGCCAGGCTACCCCAGTTACGAATAGCTGCGCTGGAAGAACAGCTTGAGTCGGCGCAAGAGAATCGCGACCGTTTCCTCGCGATGCTTGCTCACGAACTGCGCGCACCGCTCGCACCGATCTTGACAGCCGTTCAAATTCTGAACCGCAAAGGCATCACACTCGATCAGCGCATGTGGGCAAAAACGCTGATTTATCGGCACGTTCGATATATGGGTGAAATCGTCGATCATCTGCTTTCCACCTCACTTGTTTCGTTCGGTGCACTTGAACTCCATCTCGAACCCATAAGTGTGAAAACGCTCCTGGAACACGCGATTGAAATGAGCCAAGCCGCCATCTTGGAAGGTCAGCATTCGTTTTCATGGCGCATTGTTGGCGACGCGCCATGGGTGAGTGCAGATCGCACACAATGCCCCCTCGTCATTTCGCACCTTCTAACCAACGCCGCGCAATATACGCCGGCGGGCGGCGCTATCAACCTCACTGTTGAGGAAACCGATGCGACCGTCGCGATCCGCGTGCGCGATACGGGAATAGGGATCGCCGAAGCCGACATGAACGAGATCTTCCAGATATTCGGGCAATCGAAACAGCCTCTCGACCGCGCAAAGGGCGGCATGGGCCTCGGGCTCGCATTGTCGAGACGACTCGCGGAATGGCATGGCGGATCATTGAGCGTTACGAGCGACGGTCCTGGAAAGGGAAGCGAATTCGTTCTCGCGCTTAAACGGACGAACCCACCAGAACAAGCGCCGAGCGTGGGCCTTAAGGAACACGAACAGTTCGTGCCGCTCGATATTGTGATCGTCGAAGATAGCGTCGACACGGCCGATGCTCTTGCGCTCTACTATGACCTCTCAGGTCACAACGTACGCGTGGCCTACCGCGCTTCTGATGCGGTGGCAATGGTGGCACAGCGCCAGCCTGACATTATCTTAAGCGACATCGGGCTACCTGACACCGACGGCTACGAATTGATCAAGAGATTGCGCGAACTGAACTCGCTGATTCCAACCGCGTTTATCGCTATTACTGGTTACGCGAGCGAAAAGGACAGGGAAACTGCTTTCCAAGCAGGTTTTGACGCACACTTTTCCAAGCCCGTGGATTTGGAACAACTCGACAGGGAATTATCTCGCCTGCAAGCAAGTAAGTCAGCCCGGGCTGCTTCTCGTCCCTAACTCCCCGCCCAGGGATTTGGTCAAACCGAGTCTCACGCATTCTGTCATAGCGCTGACGAACCAGCCGGCGATGCGGTTTGTGCTGATACTGTCTGGACAAGGTTCCGGTTGATACCGCGATCAATGGCCGTCTGCACTATCGACACGCCTGTTATGAGGCACGCCTGTAACAGTTCGCGTTTTGCCCTTTCGTCGTAGCCACGCCGGCCGCCCTGCTTGCAACCCACCACTAGACACAAAGTATTGGACCTGCTCTCCTCAATTGCGGCTCTGAGCCTTCGGTTCTTTTGAGCCTCAAGCTTAACCCGCGTCGCTTGAACTACAGCAGGCTTAATACATTGTGTCTAGGTTCTGCAATCGTTCATCTCGCACGCCCATGTCCGAGTTCGTTGAACATGCACACGTATCCTCTATGAATCAGCCGCGCCATGCAAAGGCAGCCTTCAAAAACCGCTTACGGTTTACCCAATTTGTAACATCGGCGCCGATACCGGACGGCCCTCTCGCCAGAGATTAGCTCACATGCTCCTATTCTCACGCCGGATGAGGGTCATTCATCTAATTCACTTCAACAGATATAGGCGTGCCCGGAAACGACAGTTATCGGCCCGGCTTCGGTCAGCTATGGAGATTTGAGGAGCGTCCGTTACACAGCCAATATGGGACGCCACCGTTGTTATGTTGGCAGCTGTGGTAACGGCTGATGCTCCGGTTACTGCGCAGGTGATTGAGGATGGCTTCCGATAGTCAGCGGCGGGGGCATAACCGCAATTGATATGTCGCCGGTCCGTGTCCTAGGCATCTTTGCAACATAGGTCGCCGTGGCACCGCCCCAATATACCCAGTGATTTCCTGCGTGAACCTTTACCCTGTCACTGAGCGGACCGCCCACGGGCAGGCGCACCGGCGTTTGGGATTCGATAAACACCTGTGCGACACGCCCTTTGATTGTCGTAACTGTAATCACTCCGCGAGCCCAGGACGGTCGGCTTTGCATCCGGAGCGTATAAACATCCGGTGCGATGGCGTGCAAACACGGTGGTGCACTTGTGTCGCATTTCGGCAGTTGGGAGATAGGCGTTGCCAGGTTCACGCCTAATAACGTAGCCGCATGCACCGACCTGAGCGCAAACAACAGCGAACTGCAAAGAACGTACTTCATTATTTCGTCCTGAATGTAAAGCTATGAGTCGGCCGTCCATTACTCCCCTTAGCAATCTTCGGACCTATGGGCTCCGACGGACCTTTGGAAGCTTGAACTCTTGCTGCAGCCCATGTTGCACATGGCAAACTGTCAGGCTTGCGCGGAGGTCGCCTTCGACCGCGCCGAGTGGCACATTTTCCGCAAAGCCACCGCCGGGTACAGTAAATGCTGCGAAATCGCAGAACACCGAGCCTCGTTCTTGCTGACGGACGGAGGAATTACTACAGAGCTCCGTCTGCGTTGATCGGCGCCTCGTCGTTATTGCGGCAAAATCTCATATTCTGACCGACCGGTTGCTCACGATTTCTCGATAAGGGCGCCAAGCCGCTGTGCTTCGGCCGTGGCCAGCCCTACTCGATCTGCCAAGGCGCCGGCACCAGAATGCTGGTCCGGCAGGGCGCAGGGGTACTCGGATCTTAATTGGTGAATTTTGACAACCGACATCGTGGTCTTGCGCATCAACCGAAGCCGGGATGCCCGAGCGAGCCATCGATCGATACGTATCCCTTTCCATCGGGGACGCCATTCGTGAAAGTCGCAGCCGTTTCCCGCTACGTTTTTCCTTACGCTGCCCTGCTCATGCTCAGTTCTTGCGCCGGCAACACCCATCTCAGTTTTCTCAATCCGCAGGGCCCCGTGGCATCCATACAGCGTACCCACTTTGTTGAGATGGTGGCGCTGCTGGCGATCTTTGTTGCGTTGCCGATCTTTGTCCTCATCCCGTGGCTTGCCTGGCGCTACCGCTTTGGCGTCAAATCCTCGCGCTACACGCCTAAATGGGCGTTCTCTAGAACTCTGGAAGTCGTTGCGTGGAGCGGCCCTGCGGTGATCGTGGCGCTATTGGCCGTGCTTGTCTGGCGTAGCACGCACGCGCTTGATCCGTATAAGCCCCTGGCCTCCAAGACGCCAACACTCCGCGTACAAGCAATCGGTTACGACTGGAAATGGCTATTCATCTATCCGGACCAGGGTGTGGCCAGCATCGGCGTGCTGCCGCTGCCCGCAGGGCAGCCCGTGGCGATGCAGCTAACCTCCGCCACAGTAATGCAGTCGCTGCAGATACCCGCACTGGGCAGCCAGATCTACGCTATGGGCGGCATGGTCACACAGTTGCACTTGCAAGTGGACAAACCTGGCCGCTTCATGGGCGAAAACACCATGTACAACGGCGACGGCTTTCACCAGCAACGATTCACCGCTGTGGCGATGACGCCCGATGCATTCAACGACTGGGTGAAACATACCCGGGCTCACGGCGCGCCACTGGATGCAAGCACGCTCAAGCTGATTTCCGAACGCACGACCCGCGCGCAACTCACGGCCGCACTGGGACAAAGTCAAGCCAGCGATGGCGGCATTTATTTCAACAACGCGGAAGCCGACGTTTTCTCCACCGTCGTCAGAGCAACCATGGACGGTAACGTGGCCGAGCCTCAGACGACCGTTCATACCGCACCATCCACAGCGGTACATCTAGTTGGAAACGCGAACTTACCCTCTGTGGAGCAAAAGCCGTGAGCCTTCCCTACGTTTTTGCGCATCCGCTGGGACGGCTGAGCCTAAATTCCCTGCCGTTCTGGCAGATGCTGCAAGACCCCAGCGAAGCAAACGTGATCAACGGCATCATCGCCACAGGAGCAGCATCGATGGTGGTGATTGGTGCCATCGTCACCTTTGCATTGATCACTCGCTACCGGAAATGGGGCGTGCTCTGGTCGGACTGGCTGACCAGCCCAGACCACAAGAAGATCGGCATCATGTACGTCGTGCTGGCCTTCGTGATGCTCGCGCGTGCGCTGATTGAGGCCCTGTTGATGCGTACCCAACAGGCGTTCGGTCTCGGCGGTGGCTTTCTCTCGCCGGATCACTTTGCGCAGCTGTTCAGTACGCACGGCACCATCATGATCTTTTTCATGGCGATGCCCTTTCTCACGGGGGTCATCAACTACGTCATGCCGCTACAGATCGGCGCGCGCGACGTGGCTTTTCCCGTACTCAATTCGATCAGCCTCGGATTGACTGCTGCCGGCGCGGCCCTGGTGATGATTTCGCTTTGCTTCGGCACGTTCTCGACCGGAGGCTGGTTCGGCTATCCGCCCTACACAGAGGCCACGTTCAGTCCCGGAGTAGGACCGGATTACTGGATTTGGTCACTCTCGCTGGCTTCGCTCGGTTCCACCTTTACCGGCATCAATTTCGCGGTCACCATTTACAAACTACGCGCGCCAGGGATGACGGTCATGCGTATGCCGTTGTTCACTTGGACCGCTCTCTGCACAAGCATCCTCATGGTATTTGCCATGCCACCGTTGACTGTGGCCACAGCCCAGCTTGCGCTGGACCGTTACCTCGGTTTTCACTATTTCACCAATGCGCTTGGCGGCAATATGATGCACTTCGCCAATCTGTTCTGGCTATTTGGCCATCCGGAAGTCTACATCTTGATATTGCCGGCGTTCGGTGTCTACTCCGAAGTCATCTCGACTTTCTCAGGCAAGACGCTTTTCGGCTACCGCGCGCTCGTCATGGCCACCATGGCCATCGCGGTCCTGTCATTCACCGTCTGGCTACATCATTTTTTCACCATGGGCCAGAGCGCTAATATCAACGCGGTGTTCGGCATCGCATCGATGCTGATCGGCATTCCCACCGGCGTAAAGATCTACGACTGGATGCTCACGATGTTTCGCGGGCGGATTCGATTTACAGTGCCAATGATCTATTCCATTGGCTTCATGCTGCTGTTCGTCTTGGGCGGCATGAGCGGAATTCTGCTTGCCGACCCCGGCATCGACTACCAGGTGCACAACAGCGTCTTTCTGGTCGCGCACTTTCACAACGTCGCGGTTCCCGGGGTGCTGTTCGGAATGATCGCTGCCTACCATTATTGGTTTCCCAAGGCTTTCGGCTTTCGCCTTAACGAGCGTTGGGGGAAAATTTCCGCGCTATGCTGGATCGTCGGCTTCATGCTGGCGTTCTTTCCACTCTATGCGTTGGGATTGATGGGCATGCCACGCCGCACCGTGTCCTACTCCGAGCCCGCCTACGTGCCGCTGGAGATGGTCGCCTTGCTCGGTGCCGTCATTGTCGTCGTAGCCCTGACGGCACTGGTCGTGCAGTTGTGGGTATCCATCAAGCAACGTGATGCAAATCGGGTGTTTGCGGGCGACCCTTGGGATGGACGCAGTCTCGAGTGGTCACTCTCAGCTCCCCCACCAGAATACAATTTCGCGATGATTCCGCGGGTCACCACGCGCGATGCATTCACAATCGCCAAGGAGTCCGGCAGTGCTTATCGACGGCACGAAACGTACGAAGATATCGAGGTACCCAAGAATAGCGCGATGGGGCCGGCTATAGCAGCCACCGGCTTTGCGCTCGCCTTTGGCCTGGTTTGGCATATCTGGTGGATGGTGATCGTGTCTTGTCTGGGCGCCCTGGCCGCAATGGTCGTCCGCGGCTTCACGCGAGACACCACGCGCATTGTCAACGCACAGGACGTGCGAGCGGAACATCATCGTTGGCTCGATGCTGTTACCGGTGCCACGGCCATATCCCGTGCCGACGAACGCACGCCGGCCAATAACGGTCTGGCCGAACATCAAATCGACGGGGCGGTGCCATGAGCCGCGAAGCCGCCAAATACCCAGGCTTAAATCTGAACTCCGCGCACGGCAAGGATCACGAAGTAGCCGAAAGCCTGATGTTCGGCTTCTGGGTGTTCCTCATGAGCGACGCAATCCTGTTCGGCATGGTGTTCGCGACTTACGTTACCTCGTTGCATGCCACCGCTGGCGGCCCCGGCCCTCACCAGCTTTACGATATCAATAGCGTCCTGATCGAGACGTTGTTGCTTCTGGCGAGTAGCGTCACTTTCGGAATGGCGTCGCTCGCCCTCAAGTACAGGCACACCCCGCTGCGGCTGGTCGGATGGCTAGCGGTAACGCTGATACTGGGAGTCGCCTTCTTGTGTCTGGAACTGCACGATTTCAGCGACATGTTCGCGAAGGGAGGCGTGCCCAGCCGCAGCGGTTTTCTGTCCGCCTTCTTCGACCTGGTGCCCCTACACGGGCTTCACGTCACCGGAGGCTGCATCTGGCTGATCTGTCTCGTGGGTCAAATCGCCCGCTACGGGCTCGATACCAAGACGAAGCTCGGCATTATGCGACTCGCGCTGTTCTGGCATTTTCTGGACATTGTTTGGGTCGCGATTTTCTCTGTGGTGTACCTGGCGGGGCTGACATGAGCGAGCCACTAAACGACGGCGTGGGCGGGCTGGCCCCAATGCGGGAAGAGGAAAATCGAGAGTTCCGATCGTACGTCTGGGGCGCAGGCATCGCGTTATTGCTCACTGCGTTGCCGTTTGCGTTACTGCACTGGGCGGGCTTGCCGCGTTTGACGATGCTGATTGTTATTGGCGTATTCGCGCTGGTACAGATCCTCATACACTTCCGCTGTTTCCTGCACATCAGCTTTGCCCACAAGCGCGAGGATCTGCAGCTAATCCTGTTCTCGGCGCTGCTGTTGACGATCATGGTGGCGGGCACGATCTGGATCATGGCGAGCTTGGCACTGCGGATGGCGATGCCCGCCGCTTGATACTTCAGGGTGCTGTTTGTCTCAATCAGCCGCCGGTTGCAAATCCTGGGTACAAGGTCATCCCACCGTCCACAAAAAGCGTCGCGCCAGTTACGTAATCAGCCGCGTCGGACGCAAGCCAAACCGCAGCCTGCGCAATGTCATCAGGTTCACCAATGCGCTTGTAGGGGACTAATGTCATCAGGTCGGCATAGGCTGCGGGCGTGCTCCACGCTTCCGTGTTGATCGGCGTGCGAATGGCCCCGGGCGCGAGACTATTGACGCGGATGCGGTAAGGCGCGACCTCCTGAGCGAGACTTTTCATAAGCAGCATGACACCACCTTTGGACGCGGCATAGTTGGCATGACCCGCCCACGGTATCTCCTGATGCACCGAACTCATACATAGGATCTTCCCCGCCGCAACCGATACCGCTTCGTCGACGCCTCGCCGCTTGAACTCCCTGACCGCCTCCCGCGTGCAGAGGAACTGTCCGGTCAGATTGACTCCGATCACCGTGTTCCATTGATCCAGCGTCATCTTGTCGAACGGCGCATCACGCTGCAATCCCGCGTTGCTAACCACGATGTGGAGGGTACCGAAATGTTCGATGGCACGGACGAACATCGCCTGTACCTGGTCTTCCTTGCTAACATCAGCTTGAAGCGCGATCGCACGTCGCCCGAGGCTTTCTATCTCGTGGGCGACCTCCTCTGCCGCCTCCGGATCCGTCACGTAATTGACGATCACATCCGCACCCGCGCGGGCAAGCCCCAGGGCGACCGCCTTTCCGATGCCGGAATTCGCGCCGGTGACAAGGGCTGGTTGCCCCGCGAGCATCGGATAGGGCGTGGGATGCGGCAAACGGCGGGCGTCTGGAGCTGCCGGCGCGGAAGGATCTTTAGGGGTTACATCGGTCATGGACACTCCGGAACGTTGATTGATTGGTCATATATGGGCGGTGTGCGATATCAACTGCCACCCCGGTTGAGCGTCGGACCGCAAAGATTCAGCGCAGTATTGACGATAGCAAGATGGGTCAGCGCCTGCGGAAAATTGCCGGCGAGATGTTTGCCCGGCACGTTGTACTCTTCCGACAACAGCCCGAGATCGTTGCTCACGGCAAGTACACGCTCGAATTGCGCCCTTGCTTCATCGGTGCGTCCCTGCAGAATCAGGCAATCAGCCATCCAGCATGAACACGCGAGAAACACGCCTTCGCTCGGGCCGCCCTGGCGTGCTTTCGTTCGGCGAATCAGGCCGCCTTCCGACAGCTCTCGCTGGATCGTGGCAATGGTTGCGGCCATGCGGGGATCGTCGGCCGGCAGAAAGCCCATTAGTGGAAGCAGCAGCAGGCTCGCGTCGAGTTCCTGACCGCCATAGTGCTGCGTGAAGCTGCCTAAACCTTCATTCCAGCCGTCACGGCAAACCTGTTCGTGAATCTTCGAACGCAAGGCAACAATACGATCGAGCGCTTGCCGATCAACCGTACGTACAGTTCCGGACGCCTCATGGTGGCGAATAAAGCGGTCGAATGCGACCCACGCCATCACCTTCGAGTAAGTGTAGTGCCGCGGCTCGGCACGGGACTCCCAGACGCCCGAACCTTCGCTGTCCCACATCGCAGCAAGGTGCTCGACGATCTTCAGCGCGACCGCAGCTTCCTGCTCCGATGCCGGCACGCCACCCCGCCGAGCGAGGTCTAGGCAATCGAGCACCTCTCCAAAGACATCGATCTGATGCTGTGTCGACGCGGCGTTGCCCACACGCACCGGCTGCGAATAACGATATCCTGGCAACGCGTCGACGGTCCACTCGGCCAGATGCCGCGCGCCGTCGACGCGATACATGATCCTCACTCGATCCGGCGAGCCGGCGATGGCACGCAGCAACCAATCCCGCCAGGCCTGCGCTTCACCGTGAAAGCCGGCATTGAGAAGTGCTCCCAAGGTAAAGCTCGCATCGCGCAGCCAACAGTAGCGGTAATCCCAGTTCATCTTGCCACCCGGTGCTTCGGGCAACGATGTCGTGGGCGCCGCGATCAATCCACCACTCGACTGATGGATCAACGCCTTGAGCGTGAGGAGAGAGCGGCGCACCTCGTGAGGCCTGTGGGTCTTTGAATCGTCGAACCGGCCGATCCAGTTGCACCAGAACTCCCGAGTCGCCAATAACGCGGCTTCGGCATCGATGGCGGCAGGCGGCGGCAGATGGGATGGCCCGTAGCTCATCACGAACGCGAGCCGGCTTCCAGCCTGGACCTCGAATTCGGTTTCGGTGACATGTGACTTGACCTCGAGTGGCATCGGCGCGCGTAGGATCACGAGATCGGGGCCGACTTTGGCGACCATGCTGTCACCTTCTGCCGTCGACCATGGCGGCAGTGCGCCATAGTCGAATCGCAGGCGCAAAGTCGAGCGCATGTTCACTCTTCCGCGCAGCCCGACGACGATCCGCACGACGGATGAAAACGTGGTGCGCATTGGCATGAAATCGATGACCCGTACGGCACCATCCTCCGTCTCGAAGTCGGTTTCCATGACGAGCGTGTCTTGCTGATAGCGGCGGCTCTGACAGATCACCGACGCAACTGGCGCCATCGACCAGTGACCATTTTCCGGCGTACCGAGCAAGGCGGCAAAACAGGCATCGTCATCGAAGCGTGGCCAACACAGCCAGTCAATCGAGCCATCGCGGCTGACCAGCGCGGCAGTTTCGCCATCACCCAAGAGGGCATAGTCTTCGATCGGCTTGCTCATCGCGGTTTTATCCTGAGCGATTTCATTCAGACTTTGTATTTCTTGGCGAGCAAATGAAGTCCGCCGACGAGTCCCACCGCCGCAAGCAGCCAAAACGCAGAGCGGTGTCGGTCGGTGAACATTTCTAAGCTACCTACCTTCGACTCACGATCAAACCGCCCGTGCGCGCCATAATTTCCTGGTACCGGCTCGTATAGGTTGGCCGGGGCGCCCTTCTCGAGCGGTACATCGGTCAGTTGACCCTCATAGCCCGCCGACGCCAGGTATTTATCGATCAGCCCCGGCGCGATCCGGTTCGCCAAAATCGCTTTCACGGTCGGGAAGCCGACCCAGACTTCGCGCCGCTTGTGTGTCGCGGCGAAAAAGATCGCGCGCGCCGGCACTTCCGGCTCGAAGATCGGCGCGACGGGCTTTGCCTTCACACCCATCTTGTTCATCGCCCAGTCGAACTGCGGCGTGTTCACTGCCGGCAGATCGACCATCGTCAAATGCACCTTCAGATTGTCGTGGATGATTTCCGAGCGCAGCGCATCCGTAAAACCGCGAATCGCGAATTTCGCGCCGCAATAGATCGATTGCAGCGGCACTGATCGATAGCCGAGCGCTGACCCGACGTTGACGATCGTGCCGCGATTGCGCAATCGCATACGCGACAATGCCGACATCGTGCCGTGAACCTGACCGAGATAGGTGACTCGCGTGCCGCGCTCGAATTCCTGTGCAGTGAGCTTGGAGACCGGTGCAAACACAGTGGCCATCGCGACGTTCACCCACACGTCGATCGGGCCAAGCTCTCCCTCCGTGCGCGCGGCGGCCGACTCGACGGCATCGGCATCGGCAACGTCCGTGGCGATCGCGAGGGCACGAATGGGGTAGCGGCTCTCGAGCTCCGCGGCCACGCGCGCCAGGCGATCAGGTTCTCGCGCCAATAGCGCGACGTCGTAGCCTTGACGGGCGAACTCTTCGACTGTCGCCCGGCCGACGCCCGCACTTCCTCCCGTCACCACAACTACTTTTGTCATGCTGTTAGACCGATGAAATATGCTGGATGGGGCTCGCGTGCTGCTGACGGTTCAAACGACTTGAAATCGAGCAACGGGAATGTACGTCATTGTATGCAGCAAGCGCCGTACCGGAACGTTTCCGCTAAGGAGCTCAGATTTAAGGATCACGAAATATTACGGAAGACCCACAGGTTTGCTTCTTGCATCAAAACCTGTATTCCGGAATGTTATGCGCCGGCCGACCAAATCATCGTGTTTTCGATCGCAAGGGGACTTATGAATCACTACGACGTCATCGTGATCGGAAGCGGACCGGGCGGCGCCTCCCTCGCACAGAAGTTGGCTTCCACAGGCAAGCGAATCCTGCTGCTGGAGCGAGGCGACTACCTCAAGCGCGAACCCGCGAACTGGGATTCGAAAACGGTATTCGTCGAGGGCATGTATCAAACGCGCGAGACATGGTATGGCGGCGATGGCAGTACGTTTCAGCCTGGATTGCACTACTATGTCGGCGGAAATTCGAAGGTGTATGGTGCGGCGCTCTTCAGGCTGCGCGAGCGCGATTTCGAAGAGCTACAGCATAAGGACGGCGTCTCGCCCGCGTGGCCGCTCAAATACGCCGATTTCGAGTCGTACTATGGGGAAGCAGAACGCCTGTTTCACGTCCACGGGCAACGCGGTGAGGATCCTTGCGAACCACGCTCAAGTACCCCGTTTCCCTATCCAGCCGTCTCCCACGAGCCACATGTCCAGGCGCTCAACGAGTCGCTGCTCAAGGCAGGTCTGCATCCGTTTCACCTGCCGCTCGGCATACTGCTCGATGAAAAGGACAGCAAGGTAACGCCGACGAGCACGTGCATACGCTGCGATGCCTTCGATGGTTTCCCGTGTCTGCTTAACGGCAAGGCGGATGCACAGGTGATGTGCGTCGATCCGGCACTCGCAGCCTACCCAAACCTCACCTTGATGACGAACGCGTACGTCAGCCGGCTTGAAACCGACGCAGCCGGACGGACGATTACGGGTGTTTTCCTACACCACGCTGGCATGGAAGAGCGCTACACGGGCGATATCGTCGTGGTCGCTTGTGGGGCGTTGTCATCGGCGCTGTTGCTGTTGCGCTCCAGTAACGACAAACATCCCGGCGGTCTGGCCAACGGCTCCGATCAGGTAGGCCGCAATTACATGCGTCATAATCAGTCCATCCTGATGGCGCTCATGCGCGAGCCGAACGACACGATTTTTCAAAAAACCCTGGCTATCAGCGACTTCTATTTCGGCGCGGACGACTGGGAGTTTCCGCTCGGTCTGATCCAGATGTGTGCGACTTCCCACGCCGACCAGATCCGGGGCGAGGCGCTGCCGGGCTGGCTCGAATGGCTACCGGAAATGCCGTTCGAGACCATGGCGCGTCATTCGATGGACTTCTGGCTGTCGACGGAGGACTTGCCCCGCCCCGAGAACCGCATCCGGTACGACGGCAAGCGCATCGTGCTTGAGATCGAGGAAGGCAACATGGAAGCACATCATCGGCTCAAGAAGAAACTTGAAGGGCTGCTCGCCGACGCGGGCGCGCACGCGAAGATGATGGAACGCAAACTGTATCTGGGGAAGAACATCCCCATCGGCGGGACCGCCCATCAGGCGGGGACGCTGCGCTTCGGCACCGACCCTGCCACATCTGTACTGGATGTGAATTGTAAGGCACACGAACTCGACAATCTGTACGTCACCGACGCGAGCTTCTTTCCATCGATCGGGGCAGTCAATCCAACCTTGACGATCATCGCCAACGCGCTTCGTGTCGCCGAGCGGATCGGCGAGCGCTTGGGCGTAAAGCCGGTAGCCGCATGACGGCCACCGGAAAGGAACAAACGTGGATTTTTTCAACCTGATTGCCGTTCCACTGATCGCGCGGGTGTGTCTCGTGCTCATGTTTCCGTTCAGTGCCTTCGACAAGATCGTCCACTGGAAGGAAGCGATGCAGCAGGCGACGTCATCCATTTTGCCGGGCGGCGCCGTGTTGATCGTGATCGCCATCGTCGTGGAGTTCGTGACACCGGTATGCATCGTGATCTGCTGGCATGATCGGCTGGCGGCATTCGTACTCGCGGGCTTTTGTGCCGTCACCGCTCTCCTGTATCACCCTTTCTGGAAATACCCGCACTTCTGGTCCAAGGCTGGCGAGGGACGCAGCCACTTCTGGGATTTCCTCAAGAATTTCGGCCTGGTTGGCGGACTGTTGTTGATCGTGATCGGCGGGATACCTGTGAGCGCCCTGTCGGTACTGGAGCATCCGCTCTCCACGGTGCCTTACGCAGACGCGGTGACGATACCGGCTGCATCGATTTCCATCAACAATTCCCGGCCGTAAATAACCAACTTCGCGAGAATCCCCATGTCCGCCTCCGAAACAAACAACTCATCCCCGAAGGTCCGTTACTGGCATTTGTGGACAGACGACGCAGGCGTCAGTCATCAGGTGCGCTGCGAGTTGGATAAGTTCGAGCTGAAGGGCGTTGGCAATGCCGCACCGCAATGGAACGACAAACAGGATCGCTCGGATGCGACCGTCGTCATTACAGTGCAGCCCGTGGGCTGGATCGGCGAATGGCACGAGAACCCGGCGCCGCAATGGATCGTTCCCCTCTCCGGCCGGTGGTGGGTCGAGTCCATGGACGGTGCGCGCATCGAAATGGGTCCGGGCGATCTCTCGCTGGGCGAAGACCAAGGCAGCATCGCCAGTGCCGACGGCCGCAGGGGTCATCGTTCGGGCACGATCGGCAACGAGCCGGCGGTGCTCATGACGGTTCAGTTGCACGTCGATCCGGTCCATCGGCCGGGACACTTCCGGTAGCGGCGGACTCATGACCACGCATTCGAATGTGGTGATCATCGACCCACGCTTCAAGGCGATGGTCCTTCCAAACGCACCGCTTGAGTTGCTCGGCGACGGGTTCCGCTGGCTCGAAGGGCCAGTGTGGTTCGCCGATCTGGATTGCCTCCTGTTCAGTGACCTGCCCAACGACCGGATCATGCGCTGGACGCAAAGCGGCGGCGTCAGCGTCTTCCGGCAGCCGTCGGACTTCGCCAACGGGCATACACGCGATCGCCAGGGACGGCTGATCGGATGTTCCCACCGTGGGCGATGCATTACCCGCACCGAACTGGACGGGCGCCTCGTCGTGCTGGCGGACCGATACGAGGGCAAGCGCCTCAATTCACCCAACGATGTGATCGTGAAAAGTGACGGCACGATCTGGTTCTCGGATCCGCCTTATGGCATCCAGACGGACTATGAAGGCGGCAAGCAGGAATCTGAACGTCCCGCGTGCGTGTACAGGCTGATACCTGATACGGGAGAAATCCGTGTGATTTCGGACCAGTTCGAAGGGCCCAACGGGCTGTGCTTTTCACCGGACGAGACCCGCCTTTACGTCTGCGAGAGCGGTCTCCAATTTGATGTAACTCCGGTCCAGCACATTGCCGTGATGAACGTCAACGCGGCGGCTATTTCCTGTTCCGAACCGAACTTATTTCACAAAATCGATCCCGGCTTCGCGGACGGCATTCGCTGCGATGAAGACGGCAATATATGGTCGAGCGCAGCGGATGGCGTGCACTGCCTTTCGCCATCCGGTGAATTGCTCGGAAAAATTCTCGTGCCGGTTACAGTTTCGAACTTGACCTTTGGCGGGCGAAATCGCAGCCGCCTGTTTATTTGCGCCTCGCAATCTTTGTTTGCCATTTATACCAATCAGCGCGGCGCGCAACGTCCATGAAACTCGCGGCTATCACCAAGATCATCCGCATCAGCCGTAACGTCGTGGACCTCGACCGGAGCATAGCGTTCTATCAGGACCGGCTCGGCTTCCAAGTCTGCGGTCCAGCGTTCATCATGGAACCAGCGCTCGCGGCTGAACTTGGATTCGGCGCGCGTTATATCAACGTGCAACGCTTGCAACTCGGCGAGGAAGAACTCGAGCTTGTCGAGGCCGGGCCGAACGTACGTCCCTACCCGTCGCCAAGCACATCGGCGGACCTGGTGTTTCAACATCTAGCAGTACGTTGTTTGGATATCGACGCCTCGTTCAAGCGGCTTTATCGTAAAGACAGCGACTCCGTGTTGCCGACGGCAATTTCACGCAATCCGAGTTACGATCCGACGCCGATTCGTCTGCCCGTTAGCAGCGGCGGCGTCACGGCCTTCAAGTTTCGCGACCCGGATGGCCATCCGCTCGAATTGCTGCAGCCTGCCCGGCACAAAGGCGCCCGATCAACTGTGTGCGCTGGGATCGACCATACCGCCATTTCCATATCCAGCACCGCGTCGAGCATCGCCTTCTACGAGGACTTGCTAGGGCTAACCGTGAGTGCATATGAAACCAATTCTGGGAGCGAGCAGGGATCGCTGGATGCGCTTGAGAGCCCGATAGTCGATGTCGTTGCTCTCCAGACCAAGTCTCAATTGTCACCTCATCTTGAATTGCTTTCCTACCGTCGCCCCATCGCGTCGGCATATCACGCACGAGCCGAACCCGCCGACATCGTTGGCGACAGAATCGTCATCCGTTGCAGCGATGTGCGCAGTCTCGCGACGGAACTTGGCATCGCGTCGCGAATCGTCCGATCGGCGTCCGGGAGACCAGCCCTTCTGTTTCGAGATCCCAATGATCATCTCCTTTGGGCTATCGAATAGCTCGTTTGTTTTAAGGTGCAGATACTGCGGATACGACAACGATTCGTCATCAGGCGGAGAAGACCGTGACGCCTCAGGGAACGCTACCTGCGCCTTCGGCCTCTGTCCCCAGGCACAGCCAGAACGCGTCCACGCTAAGCAATCGCGAGAGGCGCCGGTACGCTATGCGCCCCGGAGCGATAATGCCGGCATGCCAGTAAGACACGTCATGCGTCGCCACACCGATCTGCCTGGCGGCCTGCCCGGACGAGATATTGTTTCGCTTTAGACAGTGATCCAATCGGGCCGCGAATGCACGACATCCGGCAGCTGCGCCAAACTATCCTCAAAACGCAAACATGCGCTGACATGTAAGGCCATTTATGTCCCCTCCCGTGCACTAACGCATTGCGCCGCAGTCTCTACCACTGTCAAGTAGAATACCTACTCGCGCCCCGATACGTACAACCTTAATCGCTAAACCTTAACTCGCCCTTAATCTCACGGTTCGAGAACCCAAGGTTAGAGCACTGCCATCCAGCGGATAGCCATTTCGCAAGCAGATAACGCTCAATAAAACCTATGCGAACAATTGAACACTGCTCACTCCTGCGCGTAGTAGCCAGGAACACGGTCGTTCCTCGGAAATATACCTTCTGCTACGTGTGAAGCGATATATAAAGAAGGTCAAAATCCTAGGGAAGTCACCGGGTTGCAGGAATAAATATTGCCAGCACGACCATACACTTTGGCTAATTCCGGATCACTAACAGTATCGCTATCAGACCGAAAGCTTAGGATTATCCAGATCCATCGCGACGATGTCGATGCAAACCATTGGGCGCAGCGTGGTGCCGCTCGGCCCTCAAAAATCTGCCACAGCGTACTCAAAACGAACCCAAGCGCGTGACCGATAGCCGTGACGATTTTCCCGACTGGCCGCAAGTTCGAAGCAACATTGTCGGACGAAAACAACTCGGTCCAGCACAAATCGCATGACGCCCCACCTACTGGTACGCTGATATGGCCACCCACTGCGAACTCGGTCGCGATAAGACGCAAGTTCGCTAGAGTCTCGCTCGCGCAAGATCTGCTAGCAATCTCCTCTGACTTATTCGGGATCCACCTGGAAGTCTGGGAGACGCGGGATCTCGGGTTCCGGTTTAGCGCTGCGGTAACGCTCCGATAAAGCCTCGTATAACGCGGGCGCGAACAGCTTTGACACTTGACTTGATATTAGTGCGGTCGCCATCAGAGAGATCACCAGCGAGTGACCGTTGATCATCTCGATCACGATCACAAATGCGGTAATCGGGCTTTGCGTCACTGCGGCAAGATATCCGACCATACCAAGCGCAATTAACATCGGGAGTTGCATTTGGCCAAACATCAGGTGTAGTGCGTTGCCAATGCCAGCACCGATGGCCAGTGACGGTGCAAACAGCCCGCCCGGCGCTCCCGGCAAGTATGATCCGACCATCGACACCATCTTCAATAGCGGATAGGTGACCCCAAGCTGTGCACGCCCCTCGAGCATCGCGCGGGCTTCAGCATAGCCACTGCCGAAAGTATGCCCACCTGCCGCGACGCCGATCACCGCGATGAGCACGCCGCAAACGGCGCCGAACGCAACTGGCTGCCGGCCACGCCAAGCGGTAAGGTATGCTGGCATCCAGCGCCGGGTATTTAACAGCAGCCAACAGAACAGTCCGCCTGCAACGCCCGACACCACGCCGATCAGCAGAACCGCAACTGCAAGCAGATCTGGAAAGTGGCCGTTGATGTTGATCGTTCCGAAGTACGTATAGTTACCCTGCAATCCCAAGGAAACCACGCCTGCGAAGATGATTGCGGTAATCAGCACGCCGCTCGTGCGCTGTTCGAAGCTTCGGGTCAACTCTTCGATCGCGAAGACGACTCCCGCAAGCGGTGCATTGAACGCTGCCGACAACCCCGCGGCGGCGCCTGCAAGCGCAAGCCTTCGTTCCAGCTCGATGCCACGTATGGACCGAAACCGTTGCGGGTAGAAGCGACGCAGGTTGAACATGAGCGCCGCGCCCACATGGATCGTCGGCCCCTCCCGGCCGATCGTGAATCCGCCCAAGATTGAGAGGAACGATACGGCAATCTTTCCAACTAAAACTCTAATACTCAGTAACTGAGCGGCGAGGGCACCATCGCCGTGAAGCGTCGCAATGACTTGAGGAATCCCGCTGCCCTCCGCCCCCGGGAAGTAACGTCTGGTAATCCAAACGCTCGCCGCGCCAATGACGGGCGTAACCGGAAGCGGGAGCCACCAATATCGCGTCTCACACCTTAGGAAGACGTTATAGCCGACGTCGATCAACTGGGCGTATAGAACAGCGATAAGGCCGGTCGCGATCGCCCCTAGCCAGAATACGCCATAGTGAAGCCACAGCCGACGCCCGCGCTGTAATGCACGTTTATCAATAAACTTTGGTATGGGCATGACACCGCCATGACGGCATGACTATATGATATTGCGCATATCATGCCATATCTTCCGGCATGCGGTTCGGTCTGCTCGGTGATGCCACAACAAAAGCGGGAGGATGTCACTGCTTCTTTGTTGGACGAAATATCCAGCCGAAGGAGTCGATCTCCGACTTGTGCAGCGTCGCCAATTTCAACAAACAGCGCTCGCCCTTCGTCGTGAGATGCACCTGAACCTGACGACGGTCCAGGCCGTCGGGAACACGAACGACCAGGCCTGCGGCTTCGCAGCGCGAGACGAGTGCGGCGGTACCGTTCGGTGCGGCCTGCAGGCGTTCGGCAAGCTCGCCGACACTGGCCCATTGCCGGCCGGAAAACCCTCTGACATGTAGGAGCAGTTGATATTGCAGCGTAGTCACACCTTCTGCGCGAGTGATCTCCTCCGAGAACCGCAGAAATTGCCGTAGTTGGTAACGGAACTCGGACATCGCCTCCAGATCCTGTTTACCCGGCGGCGCGGCGAGTAGACCTCTGCAGGAACTCATTCAGTCTCCAGATATTGGAAAAATACGGATTGAAAATATGGCATCTTGTGCCTAAACTGGCATCAGGTTGCAGATCGAGGTTTTGGCTCGTGCGTGAAACAAGCAGCGAATCCTCCAGCTGCTCAATGTGGCCGTGTTACCACCTAGAAGAAGATTCTAATGCGTTCGACGCGTGGGGACCAACGTCGACGTTTCGCTTTTTTTCTAATGCCGGTTGCTACGGTGTATCCGCGCTAGGGAGCGGTAAATGAATCTCTGCTGCGCCTGCTTGCTACTCACGGTGTCGACGGCACTTGTGCCGATTCCAGCCATCGCAAAAACTCCAGGCGGACTACATATTGCAATGTTGGAGATTGATGGCCGTGAACTCAATCTTGAGCATCCCACATTCAACGTGCGTCACCGCGAAGATGCGGTGTTGAATCGAGGTGAATACGGGCTGGCCCCGATAATCTATGGTCCTTCATATTTCACCGGGCTACCGCGTTTCGACCATCAGAACGTACGGGAGCACCATCGATTGCAGGGAAACGGTGTTGGTATTCGTTGGGACAGCAGGTCACGGTAGCCAGTAGCGATCTGCTCGCCGGGACGCAGGGCGACATTGAAACGATGACTGTCTAAAGATTTGAGGGGATTCCGGCGACGCGCTACAAGGGACCTTAAACGATGCTGGCATGGCCGGGATTCAACCTGATCCTCTCAAGCATTGAGTGCATGCGCATAAGGGCGACGCGCGCCCGGGTACGGACAAGTTGGTCAGTTACTGGCGGGATGAACATACTGTCTTGCCAAAAGCATCGCCGAAGGCGGATCTTGACTTTCGTTGACCATCCGCAACGGAAGGTCAGACCTCCAAGGCGAGACCGAACAATGTCAACTCGCGGCTCACTGATACCCAAGGATTAATACCATGCATCTTTTGCTAGTTAGTGTGAACGTCAATCGCAATGCACATCCGAATACCGTATTCGCTGTGCTGCAGAATGGAGCTGGAGAATCGGTCACCGTTCAGATTCGCTTCGATCCGAGCACCAATGTTGACAATCTAACGCTTCGCGAAATCACGGCACGCGCCCGCGAAGAGATGAGGAAGCTCGAACTCGGTTAGATTCTACGATCATTCATTTCATCCAAAAGCCGGCGAGACAACTGAGTATCCAACCATTTATGCCGACGTTGTATGAGGCATTGTCGGAGCGGTACGCCAGCAGGAGCGCTGCCCCCCAGAGCCCGGCGCAACGCGAGCAACAGATGACTGATCTGGACTTCGACAATCTGGTGAAACAGGCTTTAGCGGCAGACGTGGAAATCGCAAGATATGAGACACACCTCCGCGCGCTATGGGCCGAGACCATGTGAGAACTCAGTTTTTGGCGTTGAACGGCCGCCTGTCCATCTCAGACTGGGAGCCCGGGGGGGCGGGATCACAATGGCATCCACTCCGATCCGATTTGCAGAGATGCGCTCGCAGCTCGAAGCGGCGCGTGCGGGCATGGGCATCTCCCTTCTCCCCTGCTTTTTGGGAGATGCCGATCCGATGCTCGTACGCGTTCCCGGAAGCCCGGTCTCGCACATTGGCGATGTCTGGCTCCTGACCCATGGCGACACACGGAGAACGAAAGTAAGCGCGCAGAAATGGACATCTGGAAGTCTTTGATCTGAGCGTGCAGGCTATGTCCAGGGCCTGCCTGGATCGTTGTCACTCGGCCCTCGTGTATCGCAACATCGGCAGCTACTCCCCGACGGAATTAGAAGACTTTGAAGCTCCTGTATCGCACTTGCCAGAGCATCAGGCCGCCGCCCTGCGCAACAATTTTCGCGCCTTTCGCAAGCGGCGCATGCGCAAGTGCAAGCCCGATGCCGCTTGAGCCGGCCGTGCTCAGGAAATGTTTGCCTTCGACCTTCATGGTTGCACCCCTTCCATCCTGTCCTGCGTCGCGGTCTCGAAATCTCGCGCGTCATGGCGCTCCCGAAGCTGCCCGAACAACTCGCCGCTCGTCCTGTTGACCATGCGGCCGCGCCTCACGGCCGGCCGCGCGAGGAGCATGTCGGCCCAGCGTTGAACGTTCGTGTAGTCTTGCACGGACAGGAATTCCGCCGCGCCGTATTGCCAGCCTTTAACCAGGCCGCCATACCAGGGAAACACCGCCATGTCGGCAATGGTGTAATCGTCACCGGCGAGATACTCGTTGGCGGCGAGGCGTCGGTCGAGCACGTCAAGCTGGCGCTTCACCTCCATCGCGAAACGGTCGATCGCGTATTCGATCTTCGTGGGCGCGTAAGCGTAGAAGTGGCCGAAACCACCGCCCAGGTATGGCGCGCTGCCCATCTGCCAGAACAGCCAGTTCAGCGTTTCGGTGCGGGTCTCGACGTCTTCCGGAAGAAACGCTTCGAACTTCTCAGCCAGATACAGCAGGATCGAGCCCGATTCGAACACGCGGACCGGCTTCGGCCCGCTGCGGTCCAGCAGCGCGGGAATCGTCGAGTTCGGATTGATGTCCACGAAGCCGCTGCCGAACTGCTCGCCCTCGCCTATCCGGATCAGCCACGCGTCATACTCGGCGCCGGCAAATCCGGCCGCGAGCAGTTCCTCCAGCATGATCGTGACCTTCACGCCATTGGGTGTGCCCAGCGAATAGAGCTGCAGCGGATGGCGACCGACCGGCAGCACTTTCTCATGTGTCGGCCCGGCGACCGGCCGGTTGATGTTCGCGAAGGTGCCGCCGCTAGGCTTGTTCCGGGTCCAGACTTTCGGGGGAATGCAGTCGCGGGAATCTGCCATGCTGTTCTCCATCGCTGCTCAGCGTCGGCTCAGGCCGCCGGAGGAAAGTTGGACGGGAAGAGCGCGCGCCGCGTCTCCTCGTCGTTGACCCTCTTGAATGCGTGATCCTTGCCGACTGCTCTGGCGCGGGCCACCGCAGGACGTGCATCGACCGTTTCGAACAGACGCCTGAGATTCGGAAACGCTGCCAGCGGATCGTCAGCACCTTTAAGCACGCGCGAGGCGCGATCGAGCCATCCCCAGGCCGAAATATCCGCGATCGAATACGTTTCACCGACGATATACGTCTGCCCTTCCAGATGGTCGTTCAGAACCTGGTAGTGGCGCTCTGCCTCTCGCCGATAGCGGTTCACCGCATAGTCGAGTCCCTCGGGCGCGGCGAACTGGAAGTGCACGGCCTGGCCTGAGAATGGGCCGAGACCGGAGGCGAGGAAAAGGAGCCACGAAAGCAGCTCAGGCTTGTCCTGAGGGGAACCGAGCAGCTTGCCGGTCTTTTCCGCCAGATAGAGGAGGATCGCAGTGGAGTCGAAGACACGCGCTTCCTTGCCGCCCGGTCCTTCCGTATCGACGATGGCGGGCACCTTGCCGTTGGGGTTGATCGCGCGGAATTGCGGGGTGTGCTGTTCGCCCTTGCTCGTATCGACGGGGATCGCCTCAAAGGGCAGGCCCGTCTCCTCCAGAAACAGAGCGATCTTGGCCGGGTTCGGCGTCGGGTGGAAATAAAAACGGATCATGGCGATATCCTCAGGTTTGTGGACGGGTGGATGCACGGCGGGTTGACGATCGGCCTGCGGGCGCGGGCCTGGAAGCGAGCAGCGCACCGAGAATGGGTATGGCGAGGATCGAGGCGACAGCAGGAAGCAGCGCAATGACAGCGGTCGCAGCCGAAGAACCGAGCAGCGAGACGGCGCGGTTATAGGTGATCAACGCGACGCCGCTCATCAGCACGCCCTGATAGAGCGCCTGCAGGGCGATCTCCCCTGCCGAGGCAACGCTAAACCTGCCGAGCCCGAGAAACAGATAGGCCGGAAGATAGAGTGCCGTCGACCAGATGCAGATCAGCGCAGCCGACTGGATAGGTGTCAGCCCGCTGCGGCGAAACAGCAGCGTATAGATGGCCCACATGGCGGCAGCCGCGCCCAGCGCGGCAATGCCCCAGGGGTCTGGTGCACCGTGGGCTGCCGCGCCAGCACCCGCTTGGCAGACAAGGCCAGTGACGATCGTCGCGTAGCCGAGCCAGCGTAACCTGCCCTGCCGCTCCCGCAGGAAACCCCACACGAACACGCCGGCGAAAACCGGCATCAACGTCGGTGCTACGGATGCGGCCTGAGCCGCCGAAGTCAGCTTCAGCCCGAGCGCGACGAGCAGCACGAAAGGCACGCCCCAGAGCACTGCAAATATCAGTCCTTCGCCCCAGGCAGCGGCAGGCAGGCGCGAACCCCGGCGCACGACGGCAGGGGTAAGAAGAATCGCGCCGATACCGAACCGGAGCGCGGCAATGTCCCAGATACGAAGCTCGCGGGTTACACCGAACCGCGTCACGACGAACCAGCCGAGAAGATCATGACCGTGAGCGCTGCCCAGGCGAACCCCACCGGGCGTACGCGCGGGGTGCCTTGCTGCGCCCGCTTGGAATCAACGGTGGCCGTGACCGATACCTTGCCGCTTGCCATCGGTCAGACCGGCCGAAGCGATGTCAGGGCAGCGAGGATCGCATCCGGTTCAAGCCGCTTCCGGTAATCGACCTTGATACTGGCAAGCGCAATATGTCCATCGGAAGCAATCACGTCCGTGGCGGGAACCGGCAGCTCCCAGCTGCCATCGCCGTTGATCGTGGGTAATGCCTTGTTGTTCGAGCGAAGTGCCTCGCGAAGGTCGTCGGGCAGCGCATACACGAGCCCGAAGCGGCGCGCAACGGAATTGCCGGCATCGCTCAGCGCGTCGAAGGTTAGTGCGTTTGTCTCCGCAGTGGTGAGCGAACCGTCGGGAAGCTGCGGCGAGACGGCAACCAGCCTGGCACCCAGCGCACCGATCTCAGGAAGGATTGTCTGGTAGGCGCGCAACTGGATATTGCAGTAGGGGCACCATCCGCCACGGTAAAACGTCAAGACGACGGGACCGTACTGCAACAGCTCAGGCAGCGAGACCGGATTGCCTCGTACATCCGGCAATGAGAAGTCCGGTGCCTCGTCCCCGGTTCCCACCGCTTTCTCCAGCGCAAAACCTGCACGCAGCGCCTCGATCCTCGCCTCATAGAGCGCGTCACGCCCCGACGGCGCCGTGCGCGCAAACTCGGCCCTGAACGTGTCCAGTTGCTCCTGTAGTCCCATGCTTCCCTCCTCTTTCGCCCAGACTTTTCACGAACCTGATATGTCGGTGGTTGAACTCGCGTCACGCCTTTCTGTTTTAGAACATTCATTCTATAATCGCTGATTACAGCGAAACTGGCAAGTGCGTTGCCCGACGACCGGACAGGTGAAAGAGAATGGCAAGACCCAGGGAGTTTGACGAAGCGGCGGTGCTGGACGCGGCGGCCCAGTGCTTCTGGAGGTTCGGCTATGAGGCAACGTCGGTGAAAGATCTCACCGAAAAAACGGGCCTCACTGCAGCCAGCCTTTACAACGCGTACGGGGACAAGCGCGGCCTGTTCCGGGCATCGCTCGATCGCTACGTGAGCGAAAGCATAGGGAACCGCCTGCGCCGCTGCGAAGCGCTCCCTCCCTTCGAGGCAATTCAGGCATTTTTCGATGAAATCCTGCGCCGCTCACTGAATGACCGTCAGCACAAGGGCTGCATGCTCGTGAACTCGGCCCTGGAGATGGCGCCCCACGACGCTGAATTCCAGCAGATCATTGCGAGCGTTCTTTCCAGTATCGAGAGTTTCTTTCTCGGATGTATCAGAACCGGTCAGGCAGACGGAACCATCGCGCAGTCACTGCCGGCCGAAGTTCTCGCTCGGCATCTCGTTGGTGTTCTGATGGGTGTCCGTGTCCTCGCCCGCGTTCGTGCGGAAAAGGCGCTACTCGAAGGGGTGGTCGCGCCAGCACTTGCCCAGCTTGCGCCGTTGCGCGACGATCCCGTCTGATGACTGACGGTGAGCGTCTCCGATTAGCACGATCAAAAAACATCGTCAGCGATCGGCGATTCGCTGTTCAATGGTCTGTCTCGTCAGGAAACATGCCGCTCCAGGCGCGTTGGACCTTCGCACCTTCGGCGGATACCGTCCGTAGAGGCATGCGTTTCGTTCACACTACAGGCCTCCCGGAAGCCTTATTTCTACTGCGAGACTTCCTAGACCGGATAGTTCGACTCAGCGAGCTCGGTCTCTTGTTTGCACGCGTCTTGCGACTGCCCGCCTCTGGTCCGGCGGCCATTCCATACGGTAATGGCTGTTATTGCCGCTGGCGATCTTCTCCAAAGGCGCACAGCGGCCGATCATCTGCTCACCGCAACTCAACTTCTTGACCGCGATGAGCACCTTCCCGAAACACACAATTGACGACGCGCCCGAAGCGTCCAAAGCCCTTCTTGAAGGCACGAAAAAGGCGTTCGGCTTCGTGCCGAACCTGCAGTCGTACATGGCTGAAGCGCCGGAGCTACTGGCCGGCTACTCGGCGCTTTGGGACCTGTTTTCAAAAAGCACGCTGACGCCGCACGAACAGCAGGTCGTCTATCTCACCTCGAACTTCGAGAACGACTGCCATTACTGCATGGCGGGCCACAGCACGCTCGCGAAGATGATCCACATGGACGAAGGCGTGATTGCCGCACTGCGCGCCGGCACGCCGCTGCCGGATGAAAAACTTGAAGCGCTGCATCGCTTCACGACGCTCGTTGTCCGCGAGCGCGGATTCGTGCCGGACGCGGACGTCGATGCGTTCCTCGCCGCCGGCTACACGCGACGCAACGTGCTTGAAGTAATTTTGGGCGTCGCGACCAAGGTCATGAGCAACTACACGACACATCGTGCACACACCGTATGACGCGTTCATGCACGGCAACGAGTGGACGAAGCCACAGACTGTTTCGGCATAACGGCATCGAACGACGGAGAACCATCATGTCCCTGCAACAAAAACTCGATGCATTCAAGGCCGACTTCAAGGGCGGCAAGCCGCCGTACAACGCGCCGCCAGAAATCCATCCGGTCATGGAGCGCGCCACGGCCGAGCTGATCGCGAGCGGCCAGGCGGCCCGCGCGATCAAGGCCGGCGATCGCGCGCCGCCGTTCAGCCTGAACGATCAGAACGGCCATCCGGTATCGTCCGCAGACCTGCTCGCGCAAGGACCGCTCGTCATCACGTTTTATCGCGGCGTGTGGTGTCCGTACTGCAACATCGAATTGCAGGCGCTGAACGAGGTGTTGCCGCAGATCCGGGCGCTGGGCGCGAACGCCGTCGCGATCTCGCCGCAGACGCCGGTCAACAGCCGCAAGTCGGTGCGCGACAACCGCCTCGACTTTCCGCTATTGAGCGACGAACAGGGTAAAACCGGCGCGGCGTTCGGCCTGCGCTTCGCGCTGCCCGATTATCTGGTCGCGCTCTACCAGAAGCTGAAGAACGACCTGCCCGCGTTCAACAACGACCCGTCGTGGACGCTGCCGATGCCGGCACGCTACGTGATCGGACAGGACGGTATCGTGCTGTACTCGGAGATCAACCCGGACTACACGCACCGCCCCGAGCCGGCCGACCTGATCCCGGTGATTGAAAAAGCCGCAGGCCGCGCCTGACGCCCCCTTCCTTGCACCGCCCGAAGTGACACACCGGGCGGTGATTTTCTTTTGAGATTCCACAGATGACTCAACCCACCCAGCGTACCTTCCTGATCACCGGCGCGACCAAAGGCATTGGCCTCGCACTCGGCAAGCGGCTCGCGAGCGCCGGTCACCGGGTCGTCGGTCTCGCACGCAGCGAAGCCGACTTCCCCGGCGAACTCGTGACCGTCGATCTCGGCGACCGCGCGGCAACAGATGCCGTATTGCAGGATCTGACGCGCCGTTTCGCCTTCGACGGCGTCGTGAACAACGTCGGTCTCGTGAAGCCGCAGCGCATCGGCCATGTCGATCTCGGTTCGCTGGACGACGTGCTCGCGGTCAATCTGCATCCGGCTGTGCAGACCGTGCAGGCGTTGCTGCCCGGCATGCGTTCGCGCAGTTGGGGCCGCGTCGTCAACATCTCGAGCCTGACGATTCTCGGCATGACCGAGCGCACTGCTTATGCCGCAGCGAAGGCGGCGCTCGTCAGCTTCGCGCGCTCGTGGGCGCTGGAACTCGCGGATACCGGCATCACGGTCAACGCCGTGGCCCCGGGACCGACCGAGACCGAACTGTTCCGCGCGAACAACCGTCCCGGCAGCGAAGGCGAACGGCGCTACTTGTCCGTCGTGCCGATGGGCCGCTTCGGCAAGCCCGACGAAATCGCCGCGACCATCGCGTTCTTGCTGTCGGACGATGCAGCCTTCATGACCGGCCAAACGCTCTACGTGGACGGGGGCGCATCAATCGGCAAGCTGGGCTTCTGAAGCCGGCCCCGGCGCCGCGGCGACCGCCGTGGCGCCCCCCAATACTTCCTCGACGAAGGCAACGAACGCGCGCGCCTTCGACGTCGGCATGCGGCCGGCCGGAAAGACCGCCCACAGATCGACGGGCGGCAAGGTCCAGTCCGTGAGCACGGCTCGTACTGTGCCGTCGGCGAGTTCCGGCGAGAACATCCATTCCGAGGCAATGGCCAGACCCAGGTGGCCGAGCACGGCTGTGCGCATACCTTCGGCAGCGCTCACGCGCACACGACCGGACACCACGACGGCGACTTCGGTGCTGTTCTGGCTGAACGCCCACGATTCCCCGCCGCCGCGCAGCGAGTAGACGATCGCCTGATGACGGCTCAGTTCGGCCGGCGTGCCGGGCACGCCCACCTGCGCGAAATAATCCGGCGTACCAACCACGAGACGGCGGCTCTGCGAGATACGGCGTGCAATCATCGATGAATCATCGAGGGAGCCCATTCTCAGCGCGACGTCCACGCCCTCCTCAAGAAGGTCGATCGAGCGGTCGTCGAGGATGACGTCGAGTTCGAGGTTCGGGTGGCGGTCGAGAAAAACCTTGAGCGCGGGCAGCACGTGCAGCCGAGAAAACGTCACTGCAGCGCTGATGCGCAGACGGCCCGACAAACCCGCGGACGATTCATGCACGGCCTGGTCCGCATGGTCTGCCTCCTCGATCGCGCGGCGCGCATGTTCGTAAAAGCGCTGCCCGGCGTCCGTCGGCGTCAGACCACGCGTCGAACGCAGCAGCAGACGCGCGCCCAGATGCTCTTCAAGCTGCGCGACTGATTTCGACACTGCGGGTTGCCCCAGTGCCAGGCGCCGCGCAGCGGCCGAGAACGATCCCGCCTCGACTACCGCGACGAACGTTTCCATTGCTGCCATCCGGTCCATGCAACCCCCTGCTTGGTTATGTTGTTCAACGGGTGGCCTGACGACGCGAAAGACAAACAGCCGTACCGGCAATCGTGCACGGTACGGCAGGCGTTCAAGAGCCCCTGGCAATCGGGCGAACCGGTTGCAATCAGGCCGTTTCAGGTTGGTAGAAGCCATAGTCGGTATAGCCGCGCGCGTCGCCACCGTAGAACGTCGTCCGGTCGTAGCGATTCAGAGGTACGCCCATGCGCAACCGGTGCGGCAAGTCGGGGTTCGAGATGAACAGGCGCCCGAACGCGACGAGATCGGCGACGCCTGCGTCAATCACCTGTCGTGCGCTGTCCGCAGTAAATCCGCCGGCCGCGACAATCGTGCCAGTGTACACACGGCGGATATCGGCGGTCGAAACGGCGGATGCGGTGGCCTCCGTATCCTCGTTGCCGCGAACCCGCGGTTCGATCACGTGAAGATACGCGAGGCCGTAACCGTCGATCCGGCGGCTGACGTAGCCGAAGGTGGCGTGCGGATCGCTGTCGGACATCGTGCCGTAAGTGCCGCTGGGCGACACGCGTATTGCAACGCAGTCGGCGCCCCAGACCGACACCACAGCGTCGAGCACCTCGAACAGAAAACGCGCACGGTTTTCGATCGACCCGCCGTATTCGTCCGTACGACGGTTCGAGCCGTCGAGCAGGAACTGGTCGAGCAGATAGCCGTTGGCCGCATGGAGCTCGACACCATCGAAACCGGCTTCCATCGCCAGCCTCGCAGCACGCCGGAACTCGTCGACGACGCCCGCGATTTCCGCAGTGTCCAGCGCGCGCGGCATCACCTGTTCGACTTCGACGATATTGCCCGCTGCATCGCGAATCGCCGCATGTTCGCCCGCCTGGATTGCAGACGGTGCAACCGGCACTGCGCCGCCGATATTGGCCGGGTGCGCCTGCCGGCCCGCATGCCAGAGCTGCACGAATACGCGAGCGCCTCTCGCATGCACGGCGTCGGTCACGCGCCGCCATCCGCGCGCGTGCGCATCGGTGTAGATTCCGGGCGCGCCGACATAGGCGATGCCGAGCGGCGATACCGTCGTCGCGTCCGTCACCAGCAGCGCGCCGGCACTTGCCCGCTGTGCGTAGTACTCGACCATCAGGTCGCCCGGCACGTTATCCGCTTCGGTGCGCATCCGTGTGAGCGGTGCGAGCACGACACGGTGAGAAAGCGAATACGGACCAACGCGAACTGGAGAGAAGAGGGTATTCATGTGTAGGCGGCGTAGTGCGGTGGTAAAGCGTCATCATCGACGCCGCACGCTGCCGACAGAAGTCATCTCCGAGCGATAACACCCATTCCGTCGCGGAATACAGCCCGGCCATTCCCCAACGGAATAACATTTATGACCTGCACCGCGCTTCTGTCGCCGGTACCGGCAAGGCAAAGTTCCGTCCTTCTTCATCGCACCATTCGACAGGAATTTTTGCCATGTATCACGTCTTTGCCTTTGCAACGCCGAACAGCGTCAAGGTACCCATTGCGCTGGAAGAACTCGGCCTCGACTACGAACTGCACGCCGTCAACGTGAAAAAGGGTGAGCAGAAGCGCGACGACTTTCTGGCGCTCAACCCGAACGGCAAGGTGCCGGTGCTCACCGATACGCATCGGACCTTCGTACTGACTGAGTCGGCTGCCATTCTCGTTCATCTGGCGGAACGACACGGCAAGCTGCTGCCGACCGAACCGCTCGCGCGGGCGCGCACATTCGAGCAACTCTTCATTCATGCTTCGGGGCTAAGCCCCGCATTCGGGCAGGCCGGCTACTTCCGCAAGATGGCCCCCGCAGGAAGCTCCGCCCATGCAATTGAGCGCTTCGGCAACGAGGCACAGCGGCAGCTAGGGCTGCTCGACCGCGCGCTTGCGCAACGAAAATTCGTCGCAGGTGACGATTACTCGATCGCGGACATCGCCCACTTCGGCTGGATCTGGCGGCGCGCGTTTCCCGACCTAGAATTGACCGGCACGCCGAACGTGGAGCGTTGGTACGATAGCATCAGCCAGCGTCCTGCCGTGAAGACGGCTATTGCGCGGGCAGAGGCGCTCGCCGCAGCGGCAAGCTGACAGCGGCTCGCCCGCTAGATGCGTTGCGCGAGCACCGCTAAAAAGAAAAATCGGTCGCACTCCGTATGCAGATCGGTACGAACCGGCGCGTGGGTCAGACGACTCTGACGTCTGCCGGCTCATTCATGACTTGTCGGGCACCGTGATCCTTGCAGGTTCCCGAAATCGCCGATCAGCGACGCGCGATGAAACATGAACAACTTCTTCAATCAGGACAACGGCGAATGACTCGAAATGTTCCAGCTCAGCGTCACGAGCAGAATTTGCGACGCTTCACTAAATGCCGCACATGACGGCACGCCGGTGGGAACGTATCGCCTTCGTCGGTGACCAGTCACCGGTGAGCATTCCGAAGGAATGATCATCCGGCATCACCAAGACCGCGATCCTCGCGATTTCGAGGACTGACTGAACTCGTAGGCGGCACGATAAACGTCTGATACGTGCAGCAGATGTGCCCTGACGAACCCGTATGCGTTTCGTTGGACTATGATCCAGTGCGCTGACGCATGCTGGGCCCACTCGATCATCAACAGATCGCCCAAACCCGCGTGGTTAAAGGATTTGGCTATGATCGACATGGGCCTTTACCGTCGCTTTTACCGTCAGAAACACACGCCCTTTGCTAGCACTGAAGACAGCGCGATTTGCGGGTAACGACTCCGGCGACACCATTGTCAATCGGCGTTCATCATACCAGCGCAGATGTCCCTTGGATTCTTGCTTGACAAGCAACCGACTAACACTCAGCACAACATCTCGGATATCCGAGTGGTCCCGTCTCAACAATCATCTCCAGGCCCCCCTGCAATGAAGCCGCGACTCCTACAAGGCAACGCAGGTTGGCGTGCAGCAGGCGATCAGTCTCCTCTACCGTCATACCCCCCCACAACTCAGCAAGCTTGGCCGTGGCTCTCCCAGCATCCCACGGTTTGGCACTTTCGCCAGAAATCTGCGCAAACGGACCGTCGGTCTCTGTCAGCACACGATCTATAGGCATACTTCTTACCAACGATCGTGCCTTCTCGGAGACCAACATGGCGGGGCCGACGCTGAACCAACAGCCTAGAGCGATTGCCCGCTCTAGGTCTCGCTTGCCGCCTGTAAACCAATGAAGAATTGGCGTCCCGGCTCTGGGAAATGCCTCCAAGCGATCTAACACTGCCTTGGCTGCACGACGGCTGTGAATAGACATGATTCTGCCACCAACAAACTGACAGGCATTCAGTATGTGATCAAAGGCAGCGACCTGTGTATGCCAGTGCTGCTTTAACTCAGGTCCACCATCTAGACCGATCTCTCCGACATACATGGTCTCATGCAAATGCTTATCAAAGAGCGGCAGTTCTCCGATTCGCTCATGTGCGATTTGCGGATGCAAACCGAGCGCTGTCCTTATCCGTGAGCCTGATGCGGCGAGCGCAGAGGTACCTTTCCAAGCGCTTGGCGTCGTCGTCACTGATAGAACATATACCCGCCGCGCAATGATCTCCTTCACGATCAACTCGGGATCGGGATAGAGGTCTAGATGTGCATGAAAATCGATCACCGCACACCCAGCGCAAGCATTAGCGACTCGATTTCCGCCAGGCCTCGTTCGACCACCGCAGCAAGAGACGGCTTGTCAGTCACCAGGCTTGAACTTAACGTGGAGCCGAGCCACCGATTAGTTCCTACCTCCCGGCGTTCTGCGATGCCAATCAGCGCTGAGCGAACGTCATCGAAACCAGCATGCTCATCATCATCCAAGGCGAGATTGTCATAGACGTAGTGAGTCGTGTCGCCTCCATTCCATGCGTGAAATGCAGCTCGCCGAACCAAGCACGGTACACACCGCCCGCAGTGCTTATAGCCAAATTGCTTGAATCGCCCGCAGCTTGTTGTCTGATACGCGTGCGCGGCAAGCAGGGGCTGTCCGAGGCATTCCTCGAGCATCTCGCCTTTGGTCTTAAAGCGATACGGATTGACAATCCGGACTCGTAGACCGGCAGCGTCCAATACCTGCTGCAACAATGAAAAAACGATGGGATGCGTTGTCCGAGTGCTGAGGCTTCCGAGTCGCCCACCTGTCAGAGGAGGGTTGAGCGCGATAAAACCATTCTCACACACGTATAGCGTGACTTCGTCACCCGCGTGGTACCGTGCTAGGGTCGTCGCCATGAGTACGCCGTAAGCGAGAAAGATAATTGAGCGTGCACGCTGCGACGGCGGATTTTCGGCGTCTGGAACGTCGGCATTGTGGTTCACTTGGAAATGACGAAGACCTCCACCAATTTCCGCAGCGAATGCCACTTGCTTTTCACCATCGCCTCGAACCATTTGACTGACCGCGAGCGGCCGCCTACCCTGCTCCACCAAATCGATGGCGCCGATGTAGCTGTCCAATCCTCCAGAAAGCAAGACGATACAGTCCTCTGATGGATGCTCTGGTTGCCGTTCGGGCTGTGGAAAGATGCCTCCCTCGACAAATCGCAAAGTCCAACGATCCGTGCTTAGGTACGCTAGCAGCTGTTGTAACGTTGCAGCGTTATCGTTCCAGAATGGCGCATCGGCAACCGATACCGTCAGATCGAACTCTCTGGTCCACCCGTCCGGACTGCGGTCTCTGTGACCGGCAAGGTCCGAGGACACAACGGCTAGTGCAAGCGACAACAAATCCCATGCCCGAGCCGCAGGAGCAACTTTCTCTCGCACAATGGCTTGTTTCAATGCCGCACCAACAGACCCTCGCATAGGATTGCCCGAGTTGCCGTAGAGCACCACATCGAGATCGCTGGCGATTCCGGAAAAATCGAAATCTGAAAGCGCACATGTAATTTTCATTCGGCATACCCTTCAAATACTAGGAAAGTCTCTCGAATCGCGCTCTGGACAATTTGGGTAATCCTCCCCGCTGACAAATGCTGCCCGGCTTCTCTGAGCCTCCGGAATGAGGCCGCGACCGTTTCCCGAACGTACTCCCGAATTTCCTTGAGTCGACCAAGCCCAATAGCGGCGTTCGGGGCCTTCTCACGGATGGTTCGGCCTATGTCTAGGTCGATGCGACGAAAAACATCTCCAGCCACAAAACGCTCGACGGCCAGCTCACGCTGCTCCGGAAGTAGGTTCAACAGATCCGCATCCGGAAATTGGTTAAGAACATCCGAAAGAGCGTCCTTAATCGAAGTTCGGCTCGCCTCGGCGTCCTGTGTGCCATCGACTGGACGGACTGCTTCGACCACAGCATCCATAACTTCATCGGCCGATTTACCAACGTTCAGCGCGGGGTCAAGGGGATTACCTGGTGCTCCAGCAGAATCTCCTTGCACGCCGGAAAGTGCTGAGTACAGCGCCTGCGCAGTCTGCGCGGTGCCTCCCATACGACGAGTTGCCGTCGCACTTCCCCCATAGCCCTTCCTTACATATTGCCCGAGGCCGCGGCGCATGCTTGCGCGATCTCCGCTACGTGCGTATTCCCCCAAATTTCGGTTGGCGCCAAGAAATCGGCGAGCGGGTGCTATCGGGATCGGTTGCTGAGACTCAGCAGGTGCTGAAGGAGGAGCAACAGGCGTAGGCTCTCCTGGCGCTGGCGCCGCCTCGGTTGGAGCGCTTTCGGGTAACGGTGGTGGGAGCGAAATATCAGGAACCCATGGCGGAACCATGGGAACGCCCGACGGCGACCCACTACTTGATTGCGACGTTCCCACTGCCCCTCCTTGCCTTTATTGCATTCTTTACTGGCTTGGCAACATCGTCATCATCGTTCCACGCATCAAAAACAGTCTTTGACCACTGCTCATCGGCAATCTTGGGAACAATGCTGGCCTTGATTTGCGCGGCCGGGCGCTCTTTCAAAAATCCTGAAAGACGGGCTCCTTGTGGCGCATCTGCAGCCGCCACAGCCATACAGGCGTCCAAAATCGGAGGTGCTCCCCATTCCTGTTCCTGACGGGCGCGGCCTAGCAGCCTATCCATAATTACTGACGTCTCAGACCGCGGCAGGGCAACAAGTCGATCTCTGATACTGCCCGCCATTTCGGGATGCTCAAGCAACGCTTCCAGGAGGTCGGCAGCTTCAGCTGACAGCCGGTCTTCTGGCGTAATCAATGGGGCATGTTCGCGACTCACATAGAGCGCCCCTCGCAGATCCGCTCCACCTAATTGCGGTGGCAATCGCAGCCATTCCGTGATGAACGAATCATCCCATGGCGGCCTTCTGTCAACTGTCTCCCCCGCCATGGATTTTTGCTCCCAGTCCAGAAGAAATGCAGGCTTTCCGTCATCGCTTTCTGTAACAGCCTTGATCAGATCCAAATACGCCTTGGGATTACCGCACCTCTCAAACAGAAGCACCTTTGCAAGTTCAGACTCATCCACCCCAACGCCCTGGGCGCGAGACATCGACATGCGGATCGAAAGAGCGTTCAAGAATCGCTTTATCAGGCGTGGATTGCCGGCAATTCCCGTCGCGCTTGTCATCAATGGAGCGAGACGGTCTGCAACATCAAGCCGAGCTATTAGCTCATCAGGTAATTTGTCATTAAGACTTCTGATGAACCTTAGATCTACACGCTTTCCTTGCCATGTGAGGCCCAACTGAGCGCAGACCGCGCTTCGAATTCGTTCTCTTTCTTCTAATTCTAAACCACTATTTTCGACGAACAACATCATCATATATGCTCGGACCTCCTGCGTTCCTAGTGGCGGAACGCGAATCGGAACCTGAATGAGCTTGTCGAAGTAGTTAACGACCAAATCGTCATCCACACCCTGGAAGTGACGTTTAACTGCGTGCTTTATCATCTCGTCGTCGGCCGCGATAACGAATGCCGTGTGCTCCAAGAAGAGAAGCAGACGGATTGCCTCCAGCGTAGAAATCGTAGTCTCTGGCAAGCAACGATCCAGATCATCGATAAGTACCACGAGCGTGACGCCCATATCCTTGAGCACATCTTCAAAGTTGCTTCGAAGTGCCTCAATTTCTTTAGGCGGCGACGATACCTTCTTGGGTTTTAGGAGTCCGGTTACGGTCTTTTCACCGTCTTCTGCTGCCGTCTTGACCTCGCCCAAGTCGTCTTTATCGAATTGACCAGCAATCAGATTTTTCCCAATGCCCCACAGCTCCCCCAAAAATCCGGGCGGAGGGAGGCCCAGTGCTATGGATGCCGCGGAACCTGTTGCGAGTTTCATTGCACGGAACCAGTTGACCCGAGCAAGTAAATCTTTCGCTTTATCTACCGCCGTCTTTCGTCGTTCCGCTTCCGCTGCCAACGTCGAAGCGACGACCTCGATTAGCGCGGCTCGTGCGTCATCGTAACCTTGGTAAAGCCACGCGTTGAATTCAACAAAGATAAAATCATTTGCCTGTTGATCGCCGTCAGTCGTTTTCGGGGCTTTGTCTTGCTCCTCCGATAACTCCTTGCGAATCAACTTGATCATCGAAGACTTTCCAACACCCCAGGCGCCGGAAACACCAATAGAGACAGGACGAGCGTGAGCCTGCCGGATAATCTCCGCAACAGTCTTGGCGATACCATTGAAGTTCAGAAAGTCCTGTGCAGTTTCGTTGTCAGTCCACATTGCCGCTAGCTCCCATAAACTTCATAACTCAGCTTTGCAATTGTCCAAGCGGTTTCATTGTCCATGTTCTCTCGCAAATTTGACCAAGAAATTTCGAAGCGAAGTGACGGCGGCGTCCTGAATACCGGCCTTCGCTAGTTCGTCGTAGACATTCAAGACGTATGTGGTGCAATTCCCCGATTTTCCGCTAGCTTGCTGAATGAGCTTCAACAAATCATCCCTCGACGTTGCGATCAAGACATTCTTCCCCGTATAGATAGGCACGAGCGCCTGCACTACTCCGGCGCCAGTTGCTGTAACCTCAAGGCTCTTCAGTTCAAACCCCTTACCCTCCCGTTTCACCAAGTATGCCTCGACATCGACCCTACGTTCATCCGGAAACTCGAAGGCAGTGCCAACGCACCCATCCAACTTTGAGCAAGGCCTCAGATTGAGCGTAGGACACGGACACGCACGTGTTCCCCAGTTCACAATCGACGCTTTGTCGAAAACACGCTGATAACCACGGAGTTCGGCGACAACCCGCTGCGTGCAGCCGTAGCCGTCCTCCCATCCGTCTATCATTAGCGAACCATATCCAAATACCCACATGGCATTTCACCTTTGGAGATTTGAGGACCTCGTGCCGGGATTTCCCCCAACGAAACGCTGAGGCGCGAGCACAGCTGCGGCGCGCCGAGCGAGAACGCAACATTCCCCCAAAAAATGGCCGCTGTTAAACTCGCCGTGAAAATGACTGAAGCGATCAAAGGCTACATACTACGGCCTTACGTGAGTCGCCAAGGCTTCTGATTAGTCTCGGCATCCGGACCACCAAGGAGTATGCCCAGTGGCTGCGTCGGCGTATCTCAGAGTATCACTTACGCGCACCCACGCGAATTCTCCAGAAGAGCCGAAGAGACCTGACACAAAGCACGGGCAGGCGTAGAATTGCTGACCGCATTGCCCCTAGCTTCATTAGTCATGAGTAACCCTGTTGGGCCAGCGGCTGTAGCGAGCTGCTCGAACCGCACTGCAATGAACTTCGGGAAGTTCTGTGGAAAGCAATAACCTAAATGGATGGAAGGGTCTGGTGAACTACAGTGCCAATGTCGATGCAGCGATTGCACAACTGATGACGCTCTTTCCGGGAGTCGCAAATTTATTTACATGGAAGGATGCGATATACCGTGCCCAAACCATGTATCAAGCGGAACAACCGGGGCAGGCGGATCTTCAATTGTATGTGGCACATCGTTGGGTCCAACTGGCGGAATCTAACTGCCTCGAAGTGTCTTCGGACCCGATCAGCGGCCTTTCGGTTCGTGAATCCCTTAATAGTGAGCAACCGTCACCAGCCGGCGCAATTATGCGCAAAAAAATCGCGAAGCTTCTTTTTAAGAAACTGAGCGTGCTTGCCGATGGCAGGCTGTTGCAAATCTATGAATTCATGGCAGCGTTTAAGAGCGCGACCAACGAATCGCTGGCTTCATATCAAAGCGATTTCGAAGCAGTAATCGATGACCTGTGTGCAAAGCAATATGTAGTTCACCGACGGGCTGGTCGTCATGGGATGGATCTATTCTCTAAGGGAATCGACTTCGACAGTTGGGCCGAGGAGATAACGGGAGGTGTTCGCGTGGCAACGGGTAATATATTTAACTTCCACGGCGCAGTCGGCGCGGTGCAGACCGGACCTGACGCGGTAGCGCACGTCCAGCAGGTTGTCGGCGCCGACCAGCTTGCTAATCTAAAAAGCGCACTACAAGCGGTTCAAGCTGACCTAGGCAAAGCAAATATCTCGACAGACGAGCGCGACGAGGCACAAGAACTGATTGAGAACACCATCGCTGAGGTAGACAAACCGAAGCCAAGTCGTCTAACGCTCAACTCGCTCCTAAGCGGTGTAGCCGCTGCAACTCAGATGCTGAGCGCAACGTCGGACGCATATAAAACGGTGAAGGATGCGCTTGTGCCCTTTGGGATCTCTCTGCCATAAGCAGCTACTCTTTCCAAACACGGCTTACCGACCCATCGATTCTTGGGCGCACTAAGATGGATTTGCATCGCGTCTCGCCGGAGAACTATGATGCACAGCTTTGGCGCCCTTACGGAAACCTCGGTCCGCAGTCATGAATGCCTCGAGCATGTGTGGGATCAGCGTCGTAGCGTCGACCGCGTCGCCGTAGGTCTGCGTGTGGAGCGCCGCATAACGGTCAAGGTCGACTTTCAGATGGGCTGGACATGAAAACGTCAGCTTGACGGTCTGCGTATCGGGCAACGGCCCCAGCCGTAGCTTCTTCGGAGTTGTACTCACGGCATCGGCCCTCGCTGGACAAAGAGCGGCTGGTACGGCCGCAACACCAGATCCTTGTTCACCATCACATTGACCTGAAACCCCGGCCGTACTGTCAGCGTCGGCTGGATGCTCAGGTCGCGGCGCGTGATTTCCTGACCGACCTGATTGGCCGTGTCCTGCGAGCTATCCCGCAACGCGATAACCGTATTGCCGTTGGCGCTGCCCTGATTCGAGACGGCCAGCTCAGAGCCGACGCCGAGCATCGTGGACAGCACAGCACCCGTCAGAATGCGCCCCCAATGCCAGTCCACGCCATCTTCCAGGCCCGCATAGCCGGCCGGGTCAATACCCGGCAGTTTGTCGAGCGCGATCGACGAGGTATCGGGCAACACCAGGCGCAGCCATACCAGCAGCACGCGCTGCTGCCCGAACGCGACCTGGCTGTCGTAGCGGCCGATCAGACGCGAACCTTGGGGGATCAGCAGATAGTGGCCGGTTGCCGTGTCGTATATGGGCTGCGTGACCTCGGCGATGATCTCTCCGGGCAGGTCGGAATTGATGCCAGTCACCAGCGCCGCCGGAATGACCGTGCCAGACATGACCGTGTACGGCGAGGCCGGCGCCAGCAAGCTGCCCGTGTTACTTGTCGCAGCATCGCCGCCCTTGGCCATGAAAGCTTCTTTCTGGTCCTGCCGGTTCTGGATCGCCGTCGGGTCGTTGGGTTGCGCGGCTGTGGATGCCCGGCCAGCACCCATCGGATTGAATGCGCCTGCCCCGGCATTCGCCATCGGCGTAGTGCCCGCCGACGCGGAGACCGCATCGGGCTTGCCGGCGTCGCTGCCGGTGTGGAAGAACACCGCCGAGCGCGCAATCTCGTCGGCGTGGCGCTGCCGGTCGATGTTCTCGGCCGATGGTCCCGGATTGACATTGCCACCCGGCAGCGGCGGCATCGCCGACGCTGCGCCCCAGTCGCCGGGCAATGGCGGACCGAGCTGCGGCACGCTGGGCGGCGACGCTGGCGCGGGCTTGGCTGGTAGCTTCGAGTAGTCGGCCGGCAACTGGTCGAGGTCGTCGGCTTTGGCGATCCGATCGACGTTGTAGAGGTTGGTCTTATCGCCCGAGCCGTGCCGGTCCTTGGATTGCAGCGCCCACATCGACGCGCCAGCCACGGCCACTGCGAGCAGCGTGGCGGAGAAGGCCAGCGTGCGACGATTGAGCCGCGTAACCGCGCGCGGTGCTGCGCGCAACGCAATGCCCTCGGGCGCGACCTTCGGTGCGGGCTGGGCCTCGTGGTCAGTCGTGCCCATGACCGGCTCCCGCAGCGACGCCATCGGTACGCTCGATGCGTACCACGGCCGCCTTGTCTCCGCCCAGACGCAGCTCGGCCGCGCCGAACAGGCGATCCACGATGTCGTAAGGCGCATGGAAACGGTAGTTCACCAGCTCGCCCTTGCCATCGGGGCCGACCACGAACAACGGTGGCAATTCGCCCTGCGCGATGCCGGCAGGAAACTGGATATAGACGTGCTGCCCGTCGTCGAAGGCGCGTACCGGCTTCCACGACGGACTGTCGCCCGTGATCGCATAGCGGAAATGCAACTGGTCGAGCGACAGCCCTTCCGCGGCCGGTGCCTGCGCATCGGCGGCCTGTGCCTGAGCCTGCAAGGCCAGCATCTGGTCCTTCGGATATTCCCACGACACGGATGCCATCCACGCTTTCGCGGTGGACGTGAGTTCGAGCAGATAGGTGCGCCGGCTAGTCGTGATGACGAGATTCGTCTTGATCCCCGCGTGTACTGGCTTGACCATGACGGCCACGCGCCGGCTCGCACCGCTGCCACTCGCGGTATCGCCCACGATCCACTGAACGGTATCGCCGGCGGCGACCGTTACCAGTTCCTCGCCCGGCTGCAAGCTGATGACCGTCACGCGGGCAGGACTCGCATAAACTTGATACAGCGCACCATCGGAGAACGGCCAGACCTGGATCGCGTTGATGTAGCCCTCGCGTGTCGGCACCACACTGGCCTCGGCATTAGCCTGCTCGACACGGGCTTTCGCGTCTGCGAGTTCCGGTGCCAGCTTCGCATCGGCATTGCCCGGCAGCGGCTTCATCTGGTCCGGCAACGGCAAGGGCTTCGGCACTTCCACGACCGCGACCGGCTTGGGCGGTTCCGGCAACGGCTGCGCCTTGACGGATTCGTCCAGCGAGATCGCCGGCGGCGGCTTGCCTTGCGCGGCGCAGCCGGCAAGGCTGCCTAGGAGGCCGAGGAAGGCAATGGCGGTGATTGACGGTTTCATGGCTTCTTCGCTCCTTCAGGCGCGTCCAGGTCACGGCTCCAGGACAGCCCGTTGATGTAAATGCCGAGGGGATTACGGCGCACCTGCTGCTCGGTGCGCGGGGTTTGCATGACGAGCGTGAGCATCGCCGTCCATTGCTCAGTGCCGGTGGGTGTGCCGTCGTTGAAGTGCTGTTCGGTCCAGCGCACCTGGAACGAGGTATCGCTGACGCGCACTACGCTGGTCACGTCCACCGATGCGGAGTCCTGCCCGACATGGGCGAACGGATCATGAGCGCGCGCGTAATCGTTCAGCGTCGCCGCGCCCCGGTCAGTGGTGTAGCCGTAGGCTTCAAGCCAGTCCTGCCGTACCACCACCGGGTCGATCGACAGCGAACGCACGTCGGTCACGAAGCGCGCCAGGTGGTACGCGATCTGTGCATCGGTTGGCCGGTACGGTGTCGTAGCTGCCCCGACCGCGCGGACCTGCCCGGCGTGATCGACCTCGACCACGTAGGGCGTGACGCGCGACTGGCCGGACTGCCAGACAAGGCCCGCAGCCATCAGCAGCGCAAGGCCCAGGCAGCCGAAGGCCATCAACCGCCAGTTCTTCGCCTGCACGCGCGCGCTGCCGAGGCGTTCATCCCATACCTGCGCGGCGGCCTGATAAGGCGTGGCGGGCGCAGGTGATTCGCTGTAGCGCACGCCGGGTCGTGTGAAGCGCATGGCTCGCCTCCCTTACTCGTTTGAGGAATCGTTGATGTCCGGCGCGGCTCCGCCGCCGCCGTGATCGGCCGAGCGCACGACATGCGTGGCGGTCGTTGCGCCATGCGCGATGTGCTGGCTACGTTGCAGGCGTTGCGCCCAGTCGGGCGGCTTGTCGACGGATGCCGGCGATGCGTTATCGGCGATCGTCGACGACGTGGATGTTTCGCTCGCGGCTTCGCGCGAAGTGAACGATGTGCCGGTGCTTGCGCCGGCAGCGGGCGCCACGCGATCGCGCACGGCACGGGCACCTGCCGCGACCCGCTCACCGGCGGCCTGCCCGCCACTGCGCGCGACGTTGGCCACGCCAGCACCGAAAGCTCGCGCGCCCGTCGCACCGGACGCGGTTGCGCCGGCGCGATACGCCGATGCGGCGCCGCTGGCTGCGCGCGCGGTGCCGACTGCACCACGCGCAGCGAGGCGTGCGCCAGCGGCAACTGCCGCGCCGCCGGTCACCACGGCTGCGCCGCCGGCGACAGCAAGACCCGCAACGCCGAGCGCCGTGCCAGCGGCAGCGCCCGCGCCGAGCTGTGGCGCACCGGACACCAGGCCGGTCGCAATGCCCGGCCCGAAGATGCCGAGTCCCAGCATCGTGAGCGAGGCCAGCATGATGGCGAGTGCGTGGTTCAGCGAGGGATCGGTGCCGGCCGGCGTCTGGAACTGACTGAAGATCGTCGAGCCAATGCCGACGATGACGGCGAGTACCAGCACCTTGACGCCCGACGACACCACGTTGCCCAACACCCTCTCGGCAAGAAACGCGGTCTTGTTCCAGAGTGCGAACGGCACCAGCACGAAGCCTGCGAGCGTGGTCAGCTTGAACTCGATCAGCGTCACGAAAAGCTGCACGGCCAGGATGAAGAAGCTGATGACCACGACGACCCAGGCGAGCAGCAGGATCACGATCATGTCGATGTTGCTGAAGACCGCGGTGACGCCGTTGGACATCGTGCCGACCTGTTGCAGAATCGGCTGACCGGCCTGAACACCGACGGCGGCCAAACGTCCCGGTTGCAGGAAGTTGCCAATGCTCAGCGACGAACCTGTAGCGAGCAGGCCGAGGCCCACGAACGAGCGGAAGACGATGCCCGCGAGCGTATTGAAGTTGCCGATGATGTAGGCGAACGCGCCGACGTAGAGCGTCTTGCGGATCAGCTTCGCCAGCACTTCCTCGCCACCCATCGCCCAGAACAGGCCCGCGAGCGTCATGTCGATCACGATCAGCGTGGCCGAGAGATAGGCGACTTCGCCGTGCAGCAGACCAAAGCCTGAGTCGATGTACTGCGAGAAGACGGCCAGGAACTGGTCGATGACGGAAAGATCATTCATGGCCGATCTCCTTGCGACGCCTCGAAGCTCGCCGGAATCGGCGGTAGCTCGGCGAGCGTCTGGTACTCGCCGACACCGCCCAGACCAAGGAAGAAGCGCCGCGCATACGCCGCGTCCACGACGCGACAGATCGCCCTGTCCATGTGTGCGTGCGCAACGGTGCAGCGATGGCGCAGCGCGTAAAGCCGCTGCGGATCATGTGCGAGTGCATCGGCAGTCAACGCCGGCTCATGCCGACCGCAAGCGGTCAGCATGGCGATGATGGGCAGGACCAGTGGGCCGCGCATTGCCGTCAGTTCCCGTAGAAGCTCACCGACTGCGGCGTGTATTGCGGGCCGCCGCCGATGAAGCGGGTACGGACCTGCTGGGCCTGTGCCTCGTCGGCCGCTGCCCGCGCCTGGTCCAGTGCCGCGGCGCGCTGCTGCGACACGGTGAGCTGCTGAGACTGGATCGCCTGACGTGCGATCAGCGCGAGCAACTGGTTTGTCGCCTGGCTCGCCTGCAAGGCACCGACCGCGCCCTGGCTCTGCGTCACCAGGCTGCTCAACACCCCCTGGTCGGACAGCAGGTTTTGCGCGGCCTGCGATTGCATCTGCGTCGAGGTCTGCAATGCCTGCACCGAGGTCTGCCAGCGCGTCTGTGCGTCCTGCACCATCTGCGCGTTGCTCGTGCCAGCGCCATAGGACGACGGATACAGCCGGTTGAACGTCGCCTGTGACTGCGCGACGTTGAACGTCAGTCCCTGCGCCTGCGAAATCAACTGGTTCGTCGTCGCCAGCGTGGACAGCAACTGCGACAGCGAATTGAAGTTCAGGCTCGTGAGATTGCGGCCCTGGTTGACCAGCATCGTTGCCTCGTTCTGCAACTGCTGGATCTGGTTGTCGATCTGTTGCAGTTCGCGCGCGGCAGTCAGCAGGTTCTGCGAGTAGTTGGCCGCGTCGAACACCGCCCACTGTGCGAAGCTCGTGGACGACACTGACAGCAACAAGGCCGTGACGACGGCCAGCCCGGTCTTCTTCATGGCTGAATCTCCGATGGCGTGAGGAACGAAGGCATGAGGTCGGCGGCCCAGTCGAGGCCGCTATGACGCAGCCAGGCGCCGGCGAAGCCGGGCGTGCCGGCGTTCAGCAACACGCGGTCAATGTCGCGCTGGTCTTGAGGCGTTGAAGCACCGGCGAATGCCAGGGTGGCCGGCCCCAGGTCGAGGTCGAACAGGCGATTGCCGAGACGCGACTGGTAGTAGTAGTCGCGCTTGGGTTCCGCGGTGGCGACGATCTCGATCTGCCGGCTGTTCAGGCCAAAGCCTTCGTAGATCGTGCGAATCTGTGGCTCAGTCGCCTGCGGGTTTGGCAGGAAGATGCGACTCGCGCAGCTCTCGATGATCGCGGGCGCGATGCTCGAATCCTTGATGTCGGCGAGCGACTGCGTGGCGAAGATCACGCTGACGTTCTTCTTGCGCAGCGTCTTGAGCCACTGCCGGATACGCGCGGCAAACACCGGGTCGTCGAGGAACAGCCAGGACTCGTCAAGGATCAGTAGTGTCGGTGCCCCATCGAACCGCTCGTCGAAGCGCGCGAACAGGTAGCCGAGCACGGCGAGCACCGCCGCCTTGCTCGGCATCAGCTCCTCCATCTCGAAGCCCTGCACGTCGGCGCTGCCGAGCCGGTCATGATCGGCATCGAGCAGCCGACCGTGCGCACCGCCGAGCACGTAAGGCGCGAGCGCCTGGCGCAGCGCATTGGACTGGAGCAGCACCGACAGGCCCGTGAGCGTGCGCTGTTCGACCGGCGCACCGGCGAGGCTGCCGAGCGCCGACCATACGGTGGTCTTCTCGTCAGGGCCGACGGCAATACCCTCGTGCAGCAGACGGCCTTCGACCCATTCGACGGCCCAGGTGCGGTAACTTTCGCGGTCGATGCGCGCGAGCGGTTGGAACGCGATTGCGCCATCGGAGCCGAGGTCGTAGTGCTCGCCGCCCAGGCCGAGGATCGTGGCGCGCATCGAACGGCCCATGTCAAACGCGAAGATGCGCGAGCCGCGATATCGGCGGAACTGCATCGCCAGCGTGGCGAGCAGTACCGACTTGCCCATGCCAGTCGGACCGACCACCAGCGTGTGGCCCACATCGCCGATGTGCGTCACCAGCCGGAACGGCGTGTCGCCGTCAGTGCGCGTGACGATCAGCGGCGGCCCGTCAAGGTGCTTGTTCTTCTCCGGCCCGGCCCACACCGCCGACAGCGGCATCAGGTGCGCGAGGTTCAGCGTGGAAATGCTCGGCTGCCGCACGTTGGCGTAGGCGTGGCCGGGAATCGACGAGAGCCACGCTTCGACCGCATTAAGGGTTTCGGGAATCGTGACAAAGCCCCGGCCCTGGATGACGCGCTCGATCCTCCGCAGCTTCTCGTCGGCCGCCGCCGCGTCCGTGTCCATGACGGTTACGGTCGCCGTCACGTAGCCGAACGCCACCTGATCGCTGCCGAGTTCCTGCAAGGCGGCGTCGGCATCCATCGCTTTGTTGCTCGCGTCGGTATCGACGAGCGGCGATTCCTGCTGGAAGATGGTTTCGCGCAGCAATGCAATGACGTTCTTGCGCTTGGCGAACCATTGCCGGCGCAGCCGCGTCAGCTCCTTCTCTGCTTCGGCCTTGTCCAGACAGAGGAAGCGCGTGCACCAGCGGTAAGCGAAACCGAGCCGGTTGAGGTCATCGAGCAGGCCCGGCCAAGTCGAGGTCGGAAAGCCGCGCACCGTCACGACCCGCAGGTGCTGATCGCCCAGCATAGGTGCGAGGCCTCCGATCAATGCCGAGTCGGCCAGCAGCGCGTCGAGATGAAACGGTACTTCGGGCACACCGATGCGGTAGCGCCGCGTCGAGATGGTTGCGTGCAGGTACGTCAGCGTCTCGCTGTCGTCGAGCCAGGTGATCTCCGGCATCACGCCGTCGAGCAAGTCGAACACGCGATCGGTTTCCGCGACGAAGGCGGCGAGCCGTTCGCGCCAGTCCACGCCGGACGTGGGCGTGTTCTCGTACAGGAGCTTCGCGGCGCGGGCGCGCGATTCCTCCGGCGGCAGGTACACCATCGTCAGGTGATAGCCACTCTCATAGTGGCTGCCGGTCTGCTCGAACGCGGCGCGCCGTTCCTCGTCCACCAGCCACGACAACGCCTCGGGAAAGTCCGAGTGCGGATAATCGGCTGCCGGCCGGCGCTCGGCGTCGATGAACAAGGCCCAGCCCGACCCCAACCGGCGCAGCACGTTATTCAGGCGCGCGGTCGTCGCGATCAGTTCGCCCTGTGTAGCGCTGTCGAGGTCCGGCCCGCGAAAGCGTGCCGTGCGCTGGAACGAACCGTCCTTGTTGAGCGCCACGCCGGGCGCGACGAGTCCGGCCCACGGCAGCCAGTCGGCGAGCATGGCAGGACGCTGGCGATATTCGGCGAGGTACAACATGCGAATGTCTCCACCGGTCCTCACACGTCCAGCAGCGACTTGTGCTTCAGGTGCCGTGCGAAGATCTGCATGAACTGCGGATCGACTTTCGCGCCCCATACGGCAAGCGAATGGCCGATCAGCCAAAGCGCGATGCCGGGAATCCACAGTTGCAGGCCAAGCCCGACGGCAGCGGCGAGCGTGCCGTTGGCGATCGCCACGGTGCGCGGCGCACCACCCATCAGGATCGGCTCGGTGAGCGACCGATGCAGCGGCACCTCGAAGCCGAGGGTGATGGTGGTTGGCTCGTTCATGCCACCACCGCGCCGCCGGAGAAGCTGAAGAACGACAGGAAGAACGAGGATGCGGCGAAGGCGATCGACAGACCGAACACGATCTGGATCAGACGTCGGAAGCCGCCGCTCGTGTCGCCGAACGCGAGCGTGAGGCCCGTCACGATAATGATGATGACGGCGACGATCTTGGCGACTGGCCCCTGGATCGAGTCGAGGATGGATTGCAGCGGCGCTTCCCACGGCATGTTCGAGCCGCTCGCTTTCGCGGTGCCAGTCAGCGCCAGCATCACGACGGCCAGCATCAAGCCCTGCCGTACGGGTTGAATCAGACTGCGAAGGCGTGCAAGCGGATTTACGGAAAAGCGCAGAACATGGGCATAGCTCATGAGAGTTCTCCAGAGGGAAGCACGGATGGGGATGGCGACGGCATGGCGTCGCAGAGCTGGTAGCCGGTGGCATCGAAGCCGGTCACGCGGGCGATGCGCTCGATGCGGCGACGCCGGCCGCGGCCGGCGATATGGATGACGACGTTGACGGCTTCGGCGATCAGCGCGCGCGGCGGATTCACCGCTACTTCGAGGATCAATTGTTCGAGGCGCAGCAAAGCGCCGAGCGCGGAACCTGCGTGGATCGTGGCGATGCCGCCGGGGTGCCCCGTGCCCCAGACCTTGATGAGATCCAGCGCCTCGCCACCGCGTACCTCACCGACGATCACGCGGTCGGGCCGCAGGCGCATCGTGGCGCGCACCAGTTCGGTCATCGACACGACGCCCGCACGCGTGCGAAGCGGTACGTGGTCGCGCGCCGTGCATTGCAGCTCGATGGTGTCTTCGAGCACCAGCACGCGGTCGCCGGTCGCAGCGATCTCCGCGAGCAAGGCGTTGGCGAGCGTGGTCTTGCCGGTACTCGTGCCGCCGGCGATGAGAATGTTCTGCCGCTCGCGCACCGCGTCGCGCAGGAATCCGGCCTGCTCGGTGGTCATCATGCCGTCAGCGATGTAGCGTTCGAGCGGGATGACGCCGACCGCGCGCTTGCGCAACGCGAAGGCCGGCCCCGGCGCAGCCGGCGGAAGAATGCCCTCGAAGCGTTCGCCGGTTTCCGGCAGCTCGGCGGTCAGCAGCGGCTGGCCCCGATGCACTTCCGCGCCGACGTGCGCGGCAACCAGGCGGATAATGCGTTCGCCGTCTTCCTCGGACAGCTCGGCGCCCATCGGTGCGCGGCCTGACGACAGGCGATCAATCCAGAGCGTGTGATCAGGGTTGAGCATGATTTCCACTACATCCGGGTCTTCGAGCGCGGCGGCGATCAGTGGTCCCATCGCCGTGCGCAACATGCGGATACGCCGGTCGAGCGATGTGGTGGCGAAGGATTGGCCCTGGTTTGAAATGAGCGCGCTCATGAGGCACGCTCCTGTGCTTCGGCCTGCGCCGCCGCATCGTCCAGCCGTACCGCGTCGGGGTTCAATTCCTCCACCACCTCACGCACGAGACTGCGCCCGCGCATCAGGTGGCGGCCGAGCTGTTCGACGAACTGCTCGAAGCGCGCCTTGCCCTGCGCGCGAGCGGCATCCTGGTGAGCTTCGGGAACGGGCGTGCTGACCGTGAGGAAGTAGCGGACGAACAGCGCCAGCGTCTCGATCTCGATGTTCTGGTCGCGCTCCAGCTTTTCGAACTGGCGCGAGAGTCGGTCGAGCCGTTTGGCGATGGCGGCCTCGCGCTGGTCGCCCGCGTCGGGCGAGAGCCAGGATGCGAGCGCGGCGGCGACGATGCTGGACTTCGAGACGCCTTTCTTCGTCGCCAGTTCGTCGAGGCGCCGGGCGTGCTCGGGCGGGATGAACAGGTTGAGGCGGTACTGGCTCATAGCTGGAGTCCGTCGTCGTGATCGAGGGACGCCAGCCGGGCCGTGCGTTGCATGGCGGGGTCAAACTGGCGAGGGAGCGGCAGCGGCAGATCGTCGTCATCGAGCAGTGCGAGGTCGCTGCCGGCTGGCGGCTGTTCGGGGCTGTATTCGGAGACTTCCGACAACTCCGGCTGCCTGCGTGGCCCACCGTCGTCGGCGGCGCCTGTGCCTTCGCCGACCAGACCAGCGGCGACCGACGCGGCCGGTACAGTGGGAATCGCCAGCCGGCTCCAGTCGTCGGGGCGGATCGGCGGCGCATCGGCGTAGTGCCCGATGGCGAGCGCAGGCGGTGGCAACACACGGCGCTTAAAATTTGCGTCGGTGTAGTAACGCAACTTCTTCGCCTTGATCGGTGCCAGACTGGACACCATCACCACCGCATCGTCGGGCGGGAGCTGCATCACTTCGCCCGGCGTCAACAGTGGTCGTGCGGTTTCCTGGCGCGACACCATGAGATGACCCAGCCACGGCGCGAGCCGGTGGCCGGCGTAATTGCGCTGCGCGCGCAGCTCGGTAGCGGTGCCGAGCGTTTCGGAAATGCGCTTGGCCGTGCGTTCGTCGTTGGTGGCGAATGTCACGCGCACATGGCAGTTGTCGAGAATCGAGTGGTTCTGGCCGTAGGCTTTGTCGATCTGGTTGAGCGACTGCGCGATCAGGAAGCTGCGGATGCCATAGCCGGCCATGAACGCCAGTGCTGTCTCGAAGAAGTCGAGCCGACCCAGTGCCGGGAACTCGTCGAGCATCAGCAGCAGCTTGTGGCGGCGCGCGATGCCGTCGCTGCCGTCGAGCGATTCGGTCAAGCGTCGGCCGATCTGGTTGAGGATCAGACGCACCAGCGGCTTCGTGCGGCTGATGTCCGACGGCGGCACGACGAGATAAAGCGAAACGGGATGCTCGGACGCGATCAGGTCGGCAATGCGCCAGTCGCAGCGTGAGGTGACTTCGGCTACCGTGGGATCGCGGTACAGGCCGAGGAACGACATGGCCGTGGACAGCACGCCTGATCGTTCGTTATCGCTCTTGTTCAGCACTTCGCGCGCGGCCGATGCGACGACGGGATGCGGTGCATCGCCGAGATGCTTCGTCGTCATCATCCGGTGCAGCGTCAGCTCGAACGGGCAAGCCGGATCACTGAGGAAGTTGGCGACGCCACGCAGCGTCTTGTCCTCGCCCGCGTAGAGCACATGCAGGATTGCGCCGACCAGCAGCGCGTGCGAAGTCTTCTCCCAATGGTTGCGGCGTTCGAGCGCACCTTCGGGATCGACCAGGATGTCCGCGATGTTCTGCACGTCGCGCACTTCATGAGCGCCGCGACGGACTTCGAGCAGCGGGTTGTACGCGGCCGACTTCGGATCGGTCGGGTTGAACAGCAGGCAGTGCGAGAAGCGCGAGCGCCAGCCTGCCGTGATGGCCCAGTTCTCGCCCTTGATGTCGTGGATGACGGCGGACGCCGGCCAGCTCAACAGCGTGGGGATCACCAGGCCCACGCCCTTACCCGAGCGCGTAGGCGCGAAGGTCAGAACGTGTTCAGGGCCTTCGTGGCGCAGGTACTGCCCGTCATGCAGGCCGAGAAAGACGCCCGCCGGTTGCGTCAGGCCCGCCTTGCGGATGTCGCGGGCGTCGGCCCAGCGTGCCGAACCGTAAGTGGTGACGAGGCGCGATTGCCGCGCACGCCATACCGACATCCCGATGGCGACGCCCGCAGCAGTAACGCCACTCGCGGCGGCAATGGCGCCACCCTTGAGGAACAGGCGCGGCGCATAAGCGTCGTACCAGTACCACCACTCGAACAGCCGCCACGGGTGATAGAACGGAATGCCAAGGCAGTCGAACCACGGCGAGCCAAGGCGTAGCTGGTAGCCCAGGTGTGCGGCGGTCCATTGGGTGGCACCCCAAGTTCCCGCGACCACGATGCCGAACACCGTCAGCATCTGGCCGAACAGCACACTGGTCCCGTTCATACCGGCCTCCGACTTTCTCCTGCGTCACGCGGCGAAAACGTGCCGCGTACCATGGAGCATCGGTGCCGGGTCAGTGCCGGTCAAAGACCGTTATCGGAAGATATATCGAGAAAAATGCAATATTTCGCGCAAAGGCGCATATAAGAAATACGCTGCAAACAGTGGCGCATTACAGCGTACCGAGCGAGGAAACCGAGGTTTTCGGCGATTCGATTACGATTAAAACTTTGGCGCCTGTTTCGGTGGGTTGTAGGGTGCCTTGCCATCTCCGAAGAAACGTCTGCGCGTTGCTTCGGTTACACGATCGCAGAGTTCATCGCCGACTTTGGCGTGGTCAACTTTGCACTGCTGTTGCAGTTCTTTCAATAGCTCGGGATTGGCCATCAGCGACTCGACCGTCTCGGTCGGGTCCGATTTTCCGCAGGCGGCCAGAGCAACGATAAGTAACAAGATCGCTGTCCTGCTCATGATTTCATTTCCTCCGGACTAGCTGCGTGGGACACGCGATCAGGTTTAGTTCTGATATTGGAAGATGTCACTGCGCCGACCCGCTTAATGAAACGAGTCAGGTTCTCCGATGGGTCGCGATCCGCCCTCAGCAGATACGTGGTCAGCATAGGATGTTGCCCTGCAAGCGGCCGTGCCACTATATCTAGCTCGCGACTGAAAGCTATCTGTGACTCACCAGCTAACCCCAACGCGAATCCAGCAGATACCAGCGTCATCATCAAGTCAATGGAGGCAACCCTTTCCGCGATCAGAGGTTCTTGATCGACTTGTCGCAACACCCGCTCGATCTGACGCACACAGCCCTCACATGCTTGCGGATCGCCAAGTACCAAGGGATAACGTAATACTTCTTCAAGCGGGATGCGTTTGTATGTCAAGAGCGGGTGGCGAGCGGGAATTGCTACCATCAGCGGTTCTTCCCAGACCGATTCAGCAATGATCCCATCGGCGACCTCATTCGACCTAGAAAAGCCTACGTCATATATATCGTGATGCAATCCTTTGATCTGCTCGGCCAAAGGTACTTCCGACAGGCGTATCTCGATCTCGGGTTCCTCTTGCCGACACAGTGCAAGGAAACTTGAGAAACGTGGCGGCGTGATGCCATCAGAGAGCGCGACACGCAACACACCGTTGAAGCCATTCGCAGCCGCCTTCACGCTGTCACGCGCCTGCTGGAGAGCAGTAAAGACCCGCGGCACATGTTCCCGAAAGAGTTCGCCAGCACGTGTGAGGCGGGTGTTCCGCGTAGTCCTCACGAATAGCTGTACGTCCAGTTCCTCTTCCAGTTCTTTTATCGCACGTGAGAGCGGCGACTGCTCGATGTGTAGTCGCTCAGCCGCCCGCGCAAAGTGAAGCTCCTCTGCGACGGCGATAAAACAACGTAAATGCCGAAGCTCCATGTCACATACTCGACAGAGACATCGTGATCAGAAGTTCTCCAACCAAGGCCGAACTTCGATCTCCCAAGACCAGGTACTGCGATGCTGGCGCAACAGATCCATGTAGCATTGCGCCAAGGCATCGGGGGAAAGTGTGCGATCCGACGGGTCTGATTTGCCATTCGTGCCAACGGTGCCATCAACGACTATATGTGCGACGTGTATGCCTTGCGGAGTAAGTTCGCGCGATGCACTTTGAGCCAACCCGCGCAAGGCGAATTTCCCCATTGCAAACGCCGCCGATCGCGGAAAACCCTTTATCCCGGCAGTGGCCCCCGTCATCAGAATTGCCCCCTTCCCGAAGGGAAGCATGCGCTTCGCAGCATGCTGTACGGCATGAAATGCTCCCAAGGCCGTAACGGCGATAGCTCTTTCGACTTGCATAGGATCGACGTCAGCGATCGGGCCGCGAACCATACTGCTGGCGTTATAAATCACGATTTCCGGCGCACCGATGCGAGCCTCGACCTCCACGAAAAGTCGTTCGATCTGGCTTGAATCAGAGGCATCGACTGGCAGAGCAATCGCTCCGGTTTCGGTCACCAGGGGTGCGAGCCTGTCAGGACGACGAGATGCGATGGCAACGGGAAGTCCTGCAGAGCGAAGATGCCGCGTCAGGGCTGCGCTGATACCGAAGCCAGCCCCGATGATGAGCGCGTTGCTATAGGGAATGGCGCTCATGGGGCTACCGTGGGCTGAGTGTTGGGAGCAAACTGTGGCTCTGGTCCTTCCCGCTCAGGAAGAAGGTGTAGATTTAGAATTTCGAGCGCTACGCCCATCCAAATGGGATGGTCCAAATGGTCAGCTTTCGGATGGCCGGTATTAGGATGGACCAAAACGGTCAGCTCCTGCCGGTTGACCATGAGCCAAGGCACGAAGCGGCCGAATTCATTGGGAGCAAAGGCTACTTGGTACATCGGCCTCGCATGAGGGCCAATCGGACTGTCGTGCCAGCGGCCTAGCAGAACAGCAAAACGTTGCGCTATGTTTTCGCGTAGAACTTCGGCGATGCGCTTTTGCTTCGGACCGTCAAAATAGATGTGAGCGTGATAGCTCTGTACCGCCTTGATGGATCGTATTGGCACTTCCTCTACGGACGCTCGAGGTGCTCCCATTGGAATCTTTTCAAACATATAACTTATCTCTCTACGCAAGAACCGCTCGTTTCAATGACGAGCCGCAGCGGCAACAGATTAAGCGTGTTGTCTTGTTGACGCCGTGCAAGTCGGCCCGTCCTGGTGAGTACCTTCAGGCAACCGGCGCGGCAGGTCGATCGAACTCGTCGAATTTGCCGCCGGTGTAACCCTGCCGGGTGCTAGGTGCGTCGATCACGGTGTACGGGAACACCGGCGGAATCGCGCTCACTTCGTCCAACCGTGCAATCTGATCGCCAGAGAGGGTCACCCCCGCAGCGGCCAAATTGCTTTCGAGCTGAGCAAACGTGCGCGGCCCAATAATTGGCAACGGGCCCTTCGTCGCAACCCAAGCGATAGCGACCTCTGCTGGTGTAATGGAGGCTTCTTCCGCAACCGTGATCAAAGTGTCCAGAATGGCGGTACGCTGGGGCGAGTTTTCTGCCTGGAACACGTTGCCGCCGAAGCCTTCTCGTCTTCCAGTTTCGCCCTTGCGATATTTCCCTGTCAGCATCCCGCCTCCCAACGGCGACCATGCCACGATACCGAGTCCCAAACCCTGACCAGCCGGGATCAGCTCATGCTCTGTGCTGCGCTCGACAAGGCTGTGTTCGACCTGAAGGCCCGCGATGGGAACAGTTCCACGCAACTCGGCGATCGTTGCGGCCCTAGCCACGCGCCAGGCGGGAAAATCAGACAAACCTGCGTAGAGGATTTTTCCGGCGCGAACTAAATCATCGAATCCACGCACGAGTTCTTCGAGCGGCGTAACGGCATCCGACATATGTGCCCATAGGAGGTCGATACGATCCGTGTTGAGCCGCTTTAGGCTAGCCTCGACCGAGGCCACCATCGCCTTGCGGCTGTTGCCAGTGATAAGGATTCCGTCTTGCGGCGTGGATCTGAAAGTGAATTTCGATGCGAGCACGAAATCGTCTCGACGACCCGCAAGGAGCTCACCAAGAATCTCTTCGGACTCACCGAATTGATATCCGTTAGCAGTATCGATGAAGTTGCCGCCAGCGGTAGCATAGGCTTCGAAAATACGGCGCGCTTCATCCGGTTCAGCGCCATGTCCCCAGCGGGTGCCGAAGTTGCCGGCGCCAAGTACTAATTCCGAGACCCGTAGACCTGTGTGCTCACCAAATAGCTTGTAACGCATGAACTTGCTCCAAAGAAATCAAAGTGGCTCAGGCCGCCCTCAAGTCGGCAGTGACGATTCACCGCGCATCGAGACCGACTGCTTTAAATCTGACCCGCGCCGCCATCAACGGGAAGTTCGATGCCGTTTATGTACGCGGCATCGTCAGAAGCGAGGAAAAGTACCGCAGCGGCGACGTCGTCGGGCTCCGCGATGCGACCAAGCGGAATTTGCGACGCTACGTGGGCCTTCATACCAACTGCGGCATTCGGATCGCCAGCCAACGCATCGATTGCTGGCGTATCCACCATGCCCGGGCTGACGACATTGACGCGGACTTTCCTGGCTTTCAAGTCGAGAATCCAACTGCGCGCCAACTGACGGATCGCAGCTTTCGTGGCGCTGTACACGCTGAACGCCTCCATCCCCTTATAGCCGGCCGTGGACGAGGTGAGGATGATCGAGGCGCCATCGGACAGCAGTGGAACTGCCTGCTTTACAGTGAACACGACGCCTTTCAAGTTCGTGTCGACGATGCTGTCGTAATGCTCCTCGGTGATAGCCGACAGTGGCACAAACGCGGCGATACCAGCGTTCGCGAACACGATATCGAGCTTGCCACTCTTTTCGCGAATCTTGGCGTATAGCTTGTCGAGGTCAGCGACGACACTCGAATCAGCCCTTACAGCCGTGACGTTGCCGCCGATTGCGGCTACGGCGGCATCGAGCGCCTCGGGTTTGCGACCGGTGATGTAGACCGTTGCGCCCTCGACCGCGAAACGCTTCGCGGCGGCCAAGCCGATGCCGGAGCTTCCGCCCGTCACCAAGGCCACCTTTCCATTCAAACGACCTGTCATTTCCTTCTCCGATAAATTTGACTTTGCACAGCATTGTGTACCGTTTGGTAAGTTTGTTCTACTGGACTGCATTCTGTCAACGGTTTAACATACCGATCGGTAAAAATATTTTGTGGGCGGCTTCATGGTGATGGGTAGGCCAAGAGAATTCGACGCGGAGAAGGCACTTGATCGGGCCGTTGAGCTCTTTTGGGCTCAAGGGTATGAGGGAACGTCACTGACGGACCTCACCGAGGCGATCGGCGTCAACAAGCCAAGTCTTTATGCCGCTTTCGGAGGGAAGGAGCAGCTGTTCCTCAAGGCGCTCGATCGCTATCAGGAGCGGCTTGGTTCGTTCGCAGCCCCCTCGTTAATGCTGCCCTCCGCTCGTAGCAGCATTGAGACATTCCTTCGTGCTCTGGCGACGTTCCAGAGCACGGATGGGACGCCACGGGGGTGCCTGCTTGTTCAAGGAGCCCTCGCCGGAAGTACGGATTCGAAACGGGTAACCGAAGCCTTGTGCAAGGTCCGGGAGTCAGGGGTGGAGATGATCCGCCAATGCCTGGATCGCGCACGCAAGCAAGGCGAGTTACCGCCTAGGACCGACATTGATGCGCTCGCGCGATACTTTGTAACGGTGTCGCAAGGAATCTCGGTTCAGGCGACCAGCGGTGTACCGACCGAGGAACTGCACAAGACGATCAGCATCGCGATGAACAGTTGGCCCGCATCGCCACCTTCCAGATCAAAAAGACACACCAAGGAGACAGCTGGCGGCAAGGCTTGAGACAAGCATCTGCCTGCATTTTGAGTGGCAGGCGTAGGAATCCTGCTTTCGCGCATGGTGGGCTCAGCTATTCCTTCTCCGTGCCTGCTATGGCCTCAAGCCTCGCCGTCGCCATCGACACACAAGGCGGACACCAACGTTGGAAGGGGCGCTCTCTGAGTGCCTAAGTCTAAGGCCCGCCTCCACACCGCAGCCGCGCACTTCTAATAATGTGCAACTCGTTGCCACACTCTGAAGTGTGGCCGTCCGATTGCCCGCGCACATTAGCAGACACAAAATCCCTTCGGACGTCTGCGGTAGCCTAAAAAATATTCTTACCGATCGGTATGCAAAGCATTGACAACGAACTACTGCGCGCCAGATACTTACCGAACGGTACAAATATGCCGTGCAAAGTCAAATTTATCGGAGAAGGAAATGACGAATCGTTTGAATGGAAAAGTTGCTCTGGTGACCGGAGCCTCAAAAGGAATCGGTGCTGCGATTGCAAAGGCGTTCGCAGCAGAAGGTGCGCAGGTGGTGGTGAACTACGCATCGAGCAAGGCTGGCGCCGACGCGGTCGTGCAGGCGATCACCTCCGCTGGAGGCAAGGCGATCGCCGTCCAAGGCGACGTATCCAACGCTGATCAGGCGCAAGGTATCGTAGACGCTGCCGTCAAGCAGTTTGGCCGCCTGGACGTTCTGGTGAACAACGCCGGTGTCTTCGACATGCGTCCGCTTGAAGCGATCGACGTGGACCACTATCGCAAGATGTTCGACATCAACGTGCTCGGCACGCTGCTCGTCACCAAGGCAGCCGCGGCGCACTTTGGCGAGGGCGCCAGCGTGATCAACCTCAGCTCCCAGATCACCAGCTTCAACCCGCCGGGCTCGGCGGCCTATTCGGCAAGCAAAGGCGCGGTGGACAACATCACCAGCGTGCTGGCCAACGAACTTGGTCCGCGCAAAATCCGCGTCAACGCCATCAGCCCGGGCACGACCGAGACCGAGGGCACCCACGCGATGGGCTTTATCGGCTCTCCGTTTGAGGCTCAACTCGCCTCACAAACGCCTTTGGGCCGCACCGGCCAACCGGGCGACATCGCCGCCGTCGCCGTCTTCCTGGCGTCCGATGACGCCCGCTGGTTGACTGGCGAGAAGATCGCTGCGAGCGGTGGCTTCCGCTGATAGCGGGCTGCATATGGGCGTACTCCTTTGCGAGAGTACGAACACTGCCTCTGTAGTCGGAGCGCGGCTGAACGAAAGTCGGCCGCGCGACGGCATCAAGTCCCCGAGTACATCCCGCCCAAGAAGAACGTGCGACGTTCCTCTACAGGGCACGAAATCATTCTCAGAATTAGGCCATGCGATACAAACTATTCGGCAGACGTACAGGACTGCGAGTTTCCGAGCTCGTTCTCGGCGCCGCAATGTTCGGGCATCGGTGGGGTTACGGCACTGAGCCTGACGAGCCACGTCGTATCTTCGAGGCCTACGCGGAGGCCGGCGGTAACTTCATCGATACCGCGAACGCCTACCAATTCGGCGAATCGGAGGAGATCGTTGGTGGGCTGCTCCAAGGAAAACGAGACGATTTCGTGCTCGCTACCAAATACACGAACGGCGCCAATCCCGAGGCCAGCATCGCTGCCACCGGCAACAGCCGGAAGGCAATGGTCGCCAGCGTCGAGGCTAGCCTGAAGCGGCTGAAGACGGATCATGTTGATCTTCTCTGGGCACACCTCACCGATCTGGTGACGCCTATGGAGGAGATTGTCCGAGGCTTCGACGATCTCGCGCGAGCCGGAAAAATTCGCTACGCGGGTTTGTCAAATTTTCCGGCTTGGCGAGTGGGCTATGCCGTGGCGATCGCAGAGCTGCGTGGTGCCGTTCCCATTGCAGCGCTCCAGGTCGAGCACAGTCTCGTCGAACGCACCACGGAACACGAACTTATCCCAGCAGCGCACGGCCTTGGTCTGGCTGTCGGGGCGTGGTCTCCGCTCGGCGGCGGCCTACTTACCGGTAAATATCGTCAGGGCGAGGCAGGCCGGAAGGAAGGCTTCGGCGGCAACGTGTTCCAGGCAGAAAACTCGCAACAGCGCACTGCGATTGTTGACGCTGTCATAGCCATGGCCAAGGAGATCGGTGTGACTCCCGGCGAGGTGGCGATCGCTTGGGTGAAAGCGAAAGGATCATTTCCGATCATCGGGCCGCGTACTCTGAAGCAGTTCGAAGAAAATCTTCGGTCGGCAGAATTGACGCTGATGGACGAGCAGATCAAACGCCTCGACGACGTTAGCGCGATCGCTCCGACGTTTCCCGAGCGCCTCGTGGTCGGCGCATGGGAACGGAACATGTTCACCGGTGGAAAAGCCGATCAGCTCGATTGGCCTCAGTTACCTGTCGCCTGAGCAGCAAATCACCCGTCCCCGGCAGACGCAACGCTTTGCTGGGCGATAGAATGTGAAAGAGAGGACGTCTTGAAGTATCTGCTATTTTACGAGCCCGTTGAGGGCATCTTGGCGCGGTCTCAGCCTTACATGGAGCCGCATCGCGAACATATCCGGCGCTTCCATGAGCAAGGGAAGCTACTGATGATCGGCGGCATGGAAGACGTAGAGCGCAACGGTGCGGTTGCAGTGTTCACGACTCGCGAAAGCGCCGAGGCGTTCGCGAAAGCCGATCCTTTCATCGTGAACGGCACAGTCGGCCGGTGGCACGTCATCGAGTGGCACGAGATCCTAGCCCCCTGAAGGCGGTGGTCTCGTCCTCCTAGAAATGCACGCGTCGTCACGTCCACGATGATCGACGCTTTGCCTTGCAGCCAGTGCGGGCCGGCTGGGTTACGTTCGAGGAATAGACGATCGCCAGCCGGTCGCATTTCCGGGTCTGTCAGCGGACCCCGGTTGGGCCCGCAATGAGCTAACGGCCGCTGCGCACCGACATCTCCGCACCACGTGGACTCAGGAAATCGGCCAACCAAAGTTCCGTCTCGCCAGGACCACCCCAGCCCTTCGCGACCAAGGCTTCGAGCCGGGCACGCCCCTCGGGCGAGACGGCGAGTTTTCCGCTCTCGGCATAAGACTCCACCAGTTCGGCTTCGGTCGGTACGGCCGATCGCGCGTTGACATGTCGCTTGGTGGCGGAAAGTGTCGCACGATCGAAGGACGCGATCCGCCGCGCCATATCATCGACCCAGGCGTCCAGTCGATCGTCTGGCAGCGCCCGGTTGATCCATCCGTAGCGCTCAGCCATATCCGCATCGTAATCCGCGCAGCCCAGCATGATTTCGAGTGCTCTTGGCCGTCCCACAACGCGCGATAGCCAGTCGACGCCGCCACCGCCGGGAAACGCACCGAACCCTACTTCTGGCTGGGCGAAAATAGCCTTCTCGCGACTTGCAAAACGCATGTCGCAAGCGAGCGCGAATTCACTTCCTACGCCGCGGGCGCGGCCACGCACCTTGGCGATACTAATGATTGAGCTACGGGCGAAGCGTGCGATGAAAGCTGGCCATATCTCTCCCAACTTCACTGGCGCTTTTCCGGGGGGCGGCGATAAAAAGCCATGCACGTCAAGATGCGCGATGAAGAAGTCCGGGTCAGCGCTCTCGAAAACGATGACGCGAAGCTCCGAATCGGCTTCGGCCTGGTCAAGAAGATCGCATAGGTCCAGAAGGAGATCCCCGTCGAGCAGGTTTATAGGGGGGTTATGCAATATCGCTCGCCAATAGCCCGACGTTGGGCGCTCGACATGGAGCTTGGCCGACGCCTGTAAAGCGTCACTCATGTTACGACTCCTGTCCGGTGTTGGATTTGTACTAGGCCGCTGTCTGCCTGGGGGTCAACGCGGTTGACGAAGCTGAGCGCGAGCATCAATGATGGCGTGGAGCACAAAGTCGGCCTTGATGATCTTGTCGACCAGCGCCACGAACGGACGGCGCCGGTACGGGCGAATTAGGCCTTGATGAACGCGAGAATGTCGGGGTTAATCACGTCGGCATGCGTAGTGAGCATGCCGTGCGGAAAGCCCGGATAGATCTTCAACGTAGAATTCTTGATGAGCTTCGCTTGGTGGAGCGCGGCATCCTTGTACGGGACGATCTGGTCGTCGTCGCCGTGGAGAATCAGAGCTGGCACGTCGATAGCCTGCAGGTCGGCAGTCTGGTCGGTCTCCGAAAATGCCTTGATGCCTTCGTAATGCGCGAGAGCGGATCCGATCATGCCTTGCCGCCACCAGTTGCCGATAACGCCCTCCGAAACACTAGCGCCGGCACGGTTGAAACCGTAGAACGGTCCGGACGCTACATCACGAAAAAACTGGGCGCGGTTCGCCGCGAGTTGCTTGCGCAAGTCATCGAATACTTCGATCGGCGTTCCCTCTGGATTCGATGCACTCTTCACCATAATCGGTGGTACGGCGCTGACCAGAACAACCTTTGCGACACGACTTTTGCCATGGCGTGCCACATAAGCCGCAGCCTCGCCGCCTCCGGTCGAGTGGCCGACGTGAATGGCGTCCTTCAGGTCCAGATGGTCAGCGACCGCGGCTGCATCGGCCGCGTAAGTCGCCATGTCGTGGCCATGAGCCGTCTGGCTGGACCTGCCATGTCCACGACGGTCGTGGGCGATCACACGATAACCGTGCTGTAAGAAGTACAGCATCTGGTTATCCCAGTCGTCGGAGCTCAGGGGCCATCCGTGATGGAAGACGATCGGCTGGCCTTTTCCCCAGTCCTTGTAAAAAATTTCTGTGCCGTCTGCGGTCGTGACAAAAGACATTGCTCGCTCCTTAGTTTGCTTTGTGAATTTACTGCGGCCATCCGGCGCTTGTGCTTGCCGGCTTAGGGAAGCCCGGTTAAATCGTAAATCCTCCATCCACATTCAAGGTCATGTCATTGATAGGCCGACTTGGTATTGCCGCCAATTGCGGCCACAGCGGCACCGAGCGCCTTCTGCTTACCACGACCGGCGATGTAGATCGGTACTGCCGTTGGCCGCAAGTTGCTTCGCGACGGCGACGCCGATGTCAGAGCTTCCGCCCCCTCAAGGTCACTTTTCCATTCAAGCTTCCAGTCATCTTTCCTCAGCATTTATATACCGAATGGTAAGTTTGTACCGCCAGGCCGCGTTGTGTCAACGGCTTAACATATCGATTGGAAAAATATTTTCTGGGTAGCTTCATGGCGATGGGTAGGCCAAGAGAATTCGTCGAGACGCTGGCGCACAAACTCTGTCGCCTGGCCTTACCGACCACGGTATAGGGGCCACCTCTGTTCTTGAGTTAAAGACCGTGCCCACGCAGCCTTCCGATGGCCCAAGACACGCCGCTGGGATGCACCGTTGCGGCGACCTGCTGCCCCAATCGCTGTTCAATCACCGGCTTCCATGGCACCAGCGAAAAACCCATCCCGTCGTCGAGCATCGCATAGCGTCCGCTGGCGAGCATGACGCTGCGCCGATAGATGCCAGCCACGCGCTGCCCGCTCGCCACTGGCCGATGTTCCAAGCCGGTTTCGACGGCAATGTCTTTGGCGGCCTGCGCCAGCTCGCGCCCGCGCAGCGTCGCCAGCAGGTTACGCGCGAGAACGACACGCTGCCCGCGCTGCTCTGCCAAGCCCTGTTCGGCCAGGAAGTCGGCACGCTCGCGTAGCGCGTCCTTGACCTCGGCCCCAAAGCCCAGGTCGCCCAGCCCCTTGCCGCCGCCGATCAACTGCTGGTCGAGCCAGGTGGCACCGATCACGCGGGCCTGCCGCTCGATCGGCAGGTGCGATTTCAACTCCACAGCCACGCCACCACCAAGCCGCTGCGCGTCGTACTGGCGACCTCGTTCGGCCAGGTCGCCGGGGATGCGCCAGATACCTTCCGCCTCGCGCTCTACGATCCCGGCCCGGCGCAGGGCTTCCAGCCGGCGCACATGCGCGGCCACCACTTCGTGCGGGTCGCGGTCGGGCGTGGCCTGGCCTTGGGCGACGGCCAAGTGATGATCTGCGCGGTACACGCCATCGACGGCCAGCGCGGCGATGTTGCGGTCGGCGGCGCGCACGTCGGCAGAGCCTTTGACCTCCACCACGGCGCCGGTCGGGTACTGTTCCAGCTCTGACCGCGGTGGCAGCGCGACATAGTGCGCCTTGCCATCCGCACCATCGACGATCAGGTAGCCTTTGTCGTACAACTCGTCGGCAAGCCCCTTGCTGGCTACTCGGCCGATAAGGGTACGACCGTCGCTGCCCGGCTCGAACACGGCCAGCTCGCGCTGTCGGCCGCTCATGGCGCGCTGCATCGTGCGGATGATGTCGCCGCGTTCGCCCATTGCCCGCAAGGTCGGCTCGGCCTCGGCATGGATGGCCCATGTGCCGGGTTGCCGCTCGGTCGCCAGACCCATGCGCTGCAAGCGTTGCAGGCGGCCGATCAGCACCTGCCGCTGGCGTTGCAATCGGGGTTCGGCGAAGCGTTCGACGCGCACCAGGCCATAGTCGCCGGCCTCGCGCTGCAAGGTACGATCCAGACCCGTCCACCGTTGTTGATCGACTTCGCGCTGCATGGCGCGCTGCATCTCCAGCTCGGTTCGCGGCCCCAGCCATTCGGTCGCCAGTTCCGACGCCCGCCGGCGCATCCCCTCGGCGATGTAGTCGCGGGAAATAATGAGGTCTTTGCCGGTGTCGTCCTTGCCGCGCAGGACGACGTGCGTGTGCGGGTTGTCCGTGTTCCAGTGATCGACCGCAACCCATTCCAGCCGCGTGCCCAAGTCGGTCTCCATGCGCGCCATCAGGTGCCGGGTGTAGGTGCGCAGGTCGTCGAGCTGTTCGGCATCTTCCGGCGAGACGATGAAGCGGAACTGATGACGGTCGCCTTCGCCACGCTCCTTGAACGCTTCGAGGTCGGCATCGTCGGCCGGCGGCCCGTAGGCGTGGCCCGGCCCGCCCCGGCGATCGACACCTTCACGCTCGATGTAGCGCAGGTGCGCCGCAGTCGAGCGCGGCCCAGCCTTCGCCAGATTCACCAGCCGGGCCTTGATCGTCACGCGCCGGGCATTCGCCCCAAGTCCTTGCCCGGCGAAGCGCGCCGCGACGTGGCCGCGCCCCAGTCGGGAGCCGGGACGCTGGCCGACCTTGCCGGCTGTCTTGCCGAGCTTCGCGCCGGCCTTGTTGGCCTGCCGTAGCACCTTGTTGATGTAGGTGTCGCCGCGCTGCTTGGGCGCACCAGGCCGGGCACGGAATTGGTCATCGTCGCGCTGGCTCATGGCGTGGTTCCATCCAAGACCGGCGCAGTCCAGCGGACGAAGCACGCGACTTCGCCAATGCCGATGCGGTATTGCGCACCTCCGCGGTACGCTGCCGCTCCCTGGCGCGTGCCGCGCCACCCCCACGTGCAGACAGGGTTTTCAAGCGGCCATGTGCCGCGACCTTTTATCTTGCCTTCCGCCTTTGCCCCTCGCTGTCGCTCCGGGCATCGGCGGCCCGGCGGCGCTGCGCTGCTCGCAGCCAGCGCGCCGGGGAACGCGGCCACGGCCATCGGCCGGGCGCGTTCAAGGCAAGATGCCTGCACGGGAGAGAGCGTCGCGGGATGTTGCGCGATGTGCGGCGCGGATGCGCTCGCACGACATGCGCGACGACACGGCGACGGCCAGCAGGGCGACACGCCGGATGGCACGATGAAGCGCAGCGAATCGGCGGCCATCATCGACGTGTCTCCAGCCCGACCGGATGCGCAACACCTATCACGGTGGACGCAGCAACCGGGCCGAAATACCGGCTGTCGAACGACGCCGGATTGGTCACGCTCAACAGGAACAGTTCGCCCGGTTCGAGGCGGCGACATTGCGGCCACGATGACAGCGAACGGCCCAGCCGGTCGGCACGCAGCACGGTGGCCGAAGGCACGCCGTCGATGCGGATGATGCCGCCCGCGATGCATACCTCCTGCGGCGCGATAGCACCAATGCGCTTGAGCAACGGCACGCGCGTCGGCAGGTAGCCGCGCTGCGCAGCCAGCGCAGCGGCCTTGGCCGGCAGCGGGACAAGCACGATGCTGCCCACGAACAACAGACGTGGCAGCGAGTCAGCCCGGTGGTCGAGTGGGTCGATGCGATACCAGCCGACCGCCACGCTGTCGGACGGGTTGTAGGTCAGGCGCGGCAGCGGCGACACGAAGGACGCCCAGGCCAGCGCAGCGAAGCCGCAGGCGGACAGGCCCGCCAGCACGAGGCGAGCGCGCAGGCGCGAGCGAGGACGCGGCGCTGTTCCCGTGGTGTTTGCGGACGGGGGAAGCGTCGTCATGGCAGCGACCTCCCAGCCAGCCAGGCGGCGTGCCGCTCGGCGGTGTATGTCGGCAACGGCAAGCGTGCAGCGAGCCGGTTGCCGAGCGTGCGCCAGTACGCAGGCGACACGTCGGCGGGTGTGATGCCTTGCGCTTCGATGGCGTCGAGCTGCGCCAGCACGGCGCGCACAGCGGGTTCACCTTCGGCGTGCAGCAGCAGGCGCGCGCCCGGCAACACGCCGGGGATGCGCTGCGCCGCGTCGAGCGGCGTGCAAGCCTGCATCACCATGAGCTGCCAGCGGGTCGTGCCGTAGTCGTTGGCGTGCCAGCGAATGCGGCAGAACAGCGCTCCCGACAGGAAGACCGCGACACGCCGCCAGCGGTCAAGCCGGACGATGCGCGCCGGTTCGCCGAAGCGCAGGTACAGGTCGATGCGTTGCTCGATGTAGGCGAGCGAAACGCGCGTCAGTGGCGCGATCCCGGCCTGGCCGGCGAGCACCGCGAGCGACGGCGGCGGCGCAGCCGTGACCGCCAGAGTGGATGTGTTCATGGGGTCTTCTCCGGGAACTCGTGTTCCAGCAGCGCACGCAGCAACTCGGCGACGGTCACGCCTTGCGTGAACGCCGACACCTTGATGCGCGCCCGCATCGCGGGCGTGATGTCGAGGGTCAGGCGCGCGGTGTAGAGGTCGCCTTTCTGGATGCCATCGGCGTCGCCCTGGCGAACCCACGCCTCGGCGTGCGGGTTCGCCGGCGGACGTGCGCCGATACCGACGCGCTTGCCGTTGCTCTGGCTCATGTCGGCCACCGCAGCAGCTCGTCGGTGAGCGCCGCGATCTCGCGCGCGGCGGCGCTGTCAGGTGCCGTCTCGCGTGCGAGCCGGCCAGCGGCCACACTGTCCGCGAACACGATGCGCTGATGCACGTCCGAGCGCAGCGCCGGCAACGGCTGGTCGGCGAGCGCGTTGTGCGCCTCGCGGCCGATGACGGTGGTACTGACACGCCTATTGACGACGAAGGCCGCGCGTAGCGCAGGCCGGAAAACCTGCGCTTCACGGATCAGTGCCACCATCTCCGCCGAGGCCCACAAGTCGTAGGGGCTGGGCTGCACGGGAATCAGCACGCGCTCGGCCGCCAGCAGCGCGGAGCGCGCCAGGGCGGCGATGCGCGGCGGGCCGTCGATGACGACGTGATCGGCGCGGCGGGCCAACTCCGGCGCTTCCTGGTGCACCGTCTCGCGGGCGAGGCCCACGGCACTGAACAGCCGTGGCAAGCCTTGTTGGCTTCTACGCTGCGTCCAGTCCAACGCAGAGCCTTGTGGATCGGCATCGAGCAGGATGACGTGTGAGCCACGCATCGCCAGCTCGCCGGCAATGTGGGTGGCAAGCGTGGTCTTGCCCACACCGCCTTTCTGGTTGAGCAGCGCAACGATCATGGCGCGGCCCTCCGTGTTGGAAAGCCGGGCTTTCGCGGTTGCGTGTGGTGGCGTTTGGCGGTTTTCCACCGGAACGGCGTGCTCTTATTACCAGTTAGAGCTTTTAAGTTAGAGAAGTTAGAGAGCGCGGAAACCCGCGCCGTTATTGGCTTTGCGGTGTTTTCGCACGCCTGATAGCACGATAGGGACACGCCTGATCGCACGATACCCAGCACGCCTGATAGCACGAGGCCGTCCACACGTTTTCCCCGAGTTATCCCCGTGCCGTGAACGGCACGGGCCGGAAGGTCAGCAGTTCTGCGCCGGTGCCCGGCATCCGCTCGATGCCGAGCACGTAGCCGGGTGACGACTGCCGCGCGACCAGCGCGCGCAGGTCGCAGGCGAAGTCGTAGGGCTTCGCCGTACTGCCGGATTTCTTGTGCAGGTGCCGGAAGTCGAATTGCCAGCCACCGGGCTGTTTGCCACCGTGCTTGCGCACCAGCCGGTACAGCCACCGCTCGATGCCGCCGGTCAGCCGGAAATACGCCGGGTCGATGGTCAGCACCAGGGCGGCGTCCAGCACGCCGGCATAGAACCAGTCCGGCAGGATCAGCTCGATGCCCAGCGGCGTGCCGCGGGCGTCGGCCAGCTCCTTCCATTCGTTGATCCAGGAAAATCGGTGCAAGCGCCGCCCGGTCGTCTCGCGGATGGAAGTCGCCACGGTGGTCGATTGCAGCCGGTCGAGTGCAGCTTTCAGGCGCTGGTAGTCGCGCAGTGATACGCCGCGCCCGATGAAGCGCAGGATCTCGTAGGGCGTGGCCTGCATCAGCCGCGACGGGCGCAGGCCGGCGTCGCGCGCCTCCACGATCTGCGAGGCCGCCCATATCAGCACGTCCGCGTCCCAGATGGTCGCTATGCCGTGCTCCTGCGTGCCCTCCACCCGGATAGTGACCTTGCCGCTGCGGAAGTCGATCGGCGTGGTGCGCCGCGACTTCGCCAGCGAGAAGAACGGAAAGGCCATCAAGTCCTGGGCGTCGCGCGGCACCATGTCGCCAGGCAAGGCGCGGAACAGGTCGAGCTGTTCCCGCTCCCGCGATGGGCTGGGCATGGCGATGGCCACCGGCGAGTTGCCCATCAACGCGCACGGTTGTCGGCCGAGTGATGCTCGGCGTATTCGGGATCGGACGTGGTTTCGTAGCTGCGCTGGTCGGCCCAGGCATTGAGGTCGGCTGCTGCATACATGACTCGGCGGCCGAACTTGCGGAACTTCGGCCCGTTGCCGATCACGCGCTGCTTTTCGAGCGTGCGCGGCGACAGCCGGAGGTACTCGGCGGCTTCGTCATTGGTGAGGTAGCGTTGGGGTTGCGGGGTCGTAGCGACGGGTGCGGTAGCAGGCCGCAAGGGAGCGGGACGCATCGGATGAACCTCCATCGGTCAGGAACGCCCGGCCACACAGCGCGACCGGATGGGGGCAGTCTTGGGAAAGCGATGCGTTGCGCAGAGGGTCGTTTTGCAGCGCAGGCAAACGACCCTGCGCAGGTCAATCGAGCTGTGCCAGGCGGCGGTAGCCGCCGCGCATCAGTGATTGGCCGCGCCGCACCAGGCGGCGCACGCGCGAGCGCAAGCCGCCGTCGGCGTACCAGCCGGCGGCCACGGCATCCGCACCGAACAGTCCAACAGCGGTTTCGCGCAAGGACGCGCCCGCGAGGGCCGCGTCGAGCGCCTGCAAGGTGTGCAGCTCCAGCAGCGCAGCAGGCGTGGGCCGCGAGCGGGCCGCTGCCGCAGGCACGGCCGCGTCTACCGTTGCCAGGATGTCCAGTTCGGCCGTGAACGTGCGGTAGCTCGCACAAGCTGTGGCGCCGGCGCGGACGGCATAGAGATAGGCCATGCCATCGGCCAAGCCCGGCGCCAGTGCAAGCCGCACGCAGCAGCCAGGCCAGTGTGCGGTCAGCACGAGGCGCTTGCCATCATGGATCAGGCGCTTGTGGCCGGGGATGCGCCAGAACTCGAAGGCATCGGCTGCCGGTGGCGGGTCGGCATCCGGGTAAAGCTGGAGTACGCCAACAGGATCGGGAAACCAGTCGAGATGCGCGTCGCGCGCATCCAGTGCCGGGTCTTCCAGCAGGCGCAAGCCCCAGGCGTGCGCCGCGACTGGCTGGCGGTGACGGCGCAGCCAGTCGCGCCGGTAGTCGGGATGGCGGCGAAGGTACTCCCAGGCCAGCGCAGGGCCGTCCAGATGCAGCACATACAGATACGCGGCGGTGGGATACCAGGCATCGGCGCTTCGATCAGCCATGACGCGACCTCCTGTTCAACAGGATCGTCGCCACGGTGTTAAACGCAGAGCTACGGCATCAACAACATCAATACGTCATCAGGAAAACTTAAATTAAGCTGTAACGAGGGATGTCAAAACCGATTAGCTCCAGTGCCTGCAAGGGTCGTCCGAGTGCGACGGCTGGCAGCACGGAAATGGCTGCTCATCACCGGACACCCTGCCGCAAGCCACACCGCGCATCATGTCTCTTTCAGTCAGGGTCGCACCCGTCTGGTGCAAGAATACCGATCAAGACTATATTCGTCTGATATTAGACCGGAAAAGACACAATACGCTCCGCTTAGTCAGGAATGGAGCCGTCACGCTGCGCCAGCCTGACGTACTCCGATAGCGGCCGTGCCGGGTGGAAATACACGTCCCGTAGGACGGGCCGCTGCTGTGGCCCGACGATGCCAGCCAGGTCGGACAACTTGACGGTCCCGAGCGCAGGCATCCCGATGCCGAGGTCGATCAGTCCCCAGGCGGTATCCCCATCAACCGGATCGAGCGCAGCCAGCAGCCAGGTCGCATGCGCGTCTGGCGTAAATAGGCGCACCGCAGGCAGTGCGTCAATGTTCTGCCCCGCAGCACGCGCCGCACCGGCGGCGAGTAGCTGCGCGCGCTGTTCTGCGGTGATAAGTGGATGGGTCATGGGCGGGTGTCCCACGAATCCGACAATGCAGGGATGCGCTTTTCTTGCGAAGCACGAAACTGACGAAGCGGATGCGTGCTTTCGTGTGAAAGCACGAAGGCGCAAGCCATCGAATCCGTACAAGCCCGGAAACGCAGAAGCGGAATCGTGGATGTCAGGAAAGGCACGGATACGGCTCCCTGATTCTGTCGGAATCCGCCGATGCGGATTTCAGTAAAAGCACAGAGGCAGATTAAATTTCCGCCAATGAGTTAAAGATAACGTGGTTTTAATTGTCCCTCGACTGGACGCTTCTGTCCATGCAGAAGCGATCCATCCAGCCCGGCAGACCGGCCGGCTCCACCACCTTCGATGCCGAGCTGGCGCAAGCCTTCGGTGCGGCGGTGCGTGCGCTGCGAACGGAACGCGGGATTGCGCAAGAATCGCTGGCAAACTTGGCCGGCATCGAGCGTTCCCACATGGGCAAGGTCGAGCGCGGCGAGCACATGCCCACGCTGGCGATCATCTTCAAGATCGCCAGCGCGCTCGGATGCAGTACGGCTGTGGTGATGGCCGAAACGGAACGCCAGCTCGCAGCGTCCGCGGCATAAATAAGCATTTCGAAAAGCGCCCCGTCGCAAGAGACGGGGCGCGGTGGGCGGCGTCAGTCCGCCTGCTGCGGCTTGCTGCGCGACCAGATCAGGTCGTGCGTGCCGTCCTCGCCTTCGATCAGGCGGCCGTAGATCGTAGCCGGGAACGAAGGATCGTCGAGGGTGACGGACACGTAAGGCCGTTCGGCCTTGCTGACTTTCTTCCACGCCGCGCCGATGTCGTGGCCTGCCGCCTGCACGCGAAAGTCGGGAGCGTTCTCGCTGTCGCCCTTGTCGTTGGGAACCAGCTTGACCTTGACGTTGAGCGTCAGGGTGCGCAGCGTGCCAGTGAAGCCGTCTTTCTCTGCGGTAAAGGTGCCTATGTTAGCCATGATGTTTCTCCTTTCGGGTTGAACGAGGTCGCGCCAGTGCGTCCTTGTTGTGATCCGGCCGGCGAGGGATGGGTGGGTCGCACCGCGCAGCGGTCGCAACAACGTGGAGAACCTGGAAGCGAAAAGAATTTGTCCCGCGAGGAATGCGCGCAGCGCAGGGGAAATTGTTTTCGCTGGAAGGTTGCGGCCATGAAGCCCAAGGCGCAGCCGCGCCCCCGCCAGGATTCACGACAAGCCAAGGAGGCACAGGCCGCCCGCTCCCGAAAGGAGATGTGGCTGACTCGGCCTCCCCGCATGACGGCTGCACCGGCTTGCGCCCTGACGCGGGCAAGGACAACCGCCAGCGACAAAGCAAGAATGCCCCTTGCCGCCAACGGGCGGCCCCCGTGGTTGAGGCGTGGCGTGGAAGCTCCATAGCAAGGCCGGGCGGCGTGTCGGTGAACCGTCCTTCGTGACGTACAGGCGGCGAACCGTCAGCGTCGAGGACGGCACGCTTTGGCACAACCTGTCGCAGCAAGCTGGGGCGTAGCCCCACAAGCCCGCCCCTTGCGGCGGGGCGCAATCAGAACCTTGCCCGCGCCAGCGGGCACCGATTCGCCGTGCTGCGCGCAAGGCCGTTGCGCGCCCGCCCCGTCGCCGCCTGGTCAAAGGCGGCGACGGGGCGATTTTGCTGTGGACGTCGAAACCGGGCGAAAACCCCGGCGCGGTACGCCGGGGCCATGCTGCGACCTCACGCGGCCGCCGCGTGCGCGTCCTCCACCTCGGCGGCGTCTTCGGGCGCATCCGCTTCGTCCCCCGCCTCGCGCACACCTCCCGGCTCGGTGTGGTGATCGATCTGGAACACGGCGGGCATCCAGCCGGTGCCACCTGCCAGCCGTTCGGCTTCGCTGGCAATGTCGCCCTTCTTCAACTTCGACAGGCGGGTGACGTGCGCCGGAGCGTACTGGTTCACGGCGTCCAGAATCGCGGGCTTGGCAATGTGGCGGAAATAGCCCTCGGCGGTCGGCGTCCACCATGCGGCCATGTCCAGCCCCACGGCCTGAGCCAGTTCCGTGCCGGGCTGTTGCTGCGTGGCGCGAGGCGTCACCACGTCCACCGTGGACGCCACGCACACGGCCAGCAGGCGCACCAGTTCGTCTTGCGACTTCGCCTGCAACGCGGCGAACAGTTCGGCGCTGTCCTGAGGCAAGGCTTCGCCCGCGACTTCCTGCAACGTGCGCAGCGCCACGGCGGCGGGCGATTCCGGCACGTCCGGGGCCATGCCTTCCAGCCGGTCTTGCACTTTCAGGCTTACGCCAAGCGGCAAGCCGTCGCCGTAGGTGTCGGCCTGCAACACGGTCTGCGCCACGCCATGCACCAGCGCGGCCAGCGCGACGTGCGGATGCCGAGCCACTTCGATTTGCAGCGCCGCCGTGCGGTGCGCGCTCAACCGCTGCGCCAGCCGGTCGGATAGGCTCACGACCTTCGGCGCTTCGTCGTGGCCTTCCTCGTCGTTCGCACCGTCGCCCACGCTGAAACCCTGCCGCAGCTTTTCCAGCGTCCGCAGCGCCTTCGCCTCGGCGTCGCGCAGCAGGCCGCGATGAATCACGGCTTCGCCTTCGCGGTCGAGCGTGACGATGGCACCGGCCACGGCGCGCACGTCGGGGGCGTAGTCCCGCAAACCGTCCTCGATGGTTTGCAGTTCCTCAGCCACCTGTTCGCGGCGCGATTCCAGCACCCCGGTCTTGTCCTCGTCCACGTCCTCGGCGTCGTAGGCATCTTCCAGTTCGGCGTCGATCTTTTCGAGGCGGGTTTGCAGCGAGGCAATGCGGCGGGCTTCGCGAGCGGTCGGTTCGCGGCGCTGACGCGGTGCGTTCTGGAATGCCTGCCGGTCGGCGGAACTGATGTGTGGCGTGGCATCCACCCACGCCCAACCCTCGGCGCGCAGGTCCTCGGCCAGCGCGTCCAGCTTGCCGCGCACCAGCGTTTCCAGCAGCGCGGCGTCGGTCAGGTAGGTTCCAGCATCGCCTTCCGCGAACAGGTCGCGGCGGATGCCGCCGCCTGCCTGCGTGTAGGCGTCCAGCCCGACGAAACACACCAGCGGATGCGTGGCGGTGATTTCGCGCTCGGTCAGGCGGTCGCGCAGCGCGGATGCGCCGCGCTGCCATTCGGGCGCACCGTAGTACGCGGCTTCCTGTGCGGCGTGGTCGTCGGTGATGGTCAGGGCCATCAATTGTTCCAGCGTCGCGGCTCCGGCTCGGTAGTCGGTCAGCAGGCGCGGCGAGACGTTCGCCAGCTTCAAGCGGCGCTGCACTACCAGCGGGGACACGCCGAAGTCGGCGGCAATGTCCTCGATGGGACGGCCTTCCTTGACCAGCGCGGCGAACGCCGCGAACTGGTCGGCGGGGTGCATGGCCTCGCGCTGCACGTTCTCCGCGAGGCTCACGGTACGCGCCGAAGCGTCGGCCACCAGCAGGCACGGCACTTCGTAGTCGGCGGTGATGCGCTTCTTCTTCGCCAGCAGCTTCAACGCGGTCAGGCGACGGTCGCCCGCGACGACTTCGTATTGCTCGCCATCGGCGGACAGGATGATGATGAGGTTTTGCAGCAGGCCGACGCGAGCGATGCTCGCGGCAAGTTCGGGAATGGACTGGCGCGGGGTCGTGCGGACGTTGCGCTTGGAACGGCGCGGCAACAACTGCGACAGCGGAACCAGAATCAGGTTCTTGGTCGGGTCGGCCACTTCCAGCGGCGCGGCGGTTTCGAGGGCGATGGCTTCGGTGTTGGTAACGGCGTTCATGGTGACAACTCCTAGCGGTTGGAATGCAGCAGCGAAGAAAGCGGCAAGGGCTGCCTGCCCCTGCCGCGTGAGGAATCAGGCTTTCAACTGGCGCAGGCCATCGGCGAGCAGCCACAGGGCGCGATTGAGGCGGATGCCGTTGTCGATGCCCTGAACCGGACGCGTGGTCTGGCGGCGACCGTTCGCAGCGCGGGCGGACAGGCCGCCTTTGATGAGGTTTTCCTGCGTGCGGTTGAACACGCTCCACAGGTCGCGGCGGCTGTCGTCGTGACGGCGTGGCATCAGGATTTGCGATTCCGTGATGGGCGCGGGCTTGTCCTCGTCGTACTTCAACGCGAGCGCAGCGCGGGCAAACACTTCGGCTTCGCCGTTGTCGAGCGTGATGCACTGCATGGCATCGCGAGATGCCTGCGCCTGGTCGAAGCCGTGCAAGACTTCGTAAGCGCCCTCGATGACCTGCTCGGCTACATTGCCCTTGTGCGGTACGCGCACGTCCGCCACGGTGTCGCCGCAAACAAGGCCGTTCTGGCACACGAAGCGGAACATGCCGGCGAGCATCTGATAGCTGCTCGTGCCGTCGTGCGAATTCAGCAGGATGATTTCGTTGGCTTCGCGTCCGTTGATCTGGCTGGCGTGGCGCAGCCGGATCATGTGCTTGGTGTAGTCGCGGCGGTCGTCGGCCCGCACGCCGGTCTGGCACACCATGAAAGGCTCGAAGCCTTCGCCGCGCAGTTCCTGCAGCACGGTCGCGGTCGGGATGTAGCTGTACCGTTGCGAGCGGCTTTCGTGCGGGGCATCCGCGAAGATGGACGGGGCCACTGCGCGAATTTGGTCATCCGACAAGGGATATTCGGAACGCAACACCGGGGAGCGCGAAGCGAAACGGGATGCGAGTTGCATGGCACTTCTCCTGACAAAGAAAGGGTTGGCTGTTCACCCGCAACCGGATTCCAAGATTCGGAGCCCGCTGTGGACTTCCGGTGCGGTCGGCACGAGGAACCCGGTTGGCCTCGTTGCCACCGTCTTTCCTGAGTTCATCGCCCGCGACGGTCAGGAGCGCGCAGACGGGGGCCGTCAAGGAGCAAAGCGCAGGGTGGGTGCGGCCCGCAGGCGTAGCCGAGGACACGGCCCTGCGCGCCTTGACGGCACACGGCCGCGGGCTACAGTCGCGGACAAGGGGATGAAGTCAGGGAAGATGGCTGGACAGGCAACGGCCGCTTCGATGTGCCGACCGCACGCAAGCGAAGCGCGCAGGCCCGGATCGGAGAATCCGGGCCGTAGGCGTCAGCGATGGAAGCCGAAGGGGACGAAACTCGCGCAGCGAGGTTCGTTGCGAAGCACGACAGCGCGGCCCGGCTCAGCCGGGGACGCCGGATCAAAACCGCAAGGACCCGGATATTTCGTGGCACAATTTACACAGAGGGGTGAGCCGATTCGGTAGCTTTTAGCTGTTTCGCATATGGGCATTCTCCACGCACAACGCTTATGGGATGCAAGCGATTTCGGCGCCAGATTGAAGATCGAGGGTCACTCGAAACAAATGCGAATGGGTGGAACGGGGAAAATGGACAAAAAGACCAAGGGATCGTGGCTAATCCACCATACCAACAAGCTTCAGGGCGTAACCAATCAGGTCGGCTACGAGAAGACCTATCTGGCAGGAAAAGCCGGGATACTGCTTTCGGCGATATCTGCCAATAAGCAGATTACCGTCAACAACGACCGACTGACTGTATTGGCGCAAGCCGCAAACATCAACACGACGTTTGAACTGCCGAAGCTCGTCGAGGTTTTGGAGCATCAGAAGCTCGTTGACAAATCCTCCGGCGGGATCGCCGTGCTTGGCGTCACAACTGCTACTGCGCTGGAGCGCACCTCCGATATTTTCGATGCCCTCTCGCCCAACTTGAATGAAGTTGCTTCGATTACGCTCGCGGAGCGTGCATCCGTCGCTCCTGTGCTCGCCAACGAAGTGACCCAGGAGCTGGCCGACACCTATAAGCTTGCTTCGGCAAACCTTAGCCAGTTGCTGTCCGATGCAGAGCAAATCGGCTTTGTCGATACCGAGAAACTTAGCAGCACCGATACATTGCTATTCAATGGCAATCTTTTCCGTCGAGATACCACCCAGAAAATCAAGGCCGTTCTCGATTCGCTTAAGTCAGCAGAGCAAACCAAGCTTAATGAACTCACCGAAATGCTGCGTAAGCGAGCATGTGTCACTGCCGATTTTGCAAAACAGTTCCTGGGCGATGCGCTCTTTCAGAAGATAACTGCGATCGGACTGTTCGACATCAGCGTGGTCAGCAACTCCACCGAGGATGTCGGCTTCCTCACGTTGCCGTCCGCGTTCTCCAAATATAGCAACTCGATGGTCGATGACGCCTTCGATCTCGCAAAAGCCTTCGTAAGCTCCGTTACGTATGGCATGACCAAGAGCAATTACGCTCGCGGACAGATTCAAATGGTCGACGCCCTGTTGAGTGCGCTCGTGCGCGGTGAGAGCGTAGGGCCAGTGCGAGCTATTGCGGAAGACTATAAGGTGCTTGAACTGAAAGGTGTGGTCGAAGTGAAGCAGGGAACCAAAAAGGGGCGCACAGGCCCTATGCTCCGCCTGCTGAAAACGGAGGTTGGCGAGCTCGCCCTTCAGGCGATTCGGCAGGGCGATGTCAGCGAACACTCTCTCAACGCCCTGCCGACTGCGGCCGTTACCACGTTCAGCGGTCCCGAGCACAATCGCGAGAAGGTACGGAGAACGCAAACCAAGATGAGCCCGAAGGCAACAAACGATATGCTGTCCATCCTGCGGACTGGAGGTGGACTGTGAGCAAGAGCCAAAGCAGCTTGCCCAAAGGCCCCTTGATGGAAGAGTTGCTGCGCAGCTATTTTCTCAAAGCTGGTTATTACGTAGCTCGTGGCGTGCCGTTTGTGTATGAAGGCTTTGACGTGACGGATATTGATCTATGGCTTTACAGCCGGACGTCATCCGTATCGCGCGAAGTCACTTTGGTGGACGCAAAAAACAAAAAAACGCCGCAGGCCATAGAGCGCATTTTTTGGGTACGGGGCCTGCGCATCGCAACGAAAGCGACGAATGCGATTGTGGCCACGACGGAGAAGCGTCAAGAGGTCAAAGATTTCGGACGTGAACTTGGCGTGCTTGTTCTGGATGGAACCTTCCTGAGCAAACTTGCCAACTCGGATGATCCTAACGGAACTCGACTTTCGGATGAGGAGTTTTTTGCAAAGATCAACGAATATTCGCTGAGCAAACTGGACGGCGACTGGCGGGGACGGATAGCGCTTTCGAAGAGCCTCCTCGCAAAATCACTCTCATTTGATAGCTGCAACGAATGGCTTGGACAGGGTAAGTTCTTCGCCGAACAGTCCATCGTCAAAGGCAATCAGCGCGAGACGGCGCTACGGTGTCTGTACCTGGTGTGCTCGTTTCTTGCCATCGCGATCGACTACTGCATGAAGGAACTCTCATTCCACGAACAGTCCGAGCGAAGCATACTCATCAAAGATGGCTTCACTTATGGAGCCAGAGGCAGCACAGGACTAAAGAAAGTCTTGAATGTCGCCATGGGACTGGTCGAACAACATGCAAGTGACGGCCCTGCGATCTCCCGGCAAGTAAGGCTAAGCGTTGAAAAGCAGTTGGCTCAGTTGAACACCGCCATCTTGGGCGAGTTCTTTTCAAAGAACGAAATAGCCAGGACGCTGTTTTCCGTTGCCAAAGAGTTCGAGCAGATGGCGATGGCGAGGGCCTTTACATTTCATGGCGCGGCAAGCGTTGAGCTTCGTAGCATGCTCTTTTGTTTGCTCGATTACTGGGGTATCGACCGAGTGCTGTTTTCAGAGGCGATAGAAGCGAAGTAGTCGATCAGGGCGCTATAGCTGCTGCACCTTTCCCGCGAGAGACCGCTCGGGAATCCCGCCTTCCTACAACATTGCAAAAAGGACTTGGGCATGGCAACCACAGACAAGTTCTCGGCTGGCGAACAGGGACTGGGGTATATCTACCAGGCACGCCTTGCGCTGCTTCAGTTACTGCAATTGCCAGAAGACACAGCCGTATTCCTGGAGAAGGATGACGACCTGGATTTCGTGGACAGTGACGGCAGCAAGTCGCTCGCATCGTTAAAGCATAAAGCTGTCGGCGACCGCTTAACCGACCTGTCGACCGACTTCTGGAAATCCGTGCGCATATGGTTGGCGCGATATAAGCGCGATGGCCGCAGCGTATCGAACCTCCGGTTCTTTCTATTCACGACCGGCACGGTTTCGGACGCCTCGTTCCTGACGAGGTTCTTGCCTGTTCGACTTGGCACAGACGACGAAGCGACAACCTTATCCGAACAGGCCGAAGAAGCGCTCAGCAGATCGAAATCGGATCTCATCGGGGAGATCGCCCAGGCATTTGACGAACTCACTGGCACCGAGAAAGAGGATTTCCTGACACGCATTCTGATTTTTGATGGGAGTCCCAGAATCCAGGATATCCCGGACACCATCAAAGACATGCACATGCGAAGCGTCCGGCGTGAACACAGACATGCCGTGTTTGAGCGACTGGAGGGATGGTGGAACGACGCTGTTATCAAGCAACTGATTGGCAGCCGAGCCGAAGGAATTTTCGGTTACGAGGTATCGGACAAGCTCTCTGCCCTGTCCGAGGAATACAAGTTGGACAATCTTCCGATCACGTTTCGCGGAAAGGAGCCCACTGGTGAGATCGACACGGAGAACGACTCTCGAACGTTCGTGGCGCAGCTCCGCGACATCGGAATTTCCTCCAACCGCATCCGCAACGCGATTTTGGACTACTACAGAGCGTTTGAACAACGATCGGAGTGGGCGCGCGAAAACCTGCTGGTTTCAGGGGAGATTGAGGACTATGAAGACCGTCTCGTTGACGAGTGGAGCCGTTACAAAGACGTTGTCTTCGAGGAACTCGATGAGAACAGCGCTGAGGATGTGCTGCTGCGAGCCGGCAGAGAGCTTTACACATGGGCGGACCAACAGACCGGGAACTATGAATCACTGCGTATCCGCGCGCGCGTGACGGAGCCCTATGTCACACGCGGCTCTTTTCACATTCTGGCCGATGCCGCACCTGCACCCAGGGTCTATTGGCATCCCCGATTCCTCGACCATCTTGGTCAGTTGCTGGAGGTCACCAAGTGAAACGATGGGACCATCGCCCCATAGAAATACGGAACCTGTTCAACCCTGCGTTCTGTGGCCTGGTTCTGTTCCGCGCCATGCAGGGCTATGAAGAAGAAGACGACAGAGGCATCCCGTTCTCGCTTTCCTTGCTCATCCTGCCGCTGTGCCTGCACAAGGACTCGCGCGAAGTGATCGCCAGCCATTCCCGGAGCTATCTCCTAAAGGCTACTGAAAAGAATCCCCAGGTGCAGATAGGCTTCGCCGAAAGGGCCACAGCCATGCTTCCTTATGCGTTTGAAGGCTTCGGCCTGTTGATGGAGAAGGGCTGCATCTCCATTGCGCCGGAGGGACGCCTCCAGACAGTTCCCGACAAGGTTCGGAAATCGGTAACGGGAACCGACGAAACCAAATCCTGCCAGCGGGTCGCACGCATCGTCGGGAAAGAGTTCGCCCGTATCGCGGACCGAGTGACTATATATACGACCTTCGGGATTCGTCCATGAAGATTAAATCCATCCATATCTACAGCCACGATGGGCAGCGCCGGGATCTGCATTTCCAGGTGGACGGCCTCAACGTCATCACCGGACGTTCTTCTACCGGCAAGTCCGCGCTCTCCGAGATCGTCGAATACTGCATGGGACGATCGTCGTTTAATGTCCCGGAAGGCATTATTCGCGACAAGGTTGCCTGGTTTGCAGTCATCTATCAGTTCGAGCGCGAACAGGTGTTGATCGCCAAGCCCACGCCGCCTGAGGGCGGTGCGAGCTGCAGCACGGCGATGTTGCGCCGGGGAGGAGAACTGCAGGCCCCCTCGTTTGACGAATTGGCAGTCAACTCAGACGACGATGCCGTTGTCACTTTACTCTCTCGCCTGCTTGGGATTCCCGAGAACCGCACCGACGTCGCCGTGGAGCACAGCAGGGACAGCTACGACGCCAACGTCAAGCACACGTTTTATTACCTGTTTCAGAAACAGGGGCTGGTCGCAAACAAAGACCAACTCCTCTACCGTCAGAACGAGCAGTTTCAGCCTCAAGCGATTCGTGACACGTTACCGATCCTGCTCGGCGTCTCCTCCCATGATCGCTACGAACTCGAATCCAAGCTGCGCGCCGCGCAACGAGATCTCCGGCTCAATGCGAAATTGCTAGAGCAAGCACGGGATGCCATCGACACGTCTCACGAGAAAGCGATTGGCCTGTACTCTGAGGCCAAGGTTGTTGGCGTGGTCGGCGGCGCGGACCTCGACATGACGGGCGACGGAATCATCGAAGCGTTGCGATCTGCCCTTTCCTGGAAACCCGAGAAAATTCCCGAAGACGACGGGAGCAGGATTTCTCGCCTCGAGGAAGAAATGGGTCAGTTGCGCAAGGATCGGCGGGAAGTGCAGGCAAGAATCGACGCAGCCCGCCAGTTTTCCAAACGCGCCGGCGGCTACGAGAGCGAGGCCACTGAACAGTTGGATCGGCTTGCGTCAATTAAGGCGTTACCGAAGTATCCGGATACTGGCGAGTGGCAGTGGCCATTCAGCGAGTCGAACCTTGCGTTGGAATCCCCTGTTGCCACAGTCCTGCTCAACGAACTGCAATCGCTTGACGCCGAATTGCGCATCGCCGTCGGTCAGCGTCCCAAGCTGGATGCCTACCTGTCTGATCTGAATGAGAAGACTCAGCAGATCGCGGGTGTCATCAAGGACAAGGAAGCCGAGATTGCGGCAGCGATGGCGGCCAATGAAGCAATCGCGCAGATGGGCACACGCAACAATGCAGCCGCGCGTGTCGTCGGCCGCATCAGCCTGTTCCTGGAAAACCTCGCTCCGAACGAAGAACTCGCAAGACTTGAGCGGGAGCATCGTCGTCTGAAGCTGAAGGTCGAGGACCTGGAAAGTCGGATCGGCGCGGACGACAGCAACGACCGGCTGAACTCGATACTGAACATCATTTCGACGCAGGTATCGCAATACATTCAGAAATTTGAAGCCGAGTTTAGTGTGTATCCAGCACGATTCGACTTGGCCAACATCACGATCGTCTTCGACCGTCCCGAACGTCCGGTTCCCATGAGCCGAACGGGGGGCGGCGAAAATCATCTGGCCTACCATCTATCGGCGTTGCTCGCCCTGCATCTGTTTGCCGTCAAGAACAACCGCCCAATCCCGCGATTCCTGCTGATTGACCAGCCAACACAAGTTTATTTCCCGTCCGAGCAGGTCTACAAGGACGCTGACGGCTCAGTTAAAAAGACGGAAGAGGCCGATGCCGACATCAAGGCGGTTCGGCGATTGTTCGAGTTGTTGCTCAAGTTCACACAGGAAGACGCACCTGGCTTCCAATTGATCGTCACGGAGCACGCCAATCTTCGCGAACAGTGGTTCCAGGACGCATTGGTGGAACAACCGTGGACCAAGCCACCGGCACTCGTGCCGGAAGACTGGCCCGAACTATCAAGCAGCCCGATATGAGAACTTGTCATTGCGTGAAGCTCGCTGGGCCAACCATGACGGGTTGCTCCATAAAACGTCGGCACCGGGTACGATGCCCGCCGCGCAGCTTCGGCAAGCGTTCAACTGGGCATCCTGGTCGATTACTCCTGGCGGTGTTCCACGCTGAAGTTGCGAAAGGCAAACGTGATCAAATCGCGCACCAATTCCAGAAGGCCGCCGACCGGAAACCCATCGAATGGATCGCCGTGGGCCATCGCATTTCGGCGCTGTGCCAAGGTCGGTCTATGCGTGCCGATTAGTTGGCCGATGGCGTTACCGCCACAGCGTGCGACCATCGGTATCTGCGCGTCGGTCAGATCGTCGACTTCCAGCAGATGCCTGAGCACTCCGGCGAACGTCCGCTCACATGTTTTAAGTTTGGTCCAATAGCGGTCCATTAGCGCGAGTTCCAGCGTGGTCAAAGCGACCAGTTCACCGGCCTTGATCAGATCGGCGTCTATCCAACCAAGCAGATAGAGCTTCTGCGCACGGGCGTATTTCAGTCGCACAACATCTGGGATGCGAGCATCCATATCTAGTTTAGCGATGAAGGCGCGCCATTGATCAGCGTGGTCGAATTGAATGAAACCACCCGGGTTCCCTTGCACCGGCCACGGCATCAAGAGCGGTTCTGGCCGCGGCGGCAAATCAATATGTGACAGGCCCACGGATGGGATTTCCTCCTTACGATGATGAGGCGGCCGCTTTCTGTGCGCGATCGAGCTTGCGATGAATCAGTGACACCAACGTCAGAATGTCGAGCGCATCCTGCTCGGACATGGGCCAGTTCGTCTTGGACGCATGGGCCAATGGATTGCGCACGGCACCGAACAGACCGATCAGGAGACTCGCAAAGCCTTTCTGCTTGCTTTTCTCGGATTCCGTAATGAGCGGTCCTAACACCAAGACGGGCTGCAGACCACCAATGCCTTGTTCACGAAGTCGGCGCCATCGCCGTTTAGACCTGACAGCGTGCGAATCCGTTCAGCAACACCTTTTGTCGCCTCGAAGACCGCGTGGAAGTAGTTTCCGTCGAGCAATTCCGCACGGCAGTAGCTCAACACGTCCTCATACACAGTCCGGCTTTCCAGGGCAGCCTTGAGTCGTCCGGCGCGCGCGTGCCACGTCCATTGTCGTTGCCTTGTCGGCATCCCCAGCGGGTCAGAATTCGGTGGACATCAACAGAGATGCGCCACGTCCGCCGCGGTGGTAAGTCTCAGTCACGGCTGATCCTGATCGTCAAGATTACTGGCCGGAGAAAGAGGCCAAGCAACCTTACGAAGTTTGTCAAAGCCAAACAACTTTAGACGATGAGGGCCGAATCCCGCCGGCCAAGTTCGCCGCCGAGTATCAGCTGCACGCTAGCGATGCTCGGCAATCACCGGAGATCGAATAGTCTCCCCCGATCGAAGAAAAGACCACTACCGCGGAACAGCGTTATCCGTCGTGACAATGGTGATTGACTTCGCGCCACGGGTCAACGCCACATACAAATGTTTCGATGACATCGACCCCGCTTCGAGAATGATGGCATGGTCGTACTCAAGGCCTTTGACCAGCAGCGTCGTCCCAATAAGCTTGTTGTGACGAATCGGTCGGCCCGAATGCCGAAACTCATGCTGGTATCGCTTCGCGGCTTCTGTAAGCGTCAGGCTTGGGTTGCCCTTGTGCACGCGCAACACTCCCATCATCCGCCCAAAGAGATCACGGCGGTAGGTCGTGACCTCTGGGCGGCTGCGGACAAGATCAAGCAAAATGGCCATGTCCTTGAATGATGCCGTCGTCAAGTAACGATTCGCCACGCTCAGAATCTCGGGGCATTTCGTCGCCTTTGTCACCTTCCCCTCTTGACCTTTCTTGGTTGCCGCCGTGAGCACGCCATCCACCGCGTTGCAACAGGTCTTGCAAAAATCGATCACAGATCGGAGTCGCTCCCCCGCCGACTTGGCGCTATCGATCTTTTTTATGAAGCGAAAGAGATCCTTGCCTTCGACCTCCTCCAGGCTGGAAAACTTGCCGGCCATGCTTTGTGCCAGCTTATGTGTCTTGTTTTTCGATTTTTGGTCGCCTGCGTGGATAGCGATGACAGAATCCTGATTCTTCAGGTGGTCGTAGAACACGCTCAACCGTTTCTTATTGCCAAAGTCGTTCAAATCGACAGAGCAACGACGAACCCCATTGGGCAATTGCCCGGCGAGTGGAATCTTTTGATTCTCGGCCAGAAGCGCCCTCGCCTGACTCAGCCACTCCCCGAGTTCATCGGCCTGCGCCAGTTTCCACCGCCAAGGCGTCTTCAATTCGCCGAGCAGTTGGTAGTTAGGATAGACGGCTACGTCCCAATCGATCGGCGGCTCACCGAAGTCGAAGATGGCCTGCATAGGATCACCGAGCAGCCTGCATGGAAGCAACTTTGCTAAGGACTCCACCAGTTCATGCTGCTGATCGGAACAATCTTGATATTCGTCGACGTAAACCCCGCCATATGAGCACTTGATCATGCGCTGCACGAATGGTTTGTTCAGCAGCACGGCGCAGGCCCCGTAGAGTTTCCCCCAGTCCTTTCCTGCTGGGTGGTCCTTTTTCCACTTTGACGTCTTCGGGAAGTAAAGGCAGGTACGGAGCGCCCAGCTCGCGATGGTGTCGATCTGATATTGCGCCGGCGGAATCCGCAGGAGTTGCATCTTCCGCCTGATCGCGTTCACGCCAGCATAGGTGTGGGTCAGCACCAACTGGCGACGGGTAGCCGCCTGCACGGCCTTCGCGATCAGATGAGTTTTTCCGTAACCGGCTGGGGCAATTACATATCCCTTGCCGTTAAACTCCGCCAAGAGTTTGGGCAGATCGTCATCCATTGTCCACCCATGCGCGGAACCGCCCCAGCTTGGTCGCAAACTCCTTCTGCAGGAACGCGGCATCCGCGAACGCGGGAAAGATAGCCTGCGCCCATTGCTCTCCATACGCGATGTTCTTGAACCAATTGGACGATTTCGCGGCAGCGCCGATCGCTTTGCGCAGCTCGGCCGAGTCCTGCCATTTACCGATATCCTCGTCGAACTGCATGTTCAATTTCGATCTGACCTGATCGTGGACTGGAAACCCCAGCTCCTTCGCAAGCTTGGTGCTCGCCAGCACCTGTTCCCAGGGCAAATCCACCATCGCCCGCTGCTCGATCGACAGTCTATCGGCCCACATCACAACCGGTACCTCCTTCCCGTTCAGGTCGGCGGCATCCTTATCGGAGAACTGGTCCTGAGCGTCGCCATCGGCGAGGACCATGACGTCATAATGCAGCGCCTTGAACCCCGTCGCGAGCCCCTTTACCTTGCTTGCCCCATGCGCATCGACCGGCGCCAGCCCCTGGTACGAAAATGGCAGCTTTCCTGCAGCCGCCCAAAGATCGTCCATACCGCGTAGGAATCCCACTTCTGTCGCGCCTTCGCAAACGATCACTTTGCGGGACAAGAACGCTTCCGCGCTGGAACGGATATGGCCCTGAATATTCAGTCCTTCCAATGCGTTTCCTGCTGCCGCAATCACGCGCACGCCAGCGTCTTCCTTGCGTAATACATATAACTGTTCCACCGTCAACTCGCGCAGCACCGTGGGAGAATGTGTCGTGAGAAAGTACTGCCCCTTCTGGTCGTCGCGGATGTGTTTGATCAGGCGCGCGACCCGGTGCGGCTCCAGCCCGTACTCAACCTCATCGAACAAGGTGATGTGCTGGTCCTCCAAGCCTTCCTGCTGGATACCACACAGCAGCATGCGTTTCGAACCGAGACCCAGCTGCCTCAAGGGGATGTCGCCGTCGTGCAGCGTCAGTCCACCGATCCGGATGCTGATCGCATTGAGATCGAGGTGTGCCTTGTATCCGTGTCCAACTGGAACACCAAGTCCCTTCGCCACTTGCTCCGATTTGGCCGCCGCGGCGTCAAACTTCTTCAAGACGAGTGCCCGTTGACCGTCGAGCGAGCTTCTCGCCGCACGTGTCGCCTCAACGAGCGACTCGTTCAGATTTTCAGATTCGGTGATCTTCGCGAGCGCCGTTCCTGCAGCCCAAGTCAGTTGTTTCTCGCTGTACGTGCCGATCAAGCCAGCGCCGACTTTAGCGCGATCAGTCGCCTTGAAGTCGACGCCGTCGGGATTGCGGTCGGTAAAGACCTTCCACTTCGGTTCCAGATCCTTTGCGACGACAAGCCGAATACTGAGAACGTGCTCGTCATCGTCATCAGGCTCATCGTTCAACTTGAGCGCGCCTGTGTTCCAGCCGCGTAGATGCGCGCCGTACTTCTGCTCCGCGCAGAACTCCGGCAACAAATCCCCAATAACAATTTCAATCTGGATCGAATCGTCGGTGTTGCACAGGTGAAAATCGGAATCGTAGAACGCATGATTCCACTGCGGGCTGAAGGCACAGCGGATCGCTTCTAGCACCGTCGTTTTCGTAGAATCGCCCCTGCCAATCAGGCAGAATGTCTTCTCGTTGGGGAGATCCCATTCGAGCCTCTTGATTCCCCTGAAGTTCTGGATCTTAAGTTTTCTGATCTTCATCGCATCCCCATGCGTGCCGCACCAGTACCGCGCCGGCTCCCTCCAGCCTGACGCACGCACCTTTTCTTTAATACGCCCTTCTACGCCTCAGCGAGTTTCCACGATAGCCAATGAAAGCCACCATAGCTTCGTGCGGCAGCAAACCTCGCGCGCCGAACATCCTCGGAGTCCAGTATGGAGAATAACCCGTTACAGCGAATCAGCCGAGAAAACGATGCTGGTGAGCCGCCGCGACATATATCCGTTCCCCTGCCCGGTTCGGACGCCTACGACGATTTCCCTCAGTTCCCAGGAAGTAGTGTTTTGCCCTTTCGCCGCACCATCCGCCGCCATGAACTGCGGCAGATCGTCCCTCTGGCCGAAACAACGATCTACGAAATGGAGCGCCGCGGCGAGTTTCCGCGCCGCTTCAACCTGACGCCGCGCTGTGTCGTGTGGGATCTGGCCGAAGTGGAAGCGTGGATCGAGCAGCGCAAGCAGGCCCCTCGCCGCAGTGTCTCAAAGCCGGATGTCCGCCTACGAAAAACCCGCCCAGTTCGGGCGGGTTCCAGTGAGGAATGAGGCTGGGCAGCGACTCACATCCACAAACCTTCGAGCCCTTGGACGCTGAGGCAAGCGCCACCCTTCCTCCGTCACGTTGATCTACAAAGCCCCCGTTACTATCTTCATTCCTCGACAATCGGGGATTTGGCCAGCTAGGCCCGGCATGATTCTCGCCCCCAGTCGCAGTCATGATCCGGGGGGTGTTGTCACCGGGCCTGGTGGGTGGCTGGTGATCGCTAATAGGGGCTCGGCCAGGATATCTTGAGGCCGTCCGTAACGTGGATGCCGAGACTTGCCACCGATGTTGCAGGCCAAACCGTTCAACCTGCAAAGCCTTCGATGCAAGAAAACCAACACAACATAGCTCTGTCGATGTATTCGTCGGCGTCGATGTCGGCAAAGGCCACCATCACGCCGTCGCCCTCGATCGGCGCGGAAAGCGCCTTTACAACAAGGCACTGCCCAACGATGAGGCCAAGCTGCGCGCCCTCATTACCGAACTCAAGACGCACGGCCAGCTCCTGTTCGTCGTCGATCAACCTGCCACCATCGGCGCGTTGCCCGTGGCAGTCGCCCGTGATGAAGGTGTTCTGGTCGCATATCTACCGGGTCTGGCTATGCGCCGCATCGCCGACCTGCACGCCGGTGAAGCCAAGACTGATGCTCGCGATGCCGCCATCATTGCTGAAGCCGCGCGCTCAATGCCGCATACGCTGCGCTCACTTCGGCTGGCCGACGAACCACTCGCCGAACTCACCATGCTGTGCGGCTTCGACGACGATCTGGCGGCCCAGATCACGCAGACCAGCAACCGCATTCGAGGTCTGCTCACCCAGATTCATCCGGCGCTGGAAAGGGTCCTGGGGCCGCGCCTCGACCATCCGGCCGTGCTCGATCTGCTTGAGCGATACCCGTCACCCGCCGAGCTCGCCTCAGCCAGCGAGAAAACACTCGCCAACCGCCTCACCAAACTCGCACCTCGCATGGGCAAGAGCCTGGCTGCCGACATCGTCCAGGCGCTCAGCGAACAGGCTGTGATCGTGCCCGGTACTCAGGCCGCAACCATCGTCATGCCGCGTCTTGCCCAGCAACTCGCATCCTTGCGCAAGCAACGCGAGGAGGTTGCCAGCGAAGTTGAACGTCTGGTGCAAGCACACCCTCTTTGGCCGGTCCTGACCAGCATGCCGGGAGTCGGCGTCAGGACCGCCGCCAGACTCCTCACTGAAGTCGCTCACAAAGCCTTCGCATCGGCCGCGCATCTCGCCGCCTACGCCGGCCTCGCCCCGGTGACCCGACGCTCGGGCTCGTCCATCCGTGGCGAACACCCATCCAGACGGGGCAACAAGGTACTCAAGAGAGCGCTCTTCCTCTCGGCGTTTGCTGCCCTGCGAGACCCGATCTCAAGGGACTATTACGCGCGCAAGGTCCAGCAGGGCAAGCGCCACAATCAGGCGCTCATCGCTCTCGCTCGACGACGCTGCGACGTGCTGTTCGCCATGCTGCGCGACGGCACCCTCTACCAACCAAAATCCGCCCCTACCGCTTGACGAATCACATAGGGGCACCTCTCTCGTACAACACGTCCCCTATGTGCCAGATCAACGCGCCGCCCTCATGCACCCGCTGGAATCAACTTATCCGAAGAAAACAGCCGGGCTGACCGAGAACCGCTTGCTCAATGCCGCGATGTGGTCGCGAGTCAGATTGCGGCCCCGGCCATTGAGAATCTTCGACACCAGCGACTTGCTACCGATCTCCGGCAGGTCGGTCACGCCCAACCCATGCTGCTCCATTAGTAACCGGAGCACATCGACGCCACCCAGCTTCGCCACGCGCGCGTTGAACGCCGCAAACTCGTCGGACTCGTTTTCCCAGTGTTCGATGGAACGGGCCAGAATCTCGATCAGTGGACGGTTGCCCTCGTAGTCCTCGACCAGCTCGTCCATCAACGCTAGCGCCTGGGCGTAGTCGTCCTCACTGGTGATGTGGCCAATGAAACCTGCCTCGTCGAACAAGGCATGGGCTCGTTCCTTGATGGCGGCAAATCCCATCTCAGTCACCCTCCTTCCGGTAGCGTTTGCAAAGCTTGTCGTACTCGGCATGGCTTGCGATGTGCTTGACGTACATGCGCTTGTCTCGGAACTCGATGAAGGCAATCAGTCGAAGATTGTTGCCACCGATGTCCAGCACCCACCACTTGTCCTTGTACTTGAAGTTGTCCAGCGACGGAAAAACCTGCCGCAGTCCCTGCGGCGTATCGAAATCACCGGATCGCAGCACCCGATACGTGCGGTCGATTGCTTCAGCGTCGTTCGGATAAGCCTTTGCTGCGTCGTTGAACGGCTTTCTGGATATGACGTGCATATCGTTCCATGCGCATAGTAAAGGATAGGCAGGAGTTGACTTTTTGTCAACTTCTGCCATCAAGGCAAGTCAGCCAGCTCAGGCAAACGCGCTCAACGCCGGCACAGCCACGTTTTCCGGCATCAGCTTCGGCACATAGGTCTGGCCACCGCCCCAGGCATCGACCAGATTGGCCCACTCTTGCAGCATGTGACGTCGTTGCTCGGCGTACTCGGCCTTGTTGTAGACCGAGCGTGAGGAGCGTCCCTCCTCGTGCGCCAGGCACTTCTCGATCCAGTCGCGGTTGAAGCCGATTTCGTTCAACAGCGTCGAGCCGGTGCGGCGCAGGTCATGGACGGTGAACGATTGCAGCGGCAACCCCTTGGCTTGTGCGGCCTCTGCCACGAGTCCTGTGACCCGATTCAAGGTTGCATTGGACATGTATCGCTGTGCATCGTAACGAGATGGGAAAACAAACCTTGAGCCGGCCGCACAAGCGTGCAGCGTCACGAAGATGTCGAGCGTCTGGCGCGACAGATAGACCACATGCGGATTACGCCCCTTCATCCGCTGCTTCGGAATCGTCCAAGTCTTGTTCTCGAAATCGACCTCATCCCAAGTGGCTTGGATCAACTCGCTCTTACGCACCAGCGTCAGCAGAATCAGGCGCAGCGCCAGCTTGATGGTCGGATAGGTCGCCACCGATTCCATCTGTTGCGCCATCACCCGGATCTCCAGCGGCGACAAGGCACGGTCCTTTGGCACGAAGGTGGCGATCGAGGCCGCGCCCACGCTGTTCGCCGGGTTGTCCACCTTTTCACCGTGGGCGATGGCGTAGACGTAGACCTGCTTCACGATGTCCCGAATCTGCACCGCAGTGGCCGGCGCCCCGCGTTCCTTGACCTTGTTGCACAAGGCCCGCAGGTCTTCAGGCTGGATTTCGGTCAATAGACGATTGCGGAAAACCGGCAGGATGTCGCGGTCGATGATGTGCTTGCGCATGGCGCGGGTGCTGTCAGCCAACTTTGCATTGGCGAACCACGTGTCCATCGCCGTACCGAAAGTCTCGATGGCATGGACGCGGCGCTTCTCGCGTTGCTTTTCAAGCGCGGGGGACATGCCCTTGAGAACGGTCTTTCGCGCGTCCAGCAGCAGCTCGCGCGCCATCGCCAGTGAGATGCCGTCTGGGCCGTATCGCCCGAGGGTTAGCGTTTCGCGGCGTCCGTTGAGGCGGTAGTCGTAGCGGAAGGTGATGGTACCGCTGGTCGATACCGTCACGTACATCCCGTCCCGGTCAGAAGCCTTATAAATCTTGGACTTAGGCTTCAGATTACGTAGTGCAGCGTCAGTGAGCATCGAGGTTTCCTCCGGCGTTTTGACGGCTTTACCGTCAGGTTTTACCGTCAGGGACCAGGAGACCTGTTGATGCCCGGAAAGCCGCGTAGAACAAGCTTTCCTGAGAAGACTTTTACCGTCAAAGACGGTAAAAGTCTGAATAGTGAACGAGAATGTCTTAATCCGGCTTCGATTTTTACCGTCAGTTCTACCGTCAACCTGTTTTGCTGGCCGGCGATAGCCACCGATAGATACCGTAACGTATTTTCTTCTAAATCAACACGTTATGGCAGTTTCCCGATAGCTGGCGATAGTCCTCGAAGGACGTCAATTCACTCCCACTCAATCGTAGCCGGCGGCTTCCCCGAAATATCATAAACAACGCGATTAATCCCGCGCACCTCATTAATGATCCGGTTAGAAACATGCCCTAACAGCTCATGCGGCAAATGTGCCCATTGCGCCGTCATAAAATCCAGCGTCTGCACGGCCCTTAACGCAACAACATACTCATAAGTCCGCCCGTCCCCCATCACCCCCACGCTTTTCACCGGCAAAAACACCGCAAAAGCCTGACTCGTAAGTTCATACCAAGACTTGCCCGATTCCTTATCGAACGTATTCCTCAACGTCTCGATAAAAATCGCATCCGCGTGACGCAGCAAATCCGCGAACTCGCGCTTTACTTCGCCAAGAATGCGCACGCCCAGCCCCGGGCCCGGGAACGGATGCCGATAAACCATCGCCGGCGGCAACCCAAGCTTCACACCGAGTTCCCGCACTTCGTCCTTGAACAACTCCCGCAACGGCTCGAGCAACTTGAGATTCAACGTTTCGGGCAAGCCGCCCACATTGTGATGGCTCTTGATCGTATGACCCTTCTTGCCCTTGCCCGCCGACTCGATCACGTCCGGATAAATCGTCCCTTGCGCGAGCCACTTCGCGTCCTTCAGCTTGTTCGCTTCCGTCTGGAACACTTCAACAAACTCAGCGCCAATAATCTTCCGCTTCGCCTCGGGATCCGTCACGCCAGCAAGCTTCGACAAGAACACTTCACTGGCATCGACGTGGATCACCTTCACGCCCAAATGATCGGCGAACGTCGTCATGACCTGCTCGGCTTCGTTCAATCGCAACAAGCCGTGATCAACGAACACACAGGTAAGTTGCGCACCAATCGCGCGATGCAAAAGCGCCGCCGCCACCGACGAATCCACGCCGCCCGACAGCCCAAGAATGACGTGCTCATCGCCAACTTGCGCGCGGATTTTCTCGACGGCTTCATCGATGTAATGACCCATCTCCCAATCCGGGCGCGCCGCGCACAGCTCAAGCACGAAGCGGTCGAGCATCGCGCGGCCCTGCACCGTGTGCGTGACTTCCGGATGCCACTGGAGGCCGTAGAAATGACGCTCGTCGTCGGCCATCGCCGCAATCGGACAAGCCGGGGTGGACGCCATCAGCTTGAAACCCAGCGGCATGTCGGCCACCTTGTCACCGTGGCTCATCCAAACCTTGAGCATGCCGTGACCTTCAGACGTCTGGAAGTCCTCGATGCCGTTCAGGAAACTCGTATGGTTATGCGCGCGCACTTCCGCATAGCCAAATTCGCGCACGTTACCGAGTTCGACCTTGCCGCCGAGTTGTTCGGCCATCGTCTGCATGCCGTAGCAAATGCCAAGCACAGGCACGCCGAGATCGAAGACGACTTGCGGCGCGCGCGGCGAATCCAGTTCGGTGACCGAGTTCGGGCCGCCCGACAAAATGATGCCCTTCGGCGCGAAGTCGCGAATGAACGCTTCGTCGACGTCGTACGGATGAATCTCCGAATACACGTGCGATTCGCGGATGCGTCGTGCGATCAATTGGGTGACTTGGGAGCCGAAATCGAGAATCAGGATCTTGTCGTGCATGGCAGCGGCCAGAAGGCGAGTAAGCGGAAACGGTTGGCAAAACAGAAACGCGAAGCCGCGGGCCCGAGGTCCCGCACATCGCGTCACGCAGAAATATCAGCGGCCGGCGCTGGATGCCGACCATGGCGAAACAGGTTTTATCGATGGAACACACCCTCAGTTCCCCGATACTTGATCGAGCGGCGCATTTGCCGCTCAAAGCGTTTAATGCGGATCCCGGCGAGCAGGATCGGTGCTGTAACCGGGTCCTGTTCGCGCGCCCGTCACGGGATCGATGATTTGCCCGGTCACCGGATCAATCGCGCGGCCCGTTTCGGGATCGATCTTGTGGCCGCTGCTCACGGGCTCGAATGCGCGGCCGGTCGTGGGATCGCGCGGACGGCCCGTGATGGGATCGATGGCATGTCCAGTCGCCGGATCGAACGCGGTCGCACCCGGCGCGGGCGCCGCTGGCCGCGATGCGGATGGCCGCGGGGGAATCGGTTCGCCTACAACCGGCTCCGCATCCCACCGGGGATTTGCCGGCGCGACAGGATCCGACGTCATGGGCGGCCGCACAGGCGCTACTACAGGCGACGCCGCGCGCTCTTCCGCCCGCGTCTTCGCTGCCTGCTTCTCGGCACGTTCGGCGGCAGCCGCACCGGCAATCGCTGCACGCTCACGTCGCCGTACCGCACCAGAAAGCCGCACGCTGCCAAGGCCCAGGATCAGCAACGCGGCGCCAATCAACGCCCCAAGCAACTGGCCGAAACCCGTCACTTCCGACATGCGCAGCCCAAGCCACACAATCAGGATCAGGCCGGACAACCACTCCACATGCCCCGAAACCTTTGCAGTCGTGGCGGTAAGCGCCCCGTCGATAGCCGCGTGAAATCCAAGCCACGACATTCCGAGCAGCGCGACGCCAAACAACTGGCCGACCAGAGGCGGCTGCACGTTCACGAGATGCATCGACTCCCATAACGCTGCCCACGGCGTCAGCAGAAACAGCACGCCGAAAGCGAGGAAAATCAGTGCATTGATGACAAGGACAACGCGCAGCAGCGGTTTCATGATCAATCCACGTGGTAGTTGGGAGCTTCCTTCGTGATCTGCACGTCGTGCACATGCGACTCGCGCATGCCGGCACCCGTGATCTGGACAAATTCGGCCTTGTCGTGCATTTCGCCGATATTGCGGCAACCGCAATATCCCATGCTCGCTCGCACGCCGCCGATCACCTGGAACAAAATGGCGTTGACCGAGCCCTTATAGGCCACGCGCCCTTCGATCCCTTCCGGCACCAGCTTGTCGATGTTCGCCGAGTTGTCCTGGAAATACCGGTCCGCCGCGCCGTCCTTCATTGCGCCAACCGAACCCATGCCGCGATACGCCTTGTACTGGCGCCCCTGAAACAGGAACACGTCGCCGGGCGATTCTTCCGTGCCGGCCAGCATGCTGCCCATCATCACCGCGTCCGCGCCTGCGGCGAGCGCCTTGCTGACATCGCCGGAAAAACGCACGCCGCCGTCCGAAATCACCGGCACGCCCGAACCGCGCAGCGCATCCGAGACATTCGCCACCGCCGTGATCTGCGGCACGCCAACGCCCGCCACGATCCGTGTGGTGCAGATGGAACCCGGGCCAATGCCGACCTTCACGCCGTCCGCGCCGTATTCCACCAGCGCCTTGGCCGCTGCGGCCGTAGCGATATTGCCGCCAATCACTTCAATGTGCGGATAGTTCTGCTTCACCCAGCGCACGCGTTCGAGCACGCCCTGGCTGTGTCCGTGGGCTGTATCGACGACGATCACGTCCACGCCCGCCGCCGACAGCAAATCCACGCGCTCTTCGTTTTCAGGACCTACGCCGACTGCCGCACCAGCGCGCAGCTTGCCGTGTTCGTCCTTGCAGGCGTCCGGGTGCTCGGTCTGCTTGGTGATGTCCTTCACCGTCATCAAGCCACGCAGTTCGAACGCGTCGTTGACCACCAGTACGCGTTCCAGCCGGTGACTGTGCATCAGCGCCTTCGCTTGCGCGAGCGGCGTGCCTTCCTTGACCGTCACCAGACGTTCGCGCGGCGTCATGATCTTGCGCACTTCGTCGTCGAGACGTTCCTCGAAGCGCAGATCGCGGTTCGTCACGATACCGATCAGTTGCTGCCCTTCGACAACCGGAAAACCCGAGATGCCGTGCTGTTGTGTCAACGCGATCACGTCGCGCACTTTCATTTGCGGCGGAACGGTGATCGGATCGCGCACGACGCCCGATTCGAAGCGCTTTACCTTCGCGACTTCGCGGGCTTGTTCTGCGGCGGTGAGGTTCTTGTGAATGATGCCGACGCCGCCAAGCTGAGCCATCGCGATGGCGAGCCGGCCTTCGGTGACCGTGTCCATGGCGGCGGACAACAGGGGCATATTCAGGGAAATCTTGCGGGTAACCTGGGTTTTCAGGCTGGTGTCGCGCGGAAGAACGTTGGAAAACGCGGGCACGAGGAGCACGTCATCGAACGTGAGTGCTTTCTGGATCAGACGCATGGCAAATCCTATGGGCGCAAAACCGAATTATACCGATAGTTCCCCGGATTTTCACTGCCCGAACAGCGGCTTAGGTCGCGTTTGCCCTTTGTCTTGCAATTTGTGGGCCTCGGTTTAACCTCGCTGTTTCGGTTTTTCGCTCGACTCGAGTTCGATCAAAGTTCGGTTTTGCGGAATGCCTCGCGCTCAGCCGCTACGCAAAGAAACGCGAAGTTGCCGGCTTACCGTGCTTCCTTGCGCGTCCACCGCCGCCCTTCAATCGAGCCGCCGCGCCGCGTTTTTTCGACCCGCCGTTGTCGCGCAACTTTCGGATCGACCTTCAACGGCCGATAAATCTCCACGCGGTCGTGATCGGCGAGCATTGCGGTAAGCGGCTGGATTTTCCCGAAAACACCCACTTTCTGCATTCCAAGATCGATCTCGGGAAACATCGCGAGCAACCCGCTTGCGTCGATGGCCTGCTGGACCGTCGCGCCCTCGGCAAGAGACAGCGCACGAACCACCCCTTTGCCATCCGGCAACGCGTAACACACCTCAATGGAGAGCGTCATCACTTCCCATACCGCTGATCGGCACGCTTCACGAACGAATCCACGAACGTGTGCGCAATGTGGCTAAAAACCGGCCCGATGATCTTCTCGAGAATGATGTTCGAAAACTCGTAGTGCAGCGCGAATTCGATCTTGCAGGCGTCCGCCCGCAACGGCGTGAACCGCCAGTAGCCGGTGAACTTCTTGAAAGGACCGTCAAGGAACTCCATATCGATACTGGTCGGGCGCGTATGCACGTTACGCGTTGCGAAATGCTGCTTGATACCCTTGAAATTGATGTGAATCTTCGCTTCCATGCTGTGTTCGTCGTGGTGGCCTACCTCCACGCCACCACACCAGGGCAAGAAATTCGGATAATCGGGGACATCGGTGACGAGGTCGAACATCTGCTCTGCAGAATGCCGGATCAATACAGTTTTCTGAACATCTGCCATAAAGGGCGCAACGCGTGGCAAGAGTGGGAAGCATTGCGGGCTTTACCGCGCCCGCGCTGCTAAAATCAGGATTTTAAACGAGTTGGGCACTTTTCATTCATGAGCATCATCGACAACAGAAAAGCCTTCTTCGATTACTTCATCGAAGATCGCTACGAGGCGGGGCTCGTGCTGGAAGGGTGGGAAGTCAAAGCCCTGCGGGCCGGCCGCGGCCAGATCAAGGAAGGCTACGTCATCATTCGTGACAACGAGCTGTTCCTGATCGGTGCGCACATCAGCCCATTGCCGGAAGCCTCGACCCACATCCATCCGGATCCGGTCCGCACGCGCAAGCTGCTGCTGCATAGCGAAGAGATCTCGAAACTCATCGGCAAAGTCGAGCAAAAGGGTCATACGCTCGTACCGCTCAATTTCCACTACAAAGGCGGCCGCGTGAAATGCGAGATCGGCCTGGCCAAGGGCAAGAAGCTGCACGACAAGCGCGAAACCGAGAAAAAGCGCGACTGGGAACGCGAAAAAGCGCAGATCATGCGCGGCGCCAAGCACTAAGCGCCGTGCGAATGACCGTCAATCGCCATCAGTATGTCAAAACAAAAAGGGCGTCGACTGCTTGAGTCGACGCCCTTTTGAATTTATCCCGCTTTCAAGTCAATCCAGCGTCAACCCTTGCGGATTACACCGCCCGGGGCGGCGTCGCCCTTGATGATTGTCAGCGCGGACGCAATCATCGAACTCATCTCCGACAAATTCCCCGGAACGATCAGCGTATTGCCCTGCTTCGCAATATTTCCGAACGCCGTAACGTATTGCTCGGCCACTTTCAGGTTCACCGCTTCCATACCACCGGCCGTCTGGATCGCCGTGCCGATTTTCTCGATCGCCTGAGCATTCGCCGCGGCCACCGCCAGAATGGCCGCCGCCTCGCCTTCGGCCTGGTTGATCTGCGCCTGCCGCTCGCCTTCGGACTTGTGAATGGCCGCCTCGCGCGCGCCCCACGCAATATTGATCTGCTCCTGCTTGCGACCTTCGGACGCAGCGATCACCGCGCGCTTCTCACGCTCGGCGGTGATTTGCGCCTGCATCGCGTGGAGGATTTCCTTTGGCGGCGTCAAATCCTTGATCTCGTAGCGCAGTACTTTCACGCCCCAGTTCGCGGCGGCCTGATCCAGCGACGTGACAATGCTGTGGTTGATGTAATCGCGCTCTTCAAACGTCTTGTCGAGTTCCAGTTTGCCGATCACCGAACGCAGCGTAGTCTGCGACAACTGCGTGATTGCATAGATAAAGTTGCTTGAACCGTACGACGCTTTCATCGCGTCGGTCACTTGAAAATACAGCACGCCATCTACCTGAAGCTGCGTGTTGTCGCGCGTGATACAGACCTGGCTCGGCACTTCGAGCGGAATCTCTTTCAGCACGTGCTTGTACGCCACCCGGTCGATGAACGGCAACACAATCGTCATCCCCGGTGTCAGCGTTGCGTGATAACGCCCAAGCCGCTCAAGCACCCAAGCGTGTTGCTGCGGCACGATCTTGATCGTCTGCGCGGCAATCGCAATAACGATAATCAACAAAATTGCCCCGATGATAGTCACGTCCATCTCCACTCCTTAACAATGCGTGTTCCGCTTATAAAAGCTCAAGCCCTGGTCCAACGTCCTAGCGCTTCGCGGCTACCACCAAGGTGTTGCCGGAAAACGCCGTGATCCTGTAAAGCTGCGCGCCTTCGGTTTCGCCGGGCGCCAGTTCTATATCCCATTCCGCGCCGCGATACATCGCCCGCGCACGGCCTTCATGCCATTCGTTGACCTTCAGCGTCTCGCCTATGTCCAGGTTCACGCCCGGGTCATGCGAGGCATCGCGCCGCGCCGTATGCCCGAGTTTCGACCGACGCAACACCGCTCCCGCAATGACCGCGACCAACGCGGCCACGAGCAATTCAATCTCAAGTCCCGCTCCCACCAAATGCGCGATGCCGCCCGCGACAAATCCAAGCGCGATCATCAACAGATAAAACGTGCCGGACATCAATTCGAGCAAGACGAGCGCACCGGCGCCAATCCACCAGAAAAATCCGTTAGCAGCCATGGCCTACCTCCAAACAAAAACACCCCGGATGTTGTCCGGGGTGTTATAGCACGCTTACGGTTTTGAAAGCTTGATAATCGCCTTCTTGGCCACTGCGTGACCTGCTGTGACGCTACTTGTTCAAAGCTGTTGCAAGCGTCTTCCACGTGTCGATGATCGTATCCGGATTAAGCGACATCGACGCAATGCCTTCCTTCGCCAGCCATTCGGCCAGGTCCGGATGATCCGAAGGACCCTGGCCGCAAATGCCCACGTACTTGTTCAGCCGCAAACAGGTTTCAATCGCGCGTTTCAGCATGAATTGCACAGCCGGATCGCGTTCGTCGAAATCGACCGCGAGCAATTCCATGCCCGAATCGCGGTCCAGACCCAGCGTAAGCTGCGTCAGGTCGTTCGATCCGATAGAGAAGCCGTCGAAGTATTCCAGAAACTCTTCGGCAAGAATCGCGTTCGACGGAATCTCGCACATCATGATCAGGCGCAAGCCGTTCACGCCGCGCTTGAGGCCAAACTTCTCAAGCAGGCCAACGACCTTCTCGGCTTGCTTCAAGGTCCGCACGAACGGCACCATGATCTCGACGTTATCGAGGCCCATTTCTTCGCGCACTTTCTTCAACGCGATACATTCCATCTGGAAGGCTTCAGCGAAGTCCTCCGAGATATAACGCGACGCGCCGCGAAAGCCGAGCATCGGGTTTTCTTCGTCCGGCTCGTAACGCGAACCGCCAATCAGCTTCTTGTACTCGTTCGACTTGAAGTCCGACAGACGCACGATCACCGGCTTCGGATAGAACGCCGCCGCGATCGTCGCGATACCTTCCGTCAGCTTGTCGACGTAAAAAGCACGCGGCGACGCATGACCGCGCGCGACGCTTTCCACGGCTTTCTTCAAATCGGCATCGATGTTCGGATACTCGAGAATCGCCTTCGGATGCACGCCAATGTTGTTGTTGATGATGAACTCAAGCCGCGCGAGACCCACGCCTGCGTTCGGCAAATGCGAGAAGTCGAACGCCAGTTGCGGATTGCCGACGTTCATCATGATCTTGACCGGAATCTCCGGCAATTCGCCGCGCAGGACTTCGGTCACTTCGGTTTCCAGCAGGCCGTCGTAGATCTTGCCTTCGTCGCCTTCCGCGCACGACACCGTCACCAGTTGCCCTTCTTTCAGCAGGTCGGTGGCATCGCCGCAGCCCACGACTGCCGGCACGCCGAGTTCACGCGCGATAATGGCCGCGTGGCAAGTGCGCCCGCCGCGATTGGTCACGATCGCCGATGCACGCTTCATCACCGGTTCCCAGTTCGGGTCGGTCATGTCGGCGACCAGCACGTCGCCCGGCTGCACGCGATCCATTTCCGACGGATCGTGAATCACGCGCACCGGACCCGCGCCGATCTTCTGGCCAATTGCGCGGCCCGTTGCGAGCACGTTCGACTGGCCCTTCAACTTGAAGCGCATTTCAGCCTTGCCGGCGTTCTGGCTCTTCACCGTTTCAGGACGCGCCTGCAGGATGAAGATCTTGCCGTCGCGGCCGTCCTTGCCCCACTCGATGTCCATTGGACGCTGATAATGCTTTTCGATGATCACCGCGTACTTCGCGAGCTGGATCACGTCGTTGTCGGTGATGGAAAAGCGGTTGCGCTGCTCGTGCGAGACATCGACCGTCTTCACGCGGCCCGCTTCGCCGGCTTGCGTGAATTCCATCTTGATGAGTTTCGAGCCAATAGAACGGCGAATGATCGGGTATTTGCCCTGTTCGAGCGTGGTCTTGAAGACGTAGAACTCGTCCGGATTCACGGCGCCCTGCACGACCGTTTCGCCCAGACCATAGCTCGACGTGATGAACACCGCGTCCTTGAAACCCGATTCGGTATCGAGCGTAAACATCACGCCGGCCGCGCCCACGTCCGAGCGCACCATGCGCTGCACGCCGGCCGACAACGCCACTTCAGCGTGCGTGAAGCCCTTGTGCACCCGGTACGAGATAGCCCGGTCGTTATAGAGCGACGCGAACACGTGCTTCATGCGATCGAGCACTTCGTCAATGCCGACCACATTCAGATAGCTTTCCTGCTGACCCGCAAACGATGCGTCCGGCAAATCTTCAGCCGTCGCCGAGGAACGCACGGCGAACGACAGTTCTTCAGGCGAGCTTGCTTGAAGCGTGTCGAAGCCCTTGCGGATCAGTTCTTCCAGGCGCGGCTGAAGCGGCGCATCGACGATCCATTGACGGATCTCCTTGCCGGCTTCGGCCAAGGCTTTCACATCGTCCACGTCAAAAAGTTCCAGACGCTTGGCGATGCGCTCAGTCAGGTTGTTGTGATGCAGGAAATCGCGAAACGCCTGCGCCGTGGTCGCAAAACCGGTCGGCACCTGCACGCCGGCTTCGGCGAGCTGGCTGATCATCTCGCCGAGTGAGGCATTCTTGCCGCCGACAATGTCGACGTCGGTCATTCGCAACTGCTCGAACGGAACTATATACGCCTGGTCCTTTGCAACGTTAGCTTCGTTAGTCATACAAGCCCCTAAGGTGGATGGAATTCACGATCATGCAAGTGGGCTCATAGCGGCAGCGCCGATTGGCAGCACATACCGCAACCTGCATAACCTGTTTGATAAGCAGCCGCATAAGACCGATGAAGCTGTCCGGGCGGCGTCCCAACGCACGCTGCAATGCCCGGAAACCAGACTTCCAAACTCGCCGCCAACGATCCGCTTCGCTCATAAAATCGAGGAATTTCTCGCAAAACACACGATTTATATGCAACTTCGTGTGATTACTTGCCAGATCGTTCGCAATTGCTTATCGAACAGGTTGTCGCTATTCTACCGTGATGGCTCTCGAAATGTTTCATTACGGGGCACAAATCCGCTGCGCAATGAGACCCTTCACACGTGCTCCGCGCGCTGGCGCACACGGGCGATACATCGGCGATAATCGCCCTCATTCTTTCACGTCATTCAACGCTCACCACGCCGATGCCGCCAACCGTATTCATTGTTTCAGATGGCACCGGGATCACTGCCGAGACCTTCGCGCATTCGATCCTTTCCCAGTTCGACCAGAAATTCAGGCTTGTGCGCGTCCCGTTTGTCGACTCCTCCGACAAGGCGCATGCAACGATCGCGAAAATCAACGAGGCTGTGTCGCTCGACGGCCGTCGTCCGATCGTTTTCACCACGCTGGTCGACAGCGAGTCGAACGAGATCGTGCAGCGTTCGAATGCGCTCGTGCTGAACATGTTCCAGACGTTCATCGAGCCGCTCGAGATGGAACTCGACATCAAGTCCACGCACGCAATGGGCCGCGTTCACCAGAACGCCGATACGGACGAGTACAAGAACCGCATCGAGGCAATCAACTTTTCGCTCGCGCACGACGACGGCCAGTCCAACCGCAATCTTGTCGACGCCGACGTGATCCTGGTTGGCGTATCGCGCAGCGGGAAGACGCCGACGTCGCTCTATCTGGCAATGCAATACGGCGTCAAGGCGGCGAACTATCCGTTGATACCGGAAGACTTCGAGCGAGGGCGCTTGCCTACGCCGCTGCTTCCGTATCGGGAGAAGATGTTCGGTTTATCGATCGATCCGCAACGGCTCGCGGAGATTCGCAACGAGCGCCGGCCGGGAAGCAAATACGCGGCGCTGGAGAATTGCCGGTACGAGATCAACGAAGCGGAAGCGATGATGAAGCGCGAAGGCGTCAAGTGGTTATCGTCGACGCACAAGTCGATCGAGGAAATTGCCACGACGATCCTGCAAGAGATTCGGCTGGAACGGCCTTCGTATTATTAGGTTGAGTGACCGTAGGCAAAAAGCCGTTTCAACGCGAGTTGAAACGGCTTTTTTATGCGCGTTGCTGCCGGCACTGCTCGAAGATGCACACCGCCGCGGCCGCCGCCACATTCAACGATTCCATTCCGCCCGGTTGAGGAATGGTCACGCGAAGCGCCGCGTTATCGCGCCAGAATCGTGAAACGCCCGCGCCTTCGTTGCCCATTACCCACGCAAGCGGACCGGATAAATCGGCATCGTAGATTGCCTTTGCGCCGTGCGAATCCGTGATGGTCACGAGCACGTTGGGATTCAGCCGCGACGTCAGATCCGCTGTCTCGACATCTTCGTAAATGCTCAGCAGAAAATGCGCTCCCATCCCGGCGCGCAGCACTTTCGACGACCATGCGTACACCGTGCCGGGCACGCAAAACACGTGCTGAATGCCCGCGGCGGCCGCGCTGCGCAAAATGGAACCGACATTGCCAGCGTCCTGAACGCCGTCGAGGATCATGCAGGTTTGATCCATGCGCTCAGGCAACACAAGTGTAGGCTTCTCGACCAGCAACACCATACCCACGCCATGCACGACGCCCGACAACTGCCCGAACAACGCATCGGGCAATGTATAAACCCGCGCCGGATCGATTCGCCCGACAATCTCGCGCGCTTCATCGTGCCGCAACACGCCCTCCGTCACCACGCACGTTTCGGGTTGCCCGGCGGCTTGCAAATAGGCATCGGCGAGATGCAGGCCTTCCAGCAACGCGTGTCCGCTGCGGCGCTGCTGCGCCGTCGATCCGGCGAGCGCCTTCAACCGCTTGTAAAGCGGGTTGTCCCGCGAGGTTATGGATTTCACTTGAGGGGAATCAAAACGGAGGTGCGTCGACACTCTGCTCGGCAGCGGCTACCGCAAGCAATTCCGGAGCAACGGCTGGCAGCGGCGAGCCGAGTCGTGCATGAGCCTCGCGCACGGGCGCAAAAGATCGCCGATGATGCTCGCAAGGCCCGTGTTCGAGCAAGGCCTTCAGATGCTGTGGCGTGCCGTAACCGGCGTGAGCATCGAAGCCATAAACGGGATGGGTGCCGTGCAATTGCAGCAGCATCCGGTCGCGCGTGACCTTGGCCAGGATCGACGCCGCCGATATCTGTGCAATCAGTGCGTCGCCGCCGATTACAGCCACGGAACGCATCGATAAGACCGGACACCGGTTGCCATCGATTTTAGCGACCGTCGGTGCGACCGATAGCCCTTCCACCGCACGCTTCATGGCAAGCATGGCGGCATGGAGAATGTTGATGGTGTCGATTTCCTCGACGCTCGCCGACGCCACGCAGTACGCGAGCGCGCGATCGACGATCTTCTCGTAAAGCTCTTCACGCTTCTTGGCGCTCAATACTTTCGAGTCATCGAGGCCGCGAATTTTCGGCTTCGATGGATCGAAGATGACCGCCGCCGCAACCACCGGACCGGCCAGCGGACCGCGCCCGGCTTCATCGACGCCGCAAATGATGTCGGCCGGGGAATCGAAGTCGAACTCCGGCTGTTTCGCGCGCCGAACTACACCCTTGACGACGATCTTCGCCATTACCGCGGCCTCCTCGTTTCCAGCACCTGCGCCACCGCATCCGACGCGCGTTGCGCTGTATTCTGGCGCAGCACATGGTGCATTTCAGTGAAGATTTCCGTCAGTGTCGCTCGGTTCGCTTCGTCGTTCAACTGTTTGAGGGTTGCGTCGGCGAGCGCTTCGGGCGTGGCAAAGTGCTGCAGGATTTCCGGCACGACAAAGCGCCCCGCCAGGATATTCGGCAAGCCAACATACGGCAGATAACCCTGGCGCTGCATGATCTGGCCCGTGAGCCAGGGCACCTTGTACGAGATGACCATCGGCTTTTTCAGCAGCGCCGCTTCGAGCGTCACCGTGCCGCTCTTGACCAGAATGGCGTCGGCGGCGGTCATCGCACGCTGGGCCTGGCCTTCCGTGATGGTCAGCGCAAGGTTCGGATGCGCCGCCACGAGCGGCTGCAGCAGTTCGCGCAACGCGGCGGTCGCAGCCGGCATTACGAAACGCACGCCGGGTTCGCGCTGCTGCATCAGTTCCATTGCGTCGAAAAACGTCGGGCCAATCAGCCCGATCTCCGAGCGCCGGCTGCCCGGCAACACGGCGATGATCGGGCCACCGGCAGGCAGCCCAAGCTCGCGCCGGGCGCCATCCACGTCGGGAACAAGCGGGATTTCGTCGGCGAGCGGATGGCCTACGTAGGTAGACGCCACGCCTGCCTTCGCCATCAGCGCGGGTTCGAACGGAAACACGCACAACATGTGATCGACGGCTTTCACGATCTTCTTGATCCGGCCGCCGCGCCAAGCCCAGATGGAAGGACACACGAAATGCACGGTCGGAATGCCTGCATCGCGCAGTGCGTGCTCCAGACCAAAATTGAAATCAGGCGCATCCACGCCGATAAACACCGACGGCGGCTCCGCAAGCAGTTGACGCTTGAGCTCGTTGCGAATGCCTAGGATCTCGGGAATGTGCTTGAGCGCTTCCACATAGCCACGGACGCTGAGCTTTTCCATGGGCCAGTGAGCATCGAAACCCGCGGCCGTCATGCGCGGACCGCCGATTCCGCTGAACTGCGTACCCACAGGCAAACGCGCGTTCAGGCCGTCGAGCAGCGAAGCCGCGAGCAGATCGCCCGACGGCTCGCCTGCGACCATCGCAACGCGCAACGGTGCGGGCGCGAGCGTCATTGGCCGCTCGATCAACGGATGATGCCGCGTTGCGACGCGTCGATGAAATCAGCCAATGTGGTGACCGGCGCATCGCCGTCACCGCCCGCGGACGCGAGTTCGCGCAACTGCACCTTCGCTTCTTCGAGCGTCGCGCCGCTCTTGTAGACCAGCCGGTACGCCGAGCGCAGCGCGGAGATGGCTTCAGCCGAAAAGCCGCGTCGCCGCAGCCCTTCCACGTTGATGCCATGCGGTTCGGCCTTGTTGCCGGCCGCGATCACGAACGGCGGAATATCCTGCACGAGCGCCGAAGCGCCACCCAGCATGGAATGCGCGCCAATCCGCACAAACTGATGCACGCCCGACATGCCGCCCACGACCGCGTAGTCGCCAATGATCACGTGGCCCGCAAGCTGCGCGTTGCTCGACATGACAATATTGCTGCCCAACTGACAGTCATGGCCGATGTGCACGTAGGCCATGACCCAGTTGTCGTCGCCAATGGTGGTCACGCCCGTATCCTGCACCGTGCCCGTGTGAATGGTGGTGAATTCGCGGATCGTGTTGCGATCGCCAATCACGAGCCGGGTGGGCTCGTCCTTGTACTTCATGTCCTGCGGCCGGCCACCGACCGATGAGTAATGGCCAATGCGGTTATCGCTGCCGAGCACTGTGTGGCCTTCTATCACGCTGTGCGAGCCAATGGCCGTGCGCGCGCCGATCTGCACGTGCGCGCCGACGATCGCGTACGGACCGACTTCAACGGATTCGTCGAGCTGCGCGCCCGGTTCGATAATCGCGGTAGGGTGAATCTTGCTCATGCGCCCTCGCTATGTGTTCTGTTGCTTGTCTGCCGCGCGGATTGTGCTGCCTGCGTCGCTTGCACTGCTCGTACCGATCGCACTGCGGCCATTATTTTTCGGTAGCCGAGTTCTTTATTGTGCACATCAGCTCGGCTTCGGCTGCGACCACGCCATCCACTTCCGCCACGGCGCTGAACTTCCAGATGCTGCGCATATAGCGCTCGAAATTCACGTTCAGGATCAGTTGGTCGCCCGGCTCGACCACGCGCTTAAAGCGCGCCTTGTCGATACCAACGAAGTAGTACAACGTCGTCTCCGGATCATGCGGCTCGTCTTCCTCGACAAACGTCAAAAGCGCCGCTGCCTGCGCAAGCGCCTCGAGAATCAGCACGCCGGGCATCACCGGCCGCTTCGGGAAATGGCCCTGGAAATAGGGTTCGTTGATCGACACGTTCTTGAGCGCCTTGATGCTCTTGTGCGGCGTGATTTCGAGCACGCGATCCACGAGCAGGATCGGATACCGATGCGGCAGCAGCGTGAGAATCTTGTGAATGTCTAAATTGATTTTTTCGGTGCTCATAGTCGTTCTGCTCGCGCGCTTCACAGCGCGGGTGTTGACTGCGAAGGCGCTCGTGGATTTCGTCTCGGGCGACTTCGCATGGGATGGCGGTTTTTACCGTCTTAGTGTGCGTCAGGCGTGCTTTGCGGCTTGCCGTACGGCGAGCCTTGCGGTTTATCAACCGCAGCTTCCAGCGTCTTGATGCGCTCGCGCAGCTTGTCCAGATTACGCACAATGGCAGCGCTCTTGTTCCAGTCAGCGTGATTCACGGCGGGGAATGCGCTGGTGTACATGCCAGGCTTCAACAACGATTTCGATACGCCCGACTGTGCCGTGACAATCACGTAATCCGCGAGCGTGACATGGCCGGCAATACCTACGGCGCCACCGATCATGCAGTGCCGCCCAATGTTCGTGCTGCCCGCAATGCCGGCGCAACCCGCTATCACCGTGTACGCGCCAATCCGGCAGTTATGCCCGATCTGCACGAGATTATCGATCTTCACGCATTCCTCGATAATCGTATCGGCCATGGCGCCACGATCGATAGTGGTGTTTGCGCCGATTTCCACGTCCTCGGCAATGACCACCGCGCCGACCTGCGGAATCTTGACCCAGCTGCCGGTACGCGCTGCGCCATCGCCCACGAAATCAGGCGCAAATCCGAAACCGTCCGCGCCGATCACCGCACCTGCATGCACGATCACGCGCGCACCAAGCTTGCAGCCATAATAAATGGTCACATGGGGGTAAAGGTGTACGTCCTCGGCGAGCGTGACGCCCTGGCCTACCGAGACGCCCGCATCCAGCCTCGCGCGTTCGCCGATCACCGCGCCCGCTTCCACGCTCACGTGCGGACCAATCACGGCGCTCGCCGCGACCCTGGCCGCCGGATGGATAAACGCCGTGGGATGCACGCCAGGCAAGACCGGCGGCGTGGCAAGATCAATGAAGACCTGCGCCACACGGGCAAAATAAGCATAGGGATTGGGTGTGACGATAAAGTTGCGTCCATCCGGCGACGCCACTTTTTCCAGGTCGGCCGGCGAGATCAGCACGGCGCCCGCCTGCGTACTCTCTACCTGCGACAAATATTTCTGGTTGGCGAGAAACGCGAGTTGTTCGGGCCCCGCTTTATCCAGCGGCGCGAGGCCGTTCACACGATATCCGGCATCGCCTGCAATGTCTCCGCCGAAGCGCTGTGTCAATTCACCCAACGTGATCGCGCTATCTGATGCCATCCGCTCTACCGCTCCAAATCAGTGCAAATTCAGTAACTTCAGTGATACTTAGTTAGACGTACCCGGATTGGTCGACAGGCTCGACTGATTCGCGGCCAGCGCCTTCAACACCTGGTCGGTGATATCTATCCGCGGACTGACGTACACCGCTTCCTGCACGATCAGGTCGTAATGCTGCTGCTCGGCAATCTGCTTGATGACCTTGTTGGCCCGGTCCAGCACGCCCGCAAGTTCCTCGTTGCGGCGCTGGTTCAGGTCCTCACGAAACTCACGCTGCTTCCTCTGGAAATCCTGATCCAGTTGCGACAGGTCACGTTGTTTGGCGGCGCGATCTGCGGGCGCCATGCCCGCTCCGTTCTTGTCCATGGCGTCCGACATGGACTTCAAACGCGCGGCCATGTCCTGCAGCGCTTTGTCGCGCTTCGAAAACTCCTGTTCGAGCTTCGATTGCGCCGCCTTGGCCGCCGCCGACTCGCGCAGAATACGATCGGAATTGACGGCGGCAATCCGGGCCTCTTGCGCGTCTGCGGTAGCCACGCCCATCAGTCCAAATGTCACCGACATCAAAAGCGCCAACGCCACATGTTTCGAAAGCTTACCGGTTCGCAAAGTCTTCCTCACGTTACTTATTTACACCACTTGATTTATGTTGCAGCAAGATTCGTCCCGTCTCGACCGGTTCCTGCTCTCACTTCGAACCGGGTCGCCAAAGCCGCTTGACCCGATATTAGAACGCCGTACCAATCTGGAACTGGAACTTCTGATACTGGTCGCCTTCATGTTTCTGCAGCGGGAAACCCAGGCTCAGCTTGAGCGGACCAATTGGCGAAATCCACGCCAGACCCACACCGTAACCATAGCGCAGGCCGTTCGCCCCAGTGGTCGTGCCGCCTTGACCCGGATCGCCCCAGACGTTACCACCGTCGAGGAACGTGAACACGCGCAGCGTGCGGTCATAGCCGGTACCCGGCAATGGGAACGTCAACTCGATATTACCCACCGCCATGCGCGAGCCGCCGATCGGGTCACCCGTGGTGGTATCGCGAGGACCGAGGGAGCTTGGTTCATAGCCTCGAACCGAGCCGATACCACCCGCATAGTAGTTCTTGAAGATCGGGTATGTCTGGCCCTTCAGGCCCTTACCGTAGCCGCCTTGCAGGTTCAGGCCCAGCACGAAGCCGCGGGCGAACGAATAGTAATACTGGGCTTGCGCGTCGACCTTGACGTAAGTGGTGTTACCCGCGGGAGTGCCATATTCAGCATTCGTCTGCGTGTAGTAACCGCGGCTCGGGACCAGCGCGCTGTCGCGATTGTCCCGCGACCAGCCCACTGTCACCGGCACGTTGTTCACGACACGGCCGAACTCGTTGACGTAGTCCTTGTAGCTTTGCGGCGTCGATGCGTCGACGTCGAGCGTGTTCTGCTCCAGGCCCGCGCCGAAGTACACCGTGTCCTGCTCCGAGAACGGAATCCCGAACTTCAGGTCGCCACCCACCGTCACGATCTTGAAGCTCGAATCGGTCGAGTAATAGAGCGGCTGATATGTACGGTAATACAGGTCGGTAATGCGCTTGATGCCGTCGATGGTGAAGTACGGATCGACCTGGGTCACCGTCAACGTCCGGTACGTCTTGGCGGTATTGATGTTCACCGAGAGGCTGGTTCCCGAGCCGAACACGTTGTCCTGGGACACGCCGGCCGAGAGCACCACCTTGTCCGTCGATGAAAAACCCGCACCCAGCGTGATCGCGCCGGTCGGTTTTTCGGCGACCTTCACGTCCACGTCCACCTGGTCGTTCGTGCCTTCGACCGGAATGGTCGTCACGTCGACGTCGGTAAAGTAACCGAGACGATTCACCCGATCCTTCGAGAGCGCGAGGCGGCTCGAATCGAACCACGAGCTTTCGAGCTGGCGCATTTCCCGGCGCACGACTTCGTCGCGTGTACGCGTGTTGCCGACAATATTCACGCGCCGCACATACACGCGGCGGCTCGGGTCCACGTTCAGCGTGAGGTCGACTGTGTGATTGGCCTGGTTGATCTGCGGCTGCGCATTGACCTGCGCGAACGCATAACCGTATTCGCCCAGCTTGTCGACAATGGCCTTCGTGGTCGCCTGCAGCTTTTCTGCCGAGAAACGATCGCCTGGTTTGATCTTGATGAGCTTGTTCAACTCGGCCTGACGGTCGAGCAGATTGCCCGAAAGCTGGATGGCGCTGATCTTGTACGGCTCGCCTTCATGCAGCGTGACCGTCAGATACATGTCCTTCTTGTCCGGCGAGATGGAAACCTGCGTCGAGTCGATATTGAACTCGAGGTAGCCGCGATTCAGGTAATACGAACGTACATTTTCGAGGTCGCCTGTCAGCTTTTCCTTCGCGTACAGGTCGTTCTTCGTGTACCACGAGAACCAGTTCGGCGTGGAAAGCTGCATTTCGTCGCGCAGCGTGCTCGTGCTGATCGCATTGTTGCCGATGAAGTTGATCTGGCGGATCTTCGCGCTCGGACCTTCTGCCACCGAGAACAGGATCTGCACGCGGTTGCGGTCGACCGGCGTGACCGTGGTCGTGACTTCCGCCGCATAGAACCCGCGCGTCAGGTACTGGCGCTTGAGTTCCTGCTCGGCCTTGTCCACCAGCGCCTTGTCATATGAGCGGCCTTGCGACAGGCCGACCGAGCGCAACGCCTTGATCAGGTTGTCTTTCTCGAACTCGTGGATGCCGGAGAAATCGATCTGCGAAATGGCTGGACGTTCCTGCACCTGCACGACCACCACGTTGCCCTGTGTTGCGATCTGGACATCGTTGAAGAAGCCCGTTGCATAAAGCGCCCGAATGGCTTCGGAAGCCTTGTCGTCGGTGAACGTGTCGCCCTGCTTGATAGGCAAATAGGCGAAAACCGAGCCAGGTTCGATGCGCTGAAGGCCGTCAATCCGGATGTCCTGCACGACAAACGGCGTTGTCGCGTGCGCCGCCATGCCGGTGGCGGCCAATGCTGCGGCCACAGCCGACTTAGGAACAAAGCGATGAGGTTTGAACAACGTGCTTCCCCAGTGTGTATAGCTGCATCGAGCCGGACCGCGTTCGTTCAAGCGCCGCCGGACAAGATGGAAAGGATCAAGGTGAATCAGAAACCGGATCAAAAGCGAATCAGGCGAGCCAAGTCGTTAAAGAGCGCAATCATCGACAAGGCGACGATGCAAACCAGACCTGCTCGCTGCAAAACCATCTGCCATTTATCCGACACGGCTTTGCCTGTTGCGGCTTCAACCAAATAATATAACAGATGCCCACCGTCAAGAACCGGAATCGGTAACAAGTTCAACACTCCGAGGCTAATACTCACGAGTGCGAGGAAAGAGAGAAACGCCGACAAACCGAGCCGCGCGCTTTTGCCCGCGTAGTCCGCGATCGTCACCGGTCCCGAAAGATTCTTGAGCGACGCTTCGCCCGTAATCATGCGGCCGAACATGCGCAGCGAATAAATGCTGATGTCCCAGGTCCGTTTCGCGCCAAGCTGCAGGCTTTCGAGGGGACCGTAACGCACATCGACCGACGGAATGCGCGTGGCAAGCGACGCGCCGATACGGCCAACATTGCGGTTCGTCGTTGCATCGGCCCTGAGTTCCGGCACGATCTGCACGGCGCGCTGCGCGCCGTTGCGCTCGACTGTCAACGAAACCGGCGTACCCGGACGATGCTGCACATAGTCGATAAAACCCATGGCGTTATCGATCTTCTTTCCATCGATTGCGCGCAGCACATCGCCCGCCTGGAGACCGGCTTTCGCCGCCGCGCTGCCCGCTTCCACGCCCGCCACCGACAACGTGCCGCCGCCCGGCTCGAAGCCGAGCTTGTCCATGAAGTCCTGGTCGATGTCCTGGTCGTCGACCTGGCCCACCGTCACAGGGAAGTCGAACGTGCCTTCGCTGGTCTTCGCCGCGAGTACGACGCGCCGCTGGTCGAACGATGCATCGAGGAGTTTCCAGCGCAGGTCGGACCACGAGCGGATCGGCAGCGTGTCGCCGGTAGCGCCGCCGCCTGGCGTCATGTCGCGCATCGAAATAACGGTTTCGCCGCCTTCGAATCCGGCTTTCGCCGCCACCGTACCGGCCGCTGGCGTGGCGACAATGGCGGCTGGCTCCGAGACGCCCGCAGCGAACACGCCCGCGAACAGGAGAATAGCGAGAATGAAGTTGAAGACCGGGCCGGCCGCAACAATAGCAATACGCTTGAACACGGACTGGCGGTTGAACGCGTGCGGCAAGTCGGCTTCGGAAATGGTTGCTTCCGTTTCACGCTCGTCGAGCATCTTCACGTAGCCGCCAAGCGGCAGCGCCGAGATCGTCCATTCCGTGCCGGTGGTCTTGCTGACCCATTTAACGAGCGGCTTGCCAAAGCCGACCGAAAATCGCAGGACCTTCACGCCGCACAACCGCGCAACGCTGAAATGACCAAATTCGTGGACGACGACCAGCACGCCGATAGCCACGACAAACGCAACGATTTCAGTCAGGAAGTTCATGTGCGCCTCAATGCAGGACGCGTTCGGCTTGCGGCGCGTCCATGGTCAGCAGGGCTGAGAACTCGCTCGCGAGACGGCGCGCTTCGGCGTCGGCTGCAAGCACTTCGTCGAGTGTCGATGCACTGCCGTTAGGCATCGCGCTCAACACGCGCTCGACCACTTCGCCAATCGACATGAAGCCGATACGGTGATCTAGAAACGCCTCCACCGCTACTTCGTTGGCCGCGTTGAGCGCAGCGCTCGCGGTGCCCCCGGCTTCCAGCGCCTTCAACGCGAGCGCGAGACACGGGAAGCGCTTCAAGTCGGGTTTTTCGAAGGTAAGCGTTGCGATTTGCGCGAGATCGAGCTGCGCAACGCCGGAATCGACACGATCCGGAAACGCCAGGGCGTGCGCGATCGGCGTGCGCATGTCCGGGTTGCCGAGTTGCGCGAGCACGGAACCATCGGCGTAGGACACGAGCGAATGAATCACGCTTTGCGGATGAATCAGCACTTCAATGCGCGATCCCGGCACGTTGAAGAGCCAATGCGCCTCGATCACTTCGAGGCCTTTGTTCATCATCGTGGCGGAATCGACGGAAATCTTTCGGCCCATCGCCCAGTTCGGGTGCTTGCAGGCTTCGTCGGGCGTGACGTGTTTGAGCGAGGATGGCTCGCGGGTGCGAAACGGGCCGCCCGACGCGGTCAGGATGATCTTCGATACCCCGCCGTGCAACGCCACTTCACGCGGCAGGCACTGGAACACGGCGTTGTGCTCGCTATCGACCGGCAACAGGACCGCGCCGTTATCGCGCACTGCATCGATAAAAATCTGCCCCGACATGACCAGCGCTTCCTTGTTCGCGAGCAGAATGCGCTTGCCCGCACGAGCCGCGGCAAGCGTTGGCGCCAAACCCGCGGCACCTACGATCGCGGCAACCACCGTGTCGCAACTCCCGCTCGCCGAGACGTCCACGAGCGCTTGCGGGCCGTGGCTCACTTCGGTCTTGCAGCCCTTCGCTTGCAGGGCGGCAGCGACTTTCGCGGCCGTATTGGCGTCGCCTACAACGGCGACTTCGGGCTGGAATCGTACGCATTGCTCAACGAGCTTTTCGCCATTGCGATGTGCTGTCAACGCATAGACCTTGAAACGGTCGGGATGCCGTTCCACCACATCGAGGGTGCTCTCGCCGATCGAGCCCGTCGAGCCGAGCAGAGTCAGACGTTTTTGCATAAATCCTTCTTTAGCTGGCGGCCCGATCAACCGGCCGCCGATTTAGCTTCGATTTGGCGCATGTAGCCCCGTCTTTGGCCACGCCCGTTTGGCCACCCGTCAAGCCGCTTTCCTGGCCACTCAACGGCCAAACGATCCGAGCAACAGCAGCGCGATCGGCAAGACGGGCAACAACGCGTCGATCCGATCAAGCACGCCGCCATGCCCTGGGAGCAAGCCGCTCGAATCCTTCACACCGGCCTGGCGCTTGAGCAGCGACTCGAACAGATCGCCGATCACGCTGAACGCGGTCAGCACCGTCAATGAGAGCAGCGCCCCGGGCCAGCCGAGATGCTCCACGAGCGCCGTATAAAGGGTTGGCGCGAAAACCATCGTCGCAGCCGCCGCGGAACCTACGATCATCACCGCCAGCCAGCCGCCCAGCGCGCCTTCGCGGGTTTTGCCCGGACTGATGGACGGCGCAAGCTTGTGACGCCCGAACGCTTTTCCGGCGAAGTATGCGCCAATGTCAGCCAGCCATACGACTAGGAGAAGCGATAGCACGAATGCTACGCCAACCGTGCGCGCCGCCACCAGTGCATGCCAGCAGGCTATAAACGTAACAATTCCCGCAAACAGCAGGAAAACGCGCCACGCGCCTTCGGCCAGCATGGGCTTGCGAGCAAGTGCAAACGGACCAGCCAGGACCCAGAAAATCGCGGCCATCTGATACAAAGGTTTGTAACCGAGGCCGAGCCGCGTGCTGGCCACGAGCGCGACGCCCGCGATCACCGCGTACACCACAGGCGACCCGCCTGTAAGCTTCAGCAGCCGCGCCCATTCCCAGGCCGCGAAAATCACGACGACGGCGATCAGCGCCGCAAAAGCGCCGACCGGCGCGAGAAAGGTGATCGGCAGAAGCACTGCCAGCAAGACGATTGCCGTGATGACACGGGTCTTTAGCATGAAAGGGTATCGGCCTTCTGCGATTGCGGTTCGAGTTGCGCACTCGTGCGTCCGAAACGGCGTTCACGCTCGCCATACGATTCGATCGCGCGTGCAAGCGCCTCCGCGTCGAAGTCGGGCCAGTAGGTGTCGGTGAAATAGAACTCTGTGTAGGCAAGTTGCCACAGCAGGAAATTGCTGATGCGCTGCTCGCCGCCCGTGCGAATGAAGAGATCCGGCTCCGGCGCGTAGGCCATGGCCAGATGCTGCTCGAATGCCGCTTCATCGACCGGGACCACGCGGCCTTCCGCCACCGACTGCTCGGCGAGCTTTTTCGCCGCCTGCATGATGTCCCAGCGGCCGCCGTAGTTCGCGGCAATGGTCAGCGTCAGGCGCGTGTTGCGCGCCGTTTTGGTCTCGGCGCGCTGTATCAGCGCGCGAATGCGGTCGTCGAACATGGAGGTGTCGCCCACCACGCGCAGACGGATGCCGTTTGCGTGCAGTTTGCCGACTTCCCGTTCCAGCGCCGTGACGAACAGGCGCATGAGGAACGAGACTTCGTCGGTCGGACGCCGCCAGTTTTCCGAACTGAAAGCGAACAGCGTCACGAACTGGACGCCCTGGCGCGCGCAACTTTCGACCGTTGCCCGCACGGCATCGACGCCGCGCGTGTGGCCGGCTACGCGCGGCAAGCGCCGCTGCGTTGCCCAACGGCCATTGCCGTCCATGATGATCGCGATATGGCGCGGGACAGCCGCGACATCGGGCACGCGAACGGTAGAGCTGGTATAGGTCATGGCCGCTGAATCTTAGTATCGACAGAGTGACGCGCCGGCACGACGCAAGAGACCGTTATCGGCCTCAAACCGTCATGATTTCGGCTTCTTTCGACACTACGAGCTTGTCGATTTCCGCGACGTTTTTGTCAGTGAGTTTCTGGACGTCATCGCTTGCGCGACGCTCGTCGTCCTCGGAGATTTCCTTGTCTTTCACGAGCTTCTTGAGTTGCTCGTTCGCGTCGCGGCGCAGATTGCGAATCGCGATCTTGGCGTTTTCGCCTTCACTCTTTACCACTTTGGTCAGTTCGCGACGGCGCTCTTCGGTCAGCGCGGGCATTGGCACGCGGATCTGATCGCCCTGGTTCGACGGGTTCAGGCCGAGATCCGAGTCGCGAATGGCCTTTTCGACCACCGGCACCATCTTCTTTTCCCATGCCTGCACGCCGATCGTGCGCGCGTCGATCAGCGTCATGTTCGCGACTTGCGAGATAGGTACGCTCGAGCCGTAATAATCCACCTGGATATGGTCGAGCAAGCCCGTATGGGCGCGACCCGTGCGAATCTTGGCGAGATCGTTCTTGAACGCTTCGATCGACTTCTGCATCTTCTGATCGACGCTTTTCCTAATGTCAGCCACACTCATTTCAGCCTCCGTACTTGCCTTGTTACACGCGGTGCAGGCATGAGAGGCGCCGGTCCCGTAGAACCCGCGCACGCCTCAAGCCTGCTTGCCTTGCTTACCGCGAGAGTTTACACGTGGACGAGCGTACCTTCGTCGTCGCCCTGGATGATGCGCTTGAGCGCCCCCGGTTTATTGATCGAGAACACGCGAATAGGCAGTTTCTGGTCGCGGCACAGCGCAAAAGCCGTCGCGTCCATGACCTGCAGGTTCTTGCCGATCGCCTCGTCGAAGCTGATCGTGCTGTAGCGCGTGGCGCTCGTGTCTTTCTTGGGATCGGCGGAATATACACCGTCCACCTTGGTTGCCTTGAGCACGACCTCCGCGCCGACTTCCGCACCGCGCAAGGCGGCGGCGGTATCGGTCGTGAAAAACGGATTGCCCGTGCCGGCCGCGAAAATCACGACCTTGCCTTCTTCAAGCTGACGAATGGCGCGCGGCCGGATATACGGCTCGACCACCTGGTCCATGCGCAGCGCCGACTGCACACGCGCTTCGATACCGGCGTGACGCATGGCGTCCTGAAGCGCCAGCGCATTCATCATGGTGGCGAGCATGCCCATGTAGTCGGCCGTTGCCCGGTCCATGCCGGCCGCGCCGCCCGCAACGCCACGGAAGATATTACCGCCGCCGATCACGACAGCGAGTTGCGTGCCCATGCGCACCACTTCCGCAACGTCTGCCACCATCCTTTCGATTGTCGCGCGATTGATGCCGAAGGCATCGTCGCCCATTAGTGCTTCGCCGGAGAGTTTGAGGAGTACGCGTTTGTAGGCTGTGGGCATATGAGATTTCCGTTTCGCGCCGAGAGGGAGTGCAACAACGTAGAACTGTAGGGGTGAAACGATATTTACGGCAAGCATCCCATATTGGGCAAGCCGCGGCGGCATGACGGGGTGACCCCGGCTTGCCCATCCGGCGCGGTTCTGGCCGCTATGAGGGTGCGGAACGAACGGTCCTCGATGGGAACGCCAGACCCGCATCCGACTGCTTTTTGCTGCGTTTTTGACGCGATGACAACACGGCGGCGAACTATTCAATGGTCGAGCGGCCCGATTGAAAGGACCGGCTGACCTTCGATTACGAACATTCGCCGCTGCTTGAAACTTGAAGCCTGAAACCTGCTTCCTTAACCTTGCTTGGCGGCGGCCACTTGCGCAGCCACTTCAGCCGCAAAGTCGTCCGTACGCTTTTCAATGCCTTCGCCGACCACGAACAGCGCGAACTTCTGCACCGACGCGCCCGCTGCCTTCAGCATCTGCTCGATCGTCTGCTTGTCGTTCTTAACGAACGTCTGGTTCAAGAGCGACACTTCCTTCAGGTACTTCTGCACGCTGCCGTCGACCATTTTCGCGACGATTTCAGCCGGCTTACCCGATTCGGCAGCCTTTTGCTCGGCGATGCTGCGTTCCTTGGCGATCAACTCGGCCGGAACGTCATTCGAGGACAGCGAAACCGGCTTCATTGCTGCGACGTGCATGGCGACGTCCTTGCCGACCTGCTCGTCCGCGCCCGTGAACTCAACCAGCACGCCAATACGCGTGCCGTGCAGGTACGAAGCCAGCTTGTTGGCCGATTCGAAACGCACGAACCGGCGCACCGAGACGTTTTCACCAATCTTGCCGATCAGCGCGAGACGCACGGCGTCGACCGTCGAGCTTTCCAGCGGCAGCGCCGACAAGGCAGCCACGTCAGCCGGATGGTTCTTCGCGATCAGTTCGGCAACCGTCTTGCCGAATGCGAGGAAGTCGTCGTTCTTGGCAACGAAGTCGGTTTCGCAGTTCAGTTCGACCAGAACGCCCACGCCATTGGCGATATGCGCCGCGATAATGCCTTCAGCCGTCACGCGCGATGCCGCCTTGCTCGCCTTGTTGCCAAGCTTCACACGCAGCAGTTCTTCGGCGCGATCCATGTCGCCGTCGGCTTCCGTCAGCGCTTTCTTGCATTCCATCATGGGCGCGTCGGTCTTTGCGCGCAGTTCTGCCACCATGCTTGCGGTAATTGCCGCCATCATTTGCTCCTTGAGTCTGTGCCGTGCCTGGGGCACGTAAATCGCACTATTGACACGCGCCGCCGGCGAAAAACACCCGCGGCCAGAATGGGGTACTGCCACTACTTCAACACTATTCGATGACCCGCATGTTGCGCCGCGCAATGCGTCGCCGACCACTTTTGCTGCAGCGACTTCGGCTGGCTAAAAAAAGGGGGCCTTTCGCAAAGCCCCCTTTCTTGCCGGACACATCACATCGGCGTCAACTGCCGTGAATTACGCTTCTGCGTTGACTTCAACGAACTCGTCGCCTTCACCGCTGCGAACGGCCTGCACCACCTCGTTCACCGCGTTCGAACGGCCTTCCAGGATTGCGTCGGCCACGCCTTGTGTGTACAGCGCGACAGCCTTGCTGGCGTCGTCGTTACCCGGGATCACGTAGTCGATGCCTTCCGGCGAGTGGTTCGTGTCGACCACGGCGATAACCGGAATACCAAGCTTCTTGGCTTCGGTCACTGCAATCTTGTGGTAACCCACGTCGACCACGAAAATCGCGTCCGGAATGCCGCCCATGTCCTTCACGCCGCCAATCGACTTCACCAGCTTGGCCATTTCGCGTTCGAACAGGAGCGCTTCCTTCTTGCTCATGCGTTCCGTTTCACCGGCTTCCAGCGCTGCTTCCATGTCCTTCAGGCGCTTGATCGATACTTTCAGCGTCTTGAAGTTGGTCAGCATGCCGCCGAGCCAGCGTGCGTTCACGAAAGGCATGCCGGCGCGTTGCGCCTCTTCTGCCACCGTGTCGCGCGACTGACGCTTCGTGCCCACGAACAAGATCGTGCCGCGATTCGCTGCCAGTTGACGCACGTACTTCAGCGCGTCGTTGTACATCGGCAGCGTTTTTTCGAGGTTGATAATGTGAATCTTGTTGCGATGACCGAAAATGAACGGAGCCATTTTCGGGTTCCAGAAGCGCGTTTGGTGACCGAAGTGGACACCGGCTTCCAGCATTTGACGCATTGTTACTGCCATGAGAGTTCTCCGCGAGGGTTGGGTCTTAAGCCGGCTGCCGCATCGGGCGCCTCGTGTTTCTTGACCGGGTTTCCCCGCCACGAGGCGCCGGACACCCTGGGTGCGCCGGCTTGCGATTCAAGTCCGATCCCTTTTTGACGGCCTTTGCGCATCAGCTTTTCAGAAAACGCGTGGTTTTCAGAAAAGCCGGATTGAAAAGACGATTGCAAAGTAGATGCAGACTTAGCCAGCGAGTATATCACGCACCAATGTCGCGTTTCAAGTTGCCCGACTCACCCGGAAGGAGTCGGTTAAAGCCAGTTTTTTGGCGATAAAAACACCGCTGGACCCAAGCCGGGCGGTACTTTTGGCGGTACGAGCGGCGGTTTTTCCCTGCGGCGCCCCGCCTAAGGTGCGATAATGCGCGATTGGCTACGCGCGTTCAGCGCAAAACAGCCGCTTACACGCAGTTTTGATACCTGTTATGTCCATCACGCTGAAAAACGATCACGATATTGCGCAAATGCGCATCGCCTGCCGGCTCGCGAGCGAAGTGCTCGATTTCATCACGCCTCATATTGTCGCGGGCGTCACCACGGGCGAACTGGACCGCCTTTGCCACGAATACATGGTGAAGGAACAGGGCACCGTGCCGGCTCCGCTGAACTACCAGCCCCCGGGCTACCCGCCCTACCCCAAGGCCACGTGCATCTCGGTCAATGACGTCATCTGCCACGGCATTCCGGGCGACAAGGCGCTGAAGAACGGCGACGCGCTGAATATCGATATCACCGTGATCAAGGACGGTTATTTCGGCGATACAAGCCGCATGTTCCTGGTCGGCGAAGGTTCAATTTTGGCGAAGCGCCTGGTACAGACCACGTTCGACTGCATGTGGCTTGGCATCGATCAGATCAAGCCAGGTGCGCATCTGGGCGATATCGGGCACGCCATCCAGAAACACGCCGAAGCACAGGGTTACAGCGTGGTTCGCGAATATTGCGGTCACGGCGTGGGCAAGGTGTTCCACGAAGACCCGCAAGTGCTGCATTACGGCCGACCGGGCACGGGCGTCGAGTTGCAGGCGGGAATGATTTTTACCGTCGAACCCATGATCAACGCCGGTCGACGCGATATTCGCACCATGCCGGATCAATGGACTGTCAAGACGCGCGACCGCAGCCTGTCGGCGCAGTGGGAGCACACGGTGCTCGTCACGCCAACAGGGTATGAAGTGCTGACAGTTTCCGCGGGAACGCAGGCGCCGTCCGAACTGATCGCGGCAACAGCCTGAGTTCAGTCCAACCGGCCATAAACCGCGAGGGCTCTCGTCTCCGGGGCATTTTCGACATCGCGCGTCGCCGGGCCCGCGGGATCGTCCAGCGTGACCCGGTGCAATGAAAGACGGCGAACCCCGCGGTTCGTCGAATACAACGGTTTACCACTGACCTCACCATCCGCCTGCCCATGAGCGTACCTGCCGACGCCCCGCCTATCGCCGACTCGCTGAAAGCCTCTTACAGGACGGCGAAAGCCGCGCTGCTCGAGCGTTTCAAGAGCGCGACCAATGTCGATGGCCTCATGCACGCCCTCGCGCGCGCCACCGACGACGCCCTCAAGGGCGCGTGGGACGCGTGCAGGATGCCGGCATCGGCAGCGTTGCTGGCGGTCGGCGGCTACGGGCGCGGCGAGCTCGCGCCATATTCCGACATCGACATTCTCGTCTTGCTGCCCGATCACGAAACGCCGGATCAGGTGGAAACGCTGGGCGAGCGCATCGAAAAGCTGATCGGCATGGCGTGGGATCTCGGACTCGAGCTTGGCAGCAGCGTGCGCTCGGTGTCGCAATGCATTGATGAAGCGAACAACGACATCACCATCCGGACGTCGCTGCTCGAAGCGCGCCGGATCGTGGGCAACGAGAAACTGGTTGGTGCGTTCGAGGCGCGCTATCAGGAAACGCTTGATCCACGTGCATTTTTTCAGGCCAAGGTACTGGAAATGCGCCAGCGTCACGCGAAATATCAGGACACGCCGTACAGCCTGGAGCCAAACATCAAGGAAAGCCCGGGCGGCTTGCGCGACCTGCAACTGATCCTGTGGATTTCGCATGCGGCGGGCTTTGGCAGCAGCTGGCGCGAACTGGATTCACGCGGACTCATCACCGAACGGGAAGCGAGCGAGCTGCGCCGGAACGAGGGCTTTCTCAAGACGCTGCGCGCGCGCCTGCACGTGATTGCACGGCGGCGGCAGGACATCCTTGTATTCGACCTGCAGACCGCGCTCGCGGAAAGTCTTGGGTACAAGGCGACGTCGTCGAAGCGCGCGAGCGAGCAACTGATGCGCCGTTATTACTGGGCCGCGAAAGCGGTGACGCAGCTCGCCACCATCCTGATCCAGAACGTGGAAGCGCAACTGTTTCCATCGACTAGCGGCGTTACGCGCGTGCTGAACGAGCGCTTTGTCGAAAAGCAGGGAATGCTCGAAATTGCCAGCGACGACGTCTTCGAACGCCAGCCGAACGCGATTCTGGAAGCGTTCCTGCTGTACGAACAAACGCGCGGGGTGAAGGGGTTATCGGCAAGAACGCTGCGGGCAATCTACAACGCGCGCGACCTGATGGACCGCGACTGGCGGCGCGACCCCGAGAACCGGCGGCTGTTCATGGCGATCCTGCAAGCGCCAGAAGGCATTACCCACGCGCTTCGGCTGATGAACCAGACAAGCGTGCTCGGGCGGTATCTGCTGAATTTCCGGCGCATTGTCGGGCAGATGCAGCATGACCTGTATCACGTCTATACCGTCGATCAGCACATCCTGATGGTACTGCGCAATATCCGGCGCTTTGCGATGGCCGAGCACGCGCACGAGTATCCGTTCTGCACCCAGTTGATGGGCAATTTCGAGCGCTCCTGGGTGCTGTACGTTGCGGCGCTTTTCCACGACATTGCGAAGGGGCGCGGCGGCGACCACTCCACGCTCGGCATGGCCGACGCCCGGCGTTTTTGCCGCGATCACAACATGAATGCCGACGACGGCGATCTGGTCGTATGGCTTGTCGAGCAGCACCTGACCATGAGCCAGGTCGCGCAAAAACAGGACACGAGCGATCCTGAAGTCATCAAGCAATTTGCCGCGCTGGTCAAGACCGAGCGCAGGCTGACAGCATTGTATTTGCTGACGGTCGCCGATATCCGCGGCACCAGTCCCAAAGTCTGGAACGCGTGGAAAGGCAAGCTGCTCGAGGATCTGTATCGCGCCACGCGTGCCGTGCTCGGCGGCGCGGAAATGCATGCGCACTCGGAACTCAAGTCGCGTCAAGAAGACGCGCTTGCCTTGCTGCGCCTTGAGACCGTGCCGGAAAACGCTGAAAAGGCACTGTGGGACAAGCTGGATGTCGGCTATTTCCTGCGCCACGACGCCGCCGATATTGCCTGGCAAACCCGCGTGCTCTACAAGCATGTGGAAAGCGAAAAGCCGATCGTGCGGGCGCGGCCGTCGCCCATTGGCGCAGCGCTCCAGGTGCTCGTGTACGTAAAAGACCGGCCGGATCTGTTCGCCGGCATTTGCGCTTATTTCGATAAAAACGGTCTTTCAGTCCTCGATGCACGCATCACGACGACCCGTCATGGCTACGCGCTCGACAATTTTCTGGTCGCGCATCCGGATCATGACGGGCATTATCGCGACATTGCAAACCTCGTCGAACAGCAACTGAGCACGTTGCTGACCGCCGAGGGCATCTTGCCGGAGCCGTCGAAGGGACGGGTTTCGCGGCTGGTGCGCACTTTCCCGATCACGCCGCGCGTGGATTTGCGTCCCGACGAACGTGGTCAGTATTACATCCTGTCCGTGTCGGCCAACGACCGGCAGGGCCTCCTTTATTCGATCGCGCGGGTTCTCGCCCAGCACCGGATCGGCGTCCATGCGGCGCGGATCAACACGCTTGGCGAACGCGTGGAAGACGTGTTCCTGCTCGACGGCAAAACCCTATCCGACAACCGGACGCAAATCCAGGTCGAAACCGAGCTGCTGCGCGCGATCGCAGCCTGAGAATCTATGCGCGTCAAACTGACAGCGAAACATCCGCGACCGGCTTCGCCGGCGCGTTCCCCCGTTCGTACCGGCAGTGCCGTTGGACGGAAAAAACCGCCTCGTGCGGAAGCGCCGGGCGGAGACCGGCCTGTGAGGGTTGATAAGATGGATCGGCCTTCTACATTGCGTGGTGCCGGCGGGGATCGTGGACCGCGTCCTGCGTTTGGTGAACGTGGCGCTCCGCGTGGTGATCGTCCTTCGGGAGATGGCGAGCGCCGTCCGTTCACGCCGCGTGGCGATGCGCCGCGCGGTGCGGGCGGTGATCGCGGGCCGCGTCCTTCGTTTGGTGATCGCGGCGCTCCGCGTGGTGATCGTCCTTCGGGAGATGGCGAGCGTCGACCGTTTACGCCGCGTGGCGATGCGCCGCGTGGTGCGGGCGGCGATCGCGGGCCGCGTCCTTCGTTTGGCGATCGTGGCGCGCCGCGTGGCGACCGTCCTTCGGGCAACAGCGAACGCCGGCCGTTCACACCTCGTGGCGATGCGCCGCGCGGTGCGGGCGGTGATCGTGGGCCGCGTCCTTCGTTTGGCGATCGTGGCGCGCCGCGTGGCGACCGTCCTTCGGGCAACAGCGAGCGCCGTCCGTTCAGCCCTCGCGACGACGCACCGCGTGGTGCGAACAGTGACCGCACGCCCCGCCCGGCATTCAACGACCGCGCCGCGCCGCGCAGCCCGGCCACCGATCGCGGACCGCGTCCATCTTTCGGCGATCGAAGCGCTCCACGCAGCGATCGTCCGGCTGGCGATGGCGAGCGACGCCCGTTCAAGCCCCGCGAAGATTCTCGCGGCCCCGGCAGCGATCGCGCGCCGCGACCCTCATTCAACGACAATGGCGCACCACGCCGCGAGCGCAACCACGCGCACGACGGCAGCCCGCGTCCGGCCTCCTTCGACCGCCAGCGTCCCGCAGGCGATCGGCCGTTTGCAAAACGCGCGGCATCGCCGGAACGCTTTGGCGACGAGCGCAAGCCAGTACGCAAGCCGGCAGCAAAACCCTCGAAACCGCGCAACGCCGACGCACCACCCTCTCCGGCACGCATCGCACGCGAAGGTGAAGACGGGCTCGTGCGATTGTCGAAGGTGATGTCGGAACTTGGCCTTTGTTCACGTCGCGAAGCCGACGAATGGATCGAAAAAGGCTGGGTGCTGGTGGACGGCGAAGTCATTGATACGCTCGGCACCAAGATCCGTCCGGATCAAAACATCGAGATCGCTCAAGCCGCGCACGCCGCGCAAATGCAGCAGGTGACCATCCTGATCCATAAGCCGGTCGGCTATGTTTCGGGTCAGGCGGAAGACGGATATCAACCGGCAGTCACGCTGGTCAACCCGTCGAACCATTGGGCCGATGACCAGTCCGGCATCCGCTTCTCGCCTTCGCATCTGCGCACGCTCGCACCCGCGGGACGTCTGGATATCGATTCCACGGGTCTTCTCGTGCTGACACAGGATGGCCGTGTGGCGAAGCAGCTTATTGGGGGCCATTCGGAAGTCGATAAAGAATATCTCGTGCGGGTGAAATTCGGCGAGCACGAACTCGATATTGAATCGCATTTCCCGCCTGTAAGTCTGGCCCTGCTGCGCCACGGACTGGCGCTCGACGATGTTCCGCTCAAGACCGCACAAGTAAGCTGGCAAAACGGTGAACAACTGCGCTTTGTGTTGCGGGAAGGCAAAAAACGCCAGATTCGGCGGATGTGCGAGCTGGTTGGCCTGGAAGTGGTCGGCTTGAAACGGATCCGGATGGGACGCGTGACGCTGGGTGCACTACCGCCGGGACAATGGCGTTACCTCGGCGCAGACGAGGCGTTTTAGGCGAATCTACGAAACACGCGGCGCCAGCGATCTGATAAGGGCGTCGCGGAAAAACGACGGAATTGGCACAAATCGATGTGAACGGCACCTGCCGAGCACATCGATTTTTTTTGACCGATTTTTGGTTAAAGAAAATATGACTCATGACCGATAGGCAGGTACGCGTGCAATTTACCGTTTTCAGCCGCGTGTGCTTTGCGAAAGCTACTGGAGAATTGCCATGTCCGTTGAGATCATTGTTCGCGAAACAAAAACCGGCCTCGAAATCGTCAGCGGCCGACGCCGCCTCGACGCACTGCTCGCCTTGCGCGACGAAGTCGTGGTGATGAGTCCTGGCATTGGTGAAGTAGTCATTGCACGTTTGCCGGATGGACGTTTGCAGGCATCGGCGAATCCTGAACACATCAAGCTTTTTCGCCAGCCGGAGGCTGCTTCGGGCAGCAAGAGTTTCGCCTGAAGCATATCAAGCAGCCAATACGACAAAGCCGCCAGTTGCGGCGGCTCGTTCGTAATTGAAGCGTTGATGCAGCGCGTAAACCGATAAAACCGCATCGGTCCCTCTGACGCGCCGCGTCCTCAGTCGTCGGTATTCGGATCCAGTCCAGGGAACAGGATCTCGGTGAATCCGAATTTCGAAAAGTCCGTGACCCGCATGGGATAGAGCTTGCCGATCAAATGATCGCACTCATGCTGGACGACCCGCGCATGAAAACCTTCAGCGAGCCGTTCGATCGGCGAGCCATATTGATCGAAGCCCTGATAGCGGATCATGGAATACCGCTGCACGGCCCCGCGCAATCCCGGCACCGACAAACAGCCCTCCCAGCCCTCTTCCATGTCATGCGACACGGGCGTGATGATTGGATTGATCAGCACCGTTTCCGGCACGGGTTGCGCATCGGGATAACGCTCGTTGTGAGCGAAGCCGAAGATCACGACCTGCAAGTCGACGCCAATCTGCGGCGCCGCGAGTCCCGCGCCGTTTGCATGGCGCATGGTGTCGAACATGTCCTCCACCAGGGCGTGCAGTTCGGGGGTATCGAAATGATCGACAGGCTCTGCGATACGCAACAAACGCGGATCGCCCATCTTGAGGATTTCGCGAATCATGGGGTTTCTCCCTCCAAAAGCTTGCGCATACCGTCTTCGTCGAGCACTGGGACACCGAGTTCCTCGGCCTTGACGAGCTTGCTGCCCGCCTCCGCTCCAGCCACCACGTAATCCGTTTTCTTCGATACCGACCCTGCCACCTTCGCACCCGCCGCCTCGAGCATTTCCTTGGCGTCTTCGCGCGAGAGCGTGGGCAACGTGCCAGTCAGCACGATTGTCTTGCCGGCCAGCACGCCCTGCGGCGCCTTGGGCGCGGGCGGGCCTTCGGGCCACGTCACCTTGCCGGAGCCACGCAACTGCTCGATCACCATCTGGTTGTGCTCTTCGCTGAAAAAGTTATGCAGCGATTCGGCGACGACCGGGCCCACGTCGTTCACTTCCAGCAATTCCTCGACGCTTGCAGTCATGATCGGGTCGAGCGAGCCAAAATGCTTGGCCAGATCCTTCGCCGTGGATTCGCCCACGTGCCGGATGCCCAGCGCATAGAGAAAACGCGGCAAGGTCGTGTGCTTCGCCTTTTCGATGGAATCGTAGAGATTCTGAGCGGATTTATCGGCGAAACGGTCTAGCGCCGCGAGTTTCGCGACGCCCAGATTGAACAGATCCGCCGGCGTGCGCACAATGTTCTGTTCGACCAACTGGTCGATGATCTTCTCACCCAGCCCGTCGATATCCAGCGCGCGCCGCTGCGCGAAATGCCACAACGCCTGCTTGCGTTGAGCCGGGCAAATCAGCCCACCCGTACAGCGCGCGATAGCTTCGTCCGGCAGCCGCTCGATCTTCGACCCGCACACCGGGCATTCGGTCGGCATCACGAATTCGCGCGCGTCATCAGGACGCCGGTCGAGGATCGCGCCGACCACTTCAGGAATTACGTCGCCGGCGCGCCGCACGATCACGGTGTCGCCAATCCGGATGTCCTTGCGCCGCACTTCGTCTTCGTTGTGCAAGGTCGCATTCGTCACCGTCGCGCCGCCGACGAACACCGGCGTAAGGCGCGCGACCGGCGTGATCGCGCCGGTACGTCCGACTTGCACGTCGATGGAAAGCAACTGCGTCAACGCTTCTTGCGCCGGAAACTTGTGCGCGAGCGCGAAGCGCGGAGCCCGCGAGACGAAGCCGAGCTTGTCCTGTTCCTCACGCTGATTGACTTTATAAACCACGCCGTCAATGTCATACGGCAAACCGTCGCGCTTCTCGCCGGTATTGTGAAAAAATTCCAGCAGCCCTTCCGCGCCCTGCACCACACCGCGTTCCGCGTTGACCGGCAGGCCCATCTCCTTGTACCAGTCGAGCAGCGCCGAGTGCGACGAAGGCATCTCCGCGCCCTCCAGAACGCCGATGCCATAAGCAAAGAAGGATAGCTTCCGCTGCGCGGTCATCTTGGGATCGAGCTGGCGCAGACCTCCCGCAGCCGCGTTTCGTGGATTCGCAAATTCGCGTTGTTCCGCCTTGCGCTGGCGGGCGTTCAACCGCTCGAAATCGCGCTTGAACATCAGCACTTCGCCGCGCACGTCGAGCCGCTTCGGGATGTTCTTGCCTTTGAGCTTGAGCGGGATCGAATGGATGGTACGGACGTTTTCCGTCACCTCTTCGCCCGTCGCGCCGTCGCCGCGGGTGGCTGCCTGCACAAATACGCCGTCGTCGTAGCGTAGCGAGATTGCAAGTCCGTCGAATTTCAACTCACAAGCGTATTCAACTGGCGCGTGGCCAAGCGTGTCAGCGACGCGTTTATCGAATGCAACAACGTTTTCGTCAGCGAAACCGTTATTCAACGACAGCATGGGCACGTCGTGCGTGACCGGCTGAAAACCCGTTGAAACCTGTCCGCCAACGCGCTGGGTAGGTGAATCCGGCGTGATCAGTTCGGGCTCGGCCGCTTCGATCTGCTGCAGTTCCTTGAACAGAATGTCGTATTCGGCGTCGGGCAGGTCAGGCTGGTCGAGCACGTAATACGCGTAGTTCGCGCGCTCGAGTTCCGCGCGCAACCATTCGGCGCGCTCGGCGGGCCGATCAGCGCCCGGAATCGGCGCAGTGGAAACAGCGGGCGCTGCTTTCTCTGCTTTGGCAGCGGCTTTAGGTTTGGCGGACATGCGGCAGGACAGGCTAAAGAGTTAAGAGAAACTGACCTGTCGATTGTCTCAGAGAACGGCGGAACGTGGCATCGGCCAAACGGCCGATGCCTGCGAATTCGTTCACTGATTCCGCACGGCTGCCGTACGATCCTATCTATTGACTGAACAAGCGCCGCGTGGCGGGCGATCCGGCCGGAATGCCAGCTTGCTCCAGCTTCGCGTAGAGCGTCATCAACTGTTTTTCGATGGCGAGCAGCGAGCTTTCCGGCAACGGCCGGCGCTGGTCGTCCACGACCCGGGCGCCGATGCGCTCGGACAGCGATTTTGCGTAATCGCACATCAGGCGAAACGGCAGGATGTCTTCGTCGGCCACCGGCACGTCCAGCACCAGCGTGATCATCTGGCCGCCCTTGTAGGTCAGGTCGTCGCGCAGAAAGTTGGTATCGCCGAAAAGCAACATGAAGACCGGGTTCTGCCGCGCGTCCAGCTTGACGAAGCGCGTGCCGTCGCGCGAGAGCAGCAAGCCGTCTTGCGACGCCACCGCCTGCACGTAGTTGGCCGACCACGGCGCGCCGTCGGAGAGAATGTTGATGGATAACTGGGCGTCGCACTGGGCCGCGAACGCGTCGAGTTCGCGCGCCATGCCGACCGTTTCCAGCATGTCCGGAAACTCGGGAGAACCGTCGATACCATCGGCGAAACGCTGCACGCCCGTCACGAACTCCGAGAACTCCAGTTCGTTCAGCGGGCCGCCTCGATTCGCAAGCTGGGCCGCCGCGCGCAGTTCTTCGTAACGCGCACCGTTCTTGAGCAATTCCCAGGTCGTGCCGCCTTCCGGCTTGCCTTCTATGTGCACCGGCTTCGCGCCCGCCCGCCGCAACTTCTGCGCGCTCGGAATCAGCTTGTCGCCGGGTATGGGCGCAACCAGGCGGATCGGCACCACGCAGTCGATCCGCCGATCCACGATTGCCGGCGGCGCCGATGAAATCGTGGTCGCGGCCGGCAGCACCGGTTCGTCGTCATCGGCAATGATGGGAGGGGAATCCGGTTCATCGAAATCCCCATTTACCGAAGTCGATTCCGCCTGGATATCCACCGCGGTGTCCGCCGGCGCCACCGTGGACATGGGCGCGCCGCCAAAGCTCGGTTCCACGCGCGAGTCCGAAGCGTCGGACTTGTCGCCCTCGCCCAGCGCGGGTTCGCGTCTGACCGGACGCGTTGGTTCAATAAACGGCTGCTCGTCCTCCGCGTCCTGACGGGCGAGCGATTCCGCCGCTTCGTCGGGCATGGGACGGGGCATCCTGCGGCGCACTTTTGCGCCCTGCCACGCGTTATAGACCACCACGCCGCCCACCACCACGGCTCCTGCTCCAATCAACCCGAGTGTCAACTCGTCCATGCACGCTCCGTCATACTTTCTGTTTTGCGCTCGCTCGCGATCGTTTATGGTTGCCGAATCGGTGCCGAGCGCTTGTTTTAAGTTACGCCGCGCGATCTGCGTTGCATGACATTTCGAATGCGAAATCCTCATGCGTCACTCCGCGCCTGGCGCGCCAGAACCGGCCTCCCGGACCGGTTCTTTACACTGTTTTTATCGCCGGAATTGCGTTGATCCGGCGAAACATTCAAGCATTCTGGGCGAAACCCGCCGCGGATTCCATATCCACAGCAACAATGCGCGATACCCCCTGTTCCTGCATTGTCACGCCGATCAGTTGCTGCGCCATCTCCATCGCGATCTTGTTGTGCGAGATGAAGAGAAATTGCGTCTTCTCCGACATTGCCCGTACAAGGTTCGCAAAACGTTCCGTGTTGGCGTCGTCGAGTGGTGCATCGACTTCGTCCAGCAGACAGAACGGCGCCGGATTCAACTGGAACATGGCGAACACGAGCGCAGTCGCCGTCAGCGCTTTTTCACCGCCCGAAAGCAGGTGAATAGTCGAGTTCTTCTTGCCCGGCGGCTGCGCGAGAACCTGCACGCCCGCATCGAGAATTTCGTCGCCGGTCATGACGAGTTTCGCCTGACCGCCGCCGAACAAACGCGGGAACAGCTCGCCAAAATGACGGTTCACTTCGTCGAACGTGCCTTGCAGTAACGAGCGCGTTTCCTGGTCGATCTTGTGGATCGCGTCTTCCAACGTGCCGATGGCGTCGTTCAGATCCGCCGACTGCGAATCGAGGAACGACTTGCGTTCGGTGGCTGCCGCGAGTTCGTCGAGCGCCGCCATGTTGACGGCGCCAAGCGCCGTGATCGCGTTGTTCAGCCGGGTGACTTCGCCTTGCAGGTACGAAGGCTTCATGTCCGGCGTGAGCTTGGCTTGCAACTCGGCTTCGTCCACGCCCGCCGCCGCCAGTTGTTCGACGAACTGCTCGCCGCTGATGCGCGCGGCCTGCTCCTTCAATTGCAATTCGCCGATCTTGTCACGCAGCGGCTGCAGCGAACGCTCGGCGATCAGCCGCAACTCGTCGGCCTGACGCAGGCGCGCGGTGAGATCGTCCAGTTCGATACGCGCCGACTGCAGCGCCTCTTCCTTGGCCGCGCGCAGTTCGAGCGCGTCCTGCAAGCCGGTATGCGCCGTCTGTTCGTTGATGGTTTCGAGCTCGGCGCGCGCGTCTTCGAGCGCGCCTGCCACACGTTCGCTCTGCTCTTTCGCCGTTTCGATATTGCGACGATATTCCTCGATCTTCGCCGCGAGTCCTCGTGCGGCAAAGGTGGCGTCGGTGGCCGCGCGCTCCAGATCGCGGGCTTCCTGCCGGCAATCGGTCAACGCTTCGTCCAGCGCTTCGAACGCGAGCTGATGATCTTCGAAACGCGCCTGCAATTCGGCCAGCTCGCCATCGTGACGCTCGAAATTCGCCTCCGATTCAGCACGCAACGCGCGTTGTTCGTCGATCTGAGCCGTGATTTCCGCGAGTTCCTCACGGATCTGCGTGCTGCGCTGCATGTATCGGTCGTGCGCCTGCGTGAGCTTCAGCACGTCCATCTGCAATGCGTGTACGCGCTGGGTCGCGCGTTCGGCGGCAGAACGCGCCTCGCCCAGCGCGCCCGACGCCTGTGTATGCGCCGCTTCCGCGCGAACGGCGGCGGCCTTGGCTTCGTCGGCGAGCAGTGCTTGCGCGCGGACCTGCCTGGTGAGGTTCTCGATTTCGTGCTGGCGCGCGAGCATGCCCGCCTGCTCGGAGTCGGCCGCGTAAAGCTGCACGCCGACCCGCGTCACCACATGGCCGGCCTTCACCACGAACGCGCCGCCATCGGGCAATTGAGCACGCGAGGAAAGCGCCTGGGCGATGTCATCAGCAACAAACATCTGGCCCAGCCAGTCGGTCAGCACCGCACGCAAACCCGCATCGTCGATACGGATCAACGCCAGTAGCGGGCGCAAACCCGCGGGCGCTTCATGCGGCCGGCCGGCATTGGGCGGCGCGTAGAACGCGAGCTTCGCTGGCGGCGCATCGGTCGCAAACGCCTTCACCCAATCGAGATTCGATACCTCCAGCGCCGCGATCCGCTCGCGCAGAACCGATTCCAGCGCCGTTTCCCAACCCGCTTCCACATGGAGTTTCTTCCACAGGCGCGGCAGCGAACCTAGCTCGTGCTTATCCAGCCAGGGCTGAATCTTGCCCTCTGTTTGCACATTTTCCTGCAACTGCTTGAGCGCGGCGAGGCGCGCTTCGAGCTGGTGAATATGCGCGCTTTCCGCCTGCACCTTCTCTTGCGCGGCGCGGCGCTCGCCGTCCAGACGCGGAACGGTGTCCTGTGCGTCGGCGAGACGGGCCTGAGCTTCAGCGAGAATTTCCTCATGCTCGGCCATCTGCATGCGCAACTCTTCGAGCTGGGCTTCGTCGGGCGCATCCAGGCCGCCCGCTTCGCCTTTCAGGCGTTCGTGGCGCTGCTGCAGTTGCTGCAGTTGCTGGTCAGCATTGCGCTGATGCGCGGCCTCCAGTTTCAAGGCTTGTTCCGTGCGCGCGATCGTGGCGCGCTCGTCGTTCAGCTCATTCTGGGCATCGCGAAAACGCGCTTCGAGCGCGGGCAATTCGTCCTGCTTCGCGGCGGCCGTTTCCTGCGCAATCGCCGCCTTTTCCTCGCCGACAGCCAGCGCTTCTTCGGCCTCGTCAATCTCGCCGCGCGCTTTCTCCGCCTGCATCTGCCATTGTTCGCGTTGCGCGGTCAGCGCGGCGATCTGTGCCTGCACGCGGTTACGCGATTCCACAATGAAGCGGATTTCCGCCTCGAGCTTGCTGACCTCGGAATTCGCTTCGTAGAGCGCGCCTTGGGCGCCCTGCATGGCGTCGCTGGCGCTGTAGTGCGCCACGCGCAGCGTTTCAAGTTGCGCTTCGACTTCGCGCAGCTTCGCGGTTTGCGCTTCGAGTTCGATCTGTGCGTCGCTGATGGCGCGTTGCTGGCGCGCCGACTCGTTGCCGGCTTCGTTCTTGCGCAAGAGCCACAAGAGCCGCTGCTTTTCCTCGCCTTCGGCCTGCAGCGTTTTATATTTCGTCGCGACGACCGCCTGCGCTTCCAGCTTTTCGAGATTCGCGCTCAGTTCGCGCACGATATCTTCCACGCGCGTCAGGTTTTCGCGCGTGTCGTGCAGGCGGTTTTCGGTTTCGCGGCGGCGTTCCTTGTACTTCGATACACCCGCGGCTTCTTCCAGGAACACACGCAGTTCTTCGGGCTTCGCCTCGATGATCCGCGCAATCATGCCCTGCCCGATGATCGCGTACGCACGCGGCCCGAGACCCGTGCCCAGGAAAATGTCCTGGATATCGCGGCGGCGGGCCGGCAGGTTATTGATGTAATAGCTCGAGGTGCCGTCGCGCGTGAGGACGCGCTTGACGGCGATTTCGGCGTAGGTGCCCCACTGGCCGGCGGCGCGGCCATCGGCGTTATCGAAGATCAGTTCAACGCTGGCCCGGCTGCCCGGCTTGCGCGCCGTGGAGCCGTTGAAGATGACGTCCTGCATCGACTCGCCGCGCAGTTCCGAGGCGCGCGATTCGCCCAGCACCCAGCGCACGGCGTCAATGATGTTGGATTTTCCGCAGCCGTTCGGGCCCACCACGCCGACAAGCTGGCCTGGGACCTGGAAATGGGTGGGATCGACGAAGGACTTGAAGCCAGCGAGTTTTATCGAGGTCAGACGCACGGCGATATCGCTGATTGGAATGAATGCTGGAAACGGGCCGGCGAACCTCGTATGCACGCATGTTCGTGCAGCGGAAGGCATCAAACGCCGGTCGAAAACGCTCGGGCGGTGCGGATCGGGCCCGTTGATCCGGGTGGAACCGCGGCGGGCCTGCTCGACGACCTTGCCAACGACCCCAAGCACGCTGCCCAGCGAACGGTGACAATCATACCATCGCCCGGAATGATTTCTTTTCGCTTGCGGCTGGCGTTTTACATCCGGGTTCTGTCTGTGTTTTATTCGCAACCGGACGACTTTCCTGACCGGTGTTTTTACTGGCCGAATGGCCCCCACGTTGAAGTTCCGCGGCCGCCGGCAAACCGCGCGGGGATATAATCGCAGCCTTGTTGTCCTCTTGCCGTCCCCTTTGCCGCCCCTTTGCCGCCCCTTTTTCAGCCGCGACCCAAGCCGTGAATTCACTACTCCAGAAACTTCAGCCGTATCCGTTTGAAAAGCTGCGCGCGCTGTTCAAGGACATCGCGCCGCGAGCGGACTTCGCGCCAATCAGCTTCGGTATCGGCGAGCCGAAACACGCAACGCCTGCACTGATCCGCGACGCCGTTGTGAACGCCATGGCCGGCCTCGCTTCATATCCCGCCACGGCCGGAAGCGAACCGCTGCGCCGGGCAATCGCGGATTGGACAAAGCAGCGCTACGCGCTTCCCGCCGTGGATGCGGCCACGGAGGTCCTGCCGGTCTCGGGTTCGCGCGAGGCCTTGTTTTCGCTGGCGCAAACGGTGGTAGACAGCCGCGGAGGCGCCGAGCCGCCCATTGTGGTGTGCCCGAATCCGTTCTATCAGATCTACGAAGGCGCGGCGTTGCTGGCTGGCGCCGAACCGTACTTCGTGAACAGCGATCCGGCGCGCAATTTCGCCTGCGATTACGCGACCGTGCCCGACGCCATCTGGGCGCGCACGCAACTGCTCTTCGTTTGCTCGCCCGGCAATCCGACCGGCGCCGTGCTCACGCTCGACGACTGGCGCGAATTGTTCGCCTTGTCGGACCGGCACGGCTTCGTGATCGCGTCCGACGAATGTTATTCCGAGATCTATTTCAACGAAGATACGCCGCCGCTCGGCGGTCTCGAAGCGGCGCACAGGCTCGGGCGCGGTTTCGAGCGGCTGGTGATGCTGTCGAGCTTGTCGAAGCGATCAAACGTACCCGGCATGCGCTCGGGTTTTGTCGCTGGCGACGCATCCATTCTCAAACAATTCCTGCTCTACCGCACGTATCACGGCGCGGCGCTTTCGCCAATGTTCCAGGCGGCGAGCGTGATGGCATGGAAGGACGAAGTCCACGTTCGCGAGAACCGCGCGCTATACGTGAAGAAATTCACCATGGTGACGCCCATGCTTGCCGAGGTGCTGGATGTGCGTCTGCCTGACGCCGCGTTCTACCTTTGGGCAAACGTACTGCGCACCGGCCTCTCGGACACCGAGTTCGCCGCACGCCTTTACGCCGACTATAATGTGACGGTTTTGCCAGGCTCGTTCCTGGCGCGCGATGCCCACGGCACGAACCCCGGCAGCGGTTTCATCCGCATAGCGCTCGTCGCCGAGCTCGACGAATGTGTCGAAGGCGCGCAGCGGATCGTCGAATTCTGCCGCGCGCTGCCCCGGTAACTCCTCCTTAATCACAGCACTCACTTCAAGTCACGACCATGTCGCAACAACTTCAGCAGATCATCGATACCGCCTGGGACAACCGAGCCGAGCTGTCGCCGAAAGCGGCGAGCGCCGAGGTGCGCGAAGCCGTCGCTCACGCAATCGAGCAACTCGATAAAGGCGCGCTGCGCGTGGCCGAAAAGCAAAATGGCGAATGGGTGGTCAATCAATGGCTGAAGAAAGCCGTGCTGCTCTCGTTCCGGCTCGAAGACAATGCGCCCATGCCCGCTGGCGGCTACAGCCAGTTCTACGACAAGGTGCCGTCGAAGTTCGCCAGCTACACCGCCGAGGATTTCGCGGCAGGTGGCTTTCGCGTCGTGCCGCCCGCTATTGCGCGCCGCGGTTCGTTCATCGCGAAGAACGTGGTGCTGATGCCGTCGTACACGAACATTGGCGCATATGTGGACGAAGGCACGATGGTCGACACCTGGGCCACCGTTGGCTCATGCGCGCAGATCGGCAAGAACGTGCATCTGTCGGGCGGCGTGGGCATTGGCGGCGTGCTGGAACCGCTCCAGGCAAATCCCGTGATCATTGAAGACAACTGCTTCATCGGCGCGCGGTCGGAAGTGGTTGAAGGTGTGATCGTGGAAGAGAATTCGGTTATCTCCATGGGCGTGTATCTCGGCCAGAGCACGAAAATCTATGACCGCGAAACGGGCTCGGTCACCTACGGACGCATTCCGGCGGGGTCTGTAGTCGTCGCGGGCAACCTGCCTTCCAAAGACGGTTCGCACAGCCTGTACTGCGCGGTAATCGTGAAGAAGGTGGACGCGAAGACGCGCGCCAAGGTCGGCTTGAACGAGTTGCTGCGAGGCGATTGATCCATGGCCGCGAAAAAGATCGTCGTATATGGGATTCCGAATTGCGACACCGTGAAAAAAGCGCGCGTGTGGCTGGAAGAGCATGACGTGCCGTTCGAGTTCCACGACTTCAAGAAGGCCGGGGTATCGACGGCGTTGTTGCAGGACTGGCTGAAGGATGTCACGCTCGACGAACTGATCAACCGTCGCGGCACGACCTGGCGTGGCTTGTCGGATACGTACAAGAACGAAGCGGGCTCGACCGCCGGCGCGATTGCGTTGATGATCCACAAGCCGTCGATCATCAAGCGGCCCGTGCTCGTGGTGAATGGCCGCGTGAAGTCGCTCGGTTTCGACGCGGAAAAGTACGAAACGCTGTTTGGTTGAAGTCTCAGCTTGAACACAGCATCGCCGCTTTTTTGCATGAGTGTAATGTTTGATTCCTGCCGGCCGCCGCGCCGGCATTTTTTATTGAAAGTGGCTCGAATCCATGTCCGGCACCCTTCTTCTTTCCGAACAACTTATCGCGCGGCCGTCCGTCACGCCAGACGATCAACATTGCCAGAACGTGCTCATCGAGCGCTTGTCGGCAATTGGCTTCGAGTGTGAAACCATTGCGTCGGGCGGCGTGACGAACCTGTGGGCCGTAAAACGCGGCACGCAAGGCACCGGCGGCAAGCTGCTCGCGTTCGCGGGCCACACCGACGTGGTGCCGACCGGCCCGCTCGAACAATGGACTTCGCCGCCATTCGAGCCGACGCATCGCGAAGGCAAGCTATATGGCCGCGGCGCCGCGGACATGAAGACATCCATAGCGGCTTTCGTGGTGTCGAGCGAAGAATTCGTCGCGGCCCATCCGGCGCATCGCGGCTCGCTCGCATTCCTGATCACGAGCGACGAGGAAGGTCCCGCCACGGACGGCACCGTCAAGGTGATCGAAGCGCTGAAGGCACGCGGCGAACGCCTGGACTACTGCATCGTCGGAGAACCAACGTCCAGCGCCACGCTCGGTGACATGGTCAAGAATGGCCGGCGGGGATCGATGTCCGGCAAGCTGATCGTGAAAGGCGTGCAGGGTCATATTGCCTATCCGCATCTCGCGAACAACCCGATCCACCTGCTTGCGCCAGCGCTGGCCGAACTCGTCCAGACGCATTGGGACAACGGCAACGAGTATTTTCCGCCGACCACGTGGCAAGTTTCCAACTTGCACAGCGGCACGGGCGCAACGAACGTGATCCCGGGTCACATCGAGCTGATGTTCAATTTTCGCTTTTCCACGGCGAGCACAGTGGAAAGCTTGCAAAGCCGCGTCCATGCCATCCTCGACAAACACTCGCTCACGTACGACCTCACCTGGAATGTCAGCGGCCTGCCGTTCCTCACGTCGCGCGGCACGTTGTCGAACGCAGTGGAACAGGCCATTCTCGACGAAACCGGCGTGCGCACCGAACTCTCGACCACTGGAGGCACGTCCGATGGCCGCTTCATCGCGCAGATTTGCGAGCAAGTAGTCGAATTCGGGCCGCCGAACGCAAGCATCCACAAGATCGATGAGCATGTCGAAATCGCGTTTATCGATCCGTTGAAAAACGTGTACCGGCGCGTGCTCGAAACGCTGCTCGCCTGAACAAACTCATTCTTTAAGGAGCCTGCGATGGCGCTTCCCTTTACCACCGTCCGCGATCTGCTGCGCTTTGCCGTCTCGCGATTCACCGAGGCAAAGTTGTCGTTCGGTCATGGATCGTCGAACGCATTCGATGAAGCCGCGTATCTCGTTTTGCACACGTTGCACCTGCCGCTCGACACGCTTGACCCGTTTCTCGACGCACGTCTGCTCGACACCGAAATCGACGCCATCATGAAAGTCATCGAGCGGCGCGCAAAAGACCGCGTGCCCGCAGCGTACATTACGAACGAAGCGTGGATGCACGGGCAGCGTTTCTATGTGGACGAGCGCGTGATCGTGCCACGCTCGTTCATCGGCGAATTGTTGCAGGACGGCTTGCAGCCCTATGTGCAGGATCCGGACGAAGTCTCGCGCGTGCTCGAACTCTGCACGGGCTCGGGCTGCCTCGCGATTCTCGCGGCGCAGGCGTTCCAGAACGCGGACATCGACGCCGTCGATATCTCCGCGCCCGCGCTGGAAGTCGCGCACCGGAACGTGGACGACTACGACCTGGATTCACGCATTGCGCTATATGAAGGCGATTTGTTCGCGCCGCTGCCCGGCGGCCGCTACGAAGTCATCATCACGAACCCGCCGTATGTCAACGCGCTCGCCATGCAGTCGCTGCCGGCCGAATATCGCCACGAGCCGGAACTGGCGCTCGCCGGCGGCGCGGACGGCATGGATATCGTGAAGCGGATTGTTGGCGAAGCGCGCAAGTGGCTGACCGAAGACGGCGTTCTCGTGGTCGAGATCGGCAACGAACGGGCGAACGTGGAAGCAACCCTTGGCGGCCTCGACATGGTATGGCTCTCGACCAGCGCCGGCGACGACAACGTGTTCCTCATCCAGGCCGCAGACTTGCCGGCCTGAACGCGCAACGCACGACTACGGGCCGACTGCGCACATGCACATCGAATGGCAGGACTGGCTTCATCTTGGCACGTTTGTCATCATCGCCCATTTGCTGGGCGTGGCGGCGGCGTGCCACGCGGTGCTCAACACCCGCACGTCGCAAGGCGCGGTCGCGTGGGCGGTGTCGCTCGTCGCCATGCCCTACTTCACGCTGATCCCGTATCTGTTTCTTGGGCGCAGCAAGTTCGCCGGGTACATAGACGCGCGGCGGCTCGAGAATGAAATCCTGCGCAAGAGCGCGCATCCGACGGAATGGAATTTCCCCGATGAAGCCGCCCGGCTTCGCGGCGTCGCGCCGGGAGATCCGGCCGAATACCTCGGACATCCGACCATCCGTGCGTTGACGCGCTTGAGCGGCATGCCGTTCCTGCGCGGCAATGCGGTACGTGTGCTGATCAACGGCACCACCACCTTCGATGCCATTTTCGAAGCCATCGGAAGCGCCAAGACCTATGTGATCGTGCAGTTTTTCATCGTTCGAGCGGACGAACTCGGGCTGAAGCTGAAAGACCTGCTTATCAAAAAGGCGCAAGAAGGCGTGCGCGTTTATTTTCTCTACGACAGCATTGGCAGTTTCGATTTGCCGCATCGCTATGTGAACGCGCTGCGTGCCGGTGGCGTGCGGACGCATCCATTCGCCACCAAGCGAAAATTCGTCAATCGTTTTCAGATCAACTTCCGCAATCATAGAAAAATCGTCGTGGTGGACGGCGAATGTGCGTTTGTCGGCGGACATAACGTTGGCGTGGAGTATCTCGGCGGCAATCCGCGCTTGTCGCCGTGGCGCGACACGCATATAGAAGTGCGCGGGCCCGCGGTAGCGAGTATCCAGTTTGTCTTTATTGAAGACTGGTATTGGGCGACCCAACGCATTCCCGAAGTGGAAGCCTCGAAAACTTCCGAAAAGGACATGAGTTGCCTCGTGCTCGCAAGCGGCCCCGCCGACATGCAGGAAACATGTTCAATGTTCTTCGTGGAAGCGATCAACGCGGCGCGTTCGCGAATCTGGATCACTACGCCGTACCTCATCCCCGACGAAGCCGTGTTCTCCGCGCTGCGTCTTGCCGTGCTGCGCGGTGTGGACGTGCGCATCCTGATTCCAAGCCGGCGCGATCACCGCGTGGTGTTCGCTGCATCGACGCTTTATGCCTACGATGCGTTGCTCGCCGGCGTGCGGATTTTTCGTTACAAGCCGGGTTTCCTGCACCAGAAAGTGGTGCTGGTCGACGACATGTCTGCGGCTATTGGCAGCGCGAACCTGGACAACCGCTCGTTTCGCCTCAACTTCGAAATCATGGTGCTGACGGTGGACCAGAGCTTTGCCGCCGAAGTCGAAACAATGCTGCTCGACGATTTCGCCCAATCGTGGGAAATCAGCCGCGACGACTACCTCGGTGCGCCCGCATTGCGACGCATGGCAATGCATGTGGCGCGGCTGTTTTCGCCGATTCTTTAGGCTTGGACCAGGGCGCGCGCCGCAGCCCCAGCAATCAAAGCAGCTTTTCGATATCGCCGGAAAGCGCGTCAGGCTTTGTTACCGAGCCAAACCGGTTGGTCACGTTGCCTTCCTTGTCGACCAGAAATTTCGTGAAGTTCCATTTGATGCCCTCGGTTCCGAGCACGCCCGGCGCTTCTTCGGTCAGATAACGAAACAGCGGATGCGCGTTCGCGCCGTTCACATCGACCTTGGCGAACATGGGGAACGTAACGCCGAAGTTCTTTTCGCAGAAACTGATGATCTGGGCAGCGTCGCCCGGTTCCTGCTTGCCGAACTGATTGCATGGGAAACCGAGCACCGCGAAACCCCGGTCCTTGTACTTGTCGTAAAGTTCCTGCAAACCCTTGTATTGCGGCGTGAATCCGCACTCGCTTGCGGTATTCACGATCAACAATACCTTGCCTTGAAATTGCTCCAGGCTGACGGTTTCACCGCCCAGGGTTTCCGCCGAAAACGAATAGATAGGGTTCATTCGAAGCTCCGCTTTAAAAAAGTCAGTCTAAGCGAAACGCCGCACAAAGAACATTCGGCCAAATGGCTAATGGCGACTCTGACGTTGCCAACGGCGCACCGCAGATGAATGAGCGCGCGGCACGCGGCGGCGGCAGTCTAAAATAGCGTTTTCCCGTACTCGCCTGGGTCGTCACGCCGTGATTCGCTTCAATCAGTTCAGCCTTGCCCGCGGCACGAAACCGCTCTTCGAACAGACCACGTTCGCGCTCAATCCAGGCGAAAAAGCTGGCCTTGTCGGCGCGAACGGCGCGGGCAAATCCACGCTTTTCTCCGTGCTGCGGGGCGATCTGCACGCAGACGGCGGCGATTTTTCGATGCCGCCGTCATGGCAGATCGCTCACGTCGCGCAGGAAACGCCGGCCGTGGACCGAACCGCGCTCGAATACACGCTCGACGGCGACACGCAGCTTCGCGGCATTGAAGCGCGGATCGCGGCGGCATCGGCGGCTCACGACGGCGCGGCCGAAGCCGAAGCGCACGCCGCTTTCGCCGATGCCGACGGTTACACGGCGCCCGCACGCGCCGAGACCCTGCTGATCGGTCTGGGTTTTACGCTCGCGCAGACCAAGGAGCCGGTCACGAGCTTTTCGGGCGGCTGGCGCATGCGCCTGAACCTCGCGCAGGCGCTGATGTGCCGTTCGGACCTCCTGTTGCTCGACGAACCGACGAACCACCTGGATCTCGATGCCATCATCTGGCTGGAAGACTGGCTGCACCGGTATCCGGGCACGTTGATCGTGATCTCGCACGACCGCGAGTTCCTTGATTCGGTGTGCAATGTCACGCTGCACCTGGAAAACCGCCAGATCAAGCGCTACGGCGGCAATTACAGCCAGTTCGAAATCCTGCGTGCGCAGCAAATCGCGTTGCAGCAAAGCGCGTACGAGAAGCAGCAAAAAACGGTGGAGCATTTGCAGAGCTTCATCAACCGTTTCAAGGCGCAGGCGACCAAGGCCAAGCAGGCGCAGAGCCGCGTAAAAGCGCTCGAACGCATGGAAATCATCGCGCCAGCGCACGCTTCCTCCCCATTCACGTTCGAATTCCGCACGCCCGACTCCGCCCCCAATCCCATGATGGTGATGGAGGGCGTACGCTGCGGATACCACACGGACGCGGGCGAAGTGCCGATTGTGGAAGGCGTCACGCTGTCCATTCAGAACGGCCAGCGGATCGGCTTGCTCGGCGCGAACGGCCAGGGCAAGTCGACCCTGATCAAGACGCTCGCCGGTACGCTGGACGCATTGAGCGGCACAGTGCGTGAAGGCAAAGGACTGCGGATTGGCTATTTCGCGCAGCATCAACTCGAAACCTTGCGTCCCGATGACTCGGCGCTGCAACACGTCGCCCGGCTCGCACCCGATACTCGCGAACAGGAATTGCGCGATTTTCTGGGCGGATTCAATTTCTCGGGCGAGATGGCGACAACGAAGATCGCCCCATTTTCCGGCGGGGAAAAAGCCCGGCTCGCGCTCGCGCTGATCATCTGGCAAAAGCCGAATCTGCTGCTGCTCGACGAACCGACCAACCACTTGGACCTCGAAACACGTCACGCGCTGACCATGGCGCTGGCGCAATTCGAGGGCACGCTGATCCTGGTTTCGCACGATCGCCACTTGCTGCGTGCAACAACGGACACATTCATGCTGGTGGCAAAGCACAGGCTTCAGCCATTCGATGGTGATCTCGACGATTACCGCGACTGGCTGCTCCAGCACGCGGCCGAGCAACGGGCGGCAGCCAGGGAGGCCAGCGCGAATGGTACGAACGGCGCCGACGACACGCTCGATTCCGGCCAGAATCGCAAGGAACAGCGCAGGCAGGAAGCGCAGGAACGCCAAAAGCTCTCGCACCTGAAAAAACCGCTGCAATCGCGGATTTCCAGGATCGAGAAAGAAATGGACAAGTTGAACGCCGAAAAGGCGCAGCTCGACGCGTTCGTAGCCGATTCCGCCAGCTACGAGCCGTCGATGAAAACCCAGCTGACGGAGTCGATTCGCCGTCAGGCAGACGTGAACACACAACTGGAAACGCTAGAAGCACAATGGCTCGAGGCGCACGAAGAACTCGAACAGATCGGCTAGCGGCGTGGCAAGGTCTGCCGTGGCATGCCTTCGTCGTCGTGCAGCATGTGCTTGCGGCCTTTTACGTGGCAGCGGATCGTAGCCACGACCTCGTCCTCCGTCACGTTTTCAGCCACCACGCGACGGGATATCTGCCCTTCCGAATCGATCCATTCGACGATCCGGCAGCCGCCGCCCCACGGTTGCGGAATGGGCGCCGACACACGGCAGCCACGCAGATGAAATGAAGGGGCTGACGAAGTTTGATTTGCGTGTTTCAAGGCGCCGTCCTTTTCCGCTCGTATCGGGGTTTGTCGCGATAGAAGCATAGAAAAAGGATGCGCCGCGTGGGTTACAGGGACTGCACCGATTTTTACGCAACATTACGAAAGGGCCTGATCCAACCGCATCATTTGCGCATTATCAGTCGAACGAACGCGCCCGGTCGATCGCCTCTTCGATCCGGTCCACCGCAATCACTTCCAGCCCATCGATAGGCTGCTTCGGCGCGTTCGCCTTAGGAATCAGCGCGACAGAAAACCCGAGCTTGGCGGCTTCCTTGAGCCGGTCCTGACCTCGCGGCGACGGCCGGATTTCGCCCGCCAGACCCACTTCGCCAAAAACGATCAGGCCCTTCGGCAACGGCTTGTTGCGCAGCGAAGACTGGATTGCGAGCAGCACGGCCAGATCGGCGGCGGGCTCCGTGATCTTCACGCCGCCTACGGCATTCAGGAACACGTCCTGATCGAAACAGGCAATGCCCGCATGCCGATGCAACACCGCCAGCAGCAACGCCAGCCGGTTCTGCTCCAGCCCCACGGCGAGACGCCGTGGATTGGGAACATGCGCGGTATCAACAAGCGCCTGCACTTCCACCAGCAGCGGCCGCGATCCCTCCTGCGTGACGAGCACGCAGGATCCGGGCACGCTCTGCTCATGCTGCGATAAAAACAGCGCGGACGGATTGGTCACGCCGCGCAAACCGCGCTCCGTCATTGCGAACACGCCGAGTTCGTTCACCGCGCCAAAGCGGTTCTTGAATGCGCGCACGAGCCGGAACGACGAATGGGTATCGCCTTCGAAATACAGCACGGTATCCACGATATGTTCCAGCACCCGGGGACCTGCGAGATTGCCCTCCTTGGTCACGTGCCCGACCATGATGATGGCCGTTCCCGTCTGCTTTGCAATCCGCGTAAGCTGCGCCGCGCATTCGCGCACCTGCGCAACCGATCCCGGCGCGGACGTCAGCGCCTCGGAGTACACGGTCTGAATGGAATCGATGACCGCGACTTCCGGGCGTTCGGCATCGATAGTCGCCTGAATCCGCTCGAGCTGGATTTCCGCGAGCAAACGCAAGTCGGGCGCGGCGTTGCCCGAGTCGCCAAGCAAACCCAGCCGTTGCGCGCGCAATGCGATCTGCGCGCCGGACTCTTCGCCGCTGATATAAAGCGCGGGCCTTTCGCGCGCGATTTCCGCCAGGGATTGCAGCAGCAACGTCGACTTCCCGATACCCGGATCGCCGCCAATCAGCACCACGCCGCCCGCGACCAGCCCGCCGCCCAGCACCCGGTCGAATTCGCCGATACCCGTGGTAAAACGCGGCACATCCGCCGCTTCGATCTCCGACAAACGCTGCACGGGCGATGTCTTCGCCAGCGCCTGGAAGCGATGCGCCGAGGGCGACTCCGCCACGGATTCAACCAGCGTGTTCCACGCACCGCAAGCCGGGCACTGACCTTGCCATTTCGGCGCTTGGCCGCCGCATTCGGTGCATACGTACAGCGTTTTGACCTTCGCTAGTTTCGCCACACGCCTTCCTGAATATCATTTACAAACACCAATACGCCTGGGTTCAACGCGCTTATTCGGCTCGCATCGGCACGCGCTGCGCGACCGCGCACATCAACTCGTAGCCGACCGTGCCGCACGCGGCGGCAACGTCGTCGATAGACAGCTTCGCGCCCCACAATTCCACGCGCGTCCCGATGCTCGCGGTCGGAACCGGCGTCAGATCCACCGTGATCATGTCCATGGAGACGCGCCCGACAATCCGTGTCAACACGCCATCGACCACGATGGGCGTGCCTTCGGGCGCGCATCGAGGATAACCGTCCGCGTAACCGCACGCCACTACGCCAATGCGCATAGGCCCGGTGGCGGAGAACGACGAACCGTAGCCCACCGTCTGTCCCGCGGCCACGTTCTGCAAGCCGATCAGTTCGGAGGCGAGCGTCATGGCCGGCCGCAAGCCGATGTTCGCCACATCAGCGGTCTTGCCCGTGGGCGACGCGCCATACAACATGATCCCCGGGCGCACCCAGTCGAAATGCGACCGCGCGTGCCAGAGCGTCGCCGCCGAATTCGCCAGGCTTCGCGTTCCGGAAATGCCCTCGGCGCCACGCTCGAACGCTTCCATTTGATGATCGATGCCGCGCGGACCATCGGCATCGGAGAAATGGGTCATCAGCGTGATCTGCCCAATACCCTGCACCGCCCGCGCCCTTTCCCACGCTGCGCGAAAACGCTCCGGCGTATAGCCGAGACGGTTCATGCCCGTGTTCATTTTCAGTTGGATATTGACCGGTTTCGACAAACGCGCCATTTCCAGCATGCGCAACTGCTCTTCGCAATGAACGCCGGTCGTGAGGCTGTACCGGTCGATTACATCGACATCTGTCGGACGAAAAAAGCCTTCCAGCAGCAAAATGGGACCGGCCCAGCCCAGCTCACGCAACTTGACCGCTTCCTCGAGGTCGAGAAGACCGAAACCATCTGTTGCGCGCAATCCGGGGAACGCTCGCGCCAATCCGTGGCCATAAGCATTGGCCTTCACGACGGCCCATATCTTGGATTTCGGCGCGTGGGCCCGCGCGATGGCTAGGTTGCTGGCGAGTGCGGCGGTGTGGACGGTAGCGGATAAAGGGCGCGGCATGGAAGGTTCTGTTGGATGAAACGGATGATTCCGCGGAGCTGGCCGTCAAGGCAGACGGTGCGTGTCAGGGTCGGCGAGGCGGCAGCGGAAGTGCACGGGCTCGTGTTCTCACTCTTCTCTTCGTTGAACCGGCGGTAACCGGCTGCCGCGCTACGGCTGATCGGAAAAATCTGTGCGCGAGCCGTCCGGTATGCCGGCAAACCTGAGACCACGAACCCGGCACGAAATTCGAAAAGAACACATGTTTCGAATCAATACTTTATCGTCACCCTGCTGCCAGTCGACATTGCAGAACGAATGTCACATGAGCGCCAGGTGACTGTCATGGAGGTTACTGCTAGTCAGAATGCGCCTATTTTCGTGTTATAAAGCCGTGCACACAACCCATTTCAAACAGAAATTGCCTGAACGGGAGCCTGAGTGCGGATACGGGGCGGATCACCCGCAGTGCGGACTAGCATCGGATCAGATGAAAAAAGGTTTTTACACCATCATGGCCGCGCAGTTTTTCTCGTCGCTGGCCGACAACGCCCTTCTGATCGCTGCGATCGCCCTGCTGAAAGATCTTCATGCCCCGAACTGGATGACGCCGCTGCTCAAGCTGTTTTTTGTGCTGTCATACGTGGTTCTGGCTGCTTTCGTGGGTGCCTTCGCCGATTCGCGGCCGAAGGGCCACGTGATGTTCGTCACCAACTCCATCAAGGTAGTCGGCTGCCTCACCATGCTGGTCGGCGCGCACCCGCTGCTCGCGTACGGCATTGTCGGTTTTGGCGCGGCGGCATACTCGCCCGCCAAGTACGGCATTCTGACCGAACTGCTGCCTGCCGACCGCCTGGTCGCGGCCAACGGCTGGATTGAAGGCACCACGGTCGGGTCGATCATTCTAGGCACGGTCATGGGCGGCGCGCTGATCAGTCCGCACATTGCTTCGCATCTGCTAGCGCTTCATATTCCGAAAGTCGATACACCTGCCGAAGCAGCCATGCTCGTGATCGTGCTCATGTACATTGTCGCGGCGATCTTCAACCTGCGAATCCCCGATACCGGCGCGCGTTATCCGAAGCAGGAACACCGTCCGCTCAAACTCATCACCGACTTCGCCGATTGTTTCAACGCGCTATGGCGCGACAAGCTCGGGCAGATTTCGCTTGCCGTGACCACGCTCTTCTGGGGCGCGGGCGCGACCCTGCAATTCATCGTGCTGAAGTGGGCGGAAGTGTCGCTTGGCATGTCGCTGTCGGAAGCGGCGATCCTGCAGGCAATCATCGCGGTCGGCGTTGCAGTCGGCGCAATTCTGGCGGCCGCGCGCGTGCCGCTGAAGAAGTCGCTCTCGGTGCTGCCGGTGGGCATCATGATGGGCGTCGCGGTAATGCTGCTCGCGTTCTATTCGAAGCATCTTTTCCCTGTGCACTGGGGCATCTATTTTGGCCGCATGCACATTCCGGGATATCTGATCGTTGCGTACATCTTCCTGATGATCGTGGGCGGCCTGTCGGGCTTTTTCGTGGTGCCCATGAACGCGTTGCTGCAGCATCGTGGACACGTGTTGCTTTCAGCGGGACATTCCATCGCGGTGCAGAACTTCAACGAAAATCTTTCCGTGCTCGTGATGCTGTGTCTCTACGCGGTGCTCGTCTGGCTCGACGTGCCGATCCAGTTTGTCATCGTGCTGTTCGGAACCTTCGTCTGCCTGATGATGTATTTCGTCATGCGACGGCATCAGGCCAACCAGCGCGCCTTCGATTCGGTCGCGCTGATCGGCGAGTCAAGGCATCCATCCGGACACTAGGCGAGACTCGCGGAACGGCTTCGCCGCCAACGCGCGATAATCCGGTTATCTATTTCCCTCACGTCAGATTCCATGCTCGCCGCCGATCTCTTTTTGTTCGCACGCAGCGTGCGCGAACGCGCGCCGCTGGTCCATTGCCTGACGAATCTCGTCGTCACGAACTTCACGGCCAACGTTCTGCTCGCGCTCGGCGCCGCGCCGGCGATGGTCGTGGCGCGCGAGGAAGTCAGCGAATTCGCGCCGATGGCGAACGCGGTATCGGTGAATCTCGGCACGCTCGACCTGCCGCAAAGCCGGGCGATCCGCGCAGCCGTCGATGCCGCCAACACCGCGAACACACCGTGGATCCTCGATCCGGTCGCGGTCGGCCCATTGAGCTTTCGCACCGAATTCGCGCTGGATCTGCTCGATGCACGTCCTGCCGTGATCCGTGGCAATGCGTCGGAAATCATCAGCTTGTCGGGCGGTGTGTCGAGCGGACGCGGCGTGGACAGCACGGCGCTGGCCGAAACCGCACTCGATGCCGCGCAATTGCTCGCGTTGAAAACGGGCGCGGTGGTGGCCGTGACGGGCGCAACCGACTACGTGACCGATGGCCGCCGCACGGTGGCGTTATCGAATGGATCGGTCTTGATGACGCGCGTGACCGGCGTGGGCTGCGCGTTGTCGGCCACGGTGGCGGCGTTCGTCGGTATTGCGCAGGCCGAAGACTTCCGGGCCGCCACCGTTGCGGCGGTCGCCTATTCGAGCATCGCGGGCGAACTCGCCGCCCGCGATGCCGCGTTGCCCGGCAGTTTCGCGGTGGCTTATCTGGACAAACTCGCCTCGCTCGATGAAAACGCGTTTGCCGCGACGCTCGTGCATCGTGATATTCCGGCCGCCTGATGATGGACCTCGATCTCTCGCTTTATCTCGTGCTCGATCCCGTTCAGTGCGGCGGTCATGCGCGTTCGCTGGAAGTGGCGCAGGCCGCGCTCGAAGGTGGCGCGACGATCGTGCAACTGCGCGCGCCCGAATGGCACAAGCGCGCATGGCTCGCGCTTGCCTCCGATCTGCTGCCGATCACGCGCCGCCATGGCGTGCCGTTGATCATCAACGATCACGTGGATGTTGCGCTTGCTTGCGGTGCAGACGGCGTTCATATCGGCCAGAAGGATCTGCCGCCGGAGTTCGCGCGCAAGTTGCTCGGGCCGGAGGCGTTGATTGGCTTGTCGGTATCGAATGAGCGCGAAGTCGATGACGCGAATCTGCTCGGCTCCGTGATCGACTATGTGGGCGTGGGGCCGGTGTTCGATACCCCCACGAAGCCCGATGCATCAGCGGCGCTAGGCATTGACGGCACTGCGTCGCTATGCGCGCGGTCGTTGCATCCGGCAGTGACGATCGGTGGAATCCAGCTCGGCAACGCCGCCGATGTCAAACGCGCCGGACCCGGCGGAATTGCGGTGGTATCGGCGATCTGCAGGGCCGCCGATCCACGTCTTGCCGCGCGGCAATTGCGTGAAATCACGTGATGCAAACCCTCTGAAAACATGACCCATTCCATACCCAACGTTCTCACCATCGCCGGTTCCGATTCGGGCGGCGGCGCGGGCATACAGGCCGACCTCAAGGCGTTTTCGGCGCTCGGCGCGTACGGTTTGTCCGTGATCACCGCCCTCACCGCGCAAAACACGCGCGGCGTGACGGCCATCCACACGCCGGACGCGTCGTTCGTCACGGCGCAACTGGACGCTGTTTTCGACGACATCCGTATCGATGCCGTGAAGATCGGCATGCTAGCGAACGCCGATGTAGTGCGCGCGGTGGCGGCAGCGTTACGTCGATATGAACCGGCGCATGTCGTGCTCGATACGGTCATGATTTCCAAGAGCCATCACGCGTTGCTCGCACCGGAAGCCGTCGCCGCGTTACGCGACGAACTGTTGCCGCTGGCCACGCTGGTTACCCCGAATCTGCCGGAAGCCGCAGCGCTTTTGAACGACGCGTCCGCAGAAAACGAAGATACGATGGTGCGCCAGGGCGAAGCGCTGCGAGCGCTGGGTGCGCGAGCCGTGCTGATGAAAGGCGGCCACCTGAGCGCCGCCGACAGTCCCGACTGGCTTATTGAAGCCAGCGGTTCATTGCGGCTGGGCGGTCCGCGCGTGGCGGTGAAAAACACGCATGGGACGGGTTGCACGTTGTCGTCGGCCATCGCCGCATTGCTGCCGCAACGTGAGTCGCTCGCCACCGCCACCGCCGATGCCAAGCTTTATCTGACGGGCGCGATAGAACAGAGTGCGCGGCTTGACGTCGGGCGCGGTGTAGGACCGGTGCATCATTTCTTCAGGTGGTGGTGAGGCGTGCATAGTGCAATGCGCGCTCGGGCCACTCATCCGGCACGACAAAACCGCGTGAATGCTCGGACCAGACATCGCCGGTGCGGTTGTAGTTCGCGACCATTACCGGCGACGTCAGTTTGGCAAGCGTGCCGGCGTCGAGCTTCAGCGCTTCGGCGTCTTGCTTGAACAAACTTCGTTCGGACAGCCACGAGAGTCGCGGCACCACAGCGAAGGCGCCGTCGCCTTTCGACTCGCGCCACTCCGACACCGTCATCCACCAGCCGCGCAAGTGATCTTCCGCGAGTTCGGAAGGCAGCGCTGGCATGCTTTCTCGCCGATAAAACAGCCGGCCTTTGACGAACAACTCGGCGCGCCACGGACCTTCAAAACCGAGCGATGCGAATTCATCTCTCGCGCTCAATCCCAGTTGATGATTCAAGAGCCGGTCGTGCTTCAGATCGAATCGATCCTGCAGATCCGGACCGACATAATCCGATAGCGCCGCCCTGCCTTCGCCGATGTGCAGATAGAACTTCACCGCAAGCTCCCAATGCAATCGCTCACGTCGAGCGCTTTGCAAGAGAAAATCGACTTCGCCCAATGTCGTTCCGGACGAGCGCAACGGCACGTTCGCCGCGATCAGCCGCGCGCCGGGCACATGCTGAAGGAAGTATTCGAGCAAGGCTTCGGCATAAAGACCAAGACGTTTAAGCGATGGCTTGTGAACGTGCGCGTGCAGCGCGACAGGCTTGCGATCGAGCGCCGCGAGCCACTGCAACGTCCTCTCGCGCTCATCTTCCGCCACAGGGCGCGCGAGCGGCGCCCCCGCATGCAATGCGTTCAGCAAGCCGGGCGAAAACAGCAGCCACGCGAGATCCCGGACGGCTGGATCGTTGAATTGCGAAGCTGTGTCCGGGACGTTCACGCGCCGCCCGCTACCTTCTGCGACTCGCGATAAGTAGCTTGCGCCAGGCACAGATCGGCCCAGGCCTTGGCTTTGTCGGGGAGACTGCGCAGGAGATACGCCGGGTGATACGTCACGATCACCGGCACGCCCTGATAGTCGTGCACGCGGCCGCGCAGGGACGCAATGCTCGCTTCGGTCCTGAGCAGGCTTTGCGCCGCGAAACGTCCCAACGCGACGATCAGCTTCGGCTTGACGAGTTCGACCTGCCGCTTCAGGTACGGCTCGCAACGCGCGACTTCATCGACTTCAGGATTACGGTTGCCGGGCGGCCGGCACTTGATCACGTTCGCGATGAACACATTGTCCTCGCGCGACAACGCCACCGCATGCAACATGCTGTCGAGCAGCTTGCCCGCCTGGCCAACGAACGGCTCGCCCAGCTTGTCTTCGTTTTCGCCCGGCGCTTCACCGATCAGCATCCAGTCGGCGTCGCGGTCGCCCACGCCGAACACCGCGTTCGTGCGCCGCTCGCACAACTTGCAACGCTCGCATACGGAGACGCGGCTGGCGAGTGCATCCCAGTCGAGCGATGCGATGTCGTTGGCGGTGTCATCGGTGATTTCCGGTTCCGGCGGCTTGTGCGCGGGAAGATCGTCGAGCCACGGGATGTCATCGAAGACGGGAGGTTCCAGCGAGTCGGATTTGACGACCGGCGTTTCTTGCGGCGCAGGCCGGGTTTTGACCGGCGGCGCTTGCCGCGCGATGCCATGGCTTTGTTGCGCGGCCGTGAGCGCGGCGTCGAGTGCGCCCAGCGTCTCGCTGGCCTCGCCCGCATTGTGCCTCGGCGCACTCGAAGCGGCTTCCACGACAGAATCCACGACCCCCGCCGATTCAACCGGCTGCGCTCCCCGCCTTACCCAGATCGTTCCGAGTCCGAACTCGTCGAGCATCGACTTACGCAGCGCCATCGGCTGGCTCCTTTGAAAACGTGAGACGCATCACGAGCGCATCCTCGCGCGACCGGTGGCGCGCGGGGTAATAGTTCTTCCGCCGCCCGATGGTCGCAAATCCGAAGCGCTCATACAGCGCAATGGCGCGCGGATTCGATGGCCGCACTTCCAGCAGCACGCCATCGAGCTTCTGATGCCGCGAGATGCGAACCGCCTCGCGCAACAGCGTGAGCCCGGCGCCGGCATGTTGCGCTTGCGGCGCGACGCAAAGGTTCAGCAGATGCATTTCGTCCACGACGGGCATCAGCACGCAGTATCCCAGCAGCATGCCGGTGACATGCCGCAAGCACACGCCGAAATAGCCATTGCGCAGCGAGTCCTGAAAATTGCCGCGGCTCCACGGGAATTCGTACGCAATCTTCTCGATAGCGGCGACTTCATCGAGATCCGCCTCCGTCATGGGAGACAGATATCGATCGGCGAGCAATACGCCGCTCACCGTAAGGGCTCCGCGGCGGAATCGGCCTGGGCGGCAGCGTCTTTGGCCACGCGCGCGTCCAGGCGCTCGGCGGTGGTTTGGGCGACCTTGTTGCGCACGTACTCCGGCGCGGCCTGATCCGGGGCCACGGTGCGTCCAGCGCGAAACCCGCGAAGGCCGGCGAGCGCCACGGGCAAGGCGTGCGGAACCGCGTCGGAGTCGACATGGCAAGCGGCTGAATGCTGGATAGGCAACAGCTCGCCGAACGCTGCGGCCGCATTGCCCGCGAGCGTGAACGGGACGTCGGGCGCGGGGATCACGCCGGGTGCGTCCAGCGATGCCGCCTGGACCGTGATCCATTCGCCCGCAATGCCATCCCAGCGGAAATCGGCCCAATACGCCTCGTTCATGCGCGCATCGAGCGCGGCGAGCACGCGCGAAACGGATGCATCGTGCAGGCGCGCGAATTCGGCGCACGCGAGCAACGTGCTTACCGGGACGACCGGCAGTTTCAAGCCGAACGCAAGGCCTTGCGCCACGCCGGTCGCCGTGCGCAAGCCCGTGAACGATCCCGGCCCGGCGCCAAAGGCGACCGCGCCGCAATCGGCGAGCTTGAGACCGGCCTGATCGAACAGTTCGCGGATGGCGGGCAGCAAGCGCGTGCTGGATACCGGTCCCGTTGGCTCATGGATGAACCACACGCGGATTTCGCCAGAATCATGCTGCGGAGGGTTTCGATGATCCGTGGCGGCCGCCGGACCGGCGACCAGCAGCGCGGCCGAACAGAATTCGGTCGATGTATCGAGGGCGAGCAGAACAGTACGTGTCATGGCCGCTATTGTAATGCTTGATGTAATGGCTGGACGCGCACGGGGCTGGGTTGGCGAACTGTCGAACTGCCCTGGCTCACGGACAAATCTGGAAGAAACCTTCGAAATTCACGCGGCGCGCGCTTGCTATGATCGTCCATCCTGTTCACGTATTTACGGAGAAACGAATGAGCGATCTCGACGCGCAGTTTGCAAAAGCCCAGGCCGATGTCAAGGAATTGCCCGAACGTCCAGGCAATCTCACGCTGCTGCGACTCTACGCGCTCTTCAAGCAGGCCAGCGAAGGTGACGCCAGCGGCGATAAACCCGGCTTCGCCGATATTGTCGGCAAGTACAAATATGACGCATGGGCCGCACTCGCCGGCACGCCGCAAGACACTGCCAAGCAGCACTATGTGGAACTGGTCGATTCGCTGAAAACCGGCGCATCGACTTGACGGGACGCCGTAAAATAATCGAATCAATCTGTCTTAAAATCTGGCGCAGCGCAACAATTCCCGATATACTGTCGCCTGCGCTTCACTGTGACCGGGTGGATTGACGTTGAAAGTCGGTTCATCGCACGCAGCGCGGCGCCTCGTAGCGTTTTGCTCCAATCCAGTTTAGAAACTGTCCCCTCCCTGCTAGGCCTTCTTCGGCCGATCATGCATCAGGCTGACGACAACGCCGCCTCGGCCTGTCGAATCCGATACAGCTTCTAACGAAAAGCTCGCCTTTATTGTTGCGAGCTGCCCCCGTTTTTCGATTTGCTCGCTGCTTCTTTGCTCGCTGAATCTGACGACTTGGGTATGCCGATTGGCGCCACACGCCTTATTCCCCGTTTCAAGGATCGACATGACTTCGAGCAACACCCATAGCCCGCTGAACTCCATCGCTGCAGTGGCACTCGGTACAGACGTACCCCCAGCGCCGGCAGCATCTGTTTCGCCCGCTATCCCCGCCCCCATTTCTTCAGTCGCGCCCGTTGGCGCCGCGATCGCGGTCCAGACTGGCCCGAGCTTCGAATCGCTCGGCCTGTCGCCGGAGATCGTAGTTGCGCTGACCGCCTCTGGTTATCAGGTGCCCACGCCGGTTCAGCAGCGCGCGATCCCCGCAGCGCTCGCCGGCCGCGACCTGCTGGTTTCCAGCCCGACCGGTTCGGGCAAGACGGCAGCGTTCATGCTGCCGGCCATCGAACGTTTTTCGCAGCTTGAAAAAGCCAAGGCTGCGGCTCCGCGCGAACCGCATGACCCGAACGCACGTCCGGCGCGCCGCCAGCAGCCGGTCGCCCGTCCGACCATGCTGGTTCTGACGCCGACTCGCGAACTAGCCATGCAGGTGACCGCCGCCGCGACCACGTACGGCAAGCATCTGCGCCGGCTGCGCACGGTCAGCATTCTGGGCGGCGTGGCTTATGGCCAGCAATTGATGCTGCTTGCGAAGAACCCGGAAATCCTGGTTGCCACGCCGGGCCGTTTGCTGGATCACCTGGAACGCGGCCGTATTGACCTGTCGCAACTGCAAATGCTCGTGCTCGACGAAGCCGACCGCATGCTGGACATGGGTTTCATCGACGATATCGAGACCATTGTCGCCGCTACGCCCGCTTCGCGTCAGACGCTGCTGTTCTCGGCGACCATCGACGGCAAGATCAGCTCGCTGACCGGTCGCCTGTTGAAGAACCCGGAACGTATCGAGATCGTTCAAAAGCTCGAAGCGCAGAACAACATTGCGCAAACCGTGCATTACGTCGACGACCGCGATCACAAGGATCGTCTGCTCGACCATCTGTTGCGCGACGCAGGCCTCGACCAGGCTATCGTTTTCACGGCAACCAAGAACGACGCCGATCAACTTGCTATCCGTTTGTCGGACGCGGGTTTCGAATCGGCCGCCCTGCACGGCGATCTGCCGCAAGGCGCGCGTAACCGCACGATTCGTGCGCTGCGTGAACGCAAGGTGCGCGTGCTGGTTGCAACCGATGTCGCGGCTCGCGGTATCGACATTCCCGGCATCACGCACGTGTTCAACTACGATCTGCCGAAGTTCGCGGAAGACTATGTTCACCGTATCGGCCGTACGGGCCGCGCGGGCCGCACAGGCACGGCAATCAGCCTTGTGCACCACGCTGAACAAGGGGCGCTCAAGCGCATCGAGCGTTTCGTGCGTCTGCCGCTGGCAGTGAGCGTTATTGCAGGCTTCGAGCCGCGCCGTTCGGCGCCGGCTGGCGGTGGTCGTCCGGGCTTTGGCGGTCGTGGCCGTCCGGGCGGCGGAGCGGGCGCTGGCGCAGGCCGTCGTTTTGGCAATGGCGGCGGCAGCAGCGGTTCGGGCAAGCCGGGCGGCTGGGGCAACAAGCCGGCAAGCGCGGGTGCGCGTGACTCGCGTGACGGCGGTTCGCGTGATGGATACCGCAGCGGCGGTGGATCGCGTGACGGCGGTTCGGGCTTCGGCGGCGGTTCGCGCGACGGTTATGCAGCACGTCGCAACGATGGTCCGCGCGCTCCGCGTCGTGGCAGCTAAATATAGTTAAAGCGCAGCGCGTGACTTGCGCGCTTCGTTGAGTGAAGAAACCGATGCCTCCGCGCATCGGTTTTTTTTCGTCCACTATCGACGTTTCACGATGTGAAAATTGGTTGCGGGCGACGAAATCGTTGGTGCAAGGCACAAATCATGTCATATCAGGATGAAAAAGGACTTTTCTTGATGTGAAATTTATCCAGTAATTAATTGAATTTAAACAGTAATTTTTCTCCATAAACTTCAACTAATGGCTGGATCGTACGCTCCTGGTTCCATAGACTCTTATATAAGAGTTGAGCAAACAAAAAACAACGCGCTCAACCAGACGACCAACTGCTTATTCATTAGTCCGGCAATCAAAGGAGAAACGCCATGTCGCGCCAACAGCAAGCTCAGGAACTTCAGAAGCAATGGGATACCGATCCGCGCTGGAAAGGCATTACGCGCAGTTACTCGGCTGACGATGTCGTGCGTTTGCGCGGCTCGGTGCCGGTGGAACATACGCTCGCCAAGCGCGGCGCGGAAAAGCTGTGGGCATCGATTCATGAAGAGCCGTTCGTCAATGCACTCGGCGCGCTGACGGGTAATCAGGCCATGCAGCAGGTGAAAGCAGGTTTGAAGGCAATCTACTTGTCCGGCTGGCAAGTCGCGGGCGACGCCAACGTCGCGGGCGAGATGTATCCGGACCAGTCGCTGTATCCGGCGAATTCGGTGCCGCTGGTTGTCAAGCGCATCAACAACACGCTGACGCGCGCGGATCAGATCCAGTGGTCGGAAGGGAAGAATCCCGGCGACGATGGTTATCTCGACTTCTTCCAGCCGATCGTGGCCGACGCGGAAGCAGGTTTCGGCGGCGTGTTGAACGCGTTCGAACTGATGAAGGCGATGATCGAAGCAGGCGCTGCGGGCGTGCACTTCGAGGACCAACTGGCATCGGTGAAAAAATGCGGGCACATGGGCGGCAAGGTGCTGGTGCCGACGCGTGAAAACATTGCCAAGCTCACGGCCGCGCGGCTCGCCGCCGACGTGTCCGGCACGCGTACCATCCTGCTTGCCCGGACAGATGCCGAAGCGGCCGATCTGGTGACATCGGATGTGGACGAAAACGACAGGCCCTTCCTGACCGGCGAACGCACGGTCGAAGGTTTCTTTCGTACCAAACCGGGTCTGGAACAAGCGGTATCGCGCGGCCTTGCATACGCGCCGTACGCCGATATGATCTGGTGCGAAACCGGCAAGCCGGATCTCGCGTATGCGAAGAAATTCGCCGAGGCAATTCATCGTGAATTTCCGGGCAAGCTTCTCTCGTATAACTGCTCGCCCTCGTTCAACTGGAAGAAGAACCTGGACGATGCGACCATCGCCAAATTCCAGAAGGAACTGGGCGCGATGGGCTACAAGTTCCAGTTCATTACGCTCGCCGGCTTCCACGCGTTGAATTATTCGATGTTCAACCTCGCCCACGGCTACGCTCGCAACCAGATGAGCGCGTTCGTCGAGATGCAGGAAGCAGAGTTCGCTGCCGCCGAAAAGGGCTTCACTGCTGTGAAGCACCAGCGTGAAGTGGGCACGGGTTATTTCGATGCTGTAACGCAAGCGGTTGAGAAAGAAGCGTCGACCACGGCGTTGCATGGCTCGACCGAAGACGAGCAGTTCTTCGAAGCGAAAGTGGCTTAAACGGCTGCGATTGGTTTGATGCTGGCGAAGGGCATACGGTCAAAAGCCTTATGCCCTTTTTCATTTTATTTACCGATACACAATGACCGGAATCTTGGTGTGCGTGAGCACCCGCTGCGTTTCGCTTCCGATCAACAAGCTTCCCAATCCTCGGCGTCCGTGCGACGCCATGAAGATCACGTCACATTCGTCGCGTTCGGCAATATCGATGATTCCGATATACGGCGCCGATTCGACACTTGTCACCGCATCGCAGGAAACACCGGCGGCGGCAGCCGCCGCTTCAACCGCGGCCAGATGCTCGCGCGCTTCTTTTTCCGAGCGCTCGTGAAAATCGCTCGGCGGCTCGACGGCGACATCGGCGAAAGGGGAATAGGGATAGAGCGGCAAGCACGCGTACGCCGTAATCCGCGCGCCCACCGATTGCGCAAGGTCGATCGCGCCATCGATTGCCTTTTGCGACAGAACCGACCCGTCTGTCGGGACAAGAATGTGCTTGAACATGGCAGGCTCCCTTGGCGCGCGTGTGTACGCTCTTCCATTGTAGTAACGGAATCGGCTTACGCGTGGCCCATGCCGGTGTTTATCGCGAGCGCCGATAACTCACCCAGTCGCCATGATCGATTCGCGGCAATCCCTGCACGGCCGCGTCGCTCACTGGATAAACCAGGCATTCGATCTTCTCGGCGCGTCCATCGAGTTCGACCGTCACATGCATATGCTCCCCACGAAAAAGCCCGCTGATACCCGGCACGACTTCCTCGATTTCATCGAGCACGGGAACAAGCGTATCTTCTATCCGATAAACGTCGCCATGAACCGGTGAAGCACCGGCATCGGGAACGACGCCGGGATATGCGCCGAAATCATAAAGCCGGCCATTGATATGGCCCGAGCCGATCAGCACAGGATCCGAGATGCCGCTGCGCCTGGCCGCTTCGTGAATGTCATTGCTCTCTTCGGCCCGCAGCGTGCCGTATACGAATACGTGTTGCATGCGCTTGATTCCTCGAACGAACGATTGCGGACAAGTCAGCGCGCATTATGCCAAGAGCAAAAACGTCGACGCATTGACTATCATGACGATATTCGCCGAGAAACCGCATGCTCATTTCCACTAGCCAGCAGACTGAAGGACCCGCTACCGAGGAAGTCGAGCACCTCGACATTCCGGCCGAGTCGTCGCCTACGCCGGCGCACCCGATCCGTGTTCGCTCGCGACCGGTGCCGGCAGGCGTGAGGATAGCGCGCCACACGCACGCCTGGGCGCAGGTCGCGTGCACAACACGCGGCGTGTTGCGGATCGCCGCGGAAGGTTCCACGTGGATGGTGCCGCCATCTCGGGCGATCTGGGTTCCGCCGAACGTCACGCACGAAGTGGTGATTGTGGAAGATGCGTTCTTGCGCACGCTTTATATCGATGAAAGCGTCGTACCCGAAGGTCTGGATGCGTGTCGCGTAGTCGAAGTATCGCCGCTCTTGCGGGAAGTGGCGGTGGCGCTGAACGACACATCCATTTCGCGTGAACGCGAGCGGCTGTTGGGAACACTCGCGCTCGATGAAATCACGCGCTCCCGCCCGCTTCCGCTTTCCATTCCAATGCCCACCGACAAGCGCCTGCTCGCGCTATGCGAAGCGGTGTTGGAAGATCCCGCCTCCGCCGATTCGCTCGAACATTGGGCAACGTTGGTGGGCGCGAGTACGCGCACGATCGCGCGGCTGTTCCGGCGGGAACTGGGGGTAAGTTTTTCGCAATGGCGGCAACAAGCAGTGCTGGCGCGCGCCATTCCGTTGCTGAGCCAGGGCAGACCGCTCGCACAGGTCGCGCTGCTACTGGGCTACCAGAGCCAGAGCGCATTTTCCGCGATGTTCAGGCGTGCGTTCGGTGAAAGTCCGCGCGCGTTTTTCGTCCGCGATAGCGAACCGCACGAACGCTGACATGATCCGTCAGACGCTGCGCACCATATGCCGGATCGCGCCAAACTGCGCGAGCCGCGAACCCGCGGGCTTGTATCCCATGCGAATGTAAAGCCGGGCCGCGGGGTTATCGACGAAAACACGCAACTGCGTTTCCTTCAATCCGCGTGCACGCGCCCATCGATGCGCCGTGTCCAGAAGAAACGTCCCTGCACCGGTCCGGCGCCAGCCTTCGATGACCTGGACATCGCGGATATGAAGCGACTCGTCTTCTTCGGTCACTCGCATTACGCCGATGGCTTTTCCATCGCACTCGAGCACGAAGTTTTCGGATTCCCGCCAGCTCCCGAGGAACAGATCGCTGCGCCACACGAGATTGTGACGGCGGTAATACCCGTTCATGTTGCTGCGCGTGAGCGCTTCGGCGAACGAAAAATCGTCCATCGACGCAAGGCGCAACATGAATGGCGAGAGGGCTTCGGTGGGGTCGAGCATTGCGCGATGAAAGCACTGAATCAGGTCATCACACTAAGTCAGGCGGCGCGCGCTGGCAATGGAGAGTTTTCCGGGCACGTAATTTTGTTGACGTAGGCGCCGCATGTGCATGCCCACGACGCCACGCAACGTATAGTGCGCCAACACGAAAACCTGACGCCCAACGAAAAAAATCCAGCATAAGCTGGATTTTTTCTTTACAACGCGTTGGCGGAGCGGACGGGACTCGAACCCGCGACCCCCGGCGTGACAGGCCGGTATTCTAACCAACTGAACTACCGCTCCACTTCTTTTCATCGGCTTGAGAGGTTGGTCGACTCATCAAGCTTGCAGCGCTTCTAGCAGCCGCCGATGTTTTGGCGTCCCCTAGGGGATTCGAACCCCTGTACTCACCGTGAAAGGGTGATGTCCTAGGCCTCTAGACGAAGGGGACATAAACTTTTCAGTTAATGTCTTTAACTACTTCCGCTTAACACCTGACTATTTTCCGATTAATCGAGATTAAAAACTTCTTGATCATTCGAATTGCTTAATCAGTTTTGTTTCAGTGATCAGCGAAGAACGACATTATAAACAGCTTTTTGAATCTTGTGAAGCCTTTTTTATCCGATGCCTTGGAGTTTGAAGCAGATCCACTCGGCTCCCGCGGACCCGGTAGTCCATCTCGTGCGAGCGGAGTACTTGATCTACGAATTGCCTCTTTCCAGCAACATCTCGCGCTGAAACAGTCTTGAACAACCCGTCTCGGAAAGTCACGGCAGCGAAGAACGCAATTATACGCAGTGACCTTTTCACCGCGCAAGAATTTTCTATTGTCGTTGGCTTCGCGTGGATCATGGCCCACGCGCATAAGGATGAGCATCGCGCAGACATCGAAGGCAAGCCCTGTCGCGCAAGCGCGCTAGACTTTCCATATCTGCAAGCCACTGAAGGAGAAACATTCGCATGGACCGGATGGCAGCAATGGAAACATACGTCAGCGTCGTGGAAGCCGGCTCGTTTTCCGCCGCCGCCAAGCGGCTCAAGCTTGGCCAGCCGGCTGTGTCGAAGTCGATTGCACAACTTGAGACACGTCTAGGCGTGCGCCTCCTGCTGCGCTCGACACGCGGCCTCACGCCAACCGACGCGGGCCAGCGCTTCTATGAACATGCGCGGCGTGCCATCGAAGAGGTGGAATTCGCCGAACAGGCCGTACGCGAAACGTCGGCGGCACTGTCTGGCACGCTGCGCGTCAGCGCCGCCGTGACGTTCGCACGGCTGCACATTTTGCCCGCCCTGAAGATTTTTCTGCAGCGCCATCCGAGGCTGCAAATCGATATCGTGCTCGACGATCGCACTATCGACCTGCTTGAACACGGGGTGGATGTCGCCTTGCGCATGGGCTCGCTCGACGATTCCGCCATGACCGCGCGCCGGATTTCACGAAGCCGGCGCGTGGTGGTGGGTACGCCGGCCTATTTTTCCGGCGCGGGATTGCCAAAGTCACCGGCTGACCTGAGTCAGCATCAGGCGATCGTGTATTCGTTGCGCGGCGGCGGGGAATCGTGGTCGTTCAGCCAGGACGGCAAGGAGGTTGCCGTGGTCGTGTCCGGCCGTGTCAGCGTGAGCGCTGCCGAGGGCATGCGTACCGCCGTGCTGGGAGATATGGGAATTGCCATTGCTTCGGAATGGATGTTCTCCCCGGAACTCGGAAATGGCACCGTCAAGGAAGTGCTCAGCGACTGGGAGTTGCCATCGATAGACCTATGGGCCGTGTTCCCCGCTGGCCGCCTTGTGAGCGCGAAGGCCCGGGCCTTCGTCGCGTTCGTGGAAGAAATACTAAGCAGTGCATCGGCCAAAAACGCTGCCGGTCCGTCAGAAACCGAGCTTGCCGATTGACGCGCCGCCATCGACGTAAAGCGTTTGCCCCGTGATGAATGCGGCCTCGTCCGAGAGCAGGAACGCAATGGCCGCCGCGATCTCATCGGGTTTGCCGAAACGGCCCATTGGAACGGCCGAGAGGTATCGCTGCTCACCTTCACTGCCTACCGGATTGTTCGCTCGGAACAATTCAGTTTCGGTGGGACCCGGAGACACCGAGTTGACCGTAATACCGCTATCTGCAAGCTCCAGCGCCCAGGTGCGCGCAAAGCTTACCAACGCGCTTTTCGCGGCGGCGTAGGCCGTGCGCTGCGTCATGCCGAGCACCGTCAGGCTCGAGATGTTGACGACCCGGCCCCAGCCACGCTGGCGCATGCCGGGCAGCAGCGCCTGAACGATCTGCACCGCTGGATGCAGGTTGAGCGCGAAGACATCGTCGAGGTCGTCGAGACTGATCTCGCCAAGACGCTGCGGTTTTACCAATCCGACATTGTTGACAACGCCGTCCAACGTGTAGCGGGCCGACACATCCTGCAGCACGGCGGCTGTTGCGGCGCGGTCAGCGAGATCGACACGAATCAGTTCGCCCGGAAATTCGGTTGCTTCGCGCGCGAGCCCGACAACATGGTGGCCGGCATGAAGCAGGCGCTCGGTCAATGCGCGGCCAATGCCCTTGGTCGCGCCGGTGATCAAAAAGGTTCGATGCGTCATTAATTATCTCCCTTGCTTTGAGCAGTCCGGGCCGCGCCGCATCGAGCGGCGCGGGAAGACATGCGTTCACGCCCTGGCTATGGCCTTTTCCAGAACCGGAAACATGTCCGATGGATCGGGACGCCGCGTGTAGTCCGGATTGACTTCCGAATACAACACAATGCCGTCGCGGCCAATGACGTAACGTGCGGGCATCGGCAACGTCCAGCCGGGGTCGTTGTTGAAAGCCGGCAGATCGTTCTTGAGCTTTTTGTACAGATCGATCAGGTAGTCCGGCAACGCAAAGCGCAGTCCGAAGTCAGCGCCCGCTTGGCCTTTCACATCGCTCAGTACAGGAAATCCCAGATCGTTGGTCCGCACGGACTTTCGGCTGTTGACCGCGATCTGCGGCGAGATGGCCACGACGTTCGCGCCGTATGACTGGATCTTGGGCAGCACTTCGTTGATTGCCTGCAATTCGATATTGCAATACGGACACCACACGCCACGATAAAATGTGACCACCAGTGGCCCCTTCCCGAGCAACGCGGCTGACGAAACATCGTTGCCGTCCTGATCTTTCAGGATGAATTGAGGCGCACGGTCGCCCGCCTTGATGGCGCGGCTCGCCTGGCCGCTCGCGATCAGTTCGGCCGTGGCCCGCTCCATGACGGGATGAATCTCCGGCGGCGCGTTGAACGGCGGTTTTCCCGCCTTGAAGTCGGCCCTGAAGGCGTCGAGCTTGTCTTGCAGTGACATGAGCATTCTCCGGTTGAGCAGGATGGGTTACGCGGCGACCGTAGCCGGCTTCGTCCACTCGTTGCCGCTCATGAAGGCGTCGAGTTCGGTATGGACGATATGGTTCGTGTAATTGCTCATCACCTTCGTCGCGACGCCCAGTATGACTTCGAGCACGTTTTGGCGGGTGTAGCCGGCAGCGAGAAAGGCATCGACATCTGCATCAGGAACAAAGCCCCGCTGACGGACCACGAGCGTGGTGAACAGATGCAGGGCTTCGAGTTTCGCATCGGGCAACGGCGTCCCTGCACGAAGGGCCGCAATCACGCCCGCGTCCATCTTGATCATCTTGGCGAGCGCGCTATGACCCGCCATGCAGTAATGGCAGTTGTTTTCGAAGTTGGAGGTCAGATAGACGACTTGCTGCTCGTGCGGTGTCAGCGAGCTTTTCGAAAACAGATCCCACAGCGCCGAGTAGCCAGCGAGAAGCGCCGGTGACTCGGCCATATGCGCCTGAAGGTTCGGCACAAAGCCGAAAGCCCGCTTTGCGCCTTCGAGACCGGCCTTCGATCCATCGGGTGCGTTTTCGATCGTGTAGGTTTGGAATGTGCTCATCGTTTTGCTCCTTGGTGTTGAATAACGTGAGCAAATGATGGAGGGCTTGCCATCCTTCCGGAAGGCACGTGCTGTCGATAACACTCATTCCCTATGGGCATAAAGCTTTGGAGCCAAGCGCGAGCGGAGACATCACCAAACCAACAAACTGTATCGCATAGCGATAATTATGATCCGTTGTGCAATTAATTAGGCGCGGATACGCTCTTTTCCGTTGTGTGCCACAACGCGAAAGGACCGAACCTGATGTTTCCAAATGACATTGAACACCTCACATCCCATCGCAGTTTCATGAACGTGCCCACGCGGCGCGGCGCGAACGAAGCACCCGCGCTCGCATGCGTGATCGGCATTCCCTTCGACTGCGGGACGCATCCGTTTCGCGTCGGTTCACGCGAAGGCCCCGACGCCATTCGCCGTCAGTCCCATCTGCTTCGCCCGTTCTTTGTCGACGCAGCGGGAGCTCATGCAAACGCAGTCGACTTCCTGCGCCTGATCGATCTCGGCAATGTCAACTGCCATCCTGGAGAAATCGAGAAGAGCTACCCGCTGATCGAGTCCGCAATCGACGCGATCATCGCGGCCAGCGCCGTACCCATTTCGATGGGAGGCGACGGTGCGGTCACGCTTCCGCAGCTTCGCGCCGTCGCGAAGCATCACCCCGATTTCGTGGTGCTTCATATCGACGCTCATACGGATACCTACGCAATTGAAGGTTTCAACACAGCCACGACCTTCACCCGCGCGGCGGAAGAAAAGCTGCTCGATGTCGAACGCAGCTTTCACGTTGGCGCACGCGGCACGACATTCATGGACGGCGTACTCGGGTTCGGCCGGTCCCTCGGATACAACGTGATTCCGTTCTCTGAATTCGACGCCGACCCGCGAGCATGTATCGAGCGGATCCGGCAGCGGATCGGGACACGACCGGTCTACCTGTGCTTCGACATGGACATCTTCGATCCGTCATGTGCGCCAGGCGTATGCACGCCCGAATGGGGCGGACTGAATGCGAAGGAAGGACTGGCGCTGCTTCGTGCGCTCGCTGGCTTGAACTTCGTCGCCTTCGACGTGAATACCGTCTCTCCCGCACAGGATATCGGCGAGACCACAGCCTTCCTCGCCGCAACTGTCATGCATGAATGCTGTGCGCTGGCTGCGCAAACGCCGCGGCTGGCTGCAACGCGCCACGCTTCGTGAAGCCCTCTTCCAATGCCCTTGACCGATCAACAGGATCTTTCATGAGAAAACCCGAATCAATTTTGGCGTCCGTCATCGTCGTGTCGGCGAGCCTGCTTGCTCATGCAGCGCACGCTCATTCGATCGACGAAGTGCTCGCAAGCAAGACGCTCACTGTCGTCACGACTGCATCAAGTCCGCCGCATGGCTTCATGGATCCGGCGTCGAACACGCTCAAGGGCATCATGGTCGATCTCGCGCAAGGAATCGGCAAGCAGATGGGCGTGACGGTCAAACTCATCGATGTGCCCTTCGACGGCCTCATCCCGACCTTGACTTCGGGTCGCGCGGACTTGATGTCGGCCCCTCTTTTCGTAACCGATGAACGAAGCAAGGTGGTCGATTTCACGACACCCGTATATGGCTGGGGCGAAGGCGTGGTAGTCAGCGACAAACAGCCGAAGCACTTCGGCCGCCTCGATGACTTCAAGGGCGAGAAGGTAGGCACGCTCGTGGACAGTGTGCAGTACAAAATGATCAAGGATCTGCCGGGCACGCAGGTATCGACCTATCCCGATTACTTTTCGCTGCTCGCGGACATTCGCGCAGGCCGGGTGGATCTCGGCGTGGTGGATCCGCCTAGCGTCTTGTACCAGATCAAGCTGAAGTCCATTCCGGGCGTGAAGCTGGACGACGCCTACCACCCGCAAAAGAGCTGGTTTGTGGCTGGCGCGGTGCAAAAGAACAATCAGCCCCTGCTGGATGCGATCAACCACGCTATCGCCACGATGAAGCAGGATGGCGAACTGCGTGCCATCCTCACGAAATGGGGCGTCGCCAATCTGGAAGCGAAATGACTTGGCGCACGTGGCAGGACAAGAACAAAGGCATCCGATGACCTGGGATACGTTAAAAACCTATCTGGAGCCACTATCCGAAGGCGCGACGTGGACGCTGGCGCTGTTCTTTGCGTCAGCGCTGCTTGCGGTCGCCGTCGGGCTTCTGGTCTGTTTCGCCCGCATGTCCGGGCATGCGTGGCTGCGCACGTCGGCGAAGACGTACATCGAAATCGTGCGTGGCACGCCCCTTCTCGTGCAGCTCTTTTTCATCTATTACGGCTTGCCCGAACTGGGTATTGTCATGCCCGGTTTTCCCGCCGGTGTACTCGGGCTTACGATCAACTTTGGCGCTTATCTCGCGGAGTTGTTCCGTGGCGGGATTCAGTCCGTGGATAACGGCCAGTTCGAGGCTTCGCGCGCGCTCGGCCTTACGCGCATCCAGCGGCTGCGTGTGATTGTCATGCCGCAAGCGCTGCGCACGATTTTCCCCGCTCTGGGCAATTACGCACTCGTCCTCGTCAAGGACACGTCACTCGTCGCCGTAATCAGCGTGTATGAACTGATGCGCGCTGGTCAGATGCTGGCCGGCGCCACGTTCCGCTCGCTGCTCGTCTATTCGATGGTCGGTGCGATCTACTTTCTGATGTGCAGCGTGCTGTCGTACGTGTTTCGCCGTATTGAGAAGCGCCTGACCGTACCGGGTTACTGGGACGGCGCATCCGAACACAACCCCATCACCAAGATATGAGCGACGCCATGCAAGATCCGATGATCGCGATGAAAGGCGTGTCGAAATGGTATGGCGACTTCAAGGTGCTGAACGGGGTCGACCTGCATGTGCAGCCGGGCGAAAAGCTGATCCTTTGCGGACCGTCCGGCTCGGGAAAGTCGACCACCATCCGGCTGCTGAACCGGCTCGAGGAACATCAGGAAGGACAGATCAGGGTGAACGGCATCGAGATGAACGGCGACATCCGCAACATCCAGCGCATTCGCGCCGACGTTGGCATGGTGTTCCAGCACTTCAATTTATTTCCTCACCTGACCGCGCTGCAGAACTGCACGGTGGCGCTGCGGCTCGTCAAGAAGATGCCCGTTCGCGAAGCCGAAGAGCGCGCCATGCGCTATTTCGAGCGCGTTAGAATCGCGCAGCACGCAGGCAAATACCCAGGCCAGTTGTCGGGTGGCCAAAAGCAGCGTGTAGCGATTGCGCGCAGCCTCTGCATGGAGCCGAAAGTCATGCTGTTCGATGAGCCAACCTCCGCGCTCGATCCGGAAATGGTGAAGGAAGTACTGGACGCCATGGTTCAGTTCGCGCGCGACGGCATGACCATGGTATGCGTCACACACGAAATGGGTTTTGCACGTGAGGTAGGCGACCGCGTTGTCTTCATGGACCGCGGGGAAGTGGTGGAAACGGGCACGCCCGCGGATTTCTTCCGCGCTCCGCAGACACCGCGCGCCCGCGAATTTCTCGGCCAGATCCTGGCATGACCTTGACCACGGAACCAGCATGAGCGAACAGGACAATCCAGAAGATTCGCGTCTTTTTATTACGTCGCTCGCACGCGGATTGCATCTACTGGCAGCCTTCCGGGAAGACCATTCGTCGATGAAACTCGCTGACCTGGCGCTTGCCGCGAACATGAGCAAGAGCGCAGCCCAACGCTTCACGCATACGCTCGTCACGCTCGGCTACCTACGCAAGAACGATGTCAGCAAGGAGTATTCACTCGCGCCGCGCTCGCTGGAAGTTGGGTTGCGTTATCTGCAAACCAGCCAGTTGATCAGTAATGCGAACCCTTATCTGCATTCGTTGAATCGGGCATGTCAGGAAACATGCAGCCTTGCCGAACTCGACGGTCTCGACATGGTGTACGTTTCGCGGTTTCCGGCGCAAAAAGAAATGTTCGTCAACATGCCGATCGGCATGCGGCTGCCGGTCTATTGCACGGCGTCGGGACGCGCCCTGCTTTCACGGCTCGAGCCGGAGCGCGCGTCGGAGATGCTGGCGGCGTGCACGCGGGTCGCCTACACCACGGAGACCATCACCGACCTGGCAAAACTCGAAGCTCTGCTGGCCGAGGCACGCACAAACGGATTCGCCTGGGCGAACGGCGAGTATTACAACGGTGATATCAATGTCAGCGCGGCAATTCTGGCGCCCAACGGCAAACCCGTCGGCTCCGTGAACGTCTCCGCGCCTTCGAGCCGCTGGACCCTGGCAAAAGTCATCGACGAGATTGGACCGCAAGTCCTCGAGACTGCCCGCGCAATCGGCGGTTCAAGTACCTCGCGTGCGCGGTGAACGCTGCGGCGGCTATAGCAATTACTCGTACTACAAAATCACCGGACTTCGATGCTGGACTCCGCGAGATCCGTAAAGGCAGCAATCGCTTTCGCGCCTCTTCGCGACCGCAAGCACACAACATAGGAATGCGTGAAGCTCTTGTGATCTGAAATGTGCAGGACGTGAAGATTGTCGTGGGACCGATACTCCGCCTGAGACACGATGCCAATGCCCAGGCCCTCCATCACCGCCTCCCGGACTGCGTCACGCGACACCTCCATGACGATTTTCGGGTTCACGCGATGTTGCGTCAGTTCCTTTTCAAAAGCGGTACGTGTCATCGACCCGCGCTCGCGCATGATCATGCGCTGGCCGTCGAGTTGCGCGAGCTTGATACTGTCAAGGAGCGCCCACGGATGAGAAGAATTCACAAAAACGAGAATCTCGTGAGAACCGAGGTGTCTTGAGTAAAGCCTTGCATCGTTAATGATGCTGCCGGTGATCGCGGCGTCCGTACTTGAATCCAGGATCTTCCTGAGCACGCCATCGGAATTGTCGCTGTCGATGGAAACCTGAACCAGCGGATATCGTTGCGTGAACTTAGCCAGCAATTTCATCACAAAAAACGGGCCAACGGTGCCGATGCGTATCGATCCCGACACCGCTTCGCCAGTCGAACACAGCAGGTCGACCGCTTGTTCCTCCAGTTCGAAAATTTGCCGTGCAACAGCGAACAGCGCCATTCCCGTTTCGCTGAGCTGCAAGCCCTTCGAAGAACGAATGAAAAGTTCGACGCCGTAATTTTCTTCGAGTTGCTTGACCTGGACGGTCAGGGTCGGCTGGCCAATATGAAGCAGCAACGCCGCTCTCGTGAAGCTCATCTCCTGAGCAACAGCGTAAAAAGACCGTAGCTGGTTGAAGTTGACGAAAGCGAGCTTACGCTCGCGCGGCCGTTCGGGCGTCATGCCGGTTCGCACCCCGTATGATTCGCCCCGTTCACGCGGGCTTCGATAGCGCTCAAGATCAGCCCGTCGTCGCGGGCGAGATCCATGAGTACCGTGTAGTGGTTGCTGGCGGCGAGCAACGTGACCGTGGTTTCCAGCCCGTGTGAATCGCGGGAGGCCGCAAAGCGCTTGGTCTGCGAGTCGATAAACCCGGCCGTCTCCTCTGCCCCCACGCCGACAATCATCCAGCCCTCGAAAGGCTGCAATGCGATCGGGCTGAGCGTTTCGACATCGGCCGATGCCAACCCTATGTGTGAAGCAAGGCTTGTTTTCATCAAAGGCTCAAGGTCGAAGATCCCACTGATGCAAGCACATCCCGCGACGGGCGAAGCATCGCGGGCCGAGCTTTCGAACAACGTCGCAGCCAGCGCGGCAAGGTGTCCGCCCGCGGAATGTCCCGCCAGCACGATCGAGGAAAAACGCGGCAACCGTAGCCGCCCTGCGTCGTTCAACCAGCGAAGCGCACGGTCGATGCTTGCCGCAATGCCCGGCAAGGCCGTTTCAGGCGCAAGCGGATAATTCAACACCGCGACAGAATAACCCAGCTTGGTGAACGGCCCGGCGACGAACGAGAAAGAACGTTTGTCCATGCTACGCCAGTAACCGCCGTGAATGAAAACGAGCAAGGGAGCGCCGGGTCGGCCTCCGAACAAATCCACCCTTTCCAGTTCGTGGCCGCCATAGGGTACGTCGAGCGTGCACGCGTGCGTGTCGCGAACATCCGCACTCAAGCGGTCGATCGCGTCATACACTCGTTGCCTCTCGGGATAGCGCGCGGAGAAGAAATATTGCGACTCGATTTCGGGATCTACAGCAGGATCCGTCGTCACGTGAACGACACCACGCTTCTGAGCGACTCGCCCGAAACCATCAGTTCAAAGCCGCGGTTGATCTGCTCGAATGGCAGGCGACGGGTGACGAGACGGTCGATGTCGATATGCCCGTCCATGTATAGATCGACAATGCGTCCAAGGCCCGTGCGCCCGCGCACGCCGCCAAAATAACTGCCCTTCACGGTGCGCCCATAGCGCACCGCAACCGGTGGCACCTGCATCAGCGCGTCGCGCGGTTCCACGCCGAGCAGCACGCACGTACCCCATCCGGCATGGCAACAATCGAGCGCCTGGCGCATCACGGCCACATGACCCGTGCATTCAAAAGCGACGTCGGCGCCACCGTCGCACACATCGCGGATTTCTTCGAGAACCCGTCCCGCGCTGGCATCGACGTAATGCGTCATTCCAAGCTCCCGCGCTATTTGCGCTTTCGACGCATGCAGGTCCACGCCGATGATTGCATGTGCCCCTGCAATGCGCGCACCCTGCACGATATTCACGCCGATACCGCCCAGGCCGAACACCACCACGTTGTCGCCCTCGCGGACGTCGGCGAGCGCAGCGCCAACGCCCGTGGTTACGCCACAACCCAGCAGGCAGACGGTGTCAAGCGGCGCGTCCTCGCGGATTCTGCACAGTGCGATCTCGGGCACCACCGTGTAGCGCGAGAACGTCGACGTTCCCATGAAATGGTGCAACGGCTCGCCTTGCCATCGAAAGCGCGGCGAGCCGTCGGGCATGACGCCACGGTCGCGCGTGGACTTGATCGACCAGCACAGGTTCGTGCGCCGACTCAGGCACATCTTGCAGACGCCGCATTCCGGACCATAGAGCGGGATCACGTGATCGCCTGGACGCAGCGTGCTGACGCCCGGCCCCGTTTCGATCACCCGTCCCGCGCCTTCATGTCCCAGCACAGCCGGATATACGCAACTCGAATTGCTGCCTTCGATTGCAGTGAGGTCCGTGTGGCACAAGCCACTCGCCGCTATTTCAACCAGCACTTCGCCCGCTCCTGGACCATCGACCAGGATTTCATCGATGACAAAAGGCAAATGAGGGGCCACGCAAATTGCGGCAAGACTTTTTATCATGGATCTCTAGAGGGAAATGTCACGCTGAAACGGTCTTGGCCGCCTTCGCTTTCGGCGCAGGAAGCGTCGACGGATCGATGCCGGCGCGAGACTGAATCAGCTTCTGGGCCGAGCGCACGTCGCGTCCGCAATCCACCCCGATCACGCCGCGCAGCACATCGCCTTCGAGGTAATAGATCACAAACGAACCGCAGTCGGGATTGCCTCGCAACACGGGCGTGAAGCGGTCGGACGGTTCGCCCGCCAACTGGATGTTGCGCCCGAACTGATCCGTCCAGAACCAGGGAACATCGCGTGGGCGCGCCGGCACGCCGCACAGCACCGCTGCTACCCTGCCAGCATCGTCTTCGGCCTTGCGCCACGATTCGATCCGCGATGTCGGCTGCGCTTGCGTGGCGCGCAGTCGCGCAACATCGCCAATGGCAAAGATGCGTGGATCTTCCGTGCGGCAATCTTCGTCGACGAGCACGCCGTCCTCTACATCCAGACCCGCGAGCGCCGCAAGTTCATCATTTGGCTGAGCACCGATTCCGACCACGATCGCGTCGGCGGCAATCGCGGCGCCCTGCTCCATCTCGATTCCATTCGCGCGCAGCCGCGCGGCGCGGCTATCGAACCGAAGATCGACTCCATGGGACGCGTGAAGCCACGTCATCCAATATGCGAAATCGGCGGGCAGCAAGCGCATGAGCGGACGCGGCGCTGCTTCGATCACCGTCACGCGCGCGCCCTTTTGCAACGCGCTGGACGCAACTTCCAGTCCGATAAAACCCGCGCCGAGCACAGCGATTCGCGCGTTGCGGCGCAGGCGAGGCGCGAGCGCGGCGGCATCTGCGAGCGTGCGAAGCGTATGCACCGGCGCGCCTGCTTCAATGCGGCCCGGGAAAGTCCGCGCTCGCGCGCCGGTTGCGAGAATCAGCGTGTCGTATGGAATGCTTTCGCCGCCGTCGAGCCGGGCCACACCGCGTCCACGATCGATTTCGACAACCGCATCGCCGGATTTCAACTGCACGTCAATGGCATCCCAGCCACCTGCGGCAACGAGATGCGTCGATTGCGGCTGCGCCACGCCGGTCAGCACGTCTTTCGATAAAGGCGGGCGCTCATAAGGCGGATGCGTTTCGTCGCCAAGAAGCGTGATGCGCCCGGCAAAACCGTGCTGGCGAAGATTGATCGCGGCGCGGCCGCCCGCGTGTCCCGCACCGACTATCACGACCGCCTGCGATGTCCCATCCGTCATGCCGGACCGCCTGTGGACGACTGCCGTGCAAAACGCCTGCGGGCCAGGATTTCCCGGATGATCTGCGTATGCACTTCAACGTAGCCGTTCGCCACGCAATTCAGATGCGGGCGCATTTCCTTGTGCAAGCGCGCCAGCGCATGAAACGGCACCGACGACGCCACATGATGTTCGGCGTGAAACGGCATGTTCCAGTACAGCGTCCGGAAAACCGGATTGGCGAGCGTGGTGCGGGTGTTCGCCAGCAGGTCCGGACTTTCTTCTGCGCCGGTGTGTTCGGCCATGCGGATTGCGCGCAACACCGGTTCGCCGACAAAGCGCGGCAGAAGCCAGTAGATCACCGCGGCCCACGAATGAAGCGCGATAGAAATCATGGCCACGGCAACATACAAAGCCAGCGTAAGGACGATCTCGCGGCGCACGCGGCGAATATCGCTTTCGGGAATGAAGCTGAGTTCCACTGGCGAAAACCGGCCAGTCAAACCGCGCCAGTATGTTCCGATCATCTTCGGCCAGAACGACACGCCAAGGATCAGCAGGACATACTCGCGCAGCGTGGACGGAAACGGCACGATATCCGGGTCCAGATGTTCGTGCTGCGTGTAGGTATGGTGCGCCGTATGACGATATTTGAAATACAGGAACGGCCTCATGCTGACCACCGCGGCGAACATGCCGACCGTCGTATTCAGCCAGCGCGAGCGAAACGCGGTGCCGTGCGAGCATTCATGCAAGGGCGCGAACAGAAGGACGATGATCGCGCCGTGCAGCAAGGTTGCAGGAATGATCCACAGCGTTCCCATCGACAGGTAAATCATGCTGCCTGTCAGAAGCAACGCGCCAATGTGAGCCGCAAGATGCAGCAAGCCGGGAACGTTGCTGCGTTCGCGCAGCACCTTAAGGCTTTTCTTCGGCACCATCGCGCCGCCAGTGAGCGGCCATTCCTCGCTGCCCAGTCTGCTTGCGTTCAATCCATCGTTTGTCATTCGTCCACCTGCGAGACACTTGATTTCACTTTCGCCGGACGCTTGTATCGCGCCCGGCGCCATTGATGTCATCGTAGGGATTCGCTTGACCTCTGACCAATTCATTGTTTGAACGCGTCCATTCATGAAGCCTTAAGAGGGACCGGACGCGTCAATGCGCGCCGCGCGCGGCTCAAATCGCGTTCACGGCGCTCACGGCGCAGTGCGCGATGGCTTCGGCATCGAAATCGGCACGCGCGAAATGGCCGGTGACGCGGCCCCGGCTCATGACCACGATCCGGTCGCACAAAGCCATCAATTCCGGCAATTCGCTCGATACCAGCAAGATGCCCTTGCCTTCGTCGGTCACCGATTGCAGCGCTTCCCAGATCTGCGGCTTGCCGCCCACATCCACTCCGCGCGTGGGCTCTTCTACGACAAACAGCCGGGCGTCCCGTGCCAGCCACTTTCCAAGCACGACTTTCTGCTGATTGCCGCCCGACAGATTGACCACGCCGCGATTCGGGTCTCGTGCCTTGATCGCAAGCCGCTCGATCAGGCCGCGGCTGAGCAGGTCGCGCCGGCGCCTCGACACCAGCCCCGCGCGGGTGATCCGGCGCAACGTGGTGAGCGCGAGATTGTCATGCACGGACATGGCGGGAACCAGGCCTTCGGCCTTGCGGTCCGCCGGCAGGTATGCCAGTCCGCAAGCGATCGCGCGCCTCGGCGTGGTTAGCCGTCGCATGACGCCGCCAATCCGGATTTCGCCCTTGTCCACGCGCTGCAATCCAAACAGCGCACGAATCACCGATTCGCGTTCGCAGCCGAGCAGCCCCGCGATCCCGACAATCTCGCCCTCGCGCAAATCGAGCGACACATCGCTGAATCGTCCTTTCGCGCCCAGTCCATCCACTTCTAGCAACAATGCGCCGGGCGCGTTCGCGCGGCGCGGCGCAAAGCGTTCGCCGAGTTCGCGGCCTACCATTGCCTGCACGAGTTGTTCGGGCGTCGTGCCGTGCGCGCCAAAGTGCGCGACCGATTTTCCGTCACGCAGCACCGTGATTCTGTCGGCCACGCGCAGCACTTCTTCCAGCCGATGCGACACGTACACAATCCCGAGCCCCGCCGAGCGCAGGCGATCCAGCATGGCAAGCAGCGTATCGACATGCTCGCTCGTAAGCGAAGCGGTGGGTTCGTCGAGGATCAGGACACGCGGTTTGGACGCCAGCGCCTTGCAGATCTCCACGAGTTGCTGCTGGCTCAATCCGAGCGACGACACTTGCGCACGGCAGTCGATGGCAACATGCATTGCGCTCAACAACTGTCTTGCGCGCTCTTCCATCTGCGCGGTGTCGATATTGCCAAGCCGTGACCGCGGTTCGTTGCCAAGAAAGATGTTCTCCGCAACCGTCATGTTCGGGCACAACGCCAGTTCCTGATGAACGAGCACGACGCCATGGCCGCGCGCTGCCGCAGGGCCATCGAGCGCCAGCGCGGTCCCGTCCAGCCGCATCTCTCCACGGTCGGGACGCTGCAGGCCATTCATGATGGCGAGCAGCGTCGACTTGCCGGCGCCGTTCTCTCCAACCAGCGCATGCACTTCTCCCGCGCGAATGTCGAAGCTGACTTTATCCAGCGCTACAACGCTGCCGAACTGCTTGCAGATGTTCGAGACTTCGAGCAGCGGAGGTTGCGGGGAAATGTCCGATTGCATGAATCAGTGCTCCTGCCCGATCTGATAACGCTCGAGCAATGCCCGATGCTCGTCCATCGAACCGCGCAGGTTCTCGTAGACGCGGCTCCAGAGTCCGAAGAATTCGTCGTACCGTTCGTGAATCCGCGCGTCCGGCTCGATGGTCTCGCGAATCGTGACGATGGTCTTGACCGGCGTCACCGGATCCGGATAGATGCCCGCGCCAACGCCAGCCAGAATCGCATCGCCAAAAGGCGCCGCTTCGCCAATGTCCGGAATCGCCAGCGGAAGGTTGACCACGTTCGCCGTGATCTGCGTCCACAGCCGGCTCTTGGCTGGACCGCCGTTCAGGATCAGGCGATCGAGCTTGACCCCCGCCTGCTGCGCGATCTTCACGTTCGAATACAGGTCGAACGCCACGCCTTCAACCAGCGCGCGAATGAAATGCCCGCGCGTGGTATCCGGGCGCACGCCGAAGAAGTTGCCGCATGCGTTCGAATTCCAGTTGGGCGCGAGCGAGTTGCCGAGATACGGCAGATACAGCAAGCCGTCGGCGCAGGGCGCGATGCGCGCGGCTTCGGCCGTGAACAAGTCGAACACATTCTGTCCAATGCGCTCCGCGAGCCGCCACTCATAGTCGCCAAACTGGTCGCGAAACCACTTGAGCGAGGCGCCGGTGAACGCCATGGGAGCGTCGAACATCGTGAGGCCGGGCAGCACGTGCGGCCACTTCAGAATGCGGAACTCGTCGACGTCCTGCTCCGTCGGAATCATGATGCCGAGATTGGAACCAGTGCCCATCGAGTAATACGCCTGCCCCGCCTCGGTGACGCCTGCACCGAGCGCGGCCGAACTGATGTCCGTACCGCCCGCCACCACGGGCGTGCCCGCACTCAAGCCGGTCTCGGCCGCCGCCTGGCGCGTCACTTCTCCGACCACTTCATGCGAACGATAGATTCGCGGATATTTATCGACAGGAATCCCGATCGCCGCGGCCACGTCTTCATTCCAGCATTCGCGCCGGTAATCGAACGGATAGAACAGGCCCGCGTCACCCGTATTGATCGAGAATGTCCCGGTCATCTTCAACGTGCAATAGCCGGTCGGCGAAACGAACTTGTGCGTTGCGTTGAATATGTGCGGCTCGTGCTTCTTGATCCATAGCGCCTTCGGTTCGATGAACCACGGCGCAATCCGGTTGCCGTTGTTGCGATTGATGGTTTCCTCGCCTACCCGCTCGCGAATGTCGGCGCATTCGCGTTCGGAACGCGCATCCATCCAGATCGGCGCGGGACGCAGCGGCTTGCCGTTCTGATCGACCGGAATCGTCACGCCAACAAGGCCCGACATGGCCACGCCACGAATGGCGTTGGCAAACGCGCCCTGCTCCAGGCACGCGCGAATCGAGGCAGTTACCGCGCCCCAGTAGTTGTCGGCGTCCTGTTCGGCCCATCCTGGCCGCGGATGAAATAGCGGGTGTTCGCGCGAAGCATGCGCGACGATCTTGCCCGTGTCTGTATCCAGGATCGTTGCCTTGACGTTGGTCGTGCCAATGTCGACACCGAGAGTAAGGTTCGCCGCCATCTTCGTCTCCTTGGGTTTTTATGGAAATCAGCGTTACCGGCCGAGGCGCGCGTTCAGCGCACGCCGCGCCGCAGCCATTGCACCAGCGCCACCGCCGCAATCAGCACGCCGCCCACGATCAGGTTCTGGTACCACGCGCCCACGCCCCACATGTTCAGCAGGCTCAGGCCGATCGCGAAGATGAGACCGCCGCACAACGTGCGAAACGGCGAGCCGTAGCCGCCCGCGAGACTCGTACCGCCGAGCACGGCGATCGCGATCGCGTTGAGTTCGTACCCGTTGGCAAGCGGTGCGTCGACCGACATCAGCCGCGATGTGAACAGAACACCCGCGCAGGCGGCGCACAGGCCGCTCGCCACATACACCAGCACGATCCAGCCGCGCACATTGATGCCGGCAAAGCGCGCTGTTTTCTCGTCGCCACCTATTGCGTAGATGCGCTTGCCGATCACATGCATGTGAAGCAGCCATGCAAGCGCCAGAAAGAGCGCAAGATAAGCGACAGTACCCAGTGGAATACCCAGAAGATGCGCCTCGCCGAGCCATTGATACGCGTCCGAGCGCACATAAAACGCGTGCCCGTTGGTGAGCGTGTAACTCAGCCCGCGCAGCGCACTCAAGGTGACGAGGGTCATGACAAACGGCGCGACCCGCCCATAAGCGACACCCACCCCATTGACGAGCCCAGCGAGCGCGCCCAGCAACAGTGTGAGTCCGATCAGCGGCAGTGCGGGCCCTACATACGTGCCGCCACGGGCGATCATGCGGACATCGAAGAGCGAACCGATCAGCGACATCAACTGGATTGCGCCGATCACGCTGAAAATCATCACGGCCGCCACCGATAAATCGATGCGCCCGGTCAGCAGCACGAGCGTCATGCCCATCGCGAGAAAGCCGAATACGGCGATATCGCGCATCAGCGTATCGAGGTTTGCGGAGCTGAAAAAATATTCCGATGTGAAATACGCGAGCGCGAGCAAACCGGCGAGCAGCCAGATCAACGGTTGCGCGATAACGGCGCGCACGGTCTGCCTCACCGGCAAACTGACGAAGCGGCGGGCGGCGCCGCGTTCGGTATCGGAGACGCTGCTCATGCTTCACGCTCCTTGCGCTGCAGGCTGTCGGGGAGCACGACGGCAAGAATGACGCCGGCTGTCACGATCTGCTGCAAGTAGCTGCTCATGCCGAGCATGTTGAGCGCATTGTTCATGGCGCCAATAATCAACGCCGCGACAACCATGCCGCCTATCGTGCCGCGGCCGCCGGCAAGCGACACGCCTCCAAGCGTCGCGACCGCGATCACACTCAGTTCGATGCCGCCGAACGCCGCCGGATCAATATACGAAAGCCGCGCGCTTTCGAGCATGCCCGCGAGCGCCGCGGCAGCGCCGCTCAGCGCGAAAACGAGCAGCTTGATCCCGCCTACGTTCACGCCTGAAAGCGCCGCCGCACGAGGATTGCCGCCAGCGGCATAGAGAGCGCGTCCAAAAACCGTATGGCGCGTGGCCACCAGCGCAAGCACGATTGCCACGATCAGAATAATGACCGGCACGGGAACGCCCGCAATGTAGCCGCGTCCGAGCCATATGAAACCGTCGAGCTTCGATGGGAAGATAGCCTGTCCGCCGGACAGCAGGTTGGCGAGCGCCCGGGAAATGCCGAGCGAACCGAGCGTGACAATAAGCGACGGCACCCGCAATACGGTGACGCACAGCCCATTAATCAGGCCGAGTCCAACGCCGGTCAACAGCGTCGCCGCAAGCACGGCGGCCACCGATCCTCCCGGCACGAACTGGCCGCCCACGACGCCTGCCAGCACTGCGACGCCACCGACCGACAAATCGATCTCACCGGCGAGCAGCACCAGCGTCATTCCGAGTCCCATCACACCTACCGTCGATACCGCCAGCAGCACGACCCGCAGGTTGTCGCTGCTGACAAAATGCGGATTGATCAGATATCCAGCGAGCACGAGCAGCGCGAGCAGTCCGAGCCGCGGCACCGCGGGCGCGATCGCATGGCCGCCATGGCGCCGCCTGAACGATGAGGCCGCAGCCGGGACAGTGGGCTGATTCATTGTTTGTCTCCTGCAATTGCCCGCAATATGCGCGCGGTAATCGCGCCATATACGCCCGGTTCACCGTGGCGCATAGGGCGAACGCTGCTATAAGTCAGGTACTCATTTCCCGGGGCCGTAGCCATAGGGCCATTCGTCCGGCGTCACCGTTTCAATGCCGCCAATCTTCATCTTCGTCCTGGTAATCATGGGAAGATTGGGAGTGAGCACCAGCTTGGGCGGCGCCTGCTTGATCAAGCCTTCCTTGAAGCCTATGTGTTCGAGTACGACGCGCACGCCCACATCGCCAATAAGCGGCGTGTAGGGCGCCACCATATCGATATTGCCGTCCTTCACTTCCTTGAGGACTTCGTTGGCGTCGTCGTCCGCGAGAATCACGAGTTTCTTGCCGCCCGGTCCACTGTTGAGCCGCTTGGCTTCGCGGATTGCATCGAGGGCGCCCATGGCTTCCTCGCCGCCCGCGTTGAACACCACGGAAATATTCTTGTACGCCTGCAGCGCGTCGGCCGTCGCCTTGAACGCGAGCGTGCGGTCGCTGTTCACCTGATAAGAGGCGAGAATGTGATAACCGTTACTCTTGCCAATGGTTTGCAGGAACGCACCCGAACGGATTGCGTCGGCCGTGCTGCCGAGATCCTTCCGGTTCATGATGAGGTTGCCCTGTCCGCCCGTCGCCTGCTGAAGATAGATGCCCTGCTGCACGCCGTTCGCGTAGAAGTTACCCATCACTTCAGAACTGATCTTGGTCGACGATGTCCTCCGGTCCACGCTGACCACCGGAATACCCGCAGCGATCGCGCGGTCTACGGGCGGTCCCATCGGCGCTTCACGATTGGGCCATAGCACGATGCCGTCGTATTTTTTCGCGATCCATCCGTCGATGACCTGGGACATGCGGTTATCGTCGAATTGTGCGTCGACAATATCGATCTGCACGTTCGGATGACGCGCGGCTTCCCATGCAGCGGTGTCCGCCAGGCTCATCAGCCAGGGGTTGTTGAAGCCGTGAAACACAAAGCCAATGCGATAGGTCTTCTTGGGATTGAGAACCGGGCCGTCGGGCAACGGCACATAATCCGTGAACGGCGCCTTGATCTTGACCTTGCTGTAGTGGCCCGTGAAGGTCGCGCCCATCCCGACCTTCCAAACATAACCGAGGGCGAGATTGCCCACCGGATAGTCGGCCAGATAGTCGGAGAAACCGTCTTTGTCGAACAGTTTCTTGACGTCGGGGTTCGTCATCGACGCGCCTGTCACGCCGCCATATTGCTTGATGATCCCGTTTAACTGCGTGTGGACGGATTCCTGCGCATCTGCGCTCACGCTGGCAAACGACACGCACGCATACCCAGCCAGCGCCGCAGCCATGCGCAAGGCGCTTTTCTTATAGCCAATCATTGTTGTGCTCCTCCATGCTTCGATGGAATGCCGCCAGGTCGGCGGTCTGTCTATTTATGGCAATTCATTTGCTGCACTAACCACCTCTATTAACTTAGCGATCCTCCTTTATTTCTATTTCAGCGAAAACATTTCCATTTTCCAGCCGCGTCGCAAACGTCTTCAGGTTCTCGGTCACGGGCGGTGACATCGCCCGTCCGGTGGGGATGTGAAACAGTCCCTGGTGCAATGGACATTCAACCGTTTCGCCGTCTATGTACCCGTCGGACAGATGAGCGTAAGCGTGGGTGCAGATATCGCTCGTTGCATGGAATGTCCCCCCGACGTTAAAGACCGCTATACAGGTTCCGGCTGCGTCGCACCGTTGCACGTCGCCTTCTTCGATATCTTCCGCGCGCGCAACCTTGATCCATTGCGTCATTTTTCCTGCTTGCAAACAGCCTCCTTATGGCTCGTATGGCTCGGCTTCGTGTTTAAACGATGCTAGTTGCGCGCGTAAGCTTGAGAAAATTCATTATTTGAATGAGCCCATTGACGATCAGCAGGCACGTCGGCGAGCCCTTTGGCATGGAGCGGCCACGCACAATCAGCCAAGGACCATTGGGACAAACACTCTGGTCCGGCGATTAACAGGTCGAGCTAACCGGCGCAGCCAGCCCGGGGCAAAAACGCGGAGATGAAGATGAACGAGGTGTTTCGGAGAGGAAGGCAGATGGATGGAACTACGTCGGGACGACGACAAGCAACACCGGAATCACACGATTCGGATTGGAGTACGAGCTGGGTATTTGCGCGTTGCGGAATTTGCCGGAACAGGCGGATTCACCGATAGCAGAAAAAGATAAAGCCTTGATTTCTCAAGGCTTTTCGAACTTCTTTGACTGTCTGCGGCCCACTAGGTGGTGGAGGTAAGCGGGATCGAACCGCTGACCTCTTGCATGCCATGCAAGCGCTCTCCCAGCTGAGCTATACCCCCTTGCAGAACAGAAACGAGATTTTAAAGGGCGCTTTTGAAGTTGTAAATACCTTTTGCCGCCGCTTCTAAAAATAAATGGTCTTCAGGGTGCGAGCCGGTCGCCTTTGCTATGCACGCCGTGTTGCCAACCCGAGCGCCTCCCTGGTTCACGCAATGCCTTTCTCCAACCGCGCCAGCACCGTTTCCCGCCCGAACAACATCAACACGGCGTCGATAGAAGGCGTATGCGTGGTGCCGGCCACGAGCAGACGCACCGGCATGGCCAGATGCGGCATCTTGAGCTTGTGGCTTGTCAGCGTGGCCTTGAACGCCGCCGAAATTGCTTCCTTGCTCCATTCGGCTTCGCTCAGCGCTTGTCGCAGATCGGCCAGCGCCGGACGTACGGCTTCAGTGACGTGCTGCGCGAGTGCGGCCGGGTCGATCACCGGTTCGCGATAGAACATGGCGGCGTTGTCGGCAATTTCCTTTACCGTCGAGGCGCGATCTTTCAACAAGCCGATCACCAGTTCCAGCGGCGGCCCTTGCTCGACCATGGCGGCGTCGATACCCAATTCGAGCAGGAACGGCTTCGTGAGCATCTCGAGCCGCGCATTGTCGGCTTCCTTGATGTAGTGCGCATTCAGCCAGTTCAAACGGTCCGGATCGTATTGCGCCGGCGACTTGCCCAGATGGTCGAGATCGAACCACTCCACGAACTGTTCACGCGAAAATATTTCCGCGTCGCCATGCGACCAGCCAAGTCGCGCCAGATAGTTCAGCACCGCTTCCGGCAAGTATCCGCTGTCGCGATACCCCGTCACGCTCATCGCGCCGTGGCGCTTGCTCATCTTCTCTCCTTGCTCGTTGAGCACGGTCGGCAAATGAGCATATACGGGCACGTCGCCATCCAGCGCGCGCAGGATGTTGATCTGGCGCGGCGTATTGTTCACGTGATCGTCGCCGCGAATCACGTGGGTGATCTTCATGTCGAGGTCATCCACGACCACGCAGAAATTGTACGTGGGCGTGCCGTCCGGGCGCGCGATCACCAGATCGTCGAGTTCGTCGTTCGAAATTTCGATGGTGCCCTTCACCGCATCATCCCAGCTGACCACGCCGCCAATCGGGTTCCGGAAGCGAATGACCGGAGACACGCCTTCTGGAACGGGCGGCAACACCTTGCCTTCTTCGGGACGCCACGTACCGTCGTAGCGCGGTTTTTCGCCGGCCGCGCGCTGGCGTTCGCGCAACGCGTCGAGTTCTTCCGTCGACATGTAGCAGGGGTACGCGAGACCCTTGTCGAGCATCTGTTTGAGCACCTCGCGATACCGGTCCATACGCTGCATCTGGTAGATCGGGCCTTCGTCGTAGTCTAGGCCGAGCCATTCCATGCCTTCAAGGATGGCGTCCACGGATGCGTCGGTGGAACGCTCCAGGTCGGTGTCCTCGATGCGCAACACGAAAACGCCCTTCATCTTGCGCGCGAACGCCCACGGGTAAAGCGCGGAGCGAATGTTGCCGAGGTGGATGAAGCCTGTGGGGCTGGGAGCGAAACGGGTACGGACTTGGGTCATGTGCGGTGTGCTCGATAGCTCAAATGCGCGTGCCGGCACGGACTGCCAGGCAGGCGATAGATCGGGGAACGGCTTGGGGCAGCGTGCTTCTGCGCCCTGTGCGGATAACACTGCAAGCGGTCAATACGAGATGGAATTATACCCGCCAGGAGCCTTCGACCCTTCGCGCGGGGCCATCATGTTTTATCATGTCCGCCGCTGCGGGAAGGCTTATCCGAATGGTCAGGTTCGCCCGTGGGTTGTTCCGTCCCGTCTCATTCGCCTCGTCCGCCGTATTGCAGGAGAATTTCTTGAAATCGCCGCTTCCTCCTTTGCCTCCCCTGCCTGCATTGTCGCGCCGGGCGTTTTCCCTCGGCTGCGCGTCCGCCTTGCTCAGTGCATGCACAACGGCTCCGACGGTCACTTCGCCGTCAGCCTCGAACGCGACGCCCGCCTCCCCTGTCGCCGCTTCACCGCAGCGCCCGGTTCGGATCGGTCTCGCGCTCGGTGGCGGCGCGGCGCGCGGGTTTGCGCATATCGGCGTGATCAAGGCGCTCGAAGCGCGCAACGTCAAGGTGGATCTTTTGAGCGGCACGAGCGCGGGATCGGTGATCGCGGCGTTATCGGCGTCGGGAATGAACGGGATTGCGATCAACAAGCTTGCGTTGACCATGGACGAAGCGTCGATCAGCGACTGGGCCATGCCGTTTCGCACGCGCGGTTTTCTGCAAGGCGTGGCGCTCCAGAACTACCTGAACAAGACGCTTGACAACAGGCCAATCGAGAAGATGGCGAAACCGCTCGGGATTGTCGCGACGGATCTGAAAACCGGTCAGCCGATCCTGTTTCAGCGCGGCAATACGGGCGTTGCCGTACGCGCGTCGTGCAGCGTGCCGTCCATCTTCGAACCGGTGAAGATAGGCGGCCACGAGTACGTTGACGGTGGCCTGGTGAGCCCGGTGCCGGCCGCATTCGCGCGCAAGATGGGCGCGGATTTTGTGATCGCGGTGGACATCTCGGCACGCCCGGAGACGGCGCTGACGCAAAGTTCGTTCGACGTCCTGATGCAGACCTTCACCATCATGGGCCAGACCATCAAGGCCTACGAACTCGATAAATACGCCGACTTCGTCATCCGCCCGAATCTTGCCGCCATGAGCGGCAGCGACTTCAGCCAGCGCAACGCGGCCATTCTGGCCGGCGAGGAAGCCGTGGCGAGAATCTGGCCCGAACTGCAACGGCAAATGGCGACCAAGGGGGTTGCCGTTTAGGAAAACGGCAACGCCTCGGGATCCTAGTGGGACGGCGCGTGAGATGTCACATGAGGCGTCGAGTCACGCAGCGCCTTGACCGTTGCCGCGGTGACGTCGCCCGGTTGGCCGCCCCAGTTCGAGCGCAGATAGTTCGCCAGTTGCGCGAGTTCCTCGTCGTCGAGCGTAGCAGCGAAGCCAGGCATTGCCTGCAAGCTCTCCGTGCCCGCGAACTCCGCGGCGGCCATGCCATCGAGCATCACGGCGATCAGGTTATGCGGATCGGTCTGGCGCAGCGTGGAACTGCCTCGCATCGACACCGCCACGTGCGGCTTGCCCTCGCCTCCCAGCCCGTGACATCCCGCGCACACGGCAACGTAGGTGTTACGGCCGGCAGCCGTCTTGTTGACCTGAGCAGCGTCGGCGGAAACCGGCTGTACGGGCGTGGGCGGTGGCGGTGCATCGCCGAGCAGGTAGACCGACATCGCGCGCAAGTCGCCCGGCGACAAGTATTGCGTGCTCAGAAAGACCACCGGATGCATTTCACCAAACGCGGGTCCCTGACGGCTGATTCCGGTTGCGAAGAAAGTCTGCAGGTCGGCGCCCGTCCATCCGCGCGCGGCAAGTCCGGCAGGCGTGATATCCGGCGGAATCACACGGCCCAGATCCGACCCCTGGAGCGCCTTTGCCCCGTTCATCTGGCCGAACAGGCCGCGCGGCGTGTGGCATTCAGCGCAATGGCCAAGCGCGTTCGCGAGATATTTCCCGCGTGTCCAGTCCGCCGACGTTCCAACCGATGCATCCGGCAAGCTGTCTTTCAGGAACAGCATGTTCCAGAACATGACGGCAAACCGGACGTTGAACGGAAATTTGAGATCGGGCTTGCGGTCAGGCACGGCGGCCGGCTTTTGCGCCATCAGGTACGCGTAGATCGCGTCGCTGTCGGCACGCGACATGGTCCGGTATGACGTGTAGGGCATCGCCGGATAAAGCTGCTTATCGGGCGTCACGCCGTCGTGCAGCGTCTTGTAGAACTCGGCGGCGGTCCATTTGCCGATGCCATGTTCAGGATCAGGCGTGATGTTCGTGCCATAGAACGTGCCGAAAGGCGAACCAAGTCTCACGCCGCCCGCGAACGGCGCGCCGCCGGGGATCGTGTGACAGGCGGCGCAATCGGCGGCTTTCGCGAGATAACGGCCGCGCGCGATCTGTTCGGGGGTCGATGTGCGCGCGTCCGCCGGCGCATTGTCGGGACCCTTGCTACACGCCGATAACGCCGCAATACACAAGGCGAGCGCGCCGATACGAAGTGTCGATGCGTAGCTCATGCGGAATCCTTCACGAGTCCGGGCGTGTTCATCACGACGTCTTTTACGGCTTCGTAATAGCGGACATAGCCCGTGCATCGGCAGATATGGCTGTCGAGCGCCTTCATGATCTCGCTGTCCACCGACGCCTTCGCAATGGGCTCGCGCTTCAGCCGCTCAATGAAGACCGTCGCCGCGTTCACGAATCCCGGCGTGCAATAGCCGCACTGAAAACTGAAGTGCTCCAGGAATTTTTGCTGCACCGGCGTGAGTTCGACGACTTCGCCCTGCTCATTGCGCGTGCCGTGCCCTTCGATGGTCCGGATCTTCTTCCCATCGAAAAAATGCGCGCCCGTGATGCAGGAGCGCACTTCTTCGCTGGTTCCGTCCTGCTTGTCCAGAATCACCACGCATGCGTGACAGACACCTTGCCCGCAGCCAAGGCGCGAGCCCGTCAGGCCAACGTATTCGTGCAGGAAATCGATCATCATCAGACCGTCGGGCGTCTGGATCGGACCGGTTGCCACGCCGTTGATGGTGAGCGAAAGAGGCTTCATCTGGATCATGGCAGGCTTTGCTCGATTGGGGGCCGTCATGCGAGCGCCTCCTGAATGGTTTGAGGCGTCACAGGCAAGTCGTTGAACCGGCGTCCGATAGCGTGCGCAATGCCGTTGACTATGGCGCCCACTACCGGAATCATGACCACTTCCGCGATGCCCTTCGGCGGATCCGTTTCGGACAGCGGCGGCAGCAGTTCGCCGGTCTGGGTCCAGACGGCGACATCGCTTGCGCGCGGCAGGTGATAGCGATTGAAGTTCCACGTGCCGTTGCCGGGGCCCTCTTCGTAAAGCGGCAGGTACTCGTGCAGCGCATGGCCGATGCCCATCGCCAGTCCGCCCTGCAACTGACCTGACACGAGTTCGGGCGCGAGCATGTTGCCGCACTCCATGATGGAGTGATGCGAGAGCAGTTCAACATGCCCGCTCGCCTCGTTCACCGCAAGCTCGACCAGCGTTGCCACCGCGCTGTAATAGGTCACGGCCGCGTTGTTGCGCTGGACCGGCGGGATGAAAACCCGCTTGCGATCGAGCGCGCGATACGCCGGAGCAACTGGAGCGGGGCCCTTGCCATCATCCTTGGGTTTCCCCGCGCCATAAAGCAGTGACAAACCGTCAATCGGCAAGCGCTCTGTCACGCCCCGGATATCGAACTCCGCCTCGGTCCATTGCCAGCGGTTGAACACGTGCACGACCGCACCCGTGACGACCCCGAGTTCGTGCGCTTTTTTCGCAAGTTGTTCAAGCGGCAAGGGCTCAAGCCCTGCTGCCGTCAGCTTGCCGTCGACCCAGCGCGCATCCTCGCGGCGAACGACCAAAGGCGCCGCCTGACCGCCGCCAATGCCCGCGCTCCAGATCGACATGGCTGCCGGCCACAGGCCTTGCGTGAAGACAACGCGCGCCGCTTCGTGCGTGCTGTGAGTGAAATAGAACGCCGAATTCGTCGCGCTCGATGGCGATACCATCCCCGGCGACCATCGTGGATTCGCCGACAATTTGTCCTGCTCCGCTTGCGACATCGTGTACGGATCGCCGCTCGTGATCATCGGCAACTCCGGCCAGTCGACAATCGCCATGCGCACTTCCGCAGCCGGCTTGCCGAGCCACTTCGCGCACGCAATGGCCTGAGACGTCGACGCTCCCGTGCCGATTTCAGCGGCGGTGTGATGCAGCGTGATCTTGCCGTCGGCCGCGACTTCGACCTTCGCAAACGATGCCTCCGCGCCCGTCCCGAAGTCTTTTTGCACACATGCGAAGCCCACGCCATAGCGGTTGCCCGGATGCGTCAGCTCATACTCGGCCTTCTTCCTCGCGCGATCGGTCCACAGCGGATGAACCTTCGCCTTCTGAAGGATTTCATCGACGCGGATCGCGCCTGCCGGGATCGCACCCTGCGTGTTCTTCATGCCGGAGCGCAGCGCGTTTTTCAGCCGCAAGTCGATAGCATCGAGTCCAAGCTGGCCGGCCAGTTCATCGATCAGCATTTCCGTTGCGGCCATGGTCTGCAAGGTGCCGTAGCCACGAGCGGAGCCGGCGTCGATTGCACGCGACGCCGTAGCGATGCCCATCAGATCGCTTTTCGGGAAGTAATAGATGGATTGCGCGGCCGACGCGCCCACCATTGCCACCGATGGAGAAAAGTTGGAGCGCCCGCCACCGTTGACCTCAAGCTCTGCATTGAACGATTGCAGCAGGCCGGTTTTTTTATCGACGCCAATCCGGTAATGCATTTTCGATGCATGCCGTTTGATCGATGTCTGGAACTGCTCGTAGCGGTCAAAGGCGAGCCGCACTGGCCGGCCGTCGCCATACATGGCCGCAACCAGGCCGTAGAACGGCACGTTGTAGTGATCCTTCGAACCATAACCGACAGTCGAAACCGGATGCACGAACAGGTTCTTCACCGGAAAGCGGCACTTCGCCGCCATGCCCGCCGCGCTCTGGGCGACTTCGCTCGGACCTTGCGTTGGCACGACCATGTGCAGCGATTGCGTCGACGCGTCATACCAGCAGTTCGCGTTGTCGGCTTCGAGCGCGGCGGTATCGATGGACTGAGTCGTGTAGTTGCGATCGAGCACGAGCCAATCCGCGGGCGGATGGTCCAGTTCGTCGCGCAGCTTTTCAGCGTGGAACATGCCCTGCTGATCGAGCTTGCCGCTGGCATTACCTGCAGCCCAGACAGGCTCGTGCTTGCGCATCGCGCTCGGGAACAGCATGGTGTTCTTCAGGCTCGAGAAGGTATCCTCGTCATACGGCGTCGCGCCGCCGACCCGCACGAAGCGAAACGTGCCCCACGGATCGCGCTCGAGTGGCCCGGTCTTGGCGCCGTAGCGAATGACTTCATCGTGGAACTGAAGCGTGTCCTTCGCGAATCGAAAACGCGCGAAGTCGTGATAGATCAATATTGCGACGGCATGACCCAGATAAGCCGGCGTCTTGCCCGCGGGCAAGAGCATGTCTTCACCATAAAACGCCGGGAATGCGAGGCCATCGCGCGTCAGATCCTCTGCCGTGACAATCCGGTCCGGTTGCAGTTCGTCGCCGAGAAGACCGAGGTCGATACCTTCATAGATTCTGTCGGCTTGCGTCGTACGCAAGATGAACGCATGGGATTGCTGTTTCGGCCAGTGCGGCATGTCGGCGGCGCGCACGTCGCGGGCGAACACCTTCGACCCCGTCACCTTCGCGATTCCGTCGATACGGAATTTCGCCCGGCCGCTTGCCGTATCCCACTGGATCGGCGTGAGAACCTTCTCTTCAAACAACGCGGCGAAAGCACGACTGCCAAGCGGCGCGATGATGACAGTCAGTCCTGCAATGGTGCTCGCCTTAAGAAAACCGCGACGCGATCGGTCGAGTTCTCCCATATCACTCTCCTCACCCGGGCGGCTTTTCACCCCCAAGTCACATTCATTCGAATCCCAAAATTTATTTCGGATTCCGAAACTATTAACTTTCTGAAACAGCCGTGTTCTTCGTTTTGATTGAAGAGAATGACTTGTTACGACGGATCCCGGCGCGTTCCGATCCTAAACGCACTTCGAGTGGTCAGGGTGCAGGGATTTGCAGCAGCCTGTTTCGGGGTTTAACGCGCGCTGTTGTTCACTTCGAAACACCTTGGCTGCGTTCACGCAATGGACTGCGGCGGGAGGCCGCAGTCCCCAAGGAAAGCTGGCGATTGTACGTGGCAAGGTTGCCTGTGAGCAGCGATCAGGGTGTCAAGTTTTGTGCTGAATGCATAACCATGCATGGTTATGCTTGACCAACGACAAAAGCCCGCCTTCTGTTGGAAGGCAGGCTTTGTAGCTGACCGGCGCGCAGCGTGACTGGCTGGTCAGTTCATTAGAACGATTTAGTTGTCGGGATTGCCACCGATCGTGGCGCTGACACGCTGACGCAGATCGACGCCATCGATCGGGAACGTCGCTTCTATTCGACGAGCACCCGTATAGCGCTTTTCCCAATAGCTGTTGTCCATGTCGTCAACACGGATGGTGCTGCCCGTGGAAGGCGAATGGACGAACTTGTTGTCGCCAATGTAGATGCCGACATGGGAGAACGAGCGCCGCATCGTGTTGAAAAACACGAGGTCTCCCGGTTTGAGCTCGCTCACGCGAACCTTCTCGCCAACGCGGCTCATTTCTTCCGCACGGCGCGGCAGCGTCATGCCGAGCGTGTCCTGGAATACGTATCGCACAAAACCGCTGCAATCCAGGCCGGAATCGGGTGTATTACCGCCCCAGCGATACCGCACGCCAATCATATTGAGCGCGCCGACAACCACGTCACCCGCTTTGCTCGCCATGCCGGAGAGGAAAGAACGCGTAGCGGTCGGGGTTGCTGAAGAGGTGCTTGTCACATTGCCTGAACCGGCAACGGGATAGATGTCATTAGCTGCTTTCGGCGACGAAAAAATGCCATTGCTGGCATTTTGACTTGAACTGTTGACTTCGTCGGCGAACGCACCGCTAGCTGCTGTCATCATCAGGCCGATCAACATGCTGGCTGCTGCGCGCGCGCATGTCTGAGTCAAGGTTAATGGCTGCATCGGTCGGTAGGTTTGGGTAAAAAAGTCTGAAAAATCAGGATCATGCGAGAAAACTTTGCTCGATACTAGCCAGATATTATTTACATGTCAAAAGGCATAGAAAAATACAATTGAGATGCGCACCTAATTGGTGAAAATTAGGCCACGATCGCGGCTTTCAGTAACTTTCTTGTGTATTCGTGGGACGGCATTGCAAAAATATTCTCCACATCGCCGGTTTCCACGACAGTTCCGTTCTGCATGACCACCACCCGATGCGCCATCGCGCCGATGACTTCCAGGTCGTGGCTGATGAAAACGTAGCCCAGGTTGTACTTCCGTTGTATATCGGCAAGCAGACGCAAAACTTGATGCTGAATTGAGACATCGAGTGCGCTCGTGGGTTCATCGAGGATCAGGATGCGCGGTTCGAGCACCAGCGCACGCGCAATTGCAATGCGCTGACGCTGGCCGCCGGAAAACTCGTGCGGGTAACGATTCAGGCACGTCCGGTCCATGCCGACCTCGCGCAGGACCGCGATCACCTTTGCGTGGCGGGCGGTGGCGTCGAGTTCGGGACGGTGAAGCGCGAGCCCTTCCCCGACTATCCGCTCGATGGTCTGGCGTGGCGAGAGCGAACTGTACGGGTCTTGAAACACCACTTGCATGTTCGAGCGCAGCACGGTTTGCTCGCGGCCACGGTAATCAGCGAGCTGACGCCCCTGGAATTCGACCTTTCCGTGCGATATGCGCTGCAAACCAAGCAACGCCATGGCCAGGGTGGATTTGCCTGAACCCGATTCGCCGACAATGCCAAGCGTCTCGCCCTGGCGCACGGTCACCGAAACGCCGTCGACAGCCTTGAACGCGCCGCGCCGGAACCAGCCGCCAACGCCCGCGATCTTCGTGGCGAATTCCACCGATACTTCTTTTGCATCGAGCAGAACCGGTGACAACGGCAGCACCGGCAAGACGGTGCGCTCCGGTTTGCTCTCCAGTAAGCGAATGGTGTACGGATGCTGCGGCGACGCGAAAATCGATTCCACCGCGCCGCTTTCGACCAGCACGCCCTGCTCCATCACCGCCACGCGCTGTGCGAATTTGCGAACGAGGTTGAGATCGTGCGTGATCAGCAGCACCGCCATGCCGCGCGATGCGGCTTCGTCGCGCTGGAGTTCGAGCAGCAACTCCACGATCTGCGCGCGAATCGTGACGTCGAGCGCGGTGGTGGGTTCGTCGGCGAGAAGCAGGCGCGGGCGGCATGCGAGCGCCATGGCGATCATCGCGCGCTGGCGTTGTCCGCCCGAGAGCTGATGCGCATACCGGTCGATGCGCGTTTCCGGCTCCGTGATGCCCGTGCGCGCAAGCAGGTCGATTGCACGGCGGCGCGCGTCGCGCACCGATACGCCGTCGTGCAGCACGATGGTCTCGATGATCTGGTCGCCAATGGTGAAAAGCGGGTTGAGCGCGGTCATCGGCTCCTGAAAGATCATCGCGATGTCGGAGCCGCGGAGCTTGCGCATCGCGCCTTCGCTCTTCGAGAGCAGTTCCTCGCCATCGAAGCGGATCGAGCCGGTGAGATCGGCCTCTCGCAGAAGCCGCAGTACGGACAACGCGGTCACGCTTTTGCCCGATCCCGACTCGCCGACCAGCGCCACGCGCTCGCCGGCCTCGATCCTGAGATTGACGCCATCAACCGCCAGGGTGTCGCCAAAACGCACGCGCAAATCGGCAATGTCCAGCAGCGGCGCGCTCATTTTCCACCTCCGGCCTTGATGGCATCGGAGATGCGCGTGTCGAGGGCGTTACGCAGCGCGTCGCCCATGAACGTGAGCAACAGCAGGGTTGCAACCAGCACGCCGAACGTCGATAACGATATCCACCAGGCGTCCAGGTTTGCCTTGCCTTGCGCGAGCAGTTCGCCCAGGGATGGCGTTGGCGAGGGGACGCCAAGGCCAAGAAAGTCCAGGCTCGTCAGCGCGAGAATGGCGCCGCTCATGCGAAACGGCAGGAACGTGATGACGGGCGTGAGGCTGTTGGGCAGGATGTGCCGCCAGATGATCTGCGCATTCGACAAACCCATCGCCCGCGCCGCGCGCACATAGTCCTGAGTGCGGTTGCGCAGGAATTCGGCGCGCACGTAGTCGGACAGGCCAATCCATCCGAAAAGCGAGAGCAGCACAACCAGCAGCAACAAGCTCGGCTCGAAGATCGACGCGAAGATGATCAGCAGATACAACTCGGGCAACGCGCTCCAGATTTCGATCAGGCGCTGTCCGGTCAGGTCGGTACGCCCGCCAAAATAGCCCTGGACCGCGCCGGCGAGCATGCCGAGCACCGTGCCGATTGCCGTGAGCACCAGCGCGAAGATCACCGAGACGCGAAAGCCGTAGAGCAGCCGCGCGAAGACATCGCGGCCGCGGTCGTCGGTGCCGAGCCAGTTTTCACGCGATGGCGGCGCCGGATTCGAGCCCTTCGAAAAATAGTTCAGTGTGTCGTAGTAGTAATGATTCGGCGGATAGACAGCGAAGTTGCTCCCCTCGCTGAAACGGTCGCGAATGTAGGGATCGAGATAATCGGCGGGCGTCGGGAAATCGCCGCCGAACGTGGTTTCCGCATACGTCTTCACCAGCGGGAAATAGAGGTGTCCCTGATAGCGGACCACGAGCGGTTTGTCGTTGGACCACAAGGGACCCGCCAGACTGATCGCGAATGCGATCACGAAGATCACGAGGCTCCAGTAACCGAGCCGGTTGCGCTTGAATCGCTGCCAGACGCGCCGGCCTGGCGTGACTGAAACGGGTGCGCTCAACGGTTGTGCGTCGCTGTCGCGGGGCGTGCGGAGCATGGACTGGTTCAACTCAACGCTCCAGTTGTTCGAATTGAATGCGCGGGTCGACCCACACGTAGCAGAGGTCGGACACCAGCTTGGTTGCAAGCCCGATCAGCGTGAACAGATACAGCGTGCCCAGCACGACCGGATAATCGCGCCGCACGACGGATTCATAGGAAAGCAGTCCGAGGCCATCGAGTGAAAACAGCGTTTCGATCAGCAGGCTGCCCGTAAAAAACGCGCCAATAAACGCGCCGGGAAATCCCACGATCAACGGCAGCAACGCATTGCGGAACACGTGCTTCCACAGCACCGTTCGTTCCGACAACCCCTTGGCCCGCGCAGTCAGAGCATATTGCTTGCGGATTTCATCCAAGAACGCGTTCTTGGTCAGCATGGTGATGACCGCGAAACTGCCCACCACCGAAGCGATGATCGGCAACGTGATATGCCACAGATAGTCCGCGATCTTGCCGCCAAGACTGAGCGTTGCCCAGTTGTCGGACGTGAGGTTGCGCAGCGGAAAAAGTTGCCAGAACGAACCGCCGCCGAAGAGCACGAGCAGCAACACGCCGAGCACAAAACCCGGAATCGCGAATCCGATCAGTACAAGCAGGCTCGTGGTGACATCGAAAGTGGAACCGTTGCGTATCGCCTTCGCAATGCCGAGCGGCACCGAAATCAGATAGGTCAGAAAAAACGTCCACAGGCCAATACTGATCGATACAGGCAGCTTCGACACAATCAGCGACCACACGCTTTGATGCCGGAAGTAGCTGTCGCCGAGATCGAAGCGCGCGAAGCGGCCAAGCATCAGGAAGTAGCGTTGGAGCGGCGGTTTGTCGAAGCCATACAGCGCGCGAAGTTGGGCGATCTGCTGCGCGTCCACGCCCGTATGCTGGCGCATGCCGAAGCTCGTGCCTTGCTCGCCGCGGCGCAGTTCGTGCACCGCCTGCTCCACCGGGCCGCCCGGCACGAACTGGATCACGGCAAACGTGAGCGTGAGGACGCCGAGCAAGGTCGGGATCATCAGCAGGATGCGTTTGAGGATGTAGCTCCACATGGGCGACTTTCCGGTTGAATGCTTCCAATTATTTTGTCGCGGCGGCCGGGTCTGGCTTGAACCACCATGTCGACGTGATCCAGTCCTCGGCGGTGTAGTACAGCGGCAAGGTCGCCGGATACGCGAGCGTGTTGCGATACGCCACCCGATGCGACGCCGTGTACCAATGCGGGATCACATAGTAGCCGTGCATGAGGACCCGGTCGAGCGCATGCGTGGAATCGAGAAGTTGCTCGCGTGTCTGCGCGCCGATCAGCGTATGCACGATCGAATCAACCGCCGGCGACTTCAGGCCGATGTAATTGTCCGAGCCCTGCTGGTCCGCCGACTTGCTGCCAAAACGCGTTTCCTGTTCCGTGCCGGGTATCTGCACGTCGGGCATGCGAATGCTGGTGACATCGAAGTCGTAGGCGTCGAGCCGCTTCTGGATCAACGCGAAATCCACCGTGCGAAAGTTCGCCACGATCCCGAGCTTCTGCAAGTTGCGCTGGAAAGTGGCGACCACGGGTTCCATGGAAGCGCCGCTGCCCGAGTCATCGAGTATCTCGAACACGAACGGATCGCCCTTCGCGTTACGCAACGCACCGTCGCGATAAGTCCAGCCCGCGTCGGCAAGAAGCTGGCGCGCCTTGATCAAGTTTGCCCGCAGCGAATCGGGCGCGTCGGTACTTGGCTGCCTGACCATCGGACCGAAGACAGCGGGATCGAGTTGCGCGCGCAATGGCGAAAGGATCGCGAGTTCCCCCGCGCTTGGCGTGCCGGTCGCCGCCAGATCCGTATTGGCGAAAAAACTGTCGATGCGCGTGTACTGGTTAAAAAACAATTGCCGGTTGAGCCACTGGAAATCGAAGGCGAGATCGAGCGCCTGTCTCACGCGCACGTCCTTGAACAAGGGCCGGCGCAGGTTGATGAAAAATCCCTGCATGCCCGTGCCGTTGTGATTGCGGAATTCGCGCTTGATCAGCTCGCCATTATCGAAGCGTTTGCCAATATCGCGACGCACCCAGTTACGCGCGATATATTCCACGAGCGCATCATATTCGCCGGCCTTGAAGGCCTCCAGCCGCGCGACGCCATCCGAATACAGCTTGTAACTGATGCGCTCGAAATTGTAGGTGCCCACGCGCACGGGCAACGCGCTGCCCCAATAGGCAGGGTTGCGTTTATACGTAATGGTGCGGCCATTGTCGTATTGCTCGATGAGATACGGTCCGCTGCCTATGGGCTTCTGAAACGCAAGTTGATCGAATGGCACGTGACTGCCGTCCGGCTTCATGCCCCACTTGCGCGAAAACACCGGAATTCCGCCCGCAATAAACGGCATTTCGCGCGTGCGCTCCTTGAACTCGAAACGAATGGTCAACGGATCCACCACGACAGCCCGCGATATCTGCCCGAAGTACACCGAATACTGCGGCGCGGCCTGTGGGCTTTTGAGCGTTTCGAACGAGTATTTGACGTCTTCGGCCGTGACCGCGTCGCCGTTCGAAAACCGCGCTTTCGGATTGATATGGAAAGTGGCCGAAAGTCCGTCGGACGCCACGCTGATATCGTCAGCAAGAAGACCATATGCCGTCGATACTTCATCGAGGCTGCCGGTTGTCAGGCTCTCGAAAAGATAGCCGAGCCCGGGCGCCGCATTGCCTCGCAGCGTAAAGGGGTTGAATTTATCGAAGCTGGTCAGCCGGTTTGGATTGGCCAGCACAAGCGTACCGCCGCGCGGCGCGTTGGGATCGACGTAATCGAAATGCGTGAAACCAGCCGGATATTTTGGCTCGCCATATTGCGCGATGGCATATACGGCACATGCCGGATTGGAAACCGCGAACCCGCCGAAACCAACAGCCAGGCTCGCGAGCAGTGGACCGAGGACCCGTCGGGAGCCAGTCGTCATGAGTGCCTTTATGCGTACCATTCCACGATGATTGAAAAAACATGTTGCCAGCATCGCCCGCAACGCGGCCTTGGCCTGCAGTCCAGACCCCGCAGTGTGAGAGAATTCTACTTAAAACAATTGCCCTGGGCATTGTAACGAGGCTCGCGCGCCTCTCGCGCAATCATCCGGGCCAAGCGCGATACTGACTTATTAAGGAGCATCTATGGGATTTCTCGCTGGAAAACGGATTCTGCTGACGGGCTTGTTGTCGAACCGGTCGATTGCCTATGGCATTGCGGCGGCGTGCAAGCGCGAAGGCGCCGAACTCGCTTTCACCTACGTGGGTGAGCGCTTCAAGGATCGCATCACTGAGTTCGCGACGGAATTCGGCAGCGATCTGATATTTCCCTGCGATGTGGCAAGCGACGAGGACATCGACGCCCTCTTCGCCTCGTTGAAAGAACGCTGGGACACGCTCGACGGTCTCGTGCATTCCATTGGTTTTGCCCCGCGCGATGCGATTGCCGGTAATTTCCTCGATGGCATGACGCGCGAGAATTTCCGCATCGCCCACGATATTTCCGCGTACAGCTTCCCGGCGCTCGCCAAGGCCGCACAGTCCATGCTTTCTCCGGACGCTTCGCTGCTCACGCTGAGCTACCTAGGTGCCGAGCGTGCAATCCCGAACTACAACACCATGGGTCTGGCGAAGGCATCGCTTGAAGCCAGCGTGCGATATCTGGCCGAATCGCTGGGCGACAAAGGCGTGCGCGTCAACGGCATCTCGGCCGGTCCGATCAAGACGCTGGCGGCAAGCGGCATCAAGAGCTTCGGCAAGATTCTGGAGTTCGTTGAGAATAACGCGCCGTTGCGACGCAATGTGACCATCGATCAGGTCGGTAACGTGGCGGCGTTCCTGCTGTCGGATCTGGCGAGTGGCGTGAGCGCGGAGATCATTCATGTGGACAGCGGCTTTAATGCAGTCGTTGGCGGCATGACGGTCCCGAGCGCAGCGGAATAAAGACCGCCGAAACACGCGCCGCGTGGCTCCTGCCAGGCTTGCACCAAATCAAAAGGCCGTCTCGCACATGCAAGACGGCCTTTTTTCGATGCACGGGTACGAGTGCTTACCGGTGGTGATCGTTTCCGTGACCGCCGCCATGACCATTGCCACCGCCATGCGAAGGCCCGCCATGACCACGCGGCGAGCCATAGTAGCCACCACGCCCGCCGTTGTGGCGATACCAGTCATCGCGAGCCCAATAGCGCCGGCCATCGTAATAGCGGTCGCCGTACCAGCCGATCACTACCGGCGGGCGCACATACACGGGCGCGGGCTGATAGACGACGGGCGGCGGAGGCGGCGCGTAGTATGGCTGGGGCGCCACATAAACCGGCGCGGGAATTCCAATGTTGATACCTAGGTTCACGTGGCCCGCATGGGCCGCGCCAGAGACTGTGGCAAGGCATACGCCGGCAATGCCAGCAAGACTGCGAATGCTTCTGATCGTTTTCATGTAAAGGCGTGCCTCGGGCCGTCATTGTTCAGGTGGAAGCGAATATAGCGGATCACGCACGATCCAGTATTTCAACTTTGTAAGTTGTTCATCGACGGGCGTTATCGTCTGCGGAAAGCTTACTCTTTGTTACATGAAGAAAAGCGGCCAATGCGCGCTAATTGGACGACAACCCCCGGTTGTATAAAAGGCCACCCGGCTTGCGCCGGATGGCCTTCGTTCAATGCAAGTCACTGACCAATCGTCGGACTTTCGTCACTCAATGCCAGCCGCGATGATCGCCGTACCGCGGTCCGCCGTGATGGCGATACCAGTCGTCACGAGCCCAGTAGCGATGGCCGTCGTAATACCGATCACCGTGCCAGCCGATAACGATAGCGGGTTGCGCATAGACCGGAGGCGGAGGCGGCGCGTAGACAACCGGCGGTGGCGGCGGTGCATAGACAGCGGGCGGCGGAGGCGGTGCGTATACAGGCTGCGGTGCAACATACACGGGGGCAGGAACGCCGATATTGACACCCAGACGCACCTGCGCGATTGCCGCGCCGGATAATCCCAGCGCCCCAAAGGCGACTGCCCCGGCAAACATGGTGTTGAGCTTATTGTTCATTTGACGTGTACCTCAACGGATTCAGTTTCGTTGAGATAATCTTAGCCGAATGGCCCGGCGGTATTGTTTCAAGGCGGTAACCCAGAATTACGACCGACGACTGAATGTGACGCAAAATTTCAATCAGCCAATTGAGCGCGAACGCGAGCTCACAAACAGACGCGCGCAAGCGCGGTGGCACGCCTGCTCACTGATAGAATATGGCCAACATCCGCCACCGCTTCAACAACTCTGCCTGACATGCGCCACAGCTGCGCGCGCAGACAGCTTCGAGTTTATGCATCGTGCCAGAGGTAAGTAAGCTTTGCCGCTAACGCTACCCAACGCTGTCCGCCATTATCTTGCGGTGATTTTCGGCACTGCATTCATTTTTCTGCTGACCCTGGTGGCGAATGAGTGGATCTTCCGGCATTCCGAGTACGTTCGTGGCGTGAACTGGGTCTATCTGCCAGCGGGGATGCGGCTGCTCTGCACATTGGTATTCGGGGGCGTGGGCGCAATCGGTATATTGATGGCATCGCTGATTAGCTGCTTTTTCTATTATTTTCCGAACGACCCGGTACACGCTCTGTTCGCCGGGATTATCTCGGCGCTCGCACCCTATCTGGCCTATCTATTCGCCATACGCAAACTGGGCATTCGTCCTTCGCTGGATAACCTCACAGCAAAGCGCCTGCTCCTGCTTGTTTTGCTTTATTCGATTGTGGGTCCCGCGATGCAGCAATCATGGAGCATGTTGACTGACAACGCGGAAAATGCGGGCGAGCGGTTCGTGGTAATGATGATCGGCGATCTGGGCGGTACGCTCATTGTGGTCTATACGCTGAAGCTGAGCCTGTGGCTGATTACCAGAATGCATGGGGCGGCTCACGGAACTTCTCGCTGAAGGCGGTTTCGCTTCTTCGCTCCTGTTCACCGCGAGGCAATGGTCTATCAATATCTGGCGCTTATGGCGAACGATTGAGTTCCAGTTAATGCCATATTCGAACATTCTTATGAATCAGCCCCAATTTATACAAGCGTCGTTACCCTCCTTTTCTAAGCAGGGTAACGCGCTCTTTTTATACTCTCAGGTCTAGTGGCGTTGCCCTATTACGTCAATAGAGCGCCCTCTTTCGATAATCCTATCATTTTATTATCAAAGTGATAAGCGATTTCAGTATCTCTTTCATGAACGCTCGCACCCGCTTTCTCAAGCCATCAAGTAAGCAACGCGCAAGCCTCGTCCACAGCCGATGCTATGATTGCCGGACGTTTCCCGAGTCCGCAGCAATGGCAAAAAAACATCTGGTTGATACCTACTTCCGCTTTCTGAACCTGGCTCAGGCCGTTCAGGCGTTACCCTCCGTTCCAAAACTCGATGCCGCCGAAGAACGCTTGCTTGAAGCATTGACTGCCGCCTGGCACGCAGGGCATTCCCTTACCGTAACGGAAACAATGGCGCTGTCGGCAGCGGGCGCGCCTGCGACGGTGCACCGGAAACTCACGCGGTTACGGCAGGAAGGGCTGGTTTCGGTCGACGAATCGAGTACCGACCTGCGAACCAAGACCGTCATTCCCACGCGCAAGGCGCTCGACTATTTCGAGAAACTCGCCGACTGCCTGGAAGAAGCAAAGCGCAAACAAGGCTGATCGGGCCGAGAAAATTTCGTTGCCTTGACAGACCTGCATAGCCCGAAGCGCGTCTTCGCTCCCGATGAGACAATCCGCGATTTCGAAGGAGCAAACGATGATCGACGGCCTCGTTTCCGGGCGACTTTACGGTACGGCGCAAGTGCGCACCGGCCAGCATGGCACGCACTTCGTAACCTGCCGCGTTCGCGCCACTGCGGGCGACGGCGAAAGTCTGTTCATAAACGTGATTGCCTTCGACGATTCCCCCAAGGAAGCACTGCAGGCGCTTGACGACGGCGATAGCGTAGCGCTTGCCGGCGCATTGACGCCGAAGGTATGGACCGACAAGCAAGGCAATGCAAAGCCCGCGCTCGACATGGTCGTCCACGCAGTATTGAGCGCTTACCACGCAAAGCAAAAGCGTCGCACCGTACGGGGCCTGCCAGAGGGTGGCGAGGATCCGCACGATGCCCCGGACGATGACGAATAACGCGGCAACGGTTTTTTTCAGCGATTGAGCGCATGCACCAACGGATGGTCGCAATAAATGCGGTTCTCGTAGACCTGTCCGTTCTCATGGCGCACGCAGTCCACGCCCTCGAACCGCAGCGGCGTATCGCCGTGCGTGCCTGTCGCTATCCATCGAATGAAGACCATGTCGCCGCGGCTTGCGTGATCGGCGACTTGAAGCCTGAAATCGGGGATGCGACGCAGCAATTCGTGCAGCGGACGAACATATGCTTCAACGCCTTTTAACGGCGTATCGACTCCCGGCCAATATCCCTCGATGTTCGCAGCCAGTTCGTTCGTCGGCTTGCTGAAATCCGGCGCCGCCCAGAACGCCGCGTATTTCTCGACGCTCCAGTCGCGCCCTGTCAGCGCACTGTCGATAAAACCCGTAATGCTGGCGAAGCGCCCCTCAATGCTGAATTCGCCGATATCTGTGCCGCTCGCAAACTGCCGCCCGGTTGCATCGATCAAACGCCAACTGAAGCGCACCATCTTTCCCGTCGCGTCAATACCGCCAACGCGCTCGAACCGCATACCCGGCATGGCTGACTGGAACGCGCCGATCATGTCGGCGAATTCTTTCGGGCCGGTGCTGTTCATCATCGGGTCGACGTAGCGGCCGTTCTCCGTCAAAAGCTGCGCGGCGAGCGCTTCGCGGCGGGACGCATCCGCCTCGTTCCAGGCATCGAAATAACGGCCCACCAGAATCTCATGCTCGGTCATGATGCTCTCCATTTAAACGTAATCGACTTATTGAGTGGGACCGGGCCGAGTCGGCGCGGCGCGGTCTGGAAGTCATCATCGGGAGAGACATGCCGCGTGTCGATTACGCGCGAGGTAATGGCTGCGCGCACGGCGCTTTGCTAAGGTAAGCACATGAACACACTGACCTCGACGGCCGTGTCTATCGGCAGCTTGATCAAGCATTGGCGCGAACGGCGGCGCATGAGCCAGCTTTTGCTCGCAAATGAAGCGGAGATTTCGAGCCGGCATCTTAGTTTCATCGAAACCGGGCGCGCCGCGCCTAGCCGCGCGATGGTATTGCGTCTGGCCGAATACCTCGATGTCCCGCTGCGCGAGCGTAATCAATTGCTTGCGGCAGCCGGTTTCGCGCCCGTCTTCCAGGAACGTTCGCTCGACGATCAATCGATGGCGCCCGCGCGACTCGCCATGGAGCAGGTGTTAAAGGGACACGAGCCGTATCCCGCGCTTGCGATCGACCGGCACTGGAATTTGATATTGGCGAATGGTGCGGTTGCGGCGCTTATCGCCGATGCCGACGCGGCCCTGCTCAAGCCACCTGTCAACGTGCTGCGCTTGAGTCTTCATCCGCTGGGGCTGGCGTCGAAGATCGTGAATCTCGGACAATGGCGAAGGCACTTGCTCGAACGTCTCGACGGCCAGATACGAGCGAGTGGCGATACACAACTGGTCGCGCTACGCGAAGAGTTGTCGAGCTATCCAGGGGAAGTCAGTGACGAACGGACGATGACATCATCCATTGCCATTCCATTTGTGCTGAGCACGGCGGCGGGAAACTTGTCGTTCATCAGCACCACCCTGATATTTGGCACACCGATTGATGTGACGCTCTCGGAATTGGCCATCGAGATGTTTTTCCCCGCCGACGAAGCCACGGCCGCAGCATTGAAACGGTAGCGCTCGATAGCTTAACTAACCAATTGCCCCAGTATTCAAGGAGTCGCGCTCAAGACCCGGGCGCTGCCCCTTGAGCGTACACGCGCGTCAAATCTCATCAATGTGCACATTGGTGACTTGCCAGAATCGCATCGGGCAGGCGAGTGTATAGGTCAAGCCTCGGCGCGGGTGAGGCAACCGACATGAAAGTTTCGGTTGTGTTTTCAACCACAACAACCTATACTTTTTATAGATTATGGCAACTAACCGGGATTGGGAAAACCTCATTCATGAGATAGCGCAAAACACCATCAATGTGATCTTCACGAGGCATGCGGACGAGATGATGGCAGCACGATGCATTACGAAAGCCATGGTGCTGGAAACGCTGCGTCGTGGGCGTATTGTCCGTCCTCCTGCACTTACACCAAGCGGCCATACAAAGTGCCGGATGGAGTACGACTGCGGCGGGGACGAAATCAAGGTCATTGCCGCCGTGACGGATATGAACGCCACGCGCACCGTAGTCGTCACGTCATTTGACAGGGACAGAGAGGAATAACAATGTACAACTATACCGATGGCGGCTTGACCAACATTGTCTTGGCGAACGGCTATGAAGAGCACGACACCGAATTTGGCCCAGGCGTTTCGTTTCACGATCTGGATGGCCTGATCAAGGCCATCTGCCTCGCACTTGCAAGCAAGCGTTCACCGCTGAGCGCAGAGGAGTTCCGTTATCTGCGACAAGCGCTGTGTCTATCGCAAACGTCGGTTGGACGCTTGATGGGCGTAACCGACCAAGCGGTTGCGAAATGGGAAAAGAAACAAGTGCCACTGCCCAAGCTCGCTGAGTTCGCCATGCGCGCTATCTACATGGAACACGCCGGAGGCAATCAGAAAGTCAAAGATCTTGTCGAAGCGCTCAATGTGACCGAAAGGGTGCTGACAATCGTCATGCGTGAGACTGAAAAAGGCTGGCAGCACGAAGAGGAAGAATCCGTGACTTAAAACAAAACCCCCGTAAGTCAAAAACTTACGGGGGTTTGCATGCTTCTGGCGGAGACGGAGGGATTCGAACCCTCGATCCAGGTTTTAGCCCAGATGCTCCCTTAGCAGGGGAGTACCTTCAACCTCTCGGCCACGTCTCCTGCACTTTCTGCCGCGCGGGAGTCAGCGCGACGAAGCCAAGATGATAGCGGGTTAGCAGCTACCGGTCAATTTCATGAGACAAAATTTTTCGTGTTGCTGACTGCTTGCAGATGCGCATCAAAAGCAGCACGCATCATGGCTTCAACTGCAACAAAGAACCGGGTTTACTGCTATTCGTTCCTGTCGGGACCAGGCCGGGCCATCAGGCGCGATCGAGCTCGAACACCTTATGCAACGCACGTACCGCAAGCTCGGTGTACTTTTCGTCGATAAGCACGGAAATCTTGATCTCGGAGGTCGAGATCATCTGGATATTGATGCCCTCTTCCGCCAGCGTACGGAACATCGTGCTGGCAATGCCCACGTGCGACCGCATGCCAACGCCGACTACCGATACCTTCGACACCTTCGGGTCGCCGCGAACCTGCTCGGCCTTCACGTGTTCCTTCACCTGGTTCGTCAGGATCTCCATGGCGCGCGCGTAATCGCCGCGGCCCACCGTGAACGTGAAGTCGGTCTTGCCGTCCACGCTCGTGTTCTGGATGATCATGTCGATATCGATGTTCGCATCGGCCACCGGACCCAGGATCTGGTACGCAATACCCGGCTTGTCGGGCACGCCCATTACGGCAATACGCGCTTCGTCGCGCTGGAATGCGATGCCCGAGATAACAGCTTTTTCCATGGTCTCGTCTTCTTCAAAAGTAATCAGGGTGCCCGAGCGCATTTCGGTTTCGAGAGGAATCATCGGGTCTGTCAGGCTCGACAGCACGCGCGTCTTCACCTGATATTTACCGGCAAATTCCACCGAACGGATCTGCAGCACCTTCGATCCGAGGCTCGCCATTTCCAGCATTTCTTCAAACGTCACGCGATCCAGACGGCGCGCTTCTTCCACCACGCGCGGGTCGGTGGTGTAGACACCGTCGACGTCCGTATAGATCAGGCATTCATCGGCTTTCATTGCGGCCGCGATGGCCACCGCCGACGTATCCGAGCCGCCACGGCCGAGCGTTGCGATATGGCCTTCCGGATCAACGCCCTGGAAGCCCGTAATGACAACGACCTTGCCCGCGTCGAGATCGGCAAGCACGCGCGTACCGTCGATGTCGCTGATGCGCGCTTTCGTGAACGCACTATCTGTCTTGATGGGAACTTGCCAGCCCGCATAGCTGACAGCCTCGAGCCCTTCGGCATGCAGCGCGATGGCCAGCAAGCCGACGCTGACCTGTTCGCCCGTGGAGGCAATCATGTCGAGTTCGCGCGGGTCGGGGTTCGCGGTGATTTCGCGCGCGAGGCCAAGCAGGCGGTTCGTTTCGCCGGACATGGCCGACGGGACCACGACCATCTTGTGCCCGGCCTTGTGCCATTTGGCGACGCGCCTGGCGACGTTCTTGATGCGCTCGACCGAGCCCATCGAAGTGCCGCCGTATTTATGTACGATGAGTGCCATTGTCGTTTTGAACTGGAGGAAAAGCCGCGCTGCGCGCCGTGTAATGCGCCGCGTACCGCACGTGGTTCACGTATTGCGTCAGAAGTCGGCCTCGAGCCTGGGTTCGGGCGAAATCTGCTCTGGTGCGATCGACGACTTAAGCGTGACGACGAAACGCGGTTGCCGCGCGCGCAAGGTTCGCTCACGCGCAAAATGCAATTCCAGCGGCTAAAAACGCGTCTTCTGGACGGAAAAGCTGCTTGAAAGGCGATGCGGGAAACCGGTAAACGTACCCGATCGAGGGCTAAAACACAAGCCAAAACGGGCAAACCGACTTGGATCGGCAGCTTCTCGACGCCCGCAAAAGTAAAATTTTTACCGGTTGATTTCACGATCCGGCCCGTGTGGAAAGACACGTCGCTTCAGGCGATCACGAGATCCGGCTGCCACGTTATATGCCGCCAAGGACCGCTTGCCTGGTCCGATTGCCAGCACGCCCGATTGACTCCGATCAGCGGCACGAACAATAGCGTCCCGCCCGAGAACAGAAGCGGCACATCGCGTTTCCAGCCCGGTACGCCCTGCTCCTGAAACAGATTCTTGAGCGTGCGGCTCGGTCCTTGCGCCGACACGCGCACGCGCTCGCCTCCCACACGCGAACGCACGGTAAGCGGCTCCGCGCGCAGCGTGGCTTCGGGAACAGCATCGGCAAGAGCGCTGGCTTCGGCGTCTCCTTCAGTCACCGGCGCAAACACGAAAGTGCCGCGCCACTGGGGCAAACGCCAGATGGTTTCACCGGTCCAGTCGAGTCTGCTCGCAGTACGCGGCGCTTCAACGCCATTGTCGAGATCCATGGGATCGGCGCTGTCGCCCGTCTCCCAGAAGATGCACTCGCGATACACCCGCAAACAATGTCCCGCATGATCGATACGCAACGCATGGCCATTGCGGGAAATGGCGGCATCGCGCAATTGACGCAGGATCTCGCCCATGCGCGCCGCCGACGCCGCCTGCAATCCGAGCGCACGCATCCAGTAGCGCAGCAGGTTGATCGCGCGTTCGTCGTCGAGGGCGAGCACGGCCGGCAACGTCAGCGCGTTTTCATCGTCCGTTTGCGTAACCGACTGCAAGTCGATACGCGCAAGCTCATCCAGCAACCGTTGCGCCGACGCCGCGTGCGATGCGGTCCGTGCAAGCGCATCGCGAAAACCAGGGAAGTGCACGGCGAGCGCCGGCAGGACATCATGACGCAACGCGTTGCGGGCGTAGCGGGTATCGGTGTTGGATTCGTCGTCGATCCAGCGCAGGTCGCGCTGGTGTGCATAATGCTCCAGCTGCGCCCGCAATACATGCAGCAAGGGGCGCACGCGCGGCACGGACAGTCCGTCGGCGCGCTGCGGCGCCATGGCGGCGAGCCCCGCCACGCCCGCGCCGCGCAGCAATTGCAGCAACACGGTCTCCGCCTGATCGTCGGCATGATGCGCGAGCCATAACGTGGTGGCGCCCTGCTCGTCGCATAGCGCGTCAAGCGCCCGATACCGCGCATCACGCGCCGCCGCTTCAAGACTTTCGCCACCTTCACGCACGACATCGACCTGACGCGATGCAAACCGCACGCCCAGCGCCCGGGCGAACGCGTGACAGTGCGCGGCCCAGGCATCGGCGTTCGGGCTCAAGCCGTGATGAACGTGCAACGCGATCACGCGCGCCTCGCCCGCACAACGGACGGCGGCATCGAGCAACGTGGTGGAATCGAGACCGCCGCTGAACGCGACGGCTATGGGACTGTCAGCCGATGCCGGCAGATTGGCCAACGCCGCGCGCACCGCATCGATCACGAGGCGGCTGGCGGGCGTTTCAGAATCGGAAGTCACGGGAATCGCTTTCCTGCACAAGGTGAGCGAAGGTTCTCACCTCACGCGCCCGGCAGGTTTTCCTTGAACTTGCCGTACGCCATGAGCTTGTCGAAACGACGCGCACGGACATCGAGTGCGTTCATGCCGTGGAACTGGCGCAGCGTATCGGCCAACGCACGGCGCAGCAATGCGGCCATGCCTTTCGGATCGCGATGCGCGCCGCCAAGCGGCTCGTTGACGATCTTGTCGATCAGCCCCAGCGCCTTCAACCGGTGCGCAGTCAATCCCAGCGCTTCGGCCGCTTCGGGCGCTTTCGCCGCGCTTTTCCACAAGATGGACGCGCAGCCTTCAGGTGAAATCACCGAATACGTTGAAAATTGCAGCATCAATACGCTATCCGCCACGGCAATCGCCAGCGCGCCGCCGGAGCCGCCTTCGCCAATGATGGTAGCGATAATTGGCGTTTTCAGTTCAGCCATCACGTACAGGTTGCGGCCGATTGCTTCCGACTGGCCGCGCTCTTCGGCGCCAATTCCGGGGTACGCGCCGGGTGTATCGATAAACGTGAAGATCGGAAGGCCGAACTTCTCCGCCAGACGCATCAGGCGCTCAGCCTTGCGATACCCCTCAGGGCGCGGCATACCGAAATTGCGCGCTGCGCGCTCTTTCGTGTCGCGCCCCTTCTGCTGTCCGATCACCATGCAGGCCTGACCGTTGAACCGCGCCAGACCACCGACGATGGCCAGGTCGTCGGCATACGAACGGTCGCCGTGCAGTTCGTGGAAATCGGTGAAGAGTTCGTTCACATAGTCGAGGGTATACGGGCGCTGTGGATGGCGCGCGATCTGAGAAACCTGCCACGGAGTCAGGTTCGCGTACAAGTCTTTGGTGAGTTGCTGGCTCTTCTTCGACAGCCGCTCGATTTCTTCCGAAATATCGACAGCGGAATCGTCCTGAACGAAGCGCAATTCTTCGATCTTCGCTTCGAGTTCAGCGATCGGCTGTTCGAAATCCAGAAAAGTGGTCTTCATATGTTCGAATCCTAGAGCATCGGGCAGCGCGTATTCTAACCGCGCCGGCCTCACTAAATTTCGGGTCGAAACTATCGATTATAGGATATTGATAGCGTGACGACCGTGGGCGCGCACGTCAGTGGTCGGCTGGCACCGGATAGAGGCTGCGCCACATATACCAGGTCGCGACGGTTCGCCACGGCTCCCAGTTGGCCGCGACTTCGCGTGCTTCGCTGCGCGTGACGGGTTCACCGCTGAAATAGTTGACGCTGATGGCCTGAATCAGGCCCAGGTCGTCGAGCGGCAGGACATCGGGGCGCGACAGGTTGAAGATCAGGAACATTTCCGCCGTCCACCGCCCGATACCGCGGATCTGCGTCAATTCAGCGATCACCGCTTCGTCTTCCATTGACGTCCAACTGTCGACGTGCAGTGCGCCCGACACGAAATGCTGCGCGACATCGAGAATGTATTCGGACTTTCTCTTCGATAAGCCGCACGACTGCAGCTTCGCCGGCCCCACCCTGATGAACTGTTGCGGCGCGAGCGTGGGACATGCGCCTTCCACGCGCTTCCAGATGGCTTGCGCGGAGGCCACCGAAATCTGCTGACCGACAACGGAACGCGCCAGTGTAGTGAACGGATCGTCGCGATTCACCAGATGCACCGGGCCGAACTTCGGAATGAGCTTCTTAAGAATCCGGTCGCGCTTGACGAGATCCGCGCACGCCTTGTCCCAATACTCGGGACGTGCCGCTTCGGGTGAAAGCCCAGGTGTCTGCACCGGCACCGTCTTCGCAGCGACAGCTTTATCGGTCGTGATCGCGCGCGATTTGCGGACGATTTCGCCATCGGCCTGCGGGTCGCGCACGAGCGCTTGCGCGGCGTCAGCAGTGACATCGGCTTCGGTGGCTTTCACGTCGAGTGCCTTCGCGCCCTCGCCGTTCCCTTTCTTGAGCGATGTCCTGGACACGGCCGCACGCGCCGTCTTGCGCGCGCGCACGGTGCCGTTGGGTGCTGGCGCGTCATCATGCGCGGCGCCATTGGCGACCCGTCTCTTCAATGCCGCCTTGACCGGCACATCGTCAGCCGTACCATTGAGCCGCTTGCCCAAGGGTTTGGACGCCGTCGCCGTCTTCACTTTTGCACGCCGCGCGACCGTCGTTTCGGTCGCTGCGGTACTTCCGGACGCGGCTCGTTTAGCCGGCGTCTTTCTGGCCGTTGCCATCATGCCTCCTGCCTGGTGAGTCGATCAGAGAATACGAAAGACGTTCAACTGCGACGCCATTCGGTCGACCCACCCGGTTTGTCTTCAAGTGCAATTCCGGCTTCGAGCAACTCAGCGCGAATCCGGTCTGCTTCGGCATAGTTCTTCGCCTGCTTCGCAGCAACGCGAGCAGCGATCTTCGTCTCGATATCGAGAGGCGTGAGGCCGACCGCGCCTTCCTCGCCGTTATTCCTGCTACTGCCCGGCGCATCCTGAAGGAACGCGCGCGGCTCGCGCTGCAACAAGCCGAGCACGCCGCCAAGCGCTTTCAACTGCCGCGCAAGTACCGCGTCCTGCGAGCGATTCACTTCGCTTGCCAGCTCGAACAGCACCGCAATCGCGACAGGCGTATTGAAGTCGTCGTTCATGGCGGCCTGGAAACGTTGCGCATGCACTTCGTTCCAGTCGAGCGGGTCCGTGTCCGGGCTCACGTCTTTCAATGCGGTGTACAAGCGCGTGAGCGCCCCACGTGCATCGTCTATATGAACGTCGCTGTAATTGAGCGGCGACCGATAGTGTGCCCGCGCAATAAAAAAGCGCACGACTTCCGCATCGAATTTTTCAAGCACTTCGCGAATGGTGAAGAAGTTGCCAAGCGACTTCGACATCTTTTCGCTGTCGATCTGCACAAAGCCGTTATGCATCCAGTAGTTCACGAACTGAACGCCGGTTGCCGCCTCGCTCTGCGCAATTTCATTCTCATGGTGCGGAAACTGCAGGTCCTGGCCGCCACCGTGGATGTCGAAGCGATCGCCCAGAAGCGTGCATCCCATAGCAGAACACTCGATGTGCCAGCCCGGCCGCCCACGCCCCCAGGCGGAGTCCCAGCCCGTATCAGGCGGTTCTCCCTCTTTCGCCCGCTTCCACAATACGAAGTCGAGCGGGTCCTGCTTCGCATCGTTGGAGGCCACGCGCTCGCCCGCGCGCAGGTCTTCGATCGACTTGCCGGACAGTTTGCCGTAGCCCTCGAACTTGCGCACGGCGTAGTTCACGTCGCCATCGCTCGCCTGATACGCGTAACCGTTGTTCACGAGCGTCTCGATCATGCCGAGCATCTGCGGCACGAAATCGGTCGCGCGCGGTTCATGGTCGGGACGCTCGACACCCAGGGCGTCGAGATCGTCGTACATGGCCTGGATGAACCGCGCGGTCAGCGCCTTGATCGGCTCGCCGTTTTCCACGGCGCGGCGAATGATCTTGTCGTCGATGTCCGTGATGTTGCGCACGTATGTCACGTCGTAACCAATCGTGCGGAGCCACCGCTGGACAATGTCGAACACGATCATCATGCGCGCGTGCCCGACGTGACAGTAGTCGTACACCGTGATTCCGCAGACATACATGCGCACTTCTCCGGCACGGAGCGGCACAAAAGGTTGCTTGTCACGCGCGAGCGTGTTGTAGATGCGCAATGAGTTCATAAACGATGGTGCGTGGGCCGGGACATCCGAATGTTTCGATTGCCGGCCGATTTGGCGAGCATGCTGCGTAATCATAGATTCCACAGTTTCCACAGATTCGTCAGCGCGCCTTGGCGTTGCTGCGAGTCACACAAGTGCCTGCACAAAACGTGCGAACCACACGGTCGGCACCGAGACGATCATGCTACAGGTAGCCGTCGACCAGCGACAAGAACTAGAACGACAGCTTGACCGGCAACAACATAATGACGAACGCATAAGGACGAAGACATGTTCGGCTGGAAACCGGAACGATGGGAACCCGATGGCGACCGGATGAGAAACCCGGGAACCAGGATCGCAGCACCGCAACAACACCCCGGTCATGCGAATCGAAACGGAGGCGGCCGCGAGTGGCGTAAAGACTGTCCTGACGTTCGTCGGAACGTTGCGGACGTTTTGTTAGAATGGGCCGGAGTATAACATTCAGAAACGAGCCTATGAAACCTTCAAGCCGCCGCGTACCAAGCGTTGCCAAGCTCGCGGCGACCGCACTTGCAACCGCCGCCACCATCGTATTCGGAGTTGGCGCAACGTTGTGGCCGACCATGCCGGCACTTGCGCAAGTCTCCACCGCCACCGCCGATGACACGCCCGCCATCGACGCCGCCATTGCGCAGAAGCAATGGCCGAGCGCGCTCGCGCAACTGGACGCGCGCCTCAAGACGAATCCGCGCGACGTGCAGGCGAAATTCAAGCGCGCCACCGTGCTGGCTCGCCTGAATCGCGACGACGAAGCCATTACTGCGTTCACGGAGCTCACGCAAACGTATCCGGAGTTGCCGGAGCCGTACAACAACCTTGCCGCGCTCTACGCAAAGAAAGGCCGCTACGACGAAGCACGCGTCGCGCTCGAAACCGCCACGAAGGCAAATCCGAGTTATGCGCTCGCGTACGAGAATCTCGGCGACCTGTATCTGCGGCTCGCAAGCGAATCGTACAAGCGCGCTCAGACGCTGGGATCGAGAAGCCCGCTGACCGCGCAGCGCGTGAACAGCATTCAGCAGATCGTCTCGCCGCCGCCGCGACGTCGTCCGGAAGCGGCCGCTGCTGCAGCCGCGGCGGCGGCTTCCGGCGCATCGGGCGTTTCCTCGGCGTCGTCAACGTCAGCGGCTTCCGCGCCGGTGGCGTCGTCGGGAACATCGAGCAACAGCGACTGGAGCGGCCCGAATACCGGCACAACCGGCTCGTCTTCGTCCTCGACCGACATGTCCGCCCCGCTCTATTCGCCTTTCGGTGGACCGAGCGTGCCGCTCTCGAACACGCCTTACTTCGCACCTTCCGCGAAACCGTGATCCGGCCTGTACGGACTTCCAGGCCGCGAGGTCTGAAAACCCGTACGAGCCATCACACGATGCAGCTCCAACCAGAGGATCGATTGCTCATGAAAAGTTTGTTGTTGGCGCTCGGCAGCGCCGCACTTATCGCCCAGGCGCCTGCTTTTGCCCAGTCGTCACCGGCAGCCGCGCATCCGAACGTGCTGCTCAAGACATCGCAAGGCGACATCAAGGTCGAGCTTTATCCTGAGAAGGCGCCCAAGAGCGTCGCCAACTTTCTCGACTACGTGAAGTCCGGGCAGTACAACGGCACGATTTTTCATCGTGTGATTCCGGGCTTCATGATCCAGGGCGGCGGGTACACCACGAGCTTTGCTGAGAAGCCCACGCGCGCGCCCATTCCGCTCGAAAGCAAGAACGGCTTGAAGAACAGCACCGGCACCCTCGCGATGGCCCGTACGAGCGATCCGAATTCGGCCACGTCGCAGTTCTTCATCAATACCGTCGACAACACCGGCCTCGATTACCCCAACGGCGACGGCAACGGTTATGCCGTATTCGGCAAGGTGATCTCGGGCATGGACGTGGTCAAGAAGATCGAAGCCACACCCACCACCACGCGCGGACCCATGGGCGATGTGCCGCAATCGAATGTCGTGATCGAGTCGGCGAGCGTGGTCGGCAAGTAAAAGCAGTAGCGGCAGGCATACGCCGTGCGCGTCGCGTAATGCTCCATCAACTCTTGAACAGGAAAGGAATTCATCATGGTCGAACTCCATACGAATCACGGCATCATCAAGATCGAACTGAACGCCGAGAAGGCGCCGAAGTCAGTCGAGAATTTCTTGAACTACGTGAAGAAAGGCCACTACGACAACACCGTGTTCCATCGCGTGATCGACGGCTTCATGATCCAGGGCGGCGGCTTCGAACCGGGCATGAAGCAAAAGCCGACGGACGCGCCCATTGACAACGAAGCCAACAATGGCCTGAAAAACGAAGTCGGTTCGGTCGCCATGGCGCGCACCAACGATCCGCATTCGGCGACCGCGCAATTCTTCATCAACGTGGGCGACAACGAGTTCCTGAACCACTCTGCGCCGACGTCGCAAGGCTGGGGTTACGCGGTGTTCGGCAAGGTCGTGGACGGCATGGACATTGTCGACAAGATCCGCAAGGTGAAGACCGGCTCGAAGGGCTTTCATCAGGACGTGCCGGCGGATGACGTCGTAATCGAGAAGGCTGTCGTCGTTGGTGAATGACTGACTTGACGCACGGTGTGATCGATTCATTGGAAACAGCGGGCGCGAAAGCTACAGCGCGCCCGCTGTTTTTCATTTCCGATCTCCATTTGAGCGACGCCATTCCACATACCGTGGCAGCGTTCGAACATTTCATGGAAGTGACGGCGAACGACGCCGACTCGGTGTTCATCCTCGGCGACCTGTTCGAATTCTGGGTTGGAGACGACGTGCTGGATCCATCCGTTCCCGGTCCGCGCGCTGCATTTGCAAGGCGCATGACGGCGCTGCTGCACACGTTGTCCGAGCGTGGCATCGGCTTGTATGTGATGCACGGCAATCGCGATTTCCTGCTCGGCAAGCGCTTCATGCGCGCGGCCGGCGCGATGCCGTTGCCCGATCCGTTCGTGATCACCGCGTTCGGAACACGCATCGTGATCGCGCATGGCGACGCGCTGTGCACCGACGACCCCGCGTACCAGCGTTTTCGACGCTTCGCGCGAAACCCGGTCGCGCAGCGGATGTTCCTGAGCTTGCCGCTAAAGCTGCGTTTATCGATTGCGGAGCGCATGCGCTCGACCAGCGAAGATGGACGGATGCGTCCCGCGCAAGCCAAATATGACGTGACCCGGGAAGCCGTGGCGCAACTGTTCGCGAACACGGGCACGCACACGATGATTCACGGCCACACGCATCTGCCCGCGCGGCATCGTGAAAACGATGGCGTCCGGTGGGTCATACCGGATTGGGAACTCGATCATGGCGAGCCACGCGGCGGTTATTTGCGCGTGGACGCCAACGGAATTCGGGCGCTGCCGCTGGAAGCAAGCGTCTAACGGCGCGCGGCTTCGCCTTTCATGACATCGGACAGCCGCTTCAGGTCGATGAACGCGGCGTTCTCCACGCCACTGATCGCATCGATGCGCGTACCCAGCTTTTCCAGCGCCGCAACGATCTCATCCACGCGATGCGTTTGCGTCGATGCATGATCGATCAGGCCGTGGATCGCGAGCGATACGGGATCATCGGCGTTCGGCGTAATGCCATAGGCGCAAAAAGCCGGGCGCTCAGGCGCGCAGTCCTTTTGAGCGGGCCTTGCGGCCGCGGGCATGACCACGCGCGCGGGATTGCCCACTGCCGTGGCGCCTGCCGGAACGGGTTTCACCACCACCGCGTTCGAACCTATCTTTGCCTGCGCGCCGACCGTGAATGCGCCGAGCACTTTTGCACCCGCGCCGACGATCACGCCTTGTTCGAGCGTCGGATGCCGCTTGGCCCCGCGCGCGAGCGACGTGCCGCCAAGCGTGACGCCCTGGTAGATCGTGCAGTCGTCGCCGATCACCGCTGTTTCCCCGATCACGACGCCCATGCCATGATCGATGAACACGCGCCGCCCAAGCGTCGCGCCCGGATGAATTTCGATGCCCGTCATGAATCGCGCGAACTGCGAGACGAAGCGTCCGAGCCAGCGCGCGCCCGACATCCACGACGCATGGGCAATCCGGTGCAGGACGATCGCGTGAAAACCCGGATAACACGTCGCGACTTCCCAACCGCTGCGGGCGGCGGGATCGCGCTCGCGGATGGCGGCAATGTCTTCGCGAAGTCGGTTGAACATGGCGGTGGCTCGGTCAGTGATCTGCGGGGGTTTATCGCGAACGTGCGCGGCCGTTCGGCTCAGCACGAATTCGGGAATCGATAGCTTGCTTTTGCAGATTGTAGGACGAGCCGCCGGGGCGCGCTTTTATGCCCACGCTGGCAAAGCGGTCAGCAATTCGCTACCGCTTGATCCGCAAAAGAATGTGCTTGGCAATTCCGCGCAGGATATTGACTTCCTCGTGCTCCAGGCCCGAGCGCGAAAAGAGGCGTCTCAACCGCGACATCAGCTTCTTCGGATTGGCTGGATCAAGAAAATCGAGCGCAACGAGCGCCTGCTCGAGATGCCCGTACATGCCTTCGATCTCGTCGATCGGCGCGCTCGCCGTGGTGCTCGCAGCAGAAGTGGCGCACGTTGCCGGCGTTGCCGCGGCCCGGTCGAGCAACGCAAGCCGCAACTCATAGGCCAGAACCTGGACCGCCTGCGCCAGATTGAGCGAGCTATACGCCGGGTTGGCCGGAATATGGGCAAGCGCGCTGCATCGCTCGACATCCGCATTCGATAGCCCCACGCGTTCATTGCCAAATACGAGCGCAATCGCGCCGCCGCCCTCACCCTGCTCGCACGCTTTCTGCACGGCCGCGCGCGGAGCCATCTGCGGCGGTCCGTATTCCCGCGTGCGGGCCGTGAGCGCGATGGACCAATGAACGCCGCTAAGTGCATCGGCGAGTGTTTCGACTACTTGCGCCGATGCCAGCACGTCGTCAGCGCCGGAAGCCATTGCGATGGCTTCCGGCTCGCGTGTGACGAACGGGATTTTCGGCGCGACCACGATCAGCCGTGAAAATCCCATGGTCTTGAGCGCGCGCGCCGCCGCGCCGACATTGCCCGGATGGCTCGGCTCGACAAGCACGAAACGGGTCGATGCGAATGTATCGACGGGTTGATCGGAAGGTCGGGCCGGGGAAAGGTTCGTGTTCAAGAGGGTAAACGCTTGCAAAAGAGAACGGGAAAACGTCATGGTATCGCCACAACGCATTTGGGACGACCTCGGATACCGCCGGATGCGGTCACATTTATTCGAAACGCTCCCGACCCGCGCGCTGGCCAACTCGGGTAAAATACGCCGTTCGCACGCGCTTTTTGCTGCAATTTGCGGGTTTTCAACCAGAATCGCGGTTTGAAAAAGGCACGTGCATCGCTCTTCTTCAATTCGTTGCCGTCAATACACGTCATGCACGTGTATTTTTGCCCGCCGGTTGGGCATGTTCCGCTCGGGGTTCCGGCTTCACGCGCACTGCGTGGAGCGCAGCCGCCGGGCAAAGGACTCTATTCATGCATCCAATGCTCAATATTGCTGTCAAGGCCGCCCGCCGCGCCGGACAGATCATCAACCGCGCGTCGCTCGACCTTGACCGGATCGAGGTCAGCAAGAAGCAGCACAACGACTTCGTGACGGAAGTCGACAAGGCTTCGGAAGCCGCGATCATCGAGACATTGACGACCGCTTATCCGAAGCACTCCATTCTTGCCGAAGAATCGGGCGAAATGGACAAAAACTCCGAGTTCCAGTGGATCATCGATCCGCTCGACGGCACGACCAACTTCATTCACGGCTTCCAGTACTACTGCGTCTCCATTGCGCTCGTCCACAAGGGCATCATCACGCAGGCAGTCGTCTACGATCCCACCCGCAACGACCTGTTCACCGCCTCGCGCGGCTCCGGCGCTTACCTGAACGAGCGGCGTATTCGCGTGGGCAAGCTGGATCGTCTCGCCGATGCCCTCGTTGGCACGGGTTTCCCGTTTCGTAATGGTGACGGACTCGACGCATACGGTAAGCTCTTCAAGGAGATGACCGAAGCGTGCGCCGGACTGCGACGCCCGGGTGCGGCCGCGCTGGATCTGGCAAACGTGGCGGCGGGCCGCCTCGACGCATTCTTCGAACAAGGTATCAGCGCATGGGACGTGGCCGCAGGCAGCTTGCTGATCACCGAAGCTGGCGGACTGGTCGGCAACTACACGGGCGAGTCGGACTTCCTGCACAAGAGCGAGATCGTCGCGGCAAACCCGAAGGTCTATGCGCAAATGATCAAGATCCTTGATCCGTTCACCACCACGCGAACCAACGTGTAACGGTTGAGAAACAAAGGCGGCTGCGGCCGCCTTTCTCGTTAGCGCAGGGAATTCTGTCGGCGTACAGGCAATGAGGTTTGCTCCCCGGTTCGCCGACGTTCCTGCGCGCGGCGGCCGGCTCCGCTAAAGTGTCCCGTTCGGCCGCTCGCGGCACTCCCTCCTCTTTTGCTGCCGCCCTGCCCGCCACATGAAAAAAGGCTTTTATACGATCATAGCCGCGCAGTTCGTGTCGTCGCTTGCCGACAACGCGCTGCTCATTGCCGCCATCGCAATGCTTTCGGTGATGCATTCCGCGTCATGGGTCACGCCGCTGCTGCAAATTTTCTTCACGATATCGTATGTACTGCTCGCGCCGTTCGTGGGCGCGTTCGCCGACTCCATGCAAAAGCGCCACGTCATGTTCATCTCGAACGCGCTGAAGGCTGGAGGCTGCGCGCTGATGATCCTCGGCGTGCATCCGATGATCGCGTACGGGGTCGTCGGTCTCGGTGCGGCCGCCTATTCACCCGCCAAATACGGCATCCTCACCGAACTTCTGCCGCCCGAGAAGCTTATCCCGGCCAACGCGTGGCTGGAATCGGCGACTGTGGGTTCGACCATTCTCGGGACGGTGATCGGCGGGGCGCTGGTCAGCCAGTATGTCGGGCATATCGTCAGCGCGGCGCATCTCGTGCTGATCCGCTCGGCCGCCGACGCCGCCATGTTCGCGGTCATGGTGGTGTATGCGCTCGCCGCCGTGATCAATATCGGCATTCCCGATACCGGCGCGCGGTATCGGAACCGGCTGAAGGAGCCATCGAAACTCGTCGGCGATTTCACGCATGCGTTCAAGGTCTTGTGGGGCGACAAGCTCGCGCAGATTGCGTTGTGGGTGACCACGTTGCTCTGGGGCGCCGCCGTGACGCTGCAACTGCTCGTCCTCAAATGGGCTGACGCGAACCTGGGCCTGTCATTATCGAAAGCGGCCGTGCTGCAAGGCGTGACGGGCCTGGGCATTGCGATCGGCGCGGGCGCGGCGGCGGCGTGGGTGCCGTTGCGCAGTTCGCTCAAGGTGCTGCCGGTGGGACTGGTGACCGGCGCAGTCGCCATCTGCATGGCGTTCTACAACAAGGACCTGTTCCCGGCCGGTTCCGGTGTACACATTGGGCCGCTGTTCGCGCCGCTCTATATCCTTGGTGCATACCCGCTGATGATCCTGCTTGGCGCGTTGTCGGGCTTTTTTATCGTACCAATGAATGCGATCCTGCAGCATCGTGGCGCGACGCTTTTGTCCGCGGGAGCGTCGATCGCCGTGCAGAACTTCAACCAGAACCTTGCGGTTTTATCGATGCTCGGCGCTTACGCACTCTTGCTCACGACACGATTACCAGTGGAATGGATCATCGTGGTCTTCGGCGTCTTTATTTGCCTGATGATGGGACTGGCAATGCGGCGGCACGCTCGCAACGAGCGCACAGTGGACCTTGGCTCACTGGTCGAAGAGTGATAAAACGCAAGGTGCGGGAACGATATGTGCTGAATGCTCTGTTCGATTGCCTAAAAGCCGCGCAGCGGGATGCGCGGACCGAAACAAACCAGGGATACGTCAAAGGAGCTGCAAATGGGTCTGTTTACACGTTCTACACTCGATAGCAACATCAATGACGCCGCCAAAGTCGGCCGACGTGCTGTGCGTGGCGCAAGCGACGTGGTCGATTCGGCCAGCACGCAGCTGCGTGGATTGCTCGACGAGCTCGACAGTTCGATCCGCGATGCGAAAGACGTCAATGTGGACCAGTTGCGCAAGGATTTGCAGGCGAAGCTGAAGGCGGCACGGTCGCAGTTCGACGGCTCGTCCTCGGCGATTGCGGAGCGTCTGAACGACGCCGCCGGTTACGCCGACGAGTTCGTCCATGAAAAGCCGTGGCATACGCTGGGCGCGGTCGCGGGTCTGGCGCTGCTGGTCGGTTTCCTGGCGGGACGTTCGTAAAAGCAGAGGCCAAATCGAGGAAAAAACGCCGGCTTGCCGGCGTTTTTGCGTAAACGCGATGAGAACGTCTTGACGCGACGGCAGATCTGGCCAGCGAACGCTCGTGACGAGCGAACGAATGTCTTCGTTAGCCACCTGGTCAGGGGTTCGTCCCGCCCCCGACGCGGTACACTCGTGCCCTTGGACATTCGCAAAATCACGCAATCACGATGGGCACTCAAACCTCCGTTTCCTCCTCGGCACACGACTCGCATCGCATCGGCCCCGACTCCGCTGCGACGGTCGACCTGTCGCATCACACGCCAATGATGCAACAGTACTTGCGCATAAAAGCGGAGCATCCGGGTACGCTCGTGTTCTATCGCATGGGCGACTTCTACGAGCTGTTTTTCGACGACGCCGTAAAAGCCTCACGCCTGCTGGACCTGACCCTGACCCAGCGCGGTGCATCCGGCGGCAACCCGATCAGGATGGCCGGCATCCCGCATCACTCGTGCGAGCAGTATCTGGCGAAACTCGTGAAGCTGGGTGAATCGGTCGCCATTTGCGAGCAGATCGGCGATCCGGCGACATCGAAGGGACCGGTCGAGCGCAAGGTCGTGCGCGTGGTAACGCCCGGCACGCTGACGGACGCCGCCCTCCTTTCCGACAAGAACGACGTCTTCCTGCTGGCGCTGTGTCCCACGCACAACCGTCGTGGTGTAGTGACGAGCGTCGGGCTCGCGTGGCTTAATCTTGCGAGCGGTGCGTTGCGTCTTGCCGAAGTCGCACCGGACCAGTTGAGCGCCGCGCTCGAACGCATCCGGCCAGCCGAGACGCTGATGGCCGATTCCTTTTCGGAAGCGAACGCGCCGTTCCAGGTACCGAACATTGGCGCGACCACGCGCGTGCCCGCGTGGCATTTCGATATCAATTCCGGTATCCAGCGCCTGTGCGAGCAACTCGATGTCGCGGGTCTCGACGGTTTCGGCGCCCATTCACTGACGTGTGCATGCGGGGCAGCCGGCGCGTTGCTGTTATACGCCGCCGCGACACAAGGTCAGCAACTGCGGCACGTCCGTAGCCTGAAGGTCGAGTACGAGTCAGAGTACATCGGACTGGACCCCGCCACGCGACGCAATCTCGAATTGACCGAGACGCTGCGCGGCACGGAATCGCCGACGCTGTGTTCTCTGCTCGATACCTGCTGCACGACCATGGGCAGCCGTTTGCTGCGTCACTGGCTGCATCATCCGCCGCGCGATTCGGCCATCGCACAGGCACGGCAGCGTGCAATCGGCGCATTGCTCGACGCACCTCCCAACGCGAGCCTCGACGGACTGCGCGCGGCGCTGCGCCAGATTTCGGATATCGAACGAATCACGGGCAGGCTTGCGCTGCTGTCGGCGCGGCCGCGTGATCTCTCGAGCCTGCGCGATACGTTTGCGGCCCTGCCGCAACTGCGCGAACGGCTTGCTCCGGTCAAGATTCATGCAGAACGGCTTGATCATATCGATACCTCGCTCGAGCCGCCGCCGGAATGTCTCGAACTGCTGACTCGCGCAATCGCCCGCGAACCCGCCGTTTTGATTCGCGACGGCGGCGTGATCGCACGCGGTTATGACGCTGACCTCGACGAATTGCGCGACATTTCGGAGAACTGCGACCAGTTCCTGATCGACCTGGAAACGCGTGAGCGCGCACGTACGGGCATTGCGAACCTGCGCGTCGAATACAACAAGGTGCATGGCTTCTACATTGAAGTCACGCGCGGCCAGACGGACAAGGTCCCGGACGATTACCGGCGCCGCCAGACGCTCAAGAACGCCGAGCGTTACATCACGCCAGAACTGAAGACTTTCGAGGACAAGGCGCTGTCCGCGCAAGACCGTGCGCTTGCCCGGGAGCGCATGCTTTACGACGCGCTGCTGCAAACGCTGCTGCCGCATATCGGCGATTGCCAGCGCGTGGCCGCGGCGCTCGCTGAACTGGACCTGCTGAGCGCATTCGCCGAACGCGCGCTTGCGCTCGACTGGGTCGCACCAGACTTTGCAAACGACTCCGGAATCGATATTGAACAGGGCCGTCATCCGGTCGTCGAAGCGCAGGTCGAGCAGTTCATCGCCAACGATTGTTGCCTGCACACCGAGCGCAAGCTGTTGCTGATCACCGGCCCGAACATGGGCGGTAAATCGACGTTCATGCGCCAGACGGCGTTGATCGCGCTGCTCGCTTATGTCGGCAGTTATGTGCCGGCGAAACGTGCGAGCTTTGGTCCCGTCGACCGGATCTTTACGCGCATTGGCGCGGCCGACGACCTCGCGGGCGGACGTTCGACCTTCATGGTCGAGATGACCGAAGCCGCGGCCATTCTCAACGACGCAACACCCTCGAGTCTCGTGCTGATGGACGAGATTGGCCGCGGCACGTCCACCTTCGACGGCCTCGCGCTCGCCTGGGCAATTGCGCGGCATCTTCTCTCGCACAACGGTTGCCACACGTTGTTCGCCACGCATTACTTTGAGTTGACACAGTTGCCAGCCGAGTTTGCGCATGCCGCGAACGTGCATCTCTCGGCGGTCGAGCACGATCACGGCATTGTGTTCTTGCACGCGGTCAACGAGGGGCCGGCGAACCAGAGTTACGGCTTGCAAGTGGCGCAACTCGCCGGCGTCCCGCCAGCGGTGATCAAGGCTGCCAGAAAGCATCTGGCGCATCTGGAGCAGCAGTCCATTGGACAGGCTTCGCCGCAATTCGACTTGTTCGCACCGCCGCCTTTGGATCTCGCCAGCCACGCCGATCTCACTGAGGCCGAGGCGTGCGATGAGCCAGCGGCGCTTCATCCGGCGCTCGACCGGCTCCGCGCAATCGATCCTAACGACGTGCGCCCGCGCGACGCACTCGATCTGCTGTACGAACTACATGAGCTGGCGTCGCACGCTCCGGATGCATCTCGATAACTGCGGGGTTCGCGCTCAGTGGCTTCGCACGCGGCATATGTCGCGTACGTTCATCGCCGCTCGTGTGGTCGTTTGCATCGCTGCTATCGGGGCAGCTGTGGCATCGCAGTCCGCGCATGCCGAAGCCCAGCCCATGAGCTTCGCGATTGCCTCGAACGTGCTCGACAAACCGGGCGGCGAAACCGCGCTGCAACAGATGCTCGATGCGATCGGACGCGAGCGAAATACATCGTTCGTGGTCTACGACGGCAATCTCAAGAGCGAAGCGGAGCCCTGCCGGGACGCCTTGTACAACGCGCGCCAACAAGTCTTCGATAGCTCGCGCAAACCCGTCATCCTGCTGCCTGGCGGCAACGACTGGGCATCGTGCAATCTGCCCCGGGCAGGCAGTTACGATCCGGTCGAACGGCTCGACTTTATCCGCCAGTTGTTCTTTGGCGATTCGAATTCCCTCGGCCAGACGCCCATGAGCGTGATCCGCGAAAGTGACGTCGCACGCTTTCGCCCCTTCCGGGAAAATGTCCGATGGCAGGCGAACGGGATTGCGTTCATAGGCTTGAACGCGCCCTCACCGAACAATCATTATTTGACTGCCGGCGGACGCAACGGCGAGTTCGAGGATCGCTCGGTCGCCAATGCTTTCTGGATCGAACACGCAGTTGAAAACGCGCGTCGCGCCGACATGCACGCAGTCGTGGTGATCCTTCAAGGCGACCCGGATTTCGCACGATACGAACGGCGCGATCGTTTCGCGTGGTTGCGCTTTTCCCGGGGCGACACCACACGCGATGGTTTTCTCGAACTCAAGCGCAGCCTGGTAAAAGCCGCCGAGTCGTTTCGTGGTCCGATGATCGTGATTCACGGCTCCGACACGCCTCTTCCCAAAGGCTTTCGTATCGATCAGCCCTTGCGCAATGACAAGGGCGCCGTGATAACGAATCTGACACGTATAGCAATCGGGTTGAAAAACCCGCACTCGCAATGGCTTGAGGTAGAGTCCGATCTGAATTGGCGACCACCCTTTCGCGTTCGTGTGCGCGACGTGATCTTCCGGCCGAATACGCAGGCTCCGGCAACCGTCCAGGGTGCAAGCCAGGCGTCGACTCCGGCTGTGTCGTCTTTTCCAGCCGTAGAGGACGGTGCGCCGGGACCATCATCGTTTTTTCAGCAAATGCAACCTGTCCAGCCTGCGCAACCCCTGCAGCAACATCCGTCAGTTGCACCGAACAATGACAACCCGGCGTCCAACGCCGCACCTCAGGTTCCGCCCCTGCTGACTCCCGCTACTCCAGCGCCGGCTTTGCCTCCAATCCTGAGCGTGCCTTCGAATGCGGCGACGCCAGCAAGCAGCACATCCAATCCAGGCGGCGCGCAATGAAACAAAGGCGCAGCAACATGCCTGCGCCTTGTTCTATTCCGCACTTTACCGACGAGACCAGCGCCTCAATGCAAGGTGGGACCCGCGTCCTTGCCGGGTTCTTCGTCGTCCTCGTCGAGGACTTCGAGACCGTCCAGGCCGTGCGCATGCTGATGCTCTTTTTCGTCTTCGGTGGCTTCACGCACTTCCTGCACGTTCAATGCAAAGCGCAACGCCATGCCGGCAAGCGGATGATTGCCGTCGAGCACGACTTTATCTTCCGCGACGTCGGTGACCGTATAGATCAGCGAATCGAGTTCGTCCTCGCCATCTTCCGGCGTTCCTTCGAACTGCATGCCGACTTCGAGCGGCTCAGGAAAACGGCCACGTTCCTCTACCTTGACGAGGTCAGGATCGTACTCGCCGAACGCATCTTGCGGTTCGAGCTGCAATTGCGTCTGATAGCCGGCTTCCTGACCGTCGAGCGCTTCCTCGATCTTGGGGAACGTGCCATCATAGCCGCCGTGCAGATAGACCATCGGCTCGTCGCTTTCCTCGATCAGGTTGCCATGTGCGTCAGAGAGCTTATAGGCGACTGATACGACGGTGTCTTTTGCGATTTTCATTGGATTCTCCAAGATACAAGCCTCAATTATACGATGCCAGCGCGGTCCCCTAACGTTCCCTCAAGTCCTTTCGCGGTGCCGCTTCCCGACGAACCTGCAACCCTTCTTGGCGGCCTCACGCCCGCCCAGTTCATGCGCCGGCACTGGCAGAAAAAGCCGCTGCTGATCCGTCAGGCGATTCCCGGCATTCAAGCGCCCTTGTCCCGCGACGAACTGTTCGAACTCGCCGACAACGACGACGCCGAATCGCGCCTGATCACCCATTTTCGTCAATCCTGGGCAATGGAGCACGGCCCGTTCGCACCGGATGAATTGCCATCCGTAAAAAAGCGTGACTGGACATTACTCGTGCAAGGGGTGAACCTGCACGACGACCGCGCCCGCGCGCTGCTGGACCGCTTCCGCTTCATTCCCGACGCGCGCCTTGACGACCTCATGATTTCTTACGCGACCAACGGGGGCGGCGTTGGCGCGCATTTCGATTCCTACGATGTCTTCCTGCTCCAGGTTCATGGCAAACGGCGCTGGCGCTTTGGTGCGCAGCGCGATCTTTCGCTAAAAGAGGGATTGCCATTGAAAGTTTTACAGCACTTCGAAGCGACCGAAGAATGGGTGCTGGAACCCGGAGACATGCTGTATTTGCCGCCCCATATTGCTCACGACGGCGTGGCCGAGGGCGAATGCATGACGTGCTCCATCGGCTTTCGGGCGCCGTCCGCCGCCGAACTGTCCGGGCAGTTCCTGTATCACCTGGCCGAGCGCATGGAAGACGTGACCGGCTTGCGTGGCAAGAGCGAACAACGTTACCGGGATCCGTCGCAACCAGCCGTGGTCAACCCCGCCCTATTGCCGCCGCTGCTCGTGGAGCGGGTAGGCGCGATCCTTGCGGATATTCAATGGAATGAAAAAGACGTTGCCGATTTTCTCGGGAGTTATCTGAGTGAACCGAAGGCGAATGTCGTATTTGATCCGCCGCAGCGCCCGTTGAATGAAAAACGGTTTATCGAGCGTGCGAAGCAGTCCGGTTTGAAGCTCGATAAAAAAACCGTGCTGCTTTATGACAAGCACGCTTATTTTCTGAATGGCGAACGCGCATTAATGTCGCCGAAAGCCAGAAAATGGCTGCCGGAACTGGCCGACAAGCGATATCTGGAGGGGAAACGGTTTGTAACACTCTCTGGGGATTCGTCAATGACAGTGCTACTGCACGAGTGGTATTGTGCGGGCTGGATACAAGTCGACGCAGACGCCTAGTGTTGTTTGAGCTGTCTTGCTGTTCCACGCTTTAAAAATGTATGAGAAAGACAACGTATTGTCCCCGCTTTGATCGACGGTCGATACGAAAGTGCATATAATTTCCGCCCAAGCCGTAGGAAGTCTCACAACCATACATAATGTGAGTCCACAACGGCCCGGGTCGGTGTTGGAGCACACATTACCGGTACTTTGCGCTGTTGCTTACCTTTAACCATAAAAGGACGTGATCATGAAGAAATCTCTCCTCGTAGCATCCCTGTTGGCTGCTGTTGCTCTTGCTGCATGCAACAAGTCTAGCGATACGGCTGCTCCGGGCGCTGCTAGCGATACGTCGGCTGCTTCGGCACCGGCTGCTGCTGCTTCGGACGCTGCGGCTTCCGCAACGGACGCAGCATCGAGCGCTACGGCTGCTGCAAGCGACGCAGCTTCGGCTGCTGCAACGGCATCGGACGCTGCTGCTCCGGCTGCTGCCGCTTCGGGCGCGAGCCAGTAAGCAACACAGTCAGAGGCCTAGTTTCCTGCTCTTGGCGGTACACATCCAGCAGGAAACGAAGCCTCAGCAGTAAGCCCACAAGGACGATTTTGTAGGCTTACGAAAAAACCGGCCCTCGGGCCGGTTTTTTTATGTCTGCTGGATTGATGAGATCACGCGCTGCATAGGGGCTGGATCAGGTGCATCAGGCGCTATAAACGAACGGGCGTCAAAGGGAGAGCCAGTCGAAGCCATCAGCCTGTGTAGCGACCATCACATCGGCTGCCGTGGCGCCAAGGACCGCTGCAAGCGCCGCCTGCGCCAGTTCGGGCAGGTTGTTCTGCTGGCTCAAATGCGCGGCGACCAGATGCCGCAGCTTCGATCGATCCAGCGACGCAAGGATGGCGGCCGCCGCATCGTTATTCAAATGCCCGTGCATGCCGCCAATGCGGGCTTTCAGAGACGCCGGATACCGGCTCGTCGCCAGCATCTCCACGTCGTGATTGGATTCGAGCACCAACGCATCGCAACCGCTCAGCGTGCTGGTGATGTGCGGCGTGGCAACGCCCACATCCGTCAGGACGCCCAACCGGCTTGCGCCGTCGGAAAACACGTACTGAAGCGGTTCGCGCGCGTCGTGGGGCACGGTGTAGGGCAATATGTGCAGGTTGCCCACCGCGACGCTCTCGTCGCCCCAGACAACGTGCAGATCGACCGGCGCGTCGTCGGCGCCTACCGCGCGCGCCGTGCCCCAACTCATGTGCAGCGGAATGGACCATTTGCGCGCCAGCGTCAGCGCGCCGCCAATGTGATCCGTGTGCTCATGCGTGATGAAAATGGCGTCGATCTGATCGGCGCGAAGCTCGAGCCGCGCAAGGCGCCGCTCGACCTCCCTGGCGGAGAAACCACAATCCAGCAGCACGCGCGTGGTGGTCGTGCCGCTCGTCGACTCGACCAGCAGCGCGTTGCCTTCACTACCGCTGCCAAGACTGGCAAAACGCATTGGCAATACGCCTAGTTCAACTGCGCGTGCAACAACGCGACGATTCGTTGCGCGTCGGTGGAGGTATCGACCTGACCGTTCGCATCGACCACGGCTATCTGCGTTACGGTATCCGCCTTTGGACGCACATTCACCATGAATTCGCGCGAGGGCTTCGGCGTCCCGCCGCTAAACAACTTGCCGAGCAGCCCTTCCTTCTTCAATTCCGCCATGGAGTCGGAGAAACGCACGTAGTACACACCTTTTTCGCGGTCCCGGTTGTCCACGGTGAAGTTCGTGCGGTCGAGCGCCAGACCCACTCGCAACCATGCGCGATCAAATGGCTCGGAGATATCGAGCGTGGACGTGCCGCCCGTTTGATCCAGCGCGACCGCCGGCTCGGCCGGGCGTGCGTCGGTCAGCAGTTGCTTGGCCTGGTCGTCGGTGAGACCGAACTTTTGCATCAGCTTCGCGAGGAACGCGGCTTCGAGCGCCGGGTTGCGCGGCCGCTCTTCCCATTTCGACGACGTCTTGTCCTGTCCGGTCAGCACTTCTTCCATTGCGCTGTGGCTGATCGAAATATCCGTGGAGTTGTTCGAACCACGCTCCACCAGCGTTCGGAACTGGTCGCGCGTACCCGACGAATACGCAAAGTCGATCAGCTTGCCCACGCTTTTCCTGAACCAGTCGTCCGGAATGTTGGCACGGTTTTCCGCCCAGTCCGTCGACATGATGCCGGTGGCAGGCGCATCGGTCTTGAGCGTGAAGCCGTTTTCTTCCCAAAACTCCTGCAATTGCGGCCAGAGCTGGTCGGGCGAACGGCCGTCGACTACCAGCCACCTGCGGTCGCCATCGCGTTCCACGTGCATGCCGAACGGATCCTGTGGCGTCGGCAAACCAACCGTCGCGTTGCCTGCCGGCGTCAGCGAACGGGGCGCGGCGCCGCCAAGCGAATTCAGCTTGGGCGGGGCAGCGTAACGCTGGCTGATGTCGGCTGTAGTCAGATCCGACGGCACCGCCAGCGCAGGCGCGGTTTCAGCGCCCTTGTAGTTCACACGGTCCGGCGCGAGCCAGTCGTTCAGGGTGTCACAGCCGGCAAGCGAGATCAGCGTGCCGATTCCAAGCGACAGCACACCCAGGCTGCGAGCGTTATTAAATAAGGCGGAACGTTTCATGAGGTCCTTCGTGATGCTGAATGCGCGTTGCCTGGAAGCTAAGCCGGGAACGGGTCGATGAACGACGGGTTGATGACACTCGCTGGCTGGCCGAACGGTAGCGCGGCCGGGATGCACTGCATTGCGGACGTACATGCGCGTATTCGGGCACGTACGTCCGCGGAAAGTCAGGCCAAAAGCCCTGTCTCGCGCAACGCGTTGCGCACGACGTCGTGATACCGCGCGTCGAGCGGCGTCAGCGGCAGGCGAATCCCGCTTTCCATGCGGCCAAGCGCAGTCAGCGCCCACTTCGCGGGAATCGGGTTCGACTCGCAAAACATGTTTTTATGCAACGACAACAGGCTCAGGTGGATCCTGCGTGCCGTGATGGCGTCACCCGCGAGCGCCGCACGGCAGAGTTCGCTCATTGCTCGCGGCGCGACGTTGGCGGTCACCGAGATGTTGCCGTGGCCGCCGAGCAGCATCAACGCGATGGCGGTCGGATCGTCGCCGCTATAGATGGCGAAATGGTCGGGCGCTTCCTTGATCAGGTTGGCCGCACGGTCGATGTTGCCCGTTGCTTCCTTCACGCCAATGATCCCCGGCACGTTCGCCAGGCGGAGCACGGTGTCGTGGCTCATGTCCGCAACGGTACGCCCCGGCACGTTGTACAGGATCACCGGCAGGTCAACCGATTCCGCAATCTTGCGAAAGTGCTGATACATGCCTTCCTGCGTGGGCTTGTTGTAGTAAGGAACCACTTGCAACGTGGCGTCCGCGCCGACTTCCTTTGCCGCACGCGCCAGTTCGATGGCTTCCGACGTGGAATTTCCGCCCGCGCCCGCGATGATCGGGAAACGCTTCGCCGTATGCTCGACGGCTGTTTTCACCATCAGCACATGTTCTTCAACGCAGAGCGTGGCCGATTCGCCGCTCGTGCCAACGACGACGAGCCCGTTCGAACCCTCTTCCACGTGCCAGTCGATCAGTTTTCGAAACGCCGGCAGATCGAGACTACCGTCCTCGTGCATCGGGGTGACGATGGCAGGAATGCTGCCGCGAATCTGGATGCCGCCGTGTGTTCCGTTTGTCATGAAACGCTATGAAATTGGTCGGTAAACTGCGATTGTAGCGGATTAGCCCTGCAGAACGTAACGATCCGGGGGTACGGCATTGTTACGGTCCGTAAGGCATGTGGACTCGTGCGTCGGCTCGGCTACAGCACAGATGCGCTGTACGCAGGATGCACGCGGCACGCTGATGAAACCATCCTGAAAAGCGACGACACGCAGGCGTCCGCGAACAGCGTCGAGCAGTTCGCCGGGAGTGAGCAGGAAGTCCGGATTCGATGGCTTGCCAAAGCGCGCGTTGCCTGCCGCGAAAGTCTCGTAGAGCAGCACACCGCTGGGCGCGAGGGCATCGATAAGAAATGGAAACAGCGGCCGATGCAGGTAGTTCGTGACCACCACGGCGGCGAACTTCTCGTCGTCGCGTAATGGCCAAGCCGCATTTTCGAGGTCGGCGCAGCGCGTGCTTACATGTTGCAGGGCAGCAAGATTCGCAAGGGCCACTTCATCGCGATCAAGTGCGAGAACGTCGTGCCCGCGCGATGCGAAATGGCGCGTGTGACGGCCATTTCCAGCTGCGACATCGAGCACCGCGCCGCCCCGCTCCACCAGATGGGACCATTGTTCGATCCATGCACTGGCGGTGGTCGGAGGCGTATGCGGCGCGGAAGTCGACATCTCTGAAGCGTCAGTTGTAGGACAAGCCCATCGCGTCGCGAACGTCGCGCATGGTTTCGGTCGCGAACTTGCGCGCCTTGTCGCAACCGTCGGCGACGATTGCGCGCAGCAGCGAAGGATCGTCCATGTACTTCTGGGCGCGCTCGAGCATAGGCTGCTGCTCGCGCAAGATCCCTTCGATCACCGGCTGCTTGCATTCAAGGCAGCCGATTCCCGCCGTGCGGCAACCCTTCTGCACCCATTCGTGCGTGGCTTCGTCGGTGTAGACCTGATGCAGTTGCCACACCGGGCACTTGTCCGGATCGCCTGGATCGGTGCGGCGAACGCGCGCCGGATCGGTTGGCATGGTGCGCACTTTCTTCGTGATGCTTTCGGCATCTTCACGCAAGCCGATGGTGTTGCCATACGACTTCGACATCTTGGCGCCGTCGAGGCCGGGCATGCGCGACGCTTCGGTCAACAAGACTTGCGGTTCGACCAGGATGATCTTGCGCGCGCCTTCGAGATAGCCGAAGAGCCGTTCGCGATCGTTCATGGACAAGCTCTGCGATTCCTGCAACATCGCGCGTGCCTGTTCGAGCGCTTCGTCGTCGCCTTCCTGCTGGTAGGCCACGCGCAACTCGTGATAAAGCTTCGAACGCTTGCCGCCGAGCTTCTTGGCGGCATCGAGCGCCTTCTCTTCGAAATCCGCTTCACGACCGTAAAGGTAATTGAAACGCCGCGCGATTTCGCGCGTCATCTCGACGTGCGGCACCTGGTCCTCGCCCACCGGCACAAGCGACGCGCGATACAGCAGGATATCGGCGGCCATCAATACCGGATAACCGAGAAAACCGTACGTGGTCAGATCCTTTTCCTTCAGCTTCTCGATCTGTTCCTTGTAGGTCGGCACGCGTTCGAGCCAGCCAAGCGGTGTGCCCATGCCGAGCAGCAAAGCGAGCTCGGCGTGTTCGGGCACCCGGCTCTGGATGAACAGCGTGGCTTGCGCCGGATCGATGCCGGACGCGAGCCAGTCGATCAGCACTTCCCACACGTTCTTCTCGATCACCTCGGGCGTTTCATAGTGCGTCGTCAGCGCGTGCCAGTCGACGACCGCGAAAAAGCACGGATATTCGGACTGCAGCCGCACCCAGTTCTTGAGCACGCCGTGATAGTGGCCTAGGTGCAGCGAGCCGGTGGGCCGCATGCCGGAGAAGATACGGTCAGGGAACATGGTTTTATTGAAAGAGCGAAGCAAGGGGATTCAGGACAGCCGACACCGCGACATACCCGGCGCTCACCAGCGGTCCGAGCCAGAAACGCGTCAGGGTGCCGGTCATGACCAGCGCCATCACGATAAAGAATCCATACGGCTCAAGCCGCGACAGCATGACCGACGCGCGCACCGGCAGCAACGCCATCAGCACACGCCCGCCGTCGAGCGGCGGCAGAGGGAACAGGTTGAGCACGCCGAGCACGAGGTTCACGCCAACGCCCGCCTGGGCCATGCGCGTGAAAAACGGTTCATGAACACCGAAGGCAGCGAGCAGCACGGCGACCACGCCCCAGATCAGCGCCTGCACGAAGTTGCTCGCCGGACCGGCGGCCGCGACCCACAGGCTGCCCCAGCGCGGATTGCGCAGGTTGCCGAACGCAACCGGAACGGGTTTCGCGTAGCCGAACATGAATGCGCCGCTCGTGACGAAATACAGCACCAGCGGAATGGCCAGCGTGCCGATCGGGTCGATGTGGCGCATGGGGTTGAGCGAAACGCGGCCAAGCACGTACGCCGTATTGTCGCCCAGCAGGCGCGCTGCATAACCGTGCGCGGCCTCATGCAGCGTGATCGCGAAGATCACGGGGAGCGCGTAGACCGCGATGGTTTGTATCAGGGAGGAATCCATAGCTCGCTATTGTATCAAGCAGTTGTGGCGCCACTCATGGCGGGTGTTTGCGAGCATTCGCGGGCGAAGCGCAGCGGCGCCCATTGTGTCAAAACGCTGAAAATGAAGTGAAGGAAACGCGACGAATCTGCTTCATTGCGCGCTGTCTTCCGTGAGGCCAAACGGCTCCAGGCTGCCGCGCCCCAGCCGCACGAGCACCGGTTCTTCACCGGTCAGGTCGATCACAGTCGATGGTTCCATCGGGCAGGCTCCGGCATCGATCACCAAGTCGATCTGTTTCTCCAGTTTTTCGCGGATCTCTTCGGCGTCATTGAGCGGATGCGTGTCGTTCGGCAAGATCAACGTGGAACCCAGCAGCGGCTGGCCGAGCGCTTCAAGCAGCGCCAGCGTGATGGCGTGATTCGGCACGCGCAGGCCGATTGTCTTGCGCGACGGATGCGAAAGACGCCGCGGCACTTCCTTCGTCGCCTGCAGGACGAAAACGTATGGACCCGGCGTCACGGATTTGATCAGACGATAATTCCGGTTATCGACAATTGCGAAATTCGACAATTCCGACAAATCCCGCACCAGCAGCGAAAGCAGTTGCTTCTCGTCGAGCCCGCGAATCCGGCGAATGCGCTCGACGGCATTCTTGTCGTCGAGATGACAGGCGAGCGCGTAGCTGGAATCGGTCGGCAACGCGACGATACCGCCGTCGTTGATGATCTGAACCGCCTGATTGATGAGGCGCGGCTGCGGATTATCCGGATGAATGCGAAAGAATTGAGACATGACCAAAGGACTTGAAAAATTGCTCGGGCGGACCGTCCGCCGGTTCGCCCGAGGTTTCCATGGGAACTCGGCAGAATACTCGCAAATGAATGCAGTTGCGCGACAAACCGTGTCGTGCTTCATCGCGCGGCACGCCACCGCGTCCGAGCCGGAACGATGATCTAGGAGATTGGGTCTGTCCGCTCAGCGCAAGACACTCGAACGCCTAGCGAAAACATTCCCAAACGGGTTTGAGATCGGCAGGAAGCGGCGGCAGTTGGCCCAGATCGATGCGACCCTCGCCCGCCGCGTGAAAATCCGAACCGCGCGACGCATAGAAACCATAACGGCGCGCGACGTCCGCATATTCGCGATACTGATCCGGCGTATGGCTGCCTGTCACCACTTCAATGGCGCGGCCGCCAAGTTGAACGAATTCGTCGAAAAGCGCGGCGAACTCGACCTGCGAGAAATCGTAGCGCCCCGGATGCGCGATGACCGCTTCGCCACCGGCCGCCTTGATCCATTTCATGGCGTCACTGAGTTTTGACCAGCGATGTCCGACAAAACCCGGCTTTCCCTCTCCGAGATATTTCGAGAACACGTCCGAGGTGGACTCCGCGTAGCCTTTATCGACGAGAAAACGGGCGAAATGGGTACGCGAAATCATGGCGGGGTCGTTCACGTATGTCAGCGCGCCCTCGTATGCGCCCGGAATGCCGATACCGGCGAGCGCCTCGCCTATTGCCTCGCCGCGCGCCGCGCGCCCGCTGCGGGTGGCAATCAGGCCGTCGATAAGCGCCTGGCATTGAGCGTCCACATTCAGCCCGACAACGTGTACCGTGCGCGCCGCCCAGGTAACCGAAATTTCGACACCGCCAACGTAGCCCATGCCGAGCGCCTTGGCCGCTTCGCTCGCCTCGCGCTGGCCGCCAAGCTGATCGTGGTCGGTAAGCGACCACAGCGTCACACCACCCGCGTGCGCACGCGCGGCAACCTCGGCTGGAGCGAGCTGGCCGTCGGAAATCGTGGAATGGCAATGCAGGTCGGCGTTCATCGTGAGAACTCTGGAGTCATACGTTCATTCTACTGCAACGCGTCAACGCGGTTCGGGACGCCGAACCGTCAAATTCAGGCGCAAAACGTCTCGACCAGCGCCGCAACGCGCTCGGGCTGATCGTGGTGCAACATGTGACCGGCGTTATCGATGAATTCCTCGCGCCAGTCCGGGAAAGCCGTAAAACGCTGCTTGAACTCATCGATGGGCACGTCCGCCGCGATCGCAGCCAACGTCGGCGATCCAACCGCTTCCACGTGCAGCACTTTCGCCGCGACCTTCGACCAGACGGCCATCACCTCATCCAGCCGATACAACAGCGGCCCGCGCAGCTTATGGGCAGGATCGGCGAGAAGATGGAAACGGCCGGCATCGTCCGGTTTCGACCAGTGCTCCGCCAAAAAACGCGCTTTCGCAAGCGGCAACCGCGGATTCGTGCGGATCAGGCGCTGGGCGACGGCGTCGAGCGTGGCGTATGTGCTGAGCGCTGGCGGCGCGCGCAAATCGTCCAGCCATTGCGCAAGGCGCGCGGGCGCTTGTGCAGGCTTCGTTGCGGCCATTCCAAAGCCTTCGAGATCGACCACCCGACGCACACGTTCTGGCCGCACGCCCGCGTACAGGCAAACCACGTTTGCGCCCATGCTGTGGCCGACCAGATTCACCGGCTCGCGCGGCGGCGCGTAGTGGTCAATCAGCGCGTCGAGGTCGGCGAGATAATCCTGGAACCAGTAATATCCGCTCCTGCCTTGCGCCACCGGCCAGTCCGACAGCCCAAAACCGCGTGCGTCGGGCGCAATGACCTGCCAATCGCCGGCAAGCGCATCGACGACGAACTGGAACGATGCCGAAACGTCCATCCATCCGTGCAGCATGAACAGGATGGGCGCGTCGGGCCGGCCCCAGCGGCGCACATGAAGGCGCGTGCCGCGTGCGACGACAAAATCGGAAACGGAGGCTTTCATCGGAGAGTTCATGGGGAGTTGGAATCGTCAAGGCCCGCCAGGACGCGCAGTTCGATTTCGTCGAAACCGGCGTCGCGGCGCGCTTCGAAATTGAACGGTCCACGCAGTTTCGGCGCGCGATAACGCTCGGCGAGTTGCTCGTACGTGACGTGCGGGTCGGCGCTGATTTCGTCGCACAAATGCCGGAACCAGCGATTGCCGATGAGCACGTGGCCAATTTCATCGTGCAGGATCACGTCCAGAATCGCCGCCGATGCGTGGTCGCCCGCCTGCGCCAGACGGCGGCGGATGGGCGGCGCTGCGTCGAGGCCGCGCGCTTCCAGCGTTCGCGGCACGAGCGCCATGCGCGCCAGCACGTCGCCGCGTGTGCGTTCGGCCATTTCCCAGAGGCCATCGTGGGCGGGGAAATCGCCATACGCGTGGCCGAATTCCGCCAATCTGGCGCTGAGCAATGAAAAATGCCGCGCTTCCTCCGCCGCCACTTTGAACCAGTCGAAGTAAAACGCCGCAGGCATCGACGGAAACCGCCAGACGGCATCGAGCGCCAGATTGATCGCGTTGAACTCGATGTGCGCAAGCGCGTGCAAAAGCACGGCGCGGCCGGCGTCGGACTGCATGCTGCGCCGTTTCAGCGAGGAAGGTGCGACCAGTTCGGGCACCGTAGGCCGTCCCGGCAGATCGAGTGGCTCGGCGATTACAGCTTCTGTGTCCAGCGCTGTTTCGCCCGCACCGGACAGCACGCGTTCATAAAACCGCTGTGCAGCGCCGGCCTTGGTGACAGGATCGCGTTCCCGCAGCAGCGCCAGCGCGGCGTGGCGCACGCTCTTGCAGGTGGAAAGGTCGAACTGTTCGGACATGATTCCCGTGTGTTTTGACATGGCTTATGACGGCGCGCGACATGCAAGCCGATGAACCGCTGAAATCAAGCGATCCCGCCGGTCACCCGCGCTCGCGCGTAGGTTCGCCGCAACCGGCTAAAATAGCGCTTTTCCGCAGCAATTTTCCGTTTCTTCGGCATGAAGCGCGCCGGGGCCGCAGTCTATAGCATCGACGGCAGCGATCTTCAACAGTTTGAAATTGGTTGTATTGTCCAGCCGCGGCACCAGGCCTGCCGGCCAATCCCGCGTTCAGCCAACAGGAGACACAGTGGCAATCTACAAGCTCGGCGACGCCGCCCCGACCATTCATGAAAGCGTGTTCGTTGCCGATACGGCGACCATCATCGGCCACGTGACGCTCGAAGAGAACTCGAGTGTCTGGTTCGGCGCGTCGCTGCGCGCGGACAACGAACCCATTGTGCTCGGCCACGGCAGCAACATTCAGGAAGGCGCGGTGCTTCATACCGATCCCGGATTTCCCATGAACATTGCGGCGAACGTAACCGTAGGCCATCAGGCGATGCTGCACGGATGCACGATCAAGGAAGGCGCGCTCATCGGAATTCAGGCCGTGGTCTTGAATGGCGCGGTCATTGGCCGCAACTGCTTGGTTGGTGCAGGCGCCGTGGTGACCGAGGGCAAGATTTTCCCCGATAACACCCTGATCCTTGGCGCGCCCGCGAAAGCCGTGCGTGAACTGACGGACGCGGATATTGCAAAGATGCAGGCCGGCACGCGTGGTTACGTGGAACGCCGCGAATACTACAAGGCGCAACTCGTACGGATCGGCTGAGAGCCGCTTTGTACATCGCGCGAAATCGATCAAAGGACTCAGCGTGGTAAACGATCAACTGCAAAAATTCATGTTCAATGCGGCGCCGGTGCGCGGCGAGATCGTCTCGTTGCGCGACACCTGGCAGGAAGTGCTCACGCGCCGCTCCTATCCGGCGCCCGTTCGCAATGTGCTGGGCGAAATGATGGCCGCTTGCGCGCTGCTCTCGGCGAATCTCAAGTTCGACGGCACATTGATCATGCAGATCTACGGCGACGGGCCGGTGACCATGCTCGTCGTGCAGTGCAATTCCGACCTGTCGCTGCGGGCGACGGCGAAACTGGCGGAATCCATCGAAGGCGCGAGCGAAACGCCCGTGCCCATCACCGACGACATGACGCTGCCCGAGCTGCTGAACCGCAACGGCCGCGGCCGTTGCGTTATCACGCTCGATCCGCGGGACAAGCAGCCCGGACAGCAGGCGTACCAGGGCATTGTGCCGTTGAGCGGCGAGCACGGCCCGCTCGCGTCGATGGCCGAAGTGCTGGAACACTATATGCATCATTCCGAGCAGCTCGACACGCGCATGTGGCTTGCCGCGAACACCGAACGTGCTGTCGGCATGCTGCTGCAAAAACTTCCGGGCGATGGCGGTATCGTTCCGCATCCGGGCGAGCACGATGCCGATACGTGGCAGCGCGTCTGTCATCTCGGCGGCACGTTGTCCAACGAGGAACTGCTGAAGGAAGAACCGGAAACTGTGTTCAAGCGCCTCTTCTGGCAGGAAAACGTACAGCATTTCGAGCCGGCCCAGGCGCGTTTCGAATGCACGTGCTCGCGCGAAAAAGTCGGCGGTATGCTGAAGATGCTGGGCCGTAACGAAGTCGACAGCGTGATTGAAGAGCGAGGCAGCGTGGAAGTGCACTGCGAATTCTGCAACCAGCGCTACGAATTCGATCCGGTGGACGTGGCGCAACTTTTTGTCGCGGGAGAAATCTCACAGGGTGTAAGCCCCGCGCCAGATCAGCGGCACTGAACAAGGTCGATGGGGCAAGATTTTTGTTGTCTGTAACAAGACGTCGCGGGATAGCGCCTAGCCGTTCTTCGACGTGGCATGATCCCTGTCCGATTAGTAGCCCGGCCCGCTGGAGGTCGACATGAAACCCCTTGGATGTGTATCGAAGAAACTGGTTGTTGTGATGTGTGGCGTTGCGGTGTTCTCGCTTGCCGGATGCATGATGGATCCGCCGGGACCATCGCCGGTTTATAGCCGTTTGCCCGCCGCACAGAATCAGGCGGCGCAACCGCTTTCAGCAGAAGAGCAGCAGCGCTACAACCAGATCGACCGGCAGGTGCTTGCCGAACAGCAGCAAGCCATGGCGGCGGAGGCTGCGGCCCAGGCGTACTCGCAGTACTATCGACCGCCTGTGACGGTCTACGGCGGGTATTCGAGCGGCGGATGGGGTAATCGGTGGGGCACGGGTATTGGGTTCGGTTATCCGGGATATTACTGGTAGCACGAGCGGTTCTTGACCGCTTCATAAGTGCTGCACCGACAAGAAAAAGCCGTTTCAACTCACGTTGAAACGGCTTTTTTTCAATCGTCCAGACCTGTTCAACCGCCGGCTTTCTTCTTCGCTGCGTCCTGCTTGTCCTTGGTTGCTTGCCGTTCGAACGCGCGGCGTTCTTCCTTCGACCGCGACACTGGATTCGGCACGACACGCAACGGCGCAGCCGATACCTGTCCACGCGTCGACGCATTCGATTGTGCGTTCACCGAGTTGGCCGGCGCAGGAGAATTCGGCGAGACGAACTGCACGAATACCTCACTGTCCTTCATCATGCCCATCTCGTACCGCGCGCGTTCTTCAACGGCCGCCGTGCCATTCTGCAGATCCGCGACTTCGCCTTGCACGCGTTCGTTGCGCAGCTTCAAATCGGCGTTCTTCTTCGTTTGATTCACCAGTTGCTGCTGCAGTTCGTGAACGCGCAACCAGCCACCGTGTCCCCACCACAACGGATACTGGATCATCGCCAGCAGCAGGATCAGGACAAAGGTGACAATCCGCATTTAAGAGGCGAGAGAAAAACGCTGGAACTCAACGGGTATTTCGGCGCCGCCCCGGGTTTGCTAAAACCCGGGGCGGCGGACTGAATCAATCGGCTACTTCCGGACTACTGCGTGACTATCGTCCGTTTTGATGAAAGCTTTAGCGCAAATTGTAGAAGGCCGACTTGCCAGGATAGCTGGCAATATCGCCGAGATCTTCTTCAATACGCAGCAACTGGTTGTATTTCGAAATCCGGTCGCTGCGCGACAACGAGCCCGTTTTGATCTGGCCGGCATTCAGGCCGACCGCGATATCCGCAATCGTCGAATCTTCCGTTTCACCCGACCGGTGCGAGATAACCGCAGTGTAACCCGCGCGCTTCGCCATTTCGATTGCTGCAAAAGTTTCCGTCAGCGTGCCGATCTGGTTGATCTTGATCAGGATCGAATTGGCGATGCCCTTTTCAATGCCTTCTTTCAGGATGCGCGTGTTCGTCACGAACAGATCGTCGCCCACCAGCTGGATCTTCTTGCCGAGTTTGTCGGTGAGGATTTTCCAGCCGTCCCAGTCGCTTTCGTGCATGCCGTCTTCAATCGACACGATCGGGAATTTGTCGGCGAGCGTAGCCAGATAGTCGGTAAATTCCGCCGACGACAACTGCAGGCCTTCGCCCGCAAGCTGATATTTGCCGTCGTGATAGAACTCGCTCGCGGCGCAGTCGAGCGCCAGCACGACATCTTCCCCCGCGCGATAACCGGCTTTTTCGATCGCCTGCACGATAGTCGACAGGCACTCGTCATTGCTGCCGAAGTTGGGCGCGAAACCGCCCTCGTCGCCCACGGCCGTGCTCATGCCGCGGTCGCTCAGGATCTTCTTGAGCGCATGGAACACTTCAGCGCCGCAACGCAACGCTTCGCGGAACGTCGGCTGGCTGATCGGAACAATCATGAATTCCTGGATGTCCAGGCTGTTGTTGGCGTGTGCGCCGCCGTTCACGATGTTCATCATGGGAACCGGCAATTGCATGGCGCCCGAACCGCCGAAGTATCGATACAGCGGCAAGCCGGCTTCCTCGGCCGCAGCCTTGGCTACGGCCATGGAAACGGCCAGCATGGCGTTGGCGCCGAGGCGCGACTTGTTGTCGGTGCCGTCGAGTTCGAGCAGGGTCTTGTCGAGAAACGCCTGTTCCGATGCATCGAGGCCCATGATGGCTTCGGAGATTTCGGTGTTGATGTGCTCGACCGCTTTCAGCACGCCCTTGCCGCCATAGCGGCCGGCTTCGCCGTCGCGCAGTTCGATTGCTTCACGCGATCCGGTCGATGCGCCGGATGGCACCGCTGCGCGGCCCATCGTGCCGGATTCAAGCAGGACGTCGCATTCGACGGTGGGGTTGCCTCGCGAGTCGAGAATCTCGCGACCGATGATATCTACGATAGCACTCATGGTTTCCTCAAGAAATGACGTTGAATCAGGTCAGACAGCAGGTCGGGTTCAACAGTTTGCGCGCGGAAAGATTGTGCCAGGCGCCTCAGACGCCTTCGACAACCATCATGTGCATCTCGGCCGCGCCGTCTCGCACGCTTCGCGCCGCTTCATACCCGGTTGAGTGGTACCACTTGACGGCGGTGTCGTAATCGTCGAATTCGATCACGACACCGCGCGGGAGCAGCGAACCTTCGAGGGTTTCGCTCTTACCGCCGCGAGCGAGGTAGCGCCCGCCAAATGCTTCGATTGCCGCAGCCGCCAGCGGCCGATACGCCGCGTATTTCTCCGGATCCGTAACGTTGGCGTTCACGATGACATAGCCTTTTGCCATTTCCTCTCCTCCCGATGCGATACAGGCGCCGCACCTGAATATCCAAGTGTGACGCCTTGCCTTGTTCTTTTAGCTGAAATCGTTCTCGAGGAACGGGCCGCTCTTCACGGCGCGATCCAGCGCGACGAGCGTCTCCAGCAGCGCTTCCATTCTGTGCAGCGGCACGGCGTTCGGACCATCGGACCTTGCGTTTGCCGGATCCGGATGAGTTTCCATGAACACGCCCGAAACACCCGTTGCGACCGCCGCTCGCGCGAGCACCGGAACGAATTCGCGCTGGCCGCCGGAACTCGTGCCCTGCCCGCCCGGCAACTGGACGGAATGCGTGGCGTCGAAAACAACCGGCGCATGGGTTTCCCGCATGATCGCAAGCGAGCGCATATCGGAAACCAGGTTGTTATAACCAAACGACACACCGCGTTCGCAGGCCATGAAACGGTCGTCGGACAAGCCGGCTTCGCGCGCGGCGTCGCGGGCTTTGTCGATGACGTTCTTCATGTCGTGCGGCGCGAGAAACTGGCCCTTCTTGATATTGACCGGCTTGCCCGAGCGCGCGCAGGCGTGAATGAAGTCAGTCTGACGGCACAAGAACGCGGGCGTCTGCAGCACGTCGACGACCGATGCCACCGCTTCGATCTCGTGTTCCGAATGGACGTCGGTAAGAACGGGCAAACCGAGTTGTCTTTTTACTTCGCCGAGAATCCGCAAGCCTTCGTCCATGCCCAGGCCGCGAAACGATTTGCCGGAACTGCGGTTGGCCTTGTCGTACGACGATTTGTAGATGAACGGTACGCCAACCTTGGCGCAGATTTCCTTCAGCCGCCCGGCAACGTCGATTGTCATCTGTTCCGATTCGACCACGCACGTGCCCGCGATCAGGAAGAACGGCTGGTCGAGACCGACCTCGAAATCACACAGCTTCATGCTTGCGCTCCAACAGAGACCGCAACGGCCGGAGCCGGATCGGCCGCGATTGCGGCCTGACCGTTCGCCTGGAGCGCCTGATGACGGGCGCGCGCCGCTTCGACGAATTCCTTGAAAAGCGGGTGGCCGTCACGCGGCGACGACGTGAACTCCGGGTGAAACTGCACGCCGACAAACCACGGATGCATGGATTGCGGCAGTTCCATCATTTCGGGCAAATCCTCGCTCGGCGTGCGCGCGCTGATCACCAGCCCGCCCGCTTCGAGTTGCGGCACGAACCGGTTGTTCACTTCATAGCGATGACGATGACGCTCGTTCACATCCGTGCCGTAGATGCGCGCCGCCATGGTGCCCGGCTTGATCGGACATTTTTGTGAACCAAGGCGCATTGTGCCGCCCAGATCCGACTCTTCCGTACGCTTTTCGACGCGGCCCGCGCGGTCATACCATTCGGTGATGAGCGCGACGACCGGGTTTGCGGTCGATGTATCGAATTCCGTGCTGTTTGCGTCCGCAAGCCCCGCCACGTCACGCGCGAATTCGATCACGGCCAACTGCATGCCGAGACAAATGCCGAGGTACGGCGTCTTCGATTCACGCGCGTACCGGATCGCCTTGATCTTGCCTTCCGTGCCGCGCGCGCCAAAACCGCCCGGCACGAGCACGGCGTCCAGGTGCTTCAAGGCCGCAACGCCGTCCGTGTCGATCTGTTCTGAATCGATGTATTCGATGTTGACCTTCGTCGACGTATGAATGGACGCGTGCTTCAACGCCTCGATCAGCGACTTGTACGACTCGGTCAGTTCCACATACTTGCCGACCATGCCGATGGTGACTTCGCTCTGCGGATTCTCGAGCTTCTGCACGAGTCCCGCCCACATGCTGAGGTCGGCCGGTTTTGCCGTGAGCTTGAGCTCTTCGCAAATGATGTTGTCGAGACCCTGGTCATGCAGCATCTGCGGAATCTTGTAGATGCTGTCCACGTCCCACACCGAAATGACCGCGTCTTCCGGCACATTGGAAAACAGCGAAATCTTCTGGCATTCGTCAACGGGAATCGGACGATCCGCGCGGCACAGCAGCACGTGCGGCGAGATACCGATCTCGCGCAGCTTCTGCACGCTGTGTTGCGTTGGCTTGGTCTTGAGTTCGCCCGCCGTGGCAATGTACGGCACGAGCGTCAGGTGCACGAAACACGCGCTGTTGCGTCCGAGGCGCAGGCTCATCTGGCGCGCGGCTTCGAGAAACGGCAGCGATTCGATGTCACCCACTGTCCCGCCAATTTCCACGATAGCCACATCCGGCTCGCCGCAGGTGGCCGCAGCCGCGCCGCGCTGCAGGAACGCCTGGATTTCGTTGGTGATATGCGGAATGACCTGCACCGTCTTGCCGAGATACTCGCCGCGGCGTTCCTTGCGGATCACCGATTCGTAGATCTGGCCGGTCGTGAAGTTGTTGGCCTTGCGCATCTTCGTGCTGATGAAGCGCTCGTAATGGCCGAGGTCGAGGTCCGTTTCCGCTCCGTCTTCCGTCACGAACACTTCGCCGTGCTGGAACGGGCTCATCGTGCCGGGGTCGACGTTGATGTAGGGATCGAGCTTGAGGAGGGTGACTTTCAGACCGCGCGATTCGAGGATCGCGGCGAGGGAAGCGGCGGCAATACCCTTGCCGAGGGAAGACACTACGCCGCCGGTGACGAATACATATTTGGTCATCGCTAGGTGCTCGCGGGAAAAACGGATTATACCCGAAAGGCGCCTCCGGACCCAGCGCCGGATCGGCCAAATTACATTGTGCGACGCATATTTACGGGCGAATTAAATGCCGGCCCGGCGAAGTCCAACCGGTGTTCGCAGTTCCTATGTCCGCAGCCTGTTAAGCACGCGTTGCACTGCACGCGCGGTTTCCACCGGATGTTCCATTGGAAACAGATGACTGCCTTCCATCCATTCCAGATGGCCGCCCACGATCCGCCGCGTCATATCCAGCCCGACCTGCCTCACTTCGCGCGAATGCGTTCCTGCAATAAACCCGACGGGCACCGGCACGCCATGCGCCACCCGCGCGCCCAACGTGCGCGGCAAGGTCTTGTAAATGCGAAATTCGACCTCGCGATCGAAAGCGAGCCTGCGCGGGCTGCCTGAAGCACCCAGGTTTTCGTGGTCAGCCGGAATAGCGAAGTCGATGTAGTCGGACAACATCCGCTCGTCCCAGCGCGCGAACGCTCTTTTTGCATGGAAATGGCGCCACGCTTCTTCGCGGCTTGACCACTGCACGCGGCGATTTTTTGTGGCGGCGGCGGGTGACAACCGTGTATCGAGCCCGGTCCATTGGGATATCCGCAGTAGATGGCTGCGCCAGCCCGCAATCACGGGCGAGTCCAGCATGACGACGCCCTTCACCCAATGCGGCCGTTTGAGCGCCGCCATTAACGACAAATAGCCGCCGAGCGAATGCCCCACCAGCCAGACTTTGACGTCGTGAGGGCGGGTCGCTTCGATGTCTTCCAGGAGTTCGTCCACGAGATGAGGCCAGTCGCGCGTGACCGGCAACCGCGGATTGTGGCCGAAGCGTTCGACGGCGCGAATCACGTAGTCGTCCGAGAGTTCGGCGAAGATCGTGCGATACGTCGACGCCGGAAAGCCGTTCGCGTGTGAAAAATGCAGGATGTCTTTCAAGCCTCGTGCCCTCTTCTTTTATTACCGCCCCATCCAGTAGCGCGCGTGCGTTTGCCGGAACCGTTCGATGGAAACGTCCGCCGAGACCTCCATGCGCGCCGCACCGTCTTCGTCGCTGCGAGACAACTCGATATGACGCAGCCGGTATCGTTCGAACACAGTCGGGTTTGGATGATTGAAACGGTTGCGGTAGCCTACCTGAAATACAGCGACGCGCGGCGCGACAGCGTCGAGGAAAGGCTCGGAAGAAGACGTCTTGCTGCCGTGATGCGGCACGATCAACACATCCGCCCGAAGCAACGCCGGATCTTGCTGCAATAGCTGGCGCTCGACGTCTGACTCGATATCCGCCGCAAGCAGCGCCGAGCGCCCCGCCGCGCTTGTTATTTTCAGCACGCACGAAGTCGCATTCGGCTTCGTGGCAAGCGGGCCGGCGCGCGGCCACAGCACGTCGAAGACCACGCCATCCCATTGCCAGCGCTGACCCGCGACGCATCGCAAAGAGTCGCTGCCTTTTTCACGAGCCGTCTGCCAGAGAGTCTCGTGCGGTCGCAGTGATGCCACGAACTGACGCACACGAATGCTTTCCAGCACGGCAGGCGCGCCGCCGGAATGGTCGGAATCCGAGTGGCTGATCATCAGCGTATCGAGCGTGAAAAGACCATGAGCAAAAAGATATGGCACGACCAGCCGCTCGCCGGCGCGGGTCGATTCCGGACCCGGGCCTGCATCGAAGAGCAAGGTGTGACGCGCCGTTTCCACGACGACCGATGATCCCTGTCCAATATCGAGCGCCGTCACGCGGAACGCGCCGCCTTGAGGCGCGTGCGACGGAGGAAAAACCAGCGGCAGCCACGTCAGCGGCGCGGCAAATCTCAACGGCCAGCCCGGTGGGGCCAGTGCCCAGGCCACGCCGAAAGCAGCGGCGGTCATAGCGAAGGCATCTGGCTGCGGCAGGCGCCAGAGCGTCCATTGAGGGCCCGACATATGCGCGAGCACGTCGCACATGAGCGTCAGCAAACTGTGGGCGGCACGGTAGGCGAAACCATCGAATGGCGCAGGCAACAGTACGGCGATCAAAACTGTTGGCGTAGCCAGGAAACTGACCCACGGAATCGCGAACGCATTGGCGAGCGGACCAAGCAACGGGATTTGAAAAAACCAGTACGCCGTAAGCGGCGCAAGCCCGATGGTGATGGCGTACTGCACGCGCGCACTTGCAGCGATCCGGCGGCCAACGCTCCGCGCGGCACGCTTGAGCCACGATCTCGAACGAGCGCTTGATCGATGAATCGCATCCACGATCCGGTCGCGCCAAAGCCGGCGCGCTCGTGGCTGACCATGCGCAATATCCGGGATCAGGTCTTCGTCACGCCCGGATTCGGCCGGCTCGTCCGCAATGCCGACCGACGCCCTCCTTCCTCTCGATGCAATCGCAAACAAAATAGCGGACACCGCGCAGAACGACAGCCAGAATCCCGCCGCCGTGACCGCCCATGGATCGAGCAGCAGCACGAGCGCCAATGCCCACGCGAGCACCAGCGACGAAGCAGGCCTGCGCCCGCTCAACACAGCGAGCGCAACGAAGCACAGCATCCACATCGACCGTTGCGCGGGCACGTTGAAGCCCGCCAGCGCGGCATAAAAGGCCGCGAATGCGGCCGCGGTAGCTGCAGCCGCTTTTTGCGCCGATACGATCAGCGGTAACGGCATGCCGCGCCATCGCAAGCGTCGCCACAACCATCCGCCGATCGACGCCGCAAGCCCCGCGACAAATCCAATGTGCAGTCCGGAGATCGCCACCAGATGGCTCGTGCCCGTTGCGCGCAGCAAGGCCCAGTCGGCGTCGCTGACCACGTCTTGTGCGCCAACCGCAAGCGCGACCACGATTCCCCGATGCGGCGCGCCAACCAGCGCCGCCAGCACGCGTTCACGCAACCGGGCACGCCAGCGGTCGATGGTCAATGCAAAACCGCGTGCGTCGGTGCTCAGGCGGCGGGCCGACTCCGGCATCGATACGTAACCGGTCGCACGAATGTTTCGGGCAAGCAACGCCGCTTCAGCATCGCCACCCCGGAAATTTGCGTTCCCCTGCGGGCGCTTGAGCCGCGCGACCAACGTCCAGCGCTGACCTGCCCAGAGCGGCGGAGGCGGCGCGGCGGCCAGCCCTCGCCTGGATGCATCGACTGCCATCCAGGACAACTGCACGACGCGCGGAAAATTCGCGATTTCCGTTTCGTTCGACTCGACTTCGAATAGAAAACGCGTTCCGTCCTCGCCCTCCAGCGGCAAACCACGCACAAACCCAGTCAACTCGATATTGCGGTTCTCGAACGCCACGGGCAGCGTGTATTGCAAACGCGCATCGGCGCGCCACGCGGCATAGGTGAAACCGACGATAAACGCGGCGACGATCAAGCAGGTGTTACGCGAGCGCGGCACGTAAAACGAGAGCAGACAGGTGCACGCAAAAGCACATAAAACGGCGCAAATAAACAACATGCTCGGCAACGCAGTCCGCTGTTGCAGCCACACAATGCCAAGAGCAAATCCGACCAGCATTCTCCGCACGCCCGCTCCTCAGAACCTTAATGCGAGCGCAAATGCATCGAAGGGCGCATTCCCTCCGATGCCTGCAATCGAACAATTAGAAAAACTGATTATGCTGAGATAAACGCGTGCCGGGACAGCACACCGACCGCGTTAGCCGTTGTGCCTAGAAAATTGCGGGCAACCCAACATTTGCAACTCGAAGCCGACATCAACAGGCTTCGGACGCGTATGCAATTGACACCTACACGTTCACACAATTTTTAACGGGAAAATAACGGAAACCGCGAGCAGTGAGCGGATATAGTGTGAGTGCGCTTCGCGTGATTTTTAGGATGTTTCCAATCCTCCAGATTTTGCGAATAATTTAGTAAAGCTTAATAGAATTCCCCTAATTGGTCCGATCAGAATCTACATCAAAGAACACAATGCTCCATCAAACTGTTAAAAATTATTCTGTCATTTCGCACATCGCGGATTCGAATCTCGTCGCGCGTGGAGACTCCGCCTCGCCGAAAGAAGTGATTTTTCACATCCTGCAGGACAATAAAATCGATACCGAGGTGCTTGACATTGGATTCGGGGGCGGCAATTTGGGCGAAATGATTCGACGTAATCCGGACACTTCACATTGGTCGGTCGATGGCATAGATGGATTTCTTCCGAACTGCCATAACCAGAATTTATTTGGGAAAAAACTATACCGAAATGTCTGGCATGGACTAGCGCAGTCAATGCCGTCGGATATGTTTTCAAAATACAAGATTATTTGCCTTCTGGATGTGATCGAGCACCTCACGCTGGATACAGCCCGGTGGCTGTTGCGTACATTGCTCACAGGCATGGGAGAAGACTCCTACCTGTTTATCAGTACGCCTTTGTGGTTTTACCCGCAAGGGAACATACAGAGCGGCGACCTGGAGGAACATTTGATCGGCGTTCCCGCGTCATCAATGATGGCGTTAATGCCGTACATGTACGCAGTCAACGCACCGCTGGTCGGCGGGTTTGTACTTGGCAAGAGAAGTCTTGATTTCATCGAGTTCTTCCATCCAACGACCGACAAGAATTTCTCGTATGAACGCGGAATGGCGGTTACGCAAGCGGTCGGGATGCAATGCACGTCGGGGCATCTCTATAAACTTTGATAATGGACCCGTTTATGCCGGGATAAGCGCAAGCCGCGGCAACGCGGCGTGTGCGCTAGCCGTTGTACCGAGAGAAAGCGTCTTCTCGCTGATGCCGCGAAGCTCAGCCAGCACGCGTGCAATACCCGCGACCTGATCCGGCGCATTACGGCGTTTGTAGATCCACGAGGGCGCGATATCCGGCGCATCGGTTTCGAGCACGATTGCATCGATAGGCAAGTCAACTGCCAGACGCCGAATCTGCCGCGCGCGTTCGAACGTGAGGTTGCCGCCGAAACCAAGCCGCATGCCGTGCGCAATAAACGCCTCGGCCTGCTGAAAACTGCCGTTGAATGCATGCGCGATGCCGGTTTTCACGCCATGCATGCGCAGCCCTTTCAGCACTTTGTCCTGCGATTTGCGCACGTGACAGATGACGGGCAGATCGAAATCACGCGCGAGCTTGAGCTGCTCGTAGTAGAAGAAGGTCTGGCGTGCATCGTCGAGACCGGGCACGAAGTAATCCAGTCCGATCTCACCAATACCCACGAACCGCGGGTCATCCATGCTTGCCGTGATCCGCTCCTGCAACACGCGCAGATCGTCGTCCTGCGCGCGCGGCGTGAACAACGGGTGAATGCCAAGCGCGTACGCCCCGCCTTCAATCCGATGCGCAAGCTCACGCACAGTGTCGAAATTCTGGCGCTCGACACCCGGAATCACGATGCGCTTGACGCCCTCTTTCAACGCCGCAGCCGCAACGTCATCGCGGTCGGCATCGAATTCCGAAGCATCGAGATGGCAGTGCGTATCGATCCACATGTACGCCTCCGGACAGCTAGACAGGAACGACCGGCTCCTCGAACAGCACGCCGTCGCGCAGGCGCATGATACGGTCGCAGCGCGCGGCCAGGTCGGGATCGTGCGTGACGATCACGAAACTCGTTTCGAGCGTCTGCGACAACTCCAGCATCAGGTTGAACACCGTATCGGCCGTGCCGCCGTCGAGGTTGCCGGTCGGTTCGTCGGCGAGCACGCAGGCCGGGTGCGTCACCAGCGCCCGTGCAATCGCCACGCGCTGGCGCTCCCCTCCGGACAACTCGCCCGGCCGATGTTTCGCCCGATGCCCTATGCCCACGCGTTCCAGCATGTCCATGGCCTGCTTGCGTGCGTCGGCCTCGGTCATGCGGCGGATGCGCAGTGGCATGGCGACGTTATCGAGCGCGCTGAATTCGGCGAGCAGATGATGGAATTGATACACGAATCCAAGCGCGCGATTGCGCAGTTCGTTGCGCTCGCGTTCGCGCAACGCGGTGAACGGCTTGCCCAGCAGCGAGACCTTGCCGGCGCTGGGTTCGTCGAGACCGCCCAACACGTGAAGCAGCGTGCTCTTTCCTGATCCCGACGCGCCGACAATCGCCAGCTTTTCGCCGCGATGGACCTGCAGTTCGGCATTGTCCAGCACTTGCACGTTGAAGCCGCCCTGCACGAACGTCTTCGAAATAGCCGATGCTTCCAGCACGATGTTGTTCGACACATCACTCATACCGCAACGCCTCCGCCGGCCGGACCTTCGCTCCGCGCCAGCTCGGATAGAGCGTCGCGAGCGATGACAATACAAACGCAATCAGCCCGATCCGGATCACGTCGGCGGGGACGAGTTCGGAGGGCAATTCGCTGATGAAATACACCGAAGGAGGCAGGAACTGCACGCCAAACAGATGTTCGATACCCGGCACGAGCCAAGGGATGCTCCACGCGATCAGGCATCCGAGCGTCACGCCGATCGCCGTGCCGATAAACCCGATCGTCACGCCCTGGATCACGAAGATCTTCATGATCGATCCGGGCTGCGCGCCGAGCGTGCGAAGAATCGCAATGTCCGCTTGTTTATCGGTCACGGTCATTACCAGCGACGAAACCAGGTTGAACGCCGCGACCGCGATGATCAGCGTCAAGATGATGAACATCATGCGTTTTTCGATCTGCACGGCCGAGAACCACGTCTTGTTCTGCTGCGTCCAGTCGCGTATGTAAAGGTCGCCGGAGAGCGTGCGCGAAAGCTGGCGTGCAACTTCCGGCGCGCGCTGCATGTCCTTCAACTTCAGGCGCACGCCCGTGGGCGCGGGCAAGCGGAAAAGCGCCTGCGCGTCCGAGATGGCAATCAGTGCGAGCGAAGAATCGTATTCGTAATGCCCTGACTCGAACACGCCGACGACCGTGAACTGCTTGAGCCGGGGCAACATGCCGGCCGGCGTGATTGTCCCTTCGGGCGCGACCAGCGTGATCTTGTCGCCCGTGCCCACGCCGAGATTGCTCGCAAGATCGCGTCCAAGCACGATGCCGAAGCCGCCCGGCACGAGATCGGTGAGCTTGCCGCCCTTCATCTCGCGGCCAATATCGGATACTTGCGGTTCGAGCGACGGTTCCACACCGCGCAGCGCCACGCCGCTGACCGAGCCTTGCCGCGTAAGCAGCGCCTGCGCGTCCACATAAGGCGCCGCGCCGATCACTTCCGGGTTCCTGCGCGCTTCCTGCGCGGTCAGTTGCCAGTTCGGCATGGAGCCGGTCGGCGAGAAGATTTCCACGTGCGCGAGCACTGACAACATGCGGTCGCGAACCTCTTTCTGAAAACCGTTCATGACCGAGAGCACCACGATCAGCGCGGCCACGCCGAGCGCGATGCCGGACATCGAAACCAACGCGATGAACGAAATAAAGCCGTTACCGGTAGTGCGTTTGCCGGCGCGGGTGTAACGCCAGCCGATCTGCCATTCATAGGGAAGTTTCAAGCGATTCCTTTCAGCGTCTAACGTTCTTCGATCTTCACATCGCGCATTCGATCCGAGGCCGGAACCGTCGTGATTCGCGCCGTTTTTATAACCCGATACTGTTTTTCAGGCCGGCGGCAACGTCGCCTCCTGAATCCTTGCGCATCGATCAAGCGCGAAGTTTGCCACACAATTCTTAGGCACTCCTTTAGCGCGAAGCACCCAGCGCATGCGCAAACGCGTGCGAAACGCGTCAATCAGGCCACTCTGACGATTTCGCGCCTTCGCGCCGCCGTTCATACTCGTCTGGCTCTTGCGCCACACGATTGCCTTCAAACACCCATCCCGGCTTTCACGTGGATCCACCAACTTAACTCTTTACGTATTACGCAAAACGTAATACGATGACCATAATGATTCAAACGTTTCGATGCAAGGACACTCAGGCACTGTACGAAGGCCAAACGCCGAAACGGTTTCAGGCAATCGCGGACATGGCGACCAGAAGGCTCTCGGCGCTGGATGCGTCGCACGAGCTACGTGACCTGAAATCGCCGCCGGGCAACCGCCTCGAACGGCTCTCCGGTGATCGCCGCGGCCAGCTCAGTATCCGCATCAACAGCCAGTGGCGCGTTTGTTTCAAATGGACGACGAAAGGTCCGGTCGACGTCGAAATCATTGACTATCACTGAGCAGGTTTATTCACCATGTCCAAGAACGGAATGCGCGCAGTCCACCCAGGCGAAATCCTCCGGGAAGATTATCTGGTCCCGCTGGAAATGAGCGTGAACGCGCTGGCGCTGGCGCTCAACGTGCCCGCCACGCGGCTGCATGAAATCGTGAAGGAGCGGCGCGGCATCACGGCGGACACGGCTTATCGCCTCGCACGCTACTTCGACACAACGCCCGAATTCTGGCTGAATCTTCAGGCCATGTACGACCTCAAGACCCTGCCAACGCGCAGTGAAATCGATCGCAAGGTCGAGCCGCGCGAGCCCACTCGCGCGTGAAGCCCGCGTGAAGCTCTGATCCGGGCAGCAGAAGCGCCGGGCCCTTTGCCCTACAATGCCCAGCATCATGCCTACGCCCAAGCTCCACGATCTCCACCTTCTACTGCCGTTCGCGCTGCCATCGGCCGCTGACGCGGCAACCGCGCTGCATAGCCTGGCGCGCCCCGCGCTCGATCGCCTGCTCGCACGCGCGACGCTCGACGAACGCGTAATCGGCGAGGATTTCCAGCGCACCTTGCCGCACGAACGCTGGATTGCGCGGCAATTCGGCGTGGTGAACGAGCTCTCGCACGCGCCCTCGAATCGCGCTTCGTCTAGGTCCGCCAGCGACGAAGCGCCGCTCGCGCCCTACATGCTGCTCGCCGACGGAGGTTCTCCCGGCAACATGACGTGGGCGTGCGTCGAGCCGGTGCACGTACGAATTGCGCGCGATCATCTGGTGCTGATCGACCCGGCAACGCTGGGCGTTGAGGATCGGGAAGCACGCACGCTTTTCGATGTCGTCAAGCCCCTGATAGAAGATCTCGGCCTGACCATCCAGGCGCCGCAGCCGGTGCGCTGGTACGTCAGCGGGGAAAGTCTCGGCACGCTCGCCGGAGCATCACCATTACGCGCGAGCGGGCGCAACATCGAGATCTGGCTGCCGCACGAGGCCGGCACCGGCGAGCGCTCGCGGGCATGGATGAAGTTGCAGAACGAAGTTCAGATGGCGTGGTTCGAGCATCCGCTCAACGAAGCGCGCGAAGCCCGCGGCCTGCCGGCGATCAACTCGATCTGGCTGCACGCGCAGGGCGCCATGCACAACGTAACGAGCCCGTTCGCGCGAGTAATGTCGAACGCGGCGGCCACGCGCGGTCTGGCGCTTGCCGCCGGCATGGTTCCTGAAGCGCCACCGGTTTCGTACGCAGCGCTGGACACGGCGCAACTCCAGCCCGACGGACGCACGCTCGTCGAACTCGATCCGTTCTCGGCGCCGTTTATCGAACAGGACTGGGCACGCTGGAATGACGCTCTCGGAACGCTTGAACGTGACTGGTTCGCGCCGGCCCTTGCTGCGCTTGAAAACGGCGCGCTCGGCACGTTGCGCCTGACCTTGTGCAGCGATACAGGCTCCGTTTCCCTCACCATCACCCGCGGCGCGCTGCGCAAATTCTGGCGGCGACGCCCGATTGCCGCGCTTTTCATCGAATAAGAAGTTCAAACGAATGACCCGAATCGTCACCCGCGCCCCCTCTCCCGCCGACGCCGCCGTCCTCGTGCGCCACGGCGTTCACCCGGTTATCGCGCGGCTGTATGCGTCGCGTGGCGTGTGTTCGCCGGACGAAATCGAAACCGAACTGAAAAAACTGCACGCGCCTGTGGGACTGAAGGGCTGCGACGAAGCAGCGGTCGTGCTCGCCGATGCCCTCACGGCGAAACGCCGCATGCTCGTGGTAGCCGATTACGATTGCGACGGCGCGACCGCCTGCGCGGTCGCCGTTCGCGGTCTGCGGATGTTCGGTGCGCAGATCGATTATCTGGTGCCAAATCGCTTCGAATACGGCTACGGCTTGACGCCCGAAATCGTTGCGCTGGCTGCCAGCGGCCCGGGCGGCAAGCCCGATTTGCTGATTACCGTGGACAACGGCATTGCCAGCGTGGACGGCGTACAAGCGGCGAATGCACTGGGCATCGATGTCCTCGTCACTGACCATCACCTGCCCGGCGACGAGCTTCCGCCTGCGCGCGCCATCGTGAATCCCAACCAGCCAGGTTGCGGATTTCCGAGTAAATGCATCGCGGGCGTGGGCGTGATCTTCTACGTGCTGCTCGCGTTGCGCGCAGAATTGCGCCGTCGCAACGCGTTCACGGATGACGCGCCCGAACCGCGCCTTGACGGCCTGCTCGACCTGGTGGCGCTCGGAACGGTCGCCGACGTGGTCAAGCTCGATCCGAACAACCGGATCCTGGTGGCGCAGGGCCTGAAGCGGATTCGTGCGGGACGCATGCAGCCGGGCATCGCGGCGCTGTTTCGCGCGGCGGCACGCGACGCGCGTGCCGCGTCGGGCTTCGATCTTGGCTTTGCGCTCGGCCCTCGGCTGAATGCGGCCGGACGGCTCTCCGATATGTCGCTCGGCATTGAATGCCTGATCACCGACGACATTGGCCGCGCGTGGGAACTCGCGCAGCAACTGGATTCCATCAACCGCGAGCGGCGCGAAATCGAAGCCGGCATGCAGGAGCAGGCGCTGGAAGAACTGGCGAGCATCGATCCAGCCGATTCGGCAACGCTCACGCTCTTCAATCCGGCGTGGCATCAAGGCGTGATCGGGATCGTCGCCGGGCGTTTGAAGGAGAAGTTTCATCGACCGTCGTTCACGTTTGCACATGCGGACGAAAGCGGGGTTTTATCGAAGGGATCGGGGCGCTCGATCGTCGGATTTCACCTGCGCGATGCGGTGGACCTGATTTCCAAACGCGAACCGGGAATGATCGTGAAATTCGGCGGTCACGCGATGGCCGCGGGAATGACCATTGTCACGGCCGATATCCCGCGCTTCACCGCGGCGTTTGAAACGGTCGGGCGCGAGTGGCTGACAACGGACGCTTTATCGCGTGTGGTTGAAACGGACGGCGAACTCGAAGACGCCTATTTCACGCCGCAATTCGTCGAACTGATCGATAACGCGGTGTGGGGCCAAGGCTTTCCCGCGCCCGTGTTCTCCGGCGAGTTCGAAGTGGCGTCGCAGGCGCTGGTGAAGGACAAGCACCTCAAGCTGCAATTGCGGCGCGGCCAGCAGCGCTTCAACGCCATCTGGTTCAATCACACGGACACGTTGCCGAACCGGGCGATGGTGGCATACCGGCTGGTTTCCGACACGTGGAACGGCGTGGCGCGCGTGCAGATGATCGTGGAACATGCGCTGGGATGAAACCCGTATGCCCATCCTGCGCGCCCGCCCAGCACGCGTTGCGGCTAAGTTATAATTTCGCTCTTAGCCAAAAAACCTGAAAACGATCAAATGGAAGCGGAACGCCTAAACGCAATCGAGAACCTCCTCGCCGACCTGCGCCATCGCGCTGGCGAGCTCCGGGGGTATCTTTGACTACGACGCCAAGGCTTTACGCCTAGACGAAGTCAACCGGGTTCTGGAAGACCCGAACGTCTGGAACGATTCGAAAAACGCCCAGGCGCTAGGGCGCGAAAAGAAACTGCTCGACGGTGTCGTCACCACCATCACGGACCTCGATAACGATCTTCGCGACACGCAGGATCTCTTCGACATGGCCCGCGAAGAAAACGACGAAGACACGCTCGTCTCGTGCGAAACAGACGCGGCGGCGCTTCAAAAACGTGTCGAAGACATGGAATTCCGCCGGATGTTCTCGAATCCGGCCGACCCGAACAATTGCTTTATCGACATCCAGGCAGGCGCCGGCGGCACGGAAGCGTGCGACTGGGCGGCCATGCTGATGCGCCAGTATCTGCGCTACTGCGAGCGCAAGGGTTTCAAGACCGAAGTGCTGGAAGAATCCGACGGCGACGTAGCCGGCATCAAAAGCGCGACCATCAAGGTGGAAGGCGAGTACGCATACGGTTTCCTGCGTACGGAAACAGGCGTTCACCGGCTCGTGCGCAAGTCGCCGTTCGATTCGTCGGGCGGACGCCATACGTCGTTTTCATCTATCTTCGTTTATCCGGAAGTCGACGATTCCATCGAAATCGATATCAATCCGGCCGACATTCGCACGGACACCTATCGCGCGTCGGGCGCCGGCGGCCAGCACATCAACAAGACCGATTCCGCGGTGCGCTTGACGCACGGGCCGACGGGCATTGTCGTGCAGTGCCAGAACGACCGCTCGCAGCACCGGAACCGCGCCGAAGCCATGATGATGTTGAAGGCCAAGCTGTACGAGTTCGAAATGCGCAAGCGCCAGGTCGAGAAAGACAACCTGGAAAACAGCAAGACCGACGTGGGCTGGGGTCACCAGATTCGCTCGTACGTGCTCGATAACAGCCGGATCAAGGATCTGCGCACGAACGTGGAAATCAGCAACACGAAATCCGTGCTCGATGGCGATCTGGACGACTTCATCAGCGCCAGCCTGAAACAGGGCGTGTAAGCGAGGCGCCTGATTCAAGGCAGCCTCACAGCGTTTTTTTTTGCGGCCCTCCACCGGACCACGTTTGCCATCGCGACACATTCCCCGGCCGGCCGCATTCACCGTCGCATTCACCGCATTCATCGCCGAAGACATCATGACCGAACCGACTCAGCCGGGCGCCGCTCCCGAACTGGAAGAGAACCAGATCCTCGCCGAGCGTCGCGACAAACTCCGTGCGCTGCGCGAGCTTGGCGTCGCATACCCGAACGACTTCCGTCCGACGCATCAAGCCGCCGCACTGCAATCCGACTACGCCAGCAAAGACAAGGAGGCGCTCGAAGCCGAGCCGCTGCAAGTCGCGATAGCCGGCCGGATGATGCTGAAACGCGTGATGGGCAAGGCGAGCTTTGCGACGGTGCAGGACGGCAGCGGCCAGATCCAGTTCTTCATCACGCCCGCTGACGTGGGCCAGGATGTCTACGACGCGTTCAAGAAGTGGGACCTGGGTGACATCGTCGCGTCGAAGGGCGTCCTGTTTCGCACCAACAAGGGCGAATTGTCCGTCCGGTGTACGGAGTTGCGCCTTCTGACCAAGGCGCTGCGCCCTCTTCCCGACAAATTCCACGGTCTTGCCGATCAGGAAATGCGCTATCGCCAGCGTTATGTCGACCTGATCGTGACGCCGGAAACGCGCCAGACGTTTATTGCGCGGACGAAGGCGTTTGCGTCGATCCGCAGTTTCATGGCGAAGGCGAATTTCATGGAAGTGGAAACGCCCATGCTGCACCCGATTCCGGGCGGCGCGGCGGCAAAGCCGTTCGTCACGCATCACAACGCGCTCGACATGCAAATGTTCCTGCGTATTGCGCCTGAGCTGTATTTGAAGCGGCTGGTCGTCGGCGGTTTTGAACGCGTGTTCGAGATCAACCGCAATTTCCGCAACGAAGGGGTGTCGCCGCGACACAACCCCGAGTTCACCATGATGGAGTTTTACGCCGCGTACACGGATTACACGTGGATGATGGACTTCACCGAAGCGCTGATTCGCCAGGCCGCCATCGACGCACGCGGCACCGCGAATATCACGTATCAGGGGCGCGAACTCGATTTGTCGAAGCCGTTTCACCGGCTGACGATTTGCGAGGCGATTCAGAAGTACGCGCCGCAATACACGAACGAACAACTCGCCGATGCCGCGTTCCTGCGCACGGAGTTGAAGAAGTTTGGCGTGGATGCATCGCAGCCGCAGTTCCTGAATGCCGGCGTTGGATCGCTGCAGCTTGCGTTGTTCGAGGAAACAGCGGAGTCGCAATTGTGGGAGCCGACGTTCATTGTCGACTATCCGCTGGAGGTGTCGCCGCTGGCGCGGGCGTCGGATACGGCTCCGGGAATCACCGAGCGTTTCGAGTTGTTCATCACTGGGCGCGAGATTGCGAACGGTTTTTCCGAGTTGAACGATCCCGAAGATCAGGCCGCGCGTTTTCAGAAGCAAGTCGACCAGAAGGATGCCGGCGACGAAGAAGCCATGTTCTATGACGCCGACTACATTCGCGCGCTCGAACACGGCATGCCGCCAACGGGCGGTTGCGGAATTGGTATCGACCGGTTGGTGATGCTGCTCACCGACAGCCCAAGCATTCGCGACGTGATCCTGTTCCCGCATTTGCGTCGAGAAGACTGATCCGCTTAGTGACAGCACGTTTGTAAAAAAGGCGCGAAAGCGCCTTTTTTGCGTCATGGCATGCGGCCGAGTTTGTAACTATAGGTAAAAACAGACATTTGAGCGGCTGCGTCAATGGGTTTATATGGGCGAAAACCCTTGGCGGAGCGAGCTTCTGAGCAAACCGCGCTCCCGGTGCGTTTCTTGCATTATCCGTTCACATCTAAAACGTTACAACTTGATAAACCTGGCATTCCGATGTGAGCCACACTTCTATCGTCACATCGAGCAACGTCACACTCTGCCTTGAGACGGAGGTTCAAAAATGGATAACAGCAGCAACAACATGACCACACCCAATTCGCCGAACCGCAAGATTCATCCATTGGTCGCCACCGCTGCGGGCGCGGTCATCATCGCCAGTCTGGCTGCAACGGCTGCCGTAACCGGCCTGTTTCCGAAAGCGTCGAGCACGTCGCCTGTGAACGACCAGACGCAGGCGGCGCAAGTCGCGACGCAACCGGCCGCGCCCACGGCCGCTCAGGTTCAAGCGCAGCAACAAGCCGCTCAGCAGCAAGCACAGCAGGCTCAACAGGCGCGGCTTGCTCAGCAGCAAGCCGCGCAAGAGCAGCAGGCTCGCCAGGTGGCGCAGCAACAGCCCGTGCAACAGCCAAACTACGCGCAACAGCAACCGGCGCAACCTGCGTATTGCTCGACGTGCGGCACCGTTGAAGCCATCTCGGCAGTAAAGCGCGAAGGTCACGGCACGGGTATCGGCGCAGTCGGCGGTGCGGTGGCGGGTGGCCTTATCGGTAACCAGTTTGGCCGCGGAGGCGGTCGTACCGGCATGACGATTCTCGGCGCGCTCGGCGGCGGTCTCGGCGGCAACGCGGTCGAAAAACATCTGCGCAGCGAAACCGATTATTCGGTACGCGTACACATGGAAAACGGCAAGACCCGCTACTTCACGTATCGTCAGCCGCCGCCGTTCAGCCAGGGCCAACGCGTGCGCATCGAAAACGGCACGCTTGCGGCTGGCTAACCCACACCGCTGCAAAAGCAAAACGGCGACTCCACTTGGAGCCGCCGTTTTATTTTCCAGCGAGCACTGAATTCAATAATCCGCGTCTTCAATCCACGCTGCCTGGATGGCCTCGAGAATGCGCTCGTTGGATTTTTCGGGATCGTCGTCGAAGCCCACCAACTCCGTCACCCACCGATGCAAATCCGTAAACCGCACAAACTGCGGATCGACGTCCTGATGCGCGTCGGTCAATGCCATCGCGATGTCCTGCGTGTCTGTCCACTTCATGGCAAGCGCTCCTGTCTCAAGGTCCCTGATACGTTCAGTGATTCTCTTTGGCGTGGTTGATGGTGTAGCGCGGGATCTCGACCACGAGATCCTCGTCAGCGGGCGCCATCGCCTGACATGATAACCGCGACGTCGGTTCGAGTCCCCATGCCTTGTCGAGCAAATCGTCCTCGTCTTCTTCAGACGGAACCAGCGCGTTGAAGCCCTCGCGAATGATTACGTGGCACGTCGTGCAGGCGCACGATTTCTCGCACGCGTGCTCGATCTCGATGCCGTTATCCAGCAAGTTGTCGCAAATACTCTTCGATGTATCCGCGTCGATCACCGCGCCATCCGGGCACAATTCAACGTGGGGTAAAACTACGATCTGGGGCATGACTTCTTTCCGTTCTATGTCGTTATGGGCTCAGACTTCGTCGAGCCTGCGGCCGGCGAGCGCACGGCGAATGCTCTTGTTCATGCGGCGGGCGGCGAATTCATCGGTGGCGGCGGCCAGTTCCTTGGTCGCCGCTTCGATGGCGTCGGTGCTGTCGCCTGTCGTCACGGTCGCGAGTCGGGTAATCAATGCTTCGATATTCGCGCGCTCGGCCGCATCGAGCAATTCGCTGTCGGCGCTCAACGCGGCTTGCGATGCCTCGACCAGACGCTGTGCATCGACCTGCGCTTCACGCAGCGCGCGGGCGCGCATGTCGACTTCGGCCGTGGTGAAGCTTTCTTCCAGCATGCGGGCGACGTCGTCGTCGGCGAGACCGTAGGAAGGCTTGACCACCACCGACGCCTCCACGCCCGACAATTGTTCACGCGCGAATACGGACAGCAAACCATCGGCGTCCACCTGATAGGTCACGCGAATACGCGCGGCGCCAGCGGCCATCGGCGGGATGCCACGCAGTTCAAAACGCGCAAGCGACCGGCAATCGGACACGAGTTCGCGTTCGCCTTGCACCACATGAATTGCCATCGCGGTCTGGCCGTCCTTGAACGTCGTGAAATCCTGCGCGCGCGCGACTGGAATGGTCGAATTGCGCGGGATGATTTTTTCCGTCAAGCCACCCATTGTTTCGACGCCAAGCGACAGCGGAATGACATCGAGCAGCAGCCAGTCATCGCCCTCCGCGCTGCGATTGCCCGCGAGCATATCGGCCTGGATCGCGGCGCCGAGCGCCACGACCTGGTCGGGATCGAGATTGATCAACGGCGGCTGGCCGAAATACTCCTCGACCGCGCGCCGGATCACCGGCATGCGCGTTGCGCCGCCGACCATCACGACGCCCTTGATCTCCGACGCCGAGACCTTCGCGTCGCGCAGCGCCTTACGCGTCGGGGTCAACGTGCGGGCGACCAGTGCGGCGGTGAGCGTGGCGAACTCGCTTTCGGTGATCGTCAAATCGATCTTCTGACCGTCGGAGAACGTAGCCTCGACCCGCGCTTCGGGCGCGGACGACAACGCCTCCTTGGCCGTGCGCACGTGATCCAGAAGCAGGCGCACGTCTTCGGGCGTTGCCGGTTTCACATTGGTTTTCGCCAACACGTGCCGATACACCGCGACATCGAAATCATCGCCGCCGAGCGCCGAGTCGCCGCCCGCCGCGAGCACTTCGAAGACGCCTTTAGTGAGCTTGAGAATCGACAGGTCGAAGGTGCCGCCGCCAAGATCGTAGACCGCGTACAAACCTTCCGATGCATTGTCCAACCCGTAAGCAATGGCAGCGGCAGTCGGTTCGTTGAGCAGGCGCAACACGTTCAGGCCGGCGAGTTTCGCGGCGTCCTTGGTGGCCTGGCGCTGCGCTTCGTCGAAGTAGGCGGGCACCGTGATCACCGCGCCGACCAGGTCGTCGCCAAGTGAATCTTCCGCGCGATACCGCAATGTGGCCAAAATCTCCGCCGACACTTCCACCGGACTTTTCACGCCATCGACAGTACGAATCTGCACCATGCCCGGCGCATCGACGAAATCGTAGGGCGCGTTTTCGGCGCCTTCCACCTCGCTCTTGCCGCGGCCCATGAAGCGCTTCACCGACACGATCGTATTGCGCGGATCGAGCGCCGCTTCTTCCTTCGCGATCCGGCCGATACGCCGTCCGCCCTTCTCCAGATACCGGACAACCGAAGGCAGCAGGTAATGACCTTCTTCGTCGGGCAGCACTTCGGCCACGCTGTTGCGCATGGCGGCCACCAGCGAATTGGTCGTACCGAGATCGATACCCACGGCGATGCGTCGCTGATGCGGCGCCGGCGCCATGCCGGGTTCTGAAATTTGGAGTAAAGCCATCGTTGATCTATGGGGTTGGTGTCGTCTGGTTTTAATGCGAGGGCTGCGCGTCCCGATCAGTCGAGCTTTTCGATCTGGTTGCCGATCTCGCTCGCCACGCGCTCAATGAACATGAGCTGACGCACCGCTTCGCTCGCGGCCTGATCGGCGTGGCCGTCGATCAAAGCCGCCAGTTTTTCGAAGCGGATACGCTCCTGGTCGCGCAGTTCGTCAAGCAGGGTTTCGAGCGCGCCTACGTTCTTCGCTGCCGCCGCGTCTTCAATATTCTCGCGCCATTCCATTTGCTGCATCAGGAAGGCGGGTTCCATCGCCGTGTTGCTCTCGGCGTCGGCGTGTACGCCACGTAGCGACAAAATGTACGTCGCCCGTTTGAGCGGATCGCGCAACGTCTGGTAGGCCTCGTTCGCCCGCGTAGCCCACTGCATGGCAACGCGCTTTTGCGCATCGCCCGCCGCTGCGAACCGGTCGGGATGAACCTGCGCCTGCACCGTGCGATACGCTTCGTCCAGCTTGGCGGAATCGATGGCGTAAGCCGGCGGAAGACCGAACAGGTCGAAGTGACTGTCGTTGAGCGTAGCCATGGAAGGAGAAGTTGATAGACTCAAAAAGCAGTGACGCTAAAGAAAAAGGCGGCACGCGCCGCCTCTTTGCTGTTCTTTCAAGATGCTAGACGCGAAACGATTCGCCGCAGCCGCATTCGTCTTTCACATTCGGGTTGTTGAACTTGAATCCTTCGTTCAGCCCTTCGCGCGCAAAGTCCAGTTCGGTGCCGTCGATATAAGCGAGGCTCTTCGGATCGACAATGATCTTCACGCCCGCCGACTCGAACACCTGATCTTCCGGCGCGAGTTCATCCACATATTCGAGCTTGTAGGCGAGGCCCGAGCAGCCGGTCGTACGCACGCCAAGGCGCAGGCCGAGGCCCTTGCCGCGTCGAACCAGATACTTCTGCACGTGCTGTGCTGCCTTGTCCGTCAACGTGATTGCCATAGTCTCTCATCGGCAGCGGTTGTGCCCGGTGAACCACTTTCCGGTCTCGTACGCTGCAGCCTTGCTTTGAATCGAAAACCAGGGCGCCTGGATATTCTTGAAACCACAGCGCCCTTCCCTGATAACTGACTGCGTGAAGCGCTTACGCCGCGTGTTGCTTCGCTTCCACCGAAGCGGTTTCCGCAGCGCCCGCACCGTGACGTTGCTTGTAGTCCGCAACGGCGGCCTTGATTGCGTCTTCAGCGAGGATCGAACAGTGGATCTTCACCGGCGGCAATGCCAGTTCTTCAGCAATGTGGGTGTTCTTGATCGTCAGCGCCTGATCCAGCGTCTTGCCCTTGACCCACTCGGTCACGAGCGAGCTTGAAGCAATGGCCGAACCGCAGCCATACGTCTTGAACTTCGCGTCTTCGATCACGCCGTCCGCGCCCACGCGGATCTGCAGCTTCATGACGTCGCCGCATGCAGGCGCGCCGACCATGCCGGTGCCGACCGTATCGTCATCCTTGCCGAACGAACCGACGTTGCGCGGGTTTTCGTAGTGGTCCAGAACCTTGTCGCTATAAGCCATGATTCAAACTCCTTGAATTCGTATGCGTGTGCGCTCGAACGCGGGCGCAACTCGTTGCTCAGTGTGCAGCCCACTGGATCGACGAAATGTCGATGCCGTCCTTATGCATTTCCCAAAGCGGCGACAAATCCCGCAGCTTCTGAATCTTGCCCTTCAGCAAATTGATCACGTAGTCGACGTCCTGCTCGGTCGTGAAGCGCCCGACCGTGAAGCGGATCGAGCTGTGCGCGAGTTCGTCGTTGCGGCCAAGCGCGCGCAACACATACGACGGTTCCAGCGAAGCCGATGTACAAGCCGAACCGGAAGACACCGCCACGTCCTTCACTGCCATGATCAGCGATTCGCCTTCAACGAAGTTGAAGCTGATGTTGAGGTTATGCGGGACGCGCGTTTCCATGTCGCCGTTCACATACACCTCTTCCATCTCAGACAGGCCTTTCAACAAGCGGTCGCGCAACATGCGCACGCGTTCGTTTTCTGTCGCCATTTCTTCACGCGCGATGCGGAAAGCCTCACCCATCCCGACAATCTGATGGGTCGCGAGCGTACCCGAGCGCATGCCGCGCTCGTGACCGCCGCCATGCATTTGCGCTTCAATACGAATGCGGGGTTTGCGACGCACGAACAACGCGCCGATACCCTTCGGGCCATATGTCTTGTGCGCCGAAAAAGACATCAGGTCGACTTTCAGCTTCTGCAGGTCGATTTCGATCTTGCCGGTGGCTTGCGCGGCATCGACATGAAACACAATGCCTTTTGCCCGCGTGATCTCGCCAATGGCCGCGACGTCCTGAATCACGCCGATTTCGTTGTTCACGTTCATCACGGACACGAGGATGGTGTCCGGCCGGATCGCGGCCTGGAACTTCTCCAGATCGAGCAAACCGTCGTCCTTGACATCCAGGTACGTGACTTCGAATCCTTCGCGTTCGAGTTCGCGGCAGGTATCGAGCACGGCCTTGTGCTCGGTCTTCACCGTGATGATGTGTTTGCCCTTGCTCTGGTAGAAATGCGCCGCACCCTTGATGGCGAGGTTGTCCGATTCCGTTGCGCCGGACGTCCAGATGATTTCACGCGGGTCGCAATTGACCAGCTTCGCCACATTTTCGCGCGCTTCTTCGACCGCCCGCTCCGCATCCCAGCCGTACTGGTGACTACGCGATGCCGGATTGCCAAACTGCTCGCGCAGATACGGGATCATCTTGTCCACCACGCGCGGGTCGACCGGAGTCGTTGCGCTGTAGTCCATGTAGATGGGCAGGTGGGGAATGTCGTTATTCATCAGTTGCTCCGGGGATTAACTCAATTGGCTCTTTCAGGCGACACAGCCGCGCCGGTTCTTCAGGCATGCGGCAACCGTCAGCCAGCCAGGTTGAAAACGGAATTCGGTCCTTTCGGCGCCACGCGCGCAGGCTCTACTCCAGCGGTGTCGGCACGGCGATCGCGCAATACCGCCGGCGATCCATCGCGTGCGCGCTGCTGGTCGACAAGATCTTTCAGCGATACCGAGTCGAGATACTCGACCATCTTCTGATTGAGCGTGGACCAGAGCTCGTGGGTCATGCAGTGGCCGTCATGCTGCTTCGTGCCTTCGCATGCGCCCTTCCCGCCACACTGCGTGGCGTCGATAGGCTCGTCCACAGCAATGATGATGTCCGCCACCGTCACGTTCTCGGCACGGCGCGCGAGATTGTATCCGCCACCCGGACCCCGCACCGACTCCACAATTTCGTGGCGGCGCAGCTTGCCGAACAACTGCTCGAGATAGGAAAGCGAGATGTGCTGGCGCTGGCTGATTCCGGCCAACGTCACCGGGCCCTGCTCCTGGCGCAATGCCAGGTCGATCATCGCCGTGACGGCGAAACGGCCTTTCGTGGTGAGTCTCATAGTTTGTAAGCTACCGGGGGCGACTGCTAATACTCGATGATTTTGCTCAAGTATAAATAACCTACGGATTTAGTCAAGTATCTCAGGCTGTTTTTATTAGGAAATTACTGAGATGTTTGCCCGACAAAATCTGCATGCGGCTCGCGCGCGGCTTCAAGCCACCAGTTGCGTCCGAAGCGCCTTGAGCAATCCTTCGCAAGCGTCTTCGCACTGATCGAGAACGCGCTCGAAGCCTTCGTCGCCGCCGAAATACGGATCTACGACAACGCGACTGTCGTCACGGGTGGCGAATTCCATGAGCAGGCGAATCTTGTCGCGGTGCTCAGGCGGACACGCTTTCGCGAGTGCAGCGGCGTTCGCGTCGTCCATTGCGATCAGCAGGTCGAATCGCGCAAAGTCTTCCTCGCAAATCTGCCTGCCGCGCAGGACCGACAAGTCGTAACCACGCGCTTTGGCCGCACGCTGGGCGCGTTCGTCCGGAGGCTGACCAACATGCCAGTTGCCCGTACCGGCTGAATCAACGACGACACGGTCGGAAAGCTTCGCCTTCCCTACCTGATGCAGCATCACCGCTTCAGCGCTGGGCGAACGGCAAATGTTGCCAAGGCACACAAAGCAGATGGCGATAGTGTTCATCGGATTCCGGGCAACATTGGCGTCGGGCGTCGATAGGCTTCAACAGAAGCATCGATCCAGCTTCGCTACCTTCCCGCATGTTGCCAGGCAAGCGTACGCGAACAGTCCCGAATTATACAAAGGACCACGCTTTCACGCCCAAACCATGCATTCAGAACGTTTGTGAAACTGTGCCTGCTGACGAGTTCGCCGGGACCGCACCATCTGGCTCGACCAAGCCTAAAGAAATAGCACGCGCAAATTCGGCGCTGACGGTCGCAGCGCTTTGAGAATGCGTCGCAGTCCGGGCCACCGGATGAACTGCATGGCAATAACTTGCAAGCACGAGCGGCACAAGCATGGCGACGGGCCAATAGGTCGATATTGTCTTTTTCATTTCTAACCCTTTCTTGTATCCCATGGGCTGACGGGCCCACTGCAGGATGCTTGAATTTTAAGGGTTAGTCCTGATCCGATAAAGGCGCTGGAACACAAAGCATTGTTGCAGTTGTGTCAACAGCGCATGCCGGATCGGCGTTGAGTTTCCATGTAACCCGCGCCGTCAATAGATTTCAGCTCGCGCGCGCCCGTTACCGAAGAGATAAAACTTTACAAACTTCTTGCGACATCCTGCCTTCAATGCTGTCAGATACGGTAATCAATCACCGTTTGTAATCCACCATGAAACTCGTAGCTGCAGGCCTGGTCCTTGTTTCGTCCGCACTCGTTGCGGGCTGTGCCGTTTATCCCGACGGCACGCCTGCCTACGCGACCGGAGGTTATTCTTCCTATCCAGCGTATCCGGGCGGATACGATCCCGGCTACTACGGCGCTCCGGTCGTGCAATCGGGCGTGGTCATCGGCGGCGGATATTACGGTGGTCCCGGCCCGCGATACTGGGATGACGGTCCCGGATATCGCCGTCCACCGCCGGGTGGATGGGGCGACCGTGGCGGTGATCGTGGCAATTACCGTGGCGGCGACAGAGGAGACCACGGCGGCCGCGGCGGCCAGCAAGCCGGTGGCGGTGGTCCGCAAGGCGGCCGGCCGCCTCAGGCTGGCCAGCCGGTGGCGTCGCCGCCACCGCAACAACAGCAGGCGCGTACGCCTTACGTCGGCCGCTCGAACTGGAATAAGCCGTCGCCGGTTCAGGGACCGCAAGGCTCGGAACGAAACCACTAACACCTATCGCATTTTTCTCAGCAAGCCGTCCCCGATCATCTGGTCCGGGACGGCTTGTTCCATGTAGCGCCGTATCCGTTCCAAAAAACGCGACCACGGACGATGCCGCCCGTCTTTCGCACTTTTCACAATACGAGATACAATCACATTTCCGCTGTTTGACGTATCAACTGATTTTTTCCATGAGCGATACGAACCCGGAATCCAGAACGTCCATACAGGTGATCGAGCGCATGATGCGCCTGCTCGACGCGCTTGCCGCGCACACCGACCCCGTCAGCCTCAAGGAACTCTCGCAGAGCACGTCGCTGCACCCCTCGACTGCGCACCGTATCCTGAACGACATGGTGACCTGTCGTCTTGTCGACCGCTCCGACCCGGGCACGTACCGGCTCGGCATGCGTCTGCTGGAACTCGGCAATCTGGTCAAGGCGCGTTTATCGGTTCGTGAAGCCGCCATGCCGCCCATGCGCGAACTGCATCGCGAAACCGGACAGACGGTAAACCTGTCGGTGCGCCAAGGCGACGAGATCGTCTATATAGAGCGCGCTTATTCGGAGCGCTCGGGCATGCAGGTCGTGCGCGCCATTGGCGGACGGGCGCCTTTGCATCTGACATCGGTGGGAAAACTCTTTCTCGCCGCCGACGAATCTGCGCGAGTGCGCGCGTACGCCACGCGCACAGGTCTTTCCGGCCACACCCAGAACAGCATTACGGATCTCGCCAAGCTCGAACGGGAATTGTCGTTCGTGCGCAGTCAGGCGTGCGCGCGGGATAACGAGGAACTGGAACTCGGCGTGCGCTGCATCGCAGCCGGCATTTATGACGATACGGGGCGGCTGGTGGCGGGTTTATCGCTATCGGCACCGGCAGACCGGCTGCAGGATTCCTGGCTGAGCCAACTGAGCGGCACCGCGCTCGAGATTTCGCGTTCGCTGGGTTATCGGCCGGAACCGGGCGCCGACTCTCAGCAGCGTTAGACGCCTGCTATCTTGAATTCGCCAAAGTAAAAACCCGGTTCTATCCTTCGATAAAACCGGGTTTTACATTTGCGGATTCACGTGCCGCTCAGGTGCCCCCGCCGCCCACATCCGCACTCGTGATATGCGGTTCGCCAGCAGTTTCAAGGAAACCACGCAGACGGCCGGCATCGGCGAAACGTGAATACTTGCCCGACGAATCCAGCAGAATAATGACGACCGGACGGCCATGGATGGTCGTTTGCATCACAAGGCATTCGCCCGCTTCGTTGATGAAGCCCGTTTTCTGCAAGCCAATGTCCCAATTCGGATTGCGGATCAGCGCATTCGTGCTGTTGTAGGCCAGATTGCGTTTGCCGGTAAATACGTCGTAGCTGCGGTCGGTCGAGAACTTGCGGATCAACGGATACTGATAGGCAGCATTGACCATCTTTACGAGATCACGCGCGCTCGACACGTTCAGGCTCGTCAATCCCGTCGAGTTTTCGAAGTGCGTGTCGGTCATGCCGAGCATCTTCGCCTTTGCATTCATGGCGGCAATAAAGCCAGGCCGGCCATTCGGGTAATAACGCGACAACGCCGCAGCGGCGCGATTCTCGGACGCCATCAACGCAATATGCAACATGTCTTCGCGGCTCAATTCGGAGCCAACGGCCAGACGTGAACCGGTGTACTTCTCGTAGTCGCGGTCTTCGTCCGTGACGCTGATTTCCTCGGTCAGCGGCGCTTTCGAATCCAGCACGACCATGGCGGTCATCAGCTTCGTGATCGACGCAATGGGCACAACGGCGCGCGAGTTTTTATCGAACAGGGTTTCCGACGTATTCTGGTCTACCACGTAGGCGACGCTCGAACGCAACGCAAGGCTATCCGGCGTTTCGTGCAATCCGAACGCCTGCCCGACAGTCGGCGGACGCGGCTGATACGCCACCGAACGCACAGCAGCGCGGCGGCCGTGAGCGTCCATCCGATAACTCACCCGATGCCGGCGCGCACCGCGTGCAACGGGCGCCGCCTCGTCATCAGCCGCGGCCGCAACGACGGCAGCTTTCGCGGCCTTCGCACCCTTCGGCGCGCGCGCAGCAACCTTTAACGGCTTGGCGGGTTTCGCTTGCGGTGCGGTAACCGGTTTTGCGGCTTTCTTGGAAGACTTGGAAGTGGAGGTCTTGGCGAGAGCGTCGACCGGTGCGGCCGCGAAAGACGTCGCGAGCGCCACCGATACGGCAACCGACAGCGCGGTGCGGACTGCAACGCCGTGGATCACCCTGAGCGACGAAAACATTTCGGTTTTCATTAGTGTTCTTTTCTGGACCGGCGAGAGAGTGTCGCCAGTGTAGTAAAGCTTCGAAAAATTAGCAATATTAAGCACTTATAGGCAGTACTTAAACCGGATTGTAAGAGACGGGTCGAAAGGGCAATACCGTTTCAGGTCTAAGCGTAAAAAAACATGACAATCAGCACAATCGATGCGATCGCCATAAGCAATTGCCAAGCCATGACTATCAGCGGGCTAACGGCAATAGTTGGTGAAACTTGAGACACTTTTTGAGGCAGCCCGAAAGGGGTCCACAAAAACATGGCGTCCACGTTGAAAGCGAATAATTTCGTAAAAGGCGAGTGCGACGACAGAAGTGAAGCTTTTGGATATGACGTACCACAGCTCAACCGGCAATTCGACCGTACTCATCCCATTTTGTTCATACAAAATTTCACGATATCCAGCCGATCCGGGATGTTAACGTTTGTTTAACATTTTTGGTGTACTGCGTTTCAAACCTTTTCAAATACCGGTGTTAACCGGTAAGCGCGGCGTGCTCCACCACTCTCCGACCTCGCCGCGACCGAGTGGTCGGGATGATGCAGACGATGTCACAGCCATTCGCCATGACGACGCGACAGCCAAGCGCGCCGCGCGCATTGGCGCGGCGTTCGCGCGCAAATGGAAGCACGAACAGTTACCGCGACAACCCTTCACTGAAATGAAATTCCAGTTTTTTGAGACGCAATCCTAGCATCTGAATCGCAAGTGCACCCCGCCCCAATCTGGTGCAGGCGATAATGAAATATAGTTCCATATCTGGCCGGGAGCTCACGTAAGCCTTTGTTTAATAAGATTTCATCTGATGTTGCGACGCACAAAAAGATACTTGACAACTTTAGGAATATGCCTAAAATGGGTTCCATGTTGCGACGCACCAATAGCCGTTCGCCTCATAAGGTTGCCCGGTCTCGGGCACCACAAAACCCACGACCCGCGTTGATGATGGGTCGACCTTCAGGAGCGTGATATGACCCTTTTGACCCCGGAACAATTCGCCGCCGCCAACAAAGCCCAATTCGACACGCTGTTCGGTCTGACGAACAAGGCGTTCGAAGGCATGGAAAAGCTGCTTGAGCTGAATTTGCAAGTCGTGAAGTCGACGCTGGCCGAGAGCCAGGAAAACACGCAACGCGTGTTGTCGGTGAAAGATGCGCAAGAACTGCTCGCACTGCAAGCCAGCCTGGCTCAGCCGGTCGCGGAGAAGGCCCTGTCGTATGGCCGTCATCTGTACGAAATCGCATCGTCCACGCAAGCTGAATTTGCGCGCGTTGCCGAAGCCCAATATGAAGACCAAAACCGCAAGGTTCAGGCACTTGTCGACAACGTCGCCAAGAACGCACCCGCAGGTTCGGAAACGGCTGTCGCCGTGATGAAGTCGGCTATCACCGCCGCCAACACCACGTACGAAACGATTCACAAGGCAAGCAAGCAAGCCGTTGAAATCGCCGAAAGCAACTTCAACGCAGCCGCTACGGCCGCCACGAAGGCTGCATCGCAAGCAACAGCTCAAGCTTCGCGCGCTGCTGTAAAGAAGACCGTTTAAACCTGTCTTTCAAGCATTCACGCATGGAAAATCCGGTGTGAATAAATGAATCTGGCGTAGAAGTCAAAAGCCGCTCCAGCTCGTGTTGGAGCGGCTTTTTTACGTGCCGTCGCCTCTGCAAGCGCGGCCTGGGAAAACAAAAAGCGGAGCATTCTTCACAGAATGCTCCGCTTCTATTGTTCAACCGCCAGCGTTTATTTCTTGCGCTGCGGCGGCAAGTCCGTACACACGCCTTCGTACAACTCCGCGGCCATGCCGATTGACTCGCCGAGCGTCGGATGTGGGTGGATCGTCTTGCCGATATCCTCCGCGTCCGCGCCCATTTCGATCGCGAGGCACACTTCGCTGATCAGGTCGCCCGCACTCGTTCCAACAATACCGCCGCCAATGATCCGGTGCGTCTCTTCGTCGAAGATGAGCTTGGTAAAGCCTTCGTCGCGGCCATTGGCAATCGCGCGTCCCGATGCAGCCCACGGGAACACCGCCTTGCCGTACTTGATGCCTTCGGCCTTGCATTGATCTTCGGTCTTGCCAGCCCATGCCACTTCCGGATCGGTGTAGGCCACCGACGGAATCTGCAACGCGTCAAAGTACGCCTTCTCGCCATGCGCCGCTTCGGCGGCAACATGGCCTTCGTGCACGGCTTTATGCGCGAGCATCGGCTGACCTACCAGATCGCCGATAGCAAAAATATGCTCCACGTTCGTGCGCAGTTGCTTGTCCACGTTGATGAAACCACGATCCGTCACCGCCACGCCGGCCTTGTCCGCACCGATCTTGCCGCCGTTCGGACTGCGCCCGACGGCCACGAGCACGAGGTCATAGCGTTGTGCATCGGCGGGCGCTTTTTCGCCCTCGAAGCTCACGTAGATGCCGTCGTCCCTGGCTTCCGCCTTGGTCGTCTTTGTCTTGAGCATGACGTTGGAGAAGCGCTTGGCGTTGAACTTCTCCCACACCTTCACCAGGTCGCGATCCGCGCCGGCCATCAGGCCATCGAGCATTTCGACCACGTCGATTTGCGCGCCCAGCGCCGCATATACCGTTGCCATTTCCAGGCCGATAATGCCGCCGCCAATCACCAGCATGCGTTTCGGAATCTGCCGCAATTCGAGCGCGCCGGTCGAGTCGACCACACGCGAATCTTCCGGCATGAATGGCAGCTTCACCGCTTGCGAACCGGCCGCGATGATCGCCTTCTTGAACTGCACGACCTTCTTTCCGCCCTCGCCTTCGATCTCCATGTGATTCGGGCCGACAAACTTGCCAACGCCGGTCACGACCTGGACCTTGCGCGCCTTCGCCATGCCGGCGAGACCGCCCGTCAGTTTCTTGACGACGCCTGACTTGAAGTCACGCAGCTTGTCGAGATCGATCGTCGGTTCACCGAACGAGATGCCGTGATGCGCGAGCGCCTTCGCTTCTTCGGTGATGGATGCGGCGTGAAGCAAGGCTTTCGACGGAATGCAGCCCACATTCAGGCATACGCCTCCAAGCGTCGCATACCGCTCGACAATGACCGTGTTCATGCCCAGATCGGCCGCGCGGAACGCGGCGGAGTACCCGCCGGGACCAGCGCCGAGCACGAGCATGTCGCATTCGATATCGGCCGAACCTGCGAACGATGCAGCCTTTGGCGCGGGCGCGGCGCTCGCCTTTTCGGCGGGCTGCGGCGCGGCGGTCTGCGGCTTTTCCTCGACCTGGCTGACACCGCCGCCCTGGGCTTCGAGCGTGAGGATCACTGAGCCTTCGGAGACGTTGTCGCCGATCTTGACCTTCACTTCCTTGACCGTGCCCGCCATGGGCGACGGCACGTCCATGGTAGCTTTGTCGGATTCGAGCGTGACGAGCGACTGCTCTTTCTCGACCGTATCGCCGGCCTTCACATGGATTTCGATAACAGGAATGTCCGAGAAATCGCCAATGTCCGGCACCTTGACGTCCTGCGATCCACCGCCTGCGGGTTTCTGTTCAGCAGGCTTGGAAGCCGCGGCTTCTTTCGGCGCAGGTGCCGGTGTTTCGGCATTGGTTTCTGCCGGAGCAGCGGGCTTTTCGGCCGGTTTCTCGCTGCCTGCGTCGGCGGTTTCCACGATTGCGATCACGGTGCCCTGTGAGACTTTATCGCCGGCTTTGACCTTGACTTCCTTGACTGTGCCAACCAGGTCGCTGGGCACTTCGATGGACGCCTTGTCGGATTCGAGTGTCAGCACGCCTTGTTCTTTTTCGATGGCGTCGCCGGCCTTGATATTGACTTCGATGACGTCGACGTCTTTGAAATCGCCGATATCGGGTACTTTAAGTTCGGTGAGACTCATGTTGTCCCCTAAATAGGAAGCTGGCAGAACCCTCTTGAAACGCAAAGCGTAGCGATCGGTTCTGCCGTCGGCAGACTTGCCTTTCTTTGCTTATCTTCTTTTGGCAATCGCCAAAGAAAACAAGTGCCGCCCACGCGAAGGGCGACTGACAAGATGCAGTGCGAGGCAAGTTCAATGAGAAGCGCGGCAGACCACACAATCAGCGGCCTGCCAGGCACTAAAAAAAATCACAGACTTACCCGGCGAAAATCCGCCAGCACAGCAGAAAGATAGGCATTGAACCGCGCGGCCTCGGCGCCATCGATCACCCGATGATCGTAAGACAGCGACAACGGCAGGATCAATCGCGGCACGAACGCCTTGCCGTCCCAAACCGGCTTCATTGCGCCGCGCGACAAGCCGAGAATGGCCACTTCTGGCGCATTGATGATCGGCGTGAAATGCGTTCCGCCGATCCCGCCCAGCGACGAAATCGAGAAACATCCGCCCTGCATCTGATCCGGCTTCAGCTTGCCTTCGCGCGCGGCCTTCGAGAGCTCGGCCATTTCCTTCGCGATATCGGCGAGACCCTTATTGTCGGCGTCGCGAATCACCGGAACCATCAAACCGTTCGGCGTATCGGCGGCAAAACCGATGTTGTAATACTGCTTGAACACGAGGTCATCGCCGTCAAGGCTCGTATTGAACGTCGGGAATTTCTTGAGCGCGGCAACAACCGCCTTGATCACGAACGCGAGCATGGTGAACTTCACGCCGGCTTTTTCGTTTTCCTTGTTCAGCGTCACACGCAACGCTTCGAGGTCGGTAATATCGGCTTCGTCGTTGTTCGTGACGTGCGGAATCATGACCCAGTTGCGATGCAGGTTCGCGCCCGAAATCTTCTTGATGCGCGAGAGCGGCTTTGGATCGACCGGACCGAACTTCGTGAAATCGACCTTCGGCCACGGCAGCAGGTTCAGCTCGCCGCCACCGGCCGGCGCGGCGGCCGCGGTTGCCGCAGGCGCCTTGCCCTGGCCCGTCATCACGCCCTTCACGAACGCGGTGATATCCGCTTGCGTGATGCGGTTCTTCGGGCCCGTGCCGGTAACGCTCGACACGTCGACGCCAAGCTCGCGCGCGAACTTGCGCACGGACGGCGACGCATGGCTCGACGTGCGCGTGCCGCCTTCGCCTGCGGGAATCGCCGGCGCGAGCGCGAGCGCGGACGGCGCTTCTTTTTGCGCCGGAGCAGCTTGAGCTTGAGCAGGCGCGGCACCCTTCGGTGCTTCCTGCTTCGCCGCGACGGGCGCTGCGGCAGGCGCCGGCGCGGGCGACGAAGCGCCGCCTTCCAGCACCAGGATCAGCGTGCCTTCCGACACGGCGTCGCCGACCTTGACATTGAGTTCCTTGACCGTGCCCGCCGTGGGCGACGGCACGTCCATGGTGGCCTTGTCGGATTCGAGCGTGACGAGCGATTGCTCTTTCTCGACCTTGTCGCCGACCTTCACGTTCACTTCAATAACCGGAATGTCCTTGAAGTCGCCAATATCCGGCACCTTCACTTCGACCGCTCCGCCACCTGACGCGGCTGCGGGCGCAGCGGCTTCCGTAGTTTTTTCCTGCGCCTTTTCCTCGGCCGGTTCCGCGGGCTTTTCGGCGGCCTTGGGAGCCGCAGCTTCGCCGCCTTCCAGCACGACGATCAACGATCCTTCAGACACGTTGTCGCCCACCTTGACCTTCACTTCCTTCACCACGCCGGCTGCCGAACTCGGCACGTCCATGGTCGCCTTGTCGGATTCGAGCGTAACGAGCGATTGCTCTTTCTCAACCGTATCGCCCGCTTTCACCAGCACTTCGATTACCGGAATGTCCGTGTAATCGCCGATATCCGGCACCTTGACTTCGATCGCTTGACTCATTGTTTATTGTCTCCTGGGTCGCGACACGAAAATCGCCCAGTCAAAGGCCGGGCGACTTCGCGCAACAACACTCGGGGGCCGATGCGTTAAACCGTCATCGGGTTGGGTTTGGCGGGGTCGAGCTCATACTTCTTGATCGCTTCGGCGACGACCTTGCGGTCGATCGTGCCTTCGTCGGCAAGCGCATTGAGCGCCGCGACGGTGACCCAGTAGCGGTCGACTTCGAAGAAATGGCGCAGCTTTTCGCGCGTGTCCGAACGGCCATAACCGTCCGTGCCGAGCACGACAAACTTGTTCGGCACGAAACCGCGAATCTGGTCGACAAGTGCACGCACATAATCCGTCGATGCAACCACAGGACCCTTCGCGTCCTTCAGCAAATTCGTCACGTGAGCGACACGGCGCTCTTCTGTCGGATGCAACAGGTTCCAGCGCTCCACGTCCATGCCATTGCGCGCCAGTTCGGTGAAACTCGGGACGCTCCAGAGATCAGCAGCGACGTTCCAGTCGTTCTTCAACAGGTCGGCGGCGGCAATCACTTCATTGAAGATCGTGCCCGCGCCCAACAGTTGAACGCGCGGCGCTTTTGCATCGGCATCGGACTTGCGGAACGCGTACATGCCCTTGACGATATCGCTTGCGACGGAATCGCTCTGCGGAATCGCCGGATGCTCGTAGTTCTCGTTCATGACCGTGACGTAGTAGTACACGTCTTCCTGTTCGGCCACCATGCGGCGCAGACCGTCCTGCATGATCACCGCGAGTTCGTAGCCGAAGGTCGGGTCATAGCTCACGCAGTTCGGCACGGATGCCGCCCACATCAGCGAGTGGCCGTCTTCGTGCTGCAGGCCTTCGCCGTTCAGTGTCGTGCGTCCGGCCGTGCCGCCGAGCAGGAAGCCACGCGAGCGCATGTCGCCGGCGGCCCACGCCAGGTCGCCAATGCGCTGGAAGCCGAACATGGAATAGAAGATGTAGAACGGGATCATGATCTCGTTATGCGTGGAGTACGACGTCGCCGCCGCAATCCAGTCGCACATGCCGCCCGCTTCGTTGATCCCTTCCTGCAGGATCTGGCCGGTTTCCGATTCACGATAGAACATCAGCTGGTCGGAATCTTCCGGCACGTACTTCTGGCCGTCCTGATTCCAGATACCGATCTGGCGGAAGAGGCCTTCCATGCCGAACGTGCGCGATTCATCGGGCACGATCGGAACGATCCGCTTGCCGAGCGCCTTGTCCTTCAGCAGGATATTCAGGATCCGCACGAACGCCATGGTCGTGGAGATCTCGCGGCCCGGACCCGTGCCCTTCAGCACCGGTTCGAACACCGACAGATCCGGCACCGGCAGCGACTCGGCTTTCTGACGGCGCGCCGGCAGATAACCACCCAGTTCCTGGCGGCGGGCGCGCATGTACTCGAGTTCCTTCGACCCTTCTTCGAACGTCAGGTACGGCACGTCGGCAATCTGGTCGTCGGGGATCGGCAGCTTGAACTGATCGCGGAATTTCTTCAGCTGATCCGTGTGCAGCTTCTTCTGCTGATGGGTGATGTTCATGGCCTGACCGGCTTCGCCCATGCCATAACCCTTGATGGTCTTGGCGAGGATGACGGTCGGCTGGCCCTTCGTCTTCGATGCTTCCGTGTAAGCCGCGTAGATCTTGTGCGGATCATGGCCGCCGCGATTCAGGTTCCAGATGTCCTCGTCGGACCATTCCGCGACCATCGCCTTGAGTTCCGGCGTGTTGAAGAAATGCTCGCGTACGTACGCGCCCGATTCCGACTTGTAGGTCTGATATTCGCCGTCGACCACTTCCATCATCCGGCGCATCAGCGCACCGGTTTTATCGCGGGCGAAAAGCGAGTCCCAGCGGCTGCCCCACACCACCTTGATCACGTTCCAGCCGGCGCCACGGAATTCGCTTTCGAGTTCCTGGATGATCTTGCCGTTGCCGCGCACCGGACCGTCGAGACGCTGCAGGTTGCAGTTGATCACGAAGACCAGATTGTCCAGGCGCTCGCGTCCGGCCATGCCGATTGCGCCGAGCGATTCCGGTTCGTCCGTCTCGCCGTCGCCGAGGAACGCCCAGACCTTGCGGTCGCCCGCCTTGGCGATACCGCGCGCATCGATGTACTTCATGAAGCGCGCCTGATAAATGGCCATGATCGGGCCAAGACCCATCGATACAGTCGGGAACTGCCAGAAGTCCGGCATCAGCCACGGATGCGGGTACGACGAAATGCCCTCGCCGCCCACTTCCTGACGGAAGTTGTCGAGCTGGCTCTCTTTCAGGCGGCCGAGCAGGAAAGCGCGGGCATATACGCCCGGCGACGAGTGGCCTTGCACGAACACCAGATCGCCGCCGTGTTCGGGCGACGGCGCGTGCCAAAAATGGTTGAAGCCGACGTCATACAGCGTCGCGGCGGAGGCAAACGAAGCGATATGACCGCCCACGTTCGTGTCCTTGCCCGCGCGCAGCACCATGGCAATGGCGTTCCACCGCGTGTACGAGCGAATCTTGTGCTCGATGTCCTGGTCGCCGGGGATCTTCGCCTGCGCAGCAACCGGGATCGTATTGATGTATGGGGTATTGGCTGAAAACGGCAGATGTTCGCCATGCACGCGAGCGAATTCGATCTGCTTTTCGATCAGGTAATGCGCGCGATCCGGGCCTTCCGCCGAAATCACGCCATCGAGAGCCTCAAGCCATTCGGCAGTTTCCTGGGGATCTTCGTCGTCCTTGGCGTTGGCGACATATTTCATCACTTCGTCGGGTACAGCTGACATGCTCGTCTCCTGATTTGAGGAACGCTCTGTGAACAGTCGACGCGAGCCTTGTTGAAAACCGCAGGATCAACCGCGGAAAACGATGGGGACAAGCGCGCGTGCGGCAATTCTAAAGAGGCTCTAAACGGTAAAGCAAGCAATTTTTCGAATCATGAGAGTCAATCTCATAATGCGGAAAAATGCTGCAACGCACCGTGGGATAAGGACTTTTTGAGAGATGTTTAGTGTCCTTGCGATCAAATGCCGAGGTTTTGAAGCCTTTTTACGCCTTTTAACAGTCCTTCGCTGCGTTACAATTGCGCGCATGTTGACCGACCGGCTTTTCGCACGCTCGGCCCGCTCGTCGAAGAAACTCAACGACACGGCGCCGACCCGCTGGCACCACGGACCGTGGTGGTCGAACTCGTATTTGCTCACGCCGCTGATATCCATTCTGGTCTTTCTCGTCGTGATGAGCCTCATTTTATGGAGTCTCAACCGGCGCGAGCAGCAGCAGCAAGAGGACACGCTGTATCGAAATGTCGCATGGGCACAGCAGCAGATCCGGCTGTCCATGACCGGCGCGCAGGAACAGATCCAGGCGCTTGCACGCGACATTGCGTCGGGTCACGGCGATCCCCAGTCATTCCAGAGTTCGACTGGCGACATCATGCAGGGGCATCCCGAGATCCTCTACATGAACTGGTACACGGCGCAGCACAAGCCGCGCTGGCCCAATACGCCCTTGCCCGTGCTGGGCTCGCGGCTCGCGAAACCGACCGACGCGCAAATGGACGACGCGGTCCAGGCCGCCTTCGACGAAGCCCGCACCACGCGCCGCCAGATCTACTCCCCGCTGCTCTACGACGATATTGGCAACGGCTACATCACGTTGCAAACGCCGGTTTATCGTGACCGCGAATTCCTCGGTTCGATCGCGGCGGTGTTTTCCATCGAAGGGATTCTCAAGCACGACATTCCCGGCGAACTTTCCGCGAAGTACAAGATTTCCATTACCGACCTGAACAATCGCGAACTCGCCACGACCTCCACCCGGCCGCGTCTGCCGCGCGACATGTTCTACGACTTGCCGCTCGACCCGCCGGGACAAGGGGTATCGGTACGCGTTTATTCGTACCCGCAACTCACGAATTTCACCAACAACACACTCGTCTGGCTCGTGGCCGGACTGTCGTGTTTTGTGTTGTGGAGCTTGTGGAGCCTGTGGAAACACACGCGCCAGCGTTTTGAAGCGCAGCAAGCGCTTTACGCCGAGGCGTTCTTTCGCCGCGCCATGGAAAATTCGGTGCTGATCGGCATGCGTGTGCTGGACATGCACGGCCGGATCACGCACGTGAATCCCGCGTTTTGCCGCATGACGGGCTGGGACGAAAGCGATCTCGTCGGCAAGGTGGCGCCCTTTCCGTACTGGCCGAAAGACGCTTATCCGGAAATGCAGCGGCAACTCGACATGACGCTGCGCGGCAAGGCGCCTTCGTCCGGGTTCGAGCTGCGCGTGCGCCGCAAGGACGGTTCGTTCTTCCACGCACGGCTCTACGTGTCGCCGCTGATCGACAGTTCGGGACGCCAGACGGGCTGGATGTCGTCGATGACCGACATCACAGAGCCGCGCCGCGCGCGCGAAGATCTCGCCGCCGCGCACGAGCGCTTCACGACGGTGCTCGAAAGCCTGGACGCGGCCGTGTCCGTGCTTGCAGCCGACGAAGCCGAACTGCTGTTCGCGAACCGCTATTACCGGCACTTGTTCGGGATTCGTCCGGACGGTCACCTCGAGCTTGCGGGCGCGGGTTTCGATACGGCGCAGGCGTCGTCGGATTCCATCGACATGGTCGATACCTACGCCGGCCTGCCCGCCACCGCGCTGACCGAAAGTACGTCGGACGCGCAGGAAGTCTATGTGGAAGGCATCCAGAAGTGGTTCGAAGTGCGCCGCCAGTACATTCAATGGGTCGACGGTCATCTCGCGCAGATGCAGATCGCGACAGATATCACCACACGCAAGCAGGCGCAGGAACTCGCCGACCAGCAAGAAGAAAAGCTCCAGTTCACCAGCCGTTTGATGACGATGGGCGAAATGGCGTCGTCGCTCGCGCACGAGCTGAATCAGCCGCTCGCCGCAATCAACAATTACTGTTCGGGCTGCGTCGCGCTCGTGAAATCGGGCCGCATGACGCAGGACGCGCTGTTGCCGGTACTTGAAAAAACCGCGCAGCAGGCCGTGCGCGCGGGCATGATCATCAAGCGCATTCGTGAATTCGTGAAGCGCAGTGAGCCGAAGCGTCAGCCCACGCGTGTCAGCGATATCGTCGCGGACGCCGTCGGTCTCGCGGAAATCGAAGCGCGCAAACGCAAGATCCGGATACTGACCGAGATCCGTTCGCGTATGCCGGTGATCCATGTGGACCCGGTGCTGATCGAACAGGTACTTGTGAACCTGCTCAAGAACGCCGCGGAAGCCATGCATGACGCCAAGCCGAATGCCATCGACCCGGTGATCCGCGTGATCGTGCAGCGTACCGATGGCGGTTTTGTCTGCATCAGCGTGGTCGATCAGGGTCCGGGCGTGGACGAAGCCACTGCGGAGCGCCTGTTCGAGCCCTTCTACAGCACCAAGTCCGACGGCATGGGCATGGGCCTGAATATTTGCCGGTCGATCATTGAGTCGCATCGTGGACGGCTTTGGGTGGTGAACAATATCGACACCGCCGGAAACGTCACGGGCGCGACATTCCATTGCAGTTTGCCAATCGGAGAAGCCGATGGTCCGGGTAATAGCGGACCGGAGGCTCTCAGCCATCAACCCACACAACAAACTGTTACGGGAGAGCTATGAGCACAGTCACCACTCAGGAAACCGTCTTTGTCGTCGATGACGACGAAGCCGTGCGTGATTCTTTGCGCTGGCTGCTTGAAGCCAATGGCTACCGCGTCTCGTGTTTTGCGAGCGCCGAAGCGTACCTCGATGCGTACCTCCCGATCGCCCATTCCGGCGCGATCTCGTGCCTGATACTCGATGTGCGCATGTCGGGCATGAGCGGGCTCGAGTTGCAGGAAAAGCTGATTGCGGAGAATTCGCTGCTGCCGATCATTTTTGTCACGGGTCATGGCGACGTGCCAATGGCCGTGTCGACCATGAAGAAAGGCGCGATGGATTTTATCGAAAAGCCTTTCGATGAAGCCGAGTTGAGGAAGCTGGTCGAACGCATGCTGGATAAGGCGCGGACCGAGAGTTCAAGCGTGCAGCAGCAGCGCGCCGCGGCAGAGCGGTTGGGCAAGCTTACGGCGCGGGAGCATCAGGTGCTGGAGCGGATTATCGCTGGGCGACTTAATAAGCAGATCGCCGATGATCTGGGGATTAGTATCAAGACGGTTGAGGCCCATCGGGCGAATATCATGGAGAAACTTTCTGTGAATACCGTCGCCGATTTGTTGAGACTCGCGCTTTCTAATAAGCCGCAGACACAGCAGGCGCAGTAGGGGGGTTTTATGGGCGCCCAGGTGCTTTGATGGACTTGGGCAGCCCTAGGCCGAGGTTCTGCTTTTTAGGGCTTTGCGCATTCCCTGTTCGTTGTTCCTCTTTAGCACTGTTAGCCACTGTCCGTGGCGGGACTTCATTTCTTTTTCCAACGGCGAAAAAGAAACGAAGCAAAGAAAACGCCTTCCAACCGCTAATTCTTAAGTGTCCCGAGCGTGCACGTACATCTGCTTGGGACTTCAAAAGAACCGTTGCCGCCGTAATCACCGTTAGCTGAAACCCTTCCCCTCCGTATCCCTACATCCACACGCTTCGCCACCAGCGTTCTCGGGCTAGAGCAACCGGCTCGTTGAGCACCTTGTCAGCGGCAGCCTTCGTGCCGGTGAAACGCCGTCCGGTATAATTTGAGCTTGATGCAGTCCTGCGTCACGCAGCCTGCCCTCCCGCACTTTTCCGAAAAGCGGCGGACTTTCCCCCGCCGAAATCTTCCATGACCGCCCAAATCATCGACGGCAACGCCCTCTCCAAAACCCTTCGCGCCAATGTCGCCTCCCGCGCCGCCGCCCTGACCGCCCGCGGACAGCAACCCGGCCTGGCCGTCGTTCTTGTCGGCGAGAATCCGGCCAGCGAAGTCTATGTGCGCAACAAAGTGAAGGCGTGTCAGGACAACGGGCTGCATTCCGTATTCGACCGCTTTCCGTCATCGCTCACGGAAAGCGAACTGCTCGCCCGTCTCGATGACCTGAACAACGACCCCAATATTCACGGCATCCTGGTTCAGTTACCACTGCCAAAACATATCGATAGCCATAAAGTCATCGAAGCAATCGCGCCTGCCAAAGACGTCGATGGCTTCAACGTCGAGAACGCCGGCGCCCTGATGACCGGCAAGCCATTGTTCCGCCCCTGCACGCCATACGGCGTAATGAAAATGTTCGAAGCCCACCAGATCCCGCTCGAAGGCGCTAATGCCGTGGTGATCGGACGCTCGAACATTGTCGGCAAACCCATGGCCATGCTGCTGCTCGAAGCCGGCGCGACCGTCACCATCACGCACAGCAAAACGCGCAATCTCGCGGCGCTCACCCGCAATGCAGACGTGGTCGTGGCGGCAACCGGCCGGCGCAACATCCTGACCGCGGACATGGTCAAGCCAGGCGCCACGGTAATCGACGTAGGCATGAACCGCGACGAAAATGGCAAGCTGTGCGGCGACGTGGATTTCGCAAACGTGAAGGAAGTCGCCGGATTCATCACGCCCGTGCCAGGAGGAGTCGGGCCAATGACCATCACCATGTTGCTCGTGAATACCATCGAAGCCGCCGAGCGCGCCATGCAGCAAGAGCGCGACTGATTTCCTTCCACGCAACGATCGCTCACATTGCGTCAATCGCAGCCGTAGTCAGAAACGATTTGAGAATCGGCCAAGGCGTCCCCACAATAGACTTATCACCGCCGATTTGGCGCGTCGTGTTTCGCGGCGCGTCTTCGCGTTTCTTCTTTGAAATTTTCATCCGAGACCGGGAGAGTCATGTCCAGTTCGACACCATCGAATACCGCGAATCACGCTCAGTCCCAAGTCCACGGCAACCCGCTGCTCGACTTCTCCGACCTGCCCCTTTTTAACGACATCAAGCCGGAACACGTCACGCCCGCGCTGGACGTGCTTCTCGCCGATGCGAAAGCCGCCGTCGATCACGCCGCCGCACCGGACACGCCAGCGACGTGGCACGACATCGTGGAAAGCGTGGAGCGCGCGAGCGAACGGCTTTCGCGCGCGTGGGGCGTCATTGGCCACCTGAACGCCGTCGCCGACACCCCCGAGTTGCGCGCCGCCCACGCGGAAAATTTGCCACGCGTTACGGAGTTTTCCGCGAGCGTTGGACAGAATCTGGCGCTCTACGAGAAATACAAGGCGATCGCCGCGAGCAAGGAACATGAGGCGCTGACGGCCGAACAAAAGAAGTTGCTCAGCAACGAGTTGCGTGGCTTCCGCTTGTCGGGCGCCGAATTGCCGGAAGACAAGAAGCCCCGCTTTGCGCGCTTGCAGGAAGAACAGGCGGCGTTATCGAAAGCATTTTCCGATCACGTCCTCGATGCCACTAACGCGTTTTCGTACATCGTGACGAATGAAAGCGAGCTTGCAGGTTTGCCGGAAGACGTGATCCAGGCGGCGCGCGAAGCCGCGCAAAAAGAAGGCAGCGAAGGCTGGAAATTCACATTGCACTTTCCATCGTATTTTCCGGTCATGCAATACGCCGAACATCGGCCGCTGCGTGAAGCGATGTATCGCGCCTATGTGACGCGGGCGTCCGAGTTGGGGCCGAACTACGGCCATGGCAAGCCAGAATGGGACAACACGGCGAACGTGGTCGAGCAATTGAAACTGCGCGACGAAGAAGCGCACGCGCTCGGCTACCAGAACTTCGCCGAGGTTTCGCTCGCGCCGAAGATGGCCGAGTCGCCCGCCCAGGTGGTCTCGTTCCTCGAAGATCTCGCAGTGCGCGCGCGGCCCCACGCGGAACAGGACTGGATGGAGTTGCGCGCGTTTGCCGCGACCGAGCTGGGCATGCCCGAACTGCAACCGTGGGATTCGACCTTCGCCGCCGAACGGCTGCGCCAGCAACGCTATTCGTTCTCCGAAAACGAAGTGAAGCAGTATTTTCCTCAGGAGGCGGTGTTGAAGGGCTTGTTCAAGGTCACGGAGACCCTGTTCGGCGTTTCGATTCGTCGCGACGAAGCCCCCGTCTGGAATCCGGACGTGCGCTTTTTCCGCGTGGAAAACAAGGATGGCTCACTCGTCGCGCAGTTCTACCTGGACCTGTATGCACGCGAAGGCAAACGCGGCGGCGCATGGATGGATGACGCCCGCTCGCGCCGCAAGAGTCAGGACGGCAAGGTACAGACGCCGGTTGCGTACCTGACCTGCAACTTTTCGGCGCCAGTGGGTGGCAAGCCGGCCTGCTTCACGCACGACGAAGTCATCACCCTGTTCCATGAGTTCGGCCATGGCTTGCACCACATGCTCACGCGCGTCGATGAACTCGGCGTATCTGGCATCAACGGCGTGGAATGGGATGCTGTCGAACTGCCGTCGCAGTTCATGGAAAATTTCTGCTGGGAATGGGACGTTCTCACCGACATGTCCGGTCACGTCGACACCGGCGCCACCTTGCCGCGTGAGCTCTTCGACAAGATGCTGGCCGCAAAGAACTTCCAGAGCGGCCTCGGCACCTTGCGCCAGATCGTCCTTTCCATGTTCGATATCCAGCTTCACAGCAACTACGATCCGGCAGGCGCCACGAACGTCAACGATTTCGCACGCGAGATCAACGAACGTTTCCACGTCGTGCCACAAGCGCCCTTCTCACGCTGGACCAACACCTTCACGCACATTTTCGCGGGCGGGTATGCCGCGGGTTACTACAGCTACAAATGGGCGGAGGTGTTGTCGGCCGATGCGTATGCAGCATTTGAAGAAGCCGCGACGGTTGGCGGCGGATCGGTGCTGGATGCTGAGACTGGAATCCGCTACCGTCGCGAGATTCTCGAAGTTGGCGGCAGCCGGCCAGCGATGGACTCGTTCAAAGCATTCCGCGGCCGTGAGCCGAATATCGACGCGCTGTTGAGGCATAACGGCATGTCGCCTGCCGCTGCGCATTGATCGAGCAGGCCTCCCGAGTTCGCAGGGCGGTTCCGGCGCAAGCCGGGACCGCTTTTTTTACCCCGACATTCCTATCTGTCCAGCCGGAAATCGACTTGCTCCGGACGCCCTTCCAGGCTCAGGCTTGCTCGCATTGAAGGAGCTCGGCTGACTACCTTGCCGCGCCGAAGTACGGCGGTACGGGCAGCCCGCAACCTGATTGCTTCAATAGGATCGCGCGCATCCAGCATCACGCAGTCCGCGTTGTTGCCCACCGCAATTCCATATCCTTCAATGCCCAAAATCTTCGCGGGCGTTGTGGTCACTGCCTCGAATGCGGCACACATTGCATCCACGCCCGTCATTTGTGCGACGTGCAATCCCATATGCGCGACTTCAAGCATGTCGCCCGAACCGAGGCTATACCACGGGTCCATCACGCAGTCGTGGCCGAACGCCACATCGACGCCTGCTGCCATCAGTTCAGGCACGCGCGTCATGCCGCGGCGCTTCGGGTATGTGTCGGCGCGTCCTTGCAGGGTGATGTTGATCAGTGGATTGGCGATCACAGCCACGCCGGAATCGCGGATCAACGGAATCAGCTTGCTCACATAATAGTTGTCCATGGAATGCATCGATGTAACGTGCGAACCGGTGACACGGCCCTGCAAACCTAGCCTATGCGTTTCTGCCGCAAGCGTTTCAATGTGCCGCGACATGGGGTCGTCGGACTCGTCACAATGCATGTCCACGCGCAAACCCTTCTGCGCCGCAAACTCGCATAGCAGCCGGACGGATTCGGCTCCATCGGTCATCGTGCGCTCGAAATGCGGAATTCCTCCGACGACGTCGACACCCATCGATATCGCGCGCTTCAGGTTCTCAAACGCACCCTCGCTTCGCAGAACGCCGTCTTGTGGGAACGCTACAAGTTGCAAGTCGAGATACGGTTTTACTCGACGCTTCACTTCGAGCAGCGCCTCCACTGCGAGCAGACGCGGGTCGCACACGTCGACGTGCGAGCGGACTGCAAGCAAGCCGCGTGCGACGGCCCAATCGCAATACTGCATTGCCCGGTCAATCAGCGCCTCTTGGGTGAGCACGGGTTTCAGTTCTCCCCATAACGCGATGCCTTCCAGCAGCGTTCCCGACGCGTTCACGCGCGGCAGCCCATAGGACAACGTGGCGTCCATATGAAAATGCGCATCCACGAACGGCGCTGTGACAAGTGAGCCCGCAGCCTCGATTTCTTCGGGGGCCGTCGCGTCAAGTCGCGATTCGATGGCGGCAAACCGGCCATCCTTAACGCCGATATCCACAGGATCGCGCGAATGGGCGAGCACGGCTCGCCGAATGATCAGGTCCATGGGGCTGTCCTTTTGCTGATGTATTCGGGACATTGTAGCGGCCCGGAAAACGGAATTTCGAGCGCGTGAAGCACGTTAGCCATTCGGTCTACTTCAAGCGCCGGACGATGCACGCGAAACTACGGCTTCGGGTGATTTAAACGCTGCACGTCATAGAATGGCGTCTTGAGTCAAAGTGACTTGACGCTCAAGCTACGTATGCACGAAGCTGCGTTCGCGCTAGAACTCATCACCGTACAGAATACATTCCGAGCATCCACTAAATGAAAATCGCCACCTGGAACGTCAATTCGCTCAAAGTCCGTCAGCAACATGTCATCGACTGGCTGGCGACGAGCGGCGTAGACGTGCTGTGCTTACAGGAACTCAAGCTGACCGACGACAAATTTCCCGTCGCCGAACTGGAAGCCGCGGGCTACAAGAGCTGGTACGCCGGACAGAAGACCTACAACGGCGTGGGCATCCTGGTGCGCAGCGGTCTCACGGTCGACGAAACCACAATCGTGCGCAATATCCCCGCTTTCGAAGATCCGCAACAGCGCGTGATTGCCGTGACGGTAGAAGGCGTCCGGATCATCTCAGCCTATTTCCCAAATGGACAGGCGCCGGGCACCGAGAAATTTGCCTACAAGATGCGCTGGCTGGAAGCGCTGCGCGACTGGATACAAGTCGAAATGAAAAGCTATCCGCAACTGGCCCTGCTCGGCGACTACAACATCGCGCCGGAAGATCGCGACGTGCACGACCCGAAAGCATGGGAAGGCCAGAACCTTGTTTCACCCGATGAACGCGCGCATTTCGTGCAACTCATAGAACTCGGTCTCACTGATACCTTTCGCAAATTCGAGCAGCCGGAAAAACTCTTTACGTGGTGGGATTACCGCATGCTCGGATTCCGGCGCAACGCGGGATTGCGCATCGATCACATTCTGGTGACGGCCGAACTCGCCGCGCGCTGCACGGCCTGTGAAGTGGATAAAGTGCCGAGGAAGTGGGAACAGCCCTCGGACCACGCGCCGGTGATCGCGACCATTAGCTAAATGAAGCGGGAACGTTGCCGTTCCCGCTTACATCAAGCATCCAGATGCAATTCCTGGATCTTGCGCGTGATCGTATTCCGGCCAATACCCAGACGTTCGGCCGCTTCGACCTTGCGGCCACGCGTGAAATCGAGCGCTTCGCGGATCACTGCAGCCTCGAACCGCCGCGCGAGTTCATCCATGACGTCGGCGGTGTTCTCCCGCAGCAGGCGCGCAACCTCCGTGCGCAAGCCGTTCTCCCAAATACTCGCGGGAATGCCTGCAGGCGCACTGCCGAGCGCAACAGGCAAGCCATTCGGACCGCTCGCCAAAACCGCACTCGACGACGCCCCGCCCTCCGCTGCCGAAGCCGTCAGCGACGTACTTTCGCCCGCATATTCCTGCGTCGGCGTAAGGTCTGGCGGCAGGTCCTTGCGTTCGATTGTCTGCGCCGGCGCCATCACGGTCAGCCAGTTGCATAGATTCTCCAACTGCCGGACATTACCGGGAAACGGCAGCGATGCAAGAAACGCAAGCGCATCTTCGGATACACGCTTCGGTTCCACGCCCAGATCGCGCGCGCTCTTTTGCAGAAAGTGGCGCGTGAGCAGCGCAATGTCCTCGCTGCGCTCCCTCAAAGCGGGCAACCTCAATCTGATCACGTTCAACCGGTGATACAAGTCCTCGCGAAACAGACCCTGGCGCACGCGCGATTCGAGATTCTGGTGCGTCGCCGCGATCACGCGAACATTCGCCTTCAACGGGTTATGCCCGCCCACGCGATAAAACTGCCCATCGGACAGCACCCGCAGCAAGCGCGTTTGAAGATCGAACGGCATATCGCCGATCTCATCGAGGAACAGCGTGCCGTTTTCCGCCTGCTCAAAGCGTCCCTGACGCATGGCCTGCGCGCCCGTGAACGCGCCGCGTTCGTGCCCGAACAACTCGGACTCGAGCAGATCCTTAGGAATCGCCGCCGTGTTCAACGCAATGAAGGGTCCGTTCGCGCGCGGGCTATGGCGGTGCAGCGCGCGTGCAACAAGCTCCTTTCCGGTGCCTGATTCGCCCGTGATGAGCACAGTGGCGGCGGAATGCGACAGACGTCCAATAGCGCGAAACATATCCTGCATTGCCGGCGCCTGGCCGAGCATTTCAGGCGTTTCCGTGACACTGTTGTCGTAGGCCGCTTCGCCGCGCATGCTTTCGTCGACCGCACGGCGGATCAGTTCCACCGCTTTGTCGACATCGAAAGGCTTGGCAAGATACTCGAACGCGCCGCCCTGAAATGCGGCAACCGCGCTGTCGAGATCGGAGAACGCGGTCATGATGATGACCGGCAGACCGGGCAGCTTGTCGCGCACGGTTTGCAGCAATTCAAGACCCGATCCACCCGGCATGCGGATGTCGGACACGAGCACTTGCGGGCTTTCCTGTTCGAGCGCGGTCAGCGCATCGCGGACGCCGGAAAAACTGCGTGTCGCGAAGTTCTCTCTTGCGAGGGCTTTTTCAAGCACCCAGCGGATGGATTGGTCGTCGTCTACTATCCAGATCGGCTTCATAAAAGTTCGGCGAGATATCTTCGTGTGGTTCGGTTTAAGCCCGTCGAAACGGTCAGGCGCATCAGCGCTTCAAAAATATCGATGAACCCTCGTGATTGATCGTTGAATGATTGGCCACGATTGCCGGGCACGGCCGCTTATCCTTCAAACGGCAACAGGATGGTGAACTCGGTGCAGCCCGGCTTGCTTTCCACTTCAATCAATCCATCGTGCTGCTGCACGAAGGTCTGTGCGAGCGTAAGGCCAAGTCCGCTGCCGTCTTCCCGCCCGGATACGAGCGGATAAAAGATCCGGTCACGTATTTCCTCCGGAATGCCTGGACCATTGTCAGTGATATGCAAGTCCAGTGCCAGTTTGTGTAAGCGTTTGCCAATCGTCACTTTGCGTGCAATACGCGTGCGCAGTTCGATGCGCGCATCGCCTTGTGAAATGCGTTCGCGCAACGCTTCCGCTGCATTACGAACGATGTTGAGCAACGCCTGGATCAACTGCTCCTTGTCACCGCGCAGGTCGGGCACGCTCACGTCGTAGTCGCGATCGAGCGTGAGGCCACGGGGAAACTCGGCAAGGATCACGGCGCGCACGCGCTCGCAGACTTCATGGATGTTCACATCGCCCACGATATGCGGATGACGATGCGGCTCCAGCAACCGGTCGACAAGCGTCTGCAGCCGGTCCGATTCCTTGATGATGACCTGCGTGTATTCGCGCAGTTCGTCACGTTCACGCGCGCCCAGTTCGAACTCGAGCAGTTGCGCCGCGCCCCGGATGCCGCCAAGCGGATTCTTGATTTCGTGCGCGAGGTTGCGAATCAGTTGTTTGTTGACCGCGGTCAGATCATGAATGCGCTCTTCGCGATCGGTCTTCAGATGCCGCTCGTTTTCGAACAGTTCGAGCAGCACGTAATTGGGCGCGGCCTCCAGATACGCGACGATTGCATGTACATGCAGCGGCTCGCGGCCGGGACGTTCCAGCACGGCATCCAGATGGGTCGCGTTGAACCTGTGATCAGCAATCGACGCAATCGTCGATACCAGTTCGTCCGCATTGGCGAACAATTCGGGCCACGCGGTTTGAGCCAACTGCTTGCGCGAACGTTCGAGCATGGCTTCGGCCGACGGATTCGCAAATGCGATCTTCAGCGTCGACTTGTCCAGCACAAGCACGACCGTAGGCAATGCTTCCATGCCCGGCAGCAGATTGGTGGCGACGAGCGTGGCGTCGTCGGACAGCGAATTGTCGGGAGGACTCTTTCTCGCCTTGATGAGATTCTTGAGAACCATCGTGCTGTGAGACCCGGTCTTGAAACTGTGAGACGAAGATCCGGCGATTAAAAAAAGGGACGGCGCGCCGTCCCTTTTTGTTCACCTGACACTTCTGCTTCGCGTCGAGCGGCGCACTTCCCCGGCTGCCGGAAAACGAAGTGCGCGCGCCATCCGCTTACAGCGAGTAGTACATCTCGAATTCGATCGGATGCACAGCCTGGCGATAGCGCTGCAATTCCGTCGTCTTCAGTTCGATATACGCGTCGAGCATCGAATCCGTGAACACGCCGCCCACCGTCAGGAACTCGCGGTCAGCGTCGAGTGCGTCGAGCGCCTGATCCAGGCCGGCACACACGGTCGGGATCTTTGCATCTTCTTCCGGCGGCAGGTCGTACAGGTTCTTGTCCGCTGCTTCGCCCGGGTGAATCTTGTTCTGCACGCCGTCCAGACCGGCCATCATCAGCGCGGAGAAGCACAGGTACGGATTCGCCATCGGATCCGGGAAACGCGTTTCAATGCGGCGGCCCTTCGGATTCGCCACGTGCGGAATGCGGATCGACGCCGAACGGTTCTTGGCCGAATAAGCCAGTTTCACCGGTGCTTCGAAGTGCGGAACGAGCCGCTTGTACGAGTTCGTCGACGGGTTCGTGATGGCGTTCAGTGCGCGCGCGTGCTTGATGATCCCGCCGATGTAGAACAGCGCGAATTCCGACAGGCCTGCGTATCCGTCGCCGGCAAACAGGTTCTTGCCGTCCTTCCAGATCGACTGGTGAACGTGCATGCCCGAACCGTTGTCGCCAACGATCGGCTTCGGCATGAACGTCGCCGTCTTGCCATAGGTGTGCGCCACATTCTGAACGATGTACTTCAGCCGTTGCGTCCAGTCAGCGCGCTGAACCAGCGTCGAGAATTTCGTGCCGATTTCGTTCTGGCCCTGGCCCGCCACTTCGTGGTGATGCACTTCGACCGGAATGCCGATCTGCTCGAGCAGCAGACACATTTCCGAACGGATGTCCTGGAACGTGTCGACCGGAGCGACCGGGAAGTAGCCGCCCTTCGTGCCTGGACGGTGACCGGTGTTGCCGCCTTCGAACTCCATCGACGACGACCACGGCGCTTCTTCCGAACCGACCTTGACGAAGCAGCCCGACTGGTCCGCGCTCCAGCGCACCGAGTCGAAAATGAAGAATTCAGGTTCCGGACCGAAGAAAGCCGTGTCGCCCAGGCCCGAGCTCTTCAAATACGCTTCAGCGCGCTTCGCGAGCGAGCGCGGATCGCGTTCGTAACCCTTGCCATCCGACGGCTCGACGACGTCGCACGACATCACGAGCGTCGACTCTTCGTAGAACGGATCGACAAAAGCAGTATCCGCATCCGGCATCAACAGCATGTCCGACGCTTCAATGCCCTTCCATCCGGCGATAGACGAACCGTCGAAAGCGTGGCCGCTTTCAAATTTGTCTTCGTCGAATGCCGAGACCGGCAGCGAAACGTGTTGTTCTTTACCGCGCGTGTCGGTGAAACGGAAGTCGACAAACTTGACGTCCTCGTCCTTGACGAGTTGCATGACGTCGGCCACGGATTTGCTCATTACCTATCTCCTGATTAACAAAATCGACGAACACTCATTCGCCGCCTAACCGATTCGAAACCATCGGTACAGTCAAAAGCAGCTTCCATGCCAAACGCACCATTATTGCGCTAAGCGATTGAAGCTGCGCGCTTTTTCGGGGACCCGAGATTGTCTTGGAATCCGTGCACTCGCCATAACGCACCAATTTCGTGCATGCAGCCGTGCGACCCATAACGTTAGCACTGATTCAGGGCGATTCAAACTCTGCGCACCATGCTGATGCATCTATCAACCAGTGATTGGCACGCTAGAATGCCTGATTAAAATGTCCGGTTGGAGACCTTCGTCCATGAGCACACTCGAACAGTTGTATGCCAGAAGTACCGCCCGCGCAGTCGAGAACCAGCTTCCGTACGCTGGCGCTGTTCTTCCTGCCGAGGCCTTCGAACTACTGCAACTCGATCCTTCCGTACGCCTCGTCGACGTCCGCACACGCGCTGAATTAGACTGGGTCGGGCGACCCGCCATCGACACCGCCCAATACGCGCATATCGAGTGGATTCAATATCCGGGCTCTGTTCCCAACACCGCCTTTATTCAGCAGCTAGGCGAGCTCGCCGCGCCCGATACACCGATTCTGTTTCTCTGCCGAAGTGCTGCACGCTCGAAGCTCGCAGCCATAGCTGCTCAAAAGGCAGGCTTCACAAAGGCATTCGACCTGCTCGAAGGCTTCGAGGGCGACAAGGATGGACAAGGTCACCGCAAGACCATTTCCGGATGGTGCTTTCGCGGCTTGCCCTGGCTCGGCGCATAAGCGATATCGGCCGGACCGTCAGCAAGGCTTATTGCGCCGCGCCCGGCTCGACTTCCACTATCTCGCCGCCCAGCGCCGTTACGCCTTCGCGCAATCGTTCAAACGCCGCATTCGCCGTCTCCGGCTCACCCTTGACGCCCAGGTCGATATGGGCACGCCCAAACACGGCGCCGCGGGCGGTATCGCCTACGCTTGGCAAGCTGAAAACGCGCACGCCCGCGAAATCACGTTCGATGGATTCCATCAGCGGCGTAATCCGCGACTCCGGCAAGCCAAAAACGAACAAGGACCGCTCGACATAAGGCGTCGCATGATGCAATTGGGCGTATTGGGTGTCGAGCACCCATTCGATCATGGGCCACGCCATGACCGGAAATCCAGGCACGAAATGGATATTGCCGACCGAGAAGCCTGGAATGCGGTTGTAGCTGTTCGGAATGATGCTCGCGCCCTTCGGGAACGTGCCCATGTTCAACCGGTGCAGGTTGTCCGGCGCATTCAGGTCGGCGGGTTTGTCGCCGGCCGTTTCCCGGATGCGCGCACGGATCAGCTCCGCCGCTTCCGGATGCAATTCAAGCGGTACACCTAAGGCCGCAGCCGCGCACTGACGCGTATGGTCGTCGGGTGTGGCGCCAATACCGCCCGTCGAGAACACGATGTCGCCAGACGCAAACGCCCGCTTGAGCGTGGCCGTGATGCGTTCGCGGTCGTCGCCGATGTATTCCGCCCAATCCAGCGACAATCCGCGCGCCGACAACAATTCGATAACTTTTGGCAGATGCTTGTCGGTTCTTCGCCCGGACAATATTTCGTCGCCAATGATGATCACGCCAAAGCCCATGAATGCTCCCTGATCTTAGAAATTAGCCGGAAATTCGCAGCTCGGCGGGCGCGCTGGAACCGCTCAGCGGAGGCGACGCGGACGTGGTTTCCGCCCGCAGGCGCTCAAGGGCGTGCAGACAATAGTGCCCAAACCAGAGCGCCGAAAAAACTAGAATGAATGCATAGATCCAGATCGTCGCCGCGGCCACGACCGGAAACAACGGCAACAGCCAGACCGACCAGGCCCACAGCATGGTTGGCAGAGACCCGAGCAAACCGCTGATCACGCCGATACCGAACAACGGCCAACGTGCGCGCCGCACAATAGCGCGCCGCTCTGTAGCGCTCGCGTGCAATGCGAGTGCGTCGTAAGTCATTACACGGTACGTAAGCCATCCCCACAATACAGGCGGAATGATCGCGAAAAACGGCGGAATCAGCCAAAGCGGCAGCGTGACGATCAACAGTACGAGACAAACGACCGTGGTAATGACCGAATGCCCAAGACTGCCGTACCACGATCCGCCGCGCCGCATTTCAAGCGATGCGTATTGATGCCGTGTCAGTAACTTGATCACTGAAGGCATCGAAAGCGTCGCAATGAGCAACAAAATGGTCACGACGATCAACGGAATTGCCATGACCACGATAAAAAACGGCGCGATCACCGCATGCAGCGACGAAAAACCGACAGAGTCGAAAAGCCGGTACATGGCCGATGTAAGCGCCCAGCCGTCAAGCCAGTTACGCGCGGCACCCGTCAGCGTCTGCCAGAAAAACCATAGGACAGCGCCCCATGCAACCGACGCCACGGCGAACGGCATGAAGGTAAGCCAAAGCATTCTCGGATGAAAAGCGTTCGCGAGAGCGCGCACGAACGAACGCAACAAGTCATTCATGCAAAGGTCGTTTGAGATGGAAAGAAGACAGGATAAACCAGAGAGCGCATGACGCGCTGCTCGTCCGGATGGCTAACGCTGGACGGAAACGCAATTCGCCGGCGAGAGCCGGCGAACAAGACCTAATGCCTTACCGAGGGAGGCGCGATCAATCGGCAATCAGACGGCAGCAGCGTCCGAATCCGAATTGGGAGCACGAGTCGCGCGGTGCGACCTGATGCGCTCACCAATGCGTTTAAACGCGAGCAGATGTTGCGCGATGAAGCCATCGCCATAATCGCGCCCTGGGACGTCGGCCACCGGCAGCTGATCGCGAATGCCCGTGGGCTCGATATCGCGATTCCACGACACGCTTCGGAAAAGCATGTCCCACCACGGAAACAGTACGCCGAAGTTGCACCCGTACGTTGTGCCTTCGTGACCGTAGCCGATCGCATGATGCCGCCGGTGAAACGACGGGCTGACTAGGAGACGCTCGCCAAGCCACCCAAAATGCACCCGGATGTTTGCGTGCTGGACACTTTGCATCAGGTTCGTGATCGCCAGGAGCACCACGAACTGCGACGGTTGCACGCCGATCACCAATGCGACTGCGGCAAAGAAACCCGCCTGCAGGATATTGTCGAGCAGATGGTTGCGGTCGTCGGTCCATAGCGACATTTTCTGCTGGCTATGGTGAACCGCATGCAATTCCCACCAGATGCCGATCCGATGCTCCATCCGGTGATACCAATAACCGGCGAGATCGAGCACGAGCAGATAGATGAAGAACGCGACAATCGGCTGGGAGGTCACGCCCGGCCACAGATTATCGAGTTCGATATTGGAAATGTTGTGCAGCCGCAGCCAACTTTGAAAACTGTCGAAGAACGGCTGGAACGTGAAGAAGAAAAACAGGTTCAGGATGCCCAGCTTGACAATCCATGTGTACAGCGCGTCCACGCGAACGCCTTTGCGGTCCGGCCATTTTTCAGCGGGACGCAGCGCCTCCAGCGGCCGAAGGATGGCGTACATGACCAGAACTTCGAGCACACCGACGATCACCCAATAAAGCGCGTCATATGTGTCCTCGTCGTAACCCATCAGGCCGACCTTGAACAGGAATGGCTGCACCACGTCTATGTACAGCCATGTCTGCATTGTCGAGACGACCGTGTCGAGCATGGAAAGGATGGAATGAAACATGAAACTCCGCAATCGTTACCAAGCGCCCTAACAAAAGACCGCCATTCAATCTTCAATGCAGGCGGTGAATCTGTCCACCGTTTCAGCCGCCATTCGGGCCAAACACCGGCGCCCGGTCGAAAAAATAAATCCCGTGCGGTGATCGGCCGACTGCAATTGTCTGGATAAGCTTACGATTTGTCAGGTCGATAATCCCGACCTTCTTTGCGAACCGGAATGTAACCCAAAGATAGCGCTTGTCCGCGGAAAGTTCCATGTCGTCCGGACCTGGAAGCAGTCCGGTGATGTCCCCGGCGTTCGTGAGCGAATCCTGGTCGATGATGCTGATCGTGCTCGCAACCCGGTTCGACACCAGGACGTGCTGGCCGTCCGCCATCGAGCGGAAATTGTGCGCGCCATTACCCGTCTTGATGGTCTTGACGACCTTCTGGTTACGCCAGTCAACCACCGCGACATAGTCCGCGCCCGTCATGCCGACCAGCAGGTATTTGTCGTTGGGTGTCATCCAGACGCCGGCAGGCACGGGGCCGACCTTCATCTTCCATTTCACCGTCTGCGTGGGCAGATCGATCGCCGCTATCTCGCCGGATACCTGAAGCGAAATAATGGCGGTCTTGCTGTCGTTCGTGAACGCGATATGGCTCGGCATGACGGCGAGCGGGATGCGCTTCGCGATCGAAATGTTCTTGCCGTCATAGTGGTAGATGTCCAGCCGGTCGAGCCGCAAGCCGGTCGACACAAACCACTTGTTGTCCGGCGAAAACCCGACCTGGTACGGGTCCTCGATGTTTTCGACCCAGCGCTGCGGTTTTCCCGTCTTGGGATCGACGAACATCAGGTTATTCGACACCGAGTTCGCGACGATCAGCGACGCGTTGTCGGGCGTCGCCATCAAGTGGTGCGGTTCCTTGCCGGTCGGAATGGTGGACACGACCTGACGTGTGGCCTCGTCGATGAGACTCAGCGTGGCTTCGCCGGAATTCAGCACGATCACGTTGTTGGCGTGGGCCGGCGCGCCCATTGAAAAGGCAGCGATCAATACGGCAGTTGCAGCAGTCGCGCGAGAAAAACAGCGCGAGAAAAGAATACGGGAAGGATTACGCATGAAAACTCAAGTCGAAAAACAGCCACCATTGTAGAACGATTGCGCTTCCAAGAGGTTGAGCCGGCGCAGGTTTCGCGCATTTTTTCAGCAATGCTGCGTGAATGCCACGGTGGCCCGATTTTGAGGCGCTGCTTCGCGGAACGAGGCGCACATCGCCCGGCCACTGGCTTTGAAAAAGAAGTTGGGTGGGGCCGAAAAGTTGCGACAAAAATCCATCAAAAACCATCAAATTCCACACTAATTTCATTTGTTTTGCAATCCGAATCGATTATTGGATTACTCGATCAATTTAGGAAAGATCGTGTATATCGCCAGCGCTACAACACGGATGATCCTGAGCTTCTGAGTCCGAAGCGCAGCAACGTAGGCACCCTGTTCAACGCCCAAGCGGGCCAGAATTTGCAGACGGGAAATCCCCGTCATCGGGAATGCTCACGTTCAGTGCCCCAGGAGTGCGGGCACAAACGCGAATGTTCTACCAATCAATCCGACATGTATTTGTCAAATTGTTAGACATCCTTCTTTTATGAATAGAATTTTTAAAGCAGTCTGGAACGAAACCTCGGAGACATGGGTTGCGGCCTCCGAGACATCGAAATCGAAGAGCAAGCGCTCGTCAACAGCGGGCAAGCTGGTTATTGCGCAAGTCGCGATGATCGGCGGCCTGATGGTCGCGTCGTCCGCACATGCGCAGGTCAGCGACGACTGGACTTCCCCTGCGGGGAGATTAATGGCTGCGCCCGTGATGACGGGAAATAACGCTTATGCCGCCGGGGAGGACGCGGTTGCTGAGGGTGATTTCTCTACGGCGATTGGCAGCCTGGCGTCAACAGAGGCAAACAATGCAACCGCCATCGGCACGCAAGCACGTGCGAGCGCTGCGAACGCCATGGCTGCCGGCAACTACGCTACCGCTCAGGGCGAGAACGCAGTAGCTGTTGGTAACAATTCATTTTCGGCGGGAACAAGCTCAGTAGCTATCGGCGACAACACGTCGGCGCAGCGCGATTACACAGTTGCTATCGGAAGCAACGCCATGGCTTCGGCCGCGCAGGCGAGTGCGATAGGCATGAACGCCGTGGCTTCAGGAGAAGCTTCCAATGCGCTGGGCGCTAACGCCACTGCGGCTGGCCAGGGGGCAACGGCGATTGGCGCTTCGGCTCAGGCTCAAGCGCCAATCGCGACCGCGCTGGGCTCGAACGCTCTGGCATCCGGCGTCGAGTCAAGCGCACTTGGTACCGGTGCTACCGCCAGCGGCGTCGGCGGCGTCGCGGTCGGATCGTTCGCGTATGCAGCCCAAGACAGGGCTGTTGCAGTCGGCACCAGCTCAGCAGCTGTCCAGGACGCTGTCGCGGTAGGGGCCGGTGCATTGGCGACTAAAACAGAGTCGATCGCCGTCGGGCGCTCTGCCGTTGCTTCGGCAGCCGATGCGGTTGCCCTCGGCACTTCTGCACAAGCGCAGGGCGCAAGCTCGTTTGCTGCAGGTTATGAAGCAAACGCAGCAGGCGACAATGCAGTCGCAGCAGGTGTGTCTTCGATCGCCTCCGGCACCAATTCCGCCGCACTGGGTTCGAATGCCGTGGCATCCGGCCTCCAATCAAGCGCACTTGGCACCAGTGCTACCGCCGCCGGTCTGAGCAGCGTCGCGGTTGGTTCGTTTGCATATGCTGCCCAAAACGGAGCAGTTGCCGTCGGCACCGACTCAGCAGCCGCTGAAAACGCGATCGCGGTAGGCCCCGGTGCATCGGCGAGCCAAACTGAGTCGATCGCCGTCGGTCGCTCTGCTGTTGCTTCCGCAGCCGATGCCGTTGCCCTTGGTACGTCTGCACAAGCACAGGGCGCTAATTCATTCGCTGCCGGCAACAAGGCTAATGCGGCGGGAGAGAATGCAGTCGCAGTCGGCAATGCCGCGAACGCAGCATTCGCGAACTCCATTGCAATTGGCAACAATGCAATCGCCGATTCGGCCAACAGCGTCGCACTCGGTGCGGGATCGGAAGCAAAGATCGGCGCTCAATCCGGTTACGCAGCTTATGGCTTGTCCGGATCGCAGAGCTCGACCGGTGAAGTCAACGTTGGTGGCCGTACCATCAGCGGTGTTGCGCCCGGTGCGGCAGACAATGACGCCGTCAACGTCGCCCAATTGAAGGCAGTAAGCGACCAGTCTTCTGCCGCGATCGCGGCTGCGACGGCAGCGAGCGACGGTGCAGTCAAGTACGACCGAAACGCAGACGGCTCGGTGGACCATCAAAACGCGACGCTGGAAGGCAATGGCGGCACGAGTATCCACAACGTCGCGGCAGGCGTGGATACAACCGACGCTGTGAACGTTGGCCAGTTGAACGACGCCATCGGTCAAGTGAATGCATCCATGGGCGACGCAGTCAACAACGCAGTCGCAAGCGCAGTTAATAACGCTGTCATCGATGCAAAAGATCCGCTATTCAGCGCCGACGGTTCGCGAGACACGGACGCAGCATCGGCAACCGGCGTGCACTCGATTGCCGTGGGCGCACAGGCAGTCGCTACAGGAGCGGGTTCCGTCGCCGTGGGTAGCGGCGCTCAAGCTACCGCTGACAACGCAGCAGCATTTGGCCAAAACGCCTTGGCGAGCGGCTCCGGTTCGGTGGCAATGGGCAACGGCGCGCAAGCATCGGCCGCAAACACCGTGGCGCTCGGCCAGAACTCGGTAGCAGATCGCGCGAATACGGTGTCGGTCGGCGCCGCCGGCAGCGAACGTCAGATCACGAACGTCGCGGCCGGCACGCAGGGTACCGACGCGGTCAACGTGAATCAGTTGAACCAGAGCACTGGCAGCACGCTCAAGTCGGCCAATGACTACACCGACTCGAAGACCGAAGGCACGCGCCGCGACGCCTACGCTGGCACGGCATCGGCACTCGCGGTCGCAGGTTTGCCGCAAGCCGTGTTGCCCGGCCGCGGCATGGTAGCGATCGGCGGTGGTACGTATGGCGGGCAGTCGGCAGTGGCGATCGGTGTATCGCAGCTTTCTGACAACGGCGTTTGGGCTTACAAGGTAAGCGGCACCACGAGCACGCGCGGTCAGTTCGGCGTGTCGGTGGGCGCAGGCATGCACTGGTAAAGCCAGTCAGTAAGAGGATGTGTGTCGCGGGCAGGCTGGAAGCCCGCGACATCGAATTAACGAAAACAACGGAATCCGATCAAGAGATGAACCTCACTCTCAGCAAACCATCGCGTGCACTTCCCTTCGCAGCCGCGCTCGTCGTGGCGCTTGGGTTGTCAGCGTGCGGCACGGGCAGCCGCCTTTCGAACAACGGCGGTCAAGACCAACTGGTGTTTCCGGCGCCTTCGTCGGCGTCGAATATCGGCGGCAGCTACCCCCTGACCGAAGCGTTGCGAAAACTCAAGCCCGGCATGACCAAGAACCAGGTTGCGAGCCTTCTCGGTAATCCGCAATTCAGCGAGGGTTTCTTCGGCGTTCGCGAATGGGACTATGTGCTGAACGTCACAAATGACGCCGGCGCGCCGCAAATGGTGTGTCAGTTGAAAGCGGTGTTCACTTCGCGAGATGAAGCTCGTAATTTCTATCGGAAATGCGGTGACAACGTGGAAACGCTTGCCGATGGTAAATGGCAGAAGTACGTCGTAGCGCAAGTCAGCACGCAGGCAAGCGGTCCGGTTAGCACCGAACCTGTTGTTCTTTCCGGCGCGCCACTCAGTATTGAAGTGGAAACAGCAAAATAATTCTGCAGGACTTTCAAGGCGCGAGCCGGCATTCAGCCGTGTCTCGCGCTTTTTATTTTCCCTATCGCTTATCGCTGCATTGAATCCCAGACCTTATATAAGCGCTTGACTGATATTGGCATGGGCGTGCGAAGCTCTTGCGCAAATAGCGACACCCGCAGTTCCTCCAGCAACCATCTGTATTCGCTCAGTCGCGCATCCGCTACCCCGCCGCGTTGTGCAATCGCCCTCTGATAATTTTGCAGCAGCGGCGCAATCTCCGCCGACAACCGCGCGTCTCGCGCCGCATCCGCCTTCAACTTGTCGATACGCAATGCCATTGCATTGAGGTATCGCGGGAAATGGGATAGCTGCGCATAAGGCGTATCGATAATAAAACGCTTGCCTATCAACGCGTTCAGCTGCGCGGCCATATCCGCATACGGCGTACCGAATGATTTGGCCTGCGCCAACTTCTTCGTCACCATTGCGTAGTCCATCAGAATCTGCGCGGCGAGCCGGGCAATTTCCTGAGCCAGCAGCGTCAGCCGGTTTTTCCCCTGATCACGCCGTGCATAGAAATCCACGTCGTTATCGGGAAGCGGATCTTGCAGGCACGCGCGATCCAATGCTGTTTCAATGATCTGGCCCGCCAGTTCCTCCTGCGTCCCGAGCGCCATGTAATGCAACGACATTTCACGCAAGCCGCCAAGGTTGCGCTCGAGATAACGGATCGGCTCGCGCAACTGCAGCGCGAACAATCGGCGCAAACCCGCGCGATGAATTCTCGCCGCCTCTTCCGGCGAATCGAATACCTCGACGTCGCAATGCGTCGCGCGATCGACCAACGCGGGATATCCGAAAAGCGTTTGCCCGCGCCGTCGAATTTCGAGTAGTTCAGGGAGTTTTCCGAAGTCCCAAGTGGTCAGGTTTTCATACAGCGCGGTACTCGAACTGCTGCCCGACAAATCCGATGTGGCGGTGTTTCGCGTAATTGGTACTGCTGCATCGCTGCCGATGTCCAGCGTCGCACCCGCTGCAAGCTTTTGGAAATGCTGCTGAGCCTGGCCGCCGAGTTCCGAGCGCAACTGCGCGAGGTTACGGCCCATCGCGAGTTGCCGCCCGTGCTCGTCGATGACCTTGAAATTCATGAATAAGTGCGCCGGCAGCGATTCGAGCTTGAAGTCCGACGGTTTCATCGCGATCTGCGTCTGCTCGCGAATATCGGCGATCAGCGCTTCGAGCAATCCACCCGCGCCGAATGTCTTCCCGCTATGTCGCTCGATCACGCCCGCCGAAAATTCGGGCAACGGCACAAGATGGCGTCGAAGTTTTTGCGGCAGCGACTTCAAGAGCAACTGCACTTTCTCTTTCAGCATGCCGCGCACGAGCCATTCGGAACGGCGGGCATCGACTTGATTGAGACCGAACAAAGGCACTGTCAGCGTCACGCCGTCGCGCGGAGAACCAGGCTCGAAGTGATAGGTCAGCGTCATTTCGATACCTGCCATGGTCATCCGTTTCGGAAACAGGTCAGTCGTGATACCGGCAGCTTCGTGACGCATCAGGTCGTCGCGAGACAGGAACAGCAAACGCGACGATCCTTCTTTTTTCTCCTCGTCGCGATACCAGCGTTCAAATGCCGCGCCCGAATAAATACCTTTGGGAATCAGCGAATCGTAGAAACCGAAGATCAGTTCGTCATCGACGAGCACGTCCTGACGGCGCGACTTGTGCTCCAACTGTTCAATATCCGCGAGCAATTTGCGGTTATGCGCAAAGAAGGGCAAACGCGTTTCGAACTCGCCATCAACCAGCGCGCCGCGAATGAACAGCTCGCGCGCACGATCCGGATCCTGTTTGCCGAAACTCACACGGCGACGGGCGTAAACCGTCAGGCCGTGCAGCGTGGCGCGCTCGAAGGCCGCAACCTGTGCGGCTTTTTTCTCCCAATGCGGCTCTGCAATCGATTTGCGCAACAAATGTGCGCCGACTTGTTCAAGCCACTCGGGCTCGATCTTCGCGATGCACCGCGCGTACAAACGGCTTGTCTCAACAAGTTCGCCCGCCACGACCCACCGCCCTGCCTTCTTCAAAAGCGCAGACCCCGGCCACAGATAAAACTTGATGCCGCGAGCACCGAGATAATACGGCTCGTCGTCGGCCTTCAAACCGACGTTGCCGAGCAAGCCCGTCAGCAGCGCGAGGTGAATCTGCTCGAACGTGGCTTCCGATTCGTTCAGCCGCCAGCCGTGTTCGCGCACGACGGTCAGCAGTTGGGAATGCACGTCGCGCCATTCGCGCAAGCGCACGTGGTTCAGGAAGTTTGCGCGGCAGGCGTCGGTGAGTTGCTTGTTGGATTTCTTGTGCGCGATCGCGTCCTCGAACCACGACCAGATTTTCGTCCATTGCAGGAATTCCGAGCGTTCATCGGCGAATTTCTTGTGTGCGAGATCGGCTTGCTCCTGCGCCTCGATCGGCCGGTCGCGCGGGTCCTGCACGGACAACGCACTCGCAATGATCAACACTTCGCGCAACGACTGGTGATCCCGGGCGGCCAGGATCATCCTGCCGACTCGCGGGTCGAGCGGCAAACGCGCCAGTTCGCGGCCGAGCGGCGTGAGCGCATTGTCGTCGTCGACAGCGCCGAGTTCGTTCAGCAACTGATAGCCATCGGCGATCGCGCGGCCCGGCGGCGGCTCGAGAAACGGGAACGTTTCGATAGCCGTCAGGTGCAGCGACTTCATCCGCAAGATCACCGACGCGAGCGACGAGCGCAGGATTTCCGGATCGGTGAATCGCGCACGCAGGGCGTAGTCGTCTTCTTCGTAAAGGCGAATGCACACGCCGTCGGCCACCCGACCGCAGCGGCCCGCGCGCTGATTCGCCGAGCTTTGCGAGATCGGCTCGATCTGCAACTGCTCCACCTTGTTGCGATACGAATAGCGTTTTACGCGAGCGAGGCCGGTATCGACGACATAACGAATCCCCGGCACCGTCAGCGATGTTTCCGCAACGTTTGTCGACAGCACGATGCGCCGCGCGTTGGACGCCTTGAACACACGCTCCTGCTCGGCCGCCGACAAGCGCGCGAACAGCGGCAGGATTTCCGTATGCGGCGGATGGTGCTTGCGCAACGCCTCGGCAGCTTCACGGATCTCGCGCTCTCCGGGCAGGAAAACGAGGACGTCGCCAGGTCCTTCGCGACAAAGTTCGTCGACGGCCTCCACGATGGCTTCCATCAGGTCGCGATCGTTTTCACGCTGGTTTTTCGGACGGTCTTTCTGAGCGTTGGCACTAGTCGCGCCTGGATTCGGGCCGTTCGTTCCCTGCGCCGACTTCACCGCGGCGCTTGTCTCTTCAATCGGCCGATACCGCACTTCCACCGGATACAGGCGCCCGCTTACTTCAATCACCGGCGCGGGTTTTTCATCGCTGCCGAAGTGACGCGCGAACCGATCGGCATCGATGGTCGCCGATGTCACGATCACCTTCAAATCCGGTCGCCGCGGCAGGATTTCGCGCAGATAGCCAAGCAGGAAATCGATGTTCAAGCTGCGCTCGTGCGCTTCGTCGATGATGATGGTGTCGTATGCGGCGAGCAGCGGGTCGGTCTGCGTTTCCGCCAGCAAGATGCCGTCCGTCATCAGTTTCACGGAGGCGCCGGGCGACAGGTTGTCCGTAAATCGGACCTTGTAGCCGACAACCTCGCCAAATGGCGTGCCGAGTTCTTCCGCGATCCGCCGTCCCGTCGCCGATGCCGCGATCCGTCGAGGCTGCGTATGTCCGATCAGGCCCGTTCCGCCCGCGCCGAGGCCACGGCCGAGCGCGAGACAGATTTTCGGCAATTGAGTGGTCTTGCCCGATCCTGTTTCACCGCTGACGATCACGACCTGGTTTGCCTGGATCGCGGCGGCAATTTCATCGCGTCGGGCCGAAACGGGGAGCGCTTCAGGAAAATGAATCGGTGGAATCGGATTCGGCGCGATCACTCGGACCGGGCGCGGGTTGTCACGGTTGTGCGGGCGCGCGTCAGGACGTGCGGAAACAGGTTCGGGACGCGTGCGCCGGGGACCGTTATCAGACGGACGCGGATGGTCGGCCCCTGTTTTTGCACGGTTGGGAGCGATGTCCTTCGGCTGGCTGCGCACGGGTGGAACGTCGCGTTCGGTCTCACCCACGGCACTTGCAGGCCTGCCTTGATCCCCCACGGAAGAAATCTCATCCGACCCGGACCGAGGATTGCGAATTGCAACGGCCTCTGCACCCTGTTGCTGCCCGGCATGATGGCGATTGCCGCTGCGATTGCGATCCGGCTTTGCGTCGCGCCTGGGCGGCGCTGCTTTAATGTCGCTAATCTCGCGCGTGCGCTCCGCAAAAGGAAGCCTGGAAGCGCCCGGCTTCTTCTCGGTTGCGGGCAAAACCTTTGATTCTTTTCGCTCGGCAACTTCACGTGCGCGAGAGGGCGGCATCTGTTTGCCGGATGCCGGTTCGCCCGCAAGCGCATGTTCGCGGCGAGGCGGCATGGAATCGATTGCGCTGGGAGCGTGCCGCGCGGCCGGTGGAGTCGAAGGCGGTGCAATTGCCTTTTTTGCGGCTGGCCGTTCGGTCGCTTTTCCCGCGATCCCCCGCGCATTAGCCGCCGAGGAATCAGGCGATGTCGCCTTGCCGGTCAATCCAGCCAGCTCCGCCAAAGACGACAACACCGACAACCCGCCGCGCACTTCATTTTTCTGGGCGGAAGGCGACGATTCCTTCGGCTGACGGGTTGAAACGGCCGGCGAATTTCCCGATCCTTTCACATCTGTCGCAACATTTTTTTTCGATGCCGCCTGAGACGCGCCCGGACCCGGCTTCCCGCCCCCAACCGGCGTCCCCGATGCCCCCGCAAACCGCCGCGCGGCCGCTTCCTTCTTGCGGTTCTGGGCGTTACCGCCAGAATCTTCCGCGTCGTTTTCCCCATCGCCTTCGCGTGCCGCGGCATCGCGCAGCAGGGCTTCACGCAGCTTTTTCAACTGCTCCTGGGGGTCAAGCTTGTCCGCATCGGCGGGACGTTTAGAAACATTCGGCATAGCGCAGCATTATAATCCCGGCATGAATACTCAGACCGACCTCCCCGCCGCGCAGCCGCCGGTTTCCGCCGAGCAAGAAGCGCCTGATCAACACGCCCAGTTTGTCGACTGGATGCGTTCCGTCGCCCCTTATATCCACGCGTTCCGGAACAAGACCTTCGTGGTCGCGTTCGGCGGCGAGCTGGTGCAGGAAGGCAGGCTGAACGCCCTGGTTCAGGACGTCGGACTGTTGCACGCCATGGGTATTCACGTCGTGCTCGTGCACGGCTCGCGACCGCAGGTCGAAGAACAATTGAACCTGCACGGCGTGGAGTCGGAGTTTTCGCACGGCCTGCGAATCACCGATGCCCGCGCGCTCGAATCCGCGAAAGAAGCGGCTGGCGAAGTGCGCCTCGACATCGAAGCGGCGATCAGCCAGGGTTTGCCCAATACGCCCATGGCGCATGCGCACATCAGCGTGGTATCGGGCAATTTCGTGACAGCGCGGCCGGTCGGCATTCTGGATGGCGTCGATTTCCAGCATACAGGCGTGGTCCGCAAGATCGACGGCGATTCCATCCGCCATTCGCTCACCAGCAGCAAGCTCGTCCTGCTCTCGCCGCTCGGCTTTTCTCCCACGGGCGAGGCATTCAATTTATCGATGGAAGATGTCGCTTCGGCTGCAGCCATCGCACTGCGGGCCGACAAGATCATTTTCCTGACCGAAACCCCGGGTCTGGTCGATGAAAACAACGAGCTCGTGCGGGAAATGTCGCTTGATGACGCCTACCGCCTGCACGAAAGCGGTGAATTGCAGGGCGACGCCGCGTTCTACCTGAAGCACACCATTCGCGCGTGCCGCGGCGGCGTGGCGCGGGCGCATATCATTCCCTACGCGCTCGACGGCAGCATTCTGCTGGAACTGTTCCTGCACGACGGCGTTGGCACGATGATCTCGTACGAGAATCTGGAAAGCCTGCGCGAAGCCACGCCAGATGATGTCGGCGGGATTTTGACGCTCATCGAGCCGCTGGAAATGGACGGCACGCTCGTGCGGCGCGGCCGGCACCAGATCGAGCGCGACATCGATCATTTCTCGGTGATCGAGCACGACGGCGTGCTGTTCGGCTGCGTGGCGCTGTATCCGTACACGCAGGAACGCATTGGCGAAATGGCCTGCCTCACCGTTTCGCCCGAAGCGCAAGGCGCGGGCGACGGCGAGCGGCTGCTCAAGCGCGTCGAACAACGCGCGCGGGCGCGCGGTCTCACGCATATTTTCGTGCTGACGACGCGTACCGAACACTGGTTTCTCAAGCGCGGGTTTGTGAAGGTGACCGTCGACGATTTGCCGGAAGACCGGCGCCGCCTCTACAACTGGCAACGCAAATCGCTCGTATTGATGAAACAGCTCTAACAACTTTAATCAGAGACGCTTTGCACCGGCTGCCAGCGCAAGTCACGCGCCGCGAAACGAAGCGTCCAGATAACCCGCTACAGGAGAATGACAGATGGCTCGAATGATTCAATGTGCGAAGCTCGGCAAGGAAGCCGAAGGACTCGACTTTCCGCCGCTGCCGGGAGAACTCGGCAAGCGGATCTACGAAACGATATCGAAGGAAGCGTGGCAAGGCTGGCTCAAGCAGCAAACCATGCTGATCAACGAGAACCGCCTGAACATGGCCGATCCGCGCGCGCGCCAGTATTTGTTGAAGCAGACGGAAAAGTACTTCTTCGGTGAAGGCGCCGATACCGCTCAAGGCTACGTTCCGCCTGCGCAAAGCTAGTCCACGGCCGCCTTGCCCGAGGCGGAAAGTGCGTGATGAAAGCCGGTCTCCCGAGACCGGCTTTTCCATTTCAGGACGCCCGGAACGCTGTCTCGAAAAAGGTCCCGCCGCGTGGCCATTTGCGCATCTTCTTGCATCGTGCTAACATCTCCTTCTTTCCAACTGCAATTCAAAGTCAATTTCTCAAGACCGAGCCCAAAGCGAAGCGCTGAAGCCTTTGCCCCAAGCGTCATTCAAGAGATACCGGCAAGTGATTGTGGAGGCTTCCACGGGTCCTGATCTGTCCGTGGACGTTGTTCCCAGGCCTTCTCAATCCGCGATACAGCAAACCGCCGTACCGCCGCAAAAAATGCGGCGCCTGAACGGGTTTCGTTGTGTCCAGCCTTCAATTCAAGCGGTACCACGAAGTGTCATTTCGCGACCATCGTTGCGGGTCATGAGCTTGGCTCAAGAGCATTGTCGGCGCATGCACAGCGCCTCAATCCGTTGGCGAAATCCAAGGCACTGCCCCTCGCCTCGTCGCGAAACTGCACTTTCCCGGCAACGTGCGCTCAAGCGCACAGGCTGACCGTCCGCGGGGCGGGTCAGCGATACACCTGGAGCTTTTCTTCATGGCAACACCGAACGACGGCCTCTGGCGACAACCTCAAACCGAAAAAGACCTGGCGCTCGCCGATATCACCATCGTCGACAAGGCGCTTCTCAAGCGCGCTGTCGGCGCCATGGCGATCGGCAATGCTATGGAATGGTTCGATTTCGGCGTGTACAGCTACATTGCGGTGACGCTCGGCAAGGTGTTCTTTCCGTCGAGCAATCCGGGTGCGCAACTGATCGCCACCTTTGGCACGTTTGCCGCCGCGTTTCTCGTGCGCCCACTTGGCGGCATGGTATTCGGGCCGCTTGGAGACCGCATCGGCCGCAAGCGCGTACTCGCCATGACCATGATCATGATGGCCGTTGGCACGTTCTGCATCGGCCTGATTCCGGCTTATGGCAGCATCGGCATCTTTGCGCCCATCCTGTTGCTCGTCGCGCGACTGCTGCAAGGCTTCTCGACCGGCGGCGAATATGGCGGCGCGGCGACCTTCATCGCGGAATTCGCGCCGGACAAACGGCGTGGCTTCCTCGGCAGTTTCCTGGAATTCGGCACGCTTGTGGGTTATGTGCTGGGCGCCGGTTGCGTGGCGATACTGACCGCGACCATGTCCGAGCAATCGCTGCTTTCGTGGGGCTGGCGCATTCCGTTTTTGATCGCCGGGCCGCTCGGTTTGATCGGCTTGTATATCCGGCTGAAGCTTGAGGAAACGCCAGCGTTTCAACGCGAAGCCGACAAGCGCGAAACCGAGGCGCACAGCACGCCGAAAGACCAGTTCCGCGACATGCTGCTGCAAAACTGGAAGCCGATGCTGCAATGCGTCGGGCTCGTGCTGATCTTCAACGTCACGGATTACATGGCGCTGTCTTATCTGCCGAGCTATCTGTCGGCCACGCTCAAATTCAACGAAACGCACGGCCTGTTCATTGTGCTCATCGTGATGGTGCTGATGATGCCGATGACGCTGTTCGCCGGCCATCTGTCAGACAAGATTGGCCGCAAGCCCGTGATGCTGTTCGGATGCGTCGGACTCCTGCTGCTTTCGATGCCGGCGCTCACGCTGATCCGCATGGGCGACGTGCTGCCGATCTTCAGCGGCATGCTGATTCTGGGCGTACTGCTGTCGTGCTTTACCGGCGCGATGCCCTCGGCACTGCCCGCGCTGTTCCCGACGAAGATCCGCTATGGCGCGCTCGCAATCGGCTTCAATGTCTCGGTGTCGCTTTTCGGCGGCACGACGCCGCTCGTGACGGCGTGGCTGGTTTCATCGACCGGAAACCTGATGATGCCCGCGTACTATCTGATGGGCGCGTCGGTGATCGGCGTTGTTTCGGTCCTCGCGCTGCATGAAACCGCAAGAAAGCCGTTGAAGGGTTCGCCGCCGTCGGTTGGCTCGCGCTCGGAGGCGCACGCCGTGTTACGTGGGGTGCGGCAAGCCGCCGAGATGGACGAGCGCTTGACGGACGCGACCGCGCACGCGTAAGAGAAATCCAGCGGCGCAGGTGTCACTCCACCAGCGTCACGATCTCGACGCCCACCGCGCCGCCTTCTAACACCATGATCCCGAGCGTTATCGGCAATTTGAAGCGGCGCGGACCGGCGCTTCCCGGATTGACGAAAAGCGTCGCGCCACGGCGCTCGACCAGCGGCTTGTGCGAATGACCGGTGATAACAACATCGATGCCGTCGAGCCGCCTGGGGACATCGGCGATATCGTGCACGACATGAATCGCCGTCTCGCCCAAGCGCAGGGTCACGGCTTCCGGGAGTTCATCGATACGCGCGCCTGAGTCATTGTTGCCGCGAACGGCAGTGACGGGCGCGAGTTTGTTGAGCGTATCGAGCACGGCGGGACTGCAGATGTCGCCCGCGTGAATGATGTGCTCGCAGCCCCGCAGCGCGTGAAGCGCTTCGGGGCGCACGAGGTTGTGAGTATCGGAGATGACGCCGATGCGAATGGCACGAACGGTAGATGACATGGGCTTCGCTCACAGGACTTCACTCCCGAAGCGTAGCACCGATCATGCCGGTCTCAGCGGCTCTCATGGCTCCTCGGTCATCAGCACTTTTTCCACCCGGCGATCGGGCACGAGCCAGACGATAGCCACGATCGCGTACAAGGCTGCCGCGATCCATGGCTCCCAAAAGGACGCCGCGATTGCAACGAGATAAAGGACTACCGAGAGCTTGCCCTTGATGTCGGATCCGATTGCGCGCTCGAGCATGGAGTTCGCGCCATGCAAGCCGATCAGTGCACGCGTGAGGATGAACCACGCGACCGCCGTCATGAAGAGATCGAAACCGTATAGCGCGGTGGGCCAGGACGCGAGGTGATTCTCGCCCATCCAGTTGGTGGTGAACGGAAGCAGGGACAGCCAGAACAATACGTGCAGGTTCGCCCACAGGACGCCGCCATTGACCCGCTTGGCCGCGTGCATCAGGTGATGATGATTGTTCCAGTAGATCCCGACATACACGAAGCTCAGCACATAAGCGCAAAAAACGGGAATCAGCGTGCCGAGTGCGGCGAGATCGGCGCCATGCGGCACCTTGAGTTCCAGCACCATGATCGTGATGATGATGGCGATCACGCCGTCGCTGAATGCTTCGATCCGGTTCGTACCCATCTGCATCCTCGCTCGTTACATGACTGAACCGACCTGAACGCGCAGCGTGGCGCTGCACGCGCGCTGCAAATTATGCGCGAGCGTGCCGGCATTGTCGATTTAACGTGAACGAGGTAAAGCGTGCGATGACCGCACGGGTTTTACCCGGGCATCGCGGTATGAAGCCACTGAAGCAGTTGCAGGCCCGCACCCGCCGCGATGATCGACAAGCCGAGTCCGAGCCGCGTACGCTCGCGCCATGCGCCAATAGAAACGTTTTTCATGATCGCCTCCTGAAATCCGATGTTCATCGCGAAGAAGCGCCGGGTTCCGCATGACCCCACATGCGAGAACCGGCGCCGCTCACTTCACCTAAGCACACCCCACCCCACAACTCAACGCTCAGGCGAACGCGCTGCTCATGTGCAGCGTGCCGTTGACGCCCGCCGGGAAGAACCCGCCCTGCGTCACCGCGCCCTTGTTCAAATACACGATGTTAAGGACATCGTCATAACTGCGGCTGAACGCGAGACCGTTCGCATCGAGCGGCACGATGTTCGAGCTTCCCGCCGTCGCGCCGGTGATGCCTTGATCCACGTCCGTGGAGGCATCGAGGGAATCGCGGGCGTCGGAAATCTGCTGCACGGTCGTATAGATGGAAGGCGTCGTCATGCCACGCGAGAACAGCACGGTGCGCACAAGGCCCGCGTGGTATGCCTCGGCCGCGAGAATGCCGGCGGCCGCTTCCAGATACGTCTTGTTCGTGATCAGCGGCGATGCGCCTTTATAAGCCGTCACACCCACGTCTTCGAAGATGAATGCGCCGATCAGGAAGTTCGTCGGGCTCGAGTACGGATTGAACACCTGACCCGGGCCGATCACGCCTGCTGCCTGCGCCGCCAGCGAAAACGCGCCCGTCGCGCTGGTGCCGCCGACGTCGAGCGCCGGCATTGCCACGGCAGAGGCGCCCAGCGCCGTACGCAGGAAGGTGACGTGTTCGAGTTCATCGCGGGCGATTTCGGCAGCGTAGGCGCCGACCAGCGGGTCGCCGGTGAAATCCACCTTTTGCCCCGGGATCACCGTGCCGGGCGTGCCCGCGCCGCTCATCAAGCTGGCCGGCAAACCCGCGCCCGTCACTGCATAGGCGTAGAAGCTGGCTTCGAGGTATTCGAGGTTGAGCGCGAAGTTGAGAATATCGGCATCGCTCGGACCTGTCTGGGCATTGGCGTTATCGCCGGAACTCCCGCCGCACGCGCCAAGTATCGTGCCGCCGACGAGCCCCAATCCCAGCCCGCCCGCGCTTCTGAAAAACTGCCTGCGTTTGGCCAGTTTGCTGGCTCGGCGTTCGAGGATATCGAGGATCGCAATTTCTTCTGCCATGACTATCTCCTTACCTGCACTTTGAGTAATTGACCGAACGGCACCGCGTCGTCCACAGCCGAGCGAAAGCAGCGGCTGCGCCCTGGAACAAGGTGCCGTGATGCATGAAACATGAGGACGAGGTAATGAAGACAGGCCGGAGCGAGGAACCTCAATGCCATCAGGACGGCTGATCTTCACGTAGCTAGATACGCGAAGCTGCAATTGAATGGATGCATCCGGTTGCGAATATATTTCTGTTTCTTTCTTGAAGCGGGGGCGGGTCAACCCTTGAACGGGTTTCTTCGATTTAATGAGCGCAAGCGGTAAAGCACGTGAAACGGACACGCCGCAAGCGTTCGGCAATGCTCCGGATTGGCCCCCGCGCCGTCCGATGGTAGAATGCCGTCCGCTTGGCGGGGTGATGAAATTGGTAAACATAGCGGACTTAAAATCCGCCGCCTAACGGCTTGCCGGTTCAAGTCCGGTCCCCGCTACCAGCCACCCGAAACTTCTTCGAAATAACGGGCAGGGACGGGCGGGCGCCCGAGTCCGCGCGCTGTGCTCCGGTCAATCTGCCAATGCCCGCCGGCTGAAGTAGACTGCACGTTTCATCAAGCTTCTCTATTGGCGCGAGCCCACATGAAATATCGAAGCTTCTATACCGTCGTCGCCGCGGCCCTTCTCGCCGGAACCGCCGGCTGCACCGCGGCCTACCAGAACGCCCAGCTATGCAAGGCGAAGATGGTCGAGACCTATCCTGCCTCCAGCCCGAAGCTGACCTACGAAATCCCGCGCGTGTCCTATCGCGGCACACGTGTAGTGGTGGAAGGCACATACACAATGAAAGTTGCGCCGGCGGCCGCGACCCCGATCAAAACCACGAAGTCCGCCGTACCGGCCGCTGTCGAGTGCACTTTTGCCGGTGACCAACTACGCACGTTTCAATGGCTGACACCCGCCAGTCTCGCGCAGAAATATCCGTTGCAACCCGATCAGGCCGACGCGCAATGATGGCGCGCAGACGCGTTCAGGCCCGGGCGCGCGCGTAAAGATGCAGCGCGTCGAGAACGCGATCGAATTCGAGGGATTTATCGAAGAAATGGCGCACGCCATATTGCAAACAGCGCTCGCGATAAGCTGGCAACGCATGGTTGGTCAACACGGCGGCGAAAGTTGAATCGGTGATACCGGTACGTTGCAAGTAGGACAGCACTTCTATGCCAGAGCCGCTTTTCAATTGCAGGTCGACGATCACCGCGTCGAATCTCGCCGATGCCAGCAACGCAATCGCGCCCTCGGGCGTATCGGCCCAGGCGCTCACCTTCAGCTCGCCCGACGCATCAATAGCCTCCACGAGGCTACGCCGGATCAGCGGCGAATCCTCTATCAGCAAGACGCTCAGCGGCCGCTTCTGCGCGAGGCCGGTTTCGTCGGCGATTGTTTGTTGGCCCACGGCGGGCATCCTCCTACTCGATCAACCCGTTCTTGATGGCGTAATACGTCAGATCGGCATTGTTCGCAAGACGCATTTTTTCGAGCACCCGCGCGCGATACGTGCTGATCGTCTTAACCGATAAATGCAGCTCGTCCGCTATTTCTGTCGGCAGTTGTCCACCGGCGAGCTTGCAGAAAATCTGGAATTCGCGCTCCGACAATGTTTCGTGCGGACGCTCGGCAGCAGGTTTTTCCAGCTTGTCCGCGAGCGCATCGGCGATGAATTCCGACAGATATCTATGCCCGCGCGCAACCGTGCGAATGGCGCGCACGATTTCGTCGGGCGCCGCGTCCTTGTTCAGATAACCGTTCGCGCCGGCGCGCAGCAGATTGATCGCGTACTGGCTTTCCGGGTACCCGGAGAGCATCAGCACGCCCTGCTCCGGACGAATCTGCTTGATTACGCGCAACGTGTCGATGCCATTCTTATCCGGCATTGCAATATCGAGCAGCACCACGTCGAATGCGCTTTCGCGCACGAGCGCAATGGTCTCGTCCCCGGTGGACGCCTCGCCGGCCACTTCCATATCGGGTTCATCGGCGACGAACTGCCGGAACCCGCTTCGCACAATGGCGTGATCGTCCGCTATCAACACTCGAATCATCTGCGCTGCCCGCGGCCCCTTGGTATCGATTAATAACGACTCATTGTACTGACGACGCGCGGCGGGAATCATCCCGCCGCGCGTCATGTATTACTTCCGGTCATTGCTTCCGGCCGCCTGCAATCGAAATTCAATATCAGCCGTCAAGGCCGTCGAGCAGATCGGCCATGTCGTCAGCGTGCTCTTCTTCGACTGCGAGAATTTCTTCGAAGATCCGGCGTGTGGTGACGTCCTTCTCGCCCAGATATCGGACAATTTCCCGATACGTATCAATGGCGATGCGTTCGGCGATCAGATTCTCGCGGATCATATCGATAAGATTGCCGCCTTCCTTGTATTCGGAATGCGAACGCGAAGCCAGGCTTTCCGGCGCGAAATTCGGCTCGCCGCCCAACTGGACGATGCGTTCAGCGAGCGTATCGGCGTGTTCCTGCTCTTCGGTCGCGTGTTCCGCGAATTCGGTGGCGACAGCTTCCGAATGGATGCCCTTTGCCATGAAGTAATGGCGCTTGTAGCGCAACGTGCACACAATTTCAGTGGCAAGCGCGTCGTTCAGCAGCTTGAGCACGACTTCCTTGTCGGCGCCGTAGGTCGAGGTGATCGGACCATCGTCCATGTGCTGACGGGCGTCGGCTCGAATCTTTTCCACGTCCAGCACGAACGGATCGGACTTCTGACCCGCTTGATTCGACTGGACCGGTGCGGCTTTGACAGCAGACGATTTCGACATTGATGTACTCCAGATTGAGGGTTTTGCGTTCAGCGACTGACGGATACCGAACAGATATCGGGGCTTGCAGATGGCCGGGGCAGATCGTATGCGGCGCTCTTTTCCTCGTCCGCATACGGCGTGCCTGGTCTTCATCGAACGTGACCGGTCATCACGTTCGGAACACGCCAAGCAACAAGGTCACGACAAACACCACCAGGAAAATGTAGAACAGGATTTTCGCGATTTCAGCCGCGCCAGCGGCAATTCCTGTAAATCCGAACACTGCGGCAATAATCGCAATGATGAAAAAAATGACGGCGTAATGAAGCATGGTGGCCTCTCCGTCTGGACGAATTTTCAGGCTTCGGACTGCTTTGCCTGACAGGGCGCGAACGGAACGCTTCAATTGAGCGTTCCATCCAACCCACAAACCGCATAAAAAAATCAGCGGGCAAAACCAAAGGAACGCGCGTCGCTAATCGACTATTTTCTTTGTCACCACAAAGCCGAGCACGAGGAACACAACGCACAGGATCAGGAACAGCACGAACAGGAACTTCGCAATGCTGGCCGCGCCCGCTGCAACGCCGGTGAAGCCGAGCAAACCCGCAACGACGGCGATAATGGCGAAAAACAGTGCCCACTTCAACATGATCGCTACCCCAAAGAGTTGATTACTAACCGGATGGTAGCGGCGGCTCCGCTGACTTCCATCTGGACGCTGGCCGTTTTTGTTGTAGGACAGCGCCGACAATTGCTTTCAAACGTCTTGGATTGCTGCGTTTCGTATTGATCGGTATCGATTCGAAGGCCTTGCATCGGATTGAAAAGCTACACTGGCTGCATGAAAACACGACGATCCCTATGACTTCCTCCTTGCATGATCGCAGCGCAGCGAGTCCGCCCCGGAACGTCGCGCGCCACGCCGCCCGGCTCAACCTGCGGATCAACGGCTGGATGCGCCGCTGGAGCTGGGCCGTCGCAATGACCGTGGCCATTGTGATTACGGTCGGCGGACTCGTGATCCTCGAGTCGGGACGCATGCGCATTGCGGCGGAATACGAGACCGCGCTCGAAGCCAAGGGCGCGACCACGCTGCTGACGGCGCTGAATGGCGATATTGCGTCGCTCAGCGCCGACGGACGGGCGCTCGCTTCGGCGCCGGACGCGGCGGCTATTGCAGATTACAAGGCTGCGGCAAGCCGCATTCGCAGCGCGGTGACGTCGCTTGACGCCTATTACCGCCGCAAGGCCGACGACACCGCGCTCGCCAGTTTCCAGCAACTCAGCACGATCCTCGATACCCGCATCAATGCTGGACCGACCGCGCAGGCCGCCGCAAATCCGGACACGCTCGCGCCCAGCCTTGCCCTGTTGCGTCTTAACGAAGAGCGCCGGGCGCAAGCCGCACTCGAGGCAAGCCGCGCCGACCAGCGTATCTCCACCTTCTGCGTGGGCGCGTTGTGCGCGCTGAACATCGTGTTGTTCCTGCTGCTGTTTCGCAACCTTGGCATTCAACTCGACAAGCAGGATCGCGTGCAGCAAAAGCTGATTACGCAACAGGAAGAACTGGATCAACTCGTGTTCGAGCGTACGCGGCAACTCGAAGCGCTCGCCTGGCATTTGCAATCGGTGAGTGAAAACGAGAAGACGGAACTCGCCCGTGAACTCCACGACGAACTGGGCTCCATACTCACCGCCAGCAAGATGGACGTAGCCTGGGTCAACAACAAGCTGAGGAACGTGAAGCCCGCGATAGAACCCGCGGTGGCCGAAAAGCTCGGCCGCGCGCTGGCCAATCTGGATCAGGGTATTGCGTTGAAGCGGCGGATCATCGAAGACATGCGGCCTACCGTGCTCGCCAACTTCGGCCTCGTCACGGCGCTGCGCACCCTTGCCGACGAAACTGCGCAGCGCACCGGCTGGACGCTGGAACTCGCCCTGCCCGAGGACGACATCAAGCTCGGCGAAGAAGTGGAAATCGCGTTGTTTCGCGTCGCGCAGGAGTCGCTGACGAATGCAGCGAAGTACGCACGCGCATCGCGTGTTTCCATCGCGCTGGCGCTGGATGAGGAGCGTGTGTCCATGCATGTTGCGGACGACGGCGTCGGTATTCGCCCGCAGGATTTGCTGCGCACGCATACGCATGGGCTTCTGGGCATGCGGCAGCGGGTCAGCGCACGCGGCGGGCGCATCGAGATAGAGCGGCGTGAGCCGCACGGCACGGACATCCGCGTGACCATGCCCCGCGTGCGCAACTTTGCGCAGTAATCGTTCGCGTAGGAGTGCGCCGACATCGGTTGCAGAGCGCTCCTACACAATTAAAACATTCGCGCCTACAGCCTCGCGACTGGCAATTTTTTAAGATTCTTCAGACCGGTGCGGTCGATGGAAACTGTCCAGCCAATAATTGATTCAGGCGAAGACGTTTCGTGATCGGTCGTAACCAAAAGCCACGATGTATTTCGCTGGAACGCGCTTTTTCATCAGCGCGGCGTGGCGGGGATTCGAACTTCGGGCATGTGCGGCATACGCCGCAATGCCCATATCAATCGCAGCATACTCAAGGGGAATTGCTCATGACTCGACTCATCGCTTTGTTGCTGATCGCAGGAACCGCCGCGCTTGCAGGCTGCAATACGACTGCTGGCGCTGGCCAGGACATCTCGAAGGCCGGCAATGCAATCACGAATTCGGCCGACAAGCACAACCCCGAGTAATTGAAACGCGTCCGGATGCATGAAAAAGAGCCTCCCTTGGGAGGCTCTTTTTCATGCATCCATGTGTCAAACCAGCCCGCGCCTCTTGTAATCGAACCAGAACGACAAACCCACGCTAGCAAGGATGATCAGCGTCGCCATCACCGTCCATTTCGTGATTACCTCGCCCAGGAACAGCGCGCCGATCACCACGGCCACGACCGGATTCACGTACATGCAACTGCTCGCGATAATCGGGCTCGTGTGGCGAATCAGGTACGCATAGGCCACGTAGGCGGCCATTGAACCGACCAGCATCAGGTAGAGATACGACAGGAACGGCGTGAACGCCATGCTCACGATGCGCTCGCCCGACACCCATGCAACGATTGTCGCCATCAGGCCGCCGAGCCCGATTTGAAGAGCCGTCGACACCAGCAGGTCCGAAGGCAGCTTGAGCCGGCTCGCAAGATGAGAGCCGCCGGCCCAGAAGATCGCGCCGCATAGAATCGCGAGACTGCCGGCGGTGGAACCGGACGACGGATCGCCGTGATTCAGCAACGCAATACCGACCAGCCCGAGCCCGACCGCGACCCATTCGCCCTTCGCCACCTTGCGCCCGGCAATCGCGGCGATCACCGTGGCGAACAGCGGCACGGTCGCGACCATGACAGCGGCTGTTCCGGTTTCGACGGTCCGCATGCCGAACGCGAGCATCCCGCTGGATAACCCCACGAGCAGCGTGCCGACCAGCGCCGCATTGCGGACTTCCGCAGCCTTTGGCCAGACCGGATTGCGCCGCGCGGCGAAGATAAACAAGCCGATTCCGGCGAACAGGTTGCGCAAGCCGGAAAGCATCAGCGGCGGAAAGGCCTCCAGCGACAAGTGCACGGCCATATAGGTCGAGCCCCACACCAGATAAACCACGCACAGTGCAAGCGCGATCCTGCCGCCGCGCGTTGCCGGCAGGCGGAAAGGGAAATAGCCAGGAAGATTGAATGGCCGGCGCGGGCGGACGTCGATTCCTGCTTGCGGCTGCGTTGCGCCGGGCGGGAACGCATTCGTCTGTATGGCGTCCGGCGTTTGTGCGTCAGTCGCTGGCTGCGGGAACGGCAACACCTCCGCCGAAGCCTGCGGCGTGGGCGGAATGTATTGCGGGGACGACGAGGACGACTGCGGCGGCGGCAACGACGTAGACATCCGTTACTCCGTACCAACAGCAAAATTGGCTGGCCAGGCGGCCAAGCGCGAGAAAACGCCCGGGACAGCGTTCAGGACAGCCGGAACCGGCCCGGCCGGCAACCGGTGAACCGATGAACGGCACGCATGCCGCCTGGACATCGCGGCAAAACGGGCAAGGCAGAACAACATGTCGGAAGCAGCAGAAAAGGGTCGGGCATCACCATGCCGAAGCTCGATACCAGCTTGAAAACCGGCGCGAACCGCCGCGATCAATGGGCCCGGGCCGGACAGCACGAAAAAAATCCATGCGCATCCGGGAAAACACCGTGGCCGCCACGCGGTGGACGCTATTATGCAGTAAGCGCAGTACGCACACGCGAGAACGTTACAGATGGTTGCCAACTCGCTACGCCGAGGTGTATTGTTGCGGCTGCTAACGCGGGGGTCCTGCGCTGCACATCGCAATCCGTCTGTCTGGATTGTCCGTGTGTCGCGGGTGAGAAATACCCTTTGAACCTGATCTGGATAATGCCAGCGCAGGGAAGCGTTCGGATTTTGCCGCGCCGGGGTCTTTTCTCTTCTTCTCGCGCATCCTCGCCGAATCCGCCGCCTCCTCTCTCTGCTTTTTCTTCGGTCTCCCGTAGCTAGCGTTTGATCCAGCCGTTTTTCGTGCGTCGTGCATCTGTATGCATTCACGCCGGCGGCTGGGAACAGCCGTCCCCGCAACCATCTGCATGGGACCGGAGTCAGGCGCGCACGCGCCAACTCCGGCCGACACAGGAGAAACCGCATGAATGCCAACCCGAAATTCCTGTCCGCCGACGCCGTCGTCGATGCCGCCGCCATCGCGCCGCTGCCCAACTCGCGCAAGATCTATGTGACGGGTTCGCGCCCGGACATCCGCGTGCCGATGCGCGAAATCACGCAATCGGACACCAACGAGAGCTTCGGCAGCGAGAAGAACCCGCCGGTCTACGTCTACGACACCTCCGGTCCCTACTCCGACCCGCAAGCGCACATCGACATCCGGTCGGGCTTGCCGGCGCTGCGTCAGTCGTGGATTGAAGAACGCGGCGATACCGAATCGCTGAGCGGTCTCTCAAGCGATTTCGGCCGTGAACGCGCCGCCGATCCCGCCACGGCCGACCTGCGTTTCAAGGGCTTGCACCGCACGCCGCGCCGCGCCGCTGCGGGCAAGAACGTCACGCAGATGCACTACGCGCGCCAGGGCATCATCACGCCGGAGATGGAGTTCGTCGCGATCCGCGAAAACCAGCGCCGCGCCGAATATCTCGAGTCGCTTAAGAAAAGCGGCCCGAACGGTGAAAAACTCGCCGCGATGATGGGCCGCCAGCATCCCGGCCAGGCGTTCGGCGCAAAGGCGTTCGGTGAAGGTGCGCCGAAGGAGATCACCGCTGAATTCGTGCGCGAGGAGATTGCCCGCGGACGCGCGATCATCCCGAACAACATCAACCATCCGGAAAGCGAGCCGATGATCATCGGACGCAACTTCCTGGTGAAGATCAACGCGAATATCGGCAATTCGGCGGTGACGTCGTCCATTGGCGAGGAAGTCGACAAGATGACGTGGTCGATCCGCTGGGGCGGCGACACGGTGATGGACCTCTCCACGGGCAAGCACATTCATGAGACGCGGGAATGGATCATCCGCAACAGCCCGGTGCCGATCGGGACCGTGCCGATCTATCAGGCGCTCGAAAAGGTCAACGGGAAGGCCGAAGACCTGACGTGGGAAATCTTCCGCGACACGCTGATCGAACAGGCCGAACAGGGCGTGGACTACTTCACCATTCACGCGGGCGTCCTGCTGCGCTACGTGCCGATGACCGCGAACCGCATGACCGGCATTGTCTCGCGCGGCGGTTCGATCATGGCCAAATGGTGTCTCGCGCACCACAAGGAAAGCTTCCTGTACGAGCATTTCGAGGACATTTGCGAAATCATGAAGGCTTACGACGTGGCCTTCTCGCTTGGCGACGGCCTGCGCCCGGGTTCCATCTACGACGCCAACGACGAAGCCCAGCTCGGCGAACTGAAGACACTCGGCGAACTGACCCAGATTGCGTGGAAGCACGATGTGCAAGTGATGATCGAAGGCCCGGGCCACGTGCCGATGCAACTCATCAAGGAAAACATGGATTTGCAACTTGAATGGTGCGACGAAGCGCCGTTCTACACGCTCGGACCGCTCACAACGGACATTGCGCCGGGATACGACCACATCACGTCAGGCATTGGCGCTGCGATGATCGGCTGGTTCGGTACCGCCATGCTGTGCTACGTCACGCCGAAGGAACACCTTGGCTTGCCGAACAAGGACGACGTAAAGACCGGCATCATCACGTACAAACTCGCCGCGCACGCCGCCGACCTGGCGAAGGGTCATCCGGGCGCGCAGGTCCGGGACAACGCGCTGTCCAAGGCGCGCTTCGAATTCCGCTGGGACGACCAGTTCAATCTCGGCCTCGATCCGGACAAGGCCCGCGAATTCCACGACGAAACCCTGCCGAAGGACTCCGCCAAGGTCGCACATTTCTGCTCGATGTGCGGCCCGCATTTCTGCTCGATGAAGATCACCCAGGACGTGCGTGAATATGCGGCGAAACAAGGGGTATCGGATGTCGAGGCGCTGAAGCAGGGCATGCAGACCAAGGCGATCGAGTTCGTGAAGAAGGGCGCGGAGATTTACCAGCGCACGTAAGAAAGACGCGTGCCTCAACGCTGACGCTCAAGCCTGCTCCGGGCTACGTAAGAAACGGCCTGCCATACGTTGCGTGTGGCGGGCCGTTTTAGATTGGCACGCGCGCGATTTGGCTAATGTCTGCGGAATACGGCGATCAGGCACTGTTTCTGCTTAATGATTGAAAGAATCGGCAGAAACCAGTCTCGTCGTCCGGGGTGGACGCAAGACCGGAGCGAGCCGTTTCCGCAACACCCTGTCACATCTTCGTGGATCATCGATTTGGAGAGTTGAAATGGACAAGATCAAACAGATTGGCGCTGCTGCTCTCGTTGTCGCACTTCTCGGCGGCCTGTCTGCCTGCGATCAAATGAGTACCCGTCAACGCGATACAGCCATCGGCGCCGGCGTTGGCGGCGTTGCGGGCGCGGCCATTGGCGGCAATGCGCTTTCGACTGTCGGCGGCGCCGCCGCTGGTGGGATTATTGGCAATCAGGTCGGCAAGTAAGCCTGAGGAGACGGTTCTTCGTATCCGCCGCGCGGCCTGCTTCCCTATAGGCGGCCGTGCGCCCTTTCCCGCAAACCCTTCACGATATTGAAACACGTCGAAATATTGGCATCTGCGTGAATGCTTCCCCGCATTTCTTCGATGCGCTAGGCTCCTGATACCAGTCATTGTTCTTCCGAACATCGCGTTTCGACGCAACCCAGGAGTGGCATCATGAACCCGAAGCTCGCAGCCGCTGCCCTTGTTGGCGCTTTGAGTCTGAGCGGCTGTTATTACGTCCCTTACGGTTATTATCCGACGGCATACCCCGCTTATCCCGGCGCGCCCTTGGTCAGCACAGCACAAACGCAGCGAGAAATTCCCGTTGCGCCCAACGGCGCTTCCGATGCGGCGGCCGCGCAGGCATATGACAACGCTCAGGCCGACACGCAAGCCAACGCTCAATCAAGCTCCGGCACATATGCCGTCGCTGCGCCCCCGCCCGTGGTCTACGCGCCGGCCTACTATCCGAGTTACCCGGTCTATGCGCCCTACCCAGCGTATTACGGTTATCCGTATGGCTATGGTTATGGTGGCCCCTCGGTGTCGATTGGCTTTGGATGGTGGGGCGGCGGCGGTGGGCACGGTCATTACCATCACTAAGTAACGGGTAATTCAAGTGCTGCATTAGCACCCTTGCATTACCCACCTTCGTATTACGTACCCTTTACGCAATCGATGTAAGGCTTTCACACAGGCCCCGCTGCAGCAGCGCGGCCTGTTTTGTTTGCAGAAAGCCTTTCGCTCGCCAAAGCGCCTTGTATGTCATTCGGCTTGATCTGGCACGTTTTTGGCTTATGCCACCCACGAAAGCGCCGCGTTGCGCGCTCTGCCAGGGAAATCCTCATATGCTTGTCTTCGCGCTGATCCTGCTCTGGCTTGCAGCTTGTCTCGGCGTGCTTTCTGTCTGGGTACTGCGCGATGCGTCGGCGGACGACGTCTCGCCGACCAGCCCTGCACGCGAACCGGCCGGTCGCTGAAGCATTAGGGCATGGGTATTCATTCCTTGACCTCTGTCCACATCGCTCTATTCTTAGTCGATGCACATTAGGCGACCGCTTACTTAAGGTTGCTTGCTTAAGGTCGCTTGCTTCAGGCCAATTTGCCTAAAGCGTCCAGAGGCGCTGATGTCTGAAACCGCAATACCGATCGCCAGAATCGGGACCGCTGCGCCTTATTCACAATAAAAACCAGGAGACTTTCATGTTTCATCAGATTCTGACGCCAGTCGGCGGTTCGCTCGGCTGGTCTTTTCTTGTGGCGGCGTTGCCCATCGTTGTAGTGCTCGTGTTACTCGGATGGGCGCGCAGGCCCGCGTGGCAGGCATCGCTCGCGGGACTCATCGTTGGAATCGTCGTGGCGATTGCCGTATGGCATTTTCCAGTGGGACTGGCGATCGACTCCGTGGCGGCAGGCGCTGTGTTCGCCGTCTGGCCCGTGATGTGGATCGTCTTTGCGGCCATCCTGCTCTATAACATCGCGCAGCGCTCCGGGCGCTTCGAAGCGTTCCGCACGTGGATGATCGATAACCTGCCGAACGACCGCCGCATCGTGCTCGTGGTGATCGGTTTTTCTTTTGGCGCGCTGCTGGAAGGCATTTCCGGGTTCGGCACGCCGATCGCGATCACCAGTTCATTGTTGATCCTGCTCGGCTTTCCCACGCTGGAAGCGCTGACCTTCACCCTTATCTTCAACACGGCGCCTGTCGCATTCGGCGCGCTGGGCGTGCCGATCACCGTGCTCGGCGCTGTTACCCATCTTCCGACCGACGCCTTGGCCAAGATGGTTGGCCGCCAGTTGCCATTCTTCGCGCTGCTGCTGCCGTTCTATGTGATTGGCGTGTACGCGGGCTTTCGCAACATGCTCAAGATCTGGCCCGTGCTTCTGGTAGCCGGCGGGTCATTCGCGCTTACGCAATTTGTGACGTCGAACTTCATCAGTTATTCGCTCACCGACGTTTTGTCGTCGCTTGTCTCGCTCATCCTCACCATTGCGTTCTTGCGCGTCTGGAAACCCGCGCCGGACGAGCGCTTCGCCGTGAACGTGGACCGCGTCGCCCAGACGCGCGGGAAACTTTCCGGTGGGCATGGCTGGGTGCCGTGGATTGTGGTGTCGGTGGTCGTGATCGTGTGGACGGTCGCCAAGATCTTCATGATCGGCGATGTAAAGGTCGCCTGGCCTGGACTCGATAAAGCCGTCTTCATCACGCTTTACAATCAGCCGTACGCCGCAATCTGGGATTTCCAGCCGCTCGCCACAGGCACGGCGATCCTGGTCGCGGCGATCATCACCGCGTTGATCGTGCGGCTGCCGGCGCGTGAGTTCGGGGCATCGATCGCCGACACATGGATTCAGACCCGCATCGCCATCCTGACCGTGGCGACGATCGTAGGCCTCGCGTACCTGATGAACTACTCCGGCATGAACTACACGCTTGGCCTGGGCGTGGCGTCGGTAGGCGCGTTTTTCCCGCTGGTATCGGCGTTCCTGGGTTGGGTCGCCGTGTTCCTGTCCGGCAGCGATACATCCGGCAATGCGCTATTCGGCAACTTGCAGGTGGTCGCGGCGCGCCAGCTCAATCTCAACCCGATCCTGATGGCGGCGACCAACTCGTCCGGCGGCGTGATGGGGAAAATGATCTCGCCGCAAAACATCTCGACGGGCGTTGCCACAACCGAACTCAAAGGCAAGGAAGGCGTGGTGTTCGCGAAGACCTTCAAGCACTCGATCCTGCTGACTGTGTTACTCGGCGTCCTCGTCTGGCTGCAGCAAAACCTGCTGACTTGGATGATCCCGCATTGAAGGCTCTCTGGCGTCTTACTCCCCGACCACTCGGCCGCGCGTCGCCTTGACGGCGCCGCGGCGCACTTTTCCCTCCACCCTTCTCACCTGCGATGCACGCGTCGGTTTTGTCGCGACGCGTGTACGCCGGACAATACTCACGCGCTGGACCATCTCGTCGAGCCGCGCGAGCGCGGCGGCGCGATTCATGTCCTGCGTCCGGTGTTCCTGCGACTTGATGACGATCACGCCGTCGCGCGTGATACGGCTGTCGCGCAACGCGAGAAGGCGCATCTTGATGGCTTCCGGCAGCGACGACGCGCGGATGTCGAAGCGCAAGTGGATTGCGCTCGATACTTTGTTGACGTTCTGGCCGCCGGCGCCCTGCGAGCGCACGGCGATCAACTCGACCTCGTTCGGCTGGATCGCATGACCGATCACATGATTCACGATGCTGCCTCCACAATGCGCGCAGCCAGACCCGAGTCACGCCGCGTTGGCGTCTGGACGGCCTGTGCAAACACGGCCGCCGATCCAATCACGTCCACGCGGCTGCGCGCCCGCGTGATCGCCGTATAAACCAGTTCCCGCGACAATACCCGGCCAAAAGTGCTCGGCAGCACGAGCGCAGCGTGATCGAACTCCGAGCCTTGCGATTTGTGGACCGTCAGCGCGAAGGCCGTGTCGTGAGGCGGCAAGGCGGCGGGCGAGATGGCGCGCAGCGTCCCGTCGGCCATGCGGAAGCAGACCTGCATGGCGCCACTCGCCGTTGGCAATGCAATGCCGATGTCGCCATTGAACACACCGAGCGCATAGTCGTTGCGCGTGACAATCACCGGGCGTCCCGCGAACCATTGCGCGCCCGCCCCCAATGTCACCGATGCCGCGGCCCTCACCCACGCCGACACGCGAGCGTTGATTTCATCGACACCACGCGGTCCGTGGCGCGTTGCTGCAAGCACGCGAAACCGGTTGAGCGCATCGAATAGCGGCGTCGCGTCACTACCTGCTGCAAGCGCTTGGGCGAGCGCGCGGGCGTAAGGTTCGAATCCGGCGTTCAAGTGCGCGAGCGTGCGGTCGGCGAGATGCTGCCCAGAATCCTCGATAAGCGTTGCAGTGCCCGCTTCCGTCAACGTGGCAAGTGCTTCGTCCACCGAACCGCCGCGAATGGCAACCGACAATCTGCCGATATCCGACTCCAGTCCGAACCGGTAGTTGCGCTGCAGCCAGACAGCACAATCGGTGAGCGGGCTTTGGATTTCCGCCATAACGACAGTGGGCGCGGGCGGTTGCCACTTGAGTTCAGCATAGGCATCGCCCTCGGGAACCAAATAACCTGGTTCATCGAACCATGCGGGTTCGGGGTCTGGCGTGAATGGCGCCCGATCTTCTTCAGCACCGGGCAACTCGCCGATAAACCGCTCCACCGGCGCCCCCAGCGCTGTGGCAATCCGCGCGGCGGCGGCCTCGCTGAAAACCGGCCGCGCGCTCAATTCCGCGAACACCGCACCCGCTTCCACGGCCGCCAACTGGTCTTTGTCTCCGAGCATGATGAGCCGCGCATCCGGCGCGACCGCTTCCAGAAGATGCGCCGCCAGCGCGACGTCGATCATGGATGCCTCGTCGATCACGATTACGTCGAACGGCAACGGATTGTCCCGGTGATGACGGAAGCGCCCGTTCGTCTGCGTGCCGAGCAGCCGCTGCAATGTGAACGACGTGTTGGGCAAGCGCGCGGCGATCTCTGGCGGCAGACCGCCGGCGCGCTCGGCCAGCGCCTCCTGCATGCGCTGCGCCGCCTTCCCTGTCGGCGCGGCAAGTGCGACACGCAAGGCGGGGTTCTGATCGAGCAGACAGGCAAGCACGCCAACGACCGTGGTTGTCTTACCGGTCCCGGGGCCGCCGCTGACGATGGTCAGGCGCCCCGATAACGCCACCAGCGCCGCCACGCGTTGCCAGTCGATGCCATTGTCCGGACTCTTCGAAGCCGCGAAATATCGCCCTATACGCGCTTTCAGTTCCTCCGGCGCGACCGCGGCGAAATCGGTTCGCGACCGTTCGACCAACGCCTGCGCGAGCCGGCGTTCATAATCGAAATAACGCGCGAGATAAATGCGCTCGCCGGAATCGATAACAAGCGGCAGAAGGTCTGCCGCGACTTCCTTGCCATCACACACAACGCCGCTCGCAAGCAAGGCCGCACGCACAGCGCCGGGCTGTTCGCCGTAGCGCCGCGCCAAGGCGCCGAGCGCGATGCATACGTGGCCTTGTGCCGTCGCCCGGCTGACCGCGAACGCCGCACGCTGCGCCCATCGGGTATGGTTCGCGTCGGCCTGCAGGCGCTTTGACAGCATGCCGATCCTGCGGGCAAACCCATCGGCGAGCGCCAGGCTTTCGTCGGGGATCAGATTCAGATCTGGCGCGTTCATGCGGCGACTCCCTGCATCAGGCGGTCGAGCGCCTCGATCAGTTCAAAGGACGGCCTGCCGGCATGAACTCCCGCGGGTTCGCCGCCATCGCGCCAGTGTGGGCGCACGCCGCGAACAAACAAATACAAATAGCCGCCTATGTGCCGCTCGAACGCGTAATCACGCAAGCGTAAGCGCAAATAACGATGCAACGCGACGACGTAAAACAGCGCCTGCAAATGGTACGCATGCGAAGCCATTGCAGCGGCAAGCGACGCCGCGCCGTAATCGGCCGGTGTCAGGCCCAGGTGATTCGACTTCCAGTCGACGATCCAGAAGCACCCTTCGTGTTCCACGATCAAATCGATAAAACCCTTCACAAAACCGCGCAATGTCGCGGCTTCAAGTGCGACATCGGGGAAACCATGCGCCACGAGCACACGGCGCAACGCCGCGAAGTCCAGCGATTGCGCCGGGAACAGGAACTCGAGTTCGTTCATGCGCCGTTTCGACGGAATCATGTCGAGGCGCATGCCCGGCACGAGTTCGGTCGAGACCGTGTCCGCGAGCAGACGCGACATCATCAAGGGGAGATCGGTGTCCGGCGCGTCGAAGACGGAGAGCGGAACCGGGTGTTCGTGAAGCGCGTCCTCGATTGCTTTCGGCCACTTTTCAGGGTCGGTGAAATCCGCGAGTTCATACATCCGGTGCAGGCACTCGCCCGCCGATGGTCCACGCGGAAACGCGAGGATATCGTCGGGATCGAGCTGAACTGGCGTTTCGGGCAACGGAGGTTCGGAAGAAGCAATGTTGTCGATACGGCCATCGTGGTCGGGGCGTTCATCGGCGGATTGCGGCTGATTCGATTCCTCGCGCGCGCCGGCCGCGATCATGGAACTGAAGCTTGCGGTCCGCCAGCTATCGCGCAACACACGCTGGCTTGTTCGAGGCTCGGGCGCAAAGGCGGAATCGCGGCGCACGACCAACGGCTCCCGAATATCGATAACCGGCAACGGCTCGACCGAAATCGACCCGGTCGCAAGCGCTTGCCAGCCGCCGATCACGTCGGCCTCTTCGGGCGGGTCGGAAAGCCAGTCGCTGAACTCCCTGCCCGCGCCCGCCACCAGCCAGTTGAGCACGCTGCGCCGCGATTCCTTCGCCGACTTGCCGATCAGATACACCCCGCCCACCACGTAGCATCGGTACACCGCACGCGTCAACGCCACGTACACAAGCCGTGCGCGTTCGGCCGCCTGCTCGCGCGTGGCGAGCCCCGAAGCACGTTCGCCTTCTTCATCCGTGTAGCCGTAATGCAGGATTGCCGCGCCTTCGTCGTGATACTCGCGAGCGTCGGGAAGTCCCGACGAAGGCGGATCACGCAACGCGCCGTCGTTGAGGAATGGACAGAACACTACAGCGTATTCAAGACCCTTCGATTTATGCACCGTCACGATCTGCACGAGATTGCGGTCCGACTCCAGCCGCAATTGCGCGTCCTCTCCACCGCTCTGCTCGGCACGCTGCGCGGCGAGCCAACGCAAGGTCGGCGCAATGCCCGGTTGTACCGCGCCGCGAGCCTGGATCAACTCGGCCAGATGATTGACGTTGGTCAGCCGCCGTTCGCCGTCCGGACCCACGACCAGACGCTGCGCAATCCGCAACTCGCGCGCGAGCGTGCGCCACATGACGGCGAAGCCGCGCTCGTGCCACAGCATGCGATAACGCGAGAACCGTTCGACCCAGCTCATGGCGTCGGCGGAATTTTCCACAGTCTCGCTATGCTCCATGTTCCACAACGCGGTTGCGTCGAGTCCGAGCCAGTCGGTTGCGAGCGCGGCGCGCAAACGCCGAAGATCGCCCGGGGTATCGATAGCCGCCAGCACGCGTTCAATCTGCTCGGCGTCTAGCGTGCCGAACACCGATGCCTGCGCCAACTCAACGCTGCCCACGCCCCAGTTTGCAAGGACACGCTTGACGAGACTTCCCTGCCGATGCGTCTGCACAAGCACGGCGATCTGCCCCGGCGACAACGGCTTTTCGCCGATCATGACTTCGCCATTCTGGGCACCACGCAACAAGCGCACGATTTCCGCCGCGCACGCCTCGGCAGCCTGACGATTTGCGTTCGTCTTGGAGAGCACCGAGTCGCCTTGTGGCAAGAGCCACACGCAAAAATCGGCGGTATCGGAATAAGCGGCTGAAGCGGTGTTGTCGATCAACGGCTCGCGCTCGCGCGTCCCTGCGCGCACTGGCTGATAGGTCAAGCCATCAAGAATGAACGCTGCCGGATTGGCGCTGAAAATGCGATTGCAGGCGTCGATGATCGGCGCCGTGGAACGCTGGTTGACCGCAAGTGTGTATCTCGCCGTCGCCTCCTCGCGCGCCTTGAGATATGTATGCAAATCCGCGGCGCGAAAACTATAAATGGCCTGCTTCGGATCGCCGACAAGAAATAGCGGACCCTGCGGCGCAAAAATCGTGTTGAAAATGGCGAACTGCAGCGGATCGGTATCCTGGAACTCGTCGATCAACGCAGCCGGGTAGCGGGCACGAAGGGCATCGGCGAGCCACGGGTTGGCCTCGAGCGCCTGATACAGATTGGACAGCAAATCGTCGAACGACACCACGCGGCGCGTGCGCTTTCGCGCCGCCAATTCGAGCGGCGCGTAATCGAGCCATTCACGCACGATCCCAAGCCACGCCGCGCGCTGCGCCGCTTCCGCGGCGGCAGCGGCCGCGGCGAGCGTCTCCGCATGGTCGAAGAACGCATGCGACGGCGGCTCGTTCTTTACCTTTGTGCCTTTTTTCAGCGCGCTTGCCGTCAGTTTCAGCGCTTCCTTTGGCGGTGCGGCGTGACAGTCGTTATCGGCGAAATAATCGGACCATGCGGCAATCGCAGCATCGATCAGCGCACGCTTGTGCGTGGTCTTGCTGAGCTTCGCTTCGGCATCCACCAGCAATTGCACGATCGCCTCGCGTTCCGCATGCCATAGCGCGCACGCGGTATTGAACAACGCCCGCGCATCTTCTCGCGCGCCTGTCTCCAGTTCTCCCCAGCGCAGCGCGGCCAGCGGCTTTTTCAAGCGCCGCGAAAGCTGCGCATCAAGCGACGCTGGCCCCGCGCCCCGGCTCACGAGCCACGCGGCGAACGACGGATCGTGCGCCGCTGCAGGTTCGACCCGCTCACGCCAGAAGTCCGCGGCCATTTCGAAACGCAGCGCGCTGTCGTCGGCTTCCAGTTCGAATGCGAACGGCATGGCCGCAGCGAACGGCGCCTCCTGCAACGCGCGCTGGCAAAACGCGTGGATGGTGTGGATGGCGGCTTGATCGAAGGTATGCAGCGCGATCTGAATACGCTTGAGCGCCTCTTCAGGGTCGACGCGCTCAAGCGTGGTTTCGAACAGGCGCTCAATGAAAGCGTCCCCTGCCGAATCACCGGTTCCCATTGCATGCGCGATCTGTACAAGCCGCGAACGGATGCGCTCGTGCAACTCGGCCGTGGCCGCTTTCGTGAACGTCACGACGAGAATGGCGTCGGCGGCAAGCTTCTTTTCAAGCAGCAGCCGCACATACAACGCGCAAATATTCCAGGTCTTCCCCGTTCCCGCCGATGCTTCGATCTGGTTCACGCCGTCGAGCGAACACTCGAAGACATCGAGTTCGGCGGCGGCCAGTGTTGTTTGCTTGTCCATCATGCCTCGCTCCGCACGTGCTGCATTAGCGGCTCGAAAACGACACGAGCCAGCGTGGCGAAGGTTTCATCGAGCCGCAGCTCAGCGCCGCGAAATGCAATGCGTAACGCGGGATCGTCCGACTCGCCGCGCGTTCTATCCGATATCCAGACGCCCTGCGCCTTGGACTCGCTTTCAGCCACCCATGTCCACGCGGTCTTTGGAAAAAACCGCAACGGCAGGCGACGTCCCGCACGATACAACGCCGTGAGCGTGGCGAGATGCGAACAAGGATCGGCGACTGGCGTCAGTTCGAAACCGCTCGATTGCGCGCCGCGTCCATGCCATACGGTACGTCGCGGCCCATCGGGCAATACCGCGCAATAAGCCAGATGCGCAAGCCATGCGCTGAGATAATCGCGCGCACGCGGCACGTCATATCGGTAGATGATCTGGCCTTCGTCGGTCAGCAAGTTCAACGTGCCGTGAAGTTGGATTGGCTGCAAGGCGTCGGCTTGCAAAGCCGAGTCATGGCGGCCGAACAGTTCGGCATTGGGCCAGCGCGGCTTGATATCGAGGCTATAGGGTAAGCGCGCAGCGCCCTCCCCAGTCGCAATCCGCACGCGATTGGCAAGCGAATGCAAGGCCCCGATCTCACGAGATTGCCATACGCCACCTGTCGCGCCGCCCGGCATTTCAGGACTTGCACGCGCGACACGACGCGCACGCTCGAGCGCACGGGACTCGCCATCGGGGGTGAGCGCAAGCAACGACGGCAACACGCGATCAGCAAGCGCGGAACGGCCGGGATATTCGAGTTCGAACGGTTCGGTGTCGCCGAGTTCGGTTTCCGCGTCGAACAGCGCGATGCCAAGACGATCCCGCAGGATCGCGCGCGCCGGATGACGCCAAAAACGCTCGAAGTCGTCGAAGGCGATGGGTTCAGCGTCTTCCGGTGGCAACGGAACGCTGAAGAACCTGACAGCCGGTTCAGTCCTGCCGAGCGCCAGCGTTCGCGCGAGCTCAGCCCGCTCCGGCTCGTAGGTGAACAATGGCGCACTGAAGTACTCAGGTGCGAACGGCTGCAGCGGATGCTCGAACACGAAGCGTCTGCGCGCCGCTTCAAGCTCTTTTGGTGACGCGCTTTTGCCCGCCACTGTCTCAGCAAGATGATCGAGAAGTTCATCGATCAGCGCCGCGGGCGGCAACGTTGCGTTGTCGCGAATGCTGCGTCCGGTATAGGCGATCATCAGGCGATCGCGCGCCGACAACAGCAAATCGAGAAACAGGTTGCGTTCGTCGTCGCGGCGCTGCCGATCGCCAAGTTTGCCGAAACTCGCCATCAGGTCAAACTCGTCGGCGCGCGCGAGACTCGGCAACATGCCATCGTCCATGCCGAGCAAACAGATCACCCGATACGGCAAGCCACGCAAACTCGTCAACGACGAAAACGTCACACCGCCCCACGGCACACCGCCACGCGCGGCGTCGTCGAGCGCATCGGCAAGCGCGGTGCGCAGCACGTCGGCGGAGATTTCGGTTTCCGCAGCGCCTTCGTTCATGGAAAGCATCAGTGAGTCGAGCGTTGCGCGGACATCGGCGACTGAATCGGCGAAAGGCAGACCGGCGTCGAAGAACTGCGTGAGCGCTTCAAGCAAGGTTTGCGTCCAGGCTGACGGCGTGCGCGATATGGCGACGCTTTCGGCGAATGCATCGATATCGTCAATAAACCGCGTCAGTCGCCCGAGCAACTCCGAATCTGATCCATTCGCACCCTCGACAGGAAGCCATTCGTCCACAGGAGCGCCGCCATCAGGCAGCGCATAACCGAGAAAGAGCCTTGTCAATGCATCGGAAAACGTATGACGGGCAGCGGGAACGTCTGCGCCGCTAACGGCCGAAGGCGCAAGACCGCGCCGCGCGCCCGCCGCAGCGAGCCATGTCTGGGCGGTCTCCAGCGCGACGGAATCAATGCCGTATCGCGCGGCCACCGCATCCACCCGCAACCATTCGATCAGTTCGGGCGCACCCACGCTGCGCTCCGGCAGCGCGAGCCACTCGAGCAGCACCCGCGCGACCGGATTTGCCTGCGATGGCGGCAAGCCCGTGATGCGGTACGGAATACGCCGACGTTCTCCCGCAGCGCCGGCGGGCGAGGTGCCGAACACGCCATCTATCAACGGCCCTGCCGCCGCGAGATCCGGAAACGCCACGAGCACGTCGGACGGCTGAAGCCCCTCTATCTGGTCGAACCAGCCAAGCAGACGGTCGTGCAGCACTTCAAGCTGGCGCGACAGACTGTGGCAGACATGAATCTCGATCCCAGGTTCGAGCGCATGGTCGGGCGCAGCCGGCTCGCCAAGGTCGAGAATGGCGTTCTGCACGTGCGCAAGCCAGGTTGGCGTTGCATTGTGCTCGAAATGACTGGCCTCCCGCGATGCCGCGCTTTCCGTCAACTCATGCAGCATATGCAGTTGCGCCTGCGTCTGCCGGCCCCATTCCGCGAGCAGCGGATGTCCAACCTGCTGAAAATCCAGCTTGCCCGCAAGTTCGAGTTGCTCGACTCGCGCTTCGCTCACAATGTCGAACCAGAACTCGCGGCAGGGATTGATGGCGTAGACACGCACGTCGATCCAGCGTGACAGTTCGCGCAACAGGGCGATATGCAGCGGCGGCATGGTCGGCAATGCGAACACGCTCACGCGCTCGGGCCATTCGGCCTTCATCACGGCGTCGAGATCGAGCTTCGGCGATTCAGTCAGGAACTTGTATGCAGGCGGCGTTGGATCGCGCGCGCCGGTGTCTTGCGCGAGATCGGCAAGAAGCGCCCGCCATAACTCGGCCTGCCAGCGTTCGTCTTCCCGCTGAATCGCGCTCGCGTTCGGCAAGCGCGGACCATTTGCTTCGAGCGCGCCGCCAGCGGCCGCCAGGATCGACCCGCCTGCCTGCCAGTGCAGCAGCCATTCAGGCCGATACGTCAGGTAGTGATCGAACACCGTCGCAATCCGGCGCGCGAGTTCATAGCGCATGGAATCGTCGGCGGCGTCCAGATACGCGTGCAACCGCGACGAACGCTCGGGCGCGGCCTCCGCCATTGCACCAAGCAGCCGGAAGCAGCGCCACACCAGCCGGTCTGGCGCGAAAGGCGAATGCTCGGGCACGGGCAGCACACCGCCGATTCGCGCCCACAGCCACTGCGCCAGATAGCACAGGTCCACGTTCGCGCAAATCCCGAAACGCGTCGCCATGTCGAGCTCCAGCCGCCGCCGCACCGCGGCGCTCGGCACGATGACGGTCTGGCTTGCGAAGGGATCGCCGTCATTCAGCGCGAATGCGGCAACGTCGTCCAGCAACGCCTGAGACAGCGTTTCATGACGGTTCGAATAGAAAAGTTCGAGCATGGATCCTGCTAGTTCAGCGTGAAAGGCAACGGCTCGTTCGGCAAAAGCCAGGGACGTGTCGCGAGGTGAAACGACAGGATAGCAAAGGCCGTTCTCCGCGACGATTCGGCTGAATGGCCTAGGTTTCGATGCCACCGAGTTGGGTTAGACTCGAAGCCACAATGAAGCCGGGCCGAGCGCCAAGTGGCATACCGGCACTACACCGGGCCGCATCCACGTCATGAACTTACCCGATTGACACCACTGAAACGGCCCGGGCAGCAAAATAGGAAGTCGATGCGTTACTCGCTAGAAATCAGAAAATTTATTTATAGCCAGTATTTTTTCGGCGGCTTGCGTATCGCGCTGGGCGTCTCGCTGCCGGCCGTCATCATGCTGACCGTTTTTCACAATCGAGAACTCGGGTTCACGATTGCGACCGGCGCATTGGGCGCGTGCGTGGTGGACATGCCGGGTCCGCTGAAGTACAAGCACAACGAGATGCTGGCGTGCACGGTGATCGGATTTTTATCGGCGCTTGCCACGGGCATCGCGAGCGCGAATGTGGTGACGCTCTGGCTGACCGTCGTGCCGCTCACGTTTGTGTTGTCGCTGATCGTGGTGTACGGAAACCGCTGGCCGCAGATCAGCTTCGCCACGCTCTTCATGATGATCGTGACGCTGGAAGATCATTTCACGCCGATGCAGGCGCTCATCAATGCTTCGTGGATTCTGGTCGGCGGCCTCTGGTACACGTACTGGGCCACGCTTGTCAGCCGCTGGCTGGTCTATCGGATCGAGCGGCAGGCGCTCGCAGAAAGCGTCTTCAGTTGCGCCGAGTATCTGCTCGCGCGCGCGGACTTCTACGATCTCGACGCCAACATTGACGAGTGTTATAGAAAGCTGATCGAAAAGCAGATTCTCGCGGTCGAACGCCAGGACGCGGCGCGCGACATCGTGCTGCGCAACCTGCCGAAACTGCGCAGCGGCAAGCTCGATCCGCGCCGCGCAATGCTCTTCAACCTGTTCATCAACGTGGTGGATCTGCACGAAATGTTCGTGGGCGCACACACCGATTATCCGCTGGTGCGCAACACGTTCGGCGGCGCGGACATCCTGATCTTCTACCGCGACCTCATGCGCAAATCCGCGCTCGATCTCGAAGACATTGGTCTTGCTGTGCTTCAGAACCGTCCGGCGCGCCCGAAAATCAACGTGAAGGCGGAATTGCGCGCAATCGAATATGAGCTTGACCAGATGCGCAAGCATGAGGTGCCGCAGAAAAATCCCGAGGCGTACTCAGCGGTGTCGTCGGCATTCAGACGGCTCTGGAGCGCAACTCGCCTCATCGACAAGATGCGGCGTCATACACGGCACGATCCCGGCATCACGGAAACCGAGATCCGGGTCGATCCCAAACTGTCACGCTTCGTGTCGAGCCGGCGCGTGCCGTTCATGCAGATTTTCTCGAACCTGACCATGTCGTCGCCGAGCTTTCGCCATGCGCTGCGTGTGACGATTGCTGTTGGCATCGGCTTCTGGATCGGGCGGCTGCTGCCGCTGACCAACGCGTACTGGATCGTGATGACCACCGTCATCATTCTCAAGCCGGGTTATTCGCTGACCAAACAGCGCAATGCCCAGCGGATCGTCGGCACGGCCATTGGATGCACGGCCTGCGTCGGGCTGATTTTCGCGGTGAAGGACCCACATGTGCTGCTCGTGGCCATGTTCGCGTGCATGGTGATGAGCTATAGCCTGCTGCTCTTCAACTACACAGCGAGCGTTGTGTTCACGTCGGCCTATGTGCTGCTGATGCTGCATTTGCTCGCGCCGGGCGGGATGCGCCTGATCGGTGAACGTGCAATCGATACCGCCGTGGGCTGCGCCATCGCCATTGCCGCGAGCCACCTGTTCCCGTACTGGGAATACCGGCTGATGGGCAAGCAGGTGCACGACATGATCGGCGCAATGCGCAACTACCTCGAAGCAAGCTGGTGGTGGACCGGGAAGCCTGCGGCGCAAGCGGAACTAAAGAGCGCGGCGAATGGAGCGAATGCACCTCTTTTCGCCGATGCCAATGCGGCCACTGCCGAAGCAAGCACTACGGCGCTGGCAAGGGCAGCGGTGCCGGCTTTGGCATTGACCGAGCAGGATGGCAGTGCGTCAATGACCGCGCCCGCAAACGAAGCGGGCGCCACTGCAACGGCCACCTCCAAAACCAAACCGGTTAGCGGCGAAAGCACCGCCGCGACTGCTCAATCGGGTGCGTCGGCGGCAGCGGCCGAGGCTGCGTCCGCTCTCGACAGCGATTTCCGCTACCGGCTTGCACGCAAGAACGTGCACATCGCGTTCGCGAATCTTGGACAGGCGTTTCAACGCATGATGCTCGAACCGAAAGCGCAGCAGAAATTTGTTCCCGAGCTAAATGACCTGCTCGTGCGCAGCCATGTGCTTGCGTCCCAGATCACGGCCGCGGGGCCGCTACTGCAATCCGTGGGGAAATCCGCGGCGGGCCACGCCGCGCAACCGGTTCAACGGGCACTGACCGTGATTCGCGACAATCTGACACAGGCGCAAGAAGGCGTACCCGCGCCCGAGGATCAAGCGGAGCAATCGAAGCAACTGACGGTCGAACTGGATTCAATGGTAGTTGGCGCGGAACGGGCAGAAGATATTCCGTTTGACGCCGTGCAGGACCTGAAGCTGCTTGCTCACCAGTGCAAGCAAATGCTGACGGCGTCGTTTCTGATTCGCAAGAACGCGAGCCTCATCAATTTGCCCGAATGACCCGCGGACAACGCATTTATTGCGACGCGCCCGTGGCGGGCACGGCGGGCACTGTTGTACTGGACGCCGGCGTTGCGTTCTCGTGCTCGTAGTCGCGTTTTTCACGGATCGCGTTGAAAAACAGCGTCCCGATCACGAGCAGCACTACGACCACAATAAGAATGCTGATCGCGAATGTGGGATTCCTGCGCTTCGGGCCGTGGCGGCGGTCATCGGTCATGAAAATCGAGGCTCTGGTGGTTTGGACGAAGCGCACGATCTTACCCGAGGCTGATTTCAGATGGATTGCGGCGCCCGCGCCATAAATCTCATAAAACCGGGCCCACAGTGCCGGCGCCCAGTCAATTACCGGTAAGTCCAAGCGGCGGCCTGACGGGCAGCGCGGTGGAATATTTGATCTGTTCCATCGCGAAACTCGAACTCACGTCATATAGCGGAATGGCTCGAATCAAGGACTTGTATACGCGGTCATAGTCATCGATATCCGACACCACCACGCGCATCAGGTAGTCCGTTTCCCCGCTCATCCTATACACCTCGACCACCTCGGGAATATCCCGCACGGCGCGCGTGAATTCTTCTGCCCAGGTCTGCGTATGCTGGTTGGTTTTCACCGCGACGAACACCGTGGTTCCCACGCCCAGCTTGCGCGGATCGCACAAGGCGACCTGCGCGCGTATCACGCCTGCCTCCTTCAGCCGCTGAACGCGTTTCCAGCATGGCGTCTGCGAGAGATTCACCCGCGTCGCCAATTCCGCGATGGGCATGGTGACATCCTCTTGCAGCAGTTCCAGCAACTTGCGATCGATAAGGTCCATGCCTAGAGCCGCCCTTGTAGGAAATTATTCTACTTTTGCCCAACTTCACGAAATTATATGGAAACTTTTTTCACGAGCAAACCGGTATAAATAAGCTTCCGACGAATGCAGATTTACTGCCCCTTATCCCGACCGGATCTCGCGCCATGCCTCTTATTCCCGACATCGTCAACATGGAATCGCCGCTCACGCAGTTGTCTCATGCGCTCGACGCCGCGTGCCACCTCGATCCAGCATCACCGCACTTCATGCGTCACGTTCGCGCGGCACTCACGAAGTTATCCGTGGAGCCGGGGCTCTTATCGGCCGCGCAACGTCAAAGCAGCGTCGACGGCTACACGCGGCATCTGCTGTTCGCCGATCCGCTTGGCCGCTACGCCGTCGCCGCCCTCGTGTGGCGCGCCGGGCAGATGAGTCCGGTACATGGCCATCACACCTGGTGTGCCTACACGGTGGTCGAAGGAACATTGACCGAAACGCTGTTCTCATGGGACGCCGACGCACACCGCGCCGTCGAAACCCGCCAGCACGAGCGGGCTTGCGGAGCCGTTTCAGTAGTGGGAGCCGGACGCGGTGCGATTCATCGCTTGGGGAACGCATCGGCGGGTCGGACCGCCGTCTCCATTCATGTCTATGGCGTAACGGGCGCGCAAATCGCAACGCACGTGAACGACCTCTTGCAAGCTGCCTGAGAAGCTGCCTGAGCGCTACGCTTTCCCCGGCGCCGACGCAGTCGGAATCTGCGGCGGAACCTGCACGGACTGATCCGTTGCCGGCGGCGCGGGCTGAGGCTCGTGCGAAATATCACGGGCCTCCGAGACGGCGCTGCGAACGGCTGGGGAGACTGGCGGCATCGGCGCGAAATCCTTCACCTCGTCCAGTTCCTCCCACGGCGCGTCCTTGCCCGACGATTCCTTCGATACCCGCAACTGCATCTGCGGCACCGGGACATCCATCCCGATCTCGTCCATCTTCCGTTTGACCCTGACATTGAACGCCCGTGCGACGCTCCATTGCTTCAGCGGCAGTGTCTTGATCTGCCCCTTCACGACCATCCAGTTGGGATCGAAACGATCGAGTCCCCACACTTCGATTGGGCCGAGCATCTCGCGTCTGTAGCGAAAATCTGCTTTCAGCTCCGCGCCCACTTCGCGGATCATCTGCGTCACCTGGTCCACATCAGCCGAGAAAGGCACCCGCACTTCGAACACGGCATAGGCGAAATCACGCGACAGGTTCTTGACGATCTTGATCTGCGAAAACGGAATGGCGTGAATGGCGCCCTGCCCGTCACGCAGGCGCACCGTCCGGATGGTCAGCGTCTCCACCACGCCGGCGTGGCCGCCATCGACTTCAATGGAATCCCCCACGGAAATGGTGTCTTCGATGATGATGAAAAGCCCCGTAATCAGGTCGGCGACCAGCGACTGTGCGCCAAACCCCACGGCCAGGCCGATCACGCCCGCGCCCGCAAGCAAGGGCGTCACGTTCAATCCGAGATTTGCGGCCGTCACAATGGCGGCCGTAGTCAGCAGCGCGACAAACACCACGTTACGTATCAGCGGCAGCATGGTGCGCGCGCGCATGCTTGGCCCTCGCCCCTTGCCGCGCGGCGCGTTGGGATTGAGCGCCTCCTGAATCCCGGTGTCGATGATGATCCATACCAGCCACGAGACAAAAATGGTCAGCAGGATGGCGCTGACGGCATGCGTGATGCCGCGCGCGGCAACACTTTCCTCGGCCAGGTTCGCGAGCGAAAATCCCCAGAGATGCGACCACAACTCGAGAAACGCCAGCCAGATAAACAGCACCAAAAGCCGGCCGAAATACCTGACGAGCCGCCGCACATAGGCGGATTGCCGGCGCGTCTTGCGTTCAGGCAGCTTAGTGACGTGCAATACGATTGCGCTGAGAAACAAGCCGATCACGAGCAGCCCGGCGCTCGCAATATCGAGTTGCAGCACGTTTTCAGATGTACCAATGCCCGCCAGCGTCCCGACCACGGACACAGCGACAAGCAGCAACATGGGCAGATGCCATAGCGAACCGAACACCTCGAACGTTTCGGTCGCGGCCTTGTGACGGCTGCGCTGCTCGTAGGAACGGCTGCGGATCAGATGAGCGACGGGCCGCTGGAACGCCAGCGCGAAGTAACCAACCAGAATAGCGGCGCACATGTTAGATACCGTCGAAATCAGCGCGGATAGATTCGTGCCGAGCTGCTGCGCGACATCGTAGTTGGCGGCTGCGTCCCCGAGCGCACCGAGCGTGCCAATCACAAACAACAACCGGCGCGCATGGACAATCAGCACATTGACCGCCACCCGGCGATGCGCCGAGCCAAACAGCGAAAACATGATCAGGCAGATCGACGAGAAAATCGCGCCCGCGACAATCGCGTAAGCCGCGACCATCGCGAGCGTGCGGCCGAGCGAAACCGGCATCATCCGCACGAAAGTGAGCGCCGCGACGAACGCGAACAAATACGGCCCGACCCGGCGCAACGTGAAAATCAACAACTCCCGGGTGCTGGGATTGGGATGCAGCCCGAAATGAAAGTTGTAGCGGGCGTGGATGCGCCGCTGAAGGTACACGAGCAGGAAGGCGCACGCGCCCCAGCCAGCCAGCGTCAGAAAATAGTTGAGCAAAGTCCGGCCAAACGGCTCGCGGCTTTGACCCGAGACGATCGTGAACAATTCGTTGCCGGCGGCATTCAAACGGCCGCCCCAGTAGTTGAGCGGCGTGTGGCCGCGGCTGATATCGGCTTCGATGTTCGACAAACCCGACGCGATCGCACCGAGCAGCCCCGTTTTGGGCGTGATGGCCGCCACCACGGAGGACGCAGCCGTACTGGAACTTGCCGCCGATGACTCCACCGCCGCGCTCGCGTCCGCAGCGCTTGCCGCTGGTGTGGACCCATCGGCGGTCGTGGCCGCGACCGGAGGCAGCGTACCCGACTCGGCATCGCGCTTCGCGTCGCGGAGTTTCTTCAACTGAGCAACGAGCGCGGTGCGCTGGCGGTCGCTATCGAGTGCGGAAATCACCGTGTCGAGCGAGCGCGTCAGATCCGCATTGGTCGCGGGAGTCGTGGGAGTCGCGGGCGTGTCGGACGCCCCGGACGTGAATGCGGGAACGGCCGCCGCGTCGGACGCCGCCTTAGGCGTGATCAATTCCTGAAAAGATGGCAATGCAAGCGCCGGCGGCGCCGCATAGGCATCGAGCGTAAAACCTGTGAGGGCTGCAAAAACCGCTGCAGCAAAGACCAGCGCGCCAGCGAGCGCCCGGATTCGGCTTGGCTTCATGGCGGTATGGAATGTGTAAAAGACCGCCAGTTTAGCCGCTGCGCCGAAATTATCTTTAGACGAAACGGTCAGGCGCGTAACGAAATGTTGCGATGACAACCGTTGCAAGCCGAAGCTTGCCGTCACTTGTCCATGTCGGCGCGTGCGTTTCCCGGATCGGATGAAGCGGCCGGCGCGCTGGACACTCCGCTCGCCGCGCCCTGGGACCCGGGCGTCCCGCTTGCCGACCACGCCTGGAGTCTGCGCCCCGCCGATTGCAAACCCGCGCCGGTATCGCTGGCGGCATTGGCGATCGCCGCGTTTGTCGCGCTTGCCGCGCCGACCAGATTGGCTCGCGCCGTGGCCGCCACGCCGCTCGCCGACAGATCCGGCAACGTGCCCGCCGACTGGATATTCTGCTGAGCCGATTGCTTGACCGAATCGACGTGCTGTCCGACAAAGTTGGCTGCCTGATCGAATTTCTGGCCGGCCTGGCTCGCGGCGTTATTCCATCCGCCCATGGCCTGGCCTGCCGCCGCGTCGTGTTTTTCGCATGCGGCAAGAAACCCGATCACGACAATCGCGCCTGCCAGCCGGTTCATTCGTTTAATTCGTTTGGTCTGCATTGCGGTCATTTCTCATCTTCCCTCATCTTCCTTCAGGGACGTGCGTTTTGCAGCGCGTCCAGTTTCCATTCTTCACCGGTCCAGAAATCCAGCCGCCTACGCCGTACAAATAATAACCGCCGCTGCTCGCCGCTTCCTCTCCACGACCTGCCGTTAGCCGTTTGGCCAAGTTTTCAGACGTCCCGTCGCTCGCAATCTTAACAATTCGACCCGATTTCAGACGCTTCTGATTCATTTCATGTGCGGCTCTTTCTATAGTGCGGACCACTCTTGATTTCCATTGCGAAGTGTCGTCATGATCCTCATGAACTTGCTGGTCGCCCTGATCGCCGGACTGATTCTTTTTGAACCGTTTACCCGCGCGCCTGTCTCCCGTTCTGTGCGCTTTACGGGGCATCGCAACCGCGCGAAACGCGCCTTTTTCCAGGCCGGGGCGGCCTTGTTCGCGGCGCTGATCATCGCGACCAGCGAGCCGTCGCCGGAGCATGTGTCGCCAGTCCTGGTCCTGAGCAGTTCTGCATTGCTCGCAATAGCGGGGCTTTATTGGGCTTGGCGCGGAACGCGCTTGCTCAAACCAGGCAAGATGTTCTCGGCGCATTGACAAGTCGCGCAGCGCAGATCGCGCAGTACTCCGTATTTTGAAAGGCCGCATGGGTTAGAGATCAACCCTCACCGGGTGATTTCGGGACAACAGTCGACGCTCAGAAGTTCACTGGAAAATACTAAACAATCGTCGACTCCGTTAGACCGAAAAAATAGGATGACGTACTGAATTTCCGGTCTGCGAGTATCTGGATCGAACGTTGTAGTCCGGCTACAGCGCTGCATGAGCATATGACACGGATAAAAAAAAAGGCGCTACGTTGCCGTAGCGCCTTAAAAGTTCTAGCCATTCCGAGGGCCGTGCTAGAACCTGAGAGCTGGTGATCGATTGCCCTGGCGAGCCGCAAGGATACGTATTCAACCAGTGCTTTCGAAATCGGGTTCCATTTTTTACGTTATGCGAAACCGAGTCAAGCGAAATTTCAGGGGATGAGCGACTATCCAACGGTACGGTACACAGGTTTAATGACAAAAACGGGTCCAGCGGACGCATCTTCCGGCGGCTGGTTGATACGATTCGACGAGAGGGCGCTCGCCGTCGGTCAGCATCATGGATTGGCGACGTATGACCCTCCAACGAAACCAAGTTCCGAAAAATAAATGCACACAACTGAGAGCCGGCCGCCGAGCCGGGAAAAAGAAAAAGGGCGTGACGGAGAAGAAGTCGTCGCGTTATCGCGAGGGCTGGATGTTCTGAGGCGCATTGCGGCCGCCGACGCGCCGGTCAGCAACCGCGAACTCGCGGAATGGACGGGCATCCCCAAACCAACCGTTTCGCGCCTGACGGCCACCTTGGTAAGCGCCAATCTATTATTTCAATTACCTGACAGCGAGCGATTCGTCCTCACCGCCTCCGTCCTTGAATTGAGCAACGGCTTTCTGCGCAACTTCGACATCAGGGCACGCGCGCGGCCGTTCCTCATCAAGCTGGCCGACAGGACGACCTTGAGCGTGCATCTGGCGGTGCGCGACCGTCTGGACATGGTCGTTATCGATACGATCCGGCCGCGCTCGGCAGTGCTCGTGTCCCGTCTCGAAGTGGGCGCGCGCATGGATCTGGGGCGTACGGCGGTCGGCCGCGCATATCTGGCTGCGCTTGCGGAGCCCGACCGGGACAATCTGGTCGAAAGCCTGCGCACAGCGTCTGGCGACGATTGGCCAAGCATCGACAGCGGTCTAAAGCCGGGTTTGGAAGACGCGCTGCGCCGCGGCTTCGCCATTTCGACGGGCGAATGGCATCACGGGCTGAACGCGGTCGCAGCCGGCTTTGTGGGGCCGTCCGGGCAACGCTACGCCGTGAACTGCGGTGGCGCGGAATATCAGGCTCCGCGTGACGCATTGCTCGAGACCGTTGCGCCCGCGCTGCTCGAATGTGTCGCGAGCATCACGAACGAGATCGGTGGCACGCCGACCGCACGCCTGAGCGAATAGCGCGTGTTTCCGGGCAGCGGCGCTGCATGATCTATCGATGCAGCGTCGTCCATTCGTTTTCCCGCCGGTTGAAAGTCCAGCCAAAGCTTTCGATTTCATTTCATCGAGCGCACCAATGCGCGCATAAAGTTAGCAAAACCGATCACCCGCGATCGTCTCTATATGCGTCGACAAGGCCGCAGCACGCGCCTGACAGGAGTACGGAGCGCCTCAGCACAGCCCGAAACGTCGCGCGACACCCTCCTCACAGTACGAGCAAGTTCATGTAACGCTCGTAATCAATCGAAAGAAAGATAGCTGGACTGCAAGGAAGCGCGGGACGTAGCATCATGCTTCGCGCGCCGGGCCACCGCTCAAAAGTTATCATTCAACGCTTTGCGCGACCGCTTCGGGGCGCCATGACGCCATTATCGGGACTGATGCGTCGCGGCCTTGTGCACCGGCATCAAGGCAAAACGATTCCAGGCACGCTTTAAACAGTCATCACAAGCCGAGGCAGGCCGTGCGCCAGCGCATCATCAAGACAGCTTCCAAGCCCACCGACTCACCGAGCCACTGAAACGATGGACGAACAAAAAAACCACCCAGCGCCACCGCCTCACACTGAACCGCGTTCGCCCACCTCCCAGGCTTCCACTCCCCATCCGACCGCATCCCGTCCTCGCCGCCGCAAGCTGCTGTGGATCGTCGTGCTGGTGCTGATCGTGATTGGCTTGCTGGTGTGGCATCCGTGGAACCGGGGCAGCGCCGACAACACGCAGCAAGCGCGGCAGGCAGGCGGCGGCCGGCGCGGCGGTGGCCAGGGCGTGGGCGCGCAGCCGCAACCCGTCCACGTTGCGACAGTCACGCAGGGCGAGATGCCGGTGGTGATCAACTCGCTTGGAACGGTTACGCCGCTGGCATCGGTGATAGTCAAGACGCAAATCAACGGCACGCTGCAAGAAGTCGCGTTCCGTGAAGGCCAGATGGTCAGGAAAGGCGACTTGCTCGCACAAGTCGACCCGCGTCCCTATGAAATATCGTTGCGTAACGCGCAGGGCACGCTTGCGAAGGACCAGGCGTTGCTGCAAACCGCGCGCCTCGATTTAAAGCGTTACAAGATGTTGCTTTCGCAAGACTCCATCGCAAGCCAGCAAGTGGACACGCAAGCTTCGCTCGTGCAGCAACTCGAAGGCACCGTGAAGTCGGATCAGGCGAACGTGGACACGTTCAAGCTCGATCTCACTTACGCACGCATCACGGCGCCGGTGTCGGGCCGCGTCGGCTTGCGCCAGGTCGATCCGGGCAACTACGTGACCACAGGCGACACGAACGGCGTGGTCGTCATTACGCAGCTCCAGCCCATCAGCGTCATCTTCACCACGTCCGAGGACAACCTGACCGCCATCCTGAAGCCCTTGCACGCGGGCTCGAAGATGTCGGTGACGGCGTATGACCGGGCCAATACAACCTCGCTGGAAAGCGGCTATCTCGAGACAGTCGATAACCAGATCGACACCACCACCGGCACCGTCAAGCTGCGCGCGAGCTTCGACAACAAGGAGTCGCTGCTGTTTCCGAACCAGTTCGTGAATACCAAACTGCTGGTCGATGTCATCAAGGACGCGACCATCGTTCCAACGCCTGCGGTACTCAACGGCTCGTCGGGCGCGTTTGTGTACGTGGTCAAGCCGGACAATACGGTGACGGTGCGCAATGTGAAGATCGGTCCTGTCGATGGTGAACGCACCAGCATCAAGACGGGGCTGCAGGTGGGCGAACGCGTGGTGATCGACGGGTCGGATCGCCTGAAGGAAGGCGCGAAGATCACCATTCCGGGCGATGCGCCGAAGGGCGCATCCGGTGCAGCGGCGGCGTCGGCGGCGTCGGCGGCCTCCGGCGCGCGTGGCGCGTCCGGCACGCATCGCGGCCGTCACCGCTCGCAACCGCAATAACGCTTGAAGCACTCATTGACGCACATTAACCGCACCGATACCGCATGAATCCATCGCGTCCCTTTATTCTGCGTCCGGTCGGCACCGCGCTGCTCATGGCGGCAATCATGCTGGTCGGCCTCGTCGCGCTGCGCTTCCTGCCGCTATCCGCGCTGCCGGCGGTCGACTATCCGACCATCCAGGTGCAGACGTTCTACCCGGGCGCATCGCCGGACGTGATGACCACGGCGGTCACCGCGCCGCTCGAAAAGCAGTTCGGGCAGATGGCGAGCCTGAACCAGATGTCGTCGCAGAGTTCCGCGGGCGCCTCGGTCATCACGCTGCAATTCAGTCTCGACTTGCCGCTCGATATTGCCGAGCAGGAAGTGCAGGCCGCGATCAACGCGGCGGGCAACCTGCTGCCGTCCGACCTTCCCGCGCCGCCGATCTACGCGAAGGTGAACCCGGCCGACGCCCCCATCATCACGCTTGCCATCAGCTCGAAGACCTTGCCGCTCACGCAAGTCCAGGATCTCGCCGATACGCGTCTTGCCCAGAAGATTTCCCAGGTCGCGGGCGTGGGTCTCGTGTCGGTCAGCGGCGGCAACCGTCCGGCCGTGCGGATTCAGGCCAATACGCGGGCGCTGGCGTCGTACGGGCTGAACATCGACGACTTGCGCACGACCATTTCTAACTTGAACGTCAATACGCCGAAGGGCAATTTCGACGGCCCGTCGCGCGCCTACACGATCAACGCGAACGACCAGCTTACCGACGCCAGCGCCTACCAGAGCGCGGTTGTCGCGTACAGGAACGGCCGGCCCGTGATGCTGACGGACGTGGCGACCGTGGTCTCGGGCCCGGAAAACACCAAGCTCGGCGCGTGGGTGGACAGCACGCCGGCCATTATCCTGAACGTGCAGCGCCAGCCGGGCGCGAACGTGATCGCGGTGGTCGACAGCATCAAGAAGATCCTGCCGCAACTGCAATCGGCGCTGCCGGCCGCGCTCGACGTGCGCATTGTCACCGACCGGACCACGACCATTCGCGCGTCCGTGCGCGACGTGCAGTTCGAACTGGCGCTCTCCGTGGTGCTGGTCGTGCTCGTGATCTACCTGTTCCTCGCGAACATCTGGGCCACGCTGATTCCGAGCTTGTCCGTGCCGGTGTCGCTGATCGGTACGCTCGCCGTCATGTATCTGTGCGGTTTTTCGCTCGATAACCTCTCGCTGATGGCGTTGACCATTGCAACCGGTTTCGTGGTCGATGACGCCATCGTGATGATCGAAAATATCGCGCGATACGTGGAAGAAGGCGAAGCGCCGCTGGAAGCCGCGCTGAAGGGCTCCAAGCAGATTGGCTTCACCATCATTTCGCTGACGGTCTCGCTGATTGCAGTGCTGATTCCGCTGCTTTTCATGGGCGACGTGGTGGGCCGCCTGTTCCACGAGTTCGCGATCACGCTGGCCGTGACCATCGTGATTTCCGCGATCGTCTCGCTCACGCTCGTGCCCATGCTGTGCGCGAAACTGCTGCGCCATACGCCGCCTACCGAGACTCACCGGTTCTCCGCGCGCGCGCATCAATTCATTGATTACGTGATCGGGCGTTATGCCGTCGCGCTGACGTGGGTGCTCGACCGGCAGCGCTCCACGCTGGTGGTCGCGTTGCTCACGCTGATATTCACCGCCCTCCTTTACATCTGGATTCCGAAAGGATTTTTCCCGATCCAGGACACGGGCGTGATCCAGGCGATCACGCAAGCGCCCCAAGCTGCTTCCTATCAGGCGGTGGCCCAGCAACAGCAGGCGCTCGCTGCACAGATCCTGAAGAATCCCGACGTTGAAAGCCTGACGTCCTTCATTGGCGTGGATGGAACGAACATCACGCTGAACAGCGGCCGGATGCTGATCAACCTGAAACCGCGCGACGACCGCAGCAGCACGTCGAGCGACGTGATCCGCAACCTGCAGCAAGACGTGGCGAATATTCCCGGCATCCGGCTTTACATGCAGCCGGTGCAGGATCTGACCATCGATTCCACGGTCAGCCCGACGCAATATCAGTTCATGCTCACCGATCCCAATTCGGCCGAGTTCGCCGAATGGGTGCCAAAGCTGACAGCGCGTTTGCAGCAGTCGCCCGAACTCGCCGATGTCGCCACCGATCTGCAGCAGAACGGGCAGTCGGTGTACGTGGAAATCGACCGCTCGACGGCGGCCCGTTTCGGCATCACCCCGGCCACGGTCGACAACGCGCTTTACGATGCATTCGGCCAGCGCATCATCTCGACCATCTTCACGCAGTCGAACCAGTATCGCGTGATCCTGGAGAACGAACCAACCGACGCGCACTACAACGAAATCCTGAGCGGCATTTACCTGCCGTCATCGACTGCGTCGAACGGGCAGGTGCCGCTCTCGGCCATCGCGACGTTCCATGAACGCGCCGCGCCGCTGCTCGTCACCCATCTCGGCCAGTTCCCGGCAACCACGGTGTCCTTCAACCTCGCGCCCGGCGCGTCGCTCGGCGCGGCCGTGAAAGCCATCGATCAGGCCAAGCAGGACATCGGCTTGCCGGCGTCGTTCCAGATCCGCTTCCAGGGCGCCGCGCTCGCGTTCCAGGCGTCGCTCTCGAACGAACTGTTCCTGATCCTCGCTGCAATCGTCACCATGTATATCGTGCTTGGCGTGCTGTACGAGAGCTTCATCCATCCGATCACGATTCTCTCCACGCTGCCCTCCGCCGGCGTCGGCGCGCTGCTTTCGCTGATGATCACCGGGCACGATCTCGACATCATCGGGATCATCGGCATTGTGTTGCTGATCGGGATTGTGAAAAAGAACGCCATCATGATGATCGACTTCGCGCTGGAGGCCGAGCGCGAGCAGGGCAAGACGCCACGCGACGCCATCTATCAGGCGTGTCTGCTGCGCTTTCGGCCTATCCTGATGACGACCATGGCGGCGCTCCTCGGCGCGTTGCCGCTGATGCTCGGCTGGGGCGCGGGTTCCGAGCTCAGGCGACCGCTCGGCGTGGCCATTGTCGGCGGGTTGATCGTCTCGCAGATGCTCACGCTTTTCACTACGCCAGTGATCTATCTCGGCTTCGATTCACTCGGCCGCCGCGTGCGTGCGCGCTTCAACCGGAACGCGCCGCCCCGTCCGGTCGCCGACGTGGAGTAAGCCCATGAACCTGTCGCAACCGTTCATCGCGCGCCCGGTCGCTACCACGCTGCTGGCAATCGGCATTGCGCTGGCAGGCTTGTTCGCGTTCACCAAGTTGCCGGTCGCGCCGCTGCCGCAGGTCGATTTCCCGACCATTTCCGTGCAGGCGAGCTTGCCGGGCGCGAGTCCCGAAACGGTCGCGACCAGCGTGGCGAGTCCACTGGAACGCCATCTCGGTTCGATCGCGGACGTCACCGAAATGACGTCGCAGAGTTCGGTCGGCGCGGCGCGGATCACGTTGCAATTCGGCTTGAACCGCGACATAGATGGCGCCGCGCGCGACGTGCAGGCCGCCATCAATGCGGCGCGCGCCGATCTGCCGACTTCGCTCAGAAGCAATCCGACGTATCACAAGGTCAATCCCGCCGACGCGCCCATCCTGATCCTGGCGCTCTCCTCGCCCACCCGCACGGCGGGTTCGCTCTACGATTCCGCCGCGACCGTATTGCAGCAAACGCTTTCTACAGTACCGGGCGTGGGCGAAGTCGACGTGAGCGGCTCGGCGAATCCTGCCGTGCGCGTGGAACTCGAACCGGGCGCGCTGTTTCACTACGGCATTGGCCTGGAAGATGTGCGGGCGGCGCTTGCTTCGGCAAATGCAAACAGTCCGAAAGGCGCAATCGAGTTCAACGGCACGCACTTCCAGCTTTACACCAATGACCAGGCCACCAAGGCCGCGCAGTATCGCGATCTTGTAGTGGCGTACAGGAACGGCTCGGCCGTGCGTCTGAGCGACGTGGGCGAAGTGGTCGATTCGGTCGAAGACCTGCGCAACCTGGGGCTGATCAACGGCAAGCGCGCAGTTCTCGTGATCCTGTATCGCCAGCCGGGCGCGAACATTATCGATACCATCGATCGCGTGAAGGCCATGGTTCCGCAACTCCAGGCCGCCCTTCCCGCCGACATCGAGATCACGCCGACCGCCGATCGCTCCATCACGATCCGCTCGTCGCTGCATGACACGGAAGCCACGCTGATCATTGCAGTGGCGCTGGTCGTGATGGTCGTGTTCCTGTTCCTGCGCAACTGGCGCGCGACGCTGATTCCGAGCGTAGCGGTGCCCATATCGATCATCGGCACGTTCGCGGCCATGTATCTGCTCGGCTTTTCGCTCGATAACCTCTCGTTGATGGCGCTGACAATCGCGACCGGCTTCGTGGTCGATGACGCCATCGTGGTGCTGGAAAACATCGCGCGGCACATAGAGAACGGCGTGCCGCGCATGAAAGCCGCGATTCTCGGCGCGCAGGAAGTGGGGTTCACGGTGCTGTCCATGAGCATTTCGCTCGTTGCCGTGTTCCTGCCCATTCTGCTGATGGGCGGCATTGTCGGGCGCTTGTTCCGGGAGTTTGCGCTGACGTTGTCGCTGGCGATTGCGGTGTCGCTTGTCGTCTCGCTGACCGTCACGCCCATGATGTGCGCGCGGCTCTTGCACGAACCGCACAACCAGAAGCCGCCAGGCCGTTTTTCGCGCTGGCTGGAGCGCCAGTTCGACTCCATGCAGCGCGGTTATGGACGCTCGCTCGGCGTGGCGCTGGCACATCCGCGAATCGTGCTCCTCGTGTTGCTCGCAACCATCGGGCTGAATGTTTATCTGTACATCATCGTGCCGAAGGGATTTTTCCCGCAGCAGGATACGGGGCGGATTGTCGGCGGGATCCAGGCTGACCAGAGCACGTCCTTCCAGGCAATGAAAGGCAAGTTCTCCGACATGATGAAGATCGTCCAGGCCGATCCCGCCGTGGAAAGCGTCGCGGGTTTCACGGGCGGCCGTCAGACGAATTCGGGCTTCATGTTCATTTCGCTCAAACCCAAGAAAGACCGCAAGGTTTCCGCCGACGCCGTAATCCAGCGCCTGCGCCCGGCGCTCTCCAACGTCGCGGGCGCGCGCACGTTCCTGCAGGCCGTTCAGGATATCCGCTCGGGCGGCCGGCAATCGAATGCGCAATACCAGTTCACGCTGCTCGCCGATTCCACCGCGGACCTCTATAAGTGGGGGCCGAAACTCACGGACGCCCTGCTCGCCCGCCCCGAACTCGCCGATGTCAATTCAGACCAGCAGCAAGGCGGCCTGGAATCGTTTGTCACGTTCGACCGCGCGACGGCGGCGCGCTTTGGCATCAAGCCGGCCCAGATCGACAACACGCTGTACGATGCCTTCGGCCAGCGCCAGGTTTCCACCATCTATAACGAACTGAGCCAGTATCACGTGGTGATGGAGCTCGCGCCGAAATACTGGCAAGACCCGGAGATGCTCAGGCAGATCTACATCAGCACGTCGGGCGGCTCGGCGAACGGCGCGGCCTCCACGAATGCGTCGACGACCACGTCATCCTCGTCAGCGACGAGCGCAACCACCACGACCACGGCAGCCGACGCCTCATCGAGCGTGAACAGCGCGCTCGCGCTTGCCTCCATTCGCAACAGCGCGACCAATGCGATTGCGGCCAGCGGCAAGTCGAGTTCGTCGTCGGGCGCGGCGGTATCGACGTCGAAGGAAACCATGATTCCGCTCTCGTCCATCGCCAAATTCGGCCCGGGGAACACGCCGCTGTCGGTGAATCACCAGAGCCAGTTCGTGGCATCGACCATCTCGTTCAACCTGCCGCCCGGCAAATCGCTTTCGGACGCCACCGCTGCAATTTACGAGACCATGGCGACCATAGGCGTGCCGGCAACGGTTCGCGGAAGTTTCGCGGGCACGGCGCAGCAGTTCCAGGATTCGACCAAGGATCAGCCAATCCTGATCCTGGCGGCGCTCGCGGCGGTTTATATCGTGTTGGGGATATTGTATGAAAGCTATATCCACCCCATCACGATTCTTTCCACGCTGCCTTCGGCGGGTATTGGCGCGCTGCTGGCGCTGCTGTTGTTTCGGACCGAGTTCAGCATCATTGCCTTGATTGGCGTGATCCTGCTGATCGGGATCGTGAAGAAGAACGCCATCATGATGGTCGACTTCGCGATTCAGGCGCAGCGCCACGGGGCGTCGACTTCACGCGCGGCTATCGAGGAAGCGTGCTTGCTGCGCTTCCGGCCGATCATGATGACGACCGCCGCCGCGTTGCTTGGCGCGTTGCCGCTCGCGTTCGGAACGGGCGAAGGTTCGGAGATGCGTGCACCGCTCGGCATCGCAATTGTCGGCGGTTTGATCGTGAGCCAGTTGCTGACGCTTTACACCACGCCGGTCGTTTATCTCTACATGGACCGCATCCGTATCTGGTCGGAAAACCGCCAGGCACGCAGAGGTCAGCAACGCCCGGCGAGCGTGACGGAATAAAAACGGGAATCCTGCACGATGCATGCAGAGCGCGTGCGCAATGCAGGATTCGCGAAAATGGCTTAACGTCTCCTTCAGGCCCACAACCACAAGGAGCATTTCAGCGATGAAAGTCCTGCTCATCGGCGCACATGGCCGCACCGGCCGCCACGTTGCCCGGCAACTGCGCGCCGCATCTCTTCCCTTCAAGGTCTTGCTGCGCAAGTCGGCCCAGCGCGGCGAGTTCGCGGCGCTGGGCGCGCAGATCGTGCTGGGCGATCTGACGCACGATTTCTCCCACGCCTTCGACGACGTCACGCACGTCATCTACGCGGCGGGGTCGGCGGAGAGCGAAGGTGTGAACGAAGAGCGCGCCATCGACCGCGACGCCGTCCAGCACACGGCCGATTACGCCAAGCGCCGCCGCGCGCAGCAACTCGTGGTGATCAGCGCGATCTCGGCTTACTGGCCGGAATCAAGCACGCTTCAGCTCAAGCACTATTCGAAGATGAAACGCGAAGCCGATGATTACGTGCAGGCAAGCGGCGTTCCCTACGTCATCTTGCGGCCGGGCGCGCTATCCGACGAAGTTGGGCGGGGAACGATCGCCCTTGCAACCACTCGCAACCCCAGCACTTTGCCGGTTTCACGCGAGGACGTGGCGCGCGTCACGGTGGCGTGCATTACACGAGGCGTGCGCGATGAGGTGATCGGGTTCGTGGGCGGCAACACGCCCATAGACGCGGCGCTCAATACCGTTCAAACCGCCCCGACCAGCCGATAACCCACGCCCGTTTCCGTCACAATGTGCTCCGGCTGCGCGGCGTCGCGCTCGAGTTTCTGCCGCAGATGCGCCATGTAGATGCGCAGGTAGTGGTGGCTTTCCACGTGCGAGGGCCCCCACACTTCGCGCAGCAACTGGCGATGCGTCAATACCCGGCCAGCATGCCGGACAAGCGTGGAAAGCAGCCGGTATTCGATGGGCGTCAAATGCACGGGCGCGCCCGCTCGCGTGACCTGACGCAGACCAAGGTCGATGGAAACCTCGCCGAATTTCACCAGCGGCGACTCGTTCGACGCAGCCTGATTACGCCGCCGCAAATGCGCACGAATCCGTGCCATCAATTCCGACACACCGAAGGGCTTGGTCAGGTAGTCATCGGCGCCGGCATCGAGTGCAGCAACCTTCTCTTCTTCTTGCGTGCGCGCCGATAGCACGATCACCGGCAGTTCCGTCCAGCTTCGCAGTTCGCGGATCACATCAAGCCCGTCGGTGTCGGGCAAACCGAGATCCACGATCAGCAGATCCGGCTTGCGCGTGGCCGCTTCCACCAGACCTTGCTTGCCAGTTTCAGCTTCATGCACGGTGATGCCTTCAGCTTCCAGCGATGCCCGCACGAAGCGGCGAATCTGCTTTTCGTCCTCGATCAGCACGACAGTAAGGGTGGGTTCGCTCATGAACTTTTCGGGCGGGACGAAGCGGAATCGATGAAGTCTTGTTCGGTTTCATCGGAGAAAGCCGGGACCGGTGGCGGCGGAGCAACCGGCAACGTGAACCAGAAGCGCGCGCCTTCTATGTGTGCGTTCGGGCCACTCCCGTTTGTACCGTTACCGAGGCGGTTATTCGCGCCGATCGTACCACCGTGCGCCTCCACGATCGCACGGCAAATCGAAAGCCCAAGGCCGATACCCGGTTTCGCCGACTCCTTTTCTCCACGCGTGAATTTCTCGAAGACGCGGTCCTCCATGTTTGCCGGAAGACCCGGACCGTTATCGTCGATATAAACGCGCACGAAAGGCTTGCCGCCCACATCGATGCTTTCGGCGCCGATCACCAGTTTCGAGCGCGGCGGCGTGTATTTCGCGGCGTTTTCAAGCAGATTGGAGAAGAGCCGCTCCATTAGCACGGCGTCGAGTTGCAGGAAAGGCAGGTCCGGCGGCAACAGAACCTCGACCGGACGGCCATCCAGCACACGCCTGCACGCGCGTAACGCCGCCCCTACCGTTTCTTCGAGCAGCGACCATTGCAGGTTCAAGCGCAGACCGCCTGCCTGCAACCTCGCCATGTCGAGCAGGTTCGTGACGATACTCGTCATGCGCAGCGATTCGTCGTGGATGGCGGAAATCAACTCGGCATTTGCCGGCGAACGGGCGTCGCCATGCGCCTCGGCCAGCATGGACGCAAAGCCGACGATGGTCGTGAGCGGCGTGCGCAGGTCGTGCGAGATGGCGGACAGCAGCGAATTGCGCAGCCGCTCGGACTCCATGCTCACAAGCGCATCGCGCGCAATGTCCACGTAATGCACGCGTTCGAGCGCAAGCGCGATCTGCGCGGCGAACGCGTCGAGCATGCGTTTTTGCTCGGGGACATCGAGTTCATTGACGTTGTGGGTCGCTACTGCCAGCACGCCACGCGTGCGCATCGGCGCTTTCAGCGGGAGATAAAGCGCTGCCGCTGCGGGCAGCGTGTCAGTCCCGCGCCCAGCCGGCTTTTGCTGGTCGTAGACCCATTGACCGACGTCCAGGTCAAGCGCGCTTTGCGCAAGCAGCCACGCCGCGGCCACCGGCTCCGTGGGATCGAGCTTCTGACGGATTTTATCGGCGGAATCGGGCAGCAGGATGGCAACCTTCGCGCGAAACACTTCGCTCACGTGCCGCATGCCGATACCCACGATCTGCTCGGTCGCGAGCGCCGCGCCGAGTTCCCGGGCCATGGCGTACATGGCGCCTGTACGGCGCTCGCGCTTCGATGCGACGCGCGCCTCGCGCCGCAGGCTCGACGTGAGGTGGCTGATCACCAGCGAGGTCAGCAGCATGCCGGTAAAAGTCAGCAGATATTGCGTGTCCGTGACCGACAACGACATGCGCGGCGGCACGAAAAAAAAGTCGAACGCCGCCACGCTCAGGAAGGACAGGAGCACGCCCGGACCGCGCCCGATTCGCGCCGCCGTGTAGATCACGCCGACCAGATACAACATGACAAGATTGGCCAGATCGAAGCGATCACGAATCTGGCTGGCGAGCGCCGTGATGACCGCGCAAATAGCAACGGCATACAGATAGCCGCGTGGCGCGGTGCGTTGCTCACGCGCCATGCTCAATGCGTCGCGCCAGTGCGTCCCGCTGCCTTCCTCCCTTGGCGGGCGGGTTGCGCCTTTTCCGTCTTCGCGCGCGCGAATCAGCGTGAGGTCCAGGTCACCAGCCAGTTCCGCCAGCCGCTCGCCGAACGGGCGTTTTAGCCAACGCCCGAACCCGCGCCGCGCCGACGCTCCCGCCACGAGCTTCGATGCATTGCGCGCCTGGGCATAACCAATCAATGTGGCAACGGCATCCGCGCCGGCCAGCGTGACTGTCTCCGCGCCAAGCTCAGCCGCCAGCTTGAGCGCTGCAAGCGTGCGTTCGCGGAGGGCATCGGAAAGCTTTTGCAGGCGTGGCGTTTCAACGTACACCGCGATCCAGTCGGAACGCAGGCTTGCCGCGAGCCGCGCCGCAGCACGCACGAGCGTAGGCGCTTCTGGTCCCGGGCCTATGCAGACCACCAGCCGATCGCGCGCCTGCCAGATGCGTTCGATGGATCGATCAGCCCGATACTCGCGCATCTGGGCATCGACGCGATCCGCCGTACGGCGCAACGCGAGTTCCCGCAGCGCAATCAGATTGCCCTTGCGAAAGAAGTTGCGAACAGCGTGTTCCGCCTGCTGCGGCATGTAAACCTTGCCGTCGCGCAGCCGTTCAAGCAGTTCTTCAGGCGGGAGGTCGACTAGCGTTACTTCATCGGCTTGATCCAGCACGCGGTCGGGAACCGTCTCGAATACCCGGATCTGCGTGATCTGGCCCACGATGTCATTCAGGCTTTCCAGATGCTGCACGTTGACCGTGGTGTAGACGTCAATACCCGCGTCCAGCAACTCATGCACGTCCTGCCAGCGCTTCAGGTGACGCGCGCCGGGGACGTTCGAATGCGCGAGCTCATCGACCAGAATCAGTTGCGGATGGCGCAGCAACGCACCGTCGAGATCGAAGTCCTGCAGTGCGTGGCCGCGGTACATGATCTGCGCCAGCGGCAGTTGCTCCAAATCCTCGGTCAGCGCCGCCGTGTCTGTCCGGCCATGCGTTTCCACGATGCCGATCACCACGTCTTCGCCCTGCTCTTTTCGCCGCCGCGCGGCGAGCAGCATGGCGTAGGTTTTCCCCACGCCCGCCGATGCGCCAAAAAATATCTTCAGCCGCCCGCGATGACGCTTTTCTTCCTCTCTTTGCAGCTTGTCGAGCAGTTCGTCTGGGTTCGGGCGGTTCATGTTCTGGCGTTCAGGCGCGCTCGCTTTGATGGCAAGCATGAGTGTCTTCGACGTTGAATTCAAAAAGCGTCGATATACGGCATGTCCCAGTATGCTTACCTGGGCGTGACTTGTATGCTCCGCCATTCGGCCATGAGGTGTGCCGGGTTATCCGTTATGCCGGGTAATGCGCGATGGCCCGAACATTAAGCGTATTGGCATAAAGACCGGATCAAATGTCCATCCGCACGTATAAAAAACGCGTAAACGCAACGGGCGGCACGCGTCAGTCCGCCCCGTTCATTCGTTCAAGGCAATAAGATTGTGGACCCGGTTGTCCGCCGTGCCTCCAGGTCCTCATGAGCTTTTGCGGCATCGGCTAACGGATAACGCTGCCGCACGCTCGTTTTGACCTGGCCCTTCGTCAGTACATCAAAGAGTTCACTTGCCATTTCCTCGAGATCGCTGCGCTTGGCTATATAGCTGAACAACGTCGGGCGGGTGAAATAAAGCGAGCCGCGCCCCGCGAACTCCGATGAATCAATTGGCGGCAATGGACCCGACGTGTTGCCGAAACTCACGAACATGCCGAGAGGCGCGAGGCAGTCAAGCGAGGCCGTGTACGTGTCCTTGCCGATCGAATCGTAGACCACGGGAACACCCGCGCCATTCGTGATTTCGCGCACGCGCTTCGTGAAGTCCTCGCGGGTGTAGACGATCGGATGATCGCAACCATGCGCCTTCGCGAGCGCCGCCTTCTCGTCCGATCCAACCGTACCTATCACCGTTGCGCCAAGCGCTTTTGCCCACTGGCAGGCCAGCATGCCCACCCCGCCGGCCGCTGCGTGAATCAGCACGGTGTCGCCCGCTTTCACACGATATGTCCTGCGCAGCAAATATTGCGCGGTCAGACCTTGCAGCATCACGGAAGCGGCGTCCTCGTAGCCGATGGTATCGGGCAGGCTCACCACATATTGCGTCGACATGACCCGCTCTTCGGCATAGGCGCCCGGTGGCCGCGAGGCATAGGCCACCCTGTCGCCCACCTTGAAGTTGGTCACGCCCTCGCCGACCGCGGTGACATCGCCCGCCGCTTCCATTCCAATCCCACCCGGCAGCGGCATGGGATAAAGGCCGGTACGAAAATACACATCGATATAGTTCAGGCCCACCGCATGATGCTTCACGCGAATTTCGCCCTTACCCGGCGCGCCCACTTCCACATCGACCCATTTCAATACTTCAGGACCGCCCGTTTTTTCGAATCGAATTGCTTTTGTCACCATTGTCTCCATGTTTCGGACGCTTACGCGTCCAATGAACAGCAAGTCCCGCTGAGCCTGGCCTACGCGGCCCGACCTAGCCGGAGCTTCAGGTCGTCGAGGATCATGCGGGCTGTCGAAAGATTTGTGGCGCACGCGACGTTGTGGACGTCGCAGGCGCGCACCAGAGCATTGATGTCGGGCTCGTGCGGCTGTGGCGTCATCGGGTCGCGCAGGAAGATCACTACGTCTACCCGGCCCTCCGCCAACTCTGCGCCAATCTGCAAGTCGCCGCCGAACGGCCCTGAAAGCTTGCGCTCCACCTCGAGCCCATGGGCTGCCGCGATACGCGCGCCGGTCGTGCCGGTTGCGAGCAGCCGGCACTGCGCAAGCGTGTCGGCAAACTCGCCGGCGAGCGCCACGATGTCGTCCTTCTTCATGTCGTGCGCGATCAACGCGACGCGTGGGTTCATCGAAAGTCTCTCCGTTATCAATACGTGCCCGGATATGCGCCGCCGTCGATCAGCAGGTTCTGCCCGGTAATGTAGCCCGCGTGAACGCTGCACAAGTATGCGCACGCCCGGCCAAACTCTTCCGGCGAGCCGAAGCGGCCGGCAGGCAACTTGGCCATCCGGCGTTTCTTCGCTTCTTCCACGGTAATGTTGTTTGCCTTGGCGTCCGCGGCGAACGTGGTGATGAGCCGGTCAGTGTCGAAGGAGCCTGGCAGCAGGTTGTTGATCGTCACGCCGGTTGCCGCAACCTTTCGCGACAGTCCCGCGATAAACCCCGTCAGCCCCGAGCGCGCTCCGTTCGACAAACCGAGCACATCGATAGGCGCCTTCACCGACGAACTCGTGATGTTCACGATCCGACCGAAACCGCGTTCGATCATGCCGTCGAGCGTCTGCTTGATCAGCTCGATCGGCGTCAGCATGTTCGAGTCGAGCGCCTTGATCCAGTCGTCCCGGGAAAACTGCCTGAAATCGCCCGGCGGCGGCCCGCCCGCGTTATTCACGAGAATGTCGGGTGCCGGACAGGCAGCGAGCGCCGCAGCGTGCCCCTCGGCAGACGTGATGTCGCAAGCCACCGGCGTCACGTTCACGCCATAGCTCGTCCGGATGTGTTCGGCCGTCTCTTCCAGTGGTCCGGCCGTGCGCGCCACGATCACCAGATTGACCCCCTCGGCGGCAAGCGCTTCGGCACAACCGCGCCCCAAACCTTTGCTTGCCGCGCACACGAGCGCTGTGCGCCCCTTAATTCCCATGTCCATCGCTGCCCCTTTGTAGTTGCCCGCTTCAACAGGTCCGCATCCGCTCAAGCCGGATAATCAGTACCGGGCCGATTCCTGGCTTGCAATCCGGCTCGCCATCCGGCGCATTGGATCGCGTGATGCAATTCTAGAAGAATGAGGGATTGGGCGTCGGCCGCGCAATAGACCGGATGGCCTATCGTCCGCAATCTCCGGTTTTAGCACGTCTAATTTGGGTAAACTGGCGGCACTGCCTAAGCTCGGCACTCGATAACCACCCCGCTCGCGCACTCGGGAACCCGAATGTGCGTTCGGACAAGCTGATCCAATGCGGCTCCTGCATCGAACAATTTGCAACACATGCACCACCCGAATCCACATTTAATGCCGCGGCAACCGCGCGAAACGCCATGAACCAGGACAGCCGCTTTCCGAATCTTTTCATCCTCAATCACCCGCTGATCCAGCACAAGCTGACGCATATGCGGGACAAGGACACGTCCACGCGCACGTTCCGCGAACTGCTGCGCGAAATCACTTTGCTGATGGGGTATGAAATTACCCGCAACCTGCCGCTCACCACAAAGCGGGTCGAGACGCCGCTGGTCAGCATCGACTCGCCGGTTATCGCGGGTAAAAAGCTCGCTATCGTGCCTGTGCTGCGCGCGGGCATCGGCATGTCGGATGGCTTGCTCGACCTGATTCCGTCGGCCCGCGTCGGGCACATCGGCGTGTATCGGGCGGAAGATCACCGGCCGGTCGAGTATCTCGTGCGCCTGCCGCCCGACCTGGAGGAGCGCGTGTTCATCCTGTGCGACCCCATGCTCGCAACCGGCTATTCCGCAGTGCACGCGGTCGACGTCATGAAGCGGCGCAAAGTGCTGGGAGAAAACATCATCTTCGTGGCGCTGGTCGCGGCTCCCGAAGGCGTGAAAGTCTTCTCCGACGCCCACCCCGACGTAAAGCTTTACGTGGCCTCGCTCGACTCTCATCTGAACGAACACGCGTACATCGTCCCGGGTCTGGGCGACGCCGGCGACCGGCTGTTCGGCACTAAGAACTGACGAACAGGAAGACAGGTCCGCGAGTTTGCGCGTGACCAATGTAGGGCCAAAGCCTGTTGGCCCAGCGCGCCATGATAAAATTCGGGTCCGCCAAATGCACGGTGCAAGGCCGAAAGGTACGGATTCAACGCAATCCTCGTTGCTGAAACGTTACGGCTCGACCAGCCAGGGCGCGGTTTGCGACGAAATTCGGGCGAAATGTACTCTCGCGACCGCACAATCTTCGGCACCGGCGAGCCTGCTGCACAGACAACCGAACAGGTTGCCGCCCGGCGCAAAACGCTGCGCGGGATAGCTGTACAAGGCGACGACATTGACACACAGGCGCGCGGGAAAAACTCGCGCGCGATGGAGAAAGGTATGGCGGGTCATTCAAAATGGGCCAACATCAAGCATAAGAAAGCAGCGACCGACGCCAAGCGTGGCAAGGTCTGGACGCGTCTTATCAAGGAAATTCAGGTCGCGGCGCGCATGGGCGGCGGAGAAATCGACACCAATCCGCGTCTGCGGCTTGCCGTCGAAAAGGCCTACGACGCCAACATGCCCAAGGACAACATCAACCGCGCGATCCAGCGCGGCGTAGGCGGTGTTGACGGCGCGACCTATGAAGAAATCCGCTACGAAGGCTACGGCATTGGCGGCGCGGCGATCATCGTGGACACCATGACGGATAACCGGACCCGGACGGTCGCGGAAGTGCGCCACGCGTTTTCGAAGTTCGGCGGCAACATGGGCACGGACGGGTCGGTTGCGTTCATGTTCGACCATGTCGGCCAGTTCCTGTTTGCCCCCGGCACGTCAGAAGACAAGCTGATGGAAGCGGCGCTCGAAGCGGGCGCGGACGACGTGGTGACAAACGAGGACGGCAGTATTGAAGTAGTGTGTCCGGCCAATGACTTTCAGAAAGTGAAAGATGCGCTGGAAGCAGCTGGATTCAAGGCCGAGGTTGCCGAAGTCATCATGAAACCGCAGACCGAAGTCGAGTTCACCGGCGAAGACGCTGCGAAAATGCAGAAATTGCTCGACGCGCTGGAAAATCTGGACGACGTGCAGGAAGTCTATACGAACGCAACAATCGACGAAGAATGATGGCGAGCTGGTGAGGCGCTTGATTTCCCGCACGGGAAATCACAGTACCCGAAGGCCAAGCGCCGCATGCACTTCTGGCCCGATTGGTGCATGCGCGTTCAGCAGTGAGTTCGAATGTGCACAAAAAAGCCGCTAGCGGCGTTTTGACAGCAGGAAGTCGTGTGACGCAGCCACAACCGGCGCGAGCGCTTTCCGCTTCTCAATTGCCCGGTGGCCAGTGGCAATCATTCGAAACGCAGCAAAGCAAAACCGCGGAGGCGCGGCGAAACGGTTCAGAAGAAACGCAACCGCTTCGTTTCGCCAGCCGCCACGAATTTCTTAAGGTCTTCGAGGTTTAAATGAAGTTACTCGTCGTCGGTTCGGGCGGTCGCGAACATGCGCTCGCGTGGAAGCTCGCACAGTCGCCGCGCGTGCAGATGGTTTATGTCGCGCCGGGCAACGGCGGTACGGCTCAGGACGAACGTCTGCTGAATGTCGATATTACCGATCCCGCCGCGCTCGCCGATTTCGCTGAAAAAGAACAGATCGCGCTGACCGTGGTCGGCCCTGAAGGCCCATTGGCCGCGGGTATCGTGAACTTGTTCCGCTCACGGGGCCTGAAGATTTTCGGCCCGACCAGAGAAGCGGCGCAACTGGAAAGCTCGAAGGATTTCGCCAAGGCGTTCATGAAACGCCATGCCATTCCCACAGCCGAATACGAAACGTTCACGGACATCGCCGCCGCGCACGCGTATCTCGATACCAAAGGCGCGCCAATCGTGATCAAGGCCGATGGGCTGGCCGCGGGCAAAGGCGTGGTCGTGGCTACAACACTGGAAGAGGCGCATGCGGCGGTCGATTCCATGCTCGCCGACAACAAGCTGGGCGACGCCGGCGCGCGCGTGGTGATCGAAGAATTCCTGGATGGCGAAGAAGCGAGCTTTATCGTCATGGTGGATGGAAAGCATGTGCTGGCGCTGGCGTCGAGCCAGGACCACAAGCGCCTGCTGGACGGCGACAAGGGTCCCAACACCGGCGGCATGGGCGCGTATTCGCCTGCGCCCATTGTCACGCCGCAGTTGCACGCACGCGTGATGCGCGAAATCATCCTGCCGACCGTGCGCGGCATGGAGCAGGAAGGCATCCGCTACACCGGTTTTCTTTACGCCGGTCTGATGATCGACGCGCACGGCAACCCGAAAACGCTCGAATTCAATTGCCGCATGGGAGACCCGGAAACGCAGCCGATCATGGCGCGCCTGAAGGGCGATTTCTCGAAGGTCGTTGAACTGGCGATCGCCGGGACGCTGGCGACGGCCGAAATTGAATGGGACCGGCGCACGGCTCTGGGCGTGGTGCTCGCGGCTCATAATTATCCGGACACGCCGCGCAAGGGCGACCGGATCAGCGGCATCCCGGCGGAAACGCCGGAAGCCGTGACTTTCCATGCGGGAACCACGCTGGAAAACGGCAAGCTCACCACGTCGGGCGGACGCGTCTTGTGTGTGGTCGGTCTGTCGGATTCGGTTCGCGGCGCGCAGTCCGTCGTCTACGATACGATCAATCAGATCACGTTCGACGGCATGCAGTATCGCCGGGACATTGGATATCGGGCGCTCAATCGCAAGGCGCCGGATCGACAAAGCTGATCGCGCATCGCTGAACGGCTCGCGTGGCCGGCGGCCGCAAATCAGTCAGCAGCAATCAGGCACTGCACTGCCGGACCTTCGCGTCCGGCAGTGCGTTTTTAGAACAAACGAAGCGAGAGCAGGCAAACGCCTTCCCGCCCGCCCCGCATACCAGAAAGCAAAGCAGCACCATGACCGATTCGACCCATAACGTACACGCTGTGCGCACCTATCTCACCGGTTTGCAAAAGCAGATCGCGGAGACGCTCGGCGCGTTCGATGGCACCGAATTCGCTATCGATTCCTGGCAGCGTGGGCCGCAAGAGCGGCTGCGAGGCGGCGGAAGTACCCGGATTCTCGAAGGCGGCCAGTTTTTCGAGCGCGGCGGCATTGGTTTTTCAGACGTGGCCGGCGATTCCCTCCCGCCTTCGGCGAGTGCGGCGCGCCCGCAACTGGCCGGTCGCGGCTTCGAGGCAATGGGTGTGTCGCTTGTCATGCATCCGCGCAATCCGCATTGCCCGACCGTGCATATGAACGTGCGCCTCCTGATCGCGACGAAACCCGGCGAAGCGCCGTTGTTCTGGTTCGGCGGCGGAATGGATCTGACGCCGTATTACGGCTACGAGGAAGACGCACGCCATTTTCACGGCGTGTGCCGCGATTCGCTCGCTCCGTTCGGCGCAGATCTGTACCCGCGTTTCAAGAAATGGTGCGATGAGTACTTTTATCTCAAGCATCGCAATGAAGCGCGCGGTATAGGCGGGATTTTCTTTGATGATGTCGCCGAACCCGGCTTCGACGAAGCCTTCGCCATGATGCGCAGTGTCGGCGACAGTTTTTTGAGCGCGTATCTGCCGATCATCGAACGCCGGCGCGACACGCCGTATGGCGAAGCAGAGCGGGAATTCCAGACCTACCGGCGCGGCCGCTATGTCGAATTCAACCTGGTATTTGACCGCGGCACGTTGTTCGGACTTCAAAGCAGCGGCCGTACGGAATCCATCCTGATGTCGATGCCACCGGTTGTCACATGGCGCTACAACTGGACACCGGAAGCCGGGACGCCCGAAGCGCGGCTTTATTCGGATTTCCTCACAGCGCGAGAGTGGGTTTAAATAGCCACGGGAATATGAGAAATTCGCGCTACAACCTTTGTGCTCCGTCCCCCAAGAGGACAGTCCACTGAAACCCGATCTTCCTTGTGCTCGACGTGTCGGCTTGCTGGGCGGCACGTTCGACCCGATCCACGACGCTCACCTGGCGCTCGCGCGGCGTTTTGCCGAGCTGCTCGATCTCACTGAACTCGTCCTGCTGCCCGCTGGCCAGCCGTGGCAAAAAAAAGACGTTACGCCAGCGCATCACCGGCTCGCGATGACCCGCGCGGCAGCGGATTCGCTGCGTATTGAAGGCATGGAGGTGACCGTCGCGACCGATGAAATCGATCACGATGGCCCGACTTACACCGTGGAAACGCTGGCGCGCTGGCGCGAACGTGAGGGCGAAGATGCCTCGCTGGCGCTCCTGATCGGAGCTGATCAGCTCGTGCATCTGGATTCCTGGCGCGACTGGAAGCGCCTGTTCGACTTTGCGCACGTGTGCGTGGAGACGCGCGCGGGCTTCGATGTCTCCACGGTGTCGCCCGCCGTCGCCCGTGAAATTGCGGCTCGCAGCGCCACGGCAGAAGTGCTCCAGTCCACGCCGCACGGCCATCTGCTGATTGATTCGGCGCTGACGCTGGAAGTGTCCGCGACCGAGATTCGCGAGCAGCTTGGCGAGCGCCTCGAGGCGCACGCGGCAGGCAAGATCGCAGCCGACAGTCATGTACCGTCCGCCGTATGGGACTATATTGTTCAACACCACTTGTACCATCGGTAAAAATATGGAAATTCAAAAGCTTCAACGCGCGATCATCGACGGTCTCGAAGACGTCAAGGCGCAGGACATCAAGGTGTTCAACACTACTCACCTGACCGCCCTTTTCGACCGCGTGATCGTGGCGAGCGGGACGTCGAATCGTCAGACCAAGGCGCTTGCGAACAGCGTGCGCGAAAAGGTCAAGGAACTGGGCGGCGACGTCATCAGCACCGAAGGCGAGGAAATCGGCGAATGGGTGCTGGTGGATTGCGGCGACGCCGTTGTCCATATCCTGCAACCGGCATTGCGCCAGTACTACAACCTCGAAGAAGTCTGGGGCGACAAGCCGGTCCGCGTGAAACTGCAAAGTTCCGGCGGATTCGGCGGCGCGCGTGTCACGGCTGACGAGGACGACGAAGACGAGGAACCGGCCGCCAAGCCGGCGCGCAAGACCACGCGCCGCTGAGCCTGGATCGCCGCGAACGCGCCGCCTCGCTTGAGAGCGAGCAGTTCGTACGCGCTACGCTGCCATGAAACTTCATATCCTCGCAGTCGGCCACAAGATGCCCGACTGGATCGCCACCGGCTTCGACGAATACGCGAAACGCATGCCGCCCGAGCTGCGTATCGAATTACGCGAGATCAAGCCAGAACAGCGCTCGTCAGGCCGTAACGCCGAGAGCGTAATGGCGGCGGAGCGCGTGCGCATCGAGGCGGCGTTGCCCAAGAACGCCCGTCTGATCGTGCTCGACGAACGCGGCCGCGACTGGACCACGATGCAACTCGCCGGCGCCCTGCCTGACTGGCAGCAAGATGGCCGGGACGTGGCCTTCGTGATCGGCGGCGCGGACGGTCTGGACCCGCAAGTCAAGGCACGTGCTGAAGTCTTGCTGCGTGTGTCGAGCCTTACGCTGCCGCACGGGATGGTCCGCGTGCTGTTGGCCGAGCAGCTTTATCGCGCGTGGAGCATCACGCAAAATCACCCCTATCATCGCGCGTGAACGGCAACTGGCCCATTGAAGCATCGATGCGCTGAGCCGCTGGCGCGTGCGCTTCGAGGATTGCCTGAATGCCATCGATCACGTATCCGTTTGTTTATCTCGCATCGCAAAGTCCACGGCGGCGCGAGTTGTTGCAGCAACTCGGCGTGAAATACGAACTGCTGCTGCCGCGCCCGGATGAAGACGCCGAAGCACTGGAAGCCGAGCGTCCTGGCGAAGCCGCCGATACCTATGTTCTTCGCGTTTGCGTGGCCAAGGCACATGCCGCGCGTGCTCGCCTTTTGGAAGGCAAGCATGTTCCTTCGCCCATTCTCGTCGCCGATACGACCGTCACGCTCGATGGCGACATCATGGGCAAGCCGGACGACGCCGGGCATGCCGTCGCAATGCTCGAACGTCTCTGCGGACGCGATCACGAAGTGCTGACGGCGCTCGCGGTGCTCAACGCAGAAGGCGAATTGCTCGAGCCGGTCCTGTCGCGTTCGCTCGTGCGTTTTGCGGCCGTCGAGCGTGCTGCACTGCAACGATACGCCGCCACCGGCGAACCCCTCGGAAAGGCCGGTGCATATGGCGTTCAGGGACGCGCGGCGGCGTTTATCGAACGGATTGAAGGGTCCTATTCGGGTATCATGGGCCTGCCTCTTTTCGAAACAGCCGCACTCCTGCGCGTGGCCCGCGTCGACTTCTAAACCGTCCATGAACGAAGAAATCCTGATCAACGTCACACCGCAGGAAACCCGCGTTGCCCTCGTTCAGCAAGGCGCGGTGCAAGAGCTTCACGTCGAGCGCACCCTGTCGCGCGGGCGTGTTGGCAATGTGTATCTCGGCAAGGTCGTGCGCGTGCTGCCGGGCATGCAGTCAGCGTTTATCGATATCGGACTCGAGCGGGCTGCGTTCCTGCATGTGGCCGATATCTGGCATCCGCGCATTGCCGGCGAAACGCATTCGAGCGCGCCGCATATTCCTATCGAAAAAATCGTATTCGAAGGGCAGGCGCTGATGGTCCAGGTGGTGAAAGATCCTATCGGCACGAAGGGCGCGCGGCTTTCCACGCAGGTAAGCATCGCGGGACGCACGCTGGTTTATCTGCCGCAAGAACCACATATCGGGATTTCGCAGAAGATCGCGAGCGAAGCCGAGCGCGAGGCCATTCGTGCGCGGCTCACGGCGGTTTTGCCGGTGGACGAAAAAGGCGGCTATATAGTGCGCACGATTGCGGAAGATGCAACGAGCGAAGAACTCGCCGCCGATGTCGCGTATCTGCGCAAGACCTGGGCAACGATTGTCGCGCAGGCTCAGCGCGTGGCGCCGACTTCGTTGCTGCATCAGGATCTGAATCTGGCGCAGCGTGTATTGCGCGATTTCGTCAACGATGAAACCTCGCGCATTCAAGTCGATTCGCGCGAGACTTATCAAATGCTTGCGGATTTCGCTGCCGAGTTCACGCCGGCTGTGGCTTCGCGCGTGCATCACTATGCGGGCGAGCGGCCGCTTTACGATCTCTATAACATTGAAGCCGAGATTCAGCGGGCATTGTCACGGCGCGTGGACTTGAAGTCCGGCGGTTATCTGATGATCGATCAGACTGAAGCCATGACGACTATCGATGTGAATACGGGCGGTTATGTGGGCGCCCGAAATTTCGACGACACCATCTTCAAAACCAATCTTGAAGCGGCTCATACGATTGCCCGGCAATTGCGGCTGAGGAATCTGGGCGGGATCATCATTATCGATTTCATCGATATGGAGAACGTCGAGCATCGTGATCAGGTTCTCGGTGAATTGAAAAAGGCGTTGTCGCGGGATCGGACGCGTGTGACGGTCAATGGATTTTCTCAGCTTGGCTTGGTCGAGATGACGCGAAAGCGCACGCGCGAGTCGCTCGCGCATGTGTTGTGCGAGCCGTGTCCGACTTGCGATGGAAAGGGCCAGGTCAAGACGCCGCGAACGGTGTGTTATGACGTGCTGCGCGAGATCATGCGCGAGTCGCGGCAATTCAATCCGCGCGAGTTTCGCGTGGTGGCGTCGCAGCAAGTCATTGATCTGTTTCTGGAGGAAGAGTCACAGCATCTGGCCATGCTGATGGACTTTATCGGCAAGCCGGTTTCGCTGCAGGTGGAGTCGAATCTGAGTCAGGAGCAATACGATATTGTATTGATGTAAGTCAGGATTGTTGACTGGTAAAGGACTTAGCTTAGTTTTTCGTGGTATTCCGCGTTTTAGCTACTAATCTAGCCACTAATAATCGTAGTGATGCTTGGGTCAACAGTATCAAAATTCAATTGGGCAAGCACCGTCATGGATCGAAGCATAGATGCCAACACGGCAATGGGACTGCTTTCAAAGCCACCACGCTGAATTCCGAGGGATAATCCGACTACCTAGCCCTAAATAGGCCGTGACAGAAAACTGACCAGAGTCAAATACGCGAGGAAGCTGTGAACCTTAACGAAAAACTTACGAAATTAGATTCTGTCAAAGCTGAAATTGATGCTCAACGGCCCATAAGCGCTGATCAAGAACAGAAGCTGATGCAAAAGTTTCGGCTTGACTGGAATTACCACTCCAATGCGATCGAGGGCAACTCTTTATCGATCGGCGAAACGGCGGCGTTGATCAGCTACGGATTAACGGCAAAGGGAAAACCATTCAAGGATCATCTTGACATATCCGGCCATGACACCGCATTGTCCGCATTGGTTGATTTAGTGCGTAATCAAGAGCCTCTGACTGAACATGTGATCAGAGGGCTTCACGAACTAATGCTCGGTGGGACGCACGATGTATCGACTGTTGACGATAAAGGCGGAAGAACCACAAGGACTATTAGAGCGGGTCAATATAAATCCAACCCAAACCATGTGCAGACCGAAGGGGGCATAGTTCGGCAGTTTGCATCTCCAACCGAAACACCTTTAATGATGGCAGACCTACTTGCTTGGTATAGGCAAGAGCTGGCCGAAAAAACGTTACACCCAGTTGTTTTCGCGGCGATGTTCCATCACCGATTTGTAGCCATTCACCCATTCGACGACGGTAATGGACGAATGGCCCGCATCATCATGAACATAACTCTCATGCAGATGGGGTATTCGCCTGCGATTCTCAGAATCGAAGACCGCAACCCTTATATTTCCTCCCTAGTACAGGCCGATGCCGGCGAGCTTAGCTCGTTAATTGATCTAGTGGCAGACGCAACGCTGCGGTCAAGCGAACTGTTTGTAAAGGCTATTAATGGCGGAGCAATTGATGATTTGGGAGATTTCGACAAGCAACTTCTGTTACTTAGGCAATCTGTCTTGGACAACAATGAAGCCGAGTCGCCTGCAACTGCCGCCGAAATGCTAGCTGTTTGCGAAAATCTTTTGATCCCAGCTTATCGACGTATCGAGCAACGACTTGAACATATTGCTCCAATGTTTGCATCGGCAGCTACCAACAGTATTGCAACTCTGCAAGACGGCACTAATATTGTCCAAAAAGACTTGGGGCAGCTAGCAGCGATTCTACCTGCCGCTGCGGCCGGAAGACCGTTTTTGCAAATGCAGTTGTTCTTCCAAGCCCGCGCGTTCGCAAAAAATGCAAAACAAGACTTCATGATTCAAGTTATGTGCAATTTTGGAAGAAATGATTTTGTCGTTACTTCTACATTGACTGGAATACAAACTGGGGAACATTTTAAGTCCGACTATGCAAGAGTATTTACGGCTGTCGATAGTGAACAGCTCGCGAAGTTAATACTGACTGATGTCTTGGCGTCTATCAACAAGATCGTTCGCCCTAACAATTAGCAGCTGCCTATTTGCGGATTAAACGTCGTGTGCATTCAGTATCTTTCATCGTTTGCAGATTTGGTATTCATAAACCGCCGTAACTGCCAGCCGCGGATTTCTACAAGAGCATGCGCCCATTCGGTTGGCGAAAGGATGCGCCAGCCCGGCTCAGGCCGCGGCCACAATCTCTTTATACGAAAACTCGAAATGTCGGGCCAGTTTGGTCCAGTCGGGTTCGCGGAAGCTGAATGCGTATAGAGCGCGACATAAGCCGGGATGTCTGCGAGCTGAGCAAGTCGCAGGATAACCCCCGATGGTTTCTCTTGGTCAATGTCGCGCGCCACTTCAATCAGCGCCAACGGTAACTTCCCCGCATCGTCGTATTCGGTGAAAACAACCGAATCGAGATCGACCATCGTCAAAGACTCCGCTTCGATAGCCGGCAAGTATCTGCGAATCGATGGTGCGCGGTGCCACATCCCATATGATCGGTCCCGCAGTTCATAGCGCTCAGTACGCATGAGCGGCTCCTAGAAGGGCCGCAGCGCATTAGATGCCCACGGCAAAATGTTAAGTTGGTGGAAGCAAATCGCCGGCTCAGTTACTAGTCGGCGCGCAACTTGAGTTTCTTTCCAAATCGCAAACTACTTTCGTCGCATCCGAGGCGCGCTGCATATAGTCCTCCCTGATGATGCGAGCATTGTGCAGTCCAGTCGCCGCTGAATAGCTCGTTTTGCCGAATCAGATCGACGTAAAGCAGCCAGTGCTAACCGTATAACTTTAGCGCGCGGTCATCAGGGACGACACGCTGGTCCTTTCCGGTCGGACTGCTCTGGGAAATTTGACTTACCCCGGCTTTACTCATTTCCTGAGTTCCTGAGCGCGAACTCCTTACCCATCGACGCCAAATTACGCAACGAGGTGTTATCGCTTGCCAGATCGGCGATCACCCTGAAGATTTGCGCGATATGGCGAAAATCGTCTTTTGCACGCCGAGTAGCCGCCAACTGGAACAAGTAATCATCAACGCCTTTCTCGAACGCTTGGAGCGATTGTTCCGAGATAGCGTTAAATTCATCTTCGGTCACAAACCCGAGGCTGGCCGGCATCGCCTTCTCCTGCCATTCGAACCCGGCCTCGCGCCAAAAGCAGTCCAGCGTTTCGCGCTGAGTGAACGCAGCATAACCAGCAGATCGAGCCGCAGATAATATTTCGCTCATGTCCCGTCCAATGAGCGGTAGATCTGCTTCCGATACTCGGGGGCTGCCTACTGTGTTCACGATTTCGCTCCGCATGTTTCGTTACGTTCGATCTCTTCATCTAAGGCACCAATGGAGAAGTTCGTCAGCGCTACGACGGCTGCGTGAAAGCCGCCAATGATCATGGGTTCAAGGACAACATCTTCGAAACTTTGTTTGGAGACGGTATTGGCTAAGATCACGCGATTGATTGCTTGGATGCCTTCCAGCGCATGCAAGACATTGTGAAACGTCGTCCCGTGAAGGGTGATATCGCCTTTGAAGCGATCGAACGTTTCGTTAAGCATGGCTAGGTTCTCGAACACTGGCTCGGCAGACGGTTGCTCAGTGGCTTTCACGGCGGAAACGGATTTCATGGGTCGCTCCTCAAAAAGGGGGTTTGCTCTGCTCACGGCGCAATATAGCACCGTGCTTTATTGCATGCAAGCACCGTGCTGCATTAATATAAGGCCATGGCTAGAGACGACCCCCAAATCAATTTACGAATTCCCGCTGATCTGAAGGATCGGCTTGACCGCGCATCGCTGAAGACCAAGCGTTCACTCACCGCTGAAGTCGTGGCGCGGTTAGAGGAGACATTCAGGGCGGGGAACGAAAAAGATGCTCCTCCAGCGATCGATACAAAGACGATGGATCTCTTTGCGGATCACGTGGCGGGAAAGGTGGTGAAAGCGCTGAACGAAATCGAGAAGAAGCGGACGAATTAAGCGGTGCCAGAATTCGTCGATCGCAACATGTTATGCATTTCGGCCCAAGTGCAGCGTAACAGCATCTCCGCCGCTGCCGCGCTAGCGGGCCTATGCGCCTTCATCAGCTTGCTTGCTCGCCCATGCACCACGTCACCTCGATGACTATACATTCCTTTAAACGCTTGCCTCAAATTCATTCGCTCAGACTCAGTTCGTCCGAGCATATACGCATATCGATCGGCCAGTCGCTCAGTGACATCACGGCGCCCGCCGTCAACCCCAAGCAACGCTTCTAAGCCAATGCATCGCTGCAGAAAAGCGATGCTCTCGTTCGATGTAGCGGAAGAATCGACGTACCACTCCATAGCCGCTCGTATCGGAATGGAATCGGGGGATTTAAGCGAAAGAAACTTGCTCGCAGTGGAAAAACTCAGCCTTACCGCTTGGTGGATATCTTCACCCGTAGTTGCTGCTCTTTTGTTAGCCGTTAGAAGGCTTTTCCCGGGTTTAGAATCCATAACTTCGAGAGGCTCCTTAAAGTACAGTTGCTGCAGGAAGTCATTAAGGTCATACGGTACAGAAACGCCGTGAACCTTATGCCCGGGGCCGCGTTGATCAACAACAAAGCTAGGAAACTGGCCCGCGGTGCTTCGCATATCCCAACGCCTAGGACTGTACCTTTGACCAAGCGTTCCGGTTGCAAGGCCGATGAAGACGAATTGCTTGATTATTGACAGGGCGTCGCTCATGACGTTACCTTCTGGGTCGTCGCTTGCGAACCCACTACCTCTTACTTTGATAAACCGCGACACGCCTGTTCTATTTGATACAACTTCCTTGCCCAATGTCTTGAGCAGGCCATTAGATGGTTTCGCGCTTTCAACATAGGCGCGTAGTTCTTCGCTGAACGACCCGTCTATCAGCGTGATATGTTCAGTAATGGGTATTTCCGCTTGTTCAAGCCGCATTAAGCCACTGAGCGGAACAAACACATCGATGACTGAAGGAATAGCCTCCAACTCCTCCCGGATATTCTGAAATAATCGGTTACTAGTAATGCCTTCGTCGAGGCAAGAGAGGTAGCCAACAAAATTCTCAGGGAAGCTAGTGGCTTCCTGAAAGGCAGTAGTCCAAAATATTTGCAAAAGGTCGCCATAGTCGATAAAGTCCTTCCATGGAGCAGCGTATAGGATTGCGGCCCGCAGTTTTTCAAAAGCATGCGGGTCTCGCACCTCAAAGAGACGAGTAGATGAGAATTCGAGACTCTGTATCAGAGTATGCAGTGCCTCAAGCTGTTTTTTGTTTAAACGCATTTGGTATTTGATCTTTCGGCTTCGTCAAGTCTGCAAATGCCGCATATCAGAATTTGAGACGGTATCGTAGTCAAGCGATCGCCCGCAGAACGTTTTGGTGATCCCTTGCGATTACTTGTAGATGTGTTAGAACGTTTTTCCGAAGGACACCTTTTCCTGTCGATACGCACTCGGCCAGCATCTTCTTATTGAAGCTTGCGTCTTTCTCGTGCATCTTCAACTGCGGTCCAAGTTCAGGATGCTGCCATGGCCCGGCGATGAAAGCGTCAATAGCGTTTCCTAGGAGCACGAACTGAAGTCTCATGCTAAGTACAGAGGAGACGCCCTCAGGCGATCCGATGTCGTGCAGCGGCAACGCGTTCAACGCCGCAACTAGGTTATCCACTACTTTCCGATCGTAAACCGATAGGAGACCAAATCCGATGTCCTTCGCATCAAACGCTTTACGAACATCGACAGCGAAGTCGTTTGCAGATTGAACTATCGCCAACGCAAAGCGCTGTCTGGTGCGTTCTGAATGTTGCTGGGCGCTAAGAGCACTAGCGATCGAAGCGTCGCTTTGCTGTTGCCCGATGCGAAGCGCAATGAAGATCGCCACTATCGAACCTATCGCCTGGACCCATCCCGCTATTGCTTGGCTTCTCGACGGATCAATAAAGAATACTGTCACAACGATTATAAGTGAAGCCGGTATCACTACAATTTGCAGCCGTTGGTCGCCCACCAGACGCGAGCGAAATCGGTCCGCGACAGCAAATAATTTTTTTGAAGGAGGTTGCTGCGTTTTCATGTTTAGTTACGGAGTTAAAAGTGGAAACCCGCCGCCAATGATCCGAGAGCGTTACATACTAGCGGCAATGCGACGGCGCTCATTCTAAGACGCAACCAACTAGATAGCTCATCATAAGCCCAGTTTGATCGGTTCGGCACGCTGGTACGCTGCCCACCCACTAGCCGTAGGTCGCGACGTTCTAAACAATGAAAATTACCGATGGCACACTGCGTGGTGATCGAGTCACGCCCGCGGTTAATTTAGATGACTGCGACGCGCAACTGATGTTGCGTTATATCAGGTTCGATGGCGCTGTAATTGGTCACTTCAGAACGCATCTTGAGCGTGAAAACAATGATCTGGGAGCTTGCTCTTAAAGTTATGGACTATCCAGCCGATAACTACGGTTGGGAGCGGACCTTTAGCCTGTTAACCGTCTGGTATCGCCGCGCTGTTTCCGCGCGGCATCTTAAAGGCGCCCGCTAGGAGACGATATGAGCACGACCTACACACACTACGACAACCTGAAGGTGGCCCGCGGTGCGCCGCCCGAGGTGATCCGGGCTGCGTACAAAGCGCTGAGCCAGCGCTATCATCCCGATAAAAATGACAGTCCTGACGCGACTCGCATCATGCGCATTCTGAATGATGCGTACGCTGTGTTGAGCGATCCAGAACGACGCCGGGTTTATGACCTGTCACTTGAAGAGACTAACCGCGAATCCGTTGAACCATCCACGGAAAACGAAGTGCCTCCTTTTCATGCCGAAGCACCAGTTCCGACTCAGGCTGACCCGCGGCATCCGGCCGTTATCCCAATGGCAGGAGGTTGGAAGCGTTGGTTCGCACGTAGCTTTGATCTTTGGTGGGAGACTATCGCTGTCGTCTTGGTAGGGACGCCATTGTTAGCAAGGTATTCCCCAGGCTATGTCGATTTGGTCAATGGCCCAAGCGGGGCAATGCTCGCCGGCCTGCTTTTCCTTCCCGCTGCCTTACTTCTCGATGCGATCATTTACCGACTATTCGGCAACACTCCCGGCAAAGCCCTTCTTGGCGCGAGGGTCGGAACCATCGACGGCCGTAAGTTGGCGTTCCAAAGCTATCTCGGCCGCAATTTTTCCATGTGGGTGCAGGGACTTGCTTTCGGAATCCCGATTGCGAGTCTTGTCACAATGGGTAACCAATTGAGACGGCTAAACCAAGGAAAGCAGACAGGGTACGACGAACATACCGGCGTTCGCGTCAAAGCTGGGGAAGCCGGTTTCGTGCGTGTGCTTCTCTTCACGGTGGCGTTTCTTGCACTCGTTCTCATCCAAGTTGCCTTAAAAAGTCGAGACCAAGACACGGATCGCATCATCCAAAGCCGGACCGCCCCGGCGGATTACACATGGGTTAACCCGCTTACTCAAGCTACGATGACTGTACCCCGTCAGTGGAAAAGCAGCGTCGAAACTGTGTCAAACGGAAGCACGGCCTATATGTTCACGGAAGCCTCTGGTCACGCCGTTTTAGTTCTGGGCCGAGAAGTCGCGCCGGGATGGGCTACGCCAAATTACGTCCGAGCGTTTAGAAAGAGCGTGGTCGATACCATGACCTTCGACGACGGTGTGTTCGTGGACAATGGGAATATTTGGCAGGCGGACGGGAAAATGAGCAAGCAGGATTTGAAAGTGCACATCGAAATTCAGCGAAGCGGCGACAAATTTTGGCGCATTGTGGCGGTCCAGGACCGACCATACGCATATAGCGATGATATGGTTGCCAACCTAAGCAAAAGCCTTTGGACTACGGTTTGGTGACAACTATTTGGAAGAAAAGCCCCCAGGTTGGCGGGCGCGCATCAGGGCGAGAGTAGCCCGCTGCAAAGGACCGAATCATAGTAATTTAGCCTTGCGCCAGCGCATAGTCTCCATAGTGAAACGGAGAATTTCACGATGCCGACATGTCGCGTGAATTCAGAACTCATTTCGCGAAGGCGTTCGCTGCCTGCAGTTCCGTTCTAATCGCACGAGCCAAATGGCGCGTAACAGACGCACTCTGCGGATCTCCCGAGGCATCAAGTCGGGTCGTACACTGGTCTAGCATGGTCAATGCTCCGGAGATGTCACCTCCGGCGATCAAGTTCTTCATACCGGCAAGGGTTGCAACTGCGTCCGGGCTCACCCAAACTCGCTGACAGAGCAACGCAGCATTGCCCGTTCGAACGTCGATGTCCTTCCCGATATTCGAGAAGTCAATCAAGTCAGCCATAATACATATCCTTAAAATAGTAAGCGCAGCGAGGCAGCGTATATAACTTAGATCGCCAGGTTAGGCGCGGTTATCTTGTTCACTGCGCCGCTGAGGTCGTTGACCCCTGCGCTGTGCTTGAGATTGTTGTTCGAGAAGTTGAAGTTGCTACTTCCTAAGGTGAATACGGCAGGAGCGGTAGCAGCGTTCTTGATCGTATTGCCTGTCGCCAACAGGCCGCCAGCGTTTTGGTAGCAATAGACCCCGACCGAATAAAGACTGTCAGCGCAATTCACCATGTTTCCCGTGAAGTCGATATCATTGCTGCTGCCGCCTTCAAGGAACATCGCGCCTTTAAGATTGGGGGCAGTCGCAAGGTCGCCAAAGCCGGCGAATGTGTTGCCGCTTATGGTGCCCGATGTGCACGCGAGCACATGTATCGCGTGACCGCTCACGCCCCAAAACCGGCAACCCTGCACCGTGAAATCAACGGATGGCGCGTTGACTGTGATGGCGTCGGTAGCGACGGTCGGTGCGGCGATTGTCCGGGCGACGAAACCACAACCTATGTAGGCAATGCCGAATGCTGTGCCGTCAATAAACGCATCGTATTGAACGCAGTCAAAGGCGCAATTTAACCAAGTAAAAACGTTGGTGCCTTCGTTCACGGCGCCGTAGTAATACCCGTATGCGAAACAGTTCGTCGCCCGCCCCGTATCAGCGCGCTTGATATAGAAAGCCCACGCGTTATTGTTCACCCAGGTTTGCAAACCCGCCCCCGACTGCGGGTAATACTTCAGCGAAAACATGCACCTGTCCAGCCGATCAACGTCAATACCGTTGTCGAGAATAATGCCGCGGTATAGGGGGTAACCGTAAATGTCGCTCATCCACAGACTGCTATGACTGCTCGTAGGCGTGCTGGCATCAAGAAGGATATACGGGTTCATGAACATGCAATTCCGAACCATCGTATCTGCGCTGCCTTCTGTGAGCTTCAGCGTGGGCGGATAAGCAACAGGGATATCCGCTCCGACCAAGTCAGTTACCTGATTCGGATAGAAAAATGATAGCTGCTCGACTGTACTTGCTGAACCAAGCGACAGGGCAGGATTGACCAGACCAACGCAATACAGCCAGGCACCGTGCGTTAAGTCTTGGAAGAACCCAGAATTAATAGGGTTCATGCCGTGAAATTTGACATGTGCCGGGACGTTCAAAGAACTAACGAGATAGGTTCCGACTGGAACGAAAACATCGTATGCAGCGTTGAGCGCCTGTTGAATAGCGGGAGTGTCGTCAGTTACTCCATCTCCGACAGCTCCAAATTGTCGTATTGAGACTCCATTAGCGCAGGAGAGAATCCAGCATCCAATCCCACCGGACGCCGCAATGATCGATCCACCATTGTCCAAACTGGAAGAAGTTGACGCGCTGTAGTGATATCCGCCCCCGCCACCATCACCCATCGCGTAGTAGCCAGTGACGAATACACGCGTTGCCTTGACGGGAACTTGTCTAAGTGCGGCGATCGAATCGACTACTCTGTTCTGAATCAGGAGCGCCAACGACGAGCCTGAAGCGATCGACGAGTCTTGCACGCTGCCATCGCTTGGTGCACCGATAAGTCTCGCCGCCCCGCCCCTGATATAGACCTTTTGCGTGCCTTCAGGAATCGGTGAATTGAAAGATAGGCCATAGCCAATTAGCGAATATTGGTCTGGGCCTTGGAACGTTCCGTCAAAAAACACCTCAACATTCGCTGCGGAGTAGTACAGATTCTTCAACGTGAGAGCCAGCGATACGCCAGGAACAAACGTGTTTGGGGCGATTCCATCGCCGGCCATGAAGATTTCTGGATTCGGACTGATCGGAAGAAGCGCAATTTCGTCCTTCGTGAGGTAGCGATCGTCCAGCACGGAAACTGGAAGAGCACGGGTAACGCCGTTGGCAGCGCTCCACAGCGGCAGCTTGTCGGCAGAGTTAACCGACGTGGAGACCGATAGATCGTTGATTGTTCCCATGTTGATATGTATTCCTAATTTGTATTTTTACTACTTGCTGACAATGTATTCGTGATTACTTTAGTAAATGATATGACTTGGGGTTTTATTGGGCAATGGAAACTAGCTTTTCCGGCTGCTGCCGTTGGCCGAGATTAAGGCTTCACACTTACATGACAGGGAAAGCCAAAGCAGTGCGGCTGCTTTCGGGTGCAACGGGCGATCTCACGACGAACGCTTCAAAGATAAACTGCATGGCCGACTCCGCCAGCTTCGCGAATAGCTCAGAGCTAACGGCCTCAACTAGCGCCTCGTATGATGGCGCGTTGCCCACCATAGAGTTGGCCGCCATCCAGTAGTGCAGTACAGCTGCATACTCGCGGCGCAACGACCGGTAATGCCGTTCAGTCCATGCCCTCGGTCTAGGTGCCTTTGTGGATGACTTACGACATGAGAAGGCGTTTTGCTGACGCATGAGAATCGCCGACTGCACACACGCTTCACGTATCGATAAGTCAGGTTGCCCCCACATGAAACAAAGCGGCAGCGATCCATCAATGGCACTTTGCTGCGCCAGCGATACCCGGGCAGAGAGTTCCGATCGACCTATGTCGAACAACAGATCCTGATCGTCAGCATTGAGCCCCGCAACAAACGCGGCTGAGTTAGCTGCGGCGGCGTGCGTAATGCCCAGTTCGTAGCGTCTGCGGAACATCTCGTCTCTGGGAAAGGTCATTAGCGGAATTAGAGCGGACATAGCCAGTGCGGATTCGCCATGCCGGCCAGCTCTACGTTGCGTCGCTCGCATTCGTCGGCGGCGCGCTTCTCATCAAGAATTGCGAGTCGAACGCGCTCCATATGCTCCGCTAGATCGCTTTCCGACATCGCACTTTTCGTCGGGCGAGGATTGTCCGAGATCTCATAGATCATCCTTTCCTCCCGCACGGACGATACTCACTTTGACGGACGGCGCCCCCGCGATTCCGCCAATTCCGACGTCCACCTTTTCGCCGAACTGTCGCGGATTGATTTTCGCGGCACGCCACCGGTAATGGTGAGCGAGCTCCCGTGCCTTTGCGAGTTCAAAAGCATCCTTCGCGTCTTTGAGAACGGTTTCCGCTTTCTCCTCCCACATTTGCGCCGTCGCCGCTCTCGCCTCGCGCGCGCACGCGGAACGTTTATCGTCCTTGCTAATCCACTGCGTAAGCATTCCTGGCGAACATTTGAAAGCCCTCGCGATCACGTGCATTTGGTCGCCTTCCAAAATCATTCGGACGATCTCGTCGATGCCGATCTCATCCAGAGTGCGGGTCACGTCTCCCTTTGCCATCATTGATCCTCACTTGGTTCAAGCTCGTAGCCACCTAACTCGCTCAACGTGCGGATGGTCTCGTAACACTGCGATTGCGCCTGTAACGCCAACCACAAGTATTCGGAATCAGCATCGTCGCCTGACATCAGCGCCACCCGGTTAAACACCATGTCCAGGGTATTAGCCTGAGTCAGCAACATCTCCCGAACCGCCTTGAGATCGCCGCCAATTGCCTCGCTTACCTTTTTGCGGATCTCCGCCTCGTACGCGGTCAGATCGATTGCCCCGAACACCGGAATTGCAAACGCCCGCGCCGCGGCAGCGCCACGCGTGACGCCATTCGACGCGGTCCTTGCAGTGGTCTGAGCATCAGACTCGCCGGGCGCCTGTTGGATATCAAACGCATTTGGCTTCCGAGTCACTTCTTTATTCATTTGTTTCTCCAGTCGGATGTTCCGTCCGTGCGCATTCGCAAGGCGGGGAGCCAGCGGGCAGCGGTGCCGCTCCGCAAGCCAAGCAAATACGGCCGTCTTCGTCATTCAAGTTCTGCTCTTCCAAAGTTGCCTCCTAGAATGGTTCATCGAGTGGATCGTTCATCGCATCACGCTTGCCGTACAAACGCTCGGCCAGCTTCACGCCCGGATGTACCTCAGGGGTCTCTGGTTCGGCCGCAGCTTTACGCTTCCGGCTGACTTGATACGCCGACATGACGTTCTGCGCCACCATGCTCACGCTCGCCTTAACCGAGCCGTCCCGCGCCTCATAGGTGCCGATCTTCAACGTTCCAGCGAGCGAGACACTGTCACCTTCGTCCAACGCCAACAGTGCCGCCTTAGCTGAGTCGCTGAACGCGACGACGCTAATAAAGAGCCCCTCGCCTTCCCCGTCAGCCGCCCGGATATTCGCGGTCACGAACGTCTTGCCGGCCTGAGACAGGCGTTCCTCCGCAGCCTTAAACAACTTCCCACCTACCAATGCATCAATCATTTTTCGACCTTATATGTTTAGGATTACCGATAACTATTCACGTGCCAAATAACTATTCACCAAACTTGTCACGCTTTTCCGTGAATCGCCAAACCCATACTCAGCATGCGTTTCAGGACGATTTTGGAAACTATTCACCAATTCACGGGAGGGGTCACCCAGACCTGATTTTTCTCCTTAGCCACCAAAGAAATTTCTCCCGGGTGTGGGGGTGGTGGTGAATTGGTGAATAGTTTTTTATATATCTATGTAACCCAATACCAGCAAGGGTTTGGCAATTCACCAGACTTGGTGAATAGTTTGTGAATTGGTGAATAGTTTTCATGGAAGAAGCCGATAGTAGACTTGGGTTTGCGGACCTCGAACAGCGGCGCTATCCATGGATTCCGTCTCGATTACCTGGGACTGGATCATGTGGTCAATGGCCTGCATGAAATCCCGCGACCCAAGTTTTGAGCGATGCAGGAGCGCGCTATGGTTAACGATGCCCTTTTCCCGTGCAACCTCGTTGTACTTCGATCTTGGGCCGGCGAAAGGCGTCTTGCCGCCGATCGCGTCACGCATAATCTGCTCTATCTTTTGTGCCGCTGCTACAACAGGGCTGTCCGTCATGGTTTCAACGAACGCCAAAAGGCAGTGATGGGAGTAGGTGACGAACTCAAGACCCCATTTCACCTGCTCACGATTTATCGTCGCGGCGCCGGACCAGACGGCGAGCACAAGTGCAATTCGCTTCACTTGTTCCAACCCGCGAGCACATAACGCGCGCTTTGCACCGTCCGCTTTGCGCGCCTGAACGTCAAAGTGGGCCATTGCGCGGTCCAGCAGTGCATCCGCGTCAGAGTCGAATGACAGCCGGGTTACGCCCTCTTCCGGTTTTCTCATCGGATCGCCAAACGCTGAAACCTTGCGAGCCACAGCCCCAAGCTTTCCTTCTGCCTGGCCAAATACGCTAGATGGGTTGACGATCTTGCGTTGATCCACAAAATCTTCTCCCGATACCATGAGGACTCGCCCGAGCAGTCCGTCCTCGATGAGCCCCGGAGAAATGCCCTTCATCTTGGCGTGGGTAGTGACACCGAACAAGCTGGTGTATGGGTGGTACAGGACCTCAGGGGGCTTTTCAGAATTCGCGAGGAGCCGAGTGACATAAACGCTGCCCGACGCGCTGTAGAGTTCGAGAAGAGCTTTGCCGGTCGCGTTCTCGTACGGCGATGACTTAGCGCTCCCCAATGCGCCCAGCATGTGGCCGATCTCATCGATCGTAAGGTTGACGCGGCGATCCTCGGACGCAGCTAAAGCGTCTTCCAGGCCCTGCCCCGATCCTATGTTCGACATCGTATGACGGTCGTTGCCGGAGGCTGAAACCAAAGCCTTGACCAGATCCAACGGCCCACTCTTGCCCGCGCCAGTGCCGGCCAATCCAACGACGTAGAGATTCCCCCGGAGTCCGTCTTGCGTGGCATAGCGGCCATGCATGCACGACGACATCGCGCAAAGTGCCGCAGCGACCGTCAAAGCCGGTTGTGGGCGGTGCTGTTGGCCGATCGATAGGTGAAAGAGAGTCTCCATCGGACCGGGAAATGGTTCAGGGCAGGTGTTCGGAGGCGCAATCTTTTTTGGGGCTTCCAGGAGTTCCAAGACCTTCCTCGCGGGCGTCTTCGGAACAGCAGAGATGGTATGGCTCCTAATGCTTTCAGCAATCCGTTGTTCAAGGGCTGCGTCCATCAATGCGCCTCCAAAATGAAATCGTTGGCGTCCTGACTCTCGCGCGCTGATTTGAAGATCTGCACATTGCGGCCGTCGTCTAGCCATCTATCCGCGCATGCCTGGGCGGCTTTTTCGCCAGCGGGATCGTAGTCGGCTGCGATCGTCAGCGACTCCACATAAGGGAGCAGGGGGAATTGACTAAGATTGCCCGCATCAATCGCTGCCCAAACAGGCTTGAAGCAGTGAGCAAGGCTCAGAGCTGTTTCGACGCCTTCCCCGAGGCCGAGCGACCAGCAAACAGCATCGTCAGGCCACAAGCGGACGACTCCGCCCGATTTCCGATGGGAGTCACCGAGCAGCAAGCGGGGTTTATCGACCGCTGGTTTGGTGCCATCTGCATTTATCCAGGTTCGGTGGAGCGATATCGGGGCTTGGGTGAGGATGTCGGTAATGAGGGCAACCAGACAACCGCCAACATGGCCCGAAGGATGACGCGCTGCCGGGTCGTAACGGAGATCGCCGTCACGCGGGGGAAGGGCGCACAATCGAGACTCCAGATAATCACGTCCAATGCCGGCAATGGGTCCAAGTGCGTCCCAGTATTCCTGCCATTCGCCGGATAGACGGTCGCGCTTGGGCTTGGCGATAGGGGCCGGCATTGGACGAGCTTCGCGAACTTCGAAACCACCGAGTTGCGCGGACACTTGTTTCAAGCTTTCTGCGACAGACCAGCCGAAGACGTGAGACAGCAGAGTGAAGCCGTCACCGCTTACCTTATCAGATTGGCTGCAGATGTAGGTTCCATCGCCGGACTTGTCGTCAAACCGAAAGCGATCCGTACCGCCGCAACCAGGACACGGGCCATGGCGATTGATAAGGCTTTCGGCAGGAACACCCAGCGATGTCAGAATGTTGCGCCAGTTACCGTTGGCGGCGCGCTTAACCTCGGCGAACTCAACCCGCATAGCTGGCCTCCTTGATGAGGAAATACCGAGCGATACGATGGCGCCGGCCTTCAGGCGTAAACTCGTTGCTCCATACAGTTTGGACTTCATGCCCAGCACGACGGAGTTCAAGCACCCGCATCGCGGGATGCATCACATCAATACAGTGGCGCGCTTCGATGGTACTGAGCGATCCGTTTGACCTGAGGTAGGTCAGTACACGAAGGCGTTGAGCAGCGGAAGAATTCGCATTAGAATCAAGACCTGTCGTTGTACTGACCACGTTGTGAGAGGCGTGGTCTTTTTTTTGTGTCATTTCGCCCCCTTACGCCGATGCCGGCTTACGCGCGGCTTCGATGCGGGACGTTACCCACTGATTTACTGCATCGGACGGCCATGCAACCGCACGGTCCGTAATGCTAACGGGCGCAGGAAATTTTCCCGCTGAGATAAATTTGTAGATAGAAGCCCGGGATAGACCGGTCGTGGAGATGACTTCTGGGAGGCGAAGAAGGCGAATGCTTTGGGATTCCATGTGGTTCTCCGTTAAGCGCCTGAGCGCTTTTTTGAACATGGAAGCATTTCAACCTGCGACGCCCAATCTCCCCTATACGCACGGATCTAAGCGGAGCTTAACGAACCTTATCGATTCTATTAGCCGCTTGAGGTTTTGCGGCGCCGCGTCAACCGCAAACCCAATGCCTTCTTCGTAAGTGCCTTGACAGACCCGCCATCGGTGTACATCAAAGATTCACTGTTGACATCACCCGTAAAAGGAACCGCCTCGTCCAATGCCATTCTTCTCAGCTCGTCAAACACGACAGCCTGCGCATTGCTCTTGGTGTTATGAATCGCGGTATCGATGACGCTGTCAAGTACGTTTATTCGGGTCTTGGTAGTATGAACTATCACCCTCTCTGATTGCTCTTCTGAGGGCGTAGGCGTTGATGACATCAGTTCCGAGCGCTGGGCGTAATTCTGAGCCCGAATTTTCAATGCGTCAGGGATATCAATCCCTTTTCTTGATGCCCAATATGAAAATTGTTCAATATTCACGGAGTGCAACATACGCCCACTGATGTTCACCATAGGCAGCGCAATAAAACTGCCGTCTCGATTCACCGCCTCCCAAACCAAATGGAACGCGGCGGGAAACTCGCGCAGTTGATCTTGATACCAAATATCCCTCTTGGGAGGTTCTAAGTTAGCAGCGAGACACGTAGCCTCCCAAAGAAAAGCTCGATCAAACATTGCCCACTTCCCCCAGTCGGGGGTGTCAAAACGATATCCAAATGGCCGTGACATTTGCGCCCTTCTAGCGCTGACTTCCTTTAGGAGCCACGCCAGACCGGTGAAGTTTCCGGCTCTTCGCTCCGTCGAGCTAGGCGTGGCTTGATCAATACGCCGTCATTTCTCCAGGGCGAGTTTCCCCAACGCGTAACTATCGAGTGATCTGTAAATCGTAAAATGTTCCATCATCCGTCAAGCACGTACCATTGCCTTGTTGGCTCCACCCGCTAAACGAAAACACGCAACGAAGGTTGTGGCCATCGGAGGACTCGGCAAGTACGTTGCCATTGCCAACAGCGCTGACGCCCATACCCGAAGCGGTAGCAGTTTGACCGCCTGCGAACCCCGTCGCCAACGTAAAAGTACCCCCTTGAATATACGCATATTTACCCTGGTACTCGCGCCCGCCAATCGTGATACGCACCGACTTGTCGATTTGCTTTGCCACCCCGTGCGCCATACCACCCGCCCCACGCGGAAGCAAGTTGAGGGTATATGTCGCGCATCCACCTAAGAGGGTTACGGCCGCTAGCAATGCCACTTGTTTCTTCATTGTTTTATCTTTTTTATGCCAACGCCTAAAATGACCGTAGCGAGAACGCTAGGCCGCAGATTGCCGAAACGGGCGCACGGTCCATTCGTGGCCAGCCTCGCAATTCAATAGAAAGCACGCCCAAAGTTCTAAAGCTGCACGGCGCTCATCATAATAGTTGTGCTGATCGTAAATGCCTTCGACGCCAACGAGCTTGTGGTTTAGGCACATCTCCGAAATGTCGCTCGATACGCCAAGCTTGCGCATATGGCTTTTCATGGTGCTTCGAAGGTCGTGAGGGGTGAAGCGCCTAATCTTCGGCTCATGGTTGGTGATCCAAAAGTCTATGGCCTCGCGGATCGCGTCCTTCGAGATATGTGCGTCACCATCGAAGCGCTCGTTTCGGGTGCGTAGACGTGCAGGAATGACGTAAGCGGAATCACTTGTTACCTTCGCTAGCTCGCCGAGCCATTCAACGACGGCGGGTGCTAGAGGGATATCCATCTCAGGGCCGGTCTTGCTCTTTGGGATGTGCCAACGAGCTTCGTCGAGAAAGACATGCTCACGACGAGCGGTGAATAGTTCGGATATGCGTACACCGGTCGCAAGCAGCACGCCAACGGCCAGTCGGTTTTCGGTGCTCATCTTGGCGGTCATCAGGACATGCAACTCTTCCGCCGTCAGCATCAGACGCTTCCGCTTCTCTGGACGCTCGCCGAGGATGGCCGACAGCTCAACGCCAATAGCCGGGTTCACATTTATGATTTTTTTGCCGGCGGCGTGGCGGAACAACGCCTTCATGACGGTTAAAAGAGTGTTTGACTCGACCCAACCAAGCTGTGCTTTCTCAACGCGCACAACGATATCGGATGGCTCGACATCCGTGACCGACATTGCTCCCATGCCTGACTCGATGCGCTTCAGATTCCGTCCGTAGCCGCGTTGCGTGCTATCCGATAATTTTGACAGCACCAGGTTTTTATAGTCTTCCGCCAATTGCCGAACGGTCCAATCTTTGCGGGTTTTTGCTCGGCGCACGGCGAGCGCTGGGTTACGGCCCTGCTGAACTTCAACTCTCTTTTCGGCAGCAAGCTTGCGAGCCGCAGACAAGCCGAGGTCGGGGTAACGTCCCAGCGTAATTTCTTGTTGACGGCCACCGTGACTAAATCGAAGAATCCAGGCCGCAGTTCCTGCGCTTGAAAGCGTGAACGTCAACCCGGCGCCATCGGATTTGGCGACAGGCGCCCCCACTCTCACATACTGCTTGAGGAGCAGATCATTGAGCAGATTGGACTGACGCTTTGCCATTTCCCCCGACCGTTCTAGTAGCTACGTTATTAGCTACTAATTTTACGCGCTATCTTGGGAGACTGGTATGGATTTCTGTGTACGGAATTCCCTTGTTGCAAGGGCATCACAGACGGGTAAAAAGAATTCTATGGCGTCGCGTGGATCTAGTTCGGAACAGTACGATATTGTTTTGATGTAGGCGCTGGAAGGAATAAGGCCGGAGCGTTTTTGTCCGGCGCCACTTCGCTTTCAGCTTCGACCCAATAATCAGTAAGTCACTTTATCCCACATCAGGTTTCTTAATAGTTCATGCAATAAAAACATATTCAGAATTCGAAGACATTGCAAAACCCGTCGCCCACAACATCAAAAATAAAATATAAAAATCAACGTATGCGCCAATCACGCGCCACATCGGCCAAATCGTCCCCCACTTTAATATCACTGGACACGGTCTTTTTATATTTCTAAGATCGTTTTCATTCAGGCCAGTCGCCTCAGCGTAGACGCTTTTCCAGAAACCCCGCTATGCTTGTTGCTGCAAAGGCGGCGTAAAGGCAACTTAAGCGGCGCGATTTTGACATCCGTGAGTCTTGTATTTCTGCTCTCATGGACTTCCTGCTGCCAACGATCAACCCAGCCATATCACCAGGACCCGCGTGTCGTCTTTTTTCATCGATCGTCCGGTTTTCGCCTGGATCATAGCGCTCGCGATTTTCGTGGCGGGCGCGCTCGTCACGCCATTTCTGCCCGTCGCGCAATATCCGCGGCTGACGCCGCCACGCATCGTGATCTCAGCCATGTATCCGGGCGCGGCGCCGGAGAGCGTCGACAACACCGTGGCAAGCGTGATCGAAGAAAGTCTCGACGGCGCCGAAGGCCTGCAGTACTACGAAACCACCAGCGACAGCCTCGGCGAACTCGAAATAGCCGCCACGTTTTCCGCTGCCACGAATCCGGACATCGCCATGGTCGATGTCCAGAACCGCATGAAGCAGATCGAGTCGCGCCTGCCGCAGCAGGTCGTGCAGCAAGGCATCAGCGTGTTCAAGTCCACGGGCACATTCCTGATGCTCGTCGCCCTCACCTCCACCGACGGCAAGCGCGATTCCGTCATGCTGAGCGACTACGTCAACCGCTACATGCTGCGCGACCTGAAGCGCGCGCCGGGCGTGGGCGCAGCGGATTTGTGGGACGCGGGCGAGGCGCTGCGCGTCTGGATCGACCCAATGAAACTGCGCGAGTACAACCTCGCCGCCGCCGACGTGACGCAAGCCATCGCGACACAAAATTCAACGGTGACAGCCGGCACGCTCGGCGACGTGCCGTTCGTCGCGGGTCAGCAACTGACGGCGTCGGTGACGGTGCGGGGCCAGTTGATCTCGCCCAACGAGTTTGGCGAGATCGTGTTGAAAGCGCGGCCCGATGGCTCCGCGGTCCGGCTCAAAGACGTTGCCCGCGTGGAAATTGGCCGGGACAGTTACGCGTCGTTTTCGCGGCTCAACGGGAAGCCGTCGGCCACCATCGGCATCAGGCTCTCGCCGCAAGGCAACGCCATCGAAACGTCGGATGCGATCCGCGCCAAGCTTGCGGAATTGTCGCGCAGCTTGCCGCCGGGCGTGGCGGTCGTGATTCCCTTCGATACCTCCAGGTTCGTCCACGTCGCGCTGCATGAAGTGGTGTTGACGCTGCTCGAAGCCGTGCTGCTCGTGTTCCTCGTCATGTGGCTGTTCCTGCGCGACCTGCGTTACGCGCTGGTGCCGACCGTCGTGATTCCGGTCGCGCTCACTGGCGCGCTGCTCGCGCTCTACGCGCTCGGCATGTCGATCAACGTCTTCACCATGTTCGCGCTGGTGCTCGCGATCGGGATTCTCGTGGATGACGCCATCGTGGTCGTGGAAAACGTCGATCGCGTCATGCGCGAGGAAGGCCTGGCGCCAAAGGCGGCCACGCGCCGCGCGATGCAGCAGATGGGCAGCGCGATCGTCGGCATCACGGCGGTGCTGACCGCCGTCTTCGTGCCAATGGCGTTTTTCCCCGGCAGCGTGGGCGGGATCTATCGGCAATTCACCGTGGCGATGATCGCGTCGATCCTCGTCTCCGCGTTCACCGCCTTGTCGCTCACGCCCGCGTTGTGCGCGAACCTGCTGAAAGCGCCGCCGCGCGATGCGCTCAGGCACGGGGTTCATCGACCTCATGGCGGCGCCAGGTCATATGGTTTCTCCGCGATGTTCGACTGGACCTCGCGCAAATACAGCGGCCTCATCACGCGCGTTCTACGGCGCGCGGGTTCCATGTTCGTGGTGTATCTCGTGCTGGCCGGCGCGTGTGCGCTGCTTTATTTGCATATGCCCAACGGCTTTCTGCCGCAGGAAGATCAGGCCCAGCTTCAGGTCATGGTGCAGTTGCCCTCCGGCGCCACGCAGGCGCGCACGCTCGCGGCGGTTGAACAGGCGGAAGCCATTCTTCGCCGTGAACCGGCGGTATCGAATATCACGAGCGTGGTCGGCTGGAGTTTTCAGGGCAGCGGCCAGAACGTGGCGATGTGTTTTGTCGACCTGAAAGATTGGTCTTCGCGCGATATCGACGCCAGCGCCTTGCGCGACAAGCTCAACCACCCGCTCTCGGCCATCATGGACGCCACGGTGACAGCGCAAATGCCGCCGTCCGTACCTGGCATGGGACATTCGGAAGGCTTCGTGATGCGGCTCGAGGATCGCGGCGGCGTTGGCATCCAGGCATTGACGGCGGCCCGCGAGCAGCTTTTCGAAGCGGCCCGGCACAACCCGGCATTCGCCGATGTCCACTCCGAAGCGCTGCCGGACGCACCGCGCATCGTGCTCGATATCGATCGTGCCAAGGCGTATGCGCTGGGGGTATCGTTCGACAAGATCGGCGACGCGCTCGGCAATACCTTCGGGTCCACGTATATCGATGATTTCCCGTCGGGAGGCCGGATGCGCCGCGTGATGATCGCCGCCGACGCGCCCTCGCGCATGACCGAAAACAACCTCATGAACCTGTCCGTGCGCAATCTCGCAGGACAGATGGTGCCGTTATCTTCTGTGGCGTCACTTCATTGGACGACCGGTCCTTCAGTGCTCACGCGTTACAACGGCTCTCCTTCGCTCGATGTCAGCGGCCGCCCCGCCAACGGCGTGAGTTCCGGCGCGGCAATGGCCGAGATGGAGCGTCTCGCGCAGATGCTGCCGGTGGGCGTGGGCTTCGACTGGACCGACACGGCGCTGGAGGAAACCCGCGCTGCGCGCCTCACGCCGGTGCTGATCGGCTTGTCATTGCTGGCGGTTTTCATGGCGCTCGCCGCGCTCTACGAGAGCTGGACCATTCCGCTCGCGGTGCTGACCATCGTGCCGCTTGGCATGATCGGCGCAGTGATCGCGATGTACACGCGCGGCATGCCGAACGACGTGTACTTCAAGGTCGGCATGATCACGGTAATCGGGTTATCGGCGAAGAACGCCATCCTGATCGTGCAGTTCGCCCGCGCGTTGCACGCCGAAGGCATGGCGCTGGCCGCCGCCATTGTCGCCGCGGCGAGCGCCCGGTTCCGGCCGATCGTAATGACGTCCGCGGCGTTCCTGCTGGGCGTCACGCCCTTGCTGGTTTCGAGCGGCGCGGGCGCGGAAAGCCGGCGCTCGATTGGCACCGGCGTGTTCGGCGGCGCGATCACCGCGACCGTTCTCGGCCTCGTATTCACGCCGCTGGCGTATTTCATCGTGGTGTCGGCGCAAAGGGTCATGCAGCGCAGATTCAAGGCGCTTGCCCGCAGACAAGGATCGGCGAACGCGGAACTGGACGACCTGCCGCGCGCCGATGTCCAGGGCTCGGGCGAAAGCTGACCGGCGGGGACTTCGCCGCTATCCCAATCTCCCAGCGCAATCGCCTATGATTGCAGCAACGATTGCAACATTGCGTGTCTTCGCGCGATCCGGAGGTTGGGAATGGCCTATCCCGCAGGGACCGTTGCAGCACTCAGTTCGGCTGCGGCGACGGTGTTTTCCATCGGCATCGTGTTCCTGGGTTATTGGGGCATTCACGAGTCCACGCAGTGGCATTTCGCCGATGTCACCGTTGCCATCCTGGCGCTCGCGGGCTTCATCTGTCTCGGCCTGGTGCCGTGGCTCGCCACGTCTCCCGTCGATCATCCCGATGACGACTCCCTGATCCGCCATGCGCGGCGTGCATTCCTCGGCGGCGTTGGCGCGCTCTGGCTTGCTATCGTCGTGTCCATCTTTACGTGAACGTGCGCCCTTGAAACAGCTTCCCCTCAACATGAAGATTCGTTCCGGCCAGGTCATCGAACTTGTGGTGAACCTGCTGTTGCCGTGGCTCGCTTACCGGCTGGCCTTGCCGTATTGGGGCGAACTCGGGGCGCTGTATGCGTCGGCAGTGCCGCCCATTGTCTGGAGCCTTGCGGAGTTTGCTAGGACCCGCCGTGTCGATGCCTTGAGCGTGCTCGTCCTGCTGGGCATTGCGCTGTCGATCATGCTGATGGCGCTCGGCGGAAGTCCGAGGCTCTTGCTGATGCGTGAATCGATGGCCTCGGGCGCCATCGGCTTTGTGTTCCTGCTGTCGCTTGCGGCGCGCCGGCCGTTGACGTTCTATCTGGCGCGGGCGACTGTCGCGCGGGAATCGGAGGGTGGCGCAGAACGCTTCGAGGCGCTGTGGGACAGCCGGCCTGCATTGCGCCGGTCCGTGCGCCTGATGACGCTTGCGTGGGGGCTGGGGCTGACCGGCGAAAACCTGCTCCGTGCATGGCTTGCGTGGCACTGGCCGATTGAACGCTTCCTGCTGGTTTCGCCGTTTATTGGCTACGGGATTTATGGCGGCCTGACCGTGTGGACGCTGATCTATCGCAAGCGGATGAAAGCCCGCGACGCGAGCGCACCGGCCAGCACCGTTCAACCCTGAAAACGCGCCCGAAGTCCGATGAACGTGGAGCGCTTTTATCACGCCGCCTGCTGCTGATACTGAATCCGGTGCAGGTTCGCGTAGAGCCCGTTCAACCGCAGCAATTCGGCGTGACTGCCCTGCTCCGCAATCTTGCCGCCGTCCATCACGAGAATGCGGTCAGCCCGCTCAATAGTCGATAACCGGTGCGCAATCACCAGCGTCGTGCGCCCCTTCATCAGCGTTTCGAGCGCTTCCTGCACATGCCGCTCGGATTCGGAGTCGAGCGCGGACGTGGCTTCGTCGAGGATGAGAATCGGCGCGTCCTTGTAGATGGCGCGCGCAATCGCAAGCCGCTGGCGCTGGCCGCCCGAAAGCCGCATGCCGTTTCCGCCCACGCGGGTTTCCATGCCCTCGGGCATGGCCATGACCACGTCTGCGAGATTCGCCGCGGCGAGCGCCGCCTTCACCCGTTCACGGTCGGGCGTCTGGCCATACGCCACGTTGGCGGCGATCGTATCGTTGAAGAGCACCACGTCCTGGCTCACCATCGCCATCTGGCTGCGCAGGTCGTGGAGGCTGTATTCGGGAAGCGCCACGCCATCCACGAGCACCGCGCCGTCAGCCGGGTCGAAGAAACGCGGCAGCAAGTTGACCAGCGTGGTCTTGCCGCTACCCGATGCGCCCGCCAGCGCCACCATCTCGCCGGGCGCGACCTTGAACGACACGGCGTCGAGCGTGGGCGCCGTGCTCGTTCCATACCTGAACGACACGTCGCGGAACTCCACTTCGCCGCGCGCGCGTTGCAGCGGCTGGCCGCCGCCTTCGGGCTCCACGGGTTCATCGATCAGACCAAAGATCAGTTCGGCCGCCGTCATGCCGCGCTGCAGCGGCTGGTTGATATCGATCAGGTGCTTGAGCGGCGAGATCACAAGCAGCATGGACGTGACGAACGCAACGAAACCGCCGACCGTGGTCTGGTCGTTCGCCGACTGCACGACAGCAATGGTGATCACGATCGCGAGCGCAATAGAAGCGAGGAATTGCGTCAGCGGCTGCGCGAGGCCGCCCGAGACGGTCATGCGCATGGAGTAGCCGCGCAGGCGATTGCTCATGCTGGTGAAGCGGTCGTTTTCGTACTTCTGCCCGTTGTGCACCTTTACGACCTTGTAGCCGCCAACCGTCTCTTCCACGATGTATGACAGCTCGTTCGTGAGCAACTGATGCTCGCGGTTCAGGCGCCGCAGGCGCCGGTTGATCTTGCTGACCAGCCAGCCGATGGCCGGCAGGATCACCGCGATGACCAGCGTCAGGCGCCAGTTGAGAATAAACAGGTAGCCCAGCAGGAAAACCACCGTGAGCGAATCGCGCACGAGCGTCACGACAACGCTCTGCAGCACGTTCAGGATCTGGTTCACCTCGAACACGATTGCATTGATGATCGTGCTGGCTGTTTCGCGCTGGAAGAAACCTGCGCTGGTGTTGATCATCCTGTCGAACATCTTGAGGCGCAGTTCGAGCAGGATCTTGTTGGTGACATACGAAAGCAGATAGCCGGACGCGTACTGCATGCCGCCGCGCACAACCGCGAGACCGACCACCGCAGCCGGCACGATCCATTTGGCGCTTGCGCTGCCGTTCGCGCCGAAACCGTGGTCGAGCAGCGGTTTGAGCAACATGGGGATACCGGCTTCGCTCGCGGCGACAAAACCCATCGCGATCAGGCCGAGCACGACAATACCGAGGAGCGGCCGGATATATGGCCAGAGCCGGGTCATCACGGCGGCCGGCGAGGTGGTCGTGCCGCCGCCGATCGTTTTGCTCAAGGTTGGCTTTTGACTCAAAGGTGTGTCCTTAGTGGTGCGGAGTTTGGCGCTTGCCGCCACTCGCGTGGCGGGTAAATCCGGGTCAGTGCCGAATCCACGCCTGAGCGGCAAACCGCCATTGTAATGCGGCGGGAGCCGGCGTCTCATTAAGCCTTCCGCGCGGATTTCGTATCGGCAAACGAAAAGATGAAACCCGCCGCCATGTGCCCTCGCAACAGCCCCGAAACCTCACTTCGCCGCTTCGCCCCGCGCCCTCGCGACCACGCCCGCCAGCCTTTCTCCGCGGCCCATCAAAAACCCCGAAAAGCACCAGAATGCAAGCGCCGTGGTCTGCCACATGAAGTCATCGGTGGAATTCTTGGCGATCATCCCGGCCACGAGCGCAATGCCCGCGGCGCTTATCCACGGCGTCGCATGGCGCAACCGCCAGAACCGCCAGATCAGCGCAAGCAACAACGCAATCTCGAGCACCACGCCCACAATGCCCGTCTCCAGCCAGGTATTCAGAAACAGGTTGTGTGCATGCGTAAGGGCCTGTGGCTCACGCTCCAGCAGACTTGGGGGAATCTCAGCCTGAAAGACCCTTCCCGGCAGCGGCTTGCCAAAACCGACACCCGTCCACGTCCGTGCCTCACCTTCCTTGCCGTAAAAAGCCCAGAGCTTGGGACGGGTATCGGAGGACATTGCGTCGCCAATTCCCGCCAGCGCCTCCGGCATGTACACCTTGTCTCCGGCAACCGTGACTTCGCGCGCCGCCGGCGTTGGCATGCTGTGCCCAAGGCGCAGGCGCACGCTCAGTTCGAGCGTTCCCACCGCGGCGACGCAAATCACCAGCACACTGACGGCCGCGAACAGCAAATGCCTCCGATACGACGGGTAAGCCGCGATCACGAGCGTGAGGCCCGCCGCAGGCCAGAAAAAGCGGTTGAGCGTCGCCAGTCCGATAACCAGCGCGAGCACAATGCCGCTCAGCCCGAAAAGCCGCCAGCGGCGCTCCATCATGAGGCCGGTGAAAAGAGGTATCGAGAAGATGGCGAGCGTGCTGGTGTGGCCTACGCGGTTGTAGTAGTGCAGGAGCCAGTCGGCGGGGTCCGTGGGCGGCTGCAGACGGCCCCAGTAATACAGGCTGCCTGCGGCAAGCAGAAGGCACGCGACCCAGTTGATCAGCACGATCTGCTGGGGCCGGCCTGTGCGCGTGCCGACGAGCCAGAACGCAAGGAACGAGACGAGCGGATACAGCACTTCGTCGAGCCACGCATGCATGCTGTCGCGCGGAAACGGCGACCAGGATACCGATACCAATGCCCACGCCGCCCACGCGGCAATGGGCCACAGCAACGGCCAGCGCAGCGGCGACGGCCGGTCCGGCGAACAGGCGGCGGCGAGCGTGCCGATACCCACAAGCCCCAGCGCCATGTTTTCCAGCGCGGTCATGTGGGCGAACATCGCGACAAACATAATGACGGGACACGCCACCCACAGAACGCGTTCCACCTGCATGCACATCTTCGTCATTGCACTCCCGGAAGAACCGCCCGCAAGCTGTTGCAGACGGCCTCAAGCGAAATAAATCCCATGCAGTCGGCATGGTCGCCGCGCCACGCGACACACGTCGATGTATTGCGGTCACAGCGGCGCGCCCACGCGACGTGCCGCCGGAAAATATCGGGCTGATCGCGGCACGGCATGTCCGCGATAGTAACCGGCGTGAACGGCGCATCACGCCAGTAGTTTCCCGCGCCGTGAATCAGCGCGTTGCCCGGCCCGAACAGCGCAATGGTGGGCACGCCGGTCAAACGCCCCAGATGAGCCACGCCGGTATCCGGGCAGACAATCGCCCGCGCGCCGGCAAACAGGTGCCACACCTGACGCAAGTCGATACGGCCCGCAAAGCTCGTAAAGCGGCCCGCAGGATCGATCGCCTCGATCAGTTCCGTTTCGCTGGGTCCGCCGCTCCAGACCGGCGTAAGCCCGGACGCTTCCACGAATGCCGCCAGCGCCCGCCAGCGCTCGTCGGGCCAGCGCTTGACGCCGGTGCTCGCGCCCGGATGCAGCACCACGTAAGGCTTCCGCAATATCCGGGCATCCGCGTCCGAAAGCGCTGCGGGCGCGGGCGCCGGCCAGTCATCCTTACGATACGGCCGCGGCGGCGGTCCTTCGATCAACTCCGCAGCGAAATCCGCCCACGCGCCGGGAATGGCCGGATAAGGCACGGCGTGGTCGAGCGGCCAGTTTTTCCACACGGGGACATCGTCTGCATGCCCCGTGATCCATCGGCATCCCGTTGCGAGCGCGAGCCACGCATGCCGATTATCTCCCGCCACAATGCCAAGATCGTACGGTCCCGAACGCAGCACGGCCGCGACCGAGCGCACATCGCGCGGATCGAAAGGAATCACATCGATGCCGAACGGCCTGCCGGCATAGAGCGGCACGATCGGTTTCGGACAGGTCAACACGATCTGCGCGTGTGGATACTGGGCGCGCAACTTGGCGATGAGCGGCGTGAGCAACAGCGTGTCGCCAAGCAACAGGTGATGCGCGATCAGGACGCGCTTCACCGTCTGCGGCTTCCGGCGCAACGGCTTCAATGTCAGCCGGGGCAATGCGCGGGCCAAGATGCGCATGCGTCCAGAAAGTCGGCTCATCGGACAGCGTTCCTGCTTGAGAATTAGAGTATGTGGGTTGCGCTCGACCACGCGTGCGAAACCGCGCCGTGCTCTGGCAGCCGGGTCAGGCCGGTCAGCTCCGCAGCCATTCACAAACGCCAGGCTACGAGCCCCGCCGCGCGGATCTCCTCCAGCGGCAGGCTCGACTTGACGTCGGCGAATACAGCGCCTGGTTTCGCCAGCGCGATCAACGCGCCCGTATTTTGCAGGAAATCGCGGTGCGGCACTGCGAGAACAACAAGATCGGCGGGATTGAGTGCGTCGAAGTCCGTCAATGTGGCGCCGTATTCGTCGAGCGCTTCCTCCCGGTCCGCGAGTGGATCGTGGAGCTGGACCTCGAGACCATAGTCCTGCAGATGATGGACGATGTCGATCACCTTGGAATTGCGCAGGTCCGGACAATTCTCCTTGAACGTGAGCCCAAGCACGACCGCCTTCGCGCCAAGCGGCGCACGGCCGGTCCGGATCAGCGTCTTCACGGCGCGATCGGCGACGAACCGCCCCATGCCGTCGTTCACACGCCGGCCGGCCAGGATCACCTGTGGCGTGTAGCCGGACACTTGTGCCTTGTGCGTCAGGTAATAAGGGTCCACGCCAATGCAATGGCCGCCGACCAGCCCGGGCGTGAACGGCAGGAAGTTCCACTTGGTGCCGGCAGCGTCGAGGACCTCGCGGGTATCGATATCAAGGTAATCGAAAATGATCGCCGCCTCGTTCATCAGCGCGATGTTCAGGTCGCGCTGCGTGTTCTCGATCACCTTCGCGGCCTCGGCCACCTTGATGGAACCGGCGCGGTACACACCGGCCGTCACCACCGAGCCATAAACCTCGGCGACCAGATCGAGCGTTGCGGCGTCCGACCCGGAGACGATCTTCACGATGTTGCAGAACGTGTGCTGCCGGTCGCCGGGATTGATGCGCTCCGGGCTGTAGCCCACGGTGAAATCCGTACCGAAGCTGAGCCCGGATTCGCGCTCGAGGATCGGCACGCAGATTTCCTCCGTGACGCCGGGATAAACCGTCGATTCGTACACCACCACGTCGCCGCGCTTGAGCGCCCGGCCGACCGTTTCGGACGCGCGGATCACTGGCTGCAGGTCCGGCTGCGCGCCGGCACTGATCGGAGTGGGCACGGCGACAATGTGGAAATCGGCCTGCTTCAGTGTTTCGATGCTGTCGGTCAGTTCGATCTGCGCCCGCGCCAGTTCTTCACGGCTGACTTCGCCGTTCCGGTCCAGACCCGCCCGGAGATCGGCGAGGCGGTTCGCGCTGACGTCGAAGCCAATCGTGCGGCGCTGCGTACCAAAGGCTAAGGCAACGGGCAGGCCCACATAACCTAGGCCGATAACGGAAACGTGTCGATCATGCATGGCGATAAATTCTCGTAGATGTCGGGACGTGCGTGGACCGTGATGCGCCGCTACCCGGGCTGCTCCGGTCCATCGTCATTTGATTTTCAGGTAGAGACGGCTCACGAGCGGCCGGCTGTGAACCCACATGCGGCTCTTGAGCCACGGCGCGGGTTTGTTGCGTACGTCGAGCCGGAAGATGTTTCCCGGATCGCCATGCTGCGTGTTGGTTCCAGGCTGGACCGTGTACAGATGGCGAAAACCGGCAGCGGCGGCTTCTTCGAGATAGTCGGTATCGAAGTAACCTTGCGGCCAGCAAAGATGATCCGACGCCTCACCGAGGTTCTCTTCGAGCGTTGCCCGGGACCTGAGCAGATCGTGGCGAAGGCCCGCGCGTTTGGCGGCCGCGTCCGTGCTCACACGGTCCCAGCGCGTATGCGTGTGCGTATGGCTGTGGAACTCGAAGGTCCCGGCCTCGCGCATGGCGTGAATCTCGGACCAGCGTGCGATCACCTTGTCCGTCTCGCCCGCCTCTATCGCTGCCTTCGATTCCGTGTGGCCCAGCAATTCCGGCACGTTTGACGATGCGCTCGCCGTGTTCGGACGCACGGGCCCGTCGTTCACCCAGCCTGACACCAGAAAACCGATCGCCGTGAAACCATGCTGCGCGAGCACCGGATGCGCGTGCACCCAGTTGTCGAGATAACCGTCGTCGAAAGTGAGCACCACGGACTTTTCCGGCACCGGCTCGCCCGCGAGATATGCGCTGAAGGCGCGTGCGCCAAGCGTGGTGTAGCCTTCGCGCGCAAGCATCGCCATCTGGTCCGCGAAATTCGCCGGCGACACCGTCACCGCGCCTGCGGCCGGGCTTACGTGGTGATACATCAGCACGGGCACGGCGCGCGCCGTCTTCATGCGAGACCTCGCTCGCTCAGGCTGCTGACGTAGAAGGCGGCCATTTCGTTAGCCATCGTATCGACGGAAAAACGCGTTCGCGTGACCATCAGACCGGCGTCGCCCATGCGCCGGCGTTCTTCCGGCGCATCGGCCAGACGCAGCAGCGCGGCGGCGAGTGCGCGGTCGTCGTGCGCCGGAACCAGCAGACCGTTCACACCGTTGTCTATCACCTCGGGCACGCCATCCACCGCCGTGCCGATCACCGGCAGCCCTGCCGCCATGGCTTCGATAAACGACGTGCCGAGCGCCTCCTGATACGTGGGCAGCACGAACAGGTCGAAGCCGGCCAGCACGTTGGGGATATCGCGGCGCAGTCCAAGCATGTGGACATGATCGGCGAGACCGTTCTCGTGCACGCTGGCCTGGATTTCATCGAAGAGCGGGCCGTCGCCGGCAAAGACGAAATGCAGGTTCGGACGCTGTTCGATCAAGGGTTTCGCAATCCGGATCAAATCCGCATGACCCTTCTTGTCGCGCAGGATCGCGACCGTTCCGGCAATCACAGCGTCGTCACCCAGACCCAGTTCCGCACGCAACGTCGATTCGGCACGGCTCACTTGTGGCGGCCTGACAATACCCGTATAGATGGTCACGACATCCTTTTCCGGCACACCTTCCGAGACCAGGTAGCGCCGCACCGACTGGCTCACCGCCACGACCTTGTGCGGCAGCCACGTATAGGTTGCGCGTGACGTGATGGCAAGCGCGAGATGACGCGTGCGCACGATCAGCGGCGTGCCCGCGAGGCGGGCCGCCGCGCCGCCCAGCAGACTGTCGCGGCCGCTATGTGTGTTGAGCACGTCGAAGCTACGTTCCTTCAAAAGTTGACGAATTCGCGCGACGGCGCTCACGTCGACGCCCGAGCGCATGGGCGTGGTGTGAATGGTGAAACCTTCTGCGCCAAGCCGCTCGCCGAGCCGCGCGCCGGGCACGCAAACGAGTTCCAGCGTATGCCCGCGTTCACGCAGCGCAAGCATTTCCTTGAACGTGCGGTGTTCCTGGCCGCCCCATCCGTTGGACGATTCGCTGTGCAAAATTCTCAGCGGTTTCATTTCGATGATGAACTCCGGGTGATTCCTGACGGGTCCGCGCTGGCAAAGAACCGGCTGCAAGGACCCATTGCAATCTGTGTATTGTGAGCACGATCAGTGCATTCGTGTATATCGATATGATTCAAGCCCGGCATGTCCGCCGCGACATGCGACGCTGAGCCTTGCTGCGCCCGTTCTGGCGTGCTGCGCTGCGCGGACACGAGCGCGCGTCGAGTCTGGTATAACGATGGCCGGGCGGACAGCCTCACGGTGGCGCGGCGCGCAGTGCCCATGTGCGCTTCATCCCGTCTTGCAAACATGCGCCGGGATGTAGCGGGGTACGCAAAATCGCCGTGACAGCGACTATAAACGCAGCGCTCGCAGCTGGTGCTTTTGGCGTCAAATTATAGCAATTTCACGGAATTTACTTTCACGTCCCATGACCCGCCCAACGCTTGGCATCGCCCTGATCACCTTCAACGCAGCGGCCCGTCTTGCGCAGTGTCTCGAGGCCGTTTCGTTCGCGGATGAAATCGTCGTGGTCGACGGCGGCAGCACTGACGCGACCATCGGGATTGCAGAGGCGCACCGTGCGCGAGTGGTGGAAGCGCGCGACTGGCCCGGCTTCGGCCCGCAGAAAAACCGCGCTCTCGATGCGCTGACAACGGACTGGGTGCTGTCAATCGACGCCGACGAAATCGTGTCGCCGGAATTGGGACTAGCGATCCGCGAGGCGCTCGCCAAACCGCAAGCCGATGTCTACGCGGTCGATCGTTTATCGAACTTTTGCGGCCACTGGATTTATCACAGCGGCTGGTATCCGGACTGGATTCCGCGGCTCTTCAAGCGCGGCGCCGCGCGTTTCTCCGATGACCTGGTGCACGAGCGGCTCGTGCTTTCGCAACCCGGCGCAACGAAAACCGCGCGCTTGCAAGGCAAGCTGATGCATTACTCGTACGAGGACTTCGAGACCGTGCTGCGCAAGCTCGATGCTTATTCCACGGCCGGTGCGCAACAACGTCACGCGGCGGGAAAACGCGGCAGTTTCAGCACGGCGGTGCTGCGCGGCGCATGGGCATTCGTGCGCACTTACCTGCTGCGACTCGGTTTTCTCGATGGCCGCGCGGGTTTCATGATCGCCGTATTCAACGCGCAGACCGTGTATTACCGCTTTCTCAAGCTGGCGCAGTTGAACCAGCCGCGCTGATTGGATTGTTCGGACTGTTCGAATTCCGGATGCCGGCGGCAAGCTCAAGCAATGCTTCTATATGCGCGTCAATGCTCGTGTTGTAGAGAATGGACTCAGCGCCGAGATTCTCCGGCCTGGAATCGAGCGCACTTTGCACGGTGCGGCGCAAATCGTCGGCGTTTCCCGGCTGGAACGTGAATTTTGCACGGTCCGCGATGGCGCTGATGCAACCGATGCTGGCCGGGAAGATCACGGGCGTTCCGCACATCACGGACTCGATGCCCACCAGTCCAAACGGTTCGTACGACGACGCGAGAATCGTGAAGTCAGCCGCCCTATACGCGTCCTCGATGTTCTTCGCATACCCGATATACCGGAGCCGGTCCGAGCCCCGTGCGGGCGGCCTTCCGGCAACCGCGATCACGACCGGCAAGCCGCTGTCCCGCAGCGCCGCTTCAATAAGCGGCAAGCCCTTGCGCTCATGGCTGCTGGATGGAAACAGCAGAACCGTTTCGTGTTCGGCGAAACCGAATTGCTTGCGAAGCTCGGCGCGCTTCGCTGCGGATACCGGCGAGAAGCGCGTGTCGTCAACGGGCGGACAGAGTACGCGAATCTTCGAATCGGGCACGTTGTAGAGCTTGCGCAATTCGTCGCGCATCATCTCCGAGTGCGCGACGATCACCGCAGCCTGCCGATACTGCAATCGCTCGATCTCGATCTGCCGGGTGTCCGACCTGCGCTCACCGCGTCCGGTCGCGGCAAGAAAGCCGATATGCGTACCGCCGCAGATTGCAATCTCCGACGACTCCACGCGATTGCAACCGATCAGCACATCGACCCGCGCCTTCTTTCGAGCCCGCTTTACCGCCCAGTTGAAGTAGGTGTCACGCAGCTTGGACGGCAAAAACGACACGTTGATTTTGTGCGCCGTGACCATTGCGCTCTCAGGCTGCGATGTGTCGATCTTTCGTGCAAAAAACACCGGCTTGCGTTCGCCGGTAAAGCCGGCCGTATTGAGCCCGCGAACGAGGTCCATTGCGTAGCGCTCAAGTCCGCCGCTTTGCTTGAGCGCATTGGCGGAGATGCCGAGCTTTGGCAACGGGCGGATCGCGGCACGCATCAATAGACGATTTCGATGGAGCTGCCTGCGAATTCTCCCCGCAGCGCGCTAATGAGATCGTCGGTTGGCTTCACACGCCATTCGTCGCCAAGCCGCACTTCTCCTTCAGCGTGTTCGCTTCTGTACAGAATGCTCACGTTCAAGCCATTCGGAATCTGCACGGGTGCGCGTTGGCCGCGGCCGCCCTCGCCTTCTCGTGAGCCGCCGCCTCGCGGACCACCACGCGACGTCTGCTGCGCCGCTGCCGGCACCGCCTGCTCAGGCGGCGCGCTGTGCGCTTCCAGTACCTTCTTCAATCGCACCGCGTCGGCGTTGCCGTTCATTTCGACCTTCACGGATTGCGCGTAGCGGCTGCGCGCACGCTCCAGATCCATTGCCGCTTCAACCGTAAAACGAATGCCACCAGTGAACGCGTCGTTGCGCGCCTGGCCCTGCACCACCAGCAACTCGTCTTCCTTGTAGAGCGCCTTGTTCGCCTCGAACTGCTCGTTGAATACGGTGACTTCGCACTGGCCGGTGCCGTCGTCCAGATTGACGATCAGCATCTTGCCGCGCTGGGTCATCTGCGTGCGCATGGTCGTGATCACACCTGCCACCAGTTTGTCGCGCCCTTCTTTCAACTCGCCAATTTTTTGCCGGACGAAGCGGCGCACTTCGGTCTTGTAGGCATCGAACAAATGGCCCGACAAGTAGAAACCCAGCGCGCTCTTCTCTTCCTGCAAGCGCTTCTTGTCCGGCCACATGGGTTCATCGACCAGATCGTGACCTTGCTGTGGTTCGTCGCCCATGTCGAAAAGACCGGACTGCATGGCGTTCGCCGCAGCCTGATCCGCCGCTTCCATGGCGAGCGGCACCGACGCAATCAACTGCGCGCGGTTGTCATGCAGCGAATCGAACGCGCCCGCGCGAATCAGCGCTTCCACCGTGCGCCGGTTCACCATGCGGCGATCCACGCGGGTGCAGAAGTCGAAGATATCCGTGAACGGACCGTCTTCCCGAGCGCGCAGGATTTCCTCGATAGCGCTCTGCCCACTGCCCTTTACCGCGCCGAGGCCGTATCGAATGGTTCTGGAACGCTTGCCGTCGGCTTCGGCCACGGGCTCGAACCGGTAGGCCGACTGGTTGATATCGGGCGGCAATACGGCCATCTTGTTGACGAGGCAATCCTCGAACAGGATCTTGACCTTGTCGGTGTCGTCCATGGCAAGCGACATGTTGGCCGCCATGAATTCGGCTGGATGATGCGCCTTGAGCCACGCCGTGAAGTACGCGAGCAACGCGTAGGCGGCCGCGTGCGACTTGTTGAAACCGTAGCCCGCGAACTTCTCCATCAAGTCGAAGATTTCGTCGGCCTTCCCGGCGGTCAGGCCGTTTTTCGCCGCGCCCTGCCGGAACAGTTCGCGGTGCTCGGCCATTTCCTCGGCCTTTTTCTTGCCCATCGCGCGGCGCAGCAGGTCGGCGCCACCGAGCGAGTATCCGCCGATGATCTGCGCCATCTGCATCACCTGCTCCTGATAGACCATGATCCCGTAGGTCTCTTTCAGGACGGATTCCACGCGCGGGTCCGGATACTCCACGATCTCCCGGCCATGCTTACGCGCGCAGAAGCTTGGAATCAGGTCCATTGGGCCCGGCCGGTACAAGGCCACCAGCGCAATGATGTCCTCGAACCGGTCAGGCTGCGCGTCCTTCAGCATGCCCTGCATGCCGCGGCTTTCAAGCTGGAACACGGCGACCGTGTTCGCTTTCTTGAGAATCTGGAACGAAGCGGGATCGTCGAGCGGAACTTGCGACAGGTTCCAGTCTTTTTTCGATGGATCCAGACGGCGGATATACCGTTCTGCCCAGTCGAGAATGGTGAGCGTGGTGAGGCCCAAAAAGTCGAACTTCACCAGCCCGACGGCCTCCACGTCGTCCTTGTCGTACTGGCTGACCACGCCGCCGTCTTCGCCCTGCGTGTATAGCGGGCAGAAATCCGTGAGCTTGCCCGGCGCGATCAGCACGCCGCCCGCGTGCATGCCGACGTTGCGCGTGAGCCCTTCCACGCGTTGAGCAAGTTCGATTAGCTGATGCACCTCGTCTTCGTTGTCGAAGCGTTCCTGCAGCGTCGGCTCTTCCTTCAGCGCGTCCGCGATGGTCACGTGCTTGCCCGGCTTGAACGGAATCAGCTTCGCAATGCCGTCGGTGAACATGTAGCCCAGATCGAGCACGCGGCCTATGTCCCGAACGGCCGCTTTTGCCGCCATCGTGCCGAACGTCGCGATCTGCGACACGGCGTCCGCGCCGTACTTCTGCTTCACATACTGGATGACGCGGTCGCGCCCTTCCTGGCAAAAGTCGATGTCGAAGTCAGGCATCGACACGCGGTCCGGATTCAGGAATCGTTCGAACAGCAGGTTGTACTTGAGCGGATCAAGATCGGTGATGAACAACGCATACGCGACGAGCGATCCCGCGCCCGATCCACGGCCCGGGCCGACCGGCACGCCATTGTTCTTCGCCCACATGATGAAGTCGGCAACGATCAGGAAGTAGCCCGGGAAGCCCATGCCAATAATGGTCTTGCACTCGAACTCAAGGCGCGCGTAATACGTCTCGCGCTGCGCTTCACGAGTGGCTTCGTCCGGGTAAAGCTGGACGAGGCGTTTCTCGAGCCCGTCCTTCGACAAATGCACGAGGTAATCGTCAAGCGACATGCCGTCGGGCGTCGGAAACAGCGGCAGTTTCGGCTTGCCCAACTCGAGCTTCAGATTGCAGCGTTTCGCAATTTCCACCGTGTTCGCCAACGCCGACGGAATGTCCGCGAACAACGCGCACATGTCGTCTTGTGTACGAAAATATTGCTCGGTCGTGAATCGCTTTTGACGGCGCGGATTCGCGAGCATGTCCCCTTCGGAAATACACACGCGCGCTTCGTGCGCCGTGAAATCGTCCGGCGTCATGAACTGCATGGGATGCGTGGCGACAACCGGCAAGTTCAACTGCGCGGCGAGCGCGACGGCTTGCTGAATATACGTCTCGCCGCCCGGATGTCCGGCCCGCTGCAACTCGATGTAGAACGCATTGGGAAAGAGCTTCGCCCAGCGCTCGGCGTGACGAAGCGCAGCCTGGTCGTTGCCAGCCGCGAATGCCATGCCGATATCGCCATGCTGTGCGCCCGACAGCGCCAGCAAGCCGTCGGACAATCCGTTTTCGAGCCATTCGTACTCGACTTCCGCCCGCCCGCGATACTGATTCGTGAGCCAGGCTTTCGAAAGCAGTTCACAAAGGTTGAGATAACCGCGCTGATTCCTGACCAGCAGCAGCAAACGCGAAGGTTTGTCGCGATCTGCTGGATTGGTGATCCAGACGTCGCAGCCGGCGATGGGTTTTACACCCTTGCCCCGCGCTTCCTTGTAGAAGCGGACAAGGCCGAATGCATTGCCGAGATCGGTCAGCGCGAGCGCGCCCTGACCGTCCTGGGCGGCGGCCTTGACAACGTCGTCAAGGCGCACGATGCCGTCGGCAATCGAGAATTCGGAATGAACACGAAGATGGACAAAGCGGGGATCTGACATGACCGATATTGTACATGCGCCTATTCGCGAAAATACCTCTCACCGCACGCGTTAGCCATTCGGCCGAGGGCTCAACGCGTTCAATTCGCATGATGAAAAAAGTGCCGCATCCTTGTGGATGTAGTGCGCTCGTCATTAGCCGTTCGGCCGAGTCGGACGCGTCGGCGGTTTGCGGGATAATAGGGACTCGACATCAATCTTTTGCGCCTGTCGAGTTCGTTTTTCCTTCCGGCAACGCCCGTTTCCAAGCACTTTAAGAGCATTTGCGTCATGAGCATCATCAATCTTTCCGCGTATAAATTTGTGACCATCGAAAGCGGCGCCGACTGGCGGCCGCTGATTGTCGAACGCTGCCTGTCCCTTGGCTTGCGCGGCACGATCCTGCTCGCGCCCGAAGGCATCAATTTGTTTGTGGCGGGCGAGCCCGCGCCCGTCCGGGCATTCATGGAATACGTTCGGACAGATCCGCTTTTCGAAGGCAAATTCGCCGATCTGGAATTCAAGGAAAGCATTTCGGCTACGCAGCCTTTCGGCAAGATGCTGGTCAAGCTGAAGCGCGAAATCATCACCATGAAGAAGCCGGCAATCAAGCCGGAACTCGGCCGCGCGCCGTCGGTGTCTGCTGCCACGCTGAAGGCGTGGCTCGACCGGGGACACGACGAAGAGGGCCGTCCGGTCGTCATGCTCGACACGCGCAATGCGTTCGAAGTCGACGTGGGCACCTTCGACCAGGCGCTTGATTACCGCATCGACAAATTCAGCGAGTTTCCCGCCGTGATCGAAGCGCATCGTGCGGATATGGAGGGCAAGACGGTGGTGTCGTTCTGCACGGGAGGGATCCGCTGCGAAAAAGCTGCGATTCACATGAAGGAAGTCGGCATCGACCACGTTTATCAGCTTGAAGGCGGCATTCTCAAGTACTTCGAGGAAGTGGGCGGCGCGCATTATCACGGCGAATGTTTTGTGTTCGATCATCGGACTGCTTTGAATGCGGCGCTGGAACCGGCAGCAAATGCGCAAGATGGCGATGCCACAGGCGCGGAAGACGAAGCAGTCGGCAGCGACGAAGCGCACGCCGCGATCACGGCCGACGGCCGGGCTTCGTTTCCCGGTCCAGGCGAGACACGGCATAAGGCATGAGTTTCATCACCGCCCGGCGCGTCGCTGCGCGACTTTCGCTCCAAATTAAACGGAGCAACCGGAGCACATTGCCAACGGTCGGGCGCGGCGGATGAACACCAATCGAGCTTATCGCGGGCGTTTTGCGCCTTCTCCCACCGGGCCGCTGCACTTGGGCTCGCTGGTGAGCGCGCTGGCCAGTTTCCTCGATGCCCGCGCGCATCGGGGAACATGGCTCGTCCGGATTGAAGACGTGGACGGTCCGCGCACCGTACCCGGCGCCGCCGAGGGAATCCTGGACACGCTGCGCAAGTTCGGCATGCAGCCCGACGAGGAACCCATCTGGCAGAGTCAACGCGAGGGCGCGTATCAGCGGGCGTTCGACCTGTTGTTATCGGCGGGACGAGTGTATCCGTGTGGCTGCACGCGTCGCGAGATTGCCGATTCGCTCGCGCGCAGCCATGCGGGGCACGCGCGGCACACCACCCTCGCGTATCCGGGAACGTGCCGCGACGGACTGCACGGCAGGCCGCCGCGAGCGTGGCGCGTGCGGGTGCCGGATGGCGACGCTGCCGTGTTCACTTTCGAGGATCGATGGCAAGGCAAGCAGACACAGGATCTGGCAACGGACGTCGGCGATTTCGTGCTCAAGCGCGCGGATGGCGAATGGGCGTACCAGCTTGCGGTTGTTGTAGACGATGCGGATTGCGGCATCACGCATATTGTCCGCGGTGAGGATCTGCTGGATTCAACCGCGCGCCAGATTTACCTGCAGCAGTGCCTGCGCGTTCCGACGCCGGCCTATTTGCACGTTCCCGTGGTGGAAAACGAGCACGGTGAGAAGCTCAGCAAACAAACGGGCGCGACGGCGCTGGACACGGCCCATCCCCTTGCAGCGCTGACCTTGGCGGCCAAGCATCTCGGACTGGAAACATCGTGCGTTGGTTCGCTCGAAACGTTTTTTTCGGACGCCACCATGCAATGGGCGCGAAGGTTCGGAACCTAGGTTCCCGCATATCCGCGCCTTACCCAAAAACCACCGCGTAAAAATGCAAAAAGCGGCATTGCTGCCGCTTTCCATCAAAAGACACGCGTCAAACCTCAGGACTCCGACTGCGTCCTGCGCGGCATGCCTAGTCCGCCCAGCAAAGCGGCCAGCGGCTGACGCGGCGCGCTTTTCCGTTCGGCTTCCGCCGCTGCCTCGTCCTGCGCTTTCCTGGCCGATGCCGGCGACGCCACATACGGCTTCAGGAAAAAATCATCGACCGGTTGCTGGCGCGAATGCGAGCGCTCGAAGGACGTAGAACGGCGGCGCGGCTCCTCACTGCGCGCATGCCGATGTTCACCGCGCTCCGCACGCGCCGGCCGTTCGTCACGGCGACCCGAAGACGACTCGCGCCGCACCGGCACATCGACCTTCAGCGTCATGACTTCGAGCGGCCGCTTGATCAGCTTTTCGATATCGGCGAGTTGCTTGCGCTCGTTGGGGCTGCATAGCGACAACGCGTCGCCCGTTGCGCCCGCGCGTCCCGTCCGGCCAATACGGTGAACATAATCTTCAGCACTGAACGGCAGATCGAAGTTGATCACGGCCGGCAAATCCGTGATGTCAAGGCCGCGCGCCGCGACGTCGGTTGCGACCAGCGCTTCAATTTCGCCCTTCTTGAATGCATCGAGCGCCTGCATGCGCTCGCCCTGCGTGCGATCGCCGTGAATGGCCGTCGCCACGATTCCGTCTTTTTCCAGCACGCGCGCGAGACGGCTTGCGCCAATCTTGCTGTTGCAGAACACTAGAACCTGCTTCAGGCCGCGCTCGCGGATCAATTGCGTCACCGCACCTGACTTGTCGCTTTCGGCGATTTCGAACACGATCTGGCGCACATTCGCGTTCGTGGAATTACTGCGCGCGACTTCGATGGTTTGCGGATTGCGCAAATAAGTTGCTGCGAGCTTCTTGATTTCACCTGAGAACGTGGCCGAGAACAGCAGCGTCTGGCGTTCCTTCGGCAGCAAATTCAAGATGCGCTGCAGATCCGGCAGGAAGCCCATGTCGAGCATGCGGTCGGCTTCGTCAAGCACGAGCATCTGCACCTGACCGAGATTCAGCGTTTTTTGCTGCACGTGATCGAGCAGGCGTCCCGGCGTTGCGATCAGGATTTCCACGCCGCGCCGCAAGGCTTCGGATTGCGGGTTCATGTCGACACCGCCAAACACCACGGTGCTGCGCAGCGGCGTGTGCTTGGAATAAGCCTGTACGTTGGCCGCGACCTGATCCGCGAGTTCGCGCGTAGGCGTGAGAATCAGCGCGCGCACCGGATGACGGGCAGGCGATGCGCTCGTGCTTGCCGTTGGCAGCAGACGCTGGATGATCGGCAGCGAGAAACTTGCCGTCTTGCCCGTGCCTGTCTGGGCGGCGCCCATTACGTCACGGCCGGCGAGCACCACGGGAATCGCCTGCGCCTGGATGGGCGTGGGAATCGTGTAGCCAGACTCAACCACCGCGCGCAGGATATCTGCAGACAGGCCGAACTGGTCGAATGTGGGCACAGGACCGGGCGCTTGAGGTGAGACGCGGGTCTCAGCGCCGGGTGCGTCGGATGAAGCGGCGGACGGGTTCGTGACGACGGGATCGGACATGGTGACTTTGGTGGCTTTCGCTTTCGCTAAAAATGCGCCGGAGCGGCGCGCGAGCGGTCATTCCACCGCTCATGGACATCGTAAGGAAGAAGCCGCGTGTCTCGCCTTGCAACTGGCAATCGGCGATCAACCCGCGGACTTCGGATTCGCAAGGTTTCGACCTCTGCGAATTTTTGCCTGATCCGGCCTGATGCAACCGGACAGCGTAGTACGTATAGCAAGTACAAACGGCTCAAACGGCAACGTACACGTGATAAGTGCATGTACAACGGCGTGCGTGGCGCTGCCTCGACGGCGAGCAATATGAAAAACACGATCGCGCCCTGCTCCGCAGTCGCGCCGGTCGTGGCGCCCGGACTACGGGAAAGCCCGATATTGTAGCACTGCGCCGCATGCCGCCACGCGCCGATAGCGCTACACGTTGATTCGTCGCAAAGCCCGGCCGGCCGGGCTTTGCGACCATTCCAACCGTTTCAAGCAGCGGCTGCAACGGTCTATTTTGCTTTCGACGCGGGTTTGGGTGCATCGCGAACGACCATCAGGCGCAATTCCGTCATGTCCTCGATGGCATATTTGACGCCTTCCCGCCCAAGCCCAGAGTCCTTGACACCGCCATACGGCATATTGTCGACACGGAACGACGGCACGTCGTTGATCACCACGCCGCCTACTTCCAGTTCGTCCCAGGCGAGATTCACGTTCGTGAGGCTATCGGAGAAGACACCGGCTTGCAGGCCAAAATCGCTGTCGTTCACTGTTTCGAGCGCCTGGGCGAAATCGGTGAACTTTTCGAGCAGCGCAACCGGACCAAACGCTTCCTTTCTGTACAAATCCTGATCACGCTTCACACCTTCGAGCAACGTTGCTTCGAACATTGCGCCGTCCACCTTCCCGCCCGCAATGATCTTTGCGCCGCTGGACACCGCGCTTTCCATCCAGCCAGCAAGCCGTTTGGACTCGGATTCCGAAATCATCGGGCCGACAAACGTCTTTTCGTCTTTAGGATCGCCCATTTTCAGCGACTTCGTTTTCGCGATGAGCTTTTCGCGCAGCGCATCGTAGATATCTGCGTGCGCCAGGATGCGTTGCACGCCAATGCAGCTTTGCCCCGATTGGTAGAACGCACCAAACGCCAGCCGGTCCACGACGTAATCAAGCCTGTCCGCCTGATCGCGATCGACAATCGCCGCCGCGTTGCCGCCCAGCTCCAGAATCACCTTCTTCTTGCCTGCCTTCTTTTTCAGCTCCCAGCCAACTGCGGGCGAGCCTGTGAACGACAGCAAGCGGAAGCGTTCGTCGGTGGTGAAAAGATCCGCGCCGTCGCGATGTGCCGGGAGAATCGAAAACGCGCCCTTCGGCAAGTCTGTTTCGGCAAGCACCTCGCCCATGATCAATGCGCCGACCGGCGTACGGCTCGCCGGTTTCAACACGAATGGACAACCGGCGGCGATTGCGGGCGCAACCTTGTGCGCGGTCAGGTTCAACGGGAAATTGAATGGCGATATGAACGAGCACGGACCAATCGGCACGCGTTTGTAGTAACCGTGATACCCCGCGGCGCGCGGTGCGATTTCAAGGTTGATCATGCCGCCGTCTATACGCACCGACTCCTCGGCGGCCACCCTGAATGTATCGATAAGACGCGTCACCTCGCCCTTCGAATCGTTGATCGGCTTGCCGGCCTCAATGCACAGCGCTTCCGCGAGTTCGTCGAAACGTTCGCGAAACCGCTTCACGCAATGGTCCAGAACCGCTTGCCGCTGATACGGCTTGAACTCGCGCATCGCGCGCTGGGCAGCAACCGCGTGGCCGATCGCGGCGTCGATTGTCTCTGCGTCCGCCATTGCCACGCGCGTCGCGACTTCGCCACTGAATTTATCGGTGACTTCAAGGTCCGTGTTGGCCGCCACGGCTTCGTTCGCCAGGTAATACGGATAGGTTTTCTTCAGCATGTCAGCATCTCCATGAGTCTAAAGTTGCGCGCTGAGGCGCTTGATCTCGCGGTTCAACACGCGCTCGTTGTCGGAATAGTCGATGGGCACGTCGATCAGGTGCACACCCGGCGTGGCAAAACATTCACGTATCAAGGGCGCGAGCGCCTCTGCAGTTTCCACCCGATGCCCGATCGCTCCATAACTCTGCGCATACGCCACGAAGTCCGGGTTCTGCAGCGTCATGCCGTAATCCGGGAAATTCATGTTTTCCTGCTTCCACCGGATCATGCCGAACGCATCGTCGCGCAACAGCAAGATGACCAGGTCCAGTTTCAGCCGCACGGCGGTTTCGACTTCCTGTGAATTCATCATGAAACCGCCGTCGCCGCAGACCGCCATCACGTTGCGCTCCGGGTGCACGATCTTGCTTGCAATAGCAGACGGCAGGCCCGCTCCCATGGACGCGAGCGCGTTGTCCAGAAGAATGGAATTCGGTTCGTGCGCCCGGTAATAACGGGCGAACCAGATCTTGTACATGCCGTTGTCGAGGCAAATGATTCCGTCCTTCGGCATGGTGTCGTAGACGTCCTTCACGATCCGCACGGGATACATGGGGAAGCGGTCGTCGTGCTCGCCTTTCGCAAGTTGCGCGTCGAAGTGCTCCTTGATCATCCTGAAGCGCGAAAAATCCCAGTTGTCCTGCGGTTCTTTCAGGAGTTCCTTCATTTGCCAGACAGCATTCGCAATGTCACCCACCACTTCAATTTGCGGGAAATACACCGGGTCGACCTGAGCACCGAGAAAATTCACGTGAATCACGGTCTTTTCGCCAGCGTCGCCGCTGCGCATGAAAAACGGCGGCTTTTCGATCACGTCGTGACCAATGTTGATGATGCAATCCGCGTGATCGATCGCGCGATGCACGAAATCCCCATCGGATAGCGTCGCATTGCCGAGCCACATGGGATGAGATTCATCGATCACGCCCTTGCCCATTTGCGTGGTGAAAAACGGAATGCCAATCTGATCGACGAATTCGCGCAGCATCTTCGTGGTCGTCTTGCGGTTGCCGCCCGCGCCGATCATCAATAAGGGATGCCGTGCTTCGCGAATGGCCTCGACTGCGCGCTCCACCGCTTTTTCCTCCGCGACCGGGCGGCGGCTGAAGCTCTTGGGAATCGGCGCGCCGTCGCCTTCCTCGTGCGCCACGTCTTCCGGCAATTCCAGATGGGTTGCGCCCGGGCGCTCTTCCTCGGCTCGCCGGAAAGCCTCCCGCACCGAAGCCGGAATATTGCCGATAGACACCATGGAACGCGTGTACTTGGTGAGCGGTTCCATCATCCGGACCACGTCGACAATCTGGAAGCTGCCCTGCTTGCTCGACTTGATCGGTTTCTGGCCCGTGACCATCAGCATGGGCATGCCGCCCAACTGCGCATACGCAGCGGCGGTCACGAAGTTGGTGGCGCCCGGCCCGAGCGTTGCGAGGCACACGCCCGTCTTGCCCGTCAGCCGGCCGTATGTCGCGGCCATGAAACCCGCGGCCTGTTCGTGGCGCGTCAGGATCAGCTTGATCTTCGAGCGGCGCAGCGATTCGAGGAGATCGAGATTTTCTTCGCCGGGGATGCCGAACACATATTCGACTTTCTCGGCTTCCAGCGCTTTGACGAACAGATCCGATGCTTTCATGGAAAAGTCTCGCTTGATGGCGACGCGCACGACGAATGCCGTGCGCGAGACGCAATGAGATGAATCGGCTGCACGCAGCGAGGCCGCGCGGCAGCCGCCGGTCGTTCAATGTGCCTGAAGCCTTCGCCCCGGCACAACCATAGCAACCATACTCCCGATAGCCGTTCAATGCCGCGACGGGCCTTCACGTTAGCCATTCGGCCGAGGTTTCGAACCGGCTCGCCAAATAACGCCCCATAGAAGAAGCCCGTTCCGACTCACGTCAAAACGGGCTTCTTCTCTAAATTTATCGATCATCAAACAAACGAACCGCGCTACGTTCCCGTCTTGCACTCGGCAAGCATTGGCGCGGCTTTCGGGTCCGCGGTCTCGTCGGTGAGCGTGCCTTCAGGGCCCTTCGTCCACCATGTGTAATGGTCCCCGACGTATTTCGCGCCCGACGCAGCGAGCACATTCACAAACAGCATCTTGCGGCCATCCACGGTGAGCAGCGCAAAGCTCTGTTTGTTCTTCGTGTTCATATACTGGACGGTCAATGCCTTGCCACCGCTGCATTTGTAGCGAAGCGTGTTGGTGGTGGCCGTCTGGACCTGCGGCACGGTCAGCGGCATGGAAAACGCCGCGTGCGTTGCGCATACGGCGCACAGCGCGCCCACGGCCGCCACGAATCGTCCGATCTTCCTGCTAGCCCTTCCAGTCCCGCACATTCGTTCGATCACTCCTTTCATCGTGCTGTCCTTTCGTTGGTCGTTTGTGGCGTCGGTGCACCGCAGCTCACGGCGATCAAGGATCGATCACGCCGGCGCAGGCGTCGGTAGGCGCCGCCGCTACGTGACCCACCACCGGCACGATCTTCAATCCCGCCGACGCAATACGGCACGGCGCCGCCGCCAATCCGCACCCGCCCAATCCAGCCAGGACCGCGCATAACGCAGCCATTGCACACCATTTCACTGTGAAACCTCCGTGCTGCCCGCGCGTATCCACTGGGCAAGCAGCGTGTTGCCGTCATCGAGTGGAGACGGGTCTTACCTTAGACGCTGCCAGCTTCGCGCGTTCCCGGGCTTCGCCCGTATCGCGTCCAGTCGCGAGCGCCACGCCCATGCGGCGCTTCGTGAAACTTTCGGGCTTGCCGAACAGACGCAGGTCGGAATCGGGCACCGCGAGCGCTTCGGCTACGCCTTCGAAGCCAATACCCGCTTCGTCCAGCCCGCCATAGATCACCGCCGATGCACCCGGCGCGCGCAACGCCGTATCCACGGGAAGACCGAGAATCGCGCGCGCGTGGAGGTCGAATTCGGAGAAACGCTGCGTGGCGAGCGTGACCAGACCTGTGTCATGCGGTCGCGGGCTGACTTCGGAAAACCAGACATCGTCGCCGCGCACGAACAGCTCCACGCCAAACAAGCCGCGGCCGCCGAGCGCCGTGGTGACCTTTTCGGCGACATTGCGCGATTTCGCCAGCGCCACGGCGCTCATGGCCTGCGGCTGCCACGATTCCACATAATCGCCCGCCACTTGAACGTGACCGATCGGGTCGCAGAAATAGGTCTGCAGATCGCCCGTTTCCGCACTGCTTGCGCGCACGGTGAGTTGCGTGATCTCGTACTCGAAGTCGATAAACCCCTCCACGATCACCCGTCCGTGATTGACCCGGCCGCCGGCCATGGCGTGTTGCCACGCGGGTTCAATATCAGCGTCGCTCCTGAGCACCGATTGCCCCTTGCCCGACGACGACATCACCGGCTTCACCACACATGGAAAACCAATCTTTTCGATGCCCGACTTCATCTCGGCAAGCGAATCGGCGAACGCATAGGGCGAAGTCGGCAGGCCAAGCGTCTCGGCGGCGAGACGGCGAATGCCTTCGCGGTTCATCGTGAGCTGGGTCGCGCGCGCGGTCGGAATCACGACAGCACGTTGCTCGGCTTCGATTTCGGCCAGCGTGTCGGTCGCGATGGCCTCGATTTCCGGCACGATCAAATGCGGCTTCTCGGCTGCGATCAGCGCGCGCAACGCCGCGCCGTCGGTCATGTCGATCACGTGCGAGCGATGCGCGACCTGATGGCCGGGTGCATCGGCGTAACGATCCACCGCGATGGTCTCCACGCCGAGCCGCTGCAACGCGATGATCACTTCCTTGCCGAGTTCGCCCGCGCCGAGCAGCATCACGCGGGTGGCGCCAGACGAAAGCGGCGTGCCGATAATGCCGGTTTGAAAAGGGGACGCAGCGGACTTCGCGCTTGGCATGGATGCTCCGGAAAAGAGGCCTGTAAAACCCGGAATGTTAACACGCGCACTTATGCTGGGGACGATCCGCGAGGTACACGCGCCGCCGATTGCAAGGCAGGATTCCGCCACGGAAAAGAACGCTGGAAATGACCTTTCTTTACACATCGCAACGATTCGATTGCAAACGGCCTTGGGTCGTGCCTGACGAGTGCGATACCCTTACGGTTTTGCCAGCCTGAGGATATTTCATGTCGATGCAGCCTTCCCGTTCGCGCCTGGCGCTCCATTCGGCGCGCAGCCGCGTACATGCTGCTTGCGCGCATTCCACGCCAGATTCCGGGCTGCATTCGAGGTTTTCGATGGCCGCGGTTTTTTCAGCTGCGACGCTGGCCCTGAGCGTGGCGCTCGCTGGCTGCGCATTGCCCACGCATCCGGACAGCGCCGCGCCGCCGACCGATCCGTACAATCCGGCCGCGACCCAGCTTCTCGACGATACCCAATGGCAGTTGGACACCTGGACCGACGCCACGGGCCGCGCGCGTGATATTCCCGGTGCATCGGCTGGCGGCATGGGCACGCCCGTGACGCTGAATTTTTCGACGGACGGCGGCCAGCGCCGGGCCAACGGCTTCTCCGGATGCAACCGCTTCACAGGCACCTACGACCTGACCGATGGCAAGCTCTCGTTCGGGCCGCTCGCTGGCACCCGGATGGCGTGCGCGCCCGGCGCCGGCAGCGCGCTCGAACAGCCGTTCCTGCAGGGACTTGGCGCGATCGAGAAAACCGGTGTGCAGATGCGCCCGCCAAAAGAACTGCAACTCACCTTGAAGAGCGGCGATGTGCTGACATTCAAGGAACACGCGCAACCTTGAGAATGTCTTTTGGAGATAACGGCCAGCACTGGAAATTCGGACCCGGCCCAGGTTCTCCGAGTCTCCTCCTGGTTCATGACGGTTAAACTCGGCGGTATCGTTTTATCTTTGCCTGAGCTTTGGTTCGCTGCTCACACTGCTCACATCATTCCTGGTTCCTTGCATGCACACGGTAGTTTTCGGCTGGTTCGGTATCTCGGCCGTCTGGTTCATCCCTCTTCTCTGGCGCATCGTCAAATCCGTTCTGCCGAACGGCGGCGGCCTGCGCGGCCCCGGCACGATCCGGCTGTGGCTCGGTTTTTTCTGCGTGCTGCTCGCAAGTTGCACGCTCGAAGCCGCCCTGTTCCACTTTGTGGCTTTCGCCACCGATATCGACCGTCTTGGCCATGCGCTGTTGAGCGCGTTCGCGGCCCACGGCGGCGTGATCGGCACGACGGGCGCGCTGTACGCCGGCGCGGGTGCGGCTGTGGCCCTGCTCATCGGCTTGCCGTGGTTCCTGGACTTTCAATGGCGCGAAGCGTTTGCATGGGCAAACGTTGCGTTCGGCCTGGGTCTCGATCCTGGCCTGTTCGTGACGCGGGAACGAGCCGTCCGCGAGAAACCATCGCGCAAGAAAGCGCCACGGGAAAAAGCGGAAAGAGGCGGCGCGGGCATGGGTTCGCCGGGCAGGATTGCGCCCGATGCGCCACCACTCGGAATACCGCCCGCCACACCGCGCCAAGGCAGCCGATATCAGCGGCCGACAGTCTGGAGGCCGCAGCCCGCCAGACGCAGCGACACCGAACGGCAAGCGCGTGGTCCTGAGGCTGCGCGGCCGGTGGAACCATCGTTTGGCGAACGCCGCGATTCATACGCCGCGAGAGAAAACAAGCCGGAAAGCGTGCGCGGTTCGGTATCGATCGAACCGCTTGAACCGGTCGCGCCCGCTGGATGGCTGAAAACAGGCGGATTGCAGGATAAAGTCGCGGGAACGGCCGCAACGCGTTCGAATTCCACGAGCACGATGAACCCGGCGGCCACGCCGCGCACCGCCGATACGTCGCGTCCGGCGGTCGCCAGAAGTTCTCCGCCGAATTCAATCGGTTCGTCGGCTGCCCGCGCGGCTCAGGCGGCGCGCAATTCATCGATGCGAGCACCGTCGAGTTCATCGTCGAATTTGTCGCGCGGCAACGTCGTTGCGCCCGTGGTTACCCGCGACTCGTTTTTTACGGCGGCCGCGTCTGCTGGCTCGAATGCGCCAGCAAGACCCGTGGGGCCGCCGCCGGAACCTGAGCGCATCAAGGAAGCGCTGCGTTCGATTGAAGAAACTACCGCGCAGTGGACCATGCGTGGCGATGCGCCTCGAAGTGCGTCAACGAGCGTGGCGACGTCCGCGAGTGATAGCGTCGTTCAAAATCCGCCGGTGGAACCGCCCGCAACGGTTCCAGCGGCGGCGTCAGTAAGCGTTGCAGGCTCGTATTCGACCGGCACGCCTGACGATACAACGCCTGATTCGCTCACAACCGAAGCCGATACGGTTGGCAATACGGCTCCGCTTGAACCTGCGCCCAGCGAAACGGTCAATGTGGGCGGCGCTGACGATGACCCACATGTTTCTGCCGCAGAGCCCGAGCCTCCATCCACGCACCTTCCCCCTTGGGCGATCCGCCGCGATCACGCGTTGGGCAAGGACGCCGACGAGAGCGACGTAACGCCAGCCTGGCAGGACGAAACGCCTCCGTCACGCCCTCCCCCGCCGCCAATTCACATTGTCGAATCGAACGCCACAGCGCCGAACGCATACGAACCGGCGGGCGGCGTCGAAGAGGACATGGAAGCAGAGCCGATCAACGAACCTGAAGATCCAGTCTCCGGCCCGTCGAACATCGTCCATTTCCCCCGTGCGCTTGCGCCCGCTGCCACCATTGAAGCCCAACCGGCAACAGCACCGCCTCAAGAGCCGCGTCCCCCGGTCCGCGGTTTCATCGCAACGGAATTCGAGTTTCATGCGCCGGCGGCATCGGCTGTGGAGCTGCCCGGACTCGATCTTCTCGAACCCGCGTCCGACGAAGTCGAGCCCGTGTCCGAGCAACATCTCGCGAACACTGGCCAACTGATCGAACAGCGCCTGCAGGAATTCAAGGTGCCGGTCACGGTGGTCGGCGCATCGGCGGGACCGGTCATCACGCGCTTCGAAGTCGAGCCGGCGCTCGGCGTGCGCGGCAGCCAGATCGTGGGCCTGATGAAGGACCTGTCGCGCGGACTCGGGCTCACGTCCATCCGCGTGGTCGAGACCATTCCCGGCAAGACCTGCATGGGTCTGGAACTGCCGAACGCCAAACGGCAGATGATCCGGCTCTCCGAAATCCTGGAAGCGGATGTCTATCGCGATTCCAAGTCGTTCCTGACCATTGCGATGGGCAAGGACATCATCGGCAATCCGGTGGTCACCGACCTCGCACGCGCGCCGCACATGCTGGTCGCGGGCACGACGGGTTCGGGCAAATCGGTCGCCATCAACGCGATGATCCTCTCGCTGCTCTTCAAGGCGAAACCGGAAGACGTGCGCCTGATCATGATCGATCCGAAGATGCTGGAACTGTCGGTGTACGAAGGCATTCCGCATTTGCTCGCGCCGGTCGTGACCGACATGAAGCTCGCCGCGAACGCGCTGAACTGGTGTGTCGGTGAAATGGAGAAGCGCTACAAGCTGATGTCCGCGGTGGGCGTGCGTAATCTGCAGGGTTTCAATCAGAAGATCCGCAACGCGGAAGCTGCCGGCAAGAAGCTGACGAACCCGTTCTCGCTCACGCCCGATGCGCCCGAACCGCTCGCCAAGCTGCCGATGATCGTGGTCGTGATCGACGAACTCGCCGACCTGATGATGGTCGCGGGCAAGCAGATCGAGCAACTGATCGCGCGCCTCGCGCAGAAGGCGCGCGCCGCAGGCATTCACTTGATTCTCGCGACACAGCGGCCTTCAGTGGATGTCATCACCGGCCTGATCAAGGCGAACATTCCGACGCGCGTGGCGTTCCAGGTTTCATCGAAGATCGACTCGCGCACGATTCTCGACCAGATGGGCGCGGAATCGCTGCTTGGTGCGGGCGACATGCTGTTCCTGCCGCCCGGCACCGGCTATCCGCAACGCGTGCATGGCGCGTTTGTAGCCGATGAAGAAGTGCACAGCGTCGTGGAGTATCTCAAGCAGTTTGGCGAGCCGGAGTATGAGGAAGGGATCTTGTCGGGGCCGACGCCCGAAGGCGGCACGCCGGATCTGTTCGGCGAGACGCAGGACGCCGAAGCCGATCCGCTTTACGACGAAGCCGTCGCGTTCGTTTTACGCACGCGGCGGGCATCGATTTCTTCAGTGCAACGTCAGTTGCGAATTGGCTATAACCGCGCGGCACGGCTTGTTGAACAGATGGAGTCGGCCGGCCTCGTCTCGCCGATGGGAACCAACGGCAACCGCGAAGTGCTCGCGCCGGGCCAGCCCGAATAACCGCTCACCACAAGCGCAAGCGCCTGAGCAGGAACAGCGTGACGGCGGCGCACACCACCATCACGCCCATCACGACCGCGAACGAATAATGGTCGTGCGTGCCGGGCAGGCCGGCCACGTTCATGCCGAAGATGCCCGAGACGAGCGTCGCGGGCATCAGCAACGCGGACATGATCGCGAGCCACAGCAGCTTGCGGTTGATGTCTTCCGAAAGAAGCGCGGCGATTTCATCCTGCAGCAACTTCGAGCGTTCGTACTGCCCTTCGAGTCCCGCGCCGAGTCCGTTCAGGACCTGGATGGCCTGGATCAACGTTTCCATGGATCGCGGCTCCGCCCAGTCGAGCCGCCGGGTCACGAGTTGCGTGAGCGCGTTGCGCTCAGGGTCGACAAACCGCTTTACCTCCACCAGCCGCCGTCGCACCGAGCCCAATTCTGCGCGCCAGTTCGAATGACGGCCATCGAGCACGCCCTCTTCCACGTCGTCGAGCCGGTCGCCGATTTCATCGATACGATCTGCAAACGTGTCGTTCAGCGCGCGGATCAGGCCGGCGAAGAGATCGACGGGATCGCGGAACGTCGCGCCTTCCAGTACCGCGTGGCGAAGCCGGTCGGTCGATTGCAACGGCTGCGCGCGCACGGTGATCATGCGGTTTTTATCGACGTAAAAACGCAGCGCGCCGGTCGCGCGGCGCGTGGCCTGCGCATTCGGATCGGCTTCGGGCGTCTCCGCGACGCGCTCCAGGTCCGCGACCACGCCATACATGAAGGTCGGGCCCATGTGCACGCGGGGCCGCTTGTCTTCGCCGTTCAGGAATTCCCGCGCCACGTCCGGCATGGCGGTGACGCCGGTAAGCCAGCTTTCCACGGTGTCGTCATTGGCGCTCAGATGCAGCCATGTCGGGCCATCGCCTGCGATTTCCCGGCGCGCTTCGTCCCATGACAGACGCAGCGCCTCGGCGCCGGAAAAGCGAAACGCGCAAATAAAACCGGGCGGCGCCTGGGAATCGCTGGGATTGAGCCTGTTTGTTTCTCTGCCGGCTGCTGTGGTGATGTTCAACGTTTGTTTCCTTCCATACCGATACTCGGCGGACACTGCGGGTTAAAACTGCCTGCATTATGCAAAAACCGGGCCGTCGATGATCGGCGGCCCGGACGTTATTGCCATCCCGAAAACGTCAGGAAGGCGAAACGAACTTGAAATCGACGGGCGAGCCGATTTCGAGTTTCTTCGGATCCGACGCGAGTTCGCCCGTCTGCGGATCGCGCCGGAAGAAGTAGACGCTGTCGCTGTCCTGATTGCCGACGATCAGCCACCGGCCGGTTGGATCAATGGCGAATTCGCGCGGGGTCTTGCCCATCGTAGAACGGCGGTTGAGCAGCTTCAGATGACCATTCGAAGCATCGACGGCGTAAGTCAGGATTTCGTTGGCATCGCCACGATTGGTCGCGTACAGAAAGCGGCCGTCCGGGGAGAAATGGATCGCGCCGCCGCCAATCTTGCCTTTGAAGCCGGGCGTGGTCATTGGCAGAGTTTGCTTGAGCGTGAGCTTGCCGTCGTCGTAGTCGTAGACGAGCACCGAAGCGTTCATTTCGGTCGTCACGTAGGCGTGCTTTCCCGCTTCGTCGAAGACCATGTGGCGCGGTCCCGAACCTGGTTTCACCAGCGTGTAGCGTGATTCGGTCGGACCGAACAGACCGCGCGTGCCGTCAGGTGTGTATCGGTAGGAATACAGCTTGTCCGCACCCAGGTCTTGCGCGAACAGATAGCGTCCGTCAGGCGAAAACACCGTGGAATGCACGTGTGAATTGTCCTGGCGGCCTGTCACGGGACCGTTGCCGTCGTGATGAACCGTGAGCACGGACGGCAAGACCCGTTCGCCTTCCAGCGGAAACACGGCGAAGCTGCCGCCAGGATTCGACGCCACCGAGTAATTTGCCGTGAGCAGATACCGGCCATCAGGTGACAGCGCGAGGTAGGCGGGATCGTTGCCATCGGAGGAAACGCGATTCACGAAGATGAGTTGTCCGCTCGCCGGATCGAAGCGAAATGCGCTGATGCCGCCGCGCTGCGAAGCGGGCCCGTTGTCGCCGGGCAATTCGTTCACCGCGTAGACGTGCTGACGGTCCCGGCTCACCACGAGATACGAAGGGTTCACCGCCTGCGCCGACGTGAGTTGCGTAATGGTCCCGTTAGCGGTATCGAACCGATACACATAGATTCCCTGGCTCTTGCCGCTGCCCGTATAGGTTCCAACCAGCAAGTCGTACACGCTGCTATTGGCAGCGCCGGATGGATTCGCCGACGCGCCGGGGGCGGTGCCGGCGTCCTGCGCCATTGCCTGCGCAGAGGCGAGCGACAGGCCAACCGCGACACTTGCCGCGAAATTCCTCGTCAGGAAACGTGGCCCGCGGCACGAAGTTTGCGTGCGGGCGCTACGCGGGGAAAAAGAAGTAAAAACGGAATGCATTGAAACCTCCTGATCGTTCGTTATTACGGCTTGTTTTCAGGTTATGTGTGTCGAGAAGCAAGATACCGATGTCTCACCCATCCGTCGCGTCATGCAGGCCCATTTGCATGCCTGTCCCGCATGCCCGTGTCCAACCATCATTTCAATCAAAACAAGGAGCAATAATGGATATTCATCTGAGCCTCGGTCCTCTGGTCGCTCTTATCGCAGGCATTCTGATCCTGGTCGTGCCACGCCTGCTCAACTTCATTGTCGCAATCTATCTGATCGTGATCGGGTTGATCGGCGTGTTTGGATTGAGCGCGACGCATTTCTGACAGCGTTGCGTAAGCCCGGCCACCGGCTTGCCGGACCTGCGCGTGACGCAGTCAGGTAAGACGGTGCTTTCGGAGCGAGGTTCCGGCAATGCGCACGCAAAACCACGCGGGGACGATCATGACGATTGCCCGCTTATTGAGACCATCCAAGGGTAACGAGCCGCTTGCTCGGATTGGCTACATTGCCACAGATGAAAAATTACCCGTTGGCAAGCTGCTCGAGCCGCAAGCGGCCCTGCAGCGAAAGGCCGCCTACAGCCATCAGGCCGTTCTCTTCGCGGTGCCGGGTGAAGCAATCGCGCTCGATCAGAAACGACGCAGCGACCTCCATGCCGTTGCGCGACAAGCCAAGATCCTTGTAATCAAGGTCGATGAGCGTGGTGGTATCGGCAATATGGCTTGCAGCCGAAAGAATGGCGATGCAATCGGCTCTCAACGGGTTCGGCATGGCTTTCACGTTCGATATCCTCGAAAACGTTCGGCAAAGCGTGGACGCTTGACGCGATCAGGGTGTGCGCGCCGGACTGGCCAGCGGCATCGCTCAAGCGTGAAGTTTCATTCTAGGCAATCGTCCAATTATTTTTCAACCCTGGCTTACGAAAGCCGTGCAATTGCGCTGCGAAAAGTTTCGCGAAACACGCGTGAAACACACGAGACGCGAATGCGCTTCATAATCGGTGGCTCGTTCGTCCGCAACAGCACGACCCGCGCGCCCCGAATAACGCACGGCGCCGAGCGCCGCCGCCCCAATCGAGATCACATTCCTGCCTATGCCCGCACTGATTGAAGACTACGCCCTGGTTGGCGACGGCCACACCGCCGCCTTGATATCGAAAGAAGGATCTGTCGACTGGCTCTGCTGGCCGCGCTTCGATTCCGGCGCGTGTTTCGCCGCGTTGCTCGGTACGCCTGAACACGGCCGCTGGCTGATCACGCCCGATCTGCCCGAGGGCGCAGCGGCTCCGGTAATCACGCGCAAATATCGCGGCGACACGCTGATCCTCGAAACCGATTTCGAAACGCCCGAGGGCCGGGTTTCGCTCATCGATTTCATGCCGGTACGCGACGGCATCTCCGACCTCGTGCGGATTGTCGTCGGCCGCCGCGGCAGCGTGAAGATGAAGATGGAACTGGTGCTGCGCTTCGACTATGGCTCGTCCATTCCGTGGGTCAGCCGCCTTCCCGACGACAGCGGCATTCGCGCCATTGCCGGCCCCGATCTGTGCGTGTTGCGCACGCCGATCGAACTGAGCGGCGAGAACATGCGCACGGTCGGAGAATTCACGGTGAACGAGGGCGAGCGCGTGCCCTTCTCGCTCGCATATTCGCAATCTCATTTGCGTCTGCCGCCCGCCCGCGATCCACATACGCAATTCGCACGCACGGAAAATTTCTGGCTGGAGTGGTCCGGGCGCAGCAACCTCGACGGCCGCTGGGGCCCGGCGATCCGCCGCTCGCTCATCACGCTCAAGGCGCTTGCGTATGAGCCGACGGGCGGTATCGTCGCGGCTCCAACCACATCGCTGCCGGAGCAACTGGGCGGGACACGCAACTGGGATTACAGATATTGCTGGTTGCGCGACGCCACCATCACGCTGCTCGCCATGATGCGCAGCGGCTACTACGACGAAGCCCGCGCGTGGCGGGCGTGGCTCGGCCGCGTGATGGCGGGTTCGCCGCAACAGATCCAGATCATGTATGGCATTGCCGGCGAGCGGCGGCTGCCCGAATGGGAAGTCGGCTGGCTGCCGGGTTATGAAAATTCGAAGCCGGTGCGAATCGGCAACGGCGCGGTCGACCAGTTGCAGCTCGATGTCTACGGCGAGGTCATGAATGCGCTGCATCTTGCACGCGTGGGCGGCCTGCAAAGCGACGACACCGTCTGGTCGATCCAGCGCGCCATGCTCGATCACCTCGACACGGTCTGGCAGGAACCCGATGAAGGCATCTGGGAAACCCGTGGCGGCCGCCAGCAATTCACGTTTTCGAAGGTGATGGCGTGGGTCGCGTACGACCGTGCGATCAAGTCGGCGGAACAGTTCGGGCTGGAAGGTCCGCTCGACCACTGGCGCAACCAGCGCACCGTGATTCACGCCGACGTGTGCTCGAAAAGCTGGAACGCGTCGATGAACTCGTTCGTTCAGACCTACGGCGGCGACGATCTCGACGCCAGCCTGTTGCTGATCCCGCTGCTCGGCTTCCTGCCGCCGGAAGATCCGCGCGTGATCGCGACGCTTCACGCCATCGAACGCGATCTGACGCACGACGGGCTGGTCAAGCGTTATCACACGGCCGAAGTGCAGGACGGCCTGCCGCCGGGCGAAGGGACGTTTCTCGCATGCAGTTTCTGGCTGGTCGACAACCTTGCGCTGCAAGGCCGCCTGGACGAAGCGTTTGCAATGTTCGAGCGCCTGGTGGGACTCGCGAACGACGTCGGCCTGCTTGCGGAAGAGTACGACACAGTGGCGAAACGCCAGGTGGGTAACTTCCCGCAAGCGTTCTCGCACGTTGCACTCGTGCATACCGGCATGAACCTCATGCGGCACGAACAAGGCATGGCGAAAGCGACCGGCCAGCCCGTCCAGCGTCACGACGCACCAACCGACGCCGCGAGCACAATCGAAAGCAATACGTAATATTTTAGAAATACCCGACCAAAATTCACGAAAATTGCGGCAGATTTGACGTTTCACTGAGGTAAACGACACCCATGTTGCGTTGCACAAAACATGGTTCTTGGCTATGATCGGAGAAGGTTTCCGACCGGTCGTTCAGCGAAACAATTCATCTGCAATATATGTTTAGTGCTGCTCGTCGCGACCTGAAACCGCACGGTAGTGCGAGGCATCAACGAATAACTGCGAGCACCGGCAAGACGGTGCAATCGACGAACTGCTTGGGCCGCGCGGATCCGGTGAATGCTGGCCGCCAGCACGCTGCCGCCGATAGAAGCCAACCGCCAGTTGCGCTCCCTTGGAGAGCAACTGGTTTTACACGGGTACAACATGCTCTATCAACTCCACGAATTCCAGCGGGCCATGCTGAGTCCGCTGACAGCATGGGCCGAAGCGGCATCGAAGTCGTTCACCAACCCTTCCAGTCCGCTTGCGTATGTTCCGGGCTCCACGCGTCTCGCGGCAGGTTACGAACTGCTGTACCGGCTGGGCAAGGACTATGAAAAGCCTGAGTTCGAACTGCATCAGATAGAAAAGAACGGCCACGCCATTCCTATCGTCGAGCAGATCGTGATTGAAAAGCCGTTCTGCCGGCTGATCCGTTTCAAGCGTTTCTCCGACGACAGCGCCACCGTCACCGACCTCAAGACCGAACCTATCGTGCTCGTATGCGCCCCGCTTTCCGGCCACCACGCCACGCTTTTGCGCGACACGGTGAAAACCCTGCTGCAGGACCACAAGGTCTACCTGACCGACTGGCTCGACGCGCGCATGGTGCCGCTCGAAGACGGTTCGTTCCATCTCGACGATTACGTGGAATACATCCAGGAATTCATCCGCCATATCGGTGCGAAGGATCTGCACGTGATCTCGGTATGCCAGCCGACCGTGCCGGTACTCGCCGCCATTTCGTTGATGGCGAGCCGCGGTGAAGACACGCCGCGGACCATGACAATGATGGGTGGTCCTATCGATGCACGGCGCAGCCCGACTTCAGTGAACTCGCTTGCGAGCGAGCATTCATATGAATGGTTCGAAAACAACGTGATCTACACGGTGCCGGCGAACTATCCGGGGGTTGGACGAAAGGTGTACCCCGGCTTTCTGCAGCATGCGGGTTTCGTTGCAATGAACCCCGAGCGTCACGTGACGGCGCACTGGGACTTTTATCAGAACCTGATGCGCGGCGACGACGAAGATGCGGAGCAGCATCGCCGCTTCTACGACGAATACAACGCCGTGCTCGACATGGACGCGGATTATTATCTCGAGACCATTCGCATTGTGTTCCAGGATTTCCGGCTGGCCGAAGGCACGTGGGACGTGAATGGCGAACGTGTGCGTCCGCAGGACATCAAGCACACCGCGCTCTTGACCATAGAAGGCGAACTCGACGATATCTCGGGGAGCGGCCAGACGCGTGCGGCGCATGATTTATGCACCGGCATTCCGGCGAAAAACAAGCGCCATTACACCGCCGAAAAAGCCGGTCACTACGGCATTTTCTCGGGCCGACGCTGGCGCACGATGGTGTATCCGCAACTGCGCGAGTTCATTCTCACGCATGACAAGGCGCCTAAGAAGGAAGCCGTTCCGGCCTGAACGCATCCTGGTTCGACCAAGCCGCAACCACTCTGCACGCCGCGTTTTACGCGGCGTGTTTCTTCCTGGCACAGCCTCTTCAGCGAGGCAATGCCAAGTTACATGCATCAGCGCCGCATCAGGTAGGCGAGCAGCAATTCGGTATTCATCTTGATGATTTCATCGCGTTCGGTTTCGCTGCTGAAATCGAGTCCGATCGTGGCTTCCAGCGTAAATCGATTCGATACGATGTAGTACCCGAGTCCCGATAAAGTCACATAGAAGCGCAACGGATCCACATTGTTGCGAAACAGTCCGGCGTGTTGTCCGCGTTCGAGTATCTTCGCAAGCGTTGTGACCACGGGCGAAATGAGTTCGCGAATGCGCGGGGAACTCTTTATATAGCGCGCTTCGTGAAGGTTTTCGTTATTCACCAGCCGTAAAAGCTCGGGGTGCTCACGATAATAATTCCAGATGAAATGCGCGAGTTGCGTCACGGCTTCGACCGGCGCCACCCCTTCCAGATCGAGCGTTTTCTCGGCATCCGTGAGCGCCGCGAATGCATGTTCCAGCACGGCAGTGAACAACTGCTCCTTGCTGCCGAAATAATAGTAGAGCATGCGCTCATTCGTTTCGGCGCGGCGCGCGATCTGGTCCACGCGCGCGCCAAACAAGCCCCCTGCCGCAAATTCCTCCGCGGCAGCAAGGAGGATTCGGCGCCGCGTGCCCTCTGGATCTCTTTTGATTTTTGGCTGGTTCATGGTGGCTTCATGATCGACAAACCGCGTTTTGAGGGTAGCGTCATGCATTCTCTTGTCCTAAAGAAGCATGCGATGGATCGGTTGCGCCAACGTGATTGGGAATACCGTCCTGCAGTCAATCGAAAGCGATTTGATTATGTGCACATCGTTGGCCGGTTGGCAATTGGGAATGATTGGGAACAGCTTGAAATTCAGCGATAATGCCGCCTCGGACACAACGCACTGAAACAAGCCGAAAGCGCCGACCGCGCAAACGTGATATCAAAAACGAGCGCGGACATAAGCGGTTGAACATATCCCCACGAGTCGTCGCCGGACGTAAGTCGTACTGATCGCGCGAAGAAGCGAATCGTCTGTTTTGTCCGCGATTGCCGCGGCCAGCCGGATCGCAGCTTGGCTCATGTCGGCGCAACCCGGCGACGTCTCTCTCAAGCCGTTAATGACAGCAGTGATTGCAATTTCCCCGACGCCTCTCGCCAGCCAGATCGAAGACTTGCTGCCGCAGACGCAATGTACAAAATGCGGCTACCCTGCCTGCCGGCCTTACGCAGAGGCCATCGCGACTGGACAAGCGAACTACAACCAATGTCCGCCGGGCGGGCAGGAAGGCGTGGCGCGGCTTGCCGCGCTGCTCGGCAAGCCCGTGATCCCGCTCAATCCGGAGAACGGCCTGGAGCGGCCACGCCCGCTTGCGTTCATCGATGAAAACCTGTGCATTGGCTGCACGTTGTGTCTGCAGGCGTGTCCGGTGGACGCCATCGTGGGCGCGGCCAAGCAGATGCATACCGTTATCCCGGCGCTTTGCACCGGGTGCGACCTGTGCGTGCCGCCCTGCCCGGTTGATTGCATAGCAATGATTCCCGTTACGGGCGACCACACCGGCTGGGATGCATGGAGCCAGGCGCAGGCGGACGCGGCGCGTGCTCGCCACGACCAGCATCTGGCGCGGCTTGCGCGTGAGCGCGACGCAGCCGAAGCCCGCAAGGCGGCGCGGGTGGCGGGCGCCCCAAGAACAGCGGCGCCGGCCGCGCCCGATACAGCCGCCGCCGGCACGCAAGCGCAACCTTTAGCCGTGACGCCCGAGGACGAAGCACAAGCCAAAAAGCGTGCGATCATCCAGGCCGCCATGGAACGCGCGCGCAAGAAAAAGGAAGAGCTGGCGAAGCTCGGTGCAGGGCCTAAAAACACGGGCGATGTAAGCCCCGAGGTACAGGCGCAAATCGATGCCGCCGATGCCCGGCGTCGCCGCCTGGGTTTGACGCAGCCGGACGAAACGCCGCCATCAGCGCCCGGCGCAAACGCCGGCAACAATCCAGACAACGACCCCGACGCCTGAGCCGATGAACGCAAAAAAACGCCGCGCAATCTTCGAGACGCTGCAGAGTCTGAATCCGCATCCGACCACTGAACTCGAGCACAACTCGCCGTTCGAGCTGCTGATTTCGGTGCTGCTCTCGGCGCAAGCCACCGATGTCTCAGTCAACAAGGCCATGCGCCGCATGTATCCGGTCGCGAACACGCCGGCCAAAGTGCTGGGGCTCGGCGAAGAAGGCGTGATCGAGTACATCAAGACAATCGGGTTGTATCGGACGAAAGCGAAGAACGTGATCGCAACGTGCCGGATTCTGGTCGATCAATACGGCGGCGAGGTGCCTGACAACCGCGAGGCGCTCGAAGCGTTACCAGGCGTCGGGCGCAAGACGGCGAACGTGATCTTGAACACGGCGTTCGGACATCCGACCATTGCCGTCGATACCCATATCTTCCGCGTGTCGAATCGAACGGGTCTCGCGCCCGGAAAGGATGTGCGCGCGGTGGAAATGGCCTTGGAGAAGTTTGTCCCCGACGAATTCAAGCACGACGCGCATCACTGGCTGATCCTGCACGGGCGCTATGTGTGCCGCGCCCGCGTGCCCGAGTGCTGGCATTGCGCGATCGAGCCGTTGTGCGAGTATCGGCCGAAGACGCCTGCGCCTGTCGAATAAGACGCTTGCACCGATGCAGCTTAAAATAAGCGCTTCACCACGATTCAGCTAGATTCAGCTAAAGCGAAGCGCACCATGTTCAACCCCAGCCGCGACGAAGTTCGCCAATTTTTCACCGAAACCTGGCGCAAGCAGCGGCAAGGCGGCGTTCTGACGCCGCTGGAAAGCATCGCGGCCGACTGGATTGGCGAGCATCCGGAATACCAGCAGGAACTTGCCAGTCCGGACGTCGCGCAGGCCGACTATTCGCCCGATCAGGGCAAGAGCAATCCGTTCCTGCACCTGTCGATGCATCTGGCGATCACCGAACAGCTTTCCATCGATCAGCCGCCGGGAATCCGGCGCGCGCATGAGCGGCTCGTGGGACGTCTCGGTTCGACTCACGACGCGCAGCACGCCATCATGGAATGCCTTGGGCAGATCATTTGGGAAGCGCAGCGCAACAACACGCCGCCCGACACCGACGCGTATCTCGCGTTGATCGAACAGCGCGCGTCGCGGGATTGACGCACCCGAAAGCGCCGAACGACGCTTCAAACGAAAACACCTCGCCTTGAGCGAGGTGTTTTTCCATCCACGGCAAACAGCCGGAAGTTACTTCTTCAGCACCAGATCGCCCTTCAGCGATTCGATATACGCCGCAATGTCCTTCAAATCCGCCTGCGACAGGTTCTGCACCTGTGCCGACATGATGGCGTTGCTGCGGCCGAAGTTCGGATTGCCGTTGCCCATCTGATACTGGCGCAGCGCCCAATAAACATAGTCGGCGTGCTGACCCGCGAGCTTCGGATACTCCGCGCTCACCGGCTTGTTCAGGTTCGGCCCGTGACAAGCCGCGCAGTTGTGCGCTTCCGCGAGTACCTTGCCATTGCTGGCGTCAGCGGCAAATGCCGGCTGCACGGCCATTGCGCCGGCCAGCGCCGCCGCCATGCATGCTGTTTTCAACACTGTTTCGAGTGCCTTCATGAATTCTCCTATCCCGCGAATGGTAAGTGCCGAGTGAGCGTGTCTTCGACCTGATGCTCTTGATCAGGACCAGCGCGCGGGATCACTTGTCGGGATTGTTCTTCGAAGAGGGGGTTTGCGCGGCGTAGTACGCAGCAATATCGGCAATATCCTGGTCGGTGAGCGTGACCGCTATGCCGTGCATGGTCTCGAAGTGACGATCGCCCTTCTTGTAGGCTTGCAGCGCATTCTCAAGATAACGGGCGCTCTGGCCGCCGAGCATGGGAACCCGGTACACCTCGGGATACGCGGTGCGATACCCGGGAATGCCGTGACACCCGATACACATCGCAACCTTGCCCTGGGCCGCTTTCGCGTTGCCCACGACATCGGCGGAGGCCTGGGTCGCGAAGCCGGCAAGCCCCGACAGCGCTGCGATCACGGCACATTTGCCGACGAATTTATTCATAGCTTCTAACCTGGCATGAGGGGAAATCCGGCACCTTGTAAAGGCCTGGCGTTCCGGGACTTTCTCGGGACTGGTCAATCTCGGCCAAATCTCAAACGCGTCCAGGTGCATTTAAGACAAGTCCGATTTACAGCCACACGGGCCAAAAAAATCGCGCTAATTGTACCGCGCGACCTACCCTGCGTCCACAGGCCGCGGCGTGCGGTGTCGCATCGCGCCAAGCCCCGCCGATCAAGGCCGATCAAGGCCGGACAGCCTGCGACAATGTGTCCAATGGACATCTTTAAAATGCCGGAATACCGGGAATTTGGGCGCTCAATAGCAAAACGGCATCTGACTTATACTGCAATTTTCCTTCTTCGAGAGATGCGTCATGCGTTTTGAAGGCTCATCGCAGTACGTCGCAACCGACGACCTCAAGCTCGCCGTCAACGCCGCGATCACGCTGCAACGCCCGCTGCTGATCAAGGGCGAGCCCGGCACCGGCAAGACCATGCTGGCGGAGGAAGTGGCCGCCGCGCTCGGCATGCCGCTGCTGCAATGGCACATCAAATCGACCACGAAGGCGCAGCAGGGATTGTACGAATACGACGCGGTCTCGCGCCTGCGGGACTCGCAGCTCGGCGACGAACGCGTGAAGGACATCCGCAATTACATCGTGAAGGGCGTGTTGTGGCAGGCGTTCGATGCCGACGTGCCAACCGTGCTGCTGATCGATGAAATCGACAAGGCCGATATCGAGTTTCCGAACGACTTGCTGCGCGAACTCGACCGCATGGAGTTCTATGTCTACGAGACACACGAACTGGTCAAGGCGAAGCATCGGCCGCTCGTCATCATCACGTCGAACAACGAGAAAGAACTGCCCGACGCGTTCCTGCGCCGCTGTTTTTTCCACTACATCAAGTTTCCCGAACCCACGACGATGAAGCAGATTGTCGACGTGCATTTTCCGGGTATCAAGGAAGAACTGGTCGCCGCTGCCATGCAGAGCTTCTTTGAGTTGCGCAACGTTTCGGGGCTCAAGAAGAAGCCATCGACATCCGAACTGCTCGACTGGCTGAAACTGCTGCTCGCGGAAGATATTGGTCCGGAAGCGCTTCGATCCAGCGATCAAAAGCAGATCATTCCGCCGCTGCACGGTGCGTTATTGAAGAATGAGCAGGACCTGAGTCTTTTCGAGCGGCTTCTGTTCATGAACCGCAATAACCGTTAAGCAGTCCCGGTCATGAGCCGCAGGAAACCGCCATGCTGATCGACTTCTTTTATTCGTTGCGCAGCGCAAAGCTGCCAGTTTCGGTCAAGGAATACCTCACCTTGCTCGAAGCGTTGAAGTCGCGGGTAATTGGACCGTCTATCGACGAGTTTTATTTTCTCGCCCGCATGACGCTGGTCAAGGACGAAAAATACTTCGATAAATTCGATCAGGCTTTCGGCGCCTATTCTCACGGCGTTGCCGCGCTCGATGAAGCCGCGCTCGATATTCCGCTGGAATGGCTGAAGAAAAAGCTCGACCGGGATTTCACGCCCGAAGAGAAGCGCCAGATTGAAGCGCTTGGTGGTATCGACAAACTGATGGCACGGCTGAAAGAGCTTTTCGAAGAGCAGAAGGAAAGGCACGAAGGCGGCAGCAAATGGATCGGCTCCGGCGGAACATCGCCTTTTGGCAACGGCGGATTCAATCCGGAAGGCATTCGCATTGGCGGCGATTCCGCAGGAAACCGGACCGCCGTCAAGGTATGGGACGAACGCGCTTATAAGGATTACGACGATCAGGTCGAAATCGGCACGCGCAATATCAAGGTGGCGTTACGGCGTCTGCGCCGTTTCGCGCGCGAAGGCGCGGCCGACGAACTCGATTTACCCGACACCATCCGCAGTACCGCCGCGAACGCCGGCTGGCTCGACCTTAAAATGGTGCCGGAACGCCATAACAATGTGAAAGTCCTGATGCTGCTGGATGTAGGCGGCTCAATGGACGACCATATAAAACGCGTCGAAGAGCTCTTTTCCGCCGCAAAGTCGGAATTCAAGCATCTCGAGTTCTATTATTTTCATAATTGCGTCTACGATTATCTCTGGAAGAATAACCGGCGCAGGCATGGGGAACGCACCGCCACGTTCGACGTATTGCACAAGTTTTCGCCGGATACAAAACTGATTTTTGTCGGCGATGCAACCATGAGCCCATACGAGGTCGTGCAACCGGGCGGTTCCGTGGAATACAACAATGCCGAAGCCGGCGCTGTCTGGCTGAGACGCCTCGCCGATCAGTTTCCGCATTTCGCGTGGCTTAATCCCGAACCGGAAAGCCTTTGGGAATATCGGCAATCGGTATCGATTATTCGGCAGATCCTGGGCGGCCGCATGTACGGTCTCACGCTGGCCGGTCTTGAAAGCGCAATGCGGGCGCTTTCCAAATAAGCGCGCCAAAACGTTTAAGTGGCACGGCCGCTTTTTTTCATACTGTCCCTGTTGCTAAAGCCTTTCGGCGCGTACGATTCGCGCGAAACATTAATGAAAGGCTTTGAATGAATCCGTCCGCCGCGGCTTTCCGGCCATTTGCCGACTCGTCGCTCTCGGCAATGGTCGCCGGTTTTGTCGCAATGATGACCGGCTATACCAGTTCGCTCGTGCTGATATTCCAGGCGGGGCGCGCCGCGCATTTATCGGATGCGCAAATCTCTTCCTGGATCTGGGCGCTTTCAATCGGCATGGCGCTGTGCACGATCGGGCTGTCGCTCAGGTTCCGCGCACCCATTGTGATCGCCTGGTCGACGCCCGGCGCGGCGCTCCTCGTGACGTCGCTCCCGAACGTGCCTTATGCCGATGCCATCGGCGCGTTTATCGTGTGTGCCGTGTTGCTGACCGTGGTCGGGCTGACCGGCTGGTTCGACACGCTCATGCGCAGGATTCCCGCGGGAATCGCGGCGGCGCTGCTGGCCGGGATCCTGTTCGAGATCGGCATCGAAATCTTCAAGGCCGCGCAATTCCAGACGGCGCTCGTGCTGACGATGTTCTTCACCTATCTCGTCATCAAGCGCCTCGCGCCTCGCTACGCCATCCTGAGCACTCTGGTGGCAGGCATCGTCGCCGCGGGCATGCTTGGTCTCCTCGATTTCAGCCAGTTCCACGTCGCGCTCGCGCATCCGGTCTTCACCGCGCCGCACTTCTCGCTCGCGGCGGCGGTCAGCATCGGCATTCCGCTTTTTGTGGTGGCGATGGCCTCGCAGAACGTGCCCGGCATCGCCGTGCTGCGCGCGGACGGGTACAACACGCCCTCGGCGCCGCTGATCGCAACGACCGGCATTGCGTCCCTCGTGCTCGCTCCGTTCGGCTCCCACGGCGTCAATCTGGCCGCCATTACTGCGGCCATCTGCACCGGCCCCGAAGCCCACGAGGATCGGTCAAGGCGCTATATGGCGGCCGTCTGGTGCGGTATTTTTTATCTTGTCGCCGGGATATTCGGGGCCACCATCGCGGCGCTGTTCGGATCGCTGCCGAAGGCGCTGGTCGTATCGGTCGCGGCGCTCGCGCTGTTCGGCTCGATCATGAGCGGCCTTACCAACGCCATGCAGGACGTGCGCCAGCGGGAAGCCGCGCTCGTCACGTTCATGGTGACGGCTTCCGGGCTCACGCTTTTATCGATAGGATCGGCGTTCTGGGGACTTGTCGCCGGCGTCGTCACGCAGATTGTGCTGAACGCGCGCCGGGCGTAGATTTATCCCGCCGACGCGAAAGGTTCACAGGGCCGGCGTGTAATGACTTCAGGACCAAAGGTAAAAGACTGGCTCAAGTGCGGGCACCCGGATTGCGACGCGTAGATGTAAGCACCGAAGCTCAAGCGGGAAACACCACCGCCATCAGCCCTACTCTCGCCAAACGGCGCGGCAGGACTAGAATGACACTCTTGGGCGAGACGATTGCCAGCAGCTTTGGCGCCGCGGCAGCACGAGCGGCCTCGCATCCTCCTTTCAACGCGGGCACTCCGCATCTTTGACAACGGCCAAACGCCGAAGACCAGACATGACCTCCGCTCTCGACCAGCTCAAGCAATACACCACCGTCGTCGCCGACACGGGCAACTTCCAGCAACTCGGCGAATTCAAGCCGCAGGACGCGACCACGAACCCGTCGCTGATCCTCAAGGCCGTTCAAAACGACGATTACAAGCCCTTGCTCGAAAAGACCGTCAAGGACCATGCAAGCAAGTCGACGGGCCATATCATCGACCAGTTGCTGGTGGCGTTCGGCAAGGAGATCCTCAAGATCGTCCCGGGCCGCGTATCGACCGAAGTCGATGCACGTCTTTCGTTCGACACGAAAGCTTCCATCGAAAAAGGCCGCGAGATCATCAAGCTGTATGAAGACGCGGGCATTGACCGCAAGCGCATCCTGATCAAGCTCGCGTCCACGTGGGAAGGCATCCGCGCCATGGAGACGCTGCAAAAGGATGGCATCCACTGCAACATGACGCTGCTGTTCTCGACCGCGCAAGCCGCGGCGGCAGCGGACGGCGGCGCGCAACTCATTTCGCCGTTCGTCGGCCGTATCTACGACTGGTACAAGAAGTCGGCGGGCGCGGATTGGGACGAAGCGAAAATGGGCGGTGCGAACGATCCGGGCGTGCAGTCGGTGCGCAAGATCTACGCGTACTACAAGAAGTTCGGCTACAAGACCGAAGTGATGGGCGCAAGCTTTCGCACAGTCAATCAGATCACGGAACTGGCCGGCTGCGACCTGCTGACCATCAGCCCCGACCTGCTCAAGAAACTCGCGGACAGCAATGACACGGTCGAGCGCAAGCTGTCGCCGGAAGCCGTCGCGAACGACAAGGTCGAGAAAATCAATGTCGATGAAGCAAGCTTCCGCTTCCTCGTCAACGACGACGCCATGGCCACCGAAAAGCTGGCCGAAGGCATTCGCGCTTTCGCGGCTGATGCGGTCAAGCTCGAAAAGCTGATCGAAGCGCTGAAGTAATCTGGCGGCTGCAACACAGAGACTACGTGTCTGGAAACGGGCGCCGGTGCTATTTCGCCGGCGCCTTTTTTTATGCGGGTCGGGGTCGCGCGAGGCGTTTTTAGCCGCAGGGCGTGGGCTAGACTTTTGAGACGGGCGGGGGCCGCCCACTACAAAAGGAGCGCCAATGCGTCTCGAACCCTATCTGTACTTCAACGGCCGCACGGAAGAAGCGCTCGTGTTCTATCAACACGCAATCAATGCGGAAACCCTCTCCGTGCTGCGTTTCAAGGACTCCCCCGACGGCGTGACCACGACGCCCGAATGGCAGCACAAGATCATGCATTCCACCTTCAGGATAGGCGCGAGCATCATCATGGCCTCCGATGGCGTGAACTCGGCGCCCCAGGTGTTCTCTGGTTTCAGCATCGCGATCGTGGCCGACGACGACGCGTCGGGCCAGCGCATGTTCGAAGCGCTGAGCGTGGATGGCAATGTCCGGATGACCTGGCAGCCGACTTTCTGGAGCAGCGGCTTCGGCATGGTCTCCGACAAGTTCGGCATCCCGTGGATCGTGAGCGTGATGGACGACCTCGGCGGCTGACTTTCTCTTTCTTTCTGATACGCGTTTTTATCGGTGGAAGGGCTGCGCGCCTTCAAGATTCCATTGCCGCTCGATCTCGATCAGCCGCAAGCGTAGCCGGTCCACTTGTTCCGCCAGCCGTTTCGCGAGCCAGTACGGCCCCTGCAATTCGGGCGCGATTTCGGCCGCCACGCTCGCGGTCCGTTCGAGCCGCGCGGCGGCCGCCGGAGAACCTGTTGCCGCGTGCAGCAAGCCGACCCTGCCGAACCGCAACGCGCGCGCCATCAGCAGCAAGGTGTGGCGCACGGCGCGCTCCTCGGCGTGCCCGCTCGCAGCCAGCCCGGGCGCGTTGTCCGGAACCGCCGACGCCATCATTTCAAGCGCGGTGATGATCGAGCGATGCTGGCGCTGGATATCCTCGAGTACGGCAACCGGCGCGTCGATTTCCTTTGCGACCGATGCCAGCAACGAACGCGACGAAACCAGCCGGGCGTTCATCGTGGCGAATTGTTGGCTCATGGCGTCCACCGGTATGTGGCGGCCTTCCACGATCGCGCCGTAGATCCGCGCGCTGTCGCGCATGTTGTCGGCGAGACGGTAGCGCCATGAATACGTGGCGTATTGCGGCAGCACGAATGAAAACGCCAGCGCGATCGCAATGCCGATCATCACCGTGAGCGTGCGCCACAAGCCCACGTCGAGAGGCAAATTCCCGTGCCCGGCCACGATCACGGTGGTAATGCCCGTAAGCAACGCGATATACCCCGGCTTGCCGATGGCGTGATACGCGCACACGCCGGTAATCACCGCCAGCAGCATGAAGGTAATCATGGTCGAATGCGTCACGGACTGCAGCAGAATCAACCCCAGCCCGAGCGACGCGCCGAGCATGGTGCCGACCGCCCGCTCCGCCGCCTTCTTGCGGATATTGCCGTGATGCTGCAAACCGCCGATCACGACCAGCAAGGTCACCGTGGACCATTCGCCGTGCGGAATATCGATCCCCGATGTCAGCGCAATCGACGCCAGCAGCGCCAGCGCCACGCGCGCCGCGTGCAGGTACTTCGCGTGGCGGTATCGGAAGTATGGCGAGCCCAGCACGTGCAGCATGCGGCGCGTGTGGCTTCGAACAGCCCTGGGTGGTTCAGTGGAGGACATGCGGTTCCGATGAGTTGAATCAGCCTTGATCAGGCAACACCGAGACAATAAAACGGCCTTCGGAAAAACAAAACGCCCGCAACATCTGTTACGGGCGTTTTACCAGCTTTCCTGCCGATCCGGAATTCGGAGGATCAGGTTTCCGCTACGTCCAGATAATCCTCGGGACTCGTGCGGTCATCGGAGCGCTTGAGGCCGATCACGCGCACCAGGATGCTGACCACGATCGACACAACCAGGTTCACGACCAGCGCCCACACAGCGGCATAACCGGGAATGGCGTAGCCGAACAGGTGAATCGTGAAGATCGATCCAGCCAGTTTCAGCGATACCGCCATCCACGTGCCCGTGACAATACCCGCAGCCCAGCCGAGCAGCAAACCACGGTGATCGAGCACGCGCGTATAAAGCCCGAGCACGAGCGCAGGCAACGTCTGGATGATCCAGATCCCGCCGAGCAATTGCAACTGGATGGCGTAGGTCAGCGGCAGCGCCAGAATAAAGACGACCGCGCCGACCTTCACCAGGAGCGACACCAGCTTCGCGACGTTGGTTTCCTGCTCCGGCGTCATCTTCGTGTTCACGAACTCACGGTGCACGTTACGCGTGTAGAGGTTGGCCGCCGCAATCGACATGATTGCAGCAGGCACCAGCGCGCCGATACCGATTGCCGCGAACGCCACGCCCACGAACCATGACGGGAAGAAGTGCAGGAACAGCGCCGGCACAGCAAAGTTCGAACCATACGCCTTGAAGTACGGCGCGAATTCCGGCATCTCCTTCACGCCGGACGCGAGCGCCATGTATCCCAGCAACGCGAGCAGGCCGAGCACCAGCGAATAGGCCGGCAGCAGCGCCATGTTGCGGCGGATCGTGTTGCCCGACTTCGAGGACAACACCGCCGTCACCGAATGCGGGTACAGGAACAGCGCAAGTGCGGAGCCGACCGCGAGCGTCGCATACGCGCTGTAGCCATTCAGGCTCGATGTATCCGGCGCCTTCAACAGGATCTTCGCCGGATCGACCGCATGGAAGATCGCGCCGAAACCGCCGAGCTGCGCCGGAATGATGATCATCGCGGCAATGATGGTGATGTAGATCAGCACGTCCTTCACGACCGCGATCATGGCCGGCGCGCGCAGTCCCGACGTGTACGTGTAGGCCGCGAGAATCGCGAACGCAATGATCAGCGGCAGATCGCCGACAAAACCAGTGGTATCGAAACCGAGTGCGCCAATCACCACTTCAATGCCGACCAGTTGCAACGCGATGTACGGCATTGTCGCGACGATCCCCGTCAGTGCAATAGCGAGCGCGAGCATGCGGCTGTTGTACCGGGCATGCACGAAGTCGGCGGCGGTGACATAGCCGAATTTCTTCGAGATCGCCCACAGCTTCGGGAACACGACGAACGCGAACGGATAGATCAGGATGGTGTACGGCAACGCAAAGAAGCCCGTTGCGCCGGCGCCGAACACGAGCGCCGGAACGGCGACGAACGTGTATGCGGTGTACAGGTCGCCGCCAAGCAGGAACCACGTGACAATCGTGCCGAAGCGGCGGCCGCCGAGGCCCCATTCATCGAGCTGGCCTAGATCGGCCTTGCGCCAATGAGCGGCTACAAAACCCAGGATCGTCACGCCGATGAAGAACAGGACGAAAACGAAGGTTGCGGTGGTATTCATCATCGCGGGCTCCCGGGCGTGAGCTTGGGAACGTCGTGGATGGGCTTGGTTTTCTTGTAGACCACGGCAGTAATCACCGCGCTGATCAAGACCCAGAGCAACTGGTACCAGTAAAAAAACGGAAAGCCCCAGAGCAACGGTTCGATCTTGTTGTAAAACGGCACCCAGACAACGGCGATCCAGGGAAGTATCAGCAGCCAAAGCCACTGCTTGTTGCGAACCTGACCGGTAGCGGTCACCGCATCTTGAGCCATGACGGTCTCCTCTTTTCTCTTGAAATTGCTGCTCGGCTGGCGAATGCGCGGCGGCTGCGTGGACCTGTTTAAAACCGGTGCGGACCTGTGCGGAACTGGCGGCAAAGCGCCAGCCTAATAGCGCCCCGAAATAACACGTGGAGTATATGGACGCATAAAAGCCGGTCAAGCAGGGCGAACCCGAACCGTAATGAGCCAGGAAAGCGTTATGTAATTTTTGCTTTCCCGGCCGCTGTAAGAGCGGCGGATTCGCCGCCGGTTGACTATTAAACCTATAGGGAAAAGTTCGGCGTATCGCCGGCGTCGGCACTGATGGCCAACGCCTTCACCCATTGACGCGCAGGAAGCTTGAGTTCCTTTTCGATGAGCTTCGCGCGCTGTTCGAGTTGCGCGTAAGGAACGTCGAGCGCCGGCCCTGCAAACGCAACGGCGATGCGGTTGCCATCGTGGACTTCCGGCAGCGCGATCACGCGGCCATCGAAGGCTTCGGAGAGGTGCTTCATGTTGCGCACGAAGCTCGGATGATCGCCGAACAGGTTGATCGTCACCACGCCTGCCGAGGGCGTGAGACAAGCACGGCATGCACGATAGAACGCCACGCTTTCGAGCACGGGACCGCGCGCGGTGGCGTCGTAGACATCGATCTGCAATGCGCCAATGCTGCCGTGATTCGCTGCGTCGTTGACGAAGTCGTAAGCGTCCTGCTCGTGGATGGTGAGGCGTGCATCGTCGTTCGGCAGTTCGAACATCGTGCGCGCCGCGATCACGACGGACGGGTTCAGTTCGACCGCTTCGACCTTCGCGCGCTTGAGGAACGCGTGCGCGAACTTGGTCAACGCGGCCGCGCCGAGACCGAGTTGCACGACGCGCTTCGGCGTCTCGATGAACAACAGCCACGCCATCATTTGCTGCGCGTATTCGAGTTCGATGTGATTCGGCTTTTTCAGTCGCATCGCGCCTTGCACCCATTCGGTGCCGAAATGCAGGAAACGCACGCCGTCCTCTTCCGAGAACGTCACGGGCGCGAAGCGCGGCTTGCGCGGGGCGTCGATACGCGGCGCGTTTTCGAGATCGTCGTCGCGTTCGCGCTTTGCGCGCCTGGCGAATTTTTTATCGTGCTTTTTTTCCTGGCGCTTGCCGCCGAACGCGCGGGCTTCAGCCGACGCGCGTTTGATTAATTGGGTCATTTAAGGATGTCGCGCCAGATGCGCAGTTTTTGATCGAACGAGAGAATAGCATTCGCCGGACTCGACGACGGCAGGACGAGCGTTTGATAGCCCGCCTCCCGGATCACGGGCTCGAAACGGCCCGAGGTCTTGCCGTTGAAGCAGAGCTTTTTCAGGCCTGGCGCGTGGCGGCGGAATGAGGCGAAGTCGTTGGGATTCGCGTGGCGGATCGCGCTGTCGAGACTGCCTTCGCGTTCGCAAGCCGCGAGCACGTCCCATAAGCCGATGCCATGTTCGAGCAGCTTGAGGACACGCTGATCGTAGGGAAGCGCGTTCAAAGGCTCGCCGACAACCGTTCCCACCAGCCGCCAGAACTGGTTGCGCGGATGCGCGTAGTACTGCGCGGCATCGAGCGAAGCTACACCGGGGAAGCTGCCGAGAATCAGCGTGTGCGTGTTTTCATCGGCGATGGGCGGGAAGCCTGTCAGCATCGGTCGCGATGCTCGAGGAACGACCAGAGCGCGGGCAGGAAACATTCGGTGACCATCAGCGGCGCGTTTTTTCTGACGAACACGGAGCGGCGCGCGACGAATGTGTGCGGTGCTTCATTTGGCATTTGCGCGCCGGCGAGGCGGTATAGCGGTTCGCGCGCGGTGAGCCGGCGCGAGGTAAGCGCCGAGCGCCATACGCTGCTGTCGCTATACAGCAGTTCAGCCAGCGGACGCGTCCTCAGGCGGCGCATGGCTTGCCATACACCCGAACTGGCGCTGAGCGGCACGATGCTGTGCGCCGCCACGAACGGCACGCCCTCCACGTTCAGCACGACTTCGCGCGTCCATACAGGCGTGCGCGGCGTGATGTTCAACGCGCTGGCTTCGTCTCGCCATGGCTGGCTCACGGCTTCGCGGGTGACATCGACGGTGACAGTGCCGAGTTCACGCAAATGCGCGGTGAGGGAGCCGCCGCGGGTGAGCCAGTCCTTCTGGTCGGCGGTGAAAGTGGGAAGCGGACGGATGCGCCATTTTCCAGGCGCCGCAACGAGGGTATTCAGCATGCGCGAGATTATAAAACCTCGCGCGTAAATAGGACGAATCGTATAGATGCGGGCGGCCTCAGGGGGAAGACTAGCAAACCGGCGGGGAAAAGCCGGTGTTCAATCAATCAGAGAGGACGCACATGTCTGTGAATACAAAACAAACATCGAAAACCGTTGCAACGCTTGCATCGCATATGTTGCATGATCCGAAGGCGACGCCCGTCGAGAAAAGTCTTGCGGCGTCGGCCCTGTCGCAAAGCCATTCAACACATCAGACCGGCGCCGAGATGGAGCACAAGGCGTCGTTGGTCTTGCATGACCCCAAGGCATCAAAGGAAGCGAAGACGCTGGCGGCTTCGGTAGTCGCTCAGGCGAACAAAGAACGGCATGCCAAACCCACTTCTTGATGGCTTGATTCGCCGTCAATAAAAAACGCGCTGCCAGTTACCAGGCAGCGCGTTTTTTTCTGCGTTGAAGCTCCAGCTACTCAATCACCGCGCCAGCAACAACGCGTTCGTCCGCTTCACAAAACTCGCCGGATCCTCCAGCGATCCACCTTCGGCCAGCATCGCCTGATCGAAAAGCAGATGACACCAGTCGTTGAAATTCGCGTCGTCGGCGTGAAGCTTCTTGACCAGCGGATGATCCGGATTCACTTCCAGAATCGGCTGCATTTGCGGCGCTGCCTGACCTGCCTGCTTCAACATGCGTTGCAGATAACCGCTCATGTCGCCGTCATCGGCCACCAGACAGGTCGGTGAATCCGTCAGGCGGAACGTCAAACGCACGTCCTTGGCCTTGCCTTCCAGTGCGGCCTTCATGCTTTCGACCAGCGGCTTCAATTCCTCGCCGACCTTCTCTTGCGCCTCTTTCTCTTCGTCGTTGAGCGCACCCAGATCCAGATCGCCACGCGCCACGCTTTGCAGCGGCTTGCCATCGAATTCGTTCAGGAACGACAGCATCCATTCATCGACACGGTCCGTCAGCAGCAGCACTTCCACGCCCTTCTTGCGGAACACTTCGAGATGCGGACTGTTCTTCGCGGCTTGCCACGTGTCGGCGGTGACGTAATAGATTTTCGTTTGCTCGGGCTTCATGCGCGACACGTAGTCGGCCAACGCCACCGTCTGCTCCGCCGAATCCGTATGCGTCGATGCAAACCGCACGAGCTTCGCAATCCGTTCGCGATTGCCGTAATCCTCGCCGATGCCTTCCTTGAAGACCTGCCCGAACTCTTTCCAGAAGGTCGCGTATCTGGCTTTATCGGCGTCTTCGGTCGCTTCAGCGGACGACGACGCCACTTCCTCCAGCATCGACAAAACGCGCTTGGTCACGCCTTCGCGAATGGCTTTCACGTCGCGGCTTTCCTGCAGGATTTCACGCGATACATTCAGCGGCAAATCGGCCGAATCGACTACGCCCTTCACAAAGCGCAGATAGGCCGGCAGAAGCTGCTCGGCGTCGTCCATGATGAACACACGCTTCACATACAGCTTCAGGCCGCCGCGATGATCGCGATTCCACAGATCGAACGGCGCATGCTTCGGCACATACAACAACTGTGTGTATTCGCTGCGGCCTTCAACGCGGTTGTGCGTCCATGCAAGCGGTTCGTCGTGATCGTGCGAGATGTGCTGGTAAAACTGCTTGTACTGCTCGTCGGTGATGTCGCCCTTCGCGCGGGTCCACAACGCGCTCGCCTGATTGACCGTCTCGTCTTCGTCCTTCGTGACCATCTCCGACTTCTCGGCGTCCCATTCTTCCTTCTTCATCAGGATGGGCAACGCGACGTGGTCCGAGTACTTCTGAATGACCGACTTCAGCTTGTGCGTGGACAGGAATTCGTCCTCTTCCGGACGCAGGTGCAGCGTGATGCTCGAACCGCGTTGCGCGCGCTCGATCTGCTCGACCACGAAATCGCCCTCGCCCGCGCTTTCCCAGCGCACGCCTTCGCTTGCCGGCAATCCGGCGCGGCGCGTTTCAACCGTGATCTTGTCCGCGACAATGAAGCCCGAATAGAAACCCACGCCAAACTGGCCAATTAGCGCAGCGTCTTTCTGCTGATCGCCGGAGAGCTTCGAAAAGAATTCCTTGGTGCCCGAGCGCGCGATCGTGCCGAGGTTCGCGATCGCCTCGTCGCGGCTCATGCCGATGCCGTTGTCGTCGATAGTGATGGTGCGCGCCGCCTTGTCGTACGAAATGCGGATGCGCAGATCCGGATCGTTCTCGTACAACGCGCCGTTTTCGATACCCTCGAAACGCAGCTTGTCGGCCGCGTCCGATGCGTTCGAAATCAGCTCCCGCAGGAAAATTTCCTTGTTGCTGTAGAGCGAATGGATCATCAGATGCAGAAGCTGCTTCACTTCTGCCTGAAAGCTCATGGTTTCTTGTGCCATGGTCGGTTCCTCTTTTGTCTAGTGTTGACGGGTTTTCAAGCGGCAGCGGTGTAAACAGACATCGCGCGAATTCTGCGACACATGAGGTCGCGGACGGAAATTTCAAGGGGCGGGTTTGAAAGCGCTACCGCGGCCCGAACTGTTCTAGCCCATGCGGTCGGCATACGCCGTGAGCATTGCCGGCAGCCCCGGATCGCCGCAATTTGCAATGTTAAAGCGCATCCACGTGCTCGGTAGCTGATGCGGGGAAAAGAGGCTCCCCGGCGTCAGCAGAAATCCGGCCTCGTGCCCGAAGGCCGCGAGACCTTCCGAATCCACGCCGGTATCGGCCCATAAGAACATGCCGGCCGCCGGCACCAGATAGGGCTTGTAGCCGACCTTTTCGAACATGCGTACAGTTTTCTCGCGCACGCCGTCGAGCTTTACGCGCAGCCGTTCGACATGCCGGCGATAGTGGCCGTCGGTCAAGACCTTGTACAGCACGCGCTCGTTGAGTTCGGGGCTCGTCATGCCCACGAGCATCTTCTGGTCCGCGATGGCGTTCGCCACCTCCGGCGCGCACGCTATGTACCCCACGCGCAGATTTGGCGCGAGCGTCTTCGAAAAGCTGTTGAGGAAGATCACGCGCTTGAGCTGGTCGAGGCTTGCGAGTCGCGTGGCCGCGAAGTTCGTCGGGCAAAGGTCGCCGTAGATATCGTCTTCCACGACGATGAAATCGTAGGTCTGCGCAAGCTGGAGGATACGAAACGCCTGGGCCGCCGTGAGCGACGTTCCCGTAGGATTTTGCAGCACCGAATTGATCACGAGCATCTTCGGACGCCATGTCTGCACGAGGTTTTCCAGGGCGTCGAGATCGGGGCCATCGGGCGTGTAAGGCATGCCGACGAGCCGCGCGCCCTGCGCGACGAAGCGGCCGAACATCTGGAACCAGGCGGGGTCGCCCACGATCACCGTGTCTCCCGGTTTCACGAACACGCGCGCAATCAGGTCGATGGCTTGCGTCACGCCCGACACCATCACGATCTGCTGCGTGGATGCACCGATCTCCAGTTCTTCCAGGCGCGTCTGCAGTTGCTGGCGCAGCGGCAAAAACCCCTGCGGCGTGCCGAAACCGAGCATTTGCGCACCGCTTTGCCGGCTCATGGAACGCAGCGCGCCGGTGAGCAATTCGCCGTTGAGCCAGCTCGAAGGCAGATACCCAATGCCCGGCCCCTTCGCCGGACTCGACGTGTGCAGCATGTTGCGCAGCAGCCAGACCACGTCGATGGTGCTCGCGACCGGCTGCGGTTCGCTGGCCGATGGCGGGTGCACGTGGGCGTCGTTCGAGCCGCTCCGGTCGCGCACGAAAAAACCCGAACCGCGCCTCGAATCGAGATAGCCATGCGCCACGAGCCGTTCGTACGCCTCGACAACGGTAAAGCGCGACACGCCTTTATCCACGGCGAGCTTGCGGATCGACGGCATGCGCATGCCCGGGCGAAACACGCGTTCGTCGATACGGCGCCGGCCCCACTGGACCAGCTGGTCGACGAGCGTAAGCTGCGGCGCGCCGTGCGGCGCGGGAATCTGGTCGAGCGGGACGGACATGTCGGGCTCCATGGAATGAATGCGTGCGGTGACTGTACCGAGAAGTATCGGATGGATTGTACCGTTACTGTTACGGTCTGAACCGATACATTTTAAGATCGCGCCTATGAAATGCGCACGCGCCACGAATCTGCTCATAACTTGGCCTGATGGCTAACGCGACCGCCTTTAGAGACGAAACAGGTATGCTGACGAGCTTGGCCGCGTTTTTTCCGCGCAATTTCATTTAGTTCATATTGACGTAGTCCGTGCACCATGACCGCTCCGCCCCTGCAACTCGACCATCTGGTAATCGCTGCCCGCACGCTGGAAGAAGGCGCGCGCTTTGTCGCCGGGAAGCTGGGCGTGGAAATGAACGAAGGCGGCGCCCACCCGCTGATGCGCACGCACAATCGCCTGTTGAACCTCTGGGGTGGCGCTTACCTGGAAGTCATTGCAGTCGATCCCAGTGCAGCCGCGGCCGATTCGCCGCGACCGCGCCTGTTCGCGCTGGACAATCCCGCGTTTATCGAGCGGCTCGAAGCGGGTCCGCAACTCGTGCACTGGGTCGCGCGCGTCCAACGGCCGAAATTGCTGACGCGCTGGCAGGCGCAATACCCGGAGCGCATTGCGCCTGCCGTGAGCATGTCGCGTGGCGCGAATAGCTGGAGCCTGACCGTTCCCGATGACGGCGCGTTTCCCGCATGGCAAGGTTCCGGCGATGGACTCCTGCCCTCGCTGATCCAGTGGGACACGCAGCGGCATCCGAGCGAATCGCTGCCGGAAACGGGCATCGCGGTGAAATCGATTACCGGGTTTCATCCGCGCGCGCATGTGCTTTTGGAACAGTTGGCGTGGCTTGGCGCATCGCACTTGATAAACATCGAAGTGACGCAAGGCATGCCCGTCCTGGTCGTGGAATTCGAGTTGCCGGATGGTTCCATCGTCACGATGGGCGAGTCCGCTGCAGCACGCGAAGCCGCTTTGCAGGCAACGAGGCAAGCCGAACTGGCCGCAGCCAGACCTGCCCGCAGGCGTGCAAGAAGCAAGCAGAGCGGGGACGTGACGGAGTCCGCCGACGCCGTGGAAACAGCGAACGATTCCACACCGGGCGAACCGGAGCAGCAAGACGAGCAGCAACCCGAGCATTAGCGAGGTTCAGCAACCCGGCGTTACAACCGGGAGTGTGTGGCTGCAACCCGCGGCGGCGCGATAACAAGAGTCCACCGCCCCATGACCAACAGACCCGTATCACAACGAGACCGACCGAGGACCCAATGAATCAAGCCGACCTTCAAGCCCAGCCGTGGCAACTTTCCGAACGCGCAAGAAAGCTCACCAGTTCGGCGATTCGCGAAATCCTGAAGGTCACCGAGCGGCCCGAAGTCATTTCCTTTGCGGGCGGCTTGCCGTCGCCGGCTACGTTTCCAGTGGAAGAAATGCGCGTGGCGTGCGACCGTATCCTGCGCGACAGTCCCGCCGCCGCGCTGCAATACAGCGCCACCGAAGGTTATCTGCCGCTGCGCGAATGGGTCGCGCAACGTTATTCGGTGAATGGCGCGTCGATCCGGCCGTCGCAAGTGCTGATCACCACCGGATCGCAGCAGGCGCTGGATCTGCTCGGCAAGGTCCTGATCGATCCGGCGAGCCGCGTGCTGGTCGAAACGCCTACCTATCTCGGCGCGCTGCAATCGTTTTCAATGTACGAGCCGAACTATGTTCAGGTTCCGACAGACGAACACGGCCTGATCCCCGAAACGCTCGATTCAACGCTGACCGCGGGCGCGCGCCTCTTGTACGCGCAGCCGAATTTCCAGAATCCGACGGGACGCCGTCTGTCCCTTGCACGCCGCACGGCGCTCGCTGCCTTCGCGCAACGCGCCGGGTTCCCGGTGATAGAAGACGATCCGTACGGCGCGCTCGATTACGCGGGCACGCCGCTGCCGACCATGCTTTCCATGGCGCCGGATCACATCGTGCATCTCGGATCGTTTTCGAAAGTGTTGTCGCCGGGTATGCGCGTGGGCTACATCATCGCGCCCGAGGAGTTGCACTTCAAGCTCGTCCAGGCCAAGCAGGCAACCGACCTGCATACGCCGAGCCTCACGCAGCGCATCGTGCATGAAGTCGTGAAGGACGGGTTTCTCGAAACGCATATCCCCAAGATCCGCTCGCTATATCGCGATCAATGCGCGGCCATGCTGGCGGCGCTTCAGGAGCACATGCCGGCGGGCGTGGAGTGGAACCGGCCGGAAGGCGGAATGTTCGTGTGGGTGAAGCTGCCGCAACACATCGATACAATGAAACTGCTCGAGCAATCCATTGTGCAGCACGTCGCGTTCGTTCCCGGCGGTCCGTTCTTCGCGAACGAAGCCGAGCACAACACGCTGCGTCTGTCGTTTGTGACGGTGCCGCCGGCCAGGATCGACGAAGGCGTGGCCAAGCTTGGCGCGCTGATCCGCGCGCAGGTTTGATTTCATCTCACTCATTTTCAAGGGAATCCCGCATGGCTCAACTGAACGTGTACGACAAGCTGAAGGAACTCGGCATTGAACTGCCGAGCGCCGGCGCTCCGGCCGCCGCCTACGTAATGAGCGCGCAAAGCGGTAACACGGTTTATCTGTCCGGTCACATTGCAAAGAAGGACGGCAAGGTGTGGGCCGGCAAGCTTGGCGACTCGCTCACAACCGAGGAAGGCCGCGCCGCCGCGCGCTCGATTGCCATCGACCTGATTGCCACGCTCCACGCGCACGTGGGCGACCTGAACAAGGTCACGCGGATCGTGAAGGTAATGAGCCTCGTCAACTCCACGCTCGAATTCACGGAACAGCATCTGGTGACGAACGGCGCATCTGAGCTGATCGCCGATGTATTCGGCGAGCGCGGCAAGCACGCGCGTTCCGCTTTCGGCGTGGCGCAAATTCCGCTTGGCGCGTGCGTCGAGATTGAATTGATCGCCGAAGTCGCCTGAGCAGCCGTTTATCGTTTGCGAAAGATTTATCCCGATGCCGCCCGGTGTCGGGACGTCGCATCGGTACGCTTTTTATATCGATAAATTGCGTCAGCGATCCATCATTTCGGTTCGCCGAACCGCCCTGGACGGGCATTTCGGCCTATCCGCGTATACCTCGATACGCCTCCCCGCCTTCACGCTTCCTTAAATGGATCGCCTTCAGTAATATCTAAGCCGGCTGTCATTGGTAATATCTGACGTACCGGCCGTAAGAGAATCTGAAATGGCCGTGAGATTTAAGTACGCGTATTCAATAAATGACTGTAAGAAATGCAAGACGTATTTGACGCAATTGCGCGCAAGTCAGCGAACGATTTCGAAAAGCACGTCCAGATGCGATCAAGTCGCTGATTCGATCGCGTCATCAAAAACACAGCCGGATTGGCATTGAACACAGGCGTGGAACTCATGCCTCGATCATTGGCCCGTTTTCGAACGCCCCACCCGTCAGCGCGTCACCGGGTCCATGAACTGACCGAACCCATGAATCGATCACGGCCGAAAGCGCCACGCGACATGAAACACGCGGATTTTCCGCGCAGGCGTCGTGCATTGTTCGCCATTCCCGCGCTGGGGACGCTCGTGCTCGTGCTGCTCTGGACGGTCATCTTCGCCCGCCTTTCCGTGGAACGCGAGGCGGCGACCCATGCGTCCATGGCGTCCGCCGCCATTCTTTCTTCGGCGCTCGAACAGCACACGATCAAGGCCATTCACCAGGTCGACCAGATCACGCGTTTCGTCAAATATGAATTCGAGAAGACGCCGGGCCAGTTCAACCTCGCGAGCACGGTAGAAAAAGGCGTGGTGCAGAGCGACACGCTGGTGCAGGTGTCCCTGATCGATGAACACGGCGTCCTGATCGCCAACACCGCCGAGCCCAATCCAAAGCCAGTCGATCTCTCGGATCGAGAGCATTTCCAGGTCCACGCGTTATCGAACGACGATCTGCTCTATATCAGCAAGCCGGTGCTTGGCCGCGTCTCGCGTCAATGGACGCTGCAGATCACACGGCGCCTGAACCATCCCGATGGCTCGTTCGCGGGCGTCGTGGTGGTTTCAGAAAACCCCAGCTATTTCACGAGCGATTTCTACAACGTCGCCTCCATCGGACGAGAAGGCGTCGTCGCCGTGGTCTCGGATAACGGCTCCGTGCTGGCGCGCAGCACCGGCGCGGGTTCGACCACGTCGAAAGCCAACGGCCGCATGATGAAAATGGGCGGAGGCAGTTCAGGAGACAACGCGGACAGCGTCTTCACGGCAAGCGGCATCTATCCGACTTCCGATCACGCGTCGGGTATTTATGTCGATCCTATCGACAATGTCACGCGCATCGTTTCATACCGGCATATCGACGGTTATCCGCTCGGCGTGCTCGTCGGCCTGTCGCAGGCCGAGGAATTCGTCGACTACAACCACACGCGCCGTGTCTATCTGCTGATGGCGACGTTCATCTCGCTTGCCATGCTCGGTTTCTTCGCCGTGGCGACCGGACTGATTGGCAAGCTCCTTGGGCGCGAGCGGGAGATGACGCATCTGGTCGAATATGATCTGCTGACAGGGTTGCGCAACCGCTACTCCACCTTGCAGACGCTCAGACACGACGTGGTGAGACCCGAGAATGTGGGCCATCTCGCGCTGCTCTTTATCGACCTCGACAACTTCAAGACCGTCAACGACACGCTCGGTCACAATGCGGGCGACATCGTCCTGCAAATGACCGCGTCGCGGCTTGCGGAAACGGTGGGCGACCATGGCACGCTCTCGCGCATAGGCGGCGATGAATTCGTGGTCGTGGTCAAGGGCGTCGATGTCGAGCGGCAGGCTGTCGAAATGGCCGAAGCGGTGTCGCACATGTTCAGCACGCCATTCGATGTGCGCGGCAGCGCCTTTGTGCTGCATGCAAGCGTTGGCATTGCGCTGTATTCGGTGTCGAGCGAAAGCGAAATCGACTTGCTGAAGAAGGCCGATCTCGCCATGTATAGCGCGAAGGACGCGGGCAAGAACTGCTACCAGTTCTATTCGCCGCAGTTGTCGCATCGCGCGGACCATCTGATGAAATGGGAGCAGCAGTTGCGGGTCGCGCTGGCGCAAGACCAGTTGTTCCTTGCATACCAGCCGAAAATAGACCTGTCGCGCCGGTGCATCACCGGCTTTGAAGCGCTCGCCCGATGGAACCATCCGCAGCACGGCCTGATCCCCGCGAACGAGTTCATTCCAGTCGCGGAATCCACCGGTTTGATCGTGCCGATCGGGGATTTCGTGATTCATACCGCGTGCCGGCAATTGGCCCTCTGGCAGCGGCAAGGCTACGACGGTCTGTCGCTTGCCGTGAACATTTCGGCGGTGCAATTCTGGCGCGGCGATCTGCTCGAGACAGTAGCGGCGGCCATTCGCGAAAGCGGTATTGCGCCGGGCAAACTCGAACTCGAGATTACCGAAACCGTGATGATGGAGTTCCCGGATATTGTGGCCGAGAAGATTGCCGCACTGAAACGGCTCGGCGTGAGGATCGCGCTCGATGATTTCGGCACGGGCTATTCGTCGCTGTCGTATCTGAACCGTTTTGCCGTCGATACACTCAAGGTCGACCGGTCGTTCATCCAGGCCATCCCGCAGGACCGCAGCGTCTGCGTGATGGTCTCGGCAATCGTCAATCTGGCGCGGTCGCTGGGACTGACCGTTGTTGTGGAAGGCACCGAGACCGAGGAGCAGATTGCGTGGCTGTCGCGGCTCGGGCCCATAGAAGCGCAAGGGTTTCTCTTTTCCCGCGCCGTGCCGGCCGACGGCGTTCAGGCGTTGCTCGACCGGTTTGGCGTGTGCGGCCTGAGCCTTGTCGCCGATGCCATCGCGCTGCCATTTGGGGATGCGCCGTCGAATACGATGGATTAGGTTTGGTGTTGTATTGGGCGCGTCACCAGCGGTAATCGAATCCGACGCTTGCAGCGTGCGTATGTCCGCCGCCGCCAAATTCGCCGTCGTAGCGCAAGCCCGCATGCATTCTCTGGCCCAGCGCAACACGTACGCCAACGCCCGCTTGCATTGCGTCGCGCACCGGTCCGCTGCCGTGCACGGTAAATCCGCTGTCCGTTGCGCCTTCGAAACTCGCGCTGACCGCCTGCGTCCGTGCACCGTATTGATGGATCCACGCCAGTTCGCCGTTCACGCTCCATGCATGGCCGAGCAAGCCGAAGCCGTTGCGCCAGCGCGCGCCCAACAATGAGCGCATTGAGTTTGCAGTGTCGGCGGATACGGCGAGATTCACCGAGTCGGCGCCGCTTTCGTTGAACGCCGGGGTTTGAACGCGCTGCATTTCAAGCGATACGAACGGCGACACCACGCCGATCTTTCCCATCGATACATCGACCCCGTTGCTGAGCGTGGCGAAATACTGGTTTCCATCGACACTGCCCAGCGCCGTGCGGGGTGTATCGGTGAAGAAGACCGAGCGCTTCATGTCGTCGCTGTTTCGCGCATAGCCGGCCAGCGCCTGCAGCCAGTACAGTCCCGGTGCGTAACTGCCATAAAACGCGGCCTGGTAAGTATCGAACTGGCCGTGAACCGGCAACGTGCTGGTCGAGGTATTGCCATGCATGGCCGCAAGCGCCGCGCCGATCGTCACCTTCTGCGCGATCCGGTAATCGATGCCCGAAATCACGCCGCCCACGCTTGTTTGCTGGCCGAGCCACGTATCGTAGCCTCCGAGCCTGCCTGTGCTGCCCAGAACGCTGATCCACGAGCACACGCGTTCAGCGTTGAGCGGCGATGCCCCGGCTTCGTCGGCGGCGCATTCTCCCGCGACGCGCGCTGCGCCGAGCCTGTTATCGATTGCATTCATGCCGAGGCGCGACGCTTCGAAGTGTGCGTTCGGGAATGCGGCGTAGGCTTCCGCACTCAACTGGTCGAGCGCCGCATACGCCGATGAACCCTCAAGGCTCAACAGATCGCCTGCAACGCCCAGAAAATCGCGGGTCGGAGAGACGCCGGCCCCGATCTGCGCGACGCCATGATCGAGCGCCGCCTCGACCGCGATCTGGTTCGGCGTGCCGCCCGCGAGCTGGAAACCGCGCTGGACGTGGAGATACGCGTTGTTGGCATCGTAGGTGAGCGACGCCGAGACAAAAGGATTGACGGTCGTCATGCCGGAGAAAACGCCGGTGAGACCGGCGGTCGTGCTCAGGATCGTGTACGTGTCGGTTGGCGAGAAAGATGCAGCGCGCAGACGCACTAGAACGAGGCCACCCTGCAGCGTTGCCGTTCCATCCACGGCGATCAGGTCGTTTCCTTGCGGCGTGATATCGGCTTCGTAACGGCTTCCGGATGCCTGCATGTATGAACCGGCGACGGACAACGTGCCGGTCGCCAAAGGCTGAGGACCGGTTGTTGCCAAGGTGCTCGGCACGCCGGGCGCGATAACGCCTTGCATCGCGAGCGCGCCTTTTAGCGTGCCGGTGCCGTTGAGCGTGGCGTCGGACGCGACGGTGATTGCCGGACTCGACAGGCTGCCCGTCAATGTCAGCGTGCTGTTTCGAATCGTGCTGTCGGACGCAATCGAAACCGGTCCCGACACGGTCCAGTCGGCGTCCTGCACAGCCAGCGTGGAAAAGCCCGAGGTCCGGCTGGACAACGTGCCCGCGCCTTGCAGCATCAATGCATTCGATGAACCCATTCCGCCGTCTATGTCACCGGATACATCGCTGCCGCTAGCGAGCGTCAGGCGATTGTTCGAACCCGTGAAACGCAGCGCGGCGGCCTGTCCGCTGATCGTTCCCACGTTGACTATGGAGACATTCGAGCCGCCGAGAACGGCAACGCCCGCCGCGCTATTGATCGATGCCCCCTGCTCGTTCGTGAGGCTTGCAACACCGTTGGGCGCGTCGATCGATACCGCTGTTCCGTTCGTCCCTTGCGCCGCGATGACACCCGCGTTCTCTATGGAAACATTGGCGCCCGATCTCGCCGAAACGCCGTTGCCGCCTTTGATCGACGCACCCCGCTGGTTGATCAGGCCGACGAAACCCGCCGGTGCGTCGATTGCAACACCGGTTCCCGTAGCGCCGCTCGCCGCGATGGCGCCCGCATTGCTGATCGACACGTTTGACCCCGTCGACACCGAAATGCCATTCGCACCGCTGATCGATGCGCCCAGTTTGTTCGTGAGACTTGCCGAACCCGCGGCGGCACTGATCGCAACACCGGTTCCGTTGACGCTACTCCCCGCGATCATCCCTGCATTGATTATCGAAACATTCGAGCCGGCCTGAACCGCGTTACCTGCAGCGCTCGTGATCGATGCGCCCAGCTCGTTCGTGAGGCTCGCGCTGCCCGTGGGTGCATCGATCGCAACACCAATCCCGTTCGCCCCTTGCGACGCGATAAAACCCGCGTTCTCCACGCTCGTCGCGCTGCCAGTCGCAAGCACCGCGGCCACGCCGTCGGCACTGCTGGCAATCGAGCCGCGATTGACCACCCGGCTCGCGTCATTCACCAATACAGCGTTGCCCGAACTCGCATGAACTGACCCGCCGGGCAGGACTTCAATATCGACTCCCGTCACTCCGGGCTGTGCAAGGACGCTTCCGCTCAACTGACCGGCCACCGAAATACCACCGCCGCCAATGAGCCAGTTTTGCGTGCCGCTGTTCGCGCCGGCGAGCGTCCACGCGCCCGCATCGTCTTTGCGCAGCGTGCCGAAGCCGCGATATTGCGCCAATGAACCCAGCCTCGATATATCGAAGCTGCCGTCTTTCGTCCCGCCGAGAATCAGCGTATTGGAACCCGCGCCCGCATCGATGACGCCCACGATGCTCGACGTGCCCGTCAGCAGCAGCGTATCGTCGCCAGGTCCGAAGAGAATCGCCGTGCCGCCCGAGCCTGTGATGCCGCCGCTATTCGAAACGAAGCTTCCGCCTGAGCCAGCACTCAAATCGATTGCCGTGCCACTCAGCGAAATGATCACGCCGTCGTTCAGAACCCGCGTTGCCGCGTTGGACAGAATGCCGGGACCGTATCCCACTATCGTTCCCGTGGCGAGATTCACGACCGTGCCTCCGGCCGGCAAATGAACGCCCGACTGAACGGTCGTCACGTCCTCGGCGGAGCCGCCGATCGTGCCCGCGTTCGTGACGATGCTGGCTGAACCGTTGGCGTAGATGGCATCCCGATGACCCACGATAAAAGCGCCCGCAGAATTCACAACATCGCCGCCGTTGTACAAGGCGACTCCGGTGGTCGTATTACTGCGCATCGATCCGTTATTCAGGATTGCCGCGGGACTGTCGAATTCAACGGCAAAATAAGGGCTGATCACAACGCCGTTATTAGTGAGCGTCCACGTGATTGCGTCATTCGGTTCGCCGTAAATCGCAACGTGCGCGGTTGCATCGATAAGCGTGTTCGGCGCGACGGTGAACGGATTGTCAGTCGGGCTCAGCACGTAACCGGTCTGGGAACTCGGCAGGTCGGTGGCATTCGCCAAATCCGGCATGCAGTTGGCGAGAGCAATCATGGTTGCCAGAAGACCGATCCAGCAATGCTTTTTTCTTTCCCTCGACACCCAACCAGCGGCTTGTCTCTCTGATCTTTTCGAAGCGCTCATTGCCCGTTTCCAAGACGATTCGACTCAGCACTTTAGACCGTCGAGAACGCGTTGGAAACGGGCAATGAGACCCGTGAACAGGGAATGAAATACTGCGATCTATCGTTGTTGGAGCAGTAGCAGACTATATTCCGCGCGATAAAACCGCCGTGCCGATAGTCACTACGCCGAGCACAATATTGATCAGCACCAGACGCCGGATCGTGCCGACCGAGCGCGCGCCATCGGGCCAGTTCTGCGACTGGACTGCGCGACGTATCTTCGGAAATACGCCGAAACGGATATGCCCGAAGATCAGCATCATCACAATGCCGATACCGGCCATTGCATGCAACGGCCACGGCGCATGTCCGCCGCCAAACTGAGACAGCAGGAAGCCGCCAGTCAGCAGGATCACGAGCACGGAAGCCGCCACCCAATTGAAAAACCTGGCGAATACGGATTCCCAAAGAGGCAAGCGTAATTGCGGCGATAAATCCGCTATTGCCGGACGCAGGCAAAAATGCGCGAATATCATTCCGCCAATCCAGACTGCGATTCCCAACAGATGAAGGAACAGCGCCACTTCAATCGCCTTGCTCATCGATGTTCCTTCTCGTTTCCGGTTGCAGATAAATAAGTGCACTGAATGCACATTCGGGCGTTCGACTCACTCAAACGAAACCAGTTCAAGTATTTTTCAAGATAAAGAAATGCCCCGGACACTGCTGCCCGGGGCATATTGGATAAACACGTGTTTTCAGCTTTCGAACACAGGCCTTAGTTCGGTCACCTTGATGGTCACATCCGGCGCGCGGCCCTTGCGCGCCCGCTTGCCAACATAGGCTTCCAGCGCGGCGCCCGTGAGCTTCTCGTCGCGCACCTTGCCGCCGCGCCCGGCGCCAGTCAGCACGAGGCCACGCTTGTCGATGGTCAGCGCCTGCCGCAACGTTTCCTTCGGCTCGAGCGCCACGAGGATCACGCCCCGCCCGCCGCCAGAGAGCGTCTTCATTTCATCTGTGCCGAACACCAGCAGCCGCCCGTTGCTCGTCAAGCACGCAACGTGCGTGGCGCCCGGCAGCACCGGCATGGGAATCAACGGAAGCGCGCCCTCGTCGATCGTCATGAACGACTTGCCCGCCTTCACGCGGCTGACCATATCGCCGAGTTTGGCCAGGAAGCCAAAACCGTTACTCGATGCCAGCAACAACGGTTGATCCACCGCCGCCGCGTAGTAATGCAGCAGATGCGTTCCCGACTCGAGTTCGATCAGCGACGTGACCGGCACGCCATCGCCGCGACCGCCCGGCAACGTGGCGACAGGCACGGAATAGACGCGCCCATTGCTGCCCCACGCAATCAAGATGTCGGGCGTGCGCGCCTGGAACGCGGCGTAGATGCCATCGCCCGCCTTGAACTGGAAACTCGCGGGGTCGAGGCCATGGCCCTTCAGCGCACGCACCCAGCCCTTCTGCGATACAACCACCGTCACCGGATCGTCGACTACACGCGCCTCGAACGTCGCGCGTTTTTCCGCCTGGATCAGCGTGCGGCGCTCGTCGCCATACGTCTTGGCATCGGCTTCGATTTCCTTGATCAGGAGGCGCTTCATGGCGGCGTCGCTGTTCAGCAACTCTTCGAGCTTCTCTTTCTCGCTGCGCAGGTCCTTCAGTTCCTGCTCGATCTTGATGGCTTCCAGCCGCGCGAGTTGCCGCAAACGGATTTCAAGAATGTCGTCGGCCTGGCGCTCGCTGAGCTTGAAACGCTGCATCAGCGCTTCCTTGGGATCGTCGGCTTCACGAATCACGCGGATCACTTCATCAATATTCAGGAAGACGATCATCCGCCCTTCGAGAATATGGATGCGGTCGTTCACCTTGCCCAGGCGATGCTGCGTGCGGCGCGTGACCGTGGTGAAGCGAAAGCCGATCCACTCGTGCAGGATTTCGCGAAGACCCTTCTGGCGCGGCCGTCCGTCCGCGCTGATCATGACCAGGTTGATCGATGAATTCGATTCCAGGCTCGTATGCGCGAGCAGCGAATGCACGAACTCGGTCTGGTCGATACGGCTCGACTTAGGTTCGAACACAAGGCGCACGGGCGCGTCGCGGCCGGATTCGTCGCGAACCGTGTCGAGCAGCGCGAGCATGGTCTGCTTCGTCTGCAACTGATCGGGGCTCAACGCCTTCTTGCCAAGCTTGATCTTCGGGTTCGTCAGTTCCTCGATTTCCTCGAGCACCTTCTGGCCCGACGTGCTCGGCGGCAACTCGGTGATCACGAGTTGCCACTGACCGCGCGCCATGTCCTCGATCTTCCAGCGCGCCCGCACCTTCAGACTGCCGCGGCCTGTTTCATAAGCCGCGGCGATTTCCGCAGGACTGGAGATGATCTGGCCGCCGCCGGGAAAATCGGGCCCCGGGATCATGTTCATGAGCTCGGCGTGCTCGATCTTCGGATTGCGGATCATCGCGACCGATGCGGCGGCGACTTCACGCAAGTTATGCGAAGGGATTTCGGTGGCAAGACCCACCGCAATGCCCGATGCACCGTTCAGCAGCGCAAACGGCAGACGCGCCGGCAAGAGCTTCGGCTCCTGGAACGAGCCGTCGTAGTTCGGCATGAAATCGACCGTGCCCATGTCGATTTCATCGAGCAGCAACTTGGCGATAGGCGTAAGGCGCGCCTCCGTGTACCGCATGGCCGCTGCGCCGTCGCCGTCGCGGGAACCGAAGTTGCCCTGACCGTCGATCAGCGGATAACGCATGGAGAAAGCCTGCGCGAGACGCACCAGTGCGTCGTAGGCCGACTGGTCGCCGTGCGGATGATACTTACCCAGCACGTCGCCCACCACGCGCGCCGACTTTACCGGCTTGGCCGTGTTTGCCAGGCCCATCTCGTTCATGGCGAACAGGATGCGGCGTTGAACGGGCTTCTGGCCGTCGCTGACATCAGGCAACGCACGGCCTTTGACCACGCTCACCGCATAGTCCAGATACGCGCGCTCGGCGTAGTCGCCAAGCGTCAGTTTTTCGCTATCGGGCGCGGCTTCTTGTTCCGCGAAGAGATCGTCCATCGAATTTCCAGTTTTATGCGTTGACGCGTTTCAGGTGCAGGCGGAAGCCGTCAGATATCGGCTTCGACTTCGTTGCCCTTCTCCTCCAGCCAGCTACGCCGCGACGCCGCTTCGCCCTTGCCCATCAGCATGGTCATGCGCGTGACCGTATCGTCGAAACCAAGCTCGCCAAGCTGGACCGGCAGCAGGCGGCGCGTGTCGGGATTCATGGTCGTGTCCCAAAGCTGCTCCGCGCTCATTTCGCCCAGGCCCTTGAACCGGCTGATCGACCACTGGGTTTCGCGCACGCCGTCCTTTCGCAGCTTGTCCAGGATGGCTTCGAGTTCGCCTTCGTCGAGGGCATAGAGTTTCTGCGCCGGTTTCTTGCCGCGAGCCGGGGCGTCGACACGAAACAGCGGCGGCCGCGCGATGCACACATTGCCCTGCTCGATCAATTGCGGGAAATGCTTGAAGAACAGTGTGAGGAGAAGAACCTGGATGTGCGAGCCGTCCACGTCCGCGTCCGACAGAATGCAGATCTTGCCGTAGCGCAGGTTCGAAAGATCGGCCTTGCTGTCGAGACTATCCGGACTATGCGGGTCGACACCGATCGCTACCGCGATGTCATGCACCTCGTTGTTGGCGAAGAGCCTGTCGCGCTCGGTTTCCCACGTGTTCAGCACCTTGCCGCGCAAGGGAAGAATGGCCTGAAATTCTTTATCGCGGCCCATCTTGGCGGAGCCGCCCGCAGAATCGCCTTCCACGAGGAAGAGTTCGTTGCGCGAGACGTCCGTGGATTCGCAGTCGGTAAGCTTGCCGGGCAACACCGCCACGCCGGAACTCTTGCGCTTCTCGACCTTTTGCCCGGCACGCGTGCGCGCCTGAGCCTGACGAATGACGAGTTCCGCGAGCTTCTTGCCGTACTCGACATGCTGGTTCAGCCACAATTCGAGCGCGGGCCGCGAAAACGAGGACACGAGTTTCACAGCGTCGCGGCTATTGAGACGTTCCTTGATCTGGCCTTGAAACTGCGGGTCGAGCACCTTCGCCGACAACACGAATGACACCCGCGCGAACACGTCTTCCGCGAGCAGCTTGACGCCTTTCGGCTGCAGGTTGTGCAACTCGACAAAGCTCTTGACCGCCTGGAACAGACCGTCGCGCAAGCCGGATTCGTGCGTGCCACCCGCCGGCGTGGGAATCAGGTTGACGTACGACTCGCGCAGCAACGGACCTTCCTCGCTCCACGCGACAACCCAACTTGCGCCCTCGCCTTCGGCAAAGGTTTCTTCGCTCGATTTGGCATTACCCGCAAAACGCTCGCCTTCGAACAACGGGATCAGAAGGTCGCTGCCGCCCATGCCTTCGAGCAGATAGCCCCTTAGTCCGTCTTCGTATTTCCAGCTCTGGCGCTCGCCGGTTTTCTCGTTGACGAGCACCACTTCCACGCCCGGCAGCAGCACGGCCTTCGAGCGCAACAGGCGCTGCAACTCGCCCACAGGCAAGTTCGGAGAATCGAAGTATTTCGGATTGGCCCAGGCGGTGACGCGCGTGCCCGACTTCTTCTCGCCGCGATTCATGGTCCGGGTTTCGAGCGGTTTGACTACGTCGCCATTCGCGAAACCGAGGTCGGCTACCTTGCCGTCACGCCAGACTGTCACGTCCAGCCGCGTGGACAGCGCGTTCGTCACCGACACACCCACGCCATGCAGCCCGCCCGAGAAGGTGTACGCTCCGCCGGCGGCCTTGTCGAACTTGCCGCCCGCATGCAGGCGCGTGAACACGATTTCGACGACCGGCACGCCTTCCTCGGGATGCATGCCGAATGGGATGCCACGTCCATCGTCTTCGACGGACACCGAATGGTCCGCATGCAGCGTCACCGTGATCTGCTTGCCATAGCCGCCGAGCGCCTCGTCCGAGGCGTTGTCGATGACTTCCTGAATGATGTGCAGCGGATTTTCGGTGCGGGTGTACATGCCGGGCCGTTGCTTGACCGGCTCGAGCCCCTTCAGCACCTTGATCGATGCTTCGCTGTATCCGCTGTTCTTGCCGCCTTCGGCGGCGCTGGGTTTTTTCGTTGACATGTCTGGACGTAGGTCCGGCGCTCCGGGCCGCCCGCGGCATGTTGAGCCGTGGCCGGGCCGGTCAGCCGGCGAATGCGTGAACAGTACGGAATTGCGCGTCAGTATCTTGCTTCCGCGGCGGCGAGCGCTGATTCGCGGCCAACTGCAGCCTCAAACCAACGCCGCCGAAAACGCGACGTATTTTACTGATTTCGACAAACTTTTCGATAAGGCGAATAAATCCGGTCTCAACAACCGGTTTTACTTGCGCTTGGCTTCCAGTTCTTCCCAGCGTTCGAGCGCGACCAGCAATTCTTCGTCGATCGCCGCGTGGCGCTCGCTCAACCGCGCGCCCTCTTTTGGATCTTTGGCAAAGACAGAACCGTCTTCCAGCTTCGCCGCAATGGACTTCTGCTCGGACTCGAGCGCGGCGATTTGCGCGGGCAACGCTTCAAGTTCGCGTACTTCCTTGTACGGGAGCTTGTTCGAGCGTTGTGAATTGCGTCCCGCGCCGCTGTCTTTCGGGCCGTCGTCCTTCTTCGCCTGCCTGGCCGTGTTGCGGGCGGCGTCCGCCACTATTTTCTCGGAGCGCTCGCGCTGGATTTGCCAGTCGGTGAAGCCGCCGACATATTCCCGCCACTTGCCTTCTCCCTCCGACGCAAACACCGACGTCACCACGTTATCCAGAAACTGACGGTCATGGCTGACCAGTAAAACCGTGCCATCGTAGTCGGTGAGCAGTTCTTCCAGCAGTTCGAGCGTCTGGATATCGAGGTCGTTGGTCGGCTCGTCCAGCACCAGCACGTTCGCCGGGCGTGCAAACAGGCGCGCGAGCAGCAGCCGGTTGCGTTCGCCGCCGGAAAGCGAGCGAACAGGCGAACGCGCGCGCTCCGGCGCGAACAGGAAGTCGCCGAGATAGCTCATCACGTGCTTCTTCACGCCGTTCACTTCGACCCATTCGCTGCCGGGACTGATGGTGTCGGCGAGGGTTTTGTCCAGATCGAGTTGTGCGCGCATCTGGTCGAAATACGCGACCTGCGTATTCGTGCCGGTGCGCACCGTGCCGCTGTCCGGCGCGAGTTCACCGAGAATCATCTTGAGCAGCGTGGTCTTGCCCGCACCGTTCGGCCCGATGAAACCAATCTTGTCGCCGCGCATGACAGTGGCGGTGAAGTTATCCACGATGATCCGGTCGCCGTACTTCTTCGTGACGTCAGTCAGTTCCGAGACGATCTTGCCCGAACGCTCGCCCTGGCCCACGTCGAGCTTCACATTGCCTTGCACGTTGCGGCGTTCGGCCCGTTCGTTGCGCATTTCGACCAGCCGCGCGATCCGTCCGACACTGCGCGTGCGCCGCGCTTCGACACCCTTGCGAATCCACACTTCTTCCTGCGCGAGAAGCTTGTCGAACTTGGCGGCTTCGACCTGCTCGATTTCAAGCTGCTGCGCCTTGCGCGTCTGGTAAGCGCTGTAATTGCCGGGATAGGACAGCAGGCGCCCACGATCCAGATCCACAATACGGGTTGCGACCTTGTCGAGAAACGCCCGGTCGTGGGTGATGAACAGGAGGCCCGTGCGCAGCGTGACCAGCAGGTCTTCGAGCCACCGGATGCCTTCGAAGTCAAGGTGGTTGGTCGGTTCGTCGAGCAGCAGCACGTCCGGTTGCACGACCAGCGCACGCGCCAGCGCCACGCGCTTTTTCATGCCGCCAGAAAGCGCACCCGAGCGGACGTCGCCATCAAGACCAATCTGTTGCAGCGTGGTGGCGACCCGCGTTTGCCAGTTCCACGCATCGCTTGTGTCCAGCGACGACTGCAGCGCGTTCATGCGCGCCATCAGCGCGTCGTGCTCCGGACCCTCGTGCGGCGCGTCCGCGAGCTGATGCGCGACGGCGTCGTAATCGTCGAGCAACTGGCGCGCGTGCGACAGCCCTGACGCGACAACGTCGAAAACCGACGCCTCGAGGTCGAACTCCGGCTCCTGCGGCACGTATACGGTCGTAAGCTCGTTCTGGCGCGTGATCAGGCCGTCGTCCGGCTTCGCCAGTCCCGCGATGATCTTCAGCAGCGACGACTTGCCCGCGCCGTTACGGCCGATAAGCCCGACGCGTTCGCCCGCTTCGAGTGAAAAGTCAGCGTGATCGAGCAACGCGACGTGGCCGAACGCGAGTTGCGCGTCGGAAATGGAATAAAGCGACATGGGAGGCAGCCGGAAAAGTGCAAATACTGGAAGCGGCCATTGTACCGGTCTTGGCCGGTGCGCCCGGACCCCTATGCCATCAGGTCTAGTAAAGACGCCTGTCTGGTTACAACTAAACGAATCGATTCCCGGGATTTTGAGATTCGGGCGGACTTCCTGGAAACGTCGGCACGACGTCCTCGCGAAGACCGCCCAACAGCCTTGCGGCTGCTTATTTCACGTGAATCTTGATCGTCTGGCTCATTTCGGGGCCGAACGACTGGTGCGCGCCGTCGCCGAATTGCAGCGTCAGTGTGTGATCGCCAGGAGGCAGCTTGATGTCCGCTTCCGTTTGCGCCTTGCCGAAATGAAGTGATTTTTCATTCGCGGGGATGACGAGGCCCTTTTGCATCGGGCCGGCATCGATCAGCAGGTGATGGTGGCCCTTGGTCGGATCGGTATCTCCCGCTGGTGCGAGCCCCATGCCTTCCAGTCCGAACACCACGTGCACCGGACTTGTAACCGTCGCGCCGTCTTTCGGCTGCACAAAAAAGACACGTGCTTCTGCGTGCGCCGCGGCGGCCACGAGAAACATGCTCGACAACACCAATCCCGACAACAGTTTCTTAAACATCATTTTTTTGCTCCCAAGAAGAGTGCGGCTGCCGATCTGCGAATTCAGCAGCCAAAACGGCTTCGTGCGTTACGTGATGCATGTCGCCCAGACGGCGCAAGACCTCGCGAAAACACACAAAAACCGCCGGCAGAGGATACACCGAGCCTGTGATAGAACGCACGTCGCATGAAGCTCCCCCTTTCCAGCGTCTTTAGCGTCCATTATTCGCCATGTTTTACCTGCGATGAGACGGTTCCCACATTCCGGTACCATGCGGTGCGCCAGACGTACCGATGGCAATGTTGCACCGGTGTAGAACTGTATTCTTGCCGCCAAATCGGCCGGCAGGAAAATTCACTATTTTTGTTGAACGAGAAAAAAGAGTCTGTCGTGAGCGAAGTCTTAGAATATAAAAGTTGGGTTTGCCTGATTTGTGGTTGGATATACAACGAAGAAGATGGCTTGCCGGAAGACGGCATTGCAGCCGGCACCCGTTTCGCCGATATCCCGGAAAGCTGGCGGTGTCCGCTATGCGACGTTGGCAAGGAAGATTTCGTGGCGGTCGAATTCTGAGCGCTTTGTCCGCGCCACGTCAGCGCGCGATCACAATCAATTCGCGGCTTTGGGCCGATACCGCCGCCTCATCCCAATCGCCAAACCAGTGAAGCTTGCCGAAACCCGCCTCGTGCAACAGCGCGGCAAGTTCGTCCTGGCTGCGAAATCGAAGTTCGCTTTGCGATATCAGCTCTTCTCCCGACGCCGAAAACCTGTAATGCGTGCTGAAGCGTACGACTGAGTGCGCGTGTTCGCTGACATTGTCGAGCCAGACTTCTACTTCGCCCGCTCCTTCCACCGCGATTTTCCTCAGCGAGCGCGCAGGCGTCCACGCGCCCCACGCGCGCGCTGCCGGATTGCGGCTTTCGAAGGCGAGTTCGCCGCCCGTACGCAACGCGTGCCGGGCGGCCTTCAGTGTCGCGAGAAAAGCGCTGTCATCGATAAAAACCTGCGCCACATGTCCCGTCATCAGCACCAGATCCGCAGGTGGCAAAAGGGCAAGCGCGCCTGCGTCTCCTTCAATCCAGTCCACCTGCGCGGCATGCGGGCGCTTGCGCGCCACTTGCAGCATTGCGCGCGCCGGATCGATGCCGATCACGCGAGCGCCTTGTGCCGCCAGTTCGCATGCAAGCAAACCAGTGCCGCATCCCAGATCGATCACACAACTCTTGCTGGCGGCGAGCGCGAGGTAAAAGGCGGTATCGGCGGCGGCGGGGTTGAGGGTGTCGTAGAGCGCGACGAGGCGTGGATCGGTGTAATGGGGCGATGGCATGTGGATCAGGATCAGCGGCTCAAATACGCAAGCGCGTCGCGCAGGGGTTGGCTGGGCACGAGTATGGACCCCGTAAACGGCGTGTCCAGGTCGAGGATCACGAGCACGGCGGACGCTATGGACAGCGCGCCGAGCGTGATGAGCACGAGCGCCAACGCGTTGCGCGGCGCGATCAGTCCGAAGCACAGGAAAATGACGACCAGCCAGAAGACCAGGATATGGTCGAACGGCGTCGATATCGAACCGCGCGCCTCCTCGACGATTTTCCATCGTTGCTCAATGAGATCGTTGAACTGGATCAGCGCTTCGTTATCGAGTCTCTGATGATAAGGGTCGCGCGGCTGCAGTTCCCGCACTTCCCGCTGCGCACGTTCGAGAAGCCCGCCCAGTTCGCGGCTGTCCAGATGATGCGCGCGCGGGTCGGGTGCGATGGTTTTCGGGAAGTAATCGCCGGGCGGCGGCGGTTCCTGCGTCCAGGTCGAAGCAATCGCGGCCGCCGTGTACGCGCGCAGGATCTGGCGCGGCGAATCGGCGTCGGGGCCGTACTGGCGCAGGCTGTTGTCGAGCTGGATCAGCGCGGTGGCGTAGGTGCGGATGTCGTTGTTGGTGGTATCGAACAAGGTTTTCGCCGATGCCGTGAGCAAGCCCAGCACGAGCGCCGCGAACGTGACGAGCATGCCAATCACGAGCTTCAGCAACTGCACGGTTTCAAACGCCGTGTGCTCTTTGGGCAATAACGGGCGCACGAATACGCCAAAGCCAGACGCCGCGAGTAAAAAGAAGAAAACAGCAGAGGCAGTTTCGAATTCAGTCATTGGCAATGGGAACGAGAGGGTTATCGCTGGCCTCTTGGCGATCGGTCGCCATAAGTAATGTAATAAGCTACGTTATTGAACGTATGTTCGAAATTGACGCTATTACCAACTCGAACGATAATCTGCCCGGCCTGGCCCACTCGCTTTCACATGACGAGATCGACCAATGAAAAAGAAAATGCCCCCGATGGCTGCAGTCGTTCTGAGCGCATGCGGTTTAGCCTGCATGGTGTCGAACGCGAACGCCAACACCGCCGCCGATAACATCCGGCTAAGCGCCGCGCCGCTCAACCACGCCACGCTTGGCAACGAATGCACGAACCGTTCGATCCAGCCGTTCGCCAGGCCAAACGACAATACTGCCTCCGACGATGCATTGCGCCTCGCGCTGAATGTGATCAAGGGAATGGCCGGCGGGACAGAGCACATGGCGCTGACGAAAGTTTGCGGCGAAAATTCGGCGTTGTAGGCGTGGAGCGGCTCTTAGACGCAAATGACGGGTTTTGCGCGAAATGCCTTTGATATACTCTGGCCGCTGCAACCGGGCAAACTGGTTACGTAGCCGGTAAATTACGATTCAAGGCTCGGCTTCAAGGCTCGTTACGGCGCTTCGTTTAGGAAGAAGCAGGTTAGCCGGAACGTACGCTTATATCCATCTCCCTGTAGTTCAATGGATAGAACAAGTGCCTCCTAAGCGCTAGATGCAGGTTCGATTCCTGCCAGGGGGACCAGATACCAGTTCACATCGGCTGCGCGTATTGCTGAAAGTCACAAGCGCATATTTTCGTAGACGGCTAAGCCCAAATCGAAGAGCAACAACGCAAACCAGCAATACCGCCAGAACGTTGGCGATGGCGGGCGCTTGCTCCAGTTTATCTTCCAGGCTGCCACGCTCACTAACACGGTCGCAATGCCGACTGCTTTCAGTCCTATCAGCACGCACAGGCCAAATGTCGCGATCAGGCTGACTGAACACCATGCGACGACCAAAAAATCGCATCGAATGGATGCAGCCGTCTTAGCATTCTCAGTGCGCGGCATCACGTAGGCTCTGTCTCGGTCGGCAGTTGGTACGGCGAGGAAGCCTGTTCCTGAACGCGACCAATGGCAGTCGCGCGACGTGGGCGGTGTTTCGCGTTGTATCTGGCGGCCGCGAATTTATCAACTCGCCTGAAAAACTTTTCCTTGATCTTCATTGACAACGAAGTAACACCTGTGCGAATGCCAAGCGTAGATTCGAGATCTAGCGTCGAAACATATTCCGGCTCGGTGACATACAACCGCAGCTTGTGCTCCCAATGCCGATCAATCGCGGTGTCGATTGCGTGGACAATTGAAGCTGTGTGCTTTAACAAAGTCGCAGCACCCGCTCGGGAGATTACGTAGCACTGTGTACCTACCGGCTGACGGTCCATCCACATGAGCTGGATGCCGCTTGGCATAGTGACGCACGGAATGCGCTTGCGCCGGTTTAGTCCCATCAACCGCACGACATCCCAGTGGTCATCATGGGTCACCAGCTCTTCCACTGTCGCCGCGAACCCGTGGTGAAGGCGGATGTCATCCTCCAGCACACACCACGCTTTGTCGTCAGAATTTAAAAGCTGCTTCCAGATTTCCCGATGGCTCAGATAACAGCCGATCTCGCCGTTCGTGAGTGGCCGGCCGTATCGGCGCATGCGCGACGCAACTTCCGTTGCAGATACATCAAACGACGGGTCCCGTACCCGTATTCCGTTGAAGAACTGAACGTCCAGACCATGCTGCTGAAATTGCTCGGCCATCAGCGCGCGTCGCTCGGTTGCGTCCGCAAGCGAAATACAGACGTATGAAACCACCGCTGCCATCTCGTCACCGTTTTATTTAAACCGATTCATAATTGTCGCTGACGAATAGTAAGAATTGCAGGAATTTTTGTACACTAATTTATTGGTAAAAATTGCCAAAAACGCGAAGAAGTCGCTATGTAAGGCGTTTCGGCCAGGTCAGACCGATCGAGTGCCGAGTGCACAAGAGGCAAATGTCGCTTTGCCGCAACGAAAGATCAGTAAACGCTTACCGCGAACCCATCCAGAACTCGTCATCGAGCGCTTCGAAGAAAAACGCTTCCAGCGCGTCTTCCGACAGATCATCGATAGTGATGCCGCGCAGGCGGCAGAGCAGATGAAGGGTCTCGTCGGCGGCGAGTACGAGATTGCGGAACGCGGTCGCGGTGGGATTATTCATGTCCATGACTCGGCTAACGGCCGCGCTGGACGTAACTTTAGAAAAATGCAGGAATTTCGCGCGTCGCCGCGGAGCGGAACGTATAAGCGAACGCGTACCGCCGTCAGGCATCAACCGCGAGTGCGTTCAGGAAAAACTCGCCGAGTTCATCGTCGGAGAGCGCTTCTATCGGAATTCCGCGCAGGCGGCAAATCAGTTCGAGCGTCTCGCCGGCTGCCCGGATCAAGTCGCGGGAGGTATCGAATGTGGGGTTCAAGGGTTCCATGTCAGTAATAACGGCGCGGCCGCGCTCAACTTTAAACGCCGCGCGCCAAGGACCGGCGGCATGACGTCAAACCCCGGCCCAACCGCCACCCTATTCCCGCTCGGCTGGAAAGCGCCGGTCCAGCTCGCGCTTCGCCCACATCAGCGCTTCATTTTCGGCAACGTTGCTGGTCGGCGCCATTTCGCCCGCGTTGGTCTTGAGCGGCAGCGCGCCCGCCTGTACCGACCAGTCCCAGCGGTCTCCACGCTTTTCAACGAACACGTCGATAGCATGTTCGCGGTGCATATAACGCATGGCTTCTCCCGTTGGCAGGCCGCGATCCTAGCACGCCGCGCACGGCATCAGCCCGCATGCTCGCTGCACCAGTCGATAGCCCACGCTCGCGCGCATGCAATGGCGTCGTTGTCGTTATCGAATGCATCGATATCGCCCGACTCGTGTCGTACAGGATGGCCATTGGCTCGCACGGCGGCCCGTGTTATGTGCGCCTGCGCGTAGTAGAGGCCATCCTGATCGTGCCGCGACCGGCAGTCGATGTGAAAGCCCTCATAGTCGAAACGCATGAACGTATTCCTCGCGAAAAAGTAAGCAGTCCACGAACAAACGCGCAAAACTCGTTCCGCGCGCATTCCACATCTGGCTAAAATACGCCGACCTCGCCCGCTCAGGATAACGGCGGGACACATACCGGCCCTCAAGGTCAATCTAGTCAGTCACGGATTCCGCCATGAAATTGTTCGTCGCCGTCGCGCTCTGCATGTGCTTCTCCGTCGCTCGCGCCTCGCCGGAAACCGATGCATGCGACGCTCATCGACAAAGCCTGGAACGGCAGATGGCCATCGCGCTGAACCGCGAAGACTCTGCCCAACTCGACACGCTGCAAGCCGCGCTCGACAAGACCAACGCCGAATGCACACCGGACGCCATCGCGCAACGCAAGGCCGACGCACTCAGGCGTCACAACGACGCCATCGCGCAAGCCAGGAACACGCTGCGCGCCTGGGAAGCCGAACTGGCGAGGGCGCAAAAGAAAGGTACGGACCAGCTTAATATCGCGGCATGGCAACGCAAGGTGAACCGGGCGCGCGCGGACCTCGACCGGGCAATCGCGCGACCCATTCAATAGCAATCAGGCAGATTACGGCCCCAAGGGTTTGTACCGACACACGTGTACCTAAAGTTTTACTTGCCGGAGCCGTTTAGCATTGATGGACCTCGTCACAGACACGAAGCCGCAGGGCGCGTTTTCCGCGCTTCTGGCGGACCAGGAGTTGACGCACCTCGAACTGGTGCTGCGGCGTTCGCTCATTGACGACGCGCTGAGCCCTATTCTCCCGCCGGCGTACTGGCGGGAGCGACTAGCGTTAATAGCGCGGGGATCGCACTTGTCGCACACGCAGATTCAGACGGTGCATCGGCTGTATTTGCAGATCGATGCATACGAGGCGAGTCATCGGACGATGCTCGATGCACCCCGGCTGACGCCCGATACCGGCAAATAACCACTCCCCGCCCGGGAAATTTGCCAGATATCCGCCGAACACGTGTCAGTGGCGATGGCGCATCCACCAGTCATGCAGGGAATCGTGGACCGAGCGGCCCATCATCCGCTCGCGAAATTCGTCGCGCCAGTCGTGCGCAAGCAAGCCAATCGCCAATGCGGCCAGCAACGCCAGGCCAACGAGAATATGTTCAAGTCCGTTCATGGCGCCCTCCGCTTCGGTCGACAGCCATGTATCAAGCATAGGTCACGCGATGAAAACCGGGTAATCGGAAAAGCCGCGTACCGCACCGTCGAACACGAATTCGAACCAGCGGCATAACGCTTGTTTCATAGGTTTTCCGACTGCCCGGCCAAGCTCGCAAATAGCGCCCTGGGCACTTTGGCTATACTTGCGCACCCACGTTCAAGCTTCGATTTGCGCCCCCATAAAAGGATTTGCATGACTCTCAAGCACGCCGCGCCGCGCGTGAATTCCGCGCTGATTGCATGCGTTATGACTTGCGCCCTGACCTTGCCGCCGTCAATGAGCGCCCATGCGCAAAATCAATCCGCGCAGCCTTCCCCTGCCCAGATGCTGCCGCCGGGACATCCCGCCGTGCAGCAGCCGTCACCACAAAGCGTCGCGGCCGAAGGCGTGCGCACGAGCGCGAACATTGCCCGAGGCGCGGCGGATATCTGCCACATCGATGCAGCGAAAATAGCGCGCTTCAAGGCCGTGGCGCGCAAGAACTTCACCGATGCGCCCGATTTCGACGGCGAATGGAACCTCGGCTACAAGGAAGCGCAATCGACCGTCGACCGGTTCGCCGCGCTCAAGACAAGCAACCCGCAAGAGTATGCGCAGAAGATCGGCGAGGCGTGCCCGGCGCTCTCGCGCGGTATCGATGAATCGACGGCGGGTCAGTAACCCGCTACGCGCTCGGCGTTTCGTCAGGCGTGCCGTAATGCGCGCGCTTTTCGAGGTACATGGCGGCGTCGGCGCGCTGCATCATGGCTTCGAGGCGCTCGCCGTCCTGCGCGGTGGCCGCGCCCATGGCAAAACTCAACGGCATGCCTGAATAGAACTGGTTGTTGACCTCCACCAGTTGCCGGATGCTGTCGATCACCGCCGCGCCGCCGCGTTCGTCCACGCCTGGCAAAAGCAGCACGAACTCGTCGCCGCCAATGCGCGCGGCGTGGCTTGGCTTCTCCACGGCCTTGCCCAACACTTCGCCCGCGCGCCGCAGCAACGCGTCGCCGGCGGCGTGTCCTAGCTGGTCGTTGACGGCCTTGAGGCCATTCACGTCCACGGCCACGGCCGTCACCGGGAACGGACCCTTGCGCTCGAGCCGGTTCATTTCATCGATATAAAACGAGCGGTTCTTCAGCTTCGTCAGCGCGTCGTGTTTGCCGAGGAATTCCAGGTACGCCTCCGCTTTCTTGCGCGCGGTGATGTCGGTCAACGCAACCAGCACGAGATCCCACTCGGCTTCATGTCCGGGGAAGACCGAAAACTGCAGATGCACGTTCAGTTGATGGCCTTCGAGCGAATAGTTGATCACTTCGCGTTGGTGAAAGAGGCGGTTCTCCCAAAGATCGATGAGCTGTTCCTGGAAATGTCCCACCATCTCGTCGCGAAAAACTTCGCCGAGGCGGCTGAGCAGCATGGCTTTGTCCGTGGCGCCGAACATGGTGAGCGTGTGCTGGTTCACGTCGAGCACGTGGATTTCCTGCATGCAGCGCTCGACGAATTCCGGATGCACGTTCGTGAACGTGCGGAAATCGACGATACCCCGATCGCGGATATCGTCCAGCAGCGACTTCACCGTGCTGAAATTTTCCACCCACAGCGAAACCGGCGAATGCTCGAACAGGCCGCGCGCGTAGAGTTCGCTGAGCGCCGCCTTGCGCCGTATATTTTCGAGTTCCGTGATGTCCTCGACTGTCACGAGCACACGGTCCCAGGTCGCTTCATGGCCCGGCAGAATGACCGCCTTGAGCAGGACGTCGAGGCGTTTTCCATCGAGCGCGTAGTTCACGGTCTTGCTCAGGAACTGCGTCTTTCCCGACCAGAGCTGCTCCAGTTCATCTGCGTGAGTGAGCAGCATGTCGTCGCGGAAAACCGCGCCGAGACTGTCCACCAGATGGTCGAAATCCCTTGCACCGAACAGCGTGAGCGTGCGCTGATTGACCTTGATCACGCGGATGCGCGACGAACACTCGGCAATGCGCGAGGTATCGGCGCGCAGGAATGTACGCAGATCAGCAACGCCGTTCGCGCGCCAGCCTTCGAACACTTCGCGCACTGCGCTGAAATCTTCGAGCCATAACGAGACGGGCGCGAGTTCGAACATATCGGCGTCGTCGGCGGCCGGATTCGGCGCCGGCGTCACGCTGTGCAATGCGCGCCCCAAGCTATTCGGCATGTCCATCCTTTCAAAAACGTGCGTGAAGCGTTTCAGGTATTAGTATTTTATGCGCACACGTCTCAAAAATATGCCGAAAGCCAAAAGTCCCGCGCCCGGGTCTGCCACTTGCGCTTGTCAGGCATGTTTGCTGCACCCGGCGTTCAAATACTCAACCGTCAAAGGAGGCGATGTCCCATGGCTGATTTTCGTATCTGGTCCGATGAATTCGCAGCAAACGGCTATCTGTCGAAGACACATGAATTCGATCAGCAGGCATTCGGCGTCGACGGTGAAAACCTCTCGCCCGCACTGCAGTGGGAAGGCGTGCCGCCCGAAGCGGAGAGCCTTGCGCTGACCGTCTATGACCCCGATGCACCCACGGGCAGCGGCTTCTGGCATTGGGTGGTCGCTAATATTCCGGCCGGGACGCACTCGCTCCCGCAGAACGCGGGGAAGGCGGATGGCAGCCTGCTGCCGGCCGGCGCGCTGCAACTGCGCAACGACTATGGGACGGTTGGCTTTGGCGGCACGGCGCCTCCGCGCGGCGACAAAGCGCACAGATACATCTTCCGGATCCATGCGCTGAAGGCCGCCCATTTGCCCGTGGATTCCGCCACGACAAACGCAGTCGCGCGCTTCATGATCCATCTCAACGAAATCGATTCCGCAACGTACACCGGGCTCTACGAACTGAAATAAGTTCGGATTCCCGGCGCATCGCTGGCAGCCGCTCGGGTGCGAAAGGACCCAGCGGCCGCGGCGTTGCTGCCGCTCGAAGTAAACTGACTGAAAGGCGCACGCCTTACACTTCGCGGCTCTCCTTCTCTTCCCTATCGATGGACGCAGAACAAGGCCTTCCGTATCCTCAGCGCTATTGGGCCATCCTGGTCGTTGCGCTTGGCATCACGCTCGCAGTGCTCGATGGCGCTATCGCGAACGTCGCGCTTCCGACTATCGCACGCAACCTGAACGCCAGTCCTGCCGACTCCATCTGGGTCGTCAACGCCTATCAGCTTGCCATCACGGTTTCGTTATTGCCGCTTGCTTCGCTGGGCGACCGGATTGGCTATCCGCGCGTGTACATGGCGGGGCTGGCGCTGTTCACGCTGGCATCGTTTGGATGCGCACTGTCGGGGTCGCTGACGTCGCTTGCAATCACACGCGTGATCCAGGGGTTCGGCGCGGCGGGAATCATGAGCGTCAACACCGCGCTCGTGCGCATGATCTATCCGCCCGAACACCTTGGCCGCGGCGTCAGCATCAACGCATCGGTCGTGGCCGTCTCGTCCGTGATCGGACCGACGGTTGCGTCCGGCGTGCTCGCCATCGCGCCGTGGCCCTGGCTCTTCGCGATCAATGTGCCCATCGGCATCGCGGCGCTCGCCGTGGGCTGGAAAGCGCTGCCGCACATGCCGGGCCATCGCCGGCCTTACGACTACATCAGCGCGTTGATGAACGCCGTGGTGTTCGGCCTCGCGATCACCGCCGTCGACGGGCTTGGCCACGGCGAGCATCGTCCATTCGTGATTGCTGAATTTGTGGTGGCGGGCGTTATCGGCTACTTCTTCGTGCGTCGGCAACTGACGCAAACGGCGCCGCTGCTGCCGGTGGACTTGCTGCGCATTCCGACTTTCGCGCTGTCGGTCGCGACATCGTTTTGTTCATTCACCGCGCAAATGCTGACTTTTGTCTCGCTGCCTTTCCTGCTGCAGAACACGCTCGGCATGACGCAGGTCCAGACAGGCTTCCTGATGACGCCCTGGCCTCTGGTGATCGTCTTCATAGCGCCGCTCGCCGGCATGCTCTCGGACCGGTATTCGGCCGGAGTGCTTGGCGGGATCGGGCTGGCCTTGCTGAGCGCCGGCCTGCTGCTGCTCGCGACCACGGGCGCGCATCCGGCTCCCTTCGACATAGCGTGGCGCATGGCGCTTTGCGGCCTCGGCTTCGGGCTCTTCCAGTCGCCGAACAACCGGCAGATGCTGTCGTCGGCGCCACGCAACCGCAGCGGCGGCGCGAGCGGCATGCTCGGCACCGCGCGGCTTTCCGGACAAACACTGGGCGCGGCGCTCGTCGCGTTGATCTTTGGTGTCGCGCCGCTGCACGGGCCCACGATCACGCTGATCGTTGCAGCCTGTTTTGCAGCAGCCGCTGCAGGCGTCAGCCTGTTGCGCATGTCCCACAACAAGACTTCGGCCGCCGCCTGAACCACGCTCGCCGCCCAAGCCGCTCAAGCCTTTAGGCACACCCTTTGCTGCGTTGATCGAATGCGGTTCTGGACGCCAGAACCAGTCCTTCAATGCATCAAAGGAGCTTACACATGACCGCTTCCCTGAACGGTTACAAGGTCGCGATCCTTGCCGTCGATGGCTTCGAACAAGCCGAACTCGTCGAGCCGCAGAAGGCGCTCAAGGCGGCCGGCGCGAAAGTCGATGTGGTGTCGCAAAAGCCGGGGCAGATCCAGGGCTTCGTTCACACCGACTTAGGCGACAAAGCCAACGTAGACATCACGCTCGACAAGATCAATGCCGCCGATTACGACGCGCTCGTGCTCCCGGGCGGCGTGGTGAATGGCGACGCGATCCGCATCGATACAAAGGCGCAAGGCATCGTCAAGCAATTCAACTCGGATGGCAAGCCCATCGCCGTGATTTGCCACGGCGGCTGGTTGCCGATCTCATCGGGCATTGTTTCAGGACGGACGATGACAAGCTGGCCCACGCTGCAGGACGACATCCGGAACGCGGGCGGAACGTGGGTTGACGAGGAAGTGCATCGCGATGGCAATCTCATCACGAGCCGCAAGCCCGACGACATTCCCGCGTTCAACAAAGCCATCATCGAGGCGCTGAACGAGCGGCCGAAGGCGGCCTGAGCGTTCGCGAGTTCGGCTCGCGTCCGATCTTCTCGAGCGCGGCACATCGCCAGGCTAAGGGTATCTCATCATGACCGCCGTTCAGGACAGGGCTGTTCCACACGATCCGCAACACCGGCTGGCCCACGAGGATTCGACCATGCAAATCCAGTTTTCCGACGATCAACCCGTCTACGACGGCGACGATTTCGCGCTTCACTTCACCGCCCTGGTCGACGCGGAGCCTGTTGTCTGCTCCATTTCCGCCGAAGCGCTCGAAGATCATTTTGGCGCGGCGTCAGCGCGCGAAGACGATCTAAGGAACGCATTCACACAGGGGCGCGCGCGGATTCTCTCAGTGTGTACGGAAGCGCTCGATCGCAATGGCGGGGAAAGTGTCGTGCTGCGCAGTGGCTTGTTCCGTGTCGCGGGCATGGAGCCGGAATGACGGCTTGAGCGCGCGCTCGATTGACTCGATTCAACGTTTTCCGGGAGATCCTCATGTCGCTGATCATCGCTGGACGATTTCAAACATTTCCAAAAGCCGAGGCCGCGGCACAGCGCCTATTCGCACGCGGGTTTGTGGAGGAGGACGTCACGCTGTTCTACGTTGCGCCGAGCGGCCAGCACTCGCGCCTCAATACCGGCGGCGACCACAGTGCCAATGCCGGCGCCAAAGATTCATCGAAAGGCGCGGGTAAAGGCGTGACAATCGGCGCCGTGCTCGGTGCAATCGTCGGTGCAGCCGTTTTCCTCGTGTTCAAGGCGCCGTGGCTTGCCGCAGTTGTCGCAGCGGGCGTGGGCGCGTACGTCGGGTCGCTGGCGGGCGCCATGGCGCAATCGAAGTCCGGCAAGCGCGCCCCGCAGGATGCAACCAGCGCCGACAACCACGGCTCCGCGAATGCAATCGATGCGCGCCAATCCGGCGTTCTCGTGGCGGTGCATTGCGCCCCGGAGCAGCAGACGGAAGCCGCATCGATTCTCCGGGACGCCGGCGGCATGGAAGTAGAACGTGCCTCGGGACAGTGGAGAAACGGACGCTGGGCCGATTTCGATCCGGTCAAGCCACCGGAGCCGGTCAAGGAATTCGCTGAACCGCGGCCCTGAGAAACACGCTGAAGTTGTTCGTGACCGCCGTGCGTGCATCAACCGCCAGCGGTCCTTTTTTTTATGTGTCACAAGGTCATTCAGGCACGCCCGTTGCGACTGTACTTGCGACCACGGTCCGATAGGATTTTGCGGAATATCTTCCGCAAGACCCGGCCGCGGGCCATCTTCGATAACTCACAGGAGGTTCCACATGAGCACGAACATCGTCTCGGTACTCAACGATCTGATTGAAACGTCGAAGGACGGCGAAAAGGGCTTCAGGAAGGCTGCAGCCGATACGAAGGATGCGTCGCTTCAGCAATTGTTCACGGGCCGCGCGGACGACTGTGCTCGCGGCGCAAGCGAACTTCAAAACGTGGTTCAGGGACTGGGCGGCAAGCCGGAAACTGGCGGAAGCGTGGGCGGTGCGTTGCACCGTGGATGGGTGGACGTGAAGGCGGCGGTCAGCCATCGTACCGATCATGCAATCCTTGAGGAATGCGAGCGCGGTGAAGACGTCGCGAAGAAGAATTATCGCGAAGCACTGGACAAGGAACTGCCCGCCGATGTGCGCGCAGTCGTCGAACGTCAGTACCAAGGCGTGATCCAGAACCACGATCGCATCCGCGATCTTCGCGACCAATACGCAGCGGCCGCCAAGTCCTGATTTAGGCCAGGGCTGTAGTGCATGAAAAAAGCCGCCGCGCTGTGACAGCGCGGCGGCTTTTTTAATTGGAGTGGCACGAAAGGAAAGCTTGTGAGGCGTCCGGCTCCGCCATCCATTCCAGCGGGCGAAGATCGAAGCTCGAAAAACTAAAAAGCCGCGCTCGTGGCCGAGCGCGGCTTTTCTTTCAAGACTCTTGATAGGGCTGCGCCTACATCAATGCGGCGCACCTTTGTCGTTTGTGCCCATCGCTGACGCCGCTGCTGCTGCAGAAGCGCCGTGCAGATGCGACTTCTTGTCTTGCTGATGCAGGGTCGTGCCGCCCATGCCCTTCTTATGCATGCTCATTGTGCCCGACGCTGCCATCGCGCTGTCTGCATCACTCGGTCCGCCTGAATTGCCACCACCACCGCCCGCTGCTCCTCCGCCCGACTGCGCCATCGCCGGGGCCGCCAAAGCAAAAGCCACTGCACCAAGCAAAGCAAATTTCTTCGTATTTTTCATGGTCATCTCCAGTTCCTTGTGAGCCGGGCATCCGCGATAAAACCAGACGCTCCGGAATCCAGTCATGTTATTCGTAGTTCTGATCAATTATGTCCGCCGTCATATCATCAACGGTCAGAGTAAAAGTGCGGACGACCTCTCAGCGCGTCCGCATCATCTTCTCTTTAATGCTTACTGCACAACCTTCAGGTGATTCTTGACCGACTCGACGCCATCAACCTTTGCCACCACATCTTCAGCACCGGTCTTGTCGTCGGCCGTCGGCACCGTGCCCGTCAGCGAAACAATTCCGGCACGCGTCTTAACGTGGATGTGCGTGGACTTGACATTCTTCGCGCCCAGCAACTCAGCCTTGACCTTCGTCGTGATTGCAGAGTCATCGACCTTGGTGCCGATCGACGTGGAAGCGCCTGTTGTGTGCGTAGCAGTCTGCGCGTTGACGTTCAGCGCGAAGACCACACAAGCAATACCGCCAGCTGCCTTCAGGAATTGGGTCGACTTCATAGAAATTCTCCTTTTTATCGAATTAACAGGACTGCGGAGTCCGCTGTCCTGGCTGAATCGCAGGCCGCCTCGTACGGCCGCAGCTTTGTTGCTGCACTAACCTGCTCGTATTCATACCGGGAGTGTCAAACATCCTGGTCGCTCTCCCTACCGCAAGTATCATGCCGGACGCGTCCGGTAACTCGTGGACACGCCGCGCACGAATTGCCAGGGCCATATGTGGCAAAGCATGGCGCCTGTTTTTACATGTGATGTTTTCTGTCCCCACGCTGCACAGTCCCAAACTTCAGGACCGCCGCGCTTTGCCGATACGCGTGTAAAAAGTGCGCGAAACCGGCTCGCATTAACGGCATGCAGCCAGATGCCACTCCCGGAAATCTGCATTGAATCGTGTGTTCACGCACGCTGCACAACAATCATCGATCGCATGGCACGAGTGTTGCTTTTAGAGGTCGCACGAAAGACCCAATACTGAGGAACAATACGCAATGCCGCCTTCCCTCGAACTACGTACCAAGCAAAGCCTCGCGCTCACGCCGCGCCTTCAGCAGTCGGTTCGTCTACTGCAGCTTTCGTCGCTCGAGTTTCAGCAGGAATTGCGCAACGCGCTCGATACGAATCCCTTCCTCGAGTACGACGAGACGCAAGCAGAAGACAACGCCCTGTCCACCGACAACGGCAGTTCCATAGGCGACACGCCGACGCTCGGCGAAGCCACAGCGCCGGTCGATGCACCCATGGCCTCAGAAGGCAGCGCAGACGGTTCCGACAGCAGCGATTCGCAGTCGCACGAAGACTCCATGAGCGAGTTCTCGTCCGATCCGTTCGGCCGCACATCGACACGAAACAACGGCGATGGTGAAGGCTCCGATCCTGCGGACTGGGTTCGCATCGAACCGTCCTTGCATGAAACGCTTCACGACACGCTGCGCCTTTATCCGATCAACGATCGTGACCGCGCCGTGGCGCAACTCATCATTGAAGCGCTCGATGACGACGGTTATTTGCGTCAGGACCTGCAGGAGTTGTCGGAACTGGTCGACATAGAACCCGCGCTGTCCGAAGACGAACTGAATATTGCGCTGAAGCTTGTGCAATCGCTCGACAAGCCGGGTGTTGGCGCGCGCACATTGTCCGAATGCCTGCGCCTGCAACTGGAGGCGCTGGAACCGGAAACGCCCGGACGGGCCGTGGCGCTCGAAATCGTGACGCATCATCTGGAAAGGCTCGCGCGCCGCGAGCAGGCCGAATTGCAGAAGAAGATTGGCTGCAGCGCCGACGAGTTGCGCATTGCCTGCGCGCTCGTGCGCAAACTCGATCCGAAACCGGGTTCGAACTATGGCGCCGCAGAAGACAATTACGTCGTGCCCGACGTGATCGTGCGTCAGGTCAAGAAGAACTGGGTCGTGACGATCAACCCCGCGGTGCTGCCGCGCGCGCGCATTCATCGCATGTACGCGGAACTGTTCGCGCAATCCGCTGGCGCAAGCCGTTCGCCGCTTGCCCAGCAATTGCAGGAAGCACGCTGGCTGATCCGTAACGCGCAGCAGCGCTTCACGACCATTCAGCGCGTGGCGGAATGCATTGTGTCGCATCAGAAAGCGTTTTTCGACTATGGCGAAATCGCGCTCAAGCCGCTGGTCCTGCGCGACGTGGCCGACGAACTCGAACTCCACGAATCGACCATCTCGCGCGCGACGGGCAACAAATATATGTCGACGCCGCGCGGCATTTTTGAATTCAAGCACTTCTTCCCGCGCGAGTTGAGCACGGAAAGCGGCGGCACGTGTTCGGCGGCAGCTGTTCGTGCGTTGCTCAAGGAAATGATCGCGAAAGAAAGCAGCAGCGAGCCGCTTTCGGATGTCAGCCTCGCCAAGATGCTCGCGGACCAGGGCGTGATTGTCGCGCGCCGGACGGTAGCAAAATATCGTCACCTCATGAAGGTACCGCCGGCGGAATTGCGTCGCGCTTGAATGAAGGCACGGTGGCAAAAAGCGCCCTTGAAGTGGATTCAAGGGCGCTTTTTTATCGCCAGCCGGACATATATTGCGTGCGTCTGCGACCCGCTGTCGCCGCGACTTCCGCGCCCAGCAAGAACACCGCCGCCGAGTAATACAACCACATCAGGATGATCGCGAGCGATCCCGCTGCACCGAAAGTATTCGTCATGCCTGCATGCTGCAGGTAAAACGCGAACAGCCGTTTGCCGCATTCAAACAGCAACGCAGCCGCCGATGCACCCAGCGCCGCGTCGCGCCATTTCATGCGCGAACTCGGCAGGAACTTGAGCAGCACCGCGAACGCCAGCATCATCATGAAGAGCGAGATTGCGCGTTGTGCAAGCGCCGCGATCAGGAACGATGGACCGTTCGTGCCGAGCACCCATTGGCCGACCAGCACCACGACGGCATCGAGCACGAGCAATGCGACAATCAGCAGACCCGCGCCGATCACGAACGCGAACGAGATCGCCCGCACGCGCAGGATGGCGAGGATGCTGTCGCGCGTGCTGGAAATCGGCGCGGGCCAGATTACGTTGAGCGCCGTATGAAGCGACGAAAACGTCGCTGACGCACCGACCAGCACGCCGACGCCGGAAAGAATCGCGGTGCGCGCTGCAATGTCGGCGTGCCATGCATTTGCCACGATCGCTTCCAAGGCATGCGCCGCATCCGTTCCCACCACGCCCGCAATCTCGCCGAACAATCGCCCTTGCACTGCGTCGGCGCCAAAAAAGATACTTGCGACCGCGATGATGATCACGAGCGTGGGCGCGATTGAAAACGCCGCAAAGAAAGCGATGGCGGCCGAGAACATGACGCAATGATCCTGCGACCACTGGACGACCGGCTCCTGGATCCAGGACCAGAACAATTTAAGTCTTTGGCCTTTGGGTTTCGATGTTGCCGTGGTCAAGAAATAGCGCTCCCGCAAAATGTCCGTGTGTCCTTTCCCCGCGATGGTAGCGCGGATTCGCGGATTCATCGGCGGGAGCGGGTCGGGCCGCCTTTGCTTAGCATCGCTGATTTTTACGCGCAAAATAAAACGGCGCGCCTCGAAGGGCGCGCCGTTTTTGCATGAAACCGCGAGATTTTACGGCTGTTCCTCGTTCTCATCGTTGGCCGGGTCGGCCGTCTCGTCATCGATTGCGCGGGTTTCGTCTTCTACTTCGTCCGGCAGGATATCCGAGTCGGGTTCGAGGTTGTTATCGCCATCCGCGGATGCCGTCTCGCCCGTTCCGTAGCGGTCGGTGTCGCTGTTCAGTTCCGCGGCGGACTGGCCGAGCGCGTGCTGATCGAGTTCGTCCTCAATGTCGCCCGGATAGCGCTTTTCGCCCTGCACGTCCGAGCCGCTGTCCGACGAATCGCTCGGCCCGAGTGCGCCGGTTCCATGCCCCTTGCCAACCTCGACACCGCCCTCTTCGTCCGGATCCAATGTGCTTCCACTCATGATGACCTCCTGATTTGCGTGTACTCATCAACGCAAAACCCGTTCCGCGAAGCGCTGCCCGCGCAAATAAAAACCCCGCACGGCATAACCACGTGCGGGGCCTCGCTACACAGGGAACACGCAAACGTATTTCAGCTCGATGCACGCGCCGGACGCTTCGCTTCCGAAACCTGCCGTACCGCTTTTTTCGTCACCGACGCCGCAGCGGCCACGCTGCGCAGATCGCGCAGGAAGGAATCGCGCCAAACGGAAAGATTGTTCTCGCGCAACGGCGCCATCATGTCGGTGTGACGCGCCTGGCGCTCGGCCAGCGGCATCGACAACGCACGTTCCAGCGCCTCGGACATCTGGGACAGGTCGAACGGATTGACCACCAGCGCGCCCGGCAACTGATCGGCTGCACCGGCAAATTGCGACAACACGAGCGCGCCCGGATCGGCAGGATCCTGTGACGCCACATATTCCTTCGCGACGAGGTTCATGCCGTCGCGCAGTGGCGTGACATAACCCACTTGCGACAACCGGAACAACGCCATCAGCAAATTTCGATCGTACTTGCGATTCAGGTACTGGATCGGCGTCCAGTCGAGCTGCGCGAAGCGGCCATTGATTCGCCCGGCTTCGCCTTCCAGGTTTTGCCGGATGCGCTGATAGGTCTGGACATCGGAGCGCGTAGGCGGCGCGATCTGCACCATCGACACCCGGCCATGCCATCCCGGCGCATGAAGCAGCAAGCGTTCGAACGCCTGGAAGCGCTCGGCAAGGCCTTTTGAATAATCGAGGCGGTCCACGCTCATGATCAGCTTGCGGCCGCGCAAGCTGTCGCGCAGGCTCTTCACCGGCTTGCGATTCGAGAACTGCTCTGCAACCTTCGCAATGGCGTCAGGATAGATACCGATCGGATAGGCGCCAACCTTCAGCATGTGTCCATGCGCCTGCAACATCCCGTCTTCGCTGAGATGCCCGAGGTGTCCCCGCTCGATGTAATCCACGAACGACTGTTTGTCCGCCTCGGTCTGGAATCCGACTATGTCATAGCTGCACATTGCCTTGATCAGTTCTTCGTGAGGCGGCACGGTGCGCAGGACTTCGGGAACGGGAAACGGGATGTGAAGGAAAAAACCGATCGGATTCTTGATGCCGGCGGCGCGGCACTCTTGTGCGAACGGCAGCAGGTGATAGTCGTGAACCCAGATGATGTCATCGGGCTCGAGCAACGGCTTCAGTTGCCTTGCAAGACTCGCGTTGACGCGCGCGTACCCGGCATATTCCTCGCGATCAAACCGCGACAAGTCATTGCGATAGTGAAAGGTCGGCCACAGCGTCGCGTTTGAAAAGCCGCGGTAGTACTGGTCATAATCGCGCCGCGTCAGCCCGACGGTCGCATACGTGACGTTGCCGCGCTTCTCTACCACGGGAGCCGACGCCTCGCCGACAATCTCGCCGCTCCAGCCGAACCACACGCCGCCTGTCTCCTTTAGCGCGTCCAGAACGCCGATTGCCAGGCCGCCGGCTGCGGGCTTGCCCTCCTGGATCGGTGCGACGCGATTCGATACCACGATCAATCTGCTCATTACTGCTTCACCTCATCAGTTGTCGTTGCTCGTTCGAATTGACCGGAATAGCAATGCAAGAGACGTGCCGTTTTTTACAATCTATAAAACAAAAGTTGTGTATAAATGTGACAGACGAACAAAAACATCCGACACCTGGTCACGGCGCAGAAAATTTTGGTGGTTATCGGCGCGGATTGCCCGGGCCGATTCTTCAAGTCAGGCGTCTTGCTCCGAGCCCAGGTCCCGCTGGTAGTCGATGCCTTCCTTGCGCACTCCACCTTGATTGTGGTCGCCGTCCGGCGGTACGCCAGGCACGGGACGGTTCTGCCCTGCGGGGTCATGCGATGGTTCATCGTTGCTGGTTGCCGGAGCGGTCTGCGTCGAATCGATTGCCGCGATGTCCGGCGGGACCGAAGACTTGACGGACTCGGCGCGCGCCTCACGACGCGACGTATGGCGCGCGGAACGGCGCAGTGCGGGATGCCTCATGGATGCCTCCAGGAAGAAGGCCGTCGGAGAAGTGGATCGGCGGCAGATCGCTGTGTGAAAAAGCAATAATGACCGAAACAAACTGGATTATACGGTCACTATTGCCTGATACGTTGTAATGCCTACAGCGAGATGGAAAATTCTTCAAGAAAACCGGTGCAGCGTCGTATCAATGAAACGTGCCGGATACGTGCGGCGTTTCGTTTGGCGCCGGAGGCGGATCACCGATCGGCTGACTGGGCGGCGACGGTGGCTCGCGCGTCGGATCGGGAACGGTGTCGGGCGGCTCCTGCGGTGACGGCGGGGGCTGCTCGGGCGTGAACGGAGGATCCGGCGGCTGGGGCGTCTGTGCATACACGCCTCCGAGCAATTCAGCACGAGACAATCTTTGGGACGAAGACGAAGCGAGATCAGTCATGGCGGGCTCCCTGGATCTTGTGGTGGTGACACTCGTACGAACCCGAAAAATCGAATCCGGCCAAGGACTCCTTGTTAGGCTCACATCGCACGTCGCGCGTTTATCTCCGGCAACTCGCGCGAGCCAAACATCTCCTCACAGCAAGGGCCATGCCCTGCATTTCGCTTTATCCCACGCGGCTACATCAGCCATTAACATTATCCGCGCTCATATTGCATGTGCAAACGAAAAACGCCCGTCCAAAGCGGACATCTTTCGATATCCCAATGAACGGGCGTTGTAGCCAAAAACCTGTGACCCGAACGCTGTTTAGCGACCGTTGGCGCCTGCGTCGCCTACTTCGCTGGCTTCGCTTTCAGCCGCTTTGCTGGCTGCGTCGTCGCCATATTCGACCAGGCGGTTATAGAGCGTCTTCAGGCTGATACCGAGAATTTCCGCCGCCCGCGTCTTCACGCCGCCGCACTGTTCGAGCGTTGCGAGGATCAGTTGGCGGTCCGCTTCGGCGAGCGACGTGCCGAACGGAATGGTCACCGCCGTTCCCGCCGATGGCTTCGACAACGAGATCTGCAACGGCACAGTGGCGGTACTGTCCGACTCGGCGCCCGACATGATGTAGGCGCGCTGCACGTAGTTCTTCAGCTCACGCACATTCCCCGGCCACGGGTAAGAAGCCAGCATGTCGCGCACGGCCGCCGGGAACGTCTTCTTGGTGTTGTAGCGGGAATTGAGTTCGTCGAGGAACGCCTGTCCGAGCAGTTCCACATCCGTACCACGATCCCGCAGCGGCGGAAGGTTGATCGGAAACACGTTGAGCCGGTGATACAAGTCGAGGCGCAGCTTACCTTCGAGCACGGCCTGCTCGGGATCGCGGTTCGTGGCCGCGATCAGGCGCACGTCGGTCTCGAGCTCCTTGGTCGTACCCACGCGCATGAACATGCCCGTTTCCAGCACGCGCAGGAGTTTCACCTGCAGTTCGATGGGCATCTCGGTGATTTCATCGAGGAACAGCGTGCCGCCGTTCGCGCGTTCGAAATAACCTTTGTGTTGCCGGTCGGCGCCGGTGAACGATCCACGCTCGTGACCAAACATTTCCGACTCGATCAGGTTCGGCGATATCGCCCCGCAGTTCACGGCTATGAACGAATGCTTGCGACGCAAGCTCAGCTCATGCAGCGTCTGCGCGGCGACTTCCTTGCCGGTTCCCGATTCGCCGATCAATAGCACGGATGCCGCCGTGGGTGCGACCCGGCCAACCTGGTCGTAGACGGTTTGCATGGCGGGCGAATTGCCGAGCATCAAACCGAAACGGCCCATGCGGCGCAGTTCGCCGCGCAGCGTGCCAATCTCGGCCTTCAGGTCGCCGGGACGCGGCAGACGGCTCAGGATCGCCTTCACGCGCTGCATGTTGATGGGTTTGACGAGATAATCCGTCGCGCCCATCTTCAACGCATTCACGGCGGACTCAACGGTCGCGTGGCCGGTAATGACGATGATTTCCACGCCCGAACGCGGATCGAGGTCCTCGAACAGGTCGACGCCCGATCCATCGGGCAATTTAAGGTCGGTGAAGACGACGTCAGGCGTCTGGCGCACGAGCTGGATCCGCGCTTCGCGCAGGTCGCCAGCAGTTGCAGTCGTCAGTCCATCTTCGCCGATGATCGCGGCTAGTGCCTCGCGGGTACTGGGATCGTCATCGACAATCAATACATGTGGCATGCGTCTCGAATTTATCCAAAGCGTTGAGGGTCACACGACGCTGAACGCGCCGTGGAGGTCTCTGGGAGCGCGGACCCTGCATTGCCCGTACGCATCAACGTACCGCGATGAAGGCTCGCCCACCAGGCCGAATGCGCACCGATGGAACTCAAGTACGCCGAAAGATGAAATACTTCCCGATTGACTGGCTACATGTCACCGCATTACGCAATTATTGCCATATAGCGTAGTTATTGCAGTGTGTTCTTCGATTATAAGGCTTTATCAAGATGAAACGCACGCCGGAGCGTGCGTTTGGATCATGTCTTGAGCCAATGTTCTGGCCTGCGCAAGCAGACGACAATCGGCCTTCGTTCGCCTTCGTTCGCTTTAGCTATGCGGAAAATGCCAGGCGTCGGGCGTTCCGCCCACTACGCCGTTGCCGTTGTTCGCCGCACTGGCCGGCCTTGCGTCAACTGACGCCGATGCAGATGCCGGCGTAACGATCTTGCCGCCTTCATCCTCCCATCGGTTCAAGTCGCGCGGGGCGCGTGTCGCTGTGTCGCGCCTCGCCTGCGCCCATTTCCATGCGAGTACGCTGCCAACCGCGAACAACGCTCCGAACAAGCCGATCTTCGGTCGTGCCATTGTGCATCTCCTTATCTTCAGATGATCGAGGCCTTCGTGCGGCCTCGATGTGTGGCCTGTTTGCAGGGTCTATCGGGAAACGAGAATGCCAGCCAGGAAGCCAATGCCCGCAGCAATGCCAAGCGCCTGCCACGGGTTGTCGCGTGTATAGCGGACCGTGCCGTCGAGGCTCGCGCGGTATCGGTCCTGCGCGCCTGCCTGCGCCGCTTCGAGCGCGTGGCGGGCGGTATCGACGTGATCGCGCAAGCGCGCACGCAACGCATCCACGCCTTCCGCCGGCAGCGACGCGCTCAGGCGCACCAGTTCCTCGGAATCGTTCAGCAAGACCTTGATGTCTTCGATGATCTTCTGCTTGCCCAAAGAAATCTGGACTGTCGTTTGACTCATGTTGTGAAACCCCTTGCCATTGACTTGTGATTGATCGGCCGGCAGCGACATACGGTTCATGACGCGTGCCGGTCGAGTGCTGCAGCCGCGGTGTCGCCTTGGCGTTCACGCAGTGTTCGCAGCATGCCGCCAAGCACCAGCGCGCAGCCGAACGAGGCGAACACGAAACTTGTCACGCCCGCTGCGCGCGAAAGCGCTGGCGTGCCCGCGGCCCACGCCATCACCACGCACATGAGCGCGGTCACGAACGCCACGGCGGCCCAGTGATAGGCGTTGATCGGCTCGGCCGTGAGGAGTTCCTGACGTTCATCGACGCGTTGCGAGGCACGTTCGCGACGTGCCGGGCGCGTGCGCTGTTGCACATGAATGTCGAAGTGAAGAGAATCTTCCATGGCTGTCTGCCGTATCACGGCCGTTCGATTGCAGATAACACATGCGACGCAGATTCCGTGCCATACGACCCAAAGCGCCGTAATATCTGGTCATTCATGCCGTGCCGCTTGGCGCCGCGCAACCCGTTGGCTACCCCGGTCGGGTCCGGAGTACGCGTAACAATTACGCCCGGCCGTGTGTAAAGGAGGGGCGAGATCGGTGAAGCTTTCCGCTGGGTGAGCGCAACATGATGGATTGCGGATTTATTTGAGCCCCGATTACCCAAGCCGAGCAAAGCACGTTGCCGCTAAGTCGTTACGGATGGTTAAATACGGTTTACGAGATAAGTTGCACGCTCGCGCCGATCATCGAAACGGCCCTCCAACATTGCTTCGCCACTCGAGCGGCAGTGGGACCCTAGCCTGCCACTGACACGGCGCAATGCGTGCACCGCTGCGCTTCATCCCTGTCTTGGGGCCAGCGGCCAACCCCCGTCGCCCGAACAACTTTGCAGGACACAAGACTCATGGCGTCAACCGATCTGGACTCGCCGGCCGTCGCCTCCGGCGATACGCCATTGCAGAAGAAACGTAACGCGGGAGAGATTGCCGGATTGAAGTCATACGGACTTCTGTACGGTTCATCGCCCGTCATGATGGAGCTTTACTCGCAGATAGAACGCGTGGCGGCAACAGACGCCACCGCGTTGATCATTGGTGAATCGGGAACCGGCAAGGAGTTGATTGCCCGTACCATTCACGATCAAAGCGCGCGACGCGACGCGCCATTCGTGGCGGTCAATTGCGGTGCAATCCCCGATAACCTCATTGAACCCGAACTTTTCGGACATGAGAAAGGCAGCTTTACCGGCGCTGTTCAGGGACGCCTTGGTTATTTCGAACATGCCAATGGTGGAACGCTGTTTCTGGACGAAGTCACCGAGATGTCGCCCGTGCGTCAGGTCAAGCTGTTGCGCGCGCTTGAAACCGGAACGTTCTTTCGAGTTGGCGGCAATGAGCTGATTCACTCCGATGTCCGGGTCATCGCCGCGACCAATCGCGATCCTATTGTGGCGGTCAAGGAGAATGGCTTGCGCGAGGACTTGATGTATCGGCTGGCTGTGTTTCCGTTGCGCGCGCCGCCACTGCGCGAACGCGACAGCGACCGCGAATTTCTCGCGCAGCATTTCCTCTCCGAGATGAACGCGCAAGAGGGGACCAACAAGTCGTTCAGCAAGCGCGCGATCGAGATGTTGCGGACGTATTCATGGCCTGGCAACGTGCGCGAACTGAAGAACACGATCTATCGTGCGTTCATTCTTGCCGAAAAGACCGTTGAGATTGCGCATCCGCATCTGGCGTCACGGGTGAAGAAGCCCGTCACGCAGGGCGATGCCATGAACGTCTGGGTCGGCACGCCTCTCGCCGATGCGCAGAAGCAGATCATCCTGGGTACGCTCAAGCATTGCGGCGGCGACAAACGCCGCGCTGCAAAAGCGCTCGGCGTGAGCCTGAAGACGCTTTACAACCGGCTCGGCACTTATGAAAACGAGGGTGGCGAAGGAGAGCCTTCAGCTTCCGGTTCCGAGACTGCCGAAAGCTGAGTGCAAGTCAATGTGCAATCGATGAATCGTTCGTCAGTTCATCGATTGCGTTCAGCCAACTGTCACGCCAGTTTTTCATTTTTCGCACCACGTTCCCCGCATTTGCAATTTCTTGCAAATTTCTATGCCCGGCGCTTCGCTATGTCATTCAAAATGCGCGGGCGCTCCGATTGCTTAAGTGTTGCCCGCTCAGTGTTCGCACGAGCAAAGCGGTTGCCGTCATCGAAAGAATAAGGAAAGGCGAGGAAGGAATAGCACCATGCAGAAAACGATTCACCGGCGTCCAGCTCACGCCGCGGCACTGGCAACGCTTCTAGTCGGAGCGATCGCGTGTTCCACCCTTTCAGGTTGCAGTTCCCTATATAGCGAAGGCGCCGTGGCAGGCGCCGGTATTGCCGGCGCAGCGGTCGCGGGCAGCGTGACGCGCAATGCGGCTGTTGCGACAGGTATCGGCCTGGGCGCTGTTGCTGCTGCCAAAGCAGGCGTTCAGTACAGCGAGCGCGTGATGCACACCTATACGCAGGACCGGATCGCGGGCGCAGCCGGTCCTCTCGCCGTGGGCGCCGTAGCGACATGGGCGGCGGTGCATACCGTGCCTATCGAGCCGGATGAGAAAGGCCGCGTGACGGTTAGCCGCACCATCAGCACGGGCACGCTCGACTGCAAGGAAATCGTCTTTTCGGTGGACACCGACGCCACCAAGGACAAGCCTGCCGATAGCGGCTTCTACGTAGCTTCGATCTGCCGCGATGGACAGACGTGGAAGTGGGCGTCGGCAGAACCCGCCACGCCGCGTTGGGGCGCGCTGCAATGAGGCCCGGCCTGAGCTTGATGCTCGCGGCAGGCGTTGCTGCGAGCTGCGTATTCGTGAGCGGATGTGCATCGATTGGTGCGGCGGCGGGCGCGGCGGCGGGTGTATCGACTGGCGTGGTGACGAGCAATCCGGCGATTGGCTTCGGCGTGGGCATCGCGGTCCAGGCCGCCACCGACGAAGCCGTCGCGCGTCTCATGAAGCGCCTGCACAGCGATCAGCAGATCGCCATTGCGACGACCGCGGGCGACCTTCCCATCGGCGATGAAAAAGCGTGGAAGGTGAAGCACACGCTGCCGGTGGAAAACGGCCATGGCAATGTGCGCGTGCTGCGCGAGTTCAGCAGCGCGCTTGCGACATGCCGCGAGTTCGCTTTCTCGGTTGCCGATGGTGACAAGCCCGATGCACATCAGGACTGGTTCCTCGCGCAAGCATGCAAGGGCAACGACAACAGCGGCGGATGGAAATGGGCATCGGCGGAACCGGCCGTGGCGCGTTGGGGAAATCTGCAATAACGCGGCGGCGCATGCCCGCCGCCGTGCGTGCCGACATGCTCACCAGCGCCAGCGCACGCCCGCGTCGCCGCCTATGACCGCGCGCGTGGCTCCGCCGACGTTCATCGCGTAATGGACGTTTGCAAACAGGCTGCCGCGAACGCCGATGTTGATGGCCACGCCGGTTTGGAAATCGACCAGCGTCGCCGATGACGGTGCCGGAATCGTGGTGGAATCGCCGAAACCCACGTGGCTCGATGTGTCGAAGTAACGCCACAGATTCACACGCGCATACGGCTGCCAGGTCGCGCCGCCCACTTGCCAGCGCCCTGCCACGCGTAGCCCCAGGCGTGCGGCTAGCGAACTGGGGTTATCGAAGGTGACGGACGAGACGCCGTCGTTCAGGTCGTTAATGGACACGCGCTGCCAGATCACCTGCGCCTGCGGTTCAATGCTCAAGCCAGCCAGCAACGCCAGCGGCAATCCTCCTTCCACTGATCCGGCTATCGAATGGCCGTGCGTGGTCACGCTGATGCCATCGTTGGACGATGGCTTGATCGTCAATGCGCTGCCCGCGACGATGGTGTCCGTGTACCAGCCGCTCGGGCCGATGTGCGTCCAGTACGCGCCCACACTCGCCGAATCCACGTCCACACTGCCTGCCTGAACCGACGGCATGCCAAGCGCGAAACCGCTGATATCGCCCGAAGCGCGCGCAGCGCCCAGCAGCAAACCATAATGATTTCGATTTCCTGACGGCGTTGTATTGGCGTAGATGTCCTGGCCAATCTGCGTGCCGCCCGTAAAACCGCTGAAATGCGGATCGACGCCGGTGTCGCTGCCAACGCGTGCATGATTGCCCCAGACGCGAGCCCAGGTTGCGGGCAGCGTGCCGGTTTCGTCGAGTTGCGACTGGTCGCCGTGCCGATCGTGAAAAGTGCCGATCTGATCGATGACAAGCTCGCGCGTGATCGATGGGATCGCCGCGTAGAGCGGGACTTCGATGCGGTAAAGCGGCGTTGTTGTGGCAGGTGAAGACGGCGCGTCCGGCGGCGGCGACGTTGGCGTGGTTGGCCCCGTGGGTGGTGGCGGCGCGGGGGGCTCGGTGGGACCGGATGGCGCTGTTGGATCGGTTGGCGGTGGCGCAGGCGGAACTGGCGGAGCGGGCGGTTCCGGCGGCGCAGGAGGGGCCGGTGGCGCAGGCGGAGACGGCGGCGAAGGTGGTGTCGGCGGCACAGGCGGCGCCGTCGTCACACTCGACCGCAAATACCAGTTGTCTCCGCTTCCCGCAGTCACGCCGCCTCGAAACAGGGCATACGTAAACGCTCCCGCCTTGACCGGGCTCGCCAACGAAAACGCCGTCGCCGCCGTCGTTGCGCCCTGAAGTGTCTGCACGACCATGATTCCATCGGATATCGTCTGGGCGCCCGCGCCGCCCGCGTTCCTTACGCCTATCGACGTATCGCCAGTGGCGCTGCCCTGCGATATCACGAGTTTCCCGCTCGGCGAACCATCCGCGCCAAGGACGCTGTCCACGAGCAGCCGGCCGGCGCGCCCCGCATAATCGCCGTTCACAACAAGGGTGTTGCGTGTACTGCCGCTCAGGTCGATCACACCCGCATTGCCCACCGATACCCGCGCGCCCGCCACGGCCGCCATGATCGCCGATGTCCCGCCGCCATTCCACGCAAGCGAACTGGTTGAATCGATGTCGAGCGCGCCCGTTCGCGTTCCGGCGTCTCCGAGCGTGAGGCCTTGAGCATCGAGCGTCACGCGGCTGGCGTTCGTTATCGCCACACTTTCCCAGTTCACAAAGCGGCTCGATCCACTTGCATCGACGTGGCTGAACGTGAGCGTGTCGCGGCCCGCGCCGGCATCGAAGATCGACGTAGACGAGAGTTGCGCGTCGCTCAGATTCGACAGCGTGGCTTCGGTTTGTCCCGAGCCAAACGTGACAGCGCCGGTGATCGTGCCGCCGTCGAGCCATTTGAACGTGGTTTGCCCGTCGCCCGCCGTGAGGCCGCGCGCAATTGAACCGCCCGAGACCGTGACGGCGTTCGTGCCGTTGCCGAGCGTCACCGCGCCGCCAATCGTGCCGCCCGATAACGCCACGGACGTATCCCCCGCGCCGGCTGTCAGGTCCAAGTCGATTGCCCCGCCGGACATCGTAAAGGTGTTCTGCGCGGCCGTCAGTCCAACACTGCCAATGCGCCCGCCAGTGATGTCCGCCACGCCGCCGTTGGTCAGGCCTCCCATCACGCGGCCGCCGCTGAGCGTGAAGCGCGGTTGCGGACCACCCTGGTCGACGTCATCGACCTGTCCTGCGCGCATCACGAAAGTATTGATGCCGGTGCCCTGCCGGATCAGGCCGCTGACCGTGCCGCCATCCATGTTGAACGTGTTCGTGCCGGTATCGGTCCAGACCGCAATACCGCCGCCACTCGAAATCTGGCCCGTGTTCGTGATCGTGATGACATAAGGCCCGGTCGATGAAACAGCAAGATTGCTGCCGCCCGATATCACGCCGCTATTCACGATATCCGCGTTGCCGCCCACGACCGATATCCCCACGTTGCCGCCCGAAATCGTCCCGGCGTTGGTGAAGCTGCCGCCGCCGTTGGCATCGATACCGTTGTTCAGATCGCTCGCAATGCGCGCCCCGGCCGCGTTCACCAGTGTGACCTCGTGCGAAAAGAAAGCGCCAAGCCCGTCCGTTCCGTGCGCGACCACCGACCCCGTGTTCGTGATGAGACCCGGCGAGGCATCGAGTGAAACAATGCCGTGTGCGTTCGACCCATAGGTATCGATGGAACCGTGGTTGGTCAGCGTGTTGTTGCCCGCCGCTCCGTTCGCAAAGAGGCCGTGCGAATTCGCGCCCGTTGTGCTTATGGAACCATTGTTGACGAGCGCGTCGCCGGTGGTTTGGGACGCCATGCCATACGAGCCGTCGCCGGATGTCGTCAGCGTGCCGTTATTGGTCAGCGTCCCGCCGCCTGCTGTGGAGAAATCGAGCATCGCGGCCGAGTTCGCCCCGCTCGTGCCGATCACCCCGCCCGCCGCGTTCAACATGGTGACCGCGGCGGAACCGTTGTACATGCCTTCCGACTCGGTGCCGGTGGTGTGGATCGAACCCGCGTTGGTCAGCGTGTTATGTCCGAAACCGGACGGCGTGCCTTCGGAGGTGATGCCGTCGAAGGTATCGCCTGTGACCTGCAGCGTGCCGAGATTCGTGACGGTGCTCGAATCCCGCACGCCGACCGCACTGCTGTTGCTCACGCTGATGCCCGCGCCCGGCTGAACGAGCACGCTGACACCCGTGCTTCCGCCAACAGCCACGACTCCCGCCGATGGATTCGGCAACCCCGAATCGCACGTCACGGATTCGCCGCTGACGGGCGCGAAGTTATCGCAGTTACCAAGCGCCGACGGCATGCGCAGCAGGCACGTCACACCGATAGCCAAACCCGGCAGACGCCTTGTTCGCAGGAACCTCGCATGGGGTAACGGCAAACGCGGCTTGGGCGTGGTTGCGGGCATCGTTTCGAGCTCCTTGTTTGCAGCCAACGAGGCAGGGCGTCCAGCGTAGAGTACGTTTTGCGCTTCGGCAATCTTGTGGAAATCGATTCAATGCGGCCTGTCGAAAACGAACGGCACCATAATGGACAAGGGTTTGCGTCCGATGCGAAACGACCTTGCCGGACGTTGCCGTCGAGAAACACAATGGCCGGATTTCGCGCATGCAAACGAAGCAAGGCGACCGATTGGCTTCAGAAACCAGAACGTTTGAATGCAAAAAACGCGGCGTCTGTTTCCAGAACCGCCGCGTTTTTTTTAACGTGCACCGCCGTAAGGCGCATGCCTCAGCGTGGCATCACGACTCCACGTCTTCCAGGCTGAAGATTTCCGTCTGGTCGTTGTACGAGAAAATCTCGCCATAGCGGCCCCAGTTGATGACGGCGTCAAGCGTTTCCTCGGCGGCTTTATCTGAGAGGAAGTCTTCCAGTTCCTGCTCGAAGCGAACCCGCGGCGCACGATGCCCCGGCCGTTCGTTCAGCACCTTCTTGATCCGCGCGGCGAGCGGCACGTGCCGCAGCAAATGCTCCGCGAACATCATCTTGCGTTCCTGCGTGCCGAATTCGGCAAATACGCGCGCGGGCGGCGTCAGGAAAATATCGCCTTCGCGGACATCGGCGAATCCAAGGTGCTGCAACACTTCCGCGACCGGAAAGAGATCGTCCACTTCCAGATGCAGCGTGCGCGCGATTTCCGGCATGTCGGCGCGGCCATGGTAAGGATCGGCGGCAAGCGTTTCGATCAAACCCGCCATCAGGTTGGTCGAAACCTGCGGCAGCCAGCTGCTCAACTCAAGCCCCTTCTTCTTCTCTTCGCCAACCTGACGCGCGGTCATCTTGGCGTAGATATCGTCGACAAGCCGCCTGAACGCCGGATCGAGACGGTTGCGCGGATGCTTGAACGGCACGCGGATCTCGGCCATCACGCGTCCCGGGTTGGACGCCAGCACCAGAATCCGGTCGCACATGAACACCGCTTCCTCAATGTTGTGCGTCACGATCAGCACCGACTTGATCGGCATCTTGCCTTGCGTCCAGAGGTCGAGCAGATCGGTGCGCAAGTTCTCGGCGGTGAGCACGTCGAGCGCGGAAAACGGCTCGTCCATGAGCAGCAGCGTCGGATCGACGACCAGCGCGCGCGCGAAGCCCACGCGCTGGCGCATCCCGCCCGACAATTCGCGCGGGTACGCGTTTTCGAAACCATCGAGACCAATCAGGTCGATGGCCGCCAGCGCGCGCTCGCGCCGCTCTTTCGACGGCACGCCCTGCGCCTCCAGCCCCGCTTCCACGTTCTGCAGAACGGTGAGCCACGGAAACAGCGCAAAGGTCTGGAACACCATCGCCACGCCTTTCGCCGGACCGGCGAGCGGCTCGTTCAGATAGGTGACCTGGCCGCCCGTTGGCTCGATCAAGCCCGCGATGATCCGCAACAGCGTGGATTTCCCCGATCCAGACCGGCCGAGAAGACCTACGATCTCGCCTTCGTGCAGCTTCAGGTTGACGTCCTCGAGCACGAGCAGTTCGCCCTGCGTCTTGTTGAAACCGCGGCTCACCTGGTCGACGTGAAGAATTTCCTTGCCGAGGCGAGCAGGCGTGGAGGGAGACGGCGGCATTGGATTGGTCGGATTCGTCTGCGTTGGCATGGGCGCTCGCATGTTACTGATTACAAGATGATGTGGCCGCTGGCGACCAGCGTCGAAAATCCAGGCGTTTTACCGGGTGTTCAATCCAGGCGCAATCGCGCTTCGGCGAAGGCGAACAGCGGACGCCACAGGAGCCGGTTGAAAAGCGTGACGAACAGCGACATCACCGCGATCCCTAGGATGATCTTCGGATAATCGCCATTGACCGTGCTTTCCGCGATATACGCACCTAGTCCGTGCGCCACAATTTTGGTATTTCCCCACGATACCGCTTCGGCCACGATGCTCGCATTCCACGCGCCGCCCGACGCCGTGATCGCGCCGGTCACGTAGTAAGGGAAGATGCCCGGCAAGATGGCCTGGCGCCACCACTGCCAGCCCTTGATCTGGAAATTGGTCGCGGCCTCGCGGTAGTCGTTCGGATACGACGTCGCGCCGGCAATCACATTAAAAAGGATATACCACTGCGTGCCGAGCACGATCAGCGGCGAGAGCCAGATATCCGGGTTCAGGTTGAACTTCACGATCACCACGACAAACACCGGGAACAGCAGGTTCGCCGGGAACGCGGCGAGAAACTGCGCGAGCGGCTGGATCTTGCTCGCAAGCGCGGGCCGCAGCCCGATCAGCACGCCGATCGGCACCCAGATCACCGACGCAATCGCAATCAGCACCACCACGCGGAACAGGGTGATCAACCCAAGCCAGAAGACGTGCCCGACTTCACGCCACGAGACGCCCGACGAAACGAACACGGTGACCTTCCAGACCACGAACGCGGTCAGCGCCACGACAATCGTCGCCCAGACGATGTCGCCGATGCGCGACGCGTTACGGGCTCTCGCCGGCGTCGATGTAAACACCGACGCCGCGCTCGCCAGGAGCGGCAGCTTCACGCCTTGCAGCGACGGTAGCCTGAGAGGCACGCGCGCCAGCTTGCCAATCAGCCAGCCTGCGGGGACGAGCAATTGGTGAATCAGGCGCGTGCGCCGGATCAGGTCGAGCAGCCAGGATTCGGGCACATTGCCCGAGCTCGTGTTTTCCATGCGGAATTTATCGGCCCAGGCAACGAGCGGGCGGAACATGAGCTGATCGTAGGCGAGGATCACGACCGTCATGGCGAGGATCACCCAGCCGATCGCGCCGAGATTGCGCTCGCCAATAGCGGTCGCCAGATACGCGCCAATGCCCGGCAGCACGATGGTACGGTTGCCCACCACGATCGCTTCCGAGGCGACTACGAAGAACCAGCCGCCGGACATCGACATCATCATGTTCCAGATGAGGCCCGGCATGGAGAACGGCACTTCGAGCTTCCAGAAGCGCTGCCAGTTGGTGAGGTGAAAGCCGCGCGAGACTTCATCCAGGTCGCGCGGCACCGTACGCAGCGACTGGTAGAAGCTGAACGTCATGTTCCACGCCTGGCTCGTGAAGATGGCGAAGATCGCCGCGAGTTCGGCGCCGAAAACACGCCCGGGGAACAACGCGAGAAAAAACGTGACGGTAAAGGAGATGTAGCCGAGCACCGGCACCGACTGCAGGATATCCAGAATCGGCACGAGCACGATGGACGCGCGCCTGCTCTTGGCCGCGAGCGTGCCATAGATCAGCGTGAATACGAGCGATGCGACCATCGCAGCGAGCATGCGCAGCGTGGTGCGCAGCGCGTACTCGGGCAAATTCGACGGATCCAGCGAAATAGCCTGCGTCTGCAGCGTTGAGATGGGCGCAAGCGTCTCGTGAAAGCCCACCGCGGTCAGCGCGAGGATGCAGATGATCAGTGGGAACGCGACGAAGTCCCATCGATTCGGTAATAGACGCCACGCCGAAGCATTCGCCGTGCGAGTCAGGTTGAAGCCAAAATCCATTGCACGCCCTCTCCGTTGAGGCTTGTTGCGGCCGGAGCGCCCTCGTCAGGGCATTCTCCGGCGTCTGTATTCCTGTGTGTATTCCTGTGCACCGGCAATCTACGCCGCGCCCGTTTCAGAATCGCACGACACTACACCAACCTTTGTTTCAGGCACAACCTCGGCCAGCCGGTTTACGTTTCGTCATCTGGCGTCACGCTGGGCAAGGCAGCCGGGCGGTTTCCGCTCGCGTACGCAAAGCGTTGCGCCCGCTCGTCAAACTGCGCGGCAAGGTTCAGAAAACCACGTTCACGCCGATAAGAAACTTGATGGACGAAAGAAAACGTCGTCCAATTCAAACGCGAAGCCGCGCGCCGTTCCCAAAGCAGACCGAAGCCGGCTTTAAACCGTTGCCGACGCGGTTCACAGCTCTTCGCGAGACCAAGCATGTTCTCGCAACGGGCGCCACTGTCGGCGATCAGCAACAGCACTTGGGGCAAGTACCATCGGCGCGCGTGGCCGCGCCCGGTAAGATGCTCGTGTGCCGGCACAAAACTCATAACATTGCTCGTCGCGCGGGGCCGCGGGACAGTCAGACAGGCCAGAATAGATGAACAAGACAACCTTCCACCGTGCGATCGCAGCGCTTGGCTGCGCATTGCTTGCATGCGTGTGCTGGGTTGCGGCCGGACTGGTGTCGGACCGAATGGTACAGCAAGAACTGGCTACGTCGATGCACGTAGAACGCCAAATGGCGGCGTCCATTGTCGACAACACCGCGCAGATCATTGCCAGCGACCTCGCCATGTCCCGCGCGATTCCCGCGACCATCGCGGAAATGGACATGATCCAGCTCGCGCTGGTTCAGCCGCATGGCTCCGCCGCCGACGCCGCGCTGAGCGTCGCCGAGCGGCGAGCCAGGTGGCTCGCCTCGCCCGCGTTGCAAAAAGTCGATAACTTCCTGCACAACGCGCGCGGTTTTACCGGCCTGGATTACGTCTGGGTCGTCGATACGCAGGGCTTTTGCGTGGCATCGAGCAATTCCACTGATTCGAACAGCTTTGTCGGCATTGACATGCGGGCGCGCGGATATATTCAGAAGGCGCTGCTCGGCGCATTCACCGAGACGTACGGCGTGGGCCGCTCGAACGGCGATCCGGGAATCTTTATCGCGACGCCGATTTACCGCGACGGACTTCTTGTCGGTGCAGTGATTGCGAAAGTGAGCATCGACCGCTTGCGGCATTGGGTGTCGCGTCCTGGAACATTCGTGACCGACAGCAACGGCGTGGTGGTGATGGCCAACGAAAGCCGGCTGGAAAACCGCGTGCTGCCCAATTCGCCCGTGCTGAAGATGTCGCGCGCGGAGCGGCTCGATGCTTACCGCCGTGTCGACTTCCAGACCTTGCGGATCACGAACGTAGGGGAGCGCGTGCGGGCGGATGCGCCGTGGCTGTCGCCAACGCTCTCGAGCGGCCTGTTCAGCGCCAATAACGGCGTGGCGCCCGCGCTTTACGACGAACGCACCGGGCTGAATTCGGGACTTGCCGCGCATATCGTGCATCCGCTGCCGAACTGGGCCGAAATCGTGCGCAACCAGCGGCGCGACCAGTTGCTCGTGTTCCTGACGGCGCTCGGCGTGGTCGGGCTGGCCGTGGTGATCACCGTGTCCTACTTGCGGGAGCGCCGCCTGCACCGCGCGACGCGGCATCTCGCGAACCAGCTGCAGTCGGCCAATACGCTGCTTTCGGCGGAAGCCCGCCATGACGCGCTGACTGGCGCGTTGTCGCGGCGATATTTCCTCGATACCTTGCGCCGCGAAGTCGATATCGCCGGTGCCGCCGGTACGCCGCTGTCCGTTGCGATCGCGGATCTGGACTACTTCAAGCAGGTCAACGACCGCTTTGGCCATGCAACCGGCGATCGCGCGCTCGAGCATTTCGTGCGCATGTGCGAGGAGCAATTGCGCGCGAGCGACGGCGTTGGGCGGCTTGGCGGCGAGGAATTCGGCCTGCTGCTTCCGCAAACCTCTCTCGCCGATGCTCACGCGGTGCTCGAGCGCCTGCGCAAGCGCTTCAACCAGGAACATTGCGCCCATCTACCCGATGACACCGCGCTGAGCGTGAGTATCGGCATCACCGCATTGAGCGAGGGCGACACTGCGGAGAATCTGCTCAAGCGCGCCGATCTGGCGCTCTATGCGGCGAAATCGGGCGGCCGCGATCGCAGCGAAGTGCACCCAGCCGACAACATCCCGCCAATGCCGCGTCATCCCGAGACCGCCTGACGCGCGCCCGGCCTTTTGCAACGCTTCCTTTTTGCTCCGGATGCACGCCAAACGCGCGGGTTAGCCTGAAGGCCGACTGGGGCAAGCAGCGTGACAGCAGGTATCATCGATACTCGAAGTCGGATATCTGCCGTTATCAGGAGGGGTGAATGAAGGGAAATCTGGTCATTGTCTGCCGCGATCAGGACGCTGAAGCATTCGATCACTTGCTGGCCGAATATGGCGCGTTCCAGACGCGGCTCTCATCCACCGCCTGGTATCTGAGGCTCGACGTCGCGCCGGAAATCATTCAGGAGGAGATTCTCGGGCGGCTGGGGAAATACACCACGCACTATATTTTCGAAGCCGCCACGGTCACGTACAACACCGTCGATAGTGAAGCGGCTTCCGCGCTGAATACCCTGTTCGATTAAAAGCGCAAGCGGATCGTTGGGGCGGGATTTGTTCCAACGCCCCGCCCTAGGCGTGCTTGAGCACGCCATCGACGTGAAGCTGATCCGCCGCCTTTGCCACGATATCGAACGGAAAAGTCATGGCGACCTGCAATCCGCCTTCCTCGCGATTGCGAATGTCGCACTCGCCGCCCACCCGCCGCACCAGTCGATCCACAATGGCAAGCCCCAGCCCGCTGTGACCGCTGCCGCCGCGCGCGGGATCAAGCCTGACAAACGGCCGGCTGGCCTTCACGAGATCCTGCGCGGCAATACCGCCGCCATTGTCAGTGACGCGCAAGACCCAGCCATTGGCCGCGCGCAAGGTTTCTATCTCGATGGGCGGCGCCCCATAAGCATGTGCATTGTCGAGCAGGTTCGAGAGCAATCTGTCCAGCGTCGCCGCCGGCAGGGCAAAGCCGCGTCCCGCCGCGAGCCGCGTCCGAATCGGTTGGCCGCCGGGGGCGACCGCCCTGTAGCTGCGCGCAACTCTCTCGCATTGCTGGTCGACTTCAACCGGTTCGCTGCGATCCGTTCCGTCATGCGCGAACACCAGAAACTGATCGACGATGTGCGCCATTGAGTCCACATCGCGCACCACGCCATCGCGCAGCTTCGCCTCTTCCATCATTTCGGCACGCAGGCGCAAGCGCGCAAGCGGCGTCTTGAGATCGTGCGCCACGCCCGCGAGCATGACCGCGCGGTCGCTTTCCGCCTGCGCCACCTCACGCACCATCTGGTTGAAACCGTGCGTCAACTGCCGCAACTCGCGGGGACCGCGCTCGGGGACGGCGGGCGTAGGCTCGCCGCGGCCGAAACGTCCCACTGCCTGCGCAAGCGAGCGCAGCGGCGTCTGGAGTTGCCACGCGGCGAGGAGCGCCGCCATGACCGCAGTTGTGAAAATGATCGCAAGCCACAGCAGCATGCGGTCGCGCGAACGCGGCGGACGCAGGGGCTGGACCGGCACGACGATCCAGTTCGCGTCGCGTGCGCCGCGCACCCACAAGCTCGGTGGACCGCCGGGCTCGCTGACACGGACGTCGGTGCCATCGGGCAGACGGTCCCGCAAGTCGTCGATAAACCGCGCAAACGGCGGCGGCACGCGATCTGTATCGGCGTCGGCGATTGGACGGGGAACGTCGGGACTGGTCGGGGCAACCACGTGCACGCTCGAGGGCAGCGGCTGATCCGGCGAATTCGCGATGTGCTGGCGCACGGCGTCGACCAGGAACGTGGCTTCTTCTACTGCGTAACGCGTTTGCGTCTGATCGCGTTCGACCCGGATGACCGCGAACCACGCGACGTGCGACAACACCAGCACGCCGATGACCAGCACAACCAGCCGGCCAAATAACGAATCAATGGGCCGGCGCATTTTGCTCGCCGTCGGGCACGAACACGTAACCACGCCCGCGCACTGTCTGTATAAAGCGCGGCGTGGACGGGTCGGTCTCGAGGATCCGGCGCAGACGCCACACCTGCACGTCGATCCCGCGGTCCGTGCCGTCGTATTCCGGACCGTGCAACAGTTCGAGCAGCCGTTCACGCGTGAGCGTGCGCATGGGGTGATTGACGAAAATCTTCAGCAGCGCGAATTCGCTGCCCGACAGCGTAAGCGGCGTCTCGTCCTGATGCAGCGTGCGCGACTGGAAGTCGAGCCTGAAACGCCCGAACGAAAATGGCTCGCGCTGCTCGGGTGCGGCGGAAGGAATCGTGCGGCGGCGGCGCAATACGGCCTGCACGCGCGCGAGCAGTTCCCGCGGATTGAACGGCTTGCCGAGATAATCGTCAGCGCCGAGTTCAAGTCCGACAATGCGGTCCACGTCGTCGGCACGTGCCGTCAGCATGATCACGGGAATGTCGTCGCCGGACGCGCGGAGCTTGCGCAACGCGGTCAGTCCATCGACACCCGGCATCATGAGGTCGAGCACGATCAGGTCGGGGCGCTCGCGTTCGAGGCGCCGTTCGAGCGTGCCCGCGTCATGCAGCACCGATACCTCGATGCCCTGCCGGACCAGATAGTCGCGCAACAAGTCGCGCAGTTCGGAGTCGTCGTCGACGACAAGTATTTGAGTAGCCATGCGACGCAGTTTAACGCCAGTCCGAGCTCAAGATGCCGCAAAACCTCCGTAAACAGTTACCGGGTGTTACCGCGAAAGCGGCGCGTAAACCGGCGTAATAACGCAATAGCGGCTCGTAACACGCGTATCCGGCCAACTCTCTACGCTGTGTCTTACCGAAGGCGCGACGACCCAGTCGACACAGCCAGATCGGATCAGCTCCAGTTCAGTTCGGCACTTGGCCGCTGGGGCTCCGCAAATCAAAAAGGAGTACGCCATGTTGAAGCAGTCCCGATTCCTCGCCATCACCGCTGCGGCGCTCGCGCTGTCCATAGGTACAGCCAACGTCGCGAGTGCGGCGACCCCGGATGCACCGCCCCCGGGTGGCCCGGGCATGATGATGGCCGAAGGCGGTCCCGGCGGCCCCGGCGCTCATCGCGGGCACGGAATGGAAATGCGCATGAAGAAGGAACTGGACAAGCTGCACAGCCAGTTGAATCTCAACGCCGACCAGGAAAAGCTGTGGCAATCCGCGCTGCAAACCATGAAGCAAAATCATGAGGCAATGCGCGCGAGCCATCAGCAAATGCGCGCGCAGATGGAGTCCATGAAACAGCAACCGATCCTGGACCTGAACGCCATGTATGCGACGCATCAGAAGATCGAGCAACAGAATGCCCAGTTGCGCGACCAGACCAGCGCCGCATGGCTCAATTTCTACAACGCGCTCAATGACCAGCAAAAGACCACGGTCAGCTCGGCGTTGAAAGCCCGGTTCGCGAAGATGCATGAGCGTCAGGAAAAAATGCATCAGCGTTGGGGCCAGCATCATGGCGCGCCGGCCGCTGGTGCATCGGCGGTTCAGCCTTGAGGCACTGACAAGGTAGCCCGCGCATGAAAAAAGCCGTGGACCTGTTTGTTTGGTCCACGGCTTTTTCGTCGCCTGCGACTGACCGCGGTACTTCTTGCGCTCAGGCGAGATCGAACAAGATGACTTCCGCGCCGGTTCCCTGGTCGAGCGTCACCTTCGACACCCCTTCGAGCTTGGCTGCGTCGCCGGCCGAAAGCGCTTCGCCATTCACCGATACCGCTCCCCGCGCCACGTGCACATATACGCGGCGCCCGGCGGCAACGTCGAAGTCGGCGCGCTCGTCGCCATCGAAAAGACCGGCGTAAAGCTCGGCGTCCGCGCCCAGTTTCACCGCGCCGTCGCGCCCTTGCGGCGAGGCGATCACCCGCAGGCGGCCACGCTTTTCGGCATCGTCGAAATGCTTTTCTTCGTAGCCCGGTGCGTTGCCCTCGGCGTCCGGGATGATCCAGATCTGCAGGAAATGCGCGGGTTCGGTGGCGGAACCGTTGAATTCGCTGTGCCGCACGCCCGTGCCGGCGCTCATGCGCTGGACGTCGCCGGGACGGATGGTCGAGCCGTTGCCCATGCTGTCCTTGTGAGCGAGACCGCCTTCGAGCACGTAACTGATGATTTCCATATCGCGATGCCCGTGCGCGCCGAATCCCTGCCCGCCCGCGATGCGGTCTTCGTTGATCACGCGCAGCGCGCCGAAATGCACGTGCTCGGGATCGTCATAGCCTGCAAAAGAGAAACTGTGATACGAGTCGAGCCATCCGTGGTTGGCATGGCCGCGTTCATTGGCACGTCGAATCTCAAACATTTCGAACTCCCGTTGATATTGCGATGGAGAGAATGTAAGGGCGCACACGCTCCGGAACAATCGCCTGCACAGGCACCACACCGTCCTGAAAATGCATGCAATCGATACGGCCCACAAACCGCAAGACGGATCGGCGAGCCGCGCGGGCACTCGCGCGCGCGACGGCTTCGGGTAGAATACCGGCCTTTTCGGGACCGGTTGGTGCCGGGCGGATCGGCGGAACCCCGAAAGCTGCCTTGGACATCCTTTCACGCGGCCAGCCCGAAAGCGCTTTTTGTCTTTTCAACGGCCTTTCAAACGCTGCGCACCAATTTTGGACATCTAGAATAGGCACCGCCCGAGGCTGCTTACGGCACGCGGGGCACGCCGGCGACGGGTGGAACGGAGCGAAAGCGCAAACCAAAGGCAAAGACGCGAAGGACCGGACATCCGCCGGGCCGCAAACAAGCTAGTAGAAAGCGACCGAACGCAATCCGGGCAAAAAGCGCGGCTGAATAGGCAAAGGCGCGGGCACAAGGCAAAAAGCCAGCGCCGACGCGCACGTCATCAAGGAATCACCATGTTTCTGCAAGGCTACGGGCCGCTCATCCTCTCGGGCACATGGCAAACCGTCAAGCTGGCGGTCTTGTCGCTCGTGTTCGCATTCGTGATCGGCCTGATCGGGGCGGCGGCGAAGTTGTCGCGCAACCGCATCTCGTCGGGCGTCGGCACGGTCTACACCACGCTCGTGCGCGGCGTCCCCGATCTCGTGCTCATGCTGCTGCTCTTCTACAGCATCCAGATCTGGCTGAATCACCTGACCGACCTGCTTGGCTGGGATCAGATCGATATCGATCCGTTCGTGGCCGGCGTGATCGTGCTCGGCTTCATCTACGGCGCGTATTTCACCGAAACTTTCCGTGGCGCGTTCCTGTCCGTGCCGCGCGGCCAGCTCGAAGCGGGCGCGGCCTATGGCATGACGCCGTGGCAGACCTTCTCGCGGATCATGTTTCCGCAGATGATGCGTTTCGCCCTGCCCGGCATTGGCAATAACTGGCAGGTGATGGTGAAGGCGACGGCGCTGGTGTCGATCATCGGTCTCGCCGATGTCGTCAAGGCCGCGCAGGACGCCGGCAAGGGCACGTTGCGGTTCTTCTTTTTCACGCTGCTCGCGGGCGCCGTTTATCTCGTCATCACCACACTGTCGAATCTCGTGCTGATGTGGCTGGAAAAGCGCTATTCCTCCGGCGTGCGCAAGGCCGATCTATAGGCCACGGCACCGATCACGCTTCCTAAAAGAAACCCGGCACATCCCACGCGGCGGAATCCATGCTCGAAATCATCCAGGAATACTGGCGCAATTATCTTTTCACCGACGGTTATCGCATCACCGGTCTTGCCATCACCATGTGGCTGCTGGTTGTATCGATCGTGCTCGGCTTCTGTCTGTCCATTCCGCTCGCGGTCGCGCGGGTGTCGAAGAACAAGCTGCTCTCGCGCGGCGTCTGGGTCTACACGTATATTTTTCGCGGCACGCCGCTCTACGTTCAGCTTTTGCTCTGCTACACGGGCCTCTACAGCCTGCAAGTGGTCCGCGATCACGTCCTGCTCAACGAATTTTTCCGCAACGGCATGAATTGCACGCTGCTCGCGTTCACGCTGAACACGTGCGCATACACCACGGAAATCTTCGCCGGCGCCATTCGCGCCACGCCTTATGGCGAGATCGAGGCCGCGCGCGCGTATGGCATGTCGTCGTTCACGCTGTACCGGCGCGTCATCCTGCCCTCGGCATTGCGGCGGGCGCTTCCCTATTACAGCAACGAAGTGATACTGATGCTGCACGCAACCACGGTTGCGTTCACGGCGACCGTGCCGGACATCCTCAAGATTGCCCGCGATGTGAACTCGGCCACGTATCAATCGTTCCAGGCGTTCGGCATCGCCGGACTGCTTTATTTATGCATTTCGTTTGCGCTCGTGTGGCTGTTCCGCCGCGCGGAACATCGCTGGCTCGCTTACTTGCGGCCGCAAGGTAAATAAGCCTCATGGATCAGGCACACATGAACTCTCCCGCAACCAAGCTTTTCGTCGATGGCCTTCATAAGCAGTATGGCGATCACGAAGTCCTCAAGGGTGTGTCGCTGAAGGCGAAGGCTGGCGACGTAATCAGCGTGATCGGCTCGTCAGGGTCGGGTAAAAGCACGATGCTTCGCTGCATCAACTTTCTCGAGCAGCCGAACCAGGGCCGGATTTTTGTCGACGGCGAGGAAATCCGTACGCTCAAGGACAAGTTCGGCGCGCTGAAAGTAGCCGAACCCAAACAGTTGCAGCGCATGCGCACGCGGCTTTCCATGGTGTTCCAGCACTTCAATCTGTGGTCGCACCTGAGCGTGCTCGAAAACGTGATGGAAGCGCCGGTGAAGGTGCTGGGGTTATCGAAACAGGAGGCCCAGGACCGCGCGCGCAAATATCTCGAGAAGGTCGGGCTCGCGCCGCGGCTGGAAAAGCAATATCCGTCGCACTTGTCGGGCGGCCAACAGCAGCGCGTGGCCATTGCACGGGCGCTCGCCATGCACCCCGACGTCATGCTCTTCGACGAACCCACTTCCGCGCTCGATCCCGAACTCGTGGGCGAAGTCCTGAAGGTCATGCAGACGCTTGCCGAAGAAGGCCGCACGATGATCGTGGTCACGCACGAAATGGCATTCGCCCGCAATGTGTCCAACCACGTGATATTCCTGCACCAGGGATTGATTGAAGAGGAAGGTCACCCCGACGAGGTCTTTGGAAATACGCGCAGCGATCGGCTGAAGCAGTTCCTGTCGGGAAGTCTGAAGTAAAACTACAAGGTTTCCATCTGCTGATATAGATCAAATTCAAAAGCGTCCTGACGGGCGCTTTTTTAGTTTGAATCTCTAAACATGTGGCGTTTTTTTAGCGTTCGCGCTTTAGCCGCAGATGCATCCCCCAGTCAATAGATGCAATCCATAGCGTTAAGCCCTCAAATCTCGCACTGCCTTATCGCATAAGCCTTTAGGCGATATCTGCATCAATTTGTGCGAACTCACAACACACCAACCATTGCATTTTCGAGACAGAAAGTAGCCAGACAACAATTTTCTTGGCGGCACAAAGGTATTTTGCTAAATTAGTAATCAAAGTACGGAAACGAAGTTCATTAAAAGTAGTTTTACTTCAAAAAGAACTGAGGAGACACCGATCCGACGGGTCGGTTGTGACGTGGGCGGCCTCTTTAACCGTCTGAATCACGGACACCGCCCCTTCGCGTGTCACCCCTCTAAATAGTTTCCGGTTTGGCGCGCTGGCGCTGAACCACTACCGCCGCACTTGGGCTTCTATTTTTTGACAGGGTTGGAGGAGATGATGAAGAAAGCTTTGCTCGCGGCTTCGCTGCTGACGGTCGGCGTTGCAGCACACGCTCAAAGTAGCGTGACGCTCTATGGCCGGCTTGACGCTGGTCTGGAATACATGACGGGCGTGCCGACTGGCGCGAATGCTGCCGGCGCTGCCAACAGCAGCGGACACCGTTTCCGTGCGGAAAGCGGCGACTGGGGTACCAGCCTCTGGGGCATGAAGGGCGTTGAAGATTTGGGCGGCGGCAACAAGGCCGTGTTCCAGTTGGAAGGCAGCTTCAACACCATGACCGGTCAAGGCCCGGGCAACAACGGCATCTTCAATCGTTGGGCGACGGTCGGTGTCGCCAACGACCAGTTCGGTACCTTCTTGCTGGGTCGTGAACTGTTCATCTCCAACGGCGTGTGGGACTTCGACCCGTTCGGTCAGTCGAACTGGTCGTCGGCTTCGCTGGTTCGTGGCCGCAACTGGCCGCAATCGAGCAACAACGTGTCGTACCAATCGCCGAAGGTCGCGGGCTTTGACTTCTACGGTCAATACGCGTTTTCGAATGCGACGAACTTCAACGGTAATGGCACAACGCCGCAAGGCCGTGAAGCGGGCGCACAGATCACCTACACGACGCCCCTGTTCCAGATCCGCGGTTTGTACGATGAAATCCGCAACGCGAACAATGGTGGCCTGTACGGCGGCAACCCGGGCGACATCAATGCAGGCAACGTCTCGGGCGGCGTGTTCGCGGCGTCGCGTGAATACACGGCTGCTGTGAACGTGTTCCTGGGTCAGTTCAAGATCCAGGGCGCTTATCAGGCGATCCGTACCTCGGGCGCAACGGGCGTTCTGCCGGGCCAGCCGACGACGCTCGATCACGAATGGGGCGGTATCACGTGGCAAGCAACGCCGGCGGCTGCAATCATTGCAGCGGCGTATCACGTGAACGGCAACAACGGCGCAGGCAACGCGACGATCTACACGATCGGCGGCTCGTATAACCTGTCGAAGCGCACGTTGCTGGATATTCAAGTGGCGACGGCACAGAACAGCAAGGGTGCTAACTATGGCCTGAATGCGAATAACCCGGGTACGGCAGTCAGTACCGATAACCCGCTGCCGGGTCATAGCCAATCCGGCGTTTATGCCGGTATCCAGCACTCGTTCTAAGCTGAACGGGTTTGCCCGGGCAATAACGACAGAGAGAGTTTGGTTTTTTAAAGCGTAGGTTTTTATAGCTATAGCTTTAATTTTAGTTTTAGTTGGTTTTCACGCTGCTGCGAGAGGCGCGTATCGGTGCGGTGTCCGGAAGGGCATCGCACCGTTTTTTATTTGGGTGGCACCCGGTGATTTGGGCGCTGGTTTCAGGTCTTCGCGCGTTTCGTCTTAGCTGAATTTTTTAGCACTGTTAGCCACTGTCCGTGGCGGGACTTCATTTCTTTTTCCAAACGGCGAAAAAGAAACGAAGCAAAGAAAACGCCTTTCAACCGCTCATTCCTACAGGCCCGAGCGTGCAGTGACATCTGCATGGGACTTCAAAAGAACGCTCAGCCCATAACCCTGGATAGTTGAAACCCTCCCCCTCCGTATCCCTACATCCACACGCTTCGCCTTCCGTGTTCTCGGGCTAGTTCATACGTTTGCTTGTTCCGACAGTTCTATTCCCGGGTTTGCAAATGAAAATGCCGCCGATGCTTTTCGCATCGGCGGCATTCCTTGTTGTTGATACCGCGTTTTTTCTTAATCTCGGGCTATGCCCGCCGCGCCGTGGCTCAGCCAATCCAACACCGCACCCGTGTCGTCATCGCCCGCTTCCCGTACCTTCGTCATCGCTTCACTGACATCCGCACTCACGTTCGGCACCGCCCGGCGGATCGCTACGCCTACCGCCAGAATGTCAATCATCACAAGGTGCAAGATGCGCGAGATCATCGACATCTGCGACTCACGTATCTCAATGTGATCCGTCTCCAACGCAACCGTCGCACGCTTGGCCAACGGCGTATTGCTAGACGTGATCGCAATCACCGTCGCACCCTGCTGCATCGCGATTTCAAGCACACGCAACAACTCCGGCGCACGCCCCGACTTCGATACCGCCACAATCACATCGCCCTTGCCCAACAACGCCGCCGACGCCGCCTGCATATATAAATCGCCATACGCAATCGTCGGGATGCCAAAACGAAAGAACTTGTAGTGCGCATCCTGCGCCACGATGTTCGAATTGCCCAGCCCATAAAACTCGATCCGGCGCGCTCCATTCAGAATATCAATCGCACGCTCCACGTGATCGAAATTCAAATGCTCACGCAATTGAAGAATCGCCGAAACGGTATTGTCCAGAACCTTCGCGCCAAAATCCGTGGCGGTATCGCCAAGATGCACTTGGCTATGGCTCACCGGAATCGTCCCCGTCAAACCCGTCGCCAGCTTCAGCTTGAAATCGGATAATCCCTGGCAGCCAAGCGAGCGGCAAAAGCGAATCACCGTCGGCTGGCTGACGTCGGCTTTACGCGCAATATCGATGATCGGATCATTGATGATGGAACGCGGATGATTCAGCGCAAGATCGGCGACCCGGCGCTCTGCCGGCGTCAACGCATCGCGCATCTGGCGAATGCGCTCGAATACAGCGGACGATCCCCCATTCGCACGATTGGACAACTGCTCGGACAATATCGCCGATACCCCCAGAAACGCCGGGTATTCAGCGGTAATGATGAACGTGGGCACACTCGACAAGTATTGCTGGAAGCGCCCCTTCGCCTCGAAACGCTCACGGAACGACGACTTCGTGAAAAGCTCGCCAAGCTTCAGCACCACGCCGCCGCCAATGAAAATGCCGCCCAGCGCGCCCAGCGTCACCGCAATATTCCCGGCGAAGGTGCCAAGAATGCCGCAGAAACAATCGACGGCTTCCAGCGCAAGCGGCTCGCCGTCGTGCGCGCGCTGCGTGATGCTGGCCGATTCCAGGTCGTCCGGCACGGCCACGCCATCGCGTTCAGCCAGCGCCTGGTAAATCAGCAGCAAGCCAGGACCCGCCGCCACGCGCTCGAACGATACATGCGGAAATTTCCGGCGCGCAAAACGCAGGACTATGTCCTCCGTTTCATTCGATGGCGCAAAACTCGCATGGCCACCCTCGCTGCCAAGCGCGATCCAGCGGTCATCGGCGGGAATCAGGCCTGAGACGCCCAGGCCCGTACCGGGCCCAAGCAAGCCAATCACGCTGCTCTGCCGGCGCGATCCGCCGCCCACCTGCACACGCTGGGCATCGGTCAGGCCGGGCAGCGCCATGGCCAGCGCAGTGAAATCGTTCACGACCAGCAGCGTGTCGAAACCGAGCGCGCGGCGCGTGGCTTCAATGGAGAAGCTCCAGTCGTGATTGGTCATCGCGACATGATCGCCGTCCACCGGATTGGCGATCGCCACGGCCGCATGATTCACGCGGCTGACTTTCGTATCCTTCAAGTACTGCTGCATGGCTTCCGCAATGCCCGGGTAATCGTTGCCCGGATACACGCGAATCTCGCCAATCACGCCCGGCGCCGTTTCGAGCGCGAAACGCGCGTTGGTGCCGCCGATGTCAGCCAAAAGCCGGGGTCCGTCAGCGTGCTGGCTTCCGGCCGCTATCGTTACGGCCTTACTTTGCACACCAGTAGACATCGAGCCTGACTCCTTCTGCTTTTGCCAACGTGGAGATGGCGTTTTTTTGCGGTGCGGCGAGCGCGGCGTTCAATACATCGAGTTTCTTTTGCCCGCCGATGAACAGGAAAAGGTGTTGCACACCCTTGAGCGCGGACATGGACAGCGACACGCGCGCATGCGGCGCGCTGCCCGGATGAACGGAAATGAACCGGTCTGCCGTGGTGATCGCGAAATCCCACTCAGGGGCATCGGCGAAAATGGACGCAGTGTGGCCGTCTTCACCCATGCCCAGCACGGCGACGTCGGGCACGCGGCGTTGCGCATCGGCGTTCAGGTCGGCAATGTGCGCGTCCAGCGGCCGATTCGTATCCACGAGCGGCAGGAAATAGGCGCCGCTGGCCGAGTTTTGCAGCAGCGCCTCGCGCACGAGATGCGCATTGCTGGCGCTATCCGTTTCAGGCACCCAGCGGTCATCCACGAGCGTTACATCAATATGCGCCCAGTCGAGCGCATGCGTGGAAAGCGTTTGCAAGAACGGCTTCGGACTCGTGCCGCCCGAAACGGCAAGCGTTGCGTGCTGGGCTGGATTACCCGACACGGCGGCATCCGCCGACGCGGCTCCGCGAGCCGCGAGCGTCGCGGCAAGCGCGTCGCCCACCGCTACAGCCAATGCGTCGGATTGGGCGCCTGGCTCATCAAAAGTATGAAGCTGGATCACTGCTCCTCCATGCTGCCTTGTTTTGGTTTCATTTCGCCCGACGTGGACGCTTCCAAAACCCCGGAAGCGCCGCCCGACGGGATTTGTCTCGGCTTTAATTGCAACATGTTTACAGCACAACCGTCCTGGAACACGTCCCCACCGACCCGTTCGACTCGCCGAGCGGGCTTAATTCTCTTCTTCGAGCCAGCACGTCCCGTGTTGCGCCAGCATCGCGCTCGCGGCAGCCGGTCCCCACGTGCCCGAAGCGTAAGGCTTCGGCGGTTTTGTCGATGCCGCCCATTCATCCAGGATCGGTTCCACATAACGCCACGCCGCTTCCTGTTCGTCACGCCGCACGAACAACGCGAGACGGCCGTTGATCACATCGAGCAGCAGGCGCTGATACGCCTCCATCTGCCCTTCCTTGAAAAACTTGTCGAAGGCGAGATCCAGATGCACGCTCGCGAGATTCATGCCTTCGCCCGGCTGCTTGGCGAGGCAATACAGGCGAATGGTTTCGTTCGGCTGAAGGCGGATCACGAGACGATTCATGCCGGCGCGCAACGCGTTGGCGCCGAGCGCCGAGTGCGGCACCGGCCTGAAATTCACGACAATCTCAGCCGTGCGGTCCGCGAGCCGCTTGCCAGTGCGCAGGAAGAACGGCACGCCGGCCCAGCGCCAGTTTTCGATCTCGACCTTCAACGCGACAAACGTCTCAGTATGACTATCAGGCCGCACGCCATGCTCGGTCGCGTAAGCGGGCACCGATGTGCCCTTGATCACGCCCGAATGATATTGGCCGCGCACCGCGACCTTGCTGATGTCGCGCGGATCGACGGGCTTGAGCGCACGCAGCACGCGCAGCTTTTCGTCGCGCACGGAATCGGAGTCCATGGAATGCGGCGGTTCCATCGTTACGATGGAAAGAAGCTGCAGCAAGTGGTTCTGCACCATGTCGCGCAAGGCGCCGGTATTGTCGTAGAAATCGCCGCGCGCTTCCACGCCGAGTTCCTCGGCAATGGTGATCTGGATGCTTTCCACCCATTCGCGACGCCACAGCGGTTCGAACAGCGCATTGCCGAAGCGCAGCGCGAGCAGGTTCTGCACCGGCTCCTTGCCGAGGTAATGATCGATCCGGTAGATCTGTTCTTCCGCGAAGATTTCGCCCACCGCGTCGTTGATGGCCTGCGACGACGTCAGATCGTACCCAAGCGGCTTTTCGAGCACGATGCGCGCGTTTTCGCTCAAGCCGACGTCGGCGAGCGCACGGCAAATGGGCACGAACAGCGACGGACCGGTCGCCAGGTAAAACACCCGCGTGCCGCCGTGCCGGTTCACTGCATCGCGCAGCAGCTTGAAATCTTCCGGCTTGCCAAGATCCAGCCGCACATAGTCGATGCGATCAAGAAAGCCCTTCCACACCGCGTCGTCCACCCCGTTTTTCGATACATGCGGCTTCACGTGTTCGTCGACCCAGCTCAGATACGCATCGCGATCTTCCGACGCGCGGGCCACCGCGACGATCTTTCCGCCTTCGGCAAGCATGCCGCCACGATGCGCTTCGAAAAGCGCCGGCAGGATCTTGCGCATCGAAAGATCGCCTGTTCCGCCGAACAGAACGAATGTGAAATTCGAATCGTTTTGCATGTGTCTCCGCAGGGGTTCTGAAGGACCGTAGTCCGATAAAATTTTTTTTGACACTGAATTGTAGTTTAACTACAATTCAAATCAAGGGGTAACGTGATCTCGGAAAAAAACACTTAGTCAACCAGAACATGCGTGTTTTCCCGGAGATTCATGTCTAGTTGCATGGTAATAGACCTGCGCCAATGACGCTTTTGCCGAAAGGTTCACCATGGGTAATGTCATGGCTACGGTTAAAGCTGCAGGATGCAGAACCCCCGACGCACGCCACGCTGGCCTGCCAGTGTGAACGGGCAAAAATCAAAAGAGGAGACACAGTTGCGATTCGACACACTCATCTCTTGAGAGCCGTACGGCCGAGGTTCGGTCTGCGGCCAGACTGGCGCGCCCACGGATCATTGCAGGGGCAACCGGTCTTATCCCGCTGCCATTGCCGACTCCGGCCACTTCAAGTCTGTTCAGTTCCAGCCATCGCTTCCTGGCGGCATCAGGGGCCAATCGTTTTTTGTTCAGGTGTTCGGAGGAGATAAACAATGAAATTTCGCAAGCTCATGGGCGCGCTCGGCGCTGCAGGTCTGTTGTGCGGCGTGACGGCACAGGCGGTTCAGGCTGCAGAAGCCGTTTCCGTGCTGCACTGGTGGACGTCTGGCGGTGAGTCGAAGGCTATTGGCGTGTTGAAGGACGACATGACCAAACAGGGTTACACCTGGAAGGACTTTGCTGTCGCCGGCGGCGCGGGCGCTGCGGCCATGACCGCACTGAAGACGCAGGTGATCTCGGGCAACGCCCCGTCCGCCGCGCAGATCAAGGGTCCGCTGATCCAGGAATGGGCCGATCAGGGCGTGCTGGTGAACATTGACTCGGTCACGGGCGACTGGAAGAAGAACCTGCCGCCGGAAATCGACAAGATCATGCACGCAGGCGGTCACTACGTCGGCGCGCCGTTCTCGGTACATCGCGTGAACTGGCTGTATATCAACAAGGACGCGCTGGACAAGGCAGGCGGCAAGGCGCCGACCACGTGGCCGGAATTCTTCGCCCTCGCCGACAAGATGAAGGCGAACGGCATTGTTCCGGTGGCTGCAGGCGGCCAGCCGTGGCAAGACCTGACCTTGTGGGAAGACGTCGTGCTGTCGCAAGGCGCGGACTTCTACAAGAAGGCGATTGTGGATCTGGACCAGAAGACGCTGAGCTCCGACCAGATGGTCAAGGTGTTCGACACGGTTCGCCACGTCCAGTCGTACTTCGATAACGGCCGCACCGGCCGTGACTGGAACCTCGCCACCGCCATGGTCATCAACGGCAAGGCCGGCATGCAGTTCATGGGCGACTGGGCCAAGGGCGAATTCGCGGGCGCGAACAAGAAGTCGGGTACGGACTATGTTTGCGTAGCGGTTCCGGGCACGGAAAAGGCTTACACGTTCAACGTCGATTCGTTCGTCTTCTTCCAGCAGAAGGGCGCGAAGGATGCAACGCCGGGTCAACTGGCGCTGGCGAAGACCATCATGACGCCTGAGTTCCAGGAGCAGTTCAGCCTGAACAAGGGTTCCATTCCGGTTCGCCTGGGCGTGCCGATGGCCAAGTTCGACGATTGCGCGAAGAAGTCCTACGCTGACGAGCAAACGGCTTTGAAGTCGGGTGGTTATGTTCCTTCGCTGGCTCACGGCATGGCGCAAGGCGATGCAACGGCAGGCGCCATTACCGACGTGGTCACGAAGTTCATGAACTCGACGCAGGATTCGAAGAGCGCAGTTGCCGCTCTCGCGAACGCAGCGAAGACGAAGTAAGGCGCGAAGTGAAACGGAAGTAAGCGTTTTACTGTGACGCACGGGCGCGTTCCGGAAGGTGCGCGCCCGAAAGCACAAGTTGATTATCGTAAAAACCGCTGTATCCCTGTTCCGGCCTGAGACTCTTGCCGGCAAATTTTCAGGAGTCGAGAAGTGGCTGCCTCCCCTAGCGGTATCGCGAGCAAGACATCGCGCACCCCGCCCCGCCGCACGTCGCCCATGGCGGCGCTTGCCGATACTTATATTCCCAAGCTGGTACTCGCGCCCAGCGTGCTGATTGCGCTGGTGTTCGTGTACGGCTTTATTCTGATCACCGGCTATCTGTCGCTGACGAACTCGCGACTGATGCCACGCTACGATTTCGTCGGCTTCCAGCGATACACCGAGTTGTTCAACAACGACGTCTGGTGGACGTCTGCTGCGAATCTCGGCTGGTTCGGCATTCCGTTCATTGGAATCTGCGTTGGACTCGGCCTTTTCCTTGCCATCCTTCTTGACCAGAAGATCCGCAATGAAGGCGCGCTGCGCGCAATTTTCCTGTACCCGATGGCGTTGTCGTTCATCGTGACGGGGACGGCGTGGCAATGGATCCTGAACCCGGGCCTCGGGCTTGAAAAAGTATTCCATGACTGGGGCTGGACGAGCTTTTCGTTCGACTGGCTCGGCAACCCCGACAAGGCCATCTTCTGCGTCGTGATCGCGGCCGTATGGCAATCCACCGGTTTCGTGATGGCGCTGTTCCTTGCGGGCTTGCGCGGCGTGGATGGCGAGATCTTCAAGGCGGCGCAAATGGACGGTGCATCCTTGCCGCGCATTTATCGCAAGATCGTGATTCCGAGCATGCGGCCGGTCTTCTTCTCCGTGCTGCTGATCCTCTGCCACATCACCATCAAGACGTTCGACCTCGTGGTTGCATTGACCGCGGGCGGTCCGGGCACGTCGTCGTCGCTGCCGGCCATGTTCATGTACACGTTTTCGTTCAACCGTGGCCAGCTTGGACTCGGCGCAGCATCATCGATGATGATGCTTGCTACCGTCGTCGCCGTGCTCGTGCCGCTCATGTATCTGGAATCGAGGAGCACCCGCAATGGAATCTAAGATGACGATCAGCCGCGCCGTCATCTATGCGGCGCTGATCCTGTTTGCCCTGTATTTCCTGTTCCCGATCTACGTGATGCTCTCGACGTCCTTCAAGGACCTCGACCAGTTGCGCACCGGCAACCTGCTCACGCCGCCGACTTCGTTCACGTTCGCGCCGTGGGTCAAGGCGTGGTCGCAATCGTGTACCGGCGTGCGTTGCGACGGCATGGAACCGTTCTTCATGAATTCCGTGCGCATGGTGATCCCGGCGGTGCTGATTTCATCGATAGTCGGCGCATTCAACGGCTACGTGCTCACGCACTGGCGTTTCCGTGGCGCGGACCTCGTGTTCACGCTGCTGCTGGTTGGCTGCTTCATCCCCTTCCAGGCCATCCTTTTGCCCATGGCGCGTCTGCAAGGCCTGCTGGGACTTGCGAACACCACAACGGGGCTGGTGCTGGTCCACGTGGTGTACGGTATTGCGTTCACGACCATGTTCTTCCGCAACTTCTACGTGAGCATTCCGGCGGAACTGGTGAAGGCGGCGCGTATTGACGGTGCGGGTTTCTTCACCATTTTCACGAAGATTTTGCTGCCGGTATCGCTGCCAATCTTCATGGTGTGCCTGATCTGGCAATTCACGCAGATCTGGAATGACTTCCTGTTCGGTATCGTGTTCTCGGGCGTGGATTCAATGCCGATTACCGTGGCGCTGAACAACCTCGTGAATACATCGACCGGCGTGAAGGAATACAACGTCGACATGGCTGCCGCGATCATTGCCGCCCTGCCCACCCTGCTCGTCTATATGGTCGCCGGCCGGTTCTTCGTGCGCGGCCTGACGGCGGGCGCGGTGAAAGGCTAGCCGAAGGCTGATTTCCGCGGGGCGCCGTGCAACCGGTTCGAGCCGCAACAGCGCTCCGCGATAAAGATCAACAGATGCACGGACGATCACACTCCGCGCGAGAGACATTAAAGGATTCATAGCATGGCAAGCCTTTCAATCCGCGACGTATACAAGACTTATGCGAACGGCGTTCCCGTTCTGAAGGGCGTGAACATCGATATCGAGGATGGTCAGTTCCTGATCCTCGTTGGCGGTTCGGGCTGCGGCAAGTCCACGTTGCTCAACATGATCGCCGGACTGGAAACGGTCACCAAGGGCGACATCATGATCGACGGCAAGACGGTGAACAACCTCTCGCCTAAGGACCGCGACATTGCGATGGTGTTCCAGTCCTACGCGCTGTATCCGTCCATGACGGTGCGCGAGAACATCTCGTTCGGGCTGAATATCCGCAAGGTGCCGAAGGACGAGCAGCAGGCAATCGTCACGCGCGTGTCCGATACGCTGCAGATCCAGCATCTGCTCGACCGCAAGCCCGGCCAGTTGTCGGGCGGCCAGCGTCAGCGCGTGGCAATGGGCCGTGCGCTCGCCCGCGATCCCGTGATGTTCCTGTTCGACGAACCGCTGTCGAACCTGGACGCGAAGCTGCGTATTGAAATGCGTTCGGAGATCAAGCTGCTGCATCAGCGCCTTGGCACCACGATTGTGTACGTGACGCACGATCAGATTGAAGCCATGACGCTCGGCGACCGGATCGCGGTGATGAAGGACGGCGTTGTGCAGCAGTTCGGCGCGCCGCAGGACATTTATGATTCGCCGTCGAACCTGTTCGTGGCAGGTTTCATTGGCGCGCCGCCGATGAATTTCATCGATGGAAAACTGGTCGAGGCCGGGTCGGGCGTGGGTATCGAGCTGGACACGGGTGTGTCGCGTTCCGTGCTGAACCTGCCCTTCGACGCTACTTCCGTGCGTGGCAAGATTGGCCAGAACGTGATTCTCGGCTTGCGCCCCGAGCGGATCACGGATGCGCGCAGCGCGCACAACGTGGAAGACGCGCGCCTGCAGCCGGTCGAAGTGAAGATCGACGTGATCGAGCCGACCGGACCGGATACGCTGGTATTCACGCAAGTGAACGGCAAGCGCGTGGTGAGCCGCGTGCATCCGGCGGCAAACCCGCAGCCGCTCACGAACATGACGCTGTTGTTCGATGTATCGAAGGCCGTGTTGTTCGATGCAAAGACGGAAGAGCGGTTGGCTTAATCGGATTGTTGGCCGGATAAACGAAACGCCGCTGGGTCTTCAGGACCAGCGGCGTTTTCTTTAGAGCCAAACCGGGAATGACGGAACGCCGGGAACGCCCTATGTGGGCGTTGAAGCGCGTTGACGGGCCAGCGACCTGTTGAAGTCGCCTTTGAAAATCGCCGTTCCTTGATGGGTCAGGTTCGAGTGTGCATCGATCGCCGGCGTTATGCCGATTTGCGCGATCCGCCGGCAAAAGGCGTAATCCTCCGAGAGATAGATGCCTGATTCTGGATCAATCATTGTGTCGAAGAATGTGTAGTGAAATCTGGCCATCTTTCCGGTGTTGTGATCCGGACGGTCGATCAGGCCGGCCTTGTATTGAAGCTCGGGAAAGGCATAGACGAGCCGCAAAAATACGTCTCGCTTGATCAGCATGAATCCTGTGGGTGCATGGAGTGCATCGACAAAACCGCTGTGATCGGGTTCCAGTGCGTCCGCAAATCCCGTAGCCGGATATCTGGCAAAACGTTCGCGGAAATCGGCATGAGTCGTGCCGGCTGGCAACGCTTCCGGCAAGCCCGTTTCTGGCCAGTTATCAGATTTCAGCGGATAGACACCCGCCACCACCGGACGATCGGCTAAAAGCAAGCGGACAATGTCCGAACCTTTGAAACCGATATCGCTGTCGATCCACATCAGATGCGTGAACTGCTCGTCCGCGAGGAATTCGGCAACCATTGTGTTTCGAGCCCGCGTGATCAGACTGTCGAAGCAGTTGAAATTGATCTTGAGACCAAACCCGTGCAAATCCGCAGTGTCGTACAGGTCCAGCAATCCGCAAACGTAGCCGTTTGTAAGCAGGCCCCCATAACTGGGGGTTGCCACGAAAACATTGGCGGGGATTCTTGCAATAGTGGTCATCTTTTCTTTGGAATGATAAATCGATGGTCTTGCGCCTCGGGCCGCCGCCGTCACGCACCGGAGCAAGCTGAAAAGCATTCTAGCGGAACGACACATCTCGAAAAACTTGGCCAAGGCAACCGTTGCGCGCGCGTGCGCTGCGTTGAACAGGCACAATCCGCTGTCATCGACTATTCCCGGCGGCGAGCCATCGCGCTTCCTTCCGGCTGACGCATGTCCGGCATGACCGCGCCTTTCCCGGCCGTTGTGACGGACTTGATCGTCAGCGGTTTGCGCGCTGCAGGCGGGATCCTTCTGCCGAGATCGGACGCAATACTTCGCCGCACCGGATGGATTGCACGGTTTGACACGTCACCACGCATATTTGAGCCCAAGACGCACAACATAGGCGTGATAGCTCTGCGCACCCCATGCGCCGCTTACATTGCTCCACGCGCTCCAGTTCTTGCCGAGATCGCCGTTGAGCCCCAGCTTCGCTTCATAACGATTGGCGGGATACAAATTGCCCACCGGCACCTGGTCGAACGAGATGGTGTTGTCCGTGCTCGTGTGCCACCAATTGGCCGTTGCATAAAACTGCACCTTCTTGCCCGCGCTGCGCTCGAAGGTGCGTTGCAAACGCAGTCCCAGCCGTGTGATGGGGCCGCTGGAACTGGCGCCATCCACCTGTGTGCCGTTCGGTTCGGTCAGTGAATTCTGGTGATAGTCCACATAAAGCAACTGGCCTTGCGGCACGAACACCCATTCGTTGATCAGGGGGAACGCATAGCCCAACTCGCCCGACACTGCCCATCCGTGCGCGTTGTAATTCACCGTTTGCAACTCGTCGCCTTCCACGCTGTTATTGAACCAGCCGTATTGGAGCCAGGTGTCGGCGTATGCGCCGAGCCGGCTCGCTTCATTTTGATACCAGGTGCCATAGGCTCCGACGCTGTCGCCCGCCACGTTGCCGCTTGCCCGCGCCGAGTTGCCTGCGGCCTCCACGTTGCTTCGGGCCGTCTCGTAGGTAGCCATCAGTCCAAGATGCAGGAGATCGGCATTTGAGAGCAACTTTTTCTGCACCAGCTCGCCGCCGCCGTTCATCAAGAACGAATCCGTATTGACGTGGAAGGTGCCATCGGCGCTGTTACTGCCTTCGTTACGCCCTTCCATCCGAAGCCAGACCGAGCCTGGCCCGCTGCCGGTTGTCTGCGAGGTACCGCCGGTGCGGTCATCCAGGGTGTGGACGAACATCTCTGCGGCCACGTGCTGGTTAGCCAGGTAAGCCGCCACTTCCGGCCGAAAAAGCGGCTGCGGCGGCGCGGGCGGCGTAGGAGGTGTCGGAGGCGTCGGAGGCGTGGGTTCAAGTTCAGTGCGCAAATACCAGTTGCCATCCTGAGCCTGTTCGCCGCCCTGGAACAGCCGATACTCATACGGGCCCGCCACCGCGCGGCCGCTTAATGAGAAAGCGCCCGTGGCCGAATGCGCGGGGTCCTGAACCTGTACCACCATGATGCCGTTATCGACCGTCGTCGCCCCGGCGCCGCCGACGTTCGTTACCACAAGCTGCGTGGCGCCCCTGGCTCAGACCAAGGTGCCACCCACCACCAGCAAATCGGAATTCGATGCGGCTCCGCCCTGGTTCAGAACGGTGTCAATCAGGACTTTGCCGCCGTTCGAGGTGTAGATGCCGCCCGTGATCATGCGGTCGCCCGCGACGCCATTTGACATCGTAACGGTGCCGCGATTATCGAGATTTCCCGCGATAGTGAATGTCGCATCCGGCGCATTGGCGAAAGCCGGAAGCGCGTTGCCTACGGCAATCACGCCATCGTTGGTTACGGACCCGGTGACCTTGCCGTATCCACCCAGGGCGCCTGCGGCACCGACCGTGACCGGACCGCCGCCAGCCAGTTCAGCGCCGAGGTGGGATGCATCTCCTATCGCCAAGGTGCCCGCGTTGATGTTGGTCGTGCCGCTATATGTTTGCACGCCATTGAACAAGACCATGCCGCTGCCGGCCTGCGTTACCGATCCCGCTCCGCTGATGATTCCATCGAACGTCAGGTTGTCCGAACGATCGAAGCTCAGCATTGCGTTGTTGCTCACATTGCCCACTATGCCGCCTGCCGTTCCGCCATTGCCCAGTTGCAAAGCGCCGGCGCTGATCGTGGTGCCGCCCGTGTAAGTGTTGTCGCCCGTCAGGATCAAGACGCCATTGCCCTGCTGAGCCAGCGAACCCGTCCCGCTGACAATCCCGCCATAAGTCGTCGCATTGCCGCGGTCAAACACCAGCGCCGCGTTATCCGTGATATTGCCGGCGTAGCTGCCGGTGTTTCCGCCGTCACCAATTTGCAACTTCCCCGCGTTGATTGTCGTAGCACCTGTGTAGGTGTTCTCGCCGGTGAGAATCAGCGTGCCGCCGCTCGCGTTCAATGCGCCACTGGCGCCGCTTATGACGCCGCCAAACGTGCCGCCGTTGTTGATCGTCAGGTTACCCGCATCGATATTGAGGGCGCCCTCCCCGCCGAGCGCGCCAATCGACTGGGTCCGGCCGTTGATATCGGCGGTGGCGCCAGCACTCACGTCGAGCATGGCGGTGCGTCCCAAGGCGTTATTGCTGCCGAGTACGAGCGTGCCGCCATGAACGGTGGTCGTACCGGTGTAGTCGCTCGCGGCGTTGGCGAGAATGGCCGTGTTGACCGCATCGATGAAGAGGTTGCCGCCGCCAGTGATCCTGGCGTTCAGTGTGTTGTCGACGGCGTTGGCGTTGGTCAGTTCCAGCGTCTGGCCGGCTAGCAGGTCGAGTTGCAGAAGGTCATACCCGAGCCATACCCCGGCGTTCGCGCCGGCCAGGACATTGGTGGCGTAGTTGTAGCTGGCAATTGCAACGGCCGTGCCGTTTTCGCTCAGCGCGACGGTCTGCGGAGCGGCAACCGGGGAGCCGTCGAATTTGGTGAGCGGCAACCGCGAGCCTGCACCTGTCACGGTGCCGGTGGCAGATATCAGTTGGAGCTCGATATTGTCGTCCTGGTCGAACAGCGAGGGTTGCGGAGGCAACGCGTGAACCGGGAAGTCACTGGGGATACCGAGTGCGATAGTGCCGCCTGACGCTACGTTCAGGTTCCCGACAGCGAGTTTGCCATCGGGAACGAAACCGGTGCTGATTATCTGAAACGTGCCGCCATTGAAGACGAGGTTGCCGATCGTTCGATTGGCGCTGATCTGGGCCAGCCCGCCGGCGTCCAGACGCAGCGTGGTGTTGGGCATCGCGCTCTGTGCGTTGTTGTCCAGCATGAATGTGCCGCCGGCAATGCCGATGGTGCCGGTAAAGGCGCCACCAACCGTATTGCCCAGCGTGAACGTGTTGGCGCCGCTGCCGAGCGAGGCCTGCAGGGTGCCGCCGCCTGTCAACACATTATTGAAAGTGTAGTTGCCGCTGGCCGGGTTGTTGATCAGTAACGTTCCCGCGTTGGCGAGACTGGCAATGCCGCTGCCAATGCTGCCCGCGCCGGTGAGTTCAAGCGTACCGGCGTTGATGGCGGTGCCACCGCTATAGGTGTTGGCAGCAGTCAGGACCGTTGTGCCGCTGCCTTGCTGGGTCAGCGAACCGGTGCCGCTGATTAGTCCGCCGTAGGTCACGGCGTCGCTGCGATTGAAAACTAATGCGGCGTTGTCAGTGATATCGCCGGCAACTGAGCCGGCGGTTCCGCCACTGCCGATTTGCAGGGTGCCGGCGCTGATTGTCGTGCCGCCCGTGTAGGTGTTGCTGCCCGTCAGGACCAACGCGCCGCTGCCTTGCTGGGTCAGCGAACCCGTGCCGCTGACCACACCGCCATAAGTCGTGGTGTCGCCGCGATCAAATACCAGCGCCGCGTTATCGGTGATATTGCCGCTCACCGAGCCCGTGGTTCCACCATTGCCGATCTGCAATGTGCCCGCGTTGATGGCCGTGCCGCCCGTGTATGTATTGTCACCCGTCAACACCACGGTGCCACTGCCTTGCTGGGTCAGCGAACCCGTGCCGCTGACCACTGCGCCATAGGTCGTGGTGTCGCTGTGGTCGAACGCTAGAACCGCGTTATTCGTGATATTGCCCGCATAACTGCCGGTGGTGCCGCCATTGCCGATCTGCAACGTACCTGCGTTGATCGTCGTAGCGCCGGTGTAGGTGCTGTCGCCCGTCAGGATCAGCGTGCCGCCGTTGGCATTCAGCGCGCCACTGGCGCCGCTGATGGCGCCGCCGAACGCACCGCCGTTGTTGATCGTCAGATTGCCGGCGTCGATATTGAGCGTTCCTGCTCCGCCGAGAGCGCCTATTGCCTGGGTCTTGCCGTTGATATCCGCTGTCGTTCCCGCATTCAGCGCCAGTAACGCAGTGTTGCCCAGCGCGTTGTCACTGCCGAGGACCAGCGTGCCGCCGCTGATGGTCGTGTTGCCGGTGTAGTCATTGGCGGCGTTTATCAGGGTGATGCTGTCGGTGGCGTCTATGGTGAGCGCGCCGCTGCCGGTAATCCGGGCCTTCATGTCAGCCGCCCCGCCTGCGGTGGTGTCGCCGGCAAGCGTGAGGGTCTGACCGGCTTGCAGATCAAGCTGGCTCAGGCCGTAGCCCGCGTAAAAGCCAGTGCCAGCTCCTGTATTCAGCGTGAAGCTATAGGTTCCGATGGCAACGGTATTGCCGCCTTGAGCAATGTTCGTGGTGGCGCTGGCGAGCGGGCGGCCCGCCAGATCGGCGAGCGAAAGGTTGCTCGCATTGCCGCTGACGCTGGTCGCGCTGATCAACCGGGTGTTGGCGCCGTCATCCTGAGTGAGCAGCGAGCCGGTTGGATTGACCGCGCTGCCGGGATCAACCCGCACGGTACCGCTATTGAGCGTGAGTACTCCGGTGCCAAGCGTGCCTGTGGGAAGGTTCGCGAAGATCAGGGTATTGCCGTTCAGCGTCAGGTTGCCGATGCTTTGGGCGCCCGCGCCCACGGTGGTTGTGTTGCCCGCGTTCAACTGCAGTGTGGCGTTCGTGAGTGTGCTCGTGTTGGCGCCGGCAAGGCTAAAAGTGCTCTGGCCGAGCGTGACCTTACCGGTGAAGGCATTTCCCACAGTCGCGCCGAAGTTGAAACTGTTCGTGGCGCTGCCGAGGGTGGCAGTAAGCAGGCCACTTCCGGTGAGGACATTATTGAAAGCATAGTTGCCACCGGCGGGGATCAGCGCGAGCGTGCCACCGTTAGCTATGTTGGCTGCACCGCTACCGATAGTGCCCGCTGTACCAACTTGCAGGATACCTGCGTCGATATTCGTACCGCCTGTATAAGTGTTGGCGCCGTTGAGAATCAGCGTGCCCGTACCCTGCTTGGTGAGCGCGCCGACGCCAGCGACGACGCCGGAAAGCGTGTCGGCGTTCGCCTCCGTATCGATAGTGCCAGCAGTGTTGAGAGTGACGGTTCGGGCTGTGGTAAGCCCACTTGTGAACTGCAGCGTCCCGCCATTGAAGCTCAGCCCTCCGGCTGCGGACCCAAGATTGGCGTCAGCACCCACGCTCAGGATGCCCGCATTGAAATAGGTGCCCCCCGCGTAAGTGTTCACGCCGGTGAGCGTGGTCGTGCCGCTGCCCGCTTGCGTCAGCGACCCTGTGCCGCTGATCACTCCACCATAGGTCGCGGCATTCGAGCGATTAAAAATCAGCGCGGCGTTGTCGGTGATGTTGCCGGCCACCGAGCCGGTGGTCCCGCCATTTCCAAGTTGCAGGATGCCAGCGCTGACGGTGGTGCCCCCTGTATGGCTGCTGTCGCCCGTCAAGACAAGGGTACCGCCGCCTTGCTGCGTCAACGAACCTGTGCCGCTGACCACTCCGCCATAAGTTAGCGCATCGGAATGGTTGAAATTCAACGCCGCGTTATCGACGATATTGCCAGCCACGCTGCCGGTCGTGCCACCGTTGCCTATCTGCAAGGCGCCTGCGCTGATAGTAGTGCCGCCCGTATAGGTGTTGGCGCCGGTCAGGATCGTTGTGCCCGTGCCTGCTTGCGTGACAGTGCCTGTACCGCTGATCGAATTGGCCAGGGTCACGACATCGGAGCGGTTAAAGTTCAGCGTGCCGTTGTCGATGAAGTTGCCCGAAACGCCACCGCTGGTGCCGCCGTTGCCGAGATTCAAAACCCCGCCGTTCGCGATAGTCGTGCCACCGCCCGTGCCGCTATTGCTGATCTCGCCAGTCACGGTCAATGCGCCGTTGACGCTGAGGGTGTTGGCAGCCGTACCAATCAGGTTGATCCGGCCACCGAGGCTCCAGATGCTGCCGGTGGCGGCGGTTAAACCGGAAAACCCCTGCGTGACCGCGTTACTTTTCCCCAGAAAATCGCCATTTTCGCTACCGGTTTCTATCAGGGTAATGGAGTTGCCGGTACCCGCGCTGATCGCAGCCGCGTTGCTGCTTACTCCCGCGGCAAGAGAAGACGTCGTACCGGTGCCTCCGTGCAGATTCGAGCCCGCGCCTAACGTCAGCGAGTTGCCCGATGTACTGAAATAGATTGCGGAACTGGTGCTGCCGCCGTACACGGCTCCACGATTGACGATGTTGGTGACACCCAGCGACGACCATATTCCGGTCACAGCGGCCAGTCCGGTACTGGTTCCAATGGAACCCGTATTCGTGATATTGGCGATGGCTGACGCAGCGCTCACCTTGACGGCAGCCCCGCTTCCCTCCGTGTTTATTACGCCATTGTTAATGATGGTGGTCGCAGCAGCACCGCCCACATCTACAACCACGTTATTGATCTCGCCCGGCCGGTTTAGTACGCCTGTACTGCCGATCTCCAATGTACTTCCGGCACTCATATGCATGCCGGCGCCCGAGTTCAGAATGCCGTCCGATGCAAGGGTTCCAGCTACCGTTACAGTGCCTGTCGTGGTGACCTCGGCGCCGGCGTTGATATGGGAGAAAGCACCATTGGCCACGGTCAGCGAGCTAGCAGTGAGCAGACCGCTCTGCGCAAAATTCAAGGATCCCGCATTGACCGACACCGCTCCGACCGAGTTACCCGCACCGCTCAAGGTCAATGCATTGCTGCCGGTTTTCGTCAGTCCGCCAGTTCCACTGATCAGGCCGCTGAGGTTCGTGTCGCTGCTGTTATTGACCGTTAGCGTTGCCGACCCCAAAGTGACGGAGCCGGCACCGCTAAGATTGTTGACTGTCTGGGCGAAATTATTCAGCGCGAAAATCGCACCACTGTTCACGGTCACCGCACTGCTACTGGCAAAAACGTTAGCAATGCCTGCGGTGAGCCTCCCCGCCTGGATAGCGGTGGCACCGGTGTACGTATTAGCTGTGGAAAGCGTCAGGTTACCCGTACCCGACTGGGTGAGCGAGCCAGTCCCGGAGATAAGCGCGGCATAACTGATCGCATTACTGCGATCAAAGACCAGCGAACCGTTGTCAACAATGTTGCCAGTCACGCTGCCAGCGGTGCCTCCATTGCCGACCTGCAGCGTAGCGCCCGAAGCGATCGTGGTACCGCCTCCCGCGCCACCATTGGTCAGCGCACCGGCAAGGGTAAGGACGCCGCTTTGCACATTGGTAGCGGTAGCGGTCGTTCCTGTCGTCGTGTTCGCGCCGCTAAGCGTCCAGGCAGTGCCGGACATGTTCAGGGTATTGAATCCAGTCAGATTGCTACCTGCGCTGCCCGATCCTTGTAGCGTCAGCACATTGTTTGTGCCAGTGCTGGCGACACCGCCGTTGAGCACCGATCCCGTTCCGAGTATCAGCGTATTCCCGTTTCCCGTAACGGAAACCGCCGTGCCGCTCGTGCCGGTAATGGTGCCGGTGTTGGTCAGGGAAACACCATTGCTTGCGAGTACAGCGCCAGTACCTGCACTGAATGTACCGCTGTTGCTGAATGCACCTGCTGCTGCGCCGCGCGCCCAGAAGGCGTAGTTGGCCGATCCGCCGTAGATTGCGCCCGCGTTGGTACCATCGACGCTGCCAGTGTTGAAAACGACGCCATAGCCCGTACCCCCACTCGTGCCGATCGTGCCAGTTGCACCCTGGGTAAGCGTGCCCCCGGACTCGAAGTACACTCCGGAGAAAATGCTGCTGCTGGTTGTAATTGAACCGTCGTTACCGACGGTCGCTCCTGCACCCGTGATCTTGACACCATCTTCTGTGCCGGCAATAGTGGCGCCCGCATGATTGGTCAGTTGGCCGCCGTTACTCAGCAGGACACCCGTAGAAGTGTTGCCCCTGATAGAGGAAAAATTGTCCAGGGTGACGCCGTTGAGCGCAGCCGAGGACAAGGAGATGCCGGCGACCGCTCCGGTTATCGAGCCGTGATTGCTGAGAACCCAGTTCTGCGCGTTGCTGCCGTCGATACCATCACCCGACGATGCACTGATAACCGTGCCCGCCGGCGCATCGAAAGTGGTCGAGCCCGGGCTCAGGGTTTGCAGCGTGACCGTGGTTGCCGCGCTGGGGATCGAAACGGTTTGCGCATGTGCCTGTGTCTGACTGATGATCGCGCCAATACTGATTAGCAGAATTCCGGCGCTAATGGGTGTCAGGCAGCTTCGGGGGCCGCCGGCAAGGCTTTGTCTATTTTTATAACCGAAATGCAACTGGAAAAACACTGCAGCCATTTGCATGGAATCAAGTGCCCAATCCGGCGCGGCTGGACGAATCCGGTTCATTTATGGCCTCGCTTTGGATGCGGTTACGTTGCATTCAACAGAGTTCGAAACATTATTTCGCCATTGCATGAGCAGCCCCGTCAGTATTAGCACTGGTTAATCGCTGTATTAATGATCCGAATACAGCATGCCTTCGTTGCCGCTCCAGATTCATCGCATGACGATCAACGGGATTGTTGATATAAATTGAACGACGCCGCCCATTCATTTTTTTCGGGTATCAGGCCACAGCAACTAAGCAGCCGCGCTATCTAAATAGATCAGACAAGGATTAACCATGCGTGCGTGGTATTGAATTTTTCTGCATGGATCGATGGATCATTCAATTAATCGGTATTTTTGTTTTTTTTGAAGAATAATCGACGCCTGTAGCCAGCCTCTACTCAGGATTTACCTGCTCGCCTTTGGGATCATCCTATCTTATGCAAGAGCATCCGAGTGCTTTATTTGTTATTTGCTGCGTTTGATGTTTTTACTCTTTAAGGATTTTTTCAATTCAGGCTCAATCTGTGCATCATAAATTATCAAACTTGCAGCCCGATACGTGTTCGTATCTGATTTTTTTTCACAACTTTGCAACGAAATATATGCCTGATCCGACTATCAAAAAATTATTTTTATCGTTACGTTCCGGATAAGGAAACACTAAAAGCGATAATCAACACAAATACGCAGAAGCTTGGTCTGCAATAACGAACTTGACACGCGTGTCGAAGCGCCGAAATCGCCGAGCCGCGCGATCCGAAATCAATTTGACCCGGGGCGGCGTGATGCAACGCCGTAAGGCACAATTCCCCTTCCGAATTTTCGCCAAGGCCGGCTATGTGTTCTCCGGCGACCCAAAGCAGGCTTTGCTCTCCACATGACAGATTCCTTCCTCAGCCGACGTCCCGAACTCGAATGGCCTGTTGCCGACGGCCCTGACCCGTTTATCGACCTGGAAACACTTGAGGACGCCCATGTCAACGCGTGGGTAAGCGCGCAAAACGCGCGCACCATAGAAGCCTTCGGCATGACCGCCGGCACCGACGCACTCACGAAGCGGTTGGCAAAGGCCTACACCTCGCAGGAACGCATCGTTTCGTGTTCGCGTTACGGCGACTGGGGCTACAACACCTGGCAGGATGAGCAGAACCCGTTGGGCATAGTGCGGCGCACGGCCTGGAAAAAATGGCTGGCTGGCGCGCCCGAATGGCAAACAATCCTGGACGTCGACCAGATCGACTTGAATACGAGTGCCGCCAAAGACGGCATCCGCTGGGCGCTGCACGACTTCGACATGCTCTATCCCACCTGGGACCGGGCATTGGTCAGCCTGTCGCCGGGAGGCTCCGACGCATGTGTGGTCCGCGAGTTCGATATCGAAACGCGCGCATTCGTGGAAGCCGGCTTTACACTCCCCGACGTCGGCAAACACGGCATTTCGTGGATCGATCGCGACACGGTGTATGTCGGCTGGGACGATAGCGCGCACAGCAAGAAACCCGCGCTGACCACATCCGGCTTTCCACGCCAGGCGCGTAAATGGGAGCGTGGCACGCCGCTCGCCGACGCCCCCGTGGTCTTTGAAGGCAAGCGCCGCGATGTATCGGCGGGTGTGGATTACGATCAGATCGAGAAGTTGCATCTGGCTTCGCGCGCAACGTCGTTCTTCGAGACGCTGCAATACTGGCTCGATGAAACGACCGGCGAGTGGCAACAATACGATGTCCCGCTCCACGCGGAACTCGAGCACTGGAATGGCTGGCTGTTCGTCACGCCGCGCGAGTCCTGCGAATTGGGCGCAACGACCTACGCTGCCGGTTCGCTGCTCGTCATCCGCCGCGATGCCTTCCTTGAAGGCGCGCGCAATTTCACCGTGCTGTTCGCGCCATCGGGCCGCAGCGTCCTCGCTGATATCGACTTCACGAAGCACTGGCTGGTGGTGTCGCAGATGGACGATGGTTCGCCGCGCGTGGAATTGCGTGGCCCGCCGGCCGGTCTCGAAGGTGAATGGACGCGTCGCGATTTCCCGCTGCCGGCGGCCAGCCAGTCGTATGTGGATTCCATCGACAGCGAGCGCGACGACACCGTGCTTGTTCACGTCGAACATTTCCTCGCGCCGCCGTCGCTTTACTACGCCGATTTCGCGCAGCCGGAAAGCGAATGGCAACTGCTCGCGCGCCTTCCGGCTCAATTCGATGCAACCGGGCTGGTTGCCGAGCGGCGTCACGCACTATCAACCGATGGCGTCGCCATTCCTTATTGGTTGATCGGCCGCGAAGCGAACGTGCGGGGTCATCGGCCGGCGCCTTGTTTGCTCTATGGCTATGGTGGTTTTGAAGTCGCGCTTGACCCGCACTACGATGCGACCACGGGAATCGCGTGGCTCGAGAGTGGCGGGTTATACGCGGTCGCGAACATTCGCGGCGGCGGCGAGTTCGGGCCTGAGTGGCATCAGGCTGCGCAGCGCGAGAACCGCCGGGTTGCCTTCGATGACTTCATCGCCGTTGCAGAAGCGCTGGTGTCGTCCGGGGTAACGACATCGGAACAGCTTGCCATACGGGGTGGAAGCAATGGCGGTTTGCTGACTGGCGTGATGCTCGTTCAGCGCCCGGAGTTGTTTGGCGCGGTGTTATCGGAAGTGCCGCTGCTCGACATGGCGCGGTTTCATGTGTTGTTGCAGGGTGCGTCGTGGGTCGATGAATACGGTGACCCGGACAACGCGGAGGACTTGCGTTTCCTGCTGAGTTATTCGCCGTATCAAAACGTGAAAGCGGAAACGGTGTATCCGCCGGCGTTGTTCACGTCATCGGCGACGGACGATCGCGTTCATCCGGGCCACGCCCGCAAGATGGCGGCGCGGATGCAGGCGCAGGGACATGAGCGCGTGTGGTATCTGGAGAACCGCGACGGCGGTCACGGTGCTGGCATTGAGGCGGAAAGCATTGCGCGGGTGGAAGCAACGGCGTTCACGTTCTTGAAAGAGATGCTTCAACAACAATAATGAAATAACGAAATAACGAGCCAAACCCGGGGCGCGTTTTTCTGTTTGACTGCCACGAACGCGGGTGGCGAAGCGTGTGGGTATCTGTTGCCGGAGCGGGAGGGTTTCAACTGTCCGGGGTTATGCGCTGAGTGTTCTTTTGAAGTCCCAAGCAGATGTCAGTGCACGCTTGGTCTCATTAAGAATTAGCGGTTGGAAGGCGTTTTCTTTGCTTCGTTTCTTTGTCGCCGTTGGACAAAGAAATGAAGTCCCGCCACGGACAGTGGCTAACAGTGCTAAAAAGGATCAACGAACAAGGAACCCGCGAAGACCTAAAAAGCGGGACCCCACAGCAACCCCACCGCCCACAGCAACAAAACCCCGCCGTCACCCCGCGCGCAGCGCCCTGACCGGCCGTCCATGCCACCGCAACACCATCGTCCGCCCGACAAACGTCAACACGCCGGTCACTCCGATCACGATCCCCATCCCTTGCGGGGTGCCATCGTGCAACATCCCGACCGCAACACTGGCGAGCGCCCCGAGCGCCAACTGCACTGAGCCGAACACTGCGGCTGCGGCGCCTGCGTTGTGTGGGTATCGATGCATGAGATCGGTTGTGCAGTTGGCCGACAACAACCCCACAACGCCGACCACGAAAAACAGGCACCCGACGATTGCCCACAATCCCCCCACCCCGGTAATACAAACAAACGCGGTCGCCAGCGCCGCAACAACACTGACAAACGAAGCAATGGAAATCAGTTTCAGTGATCCCAACGGCCCGACGAGCCGCGTATTCGCCACATTCCAACCGATGATCCCGATAATGTTCAGCCCAAAGAAAAACCCGTAGTGCTGCGGCTTCACATGAAAGTAGTTGATATACACAAACGGCGTCGCCGTGATGTACGCGAACATGGAAGCGAACGCCATCCCGCCGCATAAAGCGTGGCCCCAGGTAACGGGATCGGTGAGAAGACGCCCATACGCGGCAAACGACTGCCCGAGCGCTGAAGTCGCGCGTTTTTCTCGCGGCCACGTTTCCGGTACACGCAGATAAGTCGTCACGGCGCACAGCAAGCCGAATAGCGACAGCGTGACGAACACCGCGCGCCATCCGCCAAGCAACAGCAACTGCCCGCCGATCAGCGGCGCAAGCAACGGCCCGATAGACGTGACGATAGCAAGCATGGACAGCACGCGAGCCGCGTCAGACGGCGCATGCGCATCGCGCGCAATGGCCCGCGCCAGCACGGAAGCCGACCCCGCGCCCAACGCCTGCAGAAAACGCAGGACCACCAGTGAATCGATGGAAAACGACAGCGCGCATCCCACGCTCGCGAGCGCGTACAAGATGATGCCGCCAAGCAGAACGGGCCGGCGCCCATAAGCGTCCGAAAGCGGCCCATATACAAGCATTCCCAACGAAAAGCCGAGCATGAAACTGGTGAGCGTGATCTGCGCGGCCGCCGCGGTCGTGCCGAACGCGTTGGCGAGCGCGGGCAGGCTTGGCAGATACATATCGATGGAAAGCGGACCGCACGCCGCCAGCGCGCCGAGCAGAAGGATCAGCCGACGGTCGGAACGGCGCTTGATGATTTCGGGCATGGGAGACGAAAAGAACATGGGAAAGACACGAGACTTCGTTCCGGCGACGGGACCGCCCGTGCAAAAGCCTTGGCAATGGTGTTCGGCGCCGAAAAAAACGACTCAAGCGAACGACTTAAACGACGCCTTAAAAGTGCAAGCATTGTACGCGCACGGATCGGCGGCGCTGGACCGCGACTGCGAGGGACGCCGCCCTTGCGGCCTGATCCAGGCGACTCCGGTACAATTTCAGCTTGATTTCCTGCAGCCGCGCCAACGCGCCGGGCCACCATCCGGCATCTGATCGAGGCCCGATCAGCGCCCGCGACCGCAGCCTTCTGAAGCAACACACGCCATCCAGCGCAGGTCCAGTCATGTCCAGAAATGAAGCTCTCTTCGAACGCGCCCAGAAAACCATTCCCGGCGGCGTGAACTCGCCGGTACGCGCGTTCCGCTCGGTCGGCGGCACGCCGCGATTCATCCAGCGCGCGCACGGTCCGTATTTCTGGGACGCCGACGGCAAGCAGTACATCGACTACATCGGTTCATGGGGGCCGATGATTCTCGGCCACGTTCATCCGGAAGTGCTCGAAGCCGTGCAGCGCGTGCTGGCAAACGGCTTCTCGTTCGGCGCGCCGACCGAATCCGAGATCGAGATCGCGGAAGAGATCTGCAAGCTGGTGCCATCTATAGAGCAGGTTCGCATGGTTTCCAGCGGCACGGAGGCGACCATGAGCGCGCTGCGTCTTGCGCGCGGTTTCACGAAGCGTGACCGGATCATCAAGTTCGAAGGGTGCTATCACGGCCACGCGGACAGCCTGCTCGTAAAGGCGGGTTCGGGTTTGCTGACGTTCGGCAACCCCACGTCGGCAGGCGTTCCCGCCGATATCGCCAAACACACCACCGTGCTCGAATACAACAACGTCGAGCAGCTTGACGAAGCGTTCGCCGCGTTCGGCTCGGAGATCGCCTCGGTGATCGTGGAGCCGGTGGCGGGCAACATGAACCTCGTGAAAGGCTCGCCGGAATTCCTCGCGGCATTGCGCGCGCGTTGCGACGAATACGGCTCGGTGCTGATTTTCGATGAAGTCATGTGCGGCTTTCGCGTCGCGCTTGGCGGCGCGCAAGCGGTCTATGGCATCAAGCCGGACCTTACGTGTCTTGGCAAGGTGATCGGAGGCGGCATGCCCGCTGCGGCATTCGGCGGCCGTCGGGACATCATGGCGCATCTCGCGCCGCTCGGCGGCGTGTATCAGGCGGGCACATTGTCGGGCAATCCGATCGCGGTCGCAGCCGGCCTGAAAACGCTGCAACTGATCCAGGCGCCGGGTTTCTACGACACGCTGACAACACAAACCCGCCATCTCGCCGATGGTCTCGTCGCGGTCGCGAAGGAAGCGAACGTGCCGTTTTCCGCGGACGCCATTGGTGGAATGTTCGGCCTTTATTTCGCCGAAAGCATTCCGGCGAGCTTCGCCGAAGTCACGAAAGGCGACACAAAGCGCTTCAACGCTTTTTTCCACGAAATGCTCGACAGAGGCGTGTACTTCGCGCCGTCGGCGTATGAAGCGGGTTTCGTCTCGATCGTCCACGACAACGCCGTGATCAACGCCACGCTCGACGCCGCCCGTGGCGCTTTCGCCCGGCTCGCCGCCTGAAACGCCAGAAAAGAGAGGCCGCCGCAATGTTTTCGCAGACCGATTTCTCGCACATGGAACGCGCGCTCGCGCTGGCCGCGCGTGGGATGTACATCACGACGCCGAATCCGCGCGTCGGCTGCGTGCTGGTAAAGGACGGCGAAGTCATCGGCGAAGGTTTCACGCAGCCCGCCGGGCAGGATCACGCCGAGATTCGCGCGCTGAAGGACGCACGCGCGCGCGGCCACGATCCGCGCGGCGCGACCGCTTACGTGACGCTCGAGCCGTGCAGCCATTTTGGCCGCACGCCGCCGTGCGTGAACGCCCTGATCGAAGCACGGGTCGCGAAAGTCATCGCTGCCATGGAAGATCCGAATCCGGCTGTCTCCGGGCGCGGCCTTGCGATTCTCCGTGACGCGGGTATCGATGTGCGCTGCGGCCTGCTCGCCAACGAGGCTTATGAACTGAATATCGGCTTCGTGTCGCGCATGACGCGCCGCCGGCCGTGGGTACGCATGAAAGTCGCGGCCACGCTCGACGGCCGTACGGGCTTGCCGAGCGGCGACAGCCAGTGGATCACGGGCGAAGCCGCTCGCGCCGACGGCCATGCGTGGCGCGCCCGCGCATGCGCGATCCTGACGGGCATTGGCACGGTGCGCGAGGACGACCCGCAACTCACCGTGCGCGCGGTGGACACGCCGCGCCAGCCGCAGCGCGTGCTGATCGACAGCCGCCTCGACGTGCCGCTTGGCGCGCGCATTCTGGAAGGCGCGCCGCCGTGGGTTTTTTGCGGCGCCGAGCCCGATCCTGTCAAAGCCGCTGCGCTGCGTGAACGGGGTATCGAGTTCACGCCGCTCACGAATGAACATGGCAAAGTCGATCTCCCCGCTATGCTCGGCATCCTCGCCGATCGCGGCATCAATGAGCTACATGTCGAAGCGGGTCACAAGCTCAATGGCTCGCTGTTGCGCGAGGGCTGCATCGACGAATTGCTGGTTTATCTGGCGCCCAGCCTGCTTGGCAACGCGCCCGGCATGTTCGACTTTGCGCCGCCAGACACGCTCGAAGCGCGGCCGCATCTGCGGTTTCACCGGATCGACCGGATTGGCGACGACGTGCGGATTCTCGCGCGCTTCGCCGTTGTGAAGGCCGACGAACCGGCGGACGCGCGGCCTCTTATCTAACGCAAAAGTAACGCAAAAGCCCAAGGAATCTCAACGATGTTCACAGGAATTGTCGCGGCGGTGGGCCGCATAGAAGCCGTAACGCCGCTTGGTTCGCCCGTTGACGCGGATACCGGTGTGCGCCTCACGGTGGCATCGGGCGGCCTGGATCTCGCGGACGTCGAACTCGGCGACAGCATCTCCATCCAGGGCGCGTGCATGACGGTCATCGAGAAATCGGCGGCGTCGTTTGCCGTCGATGTATCGCGCGAAAGCCTGAACAAGACGGCAGGCCTCTCCCAACCCGGCGACGTGAACCTGGAAAAGGCGCTCCGCGCGCACGACCGGCTCGGCGGGCATCTGGTGTCGGGGCACGTGGATGGTCTTGGCGAAGTGACGCGGTTCGAGCCGGTTGGCGAATCGCATGAGTTGCGGATCCTGGCGTCGAAAGATATTGGGAAATACCTGGCGTACAAAGGCTCGGTGACGGTGAACGGCGTGAGCCTGACGGTGAACACCGTGAACGACCGGCCGGACGGATGCGAGTTTTCGATCAACCTGATTCCGCATACGGTGGAAGTGACGACGCTGCGGCATCTGAAAGCGGGATCGAAGGTGAATCTGGAGATCGATTTGATTGCGCGATATGTGGAGCGGATTTTGAGTGCGTCAGGGACGGCAAACTGACAACACATAATTATGTGTAGCACATAAATCTGCGTTAATATCTTCGCTTATTTATCACTTATGAAGGTGCGCAATGGCGGAAACGGTCAACTTCACCGGCGCGGTCGATCACGATCTGCTCAAGCGCGCCAAGATTCTCGCAGCAAAGTCCGACACGTCGATCAACGCGCTCTTTAACGCCGAACTGCGCTATCTGGTCGAAACCTTCGAAGCGGCGGAAGCCAGCAACAATCAGAACTTTCGCACGCTGCTCGACTTTTCGCTGGGCCGACTCGACGACAATCAGGCCATTCAGGCGCTCGGTATCGCTAGCGACGAGGACTTGTTCCTGCTCATGGCCCGCGCTCACCTTCCCATGCCGCGGCTGCCGGAGCCGGCCGTGAGCCGTATGGTCGACGACCTGAACGCGCTGCCCAAATAACCCATGCCAGCCAATACCACCCTGCTTCCCGATGCAGGGCCGCTGATCACGCTCGCCTATGCGAATGCGCTCGATCTTCTGCTCGCACCGGGCTGGCCTATTGAACTGGTCGATATGGTGCTGTACGAGGTAACGCGTAACAAGACGCCGACCAGCGAACGCATTGCAGCCTGGGCCAGCAAGCATTGCGGGCCTGTCCTCGAGACCAAAGTGTTTCGCCATTACACGCAGGCAGACAGGACGGCTCCAGCCCGCAGGGCGAACCTTGGCGAGTTGGCCATTCAGGAAGCCATGAACGATCTCAGTCTTGATGACCGGCGGATCGGCGTCTTTCTGTTTGAAGATCACAAGATCGCACGCGCCAGTTTTCTGGTGCCGGACAACTGCAGGAAAGTTTCAACGCGTGCATATCTCATGTTTCTGGAACAACAAGGTCTGATCGATTCGGCAGCGCAAATCGAGCGCGCGGCGATCCTTGCGGGACGGCAGTTTTCGCAAATTCGCTTTCCGCCTGACTGACGCGCGCGGCAATGACCTGAAGACAACTCGGCGTCGACCCGACTGCGGCCATTCCCGCTGCCGACGCCCGACACACCCAAAACCGGCAAAACCCCGGCGTTGCCCCTCCCTGTGGCGTAAAATACGCCCTTTCCCGAACGGACGACCATCGCAATGACGCTCGCCTCCACTCCAGAGATCATCGCTGAGCTGAAAGCAGGCCGGATGGTGATTCTCGTCGACGAAGAAGACCGCGAAAACGAAGGCGATCTTGTCATCGCCGCCGATTTCGTGACCGCGGAAGCGATCAACTTCATGGCGCGGCACGGCCGTGGACTGATCTGCCTGACGCTCACGCCCGAACGTTGCCGCCAGTTGAACCTGCCACTGATGACGCAGAAAAACGGCACGCAGTACGGCACGGCGTTCACGGTCAGCATCGAGGCAGCCGAAGGCGTGACCACGGGCATCTCGGCGGCGGACCGCGCCCGCACCATCCAGGCGGCCGTCGCGCACGACGCCAAGGCCGAACATATCGTCCAGCCGGGCCATGTTTTTCCGATCATGGCGCAACCCGGCGGCGTACTCGTTCGCGCCGGACACACGGAAGCAGGTTGCGACCTTGCGGCCATGGCCGGATTGACGCCGGCATCGGTGATCTGCGAAGTGATCCGCGACGACGGCGAAATGGCGCGTCTGCCCGACCTGATCGAATTCGCGAAGCTGCACGACATCAAGATCGGCACCATCGCCGACCTGATTCATTACCGCTCGCGCACCGAATCGATCGTGGAGCGCGTGGCCGAACGCACCATGCAGACGGCGCACGGCGCGTTTCGCGCGGTGTTGTATCGCGATCAGCCGAGCGGTTCGCCGCATATTGCGCTGGTGCGAGGCCGGCCGGCGCCGGACCGCGAGACTCCGGTGCGCGTGCATGAACCGCTTTCCGTGCTGGACCTGCTGGAAGTGGATTCGTCCACACATTCCTGGACACTCGATGCCGCCATGAAAGAGATCGCCGCCCGCGATCTCGGCGCAATCGTGCTGCTCAATTGCGGCGATTCGAAAGAACATCTGGTCGAGGTCTTCCAGGCTTTTGAACGGGAAGACAAGGCGGCCGAACTGAAACGCCGGCCGATCGACTTCAAGACCTACGGCATCGGCGCGCAGATCCTGCGTGAGCTGGGCGTGGGCAAGATGCAGGTCCTGTCGAACCCGCGCAAGCTTGGCAGCATGTCCGGTTACGGACTTGAAGTGACGGGCTTTATTCCCATGCCAGGTTGTCCCGCTACGCAATCCATGGATCCAGCCGACGCCGCTTCGTTCTCTCATTTGCGCTCGGTTTGAAGTGATCCGACCGGCGCTCGCCACCACACGCTCACACTGACAACGGACAAATAATGGAAATCGGACAATATCAACCGAACCTCGACGGCGACGGACTGCGCATCGGCATCGTGCAATCACGCTTCAACGAACCGGTTTGCAACGGGCTCGTGGACGCCTGCACCGAAGAACTTGAACGGCTTGGCGTGATCGGCGAAGACGTGCTGCTCGTCACCGTGCCGGGCGCGCTCGAAATCCCGCTGGCGCTGCAAAAGCTGGCTGAATCGGGTCAATTCGATGCGCTCATCGCACTTGGCGCGGTGATTCGCGGCGAGACTTATCACTTCGAGCTGGTATCGAATGAAAGCGGCGCGGGAATTTCGCGCATTGCGCTCGACTTCGGCACGCCGGTCGCAAACGCCGTGCTGACCACGGAAAACGACGAACAAGCGGTTGCCCGCATGACAGAAAAAGGCCGCGACGCGGCGCGCGTGGCGGTCGAAATGGCCAATCTCTCGGTGGCGCTGGAACAGCTCGGCGGCGACGACGAAGATGAAGACGACGAGGACCGTGCATGAAAAGCGCTCGACGCCGCTCGCGCGAACTCGCGACACAAGGGCTTTACCAATGGTTGCTGTCGGGCTCGCCCGGCGGCGAGATAGACGCGCAGTTGCGCGGCGCGCAAGGCTACGACAAGGCCGATCAGGAGCACCTGGACGCCCTGCTGCACGGCGTGATCAAGGAAGCGGACGTCATTTCCGCCGAACTTCAGCCGTGCCTTGATCGTCCGCTCGACCAGCTTTCCCCGGTCGAACGCGCGGTGCTGATGGTCGCCGCATTCGAGTTCAAGCATCACGTGGACATTCCGTATCGCGTGGTGATCAACGAAGCCATCGAGCTGACCAAGACCTTTGGCGGCTCCGACGGCCACAAGTACGTGAACGGCGTGCTCGACAAGCTCGCGGTCCAGTTGCGTCCGGCGGAAGCGCAAGGCCGCGGACAACGTACCTGAATCGATCCTTCCAACGCCGATGAACTTCGCTAAAGATCCGCTCGGCGCCGTGTCCGAACGCGCGATTCGCTATGCGGCGCGCGTGGACGCCATTGAGCCCTTCTACGTCATGGAACTGGCGAAAGAAGCGCAGGCGCTCGAACGCGCGGGACGCGACATCATCCATATGGGTATCGGCGAGCCGGATTTCACGGCGCCCGAACCGGTGATCGCAGCGGCTGCCGACGCCTTGCGGCGCGGCGTCACGCAGTACACGAACGCGCTCGGTCTGGCGTCATTGCGCGAGGCGATTTCCGGCCATTATCGCGATGCGTTCGGACTCGATATCGATCCCGCGCGAATCGTGGTGACGGCGGGCGCATCGGCGGCATTGCTGCTGGCGTGCACCGCGCTCGTGGACCGCGACGACGAAGTCCTGATGCCCGATCCCTGCTACCCGTGCAACCGCCATTTCGTGGCGGCGACCGAAGGCCGTCCGGTGCTGATCCCGAGCGGCCCGGCCGAGCGGTTCCAGTTGACCGCCGCGCAGGTTGAAGCGCACTGGACGCCCGCCACGCGCGGCGTACTGCTCGCATCCCCGTCCAACCCGACTGGAACGTCCATCGAAGCGGCGGAACTGTCGAAAATTGTCGACGTAGTGCGCTCGCACGGCGGTTTTACGATCGTCGACGAGATTTATCAGGGCTTGAGCTACGACGCGAAACCCGTATCGGCGTTGTCGCTCGGCGACGACGTGGTGACGGTCAATAGCTTCTCGAAGTACTTCAACATGACCGGATGGCGGCTTGGCTGGCTGGTCGTGCCGCCCGGAATGGTCTCGACGGTCGAAAAACTCTCGCAGAACCTGTTTATCTGTGCATCCGCGCTCGCGCAACATGCGGCACTCGCGTGCTTCGAGCCAGCCACGCTGGCGATCTACGAATCGCGTCGGCTGGAATTTGCGCGCCGACGCGATTTCATCGTGCCGGCGTTGCGCACGCTTGGATTCGACGTGCCGGTGGTGCCGGACGGCGCATTCTACGTCTATGCTGACACGCGCCGCGTCGCGCATCCGGCTGCCGGCGACAGCACCGCGCTGACCCGCTCGATGCTTCATGACGCAGGTGTTGTGCTGGTTCCGGGGAACGACTTCGGCGTTCATGCACCGCGGGACTATATCCGTTTGTCGTACGCGACCGCGTATTCGAAACTTGAGGAGGCCGTACAACGGCTTGGGACGTTGTTTCGCGCTTAAGCCGTAGTGATTCAGCCTTGGCGAATGAAAAAAGCCGTTCCAGCATGAAGCTGAAACGGCTTTTTGTATCTGCTGCCGGATCTATCGCGTGAAAGACCTTCTCAAGCGCCCACTTCCCAAGCCCCGCCATGCTCATGCTTGTTGGCTTGCGTCTCGGCGTCGTCGGTTTCCTTGCGATCGCTTGCCTGCGGCGACGCCGCCTTGGCAGGCGCTGTAATCGGCGGAACGCCATCGAGCGTGAAGTGGACGCGCTTGTCAGCGGAACCGTTCGCCGATGCCATCACCGTCTTTGGCGCGACTGGCTGCGCCGGCGCTTGCGGCGCGTTGACCGGCACGTTGCGGCCGCGGGCCACGTCGCGAAGCCGTGCGCGTTCGGCCAGCACCTTCGCGCCGTAGCCGCCATCGTCCTGTGCCGTCGAACCTACGTAGAACCGCAGGCCGCCCGCCACCGAGCCGCCGCGCGCAATGCAATCCTTCAGCACCAGCGCGCCGACCTTGATATTCGCAAGCGGTTCAAGCGCGGCGTGCGAACCGCCAAAGTATTCGAATTTGTCGGAATGAACCTTCGACATGACCTGCATCAGGCCCTGCGCGCCCACGCCACTTTCGGCATACGGATTGAAGCCCGATTCGATCGCCATCACGGAAAGCAGCAGCAGCGGGTCAAGGCCGACTTCGCGACCGGTATCGAAGGCTGCACGAACCAGTTCGCTCACGGGCTCCTGCGCCACGTGATAACGCCGTGCAATGAAGTTCGCGACGAGGTTCTGCTCACGCGTGGAGACCAGCACACGATCGTCGCGGGCATCGGCTACGACGCGCTGCGAGGAAATGGCGCTGGCAAGCGTTGAAACTGTCGGCAAGGTGCGGGGATCGAGTCCGTTCGGCGATACTGCAAGGCTCAGTCCGCCAGTGAGCTTGCGGGCGCTGTCGTCGTCGCTGGCAGCGGCGCCAAGCGAGGTCGGATCGCCGTTGCGCAATGCTTCTTCGCGCTGGTGCCCGATTGCGAACGGCGGCAACGGCTGGCCGGCGAGCAAACGCGCGGGGCCGGCTTGTACCGCAGCCGAGACCAGCGGCATCAATTTTGCGGCGAAAGAACCGCGCCATGCGGGAAGTAACCACAGCGCAAGCGCGGTGACAACGGCCGCGCAGCCGACCAGGCTGAACACGGTAAGACTCATATGTTTGGCGCGACGTAGCGCAGCACGTAGATACAGCGCTATGCGAGCGTCGGGACGCCATGACAACCAGGCATTCATTGGAGCTCCCAAATGCATTGATTTCTACAGATGTAAGCCCTGAAAACCGGCACATCACGCAGAAATCGATACCGCCAGCTCTGGGATAGCCCACGAGCGGTATCGGGAAAACGGCACAAACCGTTGGGATGGCCTGACCGGAACACTTCGATTCCGGGTGCGCGCGGCACGAGGAACATGCCAGGGCGCGCACACAAGCCACCACGCGAAAAACCGGCGAAGAAGGGCGCCGGCGAGAAAACCAAAGCCATTGCAAAACCGGAACAATCCGGCCGGGCGACGCACAGCGTCATTTCAAAAGACCCGTGGCAGTGGTAAAAAGTTTCAATCGGTGTTGTTAATGTCGATGGATTCTAGCAGCCTCAAATGATCCGTCAATGCTGAGAAATGTAAAAGCTATTACTTTTGGTTATTATAAACGGTGTTCAGAGCCTTCAAACCACCTTCCCAAGCGGTTTTCCAGCGGTCAGGCCCGAGTTGTGCCGTTGTGTGACCTGACGTACCGACATCGACACAGGTAAAATCGACAATCGCCCGCGCGCGCCAATGCGCGTCGGCTGCGGATTTCCTTTCCTCGCAGGCCCTCCCCCTTAGCCGATGAAATACAAAGACCTGCGTGACTTCACCGCCCGCCTAGAAACGCTCGGCGAGTTGCGCCGCATCAAGCAGCCGGTTTCTCCCATTCTCGAAATGACCGAACTGTCCGACCGCGTGCTGCGATCGGGTGGCCCAGCATTGTTGTTCCAAAAGCCTGCCGGACATTCCATGCCGGTGCTGGCCAATCTGTTCGGCACGCCACGACGCGTGGCGCTTGGCATGGGTATCGAAACAGACGCGCAAGCCATGTCGGATCCCAGCCTTTTCAGCGATAAAGCCGCCCTCGAGTCGCTGCGCGATGTCGGGCGTTTGCTATCGGCGCTCAAGGAGCCCGAGCCGCCGAAAGGGCTCAAGGACGCGGGCAAGCTGTTGTCCCTGGCCAAGGCCGTGTGGGACATGGCGCCGAAAACGGTGAGTTCGCCGCCGTGCCAGGAAATTGTATGGGAAGGCCAGGACGTTGACCTTGCACGCCTTCCCATCCAGACATGCTGGCCAGGCGACGCCGGCCCGCTGATCACATGGGGCCTCACGGTGACGCGCGGTCCGAACAAGACTCGGCAGAACCTCGGCATCTACAGGCAACAGTTGATCGGGCGCAACAAACTCATCATGCGATGGCTGGCGCATCGCGGCGGCGCGCTCGACTTCAGGGAATTCGCGCTCGCCAATCCGGGCAAGCCGTATCCGGTGGCCGTTGTGCTGGGCGCCGATCCCGCCACCATTCTCGGCGCGGTAACGCCAGTGCCCGACTCGCTCTCCGAATACCAGTTTGCCGGCTTGCTGCGCGGCGGCAGGACCGAACTGGCGAAGTGCCTCACGCCGGGTGTCGATACATTGCAGGTTCCCGCGCGCGCGGAGATAGTGCTGGAGGGATTTATCCATCCGCAAGACGGTCCTCTGCCGCAAGCGCCCGAGGGCGCGCCGCCCCGGCCACAGAATCATGCTTCCGCGAAATACGAGCATGCGCTCGAAGGCCCGTACGGCGACCACACGGGTTACTACAACGAACAGGAGTGGTTCCCGGTCTTCACGGTCGAAAAGATCACCATGCGCCGCGACGCGTTCTATCACTCTACGTATACAGGCAAGCCGCCCGACGAACCCGCCGTGCTCGGTGTGGCGCTCAACGAAGTGTTCGTGCCGCTCTTGCAGAAGCAGTTCACCGAGATCACCGACTTCTATTTACCGCCCGAAGGCTGCAGTTACCGCATGGCGATCGTGCAGATCAAGAAGAGCTATCCGGGACACGCCAAGCGCGTGATGTTCGGCGTCTGGAGTTTCCTGCGGCAGTTCATGTACACGAAGTTCATCGTGGTGGTGGATGACGACGTGAACATTCGTGACTGGAAGGAGGTGATCTGGGCGATTACCACGCGTATCGATCCATCGAGGGATACGGTGCTCGTCGATAACACCCCGATCGACTATCTGGATTTCGCGTCTCCGAAGGCGGGCCTGGGATCGAAAATGGGACTCGACGCCACGAACAAATGGCCCGGCGAGACGGATCGCGAATGGGGCCGGCCAATCCTGATGGACGACGCGGTCAAGCGCCGCGTCGACGCGTTGTGGGACGAGATCGGATTTTCGGGAGGCACGCCATCATGAGCGTTGCGGCGACGGTTTATCGTGGGGAATCGGTGGAAAACACGCACGCCGCGCACGTCGCGGTAGTCGATGCCGAAGGCCGTGTGTTGTACGCGTTCGGCGATCCTTCGCGCATGACGCTGGCGCGCTCCGCCGCAAAACCGGCGCAGGCGCTGGCCGTGCTGGAAACCGGCGCGCTCGAGCGTTTTGGCTTCGATGACGCCGATCTCGCCCTGATGTGCGCGTCGCACAACAGCGAGCCGCGCCACATAGAACGCGTACGGGCGATGCTTGCAAAGGCGCACGCGAGCGAATCCGATCTCCGGTGCGGCGGCCATCCGCCGTTATCGGATGCGGTCTGGAAGGACTGGGTCAAACGCGACTTCACGCCCACGGGCGTCTGCAGCAACTGCTCCGGCAAACACGCGGGCATGTTGGCGGGCGCGCAGGCGCTGGGCGCGGCGATCAAGGACTATCACTTGCCCGCCCATCCGTTGCAGCTTCGGGTCAAGCAGACCATGGCGGATATTTGCGATCTTCCGGACGATGGCGTGCAATGGGCTATCGATGGATGCAACCTGCCTACGCCGGCATTTCCACTGGATCGGCTGGCGCGCCTTTTTGCGAAGATCGCGGATGCCGCAACACGTCCGGAAACGACGCCGCGCTCGAACGCCCTCGCCCGGATCTATCGCGCGATGACGGCTTATCCCGAACTCGTCGCCGGCGAACAGCGTTTTTGTACGGCGTTGATGCGCGCCTTCGAGGGCGAACTCGTCGGCAAGGTGGGCGCCGAAGCGAGCTATGCGATCGGCGTGCGTGGGTCGGAGTCGAGCGGCGCGCTGGGGATCGCGGTGAAAGTGGAGGACGGCAATACCACCGTGCTCCATGCAATCGTGGCCGACGTGCTCGCGCAGCTCGGCATTGGCACCGAAGCGCAACGCGAAAAACTCGGCGCTTATCGCAATCCGGCGATGCGCAACACCATGGGTATCGAAACGGGCCGGCTTGTGGTTTCAGTGCCGCTCGAACGCATGTAACTGGCGCCTCGCTCAATAACAACTAACAAGGAAAGCCTGGATGCACGCGTTGCCATTGCTGTCGGATGGATTTTTTCTGTCGTTGTCGCTGTGTCTGGATATCGGTATTGCAAACGTCGCGATCATCTCGCTGACGCTTTCCCACGGATTCAAGCCCGGCATGATGCTGGGTCTCGGCACCTGTTTCGGGGATCTCGTGTACGCCGCGCTGGCGCTCGCGGGCATGGCGGCTTTACTCCAGTTCGACGCCGTGCGCTGGATCGTATGGATCGGCGGCTCAATCGTTCTGCTGTTTCTTACGTTCAAGATGGCACGTGAGGCGCTGTACCCGGCTTCGGCGCCTTCGGTGGAAGGCGAGCCCGATCTTGCCACGCCGCGTCCGTCACATCTGCGCAGCTTCTTGCGTGGCGTATTGCTGGCGGTTTCATCGCCGAGCGCCATTCTGTGGTTTGCCGCCGTGGGCGGCGCGCTGATTGCAAAAGCGGGCGCAACCGGCAAGCTGAGCGCTTCGGTGTTTCTCACCGGATTCTTTTGCGGCGGCCTCGCGTGGACTGTGTTTATCTGCGCGCTTGCAAGCCACGGCCGCAAGCGCGCGGGAACGGCGTTACTGCGCGCTTGTCACGTGTTGTCGGCGGTGCTGTTCGCATACTTCTCTTACAGCGTTATCGTGCATGGATATCGTGATCTGATTTGAAGAGCGTGCCGGCGTTCTCCTGTAACTGCATCAGCCGGCATGCCAGCAAACGAACCGTGTCTGCATTACCAGCGCGGAAAGACCGGCCCGCAAAGCAAAACGGCGCAACACGACTCGATCGTGTTGCGCCGCATTTATCAGCTTGCAACGTAGCCAGCCGCCCTACGGCAGGTCAATGACGCCAACCGCCATAACCGCCGCGATAACCGCCCCGATATCCATAACCGCCGTGATAACCACCCCAGTACGGGCGACGGTAATACCCCCCGCCGACGACAACCGCAGGCGGCGCGTAGACCACGGGCGGCGCGTAATAAACAGGCGGCGGCGGTGGCGCGTAATACACCGGCGGCGGTGGCGCGGCATACACCGGATATGCTGGCACCCCAATGCCGATCCCCACGGACACATGAGCTTGAGCCGCACTCGTAAAGCCTGCGCCGAGAGCAGCGGCAATCAGAAACGGAACTAATTTTTTCACTTTTCTTCTCCTCGCCGCAGGACCCGTGCACACGACGGGACAACGCAACGACATGCATTCAATGTAGCGAAAAACCCTGAATCCCACCTTAAGCATTTGTAGCAAATTGCAATTGGCATCGTCTTAAAACTGGGCGCTTTTCTCCCAGTTTCAAGGGTTACCGCCCTTGTCGGCGAATGGCTGCAGCCGCGCAGCGGGTGATATTAAGGATTTGCGGGGCTCTCTACCGATTACGCATTGCATCGAGCGTTTATTCCAAATGTCACCAAAGAAATGATTGATTACACTTGACTGTCGACGTGCACAAATAACAAAGCCCCGCCGACGGAAAACCATCGGACGGGGCGCAATGCTTTTTAGGCCTGATCGGCGACGTGGGCGTCGCCGCGTCGCCTAGCCCACTTTTACGTAGGCGAATTCGCGCGTGACGCTGGGCGGCACATAGGCCCCGCTGATCCGCACGCGTGGTGTGAGCCTTTTGCGTTGATCCCACCACTGACGCCGATGCGTCTCGCTGAGAAAACGAAGATGTTTCCGGTAAGCAAAGATACTCATGACGACTCCCGAACGTTGCGAAACCAGCACTGGCAATCAAAGAACCCAATGTGAAGCGCCCTGGACTGTCGCCTGCGAGCGAAACGCCGCCTGTTCACCAGTGCGCATCGCGCGATGGATTCGCGCGACAATCAATCCAACCCTTTCGATCAAGCAAAGTCCATGCCTTTTTGTCGCGATTACGCATTCCGATGCACATGTGTACAACCGGGCCGGCCGCCGCGCCGTGTGCGATACAAGCGTGCCGATGAAAGTGCGTAAGTACGAAACTGCAAGCGAACTTTTCGAAGACCGTCGCCAACATGTCGATATTTGTATTTTTAACCGTTCTCAACGACGCCATTGGTGCGACGGCGAACGCTCGGGAACCGGAACTGCCACTCCGTTTGCTCGACTCACAGCGTGCGGCAACCATCCCAAGGTGCGCTCAAGCCATGCTATCGTGATGCCCGGCGCGCCCGCGTGGCAAAGCCGCCGGGGGACTCGGCAGGCGCGCCGGGCGATTGCTTCCAAAACGCCCGTTTGAATGTCCGGGTTGACACCGGACAGAAACGTGTAGAAACGGCCACAAACGCCCAAGGATCCGGCCGCCTTCGACGCCAATCCGTTCAGCTACGAGAAAAAACAATGATCAAGGTCAGCTTTTTATATCCGTACAGCGAGAATGCGCGCTTCGACATCGATTACTACTGCTCGCACCACATGCCGTGGGTTGCCAGCTTGCTGGGCAGCGCATTGAAAGGCTGGTCCGCGGACGCCGGCGTCGCGGGCGGTGCGCCGGGTTCGAAGCCTGCGTATGCGGGCGCGGGTCACCTGCTGTTCGATTCCGTCGATGCCTTCACGGCGGCCGTCGCGCCGCACATGAAAGCATTCACGGACGATATTCCGAATTACACCGACGGCGATCCGCCCGTTGTGCAGATCAGTGAAGTTCGCGCGAGCAGCTAGACGGCTGACTCGCCATGCGGCCGGTGTCCCCGCGCCGCTTTTATACTGCCCTCGTGATACCCCGCGCGGCCGCGAGCGCCGCGCTTTTGCCTCGAAAAGGAATTGAGATGTTCGGCGAGATCGCCCGTTTTGTACTCAACACTGTCTTTACGCTGTTTGGCGCCGCGCTGTTGCTGCGCGCCTGGATGCAGTTCGTCCGCATGCCGCCGTACAACCCGGTGTCCAACGCCGTGATGCAGGCCACCAACTGGCTCGTCCTGCCGTTGCGCAAGATCCTGCCGGCCACGAAGTCAGTTGATCTGGCGAGCATCATTGCGGCGTTCATTGCTGCGCTCGTATTCCTGATCCTCATGGTGCTGCTCGCGGGCGTCGATGCAGCGGGTCTTCCGGTGCTGCTTCCCACGCTGCTGCTGGTCGCGGTGATCACGGTCATCAAATGGGCGCTGAATCTCATCATCTGGATGACTATCCTGATGGCGCTGCTGTCGTGGCTCAATCCTCAATCGCCAGCCATGCCACTGCTGTATCAGCTCACGGCGCCGTTTCTGGAGCCGTTGCGGCGCATCTTGCCGCGCATGGGCGGTATCGATCTGTCGCCCATCCTGCTGTTCGTGATCGTGCAGGTGCTGCTGATGATCGTGACGCGCCTTGCCGTGACGATGACCACGTTCGGCATCTGAAAGCTCGCCGCGGAACCAAGGTTGCGGGAACGCAGCCGTTCCGCGTAAAATCGTGGTCTCTGCGGGCGTCGTATAATGGCCATTACCGTAGCTTCCCAAGCTACAGACGTGGGTTCGATTCCCATCGCCCGCTCCAGTCATGAAATGCAAAAAGCCGCCCTCGCAGGCGGCTTTTTGATTTAAGGCGGCGTGGTTGTTCACTGCGGTTCACTGCCGTTTACTGCCATACCGCCTTTGTCCCGCCCCGGCTCAACCACAGATTCCATCCTTGCCGATGATCCACGATCCCACCCCAGACCACGACAATGCCAACGCAGCCAATGCGGGATCAAGCGAAGTCGAGCAGACGCCCGAAACCCGCCCGCACCGCCGCATCCGCAGCTTTGTGACGCGCGCGGGCCGGGTATCGACAGGACAACGCCGCGCGCTCGATGATTTCGGCCCGCGCTTCGTCCTGCCTTTCTCGCCGCAACCGCTCGACTGGGACGCCGCGTTTGGCCGCAGCGCGCCGCGCGTGCTTGAAATCGGCTTTGGCATGGGCGGGACAACAGCGGAAATCGCCGCAGCACGCCCAGCCGATGACTTCCTGGGCGTCGAGGTGCATGAACCCGGCGTGGGCGCGCTGCTCAAGCTGATCGGCGAACAAGGGCTGTCAAATATCCGGATCGTCCAGCACGACGCCGTGGAAGTGCTCGAGCAGATGATCGCCGGTCAAAGTCTTGACGGTGTCCACATCTATTTTCCGGACCCGTGGCACAAGGCGCGTCACCACAAGCGCCGTCTGATCCAGCCAGCGTTTGTCGCGCTGCTGGTGTCGCGGCTGAAACCGGGCGGCTACCTGCATCTCGCGACCGACTGGCAAAACTACGCCGAGCAAATGCTCGAAGTGTTATCAGCCGAACCGGCGCTGGAAAATACATCGGATGCGGGCTATGCGGCGCGTCCCGATTATCGGCCGGTAACCAAGTTCGAACGCCGGGGCCTGAAACTCGGCCACGGCGTGTGGGATCTGGTCTTCAAGCGGCGCTGATATCGCGCGGCCAAATGCAAAACGGGCCGTTCCGGCTCACGCTGGAACGGCCTGGTTCATTTGCATCGGCCATTTTGGAGTCGGCAAAAAGCAACCGCGCGAACTTACTCCGCCCAGCTCAATCCGCCGCTGTACCCCACGATCAGGATCAGCAAGCCAAAACCGATCCGATACCACGCAAACGCGGTGAAATCGTGCGTGGCGACATAGCGCAGCAGCCATCGGATACAGATGAACGCGCTGATGAACGCCGCCACCAATCCGACCAGGAAGAGCCCGAGCGAATCCACTGATAACGTCTTCCAGTCCCTGGCAAGCTCATACAGCGTCGCGCCGAAAATAATCGGGATCGCGAGGAAGAATGAGAACTCGGTCGCGACCTTGCGCTCCAGCCCGAACAACATTCCGCCAATAATCGTCGATCCCGAGCGCGACGTGCCCGGAATGAGCGCGAAACATTGGGCAAGGCCAACCTTCAGCGCGTCGGAGTAACTGAGGTTGTCGACCGAGGTCACGCGCGGAGCGATATTCCTTTCGCGGTTTCGCGCCTCGGCCCACAAGATCACAATCCCGCCCACGATCAACGCCACCGAAACGGGCACCGGCGCGAACAATACAGCCTTGATGTGTTTTTCAAGCAGCAGCCCCAGCACGATGGCCGGAACGGTCGCAATGATCACGTTGAGCGTGAACCGCCGTGCTTGCGGTTGCGTGGGAATCCCGGCCACGACAGCGCCGATCTTGCGACGGTATTCCCAGACAATGGCGAGGATCGCGCCGAACTGGATCACGACGTCGAACGTTTTTGCCTGCGCGTTCGTGAAGTTGAGCAAACTGCCCGCGACAATCAGGTGTCCCGTACTCGATACCGGCAAGAACTCGGTCAACCCTTCCACCACGCCCAGAATCAGCGCCTTGCAAAATAGAATCCCGTCCATCTGTCCGCCCTTTTGCCATGGTTCGGCCGTCGCCGGCCTGTCGTTCCGGCGCGCCGCGTGCGGACTTGCATCGAAAAAATGCTACTTTTCGACGATCTGCACGCGTATGCCGTTTGTAAGGACGGTGATTGTACCGGGTTCGTAATTCACTCCGGCAAACTGCAACTGTTCGGGCTTGAACGTGTAGATAGGGTAACGATCCAGAAACTGCGTCGCGATGACCGCGCCCGCCGCGTTGATCTGCTGGTTGTACTGCGCGGCGTCGCCCGTTACCTGGCTGTCGTCGACTGTCGGCGACATCAGGATGACCGAATGACTGGCGGCGTCGTAAGCAAGCTGACTCGACAGCGTAAAGACGCCCGTCACCGGATTTGGCATGAAAGGCGTTGCCAGACGCGCGTCGACTCGCACGGTAATGCGGTTGCGGTCCGGCGCGAGGCCGACCAGCGGATTGGCCAGCGTGACATCGAAAATCTGCGATGCCGTGCGTTGAAACGGAAACTTGCGCTGCACGGCGTCCTGGACTTCTGCCCGGCTGAACGTGTAGTGATCCGGAATGAACGGGAATATGGATGCAGCGCGCGCAGGGGTCACTCTTTGCGTTCCCAACGCCACCGCGCTTGCTCCGCCCAAAGCCGCGAGCAGGAACCGGCGCCGCTTCGGCGCAACGGCTTGAGTCATGCGAGATTCTCCAGTAACTTGAATGAGCATTCGACCATTCAGGCGCGCTCGGGTTGCGCGGGTTGTGCGGGTTTCGTATCGAATTCAAGCTGCTTGAGCCAGGCGAGCGCGTGGTCACGGGTGTTTCCGCACATTGGCTCCGATGGCTTGAGGCCCGAGCAACACGCCGGCCGCAGCGGATCGCCGAAAATCGCGCAGCGCAAATCCTCTCCGAGTTGCACGCAGCGCACACCCGCCGGCTTGCCGTTGGGCATGCCGGGAATCGCGCTCGAGATGGACGGCGCGATACAGCACGCGCCGCACGCTTCGCGGCAGGCATGGACGGACCTGATCGGATTGGGGACAACGGCCATGGGTCGGGCGGCTTTTCAATACATGTAACCCTGCATTGTGCCACCGCGTGTCAAGCCACGCGGCTGCGGCGTTATCACGCAAGAATCGTGGAAATTTGTCGGCTAGACTCGAACGATCTATTCATGGCCTGTCAGCAATGTCCCTCTTTCGCCCCGATCTGCTCACGAAATATGACGCGGCCGGGCCGCGCTACACGTCGTATCCGACCGCCGTTCAGTTCACCGAATCCTTCGATCGCGATCATTATCTACGGGCGGCGGCGGACAAGGACGCGGCATCGGCAGATCTTTCGCTGTACTTCCATATCCCCTTCTGCGACACGGTGTGTTTCTATTGCGGCTGCAACAAGATAGCAACGAAAAACCGCGGACACGCGCGGCCGTATCTTGATCGGCTAAAACGTGAAATTGCCTTGCAGGCAGCGTGTTTCGATACAGCCCGTCCCATCTCGCAATTGCATTGGGGCGGCGGCACGCCGACGTTTTTATCGCACGAGGAAATGACCGAGCTGATGGTCGCGACCGGCGAATCGTTCCGGCTCCTTCCGGACGCGCAAGCCGAGTATTCCATCGAAATCGATCCGCGCGAGGCGTCGGCGGAAACCATTGGCGTATTGCGGGAACTGGGCTTCAACCGGTTGAGCTTCGGCGTGCAGGATTTCGACCTGCGCGTGCAGCAAGCGGTCAATCGCGTGCAGCCGTTCGAGATGACCGAAGCGGTAATGTCGGCGGCTCGAGCGGAGCAATTCAAGTCGGTCAGCGTGGACCTGATCTACGGATTACCGCATCAAAGCGTGGAGAGCTTCAGCCGCACGCTCGATACGATTATCGGCCTGGCTCCGGACCGGCTGTCCGTATTCGGCTACGCGCATATGCCGAGTCTTTTCAAGATGCAGCGGCATATCGATGAAACCGCGCTGCCCTCGCCCGCCGTGCGTCTTGCGATACTCGAACGGGTTATCGAGAAGCTGACCGGGGCGGGTTACGTGTATATCGGAATGGATCACTTCGCGCTTCCCACCGATGAACTCGCGATTGCCCAGCGTGCCGGGACACTTCAGCGCAACTTCCAGGGCTACAGCACGCAGGCGGATTGCGACTTGATTGGCCTGGGCGTTTCGTCCATCGGCAAAGTCGGCGATGTTTATGCGCAGAACGCCAAGGACATGGCCGGATACGCGGCGGCAATCGACCGGGGCGAGCTGGCAATTGCGCGCGGTGTGCGGCTTGGCGCCGACGACCGCATGCGGCGCGACATCATCGCTCAACTGATGTGCCAGTTTTCGTTGCGCTTCGACGCCATCGAGGCGGTGTATGGCATCCGGTTTCCCGTGGCGTTCGCAAGTGAACTGGAACGGCTGAAACTGCTCGAAGCCGACGGACTGGTAGAAGTGACGCGTACCGGCATCAACGTGCTTGCCGACGGACGCATGCTGGTGCGCAACGTGGCGATGATCTTCGATCGCTATCTCGCCGGAAACGCCGAGCGGCGTTTCTCAAGAACAATCTGATTTGATCTGAACCTGGCCGCGCTTGCAGCGCCCGCCTGCTCGCGATACCTTTGGCAGCTTTGCCGCCCGTCGCCGTGAAACGCGCTATCGTGCGGCGTGCTCCACGTTCCACAGGCAGGCAATGCATTTATCTAGAAAACGGGCAAGCGTTATTGCGGCTATCGTTATCGTCATCCTGCTGGCGATTGGCGTCGTGCATTCGCTGCGCAAACGCGCAACAGCCAACGCACCGGCTCCTTCTTCGGCCAATGAACCGGTCATCGAATTCACGCAGGACGATCTCACTGCCGTCGCCCGCCATACGCTGTCCGAAACACTGCCGCTCACCGGCTCGCTGCGCGCGGTCACGCAGGCGGCAGTGAAAGCGAAAGTCGCCGGCTCGGCGCTCGATGTCCGCGCGCGAGAAGGCGATACGGTCAAGGCCGGACAAATCCTGACCACGATCGATGCCCGCGATTACGCCGCGCGTGCCGACCAGTCGCGCGGACAAATGGCCGCGATGGCCGGACAACTCGACATCGCGAAACAGACGCTGGAAAACAATCGCGTGCTTGTGGAAAAAGGCTTCATCTCGAAAAATGCCTTCGATACCGCCCAAAGCCAGTACGCCATCGCCGCGGCGAATCTGGCCGCGGCGCGCGCGGCGTTGTCGTCGTCGAACCTGTCGGTGGCGGACACCATCGTGCGCGCGCCGTTCGGCGGCCAGATTGCGTCGCGTAACGTGGAACCGGGCGAACACGTGGCGGTCGACGCCAAGCTTTTCGATATTGTCGACCTGACCCAGCTCGAACTCGAAGCACCCGTGCCGGTGGGCGAGATCGGACGCGTGCGGATCGGCCAGCCGGTGCTGCTTCGTTTCGATGGAATCGATTCTCCCGTCAACGCCACCGTCACCCGTATCAATCCGGCCGCGCAAGCCGGCTCGCGCTCGATCATGATCTACGTCCGCGTGGCAAATCCGCAATCGACCTTGCGCATCGGCATGTTTGGAACTGGCAGCGTGATTGTCGGCAGCACGGCGAATGCGGTGGTCGTGCCGGCGACGTCCGTTCGCACGGACGGCCCGCGCCACAGCGTCTATGCAATAACGAACGGCAAGCTGGTCGAGGTTCCCGTGACAACCGGCGCGACCGGCGACGCTGGAGGCTCAAGCTGGACCGAACTCGTGAATGCGCCGCTTGGCGAAGGCCAGCAGGTTGTGAAGAACAATCTCGGCGCTTTGCGTGTTGGCAGCGCGGTGCGTCTGGTGGGCGCCGGCGTGAACGCCGCGTCGTCACCCGTCACTTCCAGATAGCGGGGCCGCGGATCATGTGGTTCACGCGAATCAGCATCAACAATCCGGTTTTCGCCGCCATGATGATGGCGGCGTTTCTCGTGATCGGCCTGTTTTCGTATCAGCGGCTAAAGGTGGATCAGTTCCCCGACATCACGTTTCCTGTGGTTGTCGTGCAGACGGCGTATCCGGGGGCATCGCCGGAATCGGTCGAGTCCGACGTCACGCGCAAGGTCGAAGAAGCGGTCAACACGATCAGCGGTATCGATGAAATCTCGTCGCATTCGTACGATGCGCTGTCGGTCGTGATCGTCCAGTTCGACCTGTCGGTGAACGTGATGCAGGCGGCGCAGGACGTGCGCGATAAAGTGGCGCTGATCCGGCCCGATCTGCGTGACGGCGTGAAGGAACCGCGCGTGTTGCGCTACGACCCGGCCGATATGCCGATTGTCACCGTCGCGGTTTCGAACGCGCCGGGTTCGTCGCTGAGCACGCGCGATCTCACGACCACCGCAGACCAGATCGTGCGCAAGCGCCTGGAAACGGTGCGCGGCGTGGGATCGGTGAGCATTGTGGGAGGTGTGAAGCGGCAAGTTCGCATAGATGTCAGTCCCGACCGGCTGCAGGCGCTTTCCGTTGGCGTGGATCAGGTGATACGCGCCGTGCAGAACGAGAACCAGGAAATCCCGGCGGGGCCGCTGACATCGGCGGGTATCGAGCAAACCGTGCAGGTGAAAGGCCGTTTCCAGACGCCCGATGATTTCAAGCGGATCATCGTCGCGCGTCGCGGCGCGTCGAATGCGGGGCACGCCGTCACGCTCGATCAGGTCGCGCAAGTCGTCGACGGGCAGGAAGAACCCGACAGCATGGCGCTGCTCAACGGAAACCGGGCGCTGTTTTTATCGGTGATCAAGGCGCAGGGGGAGAACACCGTCGACGTCGCCAGCGGCATTCGCGCCGAAGTCGAGGCGCTGCAAAAGTCCGTGCCGCCGGGCGTGAAGCTCGACATTACCGACGATTCGTCGCGCGAAATCGAAAACAGCGTGAGCGAGGTCAAGGGCACGTTGCTCGAAGGCGCGCTGCTCACCATCGCGATCGTGTTCCTGTTCCTCGGCTCCTGGCGCAGCACCGTGATCACCGGCCTTACGTTGCCGATTGCGCTGATCGGCACCTTCGCGTTCATGTACATGGCCGGATTCACGATCAACGTGATCACGCTGATGGCGTTGTCGCTGTGCGTGGGACTGCTGATCGACGACGCAATCGTGGTGCGCGAGAACATTGTCCGGCATGTTCAGCTTGGCGCGGATCATCGCGCCGCCGCGCTCGATGGCACGAAGGAAATCGCACTCGCCGTGCTGGCGACGACTTTTTCGATCGTTGCCGTGTTCCTGCCCGTGGGGTTCATGAGCGGCATTATCGGACGGTTCTTTCATCAGTTCGGCGTCACGGTCGCGGCCGCCGTGCTGATCTCGATGTTCGTGTCGTTCACGCTCGATCCAATGCTTTCGTCGATCTGGCCCGATCCTGCGCTTCACGTCCGCGGCACGAAATATCTGGCGCGCTTTCTCGCGTATTTCGAGCACGGCGTGGAACGGCTCGCACGGTTTTATCAACGTCTGCTCGGATGGTCGCTCCGGCATCGAGTCGCGACCCTGGTGGTTGCGGCAGCGACTTTTGTCGGCAGCCTTTTTCTCGTGCCGTTGATTGGCACGGAGTTCGTGCCCAACGCCGATTTCTCCACCACGCAGATTGGTTTGAATACGCCTGTGGGAACGTCGCTGGAAGCGACCGCCGAAAAGGTCCGGCAAGTCGAAACCGTGCTCGCGCAGTACCCGGAAGTCCGTTACAGCTACGCCACCATCAACTCGGGCAACGCACAGGGCAAGAACAACGCGCTGATCACCGTGCACTTGAAGGAACGGCGCGATCGCACGCGGGGCGTGCAGGAATTGAACCAGGTGTTTCGTGAACGGTTGAAGAGCGTCGCGGGCATTGTCGTGACCGAAATCGGCATGTCCGACGGCGCGGGCTCAGCCAAAGCCGTCCAGTTCAGTCTTCAGGGTGACAACCTCGACGAGTTGCGCCGTCTTTCGGCCGACGCGCAACAACGCCTGCTGAAAATTCCCGGCCTTGTGGACCTTGACGCGAGCCTGAAAGACGACAAGCCGATTGTCGCCATCGACGTACGGCGCGAACTCGCCTCGGACTTGGGCGTAGGCGTGGCGGAAATCGGTCAGGCGCTGCGCCCGCTGCTTTCGGGCGACGCCATCAGCACATGGCGCGCGCCGGACGATCAGGATTACGACGTGAGCGTGCGGTTGCCATCGGCTGAACGGCGCAATGTTGACGACTTGTCGAGGCTCATGATCGCCACTAGCCGCACCGACGCCAACGGCGCGCCGCTGCTCGTGCCGTTGCGCCAGGTTGCCGCAATCGCTGAAACCACCGGGCCGGATGTGATCAGCCGACGGGATCTGTCGCGGGAAGTGGAAATCTCCGCGAACGTGACGGGACGCTCGCCGGGCGAGGTCGCCGCGGACGTCAAGAAGACGCTCGACGACATGCATCTTCCAGCCGGCTACCGATACCGCTTCGGCGGCTCCACAAAGAGCATGAACGAGTCGTTCATCTACGCGGTCCAGGCGCTGGCGCTCGCCGTCATCTTCATTTACATGATCCTCGCCTCGCAATTCGGCAGCTTCCTGCAGCCGCTTGCGATCATGGCGTCCTTGCCGCTGACGCTGATAGGCGTGCTAGCCGCGCTGCTGCTGTTCGGTAGCACCCTGAACATGTTTTCGATCATCGGCTTCATCATGCTGATGGGGCTCGTCACGAAGAACGCGATCTTGCTCATCGACTTCGCGAATCAGGCGCGGCGAGGAAGCTTGCTCGATGCTTCCGGCCAAGGTCACGCCATGAGTTACGCCATGACCCGCCGCGACGCGCTGCTTGAGGCCGCGCGCGTGCGTCTGCGGCCAATCCTGATGACCACGCTCGCAATGATCTTCGGCATGCTGCCGCTCGCGCTCGGTCTGGGCGAAGGCGGCGAACAGCGTGGGCCGCTTGGCCAGACCGTGATCGGCGGCGTGATTACTTCGTCGCTGCTGACGCTGGTTGTCGTGCCCGTGGTGTACACGGTCCTTGATGACTTCGGCGTGTGGGTATCGAGGAAATGGCGGCGCAACGGCAATTCCACAGCGAATGCCGGGACGCTCGAACGTCCACGCGATGCCGACCGATTGCTGTAAGCGCGGGTAGAAAATCCCCATGGCGGCTCGACCCCGGCCGCATGCGCGACGGCTATTTTTTCTCCCGGATCAAACTCGCTTCCTCGCTCCCCGTAACGGCCTTGCGCGGGCGCCCGCCGCGAGCGCCGTTCGCTCTTGCGGCTTCCGCCTTCACAGCGCTGCGGCTGGCACCGCCGGCCTTGCCCATTCGCCTCGCCATGAACGATCGGGATCCAAGCACGCCCGCGAGCAGCGGAAGAACGAGGATATCGGTGTCAACGGCGGGGAAATACAGGCCCGTGCCCGAACCCGTGATCTCGATCAACTCCAGGTCGTCATTCGACGCGTTTTCCAGGCCCTGAATCAACCGGGCCGGAATGGCAAATGATGCGCCGTTCGACAGTTCGATGGAAAGCCGCCCATCTTCTGGACGAAATATTGCGGCCAGCGCCACCGGATTCTCGGCGACGTACTTGCGCGAGCGCTCTTCGGCTTCGCGCATCTCGCGTTCGGTGATTTCAACTAAAGCAGTCATGAAGCGTCTTCCATTCAGTGCACAGCGAGCCGACTACGTTTTGCATCCGGCGGGCGAAGGTGTTGGCAGCGGTCTGTGAAAATCCGTGGTTCCTGAGCAAGGCTGGCGGTCCATGCGGACATTGCAAGTTAAAAACTGCATGTTGATCCCCGTCCAGCACATGTACGTGGGCAGGCAAGTGATCATTGAGGTAAATCACGACGCGGGCAGCGCCGATGCGAAAAATCGTTGGCATAGGTTCACTCTATCCGTTAGCAGCGCTCAAGTAAACCTAAGCGCTTAGGTTTTTTGGCACTGTTGTTTTCTACCTGCAGACAACCGCACGGCAGGCCGTAATCAAAGCTTATGGAACGTGCTGCACCGCCGCTATCAGCCGGATGGCTAACGTGCCCATTTTTCGGGCCAGCAGGCCATTGCAGCCGGGTATTCGTTACCGGGCTGGCTTAGAATGACAGCCACTTTCGGGGAAGGCTGGCTCACTGCGGGTTGCCAGTCGATGCCCCGTTCACGCCACTGATTCTGGTCGACCATGCCTATTACTTCGTCGCAAACTTCGCCGCAATTCGCACCGCTCGCGCAACTCGCTGCAGCCCTTCGCGACGGCAGGACCACCAGCCGGGAACTCGTTGAACAGGCGCTCGAACACATTGCCGACCCTTTGGGACAAGGTTCCACGGCTTTCATCCACGTCGATGCCAACAGTGCCCGCGCAGCCGCCGACGCTCATGACGCGCTGCGCCGCGCGGGCACTGTCCTTTCACCGCTAGCGGGCATTCCGGTCTCGATCAAGGATCTTTTCGACATTGAAGGTCAGGTCACGCGCGCGGGTTCCCGCGTGCTGGCCGACGCACCACCGGCCAGGGCCGACGCAGTCGCCGTCGCGCGGCTGCGCCGTGCAGGCGGAGTGATTGTCGGGCGAACCAACATGAGCGAATTCGCGTTCTCCGGCCTGGGCCTGAACCCGCATTACGGAACGCCGCGTTCGCCGTATCGGAGCGATGTGGCTGGCGACGAACGCATTGCCGGCGGATCGTCTTCCGGCGCGGCGGCATCGGTTGCCGACGGCATGGCCGCCATTGCGCTTGGCACCGATACCGGCGGATCCATCCGTATCCCGGCCGCCCTCTGCGGGCTGACCGGTTTCAAACCGACCGCCGCGCGCGTTCCCACGCAGGGCGGCGTGCCTTTATCCACAACGCTTGATTCGTTTGGACCGATAGGGTTGTCGGTAGCGTGTTGTGCGCTGGTCGACCGGATTCTGGCCGGCCGCGACGCCGTCGTGCCGGCAACCCGCCCGCTCGACGGCGTGCGTCTGGGCGTGCTGACCAACTTCGTGATGGATGGCGTCGACGAGACGGTCGCCAGCGCCTATCGCGCCGCTATCGGGCATTTATCGGCAGCGGGGGCGCTGGTGGAAGACGTGCGTTTTGGACCTCTCGACCGCATGGGCGAGATCAGCCGCTTCAGCTTTGCGGCCATGGAAGCTTACGCGTGGCACCGCCCGCTGCTTGCCGCACATGCGGACCAGTACGATCCCCGCGTCCGCACGCGAATCATGAAAGGCGCGCCGGCAAGCGCCGCCGACTATCTCGACCTCTTGCAGGCGCGCGCCGGCATGATCGATCAGGCGCGCACGTTGTGGCAGCGGTTCGACGCCATCGTGTGCCCCACCGTGCCCGTCGTCCCTCCACGCATTGCCGAGCTCGAACAGGACGACGAAGCGTTTGGCCGGATCAATGCGCTGATCCTGCGCAATCCGTCAGTCTTCAATTTCCTCGATAGTTGCGCGTTGTCGCTGCCCTGCCATCCGCGAGGCGACGCTCCCGTCGGCCTGATGCTGGCCGGCGCGCCCCTTGGCGACGATGCATTGCTTGCCATCGGCCGTGCGGTCGAAGCCGTGCTTGAAACCACCCGGTAGACAAAGCAATCGACCCGACACCTGAAAACGCCCCGCAAACCGTCCCGAATCCAGGATCGCGATAGAATTCCGTCGCCGGATGCGCACTTTCAGGTGCTTTTTTCTCGAACAATTCGGAAATATGAATAACTCCTTGAATCACTTCACCATGCACGGAGACGATCGCGTGATTCGCCGCGAGCGGCGGCTGCTGGTCTTGCTTGCCGTGATAAGCCTCGGGCTGGTTGGCGGGGCGCTGTATCTCCAGTTCGTGAAAGGCGAGGATCCTTGTCCGCTTTGCATCATCCAGCGCTACTTTTTTGTGCTGATCGCGGTGTTTGCGTTGCTGGGCGCGTCGTTCAAAGGCTGGCGCGGCATCGCGCTGCTTGAAGTGCTTGTCGCGCTTTCGGCATTGGGCGGCGTGGTCGCGGCCGCGCGGCACGTCTACGTGCAGGCGCATCCGGGCTTCAGTTGCGGCTTCGATGCACTCCAGCCACTGGTGGATTCCCTGCCGCCCGCGCAGTGGCTGCCACAGGTATTCAAGGTCGCCGGACTGTGCGAAACGCCGTACCCGCCCATTCTCGGTCTCTCGCTTCCGCAGTGGGGCCTGATTGCCTTTGCCGTGATGTTCCTGGCTGTTGCCGGGAGTTTGTGGACGAAGCGCAGATTGCGAGCATCCTGAAAGGGGGATTCGGCGATGGTTGGAGCCTTCGCCGAAACAACACAGCATCGATTTCCCGCACTTGGTCGATCAAAGCACCGTATAACCGGGAACATCCCGCGCGCGCACGCCATCCGGCCGTCTAGGCCAGAAATCCCCTCCGGCCCAGGGGCGCTTTCGCCCATCTCGCGTCAATCGTGGCCTCGCACGCTTTCTGCTCTCATTAGCTTCGTCACATAGTCTGGATACGTTCGCCGGAATATTTTCGAGATATTGCGGTGATATCTTATTTTCTGGATGGCGATCCACGTGCGCTCTTTCGGCTGGACTTTCACCGCCGATTTCGCGTAACGCGCGCCCGATCCGCAATGTCTCGGACTCTATATGACAACGCAAACCATCCGGTTCTTTCAGCACGGCGCACTGCGCGAAGTGCACGACGCCCCCGCCACCCGCACGGTGCTCCAGCATCTGCGTGAACACGATCAATGTACCGGCACCAAGGAAGGTTGCGCCGAAGGCGACTGCGGCGCATGCACGGTGGTTATCGGCGAACTCGATGGTGACGGGCAACCGGTCCTGAAAGCCGTCAACGCCTGCATCCAGTTCATGCCGACGCTCGATGGCCGCGCGCTCTTCACCGTGGAAGATCTGCGCGCGAAGGACGGCACGCTGCATCCGGTCCAGCAGGCCATGGTCGAATGCCACGGTTCGCAATGCGGCTTCTGCACCCCGGGCTTCGTGATGTCCATGTGGGCGCTCTATCAGAACCAGCCCGCCGGCGCCGGCATGCCAACCCGCGACGAAATCAACGCCGCGCTCTCCGGCAATCTCTGCCGCTGCACAGGTTATCGGCCGATCGTGGATGCGTCGCAGAAGATGTTCGAGTACCCGCGCGCACCACTCGATCGCGACGTGCTCAAGGATCGGCTCGAATCCATACGACGCAAGGACACGCTGGAATACATCGCGCCCGACGCACGCGGCGCCGCCTTCGGCCGTCCGACGTTCTTCGCGCCGGTAACGCTCACGGAGTTCGCGCGGCTGCGCGCCGAGCACCCGGACGCGCGGATTCTCGCGGGAAGCACGGACGTGGGCCTCTGGGTCACCAAGCAATTCCGCAATCTCGGCGATATTCTTTTTATCGGCAATGTGGCCGAGCTCAAGTCGCTTACCCGCGATGCACAGTGGCTGACCATTGGCGCGGCGGCGTCGCTGGAAGACGCTTACGGCGCGCTCTCGGCTGTTTATCCGGAACTCGCCGAGTTGTGGACGCGCTTTGCGTCGCGGCCGATCCGCAACGCCGGCACGCTCGGCGGCAATGTGGCGAACGGCTCGCCCATTGGAGATTCCATGCCCGCGCTGATCGCGCTCGATGCCGAAATCGTGCTGCAACGCGCCGCCAGGACGCGCAGCATGCCGCTCGACAAGTTCTACCTCGGCTACCAGAAATCCGCGCTGGAACCGGGTGAATTCGTGGCGGCGATTCGTGTGCCGCTGCCATCGGCGAACTTGCATTTCCGGACCTACAAGGTCTCCAAGCGCTACGACTCCGACATCTCGGCCGTGTGTGCGGCGTTCGCCATAACGCTCGATGGAACCCGCGTGAGCGCCGCGCGATTTGCCTTCGGCGGCATGGCGGCGACGCCGAAGCGGGCATCGAATGCGGAAGCCGTTTTGTTGAACCAGGAGTGGAACGAGGAGAACGTCGAGGCCGCCATGCGCGCGCTCGACATCGACTACCAGCCGCTCACCGACATGCGCGCGTCGAGCGCGTACAGAAGCAAGGTGGCGCGCAACGTGCTGCGGCGTTTTTTCCTCGAGACGCGCGCGCACGAGCCGCTCGCCCTTCACGACGTCAACGCGTTCGCGTTCGACGTGCAATGAGCCGCATGATCTTCATCAGCGCCGCAAGCCGCATAAACGCTGCACAAAAAGCCCCAAGGACCACGCGATGAACAAGCGTACCGATCCCCTTCTCGACAGCGCCGCCGACAGCGAAATCACGGCGCGCACCGGCGAAACTTTCGACGCGGCATCGGCGAAAAAGCCGGAGCGCGCGGCGATTGGCGTCGGCTTGCCGCACGAATCGGCGAATCTTCACGTAAGCGGCGAAGCGACCTACGTGGACGATATTGGCGAAGTGCGCGGCACGCTGCACGCAGCGCTCGGCCTCTCGCGGCATGCGCACGCGCGAATTGTCTCGATCAACCTCGACCTCGTGCTGGCCGCGCCCGGCGTGATCGCGGTCTTTACCGCCGACGACATTCCCGGCGAGAACAACTGCGGTCCCGTGCTGCACGACGACCCGATCCTCGCCCAGGACGAGGTGCACTATCTCGGACAGCCGGTGTTTGCGGTTATCGCGCAAACGCATGATCTCGCGCGCCGTGCCGCGGCGCTTGCGAAAAGCGAGGAAGTGATCCGCTACGAACCGCTCGACGCCATCCTCACACCGCGCGATGCCAAGGCGAAAAAAGCCTTCGTGCTGCCGCCGCTGCATCTGAAACGCGGTGATCCGGACGGGAAAATGGCGTCGGCGGCGCATCGGATCCAGGGCGAATTCGAAGTCGGCGGGCAGGAACAGTTCTATCTGGAAGGGCAGATTGCCTATGCCATTCCAAAGGAACATGACGGACTGCTTCTCTACAGTTCAACGCAGCATCCGAGTGAAATGCAGCATCTGGTCGCGCACATGCTCGACTGGCCAACGCACAACGTCCAGTGCGAATGCCGCCGGATGGGCGGCGGTTTCGGCGGCAAGGAATCGCAGTCGGGCATCTTTGCGTGCATCGCGTCGCTGGCGGCGCATTTGCTTCACAAGCCGGTGAAACTGCGCGCCGATCGCGACGACGACTTCATGATCACCGGCAAGCGCCACGACGCCGTCTACACCTACGAAGCCGGTTTCGACAACGACGGCCGCCTGCAAGGCGCGCGCGTGGAAATCGCGTTGCGGGCGGGTTATTCGGCGGATTTGTCGGGCGCCGTGGCGACTCGCGCGGTCTGTCACTTCGATAACGCGTATTTCCTGAAGGACGTCGATATCACCGCGTTGTGCTGCCGCACGAACACGCAATCGAACACGGCGTTTCGTGGTTTCGGCGGTCCGCAAGGCGCGCTCGTGATGGAAGTGCTGATGGACGAAATCGCGCATCGATTAAAGCGCGATCCCGTCGATGTCCGCCGCGTGAACTACTACGGTGTCCATGATCGCAACATGACGCCATACGGCCAGACCGTCGAAGACAACGTGCTCGAGCCGTTGACCGACGAACTGGTGGCATCGAGTGCTTATGTGCAGCGGCGCCACGCAATCGCCGCCTTCAACGCGACCAGTCCCGTGCTCAAGCGCGGCATAGCGTTCACGCCGGTCAAATTCGGCATTTCGTTCAACGTGCCGTTCCTCAATCAGGCCGGCGCGCTCGTGCATGTCTACAAGGACGGCTCGGCGCTCGTGAACCACGGCGGCACGGAGATGGGCCAGGGACTCAACACGAAGGTCGCGCAGGTCGTGGCGAACGCGTTGGGCGTGGCGCTGTCGAGAGTGCGCGTGACTGCCACCGATACCTCGAAGATCGTGAATACATCGGCCACGGCTGCGTCGACCGGCAGCGACCTGAACGGCAAGGCGGCGGAAGCCGCCGCGCTGACCATTCGCGCAAGGCTCGCGGAACTGGCCGCGAAACAGCTTGGCGGACGCGCGGAAGACGTGCGTTTTCATAACGGCGTGGTGGAAGCCAACGGCGGCCGGATGCCCTTCGATCAACTCGTCGCGGCGGCATATCTTGCACGCGTGCAGTTGTGGTCCGATGGTTTCTATGCCACGCCCAAGGTCAACTGGGATTCGAAAACGCTGACCGGCCAGCCCTTCTATTACTTCGCGTATGGCGCGGCAATCTCGGAAGTCGTCGTGGACACGCTCACCGGCGAATGGCGTTTGCTGCGCGCGGATATCCTCCACGACGCAGGCCAGTCGATCAACCCCGCGCTCGATATCGGTCAGGTGGAAGGTGGATTCGTGCAAGGCATGGGATGGCTGACCACGGAAGAACTCTGGTGGAACCGAGATGGCCGCCTGATGACGCACGCGCCATCGACGTACAAAATTCCTTCGGTAAGCGACATTCCCGCCGCCATGAACGTGAAGCTCTTCGAGAATCAGAACGTGGAGCCGACGGTGTTCCGGTCGAAGGCCGTGGGCGAACCGCCCTTGTTGCTCGGCTTCTCCGTGTTGCTGGCGATTCGCGCGGCCATTGCGTCGGCCGCGCCGGATTCCACCGATGCCCCGGCGTTGCGCGCGCCCGCCACGCCCGAATCCATTCTGAACGCTCTGGACGCGCAGGCATCGAAGCAAGTGTTCGAAGTCGCCGCGGACATCGCACAACCCGCCACGGTCAACTAGGAGCGCGCAATGCAAGCCTGGCTGCACGATCTGCAACACCTTCTCGCACACGGCGACGCCGTCGTGCTGGTGACGGTTGCGCGCGTGCAAGGCTCGGCGCCGCGCGAACCGGGCACCAAGATGCTCGTCACACGCGACGAAGCACGCCACACCATCGGCGGCGGGCATCTTGAATGGAAGGCCATTGAAACCGCGCGGCAAGTGCTGAAAGACGGCGCACGTAGTCCTCACATGCGCCGCCTCGAACGCTTTGCATTGGGACCGAGCCTCGGCCAATGTTGCGGCGGCTCGGTTGTGCTGGCGTTCGAGCGGCTGGATATCGGCGATCTGGGATGGGTGACGTCGCTGAACAAGCGCCTGGCGCAGGGACATTCGACCGTGCGCAGCGTCGGCTTCGGTCCTGTTCCGGATGCCGTGATGCTCTCCGATCCCGAGCCCGGCGTGAGCGAACAGGATTGCCTGCTCTGGGACGGCGCGGGATTCGACGAAAGCGGCGCCTTGCTGACTGAAACCATCGCGTTGCGGGAATTCTCCGTGGTGCTGTTCGGCGCGGGACACGTGGGCGCCGCAATCGTCAAGGTGCTGGCGAATCTGCCGTGCCGCGTGGTCTGGGTCGATGAACGCGACGAGACCTTCCCCGCGGTGGATCATCTTCCCGGCAACGTCACCATGGACGCAAGCGGCACGCCGGAATCGGCGGTGGACGAAGCGCAGCCCAACAGCTACTTCCTGGTGATGACGCACAACCACGCGCTCGATCTCGCGCTTGCCGAACGCATCCTACACCGCGGGGATTTTGCGTTTTTCGGCATGATCGGCTCGCATACAAAGAAGGTTCAATTCGAGCGCAAGCTGGCGGCGCGCGGTATCGATGCAATGCGCATTGGCCGCATGACCTGTCCCATCGGCGTGCCCGGCATTGCCGATAAAGCGCCCGAAATGATTGCTGTCTCCGTTGCAGCCCAGTTGTTGCAGAAGGTCGAGGAGCACGCCGCGCGCGGCTACAATTCCGCGCAGCATCCGCAAATCGCGTGATCCAGACCTTTTTGAGCACAACAACATGAATCCCACTCTTGCCGACAAGATCGCCCGCGCGCCCAAGGCCGAACTCCACATCCACATTGAAGGTTCGCTCGAACCCGAACTGATTTTCGAACTGGCGAAGCGCAACGGCGTGACGCTTGCGTACGATTCCATTGAAGCGTTGCGCGCGGCCTACGCGTTCACCGACCTGCAATCGTTCCTCGACATCTATTACGCGGGCGCAAGCGTGCTGCTGCACGAGCGCGATTTCCACGACATGACCATGGCGTACGTGGAACGCGCGCTCGCAGACCATGTCACGCACACCGAAATTTTCTTCGATCCGCAGACGCACACCGAGCGCGGCGTTTCGATTGCGACGGCGGTTGCGGGTATAGAAAGCGCGCTGGCCGAGGGCGAAAAACGCGGCTTGACGAGCAAGCTGATTCTCTGTTTCCTGCGCCATCTGCCAGAAGACGATGCGCTCAGGACGTTCGATGAAGCGTTGCCTTTGTTCGATCAATACAAGCATCGGCTGATTGGCGTTGGACTGGATTCTTCGGAACGCGGTCATCCGCCGTCGAAGTTCGAGCGCGTGTTTGCGAAGGCGCGCGATAAAGGTCTGAAGCTCGTGGCGCACGCGGGCGAAGAAGGACCGCCGGCGTATGTTTATGAAGCGCTTGATCTGCTGAAGGTGGATCGCGTCGATCACGGCGTGCGCAGCATGGAAGATCCGGCGCTGGTCGCCCGTCTCGCCGATGCCCGCATTGCGTTGACGGTCTGTCCGCTGTCGAACCTGAAGCTTCGTGTGTTCGACGACATGACCAAACACACGCTCAAGGCGCTGCTCGACCAGGGCGTCGCGGTCATGATCAACTCGGACGATCCGGCGTATTTCGGCGGCTACGTGAACGCCAACTACTTCGCGATCCAGGAGGCGTTGAATCTCACCGATCCCGAGGTCTACACGCTGCTTAAAAACAGCCTGGAAGCGTCGTTCGTGACGGACGCAGAACGCGACGCGATGGTCGCCAGGCTCGATGCCTATTGGCACGCAGCGGCCTGACGCGCGGGAACATCATGGCATCGATCACAAACGACACCACCACGCTCGAGCGTTTCTTCGGCATCCGCGCGGCAGGTTCGCGCACGAAGACCGAAATTGTCGCGGGCATCACGACCTTTCTCACGGCGATGTACATCATCGTCGTCAATCCCGGAATCCTGTCGCAAGCCGGCGTTCCCTTTCCTGCCGCGCTGACGGCGACCGTGATCGTCAGTTTCCTCGGCAGTTGCGCAATGGGCCTGTACGCGCGCAATCCCGTGCTGGTCGCGCCGGGCATGGGCATGAACGCGCTCTTTACATTCGTCATGGTCCACGGCGGCAAGATGCCGTGGCAAACCGCGCTTGGCTGCGTATTCTGGGCCGGCGTGATCTTCGCGGTCCTCGCGTTGTTCAACGCGCGCAAGCTCGTCGTCGATGCAATTCCGGCGAACCTGCGCCACGCCGTATCGTGCGGCATCGGCCTTTTTATCAGCCTGATCGGCCTGGTCAACGCGAAGTTCGTGGTTGGCGATCCGGTCACGATCGTGCATTCGGCATCGCTCAATCCGGTGGTCATCACGTTCCTGATCGGCCTTGCCGTGACCACGATCCTGGTGGCGCGCAAGGTGACCGGCGCTCTGATGCTCGGCATCATTTTCACGACCGTGATCGCGATTCCCATCGGCCGCTTCTGGGGCGACGGCACCGCTTACTGGCCCGCCGCCATCGCCACGAAAACCCTCGTGAACTGGAACGGCCTGTTTTCCGCGCCGGACTTCTCCGCGCTCGGTCAACTCGATATTTTCGGCTCGCTGAAGGTGATCTACTGGCCGTTCATCTTCGTGATGCTGTTCACGTCGTTCTTCGACGCGCTCTCGACCTTCATGGCGATCTCGGAAGCCGGCAAGCTCTACGATAAAGACGGCAACCCGCGCAATATCCGCGAGTCGATGATGGTCGATTCGTTCTCCGCCCTTATTTCCGCGCCGCTCGGCACGAGTCCGGCGAACGCCTACATTGAATCGGCGGCGGGGATTTCGGCCGGCGGACGCACCGGGCTCGTGGCGGTCGTCGCGGGATTGTGTTTCCTGCCTTTCCTGTTCCTCTCGCCGCTGCTTTCGCTTGTGCCCGCAATCGCGACGGCGCCAGCGCTCGTGCTCGTTGGCGTGTTCATGATGGAATCGATCACGAAGATCGAATGGGGCCGTTTCGACGAGGCCATTCCCGCTTTCCTCGCCATGATCCTGATCCCGCTGACCTACTCGATCACGGACGGCATTGCGTACGGTTTTCTCGCGTTTGTCGTGATCAAGTTCTTCACGGGCCGCAGAAAAGAAATCAAGCCGGCGATGTGGATTGTCGCCGCGCTCTCGCTGCTGCTTTTGACACAGCTATAACAAGCTTTACTGGAGACGTTTCAACCATGCTTTCGCCCAGCCGCCAAACCGCCTACCGCGCGCAGCTTCTCACGTTCCGCGGCGACCCCGCTTTCTCCGACAGCAACGCCGTGCATGAAACCGACGGCCTGTTGCTGGTGGAAGATGGCCGCGTGGTGGCGGCGGGCGCGTATGCGGCGCTGCGCTCGCGCATGGCGCCGGATGCAATCGTCAGGGAGCTTCGCGACAAGTTGATCGTGCCAGGTTTTATCGATTCGCACATTCACTATCCGCAGACCGACATGATCGCGTCGCCCGCGCCGGGTCTGCTGCCATGGTTGAACACGTACACGTTTCCGACCGAGCGCAAGTTTGAAGATCCGGCTTACGCGCGCGAGACGGCGGGATTTTTTATCGATGAACTGCTGGCTTGCGGCACCACGACTGCGCTCGTGTATTGCACGGTCCACAAGCAATCCGCCGATGCGTTTTTCAGCGAAACCGAATCGCGCAACCTGCGCATGATTGCGGGCAAGGTGCTGATGGACCGCAATTGCCCTGAATACTTGCGTGACACCGCGCAGTCCGGTTACGACGACAGCGCCGAACTCATCGCGCGGTGGCATGGCCGTGGCCGCCAGGAATACGCGCTGACGCCACGCTTCGCGCCGACTTCTACCGAAGCGCAACTCGAAGCCTGCTCGGTACTCGCCGGAAAGCACCGCGACATTTATATCCAAAGCCACGTTGCCGAAAACACCGACGAGATCAAGTGGGTCGAAAGCCTGTTCCCGGGGCATCGCAGTTATCTGGACATCTACGATCACTACGATCTGCTGCGCCCGCGCGCGGTCTACGGCCATTGTATTCATCTCGACGATACCGACCGCGAGCGCATGGCCGAAACCGGCGCGGTGGCCTCGCATTGCCCGACATCGAATCTGTTTCTTGGCAGCGGCCTGTTTGACATCGAACAAGCGGCACAGGCGAAAATGCCGGTGGCGCTCGCAACCGACGTAGGCGGCGGCACGTCTTTCTCGATGCTGCAAACCATGGGCGAAGCGCACAAGATTGCGCGGCTCGCGGGTCATCATCTGACGGCGGCGCGCATGTTCTGGCTGGCGACGACCGGCGCGGCGCAGGTGCTGGATATGGCAGACAAGGTCGGCACCTTGAAGCCTGGCAGCGAAGCGGATTTCGTGGTGCTGGATCCGGCCAGCACGCCCCTTCTCGCACGCCGCACTGCGCGCGCTGAATCGCTGGAAGAACTATTGTTCGCGTTCGCCATGCTCGGCGATGACCGCGCCGTGTTCGAAACGTATTCGGCGGGACGATGCGTGCATCGAAGGGCTGCGCGGCGTGGGGTCGCCGAGGAACGGGCTGCGGCGTAATCAAACTGAGCCAACGCGCCTTAAAAAGCACAAGCTGGATCGGACAAAATTGCAGATTGAGCGCGTTTCCCTGCTTCCCGGTAAAGTTTAGCCTTTGGTATCGCCCGAGCGCTTGTTCACCGGTCGTGAAACTACTCATGAAGCCACGCGTTAAACACCTTGGCCACGCCGTCCGGATCGGCCTGGCCGTTCTGATTGCCGTCACGTCCGCGCACGCCTCCGCTTATGCGCTGGATTCCCTGCTTGATTGCAAAGCGGACGCGCATGCGTTCATCGCGCCGCTGCAGCAGGATCACGTGATCGAAGCCACGCCCATGCGCGTGGAAGCCAACTCCATCAATGCGTTCAAGCCCACACGCGGCAGCCATCTCACTGCCTTCGATTTCGGCGTGTTCGCCGTCGTCGGGTTCCAAAAGGACGACGCCATCTTCAAGACAGGCAGCGGCGCGCCGATCGCCGAATCGGCGTATGGCGCGGTGGTTATTGGCGGGGAAGATTCAGTGAGAGAGAAGGTCCGCGCCGCCGGAAGCGATGCGATCATCCATCACGTGGCGCCGTTCATCACGGCGATTTTCTGTAACCGGGATTGATGGCATAAGTAATACAAAAGGCCGCGGCAGCCTGAAAGATGTCGCGGCCTTTTGCGTTCAAACATGCCCTTATGCTTGACGCACGATCTTCGCAATCGATGCAATCAGCCGGTCGATATCGGCTGGACCCAAAGCACCCATCGTCGAGATACGGAATAGTTCGTTCGACAAACCGCCCTGCCCCGCGTAGATCACAAAACCCTCGGTCTTCAACGCGTCGTGCAGAACCGGATATGTCACGCCCTTTGGCAGCCGGTACGCACGCAACACCACCGAGGATTCCTCCGCTGGCAACGCCCCTTCGATTCCCAACGCGGCCAATCCCGAACGCGCTTGCTCCGCGAGCCCCGCGTAGTGCGCGTGACGCGCCTCCAGGCCACCTTCGTCCTCGAACTCGCGCAGCGCTTCCACCAGCGCGTAATACGCGTGCACGGACGGCGTGAACGGCGTGTTGCGCTCGTCCTGCAATTTGGCGAGGCGCGTAATGCCAAGGTAATACGTGCGGCTCGCCGCGTGCTGCAGCGCTTCGCGCTTCGCGATCACGAACGCTGCGCCAGGCACGCCGTGAAGGCACTTGTTCGCCGTCGCGGCAACGGCCGTGATGCCGCCGCCATTGAAGTCGATATGCTCGGCGCCGAAGCTGCTCACGCCATCGAGCAACAAGCCGATACCGCGCTCCTTGCACGCCGCGCTCAACTCATCGATCTGGTTCAGACGGCCCGTCGTGGTCTCGTGATGAATGATGGCGACGTTCGTTACGCCATCCAGCTTGGCAATGATCGCGTCAGTATCCGGCGCTTCCATCCACGCATACTTCACGACTTCATGATCGATCCCGTACTGGGAGGCAATCTGCGCGATCCGTTCCCCATACACGCCGTTTTCGACAATCAACAAGCGCCCGCCCTGGCGGACCATGCCCGCGATCATGCACTCCACGGCGGCGGTGCCTGAACCCGTCATCAATACGGCCGTCCAGACCTTTGGATCGAGCGAGTAAGCGGCAAGCAAACGCGAACGCGCTTCGTCCTGCAGATCGAAAAATTCCGGCTCGCGATGACACAAGTCGGTTTGCAACAGGCTTTTGCGCACGCGCTCAGTCAGCGTGACGGGGCCGGGATTGAGCAGCAGCATGATGTCTAGCGTCCGATATGTTTTTGCAAACGTGCGCGCACGTCTTCCGGCGTGATCGACGGACGTGGCAAGTCGCTAGGCGTCCCTGTGTTGATCGACAGTCGCGCAAAGCGAACACCGTCGATATCTTTTGCTTCGAACAACTGATCAATAACCGAAAGATAGTCGCCGTCGAGCGCAAGCGCGTACCCGCACGCCGACGCAATGCGCGCGAATTCCACGCCGCGCGATACGGTCGCCTGACCGCCAGTGGACTCATGCGCGCCGTTGTCGAGCAGCACGTGCACGAGGTTCGACGGGCCGTATGCGCCAAGCGTGGCGAACACGCCCATGCGCATGAGCGCGGCGCCGTCGCCATCGAGCGCGATCACGTTCAGGTCAGGCCGCGAGAGCGCAAGACCAAGCGCCATGGGCGTCACGCATCCCATCGATCCGACCAGATACAACTGGTTCTCGCGGTCATCGATGGCGTAGAGTTCGCGCCCGCAAAATCCCGTCGATGCCAGCACGACAGTCGAATCTTTCGGCGTATGCGCGATCACGCGCTGAAGTGCGTCATGACGTGAAGAAAGTTCGCCGTTCCTGAATTGCGCCTTGACCTCGGCGCGCTCGTTCAAAGCACGCCGGCGCACACCGCTCAAGCCCTTCTTTTCAAGCTTGTACGGCGCCACGCTGCCCTTTTGCATCACCAGCGCGTACGGACGGCCAGTGCTGTCCATATGCGCGGTCGCGCGGTCGAGCGCGGGACCGATTGCGTCGGCTTCAGTGGGGAACAGTTCCCACGGAATGTCCATGGTTTCCAGCATGGCCGGCGTCACGGGACCCATCAGTGCGTGCTGGGGTTCATCGGCGACGCCCGGCTGGCCGCGCCACGTGACAATCAGCAATTGCGGCAGCCTGAACGTCCAGGTCAGCGAGGTCAGCGGGCTCACCGCGTTACCGAGCCCGGAGTTCTGCATCATCGAAACGCCGCGCCGCGCCCGATGCACACCCGATGCGCCCAGCGCCACGCCCGCGATCAGCGCAACGGCGTCGCCTTCATTCGCCGCCGACACATAATTCAGCGATTCGTCCTGCAGCACGTAATTGATGAACGGCGTCAGGTACGAGCACGGCACGCCCGCGTACCAGTCGAAGCCGCGCTCGCGCGCGGCTTCGACAAATTGTGCAGCTTCGATCACGCGCCAGCCTCCGCGCCCGCCGATCCATTCGAACCGTATGGCGCCTGTCCGTGCGCGAAATCGCCAGCTTGACGCAGTTCGTCGAGATCGTTCACGCCGCGCCAATGGCCGTGCACGTATTGCACTTCGATGCGCTCGCCCGCCGCAACCAGCGCGTTCAGCAGCGCAGCCATGTCTAGCTTGGCGAAGTCATCGCGCTGTTGCAGTTGTTCGAGCGTAGCGACCAGCCGCTCACGGCCCGCGCCGCGCACGTTGAGCAAGCCCATCCAGCGGCCTTGCGGCATTTTCGATTCCACGTTGGCAGGGCCGGCCGAACTGGTGACGCTTTCGAGCCAGACTTTCTGGCCGAACAGCGCGCGGTCATCGACGGTCGAGCAATACGCAAAGTCGGTTGATGCAACGCCTGCTTGCGGCGTCTGCGACGAATCCACGACCACGCAGAAATCACTGTCGGACTCGACCAGATCGCGAAGAATGTAGCTGCGGAACAAAAGGTCGCCGTAGGAAATCACGGTGTCCGCGGTGAACGACTTCGCCGCGCACGCGAGCGACGCCAGTTCGCCCGTCTGTTCGTGCTTCTCGTTGACGACCAGACGAATGCCTGACGTATCGATGGCGTCAGCGCGATAACCGCCCACCACGGTAATGTCGTTGATGCCTTCTTTCTTGAACGCTTCGACCAGGCGGCGCAGCAATGGCTTGCCTGCAATCGGGAGCATGACCTTGGGTTTGTCGGCGGTGACGGCTTCGAGTCCCGCGCCCCGGCTTGCCGCCAGCACAACCGCGTTGCGCGATGCACTCGCCGAAGACAAATACACGCTTTCAGCCGTCGAATATTCTTCGGCGTCCTGCAAACGGAAAATCTCGTTCACGCTTGCCACGCGGTCTTCCACGTTCACGAGCGTCTCGCTGCTGTGAATTTCCTTGGCGATTGCCTGCATGGTCGACGCCGCGCCGCGCAGCAAATGGTTCGCCCAGATCACGGTGCTGATGCCGGCCTGGCGGAACACATCGGTCGGCGTGCTGTAGTACTTCGTCGGCACGATAACGAGCGGTCCGCGGCCCGCCCATTCGCGCGCAAACGTGAGAATCTCGTCGGGCTTCGACAGCTTGCTGTGAATCAGGATGGCGTCGGCGCCAGCCTGCCGGTAAGCCTCGGCGCGCTTCAGCGCCTCTTCCATGCCCCAGCCGGCGATCAGCGCTTCCACACGCGCAACAATGGAAAAATTCGGATCGCTTTGCGAATCCTTGCCGGCCTTGATCTTGCCGCAGAATTCGTCCATCTCGGCAAGCGGCTGACGCTCGCCGTTGAGGAACGAGTTCGTCTTCGGAAACTGCTTGTCCTCAATACACACGCCCGCGATACCGCGCTGTTCCAGCTTCTTCACGAGCCGGCGGACATTGTTGAAGTTGCCGTAACCCGTGTCGCCGTCGAGCAGGATCGGCAGGTCGCTGGCGTCGGCCATGAACTCGAGCGTGTCGACCACTTGCGTCCAGCTTGCTTCGTTGTTGTCGCGCACGCCGAATTGCGCGGAAATCGTCAGGCCCGAGCCCCAGATCGCCTTGAAACCGGCTTCCTTGACAATGCGCGCGGACAAGCCGTTGTGCGCTTCCATCAAGAATTCAAGTTGATTGCTCTGCAGCATTTCGCGCAAACGAAGCGTGCGTGAATAGCCGACGGGTAATTGATATGGTGCGTTCATCGTAGTGCTCCAGCAAGCTGACGCAGTTGCGGCAAGACTTCGTCGGCCGCGCGTTTAACGTCGTTTTGAAAATCGATTTCGATCCATGGCGCGCCTGTCACGTCGGCGACGTCGAATACCTGGCTGCGTTCCAGCAGCAAATCGCGTACGGCTTCCTCGTGCGGCAAGTTGGCGCGGCCCGTCGCGACATATCCCGCGACGATTTCGGCCAGACGGCGTGCAGCGGTTTCATCGAAACGGAAAAATCCGACTGACTCGCCAATCACGTCGAACTGCAGATCGGCCAGCACCTGCTTGCGCAATTCCACCGGTACGCCATTCGCCACGCAAAGCTTCACGGGTTCGTCGCCGGCTTCGAAATCGCGGTCGATCAACAGGCGGTTCACCGGCCCCGCGCCCGCCACCAGCGGTTCGAGAATGCGCTCGTCGTACAGTACGTCGGCGTCCATCAGCAGCACGTCGCCGCCGCGCGTCAGCGCTTCGGCGGCCGTGTGCACGGACAACACGCTGCCAAGCGAAAACTCATTGTTGACGACGACTTCGGTACGCGGCTTCCAGTCGATCGCGGCCAGTTCTTCTTCCACGACTTCGTGCTTGAAACCGAGCACGAAAACGATCTCATCCACGCCCGCCGACTTCAGCAGTTGCAGATGACGTTCAAGCAGCGACGATTCGCCAAAACGCAGCAGGCACTTCGGCTTTTGCTGCCCTTCCGGCTGAACGAGACGTAATCCCATCCCGGCGGCAAGGATGATTGCGCGCATGATGATCCTATGGACAAGGCTTTATTCGATATCCGGCACGCGCGCGAGACGACGGCGCTGCCAGCCCTTTTCAGCGAAATGCAGATAAACGATGCCCGGCAAACCCAGCAGCAATTCGCGCGCGCGCTTGGCGAGCGAAAGTGCGAGCGCGGTTTCGGGCGGCAGGCCGATCAGGCGCGCGAGCAGCAGATAACCGCCCTCCTGCACGCCAAGCGAACCGGGCACGGCGAAGGCCGCACCGCGAATGGCCTGTCCGAGACTTTCAAGCATGAGGGCTTCGGCCCAGCCAACCGGCGAGCCAAGCAAATGCAGCGCAAGCCACACTTCGCCCGTGCCCACTATCCATCCAAGCAGGCTCAGCGCGAAACTCGCGGCAACCGGTCCAGGCTTCTTGTAGAGCTCGAGCACGGCGCCATCGACGGCCTGCGCACGCGACACCAGCGACGACCAGTCGCGTTTCTTCGAGAACCGCGCGGCGAACTGGGAGGCAAAGCGCGTTGCGCGGCCAAATAAACCGGCGCGCTGCGCAAAGAAGAATCCGACCACCATCAACGAACACACCACGATCACGATCAACACCGGCAGCACCATGCCCACGCCCGACGCATAACTGCTCAGCAACGCGAGGCCGATCATTGCGAAGATCATTTGTCCGACAGACTGCATGGTCGTGCTGACGGTGATGACGGCGGCGGCGTCGCGAGCACGCATGCCGCGCTGCGAAAGATACCGCACCATCAACATGGGGCCGCCGATCTGACCGGCCGGCATCAGGCTGTTGACCGACTCGCCGGTCCAGCGCGCGAGCAGTGCGTCGCGGAACGTGACATCGCATTGATTGCGGGCGAACAGCGTTTCGATCGCGAGCGCATCGATCACCACGGGCAGCAGATGAAACATCGCCACCGCGAGCAGGCCCCAGCCTGCTGCAGCGAGCGCCGTCGCAACGGAACCGAAACCCTGCCAGCCCAGCAGCGCGATGAACAACACCACGCCGAGCGACAGAAGGACAGTTCCAGCGCGGCTCATGCGGCGCCGTTCTTCCCGCCTTTGCGGCGGAACACCTGGCCGAAACCAAAATACGCGATCGAATCCTTCATGTTCGATACGAACCGTTGCCACGGCCGCATATTCGGATTCGTGACGTATTCGAAAGTGAGCGACACGCGGAATTCGTTCGCGCGAGCAGGCGTGATGCGATGGCGCAGCTTGTCGCCATCGAAGAAAACAAGGCCGCCGGGCGGAATCTGCACAGAACCCGGCTGATCCGCAATCTCGGGCGTGCGCGTGTGCAGTTCGTATTCGAGGCGGCACGACGAATCGTCCATCACGCCGAGCAGCAGCGTGTAACGGCGCCCGTCGTAATATGACGTGTCGTAATGCCAGCCGATGTGATCCCCTGCCTTCGTATAAAAGTACAACGCGTAGGCGTGCGGATCGTCGGCGGGCGATTCCTGAAGCGTGTCGCCGCTGATTTTTTCCAGCCAGCGAATCAGGACCGGCGACCGATACAACTCGGCAATAAACGGCGCCAGTTCATCGATGGCATGGCGGCTGACGCTGCCACCCTGCTTGTGGCCCGGCAAATAGTTGCGGTTGATGGCTGGCGTGACCGCATGCACCGCCTCGACCAGCTTTTCCGTGAACTCGCGCGGCAGAAAGTCTTCCAGATAAAGGAATGCGCCCTGGTCATCGAAGGCCTGATGACGCCTGGCCGTTTGCGGCTCGGGGGACGTGCGCTGGAGATGCGCGGCGAGGATCTCGTCGACCGCCTGCTTGCGTTCGCGCCCGGCAGCGTTGCCGCCAAACGTGTGCGCCGATGCCGGATTGACAGTTGAATTCATTGAACAGCCTGCAAGTCTTGGCCGTCGGCGTCTTTGCTGGACGTCGTGCTTCGTGCAACGCGGCGCACCACACGCTGATAATCCACCACGACCCACACGGCAAACAGCGGCGCGCCGATGGACGCCGCGACAAGGAACGGCGTCATGCCGTTGAACAAAGTCACAAAAGGCAGCAGATAAAGCACGTCTTCGGTTTCGAATCCCGCCACTGACGCCTGCTTCGTGCCGTTCTTACCCGCCATGGATTCAATCCGCATGCGCAGGAAAAAGATCAGTGCAACTGCAACGCCCGCCACACCACCAAGCCACTGCGCCGGGACGATCATGGAAGGATGATGTACGCCCACGTAAAAACCTAGGCCTACGAACAGCGCCACCGTCACCACGGAATCACACGCAAGATCGTAAAAATGACCGATCTTGCTGGATTGGCCGCTGATGCGCGCCAGTTCGCCATCAGTATGGTCGACAAAATTTGACACGGCGATCAGCAGAGCGCCAAGGCTGCATGTCCAGAAACTGCCTACCGATAAATAATAAGCGCCCACCATGCCGATCAGAAGGCGCAGTGTCGTCAAATGGTTCGGGGTAATCGGTGTACCGACGAGCGGCGTAACCAGGCGCCGGGCGAGCCGCGCGTCCCAGGTTGCTGGCTCAGGAGCGGCACGAAGCGTAGCGTTGCGGGGATTGTTCATCCTCGAAATATATCTTGTTTCGAATTTAATTGCATATAAGGGGCTGCCGGATTTGGTGCGCACGCCACTCACATCTGGCCACGGTGCAACGCTGGTTTTTAGCGGGAGTTTGGATGTTTCGAGGCGTGCAACTAAACGATGGCACCGGCGTCCCGCCCATGCCATGTCGGTATTTTTTTCTTTCGTTAAGCCAAGAAGGCTTTTACTGAGGCTATTGCACCGGCACTGGCACGCCCGCGGGAGCGCTTGCCGGACGGCTTTGAGTACCCGCCGCCACCGCCGTCTCATTGCTGGCGCCGCCGTTCTTATCCAGCGGAATCTTTACCGTGCGTACCGTGCCGTTGCCCAGAGGGAAGTCCGCCAGCGCGCTGCGGATCAGATACGGCATTGCCCGGAGCAGCGACGATTCGCCGCCCGAATTACTCGCGCTCACCTTGTACACCTCGCGCCCGCTGGCCCGGTCGGTCATCCGGATCTGCAGCGCGTGGACAAACACCGGGTAGCTTTGATCCACATATCCCGCGGGCCCCATGTCCCAGCCACCCCACGCTCCATAGCCGCCCCAGCCGTAAGGCCTTCCGTACCAGCCGCCGTACATGGGCCACGGATCGTAATAGACCGGCTGCCGGACGGTGATCATGTCGCCGCGAATAGAATACGAAAGTTCCACCCTGTAGTTCGCGTCAGCGTCCGGCACCTGGCGGAACGCATGCGTAGCAAGCTCATTGGCAACCAGCGCTTCATACGTTTTCTGTTCGATGCTGTTTTGCTGCTCTGCCGAACGCGCGAAGGCGTAAGTCCGGGTCGCGTCGGTTCCGGACCAGTCCGAAAATGCGGCGACCTGCGTGTGAACGTAGGTGGTGCACCCGCTCAACAGCGCGAAACCCGCGATCAGCGCCAGGCGCGCCGCCCCCTTCCATTCCCTGCACAACCGTCCGAACGTCATGGCAGACCTCATTCCTTCTGTTGATTTTTCGCAAGTCCCGTCATTGCAGATGCTCGTTTGCACAGCATGGATATTGCCCTGTTCCCCTTGTTAAGAGACCGTAATGCCCTGTTGAAGTTCGGGGAATAGGCTATCCGGCCGACCCCGAATCGGGCCCACGTTCTCCCGAGCCTTTGTACAATGATCCGATACAAGGCCGCCTCGATTCACTTAAAAACCGAGGCACCGCTCCCAACCCAATTCGAACCGACATGTCCAACTCGACCGCACCCGCCGTAATCCGCCGCGCCGACTACACGCCGCCCGCATTCCTGATCGACACCGTCGCGCTCGAGTTCGACCTCGTGCCGGAGCGGACCGTGGTCCGCAACACCATGCGCATGCGCCGCAATCCGCACGTCGCAGCGGCGGCCACGCTCGAACTGATGGGCGAGCAGATGGAATTGCTCGGCGCAATGCTCGACGGCCGCCCGCATGCTGACGTGCGTGTAAATGAGAACGGTTTGACGATAAGCAATATTCCAGACTCGTTCGAATTGACCATCGAAAGCGTGTGCAACCCGGCCGCCAACACCACGTTGTCCGGGCTGTATGTATCGAGCGGCAACTTTTTTACGCAATGCGAGGCCGAAGGGTTCCGCCGCATCACCTATTTTCTCGATCGCCCGGACGTCATGTCCACCTACACGGTCACGCTGCGCGCCGACAAGGCGGCGTATCCCGTGTTGTTGTCGAACGGCAATCTGATTGAAGAAGGCGACCTGGAAGACGGCCGGCACTTTGCCCGCTGGGAAGATCCGTTCAAGAAACCGAGTTATCTGTTCGCGCTGGTCGCGGGCTCGCTCGTCAAGCTCGAGCAACGCATGAAGACCGGCTCGGGCAAGGAAAAACTGCTGCAGGTCTGGGTCGAGCCGCACGACCTCGACAAAACCCAGCACGCCATGGATTCGCTGGTTCATTCCATTGAATGGGACGAACGGCGCTTCGGACTGGAACTGGATCTGGACCGTTTCATGATTGTCGCCGTGAGCGACTTCAACATGGGCGCGATGGAAAACAAGGGCTTGAACATCTTCAACACGAAGTACGTGCTGGCCAACCCGGAAACGGCGACCGACGTCGATTTCGGCAATATTGAAGCGGTTGTCGGTCATGAGTACTTCCATAACTGGACGGGCAATCGCGTGACGTGCCGCGACTGGTTCCAGTTGAGCCTGAAGGAAGGCCTGACCGTCTTCCGAGACCAGGAATTTTCCGCCGATATGGCCGCCGGCCTCGAGCCGGGCGCCGCAAGCGACGCGGCGCGCGCGACCAAGCGTATTGACGACGTACGCGTGCTGCGCCAGATGCAGTTTGCCGAAGACGCAGGCCCCATGGCGCATCCGGTACGGCCGGAAAGCTACGTCGAGATCAACAACTTCTACACGATGACCGTCTACGAGAAAGGCTCCGAAGTCGTGCGCATGTACCAGACGCTGCTCGGGCGCGACGGCTTCCGGCGCGGCATGGATCTCTACTTCCAGCGCCACGACGGCCAGGCCGTGACGTGCGACGACTTCCGCTACGCCATGGCGGACGCCAATGGCCGCGACTTCTCCCAGTTCGAGCGCTGGTATAGCCAGGCGGGAACGCCGCGCGTCACGGTGCGCACCGAATACGACGCGGCAGCGAGGCGTTACTCGTTGACGCTCAAGCAAGGTTACGGCGAAGCGTCGGAGGCCGCGCGCGCGACGCAAAAAGGTCCGTTGCTGATTCCCTTCTCGGTCGGTCTGATCGGCAAGGACGGCGCCGATCTCCCGTTGAAGCTCGAAGGGGAACACGAAGCGCAAGGCACGACGCGCGTGCTGGAATTCACCGAGCCGGAGCAAACCTTCGTTTTCGCCGACGTCGCCAGCGAGCCGCTGCCTTCGCTGCTGCGTAATTTTTCGGCGCCGGTGGTGGTCGAGTACGACTACACGAATGAACAGCTTGCATTCTTGCTGGCTAACGACAGCGACCCGTTCAACCGATGGGAAGCCGGACAGCGCCTTGCCACACGCGAATTGCTGACGCTGGCCGATCGTGCATCGAAGGGCGAGGCACTCGCGCTGGACGACCAGGTAGTCTCCGCGTTCGCGCACGTGCTGGACGACACAACACTCACGCCCGCGTTCCGCGAACTCGCGCTGATGTTGCCGTCGGAGGGATATCTGGCCGAGCAGATGGCGGTTTCCGACCCGGCGGCGGTCCACGCGGCGCGCGTGTTCGTGAGCAAACGTCTGGCAACGGGGCTGCGCGATCGCTGGCTCGCCGCGTATGAAGCAAACCGGACGCCGGGCGAATATCGGGCCACGCCGGACGACGCAGGCAAGCGCGGCTTGAAAAACCTCGCCCTCGCCTATCTGAGCCAGCTCGACGAGCCTGCGCGCGCCATCGAACTTGCAAGCGCGCAGTACGACGCGGTGAACAACATGACGGACCGGTCTGCGGCGTTGTCCGCTTTGCTGACGGCGGGTGCATCGGGCACCGTCGACACAACCGTCGCCGACGCCGCGCTCAGCGACTTCTACACGCGATTCGAGAACGAGCCGCTTGTCATCGACAAATGGTTCTCGCTCCAGGCCACGCAGCGCGGCGGCCCAGCGCGCAATGTGCTCGATATCGTGCGCAAGCTCATGCGCCATCCGGCGTTCACGCTGAAAAACCCAAATCGCGCGCGCTCGCTGATTTTCAGCTTCTGCGGCGCCAACCCGGCGCAATTTCATGCCGCCGACGGTTCGGGTTATGCCTTCTGGGCAGAACAGGTCATTGCACTGGACGCAATGAACCCGCAGGTCGCGGCGCGCCTCGCCCGCACGCTCGAACAATGGCGCCGATACACGCCCGCCTTGCGCGAGAAGGCGCATGCGGCGCTGGAACAGGTGGCGTCGAAGGTCAAGTCGCGAGATGTCCGGGAGATTGTGGAAAAAGCGCTCGGTCAATAATTCACAACGGCCAGCTTCTTCCCTGAAACCGGCGCTTCGGCGCCGGTTTTTTCTTCTATCGGACGCGCTCGGTTTTTGTGACATCAAGACACACAATCCGAGCAGGTAGAATCTGGGGCATTCGTCTTAACGCTCCCGGAGCCCAACGCAATGTCGACCCCTTCATCGATTTCCCGTCGCACCACGCTCACCAAATTATTGATCGAGCAGCAGCGCGAACATCAAAACCTCCCCGCCGACCTGCGTTTGTTGATCGAAGTCGTTGCGCGCGCGTGCAAGCAGATCAGCTATCAGGTCAGCAAGGGCGCATTGGGCGAAGCGCTGGGCACGGCCGGCAGCGAGAACGTCCAGGGCGAAGTGCAAAAGAAACTCGACATTCTGTCGAACGAAATCCTGCTCGAAGCCAACGAATGGGGTGGCAATCTCGCGGCAATGGCGTCGGAGGAAATGGAAAAAATCTTCCCGATCCCGAATCGCTATCCGAAAGGCAATTATTTGCTCACGTTCGATCCGCTCGATGGCTCGTCCAACATCGACGTGAACGTGTCTATTGGGACCATCTTCTCCGTGCTGCGATGCCCCGACGGCATGGAGCCGAGCGAAGAAGCGTTCATGCAGCCGGGTTCGGCGCAAGTGGCAGCTGGCTATGCCGTCTATGGTCCGCAAACCGTGTTCGTGCTGACCACCGGTTATGGCGTCAACTGCTTCACGCTCGACCGCGAATTGGGTTCGTGGGTGCTCACGCAAAGCAACATGCAGATTCCCGCCGAGACACGCGAGTACGCAATCAACGCGTCGAACAGCCGTCACTGGTATGCGCCGGTTCAGAAGTACGTGAACGAGCTGAACGAAGGCAAGAACGGTCCGCGCAAGGAAGATTTCAACATGCGCTGGATTGCGTCGATGGTCGCCGACGTGCATCGCATCCTGAACCGCGGCGGCGTCTTCATGTATCCCGCCGACAAACGCACGCCCGATCGTCCGGGCAAGCTGCGCCTTATGTACGAAGCGAATCCGATGGCGTTTATTGTCGAGCAGGCAGGCGGCGCCGCGACCGATGGCGAGCAACGCATTCTGGATATTGTTCCGACCAGCCTGCATCAGCGCGTCCCCGTCTTCCTGGGATCGAAGAACGAGGTTGAGCGCGTCACGCGTTATCACGCGGAAAAGAATTGATCCGGGGTCTTGCCAAACTCGGCGCAACGTCCTTATAATCTCGTTTCTCTGATGCCGGAATAGCTCAGACGGTAGAGCAGCGCATTCGTAATGCGAAGGTCGGGGGTTCGATTCCTCTTTCCGGCACCAAACAGAATCAAGCAAAAAGCCCAGTCTTCGGACTGGGCTTTTTGTTTTTGCGGCGACCATTTGGTTCTCGCACGAGAAAGACAATCTCCGTAAGCGACATCTCATAATTTCTAATTGCCGTACGTTTTGCGCCAATATGTAATAAGAGTTGTGCGATAGCGGAATGTGTCGAAATGCATGTGCCGCGCTGGTAAAGTGCCCTTGATTTTCATGGCCTTCATGGATTTCCCACAGTTCACCACGCCGCAATGCCGCTCAAGCCAAATCAAACAAGCTCCCGCGACCTGATCTCGCACCGCACGCGGTATCTTTCGGCCATCTCGACTGTCCCCTTCGCCTTGCAGGGATGCACGCTGCGTGGCGCACCGTCATATGAGATTTTCGGCGCCTATTTTCCGCTCTGGTTGTTGAGCGCGCTGATCGGCCTTGCCGGCGCGCTGATCGCTCATCGGATATTCGTTTCAACCGGATACGCGCAGATCGTTCCGTTTCAGCTTTTTGTCTGCATGTCCATCGGCCTCACGGTCGCCGTGCTTTTCTGGCTCTCGGGAACAGGACAGCTTTTATGAAAATGGCCGGCAAGCGCCAAATCTCACTCATGGGCCGCGTGATCGCGGGTGTGATCGTTGCATTCGGCCTTGCGGCCTTGTATTACGCATATGACCGGACAACCCGGTTTCCATCGACGGATGACGCGACGATCGATGCCGACGTGGTTCACGTCGCTTCGTCAGTGGGCGGCAAGATTGTCAGGCTGGCTGTGACAGACAACCAGCGGGTCACAAAAGGCGATGTACTCTTCGAGATCGATCCGGCTCCGTTTCGCCTCCTCGTCGCGCAGACCCAGGCCGATCTCGATCTGGCGCGCGCAATGCTCATCACGCGGCGCAAGACGATTGTCGGCGAGCGTGCGAATGCGAATATTGCAGGGGACCAATCCGGGAAGGCCGCGCGCAACTATGAACTGACATCGCGCAGTGTGCAGCGGCTTGCGCCGCTCGTGGCCAAAGGCTACGTCCCGATCCAGCAGTTCGACCAGGCGCAGGTCGCACAACGCGACGCCGCGCTGTCCCTGAAACAGGCACAAGAGCAAAAGCTCGCGACCTCGCAGACTATCGGCGACGAGGCCGGCGAAGTCGCCATCGTGCGTGCGCGCGAGGCCGCGCTCGCGATCGCCCAGCACAGCCTCGATTCAAGCATCGTGCGCGCGCCGGCCAATGGTTTTGTCACGGGCCTCTCGGTGCTCGCGGGAGAAACGGTCGCGCCGAGCCAGTCGATCTTCACGCTCGTCAACGCGGACGAATGGTTTGCCGTCGCGAACTTCCGCGAAACGGAACTCGGCCGGATCCAGCCCGGCGATTGCGCAACCGTCTATTCGATGATCGACCGAAGCCAGGCGATCCGCGGCAAAGTAATCGGCATCGGCGCGGGCGTTTCCGATTCGGACCGGATCAATCTGCCTCGCACCCTCCCCATCGTGCAGCAGTCGGTGAACTGGGTGCGTGTCGCCCAACGCTTCCCCGTACGGGTGCGTCTGGAAGAGCCAGCCGCCCGGCTGGTGCGGATCGGCGCAAGTGCAATAGTCGAGGTCCGGCATGGCGCGGCCTGCCGGTGATCTTGTCCGGCCAGGCGCCGCCGACCTCCTGAAACTGCTTGCGCCCTTTCCGGGACGAGCGGCGATCACGTTCCGCGTCGCGCTGATCTGCGCCCTGACGGTGTTCGTGACCAGCGCGTACGGCACCATGGAAGCGGCTATCTCGGCCTATGTCGTGTTCTTCCTGACCCTGCCCGATCGCGTGTTGAGCGTGGTGCAGAGCGTGGCGATGCTGGTGCTGGTCACCACGTTCATCGGGATCATTTTGGTTGTGTCCATGTTTGCGCTCAACGACCCGGTCTGGCGGGTTGCGTGCATCGCGGGATTATCGTTCGGACTGCTGTTCGTGACATCGGCGAGCAAGCTGCGGCCGGTGGGCGCGATCCTCGCCATGATCGTCGGCTTTTTGCTGGACGAACTCGGCAGCGTGCCGTTTGGCGAAGTGGCGACGCGCGCGCTGCTCTACGCCTGGTTGATGGTTGCAATTCCGTTCGGGATATCGGTTTGCGTCAACATGCTGCTTGCTCCGTCGCCGCGGCGGCTTGCCGGTCAGGAACTGGCGAAGCGCCTGCGACTCGCAGCACGCAGCCTCGCCGAGCCGGAAGCGACACGCGACGCGCTCACCGCCTGCCTGCGCGAGGGCGATGCGAAAATCGGCACATGGTTGAAGCTCTCGGTGCTCGAAGGCTCGACGGCGCGCGCGGACGCCGCGGCGCTCAAACAAGCGGTGTCGTCGACGCTCGCCATTCTGGTTGCTGCCGATCTGGCCGTCCGCGAACTGTCGAGCCGGCTGCCGGCGCCGTTTGCTGGCCCGATCATGGCGACGCTGGAGAATATGGCCCGCATGCTGGAAGCGGGCGGTTATCCAGTCGACATAGAACTCAACCTGCCCGACGCGACAGGGCTCTCGCCGCTGGCACGCATCGTCGCCGGGGATTTGCAGCGCGCGATTACCCGTTTTACCGTGATTGAAGAAGTTGAAGAAGTCCAAGAATCGAAGGCGGCAGTTGAAGCAGCAACTCCGCCGGCTGCCGAAAAGGCCGGTGGGTTCTTCCTGCCCGACGCGTTCACGAACCCCGACCATGTCCGCTATGCATTGAAGACCACTGCGGCAGCCATGTTCTGCTATTTGCTCTATACGCAAATCAACTGGCCCGGCATTCACACGTGTTTTATCACTGTCTATATGGTGTCGCTTGGCACGACGGCCGAAACCGTCGAGAAAATGACGCTGCGGATTACCGGATGCCTGATAGGCGCGGTGCTTGGCACGGCGGCGATCGTTTTCGTGATGCCTGTGACCACGTCCGTCACCGGATTGATGGCGATCGTGTTCCTTGGGACGTGGCTCGCGGCCTGGATCGCATTCGGTTCGCCGCGCATCGCTTATGCGGGATTCCAGATCGCCCTGGTGTTTTTCATGTGCGTGATCCAGGGCGCGGCGCCCGCGTTCGACCTGACCATCGCGCGTGACCGCACGATAGGAATTCTGATCGGCAACGTGGTCGTCTATCTCGTCTTCACTCGCGTGTGGCCCGTGAGCGTCGCCGCGCGCGTGGACGAAGGGATCGCCGCGCTGCAACGGCAGTGGGCGCAGATTGCGCGGCTGGCCCAAACCGGTACGCTGCGCGCGCAGGCCGCGAGCGCCATGGCGCAGCGCGGCGCACTGGAACAAGATCTCGCGCTGATGCATTACGAACCGTCATGGGTTCGCCCGGATTCGCAGTGGATCGCGCAACGCCGTTCCGCGCTCGCCAGGCTCGGCGCGCTCGAAGGACCGATGTTCCTGCTCGCCGAAAGGCTCGCCGAAAGGCTCGCCGAAAGGCAACCGGACGATACCGCCATCGACGAATGGATCAGGCGGCTCGATCCAGGTGCGCCGGGCGGAACCGCTGCCGCAGTGACGCAGCCACCTTTGCCGGAAGCCTCAAACAACGAGGCACACGCCGCGTTGCTGAATCTCGGTAATGCACGCCTCATCCAACTCGAACACGCCGCGCCCGATGACGCCGCGAAGGGCATCACGATTCATGCGCCGGCTTAAGCCCACTTTCGCCCTGACGATATTGGCCGCAGCGGGATTGGCCGGCTGCGCCACGTCGTCTCTCGACATGGCGCCGGACAGTCCCGACCGGCCCTGGCAACCGCAAACGGACGCAGCCGGCGCCATCGTGCCGGGTCCGGCGTCGGCGTCAACTTCAGCGTCGGCCCATGGCTACCAACTGCCCGCGAATCCCGCGCTCGCCGCCGTACCGCCTCCGCCGGCGCTTTTACCATCGCACGCGTACGGGCTGGCCGAACTGATCGACCTGGCGGAATCGGAGAATCCGCTCACCCGCATCGCGTGGAACGACGCGCGTAATGCGGCGCTCGCGGCAGGCATTGCGAAAAGCGCCTACCTTCCGCAATTGTCGGTTGCGGCAATGGGGCAGTACGCGGGCGCCCAAGGGCCGAATTCATCCTTGCTCGGTGACTCGTCAGCCAGTGGATCGGGACATGGCGCGACCTCGGTGTTGTCTCTGCAATGGCTTCTGTTCGACTTCGGCGGACGCGCCGCGCGCGTCGAGGCTGCATCGCAGGGATCGGTGGTGGCGAACATCGGCTTCACCGCGGTTCATCAGCAGGTGATCTTCGACGTCAGCGTCGCGTTCTATGCGTATCAAGCCGCGCGCGCCCGTATTGTCACAACGCGGCAAGGGCTCGATAACGCCGACGCCATCCTCGCCGCGGCGCAGGCGCGCTACAAGCACGGCATTGGTACGGTGATTGAAGTCGCGCAGGCCAATCAGAACCGCGCGCAGGCGAAACTCGCGCTGGTCCAGGCGCAGGGCGCCGAAAGCAACAGCTATCTGGCGCTCATCTCCGCCATGGGAATTTCTCCGCTGTCCAAACCCGTGATCGCCGAGATGCCCGCGCGGACCCTGCCCTCGCCGGCGAATGATTCGATCGAGCGGATCGTATCGGACGCCATTGCCCGAAGGCCTGACGTGTTGAGCGCTTACGCCGCCGAGCGCATCAATCTGGCGAAGGTGAAATCGGCTGAGTCGGAATTCATGCCGAAGGTTTTTCTCTCGGCGAACGGCGCATACAACACCGGCAGTTCCTCCATATCGGCCGTTCCGGGCATCGGTCAGCAGTTGCCGACCGTGAACCTGAGCGGCGGGCGTTATGGCGGCAGCGTGATCGTCGGCGTAACGATACCGCTGTACGACGGCGGCTTGCGCTCGGCAGTACTCGCGCAGGCGCGCAACGATGCCGACAGTGCATCGACACGCCTTGCCCGGAGCCGCGAAGAAGCGGTCCGGCAAATCGTCACGGCCCAGAACGCGCTGCAGACGAGCCTTGCCGCGCACGCTGCCGCCAGGGATTTGCTGGCCGCCGCGCAGACAACCTACGACGCAGCATTCGATGCATACAAGCACGGCGTCGGCTCGGTCACCGACGCGTTGCTCGCGCAAAATCAACTGCTGGCGGCGAACAATGCGGACTCGGACAGCTACAGCGGGGCGTTGTCCGCTGCGGCTGCGCTTGCGCTCGCCACGGGCTCAGTCGATTCGATACCCGCACAGTCAGCCTGGCAGTGAGCTAACGGCGTCAAAACCGGCAGTATCGTTTCTCCGTTGCGTTCAGCGTCGTGAACTTAAAGCGATGCTTTAAGCTCGCGACTTTAATTCCGTGTAAAAACAAACATTTTTGCGTCGCTCGGCCGATGTTTCGGATTTATCCAATTTGCCAACACGCGCTTGTATGCGCTGTGTACGCTTCCAGACATGTCGGTGAGAAAAAGTTTTTTAAAAGTTAATAAATCGGTCAACCGCGCAGAAATACTGCCGTTATCAATATTAGAAGAGCGCGTTATGCGACAGGTTGCGCCATGTCGCATCACGCGTTTGGCGCATCCAGTGAACGTTGAAACGGCTTGCGAAATATTTGCCGCAAAGCAGCATGGCAATCGGCAATAAAGGGATCGTGGTGAACTGTGGTTAATGCCGCGATGATTTAGAAGCGTCCGTGAAACGATGGAATTGCGTGATCGAGGAAACGCAAAGCGGGCTATTAACTGTGACATGCTTAAGTCACGCCATTGGTGTTCCGTTAAAGCAACAAAGGAACCGGGAAAAGTTCCAACCGCGCATTCGACGCTAGCGCGAAGCCAGAGTCGAGATTGATAATCGACCTATACAAGGAGAGCAAGTGATGGACGCCAAGCCGACCAAAATCCCGGCACCCGACAAGGTGCAATGTCCTGATCAAGAACCGATCGCAGTCGAATTTCTCGCGGAACTGCCGGAACATGTCCGGGCCTTTTTCGACGAACAGCGCAACCTGTGCGATTCGAAGTAATTGATGAAATTCGCCGCATGTGCCAGGCATATGCAGGCTTCGTGCAGACTTCAAACGGGTTGCGGCTTCTGCACGTCTGAACTACACGGCATCTCTTTTCGGCGACGCCGTGTTGCCGCGCGCGCGTCGCACGTGAAAACTTCTCCAAACGCCATGGGTTAAGCTGCAGCTCTTTGCGCGCTACCGGTCCCTCATGTTTTCCACTTTCATCTTGCGCTCGCTGAGAGCCGCCGCGTTTGTGGCCACGTCCGCGGCAATCATTGCAACTTTTCCATCGACGGTTCTTGCCGACGGCGACGATACGCCGCTCACGAATCTCATCGCGCTGTCGTCGCAACGGCTTGCCCTGGCCGAACCGGTCGCGCGCTGGAAGTGGGCGCATCACGTGCCCATTACCGATGAACCTCGCGAATCCGCGCTATTGGCAAACATAAATAGCCGCGCGAAAGCCGCCGGACTCGATCCAGCGTTCGCACAGGTCTTCTTTCGTGATCAGATCGAGGCAAGCAAGGACGTCCAGAGCGCGCTATTCGATAACTGGCGCAAATCGCAGCCACCAGAAGGCACGCCGCCGGATCTCGCCCGCGATACGCGGCCGCAACTCGATCGCGTGACGAATTCGTTGCTTGGCGCGCTGGCTCGCGTAGAGCCTTTGCGTCACACCGATAACTGTCCTTTACGGCTCGCCGGCAGCATCGCGCGCTGGAAACACCTGACGCGATACGACTCTGCCCAGAACGCACCGCTTGCCCGCGCGCTGTCGCACGTCTGCGCTTCGGGAGGTATTGGCGCCGTCGGTTGATCGAACTGCGTCAGGCGGACTCGATATTCGTCAGCAAGGCCGCGCCGAGCGGAATGACCTTCAATCCGCGCGACAAGCGCTCGCCGAGAATCCGGTAAGTCGACAGTTCGAAACTCGCGAGCGAACCGGTTGACATGACCGACGAACCCAGGCGCGCGGCTTCGTCGAGCGATGTTGCCGTGCCAAGGAATTGCCAGCCATCCACGACATGCCAGGCGCGCGCGCCCGTCGCGGCGTCCGCCTCTTCGATAGCAATGGCCCCGGCATAGCGCCAGGGCGCACCGCGCGGATCGTCGCGACGTGCCTTCGATACACGGTTGTGCGCCGGATTGAGCCGTGCGATCGAGCGCCCTTCTTCGAGCATCGCCCCGATTTCGCCGCCCGTCGCGGTCCACTCCACGCGCCTGACGAGTCCGGCAAGCCGCTGCTCCTTCGCTGACCGTTTCGCGCCCGACAAATGCGCGCGCACCCGCTGACGCAAGCGCACGCTTCGCCCTATATATAAGGGCACGTCGTTTTCGCCATAGAACACATAGACGCCGCAACCCGCTGGAATCCGCTCGATCGTGTCTTCATCTATATCGCCTGCCAGCCGGAAACGCCGCGTCACCTGTTCTATATGGCCGCGAAGAATGTCCGCGGAATGCGCGCTGTGCAGGTGCTGCCAGAACTGCCAGAGCAGATCGGCGTCGGCGAGTGCGCGATGGCGGGCGAACGGCACGAGCGCGTGCCGCTCGATCAGCGCATCGAGACCGTGACGGCGCTCGGCCGGATAGATCGCGCGCGACAACTGCACCGTGCACAGCACGTCTGGCTGGAACTTGATGCCGGTGCGCTTGAATTCGCTGCGCAAAAAACCGTGGTCGAAGCGCGCGTTGTGCGCAACGAACAACCTGCCGTCGAGACGCGCGAGCAAATCCTGCGCGATGACGTCGAAAGTCGGCGCATCGCGCACCATCGAATCGCTGATGCCGGTGAGTTGCTGGATAAAGAACGGAATGGGCTGCTGCGGATTAACGAGTGAACTCCACTGCGTCACGCCGGACGGTCCTACTTCAACCACGCCAATTTCAGTAATACGATGAACCCCGAGGCTGCCGCCCGTTGTTTCCAGATCGACAAAAACCAGCGGTTCGGCGCAAGCGGGAGACGGAACGATTGAGAGCAAGGCTGCGGGCCACTAAAAAAGAAATGGGCGCGAAGGCCGGGAAGCCGATACGCGCATGGATTCAATGAAACGATCGTCCATTTTAGCTCACGGCCGAACCGCCACATAATCCGCTAAGTCCGGCTATCGCGTTTGAAAGCCGAAAGGGCAATTGATCGCAACAATTGCGGTTTTAGAAGGTGAAGCTTAATGAATCGGAATTATTTACTTCGAATGTAACCGTGTTTATCCAATCGTAAGCGTTTACGAGTCTTGTTACCGAAGCGGTGTCTCGGCATCATAAACGTGTACCGCAAACACTTTTTAAGGAGGTCATGCTGTGACGACCGAACTCAAAAGCATGTTTTCGTGGATCAGGACTTTTGTAGTGCCGTTGCCCGCAGAAGGACGAGCCGAGATGGATAAATCGCCTCTGGCCGATTTCGATCCACGAGGTTTCCATCCGGTTTGGCATGGCGATCATTGGCAAAATCTGTTGTCGTCGCCAATGGACGCCCGTCATTACGTGATGGAAGACTGGACGATAGCAAGCCCACCGGTCTTTGATAACGCCGACACCGCCGATAAGCAGGAACAAGCTGAAGGGGATATGGAGCCTGCGTATTAGGCATTAGGCATTAGGCCACTAAGTAGATAACGTCTGAAGCCGATCGCACGCGTGATTTGCTTTGGACGAAAAAAAAGCGCGACTTGGAAGTCGCGCTGACAAGGTTTGGAGATCTTTTCCGTCAACGAAAAAGTCTGCTTTGGAAAGCAGCGATTTAAGTATAGCGGTGCATCAAGGAGTAATCATCCACAGTTCTGGCAATCATCTATTGCTGATCCGTCAACAATCGGCAATTCGGATTATTGGCGTTGTATTTTAACGATTAAACTTGTAGCAATTGCGCAACGTCATTCTGTTGACACCTGCCTCCCGCCCTTCCTAATCCCTCGCAAAGCCTTGCCAGTCAAGCCTTCGACAAGCTTTTCCCATCATTGCCGATAGCAGAATACTTTATTGCGGAAATCGGAATGCCATCGCTGTAACGCCGTCTTTACACTTCGTCTGGTCCGGAAACGACTGTGTCAATTGATTGCCACATGAAATCACCTGACAGCGCCTCTCGCAGCGCGTCGGAGTGAAGGTTTCCTTCAAGCCTGGGTTGTCAGACCCAAACTGCTCTCGGAGTTACAAAGATGAAGAAGACTCTTATGGTCGCCGCCCTGACGGGCGTATTTGCAACCGCTGCTCACGCACAAAGCAGCGTCACGCTGTACGGTTTGATCGACGCCGGCCTGACGTACACGAACAACCAAGGCGGCCAACACAACTTCAAGATGACGAGCGGCTCGGTGAACGGCAGCCGTTGGGGCCTGCGCGGCGCTGAAGACCTCGGTGGTGGCCTGAAGGCAATCTTCACGTTGGAAAACGGCTTCAGCATTGCTAACGGCACGCTGGGTCAAGGTGGTCGCGAGTTCGGCCGTCAAGCATTCGTTGGTCTGTCGAGCACGCAATACGGTGCTGTGACCCTCGGTCGTCAATATGACTCCGTGGTCGATTACCTCGGCCCGTTGGCTCTGACCGGCACGCAGTACGGTGGTACGCAGTTCGCACACCCGTTCGACAACGACAACCTCGACAACTCGTTCCGCGTGAACAACTCGGTCAAGTACCAAAGCGCGAACTACGCTGGCTTCAAGTTCGGCGCTCAGTACGGCTTCTCGAACCAGGCTGCTGGTTTCGCGAACAACCGCGCATACAGCGTTGGCGCATCGTATAACTACGGTCCGTTGAACATTGCTGCTGCTTACTTGCAACTGAACAACGACACGACCGGCGCCAACGTCAACACGGCTCTGTCGAACAGCGGCGGCGCAGTTGCTGGCGACAACACGTTCGTGGCTGGCACGCAGCGCACCTACGGTGCTGGCTTGAACTACGCGTTCGGCCCGGCAACGGTTGGCTTCGTGTTCACGCAAACGAAGCTTGAAGATGCAATCGGCATCGCTGGCGGCGCAATCGGCACGACCAACGGCATTCAGACCGGCAACTACATTCGCTTCAACAACTACGAAGTGAATGGCCGTTACGCACTGACCCCGGCACTGAGCCTGGCTGGTGAGTACACCTACACGGACGCACGTATCGATGGTCAGAAGCCGTCGTTCCATCAATTCGCCCTGCAAACGGCTTACTCGCTGTCGAAGCGCACTGACGTGTACCTGCAAGGCGAATACGTTCACGCAATCGACCTCGACGGCACGGGCCTTGGCGCTCCGATCACCGGCGTAGGCATGTCGTCGACCCCGAATCAAGTGTCGGCAACGGTTGGCATTCGTCACCGCTTCTAAGCTTTGATTCAGGTAGTACCGATATGAAAAAAGCGCCGCTTGCGGCGCTTTTTTTCGTTCCGGGCTCGCGTTCTGGCCGTATCAGTTTTTCGCCGGATAGCTCACGTCGAGAATGTCGATCTGCTGCGCGCCTGCGGGCGTATGCAATGTCACCGTGTCGCCAACCTTCGCTTTGAGCAACGCCCGCGCAATGGGCGATATCCAGCTTACGTGTCCAATGTCCAGGTTGACTTCATCGACACCCACAATGGTCACCCTCTGCTCTTCTCCATCCTCGCCGGCATAAGTAACCGTCGCACCGAAAAAGACCTGATCCACGTTCTCCTGCCTGCTGCTGTCCACCACTTCAGCCAGGTCGAGCCGCTTCGTCAGAAAGCGGATACGCCGGTCGATTTCACGCAAACGGCGCTTGCCGTAGATGTAATCGCCGTTCTCCGACCTGTCGCCATTCGACGCCGCCCAAGAAAGCAGCTTTACGACGTCCGGACGTTCCGTATCGAGTAGATGCAGCAATTCGTCGCGCAGGCGCTGATGGCCAGCGGGCGTGATGTAGTTCTTGGTGCCAGGCGGAACGCCGGCCGGCTGCTCGAGATCCAAGTCGTCGTCACTTTCGTCCGACTCTTTGACAAATGCTTTATTCATGGTGCAAACCGCTCAAAATGACGTGTAGAAGGCGAGATCGCCCCTTTCTGAAGGTAACACGAAGGAGATCGGCATTACGCAAATTGCGTCACAGCGCTTCCTTTTTTGGGAGAGCTTGGCTATACTCTTGGTCTCGCGTGCGGCTGTAGCTCAGATGGATAGAGTACTTGGCTACGAACCAAGGGGTCGTGGGTTCGAATCCTGCCAGCCGCACCA
>NZ_FCOC02000002.1 GCF_001544455.2 Caballeronia sordidicola
TTGAACTTGCCATCGACGGGCACGTTCATTTGTTTGGACGTCGCCGTGACGGTGCTTTTGGTTGTATCGACCTGGGCTTGGGCGAACGCGGAAACCGCAGTGACAAGCGACGCCGCGGAAACGCCAGCAATCAACCAACGGGAAATTTTCACGTGTTTCATGTGTGTCCTGAAGCAATCCGGATAGTGGGACGAGCCGCTATTTGAGGAGCAAACGCAAGTCTGTGCAACCCGCCACGAAGAAACTGGCTATCAACAAACAGGAATCAATAATTGTCGATTTCCGGCGAATACATCGCAAAAAAGCACGCAGGGAAATTATCGGAGGAACGGAATCATGCGCGCAAGCAGGCCGTCGCGATCGACAAAATGGTGCTTCAGCGCTGCAAGCACATGCATGGCGACCAGCACCAGCAGCGTGTAATTCAGGTAGATGTGGACCATTTTGAGCGTGACCTTCAGCGCGGCGTCCGGGCCGATGATGGTCGGCAACGGGACCAGGCCAAGATAGACGACCTGGATTCCGGCGGCCGAACTGTACAGATAGCCAGACACCGGAATGATCAGCATCAGCACGTAGAGCAGGAAATGCGTGAGATGCGCGACGCCCTTCTGCCATGCCGGCATGCGCCGTGGCATTGACGGCGTCTTGTGCGTGCTGCGCCAGAGCACACGGATCACGGCGAGCGCAAACACGGTCACGCCGATCCATTTGTGCCACGAGAAATACTTGAGTTTGGTTGGCGTGAAACCGGGGATATCGGTCATGATCCAGCCGAGATAGAAACCGCAGACGATCAATAGCGCAATGAGCCAGTGGAGGCCAATCGCGGTGCGGCTGTAGCTCTCGGAGCTGGCGAAGTTCGGGCTGCGTTCCATACGGTGTCCACCAGAAGAAGTGCGGAATTGACGTTTCCGACCCATAGGTTTATCGCTGGGAGATGCGGTAAACCCGGGATACAGGTCTTAAGGCCGCCATCCTACCCGAACAAGTAAAAAACGGCTTTGAGGAGAGAAATAGTTGCCGATCTACAGTTGCTGCGTAGTTGACATCAGGCTGACGCCGCGATGAAAAATCGCATCGGGGGCAGCAAGCCGCGTCCGCTAAACGATAGCAACATGGAATGATCGGACTCGACACTCGAATATCTGGCGCATGCCAAGACCGATTGTTTCTGGGCGCCGCTGCGCTCGAGCGACACCGTGCGCCGGTGTTTGTTAGTTTGTTACCATGCGCGCTGGCCCGGCCCTTGCTCTTTTAAGCGGCTGCCCCGGAACCAGAACACACACGATACTGAACACGCCCGCGAGCCAGCATTGCACTCATGGAAGAAAACGATCTGATTGCCTGCCACGAATGCGACACGCTTTTTCACAAGCGTACGCTGCCCGCGCGCAGTTCCGCGAAATGCACGCGATGCGGCGCCACGCTCTACCCCAGCGTATCGTCGAATCTGGACAAACTGTGCGCCGTCACGCTCGCCGCGCTGATCACGTTCCTGATTGCGCAGGCGTTTCCCATTGTCGAACTCGAAACGAACGGGATCACGTCGCAAACCACGTTGATCGGCGCGATTGTCGCGTTGTGGGGCGAGAACATGGAAGTGATCGCCGTCATGGTTTTTTGCGCGACGATCCTCTTTCCGCTCACCGAGCTTGTCGCCATGCTGTATCTCGTGGTCGCGCTGCGTGCCGGATTCATCCCCGCCGGATTCAGTCAGGTGCTGCGCGCGATCCAGTTTGTGCGGCCCTGGGGAATGATCGAAGTCTTCATGCTCGGCGTGCTGGTCACGCTGGTCAAAATGATCAGCATCGCGCGAGTGATTCCCGAGGCGGCGCTGTTCGCATTCGGCGCGCTGACGTTGCTTTTCGCGTTGATCCTGACCTTCGATCCCCGCGCACTATGGGAAATTGCGGAGCGGCTGACCAAACGCGGCCCCCTGCGATACACCCCGTTCGGCGGCCTGCAATCCGGCATGGGCCCGGACCGGCAGACCGATCTTCAGTCCGATTCGCCGCTTGATTTGCTGCGGCCGCTCCTGCCGTCAGGCACACCGCCGGACGCAGCTCCTCCACCGCCGAAGCCATGAACGACCTGCCCGAATCTGCCGGACCGACCGGCGCCGCAGCGCCGGCCGAAAGCGCGCCGGTCTACACCACTGCCGCGCGTGCGGGGTTGATCGGCTGCCACGCGTGCAGTCTCGTGCAAAAACGCGCGCACACGGTCGAAACGCAGCGCTGCACCCGTTGCGGCGCGAAGCTGCACCGGCGCAATCCCGATTCCGTCGCGCGCACCTGGGCGCTGCTGGTGTCCGCCGCGATCCTTTATATTCCGGCGAACCTGTATCCGGTGCTACATACCTCATCGATTGTCGGTTCCGAGGACGACACCATCATGAGCGGCGTCGCCATGTTCTGGAACGACGGCGACTATCCGCTCTCGGCGGTGATTTTCATTGCCAGTATTCTCGTGCCGATGCTCAAGCTCGGCACCCTCGCCTATCTCACCTGGGCCACGCAAACCGCCTCCAAATGGCGTCCGCGCCAGCGCACGACGCTTTACAGGATCGTGGAAAAGATCGGCCGATGGTCAATGCTCGATGTTTTCGTCGTCACCCTTACCGTGGCGCTCGTGCGCTTCGGGTCGCTGGCGGTCATCACGCCAGGTCCGGGCGCGCTGGCGTTCGGCTGCGTCGTGGTGCTGACCATGCTCGCCTCCATGCAATTCGACCCGCGGCTGATGTGGGATCACATCGAACCTTCAGGAAAGAAATATGACTAGCCCGCAAGGCCCCTCAAACGACACGGCCAAGGGCCCGAACGAGCCTTCGCGAAATGCAGGCGGATCGCCACCCGGCGGTCTGCCGCCCAATCTCCCCGATCCTGTAATCGAGCCTCGCAGCCGCTGGATTCCATCGCTCGTATGGGTGATTCCGCTGGTCGCGGCGCTGATTGGCATTGCGCTGGTCGTGAAATCCGTGGCCGGGCGCGGGCCGACCATCACCATCAGTTTCGTGAGCGCCGAAGGACTCGAGACCGGCAAGACCAAGCTGAAATACAAGGACGTGGATGTTGGCACGGTCAAGAACATCACGTTGTCGAAGGATCATTCACGGGTTCTCGTCGATGTCCAGTTGACCAAGGTCGCCGAGGATTTCGCGGTGAAGGACACGCGTTTCTGGGTCGTGCGCCCGCGCGTGGCGGCGAGCGGCGTGACGGGGCTCGGCACGTTGTTGTCTGGCGCCTATATTGGCGTGGACGCGGGGAAGTCGAAGGAAGACGAGACCCATTTCGTGGGGCTCGAAACGCCGCCGGCGGTCACGGGCGATCAGAAGGGACGTCAATTCACCTTGCGCGGCGAGTCGCTGGGTTCCATCGATATTGGCTCGCCGATTTATTACCGTCGTGTGCAGGTGGGCCAGGTCGTGGGCTTTTCCCTCGATAAAGACGGCACCGGCGTCACCATGCAAGTGTTCGTGAACGCGCCCTACGATCAATACGTGGGCACGAATTCGCGCTGGTGGCACGCAAGCGGCGTGGATCTGCGGCTCGATTCCAGCGGCTTCAAGCTCAACACGCAATCGCTCGCAACCGTGGTGCTGGGCGGCATTGCGTTCCAGACGCCGCCGAACCAGGAACCTGGTCAGCAGGCGCCGGACAACATGACGTTCCGCCTCGGTTCCGACGAATCGGACGCCATGCGCGATCCGGACGGCCAGCCAATCCGCGTTGTCATGAACTTCAACCAGTCGTTGCGCGGCTTGTCGGTGGGTGCGCCCATCGATTTCCGGGGCATTTTGCTTGGCAGCGTGACGGGTATCGCGATTGACTATGATCCGAAAACCCGCACGTTCCAGATGCCGGTGACCATGAATATCTATCCGGACAGGCTCGGCAAGCGTTTCCGCGACTCCGCGCCGCGCCAGAACACCGTGGCGGGGCAGGAACTGCTGCAGAAGCTGGTGGCGAACGGCTTGCGCGGACAATTGCGGACCGGCAATCTGCTGACCGGACAGCTGTATGTCGCGCTCGATATCTTCCCGAAGGCGGCAAAGGCCACGGTGAACGTCGCGGCCGATCCGCTCGAATTGCCGACAGTGCCCAACACGCTGGACGAACTGCAGCTGCAGGTGGCGGATATCGCGAAGAAGCTGGACAAGATTCCTTTCGACGATATTGGCAACAACCTGAACAGCGCACTGAAGAACGCGAACAGCCTCTTCAAGCAGCTCGATACCCAAGTGGCCCCGGAAGCGCGTGACACGCTCACGGCCGCGAAGAAGACCTTCAGCGAAGCGCAAAGCACGCTGCAGCAAGACTCGCCGCTGCAGTCGGACGTTCATCAGGCGCTGCAGGAACTCACGCGGACGCTGCAATCGCTCAATGCGCTCTCCGATTATCTGGAACGTCATCCGGAGTCGTTGCTGCGCGGAAAACCAGGAGATAAGCCATGAGTCTGGCCAGAATTTTCAAGGCCGCCGGCGGCGTGGCGGCATTGGGCCTCGTGGCCGCGCTCGCCGCATGCAGCAGTTCGCCGCCCGCCCGTTTCTATACGCTTGGCGGCGGTTCAGGCGACGCCGCTGTGAAAACGGTGGCGCCTGCTTCGTTCTATCTGGAACTGGCGCCAGTCGACATGCCGCCGCAAGTTTCCAAGAACCAGATGGTCGTGCAGGACGGCACGGCGCAAGTGCGCGTGCTGGAGGATCAGCGCTGGGCGTCGCTGCCCGCCGACGAAGTGCGGCGCGCGTTATCGGCGGATCTGTCGCAGCAGCTTGGCGCAATCGATGTCTATGGCACGCCGTATCCGGCGGGCGCGGCGGTTTATCGTGTGAAGGTAAATGTGCAGCGCTTCGAGTCGTCGCCGGGAAAACGCGCGTTGATCGACGCCGTCTGGAGCGTGCGCGGCGTCAGCAATCAAGCTGTGCTGACGTGCCGGACAGTCACCGAACAACCGGTTGGCGACGGCTTTGACGCGCTCGTGGCAGGGCATCGGCAAGCCGTGGATGCGCTTTCCCAGGCAATTTCCGCAGGCGTGCGCACGGTAAGCTCGGCGCCGCCGTTGACGGCATCCGTCGCGACGAAAAGCGCGAAACCGGCAACGCCCATTGCGCCGCGTCTGCTGCCCTGCCCCGTGAACGCGGTGCCCGCGCAGTGAACTGAGACGCCGGCCAGATCCTGACGCAACCCGGTTGCACCGAAAGGCGCGCCGGGTTTTTTGTCGCCCGACCACAACGCCGGCATCTTGAAATTAAGTCGGCGTGCGTCGGGCCGGTTAAGATCGCTCTCCATGACTACTCTTTTGCAGAATCCACAACACAGATGATGAAACTGATCGGTTCGCTCAACAGCCCGTATGTTCGCAAGACGCGGATTGTGATGGCAGAAAAGAAGATTGACTGCGAACTGGTGCTCGAAAACGTCTGGGCATCTGATTCGAAAATCCATAGTTTCAATCCGCTTGGCAAGGTGCCGTGCCTGATTCTGGACGACGGCGAAGCCGTTTTCGATTCGCGCGTGATTTGCGAATACGTCGATACGCTTACGCCGGTCGGCAAGCTCTTGCCGCAGGAACGCCGTGAACGCACGGAAGTCCGATGCTGGGAAGCCCTCGCCGACGGCATGCTGGACGCCGCCGTGCTGATCCGGCTGGAAGGCACGCAGCGCGAAGAAGCGCAACGAAACGACGCGTGGATCGCGCGGCAGCAGCGCAAGATTGATGACGGCCTGAAAGCGATGTCCAAAGGACTCGCCGCCAAGAACTGGTGCTCGGCCAATCACTTCACGCTCGCCGACATTGCCTGTGGCTGCGCACTCGGCTACATCGACTACCGGATGCCCGATCTGAACTGGCGCGAGGATTACCCCAATCTCGACAAGCATTTGCAGCGTTTGTCGCTGCGCCAGTCTTTTATCGATACGCTGCCTGTCTGAGTTCTCGGCACGCGTCACGAAGTCACGAAGAAAAGCCCCTTTGCCGGGGCTTTTCTTTTTATTCCAACCCGCTTACTTCGCCAGCGCCTTCTTGAGCACCGTGTTCGCCTGATCGATCGCGGCGCGCGTGGCCGGCGTCTTCGCGAGCGCGTTGAGCATCACGAAGTCGTGGAACGTGCCTTCGTAGCGCACGGCCGTCACCCGGACGCCCGCCTGCGAGAGCTTGCGCGCGTAGGCTTCGCCTTCGTCGCGCAGCACGTCGTTTTCGTCGGTGATGACGAGCGCGGGCGGCAGATCCTTCAATTGATCCAGCGACGCCCGCAGCGGCGACGCCGTGATCTTCTCCCGATCGGACGCGTTCGGCGCGTAGGCGTCCCAGAACCACTTCATGGCGTTCCTGGTGAGCCACGGGCCGTCCGCGAATTCGTTGTATGAGCCGTCGTCGAAGTTCGCGTCGGTGACCGGATAGAACAGCACCTGATAACGCAGCGCCGGGCCGCCCTGCTCCTTCGCCATCAACGTGACGGCTGCCGCCATGTTGCCGCCCACGCTGTCACCGGCCACGGCCATGCGGGTTGCATCGACGTTGAACTGCTTTGCATGTTCGGCCACATAGCGCGTTGCCGCGTAAGCCTGCTCGATCGGCACCGGGAATTTGGCCTCGGGCGAGCGGTCGTAGTCGACAAAAACCACGGCCGCCTGTGCGCCGTTGGCGATTTCGCGGATCAGGCGGTCGTGCGTGTTCTTATCGCCGAGAACCCAGCCGCCGCCGTGGAAATACATGATCACAGGGAGCACGCCCTTTGCATGCGCCGGGCGCACGACGCGGATGGCGATCTTGCCGGTCGGACCGGCCTCGATCACGCGGTCTTCGATTTGCGCGGCTTCCTTCTGGATTGGCTGCGACTGGGCGCCGGCGAGCACGTTGCGGGCATCGGCGGGAGACAGGGTGTAGATCGGCGGCCCTTTTTGCGCCGTGAGCGCGTCGATGAACTGCTGTGTCGCCGGTTCGAGCACGGGCGCAGCCTGCGCAATGGCGCTTGCGCCGAGCGTTGCAGCAACTGCAGAGGCGATGACGAGAGACTTGAGCTTGAACATGCTGACTCCTGTTAGTGACGGTGCGGTGGATAAGTGATGAATAATGTGAAGCGTTAAATCGGCTAAAAATGCTCGGGAAATGCCTAAAAAAGTCTGTGAATTCAAATGCATCTACTTGTAGATAGACAACTATATTCAGTGCTTCCAGAATCTTTACGGCCTTTCTTGCTGCCTTTCTTGCGGCTTTGCAGCGCCTTCGTCAACGTAAATATGGGTTACCGCGTGGATCGATGCAGACTGCTAAAGGTCAAGGGCGACAACCACTTACAATGAATTACCCGCTTTTGCGCAATTCAAATGCATATCGCTAGTGGTTTACTCGTCAACCAGACCGGTCCGCTATGCACTGTCACACCATCTTCAAATACGGTAAAAAAGTAAGATAAAAACGCCATGAATCTACAATTTCGGCCGACTATCGGAAATCAAAATCTATCTACTCAAAGATAGACAAAAATCGATAAAGAGTTATTCATTCGTAGCAATATTCCGAACAATCCCGGAAAGCGCGCATTTCATTACAGCGTCACACTTCTCGCACTCGCGATTTCAATCAGCGCTTTACTGTTTGCGTGACTTCATCAAGACGTACTTTGGAATGAAACAGGCGGCACGCCAACAAACTACCTTGATACGCCGCAAATAGCGCCCGGGCGGTCACATCGGGTTTCCCGTTGACTCGCAAGGTCTCCTGCTTCTCGCCTTCGGCCAGCACCTTTGCCAGCCACGATTCATTCGCTTTAAAAAAAGCCTGCACTGCATGACGGACATCTTCCGGTAATGACTGAATATCCGCAGCCAGCATTCCACACAAACAAACCTGATCGCCTTCGCCTACGATCTTGCCGAACAATTTCACGTACCGATCGAGTTTCTTCTCCGCAGAAGCGGAACTGTCGATGGCGTAAATCGATGACATGACGTCAGCGCTATACGTGTTCACCGCCTCAAGCACCAGATCTTCCTTCGACGGGAAGTAATAGTGAATGCTCGATGTCTTTACCCCAACCAGCGTCGATAGGTCCCGATAACTGAAACCGTTATACCCGCGCGTCATCAACAGGATTTGCGCGTGTTCGAGTAACTGCTCGCGAACGGTGTTTTTGTCTGGGGTTTTCTCGTTGTTCATTTCGGGGTTCTGCTTAGATACTGCAGTCGTTTTTTGCGCCAATGTGCTTCACTAATACCTTGTACCTAGGCTCTTGCGGTGTCGTGCTCTAACTTCAACCTAAGCCATGGCCGTAATTTATCTACTAGAAGATAGATTGTCAAGCGATGTAACGTCGATATCCGCATCTTTTTCTAGAGTCTTTCACAATGTACAAGGAAGCGGGCTGCGGCCCGCTTCCTTTGATGCATCGATACATACAGCTTTATCGCGACGTCAGCAACGCAGCCCGCGCCTCTTGCCGCGCCGGCTGCGCAGTCGCCGCGTGCTCGATTATTCCGCCACCCAGGCAAACATCGCCCCGATAAAGCACCGCCGATTGTCCCGGCGTAACGGCCCATTGGGCATCGTTGAAACGCAACTCGAACCGGCCATCCGCTTGCGGCGCGCCCACCACGCACGCCGAATCCGACTGCCGATACCGCGTCTTCGCCGCACATTCCAGGCCCTCGGCCGGCGCCACGCCTGCCACCCAGCTGGTATTTCCGGCCACGAGCGAATGTGACAACAGCCACGGATGATCGTGTCCCTGCACCACATACAGCGTGTTGGAAGCCATGTCCTTGCCCGCGACGAACCACGGATCGCCGCTGCCGTCCTTGCTCCCGCCAAGGCCAATGCCCTTTCTCTGTCCGAACGTATAGAACGCCAGCCCGACATGCTCGCCGATCACCTTGCCATCGGGCGTTTTCATTGGACCGGGCTGGGTCGGCAAATAGCGGTTCAGGAACTCGCGAAAAGGCCGTTCGCCAATGAAGCAGATGCCCGTTGAATCCTTCTTCGCTGCATTCGGCAAGCCGATCTGCGCCGCGATTTCGCGGACCTTCGTCTTCGGCATCTCGCCGAGCGGAAACAGCGTCTTCGACAATTGCGCCTGATTCAGCCGATGCAAAAAGTAAGACTGGTCCTTGGTGTGATCCGTGGCCTTCAGCAACTCGAACAGGCCGTCGCGTTCACGCACGCGCGCGTAATGTCCGGTCGCGATGGTTTCGCCGCCAAGCGACATGGCGTGGTCGAGGAAAGCCTTGAACTTGATCTCGGCATTGCAGAGCACGTCCGGATTTGGCGTGCGGCCAGCCGAATATTCCCGCAGGAATTCCGCGAACACGCGGTCCTTGTATTCGGCGGCGAAGTTGACCGCTTCCACGTCAATACCGATCAGATCCGCGACGGACACCACGTCGATCCAGTCCTGCCGCGTCGAGCAGTATTCGCTGTCGTCGTCATCTTCCCAGTTCTTCATGAACAGGCCGATCACGTCGTAGCCCTGCTCCTTGAGCAGCCACGCGGTCACCGACGAATCCACGCCGCCCGACATGCCCACCACGACTTTCTGTTTTCCGGCCTTGCTCATTTTGCTCTCTGCGTTGTCTTCTCTGTGCGGCTTCTGCCTGGCTAAATCCGATCCTGCACCGGCGCGACCGAATGCGTATGAATGAAGTCGAGCGGCACGCGCCGCCCGGCAAGGTAATGATCGAGACATTCGAGCACGGCCGGCGACCTGTGCCGGTCAGCGCAGGCGCGCAACTCGCCGGCGGTAAGCCAGATGGCGCGCACGATGCCATCGTCCAGTTGCGCGCCCGGCACCGGGCCCGAAGTCGTGCCGCAAAACGTGAATCGCAGATACGTCGCCGATTTTCCCGGCCGCTCGAAATGCGTGAGATACGCGCCAACGAGCGCCTGCGGCTCGAAGTTATGCCCGGTTTCTTCCAGCGTTTCGCGCTTGACGGCGTCCACAAGCGTTTCTCCCGCTTCCAGATGCCCGGCCGGCTGATTAATCTTGAGCCCGTCGGACGTGTGCTCCTCGATCACGAGAAAGCGCCCGTCCCGCTCCACAATGGCAGCGACCGTTACGCGCGGTGTCCAGCGTTCTGTTTTCATGGGACCGTATTTTACCGTTTTGCGCGTTTTCCCGTCGTTCGCGGCGTGCATGCGGGTTGTTGTCCGATGGCGTCATTTTTCACGAATGTTTCGGTTACAGTGGCAATCAGCCGTAAAAAGCAGCTTAAAGAAGCGCTTATTCATGTGCGGACGTTTCCATCGAGCAAGAAATAGCGCGAGCGGCTGCACACGGTCATGACAGAACTAGAACGTGAGGAGGATGAAGATGCATATCGGAGTGCCTGCCGAAACGCGGGCGAACGAGGCGCGCGTCGCGGCCACGCCGGAAACGGTCAAGAAGCTCGTGTCGCAGGGTCATCGCGTCACGGTGCAACGCGGCGCGGGACTGCCGGCGAGCTATATAGACGAGGCATTCGCCGCCGCCGGCGCCGAGCTTGTCGATGCCAATACCGCGTTCGCCGCCGATCTCGTCCTCAAGGTTCATTCGCCCAACGAAACCGAGCTGCTATTACTGAAATCCGGCGCCGTGCTGGCCGGCATGCTCGACCCCTTCAACGCCGATAACAACACGCGGCTCGCCGCATCGGGCGTCACCGCTTTCGCACTCGAAGCCGCGCCGAGAACCACGCGGGCGCAGAGCCTGGACGTGTTGTCGTCGCAGGCGAACATTGCCGGATACAAGGCTGTGCTGGTCGCCGCCAATATCTATCAGCGCTTCATGCCCATGCTGATGACCGCGGCCGGCACCGTCAAAGCCGCGCGCGTGCTTGTGCTGGGCGCGGGCGTCGCGGGTTTGCAGGCCATCGCCACGGCCAAGCGCCTGGGCGCTGTGATCGAAGCGTCGGACGTGCGCCCTGCCGTGAAAGAGCAAATCGAGTCGCTCGGCGCGAAGTTTCTGGAAGTCCCCTACGAAACCGATGAAGAGCGCGAAGCCGCGGTCGGCGTCGGCGGATACGCGCGTCCCATGCCCGCAAGCTGGCTCGCGCGGCAATCCGTGCTGGTCGCCGAGCGCGCGAAGCAAGCGGATATCGTGATCGCGACCGCGCTGATTCCCGGGCGTCCCGCGCCAACGCTGATTGCCGCCGAAACGGTCCAGCAGATGAAGCCGGGTTCCGTCATTATCGATCTGGCTGCCGGGCGCGGTCCCGAATACGAAGGCCGGCGCGGCGGCAATTGCCCGCTGACCGAGCCCGATCAGGTCGTGATGAAACACGGTGTGCATCTGGTCGGCTATACCAATCTTGCATCGATGGTCGCAACCGATGCTTCCGCCCTCTACGCCCGCAACCTGCTCGACTTCATCAAGCTGATCGTGACGAAGGAAGGCACGTTGAACATCGACATGGCCGACGACATTGTCGCGGCCACGCTCCTGTGCCGCGACGGCCAGGTCACGCGCGGGATCAAAGGAGACTGACATGGAACTGGTTAATCACACGGTCATCAACCTGATCATCTTCGTGCTCGCGATTTACGTCGGGTATCACGTGGTCTGGAACGTCACGCCCGCGCTGCACACGCCGTTGATGGCGGTGACAAACGCGATTTCGGCGATTGTGATTGTCGGCGCAATGCTCGCGGCAGGATTGACAATAGGCGGCGCTGGCAAGTTCTTCGGCACGCTCGCGGTGTTGCTGGCGGCGGTCAACGTGTTCGGCGGATTTCTCGTCACGCGGCGAATGCTGGAGATGTTCAAGAAGAAAGCGCCGAAGCAGATTGCCGCTGCGTCGAAGGAGATTGCGCAATGAGCATGAGCGTAGTCACCCTCCTGTACCTCGTCGCCTCGGTGTGTTTCATCCAGGCGCTCAAAGGATTGTCCAACCCGAAGACCGCGCGTTTGGGCAACACGTTCGGCATGGCCGGCATGGCGATAGCGATTCTCACGACCATTGCGTTGATCGTGAAGCAGGCGGCCGCGCTCGGATCGGATTTGTCGCTGGGCCTCGGGCTGCTGTTTGCGGCGCTCGTGGTCGGCGGCGCGATTGGCGCGTATGTCGCGGCGAAAGTCGAGATGACGAAGATGCCCGAACTCGTCGCCGCCATGCACTCGCTGATCGGCCTGGCCGCGGTGTGCATCGCCTATGCCGTCGTGTCGGAACCTTCCGCATTCGGACTCGCCGCGTTGGGCGAACCAATTCCCGTGGGCAATCGCGTGGAGTTGTTTATTGGCACGTTCGTGGGTGCGATCACGTTCTCCGGTTCGGTGATCGCGTTCGGCAAGCTCTCGGGCAAATATCAGTTCAGGCTGTTCAAGGGCGCGCCGGTCGTGTATCCCGGCCAGCACATGATCAACTTGCTGCTCGCCATCGCGATGCTCGGCTTCGGCATCATCTTCATGTTCACGCAATCATGGCTGCCGTTCGTGATCATGACGCTGATCGCGTTCGCGCTGGGCGTGCTGATCATCATCCCGATCGGCGGCGCGGACATGCCGGTGGTCGTGTCCATGCTGAACTCGTATTCGGGCTGGGCCGCGGCGGGTATCGGTTTCTCGTTGAACAATCCCATGCTGATCATCGCGGGATCCCTGGTTGGTTCGTCGGGTGCGATTCTTTCGTACATCATGTGCCGCGCGATGAACCGCTCGTTCTTCAACGTGCTACTGGGCGGGTTCGGTAACGAAGGCGGCGCGGCGGCAGGCGATGGCGCGAAGGAACAGCGCCCGGTGAAATCCGGTTCCGCCGATGACGCCGCGTTCATGCTCGGCAACGCGGAAACCGTGGTGATCGTGCCGGGTTATGGACTGGCCGTGGCGCGCGCTCAGCATGCGCTGAAGGAACTTACCGACAAGCTGATCGAGAAAGGCGTCGACGTGAGGTATGCCATTCACCCGGTCGCGGGGCGTATGCCGGGACATATGAATGTGCTGCTGGCCGAAGCCGAGGTGGACTACGAACTCGTCCACGAGATGGAAGATATCAACGGCGAGTTCCAGCAAACGGACGTGGTTCTGGTGCTTGGTGCGAATGACGTGGTGAATCCGGCGGCTAAAACCGATCCCAAGTCGGTGATCGCCGGGATGCCGATTCTTGAGGCGTATCGGGCGAAGACGATTATCGTGAACAAACGGTCTATGGCAGCGGGTTATGCGGGGCTGGATAACGAACTGTTCTACATGGACAAGACGATGATGGTTTTCGGGGACGCGAAGAAGGTTATCGAGGATATGGTGAAGGCGGTGGAGTGAGGGCGCGCTGCCGGGGTGGAACGGAACGTCGGTGTACTCATAAGAGACACCGGCGTTTTTTGCTCGATGCCCGTTCGACGGCCCTTTTGGCACACCTTTAAAACATTGCTTCCAGGCCTTTACGGTCAACCAGATCGAGCAGTTTCAGCGATGGTCCGTTTGGCCGCTTTTGGCCCTGCTCCCATTTCTGCACCGTCGAGGCACTCGTGTTCAGGCACGCCGCAAACACCGCTTGACTCGCCCTGCTGCGCTGACGCAGCCGCTTGATCTGCGCCGCGCTGTAATCCTTGATTGGTGGCAGACATAGCGCATCGAACTCCCGCAATGTCATGGCGTCCATTGTTCCGGCCTGGTGTAGGCCTTCAGCGGTTTCATATACCGCCTTCAGTAGTTTGTCATTCATTGCTTTCCACCTCGATTAACTCGCCTGCATGCAGCGCCTGGACTAATGTGCGCGCGTCATAGCCCAACAACTGTGATGCCAACAACTTCAACGCTACCAGCCCCGTGCCGCTCACGTTGGCCCGCTCGGTCTTGGCAAATCCGAAAACAAAAAATGCTCGCTCATCCGTTCGAAACGCCAATAGCGTTCGTAATCCGCCTCGTTTGCCTCGTCCGTTGATACCCACTCGTTTTTTGAAAACGTGCCCGCCCAAATTGGCATCTATCAGACCTTGGCTCATCTCCCTAACGGCATTCACAGCGCCGTGTTCAACACGCTTTCCGAATCAGCCCAGCGTGCAAACCACTTGGTTTTGAAAACGCGCAAATTTTCCTCCCGCAATTATAGCACTTAGTGCGATAGATACCCGTGTTGTTCGAGTTCCTACTGTTGAGCCACGATATCGAATTTGAGGTCGCGACATAACTAGCCGATTGGCTAACATGATCTGCCGCTCCTGTTAGGACCGCATTCGAATCTGCCTCTGCTATCGCACTTTCTGAAAAGCTCGTCCTCCTCTGCTCTTCTGGCCGCTTCGTCCCCTCCCCGCCCGCCGCGTACAATATCCCCCTTCGATTCCCCTAAAAGCACCGCCCCATGGCCACTACTTTCCTTTTCGACTGGTTTGTCCCTTGCCCGCGCGGTCTCGAGGCGCCGCTGGCGGCCGAACTCGCCGAAATCGGAGCGAAGCACGTAGAAGGCTCCCAATTCAGAACCGGCAAGGAAGTCCCGGGCGGCGTGCATTTCCGCGGCTCCTGGGCGGCCGGCATGGCGGCCAACCTGCATTCGCGCATCGCGAGCCGCGTGCTGCTCAAGCTCGCCCAAGGCCCGTACAGAAGCGAACACGACATCTACGAACTCGCGTACCAGCAGCAATGGGAAAAATGGTTCTCGCCAAACGAAACCATTCGAGTCGATATCACCGCGATCAAATCACCGCTGCGCAGCCTCGAATTCGCGACCCTGCGCGTAAAAGACGCGGTGTGCGACCGTCTGCGCGAGCTGACCGGCAATCGTCCGAGCGTGGATACCGCCCAGCCCGACGTCCGTGTCTTCGCGTTCCTGACGCTCAACGAATGCACGCTTTACATCGATACCTCCGGCGATCCGCTCTTCAAGCGCGGCTGGCGCCTCGACAAAGGCGCGGCTCCGCTGCGTGAAAACCTCGCAGCCGGCATTCTGCGGCTGACCGGCTGGACGCCCGGCACGCCGCTGTTCGATCCGATGTGCGGCAGCGGCACGTTCCTCGCCGAAGCCGCGCAGGTGGCGCTGAACATCGCGCCGGGTGTGGAACGCCGCTTTGGCTTTGAAAAGCTGAAGCAATACGACGTGAACGCGTGGCAAAAGCTGAAAGGCGCGGCACTCGATGCAAAACATGCCGCGCGCTCGTCGCGCAAGGATTTGCAGATCTACGGCAGCGACATTTCCGGCGACATGCTCGACAAGGCCTATTCGAACCTCGAACGCGCGGGTCTGCCGGAGCTGTCGTTAAAACAGGTCGATGCGCGCCACATGACGCCGCCGACGAGCGAACCCGGCATCCTGGTCGCGAATCCGCCGTATGGCGAACGGATCGAAGTACGTGGGCGCGGTCCGCGCGGCGAACTTCGCGAACCGAAAAACCGTGGCCGCGATGAAGACGAAGAAGCGTTTCACCGCGCACAGCCCGATCCGGCCGACCAGGAGTTTTTTATCTCGTTCGGCAATGCAATGAAGCAGCGCTTTCCGGGCTGGCGCGCTTACGTGCTGACATCGGACAGAAAATTGCCGGGCATGCTGCGCCTGCGTGAATCGACGAAAACACCGCTTTTCAACGGTGCGCTCGAATGCCGCCTGTTCCGCTTCGACCTGATCGCCGGAAGCGTGCGCAATCGCCCGGCAGCGGCGGAACCCACGGCAGACCAGGCACCTGCAACGCCCGACGCAAACGAATAAAGCAGGGCGAAGCGGCGCTACAATCGCTGCATGAACTCATCGAATGAAGCCCAATCCATCGGTCTCGACGTCTATCGCGACCGCCGTGAGCGCGTCCTCGCGGCGTTGCGCGAATCGGGCGGCGGCGTTGCCATCGTGCACACCGCGCGCGAAGTCTTGCGCAACCGCGACGCCGACTATCCGTACCGCCACGACAGCTACTTCTACTACTTGACGGGCTTCACGGAACCGGAAGCCACGCTGGTTCTGGACGCAAGCGCCCACCCAGAAGAACCCGCGGCCATCTTGTTCTGCCGCGAGAAAAACGTCGAGCGCGAGACGTGGGAAGGCTTCCGCTACGGTCCCGAAGGCGCGCGCCTCGCGCTCGGTCTGGACGCAGCATTTCCCATCGATCAGCTCGACGCCGAAATGCCCCGCCTGCTCGCCGATAAACCCGCGTTGCATTACGCGCTAGGCGTTTCCACCGAACTCGACACTCAAGTCCGCAACTGGCTCGCGGCCGTCCGGGCGCAGAGCAGGATTGGCGTGAAAGCGCCATCGAAAGCGGTCGACCTGCTGCCCATGCTGGACGAAATGCGTCTGATCAAGGACGAGCACGAACTCGCGATCATGCGCCGCGCGGGCACGATCTCGGCCGAAGCACACCGACGCGCGATGCAAACCTGCCGTCCCGGCATGCACGAATACGAAATCGAAGCCGAATTGCTGTACGTGTTCCGCAAACGCGGCGCGCAAGCGCCCGCGTACGGTTCGATTGTCGCGGCCGGCGCGAATGCGTGCGTACTGCATTACCCGGCGGGCAACGCGATCGCGCGCGAAGGCGACCTGATTCTCATCGACGCCGCGTGCGAACTCGACGGCTACGCGTCCGACATCACGCGCACGTTTCCGGCGAGCGGACGGTTCACATCGGCGCAACGGGAAATCTATGACATCGTGCTGGCCGCGCAATACGCCGCCGTCTCCGCCACGCGCGCAGGCGTGAGTTTCGACGCGCCGCACGAAGCCGCGGTACGCGTTTTGTCGCAAGGTTTGCTCGACACGGGAATCATCGACAAGAACACATTCGCGACCGTCGATGACGTCATAGCCGAACGCGCGTACCAGCGTTTCTACATGCACCGCACGGGCCATTGGCTCGGCATGGACGTGCACGACGCGGGCGATTATCGCGATGCCAACGCGCCGCTGGACGACCACGGCGCGCGTGCGTGGCGCACGTTGAAGCCGGGCATGACGCTGACCATTGAACCCGGCTTGTACATCCGCGCCGCCGAAGATATCCCGGAACGCTACGCGAACATAGGCATCCGGATTGAAGACGACGCCATTGTCACGGCCGACGGCTGCGAACTGACAACACGCGAAGTTCCCGTCGATGCCGACGAAATCGAAGCCTTGATGCGCAACGCGCAAGCCCCCGATGCAAATTGAAACCGCAGAAACCCTCGGCCATGAATTGCCGGCTGATTATCACTTCGACGTCGCCATCGTCGGCGCCGGACCGGTCGGCCTCGCACTCGCAGGGTGGCTGGCGAAGCGCAGCGCGACGTCGCGTTTATCGGTGGCGTTGATCGATGCCCGCGCGCCCGGCGCGGCCTCGAGCGATCCGCGCGCGATCGCGGTCTCGCATGGCAGCCGGGCGATGCTGGAGTCGTCACTCGGTTTTCCCGCCGATGCCACGCCGATCAAGCGCATCCATGTTTCGCAGCGCGGCCGGTTCGGCCGGACCCTGATCGATCACGACGAACACGGCTTGCCAGCACTCGGATATGTGGTGCGTTACGGCTCGATTGTCGCGACGCTCTCGCGGGCCGTGGCCGAAACCAGCGTTCACTGGTTTACGGAAACGACGGCATCCACGCCCTTGCACGATCACGATGGCGTGACGTTGCCGATCCATTCTTCGGCCACGGGCGACCGCACCATTCGCGCGCGCATTCTGGTGAATGCCGAAGGCGGGTTGTACAAGGAATCGGATGCATCGACTTCCATAAAGAACACGCGCGACTACGGTCAGACGGCGATTGTCGGGACGGTCAGCGTGTCGTCGCCGCAACCGGGCGTTGCCTGGGAACGCTTCACGCCAGAAGGCCCGATTGCGTTGCTGCCGTCGGGCGGCGCGCGCCAGGCAGACTACGCGCTCGTGTGGTGTTGCGCGCCGGAAGAGGCGAGCCGCCGCTCACAACTTTCCGACAATGCATTTCTCGCCGAACTCGGCGCGGCTTTTGGCGAACGCATGGGCCGTTTCACGAAAATCACCGGCCGCGCGATGTTTCCGCTTGGGCTCAACGCGCTGAATGCGCTCGTCGATCGGCGCACTGTCGCCATTGGCAACGCGGCGCAAACGCTGCATCCGGTCGCGGGGCAAGGGCTCAATCTCGGCTTGCGTGACGCGCACGCGCTATGCGACGTGTTATCGACCAATGGTCCTACTACCGTCGCGCTGAGCCTCTTCGCCCAGCGGCGCGCGCTCGACCGGCGAATGACAATTGGCGCCACGGACACGCTTGCGCGAGTTTTCACGATCGATTTCGCGCCGCTTGCGACAGTGCGCGGCCTGGCCTTGAGCGCGCTGGAGTTCGTGCCGCCGGTTAAAACCGCGCTGGCGCGCCAGATGATGTTCGGGCAACGGCGCTAATCGTTTGCTTGTGTCAAAAACGGCTCCGCACTTCGCGCCATCCGGCCAAATCCGCTGAGCGCGTGTGTGTCAACTTCGACGGACTGCATATTTCGAGCCGTTCTATTGCGCGAAAAACCGAGCAAGGCCTCTATGAAGCCGGCAACTTTCATAGAAGATTTAACAACTTGCAGTGCGATTGCATCTAATTGACGCAGCGCGTTCGCGTTAAAATAGCTGTTTTCCTTCAGCGCTGATCGCGTCTCTCCAATCACGGACGCTGCGAGTTTCATGCCTATTTCCACACTGGCCATCGGCCCCCACATCTTGCGCAACAACCTGTTCGTCGCCCCCATGGCCGGCGTAACGGACCGCCCTTTCCGGCAGTTGTGCAAACGCATGGGCGCGGGCTACGCGGTGTCCGAAATGGTTGCATCGAATGCGCAATTGTGGAAAAGCGAAAAGACCATGCGGCGCGCGAATCACGCCGGCGAAGTCGAGCCTGTTTCTGTTCAGATCGCGGGCGCTGACCCGGCAATGCTGGCTGAAGCGGCGCGGCACAACGTCGCGAACGGCGCGCAGATCATCGATATCAACATGGGCTGCCCAGCCAAAAAGGTTTGCAATGTGGCGGCCGGTTCCGCCCTGCTGCAAAACGAAACGCTCGTTGCCGAGATCGTGCAGGCCGTAGTGAACGCAGTTGGCGTGGGTCCGGACGCCGTCCCGGTCACGCTGAAAATCCGCACGGGCTGGAATCGCGAGAACAAGAACGCGCTGAATATTGCGCGGATTGCGCAGGACGCCGGCATTTCCATGCTGACCGTTCATGGCCGCACGCGCGCCGACCTTTATAAGGGCGACGCGGAATACGAGACCATTGCCGCGGTCAAGGCGTCCGTGCGCATTCCGGTCGTGGCGAACGGCGACATCGGCACGCCGGAAAAAGCACGCCACGTGCTGGCCGTGACCGGCGCCGACGCAATCATGATCGGACGCGCCGCGCAAGGACGTCCGTGGCTCTTTCGCGAAATCGAACACTTCCTGCTGACGGGTGAATATTTGCCGGCTCCGCGTATCGACGAGATCCAGCAACTGATGAACGCGCATCTCGAAGATCACTATGATTTCTATGGCGAATTCACGGGCGTTCGTACAGCGCGCAAACACATCGGCTGGTACACTCGCGGCCTTTCCGGCGCCAACACGTTCAGACATCGGATGAACACGCTGGACTCCACACGAGAACAATTGCTCGCCGTGAACGAATTCTTCGACGCCCAAAAGGCGTTGTGCGACCGTCTTGTCTATGTCGAAGAACCCGGCACAGACGCTGACGGAGGCGGCACCAACGAAGCGTTCGAATCGTGCGGCGCGCAGAACCACACAGACCGATTAGCCGCATGAGCAGACACAACATAGAACAATGCGTCCGCCAGAGCCTGGACAATTATTTCCAGGACCTGGACGGTTCGAAACCGCACGACGTCTACGAAATGGTGATTTCGTGCGTGGAAAAGCCGATGCTCGAAGTCGTGCTGAAACAAGCCGACGGCAACCAGTCGCTCGCAGCGGAGTATCTCGGCATCAATCGCAACACGCTCAGGAAGAAGCTCCAGCAGCACGGCCTGATTTAGTCACTTGTCTCATTGATGTATCTCCCGGACCGTCGCGGCGTACGGCGGTCGATCCGAATTTACTGATTCCCTCGACTCCCCTACCGGCTCCCCGCCGTTCCCATCATGATCAAGCAAGCGCTCCTTTCCGTTTCAGACAAGTCCGGCATCGTTGAATTCGCGAAATCGCTTTCGGAGCTGGGCGTAAGCCTGCTTTCGACTGGCGGCACTGCAAAACTTCTCGCCGATGCCGGCCTGCCCGTCACCGAAGTCGCCGACTACACCGGTTTTCCGGAAATGCTCGACGGCCGCGTGAAAACGCTGCATCCGAAGGTTCACGGCGGCATTCTGGCGCGCCGCGACTTGCCCGAACACATGGCGGCGCTCGAGCAGCACGGCATTCCGACCATCGACTTGCTGGTGGTGAATCTTTATCCGTTCGTGCAGACAGTCTCGAAGGAAGAATGCTCGCTGGAAGACGCCATTGAGAATATTGATATTGGTGGCCCGACCATGCTGCGTTCGGCGGCGAAGAATCATCGTGACGTGACGGTAATCGTCGATCCTTCGGATTACGCGACCGTTCTCGAGGAAATGCGTGCGTCCAGCAACACGGTCAGCTACCCGACCAACTTCCGGCTTGCAACCAAGGTATTCGCGCACACGGCTCAATATGACGGCGCCATCACGAACTATCTGACGAGCCTGACCGACGCGTTGGAACACAAGAGCCGCAATACGTTTCCGTCGACGTTCAATCTCGCCTTCACCAAGGTGCAGGACCTGCGTTACGGCGAGAACCCGCATCAAAGCGCGGCGTTTTATCGTGACCTCGCGACGCCCGCTGGCGCGCTTGCGAACTACACGCAGTTGCAGGGTAAGGAACTGTCGTACAACAACATCGCGGATTCCGACGCTGCGTGGGAATGCGTGAAGACGTTCGACGTACCCGCGTGCGTGATCGTCAAGCACGCGAATCCGTGCGGCGTGGCGGTGGGTGAAGGTGCGCACGAAGCGTATTCGAAGGCTTTCCAGACCGATCCTACGTCGGCGTTCGGCGGCATCATTGCGTTCAATCGGGAAGTCGACGAAACGGCGGCGCAAGCAGTTGCAAAGCAGTTCGTGGAAGTGCTGATGGCGCCTTCCTTCAGCGAAGCGGCCAGGCAGATTTTCGCGGCGAAACAAAACGTGCGCCTGCTGCAAATCGATCTTGGCGACGCTCACAACGCGTTCGACCTGAAGCGCGTGGGCGGCGGCTTGCTGGTTCAATCGCTCGACTCGAAGAACGTCCAGCCGCACGAGTTGCGCGTGGTCACGAAGCGTCATCCGACGCCGAAGGAAATGGACGATCTCATGTTCGCGTGGCGCGTGGCGAAGTACGTGAAGTCGAACGCCATTGTGTTTTGCGGCGGCGGCATGACGCTCGGCGTGGGCGCCGGGCAAATGAGCCGGGTAGATTCGGCGCGTATTGCGAGCATCAAGGCGCAAAACGCGGGTTTGTCGCTGGAGGGCTCCGCGGTGGCATCGGATGCGTTCTTCCCGTTTCGCGACGGGCTCGACGTGGTAGTCAACGCGGGCGCGACCTGCGTGATCCAGCCGGGCGGTTCCATGCGCGACGACGAAGTCGTGGCTGCCGCGGACGAACACAACATTGCGATGGTGCTCACCGGAACGCGGCACTTCCGTCACTGAGACAGCCACTGAGAACGTCTGATCTTCGGAAAGCCCGGCGGCCGGCAGGTTCACCGGGCTTTTTACTTTCTGCGCCGCGCTGTTAGTATCGCAAGCACTACGTTCCAACGGCATTCCATGAGAATTCTCGGCATTGACCCGGGCCTGCGCGTGACTGGATTCGGCGTTATCGATAAAACCGGCCACACGCTCACCTACGTGACCAGCGGCGTCATCAAGACCGCGGACGCCGATCTGCCGTCGCGGCTGAACACGATCTTCGACGGCATCTCCACGTTGGTCCGGCAACACGCGCCCGATCAGTCGGCGATCGAGAAAGTGTTCGTCAACGTCAACCCGCAGTCCACACTGCTGCTCGGCCAGGCCCGGGGCGCGGCAATCTGCGGCCTGGTCGCGAACGGCGTACCGGTTGCCGAATACACCGCGCTGCAATTGAAGCAGGCCGTGGTGGGCTACGGCCGCGCAACGAAAGATCAGATGCAGCAGATGGTGGTGCGGCTGCTCGCCCTTTCGGGCGTGCCAGGAGCGGACGCCGCCGATGCCCTCGGCATGGCCATCTGCCACGCGCACGCCGGCGGCGCAACCGCCATCCTGGGCGGCATTGCGCCGTCTCTGGCAAAAAAGGGCCTGCGCGTTCGGCGCGGCCGCCTTGTCGGCTAACTCCATTACAAGTTCCTCAACATGATTGGTCGCATTGCAGGCGTCTTGCTTGAAAAAAACCCGCCGTATCTGCTCGTGGATTGCGGCGGCGTGGGTTATGAAATTGCCGTGCCAATGAGCACCTTCTACAACCTGCCGAACATCGGCGAGAAGATCGTCCTGCTGACCCAGTTGATCGTGCGTGAAGACGCGCATTTGCTGTATGGCTTCGGCACGCAGCCGGAACGCACGACCTTTCGCGAACTGCTCAAGATCAGCGGAATCGGTGCGCGTATGGCCCTCGCGGTGTTGTCGGGCATGAGCGTCCAGGAACTCGCGCAAGCCGTGACCATGCAGGACGCCGCGCGCCTGACGCGTACGCCCGGCATTGGCAAAAAGACGGCGGAGCGGCTGCTCCTGGAACTGAAGGGCAAGCTCGGCGCGGATCTGGGCACGGCAGCAGGCACGGTGGCCGGCCCGGATCACGCGAGCGATATCCTGAACGCTTTGCTGGCATTGGGTTACTCCGAAAAAGAAGCGCTCATGGCGGTAAAGAATGTTCCTGCCGGAACAGGCGTGTCGGAAGGCATCAAGCTGGCCTTGAAGGCACTGTCGTTGCAACCCTCGCGCTGACCTTCAAGTGCGGCTCGATCCAGTCGCAAGACTGGTACGGAATGAGTCTCCCACACCGTTGATCCGGCCAACAGTCGGCCGAACGGCCAGCTTTCGGCGTATTCGTCACGCGGTACAATCGACGCATGATAGAAACCGACAAACTCGCCGCCGAACGCATCATCTCGGCTACACCTGTCTCGCCGAACGAGGAAGTGTTCGAGCGGGCGTTGCGGCCGCGCCAGCTCGAGGAATATGTCGGGCAGGAAAAGATCCGGGATCAGTTGCAGATCTTCATCGAGGCCGCGCGCAGGCGCTCCGAAGCGCTCGATCACGTCCTGCTGTTCGGGCCGCCGGGTCTCGGCAAGACCACGCTTGCGCACATCATTGCGCGGGAAATGGGTGTGAATCTGCGGCAAACATCGGGGCCGGTGCTGGAACGCGCCGGCGATCTTGCCGCGCTGCTGACGAATCTCGAGAAAAACGACGTACTTTTCATCGATGAGATTCATCGGCTGTCGCCGGTCGTCGAGGAAATCCTGTATCCGGCGCTCGAGGATTATCAGATCGACATCATGATCGGCGAAGGTCCGGCGGCGCGCAGCGTGAAGCTGGATTTGCAGCCGTTTACGCTGGTCGGCGCCACCACGCGCGCGGGCATGCTGACCAATCCGCTGCGGGACCGCTTCGGGATTGTGTCGCGGCTGGAGTTCTATACGGCGGGAGAATTGGCGCGAATTGTCACGCGATCGGCTTCGCTCCTGAAAGCGAACATTGTTCCCGAGGGCGCGTTCGAGATTGCCAAGCGCGCGCGAGGCACGCCGCGGATTGCGAACCGCTTGCTCAGGCGCGTGCGCGATTACGCCGAGGTGCGGGCAAACGGCAATATCACGGCGGACGTTGCCGATGCCGCGCTGAAGATGCTTGACGTCGACCCCGTTGGCTTCGATTTGATGGACCGGAAGCTGCTGGAAGCCATCTTGTACAAATTCGATGGCGGTCCGGTCGGTGTCGACAATCTGGCTGCCGCGATTGGCGAAGAGCGCGACACGATTGAAGACGTGCTCGAGCCCTATCTTATCCAGCAGGGCTATTTGCAGCGCACCCCGCGCGGACGCGTGGCCACGCTTCTCACCTACCGCCATTTTGGTCTCGCGGCTCCCGATGCCGGTCCTGTTCGTGATCTCTGGGACGCGAACCTGCCCGAGTAGTCGCTTTAGCGCGGCACTTCCTTAAGGTCGTCGTCGCTGCTGGGCGCCGCAAGGTGAGCCACGTCGCCCCATGACACGACCTTCGCCTGGCCGTTCTCAAAGTCCACAACGTTGATGCTCGTGTTCAGCAGCAGCCAGTCACGCGGCGCCTCCAGCGGGATTTCGCGGGCAAATCGATAAATACAGTCAAGCACGCCGCCATGTGCGACACACGCAATCCGTCCACCCGGATGCGCGGCCACGATCGGTTCAATTGCGTTCAGCACGCGCCGCGAAAATTCCCGCTGAGACTCTCCGCCAGGAGGCGTGAAGTCGGGGTCGTGACTTTGCCAAACCGCATGTTCGGCAGGAAATCTGGCGAGGATTTCGGCGCTGTCGTAACCTTGAAAGTCACCGTACCAACGTTCGCGCAAACCTTCGTTCAGCTTCAGCGATAAACCAAGCGCATCGGCAAAGGGCTTGGCCGTTTGCCGCGCTCGCTGAAGGTCACTGGAATACACAGCGTCAAGGCGCGCTCCGGTTTGCGACTCCTGCAGCAGGCGTTGAGCGAGTTGCCCGGCCTGAGCAACCCCGCTCGCGGCAAGCGGAATATCAATATGTCCCTGAATCCGCTTGATGCGGTTCCAGTCAGTCTCGCCGTGCCTGATAAATAGGACTTGCGTGGTCATCGGGATTCCAAAGGATGCGTCGGAGCTAGTCAGCGCAAAGAGTGAACTCAGGCGCGCACCTGCAGCCAGAACGTGACTGGCCCGTCGTTGACCAGAGACACTTGCATGTCGGCGCCGAATTCACCCGTTTCGACAATCGGATGCGCGGCGCGCGCCTGTGAGACAAAATAGTCGAAGAGCCTTCGGCCTTCTTCAGGTGGCGCTGCGGGCGTGAAGCTTGGCCGCAAGCCGCTGGATGTATCGGCGGCGAGCGTGAATTGCGATACCAGCAACACGCCGCCGGCACGCCCGGTTCCGTCGATGTCACTTACGGGCAGATTCATCTTGCCCGCTGCGTCGCTGAAAATCCGGTACGCCAGCATCTTTGCCAGCAGCTTGTCGGCCAACGCCGGCGTGTCGCCTCGTTCGGCGCATACAAGCGCCAGCAGGCCTGCGTCGATTGCCCCTGTCACACGGCCGCGCACGTGAACATCGGCGCGCAGGACGCGCTGGATGAGCGCAATCACGTGCTCAAGCCGTCAGCGTGACGCGCGCGAAGCGGCGCTTGCCCACTTGCACGACAAACTCACCGGCGTCGATTTTCAGGCCTTTGTCCGACACGGTCGCGCCGTCGATCTTCACCCCGCCTTGTTCGATATTGCGCAGCGCTTCGCTTGTCGATGGAACCAGTCCCGCCTGCTTCAGCAGTTGTCCAACCGCGAGCGGCGCGCCGCTCAGCGTCACCGATGCAATCTCGTCCGGCACCCCGCCCTTCGCACGGTGATTGAAGTCTTCGAGCGCACGCTCGGCATCCGCCGGCGAGTGGAACCGCGAGACGATTTCCTGCCCAAGCAGCACCTTGAAATCGCGCGGATTACGCCCGCCTTCAGACTCGCTCTTGAATCGCGCGATCTCGTCCATGCTTCTGAACGACAGCAGTTCGAAATAGCGCCACATGAGCGTGTCGGAAATGCTCATGAGCTTGCCGAACATGTCAGTAGGCTTCTCGCTGATACCGATGTAGTTGTGCTTCGACTTCGACATCTTTTCAACGCCATCCAGCCCTTCAAGCAGCGGCATGGTCAAAATGCATTGCTGTTCCTGGCCGTACTGCTTTTGCAACTCGCGTCCGACCAGCAGGTTGAACTTCTGGTCCGTGCCGCCGAGTTCCAGATCCGCGTTCAACGCCACCGAGTCATATCCCTGCATGAGCGGATAGAGCAACTCATGAATTGAAATGGGCATGCCGCCCTGATAACGCTTGGTGAAATCCTCACGCTCCAGAATGCGCGCCACGGTATAACGTGACGCCAACTTGATCATGCCGTCGGCGCCAAGCGGCATCGACCATTCGCTGTTGTAGCGAATCTCGGTCTTCTCGCGGTCCAGGACCAGCGCGGCCTGTTCGAAATAGGTCTTGGCGTTGGATTCGATCTGTTCACGCGTGAGCGGCGGACGCGTGGCGTTACGCCCCGACGGATCGCCAATAAGCGACGTGAAATCGCCGATCAAAAAAATGACCGTGTGACCGAGGTCCTGCAACTGGCGCATCTTGTTCAGCACGACGGTATGGCCGATGTGAATGTCCGGCGCGGTCGGGTCGAGGCCAAGCTTGATACGCAGCGGCTTGCCGCTCAAGGCGCTGCGCGCGAGTTTCTGCGCGAACTCCGCTTCAATGAGCAGCTCGTCGCAACCCCGTTTGGCGACGGCAAGCGCAGCCTGCACTTCGTCGGTAAGGGGTAAGGTTTTCGCAGCCGAAGCCGGAGAGTCGTTCGGTTCTGTGGTCATGCCTGCAACTTTTCGGGTGATTTATTCGGGATGCGGGCTTACGCGCATCGGGCAATGGTCGCGGCGCCCGGGCCCTTGCCTGCGGTCGGCAAGCTCGGGAATCAGCGCGGCTTTCGCTTGGTTCAGGCATCGGATTTTACGTTATGTCGTGCGCCTTCGCCCCGTTTTCCCCTTTGCGTTAGCCATTCGGCCATGTTTTATGCGCGAGATCTGCGAACGTGGACTCCAAAAACATGGCCGAATGGCTAACGTCCCGGTGAACGGCTTAACGGGCTGCTTTGATGTGTGGATAATCCATCCATGGCGGCCATTTTGACCGCAGGAGTCAAGCGTTGATTGCCCGAGCGGCTCACGCGACAACTCGCATCGAAAAGGAGAGGCAACGTGGCGCGACGTACCGAGGCAGTGGCAACAGAGGGCGCAGCGAACGGCGTGTACTTCGGGCTGATGTCAGGCACGAGCATGGACGGCGTGGACGGTGTCGCGGTGCAATTTATGGCCGGCCAGCCGCCTGTGGTGCTGGGCGAGGCGCATGTGGGATTCTCGGAAGGGCTGCGTGAAGCGCTTTTCGCGCTTCAGGCTCCCGGCGAGAACGAACTCGAACGTGAAGCGCTGGCAGCAAATGCGCTGGCTACGCGTTACGCGGTCTGCTGTCACGAACTCGCGAGCATGAGCGGTCAGTCGGCCGCGAAAGTCCGCGCGATCGGCGTCCACGGGCAGACGGTACGGCATCGCCCGGAAAAGGGTTACACGCGGCAAATCAACAATCCGGCGTTACTGGCCGAGATGACGAACATTGACATAGTCGCGGACTTTCGCAGTCGCGACGTCGCGGCTGGCGGCCAGGGTGCACCACTCGTTCCCGCATTTCACGCGACTATTTTTGGTTCGAAAAATGAAACGCGCGTCGTGTGCAACCTGGGCGGCATCAGCAATATCACCGTTCTTTCGGCGGATGGCGGAGTATATGGATTTGATTGCGGACCGGCCAATGCGCTGCTCGACGAATGGGCGTACCGCCATCTGAATCGTCCCTTCGACGAAGGCGGCCATTTCGCATCGCAAGGACAAGTGCATCGACCGCTGCTGAATGCCTTGCTCGACGAACCGTTCTTCGAGCAGCGGCCGCCGAAAAGCACTGGGCGCGATCTCTTCAACCCCGCATGGCTCGATGCCAAACTCGTCGGATTCGAGCAGGTGTCGCCTGCCGACGTACAGGCAACGCTCGTTTCCCTGACGGCAATCACCATTGCACGTGAAATCGAACGGCATGCATCCGATTGTCGTGCGGTCTACGTCTGCGGCGGTGGTGCACGCAATCCGGTACTTATGAATGCAATCCAGCAAGCGCTCGCCGAGACCGGCGTTTCCGGCGTTCCTGTCATGACCACAGACGCACTCGGTGTTCCGCCACAGCAGGTCGAAGCGCTGGCGTTCGCATGGTTGGCAATGCGGTGCATGGCGCGTGAAGCCGGGAATGTGGCGGCAGTCACGGGTGCCGCGGGTGAACGCGTTCTAGGGGCGATTTATCCGCGCTGAGTTGAAAAAAAGGCATCACGAATGGCGCCATCGGCTTTGGCTGTAAAAACAAAACGGAGCCCGAAGGCTCCGTTTCACCATGACATCTGACCGCGTATTACGATCGAAATCAGGCCGAAAATGACGATCCACAACCACACGTGCTGGTTGCATTTGGATTCTTGATCACGAATTGCGCGCCGTTCAGGTCGTCCTTGTAATCGATCTCTGCGCCAACAAGGTACTGATAGCTCATTGAATCGATCAAAAGTTGCACGCCGGCCTTGTCCATGACGGTGTCGTCTTCGTTGATGGCCTCGTCGAACGTAAAGCCATACTGGAAGCCCGAACAGCCGCCGCCTTGCACGAACACGCGCAGCTTCAGCTCCGGATTGCCTTCTTCGTCGATCAGTTGCTTGACCTTGTCAGCGGCTGCGTCCGTGAAGACGAACGGCAACGGCATTTCGGTCGTGGGGGTGTCGGTGACAGCGTTCATTCGAACTCTCCAAAAAAGCTTCTAGTGCCTATTGTAGGGCTGATCTCAATATCGTGCTGGAAGCCCATGTAATCAATAGGCTATCGCGCCACACTATCTCGATTTCACTATCGGCAGGTTGGAGCCATGAAGTTCGAACAATATGCTGCGCAAACGAAAAAAGCCGCCAGCGCAAACACGCAGGCAGCTTTTTGAGCGATTTCGCCGCAATAGCGACGAAACAGCCAGACAGCTTAACGCTTCGAGAATTGTTTCCGGCGACGTGCCTTGTGGAAACCAACCTTCTTACGTTCGACTTCACGAGCGTCGCGGGTAACGAAGCCTGCTTGCGACAGCGTAGGCTTGAGCGTTGCGTCGTAGTCCATCAGCGCGCGCGTGATGCCATGGCGAACTGCACCCGCCTGCCCCGTTTCACCGCCGCCGTTCACGTTGACCTTGATGTCGAACGTGGTGGCGTGGCTCGTCAGTTCGAGCGGCTGGCGCACGATCATCAGCGACGTTTCGCGCGAGAAATAATCAGCAATGGGCTTGCCATTGACAATGATCTCGCCCGTACCGGACTTGATGAACACGCGGGCAACGGCGCTCTTGCGGCGGCCCGTACCGTAATTCCAATTACCGATCATATGGGCTCCCTTTAGATCTCGAGCGCTTTAGGCTGTTGAGCCGTATGCGGATGCGTTGCGCCAGCGTAGACCTTGAGCTTCTTGATCATAGCGTAGCCGAGCGGACCTTTCGGCAACATGCCCTTAACAGCTTTCTCGAACGCGCGGCCCGGGAAGCGTTCTTGCATCTTGTTGAACGTCGTTTCGTAGATGCCGCCCGGATAGCCCGAGTGACGGTAGTACTTCTTGTCAGTACCCTTGTTGCCCGTGACGCGCAACTTGCTGGCGTTGATGATGACGATGAAATCGCCAGTGTCGACGTGCGGGGTGAACTCGGGTTTGTGCTTGCCGCGAAGTCGGGCGGCCACTTCACTGGCGACACGTCCGAGAACCTTATCCGTCGCGTCAATCACGTACCATTCACGCGTCACCTCATGGGCTTTTGCGGAAAACGTCTTCATGATCGATCCAAAAAATAATTCTGCCCTGCTTTGTCCCGCTTGTATGTTCGTGCGCATCGAGGCGCGTGCGGGCTCTCCCTGGTTCTCGTCCGCGGGCATGGTGCGGATAGAGAACTTTGAATTATAAGGGAAATTTCAATCCGAAGTCAAAACAACGAAATACGGCCGACGAACAAGCCGAAAATGTCGTCGGCCCAAGGGCGTTTTCTGGTTTCCTCCGCTCCCGCGGCCAACACAAGCGTAGAAATGAAGGCGAAAAAAAGCCCGAGCCTTGGGCTCGGGCTGAATCCACCTAGGAGGAGGTGGAGGAGACAGGAGGAAGTATATGAACTGGGTTTGTGCAAAGCAAGTAAATTTGCATTGTGAGATTGAATTTCATAATGCAAAATAACGAAATTAACGTATCAACCCGTAATTTTCTTTTGAAATCAATTGCTTGATTCGAACATCCAAGTGATGATTCGCATAGACGACTTACAGTACACCCTATTGAAAGTAGGGAAATCCCCCGATTTATCTGCCAGATCGCACCGCAGCACCTGCGCTCGAACGACGAAAAGGAAACGCCAGCGTCAATTCCCACAATCGGCTAAAACGCTACAATCAGCACGAATAGATGCGTGCCGTACGGCACTGGAGTTTTCTCATGGAATGCAAAGTTAGCTGGATGGGACAAGATGGAATGGCGTTCGCTGCGGAAACGGGCAGCGGACATCTGGTGACAATGGACGGTGCGCCCGAGGGCGGCGGCCGTAACCTGTCGCCGCGTCCCATGGAAATGGTCTTGCTTGGCACGGGCGGCTGCACCGCGTATGACGTGGTGATGATCCTGAAGAAAAGCCGGCAGGAAGTGGTCGGTTGCTCGGTTTCGCTCAAGGCCGAGCGCGCAAGCGAGGACCCGAAAATCTTCACCAAGATCCATTTTCATTTTACGGTGACAGGCAAGAACCTGAATCCGGCGACCGTTGAGCGCGCGATCACACTTTCGCACGACAAATACTGTTCGGCGTCGATCATGCTTGCCAAAACGGCCGAACTGACGCATTCGTTCGATATTGTCGCGAGCTGAAAAAGCGCGGAAACAACGAAAAAAGCCGGCGTTGCTCTGACGCCGGCTTTCTTTTTAAATAGTCACAAAGCAGGCCGATAAGCCGGATTCTGTGCGCCCGCAACGCCCGAAAGCGTCACGCGCGTGGCAGCCATTCCTCTAGTCGCGCCATTGCTGACGCGCTCAAGCTCCCTACCCGCAGACGAGACGGAGGCACCGTCCTGCATCTCGAAGATGCGCGCCTGCCTACTTGGAATTGCTCCGGGTGGAGGTTACCGTGCCGGTCTGCCTTGCAGCAGCCGCGGTGCGCTCTTACCGCACCGTTTCACCCTTACCTGATCCCCGGACTTACGCCCGGGGCCATCGGCGGTTTGCTTTCTGTTGCCCTGTTCCGCGTGTCGCCACGGATGGCCGTTAGCCATCACCCTGCCTGTTGGAGTCCGGACTTTCCTCGCCCTCCCCGGCCGAAACCGGATCAGCCGCGACTGCCTGGCCTGCTTTGCGGCATCGATTTTAACATGCGCCAACCGCGCTCATTGCGCCTATCAAGCCCGCAAACGGCGGCCCGCACGGAATACCCGGGGGTCATCGTAAAAAGAATGCGCTTCGTTTTCCGGCCACCATCCGGGAACGCCCAGCACGGGCAGCGGCGTGAAGCATCGGCTGGAGATGGCTTCGGTTTTGAGGCGCTCCGATACTTCACGGTCCAGAATGGCGCGGCGTTCGGTATCGGCGGCGAGGAAATACGCCGGCTCGACTTCTACGATCCACGCGTGTCCCGTGCACGCCTTGTATGGCGCGATCAGTTTTTCCAGCAGCGCATGGCCGAAAATCCGCGCTTCGCACGCGCGCCCCCATGCAGTCCGATGTCCGATAAACACCGCCCGCCAATCGAAAGCGCGCAGCGCCGCCGCGAGCGCCGGGTCAGCGCAGGCGAGCAACACCGCGTTTTCATCGAAGAGTGTCAGAGCGTCGCGAGCGGCACCGCGTATTGGACCGATGCCCAGCGCATCGATTTCCGCGGCCTGGCGCGCGTTCAGCGCCGCCTTGATGCGCGGATACTGGAACCACATCGCGCCGTTGAAGAAGTCGTGCAGGTTATGGCGCGTCGGCACGCAGCCGGTCGCCGCAATATGTCCTTCATACGACGCTCCCGCCGGCAGTTGGTCCTGCGCAATAAAGGACAGCGGCTTGTCGCGCCCGGTCATGCGAGGTTCGGTACGCGCGTCGGCGTTCAGCGTGCTCAGATAGGCTGGATAACTTTCGAGCGCTGCTTTCTGCCAGCGTTGACCGCGATGGGCCAACGGCGAAAGCCACGCGCGTGACCAGTCGATGTCATCGAATCCCGGCATCGCGCGGGAACCGGACGGTTGCTCCGATGGATTTGCCGGACTGGACATTCAACAAACTCCACAGCCATAAGCGCGGTTCGCCTTAAACCAGCCGCCAGCCTATGGATTCACCGCCGCCCAGCGGAACGATTTCGTGGTCGCCGGCCATGAATTCGGCGGGCAACGTCCATTGCTCGCGTTGCAGCGTGATTTGCTCGGTAGCGCGCGGCAGGCCATAAAAATCCGCGCCGTGAAAACTTGCAAAACCTTCGAGCTTGTCGAGCGCGCCGGCTTGATCGAAGGCCTGGGTGTACAACTCGAGCGCGTGCAGCGCCGTATAGCAGCCCGCGCAACCGCAAGCGTGCTCCTTCAACCCCTTCGCGTGCGGCGCGCTGTCCGTGCCGAGAAAGAATCGCGGATTCCCGGAAGTAGCCGCCGCCACCAACGCCAGGCGATGCGTCTCGCGCTTCAAGACCGGCAAGCAGTAGTAATGCGGCCGGATCCCGCCAACAAACAGCGCATTGCGGTTGTACAGCAGATGATGCGCGGTCAGCGTGGCGCCGGTCGGGCCGTCGGCGTCGCGGACATAATCAGCGGCGTCCTTGGTCGTGATGTGCTCGAACACCACCTTCAGCGCCGGGAAATCGCGACGCAACGGCGTCATTACGCGATCGATAAACACTTTCTCCCGATCGAACATATCGATAGCCGGGTCAGTCACCTCGCCATGCACCAGAAGCGGCAAATCATGCTCCTGCATCGCTTCGAGCGTTTTTGCGCACTTTGCAATGCTGGTCACGCCGGCATCGGAATTCGTCGTTGCACCTGCCGGATAAAGCTTCACGCCGTGGACAAAACCGCTTTCACGCGCGCGGCGGATTTCGTCGGGCGGGGTGTTGTCGGTGAGATAAAGCGTCATCAGCGGTTCGAACCGCGCGCCTGGACCGTCCTTTGGCAACGCGGCGAGAATCCGTCCGCGATACGCCGCCGCCATTTCGGTTGTCGTGACCGGCGGGCGCAGGTTCGGCATGATGATCGCGCGGCCGAACTGGCGCGCGGTGTGCGGCAGGACTGCGGCGAGCACGGCGCCGTCACGCACATGCAAATGCCAGTCATCGGGACGGGCAAGCGTCACGGAATGAGCGGAATCACCGGAAGCGGCGGGCAACGCAGACGAAGAGGAAGCAGAAGCGGACATTGGCGTAATGACGATGGAATAATCGGATGACGAAAACGGGATCGGGCTCGCGGCAACCACGTGACTTTCTTGATGAACCGCTCAAACCGGTAACTTTGCCTCGCCGCCGGCACCCGCACCGTGGAAAATCAACAACGATGCCGCCAGCGGCCCGACGCTGCGATTTTTTGGCAGTTTCGTCGGTGCTATGCTTTGGATACTCGTATTGTAACGGGTAGCTCCATTCACCTAGTCTGCAGCCTCAGCAATGTGCCAACTTCTCGGAATGAACTGCGCGGAACCCACGGACGTGACTTTTTCGTTCACCGGGTTCGCGGCGCGCGGCGGCGTGACCGACCATCACGCGGACGGCTGGGGCATTGCATTCTTCGAAGATAAGGCGTGCCGGCTTTTTATCGACCATCAGTCGTCGGCGAGTTCTCCGCTCGCCGAGATGGTGAAACGTTATCCGATCAAGTCCAAGAATACGATCGCGCATATCCGCAAGGCCACGCAAGGGCACATCCTGCTTGAAAACTGCCATCCGTTCATGCGTGAGCTGTGGGGCCGGCACTGGATTTTTGCGCACAATGGCGACCTGCAGGATTACAAGCCCTGTCTGAACGGACAGTATCAGCCGGTCGGCACAACGGACAGTGAACTCGCGTTCTGCGCATTGCTGCAAGGACTGCGCCGCGAATTTCCCGGCTGCCAGCCGCCGCTCGAAGAACTCTTTGCCGCGCTCGAAAAGCTGACGGGGGAAATCACGCAATTCGGCGTGTTCAACTTCCTGATGTCGAATGGACAGGCGCTGTTCTCGCATTGCTCGACGCATTTGTACTATCTGGTGCGAAGCTGGCCGTTCTCGACCGCGCATTTGATCGACGCCGACATGTCGATCGATTTTGCGAAATACACCACGCCGGAAGACCGCGTGGCGGTCATCGCAACGTCACCGCTGACCGACGACGAAATCTGGACCCGCTTCAAACCGGGCGATCTCGCGTTGTTCCAGCATGGCGCGTTGCTAAAAACGGTCAACGTGCCGGTGCCGGCTGACGTGGCGGAGAAAGCGCGCGAACCGTTGTGCAAGGTGTGCGTTGAATCGGTGCTGCGCGCCGATGCCATCGAGACGACTGCCGACATGGAGACCGAACTCGGCATTGAATAGCATTACGCGTTGAGAATAACCTGCATTCACGCTCGTTCCACTCATAGGGAGCACATGCCATGTCAGGAAAGTTCGTCATCGACAAAGCCCGCAACGGCCAGTTCTATTTCAATCTGCGCGCCGCCAACGGCGAGTCCATCCTTAAAAGCGAAATGTATGTCACGCGGGCTTCCGCGGAACACGGCATTGCGTCGGTCAAGGCTAATGCGTTGATCGAGGAACGTTATGAGCGCAAGACCGATAAAAGCGGCGCGCCGTACTTCAACCTGAAAGCGGGAAATCACGAAATCATTGGCGTGAGCGAGGCGTATAGCAGCGCGTCGGCTCGCGATGCCGGAATCGAATCCGTGAAGAAAAACGCTGCGGACGCGGTGACGCAGGACAACACGAAAGCGCACGAATAAAAAGGCCGTTCCAACATGAGTTGAGAACGGCCTTTCGCCATGCGCGCATGCGCCGGAGCCTGAGAAGGCTCCGGGCACGCGGATTTTCAATGCAGGATCTTCGCCAAAAAGTCCTTGGCCCGATCCGATCTCGGATTTTCGAAGAACGCTTCCTTCTTGTCGTCTTCGACAATCAGTCCGCGATCCATGAAGATCACCCGATGCGCCACCTTCTTCGCAAAGCCCATTTCGTGCGTCACGCACATCATGGTCATGCCTTCCTGCGCGAGTTCGACCATCACGTCGAGCACTTCGTTGATCATTTCCGGGTCGAGCGCGGACGTGGGTTCGTCGAAGAGCATGGCGATCGGATCCATCGATAATGCCCGCGCAATCGCCACACGCTGCTGCTGACCGCCCGACAACTGGCCGGGGAATTTATCGGCATGAGCGGCAAGGCCCACGCGATCGAGCAGCTTCAAACCCTTCGCCGTCGCTTCATCCTTCGAACGCCCAAGCACCTTGATCTGCGCCAGCGTCAAATTCTGCACGATCGACAAATGCGGAAACAGCTCGAAGTGCTGGAACACCATTCCGACCTTCGCACGCAGCTTCGACAGATTGGTTTTCTTGTCGCCGATCGATTGACCGTTGATGCTGATCTCGCCCTTCTGAAACGGCTCGAGTCCGTTCACGGTCTTGATCAGCGTCGACTTGCCCGAACCCGAAGGTCCGCACACCACCACCACTTCGCCCTTTTTGACTTCCGTCGTGCAATCGGTGAGCACTTGGAACGGGCCATACCACTTCGAAACATTCTTGAGTGAGATCATCGAGCGACCTTTTTCTGAAGACTTTTGACCAGACCGGATGCGGCCAGGCACACCACGAAATAACAGGCGCCGGCGAACAACACCATTTCGACGGTCGTGCCGTCGCGGTCACCCACGTTCGTCGCCGTGCGGAAAAAATCCGCCAGGCTGATCACATATACAAGCGACGTATCCTGGAACAACACGATCGCCTGCGTGAGCAGGAGCGGCACCATTGCGCGAAACGCCTGCGGCAGGATGATGAGTTTCATCGACTGCATGTAGGTCATGCCGAGCGCGAATGCCGCATTCACCTGACCGCGCGACACCGCCTGAATGCCCGCGCGAATGATCTCCGAATAGTACGCAGCCTCGAAAAGCGAGAACGCGACCATGGCGGAAGCCAGGCGAATATCGACTTCCGCCGACAAACCCAGCACATTTTGCAGGAATTGCGGCACGATCAAAAAGAACCACAGCAAAACCATGACGAGCGGTATTGAGCGAAACAGCGTGACGTAGCCTTTCGCGAACCATTCGAGCGGCTTGATGCCCGAAAGACGCAGCAACGCGAGCACCGTGCCCCACAAGATGCCGACCACCAGCGCGAGCAGCGTGATCTTGAAGGTGATGATCGCGCCGGTCCAAAGCGTAGGCAGCGAACTGATGACGCTGCTCCAGTTGAAATGATGCATTACTTGCCTCCAATGTAGCCGGGCAGCCGGGTCTTCGCTTCCACCCAGCGCATCAGTTGCATGACGACCAGATTGATCAGCATGTAGGCAAGCGTCACGGCAATGAACGACTCATAAGATTGCGCGGTGTAATCGACGAGTTGGCGTGCCTGCGCCGACAGTTCAAGCAAGCCGATGGTGGACGCTACCGCCGAGTTCTTGAACACGTTCAGGAACTCGGAGGTCAATGGCGGCACGATGATCCGGTAAGCAACCGGCATCAAGACGTACCGATACGTCTGCCATTCGGTGAAGCCCATTGCGAGGCCCGCTGCGCGCTGTCCGCGCGGCAACGTGGCAATGCCCGAACGCACTTGCTCGCACACGCGAGCACCCGTGAACAGCCCGAGACACACAATGGATGAGGTATAGAACTGCACGTTGGGCGGCAGTTGCTTGAACCAGTTGCCGATGGACGGCGGCAGCAATTCGGGTATGACGAGATACCAGATGAAGAACTGTACGAGCAGCGGAATATTGCGAAAGATCGCGACATACACCGTGCCGATGCCAGCGAGCTTGCGATTGGGCACCGTGCGCAGAATGCCGAACAGCGAACCCACGACGAGCGCCACGACCCATGAAGCAAGCGATACGGTCACGGTCACCCAGAAACCGGAAATAAGCCAGCCGAGATACGTGGTCGGCTCACCGGTCGAGACGGGGCTTAGAAAAACGCCCCAGTTCCAGTGGTAGGACATGGACTCCCTCCAAAAGAAAACGGAAGAAGCAGCGCTCCTTCCGTTTCCATCAATCCAGACGTGATCGAGATTAGTCGATAGCCTTGTCGTTCGGGCTCTTGAAAAGCGCCTTCATGTCGTCGCTTTCCGGGAAGTTCAGGTTCAGGCCCTTCGGCGGAATCGGGCTTTCGAACCACTTCTTGTAGATCTTGTCGCCTTCGCCCGAAGTTTCTACTTTGGCGATGGCGTCGTCGACCACCTTCTTGAACTCCGGATCGTTCTTGCGCAGCATGCAGCCATACGCTTCACGCGATTGCGGCGTACCGACAATCACGAAGTCGCCCGGGTTGCTCGACTTCGCGCGTTCGCCGGCCAGCAACGCGTCGTCCATCATGAAAGCAACGGCGCGTCCCGTCGACAGCGTCAAAAACGAATCGCCGTGATCTTTCGCGCTGATGATGTTCATGCCCATGTTCTTGTCCTGGTTCATCTTGCGAAGCAGGCGCTCGGACGTGGTGCCCGCGGTCGTCACGACCGTCTTGCCCTTCAGGTCGGCGAAGTCCTTGATCCCCGAATCCTTCTTGGTCATCAGGCGCGTGCTGATCACGAAGATGGTGTTGGAGAACGCGACTTGTTGCTGACGTTCAAGGTTGTTCGTGGTCGAGCCGCACTCCAGGTCGATCTGGTTACCCGTCACGAGCAGCAGGCGGTTTTGCGACGTCACCGACTTCTGCTGGATCTTCAGGTTCGGCATGTTGAGCTTTTCCTTGACGGCGTCGACCACCTTCAAGGCAAACTCGTAGGAATAACCGATGACTTGCTGCTTGTCGTCGTAATACGAAAACGGAATCGACGATTCACGGAAACCCAGGTAGATATTTCCGGAATCCTTGATCTTCTTGAGCGTATCGTTGTTCTGGGCTTGTGCACCTGAGGCGAAAACACCCAGTGCTGCGAGAAGCAGTGCGGCTTTTTTAAACTTCATGGTTTTGATCTCCTTGAAAACGGGGCAATTTTAGCAGGGTAATAAATTTGAAAGAATGAATGTTGTCCACACTTGCTAATTTTGAGACACCCGCTGTACGCCTTGCGCAGCGCGCACTTTAACGACTTTTCCGCCGTTTTGCTTTGTCTCTTTTATTCTTTTTCGTCTTACGCGAAAAACCCGGCGCGTCGTTCAGGACGTCACCGGGCATTCGGAGTTTTATTGCACTAGCAAGGCTTCATGAAAGCCGCCGCTCGCAAACGTTCTCAGCCGCCGAAATCATGGATAAAGACCGCGCATTTCACGCGCTTGAAGAATCCGCGTACACGCCACAATAAATGCCGCCGTGCGCACGGATACGTTGTGCTCGCTTGCAACAGTCCACACCGCCGCGAACGCTTCGCGCATCACGCGTTCGAGACGCTGGTTGATTTCGTCCTCGGTCCAGAAGAAGCTCGAGAAATCCTGAACCCATTCGAAGTACGAAACCGTCACACCGCCCGCATTCGCCACCACGTCGGGGATCACGAGAATGCCTTTGTCGTGGAGTATGTCGTCGGCGGCGGTCGTGGTCGGGCCGTTTGCGCCTTCGACCACGATCTTCGTGCGAATCTTCGGCGCGTTTTCTTCCGTGATCTGGCCTTCGAGCGCGGCCGGAATCAGAATGTCGCTTTCGATGGTCCAGAATTCGTCCTTGCCGATCACATCCGCGCCTTCGAAGCCGCTGACGCCGCCATGCTTCGCCACATGATCGAAAAGCGCGACTGCGTCGATACCCGACGATTTGTAGAGCGAACCGGTGTGGTCCTGCACCGCGACCACTTTCGCGCCGGCCTCCTGGAACAGACGCGCCGCGATCCCGCCGACGTTGCCGAAACCCTGCACGGCGACCCGCGCGCCTTCGATGTCAAAGCCAATCCGCCGCGCCGCTTCCGCGCCGACCACGAACACGCCGCGTCCCGTGGCTTCCTTGCGGCCGAGCGAACCGCCGAGCGAGATTGGCTTGCCGGTCACCACGCCCGTTGCCGTCTGGCCCTGGTTCATGGAGTACGTGTCCATCATCCACGCCATGATCTGTTCGTTCGTGTTGACGTCCGGCGCGGGGATATCCTGATTCGGCCCGATGATGATGCCGATCTCACTCGTGTAACGACGGGTCAGGCGTTCGAGTTCGCCACGCGACAGCGTGCGCGGATCGACACGAATACCGCCTTTCGCGCCGCCGTACGGCACGTTCACCGCCGCGTTCTTAACAGACATCCACGCCGACAGCGCCATTACTTCGGAGAGCGTCACGTCCTGGTGATATCGGACGCCGCCTTTGCCCGGTCCACGCGACATGTTGTGTTGCACCCGATAGCCTTCGAAGTGCGTGACCGTGCCGTTATCGAGTTCGATGGGGCAATCGACAATCAGGATGCGCTTCGGGCGCTTGAGGGTTTCGATCCAGCGCGACAGGGAGCCGAGATACGGCGCCACACGATCGACTTGCTGAAGATAGTTGCCCCAGGGGCCGAGATGGGAAGAATCGAGGTAGGACGGAATAGCGTGCTGAACAGCGGCGACAGGATGGTGTTCTTGTTGCGGCGAAGACATTGAAGCTCCAACGTTGTGTGGAATAGCTTCATTGTCGAAAATTCGCTTATTGAAATCCAATGCCGTTTCATCATTGCGTCATGTTTTTCTTGCATAACGCCTGAAACCCTTATGGAGACTGGGTTTCGGTTGACCGCGCGATCTCCTCGCCGACCGCCTCCCAGAGATTGCGCATCAGCGCCTGGCGCGGGTCGTCGCCCTTTGACGCCATCTTGTCACGATACAAACGGATCTCCATGGTCAGCGTGAACTGACCCGCCGGCGTGCCGCGTGTTCCCCGGTCGAGGCGGATCAGCAGGCCTTCGTCGACTTCATTGGCGACCGCGCTGTGCGGCAGGAATGCCACGCCGTGGCCAGCGAGTGTCATGGCCTTGAGGCCTTCGGCCATGTCGGTTTCGTAGACCTTCTCAAGATAAAGCCGGGCCGGCGATGTGGCGATGATCACCTCCGTCATGCGCCCAAGGTACGCGTTAGGCGTGTACGAGAGATAGGGGATGAGTGCATCGGCAGCGCCGGGCAATATATGGCGCGCCCGCCCACCTTTGTTCACCGATGAAAACGGGCTGATCAATTCGGTACCGAGCGTAAGCATGTCGTAGCGTGCGGGATCGAGTGCGACCGGGTGGCTCGGATGGTGATAGCCCATCACCAGATCGCATCCGCCTTCCACCAGCGACAAAACCGCGTCATGCACATTGAGCGCGCGCAGGCGGGTGTTGATGCGCCCCAGCCGCGCTTCGATGTGCTGCAGCCATCGTGGGAAGTAGGTCAGCGAAAGCGTGTGAGGCACCGCGAAGTCGATGGTCGCGTCGGGCACGCCAGTCTGCCCGCGCAAGAGCGTGCGCGCCTCGTGAAACTGCGAGAGCATTGCGAGCGCCTGTTCGTAAAAGACCTGGCCGGCTTGCGTGAGGCGCGTCGGATACACCGAGCGGTCGATCAGATCCGTGCCGAGCCACGCTTCCAGCGCCTGGATGCGGCGCGAGAACGCCGGTTGCGTGATATGCCGCAGTTCAGCCGACCGGCTGAAACTGCGCGTCTCCGCGAGAGAGACGAAATCTTCGAGCCATTTCAGTTCCATGCGGCGCCTTCGGGCTGGTTGGGGTGCGTCGCGGACGCATCGGCATTTTATCGTCGCACCTGAAACGCCCGCACCATTGTCACGCTGGCCGCACACGGCCGGTGCTGCGCCGCGAGTTTTTTATCTGCCGATGATCGTGGGCATGACTAAGGAACGTACCGGAAGCTATCAGGTAGGATCTGCGACGTTCGGTGTGCTAGCGGTGATTGCGTCTGGGTCTGTGCTTGCGTTGCGTATTCAGTGGCTGCGATGCGGCTCGCCTTCATGCGCGCACCGCTTCCGCCGAATCAGCCGGTTCCGCCGCCCTCTGCTGCTGCAACGCCCACATCTGCGAGAAAAGGCCACCAGCGCGCACCAGTTCCGCGTGCGTGCCGCGCTCCACAATCCGTCCGTGATCCATCACGATGATCTGCTGCGCGTGCACGACCGTCGATAACCGGTGCGCAATAATCAGCGTCGTGCGCTCCCGCGCAATCAGATCGAGTTCGTGCTGGATCGCGCGCTCGGATTTCGAATCGAGGGCGGAGGTGGCTTCGTCGAAGATCAGAATCGGCGGGTTCTTCAACACGGTCCGCGCAATCGCCACGCGCTGCTTTTCCCCGCCCGACAGCTTCAATCCGCGCTCGCCGACCGGTGTTTCGTAGCCCGCCGGCAAACTCTCGATGAAGTCGTGAATATGCGCCGCGCGCGCGGCCGCGATCACTTCGTCGCGGGAAGCGGAAGGACGGCCATACGCAATGTTGTAGTAGATCGAATCATTGAAGAGCACTGTATCCTGCGGCACGATGCCAATCGCCGCGCGCAGCGAATCCTGCGTGATGTCGCGAATATCCTGGCCATCCAGCAGGATGCGTCCGCCTTGCTCGCGGTCGAGATCGTAGAAGCGGAAAAGCAAACGGCCCAGCGTGGACTTGCCCGAACCACTGTGGCCGACGACCGCCGTCGTGGTGCCGGCTGGAATGGTGAAGTCGATGTCATGCAGGATCGGCCGCGAGCTTTCATAGGAAAAGCTCACCTTCTCAAAGCGCACTTGCGCGCCGGTGACGGAAAGCGGCAACGCGTCCGGCGCATCGGGCACTTCGCGTCCGGCGCCGAGCAGCGTGAACATGCGGTCCATGTCGGTGAGACTCTGCTTCAGTTCGCGATACACCACGCCCAAAAAATTCAGCGGAATATACAACTGCAGCATGAAGGTGTTGATCAGCACCAGATCGCCGAGCGTAAGACGTCCTGCAATCACGCCTTGCGTCGCGCGCCACAAAATAAACACCAGTCCGGTGCCAATAATGAATTGCTGCCCGAAGTTAAGCACCGACAAAGACCGCTGCGAACGAATCGCCGCCGCGCGATAACGCAGCAGATTTTCGTCGTAGCGCTGCGCTTCCCATTCTTCATTGCCGAAATACTTCACTGTTTCGTAGTTCAGCAACGAATCGATGGCGCGCGAATTCGCCTTTGAATCCAGATCGTTCATCGTGCGCCGGAAATGCGTGCGCCATTCGGTGAGCTTGATGGTGAAGACCACGTAAGTCACGAGCGCGATCAATGTGACGACGGCGTAATACGCTTCGTATTTCGTGACGAAAAATCCAAGCACGAGGCCAACTTCAACCAGCGTGGGCAGAATGCTGTAGAGCGAATATGAAACGAGTTGCTGAATGCCGCGCGTGCCGCGTTCAATATCGCGCGACATGCCGCCGGTTTGACGTTCGAGATGAAACCGCAGCGACAACGAATGCAGATGCCGGAACACTTTCAGCGCGAGTTGGCGCACCGCGCTTTCCGTGACTTTGGCGAAGAGGATTTCGCGCAGTTCGGTGAAAAGCGACGTCGACAACCTCACGACTGCATATGCCACCACGAGCAATCCCACGCCGCTCACAAGGATGATCGCCGCCGAATCCTGCGCACGTCCAAGCGCGGTCAGATGCTGAATGGAACTGAGGCTGTCGATGACCTTCTTCATCACGATAGGCACGCCCAGATTCGCCACCTTCGCGCCGATCAAGCACGTCAATGCGAACGCAACGCGCCATTTGTACGTGGTGAGATACGGCAGCAACGAGCGGATCGTCTGCCAGTCGTTGCGCGGACCTTGGACAAGTGGAACAGGTTCGGAGGGTGAATTGCGGCGCATGAATTTGAGGTCTGCAGAAGTCCACGTCGCCTCGCGAAACAAAACGAAACGACGTCGGACACACGATGTATCGCGGGCGGGCGCCCGTCTCAAAATGCGGGCTTTCCCGTACAATTCGATGCCTACCAACGCCACGGCCAAGTGCACAACGCCTGGCCAGAACGCGCCAAAAGCCGGCTAAACGAATCAAGATCGTTCAAGCGCGGGGCAACATCGTTTAATCCTGCATTGTCGCAGAAGGCGCAACGGCGCGCTTACAGCCGGACTGTAGACCGCCGGATCACTCTCATGGAACTCAAGCTCGTGACCAACTCACTGCAACTCCCGAACAAGCCGGTCGCGCTGCGCGTAGTACCGCAACCGTCCGATGCGAATGTCCACGGCGACGTCTTCGGCGGCTGGATCATGGCGCAGGTGGACATCGCGGGATCGATTCCGGCGAGCCGGCGCGCGAACGGACGCGTGGCGACCATTTCCGTCAATTCGTTCGTGTTCAAGCAGCCTGTGTTCGTCGGCGATCTACTGAGCTTTTATACGGATATTGTGAAGACGGGCAACACGTCGGTGACCGTATCCGTCGAGGTCTACGCGCAGCGCATGAGCCTCACGCAAGACGTGGTGAAAGTGACCGACGCCACGCTGACCTACGTGGCGACCGACAGCGACCGCCGTCCGCGTGCTCTGCCCGCCTTGGACTGACCGGGTTCGCCGGCTTCGCCGTTGCCAGCGGCTGACCAGCCGGTTTCCCGGTTACTGAGCAAAAGCGCCGGGATATCCTCGGCTGGCAGCGGCTGCGAGAAGAAAAAGCCCTGCATTTCGTCGCAATCGCGGGCAATCAGGAAGTCGAGTTGCGCCGCCGTCTCCACGCCCTCGGCGATCACCTGCAATTCAAGCGAATGAGCGAGCGCGATGATTGCTGACGTGATCGTCTCATTGCCGCTTGGCGTGCCAATATCCGCAACAAACGAGCGATCGATCTTGAGCCGATGCACCGGAAAACGCTTGAGATAAGCAAGGCTCGAATATCCGGTGCCGAAGTCATCGATGGCAATTCCGACGCCAAGCGCCGCCAGTTCCGACAAGGTCGTCACCGCTTCGTCGGCGTTGTGCATGATCGCGCTTTCGGTCAGTTCGAGTTCCAGGAACTGCGGCTCGAGCCCGGTCTCTGTCAGCACGGAAGTCACCAGTTCGCGAATATCGCGCTGCTGGAACTGCCGCGCCGACAAATTCACCGACATCCGCGCGCCCGGCAGCCCTTCGTCTTGCCATGCCTTGTTCTGCCGGCATGCTTCGCGCAATACCCATTCGGACAAAGGTCCAATCAATCCGCACTCCTCGGCAACCGGAATGAACGAAGTCGGCGACACAAGTCCGAACTCCGGGTCCATCCAGCGCACGAGCGCCTCCATGCCGACCACTTCACCCGTCGCGAGGTCGACCTGCGGCTGGTAGTGCAGCAGGAACTCGCCGTCGCGCAACGCGCGCCGCAAACGCCGCTCGACGTTCATCCGCGCACCCACGCTCGCGTTCATTTCCGGCTGATAGAACTGGTAGGTGTTGCGCCCCATGTCCTTCGCGCGATACATCGCGAGATCGGCTTTGGTGAGCACGGTTTCCGCGTCCGCGCCATCCTGCGGAAACAGGCTCGCGCCCATGCTGCAGCCCACGTACAGTTCCACGCCGTCGAGCCATACGGGGTCCGAAATCGCGCTCCGCACACGCTCCATCCAGCCGATCAGCGCGCTTTCGCACGCCATGTCGGGCAGCACGGCCACGAACTCGTCGCCACCGTGACGCGCGATGGTGTCGCCTGGACGGCCGCATCGCGCAAGCCGCTCGGCGACGACCGAGAGCAACCGGTCGCCAACGCTGTGGCCGAGGCTGTCGTTGACGTTCTTGAAGCCATCCAGATCGACGAAAACCACCGCGAGCGTGGTGTCGCCCGCGCGCGCCCGGTCGATTGCATCCTGCAGCCGGTCGCGCAACAGATTGCGGTTAGGCAAGCGCGTGAGCGCGTCGTAGTTCGCCTGATATTCGAGTTGTTCCTGATAACGGATCACTTCGGTGACATCGTTGATGACGCCGACATGATGGGTCGTCGCCCCGTTCGAATCGGGCACGGGCGCGACCAGCAGCTGATTCCAGAACAACACGCCGTCCTTGCGGTAGTTGCGCAGCACCGCGCTCACTTCGCGGTTCGCGGCGAGCCCTTCGCGGATTGCGTTGAGTCCTTCCTGGTCGAGGTCATCGCGTTGCAGGAAACGGCAATCCCGGCCCACGATTTCCGCCGGGTCATAACCCGTAATGCGCTTGAATGCCGGATTCGCATATTCGATCACGTTGCCTTTGGCCGTGGTCGCGGTAATCAGCACGGCATTCACGCAGGCATCGAGCGCCCGGCCTTGCAGGCGCAGCGCCAGTTCCGCCCGCTTGCGGCGGGTTGTGTCGTCGTACGTGCCCAACACGCCGATAATCCGCCCCGCTCCGTCCAGCAGCGGCAGCTTGCTCGTCACCGATGTGTGCAATTTCTCGCCATGATAAAGATCGCGCTCCTGGTTCATCACCGGCAGCCCGGTCGCGACAACAAGCCTGTCCTCCGTGCGAAGCGTTTCCCCAACGGCGGCCCACGGCAGCATGCAATCAGTCATGCCGACGATCTCTTCCTTGCTGGCGAGGCCGGCATCGCGCGCGAACGCCGAGTTGCATCCCAGATAGCGCGACTCGAGATCCTTCCAGAAAATCCGCTGCGGAATATTGTCGATGAGCGATTCCAGCATCTGCTTCGAGCGCCGCGCTTCGGTCTCCGCGTTGATCCGGTCGGTAACATCGTTCGCCAGCATGAAAATGCCCGGCTGCCCCGAAAACGTCAGCGAGTGCGAAGAGATATCGGCGCTGACCTCGGCGCCATCGCGCCGCTTGTGGCGCCACACGCCTGCGGAATGCTGGCTGCCCGGATGATCCCCGGCGCTGCGTGCAAGCAATGTAACGAAGTCGAGGAAATCGTTGTCGGCGTGAAGATCGCGCACCGTCATGGACAGGAATTCGAGCTCGTTGTAGCCATAGTGCGCGAGCGCCGCCGGATTTACCGCGACGAATCGATAGGTATCGGCGTCGACAATCCACATGGGCACTGGATGCGCGTCGAAGAGATCGCGAAAACGCTCGTTGCTGCGTTGCATGGCCCGCGCGACACGCAGCTTGTCATGCGCCGAACGCTCATGGCTCGCGAAGGTGTACATGAGCGCCGCGCCGCCCGCGAGCATGGACACGATCAACAGGAACACGGCGCGGCTCGATGCACGTGCCGAGTCGTTGAGCGTAGCGGCAAGCGAATCGGCTTCCCGCGCACGCAATTGCGCAAGTTCCACGTCGAGCGCTTCCTGGTCTTCACTCAAGCGCACGAACGCGGCGCGCGCCCAGTCTCGTGGCGCGCCCGGCGGGTCGGCGGCGGCGCGCTCGAACGCCGAATGCGCGTCGCGCTTGGCAATGCGCGCGTTTTCCGCGAGTGCATCGAAGGCGTTCCTCATGCCCGGCTCGAACGCGAACTGCGCGCGCAGGCCGCTTTCCAGGGCATTTATATGCGATTCGGCATCCTCACGGGAATCAGGGTCGAGTACGCCGGTCGCTTCATATCGTCCGATTTCGGGAAGGCTGTCGCCGAGCGCGCTTCGATACGCGTCGAGGTCGCGCATCAGGCTAAGCGAGCGGCGGGTGCGAACATCGGCATCACCTTGCAGGCCGATCTGCTCGTACGCGACGAACGCATTCGCGCCCATCGCCACGAGGACGACCGCGATGTTGACCAGCAGGCGGCGCGAAAAGAGTGATTTCATGATTCCGATAACCGTCCAGCGCGCGCTGGACGGATTGGGCGCGATTCATCGCATCGAATACGGGTTATCGGCAGGAAATCGCGGGAATTTAGAGTAAGCGCTTAGTCGAATGCGCGCGGCGAGCCTGGCTGGCGAGCGCCGCGCGCGTTCGAGCGCTTTGCGGGCGAGCTAATCGGCCAGACCGAACTCCCGCATGGCGGGGACAAAATCGTGATTCACTTCGGCCTTGCGCGACAACTTTGCGAGCGCGTAGCGCTGGAAGGCCGAAAGTCCGGACCACAGGCCGAGGCTCGGCGAACCGATACCGCACAGGCTGCTCTGGCGGATCACGCTTTCGGGCACCACGTCGGTATGGGCCCAGATGGGGTCGCTGTCGGGCGTAAATGTCTCGGGCTTCGAATCGGCGTGCGTGCGCAGCATTTCGGCAATCGCCTGATCGAACGCGGGTTCTATGGCGGCGTCGTCCTCCACCGGAAAGCGCGCAAGCAGTTCGCGGTCGCTATGCGGCAATCTGCGCCATTCATCGAGGGAAATGCGCTGGCCGAAGCGATCCAGATTAAAACGCACGACGAGCGGAATGAAGCTCAGATTCTCAGTCGACTCCAGTTCGAATCCGAACAGGCGCGGAGCGTCGTAAAGTGCCATGGCGGGTGCCTCGTGGGCAAGAAGGTCAAGGGAAGCGAGTGAGGCCGCTGTAGGTTATCGTAGGGCCTTGAACGGCTTGTAGTGTGTCTGTTGCACCATAAAGCAGCAAGCGTTATGCCCAGATTTCTCTTATAAATTCTTATAGGCAGCGGCTAAAACGCGACATCGTAAGCCATTAGCAAGAGATCCGATCATGAACGACACAGACATCGACGACCAGCCCGGCTATGTGGAACGCCATGTGAGGCGTCACAGACTCGGCGAAATCCGCGAGACCGCCGACGATGTCGGCCAGGAATGGCCCGTCGCGCTGGTCTACAACGGCATTTCCCACGCGGTGATGATGTGTACGCCGCGCGATCTGGAAGCCTTTGCGGTGGGGTTTTCGCTGACCGAAGGAATCGTGGAGCGCGGCAGCGACATTCACGACATCGAGGTATTTTTCCACGATGCTGGCGACACCTTGCCGCATGCCGAAGTGCATCTGCAGGTCGTGCAGCAGGCGTTTGTTGCGTTGAAGGAGAAACGCCGGGCGCTGGCCGGGCGCACGGGCTGCGGCGTGTGCGGGATCGAGAGTATCGATCTGCTCGACTTGCAGCCGGAACGCGTGCCGGATACCGGCTTCCTGAGCCGTCTGGCCAGCGACGCCATTGCCCATGCCGCGCGCGAATTGCCGGCGCATCAGCAACTATCGAAGCTGACCGGCGGCTTGCATGCAGCCGCCTGGTGCGACGAAACCGGCGCCGTCAAATACGCGTTCGAGGATGTGGGACGCCACAACGCGCTGGACAAGCTGATAGGCCATCTCGTGCTGCAACGTGTGGATACCACGCAAGGCTTCGTGTTTTTGTCGAGCCGGGCAAGTTACGAACTCGTGCGCAAGTCGGCGCGCGTGGGCGTGCCCATGCTCGTGACCATCTCCGCGCCGACCTCGCTGGCGATTTCCATCGCAGAAAAAGCGGGGCTGCGGCTGGTGAGCTTTGCCCGCGAGAACGGCTTCGTGGAATACGGGCACGCGCAAAGCGCGTGATTCAGGCGCGCGTGGACGTCTCAGCAAGCGCCACGAGCAGGTCGCGGTTCAAGCAGGTCGCGGTTCAATTGAAGCGGCTGAAATCCGGCTTGCGTTTCTCGAAAAACGCGGTAAACGCTTCCTTCGCTTCCGGCGATGTCAGCATGCTGGCGAAATGCCCTGCCTCGTTAGCCATCTGTGCGCTGACTTCATCGGCCTCGCCGCCTTTCATCAATGCCTTCGTCGCCTTCAGCGACGCAGGCGGCAACGCGGCAAGTTTCTTCGCCTGCCTGAACGCGAAGTCGCCCACTTCTTCCGCCGATAAAATCCGGTTCACGATGCCCATGTTCACGGCTTCGTTTGCATCGAAGGATTCTCCGAGCAGCAGCTTTTCAGCCGCCCGCTGATAACCGGCAATGCGCGGCAAAAGCAGGCTCGACGCCGCCTCCGGGCACAGTCCAAGCTGCACGAAGGGCAACGCGAACTTGGCCGTAGACGCCGCGTAGACTAGATCGCAATGCAGCAGCATGGTCGTACCGATACCCACGGCTCCGCCGTTCACAGCCGCCACCACTGGTTTCTGCGCAGTGCTGATGCGCCGCAGGAACTGGAACACCGGTGCGTCCGGCTTGGCGGGCGGCGCCTTCATGAAGTCCTCGAGATCGTTGCCCGCGCTGAATGTATCGCCCACGGCGCGAATCAGCACCGCGCGCACCGAAGGATCGTTTTCGGCATCGAAGAAAGCGTCCGCCATGGTCTGGTACATCTCGGCGGTCAGCGCGTTTTTGCGCGCCGGACGATTGATCGTGATGCAAAGCACGTTGTCGGCGTGTTCCGTGATGATGTCCATGTCTCGTCTCCTGAATGGAAAACGGCTCGCGAACCGGAAGGCGCGCGAACCGTCGTTATGCCTTGAGGATAAGCGCCTACATCCGTTCGATAATGCCCGCCGCGCCCATGCCCGTTCCCACGCACATGGTCACCATGCCGTACTTGAGGTTGCGCCGGCGCAAGCCGTGCACCACCGTTGCGGCACGGATCGCGCCCGTCGCGCCGAGCGGATGGCCGAGCGCAATCGCGCCGCCAAGCGGATTGATCTTCGACGGATCGAGTCCCAAGTCTTGGATCACTGCGAGCGATTGCGCCGCGAACGCTTCGTTGAGTTCGATCCAGTCGATATCGTCCTGTGTCAGGCCGGCCGCCTTCAGCGCGGCGGGAATCGCTTCCTTCGGCCCGATGCCCATGATTTCCGGCGGCACGCCACGCACCGCGAAACTCACGAAACGCGCAAGCGGCGTCAGGTTGAACTGCTTCAGGATCTTCTCGCTGACCACGATAAGTGCGCCCGCGCCGTCGGACGTCTGCGAGCTGTTGCCCGCCGTGACCGAACCCTTCGCGGCGAAGACCGGCCGCAATCTGGCAAGCCCTTCCATGGTCGTGTCCTGACGCGGACCTTCGTCGTTCTTGATCTCGCGAGCGTTGACGCGAATCTCGCCGGTCGCCAGATCCGGGAAATGTTCGTTCAGCGTGAACGCGGCGATTTCGTCGTTGAATTCGCCGGTGCGCTGCGCTTCCAGTGCACGCCGATGCGATTCCACCGAAAATGCGTCCTGCGCCTCGCGGCTGATCTTCCAGCGCTCGGCCACGCGCTCGGCCGTCAAGCCCATGCCATAAGCAATGCCGACGTTTTCATCGCGATCGAAGATATGTGGCGACAGCGACGGCTTGTTGCCCATCATGGGCACCATGCTCATCGACTCGCATCCGCCTGCGATCATTACGTCAGATTCACCCACGCGAATGCGGTCGGCGGCCATTGCCAAAGCGGTTACGCCCGATGCGCAGAACCGGTTGACCGTCACGCCGCCGACCGTATTCGGCAAGCCAGCCAGCAATGCGCCGATCCGCGCCACGTTCAGCCCTTGCTCGCCTTCGGGAATCGCGCAGCCGATGATCGCGTCTTCGATCAGCCTGGTATCCAGCCCGGGCACTTGCGCGACGGCGGAACGGATGGCGTGAACGAGCAATTCGTCCGGCCGTGTGTTCTTGAAAATGCCGCGCGGCGCCTTGCCGATAGGCGTCCGGCTCGCGGCGACAATGTATGCATCCTGCACTTGTTTGCTCATTTGCAACTCCGGTCCCATGCAATATTTGCGGTCACGTACGCGCCTTAGTTACGAACCGGCTTGCCGGTTTGCAACATGCCCATGATCCGTTCCTGCGTCTTCGCGGTGCCGAGCAAGTCGACAAACGCACGACGTTCGAGCGCCAGCAACCATTCTTCATCGACGAGACTTCCCGCTTCCACGTCCCCGCCGCACACCGCTTCTGCGATACGGCTCGCAATCAGGAAATCGTGATCGCTGATAAAGCGTCCGTCGCGCATGTTCACGAGCGACGCCTTGATGGTGGAGATCGCCGAGCGTCCGGCCACCGGAATCTGCGTAACACGCAACGGCGCGCGATAACCCGCGGCGCTCAAGGCGCGCGCTTCCTTCTTCGCGATATCGAGCAGTTCGTGCACGTTGAAAACGATCGTGTCCGATGCCTTGAGATACCCCATCGAACGCGCTTCCAGCGCCGATGCCGAGACCTTCGCCATCGCAGCGTTTTCGAATGATTTCTGCAGGAACTTGAGCAGATCGCTGGTCGCGTTGACAGCGCTAGCCGCGCTCGCCGCACGCAACGCGGCTTCCTTCAGGCCGCCGCCCGCAGGCACGAGGCCCACACCCACTTCGACCAGTCCCATATAACTTTCGATGTGAGCAACCCGCTTGGCCGAATGCAGCGCGAGTTCGCAACCGCCGCCGAGCGCGATGCCCGACACCGCCGCCACCACCGGCACGCTCGCGTACTTCACGCGCAACATGCCTTGCTGGAACTTCTTCACAAACGGTTCGATGCCCTTCGCACCGCCCATCATGAACGCGGGCATGGCTTCTTCGAGGTTCGCGCCAGCCGAGAACGCGCCGCCCGGATTGCCGAGCTTCAACGCGGAGGTTTGCCAGATCACGACGCCTTTGTAATCGGCTTCGGCAAGTTCGATAGCCTTCGTCAAGCCTTCGATCACCGCTGGCCCGATCGTGTTCATCTTGCTCTTGAACGACACCATCACGACGTCGTCCTCGCCCGCGCGGTCATCGACCCATGCGCGCACGGCATCGGTTTCGAACAAGGTCTTGCCGTAGGTCTTCGGATCAACGCCCGCTTCGCCAAGCAGCGGCGCGCGGAAAACCTGCTTCCTGTAGACATCGAGCGATGAACGCGGGATGAATTTCGAAGCGCTCGGCGACCACGATCCTTCCGCCATATGCACGCCGCCCTTCTCGGCCACGGGACCGTCGAACACCCACGATGGCAGCGGCGCCTTCGACAACGCCTTGCCTGCATCGATGTCTTCCTTCACCCATTGCGCGACCTGCGTCCAGCCAGCCGCCTGCCAGCCTTCGAACGGCCCTTCGTTCCAGCCGAAACCCCAGCGAATGGCAAGATCGATATCGCGCGCATTGTCCGCCACGGACTCCAGATGCACGCCGATGTAATGGAACACATCGCGGAAAATGGACCAGAGGAATTGCGCTTGCGGATGTTCCGATTCACGCAGGAGCTTGAGACGTTCCGCCGGCGGACGCTTCAGGATCCGGCCGACAAGTTCGTCCGCCTTGCCGCCGCCATCCACGTAGGTTCCCGTCTTCGGGTCCAGCACTTTGATGACCTTGCCTTCCTTCTTGTAGAAACCCGCACCCGACTTCTGACCCAGCGCGCCGTTCTTCACCAGACCGGCCAGCACGGCCGGCGTCTCGTACAAGGCGAAGAAGGGATCGTCGGGCAGGTTGTCCTGCATCGTCTTGATGACGTGCGCCATGGTGTCGAGACCGACCACGTCCGCCGTACGGAACGTCGCCGACTTCGCGCGGCCAAGACGTGCGCCGGTGAGGTCGTCGACTTCATCGAAACGCAGTCCGAACTTCTCCGCTTCCGCGATCACCGCAAGAATCGAGAACACGCCCACGCGATTCGCGATGAAATTCGGCGTGTCTTTCGCGCGCACCACACCCTTGCCAACCACGCTCGTGAGAAAGGTTTCGAGCTGATCGAGGATTTGCGGCTGCGTGGTATGGGTCGGAATGAGTTCGACCAGATGCATGTAGCGCGGCGGATTAAAAAAATGCACGCCGCAGAAACGCGCCTTGAGTTCGTCCGAAAAACCCTTCGATAACTCCGTGATCGAAAGCCCCGACGTATTCGTCGCGAAAATCGCCTTCTCACCGATATACGGCGAAATCTTCTTGTACAGATCGTGCTTCCAGTCCATGCGCTCGGCAATGGCTTCGATCACGAGATCGCACTCTTTGAGCTTCTCGATGTCGTCGTCGTAATTCGCTGGCTGGATATATTGCGCGTCGTCCTTCACGCCGAACGGCGCGGGCGACAGCTTCTTCAAGTTCTCGATAGCTTTCAGCGCGATGCCGTTCTTCGGGCCTTCCTTCGCCGGCAGGTCGAACAGCAGGACCGGCACCTGGGCGTTGATCAGGTGCGCCGCGATCTGCGCGCCCATCACGCCGGCGCCGAGTACCGCCACCTTGCGTATGTTCAGATTGCTCACGTTGTGTCTCCGGGAGAGGTATTCGGTGTGACCATGCGCCACGTCTTTGGAAGACGCGGCGCCATGCAAAAGAGACTTAGAACAAAGCTTCGTCGTATTCCATCAGCGTCTTCGATCCGGCGCGCGCGGCGCGAATCGTCGATGCCGTTTCAGGCAGCAATTTCGCGAAATAGAACCGGGCGGTGGCGAGCTTTGCCGCGTAAAACGGATCTCCTTCGGCCTGCTTGTCCAGCGCGATGCGCGCCATGCGTGCCCAGAAATACGAGAACACCAGATGCCCGACGGTACGCAGATACGGCACGGCGGCGGCGCCGACTTCGTCCGGATTCTGCATGGCCTTCATGCCGATTTCCATGGTCAGTTTCTGCACCTTGTCGCCAATGTCGGCGAGCGGGTTGATGAACTCCTGCATCTCCGGCTTGACGCCCTCTTCTTCCACGAAGTCCGTCACGAGCTTGCCGAACTTCTTCAGCTTCGCGCCCATGTCGCCAAGAATCTTGCGGCCGAGCAGGTCCAAAGCCTGAATCGAATTCGTGCCTTCGTAGATCATGTTGATGCGGGCGTCGCGCACGTATTGCTCCATGCCCCATTCGGAGATGAAGCCATGGCCGCCGTATATCTGCAGCCCCAAGTTCGTGCCTTCGAACGCGTTGTCCGTCAGGAAAGCCTTGATGACCGGCGTCAGCAGCGCGACCAGATCGGCGGCGTCCTTGCGCGCTGATTCGTCGGCGTGGGACAGTTCCTTGTCGATGTTGAGCGCCGCCCAGTACGTGAACGCGCGGCCTGCTTCGGCGTAGGCCTTTTGCGTGAGCAACATGCGGCGAACATCCGGATGCACGATGATTGGATCAGCGCCCTTTTCCGGCGCTTTCGGCCCCGTCAGCGAACGCATTTGCAGACGTTCCTTCGCGTATGTGAGCGAGTTCTGATACGCGATTTCCGTCAGGCCAAGCCCTTGCATGCCAACGCCGAGACGCGCGGCGTTCATCATCACGAACATGGCGTTCAAGCCCTTGTTCGGCTCGCCGACAAGCCAGCCTTTCGCCGAATCCAGATTGATCACGCAGGTGGAATTGCCGTGAATGCCCATCTTGTGTTCGATGGAACCGCACTTCACGCCATTGCGTTCGCCCGGAGCGCCGGCGTCGGTCGGAATGAACTTCGGCACGATGAAAAGCGAAATGCCCTTCGTGCCGGCCGGTGCGCCCGGCAAGCGCGCCAGCACCAGATGCACGATGTTCTCGGCAAGATCGTGTTCGCCGCTGGAGATGAAGATCTTCGTGCCGCTGATGGCATAGGAACCGTCGCTGTTCGGCTCGGCCTTCGTGCGCAACATGCCCAGGTCCGTGCCGCAATGCGGCTCGGTCAGGCACATCGTGCCGGTCCAGGTGCCTTCGACCAGCTTCGGCAAGTACGCCTTCTGAAGTTCCGGTGCGCCGTGCGCGTGCAGGCATTCGTACGCGCCGTGCGACAGGCCGGGGTACATCGTCCATGCCTGGTTCGCCGAATTCAGCATTTCGAAGAGCGCGTTGTTCACGAACGCGGGCAAGCCCTGGCCGCCGTATTCCGGATCGCAGCCGAGAGCCGGCCAGCCCGCTTCAACGTATTGCCGGTAGGCTTCCTTGAAGCCGGTTGGCGTGCGCACGACGCCATCGCCTTCGTACGTGCACCCTTCGCGGTCGCCGACCTGATTCAGCGGGAAAAGCACTTCGGCGCAGAACTTGCCGGCTTCTTCCAGAACCTGATTGATCGTGTCGGCGTCAAGGTCCGCATGCTTCGGCATGTTCTTGACCTCGTTTTCCACGTTGAGCAATTCGTGCAGCACGAATTGCATGTCACGCAGCGGCGCGGTGTACTGTCCCATTCTTCATCTCCAAGTGTCCAGGAAGCTTGGATCAAAAGCGCCGCCGAATCGATGCGTTAAAGCATTCGCCGATTCGCCTGCGTCTAGAGACCCTTGCTTTGATACGAAACAATCGTCTTTTCCAGCGCGTCCCGCGTCAGTTGCACCGCCTCCGGCAAATGCAGGAAACGCGCATCATGATGCAGGCCGAGCGTGAAACTATAGAGTTCAAAAAGCATCAGCGCAGGATCGGTATCCGCGCGCAGATGCCCCTCGTCCTTCGCCTGGTTGATCGCGCGCGTAAGCGCTGCCCGCCAGGTCGTCACGCTATGCACGAGTTGCTCGCGGACTGCACTATCGGCGCGATCGTCGTACTCCACCGCACCGCTGATGTAGATACAGCCCGTTGTCACTTCCTCGATGCGCTTTTCCATCCAGCGCGCCAGCATGGAACGCAAACGCGGCAAACCGCGTGCTTCGCGAAGGCTCGGATAAAACACTTCGTCTTCGAAGCGGCGGTGATACTCCTTCACCACTTCGACCTGCAGATCCTCGCGCGAGCCGAAATGCGCGAACACGCCGCTCTTGCTCATCTGCATCCGCTCGGCCAGCAAGCCGATCGTCAAACCCTCGAGTCCATCCCGGCTAGCCAGGTCCAACGCGGCGTCGAGGATTGCGACGCGTGTCTGTTCGCCTTTTCGCATGATTTTCTACCGTTCTCATCAAGTCAAAATAAAATCGAACGGCCGTACGATTATTGTAGCCGACCGTTCCTGAAACAAGCTTTTTATTAGAAACCGGGGTCTAACTTTCGATCTCCGCCATAGGACGTATCTCAAGTTTGTGCCGGTTCAGGGGCTGACAGCCAGTGGGAGTGGCCCGGGCACCTCAATCGTAACGGCCGATGGTGAGCATTTTCATCATCGTGCGATACGCGTTGTAGGCGAGCCAGTTAAGCAGACGCTCACCGGCCGGGCGCGCCGCGTATTGCTCGAGCGTGATGGGCCGGGCGTCCTCGAACGCTGCGAGGATCGAGTCGCGCAGCTTCACGATCTCGTTCTCGTGGTTCACCAGCACCATGTTCGCCTCGTTGTTCAGCACGAGGCTCAGCGCGTCGAGGTTGGACGAGCCAACCGTCGCCCAGTTCGAATCGACCACGGCCACTTTGCCATGCAGCATGGTTTTCTCGTATTCCGCGATCCGCACCCCGTATTTCAGCAGGTTCCGATACAAAAACGGCGTAGCGTAATCCAGCGCCACGAATTCCTTCCTGCCAATCACCAAGGTCACGCGAATACCGCGCTGCGCGGCGCGAACCAGCGCGCGACGCAGCTTGCGGCCCGGCATGAAGTACGGATTCGCCAGCATCACCTCGTTTTCCGCGTGCGAAATGGCCGCCAGATAGGCCTTTTCTATCGCCCTCCGGTTCAGCAGGTTATCGCGCGCAACGAAGGCCACGCATGGCCGGTCCACCGCGTGGATCATGCCGCGCCGCGCGCGCAAACGCGCTCGCAACGCGCGCCGGCTGCTTCTGGACGAGGCGCTTGCCGCCGCGCCCTGATCCTTTGGGCTGGCGCTGCGCGGCTTGACGCCGAGGCGAATCCGCTGCCATTGAAGATCGAACGCTTCACGCACGTCCGATACCACCGGCCCTCGCGTCTCCAGAGCGAAATCCCATCGCGCGAATTCGATGGGAACGCCATTCTGATGGTAGTCGTCCACTATGTTGATGCCGCCGCAAAACGCGATCTCTCGATCGATCACTACCAGCTTCCGGTGTGTCCGCGAGAACCCCAGCGGCCCGAACAAATGCGGGTTGTAGATGCGGTGCTCGACGTTCGCTTCCGGCCATTCATCGAAAAGCGGCAGCTTCGCCGTGCCTATGCCATCGGTGATCACGCGCACATGCACGCCGCGCCGCCCGGCGTTCATCAAGGCGGCGGAGACGGCGCGGCCGGCGGCATCGTCGCAGAAAATATAGGTTTCGAGCGAAACCTCGTGCTTCGCGGCATTGATGCGCCCGATCAGGTCCGGGAAAAATGCGTCGCCCGACTTCAGCAATTTGACCGTGTTATTGATGGTGAAGCACAACCTTCCCGGGCGGCGGCCGCGAAACAGCGCCTGCTTGAGCCGGGCAAAGCGGCGCGACGGCCCGCCGAAACCCATCACCGGCTGTGCTCCGCCAACCGCTCGGGCAATTGCAGGATTGCCTCACGATTCGATGACGAGAAACATTTCGCGGCGGCCTCGCGAAACGGCAGCCAGAGAAACGCGGTGTGTTCGCGCGGCGCGAGCGTCACTTCCACGCCGTGCGGCACGAGCAGGCTGAACTGGTGCTCGACGTTGCGCACAACGCCTTCTGCATAGCGATGCCGCCATTCCGGATAAATGTCGTATTCAATCTGATGGTGCCAGTCGATCAGCGATCGCTCCGGCACGCCGAGGCTTCCAATCACGATCCCTGTTTCCTCGGCCACTTCGCGGGCTGCGGTCAGGGCGAAGGGTTCGTCGATGTGATCTTTGGAGCCCGTCACGGACTGCCAGAACCCCGGCCGATCGGCGCGCTCGATGATGAGTACGTCCATTTCGGGCGTGTGGATGACAACGAGAACGGATTCGGGAATTTTCGGCGGCTTGGGCATTTTGGAAACGGTGCGGCCATTCGTGGAAGCTGGCCGAAGAATGTAACCCAAAAAACGAAAAAGGCGCATCGAGCGCCTTTTCCGTTTCGGATGGTGCAGCAGAACGACTGCTTACTGCACCTTCGGCTCCGGCTGACGCAGGCGAATGTGCAGTTCCTTCAACTGCCGTTCGTCCACTTCGCTCGGCGCTTGCGTCAGCAAGTCGGTGGCGCGCTGCGTCTTCGGGAACGCGATCACGTCACGGATCGAATCCGCACCCGCCATCATGGTGACGATACGATCCAGACCGAACGCAATACCACCATGCGGCGGCGCACCGTACTGCAGCGCGTCGAGCAGGAAGCCGAACTTGATGCGCGCTTCCTCGGCATTGATCTTCAGCGCGCGGAACACCTTGCTCTGCACTTCTTCCTGATAAATCCGCACCGATCCACCGCCGATTTCCCAACCGTTCAGAACCATGTCGTACGCTTTCGCGAGACAGCGGCCCGGATCGGTTTCCAGATATTCCAGATGCTCGTCCTTCGGGCTCGTGAACGGATGATGCGCGGCCACGTAGCGGTTGTCTTCTTCGTCGAATTCGAACATCGGGAAGTCGATCACCCACAACGGCTTCCAGCCCGACTCGAACAGTCCGTTCGCGCGGCCGAATTCCGAATGGCCGATCTTCAGGCGCAGCGCGCCCAGGCTGTCGTTCACGACCTTCGCGCGGTCTGCCGCGAAGAAAATGATGTCGCCGTCTTGCGCGCCGGTGCGCTCCATCACAGCGGCAATCGCTGCGTCGTGCAGATTCTTCACGATTGGGCTTTGCAGGCCGTCGCGGCCCTTCGTCACGTCGTTGACCTTGATCCACGCCAGACCCTTCGCGCCGTAAATACGCACGAATTCTGTGTACCCGTCAATATCCCCACGCGACAGATCCGCGCCCTTCGGCACGCGCAATGCCGCCACGCGACCATCCTTGGAATTGGCCGGCGTGCTGAACACCTTGAAGTCGACATCGCGAACAGCGTCGGTCAGGTCGGAGAATTCCAGCTTCACGCGCAGGTCCGGCTTGTCCGAACCAAAGCGGCGCATGGCTTCCGAATACAGCATGACCGGGAATTTCTCATCGAGCGAAACGTCGATGGTCTTCTTGAACACATGGCGAATCATCGCTTCGAACAGATCGCGAATTTCCTGCTCGCTCAGGAACGATGTTTCACAATCGATCTGCGTGAATTCCGGCTGGCGATCGGCGCGCAGGTCTTCGTCGCGGAAACACTTCACGATCTGGTAATACCGATCGAAGTTCGCGACCATCAGCAACTGCTTGAACAGTTGCGGCGACTGCGGCAACGCGAAAAACTGACCCGGATTCGTACGCGACGGCACCAGATAATCGCGCGCGCCTTCAGGCGTGCTCTTGGTCAGCATCGGCGTTTCGATGTCGATAAAACCCTGCTCATCCAGGTACTTGCGCACTTCAATAGCTACGCGATACCGCAAGCGCAGGTTCTGCTGCATTTGCGGACGGCGCAGGTCGAGCACACGGTGCGTCAAGCGCGTGGTTTCGGAAAGGTTGTCGTCGTCGAGCTGGAACGGCGGCGTGACCGACGCGTTCAGCACGGTCAGCTCGTGGCACAGCACTTCGATCTTGCCGCTCGTCAGGCCGGCGTTCGCCGTGCCTTCGGGACGGCTGCGCACGACGCCCTTCACCTGCACGCAAAACTCGTTGCGCACGCCCTCGGCGACCTTGAACATGTCCGCACGATCCGGATCGCACACGACTTGAACGAGGCCCTCGCGATCGCGCAGATCGATAAAAATGACGCCGCCGTGATCGCGCCGGCGATGTACCCAGCCGCACAGCGAAACGCTTTGGCCCAGGAGGGCTTCGGTCACCAGACCGCAGTATTCAGATCTCATCGACATGATGTTGTGTCTTTCGTTATTCATTGATCAACGGCGCGCGCGAACACGTGGGAAACAGTGTTTGCAGCACGCCGGCATTACAGCGGCGGGTCGACGGGACGGCGCGGCGCGGCCTGCGCTTGCGGCATGGACGGCGCGACTACTCCCATTGACACGATGTACTTCAACGCAGCGTCGACAGACATGTCGAGCTCGATGACTTCGCTTCTCGGCACCATCAGGAAAAAACCCGAGGTGGGATTCGGCGTGGTCGGCACGTAGACGCTCACATGATCTTCGGTCAGGTGATTGACTACGTCGCCACCGGGAACGCCCGTCAGGAATCCGATGGTGTACGACCCCGAATGAGGATAACGGATCAGCAGTGCCTTGCGGAACGCGTTGCCGCTGCTTGAGAGCAACGTGTCCGACACTTGTTTCACGCTGGTATACAGCGGTCCGACCACGGGAATGTGACGCACGATCACATTCCACCACTCGACCAGTTTCTGGCCGACGAAGTTCTGCGTGAGCAAGCCCACGACGAAAATGAATGCGAGCGTCAGCACCGCGCCCAGGCCTGGCAAATGGAAGCCGAACACGCGCTCAGGCTGCCAGGATTCCGGCAGGAGCAGCAGCGTCTGGTCCATCGTGCCGATCACGAGCCCGATCACCCACATGGTGATAGCGAGCGGCACCAGCACCAGCAAGCCGGTTGCGAACACGGATTTCAACGTTGTCTTTTTGGTCGTCATTTACACAGCCGGAAGGCCGCACCGCTTGTATCCACGGTTTGGCTGGTTCGTCGCCCGACGTACAGCTTGATTCCGGGCGGACATCTGCGTGCGTGCGATCGGACAGATCGAGCGGTTGAGCGCGGTAAAAGCTAGCGCAGGTCAGGCTTCGTTTCCGTTTCAGACTTGGCTCTCTGTTTCGGGGCCTTGGAGAGCGTCACTCAGCGAGCGTCAATTAGATGCAGGAGCGACCGGTTTGGCCGATGCCGGTGCGGACGCCGCGCTGCTCTTCGAGCTATCCGTTACGGGCGCACTTGCCGTGGACGAATCGCCTTTTGACGATTCCTTGCTCGAAGCGCCTGGATCCGATGCACTCTCGCTCTTTGTTTCTGCTTTCGCGCCGTCGTCTTTCTTCGCGGCAGCAGCCCCATTATTGCCGCCGCGAAAATCCGTCACGTACCAGCCCGAACCCTTCAGTTGAAAGCCCGCGGCGGTAACCTGCTTAACGAAAGTTTCCTTCCCGCACTGTGGGCAGGTGGTGAGCGGCGCATCGCTCATTTTCTGGAGCGCGTCTTTTTGAAAGCCGCATGACTCGCAGCGGTACGCGTAGATCGGCATGGCACTCTCTTCCTACGATTAACGTTTCGGCGCTTGCAAAGCCTTGAATTATAGCCGCAAACGATCGGCGGCCCCTTAAATTCGGCCCCGCGCGAGCGGCCTTGCAACCCTGTGCAACAGGTCGGCGCAGGTTTTCGATTGTTGAAACGGGACATGCGTGAATAATTCGCACATGCCGCATCGAGGACTTATTTTGTGGCGGCATCGACTGTTTTAAAGACCGGCCGCCTCAAACCTCTGATCGGCGGCGCCACGTCAGCCAGCGTTCGCGTCCGGCAAAGACGCTGATCGAGCCGGTGACATCGTGCTCTTCAACCAGTTCGAAATGCGGCACGAGCAACGCATCGAGCGCGTTTCTTTCGATACCGAACGGCGGCCCCTTGGCTGTCGCGCCAAGGAAATAGAAGCCGGCGAGCAACGCGCCGGGGCGCAGCAGCGCAGCCATGCGCGTGGCGTAATCCGGCCATCGCTCACGCGGCAAGGCGCAAAGAAACGCGCGCTCGTAGATCCAGTCAGGCGCAAAAGGCGGTTGATACGCGAAGAAGTCAGCCTGTTCGACGACGTCCGCATGTTGCTCACCCAGTTGCAGGCGAGCCGCGCTCACAGCGCTCGGAGAAAAATCGATGGCCTTGACCTGCCATTTCTCCTGCGCAAGCCAAAGTGCTTCGTACGCGCTGCCGCAACCAGGAATCAGAACGCTCCGTAAAGTAACCGGCTGTTCGAGCGCAAATGTCTGAAACGCCTCGGGCACGCCAGCCTGATCCCAGGGCATGAACGACCGGTCGAAACGTTCGTCCCAGAACTCGGGCGAGTTGGCGTCGCGCGTAGCGAACTCGGCCGCAATCGTGGGTGAGGCTGGTTTGGGGTCATCGACCACGCTCTATCCTCCTCCGTAAGCAAACACCTGCCAAAACTCGGCAATCACAGCGCCAGCGCCCACCGCCAGGCCGAAAATCAGCAGCGCCTGCAATAACCGGTTGGTCCGCTTCTGCTCAAGCAGGATCATGCGCATGAGTTCGTCGTTGCCGCCGCGCGGTGAATCATGCTGACTTGCCAGCACCTGATGGATGAGCCGCGGCAATTGGGGCATCGTCTTGCTCCATTGCGGAGCTTCCAGCTTCAGCCGTTCATACCAGCCGCGCCAGCCGACCTGCTCGTTCATCCAGCGTTCAAGGTACGGCTTGGCGGTCTTCCACAAATCGAGTTCGGGATCGAGCGAACGGCCAAGACCCTCCACGTTCAGCATGGTTTTCTGCAACAAGACAAGCTGCGGCTGGATCTCGACGTTGAAGCGGCGCGACGTGGAAAAAAGCCGCATCAGCACCTGTCCGAGCGAAATATCCTTCAGCGCGCGGTCGAAGTACGGCTCGCACACGGCGCGAATGGCGCTCTCGAGTTCCTCGACGCGCGTGGTCGGCGGCACCCAGCCCGATTCCAGATGAAGCGTGGCGACGCGATGATAGTCGCGCTTGAAAAACGCCAGAAAGTTCTGCGCGAGATAGTTTTTATCGAAGTCGGAAAGCGCGCCCACAATGCCGAAATCCAGCGCGATATACCGCCCGAACGTTTCTTCCGCCAGACTCACCTGGATGTTTCCCGGATGCATGTCGGCGTGAAAAAAACCGTCGCGGAATACCTGCGTAAAGAAAATCTCGACGCCTTCCTGCGCCAGCTTGGGGATATCGACGCCGGCCGCCCGGAGCACTTCCACCTGACTGATCGGCACGCCGACCATTCGCTCCATGACGAGCACGGTGGGAGCCGAATAGTCCCAGTACATCTCGGGCACCATCAGCAGGTCGAGACCCGCGAAATTGCGCCGCAACTGGCTGCCGTTCGCGGCTTCGCGCATCAGGTCGAGTTCGTCATGGAGATATTTGTCGAACTCGGCCACGACTTCCCGCGGCTTCAGGCGCTTGCCGTCTGCCCACAAACGCTCGGTCCAGTAAGCAATGTCGCGCAACAGGGCGAGATCCGAGTCGATCACCGGCAGCATGTTCGGACGCAACACCTTTACCGCGACCGGTTTGCCCGCATGCGCGCCCGTCTTGATCTTCGCGAAGTGCACTTGCGCAATGGACGCGCTCGCCACCGGCACGCGCTCGAAGTCGTCGAAGAGCACGCCGATAGGCGCGCCCAGCGACTTCTCCACAATCGCTATGGCAACGTCCGAATCGAACGGCGGCACTTGATCCTGCAGTTTCGCAAGCTCGTTCGCTATATCGACGGGCAGAAGATCGCGGCGCGTCGACAAAACCTGACCGAACTTCACGAAAATCGGCCCAAGGCTTTCCAGTGCAAGACGCAACCGCACACCGCGCGCAACATCGAACTTGCGTCCGAACGTGGTGAGACGCATCAGCAAACGAACGCGCCGATCCTGGATACCGCTCAGCACCAGTTCATCGAGCCCGAATCGCACTACCGTGAAAAAAATCTTGAGAAAACGCAGAAAGCGCATGGTTCAGCCCATTACTTGCTCGTGCCGCGCGCCGAGGCGGCGGCGCCGGGCGCAGATGCGCCTCGGGCTTCGGCTTTTTGTTCGAGTCGCTCGATGCGTTTTTCGACGCGCGCAAGCGCGTCCCGGGCTGTCGACAGTTCGGCGTTGAATGTGTCGAGGGCGCTGCGGCGCACGAGTTGAGGTTGTTCGTCGAGCAGGTATTCCGCTACCGATTCAAGCAGATTGCGTCCCGAGCGGCGCGCTTGTTCGCCGGCCAGACGCACGGTGGAACCGATGCGGTGCGCGGGTCCGTCGCCAATCACGCGCGCCAGGTCTTCTTCCGGGTCCCATCGCAAATGCTCGGCGAGCTTCGCAATTGTTGTAGCGAACTCAGCATCGCCTTCAATGCGCACGTGTTTCATCACCGCCGCCTGGCCGCCCTGCATGAACGCAGGAATAGCGTCGGGCGGAACGGCGAGCGTGACGTCGAACGAAGTCTGGTTTTCGTCGATGGCGCCGATCAGCCCGTCTGGCTGGACCATTAGATACAGCGAGAATGGCGAAAGAACGAAACACGCGGTCTTGCCCGCGTAGGGAGAAAGACGCTCGCGAGCCCACGATTCGCGCGCGAGCACATGATTTGCAGCGGCCGCGAACGCCTTCGATGCGGTTCTGGCTGCGGCCTGGGGGGCAGAGGGGACTGCGGGTTGGGCGAATTCGTCTGCGTGCGTCATCGGCTCTGAGATGAAAAAACCCGCACAAGCGGTCACTCGTGCGGGTTTCTATTCTACCTTTGCAACTGGCGTTATCGTTTGGCCGCAGTCACGCGAAACGCAACGTTGGCCATCCGGTCTAGCGGGCAAGCCTCGACGCCCGGCTTCCCGTGCCTGGCCGACGTGTCAGCTAACTTGCTGAATCCCGGCCAGCAGCCAGCCTTCGTTGCCATACTTCTGCTTCGACAGATTCCAGATCTCGACGAACGGCTCGGCCGCAGCACCTTCCGTTTCGCGAATCAGACCATGGAAACGCACGCTTGCGAGGCTTTCCGTACCGCGATCTTCCACGCCAAGAAGATCGGCGTTGAGTTGCACGACGTCGGTGCGGTTTGGCTGCGTACCGCGTGCATCGATATCGAGCTTCACTTCAGCGAACATTTCCGGCGTGGTGAATTCGCGGATGTCAGTCGAATTGCCGCGATCCCATGCGTCCTGCAACCGCACGAAATACACCTTCGCGTTGCGCAGGAATGCGTCGGTATCGAAACCGGATGGCACGGCGACTTGCGGCGCTGCTGAGTCTACAGGGCTCGCGTAGCTCTGGGCACTCGACGGACCGTAACCGCCGGGCGCCGACGGCGGAACATAGCTCGGCTCCGGTTGGTTCAGACTCGTGCGAGCTGTGCCGCCAAACGGCGACCCCGCACCGGCGCTGGCGAAAGCCGGCGTTGCACCCTTCCTGCGGTTCATGATGAAGCGGAAGATCATCACGGCAGCCAGGACGATCAGCGCAATCATGATCATGTTCGCCATGGCGCCGGCGAACGCGCCGCCCAGGCCGAAATGCGACAGCAGCGCCGCGATACCCAGACCTGCTGCAAGGCCAGCGATCGGTCCCATCCAGCGATTACGCGCAGGTTGCGCTGCGCCAGCGGCTGGCGCCGCGGCCGGCGGCGCGGCGCGCTGGGCATTCGCGGCCTGCCCTTGCTGCATGGACTGCGACGGCGGCGTGGCTTGATGTTGTTGCGTCGCCGTGCTGGATTGACGGCCAAAGCTGCGGCCGCCGCCCATGCGGCGCGCCTCAGCGTCTTCTGTTACCAAGGCGCCGGCCATGATTACGCCAGCCAGCGCAACGACCCCGGCTTTCCTGAATAACGACTTCAGGAAACCCCGAGTTTGGGGTAAGCGCGAATCGGACATTTCGAATCCTTTTAAAAAGTGGAACACTAAAATTTGGTCCCGACGTGTAACGCTACCACGCCACCTGACAAATTGTAATATTCGACTTGATCCAGGCCCGCGCGTTCCATCATTGTTTTTAAAGTTTCCTGGTCCGGATGCATTCGGATCGACTCCGCGAGGTAACGATAGCTATCCGCATCTTTGGCTATCTTGTCGCCAAGCCACGGCAAGATCTTGAAACTATACAGATCATAGGCTCTTTTTAGTGGGTCCCACACCTTGGAAAACTCCAGAACCATCACTTTGCCCCCTGGTTTCACAACCCGGTACATTTCCGCTAACGCACCATCTTTGTGCGTCATATTACGAAGTCCAAAGGCAACTGTAATAACATCGAAATAATTGTCCGGGAACGGGATCTTCTCTGCATCGCAGATCAAGGTGGGCGTGATTACGCCCTTGTCGAGCAGGCGATCACGGCCAACGCGAAGCATCGACTCGTTGATATCCGTATGCCAGACCTCGCCTTTTTCGCCCGCCTGCTTGGCGAAGGCTTTCGCCAGGTCGCCCGTCCCGCCTGCCAGATCGAGGACCTTGTAACCCGGGCGCACCTTCGCCTGACCAATCGTGAACAGTTTCCACGCGCGATGCAAACCGCCCGACATCAGGTCGTTCATCAGGTCGTAGTTGCTTGCGACGGAATGGAAAACGCCCGCTACCTTTTTCGCTTTTTCTTGTTCGTCGACCGTTTCAAAACCGAAGTGGGTCTTGCTCATCGCGTTTGTCCTCGCCTTAATTCGTAGTGGCTGCGCTCTTCAAAGCTTGCAGCCATGCGCTGCGGCAAATCGCCGCTGCAGTATAAAAATCGGTCAGTGGCAGTGTCCGCCGGACGCTTTTTGCGGCATTGGCGTGTCGCGGTCGACGCCCGCCGCTTCCAGTTTGCCCAGATACTCCGCCCACAACGCGTCCTGACGCACCGCGAGGTCGTACAGGATGTCCCACGAGTAGATGCCGGTGTTGTGGCCATCGGAGAAAGTGAGTTGCAACGCGTAGTGGCCCACGGGATCGACCGAAATAATCGATACATCGCGCTTGCCGGTCTGCAGGGTTTCCTGTCCGGGACCGTGCCCCTGGACTTCGGCCGACGGCGAATATACGCGCAATAGCTCAAACGGCACACGATACGTCTGATCGTTCGCGTATTGCAACTCAAGCGCGCGCGTCCTGGAATGCACGACGATGCCGGTTGGAATCGGCGTTTGTTTGGTAAGTCCGCTCATGCTGAGCCTTTATTTGAAAGTCTTGGGCTATGGCCCGAAAGCCGCCGCCATTTCGCTGCGCACAGCGTCTCGCAGCAACGTGGCCTGAGCACGGCGATTCGATAACAGCGCGTACGAGACCGTGCGCTGGCGCGGCGCCCAGATGGGCAACGGGAACCGGGAATCGTTGGAATGGCGGGGAATGACGTGCCAGTGGACGTGAGGAACCTGGTTGCCCAGGCTCGCCAGATTCACCTTTGCGGGTGAAATCACGCGCCGGATCGCCCGCTCGACGCCGTTGACCGCCGACATCAGCTTCGCCCGCTCGGTGTGATCGAGGTCGGACATCTCGGCTACGTGCGCCGTCCAGATCACGCGGCAAAAGCCCGGCCAGTCGGGCTCGTCGGCGAGGACCACGCGCAATGCGTCGTCCGACCACAAGACTTCGCCGCCGTCTTCACGACAAAAGACACAGTCCATCGTATTCCTCTAGCGAAACAAACCCTGGTTCGCTATTACACCAGCACGCGCTCGATCCCGCCATCGTTGGCACGCGCGACGTAATCTTCCATCCAGCTCGCGCCGAGCACCTTGCGGGCGATTTCCACGACGATGTAATCCGCCTCGATATTCGCGTCCTCGTTGTACCGCGACAACCCCTGCAGGCACGACGGACAGCTCGTGAGAATCTTGACGTCGGTTCCGGTGGATAACGCGCCGTCTCCTGCTTTTAGCACCGAACCCGGCGCGGCGCCCGCCGATCCTGCCGACGCGTTGGCCAGATTGATGCCATTTGCGCCCGCTTCGGCCACGAGCGGAATGTCGCGCAGCTTCGCCGCGCCCTTGCGGATTTCCTCTTCCTTGCGAAAGCGCACCTGCGTGGAAACGTCCGGACGCGTCACCGCGAGCGTGCCCGATTCGCCGCAGCACCGGTCGTTCTTTTCGATCTTGTAGCCATCGTGCGCCGAACCCATGATGTCGTTCACCAGCTTGACTGGATCCATGGTCTTGATCGGCGAATGGCACGGGTCGTGATACATGTAGCGCGTGCCGCTCACGCCTTCCAGCTTGATGTTCTTCTCAAGCAAAAATTCGTGGATATCGATGATCCGGCATCCCGGGAAGATCTTCTCGAATTCGTAACCTGCAAGCTGGTCGTAGCACGTTCCGCACGACACCACCACGGTCTTGATATCGAGATAATTCAGCGTATTGGCCACGCGATGAAACAGCACGCGGTTGTCGGTGACGATCTTCTCGGCCTTGTCGAATTGTCCCGAGCCGCGTTGCGGATAACCGCAGCACAGGTATCCGGGCGGCAACACCGTTTGCACGCCTGCTTCCCACAACATGGCCTGCGTCGCGAGGCCGACTTGCGAGAACAAACGCTCCGATCCGCAACCCGGGAAATAGAACACGGCTTCCGTATCGGACGTGGTCGTTTTTGGATTGCGGATGATCGGGACGATCTTGTTGTCCTCGATATCAAGCAGCGCGCGCGCCGTCTTCTTCGGCAAATTGCCCGGCATCTTCTTGTTCATGAAGTGGATGACCTGCTGCGTCACCGCCGGCTTGCCGACCGTTGCGGGCGGTTTGGCCGTCTGCTTCTTCGTGAACTTCTTGAGCACGTCGTTGCCCAGGCGCTGTGCCTTGTAGCCCACGCCCATCATTGCCGTGCGCGCGAGGTTGATGGTCTGCGGGTTCGTGGCGTTGAGGAAGAACATCCCCGCCGCGTTGCCCGGATTGAACTTCTTCTTGCCCATCTTGCGCAGGAGGTTGCGCATGTTCATGGTGACATCGCCGAAATCGATCTTCACCGGGCACGGCGTCACGCATTTGTGGCAGACCGTGCAGTGATCGGCGACGTCGTTGAATTCGTCCCAATGCTTGATGGATACACCCCGGCGCGTCTGCTCTTCATACAGGAACGCCTCGACCAGCAGGGAGGTAGCCAGAATCTTGTTGCGCGGGCTGTAAAGCAGATTGGCGCGCGGCACGTGCGTGGCGCAGACCGGCTTGCATTTGCCGCAGCGCAGGCAATCCTTGATGGAATCGGCGATTGCGCCAATATCCGATTGCTGCATGATCAGCGATTCATAGCCCATCAGCCCGAAACTCGGCGTGTAGGCGTTGCGCAGATCCGCGCCCGCGAGCAGCTTGCCCGCGTTGAAACGGCCATTCGGATCGACGCGCTGTTTATACGCGCGGAATTCGCCGATTTCGTCTTCGGTCAGGAATTCCAGCTTCGTGATGCCGATGCCGTGTTCGCCCGAAATCACGCCATCCAGGTCGCGCGCGAGCTTCATGATGCGTGCGACCGCGACGTGCGCGTCCTGCAGCATTTCGTAGTTATCGGAGTTGACGGGGATGTTCGTGTGCACGTTGCCATCGCCCGCGTGCATGTGGAGCGCAACAAACACGCGGCCGCGCAGCACCGTCTTGTGGATGTTCTGCGCTTCTTCGAGGATCGGCTTGAACTCCCCGCCATTGAAGATATGGCGCAATTCCGCGCGAAGTTCCTGCTTCCAGGAAATGCGGATGGTGCGGTCCTGCGCGACATCGAATACGCGAACGCCTTGCTGCGAATCCACGCGATCCGCGAATTTCTCGGCAAGACTTTCATAGCCGAATTGAACCAGATAATGCTGCGCTTCGCGCAACGGCATATCCAGCTTTTCGCCGACGAACGTCCAGCGTTCGCGCACGCGCTTGAGCAGATCGAGCGCTTGCTGCACGCGGTCTTCGAGCAACTCGGCGCTCGGAATTTCGTTGGCGTCGTCGCTCTTGCCGAGCGGCAGCTTGCCTGCCTTGAAAAACGTTTCGAGCGCATCGACGAGTTGCAGCTTGTTCTTGATCGACAGCTCGATGTTGATGCGCTCGATCCCGTCCGTGTATTCGCCCATGCGGTTGAGCGGGATCACGACGTCTTCGTTGATCTTGAACGCGTTCGTATGCTTGGCGATGGCCGCCGTGCGCGAGCGATCCAGCCAGAAACGCTTGCGCGCCTCGGCGTTCACTGCCACAAACCCTTCGCCGCTCTTGCCGTTTGCCATGCGCACGACTTCGGACGTGGCCTGGGCGACCGCATCGGGATCGTTCCCGACAATGTCGCCAATCAGCACCATCTTTGGAAACGCGTTGCGCTTGCTCTTGGTCGCGTAACCGACTGCGCGCAAATAGCGTTCGTCTAGATGCTCGAGGCCGGCGAGGATCGCGCCGCCCTGCTTCGACGTCTCGAACAAATAATCCTTGATCTCCACGATGCTCGGAATTGCATCGCGCGCCTGGCCGAAAAACTCGAGGCAGACGGTGCGCGTATGGGCGGGCATCTTGTGCAGGATCCATCGCGCCGATGTGATCAGGCCGTCGCAGCCTTCCTTCTGCACGCCCGGCAAACCCGACAGGAACTTGTCCGTCACGTCCTTGCCGAGGCCTTCCTTACGGAACTTCGCGCCGGAAATATCCAGCGATTCCGTGCGCAGCAGTTTTTCGCCCGGCGCGCGGGTTCCGTCGAACCAGTCGAGCCGGAAACGCGCCACGGGAATGTCGTGAATCTTGCCGAGGTTGTGATCCAGCCGGGTGATTTCGAGCCAGTTGCCTTCCGGATCGACCATCCGCCACCAGGCGAGGTTATCCAGCGCCGTGCCCCACAGCACGGCTTTTTTGCCGCCGGCGTTCATCGCGACATTGCCGCCCACGCACGATGCATCCAGCGAAGTCGGGTCGACGGCAAACACGAAACCAGCCTGTTCGGCCGCCTCCGTTACACGCCGTGTCACGACGCCCGCGCCCGAGAAAATGGTCGCGACCTTGCCGTCGACGCCTGGCAGGTCCGTCATTTCGACGGGACCGAGTTGCTCCAGCTTTTCAGTATTGATGACGGCGGCAAACGGCGTGAGGGGAATGGCGCCGCCGGTGTAGCCCGTGCCGCCTCCGCGCGGAATCACGGTCAGTCCGAGCTCGAAGCACGCCTTGATCAGGCCGGCGATTTCGGCTTCCGTGTCGGGCGTGAGCACGACGAACGGATATTCGACGCGCCAGTCGGTGGCATCGGTTACGTGCGAAACGCGCGACAGGCCGTCGAACTTGATGTTGTCTTTCTCGGTGACCTTGCCGAATACCTTCGATGCCTTCTTGCGCAGATCGTAGGTCTGCTCGAATTCCGTCTTGAAGTCTTCCACTGCCCGGCACGCGGCGCTGATCAGCAATTCCACGCGCGTGGCGCGGTCGCGGCCGGCGTCGTCCTGATGCTCTGAAAGATCGGCTTTGCGGCGTTTTTCGATATCGCCCAGCCGGTGATTCAGGGCTTCAATCAGTAATGCACGGCGTTTCGGGTTGTCGAGCAGATCGTCCTGCAGATAGGGATTGCGGCGCACGACCCAGATGTCGCCGAGCACTTCGTAGAGCATGCGTGCTGAGCGGCCCGTGCGGCGCTCGCTGCGCAGATGGGCGAGCGCGGCCCAGGCTTCTTCGCCGAGCAGGCGGATCACGATTTCGCGATCGGAGAACGATGTGTAGTTATAGGGAATTTCGCGCAGGCGCGGCTCGGTATCCAGGGCCACGGCATGCGCAGCGCCGTTCGGATCGAAGGCTTGGGGTGCGTTCATATTCGACAGTTCGGTGGGCCGGCGCCCGTGCTGTTGGAAGCAGAAGCAGCGAAATAGCCGGCATTGCGCGGGGAAGCGCAGTTTTTCGAGTGAAACTTTTTTAGTGAAGGTGTTCGCCGGTAGCGGGTCACGAGCGATGCACAGCCTTCGAAGGTACTGGAATCAGCGCCACGATCGCGCGTTTAATTGCGCAGCCGCGCGGGTGGTGCGGCACAGCGCGCTGCGCTCGGGTTGAGCGTTGCGGGGAACATGCGGTGAGAGGCCGATCCGGCAGCGCCGTTGCATCTTCCGATCCTGTATCGAAAACACGGATTCTAACCCATCGGGAGGGTTGTCGTTTGCACTCGGTTTTGGGGTGAAAAGGTTTTGGGGCGGGCGTTTTTGGTTGGGGATTGGGGGGCGGGCGGGGTCCTGCTGCCTAGGCCTTCGCGCGTTCCCTGTTCGTTGGTCCTTTTTAGCACTGTTAGCCACTGTCCGTGGCGGGACTTCATTTCTTTTTCCAACGGCGAAAAAGAAACGAAGCAAAGAAAACGCCTTCCAACCGCGAATTCTTAAGGAGACCGAGCGTGCAGTGATATCTGCTTGGGACTTCAAAAGAACCCTCGACGCCATAACCACCACCACCTGAAACCCTCCCCCTCCGTATCCCTACATCCACACGCTTCGCCACCAGCGCCCTCGGGCAAGCACATAACCCACGGAACCAGTTCGGCCAAACACCCCGTCGCGCGAAGCGCGGCGCGCTTTCCTGTTGACGGCTACTCACACTGGTGGCGAAGCGTGTGGGTATCCGTGAACGAAGAGGGGGGTTTCAACTGTGCGGGGTTATTCGCTGAGCGTTCTTTTGAAGTCCCAAGCAGATGTCCGTGCACGCTTGGTCTCCTTAAGAGTTAGCGGTTGGAAGGCGTTTTCTTTGCTTCGTTTCTTTTTCGCCGTTGGAAAAAGAAATGAAGTCCCGCCACGGACAGTGGCTAACAGTGCTAAAAATATCAACGAACAGGGAACGCGCGAAGGCCTAGGCAGAAGGACCCCACGCCGTTCCCCCAAAAGCGCCAGCAAAAACCCCATCGGCTATGATTACCCTTTCCGCAAAACCTCGGCGCGCAAAGCCGCGCGCAAAACGGCTCAAGAATGTCTCCCCCTGACTACCTGAAAAAAGTCCTGACCGCCCGCGTCTACGACGTCGCCCGCGAGAGCGAACTCGAACCCGCCCGCAATCTGTCCGCGCGCCTGCGCAATTCGGTCTACCTGAAACGCGAAGACAACCAGCCCGTGTTCTCGTTCAAGATCCGCGGCGCGTACAACAAGATGGTGCACCTCCCCGCCGATATCCTCGCGCGCGGCGTAATCACCGCCTCGGCCGGAAACCACGCCCAAGGCGTAGCGTACTCAGCCACGCGCCTGGGCTGCAAGGCGGTAATCGTCGTACCGGTCACCACGCCGCAAGTGAAAATCGACGCCATGCGCGCCTTCGGCGGCCCAACCGTCGAAATTGTCCAGCACGGCGAATCGTATAGCGACGCCTACGGCCACGCCGTCAAGCTCCAGGAAGAACGCGGCCTGACTTTCGTCCATCCGTTCGATGACCCCGACGTCATCGCCGGCCAAGGCACCGTCGCCATGGAAATCCTGCGCCAGCATCAAGGCCCGATCCACGCAATCTTCGTCCCCATCGGCGGCGGCGGACTCGCAGCGGGTGTCGCGGCGTACGTGAAAGCGGTGCGCCCGGAAATCCGCGTGATCGGCGTCCAGTCGGTCGACTCATGCGCGATGAAACAATCCATCGCCGCTGGAGTTCGCCTCACGCTGGCCGAAGTCGGCCTGTTCGCCGACGGCACCGCAGTAAAACTCGTCGGCGAAGAGACGTTCCGGATCTGCCGGGAACTGCTCGACGAAGTCGTCACCGTCGACACCGACGCGCTCTGCGCCGCCATCAAGGACGTTTTCCAGGACACGCGCAGCGTGCTGGAACCATCGGGTGCGCTGGCGGTTGCGGGCGCAAAGCTCTACGCCGAGCGCGAAGCGCTGGAAGCGAAGACGCTGATTGCCATCACGTCGGGCGCGAACATGAATTTCGACCGCATGCGGTTTGTCGCGGAACGGGCGGAAGTCGGCGAAGCGCGCGAAGCGGTGTTCGCCGTGACCATTCCTGAGGAGCGCGGCAGTTTCCGGCGTTTCTGCGAACTGGTCGGCACGCGCAGCGTGACCGAGTTCAACTACCGGATCGCAGATTCGAACGCGGCCCATATCTTCGTCGGCGTGCAGATCAAGGCGCGAAGCGAAGCCGTGCAGATGGCCAATGCGTTTATCGAACACGGGTTCGATACAGTCGATCTCAGCCACGACGAACTCTCGAAGCAGCATATCCGCTATATGGTCGGCGGCCACTCGCCGCTCGCCCACGACGAACGTCTGCTGCGCTTCGAATTTCCCGAGCGTCCGGGCGCGCTGATGAAATTCCTTTCATCGATGGCGCCCAACTGGAATATCAGCCTCTTCCATTACCGGAATCAGGGCGCGGACACGAGTTCTATCCTGGTCGGCATCCAGGTGCCGCAGTCGGATAACGCTGCGTTCGGGCAATTCCTCGCCTCCCTGGGCTATCAGTGGTGGGACGAAGGCGCAAACCCCGTCTACAAACTGTTCCTCGCCTGACGCGCGCATGGCGTTCACGCTCGACGACAAGCTCGTGGTCGCGATTTCGTCGCGGGCGTTGTTCGATTTCGAAGAGGAAAACAAGGTCTACGAAGCAGGCGACCTGCGGGAATACGAAGCGCTGCAGCGCTCGCGGCTGAACGTTCCGGCCAAACCGGGCGTCGCGTTTTCGCTGATCGAGAAATTGCTCGCGCTCAACGTGGACGGCGAACGGCGCGTGGAAGTCGTGATCCTGTCACGCAGCGATCCCATCAGCGGCTTGCGCGCGTTCAGTTCATGCAAGGAACACGGCCTTGCAATCGAACGCGGCGTGTTCACGCGCGGCGAGTCGCCCTTCCGATACCTGGAACCGTTTCGCGCGTCGCTGTTTTTATCGGCGAATCCGGTCGATGTCCGCGACGCCATTGCCGCTGGATTTCCCGCCGCGACCGTGGTTCCGCGAGCGCCGCTGGCCGCGAGCCGGTATCCTGACGAAATCCGTATCGCGTTCGACGGCGACGCAGTCCTGTTTTCGGACGAAGCCGAGCAGGTCTTCCAGGCGCAAGGATTGCCGGCTTTCGTGGAACACGAAGTCGGCAAGAAAGATCTGGCTTTGGCTAATGGGCCGTTGAAGCCGTTGCTCGAAGCGCTTCACAAGCTGCAAAACCTCAGCCACGAAGCAACGCGGATGCGCATCCGCACAGCGCTCGTCACCGCGCGATCCGCGCCCGCGCACGAGCGCGCGATCCGTACACTGATGGCCTGGAACATCGAAATCGACGAAGCGATGTTTCTCGGTGGATTGAACAAAGGCCCGTTCCTGGCCGAGTTCGAACCCGACTTTTTCTTCGACGACCAAATTGGCCATATCGAATCGGCCCGCGTCGTGACGGCGACCGGGCATGTACCGAATGGCATATCGAACGCATCATGACACCAGAACAATCTTCCCTTGGTAAGCCGGTCCAGTACCGCGCACACTACGATCCGACGCTGCTTTTTCCCATCGACCGGGCGTCGGGCCGCGCGGCAATCGGGCTCGCGGCGCAGTCGCCGTTTTTCGGCACGGACATCTGGAACGGCTACGAGCTTTCGTGGCTCAATCGCAAGGGCAAGCCGCAGATCGCGGTGGCGACGTTTATCGTGCCAGCGGATTCACCGAATATTGTTGAGTCGAAGTCGTTCAAGCTGTATCTGGGATCTTTCTCGCAGACGGCTTTTGATTCCATCGATGAAGTTCGTGCCTTGATTCGCAAGGACGTTTCAGCGCTTTGCGGCGCGAATGTTTCGGTTCAGCTTGTCGCGCCTTATGAGTTTGGCGTGAAGCTGAAAATGGAAGAGTTCGAAGGTTTGTCGCTGGATCGGCTCGATCTGGACGCGGACATTTATACGCCCGATCCTTCATTATTGAGCGCGGCAGTTGGTGAATCGCCGGTCGATGAAACGGTCTTTTCCAATCTGCTGAAATCGAATTGTCCTGTAACCGGTCAACCGGACTGGGGCAGCGTGCAGATTCGTTATGTCGGCGCGCCGATCGATCACGCTGGTTTGCTCCGGTACATTATTTCGTACCGTGAACACACTGGTTTTCATGAACTTTGCGTCGAGCAAATCTTCATGGACATCATGCGCGAATGCAAGCCGGAACGCCTCGCCGTCTATGCGCGATACACACGGCGCGGGGGACTGGATATCAACCCGTTCCGCACCAATTTCAATCTGCCGCTGCCGGATAACGCGCGGCTGGCGCGGCAGTAAGCTTTTCGCGCTGGGGAACCACACAACCGTTCACCAGCGCGGATAAAACCCTCAGGCTTTCTTGTAAGCCACGCAATCCACTTCGACCTTGCAATCGATCACCATCGACGAAACCACGCAAGCGCGCGCCGGCGGATGTTCGCCAAAATACTCCCTGAATACCTTGTTGAACGATGCAAAGTCGCGTGGGTCGTCGAGCCAGACACCGCATCGCACCACATGCTCCGCGCCATATCCGGCTTCCTTCAGAATCGCAAACACGTTCTGAATCGCCTTGTGCGACTGGGCGACGATTCCGCCTTCGATCACTTCGCCGTTTTCCATCGGCGTCTGGCCTGAAACAAACAACCAGCCATCCGCTTCAACAGCACGCGCGAACGGCATGACCGCGCCGCCTTGTCCTTTACCGCCTTCCACGCCATATCGTTTCATTGTCAAAATCCTCGAAGTTAAAAATGCCCGGACGCGTCGAGTTTGGAATCCTCGCCACGCGCCACGAAATGTCCCGCCCGTTGTCCCGTCACCGCGCCATCCAGATACGACAGCACGCCATTCACCCAAACTGCATCGATACCGTCCGCCGTCTGGCGCGGCTCCGCGAACGTCGCGGTATCGCGAACCTTGTCGGCATCGAAAAGAACGAGGTCCGCGTGATATCCCACCTTCACGAGACCACGCCCATTCAGTCCAAACCGCCGCGCCGATAACCCCGTCATCTTGCGCACCGCCTCCTCCAGCGGCACGAGCGACGTGTCGCGCGCGTAATGCCCAAGCACGCGCGGAAACGCGCCCCACAAACGCGGATGTGGCAACGGATCGTTTGGCAAGCCATCCGAGCCGACCATGGTCGCCGGATGCGACAGGATCCGCCGCACGTCGTCCTCCGACATGTTGTGATACACCGCGCCGGCCGGCTGCAGGCGCTTGCCCGCCTCCTGCTGCGTGACTTGCCACTCCGCGGCGGCTTCGGAAACCAGCTTGCCCGCCATCTCGGGATGCGGCGTGGACCACGTAATGGTGATGTCGATATCGCCGGTAATTTGCTTCACATCCAGCGTCGATGAACTCCTGTTGTACGGGTAACAATCGCATCCCACCGGCTGTCCGTCGCGCACCTTGTCGAGCGATTTCAGGACCTCCGTGCTGCGCCCCCAGTTTGACGGCCCCGCGCACTTCAAATGCGAGATCACGACTGGAACGCGCGCATGTTTTCCCACGCGATACGCCTCGTCCATCGCGTCGAGAATCGCGTCGAATTCCGTGCGCATATGCGTGGTGTACAGCGCACCGGCGTTCGCCAGCGGCTCGGCGAGCGCCATCACTTCTTCAGGCGGCGCATTGAACGCCGATCCGTACGCAAGGCCGCTGCTCAGCCCGAGCGCGCCATGCGCCAACGCCTCTTCGAGTTGCGCGCGCATGCCACTGATTTCTTCCGCCGACGCCCCGCGATCCAGCCGGTCCATATGGTTGTTGCGCAGCGCCGTGTGCCCGATCAACGCGCCCACGTTCACGGCCGGACGCGCTTCATTTACAGCATCGATGTACGCGGCGAATGTCGGATACTGAAAGTCGCCTTGCGCGCCGAGCAGATTCATCGGATCGGGTGGATCGCCCTTCAGCGTCACGGGCGACGCGCTGATGCCGCAATTGCCGACAATCACCGTGGTCACGCCTTGCGAGATCTTCGGCAGCATCTGCGGCGAGCGGATCACGTGAGTATCGTCGTGCGTGTGGACATCGATAAAACCCGGCGCCAGCACGCGCCCGTCCGCCTCGACCACGTTCTCTGCGGTCCACTCATCGAGCGCGCCGATGGCCGCGATCTTCCCGTCCTTCACCGCCACGTCGAGCTGAACAGCGGGCGCTCCCGTTCCATCGATAACCCGTGCGCCCTTGATCAGGGTATCGGCGTGTTGTTGATCCAATGCCATTTCAGTCTCCCAAAGGCTGGCGTTCGTCGCTGCCGCCGCGATACGCGTCGAGCGCGTGTTTCATGCGCCGCAAAAGCTCGCGGCTGGTGTCGCCCTGCTTCACGGCAAGTTCGGTGACGAGCAGGTCGAGCGCCATCAGCATTGCGTATCGCGACGTTGATGGCTTGTAGATGAAGTCCGTTTCGTTCGCGATGATCGGGATAAGCCAGTCGGCCAGTTGCGCAAGCGGCGAAACCGGCGCGGTCAGCGCGATCACGCGCGCGCCGTATTCGCGCGCGATGCGGCAACTGTCGACCATCTCGGGCGTGTTTCCCGTCACCGACAACGCCACGACCACATGCTCCTTCGACAGCGTCGCGGCAACCATCCGCTGCAGCAGACCATCCTGATACGACGCCACGGGCCGGCCCAGCCGCACCAGCCGGAACCGCATTTCATCGGCGAGCGCGGTCGATCCGCCGCCCATGCCGAAGACGTAGATCATTTGCGCGTCGGCCAACGCGTCGGCGGCCGCGCCAATGGGCGCCGCCTGCAACGCGCCGCGATTGTGCGCGAGCGTGGTGTGGATATCGTCGAAAATGCGGGAAGCGAGGGAATCGGGCAGTGCGTCCGTGTCGCTATCTTCATGCGCGCCGCGCAGAAAACGCTGGCCGACCGCCGCCGCTTGCGCCAGACGCAGCTTCAGTTCCCGCACGTCCTCGCAGCCAACCGCCTTTGCAAAGCGCGTCACGGTCGCGATGCTGACCGCCGCTTTCTTTGCGAGCGCTCCAATGCTCGCGCGCGAGGCGCCGGTCAGATCGTCGAGAATGAGCGCGGCGACCTTGCGCTCCGCCACGCGCAACTCGGGCGCGCGCTCGGCAATCCGGGCGACGATATCGAATGCTGGCGGTTCGGACGACACGTTCATGAAACTCCTTTTGCGTAGGCTTGCGGAGCGTGGTACTAAATAACAATTTATCAGGCATCGTACTTTCTGTACCATGAGCGAGTCAATCTCGAATATGCATGTATCGGCTTAAAAGAACCACGTGGCGACATACAAACGAACGATGGAGTAGCAGCACATGAAAGTTACAAACTATCAGACAGCGACAATCGATCCTTTCGGCAAGGGTCTCGGCATGGTTCCGGGAGTCAGCGTCCACCTGGCCGACGCCGCGCGCCTCGACTGGAATCTGCTCGATGAAGACGTGAGCCTGCCCGCCGCCGTGCTGTACGCGGACAACATGGAGCACAACCTGAAGTGGATGCAGGCATTTGTGGCCGAATACGGCATCAAACTCGCGCCGCACGGCAAGACGACCATGGCGCCGCAATTGTTTCGCCGCCAGCTCGAAGCCGGCGCGTGGGGCATCACGCTCGCGACCGCGCATCAGGTTCGCGGGGCGTATCGCGGCGGCGTGCAGCGCGTGTTGATGGCCAATCAGCTCGTCGGCAAACGCAACATGGGCATGATCGCGGAACTGCTCACCGACCCGAATTTCGAGTTTCATTGCCTCGTGGATTCGGCGGACAACGTGGATCAGCTCGGCGCGTTTTTCAGCGATGTGAACAAGCAGATCAACGTGTTGCTGGAACTTGGCGTGGAAGGCGGCAGAACCGGCATTCGCGACGACGCGCAGCGCGACGAGGTGCTTGCCGCCATCGCGCGCTGGCCGGATACCGTGAAGCTCACCGGCGTGGAACTGTATGAAGGCGTGCTGCAGGACGAATCGAAGGTGCGCGCTTTTCTGCAGCACGCCGTGGACGTGACGCGCTCGCTCGTCGCGCAGGGCAGGATTGAGCGTAAGCCAGCGATCTTGTCAGGCGCGGGGTCCGCCTGGTACGACGTGGTAGCCGACGAATTCGCGAAAGCGAACAGCGACGCCATAGAAGTGATCCTGCGTCCGGGCTGTTATCTGACGCACGATGTCGGCATCTACAAAAAAGCGCAGAACGAGATTTTCGCGCGCAATCCGATCGCGAAAAGGATGGGCGAAGGGCTGAAACCGGCGCTGCAATTGTGGGCTTACGTGCAGTCGATTCCGGAGCCGGATCGCGTGATCATCGGTTTGGGAAAACGCGATGCGGCCTTCGACGCCGGCATGCCCGAACCCGCCCGCCATTTCCGTCCCGGCACGCAACTGCCGCGCGACGTGACGCCCGGCGAAGGCTGGGAAATCTTCGGCATGATGGACCAGCACGCGTACTTGCGGATCAAGCCGGGCGATGACATCAAGGTCGGCGACATGATCGCGTTCGATATCTCGCACCCGTGTCTCACCTTCGACAAATGGCGTCAGATCCTGATCGTCGATGCGAAATATCGCGTGAAGGAAGTGGTCGAAACAGCGTTTTAAGCGTTGTCGTCGAGGGTGGCGGTTTCAGAACTTGCACTCGACGCAACCTCGATGATGCGCTGCTCGAGCACACGCAGCGCGCCCGAAAGCGCGGTGATGGCTTCGTCGGGCAGCGTTGAAAGCGTTTCATGCAGAAACGCATTGCGGCGCGGCAGACCGGCGTTCACGACCGCGCGGCCTTCATCGGTCAGGATCACGTTGGAAATGCGGTTGTCGCGCTGATCCACGCTGCGTGCAATCCATCCGAGTGCCTCAAGCGTCTTCAGTTGCCGCGTGAGCGCGCCCGGATCGACGCGCAGCCGCTCGACCAGTTTTTTCTGCGACAACTCGCCCGAGTGTTCATGCAGCGCGAGCAGGATGCGCCAGCGTGGCATCGGCTGGCCGACTTGCGACTCGAACGCCTGCATGAACACACGATAAGTGCGTCCAAATTGCTGAATGACCGCGATGCGTTCCGTTTCGTCCATGCTGATTGATTCCCTGCTTCGCGTGAATGCCGTGCGTCCGGCAATGACTTCATTCGGCCATGACGGCCGGTTCCACCTTCGCGCCCTTCAGCCGCAACGGCGGCACACGCCGCGATTGCCACACGGCCACGACCGCAACCACCGCCGCCACCGCAATACCAATGTGGATCGCCGCAACCAAAGATTCACGCGCCGACTCCAGCAGCGCAACGCCGTTGTGACCAGCCGCCACGAGTTGGGATAACAACGTGGTTTGCGCCTCGTGGTTGATGAGAATTTGCGGATCGCTGAGATCGCCGAACCAGTGGCTGGCGTTGTCTTTATCGAGTGCAAGCTGCACGCCGCTCGCGTAAAGATGCGTGATCAGCGTGCCGGTCAGCGCCGTGCCGACCATCCCGCCAATCATGCGCAGCGACTGCAGCAACGCCGTCGCAATGCCCAGGTGTTCGCGCCCCGCCGTCAATTGCGCGAACACGGTCAGGTTCGGCATCACGAAACCAAGACCCATGCCACCGAGCACCATGAATGCCATCAGGAGCGGACGTGGCATGGCGTGCGTTGCAATCACCACGCCAAGACACGAGATCGCGAGCAACGCGAAGCCCACGTAAAGCATGGCGTTGGGATTCTTCACACGCGTCACGATCCGCCCGTTCAAAATACTGCCGATGGTAATAAACACCACCAGCGGCGTGATGATCAGCCCGGCGTCTTTCGGCGACATGCCGAACCCGCCCTGAAACAGCAGCGGCGCGTAGAACAACAACGAAAACATGGTGAAACCGCCAAGAATCGCCAGCGTGAACAGCGCGGAAAGGCTCTTGTTGCGGAACATATCGATGGGAAGAATGGCGTACTCGCAGCGCCGTTCCCACTTCCAGAGCGCGTAGCCACCCGCAACACTCACCACCAGCAGCGCCAGCGTTCCTGCTGAAACGCCGTGCTTCGGCAACATTTCGACAAACAATTGCAGCGATCCAAGCACAATCGCGATCAGGCCCGCGCCTTGCCAGTCAAGTCGCATCTTGCCTTCATGCTTGATGTGCCGAAGGTGCGGCAGGAAGCGCCAGACGAAAAACACGGATATCAGGCCAACGGGCAAGTTGACGTAGAAAACGGAGCGCCAGCCGTAGTATTGGGTCAACACTCCGCCCAGTGACGGCCCGACAGCGTTCGCAATGCCGAATGCCGAGCTCATCATGACTTGCCATCGAAGGCGCACGACGGAATCGGGAAACAGATCGGCAATGCAGGCGAACGCGGTTCCGACCAGCATGCCGCCGCCAATGCCTTGCAGGCCGCGCGCGAGCACGAGAAACAGCATGTTGTTGGCCATGCCGCAGAGCGCGGAAGCCGCGGTGAAAACAACAATGGATGCAATCACGAACGGCTTGCGTCCGTAATAATCGCCGAGCCGCCCGAAGATAGGCACGGTGATAACCGATGTCAGCAAGTAGGAGGTCGCGACCCACGCGTACAGATCGAAGCCCTTGAGTTCGGCCACGATAGTCGGCAACGCCGTGCCGACCACGGTTTGATCGAGCGCGACCAGCATGGTCACGAAGCAGATTCCGAGCATCGCCATGAGCGATTCTCGGAAAGGGAGCACTTGTCCCGCGGAGTGATGCGCGGCAGTATGAACGGCCATTTTTGATACCGCAATGATTGACTTGTCAACAGACTGGGAATCATAGCACGCGATATTGTTCTAAATCAAAGCCTGAATCCTTCCTGGACCTTTTGAAAACATCATGGAACCGACGCCAATCTCCGCCTCGCCCCTTTCTCCGGAAGACCTGGCGACCTTGCGCCGCGCCAAGGAAGCGCTGGAAAGCCCGTCTCTGACTATGAAACTCGCGAGCGTGGTCGGCTCGCCTATTGAAAAGCTGATGGCACGCATGCCGAACGTCGCACAGGAAAAAATCGATGACGCCACGCAGGCCGCGCTCAAGAAATGCCTGCAACTGGCGCTGCGGACCTTGAGCAAGAGCACCGTGGAAGGGGTTTTATTGCCGCCCGAGAAGCCGCATAACCTGATGCACAAGCTTGCCGTGGCGACAACTGGCGCGGCGGGCGGCGCATTCGGGTTGTTTGCATTGCCGGTGGAATTGCCGGTCACGACCACGTTGATGTTCCGTTCGATTTGCGACATTGCGCGCAGCGAAGGCGAAGACATTCATCTCATCGATACCCAGTTGCAGTGCCTGATGGTCCTCGGCATGGGCGGCCCCAGTTCCAGCGACGACAACGCCGATATCGGCTATTTCATCGTGCGCGGGACGCTGGCGCAGTCGGTATCGAAGGCGACGAGCGAGATTGCGACGAAGGGATTGAGCGGGCACGGCTCGACCGCATTGCTCAAGTTCCTGCAGACGGTGGCGTCGCGCTTCTCGGTGCAGGTCAGCGAGCAGGTCGCAGCCAAGTCGATTCCCGCAATCGGCGCCGTGCTTGGAGCCATGGTCAACACGGTGTTTATCGATCACTTCCAGCAGATGGCGCACGGGCACTTCACGGTACGGCGGCTCGAGCGCCAGTATGGGCAACTGGCGGTGGAGCGCGCGTTTCAGATCATCGATATTTCGGGCGGGCGGTGAGGCATCAGGCCGTTTCGAGCTGACGGACAGCGATCCTGCGGACGAACCTTGCGGCGCGCTCCAGCGCCCGATTCGCTTCCGGCACAAAAGGCGCGAACATCTGCAACGCGTGCGGCATGTTCGGCAAGACTTCCAATTCCACGCTTACGCCCGCCGCTCGCGCTTTCTCGGCCACGCGCGTGGAATCATCGAGCAGCACTTCCGTGTCGCCTGCCTGAATGAAAAGCGGCGGCAAGCCCTCGAAGCGTCCATATAACGGCGATACATACGGGTTGCGCACATCGGCGCTTCCTGTGTAAAGCTTGCCCGCCGGCGCGATTGCGCGACCGTGGAACATGTCGTCGCGGTCATCGTTGGTCGTGATCGATGCACCCGTTGCCGCCAGATCCGTCCACGGCGAGAACACCACGGCGCCCGCCGGCAGCGGATCACCGGCATCACGCAACGCGAGCAGCACGGCGAGCGCGAGACCGCCGCCCGCCGAGTCGCCGGCAATGACCAGCGACTGCGGCGACACGCCATCGGCAACGAGTTTTCTGCATGCCGCCAACGCGTCATCGAGCGCAGCCGGAAACGGATGCTCCGGGGCGAGCCGATAATCGAGCGAAAAGATGCGTGCGCCGGAGCGCCGGGCAAACGCAAACACGAGATTGCGATGCGTCGCGGGCGAGCAAAAATAATATCCGCCGCCGTGCAGATAGAGAATCGTGATGTCCGGTGTAATGCCCGGCCGCATTTCGGGCGAAAGCCATTCGCCACGAAGCGGCGCGTCGTTATCGGCGTACCGTTCTTCAAGATGCCAGCCGCGCGGGACCTTTGGCGACCACGCACGTTTCGATGTCATTGCGCGTGCCCGGGCAACATCGATACCCGGCGTTGCAGTTGCAGGGCGCATCTTGTGCCGCAAGACCCAACACATCAGCGCGCTTTGCCAACTCATGGACGATCCTCGTTTTTATATAAACCGGTGGTTTTTCGGGCGCGCGCCTTGTCAATCAGCGGGCCTGACCTGGCCGCGGATCTCGCCTGTCGGGTTCTTCTCGGTGTGGATGTTGAAGTAGTACTTGCCGGCCATCAGCTCGATCGCTTGTTCGTCGGAGAGCGTCGCCTCTCCGTTGATTGGACTTGGCAACGCATTTTTATCGATGGCGATCTGCACCTTCGCGTTCTGCCCGACCGGCGCGGGCCCGTGGAAATGCGCCATGGTCGCCGGGCCCGACAAGTCCGCGTAGGTCACGTTCCATTGCAGCGTTCTGGTGGTGGTGTCGAAAGTAGCTTTCAGGACTCCGTGCCCTTTGCTCACGCGCGGCGGCACTTCGCTCGACGGTTGCAGATTGGCCTGCAGTGCGACGCTATCGGCGAACGCCGATGTTGACACTAGCGACACAAACGCAAAGGCCAGACTTGCAAGGCGTTTGATTGGCAACGATCCGGATCTCGTGAACATTTTTGCTCTCTCGTAAATGACCCAATCAGCCGATGAGTGGTCTGTCTCATCGATTGGTCATAGTAGAACATTTTTGCTGCGGGCTTATCTACGCGCGCCGTCGAAAGAGCCTGAAGTGCCAAAACGAGAAAAGGCGCCCGAAGGCGCCTTTGCTTAAAGCACAAAACTTACAGCGTTACAGCATTAGAAGCGGTGACGAAGACCGGTCGAAACCACAACCTGGTTGCCGTGCGCTGCGGGCGCGTTCGAACCAAACACTTGGGCTGCTGCGCCATTCTTTGCGAGTTGCACCACGCCTTCAGCATAGATGTCGGTACGCTTGGACAACGCGTAGTCCGTCTGCAGACCGACTTGATGGAAACGTGCGTGGTCGTTGTTATCCGCCGTCGGGAGGTAGCCCTTGACGTCCGTGTACGTGTAGGCGGCACCGACTGCCAATGCCGGCGTCAGTGCATAGCGCGCATTCAACTCATAGTTGTTGAAGCGAACCGTGGAGTCTCCGCCCACGAACTGGAAGCGGCTTTGCGTCCATGCACCACCCAACGTCACCGGGCCGATAGCATAGTTGGCGCCGACGCCGTATGTACGTTGAGTCTGGCTGGGAAGGAAGCTTTCGGTTACAGCGCCCGCGGTGTTGCTGGTGGTATTGGCTGTGGCGAGCTTGCCGGAGCTGTTCTGCATTTGCAAGTAAGCAGCAGCAATCTTGAACGGACCGTTCGCGTATTGCATACCGGCGCTGTAGGCGCGGTTGTCAGCAAATCCGCCTGCTTCGTTGGAGAAACCATAGAGGCCGCCAAACGTCAGGCCCGAATAGTTCGCGCTCTGGTACTTGACCGCATTGTTCACGCGGAACGAGTTGTTCGTGTTGTCATTGTCGAACGGATGCGAGAAGTACGTACCGCCCCAGCTACCGTTAGCCGTCATCGGTCCAAGGTAGTCAACCACGGAGTCGTACTGACGACCAAGGGTTACCGTGCCGAACTGAGCCGTCGAGATACCGGCGTATGCCTGACGGCCGAACTCCCGACCACCTTGCAGCGACGAACCGTCGCCCATGCTGAATCCGCTTTCCAACGTGAAGATCGCCTTCATGCCGCCACCGAGGTCTTCGGCGCCGCGCAAGCCCCAGCGGCTTCCGTTGATGTTGCCGCTCGACAGGCGGAATGCTGGGGCACTACCCTTGTCCGCGCGCGTCGTGACCTCGTTGTTCACATAGGTGAAGCCAGCATCGATAAGGCCGTACAGCGTGACGCTGCTTTGCGCGTTAGCGGCGGTCGCAAAAGAAGCGGCTACGGCCGCAACGATCAGGGTCTTTTTCATGGTTGATCCTTTTAATGAGTCTGACGACTCGACTGGTTGCATAACGCGACGCCTTCCTGCATGACATCAAGGCGACTCGTCTCCGGTCTTTCCCGGACACCGCGATTCGGCTGAACAAAGTTTAGGGCGCTGGCTTTTAAGCAGGCCATCGATGCAGACACAAAAGGCTTTTTAAATAAGTCGAAAAATGAGATTTCCGATCGTGCAAACGCTTGTCACGTCAGGCTTTTCCGCTATCTCGATTTAACATCTGGATACCTAATTAGTTATGCACGTTGCACCGTTGCGACAGTAGCAACCGCACGACACAACCATGCTTTCCACCGCTTTCGGCTTATTCCTATTTCTTGGATAACTTCATGCGAATAACATCGCTCACGCGAGTGGTGGACCATGAAAACCGCTCGGCGCAAGTCTTTCCCGCCCTGGAGCGCAGCACAATCGGGGTGACTTTGTGAGCTTCGGTAGTCAATGAATCATCTGCAAGCCATGCGCGTTTTCGTGAAGGTCGCTGAAACCGGGTCGTTCGGCCGGGCTGCGGCTGCGCTCAATCTCTCGAATGCGGTTATCACGCGGTATGTGGCGTTGCTCGAGGTGCATCTCAACACGCGGCTGCTCAACCGCACCACGCGCAGCGTGTCGCTTACCGAAGCAGGCGCGTCTTATGCGGAAGGCTGCCGCGCGGTCATCGAACAGGTAGAGGCAATTGAATCAACGGTGTCGCAAACATCGTTCGATCCGTCCGGAACGTTGAAGCTCGTGGCATCGGCGTCGTTTTCGTTATTCGGGCTCACGCCGCTGCTCTGCGAGTATCGCGAGGCATTTCCCAACGTGAAAGTGCGGCTCACGGTGTTGCACCGGCCTGTCGACCTGGTGGACGAAGGTTTCGATGTCGGCATTGTCGTGCCGCGCATGGTCAACAGCGGCACACTGATCAATCGTCCGTTGTTCAAGGTAACGCCCGTTATTGTCGCCGCGCCAGACTATCTCGCGAAACACGGCATGCCACTACGCCCCGCCGATCTCACCGCGCACGTGTTCCTGTCGCCATCCGCGGACATACACGGCGCCACCTGGTCGTTCACGAGCGCGGCGGGCGAAGGCGAAGATATCGTCATCGACCCGGATTACACGGTCAACAATTCGCAAATGCTGCGGCAGGCCGCGCTTTCCGGAATGGGTATCACCGCGCTCCCGGAAAGCCACGTCGCAGATGATCTCCAGAGCGGTACGCTGCTTCGCCTGCTGACCGATTACGCAGTCAATAACGCCGACAAGGAAGTGTCGCTGGTATATCCGGGACGCCGGCATGTGTCGGCGAAAACGCGATCGTTCGTGGACTTCACGATCGCTCATTTCAGGAAAGATACGGCCGTGGGCGCGCTGTTCTAAGCGCGTCACATAAACAGAAAACGCAAACGCGATCACGCGATCGCTGCGCACTGTCCTTCTATGATTTCCAGCAGCATTTCGCAGCGCGCGATTAGCAACGCGCCGTCTTCGTTTCGACGCGCGGCGGGTTTGTCTAGAAGATCGCGCCGGAATACATCGAGCGCCAACTGCAACGGACGATACTGCAACACGCTCGCCGCCCCGATCACCCGATGATGCCATTCGCGCAATTGCGCCACGGAACCGCCGCTGTCAAGCAGCGACCGCAACGTGCGGAGATCGTCTCGAAACGACGATACAAACGCATCGAGCAACGCCTTCACGGTAGCCTCGCTGCCCCACAGTTGGGTCATGTAGCCAAGATCGAGTTCATCGGTTTCAGCGGGCGCCGCGTGTAAGGCCGTGTCCGGATCCGGCTTTACGATTTCATCGGCGTCAGCCGCAGACGATGCGTTTTCCATCACGCGCCACCGGTTCAAATGGTCGCGCAACGTAGCCAAACGGGTTGGTTTGACGAAGCAATCGTCCATGCCGGCATCGCGGCACATGGAGAGTTCTTCGGGCGCCGTGCTCGCGGTGATTCCCAATATAGGCAATCTCTTCGACAGTCCCAGTTCGCTCGCTCGCACGCGCCGCGCCAGCTCGTAGCCGGTCATGTTCGGCATATGGCAGTCGGTAATGAGGAAACCATAATGTCCATGTTTCAGCGCCGCGAGCGCTTCAACGCCATCCGGCACAATGTCGCAAGCAAATCCAAGCAGCGATAGTTGATGACGGATCAACTCCTGGTTCACCGGATGATCCTCGGCTACCAGCACGAGCCGCCCTGTGCGAATGGCGCGCTCGCGATCGGGCGCTTCTATGTGGGTATCCATACCGCGCGTTGCGCGCGAAACGATCTGCGGCAGCCCGGTCAACGCAGCCACGCACGCCGCGCCCAGGCCTCGCCATGAAATCGGATTGACGCTCACGCGAATGTCGTCATCGAGAATTCGATAACCCGTTGGCTTGGGCTTCTCGGTGACGTGGATCACGCGCGTTTTCAACGGCAGCGCTTCCTCGTGCGCGTCGCTGAGAAACACCAGGTCGATGCCACTGAAGGTTAACGGATCACGTAGTGCAGGGTCGTCGCGGGAATAGATGGTGAGATCGAGGCCCAGCGCCTGCCCGTAATCAACGAGTGCACGCGCCACGCGCGGATCGTCGATGGCAATGATGCCGCGCTTGCCGCGCAATCCGTCGATCTGATAGCTCTGCGTTTCGACGGGCATGGCGAGCCGCACGGTCATTCGCGTGCCGACACCCAATTCGCTTTTCAGCTCGAGTGTCCCGCCCATCAGTTCGACAAGCTTGTTGCAGATCGTAAGACCGAGCCCCGTGCCGCCAAAGCGGCGTGTGGTTGAAGTTTCAGCCTGCACGAACGGCTCGAAAAGGCTCGCCTGCGCGTCGGCCGCAATGCCGATGCCTGTATCTTCAACGCTCAACTCCACCGTCTGCACGCCGAACGTGCTTTCGACCAGATTCACCGATAGCGTAACCTCGCCTTTCATCGTGAACTTGATGGCGTTGCTCAGCAGGTTGAACAACACCTGACGCAAGCGCACGCTGTCGCCGCGCAAACTCGCAGCCACATCCGGCGCCACCGCCACGCGCACGCGCAAGCCTTTTTCGTGCGCGCGCCCGGCGAGCAGGCCGACAGCGTTGTCGACGAGTTCGCGCAAGTCGATCGGCATTGATTCGATAGCGAGACGCCCTGCCTCGATCTTCGAATAGTCAAGCAGATCGTCAAGGATCTGCAGCAACGCGCTCGCCGAATCCTGGATCATGCCAAGCATCTGCGACTGGTCCGGATTGAGCGGTGTGTTCTCGAACACTTCCACGAGTCCGAGCACGCCGTTCATTGGCGTGCGGATTTCGTGGCTCATCATGGCGAGGAAATCGTCTTTCGCGCGCGACGCCGCTTCGGCCGCATCGCGCGCCGCAGCGAGTTCGTCGGCGCGCGCGCGCTCAATGCTTGCGTCGACCCAATAGCCGTTCCACACCACGGCGCCATCGGCCTCCCGATGGGCGACGAGATCGGCGCGAATCCAGCGGCGACCTTCGTCCACGATCGAGCGGAATTCCGTGTGGACCGGCTCCAGCGTCAGCGCGGAACGCTCGATTGCGTCCCGCACGCCGGGCTTGTCTTCAGCGTGAATCACGCTTAGCCCGGCGACCTGGTCGTTGCTCAACGTCGAAAGATCGAGACCAAACAAATGACGTGTATCGCCGCCGACGTACGGAAAGCTATACGTGCCGTCCACCGCGCGCCGTAGCTGAAACACGACGGCCGGAAGCGAACGCGTGACATCGTGCAACCGGAGCTCGTTCTCACGCGCGCGCATTTCGGCGTCGCGGATATCGGTGATGTCGATCATCGTGCCGACCGCTCCGGCCATTGCGCCGTTCGCCGCCTTGAATGCACCGGTCCAGAAAAGCCCGTGACGCAATGCCCCGCGACGATCGTGAAAGGTGATTTCAACCTGTTCGCGCTGCCCGTTCGTGAGGCTCTGATCAATGAGATCGTGCAGGCGCTTGCTGTCTTCGACGCCCCAGACCTGAGCCTCGAGCGTCGTGCGTCCAATAATGTTCTCCCGCCGCACGCCCAGCGTTTCTTCGAACGCGCGATTCACCGCGATATAACGGTTCTCCAGATCCTTCGCGACGAGCGGATACGGCACCACCTCCATCATGGTTTGCTGGAAGCTCAGTTGCGTCGCGAGGCGCTGCTCCGTATCCACGCGCCGCGCCATTTCGCGCTGAAGGAGGACGAACGCGCGCAACGTGACGCCGAGGATCACGGCGATGGCAATCAGCGCCGGCAGCAAACGCATGGCGCTGACACTCCATCCGCTAGACGAAGGATCGAAGGCGGCCTGGCGTGCCGACAGGATCTTTTGCTTGTCGACTGCGGGCATGGCTATCAGCGCGCGCTCAATAAGCGGCGCGAGCCGGCGGAATTCGGGACGCAGTGCGAAGCCGATATGTTCGAACTCGCCCGCCGGCCCGATGATCCTTAGTTGATCTTCGTAACGCGCGGCGAGCGCGATATCCACAGCGGCAAGATCGCCAACGAACACATCCGCTTCGCCGCGCACGACGCGGTCGAGCCCCGCCGTCAGGTTCGGCGCGACGCTGAACACCGTATTCGACGGAAGATTGCCAAGCCGGCCGCTTGCGGCGAGCCGCGCTGTCACAACAACACGCCGCGACGACGCCTCGCCAATGCTAGCGGGCGCCACTTCCCCCTGGCGCGCGACCATTACGAGCGGATAGCTTTCGACCGGCCCGGTCACTATGCCGCCAGCCAGCCGCGGTGTATCGCGGCTGGTCGTGGCGATCACGTCGACCCGTCCGCTCACAAACGCGTTCGACACAGCGGCCCAATCCGGATACACGCGGTGATCGAAATCGATATCGAGCGCCTTCGACAAATATGCCGTGTACGCCAGCGCAATTCCGCCCGTCTGGCCATTGGAATCGGCGTAAGTAAACGGCGCCCACGTGCTGTCGACGCCCAGCACAAGAGGCGGCAGCGAGCGCAGATAGGCGCGTTCGTCGGCGCTCAGGTTCAGAACCGGAGCCTGGTCAGATATCTCGCCAAGTCGCGATGCATCTTGCGGCCATCGCGCCCGGAGTTCTTCAATACGCGCCGGACCCAACTTTGCCAGCCGCCAGTTCAGGTCGTCGCGTAACGCGGTGCGGCCGAGCGGCACGGCAAAACGCGCCTCGCTATTGGCCAGGTAAGGAGCGGTAAACGTCAGGCACCAGTTTCTGTCGTCCACCCGCGTCACGTCGACAACGATGTCGACTTCGCCGTTGCATGCGGCGTCGATCAGGCTCGCCATATCCGGATAGATCCGCGAATCGAGGCTCGTGTGCGGACCCGCCAACTCGCGCAGGACATCCACGCTGACGCCAACCGGTTTTCCGTTGGCGATCGTCGCCGTTTTCGCGGTCCCCTTTGCGAGGACACCCACGGTAAGCGTCGAATAGTGCTCCAGCGATTGTTTGGCGTGCTCCGCGCGCAAGGGATCGGCCCATGCGACGGTTCCCGTCATGACCAGGACGAGGAGCGCCATCAGGCGAACCACGCGGACTATCCACGAAGCACGCATGGCGCACGGCAATGGTCGATGCGCGCTTGTCATAGCGGCTGGTTGTCGAGCGCGCCGCCAATACGGCTGGTGCCTTGCATCTTGCTGTTGCTGGCGGATGCATTGCGTTGGAGCATGGGGAAAACGAAGCCCGCGAGCACGCCCCCGCCCAGGGGCGCAGCCCAGAAAAGCCACAATTGGTCCAGCGCCCAACCGCCCATGACAAGCGCTGGCCCGGTTGAACGCGCTGGATTGATGGATGCGTTGGTGACAGGAATGGCGAGCAGCGAACACAACGTCAGCGACAACCCGATCAGCGCCGCGCCGCCAATTCGCATCCGTTTGCCAGATGTCACGGCGAGGTTCACGAGCACGAACACGAAGGTCATCAGCACTTCCACAATCAACGCTGCATGCAGTTGATAGCGCGCGGGCGAATGGGCGCCGTAACCGTTCACGCCAAGCGCGACGAGACCGGGAGACGCGCCGGGCCGCGCACTGGCTACAACATAGAGAAGCCACGCGCCCGCGATCGCGCCGCCGACTTGCGCCGCGATAGTCGGCATGAGGTCACGCACGGGAAAGCGATTGGCAATGGCGAATCCAACCGTGACGGCTGGATTGAAGTGAGCGCTCGAAATGGGACGCAGCACATACACGAGCGTGGTTGCAGCAAGGCCAAAGGCCACCGCCTGGCAAATGAGGCCAACGTCCGTCCGGAAATATCCGCCGGCAAGCGCCGTGCAGCCACAACCGAAAAAGACGAGCGAAAAAGTTCCTAGGCACTCGCCCAGCAGTTTCTTGAACATATCGTCTTCGCTTCCCTGGGTTGAACTCCATTGCCGATACGAGCCGCGTGGCGATAGTCGCGGGGACGGCAAGCATCGGGGGAGCAAGCGTTCAAGTTTGGGCGCAAAGACGCATCCCATTAATCAGAGCGTTCCTAAACGTTTCTGACTAACAGAAGGTCCGATTTATTGATGCTGTTTATTGGAAAGGGCGTTGCAGTATGACTATGTCAAGCCAGTCCAATCTGTCGCAGATAGTTCAACAATTGCACCTCGGTCTCGAGACCGAGCTTGCGCATGGCGTTGCGCCTTTGGGTACCGATTGTCTTGATACTTCTTTCAAGGCGATCAGCGATACTAATTAATGACATTCCACCCGCATATAGCTGCAACACTTCCCATTCGCGAGCGCTCAGCACGCCGGCCTGACTGGGTTTATTTTCGATATGAGACTTCAGCAGTGCATCAGCATGCATCGATACAAAACGATCTCCGCCGATTACCGCAACCATCGCCTGATTCAGGGATTCCATGCAGTCACGCTTGTCCACGAGCGCGTCCGCCCCCAGGTCAAGCAGACCGGCTAGCATTTGAGGTTGCGCAATCATGGTGACGACGATCAGGCGCGGCCGCTCAGGTTGCCTCAGAAAGCGCCGCAAGAACGCGATGGCATTGCTCTCGCCATCGATGCCTCGCATGCCGATATCCGAGATCACGATATCGCACGGGAACCTGTCGATCCGGTCGGCAAGGGATTCGGTGTCGCTGGCAGTCGCCACGACCTCGGCACGCGGATCGCGTTGAAGCCAGATGTCGATGCCCTTTCTTACGGCCGCGTGATCATCGGCCAGGATAATCCGGATTTTTGAATGCACTTTTTATTGTTTCCGCGCTCTACGTGACGGCCCGTGTATCCCCTGGGCTCATGAATCTTGTAGTCCAGTACAGTTTCCGGCTATGGCCCCGGCCGTTGCACCTGAACCAGACCGCTGTCGAACGCGAACCGGTATAGCTCGGCATCCGTATTCAATTCGAGCTTGCGCATGGCCGCGCATTTTTGCGCGCTGATCGTCTTGACGCTGCGGCCGAGCTCGCGCGCAATTTCCGTGACATTTCCGCCGCGTGCGTAGCGTCCGATTACGTCGAGTTCACGGCGCGTGAGCTTTTGCCGGATCATGTCCACGCGATGCGCCGAAGTCGCGTCCGCCAAAAGCGCGCGCACCGACGGCCCGAGATAATCCTCGTTCGCGAGCACCGTGACGATCGCCACGTAGATCAGTTCCAGACGATCCTGCTTGCTGACCACGGCGTTCGCGCCCGCATCGAGCGCCCGGGCAATAAGATCGGCGTCCGTTGTCATGGACAAAATGACGATCGCAGTCTTCGGATGATTTTCGACAATGAACTTGATCAGGTCTATGCCGTCGCCGTGCGTACCGCCCGGCATGTAGAAATCCATGATCACGACATCGCATTCCTGCTTTTCCAGCGCGGCAATCAGACCCGTGGAATCCTGCGCGCGGCACACAATCTCGATGTTCTGCACATTCGCGATCAATCGCTCGATGGCCAGGACGACCAGTGGATGATCGTCGGCAACTGCCAACCTGATTCGTTGAGTGAACGCAATCATTTACTAACCTCGTTAAACCCGATGTCCGCCCGGGTGATGCGTCCGCTCTCGGCGGGTTGCAATTTGCCTGCATTTGCATGGCCCGCTGCAGGATCGTTGATCTGCACCGGCATCGACATAAGATGCTTCTGAAAGCCTTTCAAGTTCAGAACTCTCATCATGTGAGGCCGTAAGCGCGCGCGAACGCGAACAGTCCTGGATCGTTCTGGACTCCGAGCTTGCTCATGGCGTCGCGTTTTTGACGGCTGATGGTGCGCACGTCGCGTTCCATGAAACGCGCGATCTCGGTGATCGAGAGGCCGCTTGCGAACATGCGCACGACTTCGATTTCCCGAGGCGACAGGCGTGGACCTTCGCCGAGCAGGTCGTTTTCCGCGCCGGCCACGGCCAGTGCGTCGACAACCGATGAACTCAAGTACCGGCGCCCGACGCCCGCAAACTTGACCGCGGCCGCGAGCTCATCCATTGACTCGACCTTATTGAGCAGACCCATTGCACCGGCGCTCAGGATTGAACGGAGAATCGCGACATTGCTCATGCTGGTCAGCACGACGATGCGGATCTCCGGCCAGTCGCGCCGCACCCGCTTGATCAGACGAAGTCCGTCTTCGGCCTGCAAACCCAGCTCGGGCATGGCGAAATCCGTCACCAGCACGTCGCAAGGCGTGGTAACCAGCAAGCGCAGCAGGGCAGCCGCGCTTGCGGCCTCGCCTACGACTTCCAGGTTTTCATCCGTGCTGAATGTCGCTCGGATGCCGAGCAACACGAACGGGTGATCGTCTGCCAGAACGATTCGCAGTTTCAATGCGCCCTCTCATTTTATTGTTTGCACGTCGGTTAATCAGGGCCGATCCGGCAACGATTGATTCGGCAACACGCCGTTACGCATAAGAACACGGGCGCCAAGCCGCTCAACATAGGAACACTCTCAATGTTGGCTTCACGAGATCGGGCGCTTTATAAGATTTGACTTATTTCCCCTCAGTGCGGCGCTCGCCTGCGCCGTCGTGGAGTTGTCCAATGCACGGCCATGCCGTACTTGAACGATGCCCAGAGTAGTTTTCAACCGACCGGGCGCTCAATACGAATCGTCCTATTCGCGCTCGTTTAGAAACTTTCCACTACTCTGATTCCATTGAGGAAAGAGCTGTTAATACCGAGAAGACGTGGAAGGTCATTCCAAGAAGACCGCATCCATACATTGGTTCTAAAGATCGCGAATGTTTTGCAGCACGCGGCTAAAGCGCCGTCTACAGGAGCGCGCGGGATTCAATCTGGTGATGAGCTTTCGGACCTTCGTCGATAAAAACGAACAACTCTTTCGAAAATCACGCACGCAAACGATTGCGTAAGCCAAATCAGTTCGTGGTGAAATGACAACGCTCGATTTTGTGTTTTGGTCTCTACAACGAAAAAAGACCCGAAGTTTCGCGCTCACGACTGAATGAGCAAGAAACTTCGGGTCCAGCTTTCACCGTCCCGCGCCGATTTTTAGGTCAGAAAGGAATGTCGTCGTCCATTTCGTCGAAACCGCCGCCCGCCGGAGCGCTCGGACGGCTTGCGCCGCCTCCTGCCGCAGGACGTCCGCCCGATGCACCACCACGGCTCGCACCGCCGCCGCTGCGTTCGGCCGGAGCGCGGCTGCTGTAGCCGCCTTCATCGCCGCCACCGCCGCCGCCCGCGCCGCCGCGTCCACCCAGCATTTGCATCTGTTCCGCCACAATCTCGGTTGCGTACTTTTCCACGCCCGCCTGATCCGTATATTTGCGCGTACGAATACGGCCTTCCACGTAAATGGACGAGCCCTTTTTCAGGTATTCATTGACGATTTCCGCCAGCCGGCCGAAAAAGGTCACGCGATGCCATTCCGTCATTTCCTTCATTTCGCCGGACGTCTTGTCCTTGAAACGATCGGTAGTGGCGAGACGGACGTTGGCCACGGCGTCGCCGCTCGGCAGATAGCGGGTTTCCGGATCAGCGCCCAGATTTCCGACCAGAATGACCTTGTTGACGGATGCCATGATTTCTCCTGTTAATTCAATTCAGTTCAATTCAATACGATTCAATTCAATGCAGCGCGCTAACCCGATTCATCATGCCGTGCGCCGGATCTTCTGCGGCGGCGGCTTCATGTTCGTTGCCACGATCAGCCATGCCAGCACCAGCGCGGAACACGCGAAAAACACGGCGCTCTGGCCATCTACTTTCAACAGCCAGCCGCCAATCACGCCACCGATTGCGAGACCGATCGACTGCGTCGTGTTGTAAACCCCCGCTGCCGCGCCTTTCCTCGTACCTGGCGCCAGTTTGGAGACAAGCGACGGTTGCGACGCCTCCAGCACGTTAAAGCCCAGAAAGTAGACAAACAAGATTGCGGCCACTGACCACAGAGTATGAGGAGCCGCGCCCAATAACAACTGGCCAATCAGGATAAGGAAAATCGCGCCAAGCATGACAGCCTTCGTCCTGCCGCGTTTTTCAGCAGCAATAATTGCCGGCACCATCAGCACGAACGCAAGTCCCATGACCGGCAAATAGACTTTCCAGTGCGCCGCAACAGGCAAACCGCCCGCTTCCAGAATGCGCGGGACAACCAGGAACAAGGCCGTCTGCGTGGCATGCAGGACAAGTACGCCAAAGTTCAGCCGCAGCAATTCGACGTTGTGAAGCACCTCCGCAAACGGCGCTTTCACGTGAACGGGCGGCCGGGGCGCGTCGGGGACGACCCAGATCACCACGCCCACGGCGAGTATCGATAAAAATCCAATCAGCGTGAACAGTCCGCTCATGCCGACCCACTGGAACACGATCGGCGCACCCACAATGGCCACCGCGAACGAAACGCCGATGCTCGCGCCGACCATTGCCATGGCTTTCGTGCGGTTTTCTTCAGTCGTCAGATCCGCGATAAACGCAATCACCGCCGACGAAACCGCGCCCATTCCCTGGATCACACGCCCGGCGATAATCCACGTCATGGAATGCCCGACCGCCGCCACGAAGCTGCCGATGGCAAAAATCACCAGTCCGAACGCGATAACCGGTTTGCGCCCGAGCTTGTCCGAGACCCAGCCGTAAAAAATATAAAGCAGCGATTGCGTGACGCCGTAAGCGCCCAGCGCAATGCCCACGAGCAGCACGTTGTCGCCGCCGGGAATCGTCTTCGCGTAGATGGAAAACACCGGCATGATCATGAAGAGACCGAGCATGCGCAGCGCGAAGATTGCGGCAAGCGACACGGTCGCACGCAACTCTGGCGCGCTCAGACGTGTGGACGTAGCAGACGGATTGGACATCGGGGCGAGGTAATGTGGATACGCGTCAGGCCATGCGCGCGAACACGGAGCACGAGTGCGGCCATCTTGTGGTTGCCGGGAACGGCACTATATGAGACAGACGGCCGAGGCGGAATTTGTGCTTCCCAAAGAGCTTCCAACGTGCTTCGAGACCGCGCCCCGACCCCATGCGAAGGTCGAAAAACATCCTTCGCAGACCCGCTGCACGCTTGATTGACGCCGATGAGCGCGGGCAACGCGCTCTCGAAAAGTCGTTATAGTAGCAGGTTTAGCCCCCTTACTTTCCGCCCGGATTCATGGAAGAAATTCGTATTCGTGGGGCTCGCACCCACAATCTCAAAAACATCAATCTCGACTTGCCGCGTCACAAGCTGATCGTGATTACGGGCTTGTCAGGTTCGGGGAAATCGTCGCTCGCCTTTGACACGCTCTACGCGGAAGGCCAGCGCCGTTACGTGGAAAGTCTCTCCGCCTACGCTCGCCAGTTCCTGCAGTTGATGGAAAAGCCGGACGTGGACCTGATCGAGGGTTTGTCGCCGGCAATTTCGATCGAACAGAAGGCGACTTCGCATAATCCGCGCTCCACGGTGGGCACCGTCACCGAGATTCACGACTACCTGCGGTTGCTGTTTGCCCGCGTCGGTACGCCGCACTGTCCGGATCATCACATTCCGCTGGAAGCCCAAAGCGTGTCGCAAATGGTCGACGCCGCGCTCGCCATGCCCGAGGAAACCAAGCTGATGATCCTCGCGCCCGTGGTCGCGGATCGCAAGGGCGAGCACACCGAGTTGTTCGAAGCCATGCAGGCGCAGGGTTTTATCCGCTTTCGCGTGCGCTCGGGCGGCGGCACGGCGAATGAAGGCGTCGCGAAGATCTACGAGATCGAGTCGCTGCCGAAGCTGAAAAAGAACGATAAACATACTATCGATGTCGTCATCGACCGCTTGAAGGTTCGGCCGGACATGAAGCAGCGGCTGGCGGAATCGTTCGAAACCGCGTTGCGCCTGGCCGATGGCCGAGCAATCGCGCTCGAAATGGATTCGGAGCGCGAGCATTTATATAGCTCGAAATTCGCCTGCCCGATCTGCTCGTACTCGCTGCAGGAACTCGAGCCGCGCCTGTTCTCGTTCAACAACCCCATGGGCGCGTGCCCGGAATGCGACGGCCTTGGACAGATCACGTTCTTCGACCCGAAGCGTGTGGTCGCGCATCCGTCATTGTCCCTGGCGGCGGGCGCGGTAAAAGGCTGGGACCGGCGCAACCAGTTCTATTTCCAGATGCTGCAAAGCCTGGCGTCGTTCTTCGAATTCGATCTCGATGCCGCGTTCGAGGACCTGCCCGAAAAGGTCCGAAAGATCCTGCTGTTCGGTTCCGGCAAGCAGGTGATTCCGTTTTCGTACATCAACGAGCGTGGCCGCACGACTGTTCGCGAGCATGCGTTCGAAGGGATTATCCCGAGTCTGGAGCGCCGCTACAAGGAAACGGATTCCGCGGCGGTGCGCGAGGAATTATCGAAATATCAGAACAACCAAGCGTGTCCGGCGTGCGAAGGCACGCGGCTGCGCACGGAAGCGCGCAACGTGAAGCTCGGCACGGGCGAGCATGCGCGGGCCATTTACGAAGTGAGCGGCTGGCCGCTGCGCGATACGCTCGGCTATTTCCAGACGCTGCGGCTGGAAGGCTCGAAGGCCGAGATCGCGGATCGGGTCATCAAGGAAATCGTCGCGCGGCTGACGTTCCTGAATAACGTCGGGCTGGATTATTTGTCGCTGGAACGCAGCGCGGAGACGCTTTCGGGCGGCGAAGCGCAGCGCATCCGGCTCGCGTCGCAGATCGGCTCGGGCCTGACCGGCGTGATGTACGTGCTGGATGAACCGTCCATCGGCTTGCATCAGCGGGATAACGACCGGCTGATCGATACCCTCAAGCATCTGCGCGACATCGGCAATTCGGTGATCGTGGTCGAGCACGACGAAGACATGATCCGCATGGCCGATTATGTGGTCGACATGGGTCCGGGCGCGGGCGTGCATGGCGGCGAGATTGTCTCGCAAGGCACGGCAAAGCATGTCCAGAACGACCCGAACTCAATGACCGGTCAGTATTTGTCGGGCAAACGCAGCATCAGCTATTCGACCGACCGCACGCCGCCCGACGAACGGCGGCTGCGGATCATCGAAGCATATGGCAACAACCTGAAAAACGTTTCGCTCGACTTGCCAGTTGGCTTGCTGACGTGCGTGACCGGCGTATCGGGCTCGGGCAAGTCCACGCTTATCAACGACACGCTGTATCACGCCGTCTCGCAGCATCTGTACGGATCGGCGACCGAGCCCGCGCCTTACGAAGCCATTGAAGGGCTTGAGCATTTCGACAAGGTCATCAACGTCGATCAATCGCCGATTGGCCGCACGCCGCGCTCGAATCCGGCGACCTATACCGGTCTTTTCACGCCGATCCGTGAGTTGTTCGCGGGCGTGCCGGCATCGAAGGAACGGGGTTACGATCCCGGCCGGTTCTCGTTCAACGTGAAGGGCGGCCGCTGCGAGGCCTGTCAGGGCGACGGCGTGCTGAAAGTGGAGATGCACTTTCTACCCGATGTGTACGTGCCTTGCGACGTCTGCCACGGCAAGCGCTACAACCGCGAGACGCTCGAAGTCCAGTACAAGGGCAAGAATATCCACGAAGTGCTCGACCTGACTGTTGAAGCGGCGTACGAGTTCTTCAAGCCGGTCCCGATCGTCGCGCGGAAGCTCAAAACCTTGCTCGACGTCGGTCTGGGTTATATCCGCCTCGGCCAGTCGGCGACCACGCTTTCAGGCGGCGAGGCCCAGCGCGTGAAGCTTTCGCTGGAACTGAGCAAGCGTGACACGGGTCGGACTCTCTATATTCTCGACGAACCGACGACCGGATTGCATTTCCACGATATCGCGCTGCTGCTCGAAGTAATTCACCGCCTGCGCGATCAGGGTAATACTGTCGTAATCATCGAGCATAATCTGGATGTAATCAAAACCGCCGACTGGGTGATCGACCTGGGTCCCGAAGGCGGCGCGGGCGGCGGCCAGATCATCGCGCAGGGGACGCCCGAGCAGGTTGCCAAATCGAAGTCCAGTTTTACCGGCCGGTATCTCGCGCCCTTGCTGCAACGGCCGAGATCGGCTGCATGACGAACAAGCACAACCCGCAACCTTGAGCCGGCCCGTTATCGGGCCGTAGCACTCTGTAACCCGTTCGCGGCAGGAGACCGAAGGATTCATGGCAAAGCGCAACGAAGCGGCCGAGAACAGGCCCGCAGTCCGGCCGGTCCGGCTGACGAGCGACATGAGCATGCCGAAACTGTCCGCGGTGGAAATCGGCAGTTATCTTGTCGCGTTCGCCGGCATGTTCGCGGTGCTGCATCTGCAACTGCTCGGCGCGCTGCTGGCCGGCATGCTCGTGTTCCAGCTCGTGCACACCATTGCGCCGGTCATCGAAAAAACGATGACGAGCGGACGCGCCCGCTGGGTCGCGGTCGTGATTCTGGCCGTGGTCATAGTGGGCGGGCTGGCGGGTGCGACGGTCGCAACCATCGATCATTTTCAGCGCGATGTCCCGAGCGTCCAGAAACTGCTCGATCAACTCATGATGATCACGTCGCACGCCCGTCTGCAGGTGCCAAACTGGATTGCGAACTACCTTCCTGTCGATTCCGAGCAGATGAAGGACAAGGCGACCGACCTCATGCAGAAACACGCCGCCATGCTGCAGCAGGGCGGCAAGGACGCGGCGCGCGGGTTCGGACACGTGCTGATCGGGATGATCATTGGCGCGATCATCGCCGTGGGCACGCCGCGCACAACGCATCGGCTGCCGCTTTCCACAGCGCTCGTCACGCGTGTGACGCGGTTCTCGGAGGCGTTTCGCCGTATTGTTTTCGCGCAGGTGAAAATATCCGCCATTAACGCCGCATTCACCGCTTTATATTTGCTGGTCGCATTGCCGCTGTTTCACGAGCGGCTGCCGTTATCGAAAACGCTGGTGATGGTGACGTTTATTGTCGGATTGTTGCCGGTCATCGGGAATCTGATTTCCAACGCGCTGATCGTCGCTATCTCGCTTTCCGTGTCGTTCGGAACGGCAGTGGCTTCGCTTGGGTTTCTGATCGTCATTCACAAACTCGAATACTTCCTGAATGCGCGAATCATTGGCGGGCAGATTGAAGCGCGCGCGTGGGAACTGCTGTTGGCAATGCTTGCCATGGAAGCCGCGTTCGGCCTTCCGGGCGTAATCGCTGCGCCGATTTTCTATGCTTACATCAAGCGCGAACTGGTTTATCTGAGACTGGTTTAGCTCAATGGTTTAACTCGAGAAACTGACGGCGCTTGAATGCAAGTTCCGCCAGCTTTTCGATTTATTTGAACACCACCGTCTTGCTGCCGTTCAGGACGATCCTGTGCTCGACGTGCCAGCGCACCGCGCGCGCGAGCGTCACGCATTCCACGTCACGGCCGATCGCCGTCAACTGATCCGGCGCCATGCTGTGGTCCACACGCTCCACTTCCTGTTCGATAATCGGGCCTTCATCCAGATCCGTTGTCACGTAATGCGCAGTCGCGCCGATCAACTTCACGCCGCGATCGAACGCCTGGTAATAAGGCTTCGCGCCCTTGAAACTCGGCAGGAACGAATGATGGATATTGATCGCCCGGCCATTGAGCGCGGTGCACAATTCAGGCGACAGTATCTGCATATAGCGGGCGAGCACGACCAGATCGATCTTGTTCTGTTCCACGATTTCCAGCACGCGCGCTTCCTGCGAAGCCTTGGCTTCGGGCGTCGACGCCATCAGCGGCAAATGATGAAACGGGACGTCATAGCTTGCGGCGAGTTGATAGAACTCCCGATGATTCGAAACAATCGCCGGAATTTCGATCGCGAGTTGTCCCGTGCGATACCGGAACAGCAAATCGTTCAGGCAATGCCCGATCTTCGACACCATGATCATGACGCGCGGTTTGACCGATGCATCGTGCAGTTCCCATTTCATGCCGAACTGATCGGCAAGCGGACTGAACGACGTACGCAATGCTTCAAGCCCCGGGTCGCCGCCGACTTGCTGGAAATGCACGCGCATGAAGAACTCGCCGGTGTGGCTGTCGCCGAATTGCGCCGAGTCCAGGATGTTGCTGCCAAGGTCGAACAGGAATCCGGACACCGCATGCACGATCCCCGGACGATCCGGACACGACAACTTCAAGATAAAACTATGTTCGGTCGACATGAACCGATACTCCTTTGAAATATTTCATAGCACGGGCGGCGAAAAAACCGCCTGCATGCCTTCGCACGCTTCTTCGTCTATCCATTGGCGGCGCAGCAGGCAATCGAGCGTGGCGAGACTGGCGTCGACAGTAAGCGCGCCCTCTTCTATCCATCGCGCAACTTCGTCTATCCGCGCAAGGCTGTGTTCGCCAACCTCGCCGTCCTGGTTGTGTGGCGCGAAGTCCGCCGGCAGGGTCAGGTCGAAAACGTAGATTTGTTCGGCCTGAGTACCTTCGGGTAGCGATTGCAGCACGTGGAATACACGTCCGGATATTGCTTTTGCAGCCAGGTCCGCCGACATGCCGGCTTCTTCCCAGCACTCTTTTGCTAGCGTTTCCTCAATCCCCATTCCCCAGCCAATACCACCCGCCACCACGTTGTCGAGCATGCCAGGGTCGGTCGCTTTGGTCTCGCTGCGGCGCGCTATCCAGAGGTTTGGCGCGTGGCCCCGTTCTTCCACGATACCGTTTAGATGCACCGCGTATGTCATTGTGCCGAAGAAACGCGAGGCCGCACGTTCTATGAATGCCAAGGGTTCTGCGTCGAAAGTATTGCGGATCGCGTATGTTTCGTTGCGCCAGCCCGGGATGCGGCCGTCAGCGGCGAGCATGCCAATTACCGCGCCTAACGCGGCGCTTCGGGCTTCTAACGTTTCGAAGTTTTCGGATAGGTGGATCGAGGTTTCTTTGATCTCGAATACATCTGGCCATGGGTTTAATGCAGACACGTCCGTGCGGCGGATCCAGCCGATTCGCTCCCCAGCGATGTAAAACGGCAAATGCGCCGATGCATCGAAGTTGCGCGCTGCTTTGATCGCTGGAAGAAGCATTTTTTTGTTAGGCTCCGGCTGATTAAAAGGCGGGGATTGTACAGCGTGGTCTTGCGTAGGTTCTTCTGCTGCTCAGGCTTTCGCGTGTTTCGTTTTGGCTCATTTCTTTAGCACTTTTAGCCACTGTCCGTGGCGGGACTTCATTTCTTTTTCCAACGGCGAAAAAGAAACGAAGCAAAGAAAACGCCTTTCAACCGCTAACTCTTAAGTGTCCCGAGCGTGCAGTTTTATCTGCTTGGGACCTCAAAAGAACCGTTGCCGCCATAACCACCAACACCTGAAACCCTCCCCCTCCGAATTCCTACATCCATACGCTTCGCCATCAGCGCTCTCGGGCAAGCTCTTTTGCTTCTGCGCGTTTTCTTTAATCTTTTATCGCTACGCGGATTCCTAATCCTATGAAGGTCGCGCCCGCTAACCTGTCCAACCATATGCCTACCTTCGGGCGGCGCTTCAAATATGCTCCAATCATTCCCGCCGCCACGCCAAACACCGAGAACACCACGACCGTCTGGAGCATGAATACTCCGCCCAATTCGAACATCTGCAACATCACACTTTGCACTCCGTGCGGATTTACGAACTGCGGCAGGAATACGATGAAAAATAACGTCACCTTCGGATTCAACAGATTGCCAATCACGCTCTGACGAAATACCACCGTCAACGGCTGGCTCGGCCGCTCATGCGCACTCGATAACCCCTTGCTCCGAATCGCCTTGATTCCAATCCAGATCAAATAGGCCGCACCCGCCAATTTCACAACCTCAAAAGCAATCGGCGATGACTTCAATAACGCCGCCACACCCAGTGCGGCCAGCGTCGTGTGAAACGAAATGCCCGCCGCAAAACCTAATGCCGCGACCAGTCCAGCCGCACGCCCCTGCGATATTCCCCGCGCCAACACTTGCAGGTTATCGGGCCCCGGCGCAGCCGTTATTGCTATGGACGCCGCAAGAAACAAAAGGAAATTTGGCATGGTTTCAAGACGCTCCCATCAATGGCCGTCGAATTCGCAAACCGTGAATAATGGCAACCCGGATTCGCGCAGCAATTTCGATCCGCCCAGCGCCGGCAAATCAACTATCGCCGCACCCTCCACCACCACCGCGCCCAACCGCTCCAGCAGGATCTTGCCGGCCATCATCGTGCCGCCGGTCGCAATCAAGTCATCCACAATCACCACGCGCTCGCCAGGCTTGCACGCGTCTTCATGGATCTCGACAGTCGCGCTGCCGTACTCAAGCTCGTACAACTGCGACAAGGTCTTGTACGGCAACTTCCCCTTCTTACGGATCGGCACGAAACCCAGACTCAATTCATAAGCGAGAATCGGCCCGATAATAAAACCACGCGCATCAAGTCCCGCAATCGTGTCAATGCGCGCATCTATATAGCGCTGCACCAGCAGATCAATCAACGTGCGCAACGCACGCCGGTCCTGCAACACAGGCGTGATATCGCGGAATTGCACGCCGGGTTGCGGCCAGTCGGGAACGGTGCGGATTCGCTCGCGGATGAAACTCGCGGGATTGGACAAGGCGGGCGCCACCGGCGCTGCGATTGAGGACATGTTCTCTCCGGAAAAACGTCAGGCTGCCGCGCCCGCACGGCGATTGCGCGACAACCGCTCTTCAGCCCGCTGCAGCGCTTCAGGCAAACCGCGCAGCACGACAATATCGCTCGCGCGCAACTTGGTGTCAGGATCAGGCTCCACGCCACGAATCCCATGCCGCCGAATCGCCGTCACCTCGACGCCATCATCGACCAGCCCAAGTTCGTCAAGCGTACGGCCGACGGCGTCGGCGTTTTCGTCGACGGGAACCGATTGTAGCCGCACCTGCTCCCGGCGTTCCTCGTCATCGGTATCATCCGCGCCGTGAAAATAGCCGCGCAGCAAGCTGTAACGCTCGTCCCGCATCTCTTCCACACGACGCACCACGCGACGCATCGGCACACCCATCAGCACGAGCGTATGCGAAGCCAGCATCAAGCTGCCTTCCACGATCTCCGGAATCACTTCCGTCGCGCCCGATGCAATCAGCTTCTCAAGGTCGGCGTCGTCGACGGTACGCACAATGGTCGGCAACGTGGGCTCCAGTTCGTGAATGCTGTGCAACACACGCAACGCGGACGGCGTATTCGCAAACGTGATGGCGACCGTCGCCGCCCGATGCAAACCGGCCGCGACCAGCGCCTCGCGCCGCCCGGCGTCGCCGTACACCACGCTTTCACCCGCCGCGGCGGCCGCCGTCACGCGATCGGGATCCAGGTCGAGCGCAACGTAAGACAAGCCTTCGTGCTCAAGCATGCGCGCCAGGTTCTGCCCCGCGCGGCCGTAGCCGCAAATGATCACGTGGCCACTCTGCTTCAGGCTTTGCGTGGCAATGCGCGTCATTTGCAACGATTGCCGCAACCATTCCGTCGATGAAAGCCGCAGCACGATCCTGTCGGCGTTCTGGATGATGAACGGCGCGGCGAGCATGGAAAGCAGCATCGACGAAAGAATGGCCTGCAGCAGAACAGGCTCGACAAGATGTTTGTCGAGAATCAGGTTCAGCAGCACGAAACCGAACTCGCCGGCTTGCGCGAGGTTCAGGCCGGTGCGCATGGCGACACCCGGCGGCGAACCGAAAAGCCGCGCCAGTCCGGTGATCATCACGGCCTTGAGCAGAATAGGCACGACGAAAAACGTGGCCACGAGAAACGGATGTTCCCAGATCACGCGCGGATTGAGCAGCATGCCGGTCGTCACGAAGAAGAGGCCGAGCAGCACGTCGCGAAACGGCTTGATGTCCTCTTCCACCTGATGCCGGTAAGGCGTCTCCGCAATCAGCATCCCCGCAATGAAAGCGCCGAGCGCGAGCGACAGGCCGAATTTATCGGTGATGAACGCGGCGCCCAGCGTCACCAGCAACAGGTTCAGCATGAAGAGTTCTTGCGAACGCCGGCGCGCCACAATGTTGAACCATCGCGTCATGAACTTCTGGCCGATGAACAACAACACCGTCAGCGCAACCACGATCTTCACGGCGGCAATGGCGAGCCAGAACGCCAGTTCCTTCGAATTCCCGTTGCCAAATGCCGCAATGATGATCAGGAGCGGCACCACGGCCAGATCTTGGAACAGCAGCACACCGAAGATATTGCGGCCATGCTCGGATTCGAGTTCGAGCCGTTCGGCGAGCATTTTCGAAACAATCGCGGTGGACGACATGGACAATGCGCCGCCAAGCGCGATGCTCGCTTCCCACGACATGCCGGTCCAGAAATTCGCGATCCATCCAAACAGCAGCGCGAGCAGGATCGTCCCGCCGACCTGGCTCGCGCCAAGTCCAAACACAATCCTTCGCATCGACCTCAATTTCGAAAGCGAGAACTCAAGCCCGATGGAAAACATCAGGAACACAACGCCGAATTCGGCGAGATGCTGCGCGCGCTCGCTGTCCGGCGCAATGCCCGCGGCATGCGGCCCGACAATGATCCCGACCGCCAGATACCCCAGCATGGGCGGCAGGTTGAAAAACCGGAACACGACGACGCCGCCCACTGAACACAGCAGTAACAGCAACGTCATTTCAAGCGGAGAAGTCATCCGTCTAGCATCCTCGTTGGTCGTTGGATTGCAGATCGGCCTCCCCGCGCGCTCGAATCAGCGCGGCTGAGGCACGACCTGCGTGGGCGGATGAGCGCGGAAGCGCCGCTGGGCAAAAGCCCGGCAGCGCCCGTCCGGCGCGGCATAAAGGTGCCTTTGATATACTCCGCGCATGATAGCGAAAATCAATGGCGACCGGGCACTCGCACTGGCTCGCACCGTGCTCGAAATTGAAGCCGACGCTGTGCGAGGCCTGTCTGCTCAACTCGATGACAACTTCACCGGCGCCGTGGAATTCCTTCTCGGATGCAAGGGCCGCGTTGTGGTATCGGGCATCGGAAAGTCCGGGCATATCGCCCGCAAATTCGCGGCTACGCTCGCGAGCACCGGCACGCCCGGTTTCTTCGTTCATCCAGCGGAAGCCAGCCACGGCGATCTTGGCATGGTAACCGCTGACGACGTGTTTATCGCGTTATCGAATTCTGGCGAAACCTCTGAACTCGTCGCCATCCTGCCCATCATCAAGCGCCTCGGCGCCAAGCTGATCGCCATCACGGGAAGCCCCGAATCCAGCCTCGCGAAACTCGCCGACGTGCATTTGAACGCGCACGTCGACAAGGAAGCCTGTCCGATGAACCTGTCGCCCACGGCCAGCACGACCGCGGTTCTGGCGCTGAGCGACGCGCTCGCGGTCGCCGTGCTCGACGCCCGCGGCTTCGGTCCGGACGACTTCGCGCGCTCGCATCCGGGCGGTGCACTCGGCCGCCGCCTGCTGACCTACGTTCGCGACGTGATGCGCGTGGGACCCGAAGTGCCGGTCGTATCCCTCGACGCCACCGTGTCCGACGCCCTCTTCCAGATCACCGCGAAGCGCATGGGCATGACGGCCGTGGTCAACGAGAACAATCACGTGGAAGGCATTTTCACCGACGGCGACCTGCGCCGCATCCTCCAGCGCGACGGCGATTTCCGCGCGCTGCCGCTGGCGGACGTCATGACGCGCCATCCGCAAACCATCGGTCCTGACCATCTCGCGGTGGAAGCGGTGGAACTGATGGAGCGCTATCGCATCAATCAGATGCTCGTCGTGGATGAAAACGCAATCCTGATTGGCGCTTTGAACATGCACGACCTCTTTTCCAAGAAGGTAATCTGATGTCGACTCTTTCCTTCACGCCCGATATTGCCGCAACGGAAGACGTGCGCAGTCGCGCAAGCCGCGTGAAGCTGATGATTTTCGACATCGACGGCGTTTTCACCGACGGCAGCCTGTTCTTCACGGCCGCCGGCGACGCCATGAAGTCCTTCAATTCACTCGACGGCCATGGCGTGAAGATGCTGCAATCGGTGGGCGTGCAAACGGCCATCATCACGGGCCGCAACTCGGGCATTGTCGCGGCGCGCGCGGGCGAACTGGGCATCACGCACCTCCACCAGGGCGTCGCCGATAAAACCGTCGCGCTGGCCGAACTGCTGCAAGGCACCGGCATTGCAGCGAGCGAATGCGGCTACATGGGCGACGACTGGCCCGATCTCGCGGTCATGCGCCTGTGCGGTTTTTCGGCGGCGCCGGCAAGCGCGCACGAAGAAGTGCTGCAACGCGTGCATTTCGCGGCATCGAAACGCGGCGGTGAAGGCGCGGTGCGCGAAGTCTGCGACGCGATCCTGCGTGCGCAGGACCGCTATGACGGCCTGCTTGCAGCGGCCATTGGAGCCTGAATCCCATGGCGCGCCCGACCAAACTGACCTCGCTGTTACCGCTCGTCGCCATGGCGGCCCTTGCCGGCATCACGTACTGGTTGCTGCAGGCCACGCTGCCGCCGCCGCAAACGCCGGAACGCCCGAAAGAACACGCGCCCGACTACTTCGCCAACAACTTTTCGGTCTCCGAACTCGACACCACCGGTACGACGCAATACCGGCTGACGGCGATCTCGATGGTGCATTACGAGGACGACGAAAACAGCGACCTGGTCAAGCCGGCCATGCGCATGTTCCAGCCGCTGAGGCCCACTGTCACCGCGACTTCGGAGCGCGGGACGGTGAACGGCGATGTATCGATTGTCGATTTATACGAAAACGCCCATTTGCTGCGCGTGGCGGGTTTCGGCGATCCGCAGATGACGGCGGATTCCGAGCACTTCCGGATCCTCGTGAATGACGATGTCATCGAAACAGAAAAGCCGGTTAAACTTCAGCGCGGTCCGTCCGTGATGACGGGCGACGGCATGAACTACAACAACGCGACCCGGGTAATGAAGCTCTTTGGGACGGTACGCGGCCAGATTGCCGCTTCCGACACGCTCGGCACCTCGTCCAGATAAACCCGGCAGTTCCGACGAATTGCGCTTAATCCATTCAAGTGTGACTGCATGAACAAACCGTTTCCCCGACCCGAATCAGGCCGTTTGCGTGCAGCCCGCGCTGCATTTATGCACCGCGCCGCACGCTTCGTGCAATTCGGGATTACGGCAGCTTGCGTGGCGTTGCCGCTGGCGGGTTTCGCCCCGGCAGCGCACGCCGAACGCGCCGACAACGACAAGCCGCTGAACATTGAAGCGGACAACATGACCTATGACGACCTGAAGCAGGTCAACATTTTCACGGGTCACGTGGTCGCGACCAAAGGCACGATCATCATCAAGGCCGACCGCGTGGACGTCACGCAGGACCCGCAGGGTTATCAGTACGCAACCGGCACGTCGACGGGCAGCAATCTCTCGTATTTCCGCCAGAAACGCGACGGCCTGGATGAATATATCGAAGGCAATGCCGTGCGGATCGACTACGACGGCAAACAGGACCTCACCACGCTCACCACGCGCGCAGTGGTGCGCCGTCTCGTGGGGTTGACCAAGATTCAGGACGAAGTGCACGGCAGCGTGATCACCTACGACGGCCAGAAAGACTTCTATACGGCGAAAGCCGGCAAGGACGTCGCGGGTCCCGGCAACCCCACGGGCCGCGTGCGCGCCATGCTCGCGCCGCGCAACGGCGGTGCAGCGCCGCTGACCGGCGCGCCGGCCACGCTCACCCCGTCCAACACGATGCAAGGATCGCCGCAGCCGTGAATTCGCCCGCCATGCCTCATCGAAAGCCGGAGGGAACGAGCAGTTCGCTCACCGTCCGCAATCTGAAAAAACGCTACGGCTCGCGCACGGTCGTGAAAGACGTGTCGCTCGACGTCAAAAGCGGTGAAGTGGTCGGGCTGCTCGGACCGAATGGCGCGGGCAAGACGACTTCGTTCTACATGATCGTCGGCCTGGTTCCGCTTGACGCAGGCGAAATCGAACTCGACGGCACGTCAATCAGCTTGTTGCCGATCCACCAGCGCGCGCGCCTCGGGCTGTCTTATCTGCCGCAGGAAGCATCGGTGTTCCGCAAGCTCACCGTCGAGCAGAACATCCGCGCGGTGCTGGAATTGCAGACCGGCGAGAACGATAAACCGCTCTCCAAGCAGGCGATCACGGACCGGGCGGAAGCATTGCTCGACGAACTCCAGATCGCGCATCTGCGTGAAAACCCGGCGCTGTCGCTCTCGGGCGGTGAACGCCGCCGAGTCGAAATTGCCCGCGCGCTCGCGACCAATCCCGCTTTCATCCTGCTCGACGAGCCGTTCGCGGGCGTCGATCCTATCGCGGTGCTGGAAATCCAGAAGATCGTGAAGTTCCTGAAGCAGCGGAACATCGGCGTGCTGATCACGGACCACAACGTGCGCGAGACGCTCGGCATTTGCGACCACGCGTACATCATCAGCGACGGCAGCGTGCTCGCGGCCGGCGCGCCGAGTGAGATCATCGAAAACGAGAGTGTGCGGCGCGTGTATCTCGGCGAACATTTCCGCATGTGACGGCGTGAACGGACGCCTCGCGGTGCCACAAAGCCCCTGTGGGCGGCAATGCGTGGCCTTGAAGCGTCCTCAAGCAATTCTTACGTGCCGCCCGCGGGCGGCACGCTTGTTTTTGGCCGATCCCCGCGAGGTTTCGCGCCCGTGGCAAACTCTCTACAATGATTAAAACCTTGCCATGAAAGCCAGCCTCCAACTTCGCCTATCGCAGCATCTTGCGCTGACCCCACAACTGCAGCAGTCCATCCGGCTGCTGCAGTTGTCGACGCTCGAATTGCAGCAGGAAGTCGCGATGGCTGTCGCGCAGAACCCCTTGCTCGAAAACGAGGACGATTGGACCACCAGTCCGCTGCGCGTGGCGGCGGACGGATCGCTGATCACGTCGGGGGCATCGGTGACTGCGCCCGAGCCCATGATGAGCAATGGTACGTCTTCGAGCAGCAGCACCACTGAGCGCTCGGAAAATGGCGACCCTCAAGGCGTCGATGAATACAATGGCATGAGTTCGTCGGACAACGGCCCGGATTCCAGTTCGTGGAACCTGGAAGACTATGGCCGCTCGAACAGCGGCTCAGATGACGACGACCTGCCCCCGCTGCAAATCCACGAATCCACCACCACGCTGCGAGATCACCTGATGTCGCAGTTGCGCATGACGAAAGCGAATCAGCGCGATCGTGCGCTGATTACCTTTCTGATCGAATCCCTTGACGAAGACGGGTATCTCACTTCGTCGCTTGACGAAGTCAAAGCCGATCTGCCAGAGGAACTCGAGGTCGATCTTGATGAGCTGAGCGCCGCGCTCGCGCTATTGCAGAGCTTCGATCCATCAGGCGTCGGCGGGCGCTCGGCATCGGAATGTCTGAAGCTGCAATTGTTGCGGCTCGCGCCGTCGCCCATCAGGACGCTCGCGCTGGATATTGTCATGCATCATCTGGAGTTGCTCGCCGCTCGCGACTTCACGCGCCTGCGCAAGCAACTCAAAGCCTCCGATGACGCACTGCGGGATGCGCACTTGCTGATCCGTTCGCTCGAACCGTTTCCGGGCGCGGCATTTGGCAAGAGCGAGGCGGACTATGTCGTGCCGGACATTCTGGTGCGCAAGATGTCGAGCGGATGGACTGCAGAATTGAATCCGGAAATCGTGCCCCGGCTTCGAATCAATCACCTGTACGCGAATATTCTACGCAACAATCGCGGCGATCCGGGCAGTGGCTCGTTGCGTCAGCAACTGCAGGAAGCGCGCTGGCTGATCAAAAATATTCAACAAAGATTCGAGACGATTCTTCGCGTTGCACAAGCAATTGTGGAACGTCAGAAGAACTTTTTCGCACATGGTGAAATTGCAATGCGGCCCTTGGTTTTGAGGGAGATTGCTGATACGCTGGGTTTACACGAATCCACCGTCTCACGTGTGACAACCGGTAAGTACATGCTCACCCCATTCGGGACGCTTGAATTCAAGTACTTCTTCGGATCGCACGTTTCCACCGACACGGGTGGCGCGGCATCGTCCACGGCGATCCGGGCCCTCATCAAGCAACTGATAGGAGCTGAAGACTCAAAATCTCCTCTTTCAGACAGCCGCATCGCCGAATTGCTGGCGGAACAAGGATTCGTGGTGGCGCGCCGCACGGTGGCCAAATATCGCGAAGCCCTGAAGATTCCGGCAGTGAACCTGCGAAAGTCTCTGTAGCCCGCTGCATGTTGCGGCGGGCCTTTACCGGCCGCGTCGCGAATACGTGAACGAGCCGGCCAATGCGTTTCCCGATCTGTTCCGCCGTTCCATGGAGTGGCCAACCGCGGGCGCAGCGACCGGTTTTCAGCAGCGAAAAAGCGACCAGGCGGCCATTAGCTTGGAGAGCAACTATGAATCTGCAGATCAGTGGACACCATCTCGAATTGACGCCTGCGTTGCGAGAATATGTGATCACCAAACTGGATAGAGTGCTACGGCACTTCGATCAGGTGATCGACGGCAGTGTGGTCCTCTCGGTCGACAATCATAGGGAAAAGGACAAGCGGCAAAAGGTTGAAATCAACCTGCACCTGAAAGGCAAGGACATCTTCATCGAAAGTTGTGACGTTGATATGTATGCGGCGATCGATCTGATGGTCGACAAGCTGGATCGGCAAGTCATCCGCCATAAGGACAAGATCCAGGGCCATGCGCATGCAACAATGAAGTATGCACCGCAAGAAAGCGAAGCGCCCGCGCCGTAATTTGACGGGCGTGTTTAGAGGTTTGCATCAAAAGTTGGCCGGCGTAGCGGGAAAACGGATTTTTCCGATGCGCCGGAGTCCGGACCAAGCATTGCCGGACTGCAACCGGCAGGAGCCGCCTGACAGCAGGCGGCTTTTTTGTCTCCGGCAATCCGGGTTGTCTTTTGCCGGGCGTTTGCAGATGAAGCTTCGATTGCTGACTGTTGCGTTCCTGGCACCAAACGCGCGGACCGTATTGCGCGCCGCACCATCGCTCAGGACGCTGTTCTATAATGATCCGGATAATGCCGGGGTTGTTTACATCGGAATGAAACGAGCGGAACGAAACGAGCGAGTGAAGCCAGATCTCGGTCTTCCGCGCATTCCTAACCAAAATCACCGTGAGCGCTCAGTGCACTTGAGCTTCTGAAGTCGCCACCGTGAGGAGAATTCAGGCCACGCATCTGCCTGCCAACATGAATCGTTTAGCCAAATTTCTTCCCCTCGAAAATGTCGTCCTCGGACTGTCCGTCACCAGCAAGAAACGCGTATTCGAGCAAGCGGGCCTGATCTTCGAGAACCAGAACGGCATTGGCCGCAGCACCGTCACCGACAATCTCTTCGCGCGCGAGCGCCTCGGCTCGACCGGTCTGGGCGAAGGTGTCGCCATTCCCCACGGGCGTATCAAGGGCCTGAAGCACCCGCTTGCGGCGTTCGTGCGTCTCGCCGAGCCCATCGCTTTCGAATCGCCGGATGGCCAGCCCGTGTCGCTGCTGATCTTTCTGCTCGTCCCGGAGCAGGCCACGCAACAGCACCTTGAAATCCTGTCCGAGATCGCGCAGTTATTGTCCGATCGGGACACGCGCGAACGCCTGAACACCGAAGAAAACCGTGAGGCGCTGCATCAGCTTCTCACGCAATGGCAACCGTAAGTCCGTCAAACCTGCTTGAAACCACGCACATGGCGCGAGCAGCCCTCTCGCGCCGGCGGCCCTTCTAGCGCACAATCAGTCCTATTGAGCGGAGCATTGATCGGGCCAACCCAGCCCCTTCGATTGCCCAGCGCTCGCGGCCCCTCACGGAGTTCCGGCCTCATGGATACGTCCAGCATCAACGCCCAGAGTATTTTCGACGACAACGCCGCCGCGCTGAGACTCAGTTGGCTGACGGGTCACGAAGGCTGGGAACGCGGCTTCTCGACAGAGACAGTCGCCAATGCCACATCGAGCGCCGATCTGGTCGGCCACTTGAACCTGATTCACCCCAATCGCATCCAGGTACTCGGCGACGCCGAAATCACCTACTACCAGCGTCAGTCCGACGAAGACCGCTCGCGCAACATGGCGGAACTGATCGCGCTCGAGCCGCCTTTCCTGGTGGTCGCGGGTGAAGTCGGCGCACCGCCCGAACTGGTCTTGCGATGCACGCGTTCGTCCACTCCGCTTTTCACCACGCGCATGTCCGCGGCGGCCGTGATCGACAGCCTGCGGCTTTACATGTCCCGGATACTCGCGCCGCGCGCAACGCTTCACGGCGTATTTCTCGATATCCTCGGCATGGGCGTGCTGCTCACCGGTGACTCGGGCCTCGGCAAAAGCGAGCTTGGGCTGGAGCTGATCAGCCGTGGTCATGGTCTTGTCGCGGACGACGCCGTAGACTTCGTGCGCCTCGGCCCCGACTTTGTCGAAGGACGCTGCCCGCCGCTGCTGCAGAATTTGCTCGAAGTGCGCGGTCTCGGCCTGCTGGACATCAAAACCATCTTTGGTGAAACGGCGGTTCGGCGGAAAATGAAGCTCAAGCTGATCGTTCAGCTCGTGCGGCGTCCGGACGGCGAATTCCAGCGCTTGCCCCTGGAAAGCCAGGCTGTCGATGTGCTCGGGTTGCCGATCAGCAAGGTAACCATTCAGGTCGCGGCGGGCCGGAACCTCGCCGTGCTGGTCGAGGCGGCAGTGCGCAACACGATTCTGCAACTGCGGGGTATCGATACGCTGCGGGATTTCATGGATCGTCAGCGCCTTGCCATGCAGGATCCGGAGAGCCAGTTCCCCGGCAAGCTGATCTGACCGGGTCGCACTGACCGGTCGCGCCGGCGCCGTCGGGACCCGAACCTTTTGCTCAAGCGAACGAGTCCAACTGACCGAGTCCTCCATTCATGCGCATCATCCTGATTACCGGCACTTCCGGCTCTGGCAAATCCGTCGCGCTGAACGCGCTCGAAGACGCCGGCTATTATTGTGTCGACAACTTGCCGCCGCGCTTTTTGCCCGAACTCGCGGCGTATCTCGACTCACAAGGACAAGCACGCCTGGCGGTCGCTATCGACGCGCGTTCGAGCCGTTCGCTCGATGAAGTCCCGGCCATCATCAACGGCCTCACGCAATCGTTCGATGTTCGCGTGCTGTTCCTCAACGCCAGCACGCAATCGCTCATCCAGCGGTTTTCCGAAACGCGCCGCCGTCATCCGTTATCGGGTTCGCCCACGCACGACGCCGATGTCGGGCTGCACACTTCGCTTGGCGAAGCGATCGAGCGCGAGCGCGAACTGGTCTCGGGACTCGCGGAATTCGGCCATCAGATCGACACCAGCAATCTGCGCGCGAACGTCTTGCGCGCCTGGGTCAAGAGCTTCGTGGAGCAGGAAACGGCTGGCCTCACGCTGATGTTCGAGTCGTTTGGATTCAAGCGCGGCGTGCCGCTCGACGCCGATTTTGTCTTCGATGTCCGAACGCTCCCGAATCCCTATTACGATCGCGAACTGCGGCCGCTCACGGGCCTGGACCAGCCGGTCATCGATTTCCTGCTGGCGCAGCCAATGGTTCACCAGATGATCGATGACATCGGCACATTCATTGCAAAATGGTTGCCGCAGTTCCGGGAAGACAACCGCAGTTACCTCACGGTGGCGATCGGCTGCACGGGCGGACAACATCGCTCGGTATTCATTGCCCAGACGCTGGCCGCGCGTTTTGGCGAGAAAGCCAATGTGATTGTGCGGCATCGCGACGCACCCATCGCCCTCGATGGCCACGTCGCGCCCTTGCAAACCTGATCGCCCTCGGGCGGCCTTTTTAAAGAAGCGCGCGATGTCCACCAATCCCCTTCTCGCCGACCTGCCGCTGTTTCCTTTGCACACCGTGCTGTTTCCCGGTGGCCGCCTCCCCTTGAAAATCTTCGAAGCGCGCTATCTCGACATGGCGCGCGCGTGCTTGCGCGAAGGCACGCCGTTTGGCGTCTGCTTGCTGAAAAGCGGCAACGAGATCGCGTCGCCGGGGGATCCGTCGGTGCCGGAGAGCATTGGATGTCTCGCCGAAATCACGCAATGCGATGTGGACACGTTCGGCATGCTGCTGATCCAGGCGCGCGGCACGACGCGTTTCCGGCTGCTTTCGCACCGTGTGGAACCGAGCAATCTGCTGGTCGGCGTGGCGGAGACGATTGGCGACGACGCACAGTTGGAAGACGCCGAGGCGCTGGTGAAGTTCGGTGCGTGCGCGGAGGTTCTGGAGCGGATTATCGATGCGATCAAGGCGCGCGATCCGAAAGATCTGCCGTTCAACGAGCCATTCCTGCTCGATGACCCAACGTGGGTATCGAACCGTTTGTCGGAGATTCTGCCCATTCCCATGCGCGCCCGGCAAAAGCTGATGGAACTGGAAGACGCGGCGGCGCGTATAGATGTCGTGCATCACTACATGCAGCAGCATCAGTTGCTTTGAAGCTGTTTTAAGACCGCCTTAAATCAGCGATCCCTGCAGCGCGTCGAGGAGTTTGCGCACCGGCGCGGGAACGCCATAAGCATCGATATTCGATAGCGGCGCCCAGACCGTGTGGTTATCGGCGAGTTCGGTTGCAGCGTCCGCGCGCCCGAGACGCGGCTCGATATCCAGCTTGAAATGCGTGAACGTGTGCGTGAACGGGCTCAGGCGCTGAAGCTCGTTCGTGCCGCCAAGGCTATGCGCGACCGCCGCCAGCGCGTCTTCGTCGGCGGCTTCGGGAAGGCTCCATAAACCGCCCCAAATTCCGCTCGGCGGGCGTTTTTCCAGAAGAACCGTATCGCCGTCCTGCAAAACCAGCATCCAGGTCTTGCGCGTCGGCACCGTCTTTTTCGGCCGCGCCGCCGGCAACTCTTTTTGCCGTCCCGTCACGTTCGCCACGCAATCCGGCGCGAACGGGCAACGCACGCAATCCGGCTTGCCGCGCACGCAAAGCGTCGCGCCCAGATCCATCAAACCCTGCGTGTAGGCCGTGACTTCGTCCTTGTGGGCCGCATCGGGCAGCAGCGATTCGGCGAGCGTCCACATCGCGTTCTCGACTTTCTTTTCGCCCGGGAATCCTTCCACGCCGAACACGCGGGCAAGCACGCGCTTCACGTTGCCATCGAGGATCGTGGCGCGAGCGCCATAGGCAAACGACGCAATCGCCGCCGCCGTCGAGCGGCCAATCCCGGGCAATTCAGCGAGTTCATCGACGCTGCGGGGAAACTCGCCGCCATGTTCGGTCGCGACGGCGTCGGCGCATCGATGCAGATTTCGAGCCCGCGAGTAGTAGCCAAGCCCCGCCCAGAGCGCCATGACGTCGTCGACAGGCGCGGCGGCGAGTGCGTTGACGTCGGGGAAACGTTCGAGAAAACGCGCGTAATACGGAATCACCGTCGAAACCTGCGTTTGCTGCAGCATGATTTCGGACAGCCAGATCCGGTATGCGTCGCGCGTGTTTTGCCACGGCAGGTCGTGGCGGCCGTGAACGCGTTGCCACGCGATCAGGCGCGCGGAGAAGTCGGTGAGCTGGAGCATGTCGGCTAGCGCTGGCAGCGCGGGCAAAAGTACGTGGATCGCTGGCCCTGCACGATGTGTTTGATGGCCGTTCCGCAAACGTGGCACGGCAAGCCGACGCGATCATAGACGAAATAATCGAGCTGGAAATAACCCGACTCACCGTTGCTGCCAACGAAATCGCGCAAGGTGCTGCCGCCTTTTTCGATGGCATCCGCAAGCGTCGCGCGCACGGCGCCGGCGAGGAGATCGTAGCGCACGAGCGAGACGCGGCCGGCCGCGACCGTCGGGCGGATTCCCGCGCGAAACAGGCTTTCGGAAGCATAGATATTGCCGACGCCCACGACCATCGTGCCCGCGAGCAGCGCCTGTTTCACGGACACCTTGCGCCCGCGCGTCATGCGGTACATCAAGGCGCCGGAAAATCCGGCGGAGAACGGCTCGACGCCAAGCCCCGCAAGCAACGGATGAACGAGAACGTCGCCGTCTTCGCGCGCATGCCAGAGCACCGCGCCAAAGCGTCGCGGGTCCCGGAAGCGCAAAATGAAGTCGTCGAAGATCAAATCGATATGATCATGCTTCGCGGCTTCAGGCGGACGCGGGACATTGCGCAAAACCCGCAGCGTTCCCGTCATGCCAAGATGCACGATCAGCCAACCGTCAGAGGTTTCGAACAGCAGGTACTTGCCGCGCCGCTCGACCTTGTCGATTTTCAGCGCCTTCATCGTCCTTGAAAGGTGGGCGGGAATGGGCCATCGAAGCGCGGGCGTGCGGATATCGACCCGCTCGACCCGGCGTCCGGCCACGAACGGTTCAATACCGCGTCGGGTTACTTCGACTTCCGGCAACTCTGGCATGTTTTACTGGTCTGCAACTTGCTGTGGGATGTGCGCGTATTGTAGCGAGCGCGTTACAATCGACTGAAACATTGATCGGATTTCCATGAACTTGTCCTTCGTTAAGTTGTTTTCGAAGCAGCGTGCAGCAGCGGCTGAAACGATTGCGGCACGCGGTAAGCCGGTCTCCCCGAACAGGCTGGCGGCAGCCGTTGCGCTCGCCGTCACCGTGTTCGCGCTTGCCCCTGCCCATGCGCAAAGTCCCGCGCAACTTCCCACTCCGGATGACGACCAGTCGTCGATCAGCGCGGCCGACCTGATCACCGCGCCGCCCACGGGCAAGGAAACACAGGACCTGCCTAATATTGCAACGTCCAGCCAGATCGTGTTCCAGGTGCTCGCGGCCGAAGTCGCGTTGCAGCGTAACCAGGCCGCGCCGGCGTATCAGACCTATCTGGCGCTCGCCCGCGACACTCATGATCCGCGTTTCGCGCAGCGCGCGACCGAGATTGCAATCGCCGCACAAAGTCCCAACGACGCGCTGACATCCGTTCAGCTTTGGCAGCAGTTCTCGCCGAATTCGGAGCGCGCGGCGCAGTTGAGCGCGTCGCTGCTGATCCTGTCCGGCAAGCCCGACGACGCCGAGCCAATCCTTACCAGCGAACTCGCGAAGATTCCCGCCGAGCAACGCGGCGACGCGATCATCTCGCTGCAGATCCTGCTCTCGCGCGGGCCGAATCGCGTAGGCGGGCTGAACGTGTTGAAGGATTTGGTCAAGAACGACATGGACCGGCCGGAGACGCAACTGGCGCTTGCCCGTCAGCAAATCGCCGCCGACGACCAGCCGGGCGCGAAGGCATCGCTTGAAAAGGCGCTGCAACTCAAGCCCGACTACTTGCCCGCCGCGTTGACGCTCGCGCGCATGGGTCCGAATGAGCGAAACGAAGGCATCGCTTCGTTCGAAAATTATCTCGACAAGAATCCGAAATCGCATGACGCGCGGCTCGCGCTCGCGCAACTGTATTTATCGGCGGATCGGCTCGATGACGCCCAGAAGCAGTTCGAAATCATGCGCAAGAACGACGCGAAGGATCTGACGCCGTTGATGGCGCTCGCGTTGATCAACATCCAGAAGAAGCAGCCGGACAAGGCGAAGGATTACCTGACCCAATACGCCAAGGCGGCCGAAGGCACGCCGGGCGCCGATCCGGGTCAGGCGTACATCTATCTCGCGCAATTGGCGCTCGATCAAAAAGACGACGCCGCCGCGAACCAGTGGCTCGACAAGATCACCCGTTCAAGCCAGCAGTATTTGCCGGCGCAAGTCACGCGCGCGCAGATCCTTGCAAACCACGGCAAGGTCGACGAAGCGCGTCAGTTGCTTGGCAGCCTGCAGACGTCCGACCCGCGCGACCTCGCTTTGCTCGCGCGCACCGACGCCTCGCTGCTGTTTCAGGCGCAACGTTATCCGGAGGCGGAAGCGGCTTTGTCGAAGGCCACGGCGGCTTTCCCCGACGACCCCGATCTCACCTATGACTACGCAATGGCTGCGGAAAAAAACGGCCATTACGACGTCATGGAAACGCAGCTTCGCAAGTTGATGAGGACGCAGCCCGACAATCCGCAGGCGTACAACGCGCTCGGCTATTCGCTTGTCGATCGCAACCAGCGGCTCGACGAAGCAGTGAAGCTGATTGAAAAAGCCGTGTCGCTGGCGCCGAACGATGCGTTCATCATGGACAGCCTGGGCTGGGCGAAGTACCGGCAGGGCAATGACGCCGAAGCAGCGAGCATCCTGAAGAAAGCCTACGATCTGCAGCCAAATGCCGAAATCGGCGCCCATCTTGGTGAAGTGCAGTGGAAATCTGGGCAGCAGGATCAGGCGCGCAGCACGTGGCGTCAGGCGCAAAAGCTTGAACCGGGCAACGACACGCTCGTCAAAACGCTCAAACGATTCCAGGTGAACGACCTTTGAAATTGAATGCAATGAATGTCCTGAATGGCCAGCGCGCCCGGCGCGGCGCCCTGGCGTTGATGGCGGCGGGTGCCGTGGTTCTCTCCGGTTGCGCGGTCAAGCCGCGGGTTCCGACTACATCGAATGCGGCAACGGCGATCACCGCGCAGACCAGCCGCGCATATCACGGTCGTTTTGCGGTCCAGTACGACGACCAGAACGGTCAACAACGTAATGCGTACGGAAACTTCGACTGGCAGGAAACAGGTGACACCGTCACGCTGCAATTGCGCAATCCGCTTGGGCAGACCATGGCTATCGTGACGTCTTCGCCCTCTTCGGCCACGCTGGAATTGCCGAATCGCGAACCGCAAACGGCGGACAACGTTTCTGACCTGATGCGCAATACCCTGGGCTTCGCGTTACCGGTGGAAGGTTTGCGCTACTGGCTGCAACCGTCGCCGGCGCCTACGTTCCGGGCGCGCACGACCATGGATTCATCGTCGCAAAATGATCGCCTGAAGCAAATCAAGCAGGACGGCTGGACAGTCGACTACCTGGCCTACGCCGACGCACCCGCAACCGGCGTGAAACGCGTGAACCTGTCGCGCGAAGAGCCGCCGCTCGATATCAAGCTCGTTCTCGACCAGTAACGTTTTTGCACCTACAAGCATGTCTTCCACACAACCGGGCTCATTGCGTCCGCTGGCCGACGCGTCGCTGCGCAATTGCCTCGCGCCGGCGAAGCTCAATCTTTTCCTGCACATAACGGGGCGTCGGCCGGATGGCTATCACGCGCTCCAGACAGTATTCCAGTTGCTTGACTGGGGCGACCTGCTGCACTTCACCCGCCGTGACGATGGCGTGATTGCCCGCAAGACCGACGTCCCGGGCGTGCGGGAAACCGACGATCTTGTCGTTCGCGCCGCGCGCCTGCTGCAGTCGGCAACCGGCACCCCCCTTGGCGTAAACATAGAAATTGATAAAATACTGCCTATGGGCGCGGGTCTCGGCGGTGGCAGTTCTGACGCCGCGACTACGCTGCTGGCATTGAATCGCTTATGGGGCGTGAACTTGCCGCGGCAAGCGTTGCAGGACCTGGCGTTGAAACTCGGTGCGGACGTGCCGTTTTTCATCTTCGGACGCAATGCTTTTGCGGAAGGCGTGGGCGAAGCGCTGCAAGTAGTCGATCTGCCAAAGCGTTTCTTTCTGGTGGTGAGTCCTGCGGTGCATGTCCCAACTGCCGCGATTTTTTCAGAGAAAGCGTTGACAAGGGACTCAAAAGTCCTCACAATAACGGACTTCCTTGCACAACATAGTTCTGACACAGATTGGCCTGACGCTTTCGGCCGAAATGACATGCAGGCGGTTGTGGTTGAGAAGTACGCGGAAGTAGCTCAGGTGCTGGAGTGGTTTTCGAACCTTGCACCTGCGCGAATGACCGGATCTGGAGCGAGCGTGTTTGCCGCTTTTCGTAGTAAAGCCGAAGCTGAGATGGCGCAAGCCAAACTCCCGGCAAGCTGGAAAAGCACTGTGACCGAAAGCCTGGATTCGCATCCTCTCTTTGCTTTCGCGTCGTAAAGTTTTGTTTTGACGGGTTTGTCCTACACTACCCGGCAGAACTCAAAGTTAGTGTAGGGGAGTCGCCAAGTTGGTTAAGGCACTGGATTTTGATTCCAGCATGCGAAGGTTCGAATCCTTCTTCCCCTGCCATTAATTTCTCGCGTTTTTCCTCTCGCCCCAGCCAAGAAACAGGTGCACGATGAGCAGTGACGGCCTGATGGTATTCACTGGCAACGCGAATCCCGCGCTTGCACAGGAAGTCGTCAAGATCCTTGGAATCCCGCTTGGCAAGGCAATGGTCAGCCGCTTCTCCGACGGCGAAATCATGGTCGAGATCCAGGAAAACGTGCGTGGCAAGGACGTGTTCGTGCTGCAGTCCACTTGCGCGCCGACCAACGACACGCTGATGGAACTCATGATCATGGTCGATGCGCTCAAGCGCGCATCCGCTGGCCGGATCACCGCCGCCATCCCGTACTTTGGTTATGCCCGCCAGGATCGCCGTCCACGTTCAGCTCGCGTCGCCATCTCGGCGAAAGTCGTAGCGAACATGCTGGAAATTGCAGGTGTGGATCGTGTCATTACCATGGACCTCCACGCCGACCAGATCCAGGGTTTTTTCGACATTCCGGTCGACAATATTTACGCAACGCCTGTTCTGCTCGGCGATCTGCGCAAGCAAAATCACGAAAACCTGCTGGTTGTGTCGCCTGACGTGGGCGGCGTGATTCGCGCACGGGCGCTGGCCAAGCAACTCAACACCGATCTCGCGATCATCGACAAGCGTCGCCCGAAGGCGAACGTCGCTGAAGTGATGAACATCATCGGTGAAGTGGAAGGCCGCACGTGCGTGATCATGGACGACATGGTCGACACAGCCGGCACGCTCTGCAAGGCAGCACAGGTTTTGAAGCAACGCGGCGCGACGAAAGTGTTCGCGTATGCCACGCACCCGGTATTGTCGGGCGGCGCGGGTGAGCGGATCTCGGCGTCGGAGCTTGATGAACTCGTGGTGACCGACACCATTCCCCTCTCGGACGAAGCGCGCGGGTGCTCGAAGGTGCGTGTCCTGTCGAGCGCGGGATTGCTGGCCGAAACGTTCTCGCGGATCAGGCGCGGCGACTCGGTCATGTCGCTGTTCGCTGAAGGTTGAAAGTATTTGCGGTTGAGCGGGGCGAATAGCTTCGCAATATCGCGTAATCGGTTCCGGCGAACGAAGGCCTGAATCGCTGCTCTGGGGCTGGACGCTTTCGCGGACAGCCCCGTTTTCACTGCCTGGTCGCGGGCAGATTATGGAGTTGAATCATGAAAGTAGTCGCTTTTGAGCGCAATCTGCAAGGTACGGGTGCGAGCCGCCGCCTGCGTAACTCGGGCAAGACGCCGGGTATCGTATATGGCGCAAACGCTGAAGCTCTGGCTGTTGAACTCGATCACAACGCCCTTTGGCACGCGCTGAAGAAAGAAGTTTTCCATTCGTCGATTCTCGAACTGGAAGTGGCCGGCAAGACGCAACAAGTCCTGCTGCGCGACGTGCAATACCATCCGTTCAAGCAAATGGTCCTGCACGTTGACTTCCAACGTGTCGATTCATCGAAGAAGCTGCACACCAAGGTTCCGGTTCACTTCCTGAATCAGGAAACGAACCCGGCCGTGAAGACGGCTGGTGCGGTCATCACGCACGTGCTAAACGAAATCGAAATCGAATGTCTGCCGGCTGACCTGCCGGAATTCGTCGAACTCGATCTGGCCAAGATTGAAGCGGGTCAGGCGTTGCACGTGAAGGACATCGTCTTGCCGAAGGGCGTGGCGCTGGTCGCTCACCTCGACGCAGAAAACCCGGTTATCGCTTCGGCGACCATTCCGGCTGCCGTTGTGTCCGACGAAGCTGCTTCGGGCGATGCTGCTGCAAGCGAAGGCGACAAGCCGGCTGCATAAGTACGCCTAAGCCTGTACGCTTGAGTCCACTCTCAGGAGTGGACAAAGCGACCCGCCGTTGCTCTGCTCCGGCGGGTTTTTTTTAGCCTTTTTCTAGCGTGGTTGCTGGCTTGCTGTGCAATTGCGAGCACATGCACCACCGCGACTGAACATGATCAAACTGATCGTCGGGCTCGGCAATCCGGGCGCCGAATACACCGCGACGCGTCACAACGCCGGCTTCTGGTTTGTCGATCAACTGGCGCGCGACGCAGGCGCCTCGTTGCGCGACGAACGCCGGTTTCACGGCCATTACGGGCGCGGCCGGCTCAACGGCAACGAAATTCATCTGCTCGAGCCGCAGACGTTCATGAATCGATCGGGGCAATCGGTCGTGGCCGTCGCACAATTCTTCAAGATCCTGCCGGACGAGATTCTCGTCGCGCACGATGAACTCGATTTGTCGCCGGGTACCGTCAAGCTGAAGCTTGGCGGCGGCAGCGGCGGCCATAACGGCTTGAAGGATATTTCCGCGCATCTTTCGTCGCAGCAATATTGGCGGTTGCGCATTGGCATCGGGCATCCGCGCGATCTGATTCCCGAAGCTTCGCGCGCCGGTGCGAAACCCGACGTCGCCAACTTCGTGCTGAAACCGCCGCGCCGCGAAGAACAGGACGTGATCGATGCATCGATTGAACGGGCGCTCGCGGTCATGCCGTTTGCGATCAACAACGAGATGGAGCGCGCGATGATGAATCTGCATCGCGCTGGCTGAACACCATTGCACAGCAAGGAGCGAAACGTGAGCCGTTTCTGGAGCGACATTGTTGGCAAGCTGACGCCGTATGTGCCGGGTGAACAACCCGCGCTTGCGCGTCCCGTGAAGCTCAACACGAACGAAAATCCGTATCCGCCGTCGCCGCGCGTTATGGATGCCATTCATCGCGAACTCGGGAACGACGGTGATTCGCTGCGCAAATATCCCGATCCAACCGCGCGCGCCTTGCGCGAGACCATTGCCCGGCATCACGGGTTGCGCGCGGAACAGGTGTTCGTTGGCAACGGCTCCGATGAAGTCCTAGCGCATACGTTCCAGGCGCTGCTCAAGCATGACGCGCCGATCCGCTTCCCCGACATCACCTACAGCTTTTACCCGGTGTACGCGCAGTTGTATGGCGTCGCGTTCGACGCTGTGCCGCTGAACGCGGATTTCGGCATCGATGTCGATGATTATCGTGCGCCCAATGGCGGCGTGTTGTTGCCGAATCCAAACGCACCTACGGGCCGCGCTGTGCCGCTCGATGAGATTAGGGTCCTGCTCGCGGCCAATCCGGATTCGGTTGTCGTGATCGATGAAGCGTATGTGGATTTCGGCGCGCAATCCGCAGCAGCTCTAGTCGACGAATATCCGAATCTGCTGGTCGTTCAGACGTTGTCGAAGGCGCGTTCGCTGGCCGGCATGCGCGTGGGATATGCACTTGGTCATGAAGCGCTGATCGAGGCGCTCACGCGGGTGAAGGACAGTTTCAACTCGTATCCGCTGGACCGGCTCGCGCAAGTCGCGGCCATCGCGGCCTTCGAGGACGACGCGCATTTTCGCAGTACCTGCGCGAAGGTGATCGCAAGCCGCGAGCGGTTATCGGGGGAATTAAAGGCTTTGGGATTCGATGTCGTGCCATCGGCGGCGAATTTCGTGTTCACGCGCCACCCGGCACGAGACGCCTCAGCGCTCGCCGCAAGCTTGAAGGAAAAGGAAATTTTTGTGCGGCATTTCAAGCTGCCGCGCATCGATCAGCATCTGCGAATCACCGTTGGCACCGACGCCGAATCCGACGCGCTCCTGGCCGCGTTGCGCGCGGTGCTGTAACCACGCCGGGCGCTAGTTCACGCGCCCTTCGCCTTCATCAACGCGTGATATTTCGCCATCAACTGGATGGGATTTTCGTCATGCGCCGGGTCGCGCGGGATGCACTCGACGGGACACACTTGCTGGCATTGCGGTTCGTCGAAGTGTCCGACGCATTCGGTGCACTTGTTCGGGTCGATCACGTAGATGTCGACACCCATCGATATGGCGTCGTTCGGGCACTCAGGCTCGCACACGTCGCAATTGATGCACTCGTCGGTAATAAACAGGGCCATGCTGCCGCAACTTTGCTAGAAAAAACAATACATTATAGCTTTTTCGGGCTTTTATCCGCAGCGCTGCTTCGTCGGCCAGCTAATACGCTTGATCCGTAGTGAGTCTTCGCCTGCTGCGAATGGAATTACCGTGCGCCAAGCACTAGTATCTTGTTGTGCCAGCTCGCAGATTCTTGTTTATGCGCGCCCGTCTTGCAGGGTGCGCAATGACCTGTCAGGAGCAAGATATGGACGACGTGGACGTACTTGTCATTGGTGCGGGGCCGGTCGGCTTGCTGCTGAGTACCGAATTGCAGCGCGACGGAGTCGCGGTGAGCGTGATCGACAAGATGCCGGACAGAGGCTTTTTCTGTAAGGCGCTCGGCGTTACAGCACGCACGCTTGAGATTTTCGATGACATCGGGATCGTTGATCGTGCAATCGAGGCAGGCATATGGCTTACCGGCGTCGAAACGTGGGTCGACGGCGCAATGGTGCCCGCGCGCTCCATGCGCGTACCGGGCGAAGGTCTGCCCTATGGCTCGCTTTCGCTTGCGCAGTACGAGACGGAGCGGCTGCTCGAAGCTGCGCTCGCCGAGCATGGCGGTCAAGTTAATTACGGCTACACGCTGAATAGCTTTACCGACAATGGCGATGCGGTCGAAGCACTTCTGACGGGTCCGCAGGGCGCGGCGCTCACCGTGCGTTGCAAATGGCTGGTTGGCTGCGATGGAGCGCACAGCAGGGTCCGCTCGGGAATCGGCTCCAGTTTTGAGGGGGAGCAATATCCGCAGACCTTTGCACTCGCCGATGTTGACGTGGACTGGCCATACAAGCGTGGCCCCATGTACCGGTTCGAATGGACTGATCCGGCTCGGGCGAAAGGGAGCGTCGCGGCTGTGCCCATTCGCGGCTCCGTGAAGCGCTACCGGCTTTCCATGATCGTGCCCGATGAACCTGCGTCATCGCTCGCGGGCGCTGACAATCCAGACTTCGAGACAATGTGCAACCTGCTGTTGCCGTCTTTGCCGGAAGGCACTCGGCTATCGTCAATGCGATGGTCGTCGGTTTATCGGGTGAGTCATAGAATCGCGTCCGCATACGGGCACGGCCGCGTGTTCATTGCCGGCGACGCCGCGCATATTCATCCGCCCGTAGGCGGCCAGGGTATGAACACGGGCCTGCAGGACGCACACAACCTCGCCTGGAAACTGGCCCACGTAGCGAAGGGCCTCGCGCGTCCTGCATTGCTCGACAGTTACCACGCAGAACGACATCCCGTTGGCGTCGATGTAGTCAAGTCAACGAGCGCCGCGCTCAATTCAGTGCTCGCGCGGCAGGCAGCAAATCCGGCGATGCGCGAGACCCAGTTGCTGATTTCCTATCGGGGCAGCCCAGTTGTCACCGATCTCTGTACTGACGCCGATCCTGCATTCCCCGCGCCGGGCGACCGGTTGCCCGACGTGTGCGCCCTGACACAACGGTTCGTCGGTCACCCAAGGCGGCTGCACGAATTCCTCGGCCGGGGCAAGCACACGCTCATAGGCTATATCGACAAGGCTGAACAATATGAAGCTTTCGCCGACGGTTATCGCGCGCTGTCGACGGCATTGCCCAATGCTGTATCAGCGTTGCTTGTCATAGCGCCGGGCTGCGAGGTGTCCGATTTCGAGTCCGTGACCACGGTGACGGACTCGTCGGGAGAGTTTGCCGCGACATATGGCGCAAACGGCGGCACAGTATGGATTGCCAGACCGGACGGCTATATTGGATGGAGAAGCAACGGCTGTTCGGACGGCGAGATCGAAAGCTGGCTGGAACGGTTAATTGGGTAATAACGTTTCCGATGGAAAGCCGTTCGTCGCGATGGCGTCCAGCACGTCCGCTCCCGCGATGGGTCTGCCAAAGAAATACCCTTGCATGAGCGTACAGCCCAGTCCTCTGAGCACGTTGGCCTGCGATGCCGTTTCAACGCCTTCTATGATGCATGCAAGGCCGAGATTCTTGCAGAGGTCGACAATGCTTTTCACAACTGCGCGTGCTACCGGATCGCCAGCAATATCCGCCACGAAGCTGCGATCGACCTTGAGTTTATCGATCGGAAGTCGATGGACATAACTCAGACTTGAATAGCCGGTACCAAAGTCATCAAGGGAAACTTGCACCCCGAGTTTTTTCAGCGCACCGAGTGTTTCCTGCGCGCAGGAAACGTTCTGGATAAGCGCAGTTTCAGTGACTTCGAAGTTGATCCGGTTTGGAGCCACTCCGCTTGCGAGAGCCGTGCGAATCACGCGGTCGACTGCCTCTGCAGAACTTACGTCGCGAGCGGAAAGATTAAACGAAATTCCCACCTGAGATGGCCATGTCGCCGCGGCCTCGAGCGCCTTGCGCAGCAAGACGTCAGTCAGCGGGTAAATGAGATCGGTCCGCTCGGCGACCACAAAAAAGTCTGCGGGCGATATGGCGCCAAGCGTCGGACTGTCCCAGCGCGCCAGCGCTTCAAACGCCACAATGCGCCTGGAAGAAACGTCGAAAATCGGCTGAAAGAACACGGAAACCTCGTGCCCAAAATCCGGCCGCTTCAGGGCTTGCTCTATTTCGGCGTGTCGCTTGATCTGCGTTTCGTGCTCGCTGGAAAAAATCGCCACGCCGCCACGACGGCGATCTTTCACGAAGAGCAACGCATAATCGGCCCTTTCGGAAAGCTCCACCGCGGTGGTGCCTGCGTCAGGGAACACCGCAATTCCCAATGACGCAGACAAACGCGCCGTGCCCTCCGCCAGTTCATAGGGACGTTCAAGCAGCGCGCATATGGCATCGCTCAGTTCGAGCAGCCTGGCCTCGCTGACGTCGCCCCGGAACAGCAACCCGAATTCATCGCCGCCGACCCTTGCGGCGCTCATGCACGGTGACGAAAGAATTGCCAGGCGGCGCCCTACTTCTTCAAGCAATCGGTCGCCGAAATGATGCCCGTAAAGGTCATTTATTGCTTTGAACCCGTTCAAGTCGACAACGCCGAGAGCAGCACCCTGTTTAGCTTCCCGAGCAGTCAAAAGCAGTTCGTCGAGGTCGGAAAAGAAGCGGCGCCGATTGGGTAATCTCGTCAGGGTATCGAGATTGGCGAGTTGAAAATTTTCTGCACTGAGGCGCTCGGTTTCCGCATGTTTGATTAAGAGGCTCCGCTGCGATTCGATTAAATCGGCAAAATCCCGGTAGTAGATTAAAAGAACCACAACCATGACAGCCGCAACGAGCATCATGTTGATCGCAATCGCGATAAGCACGGCATTCTGGCTTGCGAGAAAGAACACCACGAAGGGTGTAAGAACAATAAACGTCATTGACAGCGCTGCAGTGCGCATATGCATCAAGCAAAAGATGCATCCAATGACAGTGATCGATATATAGAATGCGACATGGCATTTAGCATATGCGTCGCCGAAAGGGTAAAGCAAAAGACCCCAGGCGGTGAAGACCGCTCCGAGCAGGACCACAAGCTGGAGCGTGCTCCGCAATCTTTTGGTGATCGCCACGTCGGATAGTTCGATCTTGCGTGCTCGTAGCCAGAGTATGACCCGCGCCCCGCACACGGAACACAGCGCGAAGGGCGCGTAGATGGACAACCAATTTGGCGCAACTCTGAAATGCGTGTAAGCAACCGCCACGGTATTGATAATCAGTAGACCATATAACAGCGGAATCTGGCGCGAGAATGCTTCGAATTGGGATCGGCTTAGCTCTGCACTGGAAGGGACAGCGAGTATTGAACTGATAGCCTTAAAGTACCGTAATTTTTTTCTGATCATCTAAATGTCACCCGGCGAATTATTCGCCTTCAATTCGAAGGGCCGACGGCTGTGTCAATGCCGTTTTAGAGTGCTGCATGATCTATCAAAATACGATGTACCAGCCTGATTGCGCTTCACTATGAGGATACATCCTGACCGAACATAAGGGGCGGCATTGTGCAAAGTGGATCCGGTCGTCAAGACAAGGATTGCATCCCACGCGTGTCAGCAAAAGCCTACGCAATTCTGTTTGCCGAGGGTTCTACCGCGGACATGATCCATTCGCGCCATCGCAGAAGCGCAACGATAAACAGAAGGACATTGCGAGGGAAGACGTCCGCCGGATCGGGTCTCTACGCCATATAAAAGAAAGAATCGCTGACATTGCATAAGCGATAGAAGGAAACATCCGGACAGACGTCCTGAGTCAATCAAAACGTCCTGAAAACCGGAAATCCGTTTGCGCGTAGTGTTCCGCTGGGAACGGTCCGTGCCTTACTTCGTCAGTCCGGCGCTTCAGCCTGTTTCAATCGCGCGCGTTCTAAACGAACGGACGTAGCGAGTTCTTGAGCTCAAAAAGCGCTCACGGCACTGCGGGATCGGGCGCGATCGGACCGACCTTGTCCTGCAGGCGTTTTTCCACCGAAGGAAATACAAACTTGCTGACATCGCCGCCAAGCTGCGCGATCTCGCGCACGATCGTGCCCGAAATGAACTGGTACTGGTCCGAGGGCGTCATGAACATGGTCTCGACGTCGGGCAACAGATACCGGTTCATGCCGGCCATCTGGAATTCATATTCGAAGTCGGAGACAGCGCGCAGACCCCGCACGATCACGCGCGCGTTGTTCTTGCGCACGAAATCCTTCAGCAGGCCCTTGAAACTCATCACTTTCACGTTTGGATAGTGCCCCAATACTTCGTCGGCAATGTCCAGCCGTTCCTGCAGGCTGAAAAACGGCTTCTTGTTGCGGCTATCGGCGACGCCAACCACCAGCGTATCGAAAATACTCGATGCGCGTCGCACAAGGTCTTCGTGACCGCGCGTGAGCGGATCGAACGTTCCCGGATAAACGGCTGTAACCATGGGCATCTCCTCTTCTGATACTTTTCTGGCGCTTTAGAGACTATTTGACAGGGCTTCTAACGGTAGCCTGTCGTTAGCGTTCAGGGTCATGCTGATTCGGCAACTCCGCCGATATCCCATGTTCCCCTACCCTCGGCCGGCGTTTTGGAAGGCGCATTATTCCTCATTTTCGCGCTGCAGCAAATGATAGCGGACCGCGCCGGCTTTGCCTTCGCGGGTAATTGCCCATCCCGTCAATGCGGGGATTTGCGCAGGATCGACGGGTTCGCCCGATTCCACGTAAAGCACGCCATTCACCGATACCAGCGGCACGGCGAGCTCGAGCGCGCGCTGGAGCATGGCGGTGTCGCCGAAAGGAGGATCGAGGAAAACGACATCGAAGGACTTCGGCGGCAGGTTTGCCGCGAGCCGCAGCGCGTCGGCTTCCATGACTTCGATGTTTTTGGCGGCCAGGCGCGTCTGGTTGGCCTTCAACTGCGCAACCGCGCGGCCGCTGCGCTCCACCATCAATACGCGCACGGCGCCACGTGACGCGGCCTCGAATCCGAGCGCGCCGCTGCCGGCGAAGAGGTCGAGGCATCGGCGGCCATCGAGCGACTGGCCGAGCCAGTTGAAAAGGGTCTCGCGTACGCGATCCGGGGTCGGGCGCAAACCATCGAGGCTCAGCACGGGCAGCGGAGTGCGCTTCCAGTCGCCGCCAATAATACGGATGGAATGCGCCTTGCCACCACGCGACAGCGGCGCTTCACGCACTTTGGACGCTCGGTCTGCCAGCGCGGGATCGCGCGTTTTTTCACGGCTGCGTTCGGGATCTCGCGTGAGCGATCGGGTAATGGAAGAGCGGGACATGGACGTACGTAAGTGGGCAGGCGGTTCAGCCGAGCATGGGCCGGTAATAAGAGCGAGCGCGAGCATGAATCGCGTTCTCTGATGGGCGCACGTTACCACAGCGCCATCGCCGCGCACGCCAGCGTCCGCCGCCACGCAGCCACTACAATGGATGCCGGCTGATAAAATACGCGTCTTTCCCGTTTTCGCGCTTTCGCCCGGTTCTTCCCGCTGCTCTCGGCGGTTTTCGCGGCGCGGCGGCCACATCGTCTCGCGTTTTTTCGGGCGTTCGAGTCAAAAACGCGGTTGCAACGCCACAGATGAAACGCCACTTCCACCATTGCAGACCATGTTCAGCTTTTTCAAACGATTAGTAGGCAAATCGACCGACGCGCCCGAGGAAAATCAGGCCGAAGACACCGTCGACGTTGATTCCGAAGCCGAAGAAGAACTCCGGCATGCGACCACGCCGGTTACGCCGGCACAGCCGGTGGAGACGGAGCGTCCGGCCGCGCCCGCCGCGGACGTCAAGGCCCCGCTGGAACACGCAACAACACCCGTTACGCCGGCTCAGCCGGTCATTGACTCGCCTGGCGACTCGGCGAACGGCTCTGCGAGCGCAGAACCCAAACCCTACTGGCAAGGGCGTACCGCGTCTCAATGGACCGCGCCGCAGGAAACTGCCGTCATCGTGCCGCCGCCTGAGCCGGAGGAAACCGCGAAACGTTCGTGGCTGACCCGGCTGAAAACGGGGTTGTCGAAGACGAGTTCGGGACTGACGGGCATTTTCGTCGGCGCGAAGATCGATGACGATCTCTACGAAGAGCTCGAAACAGCATTGCTTATGTCCGACGCGGGCATGGACGCGACCGAATATCTGCTTGAAGCGCTGCGCGAAAAAGTCCGCACCGAGCGTCTTGTCGACTCCATGCAGGTCAAGGCCGCGCTTCGTTCGCTCCTCGCGGATTTGCTGCGGCCGCTCGAGAAATCGCTGATGCTCGGCCGCGCTCAACCGCTCGTGATGATGATCGCCGGCGTGAACGGCGCTGGGAAAACCACGAGCATCGGCAAATTGGCCAAGCATTTGCAGAGCTTCGACCAGTCCGTGCTGCTGGCCGCCGGCGACACGTTCCGGGCCGCCGCGCGCGAGCAGCTGCGCGTGTGGGGCGAGCGGAACAACGTCACGGTTCTGTCGCAGGAAAGTGGCGATGCCGCCGCGGTGATCTTCGATGCCGTCGGCGCAGCGCGGGCGCGAAAAATCGACGTCATGATGGCCGATACCGCCGGCCGTCTGCCCACGCAGCTTCACCTGATGGAAGAGCTGCGCAAGGTGAAGCGCGTGATTGCCAAGGCGCAGCCGGACGCGCCGCATGAGGTCTTGCTGGTAATCGATGCAAACACAGGTCAGAACGCGCTCGCGCAAGTGAAGGCCTTCGACGACGCACTCGGGCTGACCGGTTTGATCGTGACGAAACTCGATGGCACGGCGAAGGGCGGCATTCTTGCAGCGATTGCGCGCCAGCGTCCGATTCCGGTTTATTTCATTGGCGTGGGCGAGAAGGTGGAAGACCTTCAGCCGTTCAGCGCCGACGAATTCGCGGATGCACTGCTGGGAAATTAAGGCCGGACGCCGCAGGCGTTTCACGACGCCTGCCGCAAAGCCCACTCACCGGGACAGGATCAACGCCCCTGCAATCCACCACATCACCACGCCCACGATCACGTCGAGCACGCGCCACGAGACATCCTGCTCGAACAGCGGCCGCAGCAATCGCGCACCGAATCCAAGCGCGGTAAACCAGATAATCGACGAACACATGGCTCCTGCCGCGAACCAGGCGTTCCCCGGCCAGCCGTATCGCGCGCCAATGCCGCCTAGCAAGACCACGGTATCCAGATAAACGTGCGGATTGAGCAGCGACAAAGCCAGCACGGTCGATGCCGCTTTCAAAGCCGTCTGGGACTCGCCGTTCTCGGCCTGCAAATGCCCCGGCCCCTTCCACGCCGCATGAAACGCCCGCACGCCGTACAGAAACAAAAACACCGCGCCGGCCCAGCGAATCACGTCTAGCAATACGGGCGCACGTGCAATCAGCGCGCCCATTCCGCCAATGCCCAACCCGATCAGCAACACATCGATCAGCGCGCAAATCGTGACGACCAGGCCCAGGTGCCTGCGCTTCAAACCCTGCCGCAATACAAATGCGTTCTGGGCGCCAATCGCGATAATCAAACTTGCGCCAAGCCCGGCGCCGGATAAAAAAACTGCTGTCGTCATTCGGCGTCCGGTTGCTGCCCGGGCGCGGCGCGCGCGAACGCATCGATTTGCCCGGCGTGATCGGCAATACGCTCGATTGTCGAATACCGGCTCATATCGATATTGAAACGCCGCGCGTTGAATACTTGCGGCACGAGGCAAAGATCGGCGAGTGTGGGCGTATTGCCAAAACACAGCGCGCCCACGCGCGGATCGTTCGCCAGGCGCTTCTCAAGCGAACTGAACCCCGTTTCCAGCCAATGCCGATACCACGCGTCCTTGGCCTGCTCGCCAACCTTCAGCGTGTGCTTCAGATACTTGAGCACACGCAGGTTGTCGATGGGATGAATCTCGCACGCCACCTGCAGCGCGACCGAACGAATGAACGCTCGATCCAGTGCGGTCCCCGGCAACAGCGCCGGCTCCGGATGCGCTTCCTCCAGATATTCGATGATCGCAATCGACTGCGTGAGCACGTCCGCGCCGTCCACGAGCGTCGGCACGATGCCGTCCGGATTCAGTTCACGATACTCGGGCTTCAGTTGCTCGCCGCCGTCGCGCAGCAGATGAACCGGCGCATAGTCGTAATCGAGCCCTTTGAGATTCAGCGCAATGCGCACGCGAAACGCGGCCGAGCTTCGAAAATAGCTATACAGCTTCATCTGTCTCCTCCATTTTTATGCTCAGACCACGCGCACGGAGAATTCGCCGATTCCGTCAACGCCGCCCTTCATCAAATCACCCTTCTGGATCGCGCCGACGCCCTCCGGCGTGCCCGTGAAAATCAGGTCGCCGGGGAACAGTTCGAACAACGTCGACAAATATGCAATCGTCTCGCCCACCGACCAGATCAGTTGCGAGATATCCGAACGCTGCTTTTCCTCGCCATTGACGGTGAGCCAGATCGCGCTTTTCTCCAGATGCCCGACTTCCTTCACCGGATGAATTGGACCGAGCGGAGCGGAATGGTCAAAGCCTTTCGCTGTATCCCATGGACGGCCGAGTTTCTTGGCTTCGGCTTGCAGGTCGCGGCGGGTCATGTCGAGACCAAGCGCGTAACCGTAGACGTGGTCGAGCGCTTGATCGGCGGGAATGTCCTTGCCCTGTTTGCCTATGGCCGCGACGAGTTCCATCTCGAAGTGAACGTTCTTTGATTGCGATGGATACGGAAACTCGCCCGTTGCACCGGGAGCGACATACAACACGGCGTCCGCGGGCTTGGCAAAAAAGAATGGCGGCTCACGATCCGGATCGTGGCCCATCTCGCGCGCGTGCGCCTCGTAATTCCGGCCGACACAATAAATCCGGCGAACGGGGAATGTGTCGCTGGAACCGGCTACAGGCACCGCAACCACGGGCGCCGCGGCAAAAACATGACTCATTGCGCTTTCTCCTGTTTGATCTGGCTATCTACCCAGGACTCAAGTTTAACGTGCACGGTGTGCAGCCGCGATTCGGCCGAATGGCCTGGGCGGCGAGGCGATCGCGCCGCCTTCGCTTGCAAGGCCGCCTCAAATGCGGTACTGAATGTGCTTCCCGCATTTCACAATTGAAGCGGCCGACATGCACAACCCGAGTGGAGATGAAGACACTTGTGCGAGACGGCTGCCCGGACTATTCGATGACCGACTCCGCTGCCTTCCCCTGCGCCCGTTTTATCAAGGAAATCGGCCGTGGGCCCAACGGCGCGCGCGCGCTGACCCGCGAGGACACGTACGCCCTCTACGAAGCGATGCTCGACAACCGCGTCTCCGATCTCGAACTCGGCGCGGTATTGCTTGCGTATCGCGTGAAGGGAGAGACGGCGGCCGAACTTGCCGCGATGCTCGCTGCCGCCCACCGCTCGTTCGAGCCGCTGCACATCCAGAATGGCCGCGACAACGCGCGCCCGGTTTCCATCCCAAGTTATAACGGCGCGCGCAAGCAACCCAACTTGACGCCGCTGCTGGCGCTGCTGCTCGCGCGAGAAGGCGTGCCGGTGCTCGTGCATGGCGTGACCGACGATCCAGGCCGCGTGACCAGTGCTGCGATTTTCGCGGAACTAGGCGTGGAAGCGTCGACTTCACATGATGAAATCGAAGACAACCTCGCTTCGCGCCGCCTCGCGTTCGCCCCGATAACCGTGCTCGCGCCGAAGTTGGGCCGCCTCCTGGCGATCCGCCGGATCATGGGCGTGCGCAATTCAACGCATACGCTTGTCAAGATTCTGCAGCCGTTCGCGCAGCCGGGTTTGCGGCTCGTGAACTACACGCACCCGGAATATCGGGAAAGCCTGACAGGACTTTTTACGGAACATCCCGATGCGGCTGCCGGCGGCGCCCTGCTCGCCCGTGGCACGGAGGGCGAAGCCGTCGCCGATACACGCCGCCAGGTGCAGGTCGACTGGTTCCACGATGGTCATGCGCAAACGCTGATGTCGCCGGAACGCTCTTCGCCGGAAGCGCCTGCGGTGCCGCTGCCCGAATCGCTCGATGCCGCCACAACCGCGCGCTGGATCGAAACCGTGCTGCGCGGCGAGGCGCCAATTCCCGCCGCGCTAGCGCGTCAGGCAGAACTGATCGCGGATATCGTCAGGCGATAAATTTGTCAGCCGAAACCCACCCAAGGTTGACAAATGCGCGCGCCGTCAGCTAATGTGCGGACATGAGCTTTGCCCAGTTCCCCTCCCTTCGAATTACTCAGGGTCGCCTAGCGCGGCCCCTATCGCTACGTCTAGCGTAAGTCGCTAAACGTGGCGCCGCGCATTCCCAATGCGCGGTCCCTCCTGCAGTTCCGTAGCTCCCCTTTTTTTATCACCCGTAGTCGTCTGGTTTCGTCCGTTCATCCACGGCCACGAAATCGCGAGGAACACATGCACGCTGCATTTGCATCGTTCACGTTTGTCACCGGCGTCATCCACGCCCAGGAAAAATGCGAACTCGCGCAGCGCACATCGGACTGTTGCTGGCAAGCCGCCGGCAGCGCGCCCGCCTCGCAACGATTGCGCTTTCACGCTTACAACGCGTTTAGCCGAGGCCCACGATGATGATGCGCAACCCTTACGAGAAATACCGCCCTTTTCCCCAAGTCACGCTCAAAGGACGCCAGTGGCCGAACCGCACGATTGAACGCGCGCCCATCTGGATGAGCACCGATCTTCGCGACGGCAATCAGGCGCTGATCGACCCGATGAGCATCGACGCCAAGCTCGAATTCTTCGAGATGCTCGTGGCGGTGGGTTTCAAGGAAATCGAAGTGGGCTTTCCGTCGGCATCGCAGACGGATTTCGACTTCGTGCGCAAGCTCATCACGGAAAACCGCATTCCCGCCGATGTCACCATTGAAGTGCTCGTGCAATCGCGCCGGGATCTCATCGAGAGGACGTTCGAAGCTGTGGAAGGCGCGGCGCGAGTGATCGTGCATCTTTACAACGCAATTTCGCCGTCGTTCAGGAAGATCGTGTTCGGGATGACGAAGGAACAAACCAAGGCGCTGGCGGTGGAAGGCACGCGAATCATCAAGGAATGCGCCGCCGCGCGCCCCGCGACGCACTGGACGTACCAGTATTCGCCGGAAACGTTCAGCATGACGGAGCTTTCGTTTTCCCGCGAAGTCTGTGACTCGGTTGCGCAAATGTGGCGTCCGACGCCCGCTCACAAGATGATCGTGAATTTGCCCGCCACGGTCGAAGCCGCCATGCCCAACGTGTTCGCCGATCAGGTCGAATGGATGGACCGCAACATGGGGTTTCGCGACAGCATCGTGCTTTCGGTGCATCCGCATAACGATCGCGGCACGGCGGTCGCCGCGGCGGAACTCGCGATCCTCGCGGGCGCGGATCGCGTGGAAGGCTGCCTTTTCGGCAACGGCGAGCGTACCGGCAACGTGGATCTCGTGACGCTCGCCATGAATTTGTACACGCAAGGTATTGATCCGGGCCTGGATTTCTCGGATATCGATGGCGTGCGGCGCGTCGTGGAACGCTGTAATCAGATCGCCGTGCATCCGCGTCATCCGTATGCCGGGGATCTCGTGTTTACCGCGTTCTCGGGTTCACATCAGGATGCGATCCGCAAGGGTTTTGCGCAGCGTGAAGCGGGTACGGTGTGGGATGTGCCGTATCTCCCCATCGATCCCGCCGATCTCGGCCGCAGCTATGACGCCGTGATCCGCGTGAATAGCCAGTCGGGCAAAGGCGGAGCGACGTATCTCATTGAACGCGGCCTGGGCTTCACGCCGCCGCGGCGGGTGCAGATCGAGTTCAGTCACGCTGTCCAGAAAGTCGCCGATTCATCCGGCGAAGAAGTGTCCGGCGACGCCATTTGCACGCTCTTCAAGCGGGAATACCTGGACACGAAAGGGCCGGCGTCACGCGCCGATGCGTCCGCAGTCCACTTCAACGGCCGTCATGTGGCGCTTCCCGTTTCGAAAACGGCGGACGAGGCCCATGCGCAGGCCGTCGGCGCGGCATTTGCCGAGATAGCGGGCTGCCCGATCGATGTAACCTCGTTCGAAACGGCGCTCACCGCGAAGGGAGAAACGGCTGTGTTTGTCGGTTGCAGGATCGGCGATCACGTCGCGCGTTTTGGCGTGGCCGTGCATGCAAACGCGGTGCAGGCGGTAAGCGATGCAATCATCAGCGCGGTAAATCGCGCGCGCTGGGCCGGACGCAAGGCAGTGGAAAACGAAGCCGTTGCGGCTTGATCGACTTGAAGAAAGGCACAGCAGGCGACACTCAGGACCGGCACGGCGAACAACGTCCACAAGACGCTGCATTTTTTGCCACCGGCCCGCGATACTCAACCCGGCGAGTATCAAACCGGCGCTAATCCAGCGCCACGCGCGTCGCCTGCATCGCGAGCAACCTGTAGTTGCCATCGACATGAAGATGAACGGCCGTGTACGCAATCGGAAACAACAGCGCGCCGTTTTTCGACTCCATCTCGATCAACGCGCGCCCATGCACAATCCACGTGTCACGGCCGCCCGGCATCAAGTCTTGCGACTGAATCTCGATTTGCCTGTAACGCCGGCGTCCCGCCGTGATGGCATCGATAAACTGCCGCTTCGACTCGCGCTTGCCGTTGGTGTGGACATAGCTCGCGTTGTCCGCCAGCAGCGCGTCGAGCACCTCGCCGTCGCCGTCGACCATCGCGCGAAAACGGCCGCGCTCGAGTTCGCGTATTGCGTCGATGGGCTTATCCGTGGATTGTGCCGGCATGGGTCGGTTCCTCTTGCGCTTTGAGGAACCGGCTGATGCGGTCCTCGTCAGAAGTTGTACTGCAAATATATCTGGCTGAAATTTATACCAGGATTCGGGTGTTCGATACCGGCGTTGGATAAATGCTGAAACCGGAAGCCTGCCTGATAGTTCTGATGCGCGCCGAACTGCGCCCCGACGCCCACCATATCGGCAAACTGAAAGGACGACGAGAACGTGCGGTCCTCCGTTTCACGCACATGCGATAACAACCGCACGCCAACGCCCGCCTCCACGTATGGCCGGAACCAGCCCGAACTCTTGATGAAACGGAATACCGGCGTCAACCCGAACTCCCAGATATTCGGATGCGACGCGTTGCTCTCGCGAATGTCCCAGTAGGCCACGTGCGCCTCGCCAACCACGGTGAAATGGAACCCGCCAATTTCCCACCATGTCCAGTTCGGGTCCCAGACAACGCCGACGTCCGCCTTGCGGACATCGTGGTCAGCGACACCGCCGGCAACTTGCACGCCGAACTGGTCAGCCTTGGCGCTCGCCGATACAAGAGCGAGGGCTCCCAGGATTGCGCCGTAAAAAGAGCGTTTTTGCCAAACACTTTTGTTCTTTTGCATGAACTACTCCGGAGCTGGTTTCTCGAACACACTCGCCGCAGGGAACGGCACGCCGCCATTTTAGAGACGGTCTTAAAAAAAAGCTCAGAACAGTTCTGCGGATTGTTGGAAAGACGGAATTAAGTTTCATCGAAAAGGGATTTGAGAAGTAAATCGTGCGCAGACTTGCAGGTTTCTTTCGGTAAAATTGACAAGGAACTCGTTTCTCTTCGCGAAATCCAAGGAATTGGTTCGGGAAAGCACTTACTACCTATTGGAGTACAAGTTCTAATAGCTTTTAGGGAACTCCCGCACATATCGGCCCTCTAATCTTTAGCACTCGAAATAGCAGAGTGCTAATATCATGGCTGGACCCGGTTTTCATCGGGTTTTTTGTTGATAAGGAGCAGACAAGCGTGACCAATGCGATAACCCTTCCGAATACTGGACACTCGGCGTCGGCCAAGGCCGCTTCGGCAGGTGCGCTGACGTTTGCGCAGTCGTCCATGTTGACTGGTCAGATCGGCAACATCGACGCCTACATTTCGGCTGTCAACCGGATTCCGATGCTTACGCCGTCGGAAGAACGTCAGTACGCCACTGAATTTCGCGAGAACGACAACCTCGACGCCGCTCGCCAGCTCGTGCTGTCGCACTTGCGCCTGGTCGTTTCAATTGCCCGTAACTATCTGGGCTACGGCCTGCCGCACGCCGACCTGATTCAGGAAGGCAATATTGGCCTGATGAAGGCTGTGAAGCGTTTCGACCCGCAGCAAAACGTGCGGCTGGTTTCGTACGCCATGCACTGGATCAAGGCCGAGATTCACGAATACATCCTGCGCAACTGGCGCACGGTGAAGGTTGCGACCACGAAGGCGCAGCGCAAGCTGTTCTTCAACCTGCGCAGCCATAAGACTGGACACAATGCGTTCACGCCGGGTGAAGTCGATAGCCTTGCGAAAGAACTGAATGTGAAGCGCGAGGAAGTCTCGGAGATGGAAACGCGTCTTTCCGGCGGCGATATTGCGCTGGAAGGCCAGATTGACGACGGCGAAGAGTCGTACGCGCCGATTGCTTATCTGGCGGATTCGCATAACGAGCCGACCAACGTGCTGGCATCGCGTCAGTTCGACAGGCTGCAAAGCGAAGGATTGTCCACCGCGCTCGAATCGCTCGATGAACGCAGCCGCCGAATTGTTCAGGCGCGCTGGCTCGAAGTGGACGACGACGGCTCGGGCGGCAAGACGCTGCATGAACTCGCCGACGAATTTGGTGTATCGGCTGAGCGGATTCGGCAGATCGAAGCCAGCGCAATGAAGAAGATGCGCTCGGCGCTGCACGAATACGCGTAAGCGCTCGCCAGAGAAAATGGCAATGCCCGCCGTCGCAAGACGGCGGGCTTTTTTTTGCCTGCACTGGACGCCTTGCTCCTTGCTTTTGTATCAAAAGGAACGGCGCCCGGAGTTTCCTCCGGGCGCCGCCCTGATACAGTTAAAAGCGCTTGAGGCTTAGCGCGACATCATGTGGTGGCCGACGTTATGCATCACCCACAACGTCCCGCCAATCACAATCACCGCCACCAGCATGGTGAATCCGAATGCGACGACGTTCCAGCGCTGCGATGACGACGTGTTCATGTGCAGGAAGAACACGAGGTGCACGAGGACCTGGATGAATGCGAGCACCGCAATCGCGATGATCGTGTCGGTTTGCCCAAGCGACTGTTGCATGACCAGCCCGAACGCTGCGGCCGTCAGCACGACGGAGAGGACAAAGCCAATGACATACGAGCGCACGCTGCCGTGGCCCGCGCCGGTATCGATTGAATGTGCGTGTGCCATTTATACGACGCTCGTCAGATAAACAAAGGTAAAGACGCAGATCCAGACGATGTCCAGGAAGTGCCAGAAGAGGCTGAGGCACGCGAGGCGCGTCAGATCGCGTTGAGTGACTTTCTTATTGCCAATAACCTGCACGGCAAGCACTGCCATCCAGATCAGGCCAGCCGTGACGTGCAGGCCGTGCGTTCCCACCAGGGTGAAGAACGCCGACAAGAACGCGCTGGTTCCCGGACCGTATCCTTGCTGGATCAGCAGTTGAAACTCATGGATCTCCAGCCCGATAAAAGCCGCGCCCAGCAGGAACGTGACGCCGAGCCACGCGAGCAGCGCGGTCGACTTGCCTTTATACGCGGCCAGCATCCCGAAGCCGAACGTAATGCTGCTGAACAGCAGGATAGCGGTTTCCAGCATGACGCCGGGTAGTTCGAACACCTCCTTGCCTGAAGGACCCGCCGCGAACTGGTTCCCCATGACGGCGAACACGGCGAACAATGACGCGAAGATGATGCAATCGGTCATCAGGTACACCCAGAACCCAAGCACCGTATTCGATGAACCGTGGTCGTCGTGGGATTCCGGCATACCGTGCGGAATGATTTTAGTCAGCATTACAGTGCCTCCTGCAGGTCGCGGGTGCGTGTTTGCACCGGCGAGCCGTCCATTCCGGCAACGGTCGCAGCCGGAATGAAGTAGTCGATGTCGTTGTCATAGCTGCGCATGATCAGCGTGACGATCACGCCCAGCAATCCGGCCATGGCGAGCCACCAGATATGCCAGACCAGCGCGAAACCAACCGCCAGGCTGAACAAGGCGATGACCAGGCCAGCGCTGGTGTTGCGCGGCATGTGGATATCTCGATAATCCTCGCGCGCATGGCGCGTGCGGCCTCGTTCCTTCATGTGAGCGAAGGCGTCGAGATCGTGCACCACCGGCAAGACCGCAAAGTTATAAACCGGCGGCGGCGAGCTGGTTGCCCATTCAAGCGTGCGGCCGTTCCACGGATCGCCCGTAACGTCCTTGTACGCAGGCGAATTGCGCTTCACCACACTGACAACGACCTGAGCAACCTGGAACAACACGCCTACGAGGATAATCAGGGCGCCGATCAGCGCAACGACCATATACGGCTGCCAGCCCGGCGTGTCGTAATGATTCATGCGGCGCGTCGCACCCATGAAGCCGAGCACGTACAGGGGCATGAAAGCAGTCCAGAAACCCACGAACCAGCACCAGAAAGCGCACTTGCCGAGCGTTTCGTTCAGCTTGAAACCGAACGCCTTCGGGAACCAGTAAGTGAAACCGGCAAGATACCCGAACACCACGCCGCCGATAATCGCGTTATGGAAGTGAGCGATCAGGAACAAGCTGTTATGCAGCACGAAGTCCGCGCCCGGCACAGCAAGCAGAACACCCGTCATGCCGCCAACTGTGAACGTGACCATGAATCCGATTGTCCACAGCACAGGCGATGAAAATTCCAGCCGTCCCTTATATATAGTAAACAGCCAGTTGAAGATCTTCACGCCGGTCGGTATGGCAATGACCATGGTCATGATCCCGAAGAACGCATTCACGTTCGCGCCGGAACCCATGGTGAAGAAGTGATGCAGCCAGACGAGCAACGACAGCACCATGATCGAGCAGGTCGCGTAGACCATCGTCTTGTAGCCGAACAGTGGCTTCTTGGCAAAGGTGGCGACAACTTCTGAATAGATGCCGAACGCCGGCAGCACGAGGATATACACCTCCGGATGCCCCCACGCCCAGATCAAATTCAGATATAGCATGGCGTTGCCGCCCGCGTCGTTCGTGAAGAAATGCATGCCCAGATAACGGTCGAGCGCGAGCAATGCAAGCGTTGCAGTGAGGATCGGGAACGTGGCGAGAATCAGCACGTTCGAGCACAGCGACGTCCACGTGAACACCGGCATCTTCATGTACGTCATGCCGGGCGCGCGCATCTTCACAATCGTGACGAAGAAGTTGACGGCGGTGAGCAACGTCCCTATGCCGGAAAGCTGCAAGCTCCACAAATAGTAATCAACACCCACTCCTGGACTGAACTGCAATTCCGACAACGGCGGATAAGCAAGCCAGCCGGTTTGTGCAAAATCCCCGATCACTAGCGAGATGTTGATCAGAATCGCTGCGACCGCGGTCATCCAGAAACTAAGCGAGTTGATGAACGGAAATGCGACGTCGCGCGCGCCGATTTGCAGCGGCACGACAATGTTCATCAGGCCGATCATGAAGGCCATCGCCATGAAGAAAATCATGATGACGCCGTGCGCGGTGAAGATCTGGTTGTAGTGCTCGGGCGGCAGGAATCCTGGCCCGTTATACGCGAGCGCGAGTTGAGTGCGCATCATCAGGGCATCGACAAAGCCACGCAGCAGCATGAGCACCGCTACGACGATGTACATGACGCCGATCTTCTTGTGATCGACCGATGTCAGCCATTCACTCCACAAATAGCCCCACTTCCTGAACCACGTCAGCCCGAAGACCACGGCCACCACAATGAGCGCCATGAACGCTGCCGCGCCCATGATGATGGGCTGGTCGAACGGTATGTCCGCCAGCGTTAGTTTTCCCAACAAATTTCCAAACATGGCTTATCCCTTCGTACGGCAGATGGGGTCGGGTATGTTGCGAGCATGCCCGTTGTTGTATTTCGCGACGATGGTCTGGAACAGATTCGCGTCGACCTTCGAGAAGTACTGGACCGGATGCTTTTCGGTCGGCGAGGCAACGGCCGCGTAATTCATGCCGTCAAGCTGGCTCGGCGACGCTTTCACCTTCTTCACCCAGGCCGCGAACTCTTCGGGCGTGGTCGCAATAGCGCGGAATTTCATGTCCGAAAAACCTTGACCGCTAAAGTTCGCGGACAACCCGGCATAGTCCCCGGCGTGGTCGGCAATCAGGTGCAGCTTGGTTTGCATGCCCGCCATTGCGTAGATCTGGCCACCCAATTGCGGGATGAAAAACGAATTCATCACCGAATCCGACGTGATCTTGAAACTCACTGGCGTGCCGACGGGAAACTGGATCTGGTTGACCGTGGCAATACCAAGATCCGGGTAGATAAAGAGCCATTTCCAGTCGAGCGCGACAACTTCGACATTGATCGGCTTGACGTCCGACTGAATGGGCTTATACGGATCGAGCGCGTGCGTGCTTTTATAGGTCAGAATACCGAGATAAAGAATAATCATGGCAGGCACAAGCCACACCACGATCTCGATTTTTGTGGAGTGCGCCCACTTCGGCAAATACTCAGCCGATGTATTCGACTGCCTATATTTCCACGCGAATAAAAGCGTGAGGAAAATAACCGGCACGACCACGATCAACATGGCGTACGTGGACGTCAGAATAAGATTTTTCTCAGCCAGTCCGATACTGCCCTTTGGATCGAGAAGATCCATCTGGCCGCCGCAACCTGAGAGAAGGAGAGCAGGGAAAATTGCTAACCGCTTGCAAAACCCCGACCCGGATTTGTGTTTCATACCTTGCCCAATTTAAACGTTTTTGAGATATTACGTTTAGACCTTTTATCGGTCTCGGGAGAAGGTTATCGCGATTTCAAGAGCTTGCTTAATCGAAATTTCTCGAAAAATTTTTTGTTTTTATTTGATGCGTCTTGTTGCCGCAGATAGTTGTTAACTACATGACACCTTTCATCGTTACTGAGAATAAAAAGCAGGTTTTATAGAATAAAAGGCCTGCACTTCGCAGGCCTTTTATTAATCAAAAGATAATTACTTCAAATATAACCCCGGTGCCCAGATACCCTGACGCGACGAGAATTGAAAGGTCTTTGACGTCGAATTGCGGATGCAGACGGCAATCTGCTTTGCGCCCGCCTGTTTTTGCGACGCTATGTAGGCGCTGATATCGTTGTTGCGCACTTGCTGGACGTTATCGGCGTAGATCTTCCCGATGTAATCGCTCGTACTGCATGCAGAGGCGTTTGGCGGGTTTGATGCATCGTCCCAATTCGGGGTTGCGCTATAGATCCAGAGGGAAACCGCGGTCGAATCGGTTACGTTTCCACCCAGGGTCTGGAGATAAGAGCCGACGTACGGATAGTCATCCAAGTTTTCCGGCATGGGAAATTTCATGAAGATAAGGTCGCCAGGTGCCGAAACCAAAGTCGTACTGGCCGGGCTAATGGCGCCATTAACATCCATTTGCACGTTCGCAGCAGTCGCTGAATAATAGACTGGAATACTTTTGTCACAGGTTGCGCCTGGAAGACCGCCGGACGTTCCTCCTTTGTTCATGCATGTGTCCACTAGGTATTGCATGGTCTCCACGTGCCATGCGTTCACAAAATCTCCATGTGCGGTGTACATGCTTCCCCATTGCGGAACCCATTGACCGTTTTGCAATATCGGATCAAGCGAAAGCTGCGCGGTGGACAGGTCCGGATCACTGCCGAGGTCATACGCAATGTTCATCTGCAGTTCTGGAATCTTCACCGGATACCCGGCTGGGCAGGTGCCGTCGCTGTTCCTATACGCTACATTAAGCGCGCCGTTTGCCGCGCGCATAAGGCTTTGCATCTTCTGAGCCTGATTTGCTCCCAGAGCGGGTACCAAGGTTTTCCCGTCCCAGCAGTCCGGAAAATGCACGGAGATATTGAATTGCGAAGTGGTGGCGCCGCTGGCGGGTGGACAGCGCTGCGGCATGGTTGTCGTGTAGTTGCCGCTGCCGGCGCACAGAAAGTTGATATGTGGATTCGGCACCGTACCCATGTGATCGCCTGCCAGCATTTCCAGTCCTGCTGGAATGGGTTGGACAGGGAAAGCGGCGACCGGCTGGTCATTCTTGTAGTACGTCTTTTGGTACATGGGCGCGATAATACCCGACGCACGTTTCAACTGCGGCGCCCAATATGCCGAGCGATCTGCGGCTGTGTCGCATGTAATGACCTTGTTGCTGTTTAATGAATCGTAAGTGCTGTAGGCGTCAGTATTTGAATTTCCGAAAAAATCATGCATCATGGCTTGCCCCGGCTTGCCGGGATGCACAATGGAATCGTCTGGCAGAGTATGTGAGTAAGCACACTGTGCGTTGAACTGATTAGCGTGAGCAACTCCGGCTATAAACATCAGCATTATCCAAATAGCGGTCTTTAATCTCATGAACGACTCCTGACAGGAATTGGAACGCAAATCGAATCGTGTTTTATTGATTTATCGATCAGGTAAACTGATTTTTTCTCAATCTGAATCACCAGCAGGGTTTCTATTTTTTTTGATTTATGAAAAGCAGCGTGCCAACTTTTTTAAATAATCCGCTGCAAAACTGGCTTTGTGGCTGAAATATAATAGACCCGGATCATGGCTTTCGCCATGCCGGGTCTGAAAGTAATCCGAGGGAAAATGAAACGTGCGCACTGACTGTGCGCACGGATTTGCATATTCGGCGATTAATACACGATTAATACGCCTAGGTATCAATCGCCGGACATTCCAATGACATCACGCCGGCAGCGGCGAAGCTCCATTGCCAGGAGAAAGACGCTTTGCCAGCGTGGCGGCGTAACGCGGAGCCGCGTTACCTACAACAATGTGAAACGTATCGGCGGAAACCCATGCCACGTCGAGCGCCGACAAGCGTTGACGATCAACCGACGACGGATCGCGCACGACCACACGCAAACGCGTGGTAGCCACAGCGTCGAGCGAAGCGACGTTCGTCGCGCCGCCGAACACCGCGAGCCAGCGCACGGGGTCCGGATCGAGCGGGCCTTGTTCGCCGACAGGAACTGCCGCCACCGGAACAGCCGCAGCGGGTGTGGACGAGGCCGGCGTCGCGCCGCGTGTCGATGAACGCTCGAGTTCGGTACGAATTTCATCGGAGATGAGATCGGCTTCCGGTCCAATGATCACCTGCACGTTCGTCGCGCCGCGCTTCAACACGCCGCGTGCGCCAATCGCCTTCAATTGCGGCTCCGAGACCTTCTCCGCATCCACCACGGAAAGACGCAGACGGGTCGTGCAGGCATCGACGAGCGTCAGGTTCGACGCGCCGCCCAAGGCTGCGATGTAACGCACGGCGCGCGGCACGCTTGCGCCAGCAGTCGGCGAAACGAAGCCCGTGTTATCGAACGATTCCACTTCGGCGTCGGTCGTTGCGGGCTCGCGACCCGGCGTCGCCATGTTGAACTTGCGGATGAAGAAGCGGAAGAGGCCGTAATAGACCAGGCCGTAGACCAGGCCGATTGGAATGGCCAACCAGCCGCGCTGCGAAAGACCGTAGTTCAGCACATAGTCGATTGCGCCAGCCGAGAACGTGAAGCCAAGGTGAATGCCCAAGGCCGAGCAGATTGCGAGCGACAAACCCGTGAGCACGGCGTGGATGGCATACAGCACCGGCGCGAGGAACATGAAGCTGTACTCGATCGGCTCGGTCACGCCCGTCAGGAATGCGGTGAGCGCCATGGAGAACAGCAAGCCGCCCACAACGGCGCGACGTTCCTTCGGCGCCTCATGGAACATGGCGAGACACGCTGCCGGCAGGCCGAACATCATGATCGGGAAGAAGCCCGTCATGAAGCCGCCAGCGGTTTTATCGCCGGCGAAGAAGCGATGCAGATCGCCCGTCACCGCTGCGCCGCCGCCCGTTGGCGTGTACGAGCCGAACACGAACCACGCAAGCGAGTTGATGATGTGGTGCAGGCCCGTTACCAGCAGGATCCGGTTCAGCACGCCGAACACGAACACGCCAATAGCGCCCGCACCCGTCAGCCAGCCGCCGGCTGCATCGATAGCCGCCTGAATGGGCGTCCAGATATAGCCAAAGACAATGCCGAGCACGAGACACGCCACCCCCGTGACAATCGGCACGAAGCGTTTCCCTCCGAAGAACGCGAGGTACTCAGGCAGCTTGATGTCCTTGTACCGGTTGTAGAGATACCCGGCCACGCAACCCGCAACGATCCCCGACAGCACGCCCATATTGAGCTTGTCGTTGATGTCCTTCATCACCGCGATTTCGATCAGGTAACCGATCGCGCCAGCCAGGCCGGCCGTACCGTTGTTGTCCTTCGCGAAACCCACTGCCACGCCAATGGCGAACAAGAGCGGCAGGTTGGTGAAGATGGTGTCGCCTGCATCGGCGATCATCTTGATGTTGAAGACATCCGGCTGACCAAGGCGCAATAGCAGCCCGGCCACCGGAAGCACCGCAATCGGCAGCATCAGCGCGCGGCCGAGTCGCTGCATTTTTGCAAACGGGTTGGCGTCCATCGAATTCTCCAAAGAAAAGTGTCTTGTCGTTGATCGTGAGGTGAAACGTGGTGTCGATCGATTCTTTTTACTAATGAACGCGAAGGCTGGCCGCCGGAAGGACGTGTTAGTCCAGCGGCCAGATTTCGCGGCTTGCTGCTCTTACTGCCTGTGCCGATTCGAGCGCCAATGCATCGAGCGCGCGTTGACGGCACAGTGGGTAATCGAGTTTGCGCACGAGCGCCTTGATGCCGGGGACCGAAACCGGATCCACCGATAATTCCGTCACGCCGAGGCCCACGAGCAACGGCACCGCGACCGGGTCGCCGCCGAGCGCGCCGCACACGCCGACCCACTTGCCGTGCTTCGCCGCGCCGTCCGTCGCCGCCTTGATGAGGCGCAGGACCGCAGGATGCAGGCCGTCGGCCTGAGCCGCGAGATCTGCCTGGCAGCGGTCCATGGCGAGCGTGTATTGCGTCAGGTCGTTCGTGCCGATGGACAGGAAATCCGCGTGCTGCGCAAGCTGATCGGCCAAGAGCGCCGCCGATGGCACTTCGATCATCACGCCGACCTGAATGGGATCGGTACGGCCGATCTCGGCGGCGAGTTCATCGATACGCTTTCTCAAGCGCACGAGCTCGCCCGAGTCGGTCACCATGGGCAACAGGATGCGCACCGTGCCGAACGGTTTCACGGCGAGCAGACCACGCAACTGGTCGTCGAGCAGATCGGGGCGCACCTGCGCGAGGCGGATGCCGCGCAAGCCCAGCGCCGGGTTGGTTTCCGGCGGCAACGTCAGGTAATCGACTTCCTTGTCGGCGCCCACGTCGAGCGTGCGGATGATGGCCGTGCGTCCGCTTAGCGCGCCGACAATCGATTGATAGCTTTCCTCATGTTCGGCCGCGCTCGGCGCCGACTGACGATGAATGAACAAGAGTTCTGTACGCAGCAGGCCGACGGCATCGGCGCCATTTTCAACGGCGATCTTCGCGTCGTCGATGGTCGCAATGTTCGCCGCGACTTCAATGGTCCGGCCGTCGCTCGTGGCGGCCGCTTCCTGCGACGTCTGCCGGTTCACCTCGCGCACGCCCGCCAGGCGCTGGCGCTCGAGGCGCGCGCGTTCCACATCGAGTGCGGTTGGCGCGTATTCCAGACGGCCCGCCGATGCGTCGACCACGACTTGCGTGCCATCGGGGATTGCGTGCAATGCATCGCCCACGGCAACCAGCGCCGGAATGCCGATCTGCCGCGCGATGATCGCCGCGTGCGAGGTCGCGCCGCCTCGCGCCATGACGAGCGCCGTCACGCGCGTTCGATCCAGCGACGAAAGGTCCGACGGCGTGAACTCGTCGGCGGCGAGAACGGCTTCGTCGGGCAACTGGCGCGCGGCCGTGTTCGTGAGTCCAAGTGCGCGCAACACGCGTTTTTCGATATCGCGCAGATCCGCGGCGCGCTCCGCCAGCAACGCATCTTCAACGTTCGACAACAGCACGATCTGCGCGCGGATTGCTTCGCGCCATGCAAACCCGGCGCTCTTGCCGAGGCTGATCAGGTCGCGGGCTGCGTCGAGCAGCGTTGGGTCTTCAAGCAGCACGCGATGCACCGCGAAAATACCCGCCTCGCCCACCGCGCCGCGCTGCGAAGCGGTGCGCACGGTCTCGCCAAGTTCTGCGTCGATGGCGGCAATTGCCTTGTCCAGCAGCCGGCTTTCCGCCGCCGATGTGCCCGTTGCCTGTTCGGGCGGCGTGATGTCGTTGTCGTCCCAGCGGACCAGCTTGCCAACCGCAATCCCCGCCGATGCACATACGCCCGCAAGCGTATTCGGATCGAGCGGCGTTCCTGTGTCGCGCGCAACGGCAACCGGCGCTGGCGAACGCGTGCGCGCCGGCTTCTCTTCCACTTCGCCGTGCGCTTCGCGCAGCAACTCCGCCGCGACCGCTTCCACCGCAGCGGCAGCTTGAGCGCCCACGCCAAGCAACTCGACAGTCGCGCCTTCTCCCGCGCCGAGCCCGAGCAAGCCGACCACGCTTTCTATGGGCGCCTTGCGGCCATTGAAACGCACTTCGACCTTGGCGTCGAAACCGCGCGCCGCTTCGCGGGCGCGCGCGGCCGGCCGCGCATGCAAGCCGCCCGACTGGCCGAGCGTGACGCTGCGGCGCGCTTCTTCTGTGACGTTCGACGTGCTGCGCGCTGCGTCGGCTTTTACGCCATCCTTGCCGCGCAACACCAGCAACTGGCTTTCGCCCGCCCGCAACATGCCGCGCCCGGCGCGGCTGACCACCTCGAACGCATCGCTATTTGCCACGGCAATCACCGAGACGAGACTTGGCGCATGCTGCGCAACGTAGTCGGCATCGAACTCGATCAGTACGTCGCCTGCGCGCACGCTCGCGCCTTGCTCGACCTTCGGCGTAAAACCTTTACCCGCCAGTTCCACCGTATCGATACCGATGTGCACCAGGATTTCCGCGCCCTGCGTGGTGCGCAACGTCACTGCGTGGTGCGTGCGCGCGAGGTGCGTGATGACGCCGTCGCACGGCGCGACCATCACGCCCGCGAGCGGATCGATGCCAATGCCGTCGCCGAACATGCCGTCGGCGAATACGGGATCCGGCACCTCAACGAGTGGCACCATTGGCCCGGTAAGCGGCGCGAGCAATACAAAATCGCTCTGGTTTTCAGGGGAATGATTCAACAGGGACTCCTCGGCACGACGCATCGGATTTCTCTCGATTAACGGGTTTCGGTGACTTTGGCCAGATGGCGCGGCGCGTCGGGATTGCGCCCGCGCGCGGCAGCCAGGCCTTCGGCCATCACATAAAAAGACAGGATCGCCGCGATGGGATCGAGCGCGAAATGTGCGGTCTCGACGAGCGGCAAGGTGGCTTCGGGAATATCGGCGGGCGCGGCGAGCAGCACGCGTGCGCCGCGGGCGCGCATGTCGCGGGCAAGCTGGATCAAGCCAGCCTGCTCCGGTCCGCGCGGCGCGAATACGAGCAGCGGATAGTTTTCGCCGATGAGCTCCATCGGGCCATGCCGTACTTCTGCGCTGGAGAACGCTTCGGCTTGAATGCCCGATGTTTCCTTCAGCTTGAGCGCGGCTTCCTGAGCGATCGCAAGACCCAGCCCACGACCGATCACGAACATGCTCTCGACGTCCCTGAGCTCGCTGACGGCATGAGACCAGTCGAGCTTGCCGGCGGCGCGCAAGGCGTCGGGCAACGACTTGAGCGCGTTGAGCAACTCGGCATCTTTCTGCACATGCGCAATGACAATGGCCGACAGCGACAACATCGCGATATAGCTCTTGGTCGCCGCCACCGACAACTCCGGCCCGGCCAGCAGCGGCAGATTCCACTCGCATGCTTCGGCGAGCGGCGAGCCGGGCGCATTCACGGCGGCCACGGTCAGTGCGCCGGCGTCGCGCAAAGCCTGCATGGTGCCAATCAGATCCGGGCTCTTGCCCGACTGCGAGAACGCCACGGCCAGTTGGCCCTTCACACGCAAAGGCGCTTGCTGCAGGGTTGCGACCGACATGGGCAACGAGGCGACCGGCACGCCAATGCGGCTCATGGTCAGGCCTGCGAAGTAACTGGCCGCGTGGTCCGAGGAACCGCGCGCCACCGTCAGCGCAACGTGCCGCGGCTCTTCGGCGAGCCGCGCGGCGAGCGCTTCTATGTGGGATGTATCGGCAAGCTGGGCAACCACCACGTCGGCGGATGCCAGCGCTTCATCAAGCATATTCGACAATTGATTCACCTTCTACATAAGTTGCTGTCAACGCCAGTTCACGGTCGAACACGACGAGGTCCGCCCACGCGCCACGCGCAATCCGGCCCCGGTCCTCGAGCCCGAGATAGTCGGCGGCGTAGCGTGACAGGCGATTGGAAACGTCTTCCATTGGCAAGCCGATGGAAACAAGATTGCGCAGCGCCTGATCCATCGTCAGCGTGCTGCCCGCGAGCGTGCCGTCGGCGAGACGCACGCCGCCCATGCACTTGGTCACGTGCTGGCTGCCCAGGCGATATTCGCCATCGGGCATGCCGGATGCCGACGTGCTGTCCGTGACGACGTACAAGCGCGGAATGGCGCGCAGCGCGGCGCGAATTGCGCCGGGATGCACATGGAGAAGATCGGGAATGAGTTCGGCGTACTCGGCATGTGCGAGCGCGGCGCCCACCATGCCGGGATCGCGATGATGCAACGGCGACATGGCGTTGAACAAATGCGTGAAACCACGCGCGCCGTGTTTGAGAGCATTGACCGCGTCGTCGTATGTGCCGAGCGAATGGCCCAGTTGCACCCGTACGCCGCGCGCCGCCATTTCCTGGATCACTTCAATGTGGCCGGAGATTTCCGGGGCAATGGTCACCACGCGGATAGGCGCGAGCGAAAGATACTTCAACACTTCGTCGCGCACGGCGACTGCGGCTGCATCGGGCTGCGCGCCGAGCTTTCCGGGATTGATGTACGGGCCCTCAAGGTGCACGCCCAGAACGCGCGCGCCACCGGGCGCCCGGCGAATGGCCTGTTCACCCAGGCCGGCAACCACCGCCATCAATTCGTCGCGGGGTGCGGTCATGGTGGTGGCGAGCATGCTGGTCGTGCCGTGTTTCGCGTGTTCGCGCGCAACGGTAGCCGCGGCGTCGCCGCCTTCCATGATGTCGGCGCCCCCACCGCCATGCACGTGACAGTCGATAAAACCCGGCAGGATGTACGGAGCGTCATTCGTCCTCGGGTCCACGCGCGCTCCTTCAAGCGCCGTCACCCGGCCGTTCTCGAACGCGATCGAGCCGTGTATCCAGCCGTCGGTCGTCAGGATGTTTCCTTTCAGCATGAATCTCTCTCGTGAAACGTACAGCATGACGCGCCTTGGCCGCGCTCGCGGGCGCTCGCACAGAAGTGCCAGCTGGCGGCGCTCAACGCGCGATAAGGCTCGAACCGCCGCCGCGCCCGCTGCGAGCAGGCTGGCATTGCCAGCGACACAACACGTCAAATCTGGCGTTTCCAGCAACGGCGTTTCTTGCCCCGGATTGTTTTTATGGACATCTTTCGCGTCATCTCAGCCGACGAAGATCAGGCTTCCATCCACCGGATCAACGACACTTTAATTGACGCTTTTTGATCAATTTCTACGATGACTTGTATGCAGATTCTGCATAGGATTTGTCGAAGTAACCGTTAAATCAGCGAGCCCATTATATAACCAAAATAATACCAGTCAATTTACGAAATCATTTTTTCAGAGTTCGTTAAACTTGTTAATTATCAATAGGTTAAATAAAAAATTTTGTTGTTTCATGTTTGGATTTGCACTAGTACTAACCCTTGGATACAGCCCACTTTAATGCAGTTGGTCTACACACTATAGTCGTCCGAACGTCTATGCAAGTTGCCGTATCACGCAAGGATCGCACGGCCATCCTATTTTTCGGCACAATGATTCCGATCGAATCGCCGGGGAAATCGGCGCGACGCGTGAATACATGGAACGAGGCAAAAAATGCGGAGAGACTCAAGCGAGGGTCTGAGGGATGCGGTGCGCCGCTTTCAATGGTTTTATACACAACACGTCTGGGCGCCACACGAACTCGTGGAGCAAAGTGCGTTGTCGCCGACTGAGTGGCGCGTGCTTTTCGCGGTCATGCACGCGGGTACGACGATCGCGGCCGAGCTATCGCGCACGCTTCAGATCAACACGGGCTATCTCAGCCGGATGCTCAACGAGTTCGAACGCAGCGGGTTGATCCGGAGAACGCCATTTGCCGGCGATGCACGCAGCCACCGCGTTTCGCTAACCCTTGCGGGCGAAAGCGCGCTCGCGGCAACCAGCACCCGCATGCGCAACAATGTGTCGATGGCTCTCGAATCCATGACGCCGGACGAGAGTTCGAAACTGGTGGCATCGATGGAAGTCGTCGAAAAATTGCTCACCCTGCCGCTCGAGACGCCGTGCGTTCGGCTACGCGGTCCCCGCCCGGGTGATTTTGGCTGGATCGTCGAACGCGAAGCCGAGTTCGCGACCGGCGGCCCGGCTGCGAAGCAGGCTCGTGAGATGCGCGCCGCGAAGGTCGTCGCGGATTTCCTGACGGCGCCCGATCCCACGCGCAATGCGTGCTGGATTGCGGAAAAAGAGGGTGTAAGCGTGGGCGCGGCTTTGCTGATCTGCGCGCCTGCGTCAGCCGATGCACGGATTGCGATCGTGTTCGTCGACGCCGATGCAGAACGCAAAGGCATCGGCCACCGGTTACTCGAAGCGTGCGAGGAGTTCGCTATCGAAGCAGGCTATGAGCGGCTCGGCTGCGTGCCCGATCTTCAGCACGAACTGGTTGAGCCGCTGCTTCGCGGTTGCGGATTTCAAGAGCGGAATGAAACGGACGCGGTGTTGCAGAAATACCTGAAATAGCCGGCGTTAAATGCAAAAAGCCCGTTTCAACTTTCGTTGTAACGGGCTCTCCATTTTTCGCGCAAACGCGGCACGCCAGGTCTTAATCCAGCAACAGCTTCAAGTCATGAACCCAGATATCGACGCCCTGCCCGTCGCGAGCGAATAACCTCAAGCGTCCTTGCGGGTCGAATACGTAGCTTGCGGCCGTATGGTCCATTGTGTATTCGCCGGCCGTCTTGCCCGGAACCTGCGCGTAATACACGCGGAAGTCCTTCGTGATTTTCACGAGTTGAGCGTTATCCGCAGGCCGCAGGCCAATGAACGATGGGTTGAACGCCGATACATATTCGCTCAGCAGCGGCGCGGTATCGCGGGTTGGATCGACGGTGACCATCAGCACTTGAACGCGCTTGGCGTCGTCGCCGAGTTTCTGGAGCGCCTGCGACAACTCCGCCATGGTGGTCGGACATACGTCGGGGCAATGCGTATAACCGAAGAACAAGACCACAGCTTTGCCCTTGAAGTCGGCCATCGTACGGGTCTTGCCACCGGTATCGGGCAATGAGAAGTCGCTGCCGAACTGCGTGTTGCCGGTAATGTCGAGATTCGTGAACGCCGGCTTGCTGTCGCACGCGGCGAGCAATGCCGCAACCAGCGCGAATCCCATCCATGCAACGATCCCGCGAACTGAAAACTTCATACGCCAATCACCGTGCGCACGTAATGATCCACGAGCAATGCGCCAAACAGCAGCGACAAATACACGATGGAGAACCGGAAGGTCTTGCGCGCAAGGGCATCGGAATAATCACGATAAATCTTCCACGCGTACCCGAGGAACATGCCGCCGAGCACAACGGCGGACGCAAGGTACAGCACGCCGTTCATGCCCGAGATGAACGGCATCATGGTCACGGCGAACAAGATGATGGAGTACAGGAAGATATGCAGCCGCGTGTACTTCTCGCCATGCGTATTGGGCAGCATGGGCAAGCCCGCGTTCTCGTAGTCCTTCCTTCTGTAAAGCGCTAGCGCCCAGAAATGCGGCGGCGTCCACACGAAGATGATCAGCACGAGAATCCACGCGTCGCCGGGGACATGTCCTGTCACCGCCGCCCAGCCAAGCGCCGGCGGCATGGCGCCGGACGCGCCGCCGATCACGATGTTCTGCGGTGTCGCCGGCTTGAGCAGGCACGTATAGATCACGGCGTAGCCAACAAACGTGGCGATGGTCAGCCACATGGTGAGCGCGTTCGTGAATGTGTAAAGCGTCCACATGCCCGCGCCGCCAAGCACCGCCGAGAACAGCAGGATCTGCGCGGGCGTGATCTCGCCGCGCGCGGACGGACGCCATGCGGTGCGGCGCATCATGGCATCGATTTTTTGTTCCATCAGGCAGTTGATCGCGAACGCGGCGCCCGCCAGCAACCAGATACCGACCGTTCCGCCAACCAGCACGGTCCAGGGCACCATGCCGGGAGTCGACAGGAACATGCCGATCACCGCGCAGAAAACCGCGAGTTGCGTCACGCGCGGCTTGGTCAGCGCCATGTATTGCGAGAGGCGGTTACCGGAGGGGGAAATCAGTGTCGTGCTGTCCATAGGAACTCACGGAGCTTGGCGCGGGAGTGGTGCGGCGTCCCGTGGGGTGACGGCAGACGATCCCACGGCGAGACTAAGAGCGTGGCCGTGACGGCTGGAAGAGATTCGAAAGTTTATCATAACGAGCAGTAGCAACAGGATGGCGGCGCCGCCGTTGTGCGCCACGGCGACAGGCAGCGGCCATTGCAGCACGATGTTCGACAACCCCGTCAGAAACTGCACGACGATCACGATCATTACGCCGTTCGCGGGTCTTCTCAATGACTCAAATCGACGCAGTTTCGCCGCGAGCCACAGCAGATAAAGCACGACCACCACCGCAAACGTTCGATGCGTCCAGTGAATCGCGACCAGCGCATCCTGCGAAATGACATCGCCGTCACCGGTCATGCCGAGCGCGCGCCACAGGTGAAAGCCGTGCTCGAAGTTCATCGGCGGGATCCAGGCGCCGTTGCACAGCGGGAAGTCGGTGCAGGCGAGCACCGCGTAGTTGGTGCTGACCCAGCCGCCCAGCGCGATCTGCACAATGAGCAACAACAGACCCACGAGCGCCGCTGGCAGCCAGTGCGCGGCTCTTGGGTCGATAGCGGGAATCGGCGTCTGGCGCGCCGCCAGCCAGCCAAGCGCACCCAGCAACGCGAGACCGAGCAGCAAATGGATCGTCACGATCACCGGCTGCAGTTTCATGGTGACCGTCCACGCGCCGAACGCGCCCTGAACCACGATCAGCAGCAAGATGGACGTGGGCCACCACGGCGAGACATGCGACGCACGCCGCTTCAGACGCGCCGTCCACGCAATGATCACCTGCGCGATGATCAACACGCCGATCGCCATTGCGAAGTAGCGGTGGATCATTTCAATCCACGCCTTGCCGATACTGACCGGCCCCGTGGGCATGGCCTGATGCGCGGCCGTGATTGCTGCATGCGCAATAAACGGCGACGACGTCCCATAGCATCCGGGCCAGTCGGGACAGCCGAGACCCGAATCCGTGAGCCGCGTGAATCCGCCGAACATCACGAGGTCGAGCGTCAGGAAAGTCGTCAGCCAGACCAGCTTGCGGAATTTGTTGTCGTCCGCTTTCACCCACACGTACGACAGCGGCAGCAATGCAATGCAGATGCCGATCAAGCCAAGTTGTAAAACGTAAGTCATGCCTGCAGGGTCCTCAACACGTCATCGCCTTCATTGCCGTTTCCGTTCAGCCAATCCGCGACCACTTCAGCAGCTTCGCCAAGTCCGCCTTGATCTTTTCGGGCTGCGGATCCTTCGGGAAACGCATCATGAGATTACCGTTTGGATCGACGAGGAAAATGTGATCGGTGAGTTTCGAATCCGCGCCAGCCGGCAACCACGCAGCGACGGCTTTCGGATCGGCGATAAGCATGCGCATGTCCGGCTGCGGGTACGCAGTCTGGATGACGGATGAAACCGGTTTGTTATCGGTGCGCAGCCAGACGTTGACCACCCGCTCGCGCTCGGCCGATTGCAGCACGCGAACCTGCCGCATGAAGAACAGGCGCGTCACGCACTTCTCGTCGCAATCGCCGCTGTTGACCGTGACCATCAGCCACTTGCCGCGCAAGGCGGAGAGCGGCATCGGCTTGCCTTGTTCATCGGTGACGACGAGTTGTTCCGGAATCGGCCGCTGAGGTTCGATCAGCGCGCCGTAGCTCGTCGTGCCGCCCGTTGGCTTGATCACGTAATACATGAAATACGATGCAAGCACGGGCGCCGCGCACACGAACGCGAGCAGCACAAGCATCCAGCGGCCCTTGTTCCACGAACCGGGCGCGCGTTCCTGCTGCTGAGCCCGCGCCTTGTTGACGGCGGACGGCGAAGGACGGGGAGTTTGCATGGACAAAATGTTGCCTCTATTCGTTTAGGAGCGCCGGTCGGTTCGCTCAGTACTTTATGCGTTGCTGTCGAGCGTGCGCGCCGCGCCGTCTTTCGACTCGTCTTTTTTCGCCGCACGACGCGCGGCGTATAGCCCAAAGCCGAGCGCAGCCGCCGCCATGCCCCACCACTGGAGCATGTAGCCGTAGTTCGTATCGACACCGGTTGTGGGCGCCGGCCAGCCCCGCACCAGTTTGTCGCCGGTGTCATTCATTTGCTGGATCACGAACGGCTGCAGCGGCAAACCAGTTTCGGCAGCGTAGGCGGCTACATTCAGATTTTGTCGAATCTTCAATTTCGCCGCCGAGCCGCCCTGCCCAAGCTCAAAAGCCTGCGATGCATTCGCGCGCGCAATCCCTTCGATTTCCACTTCACCGCCCGGCGTGGCGTACGGTTCAATGCCCGTACGATCCGAGATGTTTCGCGGCAGCCAGCCCCGATTAACCAGCACCACGCCGCCGTCATCGAGCTTGAGCGGCATCACGACATAGAAACCCGGCTGATCGTTATACGGCCGGTTATCCAGATAGACAACCTGATCGGGCATGAACGTGCCACGCGCCGTCACCCGATGGAATTCGATATCTTTCAGCGCCATCGGCACAGCGCCCAGCCGTCGCGCGGGCGCATTCTCGAACGCGACAATCCGCGCGTTGAGCTGCTCTTTCTGATGCGCGCGGTCGCGTTGCCAAAAGCCAAGGCGTATTGTCACCGCCATGACGATCAGGATGATCAACGCTGGCCAGAAACGGATCTTCATAGAGCGCCTGCTGTTTTTCCGGATAGAGCGGCTTTCGCGACCGCAGCGAAACTTTCAGCATGCACGCGGCACATTACCTGCAGTGCGATAATTACAGGATTGAACTTCTTAGGCCAACTGGCTGTTTTCATGCACATATTCGTTGCCATTGCATTCATTCTCATCATCGCGAGCCTGGGTTCGGCGCTGTACTTCATGATGACCGACAAGGGCAAGAGCAAGCGCATGGTGTGGTCACTTGCCATGCGTGTCGGGCTGTCGATCTCGCTGTTTCTGTTCATCCTGTTCGCGCACTGGATGGGATGGATCCAGTCCACCGGTATCCCGCTCGGCCGCTGATCCTGCTCGAAACATGCGCGGTTCGTCCGGGCTCGCGCCAGCTTGAATCAGCATTCACGCTTGACGTTCGCGGATTGTCACCGAATACGCACTCGCCAGCGCGCCCAGTCCTGCGGCAAAACGGCGCATCGCAAGCTGCCTGCTCAACTTCGCCAATCAGCAATTAAATGCAAAACGCCGCCCGAATCATGTCGAGGCGGCGCTTTGCAAAGCATCTTTTCTGTCGACTTCAAAACTACCTGAAAGGACGGCGCCAACGGGCGCGGTCCTTCATTACGAGCGCTTACAGCCAGTACACAACTACGTACAGTCCAAGCCAAACCACGTCCACGAAGTGCCAATACCACGCGGCGCCCTCGAACGCGAAGTGATGCTCCGCCGTGAAGTGTCCGCGAATCACACGCACCAGGACGACGGTGAGCATGGTGCCGCCGAGGAACACGTGAAAGCCATGGAAGCCGGTCAGCAAAAAGAAGGTCGAGCCATACACGCCCGAAGCCAGCGTCAGATTCAGTTCGTTGTACGCGTGGAAGTATTCGTATCCCTGGCAGCACAGGAAAAGCAGGCCCAGGCCAACGGTCGCAGCAAGCCAGATGATGGTTTTCCTACGATGATTCTCGCGCAGCGCATGGTGAGCAACGGTGAGCGTTGCGCCCGAACTCAGCAGCAACGCGGTGTTGATCGTCGGCAACGGCCACGGCGTCATGGACCGGAAGTGGGAAATCAGCGCAGCCGGACCGTTGTTCGGCCACACGGCGGTAAAGTCCGGCCAGATCAGCTTGTAATCCAGGCTGCCGAGTTCATGCAGCGCGATCTGCCGCGCGTAGAACAGCGCGCCGAAAAATGCGCCGAAGAACATGACTTCGGAGAAGATGAACCAGCTCATGCTCCACCGGTACGACAGGTCGACGTTCTTGCCGTACATCCCGCCTTCGGATTCCCCGATGGAATCGCCGAACCAATGCCACAGCGTGTACAACAGCCAAAGCAGGCCGACAACAAACGTGATCGGCGCCCACGGTTCACCATTGACCCACGATGCCAGCGAAGCCATGGAGACCAGAAGACCGGTCGCGGCCATGATTGGATGCTTCGACGGATGCGGGACGAAATAGTACGGGCTTTCGTTTTGACCGCTCATTATTGATTCTCCACTTCGATCCAGTTGCTTGATTTTTTCTGCCGTGGGTATCGCGAGAACGCGATTCCATCGAATTTATCCCACTACTGCCCGCACCACCACCAGCAACACGACGATAAACAGCGCCGCTCCAATGACGCCCGCCGCAATCAGATGCAACGGATTCAAAGACGCATCGCTTTCCAGATCGCGACGGCGGCGTACGCCGAAGAACGACCAGAAAACCGCCTTCAGCAACCGGAGAAAACTGCTCTTCGGAACGGGCTTCTGTGTTTCCACCATCATGCTTCTCCGCCGCCGTATGCGGCTTTACGCGGCCGGGTGAACTGCGCCCGCGTATGTTGCCGCCATGCGGCCTTGTTAAATGCCGCTTCGTGACACCGACGCAGGCGTGTTCAATTCAAAAAACGTGTAAGACAACGTGATGGTCTTCACGTCCTTCGGCAACTTCGGGTCCACCACGAACACCACGGGCATGCGCCGCGTCTCGTTGGGCTTCAACGTTTGCTGCGTAAAACAAAAGCACTCGATCTTCTTGAAGTACTCGGTGGCCTGCATGGGCGCGTAGCTTGGAATGGCTTGCGCCTGAACCGTGCGCGCCTGCTGGTTGGTCACCTCGTACATCACCGTCATGACTTCGCCCGGATGCACGTCCAGCGTGTTCTGCTCCGGCTTGAACTGCAGCGGACCGCGCGCGTTGGCATCGAATTCGATGGCGATCTTGCGGCTCGTGTCCACCTGCGTGTTCTTCGCTTCCCGTGCGCCAACGTCGCGCTGCACAAGGTTGTTGATGCCGGTAATGGAACAGATCGCGCGATACATTGGCACGAGCGCGAAACCGAATCCGAACATGGCGGCGGCCACGACGATCAGCTTGAACATCATCGTGCGATTAAACGCGCGGTCTTCCTTTACCTCTTGAGGCGTCGACACGTTGCTTCCTAGCCCCTCGAACGCACGTACTGATCGACAACAACAGCCAGGAAAAATACCGCGGCGACCGCCAGCAGGATCAATCCGAGCCGCTTGTTGCCCGCGCGAACTTCCGCCGGCGTGCGTTGCTTCTGTGAATTACGGGTCATCCGATCAGGCTTTATTCCGCTAGTCATGCATTTCGCTGTCGTGGTGCCGCTGAATGCTGCATGGCGCGGCGTCCCGCTGTTTCACGGAACGCGCCGCCATAAACCTTACTCCACTTGCGGCGGACGCTCGAACGTGTGGAACGGAGCCGGGCTTGGCACGGTCCACTCCAGTCCTTCGGCGCCGTCCCACGGCTTGTCATCCGCCTTCACCAGATCGCCACCGCCCCGATACGCGGGCAACGCGACTGCGAACAGGAAGTACACCTGCGCCAGGCCAAAACCAAACGCACCGATCGTCGCAACCTGGTTGAAGTCCGTGAACTGCGCCGGGTAATCCGCATAACGACGCGGCATGCCGGCAAGACCCAGGAAATGCATCGGGAAGAACGTGATGTTGAAGAAGATCATCGACGCCCAGAAGTGGATCTTGCCGCGCGTCTCGTTGTACATCCAGCCCGTCCACTTCGGCGCCCAGTAGTACCAGCCCGAGAACAGCGCAAACAGCGAACCGGCCACCAGCACGTAGTGGAAGTGCGCCACCACGTAGTAAGTGCCGTGCATCTGGATATCGAGCGGCGCCATGGACAGGATCAGCCCCGTGAAGCCGCCCATGGTGAACACGAACAGGAAGCCGATGGCAAAGACCATCGGTGTTTCGAAGCTCAACGCACCGCGCCACATGGTGGCGACCCAGTTGAACACCTTCACGCCCGTTGGCACCGCGATCAGCATGGTCGCGTACATGAAGAACAACTGGCCCGTCACCGGCATGCCGGTCGCGAACATGTGGTGCGCCCAGACCATGAACGACAGGATCGCGATAGATGCCGTTGCATACACCATCGAGCTATAGCCGAACAGCGGCTTGCGCGAGAACGCCGGGATCACCTGCGACACGATCCCGAACGCCGGCAAGATCATGATGTACACCTCGGGATGCCCGAAGAACCAGAAGATATGCTGGTACATCACCGGATCGCCGCCGCCCGCCGCGTTGAAGAACGACGTGCCGAAGTGGCGGTCGAACAGCACCATGGTGATTGCGCCCGCGAGCACCGGCATCACGGCAATCAGCAGGTACGCGGTGATGAGCCAGGTCCAGCAGAACATGGGCATCTTCATGAGCGTCATGCCGGGCGCGCGCATGTTGAGGATGGTCACCACAATGTTGATCCCGCCCATGATCGACGACGCACCCATCAGGTGGATCGCGAAAATGGCGAAGTCCATGCCCGGGCCCATCTGCGTGGACAACGGCGCGTACAGCGTCCAGCCTGCAGCGGTCGCGCCGCCCGGAACGAAGAACGACGTGATCAGCAAAATGGCGGCAACCGGCAGCAGCCAGAAGCTGAAGTTGTTCATGCGCGCGAACGCCATGTCCGACGCGCCAATCTGCAGCGGAATCATCCAGTTCGCGAAGCCCACGAATGCCGGCATGATCGCGCCGAATACCATGATCAGGCCGTGCATGGTGGTCAACTGGTTGAAGAACTCCGGTCGCATGATCTGCAAGCCGGGCTCGAAGAGCTCGGCGCGGATCATCAACGCCATCACGCCCCCGGAGAGGAACATGATGAACGAGAACAGCAGGTACAATGTACCGATGTCCTTGTGGTTGGTCGCGAATAGCCAGCGACGCCAGCCGTACGGCAGTTCGTGCGCGTGCTCATCGTGATCATGAGCGTGACCGTGTTCGTGGCCCGCGGTTACATCGTGTCCGATGCTCGACATGACAATCTCCTAAAGCGAATACTGCGGCACTTGGGCGATACGCTACGCCTGCTTTCTTTCAGAAAGAAGCTTGACGTTCGGGTACGTACGTCAAGCAGCCGGACTGATCTCCACACGCCGTGCTTCTCTCGCGTCAGCACCGCCCGTGATCGTTTCCGGCTTCTTCAAAATGATGCGGTCTTCCGCAATGCCTGCGGCCTTCAACGCGTCGCGAACGGCCTGCGCGCGCGTCTTCGCCAGATCGGCGTTGGTCGCGGCAGAGCCGGTTGCGTCGGTGAAACCCGACAAATTGAACTTCGCGTCCGGATGCGCCTTCGCGTAATCAGCGGCGGCCTGGACTGCCGCAGCCGCGTCCGCGGGTAAGGCGCTCTTGCCCGTTTCGAAGTAGATGCTGGCGGGAAGGCCGGCCGATTGAGCCGCGCTGTCCGATGCCGGCGCGGACGCAGCCGGCGCCGCGCTGGCAGCCGCATCCGAGCCCGCCGCCGACGCTGCTGCACCCGCTGCCGCCAGATGGTCACCGCCCTCCGGCATCTTGCCATTGCGTGCGTCGGCTACTTGCTTCGGTTGAAGAATGTCGCCCGTGTGATTGCCCCACGTATTGCGTTCGTACGTGATGACCGAAGCAATTTCCACGTCGTTGAGCGTTGCGCCCCAGTTCGGCATTGCGCCCTTGCCTTTCAGCACAATGCTCACATGCTCGGCGATAGGACCGTTGGCGATCTTGCTGCCGTCGAGCGCCGGGAACTGACCCGCGCCCTTGCCGGTCGGCTGATGGCAGACCGCGCAATTCGACGTATAGACCTTTTCACCGCGCGCCTTCAGCTCGTCCATGGTGTAGGTCTTGTTCGGATCGTCGGCGCTCGCAGCCATTTTCTTCTTCTGGCCATCGACCCATTTCGTGTAGTCGTCGGCGGACAGCACTTCCACCACGACCGGCATGTAGGCGTGTTCCTTGCCGCACAATTCGGTACAGAAGCCGCGGAACGTGCCGATTTTTTCCGCCTTGAACCACGTGTCGCGCACGAAGCCCGGAATCGCGTCCTGCTTCACGCCGAACGCCGGGACGTACCACGAGTGGACCACGTCGTTAGCGGTGGTGATGATGCGGATTTTCTTGTCGACAGGAACCACGAGCGGGTTGTCGACTTCCTGCAGATACAGCTCGCCGATTGGCTCCTGGCCGTTCGTCTGGCTACGCGGCGTGGTGAGCGTGGAGAGGAAATTGATGCCTTCGCCCGGTCCCTTCACGTAGTCGTAGCCCCACTTCCACTGATAACCGGTCACTTTCACGGTCAAGTCGGCATTGGTGGTGTCTTTCATGGCGACCACGGCTTTGGTAGCCGGCAACGCCATCAGCACGACGATCACGAATGGGACGATGGTCCAGATGATTTCGACGGTGGTGCTTTCGTGGAAATTGGACGCCTTGTGGCCCTTCGACTTGCGGTGCATCAGGACCGAATAGAACATCACGCCGAACACGCCGATGAAAATCACCGTGCAGATGATCAGCATGAACGTATGGAGGCCGTAGAGCTCCTCGGCGATCTTCGTCACGGGCGTCTGGAAGTTGAGTTCGTTCACTCCAGGACCGCCGGGAACGTCACTGACCGCCAGGGCTGCGCCGGCGAACAGGAGTCCGCTTAACGCCAGCACGCCCGAGAGGGCTCGCTTGATTGTTTTCATAGCTTCCTTACCCAAAATTTCCATTCAGACCTCGACCCCCGTTTGCATCTGTCCGACTCATGCATCGCCTCCCCCCGGAAACGATTTACCCGGTGACGCGCGTTGATGCGCGTGCCGCGGTGCCGATCAATTGCAGCGCATCAGCCAGGCGCGCAACTCTACGGCAAACTGCCTGCGCCGATGCTGCGCCAGATGAATTCCGACCGGCACCGACTGGCCCCGCGACACGAGCTTGACCGGATCCCTCGGCCTGGCGCCCGGTTCAACCCGGACCCAGCGCGGATTGAACTCCACCTGCGTCAGGGTTTCCGCGTCCATGCGTTCAATCAGGAGCCGGTCGTGAAACAGCAGGATGCGCTCGTAATCGACAGCATGCCGCGCGTAGATGACGAACGCGATCCCGACCGCCAGCAACTCGATACCCGTAAAAGGCAGCACCAGCCAAGCGCCTGCCCAAACCAGCAAACTGGCGATCAACAACGAAAACAGCGCCAGCGAGATATAAAACGCGATGAATTGCCGTGGCGAAACCGAACAGTTCCGCTTGAACAACCAGTCCTTCATGACTGGCTCGGTGTCCATCAGCAGATCGGTTGCTTGCATCGCCGTCTCCCGCTTCAGAATTGCTTCACTCGCACTACATCAAGCAAGAAAGTCGTATTCGGTCGTGCTCGTCTACCGCTAGGAATCTGACCAAAATCATGCCAGCCCGGCGACAAACTGACGCATTATAGGCGCGTTGCCCAGCATCCACAAGCAAGGTGGTGCATGCCGCAAAGCCAAGCCGCACAAGCTTCTGCGCCCTTTTGCCGCATCCTTTTGGACACTCGCCGACGCGTGCATCCGAGGGGTGGCAAAGGTCGTTTCAGGTTCGTTATGGCTTTACATATGCCGCAAATCCGCTCGTTCACTTGCTCCGTTTTGGGCCGCGTCCTATATCTTCCAGCCTCACTATTCCGTGTCCTTCCGCCGTCATTCGGGGCACGGCCTTCCATGCATGGCCATAAATCACTTCGAAGGTCAGCGGGATCGTGCCGTCTTCGCGCCGGCGTGTTTCCAGCGATGCGTGAAGTGCGTCACGCAATGCGCGCGCATGATGTTGCACGCCCATGTCCAGCGGAAAAGCGCCCCAGCCGCGCACATCTCTCAGCAGCGATTCAGGCGACTTGTACGTGATCGTCAGCACTTCCTGATCCATTACCGGAATTTCAAAACCGCTCTCGACAAGCATGTCGCCGAGGTCATGCATATCGACAAATTCGATGGTGTGCCGCCGCGGCGTCAATTCCAGTGACTTTTCCGCCTGCGCATAGGCGCCGCTGAGTTCCTTCAACGTGTCGGGACCGAGCGTGCTGAACATCAGCAGGCCGTTCGCCTTGAGCACGCGCGCCCATTCGGGAAACACGAGGTCCGGCCGCGCGTGCCATTGCAGCGCAAGATTCGACCAGAGCATCTCGAAGGCACCGCCAGAGAATGGGAGCCCGGCGAAATCGCCTTGAGCCAGTTGCGGTCCGCGCGCGCCGAACGCCTTGCCTAGCGTGGCGGGCAAAAACCTGCGCCAACCTGCATTGGCTTCCGATTCGGCCATTTCGGCCTGATTCGCGCGCGCCAGCATTTCCGCCGATAAATCCAGCCCCAGCACCGAAGCTTCCGCAAAACGCTCGCGCAATGCAGGCAGATCAGCGCCCACGCCGCAGCCCGCGTCCAGCACGCGCATGGGGGCGACCTTGATGTACTCGAGCCGCTCACGCATACGCACCGCGATTTCGCGGGGCAGGAATGCGACGTCGTCAAAACGCGCGGCGCGGCGATCGAAAATCCGCCGGATACGGCGCGAATCGTAGGCCGGACGGCCAGCGTTAGCGGAAGTTGGGGACATGACAGCCTGCTTTCTAAGAGTGCGAAGTATACTCGGTCGATTGTTGAAACGTTCAGCAAAACCAGACGGCATAACGGTTCGGCGGCGTTATAGCCAGTATTTCGGGTTGTTTGCGCGTCTTTAGACCGGGCTTATGAATCGACAATTTTTCGTGACATTGCGCGGTTTGCGCCCAGGTTCAAATCCGGGTTTAAGCTTGTTACGCAAGGCTTCTGTTCGTGCTGGAGACTGGCTGGCCAGCGCGCGCGACATCGCGTTGCCGAGTCAGTGCGCATTGTGTGGCAATTTGTCGCATCGAGTGTTGTGCGTCGGCTGCGATGAACAGTATTGGAACCAGACGCGCACGCGCTGCCCTGTTTGTGCGTTGCCCATGCCAGTGTTTACTGGACCGGGCGAGAACCGCCCAGGCGCTCGACCGCGTTGCAGGCTGTGCATTGCCGAGCCGCCGCAGTTCGATGCAACCATTGCGCTGGCCGACTACCGCGCGCCGCTTGACACGCTCGCGCTCGAATTGAAGTTTCACGCGCGTCTCGCGGGCGCCGGCGAATTTGCGCGCCAGTTGCACGCCATGTTCGAAGATGCCAACGTTCCGGCGCCGGACATCGTCGCGCCGGTGCCTTTGTCGCGCAAGCGGCTCAGAACACGCGGCTACAACCAGGCGTGGTCGATTGGCAAGCCTCTCGCCCGCCGGCTTGGCGCGCTGGCAGACGCAACACTGATCGAGCGTATCCGGGACACGGCGCCGCAAGCGAAGCTCGATCTCGATACACGCCGGCACAATGTCGGCGACGCGTTTAAAGTGCTGCGCAATGTTCGCGGCAAACACATCGGTGTGGTCGATGACGTCATGACGTCCGGCGCCACACTCGACGCGTTGGCGCACACGCTGAAAACCGCCGGCGCGGTACGCGTCACCAATTTCGTCGCCCTGCGCACGCCGCAAGACTAATTTTCTGAGTTATCGCTTATGTTCAACGTTGTTCTGGTCGAACCTGAAATCCCGCCGAATACCGGCAACGTCATCCGGCTGTGCGCCAATACGGGCGCGCGCCTTCACTTGATCGAGCCACTCGGTTTTCCACTCGATGACGCCAAGATGCGCCGCGCCGGACTCGACTATCACGAGTACGCGCAAATGCACGTCCACGCAAACTGGGACGCTTTTATCGGAAAAGAAACGCCGGACGTAAGCCGCATGTTCGCGTTCACCACGCGCGGCTCAACGCCGTTCTTCGGACATTCGTTTCAGGAAGGCGACTGGTTTGTGTTCGGCGCGGAAACACGCGGTTTGTCGGATACCGTGCTCGGGCAGTTCACGAACGAGCGCCGCGTCAGATTGCCGATGCGCCCGGGAAACAGGAGTTTGAATTTATCGAATACGGTCGCGATCGTGACGTTCGAGGCATGGCGGCAGACTGGTTTCGACGGCGGCGAATGAGGCGCTGCGCGTTATCGATTTTTACTCGGCCTTCGCGTCACGACTCAGCAGGGCGTGAACGGCGTCGCGCGGCGCGATGTTATCGAACAAGACGCGACACACAGCCTGGGTGATCGGCATGTCAATGCCATGAGATTCAGCCAGCGCCAACACCGCCTTGGCGCAGCGCACGCCCTCGGCGACATGGCCCAGCGCGGCAAGAATGTCGGTAAGAGAGCGGCCCGTCGCGAGTTGCATGCCGACCGTGCGGTTACGCGATAAATCCCCGGTCGCCGTCAATATCAGGTCGCCGAGCCCGGTCAGGCCGTGGAACGTCTCCGCGCGTCCGCCAAGCGCCACGCCCAGCCGCGACATCTCGGCCAACCCGCGAGTAATCAGCGCGGCGCGTGCGTTCAGACCAAGACCAAGACCATCTGCGATACCCGTGGCGATAGCCAGTACGTTCTTCACCGCGCCGCCTACTTCGACGCCGATCACGTCGTCGCCGGTGTAGATTCGCATTGCGCCATGGTGAAAGGCGGCGACCGTTCGCTCGCCCAATATTGCCGACGCGCTCGCAACCGTCAGCGCCACCGGCAACCCTTGGCCGACTTCACGGGCAAAGCTCGGCCCGGAAAGTGTCCCATTGCTCGTGTGCTGAGACAATTCTGCCGCGACGACCTCGTTCGGCAAGCATTGGGTATCGGCTTCAAACCCTTTGCACAACCAGACGATATGCGCCGGGACAATGCCCGACTCGCGCATTGTCCTGCATAACGCGCGCAGTCCCGCAACGGGCGCGGCCACCACGCACAATGCAGCGTCCGCCGCGCCGTGACGTAATGCAGACGAAAGATCAGGCTCATACTTGAGCGATGCGGGCAACTTCACGCCGCGCAGATAACGCTCGTTTTCATGCGATACGGACAGGGATTCGACGAGCGCGCGATCGCGCGCCCAGAGGACCGTGTCGTGGCGAGTGGCCAGATGGCCAGCCAGCGCGGTGCCCCACGCACCGGCGCCGAGAACGGCTACTTGCATGCCCGGCTCCGGAATAGCGGTTTTAGTTCAGCGTCGCGCCGTTGGCCACGCCTTCCTGGGCAGCCGACAACTGCGAAATACGTTGTTCGTACAGCGCCTGGAAGTTGATTTCCGCGAGGTGGATCGGCGGGAAACCGGCGCGCGTGATGGCGTCGGCAATGTTCGAGCGCAAGTACGGAAACAGGATGGTCGGACACGCAATGCCGACCAGCGGGTCGATCTGGTCAGCCGGAATGTTGCGGATATCGAAAATGCCGGCTTGCTTGGCTTCGATCAGGAACGCAACCTTGTCCGAAACCTTGGCCGTCACCGTGCCCGTCACCAGCACTTCGAAGACGCTTTCCGCGAGACGTTCAGCCTTCACGTCCACTTCCACTTCCACCGATGGCATGTCCTGTTCAAGGAAAATCCCCGGCGAATTGGGCTGTTCGAGCGACATGTCCTTCAAGTAGATGCGCTGAATGTTGAAGAATGGCTGGTTGTTGTCGTCAGACATGGTGGTTCCCTTGATTATTTAAAATGCAGTCCGGGCTTTGCCGGTTTTTTCCGGTTCAACGCCGCGGACTGCTTGGCTGCGTGTACGCGTTCAGGCCGCCTCGAGCAGCGGCATCAGGCCGCCCTTGCGATCGAGTGCGGACAGATCATCGTAACCGCCGACGTGCGTCTCGCCGATAAACACTTGCGGCACCGTACGGCGGCCCGTACGCGTCATCATTTCTTCACGTTTTGCCGGATCACGGTCGATCAGCACCTTCTCAACGTTTTCGACGCCGCGCGACTTTAGTAGACGTTCGGCCATCTGGCAATACGGGCACACTTGCGTGCTGTACATGATTACCTTGTTCACTTTACGGCTCCTTGTTTCACGACCGGCATGCCGGCTTTTTGCCAGGCATCCAGCCCGCCCTGCAATACGTGGACCTCGGCGTAGCCTGCATCGCTCACAATCTGGCTCGCCTTCTGGGACTGTTGCCCGGTCTGGCACACGAGCAAGACCGGATTGCTCTTATTCTTCGCGATTTGGCCAACTTTTGCTTGAAGCTCGGCCAGACCAAAGTTTTTCGCGGCTGGAATGTGCCCTTGCGTGTATTCAGCCGCCGGCCGCAGGTCGACGACAGAGGCATTGCGCCGGTTGATCAGCAAAACCGCATCGGCCGGCGAAACCGCGCCGCGCCCGCGCCGCATGAGCGTTGGCCACAGCAGCAACCCACCAGAAATGAGGAGGACCGCGATAAGTACAAGGTTGGTGTAATCGGTGAAGAACTTCACGTCGGGACCGCCGGGTTGGGTGTGTGGAGAAAAGAAAAGCCAGAAAAAAATCGGGACAATCCAGCCATTATAAAATAACCGTTCTCCTCAATGGACTCAGCCGATCGGCCGAGTTGCGCCGGAACGCGTTGCCGCCCAGAATCGATGCCAGTTTTCCGCTTTCATACCGCTTCCCAACTAACCGACCTTTAAACGGACATCATGTACAAGCTAGTGCTCATCCGCCACGGCGAATCAACGTGGAACAAGGAAAACCGATTCACAGGCTGGGTCGACGTCGACCTGACGGAACAAGGCGTGCGCGAAGCGCAGCAAGCCGGCGTGCTGCTGAAAGAAGCGGGCTTCAGCTTCGATATTGCGTACACCTCGGTGCTTAAGCGCGCGATCCGCACGCTCTGGCACGTGCAGGATCAAATGGACGAAATGTATCTGCCCGTCGTGCATTCGTGGCGGCTGAACGAGCGGCACTACGGCGCGCTCGCGGGTTTGAACAAGGCCGAGACGGCGAAAAAATATGGCGACGAGCAAGTGCTGGTCTGGCGCAGAAGCTACGACACACCGCCGCCGGCGCTCGATCCGTCGGACGAACGCACGTCATTCAACGACCCGCGCTATGCCAAGGTGCCGCGTGAGGAGTTGCCACTGACCGAGTGCCTGAAAGACACGGTGGCGCGCGTACTGCCCATCTGGAACGAGTCGATTGCGCCCGCCGTCAAGTCGGGCCGGCGCGTGCTGATCGCGGCGCATGGCAACTCCATGCGGGCGTTGATCAAATATCTGGACGAAATCTCGGACGACGATATTGTCGGATTGAATATCCCGAATGGCGTGCCGCTCGTTTATGAGTTGGACGAAAACCTGAAGCCGATCAAGCACTATTATCTCGGCGACCCGGAAGCAATAGCGAAGGCGCAAGCAGCCGTTGCTAAACAGGGCAAGGCGGGATAAGCAAGCCTATCGCCTTGGCTCCTGCGCGGGATATTCAGGATGGGCGGAGAATATCCCGTTGCGGGGTCGCGCTGTCTGCAGACGGCTCGACCGCTGCACGCCAATCGGCAAGCATCTTGTTTCAGACGTGAGTTATTACATCGGGAGAACCGGCGATAAGCAGGGTCACTTTTTCGCCCCTGGGCGCGGTTTATATCAATGGCTATAAACTGCGATCAGGTCATTTTGCTGCTGTCACTGCATGAACCGGGCTGACAATTACCGGGCCCGGCATTTGCGCTGGAATTACCGTTTTTAAACCGTGGCATCGAAAAAGAACCTACCCCACTACGCCGGCTGGGGCCGTTTAAGCTGCGTTTAAGTCGTGGTCCGGGGCTTGCAGTTATACTGCCCAGTCAACCACGATGCAGCCTAATCCGCTTCCGACCGCAACAGACTCTATGCGAAAGAACCTGAAAAACATCGGCCTGATCGCCGCGGGCCTTGCTACCGGCGCATTTGCCACGCTGCAACTCTCCGCATCCGCCCAGCAAGCCGCCACCGCGCCTCTTCCGCTAGATCAATTGCGGTTGTTTGCCGAAGTCTTCGGGCAAATCAAGCATGAATATGTCGAACCGGTCGACGACAAAAAGCTTCTCACCGCCGCCATCAAGGGCATGGTGTCAAGCCTCGATCCGCACTCGTCCTATCTCGACAAAACCGATTACGAAGAACTGCAGGAGCAGACCAAAGGTCGCTTCGCCGGGCTTGGTATCGAGATATCGTCGGAAGATGGGCTGATCAAAGTCATTTCCCCTATTGAAGATACGCCGGCGTTTCGCGCGGGCATTCGTCCGGGCGACCTGATCACGCGTATCAATGACAAGCCGGTGCGCGGCATGACGCTCGACAACGCCGTGAAGCAGATGCGCGGTGACCCGGGCACCAAAGTCACGCTGACCATCTTCCGCAAAACCGACGACCGGACGTTCCCGATCACGGTTACGCGCGCGCTCATTCGCGTGCAGAGCGTGAAGATGAAGATTCCCGCGCCGGGTTACGGCTACATCCGCATCACGAGCTTCCAGGAGCGCACGGTGCCGGATCTTGCCGCGAAGCTGCAGGATCTCGCGCGCCAGCAACCGGACCTGAAAGGTCTCGTGCTCGACCTGCGCAACAACGGCGGCGGGTTGTTGCAGAGCGCTGTCGGCGTCGCCGGCGCGTTCTTGCCGGACAATGCTGTCGTGGTGTCGACCAATGGACAAATTGCGGACGCAAAGCAGACTTTCCGCGATACCTACGACAACTATCGCCTGCCGTCATTCGACACCGATCCGCTGAAAAACCTGCCGGATGTCTTCAAGAAGGTGCCAATGGTCGTGCTGACCAATGCGTATTCGGCATCGGCTTCGGAGATCGTGGCGGGCGCGCTGCAGGATCACCATCGCGCGTTGATCGTCGGCAAGACCACGTTCGGCAAGGGCTCCGTACAAACCGTCCGGCCAATGACCGCCGACACCGCACTTCGCCTGACAACCGCGTATTACTACACGCCTAGCGGCAAGTCGATTCAGAACAAGGGCATTCGTCCTGACGTTCCGGTCGACCAATACGCGGAAGGCGATCCTGATGACGCGCTCGTGACCCGCGAAGTGGATTACTCGAACCACCTCGCCAACACGCAGGATCCGAACGAGAAGAAGGAACAGGAAGCCCGCGAAGCAGACCGGCTCGAGCAATTGCGCATTCTTGAAGAACAGAACGACAAGAAGACGCCTGAGCAACGCCGCAAGGATCGCGAGAGAAAGCCTGTTGAGTTTGGCAGCGCGGACGACTTCATGTTGAGCCAGGGTTTGAACAAGCTGGAGGGCAAGCCGGTTCAGGAATCGAAGTCGTATTCCGAGCGCAAGCTTGCGCAGGACAAGCCGGCGCCGTCGGCATCGGCTCCGATTGTTGTGAAGCCTGCCTTGCCGGCTACGCCAGGGTCGGACGCAGCAGCGCCCGCTTCGGCTCCGGTTCCGGCATCCGCCACGCAATAAGGTCGTTTTGGCCTGGATAAACGCCGCCCCATGTGGGCGGCGTTTTCGTTTCTGCCTCACCCTCGAACGCCACTCCTGACTTTTCCGTCTCGCGCTTAAAATGGCGTTTTCCGGTCATGCCATGAGCGCCCGATGAACGACGACCAGCTTCTCCGCTACTCCCGCCATATTCTCGTCGATGAAATCGGCATCGAAGCGCAGCAACGCTTTCTGGATGCGCACGTGATGATCATTGGCGCGGGCGGCCTCGGCGCTCCGGCGGCGATGTATCTGGCGGCGGCGGGTATCGGTGAAATCACGCTGGTGGACGGCGATTCAGTCGATCTCACCAATCTTCAGCGTCAGATCGTCCACTCCACGGCGTCTGTAGGTGAACCCAAGGTAGAGTCGGCCCGCAACACGCTTGCCGCGCTCAATCCGGACGTGAAGGTGAACATGATTGCCATGCGCGCCGATCCGCAATGGCTAACCGATCACGTCCCGAGCGCCACGGTCGTGCTCGATTGCACCGATAACTTCGTCACCCGCCACGCCGTCAACGCAGCCTGCTTCGCGCACGGCGTGCCGCTCGTCTCGGGCGCGGCGCTGCGCTTCGATGGCCAGATCAGCACCTTCGACTTCCGCTCGGCCGAATCGCCCTGCTACGCCTGCGTGTTCCCGCCCGACGAAGCGTTCGAGGAAGTCGCTTGCTCCACCATGGGCGTCTTCGCGCCAACGGTCGGCATTATCGGAACGATGCAGGCGGCCGAGGCGCTACGCCTGATTGGCGGCTTCGGGACAACGCTGCAAGGACGCCTGATGATGCTCGACTCGCTCTGCATGGAGTGGAACACCATGCGCATTGCGCGGCAGCTGGACTGTCCGGTATGTGGATCGCACGCGGCGAAATAGCGTCTTTCGCTTAACGCTCGCGCTTCGCGTCTCAAATTTAAGACTTCTCCAATTTTGCCGATGGTTCGGCCGCCTTATCGTGGGCGCTGAACTTTACAAGCAACTGGAGCAACACGTGAGCGAGACAGCAAACCAAAGCAAACAACGCGGCCGCAACGAAACCGAATTTGCTCGTCCGGGCGCGCTCGCGTTCAGGGGATCTGAAGGAATCCAATTCGACTTCAACTATGGATGTCGCGTGCAAGTGCCGGTGGATGGCTGGCGCGTCCGCATGACCGACCTGGACACGTTCAATGTCCTGCTGGACGAAGCCGTGGAAGCCAACACCGTTGTGACCAGCCGGCGCAAATACTTCGTGCGCTTCCTGCTCGAAGTATTCGATGGCGCGCGTCTGGTCTTCTCTCACGCATTCAATGCTGCTGGCAAGAAGGTGGCGTTGCGCATGGCGCCGCTTGCGCTCGGCGATTCGCTCGCGTGGCTGCCGGTCATCGACGCATTTCGCGAGCAGCACGGTTGCGAACTCCACATGCCGCTGCCGGCGCATCTGCAGCCGCTTTTCAGCGAAGGTTATCCGCGTCTTCATATTGAAACCGACGATGAACTCAACGAGCAGGCAGATACGTTCTACGCGACGTATTACATCGGTCTGCTGAAGCCGTTTTCCGAGCGCGATCATCAGCCTACGGATCCGCGCGTGAGCAACATGCAGGACATGATTGCGTATCTTCTCGGCGTGCCTTGCGAGGAGCGCCGCCCGAACGTGGTCATCGCCGATAAAACCCGCAAGATCCCCGGGCGCTATGTTTGCATCGCGACGCAGTCGACCGCGCAATGCAAGTACTGGAATAACCCGCGCGGCTGGCCCACGTTGATCGAACATTTGAAGAAGCTTGGCTACCGCGTGCTGTGCATCGACCGGGAAAAGTCGTACGGCAACGCCGAATACATGAACACGATGCCCGAAGGCGCCGAGGATTTCACCGGTAGCCGGCCCTTGCAGGAGCGCTTGAGCCTCCTGCATCACGCGGATTTTTTTATTGGACTGGGAAGCGGCCTGTCGTGGCTCGCGTGGGCCGCGGGCACGCCCGTGGTGATGATCAGCGGGTTCTCGCATCCATCCACGGAATTCCGCACGCCGTATCGCGTGATCAACTTTCATGGCTGCAACAGCTGCTTTAACGACACCACCGCCGAATTCGAATCATCGAACTTCGCGTGGTGTCCGCGCCGCTCGGACCCGGCCCAACGGTTCCAGTGCACGTCGATCATCACGCCGGAGTTTGTCATGCGAGTTGTCGATAAACTCATCGCCGACCGCAAGCTGGCGGCTCAGGCCTTTTGAAGCAGCGCGAGCGCAGCAAGCAGTTCCGCGGGTTCATACGCTGCGAGCACGTCGGCAACGGGCTTTTGCAGCGCTTTCAAATCCGCGCGCAGGATCTCCTGCTTCACGACCAGCAACTGGCTCGGGTGCATCGAAAACTCGGTCAATCCCATGCCCAGCAGCAGGCGCGTCACGCTTGGATCACCCGCCATTTCGCCGCATACCGATACCGGAACGCCCGCAGCCTTCGCCTCACGCAGCGTGAATGCAATCAGGTGCAGGACGGCCGGGTGCAGCGGGTCGTAAAGATGCGCGACGGCGTTATCCGCGCGGTCGATGGCAAGCGTGTACTGGATCAGATCGTTCGTTCCGATCGACAGAAAATCCAGCCGTTTCAGGAACAGGCGAACGGCAATCGCGGCGGCGGGGATCTCGATCATGGCGCCGACCTGCACGTTACGGTCGTAGCCAATGCCCGCGTCGTCAAGCTGGCGCTTCGCCTCGTGAATCAGGTCCAGCGTTTGATCGATCTCCTGCGCGTGCGCGAGCATGGGAATCAGGATCTTCGCCCTTCCAAACGCCGACGCGCGCAGGATTGCCCGCAATTGCGTCATGAACATCTGCGGCTCGGACAGGCTCCAGCGGATCGCGCGCAAGCCGAGCGCCGGGTTTTGCGCGGTCTCGTAGCCGTCGCCGCCGCCCATCGACTCAAGCGGCTTGTCGGCGCCCACATCGATTGTCCGGATGGTCACGGGCCGGCCGTTCATCAATTCGATGGCCCGCTTGTACGCCTCGAATTGCTCTTCTTCCTCCGGCAACTCGTCCTTGTGATTCATGAACAGGAATTCGCTGCGGAACAAGCCGACGCCCATTGCGCCTGCATCGAGCGCGGTCTTTGCGTCGTCAGGCAATTCGATGTTCGCGCACAAGTCGATCTTCGTGCCGTCGAGCGTTTGCGTAGGCGAGAACTTCAGGCGCTGCAACTTGCGTTGCTCGAGCACCTTTTCGCTCTGCCGGTACGAATACTCTTCCAGCACGATCGGCGCGGGATCTACGATCACAATGCCGTGATCGCCGTCCACAATGATCAGGTCGTTCTGACGGATCAACGCGCTCGCCTGCTGCACGCCAACCGATGCCGGAATGCCAAGGCTGCGCGCAACGATCGCCGTGTGCGACGTACGTCCGCCGAGATCCGTGACGAACCCCTTGAACGCCTGGGTCTTGAACTGCAGCATGTCGGCCGGCGCAATGTCGTGCGCGACCACGATCATATCGTTGTGACCATTGGTCGCAGCGCCGTCGACCACGAGCGCGGCCGTTGACGGCGCGCCGGCCAGCGCCTTGAGCACGCGCTCGACAACCTGCTGGATATCGGCTTTGCGTTCGCGCAGATATTCGTCTTCAATATCGTCGAAATGGCGGCTCAGGATTTCAAGCTGTTCGGTAAGCGCCCACTCCACGTTATAGCGGCGCGTTCTCACCAGATCGATGGTTTCATGAACGAGCATGGCGTCGTTCAGGATCATGGAATGGACGTTGATGAACGCGCCCATTTCGCTGGGCGCGTCGGCGGCGAGGTCCTCGCGCAGCGCGTCAAGCTCGGCGTGGACTTGTGCCTGGGCTGCGTGAAAGCGTTCAATTTCACCATCGATAGCATCCGGCTCAACCAGATAATGATCGACGTCGAGCGCGGCGGCCGCGATCAGATAAGCACGGCCAATGGCAATGCCGCGGGAGACTGGAATTCCATGCAGCGTGAACGACACGCGCACCTCTCTGGTTATGGTTGATCGCTGTTCTGTCGCGTCTGTCTCGGCCGGCAATGCCCGGCGATGCGATTGCGTGCCTCATTATAAATTCGAACGCGATCCGTCACCGTTTGCACCGCAGCAAGTTTTATCGATGAATAACACGGCCGCATAAAAAAAGCCGCGTAGAACGCGGCTCTTTCTTCGTGACTCGTGCGACGACCGTGTCATTGTCCTTCGCCAAATTTATCGGCAATCAGCGCGAGAACGGCCTTCATTGCCTCCGCCTCGTCAGCGCCTTCAGTTTCGATAGTTACCGTGCTGCCAATGCCCGCCGCCAGCATCATCACACCCATGATGCTTTTTGCGTTGATCCGGCGGCCATTGCGGCTCATCCATATCTCACATTGAAAACTTCCTGCCAGTTGCGTGAGCTTCGCAGAAGCACGCGCGTGCAGCCCCAGCTTGTTCACAATCGTTGTTTCTTGTTGCAGCATGATGCTCCGGCGCTAGATAAAGGGGCTGACTCGTGCAGGTGCTTTAATAAGATTAGTGACTGACTGCCTTTTCGGGTTCGCTGGCTATTGCCGCCGTTTTCACCGCGCAACTCGCCGCTGCGGCGGCGCTGGCCATAGCGCACGGATTGGCGGGTGTTGAAGCATCCAGTTCCTGAATGCCCTTCGAGCCGCCCTGCAGCGACTTCTCAGTCAGCGTTTCCAGCGGAGTGGTGCGGTAACAGACAGCGCGCACCAGCATGGGAAGATTGACGCCGGCGAGCACGCGAACGCTGTCGCTTGCCAGGCTCTGCGCAATATTCGCGGGCGTTGCACCGAAAACATCGGTGAGAACCACGGCGCCGTTCTCTTCCTTCAGACGGTCGATCTCGGAGCGCGCGAAGGCGCGGACCTCGACCGGATCGCAGTCCGGCATCACATCGATCACGCCGATGCGCGCGGGCAAACCGCCGTAAATGTGGGAGATACACTCACGCAGCGCCGAAGCGAAAGGTGCGTGAGCAATGATCAGAATGCCAGCCATATCAGAGTGTGCTGCCCCAAAACGACGAGATACGTCGGAAACCGTGGGAACCTGCTGTTTTATGCGCGCATTTACAACGCGACCGCAACATCGATCCGGATGCGAAAGCGCCGAATCAGCCGCCTACTGCAAGCTTAGTCGGATTTCGCACGCCTTGCGCAGCGCAATATGAAATGCGTTGCGGCAAGTTCTCACTCTCTGTTTCGGGGCCGGATCGCACCGCGAAACGAATCTCATGAGTGGCAGATTGTAGCAGTCCGGGCGGAATCAACAGCCGGAGCACCGTCCTGAAAGACGCCTCTAATTCTTGGACGCACTGGTTCCGACAGCACGCTCGAGAGCATCAATGAACATGCCCGCCACGTCAAAGCCCGTCTGATCCATGATTTCGCGAAAGCAGGTCGGGCTCGTCACGTTCACTTCGGTGAGATAGTCGCCGATCGCGTCGAGACCAACGAGCAGCAGGCCGCGACTGAAAAGCGTCTGCCCCAGCGTCTCTGCGATCTTGCGATCGTTCTCGGTCAGCGGTTGCGCCCGGCCCAGTCCACCCGCAGCCAGATTGCCGCGCACTTCATTGCCTTGCGGAATCCGCGCGAGCGAATACGGCACGGGCACGCCGCCAATCAGCAGGATGCGCTTGTCGCCATCGGTAATTTGCGGGATGAACTTCTGAGCCATGACGCTGCGCGCGCCGTTCCCGCTCAGCATTTCCACGATCGTGCCGAGGTTCATGCCGTCGGCCTTCACGCGGAAAACGCCCATGCCGCCCATGCCGTCGAGCGGCTTCAGGATCACGTCGCCGTGTTCTGCGTGAAAAGCACGCAGACGGTCGGCGTCGCGAGTCACGAGCGTCGGCACCACGAATTGCGGCCATTCGCCAATCGCGAGTTTTTCCGAATGATCGCGGATCGCCTGCGGCTTGTTGAAGATACGCGCGCCGGTGCGTTCGGCCAGTTCGAGCAGCCACGTGGACGTGACGTATTCCATGTCGAACGGCGGGTCCTTGCGCATCAGGACGGCATCGAACTGTTTCAGGTCGCGCAGTTCCGGCGTGCCCGCCACATGCCACGGCGAGCGGGCGGAATCGGCTTCGTCGCCCACTATGGACACGCGCTGCACCAGCCCTTCGACCTTGCCCGACACCCACGCCAGGTGCTGCGGCTCGCAGGCGTAGAGCGCGTGCCCGCGGCGCGCGGCTTCGGCCATCATGGCGTAGGTCGTGTCTTTGTAGATCTTGAAGTGATCGAGCGGATCGGCGATAAAAAGGATGTCCATAAGCGTCCAGAACGGCCGTTCGGCCTTGGTTTATTCAATGAAGCGGCGCAGGGCAATCCGAGCGGCCTGCAGTACGCGATTTTTAACACGTTGCGTGCGTTCGCGCCTGACGTGCAAACGGCCGCAACTCGTGCGGCCGTCGTCTTCCAGACATGAAGCTTAAACCTGAATCGCTTCCGGATCGGTCTTTTCCAGTTCCACCGATGCCGCCAGCAGCCCCAGCCGCGCCACCACGCCATACATGTAGAAGCGGTTCGGCGGCGCTGCGCCGGGTTTCGCCTGGGCGTCGGGCAGCGCGGTGTGCTCGAAGCCAAGCGGCACGAAATGCATGCCCGGCGCATTGAGATTCTGATCGCGGTCACGCGAATCGTGCACACGATAAAAGCCGCCGACCACATACCGGTCGATCATGTACACCACCGGCTCGGCGACCGCGTTCTCCACGCGCTCGAAGGTGTGCACGCCTTCCTGGACAATCACGTCGTGGACCTGCAAGCCGTCCTTCGCGTCGTTCATCTTGACGCGCTCGCGCTTGGTCAGCGCGGCGACTTCGCTAGCGTCGTGCACGGTCATCACGCCCTTGCCGTAGGTGCCGGCGTCGGCCTTGATCACCACGTACGGCTTTTCGCTGATTCCGTACTCGCGATACTTCTTCGCGATCTTCTTCAGCACGCCGTCTATGGCGTCCGCCAACGCCTGCTCGCCCGTGCGCGCCTCGTAATCCACGCCTTCCACATGCGCGAAATACGGGTTGATCATCCACGGATCGATTTCCACGAGTTTCGAGAATTTCTTCGCGACGTCGTCGTAGCAGGAAAAGTGGTTGGATTTCCGGCGCACCGCCCAGCCCGCGTGCAGCGGCGGCAGCAAATACTGTTCGTGCAGGTTTTCCAGCACGGGCGGAATGCCGCCCGAAAGATCATTGTTCAGCAGGATCGAGCACGGGTCGAAATTCTTCAGACCCAACCGGCGAGGCGTGCGCTCGAGCGGTTCGAGCACGATCTTCTGGCCGTCAGCCAGCGCGATGGTAACGGGGCCGTGAATGTTTTCGTCGAGCGTTCCGAAACGGATGTTCAATCCAGCCTGGCGCATGATGGTCGCGAGCCGCGCAACGTTTTCCAGATAAAACGCGTTGCGCGTGTGGCGCTCCGGAATCACGAGAAGGTTTTTGGCATCGGGGCAGATCTTTTCGATCGACGCCATTGCGGCCTGCACAGCAAGCGGCAGCACTTCAACCGGCAGGTTGTTGAAACCGCCGGGGAACAGATTGGTATCGACCGGGGCGAGCTTGAAACCCGCGTTGCGCAAATCCACCGAACAATAAAACGGCGGCGTGTGTTCCTGCCACTCCAGCCGGAACCAGCGTTCAATGGACGGTGTCGCGTCGAGTATCTTCCGCTCGAGATCGAGCAGGGGGCCGTTTAACGCCGTTACGAGATGCGGAACCATTGATGACTCGCGGACTTAAGAGGAAAGATTGTAGAGCAAATGCCTCACTTATTTGGGTATGAACTCCCTTTTCCCAAGCCTATTCGCACGGTTCATGCCGCCAATCGTCCCCCGCTGACGCGCGAAAAGGCGCAGAGCTTGCACAAAAACGGGACAAAAAAATGCCCGCCTTTGTGGGCGGGCAAAATCGCTGCGCTTGTCTCGGAGCCATGCTGCTCATGCTTGAGCGATGTTCAGGGTCGAAACCGCGGCCTCTCGCGCCCGGTTTCAACCCGTCCAACAACTTTTATTCGACGTGTTCGCCATGCAGCGTCACGTCGAGGCCTTCACGTTCCTCTTCTTCCGTGACACGCAGACCCATGACCATGTCGATAATCTTCAACAGGACAAAACTCATCACGCCGCTGTAGACCAGTGTCGTGAGCACGCCCTTGGCTTGCAGGAGGATGCTGCCGTCGAATCCGCCAATGTCCTTGACCGCGAAAATGCCGGTCAGCAGCGCGCCGAGAATACCGCCCACGCCGTGCACGCCGAACGCATCGAGCGAATCGTCGTAGCCGAGTTTCGTCTTGAGCCATGTTGCCGACCAGAAGCAGACCACGCCCGCCAGAATGCCGATCACGATTGCACCGGTCACGCCAACGAAACCCGAAGCCGGCGTAATCGCCACCAGGCCCGCGACCGCGCCCGAAATGATGCCGAGCACCGAAGGCTTACCCTTTGCCAGCCACTCGGCGAACATCCAGCCGAATGCCGCGAATGCCGTTGCGATCTGCGTGGTAAGCATCGCAAAACCGGCACGGCCGTCAGCCGCCACCGCCGAACCCGCGTTGAAGCCGAACCAGCCCACCCACAGCATGGATGCACCAATCAGCGAGAGCACCAGGTTGTGCGGCGCCATGACTTCGCGGCCGTAACCCACGCGCTTGCCAAGCACCAGACAGCAGACCAGGCCGGCAATACCGGCGTTGATGTGAACCACCGTGCCGCCCGCGAAGTCCAGGATGCCTGCGGTCGCCAGCCAGCCCGTCGGCTCCCACACCATGTGCGCGATCGGCGAGTAGACGATGATCGACCACAGCGCCATGAACACCAGCATCGCGGAGAACTTCATGCGGTCAGCGAAGGCGCCGGCGATCAGCGCCGGGGTGATGATCGCAAACGTCATCTGATAGACGAAATAGACCGATTCCGGAATGGTCGGAGCCAGATGGCTCACAGTCAGCGTCGTGGCCTTGTCGCCCTTGATGTAGTTCATGCCGTGCAGGAACACGCGCGAGAATCCGCCAATGAACGAGTTGCCCGGCGTGAATGCCAGCGAATAGCCGACGACCGTCCAGATGATCGTGACCAGGCAGCAGATCGCGAACGACTGCATCACGGTCGCGAGCACGTTCTTCTTGCGCACCATGCCGGCGTAGAAAAGCGCGAGGCCCGGGATCGTCATGAACAGCACGAGCGCGGTGGAGGTCAGCATCCAGGCGGTGTCGCCGGAACTGATCTTCGATGAATCCACGGAGAACGGTTCGGTCGGCGCAGCCGGTGCTGCTGCCGCGTCGGATGCGCCCGAAGCGGGGGCGGCGGCCGAGGCGGCTTCGGCGCCGGACGCCAGCGCCGTATTGGCGCTGACCGGAGATGCGGAATCTGGTGCGCTTGCAGGCGCCGCCGCGGCGGATGCAGCCGCTGGCGCCGATGCATCCTGCGCCATCACGGTGCCGGCGCTGACTCCCAGCAGCGACCCCGCCATCAACAAGGACATCAATAATTTGCGCATTCTTCTGTTTCCTCTTATCGCCGGTTCGTTTTTTCTTAGAGAGCGTCCGCGCCGGTTTCACCGGTGCGAATGCGAATGACTTGTTCAATCGGGGTGACGAAGATCTTGCCGTCGCCGATCTTGCCCGTGCGTGCCGCGCGCTCGACCGCTTCGATCGCCTGGTCGACGATATCGTCCGACACCGCTGCTTCAATCTTCACTTTCGGCAGGAAGTCGACGACATATTCCGCGCCGCGATACAACTCCGTATGGCCCTTCTGGCGGCCGAAGCCTTTTACCTCGGTCACGGTGATGCCCGAGACGCCGATCGCCGACAACGCTTCGCGTGCTTCGTCGAGCTTGAACGGCTTGATGATTGCGGTAATGAGCTTCATGTATCCCTCGCTGTGTGTCGAACAGAGTTGGCGCTTTCGCGCCTCAATCTGGTCCCATGCCTGATCCCCCGCCGCCTCGTGGCCGCCGCGAGCGGCGTATCACGCTCTACGCCGGCCGCCCGGAAAAGCGCGCACGGACAAGGCCCGGGCCACTAATGCAACTCGTATGCCATGCGCGTGTCCGGTATGCGCATCAGGGTTCTCGCGGGGCGGGACCCGAATTCGTAGACCGGGTGGCTAACGGCGCCCGGGTGTGCTGGCGCGCACCGTGGATCGTTGCTAGAGTGCACGCAAGGTCCGGTACGAAAGCTTGGTTTTGACGGTTTTCCCAATTTGCCGCAACACGCCGCGCCAATGTGCACCGTCTTTCGTTTTACGAAACATCGCGCACCAAATTGGATCATCCGTAATGCCGGGGCACTGAGCTAACAACGACTGCACTTTTATGGTGCGAAAGAGGAAAGACGGTATGAAACAGCCGAACGATGTATTCAATGACTTCCAGGCCAAGATGAGCGAGTTGCTCAAGAATTCGCCGGCCAAGGACATTGAAAAGAATATGAAAGCGATGCTTTCGCAAGGCTTCTCAAAGCTGGATCTGGTCACGCGTGAAGAATTCGATACTCAGACGCAAGTGCTGGTGCGCACCCGCACCCGGCTGGAAGAACTCGAACGGCGGGTAGCACAACTGGAAGCGAAGGCAGCGGGTTCAACGTCCTCAAGCGTTCAGGATTGACCTTATAAAGCATTGAAAGCGTGTCATCGGCCAAGCGAGCCGTGATGTTGAGTCAATAAAGCCGGCGCCTTGCGTTTGCGAGGCACAGGCAGCGGGGAAAAATCATGTCGCTTGCCGTGGTACGCAGCCGCGCGCCCGCGCCTGGGCGCGCGCCGGAGGTGACCGTCGAGGTTCATCTCGCCAATGGATTGCCATCATTTTCAATCGTCGGCTTGCCCGACCTCGAAGTCCGTGAAAGTCGCGAGCGCGTTCGTGCCGCGCTTCAGAATTGCGGTTTCGACTTTCCAGTGCGCCGCATCACCGTCAATCTCGCTCCTGCCGACCTGCCCAAGGAAAGCGGCCGGTTCGACTTGCCGGTTGCATTAGGCATTCTTGCCGCGAGCGGCCAGATTCCTGTTGAAGCGTTGCTGAATCGCGAATTTGCGGGGGAACTGTCGCTGACCGGCTCGATCCGGCCAATGCGCGGCGCGTTTGCCATGGCTTGCGGCGCCGCGCGGCAATACGCGAGCGCCGTGGTGCCGGAAGGCGCGCTCGTTCGCGACACGGACACACGCATGCCCGAAATATATCTCCCGTCGGCGAGCGCGGCGGAGGCGGCGCTTGTGCCCGGTATTCAAGTGTTCGGCGCACCCGATCTGCCCACTTTGTGTGCACATCTTTGTGGATCGGAGAACGATCGGCTCACGCCTGTTCGCAGCGCGGCGCTCGACTCTCCATTGGATCGTCGCGTGCCCTTGCCCGATCTTGTCGATGTCATTGGTCATCCCGGCGCGCGGCGTGCGCTGGAGGTTGCGGCGGCAGGTGGACATCATCTCTTGATGGTCGGACCACCGGGCGCAGGCAAGTCGATGCTCGCGGCCCGCTTGCCCAGCCTCCTCCCACCAATGACCGACGACGAAGCCCTGACTTCGGCCGCGATACTTTCTGCGAGCATGCTGGGATTCAGTCCGGCGCAATGGCGTCGGCGGCCGTTCCGGGCGCCGCATCATTCATCAAGTTCAGTTGCGCTTGTGGGCGGCCGCAATCCGCCGCAGCCGGGCGAAATCACGCTGGCGCATCTGGGCGTGCTGTTTCTGGACGAATTGCCTGAATTCGACCGGAAGGTGCTGGAAACGCTACGCGAGCCACTGGAAGCAGGGCGCATCACGATATCCCGGGCCGCGCATCAGGCCGATTTTCCGGCAGCGTGTCAATTGGTCGCAGCCATGAATCCGTGTCCGTGCGGCTGGCGAGGCGATCCGAACGGACGTTGCCGCTGCACGCCGGAAATCGCCGCGCGTTATCTGCAAAAACTGTCGGGACCGCTGCTGGATCGCATCGATATCCAGATCGAGCTGCCTGCGTTGTCTCCGGCGGAACTGTCGGCAAGAAGCGCTCTGGTGGGCGAGACAAGCGCCGTCGTGGCGCGCCGTGTCGCCGATGCCCGCAAGCGCCAGCTTCAGCGGCAGGGCAAGACAAATCGCGAACTTGACGGCCGCGAAGTCGATAGCGTGTGCCGCCCCGACGCGGCCGGCGAAACGTTGCTGCGCGAAGCGGGTGAGCGGTTTGGCTGGTCAGCGCGAGCGTACTACCGGGTGCTCAAGGTAGCCCGCACCATTGCTGATCTGGCAGATGCGGAAACGCCGAGCGCGGGCCATCTCGCCGAGGCGATTCAGTACAGGCGGGCGTTTGCTTCAACCTAAGGCCGGCAGTCTCTGCGGCGAAAGAAAATCACGTGTCAAGACTTGACTTATGCACACTGGACCGTTCCTTGTTTCCTTAACGTCAGATCAAATGCCGATTTTGGCAACACCTCGTAGTCGATTGATTTTAATGACTATTTAACATTGCCGAGAATCGAGGCAAAGTAACGGAAGCCGCACGGGACGGGCGCTTGCAGCTTGCCGGGCCATCTTTTCCACAAAGTTATCCACAGCCTCTGTGGATAGTTCAAAAAACTGAGATAAATCCGAGTTTTAGGCTTACATGCTTGTCTAGATTCTTAAAGGTGAAACGTCCCTTTGGCGTCAATCAACTAACGAAATGGCGGTTAAAAACGGGGATCGGCACCTGCAAATACTTAATAAAGCTTGAATGAAGAAAAAAACTGATCGACTTGCTCCGCCGGCGGCGCGTTCGTCGAGACGATCGCCAGTTGATACGCGTGCGTGCCCTTTGCGATAAAACGCGCGCGAATCTGGCGTGTTTCGCGACTCTGGCCGTCTTCGCGCGTGCCGTTCACCGCGATTTCCGAGCCTGGCAGCCGCCCTCCCGCAGCGACTTCGATCTCGACCGGATGCGCCGCTGGCGCAGCGTTCAGGTTGCGCGCCAGGCCATGCTGGAGAAAATCTAGAGCGGCTTGCTGCGTGGCGGGCTCTCCATTGGGCAAGTCAATCGTTCCGACGGCAAAAACCGCATCGCCTGCTTCGGCGGTCTGCATCTTCATGTGCATCGCCTTTCCGGCGATTTCGACGTCGCGCGCATCCGAACGGGGCTTGGCGGGGAAAGTCACTTCGTAGGCGTCGTCGTTGTTCTGGATCGTGCGCCAGTCGTAGGCCGGCGTGCAGGCAAGGAGCACCGCGGCCGTGGACAGCAAAGCGGTGGCTCTGAACAGCACGCGACGCAAGGCGGAGTATGGTGAGGATGCAGTTGCAGAAAATCGGTTCATTGGAAAGCAGCGAGAGAAAACGTAATTATCCGCTGCCTGCCTCAATGGTGCTGCTGCCATGCTGGGGACGCTTTTCCGGTAAAACGCTTTTCCGAGATTAGGGCTAAAATGCGCTGCATCCAGTAGTTCAGCAATATTCAGCAATGCGTGGCAACCGCGCGGATCTGCCGCAAAGCCGCTGCAAACAGACGCCTTTCAATCGAGTACGGCCGAGGTTTTCATGTCAGAGAATTCACAGGCTTCATCTGCGCGCGGCAAAAGCCCGCTGCGCTACATCGTCATGGCAGTCGTGGCGGGCGTGATCGCGTGCACCGGTTACTTCGCGTTTGGTGGGCAGCAACGCGTGCCGGATGCGACCTTCACGCTCTTGTCCGGACAGAAGGTTTCGACATCGACTGATCTCAAGGGCAAGGTCTACCTGATCAATTTCTGGGCGACGAGTTGCGAGACCTGCATGAAAGAGATGCCGGAGATGATCAACACGTACAACCGCTTCAAGGGCCGCGGCCTCGAATTTGTCGCCGTCGCCATGAACTACGACGCGCCCATGTACGTGAACAACTACGCGCAGACGCGCAACCTGCCATTCAAGGTCGCCATGGACGACGGCAGCGCGGCAAAGCAATTCGGCAATGTGCAGCTCACGCCGACCACGTTCGTGGTGGACAAGGACGGCAAGATCCTGAAGCGCTACGTGGGCGAGCCGACCTTCGCTGAACTCGATGCCTTGCTGGACAAGGCGCTGAACGCCGCGTGAGCGTGAGAATAAGCATGAGCCAAAACGGCTAAATAGAGCCTTACCGCAAAACGCCCGGCTGGACGATTCCAAGCCGGGCGTTTTTGTTTTCAAGCATCCAGGAATCCCTAGCGCTCGCCATCTCCCTTCGCAGCAAGCCCATAGCGCTTGATCTTCTCGTAGAGCGTCGCCTTGCCCAGTTGCAGCCGGTCGGCCGCCGCGGCCACCACGCCGCCACATTGCTCCAGCGCCTCGCCAATCACCGCGCGCTCGAACTGCTCCGTGCGTTCTTTTAGCGACTGCGTGGCGGCATCGATAGGAACGCCGGTTTCATCGATGATTCCAAGCACCATCCGGTCCGCCGCGTTGCGCAGTTCGCGCACGTTGCCCGGCCAATCGCGCTGCATCAGCTCGGCTCGCTGCCGGTCGCTCAGGAGCGGCGCGGCGCGCTCGTAGCGCACGGCGGCATCGAGGAGAAAATGTTCGAAGAGCGGCACCACGTCCTCGCGGCGCTCGGCAAGCGGCGGCAGCGTGATCGTCACCACGTTCAGGCGGTACATCAGGTCGCGCCGGAACGTGCCCGCCGCGATGTGCTCCGCCATGTCGCCTTTTGCCGCCGCGATCACACGGCAATTTGCGCGAATAGGCTGGTTCGAACCCAGCCGCTCCAGCACGCCGTCCTGCAACACGCGCAGCAGTTTCACCTGCAGCGCGAGCGGCATGCTTTCGATTTCATCGAGAAAAAGCGTGCCGCCGGACGCGTGCTCCAGCTTGCCGATACGCCGCTTCTGCGCACCGGTAAACGCGCCGGCTTCATAACCGAACATCTCGGATTCGAACATCTGCTCGGGCAATGCGCCGCAATTCACCGCAATAAAGGGTTTGTCGCGGCGTGGCGAGAGATCGTGCAGACTGCGTGCGATCAGTTCCTTGCCGGCTCCGGTATCGCCGTTGATCAACACGGACGCGTCGGTCGGCGCCACGTTCGCGATCAGCTTGCGAACCTGCTCGATCGCCGGACTGCGACCGATGATCCGCGGTGCCACGCTGCTCTGACCCGCAAGCTCGCGCCTGAGTGCGCGGTTTTCGAGCACGAGCTTGCGCCGTTCGAGCGCACGCCGGACCGCTTCGATCAACCGCTCGGAAGCAAACGGCTTTTCGATGAAATCGTACGCGCCGTCGCGCATTGCCTGAACGGCCATCGATATGTCGCCGTGGCCTGTGACCAGGATCACCGGCACTTCGGGCGCACGCTCGTGGCATTGGGCGAGCAATTCGAGGCCGCTTGCGCCCGGCAAGCGGATATCGCTCACGATCACGCCGGGAAAACTGGCGTCAATAGCGCGCGCCGCGCCCTCCACGCTGCCGAACGCTGCGACGTCGAAGCCGGCGAGCTGAAGACTTTGCACGCTCGCGCGCCGCACCAGTTCGTCGTCTTCGATAAAGATGACCTCAAGACCTGTTGTCATGGTTTCCCGTTTCTGCTCGATACGCTAGGCGCGCAACAAAGTAATGACGAATTCTGCGCCCTGCGACCGGTCCGCGTCTGCTTGCGTGCCGCCTTCGGGTCCGTCGACTTCGATTTGCCGCGCCACGTTGCGCGCGACCAGCGTGCCGCCGTAATCGCGCGCTATCGCCGACGAGATCGCGAGTCCAAGGCCCAGTCCATGCCCCATTTCCTTCGTGGTAAAGAACGGCTCGAACAGACGCGGCAGGATATCGGCAGCAATGCCGGGGCCGTTGTCGCGCACCACGATCTCGACCATGGTCTCATGGGTGAGCAATTCAATCTCGATACGCGGAACATCGCACGATTGCACCGCGTCCAGCGCGTTGCCAATCAGGTTGATCAGGATCTGCTCCAGCCGCAAATCCTCGCAGCGCACGTGAAGCGGCGGCTGATCGTCCGCGCTCAACGCGACTTTCACGTGCTTCAAGCGCGGCTGCAGCATGGCGAGCACGTTGCGCAATGCGCGGCGCACGTCGGTGCGCGCGTTTTTTGGACGAGCTTTCGCCACGAACAACTTGAGCTGGTTCGTGATCTTGCCCATGCGTTCGGTGAGCGCGGCGATCGCTTCCAGATTTTCATTCGCCGCCACATGATCGCCGCGTTCGATAAACACGCGAGTGTTATCGGAGAAACTTCGCAGCGCGGCAAGCGGCTGATTCAGTTCGTGCGTGATGCCCGCCGCCATTTGTCCCAAAGCGGCAAGTTTGCTCGCCTGGATGAGTTCGTCGTGAGCCGCGCGCAGGTCCTGCTCGGCGCGGGTGCGCTCGCTCACCTCCTTCGTCAGCAACGCATTCGCTTGCGACAAATCCGCCGTGCGCTCCGCCACGCGTTCGTTGAGCTCGGCGTAAGCCGTCTGCAACAGCGCGCGGCTGCGGATCATTTCGCGCACGCGCGCACGGCGCATGCGCCAATAAAACGCCACCGAACATAGCGAGATATACAGCAGCGCCGTAACAATGGTCGCGCTGCGCGCCGCATCCACGGCTGGCGCGAGCGACACCATCGTCATCAGGTGCCAGTCGGGCTCGCCGAGCGCGCGCTGCGTCGCGAGATAACTCGGCGCGTCGCGGCCACCGCCCACGCGCACGATCTGCGCGCCGCCCTCAAGCGTACGAACGATGGTCATCGGCAGCGGCGTGACCGGATGTTGCGCGTATTGCCGCGCCGAATAAACCGATGCCTCGACGTCCTTCGGCAACGGCCGCAGCGTGTGATATTTCCACTCCGGCACGGAGGAGAGGAAGATCACGCCGTGGTCATCGGTCACGAGCAGCGGTTCGGTGGCGTCCGCTCCTTGCAGCCATTCCAGGTTCAGCTTAACGACCGCCACGCCTATAATCTCGCGCGCCGCGCCCGCGGACGGCCCTTCCCTGAAAACCGGCTGCGAGATGAAATATCCGGGCTCGCGCGAAATGGTGCCCAGCCCGAAAAACCGCCCCGTCCCGCCGTTGAGGGCATCGACGAAATACGGGCGGAACAGATACTCCGCGCCCACGAAACTGTCCGGTCCGTTCCAGTTGCTCGCCGCCACGCAGCGCCCGTTGGCCTGGATGATGTATGTCGCGGTCGCGCGTGCGTGCGTGTTCAGGTCTTCGAGATAGCGATCCGCACGGGCCGCGTAGCGCGGGTTTGGATCGGCGAGAACTTCCTGCACGAACGGATGCCGTGACAACAGATACGGCAGATATTCGTACCGGTCGAGTGTGCTTTTCAGCTCGGCAGTTGTACGGTCGACGCGCGTCGCCGCATTCTGGCGAAGGTCATCCAGGCCGCGCTGCCACGCAATGCTCCACGTGAGCGCGCACACGCCGCACAGCGCCGCAAGAAGAACGAGGAAAACCAGCAAACGCCGCGTCACGGGAACGGGTTCCAGTCGGTTGGATCCCCCGATTGTGGCACGCGCCGCTTCGAACGACGCTTCAGACCCCGCATGTTCAGCAAAGCCCGCGTCCGCCACGCCGGCGTCGGTAAACGCACGCGGCGAAGCATCCGCCAGAGAATGCTTCGCCGCTTTCATGGCTGTTGGTTCCTTAGTGCGATCGGCTGAATCGCCGTGGCGACGATCAGGAAACCGTCTCGGCTTCGGTATCGACCGCGCCGTGCCTGAGCTGATCGCGCAGCTTGTTGCGGTCCAGTTCCTTTTCCCACGCCGACACAACCACGGTCGCGACGCCATTGCCCACAATATTCGTCAGCGCGCGGCACTCGCTCATGAAGCGGTCGATGCCAAGAATCAGCACCATGCCCGACAGCGGAATGGTCGGCACCACGGCAAGCGTTGCGGCCAGCGTGATGAAACCCGCGCCGGTCACGCCGCTTGCGCCCTTCGAGGTGAGCATGGTCACGGCGAGCAGCGTCAGTTGCTGCGTCCACGTGAGGTCGGTGTTTGTTGCCTGGGCAATAAACAGCACGGCCATCGTCATGTAGATGTTCGTGCCGTCGAGATTGAACGAATAGCCGGTCGGCACCACGAGGCCCACCACCGAGCGCGAGCAGCCGAGCTTTTCGAGCTTGAGCATCAGTTGCGGCAACGCGGCTTCAGACGAGCTCGTACCGAGCACGATCAGCATTTCTTCCTTGATGTACGCCACGAAGCGCAGGATGTTGAAGCCCACCAGCCGCGCGATGATCCCGAGCACCACGACCACGAACACGACCGATGTCAGATAGAACGTGCCGATCAGCTTGAGCATGGGAATCAGCGAACCGATGCCGTACTTGCCAATGGTGAACGCCATTGCGCCGAACGCGCCGATCGGCGCCAGCTTCGTGATGATGCGCACAATGCCGAACAGGATATGCGACAGCCCTTCGATAAACCCTGTCACCACGCGGCCTTTCTCGCCCGCCGTGGCAAGCACCGCGCCGAACAGCAGTGCGACGAGCAGGATCTGCAGAATTTCACCTTGTGCGAACGCCGACGAGATCGTGTCCGGAATGATGTGCAGCAGGAAGTCGGTCGTCGACTGGCCGTGCGCCTTCGCAGCGTACGAAGCAACCGCTTTGCCGTCGAGCGTGGCCGGATCGATGTTGAAGCCCACGCCCGGTTTCAGCAGGTGTGTGGCGGCGAGGCCGAGCACGAGCGCAAAGGTGGAGACGATTTCGAAGTAAAGCAGCGCCTTGCCGCCCACGCGCCCGACCTTCTTCATGTCTTCCATGCCGGCAATCCCGGTCACGACCGTACAGAAGATGATCGGCCCGATCACCATTTTGATGAGCTTGATGAATCCATCGCCGAGCGGCTTCATGTCGGTGGCGAGCGCGGGATAGAAGTGCCCGAGCGCAATACCGATGGCAATAGCCACCAGCACCTGCACATACAGGACTTTATAAAAAGGTTTCTTGACGGTTGTCACGGTGGTTGCGGGCATGGTCGGCGAATAGCGAAAGGGTGAAACAAAAACGCGCCGGCGCTCGATTGCGGCGATGCGCGTTTGGCGTCGGCAATGATCAGGTCAGGCTGAATGGGATGGGTTGCATCGAATCGTCTCCCTGTTTTTTTGCGGCCAGTTGGCCTGCCTTCCATATTGCAAGGTCAATGCCAGTTTTTGACCCGCGTGAGACGTTGATTTTTAAGGGTTTTTAGACGCCACGAAACGATAAAAATCCGTGTTTCCGGAATCCTGTATAAACACCGTCCGACGATCCGGACGACATTCGGGTAATCCCTTAGAGGCTTTAAATACGGGCTTTCCCGAGGTTTTGCCCGATCCGGATTCACGGTTCCAGTGCTCGCGATTTCCGGGCAAACAGACGCCGACAGGCATAAAAAAACCCACGTTTCCGTGGGTTCTTCAAGCATTGGTCAAAAAGAGCCTAGACCGCTCCGACCAGTCCCGCATCGTGAGCCTGCTGATCGGCGTGATAGCTCGAACGAACCATTGCGCCAACCGCCGCGTGCGTGAACCCCATCTTGTACGCTTCTTCCTCGTACATCTTGAACGTATCCGGGTGAACGTACGAACGCACAGGCAAATGGTGTTCCGACGGCTGCAAATACTGGCCAATGGTCAGCATATCCACGTCGTGCGCACGCAGGTCGCGCATCACCTGAAGGATTTCCTCTTCCGTTTCGCCCAAACCAACCATCAGGCCGGATTTGGTCGCCACTTCCGGATGCAGCGCCTTGAAGTCCTTCAGCAACTTCAGCGAATGCGCGTAATCCGAACCCGGACGCGCTTCCTTATAAAGACGCGGCACCGTTTCGAGATTGTGGTTCATTACATCGGGCGGCGCGGCGGTCAGGATACCGATTGCACGATCAAGCCGGCCGCGGAAATCCGGCGTCAGGATTTCGATGCGCGTCAACGGCGAGTGCTCGCGCACCTGCCGGATACATTCCACGAAGTGCGCGGCGCCGCCGTCACGCAGGTCATCGCGATCCACGCTCGTGATCACCACATACTTCAGCTTCAGCGCACCGATGGTGCGAGCCAGATTCAGCGGTTCGTCGGCATCGAGCGGATCGGGGCGGCCGTGGCCCACGTCGCAAAACGGGCAACGGCGCGTGCATTTGTCGCCCATGATCATGAACGTGGCCGTCCCCTTGCCGAAGCATTCGCCAATGTTCGGGCAACTCGCTTCCTCGCACACCGTATGCAGGTTGTGCTCGCGCAGGATCTGCTTGATTTCGGTGAAACGCGAACTGCCGGTCGCGGCCTTCACGCGAATCCACTCCGGCTTCTTCAGCTTTTCGATGGGGATGATCTTGATCGGGATGCGCGCCGTTTTTGCTTGCGCCTTTTGCTTGGCGGTGGCGTCGTAGGGAACAGCGAGCGATGCGCCCTGTGCTGCGATGTTTGCGGTTACGTCAGTCATTCGGTCGGTCCATTCAGACGGCTTGCGGGGTCCGCGCGCCGTTCTGCGGTTGGGCGGCGGTCGCGCTTTGTCCGCCGATGTGGTGAGTGAGGTTTTCAGCCAGCGTTTGAGCCACGTCGTTCCAGTCGGCCATCACGCCGAGCGTGAACATATCGACGGTTTCAAGTCCCGCGTAACCGCAAGGATTGATTGCGAGGAACGGTTGCAGGTCCATTTTCACGTTGAGGCTCACGCCGTGATAACTGCAGCCGTTGCGAATTTTCAGGCCAAGCGCCGCGATCTTCGCGCCCGCGTGGGCTTGCCGGGTAGCCGTCTCATCGACATCCCCTGCCACGTAAATGCCGGGCGCGCCCGCTTTGCGTTCAGTATCGAGATTATACGATGCAAGGGTTTCGATCACGCCCTGCTCGACTCGCTGCACGAGTTCGCGGACCATCAGCTTGCGCCGCCGCAGGTCTAGCAGCAGATACGCCACGACCTGCCCCGGCCCGTGATACGTGATCTGGCCACCTCGATCGACTTTTACAAGGGGAATGTTGCTGCCGGGATTCAAAAGGTGCGCGGGGTCTCCCGCCAAACCGAGCGTAAAGACAGGCGGATGCTCGACGAGCCAGATTTCATCGGCCGTGTCCGGCGTGCGCGCTTCGGTGAACGCGCGCATGGCGTCGAAACTTTCGGTGTACGGCTCAAGGCCGCGCCAAAGGACGTTGACCGTGGGCGTCAGCGCGCTTGGGGCGGCGCGCTCGGCGACAATTGAGGGGAAAGTTGTTACCGGCGTGGCGGACATGATTTCATTAGTTTACCGAAATCCCGCCGCCCTCGCCGGAGGACGAGTTCCCGGCCAACGATCAAACCGTTCGCCATCCGGACCTGAACCGGCTGGCCAGCCGTTCGAACCCGCGTGCAAGCCAACCGATCGCGCGCTGATCCGGCCGGGGCGCCAACGTGAAAACGACTTGCGCCGTGCGGCCCTTTTCGGTGCTCAGCCAAAGCCGCTCGCGTTCGCGCAGCTTCATCGAGTCCCCTGGGACCAGCCAATAGTCTTCGGTGTCGTTGCTGCGCGTGGCCCACACTGGCGCTCCCTGGACGCTCAGCTTGACGCTGCGGCCAATGCGCATCGGCACCGTTTCGCCGTCCGTGATCTCAAACATGATGCTTGTGGATATTTCTCGCATGACATCCTCCGCCAAAAATCGTGTTGATGAGTAGAAGATAGACTCAGCATGGCTTTACGCAAAACGAGCAATTTTCGTCGGTTTGTGAGATAAATTCACACATACACACATTCGGGCCGATGATCGTGGACCTACGCCAACTCCCCGCTCTCAATGCGTTGCGCGCTTTCGAAGCCGCAGCGCGACACGAAAGCTTCTCCCGCGCCGCCGACGAACTCTTCGTCACGCACGGCGCCGTGAGTCATCAGATCCGGGCGCTGGAAGCGGATCTCGGCGTGATACTTTTTGCCCGCGATGGCAAGCGCGTGCGGCTTTCGGATATTGGCCGGCAATACGCCACGGAGGTCCGCACGACGCTCGCCACGCTGGCCGAAGCCACGCGCCGCGTGCGCGCGGGGGATCGCGACCGGCGGCTGGTGGTCTCGATGCTGTCGTCTTTTTCCGCGCGCTGGGTGACGCCGCGTATTGGCGGGTTTATCGAACGGCATCCGGAGATCAATCTCGAATTGCTGTCGACGAATCAACTCACGGATTTTTCGCGCGAGGACGTGGATGTCGCCATCCGCTTCGCCAGCATCGGGAAATACGCCGGACTGCATTCGGAGGAATTGCTCGACGAAGTGTTTTTCCCCGCGTGTTCGCCCAATTTCCGTGGCGGCAAGCTGCCGCGCACGCTCGCCGAGATGGCGGACGCGCCGTTGCTGCGCTCGCACGACGAACTCTGGCGTCCATGGTTCGACGCAGCCGGGCTGGTGGATCTGCCCGAACCCAAGCGCGGTGTCTTATACGAGGATTCGTCGAATTTGCTGCAGGCGGCCATTCAAGGCCAGGGAATCGCGCTCGTGCGGCGGTCGCTCGCCATGCATGAAATCGTGGCGGGACGGCTCGTGCGGCTTTTTAATATCGATGGACCGAGTCCGTGGAACTATTACTTCGTATGTCCGCCTGCCCTTCTGGCAACACAGCGGGTGCAGACGTTCCGTACGTGGTTGCTCGATGAAATCATGCAGTTCAAGCAACTGTACGAGAGTACGCCGTCAGTATGCGGCGGGCCCCGGCGCGCGGCCAAGCCGCTGCTGGAGCCGCAGCAGAACCTCAAAGCACCACTTTGACCATGGGATGGCCGGTCAGCGCGCGATAAATATCGTCGAGATGCGCGCGGCTTAGGGCGCGCACGGTCACCGTCAATCCAGTGTACTTGCCGCCTGAGGACGGCCGCGTTTCGATGCGCTCCACGTCGAACTGATCGTCGAATTCGCGGATCACGGTAACAACGGCGTCGCGGAACTCGGGGTGCGTCGCGCCCATCACCTTGATTGGAAAATCGCAGGGGAAATCGAACAGCGCGTCGATATCAGGTGAGCTCATGGTGTTCTCCTTCACAGGACGCCCGGGCCGTCCGGGCGTCTTACAGCTTGCATAGATGGAGCCGGATCGCCCGATTCCAACTCGGCTGGCTGATGCTTACTTCTTCTTTTGCCACATCATCAACAACGAATCCCACGTCCGGCCAACGAAACCAGCCTGCGGAACATCCTGCAGCGCAACCAGCGGAAATTGCGCCACTTCCTTGCCATCGGCCATCATCTTGACGGAGCCAATCTGCTGTCCCTTCTTGATCGGTGCAACGATGGTGTCGTTGTGCGCAACCGTCGGCTTGACCTTGTCGCCCATGCCCTTCGGCACGGTGATGTATTGATCCGTCTCCACGCCGGCCTTCACGGCGTTTTCCGTGCCCTTGTAGACGCGCGGTGAATCGATCACCTGACCGGCCTTGTAAAGACGCACAGCGTCATAGGCCGAATAGCCGTAGTTGAGCATTTTCAGGCTGTCCTGCACCCGGTTGTGCTCTTTCGGCTCACCCATCATCACCGCGACCAGGCGGCGGCTGGCGTCGGGCACACCTTCCAGCGGGCGCTTCGTGGTTGCGATCAGGCAATAGCCCGCCGCTTTCGTGTGGCCCGTCTTGAGGCCATCGACCGTTGAATCGATCCACAGCAGGCGGTTGCGGTTCGGCTGCTTGATCTTGTTATAGGTGAAATCCTTCACCGAGAAGATGGCGTAATACTCGGGGAAGTCGCGGATCAGACGCGTGGACAGCACGGCCAGATCGCCCGCCGTGGTGTAGTGATTCGGGTCGGGCATGCCGTTGACATCGGCGAAATGGGTATTCTTCATACCGATCTGCTTGGCCGCCGCGTTCATCAGCGTGACGAAATTCCCTTCGCTTCCGCCCACGAGTTCGGCGAGCGCAATGGCTGCGTCGTTACCCGACTGAATGATCATGCCGTACACGAGATCGTGAACGGTCACCGGCTTGTTCGCCTCGATGAACATGCGCGACTCGTCCGTGCCCACGCGGCGCACGGCTTCGCTCGGCATGACGGTCTGCTCCATGTTGATCTTCTTCGACTTCAGCGCGTCGAAAACGAGATACGCGGTCATCAGCTTGGTGAGCGACGCCGGTTCCGAGCGTTCGTCCGGATTGCCGGAAGCAAGCACCTGGTTGCTGGTTGCATCGACGAGAACCCACGAACGGGCCGTTACGTCGGGCGGTGGAACCTGGGCGAACGCGCTGGACGCAACGAGCGCCGCGGGCAAAACGATCGCGGCAGCAACGGCACGGTGAACGAAGGAAGGAGCAACAAAGGACAAGCCGGAAGGGGAAAAGCGCATAGGTTCGGATCGGCAGAAAAGGCATCGGCGAGCCGGCGTTCTCCGGGATGTCCGGAGAAAACGCGACTCGCAGGTTGTACAGGCGGAAGGTCAGTCGGGCGGAGCGCCTGGCTTTAACGCGCGGCGCCGGGATTCGTTCGGACTGACCTCCGCGCGCTTCGATACTCAAGCGGCACATGGGCTTCGCGCAAGCCGCCGGCACAAGCCGCGACTCGCGTGCTCCATGCACTACGGCAAGCGCTGGCCGATCAACCTTGGCCGCGCAAAAGTCTGCGCCATTATACGCGTGCGGCATGTGCCTTTTGCCTGAGAAGCGGCTTGATTCAAATGGGATTCGTGAAAGCGAATGTAAAAACAGACGCGGCGCAAAGCGTTTGAAAGCCTTTGCGCCGCGCGCTGAATCTATCGGAGGATGCTGAATTTTTGAGGCGGTCTCAACGCCACGCGTCAACGATGATCTTCTTCAGTACATGCAACTTCCTGTGGAAGAAATGCTCGCCGCCCGGAATCACCACCACAGGCAATTCCTGCGGACGCGCCCATTCATAGACCGAGGCGATTGGAACGGTGTCGTCGACTTCGCCGTGGATCACGAGCGTGTTGTCGGGCACTTCGGCGACCGGCCAGTTGCTCGCCGCCGTACCGACCATCACCATGCGCTCGATCACTTCGCCCGACTCGCGCAATTGCTTTGCCACGTGCGACACCACGAAGGTACCGAACGAGAAACCGGCGAGTACGAGCGGCACGTCGGCCTGACCCGGCTGCGCGCGCATGTGGGCAAGGACAGCCAGCAGGTCGTCGCGCTCGCCGGTGCCGTTGTCGTGCTCGCCCTGCGTTTGCCCGACGCCCCGAAAATTCGATCGATACGTAATGTAGCCAAGCTGCACAAGCGTGCGCGCGAGCGTCTGCGCGACCTTGTTGTCCATGGTGCCGCCATAGAGCGGATGCGGATGCGCGACTAGCGCAATGCCGCGCGGCGCCGTGCCTTCAGCGGGCCGGTCCAGCGCGACTTCGATCTTGCCCACGGGGCCGTCGATCAAAAATTTTTCGGTCTGTGCATTCATCGCTTGAACCTCAGGCCGCTGGCTGGTCGATGAGCAAACGCTCCACGACCTTGCCGTTCACCAGATGCGAATCCACGATTTCATCGATATCCGCTTCATCCACGTACGTGTACCAGGTCCCTTCCGGATACACGACGATCACAGGTCCGAGTTCGCATCGTTCGAGACATCCCGCCTTGTTGATGCGCACCTTGCCGTCACCCGCGAGGCCAAGCTGCTTCACGCGTTTCTTCGCGTATTCCTGCATGGCCTGCGCGCCGCAATTCGCACAGCTCGGACGTGGAGCATCAGGCGCGCGCTGATTGAGGCAGAAGAACACGTGATATTTGTAGAAGGGATCCATTAGCTTGGCCAGAGAAGATGTGGGGATTTTTGTGACCTTTTTCGATTATAGCGAGCACTGCCGCAGTCAACTTTTCAGGCTCCCGCCGCGCCGCCGGCCGAGAAACGCGCGCTCGGCCGTCGATGCCAGCCAGCCCAGCGCGGCATACGGCCATACCCACGCGAGCCAGTGCGCGAGACCGTTGAAATGCAGATAACGCCCCTGGCGCCAGTCGGCGACGACGATATCGAAGTAGGGATTCACCGGCAGCAGGTTGACCAGAACAAGCGCCACGATCAACGCAATGCCCGCGAGCGTTGCGCGCCACGCGCGCGAGCATTGCAAAGAAAGGAGCCCGGCCGCCGTGCCAGCCGCGATGCCATATATGGCGCCGTCCGTGGCCCAGTCGAAGGTGAGGCCTGAGCGCGATTGCAGAAAGGTCGCGCCGGCTTTCGCGCATAGCGTTGCGATCACGAGGCCCAGCAGCAGACGCACGCGTGGGGCGCGCACGCGCATGGGCAACGTCGCGAGCACGAGCGCGGCAAAAAGGTTCAGCGACGTGATCAGCATTTCCCATGCATCGTCGGGAAGCCGACCGCCGAAACGCAGCGGCCACGCGGTCACGTTCCACGCGGCCGGAATCCATGACAGCAGCGCATCCTGCATGACCGGGTCGAGCTGTTGCCAAAGCAGGCGCGGCAGATTGCCGACGGCGAACAGGAACGGCGCGGGGTACATGGTCGCAAAAGGCCAGAGCGCCGATAAACCCAGCACGTAAGCCGCCTCACGTTCGAACCACATGAAGCGCAGGCGCCGCAGCGCGCCGCGATCGAGCAGCATGCTCGTGGCCGGCGCGGTGAGCGCGGCGCCCAGCAACGCACCCAGCGCGTTCGCCGCCAGATCCAGATTCGACGACACTCGCGTGGGCAAATACGTCTGCACGGCTTCCATGGCGCCGGATAGCATCGCCCCGCCGATAAACGCAAGACTCGCGGCCAGCACGCTGCGGTATCGCGGATACAGCGCCAGCACGGCCAGCGCACCAAACGGCATATAGCCGAGCACGTTGGTGATGACGTCGAACGCGGTGAGATATTGCGGCAGCGGATCGGTGAGATACGCGAACGGACCGATGCCCAACGACCGCCAGCCCGAAAACGGATACAGCGAGCCGTAGACAATCAGCAGCGTATAGACGGCAAGCGCCTGCCGCGACAACGCCGAAGGCCGGCGTTGCCAGTGCTTGAGGATCATGCAGGCCGCCTGGATGCGCGCGCTGCTGCGTTGACTGACGTACCAATCACTGCGATGCAACCAGCGGCTGCACGCCGAGCCACGCGGCCATTTGCGCGATCAGGTCGTCGGACGCCGCCGCGAGCGCCCGCGCGCCGCCTTCGGCATCGGGCGAATAGGAAGGCGCGCGCGCCACGAACGTGCGCTGACCGACCACCTGCCCATGCTGCGACAACGTCACGCGCGCCGATATCTCGCCGTGGCTCTTTTCGGGGGCATCGAACACTTGCTCGAAGTTGGTCAGATCGACCTGCAACATGGGCGCGCGCACGGGGTCGGAGCCGGTCAGCACGGGACCGCGCGATGCCAGCGCGGCACGCAGGCGCTGCGTCAGCAGGTCGGCGGGCGAACTGGTCCAGTGGCTGTCGGCATAACGGCCGATGCGCTGTGCATCGGCGTATTTCAGGCGATAGATAAACGCGTCGGTATCCAGATTCTTCGATGCGCTCACCGCCAGCACCTTCACCGGCGGCATGGTCATGGTGCCGGCGAGCGGCGCGGGGTCGCCAAGGTCGTATCGAATATTCGATACCGCCGCCGGGGGTCCCGATGCGCAGCCGGCCAGCATCGCGGCCAGGGAAAAAACAATGAGGCCGGCACGGGCGCGCGGCAGCGAGCGCAGCGCCCGCAAGATCGTGTGTGGCATCTCAATTTCCTGATTGAATTTTTTGAAAACCGGGCTCAACAAGCCGCGCAGCCAAGGCCCGAGGCTCTGGCCGCGCATTGAACAGCGGGCTCATTTCGACGCCGCCGCCGGCCATTGGAAACCCGGCTCGCCCGGACCCGGCGCCGGCTGTGGCGCGCCAAACAGCACGCTGCGCGGATTCCGGTTGAACGTGTCCGCGGCGTGATCGACGGAACGCGCCGCGCTGCCCACGTCGTCGGCCAGCGAATTCACGCGCGGCAAGGTTTCATAGCCGACTCGCGCCGACATCTCCTGTAACGACTCGTTCACTTCGTTCAGCACGCGTCCGGCGCGTTCCGCCGCCTCACCCGCCTTGTTCATGTTGGTGACAAACGGCCCGTCGGCGCGGCTCAGGTTATTTGCAAGCGTAGTCGTGGAGGCAAGCGTGCGGTCCAGTTGATGCAGCGTGCGCGGTAACTGCTGCGCCACGGGCCCCACTTGCTTGCTCAACATTGCAATGCCGTCAGCCGCGCCCTGCAGGCTTTTGGTCGTCTGCATGACCTGATCGCGCATGTCGTCGGACAGGAATCTGTCGGCGTCGTCGGCAATGCGCTCGAACTTCTTGATCAGCACGTCGCCGCGCTGCTGCAACTGGTCGAACAGCCCCGGGCGCAACGGCAGCGACGCCACCTGTTGTGCCGACGAAGGCAGCGGCGCCGGATTCTTGCCGGTGTCGTCGAGTTGCACGAACGCGATGCCCGTCACGCCCTGGAAACCGAGCGTGGCGAACGTGGATTGCGTGATCGGCGCGGTTTTATCGACCATGATGCGGATACGGATCTGACCCGGATGGCCCTGGTCGAACTTGATGGACTGCACCTTGCCCACCCCGAGACCGCGATAGCGCACGTCGGCGTCCGAATACAGCCCCGTCACATTGGTCCGCGCCACCAGGTCATACGGCACGCGCACCGTGCGGTCGACGTTGAAGAAGAACACCGCGACGCCGATAGCGACCATCAGTCCGATAGTGAACAGTCCGGCCAAGAACGCATGGGATTTGTTTTCCATCAGCAGGTTCCTTTATTTACTGCTTACCGCCCGAGCGCCAACGCATGCCGCTCATGAGAACGCCTAGAGCGCGGGGCCGCAGGGCGCGTCTTCAAGCGCGACCGCCGGCAATCTTGAGCGGCGTTCGGGCGGCAACGCCTGTAACGCGCGCCTGCCGCGCCGCCCAAGAAAATATTCGCGGATAAACGGGTGATCCACCGCGACCGCCTCTTCCACGGGCGCCGCCACCAGCACGCGCCGGTCGGCAAGCACCGCAACGCGGCTGGAAAGCGCGACCATGGTGTCCAGGTCATGCGTGACGAGAACCACGGTCAAACCCAGCGCGCGGTGCAGCGTCGCAATCAGGTCGACGAATTCATCCGATGCCTTGGGGTCGAGCCCGGCCGTGGGTTCATCGAGAAAAAGCAGTTCGGGTTCGAGCGCGATAGCCCGCGCAATGCCAACGCGCTTCACCATGCCGCCCGATAACGCCGACGGCATCTTGCTCATGTTCTTGCACGACAGCCCCACCATTTCGAGCTTGAGCATGACGAACTCGCGGATCAGGTCTTCCGGAATCTTGCCGAGTTCGCGAAACGGCTGCGCAATGTTGTCGTAGACCGACAGCGACGAAAACAGCGCGCCCTGCTGGAACATCATGCCGGAGCGCGTGCGCAGCATCCGCGCGGTTTCCGGATCCATCTTCGCCCATTCCTCGCCAAGCACGCGGATCGTGCCGGACGTGGGCGACTCGAGCCCGAGCATCTGCCGCACGAGCGTGGTCTTGCCGGAACCCGATCCGCCCAGCAGCGCCAGGATTTCGCCGCGCCGCACTTCGAGGTTCAGATGCTCGTGAATCACCGTGCTGCCGTAGCGCTTGGTCACATCCACCACTTCGATGACCGGCTCCGCCGTCACCGGAGTCGGCTTGTCGCGAACGGCCGAAGCGAGCGTTGCCGACATCAGATTCCCACCCTCTGGAAAAGGATCGCAAACACCGCATCCGCCAGAATCACAATAGTGATGGAGGACACCACCGAAGTCGTGGTGCCTTCCCCGAGGCTTTGCGAATTCGCCTTGATGCGAAAGCCGAAATGACACGCGGCAAGCGCAATCAGCATGCCGAACACCACGCCCTTGCCAAGCCCGATCCACAAATTCGCGACCGGCACGACCGACGGCAGCGAGCGCGCAAAAAAAGACAAGTCGATACCCAACACCAGCTTCGCCGCCAGCGCGCCGCCAAGCAGCGACACAATATTGGTCCACATCACGAGCAACGGCATGGCAATACCCAGCGCCAGCACGCGCGGCAGCACAATGCGCAGGCCGTGCGGAATGCCCATGACCTGCATGGCGTCGAGTTCTTCGGTGACCCGCATCACGCCGATCTGCGCAGTGATCGCGGATCCTGAACGGCCGGCGACCAGAATGGCGGAAAGCACCGGTCCCAGTTCGCGTATTACCGACAACCCCAGGATATTCACGATGTACTGGTTCGCGCCGAACATGCGCAATTGTTGCGCGGACAGATAACTCAGCACGATACCGATCAGGAACGCGACCAGCGCCGTAATGCCGAGCGCCTGCGTACCCGCGCTGTATATATTCGCGGAAATCTCGGTCCACGGAATCCGCTTCGGCCGGCGCACCAGACTGATCAGGTCCAGCACAAAGCCGCCGAACATGGCGAGGCCGCCGTACAGATGCTCGAAGAACGAAAACAGGAGCAGCCCGAAGCGCGTGATGGGGTCCGTCCTGTCCACGACTTCGGGCTCGTCGCGATTCGCGTCGAGCAATGCGACGCGCTCGAAGATTTCTCGTTGCGTGGCTGAAAGGGAAACCTGTTCCGGCAGCTTCCTGCCCCAGACGCGCCACAACGCCTGTCCGCCCACATGATCGAGCCGTTCGACAGCCAGCAAATCCCATTGCCTGATGGCTTCCTGACCCACGCCGCGCAGCCGCTCCACCACGCCGCGCCGCGCACTCGCGTGATCGCGCGCCAATGCGAGCGCCGTCCACTGGCCGGAAAGCCGGACCACCTTGCCCTGCAGGCCGGCCTCGACCTTGAGGCCCGGCGGAGTATCGAAGTTCAAGGCTCTAAAACGCTCGGGGTAGGGTTTCAGGGAGCACTCATTGTAGCGAAGCTGATGTGGAATCTCGCGAAAGGTGAGCGCGTTAGCCATTCGGCCGGGATTTGCGTGCTCCGCCCCGTGCAACAACCGTCGAGGCGGTTTGCGGCGTGCCGTCCGCGCTCGCCACGCCGCTACAATGCACGTATGAACTTATCCAATTCGTCTTTTCCTCTCGACGCCGCCTGGCGTATCGACCGCGAGCGGCTCATGTCGCTGGCCGCGCGGCCGGTGCGCGACTGGCCCATCGAGATCGTCGATGAAACGGGCTCCACGAACGCGGACCTGATGGCGCAGCTCAAGGAGCAGCCGCGTAACAAAACGTCAGCGTCGGCGCCCGACACGTTCTTGGCGCGCTCCACGCTGAAAGCCGCCGATGGCACCCCGTTCGTGCGCGTCGCCTATCTGCAGACGGCCGGGCGCGGGCGGCGCGGGCGCGCGTGGATTGCGCAGCCGGGCAATGCGCTCACGTTCTCGCTCGGCTGCGTGTTGCCGCGCCCGCTGGAAGGGCTTGGCGGACTGAGCCTCGCGGTCGGCACCGCCGTCCTGGAGGCGCTGAACACGTTGCCGCTGTCGGCATCGGCGAGACTCGCCTTGAAATGGCCGAACGACATCTTGCTCGACGATGGCAAGCTTGCCGGCATCCTGATCGAAACCGCGTGGAACACGCCACGGGCAAGCGCCGTGGTGATCGGCATTGGCATCAACCTGCACGGCGCGGCTGAACTGGCGGCGGAGCTCGACGAAGCGCAGCGTCGCAACGCGCTTCCCACGCCGGGAAACACGCCGGCGTCGTTGTCGCGCGCCTGGGCCGACGCAAATCTCACCGATACGCTCGCCGCCGTCCTGAACGCGCTGGACGCCACGCTCGCGCGTTTCGCCGCCGACGGTTTCCGCCCGTTCCGCCAGCAATGGCTCGCGGCGCACGCGTATGCGGGACGCGAGGTCGTGCTGCTGGAACAGGGCGTGGAAGTGGCGCGCGGGCTGGCGGTCGGTATCGACGACAACGGTCAGTTGCAAATAGACACCGCCGCCGGCCTGCGAACCGCCACCACCGGCGACGTCTCGCTCCGGCTCGCGGAGCAGCGGCCGTGAACGAAGCGCTGTTTTTGCTCATCGATGCCGGCAATAGCCGGATCAAATGGTCGATTACCACGTCCGCCGGCGAAACACGCCACGACGGCGCGTTCGAACACGACAGTCAAAGCCTGCCAGCCTGGCCGGACAATGTGACGCCGGCGAGCGCCTGGGTATCGAACGTGGCGGGATCGGGCGTGGGTGAACGTATTGCTGGTTTGATCCATGAACGCTGGCCCGGCTTGCCATCCACGTTCGTGCACGCCCGGCCGCAACAATCGGGCGTAACGAACAGCTATTCGGAACCCGCGTCGCTTGGCAGCGACCGATGGTGCGGCATGATCGGCGCGCACGCCGCGTATCCGGGCGAAAACCTGCTGATCGCCACGTTCGGCACGGCAACGACACTCGAAGCGCTGCTCGCCGATGGCACCTTTACCGGCGGTCTGATCGCACCCGGGTGGCAATTGATGATGCAATCGCTTGGCAGCCACACGGCCCAATTGCCCACCCTTCTCCCCGATACCGCCCGCGACGCGCTGGCATCGTCCAAGAGCGTTTTTGCCACTGACACGCGCGCGGCTTTATCGACTGGATGCTTGCTGGCGCAGGCTGGATTGATCGAACGCGCGTGGCATGATCTGCGCGCGCAATGGCGCGGCGAATTCCGCCTGATCTTGGGTGGCGGCGCGGCGAGCGAGGTGGCGGGCGCGTTAAAGGTGCCGCATACTCGTCACGACTCGCTGGTGCTTGCCGGACTCGCGTTGATCGCGCGCGAGAGCCTTTCGCTTACGGTTGAAACCCGTTCACCTGATTGAAACTTGATTGAACCCTGACTGATGGAGCGCTTTCCATGCTGCGCTGGCTAATCGCCCTGTTGTTCCTCGCAAACCTGCTGATGTTCGTGGTCGTGCAAGGCGTGTTCGGACCGTTACCGGCCGCCGGCGGACGCGAACCGCAGCATCTCGACCGGCAGATTCATCCTGAACTTGTGCGCGTGCGTCCGATCGGTCCCGAAGAAGCGGCGGATCAGGCCGTAGTAGGTGGTCCTGCGCCCGCCGCCGCGGTTCAAGCCGCTCCGCTCACGCAATAAAACTCGCCGCACTCAACCGTGCGCGCGCACCTTCTTGAGCAGCGCGGTTGTCGACCGGTCGTGCTCGAACGGAATGGCAAGCGCCTTGCCACCCCAACTGCGCACCAAAGCGGACTCGGCGAGCGTGTCCATGTCGTAATCGCCGCCTTTCACGAGCACGTCCGGATGTAACTCGCCGATCAGTTCAAGCGGCGTGAACTCCTCGAATTTCACCACCCAGTCGACGCTTTCCAGCGCGGCCAGGAGCGCCATCCGGTCGTCTTCGCGATTGACCGGACGGTCGTCGCCCTTGCCGAGCAAACGCACCGATGCGTCGCTGTTCACGCCCACGATTAGCGTTGCGCCCAGCGCTTTTGCGTCGGCAAGATAGGTTACATGCCCACGATGCAGGATATCGAAGACGCCGTTCGTGAAGACCACCGGCGCGGTCAGTTGCGGGCGCAGCGCGGCAAGCGCCGTGCGCGTCATGATCTTGCGTTCGAAAGAAGCGGCCATGGCGGGAACAATGAGGATTCTGGAAGGTGCGTAGTGTGCCACGCACGCGGCGACGCTTTGAAAACAAAACAGCCCGCGGATCGTGGACCGGCGGGCTGTTGATGTTAGGTCACGAAGAGTTGCACGGACCCAGGCCGAGGATCAGGCCGGCTGTTCCGACGCGCCCTTTGCGGCAGCCAGTCGCAACACCACTTCCTTGCGATACCTGTTCAACTCCTGAGCCGTCAGGAACGAACGCTCGAACAGGATGGACAGGTTGTGCAGGATCCGTTCGACGACCTTCTTTTCCCAGCTGTCGTCAAAGCGAATCTGCTCGTCGAGCCAGTGTTCGAGCCACTCCGGATCAGGCAGACGTGACTGGATGGTATCGCGCGGGAACAGCGCCTGATTCACGTGAAGATTGGTCGGATGCAGCGGCTTTTCCGTGCGTCGCGCCGACGCCATCAGCACGCCGATCTTCGCAAACGCAGCACGCGCAATGTCGCCGGTCTGCGCCATCGCTTTCTTCATGTAGCGCAGATACGCGCCGCCATGCCGGGCTTCGTCGCGCGAAATGGTTTCATAGATGTGCTTGATGACCGGCTCGGTGTGCCATTCCGCTGCGCGCCTGTACCAGTGGTTCAGGCGGATCTCGCCGCAGAAATGCAGCATCAAGGTTTCGAGCGGCGGCGCCGGATCGAATTCGAAGCGCACCGCGTCGAGTTCCTCTTCGGTCGGCACCATCTCCGGCTTGAAGCGGCGCAGATATTCCATGAGGACGAGCGAATGCTTTTGCTCTTCGAAGAACCACACGCTGATGAACGCGGAGAAGTCGCTGTCGTTGTGGTTGTCGCGCAGGAACATTTCCGTGGCCGGCAACGCGGACCATTCGGTGATCGCGTTCATCTTGATGGTCTTGGCCTGTTCGTCGGTCAGGAGCGCCGAATCGAACTTGTCCCAGGGAATGTCTTTCTCCATGTCCCAACGAACCGATTCGAGCGATTTGTACAGTTCTGGATAAAGCATCGTGTTCATAGTCCACCCCTGGTTTGCAACATAGTGCGACATTCTGTGTGTTGTAACTGTAGCCGGCTCGCGCGAACATTCGCGCTGCCAGCAGCGAAGCTTTCAATTTTACGCGGGAATCAGGCGCCCAGATGCAAAACCGGTAAAGAAGCGCCTGTCGCGTCTTTCTTGCGACCATTTGCCCGTTGCCATTCCGCTGCATGGAGCGGTCAGCAATGTCTACCGTGGGTGAGGAGCGAACCCTGTGCCTGAGGTAAGTACGAAGCGTGAGCTGTATGAAGCTCGATTAAAACTATTTAGAACATTCTTAAAAGCTGTCCCACGGCGCGCGGTGCAGTTGCCGCGTGAGCATGCCTTTCAGTTATGACAGCCGCAAGACGCGTACCGTTCCCTCTTGTGCGCGGGCATGAACCCGCGGATTGCATGCAGTCCTGATACACAAGCGGAGAACACGGCAAACAGCCGCGCCGATCATAGCATGGCGCTATGACGCCACTCAGCGACCGCGTCTTCAATCGGCGCAAGTCCCTTCACCATCAGGATGCCGTCGGGAAACTTGCGTCGCAGCGCAGGGCTGCTCCCGCCAACCCAGATAGCGACCGTGGCTGGCAAGGCCTGTCTCAGGTCGGTAAGTCCGTTAACTACCGCCTGCAACGGCATGGAGGCCGAGAAGGACAACGCGAGGATATCGACCTTGTGCGCGGGAATCGCGTCGAGAATGTCTTGCGTCGGCGTTTGCGTGCCGAGCGCAATGCATTCGCATCCGGCGAGCGTGAACAGGGCTTCGGCCATCAGGATGCCGAGACCGTGGGCTTCGCCCAGCATGGTCGTGAGCAACACACGCGGATGCGCACCCCGGCCGCGCAACGCTTCGGACAGCGGGCGCATCAGCGAGCGCAGCGTGACCTGCATTGCCTCACTGAAAAGATGCTCGTGATAGACCTGCAGCGTGCCGGCCGCCCAGGCATTGCCAATACGCGCCGACAGCGGCGCCGCCACGTCCAGCACGAAATGCTCGAGTCCTTCCCGCGTGGCGCGCTTGAGCAGCTCGAAGCGAAAGTCGTCGTAGCGGCCCACGCGCAGCAGTTCCACCAGCCGGTCCAGCTCGACGTCCGGCGCATCCTGTCCAATGCCCGAATCTTCGGCAAGTTGCTGCAACAGCGCGATGGATTGCGGCAACACCTTGCTCGGCCGATGACCCGCATCCAGCAGGCGCTTGACGAGCCTCAGCTTGGTCACCTGTTCCTGCGGATAGAGCCGCTCGCCGCCCGTCGAGCGCAAGGGTTGCGGAAAGCCATAACGCCGTTCCCACACGCGCAAGGTGTCCTTGGTCAACCCGATCTCATGGGAGATCGCGCCAATACCAATGCCGATTCCCACGCCGCTCCGCTCTTCAGCCGGAGCATCGCCAAACCCGTTGCCATCGCTCGCGCCGTTTTTGAGGGACGGATTGTTTTCCGGTGTATTTGTCATGGACAAAATGCGACCTAGTGGTTTAAATAAAAAAACTGAAATCGCCCTAGAATTCAATATTCATAGACATTCGTAGCGATTATCAACATGATTGATCATAGACGAATTCAACAATTTGTACCGGACAAATTCGGTCAAAACATGGACATTTAATTCCGCCGCCCTGCATCCAGCGCGGCGGCGGTTGCGTAAATCACATTGACCGTCGAGGAGCGACGCTGGACGTTTTCACGGCACAACAAAACGCACAGACGCATAAGACAAAGACAAAAGGCACACGGAGCACCGTCATGAAAGTTGCGGTAATTGGAGCGGGGATTTCGGGATTGGCGTGCGCGTACCGGCTGGCGAGGTCCCAGGCGGGTATCGATGTCACGGTGTTCGAGGCCAACACTTATTTCGGCGGCCATACGAACACGGTCGACGTAACGCTGGACGGCGTGACTCACGGCGTGGACACGGGCTTTCTCGTGTTCAACCACCGCACCTATCCGAATCTGGTGAAGCTCTTCCAGGAACTCGATGTACCGACGACCGCGACCGACATGTCGTTCTCCGTGGCCGTGACCAACAAACGGCTCGAATGGGCTGGCAGCGACCTGAACACGGTGTTCACGCAGCGCCGAAACCTGCTGCGTCCGGCGTTCCTGCGCATGCTCGCCGATGTCCTGCGCTTTAACCGCACGGCAACCGCAATGGCGCTTTCGGGCAAGGACGCCGAACTCGCCGAGCCAGTGAGCCGCTTTCTCGCGCGCGAGAAGTATTCCGTGGCGTTTCGCGACTGGTATCTGCTGCCTATGATCGGCGCGATCTGGTCATGTTCGACATCTCAGATGATGGCGTTTCCTGTTGGGACGCTGATCCGCTTTTGCCATAACCACGGGCTGCTGCAAGTCGACAACCGGCCGCAATGGCACACGGTCAACGGCGGCGCGCGCGAATATGTCCGGCGCATGCTGCCCGCCATCGGCGATGCAAGGGTCGAGCTTCCGGTGAGATCGGTGAGACGGGGAGCGTTGGGCGTCGAAATTGAAAGCGCGCGGGGTATCGAACGCTTCGATCATGTCGTGCTTGCGTGCCACAGCGATCAGGCGCTCGCGCTGCTGGCCGATCCTTCCCCCGATGAAACCGCCGCCCTCGGCGCGATTGGCTATGCGCCGAATCGCGCGGTGCTGCATACGGATGCGTCGCTGCTGCCGTCCGCGCGCGCCTGGTCGGCATGGAACTATGAAAGCCGTACCGGCGAACTTGGCGCAGAACCGCAGTTGTGCGTGCATTACCTCATCAACAAGCTGCAGCCGCTGCCGTTCAGCACGCCGGTGATCGTGTCGCTCAATCCGGTTCGCGAGCCGCGTGCCGAGACCGTGTTGCGCGAATTTGCGTATAGCCATCCCGTCTTCGATCAAGCCGCCATCGAGGCTCAACGCGCGCTGCCTTCAATGCAAGGCGCGCGCAACACATGGTTCGCGGGCGCGTGGACGGGTTACGGCTTCCACGAAGACGGCCTGAAGTCCGGGCTCGATGCAGCCGCGAAGCTGACGGCGATCGCGCTGAATCGCGACGAACCGGCGCTTGCGGCATGAAGGACATGAGCAAACGCATGAGCACGCGCATGAACGCGCCATCGTTCGATTCGCCCGACTTGCTGCTGGTTGGCTCCGTGCGCCACAAGCGTCTGCGCCCGGCACGCAACGCGTTTGCATACGGCGTATACACCGTGCGCCTGCCGCTTCGCGCCCGCGCTGAACGGCTCGCGCAAGGCACATTGAACGACTCGCGCGTATTCGCTCACAACCGCTTTGGATTGCTGAGCTTTCATGACATCGATCACGGCGTAGCGGGCCAGACGGCGCTGCAATGGATCGAATCGATGCTGCATGAAAACGGCATCCACGACTCCGACGGCGAGATCTACCTGCACACATTCCCGCGTGTGCTCGGCTACGTGTTCAATCCGGTGAGCTTCTGGTTTTGCGAACGCGCGAATGGCTCGCTGCGCGCCGTCGTTTGCGAAGTGAACAACACGTTCGGCGAACGCCATTATTACTTGCTCGATCCGGGCGGCAGCATCCTGAACGGCGCGCCGCTCACCGCGCGCAAGGTTTTCCACGTCTCGCCGTTCTGCAAGGTCGAGGGACGCTACACGTTTCGCTTCATGTTCGTGCCACCCAAACACGGCAAGTCGATGCGCTCGCTTGCGCGCATCGACTATGAAGACGGCGACGGTCCATTGCTGCTCACGAGCATTGCGGGAACAGCACGGCCGCTCGATACAGGCAACGTGCTGCGCGTGTTCTTCGGTTATCCGCTGATGACGTTTGGCGTCGTCGCGAAAATTCACTGGCAGGCGCTGAAGCTGTTCATCAAACGCGTGCCTTTCCTGAGCAAACCCACTCCGCCGTCAGCGAACGTTTCGCACGAGCGGGCCGAACTGCCGACCAGGTGACTTGCAAATGTCGACACAGCCCTCCTCTCCTACATCGCTTCGAAGTCCCGCGGTGTCGTGGTTTATCCGGCCGCTTCTGCGCACGCGCCGCGCGCTCTATAAACCCGCCGCCGCACGCGTGGTGCTCAGGTTGCTCGGGCAGTTGCAGTACGGCGTCCTCGATGTCCATCTTCCCGACGGCACCACGCGCCGCTACGGCCAGCCCGCCGATGAACCCGCTGCCGCGAACGCGCCGCACGCACGCGTCGTGCTCGCGAACTGGAACGTGTGCGCGGCGGCGTTAAAAAGCGGCGATATCGGTTTTGCCGAAACGTATCTGGCTGGCGACTGGCACACGGACGACCTCGCCGCGCTGCTCGACATCATGGTGCGCAACCGCACGGTCATAGAAACCGTGATCTACGGCTCATGGTTCGGAAAGCTCACGAATCGCCTGCGCCATCTGCGCAACGCGAATTCGAAGGAAGGCAGCCGGCGCAACATACGCGCTCACTACGATCTCGGCAACGCGTTTTATAAGCTCTGGCTCGACAGCACGATGACCTATTCGAGCGCCCTCTTCGACGGCTCGCCCGAACAGACACTCGCCGATGCACAACGCGCAAAATACCGGCGGCTCCTGAACGAATTGCAACTCGATGGCGTCGATCTGAACGTGCTGGAAATCGGCTGCGGCTGGGGCGGTTTCGCCGAACTCGCGGCGAGCGAAGCAAAGGCGCGCGTGACAGGCCTTACGCTTTCCACCGAACAACTCGCCTTTGCGCAACAACGCATGACGGACGCCGGCCTCGCTGATCGCGCCGACCTGCGCCTGCAGGATTACCGCGACGTTCACGGCCAGTTTGACGCGATTGCGTCCATTGAGATGTTTGAAGCCGTGGGCGAGGAATACTGGCCGGGCTACTTCGAATGCATCAAGCGCAATCTCAAGCGCGGCGGGCGGGCATGCGTGCAGACGATCACTATCGACAACACGTTGTTCGACCGATACCGCACGAGCACCGACTTCATCCAGCAGTATATTTTTCCCGGCGGCATGCTGCCGTCGCCAGCGGCCTTCGTGCAAGTAGCAGAACGCCACGGGCTGAAAGTAGTCAATCAGCTTTCGTTTGGCCGCGATTATGCACGCACGCTCAAGCTGTGGCGTAATGCGTTTGTGGCGCGCCTCGACGAAATCCGCGCGCAACGCTTCGACGAACGTTTTATCCGCCTGTGGGACTTTTATCTATGTTATTGCGAGGCCGCGTTCGCGCACTCGAACACCGACGTCATCCAGTTCACGCTGGAACACGCCTGATACGTCTGATACGCCAGGCTGGCCGCGCCATTGCGCTCGCGCTGCTGGTCTTGCCGCTTCACGCATTCGCCTTCGATGCCGCGCCGCTCGTGCGTCAGACCATTCCGCAAGCGCGCGTTCAGGGCGAAGGCGAACTGCGCATGTACGGTTTTCATATCTACGACGCAAGGCTTTACGTTGGGCCGACGGGTTTGTCGAGCAAGGAACTGACAGCGCGGCCGTTCGCGCTCGACATTGAATATGCGCGGGCTTTCAAGGGTGCGTCCATCGCCAAGCGCGGGCGCGAGGAAATGGACGACCTGAAACTCGCCAGCAAATCCCAGACGGCCGCGTGGCAGCAGGAAATGGAAAAGATCTTCCCGGACGTCCAGCCTGGCGATCACGTGGTTGGCGTATTCGTGCCCGAGCGCGGCACGACCTTTTATGCGGACGATAAAGTCATCGGCACGATTCCCGGCGATGACTTCGCACGCGCGTTTTTCTCCATCTGGTTTGACCCGCGCACGTCGGCGCCGGGGTTGCGCAATCAGTTGCTGGCGAATGGGGCGGCGCAGTAAGGCCACACCGAGTCCTTGCTCAACGCCGCTTCACAGCGGCTATTTCTTCGCCGCCGTTTTGGCTGGAGCCGCTTTCTTCGCAGCAGTTTTCCTCGGCGTTTTGGGCGCGGCGGCTTTTGGCGGTTCGTTGTCCTCACTCGTTGAATCCGATGCTACCGGTTGTTGCGCCATCGCAAGCGTAGCGAGATTGTTGAACTGCGACTGAAGCAGGTTCCACCAGCCAGCGGGATCGAAGGACGCGTCGTTCGCGCCTGCTTCGCTCGGCGCTTCCTGATCCGCCGCAGGCCGCGCTTCATTTGCGGACGAAGCAGGCCAAGCCGCCGCCGACGACGCCGACGCCCCGGCAGAACTCTTCGCGTTCTCAACCGATGTCTGCGCAAACGCGCCGAACGCACGCAGCGTGGCGAGCGTTGCGCGCTGCACTTCCAGCGCCTGAATCGCCGATTGCAGCATGTTCAGATTGAGCTTGAGCCATTGCTCGACCGCGCGCATATCCGTGATGCGTTTATCCAGTTCCTCGACGTTCGTAAGCGGCGCGAGCATGTCCGACATCATGGAAAGCGACGGCGACCCGCCCGGCGCAACTGCCGAGGCAAACGGGTTCATCTTCATCATGTCCCACATCTTTTCCATCATGTCGCCTTGAGGAAAACCGGACATGCCGGGGAAGCTTCCAAAGGGCGGCGTACCGCCGGGTGTATCGGTCATGAGACTTGCTCCTTGGTGCTGCGGGAAATATTCGGATAACGCCCGGTCTAAAACGGCGAGCCGCCCGGAAAATCCGGCGCGCGCTTCTCGCGCAGCGACTTGATGCCTTCCTGCACATCGGGCCCGGCAAAGCCCATGAATTCGAGCGCGAGGGATGTATCGAAGGCGGGGCCTGCCGAGCGCAGCCAGTTGTTCAACGCGTACTTGGTCCATCGGATCGCCGTTTGAGACCCTTGCGCCAGGCGATTCGCGACTTCGAACGCCTTGGGCAACAACTCGCTCTCGTCCACCGCCAGCGATACCAGCCCGATCCGCTCCGCCTCCTCGCCGCTCACCGGTTCGCATAACAGCAGGTAATACTTCGCCTTCGCCATGCCGCACAGCAACGGCCAGACAATCGCAGCGTGATCGCCGGCGGCGACGCCAAGCCGCGTATGGCCATCGATAATGCGCGCAGTTTTCGCCGCAACTGAAATATCCGCGAGCAACCCCGCGACGAGCCCTGCGCCGACTGCCGGGCCATGCATAGCTGAAACGATCGGCTTGCTGCAATTGATCACGTTGTAGACAAGATCGCGGGCCTCGCGCCAGACGCGCGCGCGGACATCGAAATCAGCGGCCATCTGCTCGACCAGATGCAGATCGCCGCCGCCCGAAAAGCCCTTGCCTTCGCCGCGAATCAGCGCCACGCGCGTGTCCGGATCACGATCTATATCACGCCAGATATCGGCGAGTTCGCGATGCGTCGCGGCATCCGCTGTCGCGAGCCCGCTCTTGTTCGCGCCCGCGCCGTTCATGATGATTTCGAGCACGCCGTGATCGTGCCGGCGCAATTCCAGCGACGTGTAACGGGCGTAAAGGGAAAGGTCGCTCATGGTTTTTTGTATGGATGAAAACTTAGCGCGGTTGATAAATCCACTTGCCGTTCTCGATTTCCGCGATCACGCGAGCCCGCTGATCCAGCCCGATATGATCGTTCGGCGTCATGTTGACCTGCCCGTTCGAGTCCGAAAAATTCTTCGTGTTTTCCAATGCGTCGCGCAATGCAGTGCGAAACTCGGGCGTGCCGGGCGCGCCCGCTTTCATCGCAATGGGGACCGCGCGGTTCAGCAGCATGCCCGCGTCCCATGCGTACGAACCGAACGCCGAGACCGTGCCCGCGCCGTACTTCGTTTCATATACCTTGATGTAATCGAGCGCGAGACGCTTGGCCGGATGATCGTCGGGCAATTGCGATGCGACCAGAACCGGACTTGTCGGCAAGAACGTGCCGTTGCAATCCGCGCCGCACACGCGCAGGAAATCGCGGTTCCCCGTGCCGTGATTATGATAGATCGCGCCCTTGAAACCGCGTTCGCGCAGCGTCTTCGGCGGCAACGCGGCCGGCGTGCCCGCCGCGCCCACGACCACGGCATCGGGCTTCGCCGCGATGATCTTCAGCACCTGGCCCGTGACGCTCGTGTCCGTGCGGTTGAAGCGTTCGTTGGCAACTATCGCGATCTTGTGAAGCTGGGCGAACTTGGACACCTCCGCATAGAACGTCTCGCCGAGCGCGTCCGCCTGGCCGATGAACGCCATGGTTTTCACGCCATGATTGCTGGCATGTTCGGCAATTGCCGAGGCCATCATTGCGTCGGTTTGCGGTGTCTTGAAGACCCAGTGGCGCCTGGCGTCTACAGGCTCAATGATCTTCGACGACGACGCAAGCGAGATCATGGGCGTCTTGCCGTCGGCGACGACATCGATCATGGCGAGCGAATTAGGCGTAATCGATGAACCGATGATCGCGTCCACATGATCTTCGGAGATCAGCTTCTTCGTGGTCTGGACGGCTTGCGTGGTGTCCGAGGCATCGTCGAGAACGATGTAGTCGACCGGACGTCCGCCCATTTGCTTCGGCAGCAACGCGACGGTATCGCGCGCCGGAATGCCAAGCGACGCAGCCGGTCCCGTCAACGACAGCACCAGCCCGATCTTCACAGGCGGCGTTTGCGCCCAGGCCGCCGCCGAACACGTGATCAATGCACCCGCCGCCGCAAACCGCCTGAAAACCGCGCCCCATTCGCCGCCTGAATGCATTGAAATCTCCTTGTTATGGACAATGCGGCTAAGTGTAGGGCGGCGCGGGATGCGGGCGCATCGGGCGAAACCCGTTACCGGGCGGCGTTTTATGCGCCTGAATGTTCGTGCAGCGCGACCACTGACTGATCGATGGCGCCGAAGATCGACTTGCCGGCATCGTCGAACATTTCGATCCTGACGCTGTCGCCGAACTTCATGAATTCGGTCGCGGGCGCGCCATGTTCTATGGTTTCAAGGCAGCGCTTTTCCGCTATGCACGCGTACCCGCGCTTCGCGTCCTTGTTCGAGATCGTGCCCGAGCCCACAATCGATCCCGCCCGGACGTTGCGTGTTTTGGCCGCATGCGCGATCAACTGGCCGAAGTCGAAGACCATGTCCGTGCCGCAATCGGGCTGGCCGACTTTCTTGCTGTTCCAGTGAACGATCATGGGCCTGTGCACGCGGCCTTCGTTCCATGCATCGCCGAGTTCGTCGGGCGTGACGGCGACCGGCGAGAACGCCGTGGCCGGTTTGCTCTGGAAGAAGCCGAAGCCCTTCCCCAGTTCCGCGGGGATCAGATTGCGCAGCGAGACGTCGTTGACAAGCATCAGCAGGCGCACATGCTTGAGCGCTTCGGCGGGCGCGGCGGCCAAGGGAACATCCGTGGTGATCACGGCGACTTCGGCTTCGAAGTCGATCCCATATGCCTCCGATGCACACACGATATCGTCCGTGGGACCGAGCAGATCGTCGCTGCCGCCTTGGTACATGAGCGGGTCGGTCCAGAATTCCGGCGGCATCTCGGCGTTGCGGGCGCGCCGGACCAGTTCGACGTGGTTCACGTACGCCGAGCCATCGGCCCACTGGAACGCGCGTGGAAGCGGCGCCATGCAGGCCTTGACGTCGAAGGTGAACGCGTGACGCGCGCGGCCCTGGTTCAGCGCATCCGACAAATCGAGCAACTGCGGCGCATAGAAATTCCAGTCGTCCAGCGCGCGTTGCAGCGTGGGCACGATTGCATCGGCGATGGCGGCCGTGCGCAAATCCCGCGATACAACGACCAGTTGGCCGTCGCGCGTACCGTCCTTCAGCGTGGCAAGTTTCATAGGGCGTTTCGACGTTTAGTGACGATGGAGGAAATCTATTTTACGATGGTGAATCGCGTCCAACCTAGTTTTTAACTGCCGGTTCGCGCCGGTATCGATTTCTTCATGTCCTCTCCCAGCCGTCCAGCATTGTCCTCGCCATTGGCACTCTCTGCGTCCGAACCGCCTGAAGCCGAGGATTCATCCGATTCCGCCGAGGAGAAGTTGCGGTCCGGCATCCAGTCCATCGAGGTGGGATTTCGCCTGCTCGACGTGCTGACCAACGAGCCGCGCGCCATGATGCTGCGCGACCTCGCGCGGTGCGCCGGCATGAGCCCGGCGAAGGCGCATCGATATCTGGTGAGTTTCCTCAGGCTCGGCGTGGTGTCGCAGGATCCCGTTTCGGGGCGCTATGAACTCGGCGGCTTCGCGTTGCAGATGGGTCTCGCGCGACTCGCCCGCGTGGATGGCGTGAAGCTCGCGCGCATCGCGCTGACCGGTTTGCGCGATCAGCTCGACCAGACGGTGGGGATTGCCGTGTGGGGCAATCAGGGACCCACGGTCGTGCACTGGATGGAATCGAGCCATCCGGCGAAGGCATCGTTGAAACTTGGCGATGTCATGCCGCTGTTGTCATCGGCGACAGGTTTGCTGTTTGCCGCGTGCCTGCCGCGCAGCAAGACGCAGGACATGATTGGCCGCGAACTCGCGGCCAAGCGGCAGACCATGGCGGATATCGAGCCTGTTCTCGCCGATATCCGCGCGCACGGCGCATCGCGCGTCGAGGGCATGCTGCTGCCCGGCATCCATGCGTTTTGCATGCCGGTCTTCGATTCGACCGGCGACCTTGCGCTCGGACTGATCGCGCTGGGTCACGAAGGATCATTCGATACCCGCTGGGGCGGCGAAGTCGATACCGCATTACGCGCGTGCGCCAGCCAGCTTTCCTACGAACTCGGGTACAAAGCGGGCGAGCGGTAAGATGTCAGCGCGCGATTTTTGATGCGCACGCGGAACGTCGAAGCGGGCGCGCGAGTCACATGGCGAGTCACATGAGATTCGTGCGTGGTTGTAGCGGTTGCTGTAGCGTTAGCAATAGTGCCCTTTACTGGATGGTCCATCTTGTGGCCCTTTGATCGCATGCACGCCGTTTCTAGTCGAACCTTTTCGCCCGAACGCTTTCGACTTAATTGATGCCGTTCTCCTTGCTTCGCCGCCATCGCGCCGTATGCGGCGCACCGTCCGATGATTCATCCACGTCTCCATCCTTCCGGTGGACCTTGTGGATCGCCGTGCTGCTCGCGGTTCTGGCTCTGCATTGGGTTGCGGGGCGCTGGGTGGACAGGAGCCGCAACGTATCGAATCCTGCTCCCGCCGAGCATGTTCCCGTGCAGGTAGAACTGCTTACGCCTAAACCCGTGGCGCAAGCACCGACGCCTCCAGTGCAGCCGCCGAAGCCCGCGCCGAAGCCTGCCGCGCCGCCGGCACATGCCATAACGACACCGCAGCAAACTGCAGAAGCCGCACAGGCGGCTCAAGCGGCCCAAGCGGCTCAAGCGGCGCAGGTAGCTCAAGCCGAACAAGCGGCCCAGGCAGCCCAGGCCGCGGCAAAAGCGGCAAGCGAAGCAGCGGCCGCGCAGGCAGCCGCCGCCGCGAAGGCCGCTGCGCCCGCTTCCGGAGACAAGTTCGACGTCCCGCCTACGGGGGAACTGCGCTACGACACGCTGATCAACGGTGTCATGAACCAGACCGGCACGATCCACTGGATCAATTCCGCGCAACATTACGAGATGGTTGTATCGATTTCATTGCCGTTCGTCGGTCCTTACGTGTATTCGAGCAAGGGCCATATCGATGGATTCGGCGTCGCGCCCGAGCAATATTCCGAGCAACGCGGGCGTCGCGCAGCGGACGTCACGGTCTTTGACCGCGCCATGAAGCAACTCGTCTACACGCGCACGCCGACCAATCAGCCGCTAGCCGATGGCGCGCAGGACCGGTTCAGCGTCGTGATGCAACTTGCCAGCCTCGTGCGCGGTTCGCCCGATACCTACAAGCCCGGCGTGGTCCGGCAGTTCAGCGTTGCAGATAACGACAGCAACGAGATCTGGCCGATAGAAACAGTCGGCGACGAAAACGTCCAGGCCCGCGACGGCAACGTGCAGGCGCGCCATTTCACGCGTTTGCCACGACGCGATGGCGACCGTCGACGCCTGGACATCTGGCTTGCGCCGTCTATTGGCTGGCTGCCGGTTCGCATTGTGCAAACCGAGCCGAACGGCATGCAAATGGAGCTGCTTTGGCGCGGGAAGCTGCAACCACCTTCGTCCACGCCGGGTGCAGGCATGCCAGATGCAACGCCTGATGCAACACCGGGCGCGGACAATTCAGACAAGCCCTGAATGACAGCATGTTTATTACGCTTCGATGCATTCAGGCATGTTAAAGATTGTGGCGAAAATGTCCGTTAAGAAGGTAAATGTGTGAAGAACCGCGCTGACGGAGCGTTACGGAAAGGCGCATCTTGAGGCGGTCGGACGCAGCAACGAAATGGATGCTGCAACGTAGGCGGAAGTTTCGCAAAAGTGGCCCAGCCTCCGCTGGATTTCGATCCGCGTGGGCAAGTGGAATTGAACGAGGCGCCTGAGTTCGTCGTTGTTGGTGAACATGATGTTGATTTCCCGCTAGCGCTATCCAAAGCGAGAGCGGGTTCAACACCCGGTGCCAAATACGAAATACTTGACGCCGCACATCTGTCCCCGTAGAAGAAATACTGCGTTTCGTGGCACTTCTGGAAACATTTTTGCGGGAGAATGTCTAACAAAGGTCCTCGATGGGCTTTCGGAACCAACGTCGAGGCCACCCCTTGAATTCCAACCCAAACGCTCAATGTAAGACGTAGAACGCCTTACGGGCAAACAGGAATAAGGAGTGTCGCCATGCAGATGATTTACAACAGCCCCAACTATTGCGTAGTTGAGTTCCCACCGCAGGACAATCATCTGGCAATGAAGGCGGGTGGTTACGAGATCGTGGACAAGACCATGCAGCGCGAAATCTTCATTGATGGCGCGCTCGCCGCACGATTTCGCGAGCACGTCCAGAAGCTGATGCAGGAAGAACAATCGCTCGAAGACGTCGATGAATTTCTCGGCCAGTTCGACATCCTGATGAATCAGCCGGTGATTCTTCATTAAAAGCAGTCCCGGCCAGGCAGCACGCACACGCGACACCGCTAAAACCCTGCCACGAAAGTGGCGGGGTTTTTTGTCCTTTACCGTTTTACAAAAGTGCCGCCAGAAGGCGTTTGCGCCTTTCTACAGATACAATGTCGGGCTATTCGAGCCTGTTTGGAGCCATGTCCGTCATGAATCCGTCCGCTGATCTGTCAAATGAGTCCGTCCCCGCGAAATCGGCCGCTGAACGCCGTCCCTATACCCGCGGCGCCATCTTGCCTGCGCTCTTGCAGCAGCGCATCCTGATTCTCGACGGCGCAATGGGGACGATGATCCAGCGCTACAAGCTGGACGAAGCCGCGTATCGGGGAGAACGGTTCGCTGATTATGACCGCGATATCAAGGGCAACAACGAATTGCTGTCGATCACGCAGCCGCATGTGATTCGCGAGATTCACGACAAATATCTGGCGGCCGGCGCGGACATTATCGAAACGAACACGTTCGGCGCCACGACCGTGGCCCAGGCCGACTACGGCATGGAATCGCTCGCGGACGAAATGAACGCGCAATCGGCGAAACTGGCGCGTGAAGCGTGCGACGCTTTTTCCACGCCGGACAAGCCGCGCTTTGTTGCCGGCGCGATTGGGCCAACGCCAAAAACCGCCAGCATTTCTCCGGACGTGAATGACCCGGCCGCGCGCAATGTCACCTTCGATGAACTGCGCGACGCCTATTACGCGCAGGCGAAGGCGTTGATGGACGCGGGCTGCGACCTGTTCTTGGTCGAAACCATCTTCGATACCCTGAACGCGAAAGCCGCCTTGTTCGCGCTCGATCAGTTGTTCGAAGACACGGGCGAATTGCTGCCGATCATGATTTCCGGCACGGTGACCGACGCGTCCGGGCGCATCTTGTCGGGGCAGACGGTCGAGGCGTTCTGGAACTCGCTGCGTCACGCACGCCCGCTCACCTTCGGCTTGAACTGCGCGCTGGGTGCGGCGCTGATGAGGCCGTACATCGCGGAACTGGCGAAGCTTTGCGACACCTACGTGTCGTGCTATCCGAACGCGGGTTTGCCCAATCCAATGAGCGATACCGGTTTCGACGAAACCCCGGACGTCACGTCGAACCTGCTGAAGGAATTTGCGCAGGCTGGACTTGTGAATCTTGCAGGCGGTTGCTGCGGAACAACGCCGGAACATATCGCGGAAATCGCGAAGGCGCTCGCGGATGTGAAGCCGAGGAAGTGGCCGTCGCATTATCGGGAAGCCGCCTGACAAGACCCAGGCACAACAGCGAAGCAATGAAGCAACGTTCAGGGACACCATGACCGATCACACCATGCGCCTCTCCGGCCTCGAGCCATTTAACGTCACCGAAGGGTCGCTCTTCATCAACGTGGGCGAGCGGACCAACGTGACGGGATCGAAGGCGTTCTCACGCATGATCCTCAACAACCAGTTCGACGAGGCGCTGGCCGTCGCGCGGCAACAGGTTGAGAACGGCGCGCAGATCATCGACATCAACATGGACGAAGCCATGCTCGATTCGAAAGCGGCCATGGTGCGGTTCCTGAACCTGATCGCTTCCGAACCGGACATTTCGCGCGTGCCGATCATGATCGACTCGTCGAAATGGGAGGTGATCGAAGCCGGTCTCAAATGCGTGCAGGGCAAGGCGGTCGTGAACTCGATCTCGCTGAAGGAAGGCGAAGAAGCGTTCCGCCATCACGCCACCCTGATCCGCCGATACGGCGCGGCCGCCGTCGTCATGGCATTCGACGAAGACGGCCAGGCCGACACGTTCGAGCGCAAGACGCAGATCTGCAAGCGCTCGTACGATTTCCTCGTGAACGAAGTCGGCTTCCCGCCCGAAGACATCATCTTCGATCCAAACATTTTCGCGATCGCGACGGGTATCGAAGAGCACAACAATTACGCCGTCGACTTCATCAACGCCACGCGCTGGATCAAGCAGAACCTGCCCTTCGCCAAGATCAGCGGCGGCGTGTCGAACGTGTCGTTTTCGTTTCGCGGCAATGATCCGGTGCGCGAGGCCATCCATACCGTGTTTCTGTATCACGCGATCCAGGCTGGCATGGACATGGGCATCGTGAATGCGGGACAGCTCGGTGTGTATGCCGACCTCGATCCCGAACTGCGCGAGCGCGTGGAAGATGTCGTGCTGAATCGTCGTGAAGACGGCACGGACCGCTTGCTCGAAATCGCCGATAAGTTCAAGACCGGCGCCGCGAAGAAAGAAGAGAACCTGGAATGGCGCAATCAGGACGTCGACAAACGCCTCGCACACGCGCTGGTTCACGGCATCACGAACTTCATCGTGGAAGATACGGAGGAAGTCCGCCTGCGCATTGAAGCCGCGGGCGGACGTCCGATCAACGTGATCGAAGGCCCGTTGATGGACGGCATGAACATCGTTGGCGACCTGTTCGGCGCGGGCAAGATGTTCCTGCCGCAAGTGGTCAAGTCGGCGCGCGTGATGAAGCAGGCGGTGGCGCATCTGATTCCGTACATCGAAGAAGAAAAGAAGCGCATGGCCGACGCCGGCGAAGACGTCCGGCCGAAGGGCAAGATCGTGATCGCGACCGTGAAGGGCGACGTGCACGACATCGGCAAGAACATTGTTTCAGTCGTGCTCCAGTGCAACAACTTCGAAGTGGTCAACATGGGCGTGATGGTGCCCTGCGCGACCATCCTGGCCAAGGCCAAGGAGGAGGGCGCGGACATCATCGGCTTGTCGGGGCTGATTACGCCGAGTCTCGAAGAGATGGCCTACGTTGCATCCGAAATGCAGCGCGACGATTATTTCCGCGGCAAGCAAACGCCGCTGCTGATTGGCGGCGCGACGACTTCGCGCGTGCATACGGCCGTGAAGATCGCACCGCATTACGATGGCCCCGTGGTTTATGTGCCGGATGCATCGCGGTCGGTATCGGTAGCGTCGAGCCTGCTTTCCGATGACGGCGCGACCAAATATCTCGTAGACCTGAAGACGGACTACGAACGCATCCGCACGCAGCACGCGAACCGCAAGGCCACGCCAATGGTCACTTACGCCGAAGCGCGCGCGAACAAGACGAAGATCGACTGGTCGAATTACGAGCCGAAAAAGCCGACGTTCATCGGGCGGCGCGTGTTCAAGAACTACGATCTGGCGGAGCTGGCGAATTACATCGACTGGGCGCCGTTCTTCCAGACCTGGGATCTCGCCGGGCCGTATCCGGCCATTCTCAACGACGAACTCGTGGGCGAATCAGCACGGCGTGTTTTCTCCGATGGCAAGTCCATGCTCTCGCGCATCATCCAGGGCCGCTGGCTGCAGGCGAACGGCGTGGTGATGCTGTTGCCGGCGAACACGGTGAACGACGACGACATTGAAATCTATACCGACGACACCCGCACGCAAGTCGCCATGACGTGGCGTAATCTGCGCCAGCAAACGGTGCGTCCTGTTGTGGACGGCGTGCAGCGCGCGAACCGGTCGCTGGCGGATTTCATTGCGCCGAAGGAATCGGGCGTGGCGGATTACATCGGCCTGTTCGCGGTGACGGCGGGACTGGGCGTGGAGAAGAAGGAAAAGCAGTTCGAAGCCGATCACGACGACTACAGCGCAATCATGCTGAAGGCGCTGGCGGACCGTTTCGCCGAGGCCTTCGCGGAGGCGCTGCACGCGCGGGTGCGCCGTGAATTGTGGGGTTACGCGGCCGGCGAAACGCTCGATAACGCGGCGATGATCGAAGAGAAGTATCGCGGGATTCGTCCGGCGCCGGGGTATCCGGCGTGTCCGGACCATTTGGTCAAGCAGGACATGTTCGACGTCTTGCAGGCGAACGAGATCGGCATGACAGTGACCGAGTCACTTGCCATGTTGCCGGCGGCGAGTGTCTCGGGCTTTTACATCGCGCATCCGGAAAGCACTTACTTTTCGGTCGGCAAGATCGCGGACGATCAGGTGGAAAGTTTCGCGCAACGCATGGCGATATCGAAGAACGACGCCGAGCGGGCGCTGGCGCCTTTGCTCTAGGCTGATACCGGGAATCACAAAAGCACAATATTGGCGAACTTTGTTCCGGTTATTTTGGTTTTCCTTACACTTGGAAGTGTGCGCAGGGTCGTCATGGCGACGGTCACGCACTCTTTAAACGTCTCGGAGAAAGTCGAAAATGATCAAGCTGACGCCTGTCCTCGCCGTAGCGGTCGCCGTGCTGTGTACATCGGGAAGTCCGGCTGCTTTCGCACAGGGCAATGCCCCGAAGCCCGGTACGGGTGCGAGTTCGAGCACTGCGTCGAGCTATTCGCCGCCGGTCACCGAACACAAGAAAAAACCCCGCAAGCCGAAAGCGAAAAAAAGCATGAGCGATATGCCGGCTTCGCAATAGGCGTTCAGGAAGTGCTGCATTGATCCGAATAAAAAAACCCCGCAATTTAAAAATTGCGGGGTTTTTTATGTGCTGTGTTAAGACCTGCAGTAACGGCGTTCAGACGCCCCAAAGAATGTCGCTGTTTGCCTGATGCGCGAGACGCATCATGTCGAGAAACGGATAAGCCCGCTGCGACAGCCCCACCGGAATCTCATGCGGCTCGTGGCCGGCTTCGCCTTCATGGAAATGGCCGTCGTGTTCGGCGCGTTCCTGTTTGTCCACTGCGACCGCTGCTTCCAGTTTCTGAATGCAGCCCGGCAATTCGTCGTGCGTAATGACGCCGCGCTCTCCAAGCCGTTTTCCGACGATGCCAAGCAAGTAGTCGGCGAGGTTATCGAGCATCTGCACGTCGGGTGCAGCGCTGGTTTTGAATGTGATCAGCATGACAAGGTCCCTTTCCTTTTGTTGGCCTGTTGTTGGTAGTGAGCGAGGTACGCGGCAATGTCCGGCCAAAGCAGCCCAGAGCGGCGGTCCATTGTTCCGGCTCCTGATTCTTTCCCTCGACTCGACCCTGATTCGACATATTAGCACCTGCTAAAATCCCGTTTTACCTGAGCAAATGTTGCGCCGGATACAGAAAGCCTGGTCCGTTGTGGCCTCCTGGACGGGCTCCAGCCTTGCCTCCAGACGAGAATATGCGCATGCGCGCGAGGCAGTCCTGTCCGACTGCCCGACCTCTGTTTGCCGCGTTCATTGCCGGTACGTGGTATGAAATACCGGCGCGCGAAACGAACGAACACATCACCGGATTTGAGAACCAGCATGCTGCCCGCACAAAAACATACCCTCGAAACGCTGCTGACCGATGCGGTCAGGCAGGTCGTACAGGCGTCGCAAGGCGCATCGGAAGCGAACTTCGTCGAGCCGGCCATCGTGCTCGAACGCCCGAAGGTCGCGGCGCACGGGGACGTGGCGTCGAATGTCGCCATGCAGCTCGCCAAGCCGCTGCGCGCGAATCCGCGGCAGTTGGCGCAGCAAATCGTGGATGCCGTGCTGAGCCTGCCTGCGGCGCTGGGTCTGGTGGAAGCGGCCGAAGTCGCCGGTCCAGGATTCGTCAACGTGCGGCTGACGGCATCGGCGAAACAATCGGTCGTGCCGGCGGCGCTCGCCGAGGGCGTGAATTACGGCAAGAGCACGCGCGACGAGGGCAAGCAGGTGCTGATCGAATTCGTCTCGGCGAATCCGACCGGGCCGCTGCACGTTGGCCACGGCCGGCAGGCGACACTTGGCGACGCCCTCGCCAACCTGCTCGCCACGCAAGGCAACAAGGTGCATCGCGAGTTCTACTACAACGACGCCGGCGTGCAGATCGGCAATCTCGCGGCCTCCACGCAATTGCGGGCGCGCGGTTTCAAGCCCGGCGATAAAGAATGGCCCGAGAACGCGTACAACGGCGAATACATCGCGGACATCGCGCGTGACTATCTGGCCGGCGCGACGGTCGCGGCCAAGGACGGCGCGCCCGTGACGGCGAAAGGCGACGTGGATGACCTCGACGCCATTCGCGTCTTTGCCGTCGCTTATCTGCGCCATGAACAGGATCTGGACCTGACCGCGTTCGGCGTGGCGTTCGACCAGTTCTACCTGGAGTCGTCGCTGTATAACGAAGGCCGCGTGCAGGCGACCGTCGATGCGTTGATCGCGGCGGGCAAAACCTACGAGCAGGACGGCGCGCTGTGGCTGCGCACGACCGACGACGGCGACGACAAGGACCGCGTGATGCGCAAGTCCGACGGCACGTACACGTATTTCGTGCCGGACGTCGCGTATCACGTGGCGAAGTGGCAGCGCGGCTTCACGAAGGTCATCAACGTGCAGGGCTCGGACCATCACGGCACTATTGCGCGGGTCCGTGCGGGGCTGCAAGGGCTTGGCATCGGCATTCCGAAGGGCTATCCCGACTACGTGCTGCACAAGATGGTCACGGTCATGCGCAATGGGGTGGAAGTGAAGATCTCGAAGCGCGCGGGCAGTTACGTGACGGTGCGCGACCTGATCGAATGGTCGGGTGGAATGACGCCGGGCGAAGAGGTGGCGCCCGATCAGATCGATGAAGACACCATTCGCCGCGGCCGCGACGCCGTGCGTTTCTTCCTGATCTCGCGCAAGGCCGATACGGAATTCGTCTTCGATATCGACCTCGCGTTGAAGCAAAGCGATGAGAACCCGGTGTATTACGTGCAGTACGCGCACGCGCGGATCTGCACGATTCTCGGCGACTGGAAGACGCGCTACGCCGGCGACCTCGCCGCGCTGCCGAACGTGGATCTCACGCCGCTCTCGAGCGAACGCGCCATGGCGCTGCTCAACAAGCTCGCGGAATATCCGGACATGCTGTCCCACGCCGCCGACGAACTCGCGCCGCACGCCGTCGCCTTCTATCTGCGAGACCTCGCGGGCGAATTCCACTCGTTCTACAATGCGGAGCGCGTGCTGGTGGACGAAGACGGCGTGCGCAACGCGCGTATCGCGCTGCTGGCCGCCACGCGGCAAGTGCTCGAAAACGGTCTCGCGCTGATCGGCGTATCGGCTCCCGTCAAGATGTGATCGAGGCGCCCGGCCGGTCCGGCCCGGCGCCTGTGCGACCGTTCGAGCCATGGCGCGGCCAAGGCCGCCGTTATAATCGACGCCCATTCAGAAGACTTTTTGCAGGTGATTCATACGATGGCAAAACCACGCAGCACGTCGAAGCAGTCGAAGCAAACCGGGGGCACTTTTCTCGGTATCGTGCTGGGCTTGATTGTCGGCCTCGCAATTGCAGTGATCGTGGCGTTGTACATCACGCGCGCGCCCACCCCGTTCGTGGCGAAGGTAGCGCCTGCCCCGAGCGACGCCGGATCGGCGCCCGCGAATGGCCAGCCCTACGATCCGAACCGTCCGCTGCAGGGCAAGACGCCGGGTCAGGCTGTGCCGCAAGCCGCACAGCCGGCGCCGCCGAATACCGCGCCGGGTCAGACGAACAACCAGACGCAGTCGTCGGGCATCCTGGACGAGCCGCAGATCGTGGAAGTGCCGCCCAGCGCCAACGGCACCGCCGTCGCGCCGAAGCCCGCCGCGCCGGCCGCCGTGCCGCCGGTTGCAACTGCGCCGAGCGGTTCCTCGACCACCGCGCCGGCCAAGAAGCCAGCGGATACACAGGCTTCGTCCACGGCCAAGGTCACGCCGCCCGCTCCCGGCGACGTGAACACCGGCTACTTCCTGCAAGTGGGCGCCTACAAGACGCAAGCCGACGCCGAACAGCAGCGCGCCCGTCTCGGCTTCCAGGGGTTCGAGTCGAAGGTCACGCAACGCGATGCCGGCAACGTCACGTATTACCGCGTACGGATCGGGCCGTTCACGAAGTTCGAAGACATGAACAACGTGCGTCAACGTCTCTCCGATGCAGGCGTCGATACCGCCGTCATCCGCTTCTCGAAGCAGTGATTCATTGGCAGGTTTCATGGGCCACGCCCGCCTCGGACCTACCGGGCGGGCGCGGCCACTTGACCGGGACAGCCGGCTCATAACCGCCCTTAAGCTTCCTTTAAGCGTCGTGTGTTCCCCTTTTGCCTCTCACGCACATTCTCGGTCACCATGAAAAAACTCTTCAGCGCCCTCGCTCTTTCACTCGGCCTCGCGGCCGGTTCCCTGAGCGTCATGAACGCCGCCCACGCGTCGCCAGCAGCGCCTGTCGCGGGCACCGACTACACCGTGCTGCAAACAGCGCAACCGGTCGAAGCACAGGGCAAGATCGAGGTGATCGAGTTCATGTGGTACGGCTGCCCGCATTGCAACGAATTCGACCCGTACCTGGAAGCGTGGATCAAGAAGCAAGGTCCTGACGTGGTGTTCAAGCGTGTGCCGGTCGCCTTTCGCGATGACTTCATTCCGCACTCGAAGATGTTTCACGCGCTCGATGCCCTTGGTCTCGCCGACAAGCTCACGCCCGCCGTGTTCAACGAGATTCACGTGAAGAAGGATTACTTGCTGACGCCGGAAGCGCAGGCTACGTTCCTCGCCACGCAAGGCGTCGACAAGAAGAAATACCTGGACGCATACAACTCTTTCTCCACGCAAAGCAATCTGCAGCGCGACAAGAAGCTGCTCGATGCGTACAAGATCGACGGTGTACCGACCATCGCCATTCAGGGCAAGTACGAAACGGGTCCGGCGACAACAAACAGCCTGCCGGGAACGCTTCAGGTCATGGATTTCATCGTGAACCAGATTCGCGCGAAGAAGATGTAAAAACGTGAACGCCGCCACGAACGACACGCCGGCCCGGCTGAGGGTTTTCATCACCGGCGCGTCGAGCGGCATTGGGCTCGCACTCGCCGAGGAATATTTAAAGCGCGGCGCGGTACTCGGTCTCGTTGCCCGTCGCGGCGACACACTTGCGGCTTTCGCCGCGCGCTTTCCTTCTGCATCGATCTCCCTTTATCCCGCCGACGTCCGCGACGCCGCCGCGCTAAGCGTAGCGGCGGAGCATTTTTGCGCGCTGCACGGCGGCGCCGATGTCGTCATCGCCAACGCGGGAATCAGCCGCGGCGCGCTGACGGGCCACGGCGATCTCGATGTATTTCGCGAAGTGATGGACATCAACTACTTCGGCATGGTCGCGACGTTCGAACCGTTTGTGGCGCGGATGGTTGCCGGGCGACGCGGCACGCTGGTGGGTATCGCGAGCGTGGCGGGCGTGCGGGGCTTGCCGGGATCGGGGGCGTACAGCGCGTCGAAGTCGGCGGCGTTGAAATATCTCGAAGCCTTGCGGGTGGAGATGCGGCCTGCGGGGGTATCGGTGGTGACGATCGCGCCGGGTTATATCCGCACGGAAATGACGCGCCGTAATCCCTATCCAATGCCCTTTCTCATGGACGCCGATGTATTCGCCAGGAAGACGGCCGATGCCATCGCGAACAAGAAGCGGTTTGCCACGTTTCCGTGGCAGATGCGCGTGGCGGGCGCGCTCCTGCATGTCGTGCCGCGATGGCTCTACGACCGGGCGATGGAGAAAGCGCCGAGGAAACCTCGGCCGGAGAAATAAGGACGGCAACGGCGAGCTACGTCAAAGCCTTTCGGCAACGCAGCAACTTCAGGCGGGCGTGTACCAAAGTCCATGGTCATACAGAAGTGTCAGCACCTTACTGTCTGCCCGCATGGTGGCCGCGAGCGGCATTGCAACTGACAAGCATGCAGCCGTGGTGTTGCCAACCAAGAATCCCGTCCGGCGTGCGAAATCAGATTTCGCGGCGGCGACATTTGCGTAGTCAACTGCGCGTGTCTCCTTGATCATGGCCCAGTCCAGGAACGGTGGCGCGACACCAACCGACATACCCTCCAGCTTGTGGTCCACAAAAACCGCGTTTCGCGCGTCACAGCCGTCCGGCTCTACAAGAATGACATCGACGCAATATCCAGCCGAGATCAATCCGTTCGCTATGCCGGTGAGACTCGCACCGGTTCCGGCACAAGCCACAAAAGTCAGCTTTCGCACATGTGGCCAGGCCGCGAGCTGATGTGCAATCTCTGGCGCTGTTTCCAGTTCGTGCGCGGCGACACTTGCCTTGTTGGCAAATTGATCTGTATAAAAATAGTGCCTGCCCAGTTCGTCCGCATGCTCGAGACGCCATTGCACGACGTCACGAGGCGTCGCGCCTTTCTCCATCATGGACGCGCCCACTAAACGGGCGCCCACAAACTCAAGATATTGCCGTTTGAGCTGGCTGAAACCCAGGCCTACTGCGAGTTCTACGCGGGTCCGGTGCGGCCGGCACGCTAGTGCCAGTCCGAACCCAAAGTTTCCGCCAGTTTTTTCAATTACGGTTGTTTGTCCGGGAACAATAGCGCCGGTCGCAATCGCCGAGTCGATGATGTACCGCGCCGCACGAACCTTGTGACTGCCGCCTGCGTTGTTGCACTCGAATTTTGCAAGGAGTCCGGGCAGAACCTCTAAAAGATCCGTAACTTGATGCTTTGCCGTAGGGGGTGCCTTTGCGTCAGGTGCGTCGATCACTGTTGTCATCTTGCGTTAATCGTTTTGCGCTTTAGAAGGATCGACCACACCAAGCCAAAGCCAAGTGCAGTTATACATAGGCAAAGCAGGTTGGTGTTTCGCCAGCCAATGGTCGTCTGCAAAATCGAGGGGGCAAATGCGCCAAGGGTCGCGCAGATGGCGATAACGGAATCATTGATTCCCTGGAATCGATACCGATCCCCGTCTGAGAGGTTGGCGGCGAGAAGTGCGCCTCCGCCCACGTAGCTCAGGTTCCAGCCGGCCCCAAGTAAAACCAGTCCCACCACCATTGCCCCATATCCCAGATTCCACATTCCCAGAAGCGACGCGGCAACAAGCAGCAGGAAGCCCGCGAGCAGCGGCTTTCTGAAGCCCACCTTTGAAATCAGCGCACCCGTAAAGAACGATGGCGCGAACATCGCAAGAACATGTCCTTGCACAGCAAACGTACTCGCTGTGAACGAGACGCACATTGCTTCCATGACCAGCGACGCCTGAACCATCAAGAGGTTCATGACGAAGTAGCCACTCGCAGACGCAAACATGGCAAGACAAACGGGTGGCGTCCAGCCAATAGATGAACGTGTCGACCGGACTGCGGACGGCACGAGCGACGCCCCCGGCCTCCAGATCCCTATCAGGCCGATGGAAATAAGGCCCAATACGATCAGGAACCCGTAACACAACGAAAACGGCGCAAAGCCAGCTACATTCTGGAAGCCGATCGATATCGCCGGACCTGTGACGGCCGCGAGAACGCCGCCAGCTACAACAAGGGATAGGCCCTTGGATCGCAAGGTAGAAGGCAAATTGTCAACGGCAGCAAAGCGATAGTAATTAGCAAAGGCAACGTAGCCACCGAGCAAACTGTGAGCTGCGACCAGCAAGATGAAACTCGAACGACTTACCGCGTAATACCCGAGCCATCCTGCGGCGATCAGCAAAATGGCGCCCAACAGGAAGCCGGCCTTACGCCCGAAGCAACGCATGATGTTGGCGGCAGGATAGGTGAGCAGCGCAACCGCCGCGAACTGAACGCCATAGGGCAATGTGGCAAGCGCCGGATTCGGAGCCAGTTCTGCGCCGACCAATGCAGCCACCGTAACGGAAATGACGGCAGCGGTCAGATTGACGGCCTGACATAGAAACAGTACGTAGGTGGAACTGGGAAGGCGCTCGACGGGCAGCTTCCGCTGTCCGGGGAGAAGATCAGTGCTCATACAAAAAGTCTCGTATTTTTTCGGGTTATCGATTCAGACTGTTTTGTGAGCGCAGATCGAATATTGCTTCGTTGAAGGTTGCGGCTAACCGCTCCTTGCCTTTGCCAAGGCTTTTGCGCGTTACCTGCATGGGTCCTATTGCCTCGGTCGAGCAAATATGTGTGCCGCCACAGGGGATCACGTTGCCCTCGCATTCCCAATAGCGGGCATCGGGAATCTGACTATGCGCATAAACGCGTACAGGGCTTGCACGCTGAACCATTGCATTGGCGAAGCGCTCGATCTCCAGTACTTCTTCGCTTGTGAACCGCGCCGCAATCCCAAAGTCGAACCGCGCGGCGTCGGGCCGGATATGGCACCCCAGCGTGGCGGCAATCGCATCTGGCCGCACGTTCGCCACGCCAAGATAAAGCAAGTGGGACGCAGTGTGGCTCAGTGACAAACGTGCCCGACGCAACCGGTCGATGCATACCACCACTGCCATACCCTCGGTGAGCAGGGCAAGTTGAGGCACATCGTCTTCATGCACAACGTGCTCAATGATTCCATCTACCTGAATGTCAGGAAAGTCCGGGATTCGAGCGCGGTTGCCATACATTTTTCGCGCATGATTGAAGCGAATCTGTATGCCGTCAGGAAGGGTCAACGTTCCGTGATCCGCGTCCTGTCCACCACCTTCGGGATAGGCCACTGTCGAATCGAGTTCCACATGATTTGCGTCGACCTTTACAACCCGGCCAATGCATTCCCATAAAGATGGATCTTCGTAGTAACGCTTATTTGTTTTACGATTAAGGGCGAACATGTTCTTATGCCTGTGCCGTGATCAGTGTGTTGGAGGCGGGGCGATATTGCCGTCTACGGGTGATCTGTAATTCACTTTTGAGCGTTACTACGGACCCAGGGGGAATGTCTTCCTTGATTACGCAGTGAGGCCCGATGAATACGTCATCGCCAACATGTACGTTCCCGAATAGTCGAGCGAACGCTCCGATCTGAACTCGATTGCCAACCGTGGGATGTCTCTTGTTCGATGCATTCCCGGCAATTCCGGTTGCGCCGAGCGTAACGCCGCCAAGCACGTAGCAGTCGTCGCCTATCACCGCCGTCTCGCCGATGACCGTTCCGCATCCGTGGTCAAGAACGAAGCGTCTGCCGATCTGGCTGCGAATATGGATTTCCGCCCCGGACATCAACTTTCCCCGGCACGAAATCAGCATTGCATTGGCGTGAAATTCGATCAGCTCCGCTTGATTCGCTGGCGCCATTAACAGAAGTGCGTGTGCAAGCCGATAGTGCACGACCGCCTTGTACGACGAGTAACCGAAAGCAATCGCTGTTGCTGCCCCTCGCGAAGCGGGGTCCTTCATCGAAAATGCTTCGAGGTCCTGCTCTGCGTCTAGAACTGCGAGTGCAAAGCACGGGTGACGCGTTACCTTTTCAATGAATCGCGGTGGGCAGCACTCCATCAGCGCGGCCTTGAGCAAATTTGTGACGATCTCTCTCATTATTAGTCCCGCGAAATAAGCGCTGGGTTCGGCCCTGCCTGCTCATTTAACCGCAGGTTTCCTGCGGCACGTGGCGGCCGCTTATGCAGTAAGACCTCGATTCTCGAAGTTGGATCTTTGCCGCAAGTTAATATTTATTACCCTCTGCGTCCTTTGTTCTCTGACAAACCAAAAATTCGTCAGAAAATGTTGCGGCCAACTAATACGTGATGCTTAGGGTCTACTATCGTAAACCTCGTGGCCTGGCGCGCTATCAGAAAACTGACCTTGAGTGAGGCGTCGCCTGGATAATCACCATGATAAAAAGGAAATGCCCTTGTCTCGAAATGTTGGCGATTTTGACCATTTGATTCGCACGACTAAAGCGGGTCCGTTTTATATAACATTGCTTCCGCGATGTTCGTACGAGGTCTCGTATCGTCCCAATCAATCCGCGGTAGGTTTCGCGTTCGAAAGCCAATCCGGCGTTCACGCGTTCGCCAGCGACAGAGTCACGCCTTTTCGCACCAAACCCAACAGCCTCGCGTTTGTACCGCGAGAATGCGAGGTGTTTTCATCGTCGAAAAACGGTGGCGAATATCTGCTTGTCGTTGACGAGGCAAATTCGCAAATCGAAAACCAGGTGCTGCGCCACTTCAACAACGTTATCGATCCGGCGGCCATCGCCGCGGCACAACGTATCAGAAGCGCGCTGCTCGGCAGCGCGCGGGAGGCGCTATGGGTAGAGGAAAATGCGGGCGTGCTCTTCGAGCGGATCCGGAAAGAACTCAACGCATCGTCGAAGGAAGCCCGGGAAGCCCGCTGGATGACTCCCGCGCGGCTCAAGCTGATTGACGAATTTATCGATTCCCGGATCAGTCAGGAACTGCGTGTTGCGGAAATAGCGGTCGCCCTGGGCCTGTCGGAAGGATTTTTTATTCGCGCGTTCAAGGCCGCTACCGGAAAGAGCCCGCACAGCTATCTTATCGACAGGCGGCTCGCGCATGCCCGCGTCCTGTTGCGAACATCGGCGCACGATCTGTGCGATGTTGCGTTGACCGTGGGATTCTCGTCGCACGCGCACATGACGGCCGCTTTTACGCATCGGCTTGGCGTGACGCCTGGCCGTCTGCGTGCCGCTATGGGTTGCAGGTCGGATTCGATCGCGACGAGGCGTAAATAGGCGTGCGCGCTCGCTGAACCGACTCTGCAACGTTGGACATCCGTTCAACGATTGCAAGTGCGGTTCACGCTGAGCTTTTCGACGTCACGCTCCTGGCGCGCAGCGCTCGCACGAAGCCGTTCAGAACGCCACGAAAGGCGAGTTTCCGTTTGTGCCAAATCCGAAATACACGTGCCTTCCGAAGAAGAACGGCAGGCCGAAGTCAAACAGCGTCGGGAACGAACCGATATTGCCCGCCAACCCGTTGAGCGCGTAGTTCGTGCCACTGCCCGCCAGCGTCTTCGCGTTGGCAACGGTGAAATTCACTGTGCCCGTTGTACCGTCGAGACCACGCACCGTCGATGACAAAGTCTGCGAACTTGCCGGGCAATAAAAGTCCGTGAAGGTCGTGGTACAGGCAGGCAACGAAGTGTCGTTGAAAAACAGCCCGTTCGAGCCCGAATCGACGATCGTCGTCACCGTAGCGCCCTTGTACGTGCCGCTCAGGTTGCCGAACGCCGACGAGCGAAACGACGTTGCGCCGGTCAGCGTGTTGTTGCTCTGCGTCCCGATCCCGAACACCAGCGTGCCGGTCACCGAAGCCGCCGCGCTCGCCACGGGTGGCAATTGCACGATCACGCCGTTGTTGTCCGTAGCGAACTTCGTCACCGGATTCACAACCTGGTTCGCGACCGCCACGGCCACCTGCGAACAGTTCGTGCCCGAAGGACACGAGTAGTAATTGCTGGTCACTGGATTCGTGCAGGCAGTCCCGCAATCCGTCGGCGATACACCCACGCCCAAGATTCCGTTCGCGCCCAGTTGCCGCGACGTACGCTCGTTGCTGCCATTGATACAACCCGACGCCGGGACCGTCGAGTCGGCCAGATCGCCCACGACCTGGACCGGAATGGCGCTCGCGGTTTCGCCGCCAATCTTCACGTCGGCGGTGCGCACGGTGCCCCACGTGAAGCCATCGGCGAATTGCGTGCACTGCGCAAGCTGGCCGCCGCTCGTCGACTGGTTGATCGGCAGGTTCGTGATGATTTGCGCGGCGGCGTCGCTGGCCAGACGCAGGCCATACGAGCCGGTATCGACCTGAATGTTGTCGATGGTCTGGCACGTGCTGGTCCCGGGCGCGCAGACGGTCACGCTCACGTTCGGAATATTGATGAAATTTTGCGCGCCGGGGCCAACAGTAATGGGCACCGTGTTCGCAGCCGTGGCCGCGATGGGCTGCGCACCGGGTGTGTCGCTGGAACCCGCGCCGCCGTTGTTGGCGCCTGGGCTGCTGACGGAATTGTTGTCGGAGTCGCCGCCTCCGCCGCCGCAGGCCGCAAGAAACAGGGACAAGCTGAGCACGGCGAGCCAGCGGAACAAGCCCGACTTGAAGCACAAGAGCGAAGATAAAGACGACGATGAAAACATCGGACGCATGGTTAAAGTCTCCGTCCGTTATTGAATGTCGCTGGCGCTGACGCCGGCAGGCAGGGCTTGCGGAAGATAAGCCTGGCCGACGAACGCGCCCATGTGGCCACCGGAACGGACAACGAGGGCGCTGCCCGCAACGCTCACGGGCCCGCGACCGCCGCCATTGGCGCGCTGGTTCTGGATGCCCTGGACGTATTGCGGGAAGTAGCTGCCGAGCAGTGTCGGCAAATCGGGGATTCGCGGGCCTTGCCACGCAATGCCGAACACCGTGCCGTCCGCGCCAACGTATTCATTGACAACGGTGCCCACGGGAAGCGTGGTGGTACGCACGGTGAAAGAACTTGCCGAGGCCGATGACGCCGCCGAAGCTGCTGACGCCGATGCCGCATGCGATACCGAATTGGTGACGGTAGCGCCGGAAGGCGCCGTCATGGGCGCGCCGCCGAGCACCGCGTAAGCGGGCGATACGGCCAGCAAGCCGAACGTCAATCCTGCTGCCAGGCTTACGAGCGCGTGAGCGCGCCGAAAGCCGGATGAAATGATCGAAGTATCCACTTCGCTTCTCCGTTCGATTATTTCAAGCGATGCACAATTTTGTCTGCTGAAACGCCGCACGCAGTGCGAACCGTTTGTCGAGACGTAAGTATGCCAGCCGAATGCGTCGATCTCGGGAAAGTGAAGATATGTTACGACGTGAATTTGGGTGAAATGGCTGAAACCGGTGTCGTTTTGACGCGCTCCGGGCCGATGTCATCCATGTACATCGCCCGGGCGCGTCAAAAACGCATGCTCAAAAACCGAGGCTGGCGAGCAGATCGTCGACCTGGGTTTGATCCTGAACCACGTCGGTGCGGCCTTCCGGATTGATTTGCGGGCCGTTCAGCAACGTGTCCGGCGTGCTCATTACGTTCGATGCTGCCAGCGCCGCCGCTTGCGCCGCGAACTGTTCGCGCCGTTCGGGCGCAATGTTCTCCAGCAGCACGCCAAGAAGCTGCTGTTCGATCACGTACACCACGTCGGTAATCTTCTTGATCACCTGCCCGGTCAGATCCTGAAAATCCTGCGCGAGCATGATTTCGAGCAATTGCGCGTTGGTCGCGACGGTGTGAACCGGCACTTGCTGGAGAAAACCGCGTGTATCGGCGAGTAAGGTCTTTACGTCCGCATTGTCCAGCGGCGCGCCGTACCACTGCTCCCAGCGGGCGTCGAGCGCCTGGGCGTCGCGCTGCATGGTTTCCTGCAGCGGCTTTGCGAGTTCGATGGCGTTCAGCGCGCGATCCGCGGCCTGTTCGGTCATCGTTGCGACATATTTCAGGCGATCGCGGGCATCCGGAACCATTTCGGCGGCGGCTTCCACTTGTTTGTCGAGGCCGAGTTCGCGCATGGAATCGCGCAGCGTGCGCGTCAACTGGCCAATGCGCGCCAAAATGCGATCGCTCGATGCATCCCCTTCTTGCTCAATCACCGTAAGCGCTTCCTGGGTCGTCATTTGGTTCACGATTCAGCTCCCGGCCTTGGCCATCTTTTCGAGAATCTTCGAGAGCTTCTCGTCGAGGGTCGCGGCCGTGAACGGCTTGACCACGTACCCGCTCGCGCCAGCCTGCGCCGCGGCAATGATGTTTTCCTTCTTCGATTCCGCCGTCACCATCAGCACGGGCAAGTGCGAAAGGGTCGCGTCGGCGCGAATCTGCTTGAGCATTTCAAGCCCGTCGAGGTTCGGCATGTTCCAGTCGGAGATGACGAATTCGAAGCCGCCACCACGCAGGCGCGCCAGACCGGCCGCGCCGTCTTCCGCTTCATCCACATTCGAGAAACCCAGCTCTTTCAGCAGGTTTCGCACGATACGGCGCATCGTCGGAAAGTCGTCGACGACCAAAATCTTCATGTTCTTGTCCATCTTCACTGCTCCTTGTATTCCGGTGTTTTCTTCTGGCGGCGCAAGACGCCGCACGGGTATTCGAATCTGGCGGGCGGGTTCAGACGCGCTGCGTGCGCTCGCCCATGGAATTGAGGCGCGCCATCACGCGCCGGGTCATTTCCTGCAACGGCGCGATCTCGCTCACGCCGCCGGTTGCAATGGCTTCGCGCGGCATGCCGAACACCACGCAGCTCGCTTCGTCCTGCGCGAACGTGTAGGCGCCGGCCTGCTGCATTTCAAGCATGCCCTGCGCGCCGTCGCGGCCCATGCCGGTCAGGATCACGCCAAGCGCATTCTTGCCGGCATGCTGCGCGGCGGAACGGAACAGCACATCCACCGATGGCCGATGCCGGTTGACCGGCGGGGCATCGGAGAGATGCGCGACGTAGTTCGCACCGCTCCTCGCGAGCACCAGATGGGCGTCGCCGGGCGCGATGTACGCGTGGCCCGGCAGCACACGCTCACCGTGCTCCGCTTCTTTTACGGCAATCCGGCACAAGCCGTTCAGACGTTGTGCAAACGACTTCGTGAAGCCCGGCGGCATGTGCTGCGCGATCATGACGCCGGGGGCGTCGGGCGGCAGCGGCAACAGGAGTTCGCGAATGGCTTCGGTGCCGCCTGTCGACGCCCCGACGATAATCAGCTTTTCCGTACTCACCAGCGGATTGTTCAGATTCGGCGTGGGCTTGGCCGCAGCGGCCGCGCCGCCCGCACCTGGTGCCGCGTGCACGACATGAGGCGTTTGCCGCACGCGCGCACGCGCGGCGGCGCGGATTTTATCGGCGAGTTTTTCCGAGTATTCCAGCATGCCGTCGCGAATGCCCACGCGCGGTTTCGTCACGAAATCCACCGCGCCGAGTTCGAGCGCGCGCAGGGTGATTTCCGAACCGCGTTCCGTCAGCGACGAAACCATCACCACCGGCATCGGCCGCAGCCGCATCAGCTTTTCAAGGAAATCGAGGCCGTCCATGCGCGGCATTTCCACGTCGAGCGTGAGCACGTCCGGGTTGTGCTGCTTGATCAGGTCGCGCGCGACCAGCGGATCGGGGGCGGTCGCGCACACGTGCATGTCGGGCTGCGAATTGATGATCTCGGTCATGAGGCTGCGCACGAGCGCCGAGTCATCGACGCATAACACGCTGATCTTCGGTTCGGTGCTCCGGGCCATTGTCATGCTTCCTCCGCCGTCTTCGCGCGGACGGTTCGCTGCAGGCCGGCTGCGGCACCGAACAATTCGATGCGGGGTTTATCGTGTGTTTTCGCTTTCGGCTGGCTGAACAACTCGACGCGCGCACGCGCGTTTGCCAACCGCTCGCTGCGTTCTTCTGGCGTTTGCCGCACGAGCGCCTTTTCGCGTTCGACCACGCCTGGATCTTGTTGCGTGATCAGTTTCTTGACCATCGCCTGGCCGGTTCGCGGCATGAATGCGACCTTGCGCGGATACATGCCCTGCAGGTCTTCAGCCACGATCCGGATCTTTTCCAGCGCGAGATAGCGGCGCACGAACTCGGAATTGCGGTCCCCGATATTGATGGTCGTCATGCCCGCCAGCACCGCGCCGCCGCCAAAGACTTTTGCCTCGAAACGTTCGCGCCGCCCGCCGCGCTTGATCATCTCGTTGATCAGCACTTCCATGGCGTACGCGCCGTATCGCATGGAATCCGAACTGGATTGCGACGCGTCGGCGCCGTCGTCGGGCAGCATGAAATGGTTCATTCCACCAATGCCCGCCGTCCGGTCATGAATGCACGCCGCCACGCACGAACCGAGCACCGTGACGAGCACCATGTTTTCGCCCGTCATGTAGAACTCGTTCGGCAACAGCTTCACGCCTGGGAGCTTGAAGTGGTTGTCGAAGTAAAGGTTCGTCGCGATCGGCAATGCGCTCATGCCAGTTCTCCGGCGAGCGCCTTTTTCCTGGCCGGCGCAGCAACGGAGTCGCGCGACAACGCGTATACCGTCTGGCCGCGCAGCTTGAACGCCTGCGTCACGTAAGTGAAGTTTTCCGAATGCCCGGCGAACAGCAGGCCGCCGCTTTTCATCAGCGGTTCGAAGCGCGCGAGGACCTGCGCCTGCGTGGGTTTATCGAAGTAGATCATCACGTTGCGGCAGAAGATCGCGTCGAACTGGCCCGACAGCGCATATTTCGAATCCGTCAGGTTCAGTTGCTCGAACTTCACCATGGCCCGCACTTCGGGGCGGATCTTCACCATGCCCGCGTGCGCGCCCGTGCCCTTCAGGAAGAAGCGCTTCAGGCGTTCCGCTCCGAGCGTCTTCACCGAGTCGAGCGAATAGACGCCCGCGTCGGCCTTCTGCAAAACCTGGCTGTCGATATCCGTCGCGATCACCGTGCAGTGGCGCGCAGCGGAATCGCCCAGTGTTTCCATCAGCGTCATGGCGATGGAATACGGTTCCTCCCCCGTCGACGCCGCCGAGCACCACACCGAGAACGGCTGCGGCCGGCTCTTCGCGAACGTGGCGAGAATCGGAAAATGATGCGATTCGCGGAAAAACGCGGTCAGGTTCGTGGTCAGCGCATTGGTGAACGCTTCCCACTCGGCGCTGTCCGGCTGCGCTTCGAGGCGATCGAGATAAAGACGAAACGTATCGATGTTGCACGCGCGCAGCCGTCGCGCGAGACGGCTGTACGCCATGTCGCGTTTATGCTCGGACAGCGAAATCCCCGCGCGCCGGTGAATCAGCTCGCGAATGCGCCCGAAATCGGCGCTGGTGAATTCGAAGTCGCGTTCCACTTCCGAACCGTTTCGGGTCCGGTCGCGGGAAGTATCGACGGGTGAGCGCGTTGCCATCATCTAGCCTTTGTTCTGCTGGAACGTGCGTTGGGCCTGCATGCTCTTCTGCCACTTGCCTTAAAAAGTTTCCCAGTCGCCGGCTGCGGTTGCAGCGAGCTTTGGTGCTTTCGCTACAGGTGCGGCTTCTTCAGAAGAAGCCGGAGTCACTGCGATAACCTTCGCAGTTACCTTCTCGTTATCCTTATTAACGGCGCGATTGGCCGCGACGTTAGGCCGCGAAACAACTTTTATCGGCGTGGTGGCGTGGGTTGCATTGGCCGGCGTGGCAACCGATGGTTCAACGCGTTCCTGCGCTGTGTCGCCACTGACTTGCCAGTGGCCAACCACATCCTTCAGCTTGCGCGTCTGCTCTTCAAGCGACGCCGCAGCGGCCGCCGCTTCTTCAACAAGTGCGGCGTTCTGCTGCGTGACTTCGTCCATTTGCCCGACCGCGCGGCTCACCTGTTCAATGCCTTGCGATTGCTCTTCGGACGCCGCGCTGATCTCGCCCATGATGTCCGTCACGCGGCGCACCGCCTGGACGATCTCATCCATGGTCGTGCCGGCGCGCGCCACGAGCTGCGAGCCGCTTTCGACCTTCGCCGTCGAATCGCCGATCAGCGACTTGATCTCCTTGGCCGCCGCCGCGCTGCGTTGCGCAAGGCTGCGCACTTCGCCCGCCACGACCGCGAATCCGCGGCCTTCCTCGCCGGCGCGCGCCGCTTCCACGGCCGCATTCAGCGCAAGAATGTTCGTCTGGAAAGCGATTCCTTCAATCACGCCGATGATGTCCACCACCTTGCTCGAACTCGATGAAATCGCGTTCATCGTGCTCACGACCTGTTCAACGACTTCACCGCCGCGCGATGCAATGTCCGACGCGTTCACGGCCAGTTGCGAAGCCTGCCGCGCGTTCTCGGCGTTCTGCTTTACCGTGCTGGTGAGCTGCTCCATGCTCGACGCCGTTTCCTGCAGCGACGCCGCCTGTTCTTCCGTGCGTTGCGACAGATCCGTGTTGCCGCTTGCAATCTCGCGCGCGCCGACATCGATGGATTCAGCGCCGTGATGCACCGATCCGACCATCGCGGTCAGGTTCACGCGCATGCGTTCGATACCCGCGAACAAGCGGCCGATCTCGTTGGTTTTATCGGTGTGCGCGGAGCGCGTCAGGTCGCCGCGCGCGATGCGCTCGAAGTGATCCACGGCTTCGTTGATCGGCTGCACGATCATGCCGCCCATCGCGAAGCGCGTGCCAATCAGGGTCAACACCGCGAGCACCATCACGCCCACGATCACCTGGATCAGCAACGCAATATTCGCCTGTGCATCCACGCGCAAGATATCGGCGTGTTTCTGCATGAAGTCCACGACCGCGGACGCCGCCGCGTCCTGCGCCACGAACATCGGGCTGATCTTCGTGTCGGCGATCGCGTGATATGCCGGCAGGTCGTTTGCGCGGATCGCGACAAACTCCGGTTCCACGCCTTCGCGCATCAGTGCGTCGCGCCGGGCGACGACTTCGTCCAGCATGGCTTGCGGCAAGGTCGGCTTCGGCGTGGCGAGGAACAGCTTCCAGTTCTCGTTGGATTTATCGAGCAGGACCTGGCCGCGATCGATCGCCTTTTTGGCTTCGTCGGTCTTGCCAGCTTCATCGAGCGAACGCACGCGATCAAGCGTCACGCGGGCTCGCAGCAGGTATGACGACGCGTCGTTGAGCGCGCGCGTCGAGACCATGTCGCCGTCGGCCAGCACGGACAGCGAATTGCCGGCCGCGTGCAAGCCGTTCAGCGACAGCGCGGCCACCACGGCGGCAAAGCCGACGAACAACAGGCCCACGAGCGTCAGCGTAGTACGAATCGACCAGTTCTTAAGCATGTCTTTCTTCCCGACCAGCGTGAGTTCAATCAGTTACGTGAAACGTGGGATCAAGCCGCGACGGAGTCGATCAACTCCATCTCCTTGCTTGTCATCAGCTTTTCGATGTCCATCAGGATCAGCATGCGGCCGTCGACCGTGCCGAGTCCCGTCAGATATTCGGTCGTGAGCGTCGCGCCGAATTCCGGTGCGGGCATGACCTGGTCGGCTTGCAGCGTAAGGACGTCGGAGACGCCGTCGACCACCATGCCCACCACGCGATGCGCCACGTTCAGGATGATCACGACCGTCTGGTTGTCGTACTCGACGCGCCCGAGATTGAACTTGATGCGCATGTCGACGATCGGCACGATAATGCCGCGCAGGTTGATCACGCCCTTGATGAACGCCGGCGCATTCGCGATGCGCGTGACGTTGTCGTAGCCGCGAATTTCCTGCACCTTCAGGATGTCGATGCCGTACTCTTCCGCGCCCAGTGTGAAGACGAGGAATTCCTGTCCGGCCGCTTCCGCCTGCGTGCTGACACGTTGAACGTCACGGCGCTGCGCCGCGGATGTAATGGATTGGATGTCTGCTGCCATTTTTAACTCCCGGAGTTGCGTTGTCTGGTTAATGCATCAGTGCGTCAATGCGTCAGCGCACCATGCGCCGTGCGGTTTTCTCGATTGAGCGCCGCCACGTCCACAATCAGCGCCACGCTGCCGTCGCCGAGAATGGTTGCGGCCGAAATGCCGTGCACCTTGCGATAGTTCGTTTCGAGGTTCTTCACCACCACTTGCTGCTGACCAACGAGTTCATCGATCAACATGGCAAAACGACGCCCCTCGGACTGAATGATCGTGATGATTCCCTGCGTGGGTTCCGTGCGCGCGTCGCTCACTTCAAACACCTGATGCAGCGCAACGAGCGGCAGGTATTCACCGCGCACGCGCACCACGCGCTCGCCGCCCGCGACGGTGTAGATATCGTCGGCAACGGGTTGCAGCGATTCCATCACGAAGTTCAGCGGCAGGATGAAAATCTCGCTGCCCACCTTCACCGACATGCCGTCGAGAATCGCAAGCGTCAGCGGCAATACGATCTTCGTGGTCGTGCCGCGGCCTTCGCGCGACTGGATTTCGACGTGGCCGCCCATTGCCTGGATATTGCGTTTCACCACATCCATGCCAACGCCACGGCCGGAAATGTCGGTAACCTGGTCGGCGGTGGAAAAGCCCGGCATGAAGATGAGTTGCCAGACTTCGTCGTCGGACATCGATTCATTGACCTGCATGCCCTGCTTCATTGCCTTGGCGAGAATCTTGTCGCGGCGCAGGCCCGCGCCGTCGTCGCTGACTTCGATCACGATGTTGCCGCCGTGATGCGCCGCCGACAGCACCAGTTGCCCCGCCGCCGCCTTGCCCGCGGCGCGGCGCGCTTCCACGGTTTCAATGCCGTGATCGAGCGAGTTGCGCACAAGGTGCGTCAACGGGTCGATGATGCGTTCAATCAGGCTCTTGTCCAGTTCCGTCGCCTGGCCGAACGTGACGAGTTCGACTTCCTTGCCGAGTTTCGCGGCGAGATCGCGCACGAGGCGCGGGAAACGGCTGAAGACGTAATCCATCGGCATCATGCGGATGGACATCACGGCTTCCTGCAGGTCGCGCGCATTGCGTTCGAGTTGCGCCATGCCGTTGAAAAGGCGGTCGTGCAGCGCGGGATCGAAAGTGCTCGTGGTTTCGGCAAGCATGGCTTGCGTGATTACCAGTTCGCCCACGAGGTTGATCAACTGGTCGACCTTCTCCACGCCCACGCGAATCGAACTGCCTTCAGACGCCGCCGGCGCCGCAGCAGCGCGAGCCTTGGGCGCTTCAGCCGGAGCCGATGCCGCCGCCACATTCGCGCGGGGCTCGGCGGCGGCGGTTGCGGCCGCCATCGGTTCCGTCTTCCCTGCGTCGGGTGCTTTTTCCGTCACCTCTCTGGTTTGTTCTGTTGCCGCAACCGCGGCCGGCGCTTGAACTTCCGACGCCTGCGATGCATTACCCCGGCCAATCGAAATCTGCGATTCATCGATCACGAAACAGCACACGGCGACAATGTCATCCGCCGACACATCCGAGTCCAGCCACAACGTCAGGTCACCGCCCGACTTCTTTTCCCCGACAACAGTCCCGAGGTTGCCAAGCTCTTCAGTCAGCAGAGCCTGGTCCTTTTCCCCTACCCCCCGAAGCGTAATTTTCAGATGTGGGCCGTCATCGGCTTCATCGTTTGCATTTGCCGATTCCGGCGCGGACGCAAACTCCGTCCAGCCGCCTTCTTCTTCCACGGCTTCGTTCGCCTGCTCGACTACATGCGCGGGCGGCTCGTTCGGGCCCAGCGCCATCGCGACTTGCGCGAGATCCTGCGCGATAGCGGCTTCATCGGCGAAAGACGGCGTGGGCTCCGCAGCGGCTTGCGGTGCGTGACCGGCGTGGCCAGTGTCGTCGCCCGCGTCGTTGTCGCGCAGGAATTCAAGCTTCGCGCAGATCGCCTTCGCGGCGGCCGCATCCGGTTCCGCGCTCGCGCGATACGCGCCGAGCTGATCCGACAGCACGTCCTTGGTTTCAAGAAAGGTATCGATCATGTCGCGGCGCAAGACCAGCTCGTTGTTGCGCGCCCGATCGAGCAGCGACTCAAGAATGTGCGTGGTCTCGGTCAGCGCCGAAAAGCCGAACGTGGCCGCGCCTCCCTTGATGGAATGCGCCGCGCGGAAGATCGCGCCCAGATCCTCGGGATCGGGGTTCGCCAGATCCAGCGCGAGCAGCAATTGCTCCATGTCGGCGAGCAGCTCGTCGGCTTCATCGAAGAATGTTTGATAGAACTGCGTAATGTCGAGTGTCATGCCTGGGTCACCACCGGATGCCTTGTCTGTCGTCGCTATGCGCGTCGTAAGTGCTGTGTGCTTTGTGCTGTTGATGCTGATACGTTCAGTGCGACTGCTCGGCGTCCGACAACGTCGCCACCAGCTCGGTCAGCATGTCGGGATCGATTGGCTTTTCAATCCAGCCCGTCGCGCCCGCTTCTCGCGCCGCCGCCTTGAACTGCTCGCTCGATTCGGTCGTGAGCACGAGGATCGGCGTGTTCGCGTACGCCCGATGCCCACGCAACTTCACGATCAGATCGAGGCCGCTCATGGCTGGCATGTTCTGGTCCGTGACGATCAGATCGAATTGCTCGGCGAGCGCCGCTTCGTAGCCTTCGGCGCCATCGGCGGCAACTTCAACGCGATACCCCGCCGCAACGAAGGTCGCGGACAGGACCTTGCGCATGGAAGCTGAGTCGTCGATGGTCAGAATGTTCTTGATCATGGTTGGTCGTTCCTGGTCCGATGTTCTTGAGGCGCGTCCCGAAGCTGGCTACTTGGCCGCCGGCCTGGCCGGCGCAAGCGCGCCCAGGTCAGGCGTGGCGTTGCCAGGATTCAGGGGATTGCTGGTGATCGTGGTTGCTGAAGAGTCGTCGCGCGTCATCGACTCTTCCGATTTGCGATTCAAAACGAGAATGCTGATGCGGCGGTTTTCGGGATCGAATGCGTCTTTCTTGTTCAGGTTCTGCGTGGATGCCAGACCGATCACGCGCAGCACCTTCGCTTCGTCCATGCCGCCCGAGATCAATTCGCGGCGTGAGGCATTCGCCCGGTCCGCCGACAACTCCCAGTTGCTGTACCCCTTCTCGCCACCAGCATATTGCGTTGCGTCCGTGTGACCCTGCACGACGATGCGGTTCGGCACGTCGTTGAGCGCCTTGCCGATTTCGCGCAGGATGTCGCGCATATACGGCTGCACGGAATTGCTCGCGAGGGCGAACATCGGGCGCTTCTGGGTATCCACGATCTCGATGCGCAAACCCTGTTGCGTCGAATCAATGCGAATCTGCTGCCGGAACTGACGCAAGACCGGATTCGCGTCAATCGCCGACATCAGCTTCACCTGCAGGTCATGCAGGCGAGCCTGATCGCGCCGCTCCAGTTCGCCTTGCGCGTCCTTCAGCGTCTGCTCGTCAATGCGGTTCGAGCGCCGCGTGCCGTCGCTCATGCGCGTCGTGCCTGGCTCGGGGCTTGAGATATCGCGGCCGCCGCCGTCGATGATGCTCGAGTCCATGCCGGTGCGCTGCCCGCCCATGATCGCGTTCTTGAGCGGCATGTTGAAATATTCCGCAATGCCCTGGCGCTGCACCGGCGACACGGCGCTCAGCAGCCACATGAGCAGGAAGAACGCCATCATCGCCGTCATGAAATCGGCGTAGGCGAGCTTCCACGCGCCGCCGTGATGCGCTTTCTTGCTCGATATGATCCGTTTGATGAAGATTGGGCGGTCGTTCTTGTTGGCCATGATGGATTCTCCGAAAGCGCGTGGTCGCGTGCAGGCGTGTCGTTATTTCGCCTTCACGCGGCGCACGTGTTCTTCCAGTTCGGAGAACGACGGACGCTCGGTGGAGAACAGCACCTTGCGGCCGAACTCGACCGCAATCGCCGGGGCATAGCCGTTCAGGCTCGCGAGAATCGTCACCTTGATGCACTGGAACATCTTCGTGGACTCGGCCACGCGCTGCTCCACCACGCTCGCAAGCGGCCCGATCAACCCGTACGACAACAAGATGCCAAGGAACGTACCGACCAGCGCCTGCGCGATCATCTCGCCGAGGATTGCCGGCGGCTGATCGGCCGACGCCATGGTATGGACCACGCCCATCACGGCCGCGACGATCCCGAACGCCGGCATGGCGTCGCCAACTTTATGCAGCGCCTGAGCCGGGCCTTCGCCTTCGGCATGATGCGTTTCGATTTCCTCGTCCATGAGACTTTCGATTTCGAACGCGTTCATGTTCCCGCCGACCATCAGGCGCAGGTAATCGGTCAGGAATTCGACGATATGGCGATCAGCAAGGATCTTCGGATATTGCGCAAAGATCGGGCTCTTGGCCGGATCGTCTATGTCGGACTCCAGCGTCAGCGTGCCTTCCTTGCGCGCCTTGGCAAGCAGCACGTAGAGCAGCGCCATCAACTCCATGTACACGTCCTTGTTGTACTTGGAGCCTTTGAAAAGCGTCGGGATCACGCGCAGCGTGGCCTTGATCGTCTTCATGCCGTTACCGAGGATGAATGCGCCCACGCCCGCGCCTGCAATCATCAGGATTTCAACCGGCTGGACCAGCGCGCCCAGATGCCCGCCTTCCAGCGCATAACCGCCGAAAACCGACAACAGCGTCACTAGTGTTCCGATGAAAATCAGCACAGTCGAATCCTCATGGTTGCAGCGGCGAAACCGCCGTTAAGTGGTTTACGGCACGAGGCTGGAAAACTTTGAAGGGAAATAGGAAGGCGCGGATTTCTGGCGCGTCTTTATTGGCGGGGGGTTTACCGTGTAAGGTGTGTGCGCCCTTCGAAGCCCGCCAGAGTTGGACAAAAATCGGGCAAAGATGCCGATTTATCCTGAATGTCCGGTTTAATGGACGTCATCGGCCGCTCGTCGTGGCGGAGTTTTATTACAGCGTGTTTCATTCGCGGTTTAACGGCGCCGTATCGGAATGACTTCACGCGCATGCGTCATATATTTCGGGTTATAAGTGCTAACCCTGTCTGGAAAGGGCTCGATGGCGCTGGCATGGGCATTGCATCCCAAGGCGTCCTGGGCTTGCGTCGCACGTTTCGAAACGAGTCGATATTTGCTCAAACACCCTGCCAGACAAGGGATTCAGCCTAAGTTCACGTTTCGTAACCGGCGGTGTTTCGCGCTGTAACAAGGTTAAGCGTTTGAAAAATGACTCGGCGATCACCGCAGTCATCCTGATAATGGGTCTTAAGGGATTACCCGATTTACCCGGGTCCGATTTAACGGGGGCGGCAGCATAGAGGCTGGCCGGTCCGCAAGGCTTCAGCGGTTTTCTATCGGAATTCCGTTGTTTGAAGCCGTAACGAACAGGAGAGTCACGTTATGCGTATCGCACAAATTGCACCTTTGCACGAAGCAGTTCCTCCGAAGTTCTACGGTGGCACCGAGCGCGTTGTCTCGTACTTGAGCGACGCACTGGTCGACCTGGGCCATGACGTAACGCTCTTTGCGAGCGGGGACTCGGAAACCAAGGCAACGCTCGATGCAGCATGGCCGCGTGCGCTACGCCTGGACCCGTCTATTCGCGACTGGAACGCGCCGCATGCGCTGCTGCTCGAGAAAGTGCGTCGCCGTGCCCACGAATTCGACGTACTACACTTTCACCTCGACTACATGCCGTTCTCGACGTTCTCGCAAATGGACACCCCGTTTGTGACCACGCTGCACGGCCGTCTCGATTTGCCAGAACTGCAACCGGTTTTCGACGCTTTTCCTGAAGCACCGGTCATTTCGATCTCGGATTCACAACGTCAGCCGTTGCCGCAGGCTGCCTGGTTGAACACGATCTATCATGGCCTGCCGCAAAACCTGCTGACACCGCAAACGCACAAGAAACCGGAGTATCTGGCGTTTCTGGGCCGCATCTGCCCTGAAAAGCGTGCCGATCTCGCTATCCAGATTGCAGCGCAGACTGGTTTGCCGCTGAAGATTGCCGCAAAGGTCGATAAGGTCGACCAGGAATACTTCAAGAGCACGATCGAGCCGTTGCTGTCGAGTGCGAATGTGGAATTCGTCGGCGAAATCAACGAGCAGCAAAAGCCGGAGTTCTTGTCGGGCGCCAAGGCATTGCTGTTCCCGATCGACTGGTCGGAGCCGTTTGGTCTGGTAATGATCGAAGCAATGGCCTGCGGTACGCCCGTGATCGCGTTTAATCGCGGTTCAGTGCCGGAAGTGATCGACCATGGCGTGACGGGCTTCATTTGCGAAGACGTTCAGGGCGCGGTAGGCGCGCTGCAACGGCTTGAAGAATTGTCACGTACTGAAATCCGCGCCCAGTTCGAACGTCGTTTCTGCGCAAGCACGATGGCGCAGAACTATGTCGACAGCTATACCGCACTGCTTCAAGCGGCAAAGCGGCCGGTGCTGCGTCAAGTTGCAATAGGTTGAACGGGAAACGCCGAGCAAATAGGCCGATGCAACGTCCATTTAGAAAAATGTGACATCGGCTGGATTTAATGCATTGAATTTACTTGAATTATCTGTATGGCAACGTGAAAAAATCCGCCCGCTCCGGGTGGATTTTTTTTGTCTTCGAACATGCTGGCCAAAATCTTTACGCTGACTGCTTCAGTACGCCGTCTCAGGAATGATCTTGATTAATCAAGAACCGCTCACGGCTTTTACCCACAATCCATTTCGGTGGTTTGCCACGACCGCTCCAGGTATTACCTGATTTAGGATCTTGATAAACCGGCGGCAATGGCTCCTTTTTGGGTGGCCTGCCGCGGCGCACGACTGTCAACCCCAAGTCCTGTGCCGTGAGGCCATACTCGACAATCTTTCTGCGGATATCGGCAAGTACCGCTTCCAACTCCGCGCGCCGCGCTTCTTCAGCCTGCTCCTGGAGTTTGGCGATTTGCGCCTTGAGCTCAGTGTATTGCGACATTTCTATTCCTCTCTAATAGGCAGCAATTATTGAGAAGACTAACGGCATCGAATAAAAGATGCAACGGTAGCCAATGCAATTGCAGAAAGTCTGAAACTAAATGAGAAGATTCTTGAAACTATAGAGCAATCTTAATAAGAGTTGCCTTAGTTCTCGTTGATTTGACAATTATTGACAACTAGTCGCGGCACTCGGATTACACTGCCTACCCGCTCCATTGATCGCAGAAAATATCAGCGGTTACATGCATCGGAAACGTTTCGGTTTTTTATATATTTTTAGGACTTCGAATCATGCGATTAGGACAGCGCCTCGGCGCAGAAATGTTTGGTACGTTCTGGCTCGTGCTGGGCGGCTGCGGAAGCGCCGTGCTCGCCGCTGGATTTCCTCAACTTGGTATTGGCTTTGTGGGCGTATCGCTCGCGTTTGGCCTGACCGTGCTCACCATGGCTTACGCCATCGGCCATATCTCGGGCTGCCACCTGAACCCCGCCGTGAGCGTTGGCTTGACCGTCGCCGGCCGCTTCCCCGTTCGCGAACTGGCTCCGTATATTGTGGCGCAAGTGATCGGCGGCATTCTCGGCGCATACGTGTTGTCGGTGATCGCCAGCGGCGCGCCCGGCTTCGACCTGGTGGCGAGCGGTTTCGCGACCAATGGCTTTGGCGACCAGTCGCCGGGCCACTACTCGATGATCGCCGCGCTCGTCTGCGAAGTGGTCATGACGTTCTTCTTCCTGTTCGTCATCCTGGGTGCTACCGACAGCCGCGCACCCGCAGGCTTTGCGCCGATCGCCATTGGCCTTTGCTTGACGCTGATCCACCTGATTTCGATCCCGGTTACGAACACGTCGGTGAATCCGGCACGTTCGACAGGTCCGGCGCTGTTCGTCGGCGGCGCGGCGGTGGAACAACTTTGGCTGTTCTGGGTTGCACCAATCATCGGCGCGATTATCGCGGGCGTGGTTTATCCGCTGCTGACTGGCGCAAAGAATCGGGCACTCGCTTCCGCCTGATTAAAAGCCATCTGATTGGATAAGAAAACGGGCGCTCGACGCCCGTTTTCTTATTGGTTTAAAGATTTCTTGGTCTTAGCGGCCACGTAATATGAAATGCTTGCGACAAATGTAATGCGCGTTTACTGCCTTTCAAATTCGGAAACGCTGGCCGCGGCTGCCATACTCCTGTCCAGGTGCTCTTGAAGCTTTACCCACTAAGGTCTGCGCCTCCATTTGACGAGCGCTTTCACGCGACGATCGTACTTTCACGATACTTTCACCCCGTAACAACTCGTCGATACTCGTAAGACTGCGGATGCGTACATTGGACTCATGCGACACGCGTCGCCCAAAAAAGGAGAACACCATGAAACGCATCGTCACTCATCTGCTGGTTGCAGCCGGTTTGGCCGTGAGCGCGGTCGGGGTTGCGCAAGCGCATACGGACCTGAATATTGGCTTGTCGCTGGGTGCGCCGGTCTACTCGCAACCCGCGCCAGTCTATGTACAGCCGGCGCCTTATTACCGTGCGGCGCCTTCATGGCATCGTCACGATGAACCGCGCTGGGGCGGACCGGATCGCGGACGTTGGGATCGCACCGGCTGGAACCATCGGGATGATTATCGCGGCGGATGGAATCATCGCGGGTAATAACTCCAGGTCCAGCATTTTGTGAAGCTTAAACAAGAAGGAGCGGCCATTCTCGAGGCGCTCCTTTTTTATTCCTCGCGTTAAATATCCGAGCTGAAATCCGCTCGGGGTTAATTGCTCATGCTGAACAAACTGCGCAATTGATGCGCGACGCCGGCCTCGAAGTTATTGCCGGTTCGCGCAATATCCGGCAAGCGTTTGACCAGATCAGGATTTGCGTTTTTCATCATGAACGGCCGGCCCGCTGTCTCAAGCAAGTCGATGTCGTTCATGTTGTCGCCAAATGCAACGCAATGTGCGGCGTCAATATCCAGCCGGTCCAGCACAAACCGCAGCGCCCGCCCCTTCGATACATCCGACGTCATCACCTCCAGGCAATCCGGCATGGAATACGTCACGTAGATGGATTCGCCAAACTCGCGCTCGAGATTTTCCGCGGTCACCTTCAGATCTTCCGGCTCACCGATATACAACACCTTCGCAATGTTCTCGCCACCGTGCCGGCGAAGGTCCATCACGTCGTAGTTGAACCCCGAGTCCTGGTGAAACTCGAGCAAGGTGGGCGCGTGGCGGTCGATCAGCCAGGCGTCGTCGGCGAAGAGATTCACAATGACCCGCTCGCTGCCGGCCAGATCCGGCTGGACGAGCCGGCGTACCGCCGAAGGTGCAATGTCCCGTGCGTAAATGCGCTCGTTGTCCGGTGCATGAATACGCGCGCCGTTCGACGTGATCAGGTATGCGTCGACACCCAGAACAGTGCGAATTCCGACCACGTCCCTGTAATGCCGCCCAGTCGCGATGATGAAGCGCACGCCCTGTGCTTCCAGTTCGCGAACCGTTTCGACGGTGAATGGATCGACCTGATGATCGCTGTTGAGCAAAGTGCCGTCGAGATCGGTTGCGATGATCGAATACATGGGAGAGCCGCTTCCTTTTAACCGTTAGGAACCTGACATTCTAGCGCGCGACACGGGATTTTCCGGCTGCGGCGCGACGAGCGAGTTGCAGCGCGCCTGCGGCCGAGTCAGCGAGCGGCGCGCGTAACCGGGCACGGAGCGTCTCGGGCACAAACGGTTCGAGTGGGGCTGCGAGGCCGCCGCACAACGCTACCGGCATGATTCGGCCGGGATCGAGCGCCCGCACCATTTTTTCGATTTCGCGACCGGCCTCCTGAAGCAGGCGCTCGGCAAACGGATGGTTTCGATGCTGGAAGACCGTTGGTGCGAGCGCGGCGTAACCAGTCTGATTTGCAGCACTCAACCAGACCACCAGACCATCGCGATCGCCTACGCCGGTGCATTCAAGCAGAGCGCGGGACCAGTCATCTGCAGGTGCGCGGCAATCCAGTACATGCTGCAAATGCACCGCCGCGCGCATGCCGAGCCACGCGCCACTGGCTTCGTCGCCGCTCGGAAAACCGTAGCCGCCTGCGATCCGGACTTGACCCCGGGAATCAAGCGACGCCGCGATACTGCCCGTGCCCAACGCTACGATCACGCCCGGCTCGCCGCCGTGCGCGCCCAGCAACGTAGTCAACGCGTCACTTTCGACAACAAGCGCGCATCCCTCCGGCGCACTTTCATGGAACTGTGCGAGCCACCCGGCGTGGTTGACGCCCGCCAGGCCGCAACCGAGTGCACATGCGCTCCACTCGAACGGCAAGCCGGCGGAGCCGAATGCGCGCGAAATGGTTGCATCGATTGCTTGCCAGGCGCGCTCGACGCCCAACGCGAGACCCGACGGGCCGCCGGTGGCGCGAGCGAGTTCAATGCCGTTTGCATCGGCCAGGACGACACGTGTGCCGCTACCGCCGCCGTCGACGCCAATCAGGTAAGAGTAGGAGTAAGTTGATGTAGTCATGCCGCAAGCTTAACGGCACGACGAAGCCACCGCCACTCGACCGAATGGGCTGGCAAATGTGCCGCCTCGCGTAGAGCATTCTGTCACTGACTAGGCCAATCGGCCGACTATTCCGGCCGACGCCTTGGGCCTATGCTGATCGAACGCCAACCATGCATCTCCAGAATCAGCCATGACCAATGCAAAGCAACCAGCTCCGGAACCTCGCAAAAACTCCGAACCGCACCGCTGTGGCTGGGTCAGCACGGCAGCGCTCGCCCAGTACCATGACACCGAATGGGGCGTCCCCTCGCACGATGATCGCCACCTGTTCGAAATGCTTGTGCTTGAGGGTGCGCAGGCCGGCCTGTCTTGGGCCACGATCCTCAACAAACGGGAAGGCTACAAAGCACTGTTTCACAACTTCGACGTAGATCGTGTAGCCGCTTTCACCGAGGAAGACGCCGCCAAACTGCTGCTCGACCCACGCATTATCCGGAACCGCGCGAAGGTCGCATCTGCTATCGCCAATGCCCGCGCGGTGCAGCGCATTCAGGCCGAGCACGGCTCCCTCGCGGCGTTCGTGTGGTCATTCGTTGGTGGCACGCCTATCGACACTCCGCGCGCCTCGTACTCGCAAGCGCCGGCATTCAACGAGGTATCGGACGCATTGAGTCGCGCGCTCAAGAAGTTTGGCTGCTTATTTGTCGGGTCGACCACCTGCTACGCCTTCATGCAGGCAACCGGCATGGTCAACGACCACGAGGCGACTTGCTTTTGCCGCTTGAGCCGTCAATCTGCGCACACGAAGCGTTTGACCGCCGCCAAAGCGCCAAATTAGTAAATTGATTGGCACGGTTTTATGACTTGGATATTGCGTTTTCGCAACGTTTTTCGCAGTTTTAGGCCGCCTCAGGGAAAATCCCGACCAGAAGCCTCCGGGATGGGTAAATAACGCTCTGAAGCCTTTACTACAAAGACTTTGCGGCCAGTCGTCCCTCGTGCACAAAGCCTTGCGTCATGTCAAAATTGCGGCCTACTGCGCGTGAGCACCCATTTTTTACCGGAAGAACGCTATAAATTCGGTGCAAGCGGCTCTTGGCAAGTGTCCAGCTACCTTGGAACTCGCCGAACGAGCTCAGCCAAGCGTGCCCAGACCCGGCGGGCGGTATTGCCGGAAGCGAACAACGCATCAAAAAATGCGGATTATGTGGTCGACCGCGCTAAAACGATCGGATTCGCGTCCGATACTGATAACGCTGTTTGATGACACCCACGAAGCGCCGCGATGTCGGTGCGGGGGATAAACAGAATGAAAAACCTCAACTTTTTGACGCATCAGGAAATCTTCGATCGCGCCGTGCATCACTTGTTTGGCCAAGGCCAGGCTGCGTTATTGCCGCGAGGCGGCGGCGCATACCGCGGATACTGCGGCGGATGTCCTGTTGGCAGTTTCATCAAGCCACGCGACTACATGACGGCAATGGAAGGAATACCTATCCGTTTCATCGACAAAGGTCCGGAGGCGGTTCCTTCGTACATGGATGTCGGCGTGGCAGCGTTGAAACGCGCGTTGCTGCGCTCGAACATCAATGTCTACGATCCGACCACAGTCGAATTGCTCAGTTGCCTGCAAAACGTGCACGACGTCTTCGGCAAATGGGAGTGGCGCGAGCGCTTTGCATCGATTGCGCGCCAGTTCAACTTGTCGGCGGACCGGTTGAAATCGGCGGCTTGAGGCAAAAGAATGCGGCCGGCTCCGTCGAGGTCCGGCCGGCCCTGCGCGGGTAGCGCCGAGCACGAGTACCAGCGGGCAAGCAACGCATTATTTAGAACAACGAGTCACGCAATGTTAACGGCAAGAGACATCTACGAACGCGTGAGCGCGCATTTGCTCACGCAGCGGGCTGTGTCGGAAGATGACAACGGTTCGTGCCGGCTACGCAGCAGCGACGGCCGCAAATGCGCTATTGGCTCACTGATCGCTGACGATGTGTACCGCCCGGATATCGAGGGCGTCGGCATTTCGTATTATAAAAATGCGAGAGACGGGTCGTTGTTGCGGGCGCTTTATGCGTCGAACGTGAATGCTTACGACCCCGAGATTGCCGAATTGCTGATCGAACTGGAAGAAGTCCACGACGACTTCGGCGTGGACGAATGGCCCCAATTGCTCGCTCGACTGGCAGAACGGCACGCATTCGTCTGATCGGCGTGCAGTAAGGACCGCGCAACCCGCGGAGGATCAGGACGCAAAACGCGAATGAAATATGCAAAAGCAAAGCGGCGATGCAACCCCATGCGGGGCGGCATCGCCGCTTTGCTTTGTCACAACCCCGCAACAGGGCCGCGACATGCCAGGAATCAGTGAAGCTTCTTGGGCAGCATCTGGCTACGCAGACGCTTGCGCAGGCGGCTAACTGCAGCCGCTTTCTTGCGCTTGCGTGCTGTCGTCGGCTTCTCGTACGACTGGCGTTCGCGAAGTTCGGCGATCAGGCCGTTCTTTTCGATGGTCCGGCGAAAGCGACGGATCGCAACGTCGAACGGCTCGTTTTCTTTCAAAACAATAGTGGTCATGGAAGTCCTAAATCGCTAATACGTTTTTCTGACTGCGCGGCGAAGCGTAACCAAGCAGGCTTACACCGCGCGCCGGCACTCCGATCGTCCACCCAACGCAGCAGACACGAGCAAAGCGGCCACGGAGGCCGGAAAAGAGAGAGGTGGGATTTCACCGCCGATCACGGCATGCGCATTCCCCTGGAATCCGGAACAGCGCACTTCGGGCCGCCAGACGTCGCGAAAAATGCGGCGTCATCGGGCAAAAATCTCGATTCGGGCGAGATGTTATCAGATCGCTGACGTGTCGCCAACCCCGCAAAGCCGCTCTGCGGGGCGCAACTCCATGAAAATCCGCGGTTTTTCAGGTTTTTATGCAAAAACTCACGCTGGATCGCTGACCTCGTTCAGCAGCGTGACATCTTCTGGAGAAAGGGTGATGCGCGTGGCTTCGGCGAGGCTTTCCAGTTGTTTGACCGACGTCGCGCTGGCAATCGGCGCGGTCACGCTGGGACGGGCGATCAGCCACGCGAGCGCGATTGTAGCGGGCGCCACGCCGTGACGATCGGCGACCTTGACTAGCGCTTCGATGATCGCCAAACCGCGATCATTCAGGTAGCCCGTCACCTTTGCGCCGCGCGCTGCGTTTTCGGTATCGGCTTTCGAGCGGTATTTCCCGCTCAGAAAACCGCTCGCCAGGCTGTAATACGTCACAACGGAAACCTTGTGCGCCGTGGCAACCGGCTCCTGATCGCCTTCATAACCCGCGCGGTCGTACAGGTTGTATTCCGGCTGCAACACCTGATAGCCCGCAATCCCCTCCTTCGCGGAAATCTTCAGCGCTTCTTCCAGGCGTTCTCCCGTGTAGTTTGAAGCGCCGATAACCCTCACCTTACCCGCCGCAATCAGCTTCTGGTAAGCGCCGAGCGTGTCGAGGAGCGGAGTTTTATCATCGTCGCGATGAGAGAAATAGACGTCGATGTAGTCCGTCTTCAGCCGCTTGAGCGAGTCGTTCACCGCCGCCTCGATGTTCGCCGCCGACAGCCCCGGCCGCGTGCTCAGCATGCCGACTTTCGTGGCAAGCACGACTTTGTCGCGCTTGCCGCTTTCTTTTAGCCACTTGCCGATGATCGTCTCCGATTCACCGCCCTGATGCCCGTCGACCCAGGCGGAGTAGACGTCGGCGGTATCGATGAAATTGAGGCCGTGGTCAACAAATGCGTCGAGCAGCGAGAACGACGTGCGCTCGTCGGCGGTCCAGCCGAACACGTTGCCACCGAAGACGAGCGGCGCGACCTTGAGATCCGAAGTACCGATGGTGCGGTGTTGCATGGCGGCTCCTGATGTGTGCGGTTGAGAGAAGTCCTCGAAAAAGAATACCCGTGAATCCTCATGCCCGCAGGCGGCGACCCATTGCAAAACCCTTACGGCAAACGTTTTTCCATGTTTTCGCTATTCCTTCTACAAATCGTTTTCTAATTCCTCAAGTTTTTTTCCAAGGGGCCGCTAACCCAAGTAGGCGGCCGGCTAACACGCTCGGAACCGCCAGGCAACAGGACGGCGTAGTAGCCAAAAACAGCCCTTTAGCTCACACAGCTTCTTCAGGAGAAATCCAAAATGATCGGTATTAACAGCAATATCAACTCGCTGGTCGCTCAGCAAAACCTGGGCAGCACGCAGAGCGCGCTGTCGTCGGCCATCACCCGCCTGTCGTCGGGCAAGCGCATCAACAGCGCAGCGGATGACGCAGCAGGACAGGCCATCGCATCGCGCATGACGTCGCAAATCAACGGCCTGAACCAAGGTGTGTCGAACGCGAATGACGGCGTTTCGATGACGCAAACGGCATCGAGCGGTCTGAGCCAGATCACCGACAACCTGCAACGTATTCGCCAACTGGCCGTGCAGGCTTCGAGCGGCTCGCTGTCGGCAACCGACCAGGCTGCGCTTCAGTCGGAAGTGACGCAGCGTATCAGTGAAATCAACCGCATTTCGTCGCAAACCACGTACAACGGCACGAACCTGCTGGATGGTTCGGCTGGCGTGAAGAGCTTCCAGGTTGGCGCGAACGTTGGCCAGTCGATCAGCATCGATCTGGGCGCATCGGCCAACGTATCGGCACTGAAGCTCGGCGGCGGTTTTCCGCAAAAGGGCACGACAGTCGGCAGCATCGACGGCCTGTCGTTGAATGACACGGGCGCGTTTGTCGCAGCCACCGCAGCTGCCCCCGCAGCTATCACGACGGTCAACGTCATTGCCGACGGCAAGGGCGGTTATACCTATACGGACCAGAACAACAAGGCGCTCGGCGACGGCACGGGAACCGAAGTCATCCCGGCGTCCGATGGCGGCGACGGTACGGCTACCTACAAGTTCACGGCTTCGAACGTCATCACGACCACGACCGCCGGCGGCAAGAACTCAAGCGTGCTGGCTGCTACGGCAATGGATACGGGAGGCGCCGCTACCGACCAGCAAAAAACTGAACTCGCTTCGTTCGACGCCAACAGCACGCCGCCGCAAGTGTCGGCGATCGACATCAGCACCGCCGACGGCGCATCGAGCGCTATCGAATCGATCGATAACGCGCTGAACAGCGTCAACGCACTGCAATCGGAACTGGGCGCCGTCCAGAACCGTTTCAGCTCGGTAGCCACGACGCAGCAAGCGCAATCGACGGACTTGTCGTCGGCTCAATCGCAAATCACCGACGCGGACTTCGCGCAGGAAACCGCGAACCTGAGCAAGGCGCAAGTGCTGCAGCAAGCAGGTATCTCGGTGCTCGCACAGGCCAACTCGCTGCCGCAACAAGTCCTGAAGCTCCTCGGCTAAGCATTTTTGACAGCGAGCTAACCGGCGCGCGCGACGCTACAATGCGCGCCGGCTGAAACACCCGCATCACAGCGGTAGTTGCAGCAAAAAAGAAGCATAAAACCGCTGGGAGGCTTGCCTCCCAGTTCGCGTTTCCGGGATTTATCGAGTGATTTCCGGCCCACGCCCGAACGGAGCAATGCATGAGCACGATACCCATTTCGTCAACCGGTTCCACCGTTGACCCGAACAGCGCGGTCCAGCAGGCCGCACAGTCGATCATTAGCGGCTCGACCGGGTCGACAATGGACGTGAACTCCCTGGTCACCGCGCTCGTCAACGCGAAAATCGCGGGCCAGACCGATACCCTCAATAGCAAGACCACAGCGGACAACACGCAGGTCACCGCACTCGGCACGCTGAAATCCGTCATGTCCCTGTTGCAGGCGTCTCTTTCGGCGCTCTCGGACGGCACGACGCTTTCAGCCTTCACCGCGACCGGCGACGGCAAGGGAATCACCGCAAAGGGCACCTCCGGCGCAGTGGCGGGCTCCTATTCCGTGCAGGTCTCGAATATCGCGACGTCGCAATCGATCACTTCGGGCGCATTCAAGACGACCGACACGCTCGGCACCGGCACGATGACTATCTCGGTCGGCGGCAAGAACATGTCGATCCCCGTCACGTCGAGCAACAACACGCTGGCAGGCATTGCATCGGCGATCAATTCGGCATCGGGCAATCCGGGCGTGACGGCCGCTATCGTGAACGGCACGGACGGTGCGCATCTGGTGCTGCGTTCGTCGGCGACAGGTGTATCGAACGGGATCAATGTCACGATCTCGGGAACGGCATCGGGCGACGCCTTGAACAGCCTCGCCGTGACATCGGGCACGGCCCCCGCACCCGCAAACAGCACGGAAACCGCCGGTAATTACACGGGGTCGGTGACCACGGTTGCATCGGGTAGCTGGACGCAGAGCGTAGCCGGCGAAGACGCAAACTTCTCGATCGCGGGCACGCCGGGAACTAGCGCAAGCAACACGATCACCACGGCGCTCAGTGGCGTTTCCATGACGCTGGATTCCACCTCGGTCGGCACCACGCAAACACTGACTGTCGCGCCCGATACGAGCGGACAGGCAACGGCGATCACCGCCTTCGTCACGGCTTACAACAACTACATGAGCACGGTCCAGTCGCTGACTTCGTTCGATTCGACCCAGGCGACAGGCTCGCAGGGCGGCGCGCTGCTCGGCGACTCGATGATGAACACGATCCGCAACACGCTATCCAGTGCCATCAGCGGTGCGGTCGGCACGGGCGCGTCAGCGGTCAATCTCGCTTCCATTGGTATTACGCTGCAGCCGGACGGAACGCTTAAGACCGACACCGACGCGCTGAACGCCGCGCTCAGCAGCGATCCGCAAACCGTCGCGACGTTGTTCAATTCGAAAAACGGCGTCGCCGCGAATATGAACAACGACCTGACGTCATTCCTCGCGACCGGCGGCATCATGGATACGCGCTCAAGCGCGCTGACCGCCGACCTGAAGAGCCTCACCGACCAGCAAACCCAGCTCACCGCCTACGCGGCGCAGTTGACGACGTCGTACAACGCGCAATTCACCGCGCTGAACACGCTGATGTCGCAATCGCAAAGCAATGCCAACTACCTGACGCAGCTCTTCGGCGGTACAAACAGCGCGGGCGCGCTTGCGACCAACAAGTAACGGAGCCAGACGATGAACCAGGAAGAACTGATCGCCCGGGCATGGGTGCTGACGGAAGCCATAGAAAGCGCAGCCGCCGATAACGACTGGCCGCGCGCCGCGGAACTGACGAACACACGCTCGCCGCTTTTGATGTCATTGCAAGCCGATCAGTCCGCCGACTCGATGGTCACGATTCGCCGGATCCAGGCGAGCATTGCCGCGATCATGCACGCGGCGACATCGGCGGAAACGGCGTTGATGAGGAATCACCGGCAAGCGATGAACCAGGCGAACGCCGCCAGCCGATATCAGCAAGCGGCGCGGTTCTGACGCCGCAATAAAGAGACAACGCAGAACAACAACAGATGCGCGGTAAGCACGACGCGCAATGTGATTGATGCCCGCTTCGGCGGGCTTTTTTTTGCGCGCCGGATAGCCCTAGCGCCCCAGTGTCAGCGCAAGGTAGAACGCATAAAGCCCGCCGTTCACGAGCAGCGCCCACAGCACGATTCCGCCTTTCTTCGCATTGAGCCGCAGCCATGCGGCGGCGGCGAGCGTGATCAGCACGCCGGTCAGCACTTCGACGCGCGGCTCCCAAGGCGTCAGCATGATGCCGATACCTGGCAGCAGCGTGCCCTGGAACACCATCGCGCCGGTAATGTTGCCGAATGCGAGCGTATCCTTGCCGCGCCGCGCCCAGATGATGCTGTTCACCTTTTCGGGCAATTCGGTTGCAATCGGGATGATGATCAGCGAAAGCAGCAGCGCCGATATCCCCAGTACATGCGACACGCCCTCCACGCCCGCAATAAACCCCTTTGCCCCGCCAACCAGCAGCGCAGTGCCGACCGCCATCTGCAACACGATGGTCGCAAGCGTCGTAGGCAAACCCAGGCGCGCGATCAACAGCCGCTCGGGCGCTTCCGTGCCGTGCCCCTTCTCCACCAGACCCGCGGACGCCCGGAACGTCGTGATCACATACACCACGTACACGCCGACCAGACCGGCAGCAAACAGAGCCCGCACTTCCCACGCGTGATGCGGGACGAACATCGCGCCGGCCGCGATCAGGAATGCACACAGGAAGAAGTTGAGATCGCGGGTAAAGCCGGTATGTTCGGGCGTGACGAGACCTTTGAGGCCGCGCATCTTGAGAACGGCGACCGCCATCAGGCAGGTGGACAGCGTTGCGAGCATCAGCGGCGCGCCAAGAATGGCGCCCACACCAATTTCCTCGTTGACCGCACGGCTTGCCGTGCCGCCCATCAACGCGATGATCGGCACCGTGGTTTCAGGCAACGCAGTGCCAATGGCCGCGAACAGCGAACCCGTGACGCCTTCGGATATGCCGAGTTTTTCGCCGAGATGCTCCAGCGCGTTGGTGAACAATTCCGATGCCGCCAGAATCACCACGAGCATGATGGCGAGTTGCAGGAATAGCAGTGTCATGCCGCACCTCGCAATGAGGCGTACTGGCAATAGCAACGCAAGGAGAGGCTTGTGACCGATGCAGGGTGTTTTTGTTTTGGAGACACGATGATTTCACGGTCGGACGTCAGCAAACCAGGGTGCTATCCCGCGCCGTCCGACCGTGAACGACAAGATGCACCCATGGTCTCGCCAAACCTGACCGGTCGAACGCGCCACGGCACCAGCCGAGTATGTTGACGCGTCCTCCTCCCATTGCGGAAGGAAGGCTACTCCCCAAAGACGGGCACGAGTTTAGCGTGCGCCCGCCGATTAGGCAAGGCGGCGCGGCGGCGTGAATCGTGTCCATATCGATATCCCGAATCGGTCGTTGTAGCGGAAATAACGTTTCAGTAAGCTACGGCGACGCGCCTTTGTTGCACGGAACCGTGTGCCAGAACGCGCCGTACAATAAGTTGCAATGCAGTCGCAACACCGCCTGAACGCCGCCGCATCAAAAAATGACCAATTAACCGACGACACCGTCAAAACGGGAGATCTCATGCGCTTCAGAATGCTCGCAGCCGCAGTCCTGGCCATCGCGCCAATGCTCGCGATCGCAAAACCGCTTACCGTGTGCACGGAATCGAGTCCGGACGGTTTCGATGTCGTGCAGTTCAATTCGCTCGTGACGACCAACGCGTCCGCGGACGTGATTTTCAACACGCTCGTTTCCTACGATGAAGTCGCGAAAAAAGTCACGCCGGCACTCGCCGAAAAGTGGGACGTGAGCGCGGACGGGCTGACCTACACGTTCCATCTGCGGCCGAACGTGGCGTTCCAGAGCACGGATTACTTCAAGCCATCGAGGAAACTGACGGCCGACGACGTGGTGTTCTCGTTCGACCGCATGCTCTCGGACAGCAATCCATGGCACAAGGTAGCCGGCGCAAGCGGCTTTCCCCACGCGCAATCAATGGGCCTGGTCAAGCTGATCAAGTCGGTGCAAAAGGTCGATGACAACACCGTGACGTTCGTGCTCAACACGCCGAACGCGACCTTCGTGCCCATCTTGACGATGGGTTTTGCATCGATATATTCGGCTGAATATGCCGATCAGTTGCTCAAGGCGGGTAAGGAAACCGACCTGAACGCGAAGCCCATCGGCACGGGTCCATTCGTGTTGAAAAGCTATACGAAAGACGCCGTGATTCGCTATGACGTGAACCCCGCGTACTGGGGCGCGAAGCCGAAGGTTGACCGCCTGATCTACGCGATCACGCCCGATGCCTCCGTGCGCGCGCAGAAAATCAAGGCGGGTGAATGCCAGATCGCGTTGTCGCCGAAGCCGCAGGACGTGATCGACGCCAAGAAAGGAGGCTCGATCAAGGTGGTCGAAACGCCGGCATTCATGACGGCGTTCGTGGCGCTGAACACGCAGAAAAAGCCGCTCGATAACCCCAAGGTTCGCCAGGCGCTGAACGAAGCATTCGATCGCACGACGTACTTGAAGACCGTTTTCGAGAACACGGCGACGCCCGCTGTAAATCCGTTCCCGCCGAACACGTGGAGCTATGACAAACAGGTCACGCCGTATGCGTATTCGGTCGATCGCGCGAAAAAACTTCTCGCCGATGCAGGCTATCCCAATGGCTTCGATACAACCATCTGGGTGCGTCCGAACGGCAGCGTGCTGAATCCCAACCCGAAAGCCGGCGCGGAATTGCTGCAAGCGGATCTGGCGAAGATCGGCGTGAAGGCGCAGGTCAAGGTGATCGAATGGGGCGAGCTGATCAAGGAAGCGAAGCAAGGCCAGCACGACATGTTGTTCATGGGCTGGGCCGGCGACAACGGCGATCCGGATAACTACCTCTCGCCGCTCTTTAGTTGCGCCGCGGTGCGCTCGGGCATCAACTTCGCGCGCTTCTGCGATCCGACGCTGGATCGTTTGATCGACGAAGGCAAGGGATCGGCGGATATCGGCAAGCGCACCAAGGCTTACACCGAGGCGCAGCAGATCATCCACGATCAGGCGCTGTGGATTCCGCTCGGTTATCCGACCGCATCCGCGCTCACGCAAAGCAATGTCAGCGGATATCGTGTCAGTCCGTTTGGACGACAGAACTTCGTCAGCGTGTCCGTGCAGTAATTGTTGTTCCTTGAAAAGCCGGGCGCCCTTTTAAAAGCGCCCGGCTTTTTTACGCTGGCGCGAAACGGATCACACCGTCAGCTTCCTGCGTACTCCGCACGAGTTCGCCTTGCAGCCATAGCAGATGCAAATGGGCCAACGCTTCGCCGAGCGCGAACGTCATCTGGTGTACATCGAGAGGACGCTTGAACATGATCGGCACAATATCCGCCGCGCTTTGCGGCTTGATCGCGCAGGCCTCGCGCACTTCCGCCAGGCGCGCGGCGTGATGATCGCGAAGCTGCCCAATGCGCGTATGCATGCCACGAAACGGCTTGCCGTGCGAAGGCAGGACAAGCGTGTCGGCGGGTAACGTTTCGTATCGGCCGAGAGATTCCAGGAACAGGGCCACCGGATTGCTCTCCGGTTCAATGGCAAACACCGACACGTTGGTCGATATACGCGGCAAAACCATATCGCCGGAAATCAACACGTTGTTTTCAGCGCAGTAGAACGCGCAATGTTCGGGCGAATGGCCGAAGCCCGTAATCACTTCCCAGTCGCGGCCGCCGATCCTGACCTTATCGCCATTGCGCAGACGGCGGAAATGCGGCGGTATGGACGGCACGAGCTTCGGGTAATACGTATCGCGTTTGCGCAGGGCTTCGAGCGATGCCGGATCCCGCATGCCATGCCGCGCGAAGTGCTGCGCGGCGCGTTCGCCGCCTGCGTCAGAACCGTCGCCGCTCGACATCACGCGGCCCATTGCGTATTCGCCGTGCGACATCCAGAGCCTGACTGGACCCCAGCGTTTCTTCTCGCCGCCGTTGCAGATCCAGTCGGCAAGACCGAGGTGATCCGGATGGCAATGCGTGACGATCACGCGCAGCACCGGCAAGCCGTCCAGCAATGAACTGAAGACGCGCTCCCAGTTGGCGCGGATGGTTTCGTCGGAAATACCGCAATCGATGATGGTCCAGCCTTTCACGCCATCGATTTCATCGCGCATGACCCAGAGATTGATGTGATCGAGCGCAAACGGCAACGGCATGCGTACCCAGAAGACGCCAGGCGTGACTTCCATTGCGTGGCCGGATTCGGGAAGCCGGTCGGCGAAGACGTAGTCCAGTTGCTGTTCGAGCGGATTCATGCGGGTCGATCTCCGGGTTGTCGATTCTTGCAATACCGCCAAGTTGACGCTAACGTTAACCTGCATTTTACAGCGGTTCTTAAAAGCCGTTCAGCGCACTTCCAGGTTCAAATGACAGCCACGCGTTACACCATTACAGAACTGGCTCGCGAGTTCGAGATCACGCCACGCGCGATCCGCTTCTACGAGAATCAGGGTTTGCTCGCGCCGGCGCGCGAAGGCACGAACGGCGTGCGGCGCGTGTATTCGCCGCGCGACCGCACGCGCCTGAGGCTTACGCTGCGTGGCAAACGGCTTGGATTCACGCTGTCGGAGATCAGCCGGTTGCTCGATCTCTACGATTCACCCACCGGTACGGTTGCGCAGCTGCACGCGTTTTTGGACACCATCGCGGAACATCGCGCGGTTCTGGAACGGCAACTGGAAGATCTGAACGCAACGCTTGGCGAACTTGCCGCGTACGAAATGCAAGGCCGTGCGCTGCTTTCGGCGAATGCTGAAAAACGGACGCGCAAGCTGGCCTCATCCTGTTCGCCGACGCAGAAAACCGTGAAGGCTGCTTGACGCGCGGCGCTCGTGAACAATCGTGAACGGTCATGGCGATACAATATCGCCCGGTTTGAAGGCACAGGAATAACGCGCATCACGCGACACCACACGTAGTGCAGGGTCGATATGAATCACTTTCCCAAGTTGCTGTCGTCGCAGATCGGCTTCGACGTCGCGCAAACGCTGCTCGAAGGATTCGATCGTCACTATCGCGTTTTCCGCGATGCGGCGATCGCGGCGAAGCATTTGTTCGAGGAAGGCGACTGGCATGCGCTGCAGCGGCTTGCGCGGGAACGCATTACGTCGTACGACGATCGCGTGGAAGAATGCGTGACGCGTCTGCAGGATGAATACGACGCCGAAAATATAGACGACGAAGTGTGGCAGCAGATCAAACTGCATTACATCGGCCTGTTGACGGCGCACCGCCAACCCGAATGCGCGGAGACGTTCTTCAATTCCGTGTGCTGCAAGATCCTGCATCGGTCGTACTTCAATAACGACTTCATTTTCGTGCGACCGGCTATATCGACCGAATACATAGAGAACGACGAACCCGCGGCCAAGCCGACGTATCGTGCGTATTATCCCGGCAAGGACGGCCTTGCCGCCACGCTCATGCGCATTGTCACGAACTTCCAGCTCGAGCCTGCGTTTGAAGACCTCGAACGCGATGTTCAATGCGTGATGCAAGCCATTACCGAAGCATTCGGGGAGTTCAAGGCCGCGCCGAATTTTCAGATTCACGTGTTGTCCTCATTGTTCTTTCGCAACAAGGCGGCGTATATAGTCGGGCGAATCATCAACGGCGATCTGATCGCGCCATTCGCCATGCCCGTGCGTCACGCGCGACCGGGCGTGCTCGCGCTCGATACCGTCCTGCTGCAACGCGAACAACTGCTGATCATCTTCAGCTTTTCGCACTCGTATTTTCTCGTGGATATGGAAGTGCCGTCGGCGTATGTGCAGTTCCTGCGCACCATCATGCCGGGCAAGCCGAAGGCGGAGATCTATACATCGGTCGGTTTGCAGAAGCAGGGCAAGAATCTGTTCTATCGGGACCTGCTGCATCATCTCTCGCATTCCAGCGATAAATTCGTCATTGCGCCGGGCATCAAGGGCATGGTGATGCTGGTGTTCACGCTGCCTTCGTTTCCGTATGTGTTCAAGCTGATCAAGGACAACTTTCCGCCGCCGAAGGACACCACGCGCGCGAAGGTCGAGGACAAGTACCGGCTCGTCAAGCGGCATGATCGCCTGGGACGCATGGCCGACACGCTCGAATACTCCAGCGTGGCGCTGCCGCTCTCGCGTTTGGACGACGCGTTGCTCAAGGAACTGATGAAAGAAGCGCCTTCGATGATCGAATACGAAGGCGACAAGCTCGTGATCCGGCACGTGTATATAGAGCGCCGCATGACGCCGCTGAACCTGTATTTGCAGAACGGCTCGCCGCACGAAATAGAGCACGGCATCAAGGAATACGGTGACGCCATCAAGCAACTGATACAGGCGAACATTTTTCCCGGCGACATGCTGTACAAGAATTTTGGCGTGACGCGCCATGGCCGCGTGGTGTTCTACGATTACGACGAAATCGAATACCTGACTGACTGCACCGTGCGCCGCGTGCCGCAGGCGCGCACCGACGAAGAGGAGATGTCGGGCGAGCCGTGGTACACCGTAGGCCCGCATGACATCTTCCCGGAAACGTATGGAACGTTCCTGCTCGGCGATCCTCGCGTGCGCGACGTCTTCATGAAACACCATGCCGATTTCTTCGATCCGGCTCTCTGGCAAAAGCATAAGGAACAGATCCTCAACGGCGAACTCGCCGATTTTTTTCCCTACGAACGCAGCATCCGTTTCATCGTTCATTATCCCGAGCGTTTTCCCGACGGCGCACCCGCTCTCGCGCTGCATGAAATCCGCGACACCTACCCGCATTGAATGCCATGTCCAACATCGATAAACCCGAAAGTCCCGATAACAACCCGCTCGCGCATCTGTTCAACAACAACCTGCAATGGGTCGAGCGCAAGCTCTCCGAAGACGCGGAGTATTTTTCCCGCCTCGCGCATCAGCAGGCGCCGGAGTATTTGTGGATCGGCTGCTCCGACTCGCGCGTGCCGGCGAACCAGATCATCGGCTTGCCGCCGGGCGAAGTGTTCGTGCACAGAAACATCGCGAACGTGGTGGTGCACTCGGACCTCAATTGTTTGTCGGTGATTCAGTTTGCTGTCGATCTGCTGAAGGTGAAGCACATCATGGTCGTCGGGCACTACGGCTGTTCCGGCGTGGGCGCGGCGCTGGAGGGAAGGCGTGTCGGTCTCGCCGATAACTGGCTGCGCCACGTGGAGGACGTGCGCGACAAGCACGCGGCGCTGCTCGACGAATGGCCGATGGGCGTGGCGCGAAATCGCCGCCTGGTGGAACTGAATACCATCGAACAAACGGTGAACGTGTGTCACACGACCATCCTGCGCGATGCGTGGGCGCGCGGCCAGGAAATCACCGTGCACGGCTTGACCTACGGCGTGCACGACGGCCGCGTGCGCAACCTGGGCATGATGATCGGCGGCCCGGAAAAGGTCGAGCCGACCTATCAGCATTGCATCGCGGCGCTCGCGCGCGGCGGTACGCATTCGCTGGAGAACGACGTGCTTACGTCGGACGCCGCCGGTCTTGGTGACGTCCCGGCTATTGTGAAAGGTGTGATCAAGGAGCTGAAACATGAATGATCTCGTAGCTGATCCCGTGGTGATCGTCTCGGCTGCCCGCACGCCGATGGCCGCTTTCCAGGGCGATTTCGCCAGCGTCACCGCGCCGCAACTGGGCTCGGTTGCAATCCGCGCCGCCGTTGAACGCGCGGGTCTCAAGCCCGATCAGGTCGACGAAGCCGTGATGGGTTGCGTGCTGCCGGCGGGCCTCGGGCAAGCGCCTGCACGGCAAGCCGCGCTCGGCGCGGGTTTGCCGTTATCCACCGGTAGCACGACCGTCAACAAGATGTGCGGCTCGGGCATGCGCGCCGCCATGTTCGCGCACGACATGCTGCTCGCGGGTTCGGCCGATGTGATCGTGGCGGGCGGAATGGAAAGCATGACGCAAGCGCCGTACTTGTTGCCGAAAGCACGCGGCGGCATGCGCATGGGCCACGGTCAGGTGCTCGACCACATGTTCCTCGACGGCCTCGAGGACGCGTATGAAAAAGGCCGGCTGATGGGCACGTTCGCCGAGCAATGCGCGGGGTCGTACAAGTTCACGCGGGAAGCGCAGGACGCGTTTGCCATCGAATCCCTGACGCGCGCCAAGCGCGCGAACGAAGACGGATCGTTCGGATGGGAGATCGCGCCGGTGACGGTCGCGGGGCGCAAGGGCGATACCGTCATTAATCATGACGAGCAGCCGTACAAGGCGAACATCGACAAGATTGCGACGCTCAAACCCGCCTTCGCCAAGGACGGCACGGTGACGGCCGCCAATGCATCGTCCATCTCCGATGGCGCCGCCGCGCTCGTCATGATGCGCGAATCCACGGCCAGGCGGCTCGGCGTCGCGCCGCTCGCGCGCGTGGTTGGCCACAGCACCTTCGCGCAGGAACCGGCGCTGTTCACCACGGCGCCCGTTGGCGCAATCCGCAAGCTATTCGAGAAGAACGGCTGGCGCGCAAGCGAAGTCGACTTGTACGAGATCAATGAAGCGTTTGCCGTCGTGGCAATGGCGGCCATGCGCGAACACGATCTCCCTCACGATAAAGTCAACGTCAACGGCGGCGCCTGCGCGCTCGGACATCCGATTGGCGCATCGGGTGCGCGGATTCTCGTCACGCTGATCGGCGCGTTGCGGCAACGCGGCCTGAAGCGCGGCGTGGCGAGCTTGTGCATTGGCGGTGGGGAAGCGACGGCAATGGGCATCGAATTGACTTGAAGGTGACGCCATGAAAACGGCATTGATCGTGGGTGCATCGCGCGGACTCGGGCATGAATTCGTGCGCGCATACAGGCGCGATGGCTGGCGCGTACTCGCCACGGCGCGCGACGCGGTGGCCATCAGCGGTCTTGAAGCGATGGGCGCCACGACCTTCTCGCTCGACGCAACCAAACCAGAGCAGATCGCCGCGCTTGGCTGGCAACTCGACGGCGAGAAGCTGGATGCGGCGATCATCGTGTCAGGGGTTTATGGTCCGCGAACGGAGCATGTGGAAACTATCCTCGCGGAAGATTTCGATGAAGTCATGCACACGAACGTCCGCGGTCCCATGCAGTTGCTTCCGATTCTCCTGCCGCTCACCAACGCCGCCCACGGCGTGCTCGCGGTCGTGTCCAGCAAGATGGGCAGCATTGCGGAGATGAACGGCACGGCGGGATGGTTGTATCGGGCGAGCAAGGCCGCGTTGAATGCGGCGCTGAAAGCAGCTTCGCAGGAAGCGCGCGGCGCGACGTGCATTGCGTTGCATCCGGGCTGGGTTCGCACGGATATGGGCGGGTCGACGGCCGCAATAGATCCGGCGCACAGCGTGGCCGGCATGCGCGCGGTGATTGCGGCGGCGGCTGCAGATCGCGCCCGGTTCAATGGCAGTTTCGTGCAGTACGACGGCACGCCGATCAAGTGGTGACACGCGGTTCCACGGCGAATGTTTCAATCACACGAACGAGGACATGAAGTGACGTATCAAGTACATGGCGTGGCGTCGTCGGGAAATTGCTACAAGGTGCGGCTCGCGCTCGAACAACTGAAGCTGCCGTATGTGTGGCACGAAGTGGACATGATGAACGGCGCCACGCGCACCGAGACATTTCGTCAGATGAACCCGAACGGCAAGGTCCCGGTTCTGCAGATCGATGCAAACACGTGCCTCTTCGAGTCCGACGCCATTCTCTTTTACCTCGCCGAAGGCACGCCGCTGCTGCCAACGGACCGGCTTTCCCGGGCGCGCGTGCTGCAGTGGATGTTCTTCGAGCAATACAGCCACGAGCCCAACGTGGCGGTCGCACGCTTCATCCTTCAATTCACCAGGCGCCCCGACGATCCGCGCTTGCCCGAGAAGACCGCGGGTTCGTATCGGGCACTGGACGTGATGGAAACGCATCTGGCCACGCGCACTTATTTCGTCGATGAGCAATACAGCATCGCGGACATTGCGCTGTATGCGTACACCCATGTCGCCGATGAAGCCAACCTCGATCTCGGCCAATATCCCGCCATTCGCGCGTGGCTCGCGCGGGTGAAAGCGCAGCCGCGTCACATCGAGATGCCGGGTGTCGACGCATGAACCCGCCGGTGGAATGTCCGTGCGGCGGAGCGTCGCCCGGAGCAAGTGTCGAGCACGCGCCGAGCTACGCTCAATGTTGCGGACGCTTCATAGAAGGCGGCGAAGCGCCAGCGACGGCAATGGAACTGATGCGTTCGCGCTACACCGCTTACGTGATCGGCGACACGGCCTATCTGCGTGATACGTGGGCTGACGCCACCTGTCCGCCCGGTCTCGACGCGTCGGCCGATAGCAGCACGCGCTGGCTCGGCCTGCAGATCAAACGCCATACGCCCATCGATTCAAATCACGCCGAGGTCGAATTCGTCGCCCGTTACAAGACTGGCGGGCGGGCGCATCGGCTGCATGAAACCAGCCGGTTCGAGCGCGATGACGCCGGCCGCTGGCGTTATATCGACGGCGATCCTCGTGACTGAAACAACTCGCGTGGCCTTGGCCATACATCGCGGCAAATATTTCCTTAACGGCTGCTTTCGTCGAAAAATTAGTGTTGCGCGCGGGTACTTTCTAATTGCGCCAAATGATTTTGTCCGGGTACTCTGTCTTTTAGCCAGCCGTTGGCGAATCGGTAGCAAGCTATTGTTTCATAAGCTAATTACCGGCCCACGGACTGACGTGCATATTGAAGCCCATTGTCACGCCTGTTCGGGGCATGACTTCACGGACCGCCAGGCAATACTGTTCTCTGCAGTCAGAGCGCGCGGAACTGATGGATTGTGACAATAAGCCGGCTCGCGTTTTAGCTAATCAGCAGCGGGGTCGAAAGCAGGCGGAGTTTCGGGGATGGCATTCAGGGAAGCGGTGTCGGGTTGTTTAGTGGTATGTGCGGTGGCGGCAACGCTGGTGGCAGTGTCCACTCGGGCGTCTGCAGAACCGTTTCCCGGCGCGCAGCAATATGCGTCGCTCGAAGCACCCGCATTTGGCACGGTGACGCCTGCCTTCGATCCGTCGCTTCCGGTTGTCGATGCGAGCCTCAACGAGTCGGTCATCGAAATCCCGTCGGGCGATGTGACGCTCGAAACCACCCTGTTCAAGCCCAACGGCGCAGGCCCGTTCCCGATGGTCGTGTTCAACCACGGCAAACTTCCTGGCAACGCACACGACCAGCCGCGCGCGCGTCCGCTTGCGCTGGCGCGTGAATTCGTGCGCCACGGGTATGTGGTCGTCGTGCCAAATCGTCGCGGTTTCGCCCAGTCTGGTGGCGAATACACCGGGAACGGATGCAACGTCGAAGCCAACGGTTTCACGCAGGCGCGGGATGTGGCCGCGACTGTGGCTTACATGGGCAAGCAGCCGTTTGTGGACAGCAAGCATGTGGTCGTGGCGGGTGCGTCGCACGGCGGTCTGGTCACGATGGCTTACGGTGCGCGCGATGCACGTTCGGATATTGGCGTGCGTGGTTTGATCAATTTCTCGGGCGGTCTTCGGCAGGATGAATGTCCGAACTGGCAGAAGAATTTGACCAGTGCGTTTGGCGAGTATGGCGAACATGTGAAGTTGCCGTCGCTGTGGATGTACGGCAGCAATGATTCGGTCTGGCAGGGATCGCTTCCCGACGACATGTTTGCGTCGTACACGGCGCATGGCGCGCGGGCGGACATGGTGGATTTTGGGGCGTACAAGAACGATGCGCACCGGCTGGTGGGTGATCGCGATGGCGTGCCGATCTGGTGGCCGCGGGTGAAGGCGTTCCTCGCCGATATTGGCATGCCAACGGACTTGCAGTATCAGGTTTCGTATCCACAGGCGCCGTCGCCGACGGGTTATGCGAACGTGGATGCCGTGGCGGCGGTGCCTTTTCTCGATGAACGCGGTCGCGAGGGGTATGAGAATTTCCTGCATCAGTATTCGAGTCGCGCGTTTGCCGTGTCGGATTCGGGAGCGTGGTCGTGGGCCGAGGGCGGCGATGATCCCATGGCCGTTGCGCTCGATGGATGTCAGAAGCAGAGCACGGAGCCGTGCAGGCTTTATGCGGTGAATAATGCAGTGGTCTGGAGTGAGCGCAGTGCGGCGCAGACGCAGACTGCCTCGAGGTAGGGGGGCAGGGTTGGGGGGCCTGCTTTTTAGGGCTTTGCGCGTTCCCTGTTCGTTGTTCCTCTTTAGCACTGTTAGCCACTATCCGTGGCGGGACTTCATTTCTTTTTCCAACGGCGACAAAGAAACGAAGCAAAGAAAACGCCTTCCAACCGCTAATTCTTAAGTGGACCAAGCGTGCAGTGATATCTGCTTGGGACTTCAGAAGAACCCTCGACGCCATAACCACCAACACCTGAAACCCTCCCCCTCCGAACCGCTACATCCACACGCTTCGCCACTCGTGTTCTCGAGCAAGCACACGACCCCACGAAACCAGTACGGCCAAACACCCCGACGGCGAAGCGTGTGGGTATCCGATTGTTGAACAGTTGACCACAATGGACGCACAAGCCATCTTGGATTTCGTCGCGCGGCGCTTGCTTAGTCAGGACACGGAGTCGAGAAGCGACGCAGCGTTAGGACGCGCGTATCGCGCGCGAAAACGGTACAGCGTGCGCTGTACTGTAGGTTGCTTGATTCCGGCTACGCAGTACCGGATAGCCTTTGAAAGCTATTGAGTAGTAACCTTTACCACCGACCGTGACGTTTATTCGCTAGACCCGCTGTTCGTCAATTTTCTAACCCGGAATCTTGATTTGCTGCCTTCGTTGCAAGCAGTACATAACCACGCGCCTATATCGATTGGGGCGGCTGCGCTATCACGTACCGCGCAAGGCTTTTGGTTATGGGATCGCATCATACTCAAACATGCGCAACGCCTAAACACGTCCCGGCTCTTGTTCCCGTTACCCCGCTGGTAACAATGAGGCTCGAAGACGATGTTGAAGAACCAGAAGCCAAGCAGACGTGCCGCGCCGCCCGATGCTGACCCGATGCCACGATCACGCGCCGCCGTGCCCGACGCGGCGCGTCTAACGTTCGAATGCCTGCCATCCGATCAATTGCTAATCGTCGCTCAGGTGTCGGCGTTAGCTCCGGTCTCGGTTTGACGTGGCGGCGCGGTGTGAGAAAAGGGATTTTTCCCGCTGGCGTGCGTGTCTCGCATAAGCCGAGCTTTTGGCGCGTGGGCAATTTCCGCGCACTACTCAAAACCTGATGTCCTGACCATCAAGCCGCGCGCTCTTTTATGAGATGGGCGCGCGGAAAAGTACGTTAGCGTAGCGGCTGTCGCAACAACGAAAATAACGAGAATGACAACCGAACTCATGAGATACGAGGGCCATCGATTCTTGCTTTATAAAAAATGGGACTACGCGCCGAATGGCAGGACCCCAGAACAAACGGAAGCGCTTGAAGCCGGTAAAGCGCTGTTCAAAGCCGCCAATTTCGAGCATTGGGCGAGCCAGCCGGAACTGGTTGCACGCGTTCAAAAGTTCCTTGTCGAGTCGATTCCCTCCTACCGGGCCAGTCCCTACGGTGATCGACCTGACGACATCATCAAGGCGCTCTGCTGGGAAGTGCGAAACGAAGCAGCTGTAATCGTGCGCGCCAAGCCAGAATACATTGCGCATGATGGCTTTGCTCCAAAGCGCGAGTTCGACTATGCCGCGTATAAACGCGACCAGGACGAACGCGGACGCGCTTACATGGCGCGCTCGAAAGCGTACTCCGATGACCTGAAGGCGTATAACAAGTCAATCGATGATCGTATTAGGCGCGAAGCGAACGCGCTAAAACCGTACCGGCATATCGAAACCGTCACCGAGGCAGGGGAACGCAATCTGGCCGCGTGGGCGAAGCGCGACGCACTTGCTGCGCTCGCTTCGGCGGCGTCTATGGTCGCATCTTCGTTGCCGTCGCGCGATGACGATGTTTTTGACTTGGGCGAAGTGTCGGAGATTGGCTCGGGCAGCACATCGCTAGGCGACGCCGCGCCGTTCGAGTACGCCAAAAACGCGACCAGCAATGATGTAATGTCGATTGCGGCGCGTGGGGTTAGTGAGGCGCATGAAGCGGAATGCTTCGCAAATTACGAAACAGATATGGACTTGTGTGCTGCGGGCCGCGCTATGTTCCAGAGTCCCGCTTACTATACTGAATGTAAAGCTCGCGCTTTCGCCAACTATCAGCAATGCAGGGGTTATTGATGCAATCAAAACGTCAGACGTGCAGCGTGTCCATCTATAACGAAGAAACAAACGCAATTTCTACGTTTCATGTTCCGCTGGATGCTATTGCCGGGGTGGTGGCAAAACACACAAGTTTTGATGTGCCACTCGATGATTTTCACAACCGAATCGATGACGATTTCGCGCGTCGTTTCGGCGGAATGATATTGCTTGCGCTCGCATCCAGATCGCAGTTTTTAAAAGACCATCTTTCTATCACAACAGGAAACAGTACCGAAACTCGATTAAAAGAGTAAGTGTCTCTTTAGCTTCGCATGTTCGCGGGCCTTACTTCGTTGGACAAAGAAATGAAGTCCCGCCACGGACAGTGGCTAACAGTGCTAAAAATGACAGCTAGAACAGAACGCGCGAAGCCCTAAAAAGCAGGACCCCGCCGCCCCCCCACAAACCCCGAACTTCCGAGCAAATCCCTCCGCGAAGCCGACCACTACTACGAAGTTAGCACCAAAGACAAAAAACCCCTTCCCGCGCACCGCGCCCCGCACTCTCCCCAAAAACCGCAATTCAAAACCCCCAACAAAAATTTAGAGATAATCGACACACCGAAACACCCCTGGCGAAGCCACCATGCCCGATATGAACCTGCAGCGCCTAACCGTCACCGCCGAAGGCCACGTGGCGCGCGTCACGCTCAATCGGCCCGACGTGCGCAACGCCTTCGACGAAGCCACCATCGTTGAACTGACCGCCGCATTCCGCGCCCTCGCCGACGACGCCTCAGTTCGCGTAATCGTCCTCGCCGCAAATGGCCCCGCGTTCTGCGCCGGCGCCGACCTCAACTGGATGAAACGCATGGCGGATTACTCGGACGCGGAAAATCGCGCCGATGCACTCGGCCTGGCAACCATGCTCAACGCCATCCACACATGCAATAAACCGGTAATCGCACGCGTCCAGGGCGACGCCTACGCCGGCGGCATGGGTCTCGTCGCCGTCGCGGATATCGCCATCACCGCGGATTCGGCCCACTTCTGCCTCTCCGAAGCAAAACTCGGCCTGATACCCGCGACCATCGCGCCGTATGTCATCCGGGCAATCGGCGCGCGCGCATCGCACCGGTATTTCGTGACGGCGGAACGTATCGATGCCGCCGAAGCGCTGCGCATCGGCCTCGTGCATCAAGTCGTCACGGCCGAAGACCTGGATGCAACCGTGGACGCAGTCGCCGCGGCTATCGCGGCGAACAGTCCGAACGCCGTGCGCGAGTGCAAGCAACTGGTGGTCGATCTGGCCGACAAACCCATCGACGACACGCTGATCTCGGACACCGCCGACCGTATTGCACGAATTCGCGCCTCGGACGAAGGCCGCGACGGCGTGCGCAGTTTTCTGGAAAAACGCAAGCCGTCGTGGCTTGCATGAATGTAATCGGGAACGCCGCCCGACCTGCGGATCGCGCCGTATCGCGCAATGCAGCCGGACAGTTCTCATGGAGTCGTTTTGAATCTGAACAACCAACCAACGCCGGCAACCAATGACTGGGTTGCCCGCTCTCTTCGCGTCGTATGGCATCCGTGTACGCAAATGAAGCATCACGAGCGCACGCCGCTTGTGCCCATCGCGCGCGGCAAGGGTCCGTGGCTGTACGATCACCAGGGCAACCGTTACCTCGATGCCATCAGTTCCTGGTGGGTCAACCTCTTCGGACACGCCAATCCTCACATCAATGCCGCGCTGAAGGATCAACTCGACACGCTCGAACACGCCATGCTCGCGGGCTGCACGCATGAACCCGCGGTCCTGCTCGCCGAACGTCTGAGCGCGCTCACGCAGAACACGCTGGGCCACGCCTTCTTCGCATCCGATGGCGCGTCGGCGGTGGAAATCGCGCTGAAAATGAGCTTCCACTTCTGGCGCAACAACGGCCACGCGGAGAAACGCGAGTTCGTGTGTCTGGCGAACAGCTATCATGGCGAGACCATCGGCGCACTCGGCGTAACCGATGTCGCCTTGTTCAAGGACGCGTACGATCCGCTGATCCGCAATGCGCACGTGGCGACATCGCCGGATGCACGCAACGCGCGCGAAGGCGAAACCGCGCACGATGTCGCTCAGCGTGCGCTCGCCGACATGAAGACGCTCTTCAACGCCAAGGCTTCGCAACTCGCGGCCGTTATCGTGGAGCCGCTGGTTCAGTGCGCGGCGGGCATGGCCATGCATGATCCTGCCTATTTGAAGGGACTTCGCGCACTTTGCGACGAATACGGCGTGCATCTCATCGCCGATGAAATTGCAGTGGGCTGCGGCCGCACCGGAACCTTCTTTGCGTGCGAGCAAGCCGGAATCTGGCCGGACTTCGTGTGTTTGTCGAAGGGAATCAGTGGCGGGTATCTGCCGTTGTCGATCGTGCTCACGCGCGATGAAATCTACGCCGCGTTCTACGACGACGACATGACGCGCGGCTTCCTCCACTCGCACTCCTACACGGGAAATCCGCTTGCCTGCCGCGCGGCCGTAGCGACTCTGGATCTCTTCGATACAGCAAACGTGCTTGAAGAAAATCATCGGAAATCGTCGGCGTTGCGTGCCGCGTTGAGTCCGTTGCAGGATCATGCGCACGTGAAAAACTTGCGCCAGCAAGGGACGATCTTCGCGTTCGACGCTGTAATCAAAGACCCGACGCAAGCACGCACGTTCTCACGGCGTTTCTTCGAAAACGCCTTGAAACAGGAACTTTTATTGCGTCCGATAGGCACGACCGTCTACCTGATGCCGCCATACATTCTCAGCGACGACGAACTCGCGCTGCTCGCCGAACGCACGCGCACCGTTTTCGATGCAACGCTCGCGGAGGCCGCATGAATGAGACATCGGCTGCGTTGTTCGACACGCTGAAACAAGGTCTCGCCAATATCGATCGCAATGGATTGCGTCGCCGGCGTCGCATTGCCGATACCGCCTGCGCCGCGCACATGACGGTGGATGGACGCGAGATCATCGGCTTTGCGAGCAACGATTATCTTGGCCTCGCGGCGCATGAAACCTTGCGCGAAGCCCTGGCCGAAGGCGCGCGCAAATACGGCGCGGGCAGCGGCGGATCGCATTTGCTCGGCGGCCATTCGCGCGCGCACGCGAAGCTCGAAGACGACCTCGCGGCGTTCTCCGGCGGCTTCGTGAATCAGGCGCGCGCGCTTTACTTCAGCACCGGCTACATGGCGAATCTCGCCACGCTGACCACGCTCGGCGCCTTGGGCACGTCAGGCGGCCGCGACACGCTGATGTTCTGCGACGCGTTGAACCATGCATCGCTGATCGACGGCGCGCGTTTATCGCGTGCTGACATTCGCATCTATCCTCATGCCGACGCCGGCGCGCTCGACGCCATGCTCGATGCATCGCGCAATGAGGGCGGCGCGAAGATCATCGTCACGGATTCGGTATTCAGCATGGACGGCGACATTGCGCCGCTCGCGCGCCTGCTCGAAATCGCAGAACGATACGGCGCGTGGCTCGTGGTCGACGACGCACACGGCTTCGGCGTGCTCGGCCCGCAAGGACGCGGCGCGCTGGCGGAAGCCGCGCTGCGCTCGCCGCATCTGGTTTATGTCGGCACGCTGGGAAAAGCGGCCGGTGTGTCGGGCGCGTTCGTGATCGCGCATGAGACCGTGATCGAATGGTTCGTGCAGCGCGCGCGGCCGTATATCTTCACGACGGCGTCCGTGCCGGCGGTGGCGCATGCGGTATCGGCGAGCTTGAGGATTATCGGCGGAGAAGAAGGCGACGCGCGGCGGGCGCATCTCGCCACGCTGATCGACAGTACGCGCGCAATTTTGAAACGCACACAATGGCTTCCGGTGGACTCGCATACCGCGGTTCAGCCGTTGATCATCGGCAGCAATGAAAAGACGCTGCAACTCGCCGCCGCGCTCGACGAACACCGCATGTGGGTTCCGGCGATCCGGCCGCCTACCGTTCCCGTGGGCACGTCGCGGCTGCGCATTTCGTTGTCGGCGGCGCACAGTCACGAAGACCTCGCGGCGCTCGACCAAGCCTTGCAAACCCTGAGCAATCGATCATGACCGCGCCACTCTCACTCTTTGTCACCGGCACCGATACCGAGATCGGCAAGACGCTCGTTTCAGCCGCGTTGCTGCACGGATTCGCCGCGCTCGGGCTGCGCGCCGCCGCGATGAAACCCATAGCCGCGGGTGCGGTCGAACGCGACGGGCAATGGCATAACGAGGACGCCGATCAGCTCGACGCCGCCGCGAACGTCGCGCTGCCGCCATCCATACGCACGCCGTTCATGCTCAAGGACGCCGCCGCGCCCCACATTGCGGCGGCGCGCGAGAACGTATCGCTGGATATTGCGCGGATTGTTGACGCGCACCAGTTCGCCGTCAAGCAGGCGGACGTGGTCGTGGTGGAAGGCGTGGGCGGATTCCGCGTGCCGCTCACCGACGTCCACGATACCGCCGACCTTGCGTTCGCATTGCATCTGCCGGTCGTGCTCGTGGTCGGCATGCGGCTTGGCTGCATCAGCCATGCATTGCTGAGCGCCGAGGCCATTGCGGCGCGCGGATTGCAACTCGTCGGCTGGGTCGCGAACCAGATCGATCCGGACATGCTGTTTCCCGCAGAGAATATTGAAGCAATCCGGTTGCGGCTCGACAGCCAGTACAACGCGCCGCTGCTCGGCACCATTCCTCGCCTCTCACCTCCCGATGCGCCGACGGCGACGACATATATCGATACATCCCTGCTGCTGGACACATTGCGTTCAGCGGCGCCGGGCCAGTAATTCATCGTTATCCGCACAACGAAAAGGATCATCACATGACGCAATTGCAAACCGCCGATACTCCGTCTCAAGCCGCCTCACCGCAAACGCTGGCGCGCTGGCGCGTGGCCGATATCGTCGCGCTGTACGACCTGCCGTTCAATGACTTGCTGTTCCGCGCGCAGACCGTGCACCGTGAACATTTCGATGCCAACACCGTTCAGCTCTCCACGCTGCTCTCGATCAAGACCGGCGGTTGCCCGGAAGATTGCGCGTATTGTCCGCAGTCGTCGCATCACGATACGGGCTTGAAAGCCGACAAACTGATGCCCGTCGATGAAGTCCTGAAGGCCGCCGAGATCGCGAAGGCCAACGGCGCAACGCGCTTTTGCATGGGCGCGGCGTGGCGCAATCCGAAGGATCAGCATCTGGAGCCGATTGCCGACATGATTCGCGGCGTGAAGGCGATGGGTCTCGAAACGTGCGTGACGCTCGGCATGCTGGAAGCGCATCAGGCCACGCGTCTGCGCGACGCGGGCCTGGACTACTACAACCATAACCTCGATACATCGCCGGAGTTCTACGGCCAGATCATCTCCACGCGCACGTACCAGGATCGTCTGGACACGCTCGAACACGTTCGCGATGCAGGCATCAACGTGTGTTGCGGCGGCATTGTGGGCATGGGCGAATCGCGGCGCGAGCGCGCGGGATTGATTACGCAACTGGCGAACATGGAGCCGTATCCGGAGTCCGTGCCCATCAACAATCTGGTGCAGGTGGAAGGTACGCCGCTCACGGGGACCGCACCGCTCGATCCGTTCGAATTCGTGCGCACGATCGCGGTTGCGCGCATCACCATGCCGAAGGCGATGGTGCGGTTATCGGCGGGACGGGAGCAGATGGATGAAGCGCTGCAGGCGCTGTGCTTCATGGCCGGCGCGAATTCGATTTTCTACGGCGACCAGTTGCTGACCACGAGCAACCCGCAAGCGGAAGCCGACAGGAAATTGCTGGAGCGCCTGGGAATGCGCGCCGAGGCTTCACAGCAGATGGAAACAGCGGACGCCTGCGACGCGAAGTGCGGGCATGCGCAGGTGCAGTAACACGCGCATCCGCCAGTAAATAAAGAGGCGTTCCAACTTGCGTTGGAACGCCTCTTTTTTCTTCCCCGTTGCGGCTCTTAATTCCTGTCCACGATCACCTGATCGAACGTCCCGCCATCGGAGAAATGGGTTTGCTGGGCTTTCTGCCAGTTACCAAAAACCTGTTCCACCGTAAACGTCTTGATTGGCTTGAACTCGCTTGCGTGCTTCGCCAGCACTTCCGCATTACGCGGACGCAAATGATGTTGCGCGATGATTTCCTGCGCCGCCGGCGTCCACAAATATTCCAGATATGCCTGCGCCTGCTTGCGCGTGCCGCGCTTGTCCACGACCTTGTCGACCACGGCAACCGGCGGCTCAGCCAGCAAGCTCACCGACGGATACACCGCGTCGAAATCCTTGCCGCCCGCGCCCGTATCCATCAGCGCAACCTCGTTTTCGAACGTCACGAGCACGTCGCCAATGCCCCGCTGCGTGAACGTGGTCGTGGCTCCACGCCCGCCCGTATCGAGCACGGGCACGTTCTTGAAGATGGCCTTCTCGAACGCTTGAGTCTGCTCGTCGGTAGCGCCTTGCTGTTTCTTGTAGCCCCACGCCGCGAGATACGCATACCGGCCATTGCCCGATGTCTTCGGATTCGCGATCACCACCTGCACGCCCGGGCGCGCGAGATCGCTCCAGTCCTTGATGTTCTTCGGGTTGCCACGACGCACGAGAAACACCATGGTCGTGGTGTACGGCACCGCGTTGTTCGGGAAATGCGTGCGCCAGTTGGCCGGCACCAGGCCGCCGCGCTCGACCAGCAGGTCGATATCGTTAGGCTGGTTCATCGTCACCACGTCGGCCTGCAGGCCCTGCATCACCGACAAAGCCTGCGCGCTCGACGCCCCGTGCGACTGGCGCACGGACAGCGTCTCGCCGTTCTTCTGCTTATAGTCGGCAATAAACGCTGTATCGATGTCCTTGTACAACTCGCGCGTCACGTCGTATGAAACATTCAGCAACGATGTGTCCGCATATGCGAACGTGGTCAAACCCAGCGCCGCGATTGCAGCCCAATGCTTCAAACCCGCCATGTAGCCCCCGATTGTTCGAATAGTAAAAACCGCCGCCAGCGGCGATTCTATCGAAAACATTCGAAGGGTCGGACCGCAAGGCGTCGGATGCGTTATCCATACGCCGGTTGTTCGAAGCGCTCGAATACATCGCGCTCCACTTCTTTCTTCTCGAAATGCGACGGCGCGGCGCAATGAATCAGCGTATCGACGAAATACTTCGCGCGCGGCCACGGACCGAAACCTGCCGCCGTGTTGATATGGCCGGCATCGCCAAGATTGACGAGCGCGCTGCCAAACTGGCTGGCAAGGCGCAATGCGTCATCGAACGGCATCCACGGATCGGTCTGGCTCGCAATCAATACCGACGGCACGTTCAAGCGCCGCGCCTCGAACGCACCCGCGAAGCGAAACTTGTCCGGACTCGCCGGCGCGACGAACAGGACGCCCACTACAGCGTCGCCGGTCAGCCCTTCTGCAATCGCATGCGCCGCCGCGAGGCAACCAAAACTATGCGCGGCAAGAATGACGCGGCCGCGGACGCTCGACACGGTATCTGCCACGGCTTGCGCCCATGTATCGAGCTGGGGTGCGTCCCAGTCGTCCTGCACCACGCGGCGCGATTTCGGCAATTGCCGCTCGAGCCACGTTTGCCAATGCGCGCCTTCGCTGCCGTGCAAACCCGGCACGGTGACGAGTCGCGGCGGCCAGGCGGATGTGCTGCATGAACTCATATGAACCTCGCTGCGGCCAAAAGCCCGCATGGTGAGGATCCATTCTGCTGCGAGCCGGCGTTCGCGCGAACCAACTTATCGTCATTTGGTTATCGGCGCGGGCGTACACGGCCGGTTATTGCCGCAGCGCGTTTTCGCCGGCGAGACCGTAAAATGGCCTGAATCGCGTGCAATTCGCGCCTTTTAGCCACCCGCGCCTTTCTCCAGTGAACACGAACCTTCAATGAAGATCCTTTTCTACGAGCACAACGCCGATACCGCGATCTGGCTTCAAGATCTTTCCCGCGCGCTTCCGGAAGCCGATATCCGCCTGTGGGAACCCGGCGACGCCGATCCCGCCGATTACGCCGTCGTCTGGCGCGCGCCGCGTGAACTGTTCGCGAATCGGCCGGATTTGAAGGCCGTGTTCAACCTCGGCGCGGGCGTGGATGCAATTCTCGATATCGAGCGCAAGGAACCCGGAACGTTGCCGCCCAATGCCTTGCTCGTGCGTCTGGAAGACAGCGGCATGGCGCAGCAGATGGTGGAATACGCGAACTACACGGTGCTGCGTTATCTGCGCCGAATGGACGAATACGATGCACTCCAGCGCGACCGCCGCTGGGAAAAACTCGAGCCGCATGCGCGCGGCGAATTTGCCGTGGGCGTGCTGGGCATGGGCGTGCTGGGCGCGCGCGTGGCGCAAACGCTGACTACGCTTGGCGTACCGGTTCGCGGTTTCAGCCGCACGAAACGCGAGATTGAAGGCGTGCAGACGTTCGCGGGCGCAGAGCAGTTCGATGCTTTTATCGATGGCGCGAAGATGCTCGTCAATCTGTTGCCGCATACGCCGGACACGGAAGGCATCCTGAACGCGCGCGTGTTCGAGCGGCTTGCGCGCGGCGCGTATATCGTGAACCTGGCGCGTGGCGCGCATGTGGTGGATAACGATTTGCTGCACGCCATGCAATCCGGCCAGATCGCGGCGGCCACGCTCGATGTCTTCCATCAGGAACCTTTGCCCGATAATCACCCGTTCTGGACCACGCCGCGCATCGCGATCACGCCGCATGTCGCCGCCATTACGTTGCGTGAAGAAAGCATCGAACAGATCGCGGCGAAGATCCGGGCGCTCACGCGCGGTGAACCCATATCCGGCATAGTCGACGCGAAACGCGGCTACTGATGCCAGCCAAAAAGGAGACAGGCATGCTTGCGCCTAAAGTGAAAATCGTCGAAGTCGCGCCGCGTGACGGCCTGCAGAACGAGAAGGAATTTGTGGCAACCGGGATCAAGATCGAACTGATCAACCGGCTGGCGAAAGCGGGATTGCAGAACGTGGAATCGACGTCGTTCGTATCGCCGAAATGGGTGCCGCAAATGGCCGATGCCGCCGCCGTCATGGCCGGCATCGACCGGCGCGCGGGCACCATCTACTCGGCGCTCACGCCGAACATGCGCGGCTTCGAGGCCGCGCTCGAAGCGAAAGCCGATGAGATCGTGATCTTCGGCGCGGCGAGCGAAGCGTTCTCGCAGAAGAACATCAATTGCGGCATCGCTGAAAGCATCGCGCGATTCGAACCGGTGGCGAAGGCCGCGAAAGAAGCCGGGCTGCGCCTGCGCGGCAGCATTTCCTGCGCGCTAGGCTGCCCTTATCAAGGCGACGTGCCGGTGGCCTCGGTGGTCGATGTCGTCGAACGCATGAAAGCACTGGGCTGCGATGAAATCGATATTGCCGACACCATCGGCGTGGGAACGGCCGGGCTCACGCGCGAGGTGATGGCGGCGGTATCGAAGGTATTTCCGCGTGAGCGCCTCTCCGGCCATTTCCACGATACCTACGGCCAGGCCGTTGCGAACGTCTACGCGGCGCTACAGGAAGGCATCGAGATATTCCATGCGTCGGTGGCGGGTCTCGGCGGTTGTCCGTACGCAAAAGGCGCGACCGGCAACGTCGCGACGGAGGACGTGGTCTTCCTGCTGCATGGACTCGGCATTGAAACCGGCGTGGACCTGGATCAACTCGTGGATATAGGCGACTTCATTTCGCGGGCAATCGGCAAACCGAGCGCGTCGCGCGTGGGACGCGCGCTGCTCGCGAAGAAGCGCGACGGCGTGACGCCTTGCGTTTGATTGCGCGTGCTTGACGGCGCGTAACCCGTCACCTCGAACATTCTGGAACTGAACCTAATGAACGAAACACTCGACGCCCTGCCCGAATCCGCCCGCCGCGTAGCCCGATTGCTCAGCGAACGCGGCCATGCCAAACCCGTGGTCATGCTGGCGGAAACCGGCAAGACATCGGCGGAAGCGGCAGCCGGACTTGGCTGCTCGGTCGCGCAGATCGCCAAGTCGATCCTGTTTCGACGCAAGGAAGACGACGCACCCGTGCTCGTGATTGCGAGCGGCGCAAATCGCGTCGATGAAAAGAAGGTCGCGGCGCGCGTGGGCGCTCTCGGCCGCGCCGATGCAAAGTTCGTCCGCGAAAAGACGGGTTATGCAATCGGCGGCGTCTGTCCGATTGGCCATGTCACGCCGCCGGTGACGTTGATCGATGAAGACCTGCTCGCGCTCGAAAGCCTCTGGGCCGCCGCCGGTCATCCGCACGCGGTGTTCAACCTGACGCCGCAGGAACTTGTCGCGCTGACGGGCGCGCCGGTCGTGGACGTCGCGTTGCGCGAGACGGCATGATGAGCCAGGCCGTGGCGTCGCCGTGCACGGACGTGTGCAGGATGAATCCGCGCACCGAACTGTGCGACGGCTGTTTTCGCACGATCGATGAAATCGCCGGATGGTCGTCCTTCGATGACACGCAAAAACGCGCCGTGCTGAATCTGGCGTCCCGGCGGCCGCGGGTTGTGCGCATTGGCGAGCGGTTGGAAGCCACGCTGGATTTGCCGCCGGATTCCATCAAGTCGTTCGCCACGTTAGTGAACGACCAAAACCCGCTGCATCACGACGACGCCTACGCCAAGGCCAGCCGCTTCGGTTCGCTGATTGCATCGGGCACGCAGCCGACCGCGCATTTGATGGCGATGCTCGCAACGCATTTTTCGGCTTACGCGCAACCGCTCGGCCTCGAATTCGGCATCAAGCTCGTGCGGGCGGTGAGGGCGAACGACGTGCTGACAATGCGCTGGCGAGTGATCGACGCCCAATGGAAAACCAGTCTCAACGGTGACCTCGTGAAGCTCGAAGGCGAGGCGCAGAACCAGCTTGGCGAGACGGTGGTGAAGGCGACGGCGACTATCGTGGTGATGCCCACAACAGCGCAGTGGGAGAAGCGCGAATGATCCCGTTTCCGGCTTCAATGCGCGTGTTCGAGCGCGGCTGGTTATCGTCGAACAATGTGCTTTTCATCGATGAAAACCGCACTGCCCTAATCGATTCCGGCTATTCGTCGCACGCGGCGCAGACGCTCGCGCTCGTGCGCAACTCGCTTGGCTCCGGACGCGCGCTCGATCTGATCGTGAATACGCATTTGCACTCGGACCATTGCGGCGGCAACGCGATGCTGCAAGCGGCCTTCGCGTGCGAAACGCTGATTCCGCACACCGAAGCGCAAGCCGTGCGCGACTGGGACGAAGACAAACTCACGTTCCGCGCAACCGGACAAACCTGCGAGCGCTTCAGTTTCAGCGGCACGATTGCTCCGGGCGCGACGCTCAAACTTGGCGGCATGGACTGGTCCGTGCTCGGCGCGCCCGGCCACGATCCGCATTCGCTGATGCTTTATTCGGCGGAGGAGCGCTTGCTGATTAGCGCCGATGCCCTCTGGGAGAACGGCTTCGGCGTGATCTTTCCAGAACTGGAAGGCGAAAGCGGCTTCGCGGAACAACGCGCGGTGCTCGACATGATCGCGACGCTCGACGTGCGCGCGGTCATCCCGGGCCACGGCGCGCCGTTCACTGATATTGCGAAGGCGCTGGATATGGCGTCATCGCGCATCGATTACTTGCGTGCAGATCCTGAGCGCAACGCGAAGAACGCGCTGAAGGTGTTGATCGTATTCAAGCTGATGGAGTTGCGTTCCATGCAGATCGGCGCGCTCTTGCTGATGGCCGATCAGGCGCGCGCCATGCGCGCTGCCGCAAACATGCTCTCCGGCGACCGCACGCAACTGATACGCAAGTATCTCGGCGAATTGCAGGCAAGCGGCGTGGTGAAAGTGGAAGGCGAGACGGTGACGGTCGTCTGAAACGCGTCGCTTGAACCGACGCCAACATCAAAAGAAAGCCGCTTGTCCGCAATCGATTGAGTATCGAGAAGCAGGTCCAAGCGGCGGAATTTCGTCGACGTGATCAGCGCCTGAAGCATCCTAACGCGCCACTTTTTGCGATGCATCGGTGCTTTCCCTACAGACCGATAACGCCCACATGAACGCGGGATGACACGTCATGCGCGCTCGGTTGCCTCGAAAAACGCGAGTATCTCCGTGAGCAACTCTTCGGGGACTTCTTCGGGAATGTAGTGCCCGGAAGGCAGCGCGCGACCGCTGACATCGCGCGCCACGCGCCGCCACTCGGCGAGCGGCTCGAAACATTGTTCGATCACGCCTTCCTGCCCCCACAGCACACGCAGCGGACACGCGATCTTGTTGCCGCACTCCAGATCCGCGCGATCGTGCTCAAGATCGATACTCGCCGACGCCCGGTAGTCCTCGCACATGGCGTGCACGGCTCCGGGCTGGCGCAGTGCATCGCGATACGCCTGCAGCGCGTGCGGCGCGAATGGCGCGAGGCCCGCGTGACGGCTGCCCATCACACGTTCTACATAAGCGTCGGGATGCGCGCCGATCAGCAACTCGGGCAGCGGCTCCGGTTGAATCAGGAAGAACCAGTGGAAATAGGCGGTTGCGAAAGCACGATCCGTTGCTTCGTACATGGCGAGCGTCGGCGCAATGTCGAGCAGCATCAGGCGGTCGACGGCCTGCGGATAATTCAGCGCCATCCTGTGAGCCACGCGCGCGCCGCGATCGTGCGCGCAGACCATGAAGCGCTCGAAGCCGAAGTGCCGCATAACGGCAATCTGATCGGCGGCCATGACGCGTTTCGAGTACGGCGTGTGATGTTCGTCGCTCGGCGGCTTGCCAGACGCGCCATAACCGCGCAGATCCGTGGCGATCACCGTGAAATGCTGCGCCAGATCATGCGCGAGCCTATGCCAGATCTCATGCGTCTGCGGATGGCCGTGCAGCAGCAACAGCGGCGGTCCGTCGCCGCCCTTGACGCCGGCAATGTCGACGCCGGCGGCATCGAAGGTAAACGGTTGGTAGTCTTCGAACGACATGGCGTCAATATCCGATGATCCGATGAACGGGAAAACGATTGTAGGCGCCCTCGACAATACTAGACTGCGCTAAAGCCCATACCGGCGTAGAACCTGAAGACTTCTTCAATTCGACGCGATCATGTGCCTTGAAGCTTCGCCTATAATCGAACGATCGTTCGCATGAAAATTCATATCATTCAGGAGACTTGTGCCATGGCCCTTCCCGCCGCTTTGCAACACCTCGCCCTCCCCGTCATTGCGTCGCCCATGTTTATTGTCAGCTATCCGGAACTCGTGCTCGCGCAGTGCAAGGCGGGTATTGTCGGCTCGTTTCCGGCGTTGAATGCCCGGCCGGCCGAGTTGCTCGATGAATGGCTCACGCAAATCAACGAGGGTATCGAGGCGCACAAGGCGGCCAATCCGGGTTCGCCGGTCGGGCCGATTGCGGTGAATCAGATCGTGCATCACTCGAATGCGCGGCTTGAGGCGGATGTGCGCGTGTGCGTGCAGCATCGCGTGCCGATTTTCATCACCAGTTTGCGCGCGCCGGTGAAGGAGATGATCGACGCGGTGCATAGCTACGGCGGCATTGTGCTGCACGACGTGATCAATCTGCGCCACGCGGAAAAGGCGCTGGAAGCGGGTGTCGATGGCCTGATCCTGGTCGCTGCAGGCGCCGGCGGCCACGCGGGAATGACGTCGCCGTTCGCGCTCGTGGGTGAAGTGCGGCGTATTTTCGATGGACCCATAGCGCTGTCCGGGGCAATCGCCAATGGCGGATCGATCCTGGCCGCGCAGGCGATGGGCGCCGATTTTGCGTATATCGGCACGCGTTTTATTGCCACGCGCGAGGCGCATGCGCTGGAAGAGTACAAGACGGCAATCGTGGGATCGAAGGCGGCGGACATCATTTACACGAACCTGTTCACGGGCGTGCACGGCAACTACATTCGCCAGAGCATCTTGAACGCGGGACTCGATCCGGATGCGCTGCCGGCATCGGATAAAAACGCCATGAATTTCGGCGATGCCGCGATCAAGGCCAAGGCATGGAAGGAAATCTGGGGCGCGGGACAAGGCGTCGGACTGATGGACGATGTGCCGAGCGTGGCGGAACTCGTCGCGCGTCTCAAGCAGGAATACGAGGGCGCGAAAGAGCGGCTGGGGATTGCGGGCTGATTGACTGCTACGTGTTGATTTAAAAAATCCCCGCCCGGCGTTGAACTGCACGCCGGGCGGGGATTTTTGTTCCTGCGGCTTGCTCGCGTCAGAACTTCGCGCGAACCCCTACGCCGTACGTGTTGCCGCTCGACATGCTCGTGTATTTGTCGTTGAGATAGGCCGCGTAGACATCCGTGCGCTTCGACAGCGGATAGTCATAGCCGATCGCCCAGCTTTTATGCGTCTGATCGAGTCCGCCGTTGCTGCGCGAATAGGCGTATGACGCCATGATCGAACCCACGCCGACCGGAACCGTCACGCCGCCTTGTCCGGTGTTGACGTGAAACGTACCCGGATCGATATCGTTCTTCGTGTACATGTACTGCGCGAAGAACTTGACGTACTTCATGTCGTAGGACGCACCGAGTTGCGCCACGCTCTGGCTCTTGTAGCCCGGCACGAAGGTCGACAGGTCGGTCGGCGCGGAGCTGAAGTTCACATACTGATAGACGCCGGTCGCAGCGAACGGACCGTGGAAGTAGAGGAACTGCGCACTGTATTTCTTCGCGCCGTTCTCTCCAGCTTGATTGCCAAGCCCATACATCACGCTACCCGACAAGCCGCTGAAGTCCGGCGTGGTGTACTGGACCGAGTTGTTCCAGCCTGAATCGCCGACTACGCCCTGATCGGTCGTGTACGTCGGGAACGTGCTCTGGCCGAGAAACACGTGGTACACCATTGGCGAGAACGTGTAGGAATCGATGAACGGATTGAACAGAATCGTCGATACGAACAGTTGCGTCGTCAGCCGGCCTGCGGTGACAGTACCGTATGGCGACTGAATACCGACATACGAATTGCGTGCGAAGAAGGTGTCGCCCTGGAAGCGGCCGTACTGACCGTTTTGCGCCCGGAAGAAGCTTTCCAACGTGAAGATGGCCTTGTATCCGTTACCCAGGTCTTCGCTGCCTTTCATGCCCCAGTACGACGTCGACATACCGCCGCCGCCCACGTTCCAGGCCCGGTCGCCGCCTGGAAACTTCGTTGCGCCCACCCATTCGTCAACCTGCCCATATAACTGGACGCTCGACTGCGCGTGGACGGAACTGGCGGCAAGCAAGCCGAACATGCCAGCGGTAACGGTCGCCTTGGCCGCGGCTTTCAGCACACGGTTCACGGTTGGCTTCATGGACTCTCCTGTTGTATCGACGTTAAAACCGGGCGGCGAGCAATGGTTGCCTCGCTTTGGACTGTTTTTTAAATGTCCGTTATGGACAGCCCGATTCACGGTATGACTCAAATCGAATGACTCGATGTCTGACTCGTGATGCGGCATAAGGGCATTACTATTGGCTCCCGCTAAACTGCTCTTGCCCAAGAGGTGCGCCGATAGAGCTCTCTCAGGGCGGGACCATCTTTACGGATCATTTTTCCGGACAAAAATAACTTTGCTTATGCCGCGTATAGCGATTCGAATACATTGCGCGTGATGGACTTACATGACGCGCATTCCTGCCCGTCTCCAGCTTCCGAACGCGGTACTCGAACGCATGCGGTAATAGCCCCGCGCAGCATACGGCACGGTGCGCAAGCGCCATTCGACCTAAAGCAGACATTTAAATAAGACTAGAAAAATCAGATAAGCACATTGTTAGTGCAGACAATTTTGGGAGGAAGGGTGCTGTGATCTGCAGATAAAAACTGTGGCGTCATTACGTCATTGCCTGGCTGCAAGTAGACGGAGGAATTGTTTTTTGTTTCGGACCGGAAAGGGAGCGAAGTTAATCGCTGCATTCATGAATTGAGATTCACAAACGAATAGACGTGCTCATCGATTAATGTGCTTATGCACTATCACGGACGTTTTTATTGCGTCTCGCTGGCTCACTCAATGAACAGCTTTAACGATTAATTCCGGTAAGTGGAATTTGCTGGCGAACGCGAATCGTCGGATTGGTGGCCGGATGCACGCGGGGTGCTCCGCTCTTCGTTGTAACGCGCGATGTCCGCCCGGATCGAGCCGCCACCGCGCAACTGTGCGCCTTGCTCGGCACGAGGACCGCCGCGAACTTCGGCACTGATGGGTGTGAGTCCCGATCCAGCCGCTACCCGCTGATAGCCGAAAGGCTGAGCACCGTTATCGGCATCTTCGACGCGCAGTGCGCGCTGATTCACTGCTTGCCATGGGCCGGGAGTTTCCACGCCGTGACTGAAGACGCCGCGCGTAACCGCCGCGTCGTTCGAGCCCACGCCGCCGGCAGATGCCACCGGCGCATACATGGTCGACGCCGCAACCACGCCGGCTGCGGCGGCAAGCATCAAGCAACGGGCGTGGCGATTTCGGATGAGCGACATGTCGATACTGCAAAACGTCCGACGCGGTTCGAGCGTGCTTTTGAAGGTGGCGCCTCTTTGCATCGCTGACCGGCTGGTGTCGGATGTTCAGGACATTGCAGTCTTCCAACCGCGCCCTGCCAACCGGTCTATCACTCAATTTATTGTGCTCGAAGACCGGCGTCGAGCCAAAAAGTGTTAGGTCTTCCTGATGGTTGTAACACCATGTTACTTCACACTTTTTTGCCAATTTGAGGTCGGTGCGAGCCCCGGTTTGTATGAACAAACTCTTTCCAATTTGCTGTAGAACCGCGGGTATCTTCTGGCTCCATCAGATGCCACGAAACGTCGAAATTCATGCATAAATGGCATTAATAAATCACTTAAATGAATTTGCTTATTGAATCGCTATCCGGCGAAAATAGCGGTCTCGACGCGTTTTCGAGCGGCTCCGGTCGCCTGCATGCGGCGGCAGCCTTCTTCCCGTAGCCGTTATGCAACTTCACGCACTGCAAACTTCCAAGAATTTCCGATGACCCGCCCTAAGTTCCTTCCCGATAATTTCACCCTTGCACTCGTTGGCACAGTGATCCTCGCCAGCCTGCTGCCATGCCGTGGCGCCGCTGCGGTCGGCTTCAACTGGTTGACGAACATCGCGGTCGGACTGTTGTTTTTCCTGCACGGGGCAAAGCTGTCGCGCGAAGCCATTGTTTCGGGCATGACGCACTGGCGCTTGCATATCGTGGTGCTACTGAGCACGTTTGCACTGTTTCCCATACTCGGGCTCGCGCTGAAACCTGTTCTCACGCCGCTCGTCACGCCCGCGCTCTATGTGGGCATCCTGTTCCTTTGCACGCTGCCTTCCACCGTTCAGTCGTCCATTGCATTCACTTCTATCGGCAAAGGCAACGTACCCGCGGCGGTGTGCGCGGCGTCCGCGTCCAGCCTGCTTGGCATCTTCATCACGCCGGCCCTGGTGGGGTTTGTGGTAACGGACAACGCCGGCCGCGCGGGTTCGGCGTGGCATACGGTCGGCAATATCGTGCTGCAATTGCTGGTGCCGTTCATAGCGGGTCAGTTGCTGCGCCCGGTAATAGCCAAGTGGCTCGACAAAAATCGCAGTGTCCTGCGTTTCGTCGACCAGGGCTCGATCCTGCTTGTTGTGTATGTTGCGTTCAGCGAAGCCGTCAACGAAGGCATCTGGCACACGATTTCCCTCAAGACCCTTGGCGGGCTGGTTGTGGCAAACGTCGTGCTGCTGGCCCTGGCGCTCTTGGTAACAGCTTTTGCCAGCAGGCGGCTCGGGTTCAGCCGCGCCGACCAGATCACCATCATCTTTTGCGGATCGAAGAAAAGCCTGGCGTCGGGCATTCCCATGGCAAAAGTCATCTTCGCTTCGCACACGGTGGGCGCGGTGGTGCTGCCCTTGATGCTGTTCCATCAAATCCAGTTGATGACGTGTGCAGTCCTCGCTCAGCGCTGGGGAGCACGCGATACCTCCAACGAGCAAGCGGACCAGCCTCAGGCAACCGGCGCGCGGGTTCGCCAATAAAAGCAGGACCCGCGCGTCAGCCGGGAACAATGCGACGACCTGTTGCATGACTTCTCCCTGAAAAGCTTAAGCATCAAGCCGCCACGTGCGGCTTTTTTGCTATTTAGGACGTGTTTAGACGTCCTGTCGACTCGGCCGGACGGCCATGAACTGAAGAAGTCTCAAATAAACGAGCGTTTCGCTCCTGTTCAAGTCATATGCCGTTTGGCGGACTGGTGGCCGGGCATGTGGCTTGCCACACTTGCTGACAACACACCGTTACAGCCAGGGATTGGCCCGAAGCGATTCCCATCTTATTCATCGAAGCGCCCAGGATTCACCATGCAAAGAATGACTGACGGCATCGCGACTTTGTCCGCGCTCGATCCGTTTTTGCGCGAACTTCGCTTCAAGCGAGGCTCCCCTGACGATACCGCGCACGCGCTCCAGGCATTGATCGACGCGGGCCTCGACCGCCTGCCGCTTCCCGGCCAAGGCGCAACGCTCGAGCGCTGGCGCGCCCTTGCCGCCGTCGCCGCGTGCGACCTCGCGCTGGTCAAACTGTTCGAAGGTCACACTGACGCGCTCGCGATCATGGCGGAAATTGGTGATGGATTTGTTCCAGCGAATGGCCAGGCATGGGGCGTCTGGGCCGCCGAACCGCCGGCAGCACGACTCGCCGCAAAGGCAGCATCGAATGAGCAGCGGGAAAACCTCACGCTTCACGGCTCCAAAGCGTGGTGCTCGGGCGCGGCGGCGTTGAGCCACGCGCTGGTTACCGCATGGAACGAACGGGACGAACCCATCCTCGCCGCCGTCGATCTGCGCCAGCCCGACGTCCGTGTCACGAACGAGGGCTGGATGGCGGTGGGAATGTCCGCAAGCGCTAGCGTCGACGTTCACTTCGACAACGCGCGCGCCACGCGAATCGGCGCGCCGCGCGCGTATCTGGAACGCGCGGGTTTCTGGCATGGCGGCGGAGGTATTGCAGCGTGCTGGTTTGGCGCCGCGGCGGCTATCGGCAACTTCGTGAAACAGGAAGCAACGCGCCGCGCCGATCCCTACAAGCTCGCCCATCTCGGCGCCATCGACACCGCGCTTTCCGGCACGGCCAGCCTCCTGCGAGAAACGGCCGCGCAGATTGACCGCGAGCCGTATGCGGACGCCATGCCAGGCGTTTTTCGCGCGCGGCTGGCGGCGGAAAAGGCAGCGGCCGAAGTGATCGAACGTGCGGGACGTGCCCTTGGCGCTGCGCCACTTTGCCGTAACCGCCATTTCGCCAGCTTGATGTCCGATCTACCCGTCTTTATCCGGCAGAGTCATGCCGAACGCGACGAAGCCGCGCTTGCAGAACGGATTGTCAAAGAGGAAAGCAGCGCATGGAACCTGTAGTGACTCACGTGCCAAACGAAAAGGAAAACGACCGGGCAATCAAGGGACGTGGCACGTCAGAAGCCGCGTGGCAAAGCACGGACCAGCTTTCGACCCTGCCCGAAGTCGAGCCAGAAACGCTTGTGCCGGTTGGCGCGCGCGCTGTAATCGTGGCCCCGCATCCCGACGATGAAATCCTTGGCACGGGCGGGTTGCTCGCACGCCTGTCCGACCTGGGCCGCAAGGTGCTGATCATCGCGGTCACGGACGGCACGGCGAGCCATCCCGATTCACCTGAATGGCCGGCCGCGCGCCTCGCCGCCACGCGGCCGCAGGAAACGCGCGACGCCCTGCAACGCCTGCGCATGCGCCATGTCGCTTTGGTCCGGCTGCATCTGCCGGATGGCGGCGGCGAAATCTTCGAATCAGACCTGTCGAGAGCGCTGGAGGCGCATCTGGAGCCCGGGGACGTGGTGTTCGGAACGTGGCGCTATGACGGCCATCCGGATCATGAATCGGTGGGTCGCGCGGTAACGGCCGTTGCGGCTGCGCTGGACCTGCCATTCGTGGAGGTGCCAGTGTGGACATGGCATTGGGCCACGCCCGATGACTCGCGCGTGCCCTGGAGCCGCGCGCGCCGTATCGTGCTGGACGAAGCGACACTCGCCCGCAAAGTTCACGCGCTGAAGGCGTTTCGCAGCCAGATAGAGGCCGATGGCTCCACGGGCCGCGACGCGATTCTTCCCGAGCATGTACTGGAACGTCTCACGCGGCCCTACGAGGTTGTCCTGATATGACCACTGAGCCGAACGCTCGCGAATATTTCGCCGGGCTTTATCAACGCAGCGACGACCCGTGGCTGCTGCGCGAGCGTTGGTACGAACGCCGCAAGCGGGCATTGACCCTCGCCGCTTTACCCGACGAACACTACCGCCGTGCCTATGAACCGGGCTGCGCAAATGGCGAATTCACGGCGGAACTGGCGACGCGCTGCGACTCGCTTCTCGCGGCGGATCTGAATCCCGCCGCCGTGGATCTCGCGCGCCGCCGGGTGGCGCATCTACGTCACGTAGAAGTCGAACAACGCGCGATGCCCGACGACTGGCCAGACGGCGAATTCGATCTGATCGTCATCAGCGAAGTGGCGTATTACCTCACCCTGGATCAGTTGAACCTGCTTGCCCAACGGGTGACGTCATCGCTGGCAGAGGGCGGGACGGTCATTGCGTGCCACTGGAGGCGGCCTATCGAAGGCTGGCCTCATACCGGCGATCACGTTCACGCCGAATTGCACACAAAACTTCTGCTCCCGGCGCTATCGCACTATTCGGACGACGACCTGGTGCTTGACGTGTGGTCGTCGAACAAGGCATCCGTACATCAGCGGGAAGCGCGCTGAATTTCATTTACTAAACAAAGAAGACAACCGAAAGCCTTATCGAATAAACGTTTACGGGTTTTCTCTAGCACCTGTCCGGGAAAAGCGTCCATCGGTTTACTATACAATCGCCACGATCATGCGAATCTCACTTCGTCGGTAAACATCCGGCACGTGAGATTTCATAAACCATAGAACACGCATGCGGAGATTGAAAGACAGATGGGTACAACCATTCGTGATGTCGCGCGCGCGGCCAGCGTGTCGATTGGCACGGTATCGCGGGCGCTGAAAAATCAGCCGGGTTTGTCGGAGGCAACGCGCGAACGCGTCGTGGAAGCGGCCCGGCAACTCGGCTATGACGCCGCCCAGCTTCGTACGCGCATCCGGCGCGTGACCTTCTTGCTGCATCGTCAGCACAATAACTTCGCGGTCAGCCCCTTCTTCTCGCATGTCCTGCACGGTTTCGAGGAAGCGTGCCGTGAGCGGCGGCTGGTTCCGTCTGTCCTGACCGCCGGTCCAACACACGACCTCGCGCAGCAAATGCGGCTTCATGCGCCTGACGCTGTTGCGGTCGCTGGGTTTATCGAACCGGAATTGCTTGCTCACTTGCGTTCCATGAACCGGCCGGTCGTGCTGATTGATCTGCACGCGCCAGGATTTCGTTCCGTGAACGTGGACAACACGCGCGGCGCGGCGCTCGCGATGCAGCATCTCTTCGCGATGGGCCGAAAACGCATTGCGTTCATTGGCGGATCGCTGGCGCATTACAGCATTGCGCAACGGGCGATGGGGTACAGGCTCGCGTATTTCGAAGCCGGCATGCTTTTCGATCCCACGCTGGAGATGACCACGCAACCGGCCATCGAGGCCGATATCGCCGCAGCCGACGCCATGGAACGGCTTATCGCGCAAGCTCACCAGCAATCCAGGCCGCTGCCGGACGCGGTTTTCGCCTATAACGATGCAGCGGCGCTCGCCGCCATGCGCGTCTGTCTGGCGCACGGGCTGCGGGTTCCGGAAGACGTCGCGTTCGTCGGTTTCGACGATATCCCCGCCGCCGCGCAGAGCACGCCGCCCCTGACCACCGTCACGGTAGACAAGGAAGCGCTCGGCCGGCGCGGCGTGGACCTGCTGCTGGAAACCGCGCAAAACAGCGACGCGGACACGAACATCACCACCGACACGCTTGTGCCCGTGCGCCTGATTCCCCGCGCGAGCTCGGCGACAACACGGACACAGACATCGGTATGAACTCAACCGCGTTCCAGGTGGCGGACCGGGCCGAACCGGATTTCCGCAGCCGCGATTTCCTGCTCGATCACGTGCGCCACACCCTCGCGTTTTATGAGCGCACGGCCCGCGATCCGTCGGGCGGTTTCTATCATTTCTTCAAGGACGACGGCACGGTCTACGACCACACCACGCGCCATCTGGTCAGCAGCACGCGCTTCGTCTTCAATCACGCCATGGCCTTTCGCCATTTCGGCGGCCAGCATCACCAGGACAACGCGCGTCACGCGTTCGCGTTTTTACGCAATGCCCATTGGGACGCGGCGAACCAGGGCTACGATTGGGAAATCGAGTGGCGCGACGGCGCTAAACGCACACTCGATGGCACCCGGCATTGCTACGGCCACGCGTTTGTCCTGCTCGCTTGCGCGCACGCCGCCATGGCCGGTATTGCCGAAGCGAAGCCTTTGATCGATGAAACCTTCCAGTTGATGGACCAGCATTTCTGGGACGCCGAAGCCGGTCTTTACGCCGACGAAGCCACGCCCGACTGGCAGTTGTCGCCTTATCGCGGGCAGAACGCGAACATGCACGCAACCGAAGCGCTGCTCGCCGCGTACGAGGCGACCGGCCACGTGCTCTATCTGGATCGCGCGGAGAAGATTGCCGGGAACATCACGCTGCGCCAGGCGCGTCTCGCCCATGGTCTTGTCTGGGAACACTTTCATGCGGATTGGTCTGTCGACTGGCATTACAACGAGTCCGACAGTTCCAATATTTTCCGCCCGTGGGGTTTCCAGCCCGGCCACCAGACGGAATGGGCGAAACTGCTGCTGATACTGGAGCGGCACAGGGCGTTGCCCTGGCTAGCGCCGCGCGCCATAGAACTGTTCGACGCCGGCTTCAACCGCGCGTGGGACGAACAGCACGGCGGCCTTTACTACGGATTCGGCCCCGACGATTCCATCTGCGACCACGATAAATATTTCTGGGTGCAAGCCGAAACCTTTGCCACAGCCGCGCTGCTCGGCAAGCGCACGGGCCTGGAACGCTTCTGGGATTGCTACGACGAACTCTGGCGTTATTGCTGGGCGCATTTTGTCGATCACAAACATGGCGCGTGGTTCCGCATCCTGACATGCGACAACCGCAAATATGGCGACGAAAAAAGCCCTGCCGGAAAGACCGATTACCACACCATGGGCGCGTGCTACGAAGTGCTGAACGCACTCGCTCCGGCCGTTGCGCCCCAGACTGACGACACCGCCGAAAAAGAGACGGCCAAACAATGAACGCGACGACCTCGACCTCCGCCTTCCCTCAATTCGTTTCGGCCGGCGATATTCTCACCGACCTGATCCGCACCGGCCCGTCCAACTGGCTGTCGCGTCCGGGCGGCGCAGGATGGAACGTGGCACGCGCCGTCGCGCGGCTCGGTCTGCCGACGGCATCGGCCGGATCGCTCGGCACCGACAATTTCTCCGATGAACTCTGGGACGCGAGCGTGGCCGCAGGTCTCGACATGCGCTTCATGCAGCGCGTGGAACGGCCGCCGCTTTTGGCAATCGTCCACAAGACGCAACCGCCGACCTACTACTTCATGGGCGAAAACGGCGCGGACCTCGCGTTCGATCCGGCGCTGTTGCCCTCCGGCTGGATGGACTCAGTCAAGTGGGCGCACTTCGGCTGCATCAGCCTCGTGCGCCAGCCGCTTGGCGACACGCTCGCGCAGCTCGCCGCGCAACTGCGCGAACACGGCGTGAAAATCAGCTTTGACCCGAACTATCGGAACCTGATGGAGCACGGCTACGAACCGACCTTGCGCAAAATGGCGGCGCTCGCCGACCTGATCAAGGTCTCCGACGAAGACCTGCAACGCCTTTTCCCCGACATTGCAAACGAAGCCGACGCGCTCGCAAAAATCCGCGCGATGAATCCGCAAGCCACCGTGCTCGTCACGCGCGGCTCGGCACAGGCAACACTGCACGCCGGCGAAGAAAGCTGGAATGCAACGCCGCCGAAAGTCCAGGTCGCCGATACGGTTGGCGCGGGCGACGCGTCCATCGGCGGCCTGCTTTACAGCTTGATGAAGCGCCCGGGCGGCTGGCCCGAGCATCTGCGCTTTGCATTGGCCGCTGGCGCCGCAGCCTGCCGGATGTCGGGCGCGCATTCGCCTTCACTGGAAGAGGTCGAGGATTTGCTGGCCTGAAACGTGCGCCTGCCTGGTGAACTCGAGACGGTAATACGCGCGATAAACACGCGTGCTAGCATCGTTTTCAACCTTCGGCCGGGAGCGCATCATGGAAGACACGATCTACACGAAAGGCATTTACACCGCGACCATAGGCGTTCGTCCCACGGACGACGGTCAGTTCCAGGGCGTGGTCACGCTGGTGCGGGACGACGGCGGGGACGGTGAGGATTCGGAACCGAAAACCTACGATGTCGCCGCCACATCGCTTTCCGAAGAAGAGGCTCTTGAAGAGGCCCGCGCGCTCGCGCATCGGATCTTGGGCGAAATCGAACTCTGAACGTGTGCGGCGGCCCGGGATTTTCCATGCCGCCCTTTCTGCCTGAATCCGTTTGAATCCGTTTGAATCCGTTTAGATCCGTTTAGATCCGTTTGGAGGGAGACTCAGCATGTCGGAACAACTCTTTCTCTATGGCGTTTACTCCATCCACGTTCGTCCCATTGAATTGCAGGGAACGCGCTGGGATGCCGAATACGAAATCCGTCATCTCGACAAGGCCGTGCAGTCGTGGAAAACCGTCGGCGGTGACAATGGTTTATCAAGTCCAACCGACGCCATAGACGCCGCGCACGTGCAGGCCGTCGCCGACATTGAAGCCGGCGCAGGAATCCCCAAGCCAAAGACGTTTCCTTAACTCCTGGACGCAGCCGCCGCTTTCTGCGCTTCTGCTTTATCAATCGATACCGCGCGCTCGTGCGCCTCGCGTGCACTCGCCCGTTCGACATACTCGGACAACACGCCGCCCGGCTCTATCAGTTTTGCCATGTACGCAATCTGCAGCGTGCTTGCAACGAGGATATCGGCGGCTGTGAACCGTTCGCCAAGCAGCCACGGCCCATGCGCAAGCGCCGACTCAATTGCCTTCTCCACGCGGCCGAGATCGCCCCAGCCAAAACTCACGCTGTTTCCCGGCGCCCCGATCATCTTTTCGGCCATCGCGGGTTCGAGGCATGCGCCGGTGAAAAACATCCATTGAAGAAAACGGCCGCGCAGCGGGTCGCCGGACGCAATGCCCAAGTTGGATTGAGGGTATTTATCGGCGAGATAGAGGAGCACCGCGCCCGACTCCGCGACGCAAGTGCCGTTGTCGTCCAGCGCAGGCAGCTTCGACATGGGATTCACTGCACAGAACGCCGGCTCGTTCTGTTCGCCCGCGCGGATGTTCACGTAAGCGAACTCGTAAGGCACGCCTAACTCCTCAAGCATCCATAGCGCACGAAACGCGCGTGTTTTCGGCCAGTAATAGAGCTTCATGAGCGAATGGTCCTTTTCGTGGCGCCGCATTGTCCCGCAGCAAGAGCATTGAGATTACCCGCTCCCGAACGCTTTGCCGTGCGGGTTAACCACACGTTAGCCATTCGGTCAGCTTTTTCTGCTCATCCGCGGCAATTAAGATCGGTTTCATTGCGCTGAAGCGCGCATGGGCTTGATAAACGCAAAAAAACTCCGTTTATGTCGAGGAAGAATGAAGATATCCCTCAAATCCAACGATAAAACGCCGGAGACTTCATGAACGCGCGTGTGCCTTTTGCAGAACATCCGCCGCTTGCCGCCTATCAACTCACCGATAACCTCAACGCAAGCCAGGGCCGAATTTTCCTCACCGGAACGCAGGCGCTGGTCCGCCTCGTCCTGATGCAAAGGCAACTCGATCGCGCTGCCGGATTGAACACCGCCGGTTTTGTAAGCGGCTATCGCGGGTCTCCGCTCGGCATGGTCGACCAGCAGTTGTGGAAAGCAAAGAAATTGCTAGCGTCACACGACGTGCGCTTTCTTCCCGCAATCAATGAGGAACTCGGCGGCACGGCTGTACTAGGCACGCAGCGGGTCGAATCCGATTCCGAGCGCACGGTCGATGGCGTGTTTGCAATGTGGTATGGCAAGGGCCCGGGCGTCGATCGCGCCGGCGATGCGCTCAAGCACGGCAACGCATACGGCTCGTCGCCGCACGGCGGCGTGCTGGTCGTGGCTGGCGACGATCACGGTTGCGTTTCGTCGTCCATGCCGCATCAGTCCGACCAGGCAATGATCGGCTGGCACATGCCCGTGGTAAATCCATCGAACATCGCCGATATGCTGGAATTCGGTCTCTACGGCTGGGCATTGTCGCGTTTCTCGGGTGCGTGGGCGGGGTACAAGGCGATATCGGAGACGGTGGAATCCGGCTCGACTGTCGACCTCGATGCGCTGCAGACCATTTTCCCCGCGCCGGAAGGGTTCATCGCGCACGAAGGCGGATTGCACAATCGCTGGCCCGATTTGCCGAGCCTGACCATCGAAGCGCGTCTCGCCGCGAAGCTCGACGCGGTGCGCTATTTCTCGCGCGTCAATTCCATCGACAAATGGATCGCCCCAAGCCGCCACGCGAACGTTGGCATTGTGACGTGCGGCAAGGCGCATCTTGACTTGATGGAGACGTTGCGCCGTCTCGACTTGAGCGTTGCTGACCTCGACGCCGCCGGCGTGCGGATCTATAAGGTGGGTCTGTCGTTTCCGCTCGAAACCACGCGGCTCGACACGTTTGTGGAAGGCTTGTCGGAAATGCTGGTCATCGAAGAAAAAGGGCCGGTGATCGAGCAGCAGATCAAGGACCATTTGTATAACCGGACACAAGGCGCGCGGCCGATTGTGATCGGCAAGAACGCGCAGGATGGCGCCACGTTGTTGAGCGCACTAGGCGAATTGCGCCCGTCGCGCGTGCTGCCTGTTTTCGCCGAGTGGCTTGCACGGCACAAACCGGCGTTAGACCGGCGCGACAGGGTCGTTGACCTGGTTGCACCGCAAATCCTCTCCAATGCCGCCGATACCGTCAAACGCACGCCGTATTTTTGCTCCGGCTGCCCGCACAATACATCCACCAAAGTGCCTGAAGGGTCGATCGCGCAGGCCGGAATTGGTTGCCACTTCATGGCGTCATGGATGGAGCGCGACACGACCGGCCTGATCCAGATGGGCGGCGAAGGCGTGGATTGGGCATCGCATTCCATGTTCACGAAGACGCCGCATGTCTTCCAGAATCTCGGCGACGGCACGTACTTTCATTCGGGAATCCTGGCTATCCGCCAGGCGGTCGCGGCGAAGGCCAATATCACGTACAAGATCCTGTACAACGACGCCGTGGCGATGACCGGCGGCCAGCCCGTGGATGGCAGCATTTCCGTGCCGCAAATCGCGCGGCAGGTCGAAGCGGAGGGCATCGCGACGCTGGTCGTGGTCAGCGACGAACCCGAGAAATACGACGGTCATCACGATCAGTTTCCAAAGGGCACGACGTTCCACCACAGAGGCGAACTGGACGACGTCCAACGCCGGCTGCGCGACATCCCTGGCGTGACCGTCCTGATCTACGACCAGACTTGCGCGGCGGAAAAGCGGCGTCGCCGCAAGAAAGGCGAACTTCCCGATCCGGACAAGCGCTTGTTCATCAACGAAGCCGTGTGCGAAGGCTGCGGCGATTGCGGCGTGCAGAGCAATTGTTTGTCGGTGGAACCGGTTGAAACCGAACTTGGACGCAAACGGCGCATCGACCAGTCCTCGTGCAACAAGGACTACTCGTGCGTGAACGGGTTTTGCCCGAGCTTTGTTACGCTGGAAGGCGCGAAGCTCAAGAAGGCAGCCGGCAGCGGCTTCGATCCCGATGCGCTTGCGGCCCGCGTCGATGCGCTGGGGGAACCCACGCTCACACTCGATAACGCGCCATACGACATCCTGATTACCGGCGTTGGCGGCACGGGCGTGGTGACGCTCGGCGCGCTCATCAGCATGGCGGCGCATCTTGAAGGCAAGAGCGCGTCCGTGCTCGATTTCATGGGCTTTGCGCAAAAAGGCGGCGCGGTGCTTTCATTCGTGCGCTTCGCCGCCACCGATGCCTTGCTGAACCAGGTTCGCATCGATACCCAGCAAGCCGACGTGCTGCTCGCGTGCGACATGGTCGTGGGTGCAAGCGCCGATGCCTTGCAAACTGTCCGGCATGGCCGCACACGCATTGTCGTGAACACGCATGCAATCCCCAACGCCACGTTTGTGCAGAATCCGGACGCGAATCTTCACGCCGGATCCTTGCTGGAAAAGATGCAGCACGCGGCGGGCGCGGAGCGCATGAACACGTGCGATGCCCAGGCGCTGGCGACGCGTTTTCTTGGCGACACCATCGGCGCAAATATCTTGATGCTGGGCTATGCATGGCAGTTGGGGCTCGTGCCCGTGTCGCACGCGGCGTTGATGCGCGCTATCGAGCTGAACGACGTTGCTGTGCCCATGAACACGCTCGCGTTCAACATCGGGCGCCTGGCCGCAGCGGATATCGAGGCGCTCGAATCACTGCGTAAAACCGCAATTGCGCCCCGTGTCGAGATGAATGCAATGCCGCTTGACGCATTGATCGCGGATCGCGAAGCGCGGTTGCTGGCATACGGTGGTTCGCACTATGTGACGCGATACCGGTCGCTGGTTTCGGCTACTGCCTCCTCGGGAAACGATGCCGTGACGCGCGCCGTCGCCACGACGTTTTATAAGTTGCTCGCCGTGAAAGACGAATACGAAGTCGCGCGGCTTCATACCGACCCGGCGTTCCGCGCGGCATTGGAAGCGCAGTTCGAAGGAACCGCGGGGAAGGACTTTGCGGTGAAATTCAATATGGCGCCGCCGGTTTTATCGAAGGCGAAAAATGGCGGTGCGCCGCGCAAGATGACGTTCGGGCAGTGGTTGTGGCCAATGCTCGGTGTGATGTCGAAGGTGCGTGGCTTGCGGGGTACGGCTTTCGATCCGTTCGGCCGGTCGCTGGAACGCAAGATGGAGCGCGAGCTTCCGGGCGACTATGAAATCACCATTCAACGCGCGCTAAAGGTGCTGACGCCGGAGGACGCCAGGGATGTCGAAACGCTCGCGCTGCTGCACGAACGCGTTCGGGGATACGGGCATGTGAAACTCGCGAATCTGTCGATGGTGAAGCGCCGCGAACGCGACTTGGCAACGAAGCTGGGAATTACGGTACAGACGGGACGCCACGTGAAGGCATCGCTGGATGAAGTCAAGGGCGCTGGCGCACTAAGGGGAATTCCGGTTGTGGTGGCGAAGTGAAACAGGCGTGAGCCGAAAATCAAACAGCCCGTGCGGGCGATCCGATTGCGATCTGATCGCACCCACGGGCTGTTTCGTAAAGGCTCGACTTACTCGTCCTCCACTGGCTCCCAGTCGATATCCCCGCAAAGCACGACCCGTTGCCCGCCCATGCGCGTCTCCACCGACAGCGTCACGCAAGGCAGCGCCTCATTGATCGATAAATAAGGCTTCGTCACATGTACGCGATCCGGCGCGCCAAGCGCTTCCCGGAAATAAGGCCGCCGCAGCCAGTTCGCGCCCTGTGCGTCGATCAACGGCAGCAGTCGCGCCTCGTGTGCCGCCCGATCCGCCCGGAGCACCACGTTCCGGCCTGCTTGCCGCCCATTGGCATCAAGCAGAAAACATCGTGCGGCGTTATCGAGCGCGAGGAAATTCCAGCAGACTTCCTCCAGCGGCTCCCCCGCGGCCAGACGCTCGGCCGCGCGTTCGAAAGCGCGCACGTAAGGTTGCAGGCGGGTCGCAACGCGCCGCTCCTTCGCCTCGGTCTGCAGGCGAAACCGCTCAGTCAGTTCGCTCATCAACGTGTGCGCCTGAGGCGCATCGGCGAGACCCGGATTGGGCCGGCCGAAGAAAAAACCCTGCACGAAGTCCGCGCCGCTTGCGAGCGCCAGTTGCGCCTCGTGCTCGGTTTCCACGCCTTCGATCAACACCAGCTTCCCCGCCTCGTGCAGCAGCGAAACTACGCCGCACAGGATGGCCTCCATATTCCGGCGATACTTCGCATGGCTCGCTCCATGTAGCGTATGCGCCGACTGCGCGGCATGCGACAACATCACCCGATCCAGCTTGACGATGTCCGGATCCAGTTGCCAGATCCGTTCAATGTTCGAATGCCCCGCGCCAAAGTCATCGAGCGCGATCAGAAAGCCGTGATCGCGAAAATGCTGCACGGCTTCGGCGAGTTTCTCGATGTCGTCCGCCCGATCCTCCAGCACTTCGAGCACCACGCGCCGCGGCTCAATATTCAGCCGCTTGAGGTTCGCCAACAGCGCTGCCATGTGATACGGCTCGGTCAACGCGCCCGGATGTACGTTCAGGAAAAGCCATTCATTCTGCGCGCCCAGCACGTTGAAATTCTCGAGATGCAGCGCCTGAGCCAGACGATCGAGCTGCATTGCCTCGCCCACGCGCGCGGCCTGGCCGAACACATCGAGCGGCGACACCACGCGGTCAAGCGCATCATGTGCGCGCAACAACCCTTCGTAGCCGACTGCCCGCATGTGTGAAAGGCTGAACACCGGCTGAAACACGCTCGACAGCGTCAAATTCGCATGCTCGACCGAATAGCGGTCGAATCCCGACGTCACGCTCAATTCAAAATTGCGTGGCGATACTGGCTTGATCTTTTCCGGATTCGCTATTGCCATCTTGCCGTCCCCGCGCGGATGCACGTCTGCGTTTTCCGTTCGCGCATTCCATCCTCTCGCAGTCCGTCCTTTTTTATTACCGCAATCGATTGCGTTCCCACTCGCTCCGCTCGCGCCTTGAATCCTGATTTCATACACTGCCCTCGATTATCTTTAAGCGGGGAATCTACGTGTCCCGTCTCTTTCGATAAAGCAAGCTCCGTGCTCACGCGCCCTCACAGGTTTGCCGATCTTTCACGGCGATGTGCACCGAGGCGAGACGCCTGCTACACGGAACGGCGTGCGATCCGCACCACCGCAGTGCACATTTCAGTTTTTGCGGTCTCAGCCTGGTTCAGACCCAAGAAACACGTCCAAGATAAACTTTGGTCCTTTGTTATCACAAGAGCGTGTCGGGATGAAGTACCCGCGCGCCTACTGCTCTGAACCTATGGATATCGTTTTCACCGTTCTCATCCTGATGCTGGCTGTGGCGTTGTCCGGCTACATCACGAGCGCGCTTGCGAGCAAGCTGCCGTTCACATTGCCCTTGCCGCTGATCCAGATCGCAATTGGCGCATGCCTCGCGTGGCCGGGTTTCAGCTTGCACGTCACGTTCGATCCCGAGCTTTTCATGATGCTCTTCATCCCGCCGCTTTTGTTCGCCGATGGCTGGCGTATCCCGAAGCGCGAGTTCTTCATGCAACGACGCGCGATCCTGCTGCTCGCGCTCGGCCTTGTGTTCATGACGGTGGGAGCGCTCGGCTGGTTTCTCCACGTGATGATTCCTGTCATGCCTTTGCCCGTTGCGTTCGCGCTCGCGGCAGTGTTGTCTCCGACAGACGCAGTCGCGCTCAGCGGCATAGCGGGCAAAGGACGCATTCCGGCGAACCTGATGCACATTCTCGAAGGGGAGGCGCTGATGAACGACGCGTCCGGTCTCGTCGCGCTGAAGTTCGCCATCGCGGCCGCGCTGACGGGCGTGTTCTCGTTGCGGGCGGCATCGATCAGTTTCGTAGTGATCGCTGTCGGCGGCCTTGTGATCGGCGCGGCGATCAGTTGGCTCGCGACCACTATTCCACGGCGGATCGTGAAGATGTCCGAAGACGATGACCCTGCCGCCGGCGTCATCCTTACGTTGCTCATTCCGTTTGCGGCCTATCTGATCGCGGAAAAACTTGGCTGCTCGGGCATTCTCGCGGCAGTGTCAGCCGGCATGATGATGAACTTCCAGAGCCTGCGTGAAATCGTCCCGACGGCGTCGCGCATTCGCATGACGAGCACCTGGACGATGATCGAATTTGTTTTCAACGGCATGGTGTTCATTCTGCTTGGCCTGCAGTTTCCGCACATCATTGGACGCGCGTTGATCGAGGCGCATCACGATGGTCTCTATCAAGTCGGCTTGCTGCTGGGGTATGTGGCAGCAGTGGTCATCGCGCTTTACGGGTTGCGCTTCGCGTGGGTCTGGGTGCTGCGCTGGGTCGCGAGCCGCGGCGCCGCGAAGCACGGCGTAGCGAACGCGGTGCCGGGCGCGCGCACGCTTGCCATGACGACAATTGGCGGCGTGCGGGGCGCGGTCACGCTCGCGGGCGTCTTGTCCTTGCCCGAGGTTCTGCCAAACGGGACGGCGTTGCCGGGACGCGATCTTGCCATTTTCATTGCATCGGGCACGATCTTGATGTCGCTGCTGATCGGCGTGATCGGCTTGCCGTTGTTGATCAATGGACTCAAGCGCCGCGGCGATCCGCACGCAGCCGAGGAGCGCATCGCGCGTCGCCACGCGGCGCAGGCAGCGATCCGCGCAATCGACGCAGCGCAGGAAAATCTGACTGGCCAAATGGATGAAACCGGCGCGGCACACTGCGCGGATTCGACGGCGCGCGTGATGAGTTTGTATCGGCGGCGTCTTGAAGGGCTCGGCGATGAAGAAGAGTCCCGCCGTGCCGCTCGACAAAGCGAGATGGTGGAAACGAAGCTGAAAATGGCTGCGTTGCGTGCGGAGCGAGCAGAGCTTCTAAAATTGCGCACGCGTCAGGCCATCAACGATGAAACGCTTAACAAGCTGATGCGCGAGATTGATTTGTCCGAGACCGCAATCGTGACTCGGAAGAAAGGGGCGGGGGCTTGAGGGAAGGTTTTGATTGGATCGAAGATTCGATACGATGATCGCGGAGCCATCGCTTTCAACGGTTGTTGCAATTCATTAATGGGATTAATGGCCGTTTCAGCGTTTCAAGGTAAAACGCTGACTCGACTTCTCAATAATTGAGATGTAAAGACTTTAGGCAAACCAGCCGTAAAGTTGCGCACTTGTAGCAATTACCACAGCCTATGCAAGGTAAGCGCATGCCGCTCTCGACCTGCGCTTACCCCTATTCACGGCTGGGGGTCAACTTTGCAACTATTACTGGCCAGCGGCCGGCGATACTACGCTCGGCGTCGCCAAAGTATTGTTGCTCTTGGGCGGCGCGCTGGAGCCAGAGGTCGTGTTGCTGTTCGTGCTACTCGGCAAACCTGAATTCGGCGACCGGTTGCCCATGCCGCTGTCCGAGTTAGTCGCGCCCGGTGTGCCGTACCCGCCTGTTGCGCTATTCGTCTGATTTGCCGGGCTGGCCGTGCTGCCCGATGTGCCGCCACCTGATCCGCCGCCCGCCTGTGCATAAACACTTCCCGACAGCGCAAGGGCGGCGACGGCCGCGATTAGCGTACTCATTGCCTTGTTCATGATCCGTCCCTCCTTGATTGGAATGGAATTCAGCCACAGACGGTCAATCGCCTGCTTGAGCATGATGAGAGCAGTTACCGTGCCGCGGGTATTTATCGCAACATTGTTTAGTGTTGGAGCGCGCGACTTTAATCTGCGTTTCAGGAGTCCGTTGCGTTGTTCAACAGCGCCGCGTGCGTTTTCTACGCTGGCCAGAACTGGGCAGATGTAATTGACCGATAAGGTCTCCCGTTGGAAGCGGCAACTACCCGGTGACTCATTTCAGTTCCCGTGCAAAGAAGGCCGATGCTTTTTTAGCGGCACCTATTCGCTTGGTCGGGACAAACAGACCGCTACGGCCGACGTCCAGAAACAACGAAGCCGACCCTAGGTCGGCTTCGTTGGAAAGGATATCGTTGCACTTCGTGAGTCAAGACTATCCTTGCTGCAAAAATACGGCTTTTGCTTGAAGGCGTTTGAACACTTATGAATTCCTTGGTGGAGAGGAGGAGGATCGAACAATCTCGCTGAGGCAAACGGGACGGGCATCACGCTCGCCAGAAATTCCAGAGATGCCCCCAGAGAACGGCTTCGTGAGGGTTCACTTGAAAGTGCGATCGAACTCCCGACCGTTTTGGCTTGACAGACAGCGAGGTTTTGCACCGCACGTCGCTGGCACCAGTCCACAGTACTCCGTGACAAAGGATATCGCAACGGTTTAGTCAGAGCCGCGCTGTTAAGTTGGAAGCAGCGAAATCTCGCCCCTGAATCGTTAGAAAATTCCAACTCACGCTGAGTCAAACAGTGAGTATGCTCAACCCGTCAGCCACCCGTTCCGGCAGCGATGACCGAAGCGGTAAGCGTCACGGCCTGCATGACGGGGCCGCCAGGTCTAACTCAATAGTCAGCACCGCCGGCCCATTCCGGACGGCCTCGGTATTGATCGATAGACAGACCTCACATTCGAGTAAGAGAGCCAGTCCTATTCCGAGAAAAGAAAGCGGGGGCACGCAGGAATCCGGGTACCGCCAGCGTGGCCGCACGCTATGCCCTGCTTCTGACGACGACCCGATGTTGAAAACGCGTCCCCTCACAAATCCACTTTCACCGCACCGACTGCCTCGACAAACGCATCACGACAGGCCTTCTTCTGGAAGTTGGCTAGCGCCTGCATCTTCATCCGAACGGTTTGCCACGCCTCCAGCAGTTCAGTCCGAGCGCTGTCCCACGAGCCCGGTGCGTGATACACCGCCAGGAAGCGGTACTTATCGCCTTTCCAGGTGAAAGCACGGCACCCGTCGGAGGGCTCTCCTTCCCATGCGTCCATCGAGACGTGAGGAAATTCATGAAGTTGCGATAACGGTAAAACCGGTCTTTGGCCTTTCGAAATTGGACTTGCAGCTAGTTCCCACAGCATTTTGGGTCCTGCAAACACGCTGCCACCCGACATTGCATCGTTAAGGTCCAAATAAGCCTGCAAGCGAAAATGCTCGGCTCCATCGGTGCTCAAACGCAGGACACCGCCTTCCAGAAACTCAAGGGGTGTCACGGTCAATCGGCGCTCCGCAGAGTCCCCGCCCCCCTCATACAACGCGTCCAGAACCGCGTCGAAAGCTTCCGAAAACCATGCCCGAATCCCGGCAAGCACCTGTCCACAAACCATCAGATCTTCGTGTTTCATATTCGAGATGTCACCGTCTTTAGTGTTGTTGAGTAGCCGCGAAACATGAATGTCACCACCGCCAGAATAGGCCGCGCTCAACGTATCGACAGAGGGAAAAGCACACCGCGACCGATACGTAGCCTCCACATGCTCGGCCGCGTTTGTAACCATACTTCGGTAAAAAAGTGCCACCCGTCCAGCGTGTCCAGCGAGTTGCGCGAGCAGGCGCCACTCGGCGCCGCCGGCCTCGCGCACCATGGCCGCGAACCAGACGATGCCCGCGTCCTCCATCAGATAACCCCATCGCCGCTCGCGGTTTTGCCCTGCAAGCCATCGCGGCACGTTTTTCCCATCCTGGATCTCGCGCACCGCGTCGGTTGCGCATACGGCCGCACGCAGCAACCAGAACTCGCCGCCGATCGACTCAAGCAGCACCTTGCCGGCCACGCTCCCAGCAGCGGTGAAGGCGAACGACACGTCTACCTCGCAACCAACCGTGTTGCGCGAACGATCGAATGCGAACCGGCTGTCGGGTACGTGACGCACGCCCCATGGACCGCCGTCGCGAAGCGCCGTGGCCGGAGAGCCGGCCAGATCGGCAGCGAACGGAACCAGAACCTCTTCCGTGCACCGGATCTGCGGATCCTTCGCGGACGCTCTCGAGAGCCGCAGGACATTCGATCCGCTCGTGACCACGCGTCGCACACGCGTGCTATCGAACGCAGGCAGGTACACGGTCGATTCCAGCAAAGTTTCGTCGGCGAGTTGCGTGGGCCGCACGTTCTCGCCCACGTGCTTGTGCCGAATCCCGCGCGCCAAGGCGATCGGCACCGCTACGTCCCCGTCCTGCACAAACTTCGCGCTGTCAGGATAGAACACCGCATCGCCACTCTTCGCGCCCGTTGCGGCTGTGACGAGTATCGAATCATCGGCGCCGAGCGAGTTGACATCGAGTTCGCCGATTTCTTCCTTACGTTTGCCAAGGTCCATCCGCAGGTCGCTGGCGATCTTCCCCCTGATCACGCGGTCTACCTGATAGCGGTCAAGCGTACCGTCGAGATACGGGAATGCCACACCGAGGCGCGGCAGCCCTTCAGTTGTGCCCGGTTGCGCGCTCGCGTAGTGTTCGATCCGTCGCCCGATCAGGCTCCCGAGGCGGTCGATCCGTCCGATACGCTGCTCAAGGTCGCCCGACGTCCACGCGACACCGTAATGCACGATGTTGTCGCAGAAGAGGTGCATGTCGACGCCTTCCTTGAGCACGTCCGTGCAGACAAGCACATTCGGGTGGGTCGGAAACTTGAATTGCGTAACGGCGTTCTGGTTCTCCAGCCGGCTCGATCGTCCGATCACCGGCGACATCAGGCGAAACGCCATGTGAACGCGTTCGCGGCAAATTTGCTCCCAGCCAACCGCCGTTCCGCTGCGCAAACATTTATCGACGATCAGGTCGAAATGTTCGATCCAGCGCCGGAACTTCTCCTTCCAGTTGGCGATATACGTCGCCAGCCCATCCAATACCGGCGTCTGGGCGCTCTCGAGCATCCACAGCAGCTTGTCGGGCAGTTCGGTTGCACCGTCAGGTGTGTTCGAGACGTGCGTGTTGAGGATGTAGAGATCGACAATGAAGTCGGTCTGCCGCATCGACTGCAGTACGCACAGTTGCAAGGCGGCGAGCTTCCACGCATCGGGCGACGAATGCGTAGTGTTTGCGAAAAGCCACGCGTGCGTGTTGTCGTCGCGAAGTTGGGTCACGCGTTCTACGCCCAGAATCGCCGCCAGGAAACGCAGCCAGCGTTCACCGTTCTTTACCCAGATTGCTTCGTGCGCTTGACCTGATTTGTCATTGCTGTCTTCGGGGCGTTTCAACAGAAATCCGCGCAGGGGCTTCTGCGATGGATCCTTCGCGCTCAGAAGCCGCGACCCGAATGACACCAGCTTCCCGTGGTGCTCCTTGATACCCGAGGCCCGTTTCAACGCTTCGAAGTAAGGCAGGCTGACCGCATCGCGAAACTGGCTGCCGCGCACGGTTGCGCCTGACACGCCGAAATCGTCTTCCTCGTCACCGTCGAGCGACTGAGTGGGGATGTCGATGCTGTCCTCGTCAAGCACCTCGCCTGAGTCATCCACCCGGTTCCACCAGGACGCACTCGAATCCCACAATGACTTGCCCCGCTGCTCGAAATCCGGTTTGATGAGCAAAGCTCGCCACACGGCAATCCGCTGATCGACCTGCTGCTGGAACCGCACGTTCAGCAGATCGCGAATCTCCTCGACTGTGTCGATACGACGGACGAACACCAGCGTCTTGTCGTTGCCACCGTCTTTCAGACTGTGCTCGAAGAGTTCGTCGGCAGTTCGGTTCAGCTTGGCGTGAGGCAACGCGACAGACTGAGATGCGAGCAGTTGCGCGCGGTTCTGGGGCGTCATCGCTTTCACAAAACTGTGGTTCAGATCGTCGATGACGGTCCGGTCCAGCGCCGCATTCGGCTCGTCGTTCTGTTTGCCCTGCTTGCCGTCGCGAGCCGCCTCATACTCACGTGGAACCTCAGGGGCGGCCACGGCAGCCCTCCTGCGTCCGATGATCCGCCCAACGGACGTCGAGAGCGACTCGAACGACGCACACTCGCCCTGCCGGAACCTGTTCTGCTTGCCCGCAAGCGCGCCGACCAGATGCTTTTGGACGAGTGCCATGGTCAGCGAAAGGAACGGATCGTCGGCGCCTGAATACCGCACGCGCTCGTATTTCCGGTACTGGATTTTGCCGTAACGATTGTCCTGTCTATCAGCATAGGTGCGCGTGCGGCGCACCATCATCTGGCGGAGCAGTTCCACCACGTCGGGCTTGGTGCCAGGCTGCGAATCGAGTTGCCAGGTGACGCGACTGCATCTGGCCTGATGTTCGCAATCTCCGCAGTCGCGGGGGATTTGCACGGCGCCCTCGCTACCGCCGGCTTCAGCGACAGGCACCTTGCGGCATAAATAGGTGTCGAGGCTCCTGATATCGCGCGTGCTGGAGTGCAATGGCGTGGCGCTCATGAAGAGCCAGCGGTCGACATGGCGCCGAAAGATCTGGGCGATGTGCTGATTTTGATAATTACCTGTGTGACGCAGGTATTGTGCTTCGTCGAAAATCACGAGGTCAAGCGGCTGGTTTGGCCTCGGTTCGCAGTTTTCGTCGATTGTCGTGCCGTTGGTCAGCAACGCTCCAATGCGTCGACAGTAAGCCGCGGCGAGCGCGTGTGTCGCGTCCTCCTTCCACGTATCCGAGCGCTCGGAGAAACTTTCAGCGATTGCCTTTTCGTCCTCATCCAGCTCCCCTGGGTCCGCCACCCCGACGAGCGCCGCATAGTCCGCCAACATCGATTCGGGATCCGCGCCTTTGAGCGTAAGCGGCCGGCTGAAAGACGAATACCGCAGCAAGTGAATCCGTGCATCACCGAGCCGCATCGCTTTGATGAAATCGCGCAAGTTGTGGTGGAAGTGCAATTCCTCGAGCTGGCTGGCGTCGGCGGAACTAAGGAGCCGATCATCCAGCAGCTTGTAACAGGTGCGCAGGAACTCCGACCATTCGCTTTGCCACTGGCGCTGCAGCGTAGCGCTCGAACAGACGATTACCACCCGCGAATCCGGCTTGCGCAGGAATTGCGTCGCGATTATGCCCATCGCCTGGCGCGTCTTTCCCATGCCGACTTCGTCGGATAGATAGGCGAAGCCCTTGTGCTCGAGAAGATGCCAGAGTCCAGCGACACCTTGGCTTTGCAGCCTGGCCTGCAGACTGGCCGTCTCCGGGCCTGCCGCATCGTGTCCGTCGAAGTCGATGTACGACCGCACCATTCCCGCAGTTAATCGTGCGGGGATGAGGTTTTTGTTATTCGGCATGCGCTACTCCGATTTCCTGACTGATCTCCTTGCTGATCTCGCGGTGGAACCAGCCGAGGAAGTCTTTGATCCGCTCAGGCGTCGCCGTCCCGAACATCGAGGTGAACGATGGTGAGTTGCCGAGCAGTGACACCATGTCTTCGTGAAGTTCGTCGATCTTCTCGTCGATATCTTTCCGTAACGACGGGCTCGACACGTACTGTCCGGCCGCATCCAGTCGATCCACGACGTCACGCATTTCCGTCAGTTGGATATACCGGCCGATCTTTTCCTCGGGGGTCGTGGCAGGTTGTAGCGTTATTGCGCGGTACAGATTCGTCGCACCATATGGCGCCTGCTTGTCATAAGGATCGCGCTTTTTACCCGCGCTGCCCGGCTTCTGGTAGTACTCAAGCAACTTCCACGTGCCTTGGAACAGCCCGAAGAAATCGAACGTCGGCTCGGCCGGCTCCTCTTCGCCGTCGCCACCGCCAAGGCCAAGCGCAGCACGTTCACGCATCTTGCTGTCTGAGGCATCGGGATTGAGACTGCGTAAGAGTTCGAGAACTTTCTTCAAGCGCGGACGCGGCTGGTAGCCGAGTTCGTCGGGCAACGCGTTCACCTGCGTGACGAGACCTCGAAATGTCGCTGTGTCATCTTTACCAGACGTGTATACGACGGAAAACGAACGCACCGGCTGGGCGCCCTTGAACGGCAGGGGCGGCATCACCTGCGTTTCGCCTGCCGGCATCACGGCAAACTGATGCTCGAAACCATCGGCGCGCAGGACGATATCGCGAATCGATTGGTCGCTGGTAATGGTCAACTGAGCGCAAAATACGCGCGCCCTCCAGTCACACAGCACGATGGCCTCGAAAGGCGGAAGAGTCGGTGCGTTGTCTTCATCTTGTCCCGGCTCGGATGGTGCGAGTTCGCCTTCGTCCAGCAGCTGAAATTGGCGGTTCCAGAGATCGGGGGCATTCTTCAGTTCATAACGAAGCATCGCCTCGACGTTCGCGAGCGACTGGCCTTGAGGCGCAAGCATCGCTGCCTGCGTGAAGTTCGCAGAGCCAATGCACAGCACGCGCGCTTCGTTAGCGTCTTCGAGTATCAGCGCTTTAGCGTGCGTGTAGCGCTCGCCGTCCTTGCTGAATTTGCGAAATCCACGCCGATAACCAGGCGATGCGCTGAGCGTTTCGACTGGGAACCTGTACTTGCCGTCGGCATTGAGCGACGGCACGAAGAGGCATTTCTCGACTCCGAGCTTTTGAACGAGCGTTTCGACGCCGCTCCAGTATGGAGATACAACTGTCGCGGAGCGCCACGGCCGCGATCCTTTTAGCGTGTTAAGCAATGAATGTCGCGTATCGCGCTCAAACGGCAGGGACAGATGCAACGTCGGCATGTTTGAGGAGTCCGGCGCGAGTTGGCTAGCGTCGGAGAGCGCTTCGAGCAACGCCGTGAGGATCGCGCGCACATCGCCTTCTTCCTCGTGCGGTTGGCCGCCCGTAGATGCGAAGTGGCGCTCCGCCTGGCTGGCGAGCCATGCGAGCAAAGGGCGCAACTCGTCGGCGTGCTGGCGTGCCACGGCGGTCATGCCGACGACCTCGCGATTCACCGCCCAGCCGGACAGTGTGAGATTGCCGCTGCCAACGGACAGCCACAAACCCTTTTCTTGCGTTTGCTTCAGCGTGCCGGCCATCAGCATCAGCTTGGGATGGAAGCGGCCTACGGGGAGCCCGACCGGCAGCAGACCGTAGCGCATATCGCCTTTCGGCTCAGGGCACGTCGAACGATCGCAGGCAACCAGACACTTGATGACACTCAGATCTTCGTTGATTACGTAACGCGTTTCCGATGTCCCTTTCAGTTCATCGACGGTATCTCCTACCAGCAGCGGCAACACATTTGCCTCGAAGAACTGCGACACGAAGTTAAATGTCGTGAAGAGAACGTAGCGTGGATGGTCCGTCGAGAAGCGGTCGCGGATATGTTCGAGCGTGCCGCGCATCACGTGATCGATCTTGGCTGGCGCCCCGCTCATACCGGCTCTCCAAAAACTTGCGCATAAATATTCGATGCGGTGTTGAGGTAGTAGTCGTTCATCCACGGAAAGCCGTCGACAAGCCGCTTTTTCGCGTCCTGCCGATCGCGGTCGCCTGCGACCGGCAGCACGATAACGTCGCCTTCGATCAGCACCAGGGGATCGCGCCCGCGTTCGGTCATACACCGCTTGTGATAGTCCACTAGCTCGCGCGTGAACGCGATCAGACACACGCGGCGCGCCGCGGAATTCGCGGCGGGAACGCTGGCTGCGAGGATGTCGGCCAGCATCTGCATCTGCTTCATCCGAGGTGTTTCGAGCTCACTTCCGAGTCGCTGGAAGGCCGCAGCACGCTCGCGCATCTGAGAGAACACCTCTTCGAGTTCGCGTGCGAGTTGCTCAAGTTTCTTGCCGGGCGATCCGCGCAGAAAGTCGAAAACGTCCTGCATTACTAATAGGAACGGCTCGCAGCGGAGCACGCTGTCGATGTCGTGTGCCAATTCCTCTGACTGAAGAAGGCGAATGCGCTGTTCGATGCGCAGGCCCTCCATATTCGTTGCTCGTCTCAGCGCCAGGAAATCGCGCGCGAGGGTTCGCTGGAAGTCTTGCCCGAATAGACACTCCTGCAGTATTGGCAGCAGGCAGTCATAGTCGAATATCCGCTCGAGCGCCTTCGAGAGCGCTGTGCCATTAAGGTAGCGATCCGGCTCGAGAGCGGTCTTCGCATTCGCAAGAGGGCCTGTCAGCGCGCCAAGCAGTTCATCTGTGGCTTTCGGAGTCCAGTGACGATTCAGTTCTTTGCAGACTTCGGGTTCGACTCTCCAGTTGTCGTCGATCAGACCTGCGCGTCGACTGGTGCCACGGTAATACTGGTACAAGCCGTTCGCGACGGTCTTGCCGGTCTTGGTCGTGACATAAAAATCCTTCCCTTCGGCGGCGAGCGTGTTGTTGCCGAAGCAATAAGGGCGCTTGTTGTGATAGAGCCAGTATTCGACAAGACCTTCCATTAGCCGGAAGAACTTGCGGGGCGCATCGTCACCCGCCAGCAGTTGGCGAAATTTCTCTTGCTCATTGGCGAGCCACTGAATCAGGACGACGGCCTTGATACCGTTGACTTGCCCGACGGGCGACGCCAGGTGAGGGACGAGCTTTCGTCCGAATGCGCTCCACACCGGCAAGAGCCCGAGTGGATCACGTCCGCCGGACGAGCGGCTTAACGCAGGATCGGGATCCGTGAAGTAAGGCAAGGCGATGGCGATGCCGTCGGCAGCGCTGCTGCGGTCGAGTTCAGTCATCGAAAGGGAATCAGATTCGTGGCGGGAAGGGGGCGATTGACACGGCCATTGGTGTCGCTGGGTTGCGTTTTCGAATGCATAGTCTTGGGATTTGACTAACGTCCTCACCAAATCCTTTAGTCACCACTCCAGCTGTGCCGTATCGGCAACGGTTGCCGTGATTTTGTATTCGCCACGCAGGTCGATCGACTTCTGGTCCAGGCAGCGTGGCGAGCCGACACTGGTTACATGCTGAAGCTGACTTCCACCCGGCGATTCCTGGAGTCGCCCGGATCGACTCCCGGCAGCGGACGAGAGTCTCCGAACCCCGCCACAACGACGCGTCTTGCAGCATTGGCATCGAGCGTGTTCGTCAACAACTTGCGCGCCTCGCGGGCGCGGGCCGCTGACAGCGTGTAATTGTCGTCGTACACGGTGCAGAAGCGGGCGAAATCGACTACAGGCTTTTCGACGGGCAGATTGTCGGTATAGCCTTCGACGACAATCTGCCCGCTTTGCACCTGCTGCAGATAGCGGACAATTTCCGGCTCGACGCTCTCGAACGCAACCTGGGCCTGCTCAGTGACGCAGGCGCTGCCCCGCGCGAAGACGTTGTCCTTGAGCGTCATCTTGTTCGCCTGCATGTCGAACGAGACCAGGTTCGACGCACCGTGCTCATCGAACGAGCGTTTGATGTCGGCGAGAATCATCCCAAGACGCTGCTGCTTCGTGACGGCGCTTTGCGCAAGCTCCTGCTTATGCTTGATCGCTGCATACTGATTCTGCAGCACAGCGACGACGAGTAGCAGCATGACGACCGCCATCGTGCCTGCCATCAGGTCGGCAATCGACACCCATTCATTCGGCTTTTCTTTCATGAGAGGCTGGCGCGTCGCGTGCGTTCAGTCGTGGTTTTGGTAGTGCGCCGGGCACGCTCGGGAGCCGCCTTGATCCGCTGCGCTGGGGCGCTGCGCCTGGAGATTTCCTCGAATATCTTGCTCATCCTGACATTGCCTTCGGACACCGAGGTCAAACCGAGTTGAATCGGTTCGGCAAGGTTTTTGATCATCTCAGTGGACTCGGTCACGGATTCGGACAACGCGTCAGTCAGCGCGCTCAGTGAAAAGGATGTTTCGGCCTGCAATTTGGCCGAATCATTGATGGCGCCCTCGACAGTTCCACTGACCTTGTCGAGTGTCTGGCTCACCGAACTCGACAATTGGCTGACCGACGTCCTGATGCCCTCAGTTGCCGTTTCCAGTTGCACCCCCATCTTGTCGAGCGTCTTATCCACGTTGGTCGACATCAAGGTGACGGAGTCGCGGATGCCGTCCGTCGTCGCCGCCAGCTTCGTGCTCATGTCGTTGAGATTGCTGTGGAAGCTGCCGTTCATCGACGCGATGCTGTTTGCGAGGCCTTCCTTCACATCGCCGAGGACCGAGACGATCTGTTGTTGCAGCTCGCCGATAGCGACCTGCAATTGGTCAGCGCTGCCGGACATTGCCTGTGCTGCCGTCGACATCGTCTCGCCCGCTTCGCCGAGGCGATCGATATTCTCGATATTCGCCTTGACGAAGTCTTCAATGGCTGTGCGCGTATGCTCCGCGTGCGTGGTCGCGACGCTGATTTGCTCCGTTTGGGCGTCGAGCCTTCCGTGGATTGCCTTGGTCGCCGCGACCCCTGCGCGCGAGACGTCGGTGAGACCTATCAGCATCCGCGAGTGCTCGGCGAACTCCGCCTGGCGTCGCTCGTCGTGTTGCTGCATGTGAGCGGCCACGCGCTGCATCGCGGCGCCGACGATTGCGCTGAACTGCTGAGTTTGCGCGTCGAGTTTTTCATGCGTGGTGGCGGTCCCGGCGACGCTCGCACTCGCCGCTTCGTTCAAGCGCTGAAGAAGGGCGGCGTGTTCGGCAGACTCCGCGCGTCGTTGCTCATCCATCTGCATCAGGCCGCCGACGATGCGCTCGCCCACGGTTTCCAGCGTAGTCACGAGGCGATCCTCCGCACGCGCCTTTTCTTCCGTTTGCAGACGGGCGACCTCGGCAGCGTGGGTCTTCAGCGTCGCGACGCACCAGCGCAGACGCCGGTCTTCATAGCCGTTGACGACAGTCCACGCCTTCAAGGCGAGAAACGCCATGATCCCCCACGTAGACGTCTTAAACTTGGTTCCGAGGCCCTCCATCATGCCCTTGAGGTTTTCCATCGTGTCGTCCATCGAGACGCTGGCCGCGTTCGAGTGCTGCAGGATGTACGACGCCTTGTTCAGGGCAATACCGAGGCCAAGGAACGTGCCGAGCAGGCCGAGGATCAGCAGGATGCCCGGCATGATGTCGGCGAGCTTCTCCCAACGCGTCGCGACGATGTCGCTCAATTCGTGGCTCGATCCGTATTCGGCGGCCAGCACGTCGGTCTGCGCACTGTCCGTCCGGCGGTGCCAGTTCGTCTCCCATCGACGCTCATTGGCACTAAGCCTGACGCCGACGATAGTGAAGGCGAGCAGAAGCCCCATTACCGAGGAAAAGACGACCTGCAGGAATTCTCCCCGAGGGAGCAGAAATGTGAAAATGTCTTGAATCATCAGCCGGCCACCATCACAAGTTGCTCCGCGCGTGCTTTGCTCGCCGCCGCGAAGATATTGGAAAAGTCGTTGATCAAGGAGAGTTCCGCTTCAGGCAGATCGCTGAAGCGCTTCTTGCTCTGCACACAGTCGATCACGATCTTGCCGACACTCACCGCGCTCTCGGCGAGCCAGGAGAGATCCTCTGCTTCAAGCCTCGCCTCGTCCTTTTCGATGATTTGCAGGAAGCCTTCCGCGGCCTGGATGAGAATCTGGAACTCGCTGTTCCGGCTTCTATCCTCGATGATTTCTTCGTCAAGCTGCTTGACCTGGGCACGTAACGACTTAAGTGTGGCCTGCTCGGCTTCGCCCAGAAGATTCATCTTGTCGGAGAGTTCGAGCTTCTTCATCTGAACCTTGTTCTTTGCCAGTGCGCCCTCCTTGCCCGTCTGCTGGTCACGCTCGGCTTTGAGGTCGTTGCCCCACGCGACGACCATTTCCTCGAACACGAACGCGATCAACGGCTTACCGTAGCGTTTCTGCACGATCTTCTCTAATCGCGCGGCGTCGACATCACTCAACTGCGGATTCTCGTCCAGCAGGTTTGTACTGACCTGAATAAGGAACATATCGTTGTCGCTGATCTTCTCGATGTCGCTGAGCTTGCGAATCTTCTTCTCGGCGTTCGCGAGCAGGCGCTGCGCCGCTCTCAGGCGCAGGTAGTGGTCTATGTCTTCGATCACACTGTCGTTGAGCAGTTCGTCGATGCGAGTTCTGAGCAGAATGGAATTGTTGATAAACTCGGCAATCTTGACGCCGCGCTGCAACTCCTCGGGCGCCATCTCCTTAGCCTTCGCCAGCACTTCCTTATATGCTTCTGCGGCGTCGATTTCTTCTTGCGTCTGGTAGTGTCGCCGTGCTTCCTTCGCCATCTTGATGGCCCATTCAATGGCGGCTGCAATGCGCTTGGCGAGCGGATGCTCGTCGATCGTGCTCACGAAATCGAGCACCTTGGCAACCGCGGCTGCGGCAGCCCTGACCTCGGGGTGCGGTATCGTGAGAGCGGCCGCCGCGGCCGCATCACGCGCCTTCACGAGCCATGGCTTGACCACGGTCCAGACTTTCTTGATCTCGGCGACGGCGTGCTCGGCCTCGTCGGCGAGGAATATAACAACCTTGCCGGTCACTTCCTTCGCCTTGCGAATGACCGGGTTGATCACCTCGTTGACGACGAAATCCTTTGCTGCCCGAAACGCGGAACCTACGATGGAAAACAAGCCCATGGCTACCCCGATGAATGATGTATTTGATCTATGAATTCAGGCCGAGCAGCCGGGTCGCCGCCTGCGTGGATGCCGCGAGCGTATGGCCGCCTGACGCGACATTCGCGCGAGCATTGAGGATCTGCGCTATGGCTGAAGCGATGTGAGTCGACGTGAGTTGCGCAGCGTGACGCGTGTGCTGCGCGGCGAGAATCGCCTTTGGTAAAGCAAGCCGCATCGCGTTGCGAATATCGCGACCGGAGAAACCATCGGACAGCGTGGTGGCTTCTTCGATGATTGCATCGCGCGCTTCGCCGAGCGGGATGCCGGATACGAGCATGCGCGCCCACAGCTGCCGGCGCCCATCGATATCCGGGAGCTGGAACGAAACGTGGTGAGTGATCCGGCCGAGAAACGCCTCGTCGTAGTTGCGCGCAAAATTGGTCGCGAAGACGACGACACCTTCGAAGCGCTCGAGTTCGATGAGAAGCGTGGAGCGCATCGAGTTCACTTCGTTGTCGATGCCTTGCGTGACCGACGACAGACGCTTGCCGAGTAGCGTGTCGGCTTCGTCGAAAAAGAGCAGCGCGCCCGCCTCATACGCGCTTGCGAAGGCCGCCTGGATGTTGCGCGCCGTTTCACCCATGAACTTGCTTTCCAGCTCAGCGATGCTGATCTCGATGATCGGCAGGTTGAGCACACCAGCGAGCGCATCGGCCGCCATGGTTTTACCGGTGCCGGGCGGGCCGTAGAAATTCAAAATCGTTGAGCGCCCCATCGGATCGACCGCGCCGAATCCCCAGTCCAAATAGATCGTTCGGTGAAAGCGTATTTTTGCGAGGCTCTCCTCGAATTCGAGACGTGTGTTAGCTGGCAGAATGAGATCGTCATCCAGCTTGAAGCGTGCTTCCCGGCAAGAGAACGATGGCACCGGCTCAAGTGCGGTGTGAGTGGTCATAGATAGTTGAATACGCGGATTGATCAGCGTCAACGCGGAAGGCAGCAATTCCCATATTTGCCTGACGCCATTACATAGGTGTTATCGACAGACTTAAGCGGATCTTTAGTAATCTGTGCGTTCGCGTCCAAATGCGTGGCCTTACCCAGACGCCGGCTGCAATCCAGAGGCGGCAAATTATGCGATTCGCATTGAATATGCCTCGCCGTGGTGATCGGGCGGCGCCCGAGCCACTTCAAGAGAAAGACGACACGAACGCAGCGCATCGTACGACGCAACTTGGACATTTCGTGTCCCATTGGAATCCGACGCGACGGTATGCTCCATCTGGCCATCGACGGATGGTGACCCAGTGATAGCATCGCAAGCGCCTTGATGGCAGCTAGGCTCGCACGGTGGCGGAAACGTTCCACGGAGAAGGATTCGCTCTGCTGTATCGCAAACTTCTCACCCTGCTGTGTACTCTGACCGACGGAAAAGCTCCTGCTGGTCGAGTGAACAGCACCCGCGACCAGCCCCCCCCGCATGTGCGACGTCGGCCGTCTGGTAACGAGCCGCACAATATTCCTTGTGCTGCTCAAGTCTTTTTGGACGATGTACCCCGCGTACCCCACTCCCCGACGTCGAACGTACAGAGCGCAACGAGGGTAATCAGAAAAGAGTCCGCGATAAACCACATCCCAAGTGCACCGATGATCAATGGATTCACTTTCTGTTCAGGGTTATGCCACCGGACGTACAGGTTGTAGAGCAAACCGATTAAAACCCACAATCCGAAATAAAGTTGCATGTCGCGCAGAAGGTTTTCCGCAAGCCAACCCGACGCCAGACCGTAAATGCACATCGCGGGCCAAAGCACTTGCAGCGCGCCCGGGATCAGGAGATTCACAACTGTCAATGGATGCAGCACTTCGAGGTTTGTCCAGAACTTCCGCACTGTCCAGAACAGGTCGCGCAGTCCGCTGCGCCGCCAGCGCAACTGCTGCATGAATAGTTGCCTGAAGTTGTTCGGCGCCGCCGTCCAGCATTGCGCGTTGATGTTGATATAGGTCTTCAGGCCTTTCAGCAACAGCAGATGCGTCATGTAGCGATCCTCGCCGTCGCGCACACCGACACCAAACCAGTTCCGGCGCTTCACCTGCTCCTCGATGGCCTCGAAATGTTCGCGCCGTACCGCGAACAGGCACCCCGAGATACAGATCACGTTTCGCGTCCAGTTCTGCAACATCTTCATGATCTGGAAGCTGTAGTAGTAAACGACCGTCTGACATTGAGTCAAGACGTTCTCACGCGCGTTACTGATACCGACCCGGCCTCCCACTGCACCGATCGTCTCATCCAAGAAGCAAGCTGTCAGTTCTGCGATGGCGCGCCTGTCGAAAATGCAATCGGAGTCGATGCAGATCAATATCTCGCCCGACGAATGCGACAGGGCATGCGAGAGCGTCTGGTGCTTGCCAGAATTGACCGGGTTACGGAACGCCCTTACGTTCTTCCAGCGCCGCGCGGCGCGTTCGATCCATTCGAACGTGTCATCGGCAGAACAGTCGTCGACGGCGATGACATCAACCTTCTCCATCGGATAATCGCTGGCAAGAATGCTTTCTATCGTCCGGAACACATGCTCTCCTTCGTTGAAGCAAGGAAGAAGCACGCTCACCCGCGGCTGCAAAGCGTAGTTTTTTTCCAGAAACGTTGATTTCGCGCCGAACCGCAACATCAGCGTCACGCCGAAGTTCAGCACCATCACCATCAGCGGTAACGCAAAAATCAACTGAACAAATGTATCGGTCACAGTGGCCTCAAAGACTTGATCATGAACTCGATTTCCTGCTGACTTCGTGGGTACGGCCGTCTGAATAGCCACAGATTGATGACCAGCGTCTGTGGCCGATCGGCAATATTGCCTCGAAAGCTCACTTCACGACCTTGCTGCAAAGGCGACTCCCAGCTCACTGAATCACGTTGCCAGTTAAAGGCGAACATCGAGTGCGTGATATTTTCCTGCACGCTCAGCGCAGCATGACGCTTGCCGATACCACTGCGATTCCACACCGTGTAGTTGACCTGCGGCGCATTCGCTTCGCCCCAACGCGCGATTTCGATGTCAATCTCGTTGGTACCATCCGGACCGACATCCGCGGGCGGATACATAAACACGCCGAACACGACGTCCGGATCGACGCTGCCGATAGGGCCGCGAACATCGAATGCGTACCGGCCAAAACCGAATCGTCTTGTCGACTCGAGTTCGACGCATGCAAACCGGCCGTCCGGCAAGCGCGCGATCTTCAGATGCAACCATCCATCCGCATCGACCCATGCGCCATCTGCATTCCATCGGTCCGAAGCGCATGGTTTGCCCGCCCCCGTCCGGACGCGCCATTCGGTGCCTGCCCACTCGATCCCCCTCGCCGACGCCGCCGACACGCACACCAGCGCAAGGATCGCGCAAAGCCGCCTTTTCATCGGATTCACCTCTCGCGCAAGTTCAGGCTCGCACCAACGTGACATTGTGCGGTTCGCTGCCACGGGCCAGTACGCCCTTCACGTCTGTGACCACAGCTCCATGTCGTGGGTGAATGTGCTGGAGAATCATGTTCCAACCGCCGTGCACGAATTCGGTGTGAGCGACGGCCAGCACCACGGCGCGAGCTGGTTCGCGTCGTTCGAAACTCGTAAGCCTGATGCCGTATTCCCGCTCCACCTCTTTCGGGTCCGCGAGAGGGTCGATTACCTGCACGTCGATGCCCCAGCTCATGAATTCCCGAACGAGTCCCACGGCTTTCGAATTGCGAATGTCGGACACATTCTCCTTGAACGTAATGCCCAGCACGGTGATTCTCGAATCGAGCGGCAGGCCGCGATGACGCATCGCCTTCAAGGTCTTTTCCGCGAGAAGGCCCGGCATCTTATCGTTCACTTCTCGTGCCGCAAGGATCAGCGACGGTATGTAGCCCACCTGCGCGGACCGGTGCGTCAGATAGTACGGGTCGACGGAAATACAATGACCACCGACAAACCCCGGTACGTACCGGTGAAAATTCCATTTCGACGCAGCGGCGTTGATTGCGTCATGCGTGTCGATGTCGAGCCGCGAAAAGATTTGCGACAGTTCGTTCATCAAGGCGATATTGACGTCCCGCTGAGTGTTCTCGATCACCTTGGCCGCTTCCGCGACCTTGATGTTTTCTGCGCGGTATGTCGTCGTAATCTTCGAATACATACCGTCGATCAGCTCAAGCGTTTCCTGTGTGTCGCCTGACACGATCTTCGTCGTGGAAGTGAGCGTATGAACCTTGTCGCCGGGATTGATGCGTTCCGGCGAGTAAGCCACCCAGAAGTCCACGCCATGCTGTAACCGGCGCTCACCCGTAAGTTCGTCCCGGTGCTCCAGCAGCGGTACGCAGATGTCCTCCGTCACACCGGGATACACCGTGCTCTCGTAGACAACGGTCGTGCCAGCCTTCAGGTGCCCCGCAATTGTCTTCGTTGCGCCGATAACGGGACTGAGGTCTGGCACGTTTGCGTCTGTGACGGGTGTGGGAACGGTGACTACGATGAGGTCGGTGTCACGCATTGCCTCACCGGCATCGCTTACGAGGCGCCAGTTCGCAGAGCGAAGATCGGCCTCTGCGAGTTCGCCCGTCCTGTCGCGGCCAACAAGCAGTTCGGCGATCCTGATACCGTCGATATCGTAGCCGGTCACATCGAAATGCCTAGAGAGTTCGAATGCGAGCGGGCATCCCACGTAACCCAACCCGACAACCAGAATCTTATTGATCTTGCGCATAGTTCTGAGACAGTAGCGTGATTTGCAAGCGTGTCAGATGGACTTTCATGGCGGCCATGGCGAGGCTGACGCGCACCTTCGATTTCATCCTTAGCGCTTCTGGCGAATCCAGCTTGCGCAGCCGCTCGTACTCTTCGCTCAGGCGGCGCTGTTCATCGATCAGGTGCGGCAGGATCCCGTTCTGCACGCTCAAGAGATCTGCCGTGCTTCTTTGCAGTCCGTCGACTTTCTGTGCAAGCTCGTCATTCAGCTGTCGCCGCATCGTCATCAGCGAATTCGTCGCGTTATCCAGCTTTCTGCCGTACGACATCGCGTTAAAGTTATAGGTGAAGGTGACGGAAACGAACGGTTGATATCCCGTCGACGTGTTGAACGGTGCGCCCGAAATCGGCTTTTGCACACCACCGATCAACGACACATCCCATGCCTGTAACTTCTGCTTGTGATTCAGCTCGTCCTGAAGGGCCAGCGTCGACTCGTCGATCTTCGCCATCGCCTCCTTCAGATCAATTTTCGGAACGTCGGGAATCTGCTGCGACGCCACGTCAGTTTTCGCGGCAATGTACTGCGTGTTCACCTGGTCGCGCTGCTGCTCGAGCGTCAGCAGGTCCGACAACGTCCCGTTGCCGGTGCGCAGACGCTTTTCTGTCGACGCGATCTCTTCGTCCAGGATATCGAGCACGTCCTTCAGATCCGCTGCCTGCTGAACGGCAATCTGCTGTTTGATAGAAGACATGCCATATTTGACGACGCGATCAACACTGAGCGTGCGGCTGTACAACTCGCACTCCAACTCCGCGGCCCGCGTCGCCGACCTGCCCTGCAGATCTTTCGACAGGCTTTTCGACAGACCGATCACGACCTGTTTGAGCGACGGATTCGAGTCCGATTGCCCCAGACGGCCAAAACCCTCGACGCCGGAATCCAGCGTGCGTTCGGCGTCCGCCTGGTCCTGCACGTACTGGCAATAGGCCCGCTTCTCGCCTTCCGACGAAGTCTGCGCAAACGCACTAGCGCTCAGCGTACCGATCAGCGCGAATACAAACACTTTTTTGATTTTGGATGACATCAATTCGGCTATGGTATTACGAGAGAGATTTCTCAATCGGCATGCGGTAGTAGATTGACCGACCTCCTAAAACAGAAGCGGCTTGTGTCCGATAAAGACGACGGGCGACTGTTCGGCAAACTTCACCGAAAAACTCACTCGCGCAAACTTGCCCTTGATATCCGTCTTGAACAGGGGCTGTCGCGCATATTCCTCGGCCTCGTATACGTGCTCGATGGCGCCCACTCTCCGGCACATGACAACCTGGAGATAACAATCAAACACGGGCGCCCCCGGCGTCGCATTGACGAGGTTGTCATATGCGACGAAGACAACGGGAACACTGCGAGTCAACGCCAGGTAGTACGGCGAGCGCTTTGCGACGTCTAATACGCGCTCCGCATTCGCCACTGTTGCGCGCAACTGGTCGACCGATTGGCGCGCCGTTTCGGCGTCGACGCTGGCTTGCGCGAGCGTCATCCGCAATTGCGCCTCATTGCTCAACGATTGCAGCGCACTCAGCGACGATGCCTCCCCTCCACCAAGCGTCCTACTTGCAGCAGCTGCCGTGCGCGCCTGTTCCCGGAGCGTGATCTCACTGATGTGCGTGTCCGTTATCGCATTGATCGCAGACTGAATATTGAGGCGCCGCGACATGGCCTCGTCTTGGGTAATCAGACCGGCTGTCAGATCGGATTCGACGGAGGCTAGCATCGGCCTCACATCGGACGCGGCCTTTTCAGTTTGTGTCGCGTCGATGCGCTTTCTGCTCAACGCAGACCGTAGATCGGACTCGCTTAGCGCGAGTGCGTGCGACTCGCTATGCGCCGCGGCCTCGAATCGCTCGATGAGCTTCCGCGTGTCGGCAATTTGTTCATTGATCACGCGATATTTTTCAGACGCCGTGGCGAGGTCGACACGGTTCTTCAGCAACTCGGCCTCGAGCGCAGATACCTGAGGCTGATACGCCAACACCTTTTCCTGCGTCGGCGACAGGACGATCGGCGCGGACCAGTTGCGATTGACGGCGTAGAAGCCCATCAAAAACAGATACGAAAGGACGCCTATCACGATCACCAGAAGAATTCCGGCCATCGTCACGCGGTAAGTGGAAACAATTGTGTTTTGAAAGCGCTTGAAGTTCATTGAACGATGTACTCTTTTTCGCCTGCTGGCTTTTTATTTTCAGCCCATGCGAACGGCGGTTTTCACCGCGCGCGATGGATGAACGAATCTGCTTTATTTGCGCTGCTCATCGGGTCAAGAAAACACAACCCGATATACTGTAGCCACCGATCGGGACACTTCATGTCCAAAATGAGAAATCGCGCCTCTCTTAAGTTCGGCCTCGTTCCGTGTCCCTCGAAGTGCGCGAACTTGTGGTGCGCGCTCTGCAATTCCGGTTTAGCTCCGCGCACGTCGCATGTCAGGTACTTGACACGCGTTCGTTCGATTGCTGCGAGTACGCATTGTGCGTGGCCGTCCAGACAAACGATGTCTTTATCGACGCTATAAAAAAGATGAAGACTAAAGTGGAAAAGTTGGTTTGACGAATAGACGTCCGCGTGATGCTGCAGACGCTTTCGACGCGTGTCATATCTTCTTTGAGCCGGTTACCCCGCATGTTCCGGATCAAAACCACTGACTTGCGTTACCGATTCTCTACCCCGTTCGCATACCTGGAATACAAATAGCCTTGCAGACCTGTTGCTCCGCTTGCGCAGGCCGTCCGAGCATCGCCCGCCGTCTCAATTCCCTCAACAACAACCGATGCGACGCAGACTTTCGCGAACCCGATAAGTTGGACCAGACGCGCAGCCGCTGTCTTGTCGTGACGGCACGCCGACATTAGAGAGCGGTCGAGCTTGACGATGTCGACACCGAGGCTGACGAGGTTTCGCAAGCTGCCGAAGTCGTGCCCGACATCATCGAGCGCAACCCGGCAACCAAGCCATTTGATGACCGAGACAAATTCACGGGCAGCGTCGAGATTGGCGAGGGGAAAGGTTTCTGTGATTTCTATCGTCAGGCGCGATGCAACTTCAGGTTCTTCGACCAAGGTGACGATGAGCGACGCCCACCATGCATCGATTGCTGCGCTTGCAGCCGATACGTTGCACCCCATTCGCGCGTCGGGGTTCGCTCTCAACCTGCCGATGATCGACTCGACAACCCACCTGTCGAGACGCCGCACCACCCCCAGACGCTCGAGCGCGCGCACTTCCGAACCGATCCGGCAGCGCTCGTCACGACTATCGCCTGTCTTGCTTAGCAGCGCTTCGTGATAATGCGTCGTCCCGGGCTCCTTCGCGTCGCATATGCGCTCGAGTTCGAAGTCGAGCTGGCGTTCGTCCATTGCGCGGAACACCCGTTCGGCCACTTGAGTATCCGCGAGGAACTGTTCGCGCCATTCGTCACCAGACTGCATTTCTGACGCTCGCGCGGCATTGACGGAATCGATATCGAAGGGCTCTTCGGCGAAGTGGGCAACATTCGCCTCGATCACGGGGAACGCGACAGCGGAGCCTGACCGCACGGGACGATCTGCAAGATCAGTCAGAATACGATCCAGCAGAAGCGAGGGAAGCGTGCCAAAACCGCGATGGGGGTCTTGCATACCCGACGACGCGTCGAACACGAACAATATATGCTCAGCGCTCATCGCCACTGTGCCAGAGTGTTGCCTGCACAATTCGCGGGCCCGCTCGCGGACCACATGGCGCACCGTTGTGGCGAACATCGGACCGTAAGCGCGCTCGATCTGCGGAAGATTGACAAATGTCGCGACGATGCACAGTGCCGCGGGCCAGTCGCTTCTCGCAGCCGGTCCGATGCCGAAGCGTTTCAGCAGCGACGCGAGCTCCGGCCGAAGCCCAGGTAGTCTTTCGTGACTCATTGCGCCGAACCCATCCCGCCGCCGCGCAGACCAGCCCCGCAGCGGGGTACAAAAGGGTTCCTTTGTGTCACGATCCATCATAGTTCAAGGCTTCAGAAAAACCAGAGAGAAAACATGAATCTGCTGTGCCCGCTGACGCGGCTTTGTGCGGCGACAAAAGGGAACCTTTGTGTCAATGCATGAAGACCACTTTCTTGCAAGGTATGCATGCACGCCGACGCCAGGGAGATAAGTTTCAGCGAGGCACTACAATGAAGATCGGCTACGCTCGCGTTTCGACGGAAGAACAGAACCTCGATTTGCAGATCTCGGCGCTGACAGCAGCAGGCTGCGAACTGCTCTTTCGCGATCATGGCGTGTCGGGCTCGACGTTCCGTCGTCCAGGACTGGATGACACGCTCGCGCAACTCGATCGCGGCGACACGCTAGTCGTATGGCGCCTCGACCGCCTGGGCCGATCATTGATGAAGCTGGTTGAGCTGATCGAGACGCTCAATATGCGGGGCATCCGCTTTCAATCGCTCACGGAAGCGATCGACACCACAACGTGTAGCGGCATGTTCATCTTTCACATGATGGCTGCCATGGCTCAATTCGAACGGACGCTGATCAGCGAACGGACGCGCTGTGGTATGCAAGCGGCACGCGAGCGTGGCCGTCAAGTGGGACGGCGCGCCGCGATGACTTCAGCGCAATGCGCGGAGGCGCTTGCGCTTTCGCGCACCGTGTCTGTTGCTGAACTTGCCGTGCGGTTCAGTGTGCATCCGCGCACGGTGCAACGCGCGCTGCGCAATTCGACCTTGCCGGCTCCGCCATCGGAATCATGTCGCGACCAGGAATAGCGTTACGCCAGCCGACGCGCTTCGAGCCCATAACGGCGCAAGCTGCGAAGCAGCGTGCGTGGGTGGACCTCGAACCGTTGGGCAACGATATCGGACGAATGCAGCGTCAGCAATTGCTGGGCTTCGACGCACTCGGTCTGAGTCATCGCGCGGCGTCTGCCGACGTGCTGCCCGCGCGCTTTAGCGGCGAGCATGCCGGCCCGCGTTCGTTCGCCAATCAGCGAGCGCTCGAATTGCGCGAGCGCGGCCATGATATGAAACAGCAGCGTCCCACCCGGCGAAGTCGTGTCGATGCACTCGGTGAGAGAAGCAAACTGAACGCCTCTTACGCCGAGCTCGTCGACCAGTTCGACGAGCTTCGTCAGCGAGCGCCCCAAGCGGTCCAGACGCCACACGACCAGCGTATCGCCTTGGGTCAGCGCAGTCATCGCCTGGCCGAGGCCGGGGCGAGAGAATCTTGCACCCGAGATCCCCGAATCGGTGAAGATGTCATCGCAGCCCGCCGTTTTCAACGCTGCAAGTTGCAGGTCGAGATTTTGATCATCGGTAGAAACTCTCGCGTATCCAATTCTCATTCTTTTTGGAGTTGTGCAGCACGGCCAGACCCGGCAAGCGAACCTGAACCGGGCATCGCATCGTTGCGCCTCTGCGATGTGCGGTTGGACACTACGACCACGCAACATTGGACATCATCGATGGAGCTCGATGAACAGTCTGTTTGTCAAATGGCCGGACGTGGACTATAGAAATCGAACAGGACAAACTGTGTCCAGATTGATCGCGCACATCGTCAACTCGTTTGGGACATGATTTGACTCAAGGGTCCCGCACACTGCGCACTCAGACAACGACCGGGAGTTCCCCACACACATGACTAAACCGACCAACACGATTCGCGCAGGCGCAACGCAGACCGATCGCAATGCAAGCGGTATCGGACAGACGCTGTGCATTGCGATGCGGCTTTGGGGGTATGAAGAATCGGAGGTTCAGTCGTGGATGAGAGAACTGCCCAGACTGAACGGCGCGATAACGTGGAAGATTTCTCATGACAGGCTTGCACACGGCGCCGACGTGGTCGTGCACATCGTCAAGCCTTCGCGTCGCGCAAGCGCCGCGCTCTGCTGGAATTGCGCAGGGGCCAACTACGCCGTATCGCAATCGCTGGCGGAGTGCGGGATTGAAATGATCCTGTTTGAGGGTAATTCGGATCAGTTGCCACGCAAGCGCACAGGTCATTGGGCAGCGGCCGGCACGTTGTCGCCGAAGGCCGCGCTCGGCCGTTTGGGCTGCCTGATCGCGGCTTCCTCTACCCGTCAGCCGCTGATGCCTGCCGTCGTGCGGCGCGATCTGCTCAGCATGATCACGCCGCAACTCGACGCAGCCTGATGCGCGCTTTAGCTCATTCTCTTGAGCAACAGCGCCGCAGCCGGCTCTGACATCACAACAATCAGCTTCATCGTCGCACGCGTCGCACCAACGAAAAGACGCCGGAACGCCGCGTCGTCGAACTGCTCGAAGTCGACCTCCGTCAGAATCACGCAGGGCGCGCTTTGCCCCTTGAAGCGATAGACCGTTTCGACCGTGACGTCGCCATCGCGGTAGACCGGTGCGCCGTGCTCGTCGTACGTCCCCGTGAAGCTGCGCAGCGCGTAACGTCCGAGCCGGTCGAGCACGGGCAACAGTGACTTGTCCCGGCCATTGAAGGTCAGCAGCGCGATATCCGCGGGAGCAAAGCCCGCGGCGACCGCCTGCTCGAGTGCTCCACGGGTCGCCTGTGTCGCGCTGCTGCCGGAATACGTGATCAGGGCAACATCCGACTCGGTGAACGGCCCCGCGGCTTCAATCGCCATGGGCGCGCCCGCCAGCATACCGAGAAAGCGCACGACGTCGTGCGGACTGCGATGATTGGCCATTGCGCGCACTTCGACCCAGCCTGGCAATTCCACACTCTTGCGCAGGTACAGGTTCTGCATCGGATCTTCCAGCCACCAGAATCGCCCGCTCTTGCGCAACACTCGCTCGATCGGCAGCACCCATTCCTGACGGAAATCCTGACCTTCATCGACGATAACCGTATCGAAGCATTCGGCGTCATCCGGCTGGTAAGCCAGCAACGCACGTTCGAGCGACTTGAAGACGCGCTCGTCAGCAAAATCGATCGGCTGCCCCATACGCGTCGCCGCCTGCTGGCAAAGCTGGTGATAAGTGAGCACCGTCGAACCGACAGGCGCGATGCGCCGGAGGTGATCGGCAAGGGGCCGGTTGAAGCACAGATAGAGCGCGCGCTGTCCGGCGTTGACGGCATCGTCGAGAACGCGAAGGGCAAGCTGTGTCTTGCCCGACCCGGCCGTACCGATCACACGCAACCTGAACGGCTGAAATTCGATCGACCGCGCCCACGTCGCAAGGCCGCCCGAGACGCGCGTCACGAACTTCGTGACCTCGCCGATCATCGCGCGCACGTCCGGCGTCAGCGAGAGCTCGTCGGCAAGAAACGCATGAATGCGGCCAAGACAAGGCAACGGCGGTTCGTCAGCGGGCAGAATGGCCTCGACCAACGACACGAGGTCGTCCCTGCGCGCGGCGTCAACGATCCGCGTGGGATTGACGCCGGATATCGCCGGATACTTCACCCGGTAGTCCGGGCAGTACAACATTTCTTCAAGCCTGTAGTTTTGGCCGCCAAATGCGGCCTTGAAGCGGCCATGCATTCCACCGATAGTTCGTGCGATCTGCGAAGACACGCTCTTGCTCTTGCCCGCATACAGTTTGGTGAGCCCCTCAGGCGTCTCCTCCAACCCGCCCGACTTCTGTTCAATCACGAGTACGCGGCCCGCCGGACTCACGACCACGAAGTCGGCCTCGCCGAATATTGAAAACCCTTTGTTCAACTGCGTCCAGTGAACACCGTGATAGACGGTATAGGTATCCGGCAGACCGCGTTGCAAAACGCTGAGCGTTTCGATTTCACGCTGCGCGGCGCCGCTCACCAGCTGGTCGCTCCAGCCGGCAGGGAATATCTGAGCCATGCTTAAATGCCTCTCGCGCAGTGGCTATTGGCCGTACATTCTTGCCAGTTCGCCGGCTTCCTCGGCAAGCTCGGCGCGCAGGCTCGCGGGGCCGATCACTTCCACGTATGGCCCGAACGAGCGCAACCACCAACGCAACCTCTGACTCAGCATGACGGTTCCCTGCACATGCAACACGTCGTCTTTGCGCGTGCTCTTCTGATCCTTCGACATGGGCGCTTCAAGCAGATGATCACCCGCTCCGCTGACAAACTTCAGCTTGAGCTGCACTTCTTTTTCGACCATGAAGTCGAAGCTGCGTTGCTGCTTGACATACGCATCGAGCGAAAACGACGAAGGATAGGCAAACGATTCGAGCATTGCTGCGGCGCGCGAGAGACGGTCCAGGCGATACATCGTGGGATTGGTCTTGCCTTCCGTGCCCGCCACCAGGTAGACCAGTCCGCCGACCTCGACGAGCCCGAACGGCAATACAACCTTTGCGCGATCGTTATCGGTGTTGTGGCGCGGACGATAGACGATCTCCAGCTTGCGCTCTTCGAACAACGCTCTCGAAACCGTTCCGAACAGTTCGCGATCGATCACGGGATAGTGCAGCGCGAAGCCACCGCTCTCCACGGCAACCTTGCTCGTCCAGCGCGAGTATTTCCGCTCCGTTTCGCTATTGGTCTTCCGCAGCCGCGTGTCTGCAATTTCAAACATCGCCGAGAGCGACTCTGCCACCAGTTCCGGGATCTGCCGCGAAGAGAAGCGTCTGAGGGTCTGCAACGCCAGTGCTTCATCGAAGCTCATCAGCCCGCCGCCTTTGGCCGCCATGCCGCTCGCCCCCGCCTTTTTGCGCCATATGGATGCGGTTCCGCGCTGGTCCATCTCGACGAGACCTTCTTCCTCGAGCTTCGCCAGATGCCGGTGTATCGTCTTCGACGAAGGCATGTCCGGCACGGTATTCGTCAGACGCCGATGGATTTCGGGAGTGCTGAGATAGTTGCTTTGCGTGGCTGCGTCGGGAAGGACGCGCATGATTTCGCGGTCGATGTCAGACATTGAACGATTCGGTCGTTTGGATGGATGATCTTGGGTATATCGGCACCTTTTGATCTTTTCTTGAGTGCGCGTGAATATGTTGCCAGCCCTCAACACCGACGCAAGTCAGGCTCGCCTATTGGCCTATGCGAAGGATGCATCCCTTGCATGGGCCAACATGAACGCTGGCGCGAGATCAGGGCGCGGCTAGCGCCGCGTCGATTGCCGAGAGCACGTCGAGCGCCGTGCCGCGCATGCCGACGCCCTCGCCCGCCACCTCGCTTTCGTCGAGATTGATGCGGATCAGCGGGCCGAGTACGGATTCCGCAAACATGCGCACGCTCGGCACTGCCGTTCCCGCGCCGAGTTCGATCACCACCGGTCTTTGCACGGTGCGCAGCCAGATACGCAACCGTTCCCATTGCGCGGAAGTGCGTGTCTCGACCCAGAAGCCGTCGTCAAACAACAGGAAGTTCGGCCGCGCGAGATGGCCACAATGCGGGCAGCGCGGCAACGAGGAAGCACCAAGCGAGTCGATATCGACGCCATCCATCACGCTACCTGATGGCCAGATCGCGTCGCCGCATGGTTTGTCGCACTGCATGAAGTTGATGGTGCCGTGACACTCCAGAACGCGCGCCTCGTCGTAGCCCGCCGCCTGAAAGTGGCATCGACGTTGCTTGTAAAAACGAAGGCGCCATGACGCGCACCCTCGGCCCAGCGCTTCAGCATCGCGTAGCCCGGATGGGGTTTCAGTTGCCTGCACACCTGAAGGGCGCGCCCATAGAATCGCCAGGCGTCGACGGGCTTTTCGACGAAACAGTCGCCCTGTGTCAGCGAGCCGACGTCGCGCTCAGTCATGCCCACGGGCAGTAGTGACGTCCACAGTCCGTCCGTGCCGCGAAAGTCGGGCAGACCCGAGTCCACGCTCATGCCCGCGCCTGCCGCTATCACAATGCCGTCCGCGTTGCGGATCCAGTCTGCTGCGCGTTGAATGTCGGTGCTATTGATCATCGTCATTTTTTTCGTTGTATTAGAAGCGTTCGGCCCAGCGTTCCCAGAAGCCCGGCTCGTCATGGTGTGCGTTCTTTTGCGCATCGTCGAGGCCGATTACGAGGAAGCGCATATGTGGCATGCGCAATGAGCCGTCCGGATACTCGAGGAATGCCTCGAGCGCGCGGTACGACGGATTGCTGGAATCGTACGGAACATCGATATAGATCGAACCGCGATAGCTGACCATCATTCGTTCGTCCGCGACTTCTCCGCAGGGCTGCCATGCGTACCCCTGAGCACCGAGCCACTCGACGATGGCCGCTCGCGCCGGATGCGATTTGCAATGATGCGGCGACCGCTCGCCGGAAGGATCGTCGAAGAAAGTCACGAACAGCGCGTCGCGTTGCTTGCGACGCGCGATCGCGTCGATATGGTCGATCATCTGCGGCATGACGTGGGTCCGTGCTGAAAGGGGACTCACATCGTGGCAGCTTGTCGGGACATTTTATGTCCCGACCATCATGACTGCTAGCGTGGATCGAGGTCTCGACCGTTTCGGTCGACACCGAGCCTGTTGCGGAAGTACTCGAAGCCGTCGCCAAAGAAGCGGTGGAAGAACTCTGTCGGCCGGTTCCTCTCGTCGAGCAAGCCGAAGTGTCTGCCAACACCCCGGCCGACCGACAACAGCGTATTCGCCGAATTCTCGGTGCCCGCAAATTCCTTTCGGACGAGACGTTCGTTAGGCGTTTCGCTCGACGCAACGAGTGCACAGTATCCAGCCAGACCCGCGCAAACGATGCAAACCTGTCTGCGTTCGTCACACTCAATGAACTGCTCCTCGCCATAGTTGGCGACGACAAGCGCTTTTTCTCCGCCCTCCTCGATCGACCGGATCTCGTCCGGTGAGCGTGCGAAGAGATCGAACTCAGGTTCACGAAAAGGATAGCAGTAGCTCCGAAATGAATTCCTGAAGCTCGAATAACGATCAGCCTGTGCCGGACTCTCCAACCATTGCCTGAGGTCCTCGGCGCCATGCTCGCCCGGCGACGTTTCGAGATACTCCCGATATGCCCGCAATACCGTACTGAAGGCATGCCCGGTCGGCACGTAATTCCCGCTTCGCTTCGAATGCCGGCGCCCGTGCCGGACGCCCCTGGCTGCACTGGCCTCGCCGCCGTCCGCCAGACTCGCGAGGTCATATCCGATCATGAAAAGCGCCGCCTCGAATGCGTGACAACGTGCAGCGAGATGACTCGCGACATCGCTCGCAGATTCGTTGACGAACAGCTTCGTCTGACCGAGAACCGCACGTATGATCCAGCCCGCGCGCAATTGCCAGCGCGCCCATTCCTCGCGGGGCACCTGACGCTTGTAAAACTGCGGCGACGCCGTAAAACCCAGCTCACCGGGATTTCGAATCTGCCGTCCACGCGCCGGCCCCGATGGAAAACCCAACGCATCATGCTTATTACCATTGCTCCTGGCGTCGCGCCTGAACATCTCGAACAGCATCGCCAGCGCAGCGCCGACACGGCTGTCGTAGATCGGTGAGCCTGTCGTATCGAGCAGCGCATGAATCTTGGTCAATCCCGAGTCGAAACGTTGCACATTGCCCGCGTGCAATTCGTCGAGCGTCTGGTCGCCGTCGAGCGCAAAGAGCGGCGCCAGTTCGCGCAGATATGCACACCACGCGTTTTCCCGGACCTTCGACTCGATGAAGGGAATCGCGCCCCGCACGCCTCCCCAGCGCAGCACTTCGCGCGCTGCAGCGCCCGCGGCAAGTTCGTCGCCATTCGCGACGCTCTCGCGCAGCCACGCACTCAGACGTTCGAGCGAGGTGCGCGTCGATGTCCAGTCGCCAGACTCAACCGGCTTGCCAGTGCGCGGATCGAACCAGGTGGCTCGCCAATGGTAGTGCGCAAGAACCGCTTCGATACCGTCCACCTGTGTATCAATTCCGCCTGGGACAAACTGGCTGTGTGCAAAGCGTAACCGGACGGGCAGCGTCGGCAGCCGCTCGGACAGCCACGCTACGAAAGCTCTCACGCCAGGTTGTGCAAGAAACGCATTACGGTTCATCAGTCAATTCCCCTCAAATGAATTTTTCAAAACGTCACTGAAAATCGAATCCCGCGGAAAGCCCGCTCGCCCGCCGCACCTGCGCATCAACAGCGCGTTCGATAATCGCCATGCCACCCACGCTGGCGATCGTCAGATAGCTGCGCGCACGCGTGATGCCCGTGTAAACGAGTTCGCGAGTCAACACGGGGCTATGGGTGTCGGGCAGCACGAGCGCGGCGTGCGTAAACTCCGAGCCCTGCGATTTATGGACGGTCAGCGCGAACACCGTTTCGACGGCCTGCAAGCGGCTCGGCAGCACCCACTTGACGCGCCGCGAGCCGTCGCCCGCAGCGAACACGACCCGCAGGCTCCAGCCGCCATCGGGCGCAGGCAGCGCGAGCGTGATGCCAATGTCGCCGTTCATCAGTCCCAGTTCGTAGTCGTTGCGCGTCACGAGAACTGGCCGGCCCAGATACCACTCGCCCGTCGCCGCGATCAGCCGCTCCTCCTGCAGCAGATGTGCGACGCGCCGGTTCAGTCCTTCGACGCCCCACGCTCCGCGCCGCAACGCGCACAACAACTGAAACTTACCGTGTGCTTCGAGCACGACGTTCGCCCACGCATCGAGCGTCGCCTGATCGGCGTCATGCGCCGGTTGCTTGTCACGCAAGGTCTGCAAATAGTGGCGATAGCCATGCCGCGCACTGGCGTCAGGCTTGCAAACACCTGCTTCACAGCTCACCTGGGCGCCGCCCGCCACGCCGTCCACGACGAGCGCCTTGAGTGCTGCGTCGCCCTTCTCGATGGACTCGATTAAGGTGAGATCGGCGTGGCCGCGCGCCCAGACGCTCGCAACTTTTTTCGGCTTGCCGCTGTTGACCGCTTCCGCCAGTTGACCAATGCCGCTTTCCGATGAAAACCGGTGACTGAAACGCAGCATCGCAATCGACTGATCAAGCGCGCTGCCCGACTCGTCGACGAGCTTGGCATCGATGCGCTCGCCCGTCGCTTCCTGCAGCCACACCTGGGTCGCGCGCGTGTAGTGGCCTTTGCGCGCGCGCTGACACAACTCGCCGAGCACGGCACCCGCTTCCACCGAAGCGAGCTGGTCCTTGTCGCCGAGCAGAATCAGGCGGGCGTGTTCGGGCAGCGCATCGAGCACGGCGTTCATCATCTCCAGATCGACCATCGACGCCTCGTCGATCACCAACACATCGAGCGAAAGCGGATTGCCCGCGTGATGCCGGAAGCGTCGCGTGTCGGGCCGCGTGCCGAGTAACCGGTGCAACGTCATGACGGCCACGGGAATCGCTGCGCGTATCGCCTCGCCTTGTGGAAAGCCGCCGAGTGGCAGACTCGCGACCGCGTTAGCAATCGACTCATTCAAGCGCGCGGCCGCCTTGCCCGTCGGCGCCGCGAGGCGAATGCGCAGCGGCTTGCCTGTGCCGCCCGCGAGCGTCTGCGATTGCAGCAACGCGAGCAGCTTCACAACGGTTGTCGTCTTGCCCGTGCCCGGTCCGCCCGTAACAATGCTGAACGCGCTACGCGCGGCGAGCGCACAAGCGAGTTTCTGCCAGTCGGCGTGCGCATCGCCCTGCTTTGCCGATGCCGGTGGCGGTGCCGGAAAGAGCGTCGCAAGCGCATCGCGCAGACCATTGGTGTCCAATTCGCTTTCAAGCTGGCCTGCCGCTTCGAGGCGCTGGCCAATCGCGCGGCACACATTCTGTTCGTATTGCCAGTAGCGGCGCAAATAGAGCCGCGTGCCGATCAGCACCAGCGGCGAACTGCCTGCGCCGTCGCCAACCAGTTCGGAATGAACGAGCGCCGCCCGCCAGCGCTCCAGCGTGATGTCCGCCAGCACGCTCGAAGGCAGCACGATGTCGTGGTCGGCTTCATCGACGTCACGTACGGAGAGCCCGTCGGGCGGAAGCGACAGCACGGAGGCGGGATCCGCAAGCGTCGCAGCAAGATCGAGGCACGCGTGGCCTCGGCCCAACTGATGGCTCGCAAGCGCTGCCGCGAGGATAAGCAGCGCGTGCGCATCCTGTACCTCGCGCGCGAGAAATCGCGCGAAGGCGGCATCGACGTCGCGCAGCCAGCCGCGCTCAACCCAGCCTGCCAGCATCCGCTCGACCTGCTCGCGGCTCTCCGCGTGCCGAACCATCATGAAGGAGGCTTCAGAAAGAGTCGTGGTCATGCAGCCTCCCGATCGGCGAACCCAGCGTCGCCCGTGAACAGTGCGTCCAGCCGTTCGATCAGCTCGCGCGGCGGCCTCTCGGCGTATATACCCTGCGTCGACGCATTCAGGCCGCGCAGGAACAGGTAGACAGCGCCGCCAATATGCGTGTCATAGTCGTAGCCGGGTTGCCGCGCCTTGAGCAGCCTGTGCAGCGCCAACAGGTACAGCACGTATTGCAGGTCGTAGCGCGAGCGCAGGATCTGCGCGCGAATCCGCTCCGCCGTGTAAGCGGCGTCGCCGGAGCCGAGCCAGTTCGATTTGTAGTCGGCGACGTAGTAGCGGCCTTCATGTTCGAACACGAGATCCATGAAGCCCTTGAGCATGCCGTTCAGTTGCGCCGGTTCGATCGCGGTGCGTTCGGCCTGGCCGACCGTGTATTCGCTCACGAGCCGGTCGACGGCCGCCGTATCGACGCGATGCGCGGCGAGCCAGAATTCCATTTCGCCAATCGATGCACTCAGTTCCGACAGCGTGATCGAGGTCGCATCGACACCGTGACCGGCTTTCAACGTCAGTGGCGTCGTGACGATCTGCGCAATCCATTGCGTCAGCGGATCAATCCAGCGCTCCCAGCCGCGTACGCTGCAACGGCGCGCGATCACTTCGCGTAACGGCCCGATGTCCGCCGCGACCTGCCTGAACCCGTGTTGTGCGGCCCATTCGAGCAGATCGTGCAGGAAGCTGCCTTCGTCTGAGCCGCGCGGGAAGTCGTGCAAGGCGCGAGCGGACAGTTGCGTTGCGACGCGGCGCAGCGGTTGCGTGGACAAGGCCGTGTCGTCTTCCTCGATCTCCACCTCGGCGTCGCGCGCTTCAATGAATTCTTCTTCACGCGACGTGTCGGGCGCCACGCGCGCGCCGTGGCTCAGCTTCTTGAGGCTCGAATAACTCTCCACCGACCATGGCTCGCGCATCACGCGTACCGACTCGCGAGCCTGGCCTTTTTGCGACACCTGGTGCTGACGCGCGAGCTTTTCATGGCCTGGCTCGGGTGCCGGCGTGACCGCGATGTCCGTCGACGCGCCGAATGCCTCTTCGAGGCAACGCACAAGATTGCCTGCCGCCAGCGTCTTTCCACCGTTGAGCAGATAGCCAATCGCGCTGCGCTCGAATTCCTTGAGTTCCGCCATGCCAATCCACGTCCCGTAACGGGCGCGCGTCAACGCCACATAGAGCTTGCGGAGGTCTTCGCCTAGCCGCTCGCGGTCAACCTTTTGCAGCACGCCGCCCATGTCGGTGAGCGAGACCTGCAGCGCGCCCTGTTCGTCGTGCCATTTGAAGGGCACATCCTTCGGGTCCGCTGGACGGTGTGCGCAAATGAACGGCAGGAACACGAGCGGATATTCGAGGCCCTTTGACTTGTGAATGGTCACCACCTTCACGAGGTCACCGTCGCTTTCCAGACGGACCTGCCGCGCGTCTCCGCCACCATTGCCATCTGCCGCCGCCTCGCGCTGTTCGGCGAGATAGCGGATCAGGCCATGCTCGCCCTCGATCATCGTGCTGGCCTGCTGCAGCAGTTCGGCCAGGTGCAGCAGGTCGGTCATGATCCGCTCGCCGCCCTGCAGGCCCTCGCTATCGTGGGCATGCAGGCCGAGCAGGCGCGCGGGCACGCTGAAATCGTTCAGCAGGCGGCGCAGCATCGGCAGCACGCCCTGACGGCGCCAGCACTCCCGATAGCCGCGGAACTGCAGCACACACGCCTCCCACGCCATCTCGTTGCCGTACAGCGCATCGAGCTGGACCCAGCCGAGCCCGAGCGTAGCGGTGGCCAGCGCGGTACGCACGAGCCGTCCGTCATCCGGGTCCGCGCAGGCCGCGAGCCAATGCTGCAGTTCGGCCGCCTGCGGACTCTCGAACACGGAGTCCTTGTCGGACAGATAGACCGTGCGCACGTCGCGTTTCGCGAGCGCCTTGCGGATTGCGTCGGCCTCTATGCGGTTATTGACGAGCACGGCCATGTCGGCGGGGCGCAGCGATCGCCGACGGCCAGCGTTACCCGCTCCCGCAAACCCGGCGCTGTCGCGCTGCCCGAGATCGAGCAGACGCACCATCTCCGTCGCACAACTTTCCGCCATGCGGTCGATATACGTGGACTTGGCGAGCGGCTTGCCGTCGCTCGATGCCGGCAGCCACCATGTCGTCAATGCGCGGGGTGTTTCACCGTCAACAACAAACGCATCGTCGCGCCCTTTCGCGCCGACCTGGATAAACGGCACAGGGTTGCCGTCGCCCGTGCGAAAGAGAAACGCGCCCTCGCCTTTGTCGCGCTGCTCCGCGAAGTTGAAGCAGTGATTCGTCGCATTGACCATCGCATGCGTCGAGCGAAAATTCGTCGCGAGGGTATAGAGCTGCGTGCCGCACGAGCGCCGCGCCGCGAGGTACGTGTAGATGTCCGCGCCACGGAACGCGTAGATTGCCTGCTTCGGATCGCCGATCAGAATGAGCGCGTTTTGGGCCTCGTTATTGGCCTCGCCTTTGACCTCGCCATTCGCGCCATCGTTGGCCGGTCGATAGACGGCATCGAAAATGCGGTACTGAATCGGGTCGGTATCCTGGAACTCGTCGATCAGCGCGACGGGGAACTGCTTGCGGACGATGCCGGCAAGACGCTCACCGTTCGGGCCATGCAACGCGGCCTCGAGGCGCGTCAGAAGATCGTCGAATCCCATCTGCGCGCGCCGCCCCTGTTCCAGCGAGAAACGCTCGGCCACCCAACGGGCCGCATGCGACAGGAGATCGTCGCGTGCGTCCGGCAACGCGGCGATTTCGCCGCGCAACTTCGCGAGCGCATCGAAGCCGGGATGCGATGGGGGTGTGCCATGCTGACAGTGTCTTGCGAGCGCTTCGTGTGTGAGTCTGCCCCCCGCGGTATCGGTCAGGTTGGGCCTCGTCTTCAGCGGATCGTCGGCCCATCCAGCCAATTCTTTTAGCCAGCGGTCGCAGGTGGCTTGCGCAAACTCTCTGCCCAATTGCCCATCTGCGCGCGCGGCATCCAACACGGCCTTCATCTGCAACGGCAGCGTCTTCCACGGCACCTTGATCGCGGCGAGACGGCGCGCGAACTCTTCGCGTGCCGCCTGCAACGCGTCAGCGGGCGCGGACGCGTCAGCCAACTGCGGCGCGACGTCGATCAGATTGCGCAGCTTCTTCTGCAAGTCCAGCGGACCGCGTACCCATTCGGCGACAGTTGCCGCGTCCGCGGCATCGAGCGGCGTCATGAACGTGCGCCAGTAGTCGCGCACGACTTCGGCGAGCAGGTTGCTCTGGTCGGTTTCGAGCGTCTGGGTAAACAGGCTGTCGCTGTCGAATGCGTGCTCGCGCAGCATGCGGTTGCACCAGCCATGAATGGTCGATACTGCCGCTTCGTCCATCCACTCCGCCGCAAGCTGCAGGCGGCGCGCGCAGCCCGCCCACTGCTGCTGCGGGTATGCCTCCCGCAAAGCGTGCAGCAGATCTGTCTCACCCGGCCCGAGGGCCGTCACGTCGTCCGGGTCAGCCTGGAAATACGCCGCCGCTTCCGTCAGCCGTGCGCGGATACGGTCGCGCAGTTCCTTGGTTGCGGCGTCGGTGAAGGTCACCACGAGAATCTCGGGGGGCGTCAATGGACGCGCATGCGCATTAGACGCACCGTGTCCTAGCACGAGCCGCACATAGAGCATCGCAATCGTAAAGGTCTTGCCGGTGCCCGCGCTGGCTTCGATCAGACTGCGGCCGGACAACGGGAAGCGCAGCGGCTCGAGCGGCTGCGGGGTCTGCATCGCATTCGTCAGATGGATCGGCGCGTTCATTCTTTAGCTCCTGCGTTGTTCTTCACTGCGCCGATGAGCGGCCCGAGCAGCGTCGCGGCGAGCGACGCAAACTCACCACTCGCGGACAATGCATCGAAGTCGGGATACGCGCGGCGCAGGCTTGCGCTCCTGTCCATCTCTCCTGGCGAGTAGCCGCCGTTGTACTTGTCGCGCGCGGCCTTGTCGGCAGCCACCAGATCCTGCTCCGACCGCGCCTCATCGCGAGGCGCGCCGCCGCTCGCAAACAGCCATTCGAAGGCCGACTCCACGGCAAGCGGCAGCGGCCTGCGCATCCCTTCTTCCCACGCGCGCAGCAACGCACCAAGATGCGCCGCGGCCACGTCCTCCTTCAGCGGCGGGAGCTCGACCGTCCCCTTCTTGCTGACGATCACAGTCGTCACGCAGCGGCCTTCGAGATTCGCCGCCAGATGTTGCACCCACGGCCCAATGAGCTTCGGATAGCGATACCGCCTTGCCCTCGCGTCGACGAGTTCACTCGTTTCGAGCAATAGGCGCGCGAGCTTGCCACCGGCGTCGGCGCGCCACTGGCCGAGCCAGTCGGCGATGGCCAGTGGTCCGTGTTCGCCCGCCATCTGGAAGCCAATCTCGTGCTCGCGCGCGATAGCAACCGGCCAGCGTTCGAGCTGCGCGCGATACTCCGCGAAGAGCTTGTCCATCGGCTCGATGAGGCTGGCTCTCGCGAGATCGCCGAAGCCGCCCGCCATCACGTCGCCGCGGCGGCGGATAACTCCGAGGCGCACCTCGAGCGCGGCGACGATGGCGGCTTCATCCTGGTCGCCTCTGTGAACTTCGGTGGCCTGCGCGCGGATCAATTCATCCTGCAACTTCCATGTATCGAGCGCGTTGAGTTCGAACGGCTCCTGGTCGTCGCTTGCCTCTTCCTGCGCATCCAGCGCAACGCGCAAGCGCTGGCTGAAGAACGCCTTGACGGGGCTCCTCAGGAAGTCCGCGAGTTCGCGCAGCGACAAAGGCTCGTCGCGCGCGACGGCGTCAAGCGGCGTGTCCGGCGCAGATGCGCGCATACCGTTTTCACGCGGCGCGGAGCGCCACTCGGCGGCATACGTGAAGAGGGGCGAGCTCGTCGCGGCAGCAGAATCCACGGGGAAATACTCGACGCTGAAGGGCTGCAGGCGATGCTCGACTGTCAACGATTGGATGAGCGCATGGCGGTCGTCATGGCTTGCGTGCAAGAGCTGCCAGCCTTGGGCGAGATGGTCGCGAAGCTGGCCGATCAGCACCGACGGCGGGCGCTCACTGTTGTCGTTGATGCTGCGTCCGACCCACGACACGTGAAGATAGTCGCGCGCCGACAGCACCGCTTCCAGCAGCAGATAGCGATCGTCCTCGCGGCGCGAACGGTCGCCTGGCCTGTAGTGGCCGTGCATCAAGTCGAAATCCGTCGGCACGCGCGTACGCGGATAGTCGCCGTCGTTCATGCCGAGCAGGCACACGAGACGAAATGGGATCGCGCGCATCGGCATCAGCGTCGCGAACGTCACCGTGCCTGCGAAGAAACGTTGCGACAGACCGCCTTCGTCAAGCTGGTTCAACCAGTAGTCGCCGACGACGGAAAGCGGGAGCGCGTCGACGAGACCCGCTTCCGCGCAAGCGTCGAGCCACGTTTGCAGAATGTTGTCGAGGCGCGCGAGCGTGTACGCATCGTTGCCGTCCTCTGCGCTGAAGAACGCTTGTTTTATCGCACGCAGACGTTCGCACCACACGGCGGGCGTCGCCGGTTCGCGCAATGCCTGCCATGCATTGTCGAGTTCGTCGATTAGTCTGACGAGCGGCCCGAGCAGCGCGGCATCGAGCCCGCCCACTTCGCCGAACGGCTCGATATCTCGCCACGCGTGCGCGTCGCCGCCGACGGCATAGCCCAGCAGCATCCGGCGCAGGCCGAACATCCAGGTATGCGGCGCCGCTGCGTGATCGTCACGCGGCAGGTCGAGGCTCGCGCGATGTTCGGCGTGCAGACCCCAGCGCACGTTCGCGCCGCGCATCCACGCGCGCAGCGTCGGCAGATCGCTTTCGTCGATGCCAAAGCGCCTGCGCAGGGCGGGAACGTCGAGCAGGTCAAGCAGATCGCTAACGGTCACGCGCGAGTGCGGCAAGCCGATTAGCATCTCGAGCGCGCCCACCAGCGGGTCCGCCTTGCGCTGTCCGCGATCGGCAACGCTGAATGGAATATAGCGTGGGTCTTCGCGATCAAGCAGTCCGAACACCGATTGGATATGGGGCGCGTAGGCCTCGATATCAGGCACCATCACAATAATGTCGCGCGGCCCGAGGCTTCGATCGGCGTTGAACGCCGCCAGCAACTGGTCGTGCAGAATCTCCACTTCGCGTTGCGCGCTGTGCGCGACATGGAAACGGATCGAGTTGTCCGTGGCGGGATCAACGGGTGGCCATTCGGTTTGTGTCTCACGCAACGGACGTAGATCACGGATGTCGTCCTGCAATTGCTGAAGCAGGCTCGCCGCATCGCGCTCCTCGAACAGGTCGATACGCTGACCGATGCCCGCAAATTGCGGACGATAGCGATCGCGCGCTTCGGCACTGTCGAACTCGTCGAGCAGGCCGATGAAGTCGCGCCCCTGCTTGCCCCACGACGCGAGCAAAGGATGCGCGTGCAGATGCAACTGGTCGGAGGGCAGTTCTGTGGGCGCGCCTTCGCGGCGCTGTTGTCGTGAGTGTTGAGCGCGCAGAAGCTCCTTGTCGGGCACGATGTCGGCCCAGTAGTGCGCGCACGGATTCGGCACGCACATCAGCACCTGGGTCCAGCGCGCCAGCGCAGCCAGCGCCTCCAGCGACTGGCGCGGCAGACTCGAAATGCCGAACACGATGACCCGCCGCGGCAGGCCAGCCGGGCGCGCGTCGCTATCCCATGTCACGGCGCGTCTCAGGAATGCCTCGTGGACAGCGGCTCGTCCGCCGTTCGACATCGCGTCCTGCGCCACGCCGCCATCCGTCGTATGCGCCACATCGGCAATGAGTTCGCGCCACAGGTCCGCCTGCCAGCACTGTTCCCCGGGCAGCGGATGCGGGTCGCCTCGCGCGTCCAGCACAATGTCGTCGCCCCGGGCCCAGCACGCCAGCCAGTCGGAGCGGTACATCTGGTACTGGTCGAACAGATCGGCGATGCGCTCGGCGAGCTGGAAACGCTTGCGACGGTCGTCGTCGTGGCTGATGAAGCGCCGCAGAGGCTCGAACGCGGGACGGTCGATGAGCGCGGGCAAGACCCGCATCAGCCGCCAGACGAGACGCGATTCGTCGAATGGCGAAACCTCGGCCACCGCCGACGCGCCCAGCACGGCGCGATACGCCTGCCAGATGAAGCGCGAAGGCAGCGAGATTTCCAGCGCCGCCGCGATGCCGCAGCCACCGGAGCCTGTCGCGGGATCGCGATCGGCGGCGAGCGCGAGCTTCAGCCATTGTGCAATGCCATTGCTCTGCACGAGTATTGTCTCGTTCTCGAGCGGCGCGAGCGGGTAACGCTTCATCCATTCGACAAGCAGATCGCGAAGACGCTCGGATCGGTTGCCGTGGATGAGCATCAGCCCTGGAGAAATGGAATTCGAGGTCAAGAAAAGCTCCATGAGCGCGAGCAAACAAAATCGGCACACTCGGGCGATGCGTGTCCGGATTCCGTTTGCGCAATGCGCGTGGTCGTGAGTTGACTGGTGCTATGCACGTCTGCAGGCGGCATCACAGCGCGGCATTGTCGTCATGTCGCAAAAATGCGCCGGTAGTCGACGGGTCCGCGGCACCCACCCTTGTCTCGATGTCATCGGGTCTGCGTGCCAAGGGAGTGGTCGATCGCGATGAGAGTTTCGAGCGCGCTGCCCCGAATGCCAACGCCCATCGCCGGATCGATCTGTGGCTCGCGAGCATTGATGCGGATGACGCGCGGCCCGCATCGCTCGCTGAAACGGCGGATGGTCGGCAGCGCAGTGCCTGCGCCGATCTCGACTATCACTGGCCGTTCGACAGATGCGATCCAGCGCTGAAGACGCGTTTCCTGTTCATCCGTGCGCCTCGGCAGCCAGGCGGAATCACCGAACATCAGGATGTTGGGACGGGCGATTCCGCCGCATATTGGGCAACGTGGCAACGCACAGAGAAGGCGGCAGGACTTCTCGTCGAGTTCTGGCTCGAACCCGGCTGCGGGCCAGGTGCGCGAGCAGCAAGGCGCCATGCATTGCATGTAGTGGATCGAACCGTGACACTCCGCGACAAGTTCGTCGGCAAAGCCCGCGCGCTGAAACTGGCCATCGACGTTGCTGGTGTAAACGAATGCACCGTGCGGCATGCGCTCTGCCCAGCGTCTGAGGATGGCGAAGCCAGCGTGCGGCTTAATCTCGCGATACAGCTTCAGGCGATGGCCGTAAAACCCCCACGCCAGCGCGGGGTCTTCGTGGAACGATGCCGGATTGGCAATCGCTTCGAAGCTGATCTGTGCCGTGCCCAGCGCGGGATAGGCGCGCCACAGCCCCTCATTGCCGCGAAAGTCGGGCAGCCCCGAGTCCACGCCCATGCCCGCGCCTGCTGTCACCAGCAGGCCGTCCGCATCGTGCAGCCAGGCAGCGGCCTGCGCCATTGCCCGTTGTTGTTCTCCCATCACGTTCGGCCCTCGTATCCCCGTCTGCGTATTGCCCGCTGCTGCGTATTTGTCGAAGTGCCGCGATTCCGTACGACGGCTTCAAACGTCAGCCGCCCTTGAGACGGTGCAAGGTCAGTTCGGCAAGCGCTGCAGCGCCGTCCAGCGGGCCCGCCACGGTTCGCTCCAGGTCTTCACTGCCACATGCCGCGCATTCGCCGGGCAGGACCACTGCGTCGCTGCGCTGCGGATACACATGACGGCAGCCGCATGAACGACACGTCAGTTTCATCGGGGGAGCGGGAATTGGCATGACGAGGACGCGCGCCGGAAAAGCGATTCGACGCTGGGTTGGCAGGTCAAACTGCGCCGGACGTGGCGTTCTGTGCGTCGCGGCGCACCTTTTCAATGTACTTGCCAAGCGCGACCGTCGACAGAATGCCGGTGGCAAAGACAATTGCAAATGCTGCGAGGCTTTCCAGCGGAGAATTGTTGTTTAGCATATCGGTCTCTTCCAGGTTAGTACGGCGTGTTGATGCCGCCAATGTCGCCCCCGCTCTCACGAGTTGCACGGCGCGAGGCATGTTCAACTGAGTTCACGCAGATAGTTTGCATGGCGCTTTGGACAAACGACGTCCTGATTGCACGAGCCGATACCTTGTTACACCTGCGCATTTACGGCACATAACTGAATTTCTTTAAGTATTCGCTCACAAAGTTTTGCTTGTGAATCGCAGCGAGCGTGTCGCCGCTATCTGACCGTGCGCCAGATCAACGCCGAAAGCTGATTGCCCGTGCCGATGATCCGGTAGTGGCTGTCGCGTGTCAGATCGGACTTCGGGTCGTATTCGCCGACCCGGTTGTAACGCGCGTCGCGGGCAATCTGTTTGCCGCCAGACTCGGTCACGATGGTGCCGATGATGTGATAGTGGTCGTCTCTCAGGTATTCGGTGGCCATTAGTGCTCCCCGTAGCGTCTGGATATATGCAGGCATTGCGATGACCGGACTATAGGCGCGCATTGGGACAATTCGCGTCCCGAAGGCTTCGACAAAGCACAAGGGCGCCGTGGCTTCGCCTGAAAGAGTTTGCGCAGGTCGTCGCAGGATATAGACGCTGATTCGAGACAATGAAGTTGGTCATAGCTGCCTCTCGTAGGCTGCCGTTTTAAAGGGACAATGTTTTTCACCATCGGTTGGGGCAGAGTCGGTCACGGATTGTGTGGGACAACCCAACCTCGCCCTCTACGCCATATCTCAAAAGATCAACGTTAGCGGTCGACTCACTACCGTGGTTCGAGCCGCCATGGCTATACGGACTGTTTTTTGTGCGGATCAGCAACTCGAATGGCCGCCTGAGCGCGAAGATGAGAATCCCACTACCCGCGAAACCATATTTCAGGTGTGTTCAGTCGTCCAGCGAGTAAGGAATTCCCACTGCCAACAAAAGATCTTCCACATTCTCGTCTTTGTCCACTGCATTTCGTTTTCCGGCTTGGGCAGTTTCAATTTGTACGCAAACCCGGTCCAGTCTCCTGGAGTCCCGCCGAACGATATTTCAGAAAGGACACCGTCAGGCGGGACTCGTTACGAAGAGCTTACGGGACTCGCGACGAAGATTTTCGCTCGTACAGTCGTTATCAATAATGCGCTTCGGAATTGAGATGCAGTGGCAGGTTCGGCTGTTCAGCGAGTGGTGAATACGCAAACCCATAGTAAGTTCGGCCTCCGTTTCTGGATTCGCCGATTTGACGAACGCGTAAATGCACCATCGTTGTGGACATCGAATGTTCCGAGTCAACTGCGACATCACGACACCCTCACTGCCTCAAAGGAGACGCATGAACGCTTCTGGGCCATACCAACGGTCACTCGCGGATATCGGCAAAGCGAAGCTCGGCGGGCAGGGCCGTTTCGGGCGTGATCGCAACCGGCAGCAGATTATCGCCAGTCACCGTGTTGATGAGCGAGGACTTGCCCGGGCTGAACGACCCGACCACAGGAACGATCAGTTGCTGAATAAGGACGCTGCCCAATATGCACTGGATGCGCTGGAAAGGCGTGTCGAGAGCCTGGCGAGCAACACCACCTGGAGCGTCGACCAGGTCGTGGAGCCTTTTCAGACGATCAATCGGTAAAGCTTTGGACTTCAACGTGGGTGGAATTGCCGTTGGAAGACTGACGTGTAATGAACGCGGATGGGCAAAGATCGCTGTCAAAACGGGAATCAGGAACTGGCTTTCGTCGGTACGTACTTCCTTTACATACCGACGGCCGTGCGCATAGCCTGCTGCCCCTGTTTAGCCTGGTTCCGACCGACTGGAGTCCACGTTATAGGTAGCAAACTGGTTATTTAAGGTGTGACATTCGCTCAGGTTTCCACGACCTCATGGACGATCTTTCCTGTGATAAAGATGTCACGTGCGGCATTACCGATCATGTTAGTAACCGTCGCGTCAAACGCCCCGCCGATCACGCCGCCGAGGAACGGCACCATCTTTGTCAGATTTACGACACCTTGGCTCCCCGCCTTCGTCACAAGCCGAAACCCGACCGCCTGATTGATCTTCGTGATAACGGCACCGCTGATCTTGTTGATCGCGAGCTGTACGGCCTTCTGACCTACCTGAACCCCCACGTCTCGCAGAATTTCCATCGTCGCATCGCCTGCGAGACACGCGAGAACCAACGTACGAACCTTGTCGCTCCTGAGATCATGTCCGCCCATCTTTGCGATGGCCGCGATCATCCGGATCTGTAGATACAGCACGGAAGCGAGATTGGCCGGGATGGCTACCGGCAACGTGGCGAATCCACCTAATCCGGTCACAAACCCCGCGGCACCCGCTTTCGTGTTCTGCCAGCGAATCAGGGAATTCACCTTGTCGACGAGGGGACCTTCCTCCTTCATGTACTCGTCGGCCATTTCCTTGGCAGAATCGGTACCCATAGCGCCGTCGACAGCCTTGTCATAGGCCCAGTGCAGCACTTCGATGATTTTCTCTTTTGTTATCAGGTCACTCATTCTCGGTCACATGTTGTTTGGATTTTTCAGGTAGACGGATGCAGATGTCCGCCGCTCTCATCTACTACTAACGGCTCCCAGTAGAAAAAACTTAACTGTGTACTCAGCCGGTGCGCTGGACTGCGAGAGAACGGCAAACGTCGCATGCAACATCTGAGCAGTCCCTACCGACGAATGCCGATGACCCCGCTGGTCATCAAAGAACAGATTCGGCGTCAACCCTGACAGAATCCGGGCCATTTCCATCCCACCCAGAGAAGACGGTTGGCCGGAGCGACGCGCCCTAACCATTCAGCATGGTAGTCACATACGGTCTCTGACTACAGATGTGTCTGGTGAATTGTGCCAACCTCAGTTCAGCGTTATGGACACTTCTTGCGTCGAACGCTTGTTGAAGTCGATCAGTCCGCTTTCGTTATGAGACTGCACCACGTACTGAAGCATTGACCCAAATCGTTGAACAATCGCAGCAAATTGTCCAGCAATCAAACCCTGCGCATACGGCATGGCATATGACACCGTCAAATCCTCATCGGCGTCGAGACTGAACACCGGAAGAAAAATCTTTCCGTTCAGTAGATGTTCAAGGTGCACCTTACTGGCTTTTGATTCTTCATTACGCAACGGGAGAAAGCTCCACAAGCGGATAAATTTCGGGTCGTCTACAACCGAGACGCTGTACCAAATACCCGATTCGCTCTTCAGGCCGATGCGATTTTCATCAACACTTACAATTGAAAGTCCACTATCAGTCAAGCGATCCGACAGCAGTTCAAGCGTTATCTGGTCCTCAGTCCATACAAGCATCGCAGCCTCCCGTTGTATATGCAGTAGACACCCCGAACAGCGCACCGAAGGTCAAGGATTCTTTACGCTAAAGATCGGAAGATGCACTGAGATGTCTTCATGCGATATGTATCGCTCGAACTTCGCGCAGCCGTCGGGCCATCGGCCATAAATTTTCTAGGAGCAGTCAGCACCGTATCGAAGTCGGCATAGTCACCGTACGGGGGATTGTCCGCCATATGTCTTGCTCGCGCCAAATAGAAGTCGGGCTGGTCGGGTGTGAACGTTCCAGTTGCCAGCGTGTTCTCGATATGAAGCGCAAACCTTGTGGAGCCGGGTTTGCTAAACATGAGAAGGATATCGGTCTCGCTTTCGAGCCGCCGGGTTTCGGTCGAACCTGTCGCTGGGTCACGGAAGGCAACAGACATGCTGCGCCACGGATGGTCGGACTGTAACGAATAATAGATGGCCCCGTCCCCGTGAATTTCGTGCGAGTCAGAAACCAGTCAGCGAAGTCTCTGGAAAACCTGAAAGCATCTCCGCTAGCCCTGTCGAGCACCTTTTCCGCAATTTCGCTCATGACCTCCCCGGTATTTCTTGTTGTACGAATCTGCTTTTACGTCAGAGCGAGAGCGATCATCGGCTTTCGAAACTGAATCGTCAAGACTGACGAGGCCAGCGACCCAACGCGCAAACGTTTGTCATGCCTGGTCCCACCATATGGCAAGTCGCTATTGCGAATCGCCGCCTATCTACCGCGCCCTAACGCTTGCCAGGAATCGGACAGCCAACGGTTCAACGATCTTGACACGCCGCAACTGCTTCAACCATCGAGCAGGAATGCCATCGATGCCGTATTTGATACCGGTCAGACCATTCGCCACGGCCGAAGTCGTGTCGGTGTCGTGTCCTAAAAGAATCGCAGTCCGCACAGCATCTTCGAATAAACCTTCTTCCAATGCCTTGCGGGCCGACCAGGTCGTATCGAGCACGTATCCGGTTCCTGATGGTCGGTCCGTTTTCGCAAGCGTCTGAGAACGTTCAGTTCCGTCAGAAGATCCTGACCGGCGATTTCTGGAACGTGATCGAGTGGACCGGAAGGCACTATTGGCGTTGCGCATGACATCAATCACGCGGGCTATGCTCGCTGTCACGTTCGCCCAAATGCGCACCTTCCCTAACGAATCGTTGGCACACAGTCGGACCAGGATGCTTCGCCAACCATACGCAAAGATAGCTCGATGAGTGAATGGCGCCCGAAACCGGCGCTAGCCTATCCTGCAATACCTCCATTTCCTTCTATTTTCATCGCGCAATTTGAAACGTTTTCCTGAGCGGCGACAAACGCTGCCAAACTGGCGCGGACCGGGATTGCCGGTCTCGTGGAAAGAATGTGGTGGTATTTGCCTTCGGCCGTTCGATGCAGCGCAGACATGCAAGGAACGGGACCAGATACTCCGCTAAAACTGATTCGCAACAATATGGGGAGCCGCATCACAAGCGAATTCGATACGACAACCACCCACCCCCAAATACGTTCTGAGTTATCCAGCGCGGCATAGTCGCTCGAAAGCTAAACCGTCTCGTCGAAGTCCACGGATAGCCCTGCGACAATGCATGTCCTGAAGCCAACGTTGTTGCTCCGCCACTGACCGAAAAAAATTCGTCGTTCCGATGTGTCTCGTTGTCGTCCAAGGTGTACTGCGAACGTCCACAAGGCGCGCGAGTACGGCGTTGACGTGCCAGCCAACGGCATGCAGCATCGTATAGAAACACCCGATCACCTGATGGAAACGGAGGGACACCATGCCTGCACCGAAGATGTACACGAAAGCCCAATGGGATGAGTTCGCCCGGCTGCTCGATGCGCTACCTGAAAAATCACCTTCGGAGCGGCGTATCACGGTGCGGGATGCGATGCCGAACGTGCGCGCCCATATCGATTCGGCTCGCGCTAAAGGCTATTCGGTCGAGCAACTGATAGAGCAAGCGAAACAGGCGGGTATCGATGTGACGACCAGTGCACTTCGATACGCAATGCAGGAAACGAAGAAGCGAAAGGGAACCGGTCGTCGACCGGATGGCGCATCCGGGGCTCGCGGGTACACGAATACTTCCCACAACCAATCGGCAAAGCGCACAACCGGTCAGCAAACCAGTCTTGCACCTCAGGAAAAGACGGTGCGCGAAGACAGCAAACCCGGCTCGATGGTCATCCAGGATGCGTTCAGTTTCAAAATCAACCCCGATATCGAAGACCTTTGAACCAGACAGCAATACAAACGGACCAGCACGTAGACGTCGTCACAACGCACTCTAACGCGACCCAACGATGCGTGAACTCGGCCGGAGCCGCGTAGTAGATGGAAAGCGACATGGATGTTCCGGCGCAAACATTTATCTTGAGCCGCCGATCGCACAGCATCTACTTTGAACGGGCGTTCCGCGACTCAGTTTCCTCGGGAAGAAAGCCCTGAACCAAGCGCTGACCAGAAACTGATCCCGCCAGGATCTTCGTCTCAAAGACCGCGCGGCCGGATCGGCCCGACCTCCGCCCCTGCCTTTAGTCGATCCAGGTAATCAGCCCATGCCTGCATCATCGCGACCCGGTCGTCGATAAACCGTGTCCGGTTATAGGCGCTGCCGAGCGAGTCAGGAACTCGATGGGCCAACTGGTGCTCGATGACTTCGGCCGGAAACCGAAGTCGCTCGTGCAGGATGGTCCGAGCCATGGCCCTAAATCCGTGGCCGGTGATCTCGGTTTTCGTGTCGAAGCCCAGCCGCTGCAGGGCAGCATTGATCGCCGCACCACTCATGGCTTTTCTGCGATCGCGGCCGGGAAAGACGCAACGCCATTGGCCGGTTTGTGCCTGCAACTCCTTCAGGATCTCTACAGCTTGGTTAGCCAGCGGGACCAGATGCTCGGTCTTCGTCTTCGAAACAGTGGAGGACCATGCGCGCCGCTCCAGATCAATCTGCGCCCACTCGGCCTGCCTCAGCTCTCCGGGTCGCACGAACAGCAACGGCGCAAGTTGCAGCGCCGCGCGCACGACCAGCGTCCCGGAAAAGCCATCGAAGGCGCGCAGCATTTCGCCGACCTTCTGTGGATCCGTAATCGAGGCGAAGTGGGTATGCCGGTTTGGCCGCAGCGCGCCGCGCAAATCGGCGCTCACGTCACGCATCGCGCGCCCGGTCACCACGGCGTAGCGAAAGATCTGACCGCAGTTCTGCTGAAGCCGATGTGCAGTGTCGTGAGCGCCGCGCTTCTCGGCACGGCGCAACACTTCAAGGACTTCAGGTGGACTGATGTCGGCAATGGGACGCGAGCCAAGCCAAGGAAACAGGTCCTTCTTCAGTCGCCCCATAATCTTCTGGGAGTGGCTGGGCGCCCAGTCGGGCGCCTGCTGCTCGAACCACTCAAGCGCGACCGCCTCGAACGTGGTGGCGGCGTTGAGCCGCGCCAGGCGCTTCTTGTCCTTCTTGGCCTGACCGGGATCAATACCATCGGCAAGCATCGCGCGGGCTTCGTCGCGCTTTTTTCGCGCATGGGCGAGCGTGACGTCGGGATATATACCTAGCGCCAGCCTCTTCTCCCGATCGTTGAATCGATATTTCAGGCGCCAGTATTTGCCGCCAGACGGAGAAATCTCGAGATACATTCCGCGGCCGTCGGAGACCCGGTACGCCTTCTCACGAGGCGCAGCCCGGCGAACTTCCAGATCGGTAAGAGGCATGGAACACCTCCCATTGCATTGGGGGCACAAATTCTGGCCACAGGGAAAATCTGGCCTGATGCCCCCAAACCTGCGCCGAAAGGCCCCCGGCTGTCAACGGAAACCATGATCCCAGAGTGGAAACAAAAACCCCGCGAGCCTTACGGGACGCGGGGTTTCGGGAATACTTTGGAACTGCCAGGAACATCTGATGGTGGAGAGGAGGAGGATCGAACTCCCGACCTTCGCATTGCGAACGCGACGCTCTCCCAGCTGAGCTACCCCCCCATCGTGGAAAAGATTCTAGCACAGCCTAAGGATCGTCTGACAAGCATCCGACCCTGCAAACCGATGCGTTACTTTGAAGGCGATCCAGCCAGAATCCAGCCAACCACCTTCGTGATATCACCCGAGTCCATCGAACGATGAGACGGCATGGGCAACATGCCCCACACGCCGCTGCCGCCGTCCCTCACCTTGGTTTCAAGCCGCGCCAGCGCTTTCGCGTCGCCCTTGTATTTCTCCGCGATCTGCTGAAACGATGGCCCGACAAGCTTCCGGTCCACAGCATGACATCCCATGCAGGCATTCTTGCGCGCGATGTTCATGGCATCGGCGGGAGAAACAGCAGACGTTGGCATATCAGCAGCGACAGCACCGTGGGCCGCCGCAATCAGAACAACCGCAGCGGCCACGCTCCCCAAAAACCACCGCTTCATTTTGCCGCCGGCGCAGGATTGCCCGGATGCACGTCCGAGTTTTTCACAGGCGCGGATGACGTTCCATCAAGCGGCTTCGAGCTCACCGACGAATCCGGAACGGCGCCGACCGTCGGGTTATCGTCGATAGGCGTGACCACCGGCGCGCTCGCGCCCGACGCAGCCGCCGCCGACAACGCTTGCGCATCCTCCGGCTTGATGTACTGGAACACCTTCACGACCTGATCCACCCCAGGCACTTGTGCCGCGACATTCGCACCGGCCGCGCCCTCATCGCGCGTGACAAGTCCCATCAGATAGACCGTATTACGCTCGCACACGACCTTGTAGAAATTCGCGCGCAGATCCTTCTCGCCAACCAGCGCACCCTTCACGCGACTTTCGAGATAAGCGTCGTTGGTCCGCGACGACAACGAACTTGCTCCCTGAACAGCAAGCTCGTTCACGATGCTGTTTACATTGTTGATGTTACGCACGACTTCCTCGGCCTTTTGCTTCCATTGCTCGGCGGGCACTTCGCCGGTCAGCAGCACACGCCGGTTGAACACGGTCACGCTTACGTGCGCCTGATCGGGCAGGCTTTCGCCAATGCGGGACTTCGCCTTGACCTGGATCTCGCGATCCTCGGTTTGCGCGCCGAGCGTGCGCCGGTCGGTTGCGACCAGCGTGCCCCCGCCAACCGCGCCACCCACCGCGCCAATGGCAAGAAGCGCGCAACCCTGCATGCTCAGCGCGACGCCCGATATCAGTCCAGCCAGCAACGTGGCCTTGGCAAGCGTCGATTTGACGCGTGTCGTGTTCATCAACTCGTTCCCCTTGAGATCATTCGTCGCCCAACAGCATCGCGTCGATGCCATCGCACAGGCAATGAATGGTTAACAGATGGACTTCCTGGATTCGCGCCGCCCGCTCGGACGGCACGCAGATTTGGATGTCGGTATCGGCGAGCACTTCGCTGATCACGCCGCCGCCGCCGCCAGTCAGCGCAATGACGAACATCTCGCGCTCATGCGCTTCCTGGATTGCGGCCAGCAAGTTGACCGAGTTGCCCGAAGTCGAGATGACAACCAGCACGTCACCCGCCTGGCCAAGCGCCCGCACTTGCTTCGAGTAGATCTCTTCAAACGCGGAACTGTTCCCGATGGCCGTCAGCGTCAGCGCGTTTGCGTCGAGCGAAATGGCGGGCAAACCCGGCCGCTCGCGCTCGAAATGACCAACAAGCGTGGCGGCGAGCCGCTGCGCGTTGGCCGCCGAGCCGCCGTTACCACACGCGAGAATGCGCGAACCATTGGCAAGGGCGCCGAACAACACGTCGATGGCAGCGGCAATGGGGAACGCAAGCGTGTCGATTGCTTCGCGCTGGACGGCCGCGTTTTCGCGGAAATGCTGCTGGATACGTTCGACAGACATCGACTCTCGGTTATCGGCCGCAACTAAGCGCGGTGGTTCAGTGATGGATTGCTTCAGCGATTTGCGAGCCCTGTGTCCCAGCGCCTCTTTGCGCCAATCCACCATTGCCCCAAGCTCCGCGCAGTTTACCGCACTCGTTGTCCGCATCATCTAAAGATGTAAGCAGGCTTCACCAGCAGTCGGCACGAAAAGCATCGCGTAACCAGACTATCCGGCCCGCGTCGAAGGCAATGACATCAAAGCGGCACGCGGGCAGCGCACCTCGCCACGTCATCAGATAATGCTGCGCGGCAAGCACGAGCCGCCGCTGCTTATGCGCACCGATACTCGCCGCCGCAGCAGCAAACTGGCGGCTTCGCCGCGCGCGCACTTCCACGAATACGAGCGCCCGCGTGCTGCCGATCTCGCGCATCACAAGGTCGATCTCGCCACCGCGACACACGAAGTTGCGCGCGACAAAGCGCAGCCGCTGGCGTTGCAGATATTCCAGCGCGCGCTGCTCGAACGCGTCTCCGACTGTTTTCGACATTCCGCCCCCAAAAAAGTTGTCTCGCGGCGCATGGCACAATGACGCTCTTCGCCTGCCACCCGCCCTCATGACTCCACTCTCCGAACTGGCTCATGGCCAGCAGTTTCCGGCTGGCGCGCTCTATATTGTCGCGACGCCTATCGGCAATGTCGCGGACATCACGGTGCGCGCGCTGCACGTGCTTGGGCTGGTCGACCGGGTGGCCGCGGAAGACACGCGCAATACGTCGCAACTGCTTTCGCGCTACGGCATTTCGAAGCCGACAATCGCTGTACACGAACACAACGAACGCACTGCCGCCGAGCATGTGATCGCGCATCTGCGTAACGGCGAACGCATTGCATGTGTCTCCGATGCCGGAACGCCAGGCATATCGGATCCAGGCGCAAAACTCGTCGACGCCGTGCGCGAAGCCGGTTTTCCGGTCATTCCGTTGCCGGGCGCAAGCGCGCTTACGACTGCGTTGAGCGTAGCCGGCGCGTGGGTTCACACGTTTTCGTTCATCGGCTTCCTTGCAACCAAGACCCGCCAGCGCGACACGCAGTTGCAGTCGTTGCTCACGCACGCGTCCGCACTCGTCTTCTACGAGGCGCCGCATCGGATAGTGGAAACGGTGCAGGCCCTTGAACGCGCGTTCGGTGGCCACCGGAAGTTGCTGATTGCCCGTGAGCTGACCAAGTTACATGAGAGCGTCCATCAATGCACCCTGGCCGAAGGGCCAACGTGGTTAGCCGCCGATGCCAACCGGCAACGCGGTGAATTCGTATTGGTGGTGGAAGGCGCGCCGCACCAGGAAGCCGCCGAGAACGCGCACGATGCGTTGCTCGAGACTTTGCTGGAAGAACTATCGGTAAGTAGCGCAGCGCGGCTGGCGGCCACGTTGACGGGCACATCGCGCAACGTGCTGTACACGCGCGCGCTCGCCATGGATAAGGCACGCAACCGCGAGAAAGATGAACGCGAATAACGCTTCTGAGGGTGGTGAAATAAAAAAACGGGCCGTGGAAACGGCCCGTTTTGGGTTCTGCTCAAAGCATAACGCTGCTTAATCAGTCGTCGAAATGGACGCGAGCGATTGTTCGCGTGCCAACCGCGCTTCCTGCTGCGTCAAGCCTTCGATCTTCACTTTTCCAACACCGGAACTGCGCATGCCGAGAGCAGCGGCAGCGGCATAGGACAGATCAATCACGCGGTTGCCCACGTACGGACCACGGTCGTTGATCTTGACGACCACCGACTTTTGATTGCTTTCATTCGTCACACGAACCCATGACGCGAGCGGCAAGGTGCGATGCGCCGCGGTCATTGCGTGCATGTCATAACGTTCGCCGCTGGCGGTCTTGCGGCCATGAAAGCCACGGCCGTACCAGGACGCGCGGCCCTGCTGCTCGAATTCACCGATGTTCGGACCCGCGGTAATCGGCTCCGCGTTGGCAAGCGTCGATGCATCTGACGACTTGCTGGTCGCCGAAGGAACCGAGTTCAGTTGGGAATCGTAAGCAAGGGGTGCCGAGACGCGAGCGGAGCTGAACTTCGGAGTTGCCGTGCTGCTGGCGACCTGCGCTCCGGTTTTCAGGGCGCTGGCCTGGTCAACACCGGTAGGTGGCATCGCGCAACCCGTCAGGATTGCTGCGACAAAAAGACTCCCGAGATGCCGAGTGAGTCGTAAATTCATAGACGTGTAATCAACGGTTCGAGCCGCCCTTCCATCCGACAATTTTCGGACAGCACTAGGCGGCTCAAGGCTTTCCACGCGACAGCAAACATCGCTCGCAAATTCGAACGACGTGCTTATCCACGGGAACGGCGTACCTCGCCGCAAATGCCCGGTTATTTTTCACGTCTGGCGCAACCTGTCCCCGGCAGCCTGACCAGACCCCACATGCCGCCATCGAACGTGACAAACACGCTCTTGCGCGATGAACTGCACAGGAACGGCGGCGTAGGCCCCATCCAGCATTACGGCAGCTATGGCCGTTGGCGGGTACATCGCACCCGGCTGGACAAGACGTGTGCGTCGAACGGATCGACGCTTGATTGCGATTTCAAAGCAGATGCTTCGAACTGCGTACTTGATGGCAGTTGTAAAAAACGCTGGTGGCGCTTCTTAGCTGCCCATTGATGGCATGCTCAAACCATGCACAACTAAGCGGATTATACCCAGAGACGACTGCGGGTCCTCTGTTTGCGCACAATTTGTTACTTATTCTCTCGAAAAACGTAAAAATTACGTAATTTGCCCGTTTTTTAGGCAACATCTTATCCTTTCGGCTAGCGCAAAGTGCGGCGGCGCAGCCCCGGTTTGCGCCCGTTACAATGAACGTTTTACACGCGCACGGTCGCCACCTATGAAGGTCACCCTGATTCCCGTGACACCGTTTCAGCAAAACTGCTCCATTGTTGTGTGCGAGGCAACCCGGCGCGCGGCGATCGTGGATCCGGGCGGTGATATTGATCAAATCATTGAGGCGGTCGCCACGCTTAATGTGACCGTGGAGAAGGTGCTGCTTACCCACGGCCATCTCGATCATTGCGGAGGTGCGAAGGCAATTGCCGATCACTTTGGCGTCGGAATTCATGGACCTCACAAGGAAGATGCTTTTCTGATCGACCAGTTGCCCGAGCAAACCAGACGTTTCGGCTTCGGTGAGGCACACGCGTTCACACCGGAACGTTGGCTGCAAGAAGGCGATTCGGTGCAGTTCGGCGAAGAGGTCATGGAGGTCTATCACTGTCCCGGCCACACTCCGGGCCATGTCGTGTTCTTCAGTCGAGCGAACCGGCTTGCGCTGGTAGGCGATGTCCTCTTCGCGGGATCAATAGGGCGAACGGATTTTCCGCGTGGCAATCATGCGGACCTGGTGCGCTCGGTTCAGGAAAAACTCTGGCCGCTCGGCGACGACGTGACGTTCGTTCCGGGTCACGGTCCCACTTCAACCATTGGCCACGAACGCCGGACGAATCCTTATGTCGGCGACAGGAAAACCGCATGAATGCTGTGATCCCCGAAATCTATGTCAGCACAGACGTGGAAGCGGACGGACCTATCCCAGGGCCTCATTCCATGCTCAGTTTTGCATCGGCGGCTTATACGGAACACAAGGAACTGATCGGCACGTTTTCGGCCAATCTCGAAACGCTTGAGGGCGCCGCGCCGCACCCTGTTCAGGCCGCATGGTGGAAAACACAGCCTGAGGCGTGGGCCGCGTGCCGGACAGACTTGCAGCAACCGCTCGCGGCGATGCAGGCGTATGTGAAATGGGTCGAGGCGTTACCCGGCAAGCCTGTGTTCGTTGCTTACCCGGCGGGGTTCGACTTCACCTACATGTTTTGGTACATGATGCGCTTTGCTGAACGCTGCCCGTTTTCGTGGTCGGCGCTCGACATCAAGACGCTTGCTTTTGCGCTTACCGATCTTCCCTATCGGAAAGCCATCAAGCCGCGCTTGCCGAAGCACTGGTTCGACGATCTCCCTCACACCCACGTGGCGCTGGACGACGCTGTAGAACAAGGCGCACTTTTCTGCAACATGCTGGCTGAGTTGCGCGCGCAGCGAGCCACACGGGCATCGCTGAAAACCGCGGGCGAAACGTCCAGCAGCAACGACGACGAAGGACAAAACGCGCAGTCCGGGCAGTGAGTTAGGGAATATTGCTCACGACTGGCGTTTGAGATTGCGCATCCTTTCTGCCGCCTCTACTATTGGAGTTGGTAACGGCCGAAAGGAGGCGCAGTTGACTCTCGATACGTTCTCACAAAAAATCCTGCGTCTCCTGCAATTGGACGCCCGCCGTTCGGTTCAAGAAATATCCGACCAAGTGGGGCTGTCCAGCACACCTTGCTGGCGGCGCATCAAGGATATGGAGCAATCGGGCGTGATTCAGCGCTATACGGCGCTGCTGGATCGAGAGAAGCTTGGTCTGCACGTCTGCGCGCTCGCGCATATCCATCTGACACGTCATACCGAGGGCGGCGTCGAGCAATTCGAACGCGAAATCACTACGTGCCCCGAAGTAACCGAGTGCTACAGCACCACAGGCGAAGCCGATTACATTCTGAAAATCGTCGCGCCGGACATCAAGTCGTATGACGCATTTCTGCATGATCGCATTTTCAAGATTCCAGCCGTAGCGCAAGTACGGACCAGCGTGGTACTGCGTGAAATCAAATTCGACACCCAATTGCCGCTCTGAATCTGTAGTCGCGCATCGCACCGGTACTCACGGCCACGCTCGGCCGGCAGGAGGCATGGGCAACGCGTCAATCGGCCCGAAAGTCGGCCGCATGCGCCTTCTCGGGCGCCGATAGCTCTGGCTGCAAACTCTTCGCAAGGCGAATTCGGCGTGCGCCAAGTTTTTGCTTGAGTGCGTTGAAATCGACTTGCCTGAGTTTCGTGAGTTGGTCGTTGCTCAAATTGGCGGGAAGCAGCACATCGATTTCAAATCCGCTGCTCAGATAATGCAGATCCAGATGATCGAAACCAATCTCCTGCGCGCTCAGTGCCACGCGCACGGCGCCGGTCGCCGCCAAACGCGTTGGCAATCGCGATGAGACCGGGCTAATGTCGTCGTTTTCCGGATCCACGTGAATCAGCGCGTCGACCACGCGATTACTCATCAATAAGCTCGCACGCGCGGATTCCGCAATGTAGTGGCCCTCCGAGACCGAAATCAGCGGATCGACCAGAATATGGGCATCGACAATAGCGAGGTCACCCATTTTTCGTGTGCGCAATTCGTGCACGTCGCGCACACCCGGGGTTTCCATTAACAATGTACGCAATTTCGCTGTTTCAGCCTGATCCAAAGCGCGATCGGACAAATCCTGCAACGCGTCCCATCCGAAAGTCCAACCCATTCGGGCCACCATAAATCCCACGATTGCCGCCGCGATCGGATCAAGCAGGCGCCAACCCGCCATGCTGCCGATAATCCCGATTGCCACGACCAGCGAAGACGCCGCGTCCGAACGCGCGTGCCACGCATTTGCAATTAGCATGGCGGATCGGACACGCTCGGCCGCGCGCAACATATAACGAAATAAAGCTTCTTTGGAAACAAGAACGATGACCGCGACAACCAGTGCGCTTACATGGACTTCGGGAATGTCTTGAAGATTGGTGATACGTTCGCCCGCCCGCCATAACATGCCGATCCCGACCGCGATTAACAACGCGCCGAGAAATAATGAAGCAACTGTTTCATAACGGCTGTGACCGTAGTTATGATCCTGATCGGGCGCCGCCGCACTCTTTTTGTTAGCCAGAAGGACAACGAAATCGGACACCAAATCGGCCAGCGAATGAACACCGTCGGCAATAAGCGCCCGTGAATGCGCGAATACGCCTACGACAATCTGCGCAGCCATCAACACGCTATTCAGCGCGATGCTGGTGAAAGTGGTTTTACGCGCCACCTCCTGCCGGTCGGCGGTGCGTGCTGTCGATAGAGACATTTCATTGCTCAAAGTCCTGGCATGAGTAATCTTACCAAGATGTCCCTTCAACAGGCGGTCTCGCCGCAATAAAATCCTTTTAAATCATCGATTTAAAAGAAACGGGACGCGTTCTCACTCAAACTCGAAGCACTCGCTCGACGCTTTCATTAGCAGATCAGATACAAAAAAAGCCGCACTGCTTTACGCATGCGGCTTTTTTAATATGGAAAGACTTATTTCTGGATCAAGAAGTTGTCGCGCTCTTGCCCGGCAATCCACTTTGGCGGCTTGCCACGGCCCGACCAAGTGCTGCCGCTGTCCGGATCACGATACTTCGGCGCCACGCCTGCACGAGGACGTGCAGCGTTTTTCAGATTCTTACCGCCGCGACCGCCCGCCAGTTCGGCAAGCGTAATTCCGTAGTCGGTCATTTTCTGCTTGATTTCATTGAGAACTTCAGCATATTCCCGCGACTTCGCTTCTTCGATTTGTCGTTCGAGATTCTCGCGCTGTGCGAGAAGTTCCTTGTAAGACGGCATGGTGTTTTCCTTTGGTTTGCAGTGTACGAGTCAAGCGCCCGCTTGGGATATATTGTAAAGCCTCTCAATAGAACGCAGATTAACACAACCACGGCTTTATGCGCGTTTCAACACATTCGATTTAAATCAGTTCAGCCGAACGGGCGTGCGTAACATTTGGTGCGATTCTTTAAATGGTGCAAAGTCTTCCATTCATCCTACTTACATCTTTGAATGAATCCGGAAAATCTTTCACAAAATGAGAATACTGTTAAAATGTGTCGCCTCGAACTTCCATTTGATGAAAGGTTTCGCAGAAAACCCTTCACAGCGCGCTCACATTTTGTAATCACGCGACATAAATGCACATGAATGTTGTTCGGCCCTTCAGACAATCACCTATGCCGTTCAATACAATCAATTAGCGCTGCGTTCAATTCGGCTTGCGTCTCTTTCGGTTTATCGAAGGTGAAACGATTGCGCACTCCTGAGCTTCTGAGGTCACAACCGTATTTGTCGACTCCAAGTAGTTCAAGTTCCTGCGGTCTTTCAGATGAATCGGAAAATAATGCCAGCAATTCCGATTCACTTTGTTCCGATAATGGCTCAAGCTCGTCAAGCACGCTTCCATCCAGCCAGCCCATCGCGCCAAAGCCACCTATATAACGCATGCGCTCAATAGACAGCACCCAGAAAGTGAAGTCACCGAGTTCGAGGTATCGGGCGGCATCGGGGTGATATTGCAGATAACGCTGCGACAATCGAGTCACGGAATCGGCGGGTGCGGGAGAAAACGAACCGAGCATGGTAAGACGCTGGCCTTCGAGAACCGCATTGGAGGATGAATGCGCGATCAGGAAACCGGCCCGCGCGTCGGACTGCAGATTTCGCGTGTGTTCGGCCAGATGGCTGATCAAAACCATGGGCACGTGTCCGGGCGTGGGCGCAAACGGTAATGCCGTGGGATACGGATAGCCATGCGGCTCGCGGGAATGCGTGGCAAGCGTGCCATTGGGCGCTTGATGCAGGAGGTGCAACGGCGCGTGCGACGGGATATTCAAGGCGAACCTCACAACAGAGCAACGGAGCTAAAGATGGCGGACCTACCTCTGGAATCTTAGTGCAGCAGACATGCAGGGCGCGGAACCGTTCTATAGAATCGAAATCTTCGCCGGGCGAAAACCGCATCCATACGCTTTGACCCGGCTTTCAAAACGAAAAATAACGAGAGAGCAATTTCAGTGTCCGAATCAGTTTGCAGCGCCAATGCAACCGGCCGGGACGCCGTGCAAGCCGTGCATCGGCGGCTGCCGGTCGCAAAGCGCGAGCGCGCCCGATACGCCACCATGGCCGTGTTTTTTATCGCGGGGATGTTATACGCGTCGTGGGGCGTTCATGTTCCCACCGTGCGCGACAAGTTTCACCTGAGCCCAGGCGCGCTGTCCATCGCGTTGCTGGCGGTTGCGGCCGGTTCGATCATCGCAATGCTCACCAACGGGCCGTGGATCAGCCGCGTGGGCACGCGCCGCGCGTGTCTTGCGGGCGGGATCGGCATGACGGTGTTCGGGTCGCTGATTCTCTTGGCGCCGTCTTACTGGCTTCTCGTTCTCGTGCTGGCGCTGTTTGGCTTCAGCATGGCCACGCTCGACGTCGCCATGAACGCCGAAGCGAGCGCGGTCGAGGAGGCGCTGGAGCGCCCGATCATGTCGTCGCTGCACGGCATGTTCAGCGTTGGCGGTATGGCGGGCGCTGCTGTCGGCGGCGCGATGCTTGCGCACGGCCTGCCGCCGGTTGCGCATCTCGCTCTCGCGTGCGCGGTGAGCCTGGTTGTGCTGCTTGTGTCGATGCCCAATGTGCTACCGCATGTTCCCCACGCCGCCAGCGCACATGGCGGATCGTCGTCGAATCGATGGCGCTCGCGGGCCTTGTGGGCGCTCGGCGCTCTGGCGTTGATTGCGTTGATTGCCGAAGGCGCGATGTACGACTGGGCGACCGTGTATATGCGCGACGTCGTGCTGGCAACGCCGGCGCTTTCGAGCGCGGCGTACGCAGCCTTTACAGGCGGCATGGCGGCAGGACGTTTCGGCGGCGACGCCGTGCGCGCCCGCTTCGGCGCGCCGCAATTGATATTTGCGAGCGCGGCGCTGGCGTTCATCGGCATGGTGGCGGCGCTCGTCGTACCGAGTGCGCTGGTCACAATGGCCGGCTTCACCCTGATGGGCTTGGGACTCGCCAATATGATGCCGGTTCTGTTCGCAGCAGCGGCGCGCGTGGATGGCGTAAGCCCGGCTGAGGGGCTGGCGCAGGTCGCCGGGCTGGCTTACTTCGGCTTGCTGTTCGGGCCGGTGCTGATCGGCGGCGTGGCGCAAATCAGCACCTTGCCGATCGGGTTGTCGGTGGTCGCCGCGTGCGCGGCGCTGATCGCGCTCGTGGGGCCAAGGATAATGAAGCAGCTCAAGCTATAAAAAAAACGCGCTGACCTTGCGATCAGAGCGTTTTCAGCATCTGCGAACTTCGACGGCGGCGCGATCAACAGATCGAAAAATCGAACACGCCGCCCGCCAGATTACATCTTGACCACGTCCAGCAGCGTCTTCTTGCCTGCCTTGTAGTCGTACAGCGAGATCACGCCGTGCTTCAGGTCGCCCTTCGAGTCGAAGGTCGTTTCGCCTATCACGCCCTTGTAATCCGTATTCGGCATTGCCGCAACGATCTTCGCCGGATCGGTCGAGTTGGCGCGCTTCATTGCATCGACAATGATGTACACCGCGTCATACGTGAACGGCGCGTAGATCTGGATCGGCGCGCCAAAACGCTTCTGGAACTTGGCCGCGAACGCCGGGCCGCCTTCCATCTTCTCGAGCGCCATGCCGGCTTCCGAGCAGACTACGTTGTCAGCCGCGTCGCCTGCCAGGTCGGCCAGCTTTTCCGTACATACGCCGTCACCCGCCAGAACCTTCGCGCGCAGGCCGAGTTGCTTGGCTTGCTTCGCGAACGGGCCGCCGGTTGCGTCCATGCCGCCGTACATCACCGCGTCAGGATTCTCACCCTTGATCTTCGTCAAGATGGCGCGGAAGTCGACAGCCTTGTCGTTGGTCGCGTCGTGCGACATCACGTTCAGGCCGAGCGACTTGGCGGTCTTTTCAAATTCGTTCGCGAGACCCTGGCCATAAGCCGTCGAGTCGTCGACAATCGCCACGCTCTTCATCTTCATCGTCTTCGCGGCGAAGTTGGCGAGCGCCGGACCTTGCTGGGCGTCGGTCGCAACCACGCGATACGTGGTCTTGAAACCTTGCTGCGTGTAGGTCGGGTTGGTAGCCGACGGCGAGATCTGGACAATGCCCGCGTCGCTATAGATCTTCGACGCCGGGATACTCGTGCCGGAGTTCAAGTGACCGACCACGCCAACGACCTTGTCGTCGACCAGCTTCTGGGCAACTTGCGTTGCCGTGCGCGGGTCGCCCGCGTCATCTTGCGGATCGAGTTGAAGCGTGATCTTCTGGCCGCCGATCGTCAGACCCTTGGCATTGATTTCTTCAACTGCGAGGCGCGCGCCGTTTTCGTTGTCCTTGCCCAGGTGAGCAATACCGCCGGTCAGCGGTGCAACGTGGCCGATCTTGACGACCTCGTCAGCCGTAGCGGATGTTGCCATCGAGGCGAACAGCAGCGCTGCGGCGCTGATCGGCAACAGTTTGTGAAGCTTGGTGTTCATGTAAGTCTCCAGTTTCGGTCCCAAAAACAACGGTGTCGCCCTGTGCCCCGCCTTTCATCACGGTGGTTCAGCCCCGTGGACGACCACGCCGGATGCATCGTCATGCACTTGGCAAGTCCTTCAGCCAGCCGTTTTTGACAGCCGTCATCCGTACTGCGCGCAAGTGTAGGGTTGTCAAATTAATTTGGGGAAGTTTTTTAGGATAGTGGTGTTGCTACTAATAAGAGAATAGTTGAGAAGCGACTGGAAATGTGCTGGTGCAGTGCGCAAACGTCCTGTTCATGCGGTTCTTCAGAGAGCGGGCGGTTTGCCGGGTTGACCCGGGCGCGGGCGCCGGCTGGTTTTATCGGATAGTGCCGATAATATCCGCCTATATGAATCGTATCGATTCGGGCACTTAAAAGAACATTAACTCTAGAGCGTTCCAAACCGCAGCCCGGTCAAGCCAATTTCTCGGGTCGATTCCTACAGACGCGTTACAGGGCGGCCCTCCGCGAGCAAGCCACATGGAATGGTGGCACACTGCCATGCTGCGTTTTTCGCTCGTTTTCCGGCTTGGTTTTCGCCGCCTACTACGCTTGACTATTCAGGCATCCAGTCAGGAGCTTCACTATGACCGTCTCATCCCGATGGATCGACATCCCCGCCAATGGCGACAGCTTCCAGGGCTATCTCGCGTTGCCCAAGGCAGGCAAAGGCCCGGGCGTGGTGATCATCCAGGAAATCTTCGGCGTGAATTCGCATATCCGCGCCGTGGCCGACCAGTACGCCGCCGATGGCTACGTGGCGCTTGCCCCGGACATTTTCTGGCGCATCCAGCCGCGCGTGGAGCTCGGCTATGACGGCGCGGATCGCGACAAGGCCATGGAACTGCTCGGCAAGTTCGACCTCAATCTGGCAGTCGCCGACGTCAGCGCCGCCGCCGATGCATTGCGCGCCCTGCCGGAAGTGACCGGCAAGGTCGCGGCCGTGGGCTTTTGCCTGGGCGGGCGCCTTGCGTATTTATCGGCGGCGAAGGGTTCGTTCGATATCGCCGTGGCCTACTACGGCGGCGGCATTCACACGCAACTCGACCAGGCCGATAACGTCAAGGCGCCGATCCAGTTCCACTACGGCGAACTCGACGCGCACATTCCCGCCGACGCAGTCGACGCCGTGAAGCAGCGCTTCGCCGGCAAGGACGCGCAGGTCTTCACGTATCCGGGCGCGGATCACGGCTTCAACTGCACGGATCGCGCGTCGTACAATCAGAAGGCAGCGGCGCTTGCGCACGGCCGCACGCTGACGTTCCTCGGCGAGCATTCGTAACACGGCGCGAGTGGCGCCCTGGGACTGCACGGCCGCCTGACGAAGACGGAACAAAAATACAAGGGGAAACCGTGCAGTCCGAGTATCTCGACTATGACGCCATCGGCCTGGCGGAGCTTGTGCACACGGGCCAGGTCAGCGCGCGCGAACTGATCGATACCGCCATCGCGCGCGCGGAAGCCGTCAATCCGGCAATCAACGCCATCGTGCTGAAGGATTATCAGGCGGCCCGCAATCGCGCGAGCCGCTCAGTGCGCGACGGCGCCAACTCGTTCGGCGACGGTCCGCTCGCGGGCGTTCCCTACCTCATCAAGGATCTTGGCGCGCCGGTCGCGGGCTTGCGCATGTCCATGGGCAGCCGCCATTTCCAGCACTACATTCCGCGGGAAGATTCGCCCATCGTCGCGCGGTCGAAAGCCGCCGGACTCAATATCTTCGGCAAGACGAACACGCCGGAAATTGGCCAGATGCCGTACACAGAACCCGATCTGTTCGGCCCGGCGCGCAACCCTTGGGGACTCGACTACACGCCGGGCGGTTCCAGCGGCGGCGCGGCGGCGGCCGTGGCGGGCGGTGTCGTGCCGCTCGCTCATGCAGCCGATGGCGGCGGCTCGATCCGCATTCCGGCGTCGTGTTGTGGTTTGTTCGGCTTCAAGCCGTCCAACGATGTCCAGCCGCAACCGCTGCCGGCGCCCGGAGTTCTATCGGTGGATCATGCCGTGTCGCGCAGTGTGCGCGATAGCGCGATGCTGCTCGACCTCACGTCCTCAGGACATGCCGGCGCGTTTTCCCGTGCGCTCAGCGAGCCGTTCACGCCTTTGCGCATTGGCTACATGGCTGAGCCGCAACTGGCGGCGGGGTTATCGGCGGACGTAAAAGCCGCGCTCGACGATGCCGGCAAGCTCGCCGAATCGCTGGGTCATCACGTTGAACCGGCGTCGTTCGGGCTTGATTTCGATGCCATCGCGCACGCGTTCCTGGTGATGTGGTCGGTGCTGGCCGAAGAAATCGTGCTGCAAGCCGACAAGATCAGCGGTCAGAAACCGAAGCGCGGCGAGTTCGAGATTGCGTCGTGGGCAATGGCGCATATTGGCCGCTCGATTGGCGAGAAGGATCTGCCCGCAGCGCTCGAGTTGCAGCGTCAGGTCACGGCGAAGATGGACGCGCTGATGACGCGCTACGACGTGCTGCTCACGCCCACGCTCGCCGCCGCGCCGTTCAAGATCGGCGCGAAGCAGCCAACGCAATTCGAGCGTTTTCAGATGGGCCTGTTGACGGCGGTTCCGGTGGAATCGTTACTGCGGAGAATGTTGGCGGTATCGGCAAAGAAGGCGTTCGACTGGGCCGGCTGCACCGAGCTTTTCAACTTTACCGGCCAGCCCGCGATGTCCGTGCCGCTGTACTGGAACGCGCGCGGCTTGCCAATTGGCGTGCAGTTCGCCGGGCGGCGCAACGGGGACGCCGCGTTGTTCACGCTGGCCGCGCAACTGGAAGCGGCGCGGCCGTGGTTCAACAAGCGGCCGACGCTGATCGCCGCGCGTTGACTTGCTCCATGCTTCGCCGGGTAAACCGATAATGCGCGATGCCCCATTCATTGCCCTTCGCATAGCCAAACAACTCGGCCACGGCCATATAAAACATGCGCCAGCGCTGGAACCACACCGGCGCATTGGCCGCGCCGTACGTCTGAACCAGCAGCGGCATCAGCTCGTCGCGCGCCGCATCGAGATTCTCGAGCCAGTGATTCGCGGTCCTCTCGTAATGCATGCCGCTCACCCACCATTGCCGGTCGATCGTCAGATCATCCTGAAAATGCAGCAACAAGGATTCCGATGGCATGGTTCCGCCGGTGAAAAAGTACTTCGACATCCAGTCGCTGCCGTCCTTCACCTCGAAGTGATAAGCCAGCGTCCGATGCGCGAACACATGCACGAAAAGCTTGGCATCTTCGCGCATCCAGCCCGAAATCTTGCTCAGCAATAACCGGTAGTTCTTCATGTGCTCGAACATCTCGATCGACAGCACACGATCAAAACCCTCGCCGAGCAATCCCGGCTCAAACTCATAATCAACGATATTGCCCGTCACCACATTCAAGTTCGCCAGGCCGCGCTCGGCCGCCGCCGCTTGAATGAACTCGCGTTGCCCCTGTGAATTCGACAGCGCGACAATCTTCGAGCGCGGATACTTTTCGGCCAGCCACAATGAAAGCGATCCCCAGCCGCAACCCAGGTCGAGAATGCGCTGGCCATCGTAGAGTTGAGCGCGCACGGCGTATTCTTCGAGCATCGCGGTTTCGGCTTGATCGAGCGTTTCCGAACCCGTTCTGTATAGACAGCATGAATACTTCAAATGCTCACCCAGATGAGCGTGAAAAAAACCGGCCGGCACTTCGTAATGCTGTGAATTGGCGGCCTGCGTTTCTATCGCGATGGGGCTTGCGCGCAATTCATCGATTAAACGATTAAAACGCCTGGAACGCGCTTCGCCATCGTTTATGCCTTCATCGCGCAGACGCTGTTTCATTAGCCGGCGCATTCCCAGGCGCACCAAGGCATCTGGAATCCGGCCGCGTTCGCACCAGTCGATCAGCCAGCTATCCGCAGGCGCTTTTTGTTCTTGCGGCTGTGGCATGGCCGCTTGGGATGACAGGTCGCTCATTGAATACTCCTGGCTATTATTGTTTATGGCTGACGCGGCGGCCACGGAATCAATGCGCTGGTCGTACGCATGTAATCGGCATATCCCGCGCGCTTTTTAGCCGACTCCGCTTCCACCATAGGCACGCCCGACACTTTCATCAAGAGCCACGCCATCAATACGGGCGGCAAAAGCATCGCGAATATCCATGGTCCACTACCGGCGGCGAGCGGAATGTACGCCACCCAATGCACGCATTCAAAGAAGTAATTTGGATGACGCGAATATCTCCATAAACCCGCTCGACATACCTCGCCGTGATTGGACGGATCGGCCTTGAATATCCGCAATTGATGATCGGCCAGCGCTTCGCCCGCAATCGATACAACCCAGATCAATACCGCCAATGCAACCCATATGCCGCTTGGCGGCGTCAAGCGATAAGCCGGGACGAAAAACGCGATGGAAAGCAGCATCGAAATGACGACTTGCAACTGGAAGAACCAGAACATTTTCTTGTTGGCGTCGGCTCCCCATTGCACGCGAAACTTGTGATAACGCGGGTCTTCGTCGTGGCCGGCATTGCGTTTCCATAAATGAACGCCAAGCCGCATGCCCCACACAAGCCCGCCAATTCCCACGATAACTCGCGTATCCGGATCGCCCCGAGCGAATACGGCGATGAACACCGCGAGCAGGCCGAGCGACATGGCCCAGATGGGATCGATCATCCCGGCATTCTTCGATTTGACCTGCCACGCCCAGACCGCTGAAAAAATGGCGATCAGCGCAACAAATGCAATCACGGCAACAGTGAGCAGTGGCATGGAATCCTCGATGTCCTTTTATCTTTGAAACCGAATTGGCATCGACTGGGACAGTGACTGGCTCTATTTACGCGCGTCGTGAACGGACGGATGCGCAAAGGCATTCAAGAGGGCGTATCAACGGTCAGCGTTCCAGGCAGATACGAGGAACGTGAGCATGGGACATTCCCGAATGAGTTAGACGGGAAGTTAAGCAGGAACACAGGAACGACGCTTTTAAAGCGTCGAATTCCTGTCCAGCGTGCACGGCCAATCGATTGATTTCGATTTACCGCGCGATTTGAAATTTCGGGCGTCTACACAAGCGCCGGTAATCCCTCGACCAACAAAAACGCGACAAGCACGCCGAGCAGCGCGCCAAATACGCGCAATGTGTTTTTGCGGAACTGCGTGGCGCAAGGAACTGCTCCAAGAAAGAGAATCCCCGCGAGCGCCATCGGGATGATCAGAATGAAGTCGCCGATCGTGAAGTAGGTGGTCATACTCGTCTCCCATCGTCCGTGCTCAGCGTCCACCTGAATGCGTGGAACGTCGCACGTTCAACTTGAGTATAGGCCGCGCTTTTCGCTTTAAACATGCTGCATTGCGCAACAGCGGCGCGCCGATAATCGCTCGCCTTACCTGACGGGGCCTGGCGCAACGATCTTTTAAGCAGATACGGAAAAACCCTTGTATGAAGATATTTACGAATAACTTTCGATACCTTCACGCGTGAATTTAAATGATTGTCCGCCGTTCTTGTCGACGCAAATATTCCGCGCCGCCCAAACCGATAACCAGCAATACAAAGACAAGACCTATCACGCCGCGCCAGCCCTCGATGGTCCAGAAATAGCCGCCCCACGAACCAAGCACACTTGAGCCAATGTAATAGGCCAGCAAATACAGTGCGGCGGCCTGCCCTTTCGCACCTTTTGCGAGCAGGCCAACCCAGCCGCTTGCAACCGCGTGGCCGGCGAAGAATCCGAAGGTCATGCACGCAATTCCCACGATCACCATGGGCAACGATGTCGACAATGTCATCGCCACGCCCGCGATCATCAAGGCGAGCGCCGCTATCAGCACGCGGCCGCGTCCGAAGACATCGGCCATTTTTCCGGACCACGGCGACGCCACCACGCCCGTGAGGTACACCACGAAGATCGCGCCGATTTCCGTCTGGCTCAAGTTGAACGGCGCGGCAATCAGCCGATACCCCACGTAGTTATAGAGGGTGACGAAGCTGCCCATCAGCACGAAACCCATCAGGAACAGGAACGGCAGGCCGCGATTTTTAAGATGCCCGGACAATGCCGTCCGATGATGCGCGAAACCCATTCCCGCGCGCGGCACGAAGCGCCGCGACGGCGGCAACAGCGCGCGAAATGCGAGCGTGGCGAGCAGCCCCAACACTCCGATCCCGCCAATCGCCACCCGCCAGGAGAAGAAGTCCGCAAGAATCCCGCTGATCACGCGCCCCGACATTCCGCCTATGGCCGTCCCGCCGACATAAAGCCCCATCGCGAGGCCAAGGCCATCGGGATGCACTTCCTCCGCGAGGTACGCCATGGCGACCGCCGGCACGCCGCCGAGCGCCAGCCCTTCGAGCGCGCGCACGACCAGCAGACCGTGCCAGCTCGGCAAGAACGCCGCGATGATCGTCAGGAGCGACGCCGCGGTCAGGGACAACGTCATCAATTTGTGCCGGCTCCATCCTTCGGAAACGAAGCCCGCTACGAAGATCGCAATCGCAAGCATGGCAGTTGCCACGGATACCGACAGCGCGCTCTGCGCCGGACTGACGCCGAACGTTTTGGTGAACTCGGGAAGGAGCGGCTGCACACAGTAAAGCAGCGAGAAGGTGGCGTAGCCTGCAAACAGCAACGCAATCGAAGCGTGCCAGTAAGCGCGCGATCCGCGTTCCAGATAAGGCGCGGGATCGATGGAATGCCTGGGCGCCGGCGATGAAGTCACGAATGGATTTCCAGTAGCGAAACGCGCAACGATACCGGGAACAATCGCATTTTGCCGAAGTGCGGCCCAAATGCTTTCAAGCAACTTTCGATGATCCGTTGCATTGCATTTGCGTCGTTTAGAAACGACGGGTGATTCAACTCAACCTCATCGATGCGCTAAAGTAGAGCAACCATTGAGCCGAAATCATTGGAATACGCCGCAATTCATAAGGCATCTGCAGGGTTCACGCGCGGCATTGCAGTCTCGTGCACAGGCCTTAAATCCTGTGCTTCATCCAGAACCGACCGGCACGCATCACATCACGCACGTTTCTGCCGGCACATTTCGGGGAGTCATCATGCAAATCGGTTCAATCGTTCGCTCCGTCCATATCGCCGTGCCGCAAGGCGCACGCGGCATTGTCATGCGGATTCTTGGCGACATGGCCATGGTCGCCTGGTATGCCGACGAGCCCGGCACGTCCGAGCTGCTCAATACGGAACCGTTCTTCCTCGAAGATCTCATCGATACCGGCGAACACGTCCGACCCACCAACGCGCTCATGCATTGAGCGCGTTCCCGAAGCCGATATGAAATAACGCGAATTAAGCGCGCATCGCTCATGCTTCTCCCGGCGATGCGCGTCACAATGCTGGAATGAACCCGAACCATTCCGATGCATCGCGTACGCCAGACGAGAACGCCAACTCCGCTGACGGCCGCTCAAATCCACCCGCCCCGGACGGTCGCTCAAATCCACCCGCCCCGCCCTTCGCCGATCTCACGCCCGAGCGCGTGCTCGATGCGCTCGACAGCGTCCTGATGCCCCTTGGCGAGCGCACGGATGGTGGCATGCTCGCCCTCAACAGTTACGAAAACCGCGTGTATCAGGTCGGCATGGAAGACGGGCCGCCGATGGTCGCGAAGTTTTATCGGCCGAATCGATGGTCGGACAACGCCATTCTCGAAGAGCACGCATTCGTGTCCACGCTCTACGAACGCGAAATTCCAGCCGTGCCGGCACGCGTGATAAACGGCGCGACGCTTCATGGCTTCGAGGGGTATCGGTTCTCCATTTTCGAGCGGCGTGGCGGGCGTGCGCCGGATATCGACCGGCCGGAAACGCTGGAATGGCTGGGACGGTTTATCGGGCGGATTCACGCGGTCGGACAGATCGAGCCGTACGTTGAACGGCCTTCGCTCGATATCCAGACCTTCGGCTATGAGCCGCGCGACTTCCTGCTCGCGCACGAGTTTGTGCCGGCGGATGTTCGCGAAGCCTATGAAACCGTGGTGAAGATGGCGCTGGAAGGCGTTGAGCGCTGCTACGAGCGTGCCGGCGATATCAAAAACATCCGGCTTCACGGCGACTGTCATCCAAGCAATGTGCTATGGACCGACGCGGGGCCGCATTTTGTGGATTTCGACGATAGCCGCATGGCGCCCGCCATTCAGGATTTGTGGCTGCTGCTTCCGGGCGAACGCGCGGAGGCATCGCGGGCGCTCGGCGACTTGCTGGCCGGCTACGAGGATTTCTGCGAGTTCGAGCCGCGCGAACTGCATCTGGTCGAGGCGCTGCGCACGTTGCGGCTGATCCATTACGCCGCGTGGCTCGCGCGTCGGTGGAACGACCCCGCTTTTCCGGCAGCATTTCCCTGGTTCAACACGCAACGGTATTGGGAAGACCGGATTCTGGAATTGCGCGAGCAGGTTGGCGCAATGGACGAAGGCCCGCTTTGGCCCGTGTAATCCTCCGTATCTAAAACGGCGCGGCTCTCCTTACAAAATCGTTGAAGAATTCGTTTCGTCGTGTAATGATAACAATTCTCATTTGAGAATTAATTTATCGATGCGTGTCCCTGCGCGTTGGTAACCGCGAAACATCCGAAACTTCCCCTGATTGCACGACTGGAGAGACGCGTGAACGCGCCCGACACCCTTGAACCCGCGTCCAACGCAATCACAATGCAATATGCGCCGCACAGCGGCAGGCTCATTGACGACGCCGAGCAAATATCCCGCAAGCAGCGCTCACGCCGCGCCACGTTTATCAAATGGCTGCGCAAGGTGCACGGCTGGGTGGGTTTGTGGGGCGCGGTGCTTGGGTTGCTGTTCGGCTCGACAGGCTTCCTGCTTAATCATCGTGCGGGGCCGCTGAGGATTTCGAGCGGCGAACCGCAGGTCTCGCAAATGCAACTGGCTTTGCCACCACAAGGCCTCAAGTCCCCGATGGAACTCGGCAAATGGCTCAAGAAAGAACTCAAGATCGACGGCAATCTTGGCCGCGCAAAACGCGAACCGGCGCATGCGGTGGGCTGGGGCGACCAGAAAACCATGCAGCCTGAGCAGTGGACGGTGGCGGTGGCGTCGCCGGGCGGGTCGGTATCGGCGGAATACTGGGTGGGGAATGGGCTTGTATCGGTGAAGAAAACCGAGAACAGCTTTCTCTCGACCATGAGCAATCTGCATAAAGGCGTGGGATTGAGCGTGGGATGGGTGCTGCTGATCGACACGCTCGCGGGAAGCATCATTTTGCTTTCGCTGACGGGCGTGTTGCTGTGGACCGAGTTGAACAAACGCAAGACCGTGGGCGCGGTGATCGTAGGCGCGTCGATTGTTGCTTTGGTCTGGATGGCGTTGATGTAACGTCCTGTGTTGCTTGATTCCAGGTAGAGCCCCGCTTCGTGCGGGGCTTTTTATTGTGGGCTGGTTTCGTCAAGCAGGCTGCGCTTTGTTTTTATTGCCTCGCGAAAGCCAGAGATACAGGCCGCTTCCCAAAACGATAATCGTCAGTACATCGAACGCTGCCCAGAATATTTTTAGTGGCATGCCGCCGAAATCGCCAAAGTGCAGTGGCTGGGAACCGAGCAGCAGTTTCAGATACCACGGCAATTCGCGTGAATCGGTGAGCGCGCCAGTTTCAGCATCGATAAGAACCGGGCGCAGCATTCGCGTCGTCAAAATGCCGTCGCCGCGCATGAACACGGTGTAATGGTGCGGACTGCTGAAGCGCGTGCCGGGGAACGCGACGAACGATGGGATCATCGATGGCGCTGTATTGCGCGCGGTGTGTATCGCTTCATCGATGGACGCCGTTGCCGCGACCGGCGGCTTGCCTTGATAGGGCGCCAGCATTTGCGCGAGTTGATCGTTGCGCCATGCGTCTAGCAGAAGATCGGCGAGCGTGTTGATGGAACCTGTAGCGCCGACGAGCAGCGCCCAGATCAGCGTCAACATGCCGAGCGCATTGTGGCCGTCGAGCCATGCAATGCGCCGCGATTTTTTCATGCGCACGCGGCCCAGCCCGACCTTCTTCCAGAACGGCAGATAGACCACCACGCCTGAGACGATCGCGGCGACGAATGTCATGCCCATCGCGCCGAGGAACAGCTTGCCGGGCAGGCCCGCGAACATATCGACGTGCAGTTTCAGCAGCACAAATTTCAGCGATCCCTTGCCGGGCGGCGCGCCTAACGCCTGAGCGGTGCGGCCATCGATGGTCGTGCTTTGGGTGTCGTCGGGCGGGGTATCGGCGCGCGGCGCGGTGACGATGACCGGCAGCATGGGTTCGTCCGGCTCCCAGATCATGTATTGCGGCACATGGCCGTGGTTTTTCGCCAGCGCGGATTTCAGGACGGAGTCGTAGCTTGCGCGCGCGTTTGCCTGGCTCGCGGGGAGTTCGGGGGCTTCGATGGCGTCGCCCAGAAGCACATCGAGTTCGTGGCCAAACACGAGCGGCAAGCCGGTGAGGCACAGCAACAGCATGAAGGCCGTGCACACGATACTCGTCCATCGATGGACGAACGACCAAGTGCGGAGGGACTTTGGGGAGAGCATGAGATCGAGTAAGGCTTTTGCGCGGTAATGTGGACTCAAATGAGAATCATTATTGTAACTGCAATTGGGCAGTGTTTCGGTTTGCTTAGCATTACTTCGGTCACATTGGGATGGGGTAACATCTGGCGCGGTCGCTGGGCAGGGTTGCCAAGGATGGTGTGAAGCCGATTGATCGGAAGTCCGTGGAAACGCGAACCGGTAGCGGCCAGATTTTTCCGGGGAGGTTCGCGGAAAGTAATGGATTTATAGCGGGGAAACAGGTGGTTGGATGGGATGGGGTCGCGCCTTCGCGGGCGCGCGGGTTGACGCTCTCGCACGTCGACTTCTTTCGATACGGCGGAGTCTCGTCGTTGCGGTCCAGTATGCAGAAACACGATGCCGCGCCACATATCGACGCGGTAAGAGGCCGCATCCACATTGATTCGCGGATACAACCTGCATCAAATTGAGATATCTCAAAATCTACGCCGGACGACCCGCGCCTCGACCACGCATACAAATTATTACCATTAAACCTAATTTTAAGATAGCGCTGATATTAAGCTGTTCTAAATGCTGACTTAACACCGGAAACGTCAATCCAACCCGCTCGTTTCCAATAAATAAAGCCCGCCAACTATTCGAGAGGCCAGCGCCCGTGACACAGGTCTTCCACGCACACTCGACGTCGAATCCTGACGAAGGCGACTGGCAAACACGTCCGGATCATCCCAACGCGGTGGGCAAACTCGCGGGCCAATCGGCCAGACATTTTGGCGCAGCCGATCTTGCGGAAACCGCTGGAAAACTCCACGATCTCGGCAAATACACGGATGCGTACCAACAGCGGATCCGAGGCGGTCCACGCGTCGACCATGCAACTTGGGGAGCAAAAGTCGCGTGCGAGAGGTATGGCGCGTTAGGGCGGATGTTGGCCTACGGCATCGCCGGCCACCACGCAGGAATGGCAAATGGATGCAACCCCGGAACACGTACCCCGCTCGACGGCCGGCTGGCTGCAGACCTTCCCTTGCTGTTCAACGACTATATGAAAGACCTGACGTTGCCAGCAGCAGCAAAGGAGATGGAGCCAACCGCGTGGCGGCCAAACAAGGAACGTCCGCAATTCCAGCTTTCCTTGCTAACCCGAATGATCTTCTCGTGCGTTGTTGACGGCGATTATCTCGATACCGACCGCTTCTATTCCAGAATCGAAAACCGGCCATTCAATCGCGATACTCCAAAGCCCACGCTTATCGAATTGCGTGCGAAGCTGGATACTTATTTAAGCGCATTCAAGGTCGTCAATCCCATCGACGCAACTCGCGCCCAAATCCTCACGCACGCCCGATCGCATGCAAACGATCGCATTGGCATGTTTTCGCTGACGGTCCCAACGGGCGGCGGAAAGATGTTGACGTCGCTGGCGTTCGCACTCGATCGCGCTATCGCACACGGTCTCGACCGCGTCATCTTCGTGATTCCGTTCACAAGTGTCGTTGAGCAAAACGCCGCTGTGTTCAAGAAAGCCTTCGGCAACCTCGGCGATGCTGCCGTGCTGGAGCATCACAGCGCCTTCGTTCCAACGCCTGGCAATGATGCCGAGGCTGCGGCGATGTTACGCGTCGTAATGGACAATTGGGATGCGCCGGTAATCGTCACGACATCGGTGCGACGGAATTGCGGGTTTCAAATTCGATCTTATCGATCAACTGTTTCAAATGATCGACAGCATACAAATGCCGGTGATCATTCCCGCCGACGCCGAATGCAAAGCCTTGCTGAAAGACCTCGAACACACGGAAAACTGTGGCGGCATAGCGCGCAAGCTTCAGCCGTATCTCATTCAGATTCCGCATGGAGCGTACAGCGCGCTTGCCAAGAGCGGCGCCATACAGCCAGTTGTCGAATACAAATATGGCACGCAGTTCATGCAATTGATCACCATGGATATGTACAGCGACCGTTTTGGTTTTCGGCTTGACGGCTCAATGCTGCTTGATCCAAACAGCCTCATTCAATAACCCGGTTTCCAATCTGTAGCCTCAGGCAACGACACACAGCTTTATATAAAGGAGACAACCGTGGCATACGGAATCCGCTTGTTGGTAGAAGGCGAAAGGGCGTTGTTTACGCGCCCGGAGATGAAAGTCGAACGCGTGTCCTACGACGTCATCACGCCGTCGGCAGCACGAGGTATTGTGGAGGCAATTCACTGGAAGCCGGCCATTCGCTGGGTCATTGATCGAATCCGCGTGCTTAACGAAATTCGCTTCGAAACCATACGTCGCAATGAAGTAGCCAGCAAGATTCCGGCATCGAACGCGCGTTCGGCCATGAAAAAGGACACTTTGGACGGCCTCGTCAATTATGTCGATGTAGACCGCCAACAACGCGCCGCGTCCATTCTTAAGAATGTGGCCTATGTAATTGAAGCGCATTTCGTGCTCACCAATAAAGCAGAAGAAGGTGATTCAATAGGTAAGCACCTCGATATCTTTAATCGACGAGCGCGCAAAGGCCAGTGTTTCCACATGCCCAGTTTCGGCGTGCGTGAATTCCCGGCGAATTTCCGGTTACTTGAAGACGACGAGCAGACGCACTCGCCACATGAATCGTTGATCGCGGAAAAAGATCTCGGCTGGATGCTGCACGACATTGATTTCGATAACGCCATGACACCGCATTTTTTCCGCGCGTCTATAAAAGATGGCTGGATTGAAATTCCGGCGCTCCCGTTCGCCGAGCGTGCGGCATGATTATCAAATCACTTGCTGAATATTACGAACGGCTCGCGGCACAGGGCAAGGTCCCGGCCTTTGGTTTGACACAGGAGAAGATCGGCTATTCGATTCTCTTGGACCATGATGGCAAGGTTCGGGACATCGTCAATCTAAGCGATCCAACAGAAAAGAAATCGAAGTGGCTGATGCTGACAGTTCCGGCATCTTTCAAGCGCTCGGGTACCGCACCGCCACCGTTCTTCTTGTGGGACAAATCGGCGTTTGTGCTCGGCGTCGAGCAAAAAAAAGATTCCGACGTACCCTCAGTGAATGCCCGGTCGCATGGTGCGTTCAAGGCGCTTCATCTGGAGCGTCTCGCCAATGCCACTGATGCGGGCCTCGTTGCGTTACGCAAGTTCGTGGAGGAATGGGTTCCCGAACAATGGCAGCAGTGTGAGGCTCTCGTCAAACATGGCTCGGTCATATTTAGCGCGAACATCGTGTTTCGGCTCGACGGTGAACAGCAGTACATCCACGAGCGTGCCGCCGCGCAGGAATTGATCAAGCGATACAGCGCAACAGATGACTCGCCGCTCGGCCTGTGTCTGGTGAGTGGTGAGACGCAACCCATAGCGCGGCTTCATCCGGCTATCAAGGGTGTTTGGGGCGCGCAGTCGGCTGGCGCGTCAATTGTATCGTTCAATCTCGACGCTTTCGATTCATATGGCAAAGATCGTGGCGCGAACGCGCCTGTATCCGTGCACGCTGCTTTTGCCTATACAACCGTATTGAATTACTTGTTGATGCGTGATCCGCGTCATCGTCAATGCGTGCAGATCGGCGATGCAAGTGTCGTTTTCTGGGCCGAAGCCAAAGATCAGCAGCAACAGGACGTTGCCGAAAACCTTTTCTTTAGTGCGCTGGAACCGCCGCCAAGTGATTCCGCCGAAGCTTCGAAACTTTTGCAGGCTCTTGACGCGGTTGCGGCGGGACGCGCCATGCATTACCTCAATGTGGATCTGGATCCCGCGACCAAAATATTTGTGCTCGGCTTGTCACCGAATGCCTCACGGCTTTCAGTGCGCTACTGGTTCACCGAGGGCCTCGGCAAATTCGCACAACGACTCGCGCAGCACTACGGCGACCTTGCCATAGAGCCGTTGCCGTGGAAAACGCCTCCCGCTGCCTGGCGTTTGCTGGCATCGATCGCTGCGCAGGAAAAAACTGAAAACGTGCAGCCAGTGCTCGCGGGTTCATTGATGCGTTCGGTACTAAGTGGAGAACGCTATCCGCGCACGTTGTTAAGCGCGGCGATCATGCGCATGCGAGCCGACCACGATATTTCCGGGTTGCGCGTTGCATTGTGCAAAGCCGTTTTAACCCGGGATCAGCGTCTCGATGACAAGAATCACCATCAGGAGGTATCTGTGAGTCTAGATAGAAATGTCACCACGCCGGGCTATTTACTCGGGCGGCTTTTCGCGGTACTGGAAAGCATTCAGGAGGCTGCATTGCACTCGGTCAACGCAAGCATCAAGGATCGATATTACGGTTCAGCTTCAGCCATGCCTGCAGGCGTCTTTCCTCTTTTAATGCGAGGTGCTCAGAATCACCTGTCGAAGGCGCTGAAAGATCCCAAGAGCAAAGGACTTGCGGTATCGCTGGAAAAAGAAGCGCAGCAGATTATCGAGGGATTGAGCTCTGAACTTCCGAAGACGCTCCGGCTAGAAGATCAGGGGCGCTTCGCTATTGGTTATTACCACCAGCGCAATGAGCGCTTCCGGTCAAAAGCGGACAAGAACGAAACCCGGAACAAGTTGGACGAAACATTGGAGACAATTTAATGACCATTATTGCAAACCGCTACGAATTCGTTTATCTGTTCGACATCACCAACGGCAACCCAAACGGCGATCCCGATGCGGGTAATCTTCCGCGTCTTGATCCTGAGACCAATCTGGGACTGGTTACTGATGTCTGCCTGAAACGGAAGATCCGGAATTACGTTACGCTGGAAAAAGATAACAAGCCGGGCCACGCTATTTACATGCAAGAGAAGGCGGTTCTGAATCTGCAGAATAAACTCGGATACGAAGCGCTTAACCTGACTCCAGCGGACAAGAAGTTACCCAAGGATCCCAAAGACGCCGAAGCGCTGACCAAATGGATGTGCACGAATTTCTTCGACATCCGCGCGTTTGGTGCAGTCATGAGCACCGGCGTGAATTGCGGGCAGGTCCGCGGTCCGATCCAGTTAGCCTTTGCCAAGTCCATCGAACCGGTCATGCCAATGGAGGTTTCCATTACGCGCATGTGTGTGACGAACGAGAAGGATGCGGAAAACTCGGACCGCACCATGGGCCGCAAGCATATTCTCCCTTACGGTTTATATCGGGCGCATGGATTCATATCGGCGAAACTCGCGGAGCGCACAGGTTTCACCGAGGACGATCTCGAACTCGTGTGGCGTTCGTTGACCAATATGTTTGAGCACGACCGCTCTGCTGCACGCGGTGAAATGGCTGCGCGCAAGCTTATCGTTTTCAAGCACGAAAGCGCATTGGGCAATGCGCCGGCGCATATGCTTTTCGATGCAGTGAAGGTAGACCGAGTGACAGAAGGCTCTGAACTTCCGGCGCGACGTTTCGCCGATTACACCGTGTCTATCGATAAAACGAAGGTTGCGAATGGTGTAGAAGTTATCGATCGAATTTGATCCGATGACAAGCGCGCCCTTCTCCGGTGGTTTTACTTTGTTGGGAATAGTCGGGAGCGCAGGATCGAACACGTTGGCGCGAAAGAGTCCGTGGATTTTTAATGCGCCTTTGATTGGTTGATTGGTCGGTGTTTGGTCGGATACTTGAGCGGCTGCGAACCTGAGGTGACCGGGGTTTTGCGGCGAGGTTTGCACAAGTCAAATGGCGTTGATTTTGTTCGGAATCCTTCTAATTGTGGCGGGAAGTTTGGAGATCGCAAGAGATTGGTTTATCGACAGACGATGGTTCGCGGAATCGCAGAATTTTAGGTAGATAAATCAGGACGTCGAGTGAGGTGTGGTCGCGCTCTTCGTAAGCGCGCGGGTTGAAACTAATGGGTGAAAACTCAATTCTTTGCGCTACAACGTCGCGCCTTTGCGGGCGTGCGGGTTGAAACATCGTGTCGAACAGTTTCACGCCTTGCGGGATGTGGTCGCGCCCGTTGCGGGCGCACGGATTGAAACAACTTGGAACGCTGCCGCGCTGTTGGGCAATTCATTTCGCGCTCCTCGCGGGCGCGTGGGTTGAAACCCTTCAAAAATGACAAAGATGTTGCGGACCTTGTCGCGCCCTTCGTGGGGGCGCGAATTGAAAACATCATGACGCCTGGCAATATCGAGCCTAATCACTGTTCTCACTTGGCCCAGCGCCATGTACCATTACATTCGTCGCCAATCCGTCATTGCCTCAAAAATAGCTTTAACAATCCTAACTATATCGCCAATTTATTATCGAGCGCGAAATGAACCACCATAAAGACTGACAGATCTCATGCCTTCCCACCACGTCCTAATCTGCCTTCCTACTTACGGTGAAGAAGTTCACATCAACTTCGCTTTCTCATTGCTCGACCTGACGCGGGCATTAACCGATTCCGGATCGACTTACGAAACATTGCACGTAGCGTCGTCGCAGATCATTCGAGCACGGAACTTCTTTGCCAATTATTTCCTGAATCATCCGAATTTCACGCATCTGCTATTCCTCGATACAGACATGAAGTTCCCGGCTTCATCTGTCCTGAGACTGCTGGCCGCGGACAAAGCGATCGCAGGCGTTGCCTATCCTTTCCGGAGAATGAATCTAGAGGGAACAATATCGGCAGACGATATTGGCCTGAGCATGAGCGACTGGCTTCAAAAGCACGCGGACTACACTGTCAGTCCACTCACGGACAAGGACGGAAGCGTGAGTTTCACAAATGGATTCATTGAAGCCGAACACGTTGGGACGGGTGTTTTTCTTGCGCAACGTGAGGCGTTCGAGGCAACGATACCGTTCACCGAATGCTTCGCGCCTCCGCAACAATACGCATCGATGATTGCAAATAATAAGTTCTACGGATTTTTCGAGACGGTCGAAGAGAAAGGGGTTTATCAGGGAGAAGATATCTCGTTCTGCAGGCGAGCCCGTCAGGCCGGGCTATCGGTTTGGGCGCTCATCGACTCCACCGTCGTTCATTACGGTATGTCGGAAGTTTCAGGACAATGGCTACAGGCCATGAAACTTCGCGGCAATATTGCTTGAATGCTTATTCGCCGCGCTTAAAGCAGTCCGGCCAATTTAAAGCGCGGTAATATCCCAACATCCAATCTCAGATTCCGCAAATCTCTCCGGTTCCTTCAAGTTCCCGCGCCGCCTTCGCGCCTTCAACCTGCAAGATCGTTGGTAAAGAAACGCCGTTTTTCGCGGCCGTCACTTCCGCAAGAATCGATACCGCGATCTCAGGCGGCGTTCTGCTGCCAATATAAATCCCGACAGGACCATGAAGGCGCGATAACTCGGCATCGGAGAGATCGAATTCTTTCAGGCGCTCGCGACGCGCCGCATTGTTTTTCCGCGATCCCAATGCGCCGACATAAAACGCCGGCGTCTTCAACGCTTCCATCAACGCGAGATCATCGAGTTTCGGATCGTGCGTCAATGCAATGACGGCGCAACGCTCATCCAGTTTCATTTCCATCACGGTATCGTCGGGCATGGTACGCACGATTTTCGTGCCGGGCACATCCCACTCGTCCGTGTACTCCTCGCGCGGATCGCAAACTGTCACGTGATAATCCAGTCCGACCGCGATGCTGCACAAATATCGCGACAACTGCCCCGCGCCGATCACCAGCATTCGATACCGCGGCCCGTGAATAGTCGAAAGCGTGGTTTCTTCGAAGGTAACACCGTCTGTTTCCTCTGCCGGCTCCAGTTTGACGGCGCCCGTATTCATATCGAGCGTGCGCGTCACCAGTTTTCCGGCGAGCACCGCATCGCACAATTGCGCGATGCCGCTTTCCATCGACAACGGTTCCAGCACAAGCTGGATGGTTCCACCGCAAGGCAGTCCGAATCGATGCGCTTCTTCCGCCGAGATGCCGTACTTCACGCTTTCGGGCTTCGTCTGCTCAATACCGCGCTGCCTCACGCGCTCGATCAAGTCGTCTTCAATACAGCCGCCCGACACCGATCCCATCACCGCCCCGTCATCGCGCACGGCGAGCATCGCGCCCTCGGGCCGGGGCGACGAGCCCCACGTCTTCACCACCGTCACCAGCAATACGCGATGCCCGCGTTCGAGCCATCGCGCACTGTTTCTCAGGACTTCGAGATCCACGCTGTCCATGATTTCTTCCCCTTCTTCTCTTCACCTTCACCGCCGGCCGCCGTTTGTTCGAGCTCGCCGGCAGCTTCGTCATTCTGAGCCAGTCACGCGCTGAACCGCTTGAAAACTCACCCGGGATTCTCCTCGCCGCGCGATGTCTCGGGGTGATTTCCGGTCGCCATCACATGATAGAAGTAGAGCATAGCGCTGGAATATGCGCTCGTCGGACCAGAAATCACTAGCGAGAAGCCGCGAAGGGGCCGGTGTTACAACTTTCCGGTAATTTCCGATCCTCGGTCATCGCCCGAACGCACGGTTCCGAAGGCTCTGGCGCGCAGGTCAGCCCACGTGCGGTGCTATGCCGTTTGAGTTCACTGCGGTGAGCGGCATAAAACCGCCGCCACGCTGGCCAGCAGCAAGACTACGGATATGAATTTTCATCGCGCGACGTTCACTCCGTCCCAAGTCCCAGTTTCGAATGCTTACGCGAATATCCAAAGTAGATCGCCAGGCCGATCGCGAGCCACGTCACAAACGCGACCCACGTTACGGCCTTCAAATTCAGCATCAGGAACAGGCATGCCGCCACGGCGAGAACTGGCACGACCGGCACGCCCGGGCACCGGAACGCACGCGGCAAATCCGGATGCGTGCGGCGCAGGACCAGCACGGCGATCGATACCATCGAAAATGCGGCCAGCGTGCCGATATTGATCAGTTCCGCCAGCACATTCAGCGGCACGAGCGCACCGATCAGGCCGAAGAAAATGCCCACGAGCCACGTCGTGAAAAACGGCGTTCCGAACTTCGCATGCACCGTCGACAATCGCTTTGGCAGCAAACCGTCGCGCGACATTGCGTAAATGATGCGGGTCTGGCCGTAGCTCATGACCAGGATCACGGTCAACATGCCAAGCACCGCGCCCAGATCGATGAAACCCGCCACCCACCGTTGTCCCGCGACCTGCAGCGCGTAAGAAACCGGATGCGAGATGCTGGCGAACTGCGCCGCCGGCACAATGCCCGTTACGACTGCCGCGACCGCCACATAAAGCACGGCGCACACCGCCAACGAAGAGATGATGCCGATCGGCAAATCGCGTTTCGGATTCTTAACCTCTTCAGCCGCCGACGACACCGAGTCGAAGCCGATAAACGCAAAGAACATCACGGCGGCCGCGCCAAACACGCCGTCCCATCCGTTTGGCATGAACGGATGCCAGTTCGCCGGCGTCACATGAAACACGCCAACGCCGATCACCATCAGCACGACCGCGACCTTGATCGCGACCATGATGTTGTTCACGCGCGCCGATTCCTTGATCCCAATCGACAACAGCGCTGTGATCACCATCATCACCAGGAACGCGGGCAGGTTGAACAGGGTGAACTGCCCGGGGACGGCGCCGGGCGCGGCGCTCAGAATGACCGGCAGCGAAATGCCAAAGCCCGATAACAGCGACTGCAGATAACCCGACCAGCCAACGGACACCGCCGAAGTCGCCAGTCCGTATTCCAGCATCAAATCCCAGCCAATGACCCAAGCGGCCAACTCGCCAAGCGTGGCGTAGGAATACGTGTAAATGGATCCGGCCACAGGAATTGTCGATGAAAACTCCGCGTATGCGAGCGCCGCGAGTCCGCACGCAATCGCCGCGAGGATGAACGACACCATCAGCGCCGGCCCCGCTTGAACCGCGCCGGTTCCGGTCAGCACAAAAATCCCCGTGCCAATGATCGCGCCCACGCCGAGGAATGTCAGGTCGAGCGCGCCGAGCGTCTTTTTTAATCCGGCGCGTTGCGCGCCGGCGAGCATGTGCTCGATGCTTTTCTTACGGAACAGGGACATGAACAGAAAACTCCTAAATCTCGGGCGCAGGCAGGCGCAAAAACAATTGGAAAACCGGAGATTTTATCGGAGCGCGGAGAATTCGCGTTGCAAAACGTTGCGAACAATGGATTTTTGACTTCTTTTTGGCAGCGTGCTTGGAGTCGAAATTTATAAAAATTGCGCAAATTTATATAAATTAAACCAATTTAACTTTTGTAATTTGAATCGATGGCAAAAGCCGCTTTTGGAGGCATTTCGCCGCAACGGTGAGTTGCGTATTGCGCCAAGTTCCCGCGCGCAGTCAATGAAGCGAATTGACGCCGTCAAACGAAAAAACCGAAGCGCGAGGCTTCGGTTTTGTTTTCCCTGCACACGCCAACCGCGACTTCAGCCGACGAAAGCCTTCTCCACCACGTAATGTCCCGGATGATTGTTGCTGCCTTCCTGGAAGCCCATTTCATCGAGGATTTGACGCGTGTCGCGCAGCATGTGCGGGCTGCCGCAAAGCATGACGCGATCGTTTTCGACCGAAAATGGCGCCACGTCCAGATCTGCGAACAACTTCTTGGTTTCGATCAGATCCGTGATCCGGCCACGGTTCGCGAATTCTTCGCGCGTCACCGTCGGGTAATAGACCAGCTTTTCCTGGATCAACTCGCCCAGATGCTCGTGTGCCGGAAGGTGCTCGGTGATGAAATCCTTGTACGCGAGTTCATCGACGAAACGGCAAGTGTGCGTGAGAACGATCTTGTCGAAGCGATCGTAGACGTCCGGGTCCTTGATGATCGACATGAACGGCGCGAGGCCCGTACCCGTTGAAAGGAGCCACAGCGTCTTGCCCGGCAACAGATTGTCCGCGACAAGCGTGCCTGTCGGCTTCTTGCCGATCAGAACCGGATCGCCCACCTTCAGGTGCTGCAGACGCGATGTCAGCGGGCCATCCTGCACCTTGATGCTGAGGAATTCGAGATGCTCTTCGTAGTTGGCGCTCGCGAGGCTGTAAGCGCGCAACAGCGGCTTGCCTTCGACTTCGAGACCCACCATGGTGAACTGGCCGTTTTCGAAACGGAACGCGGCGTCGCGCGTGCAGGTGAAGCTGAACAGCGTGTCGGTCCAGTGATGGACGCTCAGAACGGTTTGAGGATTAAGGTTGCTCATGGCTTCATGGATAGTGCGGAATCAGGGCGGCGCAGTAGTGCGTGCCGGCGGCCGTTCGGACAACTGGGCGCAATTGCGACGACAACACCGGAAAGGCGCAACGAAAGCAATGCTGCGGGTGGCCGGACGTGCACACGCAAAATTCCGGCGGCACGCGCCAACCGGGCCTGTAACTGCAAAGGCCCGCGCGCCCGGAGCGAATGTTCCGCATTCCCCGCTGCCGCACGCGTAATCTGCTATTTTACCGCACACGGGAACCAAGGGTTCGAGAGCGGATATCAAGACGTTTGGAGCCGCATGATAGCAACTGGATGCGCCGGGCAAGGCAAAAGCCCTGCTGCCATCAGGCTGCCGGCGTCGTTCGAAGACGCCAGGGACGCGCCAGCAGACGGGCAGGTTGCCCAAGCGTCGGGGCTGGCGTTATGGCGAGAAAAAGCCGCGCTGAGTTGCCGCGGCTTCGTGGGCGGTTACGTCCCCAGGCGCGTCAAACGCGCTGATCCGTCGATGGTTTTTCCCACAAGTTGATGCCGCCTTCTGTCGCGTGCTGATCGATTTCCGCGAGTTCTTCCTTCGTGAACTCCAGGTTCTTCAACGCGCCGACGTTTTCCGTCACCTGTTCCGGACGGCTCGCGCCGATCAGCACCGAAGTCACGCGGCCACCGCGCAGCGCCCACGCCAGCGCCATTTGCGCGAGGCTTTGACCGCGCCGCTGCGCGAGGTCATTGAGCTTTCTCACATGCTCGATGTTCTGCGCGCTCAAATGCTCCTGTTTCAGCGATCCGCCGCCCGGCTTGTTCACGCGCGCGTCCGCGGGAACGCCGTTCAGGTACTTGCCCGTCAGCAGCCCTTGCGCCAGCGGCGTGAAAGCAATGCTGCCGGCGCCGATGTTGTCGAGCGTATCGAGCAGCTCTTCCTCGATCCACCGGTTCAGCATGTTGTACGACGGCTGATGAATCAGGAGTGGCACCTTGTGCTCGGCCAGCAATCTCGCCATCTCACGCGTCTTCGCCGGCGAATACGACGAAATCCCCACATACAGCGCCTTGCCCGAATGGACGGCGGTCGCGAGTGCGCCGGCGGTTTCTTCAAGCGGCGTGTCGGCATCGAAACGATGCGAATAGAAAATATCCACGTAGTCCAGCCCCATGCGCTGCAGGCTCTGATCCAGCGACGCCAGCACATATTTGCGCGAGCCGCCGCCCTGACCGTACGGGCCCGGCCACATGTCCCAGCCCGCCTTCGACGAAATCAGCAATTCATCGCGATACGGCTTGAAATCGTCCTTGAATAAACGCCCGAAATTGGTCTCGGCGCTGCCGTACGGCGGCCCGTAGTTGTTCGCCAGATCGAAGTGCGTGATGCCGAGATCGAACGCCGTGCGCAGGATGTCGCGCTGCGTGGAAATCGGCGTGGTGTCGCCGAAGTTGTGCCAAAGACCCAGCGACAACGCCGGCAACTTCAGCCCGCTTTTGCCGCAGGTGCGGTAAGCCATCTGCGAATAGCGCTCAGAAGCTGCTTCGTAAGCCATGACGTAATCCTCGAATCGATGATGTGGGAAAGGGTTTTGCAAGCACAAACGAGAAACGATCGCGCGGCGCGTCAGCGGGATCATGTCGTCTGACATGCGCCGGGTCTGCCATGTTATCGAATCGTGGGAACTCGTGTTGGCCTTGACCTGAAAGACGCCAAGGCTATCCCGATATTCGGAACCCTGGCCGCATGGCTAACGCGGGGAACGATTTACCTGCCGCTTGAGCCCAACCCTCTTCACTAAAACAAGGAGAGGTTTCATGGACCCGCTCGACAAACTACGCCCCGTCTACAACTTCCTGATGACCGCGGGCGTGTCGTATGGCGTCGACTTGCTGATGGCCATACTGATATTGCTGGTCGGCTGGTGGATTTCGAACCGCGTTGCCAACGCGGTCAAGCGCGCGCTCGGGCGCACCAACGCCGACGCCACGTTCACGCCCGTGATGGCGAGTCTCGTGCAATGGTCTATCCGCGTCGTCGCGATTGTCGCGGCCCTGGGTAAATTCGGGGTCGCCGCGGCCAGCATCCTGACCGTGCTCGGCGCGGCCGGACTGGCGATCGGCCTGGCGCTGCAGGGCACATTGCAGAACATCGCGGCCGGATTGATGCTGTTGCTGCTGCGGCCTTTCAAGGTAGGCGATTACATTGAAGGCGTCGGTGCGACGGCGGGAACGGTCAATGAGATCGGCCTGTTCACCACGCGCCTGACCAAAAGCGACGGCGTCATCATGTTCGTACCGAACAGCACGATCTGGGCGAATCCGGTCACAAACTTCACCTCGAACGACCGCAGGCGCGTGGTGCTGAACGTGGTCATTCCGGAAGATCAGAACATTGAGGAATCGCTGGCTTCACTGAACCGGATCGTCGCAACCGACCCACGAATCATCAACGACGAAAAGACGAAACCGTGGATTGCCGTCTCCGAATACACCGATACCGGCGTGAAACTGAACGTCGGCGTATGGACGAGCCGGGCCGACTATGCCAACGTGCAAGCCGACTTGTTGCGCCAGATCAAGCCGGGGATCAAGCCAGCAGAATCGCCAGCCGATGCGCCAGCCGGCATATCGCCCGGCGCTGCGCCGGCCTGATCATGTTTGCCACGGCGCTGGACGCATCCGGCGAGGTTCAATAAGCTTCCGGTCCAGACATTGACGAGACTCTTATGACCAAGGCGATTTCCATTGCGCTGCTCGTGGGCGGCGTTGTGCTGCTGTATTTTGGCGGCCAGTCGTTCCACTCGCTAAGCAACGACGTGTCGCGCTTCTTCACCGGATCGCCCACGAACAAGACCATCTGGCTGATCGCCGGCGGCATGGTCGCCATGCTTGCCGGGCTTATCGGCCTCGCGATTCCGGGCAAGCGCCGCTAAGCTAGATCAGCGGCACGTCTTCCTTCGATGCCGAACGCGTTCCCGGCAACGGCAGGTTGCTCGCGCCGCGATAGGTGTAGACGAGCGAGAATTTCACGGCATCGGTGAGATTCTTGCCGGCGGAATGCAGCGTGTTGCAGTGGAAAAACACCACGTCGCCAGCGTTCAGTTTCGGCGATACCGCGCTGTGGATCAGCGCCGCGTTCTCGGGCAGGTCGGAGCGGAAGAACTTGGCGCTGTCAAAGCGATCCGACGTAAACGGCAGCTTGTGCGACATCGGCACGAACCACAAGCCGCCGTTCTCCACGGTTTCCTGACCTAGCGCGACCCACGCCGAAACCAGATCGTCCCGCTCGAAATTCCAGTACCTGACATCGCGATGCCAGCCAGTCAGGCTGCCGTATGCGGGATGTTTCGTCATGACGCAGTTGTGGTGCGCGCGCGAAAGCGTCGGCGTCTCGCCGAAATAGATTTCCATCCAGCCGCGCACGTCGGGCGAGGTCGCCCAGTTTGCAAACAACGGATCGCGGCTGTACGCGTCGAGCAGCCTGCGCACGGTATGGCCGCCCGGCGCGTCTTTCGAATTCGGTGCGCCGGGATATTGCAGGTCGGCTTCGAACTCTACCGGTGCCACCGCTTGCGCCAGTTGCAACCGCGCGGCTTCGCGCATGGCTTCGCAACGCTCGGGCGTGACAAGCCCAGGCACCACGACATAACCGTTTTCCCGCAACTCGCGGACTTGCTCCAACTTCGATTGATTCGGCATATCGGCTCACAGGGGAATACACTTTGCCGGCTGGCCGCCGTTTAAACAGACAGCGAGGAACCGGCAAATTAGGGCGAATACGCCGATTGTAAATCGCCACGGCAAGTCCAGCGTGGCGCAACGCGCCGCCCACCGATCATTTAGCCCTGCGGGAAAGTGCCGACTTCCGGCAGTAACAATTCTTCGATAACCTGCCGTGCATTGAGAGAGCACATCGAAAACCGCTTTCGATGAAAATCTATTAAATAAGTGCGCGATTCAACTCAGCAACTTTTCTTGTGTTCAATTGCTCGAACTGTTGAACGCTTTTTTTGATACGACTACTGTCGGGTATCGCCTTGGCAAACCCGAGTATGTGAGACCCATGAATATCCGTTTCGCCAATCGTCTTACGCGTGCTGCTGTTCGCGCGGCACGCCCCGCAGGACGCCGAGTCGTTCGCGCCTTGCGCCACCATTCGGCGCGTACCCAATTACTTGCAGGACGGTTTGAAAATTCCCATCCAGTCGATGGTATCCGTTCCTGGTTTCATGGTTTCTTTTCAAATCTTCGATTAAGGGCTGCATCGCGACAATCAGCGCTTAAAGCTTTATTGCGAAAGCGAGTGCAATTACGCGCACCGGTTTCAAAACCTAAACCAGTGCCTGGCGCAATAAATATGTCAAGCCGCCGGCCGCGCAGGCTTTCCGCCAGCGCCGGGTGGTTTGCATTTGCCGCACGTTGATCGTTTCTGGAATCGAAAAAGTAAGACGCGCTTAAACCAAAGTAAAAAAAGCCCGCCGGAACGCTGCAGCGTTCCGGCGGGCTTTTTTATGCAACGATTTCTTAGGCCGTTTCCGTCACCGGTTCCGTACCGGCAGCTTCTGCCAGCAACAGCGCCTTGTCGGTCGCTTCCCACGTGAATTCCGGTTCTTCGCGGCCGAAGTGACCGTATGCCGCCGATTTTTCGTAGATCGGACGCAGCAGGTCGAGCATCTGGATGATGCCCTTCGGACGCAGATCGAAATGCTCGAGCACGAGTTCCTGGATCTTGGCATCCGACACGCGGCCCGTGCCGAACGTGTTCACCATGACGGACGTCGGTCGAGCGACGCCAATGGCGTACGACACCTGGATCAGGCATCGCGAAGCCAGGCCAGCCGCGACAATATTCTTCGCGACATAACGTCCCGCATACGCAGCCGAACGGTCGACCTTCGACGGATCCTTGCCCGAGAATGCGCCGCCGCCGTGAGGCGCTGCGCCGCCGTATGTATCGACAATGATCTTGCGCCCCGTCAAGCCGCAATCGCCTTGCGGACCGCCGATCACGAAACGTCCGGTCGGATTCACCAGGAACTTGATGTCGCCCTTGATCAACTCGGCCGGCAGCACAGGCTTGATGATCTCTTCGATCACCGCTTCGCGCAGCGCCTTCAATTCAATATCCGGCGAATGCTGGGTGGAGAGCACGACTGTATCGATGCTGTGCGCCTTGCCATCCACATACCGCACGGTGACTTGCGACTTCGCGTCCGGACGCAGCCAGTCCAGGCGGCCGTCGCGACGCAGATTCGCTTGACGCTCCACCAGACGATGCGACAGATGAATAGGCAGCGGCATCAATTCGGGCGTTTCGTCGCATGCGTAGCCGAACATCAGGCCCTGGTCGCCTGCGCCCTGGTCGAGGTTGTCGTCGTGCGCGGCATCGACACCCTGCGCGATATCCCGCGACTGTTTGTCATAGGCCACGAGCACCGCGCAACCGCGATAGTCGATGCCGTAATCCGTGTTGTCGTAACCAATACGCTTGATTGTGTCACGCGCGACCTGGATGTAGTCGACGTTCGCTTGCGTGGTGATTTCGCCCGCGAGCACCACCAGCCCGGTGTTGCAAAGCGTTTCGGCCGCGACGCGCGAGTACTTGTCCTGCGCCAGGATGGCGTCGAGGATGGCGTCCGAAATCTGGTCGGCTACCTTGTCGGGATGGCCTTCAGAGACGGACTCAGATGTAAAGAAGTAATTGTTTGACACGCTTCAGACTCCAGTTAGGTACGGGTTAGCTCACGTAGCCGACTTCGTTTGGAGTCTGAAGCGGCGACGCTTTAGCGGAAAACATGGTCCGAAACGCACCGTCAAGCACGTTCCGGCTTCGCCCCGCAAGTTGTCCATTAACTCGGCGAAGGTTTTATTATAGCGGCTTCTCTAATTTGTCACAGGCCGACCGTTTGCTGCCAATCAAGATAAACCCTCATCCACGCAATGTCCGGAACGCTTCCCGGTACGGTGAAAGATTCGTCCTCACGACTCTCGGGAGCGTCGCATGGCAGGTCGCATAGGGGTCGCGCTCGCGGTCGGTTTGCTGAAGCTGCTGGCGCTCATTCCGTACGGTATCACCGCGCGTTTCGGCGACGCACTCGGCTGGCTGCTTTATCAGATTCCGAGCCATCGGAAACGGATCGTGCACATCAATCTGACGCTGTGCTTCCCGGAATGGACGCCCGAACGCCGCGAAGAAGTCGCGCAAAAACATTTCAGGCACGCGATCCGCAGTTATGTGGAGCGCAGCGTGCAATGGTTCGGCTCGGCCGAAAAGCTCGCGAAGCTGATCCAGGTGGAAAGCGAAGTCGATCTGCTCGACCCCGACATGCCACCGACCTTGCTGCTCGGTTTTCACTTTGTCGCCATTGAAGCGGCGTCCGTCTGGATCAACCACGAACTGCACCGGACCTGCGGATCGCTGTATCAACCGATGTCCAACAAGATGCTCGACGACGTGGCGAAGAAACAGCGTGGTCGTTTCGATGCCGAAATGGCAAGCCGCGCCGACAGCGCCCGGATCGTGCTGCGCTGGTTGCGTGATCGCAAGCCCGTGATGCTCGGCGCCGATATGGACTACGGCATGCGCAACTCGACCTTCGTGCCGTTCTTCGGCGTGCAGGCCTGCACGCTTACCGCCGTTGGCCGACTGGCCAAGACCGGCCACGCGCAGATCATGCCGTTCGTGGGCGAAGTACTGCCGAACTACAAGGGTTACAAGCTCAAGGTGTTCAAGCCGTGGGACAACTACCCGACCGGCGACGACGATGCGGACGCGCGCCGAATGAACGCGTTCCTGGAAGAACAGGTACGCCTCATGCCCGAGCAGTACTACTGGGTGCACAAGCGCTTCAAAACGCGGCCACCGGGCGAACCCGGCTTTTACTGACGATTCAGTATCGAGGAAACGGCCCGTGATTGCTGCATGAATCCGGGCCCATCCCCCATTCGGCCTAGTGTATGCGTATCCTTCGCGTCACTTACAATAGCGACATGAAACTCGAATTCACGAAAATGCACGGCGCGGGCAACGACTTTGTCGTGCTCGACGGCTACTCCAAACCGCTCTCATTGAGCGCGGCGCAAGTGCGCGCGCTCGCGGACCGGCACTTCGGCGTGGGCGCGGACCAGTTGCTGCTGGTTGAGAAGCCGGACATCGACGGTGTGGATTTCAAGTACCGCATTTTTAATTGCGATGGCGGCGAGGTCGAACATTGCGGCAACGGCGCTCGCTGTTTTGTGAAGTTTGTTCGCGACCGCAAGCTTACAAGCAAGATGAGCGTGCGCGTCCAGGTGCAGCAAGGTGTGATCGTGTTGACCATGCAGGAAAACGGCGACGTGGTGGTGGACATGGGACGTCCCGAGTTCGAACCCGCGCGGGTGCCGTTCAATGCTGAAGGACTGGAAGGCCGCACCGAAGGCGCCGATACGCTTTGGCCGCTCGACGTGCAAAACGAAACACGCTGGATTTCTGCCGTTTCGATGGGTAACCCCCACGCTGTGCAGGTCGTTGCAGACGTAGAGACTGCGCCGGTACTGACTGAAGGCGCTTTGATCGAACATCACGCGCGTTTTCCGAATCGTGTGAACGCTGGCTTCATGCAGATCGTGGACCGGGGAGCCGTAAAGTTGCGAGTCTTCGAGCGTGGTGCGGGCGAAACGCTTGCTTGCGGTACAGGCGCTTGTGCGGCCGTTGCAGCGGGCATCCGCCGCGGTCTGCTCGATTCGCCGGTGCGGGTCCAGACACGCGGCGGCATGCTGACCATCACCTGGGACGGCGCGCGCAATCCGGACGCTGCGCTTTTCATGGCCGGCCCGGCCACCACCGTATTTCAAGGCGAGATCGAGCTTCATTCCGACCTTGCCACAGCCGACTGACCGCCAGGAACCCGATGTTGCCCGATACCATGACCGAACGAGAAGTCGCTGACTATTTGCTGGCCAATCCAGATTTCTTCGCGGCCCACGCTGAACTGCTGGGAACCATCAGGCTATCCAATCCGCACGGCAAGTCGGCCGTGTCGCTGCAGGAACGGCAGATGGAAATGCTGCGCGACAAAAACAAGCAGATGGAGCGCCGGCTCGCCGAATTGCTGCGCTACGGACACGAGAACGACAGCATTGCGGCGAAATTTCATCGGTGGACAATCCGCGTCATGTCCGAACGCGATCCGCACGCCCTGCCAAAGACCATTCCCGCGGGCCTCTGTGAAATCTTCGAAGTTCCGCAGGCGGCGCTGCGCGTGTGGGACGTAGCGGAACCGTACGCGCAAGCCGAGTTCGCAAGGACGACAAGCGAAGAAGTGCGCGCCTTTACCAGCGGCCTGACAACGCCGTACTGTGGCGCGAACACCGGCTTCGAAGCCGCGCAGTGGTTGACCTCGGCGAGTTCGGCGTCGGTGGCTTCGGCTACCACGGACGGCGTTGTCGATACCGCGAACACAACCGAGTCCATCGCGTTGATTGCGTTGCGCGATCCGTCGGCCGGCCCGGAGGCGCCCGCGTTCGGCCTGCTGGTGATGGGTTCGCCCGACCCTCGCCGTTTCCACGAAGGCATGGCCACGGACTTCCTGTCGCAGATCGGCACGCTTGGCAGCGCCGCCCTTAGCCGCTTGCTGCCCCACTGACATGATCGCCGATCCGGTAGCCGCCTATCTGTCGATGCTCGAACATGAGCGGCGGTTATCGGAACACACGCTGCGCGGCTATACGCACGAACTCGACGAGCTGAAGAAGCTCGCCAACGGCCGTGCACTGGAATCCCTCACCGCAACGGATATGCGCAGCGCCGTCGCCCGCGCTCACGGCGGCGGACTGTCGGCACGCTCGATTGCGCACCGGTTATCGGCTTGGCGGGCGTTTTACCGATGGTTCGCCGAGCGCGTGGAAATGCCGGCAAACCCCGTTGCCACGGTGCGAGCGCCAAAACGCGCGAAGAGCTTGCCCAAGGCGCTTTCCGTCGACGACGCCAACGCCCTAATGGAAGCGCCTCAGGCGGATACGCCCGAGGCATTGCGCGATCACGCCATACTCGAACTGTTTTATTCGTCCGGTCTGCGTCTTGCCGAACTGGTCGGGCTCGACGTTCATTTCGTGCAATCTGAAGGGTATTCGTCGGCGGGCTGGCTCGACCTGGCGAGCGCCGAAGTGAATGTGCTCGGCAAGGGCAACCGCCGACGCTCCGTGCCGGTCGGCAGCAAGGCGGTCACCGCATTGCGCGCGTGGATCGAGGTGCGCGGGCAGTTTGTGAAGCTCGACCCGCATGCGCTGTTTTTGTCGGTGCGCGGCAACAGGATGACGCCGAACGTGGTGCGCGACCGCGTGAAGCGCATGGCCTTGCTCGCCGGCGTGCCTTCGAACGTGCATCCCCACGTGCTGCGGCACTCGTTCGCCACTCACGTCTTGCAATCCAGCGGCGATCTGCGCGCCGTGCAGGAACTGCTCGGCCACGCAAGCATCACGGCGACGCAGGTTTATACGTCTCTCGACTTTCAGCATCTGGCGCGCGTCTACGACCAGGCCCATCCTCGCGCTAAAAAGCGAGACTAACGCAACGCTGCCCGCTCGCCTGCACAAGTGGCCAGATACATCAAAGCGTGGCTGCTCCCTACCCGTCAGCGCGTTCACAAGAAGGTCGAATGAACACCATTACGCTGAAACCGGCGAAAGACAAGTCGCTCGCGCGCCGCCATCCGTGGATTTACGCGAATGCCATAGAGCATGTGGAGGGCAAGCCCGCAGCCGGCGCGACCGTGCTGATCCGTTCGCACGAGGGCCGGTTCCTGGCTCGCGGGTCGTACAGTCCTGTGTCACAGATACGCGCGCGCGTCTGGAGTTTCGACGAAACGGAGCCCATCGATCACGCCTTTTTCAAGCGGCGCGTCCAGCGGGCGATCGCCCATCGTCAAACGATGGTGCGCGGCACCGGCGCCACCCGGCTGATTTTCGGCGAGGCGGACGGGCTGCCGGGGTTGATTGTCGACTACTACATTGCCGACGATGAAACCCGGCGCGGCCAGTTGGTCTGCCAGTTCATGGCGACCGGCGTGGAAATGTGGAAGGAAGCGATCGTACAGGCACTGGTTGGCGCAACGGGTTGCCCGAACGCATACGAACGCTCCGATGTCTCCATTCGACAAAAGGAAGGTCTCGAGCCCATTACCGGCGTGCTGGCCGGCGATTCTCCGCCGGAGGCGCTCATGATCGCGAACGAGGGCGGCGTCCGTTATCACATCGACGTGGAACGCGGCCATAAAACGGGCTTCTATATCGACCAACGCGACAACCGCGCGCTCGTCCGGGAATATGCCGCCGAGCGCGACGTCCTCAACTGCTTTTGCTACACGGGCGGTTTTTCGCTCGCCGCATTGAAAGGCGGGGCAAAGCGCGTCGTCTCGATAGATTCTTCCGGCGACGCGCTCGCCCTCGCGCAGCTTAATGTCACAGCGAACGGGTTCGACCCGGCGCTCGCCGAATGGCTGGACGCCGATGCCTTCAAGACCTTGCGTCGATTGAATGAGGAAGGCCAGCGCTTCGACCTGATCGTGCTTGATCCGCCCAAGTTCGCGCCATCGCGAGAGCATGTGGACCGGGCCGCGCGCGCTTACAAAGACGTCAACCTGACCGGGTTCAAGCTGTTGCGCCCGGGCGGCCTGCTGTTCACGTATTCGTGCTCGGGCGCAATCGACGCCAATTTGTTCCAGAAGATCGTGGCGGGCGCCGCCGCCGATGCGAAGGTCGACGCGCGCATTCTGAAGCGCCTCGGCGCGGGCGTCGATCACCCGCTTTTGACCGCGTTTCCCGAAGGGGAATACCTGAAAGGCCTATTGTTGCAAATCGCTTGAGCAGCCATAGTTGATAGCTCAGACAATCCGATAAAAAGCACCCTCTTGACAAGTATGTTTCAATAATTGGCTGACTGCGTGTTTTCGAGGCCGGTTCCGTGTCCCCGGACATCCCGCGCCGGCAAGAAACACGCTGCACGAACAACCTTTGACTCCAGAGAACAGGCGACCATCATGATTCCCGTTACCATCCTGACCGGCTTTCTGGGCAGCGGCAAAACCACCCTGCTCAAGCGCATCCTGAATGACCAGCACGGCATGAAGATCGCCGTGATCGAAAACGAGTTTGGCGAAGAAAACATCGACAACGAGATCCTTGTCCAGGAAACGAACGAGCAGATCATCCAGATGAGCAACGGCTGCATCTGCTGCACCATTCGCGGCGATCTGGCGCGCGCTTTGGAAGATCTCGCCGAGCGCAAGAAGGCTGGCACACTGAATTTCGACCGCGTGGTGATCGAGACAACGGGTCTCGCGAATCCGGGTCCGGTCGCGCAGACGTTCTTCATGGACAACACCATCGCCGACGAATTCCTGCTCGACGCCATCATCACACTGGTCGACGCCAAGCACGCCAACCATCAGCTCGACGAACACGAAGTCGTGCAGCGCCAGGTGGGTTTCGCTGACCGCCTGTTCATCACGAAGTCGGATCTCGTCGATGCCACCGCGCTCGAGGCACTCAAGCATCGGCTCGTGCACATGAACCCGCGCGCGGCCATCAAGGTGGTGAATTTCGGCGACGCGGATATCAAGGAAATCTTCGATTTGCGCGGCTTCAACCTGAATTCGAAGCTGGAAATCGATCCGGATTTCCTCGCGGAGGACGACCATGACCATGATCACGGTCACGACCATGCTCATGACGACGACCACGATCACGCAACCTGCGGCCACGACCACAGCCATGATCACGAGCACGGCCACGGGCACACGAACCACCACCACGCGCATCACGACGACAAGATCAAGTCGTTCGTATTTCGCAGTGACCGCGCGTTCGACCCGAACCGGCTCGAGGATTTTCTCGGCGGCATCCTGCAGATCTACGGCGAACGCCTGCTGCGTTACAAGGGCGTGCTCTATATGAAGGGCGTCGATCGCAAGGTCGTCTTCCAGGGCGTGCATCAGATGATGGGCAGTGACCTCGCCGCAAAATGGCAACCCATCGAAAAGAAGAACAGCAAGATGGTGTTTATCGGTATCGAATTGCCGCAGGATCTGATTATCGACGGGCTGACCGCCTGTCTGGTTTAATCCGCGTCAGTCCGGTCTGATTTGACATCGGCGCGAAGCCCTCATCCGGCTTTGCGCATTTTTTACAGATTCAATTCCGAAAACGCACGTTTTTGGCACCTTTCTCGCTATTTCTCGCCCGCAGCGCACCCAATTCACCGCATCGACGCGGCTAAAATCGCTGCGCCTCGGCAGCCACACCTGCGGCCGGCGATTTTTGGCGATGTCCTCGTTGCAATATGTGCTCGCAGCCATCAAGAACCATCGCTTTTTAAACGTCGCCGCGTTATATTTTTGAGATAACGAACGAATCGCCGGAGTGTTTTGCGCGAGCGTAGTGCGCGATTGCGATTCAGTTACAATACAGCCCCCACTGGCCCGGCCGGGGAAACGGTCCAGCATCGGATGTCAAGGGTTTGCCCGCACAAGGCTCACCCAGGCGCACGAAAGTGCCTCCGCTGACTGCACAAGCCGACGGCGATTTGACACGGCCAACCACCTGGCGCCCGGGCAAAAAGGTGGAAGTGCACAGTAGGTGTTGTTCCGAACATCGGACGGCGGGCGATTCGCTTGAAAATCAGTCCCAAGGGAATTGGCCGCAAGGTGCGTTTTGCACCGCAGAAGGTGCAGGCTTTTGGCCTGAGAGGTGACTGGAGTAGTTGTTGGCGAGTATCGCCGGAACCCGGGGAAATCCCGACAACGGCGGCGGCGAGCGCGGCGAGCGACCGCGAAGATGGCGAACGACATCGCCCCACATTGAAGAAGCAAGCCAGATGACGACGAATCGATTGTTGACCGAAGACGAAATCCTGAAGATGAGCGACAAGGATTACATGAACGACGATCAACTCGCGTTCTTCAGGGTCCGACTGGAGCAGTTGCAGGCCGATATTCTCAAGAATGCGGGCCAGACGACGGAAAACCTGCGGGAAACCGTCATTGTCCCGGACCCGGCGGATCGCGCGACGATCGAGGAAGAGCACGCCCTCGAACTGCGTACCCGCGACCGCGAGCGCAAGCTGCTGAAGAAAGTACAGCAGTCGCTGGCGCGCATCGAGTCCGGCGACTACGGCTGGTGCGAGGAAACCGGCGAACCCATCGGCATTCCGCGCCTGATCGCGCGGCCGACAGCAACGCTCTCGCTCGAAGCCCAGGAACGACGCGAATTGCGCCAGAAGTTATTCGGCGACTGAGACGCGAGGCCGGCGCGCGCTGCGGCTTCGACCGCGGCGGGAAACATGTCGGCTGTGAGAGTCGACTGGAAACGCCGACCGCAAGTTGCATCACGCTACCTGGAAGGTGGATAAAAGGCACACGAAAATCGTGTGCCTTTTTGTTTTGTCGCGCGCTTTCTGAGCGCGGCGACGCTTGTTTCGTAAGACATTCCGTTTGTCCAAAGCCATTGAACGCAAGATGCCGTCGGGCACCGCTTGATAATTCCTCCTGCGCCCTAAAATGAACAGGACGCGCTTTTGTAGCGCGGACGTGACGAGAGCGCCGTCGAGCGCAATGCCGCACGCGCCCGGCCTCTCCCGCGCTCCCAAGGATTCCGGCGGCTCCGGCGCCCACTCAGCTTTCAAAGGAATGCACATGGAACAATTTCACGGCACGACCATCGTCTCCGTGCGACGGGACGGCAAGGTCGCACTAGGCGGCGACGGTCAGGTGACGCTGGGCAACATCGTGATGAAAGGCGGCGCCAAGAAAGTGCGCCGTATCTATGGCGGCAAGGTTCTGGTTGGTTTCGCGGGCGGCACGGCCGACGCGTTTTCGCTGCTCGACCGCTTCGAGGCGAAGCTCGAAAAACATCAGGGCAATCTGACGCGCGCTGCCGTCGAACTTGCGAAAGACTGGCGCACGGACCGCATGTTGCGCCGGCTGGAAGCCATGCTGATCACCGCCGACGCACAAACCACGCTTGTCATCACCGGTAACGGCGACGTGCTCGATCCGGAAAACGGCATCTGCGCAATCGGCTCAGGCGGCGCTTACGCACAAGCTGCGGCGCAGGCGTTGACGGAAAACACCGAACTCTCGCCGCGCGATATCGTCGAAAAAGCGCTGACCATTGCCGGCGACATGTGTATTTACACGAACCACAATCGCGTCATCGAGACGATCGAGTAACAGACAAGGACCCACGATGACAACCATGACTCCCGCCGAAATCGTCTCGGAACTCGATAAACACATCATCGGCCAGGGCCGCGCGAAAAAGGCTGTTGCCGTCGCGTTGCGCAACCGGTGGCGCCGCCAGCAAGTCGCCGAGCCGTTGCGCCAGGAAATCACGCCGAAAAACATCCTGATGATTGGACCGACCGGTGTCGGCAAGACGGAAATTGCGCGGCGTCTCGCAAAACTCGCCGATGCCCCGTTCATCAAGATAGAAGCCACGAAGTTCACCGAAGTCGGCTATGTGGGCCGCGACGTGGACAGCATCGTGCGCGACCTGATCGAGATTTCGGTCAAGCAGACGCGTGAAACGGAAATGCGCAAGGTGCGTTCGCGGGCAATCGATCGCGCGGAAGACCGGATTCTCGACATCCTGCTGCCGAGCGCGCGCGCCGTGGGTTTTGGCGCCGGCGAATCGCACGATGACAGCGCGAACAGCACGCGCCAGACTTTCCGCAAACGCCTGCGCGAAGGACTGCTCGACGACAAGGAAGTCGAGGTCGACGTGGAAGCGCCGCAAGCGAGCATGGACATCATGGGGCCGCCGGGCATGGAAGAGATGACGGACCAGATCCGTTCCATGTTTGCGAATATCGGCGGCGGCAAGAAGACGCAGCGCAAGGTGAAGGTCAAGGAAGCGCTGAAACTGCTCACCGACGAGGAAGCCGGCAAGCTGCTCAACGACGAAGAGGTCAAGACGAAGGCGGTTCAGAACGTCGAGCAGAACGGTATTGTGTTTCTGGACGAGATCGACAAGATTGCGTCGCGCAGCGAAGCAGGCGGCGCGGAAGTATCGCGCGCGGGCGTGCAGCGCGATTTGCTGCCGCTGGTGGAAGGAACCACAATCAACACTAAATACGGGATGATCAAGACGGATCACATCTTGTTCATTGCGAGCGGCGCGTTTCATCTGGCCAAGCCGAGCGACCTGATTCCAGAATTGCAAGGACGTTTTCCGATTCGCGTTGAACTGGATTCGCTGTCGGTGGAAGACTTCGAAGCCATCCTCAATACCACCGACGCCAGCTTGGTCAAGCAATACACGGCGCTTTTGGCAACCGAAGATGTCCAGCTCGATTTCAGCCCCGAAGGTATTCGCCGGATGGCCGAAATTGCGTATTCAGTGAACGAGAAGACCGAGAATATCGGTGCACGGCGGCTTTATACCGTAATTGAAAAACTGCTGGAAGAAGTGTCGTTCGCGGCGGGTAATCACGCGGGACAGCCCGTGAAAATCGACGCAGCCTATGTCGATAAAGCCCTGAACGATGTGGCCGAAGACGAGGACCTGTCGCGCTACGTGCTGTAACCGGGCTCAGCAAGCAAAGGGCGGCACGCCATTTCGAAGTATCGAAGAGGCGTGCCGTCTTTTTTCATCACGCGCATTTACTGCCGGACCGGCTTCTTCGCCAACTTCCGCTGCAGCGTGCGCCGATGCATGTTCAGCGCACGGGCCGTCGCCGATATATTGCCGCTGTTTTCAGCCAGCACGCGTTGAATGTGCTCCCACTCCAGCCGCGCCACGGACAACAGCGCGGGGTGCTCGATCGCTTCTTCCGCCGTCTGCTCGCTGGCCTCTTCCTGCAGCGCGGACAGGATCGTCTCGACGTTCGCCGGCTTGGCAAGATAGTTGTCGGCGCCGTCTTTCACGGCCTGAACCGCCGTCGCGATGCTCGCGTATCCGGTCAGCACCAGAATCCGCGCATCGGGTTGCAGATCGCGCAACGGTGCGACGAGCGTCAACCCGGAATCGTTGCCAAGGTGCAGATCGACCGTGATTTGCCCGAATTTCTGCGTGTTCGCCAGACGCAACGCCGTGGCGGCGTCGTGCGCCTGATGCGGCGTATAGCCGCGCCGTGTCAGGCCGCGCGCGAGGATGCCCGAGAAAACTTCATCGTCGTCGATAACCAAAAAATTCTTGTCGCTCATGCTCTTTTCTCCGTGGAGACGGGAGTCGCGACGACGCCGCGATCCGTCCTTGCTGCTGTGTCACGCGATTCCGGGGCGCTTGTGTCGGCGAGACGCAGGATGGCGTGCGTGCCGCGAGGGCTTGCCGCTGTCAGCTCGATCGATCCGCCGAGCCGCGCTGCTGCTGAGAATGCCAGATACAAGCCAACGCCGTGACCGCCTTGCGTGCTGTCGACGGGCGCTGCGCCAAGCGAGCCGCGCAGCCCGGCGGGAATGCCGGGACCCTGGTCGCGTACATTGAATTGAATCACGGGTTCGCCTAGATGCCGCGCCGCCGATGTCGCGAGCGTCACCGAATCGCGGCTGGCCCGGGCCGCATTATCCAGCAGAATGGTCAGGATCTGGCCGACCGCGACTGGATCACTCAGGAATAAGCTGGCGCGCTTGTGTTCCTCGGCTTCAATCAGTTCGAAGCGCACGTGCGGATGCCGCAAGCGCCATTGTTCGACAAACCCATGCAGCCAGTCGTCCAGCGATTGCCGGGGCACGGGCTCGCTCGCGCGGCTGCGCAGGCGCGCGAGCGCGGACGTGCACAAGCTCATTTGCTGCTCGAGCAATTCGATGTCGGCGGCATACGGCGCGAGATGCGGGTCGTGACGCGCCGAATCGCGCAGTTCCTCGCCGAGCATGGCGATGGTGGATAACGGCGTCCCTATCTCGTGCGCGACGGTGGCTGCCTGAACACCCAGCGCCACGGCGCGCTCGTCGCGCAGAAGGCGCTCCTGGGCGTCGGCCAGGGCAAAATCTCGCGCGCGCAACGCCCGCGACATCCGCGCGACGAACCATCCGATCAAGCCCACGCTCACCATGAAGTTCACCCACAGCCCGGTCCGGAAATACTCGAACAGGTTCAGCGGATCTTCCATGTTCAGCGGCACATAACTCACGGTGAGGAGCGCATAACAAACCACGGCGAACAACGCCAGCCAGACCATGAGGTTCCACGGCAGCACAGCGGACGCAATGGCAAGCGACGGCAGATACAGCGTGACGAAGGGGTTTGTCGCGCCGCCGCTCAGGAACAGCAGCGCCGACAACGCCCCGAGATCAACCCAAAGTTGTCCGAACAATTCGAGGTTCGTTTCAGGCTGGGCGCGCATGACGCGAACCCACGTCATTGCGTTGAACATGACTTCGAGCGAAATGATGGTGAGCATTGCCGCCATTGGCAGATGCGCGCCATAAAAAGCCTGTACGACAGCAATCGTCACCAGTTGACCAATGATCGCAAGACTGCGAAGCCAGAAAAGATGACCGAGATTGACGCGTCCCGTGGTCGTGATTCGATGCATTTCAGTAATCGTCGCCCGTAATTTCAGAATAGTCTAATGGCCTCGATGGATGAATTGCCGCACCATCGGACGTTGTCTCGTACAAGGGCGGCTCGGCCGCACACTCATATGAACCGCAGCCAGTCGTCCCGTCCCGATACTCATCCCAAAAGAGCAACGCACGTTCAAGACGCCAATCAGGATTCCATTATCTCGCGTGTTCTGCCCGCGTTCCTGGAGAACGCCAGGATTGCCGATTCGCAGGGTCAGCAGGCCGAGTGCGCCGTCTGGCTGCACGCCGCTGCACTGCTTGAGCCCGCTCGCGTGGAAACCGTGCTGGAGCGTATTGACTCGCTGTTGAAGCAGCACCGCGTTGCCGAGGCCGTCAAGCTTGGCGCACAACTCGTCGATACCCATCCGCAGCATGCACTCGCACTTTGGTATCTGGGGTACGTGCTTCAGTGTGCGGGCCGTCACGCCGATGCAATCCCGTTCTACGAACGCGCGCATCGCATCAATGCAGCCGTCCCGTCGCTGCGCAACAATCTGGCGGTCGCCTACGAGCTGACGGGCCGGGCAACCGACGCGCTGAAGCTGCTGGAAGAAGCCGTAGCCGCAAATTCCGCCGATATTGAAGCGTGGACGAATCTGGCGCGCATGTATCCGCGCCGCTGGGAACTCGAGCATGCGCTCGCCGCGGGCAAGCGCGCCGTGCAGATCGATTCGTCCAATGCACTTGCGCTCTCGAACTACAGCCTGGCGCTCAAAGAGGCTCAGCGCTGGGAGGAATCCACCGCGGTGGCGGAATCAGCCGTGAACGTTGCGCCGCACATGGCGCGCCTTCCCTTCAACCTGTCCATTCTCGATCTCCTGCAAGGCAATTACGCGCGCGGCTGGGCGAACTTCGAATCGCGCTGGGACGGCTCAGGCGAACTGGTCAACTCACATCCCAAATTCAACGTGCCGCGCTGGAACGGCGAGTCGCTGAAAGGCAAGACTTTGCTGTTATGGGGCGAACAGGGTTTTGGCGACGCGCTGCAATTCTCGCGCTTCGTGCCCATGCTGGCGAAAAAGGTCAGCGCGCAGGGCGGCAAGCTCGTTTGGGCGGCGTTCAAGGCCGTGTATCCGCTGATGGCGCGCATGGCGCCGAAGTCCGTCGAATGCATCCCGCATGACGGCCCGTTGCCCGAATTCGACTTCCATTTTCCGATGCTGAGCTTGCCGCTGCACTTCGGCATTGAAGAGGACACCATTCCGTCGAAACGCGCGTATCTGTCCACCGATACCGATCTCGCCGCTGAATGGCGCACCGAATTCGCATCCGACAAACGCCTGCGTGTCGGTCTCGTATGGAGCGGCAGCGAGAGCCATCAACGCAATATGTTCCGCAGCGTAGGCATTGAACGGTATGCGCAGGCGTTCAAGGGCATCGAAAACGTCGCGTTTTTCTCGCTGCAGAAGGAAGCGTCGGGCGCGGTATCGACGGCTCGCGACGGCGGATTCGAAATCGCCGATCGCACGGGCAAGTTCGAAACATTCGATGACACTGCGGCGTTCATCGATTCGCTGGATCTCGTGATTACCGTGTGCACGAGCGTGGCGCATCTGGCGGCCGCGCTCGGCAAGCCGACGTGGATTTTGCTCGATGTCAACCCGCATTGGGTCTGGCAACTGGAGCGCACGGACAGCCCGTGGTATCCGACCGCCAGGTTGTATCGGCAGAAAAACTTCGGGCAGTGGGAGCCGGTCATGACCGACGTTGCGCGCGATCTGGCCATGCTCGCGGCCACGCACACCGGCGCGGCACCGCGCAAGCGTGCCGCAGCGAAGAAAACCGCCGTGTAAGTTAAAGCGTCGCGCGGCTTTGATCCGCGCGCAAACGGCGATCCGGTCAACCGGATCGCCGTTTTTTATTTGGGGGCAGCGCGCTCGGTGTCCTCGCGAAGGCACGCGGGACATAGACACGCCAAATCAGGCTCCAGCCGCGTAACCGGCAAGGGAGGCAAAAGCGTGCACCAGCATGCGGCGTCGCCTGCTTGCTGGCCGCAATGAAATTGCGCGCCGCAGCGAGCGCAATTTTGCCGTTCAACCGATCTGGAAAGCATGTCTGTCACGATCACGATGAAACTTCATTGAAAGCACGTCGCGCATCTGCGCGAACATTATTATTTCACGCACCAATCCCATACTGGAGCGAGCGCGCATCGCCTTGCACCCGTTGCAGGAATGCAATGATGAATACAACGCCAAACGCCTGATGCAGCGCGTCAGTCCTGTACAATTCCGCCTGTTTAAACTGCTCCTCGCCCCTTCGCCGCCATGTCCGAGCTTCCCGACCTTACGCAGATCGCGCCGACCCTGAAAGCCGAAATCCTGGCTGAGGCGTTGCCCTATATCAAGCAGTATCACGGCAAGACCATCGTGATCAAATACGGCGGCAACGCGATGACCGAGGAGCGCCTGAAACAAGGCTTCGCTCGCGACGTGATCCTGCTGAAACTGGTCGGCATCAATCCGGTGATCGTGCACGGCGGCGGTCCGCAGATCGATCAGGCGCTCAAGAAAATCGGCAAGCAGGGCACGTTCATTCAAGGCATGCGCGTCACCGACGAAGAGACCATGGAAGTGGTCGAGTGGGTGCTGGGCGGGGAAGTGCAACAGGACATCGTTACGCTGATCAATCATTTCGGCGGTCAGGCGGTCGGTCTGACAGGCAAGGACGGCGGGCTGATCCACGCACGCAAGCTGCAGATGCCGGATCGCGACAATCCGGGCGAATTCATCGATATTGGACAGGTGGGCGAAGTCGAAGCCATCAACCCCGCCGTGGTAAAGGCGCTGCAGGACGACGCGTTTATTCCGGTGATCTCGCCTATTGGCTTTGGCGAAGACGGTTTGTCGTACAACATCAACGCGGATCTGGTCGCGGGCAAGCTTGCCGTGGTGCTCAACGCCGAGAAACTGGTCATGATGACCAATATTCCGGGCGTCATGGACAAGGAAGGCAATTTGCTGACCGACCTGTCGGCGCGCGAAATCGACGCGCTTTTCGCCGATGGCACCATTTCCGGCGGCATGCTTCCGAAGATTTCGTCGGCTCTGGATGCCGCGAAGAGCGGCGTGCGCTCGGTTCACATCATCGACGGGCGGATCGAGCATTCCGTGTTGCTCGAAATTCTGACCGAACAGCCGTTCGGGACAATGATCCGCTCGCATTAAACGTGGATTCAGCGAGTACACGCGTTATCTCAGCGCGTTCCAGCCGCCGCCGCGTGACCACGCGCGGCGCGCCCGTCTGGCTTTTCGATCTCGACAACACCTTGCATCACGCGTCGCACGAGATTTTTCCGGCGATCAATCGCGGGATGACGCAGTACATCATCGACCGGCTGGGCGTCGACATTGACGAAGCAAACCGCCTGCGCACCGGCTACACGCAACGATACGGCGCCACGCTGCTCGGCCTGGTGCGCCATCATCCGGTCGATGCCGCCGATTTTCTCCACGTCGTGCATACCTTCACGGATTTGGCTTCCATGGTTCGCGCCGAACGCGGCCTCGCGCGCATGATTCGCAGATTACCCGGGCGCAAGATCGTGCTGACGAACGCGCCGTCCATCTACGCGCGCGCGGTGCTGTCGGAACTGGGTATCGGCAAGCTGTTCGAGCGCGTCATTGCCATCGAGGACATGCAGGACCGCAGCGGCTATTGGCGCGCCAAGCCCGATGCCGTCATGCTCCGGCGTGCAATGCGCCGCGCGCATGTGGCGCTTGCCGACGCGGTTCTGGTCGAAGACACGCGCGGGCACCTGAAAAGCTATAAACGCCTGGGAATCCGCACCGTCTGGATTACCGGGCATTTGCCGGCCGTCCTGAATGCGAGCGGCGCACGATCTGTTCAGACGCACAGCGGCCGGCCACATTATGTCGACTTGAAGATTCGCTCCCTGAGACGCCTGAACGAACTGCGCTAAGAGAACCACTTCACAAAATCCGATATACTTATTCGCTTATCTTGTTTTATCGCGCCGATTTGCTGACTCGATTGCGGGCGCGCGAACCCTGACCCGGTTCACTATAAATGCGGCTAAAGAGGTTGTCAGCCGCGCTGCTTTTCTCTCACGCGCACCGCCGACGCCGTTTAGCCGCCCTTGTTTTCTCCAGGCGGATGAATGGAATCAATCGGTATCGTCACTCCCCAGACACTGCATTTCACCGAGCCGCTGCGCATGCAGAACGGCAGCTTGCTTGGTGACTACGATCTCGTCGTCGAAACCTACGGCACACTCAATGCCGCGCGCTCCAACGCCGTACTCGTTTGTCACGCGCTGAACGCGTCGCACCACGTGGCAGGCGTGTATGCCGACGACCCCAAGAACATCGGCTGGTGGGACAACATGGTCGGGCCGGGCAAGCCGCTCGATACCAACACGTTCTTTGTCATCGGCATCAATAATCTGGGATCGTGCTTCGGCTCGACCGGGCCCATGAGCATCAACGCCGCCACCGGGAAGCCCTACGGCGCGAGTTTTCCCGTGGTCACCGTCGAAGACTGGGTGCATGCCCAGGCGCGCGTGGCGGATCTCTACGGCATCGAAAAATTCGCGGCCGTCATGGGCGGCAGCCTTGGCGGCATGCAGGCGCTGGCGTGGAGCATGTTGTATCCGGCGCGCGTGGCGCATTGCATCGTGGTGGCCTCCACACCGAAGCTCTCCGCGCAGAACATCGCGTTCAATGAAGTCGCGCGCTCCGCGATTCTCTCCGATCCCGATTTCCACGGCGGCGACTACTACGCGCATGGCGTGAAACCGCGCCGGGGCCTGCGCGTGGCGCGCATGATCGGCCACATCACCTATCTTTCCGACGACGACATGGCCGCCAAGTTCGGCCGCGCGTTGCGCCGGGCGGAAGGCGCGCTCGACGCGTACAACTTCAATTTCGACGTCGAGTTCGAAGTCGAGTCGTACCTGCGGTATCAGGGCGACAAATTCGCCGAATACTTCGACGCCAACACGTACTTGCTCATCACGCGCGCGCTCGATTACTTCGATCCCGCCAAAGCCTTCGACGGCGACCTGACCAAGTCGCTTGCCCACACCACGGCGAAATATCTGATCGCGAGTTTCTCCACGGACTGGCGTTTTGCCCCGGCCCGTTCGCGCGAGCTCGTGAAAGCGCTGCTGGATCACAAACGCACGGTGAGCTATGCGGAAATCGATGCTCCGCACGGCCACGACGCTTTCCTGCTCGACGACGCCCGCTATCACAACCTGATGCGTGCCTATTACGAACGCATTGCCGCCGAGGTGCGCGCATGAATCAAATCACGCTGGATTCTCTTGCTTTGCGCTCGGACTTTCGTGCAATCGCGCGCTGGGTTGAACCGAACGCATCGGTGCTGGATCTGGGCTGCGGCGACGGGTCGCTGCTCTCACTGCTCGGCGAGGAACTCGATGTAACCGGCTACGGCATCGAGATAAATGACGCTGGCGTGCTCGCCTGCGCGCAAAAAGGGGTGAACGTCATCCAGCAGAATCTGGAAGACGGGCTGCGCCTTTTCGAAGACGAGAGTTTCGACTTCGCCATTCTTTCGCAGACCCTTCAAACGATCCATCAAACCGCGGCGATCCTGCGCGAAACCGTGCGTGTCGGGCGGGAATGCATCGTCTCGTTCCCGAACTTCGGTTACTGGCAGCACAGGCTGACTGTGCTGCAGGGACGCATGCCGGTATCGAAGACATTGCCTTATCAGTGGCACAACACGCCGAACGTGCGCGTTCTCACTATCCGGGATTTCGAGGCGCTGGCGCCGGAAGTGGGTATCGAAATCCTTGATCGCGTGGTGCTGCATGGCGGGCAGTCGATCCGTTGGGGCGCGAACTGGCGTGGTAGCCTTGCGGTCTATCGCGTAAAGCGTAGCTGAACTGATCGCCAGCACGCCGCCCGCGCGTCGCCCACCGCATCAAACCGATTTCATATGTCCAACTCGCCACACGAGGCGCCCGCTCTAACCGCTCACGAAGATCACCCCGGATGGCGTGCGTTTATCAACAAACGCATGCTGATTTGCGTGTTCCTTGGCTTCACGTCGGGGTTGCCGCTCTTCACGCTCATCTATCTGGTTCAGGCGTGGCTGCGTACCGAAGGCGTGAATCTCAAGGAAATCGGCCTCTTTGCGCTGATCCAGTTCCCGTACACCTGGAAATTCATCTGGGCGCCGCTGATGGACCGCTACGTGCCGCATCTGCCCGGCTGGCGGCCTGGGCGGCGGCGTGGCTGGATGATCGTCACGCAATTGCTGGTGGGCGTGGCGATTGGCGCGCTGGGATTCATATCGCCGAAACAGGAAATCTGGACCGTCGCGGCGCTGACCGCGCTTGTCGCGTTTTTCGGGGCAAGCCAGGATATTGCAATCGATGCCTATCGCCGCGAACTGCTCGCCGATACCGAACAGGGCCTCGGCAACGCCGTCTTCGTGAACGCGTACAAGATCGCGGCGCTGATTCCCGGCTCGCTCGGGCTGATTCTTGCCGATCATTTGCCGTGGTCCACGGTGTTCATTGTGACGGCGGCGTTCATGTTGCCGGGCGTCGTGCTGACGCTGGTGGTCAAGGAACCCGAAGTGCACGGCTCGCCGCCCAAGAATCTGCGCGATGCCATCATCGACCCGTTTCGCGAATTTATTGGGCGTGACGGCTGGCGCACAGCGCTTCTGATCCTCGGTTTTATCTTTCTCTACAAGCTCGGCGACACGATGGCGACCACGCTTTCCACGTCGTTTTTCCTGGATATCGGCTTCAACAAGACGCAAATTGGCGTGATTGCCAAGACAGTGGCGTTCTGGGCGAGCATTGCGGGCGGGATTGTTGGCGGCATGTGGCTGGTGAAGATCGGCATTGGGCGCGGCTTGTGGATCTTCGGCGTCTTGCAGATCGTATCCACGCTCGGCTTTGCATGGCTCGCCAGGATTGGCCCGTCGCCCGTGGCGCTGGCCACGCTCTATGGTTTGGAGACCTTCGCGACGGGCCTGACGACGGCGGCGTTCGTTGCGTACATTGCGAGCACGACCGATCCGCGCTACACGGCCACGCAATTTGCGCTGTTCACCAGTCTGGCTTCGGTGCCGCGCACGCTGGCCTCGGCATCGAGCGGTTTTGTGGTCGCGCAGACGGGCTGGTTCGAGTACTTCATGATTTGCGCGGCGTTGTCGATTCCCGGCATGTTACTGTTGCCGAAAATCGCGCCCTGGAGACCTGTCCAATGAAGGTGCACGCGTTAATCCGCGCCACGGCCTGCGCCATGACGCTTCACGCCGGCGTGACCTTCGCGGCGTCCGATGCGGCCTCACAACCCGCGGCTTCTGCTCCGCAGCAGCCTTACTCGGCGGCGAGCGGCCAGATTCGCTTTGGCAATGCAGCGTTGTTCCGCAACTTGATTCCATCGGCAACGCTGGAACAGCAATCCGCCGACGAGTACCTGCAAATCCTCCACGAAGCCCAGCGCACAAAGCATCTTCTTGGCGACGACAACGCGCTCGTCAAACGCGCCCGCGACATCACGAATCGCGAGATTCCGTTTGCGCTGAAATGGAATGACCGCTCGAAAAACTGGAAGTGGCAGATCAATGTTGTGCGTTCCACCGAAATCCGCATGTACTGCCTGCCGGGCGGCAAGATTGTGATTTACAGCGGCTTGATCGAGCGGCTGCGGCTCAACGACAACGAACTCGGCATGATGATTGGCCATGAAATCGCGCACGCGTTGCGCGAGCACGCGCGTGACCGCCTGGGCCGTCAGCAGGCCGCGCAATTGACTACGGGCACTATTCCGCCGCTGTTCGGTTTCGCCGATATCACGTCGGCACCGTTGGGTATCGGAGAGCAGTTGCTGGCCATGCGTTATACGCCAGCCGATGAAACCGAAGCCGATGTGATCGGCAGCGAGATTGCTTCCCGTGCGGGATACGATCCGCGCGCCGCCGTGACGTTATGGAAGAAGATCGATTCGGCGACGCGGCGCACGCCGAACGGGTTTATCTGGATGCATCCGTTTGGTTCGGACCGCGTTCATGATCTTATGAAGCGGTTGCCCGACATGATGCCGTTGTACGCCAAGGCGCTTGGCCGGACGGTGGACCAATTGCCGAATTATGCCGGAATGGGACGGTTCAAGAAGCCACGTTCATAACGAGAACATACGCTAAACGTTACAACAAAGCTAAGCGGGGAAAAATTGCACAAAAGCCTGAAAGAACCTCATCTATTCAATGCGGCAACTAACCCGCTGAAGATGATGCGGAATTTAGCCGGAATCTTACGAGATGCCGAGCTTGAAAAGATTCGACGCGAAATAGATCGCAATGTCGTTTTACTCTTCCGATTAGGTGAGTCCCATTTTTTATTTTCGAAGACCGTTCATTCGAACGAATGGCGCCAAAAAATATCTAGATTGTATTACGGTGCATATAATATTCGTCGAGCAGTCATGCTAAAGCACGATGGAAGCTTTACTACTGAATCAAGTGATCACCAGAAAGTCGATATCGTGCCAGAAGCGCTTGAAAATCATAGTCTGTACAAGGTGAAGTTGAAAAATCTCAGAGACGATCGTAACCTCGCGGATTACAGCCACGATGCAGTCGCAAGTGATCTGATACTCGGAATAGATGAAGCAGAAGCACTAGTTGGCAGCTTATTTAGGGACGTAAAAATTTTTATGATGGCACACGGAATCGAATTATGAACACAAATCCGCATCAAACGGATGCTGATGTTGTAGTGAGAAGTCTATCGGGTGCGCTATCCGGGACGGAACCTTCATACCATATAAAAACACGACCGGATGGCGATTTTTTAATACTCGAATTTGCATTCCTAAGCCCGCGCTTCTACGCTCTCGTAGATCAGATTAACGACGCTCTTCCTGAGGCTAACGTCTTTAAGGATCGAATGGGCGTTAGCGTTCGACCAAGTAAGCCCGCCAACGTTTTATCGATGCCGGAAACAGCTTTACTACAAAGAGAGCTAGCTGCAAGTCTCACTGTCGATAAAAATACGTTCGGTGCGGATTTTTTGAATCGATATACCCCATCGGTCACCAATTTAGAAAAAGAGGTGGTGGTATCTGCCAATCATGTGGTATACGGACGAAGAGGCTCGGGAAAATCAAGCCTTTTAGCGTATGCAATGCATCAATTGCGGATACAGGGATTTCCATACTGTTGGATCGCCATGCAGACGTATGCTGCACGTAGCGACAAACAAGCGATCGCAAGCGTTCTCGCTGAAGTGTTTTCAGAGTCTGCGCAGTACGCTTCATCAGCCGCGGAATTTCACGCTATATCAACGGAGCTGTTGCTCCTTGGCGAAATTGAGGACGAAGCGACTGCCGGGGTAAAGCTTACGCGGATGATTCCTAGGCTTAGAAAAGCTATATCCACAGTCTCGTCAGATACGAGGATGTTTACCATTTTTCTGGATGATTTACATGTCTTAGATCAAAGACTTCAACCAGAGGTTCTGGCCTGCATCTACTCACTAACGCGTGGCAATAGCGCGTTTATAAAAGTATCTGGCATAGAACAACTGACTAACCTATGGGATGGAGAGATAAAACGTGGAATGGAATCTCCCCACGATATTCAAACCTTAAAACTCGACCACAATCTGACAAGTCCTGATCAGTCCAAAAACCATATAAGCAGTATCCTAGACAAGCATGCTAAATATTGCGGCTTACCCGATATTGGTTATTTGGCGTCGGACGAATATATGGATCGCTTAGTATTATCTGCTGCCGCGGTGCCGCGAGACGCATTAAGTCTATTTTCCAAGTCGATATCCCGTTCATTACTAAAAGGTCAAAAAAGCGTTTCGATTACAAGTTTAAATGCAGCCGCGTCCGATGCGATCGAAGAAAAACTTAAAGATGTTCAACAGGACCTGTTTAACAAAAGCGGAAACGACATCTCTGAGTATCTTGACAAAGTAAAAGCCTTTTGCTCAAAGCAAAAGAAAAATGCTTTTTTAGTTAAAATATCAAACAAAAACGTAAGCTATTTTAATGTCCAGAAATTGGTGGCCTTGCGCTTCGTCCATGTCTTGCATGAAGGGATTACTCCTCACAAAGCAGGGGAACGCTACGTCGCGCTCATGCTTGATTACGGATTTTATGTTGGCATACGGACTGCGCGAAGTATGACGCTAATCCCCGACAAACCACGACAACTGATCGTCAAGGAATTAAGGACATTACCAATCTTGCCTACATAGCTTGCCATCCTGCGCGGCGCTCAGCCGCGCACCTTCCAGTCGTAATCGATAATCAACGGCGCATGATCGCTGAACTTTATCTCGCGGAAAACCGAGGTCGCGGTCGCGGTATCGGCAACGCCCTTGGTCGCGATCTGATAATCGATCCGCCACCCCACGTTCTTCGCGTACGCCTGTCCCCGATTACTCCACCACGTATATTGCTCGGGCCGCTGATCGAGCGTCCTGAACACATCCACGTAGGATTTTTCATCGAATAACTGGGTGAGCCATGCGCGCTCTTCCGGCAGGCAACCGGAATTCTTCTGGTTGCTTTTCCAGTTCTTGATATCGATTTCCTTGTGCACGATATTCACGTCGCCACACAGGATCACCTCACGGGTCGCCGCCAGTTTCTCGAGATGCGGCATGAACTCGGCCATGAACCGGTACTTTGCCTGCTGCCGCTCTTCACCGCTGGAGCCTGAAGGCACATAAACCGAAATCACGGACAAATCGCCGAAACGCGCTTCCACATAACGCCCTTCGGGATCGAATTCCGTACTGCCAAATCCGATGATCACTTCATCCGGTTCGTGCTTCGTATAAAGCCCCGCGCCGGAGTAGCCCTTCTTCACGGCATGCTGGAAATATCCCTGGAATCCGTGCGGTGCCAGAAATTCCGGGGTCAGGTCGTCCTGCGAGCACTTGATTTCCTGTACGCACACAACGTCTGCGTCCTGTTGACCGAACCAGTCGAAAAATCCTTTCTTCGCAGCCGAACGAATACCGTTCAAATTCGCGGTGATGACACGAAACATGAAGCGTCCTTATATGTTGGTAAACTACTCGACCTTGATTCCCTTCAGCGATTCTTTCGCTGGCGGATATTCGAGCTTCAAATCCTGCAGGGTCCGCGTGATCAATTCCGCGACCATGACATTACGATGCGTTTTTGAATCAGCGGGAATGACAAACCATGGCGCAAATTCGGTCGACGTAGCGCCGAGCGCGTCCGCATAAGCTTGCTGATAATCGTCCCATTGCTTTCGTGCTTCGAGATCGGCCGGATCGAATCTCCAATGCTTTTCCGGATTATCGATGCGCGCCTGCAAGCGCGCTTTCTGCTCGTCCTTCGAAATATGCAAAAGGCATTTCACGATAGTCGTGCCGTTATCGGCTAAAAGCGCTTCAAAGTTGCGTATATGCGCGTATCGCCGCTCACATTCGGCTTTGTCGATTTGTTTCAGCACCCGCGGCACGAGCACATCTTCATACTGGCTGCGATTAAATACGGTCAGTTCGCCCGCAGCCGGCGCCTGCGAATGAACGCGCCACAAAAAATCATGCGCCGCTTCAACTTCGGAAGGCGCCTTGAACGGCACAATTCGTAATCCGAGCGGATCGACGTCCTGGAAAATGCCGCGAATGGTGCCATCCTTGCCGCTTGTATCCATGCCCTGCAAGATCAGCAAGACGCGTTGCTTGCGCTGCGTGTGCAACTTGTCCTGCAATGTGTCGAGCGCCGCGTTCAACTCGCTCAAACGCGCGCGATCTTCGTCTTTCGATCCCAACGAAAATGGCTTCGATGCGGAGTCAATAGAAGCAAGATCAAAGGCTTTCGGCTTCTTTGAATCGAAATAAGGCACGCGATAATCGTCGAGATCAGGTTTCTTGGCCACGCACGCGCTCCCGCTTACCACCGTTCTTAAAACAAAGGGTTGCTGCCAGACCAGCCCAGCAGCAACCCACGAGTACTTCAGCCGTCAGTCATTGAATCAAGAGGATAATTTCTTCTTCAAAAGTTCGTTGACTTGCTGCGGATTCGCCTTGCCTTTCGTCGCTTTCATTGCCTGGCCAATCAGCGCGTTGAACGCCTTTTCCTTGCCCGAGCGATATTCATCGACCGACTTCTGATTGGCGGCCATCACTTCGTCAATAATCGCTTCCAGCGCGCCCGAATCCGAAATCTGCTTCAACCCCTTCGCTTCGATAATCCGGTCGGCCGCCGCTTCGTCGGTGGCTTTCTCTTCCCAGATCGCCTGGACAATATCCTTCGCGATCTTGTTCGAGATAGTGCCGTCTGCAATGCGCTGGATCACGAGTGCAAGCTGCGCGGGAGAAACGGGCGAGTTACCAATATCCAGCGATTCGCGATTCAGTTGCGACGATACTTCGCCCATCAACCAGTTTGCCGCGAGCTTGGCGTTCGCGTCGCCGGTTTTGGCGACCACCGCTTCGAAGTAAGCAGACATGGCTTGCGACGACGTCAGTCCGACCGCGTCGTACGGCGTAACGCCGTACTCCAGGACAAACCGCGTCTGCATGGCTTCCGGCAACTCCGGCAACTCACTGCGAACGCGCGCAATCCACGCTTCGTCTATCACCAAAGGCATCAGATCCGGATCAGGGAAATAGCGGTAATCGTGCGCGTCTTCCTTGCTGCGCATGGATCGCGTTTCGCGCTTGTCCGGATCGTACAGACGCGTTTCCTGCACAACCGTGCCGCCGTCTTCAATCAACTCAATCTGCCGGCGCACTTCATATTGAATCGCTTCTTCGAGAAAACGGAACGAATTCAGGTTCTTGATCTCGGCGCGCGTGCCGAACTCGGCCTGGCCGACCGGACGCACCGACACGTTCGCGTCGCAGCGGAACGATCCTTCCTGCATGTTGCCATCGCAAATGCCGAGCCATTGCACGAGCGTATGCAAGCTCTTTGCATACGCCACGGCTTCGGCGGCGCTGCGCATTTCCGGCTCCGTCACGATCTCGAGCAACGGCGTGCCCGCGCGATTCAAATCAATACCGGTCATGCCCGCGAAGTCTTCATGCAACGACTTGCCCGCGTCTTCTTCCAGATGCGCGCGCGTCAGGTTGACGGTTTTATCGTATGCGGCCTTGCCGGTTTTCTCGTTCGCCGGAACGTGAATCGTGACGCTGCCGCCCTGCACGACCGGAATCTCGAACTGGCTGATCTGATAGCCCTTCGGCAGATCGGGATAGAAATAGTTTTTACGCGCGAAAATGCTGCGCGGCGCGATCGTCGCGCCTATCGCAAGGCCCAGGCGAATCGCGCGCTCCACGGCGCCGCGGTTCATTACAGGCAAGGAACCGGGCAAGGCCAGATCGACCGGACAGGCTTGCGTGTTCGGCTCGGCGCCGAATTGCGTGGCGGCGCCCGAGAAAATCTTGGAGACCGTCGACAACTGCGCGTGCGTCTCAAGACCAATCACAACTTCCCACTGCATATTCATGCCTCCCGCCGAGCCGCCTCAAGGGAGGCATGCGCTCCCCCGGGGGACAGCGAATCAGTTGAGCGTGGGGACAGTTCCTCCCACGCCGGTGATTTCAAATGCCAGTCAGTCGCGCGCTGAAATGCGTCGGCGACCTGCAGCAACCGGGCTTCGTTGAAATAGTTGCCGATGATCTGCAAGCCAACCGGCCGCGTGGCATGCGCCGAGCCCGCGGCGCCAAAGCCGCACGGCACGCTCATGCCCGGCAAGCCGGCGAGACTGATCGACAACGTGTAGATATCGGCGAGATACATCTGGACGGGATCGTCGGTTTTCTCGCCGAGATTCCATGCAACCGATGGAGCGACTGGTCCCATGATGACATCGCAATGTTTGAATGCTTCCTGGAAATCCTGAGCGATGATGCGGCGGATTTTCTGCGCCTGCAGGTAATACGCGTCGTAGTAGCCGTGCGACAACACGTAAGCGCCGACCAGAATCCGGCGCTTCACTTCCGGGCCGAAACCTTCGGCGCGCGACTTCTTGTACATATCGAGCAGGTCGGTGTACCCGGCCGCGCGATGGCCATAACGCACGCCATCGAAACGCGACAGATTAGAAGACGCTTCCGCCGGCGCGATGATGTAGTACACAGGAATGGACAACTCGGTCTTCGGCAACGAAACATCGACGAGCGTTGCGCCTAGCGCCTCGTATTGCTTCAGCGCGGCGTCCACGGCGCTGCGGACTTCGGCGCTGAGTCCTTCGCCAAAAAACTCTTTCGGCAAGCCGATGCGCAAGCCCGCAAGCGGTTTGTTCGCGTCATGACCGGACCACGGCTGGCCGAGATAGCGTGTGTAGTCCTCGTCGTCACGTTCGAGGCTGGTAGAGTCGCGCGGATCGAACGATGCAATCGCGTTGAGCAGCACGCCGCAATCGGCGGCGCTGCGGGCCATCGGTCCGCCCTGATCCAGCGACGAGGCGAACGCAATCATGCCGTAACGCGAAACGCGTCCATACGTGGGCTTGATTCCGGTAATGCCGGTGAACGATGCCGGCTGGCGAATCGAGCCGCCCGTATCCGTGCCGGTGGCAGCGGGCGCGAGCCGCGCGGCGACCGCCGCGGCCGAGCCGCCCGACGATCCGCCCGGCACGGCTTTCAGGTCCCACGGATTCTTTACAGCGCCGAAGTACGAGTTCTCGTTCGACGAACCCATCGCGAATTCGTCCATGTTGGTCTTGCCGAGCGTCACCACGCCCGCGCTCTTCAAGCGCTCGACAACGGTGGCATCGAACGGGCTCGTGTAGTTTTCGAGCATCTTCGATCCCGCCGTCGACGTCCAGCCGCGCGTGACGAACACGTCCTTGTGCGCGATCGGCAGGCCGGTGAGCGGACCTGCTTCGCCTTTGGCAATAAGCGCGTCGGCCGCTTTGGCTTGCTCGAGGGTGAGATCGTGATCGACGCTGATGAACGCGTTGAGATCACAGGCGGCGTCGATACGCTGCAGAAACACCTGCGCGAGTTCGACGGCAGAGATGGTTTTTGCGTCGAGTGCCGCGCGCAGTTCGGTCAAGCTTTTCTGATGCATTGCGTTCTTCCTGATAGACGCCATGTGCCGCGCCTTTTAATTTTCGTGCGATGTTGCGTTGCTGTGTCGTTGCCGTTGCGTTGCCGTTGCAATTCGGCCGCGCCGCCTATTCGATCACTTTCGGCACGAGATACAAGCCGTCGCGCACGGCGGGCGCGGGCCGCTGGAACTCTTCCCGGTTTACACGCTCTGTAACAGCGTCGTTTCGCAAACGCAGTTCGACTTGCTGGATCTGTTCGATCGGATGAGCAAGCGGTTCGATTCCTGTGGTGTCCACAGCTTGCATCTGCTCCACGAGACCGAAGAAATCATTCAGGCGCGCGAGAGTCGGTTCGGCTTCGTGCTCGGGCAACTCCAGCCGCGCGAGGTGCGCAATGCGTTTTACATCGGTCAGGGTCAGAGACATATGTTTCACCGGTCTATTTTTACGACTTTCGCACTAAAAACAGCGCGACTTCAATTCGAGATAAGGAGCCTTAGAAAGCAGGCCTGACGATGGCAAAATGTACCGTCCTTTTCCTTCGAATACCCCAAAATTATAAGGTATCATTACGCGTTCGACCCAAATCCGGATCGACTTGCCAGCGGCCTTTTCTTTGTTACAGGTTTTTAAGAGAAATGTGCGCCTGGTTTGCTTGCATCCTCCGGTAGATTTTCTTCGCAGTCTTGCAATGTTCGCGACCAGTTAAGTCCGGCTGCAGGCTGTCATTTTTTTCCGCTGCCGTCCTTTGGCGCTCGAAGCGAGGCACGGCTCCCAGCGAGACAGGATTTTTGAATGTTCGGTTTTTTGCGCAGCTACTTTTCAAACGATCTGGCGATTGATCTCGGCACCGCCAACACGCTGATTTACATGCGTGGCAAGGGCATCGTTCTTGACGAGCCATCGGTGGTTTCCATCCGCCAGGAAGGCGGTCCGAATGGCAAGAAAACCATTCAGGCTGTCGGCCGCGAAGCGAAGCAAATGCTCGGCAAGGTGCCGGGTAACATTGAAGCCATCCGGCCCATGAAGGACGGCGTGATCGCCGACTTCACGGTCACCGAGCAGATGATCAAGCAGTTCATCAAGACGGCTCACGAGTCGCGCATGTTCTCGCCCTCGCCGCGCATCATCATCTGCGTGCCCTGCGGTTCGACCCAGGTCGAACGCCGCGCGATCAAGGAAGCGGCTCATGGCGCCGGCGCGTCGCAGGTCTATCTGATCGAAGAACCCATGGCGGCTGCCATCGGCGCCGGCCTGCCGGTTTCGGAAGCTACGGGCTCCATGGTTGTCGACATCGGCGGCGGCACAACCGAAGTGGGCGTGATCTCGCTTGGCGGTATCGTGTACAAGGGTTCGGTGCGCGTGGGCGGTGACAAGTTCGACGAAGCTATCGTCAATTACATTCGCCGCAACTACGGCATGTTGATCGGCGAGCAAACGGCTGAGGCCATCAAGAAGGAAATCGGTTCGGCATTCCCTGGCTCCGAAGTCAAGGAGATGGAAGTCAAGGGCCGTAATCTTTCAGAAGGCATTCCGCGCAGTTTCACCATTTCGAGCAACGAAATTCTTGAAGCGCTGACCGATCCGCTGAACCAGATCGTTTCGTCGGTGAAAATCGCGCTGGAACAGACGCCGCCGGAACTGGGCGCCGACATTGCCGAACGCGGCATGATGCTGACCGGCGGTGGCGCGTTGCTGCGCGACCTGGACCGGCTGCTTGCAGAAGAGACCGGCCTGCCGGTGCTCGTTGCTGAAGATCCGCTGACGTGCGTCGTACGCGGTTCGGGCATGGCGCTCGAACGCATGGACAAGCTCGGCAGCATCTTCTCCTACGAGTAAGCCTTGACGCCTTTTACGAAGGCGCCCACAGCACGCACTCGCTCAATGGAACAACTGCGACGTGCGCGAGGTATGCGACTTGCGCAAGCGTTCATGTGGCCCGGTCTTACCCGGGCTGCAACGCGCTGCGCCGGGCAGGGCCGCCGCTCCACGCGGGCCCGCAGCATCGATTTAACTGCTCACGCCCTCGGCGCCGACCATGGAATACAGTCCGCCGCCACTCTTTAAGCAAGGTCCATCCGCTCTCGCGCGATTGATCTTCTTCGTGGTGCTCGCTATCGCCTTGCTGATCTCCGACGCACGTTTCAACACGCTTGAAATCGTGCGCGGCGTGCTGGGCGCGGGGTTATACCCGTTGCAGCGCGCCGCGCTCGTGCCGCGCGACATCTTCATGGGCGCCGCCGATCTGGCGGTGACCAGCGCAAACCTGCGTACCGAAAATTCGAAGCTGAAGGAAAAGAACCTGGAGTTGTCGGTGAAAGCGGGCGACGCGTCTCAGCTCAACGTCGAGAATGCGCATTTGCGTTCGCTGTTGCAGCTTCAAGCGCGCGCTGTCACGCAAACCATTCCTGTTGAAGTGCAATACGACACGCGCGATCCCTTCACGCAGAAAGTCGTGATTGGCAAGGGTTCGCAGCAAGGCATTCAGGACGGCGCGCCGGTTGTCAACGAAGACGGCGTGATCGGCCAGATCACACGTGTGTTCCCGCTGCAATCCGAAGTCACGCTGCTTTCCGACAAGGACCAGGCTGTGCCCGTGCAGATAGTGCGCACCGGATTGCGCAGCGTGATTTATGGCACGCCGAAGGGCGACACGCTCGACCTGCGTTTCGTGCCCATCAGCGCCGACGTACAAACCGGCGACCAGCTCGTGACAAGTGGCCTGGACGGAATCTATCCGCCGGGGTTGCCGGTGGCGAAGGTCGTGCGCGTCGATAAACAAGCCGATACCGCGTTCGCTCGCGTTGTCTGCCTGCCCATTGCGCCAGTGCGCGGCGCGCGCCAGTTGCTCGTGCTGCATTACGAGGTCAACCAGCCGCCGAATCCTGAAGAGATAGAGGCCGCGGCCGCCGCGAAGGAAGCGAAGGAAAACAAAGGCAAGAAAAAGGCGTCGCCCGCGAAAAGCGGCAGCGCGCCGGCCGCGGCAAATCCGGCTCCTGCCTCAACGCCGGCGGCGCCGGCCGCAACCGCATCCGACGCTGCCGCGAACAAGGCGGAAGCCGCTGCCGTGAAGAAACCCGAGCCCAGGGTAAGCAGGAAATCCGAGCACGCCAGGAAAGAGCCTGTCCGCAAGCCCGCGCCCGGAGTCACGCCATGAGCCGCCCGCAATACATCCTGCAGCCGGTCAATCCGTACTTCATTACTTTCAGCCTCGCCGCTGCGTTCCTGCTCAACCTGATGCCGTGGGGCCGGATGTTCGGCGTGCCTGATTTCGTGGCTGTGGTCTTGTTGTTCTGGAACGTTCACCAGCCGCGTCGTGTCGGAATGGGCATCGCGTTTTTGCTCGGCATGTTGATGGACGTTCACAATGCAAGTCTGCTCGGTGAGCATGCACTCGCGTATACGCTGCTGTCGTACGGCGCCATTACCATTCACAGGCGCGTATTGTGGATGTCGTTGCCGGTGCAGACGTTCGTGGTCGCGCCATTGCTGATTGGCGCGCAGATCGTTCCGTTCGTGATTCGCCTCTTGACCGGCGCGGCGTTTCCCGGCTGGGGTTATCTGATCGATGGATTCGTGGAAGCCATTTTGTGGCCGCTCGCCAGTTTCTTGCTGCTGATTCCGCAGCGCCGCGCCACCGATCCCGACGACACACGTCCCATCTGAGTTGATTCAAGCGCCTGTCCGCGTGTCTGCCAAGCCGCACACCACAGTCGCCATACACGCGGTCCCCGCGAAGATTGCATGACCGAATTTCAGAACGCCGAACAACAGTTATCGAAGTTTCGCCTGCGCGTGGCAGCCGCCGGCCTGTTCGTGTTCGTCTGCTTTGGGCTGATTGGCCTGCGCTTCCTGTACCTGCAGGTCTGGCATTTCAGCAAATACTCACTGCAAGCCGACGAAAACCGCATCTCGGTCGCGCCCATCGTGCCGAACCGCGGGATCATCACGGACCGCAACGGCGTCGTGCTCGCCAAGAATTATTCGGCGTACACGCTGGAAATCACGCCGTCGAAGATCAACACCACGCTCGACGATGAAATCGACCGCATCGGGACCGTGATTCCCGTCGATGCGCGCGACCGGCGGCGCTTCAAGAAGCTGCTGGAAGACTCGAAGAACTTCGAGAGCCTACCTATCCGCACCCGTCTCACCGACGAAGAGGTCGCCCGTTTCACTGCGCAGCGTTTTCGCTTCCCCGGCGTGGAAGTGCGCGCGCGGCTGTTCCGGCAATATCCGCTGGGGCCGACGGCGGCGCACGTGATCGGGTATATCGGGCGGATTTCGCAACGCGACCAGGAGCGTATCGACGAAGCGAGCGACCAGAACGACGCCGATACCGATCACTACGATCCGCGCCTGGACGCGAACAATTACAAGGGCACCGATTACATGGGCAAGATCGGTGTCGAGCAAAGCTACGAGACCGAGTTGCATGGGCTGACGGGCTTCGAGGAAGTGGAAGTGACGGCGGGCGGCCGGCCGGTCCGCACGATGTCGCGTACGCAAGCCACGCCGGGGAACAACCTGGTGCTGTCGCTGGATATCGGTTTGCAGCAGGTCGCCGAGCAAGCGTTCGCGGGCAAGCGTGGCGCGCTGGTGGCAATCGAACCTTCGACGGGCGACGTGCTCGCGTTCGTGTCGGCGCCGAGCTTCGACCCAAATTCGTTTGTCGATGGTATCGACCAGCAGACCTGGGATTCGCTCAACAATTCGCCCGATCACCCGCTGTTGAATCGCCCGCTGCACGGCACGTATCCGCCGGGTTCGACCTACAAGCCGTTCATGGCGCTGGCCGCGCTGACGCTGCACAAACGCACGCCGGGCTGGGGTTTCCAGGATCCGGGCTCGTACACGTTCGGCGGCCACACCTTCCGCAACGACGTGCGCGCGGGTCAGGGCTGGGTCGACATGAATCGCGCGATCGTGGTCTCCAACGACACGTATTTCTACATGCTGGCCCACGATCTCGGCGTGAACGCGATGGCCGGTTTCATGAAACCATGGGGCTTCGGGCAGATCACGGGTATTGATATCAACGGCGAAGCGCGCGGCATTCTTCCGTCCACGGAATGGAAGAAGAAGGCATATCGCAAGCCCGAACAGCAGCGCTGGTATGAAGGCGAGACGATCAGCCTCGGGATTGGGCAAGGGTACAACTCGTTCACCATTTTGCAGCTCGCGCACGCCACGGCGACACTCGCCAATGACGGTGTGGTGATGAAGCCGCACCTGGTTAAGGAAGTAGAGAACCCCATCTCGAAGGCCGTGCGTCTCACGGTGCGCGCGCCCAGCGACAAGATTTCCGTGAAACAGGCCGACATCGACTTCGTCAAGCGGGCAATGGAAGGCGTGGTGACCAACGGCACCGCGGTAAAGATCTTCCGCGGCGCGCCTTATCTGTCGGCTGGCAAGACGGGAACCGCGCAGGTCTATTCGTTGCAGGGCGCGAATTATTCGGGTCACGCGACCGCCGAGCATTTGCGCGACCACGCGTTGTATATCGCGTTTGCACCGGCTGAGCATCCGACTATCGCGATTGCGCTGATTGTCGAAAACGGCGGCTGGGGCGCGGAATCGGCAGGCCCGATTGCACGGAGAGTGCTCGATTATTACCTCGTCGACCGGCTGAAACCTGGCGCGGAAGCGGCGGCCGTGGCGGCGGCGGCTTCGGCGACGGAAGGCGCTACGGCGCCCGTGATTGGCGGCTCGCAGTCGGCAGTGGACGCGGCGTTGCCGGCATCGGTGGCGGCTGCATCGCCGGCGTTCAATCCGGCGGCGGCGTCGGCGCCTGTTGCGGCATCGAATGCGGCAGCGGCTTCACCGGCTGTGGCGGGTTCATCGGCTTCATCGGCTTCAGCTTTGGCGGCGTCATCGGCTTCTTCTGCCGAAGCAGGCAGCGCGGCTTCGGCTGCGGCGCCCGCAGCGCCGGTCGCGCCTCCGTCGCCGGCTGCAATGATGCTGCGCGCGCTCGCAACACCCCATGCACCTATCCTGCCCGTCGCAACCGAAGCGCGCGAAACGCCGCGCGCCGGCGGCAACGCAAGCAATGGACAAAAGGAAACAGCGCCGGTATCGAATGCGAAGGAAGCGCGCAAGGCGTCGCCCGCGCCCGTACCCGCGCCCAAACCGCCGAAGGAACCTGCGCCCACTGCGGCGATTCCTCGCAATAACGGCAAGAACCTCATTCAAACGTTGACGCCATCTGGCGGCATCGACGAGTAGACGAGAAGGAGAACCGCCATGCAAGCGATGCAGTTCGACAAGCGCGCCTGGCTGGACCGCACGAAGCGCATGTTCGCGGGTTTCGACAAACCGCTCGCGCTGATTGTGTTCCTGCTGCTGTGCGTTGGAATCGTGACGCTGTACAGCGCGAGTCTGGATGTGCCCGGGCGCGTCGAGGACCAGTTGCGCAACATCATGCTGACGTTCGGGCTGATGTGGATTCTCGCCAACGTCCCGCCGCCCACGCTGATGCGTTTCGCCGTGCCGCTCTACACGTTCGGCATGGCGTTGCTGATTGCGGTCGCCATGTTCGGGCTGACGCGAAAAGGCGCGAAACGCTGGCTGAATGTGGGCGTTGTCATCCAGCCGTCCGAGATCATGAAGATCGCCATGCCACTCATGCTCGCGTGGTATTTCCAGCGGCGCGAAGGGCAGATACGGTGGTGGGATTACATCGTCGGCTTTCTGATCTTGCTGTTGCCGGTAGCGATCATCGCGAAACAGCCCGATCTCGGAACGGCCGTGCTCGTGTTCGCAGCGGGCATATTCGTGATCTACTTCGCCGGTTTGAGCTTCAAATTGATCGTGCCGGTGCTGATTGCAGCGGTGCTGGTGGTGGCGAGTATCGGCGTATTCCAGGAGCGGATTTGCCAGCCGGAAGTGAACTGGCCGCTCATGCACGATTATCAAAAGCACCGCATCTGCACGCTGCTTGATCCGACTTCCGATCCGCTTGGGAAAGGCTTTCACACCATTCAGGCGGTGATCGCCATTGGATCGGGCGGAACGTTCGGCAAAGGCTGGTTGAAGGGCACGCAAGCGCATCTGGAGTTCATTCCGGAGAAACATACCGACTTTATCTTCGCGGTGTTTTCAGAGGAGTTCGGGCTTGCCGGCGGCCTTGTGCTGCTCTTTCTCTACATGGCGTTGATTGCGCGCGGATTGTTTATCGCGGCGAACGGGGCGACGCTGTTCGGCCGATTGTTGGCCGGGTCGCTGACCATGGCGTTCTTCACCTACGCGTTCGTGAACATTGGCATGGTGAGCGGGATCTTGCCGGTGGTCGGCGTGCCGCTGCCATTCATGAGTTACGGCGGTACGGCGCTGACCACGCTTGGGGTCGCGGTCGGCCTGATCATGAGCGTGTCGCGACAGAAGCGATTGATGAAAGCGTAACCGTTCTGTTGATGCGAAAAGCCCGCGACGTCGATTGATGAGAGTCGAGCGTCGCGGGCTTTTGTTTTACTGCGGCCGTTCGTGGGAAAGCTCTGCGCTCAGTTGCTGATACTTCAACTTTGCCGCTGGATCGCCCTGCGCGGCCGCCGCCGCGTAATACGCACGCGCCACGTTGATGTTCTTCTGCACGCCGTCGCCGCCGCGTTCATAGAACGATCCCGCCACGTATTGCGCGGTCATGTCGCCGCCTTCGGCCGCCTTCTTGTACCAGGCGAAGGCCTGGGCGTTATCGCGCGGGGTGCCGCGGCCATCGAGGAACTGATTCGCCAACGCAAGCTCCGCTTGCACGTGTCCCTGGTTCGCCGCACGCAGAAACCAGCGATGCGCCTCAGCCGGATCACGATCCACAAACTGGCCGTCGTCGAACATCTTGCCGTAGACGAACTGCGCTTGCGTCATGTTGGCATCGGCGGCTTTGCGCAGCCATTTCTTGCCTTCGGCGACATCAGCAGGGCCGCCCTCGCCGTTCACCAGCATCATGGCGTAATTGAATTCGGCGAGACGGCTGCCCTTCTTGGCCGCGCGAAGAAACTCCGAGCGCGCCGCACCGAAATTGCCGGCGTTGTAATCGGCGACGGCGTTTTGCGTAGCCATGTCGCTGCCCTTCACCGTCTGTGCGTTTGCCGCGCTATATGTCAGCATCAACGCTACACAAACCGCGCCCAATAATCCGGGTTTCATGCCCTCGCCTCCTGCAACGCCTGACGCGTCGCCTTTAACAACCAGCTCACATCCGACGACAGCGCAATCACCTTCACGCCAGCCTCTGCGTATTGCCGCGCGCTCGCGGCATCGAGCGCAAAAATTCCGCTCGCAATGCCAGCGGTTTTCGCTGTATCGATAATCTTCGCGATCACCTTCTGCACGTCGGGATGTTTCGAATCACCGAGATACCCGAGGCTCGCGGCAAGATCCGCCGGCCCGATAAACAGGCAATCGACGCCAGGTGTCGCGGCAATCGCTTCGACGTTCGCGAGCGCGAGTTCCGACTCGATCTGCACGATGGTCGATATCTGCGCATTCGCCGACGTCACATAGTCGCGCCGAACGCCATAAGCCGCCGCGCGCACCATGCCGGCCGCGCCACGCAGGCCGTCGCGCGCATCGGCGTTCGGATATTGCGTCAGCCGCACGGCGTGAGCCGCCTCTTGCGCCGTCTCCACATTCGGGAACATCAGCGTGCGCGCGCCGGCGTCGAGTACGCGCTTGACCAGCCAGCCATCATGCGCGGGCACGCGGACAATCGGTTCGGTCGGAAGATGCGCTGCAGCAATCGCGCGGAGTTGCGAAACGACGTCCTGGCTGTCGTTTGGAGAATGCTCCATATCGATGCAAAGCCAGTCGAAGCCCGCGTGCGCGACGGCTTCGGCAACGTCCGCGCAACCGAGCGACAACCACATGCCGTATAGCGTGCCGGGCTCGCTGAAACGTTGTTTGAGAAGATTGGTGTAGGTGCTCATGGCGTGATCCTCGCTGGATCAGCCGTGGCGGAAGCATTCGCTGGCATGTCTCGCTCCGTTAGCCTGTCGCTGAGATGCGCCGCAGCAAAGCGCGCGCGGCGTGTTCAACATCTTCAACGATCATACCGTGACAAAAGCGAAGCCGCGGAGAGCGGCGGCGTTGCGACCGAACCGCGTCAGACGCCTTCGACGTCAGCCCAGCAATTCGGCGTTTCGTACAGGCGGATGCGTTTGAGTTTCAGATTGACGCCGTAATGGGCGTCGTAGACGCCGGAGAGAATCCGGAACGCCTCGGCCGCGAGATTTTCGACCGTGGGAATGCGGTCGAGCACAACGGTCTTGTGATCCGCCATTTGCTCGAGGAAGCCGCGCACGATTTCGTCGCGTGCATACACAATGAACGCATGGTCCCATTTGTTGACCAGGTGTTCCATGGCGAGCGCCTTGACGTCGGCGAAGTCCATCACCATGCCGCGATCCGGCGCGCCTTCGGTTTCGACGAGTTCACCCTGCAGCGTGATTTCCAGCACATACCGATGACCGTGCAGATTACGGCACTGGCTGCGGTGATCGGGGATGCGGTGGCCCGCATCGAATTCGAGTTTTCGGGTAATCGTCTGCACGTCGGCTCAGCTTGGGTGATTCGCGTTAGGGGATGTTGAGGTATTTGTGTGTCTGCATGGACAGTCGCCATTGCGGATGCCGCTTGCACCAGTCTATGGCGAGCTTCGTGTTCATGTCGCGCGAAGGACCGTCCATGGGCTGCACGAGGAAATAGTCGAAGTCGAGCTTCGCGTAATCGGCGAGCGGCTGGTTGTCTTGCGGCACCACGACCTTCAACTCGTTGCCCTTGGTCACAACCAGCGGCGCGCCCGCTTTCGGGCTCACGCAAATCCAGTCGATGCTGTCCAGCACCGGCAGCGATCCATTCGTTTCGATCGCCATTTCAAAGCCCGCGGCGTGCAGTGCATCCACAAAAGACTGATCGATTTGCAGCATGGGTTCGCCGCCCGTGCAGACCACGAACTTGTGTGCTTCGCCCTGCGGCCACTGCGACGAAATCACTGCCACCAGATCAGCCGGCGTCTTGTATTTGCCGCCGTTCTCGCCGTCCGTGCCCACAAAATCCGTATCGCAAAACTGGCAGGCCGCTTCCGCGCGATCTTCCTCGCGGCCGGACCAGAGGTTGCATCCGGCGAAGCGGCAGAACACGGCGGGGCGGCCGGCATTCGCGCCTTCGCCCTGCAACGTGTAGAAGATTTCCTTTACTGCATACGTCATGATCAGACTGGTTCCGTGGTGACTTGCTCACCCGATTGATAGGCCTCGAAGCCGCGCTTGCGCAGCTTGCACGCCGGACATTGGCCGCAGCCAAAACCCCACGCGTGCAACTCGGCGCGCTCGCCGACGTAACACGTGTGCGTTTCCACCCGCACGAGTTCTACCAGTGCTTCGCCGCCGAGCTGTTCGGCCAGACGCCAGGTGTCGGCTTTATCGAGCCACATGAGCGGCGTTTCGAGCAGGAAGCGGCTATCCATGCCGAGATTGAGCGCGACTTGCAGCGCCTTCATGGTGTCGTCGCGGCAATCCGGATAGCCCGAAAAATCCGTTTCGCACATGCCGCCCACCAGCACTTTCAATCCTCGCCGATACGCAATGGCCGCCGCGATCGTCATGAACATGAGGTTGCGTCCTGGCACGAACGTGTTGGGCAAACCATTCGCGGTCGCTTCGATCTCGATCTCGCGTGTCATGGCTGTGTCGCTGATGGCGCCGAGCACGGACAGGTCGATGGTGTGATCGTCGCCGAGCCGGTCGGCCCACTTCGGGAACTGCTGTTTAAGCGATGCCCGGAAGCCCTCGCGACATTCGAGTTCCACGCGATGCCGCTGCCCGTAGTCGAACCCGAGCGTCTCGACGGTTGAAAAGCGGTCGAGCGCCCAGGCGAGACATGTGGCCGAATCCTGGCCGCCGGAAAACAGCACCAGCGCGCTGTCTTTAGCGTCTGTTCGAGTCACCGTGAAACTCCTGGTTGGTTGCGCATGACCTGGCTAACGATCAAAGTTCATTGCACATCAGCCAAGTCCTTGAAGAACCAAGGATTTTAGCATGTCGCTGTTTCGACGGCATTGTCGGCGCGCAATGGAAAAGGCCCGGAAACCTTTCGGTTTCCGGGCCTTTTTGCAACTGTGGTGGCCTGGGACGGAATCGAACCATCGACACGCGGATTTTCAATCCGCTGCTCTACCAACTGAGCTACCGGGCCACGAAGAACGAAAGTATATCAAAGGGGATTATGTCGCTCAAGCGCTTTTGCCTATTTTTTTCGTGAAACGGTCGCCAGACCTTTTCAGGCGCCCGCTCTGGAAACCTTGCTGAGCATGCTCTTCAAGCTTCGCTCTTGTTCTTGCCAAGGTCCACGCCAAGCTGTTTCAGCTTCCGGTAAAGGTGCGTGCGCTCAAGTCCCGTCTTCTCCGCGACGCGCGTCATGCTGCCGTTTTCACGCGCGAGGTGATACTCGAAGTACGCACGCTCGAAGGCGTCGCGTGCATCGCGTAACGGGATGTCGAAGGAGATGGAAGCAGTCGCGCCCGCCGGATTCGCCACCGGGCTTGGAGCCACGCCATTGCCGTCGCCGCCCAGATTCAGCGACGACGCCACCGGCAATGCCGCCGACGCCGGCACCGCTGTTGCGCCCGATGGCAGCGGCGGCCGCAACGGGGTCGAAGCCACCGGCGCTGGCGCATTGCCGCGCGCGAGACCCTGCTCTACCGCCTTCAGCAACTTCTGCAGGGCAATCGGCTTCTCCAGGAAATTGAGCGCACCGATCTTCGTGGCTTCAACAGCCGTATCGATGGTCGCGTGGCCCGACATCATGATCACCGGCATGGTGAGCTTGCCCTGCGCCGCCCACTCTTTGAGCAGCGTCACGCCGTCGGTATCGGGCATCCAGATGTCCAGCAGCACGAGATCCGGCGCCTGCCGCAACCGGTACTCCCGCGCATGCTGCGCATTTTCCGCCGTCTCCACCACGTGACCTTCGTCGCTCAGGATTTCCGAGAGCAATTCCCGGATGCCCATTTCGTCGTCTACCACCAGGATGGTTGCCATTTACGCTGCCCTTGTCTGCACTAATGCTTTTGCCGTTCCATGACCCGCCGCCGCCGTGGGCGGCGGTGCGCCCGGTTCGGCGGTATCGTCCGCGAGTTGCAGGAACAAAATCGAGATCTGCGCGCCTTCGATCACGTCCGCAGTCTTCGAACGATTGCGGATGTCGATGCGGGCGCCATGCTCGTCGACGATCTTCTTCACCGTTGCAAGACCCAGACCCGTGCCCTTTGCCTTCGTGGTGACATAGGGCTCGAATGCACGCGAGAGAATTCGCGCTGGAAAACCAGGACCGTTGTCCGATACCGTCAGCCGCACCGCCACGCGGGCATGTCCGGAAGCATCGGGGTCGCCATATTCTACTGTCTTCGTTTCAAGCAGCACGCGCGGCTCGGCAACATCGGCGACCGCGTCCTGTGCGTTTTGCAACAGGTTGTGAATCACCTGTCGCAGTTGCGTGGCGTCGCCGCGAATCACGGGCAGTTTTGTCAGCTCGACATTGATCGGGCTCTTGCCTTCTTCAATGCCATACAGCGTCAGCACTTCGGCCACGAGGTCATTGAGCTGCAGATTGCCCAGCACCGCTGGCGGCGTGCGCGCGTATTCGCGGAAGTCGTCGACCATCTGCTTCATGGCCTGAACCTGATTCACGATGGTCGTGGCGCCCCGCTTGAGCACGTCGGCGTCGGCGGGCGCGAGTTTATCGGCGAGCTTCATTTGCAGGCGTTCCGCCGATAGCTGGATCGGCGTGAGCGGATTCTTGATCTCGTGCGCAAGCCGCCGCGCGACTTCGCCCCACGCGACAGAACGCTGCGCCGAGATGACGTCCGAGATGTCGTCGAATACGACTACGTAGCCGGTGGTTTCGGCGTCGTCGGCATCGCTTTCGGTCAATGTCAGCAATTGCGTGCCCCGGACCAGCAAGGTCAGCGGATCGGTCTCGCCCGGCACGGGAACCGCAAGTTGTTGCTGCCAATGTCCGCGATCGCCGATAGGCCTGCCGCTACCGCTCGCGGCTGCATCGCGATCCGCGAAAGCCTTGCGCACCATCGCGCCAAATTCGGCCAGCACGCCAATCTGCTCCAGCGGCAAGTTCAGCGAGCCGCTGAACGGCTGCCGGAAAATGCGCTCCGCGCCGCGATTGGCCGTGGTCAGGCGGAATTGGCGATCGAACACGAACACACCCGCCGTCAGGTTCGCAAGAATGCTTTCGAGGTATGCCTTCGAATGCTCCAGCGCGATCCGGTTGTTCTCCACGGCCGCGCGCGCTTCGGACAATTGCCGCGTCATGGCGTTGAACGACTGCGTGAGAAAACCCAGTTCATCGCGCGATTTCACTTCGCGCTTCGGCGTATAGTCGCCCTCGGCCACTTCCTTCGTGCCTTGCGCCAGAAGGAACAACGGCCGCGCGAGCTGATTGCCGAGCGCGAGCGCAAGCATCATTGCGATGAAGGTCGCGAGAAACAGCGCCAGCGTCAGCGTGCCGATATACATCTTGCGCAAACCGGTACGCCCGAGCGCCTTTTCCTGATATTCACGATATGCACGCTGCACAGCGTCGGCGTTGCGTGCGAGCGCGGTACTGACCGGTTGCTCGATTTGCAGGAAGCGCTCGGCCGGCTGAAGTTCGGCCGTCGAGCTATCCGGAATCTTCACGATCACGCGAAGCCTCAGCGCGCCCTTGGGCCCGGTAAGGCTCGAATCACCATCGACTTCACCTTCAATGGCGCCGTACGGACGCCCACGCGCCTGATTGAGTTGCAGCGGCGTTGGCAGGTTGTCGGGCACGAGCGCGGCGAAATTGCTCGATGCCTGCGCGACCACGCGGACGTCGGGCGCGGTGCCGGAACCGCTTCGGGCCGGTTCGACAATTGTCGCGTCCTGCACGTTGAACTGATCGCGCAGCCGCAGCAGCGTGAGCGTGAGGCTGGTTGGATCGGCGCTCGCAAGCTGGTCGCTCATCAGGCGGCCCTTGTTCTGCAGATCCGACAACGACGCATCGAGCATGCCGCGCCCGAGATTCAGGCCGGACGTGAGCGCGGTTTCCACGTTCACGTCGAACCATGATTCGATGCTTCGCGACACGAACTGATACGACACCACATAGATGATCCCGCCGGGCACCACGCCCACGAGCGCGAAGATGAACGCGAGCTTGGCGAGCAGCCGCGTGCCGAACTTGCCCTGCCTGACGCGCGTGACAATGATCAGCACGAGTCCGATCACGATCAGTATCAGCACGACCGCAACCGCGAGATTCGCGGCATAGAGCCACTGATAATAGCGATCGAAAAACTCGGTGTTCGCGCTGGCGAGCGCCAGCATGACGAGCAGCAGGATGGCGGTCAGCGCGACCGTGACCACGAGCGCGCGGACCACGATGCTCGTCATGTTCGTGCGGCGCAGCGGCCGGCGGCGGAGCTTATTTAGCATTGGGCGCCGCCGTGAAAGTGAACCGCTTCCAGTCGGAGGAGAGATTCCAGTCGCGGTTGTTGACCGCATCGATCTGGAACGGCTTGGGCATCAACGCAATATCCAGTTGCATGCGCACCGACGCCGTGTACGTCTCGCCGGGCCTGACCTGATTGCGATCGATCACATGCCACGATGTCACGTGCTTGATCACCGCGAGCGCTTCGGCAAGCGTGCTGAAGCCGAGCTGCAAACCACCCGTTGACACACGATACTCGCGTGTCAACGGCTGGAACGACAGCCGGATGCTTTGCGACACGCTGACCGGTTCCTCGTCGAACCAATACCAGCGTGGCCGCGCCAGGTCGAAATCAGTCGTGAAGTAGAGCGGCACACCTTTGTTCACGGCATCTTCCAGACTGCTGTTGAGATCGAAATCAAAACGCGCGTCGAGACTCCAGCCCGTGCCGTCAGCCTGCAGCGACGCGCGCTGCACGGCAATAGGATCAGCCTGCGCCGCCTCGACTGGCAGGAACGACAGCGCGAGACTCAACATGAAGCTCAGCGCAAGGCTCAACAATAGGGCCGGCAGAGTCTGGCCGGCGAGCGCGCGTCGCAGCGGAAAAAAGCGTTTGATCGTCACCGTTTCTGAAAGCGCGCGTAGAAGAATCCGTCGTGGTCCGCAAAGGCCTCCGTGTCCCGCGTCGATGTTGAACGGGTACGTTGCGCCTCGCCTGAATTGTCCGTCAGCGAGTTCGTGACCGGGTCCGGTGAATTTTGCAACAGAGCCGCGCTGGCATGGCTGGCTGTCGGCAATAATTGCCCCGGCGCGTCCAATCGTACCGCATCTTCATGCGCCTCTCCAAACCACCGCGCCTGCAACTCGCCCTCTTCGGGAAAGATTGAGCACGTCACGTAGAGCAACTCGCCGCCGGTGGCGACCAGCGGCCAGAGCGCCGCGAGGATGCGGCGCTGTTCTTCGACAAGTGCGGCAATGTCCGACGGACGCCGCAACCAGCGGATATCCGGATGACGCCGCACGATGCCCGAAGCCGAGCACGGGACGTCGGCGAGAATACGGTCGAACGGATCGCCGTCGGACCAGTCGGCGGGATTGCCTGCATCGCCGACACGAATCTCGGCTTGCACATTCAGACGCTGCAAGTTTTCGCCAATGCGCCGTGCGCGGCCCGCGTCGCTTTCGACCGCGATCATTTCAACATTCGCCAGCTCCAGCACGTGGCCGGTCTTGCCGCCGGGCGCGGCGCACGCGTCGAGCACGCGCATGCCGTCGCGCACGTTCAGCAGCTGCGCGGCGAGTTGCGCGCCTGCGTCCTGGACGGAGACCACGCCGTCTGCGAAACCGGGGATCTTGTCCACGGCCATTGGCGTCTTCAGACGTACGGCATGAAGGCCGGCGGCTTCGGCTTCGATGTGCTCGCCTTTCAGGACATCGAGATAGCGCTCGACGCTCATGCGCCGCGCGTTCACGCGCAAGGTCAACGGGCCTTGCCGATTGCCCGCCTCGAGGATGTTTTCCCACTCGTCCGGCTGGCCGCGCTTTACCGCGTCGATCCACCACGCCGGATAGTTGAAGCGCGCCACCGGATCGCGCTGCACTTCGGCGAGCAAGGTCTCGCGTTCGCGCAGAAAGGTGCGCAGGACGGCGTTGACCAGACCCTTTGCAAACGCGAACTCGCGCCGCGCGGCAATGGCGTTCACGGCCTGATCGACAACAGTGAACGGCGTGTAGGCCGCGTGGGCTTCGTCGTCCACGAGCAGCGCAAACGCGCACGCCATCACATTCGATACATGCGGCGGCGGCGCCTTGCGCACCAGCTTGGCGAGCAGCGCGTCAGCAACGCCAAGGCGACGCAAGGTGCGATACGCAATGTCCTGCGTGGCGCCGCGCGATACGGCCACGTGCGTCGCGGCGATTACCGTCTGCAATGCGGCGGGCAGTGCGGAGCCGGCGCGCACAGCGCCGACGGCTTGCGCGGCGGCGTCAAGCGCGAACGCCAGTGAATCAGGGGCAAGGTGAAGCGTGGCGAGGCGGGCGTCGGACGACGCACGGATGTTATCCGCGGGCGATACGGCGCGGCGTCGGGAAGGCTTTTCGGTCATGTCGGGGCGAAGGCGTTCGAGCCGGCCAATGCCGGTCCGCACAAACGAAGCATTGTAGCCCGTGAGCGATGCTGGCCCGAGATCGGCGAGAGCGACATTGGCCGAACGGACAAGGCCAGGGACTTCGAAGAATAAAACGACTTAAAAGATCGGGCCCGCTGCCAGATTCGTGGCAACGGGCCCGATCAGATGCAGCCTCGGACAAAAAGCGATCACTCCATCCGGCCGGTCCGCGCCATTTCCATCAACCGGGCGACACGTTCTTCCGTAGCCGGGTGTGTGGAAAACAGATTCGCGATACCGCCGCCCGCGAGCGGATTCATGATCATCATCTGCGCGGTTGCGGGATGCTGCTCAGCCGTGGGAAACGGCGTTCCGGACGCATACGCATGAATCTTCTCCAGCGCACTCGCGAGCGCTTGCGGATCGCCCGAAATCTGCGCGCCGCCACGATCGGCTTCAAATTCACGCGCCCGCGATATCGCCATCTGGATCAGCGCGCCGGCTATCGGCGCAAGAATGGCCACCGCAATACTCGCGATCGGATTCGACGGACGTCCTTCCGAATCGCGTCCGCCGAAGAACATTGCAAAGTTCGCGAGCGCGGAAATGGCGCCGGCCATGGTCGCCGAAACCGTCGAAATCAGAATGTCGCGGTGCTTCACGTGTGCCAGCTCGTGCGCCATCACGCCCCGCAATTCGCGCTCTGACAACACACGCAAAATGCCGGTGGTCGCCGCAACCGCCGCGTGCTCCGGATTACGGCCCGTTGCAAAGGCGTTCGGCGCGGCTTCGTCGATCAGATAGACCTTTGGCATCGGCAATTGTGCGCGCGTGGCCAGTTCCCGGATCATCCGGTAGAACTGCGGTGCGGTTGCTTCGTCGACTTCCTGCGCGTTGTACATCTTCAACACGAGCTTGTCCGAGAACCAGTACGAGAAAAAATTCATCGCAAGGGCGACGACCAGCGCGAGCGCCATACCCTTGCTGCCGCCGATCATCCCGCCGATCACGACAAAAAGGGCCGTGATCGCTGCCATCAGCATCGCAGTTTTGACCCAATTGAACATGTCTGAACTCCTCACCCAAATATCAATGCGCGTTTAGCGCGAGCGGCCCTATCGGCCCATTTGCCTGACCAAATCTACCGGCCATGATTGTAAGCAAAATGTTAGATATGGGCGCTGCGGAAAAATTCAATCACCTGTGCGAAGTTGCGAGTTTGATACCTAGTCCGACGAACGCGCTGCCGACCACCCGGTCCAGCCACAGCTTGACACCCGGCTTGCCGGAAAATCTCTCGGTCACGCTGCCGGCGATCCACGCCACGATGGTGTTCCAGAACGTACTGATGACAACAAACACGCACCCGAGCGCAAGAAACGCGAGTGTCTTGTGCGGACTGCCGGCCGCAACGAACTGCGGAATGAACGAGACGAAAAACAACACCACTTTCGGGTTCAACACATTCGTGACGAAACCTTGCATGAAAACTTGCCGCAGCGACTTCGGCTCGCGTTTCACGCGTGATTCAGGAACTCCGGGTCCGGCAGCCACGGTCGTGGCCGGTTTGCTGAAGATCAGTCTCACGCCAAGGTAGATCAGGTAAATCGCGCCGGCAAACTTGACGATAGTGAACGCCGTAGCGGAAGCCGCCAGCAACGCCGTCAGGCCAAATGCGCAAGCCATCGTATGCACGAGACAGCCCGCCGCAATGCCCAGCGCCGACACCACGCCCGCCCCGCGTCCCTGCGCCACGCTTCTTCCGACGACATATGCCGTGTCCGGACCCGGCGTCACGCTCAAAAGCACAACCGCCAGAATAAACAGAGTGAAACCGGTGATGCCGAGCATTGCGGGAGACCTTTGAAAAACGACAGAAAGTTGCAATCGAACTTGATTCAGGCGCCCGGCGCGACTTCCCGAAGCTCGAAGCGCTGCCCTTTCACAATAGGCGATCCAGCCAGGAATTCGCGCACCGGCAAGCGCTTGCCGCCCGGTTTTTGCAATTGCGTAAGGCGTAGCGCGCCCCGACCGCAAGCCACGACCAAACCCTCAGCATCGCTTTCCAGGATTACACCCGCCTCTGCGTCTGCCTTCAACTCGACAGGTTCAGCGGCCCAGATCTTCACCGCAACGCCCCCGATGGTCCCGAACGCGCCGGGAAACGGATCGAAGGCGCGAATTTGCCGCGCCAGCGCACTCGCCGGACGACGCCAGTCGAGCGCCGCTTCGTGTTTCGCGATCTTTTCTGCGTAAGTTGCGCCATCTTGTGGCTGTGGCGTTGAAGGCAGAGCGCCGTCGCGCTCCAGATCGCGCAGGGTGCCGACTATGAGATCCGCGCCCAGTTGCGCCATGCGGTCGTGCAGCGTCGCAGTTGTGTCCTGCGCCTCGATGCCAATGCGCCCTTCGCGGATCATGGCGCCGGTGTCGAGGCCGGCGTCCATCTGCATGATCGTGATGCCGGTCTCGGTGTCCCCCGCTTCAATTGCGCGATGAATCGGCGCGGCGCCCCGCCAGCGCGGCAAAAGCGAACCGTGGATGTTGATTGCGCCGAACCGTGGTATGTCGATAACTTCCTGCGGCAGGATCAGGCCGTATGCCGCGACCACCATGACGTCGTACGGCGTCTTCTTCAGCCGCTCAATAGCGGCAACCGCCTCTTCCGGATACTTGCCGTTACGACGCAAAGACGTCGGTTGCGCGACTTCCAGGCCGTGCTCGAGCGCAAACCTCTTCACCGGACTCGCGGCCAGTTTCATGCCACGCCCAGCCGGCCGGTCGGGTTGCGTCAATACGAGCGGCACATGAAAACCGGCAGCATGAATAGCAGCCAACGCAGCAGCCGCAAATTCAGGCGTTCCTGCAAACACGACACGCAGCTTTTGAGTCATCGATCCACCAACCTGCAAATTCCCGCATCAAACTTCATGAATCGACACGTCACAGCGCCTTTTCGAGCTTTTTCATCTTGCCGCGAATCCGCGTCTGCTTGAGCGACGACAGGTATTCAACAAACACACGTCCCATCAGGTGATCCATCTCATGCTGGATACACACGGCCAGCAAACCTTCGCAGTCAATCTCGAAGGTTTCACCCTTCTCGTTCAGCGCCCGCACGCGGACCTTTTCCGGCCGCTCGACAAAGTCGTAGATGCCCGGAACTGACAGGCAGCCTTCCTCATGATCTTTCTTCTCGTCGCTCGACCAGATGATTTCAGGGTTGATGAACGCCTGAAGCTGGTCATGCGTGTCCGAGACGTCGATCACGATCACGCGTTCGTGTGCGTCCACCTGCGTTGCGGCCAGGCCGACGCCGGGCGCGGCGTACATGGTTTCGGCCATGTCGGCGACGAGCTTGCGAATCCGGTCGTCGACGACTTCTACGGGTTTCGCGACCTTGTGCAGCCGCTTGTCCGGGTAGGTGAGTATGTGTAGCAGAGCCATGATTCAGATTATCGATGCACGCCGTGGCGCGCGATAGTCGGCCATTCGGCCAGGTTGTAAAAGATTGCCGGTATCCGGAAGATGATTGGGCTGAATGAACGTACTTCAACGCCCGTTCAGCGCCGCGAATTTTGCGGCAACGCCCTGGTCCCGCGCGCCCTGAATGTGGTCGCCCGGCCAAGCTTTTTTATTTCGGTATATGAAAATTTTAACATGACGCCTTTCCTGTTGCCGACGGCCGACGCCGCGCCCCGCCTGGGCGCAACCGACCCGGAGGACGTTTCAGCCTGGCTGCGGCTCGCAAACGCGAGCGGTTTGCCGCCCATTGCATTGCGCGCGCTGCTTGCGGAATTCGGCAGTCCGCACGCTGTGCTTAATCAATCGTTCGGTGCGCTTGCGGGTATCGCCGGCGAGAAAGCGGCGCGCGCCGTGCTCGCGCCGCCGCCCGGTTCGGAACTCGGCTCCTTCGAGGAATGCCTCGCGCGCACGCTCGAATGGGCGTCCATCAAAGGTAATGCAATCGTCACGCTTGCCGATACCGCTTATCCACCGGCGCTCCTGACCATGCCCGATCCGCCGCCCTTGCTATATGTAAAGGGACGGCTGGACTTGCTGCAATCGCGGGCGGTGGCGATTGTCGGCAGCCGGAGCGCGACACCACAAGGTATTGAAGACGCAAAGCGCTTCGCTCAAGCGCTTTCCAATGCGGCGCTCGCCATTGTGTCGGGGCTTGCGCTCGGAATTGACGGCGCCGCGCATCGCGGCGGCTTGAGCGGACCGGGCAGCACGATTGCCGTGATCGGAACCGGCGCGGATCTGGTTTATCCGTCGCTGCATCACGCGCTCGCGCATGAAATCGCGGAAAACGGCGTAATTGTCTCCGAGTGGCCGCTCGGAACACCCGCACGGTCAGCGAATTTTCCACAGCGCAACCGGCTGATTGCCGGACTTTCGAGCGGCGTGTTGATTGTCGAAGCGGCCATGCGTTCGGGGTCGCTGATCACCGCGCGGCTCGCGAACGAAATGGGACGCGATGTGTTCGCCATACCCGGATCGATCCATGCGCCGCTTTCGCGCGGGTGTCATCGGATGATCAAGCAAGGGGCGAAGCTCGTTGAAACGCCCGAGGACATTCTTGAAGAGTTTGGCATTCACGTGACGACTGAAACTGAAACCACGGCGGCCCCGCGAAAACGCGGCAAGACGCGCGTGGTGAAAAACGTCAGTGAGCGCGAACCAAACGAAGACGAGTTCGCGTTGGAACTGCAAAGCGCCAGGATCAACCGGCCGGCGACCGCGTCGTGGGCATCGGCGAAAGTTGAAAATCCCGACGCCGACCGTCTGCTCGACGCCCTCGGCCATTCGCCCGCCACGCTTGAAATTCTCGGTCAACGCACCGAAATGGATGGCGCAACGTTACAAAGCCTGCTGCTGCAACTTGAAATGTCGGGGCGGATCGGCGCGTTGCCAGGCGGCCGATTTATCCGCGTCGAGCGCTGATCTTTTGGCGTCATGCTACATTCGCCACAAAATCAGCCGTTTGCTACGCCGCACCAAACGCCCAGGACAACGACGCAAGGACCAAAAGGAATCATGCCCGCGCTGAATCTCGACACCGACGCCGACCAGATCGCCGAGCGCATGGCCAGCGCCGGCACGCTGCTCGTCGCCTGCCTGTGCGCCGAGTGGTGCGGGACGTGCCGGGATTATCGGGAAGGTTTCGACAAGCTTGCAGATGCCCATCCGGACATCTGTTTTGCGTGGATCGATATTGAAAATCAGGCGGACCGGTTCGACGACCTCGACGTGGAGAACTTCCCGACCATATTGATCGAGGACGCTGTGACCACGTGGTTTTTCGGCACCGTTTTGCCGCAAACGTCCATTGTTGCGAGGATGTTGACGGACCTGAGCGCATTGCCGAGCATGACCGGGGCACCCAAAATACGGCCCGCGCTGGTCACCGCATAGACTCCGCTCAAGAAAAACGCACCCGCCAAGTGAAACGTCTTTGACGGTTGGATCACGAAGCGCCCACATTCACCGTTCGGCAGCGCGCGTTTCGCTAAAAGCCAAACCGCGCGCCGCACGCCATATGCTATAAAGCGGACGTTAACGAGCCCGAACCCCGCGAACCAAGCCGCGGAAACCGGCCTCATGCCAGTCCCTAACTAGAATCGAGTCATGTCCAAAGCCCTGATCATTGCTGAAAAGCCTTCTGTCGCGAACGACATCGCGCGCGCTTTGGGCGGTTTCACAAAGCATGACGAATATTACGAGAGCGACGACTACGTACTGTCGTCGGCGGTGGGCCATTTGCTGGAAATCGCCGCGCCCGAGGAATACGACGTCAAGCGCGGCAAGTGGAGTTTCGCCAATCTGCCGGTCATTCCGCCGCATTTCGACCTGAATCCGATCGCAAAAAGCGAATCGCGCCTGAAGGTGCTGACCAAGCTGCTCAAGCGCAAGGACATTGACCGGCTGATCAACGCCTGCGACGCGGGGCGCGAAGGCGAGCTGATTTTTCGCCTGATCGCGCAGCATGCGAAGGCCAAACAGCCGGTGCAGCGCCTTTGGCTCCAGTCCATGACGGCCGGTTCCATTCGCGAAGGTTTCGCGAACCTGCGCAGCGACGCCGACATGCAGCCTCTTGCCGATGCCGCCCGTTGCCGCTCTGAAGCCGACTGGCTGGTGGGCATCAACGGCACGCGCGCAATGACCGCGTTCAACAGCAAGGGCGGCGGTTTCTTCCTGACCACCGTTGGCCGTGTTCAGACGCCAACGTTGTCTATTGTCGTGGAACGCGAAGAAAAGATTCGCCGGTTCGTGCCGCGCGATTACTGGGAAGTGCGCGCTGAATTCATCGCAGCGAAAGGGATTTACGAAGGACGCTGGTTCGACCCGAAATTCAAGCGCGTCGAAGGCGATCCGGAACAGCGCGATTCGCGGCTATGGAGCTTGCCCGCCGCCGAATCGATTGTTGCGGCTTGCCGTGGCAAGACCGGCACCGTTACGGAAGAAGCCAAGCCGTCCACGCAGATGTCGCCCTTGCTGTTCGACTTGACGAGCCTGCAGCGCGAGGCCAACGGCCGCTTTGGTTTTTCGGCGAAGAACACGCTCGGCCTGGCCCAGGCGTTGTATGAAAAGCACAAGGTCCTTACCTACCCGCGTACCGACGCACGCGCGCTGCCCGAGGACTACATTCCGACGGTAAAAGACACGCTTGCCATGCTGAAGGAGAGCAACAACTATTTGCCGCACGCGAAACAGGTCCTGGACAAGGGCTGGGTGAAGCCGAACAAGCGCATCTTCGATAACTCCAAGATCAGCGATCACTTCGCCATCATCCCGACTCTGCAGGCGCCGAAATCCTTGTCGGAACCGGAGCAAAAGCTGTACGACCTCGTCGTGAAGCGTTTCCTCGCGGTGTTTTTCCCGGCGGCCGAATACCTGGTCACCACGCGGATCACCGAAGTCGCGGGTCATCACTTCAAGACTGAAGGCAAGGTGCTGGTCGAGCCGGGCTGGCTGCAGGTCTATGGCAAGGAAGTCAGCGGCGACGACGACAACCTCGTGCAAGTCCAGAAGGACGAGAAGGTCGACGTCGAAAAGGTCGCGGCGCATGGCCTCGTGACGAAACCGCCCGCTCGATACAACGAGGCGTCGTTGCTCTCGGCCATGGAAGGCGCGGGCAAGCTCGTGGAAGACGAAGAGTTGCGCGAGGCAATGGCGGCGAAGGGACTGGGAACGCCAGCCACGCGGGCGGCGATCATTGAAGGGCTGCTGGGCGAGAAGTACATGGTGCGCGAAGGCCGCGAGCTGATTCCAACGGCCAAGGCGTTCCAGTTGATGACCTTGCTGCGCGGCCTGGGCGTAGAGGAACTGACGGCGCCGGAGCTGACCGGCGAGTGGGAGCACAAGCTGTCGCAGATGGAACGCGGCAATCTTCCGCGCGACGAATTCATGCAGGAAATCGCGCGCATGACGCAGACCATCGTGAAGCGCGCGAAGGAATACGACTCGGACACCATTCCCGGCGACTATGCAACGCTGGAAACACCGTGCCCGAATTGCGGCAGCCAGATCAAGGAGAACTATCGGCGATTCGCCTGTACGAAGTGCGAATTCTCGATGTCCAAGATTCCTGGCGGACGGCAGTTCGAGATTCCCGAAGTCGAGCAGTTGATCAGGGACAAGACCATTGGGCCGCTGTCCGGTTTCCGCAGCAAGATGGGCCGGCCGTTCTCGGCAATCCTGAAGCTCGCTTTCGACGACGAAATCAAGAACTGGAAGCTAGAGTTCGACTTCGGTCAGGACTCCGGTGGCGAAGATGGCGAACCCGTGGATTTCTCGGACCAAACCCCGGTTGGCGCTTGCCCGAAATGTCAATCGAAAGTGTACGAACACGGCATGAGCTATGTCTGCGAAAACTCGGTCGCGAATCCGAAAACCTGCGATTTCCGCTCGGGCAAGGTGATTCTGCAGCAGGAAATGTCGCGCGAGCAGATGACGAAGTTGCTCGAAGAAGGACGCACGGACCTGCTCACTGGCTTCAAGTCGTCGCGTACCGGCCGCAACTTCAAGGCGTTCCTTGTGAAGCAGCCGGACGGCAAGATTGGCTTCGAGTTTGAGAAGAAGGAGCCGAAGCCGGGCGCGAAGACCGCCGTTAAACGCGGTGCGGCGGCGCCAGAAGCAGAAGACGAGGGCGACGGCGACGTAGCTGTCGCGGCGAAGACTGTCGCGGCGAAGAAAACGGTTGCAAAGGCTGCGGCGAAGAAAGCGCCTGCGAAGAAAGTTGCAGCGAAGAAGGCGGCGGCTCGGAAGACGGGTTAATTTCCCTGAGGCCGGCACCAATCGAAAAAGCCCGCGATTCGCGGGCTTTTTCTTTCATACAGTGACGCACGGCAAAGTCCTCTCCATCAGAACGGCGACGGCATGGATAGCGGCGAACGCGTGCGCGACTTGACCGGCTTGCCATTGAGCTTGCTGTCATCGGAAGGGGCGTTAGCAGCGTCAGTGGGACGGGATTCAAAACGCGAGCCGCCTTCCGCCTCCGCATATGCCGCATGAGCAACCAAAGGCTCGCTGTCGTCGTCGTTGATGGCGGGAGAACCCGGCTGCAGCGCGCCGTCCTTTACCCACTGCTCGCCAAGCTGGTGATTCGGCGTCTTGCTGAAATACTCAACAAGATGATCGATAAACGTGCGCACCTTCGCCGGCAAATGGCGGCGGCTGGGATATGCCACGTTGATCTCGACCTGCGGCAGCTTGTAGTCGCCCAAGAGCCTCACCAGCTTGCCACGCGTGGTGTCGTTGCCGATCAGGTAGCTCGGCAGGATCGCGATGCCCATGCCAAGCAGCGCGAACTGCCGCAGCATCTCGGTATTGTTCGCCACGATCACGTTCGTCGGCCGCACGCGCACTTCGCCTTCGGGACCGGTGAACACGCGCTCATCGCCGAAATATTCCGATGGCAAACTGAGCGACGGATGTTCAGCCAGATCTTCAGGCCGTGAGGGCACGCCGTGCTTTTCAAGATACGCGGGCGTGGCGCAGACGGTCAGGCAGCCGGTCGTCAGGCGTCGCGTGACAATGCTCGCGCTGCGCATCTGGCGCGCGATCACAATACCCACGTCGAAACCTTCTTCAACCAGATCGACCTGCCGGTCGACCAGCGTCACGTCGGGCACCACCTTCGGATAGCGCTGCGCATACGTCTGCAAAACCGGCGCAAGGTTATGCAAGCCAAACACGACGGGTGCGACAATTCGTAGCGATCCAACTGGCTCGTGGTTGCGTGCCACGACCATCTGTTCGACGTCTTCGAGTTCATCGAGGATCTGCCGCGCGCGTTCCAGATAGACCTGACCCGATTCGGTCAGCGAGAGGCTGCGCGTCGTGCGGTTGAGCAGACGCGTGCCGAGCCGCCCTTCCAGATCCGCAATATGGCGCGTCGCCACGGCGTTCGAGATATCCATGGCGCCGGCTGCGCGGGCAAAACTGCCAAGATCCGCCACTCGGACGAATACTTTCATCGACTGCAAATGATCCATGAGACTACTCCTGCTGCTAGACGGCCTCTTTTAAATTCCTGAAGCAATTCGGAATTATCCTAGGACTCGCGTTTTCGTGCAGAAGTTGCCGGAAATCTCACTTTTCCCGATAAAAGATTTCGACTTTACCAAGCAGTAAGGTGAAAGAAGATCGATTGTTGCTGAATCCGGAACACCCACGCCCGAAAAGTATTCACGACCCAATTTTGAAAAGCTGGCTCAGGCAATTTTGACGCAGTAAAGCAGGGAAATGACGGAATGCCGCCTACATGACGACTTGTCGTTGATTATGTCGACTTCCGTCACTAATCCCGCACTCGAATTATTACGCCGACAGGCGTTGCTCGATGCCCAGCTTGGTTTCGGCGAGTTCTTGCGGGAGCCCTTGAGCCAGTTTTTTGAATAATTCGTCGTGAAGTTCCAGTTCCGCACGCCATGCGGAGTCCTGCACCGAGATCACCCGCTCAAATTGCTCATGCGAGAAATCGAGCTTGCCCCAGTCGATGTCGCCATAGCCCGGCGAAAATCCGAACGCATGTTCTTCCCCGTTCGTCGTGCCATCTATACGCCCAATCATCCACGTCAGGACGCGCATGTTGTCGCCAAAACCGGGCCACGCAAACTTACCGTCCGCGCCCTTGCGGAACCAGTTCACGCAGAAAAACTTTGGCAGCTTCGCGTTGAGCTGCGTGAGCCGCTCGCCCATTTTGAGCCAATGCCCGAAGTAATCGCTCATGTTGTAGCCGCAGAACGGCAGCATGGCGAACGGATCACGCCGCACGACGCCTTGCTGTCCGGCCGCGGCCGCCGTGGTTTCGGATCCCATGGTCGCGGCCATGTAGACGCCCTCGCGCCAGTTGCGCGCCTCCGTCACGAGCGGCACCGTGTCCGAACGGCGTCCCCCGAAAATGAACGCATCGATAGCCACGCCCGCGGGATTTTCCCAATCGGGATCGATGGAAGGACACTGCGCCGCCGGGGCCGTGAACCGCGCGTTCGGATGCGCGGCTTTCGTGCCGGACTCAGGCGTCCAGTCCTTGCCCTGCCAGTCGATCAGATGCGCCGGCGGCGTGTCCGTCATGCCTTCCCACCAGATATCGCCGTCGTCGGTCAGCGCCACGTTCGTGAAAATGACGTTTTCCTTGAGCATTGCCATGGCGTTGAAGTTGGTCTTCTCGCTCGTGCCTGGCGCCACGCCGAAGTAGCCGGCCTCGGGATTGATCGCGTAAAGACGGCCGTCGCGTCCTGGCTTGATCCACGCAATGTCGTCGCCAATCGTCGATACCTTCCAGCCCGACATATCGTGCGGCGGAATCAGCATGGCGAAGTTGGTCTTGCCGCAAGCCGAGGGGAACGCCGCCGCGACGTGATATTTGCGCCCTTCCGGCGATGTCACGCCGAGAATCAGCATGTGCTCGGCGAGCCAGCCTTCGTCGCGGCCCATTGTGGATGCAATCCGTAGCGCGAAGCATTTCTTGCCGAGCAGCGCGTTGCCGCCATAACCCGACCCGAAGCTCCAGATCTCGCGGCTTTCCGGAAAATGGACGATGTACTTCGTGTCATTGCACGGCCACGGCACGTCCTTTTGCTCCGCTCGCAACGGCGCGCCGACCGAATGCACGCACGGCACGAATTCGCCGTCCGTGCCCAGCACACCGTACACGGCGCTGCCCATGCGCGTCATGATGCGCATGTTCGTCACCACGTATGGGCTGTCCGTCAGTTCCACGCCAATATGCGCGATGGGCGAACCGAGCGGCCCCATGGAAAACGGCACGACATACATCGTGCGTCCGCGCATGCAGCCGTCGAACAGGCCGTTCAGTGTGCCCCGCATTTCCTTCGGATCGATCCAGTTGTTCGTTGGACCAGCCTCCTCAGAGCGCGCCGAACATATATACGTGCGGTCCTCGACGCGCGCGACGTCAGACGGATCGGAACACGCCAGGTAGGAATTCGGTCTTTTTGCGGGATTGAGGCGCTTGAGGGTTCCTGCGTCGACCATCTGCTGGGATAAACGATCGTATTCCTCCTCCGATCCGTCGCACCATTCAATCCTGTCCGGCCTGGTAAGCGCCGCGATCCGCTGTACCCAGTCGATGAGCTTGCGGTTCTTGACATACGCTGGCGCGTCACTGCCGGCGACATTTTGGTCCACCACTGCGGGCTGGTTCATCGAGCACACTCCGTTCTTGGAAGAGAAAACGGTTGCAACCCGCCGGCGCTGCTCGCGAGAGGCGCATTTCACGTCGCCGGATGCTCTGCACGGCGGAACTCACGCGCTGGTGGCGACACAAAACCAAGGCTGGCGTCGGGAGTTGACGGGTCTGGCGCCGACTGCCGTCTGAATCGCGGCTTGCGTCGGCACGGAACAAACTGTTAAAAAGAGATAGGAATGTCTCCATCGATTGCCGGTTTTCCGGCTTTGGCGATGCGTGAATGAGCCAATGAGTCGCTGGACGGCTCGCTGCGCATTCGAAACGCATTCGATATTCGTTCATTAGCTGTTGGCGGCCGGCAATTACCACGACAGCGCAATAGCAGCTTAACAAGACGCGATGCCTGGATTTCGGTGAATTTATACGTAATTACCCGAACTTAGCTCGTCGTTTCCTGTCCATCTTCGAATTTCTGCAGCACGTTTGATGCCTATCAAAAGCCAATCCATGCCAATCAAAATTGCCATTCTCGACGACTACCAAGACGCCGTTCGTAAGCTTGATTGCTTCAATCTGCTTGCAGATCACGAAGTCAAGGTCTTCAATAACACGGTGCGCGGGCTCGGACAGTTGGCTAGCAGACTTTCGGAAGTCGAAGCCCTGGTTTTGATCCGGGAGCGCACCCGAATCAGCTCCCAGCTGCTCGATAAATTGCCGCGGCTGCGCATGATCAGCCAGACCGGCAAGGTGGGCGGCCACATTGAACTCGACGCTTGTACGGAGCGCGGGATTGCCGTTCTGGAAGGCACCGGGTCGCCGATCGCTCCAGCCGAATTGACGTGGGCGCTGATCATGGCGGCGCAGCGGCGCATTCCGCAGTACGTCGCCAATCTAAAACAAGGCGCGTGGCAGCAGTCCGGACTGAAGACATCCGCGTTGCCGCCCAATTTCGGACTCGGGCAAGTGCTGCGCGGCCAGACGCTCGGCATCTGGGGTTACGGCAAGATCGGCCAGCTACTTGCGGGCTATGGCAAGGCGTTCGGCATGAAGGTGGTGGTGTGGGGGCGCGAGCATTCGCAAGCCGCCGCGCGCGCCGACGGCATCGACGTTGCCGAAAGCCGCGAGGCATTGTTCGAGCAAAGCGACGTGCTCTCGCTGCATCTGCGTCTGAACGACGAAACCCGCGGCATTGTCACGGCAGCGGATCTGATGCGCATGAAACCGACCGCGTTGTTTGTGAATACAAGCCGGGCCGAGTTGCTTGAGGAAAACGCGCTGCTCAATGCGCTGCATCACAACCGGCCGGGCATGGTTGCTATCGATGTGTACGAGAGCGAGCCGATCCTGCAGGGTTACAGCCTGCTGCGCATGGAAAACGTCATTTGCACGCCGCACATTGGCTATGTGGAACGTGAAAGCTACGAGCTGTATTTTTCGGCGGCGTTCAAGAACATTCTGGCCTTCGACGCCGGCGACACATCCAGCGTCGTCAATCCGGAAGCACTGGTTGGTGGACGCCGGCGATAATTCAGATCGTCGAAATTTCGATGGACGGTTCACATCGGACAACAAAGTTCACCGAGTTCGCGAGAAAGCAGAACGCATGCGCTTCCTCGTGCAGGCGTTCCGCCAGCTTCAGGTCGCCGCCCGCGCCTATGAGCACTTGCGGGCGCAAAAGAACGTCGGTGAAACGGCCGCTTCCCTGCTTCGTTTCTTCCATTGTGCCGATGGGATCGTCCACGTAGCCCGTCACCACAACGCCGTTCACGGCGCACAGATGCAGATACCAGAGCATGTGGCACGACGAGAGCGACGCGACGAAAAGCTCCTCCGGATTGTGGCGCGTGGCATCGCCGCGAAAGGCCGGATCGCTCGATGCTTCAATGGCAGGCTTGTTCGCCGCGCGCACCAGATGGTCGCGCGAGTAGGCGTCGTAGCTCGACGTGCCTGAACCCTGATCGCCGGTCCAGGCGACTTGCAGCGTGTACTTGTGCTGTTTGGTCATCGTTCGACACTCCCGTTCAGTGTTGCGCCGCGGCGCTCAGCACGTCGGGCAAGCGCATGAGAAATTGCTCGCCGTCGGCGCGTCCCAGATCGTACGCCGGCCGCATCAGCGCCGGACTCGTGTAGTCCCACGATGAAATCGGCACCTTCCGCGACGGCTGCACATAGACACGGCGCTGGTCGCGGTGCTTCCCATGTTCGCCGTGCTCGACCATGAACATCTGCGGGCGCGGATACACGCGCGTCACCATCACCAGAACCAGTCCCGGCGATGCATCCAGCGCGCCCACCGGCACATTGTCGACCATGCCGCCATCGAGCACGGGCCGCCCCTGCCGGCGCAGAATCGGCGTGAACGGCGGCGTGCTCGACGATTGCAGGATCAGATCGGCGAGATCCTCGACCGTCGCGCACTCTTGCGCCTTCACGAATTCCGGATGAAAACCGAGCGCTTGCCCAAGTGTCGGATGCAACTTCTTGCGCACGTATTTCTCGATGTTATAGGCGATCAGTCCCGCCGCCACCGCACTGCGTGCGCCGAGCCAACGCGGCAAATGCGACACACCGATACGAATTTCCGGCGCGGCCTTCAACGTTTGAAACCGGTCGCCATAGATATCCAGCAATGCCTGCCGGTATATCCGATAGTGCGGAAACACCGATTCGCTGCGCAGCAAATTGCCCCAATACGCGTTCTTCGAGTTATCGCGCAGCACGTGGGAGTAATAGTCCATCACCCATTCCGAGTGATTCGTGTAAAGCATGCACGCCGTGGCCGCGCCTGCCGAGATGCTGGTGATGACGCGCGGACGCAGCTTCAGTTCCGGCTGGACGACGTCCCAGAAACCGGCCTGCCACCAGCAGCGGTTGCCGCCGCCGGCGAATACGACTTGATCGAACATGGTTTTTTAGGCGAGAAGCATGACAGTGGTGGTCGCGTGCGCGGCGAGCGCACCGGTTTCATCGTGGAGTTCGATTTCGCCGAAGACCAGATTGCGGCCGCGACGCAGAATGACCGCGGTGACAAGGACATCGCCGGCTTTCACGGGACGCAGGAAACTCGTGGTCAGGGAAACGGTGGTCATCGGCTGGAAACCGCCGAGTGCGTGCGAAATGGCAACGATCATGGCGGTATCGGCGGCCGCCATGAAAACCTGGCCGCAGATCACGCCGCCAGCATGGCGCAGCTTGTCGGCATGCGGCAGGCGGAGCGTGACGCGCTCGTCCGAAGCGCTTTCCAGCGATAACCCCAGGTCACGAATCCACGGCGCGAAGGTGGTTTCGAGCAAAGTGCGGATAGCGGAATCGTCCATGATGTCTGGCTGTTTTAAGCACGGCCGTTCGCCGCTCGAACGCCATGATAACGGTTCCCGCATTCAATTTTCGAGATAACGGATGAACGGCCGCGCCATATGCGCCCACGCTTTCGGCTGTCATTGGGAGGGAATTCCGGATTTTGTAGCGCCGATAGTTGCGCAACTCGAGAAAACGTCGCTATAATTCGGATTCAGTTTTTCCGGGGCGTTAGCTCAGCTGGTAGAGCAGCGGACTCTTAATCCGTAGGTCGACAGTTCGAATCTGTCACGCCCCACCAAGTATTTGAAAGGCCGGTTAGCAAAAAAGCTAACCGGCCTTTTGTTTGTGCGCGCTTCCATCAGAAGAATAATCATTCCGCACGCGCTGTTTCCCTTTTTTGCAATTCCTCACAATGGCAAATGCCGAAAGCCCCCAGAATTACACGCTCGAGATTCTGGATTTGTTCAGCGGGAGGCCGAATGCATGCCATTCCAGTAAGTTATAACGACCACGTTCTGATGCCGCTTGCCGCAGGCGAGCGCGGCAGTTTTGCATCGATGATCATCGTCACCAAGCCTGATGGCGCGCGCTGGGCGTCTGGCGTGCTCGGCTACTTCAACGAACCGGACGACGCGTGCCGCTTTGCAATTGAATACGGAAAGGCGGAAGCGGATGGACGAAAGCCTCCAAGAAACCTGAAACCGGCCGGTCACGCGTAGCGGCTGTTCGCACGAATAAAAAGACGAAGCCCGCGGAATCGCGGGCTTCGTGTTTTTTAGAGCGCGTCAGTGTTTGTGATGCAGCCAGCTCATGTGATGCGTATCGAGCCACTCACGCATCTTCGCCGGGCCGTCCGAATTCTCGGGATGATCCCGCCTATACCGCCGCCCTAGCACCGCCGCCATTACGATCAAAACCGCAAGACCTACAACAAAGCCGATCATTGACTCAGTCACGGGCGCCTCCTTCAAATGCCTCGCCGGTTATTACAGTGTAGGTCACGCTTATCGAAACACGAAACCGGCGTAAAAAAGCCCAGACAATGAAGCTGGGCAAATCCACCGGGCGGCCCGGTGGAGGAGGTTCTTATCCGGGCTTAAAAAGAAGCGAACTGCTTAGCGCACGGCAGTAGAAATGATATGAAAAGAAATTCTATTGCCAGATCCCGATAAGATTAGTGACCCATATAGACGGAACGGACACTGTCGCCTGTCGCGGAATGAACATTTGAACCGGAATCGGACGTACCGCTCGATACACCGCCGTAACCCGTTTGGGCGGCATTCTGCGCCGCTACCCGCGCTTCTGCAGCCTGAATGTTCGCAGGGTAGTCGTAATCATTTGCAGTGGCAGGGTTATAGCCGGCGGCTTCGATCTGAACCAGTTCCGCCTTTACTTGAGCGCGGGTAAGCGGTTGATTCGACTGAGCAAAGCTTACTGCTGGGACAGCCAGGACCGCGGCAACCACAACGGCTTGAATAAGTGACTTCATGATGCTTACCTCCGACTTTTGTTTTCCCGCGATCAACGTTGATCGCGTTCTATGGATACAGTCTAGGTAAGCCAAGTCCGAAAATTAAGCCCTAAGCAGGCAAGAGATTATTGTGAATTTAGGTGTAAACCCTAAATACTTTCGATCTCGGTTGATACGCTTACAAATAAAATATCGGATGTCCGTGGCACGCGAAAAAAAATAGAAGGTGGGACACTGAGCGCTCGCTCCTTTGACCTTGATGACATGCTTCCCACCGTTCTCGTATTGATCCCACTTCAGGCCGACAGCTACGCAACCGTATCGGCGGCTTTCAAGCTCATTAACGCCCTCGATCAAACAAAACTCGATTACGCACTCACGCACCACTCCGATGAAATCCGCGCCGTGCTGACCAATGGCACCGTGGGCCTGGATGCGGCATCGATCGCCCGGTTGCCGAAACTCGAACTGATCGGCGCGTTGGGCGCGGGCTACGAGAACATCGCGCGGGACGCCGCGCGGGCACGCAATATCGTAGTAGTGAACGGCGCGGGCACGAACGACGATTGCGTCGCCGATCACGCATTTGCGCTGCTCCTCGGCGTGGTTCGGCAGATCCCGGCGCTCGACCGCGCGTGCCGCGAAGGCGTCTGGCGTGACGAACTGCCGTTTCAACCGAACTTTTCGGGCAAAAAACTCGGTGTGATCGGCCTGGGTAATATCGGCAGGAAGGTCGCAAAACGCGCGCTTGGATTCGATATTGAAGTCGGTTATCACAATCGGCAACCGAACGCGGACGTGAACTACACATATTTCGATTCGGCAACCGCGCTTGCGCAATGGGCCGATTACCTCGTGGTCGCGACGCCGGGTGGCGCGGGAACAAAACATCTGATCGACGCCAACGTGCTCGCCGCGTTAGGCGCGCGCGGATATCTCGTGAACGTGGCGCGCGGCAGCGTCGTGGATACCGCCGCGCTTGCCGATGCTCTTGAACGCGGCGTGATCGCGGGCGCGGGGCTGGACGTGTACGAGGGCGAACCAGCGCCGCCAGCCTTGCTGACCGGCTCGGAGCGCGTGGTCCTCACGCCGCACGTGGGCGGCCGGTCGCCGGAAGCCGTGGCGGCGTCGGTGCAGATGTTCGTCGATAACGCCACCTGCCACTTCGCCGGCATGCCTGTACTGACACCTGTTTGAAAGCTCGCGCGGGGTCGCCCGGCGAGCTTTGCCGCGATCCCGTATCGTGTCGGTCTTGCCGCCGATCTCGCTTCCATCTCAAAACCGTGCCCGACCCAACCACGCTTCTCCCCGATGCCCCCATGACCGCGCAGCAACGCCGCGGCATGGCGGCCATGCTGCTGGCCGTATCGCTTGCCACGCTCGATACCGCCATCGCAAACACGGCGCTTCCCGCCATCGCCCACGATCTTCACGCGACGCCGGCCGCTTCCGTCTGGATCATCAACGCGTATCAGCTCGCGATGGTCGCCACGCTCTTGCCGTTCGCGGCGCTCGGCGGGATTGTCGGCCATCGGAAAATCTATCTGGGCGGCTTGATCCTGTTTCTCGTGGCGTCGCTGACCTGCGCGTTGTCGTGGTCGCTGCCCACGCTCACCGCCGCCCGGTTGCTGCAGGGAATTGGCGCGAGCGCGGTCATGAGCGTGAACACGGCGCTGATCAGCGCGATTTATCCTCATCACCGGCTCGGGCGTGGACTCGGGCTGAATGCGTTGATTGTGGGGATATCGTTCGCGGTCGGGCCAACGGTTGCATCGATAGTCCTTTCGCTTGGCACGTGGCCCTGGCTGTTCGCAGTGAATCTGCCTATTGGCTTGACGGCATTGTTTATCGGCTGGTCTGCGTTGCCTGAAACGCCGCGCACCACACACGGTTTCGATCGCGTGGCGGCCGGCTTGAATGTGGTGACCTTCGCCGCGCTGGTGTTCGCGCTCGGCGAGGCGGCGCAGCGCGCGCCCACGCATATTGTGTTGATGGCGTTCGGCGTAACCGTGGTCGCGGGCGCCCTGATGTTGCGTCGAGAACGCGGTCACCCCGCGCCGATGCTTCCCGTCGATCTGTTCAAACGGCCGATGTTCGCGTTATCGACGGCTACCGCCGTTTGCTCATTCGCGGCGCAAGGGCTCGCGTTCGTGTCGCTACCGTTCTATTTCGAAAGCGTGCTCGGGCGCAGCCAGGTCGAAACGGGTTTCCTCATGACGCCGTGGTCCGTGATGGTCGCGCTGCTCGCGCCGGTGGCCGGCCGCTTGTCGGATCGGCACCCGCCTGGCTTGCTTGGCGGCGTTGGCTTGGCGGTCATGTGCGCGGGAATGGCTTCGCTGGCGCTGTTGCCGGTACATCCCCACGCATTCGATATCTGCATTCGCATGGCGATTTGCGGCGCGGGTTTCGGGTTCTTCCAGTCGCCGAACCTGAAAGCGCTGATGGCGAGCGCGCCGCGCGAGCGAAGCGGCGGCGCGAGCGGCGTGGTCGCGACGGCGCGGCTGGTCGGCCAGGCGACCGGGGCCGCACTGGTAGCACTCAGCTTCGGCATTGCAGGTCATCGCGGACCGGCGCTGGCGCTCGCGCTTGGCGCGGGGTTCGCGGGCGTGGCAAGTATTGCGAGCGGCTTGCGCCTGATTACCCGCGACAAACCCAGCGAACCGATGCAAACCGCAACCAAATAAGCGGCGCTTTTTTACTTCGCCATCAGCGCCGCTTTTGCCTTGGCCACGGGCTCGGTCCAGTCACCGAGCGTGGTCTGCTTGAACAACCGCGCGCTCGGATACCACACGCTGTCGTCGCGATTCATCATCCAGCGCCAGTCGTTGTTCGCCGGCAAGAACACCCACACGGGCTTGCCGAGCGCACCCGTCACATGCGCAACGGAGGTATCGACCGTGATCACCAGATCAAGTTGTTCAATAAGCGCGGCGGTATCGGCGAAATCGTGGAGATCTTCAGTTAGATCGTACGGTTTCAGAGCGCAATCCGGACTCGAAAGCTGATCGCGCGCCGCGCCCTTTTGCAGCGAAAACCACGCAACATCCGGCACATCCGCCAAAGGCGAAAGCGCGGAGAACGGCATGGAACGGAATTGATCGTTGCCGAAAGTCGGACTGCCCGCCCATACAATCCCAATTTTCCTGCGGCCGGCGGCCAGCTTGTCTACGCGGGTTGGGCCCATGCCAATCCGTTCCGCGCTCACGCTCATGTACGGGATGTCAGCAAGCGCGCCGGGAACGAGATGCGACACATGATGCGGCACGCTCATGGAAGGCGTCCAGTAGTCGTACCCATGTGTCGGACCGCGATACGCTGCCCGGCGAACACCGCGCACGCTCTTCACCAGTTCCACGATGTTCTCCGGCACCCACATGTCCACGGTTGCGCCCATTTGCTCAAGCACCGTCACATAACGTGCGAACTGGATCATGTCGCCATGTCCCTGCTCTCCCACAACCAGCAGCGTCTTGCCTTGCAGCGGTTCTCCGTGCCACTCCGGAACGCCTGGAACGCTTATCGGCTGATATTTGCTCGAGCGCCAGCGCACTTCATGAAGCGCCCAGCCTTCCTTGAAATTGCCGCGTCTTAGCTCTAGCAACGCCAAGTTGTGCTGTGCATCGGCGTGATCGGGTGCGAGTTCAAGCGCGCGCCGATAGTGTGGTTCCTCTTCCTCGAACAGGCCTTGCGAACCGCGAGCCGCGCCCACGCACACGTGAATCTGCGGGTCATCGCGTAGGGTCAGCGCTTGGCGGTATGCCGCTTCCGCCTCTACGAACCGGCCATGAAGCCCAAGCGTTGTGCCAAGGTTCACACGCGCCTCGAAGTGATTCGGCTTTAAAGCCAATGCACGATTCAGGCTCGCCACCGCCTCGTCGAAACGCTTGAGCTCACGCAACGCATTGCCTTTGCCAAAATGCGCCTCGAAGCTGTCCGGATTGCGGCGAAGCGCTTCCTGATAAGTCTCCAGCGCTTCTTCGTAGCGCTTTGCCGCTGCGAAGGCGCCGCCGAGATTTAGCCGGCTATCGAATAAATCGGGGTCTTGAACGAGCAGTGTCTTGTGCTGCTCAATGGATTCGTTGAAGAGACCTTGTTTTTGCAGCGCCACGCCAAGGTTATTGCGTGCGTTCGTGAAATCGGGATCGATGACAAGCGCGCGCTCATGGCATTCCACGGCATAAGGGAGATCACCCAGCGCCGCTGCCACCAACCCGCGATTGCTCCAGCATGCCGATGCATCCAGTGCGAGGCCAAGGGCACGATCCATCAGCTTCGCCGCCTCTTCGTTTTCGCCACGTTGATGCAGCAAAACGCCCAGGTAATGCAACGCGTCCACGTGATCCGGGCGCGCTTCAAGAACTGTCCGATAACCGCTTTCGGCGTCGGCCATAAGACCGGCCTGATGGTGACTGAACGCGACGGCAAACGGCTCGGAAAGTTGATTCATGGCAGGCGTATTCAGCGAAGTGGATAACCTGTTCATGCTAAATCGCGCCTTACCCGCCAGCTATCGGATCAGTCCGATCCCTTGTTACCCGATTTGAAGTTATGCATTTCTGCAGGCGCAGGTCATTCTTTCTCACCGGGCGAGTGGAAACCCGGTTTGCCGATCTGATCCGGCGTTTGCGGCACGCGGCGAAACCGCGATATGTCGTAACCCATCTCATCCAGCCGGCCGAGAAGTTCGCGATATTTTGCATCGCTGATGGTCGGAGAACGCGCGAAGATCCAGCCGAGCTTGCGATCCGGATATCCAATGATCGTGTATTCATAATCCGGATCAACATAAAGCGTCTTTTGAGTCGCGTAGATAGGCCAGAAAACCCGTACGCTCCATTGCGCGTTGTTTGTGCCGGGAACAATTGAATCTGTGAATTGATAATGCTTCAGCGGGCTGTCAAACGTATTTTCGTGCGCGTAATACGAATCGTCGATCTTGCCGTCATCGCGCAATTTCCATTCGGCGTAACTGCCTACGAAATTCTTCTCGGCAAAGTACGGAATATTCGCAACGATGTACCAGCGGCCCATATAACGCGGCAAATCAACCGAAGGCGCGAGCGTCTCTTCGCTCGTGGCGCGCGGATTCGGATTCGGCGGGGAAGAAATGCATGCGCTCAAGCCAAACATCAGCGCGGACAAAAGAATGACAATGCGAGCAGGACGGACCATATGCGCACCAAGGTATAAAGGCGGATATGCATTGATACGCATATCCGCTCTGACCGGTTTCACGGAATCAACCGTCGCGCAAAATGCGGACCCGGCGCTTCAGATCCGGCGCACCTTTACCTTCTTGCCTTTCACCTTTCCAGCGGACAACCGGTTCACCGCCTTGTCCGCAATATGCCGCGATACAGCCACGTACGTGACCATATCCGTCACGTTGATCTTGCCGATCTGCGAGCCTTCGAAACCGGCGTCGCCTGTGAGCGCGCCGAGGACATCGCCGGGACGGATCTTTTCCTTACGGCCGCCAAGGATTTGCAGCGTCGCCATGGGCGGTTGCAAATGGCCTGGTTTCGCTGGCGTCAACTCGCTCAGCTTGTGCCATTCCACTTCCTTTTTCTGCGCCTGTTCAATCGTACCGACGCGTCCCATTTCGTCCATGCTGGCAAGGCTCAGCGCCCAGCCTTCCTGATCCGCGCGGCCCGTTCGGCCAATGCGATGGACGTGGATCTCGGGATCGGGCGTGACATCCACGTTGATCACCGCTTCCAGTTGCGCGATGTCGAGACCGCGCGCCGCCACGTCGGTTGCGACCAGCACCGAGCAGCTTCGATTGGCGAACTGCACGAGCACCTGATCGCGTTCGCGTTGTTCGAGTTCACCGTGCAGCGCGAGCGCATGAAAACCCTGCGCCACCAGCACATCGAGCAGATCGCGGCATTGCTGCTTCGTGTTGCAGAACGCAAGTGTGCTGACCGGCTGATAATGATCAAGCAACAGGCCTACCGCGTGGAGACGCTCGTTGTCGTCGACTTCGTAGAAACGCTGCTTGATCTTCGAATTCGTGTGCTGTTCCGTGAGCTTGATTTCCTGCGGCTTGCGCAGGAATTGCTGGCTCAGCTTGGCGATGCCTTCAGGATAAGTTGCAGAGAACAGCAAGGTCTGGCGTTCCTTCGGACATTGCTTCGCAACCGCGACAATGTCGTCGAAGAAACCCATGTCCAGCATGCGGTCGGCTTCGTCGAGTACGAGCGTTTTCAGCGCGCTCAATGCCAGCGTGCCGCGCTCCAGATGATCCATCAGGCGGCCCGGCGTGCCCACGGCAATATGGCAGCCATGCTCAAGGCTCGCGATCTGCGGGCGCATGGGCGAGCCGCCACACAGCGTCAGGATCTTGATGTTGTCCTCCGCGCGCGCGATCCGGCGGATTTCCTGCGTCACCTGATCGGCGAGTTCGCGCGTCGGGCACAAAACGAGCGCCTGCACGGAAAAAAGCTTCGGGTCGATCTTCGCCAGCAGCGGCAACGCGAACGCGGCGGTCTTGCCGCTACCCGTCTTGGCCTGCGCGATGAGATCGTGACCCGCAAGCGCGAGCGGCAGGCTTGCGGCCTGGATCGGGGTCATCGTGAGATAACCGAGCTGCTCGAGATTCGTCAGCATTGCTGGCGAGAGCGGCAAGGCGCTGAATGAAGTTGGCGTGGTCATGAGCTTGTGTTGTTACTTGTTCTTACTTCGCCGCAGGTTTCGGCGGGACCGAATTGTCCTGCTCGTAGGTGATGGTGCCGTCGGGTGCGTCGTGGCGCAGCACCTTGTTGCGCGCGCCGCACATGGGGCAACGGAACATCAGGCCCTGGCCTTCGTTCTTGATGAGCACGTCGGCGAGTTGCCATTCGGCGCCGCACGGCTGGTTTCGGCAGATAAACATGATTGAATTGAGCGTAATGAATGGGGTTGCAGCCTGAAAAAGGGCGCCGGACCGGCCGGCGCGCGCTGTTTTCGCGCAATAGAAGCCGAAGTGTACGCGTACACGGTGCGATTGCATCGTTTTACGGCGCTTCACGATTCTTCGCCCCTTGCGGGGCAAATCGATCCGTTAAACTGGCATTCACTAAAACAATGTCCAACCCGTCCTATCGATGCGAATCCTGCACACCTCGGACTGGCACCTCGGCCAGTATTTTCTCGGGCATTCACGGCAAGCCGAACATCAGAAGCTGATTGCGTGGTTGATCGAGCAGACGCGGCTGAATGCGGTGGATTCGGTGCTGATAGCCGGCGATATCTTCGATACCGGCGCGCCGCCAAGTTACGCACGCGAACTGTATTACTCGCTGATTCTGGCGCTTCGTGACGCGGGCGTGGGTTTGACGCTGCTTGCGGGCAATCACGATTCAGTCGCCGTGCTTGAAGAATCCCGCAATTTGCTGACGGCGCTGAATACCGTGGTGATTCCGTCCGTGCAGGACGATCCGAACGAGCAGGTTCGCGTGCTCAATACGCGCGACGGCCATCCCGGCGCGATTGTCTGCGCAATCCCATTCATCCGTCCGCGCGATGTTCTGCAAAGCATCGCGGGGCAAAGTGCACGCGATAAACAGCAGTCGCTGCAAGACGCGATTCATGCGCATTATCAGGCGTTGTTTGCGTTAGCGGAACAGAAGCGTGCGGACCTCGGCGCGCATTTGCCGATCATCGCGACGGGACATTTGACAACGGTCGGCGCGAGTGCGAGCGAATCGGTGCGCGAAATATATGTCGGCTCGCTGGAAGCATTTCCGACCGCGGCTTTTCCAGCGGCGGATTACATTGCGCTCGGGCATATTCATCGGCCGCAAAAAGTTGGCGGGTTTGAGCACATCCGTTATAGCGGATCGCCGATTGCACTGAGCTTCGATGAAGCGCGGCAGCAGAAAGAAATGTTGCTCGTGGATGTTTCCAGCGAAGGGCTCAAGAGCGTCACCACGCTTCACGTTCCATGCTTTCAGCAGCTTTTGTCGGTGAGAGGATCGTTGAAAGAGCTTGAGGCTGCGGTTTCGGCAGCTGCGTCCCAAGCGGTTGCGGGCGAAACGATATGGCTGGAAATCGTCGTCCGCGCCGACGACTATCTCAGCGATCTGCAAACACGCATCCAGAAGATGACGGAGAACATGCCCGTTGAAGTGTTGCGCGTTCGGCGTGAGCGCTCGTCCGCTGCGAACGCGTTTCAATCGCAGGCGAAAGAAACGTTGAACGAGCTGACGCCTGACGACGTTTTAGCTCGCCGCCTGCAATCGGAAACTATTGATGACAACACGCGCTCGCAGCTTTTATCGATGTATCGCGAAGTGGTCGCACAGATTGGCGCGGCGGATGCAGCATGAAGATCTTATCGTTGCGTTTGCGCAATCTGAATTCGCTGAAGGGTGAGTGGAAAATCGATTTCAGCCAGCCGCCGTTTCGCGATAACGGCCTGTTTGCTATCACCGGCCCGACCGGCGCGGGCAAGACAACCTTGCTCGACGCCATCTGTCTCGCGCTCTATCACCGCACGCCGCGCATGGACACGGTTTCGCAAGGCACGAACGAGCTGATGACGCGGCACACGTTCGAATGTCTCGCGGAAGTCGAATTCGAGGTGAAGGGCGAGGGGTATCGCGCGTTCTGGAGCCAGCGTCGCGCGCGCGACAAAGCCGATGGCAATTTGCAAGCGCCCAAGGTCGAACTCGCGCGGCTCGACGGGACGATCCTGACCGAGCGGATTGCCGACAAGTTACGCAAGGTCGAAGAAATCACGGGCCTGGATTTCGGCCGCTTCACCAAATCGATGATGCTCGCGCAAGGCGGCTTCGCCGCGTTCCTCGAAGCGAAAGCGAACGAACGCGCAGAGCTTCTGGAAGAGCTTACCGGCACGGATATCTACGGCACGATCTCGCGGAATGTCTTCGAGCGCACGCGCGAAGAAAAACTCGCGCTTGATACGCTGCTGGTCCGCGCCGATGGCGTTCAATTGCTGACTGAAGAGCAGCGCGATGGTTTGCGGCAGGAATGCAGCGCGCTGGCCGTTCAGGAAACCGCGCTCGGCGAGCGCGCCAATGAAACACGCGCGATGCTCGCGTGGAGAGTGGCGCTATCGGATGCCGAAAAGCAGCTTGAGCAGGCGCTGCTGAACCAGCAGCAAGCCGAGACAAAGATCGCCAGCGCCAAACCTTCGCTTGATCGTCTCGCCACGAGTGAGCCTGCGGAAAAGCTTCGTGCCGATCATGTAGCGATGGTATCGGCACGTGATCGGCATGCGGAAACATTGCGTTTATCCGCGATTGCGAAAGACCAAAAGCATGTCGCTTCGCTTGATGCCGCGCGTGGTTTGCTATCGGCGTCCGTGTTGGGCGCGCGTGTTGCGGAGCTTCGTCAGCATGCGTTGAACACGATTTTGTCGGAGGTCAAAACCGTTCAATTCGCGCTCGATCTGCATCCACATCGAAGCAAACTTGGCGAGCAGATCGTGCTTTGGCAGCATAAATTCGATGCACGCCAGCAGACGTTGAATGACATCGAGGCGACCGATAGGAAGCGCATTGGTTTGCGCTCGCTGATCGATACACGGGCCAGTGAAATCAATGCAAAGCGCATCGCCTTAACTAACGCTTTGGCGACGGCGGAACTCGCTCGCAAGACCGAACGCGAGCAGCGTGAAAAAATCTTACGCACGCTCAACGGCGAAAACGAAGCCGACTTGAAGGCGCGTTGCCAGCGGCTTCAAGACCAGCAGCATCTGTTCCGAAAGCTGGTTGATACGGGTGAGGCAATCGCGCGCGGGGCGCGGCAACTGGGGTTGGATCGTGAAGAACTGGCGCGGAAAAGTGCGTCTGGCCTATTGCTGGCCGAGCAACATGATCGCCTCACGAAAGACATCGAGACACTGACTGAGCAAGTCCACGACAAACGCAAGTTGCTCGATCAGGAGCGGCGCATTCTCGACCTTGCTGGACACCGCGCGGCGTTGCAGCCCGACGAAGCGTGTCCCTTGTGCGGATCGACGGAGCACCCGTCCATTGGCGCGTATCAAACGCTCGATGCTTCCGCGACCGAACATGCGTTGAAGGAAAAGGAGTTCGCGCTGCGTGGAAAAAGCAAGGAGCTTCTTGCCGCGAATGTGGCGATCGCTGAATCGAATGCTGCGGTAAGCGCGCTTAAAAAGCGCATTGATACATGGCTCGAAGATGAGGCGCGACACGCCGACAGTTGGCGAACGATATGCACGCAACTTGAACTTGAATCGGTTGATCGCAACACGCTCGACGCGCTTGTTCAGGAACATGCGTCCGGGCTGAAGTTGGCGCAGGACACGCTCGACGCAGTGGATCAACAGAAGACCATGCTCCAGCAGCACGCGAATGCGGCGAATGTGGCTGAGCGCAATGCAGTTGAACAACAACACGCGCTGAAGATAAGTGAAGAGCGGCAGAACGCGGATGAAAAGTCGCTGAAGGAAATGTCCGATCAAGTCGAGGCGTTAAAAAACGTGTTGCGCGAACGAGAACAAGCGCTTGATACATCCGTACTTGCCGCTGGTTACACACGACTCGATTCGTGGACTCAATGGCAATCCTGGCTTGCCGAACGCGATGATGAATGGAAAGCGTGGCAGAAGGAATCGGAACGTGTTCGCGCGTTGAACCAGCAAGCCGACCGCGCACGGCAGGCGCTTGAAACCGCATCGGCTGAAGCTGGAAAATGGTCGGTGCGCTGGACAGCTTGCGAAAAGGATTTCACCGGATTAGAAGCCGAAGTCATTTCCCCCAATCGCGATCCGGCTGAAGCGTTTTTATTGGCAATACAACGCTACGATATCGCCCGCGATAAGACCGTTTTGCTGGAAGGCACCGAGCGCACGCTCACGACGCGCTTGAACGAAGAAAAAGCATATGCTGAGAAAACAGCGCTTGCATGGTTGAATGCGTTCAGTGGCAGCGTGTTTATCGATGAACAATCGTTTTACGCTGCGCTGATATCGCACGAGGAACGCGGCGAGTTGCAAACGCTGAAACGTCAACTCGATGAACTATCGACTACAGTGCGCACGCTGCGAACGAATGCTGAAAACCGCCGCGCCGAATTATTGAAAGAGCCGAAAACCGAGCAGGATGGCGAAACGATTCAACGGGTGCTCGATGAAATCCTCTTTTCCATGAAGACGCTGAGCGAACAACAAGGCGGCCTTCGCGCGAAGCTTCAAAGCGACGATACGTTACGCGTGGAAAAGCAGGCGCTATACAAGCAAATCGATACGCAGCGCACGCAATACGACCTGTGGCAACGCTTGAGCAGCCTGATCGGTTCCGCCGATGGCGCGAAGTATCGGAAATTTGCGCAAGGCCTCACGCTCGATCATTTGATCTATCTCGCGAACCGGCAACTCATGCAGTTGCATGGACGTTATCAGCTTAACCGGAAGCTTGCGGGCGAACTGGAAATGGAAGTGCTCGATATGTGGCAAGGCGATGCCGCCCGCGATACCCGCACGTTATCGGGCGGAGAAAGTTTCCTTGTGAGCCTCGCGCTCGCGCTGGCTTTATCGGATCTCGTGAGTTTCAAGACGTCCATCGATTCTCTGTTTCTCGATGAAGGATTCGGCACGCTCGACGGCGAGACATTGGAGATTGCGCTCAACGCGCTCGATTCACTGAATGCAAGCGGCAAGATGATTGGCGTGATCAGTCACGTGGAAGCGCTCAAGGAGCGCATTCCATTGCAGATCAAAGTGGCGAAAAGCGTGGGAGTCGGTTTTTCAACGGTGGAGGTCGTGGGCGCTTAAGGCTCCACGACACGCACCGCAATTTGTTTCGCGGCCAGCTTTTCCACGATAAAAAACGGCACGTCCAATCGCCATTCTCCGTTTTTTACTAACGTCTCGTAGTCGAATATAGCCTGGCCGTCTGCGGAACTGAAAACGAGCTTTTGCGTGGCGTTATCGGCGAATGCGCTAGCGCCGCCTATGGCCTGGTAACTCGTATTGCTGCCCACGTGAAACTTCTCGATTTTCCATCGGTTCGGCGCGTGTGGCGGGAACGGTTTTGCGTCGTGGAAACCGAATATATCGTCGTGAGTCAGTACACTTTTACGCAGCGTCGGCCATACGTTCGTACGCAAATAATGCTGGTCGATAAACCGTCCGCTCGCAGCGTTTGCGGCGGCGAATCGTTGCATCGATTGAACGGCGTTCTTTAATATCCCGGCGCACCCGCCCCAAAGGCCCGCGAGAATCAGTTCGATATGCGTGAAATAATCGCGAATGAGGTGGAAGTAATACGGACTTTCGACCCATTCCTGAACCGCGGCCGCTTCACGCTCGGAGAGTAATGCGTCGGCATCGCGAAGAAGGAAGCGCTTGATGGCGGGGTCATCGATAACCTGAAAACGCCACATCAGCGGATGAACACCCGAATCCGGACTCATGAAAACGACGTCCGCACCCGCGTCCTTTAACCTTTGCTGCACGTGTGCGGGAACGGTCGCGTCAAGATACACACGGCACGTCCAGCCTTTGAACAGCTCACGCGTCAATTCGGCATTCAGCACGGCCGGTTCGCAATATCGCGGGTTCGCGCCAAACAATGAATACGCGATGACGTTTTCAGCAGGGTTAGCCGCGTTGAATGCGGGCGGCGCATGATCGGGAATCGGTTCGCTCGGATTGGCGCTGCATTTGGCGTCGGACGCGCGCAGCGAACGCAGCCCGTATTCGCGCATCTCCTCGGTCTTGCCTAGCCAGCCGCATACTTCCACCAGACCATCGAGCCACGTCGGCGCGGCGAGCTTGCGCTGGCTCGCCGGCGCATCGTGAATGCTTTTATAGACTTTATACGCCTGGTCGAACGCATCAATTCGCATCAGGCACAACGCGTAGTCCGGCAGGATTGTCATGTTCCCGGGCGTAAGGGTAAGCGCCTCAGCCGCGAAATTTGCGCCGCTTTGATAATCGCCGGCGGCACATGCCGCACGAAATGCTTCCGCGATTTTGCCGAGGCGTGCTTGAGCCGCCGCGCTTGGCTGCCGCATTCCTCCTGTCTGTCGAGCTGGATGCAAGTTGGGTCGATTCATGAGTTTTTATAAGCTGGCCGGTGGTCGGGCATCGTTTGTGCGCGCCGGACATCAAGCAATGCCGAGACGTTCCAAAGAACCAGCCACTTTAAACGCGCCAACATACATTGCCGACAAGAAGGATCGATTTTCACAATTTCACGTTGCGTAACCAGGCATCGGAGAGATAAAGCATGACCACGCTTCGATTGATTCTTGGCGACCAATTGAACCCGCTGCACGGCTGGTTTTCGGAAACGGACGCCAATGTCATCTACGTGCTGATGGAAGTGCGTCAGGAAACGGATTATGTTTTGCATCACGCGCAGAAGATCCTCGCAATATTCGCCGCAATGCGCGACTTCGCGCACCGGCTGAGAATGGCGGGACATCGCGTACATTATCTCGGCATTGATGATCCAGACAACGAGCAAAGCTTGCCTGCGAATCTCGATTGGCTGATCGGTCATTACCAGGCAAACGTGTTCGAATGGCAAGCGCCGGATGAATGGCGTGTCGACCAGCAAATGGCTAAATATGCGGAGCAATTAGACGTTCCGTGTCAAATGACAGATACGGAGCATTTTTATACGCGACGCAAGGAAGCCGCCGAATATTTCGCCGACAAGAAACAGTGGCTAATGGAAAATTTTTATCGGCGGATGCGAATGAAATATCGAGTTCTAATGAACGCGGACGACAGCCCTTGCGGCGGTCAGTGGAACTTCGACCACGACAATCGAAAATCGTGGCGTGGGATACCGCGCCAGCCGTGCGATCCACGCATCGCGCATGATCATTCGGCACTGTGGAAAACGATTATTGATGCCGGTGTTAAAAGTTTTGGAGAGCCGTGTGAAGATCGATTGCCGTGGCCTTTGAATCGCGAAGAAGCGTTGGCGCAGCTCGATTCGTTTATCGAATTTGCGCTTCCTGATTTCGGCGATTATCAGGACGCGATGAACACGCAAGCACCGCGTCTGTTTCACTCGCTGCTGTCGTTTTCGCTCAATGTGAAGATGCTGAATCCACGTGAGGTCGTCGCGCGTGCGGAGCGAGCGTATCGCGATGGACATGCTTCTCTGCCGGCAGTCGAGGGGTTTATCCGGCAGATCATCGGCTGGCGCGAGTTTATGCGCGGCGTGTACTGGGCGCGGATGCCCGAGTATCGTGAATCGAATGGTTTTGGAAATGTGCTCAAGTTGCCTGTTTGGTTCTGGAACGGTGAAACCAACATGCGATGCCTGAAACATTCGATTGGGCAATCACTCGAAAGCGCGCATGCGCACCACATTCAGCGATTGATGGTTATCGGCAACTTTGCGTTGATTGCCGGGATCAATCCGTTTGAGGTGCACGAATGGTATCTAGGCGTGTATGTCGATGCATTCGAATGGGTCGAGATGCCGAACGTGCTTGGTATGAGCCAATTCGCGGACGGCGGCGGACTGGCGACGAAGCCGTATGCTTCGAGCGCGGCTTATATCGACAAGATGAGCGACTACTGCAAAGAATGTCACTACGACCGGAAAGCGAGATTAGGGGAAACGGCATGTCCGTTTAACGCACTATATTGGGATTTCTTTGAGCGCAATGCCGGGCGGTTAAAGGGGAATTCGCGGCTGGTTATGGTTTATAAACAGTTGGAGAGGATGGATGGTGACGCGAAGGCTGGGATTGACGCGAGGGCTCGTGAGCTTCGGGGGGGATTGGATGAGTTGTGAATCACAAACAAAAAAGCCAGCCACATAAAACGTGACTGGCTTTTCATCATCAATCGATAACGCAAACCCTCAAACGTCGATATTCCCCGCCCGCAGCGCATTCGATTCAATGAACGCCCGGCGCGGTTCAACATCGTCGCCCATCAGCGTAGTAAAAATGCCATCGGCGGCAATCGCATCTTCAATCTGAACGCGCAACAAACGCCGCACTGTCGGGTCCATCGTCGTTTCCCACAACTGCGACGGATTCATTTCACCCAAGCCCTTATAGCGCTGCTTGGTGACATTGCGTTCAGCATCGGCGATCAGCCACTTCATCGCGCTCTTGAAATCGCCAACAGCCATCGACCGTTCCCCGCGCTTGATCAACGCGCCCGGCCCGATGAGCCCCTTGAACGTATTCGCTGTCGTCTGCAATTGCTTGTAATCGGCGGTCAACTGGAAGTCTTCATCGATAACCGAAACCTTCACATTCCCATGATGCCGGCGATTGATATGCAGCGACCGGATCTCGCGCACTGCGTCATAAGCCGGCTCAACCGTCACTTCCGGCTTCAACGGATCGGCACGCAACGCCTCTTGCAACGCCGCGGCCGAAGCCACAGTGGATTCTTGCGTCGACAAATCCAGCACGATGCCGTCCATTACCGCTTCGAGCGCGTTCACGTCATAGAACCGGCTGACGCGATCAACCACAGCCTGCGCCAACAGATAAGCACGCGCGAGCTCGCCCAACGCATCGCCGGTAATCGGCGTAGCGCCTTCGCTCGGAATCAGTTCCGAACCCTGCAACGCGAGCTTCAGCATATGCTGGTTCAGCTCGTGCGTATCCTTCAAATACCGCTCGTCCTTGCCGGCCTTGATCTTGTAGAGCGGCGGCTGCGCAATGTAGATAAACCCGCGCTCCACGATCTCCGGCATCTGCCTGTAGAAGAACGTCAGCAACAGCGTGCGGATATGCGCTCCGTCCACGTCAGCATCGGTCATGATGATGATGCGGTGATAGCGCAGCTTGTCGAGGTTGTAGTCGTCCTTGCCAAGCCCGGTTCCAAGCGCGGTCACGAGCGTCACGATCTGCTCCGACGAAATCAGCTTGTCGAAACGCGCGCGCTCCACGTTCAAGACCTTCCCGCGCAGCGGCAAGATGGCCTGGAACTTCCGGTCACGTCCTTGCTTCGCCGACCCGCCTGCCGAGTCACCCTCCACAATATAAATCTCGGACTTCGCCGGATCCTTCTCCTGGCAATCGGCAAGCTTACCCGGCAAGCCGACGCCATCGAGCACGCCTTTCCGGCGCGTCATTTCACGCGCCTTGCGGGCGGCATCGCGCGCACGCGCTGCATCGATAATCTTGTTCGTGATGATCTTCGCGTCGTTCGGCGTTTCCTGCAGGAACTCCTCGAGCGCCTTTGCCACGACCTCTTCAACCGGCGCGCGTACTTCCGACGACACCAGCTTGTCCTTCGTCTGTGAACTGAATTTCGGTTCGGGCACTTTCACCGACAACACGCACGACAGACCTTCGCGCATGTCGTCGCCGCTTGTTTCGATCTTCGCTTTCTTCGCGATATCGTGATCCGTGATGTACTTGTTCAGCACGCGCGTCATCGCGGCGCGCAGGCCGGTCAGGTGAGTACCGCCGTCGCGCTGCGGAATGTTGTTCGTAAAGCACAACACGCTTTCGTTGTAGCTGTCGTTCCACTGCATGGCCACTTCGACCGTGACGTTGTCCTTCTCGCCGGTCGCGTGGAACACGGTCGGATGCAGCACCTGCTTGGTCTTGTTGATGTAATCCACAAAGCCCTTCACGCCGCCGACAAACGCAAAATCGTCTTCCTTGCCGCTGCGCTGGTCGGTCAAGCGAATCCGCACCCCGTTATTGAGGAACGACAATTCGCGCATGCGCTTGGCGAGAATGTCGTAATGGAATTCCACGTTGCCGAAGATGGTGACATCGGGCATGAAGTGCACTTCGGTGCCGCGGTTTTCGGTGTCGCCCACAACGGGCATGGGCGAATATGTAATGCCGTTTTCGGCCACGAGTTCGCGGTTCTGCACCACGCCCTGGCGGAACTCCATGAAGTGCTTCTTGCCATCGCGGCGCACAGTCAACCGCAGCCATTCGGACAAGCCGTTCACGCACGACACACCTACGCCGTGCAAGCCGCCCGAGACCTTGTAGCTGTTCTGGTCGAACTTGCCGCCCGCGTGCAGTTCGGTCATCACGATCTCGGCGGCGCTGCGCCGGGGATCGTGCTTGTCGTCGAGCTTGAGCCCGGTTGGGACGCCACGGCCGTTGTCGGTCACGGAGATGGAGTTATCGGCGTGAATGGTGACGTGGATGTCGTTGCAATGGCCGGCCAGCGCTTCGTCAATGGAGTTGTCCAGCACTTCGAAAACGAGGTGGTGCAGACCCGTGCCGTCCGACGTATCGCCGATATACATACCCGGCCTCTTGCGAACCGCCTCCAGACCCTCGAGGATCTGAATGGAGGAGGCGCCATAAGCGTTGTCGGGTTGCGAAATTGGGTTTTCAGTCATGAGGTTTTTTCCGGTTCTGCGTCACTACTGGGTCAATACGCGGTCGCTGAGCGATCACTGCGGGGGTGGTGCGCGGCGCTGATCGAGACTTTTCGAAACACCTTAAAAATGCCAAAGGGGCAATGCGCCCCTTGGAAAGTTTTTTGGTTTTGGCCGCATCAGATGCGCATTGGCATCACCACATATTTGAATTCGTCGTTCTCGGGAATCGTGATCAGGGCGCTCGAACTCGCGTCACCAAGACTCACTTGCAGCATGTCGATCTTCAGGTTCGCGAGCACGTCGAGCAAATACGTGACGTTGAAGCCGATGTCCACGCTGTCGCCCTGGTAAGCAATCTCCAGCTCTTCCTGCGCTTCTTCCTGGTCGGCGTTGGTCGACATGATCTTCAACTGGCCCGGCTCGATCAGGCAGCGCACGCCCTTGAACTTGTCCGACGTCAAAATAGCCGCGCGCTGCAGCGAGCGCTGCAATTCCTCGCGGCCAATCAGGAACGTGTTCTTGTGCGACTTGGGGATCACGCGCTGGAAGTCGGGGAACTTGCCTTCCACGAGTTTCGATACGAGTTCGACCTGGCCGAACGTGAACTTGACCTGGCTCGCGGCAATGTCGATGACCAGCGCGTCGTCAATGTCTTCCAGAAGGCGCTGCAATTCCAGAATGGTCTTGCGCGGAATGATCACTTCCTGGCGGGCATACGTGCCGCCCTCGATTTTCATCGATGAAAACGCAAGCCGGTGGCCGTCCGTTGCAACCGCCATCAACTGGTCGCCGTCGACGACCAGCAGCATGCCATTCAGGTAATAGCGAATGTCCTGCTGCGCCATGGCGAAGTGGACCATGCCGAGCAACTGCCGGAATGTCTTTTGCGCAACGGAGAGGCTCGCGCCGAATTCGGTTGCCTGATTGACGGTCGGGAACTCGTCGGCAGCAAGCGTCTGGAGCGCGAAGCGGCTTTTGCCGGAGCGCACGGTCAGCTTCTTGTCGGTGAGATCCAGCGACACTTCGCCCGGCGGCATGGCGCGCAGGATGTCGAGCAGCTTGCGCGCGGCGACGGTGGTCGCGACCTGGTCGCTGCCGGTGCCGAAGTCGGCACGCGTGGTGATCTGCAGTTCGAGATCGGTCGAGAGGAACGACACGTCGGCGCCAGTCTTGGTGATCAGCAAATTGGCGAGGATCGGCAACGTATGACGGCGCTCGACGATTCCGCTCACGGTTTGCAGCGGCCTTAGGAGATTATCTCGTTCGGTCTTGACCAGTTGCATAGAGTTCCTTCGTTGATGTGACGGCCGCCCGCCGCTTTTGCCGCCACTTTCATGGAGGCCTTGCCACCGCATGGATTGCTTTGGGACGGTCTCGTGTCACGTGCCTGCGGTCACTGCCGCCCGCACGTGCCAGGCTTGCGCCAAAACGCCGCCCAGCGCCGCTGGACGGTTAAACCCATATTGTGCCTCAAAACCCGCCCTTACCCCGAAAATGGGGGCAATTTCGTCAATAAACAAGCCCGTTTTCCGACCCGCCGACATGCCCGCGCAGCTAGCCCTTGAGCGTCTGTTCGAGCACGTGCAGTTCGTGGTTTAACTGCGCGTCCGTGCCGCGCTCGGCGGAGATTTTTCGCACGGCGTGAAGCACCGTGGTGTGATCGCGGCCGCCAAACAGTTCGCCGATTTCGGGCAGGCTTTTCTGGGTGAGTTCCTTGGCCAGGTACATGGCGATCTGGCGCGGCCGTGCAATGTTCGCCGGGCGCTTCTTGGAGTACATGTCGGCGACCTTGATGTTGTAGAAGTCCGCCGCCGTCTTCTGGATGTTTTCCACCGAAATCTGCCGGTTCTGGACCGTCAGCAAGTCCTTCAGTGCTTCCTTCGTCAATTCGATGGAAATCTCGCGCCCATGGAACCGCGAGAACGCCAGAATCTTGCGCAGCGCGCCTTCCAGTTCGCGCACGTTCGAACGCAAGTGCTTTGCGACAAAAAACGCAACATCTTCCGACAAACTCACGCCTTCCGACTGCGCCTTGCGCATCAGGATGGCCACGCGCATTTCGAGTTCCGGCGGCTCGATAGCGACCGTCAAGCCCGAGTCGAAGCGCGAGATCAGCCTGTCGTCGATACCCGAAATTTCCTTCGGATAGGTATCGCTGGTAATGATCACCTGCGCCTTGTTCGCCACCAGCGCCTCGAACGCGTAGAAAAACTCTTCCTGCGTGCGCGATTTGCCCGAAAAGAACTGGATATCGTCGATCAGCAGCAGGTCGAGCGAATGGTAGTAACGCTTGAAGTCGTCGAAAGCCTTGCGCTGGTAAGCCTTGACCACGTCCGACACGTATTGCTCGGCATGGATGTAGCGAATCCGCGCGCCGGCCTTGTCCTGCAGCAACTGATTGCCGATGGCGTGAATCAGGTGCGTCTTGCCCAGCCCCACGCCGCCGTAGAGGAAGAGCGGGTTGTACGAAATGCCGGGGTTATCGGCGACCTGGATCGCGGCTGCGCGGGCGAGCTGGTTCGCCTTACCCGTCACGAAGTTGTCGAACGTGAGAACGGGGTTGAGCTTCGAGCGCTCGTAGGCCGAATCGTTTTCGCCGGACGAGGCCGTGCCGCCCGGCCGCCATGTGCGGCGCGCGACGGCGGCTTCGTTGGCGTCGAGGCTCGGCAAGTCGAGGTCGCCGGCGTCGGACTGATCGTTGAGTTGCCGCGATTGCGCGTCCTGAGCCGCTTCCGCGGCGAGCGCGTTGATATGGGCGCTGGCGTTCGCGTGGCCACCATTTGGCCGTTCCGCGGCAGCGTCCGCCTGGGCGCGCGGCTGGAACGCGGGCGAAGGCGAAGGTGACGATGGCACCGGAATGGGCGCGGGCGCGCCGCCCATCGCCTTTCGCGCGGTGGCTTTGGGATCCAGGACGAACTGGATATCGACAGGCGCCTTCCAGAAATCCCGGGCCAGGTCAGCGATACGGCCCGAAAACTGGCTTTTCACCCAGTCGAGCTTGAACCGGTTGGGTGCGGCAATGCGCAGCGTGCTCGCATCGGCATCGAAATCGACGAGGGCCAGCGGTTTAATCCACGTGACGTACTGCTGCGGCGTGAGTTCGCGCTCCAGCAATGCGGAACAGTGTTGCCAAAAATCGGTCATCGAGTGCAGTCGTTAGGGTTTACCGCGAGTCCTGCCGCGGCCCGCGCCGCTATCAGGCGCGAAAGCCGGATGCGTGCGGACAAGCGCGCCCCGAAGTCTTGTCCAGCCTGATTTTGCAGGCGGTACAGCGGACCGGGACTACGTGCGGTTGCTTCGGATTGAGGGGTGATTCTAACGCCAAATGGAATCACGGCGCGAGTTATCCACAGGGACGGACCATCTTGCGAAGCGAATCCGCTGACCTGTGGACTTCGCCCGAAAACGGCCCTCATGCACCGTAACCTATTGACGGTCAATAGGAAAACGGTTTAAATAGCGGGTTCCGCAAAACCCGAATTCCTGTACCACCGGCCGGTGCGTCACTTTTTATGTCGCTTCGTCATGCCGCGCGGTCCGTTTTTACCCAAGTGAGACCAACATGAAACGCACTTACCAACCTTCCGTAACCCGTCGCAAGCGCACCCACGGCTTTCGTGTCCGCATGAAGACCGCCGGTGGCCGCAAGGTCATCAACGCTCGCCGTGCGAAGGGCCGCAAGCGCCTGGCAGTTTAAGGTCGCCGGGTCCAGGTCGCCAAGGTCGCTATTGATATCGACAGCGCCCACCGGCACACGCCCCGACGCGAGCGATGGCCAGGAGGCGCAGCGTACGACGGACTCCGGACAGGAAATCGGTCAGTTGCAAGCACGTGCCGCGTTCCCCAAGGCCGCAAGGCTGCTGAAAACGGATGAGTATTCATCCGTTTTTCGTTTGCGCCCTTGGCGCCGATCCCCGCATTTCGTCCTGTACGGCAAGCCGACGGGCAACGAAGCACGGCTCGGACTGGTTATCGGCAAGAAGTTTGCGCCGCGCGCCGTGACGCGTAACCTGATCAAACGGCTCGCGCGCGAAGCGTTCAGGCTTCGGCGCGCGGAACTCGGCGGCTGGGACATCCTGTTGCGCATGCACGCGAAGATCGACCGCAAGGCCATGCCGAGCGCAAAATCACCGCCACTGCGCGCGTTGTGTCGCGAGGAAATCGACGGTCTGCTCGAGCGTGCCGTGCGCGAAGCCGCGCGACGCGCGTCCGGGCCGGATGCGCCGGTTACTGTCAACGATCCACCCACGCCCGCGGGCTCTTGAGCAGCGCCAGACGGAAAACCGGTCCGGACCTGGGTCCAGGCGTGAATCCTATGCAAACGGCACACATTGCAAAAACGGCGTTGATCGCCTTATTGCGCTTTTACAAGGTTGCGGTGAGCCCCATGCTCGGCGACCGGTGCCGCTTTTACCCATCGTGTTCTGACTACGCGCGCGAAGCAATCCAGTATCATGGCGCCGCGCGTGGATCATTCCTCGCAGCAAAACGTCTGTGCCGCTGCCATCCGTTTTCGGCTGGCGGCATCGATCTGGTTCCCGTGCCACCGTGCGCCGCCGGCTGCGTTCCGCAGGATGGCGTGCCGGCGGCGGGCCCAGTCGCCGACTCTGCCCCGAATCCAGCACATTCGCCTGATCCGTCCTTATCGACGGACAAGGTGGACGTGGTGAGTTCAAACCCAAACGGCGCCCATAACGCGCTTTTCGATCGACACTGAGACAACGCATGGATATCAAACGTACCGTCCTATGGGTCATCTTTTTCATGTCGGCTGTCATGCTGTTCGACAACTGGCAACGTGACCATGGGCGTCAGTCGATGTTCTTCCCGAGCGCCGTTCCGACCAAGACGGCGGCCACGGCAGCACCGGGAACCACGACGCCGGGCACGCACGCCTCCGACCTGCCCGCCACTGCCGGCGCTCCGGGTTCGCCCGCGGCGCCCGGCGGCGCCGCGGTTCCTGGCGCCAACGCGCCGGCCGCCGACGCCGCGCAACTGGTGAAGTTCACCACCGACGTGTATTCCGGCGACATCGACACACGCGGCGGCACGCTCTCGAAGCTGTCGCTCGTGAAAGAAGGCGACGGCAAGCAGCCCGACCTGTACATCACGCTTTTCGACCACACCGCCACGCACACGTACCTCGCGCGCACGGGCTTGCTCGGCGGCGACTTCCCGAACCACAACGACGTGTTCACGCTGGTTCCGGGTGGCCAGACGTCGATGGGTAACGGCAACACGCTGTCGCTTGCATTCGAGTCGGCGGCCAAGGGTGGCGTGAAGGTCGTCAAGACCTACACGTTCACGCGCGGCAGCTACGTGATCAACGTCGACACCAAGGTGCAGAACGTCGGCACCACGCCGGTCACGCCGCGTCTTTATATGGAACTGGTGCGCGACAACTCGCCGGTGGAAACGCCGCGTTTCTCGCACACGTTCATTGGGCCGGCTGTTTATTCCGACCAGCATCACTTCCAGAAAATCGACTTCAGCGATATCGACAAGGACAAGGCAACGTTTACGCCGTCCGCCGATAACGGCTGGATCGCGATGGTGCAGCACTATTTCGCATCGGCGTGGATTCCGCAGCAGGGCGTGAAGCGCGATATCTATGTGCAGAAAATCGATCCGGCGTTGTATCGCGTGGGCGTGCAGCAGCCGTTGCAAACCATTGCGCCTGGACAAACCATCGACGTGAAGGCGCGCCTCTTCGCAGGTCCAGAAGAAGAGCGCATGCTCGAAGGCATCGCGCCGGGTCTCGAGCTGGTGAAAGACTACGGCATGGTGACGATCATTGCGAAGCCGCTGTTCTGGCTGCTCGAGAAGATCCATAGCTATGTTGGCAACTGGGGCTGGGCGATCATCCTGCTCACGCTGCTGATCAAGGCGGTGTTCTTCCCGTTGTCGGCGGCGAGCTACAAGTCGATGGCGCGCATGAAGACCATCACGCCGCGCATGACGCAGATTCGCGAGCGATATAAGGGCGATCCGCAGAAGATGAACGCGGAACTGATGGCGCTCTATAAGACCGAGAAGGTGAATCCGTTCGGCGGTTGTCTGCCTGTGGTGGTGCAGATTCCGGTGTTTATTTCGCTGTATTGGGTGTTGCTGTCGTCGGTGGAAATGCGCGGTGCACCGTGGATCTTGTGGATCCACGATTTGTCGCAAGCCGATCCGTTCTTCATTTTGCCGGTGCTGATGGCTGTATCCATGTTCCTGCAAACGCGGTTGAATCCCACGCCGCCGGATCCGGTTCAGGCAAAGATGATGATGTTCATGCCGCTGGCTTTCTCGGTCATGTTCTTCTTCTTCCCGTCAGGGCTGGTTTTGTATTACGTGGTGAACAACGTGCTTTCCATCGCGCAGCAGTATTACATTACGCGAATGATGGGACAGAAGAAGGTAGCGAAGGCTTGAGGTTCGGTCTTTGACTGCGAACAGTTGAATGAAAACGCCCGGTTTATGCCGGGCGTTTTTTTGTTTATGAGGGGTTTAAAGAGCTTTCCCACATCCGCTTGAAAGGTCGATAAAGCTTGCGAAAGCTCCCCAGCATTCCATTGATTCAGATTTTGAACGAGAGCACTTCACCGTTTACTCCCCGCCCCATAGAACTGGTCAACAAGTTCTTCAAGCAAATACCGGTGATGCGGTGATAGCGCTTCAATCTTCGAAGCGAGTTCGAGCGTTTCTTCGGACGCTGGATACTTCTCATCGTGGGCAATCGGTTTGGGCGTGCTTTGTGGATTGCCGCTTGGCGGCGGTCCGTAATGCAACCAATGTTGCTCAACCTTGAACCACGCTGCGAGCGTAGCCAATTTGTCCGCAGTGGGAATCGAACGCGCAGTCAGCCATTTGTGAGTTGTCTGAGCTGAAACAGGTTCGCCGTGATATCGCAAATTGAAATGCAAGGCGAGATCAGTTGCGCCGCGCATCTTCTCGGGCGCGCGGGTCATCGAAAATTTGAGCCGATCCGAAAAATCGGCTTTCTCTTGGGGCGTTGGCATAGGTCGCGATTGTGCGAGGCAAACGCACTGGCTAAGTCAACCGTCTGCGCTAGATATGGCGCAAGTTTCCGCTTTTTTATCGTGTGCGAGGAAAACAAACAAAATTTCGGGGTTGAATTGCCAGTCCATGCAAAGCCCTTACCCGTGACATTTGCGTACACCGAAATGATGCACATCTCCGACCCATCCTCCAGACCATCATAGCCCACATAAGATAGATTAAGAATTGTCTTAACGTCGTTGGTTAGCTAAGCGAAATCAACTCGCCGCGCTACAATGCCGCGACTCATTTATCGCCGGTTTATTCGAGAAAATCATGTGCAATAACGACTCCGATCCGATCGTCGCGATCGCTACTGCGCCGGGTCGCGGCGGTATTGGCGTGGTGCGGCTTTCGTTCGGGCGAGCGGGCGAAGCGGCCGCGAAACACGCCATGCTCGCGCTGTGCGGCCAGTTGCTCGAAGCGCGTCACGCGACGTATGCGCCATTTGTCGATGCACACGGTGAAGCACTTGATCGCGGTATCGCCATGTACTTTCCCGCGCCTCATTCCTACACCGGCGAGCATGTGCTCGAACTGCAGGGACATGGCGGACCTGTCGTCATGCAACTGCTGCTACAGCGCGCCATAGATGCCGGGCGCGAGTTCGGCCTGCGCCTCGCCGAGCCGGGTGAGTTTACGCGTCGCGCGTTCCTCAATGACAAGCTCGATCTAGCGCAAGCCGAGGCCGTTGCCGATTTGATCGAAGCAAGCACGGAGGCTGCCGCGCGTTCGGCCGGCCGTTCACTCGATGGCGCGTTTTCCCGCCAGATCCATGCGCTCGTGGAAGACGTGATCACGTTGCGGATGCTGGTCGAAGCAACGCTTGATTTCCCCGAGGAAGAGATCGATTTCCTCGAAGCCGCCGATGCCCGCGGCAAGCTCGCACGCATCCGGGCGTTGCTCGACAAAGTGCTCGCCGATGCGCGGCAAGGCGCGTTGTTGCGCGAGGGTTTGTCGGTGGTGCTCGCGGGGCAGCCGAATGTCGGCAAGTCTTCGTTGCTCAATGCGCTGGCAGGTGCGGAACTCGCCATCGTCACGCCAATTGCCGGCACGACGCGCGACAAGGTTACGCAGACCATTCAGATTGAAGGCATTCCGATTCATGTCATCGATACCGCCGGTTTGCGCGACACGCAGGACGAGGTTGAGCGGATTGGAATTGAAAGGACATGGGGCGAGATCGACCGCGCGGATGTGGTGTTGCATCTGCTCGATGCACGCGAAACGCTGAGCGTGGACGACACCGCCATCGCCGCACGTTTTCCTGTTGGCGTGCCGGTCGTGCGCGTGTTGAACAAGGCGGATCTGGCGGGTGTGAAGGCGGCCGCCTCGATCGCCCGCAATGATGTGCGCGAGGTTCGTTTATCGGCGAAAACGGGAGATGGGATTGCGCTGCTGCGCGAGGAATTGCTGAAGATCGCAGGATGGCAAGCGGGCGCTGAGAGCATCTACCTGGCGCGCGAGCGGCATTTGATTGCGCTGCGGGCGGCGCGCGAGCATTTGGCCACAGCGGCGGATCACGCTGATCAAAACGCCCAGGCGCTCGACCTGTTCGCCGAAGAGCTGAGGCTTGCGCAGGATCAGTTGAATTCGATTACTGGCGAGTTCAGTTCGGACGACTTGTTGGGCGTGATTTTTAGCCGGTTTTGTATCGGGAAATGATGGTTCGAGTTGATCGGCACTTCACCCTCGCCAATGAAGTGCCCTGACGCACGCAAGCCTATATCACCCCGCCTTCTTCCAAACCGCCGCAAACACTCCCGCACCCATCAGCAAGACACCGCCCGTCCGGTTCACCGTCCGCTGCACGCTCGGGCGCCTGATCGCTCGCCGCGCCACCGATGCCAACATCGCGTAGCCAAACGCATTCGCCGCCGCCAGCCCGACAAACGTCGCCTCCATGATCGCGATCTGCGAAATGCCGGCCGCGTGTGGATCGATGAATTGCGGCAGGAACGCCACGAAGAAAATGATGCTCTTCGGGTTCAATGTCGTCACAGCATAAGCATGCGCGACGATCCGTCCCGTGCGCAATTCGGCGGGTGGCCGGACCGCGTCGGCATCCATCACGGGTGCACGCCAGAGCTTGATACCCAGATAGACGAGATACACCGCGCCGACCCATTTGAGTATCATGAACAATTCCGCCGATGCCGCGAGCAGCACGCCAAGTCCGAGCATGGAAGCTGTCATTGAAGTGAGGTCGCCCAGAGCAACGCCGGCAGTAGTCGCGAGAGCGTATTTGCGGCCGTGTCCGAGTGCGTACGACACCACGAGCAGCACGGTCGGTCCGGGGATTGCAACAAGTATTGCCGATGCGATCGCGAACGGCAGCCATTGGGCGAGTGTCATATGAGCTCCTGGGAAGAAGCTTCGATTAATCCATGCCGGCGCGTTTCTGACAACAATTTGTGCACAAATAGCGCGCTAGGGCCTTGTTCGGTCCAAGCGTTCCTGGCACACAAGCTGCTCATTGTTCGGCGGACTTCGACCAGCGATCAAGTCCGGTAATGCGAAGTGTCTCCTCCCTCACTCGTGAGGTTTAATGCCCGGTTCTAATGAGCCGGGCATTTTTTATAGCGAACGCGGATTGCGCTGCATCAATTACTTGATTTCATTTAGCCGGTCCACCAATAAGGCGCTTTAATAAATCCACCAAGGTGCGGCAATCTGTCGTGTTGCAAACGCACACAACTCGTGCTTGCTCTTTCAAATTCGTGGTCTACGATAAACGCTGCATATTAATAACTAGCCACTGAATACATAGCTACTTCCCCAGAGACGGTTGCATGGAGGCTATAAATGAAAAAGAGCGCTGCCGCTGCTTTCGCGGTGATCTGCGTGCTTGCCGCAATCACTTCTGTCAAGGCACAAGACAAGCTCATCCAGCCGCAACAAACATTCAGTTTCCTGCCTAATTCGTATGGATGTTTATCGAAGGATAAATTCGATTCCGCCGATCAACACGCTCAAGCCGGCGAACATCAGAAAGTGCAGGAATTCTTTTCCGGGTTTCAATGCCTAGCTACTCCAGAAGACGCGGATTTTCGCGTGGTACGGGTTATTGGCCATGATGTCGAATTCGTGAATGCCGCAAATAGCGATACCCAAGGCATGTGGACCGCGGATCGATTTATCAAGCAATAAGCTCAAAAAACGCTACGCAAAAGCCACAAACAAACCGGCGGCGTTTGCCGCCCGTTTGCATTCAGGCGTACAACCTCAAGCAACAACGTGTGCCAGTTCTGACGCAATCCTTTTGCGTCAACGCCAGTCCTCGCGTCAATCTGCGCAATCAACGAACGCGTTCGGTATCATCACGCGTCGGCGCACGCCAAAAGCGGCGTTCCTCGTCCAAATTCTCTTCCAAATCCCTTTTACGGCCTCCCACCCGAGGCCTTCCGGTGCTGCATGGCCCTTAAATCCACAATCTACAAAGCTGAGCTGCAAATCGCCGACATGGATCGGCATTACTACGGCGACCACGCGCTGACCATTGCCCGGCATCCGTCCGAAACCGACGACCGGATGATGGTGCGCGTCGCCGCCTTCGCCTTGTTCGCGAGCGAGCGCCTGGAATTTACCAAAGGCCTGTCGGACACCGACGAGCCCGATCTCTGGCAAAAGGATCCGACGGGGCAAATCGAAACCTGGATCGAGGTGGGACAGCCGGAAGAACGGCGCATCGCAAAGGCGAGCGGGCGGGCGGATCGGGTCATGGTGATCGCGTACGGCGGCCGGACATCCGAGATCTGGTGGCAGGGCGTGAAGTCGAAAGTCGAACGGATGCAAAACGTCACCGTCTGGTCGCTCACCGACGGCGTTGCCGCGGCGCTCGGCGCGCTGGCGGAACGGACAATGCGGCTGCAATGCACGGTGCAGGACGGCGAGGCATCGCTTGGCAGCGCGAGCGTGGATCCGGTTGCCATCGACTGGACTGTGTTCAAGGGCGCGCCGCGCTAGGCCCAGCCGCGCGTTTCAAACCTCCGGCGGCCCTTTCAATTCAATGAGATTGCCTTCCGGATCGAAGAAATACAGCGATGGGCCAAAACCCTCCGCGCCGTATCGGCGAGCTTCTTCGCCCAGGCGCACGCCGTTTTCCACCAGATGCGACCGCAGCGCGGCGGCGTCGAATGGCTCTACGCGCAGGCAAACGTGATCCACGTTGCACCCCGTGCCCGGCGCGCCGCTTTCTGGCCGGTCAATTCTGGCGCCCACCGCCAGCAGATCGATCAGCGACCGCCCGGCGCGCATTTGTATCAGCCCGAGTTCGCGCTGTTCTTTCTCCACCGGACAGCCGAGCACTGTGGCGTAAAACTGGACCATGGCGTCGAGGTTCGCGCATCGAATCACGACGTGATCAATCTCGCGGATGTGGATTTGCATCGAATGTCTCCGTTTTGCTGGAAATTTTATTCCACAGCGCCGATACAGCGCTTCTGCAAAACCCATGGACGAAAAAAAGCCCGCTCGGTTTGGAGCGGGCTGAATCCATATCAGGAGGAGACATGGAGGAGACAGTTCCAATATTACACAGTGGGTTCGTACGTTGCAACACTTATCGTAGTAAAAACCCCTATGGTGCCGAAGTGTGGCATCTGCGCGTCATTTCTCCATGCGGTCATACGCGTGTCAATGGCTCCGGAATGACAGCGCAAGAACCGGCGCGACCCGGAAAACGCCCGTCATTACAGTAATCACGTACCCTTCGAATATTGAGGAATGTGATGAAACCCAATCAAGCCCCCCTTGCGTTCGCCGATCCCGAATCCCGCTGGAACGCCCTGTCCACCCGGGACGCCAGCGCCGACGGCAGCTTTTTCTATGCAGTGCGCACGACCGGCGTGTTTTGCCGGCCGTCGTGCGCTTCGCGGCCGCCGCGCCGTGAGAACGTCGAATTCTTCGAAAGCACCCAGCAAGCCGAAGCGGCCGGTTATCGGGCGTGCAAAAGGTGTCAGCCCGGCAGTTTGTCGCGGGAACTCGCTATTGTGGAACGCGCATGCAAGGCGCTCGATGCCGATCCGCAGGAGCGTCTCACGCTTGCGCAATTGAGCAGCGTCGTGCATGTCAGCCCGTTCCACCTTCAGCGGCTGTTTTCGCGCGTAGTGGGCGTTTCACCGCGCCAATATCAGGCCGCACGTCGCGCGGACGCTTTGCGCGGGGCTTTGCAACGCGGTGACGATGTCACGCGCGCCACGCAGGACGCCGGTTTTGGTTCGACATCGCGTATGTATGGCGCCGCGCCTGCCGAGTTGGGAATGACGCCGTCGGTTTATCGGCGCAAGGGAGCCGGGCTTGTCGTGTATTTCGCGACCGCGCAGTCCGCGCTTGGCACGGTGCTGGTCGCCGCGACGGCCAAGGGAATCTGCAAGATTGCGTTCGGCGATGAACCCGCGGCGCTCGAAGCCGATCTCGCGCTGGAATTATCGGAAGCCCGGCGGATCGAGGATACGCCGCGCCTGGCGCCGTTTATCGCGCAAATCGATGCCTATTTACGCGGCACCCGCGAGCACTTCGACCTGCCGCTCGATATCAGTGCGACCGCGTTCCAGCAGCGCGTGTGGGACGCACTGCGGCGGATTCCGTACGGCCAGACGCGGAGCTATTCGGATATCGCGGAAGCTGTCGGCTCGCCGCGCGCGGTGCGGGCGGTGGCGAGCGCGTGTGCATCGAACCCTGTGGCGTTGGCGATTCCATGTCACCGTGTGGTGCATAAGGACGGGGCGCTCGCGGGGTATCGGTGGGGAACGGCGCGAAAAGTGGCGTTGTTATCGGCGGAAAAGGAGCACCGGCCGGAAACCGCGCGCGAGACGGCGGAGACTTCCTGATTGAAAACCGCGCTCGAATTGCCGGCGGCGGCATCCAAAGCCGTTCGCCTGCAGCTTCCGTTTGTCGAACCGTATGACTGGCCGCGCGTCCTGCGTTTTTTCGCGGGACGCGCGACGTTGGGCGTGGAAACGGTGGAGAACGGCGCCTATAAACGCGCGATTGAATGGCTGGGCGAACCAGGCACGCTCAGCGTCATACGGCACACGACCAAACCGTGCCTTGTCGCCACGGTGGGCGGACCGGCGGGCCGGCACGCAAAGCTCATCGGCAAGCATTTGACGCGCATGTTCGATCTTCAGGCCGATGCACCCGCCATCGCCGCCCATCTCGCGCGCGATCCGTGGTTTGCGCCACTTACGCAAGCTGCACCCGGCTTACGCGTTCCGGGCGCATGGTCCGGCTTCGAGCTGGTCGTGCGCGCCATCGTCGGGCAGCAGGTCAGCGTAAAGGCGGCGTCCACCATCATTGGCCGGCTTGTCCAGCGCGCCGGCACGCCGCTCCCGGATCATCCTCACCCCGATACCGCCTGGCGCTTCCCCACGCCGGCCGCGCTGGCGACGGCCGATCTCGACAAGATCGGCATGCCGGGCAAGCGCGTGGCCGCGTTGCAGGGCTTCGCGCGCGAGGTCGCGACAGGCGCGCTGCCGCTCGATGACCCTCGCGCTGATCGCGGCGAACTCCGCGCGGCGTTGCTGGCAATGCCGGGCATCGGTCCGTGGACGGTCGAATATGTCGCAATGCGCGCGCTGCGCGACGCCGACGCGTGGCCCGGCACCGACCTGATCCTGATGCAGTCGCTTGCGGCGCGTGATCCATCGATGGCGAAAGCGGCTGTGCTTCGCGCCCGGGCAGAAGCGTGGCGGCCTTATCGCGCGTATGCCGCGCTGCATGTATGGAACGAGATTGCCGATCGCTCGGGATCGGCCAAGGGCGGCTGAGGCGTACGCTCAACATCCACGAACATCCCATAACCCCTCGTAACCCCTCCCATCTCGCGCGGCGACAGCTTCCATGCTCGTGCAGCCGAACCGCAAACGCGACGTCGGTTCGATAAAAATCGCCCCTTGGCAGGTTCTAGCGAGATGCGGCGAAATTCGCGCAAACCCTTACCCGGCAAGGCTTCAAGCACGGCTTACACTGAGATGTTAAAGTGCCCGCTACCCGAAAAATCCGATTTGGCGCGTGCTGTTTTCGCGCCGAGCGCAAACGTCGCAGCAATGGCAAATACGAATTCCGCATCCTCCCCCCGCAGCACTTTCCTGGAACGCCTCTCGGCGCTGACAACGGGCGCGCCCGGCGCCGCTTTGCGGCAGGGATTGCGCGGTATCGAAAAGGAGAGCTTGCGCGTCACACGTGACGGCGCGCTCGCCACAACGCCGCATCCGCGCGCCTTCGGCTCCGCGCTTACGCATCCGCTCATCACGACCGATTATTCCGAAGCGCTGATCGAGTTGATCACGCCAGCCGATCACGACGTGGCGACCACGCTCGAGCATCTGGACGAGCTGCATCGTTTTGCTTATGCGCACCTCGGCGACGAACTGCTTTGGAACAACTCCATGCCCGGCCAGCTTCCCGCCGACCAGGAGATTCCCATCGGCTATTACGGGACGTCGAATATCGGCATGTTGAAGCATGTGTACCGTCGCGGTTTGTCGCTTCGATACGGCCGCACAATGCAATGCATCGCCGGCATTCACTACAACTATTCGCTGAATGAGGACGTGTGGCGCGCGTGGGCGGCGCTCGACGGCCAGAGCGCCACGCGCATGGTCGACTTCCAGTCGGAACGATATTTCGCGCTGATCCGCAACTTCCGGCGCACGAGTTGGCTGCTGATGTATCTGTTTGGCGCGTCGCCTGCGCTGAACCGGCAGTTTCTGCGCGACCGCCCGAACACGCTCGAAACGTTCGATGCCACCACGCGCTATCTGCCATACGCGACCAGCCTGCGCATGAGCGACCTCGGCTATACGAACAATCCGGCGCAAGCCGCGCTGTTGCCGAGCTACGACACGCTCGACGGCTATCTCGACGTTCTCGCAAAGGCCGTTTCCGAGCCGCATCCGCCGTATGAGGCTATTGGCACCCAGCGCAATGGCGAATGGGTGCAGATCAACACAAACGTCCTGCAGATCGAAAACGAGTTCTATTCGACCATCCGGCCCAAGCGCGTCACGCAGCCAGGGGAACGGCCGCTGCACGCGTTGTCGTCGCGGGGCGTGCAGTACATCGAGGTGCGCTGCCTCGATATCGATCCGTTCGAACCGACCGGGATCTCCTTGCAGACGTCGCGCTTCATGGACGCGTATTTGTTGTACTGCACACTCGAAGACAGTCCGCTGCTGCCGCGCGCCGCCAATGAGGAGGCCAACGAAAACTTCGCGCGTATCACGAAGGAAGGGCGCAAGCCGGGCCTGACGCTGGCTCGTGACGGGCGGGAAGTTGCCATGCAAGGCTGGGCCGGCGAACTGCTGGACGCCATTGAACCGGTGGCGCGCGCGCTCGACAACCTGCACGGAATTGACGAGCATGTGCTCGCGCTCGACGCCCAGCGTGCGCGTTTGGCGGATGTATCGCTTACGCCTTCGGCACAAGTGCTTGCGATCATGCGCGAACGCGGCCAGAGCTTCGATGCATTCGCGCTCGATCTCAGCGAAAGTCACGCAAACTATTTCCGCAGCCGTCCGCTCAGCGCGGAAGCCGAACGCAAGATGGAAGCGCTCGCGGCGAAGTCGCTGGAGGATCAGGCCAGGATCGAACGCGACGAAATCGGCTCATTCGATGCATTTGTCGGCGCGTATCGCGCATATACGTTGAATCGCATCAGCGTTTGATCGACGGGCGTCCGCCGAGGCGCCTTTCTCACCTCAAGCAGCTTTTCCCATGCCGCGTAGCTTCGGCAGTGGCAACCCTTACTCCTTTTGCAACAGGACGCAACGCTCGGAAGGCTTACGCACATCGGGTATGAAATTAGCGACGAATCAGGATCCGGATTGATCCGCGCTAATAAAGGAGAAGGGAAGATGAACCTGATGAAAACCACGGGACTGGCTACGGCCGCAGCCGCATTTACGCTGCTTGCGGGATGTTCGACAAACGGTCAGGTCGCCGGTGAAACAATGGAACAGGCCACCTCGCCGCTCACCTGTACCAACAAGGCCGAATGCGACGCGTGGTGGGCCCGTGCGCAAGTTTGGGTCACCAACCATTCGGAATACAAGCTGCAGACCGTTACCGACTCGATTATCCAGACCACGGGGCCATCGGGTGGAAAACGCGCGCTCGCGTACCAGATCACGAAAACACCAAGCAACGAAGGCACGGCGACAATCGGCTTTGCTGCGCATTGCGACAACATGCTCGGCTGCGAACCCAACCCGTGGAAGGCTGGAGCGGATTTCAAGCAATTCGTTCGCGGCGGTCCATCGCAGATGGGCACCCGAGCCGGCGCAACGGCTAGCGGCAACGCATTGCCGCCGGTTTCGCCCACGCCATCGTCCAGACCGATACCGCCCGCCTTGCCGGTCCAGCCCATGCCGCCGACGCTGGAAAGTCAGCCTGGCCAGTCGGGCCAGAATCAGACGCCGGAATAATCGATCGCGGGCCGCTGTTCATGATGAAATGTGGCCCGGCGCATTTTTGGGTGCGGACGGACCTATCGATTCGATAGGTAAAACACTTGCATAGGCATTCTTTTATACGCTGGCGTTTGCAACTCCGTTTATTTGCTGCGAAGCGGTTGCTGTGCGCCAACGGACACGCGCTCAATTTTTACAAATCACGCCAAGCATGCGGTCGAAAGCACAATCCTCGATGCAGGCCGCAAGATAGTGCGGCGCACTATTCCTGCAACCGAAAAACAACATCGGAAAAATTTGGCAAGCTATGCATCTTGAAAATCGATTGCATAGTCAATATTATTCTAAGCACCGAGTTACGCGCCAAGGCGCCACCCGAGACTATGTTCTGACCGACTGAAAGCATCGAATCTTCTCGATGCGCATATGGATTTACCGATGAACCGCGCTGCCCAAACCACCCGCCTCCTCGGCCGACGCTTCGGCCAATCCGTCACATCCGCATTGCTGCATGTTCTGCCGCCGAACCTCAGTTCGTGGAAACTTGCGCTGTATGTGATCGTTTTCTTGCTGCCAGGTGGTTCGTTTGTCGTACTGGGCGCGGCGTGGTTCGAAAACCGGAAGATACGCAAGCCGGCCAAGTCTGCCACTGCCGTTGCTGAACCCCTGCTGTGCAGCGCGAAGCATTGCGACGCCTGACTCATCGCATCAAGCGCATAGCCGCGCGGCGTAACGGCTCGTAACCGAATCCGCGACGCAGGTAAACCCAGTTTCCTTTCAAGCCGTTACCCTTACGTCTGCCCATATGCGCGCCTTGCGCGCGCATCCAGTTACCATTTCGGACCCGTTTCGCTGGCGACAATGCCGTGCCGAAACGCGCAGCCTCCGACAGGAATCCAGAGCAGATGCCGTTCACCCGAATCTCCGTTTTTAATCGTAAAACCGTGCTGGTCATGGTGCTCACGCTTGCCGGCTGCGCCGTCGGACCAAACTACAAGCGGCCCGACGCCGCCATTCCCGCTGCTTACAAGGAAGCGCCGGAAGGCTGGAAGGTTGCGCAACCGGCCGACCGGATCGATCGTGGAAACTGGTGGACCATTTTCAACGACGCGCAGCTCAACGATCTGGAAGGGCGGCTGAACACCTCGAACCAGACCATCGAACAGTTTGCGGCGACGTATCGGCAGGCGCGCGCGCTGGTCTCGGAGGCGCGGTCGGCGTATTTCCCGACTGTGGGGTTATCGGCGTCGGGAACGCGGTCGGGTTCCGGCAGCCGCTCCACGAACTCGCAGTTCTCAAGTAGCGGCGTGAGCAACGCCTTCAGTCTTGGCCTCGATGCATCGTGGGAACCGGACTTATGGGGCACCGTCAGCCGCACGGTAAACGCGCAGCGCGCCGGCGAGCAAAGCGCCGCCGCCGACCTCGCCAACGCACGGCTCTCCGCTCAGGCCACGCTGGCGCAGACATACTTCCAGTTGCGCTCGCTCGACGCGCAACAAAGGCTGCTGGACGATACCGTCGCCGCGTATCAGCGCACGCTGCAGCTCACGCAGAATCAATACGCACAAGGCACCATCGCTCGTTCCGACGTGATCCAGGCGCAGACGCAATTGCAGTCCGCGCAGGCCGCCGCGATCGATAACGGCGTGTCTCGCGCGCAATTCGAACACGCGATCGCGGTGCTCGTTGGCGAACCGGCGTCCACGTTCAGCATCGCGTCATCGCCGCTCGACGCCATTCCGCCCGACATTCCAGCCGACTTGCCATCGTCCATTCTGGAACGCCGCCCGGACATTGCGTCCGCCGAGCGCAAGGCGGCCGCGGCGAACGAGCAGATTGGCGTGGAGATCGCGGCGTTTTTTCCCACGCTGACACTGTCGGCGTCGGGCGGATTCCAGAGTTCCGTGCTGTCGCAATTGTTGCGCGCGCCATCGCAATTCTGGACGCTCGGACCGTCCATTGCGGCCACGCTCTTCGATGGCGGTTTGCGGGCCGCGCGCACGGAAGCGGCGCGCGCCGCGTATGACCAGTCGGTGGCGACCTATCGGCAAACGGTGCTGACGGCGTTTCAGGACGTCGAGGACAATCTCGCGTCGATTCGTATTCTCGCCAACGAGATCGTGGTTCAGCAGCAGGCGGTCGCGTCGGCGCAGCAGGCGCTGGACATTGTGAACAACCAGTACAAGTCGGGCACGGTCGGGTTCATCAACGTGCTCACCGCACAGACCACGGCGTTCACCGCCCAGCAGAAGCTGGCGAGTATTGCGGGACAGCGGATGGTGTCGTCGGTGGGACTGATCAAGGCGCTCGGCGGCGGATGGGAAACCGCTCAGATGAACGAAGAAACCGGCAGCGCGGCAGCGCCCGCTGCGCCGGCCAGTTCGCCGCAAGATTCGAGTGCGGCGCTGAAATCGGGTCCGGTGCTGGCCACGAACGCCAGCACGCCCGGGCAATAAACGCGGCGGCTTACCGGTTCAAAGTCAACTCGACGGAATCCGGTCCGGTATGCCGGCCAAGCAGGTTCAGCAATCCAGCCAGATTCTCACGCGCTTCGGGCGCCGACGTCGCCACGCCGCTGAACGTGCTCGAACCCTGCGATACGGTTCCTTGGCCCGACAGCATCAACGGCCCGCGCGTGGTCGTCAGGTTGATCGTGCCCGCCTGACCTTCCGCCTGAAACACCACGCGATACGACCCGAGCGGCTTCACGCGCGACACGCGCGACGACATGTCATCCAGCGTCACGATCACCTGACCGTACGTGCTGCCTCCCAGAATGCGCCAGTCGGTCCACGTCAGACGCACGTTGCCGTCCGGATCGAGTGTGTTAAAAGGCGCCCCAAGTCCGCTCAGCAAACTCGCCGGCACCGCGATGGAACCAGATGAAAGCGTCGAGCTTTTCGAGCTTGCATCCACAAGAACCGGGTCCGGCATGGCGTCGGTCTGGAACATCTGCATGCGCACGTGCCCGGTAAATAACGGCCAGAACGCCGTGCGCCATTCAATGCGTCCCGGCAGCAAGGTCGCGCCCTCACCGCCGCCGCCGGTTGCGAGCATCAGCGTGGCCGAGCCTTTCCAGAGCGAACCGGCTGGATCGACGAGATTGACGTGACCACCCGTGTTCTTGCCGAACTGCGGCACGATCCACGCGGCGGGCAACATGACGAACAACGTCACGGCGACCGATGCAAAAGCCACCGCGAACCATGGCCAGGCGGCCAGGAGCCGCCGCGTTCCGTAGTTCATTGCGGCTGTGCCGGTTGCAGCGACGCCGTCAGATCCACCTGACCATCCGGTTTTTGCGCCGTGATATGCGCTTCGTTGACCTGCACCTTGTATTGCTTGCGGACGTCGTCGAGCCAGACCGTCCATTCCGGAAACGATACGTTCTTCAACTGAAACTGCACGGCCGCGCCGACCACCTGAACCTGTGTCGCGGGCATGTTGTTGTCGGCGAGCGACTTCGTCAACGCGTCGCGCAGCGCGCCGCCGGTCGGCGTGACGCCTTGCGCGCTGCCCACCAGCGAACGCGCTTCGTTGGCTTGCGCCGTCATCTGCGCAAGCTGCGCCTGCATGCGCGGCAGCGATTCGCGCAAACGCGCACGGCCTTCGTAAGCCGGCGCCCACAGCACCAGATACACAATGACGATGGCCAAAGCCGCGCCGCCCCACATCAGGATGGTCTTTTCGCGCTGGGTCCGGGCGGACCAGAACTCCATGCCGGTATCGGTGATTGCCTGTTTCATTGGCCGCTCCTGACTGACCATTTGCCCGTGTTGCTGTCGATGCTGCCCGTCAGTCCGTTCGCGATCAGACGCCTTTGCAGGCCGGGGTCGACCTTGGTTTCCGGCTTGAAGGTCACGTCGAGTTTCCTGTCGCGATAATCCAGCGCCGCGATGCCGTTCACCGGAATCGGTCCGAGCGCGCGGGCGAAGGCGTCGGCGATCGACAGGAAATCCGTGGGCGACAATTGTCCCGATGCAAGCCGCAGACGGTCGAGTTGGCGCGCCATCTGGTCGGGTGCGTCGAGCACGACCGTGGTTTTCGGAAATGTATTGAGCAGCAGTTCGGTCATCTGCGCGTTGATCGCGTCGCGTTGCCGGCTGAGCTGGATCCACTGGATGTTGATCCCGATCATCGACACGATCAGCGCCCCCGCGAGCAGCGCCACCGGCACTTTCAGGCGCCGCATGGTCGCGCGGTCGAGCCGCCACGGTTGGGCGGCGAATTCGAACTGGCACAGGTCGAAGCGGTTCGCGAGCGCGTTGCGCGCGAGGACTTCGAACGGCAGCGGTTCTGCGCCGGGAATGCCGGCCCGTCCCGAAACCGATGAAAGCCGAGGTTCCGCGCCGGGCACATCGCGCAGCGTGTAGAGCGTCATGGGCTGCGCGCCGGCAAGCGCGCCAAGCGTGGCCGTGGCGGCATCGGCGGGAATCGCGAGACCTTCGCCGAGCGCCGCGTGCTCACCGCGCGCAATCGCGATCTCGACGCGCGGCACGGCGTTTGGCGGCGGCGCCATCGCTTCGCCGACAAGCAATGCGGGCGCGGTTGGAACCACCTCGCCCAGCACGCCCGCGACGAACGGATTGGGCACGTCGGCACCACTTTCTTGCAGCGGCAGGCAACGCATTGCCGGCACGGCCTTCACATTCCGATGCCCGCTATTCGCGAACGCTTCCATCAGGAACCGGAACCAGCCGCGATCGATCACCGCCATCACGCGCGCACCGCTTGCAAGCGCAACCGGATCAACAGCGATATGGCACGTATGCGGGTCCTGGATCAGTTGATCCTCGACCACGTTCGGCAAAGCCTGGCGCAAACGCGGCCCTTTCAATGGCGGCAGCGGCGCGGCGGTCAGCAGCAAATCGCGCGCGGCGACGATCAGCACTGTCGCGCTCGCGCGCGGCAGGAGCCCGAGCGCGGCGCGGCCGGTGCGTTGCGTGACGTTGCGCTTGTCCAGCAGCAAAAACGGCAGCTCCGGCAAATGCCATTCTTCGGAGCGCACCGCCGGATCGCGCGGCGGCAGTAGGACGATCAATGTGCTCAAAGGCCGCTCTCTTCTCTTCGGGTGTTCGAATGTCGTGCTTGAAGCTTATTCATGGTGATCATTCACTGTACTTCGCATCAAAGCTGGTCGCGCACATAAACAATACGCGTGGTGTGCGTCGCCGGATCGCGATACAGCAACGTGGTCCGCTCCACTTCGGCGCGCTCGTGCTCCACGCGGCCGTGGATCAGAAAGTATTTCGTCGTCACATCCATCTGGTTCATATCGATGCCATCCGTCTTCACGCCCGCGCCGGTCAGCGCGAGTTGCACGTTGCCGACATCGTGGAAAAACACGGTCTCGCGCCGCGCAACAAACGCCTGCGCCTGCGAGAGCGACATGCCCGGCACCGTGGCCGCGACCACTTCCGCAGTCGCGGTGTTCATGTTCACCGACGTCGTGGTCGGCAGGACCGTCACGAAAGGCCGCAATTTGTCGACGATTTCCGGCGAAAATCCCGGAACGTCGAGCAACGACTCCACGTTGATCATCTGCAGCGGCGCAACGGGCGCGTTGCTGTCGGCGTCCGAAAGACCGGGGTCGTCGGTGAAATTGCCGCCGCCGGTCCCGCCGCCTTGCGCCAAACCCTGAAGCACCGACTGCTGCGTGTTGTTCGCCGTCCCTATCGTGCTTTGCGTCTGGAACCGCGTCGCCGATTGCGCCAGCCCCGCGCGCAACTGCAGCGCCACGGTTTTCGCCAGCGACCCGTTGAGTCCGAGCAACGTCAGCAAGCGCTGAAACGACTGGATCTCGTCCACGTTGATGGTCAGCAGGCCCGGCGTTGGCGTGGAAACCAGATTGCGCAGGTTGAACTTGGCCTGCGCGTCTTCAATCGATCCCGACAGATACGTCGACGCCCCTTGCTGCGCCCGCACCTCGCCAATCTGCCCGAGAAAATCCGACAGGCGCGTCTTCGCGATCGGCACGCCCCACACGCCGCCGAGATACGTGACGTTCGGCGCGGTATCGGCTTCCGAGCGCAGGATCAGGCGCGTCCAGTCGAGCGCGCTGCGCGAGATCCATTGCGCCTGCGCGAGCAGCCTCTGGTTCTCGATACGCCTGATCTGCACTTCCTGCCGCCACAGCAACCCGGACACGATAATCGCCGACAACGCCACCACCAGCAGCGCGCTGATGATCGCGACGCCTTTTTCACGCCTTTCTGCCGGTTTCGATGCAGCCCGCGCCATGGTCATTCTCCGATCAGGAAAACGCGCGTGATCGGCGCGGCGAGACCGTGCGCGCCGACCGCAATCTGGATGCCTGTCACGGCACGCGGCAACGGCGCGTTGCCGAGTTGCGGCACTTTCAGGTTGTTGTCGTTTTGCGTGATCTGCGAGGTCACGTCCGCCATCCTCATCGTCCAGCCTGTTTTGGGCACGTAGGCGCGCGTGGCGAAGGTCGTGACGCCGGCCATCAACGGAATCGTGGACCAGCCGTCCGCGCCGTCTCCAGCGGATAGCGCCCGCCGCACTTCGCCAATGTTTCCCAACGGCGGCGATGCAAACCTCACGACCACGCCATTGCTCAGCCGGTATCGGATCACCTGCAAGCGCGGCGCCGCGCCCGCCGCATACACGCCGCGCACGATCTGCAGCGAATTTCCGCCAATCGCGACCGCCGCCTGGCCGGCTTCGTCGTCCGTTGCGGCCTGGCGGGCATCGATGCGCATCTGGTCGAACAATTGCTGCACCACGCGCTCGTCTTCCATCGCGTTCGTGATCGTCGTGCGTCCGCGCATGATCTGGTCGAGACCGCGCCACGACAGCACCGCGATCACCGCCAAAATCGCTATCGCGACCAGCATCTCGATCAGCGTGAAGCCACGCTCGCCACGTGAGCGGCGAAGGCGCCGCTCAGAGCGACCGGTTCGTTTCATTCGCCACCACCATGACCATTTGCGCGAGATTGCCGGGCCGGCCGGGCGAGGTGACGGACACTTCCACTTTCCTGAAAATCGGATTTGGCGTAGATGTCACGCGATCCGTGCATGTCAGCCTCAGGTTTCCCTGCGAGCAATCGAATGTCCGCGCGCCGATTTCGGGCCACGAATGCGTGAGCCGCAACTGCGCGAGTTCATTGTCCGCGCTCCATCCGGCGAGCAACCGGTTATGCAAGTCCGCCTCGCCGGTCGCAAGCGATCCCACGGCCCGAAGCGACGCCGCCAGCGCCACCGCAATGATCGCCAGCGCGACGAGCACTTCGATCATGGTGAAACCGCGTGCGTGCTTGAGTGATGGAAGCTTCGCCATCAGCGCACCCGATACCGGCCGTTGCCCGTACCCACAATCGTCGCCCGTCCCACGGCAGAAACAATCGTCACTTCCATGGGGGTATCGATCGCTTCCGTGCCGAACACCAGACGTCCCGCTTCCTGATCCGAGCCCAGGTACTGAATCGTCACGCCGGTCACGCCGCCTTCCCAGCGGCGCGGGCGCAGCAAGTCGTCACGCAGCGGACGCCAGCCGTCTTCGGTACGGACATCGAAACGAAAACCGCCGTCAAGCGGCTGCCACGCAATAGGCCGGGCGCGCACTTGAGCCTCGTCCCCCGCCGATTCGAACAGCAGCGCGAGCCGCTGCGCTTCCTCGTTCAGATCCGTGCGCGGATTGCGCGTGAGTTGCAGCGAAGCAAGCGACACGAGCAACCCCGCAATCACCAACACCACCAGCATTTCCAGCAACGTGAAGCCAGCTTGCGGCCGTGCCTTCGCCGCGCGCTGCGGCTTAAAGGCTGAACGATCCGGCTCGTGCTGCTGGTTCACGTCGGTTACTTCTATAAAAAATGCTTATTGCCACGAGCCGACATCGGCATCATTGCCCTCGCCGCCCGGCTTGTTGTCCGCGCCATAGCTGAACACGTCCACTTCTCCATGCACGCCCGGGTTCAGATATTGATACTGCGCGCCCCACGGGTCGTTCGGCAGGCGTTCGAGATAACCGCCGTCCTTCCAGTTGTTCGGAATCGGATCGTTGGTCGGCTTTTCGATCAGCGCGCGCAGACCCTGCTCCTGCGTCGGATAACGGCCGTTATCCAGCCGATACAACTTCATCGCCTGCATGATCGTGCCTATGTCCTGCTTCGCCGCCACGCGCCGCGCTTCGTCCGGACGGCTCATGATCTTCGGCACGATCAGCGCCGCGAGAATGCCGAGAATGGCGATCACCACCATGATTTCGATCAGCGTGAAACCGCGCTGACGGCGTTTTTGCTGTGTGCCTTGCGCCGTCTGGAGTGCGTCGCGGCGCTTCATCAACATTTGCATGACTTGATCTTCCTTTCCAATTTTGATGTCGTTCACGGCGCGCGTCAGATCGCCGCGCCATGATTTTTTCACTCTCTGTCCGCAGGCAACGCCTGGTTGTTGTGGACAGGAAAGCATTCTATAGGTGCGGCGTAAGGTGATTTCGCCTCGCGCGCCCGCCTCGTTCGATCCCTTTGATCTCGCGCTGCCTCAGCGCACATAAATTGTCGGTCCCGGCGCATTTGGCGGCAGGAACACTTCAGAAAGCGCGCCTTTTCTGTCGATGATGATCGAGCGCTTGCGCACTTCCTTGATCGTCACGCCTTGCGTCAAAGGACCGCCGAGCGAAATCGCGCGCGCCGGTTCGCCGCCGTAGCTGACAATCGCCGCCGCGCCGTGCTGCAAGGCCAGAATGCCGAACAGATGCACGTCCTGGTTCTCCTGACGCTTCAACTGGCCGCCAAACAGCGTGGCCGCGAGTTCCGTGGAAGGCGCGCGCCCCGCCGCTGCTGCGGGCAACGGCGCGCTCTGATGCGATGTCAGCGTGACGATCCACCAGGTCAGCGTCGCGCAGAAAACGGCCAGCGCGGCGAGCGTGAGAAGACGGGTTTGGAGGGCGTTCATAAGGTCGGCTTCTTCACTGCACCAGATTGTTCAATTCGATGATCGGCAACATCACTGCGAGCACGATCACGAGCACGACGCCGCCCATCGCGAGGATCAGGAGCGGTTCGAGCAGGCTTGTCAGGAACATCGTGCGGCGTTCGAGTTCGCGCGCTTCGCCTTCGGATGCGCGGTCGAGCATGGTGGTGACGTCGCCGGTCGCTTCGCCGGAACGGATCAGATGGACCAGCACCGGCGGAAACGTCTTCGTGTTGCCGAGCGCGCGCGACAGCGACGTGCCTTCGCGCACGCGAATAATCGCGTCTTGTACGTTTTCGCTCATCGCGCGATTGCTCAGCGTTTCGCCAGCGGCTTGCAGCGCGCGCAGGATAGGCACGCCGGCCGCCGTCAGGATTGCCAATGTGCTGGCAAAACGCACGGTGTTGTATCCGCGAACCAGTTTGCCGAGCAGCGGCGCAGTCAAGAGCCAGCGGTCGAACGCCATGCGCGGCCCAGGCCGCGCAAGCAATGTCTTGATGAACCAGCTGATTACAATCACGCCGATCAGCATGGCCCACCAGTAATTCCGGACGAAACCGGAAAGCGCCATCATCGCGATGGTGAGGAACGGCAGCGACTGCTTGGTGCTGGCAAAGACGTTCACCACCTGCGGCACCACGTAGCTCAGCAAGAACGTGACAATGCCAAATGCGATCAACGTGACGATGGCCGGATACGTGAACGCAAGCACGATCTTCTGCTTGAGCGCATTACGCTGTTCAATGTAATCCGCAAGCCGCGACAACACGAGCCCAAGCTTGCCCGTATGTTCGCCAGCGGCCACCAGCGCCCGATAAATCTCCGGGAAATCGCGCGGATGCTCAGCAAGCGCGCTGGCAAACGAATGGCCGCCAAGCACTTCGGCGCGTATCGCGGCCATTAGTTCGCGAATGTAATCACGCTCGGATTGCTCGGTCAGGACCGACAGGGTTTCGCCGAGCGGCAATCCCGCAATCAACAAGCTCGCAAGCTGGCGCGTGAGGATGGCCTGCTCGCGCTGCGACAAACGTTTCCCCAGCGACAAACGCTGTTTGCGCTCGCCACGCGTACGAGACCCGGCTGCCTCCACGACAAGCGGCGTGAGCCCTTGCGTACGCAACTGGCTGCGCGCGGAGCGGGCGCTGTCGGCATCGAGCACGCCTGTTTGCGACTTGCCCGCCTGATCGATTGCTTCGAAACGAAACGCCGGCATGGATGTTTAGTCTCCGCCCGTCACGCGCAGCACTTCTTCAAGCGAAGTCGCGCCAGTCGCCAGCCACCGGTTCGCGTCTTCACGCAGCGTGCGCATGCCCTGTTCGCGGCCAGCCGTCAAAATTTCGGCATCCGATGCATTGCGGTGAATCAACGCGCGGATCGGGTCGTCTAGCAGCAAAAGTTCGTACACGCCGCGCCGTCCTGCATAGCCGGAGTTGCCGCATTTATCGCATCCGACCGCGTGCCAATGCATGTGGCCATTTTCCGTGCGCTGTTCCTTGCACACCGGACACAACTGGCGCACGAGCCGCTGCGCCAACACGCCAAGCAGCGACGAAGCCAGCAAATACGGCTCCACGCCCATGTCGGTCAGACGTGTCACCGCCGAGGCCGCGTCGTTCGTGTGCAGCGTGGCGAGCACGAGGTGACCCGTCAGCGACGCCTGCACCGCAATCTGCGCCGTTTCCAGATCGCGGATTTCCCCGATCATGATGATGTCAGGATCCTGCCGCAGAATGGATCGCAACGCGCGCGCGAAAGTCATGCCAATGCGCTCGTTCACCTGCGTCTGGCCAATCCCGCCCAGATCGTATTCGATAGGATCTTCCACCGTCATGATGTTGGTGGTCGCCGTTTCGAGGCGCGACATGGCGGCATACAGCGTGGTCGTCTTGCCGGAACCCGTCGGACCCGTCACGAGCACGATGCCGTGCGGGCGGCCGATCAGCTTGTCGAAATGAACCAGCGTGTCGCGCGCCATGCCGAGCGTTTCGAGGTTCAGGCGTTGCGCGTCTTTTTCCAGCAGACGCAGCACCGCGCGTTCGCCGTGACCGGTCGGCAATGTGGAAACACGCACGTCCACCGGCCGGCCGCCGACGCGCAGCGTGATCCGCCCGTCTTGCGGAAGCCGTTTTTCGGCGATATCGAGCTGCGCCATGATCTTGATCCGCGAGATCAGCGCGCCATGCAGCGCCTTCTTCGGGCGCACGACGTCGCGCAAGGTGCCATCGACACGAAAACGCACGACGGAAGACGTCTCGAACGGTTCAATATGAATATCCGATGCCTGCTCGCGCGCCGCCTGCGTCAGCAACGCATTGATCATGCGAATGATCGGCGCGTCGTCCTCCGACTCGAGCAAATCCTCGATCTCGGGAATGTCCTGCATCAGGCGCGACAAATCGACTTCGCCTTCCACTTCGCCCACCACCTGCGCCGCGCTGCCGTCGTTGCGCGAGTAGGCGGAATTGATCGCCGCGGAAAGCTCGTCCACCGGCAAACGCACAATAGACAGCGCGCCGAAGTTGCGGGCGACTTCGGCGAGTGCGGCGTCGCTGGTTTTGTCGCTGATCCACACTTCAATGCTGTCCGCGTGCTGATGCGCGACGAGAATCTGCCCCGTGCGCGCGAACGCGTACGGGATCAGCCGTGCCGCGAGCGGCGACGGAATACTCGTGGCGACATGTGCTGCTGCGGACAGGTTCAACGTACTCACGGCTTGGCTCCTGCATCGCCATTGAGCGGCACGCCCGGCGCCGGGTTGTTGTTCGGCACGGCGTAGTTGTTCACATTCGCGGGCTGCTGCGGCTGCGGTTGCGGCTGATACGGCTGCTGCTGGCCCGGCGGTTGCGCCTGCTGGTATTGCTGCTGCCCTTGATATTGATCTTGTTGCTCCAGCGACTGTTGCTGGCCCCTTGGCGGCCTGGCCTGCGGCAGGGTCGTACTGCCGCCTTGCGACGGCGAGCGTGTCATATTGTTCCAATCGAACAAGTTCTGCGACGCCACGCCACCCTGGCTCGGGCCAATCGGCGGCGGCGGAAGCACCGGAACGTCGCGATCTTTTTCGATCCGGTTATCGGAGATCGAGTTGTACTGTTGCTGGCGCAGGTATTCGTAGCGATCGTTCGAGATCTGCGAACTGGTGGCCTGATCGCGCACGATGACCGGACGCAGGAACACCATCAGGTTAGTCTTCGTCCGGGTCTTCTGCTCGCTGCGAAACAATTGTCCAATCCACGGAATGTCGCCAAGCAGCGGCACCTTGCTGTTGCTCGTGTTGTACTGATCTTGCATCAATCCGCCCAGTACGACAATTTCGCCATCGTCGGCAAGAATGGTCGACTGGATGGAACGCGTGTTGATAGTCACGCCGCCAGGATTGTTGGTCGTGGTGGTATCGACGCTTGAATCTTCCTGGTAAAGCTGAAGCTTCAGAATGCCGTCCTGCGTGATCTGCGGCTTCACGTGCAGCGTCACGCCCACGTCGCGGCGGTCAAACGTGTTGAACGCGGACACCGACGTACCGGTATTCGCCGTCGGCGTGGCGTACGAACCGGTCACCACCGGAACGTTCTGGCCGACCACGATCTTCGCTTCCTCGTTGTCGAGCGTAATGAGGTTAGGCGTTGAAAGAATGTTGGCGTCCGCTGACGTCGACAGCGCCTGCAGCAAACCGCCAAGTCCGAAGAAGTTGCCGAACTTATGCAGCAAGCCGATGTTCAAGCCCTGCGCGAGCAATCCCGTCTGCCCGGCAAGCGAGGACGGGTTACTGCCCACCGCGTACCCGGCGGCTGTCAGGTCGACAATGTTGCTGCTGCCCGTGCCGAAGTTCGAGCCGCCGTAAATGGCGTTGTTGCCACCGCTCGACAACAGCGCGCCTTGCCACTGAATGCCGAGATTCGCGCCCGTCGTGGCGGACAGTTCAACAATCAGCGCTTCGATATAAACCTGCGGCCGGCGTGCATCGAGTTGATCGATAACGGTGCGCAAGTTGCGATACACCGGGTCCGACGCCGTGATGATCAGCGAGTTGGTTGACGTATCGGCCTGGATCATGCCGTTGCCGGGCTGGTCGTTGCCGCCGCTGCTGTCGTTGTTGTTATTGCTGAAACTCTTGTCGTTGCTCTGGCCACCGCCGCCCATCGGGTTGCTGCTCGATGACGAACTGCTGCCGCCCAGACCACCCGGCAATGGCGGCAAGCCGTTCGTTCCCGTCGACGAATTGGAACCAAGGCCGCTCTGCCCGAACGAGCCTGAACCACCCGACGACCCCGATCCGGACGAAGACGAGGACGAACTGTCGCCGCCCTTGCCCATCATCGCGCGCAAGGTCTTGGCAAGACGCGTGGCGTCCGCGTTGCGCAGCGAGACAACGTGCATGTTGCCGGGCTGCGTGGTCGCGGAGTCGAGCTTGTGCGCAAGCTGCTTCGCCGCTGCCAGCCGCGAACTGCTGGATGCGCGCAGCAACAACGAGTTGGTGCGCGAATCTGCCGTGACGGTGACTTTCAGCGTGGCGTCGGTGCTGCCGATCGATCCTGGATCGAGCAGCTTGCTCATCTGTTCGGCCACATCGAGCGCATTCGCGTTCTTCAGCGCGACGACGTCGACCTGACGTCCCGCCGCTGTATCGATTCCCGCGATGATGCTGCCAATGCGCCGCACATTGTCGGCGTAATCGGTCACGACCAGCGTGTTGTTCGCCGGATAGGCCGCAATCGTATTGTTCGGCGAGATGAGCGGCCGCAACACCGGCAACAGGTTGTTGGCCGACTCGTTGTGCAGATCGAAAACCTGCGTGATGACCTGGTCGCCCCTCGCGGTCGGCGCGTTGCCAACATAAGTGGGTACGCCCTGCAGCTTTGCGTCGGCTTCGGGCACGACCTTCAGCACTCCGTGATCCTGTACGAGCGCGAAGCCCTGCATCCGCAATGCTGACTGCAGCGTCTTCAAGGCCTGATCTTCCGGCACCGGATTTTCCGATACCAGATTCAACTGCCCTTTGACCCGGGGGTCGACGATGATTGTTTTTCCCGTCGCGGCACCGATCGCCTTTGCAACCTGATCGATGTCCGCATTGACGAAATTCAGTGTCACTTGTGCGTGCGCGAGTTGCGTGGTGACAAGACCAGCCACCAGCAAAGCCGTCGCCGCGCGACGCAATGCCATACGTTTTCTTCTCATGGAGTGTGATGTCTAGACCTGCTGATAACGCCGCACCCGACACATCGAATTAAGTGCCAATTCGACACTTTTACCGCCCGATAGTCCGCTGCCAACGTTTCCAGGGCCGATGCCCGGGCAATGCCATATCCCAAAAACGTGAACCATAGCAGCTTTTGATGTCCGTTTTGTCACAAAACTACTATCAATTGGCTGACGACGCACAATTTTCAAAAACACCTGAAGATTCAATTAATTCCATTTTAGAAAGGTAAATTTTTCTCCATGATTTTTGATGCCTACTAGGTATCCGTTTCCCAGCAAGGCATCCCGGAATTGTCATATTTTTGCGGCTTCTCTCGTACAGGCGACGTATCCACATCGGACCGGCTTATAAAGGAAAGATCACACGAAACCTTTGCTTGCAAAAAATTTGCTGCCGGTTGGCGCAGGATAGCTGGCGTATGTCGGATGGCCGAATTTAAAACGAAATAGTCTGCCGGTATGATACGGGCGGATTGACGTTCCGGATGCGCTCTGTTCGGGTGGGTTTTCCCGTGTTTTCAATGCCTTACCACGTGTTACGCAGTCTTACCCGCTTCGCCGGGCACATGGACCTTTTACGTCCGGAGCCTCGCGAAAGGAAAACAGCGTGTGGGCGTCAGGCGCGCCGTTGATCAAGTGGACCTACAGATGATGAAACTAGTGTTGCAATTTCTTGCGCTTGGATTTGGTGGCCTGCTTATGGCTGCGCCGGCGCACGCCGACTGCTTCGACGAAGCGGCCAAATATCAGAAAGTGAACCCGTTGATATTGCGGGCGATTGCATGGCAAGAGTCACACAACCAGCCCGGCGCCATGAACAAGAATGCGAACGGTTCGATTGACTACGGTCTCATGCAGATCAACTCGATCCATCTGGGCCAGCTTGCGCAATACGGCATCTCCACCACCACGCTGATGGAACCCTGCAAGTCAGTGTACGTAGCAGCCTGGCATTTGCGCCAGAAAATGAACAAGTATGGCAACACGTGGCAAGCAGTCGGCGCTTACCACTCGGAAACGCCTTCGTTGCGCGATCAGTATTCAAAGCAGATCATCGCCATCCTCGGGAAGTGGAAACTGTTGACGGCTTCGCGTTGACTCTCCTGAATTTCCAATCTTGTTCAAGCGTTTTTCATCGCATGGCGCGGCGTTCCAGCCGGGTTTGATGCACAATTCCGCGTTCCGGCTCGCCACTTAAACGAGCGATTTTTCTTGAAAGCGCCCCGCTCATTTTGCGGCCGCGCGCGCGAATTCGCGCCTTTCCAAGCCAACGCGATGAATCAGCCATTGCCAGTCACCGTACTTGCCGGTTTGCCAGGCGCGGGCAAAACCACGCTCGTGAACCACCTCCTTGGCGGCAGCCATGCCGATCACGCCGGTCCGCGCATCGCGCTGGTATCGGGCGAAACGGACCACGTTTCCAACGAGATTGCACGGCTCGCGGCGCGGGGCAATGTGGATGCCATCGTGGTGGAAGCGCGGGGTCACGACGATCCGCAGAGCGTCGCGGAAAATCTCGTCTTCGATGACGACATTGCTCAACTGGACACCGTCGTGACCGTGATCGACGCGCAAAATTTCCCGCGCGATTACGCGTCGACAGCCATGCTCGGCCACGACGAAGAAGGCGAGCGCACGGTCGTGGAAACGCTGGTCGCGCAGGTCGAGTTCTGCGATGTGATCGTGATCAACAAGACCGATCTCATCGATAAAACCGCGCTCGCGAAGCTTCGCGACATCCTGCACGCGCTCAACCCGCGCGCTGAAATCATCGGTACGCAGTTCGGCGTCGTGCCATCAAAAGAGGTTGTGAATACTGATCGTTTCGACTTCGATGCAACATCGAGCGCGCCAGGCTGGCTTGCCATGCTCAACGCCGAACCCGGTGCAACGCTCATTGCGGCGAACGAGTCGGGCATTGGCGGCTTTGTGTATCGGGCGCGGCGGCCGTTTCATCCTGAGCGGCTCTGGTCGCTTCTGCATCAGGAATGGACTGGCGTATTGCGGTCCAAGGGTTTTTTCTGGCTTGCTACGCGCAGTGATATTGGTGGATCGCTTTCACAAGCCGGTGGCGCGCTGCGGCACGGGCCGGCGGGCGTATGGTGGGCAGCCCAGGATCGCAATGAATGGCCGACGGGCGACGCCGAGCTGGAGGCGGAGATTGCGGCGGACTGGTTCGGCGACGCGGACGACACGAGCATTGGGGATCGCCGGCAGGAACTGGCGATAATCGGCACGGCGCTTGACGAAGCGCATTGGCGCAGCGCGTTCGATGCGTGCCTCCTCACCGATGAAGAATGGTCGCTAGGCGCTCAAGCATGGGCGTCTTTCGGCGATCCGTTTCCATCGTGGGAAATAGACGATCACGAAGATCATGAGCATGGTCACGATCACGGCGACGAATGCGACTGCGGCGCGCACGGACATGATCACTGACGCACTCGGCGCGTAATTGGCGACTTCGCGCAGCACGCCGAACCCCAAAAAAAACCCGCCGAGGCTTGTTGCCAATGGCGGGTTACGTGCGCTGAATCTACAGTCCAGCGCTGACAATCGGTTATGAGTTACCGTTTGTTCACTGCGTCCTTGAATGCCTTGCCAGCCGTGAACTTGACGGTCTTGGCTGCCGGAATCTTGATGGATTCGCCGGTCTTCGGATTACGGCCGGTGCGCGCTGCGCGCTTGCCCGAGCCGAAGCTGCCGAAGCCAATCAATTGCACGGCGTCGCCCTTCGAGACAGCCTTCTTGACCACTTCGAGCAACGTGTCCAGCGTTTCGCCGGTTTGAGCCTTGCTGGCGCCGGTCTGAGCGGCCACGGCGTCGATCAGTTCCTGTTTATTCATTAAGGTTCCTTTATCAGTTTAGGTTGACACGAACAGCGCGAACGCGCCGATTATACGTGCGCGGGCCTTGCAGTCGAGCACTGGCGCGGGTCCAGCCCCCTGGCCCCCTATTCCGGCAAACCCTCAAGCTTCCGGCAGCCGGGCCACCTCCCTACTCGGCGGTTGTTATCATAACGCAGCGCAAACCCAATCAGGACAAGGGTTTCGAAGATTTACGCGTGATCTGGCAGGGGAAAAACCCTTTATTTCCAAATTGCGCGCACGGGCAATCGCTTCGCACGGTGCACGCAACGCGTCGTTGGTTTTTGCCAACGGTTGCTCAAAAGCCAGGGCGTATCGTGCCCAAAGCCTTGCCCCTATTGGCTTTCTGGGTGCCAAGCGCACCTTCCCGCCGCACGCGACACACGTCGTCTTGCGCGCTATCTCATTAATTGGGTTTTGACCTTGCATGAACGATTTTTCAGGCAACACGTCTCTTCTCGCTGACCGTTCACGCTGGGCTGGACGTCGGGTTTTCACTGTTTTGCAAACACAATTCGATGCCGGGCGGTTTATCGATACATGGAGCGCGTGGCGAGACGATCCACAGCGCTGCGAGCGTCTGCATGTCGTAGCTGTCATGACGCCCGGAGCGATGAAAGCGCCCGATATTCCGGCCGATAAATCAGCGTTGCGGCAACTTCTGGTCGATGCATGGCCAATGCCGGTTCCAGGTCTTCACAGGCTGGAATTTGAAAACGGACGTGTTGTGTTGACCATCGCCGCTGGCGACGCGCCAAGCATGCTGCACAAACTCTGGATGCGCGCGGATTCGTTTTATTTGCGTAGCGGCACGTTCGGGGAGAACTTGCCGTTCATAGCCAAAGCGCTCGCGCGCATTGCTGGCGACTCGGCCACCCTTTGCGCCGAGGCGCACCCACTATTGCCGAGAGCATTGAATGATGCGGGTTTTGCCATCGACGAATCCGCCGCGAATTCCCACCGTGTGAGCGCGCGATTCGCGCCGCGCTGGCGTGTGCGTCGCCATGAACCGCCCGTTGCATCGCCGTGTGCGTTAGAAGAAAGCACCCGCCATGCGATCGTCATCGGCGCCGGACTTGGCGGTTGTGCGATCACTGAGCGGCTTGCGTCGCGAGGATGGCGGATCACGTTAATCGACCGCCACGAACGCCCTGCCCGCGAAGCGTCCGGCAATCCCGCAGGCGTGTTCCATCCGGTCGTCTGGCGCGACGACAGCATCGCCGCGCGGCTCACGCGCGCCGGATTTCTCTACGCGCGCAACCGATGGTCCGTGCTTGAGCAACACGGCCACGATCTCGGGCGCAGCCGCAACGGCCTGTTGCAGATCGCGGATTCAGCGGAGGACGCACGCGCTATCGCGTCGGCGATTACACGCTTTGGCTTGCCAGGCGTCTATGTGAGCGCAGCCGATGAAACCGAAGCCGCGCGCCTCGCTGGCCAGCCGGTATCGCGCGCGGGATGGTTTTTTCCTCATGGCGGCTTTATCTCGCCAGCGGCCGTTTGCGCGGCGCAATGCGCTGCGGCAGGCGATCGGCTTGCATCGCGCTTCAACACGCAAGTCGAACGAATAGAACGCAAAAATGGTGTATGGACGGCCTTCGATACGACCGGCCGTGCCATCGCCCAAGCGCCGGTCGTAATCCTGGCGAATGCCTACGATGCGCAACGCATCGCTGGCCTGCACGGCCAGCCGACGCGCGGCGTCCGTGGGCAGCTCACGCTGCTGGACGCGAGTCCGCTCGACGGCCTGCGCGTTCCCCTTGTTGGCGATGGCTATGCCGTGCCGCTCGATGACCACAAGACCCTGACCGGCGCAACCTATGATATCGACGACACCAATCCGCTTATCGAGCCATCGGGCCATGATGAAAATCTGGAGCGCGTAACCAGGATGCTGCCGGCATTGAGCACGTTCGCGCCCGATCCGGCCACGCTGAAAGGCCGGGTCGCGTTCCGGTGCGTGACGAGCGACCGCATGCCAATGATCGGTTCCTTCGCCGACGAAACCGCCGCCCGCGCCGATGCCGCCCGCCTTGCCGGTGCATGGCCGCTCGATCTGCCGCGCACGCCCGGCTTATATGGCGCGTTTGCTTTCGGGTCGCGTGGCCTGATCTGGGCTGCGCTAGCGGCCGAACTCATCGCGGCCCAACTGGAAGGCGAACCGTGGCCTATTGAGCGCGAACTCGCCGAAGCGGTCGATCCTGCGCGCTTTTTCCTGCGGGCATTGCGGCAACGCGAATTCATGTGACACGGTAAAAATCTTTTCCACTGCAACCTGTGGATAAGTTGGCAGATTGCCGGCTGATGAGCTGTGCACTCGCTGTGGGCGTAAACGGGACAACTCGTTTGCGCGCCGAAACACGCCAAAGTTGTTCGGAGTTCGCTATCTGGCGCGCACACATTCGCCCCGTGCTTATGCGTTCCACAACTAATTGTTAACAATAAGAAAAAGCAGGTTATCCACAGAAAATCGCCGTTCTTGTTAACTACTACTACGTATATATAAACAAAACTTGTAAACCTTAAAACACGCGTCATCGGCGATGCTCAAAGTCGAAAAACGCCGGTTTCGCTAATCCCGCACCAGCGGGTTTACGGTAGTTATTTCCTCGCGGCGACACATCAAAACCCATTGTTACCGCTTTACTTCAGCACTTGTTGACCGAGCCTTGGTCAGGCCAAGAGCTATGGCACAATCGCCGTTCTTTCGTTTGGCCGCCTTGCCGGCTTATCGCTTCAGCTACATTTCGCGCTAGCGCGCGGACTAGACACAAACGCTGTGAACTCCGCAGCCGCGCCACTTGACCAACGTGTCGAACCGGCTTTATGCGACAACGCCGTGCACCCTGTGCCACGCATCGTTCGCCGCGAACAAAAAACGTCTCTTTACCGCCCATCCGCACTAGCTGCAAAGGAGAAGTCCTCACAATGAAGTCGGCCTTTTCATTCCTACCTGCCTGGCCGCTTACACCCGACGCCATTTTTTGGGCCGGACTCGCGCTGCTTGCCGCCGGTCTCTGCGGCGAATTGCTCTGGCGCGCCTGGCGCTTGCCGAGGATTACCGGATATGCCGTCATCGGCCTGATTGCGGGAAATGCAGGCTTTGGTGTTATCGATGTCAGTTCCGCCGGTCTCTCTCGCGTGCTGCTCGACGTTGCGCTCGGCTTGCTGTTGTTCGAACTCGGCAGCCGGCTCGATTTACGCTGGATCCGTCGCAATCCGTATCTGATCTTGTCGAGCATTGCCGAGAGCACGCTGACATTCGGTTTTGTTTTGATCGCGCTGACGCTGTGCAAGGTGCCGACCATGCCTTCGGTCGTAATTGCAGCGATTGCAATGGCTACGTCGCCGGCCATGGTGATCCAGCTTCGCACCGAACTGCGCGCCGAAGGCCAGGTCACGCAGCGCCTTCTGACGTTGACCGCGCTCAACAGCATGTATGCGGTGGTCGTGGAAAAACTCGCGGCCGGCGTGCTGCATCAGGAAATTTACGGCAACACGCTTGCGACCATCGTGCAGCCGCTTTATCTGCTGCTCGGTTCGCTCGTGCTGGCGCTCGCGCTCGCGCTTGCTTGCAACCTGCTGTACCGAAGGCTCAACACCAACGACGAACATTCGTTCGTTGCCTTGTTCGGTCTCGTGCTGCTCGCCATTGCGCTCGCGCATGTGTTCAAGCTTTCGACGATTCTTGCGTTGCTGGCAGCCGGGATCATCGTGAAGAACTCGAACGAGCGGCCGCAACTCTGGCCAACGCACTTTGGCACGGCGGGCTGGCTGCTTACCGTGATCCTGTTCGCATTGACGCTGACAGCGTTCGAATGGCGCGATATTGCGCTTGGCGGTATGGCGGCGCTTGCGCTGATCGTGGCGCGGTTTATTGGCAAACTGGCTGGCGTGCTGATCTTCGCCAAGCCGAGCGGGCTGAACTGGAAGCAGGGCGCGGCGCTCGGCGTGGCGCTCACGCCGATGTCGGCGCTTGCGTATCTTCTCGTCGACGACATGTACGTGCTGTATCCCGATTACGACCCCACACTGCGCGCAATCGTGATGTGTTCGATCGTCGTGTTGCAGATCGTCACGCCGTTTCTGGTGTATCGCAGCTTGTCGGCGGTCGGCGAGCGGCGCGAATAAGTTGCCGGGTGCAAGTCGTTTTAACCGTCATCCATGGCTGGATGACCCAGGCTTTGTCAATCAAGAGGCACCATGTCACTCGAACCTTTCATCAATTCGGAGCCGTTCACCTTCGGGGTCGAACTCGAGATCCAGGTCGTCAACACGCACGACTACGACCTGACCAAGGCCGCATCCGACCTGATGCGCCTGGTCAAGGACGAAAAGATTCCCGGCAGCATCACGCCGGAGATCACGGAAAGCATGATCGAGTTGTCCACGGGCATCTGTACGACGCATGAACAGGCTCTGACCGACCTGCGCCGGATCCGCGACACGCTCGTGGCCGCGGCTGACCACCTGAACGTCGGACTGTGTGGCGGTGGCACGCATGCCTTCCAGCAGTGGAGCGACCGTCAGATCTTCGATACCCCCCGTTTCCAGTACCTCTCCGAACTCTACGGTTATCTCGCGAAGCAGTTCACGGTGTTCGGTCAGCACGTGCACATCGGTTGTCCGGATCCGGATAGCGCGCTTTTCCTGCTGCATTCCATGTCGCGCTTCATTCCGCATTTCATCGCGTTGTCGGCATCGTCGCCGTATGTGCAGGGTGTCGATACCGGTTTTCACTCCGCGCGCCTGAACTCCGTGTTCGCGTTTCCGCTGTCCGGCCGCGCCCCGTTCACGCTGACCTGGGACAGCTTCGAGGAATATTTCTCGAAGATGGTCAGCACCGGCGTGGTCAACAGCATGAAGGATTTTTATTGGGACATCCGCCCGAAGCCGGGTTTTGGAACCATCGAAGTGCGTGTGATGGACACGCCGCTATCGGTTGATCGTGCGGCGGCGATCGCCTGCTATATCCAGACGCTCGCGCGCTACCTGCTGCTGGACAAGCCTTTGACGCTGAAAGAGGACGACTACCTCGTCTACACATTCAATCGTTTCGAGGCGTGCCGGTTTGGCCTGGAGGGAAGTTGTATCGACCCGCAAACCGGCGAACGGCGCACGATCGCGGAAGACATTCTTGCGACGCTCGATGTGATCGCGCCTCACGCCGATGCCCTCGGTTCGCACGAAGCACTGCGCCAGGTCGGTGACATAGCACGCAGCAATATGAACGATGCGACCTGGCTGCGCGGCGTTTTCGATCGTGAACGCTCGCTTCATGAAGCCGTTCGCCAGCAATGTTTGCAGTGGCGCGAATAAAGGAATCTGCAAGGAAGTAAGGTCAAGGGGCTCGAAAACAGCGTGTAAAACCCCGAGCCTTTTGTACAAACCCGCTAACCGCGGGTTTTTTTTCGCGGTTTTCGTTTCGCGAATTTCAGTCTTCCGGCGATCCCCAAATTAGATTTTCGAACCGATAACCCGCCTCTAAGGTTTACCTTCACGAAGTCGTATACATACGTAATAGTAGTTAACAAGCATCCGGTTTTTCTGTGGGCAACTGCTAAAAACGTCGTTTACTCAACAGTTTGGAGTGCGCATAACCTTATGGCGAAAGCATGGATGAGCGCGGGCAACCCGGGATAACGCACGAACCGTTTTTGATGCGCCCGGGGTTATCAAGAATCGGCGCACATCGGATAATGAGGTTACCCACAGTCTTATCCACATGCTTTCGTGAATAACTAAGGTGTACGTTTCTTCCGCCTCGCTTAGAATGTCGGCTTTACCGGCGTGAATGGGCAGTAATCCGGTGAAATAAAAGCGCTCGACGGTATGGAACAGGAGCTGCGAAGATGAAATGTATGATCTGGACGACGAACGAGTAGGGCTGGTTGGTTCGTCCGAATTTTGAGACGGTGGTAGATAAGATAGGATTCGCCGGTCGGACTAGCCGGCGATCGAGCCAGCAGCGGCTTTGGCAAAACGGAGCGGGGTCTGACGTTTTTGCCGGTATTCAAAGTTGCTGCCGAACATCAGATAAGCATCAAGAAAGACGAAGCGAACGACTATGAGCGAAGGCGTATACGGAGAGCAGGCCACAGGGCGGGTGACCCACGGCTTGCTGCGGTTGAGCACGGCGATGCGCAGCCAGGCATGGGAATGGGCCGAAGGGGCGGGACTCACGCCAACCCAGGGTGAGATTCTCGTGCTGTTGATGCAGCGGCGCGGACCAATGCGGCTTGGCGAAATCGCGCGGGAAACGGCGCTGACCGCCGCGACCACCAGCGACGCTGTCAGCACGCTGGAAAGCAAGGGTCTGGTCGAAAAGCGCCGCGCTATAGACGACGGCCGCGCGCTTGCCGTGCGCCTGACTGCGCGCGGAAGGACAGCCGCCAAAAAGGCGCTGGTCTGGCCGGAATTCCTGACGAAGGCGGTTGGCACGCTGAAGGCCGACGAGCAAACGCAGTTGTACAGGAGCTTGCTCAAGACCATTCGACAACTCGAAGTCGTGCAGCAGATTCCGCCGCATCGCATGTGCCTGAGCTGTACGCACCTCGAAGCAAGCAAGAACGTCAAGAAAACGCCACATCACTGCAATCTGCTGAACATCGACATGGGCGACACCGACTTGCGTCTTGATTGTTCGGTATACGAAGAAGGTGATCTGGCCAAGCAGAAGAAGAACTGGAAGATTTTCGCGCAGATCGCGTGATGGTTTCTGACCGGGCTTCCCGGTTTTAGACTTGACTGGTTTGAAAAGACGGCTCTGCGTGAGTCGTCTTTTGTCATTTTTGCTTTCCGCCTGAGCGCGAAGCTTTCAAGTCTCGGTTAGACTATTTTGAAGCGCCTGATCGAAGCACTCAATGCTCGATCTGGCGTTTGCGTGCGTGCGCCGCCTGGCCGCGCCCGTCTTTATCCTGCTTGCTGGCTTATCCTGGATGACCGCTGATGAAACGTGAAGTCCTGGCGATACGCCACGTCCATTTCGAAGATCTCGGTAGCCTGGAGCTGGTGCTGGGGGATCGTGGACAACTGGTGCGTTACCTTGATGTCGGCCGGGCCCGCATTGAAGCGCCGGATCCGCTCGATACCTCGTTGATGGTCGTGCTTGGCGGTCCCATTGGCGCTTACGACGACGCGCTTTTTCCCCATCTGAATCCCTTGCTCGCGATGCTTGAAAAGCGCATTGAGGCGGGCTTGCCTACGATTGGCATTTGCCTGGGTGCGCAATTGATTGCTCGTGCGCTGGGCGCTCGCGTTTATCCGGCGGCGCAAAAAGAGCTGGGTTGGAAGCCGCTCACATTGACCGATGCCGGGCGTGCGTCCGCGTTGCGGCATCTTGAGGTGGATGGCAAATCCACGCCCGTTCTTCACTGGCACGGCGATACCTTCGACCTTCCTGCGGGCGCGACGCTGCTGGCATCGACTGATGTTTGTGCGAACCAGGCATTCAGTTGGGGCGGCCATGTTCTTGGCCTGCAATGTCATCCCGAGGTATTGGTCGACCGGTTCGAAAGCTGGCTTGTCGCGTATCCGGGCGAAGTGGCGGAAAGTGGCGGCGACGTGGTCACCTTGCGCGCGGAGACGGCGCGCCATGGTCCTGCGCTTGAGCGTGCGGCGCGCAAGATGTTTGGCGAATGGCTCGATGGCGTTGAGCCTTCCAAATGAAGCGGGAGCATTGACCCATGAATCTTGTTATCGATGCTGTGCTTGCTGGCGACATTGCGCCGCTTGGCACGCGGGGCAAGCGCAGTGCGATTCGCAAGACGGCGCTTGCGGCGCGTGTCCATGTGGGGGAAACGGGGCTTGAAGGTGATCGTCAGTATGAGCGCAAGCACCATGGTGGCCCGGAGAAGGCGCTGCACCATTACAGCCGCGATCACTACGCCGCATGGCGTGATGAATGGCCGGAACTGTCGGCGGGATTGGAGCGTTTTGACGCGCCGGGTGCTTTCGGAGAAAACATCTCGACGAAGGGCCTGAATGAAGCTGATGTGTGTGTTGGGGATGTGTATCGGCTTGGCACGGTGATTGTGCAGGTATCGCAGCCGCGCCAGCCGTGCTGGAAGCTCAACTTGCATTTTTCCCGCGATGACATGTCAAGGCGTGTACAGGATACGCGCCGCACGGGCTGGTATTACCGGGTGCTGGAGCCGGGAGAAGTAGCTGCTGGTGACGTTATGGAAAGGTTGGCGCGGCCGCATGCTGAATGGAGTATTGAGCGTTTGTTGCGGGTGTTCTACGTCGACCGTGATGATGGTGTGGCGCTGGAAGAGATGGCGGCGCTTGAGGCACTGACGCCGTCTTGGCGCGCCACGGCGGCGAAGCGTCTGGAGAGTGGCAAGACGGAATCCTGGGCGATGAGACTTAACACGCCATCCGGCGCGATATAAAAGAAAAGCATTCAAGAAAGGCAACGCGAAGAGACTAGCGATTTCCAATTTAGCTGCCACGGACACTGGCGGCGAAGCGTGTGGGTATCTGTGGCCGGAGGGGGAGGGTTTCAACTGTCTGTGGTTTTACGCTGAGCGTTCTTTTGAAGTCCCAAGCAGATGGAATGCGCGCTTGGTCCACATAAGAATTAGCGGTTGAAAGGCGTTTTCTTTGCTTCATTTCTTTTCGCAAAAACCAACCCTCATCAAGCACCAGCGCGACCCCTTGTGCATGGAAAAAACCGAAGTGCTATTCTAAACCGCGAAATCCGCCGTCCATTTCACGCCGTCCATTCCACATCGGATCTCCCATGAGTGCACTATTCTCCCCATTCACGCTGCGGAGCGTAACGCTTCCGAACCGCATTGTTGTATCGCCGATGTGCCAGTACTCTGCGGAACGTGGAGAAGCAACGGCATGGCACATGATCCACTTGGGAAGCTTGGCGCTATCCGGCGCTGGCATGCTGTGCCTGGAAGCCACGTCGGTGGAACCGGAAGGCCGCATCACCCCGGGCGACCTGGGCCTGTGGGACGACGTAACAGAAGCGGCCTTGAAACCAGTAATCGATGCCATCCGCAAGCATTCGCACATCGCGATCACGATGCAACTCGGCCACGCTGGCCGCAAGGCATCGAGCGCGGCGCCATGGGACGGCGGCCAGTTGATTCCAGTATCCGAGGGCGGCTGGATGCCATTCGCGCCATCGGCAATTCCGCACAAGGAAGGTGAAACGCCGCCGCTGGCGCTCGATTCAGCCGGCCTCATCCGCATTCGCGACGCTTTCGTGGCAACGGCAAAACGCGCCGCGCGCCTGGGCCTGGACGCGCTCGAAGTACACGCCGCGCACGGCTACCTGCTGCATCAGTTTCTCTCGCCGCTCGCAAACCAGCGCACCGACGAATACGGCGGTTCGCTCGAAAACCGCATGCGTTTTCCGCTCGAAGTGTTCGACGCCGTGCGTGCCGCTTTCCCCGCCGATAAACCCGTAGGCCTGCGTGTATCGGCGTCGGATTGGGTCGAGGGCGGCTGGGATCTGGAGCAGACCATTGTGTTCGTGAAGGAATTGCAGAAGCACGACGTGGACTGGATCGATGTATCGTCGGGTGGCGTTTCGCCTTTGCAGCAGATTCCGCTGTCGCCGGGTTATCAACTGCCGTTTGCCAAGGCGATCAAGGAAGCAACGGGCGTGAACACCATGGGCGTTGGCTTGATCACGGACCCGCAGCACGCTGAAGAGATCATCGAGTCGGGGCAGGCCGATCTTGTCGCGCTTGCCCGCGCGCTGCTCTACAATCCGCGCTGGCCGTGGCACGCGGCGGCTCAACTGGGCGCAACGGTGGAAGCGCCGCCGCAATACTGGCGCTCGCAGCCGCGCGACCAGAAGGCGCTATTCGGCGATATTTCCTTCGGCCAACGATAAAACCACAGCACGCCAAGCAACGGAATTAAAGGAGCGGTTGAACTCGTGCGCGCCTAGCGTGTACGATGCCGATGTTCACCTGCCGACACGCAACCAGGCGTTCAACAAATCGGCAGGGAAGGAAGCCAAGCAACGCGGCGCCTCGCATCAGGCCGCCGCGTTTTTTTAATCCACGTTCCGGTTCATCACCGTTCGCGTGAAGCCGGTTCGGGGCGAAGTTGGAAGCGTCTTGCTAAGCCAAACCGATTCGTTTTAAAGGATTCAGTCGATGAGTTCACGGAGGGTCGCTGTCCGCCGTTCGGGCATACACGGCAAGGGCGTGTTCGCCGCTGTGCCACTCGCCAAGGGCGAGCTGATTATCGAGTACAAGGGCGAACGCATTTCGTGGAAAGAGGCATTGCGCCGTCATCCACACAACCCGGACGAGCCGAATCACACGTTTTATTTCGCGCTTGAAAACGGGAAGGTGATCGACGGCAAGGTCGATGGCAACAGCGCGCGCTACATCAATCACTCGTGCGCGCCGAATTGCGAAGCCGAAGAGAAGGAAGGGCGCGTATTCATTCACGCGCTGCGTGCGATCAAGGAAGATGAAGAGCTGTACTACGACTACGGTCTCGTCATCGACGGTCGCATCACCAAGAAGCTGAAGAAGGAATACGAGTGCCGCTGTGGCGCCAAGAAGTGCCGTGGCACCATGCTGGCGCTGAAGAAGTAAGCGGGCGACCCTGTTGCATGCTGTTCATGCTGTTGTATGCGAAAGCGCCACGGCTTGACCGCCGTGGCTTTTTTATGCAGGCGCGGGCTTCAAGGGCATGCGCACGATAAACCGCGCGCCGCCTTCCGGGGCCGGGGCGTCTTCATAGTGCACGCTGCCGTCGTGCAGCACCATGATGTCGTGGACGATGGCAAGACCGAGTCCTGCGCCGCCTTCCACGCCGTGGCCGTCGCCACGAAAGAAGCGCTTGAAGAGATCCGGCTGCTGTTCCGGCGACACGCCCGGGCCGTTGTCTTCCACCACTATTTCGCCGAACCGCTGGCCTTTAGCGTCGGTCGTTTGCGTCACGGTGAGCGTCACGCGCGCGCCTTCCACGCGAGAAGTGGGGACGTATTTCAACGCGTTATCGATCAGATTGGCGATCACTTCGCGCACCAGCACGAGATTGCCACGCACGATCAGCGGATATTCGTTTTCAGGATCGTCAAGACGCTGGAAGCCCATGTCCACATGCGCGTTGAGCGCGCGCGGCACCCATTCCGCGCCGGTTTCGAACGCGAGCGCCGCGTAGTCGAAATCGGTAAAACGCGCGGCCTGTTCACCCGGCTCGGCGCGCGCGAGCGACAGCAATTGATTCGACAAACGCACGGCGCGATCCGCCGATGCCCGCAGTTCCTTCACCGCTTCCAGCACCTTCGCTGGATCCTTCGCGCTCGCGGCCTGTTCGGCGTGCAGCTTCACGGCGGTCAAGGGTGTACGCAGTTGGTGCGCGGCGTCAGCGATGAATTTGCGCTGTGCATCCAGCGCTGTCTTCAGGCGATCGAGCAGGCCGTTCATGGCGCTCGTCAGCGGACGGATTTCGATGGGCACGAACGATTCGTCGACTGGTTCCAGCGATGTATGCGTCTGCCGGTTGAGTGTATCGGCGAGATCGGTCAATGGATTGAGCTGCTGGTTGACCACGCGCCAGACGATTACCCAGCCCGCCAGCAGCAGGAGCAGCAGCGGCATCATGATCGCGACCATGAATTCGACGGCGATCCGGTATCGAGAGCCCACGCGCTGCGCCACTTCGACCACGATAGGATTGCCGTGTGTCTGGTCCACGCGCACCTGCGCCGCGCGTACGCTCGTGCCCTGATAGGTTGTTTCGAAAACGTAGGCGTAGTGAATCCGCCGCACGTTCGTGCCAGTCAGCGGCAGATCGGTCTCGCCGGCGATTTCGTTTTCACCGTCGCTGATCCGGTAGATCAACTGTTCCACCGGGTCGGAAAACATCGCGCGGGCTAGCGGCGGAACGGTCAGAGGGGCGTCGACGCCAGCAAGCTGAATCTGCTTGGAGATGGCGGTGGCGAGATCGGCAAGCGAACGGTCGACCACGTGCTGCGTGTATTGCCACGCAAGCCAATAGGCCATCAGGCCGCTCATCAGCGCAAGCAGGGACAGCGGCGCCGCAAGACGGCGCAGCAGCGAGCGCCGCAGGCTTGGCGGCTGGCTCGAAGACGTTGTTTTCGACTGCGCCAGATGCAGCCAGTCGGCGCGGTCGAAACGTTCGTCGGCGGTGCGCCGCGGAGGGAATCGCAAGGTACTGAGTCTTTACTCGTCGGGCGGGTGGGCCACGGACAAACCGCTTACGCGGCTGGCCGGATTTCCTGCAGCAAATACCCGAAGCCACGTACCGTCACGATTTCCACGCGGCAGTTTTCGAGCTTCTTGCGAACCCGGTGCACGTAGACTTCAATGGCGGTATCGCCGAGATCGCCGCCAAAGTGCGTGAGGTGATCCTGCAATTGCGCCTTGCTGACCACGCGGCCATGGCGCAGCAGCAGCATTTCCAGCACGGCGAATTCGCGCGGCGACAGTTCGAGCGGTTTTTCATCGTTGAAAATGCGGCGATCCACGCCCGACAAACGCAAACCACCCAGCGATACTTCCGGACGCGGCACGTCGCCATGCGGGCCGCTACGGCGCATCACAGCGCGAATACGCGCTTCGAGTTCCGCGGGTTCGAACGGCTTGAGCATATAGTCGTCGGCGCCGCTGTTCAGGCCCTGAACGCGGTCATGCAACTCGTCGCGCGCGGTGAGGATGATCACGGGCGTGTGACGATTGCCTTGGCGAAAACGCGACAACAGCGTCATGCCGTCGATACCCGGCAAGCCGAGATCGAGAATCACCAGTTCATGACGGTTTTGCGTGAGCGCTTGCTCCGCGAAAATGCCGTCGTGAACCATATCGACGGTAAAACCGGCTTGTTCGAGACTGCTTTGAATGCCGCGTGCGATAGGGCGGTCATCTTCAATCAGAAGGATTCGCATGGAAGTCGCTCTTATACGATATGGGTTAGGCTCGATTGCACGCTGCGGCTGCCAGCCGGAAATCGCACGTGTTGCATACCGCGGCGGCGTCCGGGGCAGGTCAGCAATCCTTTCTTATTACGCCAAATGCTGCATTGCACATTGCCTTGCAGCGGTTTATTGCGGCTCGACACTCGCCAGTTCCCATTTGCGTCGAATTGGCCGCATCGGGTTTTTGTTGCGCTTCCAGGCTTTTTCAGTTTGAATGCGCCGCCAAAACCGCATGCGTGGTGATTGTACAGGGTCGCCCTGTACCGCCAACGAAGTGACGTAACCGAGGGCGCAGCGTTGCAGTTAAAGCTTACACATCGATCAGGAATCAACTTTCCATATGTAAGGATAAGTCGATTCAGGCTTGCATATCACTTTGTTTTTGCTTTCGAATGACGGTGTGACATGTCTTTTAGCCGTGGTTATTGCGGTTTTTGGATGTCATCGTTTGTAATACGAAGGTTACGGATTCATGGCGGATCGATTGACTTTATTGTGATGGTTATGCGAGTCCCGGATCTTTTCTCCTTCGCAATGTCGGGCCTGGCGACGCATTATCTTGCGTCCGGGCACGGTAAGCTTGCGTCCTTTCAGATCTAACGCAGGCTTTCCCATGATCGATCTCGATCACTTCGATCTCGCGCTACTCGACGTTCTGCAGCGCTCCGGCCGCGCCACGCATCAGCAACTGGCCGAGGAAGTGCCGTTGTCGCCGTCCCAGATCGGGCGGCGGCTTCAGCGGCTGGAGGCGACTGGCGTGATCGATGGATACCGTGTGGTGCTGCGTCCGGAAAAGCTCGGACTCGGCGTGACCGCGTTTACGAGCCTGAAGCTCAAGCATCACGGCGATACGGTCATCGACCAGTTCCAGCAGCAGATCGAGACATTGCCGGAAGTGCTGGAATGCCACGCGACCGTGGGCGACGCCGATTATTTGCTGCGCATTGTCGCGCCCGACCTGAACGCGCTTTCCACGTTCGTCATGAAAAAACTGATGCGTGTGCCCGGCGTGGACAGCGTGCGTTCGAACATCGTGTTGACTACGTTCAAGCGCAATGGACCGTTGCCGCTCGGGCATCTTGCGCCGAAAGATATCGACTAAAAGGAATCAGGCCGGTTCGCTGAGCAAATCGACGTACGCAACCGGCACCAGATCCGCGCTCGATACACCCAGCTTCGCGAATAATTCCTCGGCTTCCTTCTCGCCGCCTTCTTCGTCGTCGTCCTGGCCGAGCAGCACTTCCAGTTCGATAAAATCGCCGAGTCCGTCAACCCGATCCAGATGCACGCGCGTGCGCCCGACAATATAAACATGGCGCTCCTTGTTGACGATCCCGCGCGTGTTCAGCGCCTGCGCGAGCAGCGCGTGCATGGCTTCCGGGTTCGTCACCGGGCTGCGCGAGTAATACGAAACCTTCGGACCGTCGCGGTCATCGCGCTGATAGAAGATCAGTTCGGCGGGCGTGTTGTCATCGAATTGACGCAATTTGAGGCGGCCGTTCGGCACGTCGTAGAAAAAATCCTGCTGGCGATAGATCATCGGCGGTTCAGTGGCGAGCGCAGCCGCGCGCGCGAGAAGCTGGTCGAACTGATGCGCGCGAGCCTTGATTTCAATGTTGCGTGCCATGTTTGCGTATTCCTGTTGACGTGGGCGCGAGAGGCGCGACCCTCAGACTAACAAAGTTTGGCGGCCGCGAGTCTTCTTCGCCGTTACGTCGCCCACTGGTCTTCGATCAGACGTAACGCCGCAGCAATGCTCGGCTCCTCGCGGCGCTCCGCTAACACGATGAACGACAACTGCGTCGGCACCGTGACGCCTTCCACGATAGTGAGCGCATGCGCGTGCGCTTCCGCAAGCGCAATGGAATCGCGCACGAGCGTGAGACCCACGCCCGATTTGACGAGATCGAGCATGGACGGCTCCTGATCCACTTCAGCGACCTTGACGGGCTGAACGCCGTGGGCGTTGAAGAGACGGGTCAGCAGACGGTTATGCGCCGATTCCGCTGGCGTCCAGATCCAGGGCAGACGGGCAAGCGCGACCCAGTCGGGCGTGCCGGTCTTCGGATGTGTCGTCCGGTTGACGCGATCCTTCCATCCGGCCGGCGCGAGCACGCGATACAGATAAGGCTTGAGCTGTACGACATGAAATCGATGCGCATCGCGGGGTTCATCGATTGCCGGATCGCCGATGTAGAACCCGACATCCAGGTCGCGCGCTTTCAGGCGCTCCAGCACCCAGCCCGACATGCCGTGCCTGAGCGCGGTTTCAACGCGCGGATACGTCTCCACCAGCGCGCGCAAGAACCCGCCCAGCCGGAGAAATTCGGGATCGAGGATCGTACCTATGGTCAGCCGCCCGCTGATTTCGTGCCGCAGCGCGGCGGCGACGCGCCGCACTTCGCTCGCGGCGTTGAGCGCGCGCTCCGCGTGTGGCAGCAGCGCTTCGCCGTCGCGCGTGATGATGAGTCCGTGCGACGTCCGCACAAACAGCGTCACGCCAAGCGCTTCCTGCAGGTTCTTGATCTGCAGGCTGACAGCGGGCTGCGTTACATGCAGTTGCAACGCGGCTCGCGTGAGATTGCCCTCGCGGGCGACGGTTATAAAGGCACGGAGAAGAGTGAGGTCCATGCCTGATATTAACGTGGCTTATAAAGCTATTGAAGATATCTGATTGGATTGCTGCGGTGCGACCGCAGTAGGGTGTGCAGAAAGTACGGTTCAAAACTTGGATGAACGGCCCCATATCGAGCCGTGCAGGAGGCGAAAATGAAACAGGACGCGCGTAAGCTCGAGGGCGAATTCGACTACATCATCGTGGGCGCGGGGACGGCGGGGTGCGTGCTTGCCAACCGCCTGACCGAAGACGCCGATGTAAATGTCCTTCTGCTGGAAGCGGGAGGCCGGGATAACTATCACTGGATCCACGTGCCGGTCGGTTATTTGTATTGCATCGGCAATCCGCGCACGGACTGGCTGTACAAGACGCAGGCGGAACCGGGACTCGACGGCCGCTCGCTTTCCTATCCGCGTGGCCGCGTGCTGGGCGGTTGTTCATCGATCAACGGCATGATCTACATGCGCGGCCAGCGTGAAGACTATGACGACTGGGCCGCCATCACCGGCGACCGCGATTGGTCGTGGGATTCGGTGCTGCCCGTATTCAAGCGCAGCGAAGACCATCATGGTGGCGCGAACCAATGGCACGGAACGGGCGGCGAATGGCGCGTCGAAAAGCAGCGGCTCAAATGGAAAGTGCTGGAGACATTTGCGGAAGCTGCGCAACAGACGGGTCTTCCCGCAACCGACGATTTCAATCGCGGCGACAACACAGGCGTGGGTTATTTCGACGTCAACCAGCGCAGCGGGATTCGCTGGAATGCAGCGAAGGCCTTCTTGCGGCCCGCGATAAAACGCACCAATCTCACCATCATTACGGGTGCCCATACGCAGCGGCTGGTCATGGAAGGCAAGCGCTGCGTTGGCGTGGAATATCGAGGCGGCGATACGGACTATCTTGCGCGCGCCCGTTGCGAAGTGATCGTCAGCGCGGGCGCTGTGAACTCGCCGCAGTTGCTGGAACTGTCCGGCATTGGCAATGGTGCGCGGCTGCAGAAAATGGGTATCGATGTGATTCAGGATCTGCGTGGTGTAGGCGAGAATCTGCAGGATCATCTACAACTTAGGATGGCTTATAAAGTACGCGGCGTGCGTACGCTCAACACGCTCTCGGCGAAGTGGTGGGGCAAGGCATGGATCGGCTTGCAGTATGCGGTCATGCGCAGCGGACCCATGTCGATGGCGCCGTCGCAACTGGGCGCGTTCGCCAGGTCGAATCCCGACGACCCAAGCATTACCCGGCCGGACGTCGAGTATCACGTGCAGCCGTTATCGCTGGACCGGTTCGGCGAGCCGCTTCACGCATTCAACGCGTTCACGGCTTCGGTATGTCCGTTGCGGCCTACGTCGCGTGGAAGCGTTCACATTGCGTCGCCGGATGCGAGCGTCGCCCCGCTTATTGCGCCCAATTATTTGTCGACGGATCGCGACCGTGAAGTTGCCGTCAACGCTTTGCGCCTGACTCGGCGCATCGTGGCCGCGCCCGCGCTCGCGAAATATTCACCGGAAGAGATCTTGCCCGGCACATCGTTTCAAACCGACGCCGAACTCGCGGTCGCTGCGGGAAAAATAGGAACGACCATTTTTCATCCGGTCGGCACGTGCCGCATGGGGACGGATAACGATCCCGCCGCCGTTGTAGATAGCCGGTTGCGCGTAATCGGCGTCGACGGATTACGCGTGGTCGACGCGTCTGCCATGCCGACCATTACTTCGGGCAATACGAATTCACCGACCTTGATGATCGCGGAAAGGGCAAGCGAGATGATTCGCGCGGACCGGCGGTTCCTGGGTTTGCGCGCGCGAACGGTGGTATCGAGTATTGCGTGAATTGTTTAGCGTCCTGCTGCAATACATAAAAGCATTCATTAAAGAGCCTGGCTACATAAACCAATAAAACAAAGCGCCAAACTAAGTGCAAATCCCGATGATTGCGCTGCATCATTGGCGCGACAATACCCCGTACGTCTTTGATGCGCCGCATGTCTGCACGAGCGTTGTGCGGCACGCAAAAAGTGCAGCAGATGCAAGCCAGCACAATGCCAGCACTGCAACACTTGCCTGGTAAAAGTACCCGCACGAACGCAAGCGAACCACTTCGGCAGAACCCAAGGCCTGCGCCAAAAGCGCGTCTGCCAAAGGCTGAAACAAAGGTCGGGCCCAGGCTCAAACCAAGCACGGAAGGGGACATGATTCTCGGCGATACGATTCTGGAAACCCGCGGCCTGACAAAAGAATTCAAGGGCTTCACCGCCGTGAACGACGTGAACCTGCGTGTGCGCCGGGGTTCAATCCACGCATTGATCGGTCCCAACGGTGCGGGCAAGACGACTTGCTTCAACTTGCTCACCAAGTTTCTCGAACCGACCGCGGGACAGATCGTTTTCAACGGCGCCGACATCACGCGCGAACGTCCCGCGCAAATCGCGCGTCGCGGCGTGATCCGCTCGTTTCAGATTTCCGCTGTATTCCCGCATCTGACGGTCATGCAGAACGTGCGTATCGGCTTGCAACGCTCGCTCGGCACATCGTTCAAGTTCTGGAAAAGCGAGCGCGTGCTCACTGAACTCGATGACCGCGCCATGGACCTGCTCACGCAAGTCGGCCTGACCGATTTCGCCGATACCACCACGGTCGAGCTTTCATACGGTCGCAAGCGCGCGCTGGAAATCGCCACCACGCTTTCAATGGAACCCGAACTCATGCTGCTTGATGAGCCCACGCAAGGCATGGGTCATGAAGACGTGGACCGCGTGACGGCGCTGATCAAGAAGGTATCGGCGGGACGCACCATCTTGATGGTCGAGCACAACATGAACGTGATCGCCGGGATCTCGGACACCATCACGGTCCTGCAACGTGGCGAGGTGCTGGCCGAGGGCAGCTACGCGGAGGTATCGAAGAATCCGCTTGTGATGGAAGCCTATATGGGCAGCGCCGACGCCGCTCTGGCCGGAGCGCACGCATGAGTACGATCGTGGAAGAACGCCGCGCGCAGCGCTCGCGCGATGGATCGGCTGGGGAGCCCGCGCTCGAGCTTGCCGGCGCGCAGGCGTGGTATGGCGAATCGCATATCCTGCACGGCGTGGATCTGAAGGTGAACCGCGGCGAAGTCGTCACTTTGCTCGGGCGCAATGGCGCGGGTCGCACGACCACGCTGCGCGCGATCATGGGCCTGACCGGACGGCGCACCGGGTCGATCCGGATTGGGGGGCATGAGACGGTTGGCATGTCGACACACAAGATCGCCCATTACGGTGTGGGTTATTGCCCGGAAGAACGCGGGATTTTCTCGAGCTTGTCGTGCGAGGAAAACCTGATGCTTCCGCCGGTAGTAGGGAATCCGAAGGAAGCCATGTCCATCGATGAAATCTATTCGATGTTTCCCAATCTCAAGGAACGCCGCAATAGCCAGGGGACCCGGCTTTCTGGCGGCGAACAGCAGATGCTGGCCGTTGCGCGCATCTTGCGCACGGGCGCAAACCTGCTGCTGCTCGACGAGATTTCGGAAGGGCTTGCGCCTGTGATTGTGCAGGCGCTTGCGCGAATGATCCTGATGCTCAAGTCACGGGGTTACACCATTGTGATGGTCGAACAGAATTTTCGTTTCGCGGCGCCGCTCGCCGATCGCTTCTACGTCATGGAGCACGGGAAGATTGTCGAGCACTTCAATGCCGGGGAACTCGAAACGAAGATGCCGGTGCTGCACGAACTGCTCGGAGTTTGACGGGTTCGGTGCAACAGCATGCGGGCAGCAGCAAGAACAACAAACTCAACGGAGACTGTAATGAAGAAGAAGACCCTCGCGCGCCTCTCGGGTATTTGCCTGGCCGTTGCAACGGCTACTGCGTCGCTCATGGCGGGCAATGCTCACGCCGCCCCTGGCGACACCGTAAAGATCGGCTACATCACGGACCTTTCGGGTCTTTATGCGGACATCGACGGCCAGGGCGGCCTTGAATCCATCCGCATGGCGATCGCCGATTTCGGCGGCAAGGTGAACGGCAAGCCGATCGAGCTTGTGTACGCCGATCACCAGAACAAGGCGGATATTGCGGCATCGCGCGCACGCGAATGGATTGATCGCGATGGCGTGAATGTGATCATTGGCGGGACGAATTCGGCGACGGCATTGTCGACCAACCAGGTCGCCGGCGAAAAGAAGATCCCGTACATCAACATTGGTGCGGGCGCCGATAACCTCACCAACGAGCAATGCACGCCGTACACGGTTCACTACGCATACGACACCATGGCGCTCGCCAAGGGCACCGGCTCGGCCGTGACAAAGCAGGGCGGCAAGACGTGGTATTTCCTCACGGCGGATTATGCGTTCGGCAAGGCGCTGGAAAAAAACACGTCTGATGTAGTGAAGGCGAATGGCGGGCAAGTGCTGGGCGCGGTACGTCATCCGTTGTCGGCGTCGGACTTTTCTTCGTTCTTGCTGCAGGCGCAGGGATCGAAGGCGCAGGTGCTGGGTCTGGCCAACGCGGGTGGCGACACCATCAACTCGATCAAGGCCGCGAAGGAATTCGGCATCACCAAGCAGATGAAGATCGCCGCGTTGCTGATCTTCCTGACCGACATCCACAGCCTGGGCCTCGAAACCACCCAAGGTCTGGTTGCAACCGATAGCTGGTACTGGAACAAGGACGCGACCACGCGCGCCTGGGCGCAGCGCTACTTCGCAAAAATGAAGAAGATGCCCACGAGTCTTCATGCAGCCGACTACTCAGCCGTCACAACTTACCTGAAGGCGGTTCAGGCGGCGGGGTCAACGGACAGCGACAAGGTCATGGAGCAGTTGCACAAGGCGAAGATCAACGACTTCTACGCGAAGAACGGCTATATCCGTGCAGATGGCAGCATGATTCACGACATGTATCTGATGGAAGTGAAGAAGCCGTCGGAGTCTAAAGAGCCGTGGGACTACTACAAGATTACCGCGACCATTCCGGGTGATCAGGCGTTCGCGACCAAGGCTGAATCGCGCTGCACGCTGTGGAAATGAGCGGCCGGGAATGACCGCTTTGCGGATTCGCGTGCTACGTGAATCCGCATGATCGATCGACGCATGCCTGCATGATCGGGCGGTATGCGTCGAAACACCTTTGATGGCAGGTTCAATGGAAATTTTCGGCATTCCGCTTGCGGCGATGATGAGCCAGTTGCTGCTCGGGCTGGTAAACGGTTCTTTCTACGCCATCCTGAGCCTTGGCCTCGCGGTGATCTTTGGCCTGCTCAACGTGATCAACTTTGCGCATGGTGCGTTGTTCATGCTGGGCGCGATGCTCACGTGGATGGGTTTCTCTTATTTCAACGTACCGTACTGGCCGATGCTTCTGCTCGCGCCGCTCATAGTCGGTGTGTTTGGTATCGTCATTGAACGGACGATGCTGCGCTGGCTCTACAAGCTCGACCATCTCTATGGACTCTTGCTCACGTTCGGCCTCACGCTGGTCATTGAAGGCGTATTTCGTTCGGTGTACGGATCGTCCGGGCAGCCCTACGATGTTCCCGGCTTGCTCGCCGGCGCGACGAATCTCGGGTTCATGTATTTGCCGAACTATCGCGCGTGGGTTGTGGTGGCGTCGCTCGCCGTATGCTTCGCGACGTGGTTCGTCATCGAGAAAACGCGTCTGGGCGCCTATCTTCGTGCGGGCACCGAGAACCCGAAGATGGTCGAGGCATTCGGTATCAACGTACCGCTGATGGTCACGCTCACCTACGGCTTTGGCGTCGCGCTTGCCGCGTTCGCGGGCGTGCTCGCCGCGCCCGTGATTCAGGTTTCGCCACTGATGGGGCAGTCGATGATCATCACCGTGTTCGCGGTGGTCGTTATTGGCGGAATGGGTTCCATCATGGGCTCGATACTCACCGGCCTCGGACTCGGCGTGATCGAGGGCCTCACGCGCGTGTTCTATCCGGAAGCGTCCGCGACGGTCGTCTTCGTCATCATGGCGCTGGTTCTGCTCGTGCGCCCGGCGGGACTTTTCGGCAAGGAAAAATGATGTTGAGAAAAGTACTCTACGGCGTGTTGCTGGCGGGCCTGATCGCGGCGCCGTTCATGGGCGTCTATCCCGTCTTCATGATGAAGGTGCTGTGCTTCGCGCTGTTCGCGGCGGCGTTCAATTTGTTGATCGGCTATACGGGCTTGCTCTCGTTCGGCCACGCAATGTTTCTCGCAAGCGCCGGCTACACGGCCGGATACGCAATACAAACCCTCGGTTTCACGCCGGAACTCGGTGTGATTGCGGGGACTGCGGTGGCGACGTTGCTTGGGTTGATCGTTGGCTTGTTTGCAATCCGGCGACAAGGCATCTACTTCGCGATGGTCACGCTCGCGCTCGCGCAGATGGTCTATTTCGTGTTCCTGCAAGCGCCGTTCACGCACGGTGAAGACGGCCTTCAAGGCGTGCCGCGCGGCAAGCTGTTTGGCGCAATCAGCCTCGGCTCGGACCTGACGCTCTATTACATCGTGCTGCTCGTGATGGTGCTGGCGTTCGGATTCATCGTGCGGATCGTGCATTCTCCGTTTGGACAGGTGCTGATCGCGATCAAGGAAAACGAGCCGCGCGCAATCTCGCTGGGATACGACACGTCGCGTTTCAAGCTGCTGGCGTTTGTCTTGTCGGCGGGTCTCGCGGGATTGGCTGGCGCGCTTCAGACGTTGGTGCTCGGTTTTGAAACCCTTGGGGATGCTTATTGGACCATGTCGGGTCTCGTTGTATTGATGACGCTGGTCGGTGGAATGAGCACGATGTTCGGCCCTTTGCTCGGCGCTTTTATTATTGTTGCGCTGGAAAATCGTCTCGGCGATATCGGTAGCGGATTGACGCGGCTCACCGGTATCGACTGGTTCAATTCGCTTGGCGAGTCCGTGACGATCGTGACGGGGCTGATCTTCATAGCGTGCGTGCTGCTCTTCAGGCGCGGAATCGTGGGTGAGATCATCGCGCGGTTTCGGCCGTTGCGCGGGTAGCTTCGACTATTCGTTGGTAATCCGAATTAACGCTTGGTTTGGAACATTTTTCTGCCTCTTAAGCCGGGCACGGTTGAGCAGACGCCCAATTAAGGTGCTTTTGTGCACCACTAGGGTAAATGCTAGGTTGTCGGTAATCGTTGTCCAATCTAATATCCGTTTCAGTTCTGCAGCACCCGATTTTTGAGGTGGAGAACGAGGAGACAACGAGGCATCAAGTGCCCGACCTAAAGCGCTGTTGGATGATTCCAACAGCGCTTTTTATTTGTACTTCGCATTTCCGCATTCAATTACCGCTTGAAGTTCATTCGCGGCTTTGCCGTTGTGCTCCATTTATTTATCGATTATTCGTGCGGGTTTTCCCGCGTATTTTCCAATGCGCGCTGCAGCACACGTTTGCCCATTCCATTCCCTTCAAAACCCTTGCCCCATGCGGCCTCAGTCCGCTACACTCGTATTCACCGACCGCGTGGTCGGGATATAAAAACCGTAAAATCGCGGGCAATGAACAAACACTTTTACGGGGTATATCAATGAAGTTGGCTTTACGCTGGATCTCGGCGGCGCTGTTTGCCGCGAGCGCATCTGCAGTGATCAGCACGCAAGCTTTTGCAGACGTAAAAATCGGGGTGACGCTGTCCGCAACAGGTCCGGCTGCGTCGCTGGGCATTCCGGAAAAGAACACCATCGCGTTGCTGCCGAAAGAAATTGCCGGACAGAAGATGCAGTACATCGTGCTGGACGATGCGACGGATTCCACGCAGGCCGTGAAGAACGCACGCAAGCTGACAAGCGAAGATCACGTCGACGCACTGATTGGTTCTACCGTCGTTCCCAATTCGCTGGCCATGATCGACGTCGCTTCGGAAACGGCGACGCCCATGATCTCCATGGCGGCGGCCGCGACGATCGTGGAACCCATGGATGCCAAGCGCGCCTGGGTATTCAAGACGCCGCAGAACGACATTCTGATGGCGACGGCCATTGCATCGCACATGTCGAACCATGGCATCAAGTCGGTGGCGTTCATTGGTTTTAGCGACGCATACGGCGAAAGCTGGTTCAAGGAATTCACGAAGGCCGCCGATCTCGCGAAGATCAAGGTGGTCGCGAATGAGCGGTTTGCACGTAACGATGCGTCGGTAACGGGGCAGGTCCTGAAGGCAATGTCGCAGAACCCGGATGCCGTGTTGATCGCGGGCGCGGGAACGCCGGCCGCATTGCCGCAAAAGACGCTGAAGGAGCGGGGCTACAAGGGCAAGATCTATCAGACGCACGGCGTTGCGAACAACGACTTCCTGCGTGTGTGCGGGAAGGATTGCGAAGGGACGTTCTTGCCGGCCGGACCGCTGCTGGTGGCCGCGCAGTTGCCTGATTCGAACCCGGTGAAGAAGTCCGCGCTGGCGTACAAGCAGGCTTATGAAGGCGCGAATGGAGCGGGTTCGGTATCGACGTTCGGCGGTCATGCGTGGGACGCCGGCCTGTTGTTGCAGCGGTCTATTCCGATTGCGTTGAAAGCAGGGCAGCCCGGGTCGCAGGCATTTCGCGAAGCGTTGCGCGCGGCGATTGAAAGCACCAAAGACCTTGCCGGTTCGCACGGTATCTTCAACATGAGCGCGTCGGATCACTCAGGGCTCGATCAACGTGCGCGCGTGATGGTGGAGATCGTCGGCGGTCAGTGGAAGCTCGTCAAAGACTGACGGCGAGCCGGCACGACCCTACGAATCCATTAAAGGCGCGTTGCTTCGAACGCGCCTTTTTTGTAGCTGGCTTTACTGATTCGGCCTTATGACTAACGTTTGTCGGAAATAGATCGAGCGGCGGTTAAGAAAGACCGCTCGACGCAGATTTATAACAACTCGCAGTAGCGTACACGGCGTGCGCGATGGCATAGCGTCTGGAGACGATGCAATGAAAAAGATCAAAGAGCAACTCGCGTGCGCGGTGCTTGGCGGCACGCTTGCGTTGAGCGCGGGCGCGGCGCTCGCGCAGGTGAAGATTGGCGTGACGCTCTCGGCGACAGGGCCGGCGGCGTCGCTCGGAATCCCCGAGAAAAATACTGTCGCGCTGTGGCCGAAGGAGATCGGCGGGAAGTCGGTGGAGTACATCGTGCTCGACGATGGATCGGACACAAGCCGCGCCGTGCAGAACACGCGCAAGCTGATCGATGAAGATCATGTCGATGCCATCGTCGGTTCCACGGTCACGCCGAACTCGCTTGCCATGCTCGATCCAGCGAGCCAGAGCAAGACGCCGATGATCTCCATGGCTGCGTCGGCCGCGATCATCTCGCCGATGGACGCCAAGCGCACGTGGGCGTTCAAGACACCGCAAAACGACAGCCTGATGGCCGACGCCATCGCGGACTATATGGAGAAGCATGGCGTGAAGACGGTGGGCTTTATCGGCTTCGCGGATGCTTATGGCGACGGCTGGTACAGCGTGTTCAACACGGCCGCGGCGGCGCATAAGTTGAAGATCGTCGCGAACGAACGCTTCGCGCGCACCGATACTTCCGTCACGGGCCAGGTGTTGAAGACGCTTGGCGCGAATCCCGATGCGGTTTTGATCGCGGGCGCAGGCACGCCGTCGGCGCTGCCGGCGAAGGCGCTGAAAGAGCGGGGCTACAAAGGCAAGGTCTATCAGACGCACGGCGTGGCGAACAACGATTTCCTGCGTGTGTGCGGGAAGGATTGCGACGGTGAATTGCTGCCGGCCGGTCCCATTCTCGTCGCCGATCAGTTGCCCGATAGCAACCCTGTGAAGAAGTCGGCGCTCGCGTACAAGGCGGCCTATGAGAAGGCTTATGGCGCGGGTTCTGTATCGACGTTCGGCGGTCATGCGTGGGACGCCGGCCAGATGCTGCAACGGGCCATTCCCGAAGCGCTCAAGACCGCTCAGCCGGGCACGGAAGCGTTTCGCGCGGCCTTGCGCAACGCGCTTGAAAACCTCAAGGATCTTCCGCTCGCGCATGGCGTGATGAACACCACGTCCGCCGATCACAACGGCCTCGATAATCGCGCGCGCGTGATGGTGCAGATCGTCGATAGCAAGTGGAAGGTGCAGAACGACTGACATCGCCGTGAGCTTGCGCGCCGGGTATTTTTGGCGCGTTAGCGTTCCGGAGCTTTGCTAATGGCCTGAGCGTTTCGCGTACAGCGACAGGCCATGCTTTCGATGGGCTGATCCGGCAGCCCCGTTTCAGAATGTTCTCAAAGAGGAAGTATGGACTTATCGATTGCGGCGATTCTCGCGCAAGACGGCATCACCACGGGCGCGATCTACGCATTGCTCGCGCTCGCGCTGGTCCTGGTGTTTTCGGTGACGCGTGTCATCTTCATTCCGCAGGGCGAGTTCGTGGCGTACGGCGCCTTGACACTCGCCGCGCTGCAAACGCAGAAGCTGCCGGCTACATGCTGGCTGCTTGTCGCAATGGGCGTGGGCTGCTTTGTCGCCGAAATAGCGGGGATCGCGCGGCATCCATCGCGGCACAGGCAGATCGGCCGGACGCTCGCCATTCTTGCGGGCAAGTATTTGCTGTTTCCTATCGCTGTGTATGCGCTTACGCGAAGCGTCGCTGCACAGCCGCTGCCGATGATCGCGCAGATTGCATTGACGCTGCTGATCGTGATTCCAATGGGACCGTTCGTGTATCGGCTGGCATATGAACCGATTGCCGAAGCCAGCACGTTGTTGCTGCTGATCGTGGCGGTCGCGGTGCATTTCGCTATGGTCGGCTTGGGCCTCGTCATGTTCGGCGCGGAAGGTTCGCGCACAACCGCGTTCTCTGACGCAAGCTTCAATCTCGGAAGCGTGTCCATCTCGGGGCAAAGTATCTGGGTGGTCGGCACGGCGGTTGTGTTGATCGTCGCGCTGTACTTTTACTTCGATAGAACCCTCTCCGGGAAGGCGCTACGCGCGACCTCCGTGAACCGGCTTGGCGCGCGTCTGGTGGGCATTGGCACGACGCAGGCTGGCAGGCTGGCGTTCACGCTTGCGGCCGGTCTGGGCGCGCTCTGCGGCATTCTCGTCGCGCCGATCACGACTATCTACTACGACTCGGGGTTTCTTATTGGCTTGAAGGGATTCGTGGGCGCGATCGTGGGCGGTCTGGTGAGTTATCCACTCGCGGCGGCCGGCTCGCTGCTGGTCGGATTGCTGGAATCGTATTCGTCATTCTGGGCGAGCGCTTATAAAGAGGTGATCGTGTTCACGCTGATCATTCCGGTGCTGTTGTGGCGGAGTCTCGCAAGCCCGCATTCGGATGAAGAAGAGGAGTGACGCGATGAAATTCCTGATGCAGAAGAAGTTGTTCGTCGTGTTCCTGGTGCTGGTGTTTGTTCTGCCCGTTCTGCCGCAGCCTGTGCGCATGCCCGAGTACTGGATCACGCTGCTCAATTACATCGGCTTGTATTCCATTGTCGCTATCGGGCTCGTGCTGCTGACCGGCATTGGTGGGATGACGAGCTTCGGCCAGGCGGCGTTCGTGGGCGTGGGCGCTTACTCGACGGCCTATCTCACCACGCAGTTTGGCGTGTCGCCGTGGCTTGCGTTGATCGTGGGCGTGGTGTTGACGGCGGTGATCGCGTTGCTGCTTGGCATGGTGACCATGCGCCTTTCCGGGCATTTCCTGCCGCTTGGCACGATTGCGTGGGGTTTGTCATTGTTTTTTCTGTTCGGAAACCTCGAATTCCTTGGCAAGTACGACGGCATCAACGGCATTCCGATTCTTAATCTTTTCGGATGGCATCTCGAGTCGGGGCGTTCGATTTATTACCTGATCTGGGTCGTGGTGTTGCTGGCGGTCATATCGGTTCAAAACCTGCTCAATAGCCGGCCGGGCCGGGCAATCCGCGCGTTGCGCGGCGGCGGCACAATGGCCGAGGCCATGGGTGTGAACACCGCGTGGATGCGCGTGGTGATCTTCGTCTACGCCGCCGTGCTCGCGGCTATCTCGGGTTTTCTCTATGCGCATTTACAGCGCGCGGTGAACCCGACGCCGTTCGGCCTGAACCACGGCATCGAGTTCCTGTTCATGGCGGTCGTGGGCGGCGTATCGCACGTATGGGGTGCGGTGCTCGGCGCGACGATCCTCACCGTTCTGCAGGATTACCTGCAGACGTTGCTGCCCAAATTGCTTGGGTCGAACGGAAATTTCGAAATCATCGTCTTTGGCGTATTGATGGTGTTGTTGTTGCAGTACGCGCGGCAAGGCGTCTGGCCATTTGTGGCACGGCTGTTTCCCAGCGGCCCGCGTGCCCGCGTGCCTGATCACGCTGACGCGTTGCCCCAGCGCGTCAAACCGGTTGCAGGCGAGCCGCTGCTGGTCGTCGATAAAGCCCGCAAGCAGTTCGGAGGTCTGGTCGCCGTCAACGACGTCAGTTTTCAGGTGAAGGCGGGCGAGATCATCGGCTTGATTGGTCCTAACGGGGCGGGGAAGTCCACCACGTTCAACCTGGTGACCGGCGTATTGCAGGCCACGAGCGGCGCGATTACGTTTCAGGGCGAGCGTATCGATGCGCTGACGTCACGTGAAATTGTCAAGCGGGGTATCGGACGAACGTTCCAACATGTGAGATTGCTATCGGGCATGACGGTGCTTGAGAACGTCGCTATTGGCGCGCACCTGCGCGGCAAGACGGGCGTCTGGCGCAGCGTGGTTCGATTGAACGCGGCAGAAGAGACGGGGCTGATGGCAGAGGCGGCAAAACAAATCAAGCGCGTAGGCTTGGAAAGGCATTTCTACGATGAAGCCGGAAGTCTGGCGCTTGGACAACAGCGAATACTCGAAATCGCCCGCGCACTATGTTGCGATCCATGTTTGTTATTGCTGGACGAACCGGCAGCGGGTTTGCGTTATCAAGAAAAACAGCAACTCGCGGATTTATTGCGACGCTTAAAAGCCGAAGGCATGAGCATTCTTCTTGTGGAGCACGACATGGATTTTGTGATGAACCTCACCGACCGTCTTGTAGTAATGGAATTTGGTACGCGGATCGCGGAGGGTTTGCCGCAGGACGTGCAAAAGGATCCGGCCGTGCTGGAAGCTTATTTGGGTGGAGTGGATTAATGGCCGATGCAGTCCTTCAGGTAGACGGTTTGTCCGTTCGATACGGCAAGGTCGAAGCCCTTCATAATGGAAAACTTGTGGTCGACGCAGGGCAGATCGTTTCCGTAATCGGACCTAATGGCGCGGGGAAGTCCACTTTACTTAACGCGGTCATGGGTGCGTTGCCATCGGCGGGATACGCCAAGGGCGTGATTCGCTACCGCGGCGAAGATATCTCCGCGCTTCCCATTGAAAAACGTGTTTCACGTGGAATGTGTCTTGTCTCGGAAAAACGCGAACTCTTCGCGAGTATGACCGTCGAGGACAATCTGGTGCTGGGCGCTTATCGGCGGAAGCGGGCGGGTGAGCGCCACTATCTCGATCAACTTGATCACGTGTTCGACTTGTTTCCCCGATTGAACGAGCGACGCAAGCAGGCTGCTGGCACTCTATCCGGCGGTGAGCGGCAGATGCTCGCCGTTGGGCGTGCGTTGATGGGCAAACCCGATCTCCTCATGCTCGATGAGCCCAGCCTGGGACTTGCGCCGTTGATCGTTAAGGAGATTTTCCACATCATCAGCGCGCTTCGTCAGACAGGCGTTGCCACTTTGCTTATCGAACAAAACGCACGGGCTGCGCTTCAGATTTCCGATTACGGATATGTGCTCGAAACCGGGGAGTTTGCAATGGAAGGGGCTGCGACCGCATTGGCGCACGACCCAAGAGTCATTGAAACCTATCTAGGCTTGGCAAAAAAAGTCGCATAGCGAAGATTCCGTGCCAATTCGAACGGGCGTGTTTCACGTGAAACACGCCATTTTTTTGCTCACGCGGTTTAGGGCCGAATCGACGCAAAAGCTAACCGGTATAATTCTTTGATATCTCTTTCGAAGGTCCGCCACCTCGCGCGGGAATCCATGCTTTATCCAACTGAATTCGATGTGATCGTCGTTGGCGGCGGTCACGCTGGAACCGAAGCGGCATTGGCCTCCGCCCGCATGGGCGCGGCCACGCTTTTGCTGACCCATAACATCGAAACGCTGGGCCAGATGAGTTGCAATCCGTCGATAGGCGGTATCGGCAAAGGGCACCTGGTCAAGGAAATCGATGCACTTGGCGGCGCAATGGCCGCCGCAACAGACGAAGCCGGCATCCAGTTCAGGATATTGAATTCGTCGAAAGGGCCGGCCGTACGCGCAACGCGAGCGCAGGCCGATCGCGTTCTCTATAGGCAGGCGATCCGCCATCGGCTTGAGAATCAACCGAACTTGTGGCTCTTCCAACAAGCCGTAGAGGACTTGATGGTCGACGGCGACCGGGTTGTTGGCGCGGTAACTCAGGTTGGCGTGCAGTTCCGGGCGAGGGCCGTCGTGCTTACAGCCGGGACTTTCCTCGACGGGAAGATTCACGTGGGTTTGAATAACTACACCGGCGGACGGGCGGGAGATCCGGCTGCCGTATCTTTGTCGGCACGGTTAAAGGAACTGAAGCTTCCGCAAGGTCGGTTGAAAACAGGCACGCCTCCGCGTATCGATGGCCGTACGATCGACTATTCGAAACTGGAAGAACAACCGGGCGATCTTGATCCAATTCCGGTTTTCTCGTTTCTTGGTCGCGTTGAACAGCATCCGCGCCAGGTTCCATGCTGGGTTACGCATACTAATGAGCGCACGCACGACATTATCCGATCTGGATTGGACCGCTCGCCGATGTACACCGGCGTGATCGAAGGTGTTGGTCCGAGGTACTGTCCGTCGATTGAAGACAAGATTCATCGGTTTGCGTCGAAGGACTCGCATCAGATCTTCTTGGAGCCAGAAGGGCTGACCACGAATGAGGTTTATCCGAACGGGATTTCCACGAGCTTGCCATTTGACGTTCAACTGGAGTTGGTCCGATCAATGAAAGGTCTGGAACACGCGCATATCCTGCGTCCAGGTTACGCCATTGAATACGACTACTTCGATCCGCGCGGCCTGAAGGCGTCGCTTGAGACGAAAGTAATCGATGGATTGTTCTTCGCAGGACAAATCAACGGCACGACGGGATACGAAGAAGCGGGCGCTCAAGGCTTGTTGGCGGGGATAAACGCTGCGCTTCAGGTCAGCGGCCGGGACGCGTGGTGCCCACGCCGGGATGAAGCCTATCTTGGCGTCCTTGTAGATGATCTTGTCACTCAGGGCGTTTCGGAGCCTTATCGCATGTTCACGAGCCGTGCGGAATATCGGCTTTCGCTGCGTGAAGACAACGCGGACATGCGCCTGACGGAGATTGGTTGGAATCTTGGCGCCATCGATGATGCGCGTTGGAACGTCTTCAACGCAAAGCGCGATGCTGTTTCACGTGAAACACAGCGCCTCAAGACTACGTGGGTCACGCCGAAGACGTTGCCCGTTGACGAGGCTATCGCATTACTCGGCAAAGCCATCGATCATGAATACAGTCTTGCGGAATTGCTGCGCCGTCCTGGCGTGAAATACGCAGATGTATGCGCGTTGCGCGGCAACACTTCCGGACCGCAAACGCCGCTCGCGGAAGATCCAGTCTTGCTCGGACAGATCGAGGAGCAAATTGAGATCGCGGTGAAGTATCAAGGCTACATTGATCGACAAGCCGGGGAGATCGAGCGAAACGGTTCGCACGAAAACACGCGTCTTCCCGACGAGTTCGACTACGCCGAAGTACGTGGGCTTTCATTCGAGGCGCGTCAAAAGCTGATTCAGCATCGTCCGGAGACAATCGGGCAGGCATCGCGCATTTCTGGCATTACACCTGCGACTATTTCCTTGTTGATGGTTCATCTGAAACGCACATTCGGCGGCAAAGATAATTCCACGGGAAACAACCGGGTAGGGCGCGATGACGCCCAATCCGCGTCGTGATGCAGCGCAACACCGGCGAGACCGGACTCAGCGCGGTTTTGGACGAGGGAATTGAGGAACTCGCAATTGACGTGACGCAGACGCAGCGCCAGAAGCTGCTCGATTACGTTGCGCTGCTCGGCAAGTGGAACGCGGTGTATAACCTCACCGCGATTCGCGATCCCCGCCAGATGTTGATCCAGCACATCCTCGATTCGCTTGCGATCATTCCGCATATCGCCCAACAGGGCCGCGCCTTAACCGCACTGGACGTTGGATCGGGTGGTGGCTTACCGGGCATCGTGATGGCGATCGTGCTGCCCGACTGGCAGATCACGCTGAACGATATTGTTCACAAGAAAACCGCATTTCAATCACAAGCGAAGCTTCAACTTGGGCTCACGAATCTGTCCGTCGTGACGGGGCGCGTCGAGAAACTGCGTCCGGGGGCAGAAGTCTCAGGTCTTTTCGACGTAATCGTCTCGCGCGCGTTCGCAGAGCTCTTTGACTTCGTTACACTTGCGCGTCATCTGGTTGCCGACAACGGTCGCATCTGGGCGATGAAAGGCGTTCGGCCCGAAGGCGAGATCGAGCGTCTTCCCGCCGATGTGAAAGTCCTTAGTATCGAGCGCTTGCGCGTGCCCATGCTCGACGCCGAGCGCCACCTGATCGAAATTGAAATCGGAGCGGCCCAATCTTGAACACTGCTGTCGACATCTCAAGCAAGCCCGAAGTCCAGTCAGCAAAGAAGGGACATATCAAGATGGCGAAGATTTTCTGCGTCGCGAACCAGAAGGGCGGCGTTGGAAAGACCACGACGGCGGTCAATCTGGCGGCAAGCCTCGCGGCGCTGGATCAGCGCGTCTTGTTGATCGACCTCGATCCTCAAGGCAACGCCACGATGGGAAGCGGTATCGACAAAGCCGCTGTCGAGAATACTGTCTATGAAGTGCTGGTGAACGGCGTCACGGTGCGCGAGGCGCGTACCCGTACTGACGCGGTGAAATACGATGTCTTGCCGGCGAACCGGGAACTTGCAGGGGCGGAGGTTGAGCTCGTAGGCGTGGAAAATCGTGAGCGCGTGCTGCGTCGCGCGCTGGCCGAGGTCGAGGCCGACTACGATTTCATCCTCATCGACTGTCCGCCGGCGTTGTCGCTGCTGACGTTGAACGGGTTATGCGCAGCGCATGGCGTTGTCATTCCCATGCAATGCGAATACTTCGCTCTCGAAGGTTTGTCGGATCTGGTCAACACGATCAAGCAGGTTCACGCGAATCTGAATCGCGATCTGAAAGTGATCGGATTGTTGCGCGTGATGTTCGATCCGCGGATCACGTTGCAGCAACAGGTATCCGATCAGTTGAAACAGCATTTCGGCGATAAGCTTTTTGACGTTGTCATTCCGCGAAATGTCCGTCTGGCGGAAGCGCCCAGCTACGGATTGCCTGGCGTGGTGTTCGACCGGGCGTCGCGTGGTGCGCAGGCGTATATCCAGTTCGGCACTGAAATGATCGAGCGCGTACGCGCGCTTTAACGGACAGGGCGGCAAGATGGCGGAACGAGGAAGCAAGATGAACGCGACGATGAAAAAGAAGGGCCTGGGACGCGGGCTCGAAGCGCTCTTGGGCGGCAGTTCGGATATCACCGAAGCCGTTCGAAGCGAGGGCCAGCCGAGCGTGCTGCGCCTCGATTCCATGCAAGCCGGCAAATACCAGCCGCGTACGCGCATGGACGAGGGCGCGCTGCAGGAGCTTGCGTCGAGCATTCGCTCGCAAGGCGTGATGCAGCCGATCCTAGTGCGTTCCATTGGCGACGACCGCTACGAGATCATCGCGGGCGAACGGCGTTTTCGCGCGGCGAAGCTGGCTGGACTCGAAGAAGTGCCGGTGCTCGTGAAAAACGTGCCGGATCAGGCCGCCGCGGCCATGGCGCTGATCGAAAACATCCAGCGTGAGGATTTGAATCCGCTGGAAGAAGCGCAAGGCATCCAGCGTCTGCTCGATGACTTCAATTTCACGCACGAGCAAGCTGCCGAATCGGTCGGGCGCTCGCGAAGCGCTGTATCGAATCTGTTGCGCTTGCTGAACCTCGCCACGCCGGTTCAAACCATGCTGCTTGCTGGCGATCTCGATATGGGCCACGCACGCGCGCTTCTCGCCGTCGACGCCGCCACGCAGATCCAGCTTGCCAATCAGGTGGTGAACAAGCGCATGTCGGTGCGCGAGACAGAGAAGCTGGTTTCATCGACGACCAAGGAAGCGCCCGCCACCAAAGCACGCCTCGCCAACGACGGCGGCCGCGACACGCGCCGGCTTGAAGAAGAACTCTCGGACCTGTTGTCCGCCAACGTAAAGATCAAGATGGGCGGGCGAGGGCGCGGCAAGCTGCAGATCGATTTCGGCGATCTCGACGCACTCGAAGGCATTCTGGGGCGCTTGCGTACTGGCGTCGTCAGCGACAAGGCGCCGGCCACGGACAACGCATCGGCGGCGCAAGCTTAGCCAGATGCAGCCGCCAGCGGACGCAAAGCCTGCCCGGTTGAATCTGGCGGCATCAAAAGCATGGGCGCTGATCGCGAAAGAGCCGGTTCTCGCGATCCTGATCGTGGCATTGATCGCGCTCCAGATCGTGCATCCGAAGCCGTGGGCCGATTTGCCCACGTTGATCGACTGGCAGACCGTGCTGACGCTCGCCGGTTTATTGATGCTCACGAAAGCCGTCGAATTGTCCGGTTTCCTGATGTGGATGGCGCATCGCGTTGTGCATCGGATCCATGGCGAGCGTGGCCTCGCTTTCCTCCTGATTGGCCTCGCCGCCGCGCTGTCCACGCTGCTTACCAACGATGTCGCGCTCTTTGCCGTCGTGCCGCTCACGCTTTCGCTGCATAAACTCGCGCCGCTTCCCGTCAAACGCCTCGTGATTTTCATCGCGATAGCCGTGAATGCCGGATCGATCCTGACGCCGCTCGGCAATCCTCAAAACCTGTTCCTCTGGCAGACCAGCGGCGTGTCGTTCGGCGCGTTCGTGTGGGCGCTCCTGCCTTTGTGCGCGGCCCTCGTGGCTATGTTGTACGTGCTCGCCGCGCTGCTGTTCCGCAATCGTCCACTCGATCTTTCCGGCGGCAAGGAATCACACAAAGTCGATGTCCCGCTGTGCTCGGTCGCGGGCGTGGCGTTTCTCGCGTTCGTCGTTCTCGCCGATGCACACCACGCGGGCCTCGGTCTCGCCGCTGTCGGAATCGGATTTTTGCTGTGGCGGCGTCAGGTCGTGCTGAAGATCGACTGGCTGTTGCTGCTGATCTTCGTGCTGATGTTCATTGTGCTGCGCAGCGTGGCAGCATTACCGTGGGTGCATCACGCGATTGCGAGCCTCGGGCTCGATACCCCGCTCAAGGCGTATGCGGCTGGCGCGGTGTTATCGCAGGGAATCAGCAACGTGCCTGCCGCGATCATGCTCGCCGAATTCTCGAAAGACTGGCGCGCGCTGGCATTTGGTGTGAGCGTCGGCGGATTCGGAATCGCGATTGGCTCGCTCGCCAATTTGATTGCGGTGCGTTTGTCGGGCGAGCGCGGCATGTGGGGACCGTTCCATCTCATCTCGATCCCGTTCTGGATCGTCGCCGCAATAGTCGGAGCGTGGCTCGTCTGAGCGATTCAGGGGACGGGTGCGCATTGAAAACAGACACAACTTTGGCCTCCTTTCAGTCGCGCCCGCAGTCGTTGTTCATACAAGCGAAATCTCTGATTTGAGACGGTTTTTTCAGTCGTTGCCGGTTGTTTTTTGATGACCCTAAGCTATTGAATCCGTGACAACAATCGCTTACAATCGCCCGGATTTAACAGCTTAGCGACCCCGAAAGCGTAGCGTAAGTTGTTGCTGAATCCGGCAGCAAATTAACGGCAAATGCGCAGGTTGTGACTGACTTTAGTGAGATGTGTGATGACGGTGCGAGAGCAGGATCGAGCGCCGGAAGGCGGAAACGAAGGGCATGTTTCAGGCCCTGCCGCAAATTTGACTGGCCGTACTCCAACCAGTTCAAATTCCACACCGGTTTCCCAAGGTCAGGCGAGCCATACGTCGAATCATCCGTTCGACGATTCGTGGGACGCCGAAGCGAAAGATAACAATACTGTCCCGCTGACGCGGGCAGAGGCGGAGACGCTGTTTGGTCCCGAGGTGAGTCGTTCATCGCGTGTCACGCCGTTTAAGGTCGTGGCGGCGCAAATGGTTTTGTCCCTGGTTGCGACGTTGGTCTGGTGGCTGTTTTACAGCCCGCCGGGCACTGCTGTGCCGGGCGCTGTAGCGCTTTCCGCGTTCCTCGGAGGCGCGATTTGCTGGGTGCCGAGCGTGTTGTTCGCAGCACGGCTGAAGGCGAAGAGCGGCGCTGAAACCATAGCGAGCTGGGTGATCGGCGAAGCCATGAAGATGGGTGCGACGATTGCGATGTTCGTCGCCATTGCGTACGGTTTCAAGGGCGTTCTTTGGATACCGCTGCTGGTGACGTACCTCATTGCACTGAAGACGTACTGGATAGCAATGGCCTGGAAGTAAGGCGCAACTGACAGACTTGACGTGTCAGGTAAGTGACCTGCTGACGGCAATAGAGCAGATTAATACGTGCGGACTGCTTCATCTCCTGCACGCGGGTTCGTGCCCTGCGGATCGCCCGACGTGGCGGTTTGAGGATCACACGGGCAGCGAACGATTTTCGACAATTTGGGTGGCTTTAAAGTTATGGCAGCTAGCGAAGGAACGCACGCGATGGATCCGTCGGAGTACATCGCGCACCATTTGCAGAATCTCTCCACTTCTTCGCAGACGTCGATTTTCGACATCCACGTCTGGAATCTCGACACGTTGTTCTGGTCGATCGTTTGCGGCGTCGTCACCATCATCATTCTTGGTCTGGCCGCGCGTAAGGCCACGTCCGGCGTGCCAGGACGTTTCCAGTGCGCAATCGAGATGCTGGTCGAGATGGTCGAAGACCAGTCGAAGTCGATGATCCACGGCAACCGCCGCTTTATCGCCCCGCTCGCACTCACGGTGTTCGTGTGGGTTGCGCTCATGAACTCGCTCGACTTCATCCCCGTTGATCTGCCCACGCGCGTGATTGGCTGGCTTGGCCTGACCGAGACGTTCCCGCATATGCGCGTGGTCCCGACGGCCGACCTGAACGGCACGCTGGGTATTGCGATCGGCGTGTTCGTATTGATGATTTACTACAACTTCAAGATCAAGGGCGCCGGCGGCTTCGTGCACGAACTGCTCTCGGCTCCGTTCGGCGCGCATCCGCTCCTGTGGATCCCGAATCTTGCACTGAACATCATCGAGTTCGTCGCCAAGACGGTTTCCCTCGGCATGCGGCTGTTCGGCAACATGTACGCAGGCGAACTGTTGTTCCTGCTGATCGCCCTGCTCGGCAGCATGTGGCACTTCGGCGCGGACGCTTCTGTCCTCGGCTTCCTGGGCCACGTGGTTGCGGGAACGGTCTGGGCGATCTTCCACATTCTGATCGTGCTGCTGCAGGCGTTTATTTTCATGATGCTGACGCTGGTGTATCTCGGCCAGGCACATGACGCGCACTAAGCAGGGAAGATGCACAGTAGTCCGGTAGGCCGCTGCAAGACAGCGCGGCGGCAAACCACAGCAGAATCCGTATCGAGTTTCAATTTTTTATAAATCTAAGTTCCAAAGTCTTTTCACATAGGAGTAGTCATGAACGCTTTCATCGCCAACATCCAGGGTCTGACCGCCATCGGTATCGGCATCATCATCGGCCTGGGTGCAATCGGCGCCTGTATCGGTATCGGCCTGATGGGCGGCAAGTACATTGAAGCATGTGCCCGTCAGCCGGAACTGATGAACCCGCTGCAAACCAAGATGTTCCTCTTGGCTGGTCTGATTGACGCGGCGTTCCTGATCGGCGTTGGTGTGGCAATGCTGTTTGCGTTCGCAAACCCGCTGCTGTCGAAGCTCGCCGCAGGCTGAGTTTCCTCGGAAGTGTGCGCTTGAGCCTTGGGGCGTCAAGTGCAGGACGGAACGGGCGACGGCGCTTAGTCGATGTACTCCTCGCGATGCAAGCTCGCGATGCAACCCTCGATCAGGCGCCTTGCCGTTTCACTCTCCGGATTAGCAACGTTTAAGGAAACACCGTGAATCTCAACGCAACCCTGTTTGCGCAAATGGTCGTGTTTCTGATCCTCGCGTGGTTCACGATGAAGTTCGTGTGGCCGCCGTTGATCAACGCCCTGGATGAGCGCTCGAAGAAGATCGCCGACGGCTTGTCAGCCGCCGAAAAGGGCAAGGCCGAACTCGAAGCCGCACATAAGCGCGTCGACCAGGAACTCGCGCAAGCCCGTAACGACGGCCAGCAGCGCATTGCGGACGCCGAAAAGCGTGCAGTGGCTGTCGCCGACGAAATCAAGGCTAACGCTCAGGCCGAAGCTGCGCGCATCATTGCACAAGCGAAAGCCGACGCAGACCAGCAAATCGTGAAAGCGCGCGAAGCATTGCGCGGCGAAGTCGCGGCATTGGCCGTGAAGGGCGCCGAGCAGATCCTGAAGCGCGAAGTCGATCAATCGGTTCACGCCGACATGCTGAATCAACTCAAAACCGAGCTCTGATCATGGCCGAACTTGCAACCATCGCCCGACCGTACGCTGAAGCTTTGTTCCGCGTGGCCGAAGCGGGTGAGCTCGCCGCCTGGTCTGACTTCGTCGAGGAGCTGGCTCAGGTTGCGCGTCTGCCTGAAGTGCTGTCCATCGCGACGAGCCCGAAAGTGAGCCGCGACCAAGTCAGCGAGCTGTTGTTGTCGGCGGTGAAATCCCCGCTCGCCAAGCAGCCGGAGGCGAAGAACTTTGTGCAGATGCTGGTGGACAACCACCGGCTGACGCTGATGCCCGAAATTGCCGTGCAGTTCGACGAGCTGAAGAATTCCCGCGAAGGTGCGGCCGATGCGCTGATTGTCAGCGCATTCCCGCTGGAAGGCGCACAGTTGACCGACCTTGTCGCGAATCTCGAACGCAAGTTCCATTGCAAGCTGAAACCTACTGTTGAAGTCGACAAGTCGCTGATCGGCGGCGTTCGCGTGACGGTAGGCGACGAAGTACTCGATACCTCGGTCCGCGCGCGCCTCGCGAGCATGCAGACGGCGCTGTCCGCCTGACGCTTTTTGCGCCGGCGCGGTTAAGAATTGACTATCTGGAGTGACTAATGCAACTCAATCCCTCTGAGATCAGCGAGCTGATCAAGAGCCGGATCCAGGGCCTGGAAGCGAGCTCCGATGTTCGCAACCAAGGCACTGTGATTTCCGTGACCGACGGTATCGTGCGTATTCACGGTTTGTCGGACGTGATGCAGGGCGAAATGCTCGAATTCCCGGGCAACACCTTCGGCCTCGCGCTGAACCTCGAGCGCGATTCGGTTGGCGCCGTGATTTTGGGCGAATACGAACACATTTCGGAAGGCGACATCGTCAAGACGACGGGCCGCATTCTCGAAGTGCCGGTTGGCCCGGAACTGCTCGGCCGCGTGGTCGACGCTTTGGGCAACCCGATCGACGGCAAGGGTCCGGTCAACGCAAAGATGACCGACGCTGTCGAAAAGATCGCGCCGGGCGTGATCTGGCGCAAGTCGGTTTCGGAGCCGGTGCAAACGGGCCTCAAATCCATCGACGCAATGGTGCCGGTTGGCCGTGGCCAGCGCGAGCTGATCATTGGCGACCGCCAGTGCGGCAAGACGGCTGTCGCCATTGACGCGATCATTAACCAGAAGGGCAAGAACCTCTTCTGTATCTACGTTGCGATTGGCCAGAAGGCTTCGTCGATCATGAACGTGGTTCGCAAGCTGGAAGAAACCGGCGCGCTGGAATACACGATCGTGGTCGCGGCTTCGGCTTCGGAATCGGCCGCCATGCAATATCTGGCGCCGTACGCCGGCTGCACGATGGGCGAATACTTCCGCGATCGCGGTCAGGACGCGCTGATCGTATATGACGATTTGACCAAGCAAGCCTGGGCGTATCGTCAGATTTCGCTGTTGCTGCGCCGTCCGCCGGGCCGTGAAGCGTATCCGGGCGACGTGTTCTATCTGCACTCGCGTCTGCTGGAACGCGCTGCTCGCGTGTCGGAAGACTACGTCGAGAAGTTCACGAACGGCGAAGTGAAGGGCAAGAGCGGTTCGCTGACGGCACTGCCGGTCATCGAAACGCAAGCTGGCGACGTGACTGCGTTCGTTCCGACGAACGTGATCTCGATTACCGACGGCCAGATCTTCCTGGAAACCGACCTGTTCAACGCCGGTATCCGTCCTGCGATCAACGCGGGTGTGTCCGTGTCGCGAGTCGGTGGCGCAGCGCAGACCAAGGTCATCAAGAAGCTGTCGGGCGGTATTCGTACCGACCTCGCGCAGTATCGTGAACTGGCTGCGTTCTCGCAGTTTGCGTCGGACCTTGACGAAGCGACCCGCAAGCAACTGGAGCGCGGCCGCCGCGTGACGGAATTGCTCAAGCAGCCGCAATATCAGCCGCTGCAAGTGTGGGAACTCGCTATTTCGCTGTTCGCCGCGAACAACGGTTATCTGGACGATCTCGAAGTTGCTCAGGTACTGCCGTTCGAAAAGGGTCTTCGCGACTATTTGAAGACGAAGCACGCGGACATGATCAAGCGCATTGAAGATAACAAGGACTTGTCGAAGGACGACGACGGCGCATTGCATACCGCGCTGAAGGACTTCAAGAAGTCGGGCGCTTATTGATTTCGGTACCGATCTTCGGATTTGGTCGAAATTTGAAGCGGCGCGGGCCGCTTCTGGAACAAATGAAGCATCCCGCGCCACTTCGATCGAGGAGTAAGCAATGGCTGGAATGAAGGAAATCCGCGGCAAGATCAAGAGCGTGCAAAACACGCGCAAGATCACCAAGGCTATGGAAATGGTGGCTGCGTCGAAAATGCGCCGCGCGCAGGAGCGCATGCGCGCAGCTCGCCCATATGCCGACAAGATCCGCGAAGTTGCCGCACACATGAGCGCTGCGACGCCTGAGTATCGCCATCCGTTCATGGTTGAGAACAAGGGCGCGAAAGCGGCCGGCATGATCCTCGTCACGACCGACAAAGGTCTGTGCGGCGGCATGAACACGAACATCCTTCGCGCCGCGCTCCTGAAGTTCAAGGAGCTGGAGCAGAAAGGGCAGACGGTTGAAGCATCCGCGATTGGCAGCAAGGGTCTGGGCTTCCTGAACCGGCTGAAGGCCAAGACCGTGTCGCAAGTCACGGCGCTCGGCGACACGCCGCACCTGGAAAAGCTGATCGGCGCGATCAAGGTTCAGCTCGACCTGTATTCGGAAGGCAAGATCAGCGCGGTTTATCTGGCGTTCACGCGCTTCGTCAACACGATGAAGCAGGAAGCCGTGATCGAACAATTGCTGCCGTTGTCGGCAAGCGATTTCGCGCGCAAGGACGGCCTCGACAAGACCAGCGAACCGGTCACGCCGAAAACCTCGTGGGATTACATCTACGAACCGGATGCGCAGACCGTGGTCGACGAACTGCTCGTGCGTTATGTGGAAGCGCTCGTGTATCAGGCGGTGGCGGAAAACATGGCGTCGGAGCAATCGGCTCGCATGGTCGCGATGAAGGCCGCGTCGGATAACGCGAAGACCGTGATCGGCGAATTGCAGCTCGTGTACAACAAGAGCCGGCAAGCAGCGATTACGAAGGAATTGTCAGAGATCGTCGGTGGCGCTGCAGCGGTCGGTTGATCGTCCAGGCGTCGAATCGAACTGCGCCTGTCGCGCGAGTGAAGAATCAAGTATCTAAAGGAAATGCGATGAGTACTACTGCTTTGGTAGAAGGCAAGATCGTACAGTGCATCGGCGCAGTGATCGACGTGGAATTCCCGCGTGCCGACATGCCGAGGATTTACGACGCGCTCGTTTTGGAAGGCTCGGAACTGACGCTTGAAGTCCAGCAACAACTGGGCGACGGCGTGGTCCGGACCATTTGTCTGGGTGCATCGGACGGATTGCGCCGTGGCACGGTCGTGAAGAACACGGGCAAGCCCATCAGCGTGCCGGTCGGCAAGCCGACGCTTGGCCGCATCATGGACGTGCTGGGTCGTCCTATCGACGAAGCCGGCCCGATCAACACGGACGTGACGCGCGGGATTCACCAGAAGGCGCCGAAGTTCGACGAACTGTCGCCTTCAACGGAACTGCTCGAAACCGGCATCAAGGTGATCGACCTGATCTGCCCGTTTGCAAAGGGCGGCAAGGTTGGCCTGTTCGGCGGCGCCGGCGTGGGCAAGACCGTGAACATGATGGAACTGATCAACAACATCGCTAAAGAGCACGGCGGTTATTCCGTGTTCGCCGGTGTTGGCGAGCGTACCCGCGAAGGGAACGACTTCTATCACGAAATGAAGGATTCGAACGTTCTGGACAAGGTCGCGCTGGTGTACGGCCAGATGAACGAGCCGCCGGGCAACCGTCTGCGCGTGGCGCTGACCGGCCTGACAATGGCCGAGCATTTCCGCGACGAAGGTCTGGACGTGCTGTTCTTCGTGGACAACATCTACCGTTTCACGCTGGCTGGTACGGAAGTGTCGGCTCTCCTGGGACGTATGCCATCGGCTGTGGGTTATCAGCCTACGCTGGCTGAAGAAATGGGCCGTCTGCAGGAACGGATTACATCGACGAAAACCGGCTCGATCACCTCGGTGCAAGCCGTGTACGTTCCCGCCGATGACTTGACCGACCCGTCGCCGGCGACCACCTTCGGTCACCTGGACGCAACGGTCGTGTTGTCGCGTGACATTGCTTCGCTGGGTATTTATCCGGCTGTGGATCCGCTCGATTCGACCTCGCGTCAGATCGACCCGAACGTGATTGGCGAAGAGCACTACAACATCACGCGCGGCGTGCAGCAAACGCTGCAGCGCTACAAGGAATTGCGCGACATTATCGCAATTCTGGGCATGGACGAACTCGCGCCGGAAGACAAGCTCGCGGTTGCGCGCGCTCGCAAGATCCAGCGTTTCCTGTCGCAGCCGTTCCACGTCGCGGAAGTCTTCACGGGCTCGCCCGGCAAGTACGTGCCGCTGAAGGAAACCATCCGCGGCTTCAAGATGATCGTTGAAGGCGAGTGCGATCATCTGCCGGAGCAGGCGTTCTACATGGTCGGCACCATCGACGAAGCCTTTGAAAAGGCCAAGAAGATTCAGTAAAGCGGGCTGGGCGCGGGAACTGTAAAAAGACCGCGCCCTATTGGAGTCGATATGGCAACTATTCAAGTAGACGTCGTCAGCGCGGAAGAGCAGATTTTTTCCGGCCGGGCGAAGTTCGTTGCGCTGCCGGGCGAAGCAGGTGAACTCGGTATCTTGCCGGGCCACACGCCGCTGATCACGCGGATTCGTCCGGGTGCGGTGCGCATTGAAGCGGAGAACGGCGAGGAAGAGTTTGTGTTCGTCGCGGGCGGTATTCTCGAGATTCAGCCGGGTGTGGTAACGGTTCTCGCCGATACCGCGATCCGTGGTCAGGATCTCGACGAAGCCAAGGCAGTCGAAGCGAAGAAGCGCGCGGAAGAAGCGCTGCAGAACACCGGTTCGAACCTCGAGTACGCAACCGCGCAAGCGGAACTCGCGTACGCGACGGCTCAGATCGCGGCGATTCAACGGCTGCGGAAAATTCGCGGTCAGCATTAAGCTTTTCAGTAGTTTCAGCTTCGGGAAAAAGCAGCCTTCGGGCTGCTTTTTTTATGGCCGCGGCGAGCATCCGTCCGTGCATTTCTGCATATCCAACAGGCAGGTATTCACCGCTCATTGCGGGTAACACTCAATGCCGTGCATCTTCTGCGCGATGCACAATTAGCCTTCCGAATGGCTTTCACGCCACCACGCCGCGCAGCGTTCCACATCAACGGAGGAGACCTTCGACATGGCTACCCCATCGACGCACACCGGGCCACAGATCGAACCACTCGACGGCCTGTCCTACGTTCGCGGCTCGACCGATATCCCGCTCAGCGAAGCCACGGTTTCACGCTTTCTCCTCGATACCACCGCGCGATTTCCCGACCGTCCGGCAGTGGTTTTCCGCGAGCAGAGCGTTCGCTGGACATGGCGCGAATTCGCCAATGAGGTGGATGTCCTCGCGTCGGGCCTGCTGCAACTCGGCGTTGTTGCGGGCGATCGGGTTGGTATCTGGTCGCCGAATCGTGCCGAGTGGCTGCTGACGCAATTCGCCACCGCGAGGATCGGTGCGATCCTGGTGAACATCAATCCGGCGTATCGGCTGGCCGAGCTGGAATATGCGCTGAACAAGGTCGGCTGCAAGGCGTTGATTGCGGCGGAACAGTTCAAGTCATCGAAGTATCTGGAGATGTTGCAAACGCTCGCGCCAGAACTCGCGACGGCTGAGCCCGGTTTTCTCAACGCCGCCCGATTCCCTGATTTGAAAGCCGTGATCCGCATGGGCGAAGGCTCGACGCCCGGCATGCTGCGTTTCCCCGATGTCATGTCGCGCGGCCGCGAACGGCTTGACCGAACGCAACTCGATGCACTGGAATCAAAACTCAGCGCGTTCGATCCCATCAACATCCAGTTCACGAGCGGCACGACCGGCAATCCCAAAGGCGCGACGCTCACGCATCACAACGTGCTGAACAACGGCCGCTATATCGCGCACTCCATGTTGCTCACCGAGCAGGACTCGCTCTGCATTCCCGTGCCGCTTTATCACTGCTTCGGCATGGTGCTGGCGGTTTTGGCGTGTGTATCGGTGGGCGCGGCGATGGTCTTTCCCGGCGAAGCCTTCGATCCTGCTGCCACACTTGCCGCCGTAGATGAAGAACGCTGCACCGCGCTTCACGGCGTCCCGACCATGTTCATTGCCGAATTGGATCTCCCAACCTTCGGCCAGTACGACCTGAGCCGCTTGCGCACCGGCATCATGGCGGGCTCGCCTTGTCCTATCGAAACCATGAAACGCGTGGTCGCAAAGATGAACCTGCGCGAGATCACCATCGCGTATGGGATGACGGAGACGAGCCCGGTATCGTTCCAAAGCTCGACCACCGATCCACTCGATAAACGCACGACAACCGTCGGCCGGATCCAGCCGCATCTGGAAGTGAAGCTCGTTGATCCGCTTGGCGATATCGTCCCGGTTGGCGAGACGGGCGAACTTTGTACGCGCGGCTATTCGGTGATGAAAGGCTATTGGGCCGACGAAGCGAAGACGCAAGAAGTGATTATCGACGGCTGGATGCACACCGGCGATCTCGCCACGCTCGACGCGCAAGGATATTGCAACATTGTCGGACGGTTGAAGGACATGCTGATCCGCGGCGGCGAGAACATTTATCCGCGCGAGATTGAAGAATTTCTCTTCCGCCATCCAAAGATCCAGTCTGCGCAAGTTTTTGGCGTTCCCGATGAAAAATACGGCGAGGAAGTATGCGCGTGGATTGTTCTTCGACAGGGCGAGTTCGCTACGCCGGAAGACATTCGCGAGTTTTGCCAAGGGCAAATCGCGCACTACAAGATCCCGCGACACATCCGTTTCGTAGATGAACTTCCCATGACCGTCACCGGGAAGGTCCAGAAGTTCATCATGCGCGCGAAGATGATTGATGAACTGAAGGTCACGGAGGCAAAAACCGCCTGAGATCCGTTGCTGGCGTATAAAAAATGGTCGCCGGAACAATCGCGGCGACCATTTCATTTCCACGCAAACGTTTGTGCAGACGAAAAAAAAGCGGGCCTGGAGCCCGCTAAAAACCACACGCTACGGGGTTAGCGCGAGGAGACCAAAGGTGGGAAGGGTCGAGATGCTTTTTCTCGACCAACGAGCCCAACAAACATGTCCCAGACATTGGGTTTCGGAACCTTTCCGACCGACAAGCGCAAGCAGGCGTGTTGCTCTTTACCCACATTGAACTCGATCACATATGTGTTGAGACCGTTGAAGTGATTGTGGGCGAATAATTCAGGCATCGCCGTAACAAAGTGTTTCAGGTTGTAACCCTTGAACCGCAAGGCTTCGGGCTGTTTTCGTCGAAAAATTGTCTATAGACGTATTAACCAGTGTTTTTAATCACGACCGCTTCAAGCGCATTTTCTTGATTTTAAGCACAATCGAAATCCGCTGAACTGATCGGACTGCAACACTCGCATGGAGACAATCCGCATGACCATCGACGCAGACCTGCTCGCGTATTACGCGAAGGTCGCTGAAGCTTTTCCCAAACTTCCCGCCAACGCCGATGCGCGGGCCATGCGCCAGCAGTTCCAGGACGTGGCGCGCGCGTTCGCAACGCCGCGTCCCGCCGGCGTCAAGGTGGATGAGATCGTGTTGCCCCTTGATGGGCGTGACCTGCGGGCGCGTGTGTATCGGCCGGGGCCTGCCAGCGTGCCGTTGCCGCTCGTCGTTTATTTTCACGGCGGCGGCTGGGTTCTCGGCGATCTGGACACGCATGACGTGATGATCGCGCGCTTTGCGCTGGATTCGCACTGCGCGGTGGTCAGCGTGGATTACCGGCTGGCGCCCGAGTTCGCGTTCCCCACGCCCGTGGACGACGCGCTGGACGCGCTGCTTTGGCTCGCCGAGCATCGTTCGCGGATGGGATTCGCCACCACGCGCCTTGGCGTAGCCGGAGATAGCGCGGGCGCCCATCTCGCGGCTGTCGCGGCACGGGCGGCGAACGACCGCGTGGCGGGCCTCGTGAGCGCCCAACTGCTGATCTATCCGGTCGCGCGGTGCCGTTTCGAAGGCGGAAGCTTTACCGCGAATGCCGAAGGGCCGGGCCTCAGCGCGGAAGAGATGAAGTGGTACTGGTCACAATTCCTGACCACGCAGCCGCCCGCCGACGACGACGTCCGCGCGTTTCCGCTCGCCGAATCCTACGATCGAACGCCGGCGCGGGCGTTGATTGTGGGCGCGGCCTACGATCCGCTTTATGACGACGCCCACGAATTTGCACGTTTTCTGGAAGCAAACGGCGGCCGCGTGGAAGTAATTGATGCGCACGACATGACGCACGGCTTCGGACGAATCCAGGCGCATTCGAAATCCGCGGAAGCATGGATGAAAAAAACGTCAAAACGCTTCGGTGAATTGTTACACGCGCCGCGTTGACTTTTAGACGTCCAGCGCCATTGGATTACGTGACGCTTACGAGCGGATTTGTAAGCGTCACGGGCTGACTATTTGAGCCATTTATCGAAGATCGACTGGTACTCGCCAGTGGATCGCGACAAATGCAGCCACTGGTCCACATACTGCTGAAACACCACGTCCCCACGCGGCAGCAAGTACGCTTTTTCGGCGAATTGAAACGGCTTGTCCGGATGCACCGAGCAAAGGCCGGGGTTGAGTTTTTGCTGGAGCAGCGTTTCGGACGCGTCGGTGACCATGACGTCGGCGTGACCATCGAGGATCTGCTTGAAGATCGTCACGTTGTCCGGATATTCAATCAATTGCGAGTGCGTGAGAAATTGCTTCGCGTATTTCTCGTTCGTGCCGCCCGGATTCACGATAGTGCGCACGCCCGGCTGATCGATCTGCTCAACGGTCTGATATTTATCGGCATCCGCGCAGCGGACGATTGGCGTCTTGCCGTCGACCATATATGGCTGCGTGAAGAACGCGCGCTTCTGGCGATCCAGCGTGACGGAAACACCGCCAACTGCAATGTCGCATTTCGCCGTGAAATCGCTCATCAGATTGGACCACGACGTCTTCACGAACTCCGGTTTCACGTTCAGGGAGCGCGCGAGGTTCTGCACCATGTCGATGTCAATGCCTTCGAATTGTCCGTCCGGCCGCAGGAACGAGTGCGGCTTGTAGTCGCCTGTTGTGCAGATGCGCAAGCTGCCGCGCGCAAGGATTTCATCGAGCCGGGAAGCAGGCGCCGTGTTGACGGACGGCGCGCTCGCCGCGGGCTTGCCGGTGATGCTGCCCGCCTGCACGGTCTGCGCGCATGCGCCGGTAGCGACGCCGAACGCCAGGACGAATACGGCGGCGCAAAAGGCGAAGACTCTCATCGATACTCCTTGTTGGACGTTTTGAGCGGCTGATCATATCGATGCAACCGCGCATTGGATATTGGCTAATGCCCCGGACTTGAGCCACGGCAGAGGTGGCCGAATTCCCGTGGCCGCCTCCGGTAGAATGGCCTTTTGCCCAAAGCCCGAGCTTGAGCCACGTGCCTTCCACACTTCTGAACGATACCTTCCTTCGCGCGCTGCAGCGCCAGCCGACCGACTACACGCCGATCTGGCTGATGCGTCAGGCGGGCCGCTACCTGCCCGAGTACAACGCCACGCGTTCGCGCGCCGGCAGTTTCCTCGGCCTCGCGACCAATCCGGATTACGCGACAGAAGTCACGTTGCAACCGCTCGACCGTTTCCCGCTCGACGCCGCGATTCTTTTCTCCGACATCCTGACCATCCCCGACGCAATGGGGCTCGGACTCAATTTCGTGCAAGGCGAAGGTCCCCGGTTCGAGCGTACGGTGCGCACGGAGGAAGATGTGGCGAAGCTGGCTGTGCCGGCTATCGACGCCACGCTGGGTTACGTGACCGACGCGGTATCGCAGATTCGCCGCGCATTGACCGACGCACAAGGCCGCCAGAAAGTGCCGCTGATCGGCTTTTCGGGCAGTCCGTGGACGCTCGCCTGCTATATGGTGGAAGGCGGCGGGTCGCCCGATCATCACACGGTCAAGGCGATGGCCTATACGCGGCCCGACCTGATGCACCGCATTCTCGACATCAACGCGCAGGCCGTGACCGCGTACCTGAACGCGCAGGTCGAGGCGGGTGCGCAAGCCGTGATGATCTTCGATACCTGGGGCGGCGCACTGGCCGACGGCGCGTATCAGCGCTTCTCTCTTGAGTACATTGCGAAGGTCGTCGCGGGCCTCAAGCGCGAACACGACGGCGTGAAGGTGCCTGTCATTACCTTCACCAAGGGCGGCGGCTTGTGGCTTGAACAGATTGCATCCATAGGCGTGGATGCCGTTGGCCTCGACTGGACCGTGAACCTTGGCCAGGCGCGCGAAAAGGTGGGCGGCAAGGTGGCGTTGCAGGGAAATATCGATCCAACTGTGTTGTTTGCATCGCCTGCGGTGATCCGAACGGAGGCGCGCGCTGTCCTCGACAGCTTCGGCAACCATCCGGGCCATGTATTCAATCTGGGCCACGGGATTTCCCAATTTACGCATCCGGAAAACGTCGCTGAACTGGTTGATGAAGTGCATCGGCACAGCCGGGCGATTCGTTTAAAAAACTGAAGCCTGATCAAAAAAGATTGCTGCCTTGCGGCATGAAAAGCTTACGCAAGACGGTTCGCCGGGTGGCAATAGTGCCTTGAAACGTCCGTGGATCGGCTGTTCGGCCAATGTCAAGGTTGACTTATGCACATTTTGTACGTTGCGGCGCGCAAACCTCAATTCAGACCAAACTTACCGGTCGAAACTGTGAATTGTGACATCAAGTGCATGATTAATAAGAGATATCTTGATTTGGTGCGTTATGTGGGGTACCGAACACAACTAGCGAGAACAAGGTTTTTTGCGGGTGTCAACCAAAGTTCTCAACAAAGTTATCCACAGGGCTGTGGAAAGCTGCGAAATCTCAAAAATAATCCATGGCTTAGCGGCGATTGTGATGTTTCACTTTAACTTCGCGGCGCTCAGGCTGACGTTCACGTGGAAACATTGCGGCGCTATGACGCGCGGGCGGTGCCGCAATTGAGCGTCTTTGTCCGCGTCGCGCTGGATCATCCGCTGGCGACGCTTTTCGATTATCGATACACCCTAGAATCCGCGCCGCTGCCCGGCATGCTGGTGCGGATTCCGTTCGGACGTCGCGACGCAGTCGGCATGATCTGCGAGGTCACGGACCACAGCGACGTGCCGGCGGACAAGCTACGCGACGTCGCCGCCATCTTCAGCGCACTGGCGCCGCTTGCAAAAGAGTGGCGCGCGCTGACGCTTTTTGCCGCGGATTATTATCAGCGCGGCTTGGGCGAAGTGGCATTGCCCGCACTGCCGCAAGTCTTGCGCGACGCCTCGCGTTGGGCGAAGTTGCTCGCGCCGGAAGAGCGCTACAGGTTGACGGCCGAGGGGCGCGCTAATCTTCCTGACGGGTTGCCGGCGCGCGCAACGGCGCTGCGCCGTCTCGCCGGCGCATTGGCTGCAAATCCTACCCTTCCGGCCGCCGATGCCCGCTCGTTGCATCCGAAAGCCCGCGCTACGCTGGACGAATGGCAGTCGCACGGCTGGGTAAGGCTGGAAAGAGGCGATGTCCCGGCCGAGGACATTGCGCTCGAACCGCAACTCGAAAAGGCCGCACTACTTCATACCGGCGGCGCGCTTTTGCCGCAACTCACGGCCGAACAAACCGAAGCCGTCGATGCCATCCGGCACGCGAAAGGTTTTGCCGCGTTCCTGCTGCATGGCGTGACGGGCAGTGGCAAGACGGAGGTTTATCTCCACGCGCTGGCCGATCTGCTCGCCGCACGACCCGACGCCCAGGCGCTCGTGCTTGTCCCGGAAATCAATCTCACGCCGCAATTCGAGGCTGCGTTCCGCACTCGGTTCGCCGCGTTGCCGGAAGGCGCCATCGTCACGATGCATAGCGGCCTGGCCGAGGGCGAGCGCGCGCGCAACTGGCTCGCGGCGCACACCGGCCGCGCGCGGCTTGTGCTGGGCACGCGGCTCGCCATACTCGCATCGATGCCGAAGCTGGCGTTGATCGTCGTGGATGAAGAACACGATCCCGCGTACAAGCAGCAGGAAGGCTTGCGCTATTCGGCGCGGGATCTGGCGGTGTATCGGGCGAAGGAAATCGAGATTCCCGTTGTACTCGGGTCCGCTACGCCGTCGCTGGAAAGCTGGTGGCAGGCCGAGCAGGGCAGATACACCAGGCTCACGCTCACGCGCCGCGCCGTGGCGACAGCCGTTCTGCCAAGCGTGCGGCTAATCGACCTGGAAGAGGAAAGGCAGCGTGGACGGGCGTCGGTGGAAGGCTTGTCCGGGCCGTTGATCGCTGCGATGAAAACCCGTCTCGAACGCGGCGAGCAAAGCCTTGTGTTCCTCAACCGGCGCGGCTACGCGCCCATTCTTTCCTGCGACGCCTGCGGCTGGGTTGCAGGCTGCCCGCGATGCAGCGCCTACGTGGTGCTCCACAAGCCGGAGCGCGCGCTGCGCTGTCACCACTGCGGCTGGGAATCGCGCATTCCGAAGTCCTGCCCGGATTGCGGCAACGTTGACATTGCTCCGATGGGGCGCGGCACGCAACGCGTCGAAGAAACGCTGGCGACGGCGGTGCCGGGCGCGCGGGTTCTGCGTATCGATGCCGACAGCACGCGGCGCAAAGGCAGCGCCCAAGCGCTCTTTTCCGATGTCCACGCCGGTGAAGTCGATATTCTTGTCGGCACGCAGATGATCGCGAAGGGGCACGATTTTCAGCGCGTGACGCTGGTCGGCGTGCTCAACGCCGATACCGCGCTTTTCTCCCACGACTTTCGAGCCAGCGAGCGGCTTTTCGCACAATTGATGCAGGTAAGCGGGCGCGCCGGGCGCGCGGGATTGCCTGGGGAAGTGATGATCCAGACGCGTTATGCACGGCACGCGCTTTATCACGCGCTGGCTCGACATGATTACGTCGGCTTCGCCAATTCGACGCTGGCCGAACGGCGCGACGCGCATTTGCCGCCGTTTGTCTATCAGGCGATGTTGCGGGCCGAGGGAAGGACGCTTGAAGTCGCGCTGGACTTTTTGGGCGCGGCGGCGGCGGAGTTTGCCGCGCTGGCCGGGACTGAGCGGGTGACGGTGTATGACGCGGTGCCGCTGACCATTGTGAAGGTCTTCAACGTGCATCGCGCGCAGTTGCTGCTCGAATGCGCTTCACGCGCGGTATTGCAGAGCGCTCTGCGGGCGTGGCAGCCGGCGTTGCGCGGAATCAAGGTGAAAGGCCTGATCCGATGGAACGTCGAGGTCGATCCATTGGACATCTAGGCCGCGAGGGAGCGGCCTGCGGGGTGCGGCCTGCAAGCGCCCGCTTTAACGCGCTACGTCCACGCCAGGCGCGAAAGCGCCGCCCTTCATGTCGCGGCTGTCGCCACGGTTTTCACCGTCCGGACGCTCCACATGCGGTTGAGCTCCGCGGATGAACAACACCACGCACATTGCGACCATCGCCCATACGATCATAAAAACCATCCAGTTGCTCATATCCTCTGCTCCCCGAACCACGGCTGATTAAATTCGGCCGCTCTGGATTCGTCGCTACTTTGGCCGTACCCGAGTTATCGGCAGCAAGCAGGATTTAATTAGGGTGATGCTGAAAAATAGCCATTCGCGGGAATCGTAGGCACGCGCTGGCTTCGTCGCTATCCTCAATTACCCCTAATCCCTTGTCCTATATGGTTTTCCATAGGTGCAACCCGTCTCTAAAAGTCGGTTGCACCTTTTTTATGTGCGAGTTACGATTCGGCCACTTTTCAAGCTATCGCCGGCTCCTCAAGTCGGCAAGGAACGAGTTATGGCGAGCACCACCCTGGGCGTTAAAGTCGATGATCTTTTGCGTACCCGCCTGAGAGACGCCGCAACGCGGCTCGAGCGTACGCCGCACTGGCTCATCAAGCAGGCGATCTTCGCGTACCTGGAGCGCATCGAACATGGACAGTTGCCGCCGGAACTGTCCGGTGCACTTGGCGCGGCCGATTCGCTCGAACCTCCTGCTCACGCCGACTCCGACGAAGACGGCGCGCCTCATCCGTTCCTCGATTTTGCCCAGAACGTCCAGCCGCAATCGGTGCTGCGCGCGGCGATCACGGCGGCGTATCGGCGGCCGGAGCCCGAATGCGTACCTTTCCTGATCGGGCAGGCGCGGTTGCCGGCAGGTGTCGCCGTCGAAACGAACGCGATGGCGACAAAGCTCGTCGAAGCGCTGCGTAAAAAGCAGACGGGCGGCGGCGTGGAAGGGCTGATCCACGAATTCTCGTTGTCGAGCCAGGAAGGCGTCGCGCTGATGTGTCTTGCCGAAGCCCTGCTGCGTATTCCCGATCGCGCAACGCGCGATGCCTTGATCCGCGACAAGATCAGCAAGGGCGACTGGCGCTCGCATATGGGCCAGGCGCCGTCGTTGTTCGTCAACGCGGCGACGTGGGGCTTGATGATCACCGGCAAGCTCGTGACCACGAACAGCGAAGCTGGGCTGTCGTCGGCGTTGACGCGCCTGATCGGGCGCGGCGGTGAACCGCTGATCCGCAAGGGCGTGGATATGGCCATGCGCCTGATGGGCGAGCAGTTCGTCACGGGCGAGACGATCTCGGAGGCGCTCGCCAACAGCCGCAAGTTTGAAGCGCGTGGATTTCGCTATTCCTACGACATGCTCGGCGAAGCCGCGACGACAGAAGAAGACGCGCTGCGCTATTACGCGTCGTACGAACAGGCGATTCACGCTATTGGCAAGGCGGCGGGTTCGCGCGGCATTTATGAAGGCCCGGGAATTTCCATCAAGTTGTCGGCGCTGCATCCACGATACTCACGCGCGCAGCAAGAACGCACGATGACCGAGTTGCTGCCGCGCGTGAAGGCGCTGGCGTTGCTCGCGCGCCGTTACGACATTGGCTTGAACATCGACGCGGAAGAAGCGGACCGGCTGGAAATTTCGCTCGATCTGCTCGAAGCGCTGTGCTTCGATCCGGAACTGGCCGGCTGGAACGGGATTGGTTTCGTGGTGCAGGCTTATCAGAAGCGCTGCCCGTTTGTTATCGATTATCTGATCGATCTGGCGCGTCGCAGCCGGCATCGTTTGATGGTGCGGCTGGTCAAGGGCGCGTACTGGGATTCGGAAATCAAGCGCGCTCAAGTCGATGGCCTCGAAGGTTATCCGGTCTATACACGCAAGATCTATACGGACATCTCGTATGTGGCATGCGCGAAGAAGTTGCTTGGCGCGCCCGATGCCGTTTATCCGCAATTCGCCACGCACAACGCGTTCACGTTGTCGGCGATCTATCACCTGGCTGGCGGCAATTATTATCCCGGGCAATACGAGTTCCAATGCCTGCATGGCATGGGCGAACCGCTGTACGAAGAAGTCACCGGGCGCGACAAGCTCAACCGGCCGTGTCGCGTGTATGCGCCGGTCGGCACGCACGAAACGCTGCTCGCGTACCTCGTGCGGCGCTTGCTCGAGAACGGCGCGAACACCTCGTTTGTGAATCGCATTGCGGATAAGGCGATTCCCGTCAGCGAGCTCGTGCAGGATCCCATCGAAGAAGCGTCCAAGCTCACGCCGCTCGGTTTGCCGCACGCGAAGATCCCGTTGCCGCGCCAGTTGTACGGCGGCGAGCGCCTCAATTCGATGGGCTTCGATCTGTCGAACGAGCACCGTTTGGCTTCCTTGTCGTCGGCACTGCTCGCGAGCGCGAATCATCCGTGGCGAGCGGCGCCAATGCTCGAAACCAACGATGTGATAGAAGGCGTTGCGCACGATGTCCGCAACCCGGCCGACTTGCGCGATCTGGTGGGAACGGTGACGGATGCATCGCCGGAACACGTCGCTCTGGCGCTGAACAACGCCGTGGCCGCCGCGCCGATCTGGCAATCGACGCCTGTAGATGAACGCGCCGATTGTCTCGCCCGCGCCGCCGATCTGCTCGAAGCGCAGACGCATACGCTGATGGGTCTGGTCGTGCGGGAAGCCGGCAAGTCGCTGGCGAATGCCGTGTCCGAGATTCGCGAGGCGATCGATTTCCTGCGTTATTACTCGGCGCAAATCCGGGGCGAGTTTTCCAACGATACCCATCGGCCGCTTGGTCCGGTTGTCTGCATCAGCCCGTGGAATTTTCCGCTGGCAATCTTCATGGGACAGGTCGCCGCGGCGCTCGCCGCCGGCAATCCGGTGCTCGCCAAGCCTGCCGAACAAACGCCGCTGATCGCTGCGCAAGCCGTGCGCATCCTGCGTGAAGCCGGCGTGCCGGCTGGCGCGGTGCAACTTCTGCCGGGCAATGGCGAAACCGTGGGCGCGGCGCTCGTCGCCGATCCGCGCACGCGCGCCGTGATGTTCACCGGTTCAACAGACGTGGCGCGCCTCATCAACAAGACCCTGTCCGAACGGCTCGATCCTGATGGCCGCCCGATCCCGCTGATCGCCGAAACGGGCGGGCAAAACGCGATGATCGTCGATTCGTCGGCGCTTGCCGAACAAGTGGTCGCGGACGTGTTGCAGTCGTCGTTCGATTCCGCCGGTCAACGCTGTTCCGCGCTGCGGGTTCTTTGCCTGCAAGACGATGTCGCCGAGCGCACGCTCGAAATGCTCACCGGCGCGATGCAGCAACTTGCGATGGGCAATCCGGATCGTTTGTCCACGGATGTGGGGCCTGTAATCGATGCCGAAGCCAAGCAAAGCATCGACTCGCACGTTGCATCGATGCGCGAAAAAGGCCGCAACGTCGTGCAGTTGCCGACGCCCGACAGTTGCGCACAAGGCACGTTCGTTCCGCCGACGTTGATAGAACTGGATTCCATCGATGAACTCAAGCGCGAAGTGTTCGGGCCCGTCCTGCATGTGGTTCGGTATCGGCGCGCGCAACTTGATAAACTGCTCGACCAAATCAAGGCGACGGGTTACGGGCTGACGCTGGGCATCCATACACGTATCGACGAAACCATCGCGCACGTCGTCGGCCGCGCGCATGTGGGCAATATCTATGTGAACCGGAACGTGATTGGCGCGGTGGTCGGCGTGCAGCCGTTCGGCGGCGAGGGGTTATCGGGCACGGGACCGAAAGCAGGCGGCGCGCTGTATTTGCAGCGTCTTCTCGCCAAGCGCCCGACCGGTTTGCCGAAGTCGCTGGAAAGCGTGCTGATCGCGGACCAGACGGTTTCGAACGATACGCCCGCCGCGCTCACCGCATTGCGCGACTGGGCCATCGCCGAACGCGATCCGCAAACGGCCGCGCGTTGCGACGGCCATCTGCAACACGTCATGGCCGGCGCGACCGCCGTGCTGCCCGGTCCCACCGGCGAGCGCAACACATACACGCTCGGCGCGCGCGGCATGGTCTTGTGCGTGGCGTCGACGGCAAGCGGCGCGCGCGCTCAGTTCGCAGCCGTGCTGGCAACGGGCAATAAGGCGCTGTTCTCGGGCGCGGCTGGCGAGCAACTCATGGCGGCGCTCCCGGCATCGCTCAAGGCGCATGCGTTGGTGCGCAAGAACCAGGATGTTCCTTTCGACGCCGTCCTCTTCGAAGGCGACAGCGACGAACTGATGGCGCTGGTGAAGGACGTCGCAAAACGCCCGGGACCGATTGTCTCGGTGCAGGGTGTATCGGCGGGAGCGTTTGCCGACGAAGCCCACGACGGCGAGCAGGACTACGCGCTCGAACGGTTGCTGACGGAGCGCTCGGTGAGCGTGAACACGGCGGCCGCGGGCGGCAATGCGAATTTGATGACGATCGGCTGAGCCTGACTGAACTTGCAGGCGCGGCGGATTGGCTCAAACAACGGCAGCAGGCACGGCGACACCGGCACGCGCTGCCACTTACATGGGAATCAGGAGAGTTTATGGATTACACGATGAAGAAGCTGGCAGCAGCGATGTTGGTGACGGGGTTGTCGGTTGCTGCAACGGCTCAGGCGCAAACGGCTGAGGACGTGAAGGTGGGTTTCGCTGGCCCGATGACCGGCGCGCAGGCGCATTACGGCAAGGATTTCCAGAACGGCATCGTCCTCGCGGTTGAGGATTTCAACGCAACGAAGCCGGTGATCGGCGGCAAGCCCATCCGTATCGTGCTCGATTCCGCCGATGACCAGGCCGACCCGCGCACCGGCACGACCGTCGCGCAAAAGCTCGTGGATGACAACATCAAGGGCATGCTCGGTCACTTCAACTCGGGCACTACGATTCCTGCTTCGCGCATCTACGCGAACGCCGGCATTCCCGAAATCGCGATGGCGACTGCGCCGGAATACACCACGCAGGGTTACAAGACCACGTTCCGCATGATGACCTCCGACACGCAGCAAGGATCGGTGGCGGGCGAGTTCGCGGTGAAGACGCTGAAGATGAAGAAGATCGCGATTGTCGATGACCGCACGGCTTACGGCCAGGGTCTTGCCGATCAGTTCGAAAAGGCGGCGAAGGCGGCGGGCGCGACGATCGTTGATCGTGAATATGGCAACGACAAGGCCGTCGACTTCAAGGCCATCCTGACCAAGATCAAGTCGGCGAATCCGGACCTCGTGTACTACGGCGGCGCTGATTCGCAAGCGGGCCCGATGGTCAAGCAAATGAAGACATTGGGTCTTCGCGCGCCGTTGATGGCAGGCGAAATGGTCAAGACCGACACGTTCCTGAAGATCGCCGGCGACGCGGCCGACGGCACGGTGGCGTCGCTTGCTGGCTTGCCGCTGGATGAAATGCCGGGCGGCGCTGCATATGTCGCGAAGTACAAGACGCGTTTTAACGAAGACGTGCAGACGTACTCGCCTTACGCGTATGACGGCGCAATGGCCATGTTCACCGCCATGAAGACGGCGAATTCGACCGATCCGGCCAAGTACCTGCCTATGCTGGCTAAAACCGACATGCCTGGCGTGACGTCGAAGCAGCTTGCTTATGACGCGAAGGGCGATTTGAAGAACGGCGGGATCACGCTGTACAAGGTCGTTGGCGGCAAGTGGACGACGCTGCAAAGCGTGGGCGGGAAGTAAGGGTATTGGTGTGGTGTGATGTGAGAAACCCCGCGGGCGTTTTGCTGCGGGGTTTTTTACATGGTCAAACGTTGAAATCCTCCTCCCAATACTCGTTCTCCCGGCGTGCATCGCTGCCTCGTGCTTCTTCAGTTTTCCTGAGTTCCACGCGACGGATCTTCCCCGAGATGGTTTTCGGCAATTCGTAGAATTCGATGCGCCGAATGCGCTTGTAGGCCGCGAGTTTCTGCGCCGCGAATTTCAATATCTCTCCAGCGGTTTCCCTGGTCGGTTCGTAGCCATTGCGTAACGCTACAAACGCCTTCGGCACCGATAACCGCAGCGGATCAGGACTCGGCACCACCGCCGCTTCACCAACCGCCGGATGTTCGATCAGCACGCTTTCCAGTTCGAACGGGCTGATGCGATAGTCTGCGGCCTTGAAGACATCGTCGGCGCGGCCTACGTAGGTGAAATATCCATCGGCGTCGATGGATGCCACGTCGCCCGTGCGGTAATGGCCGCCGCGCATTGCGTCTTGCGTTTTCGATGGATCGTCCACGTAGCCGTCCATCAGGCCCAAGGGATTCGGGTCGAGGATCAGCGCGAGTTCGCCTTCCTGCGCGGGGTTGTCGTCGTGATCGAGCAGCGTGATCCTGTAACCCGGCAACGGCCTTCCCATCGATCCTGCTTTCATCGGCTGGTTAGGCGAGTTGGCGATTTGCGCCGTGGTTTCGGTCTGGCCAAACCCGTCGCGCAACGTGAGGTTCCAGGCTTTCTTCACGCGCTCGATGATCTCCGGATTCAACGGTTCGCCCGCGCCCACGACCTCGCGCAAATGCACCTGATACGCCGATAAATCTTCCTGGATCATCATGCGCCAGACGGTCGGCGGCGCGCAGAGCGTGGTGACCTGGTGCTTGACCAGCGCCTCGAGCGTGGACCTGGCGCTAAAGCGCGGGGTGTTGTGGATGAACACCGTCGCGCCCGCGTTCCACGGCGCGAACACGCAACTCCACGCGTGCTTCGCCCAGCCGGGTGAACTGATGTTGAGATGGACATCGCCGGGTTTCAGGCCGATCCAGTACATGGTCGAGAGATGGCCGACCGGATAGCTTTGATGACTATGCAGAACCAGTTTCGGACGGCTCGTCGTGCCGCTCGTGAAATAAAGCAGCAGCGGATCGGTCGCGAGCGTGCGCCCTTCGGGCTCGAATGACGGGCTTGCGTTGAAGGCATCGGCGAAATTCAGCCAGCCTTCGGGCAATGCTGTGCCTTCAGGAATGGCGACCGCGATGCGGGTCTTGTTTTTATCGATGGCGTCGAACTTCGCCGTTTCACTCGATGCCACGATCACGTGCTTGACTTCGCCGCGCGTCATGCGATCCGCGATGTCGGCCGGCGTCAGCAACATGGTTGCCGGAATGGTGACGGCGCCGAGTTTCATCGCGGCGAGCATGGTTTCCCAGAGCGCGGGCTGGTTTGGCAGCATCAGCAGGATGCGGTCACCGCGCTGCACGCCGTGCTGTCTCAGCCAGTTCGCAAGCTGATTCGATCTCGCCGATAACTCCGCGTACGACAGCTTGATTTCGTCGCCATTGTCCTCCACGATCCACAGCGCCGGGGCAAGGTTGCTGCGCGCGTATTCGTCGAACCAGTCGAGCGCCCAGTTGAACTCGGTCAGTTCCGGCCACGCGAAGTCCTTGTACGCGGTTTCGTAGTCGTCGCGATGACGCAGCAGGAAGTCTCTTGCTTGCAAAAATGCTTGCGATGCCATGATCTTGCGTCTCCGTCAGTTTTGTTTGTCTGCTTGCTATTTTTGCCGCAATTTTTCGCCTTGCTCCCTGATCTGATCGAGTGTCGCGGCCGGCGTGCTCGCATCTTGCGGAATCCTGATTTCGATCACCGATGGCAAGCCGCTTTTTATCGCGCGCTCGAATGCCGGCATGAATTGCGCAGTCGCTTCAACACGCTCGCCGTGCGCGCCGAACGCACGCGCATAGGCTAGAAAATCGGGATTCGTCAGCGCGGTTCCGTGCACGCGATTCGGATAATGGCGCTCCTGGTGCATGCGGATCGTGCCGTATTGCTGGTTGTTCACCACCACGAATATCACAGCGAGCTGGTATTGCATCGCCGTGGCCAATTCCTGGCTCGACATCATGAAGCAGCCGTCGCCGGCGAACGCCACTACTACGCGTTCCGGATACAACGACTTCGCTGCGATCGCCGCCGGCACGCCGTAGCCCATTGCGCCGCTGGTGGGCGCCAGTTGCGACCGGTAATGCCGATACGCGTAATGCCTGTGCAGCCACGTCGCATAATTTCCTGCGCCGTTTGTCACGATGGAATCAGCGGGCAGATGCATGCTGAGTTGCTCCATGATCTCGCCGAGCTGGACATCGCCAGGCATGGGACGCGGTTTGCGCCACGCGAGATACGCGTCGTGCGCTTCATCGATTGCACCGCTCCATGCGATGTTTGCCGGCGGCTCCAGGGAAGCCAGGGCCGCCGCCATTTCCGGCATGCCCGATACGATCGGCAGATCGGCGGAGTACACGCGGCCGAGTTCTTCCGCGCCCTGGTGAATGTGGATCAGCGTCTGCCTTGTCTTCGGAATGTCCAGCAGCGTGTAGCCGCCGGTCGTCGATTCGCCCATGCGCGGGCCGAGTATCAGCAGCAGATCGGCGTCGCGAATGCGCGCGGCGAGTGCAGGATTGATGCCGAGGCCGACATCGCCTGCGTAATTTGGATGGTTGTTGTCGAGCGTGTCCTGAAAGCGGAATGCGCAGCCTACGGGCAGCCGCCATGCCTCCGCGAAACGGGCGAAATTGGCTGTCGCTTCCTGCGTCCAGCCGCTGCCGCCTGCAATCACAAACGGTTTCTTCGATGCCGCGAGCAGTTCGCGCACGCGCTCGATCTGCGCGGGCGCGGGTGCAGCGGCGACACGCTGGTAGCGCGGCGCGGCGGGGACGGCTTCGCAGGCCTCGCTGAGCACGTCTTCGGGCAATGCGAGCACGACGGGGCCGGGTCGGCCGGATGTTGCCGTATGAAATGCGTGGCTGAGGTATTCGGGAATGCGTTTGGGGTCATCGATTTGAGCGACCCACTTCGCCATTTGCCCGAACATGCGCCGATAGTCGATTTCCTGGAAGGCTTCACGATCCATGTGTTCGCGTGCGCACTGGCCGATTAGCAGGATCATTGGCGTGGAGTCCTGGAAGGCCGTATGCACGCCGATAGACGCATGCGTCGCGCCGGGACCGCGGGTGACGAGCGCGACGCCTGGGCGGCCGGTCAGTTTGCCGATGGCTTCGGCCATGTTCGCGGCCGCTGCTTCGTGACGGCAGACGATGGTCTGGATGCGGCTGGTTTCGTCGTGGAGGGAATCGAGGATGGCGAGGAAGCTTTCGCCTGGGACGCAGAAGACGCGTTCGACGCCGTGGGTCAGGAGGGCATCGACAACGAGGCGTGCGCCGGTGGTGAGGGGATTGGAGGAAACGCCAGCAGATGCCATTCGATGAAATCTCCCGGAAGGGCTTGCGCGACGGGGCGTGGATTTTTGTAGCTTACGCTTGGGCGGGGCGCTGGCGCTAGGCCGGGGTTATGCGAGTGGCCCGCCCCCGAGTGCGAACGAAACCTATAGTGAGGCGGCAGCCCTCGCCGCTGTGTCATAAAGCCCGGAAGCATTGCGCAGCAACTGTGCCGCTTCGCCGATCTGCTCGTTCGAAAGCCCGCTTTCCTTCAACGCGCTGATCAAGCAACTCTCCCTCACCTCCCGATACTTCCCGCACAGCTCCTTCCCCGCCGGCGTTGCCGAAAACAACACCTCCTTGCCGACTTTTTCACTCGCCACATAACCCCGCGCCATCAGCTTCTTCAAGGCATAGCTCGCGACGTGCGTGTCCTCTATATTGAGAACAAAGCAGATATCGGCAATCTTCTTCTTGCGGTCACGATGACTGACATGATGCAGCAGCGATACCTCCACGGCCGTCATGTCCTTCGCCCCCGCTGCCGACATGCATCGCACCATCCATCGGTTGAACGCATTGCCAGCCATGATCAAACCGTACTCGAACTCGGACAATTCCGCGCTGGTTTCGGATACGAGGTGCTCAGACGAAACAATCTTGGTCGGATGGCGAGGCATGGCGCTTAACGGAACAATGTGGCGTCGAGTGTAGCGTACCAACCCAAATTTCAATAATTAGCGGACACACTTATTGATAAATTGTTGATAATTTATTGACAATGTACATTCCGATGATCGCATCGAGGCACGACCTCGACTACCGGCAAGGTCAGCATGACATCACCCAAAATTCATCCGCTTGGCGACAGCGCGCTTGTCTGCGAAGCGCCCGCGCCCGCCACGCTTGAATGCCAGCGCCGAATGTGGGCGCTCGCCGACGCGGCGCGGCTCTGGCCGCACATCGTGGAGGTGGTGCCGGGCATGAACAACCTGACGCTGGTCTTCGATCCGCTGCAACTGGAGCCAACCGGTCTTGCCCAGCAACTCAAAAACGCCTGGGACGAGGCGCACGAGGCGGATGTCGGGACCACTGAAATTGAAATTCCCGTGCGTTATGGCGGGGCGGACGGACCGGATCTCGCGTCGCTCGCGAAACACCTGAAACTGGGTATCGATGAACTCGTGAAACGGCACACGCAAGCCGACTACATCGTGTTCTTCCTGGGTTTTCAGCCCGGCTTTGCCTATCTCGGCGGTCTGGATCCAACGCTGCACGCGCCGCGTCACGCAAAACCGCGGCTGGAAGTGCCGGCGGGATCGGTGGGAATCGGTGGCGAGCAGACGGGGATTTATCCGGCGGCATCTCCCGGCGGCTGGCAGTTGCTCGGACGCACGGACGTGAAGCTCTTCGATCCGGCCCGCAACCCGCCCACGCTGATGCAGCCAGGCGATCACGTGCGTTTCACCGCGCTGGAGGTGCTCGCATGATCGATGTGATTCGCGCGGGCATGCTGTCTTCAGTGCAGGACCTCGGGCGCCACGGCTACAGGCATCTGGGCGTGAGTTCGGGCGGTGCGCTCGACGCTTTATCGCTGGAAATCGGCAACCGGATCGTGGGTAACCGGCCGGATGCGGCGGGTATCGAATTGACGCTTGGGGCCGCGACCCTGCGCTTCACGCGGGCAACACGCATTGCGATCACTGGCACGGATTTCGGCGCGACGCTCGACGATAAACCCGTCTACTCCTGGTGGAGCCTGCCGGTTCAGGCTGGCCAGGAACTGACGCTGCGCGGCGCGAAACACGGCATGCGCGGTTATGTGTGCGTGGCGGGCGGTATCGACGTATTGCCCATGCTGGGGTCGCGCAGTACGGATCTCGGCGCGTGTTTCGGTGGCCTTGGCGGCCGGGCATTGCGCGACGGCGACCGTCTTGCGACCGGCGTGCCGCAGTCGCAAAAGAACGACGCGTTCTCGCCGGCGGGCGTCGCATTTGGCGTAAAAGCCCCCGCGTGGTGCAAGTTCGTGTACGTCGAAGAGCCGTTGCGGCGCGGCAAACATACGCCTGGCAACGCATGGTCGCTGCCGGTCCGGGTTTTGCGTGGCCCCGAATACGAGACCTTTACGAGCACGGCGCAGCGGGATTTCTGGAACGAGGAATGGACCATCACGCCGAACAGCAACCGCATGGGTTTCCGGCTTGCCGGGACGGTGCTGGAACGTACCGATAAAGCCGATCTCCTGTCGCACGCGGTGCTGCCCGGCACGATCCAGGTCCCGCCGAACGGCCAGCCCATCGTGCTCATGGGCGACGCCCAGACGACCGGCGGGTACCCGAAGATCGGATCGGTGATCCGGGCGGATTTGTGGAAACTTGCGCAGGCGCGGTTGAACGGCGGTGTGCGCTTTATCGAAACCACGATGGAAGCCGCGCGCCACGCGCTGGCCGAAGAGCGCATGTACGTGAAACAGGTCGAAGCGGCGATCGCGATGCACGCCGAGCGGCTCGACGGTAAATCAACCTGAAAGGAACGACCATGGAAATCGATCTGAACGCCGATCTCGGCGAAGGCTGTGGCTCCGACGAAGCGCTGCTCGATCTGGTGAGTTCGGCGAATATTGCGTGTGGCTGGCATGCGGGCGGAGCCGTGGCTATGCGCGATTGCGTGCGCTGGGCGGTCGCGAAAGGCGTGGCGATAGGCGCGCACCCAAGTTTCAACGATCCCGAAAATTTCGGGCGCAAGGAAATGGACATTCCGGCGTCGGATATCTATGCGGGCGTGTTGTATCAGCTTGGCGCGCTGGCCGCGATCGCAAAGGCTGAAGGCGGCAAGGTCGCGCACGTGAAGCCGCACGGTGCGCTCTACAACCAGGCCGCGAAGAATCCGGAAATTGCAGAAGCAATTGTCTCCGCTGTTCACGATTTCGATCCATCGTTGCTCGTGTTCGGCCTGGCGAACAGCGATCTCGTCGATGCCACCCGCAAGGCGAACATGGCGGCTATCGAAGAAGTCTTTGCGGATCGTGGATACCGGGCGGACGGGTCGCTTGTTCCGCGCAAGGATCCGGGCGCGCTGCTGGACGACGAAGACGCCGTGCTCGCGCGCACGCTCGCGATGGCGACGGAGCGGCGCGTGCAGGCGGTCAGCGGCGAATGGGTGCCTATCAACGCGCAAACCGTTTGTCTTCACGGCGATGGCGCCCATGCGCTTGCCTTCGCCAAGCGGATTCGCGGCGCGCTGGAAACGGCGGGAATCGCGGTTCGCGCCGCGCATGCGGTTGCTGCGTGAACTGAGCGCAGCGCCTCTAGATTGATTGAACGCCTCGGGTCAACACGAGGCGTTTTAGCAAGCGGCCATAGAGCCGCTTTTCGTCAAGCCGATGGAACGGACGGCTCAAAGCAAGCGGTCTGTCCAGCGGCGGAAGGTAATTTACCGAGCACTGGAGATCTTATGGGAACCGCTGTCAACCTATGGCCGCTGATTGGAGTGGCCGTCATCATCGTGGGATTTATCCTGCGCTTCAATCCCATGCTGATCGTGGCCGCCGCCGCCATTATCACGGGACTGGCGGCGCATTTCCCGATCGATCGTATTCTTACTGCCATCGGCGCGGGGTTTCTCAAGACGCGCAATATCCCGCTGATCATTTTGCTGCCGCTTGCCGTGATTGGTTTGCTCGAACGGCACGGCCTGCGTGAACGCGCGCAAATCTGGATTTCGGGCATCAAGGCAGCGACGGTCGGGCGTCTTCTGATTGTGTATCTGCTGATTCGCGAATTGACGGCGGCCGTTGGCCTGACCGGCCTTGGCGGTCATCCGCAGATGGTGAGACCGCTCCTCGCGCCCATGGCCGAAGGTGCGGCCGAAGCACGTTACGGCAAGATCTCCGATGAAACGCGCTACACGCTGCGCGCGTATTCCGCGGCAACGGACAACGTCGGCTTGTTCTTTGGCGAAGACATTTTCGTAGCGTTCGGGGCGATCGTGTTGATGACCACGTTCCTGCGCGAAGCGGGCATTGTGGTTGAACCGTTGCACGTTGCCGTCTGGGGTATTCCGACCGCCATCTGCGCATTCCTGATCCATGGTTTCCGGCTGTGGCTGCTTGATCGGCGGCTCACTCGCGAACTTGGCGCGCTGACCAAGAACGTTCGCGGAGAAACGGCATGACGCTCACGATCAACTATCTGTTCTATTTGCTCGGCATTGTGCTGGTGATCGTTGCGGGCATGATTTACGTCGATAAAACCCATCCGCGCCGCCTCACCGCCGGCACGTTCTGGCTCGTCTACGCACTGATTTTCCTGATTGGCGACTGGCTGCCGGTGAATGTTGTGGGCGTGCTGGTCGTAGCCATGGCGCTGATCGCCGGTTTCGGCGGTGTGACGGCCGCAAAGCCCAAGATGCTCTCCGATGAAACCCGCCGCAAGACCGCCATTCGTCTTGGCAACAAGCTGTTTGTGCCAGCGCTGACCATTCCAGTGGTGACCGTGGTGCTGACGTTGGCGGCGAGCCATTTGGTATTTGGCGGCACGCCGCTGCTCGATCCGAAGAACGTCACGCTGATTGGTTTTGGGGTTGGCTGTATCGTCGCGCTGGCTGTGGCTTGCGTGATGACGCGTGACACCGTTGGGCAATCGATGAAGGAAACGCGCCGGCTGGTCGATGCGCTTTCGTGGGCAGCGGTGTTGCCGCAGATGCTGGGCATGCTTGGGCTGGTGTTCTCGGACGCGGGCGTGGGCAAGGCGGTCGCGCATGTGACGACGGCGTATGTGAATCTGGATTATCGGTTGGTCGCGGTGGCCGTTTATTGCGTCGGGATGGCGCTTTTTACGATGGTCATGGGGAATGGCTTTGCGGCTTTTCCGGTGATGACCGGCGGGGTGGGTGTGCCGATTCTGGTTGGGGTGTTCCATGGCAATCCCGCGACGATGGTCGCTATTGGGATGTTTTGCGGGTATTGCGGAACGCTGATGACGCCAATGGCCGCGAATTTTAATATGGTGCCGGCAGCGTTGCTCGAATTGCCAGATAAAAATGCGGTAATTAAGGTTCAAGTGCCAACGGCAATGTCGTTGTTGGTTGTTAATGTGTTTTTGTTGAATTGGTTGATGTTCATTTGAGAAATTTTCGATGCGGGCGAATTTTGGGCGGGGTCATGCTTTTTAGGGCAAAGCCCTAAAAAGCATGACTTCAACCCCAACCCGCCCAAGCGCCAGCGCCCGTTAAACCCCGAATAACCCCCCTTTCTCCTCCCTGATCACCCAATACCCACTGGCGCCTTTTCGCAATAATCGCTGCACTGGATCAGAACGTCAGGTCTTCATCGAAGACCGGCTGGACCGGAGCGCACCGACGTGGCAGAAGAAAGCGACCTCGAAAAGACCGAATCCGCCACTCCCAAGCGCCTGGAAAAGGCGCGGGAGGAGGGTCAGGTCGCGCGCTCGCGGGAATTGGCGTCGTTCGCGTTGCTATCGGCGGGATTTTTTGGCATCTGGGGCATGTCCGGACCCATCAGCCAACACCTGCAATCCATCCTGCGCGGCGCATTCACGTTCAACCACAACACCGTACTCGATACAAACCAGATGCTGATCGGCGCAGCCGCCGCCGGCAAGGAAGGTTTCTTCGCCTTGTTCCCCGTGCTCGCGCTGACCGCACTCGCCGCCGTCACCGCGCCCATGGCGCTCGGCGGGTGGCTGCTCACCACCAAACCGCTCGCACCGAATTTTGGGCGGCTCAATCCCGTCAGCGGCCTCGCCAAGATCTTTTCCGCGCAAGGTCCAATCGCGCTCGGCATGTCGATCCTGAAGACGTTGGTCGTCGGCGGATTGGCCGGCTGGGCGATCTGGCACAGGAAGGAGGAAGTGCTCAGCCTCGTGACAAAGCCGCTGAATCTTGCCCTCGCCGACGCCATGCATCTGATCGTGGTGTGCTGCGGCATGGCGATCGCGGGCTTGTTTCTGGTCGCCGCGCTCGATGTGCCCTACCAGCTCTGGACGCACGCGAAAAAGCTGCGCATGAGCAAGGAGGAAGTGAAGCGCGAACATCGTGAAAGCGACGGCGATCCGCACGTGAAGGGCCGCATCCGCGCTCAACAGCGTGCGGCCGCACGCCGCCGGATGATGACCGCAATTCCGACAGCGGACGTGATCGTCACGAACCCGACGCATTTTGCCGTCGCACTCAAATATGCCGATGGTGAAATGCGCGCGCCCAAAGTGGTCGCGAAGGGCGTGAACCTCGTGGCTGCGCGCATCCGCGAACTCGGGCGCGAACACAACGTTCCGCTGCTCGAAGCGCCACCGCTCGCGCGTGCGCTGTATCACAACGTCGAGATCAATCGCGAGATTCCGGGCGCGCTTTACGGCGCGGTCGCGCAGGTGCTGGCGTGGGTCTATCAGTTGCGCAAATTCAAGGAAGACGGCGGGGCGTGGCCGGAGGAACCGGACAACCTCGACGTCCCGCCGGAACTCGATAAAGGCAGCGTCCCCGAATCCGAAGCCGATCAGGAAGCCGCAGAAGCCCTGGCTAAAGACGCCGATAAAAACGAAACAGAAAAAGGAAAAGGAAGCAAAGCATGAACGCGCGCGCCGGATTTTTCTCGAAGCGCCCCGAGGCGTTGGGACCACAGAACCTGAGAGCGCTGGCCGGACCTGTGCTGATCTGCATGATCCTCGGCATGATGATCCTGCCGTTGCCGGCGTTCCTGCTCGACCTGCTGTTCACCTTCAATATCGCGCTTTCCGTGATGGTGCTGCTCGTCAGCATGTACACGCAAAAGCCGCTGGATTTCGCGGCATTCCCCGCCGTGCTGCTGTTTTCCACGTTGCTGCGTTTGTCGCTGAACGTGGCGTCCACGCGGATTGTCCTGCTCGAAGGCCACACCGGACCCGATGCCGCCGGCCAGGTGATCGAATCGTTCGGCCACTTCCTCGTGGGCGGGAATTTCGCGGTCGGTATTGTCGTGTTCGTGATCCTGATGATCATCAACTTCATGGTGATCACGAAGGGCGCCGGGCGCATTGCGGAAGTCGGCGCGCGCTTCACGCTCGATGCAATGCCGGGCAAGCAGATGGCTATCGATGCCGACCTGAACGCCGGCCTCATCAACGAAGATCAGGCGAGAAAACGCCGCGTGCAGGTGGCGCAGGAAGCCGAGTTCTACGGATCGATGGACGGCGCGAGCAAGTTCGTGCGCGGCGACGCGATCGCGGGTTTGCTGATCATGGTGATCAACATCGTGGGCGGATTGATTGTCGGGATGTTGCAGCACGACATGGACTTCGCGCACGCGGCCACGAACTACACGTTGCTGACCATCGGCGATGGTCTTGTGGCGCAGATTCCATCGCTGATTATTTCGACGGCCGCCGGCGTGATCGTGTCGCGCGTGGCGACGGAGGAAGACATTGGCACGCAGTTGACCGGGCAGTTGTTCAACAACCCGCGTGTGTTGATGATTACGGGCGTGATCATCGGTGTCATGGGGCTCATCCCGGGCATGCCGCACTTTGCATTCTTGCTGCTCGGCGGCGGTCTGGTCTATGCCGCGCGCACGATGAACCAGCGCGCGCAGGCGAAGAAGAAAGCGGCGGCCGTGACCGACATCGTGGCGCCGGCGAGCGCGCCGCTCGAGAACAGCGAGGCAAGCTGGGACGACGTCGCGATGATCGATCCGCTTGGGCTTGAAGTGGGGTATCGGCTGATTCCGCTCGTGGATCGCAATACCGATGGCGAATTGCTGAAGCGCATCAAGGGCATTCGCAAGAAATTCGCGCAGGAAATCGGCTTCCTGCCGCCGGTGATTCATATTCGCGACAACCTGGAGTTGCGGCCGAATGGTTATCGGATCGCGTTGAAGGGTGTGGAAGTAGGCGTGGGCGAAGCGTTTCCGGGGCAATGGCTTGCAATCAATCCGGGTCAGGTCACGGCAACCTTGCCGGGCAGTCCGACGCAAGATCCGGCGTTCGGTTTGCCGGCGGTCTGGATCGATACAAACTTGCGGGAGCAGGCGCAGGTGTACGGCTATACGGTCGTCGATGCGAGTACGGTTGTCGCCACGCACTTGAACCATCTGGTCGTGACGCATGCGGCTGAATTGCTGGGGCGTCAGGAAGTTCAGTCGTTGCTGGAGCGCGTTGGCAAGGACACGCCTACGTTGATCGAAGATCTCGTGCCGAAGACCATGGCGTTGACCACGCTGCAAAAGGTGCTGCAGAACTTGCTGGAAGAAGGCGTGCCTATCCGCGATATGCGCACGATTGTGGATGCGCTTCAGGAGCATGCGCCCAAGATTTCCGATGCACACGATCTGACTGCGGCCGTGCGTCTGGCGCTTGGGCGCGCGATCACGCAGCAGTGGTATCCGGGCAGTGGCGAGTTGCAGGTGATGGGACTGGACCCGGCGCTTGAGCGGGTGTTGTCGCAGGCTTTATCGACGGGGGCTAATCCGGGGCTTGAGCCTGGATTGGCGCAGACGCTGCTGAATTCGACGCAGAACGCGATCATGCGACAGCAAAATATTGGCTTGCCGCCGGTGTTGCTTGTGCAGCATTCGCTAAGGGCGATGCTCGCCAGGTTTTTGCGCAGGAGCCTGCCGCAGTTGAAGGTTTTGTCTTATGCGGAAGTGCCGGATACTCGGGGGATTAAGGTGGTGAATTTGATTGGAGGGTGAGGGGAGGTTTTTGGTGGCACCAGGGGTTAGGTGTGGGGAGCCCTAAAAAAGCACGCCCCCCGCCCGATTCCCATCAAGCCATAACAGTCCGCTTAAAAAACCTGCTAAAAACCGCATAACAGGCGCAGGCGACCAAGATCGAATCAATTGAAGGAATACTCGTAAAGGTAAACACATCCTTCACCGTCATAAATCCAACAAGTGATCCAATAATCCAGGCAACGAATGTGAGCACCTTAACCTGCGATTCGGCCACGAGCACCTTCGCGTCATACCCCCCTCGCCGATAAAGCAAAAAATCCGCAATATAAATCCCGGCAACGGGTGGCGTAGCAATCCCCAGAAACAACAGAAAGGGGATAAACCATCCCATGATGTCCATGCTTCCTACAATCATGGCGAGAATCCCCAACGCAACGGTAATCTGCCATTTCGGAAAACGCGTGAACAGCGTCGATACCACCAGCGTGCCCTGAAACATATTGCCGGCATTGCCCGTCACGGTTGCAAATATCAGGAGCAACGCGGCCGGCAAAACCGCGCCAAACACGGCCATGGAACCAAGCAGTGAATTCTGTCCCGTCATTCCGCTCGGCGTAGCGCCCGCCCAATACAACAACGGATAAGCAATCAGAAACGTCAGCGCGGCACCAATCACCGCGTGCTTGCGGTCATGCACGAAGCTGCCAAAGTCCGGCAATGTGGCAACCAGCACGATAATCGTGCCAACAACTGTCGACGCAGCCACACCAGTATTCATCTCGGCGAGACGCGCGGGTATCTCCACCTGCCCGTGCAGCGCGACATAAAGGCAATATGCAAGCATCAATGCAATAACAGGGATTGCGAACAGCGCGACCTTGCCCAGCAACTCGAATCCAAACGCAGTCGCGGACACGAAGATCACGCAACCTATTGCGACCAGAATGGGAACCGGCACATTCAGCCCATGCTGCGCCAAGAGGTCATGCACCGAATGCCCGAACATATTGGCAGTGACGGCAATCCATCCAAACAGGCTGATCGCAAGAAGGACGTTGATCGCGATCGCGCCTTTTTCGCCAAACGGATACTTCACGATCCCGTAAGTCGGCAATCGCGCTTTCTCTCCCACACAAATGGTGATGATCGACAAGATGGTCAAAATGATGCTGCCAATGATCACCACCTTGACCAACGCCGAACTGGACAGTTGACTCCCCAGACTCGACGACGAAAGCAGAACCGGCGTAATCGCAATGCCAAGCAGAATCATGGCAATGCGATACCCGGGCGCGGTATTCAAACGTTCGCTAGTTTCGCGCATACAAATAGTCCTTACAGTGTTCTCGTGCTTTTACGCGGAATAAAAATGGCCCGTGTAGGCGCGCCAGCTTCCGTGTGGGGTGATTTCTTTCTGGTTTTCCACGAGCCACGGTTCAGCAAGTACGCCGAGTACCTGCGTGCCATCGCGCAACGTGACTTTCCCAATGGATAATCCCGACGGCTCGCTCAACAAAAGTCCCGCGAGCGAGACCGGCGGCAACGCCCAGATTTCAAGCGCGACCGATGTCCCGCCTTCCGCAACGCGAATCATCCCCGGATGCCGGTCGCCGATACTCCACAGCCGATAGTGCGCATCGGTTTGATCTTCCCGAACGAAGACGCCCTGCGCGGCGATCATGTTCGGATTCAAATCGAGGCCTCGCATGAGCGTGCCGTTCACGGCGAGCAAAGTGGTTTCCATAATCGTCATGCCTCTATGTTTTGTTTAAAAATCTGGATTGCTAAACATTCAATGCGCGAATAAAAAAATTATTGAGTGATCCACGTGCCGGTTTTCTGATCGAGCGCTCGACGAATGGCTTCGGGGCTCGTAATCAGGCCTTTGCCGTTTCCGCCATTAGCCCGGCTGTGCGCGACAAAGCGCATGATCGCTTCGATTTTCGGCAGCATGCTGCCCGCTGCGAACTGGTTTTGGTCGATCAGCGTTTGCGCTTCCACGAGGCTTAATGTGTCGAGCCAGCGCTGGTCCGGCTTGCCGAAGTTGACCGCAACTTGCTCCACGCCCGTGGGAATCAACAGCAGATCCGCGCCAAGCTGCTCGGCGAGTAGCGCGGAAGCCAGGTCTTTGTCGATAACCGCTTCCACACCCGATATCTGCCGATGCTCGTCCACTACAACCGGAATGCCTCCGCCGCCGCACGCAATCACAATGCACCCTTCCTTGAGCAACCTGGCGATCACCTCGCGCTCCATGATCTCGAGCGGCTGCGGCGAAGCCACGGTGCGGCGCCAGCCACGCCCGGCGTCTTCCATCAGCGTCCAGCCGAGTTCCTGTTGACGCTTGCGCGCGGTGGCTTCATCGAAGAACGCGCCTATTGGCTTGGCCGGATCGCGGAACGCCGGATCGTCGCGGCTCACGCGCGTTTGCGTAACGACAGTCACCACGCGCCGGTCGATTCCCCGGCGGCTCAACTCGTTGCTCAACGCCTTCTGGAACATATAGCCGATAGCGCCCTGCGTATCGCCCACAGCGTAGTCCAGCGGAACCGGACGGACTTCGTCTGCGGCAAGCTCGGAACGCCGCAAGATGAAACCGACCTGTGGCCCGTTGCCGTGCGTAAGCACCAGGTCCCAGCCGGCCTCGATCATCTCTGCAATGTGTCCCGCGCTCTCGATCACGGCTTCGTATTGATCAGGAATACTATTGTGTTCGTCGTCGCGAATCAGCGCATTTCCGCCGACCGCGACTATTGCCAGAGGCTTCGTCATGATGCGTACCCGTATGATTTAAACGTACTCGGCCAGCGCGCGGATCGCGTCGATAAACCCAGGCATCGGCGCCGTGGTTATCCCGGCGCCGATCTGCCCCACGCCCGCCTGCTTGTGCGCAATCCCCGTGTTGATGATCGGCAGGATGCCGCGATCGACCACCTTGCGCGCATCGATACCCGCTGCGGTCGGCGCGAAATTCAGCGCTGGCAGCGTGAACGCGGGATTCCCGCCGATGGTGATGGCCTGCATGCGACGGCTGTTGTTCGTGGCGTCCGCCGGCGTTCCGCCCACGAACTTGACAATAGCCGGCGACGACGCCATGGCGAATCCGCCCACGCCCGCGGTCTCGGTGATCGCGCTGTCGCCAAGATCGGCCGCCGCGTCTTCCACGCCGTATCCGGGGAAGAACAGGCCTTCAACCGGATTGGCCGGCGCCTGAAACCAGCGGTCGCCGGTGCCTGACATCTGAATGCCGAAGTTCACGCCGTTGCGCGCCATGACGGTGATCATGGAACTGAAGGGAACGTTGTGGGCGGCGTCCATCATCGCCTTGCACGCCGCCATGGACAGGTTCAGGAAGAAGTGATCATTTCCCACGATGAACGCCGTCACGCGCTGGATGGTGTCGATCGGCAAGCCGCTGGACAGCAACGCGGGAATCAGGCGCTTTACGAGCAATCCCGTGGCGGCGGCATTGCGGTTATGGACTTCGTCGCCCATGTGCAGCGCCTGCGCCATCATCGGCTTGAGTTCCACTTCGCCGAGCACCTTCAGCGCGGTCTTCAATGCGGGCGCGAGTTCGTCCTTCATCCAGTGGAGGCGGTCCAGCACTTCGGCGTTGTTCGCGCCAAAGCGCAGCACTTTGCCGAGCCCTTCGTTGAAGTTGCTGAACGTGCGCCGGCCGTTGGTCTTGTTTTCGATCACCCACAGCGGCATGGACGGGCTGATGATCCCGGCCATGGGACCCACCGCGCCAAAATGATGGCAAGGCTCGAAGCGGATCGCGCCGTCCTGGGCCATTTTCTCGGCGGCTTCATGCGTGCTTGCCCAGCCTTCGAACAGGATCGCGCCGACGATCGCGCCCTTCACCGGCCCGCACATGTTCGGCCAGTCGATAGGCGGACCCGCGTGCAGGATCAGCTTTCTCTGCGACATCGCGCTGATCGCACTCGACGCGATCATCACGTCGACCAGAACCGGCTGTGCCGCGAGGTAATGCTGGAACGCCTGCTGGTTGGCCTGATCGACCAGCGGATGGCGTATCAGCGACGCCAGCGCGAGTCCCGCATCGACGTTGCCAAGCGCGGGCGGCTGCCACGTCAGGTTGATCACGTCCCCCCCGGCGAGCGCAAGGTTATCGGCAAAACTGCTTAGACCCGCATTGACCACATGGAGTGGCTGTTGAAATAGCGTATTCATCATGGTTCCGTTATTTTTGCGCCTGGGCTTGAGCGACGTGGCACGCCCAGAGCGCTGCCTGCGCGTTGCAACCCGCGACCAGCACGCGGGCTTCGCGCAGAATGTCGACCTGGCGGCTTCGGACTTGCGGATCGGCCTGCGTGCCGCAAACATGCGAGATCAGGACCGGCAAATCGCGACCGGCCGCCTGCAGCCGCGCTTGTTCTATCAGTGCGAGCAACTCGGTCGCGGGGTCCATCGACGCGCCGTAGCCGAGTACCAGGTCGAACAGCACGACGGCGGTCTGCGCGTCATTCAATTCGGCGAGAACGCGCTGGTTACGCAACGTCGGATCGATCATTGGATGCGGGCGGCCGCGCGTGAAGTCGTCGTCGCCCATGTCGACGAGTGTGTGGCCGAAGCTGTGCCAGATATCCTCGAGTTTCATATTCGATGCCACCGGCGTATTCGACGACGCCGGGAACCCGCGTTCGCGCAGCAGCAACTGGCTCTCGTAGCAGAACGTGCCGCCTGCGAACACCCCGCGAACGAAGCGGCGGATAGACGGCAGCGTGCGGCTGTATTCGTCGAGACGCGCGGCATCCGGCGCTCCCACCACGGCAACCGATTCCGGCAACGCCGCGCCTGACAGCAACGCGACGGCGAAACCGGCGGCGTCCGCCAGCGTGTGCGCGGGCGTAATGCCCGGTACGTTCATGTCGCCAGCGCGCGCGCCGAGAAAGTTCACGACCACGGGTTTGCCCGCCGCCCGTGCGCGCGCCAGGATTTTCTCCGCAACCGCCGGCGCGGGCGGCTTGGAGATCAGCACGATTACCTTTGTGTCCGGATCCTGCGCGAGCGCGTCGAGACCGTAAAGCATGGAAATGCCGCCGATCTCCTCGTGCAGGTCGTGTCCGCCGGTTCCGAGCGCTTGGGAAATCCCCGCGCCCAATTGATCGATACGGCTCGTCACTTCCTGCAGCCCCGTTCCCGAGGCGGCCACCACGCCGATCGCTCCGCGCCGGACCACGTTCGCGAACCCGAGCGGCATGCCGTTGATAATGGCGGTGCCGCAATCCGGTCCCATCACCAGCAGGTTTTTATCCCGGGCGAGGGTTTTGATCGCGCGTTCGTGCTCGAGGCTGACGTTGTCGCTGAATAGCATTACCGACATGCCCAGATGCAGCGCCTTGGTCGCCTCGGCCGCGGCGTAGTCGCCCGGCACGGAGATCAGTGCGAGATTCGAGGCGTTTTCCTGCTCCGCCGCCATTTCGAGGCTGACGAGCGGCGGCGGCCGGATGCCATCGCCGCCCGATTCCTGCGGCTTCGCGGTGAGGGCCTCTTCTGCCAGCGCGAGCGCGGCGTCGCAAGCCGCATCCCCGCCGCGCACGGCGATGACCAGATCGTTCGGACCGGCCTTCACGCCGTCGTCGAGATTGGCATCGCGTAACTGGGCGAGGTTCGTCTCGGTGCCCATGGCGACCGACGCCTGCTCGATATCCGGCAACGCGCTGATCCGGGCCGAGATTTGCATCAGGGAGACGGAGTCCTGATACATGTTTTTGAAAACTTTCGTTCTTATGCTCATTTCCAATTCCGGTGATCGTTACACCCGATGCTTCAAAAGCGGCCGAATGCGGGCCTGGCGAATCCGGCGTTGCATACGCCGAATGCCATCGAACCGATGAACAGATATTTGCTTGATCTTTATCCGATCAGCGAATTTCTTCTTGCGCTACGGTTTCGAGCGACCTGATTCCATGCAGAAAACCTCCCAGACAATCCACGCCAGAAGACGCACCAAACTCCATCACCTTATTCGCGGAAAGCGCAATATCCGCCGCCGGGCATTTTCGAGTCAAAATACTGATCAAATAATCGACAGGTTCCGAATAATGTCCTTGAAGCGCAAGAGTCAGATAATGCCGGCTGATACTCGTGGTCCGGTGAAGCTGACTTTTGATTGTGGACTCCAATAATTTCAAATGCGCCGCGATGACGTCAATATGCTGCCAGGACTGCAACGCCGCGAGATAACCCAGCAGATAATCGTCGCCATCGGGCGTCAGCCCCGTTCCGAAGCCGATCAACTCGGATACGCTCCCGTTGAGCGCCGATGCATCGTCGCTTACATTCAGCCGTGGCGCGCGTCCATTCGCAGGCCAGCCCGGCAGCAACTGAAGGCTGCTTCGCACTTCGCGCTGCCGGCAGTAAGCAACTAGCTGGCTGGCAAGCGCTGGATAGACGCCGACGAAGGCGTCGAGCGAGCAGGTGTCCCGCGCTTTTTCCGCCTTCGGCCGCCAGCATGGCGCGCGGCTGAGATCGGCGCGCCAGCGTGCGGCGTGCAGCACGTTGCCTTCGAGCACGACGGGTTCGCGCGGCCGGGACTGGTGGCGCCAGTCCCAACCCGGCGGCGTGACAATCCTGATGGCAGTCGGCAGGTTCTGAAAACGCGGGCTGAGCAAGGTCAGCAATTCCCCGTTTGCCGATGACAGGTTCAACGCATGCTGGAAGTGACTGTGCACCCAGAACCGCAGCGCCTCGCGCGGGCCGTGCTCGGCGAGATAGCCAATCGAGGACACTTCGAACGAGATGAGCGCCATGGCCGGATGTCCGGGGAATCAGCTTGAAGTTAGCCGCGCAGTCCGTCGATAACCGCTGTTGCGTTGCTCACCCAGCCAAAAATCGCGCCCTGCGCCTTGATCATCTCCAGCGCCGATTTCTGGAATTCGGGGAAGTAGGAACCTACGCAATCCGCCGGGATGATGCATTCATAGCCGCGATCGTTGGCTTCGCGAACGGTGGTGGTGACGCAGACTTCGGTGGTGACGCCGCACACAATAAGCGTCTTGATGCCGTGGTTTTGCAGGATGAGCTGCAAGTCGGTTTCATAGAACGCGCCCTTGCCGGGTTTGTCGATGATGGGTTCGCCGAGCGCCGGATAAAGCTCGGGAATGATGTCGTGGCCCGCTTCGCCGCGCACCAGGATGCGGCCCATGGGGCCGTCTGTGCCAATGAAACGCTTGCCGCCGCGCGTGAGTTTTGCCGGAGGACAATCGGCCAGATCCGCGCGATGGCCTTCCCGCGTATGAACGACGAGCAGCTTGGCGTCCCGGGCGGCCTTCAGCAATTTCCTGCAAGGCTCAATGGCGCTGCGTACCAGTGATACGTCATTTCCCAGCGCCTCGCCGAATCCGCCCGGCTCAACGAAATCACGCTGCATGTCGATCATGACCAATGCTGTTGTTTCTGCATTGAACGGTAATGGAAATGGCTCAGCCTGAAACAGTTTTTGTGGCATTTCAAATTTCCTTGAAGAATGTCAGGGGACGAAATGTTGAGTCAGATATCGCGATTCATGTGAATAACCGGTCGATTTATTATATGGAGGTTCTTTCCAGCGGACGACTGATATTTGATGGATTTCAAGATTATTCATTAATTGGCAAGGTTAATTCCATTCGTTTCCAAAAATTAATAAAGCCTTTATCACGAACGAATATGAATGTTATTGCGCGACGATAAATTGCTCAGCGGCATAATGGCGCGCCACGAATAAATAATCGAGATCGAACGCCGAAATCCGCATTTGGGCACTGCGGGGCGGCCTCAATCATCTGATGTTTGAGGGCTTGGTTTCCGCATCGGCGAGCCCCGCGCCGAACCCTCGAATTACCCCGCTTTCCCGGCTCTTATCAGCCAATGGCGCATTGGCCGCCCAAGCAATAATTCACTCACTGGATAACGGCGCGTCGCTTGAGCGTAAGACAAGTCAACCGCGACCGTTCAACCGCAATAAAACAGCGTGGGCGCAAGCTCAACGGGGGTCAAATGAACATCCGCAAATTCATCGGTGCTTCAAGTCGGGATGCGTTCCGGCTCGTGCGCGAGGCATTGGGTCCTGATGCGGTGGTCCTGTCGAATCGGGTGACGGAAGACGGCAGCATCGAGATCGTGGCCGTGGCCGATGGCGACCTGGCAAAGATCTCCCCGAAAGCCGCGGCGCAGCAACGCGAACTGAAACTCAAGGCGTCGCCGGCCGGCCCGAGCGCGGCGCCCGCGGCTTCCCAAAACACTCCCAATCACAACCCGTACGCCAGCGGAGACGTCTTTTCATCCGTGTTCGGCGCAAATCCCGAACCGCTCGAAGACCTCGAACCTGAAGCTCAGGCCGATCCGTTGCCGTTATCGCGCCGCCCGCGCGCAACGCCGGAAGAATCCTCCCGCACGATGGCCGAATCGAATCCCTGGTTGATCGAACACGCGCGCCGCGTGGCGCAGTCAGTCACCGAAGGCATGCCGCAGCGTTCGCTGAGTGCATCGGCGGCGATTGCAAAGGGACTTGGCAGCCCCGTTACCGTCACGCCGCAGCAGACCGACGCGCCGGACGCGCCCGAATGGACGCGCGAAGCGGCTCAACTCGCCGCTCGCCGCGCCGAGCAGAAGCTCGCGCAGGCACAGGCCGCCGCGTCGCCGGTCCAGTCGCCAGCCGCCAGCATGACGCAGGAAGGGGCGTTCGCAGGACTGCCGGCATCGGCGGCGGCGGCCGTCACGGAAGCCATTCGCGTGCGCATGGAGCAGGTCGTCAACGACACCGTCATGCACGAACTGTCGTCCATGCGCGGCATGATGGAAGAGCACTTCGCCGGCTTGCTGTGGGGCGACCGCCAGCGCCGCAGTCCGAACCACGCAGCGTTGACCAAGCGCCTGTTCGCCGCCGGATTCTCGGCGCAGCTCGTGCGCATGCTGATCGACAACATGCCGGAGATCGAACACGCGGAAAGCTCGATGCAATGGGTTCAGCAAGTCCTCGAGAACAATCTGCCCGTAATGGACAGCGAAGAGTCGATGATGAGCCGCGGCGGCGTCTTCGCGCTGATGGGCCCGACAGGCGTCGGCAAGACGACGACTACCGCCAAGCTCGCCGCGCGCTGCGTGATGCGCTTCGGCGCAAGCAAGGTCGCGCTGCTGACAACCGACAGCTACCGGATCGGCGCGCACGAGCAACTGCGCATTTTCGGCAAGATCCTGGGGGTATCGGTGCATGCGGTGAAGGACGCGGCCGACCTGCAACTCGCGCTTTCCGAACTGCGCAACAAGCACATCGTGCTGATCGATACCATTGGCATGAGCCAGCGCGACCGCACGGTGTCCGATCACATCTCCATGCTTTGTGGCGCCGGGCACCCGGTGCAGCGCCTGCTGCTGCTCAACGCCACCAGCCACGGCGACACGCTCAACGAAGTCGTGCAGGCCTACCAAAGCACGCCGGACCAGCCGCCGCTCGCGGGCTGCATCCTGACCAAGCTCGACGAAGCCACGAACCTGGGCGGCGTTATCGACACCGTGATCCGATACAAACTGCCCGTGCATTACGTATCGACGGGACAGAAGGTTCCGGAAAACCTGTACGTCGCGACCAAGCGATTTCTGATTAAAAGCGCGTTCTGCATTCCGCGCGACGGCTCGCCATTCGTGCCGCAAGACGACGACGTGCCGCCGCTCCTGTCCGCGCTTTCGGCGCGCGCTTCCACCGAACTGCATGAGGTTCACTTTGGATAAGTTCGCGTCCGATCAGGCTGAAGGCTTGCGGCGTCTCCTGACGCGCAACCGCTCGCGAGTGGTCACGGTGTGCGGCGCACCGGCGGGCGGAATGGGCGGAACCGGCAATACGTCAACGGTCGTCAATCTCGCGGCCGCGCTTGCGGCGCAGGGCAAGGACGTGCTGGTTATCGATGAACGGCAGAACGCGTTGTCGGCGAGCCGCCTCGCGAAGGTGCCGTCCACGGGCGCGCTGGGCGCGGTGTTGTCCGGCAAGCGCTTCCTGCAGGACGCGGTGACGCGCACGCCGTTCGGCTTCTCGATGATCGCCGCGCCTCGCGACGAACGCATCAGCCACGACGCCGCCCATTGCCGCGTCTTGCTCGATGGTCCCGCTGATATCGTTCTCATCGATACACAGCCGGATCGCAGCGGCGCGCTGTCCACGCTTGCTGCGCAGGCGCACGACTTCGTGATCGTGACCCGCGTCGCGCCGGCCGCGATCACCGAGGCGTATGCCTGCATCAAGCGCCTGCATTACGCGCACGCCATTTCGCGCTTCCGGATCGTGGTGAATCACGTGAAGAACGCCGCCGATGCGCAAATCGCCTTCGACAACCTCGCCGGCGTAGCAAGCCGCTATCTCGCCGTGAAGTTGATGCCCGCCGGCTGCGTGGCTGAAGACGCGCGCGTGGCGAAGGCGCATGAACTGTCGCGCTGCGCCGTGGAAGCTTTCCCGACCACCGCCGCCGCTCGCGACTATCGTCATATCGCGGCCGATTTGCAGTATTGGCCGATGCCAGAAAGTTCGCACTTCGAATGGCCGGCGCAAGCCGCTTCCATGGAAACGCCGCGCAACATCGAGCGTTCGATCAACCCCGGGGCTGGTTTGCGCCGCACCGAATCGCCGTTGGCGGAGCTTGCGATGCGCAGCCCGGCGTCGGTGTGACGAAGCAAAAGAAGGAACAAAGGTGAATGCGATGTATAACGCCCAGGGAAAACTGTCACAAGCCGAGGTCCTGACCCGCTACGCGCCGCTCGTGCGCCGTCTGGGTCTGCAACTGGTCGCAAAAATGCCGGCCAGCGTGGATCTCGACGATCTGATTCAGGCCGGCATGATCGGCTTGCTAGACGCCGCGAGCCGCTATAAAGAAGATCAGGGCGCGCAGTTCGAGACCTACGCCAGCCAGCGGATTCGTGGCGCGATGCTCGACGAATTGCGGGCGAACGACTGGCTGCCGCGCAGCATGCGCAAGACGTCGCGCGAAGTGGAGTCGGCGGTGCACAAGGTCGAGCAAAACCTTGGCCGTTCGGCGAGCGAGCAGGAAGTCGCCGAGCATCTCAACATGCCGCTCGGCGAATACCAGACCATGCTGCAGGATCTGCACGGCAGCCAACTGATCTATTACGAAGACTTCGACCGGTCATCGGACGACGAACCGTTTCTCGACCGTTATTGCGTCGATAAAGCCGATCCGCTGTCTGCGTTGCTGGATGGCAGCTTGCGCTCGGCGCTGGTGGAAGCCATCGATAAATTGCCGGAACGCGAAAAGCTGCTGATGAGCCTTTATTACGAAAAGGGGTTGAACCTGCGCGAGATCGGCGCCGTGATGGAAGTCAGCGAATCGCGCGTGTGCCAGTTGCATAGCCAGGCGGTTGCGAGGTTGCGGGCCAAGTTGCGGGAACAGGCCTGGTCGGGGGTTGAGGCTTGAGGGATTGGGTTTGCGGTTGGCGAAGTTTCGGGGCGCCGGCTTTTGCGCTTCGACTTCGCTTGGCGTTGGTTCCGGTCCAGTACATCGGGATTAACGATGCCGTCAGCAAGCGCGACATTGAAAGCAGCGCCGTTGCGCGCTCTCTACCTTCTGCGAGCGTGTGCTGTTCTTGGTGCGCCCGGCTGGGATCGAACCAGCAACCCCTGCCTTCGGAGGGCAGTACTCTATCCATTGAGCTACGGGCGCATATGAGCGAGGAGTACCGCGTTCCATATACAAAATCATGGAGGCAGGACTGCTGCGAGTCCGAAACAATACCTGTTTTCGGCCGATTCGTCCATCGCAAGGGCTTAAACGTCTAACGCCTGCATCTTCCAAAGCCTCTGCAAAACCTCCAAGAATCCGGGTTAACACGCGCTGCGACAAGCCTTTGCAGGCATGCCGCCACGTAAACGTTCCGTCTATAATCGACCGTGCTGGCGAAAACGTTTAAAACCATTCGAGAGAATCGCCGTTGCTGTCACGCTGTCGCTGTACCGACTCACATATAAAAAGGGAGACGAGACGAGCATGAGTGAAGCACCCCACGGAGTCCCGATCAAAACGCCCGGTCAACTCATCGCGGCAATCGTCGCCGGGTTCGCCATTCCAATCGTCGTGATCGTCCTGCTGGCCGTCTACGTCAACAACACGACACGCACCGGCGCCGGCACCGATTCCCTCTCGGATGCCGCCGTCGCGCAGCGCATTGCCCCAGTCGCGCAAGTCGATATCCGCGACGCCAACGCCCCCCGCGTCTACAAAACAGGCGAACAGGTTTTCAAAGCCGTGTGCACGACCTGCCACACCGCTGGCGTAGCCGGCGCGCCGAAGTTCGGCAATGCGGGCGACTGGGCACCGCGCATAGCGGAAGGCTATGACACGCTGCTCCACAACGCGCTCAATGGCAAAGGCGGCATGCCCGCTCGCGGCGGCACCAGTCCCGACGACTATAGCGACTTCGAAATTGCCCGGGCAGTCGTCTATATGGCCAACGATGGCGGCGCAAAATTCGCCGAACCCGCGCAACCGGCGCCTAGCGCGGCAGCGGGTGCATCGGCGGCTGCCGCCCCGGCGAGCGGCGCAGCAGCCGCTTCTTCAACCGCCGCTTCTTCAACCGATAACGCCCAGGCCGCAGCAGCAGTCGCCGCCCTGGCAAACGTGCCGCAGGCAAGCTCCGCACCGGCGGCAGGCGCGCAAAGCGCGGATGCATCGCAAGCTGGAAAGGCGTTGTACACGCAGGTTTGTCAGGCGTGCCACGCGGCAGGCGTGCTCGGCGCGCCAAAATTCGGCGATAAGGATGCCTGGGCCCCGCGCCTGAAAGAACCGATGGACACCGTCTATGGCTACGCGCTGCATGGAAAGGGCGCAATGCCGCCGAAAGGTGGATCGAATGCATCCGATGCCGACGTGAAAGCCGCCGTCGATTACATGGTTGCCGCGTCGAAGTAGACGGTTTCAGCAGACCAGCGAAACACAAACCCCTGCGCAAAAACGCAGGGGTTTCGTTTTCATACCGCTCAATCCTCAAGCCGGCTTCTGCAACAACTCCTTCAGCCGTGCCATCCGATCCTTCGGCGACATCGGCGCTTCCTCTTCCGTTGGCGGCGGGGCATCGTCCAAAAGCATTTCCGGGATAAACCGCGACGCCTCGCACACCACCGTTTCCCGCGCCCGCTTGCGTTTCTTGCACCAGTTCAGATGCAAGCTGCGCTGCGCCCGCGTGATCGCGACGTACATCAGCCGCCGTTCTTCCTCGATCCGGCCCGTGTCCACCGGCGCATCCGCATCGGCGTCCGGATTACCCCGGTGCGGCATGATTCCCTCTTCCACGCCGACCAGAAACACATGCGGATATTCCAGTCCCTTCGATGCATGCACCGTGGACAACCGCACGGCATCGGGATTCTCGTCCTTGCCTTCGAGCATCGACATCAGCGCGACCGTCTGGATCAGGCCGAGCAAGTTCTTGCCTTCGTCGCCGAAACCGTCGGCATTGTCGTAGCCGGTCGCCTCCGCATCCGCCACTTCCGGCTTCGTGCCCTTTTTCTTCAGCCACTCGCAGAATTCAAGCACGTTCTGCCATTTAGACTGAGCCTGCCGTTCGTCGTGGGCATCGTAGAGATACGCCTCGTAATGAATGGCTTCCATCATGTCGTTGAGCACTTCGGTTGCCGGATCACGCCCCGCGCGGTCAGACAGACGCTGCATCCAGTCGCAAAATGCGCGCAACGGCTCGACCTGGCGCGCCGACAACCGCGCCTCGATCCCGCCCATGAACACCGCTTCGAACAACGAAACCTTCGCCTGTCCCGCGAACGCACCAAGCGCCTCCAGCGTCGTGTTGCCCACGCCACGCCGTGGCGTGGTGATCGCGCGGATGAACGCGGGGTCGTCGTCGGGATTCGCGATCAGCCGCAAATACGCGACGATGTCCTTGATCTCGGCTTTATCGAAAAAAGACTGTCCGCCGGACAGCACATACGGAATCCGCTCGCGCCGCAAAACCTGCTCGAATATCCGCGCCTGAAAATTCCCGCGATACAAAATCGCATAATCCCGAAACGCCGAGCGCCGCTCGAATTTATGCGCCGACAAGCGGAACACGACCGACTCGGCCTCGTGCTCTTCGTCGTTGCACGCGGTCACGGTAATTGAGTCACCCATGCCGTGCTCGGACCAAAGCTTCTTTTCGAAGAGCTTCGGGTTGTTCGCAATCACGTTGTTCGCCGCGGTCAGGATGCGAACCGTCGACCGGTAGTTCTGCTCCAGCTTCACCACATGCAGCTTCGGGAAATCCTTGCCCAATTGCGCGAGGTTTTCGAGCGTCGCCCCGCGCCAGCCGTAGATGGCCTGATCGTCGTCACCCACCGCCGTGAACGCGGCGCGCGGACCAGCCAGCAGTTTCAGCAATTCGTACTGGCAGGCGTTCGTGTCCTGATATTCATCGATCAGCAGGTAGCGCAGGCGGTTCTGCCACTTTTCGCGAACCTGCTCGTTCTCTGCGAAAAGCTGCGCGGGCTTCAGGATCAGGTCGTCAAAATCGAGCGCCTGATACGCGTGCAGCGTCGCCACATAGCTGCGGAACACAATGGCAGCCTGCATCTCGTCTTCGTTCGACGCCATCGCCGACGCCTGATCCGGCGACACCATGCCGTTTTTCCACAGCGAAATGATCGACTGGACCTTGCGGATCAGGCCCTTGTCTGTGGTTCCGAGCTGCTCCTGGACCATCCCGAAGCAATCGCTGGAATCCATGATCGAGAATTGCGGCTTCAGCCCGACGTGCTCGGCTTCCTGCCGCATGATCTGGACGCCAAGCGAATGGAACGTCGAGATGGTCAGCTGGTTCACCGGCACACGGCGGCCTTCCTTGCCGGGCGCCGTGAGCGTCTTCCCTTCGAGCAGTTTTGCCGTGCGTTCGCGCATTTCGAGAGCGGCCTTGTTCGTGAAGGTCAGCGCGGCAATGTGCTTCGGCTCGAAGCCCTTTCGCTCGATCAAATGCGCGATTTTTTGCGTGATCACGCGCGTCTTGCCGCTGCCGGCGCCGGCGAGCACGAGACATGGACCATCGAGATAGCGCACCGCTTCGGATTGCGCGGCGTTCATACCTGCTGCGGACATCGTTCGGACACTTTGAGATGCGCAAATCACGCGACGCCTGCGGCCGCTGGAATTACGCGTTGTGAGCGGGAAAGCGGGCGAAATCACGCGCTTGAAGATCAAATTCAGGAGCGGCCGCGATTTCGAGAGCGCGATGTTAACACGGAAGAAACTGTCGGCCGAAGGCATTGGTTCTGACCCTTTCGCCATGAAGAACAGGCGTTGCGCGGTGCTCCGGGCTGAAACTTGCCCGTGCCACAATACCGGCGTCGCCAACACAAACAGGATGCCTGCATGACAGCACTTCTAAAAGTCGGCCTGATGGGCTATGGCTTTGCCGGCGAGACCTTCCACGCGCCGGTGATCGAACATTGCGGTCGCGCGACACTCGCCGCCATTGCCACGGGCAAGCCCGAGCGGGCGCTGGCCGATTATCCGAACGCCACGATCGTCGCCGATTTCGACGCGTTGCTCGCGCTCGGCGACCTTGAATGCATCGTGATCGCGACGCCGAACGACACACACTTCGACATGGCGAAAAAGGCCCTTGAAGCGGGCAAGAACGTGGTCGTCGACAAACCCGTCACACTTTCCGGCGCGGACGCCAAAACGCTCGCCGATCTTGCCAGAGCCCGCGGTTTGCTGTTCGCGCCGTTCCACAATCGCCGATGGGATGGCGATTTCATGACCGCGCGCGCCCTGATTGAAAGCGGTCGGCTTGGACGCGTCACGCATTACGAATCGCATTTCGACCGGTTCCGGCCTAAAGTGCCGCAGCGCTGGCGCGAGGAAGCATCGCGCGGAGGCGGGTTGTTGTTCGATCTGGGACCGCATCTGATCGATCAGGCCTTGGCCCTTTTCGGCGCGCCGCAGACCGTGTTCGCGACCGTCAAGGCACAGCGCGACCACGCGAGCGCGCCGGATTACGTCCATTTGCTGCTCGGCTATCCGGACAAGGAAATCGTGCTGCATGCGAGCGCGCTTGCCGCGCTGGAGCCGTCGCGCTTCGCCATTCACGGCACGCGCGGCAGTTATGTAAAGACCGGGCTCGATGTTCAGGAAGACCAGCTCAAAGCCGGTTTGCGCCCCGGCAACGCGGAATTCGGCAAGAATCCGCCCGGCCTCTTGCGCGAAGTCGACGGCGACCACGATCTGCGCCAGGAATTCGCCACGCGCGACGGTGCTTATGCGGAGTTTTATCGGTCGCTGGCGGCGTCGGTGCTCGATGGCAAGGAGTTTCCAATCGCGGCGCAGGATGCCGTCGACGTCATGACGATTATCGATATCGCCATCCGCAGCAACGCCAAAGGACGCCGCATCGACTTCAAGCGACTGCAATAGGCGGCGCTGACAACCGCCTCACGCCTGTCTTTCAAACACACAGCGTTACATTCGCAGGCCGCTCTCGCGTCAGCCAGGGTGGTCTGCGAACCGTTCTTCTCCGGTCGTCCGCTCTTATCTTAAAAATCACAAGGGGAGAACTTTCATGCTGACATTCAAGCAAAGTTGCGCACGCGCGCTGATTGGCGCTGCGCTCGTGGGGTCGCTTGCGGCGTGTGTTGTCGAGCCGACGCGGCAAGTCGATGTCGTCCGGGAAACGCCCGCGCGTCCCGATCCGCATGCCGAAGCGGTGCACAGAATGGATCAGGTCAACGGGCGGATCAATTCGATGTGGCGCCATGTCGATCAGCGCGTGAACCAGGGCTTTTATCCGCCGCCACAGGGCGATGCATTCCATCATCGGCTGGATGTGATTCGCCAGGAATCACGCGATATGGCTTCGCAACACGGCGGCGGTTTGTCCGGCGAAGAACAGCGCACGCTGAATGGCGAACTCGACGGCGTGCAGCACGCAATCCAGTAAGTTCGATCGGCCCGGCGGGCGTTGCCAGCGAGCGCCCGCCATTAGGCTTTCTCATGCCGCTATCAGCAAACCTCGTTTGACATTCGTATATCGGTCGCGTAAATTCGCCGCACGCGTCGGGAGAGCGCGCTGATCCTGTTTGTCGATTGACACAGCAAACGAAGCAGCGCCGCCGAAGGGGCACACCCAAAAACTCTCAGGCAAAAGGACCGGCTGCGTCGAAGTTCCGTTTATGTGCGAAGCCTTTAATCAGGCGCAAAACGGAAATTCGCACTCTGGAGAGCGGCATCGGCTGAAAGAAATACCGGCCAGTTGCCCACCGAAGGGGCGCGCGTTGTAAGCCGAAGCATCGGCTTGATGGCGTGCAATCTCTCAGGTACCGAGGACAGAGGGGTCATGTACAGGATCGCTACGCGGTTTGGGCTTTGCGCTTGCAAACGCCAAACTCCGAGCGGGATTGCTGCATGGCCTTTTTTTGTTTTCGCGAACGCCCGAGGCCCCGCTCCATGTCTGATCTTCAACACACGCCCTTGCACGCCACGCACATCGCGCTCAACGCGCGCATGGTCGATTTCGGCGGCTGGGACATGCCCGTCAACTACGGTTCGCAGATCGACGAACACCATGCGGTGCGTACCGATGCCGGCATGTTCGACGTGTCGCACATGCGCGTGGTCGATTTCACCGGCGACAAGGCGCGCGAATTCTTCAAGTATGCAATCGCAAACAACGTCGACAAGCTGACCGTTCCCGGCAAGGCGCTCTACTCCTGCCTGCTGAACCCGGAAGGCGGCGTGATCGACGACTTGATTGTCTATTACTTCGCCGATGACAACTTCCGCGTCGTTGTGAACGCCGGCACCGCCGAGAAAGACATTGCATGGTTCGGCCATTTGAACGCTGAAGGCGGCTTCGGCCTCACGATCACGCCGCGCCGCGATTTCGCGATCGTCGCCGTGCAAGGTCCGAACGCGCGCGAAAAGGTCTGGCAAGTGCTGCCGGAAACGCGCGACGCAACCGCCGAACTCAAACCCTTCAACGCCGTGCAGTTCCCGGAATCGTCATTAGGCGGCGTGATGATCGCGCGCACCGGCTACACGGGCGAGGACGGCTTCGAAGTCGTTGTCCCGGCCACGCAAGTGGAGAAATTCTGGAACGCGCTGGTGGCGCTTGGCGTGAAACCGGCGGGCCTCGGCGCACGCGACACGCTGCGTCTGGAAGCCGGCATGAATCTCTACGGCCAGGACATGGACGACACGGTCTCGCCGCTCGACGCGGGACTTTCGTGGACCGTCGATCTGAACGATAAAAACCGTGCTTTCGTAGGACGTGCGGCGCTGGAAGCGAACGGATCGAAGGCGCGCTTTGTCGGCTTGATCCTGCAGAAGGAAAACGGTCGCGCCGGCGGCGTGCTTCGTGCGCATCAGAAAGTCGTCACGGCCGACGGCGAAGGCGAAATCACAAGCGGGACTTTCTCGCCCTCGATGCAGGAATCCATCGCGTTCGCCCGGGTGCCGGCGAGCGTGAAACCGGGCGATCAAGTGCACGTCGTCATCCGCGACAAACAACTGCCGGCAAGCGTGGTAAAACTGCCGTTCGTGCGCAACGGCAAGGTTCTGACGGCGCTTTAAGCACTTCCGAACGCTCGCGAAAAAGCCACGCACGTCCACCCTCAAAGACAAACTGGAGCATCCGAATGAGCATCCCGGCCGACCTCAAATACACCGAATCGCACGAATGGGTGCGCACCGAATCCGACGGCACCTTGACCGTAGGCATCACGGATCACGCGCAGGAAGCATTGGGCGACGTGGTGTTCGTCGAATTGCCGCCGATCGGCAAGACCGTTGCCGCAGGCGACGCCATTGCGGTCATCGAATCGGTGAAAGCCGCCTCCGATATCTATGCGCCCGTCTCGGGTGAAATCGTCGGCGCGAATGACGCGTTGACGGGCACGCCGGACCAGATCAACGGTTCGCCGTATGAAAGCTGGCTCTTCAAGATCAAGCCCGCCGCCGACGCCAACACGGATCGGTTGATCGACGCCGGTGCTTACGGCACGTCGATCGGCGAGTAAAACTTCTCTTTCGACCGTGCGGCGTGTTTGCCCATGAAAAACACGCCGCACCAGCAGGAATTCTCATGAAGCTCGAACACCCGGATCGCCTGATGAACCGTTCATCCTTGTCCCTCGCCGCGCTCGAATGCCACGACGCCTTCGCCCAGCGGCACATTGGCCCGGATGCGGCCGACCAGCATGCCATGCTCGAGGCGCTTGGTTTTGCGTCGCGCGCGGCGTTCATCGACGCGGTGATTCCCGAAGCTATCCGGCGTCACGAAACGCTGCCGCTCGGCGCGTTCACGCAGCCAAAGAGCGAGGCGGAAGCGCTGGCTTCGCTGAGGAAGCTGGCGGATCAGAACCTGGTGTTCAGAAACTATATCGGCCAGGGTTATTACGGCACGCACACGCCTGCGGTGATCCTGCGTAACGTGCTTGAAAACCCGGCGTGGTACACGGCTTACACGCCGTATCAGCCGGAGATTTCGCAAGGCCGGCTGGAAGCGTTGCTGAACTTCCAGCAAATGGTGATCGACCTGACGGGCCTCGCCATGTCGAACGCTTCCTTGCTCGATGAAGCCACCGCCGCCGCCGAAGCCATGACGCTGCTTCAGCGCGTGGGCAAGCCGAAATCGAACGTGTTCTATATTGCCGACGACGTGTTGCCGCAGACCATTGAAGTCGTGCAGACGCGTGCGAAACCCGCGGGTATCGAAGTGAAAGTGGGCCCCGCCGCCAACGCCGCCACGGCGAACGCGTTCGGCGTCTTGCTGCAATATCCCGGCGCGAATGGCGACGTGCACGATTACCGCGCGTTGACGGAAGCCGTCCACGCGGCTGGCGGCTTCGTGATCGCGGCGGCGGATTTGCTCGCGCTCACGCTGCTCACGCCGCCGGGCGAATGGGGTGCGGACGTGGCTATCGGCAATACACAGCGCTTTGGCGTGCCGGTCGGTTTCGGCGGTCCGCACGCGGCCTACATGGCCGTTCGCGATGACTTCAAGCGCCAGATGCCGGGCCGTCTGGTCGGCGTGACCGTCGACGCCCAGGGCAAGCACGCGCTGCGTCTCGCGCTGCAAACGCGTGAACAGCATATTCGCCGTGAAAAGGCGACATCGAATGTATGTACGGCGCAGGCGCTGCTCGCGATCATGGCCAGCATGTACGCCGTGTATCACGGGCCGCAGGGCCTGAAGACCATCGCGTTGCGCGTGAATCGCGTGGCGTCCATCTTCGCGGCCGGCGTGCAGAAGCTCGGTTATACGCTCGCGAACGAAACCTTTTTCGATACCGTCACCATCGTCAGCGGCGCGAACACCACGGCGTTGCATCAGGCGGCGTCGGCGGTGCATGTGAATCTGCGCCATATCGATGCAACGCATGTAGGCGTTTCCGTCGACGAAACCACATCGCGCGACGACCTGCTCAAGCTCTTCGCGTTGTTCGCGGAAGTGGCGGGCAAGACGGAAACGTTCGATATCGACGCGCTGGATTCCGACGCCCAATCCTCGTTGCCGAAAACGCTGGAACGCACGAGCGAATATCTCACGCATCCGGTGTTCAACCGCCATCATTCCGAGCACGAAATGCTGCGCTATCTGCGCAGTCTCGCGGACAAGGATCTGGCGCTCGATCGCACCATGATCCCGCTCGGTTCCTGCACGATGAAACTGAATGCAACGTCGGAAATGCTGCCCGTGACGTGGCCGGAATTCGCGCAGATTCATCCGTTCGCGCCGGCTGAGCAGACCGTCGGTTACAGGACCATGATCGATCAGCTCGAACAGATGCTGGTCGCGTGTACCGGCTACGCGGCGGTATCGCTGCAACCGAATGCCGGCTCGCAAGGCGAATACGCCGGCTTGCTGATCATCCACGCATATCACGCGTCGCGCGGCGAAGGGCACAGGAACATCTGCTTGATTCCGTCGTCGGCGCACGGGACGAATCCAGCGTCTGCGCAAATGGCGGGCATGCAGGTCGTGGTCGTTGCGTGCGATGAACAAGGCAACATCGATATAGCCGACCTGAAAGCCAAAGCCGAAAAGCACGCTGCAAATCTCGCGGCGATCATGATCACGTATCCGTCCACGCATGGCGTGTTCGAAGCGAACGTGCGCGAAATCTGCGAGATCGTGCATGCGCACGGCGGCCAGGTTTATGTGGACGGCGCGAACATGAACGCGATGGTCGGCCTGACCGCGCCGGGCCAGTTCGGTGGCGACGTGTCGCACCTGAACCTGCACAAGACGTTCTGCATTCCGCACGGCGGCGGCGGACCGGGCGTAGGCCCGGTTGCGGTCGGCGCGCATCTGGCGAAGTTCCTGCCGAACCAGCATTCCACCGGTTATCAACGCGACGCAGCCGGGATTGGCGCGGTATCGTCGGCGCCTTATGGATCGGCCGCAATCTTGCCGATCTCATGGATGTATATCGCCATGATGGGCGCGCAAGGTCTGACGGCCGCGACCGAAAGCGCAATCCTCGCCGCGAACTATGTGGCCAAGCGCCTCGCGCTGCATTACCCCGTGCTGTACAGCGGCGCGGGCGGTCTGGTTGCGCACGAATGCATTCTCGATCTGCGTCCGCTGAAAGAGACGAGCGGCATTTCCGTCGAAGACGTCGCGAAGCGCCTGATCGATTACGGTTTCCACGCGCCGACCATGAGCTTCCCGGTTCCGGGCACGCTGATGGTCGAGCCAACCGAGTCGGAATCGAAGGAGGAACTGGATCGGTTTATCGATGCAATGATCGCCATTCGCGACGAAATCCGTGCGGTCGAGGAAGGCAGGTCGGATCGCGAAGACAATCCGCTGAAGCACGCGCCTCACACGGCGGCGGTCGTTGTCGCGGACGCATGGACGCACGCCTATTCGCGTGAGACGGCGGCGTATCCGGTGGAGTCGCTGGTTACGCGCAAGTACTGGCCGCCGGTTGGCCGTGCGGACAACGCATATGGCGACCGCAACCTGTTCTGCTCGTGCATTCCGTTATCAGAGTACGGCGAATAAAGCACTTGCTTCAACCGTGTGGCTTGGCCGAAGCTGCACGGTTTTGCCGGATTCACGCAACACCAGATACCATCTCACCCGAACGAAGCCAATCAGGGAGTTTTGCATGGCGCGACAGGTGCGGATGGTGAACAAGACGTGGCGTGTTCCGGCGATTGTCGCGGCCCTCGCAGCGACGGCGTTGAGCGCGCAGAGCGCGAGCGCTGCAATGAATTTTTGCGCCGCGCCCGCGATGCAGAACAGCGAGCGCACGAACGCCGATCCGGGCGTGAAAGCGTTGGTAAAGATGGTGCAGGCGCATTTGAACGAGCAGCCGAAGGCGCGGGCAACGTTGCACACGGAAGGCACGTTGCCGCATCAGGGCATTCGCGACGAAAGCGAGCAGGCGGAAAAGGATTTGTCGTTGATGCGCGATGCCGCGCTTGCCTGGCGCGCGACAGGAAACGAAGCGTACTTGCGTCTTGTCGACCGGTTTCTGTTTGCGTGGGCGACGATTTATCAGCCGAGTTTCAATCCTATCGATGAAACGAATTTCGAGTCGCTGATTCTGGCCTACGACCTGACCGCGAGCGCGCTGCCCGTGAAGACGCGCAACGCCGCGAATGCGTTCATCACGAAAATGGTGACGGGCTACATTGCGGATATCGATAAACAAAAGCGGCCGCTCGCGGGCACATACCGGAACAACTGGCAGAGTCACAGGATCAAGCTGATCGCGATGGGCGCGTTCACGACCGACGACCGCAAGCTCATCAACGCGGCGCAGCGTCTCTATGTGGAACATATTGGCGACAACATTGCGCCCGATGGCTCGACCGTCGATTTCGCCGAGCGCGATGCGCTGCATTACGTGACCTACGATCTTCAGCCGCTGGTGACGGCCGCGCTCGCTGCACGCCGGCACAACCGGAACTGGCTTGGTGAACGCGCGCAATCCGGCGCAACGCTGGCTGGCGCGTTGAACTGGCTGACGCCGTATGCGCTGGGCACGCGCACGCATGACGAATTCGTGAATTCCAAAGTGCCCTTCGACGCCAGCCGCCGTGAAGCCGGCCTGCCCGGTTTTTCCGGTCAATGGGATCCCAAGAACGCGGCCGAATTGTTTCATCTGTCAGCGCGGCTCGACGGGCGCTATACGCCTATTGCGCTGCGCCTCGCGCCCACGCCGCCCGCGTGGCTGGCGGTTTGCCTGCCGCTGCCGGCGCGATGATTTCTTAGCGGCACTTTGCAGGAGCAGTCATGGCAGTCAGCGTTTTCGACCTTTTCAAAATCGGCATCGGTCCGTCCAGTTCGCATACGGTCGGGCCTATGCGAGCGGCCTTGATGTTCGTACAAGGGCTCGAACGCGATGGTTTGCTCGACGCAACGGCTTCCGTGAAGTGCGAGTTGTATGGGTCGCTTGGGGCAACGGGCAAAGGGCACGGCACGGATCGCGGCGTGATGCTCGGCTTGATGGGCGACGCGCCCGACACCGTCGACGCCAGCACGATCAGCCCACGGCTCGAAAGCGTGCGCACGACCAAAAAGCTTGCGTTGCTCGGCCGGCACGAGATTCCGTTCGTGCAGAAGGATCACATTGCGTTTTTGCGGCAGGCGCTTGCAGAGCATCCGAACGGCATGAAACTCCATGCCTTCGATGCCGCTGGCGCGTCGTTGCGCGACGCCACGTATCTTTCTGTTGGCGGCGGGTTTGTGGTGACGGCGGGGGCATCGAATGCGAAGGTGCTGACTGCTATCGAACAATTGCCGTATGCGTTTCAGTCCGGCGACGAACTGCTCGCGCTCTGCCGCGATACCGGCAAGTCCGTAGCGCAATTGATGTGGGACAACGAGCGTGTCTGGCGCAGCGAAGACGAGATCCGGTCGGGTTTGCTGCGCATTTGGGACGTGATGCAGTCGTGCGTGAAGCGCGGTTGCGGTATCGATAATCCCGATGCGGACGGTTGCCTTCCTGGGCCGTTTCAGGTCAAGCGGCGGGCGCCGGTTTTGTATCGCGCGCTGGTTGGGAAGCCTGAGCAGGCGTTGCGCGATCCGCTTTCCATGATCGACTGGATCAATCTTTACGCGATTGCCGTGAATGAGGAAAACGCTGTGGGCGGGCGGGTGGTGACGGCACCGACCAATGGCGCGGCGGGCATCATTCCGTCCGTGCTGCATTACTACGACAGGTTCATGCCGGGGTCGAGCCAGCAGGGCGTGATCGACTTTTTGCTGACGGCGGCGGCCATTGGCATTCTGTACAAGATGAACGCGTCGATATCCGGCGCAGAAGTTGGGTGTCAGGGTGAAGTGGGTGTTGCCTGTTCTATGGCTGCGGCAGGTTTGGCGGCGGTAATGGGCGGAACGCCGACGCAGGTTGAGAACGCGGCTGAAATCGGCATGGAACACAACCTTGGGCTGACCTGCGATCCGGTTGGCGGGATGGTGCAGATTCCGTGCATTGAACGCAACGCAATGGGATCGATGAAAGCCGTCAATGCGGCGCGCATGGCAATGCGCGGGGATGGCAGTCATTATGTTTCGCTTGATTCCGTTATCAAGACCATGATGCAGACCGGCGCGGATATGAAGACGAAGTATAAGGAGACCTCGCGGGGTGGGTTAGCGGTGAATATAGTCGAGTGTTGATTGCTGCGCTTTGGGGTTCCTGACCTCCCCAAATGCCAATGCCCCGCCTTAGGCCCCTTCGACCACAAACCCGCGCTTCCTCAACAACGCCAGCACGCCTCGCTTCCCCCCTAAGTGCAATGCCCCGATAGCCACAAAAATCGGCTTATTCGGCGCCGCCAGCAAAACCGCCCTCGCCACAAACCGATAATTCCGGTCATAAACCAGGCGGTTATCGATTTGCGCCGCCAGCACCTTTGACCGTGCGATCTTCTCCGTCTTCGCATCGTCCCAAGCCTTCAACGCGTCCGCATCGCCAATGCGCCACAACCGATGCAACTCCTTCACATCAGCAATATTCTCCGCAGGAGTCTGCGCCAGATCCTGCGCAAGCATTTCGCGCTGCTGCGCCTGCGTCAGTCGCGTGAACGCCGATATCTGCTCGCTAATGGTCTCAAGCCCAACCACCCGCCCGCGCGGCCGCAAATACACATTCTGCAACTGCGTCTCGGAACCGTACTCGGTCTGAAAACCCGCCTTCAGTGTATCGACGGTTTCAACCAGCATCGACGCAAGCCAGGGCCGCGACCGGCTGATATCGGCGAGCATGGCCGGGTTGCCGCGCAAGCGCGCTTCCAGACGCTTCCACAACGCATCGGGCAACGCGCGCTGCAAGCAAGGCACGCGGCACGTCCCATACTTGCTGACCTCATCCTGCGATACCAGCAAATCATCGGGCGAGATTTCGAGCGCCAAAGTCGGCGATGCATCGAGCGCGCCAAGAATAGGCTTGCGAAACGGCATGCTGGCCGGATAATCGTCCGGATACCCCACATGCAGCGTGCCAAGCAAATAGATGGTGGTCTGGCCGCGCGTGGCCACGTAGAACGGCATGTGCGCCGGTTGCGCCCGAACCGGGCCGCTCGCGGTGGTGCCTTCGGACCGGTCGGTGATATCGGGCGCGGTTGCACGCGGCGTCGGCACGCGCAAACCGGGCAATGAGGCAGAAGGCGCCGCAGATGGCGTGGGCGGCGCCGCCACGCCCGTCAGCGCAAAGGCGGCACGTGCCAGAAAACACGAAGCCGCAACCACCGCAACAACAGCAAGCACAACACCGCGGCGCGCAACCTGCCGCGCCGCCGTTGCGTCAGGCATCGACTTCCCCAACCTCCTCGGCGCGGTGACACGACACGTGCCGCCCATCGACGAAACGCAGCGCCGGTTCTTCCACGCGGCATTTATCGATTGCATACGGGCAGCGCTGGTGAAATGTGCAACCTGATGGAGGGTTCAGCGGCGACGGCATTTCGCCTTGCAGCCGGATCTTGATGCGCCGGTCTTCTTCGAACAAAGCAGGTGTCGCCGACATCAGCGCCCGCGTGTACGGATGCCGCGGCCGCGCATAAATCGTCGCTTTGTCCCCAAGTTCGGCAACACCGCCAAAATACATCACCATGACGTCGTCGGCGATATGTTCCACGACCGACAAGTTGTGCGAGATGAACACATAACTCGTCCCGAACTGCTGTTGCAGATCCATGAACAGGTTCAGGATCTGCGCCTGAATCGATACATCCAGCGCCGACACAGGTTCGTCGGCAACAAGAATCTGCGGGTCGAGAATCATCGCGCGCGCAATCGCCACCCGTTGCCGCTGGCCGCCCGAGAACATGTGCGGATACCGAGCCGCATGTTCGGGCCGAAGCCCGACTGTGCGCATCATGTGCGCGATCCGCTCGGCGCGTTCGGACGCCGACAACTTCGTGTTGATCGCAAGCGGCTCGCCGAGCGTCTGTTCCACGGTCTTGCGCGGATTCAGCGACGCAAACGGATTCTGAAACACCATTTGCACGCGTTGCCGCAAATCGGCGACTTTCGCGCGATTCGCGTCCGCCACATCCTCGCCATCGATCAACAATCGTCCCGACGTGGGCGCCTCGATCATGGTCAACTGGCGCGCCAGCGTCGATTTGCCGCAGCCGGATTCGCCCACCACGGCAAGTGTCTTGCCCCGCTGGAGCGAGAACGACACGCCGTTGAGCGCTTTCACCGTGCCGTGCGCGAACATGCTGCGTTTGACGTTGTAGTGCCTGGTGAGTTTATCGGCGACGAGAACCGTATCTTGAGCCGTTGCTTGAGGAACTGCGTTCATTGCGCGCCTCCGTGTTCTGCCACGAGTTCCATGTTCAGCGGCTTGATGCATCGTGCGCGCACTGCAGGATCGTTCGGAGCGAGTTGAAAGAGCGCGGGACGCGCGCGGCGGCAATCATCGACGGCGTATTTGCAGCGCGGCGCGAACAGGCATCCGGTCGGACGATCATCGCGGCCCGGCACCATGCCCGGCAGCGCGGCAAGACGCTCCGCCCCGCGGCTGTGCTCCGGAATCGCCGCAAGCAACGCTTCCGTGTACGGATGATGCGGCTCGCTGAAGATCGTCGGCACGTGATTCGTTTCGATGATTTCGCCCGCGTACATGACGGCCACGCGCTGCGCGACTTCCGACACAACCGCCAGATCGTGCGAAATCAGCACGAGCGCCATGCCGCGTTCCTTCTGCAACTTCACCAGCAGCTCCATGATCTGCGCCTGGATGGTGACGTCGAGCGCGGTCGTGGGTTCGTCGGCGATCAGGAGCTTCGGGTTGCACGCAACGGCCATCGCGATCATCACGCGCTGGTTCATGCCGCCGGACATCTGATGCGGGAACGCATCGATACGGCTTTTTGCATCGGGAATCCCGACTTGATCGAGCAATTCCAGCGCACGTTGATGCAGCTTCGATCCGCGCAAACCTTCGTGAAGCCTTAAAACTTCCTTGATCTGATAACCGACCGTATAGCTCGGATTCAGGCTGGAAAGCGCGTCCTGGAAAACCATTGCGATGTCCTTGCCGATGATCCTCCTGCGCTGCCGCGCCGACGCCTTCAACAAGTCGGTGCCATTGAACGTGATCTGATCGGCGGTGACGATTCCGGGTGCGTCGATCAGGCCCATCAGCGCCATCATCGTGACGCTCTTGCCCGAACCCGATTCACCGACAACGCCAACCACTTCGCCGGGTTTCACGGAAATATCGATACGATCGACGGCAGGCAAGCCGTTAAAGCTGACGGCGAGATTGCGGATAGTGAGAAGGTCTTCCATGGTCACGCCATCCGCTTGAGTTTGGGGTCGAGCGCGTCGCGCAAACCGTCGCCGAGCAGATTGATCACCAGCACCGAAATCAGGATGGACAAGCCTGGCATTGTCACGATCCACCACGCGCTTTCAATGTAGTCTCGCGCCGACGCCAGCATGGCGCCCCACTCGGCCGCGGGCGGCTGAACGCCCAGGCCGAGAAAGCCGAGCGCGGCGGCATCGAGAATCGCGGATGAAAAGCCAAGCGTCGCCTGCACGATCAACGGCGCGGCGCAGTTCGGCAGCACTTGCGAGAACATCAGCCGCACGGTGCCGGCTCCCGCCACGCGCGACGCCGTCACGTACTCGCGCTGCAATTCGCCAAGCGCGGCGGCGCGCGTCAGACGCACATAACCCGGCAACGCAACGATCGCGATGGCGAGCATGGTATTGACCAGCCCCGGTCCGATGATCGCGACCACCGCAACCGCCAGCAACAGCGAAGGCAACGCGAGCAGCACGTCCATGACGCGCATGATGGGTGTATCGGCCCATTTCTGGAAGAACGCGGCGATCAACCCGAGCACGATGCCCGGAATCAGCGCCAGCACGACCGACACGAAACCGATCCAGAACGACAGCCGCGCGCCGTACATCAGGCGCGAGAGGATGTCGCGGCCGGCTTCGTCGGTGCCGAGAACAAAGTGCCAGTTTCCGCCTTCGAGCCACGCGGGCGGGATCTTGACGTTATCGCGATATTGCTCGATAGGACTATGTGGTGCGATCAACGGCGCGAAGATCGCGATGAAGATCAGGATCAACACAATAGCGCCGGCCACGACCGCGCCGCGATTGCGCGAAAAGTTGGCCCAGAATTCGCGGCCCGCCAGAAAGCGGCCGGTGGGAATGGGCGTCAATGCGCCGGGATTGTTTTGGATATCGGCCATTGCTTACCTCGTGTGTCGAATGCGCGGATTGAGCACGCCGTACAACAAGTCGACGACCAGATTCACGAGAATGACAAGCGTCGCAATCATCAGGATACCGCCCTGCACGACGGGATAATCGCGCCGGCTGATGGCGTCGATCAGCCATTTGCCCACGCCCGGCCATGAGAACAACGTCTCGGTCAGCACGGCGCCCGCGAGCAGCGTGCCGACTTGCAGGCCGATCACGGTGACCACGGGAATCAGCGCGTTACGCAACGCATGCACGACCACCACGCGTCCCGGCGCAAGACCCTTGGCGCGCGCCGTGCGAATGTAGTCCTCGCGCAAAACCTCGAGCATCGAAGAACGTGTCATGCGCGCGATCACCGCGAGCGGAATGGTGCCCAGCACGATAGTCGGCAGGATCAGGTGACTGACGGCGGACTTGAACGCGCCTTCGTCGTCGGAGAAGAGTGCATCCCACAACATGAAGCCGGTGCGATGCGGAATGTCGTATTCCACTGCAATGCGCCCGGAAACCGGGGTCCAGCCGAGCTTTGCCGAGAAGAACATGATGAGGATCAAACCCCACCAGAAAATAGGCATGGAATAACCGGTGAGCGCCGTGCCCATCACGCCGTGGTCGACAACCGTGCCGCGCTTGAGCGCCGCCGCCACGCCAGCGGGCAGCCCCACGACCAGCGCGAAGATCATCGCGCAGATCGCAAGTTCCAGCGTTGCCGGAAAGCGGCCGAGGAACTCGCCCATTACGCTGGTATTGGTGATGATCGACATGCCGAGGTCGCCTTGCAGCGCGTGTCCGACATAGTGGAAATATTGAACAGGCAGCGGCAGGTCGAGCCCGAGCCGCTTCATGGCTTCGGCGTGCATGGCCGGGTCCACGCCGCGCTCGCCCATCATCACTTCAATGGGATCGCCCGGGATCAGGTGGATCAATGCGAAAGCCAGGATCGTGATGCCGATGAACGTCGGAATCACCATGCCTATGCGCCGCAAAACGAATCGGAACATGGTTCGTCTCTTTGGGGAGGAAAAATGCGACCGGCGACGCGGGCTTGTGACCCTTGTCGCCGGACCTTTTCGACTAGTTATAGTTTTCGTGCAAGAAGCGTACCGCTAAAAGATTACTGCACGCCGACGCCATCGAAACGCAAGTAGCCCAGCGCCTCGATCTTCATGCCCGTCACCTTCTTGCTGGTCGGCTGATAGACCGTCGAGTGAGCGATCGGAGAGAACGGCAACTGGTCCGCGAAGATCTGCTGCGCCTGCGTGTATGCCTGCGTGCGCTGCGCCTGATCCGACGTGTTGCGGCCCTTGATCACCAGGTCGTTGAACGGCTTGTAGCACCAGTGCGAGAAGTTGCTGCCGTTGACTGCGTCACAGCCGAGCAACGTGCCGAGCCAGTTATCCGGATCGCCATTGTCGCCCGTCCAGCCAATCAGCATGGCGTCGTGCTCGCCAGCGTGAGCGCGCTTGATGTACTCGCCCCACTCGTAGGACACGATATTCGCCTTCACGCCGATCTTCGCCCAGTCGGCCTGGATCATCTCGGCCATCAAGCGTGCGTTCGGGTTATACGGGCGCTGGACCGGCATGGCCCACAGCGTCATCTCGAAACCATTCGGGAAACCGGCCTTCGCGAGCAGCGCCTTCGCCTTGGCGGTGTCGTACGGTTGCGCTTTCAGGTTCTTGTCGTAGGACCACTGCGTCGGCGGGATGGGCGCGACTGCCGCCTGTCCCGCGCCCTGATACACCGATTCGATGATCGCCTTCTTGTTGATCGCCATGTCGAGCGCGCGGCGAACATCGACGTTATCGACGTTTTTCTTCGTCACGTTGTACGCCACGTAACCTTCGTTGAAACCCGGCTGCGAAGGGGTATCGAGATTGGCATCCGCTTTCAGCGGCGCAATGTCAGCCGGGCGCGGATAGCTCATCACCTGGCATTCATTGCTTTTCAACTTCTGCACGCGAACGGCGGCGTCCGGCGTGATCGAGAAAATCAGCTTCGAGATTTTGACGGCGCCCGCTTTCCAGTAATCAGGATTGCCGTCGAAACGGATGGTCGCGTCTTTCGTATAGCTGCGGAAAATAAACGGGCCCGTGCCGACCGGCTGTTGATTGATATCCGATGCCTTGCCGGCTTTCAGCAGTTGCTGCGCATATTCATCCGATTGAATCGATGCATATTCCATCGCCATGTTCTGGATAAACGGCGCATTTACTTCTTTCAGCGTGAACTTGACCGTGTACGGATCGACCTTTTCGATCTTCGTGATCAGCTTGTCGAGACCCATGTCCGTGAAATACGGGAACGACGCCGGATAGGCCTTCCGGAACGGCTGATTCGGATCGAGCATGCGGTTGAACGTGAAGAGCACGTCATCCGCGTTGAATTCGCGCGTCGGCTTGAAGAAAGACGTGGTCTGGAACTTCACGCCGTGGCGCAGATGGAACGTGTAAGTGAGTCCATCGGACGACACTTCCCACTTTTCAGCCAGGCCCGGTTCCACTTTCGTGCCGCCGCGCTCGAATTCCACGAGGCGGTTGAAAACCGTGAACGTGTTGGCGGTGAAATCGGTGCCCGTGGTGTACTGGGCGGGATCGAAACCGGCCGGACTGCCTTCCGAGCAGTAGACGAGCGTTTTGTTGGGAATGGGTGCTGCGTGGGCGACGCTCGCAGTTACGAGCGATGCCGCGATGGCGGCGCTGACGGCCATCGACAGATGGGCAGCTCGCAACAGGCCAATTTTTTTCATGTTTCCTCCAGGATCTGTGCCGGCTAAAACCAGCGTAGCGCGATCTTACTGAGCTTTGCCAGGGTGAACAAGGCGACGAAATTCCTTAAGGGAATTCACTTTTTCGCTTGTTTCCGGTGTGTCGATTAAATGACTGAAAAGGCCGTGTTTTGCGTGATTCCGACGCGTTATCGGAGAGATTTCTTACGATCTGGCGCGTTTTTATTGGAATGCGCAATATCGGCGGAATCAGGCGCCACGGCGAATTCGGGCGCTACCGTAGCACGAAGAACGCGTCAGGTTAAGTTAACAATTTCATGGATGGCGGCGGAGAAAGCAGGCGTGCATCAAGTTTCGTTATGCACAATGTTTCGATGTGATTGAAAACCAAGAACCACGCGGCGAACGCCGCGCGGGTATATCTGAATTTTTACTTTCCCTGCAACTTCAACCGCTCGCAAATCGTCTTGCTCGCCGCCGCGCCGTTCAGCGTATAAAAATGCAGTCCGGGCGCGCCTTCCTTCACCAGCCGTTCACACAAGCCCGTCACTACATCCAGCCCGAACGCGCGGATCGTTTCTTTGTCGTCGCCATAACTTTCCAGCCGACGCGCAATCCACTTAGGCACTTCCGCGCCGCACATCTCGGAGAAACGCATCAACTGCGAGAAATTCGTGATCGGCATGATGCCCGGCACGATAGGAACATCCACGCCAAGCTTCCGTGCGTCATCGACGAAACGGAAATACGCGTCTGCGTTGAAGAAGTACTGTGTGATCGCCGAATTCGCGCCCGCTTGCACCTTGCGCACGAAGTTGTCCAGATCGGACTTCGGCGAGCGCGCCTGCGGATGGTATTCCGGGTACGCGGCGACTTCGATGTTGAACCAGTCGCCATGTTCGGCGCGAATGAAACCCACCAGTTCCGACGCATACCGCAATTCGCCGACTTCGCCCATGCCCGAAGGCAAGTCGCCGCGCAACGCAACAATATGCCGAATTCCATGCTCGCGATACGCGCCGAGAATTCCGCGCAAACTATCCTTCGACGACCCGATGCACGACAAATGCGGCGCCGCCTCGAGACCTTGCTTCATCATCTCGAGGACCGTGTCGAGCGTGCCTTGCTGGGTGGAACCGCCCGCGCCGAACGTCACGGAGACGAACTTCGGATGGAGCGTCTTGAGCTGCGCGCCGGTAGCGCGCAATTTCTCGATTCCTTCCGGCGTTTTCGGCGGGAAGAACTCGAATGAGAGTTCGATCGGTTTCATGATGGAATTTAAACGGGCGCGCGGCAGCCGCTTACCCGAAACTGCGCTGACCAAGAATCAGCGCCGACAGCAGCCAGGACACGATGCTGTAAAGAATCGAGCCGAAGAACGCCGACCAGAAACCCGATACCTCGAAGCCCTTCAGCAAGGACGCACACAGCCAGAAGCACAGCGCATTCACGACCAGGATAAAAAGCCCGAGCGTGAGAATGGTCACCGGCAACGTGAGCAGGACCAGGATCGGACGCAGGAACGTATTGATCAGCCCGAGCACGATCGCCACGATCAGCGCCGTGCCAAAACTGCGAATGTGAATCGATGGCACGAGGTAAGTGATGATCAACAGCGCGAGCGCGTTGATCAGCCAGGTCAGCAACACGGACATCGATGGTCTCCTGGAACTTGAAATCAGAAAGCGCATGGGGCAATAAAACCCATGCGCGGGCTCACGATTAGTAGCGGTAGTGATTCGGCTTGAACGGCCCCATCTTGTCCACGCTGATGTACTTCGCCTGGAAGTCGGACAGCACGGTCAGTTCTGCGCCGATACGACCCAGATGCAGACGCGCGACCTTTTCATCAAGGTGCTTCGGCAACACGTAGACCTTGTTTTCGTACTTGTCGCCATGCACGAACAGTTCGATCTGCGCGATCGTCTGATTCGTGAACGATGCCGACATCACGAACGACGGATGGCCGGTTGCACAACCCAGGTTCACGAGACGCCCCTCGGCCAGCAGGATGACACGCTTGCCATCGGGGAAAATGATGTGATCGACTTGCGGCTTGATGTTTTCCCACGTGTACTGGCGCGTGGAGGCAACGTCGATTTCCGAGTCGAAGTGACCAATATTGCAGACGATCGCGTTGTTGCGCATCGCCTTCATGTGGTCGTGGCCGATCACGTGGAAATTGCCGGTAGCCGTCACGAAAATGTCGGCCTTGTCGGCGGCATATTCCATGGTGACCACGCGATACCCTTCCATTGCTGCCTGCAACGCGCAGATCGGATCGATTTCCGTGACCCACACCGTTGCGCCCAGACCCCGCAGCGATTGCGCGCAGCCCTTGCCCACGTCGCCGTAACCGGCCACGACCGCGATCTTGCCGGCGATCATCACGTCGGTTGCGCGCTTGATGCCGTCGACCAGCGACTCACGGCAGCCATACAGGTTGTCGAATTTCGACTTCGTGACCGAATCGTTCACGTTGATGGCCGGGAACGGCAGGCGGCCTTCCTTTTCCATCTGATACAGACGATGCACGCCCGTCGTCGTTTCTTCCGTTACGCCCTGAATGTGCACGAGGCGCTTGGAATACCACGTCGGATCGACGTCGAGGTGAGCGGCAATCGACTTGTACAGCGCGACTTCCTCTTCGTTTTCCGGCTTGGCGATAACCGAACGGTCCTTTTCAGCCTTCGAGCCGAGAATCAGCAGCAACGTGGCGTCGCCGCCGTCGTCGAGGATCATGTTGGCGAATTCGCCGTTCGGCCATTCGAAGATGCGATGTGAAAATTCCCAGTATTCGTCGAGCGATTCGCCCTTGAACGCGAACACCGGCACGCCGCCTTGAGCGATGGCGGCCGCAGCGTGATCCTGCGTCGAGAAGATATTGCACGAGGCCCAGCGCACGTCAGCGCCAAGAGCCGTCAGCGTTTCAATGAGCACGCCGGTCTGGATAGTCATGTGCAGCGACCCGGCAATGCGTGCGCCCTTCAGCGGCTGTTGCGTCTTGTATTCCTCACGCGTTTGCATGAGGCCGGGCATTTCCGTTTCTGCAATGTTCAATTCCTTGCGGCCCCAGGCAGCAAGAGACATATCGGCGACGAGGAAATCCTGGTTGTTCTTTGAATCGAGAACTACGGCGTTCATCACGCCCTCCTTTCTAAATGGAAACATAGAAATTTGACGTGAGCGCCGTTCGATGCGGTGGTTCAACAAGCGCTTGAGATATTGCCCCGCGCTGGTCGCTCCGTCCGATTGAATGCTTCGAGCCTGGCGGATTCCGGGGTGAGAATGGAAACCGTCGCAACGCTCCTCGAAGCGAACTGCGATTGTAGCAAAGGTTCCCGGTTCGCACGCGAGGGTTTGGGAGGCTTCGCCATATGAATGCCGTGCGCGGTCGCGTCAAACAAGAGGCCGAGAGCGACCGCTAATAAGGGTTAACCCGTCATCGAGCTTGGCATTGCTTTCAACATAATTAAGATGACTTAGACTTATCGATTGCATTCCAACGTGGAATCAAAGGGACGGGTATGGAATTGCGATCGTTGCGGTATTTCGTCGAGGTCGTGAAGCAAAAGAGCTTCACCGCTGCGGCGGAAAAAATGTTCGTCACGCAGCCGACCATCAGCAAGATGGTGAAGTCGCTCGAGGATGAGATTGGCTCGCCGCTGCTCCTGCGCGAAAGCCGCCAGATGGTGCTCACCGACGCTGGCCAAATCGTCTATCAGCGCGGACTCGAAGTGCTGGCGGCGCACGCGCAACTCGAAGCCGAACTCAACGATCTCGGCAAACTCGGGCGCGGCACGCTGACCATCGGCATTCCGCCCATGGGCGGATCGCTGTTCACGCCCGCCATTGCCACCTTCAAAAAGCGCTTTCCCAAGGTGGAGCTGAAACTGTTCGAGCGCGGGTCCAAGGCGATCGAGGCTGCTTTGATCGATGGGGAGCTGGAACTCGGCGGCGTGCTGGAACCCGTCGATCTTGCCACTTTCGACGTGTTGCCCGTCAGCCGGCAATTGCTGTGGCTCGTCGCGCAGAAGGGATCGCGCTGGGACGCCATGAATGACGTGCCGCTCGCCGATCTCGCGCTGGAATCGTTCGTTTTTTACGGCGAAAGCCTCGCATTATCCGATCTGGTACTGAACGCGTGCCGCGAAGCCGGGTTCGCGCCCACCATTGTCAGCCGCAGCGGACATTGGGATTTCATGGCGGCGCTGGTGCAGGCCGGCGTTGGCATTGCGTTGCTGCCGGCGCCGTACTGCCGTCGACTGGATGTCAGCGCGTTCACCTGCCGCCCCGTGGTCGATCCGGAGATTCACTGGAATATGGCAGTAGGGTGGCGACGCAACGGGTATTTGTCGAACGCCGCTCGTGCTTGGCTGGAAGTCGCGCGCCAGGCATTACCCGCGAATCTCGGCGACGACTTCCTGCAAGGCCCGGCAGCCCGGTTTCCAGCGCGGGTTCGCGACGCTTCGTCAAGATAGCGTTTGAACCCCGCACAAAACAAAACACCCGGCCGCGCTTCTCGCGCGACCGGGTGTTTCTTGTTGCTTTACTGCCCGGACTCAACTACGTCCGGTCACGCAATTACTCCTGAACCGCGAAGTCGATACGGCGGTTGGCGAAACGGCCGCTTGCCGTCGAGTTATCGGCGATCGGATGCTGGTCGCCGTAACCTTGCGCCATCAGAGAGTCAGCGGAAACACCGTGCTTGACCAGGAAGGCACGCACAGCTTCAGCACGCTTCTTCGACAACGCCAGGTTCGAACTCGCCAGGCCAACGTTGTCCGAGTAGCCACCAATGTTCAGCTTGACCGCCTTGCCTGCGTCCTGGCACGACTTCAGCATCTGAGCAGACTTTGCCAGCGCCAGTTGTGCGTCTTGCGGCGGCACGTCCGAGCCGGTGCGGAAGTTGATGACTTGCAGGTTCAGCACCTTGGCGACATCGGCCGGAGCGCAATCGCTATTCAACGAAGAGAACGCGCTCATGAAGGATTCCTTCGCGCTTTCAACTGCTTGCTTGACGTCGAAAGTACCAACGGTGAAACCGGCGCCAAACAGCGACTTCAGCTTGTCCATCCAGCCGTTGCGCGCGTCCGCTGCCGAACCGCTCAATTCAATCTTTTCACCCGACAACTTCGCTTCCGCGCCCGGCAATTGCATCAGCGGCAACAGGCCGTCGAGCTTGTCGAGCCAGCTTGCGGGCTTGGTGTCCGGATCGACCGTGATCGTTGCGTTCAGATGATCCGCGCCAAACTTCGCCGTCAATGCGGCGAGCAACTTGGCCTTCTCTTCTTCGCTGCCGACCGTGGCATGAATGGTCGGTGCGCCAAGTTTGTCGACGGTGAACGTCAGCAGCGCGTCCTTGGTCGGTGCGGGTGCTGCAACAGCCGCAGGAGCGGAAGCAGGTGCCGAGGCCGGCTCGGCGACTGCCGGTGTGGACGTGACTACAGGTGCTTCAGCGGGCGCGGTCGTCAGCGATTGCTGGTTCGTGCAGCTACGTCCGAACAGCAATGCCAGCAACGCGAGCGCGGCGGCAACTGCCAGCCACCACCATTTCTTCGATCTTGCTTTCTCTTCCACCACAATCTTGTCGAGCGACGGGTTCGTAGCCGACGACGTGCCACTGGAAGTCGAAGGATGTTCCAGATGCGACGACACCGCTTTCAACAGTGCTGCCACGCCGGACAGGAAAGTACCCGCGCCGCCAAGACCCAGCGCGCTGGAGATGTCTTCCGACATGCTTGCCTTGACCATGGGCAACTGATGGCCAAGCAGCGTGGGCAACTGGCCGACGTTGCCGCTGGACCGTGTGAAGTAGTGTTTCAGCACGCCGAACAATGCGGTCGTGACAATGCCGCCCAGAGCGTGCGTTGCACCTACCGATACGCCCGTCTTCGCCGCAACGGCGTTGCTCATTGCATTGATGCGATCTTCGGACGCAACGCCCGTTGCGAGCCGCGTTCCCGAAGCGAGCAATGATTGCAGGCCGTCGCCGTGCACGAGCTGCGGCAGCATCTCAACGATGTTCGCGTTCGAATCCGGCGACATGATGGATGCGAACAGACCGCGCGCGCCTTCAGGCGACGACGCCTTGTTCATGAGCGAGCCGACCATAGCCGGAGCGATCATGCCGACCACACGTTTTGCCGCTTCCGGCGCAACGCCGAGTTTAGTGGCGAGTTGCTGCAACACGCTTTCGGTCAAAGCGCCTTGTACTAGCTGAATAATGTTGATGCTCATTTGATTTGCCTTTCCTTACTTGCGTGATGTCGCCAAACGCCCAAAATGGGATTCGGAATTATAGGTTCGCGTTTAAAGAGATAAGGACTTCCGACTAAAAATCGGAATTACCTCAAAACAGATGATCTAAGGGGATTCTCAAGACATCTTGTTTTAATTGGCGCAATCCCAACGCACGCATTTTTGAGAGCAAAATGTTTGCTTCGACGGAGGTAATCGATGAACCCATCCACCTACGGCCAGACGCACGAAATCATCAACCAGGCGCCGCCGCTCGAGCGCTATAACGCGATGACCGCGGACGCGGTCCTCGTCGCGGCGCTCGATCGCGAAGGCGCAAGCTGGCATCTCGATGCGCTCATTCGGGATGGCCTCGCGCTGACGCAGCCGGAGGTCCTCGCTCTAGCCGATCTCGCCAACCGGCATACGCCCGAACATCATCCGTTCAGTGCGCGCGGGGAGCGGATCGACGCGATCGAGTTTCATCCCGCGTGGCATGCGCTGCTTTCAATGTTGCGCGAGCAGGGGCTGCACGCATTGCCGTTCGAATCCGTTGCTCCGAAGCCCGGCGCCATGGCCGCGCGCGCCGCGGGTTATTTTCTCCATGCGCAACTGGAAAGCGGATCGTTGTGTCCGCTGACCATGACCTTCGCCAGCATTCCGGTGTTGCAGCAGGAGCCCGCACTTTACGCTCGCCTTCAGGCGCAATTGCTTTCCCGCAAGCACGATCCACGCGATATCCCGCTCGACGCCGGCAAGCAATCCATGATGGTCGGCATGGGCATGACCGAGAAGCAGGGCGGCTCGGACGTGCGCAGCAACCGGACGCGCGCGGTGGCGCTGGGCGCGGAGGGACGCGGCGCCGAATATCGGTTGATCGGGCACAAATGGTTTTTCTCCGCGCCACAATGCGACGCGCATCTCGTGCTCGCGCGCACGGGCGAAAGCGCGGACGAAAAAGGGCCGATCTCCTGCTTTTACGTGCCGCGCTTCGCGCCTGATGGATCGAAAAACGCGGTTCAGGTTCAGCAGTTGAAGGACAAGCTCGGCAACCGTTCGAACGTCAGCAGCGAAGTGGAATTCCTCGATGCCTACGGCGTGATGATCGGCGAGGAAGGGCGCGGCGTGCCGACGATCATCGAAATGGCGAACTTCACGCGCCTCGATTGCGTGATTGGCAGCGCCGCGTTGATGCGCGCCGCGCTGATCCAGGCCATTCACCACGCGCGGCATAGAAGCGCGTTCGGGGCCCGGCTGATCGATCAGCCGCTGATGCGCAACGTTCTCGCCGATCTTGCGCTGGAGTCGGAAGCGGCAACCGTGCTGTTCATGCGGCTCGCGGGCGCGTTTGAACATTCATCGGCGCCTGAGGAGCGCGCGTGGCGGCGCATCGTGACGCCAGCGGCCAAATTCTGGGTCTGCAAGCGCGCGCTCGAATTTACCGGCGAAGCCATGGAGGTCTGGGGCGGCAATGGCTATGTCGAGACGGGGCCGATGGCGCGGTTTTATCGTGAGGCGCCGGTGAATTCGATTTGGGAAGGCTCGGGGAACGTGATGTGCCTTGACGTGCTGCGGGCAATCGAGCGCGAGCCCGAAGCCGCGCGCGCATTGCTCGATTCGTGGCACGCAGTGGCGCATCGGCATCCGGCGTTGGACGAGGCGTTGAAAACGCTGCTGTCCATGCTTCAGGGAGAAGCATCTTCGCGCGAGGCATCGGCGAGGCGGATTGCGCAGCAGCTCGTGCTGACGGCGCAGGGCGTGTTGCTGGCGCAGCACGCGCCGGCCGAAATATCGGCGGCTTTTATGGAAACGCGTCTGGGCGATGCACGCAGCGCGACCAATCGCGTCTACGGCACACTGCCGGCAAGGTTCGATTTTGCGGCGATTATCGAGCGGGCGTTCGCGGGGTGATGTGTGCGCTGATCCGGGCCATGAAGCCGAACGGTTTCTACGCCGCTGGCGAACTGCCCTTGCGGCTCCCCGGCATCCCGGCGACCGGGGCGACCTCCGGCGCCGGTCCTTCATCGATACCGTTTTCCAGCCGGTAGAACCACGCGAGCAATTCCGCGACCGCCTGATACAACGCGGGCGGGATGCGGGCATCGAGATCGACCTGCATCAAGAGCGACACCATGTCCGGCGATTCGTGCACATACAAACCCGCGTCCTTCGCGCGCTGCACGATCATCTCGGCGACGAGTCCGTAGCCTTTCGCCACAACGCGCGGCGCGGCGTCGGGTTTGTTCGTGTCGTAAGTGAGCGCGGTGGCTTGCTTGCGCGCATCGTTTTGCTGGGTCAAGTCGAACTCTCCGCGCCGATCTCCGGCGAATTGACGACTGACTCGGCAACTGACTCGGCGAGCGAGTCCATTGCGCGGACGGTGAGGCTGGCAAGTTGCAACCCGGCGGCTTCGAGCTGCTGCTGGAAATGTGCGCCATCGCGGGCAAGCAGCAGCGCGCCGTCCGCGCTTGCATCGAGCCGCACGACCAGATGCTGCCCGGTGAGCATGAGATTCGCGTCCACGCTGCCGAGCGTCGGCAATGTCAGCGTGACGCGCGTGTACCAGCCGCGTTCGTCGCCTGAAGGCAGGCTCGCCGCATTGTCGTGAATGGCATCGCGGCCATGCGCACCGCGCTCTCGCGGCTGGATTTCCCAATCGACCTTCGCGCCAGGCCATGCTTCTCCGGACCAGCGGAACTGGCCGGTCGCGAGCAGGTCAAGCTGCTGGCGCACCAGCGCAATTGTCGACGGATGAATGCCCGCATTGATCGATGCCTGCACGGCCGCATCGTGTAGATCTGTATCGGACGCGTCAGATGCGGATCCGGCAGCGGAGGCCGATCCTCGTGGGGAAAACACGTGCGGTGGCACAGCGCGCACGGACGCCGCCAGCGCCGCGGCCTGCCCGGGCGTGAGCGGCATCGGAACCAGGCGCACGGTGTTCACTGCGCCGGGTGTATCGGCGGAAAAGGTGGGTGGCAACAGGGTTTCATCGATCCACACGTCCGTGGGCGCGTCGGGCTGTGGTTGCGGTTGCGATTGCGGAGCATCAAACGGCAGACCCGCTGTCAGCTTGTCGGCGTGCGCTTGCGGTTCGTTGTTCAGCGACGCCAGCGAACGTTGTCCCGCAAGCCATTGCGCGATGTGACTTTCGTAGAAAAGGCCGCTTTCGCTCACGGTTTTAGCCAGCACCGACGCCAGCGCAGCAGCAGGCAAAACGGGCGGCGGCGCATTGACAGCGGTGGTCTGGGCGGTCGAAGGCGCGTTGATATAAGCCGAAGTCTCCGGCGTGGAAAACAATGACCCGGATAACGTGGCAAACGCGCTCGCGGCGAGCGCCGGGCGCGGTGCGGTGGGCCACAACGGAGTATCGCCCGACATGGGCGGCGTCTCCTGGCCGCCGAACCGGGAAATGGCGTCGAGCGTGCGCGCGACGTTGCTAAGCGCGGTCTGCGCGGAAGCGGGCGGCAGTGTATTCGGCGCGCTGGCGGGCGTCGGAACGGCGAACGGGGGGGTATCGACGAGGAGTTGCGACGTGCCGGCTTGCGCCGCCGCGCCCGAGGTCGATCCACCCTGCGGGCGCAGCGCCGAAAGCAGCATGTCGGCGCGGCTCGCAAGCAGCGCAGCAATGGCGGAGTCCAGACCAGGCATGCCGGTTTCCTCGGGTCACCGGTCTGGACGAGCAGCCCGTCGCCGGTTTTCGGCGGGCTGCAAACACGAACGATAAAAACGTGCTTAACGCAGCCCGATCATTTTTTTCAAAACTCGCGCCGGCCTGTTCACCGCGAACAGCGCCGACAAACGCGCGAGGCTGGGTGCGCTCAAGTCGCGAATGGCGGCGTCGTCGGCGAGAATCCGGCGCACCAGCTCAAACTTGCGGGCACGCGCGCTGTCGTCCAGTTGGGAACCGGCATCGACTTCTCTCAGTCCGTCGATCAACTCGCGATACGCGCCCTGCATGATCTTCAACTCACTCCAGTCTCCGCCGCGCGCCGCGGCCAGCATGCGCGCAGAAAGTTCAGCTATTGCTTCGTAGTGAGAAAAATATTCTTGTGTTGTTTTCATTATGTGCAGACATATTTCGCAACGTCACGCCGCCGCCATTTTTGCTGCGTCGGGCGCAATTGCAATCCAGGCGTCTTCGAGAGTCGCCAACAAGCCATCGACTTCCACCAGCATCTGCTCGCTTTGCTGCACGTTCGCCTGCAGGAGGCGATGCGACATATACGTATAGAGCGCATCCAGCCGCGCCGCGATTTCACCGCCGGCATCCTTGTTCAGAGCCTGCTGCAAACCGCTTTCTACAATGCCGATCGCCTTCGTGATCGCTTCTCCGCGCGCCGCGATGTTGCCCTGCTGCAGGTGCATCCGCGCCTGGGCGATAGCCTGGCGCGCTCCCTGATACAGCATGACGACGAGTCTGTGCGGACTGGCGCCCATTACTCCGGTTTGCACGCCGACGCGTGCGTATGCGTTGGCTCCCGCGTGTCCCTGGGAAAACATCCGACCTTCTCCTTTGTCAGCCGGAATCAGCGCTTCTCGCGCCTCGCTCCGGCCCCATGCAACAAGTTGCTGGCGTTTTTCCGCTTGGCGCTTGATTGCGGAAAAACGTGATGAACCGATGCAGGCATTCCGATCCAAACTCGTTTATTTGTCTGACCGTTTGCCGTGCTGTTATCTGGGTTATCGGAGAAAGCAGCGAAAGCTTTAGGAAGGCTTTTGCGTCACAACGGGTTCCGGAAAGAGCAATGTTCGCGAGCCGGCGTTCAGATGCCTGTGGTTCGGGTCTTCATCGGGCGGCTCAGACGGAGATGTTCATGATGTCGTTGTAGGCGGACACCAGCTTGTTGCGCACCTGCAGCCCGAACTGAAGCCCCACGTTGGCCTTTTGCATGTCGACCATGACGTCGTTGAGCGAAACGTTTGGCGCACCGATTTCGAACGCGTGCGCTTCGCTCATCGCGCTTTTCTGGGCGCCGCTGATGTTATCGATGGACGATTTCAGCGCATCCGCGAAACTGCCCGCGCTCGCCGCTCCCGATTCGGGCACGACACTGCCGCCCGCGACATTGCCCGCGCCGCCGGCTGCCTGCGTCGCCATGGACTGAAGTTGCTGGAGCGCCGAATTCAGCGGGCTGATGGAAGCATTCATGGTGTCTCCAGAAGGATCAAAAGCGGTAGTCAAACGTGTCCAAAATTGCGGTAACCGGCGGCATCGCATGGTGGGCGGCGCTGCTGGGACATCTCGAACCGGGGCCTGTCCCGGGCCTGAAGGCAGGTGTCTGCACCGGAGCCTGGGCGGTTCGCCATGCGGCCTGACCGATTACGAAAAAGTCTAGCAGCGGCGTTGTTTCGCAAAGCCGGGAAAGAGCGCCAAAAGCGGCTTCTGTTCGCCCAATCGACTTACGCGCGCTTACGGATAATTCCTCTCATGAAAGAGTCTGCGATTGCGCCCGGTTTTGCCCGGACGCCCCGCGGAAAACGCAAGATTCGGAGAGCTTCCACGCATGGATTCCACCAACAACCTGATCAACCCGGACGCCCGCATGGGTCTCACAGGCGCGCCGACGAGCGCAGCCGGGTCGATCGCGGCAGGTGCGGGCGGCGCTGGTTTTACCGGCGGTTCGGACTTCGGCGGCAATTTCGGCGGCCGCATGCCGATGCTCAACCAGTTTCGCAATAACCCGCGCATGCCGCTGATCATCGCCGTGGCGGTGCTCGCGGTAATCATCGCGGGACTCGTGATGTGGTCGCGCCAGCCGGATTACCGGGTGCTTTTCAGCAATCTCTCGGATCGCGATGGCGGGGCGATAGTGGCGGCGCTGCAGCAAGGAAACATTCCCTACAAGATCGCCGAATCGGGCGGCGCGATCCTGGTTCCGAGCGAAACCGTGCACGAAACGCGTTTGCGGCTGGCGTCGCAGGGATTGCCCAAGAACGGTTCCGTCGGTTTTGAATTGATGGACAACCAGAAGTTCGGCATCAGCCAGTTCGCCGAGCAGGTCAACTATCAGCGCGCGCTGGAAGGCGAGCTGGAAAAGACCATCGCGTCCATCTCTTCAGTGCGCGAAGCCCGCGTGCATCTCGCCATTCCGAAGCCGACCGTGTTCGTGCGTGAAAAGGAATTGCCGACCGCGTCCGTCATGCTCAATCTCTACCCCGGCCGCGCGCTCGACGAAGCGCAAACGCTTGCCATCCAGCACATGGTCAGTTCCGGCGTGGCGGACATGCCGGTAAAGAACGTGACCATAGTCGATCAGGACGGCAACCTGCTCACGCAGCAAGGCAGCGGGCCGAACGGTCTCGACGCATCGCAGCTCAAGTATGTGCAGCAGATCGAGCGCAATACGCAATCGCGTATCGATGCAATCCTGGCGCCGCTGTTCGGCGCGGGCAACGCCCATTCGCAGGTGAGCGCGGATATCGATTTCTCGAAGCTCGAGCAGACCGCCGAAAGTTACGGCCCGAATGCAAACCCGCAAAACACGGCGATCCGCAGCCAGCAATCGAGTGAATCGAAGGAAGAGGGCGCGCCAAGCGTGGGCGGCGTGCCGGGCGCGCTGTCGAACCAGCCGCCGGCGGCAGCGTCGGCGCCTGTTGATGCAGCCGCGAGCGGCGCCGATGCCGCGAAAGCCGCGCCGGTCAACCTGCACAAGGACACCACGACGAATTACGAAGTCGACCGCACGGTACGCCACTACGAACAGCCGATGGGCGGCATCAAGCGGCTCTCGGTCGCCGTGGTCGTGAATTACCAGAAGCAGGTGGACGCCAAGGGCATTGTGACAATGCAGCCGCTGCCCGCCGACAAGCTCGCGCAAGTGCAGCAGCTTGTAAAAGACGCGATGGGTTACGACGAAAAGCGCGGCGACTCGGTCAACGTGGTGAACAGCACCTTCCTGGTCGATACGAACGTGATTCCCGATGTGCCGTGGTGGCGCACGCCGGACATGATCGCGCGCGGGATTCAGTTGGCGAAGTACGCGGGTATCGGCCTCGTGGCGATGTTCCTCTATTTCGCGATGGTGAAGCCGGCGCTGCGCCGCGCGTTTCCGCCGCCTCCGCCGCCCGCGCTCGGCGCGCCGGATGACCTGTCGCTGCTCGACGGTCCGTCCATGCCGAAACCCGCAATCGATGAAGACAAGGATGCCGAAGTCAGCTTGCTCGGCAACGAAAGCAACAAGGCCAAGTTCGAACGCAATCTCGACTACGCGCGGATGATCGCGCGCCAGGACCCGAGAATCGTCGCGACGGTCGTCAAGAACTGGGTGTCCGATGAACGCTGAAGGCCTCAATAAAGCCGCGCTCCTGCTGATGTCGATTGGCGAAACGGAAGCAGCGGAAGTCTTCAAGTTCCTCGGGCCGCGCGAAGTCCAGAAGATCGGCGCGACCATGGCGCAACTGAAGAACGTCACGCGCGAGCAGCTCGATCACGTGATGACCGAGTTCGTGCAGGAAGCCGAGCAGCACACCGCGCTTTCACTCGATTCGAGCGAATATATCCGCACGGTGTTGACGAAGGCGCTGGGCGAATCCAAGGCGGGCGCGCTGATCGACCGGATTTTGCAGGGCAGCGACACAAGCGGCATAGAAGGCCTGAAGTGGATGGATTCCGCCGCGGTCGCCGAGCTGATCAAGAACGAGCATCCGCAGATCATCGCGACGATTCTCGTGCATCTGGATCGCGATCAGGCGTCGGAAATCGTGGCGCTCCTGACGGAACGCCTGCGTAACGACGTGCTGCTGCGCATCGCGACGCTCGACGGGATTCAGCCGGCCGCGCTGCGCGAACTCGACGACGTGCTCACCACGCTGCTTTCCGGCAGCGACAACCTCAAGCGCGCGCCGATGGGCGGCATTCGCACGGCGGCGGAAATTCTCAACTTCATGTCGACGGCGCACGAAGAATCGGTGATCGAAAACGTCAAGGAATACGACGCAGAACTGGCGCAGAAGATCATCGATCAGATGTTCGTGTTCGAGAATTTGATCGATCTCGACGACCGCGCCATTCAGATGCTGCTCAAGGAAGTGGAATCGGAGACGCTGATTGTGTCGCTGAAAGGCGCGCAGCCGCCGCTGCGCCAGAAGTTCCTTGCGAACATGTCGCAGCGCGCCGCCGAACTGCTTGCCGAAGACCTCGATTCGCGCGGTCCGGTGCGTTTGTCGGAAGTGGAAACGCAGCAGCGCAAGGTCCTGCAGGTCGTGCGCAATCTCGCTGAAAGCGGCCAGATCCAGTTAGGCGGAAAGGCAGAGGACGCATATGTCTGACGCGGCAGAAACCGAAAAGAAGGCGCGCATGTCCGCGTATCAGCGCTGGGAAATGGCGTCGTTCGATCCGGTTCCCGTTGATCGCACCGCCGCCGACCAGGCTGCGCTCGAAAAGCATTTGCGCCGCGTGCGCGACGAAGCGCATGCACAAGGTCTGGCGCAGGGCCACGTCGCCGGCCAGGCGATGGGTTATCAGGCCGGTTACGATCAGGGTTATGCAAAGGGCGAGGAAGAAGGCCGCCGCGACGCACGCGCGGAAGCGGCGCGGCTCACGTCGATGGCCGATGCCTTCAAGACCGCGCTGCAAGCCGCCGACGCCGTGGTTGCCGAAGCGCTGACCTCGCTGGCGCTGGACATTGCGCAGCAAGTGGTGTCTCAGCATTTGACGCTCGATCCCACCGCCGTGCTCGCGGTCGCGCGTTCGGTGATCGCGGCCGAACCGGCGCTTTCCGGCGCGCCGTATCTGATCGTGAATCCGGCGGATCTGCCGATTGTGGAAGCTTATTTGCTGGAAGAATTGCAGGCGGCCGGATGGACGTTCCGCACCGACCCGGACATAGAACGCGGCGGCTGCAAGGCGCACGCGGCAAGCGGTGAAATCGATGCAACCAATGCCACCCGCTGGGAGCGCGTGGCGGCGGCGCTCGGGAGGTCGCAACCGTGGTAATGCAGGCTCATAACGCCACGAGCGCGGCGCGGCGCGTGACGCAGGAAGGCTTGAGCGAGCTCGAGCAGGAACTCGCGCGGGCGTCGTTCGGACCGCTTGCCGATCCTGACGCCACGCCCGAGCCGACGCTGGAAGACATGGCGGCGCAGACCATTGTCGAGCTTGCGGGCATGGTCAACAATCCGCATCTCGATGGCTGGCGCGCACAGTTGGAAGCCAGCAAGGCGCGCAGCCAGATATCGAAGCCCTTGCGCGCGTGCGGCCGCCTGACCCGCGCGGCGGGACTTGTGCTCGAAGCCGTTGGACTGAAACTCGGCGTGGGATCGGAATGCATGATCGAGTTGCCTGCGGGCAGTTCCATTCCGATGGCCGAGGCCGAAGTCGTCGGTTTCTCGGGCGACAAGCTGTTCCTCATGCCGACCACCGAAGTCTCCGGCCTGCTGCCCGGCGCGCGGGTTTATCCGCTGGAAAGCGCGCCCATCAATGATCCGATGGCCGGCGCCAAGCGGCTGCCGGTCGGCTGGGAAATGCTTGGCCGCGTGGTCGATGCCTCCGGCCGTCCGCTCGATGGACTCGGACCGCTCGGCGCCAAGCGCGATGCGCCGCTCTCCGCGCCGACCATCAATCCGTTGAATCGCGAGCCGATCCACAAGGTCCTCGACGTCGGCGTGCGCGCGATCAACGCGTTGCTCACCGTGGGACGCGGCCAGCGCATGGGCTTGTTCGCGGGTTCGGGTGTGGGCAAATCCGTGCTGCTCGGCACCATGGCGCGCTACACCAGCGCCGAAGTGATCGTGATCGGCCTGATTGGCGAACGTGGCCGCGAGGTGAAAGAGTTTATCGAGCAGATTCTGGGCGAGGACGGACTCGCGCGCTCGGTCGTGGTCGCCGCGCCCGCCGACGTTTCGCCGATTCTGCGCATGCAGGGCGCAACCTACGCAACGTCGCTTGCCGAGTATTTCCGCGATCAGGGCAAACACGTGCTCTTGCTGATGGATTCGCTCACGCGCTACGCCATGGCGCAGCGCGAGATTGCGCTCGCAATTGGCGAACCGCCCGCCACCAAAGGCTATCCGCCCTCTGTGTTCGCCAAATTGCCGGCGCTTGTGGAACGTACCGGGAACGGGCCGGAAGGCGGCGGATCGATTACGGCGTTTTATACTGTCTTGACGGAAGGCGACGATCAGCAGGATCCTATCGCCGATTCCGCGCGCGCGATTCTGGACGGACATATTGTGCTGTCACGTTCGCTGGCCGAAGCGGGGCATTATCCGGCCATCGATATTGAAGCGTCGATCAGCCGCGCAATGACGGCGCTTATCGACGATAAACATCTGGATCGCGTGCGCTTGTTCAAGCAGATGTTGTCGCGTTATCAGCGCAACCGGGACTTGATCAACGTGGGCGCGTATTCGAGCGGGCGCGACGCGCTGCTGGATCGGGCGATTGCGTTGTATCCGCGTATAGAAGCGTTTTTGCAGCAAGGATTTCGCGAGCAGGCAATGTTCGAACCGAGTTTGGCCAAACTCGACGAGCTGTTCGCTTAAAGACCCGATAAAGATAATCAGGAAGGAATCGAACCTCCATGTCAAAGCATCTGCCGATCAACACGCTGATCAACCTCGCAGAAGAAGAACTCGAAGCCGCGACGAAAAAGCTCGGCAAGCTGCAGCAGGAACGCAACGAAGTGGAGACGCAGTTGAATTCGCTCGTGACCTATCGGGACGAATATCACGCGCGGTTCACGGCGTCGGCGCAGGAAGGCACGACGGCGCAGACCTTGCGCAATTTCCAGGCGTTCGTTGACACGCTCGATTCCGCGATCAACCAGCAACGCGCGCTGCTGGTGGCCGCAAACGCGCGGCTGGAAGCCGCGAAGCCGGAATGGCAGCAAAGAAAGCAGAAGCTGGGTTCATATCAGGTGCTTGCCGCGCGCGCCGACGCCACGCAGGCCAAACAGGATGCCCGGATCGAGCAGCGAGATTCAGATGAGCACTCTGCGAAGATCTTGCGGATGCGCGCTGAACGGGCTTGAAGTTGGGATAAGGTTTTAACGCGGGTTTTATCTCGCACAAGATACACGAGGTCATTCATGTCGTCAGTCAATTCCGCTGGTGCGTTGCTGGATTCATCGAGCATATCGGCTATTTCGCGCAGTGCCGCGGCGGCGTCCGCACGCGATGAAGCGGCGGCATCGTTCGGGTCGACGCTGCACAACATTACCGTGAAGGCTAATGAGCGGGAGGCGGCGCAAGCCAAAGCCCAGGAACGCGCACAAGCCGATAAAGCCGCCGCGAAGGCCGCCGCGGCACGAGGCAGCGTGCACGATGCATCCAAAGTCGACGCCGCGAATTCAACCGATCAGGATAAAACGGCGGACGGCGCGGACCAGGTCGCGGCTGCGGATCAGACGGCTTCATCGGCAATCGACAAGTCCGCTTCCGCCGATAAAACCGCTAACGCGACCAAGGCCGCGCCGGGTACGCCGGAGGCGATTGCCGCAGCCGCAGCGGAAAAGGCCGCGCTATTGAAGGCGCGTGCTGCCATCGCCGGCAAAACGCCTGCGGATCTGGCCGATGCGGCAGCAGCCAGCACGGACGCGACATCGACCGATGCCACCGACACAACGGCAACCGATACCCCGTCGCCCACCAAATCCGCCGACGCCAAGGCCGCAGCCGACGCGCTGCAAGCCTCTCTGACGGCGGCGAATGCGCAAACCCCGGCCACGCCGCTCAATGCAGCGGCCGCAGCCGCGATGGGCGCAGCGCACGCGGGCACGATGAACAACGGCGCGCCTTCAGGAACTGCGGGCGGCACAGGCACGAAGACAAGCCGCGACACGCCGCTGACAAGCCTTTCCGCCAATGGCAAAAGCCAGGGCGGCGCGGCGACGGCAGCGCAGCAAGGCGGCGCAGTGGCCACGCAACAAGCCGATGCAACCGCGCTTGCCACTCTGACCCAACCCGACGATGGCAGCGCCGCCTACAAGGCCACCGCCGACGCGACTGCACACGCTGGCGTGCAGCAGGCGGCATCGGCGGCGACCAGCGGCGCGACATTGCAGGGCGCAGCGACCGCAGCCGACAGCGCGGCGATTGCACCGCACGTTGGATCGAGCGGCTGGGACGACGCCTTCAGCCAGAAGGTAGTGTTCCTGTCGAATGCGCATCAGCAGAGCGCTGAATTGACGTTGAATCCGAAGGATCTCGGACCATTGCAAGTGGTGCTGCAGGTCGCGGGGAATCATGCGCATGCGCTGTTTGTATCGGATCATGCGCAGGTCCGCGCGGCCGTGGAAGCCGCGTTGCCGACCTTGCGCGAAGCGATGCAGGCAAATGGCATTGGTTTGGGCAGCACGAGCGTCAGCGACGGATTTGCCGGCAAGCAGGCGAGTTCGGGTCAGCAGGATGGTGGCGGGCGTGGGGCGTGGAGTGGGTCGGGGAATGGCGGTGGCGTGGGCGCGATCTCCGATGCGGCAAGCACCACGAGTATGCCGCTGCGTCGTCAGGTTGGATTGGTCGATACGTTCGCGTAAAGCCCACCCAAGCGTCACCGCTGCAAAAAGCCGCGCGAGCCTCAACGCCGCGCGGTTTTTTCATGTCCGCCATCCCGCGCGCATCGCAAACGTAAAAACACGCTCTTTGCGCAAACTCCCGAGTAAGCCCTAATAACCCCTTCTGTTCGACCCATCGCGCGGCCCTGCTTTCGCCAACAATTCAGGCTACAGAAAGAGGTCCGCAACCATGGCAAGCACAGCAACAGCGCAACAACCCATCGCCCCGGCTAAAACCGGCAAGCTCAAACGCATCCTCCTGATCGTCGCGGGCACCATCGTCCTGCTGGGCGCGGGCGGCGCAGGCGTGTACTTCTGGCTTCATAAAACCGCGACACACGAGCCGGCGAAACCCGCGCCCGCCGCACCGCCGGTGTTCTATCCGCTCGACTCCATGACCGTCAATCTCCAGTCGGACGACGGCATGCATTACCTGCGCATTGGCCTCACGCTGAAACTCCCGGACCAAAAGGCGCAAGCCGCGCTCGCCGAACGCATGCCGGAAGTGCGAAGCCACATCCTGATGCTGCTCTCGGCGAAACATCCCGACGACCTTGCCGGTATCGAAGGAAAACGCGCGCTCGCCAAGGAACTGCTGAGCACGGTCAACACGTTCGGCGGCTCGCCGGAAGAACCCGCGAACGTGCAGGAAGTGCTGTTCACGGAAATCGTCGTCCAGTAACGCGCCGTCGCCAGCAAAGCCGACCGGACAAGCGCAAGACAGGAACCAAGGAAGACTCATGGGCCACGAAGAGTTCATGTCGCAGGAGGAGGTCGATGCCCTGCTCAAGGGCGTCACCGGGGAAGTCGACGTTGTCGCCGACGACACGCGTTTCCAAGGCGTGCGCCCCTATAACCTCGCGACGCAGGAACGTATTGTCCGGGGCCGGATGCCGGGCCTGGAAATCATCAACGACCGCTTCGCGCGTCTGTTGCGCGTAGGCATCTTCAACTTCATGCGGCGTTCGGCGGAGATTTCCGTCGGCCCTGTGAAGGTGCAGAAGTACAGCGAATTCACCCGCAACCTGCCGATCCCGACGAACCTCAACCTCGTCCACGTGAAGCCGCTGCGCGGCACGTCGCTGTTCGTGTTCGATCCGAACCTCGTTTTTTTCGTCGTCGATAACCTCTTCGGCGGCGACGGCCGTTTTCACACGCGCGTGGAAGGCCGCGAATTCACGCAGACCGAACATCGCATCATCAGCAAGCTGCTCAACCTCGTTTTCGAACAGTACGCGGCGTCGTGGAAAAGCGTGCGCTCGCTCAACTTCGAATTCGTGCGCTCGGAAATGCACACGCAGTTCGCAAACGTCGCGACGCCCAACGAGATTGTGATCGTGACGCAGTTTTCCATCGAGTTCGGGTCGACCGGCGGCACGCTTCACATCTGCATGCCGTATTCGATGATCGAACCGATCCGCGACGTCCTTTCGTCACCCATACAAGGCGAGGCGCTCGAAGTCGACCGTCGCTGGATCCGCGTGTTGTCGCAGCAAGTGCAGGCCGCGGAAGTCGAAGTCACCGTCGATCTCGCGCAGATCAACACGACCTTCGAGCAGATCCTGAACATGCGCGCCGGCGATGTCCTGCCGATCAACGTGCCCGAACAGGTCACGGCAAAAGTGGACGGCGTGCCGGTGATGGAATGCGGCTACGGAATTTTCAATGGTCAATACGCGTTGCGCGTCCAGAAGATGATCAGCGCAACCGACACGATGAAGGAAGGTGGATATGAGTGACGTAACCGAACCGGGCACGCTGCCGTCCGACCCGCTGAAAAGCGAGGACTTCGGCATGGACGACTGGGCAAGCGCGCTGGCCGAACAGAACGGCAACGAGACGCCGGCGGCGACAGCATCGGCGGGCGTGTTCCAGCCTTTGTCGAAAGTCGCGGCGCCTGCAACGCGCAATGACATCGACATGATTCTCGATATCCCCGTGCAGATGACGGTGGAACTCGGGCGCACGAAGATCGCGATCCGCAACTTGCTGCAACTGGCGCAAGGGTCGGTGGTGGAACTCGACGGGCTCGCCGGCGAACCCATGGACGTGCTGGTCAACGGCTGCCTGATCGCGCAAGGCGAAGTGGTGGTCGTGAACGACAAGTTCGGCATCCGCTTGACGGACATCATTACGCCATCCGAACGCATCAGGAAGTTGAATCGATGAAACGCTTCGCCGTCGCTTTCCCGGCGCTCGCCCCGGCATGTTCGGCTTTGACGGCCCATGCCGCGGACATGAACGCAGTCAATCACGCGGCGCAGATCGCTTCGGGCGTGGGCGCGGGGACCGCCGTGCCGTCGCTTGGCTTCGGCGCTGTGCTGCAGACCTTGCTCGGGCTGGCGATCGTCATTGCGTTCGTGTTCGGCTGCGCGTGGCTCGCACGGAAGTTCGGCGTGGCGGGTACGAAGCGCACGGGCCTCGTGAAGGTGATTGGCGGTGCGTCGCTTGGAAACAAGGAGCGCGTGTCGGTGGTGGAAATCGGCGATACATGGCTCGTGCTGGGCGCGGCTCCCGGCAATGTGCGGCTCTTGCACAGCATGCCGGCGGGATCGGTGGAACTCGATGGCGTTGAAGCGGGTCCACGGTCGGAAGGACAAACGCTGCAAGGCAGTTTCGGTCAACGTTTTCGCGATGCCCTCGCCGGTGAAGCGACCAAACGTCTGCAAAAGTTCGCGGGCGGGAGCAAGTAATGCGGGTATCGCAGGTTCGGTTTATTGCACGGTGGGTGAAGCTGCTGGCGCCGGTCGCACTCACGGCTCTTCCCTACATGGCCTTCGCACAAAGCACGGCGGGTTTGCCGGCTTTCAACACCAGCCCCGGTCCCAACGGCGGCACGACGTATTCGCTCAGCGTCCAGACGATGCTGCTGCTCACCATGCTGTCGTTCCTGCCGGCAATGGTGCTGATGATGACGAGCTTCACGCGCATCATCATTGTGTTGTCGCTGCTGCGTCAGGCGCTCGGTACGACCAGCACGCCGCCCAATCAGGTACTGGTCGGACTGGCGCTGTTCTTATCGTTGTTCGTGATGTCGCCGGTTCTCGACCGCGCCTACAACGACGCCTACAAGCCTTTCTCCGATGGCACGATCACCATGGATCAGGCGGTCACGCGGGGCGTTGCGCCCTTCAAGCAGTTCATGCTGCGCCAGACACGCGAAGCAGATCTCGCGCTCTTCGCCAAGATTTCCAAGGCCGCGCCAATGAACGGTCCCGAGGACGTACCACTCTCGCTCCTGGTGCCGTCGTTCGTGACGAGCGAACTCAAGACCGGCTTCCAGATCGGCTTCACCATCTTCATTCCGTTCCTGATCATCGACATGGTGGTGGCGAGCGTGCTGATGTCCATGGGGATGATGATGGTGTCGCCGTCGACCATCTCGCTGCCGTTCAAGCTGATGCTGTTCGTGCTCGTGGATGGCTGGCAGTTGCTGATTGGTTCGCTCGCGCAGAGCTTCGTTTCGTAAGCCTTCAAAGCATAGAGATACACACGATGACACCCGAATCCGTCATGTCGATCGCGCATCAGGCCATGTACGTGGCGCTGTTGCTCGCGGCTCCGTTGTTGCTGGTCGCGCTGGTTGTCGGCCTGGTGGTGAGCCTGTTCCAGGCCGCCACGCAGATCAACGAAAGCACGCTCTCGTTCATTCCGAAACTGCTTGCGGTCGCCGTCACGCTCGTGATCGCCGGCCCGTGGATGATGGAAACGCTGCTCGACTACATGCGCCACGTGTTCACCATCACGCCCGCCATCACCGGCTAGATGTTTTCCGTCACGTATGCCCAGCTCAATGTCTGGCTGACGTCTTTTCTCTGGCCGTTCACGCGCATTCTGGCGTTGATCGCGACCGCGCCGCTGCTTAGCCATCTCGCGATACCGGTGCGCGTCAAGGTCGGGCTCGCGGCGTTCATCTCGTTGATCGTTGCGCCGACCATCGGCGCCGTGCCGCAAGTCACCGTGTTTTCCGCCGATGGCGTGCTGATCCTCATCAACCAGTTCATGGTCGGCGCGGCGCTCGGCATGACCATGCAGATTGCCTTCGCCACGATAGATGCCGCCGGCGAATTCATCGGCCAGCAAATGGGCCTTGGTTTCGCGATGCTCTACGACCCGCGCCAGGGCGGCAACGCGGTGGTGATATCGCGGTATCTGAATACCATCGCGTTCCTTGCTTTTCTCGTCTTCGATGGTCACTTGCAAATGATCAGCGCCCTCGTGCAGACGTTCCAGAGCGTGCCGGTGAGCGCCAACGTGCTCGGCGCAATGGTGCACGCGCGCGGATGGCAGACGGTTGCGACCTACGGCGTGAGCGTGTTTTCGACGGGCCTGCTGTTGTCATTGCCGGTCGTGGCCGCGTTGTTGATCGCGAATCTTGCGCTCGGCATTCTGAACCGCGCCGCGCCGCAGATCGGGATTTTCCAGGTTGGTTTTCCGGTCACCATGCTCGTTGGGTTCTTGCTGATTCAGTTGATGATCCCTAACCTGATCCCGTTCTTTCAACGCATATTTGAAAACGGCATCGATCAGATGGGGCGGGTGGCGGCGGCGCTTTAGCAGCATGATCCAGACTCGTTTCCTGACAAAACGAAGCTATTCACCGCAAATCTTGCGGAGAATAGCGGTCGTAATCACCGCATTCCTTGTCTGCATTCCTTACCTCAATAAAAAAGGCCACCTGAACAGGTGGCCCAAACAACTTCCTACAACCCACATCATTCTCTGAATCCATCCGCTCGATCAATTACCGATGTACTGAAACAGCGACATCTTCTGGATCTGGGCAAACGCCTGCTGCGCGCCTTGCAGCGCGTTCTGTGTCAACTCGTACTGGCTGATCGAACTGACCAGATTGATGCTGGTCAGGTCCTGCAGCGAACTCGCGGTTTGCGTCGATGTCGTCTGCATCGCCGTCTGCGTCGCCGTGACTTCCTGCTCGCGGCCGCCAACCGATGCTTGCGTCGTCAGCACGTTGTTGTACATGTTGTTGATCTTCGTGCCGCCCGTGGTCAGCGCGTTCTGGAGCGTCGCCTGCGCGGCCGGATTGCTCGTGGTCGGCTGCTGCAACGCGCTGATCAGCGAGTCGAGCGTCGAGAAAATGTCGGTATCGGAGGGATTGCCGGTATTGGCCGGCGCGACCGTGAACGAATCGCCGTCACCCGGCGCTCCGTCAATCGCCACTTTCTCGCCGCCGCCCAGTTCAATGTCCTGCTGCGCCACGTACGGCGTCGCGGGCGTGATCGTGGCGCCGTTCTGGTCCTTGACCGTGTAGGTCGTGGTGGCCGTGGCGCCCGTACCGGTGGTCGCGAACGAAATGGTATAGGTCGATGCATTGCCCGGATTGCCACGGTCGCTGACGTTGACCGGGCCAATCGTGCCGGAACCCTTGTTGTTCGCCGCCGACGATGAAACCGGCAAGCTCTCGTTCGGCGACACGCTCTGGAACACCGTGGCGCCGTTATCGGCGACGTTGATCGAGCGGCCATCTGCGATCTGCACCTGACGCTGCCCGTTGTCGCCCGCATAGGTCGCGCCCACGCCCGATGCGTTGTTCGTGAACGGCTGCGTGGTGCCTTTGAATCCCGAGAAAATGTAGTTGCCGTTGGCGTCGGTGGAATTGCTGAGCGTCATCAGGTTGTCGCGGTAACCCTGCAACTGGGTCGCCATCGACGCGCGGTCGGTATCGTTGAACGAAGCATTGCCCGCGCGGTTGACGAGTGTCTGGATGCTCTGCATCACATTGCCGATGCTCGTCAGCGTCGAATCTTCCTGCTGCAGCGAGGTCAGCGCGGCCGACTGGTTGGTGGCGTATTGCGACAGCGTGGCGGACTGAGTGCTCAACTGCACGGCTTGCGCTGCGCCAAGCGGATCGTCGGACGCGGTCTGGATTCGCTTGCCCGACGAAATCTGCGCGTACTGGGCCGCAAGCGAGGCCTGCTGGTCGCTCATTGTCTGGACGTTCAGCGTGAAGTACTGCGAGCTGGAAATACGCATCGTGAAAACCTCAGTTGAAGATGCCGAGCAGCGTCTGGAACAGCGAAGAAGCCGTCTGGATGACCTTGCTGTTCGCCTGGTAAAGCTGCTGGTACTGGATCAGGTTGGCGGCTTCCTCGTTCAGGTTGACGCCGGAAACTGCCTGCTGCGCCGACGTCGCCTGGTTGAGCACAGCCGTGGCCGACGTGCTCGATGCCTTCAGTGCGTTCGTCTGGTTGCCGATCTGGTTGACGAAGTTCGCGTAGGAACTGGTCAGGGTGTCGGTGCCGCCGTTCATCGACTTGGCGGTGCCGAGGTTGGCCATGGCGAGTGCGTTGCTGCCATCGCTCGTGCCGCCTTTGTTGATGGCGATCGTGAAGCTGTCTCCCGTCGAGGGCGTACCGCTGATGGTCGCGCTCACGCCGGTGCCGTTGGAAATGGTGAGGCCCTTGTTTGAATCGTACGCGAACGGCGTGCCGGCCGGGACCACGGTGTTGTCCGGCAGCGTGACCGGCTGGTCCGCAGTCATCGTACCGGTGGTGGCGTCGTACTTCAGGTTGATGTCTTTCGGCATCGAGTACCCCGCCGTCACGGTCGCCGCGGAGATCTTGCCCACGCCGGTGTTCCCCGTTGCCGCCGATGCCACCGCTGGCGAAGCCGCTGCGATCGCCGATGGATTCGTGCTGGAAAGCGAAAAATTATCGAGCGAACCGCGCGTGGGCAGGATCGTGAACGAATCGCCTTTCGACATCGAACCGCTTGCAATCGATATGTTCATGCCCCCGATGGTGCCGCTCACCGCGCCGGTGGACGAAGCGGTCAACTGGCCGACCACCGCGCCCGACGAGCGGTCGGTGAGCGTGTAGTTCGTGCCGTCGAAACCGAGCGAATAGTCGCCGGTGGGCGGCTGCGTGCCATCGGCAATGGACACGTTCAGCGTTGCATTGCCGCTGTTGCGGGCGTTCGCGTAGACGGTCGGGCTGCCGGTCGAGAACAGCGCGCCGCCGGGGTTGCCGTTCAGGTCGATGCCCAGTTCGTTCTGGTTGTTGAGCTGGGTTGCAAAGCTGGTGGCGATTGCGCCGAGCTTGGCTTGCGCGGGATCGAGCGACTGGCTGCGAAAGTCGAGCAGGCCGCCAATCGTGCCGCCGCCGCTGAACATGGAATCCGGCAGGTACTGGGTTTGTTTCGCCGTTTGCGTGGAGCCGTCGGGCGACGCGTACGCAATCGACAATTCGCTTGGATCCGATGGCGAGGGCGCCGTGGTCAACGCATACGAACTGCTGCCGGCAACGAGTGGCTGGCCGTTGCCGAACGACACGTTGTAGCCGCCGTTGCTGGTGGTGACCTGCACGCTCACCAACTGGCTCAGGTTCGACACCGCGAGATCGCGCTGGTCGAGCAACTGGTTGGGCGGTTGACCGGCCGAGCTTGCGCTTGCGATCTGCACGTTGAGATCGGCGATCTGCTTGGCGTAGCTGTTGACCTGCGACACCGCGCTCGAAAGCGACTGGTTGACGCCGTCGCGCAACTGGTTGTACGTGGTGGCGGCGGCGTTCATCTGATCGGAAAGCGTTTGCGCGCTGCTCATCAGCGTTTGCCGCGTGGCCGTGGTTCCCGGGCTGTTCGCGATCGATTGCAGGCCGGTGAAATAACTGGTGATGCCGGCGCCGATACCCGTCGTCGGATCGCCGACGAGGTTGTTCAACTGCGAGAGCATCGAGTAATACGTGTTCAACGAGCTGCTGTTCGACTGCGAACTGTTGAGCTGCTTCGTGAGGAAATCGCTGTAGGAGCGCGCGACCGTCGCGGTTGTCACGCCTTGCCCGGCGAAACCGGAGGTCGTGTATTGCCCGGACGATTCCTGGTACACGGGGCTTTCGAGCGTATAGCCGGGCGTTGCGGCATTGCTGATGTTCTGGCCGGTCGTCGTCAGTCCCCACTGGGCTGCATTGAGACCGCTCACGCCAATATCGAATAGGTTGCTGGACATGCAAGGATCCTGGTAAAGGCATGACGCCCGGCCCGCCAAATGGCGACACTGATGTATATCGGCCGATATGGAAAAAAGTTGAGTGGCCGCGCGGCATTTCCGTCCATCCGCCGATGCACGACGCACAGAAAACATGCCGCACGCGAACTGCGCCTTGTCCGGATTATTCATCAGCGGGGCACGAGGCAATTCGTGAAGCAGCGGGGAAATTGGGGGCTAATTCGCCAGATGGAGCAAGGGACGTGAAGGCGTCATGCGCCGTTGAACGCATGAGACGAAAAAAAGCCCACGATCAAAACGCGGGCGTCATTCCAAAAGCATCCGGAAAACTCGAAACCGCTTAGCGCGCAAGCGACCGGCGCTTCATTTCCAGTTGGGTAATCAGGCGCTGCAAGGTGTTCTCAGCCGACCCGGGCAGGCTCATGAACTTGAAGCCAAGCGTATAGCGCCGGTCGCCCTTGGCATTCACCACTTGCCGGTTCGACATCAGTTGAACGTCGAGCACGACCTTGCCGGGATTGCTGAAATGCAGTTCGACGTCTTTCAGGATCACGCCGATTTCCAGCGCCGCCACGCGTTCGTCCATGGTCCGAAGCGCGACACCGCCAAGCGACAGGTCGTTGACTTCGAAGCGAAAGCGCTCGCCGCTCGGCAATGTGCCGCTGCAGATATACGGATCGAGCACGGGCGCTTCCACGCGGAAATATTCGCGCCGCTGCATGTAGAACAGAACCGGGGGAAAGTCGGCTTCGAACGCCGGATGTCCTTCGAAAACGATTTCACGCGGCGAACCTGTCGCAAACTCCACGCGAACGCCATCCGGGCTCGCGCTGAACATCAGGTTCTCGGTCGCGAGAACGGCCAGGTTCTGCTCGGCAACCGCGCCCCAGTCGAAAACGAACGTCCGGGCAAGAGGATTCACGTCGAGCAGGCGCGTCACGATCTGGCCCTTACCGTGATCGACGGTCAGGAAATCGCCTCGATTGACGAGATTGCGCAGAGAAACACCAATTTCCAGCGGATTGCGCCTGCCGAAATCGGGATGGTCGGACTCGTCGTCAGCGATGTCGGAACCGTTCGACTCATTCATGTTCATGGGCTTGCCGTGTTCGTTTGCTCGCGCCACCTCGACTGCCGAGGCTTATGCGCGTCCAGCCGGACCCTATGGATCCGGCACTTCGATGTTCCATTTAGCGGCAACAGGGCCGGATTATTTAGGGTTGACCGCGAAAAATTACCCAAAAACCCGCTTGAGACCCGCCTAAGCCCGCTTGGAGCCGATTAACCCCGATTCCGCAAACGAAGACATTCAAAGCGCACGAAAAGAAACAAACCCGCTCTCAGCCCCATTTCTATGCGGCTCGGCCGGCGACCGGTCCCGCGCGACTCTGAATGCGGGAACCGGGCGCCGGCCGGCTTCGTCTTCTATTGCGACTTTGGCCCCGTCGCTTATGACACATTACTCGTATTACTTTTCGCTCACCCGACAAATTGCAGCAAAACGCGCGCCAGTGCACGCTTCGTCACGCAATGTGACGCATGATCGAAATCAGTTTCTTCGCGTATTGCGGGTCCGTGGCGTAGCCGGCCTTCTGCATGCCGTGAGCGAAACCGACGGCGTCGCGCGACGCCTCGACCACCGGCGCGTAGCGCGGATTGCTCTTGAGCACGCTGGCGTAGTCGGTGAGGGCGTCTTCGTACGAGTCGTACGACCGGAACTTCTCCACGACTTTCTGCGGCTTGCCGTTCACGTATTCCGTGGTCACGGCGTTGGTGGTCTTGCCCGTCCAGTCGCTTGTCGCCTTGATGCCGAAGACGTTGTGGCTGGTGCTGCCGTTGGCGTTCTTGATCTCGCGCTTGCCCCAGCCCGACTCCAGCGCCGCCTGTCCAATGATGAAACGCGCGGGAATGCCCGTCGCGGCGGCAGCGGTCTGAGCAGGCGCGGACAACCGGTCCACGAACCCCGCCACCTTGTCCGATCCCACGCCGTGTGCCGGCGGTTCCAGCGCGCTGTTGGCGCTGTAGCCCTTGCCCTGCAGCGCGTCCTTCGACCCGCCCGATGCCGCCGTGTTCGCGTAAGCCTTCGCCATGGCGTTCATCGCGGCAATGTTACCGGCGTTCGCGCTGCTGTCGCCCCCCGCTTCAGCGCCATTCAGGCCGGCTTGCGTGCCCGCGCCCGCGTTGCGCATCAGTTGCTTGAGCATCATGTCGGCCACGCCAATGCCCTTCGAACCCATGTTCTGCGCCATCTGCTGGTCGAGCATGGAGGTGAAGGTGGCGGTGTCGTGGGAATCGAACGGGCTGTCCGAGGGCGTGGCGTCGCGCATGCTCTTGAGCATCATCTGCGTGAAGACGGCGTCGAACTGCTTGGCCGCCGCCTTCAAACCTGCCTGCGGCGCGGCGTTGGCCTGGGCGCGCATGGCGTCGAAACCTTGCACGTCGAGCGCAAACCGGTTCGATAAAGAATTCAGGCCGCCGCTCGTGTCCGAGCCGTTCAATGATGCCAGCGTGCTGTTTGCCGTCCCGTTCGCGTTCATGTGCGCTTAGTCCTTATATGATTTCCAGGTCGGCGCGCAAGGCGCCTGCTGCTTTCATCGACTGGAGGATCGAGATCAGATCAGCCGGCGTCGCGCCCAGTGCGTTCAACGCTTTCACCACGTCGGCAAGCGTCGCGCTCGCCGCAACCGTCTTGAGCGCGCCCGTGTCCTGCTTCAACTGGATATTCGATTGCCGCGCCGCGACGGTCTGGCCGTTCGAGAACGGTCCCGGCTGGCTGACCGCTGTTTGCGTATTGATCACCACGGAAAGATTGCCGTGCGCGACGGCGCAGTTCTGCAGCGTGACCATCTGGTTCATCACGATTGAACCCGTGCGCGCGTTCAGGATCACCTTGGCGGCGGCTTGCGACGGACGGACATCGATATTCTCGAGCTGCGCCATGAACGACACCTGGCTCGTCGGATCGGTCGGCGCGCGAAGCTGGATGGTGCGGCCGTCGAGCGCCACAGCCGTGCCCATGCCGAACTGGTTGTTCACGGCCGCCACGATCTTTTGCGCGTTATCGAAATCCATGTCGCGCAATTCCATCTGCATGGTGCCGCCGGGCTGCGTGAAGGCGCTCGGCACCGCGCGCTCGACCAGCGCGCCGCCCGAGATCCGCCCCGCGCCAAGCGAGTTGACCTGGACCTTGCTGCCGTTCGCGCTCGCCCCGGCGCCACCGATCACCACGTTGCCCTGCGCCATGGCGTAGACCTGGCCGTCCGCGCCCTTGAGCGGCGCCATCAGCAGCGTGCCGCCGCGCAGGCTCTTCGCATTGCCTAGCGACGAAACCGTGACATCGATTGCCTCGCCCGGCCGCGCGAACGGCGGGAGAACCGCCGTGACCATCACGGCCGCGACGTTCTTCAACTGCATGTTCTGCGTGGTCGCGGCGTTCAGCGTGATGCCGAGATTGCCCAGCATGTTGGTCAGGCTTTGCGTGGTGAACGGCGTCTGCGATGTCTGGTCGCCGGTGCCATCGAGGCCCACGACAAGGCCATAACCGATCAACTGGTTGTCGCGCACGCCCTGGAACGAAACCAGGTCTTTCAGGCGTTCGGCTTGCGCCGCTTGCGGCAGCACGGCGGCCAAAGCCAGAGCGAGCGCGCCAAGACAAAAACGGAGAGCGAGTTTCATGATCAGAAGGGCGCCACGTTGAGGAAGAAGCGCTGCAGCCAGCCCATGTTCTGCGCTTCATCGATATAACCCTTCGCCGAATACTCGATCTTCGCGTCGGCGACTTGCGTCGAAAAGACGGTGTTGGCGGCGGAGATGGTCGTGGGATTGACCACGCCGGAGAAGCGCACGAACTCGTTGCCCTGGTTGATGAGCATCTGCTTTTCACCGCTCACGACCAGGTTGCCGTTCGGCAGCACGCCGGTGACGGTCACGGTCAGCGTGCCGTTGAAGGTGTTGGCCGCGCTCGCGCCGCCCGAGCCGTTGAATTTCTGCGAACCGCTCGCCGACAGATTGGTGTTGTTGAAAAGACCGCCAAAAATTCCCGGCGTGGTCGGGACAGCGAAGGCTGCCGCGCTGCCGCGCGCTGCATTCGCTGCCGATGACTTCGTCGCGTTGACGTTTTCCGCGATCACGATTGTCACGATGTCGCCCGTATTGCGCGGCCGCTGGTCTTCGAACAACGGCCGTCCCGCGTAACCCGCGTTGTAGATCGCGCCCGGCGATCGCGCGGTCGTGGACGGCAGGGGCGGACGGGCAGTCATCGGCTGCTGGATGATCGGTTCTTTCGGCACGAGGCCGCATGCGCCGAGCGTAGCGGCGAGAACACCCGCCAGCACGACAGCCATAAGGCGGCGAAACGAGAAAGAAATGAGCGGCATCGTGATGATCCTTCGGAAATACGCAGCGGGCGTCGAGCCGGCTGAACCCATTAAACCTGCATCTGGCTAAGCGTCTGCAACATCTGGTCGGACGTGGTCACGGCCTTGCTGTTGATTTCGTACGCGCGCTGCGTCTGGATCATGTTCACCAGTTCCTGCACCACGTTTACATTCGATGCTTCCACGTAACCCTGCTGCAACGTGCCGCCGCCGTTCAATCCCGGCGTCGTGACGTTCGGCACGCCGGAACCGTTGGTTTCAGCGAACAGGTTTTCGCCTTTTGCATCGAGTCCAGCCGGGTTCGCGAAGGTCGCGATCTGCATTTGCCCGATCGTGGTATTCGCCGTGCTGCCCGGTTGCGTGACCGTGACCGTGCCGTCCGAGCCAATGGTCAGGCTCGTGTAGTTCGCCGGCAGCGTGATTGCCGGCGTGACCGGATATCCGCTCGATGTCACCAGTTGTCCTGTCGGGCTCGCCTGGAACGAGCCATCGCGCGTGTAGGCGGTCGTGCCGTCGGGCATGGTCACCTGGAAAAAGCCGTTGCCGTTGATGGCCACGTCTTTCGAGTTGCCGGTCTGCGACAGGTTGCCCTGCGTGTAGAGGCGCTCCGTTGCGACCTGCTGCACGCCCGTACCCAACTGGCTGCCCGATGCAAGTTCGGTCGTCTGCGTGGAGTTCGCGCCCGGCTGGCGGACGGTCTGGTACAGCAAGTCCTCGAACACCGCGCGCGAACCCTTGAAGCCGTTCGTGCTGACGTTGGCGAGGTTGTTCGAGATAACGTCCATCTGCGACTGCTGCGCATTCATGCCGGTTGCGGCGATGTAAAGAGAGCGGTTCATGTTTTATTGGCCTTTGGGCTAAACAAGCTAAGCACTATGAAAAGCGGGTTAAGCGAGATACGCGGGCGGCGGCTTAGCTGAAATCGAGCAGCTTGTTGGCCGACTGGTCCATCTGGTTCGCGGAATCGAGCATCTTGGTTTGCATCTGGAACTGGCGGGCGTTGGTGATCATGTCCACCATCGCGGAAACCGCATTCACGTTGCTGCCCTCAAGCGATGCCGGCGCGACCGTTACTGCCGGATCGGCGTCGGCCGGCTGGCCATCCGCGGTGCGAAAGAGTCCGTCGTCACCGCGCGCGAGGGTTGCCGGGTCCGGATTGACGAGCTTCAACTGATCGACAGCGGCAATTGCCGTCGCCCGGTCGCCCGGACCGATGGCGTTCACCGTGCCATCCTTGCCGATGGTGATTTCCGCGCCCGGGGGCACTGAAATCGGACCGCCCGTGCCGATCACCGGCAAGTTGTTCGCCGTCACGATCTGCCCGTTCGCGTCCACATGCAGGTTGCCGGCGCGGGTGTACGCTTCCGTGCCGTCGGCGGCCTGGACCGAAAGCCAGCCCGGACCCTGGATGGCGACATCGAGCGGATTGCCGGTCTGCTGGATCGGACCCGGCGTGTAGTCGGCCGTCGGCGTGGAGGCCAGCACGAAAGTGCGCGAGCCCGGATCGCCGTTCGCGTTGCCTTCGAAGTTCATCGGCACCTGGCGGAACGCGGAGAGCTGCGCCTTGAAGCCAGTCGTCGATGCGTTGGCGAGGTTGTTCGCCACCGTGCTCTGCTGTTCGAGCGACTGGGTGGCGCCGGTCATCGCGGTGTAGATCAGACGATCCATGCTGGCTCTCTCTCGCTTATATGTTGCTTATGTTGCTCAAGGCCGCGCTTACAGGTTGATCAGCGTCTGGTCGACCGTCTGCTGCGTCTTGATGGTCTGCGCGTTCGCCTGGTAGTTACGCTGCGCCGTGATCAGGTTCACGAGTTCGCTCGTCAGGTCCACGTTCGAGTTTTCCACCGCGCCGCCTTGCAGCGTGCCGTGGTTGGTCGCACCCGGCACCGAGATTTGCGCCGCGCCGGACGCGCCGGTTTGCGCGTACACGTTGCCGCCAAGATCCTGCAGGCCGTTCTGGTTGGCGAAGTTGGCGAGCGCGATCTGGCCGAGCGCCTGCGTATTGCCGTTCGAGTAATTGCCCGTGAGCGTGCCGTCCGTGCCGACCGAGAAACCCGTCAGGCTGGCCGATGCCGCGCCGTCCTGGGAACTGCTCTGAACGCCGCTCGTGGCGCCGAACTGCGTCGTGCCGGCAAAGTCCATCGATAAAGCTTGCGTGCCGCCGCTTACCGCGCCGTCGGGAATCGTGAAATTGAACTTGCTCGTGCCCGTCAGGTTGCCCGATGCGTCGAAGCTCACATTGCCCAGCACGCCGCCGCCCGCCGCCGAGCCAACCAGTGTCGGAGGCGTGCCGGTCGTGCCGTACGCGGTCCACGAACCGGTGGAATTCTTGACGAAATAGACAGCCACCTGATGCGTGCCGCCAAGCGAATCGTTGACGTTGATCGAGCTGGTCGCGCTATAGGTGCTCGAGTCCGTGGGATCGAAAGCGGTCGTGCTCGGAATATCGGCCGATTGCGAATTCAGGTTGAACGCGAACTTCACGTTCTTGGTTGCGACCGGCGGGAGATTGGCCGTCGATACCGTCAGCGGCACGGTTGCCGCGCTGTTGACGATCCCCGAGTTGTTCGCCGCATAACCCATCAGCAACTGGCCCGCGGAATTGCCGATCGTGCCATCCGCGTTCAGATGGAAAACGCCGTTGCGCGAATACACCGACGCGCCGTTGTCCGAGAGCTGGAAAAAGCCGTTGCCGTTGATGGCGACATCGAGCGCCTGATTCGTGGACGTGATCGTGCCCTGGCCAAACTGCTGCTGCACTTCGGCGAGCTTCGTGCCAATGCCCACCTGGTTGTTCACCGCGCTCGCAACCGAGTTCGCGTACATATCGGCGAATTGCGCCTGGCTTTCCTTGAAGCCAACAGTGTTCGCGTTGGCGATGTTGTTGCCGATCACATCCAAGTCGCTCGATGCACCCGACAAACCCGATAAACCTTGTTGGTAACCCATGACGGTCTCCGCTTTTGAATGTGGTTAGAGAATCGAGGCGACGCTGGTCAGTCCGACCGTCGTGCCGTTTGCGAGGCGCAGACCGGCGGTTCCATCGGCTTGCTGCACCACGCTTTGAACCTGCGACGCCGACAGCACCGTGGCCGTTGCCGCCTTGCCGCTGATCGTGCCAGCCGCCGAAATGGTGTACGTGCCGTCGGGCAGCGTTGCGCCGTTTTTGTCTACCGGCGTCCAGCCCGAGAGCGGCACGACGCCCGCCGGCTGAGCGCCGAGGTCGAGCGTGTTCACAATCTGGCCGGCCGAGTTCTTGACGTTGATCGTGAGGTCGTCCAGCGCGTTCGCGGTCTGCACGCCGAAGCTGGTCGACTTGCCGCTTGCCACCGTCACGCTGTTGCCCGGCGCGAGCACGGTCGAACCGATCAGCAACGCTGCCTGCGCCGACTGTCCCGCCGACAACTGCCCCGCGAGCGAGGTCAGGGACGTGTTCAACTGGCCGATGCCCGACACCGTGCTGATCTGCGCGAGTTGCGAGGTCATCTGCGAGCTGTCGGTCGGGTTCGTCGGATCCTGGTTCTTCAACTGCGTGACGAGCAGCGTAAGGAAGGTGTTCTGCAGGTCGGACGGAGACTGGGCGCCGGTCGCGCTGGACGCGGAACTCGACGACGAAGAACTCGACGTGCCGTTCATGGTGTCCAGCAGCGTCTGGGATACGGTTGTCCCGTTGTTGCCGATCGTGGTGTTGGTTGTCACGGGATTGTCCTCAGGTTCCGATCGTCAGGGTCTTAAGCATGAGCTGCTTGGCGGTATTGAGCGTCTCGACGTTCGCCTGATAGGAACGCGACGCCGAAATCATGTTGACCATTTCCTGCACCGGATCCACGTTCGGCATGGTGACGTAGCCGTCCGGATTCGCTGCTGGATTGGTCGGGTCGTAGCTGGTTTTCATGGGCGTAGGGTCGTCTATCACGCCCGTCACCTGCACGCCGCCCACTTGCTGGCCCGAGGCCGTGCGCGCGCCGCCGAGCGGATCGACGGCGAACACCACCTGCTTCGCCTTGTACGGCTGGCCATCGGGACCGGTCGTGCTGTCCGCGTTCGCCAGGTTCGACGCCGTCACGTTCAGGCGCTGCGCCTGAGCGGACATCGCCGAACCGGCCACGTTGAAAATGTTCATTAAAGATGGCATGGCCTGTTCCTCAGTTCGACGTAATGGCCGAGAGCATTCCCTTGATCTGCGACGAGATCACCGTCATGCCGGCCTCGAAGTGCAAGGCGTTATCGGCGAATTGCACGCGCTCCGAGTCCATGTCGACCGTATTGCCATCCAGCGACGGCTGGCTCGGAATCCGGTACGCGAGCTTGCCGTAGTCGTCGGTGCTGCCGCCGCTTGCCGTGAGCTTCGATGCCCCTGCCATATGTCCCTGCGACGTCACCGCCAACCCCGCGCTGGTCGAGACGCTCACGGGCTGCGCCATCTGCAGCGTGCCTGTGCTCGCGGCGGTGCCCGGCGCTGCGCCGGTCTTTTTCAGCGCGCCGGCCAGGGCGCTCGAGAAATCGACGTCGCGCGCCTTGTAGCCGGGGGTATCGGCGTTCGCAATATTCGACGACAGCAGTTCCTGCCGATACGCCCGCACATCGAGCGCCTCGCGGCCAAACGCAAATTCCTGGTCGAGCTTGTCCAGCATCACGGTTCTCCTTCGGCTTCCTGTGTCCTGCGTCCTGGGTCTTCGGTCACGGCGCTTGATGGCGTCGAAGGAAGACTTTTTGGCATGAGACGAATCTTAGAAGCGGGACGCAAGATGCAATCAGACGAATAACAGGGAAAGGCGGCCTCTATTCGACGGTTGCCTTTGGCCGTCAATATCTAGAATTCGTCTCGTAGGTTGACGAACGATGAGTTTTTGCCTGGGAGAAACGTAATGCACAGCGTCGCTGCGCCTGTCCGCCAGACGGCCACGCGCCGCCCGGAGACGGACGGCTCAACGCGCGATATCGCGTCGCGTTTGCGTGCGTTCCCGTGGGCGCTGGCGCTGGTTTGGGGATTTGCCGCGATGCCCGTCCAGGCGCAGGAAAACGGCGGCGCCATCATGATTTCGGGGCCGGGCGAGACCAATCCGGCAGCTGTCGTGGCGATGGCGAAGAATGCCGGCATGAATGTGAACGCCGCGCCGATGGCCCAGCCGATGGCGCAGCCGCAAGGCAGTGCGCAACCGATAGGAACGCCCAGTCCGCGCGGTTATGCGCGTGCCGTGAATGGCGCCAATGCCGCCATGCGCGCCGCGGCGCTTGCGCTCGATGCCCGCGCCGACGCCGCCGACGCTTCCTCCTCTTCCGCCGATAGCAGCGGCATGATCGTGATCCCGGGCAACGGCGAAGCCAAACCCGCGCCGCAGCCCAAACTGGCGATGACGCCAAGCCAAAGCACGGCCCCAAGCACGCCCCCGAGCACGCCTCAAAGCGCACCCGCGAGCGGCATGATCGAGATTCCCGGCAATGGCGAGCCTTCCGCGGGCGCTGCGCGGCCGCTGCAGCGCGTGGCGGTATCGGCGAGAGATGTGACGCCGGTTATCGTTCAAGCTGACGATCCCGCCAAACAGGACGCGGTCGTGCCGAACCGCATGGCGGCGCGCGGGTTTCAGGCACGGCCGATTGCCGCCGCCGCCGCCGTGCCGGTTGCAGGCGGCATGATGGCTGTATCGATGCGGCCTGCCGCGCCGATCCGCGCGCCCCTCACGCCGGGCGCTGCTACTGTGCAAGCGCCGCAAGGCGCGCAGCCTTCGCAGGACGGCGATTCCATCCGCGCCGCCGCGCTTGCGTTTCTGACGCAGGAAGCGGCCGGATTGCCCGGCAAGGCCGATATCACCGTGACGCCTGTTTTCCCGCGCGGCCTCGCCCCATGCGCGACGCTCGAGCCATTCATGCCGCCGGGCGCGCGCCTCTGGGGCCGCACCACCGTTGGCGTGCGCTGCACAGGCGACCGGCCGTGGACGCTTTACCTGCAGGCGCGCGTCTCGCTGCAGGCAACGTATTACCTCGCCGCCCGCGCCATGGCGCCCGGCGAAGTGCTGACCGCAGCCGACCTGAGCGCGCGCGATGGCGACATCACGTCGATGCCGCAAGCCATCGTCACCGATCCGTCGCAAGCGGTCGGCGCGACGACGTTATCGCGGATTGTCGCCGGGTTGCCGCTGCGCACCGACATGCTGCGCGGCGCCAGTTCAGTCGTGATCGGATCGTCGGTGCACGTGGTGACCAGCGGCGCAGGCTTTTCAATATCGGCGGAAGGCAGCGCCATGAACAACGCCGCGCCCGGCCAGCAGGTCCGCGTAAAAACGGCTGGGGGACAGATCATTACGGGCATCGTAAAGGACAGTTCGACCGTTGAAGTCCAGTTGTAAAAGCCGGGCTTGAGCGGCTTATGTGGGGTAACCCTCAGTTGTTGCACTTTGTTTCAATTAGCCGGAAGCCTTTCGCAATAAGGGTTTCGGGCCGATGTAACCTGACGGCGGGTGGTTCCGGGGGCGGGAGGGGTAAAGTTTTTACACCTGCTCGCCGATAAAAGGATCACATCGTCAGGGAAGACCATCGTGAAAATCGATTCCAGCAACACCAGCCAGATCGCAGCATTGCAGGAAGCTGCGCAACAACGTGCGGCGCAAGCCGATTCGCAAACGCCCTCCACGACGGGCGCAGCCGCGCAGGCCGCCACGACTGGCGGCTCGAATTCGACGGTGAGCCTGTCGGCTTTATCGACGGATTTGCGGACGTCGAGCAGCGCCGATATTGACACGGCGAAAGTCGCGGCGATCAAGGCATCGATTGCGGACGGCAGCTACAAGGTCGATTCGGGCAAGGTCGCCGACGGCATTTTGTCGAGCGCGAGTGAGTTGTTGAAGACGCAAACCCCGCCGGCCGGCGGCTGAGCCCGCGTTCGAGGTTCAGATCAAGCATCGTCGTTTTAGTGGCGGCGATGCAGCGCCGGGCGGCTTTTTTCGACCTTGGCACCGCCATTGAGCGCGGGCCGGAGTTTTTAGCGAGTCGCCCATGAAAGACGCTTTGCTTGACACTGTCATTGAAGAGATCGCCGCTGTGGAGGCGTTCGAATCGCTGCTTGCCTACGAAGAGAAAGCGCTCACGGCTGCTTCGCCGCTTGAGACGTTGCCTTCGATCATCGAACAAAAACTTGCATTGACCGGGCAGATCGCCGCGCTGGAGCGTGCGCGGGATGAGCGGCTTGGCGCGCTTGGTTTGCCTGAAGGTTTTGCGGGCATGGAACAGGCCGTTATTGGCGATGAAGCGTTGCATGCCCGATGGCAGGAATTGCAGGATCTGGCGCGGCGGGCCAAGCGCAGCAATAACAACAATGGTGTGTTGATCCGCACGCGCATGGAATACAACCGGACGGCGCTGGCGGCGCTGACCATCGCGCCGGTGAAGTCGGCGTTTTATGGGCCGGATGGGCGAGTGCCGGGGGTTTTGGGTCTTTAGAGGGGTTGGACGCTGGCGCTCGGGGGGACCCTGGCAACTCCCAACTGCCCCCCAACCGCCAGCGTCAATAAACCCCACATTCGGTGACAATAACGCCCAAAGGCAAATCAAACTCCCCCCGCGGTAGCGCATCGCACTTGGCAGATTCAAACGCCACGCCGATCGTCGTCGGCTTCCGCTCGCCAGGCCAAACCGCCAACGTCCGATCGTAATACCCGCCGCCATAACCCAACCGATACCGCTCGGCATCAAACCCCACGCAGGGAACAAGCAGCAAATCCGGGACAACCACGCGCTCCTCCTCCGGCACGGCAATCCCAAACCGCCCCTTCTTCATAGCGGAATCAGCCCGCCAGGCATGAAACACGAGCGGTTGCCTCGGTGCAACAACCACCGGCAACGCCGCCGTCCTCGACGCTTTCAACGCCAGCCAAACCGCCATTGCATTGCGCGCATCGAACTCACCGGCAACGGGCCAATAAAACCCAATGCACGATGCATCCGGATACCCCGCGACGACCTCCATCAAACGCCGCGCAAGCGCCTCGTCTCGCGCCTCCTGACCAGCCGCGCCGCCTTGCGCTTCGCGGGCTGCAAGCAAGCTCGCACGCAGCGCGCTTTTGGCTTCCATAAGAGGGTTGCATGCTATGCTCTGGATCACTTCGCGCTCCACAAAAAACGATGTCAAAACGTCTCAAACGAGTATATCTCGCGGCCGCCACAGCGCTCGCCACGATCACGCTGATCGGGTGCGGCACCGCGTCGGCAGTTCGCCCATCAGCCGATTATTCGCTGTCGCAAGACGATCGCACTTTCGTTCAATTGCGCGAAGCCGCGCGCTCGAATGACGCCGGCCGCGCCATGCAGCTCGCCGCGCAAATTCCGAATTATCCGGCGCCCGGTTATGTCGAATATTTCACGCTTAAACCGCAGTTGTTCGACTCGCAGGGCCATGCACGCGTGGACGCACCAGACGAGCCGGTGCTTTCGTTCCTGCAACGCTACGACGGCCAGGCAATCGCCGACCGCATGCGCAATGACTATCTCGTGGTGCTGGGCGCGCGTCACGACTGGCGCAATTTTCTCGATCAATATTCGCGCTTCGTCCTGAACGACGATACCCAGGTGAAATGCTACGCGCTCGAAGCGCGGGCTTCACGCGGAGAAAACGTGTCGGACGCCGCCCGCGCATTGCTCGTGGATCCCAAATGGTACGGCGACGGCTGTGTGGACCTGATCTCCGCGCTGGCGGTATCGCAGCAATTCACTTCCGACGACGTCTGGCAACAAATCCGCCTCGCATACGAACAAAACTACACCAACACGGGCAGCAAGATCGCGGACGCGCTCGGGCAGCAACGCCCAAGTCAGACCTCGTTCGATAGCGCCGCGAACACGCCGCCGCTGTATCTCGCGCGCGGCATTGGCCGCGACACGACTTCGCATCAACTTGCGTTGCTCGCCATCACGCGCATGGCGCGCAACGACCCGGCCATGGCGGCGGCGTCGTTTAGTTCAGTGGCGCCAGCGTTGACGCCGACCGAGCGCGCAACTGGCTGGGGGACGATTGCCTATCAGGCTGCGTCAAAGCGCATGCCGAGCGCCGTGGACTGGTACAGGCTGTCGGTGAACGCGCCGTTGTCGAATCCGGCTTACGAATGGCGCACGCGCAGCGCCTTGCTCGCCGGCGACTGGACCATGGTGCGCTGGTCGGTGGAACAAATGCCGCCCACGCTGCGCAATCAGCCAGCATGGATCTACTGGCACGCGCGCGCCTTGAAACAAGCCGGCGATACCGCCACGGCCGCCCAGGAATTCACGAGCATCGCGGATCAGTTCAATTTCTACGGCCAGCTTGCATCGGAAGAAATGGGACAGAAGATCACCGTGCCGCCGCGCACAACCGTGACCGATGCCGAAATTGCCCAAGCCCAGACTATTCCGGGTTTTGCGTTGTCGCAGAAGTTCTATGACATGAACCTGCGGCTTGAGGGAAATCGCGAATGGAACTGGCCGCTGCGGACCATGACGGATCGCCAGTTGCTGGCGGCGGCGCAATACGCGCGGCGTATCGAGTTGTTCGACCGCACCGTGAATACCGCCGACAAAACCAAGACCGAGCACGATTTTTCGCTGCGCTACCTCTCGCCCTACAAGGACGTGGTCGACCGTGAGTCGAAGAATACCGGGCTCGACATTGAATGGGCCTACGGCCTGATCCGCCAGGAATCGCGCTTCATCATCAATGCAAAGTCCGAAGTCGGCGCGGGCGGCCTGATGCAACTGATGCCGGGCACCGCGCAACTGGTCGCGAAGAAGATTGGCATGGGACCGGTCTCGCGTGAGCAGATGAATGACATCGATACAAACATCCTGCTCGGCACGAACTATCTGGCCATGGTCTACAACCAGTTCGACGACTCCGCCGTGCTGGCCACGGCCGGTTACAACGCCGGGCCAGGACGGCCGAAACAATGGCGCTCCACGCTCAACGCGCCGGTAGAGGGCGCGATTTTTGCTGAAACCATTCCGTTCACCGAAACCCGCGATTACGTCAAGAACGTGCTGTCGAACACCGTGTATTACGCGGCCTTGTTCGAGGGGCGTCCGCAATCGCTGAAGGCGCGGCTCGGCTACATCGCGCCATAAGCGGATTGCATCAAGGGTCGACCAAGGCTCGCCGCGCGTTTCGCTTATCCGGCAACCGGCGCGTCGGAAGCTCAAGCGCGGCGCGCCGCCTTGCATTTTCGCGCGCCGCCGCCGTCACTCACAGGGGCGAATATGCGACATCAAACCATTGCGTTGATCGGCGGATCGGGGTTTATTGGCAGTCATCTGGTCAATGCGCTTGTGGAAGTCGGCAAGAACGTGCGCATTGCCACCCGGCGGCGCGAGAACGCAGCGCATCTCACGCTGCTGCCCGTGGATGTGATCGAAACCAACGTCTACGATCCCGTTCAACTCGCCGCTTTCGTGTCGCAAGCCGATGCGGTCATCAACCTCGTCGGCATCTTGCAGGGCAAACGCGGCGTGCCTTACGGCCCGCAGTTCGCAAAGGCCCACGTCGAGTTGCCGAACAAGATCGTGGCCGCGTGTCAGGCGAAAGGCGTGCGGCGGCTGCTTCACATGAGCGCGCTCGGCGCGGATTCGAACGGTCCGAGCATGTATCTGCGCTCGAAAGGCGACGGCGAAAAAGCCGTGCGCGAAGCGAATCTGGCTGCAACCATTTTTCGTCCGTCCGTGGTGTTCGGTCCCGAAGACAATTTCCTGAATCAGTTCGCGTTCCTTGAACGGATCTTTCCCGTGATTCCCCTCGCGTGCTCGCAGGCCCGGTTCCAGCCGGTCTTTGTCGGCGATGTCGCCAAGGCGTTCGTCAACGCGCTCGATCTCGATGCAGCCAGCGGCCGCGCCTATGAACTCGCGGGTCCGAAGGTCTACACGCTCGAAGAACTCGTGCGCTTCAGCGGCGCGGCGATCGGCAAGAACGCGCGCATCATCCGCTTGCCGGAAAGCCTTGGCCGCCTTCAGGCAATGTCGCTGGAACTCGCGCCCGGCGAACCCATGATGTCGCGCGATAATCTGGATTCCATGAAAGCGCCGAACGTCGCGAGCGGTCCCATGGCGCCGGAGTTGGGTATCGATCCGGCGAGTATCGAGGCCATTGCGCCGATGTATCTCACCGGATCGTCGGCCCGTTCGCGTTTCAACACATTCCGGGCGTCGGCGGGACGTTGACAGCCGTGTTCCATTTGCTGTGCTTCAACCTTGAATATTCGCGATGAAACTCGTTATTGGTGACAAAAACACATCTTCGTGGTCCATGCGGCCATGGCTCGTGCTCAAGCACTTCGGCATTCCGTTTGAAGAGGTGATGATCCGCCTCGGCCAGCCGGATTCCAGCGCGAACATCCTGGCGCATTCGCCATCGGGCAAGGTGCCGTGTCTCGTGACGGACGCGGGCGATGCGGTCTGGGAATCGGTCGCGATCATGGAAACGCTGGCCGAACTGTTCCCGCAGCACGCCATGTGGCCGCGCGACACCGCCTTGCGCGCGCACGCCCGCAGCATCAGCGCGGAAATGCACGCGGGTTTTAACGACCTGCGCGAGCAAATGTCGATGAACATCCAGCGCCAGGCATTCGGGCAGGCGCTGACGGCGGGCGCATTGGCGAACGTGAAACGAATCGATCTGATCTGGCGCAACTGCCTTACCGCGCAGGGCGGCCCGTTCTTGTTCGGCAAGGAATTCGGTATAGCCGACGCCATGTTCGCGCCGGTCGTCATGCGCTTCAATTCCTACGCGCCGAAGATCAGCGACGCCGCGCGCGCCTATTGCCAAACCATTACGGCCATGCCGGAAGTCGCCGAATGGATAGACGGCGCGCGGAAAGAGCAATGAACATTTTTGTCGTGGGCGGTGCGATCCGCGATGAAATGCTTGGTCTGCCCGTGCAGGACCGCGATTACGTCGTGGTGGGCGCGACGCCGGAGCAAATGGCGGCGCAGGGTTTCAAACCGGTCGGCAAGGATTTTCCCGTGTTCCTGCATCCGCAGACGCACGAGGAATACGCGCTGGCGCGCACCGAGCGCAAGACGTCGGCGGGATATCACGGCTTCCAGTTTTTCTACGCACCCGATGTCACGCTCGAAGAGGATCTTGCGCGGCGCGACCTGACGGTCAACGCCATGGCGCGCGAAGTGCGGCCAGATGGTGAACTGACCGGGCCGCTGATCGATCCGTTCAATGGCCGCGCCGATCTTGAAGCCCGCGTGTTCCGGCATGTGGGCGATGCGTTCATTGAAGATCCGGTGCGGATTTTGCGGATCGCGCGATTCGCCGCTCGTTTTGTGGATTTCACCATCGCCGATGAAACCCTCGCGCTCATGAAGCGCATGGTCGCCGACGGCGAAGTCGATGCGCTCGTGCCCGAGCGTGTCTGGCAGGAGGTATCGCGCGGCTTGATGGAGAACAAGCCGTCGCGCATGTTCGAGGTGCTGCGCGCATGCGGCGCGCTCGTGCGGATCTTGCCGGAAGTGGATTCGCTATGGGGCGTCGCGCAACGCGCCGACTATCATCCGGAAGTCGATACGGGCGTGCACGTGATGATGGTGGTCGACTACGCGGCGGCTCATGGTTTCGCTTTACCGGTCCGGTTCGCCGCGCTCACCCACGACCTGGGCAAGGCGACCACGCCCGAAGATATCCTGCCGCGTCATATTGGCCATGAAGGTCGCAGCGTCGATCTGCTGAAGCCTTTGTGCGAGCGTTTGCGTGTGCCGAACGATTGCCGCGATCTCGCGCTGCTGGTGGCGCGTGAGCACGGGAATATCCATCGTGTGATGGAGTTTGGCGCGGCCGCGCTGGTGCGTCTGTTCGAACGATGCGACGCGTTGCGCAAGCCCGCGCGATTCGCTGAAGCGCTGCAAGCCTGTGTTTCCGATGCCCGCGGCCGTCTCGGTTTGAGCCAGCAACCGTATCCGCAAGCCGAGCGTTTGCGCGAAGCGCTGGTGGCGGCGCGCGCGGTCGACGCCGGCGCGGTCGCGCAGCAATACGCGAGCGAGCCGGGGAAGATCAAGGACGCGGTTCATGCGGCGCGCGTGGCGGCCGTGGAAGCGGCGCTTCAGAAAGCCTAAAGCGCCCGGGCGATCAGCGAAAGGATGATCGAAAGCAGAATGGTCGACATGAACGGAAACGAATACTCGCGCCCGAACACACGCAGCGTGAAGTCGCCGGGCAACCTGCCAATACCGAGTTTCTTCATCCACGGCAGGGACGCCGAGAGAATGGTCAACGCAATAAATGTGGTGAGAACCCAGCGGATCATGGCGTCATAGCGTGTGCGAGCGATCGCCGGACGAGAACGCGGCGATGGCTTCATCGATACCGCGCGAGAACGCGATCACCTTGAACAACTCGCCCATTTCTGCCTCGGACAATAACTTCTGCACCGCGTTGGCCGCCGGCAAAAAACGGCGGACATCGGTTGGATCGATGTCGGAAAGCGTGTCGGTGATTCCCGCGTTCATCAGGAATCGCGCCTGCGATGTAAAACCGAGCAGATCCGCGCCTGCGTCGGTTCCGGCTTCCGCAATCCCCGAAAACTCCACGTGCGCCGTGATGTCCTGCAAGCCCGGATACAAGAACGGATCGCCATGCGCCCGGTGCCGGTAATGGCACATCAGCGTGCCCTGCGCGCGCTGAGCGTGATAGAACTCGCGCCGCGGAAACCCGTAATCGATAAAAAACGCCGCGCCGCGCGTGAGCATCGTGCAAATGGTGCGCGTGAACGCCAGCGCGGCTTCGTGCGTCTCGCTCACGTATTCCATGAACGGCTCGTCGTTGACTTCGTCGATAGTCGTGTCGATTTCGGCGAGCAAGGGGTCATCGAGCGCGGCGAGAAGGGGTTTGTCGTCAAAGGCGAAATGATCCTGGGACCAGACGACGCCGCGCTCCTGCCACTCGCCTAACTTGCGCACGACCAGGCGCACGGGCATGGCGTCGAGCACCTCGTTGCCGATCACCACGCCTTCGAATTGCTCCGGCAGCGCGCTTAACCACCGGACTTTAGACGCCAATTCCGGGGCTTCGGCTTCAATCGTCGCGCGCTGGCGTTGCTGCAGTTCCCCGGATAAATCGACGATTGCGTAGCTATCGAACGGAACGTCGAGCGCCCTGAGCGCGTTCAGCAAACCCGCCGCGAGCTTGCCCGTGCCGGCGCCGAATTCCATCAGGTTGCGCGTGCCGCTGTCACGCAACGCTTGCGCGACGGGCCGTGCGAGCGTTGCAGCGAACAGCGGCGACATTTCCGGCGCGGTCACGAAATCACTGCCGTCGTCGCCGCGTTTGCCGAATTTCATCGCGCCGCCGCTGTAATAACCGAGGCCGGGCGTGTAAAGCGCGAGTTCCATGTATCGGCTGAACGGCATCCAGCCGCCGGCCGACGCAATTTCCTCGCGGATGCGCGCCGTCAGCCGCTCGGACTGCGCGAGCGCATCGGGGCCGGGAGCAGGTAAACTGTCGGATTCGTGAGTTTTTGGATTCATTCCGGCATTGTAAATGAGCGTTTCTTCGTCCACTTCTCCTGATTCTTCCGGCCCCAAAACCCGCGTCGTGCTGGTCACGGGCGCGGCGAAGCGCATTGGCCGCGGCATCGCGCTAGGATTCGCGGCGCGCGGCTGGGACGTCGCGGTGCATTTCGGCGGCTCGGAAGCCGACGCGCAGGAAGTTGTCCAGTCAATCCGCGCGCTCGGACGCAAGTCGATTGCGCTCGGCGCGGATCTTGGCGTGGAAGACGAGGTGGCGAAGCTGGTGCCGGCGTGCATGGAAGCGTTGGGTGGTTTGCATTGCGTGGTGAACAACGCGTCGCGATTTGTCGAAGATACCGCGCGGGATTTCGGCTATCCGCGCTTGCTTGAGATGATGGCGGTCAATGTCGGCGCGCCGCTCGCGCTGACGCGCGCGCTGCACGAGGCCACGCCCGACGCCGCGATTCACGACGAAAGCCTGCGCACGTGCGTCATCAACGTGCTGGACCAGAAGCTTTACAACATGAATCCGGATTACCTGTCGTACACGCTCAGCAAGGCCGCGCTGGACAATGCGACCATCGCGCTGGCTCAGGCGCTCGCGCCGAAGCTGCGCGTGGTCGGACTCGCGCCCGGCCTGACGTTGCCGTCCGCCGGCATGACGGACGCCGAATTCGAGGCGGCGCATCGCGTGACGCCGCTTGGCCGCGCTTCGCGAGTCGAGGATGTCGCAGCCGCGGCCTGTTACCTTGCCGATGCACCGGGCATAACGGGCACGACGCTGGTGGTCGATGGCGGCCAGCATCTCGTGCCATCGCCGCGCGACATCATGTTCTTGATGCAAAACCGCACGGCCGGTTAGGCTCTCAGTAAGTTAATCAGTTTCCAGGACACGACCATGCTCGCCGCACTTTCGCATCCCCGGCTCGCCGATTGCCGGCGGCTTTTTCTGCGCAATTACGAAGTGCGCATCAACATTGGCGTGCACGATTTCGAAAAGCAGGGCGAACAGCGCGTGGTGATCAACGTGGAATTGTTCGTGCCGCTGGCTTTATCTACGCCGGTCGAGGACAAGCTGCGCGAAGTCGTCGATTACGATTTCATGCGCGCGACCATCGCCAGGCGCGTGGGCAAAGGGCACATCCACTTGCAGGAAACACTGTGCGACGACGTCGCCGCCGCGCTGCTCGAACATCCGAATGTGCGGGCGGTGGTGGTATCGACGGAAAAGCCCGACGTTTATCCCGACTGCGACGCCGTGGGTGTCGAAGTCTTTCGCATCAAAGAGGTGGCGGCATGAGTTCGATGATCGAGACGCCGGCGGTCCCGCAACCGGTTCCCAAAATGCGCGAGCCAATGACGCGCCACGAGCAAAAGCAGGCGTACGAGAACAACAAGCTGTTCAAGCGCCTCGCGCGCCAGGTCGGCGAGGCCGTGGTCGATTACAAGATGATCGAGGACGGCGACAAGGTCATGGTGTGCCTCTCGGGAGGCAAGGATTCGTACGCCATGCTCGAACTTTTGATGCGGCTGCGCGAACGCGCGCCGATCAATTTCGACATCGTGGCGGTGAATCTCGACCAGAAGCAGCCCGGCTTTCCCGACCACGTGCTGCCGGAGTATCTGAGCAAACTCGACATTCCGTTTCACATCGAAAATCAGGATACGTACAGCATCGTCAAGCGGCTCGTGCCGGAAGGCAAGACCACCTGTTCGCTGTGTTCCAGATTGCGTCGCGGGATTTTGTATCGGGTGGCGGGTGAGCTGGGCGCGACGAAGATTGCACTTGGCCATCATCGCGACGACATTCTGCAGACCTTGTTCCTGAATATGTTCTACGGCGGCAAGTTAAAAGGCATGCCGCCGAAACTGCAATCCGATGACGGCAAGAACGTCGTCATCCGGCCGCTTGCCTACATCAAGGAAAAGGATCTGGAGAAGTTTGCGGAGCTGCGCGAATTTCCGATCATTCCGTGCAACCTGTGCGGCAGCCAGCCGAACCTGAAGCGGGCCGAAATGAAGGCGCTGATCCGCGATTGGGAAAAGCGCTTTCCGGGCCGCGTGGAGAACATGTTCAATGCGCTGTCGAATGTGGTGCCGTCGCATTTGATGGATCACAAGCTGTTCCCGTTCGGCGGCTTGCGCGCAACGGGCGTGGCCGATCCAGCAGGGGATATCGCGTTCGACGAAGATCCGTGCTCGACGGAGTCCCCGTCGCAAACCATTTCGATAGTTCAGTTCGATGATGTATAAGGCCGGCACGCGGAAAAAGTAATGTCCGGATGGTGCGAAAACCCCCGCAAATCGTTACTCAGCAAGGCAGCGCCTGCATTTCCGGTACTTGCCCGCGTGCTATATTGACGCCTCCAACACTTCCAAAAAAGCTGACGCCATGAACATTGTGATTTTGGCGGCAGGCACCGGCAAGCGCATGCGTTCCGCCTTGCCGAAAGTCCTTCATCCCCTGGCTGGCCGGCCGCTCTTGTCCCACGTGCTCGAGGTCGCGCGCACGCTCAATCCCACGCGGCTCGTTGTGGTAGTCGGGCATGGCGCCGATCAGGTCCAGAAAGCCGTTGGCGCGCCGGACGTCCAGTTCGCGGTCCAGGAGCAGCAACTCGGCACCGGCCACGCGGTCCTGCAGGCGCTGCCGCTGCTCGATCCCACCGTCTCCACGCTGATCCTCTACGGCGACGTGCCGCTCACGCGGGCGAGCACGCTGAAACGCCTCGCCGATACCGCCGGCCAGCGCTACGGCGTCCTCACCGTCACGCTTGACGATCCCACGGGCTACGGCCGGATCGTGCGTGACGCGATGGGCCGCGTGCAGCGCATTGTCGAGCAAAAGGACGCCAACGCCGATCAGCAGAAGATCACCGAGATCAATACGGGTATCGTGATTACGCCAACGTCGCAGCTTCGCGAATGGCTGGCATCGCTGAAAAACGACAACGTACAGGGCGAGTTCTATCTCACCGACGTGGTCGAGCGTGCGCTCGAAGCGGGCGTTGACGTGGTGACGTCGCAACCGGACGAAGAGTGGGAAACGCTCGGCGTGAACAGCAAGCAGCAACTCGCCGAACTGGAGCGCATTCATCAGGGCAATGTTGCCGAAGCGTTGCTGGTCGCGGGCGTGACGCTGCTGGACCCGGCGCGCATCGACGTGCGCGGCACGCTGACATGCGGACGCGATGTTTCCATCGACGTGAATTGTGTTTTCGAAGGCGCCGTGACGCTGGCGGATAACGTGACTATCGGGCCGAATTGCGTGATACGCGATGCGTCCATTGGCGCGGGTACGCGGGTTGATGCGTTCACGCACATCGAGGGCGGGACGACCGGCGCGAATGTCGTGCTGGGACCGTATGCGCGTTTGCGGCCTGGCGCCGTGCTTGGCGACGAAGCCCATGTCGGCAACTTCGTGGAAGTGAAGAACGCAGTGCTCGGACGCGGTTCGAAGGCGAATCATCTGAGCTATATAGGCGACTCGGATGTCGGGGCGCGCGTGAACATTGGTGCGGGAACGATCACGTGTAACTACGATGGCGCGAATAAACTGCGTACGGTGATCGAAGACGATGTGTTCGTCGGCTCCGATACCCAACTCGTCGCGCCCGTGCGCGTGGCGCGTGGTACGACCATCGCAGCGGGGACGACGGTCTGGAAAGACATCGTCGAGGAAAACCAGCTTGTGATGAACGAGAAAACGCAGATCAGCAAAAGCGGATACGTGCGGCCGGTGAAGAAGAAGGCGTGAAGAAGCGCCATGGCTTGCGCGTCTGGCGAGCGCCTATGCGGCGAACGCAGCGTGTTTCGAGTCATTCGAAAACAACTTGAAGGATAGATCATGTGCGGAATTGTGGGCGCGGTCGCGCAACGTAACATCGTGTCGGTGCTGGTCGAAGGCTTGCGGCGGCTCGAATACCGCGGCTACGATTCCTGCGGCGTTGCCGTCATAGCCAATGGCGAAACGAAGCGCGCGCGCAGCGTGGCGCGCGTTGCCGATCTCGCCGACCAAATCCGCGAAGGTCATCTGAACGGCGTGACAGGCATCTCGCACACCCGCTGGGCCACGCACGGCGCGCCCGTCACGGACAACGCGCATCCCATCTTCTCGCGTAACGAACTGGCGCTGGTGCATAACGGCATCATCGAGAATTACGAAAGCCTGCGGACCATGTTGCGCGAAAAGGGCTATGAGTTCGTCTCGCAGACCGATACCGAAGTGATCGCGCATCTGATTCACAGCATGTATCGCGGCGACTTGTTCCAGACCGTGCGCGAAGCCGTGAAGCTGTTGCACGGCGCATACGCGATCGCCGTGATCCACAAGGATCAGCCGCACACGGTGGTCGGCGCGCGTGCCGGCTCGCCGCTCGTGGTCGGCGTGGGCGATGGCGAAAACTTTCTTGCGTCGGACGCGCTGGCGCTTGCCGGGAGCACCGACCGCTTTGCGTATCTGGATGAAGGCGACGTGGTCGAGATCACGCTCGATGGCGTGAAGATTGTCGATCGCGACGGCATGCCGGTCCAGCGCGAAGTGCGCGTGGTCGCGGCGTACGGCGGCGCGGTTGAACTCGGGCCGTATCGGCATTTCATGCAGAAGGAAATTTTCGAGCAGCCGCGCGCGATCACCGACACCATTCCGCAGGCCGAGCGTTTCACCGCTGACCTGTTCGGCGCGAACGCCGCAGAAGTTTTCGCCGATATCGACAGCGTTCTCATTCTCGCGTGCGGCACGAGTTCGTATGCGGGCATGACGGCGAAGTACTGGCTTGAGTCCATCGCCAGGATTCCTACGCAAGTTGAGATTGCGAGTGAGTACCGGTATCGCGAATCCGTGCCGAATCCAAAGGCGCTGGTCGTGGTGATATCGCAGTCGGGAGAAACCGCCGATACACTCGCCGCGTTGAAGCACGCGCAGTCGCTTGGACACAAGCACACGCTGGCCGTGTGCAATGTGGGTTCGAGCGCGATGGTTCGACTGACCGAACTGACGTTCCTCACGCACGCGGGCACCGAGATCGGCGTGGCTTCCACGAAGGCTTTCACGACGCAACTTGTCGGCATGTTCGTGCTGGCCGTGACGCTCGGGGCGTTGCGCGGGCATGTGAGCGCCAAGCAGGAAACCATGTATCTCACGCAGTTGCGGCATTTGCCGGCGGCGCTCAATAGCGTGCTGGCACTGGAGCCGCAGATCATTGCGTGGGCGGAAGATTTTTCGCGCAAGGAAAACGCGCTGTTTCTCGGCCGCGGCTTGCATTATCCGATCGCGCTTGAGGGCGCATTGAAGCTGAAGGAAATCTCGTACATTCACGCCGAGGCTTATCCGGCTGGTGAACTGAAGCACGGGCCGCTGGCGCTCGTCACGGAAGCGATGCCGGTCGTGACGGTGGCGCCCAATGACACGCTGCTGGAAAAGCTCAAGTCGAACATGCAGGAGGTGAGGGCACGCGGCGGCGAGCTATATGTTTTCGCCGATGCGGATACGCGTATTGTCAGCGAGGACGGCATTCATGTGATCCGGATGCCGGAGCACTATGGGTTGCTGTCTCCGATTCTGCATACGGTGCCGTTGCAGTTGCTGGCGTATCACACGGCTTGCGCGAGGGGTACGGACGTGGATAAGCCGCGGAATCTGGCGAAGAGCGTGACGGTGGAATGAAGGGGATGGTTCGTTCGTGATCGTAATGCCCGTCAATAATGAAAGTGTACCTCGGCCTCAGAAAAGAAGTGTTCCTGAGGAGGGGTGCAATACCCTTCAAAGCCTTGCCAGCAAAGGCCGGGTACACAATCAATTGACCTAGGCAGTGGTCATCGAGCAAACCCCTCGTTGCCCCCTCGATTTTGCGCAATTTTATGGGTGCAACGTCCCCGGGGAACACTTCTAGCCGAGGGGGCTACATCGCTAGGGTCAGGCGAGTGTCCCTCCAGAAAGGCAAATCAGCGTATTGCGAAGTTTGATTGCTGAATTGCCGTAGCCAAACGCTCAGCCTTTTACTCGAGGCGTCATCAGCCGCCCTATCGCTCCCGCCAGATAGTCATCCGGCCATTCGCTTGCCAGCAATTCCGCCGCGCTCCAGATTCGTGCCATCACCAATGCGTGCTGCGCGTCCTCAAGCTCTCCAACCTTTGCTCGGGTTGCTTCCAGCACCTCCTGCGCACAATCAAGTCGGCACAACGCCCGCCGCAGTCGCTCACGCATCGCAGTTCAGTTCGCGAGCGACGACCTCCACATCAGTGGCGACGTCGGTCAGCAATTCCGCCATCAGTTCAGCGATTTCTGCGCGCAAGCGGTCATTGCAGCCAACCAGCCGAGCCGCGGTCGAGTAATTCGAGTGGATTTCCATTCGATGTGTAGTGCAGCCGCTCTATGCGCTGCCGCCAAGGCTCGGTGCTATGCTGATTTGGGCACTGCGCATGGGCCGGGCGCATGCTGGTGTGAGCCTAGCTATGCCAAATGGGTGCAAAAGTCTTCGCGAAACGAGAGCGAAGATGCATGTGGTTCCAGTCGGACACCTACCTGCTGAATACGAGACTGACGAGCAGTCGGGCAGACCGTCTCTCGAATCGGTGCGTTCGGGTTTTCAAATTCACGTCTATCTATGGTCGCAAAAACCCTTCCAGCCAAGCTGTATAAGTACCGTACTTTCAGTACGACAACACTGCGCATGTTCAGTCAGGCGGAGGTTTTCTTCGCCAAGCCCGCCAGTTTTAACGACCCATTTGATTGCAACCCGCAGGTGTATGTCGATGTGGAGTGGCGCGAAGTGGAGCGCCTCTGGGAGTCCGTAATGTTGCTACAAGTGGAGGCCAATAAAGCGGCCGAAATGATGGGCACCCATAGATACTTCGCGACGGAATATGGTGGGAAGTATGATGACGACGGAGGTGGAACAGCGACCTACCTCAACTACTTGGTTCGCGATATCGATGCGTACCTGAAAGAGCGATTCAAGGACTTTGGCGTTTTTTCCTTGGCGTCGAACTGGGACAACCCGCTGATGTGGAGTCACTACGCCGACGAGCATCGGGGAATTTGCATTGAATATGAGACCGATGACCATCGATGCAAAGAGTTGGGACCAGTGAACTATCGTTCCAGTCGCTTCATCCACATCAGCGACTTGCAACAGTGGCTTTTGAAGAAGTCGGCCGCGGCGGAGCGCAAAATTTTCGAGCAATACTTCTTTGCGAAGGCTCCTCAATGGCGTTATGAGCGTGAGTGGCGTGCAGTGTCACCAAAGAGCGGAGTGGACGACCGACCATTCCGTATCCGGTCAGTTTTTTTCGGTCTGCGGTGTGACAAAGCAATCGTCACAACGATTGCTAAGCTTTTCAGTGACTCAAAAGACAAACCCAACTTTCATCAAGTAACGGCGCGCGCAGATGGATTCAAGCTCGGACGTTACGAGCTCGATGCGGATGAAATCGACATTTTCGGGATTCGCGAATCAGCGCTTTTCGCTGCTGACGAGTGGGGTTTTGACTCGCCTGCGGCTACTCGAGACATCTCCGGACAGCAACAGGAAAAGGACGGGTGAGGCAAGAGCCTCAAGTATTTTCCCCACCGGCCGTTACCGCAGTCGGACAATAACGACTGAGAGCAAGATGGCGCAGGAGTACGACGCAGAAATTGGCCGCACGCTTGGCTGGGACCTCGCATCCTACGGATGGACACCGCGGAACGACGCACCAGCTCATGTCCTTGAAGGGCACGCGGAGGGCAAGGCCCGATTCGGACCCAACACCAAGGTGCCGACTCGCTTTGAACGCAAATGGCTGCAACTGCGACAGAACGCTTTACGACGCGGAAAAATTGTTGATGCGGCTATCACGCCGAGATTCATCGAGTTCATCGACTATCCGACCTGCCCGGTGACTCTCGTCGAAATGACGCACAGCACTGGCGCGGACACAGACTGGTCCGTGGACCGTGTGAACAACGACGGAGCGTATGCTGACGGTAACCTCATCGTGATGAGTGTTCGCGCCAATAAAGCCAAGGGCAGCAAGAGCCTTTTAGACGTCAAGGAACTGCTCGCAAATTGGGAACCGCTGCCGGGCCTTTCTTTTCGAGAATCCTTCAGATTGCTCAGCCTTATGGAGAAACCGTGCAGTTCTCCAACAGCGCAAGAGCCCCGGAATACGCTTTTCACGCGGTTATGTTTCGGCACCGCCCGTACCAACTACCAGAATCTCCAGCACATTCTGGTTATGTGCACCACGGTGGATTCCAGCAAGCGCAACGCAATGTTTCGGACCCTATCCGATGCGCATACACATGCGGATTCACGCGCGAGCGCCAGCCTCCTAAAGCTTGCATACGAGAAGCTGGTGAAGCGAATGCAGTCCGTTGATTACATGTACGACGCGTGTAGCGATGAAGCATTTCAGACGCTGCTTCGGCGATGGGTCGAGACAATTCCGAGTACCCGCAGAAAGGCGTTCGACGCCAAGCTCGAGGCTATCACCGGTGGCAGTGGCATACCGAAAGAGGTATTGCGGACATGGGCTCTGGAGTCAAAGGGAAGGTTTGCGGATTGGTGATGGCCGGCCTGCAATCGCCCGGCGCGGCACGCGTTTCTTTGAGTTCTTCCCTGTGGCCTGCCGGTCGCGTTGCTACTATCGCAACCGGCTAGCGTCTGCCCAAGCGCTCTCACTCAGTGAGCATCACGGATGTAACGGCGCCAGCCATGCAGTCGCATGGCTATCGGCTGGCAGTTCCCCTGCAGCGCACCTCGCACCGTAAATCTCCGGGTCGATTTCTCGTTTCCCGCGCACCAGCCGCCACTCCCAAGTCAGCTGCCGGGCGACGAGTGGCAGCGACCGACCAAAAGAAAACTGGTGAGTAGCGCAATTACTGTATATATATACAGTAATTGCGCTACCGTTGTGATAGCCCTTCAAGCAGAGCGACCGTCCGCCGTGCGTTATCCAGTGCGCCTTCCAGCCCTAACTCTGAATGTGAGTGGTCACTAACAAAGCTCGCGAGACGCACGAGGCAGTAGTTAATCAGATGTGTCGGAGCGCCCAATTTCTCCGACTCGTATCTGGAAAGGGTCGATTTGTGGACACCAGTCGCTGCTGCAAATTCGGCTTGGGTACTTTCGCCGCGAGCCCATCGCAGGAGTTCGCCCTGGCTTCGAGGTGGAAACATGATTGATTGAGGATGCTGTAATCGCAATGAGATTGCTATAATAGCAACATTTTATTCGACCGGAGTCTATACTTCGGTCTGAGACTTCTGAGGTTCCAATGGCCCGTTCTGACCAAGTGAAAGCACTACTGCGCGCATATGCTGGTGACAACCACGAGCATTTCTACGCAGTGGCTATGCAGATGGCTGCAGACGAGGCTCATCGCGGCCATACGAAGTTGGCGGCGGAACTGCGTGACCTTGTCGATGCCGCGAAGGCTGGCAAGAAGCCAGGCTTGTCGTCAGTGCAGAGCAAGGGTGCCCAACGGCCGACTCCACTGGCGCAGCCGAAGGGAGAACTGTCCGAGCTCCTGACGGTGCAGTATCCGCACGAGCACCTGCAGCAAATGGTGTTGTCTGACGCCGTGCGCGGAAAGCTGGACCGGGTCCTGCGCGAGCAACGCCATCACGAGCAGTTGCGCAGCCACGGATTGAGCCCGCGTCGGAAGCTGCTTCTGGTCGGCCCGCCGGGAACTGGCAAGACGATGACCGCTGCTGCCTTGGCCGGCGAACTGCGCCTGCCGTTGTTCACCGCGCGATTCGACAGCCTCATCACCAAGTTCATGGGTGAGAGCGCGTCCAAACTCCGGCTGGTGTTCGAGGCGCTGAAGTCGACCCGCGGCGTCTACTTTTTCGATGAGTTCGATTCGCTGGGTCTGCAGCGAGGCAGCCAGCATGACGTGGCTGAGATGCGTCGCACGTTGAATATGTTCTTGCAGCTCATCGAACAGGATGCGTCGGACAGCCTCCTGATTGCCGCGACCAATCACGGCAAAGACCTCGACAGGGCTCTTTTCCGGAGATTCGACGACGTTATCAAGTATGAGGCGCCGGACGAGCGGCAGATTGAAACGCTGCTGAGAAACAGCTTGGGTACCTTCGGAACGTCAGGCATCGACTATCGTCATCTCGCGCATGTTGGCAAAGGTGAATCACACGCTGACATAGTAAAAGCATGTCTCGATGCTTTGAAAGACGCGATTATGGAGGGCGAGAAAACCGTAAATGAGGCGAGCGTCATTCGCCATTTGGAAGAGCGCGCTCAAGGCAACAACATACACTCCTAAAATTAACATCCCGGTCGAAAGATTCGAGAACTCTTGCGGTAGACTCTCAGGCGAATAAAACTAAAGAAGAGCCTGAGAAAATGGCGGACGAACTGAAGAGTCACCTGTCCATTGATGGATTCGTGAGGACGCTTGAATTTCGCTCGCCCCTGTCCGTCCAGCGCGAAAACGCGCCGCAAAGGGACCGGGGGACGCACGGCCAACGTCTGTTGGCTCAGATTCAAGAGATTGCCGGCAGCATTGTCGAACTCGAGGAAACTCGGGAAGCCTTGGGGTTGCCCGAGCGGCGCGGCATGTCTATCGCCGTCGAGTTCAGTCCTCGTGGGTCATTCGATTATGGAAAAGTGGAGTGGAAGTCAGCAGGCATCGAGCTACTGACAGTTCTGGCTCACACGAACTCCGACGTTGCCGTATTGCACGTTCCGGATGGCAAACTCTCTGCGTTCGTAAAACGCGTCACCGAATATCTCGAGAAAGATAATCGCAACGGTACAGCTCCCCAGCATGCCGCGCTCGTAAATGCGATTGAGAATATTCGCCGGGCTGCATTCACAGAGTTATGGACCGACGCTGCTGACCCACCCTCGGACGGTGAACCTCGTTGGTTCCAGATTTGGCTGAGACACGTTGGCGGCAAAGTCGCTGACGTCGTGACGGAGTTTCGGGAGGAGGCCGGAAAGCTCGGCATTCATGTCGAGCCGGGCCACGTCAGGTTCCCTGGCCGTGTGGTCGTCGCGGCGCACGCGACCCGGGCCGCTATCGAGCAGGGTGTCAACCTGCTGGACCTTATTGCCGAAATCCGGTTTGTCGAGGAGAACGCAGAGTTCTTCCTGAGCGACCTGACGCCGGCAGAGCAGGCGGACTGGGTCGAAAACCTTCTTGAACGAACCACTTTCTTCGTTGGCGAGGACGTGCCGCATATATGCCTCCTCGACACCGGCGTGAACAATGGACATCCTCTGCTGGAGCCGGCCTTAGATGAAGCGGACCTTCATGCCTACAAACCGGACTGGGAGACGCATGACCACGCCGGCCATGGGAGTGAGATGGCTGGCATCGCGCTCTACGGAAATCTGACCGCGGCCTTGCAAACAGCGGATGAACTGGAAATCCCGCATCGCCTCGAGTCAGTCAAGATTTTGCCGCCTGACGGGGAAACAGCCCCTCATCTCTGGGGCGCCGTGACTGCGGACTCCGTTGCTCGGGTCGAGGTCGGTACTCCTGACAGGCCGCGGGTGTTCGCGATGATGACGACCTCGGTTGGCCATCTCCTCGGCGCGCCCTCCGAGTGGTCCGCGACGGTCGACCAACTGGCGTTTGGTCGTGCTCCTGTCGATGTCACTGGGTCGACAGAGGAGGAAGACGAAGACGCCGTCCGCATCCCCAGACTCTTCGTTCTATCTGCGGGCAACGTTCAGTGGGCCCAGTGGGACAATTATCCGAAAAGCAATGCAATGAGCCCGGTCCAGAATCCGGGGCAAGCGTGGAACGCGCTCACAGTCGGCGCGGCAACTTCGCTGACAGATTTGGATGCGAAAAAGCATGCGACTCTGGAAGCAATTGCCAAAGCAGGTTTGCTCTCGCCAGCGTCGACCACCTCGGTGTTATGGAGCAGTACGCCTTGGCCATTCAAGCCGGACGTCGTTGCCGAAGGCGGCAATGGGTCACTTGATGGCGGCATCCACGTAACCGTAGGTCCGGAGTCACTTCGCCTGTTGACGACCTCGAACACTCCAGCAAAAAGCCTGTTCGCGGATACTGGAGACACGAGCGCCGCAGCCGCTGAAGTAGCACGGATTTGTGCACACGTTCGCGCACGGTATCCGGAATATTGGCCGGAGACGATTCGAGCACTCGTCGCTCATGGCGCTGAGCACACCGCCGGCATGCGGGGGACACTCCCACAAGAACCAAAGAAGCTCGACAAGGACAAGCTTCTGCGCACCTTTGGATATGGGCTGGTGACGCCGGCTCAATCAGAATATTCGACTGCACACCGGCCGACACTGGTAGTTCAGCGGCAGTTCAATCCGTATTATCGCAAGCCGAGCGGCTCGATTGTCCTGGGCGAGATGCAGTTGCACGACATGCCTTGGCCGATGGATGAGCTATTGCAGCTTGGTGAAGTCCCGGTCGAACTTCGCGTCACGCTTTCGTATTTTGTTGAACCGAACCCGAGTTCGCGCGGTTGGCTCAGCAAGTTCCGCTACCAGTCCTATGCCCTTCGTTTTGCGGTCAGAGGTGCAACCGAGGACGAGGTTCAGTTCAAGGCTCGCATCAACAGGCTCGAGCGGACACAGACCGAAGACAGTGGATTTGGCGACCCAGACGTTGCCAACTGGAAATATGGTGCACAGTTGCGCGCCCGAGGCTCCCTCCATTCAGACACTTGGACCGGGACGGCGGCCCAACTCGCCACGAAATCGCAGATTGCAGTGTTCCCCGTTGGCGGCTGGTGGAAAGACTGGAAGGAGGTACGGCAGTGGGATAGCGAGGCTCGCTATGCCCTGGTCGTCTCGTTGAAGGTCGCAGACGACATCGAAACAGACATCTATACGCCTATCGCGACAGTCGTGGAGCAAAAGGCCGTTGTCGACCTCGATGTACGCGGGGCAGACCTTTAGTGAACCAGATGCATCTGAAGGCATTGTCGCTAGCAAACGGCGATGTTAGGTCCGTATAAATTTAAAAAGTGACTAGCTTTTAACGATTTCAAGACTCACGTCGACCACATCACCGGCTTTAACCGCCGGAAAGCACATTGAAGGGGAAGAGAGATGGCTCGAAAATGCTTCTTCAGTTTTCATTACAAGCCGGATTGTGTACGTGCAGCACGAGTTCGCAATATCGGGGTAGTGGAAGGAAATGAACCCGCGAAAGATAACGATTGGGAAAAAGTCACTGGCGGCGGAGACAGAGCTATCGAAAAGTGGATTAGCGACCAGATGGCCGGCAAAACCTGTATGGTGCTGCTAGTAGGGGAGAACACAGCAAATCGGAAGTGGATTAACCACGAAATTATCAAGGCATGGAACGATGGCCTCGGGGTCGTAGCAATCCGCATCCACGGACTTGTGAATTTTGAAGGCCATACGGCGAACCAGGGCGCGAACCCTCTTGATTACATCTCTCTCAAGAACGGCACAAAGAAATTATCCGAGGTCGCGAAGTGCTACAACCCGCCCGGCGTCGACAGTAGAGCTCGCTACAACTGGATTGCGGACAACATGGCGGCAATGGTGGAGCAGGCTATCACCATTCGGAAGGACTATCGTTAGTTGGACTGCAGCGTCCGTTGACGAGTAAATCAACATTTTGAAAAAGTGCGAGATTCAGCGTGTCATGCTCGCGCTCCGCGTTTGATAAATAAGAATGGAAGCAAGGGTATGAGCAATGTCGACTAATGATTTAGAAGCCTTTGTAAATGAGTATGTGAAGGAGCTCCACGAGGGAACGGCCGCCGTGTTTCTCGGAGCAGGGATGTCAGCCCCAGCGGGATTTGTGGATTGGGTGAAGTTGCTGGAACCGCTTGCAAAGCAGCTTGGCCTCGACGCAAAGATGGAGGCTGACCATTTGGTCGCACTCGCGCAATACCACGTCAACGACAACGGCCAGAATCGAAGCGGATTGACTAAGCGCCTCATCCAAGAGTTCCCGACCTACGCTAAGCCACCGGAAAATCACAAGCTACTGGCCAGGCTTCCCATATCCACTTACTGGACTACCAATTACGATAAGCTCATCGAAAGAGCTCTTGAAGATGCTGGAAAAATCGTCGACGTCAAATTTCGAACGCCCCACCTTGCTAGCACGAAGCCACGCAGAGACGCCATTGTCTTCAAGATGCACGGCGACGTTGAACACGCGGATGAGGCTGTTATCACGAAAGATGACTACGAGCGATATTCACTCGACCGGGGCGCATTCGTAAATGCGTTGACGGGTGACTTGGTTTCCAAAACCTTTTTGTTTTTGGGATTCAGCTTTAAAGACCCGAATCTGGACTACATTCTTTCCAGAATTCGCATCACTTTCCAGCAGCATAGTCGCCAGCATTACTGCATCTTCAAGAAGGTGATGAAGGAGGCAGGAGAGTCGCTCGCAGACTTCGAGTACAAGCAGCAGAAGCAACGACATCTCATTGAAGACTTGAAACGCTTCAATGTTCGGACGCTATTGGTCAGCGACTACCCTGAAATTACCGCCATCCTTCAACAAATCTACCGGACATATCGGCGTAGGACGATATTCATCTCCGGAAGTGCCGATGAACTAAACGGTTGGGACGAAAAGGATGTGCATGAATTTCTGTTCAGCCTTGGACGGATTCTCATTCAAAAGGGGTATCGACTGGTATCAGGCTTCGGATTGGGTATCAGCAACGAACTCCTCTCAGGTGCCATCGAACAAATTTATGCACAACGTCAGGGGCACATCCAGGACCATTTAGTCGTGCGTCCGTTCCCCCGCGCGATAGCCGACGACAATAAACGAAAAGCGTTCTGGCACGAGTTCAGAACCGACTTGATATCACAGGCTGGAATCGCTCTATTCCTGTTCGGAAATACTCGGTTGGACGGTAAGATTGTTCATGCTGATGGCGTGGACAAGGAGTTTCGAATCGCTCAATCACTAGATTTGGTTATGTTGCCGGTGGGCGCCACGGGATATTCCGCGAAATCATTAGCAGAGGAAATGAGCCCAGCGGTCGAAAGCACCACGGAGAACCCAGAATTCAAGGACGCATTCCGTCGACTGCAGGAGGTTGTCACAAAACCTCAGGAGTTGCTCGACAAAATCTCTAGTGCACTTGATTCTCTGAGTAAGCACTGAAATCGACGTCAGGGAAGCCGACCATTCTAAGAAGCATGGCTGTCCCACTGAAAACATGAAGAAAAAGAGACTCGCTTATGTTTAAAGGATTTAACCTCAAGTTTGATGATGCTTCGGACTTTAGTACCCGCTTGATTACCCAGTATGGTGCTCTCTCCGAGCGTTTTCGAACCAGAAAACTTGATGCAAGAAGCCACATTTCGAGTTATCTAAAAAATGGCGCAGTTGACGCCAGAAAGCTTCAGAGCGATTGGTTTGCAGCCGTAAAAGCCGATGTCTTCATATCGCATTCACATGCCGATGAAGCGTTGGCCATGGCACTCGGTGCTGCTCTCGAGTACAAGTTTGATTTGCGGTGTTTTATCGACTCTTGTGTCTGGGGTAACTCTGACGAGTTGTTAAAAGAAATCGACAATGAGTTTTGCCTGCGCCCCTCAAAAGAAACGTACGACTATGACAAGAGAAATCGGTCGACAAGTCACGTCCATATGATGTTGCAGGGCGCACTCACGAAGATGATTGACCATACTGAATGCGTGATTTTTCTCAACACGCCACAGTCGATGGTGACGGGCACAGGGCTGACGCAAGAGTCGCAAACGGCGTCCCCTTGGATTTATGCCGAGGTATTGGCGACCAAAGTCATCCGCAAGCAACAGCCTAAACGAGAGATTGAAGGTCACCGCAAATCAGCGATGGAGAGCGAAGCCGCAGTCTATGATAGCGTCCCCGCCTTCTACCATGACTTAGACCTCCAGCACCTTACATTGCTACGCTCTCACGAGGTCGAGCGGTGGTTAAGAAGTGGAGAACGAGGGCTCAAGGCGCTGGATTATCTGTACCTGATGTAGACAGCTGCGAAAGAGCCGGCGGGCGCATATTGGTCACCCGGATTGGGCCCGTCTCGAATTCGATGCGGTCTCTGCGTCGCGGGGCGTTTGGGACAGTAGCGGATGCCGTTCTCCCGACGCCCGCAAACTAGTTTGGCTAGCCAAGACTGCGGTTGGCGCGGTTTTCGCTCAGCCAATCAAATATTTCTTCCGGTCCGTTGCACCAGCAATCCAGCCTGGCGCACGACCACGTCCGCTCCAAGTCGCACCAGACTTCGGGTCACGATACAGCGCCGGCTGCGGACCTTTGGGTTGTCCCTTCCCCGAGCGGGCGCCGACCGTCTTCGATGCCTTCTTGGCCGTAACTTTCGCTTTGCCAGCAGACGCGGACTTCACAATCGCCGCGCCACTATCAACAAGAAACTTGTCGCGGTTTTTCGCACCGGCAATCCATAGCGGCGCGCGCCCCCGTCCCGACCACGTCGCTCCGCTCTTGGGGTCGCGATATTTGAAAGCAACAACGCTCTTCTTCGACGTCGCAGCAGTTCCAGTCTTGCCGAGGCGGCCCTTGCTCCGCTCATGAGCTTTGATGTCAGCAGTGGTCAAGCCGTGCTCTGCCATCAACTCGCGAATCTTCTCAATGACGCCGGATGCTTGCTTCGTTACGAGGGCTTCAGCTTGCTGCTCTAGCTTTTTGATTTTTGCCTGCAAAAATTCAAGTGTTGCCATTCTCGGTTTCTCCCGTTGAATTCCTCGCAATATGCCATGTGAACGGGGCGCAGTCACGCTTTCGCCCGGCCCACTTCGATTGCGCAGACAGTCTGTCAGACATGTTGATTCGGAACGTTGAATGATTCGCCTCAAGTTCTCAACAGATGTTCCGTAGAACACTTTGGCGCTGATTGCGCCAGGAGGTCAGTTGGAACCGCTTTGGTTCAAGGGAAATCTATGAGCGTGAGAACTATGGTAGCAATTGTCTTCGCTTTCGCTGGACTGTTTTTCGGCATCAAGTCTCTTTTGAGTGGTGAATACTTTAGTGCAGGCTCGTCCATCATATGCGGTGGCATGGTCGCCACGGCCGTCACCTTGCGAAACTTCGACGTACTTTCGTCAAACTGGTGGGAAGTCGGCGCTTGTCTCTGCACTGCAGTGTCCCTTTTCGGTGCCTTTGCTGAGAGTCCCGCACTTGACATGGAGCGACAAGAGATACAAAACGAAATCTGGCAGCAATCGGCCGAATTGGCATTCGGGGTCTATGGAACACGAGTTCTAGCAACTGAGGTCACCGCAGAAGCTGAAAACTTGCTCAAATCGTGTGCTATGCAGGCTACACTCGATTTGCAGGCGACCACTGTCAATGCACAGAAGGCCCTTTATCTCGGACCAACCGCGAGTCTGCTCGAGGCGTCGGCCGAGCTAACTTCAAAGCCACCGCCACAAGATTGTCTCGCAGCGTTCGCAAACTTCAACCGCGCTCATCCTGAGTTGTTCATCCGGGTTACGAGGAAGCATGCAGAGTGGTTGAGAAGGCACAAAATCATCGGCTGAGTGGCGAACCTCCAGCGAAGAAATCCTTGCTATCTGAAATTCGGCGACTCGCTAATCCGCTCTGGCGTAGCTTCAGCTGCGTGGGACTATGCCTTACGCGCGGTCCATCGCGCGCCCTCAACGGCTTTCATCTGCAACTGCACGGGCACACTTGCTTGCATAGTGACCGGCCCGACGGGCATCACGACTACATTTGGGCATTCGACATCCACGTCATACGGTCCTAATCGCTGCCCGAAGAGATTGATGTCTACCTTCTGCGTCAGTTTGACGGCGTTCGGTTTGTGATTCTGGACTGCCAGCACGAGCTCATTGACGCTCTCATTCGGAACAAGCGTCATAGTCACCCCTTGCTCCTGTGACTCATGAATATCAACTAATGCCAGTATCTCGTCGTGTTCGCCGGCACCCCGCAGAACATCATCTACGTCTTCCGGCATACGGACATCCAGGCCGAAGAAAGCATCGATTTTCCGCAGAAACTGAAGCTCTGTCAGGAAGGCATGAAGGTGCCTCGAAGCATCGCCTGCATCAAGCCTGCCCCTGCAAATCTCGCGCTCTTCATCAGCAGTGGTCAAAGCAAGCTTCATGTCTGTTCTCTTCCGTAACGCCCGTGAAAACTGCATAAGCTTCGGAAAATGTGGAAGGCGCAGTAGTGGCTTTCGACTCCATCGGTCTAGCCCAAAATGAAGTTTGACGTTGACGTCTCGCGTCGCGCGGTCGTATTGAAGTTCGACGCGCAAAAGCCCGTCGTACGCGCTGCCCCCAATTCGGTAGCCAAGGGCTCCCCCGGATATCTCGCCGATAAAGTCGACAACAACTGCGTCTTCCTCCGAGGAGCCGAAGGCCACACTCAGTGTGGATTCGCGGACCTCGGTCGAAATGGCGAAACGCTTGACCACACCGTCGACCTCTGCGAAAACCGGTGAGCCCTCCAGCTTGATGTCTACGTTCTCGAATGACCGTGAGCCACCGTAATCCAGGACATCACGTATTGCCGTCAGAACTGCATGTCGGTCTTCGCCATTCATTGTTATGCGCGGGGCAATGGGTTCGCGTGCGCGCATCTCATGCACGGGTCCGTGTTCGCCCCAAGTCACCGACGTACTGAACCGTGAGTCGAGTTGTTCCAGCCTTTCTTCCTCATTAAGGCAATACAACTGGACCGCCCGGTTGATTTGCGTAAGCGATTTCGAAGCAATTGCTTCTTCGACCGGATGGCGGTCAAGGCGCTCTCGCGCTCTATTCTCTGCAACCTGCTTAAAGCGCACAAGGTCGGCTACCGAGTACGCGGAATCATCTTGGTCGATAAGGTCGGCACAATGTGGGCAGGCGAAGATACCGTTCGCGATGGAGCGTCGCTCCTCCCTGGTCTGCTCGGGGTCGTATCGAGGACCGCCAGGCGCAGCTGCCTTTATATGCGCAGCCCTTCCAAGATATATAGGTGCATCTGAGCCAGACTTTGGACCAGCTGTATGGTTGTCACATATCGAACATCGGAAGTTGACTCGCTTAGCCAAGTCGAGCTTTACCTTCCCGGGGAAATCATCACGCTTGCTGGTGCTCTGCTTCGTCATGCACAGGTCCGCTCACTCGTTCGTTTGTTCAATTCTATCGAGTTATGCTGATGCAGCTAACCCTTTGGATTTAGCTTGCGGGGAAGCGTAGTATTGGCGCACATGGCTATAGGTCGCACTCGCAAGTCGGAGTTCATCAGGCGTGGAAGTCAATCCATTCCTGAGCCCACCTGACCCCCGCATCCATTGCGTCTTCATCTGATTGGTACACAGCAAGAACACCGCTGCTCTGCACAAGCTTGCCGTCTTGAACGACGGTGCCACTGGCAGCGAATCCGTCTTGCTGCTCGATGGAGTGGCCATACAGTAGGAAGCCCTTGTAGCCTACGGTTTGCATAGTTTTCGTCTCGCCTGATGCCGAAGGGTCAAGAATACCGCCGCCACGAATCGGGCGGCGCAGGCGGCGGCTCGCTGGAATGCCCGCCCTGGCGTGAACGTTCGTCGTTGAAGAGCACGCGCATCTTCTCGAGTGCGATGAGGTGCGAGCGAGTCTCTTCCTTCCATGCGTATTGGACGGACCCGCATAGGGAATCGAGTTCGTACATCAGCCGCCGTAGCCGAACGATTTCCAGAATGAGGTTGCGGCTTGCCTGGTCGTGGGCGGTTCCGGAGCCATACTCAGTCCAAAGCCGTCGGAGCTCCTTGAGCGTCGGCGATGGCGAATCGGGTAAGCGGCGATTCGCCATGGGAACATCCTTTACGGTACTGTATGCAAATACAGTACCGTGCGTGACACTTTCCAGTCAACTGTTGCGCGCGCTGACGCGCGTGGTCACACACAGCAATACGCGTCGTACAATCTTCTCGCGCTCGTTATCCTTCCTCGGGTAAGACTCACCGGCGCAGCTCTCAGCCTCTCCGCGGCCACAGCGGAGAGGCTTTTTTCATTTTTTGGCTGAGGGTTGCTCTGTTGCGGTCAGCTCGCGCGCGGGAACGGTCGACAAACATCGAGGGTGAGTCATCGGAAGTTCTGCTCAGCTCAATTGAAGCAAGCTACCGACGATATGGCTGCAGCTACGAGGCTTCGGTTAGCGTAGTTGAAAACTTGGGAACGTCACTTTCGAGGTGAGAGAGGTTTTGGTTTTGTCCAAATATCAAGAATATCTGAAATCTTGAATAGGTTTTCGTCTAATTGGTCTTTCTTGACTTGCATCGCAATAACTCGTTTGAATTCTTCTGGATTCACCTGTCTCAAATAGGCTAGGTCGTTCAATTTCCCAATCACTTCGGCTTGGTATGCTTCGCCAGTCGTTCCGCGCGGAAAGATTTCGACAGGCGTGGGGTGAATCCGTGAATTCTGAGTCGTATTCATTAGCCTCGTATCTACTCGTGGAACATAGTTGCTGGCGCAGTAGGTGTTGGTGAAGGTTGCTTCGGTGTGTGGAATTGATAGCTTAAAGTCTCCGTTTTTAGAAGTGGTGACGCTCTGCAATGGCTTATTGCCGAAGATAGGACAAGTGGTTTCACCTGGTTTTGTTTCGACTAATTCCGCCCAGGCAGTGACGGCCGCGTCGACGGGGGCCCCACTCGCACCGTCTAAGACCTGTCCCGAGTGGGAATAGCCTGTCTCTCCAAACCCGGGGGATGAGGTCGTCAGCAGCAGTGTGAAAACCGCTACCGTCGGAAAACGTAGACGAGATTGATGATGCATAAAAATGCTCCGTATATGACTAGCCATCTTCTCCACGCCGCGGAACGCTCTGCGCTGAAAACTTCTACCGTTGCTGGGAGTACCGAAGGCTCAAGGTCGCTAACTTCAAGCGTGTCATTGCACAGCAAAAATGTAATTTGAGGATGTCGGAAGTTGACAAACTGCAACTGCGGATTCGGAGAACTGAAATCAACCATCCGCACCGCCGCTTGTGATTCGAGCTCTCGGGAGTCAAGCGGTCTGCATGACGGAGCAACTTTAGCGGGTAGTCGGAAAGTGGCGTCGCTTGCCGCTTGGAGGCCTGCATGAAACTCAAGCAAGCTCTGCGTCTTAAACATTGTGGCGCTGCGGGAAACTGATAACGGTACGTTTGACAGAACGTAGTTGAGGAAGAAGACCAGTCCGATAGAGATAAGACACAGCGTGAATCCGACTTGCAGACGCAGGAACGTGGTTGAGATTTTTTTGCCCGTAAAGCCAACTTGTTTTGGAAAGTCAGTGAGCAATATCGCTAGATTCGCTATGAGAAGCGCGCCAGCAACTCCTGAAACGCAGAGCGTCACTATCGTCGGCATCGTGGTGAACTGCCACAGTGCGGGCCATGCCGGCGCCAACGTAACAATCGCGCTCGCGCCAATTGTCGCGATTTGCGTACCTTTAGCCGCCACGACCGTTCCTCCCGTGCGGTTAGCGTTAGGAAATCCAGACGACTACTCTCTCCGCCGAACAATCTCCGTGCGCTATGCGCACCCTGGTGCGGACCGCATTAAAGATAGTTCCCGACACTAAAAATTTTATGAGGACTTTTCCCAATAACAATCGAGCACAACGAAGGACTTCGGTACAAAAATCCCAGCGCTCAACCTCAGCAGTTCAGCCTGCTCAAGACGTAATAATTGTATGCCTTTCGACTGCCTTGGCGGCGTTGCATAACTGTGACCAACTTCCACTGAGCAACGCTCGACTTTCGCAGCTGCCTCGGGGTTACAGACGGAAGAGCAACGCCGCAAATGTCCGGCCGGTTTCCAGCTTAATGTGGGAAGTCACGCGGCCAGCCGATGCTCGTAATACGGGCGGTCACGGTCATCAAGAATCGCGTACATCGCTTGGAGGTTTTTCGGGTCTGGATTCAGCCAGGCGTCGATGTTTTCTGGTTTGATTGGAATGATGCAGCGGTCGTGGCCGGCCGCTGCAACCTCTGTCGGCGGTTCGTCGGTGATTGCCGCGAAGGAAAGCAAATCCGGTTCGCCGTGCGCGGACCATCGCGACCAGAGGCACGCAACGTGCATCAGCTCGCCACTGCTCGGACGAAATTCGAGAACAATGTTCTCGTCTCGGTCGTGTGTCTCGGAGAGCGTGCCTTCAAACTTGGCCTTGCTCACATTTTCATAGAAGACATCGACAAGCATCACCCCGTGCGTGTATCCAAAACACGGCTTCCAGAATCCGGTAAGGTTATCGCGCCGCGCGTTGTAGGTGCCCGGATATTTGACGTCATAGGATGCTGGCTTGCCAGCAATGCGGCATTGGTATCGCATCGGTTTCACAATGCGCTTGCCATCCTCCATGACCAGCAGTGGAGCGTAGCTGCCCGGAAAGATACGCGAGTCACGCGCCTTGAGCTCAGTGCGCTCAAGGTCAGCGAGCCGGCGCATGGTCGCATCAATTTTGTCGGTCGAGATTCGCTTGCTTTCAGTGGCTGCTTTCGTCGTCTTTGTCAGCAGCGTGCGCTCAGCGTCAGCCAGCCTCTTCCTTTGCTTGAAGAGCTCTTGCTCGAGCTTTGTCGCTTGCTCCGCGTTAAACCGGGCGATGAGCGTCTCGATTTCCCGTTCAGTATTGTTCTGCGGTGACGCGAACGCGGCCTCCATTGCTTTGGGGATTTTCGCCTTGCTGATGCCTTCGGCGCGTTCAAAGAACAGGCGGGTGAACTCGTGAATGTCCATCGTCGCGCCGAACATGCGCACAAATCGCTGGTAGTCCGCTTTTATTTGAGCTGAGTAGCACATGGTCACCTCTTTGGTCGAACAAAAGGACGGGCTTGACGATGCCACCACGTATTGCCGCGCGGGCGGTGCCTTGTGCCTGCACGCATCGACTGCGACGACTGGAAGCCAACGCCTGCCTCTTCAGTGTCGCACACCTTGTATTGGCCGATTTGCCGACAGGCTTGAGGCAGCAAGGATACGGAGCAGCGCATCCAGCGTCGCGTGCAACTCATTGGTGACACCAATAGATTCAGCGGCGTCCATCATCCCGAAGCACGTTGAGATTGCCATGGAGCACTGGTCGTCAATTCTCTGCTGTGCCGCATCTCGCGACAACGAATAGTCTCTCGCTGATTCCATCTCCGCCTCCTGCGGTTCGTCCTATGCGAGCCCAATGAACAGAGCGCTCTAATGGCAGTCTAGAGGGTGCATCTGCGACCACATGATTTTTCTGAAAAAGATGGCGTTGTGCGGGCTGAAGGCCGCTGACGTTGCCCGACATAAATCCTGTTCGCAGCAAACGGACAGCCGGGAGCTGATGCGACACGGAGATGTAACGGCAATTCAGTCGTTTACCGGCTAACAACGTCGAAGAACAGCGAGCTGCTCGTGCGCGCGGCCAGCCGCAGCCTTTGGCGCGCATCTGCTCGAGCATGGGACTGCCATAGCAGCACGGCGCCGCAGGTTCCCGCCTTCAAGGCCTGTTCGGCCCTTCACAACTGGTCACTGACTCGCCTTGCCCGTAGCAACAAAAGCTGGCTTACCGGCACACCCGAGTAAGCCAGACCCTGACCATTGGGCTGGCTGGGCGGGTCGACCAGCACGATGGGCTTTTCGAGGGATGCAAGTGCTGGCTCGAGCAGCCGGATTTCGCCGGAATCGGTGGCTCGAGAAAGGATTTCAGTGAGCGCCCCGACAGGCCATCCTCAACCCGGAGGCTCGCGTGACAGCGCTGGGTGACCTAGTCAGTGAAGCCAAATAAACAATAGGGGCCGGGCGGGCCGTGATTCGAAATAAATCGCGATTTGTTAAGACGATATATTCGACGATGTGGTCCTGCGTGAGGGTCTGTTCAAGAACTTTCTTGATGTCGGCTCGAGATGAAGTCAGGCGCAAAGAAGTTGGGCAGGATAGAGGGCAGTGCTTGCTTCTTCGTAGAAAATGTCAAAGAATTGAACTCGCTGCTTGATAGTCGAGTCAAGCGTCACGCCTACAATGCATCTGGTCTGAGGTAACTCAATATGAGAAGACAGACTGTACTCGCGCATGTAGCATCGTTTGGCTATCAAGCCGCTTGCCGTGCAGTGCCAATCGCTACCATTTTGGCGTTGGCAGGTTGCAGCTTGTTCAAATCACAGACAACAGCCGATGAGCCCAAGATTGAGCAAGTAACATTGCAAGATTATCTGCTTGATATCAAGCGGCAAATTGCCGTGTTTCAATCGTATCAAATAGCAGATGCCAAAATTTTCGAGTCTAATTCGAGACAGAAAAATGACGAATATGAATGTGGTAACGGAGGTGACGTATTCATTCTCACGTCGGTCAAATTGGATGTCTTGACTACAACTGACCGAAACTGGAAAGCGGATGGAACCGGGAACGCGGCAGGTGGCTTTATAACAATACCTAAACCCACTGGGTCAAAGGAGACAAAAGCCAATCAACATCTCATCTACACACAAACTATTCTTCCTGAGCTCGCGCAAGACCAAAGTATATTCACAAAGTCAAATATGGACATCTTGAACAAGGCTCCGTCTCCGATAGCCGTGACGATTGAACGACTCAAGAATGCATTGGATGTGACGTCGAAGAAGCACCAGGAAACTAAAAAAGGGGCCTTTCTTGGGAAGCTACCATGTCTTACAGCTGCGCCGATTTCAAAAAAGGTTACGGACCATACGTTCACCCTTGAGCTCGATACCACAACGGATTACGGCTTTAAAGCAACTGTCGTCGTGGCGGACTATGGGATAGGCCTCGAGCATACAAATACCGAGACCAACACTTTAACTGTAACTTATCAGGTGTGGCCTTGGGACCTTTTGCCGAAATCGGGTAAGGTCGGCGGAAAACCTATTAGCAGCGATACCGAGTTTATTTACTGTCAAGGCGAAAACCATCTTGTCAACATATGTAAGGTGACTGGAAAGGAATCTCCTGTTGCCGTTTCACCGAATGAGCGTAAGACTCTTTCGGAACAGTTGCTCTTGCGGAACCGTATTCTTCTTGATGCCCACTGACGGTACATTGCAACCGACATGAGGCTGAGTTTTCTGTCGTTGTATTCGATTCAGGCTCTTTCGACTACCTTGTATACGGTGAGATTTCCCAGCAGTTGCGACGCAGGAAAGCCTGTGTTGCGAGCAACGCCGGAAGATGGGCGCCATGCACGGCGAATTCACGATAGCACCTCTTCGGTTTTCCGGTCTCCGACCTCGCAGGCTCACCGTTTCGATGGCCTGAAGCTACTTCGATTTGTCGAGTCGGTCCGGAGCGAAGGTTGGTTCTTCGCCAACGTGTCTATCTGTTTGAAGACACGGCTAAAATCGTCGACTGACGTCAGTTAGAGCTCCAGGCTCACTACTATACTTAATGTCGTCCACACTAAAAATCCGCATGCGCTCCGCGTTGCTTAAAGCGCGCGCGACTCCAGTCAGCAGTTTTTGGCACGCAGGGAAGATGGAACCCAATTTCTATAAAGAGTGTGAGGTGTGGGGGTATGCCATCCCACGGGACGGACGCTTTGACGCAAGCACCACCATCACGTATGGCAGAAAATCTATCGAAGGTTCTGGCGTACTCGCAACCTGCGATACCGATAAGGAAACACGAGCCGTGGGCGTGTCGTGGGCACGAGCCTGGGTTGATACGTGAGGCTAGGCCCATCGGACGGCAAAATCGGACGGCAAAAAGACGCCCATCCACTGCATGGATTTTGTGTCTGAAAGAGCTTTTTGAGTGGACGAAGATGTTAAAAAGACATCTAACGAACGGGGCTTTAACTTTTTGCGAGCGACCGTTTTAGAATTTATGGCGCCGGCAGCGCATCGCCGAATCAGCCGATTATGCTTGCCCCTTCATCCGGCGCCCGGCGGCGGGCCGCGGTGAACGCGTGCCAGCAAACAGCGACACTTACGGTAGCCACCGCTCCTCCGAAGGCTGCCCTTCGAGAGTGCGATTGATACGTCAGAAGTGACTTGACCAGTGACGCAGGTTAAGCCGCCACGGAACCTTCTATGCGTCGTCATTGTCTGGCGCAAAGCCGACAATTATCAAACCGTAGGCTGTGTGTTCGAATGGGTACGCAGTCATTGTTTCCCAGTCAATGACGTTCGAAAGTTCAAAATAGGAGCCCTCAACGCGGACCGCAGAGTCGACCGTGCTCCACAGGTCGCCGAGTGATTGAACCTCCTGGTTCGTCTGAATTCGTTCTGAGCCACCCGAGAAGAGTTTGCAGGACCAGATATCACCAAGAAGCGTCAGCCACGAGATGAATTCCTTGTTTCCGTGCTTCATCTCCTTGAGCCGTGAGGCCAAAGCAGCCCACATTTCAAAGCTCCCATCGATGTCAACCCTATTGCCGGGATTCGCCCGCTCGCTTGCGTAACGGGCCATCTCAGACAAGCGTCGATTGATAGTCCGAGGCTTGACGTCCGGCCTGTCTCTCCAGCGGCTAAGCACAGGCACCAGCCACTCGAGCAGTGATATTGCCCAAGTTAGCTTTTCATGGTTCTGACGCATGAGTATCGAAACTCCCACCCAAACGTCCTTTCTGCCTGGCACGGGTGCCCAGTCGAATCTACCAGCCGACATGCCGAATTCGGTCTCGTCGGTCAGGCGCGCGATGCCTTCAAACTGTTCCAACGCTTGAGTCCAGCAGAGGAAGTCACCTGCTTCCTTAAAAAGCAACGGTGCATCAAAGTCAGACGGCGTGGCTTCCACCTCACCCGCGGGCGGGTCCATCAAAAGAACCTCTAACGTGTTATCCGGCGGCGCAAAATAGGTCATCACGCACGCTTGCTCAGCCGGAACTGCGTTGACAGTGGTTAGTGAGCCTGCATCAAGCCATTCAACTCTTTTAAGCTTGCCTGCTTGATGCAAGCCCGATTTCAGGACTTCGTTGTTCTGGTCTCCGAGTGACCCTTTGGTTTCGATGCAGGCCCAATGGCTGACTCGACCATCAAACCGTACTAAAAAGTCCGGGTTGAGTGCCTTGCTCGCGCTCGTGACCTTGAAATTGACGGCATGACTGGAGAGCACGCCGTAGTGCCAGAATGCGCCGACTTTTCCCCACCTGTTTTCTTGCCCCCAAAGACCTGTTGCGACGCGGGCGTACAAAGTGCCTAGCAAGTATGAAAGAGCGGATTTTGCGGACTTCTCCAGCTCAGGAGCAAACGGCTGGAGGACCGATATTCCCCCTGTCCCCGACTTAATCAAGGACAGCGCCAAGTCTAGCTGGCGCCACAGATGCTGGTACAGCGAAACTCGGTCCGCAACAGGCATGGCCGGCATCGGTGCCGCATTCGCTCCGTATCCGCTGTCGAGTGCAGCGGCGAGCAAAGCTATGTATCCATGTAGCGTGGCGGGGTCCGGCAGTTTGGACGTGACTGGCGTTGCTGTTCCGGGTGTCGTCACGGCACAGAACTGTGCTCGGAACGGTCCAGCGGTGAGCGTGAAATCGAGCGGGACGCTCGTCGAGAAAGGCTCGATATATTCAACGACGTTCGGCATGTACTGAGCGACTCGGACGGTCTTTCAAGTTGGTATTGTGCGGTCCCCCGTCGATGACAGCATTGCGCCGTGCCGTGCGTTGCTTTGAAGGGACCTTTGGCGTTGTGCATTATGCAACGGGACGCTCCGTTGCCGGGTCATTCAGGATTGGATTTGCAGAGGAGGAGAGCATAGAAGGGAAGCAATGACCGCGGGGGTCCTCCGGAAGTAGTGTGCGTGGCGTCCGGCCTGTGGAACGCGTAGGTCGAGCCGGCAAGCTCTAGCGACTAAAAGAAGAAGTGTCGCAATGGCGTGAGTGCCGCGCCGAGTGCAGATGCACCCCCGTTGGTCTCGCTGAAGACAAGCTTTGGCCGAGGCGGGGGCCGGTCATAGCGGCTGTTCTCATTCAGGAAGGAGAGTCGGTCCATCAACAGTTGGGCGAGTGTGCGGGGTATCTGGACACCAAAGACATCGGCATTGGGGTCTATCAACCCGGAGATACCGTTCATTACCAGGTCGCTGACAGTATGCCAGGCCCGTGGAAGCTTGCCGAAGGCGACTTCATGGTCGGCGATGCGATTGGTCATCAAGGCGGAGCATGTGGAGCAGTGGTCGAATCCGGAGACGAAGAATATGGCATCGGCCTACGCGATTCTTGTTGACCGACGTCGCCCGTATTAAAAGCACCGCTCGCGATGTAGCTGTCACCAGCTCAAGTCACCGATGGGCGCGCTGACATTTATGACCCGTTCAAAATAAGACGGGGCGCAAAGCACCCCGTCGCAAGCAGTCAGAGGGTGCTATCCCTCGGCGTTCAAGCTACTTCGTAGCCTCAATCATCAACGTACCTGCGACACCTCGCTCACCAGCGGCATCAGACGGGTAGCGCAGCGAGCGCGATAGAGTTAAAGCGGGGAGTCATGAATCCTCTTGTGGAGTTGAAAATTCGAGGCGCGACTCTATTGATGGAATATGAATCTGTCGTGTTAGCTATCCGGAGAAACGAGGCCGACACAACGGCTCGATGCCTCTCTTAACGTCGCCTTATAAAAAATCGCCTGCAGCACATGCGAACACGTTATGTCCGAGCAATGACTTCAGACTGCTACTCATCGCTCGGACAGGGCGCTCCGCCTTGCTTAGCGGGCTAGACGGGCTTATCGCAACAGGCTCGTAGAAGGCGGATTGCCGCGGTCACCGCCGCAAGAACGGCGAGGACTATAAATCCGATTGATACCAGTATTTATGACAGCTTCATGGACGCAAAATAGTCATGTCTTAGTATCCGTTTCACCGGACGCCGCTCGCCAAACGCAAAACGGCTTCCGATGAAAACACGACACGCACCTGACTCCAAATGGTGTTCCACCAGCGGAAAACCAAAGAAGAAAGCAAGAACATTATCAAGTTGTGCTAATTATCTAAATGTGGGATGGCGGAGAGGCATAAAATGAAGAAAGTAATTGGGATGGCCATTGGCTGCTTGGCGGCGAACCTGTCATACGCACAAAGCTCCGTCACCCTGTACGGTGTCGTTGACGATGGCATTCAGTACACGAACAATCAGGCGGGCGCGTCGTCTTGGGCGCTTTCGCAAGGTGGCCGCGGCAGCAGCAAATGGGGGATGACTGGAACCGAGGACTTGGGCGGAGGATTGCACGCCTTCTTCAAACTGGAGAATGGCTTCAACCTGAACAACGGGGCACTCGGCAATAACGGCGCGCTGTTTGGCCGACAAGGTTACGTTGGACTCGGCAGCGACAAATACGGTGAGGTTCGATTGGGTCGCCAGTACGACTTGCTCTTCGAGAGCCTCGTTCCGTTCGCTGCGTCAGGAAAATTCGGTGGAGGCTTGGGTGCCCATGCCGGGGATGTCGACAACACCTGGGGCGACTTCAACCTGAACAACACGGTGAAGTATCTTTCGCCGACTCTCTACGGCGCCCGGCTTGGCGTTGCCTATTCATTCGGAAACGTCGCCGGTTCGATGGGCCGCAATCAGGCGGTGAACGTGTCGCTCACGTACGGCAACGGCCCGCTGACCATGGCGGCAGCGTACCTGAAAGTCAACAATCCGGCGACGGCTGTCTGGGGAGCGACCAGCTTGCCTGTGGCAGGTGCCGCGTACACGAACCCAGTGTCTTCGCCAATTTACCGGGGCTATGCGACGGCGGACGCTATCCAGATTTCGGGTGCAGCCGCGAACTATAAGCTTGGCAACTCAAATGTCAGCGTTCTATTTACCAGCACGCAATTGCAGGACGCGGTCAAGACAACGACTACGCCGCTCGGTGGTAGTGCGCACTTCAATACCCTTGAGGGTGATTACACGTACAACCTGACGCCAGCTCTGCAATTGGCGACCGCATACGCTTACACGTGGGCGAACGATGCACGATATGGGCAGGTCAACCTCGGCGCTACATACAATCTCTCCAAGCGCACGTTCCTCTACGCAATCGGCGCCTGGCAGCACGCGACCGGAAAGAACTCGCTGGGCGCCCCTGCAGTCGCCGCAAACACGAATATAACGGCATCATCGACCGACAATCAGGTGGCAGTGAGATTGGGCATTCGTCATAGTTTTTAATGTCATGCCCCAACTGTGAGGACCATTCCCTTCAATCCGCCTTGCCGAAAAAGCGGGCGGTTTGCGAAGCCGTGTTCTTATTGTCAGGGCTTCGCACTGTCGGTTGAAACGTGCCCGGTCAAGGGCAGATTTACGCGCTCAAGATTTGATGCCGGTTAAAGAAGAAGTGTCTCAACCAGGCATGCGCAGGGTCAGTTTGATACCGCTCATGCCAGTAAAGAGACATCTTCACCGAGGGAAGTTCGATAGGCGGCTCCAGAGCAACCACATCAAGGTGCTTCGAGAAATGCATTGCGACGCTCTTCGGTACGGTCGCAATGAAGTCTGTTTCAGCAACAGTGAATGGCGCAGCGAGGTAGCTTGCTAGTGTTAGCCCGATAACGCGTTTGCGCTTCATGTCCTGAAGCTGCAAATCGAGCCTTTCACTATAGTTCCTCGTGTGCGCCGCAAGGTCGATGTGTCGATAGGCGAGCCAGGTATCAATGGTCCATTCTTCACGCAGGCAGGGGTGGTCGCGACGCACCAACGAAAGAACCGGCTCCTCAAATAGCGGACGAGCCCGAAGGTCATCGGATGGAGTCGGATAGTAGCCAGCCACGAATTCGGCGTGATTTGACGCCAGCATTGCCAGACCATGATTCGGTCGCGCGGTCACGACACGCAGCCTTACTGCGGGCGTTTCGCGGTCGAGTGCTGATACCAGTTTGGGAATCCAGGCGAACTGCAGATAGTCGCTCGCGTACAAGGTGAAAGTGTGGGGAGTTTCCGCGTCGAAGATATCCCTTGGCGCTGTCACCCGCCTCCACGTTTCTAGCAGCGGACCAAATTCACGGTGTAATTCCAGAGCGCGGTCCGTCACCTCGACAGCCCCTTGACCCGTTATCAACAGCGGGTCGTTAAAGAGCCGGCGCAATCGACTAAGTGCTGCACTCATGGCCGGCTGTGTAACGCCCATCTGGGTTGCGGCGCGCGATAAGTTGCGACACGTTACAAGCGCATCCAGGTGAAGCAGAAGGTTAAGGTCCGCGGGTTTCATCGAGCTATCAATGTGATTGATTGAGACATAACAGGCCCTTATTCGACGCCAAAAAAATGACTGTCTACGATTGACTTGACGGTCACACATTGGCAACAAAGGTCTGCTGCCGATGCAAGGAAGTCGAGAATCATATTTTGGCCCAGAAGTATCTGGGAAACGCGGGTTTTCCATAAATCCGCTGCCCTCCGCCCGCGGAGTTCTGTAAAAAGGTGCCGGTCCCGCCGGCCTATTAGGGACACATTTTCATGTATCGAATCGGAATCGATGTCGGTGGCACGTTCACCGACTTCACACTCGTCAACGAGGCCGACCAGAAGGTTTCGTTCCACAAGGTACCGTCCACGCCGCACGACCCGTCCGAGGCTATCGGCAACGGTATCGCTGGCTTGCTGGATATGCACAAAATCGCGCCGTCGGAAGTCGCTCACATCGGACATGGGACGACCGTCGCGACGAACCTTGTCATCGAACGTAAGGGTGCTCCGACTGGACTGATTACGACGCAGGGATTCCGCGACGTTCTTGAAATTGGTCGCCAGGTGCGCCCTCATCTTTACGATTACGGCGTTGGTAAGCCTGCCCCGATTGTGCCGCGACGCCATCGCGTAGAAGTGGCCGAGCGAATCGACGCCAAGGGCAACGTGCAGACCCCTCTCGACGAAGATGCGGTCCGCGCTGCAGCTGTGTCGTTCAAAGACGCTGGGCTTGAAGCAGTGACGGTGTGCTTCCTTCATGCCTATCGCAATCCGGAGCATGAGCGTCGCGCGGGCGAGATTGTCCGCGAGGTGATGGGTGACGTCTACCTGAGCCTCTCGAGCGATGTGCTGCCCGAGTTTCGTGAATTCGAACGCCTGTCCACCACTGTTCTCAACGCTGCTGTCGGCCCGAAGATGGCGCGTTATCTGGACCGCTTCGTGTCACGCATGGATGAACTCGGCATCCAGGACGAGCCGTTCACGATTCATTCAAACGGCGGTTTGATGTCGATGAAGACGGTGCGCGATTATCCGGTGCGCACCTGCCTTTCAGGGCCCGCTGCTGGTGTAGTTGGCGCCGCAGTCGTAGGCCGCGCAATCGGCTTCCCAAATCTCGTGACCTTCGATGTCGGCGGCACCAGTACCGATGTCTCGCTTGTGTACGACGGCGAGCCGTTGTTCACATCGAGCCGCCAGGTTGCAGGTTATCCGGTGCGCACGCCGATGGTCGATATCCATGTTATCGGCGCGGGCGGTGGGAGCATCGCATGGCGTGACGACGCAGGCTCGCTCAAGGTCGGTCCGCATAGCGCGGGCGCCGTTCCCGGTCCGGTCGCATACTCGCGCGGTGGTGTCGAGCCGACGATTACCGACGCTGAAGTCGCACTGAAGCGCCTGAATCCGGTCACGCTCCTAAATGGCCGTATGAAGGTTGACTACGAAGGCGCATGCCGGGTACTCAACGAGAAAATCGGTGGTCCGCTCGGACTTTCGCTCGAAGAGGCCGCCGAGGGCGTGCTCCGCATCGCCAACGCAAACATGAGCCGCGCCATCCGCTCCGTTTCGACCGAGCGCGGCTACGCGCTGTCGGACTTTGCGCTGTATGCATACGGTGGAGCTGGTCCGTTGCACGCGCTGGACGTCGCCGAAGAATGCGGCATCCCGGTTGTCATCGTTCCGCAAGAGCCGGGCACGATGTGCGCGCGTGGCATCCTGCTCACAGACGTATCGTTTGACTTCGTTCGCAGCCAGATTGAACTGGTCTCGAAAGAGAGCTGGGCGAAAGTCTGCCAAAGCTTCAAATTGCTGGACCAGGACGCTGCGGCATGGTTCGAATCCGAACGTGTTTCGGAGGAGCGTCGGGAAGTGCATCGCGTAGTAGACGCTCGCTATGTCGGTCAAAACTTCGAAGTTCAGGTCGCGATGACCACTGTCGGCGAAGCGGATTTCGATACTTTTGTCGAGCAATTCGCCGCGGCACACATGCGCGAGTATGGTTACAACGTCGCGGGTCGCGAGATTGAAGTAATCAACTGCCGAATGAAGGCAGTCGGTCAGGTGCCGAAAGCCTCGCTGGGCCGGGTGCCTGCAGGAGCAGCGGACGCAGCGCAGACCGGTGAGCGCTCTGTCTTCCACGGTGCCGCGCACGGCTGGAAGGAAACGCCAGTCTACGACCGGGCTCGCCTTGGCAGTGGTGCCCGCATCGAAGGCCCTGCCGTCATCGAAGAGATGAGCTCAACAACCGTAATTGGGCCGGCGCATAGCCTTGTTGTCGATGATTTCGGCAACCTCATCATCCGACTTTCGTGAGCGATTTCATCATGACAAACTCCACAATTGCTTCCCGAGACGAAGCGAAACTGCACGACCCGATTGAGATGGAAGTGTTCATGAATCGGCTTCTGTCGATTACTGAAGACATGAACAACACGCTCGTGCGGGCGTCCTTCTCAACGAACATCAAGGAGCGCAAGGATTGTTCCGTAGGGCTGTTTGACGCGAGCGGCCGCCTGGTTGCTCAAGGAACGCAAATCCCGCTGCATCTGGGCTCTTTGAACGGCGCCATCGAAGCTGTTCTCACGCGCTTCCCCGAAGCGGTCATCGCTCCGGGCGATGTCTTCATCTGCAACGACCCGTATCTCGCAAAGGGCAGCCACCTGCCTGACATCAGCATCGTCACGCCCATCTTTCACGAGAACAAGCTGGTGTTCTTTGCGGCAAACGTGGCGCACCACTCGGACGTGGGCGGCAGCGTGCCTGGCTCAATCTCAGGGAGCGCTCGCACCGTTTTCGAAGAAGGCATTCGCATTCCCGCTACGCGCATTGCAATAGACGGCAAGGTCGTCGAGGAAGTTCTGCAGCTGATTTGCAGCAACACGCGAGACCCGGAAGAACGCAACCTCGATTTGCGCGTGCAGATTGCGTCGAACCAGCGCGGCGTCGATGCAGTCGAACAGCTCATCGGACAGATGGGACTTCCGCGAGTGATTAAGGCAGTCGACGATGTGATTCGTTACACACGTCAGCGCCTCGAGAATCGCATCTCCCAACTCAAACAAGGCAGCTACTCTTTCGAGAACTGGCTTGACGACGACGGCCTGGGCGGTGGCGAGCCAGTAGCCATTCGCGTGAAGGCTACCGTGACGGGAACACGTCTGCACTTTGACTTTGAAGGCTCTGGACCCGAAGCGCGTGGCGCCATGAACTTGCCTGAGAGCGCATTGAACGCGTGTGTCTACTACGCTGTTAAGGCACTTCTGGACCCCGAGCTCCCGCCGAATGCTGGTCTCTTCGAAACCATCACTATCGATGCGCCGCTTGGCACCATCGTGAATCCGCGCCCGCCGGCTGCAGTGGGCGCCCGGTCGATTACTGCGCAGAAAGTGGCTGGCGCAATCTTTGGTGCTTTCCGCGGAGTGTTGCCGCCCGAGCGCGTGATGGGTGCCTGCAATGACGTTTGCCCGGTCATCGTGTTCTCGGGTCAACTCGGCAGCCGTCCCGGCGAGTTTGTTTATCTGGAAAGCATCGGTGGCGGCGCTGGCGCGCGCCTCGATGGCGACGGGATGGACGGCGTACACGTGCACATGACCAACTCTTCGAACCTGCCGGTAGAAGCGATGGAGAACGAGTATCCGTTGCAGGTGACGGAGTACGCGCTGATTAAGGATTCGGGCGGTGCGGGCCGTACGCGTGGCGGATTGGGCATTGCGCGCCAAATTACCGCGCTCGCGGAAGGTCTGATGTTCTCCGCCCGTTCGGACAGCCATCTGGTTGGTGTGCCGGAAGGCGTCGATGGTGGTCACAACGGTCGCCGTGCGCGGCTTATCAAGTTCGCTCCGAATGGCGAGGAAGCTGTATTGGCATCCAAGCCCAGTGCTATCCGCCTGATGCAGGGGGAAAGTATCCGCATGGAGACGTGTGGCGGCGGAGGTTACGGCGCACCGCAAGAGCGGCGGCCGGCTGACCTGGAAAGCGATGTATTGGACGGAAAAGTGTCGCGGGACGCCTCACTGGCTGACTACGGCGTCACTCCCGATATGAACTCCAAGTCGGCACGCGTCTAGGCCATCTTTCAGGGAGGAACAGAACATGAGCACCCCAGTCGATTATTGGCCGCTTATTGGCGTGGTGGTTGTCGCGCTCGGATTCGTTTGTCGCTTCAATCCGATGTTGGTTGTGACTTTTGGTGCCGTGGCAACAGGCTTTGCCGCCAAGATGTCCCCGCACGACATCCTGGCGCAGCTTGGCACTGGCTTCATCAAAGCACGCAACCTGCCTCTGATTACGTTGCTTCCGCTTCCAGTAATCGGGCTGTTGGAACGTCACGGATTGCGTGAATTTGTTCAGCGCGCGATTGTTCGTATCCGGGCGGCAACTGCGGGACGCTTGCTTGTTCTGTACCTCTTTGTTCGTGAACTCTCTGCCGCGCTTGGCCTGGTCAGCCTCGGCGGGCACGCGCAGATGGTCCGGCCGCTTATCGCGCCCATGGCAGAAGGACTGGCAGAGGAACGTCACGGTGACATTGGTGATGCTCGCTATCGAGTTCGGGCGTTCGCTGCCTCGGCCGACAACATCGGCCTGTTCTTCGGCGAAGACGTTTTTGTCGCCTTTGGCGTGGTGTTGTTCATGGAAAACTTCCTGCGCGGTGCCGGCATCGAGGTGAGTCCATTGCATATCGCTGTCGCAGGCATTCCAACAGCCGTCCTCGTATTTTTCTTCCATTCGTTTCGCTTGTACCGATTGGATAACTGGCTGTCCAATCACAACAGCAAACAGCTTGGAGTAAGCAGCGCGCCTGCCACCGATAAAGCGGCACCAGCGCAGACACTCGGAGACAACCGGTCGTGATAATCAAAACTCAATATCTGTACTGGCTCGTCGGTGCCTTGTTGCTTGCGGCAGCAATCATGATTGCGTTCGACAGGCAGCATCCACGCCGTCTCTGGGCTTCCATCTTTTGGGCGGTCCTTGGCGCGATGTTTGTTGTAGGAGACCAACTACCACCGGTCGTGGCCGGGTCCCTGGTCTTGGTGATGACGGCAATTGCCGCATGTGGAGGACTGCGTCATGGGCAGCCTCGACGTCTGTCGCAGGCAGCGCGGGATGCGTCCGTTAGCCGGCTGGGTTCGAAACTACTGATTCCAGCGCTTGCCATTCCCGCTATCACGCTGATTTGTTCGGTCTTCCTTGACCACGCGAAAATTGGCTCGTTGTCTGTCTTCGACCCAAAGAACGTAACGCTCACAGCGCTCGGCCTTAGTTGCGTAGTGGCGCTTGGGCTCGCCTGCTGGCTGACTCGCGAGACCGTCACTCAAGGTTTGCGTCAATCGCGAGAGCTCACCGACGTTATCGGCTGGACGCTGGTGCTCCCGCAAATGCTCGCGATGCTCGGTGCCATGTTCCAGCACACGGGCGTTGGCAAGGCCATCGCGACGCTCGCCGAGGCGTATGCGCCGGTGGACGTACGCTGGATGGCGGTAGTCGTTTATTGCTTCGGGATGGCTGTCTTTTCGGCAATCATGGGCGGCGGATTCGCTTCTTTTCCGCTCATGGCAGGTGGCATTGGCATCCCCGTGCTAATCAATGTTTTCCACGGGAACCCTGCAGTGATTGCCGCGCTCGGCATGTTCTCCGCCTACGCTGGCGTGCTTGTGACGCCAATGGCCGCTCACTTTAACCTCATCCCGTCCGCGTTACTGGAGCTGCCTGACCGGTACGGCGTGATAAAGGCACAGGCTCCGACTGCCCTTTTTGTTCTCATCGCCAATTCTGTGGTCATGTACTACATGATGTAGCAGAGAATTTACGGGTGCTTGCGTTCGCAGGTCACCCGTCATGGTGCGAAAGGGCGTTTGCTACTTCGGTGGCGAGCGCCCTCGCCAGCGAAGAAACGGCGACCGATTCCGGGAAGATGACGGCAAAGCGGGAAGCAAGTTCGCCGTTGAGCGGTCTTGTAACGATATTGCCGTGAGCAAAAATCTCGGCGGTCCATCCTGACACGATGGAGATGCCGAGTCCTTGAGCGACAAGCGCTGCTGCGATGAGCGAGCTTGGTGTTTCTGCGATGACGTTAGGGAAAGCGTTCGCTTTCGATAGCGCCTCATCAATCTGATAACGGACATAGCTGTGTTGTGACAGCAGCACCATCCGCTCTTCGTGCAAATCCTCAAAGCTGACGCTTTTCTGCGATGCCAACCGATGTCCGCGAGGCATGACTACGACCGAACTTCCCGACGGAAGAGGTTCAACAATAACTGAGGCTCGAGACACTGGAAGCTCGACGATGCCCACGTCATATTGACCCGTTGATACCAGCTCGGCAATCTGCCGCGACGGAAGGCTCTGGACCGTTGCGGTGACCGATGGCCGCGACCGCAACAGCATGCTCAATGCTCGTGGGACGACCGTTAGCGAAAGTGCCGGGAGAGTTGCCACTCGCACGGCCCCCGCTCGCTGAAATCGGATGTCCTGCGCAGCCTGCCCAATTCGCTCTGCGCCGATATAAAGCCTTTCGACCTCGCGATAGAGCGTCTGTGCCTCCGCGGTCGGATAAAGTCGCCGCCCCCTTCTCTCAAATAACTTGAAGCCAAGTTGCAGCTCCAGAAGGGCGATGGTCCGGCTGACTGCCGGCTGCGTCACGTTCATCAGACTGGCCGCGCCCACGACCGTGCCGGTAAGCATCACGGCCCGGAACGCCTCGATGTGGCGAAGATTCGGTGCGTTTCTCATATATAACATCTCGGCATATGCAGACGCTCAGTTTTACATATTCTTCATTTTTTGTGTCTACTACGATTCATCCATACAAACCATTTCCATACCCCATATGAGGGTTATCCCTCGAATTCGCCCAAGGACAAGCCAGTGAATACATATCTTAAATTTATAAGTGCTCTTGCCCTCGGCGCGCTTTTGAGCAATGCCAACGCTGACACGACGATGTACGTCGGAGGGTACGGCGGTTCGACAGAGAAGCTGTTCAAAGAAAAGCTCATCCCCGAGTTTGAAAAGAAAGAGGCTGGTGTGAAGGTGGTCTACGTCGCTGGAAACTCGACGGACACCCTCGCGAAGCTTGCTGCCCAGAAAGGGCGTCAAGAACTCTCCGTAGCGGTGATTGACGATGGCCCGATGTACCAGGCCGTTAGCCAAGGCCTTTGCGCGCCTGTGGAACAGGCAGGGACCGTGAAGGACCTCTATCCGCTCGCCAAGATGGCCGGCGACCGTTCTATTGGCATCGGAATGCTTGCCACGGGCCTTGTGTACAACAAGGATGTCTTTGCCAAGAACGGTTGGGCCCCGCCGACCTCGTGGAATGACCTCGCTGACCCGAAGTATCGTGGCAAGGTCGTCATTCCCCCAATCAGCAACGGATACGGCCTTCTGACGTTGCTGATGATGGCGCGAATCAATGGCGGCAGCGAAACGAACGTTGAACCAGGGTTTCAGGCTCTCAGCAAGAAAGTCAGCCCCAATGTTCTCGCATGGGAGCCGTCGCCGGGAAATATGGCGCAGATGCTGCAAACCGGTGAAGCCGCTCTTGGTGTTTGGGGGAATGGACGCGTTCAGGACGTAATAAATCAGGGTGCTCCAGTAGCGTTCGTTTATCCGAAGGAAGGGGCAATTGCGCTGATGAGCGCAGCCTGCCCGGTTGCAGGAGCACCGCAACCAGCGCTCGCACAACGCTTCGTGCAGTTTCTCGTATCCCCTGATGCACAGACAAACTTCGCGACCGTCTCCGGTTGGGGCCCGGTGAACAAGACGGTAACGCTGCCTCCCGCACTCGCAGCAAAGGTGGTTGCTGGACCGGACAAGGTCAAAGCGCTAATTACGCCCAACTACGACGTCGTGAATGCCAAACGTGCTGAATGGACAGCGCGCTGGAATCGTTCGGTCGAGCGCTAATAGGAGGGCGAGCGTGAGTTATTTACAGCTGAACGGCCTGGTTAAACGGTACGGCGACTTTGTAGCGGTCGAAGAATGCACTCTATCCATTGAGCGGGGTGAGTTCGTCTGCCTGCTTGGGCCGTCTGGCTGTGGAAAGACAACGACGTTGCAAATGGTGGCTGGTCTCGTTGCACCTACGTCCGGAAGGATTCTGCTCGATGGCGAGGACATAACGAACGTAAAACCGAGCGCGCGGGGCCTCGGTATCGTCTTCCAGAGCTACGCCCTGTTTCCGCACATGACCGTCGAACAGAACGTCAGTTTCGGTCTTGAGATGCGCCGGGTGTCTTCCGATGAACGGAAGAGGCGGGTGCGAGATGCGCTCGCACTGGTGCATCTTGAGAAGTTTGGTGACCGATATCCCCGTGAACTCTCAGGTGGTCAGCGTCAACGCGTCGCCATGGCGCGTGCACTTGTTATCGAACCTCGCGTGCTTCTCCTCGACGAGCCTATGGGCGCGCTCGATGCGAAATTGCGGGAAGACATGCAGGTGGAGTTGAGGGCACTGCAGCAGCGTCTCGGCATCACCACCGTCATGGTGACCCACGACCAGGCCGAAGCGATGACATTGGCTGACCGCGTTGTCTTGATGAACAAAGGCGCTGTACAGCAGGTCGCGACGCCATTCGATATGTACGAAGCACCCAACGGAAGCTTTGTATCGAAGTTTCTCGGCAAGGCCAACGTCCTTAGCGGCTTTAATGCTGGCGGCGCCGTTGAGCTTGATGGACTCCGCTTGCCTTGCGCGAACAACGCGCCGACAGGCAAAGTCGACTACATCGTGCGACCTGAGAAAATTCGTGAGAGCAACGACGGCGCGTACGTTTCTGGCGAGATTGTCGCGCGCACGTTCCTCGGCAATCACTGGTTGCTGAACGTCCAAACATCGCTTGGTGTCATTCAATACGCGCAGATTAACAGCGGTATTCCTCCCGCAGCCGAAGGGACAAAGGTCGGTCTCTATTGGGAGCAGGAGCATGTGAGCGTCGTCGCGAAAGGTGAAGCCTGATGGACACCGTTCGCAATCGACTACCTTACTGGCTCACAACCCCAGCGTCATTGTTGATGCTGGCGTTCGTTGCGATTCCGCTCGTTCTAACGCTCTCGCAGAGCTTGTTCCAGACGCCGCCGACCGACAGCACGGGCATGACGCTGTATCAGTACACGCAGGTGTTCGGCGACCAATACTATCGCGGCATCTTCACGAGGACTTTTGAACTGTCGGTCGTAGTGACGTTTCTGTGCATCCTAATCGGGGTTCCAGAGGCATATGTTCTCAGTCGTCTTTCACCGCGATGGAGAGCATTGTCGATGTTCGTCGTGCTCGGGCCACTGCTCATGTCCGTTGTCGTACGCACTCTCGGGTGGGCAGTGCTGTTAGGCAATGAAGGGCTGTTTAACTCTCTCTTGTTGAAGCTGGGCCTCGTCGATGCACCGGTGAGGATGATGTTCACCTTCTCCGGCGTTGTTGTGGCGCTCGTCCATGTGCAGGTGCCGTTCATGGTGCTGGCGGTCTGGACCTCTTTGCAGAAGATGGATGTTTCAACTGAAAGCGCAGCTGAAACGTTGGGTGCTTCGTCACTGACCGTGTTGCGCAGAGTCGTTGTGCCGCAAGTGATTCCCGGTGTGCTTTCAGGGGGACTGGTCGTGTTCGCATTGACTGCGAGTGCGTTTGCTACACCAGCAATTATTGGCGGTCGCCGACTCAAGGTCGTTCCAACGACTATCTATGACGAAATATTGAGCAACCTCAACTGGCCGTTGGGCGCAGCAATCGCTGTAGTCCTGATGGCGGCGGTTTTGCTCATTTCTGTTGGTGTTGGCCGGTACATCGAACGTCGCTACAGGCAGGTGTTCTGATGAGAAAATTGCCTCCGTACCTTCTTGTGTTTCACGGGTTGTTCGCCTGCTTTATGCTCGCGCCACTCGTCGTAGTCGTGCTCGTCTCTTTCACAGACAAAGGGTACGTCGCGATGCCATTTTCTGGCGCATCGCTGCGTTGGTATCGCGCAATACTCGATGCGCCTGACTTTATCGCGGCATTTGAACGAAGCGTCGGCCTCGCCGCTAGTGCGGCAACAATCGCAACACTGTTAGCTGTACCCGCAGGACTTGCGATTGCATGGTTCCGGTTCTGGGGACGCGACGCAATCATGAGCCTGCTCCTCGCGCCTCTCATGGTGCCGAACGTAGTGTTGGGCATTGCGCTCCTGCGCTTCTTTTCCCAACTGAAGGTTTCGGGCTCGATGTCGACGCTGCTCTTGGGGCATGTCCTCGTCATTTTGCCCTATGCGTTGCGACTCGTCGTCGCTTCAGCGGCGGGATTCGACCGTTCGGTAACGTATGCGGCGCAGACCTTAGGTGCATCCGGATGGACCGCGTTTCGTCGCGTTGAGCTTCCCCTGATTATGTCCGGCGTTGCAGGTGGTTGGTTGATTGCGTTCGTCACAAGCTTCGACGAATTGACCATGTCCATCTTTGTCAGCTCTGCAGCGACCGAGACCCTTCCGGTCAAGATGTACAACTACATCGCCAATACCATCGACCCCCTTCTGGCGTCGGTATCCACGGTTCTTATTGCAATGACGCTGTTGCTGTTAATCGCGCTCGACCGCCTGTTTGGGCTCGACCGCGTTCTTTCGGGAAAAACATGAAAACCGACTCTTCAAATGACGTACTGGTCATCGGCGGAGGTGTAAGTGGCATGTCTGTTGCCTACGGTCTGGCGCGAGCTGGGAAGCGGGTAACTGTGATGGACCAGGGCGACGATGTCTTTCGCGCTACTCGAGGAAACTTTGGCTTGGTATGGGTGCAAGGGAAGGGCGCTGCGAAGCCAGAGTACGCAAGATGGAGTCTGTCATCTGCCGCGCTGTGGCCGGAGTTTGCCGCAGAGTTGACCCAGCGGTCAGGCGTTGAGGTGCAGCTCTCGCAAGTCGGCGGAATGCGCATGAGTTTCAGCGAGAGCGAACTGACTCGCTGGGCAGGCGACATGGATCGGATTCGCGATTCGTTGGGCGTCGATTACCCCTACGAACGCCTTAGCGCGGCAGAGGTACGAGCACGTATTCCGGAAGTCGGCCCCGAAGTCGCCGGGGCAATTTTCTCGCCTCTGGATGGACACGTGAGCCCGCTGAGACTTCTTCGTTCGCTGGTTCAAGGCTTCACGAATCTCGGTGGCAAGTTGACCACCGGTGCCAGCGTAGAAGCAATCGACTATCGCGCAGGCGAATTCCAGGTCCGAACGCAGAAAGGCCTGTTTTCGGCAGGCCGCATTGTCCTTGCAGCCGGCTTGGGCAATCGCACATTGGCGCCTATGGTTGGCCTGCATGCGCCCGTCGAACCTGTACGCGGTCAAATCCTTGTGACCGAGAGGATGCAGCCGTTCCTTCGGTACCCTACGCTGCACGTGCGCCAGACGGGCGAAGGCGTGATTCAGATTGGCGACTCGAAAGAAGACGTTGGTTTCAATGACGCAACGACCGTCAAGGAGCTTGGGCGGATTGCAAGGAACGCGGAGCGATATTTCCCGCTTCTCAAGACCGTCAATGTGGTTCGTGCGTGGGGAGCCTTGCGCGTCATGACGTCGGATGGCTATCCGATATACGACGTGTCGGAAAAGTGCCCGGGAGCGTATCTCGTTACTTGCCACAGCGGAATCACCTTGGCCGCACATCATGCCGGCGCCATATCAGACTGGATATGCGGCGCAACGGAGCCCGACGGCATTCAATCTTTCAGAGCAAATCGTTTCCATGTTCAGACCTCTACAAACTGAAAAGCCACGGCGAGCCGTCACACTGACCGTTGAGGGCCGAACTATTGAAGCGCGTGAGGGCGACACACTCGCGCTCGCGTTGCTCGATTCCGGTATCGACCATACTCGCACGACACCTGTTTCCAATTCGCCGAGAGCGCCGCTTTGCCTCATGGGCGTCTGCTTCGAGTGTCTCGTCGAGGTCGATGGCCAGCCAAATGTCCAGGCATGCATGCTTGAAGTCAGGGAAGGTATGGATGTGCGCCTGCAAAACGGTGCTCGTCGCGCAGGAGACGTGAAATGACGCATGACCTGATAGTGATTGGCGCCGGCCCTGCAGGAATGGCGGCCGCCGCTACCGCCAGCGAACTGGGATTGAAAGTCGCGCTTGTCGACGAGCAGCCTCGACCTGGTGGGCAGATTTATCGGAACGTCGGCGTAGTCGACTCTACGGTCAAGACACTCCTGGGGCCAGACTATGTCGCAGGTGGCGCGCTGGTGACCCGGCTGAACAAGACCGCGGTTGATGTTCGGTCAGGCGCATTGGTCTGGGACGTCGACCAGAAGCGAAACGTCACCGTGAATATGAACGGCCGGTCCGAGCGCCTTCAGGCGCCGCACCTGCTTATCGCAACCGGTGCGCAGGAGCGACCATCGCCCGTTCCGGGCTGGACGCTGCCCGGTGTGCTGAACGCGGGTGCCGCTCAAATCGCACTTAAGTCGGGTCCTTCGGTTCCGGACGGACGGATTGTTCTCGTGGGTGCCGGCCCGTTGCTGCTTCTCGTCGGTTGCCAGTTGCTTGCCGCTGGTGCGAACTTGGTCGCAATCGTCGAGACTGCGCCGAACGAAAACCGCACGCGCGCGATGCGGCATTTTCCTGCTGCGCTCCGAGCCCCCAAGCCGCTTTTCAAAGGGCTGCGCATGCTGGCAAAGCTGCGCTCAGCCGGCATACCTTGGTACAAGAGTGTGACCGCTGTCTCGATTGAGGGTGAACATCGCGTGCGTGAGGTGCATTTCAAGCATCGCGGACAGGACGTCGTGTTGAAAGCAGACGTCGCGCTCCTCCATCACGGTGTTGTCCCAAACTCGCAGCTTACGCGCTTGTTAGGGTTGGAGCATAAGTGGAGCGACACACAACTCGCCTGGATTCCCGCTCGGGATAGCTGGGGAAAGAGTGCCCTTGAAGGTGTGTGGATTGCCGGCGACGGTGGCGGCATTGACGGCGCGCGCGCTGCGGAGGCGACGGGCACACTCGCGGCACTGGGCGTTGCTCATGCATTAGGCCGCATTGATGCCAATGAGCGCGATAAGCAGGCTTCGCCTTGGACCAAACGGCTGAAGAGCGAGCGTGCCGTTCGTCCGTTCCTTGATGCGCTCTATCGACCGCCCGCATGGATTGGCTCGCCGCCCGACGAGACGCTCGTCTGCCGTTGCGAAGAAGTGGACGCCGGCCGGGTGCGCGAAATGGCAACACTCGGCTGTGCAGGCCCGAATCAGACCAAATTCTTCAGTCGGTGCGGTATGGGTCCCTGCCAGGGACGCATGTGCGGTATCACCGTGACGCAGATTTTGGCCGAGGCTCGCGGTGTCGCACCGCAAGACATCGGAGCTTATCGCGTCCGGGCACCAATTAAACCCATCCCGCTACATTCACTCGCAGCGCTTGATGTCAGCACTAGCGAAGCAACAATCAATGAGGACGCTTCGGAATGACCACTGAAATCGAAAGAATTGAGACCAACGCTCGGATGAGCAAGATTGTTCGTCATGAGGGCATCGTGTATCTCTGCGGCCAAACCGCCAAGGGAGCTGGAGCAGGTGACATTGCCGCTCAGACGCGCGAAGTGCTTTCTCGAGTCGACGCACTGCTCGAAAAGGCAGGAACCGACCGTTCAAGAATCTTGACGACGACGATTTACCTGCGAAATATCCGCGATTTCGCAGGGATGAATGAGGTTTGGGAGGCGTGGATGCCGAACGGCGCAGCGCCGGCACGCTCCACCGTCCAGGCGCACCTGGCCTCGGAGGAGCTGCTAGTCGAAATGACAGTTACGGCTGCCGCTGGGTAACCGGTACGTCGCAACAGGCTTAGTTTTTGCCGCTCGTTCCGGAACGCGTCTCGCGTTTGCGGCGCGGGCCGGCAAAGCCTGACTTCAAAACTGTAACCCCATGAACCGGTTATTCGGTTGATTCCGTAGAGGCTTTACGTGCTGTACACATATTGGGAAGTCGTACAACGGCCGTTCTTTGCACCAAGAACCGTCCGGCATTCGCGAAGCGGTTTGCCTTCCCCGATTCTGAACCTTGAGTTGTTTGAGTCCGTATTAGGTGAACTGGTTTGGCTGGAAAGCCAGCTGGACGAAGAAGCTTGGCTCGATGCGACATACCCGCAACTAAAAACAACGCGCCCCATTTGTTATTCATGGCGCCAAACGCAGAACACGCACTAGCTGGAAGGGGCCGAGGACGGACTGCCGGTCCGGCTCAGAGAGTGAGCAGATACCCGGCATGTGAAGCACTCTTCGCATACTGAATGTCCAACGCCTGGAACTCCGCTTCGATGTCGGCGTTGAGATTTCCAGATGCTTCCTTACCGGTGTAGTCCTTGATGTTCGAAGAAAGGAAGACAATCCTCGCTACCACCCCAGCTTCACGTAACTGGCGCACCGCAGCAAGGTACGTCTCCGTGACGACGCAGTCTTTCATTGAATCCTTGCCCTTCTGGGCTGGCGTGCGAAGTTGACTCATTCTTGACCACGCAAGCCCCGGCACCTCCTGCGCCTGTGGTATCACGGTCGACGCGCCCATCCACCTGTCGACAGCATCACGCGCGCGCTCTGCATGACCACTCAGATAGCTGATATCGATGCCAGTTCCGGTACCGAACGCCTGCGCTATCGCTCCAATGCGCGTGGCACGTCCGACAAAGGCATCCATCGCTCTGGCAGCTTCGTCTGCGACATGACCGAGATGGTCGTTGAGTTCGAGCGTGACCTGATGAGCAACGAGGCCGCGTGTTCTTTCGCCTTCCATCGCGTCAATAAGCCGCAGTGCCGCTTCCACGTCGGTTGGGCGAACGGAGTCGCGCGTCGGGTCTCGCATGATGTCGAGAATGGAGCAGGTGTCTGCACACAAGACCGGAACGCCAGACGCTACCGTGCTGTCGATGTACGCCGCGTCGAACGCCATCATCTATGGTCGTCGTAGAACGAAAGGAGCTCCTGCGCAGATTCGAACTCTGACGCAAGGCTGTCAGCAACATCTTCCGGCCAGAGCTCAGCCTTTACCAACCATGCCGCCAGCCGGCTCGGGGTGAGTTCCTCAGACCCAGACCGATGTTCCTCGATAAGGAAGGTCATCCATCGATTTCGGTCGAGCGGATGACTGGCCGCGTACGATTTATTGGCGGCGAAGCTAAATTGCATGAGCGCTTCGGCTGATTCAGGGCTGGTCCAGTTCAGAGGACTTTGATATTCCTTCGACAACTGGATATCGATGTCATTCGGTTCAACCACAGCGGTCACAACGCGGCGCACAAAGTCTCGCAGAACGAGGTTGTACTCGTGTTCGCTGAGTGACGACTTCACAGTCGGCACGATATTCGTGACCTTGTAGGTAAATTCACTATCAGGGAACAGCATGACTGTGGCTGCGTGGACTCCGTCGCTTTCGGCGCGCCGGAAGACAATCATCGTCTCCCCTTGGCTCGCTGCAGTCCGACGGAGGCGCTCCTCCACCTCAGTATCGCGTTGCCAGGGCCAAGCTGCAGTTTGCACAAGCCCATCTCGCAACGCGGCGACGCCGCCGTTGCTGCGTATTACGAGGTCTTGAAAAACCTCAATGTCCGGGTAGTTTTCCAATTCATGGTCCTTTTTTTGCCGCCGTTGGTCCCCCACCGCGCTGGCAATGAGGGCTCCGCGTCGAAAGCGTAGTACACGTCTACATTCTATAGTCCGGCAGGCATCGTCGGGCACGAACGGCAAATTGCCGCGCAGCCTAACGGCGCTTCCTTGCAGCGATGGGGCCACGTCTCTTTAAGTCTGCGCTTGGATTCAGTTCCGCAAGCAAAGTGAAAAGCTCTTTGGCGACATCGACGACGCTTGGCTGCTTCGTCGTCAACTTCCGCTCGTGAACACTCTCGGTTCCGTCACCCGCATGCACTGTCATCCTGAGGACTCGCCCTCGTACGTGACATACGAATCCGGCCTCGGGCACAGCACCACCTTGGCCGGCCATGGCGCGCTCGACAACGATGACCAGCTCCGATGGCGCTTTAGGAGCCTCAACGGGCTCTGTCTAGCTTGGCGAGCGAATCGCAGTCGCTTCGCTGAATTCAGCGGACGATTCGCTCTTTGATAGTCGGCCAGCAGGCTACTACCTGTTGCTTAAAGCGACCATGTAGAACTGACGGCAGCTTTGTCATGGCAAGACGCGCCGAACGTTGTTGCTTGCTATCTCATCGATGACGCGAAACGCTGAAGCGATTGTCTGTAGGTCTTTTCCCTCAACGCCCGATTCCACAAAATGAGTGCGCCAGTTGCGCACGACTTCCCAGACTTCCGAAACGATTTCAGCGGCTGCTTGCTGGGACAGACCGAATGCGCGATGCTCGGTCAGTGCGTTATCTAGTGTCGCGAGCCTCCCCTGCGTGCCTACGCCTAGGTGGAGATACCGCTCACTCGAGATACTAGGTCGCGGTACAACGTCGTACAGAGGACTCAGCCGCCATCCACCGATTGCTTCGTCCCATATGAAGGCGTGGTTTCGCAGGTGGTCGTCATCACACGTCGTGAGAATATTGAAAATCATCCTCCGATACAACTCATGCATGTCGTTTCGAACGACGGCGGCATGGCAGTAATGGAGCATCATCTCCGCCAAGTTGGAGTACTTCACGTTTCGAGACTCAGACTCATCGCAACCCATTAGACTAAGCGCGCTGATGAATGGGGTACGGTGTTCTATTCATCCGCCTCCCGGAACGCTCGACATCCGGCTTCCTTCATCGAGCCTTGCATCGCCTGAATGTTTCCAGAAACGGTCGAAGCGGCGAATCAGCATCAATTGCCGTTCACCGAGACGCGAGGTCTTCACGTCGGGAACACGGATACCTGCTTTCGCAGCCATTTTTAGAGTCGCGCATTCGATACTGGGTATTGCGAATCTGTCTCCTCGACTTGAAAATTTCGCAAGCCAAAGAATGCCTTTCTCGTCGCGAATAGACGCCTTAGGTCGCGCACCGCCGAGACCGACGCCTTGTGCAAAAATGTCCCGTTGTTTGCCGGAGACGGGCAAACCTTCTTCTACGAGCTCCGCTGCCTGTGCGAGGTTCTGGAGATTCGACCAATGGTCGCGTTGCTCAGAAGGAAGGTCATCGTCAGTTTGTCGGACATCAATCATTCCCACCCGTTCGCTACCTGCATGCAAGACGTACTGCGATTCTGGAAGGCCGTTCAACTCCCCGCCGAGTTTCGACTCGATTACGCGGCGTCCCCAAGCATCCGGCGTCGCATCCCGCAGCGCGCCAAAATACGGTAATCCATTTTTCGGTGCCAACAAGTTATTCGTCGGGCCGGGCGTTTCTGAGAAGGATAGGTCGACTGGGTCAAGCGCTGTAGAACGTTCGCCACGGCGATAAAATTCGTTGTATTCGAATAGCGAGGTCCGGAGTTCACCAAGCTCTTCTCTTAAGATGAGCTGACCGCAAATCTCCCAACGCCCGCCGATATGTGCGAACACAGCTAGCTCTGTGTTGTTCGTTGTCATGGTTGTCTTCCACACCAGTTCTAGAGCTATGCTCTCATTTCAGAGAGGGCATGCCTCTTCAGCCTTTGTGCCTTCTCCGCGAAGAGGTCTTTTTCAGTCCAGCCACAGGTCCCTTTTTCGTACGCACCTTGCTAGTCGCCAAGTCTGCCCGGCGATTCACCTTCCCAAGCAAAGTAAATAATGCGTCGGCGACATCGACTACAGTCGGCTGCTTCGTCGTCAACTTCATCTCGTGACTGATTTCAGCACCGTCACTAGCGTGCACGGTCGTCGCGAGAATCCGCCCCCGTAAATGACACACGAATCCAGCTTCGGGCACAGTACCTTCTTGGCCAGCTACGGCGCGCTCGACAACAATGACCATGGACGCTAGCGCGGGCGGAGCTTCGACGGGCTGCGTATAGCCGGGGGCGCGAATTGCAATCAACGCGCGTCGCCACAGTGGACGGCGCGGGTCGAGTGCCGCTGAGCAGGTGTAGATTGGCTTCGCCAGCGATAGCTCTTCGCGCGTATCAGCATCCCAGACCACTACGGCTGTGCGAGAAAATTCTGAAGCCCATCCTTTTGCATATGCTCGGAGTTGCTTGTAGTCACGGTCGTCGTCCAGCAAGTCCACGGGGGCTCGGTCCTCAAGCGCGGCGCATGCCTGCGTCAGAAAATCAAGCCGCATAGCGGGCGGCGCAGGTACGATTACTTTTGCGATTTTCCAGAGACGGTCAAGACACAAGGCGGAATTGCAGAGAATTGCTGGATAGACTTTCCGACTATCGACGTCAAGTGCGAAAATGGACCCATCGCTTACCAAGGCCTCCATTCGTGTGGCGCTTATTCCGAGCTGCTTACGCAAGCTTTCTTCGGAAATCAACGCTCCGCTCTTAACCAAGTCGGCGTGCGGGTCGGTCTCAGAATCGAGCTTGGCTTTTTTATCGTTTTGATTCTTTTGACGGTGGACCGGAGCGTTGTCGGAAGCAGCTTCATTTACCGCTTCAGAGTCTCGGGCGCCAAGCCGGGTCGCAAGGTAGAGTTCCGCTGCGCTCAAGGCTGCAAAGTCAGGGACCGCACCGCTGCCGTCGAGAAGTCGGCGTACTGCCGTCAAATGCTCTCGTGGTACAAGCACCCACTCCGAATCTAAAGCAGCGGCGAGGCTGTTTAGCGTCGAGATGGCGACATCATGCTCACTTCTCAGCGTCTCTTTGAGCTGGTCCGGGGTCATGTCGGCGCGCTTAGCTAGGTCTTCCACGATGATGCCGCGCTGGAAGATGAGAGCATCGACTTGCTTGAAGAAAGGTAAGCGCGAATTAACGCACACCACAATGAGCCGGCGCGTAGGGCTAGATCATGCAGGAACCAAAACGTCGCGCGGCTTGGCAACGTTGAACGGCAACAGATCGCTGATATCGGCATCCGCTGCACGCTGCGGTAGTTCGGT
>NZ_FCOC02000003.1 GCF_001544455.2 Caballeronia sordidicola
GCGATCATTGCGGCATCGCTGGATCAGGCAACGCTCGAAGCAATGCCGGTCAATGAATATGTTGATTTGTACGTGATTTAGTCAGCATCCGTGACACGTTCTTTAGATTGACAGTATTGAAGGTGTTTCCTCGTTTAAACCCAGGAAAAAAAACATGGCCCACAATCTCCATAAAACGCTCAAGGAATTCGACACGGGTTCCGGCAAAGGCAAGTTCTACTCGCTGCCCGCGCTTGGCCGCGCGCTGAACATCAAGGTGGAACGCCTGCCGGTATCGATCCGCATTGTGCTGGAATCGGTTCTGCGCAATTACGACGGGAAGAAGATCGGCGAAGAACACATTAAGCAACTGGCGAGCTGGAAGCCGGTCGCGGATCGTACCGACGAAATCCCGTTCGTGGTCTCACGCGTCGTGTTGCAGGACTTCACGGGCGTGCCGCTGCTTGCGGATATTGCCGCAATGCGCGGCGTGGCGAAACGCGCCGGCAAGGACCCGAAGGCTATCGAGCCGCTCGTGCCGGTCGATCTGGTGGTCGATCATTCGGTGCAGATCGATTACTTCCGCCAGAAGGACGCGCTCGACCTGAACATGAAACTGGAATTCCAGCGCAATAACGAGCGCTACCAGTTCATGAAGTGGGGCATGCAGGCTTTCGATACGTTCAAGGTCGTGCCCCCGGGCGTCGGCATCGTTCACCAGGTGAACCTGGAATATCTGGCGCGCGGCGTGCACAAGAAGTCGCTGGAAGGCGACACCGTGTATTACCCGGATACGCTCGTCGGCACGGACAGCCACACGACCATGATCAATGGCATCGGCGTGGTGGGCTGGGGCGTGGGCGGTATTGAAGCGGAAGCCGGCATGCTCGGCCAGCCGGTGTATTTCCTGACGCCGGACGTGGTGGGCGTCGAGTTGAAGGGCAAGATTCGCGAAGGCGTGACGGCAACCGACCTGGTGCTGACCGTCACCGAAATGCTGCGTAAGGAGAAAGTGGTCGGCAAGTTCGTCGAGTTCTTCGGCGAAGGCACGGCTTCGTTGTCGCTGCCGGATCGCGCGACCATTGGCAACATGGCGCCGGAATATGGCGCGACAATGGGCTTTTTCCCCGTCGATGAAAAGACCATCGATTACTTCAAGGGCACGGGCCGTACCGACGCTGAAATCTCCGCGTTCGAAGCGTATTTCAAGGCGCAAAATCTCTTCGGCGTGCCGAAGGCCGGCGAGATCGACTACACGAAGACGCTGACGCTCGATCTGGGCACCGTGGCTCCGTCGCTGGCGGGTCCGAAGCGTCCTCAAGACCGTATCGAAATCACGAACGTGAAGTCGAACTTCACCGAGTTGTTCTCGAAGGCCGTCACCGACAATGGTTTTGGCAAGAAGGCCGCCGACCTGAACACGCAATACACCACGACGAACAACGTCAACGTGAAGAACGGCGACATCCTGATCGCCGCCATCACGTCGTGCACGAACACGTCGAACCCGAGCGTTTTGCTGGCTGCCGGGTTGCTGGCGAAGAAGGCTGTTGAAGCGGGTTTGACCGTGGCGCCGCACATCAAGACGTCGCTTGCGCCGGGATCGCGCATTGTCACGGAATACCTGACGAAGACGAACTTGCTGACGTATCTCGACCAGCTTGGTTTCACGCTGGCCGCCTACGGCTGCACGACGTGTATCGGCAATGCGGGCGACCTCACGCCGGAACTGAACGACGCCATCACGAAGAACGATATTGTGGCCGCCGCCGTGCTGTCCGGTAACCGCAACTTCGAAGCGCGCATTCACCCGAACATCCGCGCGAACTTCCTGGCTTCGCCGCCGCTGGTCGTGGCTTACGCCATTGCCGGGAACATGACGGTCGACCTGATGACGGAACCGGTTGGCAAGGGCAAGAACGGCAAGGACATTTTCCTCGGCGACATCTGGCCGACGAGCGAAGAAGTCAACGCGCTGCTCAAGTACGCGCTCGACGCCGACGCGTTCCGCAAGAACTACGCGGAGCTCACGAAGACCGGCGACCTGTGGAGCAAGATCGAAGGCGAAGCGGGTCAGGTTTATGACTGGCCGAAGTCGACGTACATTGCCGAGCCGCCGTTCTTCGGCAAGGACTTTTCGATGTCCCCCGCCGACAGCATTCCGGCCGTCAAGGGCGCGCGTCCACTGGGCATTTTCGGTGACTCGGTCACGACCGACCACATCAGCCCGGCTGGATCGATCAAGGAAAGCTCGCCTGCGGGCGTGTGGTTGAAGGCGAACGGCGTGCAGAAAGCCGACTTCAACAGCTACGGCTCGCGTCGCGGCAATCACGACGTCATGATGCGCGGCACCTTCGCCAACGTGCGGATCAAGAACCTGATGATTCCGCTGAAGGCCGACGGTTCGCGCGTGGAAGGCGGCGTGACGATATTCCAGCCGAGCGGCGAAGAAATGTCGATCTACGATGCAGCGATGAAGTATATCGATGCAGGCACGCCGACCATCGTGTTCGCGGGTGAAGAGTACGGCACGGGTTCATCGCGCGACTGGGCCGCGAAGGGCACGCAATTGCTCGGCGTGAAGCTGGTCGTGGCGCGCAGCTTCGAGCGGATTCATCGTTCGAACCTGGTTGGCATGGGCGTGTTGCCGCTGCAGTTCAAGGGCTCGGACAGCGTGCAGTCGTTGAACATCACCGGCGAAGAAACGTTCGACCTGGAAGGCCTCTCGTCGGATATCAAGCCGCAGCAGGAAGTGACGCTCGTGATCCATCGCAAGGATGGCAGCGAAGAGCGCGTGACGGTGCTGCTGCGTATCGATACGCCGATTGAAGTCGATTACTACAAGCATGGCGGGATTCTGCCGTTCGTGCTGCGTTCGTTGCTGGCTGCTTGAGTTGTAGTTTTGCAGGTGACCGCGCCCTTGAGATCAGGGCGCGGGAACATTGAACCCGGCCTTGGCCGGGTTTTTTTTCGATCCTGCTACGGCGTTGATGTGATATCAATGCTTGCATTTTTCTCCTTTCATGCTATCGTTGATAACACATTGGGAGAGCTACGATGGCAAATCTATTGGTTCGCGGGATTGATGAAGCGCTGGTGCAAAGCCTGCGCGAACGCGCCGCCGCGCACGGTCGCAGCGCCGAAGCCGAGCATCGGGAAATTCTTGCGCAGGCGTTGAGCCGGCCGAAGAAACGCAGTCTGGCGCAAGTACTGGCGAGCATGCCGAATGTTGGAGAAGACTCGGATTTCGAGCGGATTCAAGATACGGGCGGAGCGCCACGTGTATTTGATTGATACCAACGTCATAAGCGAAGCCCGAAAAGGCGCAAACGCAAATAAAGGCGTGCGCAAATTCTTTAAACGGACTGATAAAGACAAGAGCCCTTTGCACCTGTCAGCCATTACGATGGGCGAACTCCGGCGCGGGACCGAGATGGTGGGGCACCGTGGCGACGCTCCACAGGCTGCACTGCTCGAAGCCTGGATTGGAATCCTGCTGAAAGATTATGCGATGGACGTGATCTCCATCGACGACGACATAGCGCAACTATGGGGCCGCTTGCGCGTGCCGAACCCCGAGAACGAAATAGACAAGCTGATTGCCGCAACAGCTTTGATGCATGACCTCACGGTCGTCACGCGGAATGTCAGAGACTTCGAGAGAACGGGCGTCAAGCTGCTGAACCCGTTCGAATAATCGATGAAATGGCGCGGCCGCGCCGCGCCATTCAGTTTCGCCTTACCGCGCCTCGCTCACGAACTTCGTGACCAGATAAGCTTCCATTGCTTCGCTGCCGCCTTCCGAACCGTAGCCCGATTCCTTCACGCCGCCAAACGGCGTTTCCGGAATTCCGAGCCCGTGGTGATTGATCGACACCATGCCGCTTTCGATATCCTCGCCCACCGCCGCCGATGTCGCGCTCGAACGCGTATAAGCGTAAGCCGCGAGCCCGAACGGCAGACGATTGGCTTCCGCAATGGCTTCGTCGTAGGACTTGAATGTCGAGATCGGCGCGATCGGGCCGAACGGCTCTTCCGTCATGATGCGCGCCGTAAGCGGCACATTGGCGAGAACTGTCGGTGCAAAGAAGAACCCTTCGCGTCCAATGCGCTCACCGCCCGTCAGCACCTTGGCGCCGTGCTCCACGGCATCGGCGACCAGACGTTCCATGGCTTGCAGACGGCGGCCGTTGGCCAGCGCGCCCATCTGCACGCCCTCTTCAAGCCCGTTGCCGACCTTTACCTTCTTAGTCGCAGCGACGAAATGCTCGGTGAACTCCTCATAAGCCGATTCCTCGACGATAAACCGCGTCGGCGAAATGCAGACCTGGCCGGCATTGCGGAACTTGGCGCCGGCCAGCAGCTTGGCGGCGCGCGGGATGTCGGCATCGGCGAATACGAGTGCCGGCGCGTGGCCGCCAAGTTCCATCGTGGCGCGCTTCATGTGCTCGCCGGCCATCGCGGCCAGCAGCTTGCCTACCGGAGTTGAACCCGTGAACGAGATCTTGCGGATCAGCGGATGCGCGATCAGGTACTTCGAGACATCGGCGGGAACGCCGAACACGAGATTCAGCACGCCGGCGGGCAAGCCTGCATCGATATAAGCCTGAACTAGCGCCGCGCAGCTCGCCGGCGTTTCTTCCGGTCCCTTCAGCACGACTGAACACCCTGCGGCGAGCGCGGCCGAGACCTTGCGCACCGCCTGATTGATCGGGAAATTCCACGGCGTGAACGCGGCAACCGGGCCAACCGGTTCGCGCGTCACGATCTGGCGGACGTTCTCGGCGCGCGCCGGAATCACACGGCCGTAAGTGCGGCGCGCTTCCTCGGCGAACCAGTCGATGGTATCCGCCGCACCCAGCACCTCGATGCGCGCTTCGACCAGCGGCTTGCCCTGCTCCATCGTCATGATGGTGGCGACTTCTTCCGCGCGATCGCGCAGATTTTGCGCGGCGCGACGCATCAGCTTGCTGCGCTCGAACGCCGAGACCTTGCGCCACGCCTTGAAGCCGCGGCCAGCGGCTTCGGCGGCTTCCGCGAGTTGCTGTTCGCCGGCCAGCGCGAGGCGGCCGATTTCCCCTTCCGTAGCCGGATTGACGACGGCCGTGTCGCGTGCGCCGGCGCGCCAGGCGCCGTCTATATACAACTGCGTGCTTGGATATTGAGTGGTTTGGCTCATGCGTGGCTCCTGGATTGAGTGTGATCGATGAAACCGGTGAGAATGCGCGCAAACTTTGAAAAACCGCGCGAATGCTGAACTTCTAATGGTAACGCGGCCAGCCCGATGCTGCAGGCGGGCGGATTGATCGGCGTTTGAATGCCTACACGGGAAAGTGCGCGCGCTCAGCCATAATTCAAGCACCCAATCCGGTTTCTCCCCAATGCCACTAGCCGCCTTTCACGCTCTTCGACGTTTCACTTTCCAACCCGGCGGCGCCGAGGTGCGGCGCTTCGCGCGAACGCTGATCGGCTGTTTGCTGAGTTACGGCGCGGCCCGGCTCGCGACGCTGCCCGAGCTTTACTGGGCGGTCATTACCACGCTGATTGTCGTCACCCAGCCGAGTCTTAACCAGGCGCTGATCACGGGACGCGATCAGATTATCGGTGCGGTGATCGGCGCGACGCTCGGCGTGCTTGGTTTGCTCGCCGTCGTTCGTGGAGCAGCGCCACTCGCGGTGTTTGCTATTGGACTCGTGCCGCTCGCGGCGCTTGCGGCATGGCGTCCGACTTTGCGGCTTGCGTGCGTCACGCTCGTGATCGTGGTACTGATTCCGGCGACGGGAACCGGGTCGCCGTTTGAGAGGCCTATCGATCGCGTGCTGGAGATTTTGATTGGCGCGGGCGCGGCGCTGGTTGTCGCGTTCCTGATGCCGAACCGGGCGATCAACGCCGCGCACGATCGCGCGGGAGAAATCGTGCGGGCGCTGGGCGAACTGATCGCGCTTTATTTGCGCAAACCCGGCGATGCGCGGACGGCGGAAGGGTTGCATCGAAGATCGGCGGCGGCTGAGCAGGCGCTTGACGATGCGATTACCGAAGCTGGGCGGGAGCACATACTCGTGCCGGTCAAGAGGTCGCGCGAGAACGTGATCGACAAGGTGGTGCCAATGCTCACGCGGTTGCATCGCGATGCGCTGTTTTTAGGGCAGGCGTTTGCGGGGGATACGGGATTGGCGGGACGATTGACGGTAATCACGCGGGAAGCGTTGGGAGAGACGGCCGATGCGATTGATGCGTTGGCGAAGGCCTTGGCAGCTACGCTCGACGCCGATAAACGGTGGCAGGATGAAAATGTGAAAGCGGCAAGAGCGGCGTTTGAGAGGCTAAGGCAGGTGGCGGATCAAGCGAATGCGTCGATGGAGAAAAATACCGTGCTGTCGTTTGTACTGAATTTGCTGGTGACGGATTTCGGGGATTTGGTGACCACGGTGGAGGGAAAGGGCGACCATTGACGGAAGACCATCATCAACCATTTTCGAACGGGGGTTTTGAAAATAAAAAAGCCGACCCCCGGTCGGCTTTGTGTTTCACACGCCTACGCCAAAAATCTCACATCGGCGGCGCAACGCCATCCTTCTCGACCACGACGCGCGAAGCGGCATATTCCGTGCCCTTAACGGGACTAGCCACAATAAACACCTTCTTCCCGGCAATCAGATCCGCGCGCGTAGCCGGCGCAAACGTAACCACAGGCACGCCTTCCGGCACCGTCACGGTATTCGAGCCGCCTTTATAAGAAAGCTTCAAATCCCGGCCGCTGGTCCCGGTCACAACCTGATCCACATTGGCGTTGGTCATCGTGCTATTCGGCGAAAGGTCCCACGCGTAATGTCCCTCGCCGGTTCCGCGCGCCGCTTCCGGGAATACCAGCACTTCGGTCGCCGTCATCTTTCCATCGGTGCCCGTGGTAGCTGCCGTGCCAATAAACGATCCCGCCTTGATATCCCCGAGCTTGATGTTCTTCACGGCCGTCACGGGCGTGTCCTGCTTCATGTCGATGGTCACGGTATCGCCGCTGCGACGATGCACGGTCAGCGTATCGCCGGAAATCGAAACGATATCGCCACGAATGCGCGCGGGCTTCGCAGCCGGTGCCTGAGCCAGCGCAACACCTGCAAATGCGAGCGCTGCAATCGATACACCCAGTTTCATGCGGATTGACGCAGATGACATGGAGACTCCAATAGTGATTGATGAAAAAGCTTAAGCCCCGCCGAACCAGTTATAGCCCTGGTTCTCCCAGTAACCACCGGGATATTCGTTCGTCACGGTGATCGCGACAATGTGCTTCGGATTCTTGTAACCCAGCTTCGTGGGCATGCGCAGCTTCATCGGAAAGCCGTATTTCGGCGGCAGGACCTGACCGTCGTACGTCAGCGTCAGGAGCGTCTGCGCGTGCAGCGCAGTCGGCATGTCGATGCTGGTGGAATAGTTATCCGCGCAATGGAACGCCACGTATTTGGCAGTGGTGTCCGCACCCGAACGCTTGAGGAAATCGGCGAAACGCACGCCGCCCCACTTGCCAATCGCGCTCCAGCCTTCAATGCATATGTGCCGCGTAACCTGGCTTTCCTGCGGCAGCGCGCGCAATTCCTCAAGAGTCCAAACGTTCTTGCCTTTCACCAGACCGCCAATGGGCAGCTTGTAGGTCGCGGCGTCGACCATGGGGACATCGTCTATGTCGTAGAACGCGTTGAACGGGAACGGCCGCGTGATCATCGACTCGGGATAGGTGGGCGCAAGCTTGTTCGGGTCGAAGAGGAACGCCTGCGCGTCGTCGTTGAAACGCGACATGGTGCGCAGCACGGTGTTGACGGATTTATCGTCGGAGATATTGCAGCCCGACAGCAGCATCAAGCCACCCAGCGACAAGATGCGCTTGCCGAACAGACGCCGCGCGGGCGCCTTCAACTCGTTGCGTGCGTCCTTGAGAATGTTGTCGACATCGAGATGTTTGGCTATCAGTTCGCTCTTTCGGTTCAACATGGTTCAGCGGCCCCGGATCATCAGCAACAACGAGCGTGGAACGAGCGCGACCATCACCACGTGTAGCACGAAGAACGCAACAAGGAAACTCATCGCGAAGAAATGGACAACGCGCGCATTGTCGTAACCGCCCATCAAGTCACGCAACAATGGAAACTGCACCGACTTCCAGATCGCAAGTCCCGACAGGATCACGACCACAATGTCCAGGATGACCGCAAGATAAGCCGCCTTCTGCACAGCGTTGTAGTGCGACAGATCGTCGTGCTTGAGCTTGCCGGTGATCGCCGCGCGCAGATCGCCAATCAGACTTTTCACGCTGAGCGGAAACAGCTTGCGGCGAAATCGTCCCGACACAATGTTCATGGCGACGTAGATCAGGAAGTTGGCAACCAGCACCCACATGGCCGCGAAATGCCAGAGCAGCGCGCCGCCGAGCCACCCGCCCAACGTGATGCTTGCCGGGAAAACAAGCGCGGGAAAAATAGGAGAAGCGTTATAGACCTGCCAGCCGCTCGTGACCATGACTACGACCGCAAGCGCGTTGATCCAGTGTGTGATGCGAACCCAGCCGGGTTGCACGGCGCGCGGGGGCGCGACCGGTGTCATGGAGTGAGTCGAAGGTTGAGCCAAATTCGCCTCATCGAAATAGTTGTGCAACGCTATGAATGCTGCTTGATTGCATCTTAACGACCACACACTGATGAACGCATGACACGTTAATGACTTTTTTGTCATCTTTCCGGCGGGCGTAAGGCGGGTAGTTAGAATAAGGTTCTTTGTCACCCAAAATGCAACCCCAAGCGCAACCCCAAACGCAACGCACCGCGGCATGACCATTCTCGTTATAGAAGACGACCGCAAGACCGGCGACTACCTGAAGAAGGGGCTGACAGAGTCCGGGTATCAGGTCGACCTGGTTCGTAACGGCGCTGATGGCCTGCATCAGGCGTTGGCGCATCCTTACGAGTTGATCGTGCTCGACGTGATGCTGCCCGGCCTCGACGGCTGGCAGATCATGCAGGCGCTGCGGGCCAAGCGTGATTTGCCCGTCATCTTCCTGACGGCGCGCGATCACGTCAGCGACCGCATCCACGGACTGGAACTCGGCGCAGACGATTATCTCGTGAAGCCGTTTTCTTTCACCGAACTCGTACTGCGCATTCGCACATTGCTGCGCCGCGGCGTGATACGCGAATCGGATGTGTTCCAGGTCGCGGATCTTCATGTGGATGTATTGCGCCGCAGGGTGACGCGTCAGGGCACGGACATCGCGCTGACGAACAAGGAATTCGCGCTGCTGCATCTTTTCTGCAAACGGCAAGGCGAAGCATTGTCGCGCACACTGATTGCGTCGGAAGTGTGGGACATGAATTTCGACAGCGATACCAACGTGGTCGATGTCGCCATCAAGCGCCTGCGCGCGAAGCTCGATCAACCCTTCGATATCAAGCTCATCCACACGGTGCGCAGCATTGGCTACTCGTTCGGCGCGACCGGAGATGCGCATTGAAACCAGTGCGCTGGCGCTCGCGCTCGATTGTTGTCCGCATCACGATCCTGTTTGCGTTGATTGTGTGCGTGGTGGTCAGCATGGTCGGCGGATCGCTTTATCACGCAACCAGCCTCACCTTGTCCACGCGCGCGGACTATCAGTTGATCGCACGTGTGGAACATTTTCGTTCGTTGCTGCACGACCTCTATACGATCCAGGAAATCGAGGCGCGGCCCAAGCTCTTCGAAACCATGCTCGGCGACCGGCAGGACGTCATCATCTTTCGACGTCCGGGCGTGCCGCCATTCATCAATGTGAACCCCGAGAACATGCCGTTGCCGCCGCTGGTTCCGGTGCCCGTGCAACGCGCGGTGAACCTGGATGCGCTCTATGAAGGCACGCGCTCGGACGGCGTGCGCATGCGCTGGGTCGCGGCGCAGGCGCAAGTGGGCGATAGCGGCGAAGTGGTCGAGATCATCGCAGCGCACGTGATGACGCAGGAAGCGCGGGTTTTGTCGACGTATCTCGTGCGCGTGTGGATCAATGTGGCGATCGCGGTTCTGGTCACGGCGTTGCTGGCGTGGTGGGTATCGAGCCGGGGTCTCACGCCCTTGCGCAAGATGGCCGACAAAGCCGCCGAAATCACGCCCAACACGCTTTCGGCACGGCTCGACGTCGAGAATACGCCGGCCGAATTGCACAGCCTGGCTATATCGTTCAACGCGATGCTTGACCGCCTGTCCACCGGCTACGAACGGCTGCTGCAATTCTCGGCCGATCTCGCGCATGAAGTGCGCACGCCTATCGGCGTATTGATCGGGCAAACGCAGGTCACGCTCGCCCACACGCGCAGCGAGAGCGAATACAAGAGCGTGCTGGAATCGAATCTGGAGGAACTGGAGCGGTTGGGACGCATCGCGCAGAACATCCTGTTTCTCGCGCAAGCGGATCACGAACGCCAGGAAATGGAGCGCACGACGTTGAATACGCGCGAGCAGCTCGAAACCATTGCGACCTACTTCGAAGGTCTCGCCGACGAACGCAATCTCAGCTTCGACGTCCAGGCCGAAGGCGAGATGTTCGTGAACGAGATCATGTCGCGGCGCGCGATCAGCAACGTGGTGGTGAACGCGGTTCGATACGCGGAGCCGGGCACGACAATCCGGCTGACCGGCAGCGAAGACGCGCACGGTGCGCGGATCGTGATAGGCAATCAGGGAAAGCGCGTTTCGCCGGAAGAACTCGCGCGGCTCTTCGACCGGTTTTATCGCGCCGATGCAGCACGAAGCGAGTTCACCGAATCAAGCGGCCTTGGACTCGCAATCGTGCAGGCGATCATGCGGCTGCACGGCGGCTCGGCGTCGGCGAGTTGCTCGGACGACGGGTGGATCGAGTTCACGCTGCAGTTCGGGCCCAGGCCGCGCTGACTGCTATTGCACCGCGCCAGCGTTCAACGCCAGTTCCTGCCGCGAGGCCAGCAAGCCGTGTATCTGCGAAACAACCGCCGCGCCTTCGCCCACGGCGGCAGCCACGCGCTTGGTCGATGCCGATCGCACATCGCCAATGGCGAATACGCCCGGCACGCTCGTCTCGAGCGCGGTCGCGCCATCCGTATAGCCCTCATTCGCTTCCGGGCCCGTGAGCACGAAACCCTTGCTGTCCGTGCGCACGTTGCATCCGGTCAGCCAGGCGGTGTTGGGATCGGCGCCGGTGAACAGGAACAGATGCCGCGCCTCCAGCTTGAGCGGACCGTCGGCCGTCTTGCAATGCACGGCGGCGAGCGAGCGGCCATCGCCTTCGAGCGATTCGATTTGCGTGCGGGTATGCACGGTGACGTTCGGCAACGCGGCGATCCGGTCGATCAGATACCTCGACATGCTCGATTCGAGCCCCGGCCCGCGGATCAGCACATGCACGCGCGCCGCGTGCGATGCAAGATAAACGACCGCTTGCCCCGCCGAATTTCCGCCGCCGACCAGCACGACTTCCGAGCCCTTGCAAAGCTTGGCCTCGACCGGCGACGCCCAATAATAGGTGCCGCGCCCTTCGAACTTTTCGAGCCCTTCAATGTTCGGCCGCCGATACGCCGCGCCCGTCGCGATCACGACCGTATGCGCCGTGACACGCGTGCCGTTCATCAATTCGATCTGGATAGGCGTGCAATCGCAATGCAGCGCCTTGATCTCGGTCGGAATGGCGATGTGCGCGCCGAACTTCTGCGCCTGCACGAACGCGCGCCCGGCCAGCGCCTGACCGGAAATACCGGTCGGAAACCCCAGATAATTTTCGATACGCGAACTCGCGCCCGCCTGCCCGCCCGGCGCGCGGCAATCGAACACCGCCACAGACAACCCCTCGGAAGCCGCATACACGGCGGTCGCCAATCCGGCCGGTCCCGCGCCGACGACAGCAACGTCGTAGATATGCGCCGGATCGAATTCCGGCAGCCAGCCCAGTTGCGACGCAAGCTGGTTTTCGTCGGGCGCGCGCATGACGGTGCCATCGGGACAAATGACCAGCGGGAAATCCGCCTTCGACGTCGATATCCGTTCCAGCAGCGCAATGGCTTCGGGGTCGGTGCAGGCATCGATCACGGTATGCGGATAACCGTTGCGCCCCAAAAAACCTTGCAGCGATACCAGCCGCCCGTCGTCCGACTGACCCACGAGGATCGGCCCGCTGCCTTTCTCGATCAACCCCACGCGGCGCAGGATCAGCGAGCGCATGATCCGCTCGCCCAGGTCCGCTTCGGCCACGAGCAGCGCGCGCAGCCGGTCGGGCGCGATCAGGATGGCTTTCACGTCGTCGATTGCGTGGCCATCGACCAAAGCGGGTTTCCCGGATAACTGCGCGACTTCCGCCAGGAATTGCCCGGGTTCGGACTCGACCACCAGATGCACATGGCCGAGGCCGTCGCGCCGCGTGATCCTCACGCGGCCATCAAGCAGGACAAACATGCCCGGACCGGGCGCACCGACTTCGAACATCAGTTCGCCAGCGCGGAAGTGCCTGATCACGCCGAAGCCGCGCATGCGATCGATTTCATCGGCGGTGAGATGCGGGTACATCTGGTGACGGCGGCTTTGAAGCGGGGAAAACGGCGCGTCGACGGCCGCTTCCGATTGAGAAGCGCTGCCCGTGTCACTGGTGATCGTGTTGAGGTTTTCCTGCGTGGGCGTTGCGCTCTCCCGCCATTCCGAACGGCCGTGATCCGATCCTTCGTGCGTGCCTTCGTGGACTGTACTCATGCGTGCCGGTCTCCGTGAAGATAGACGGCGTCATGCAGCGCGCCCTTGCCGGCGGCCGGCGCTTTGGCGGGCCACGGACACATGGCGGCCATTTCGCCCAGATCCTCGCGCGCGCCGCCGAAGTCCGTGAGCGGCTTGAGTTCGAGGCCGGCGAGACGCCACGCGTCCAGGCCGCCGGTCAGCGGCACCACGTCCTTGAAGCCGGCGTTGCGCAGCGACTTGGCCATCCACGCCGCCGATACTTCATTCGGACACGAGCAATAAATAACGATCTTCTGATCAGGCTGATAACTCTCGACAATCTTCTGCAACTCGCGTTCGTCGGCGAAAACGGAACCGGGAATCACAAACGGATCGAGCACGCGTTTTTCCGACGAGCGGATATCGAAGATGGCCGGCAGCGGTTCATTTTCCATCAGCGCATAGAGTTCATCGACTGTGATGCGCGCGGTTTCCAGCGTCTTCATCAGCATCTTCCGGCGCCAGTAGCGATACGCCACGTACCCGGCCAGCGCGATCGCGACCACGATCAACGCCTGCCGCCCAAGTTGCGCGATCATCGCGAAGACCATGTCGAGTTGCGCCGCGAACGCCACGCCGACCAGCAGGCCAACCGCCGCCCAGAGCGCCACGCCCACGCCGTCATGCGCGACGAACGAGCGCGTGCGCACGCCCATGGCGCCCGCAAGCGGCACGGAAACCAGCGACAAACCCGGAATGAACTTCGCGACCAGCAACACGCGCACGCCCCATTGGCCGAAGAAACGTTCGGTCTTCTTCACGCACGTATCGCGCGAGAGCGACAACTTGCAGATGGTCTTGAGCGTCCGGTCGCCATAACGCCGCCCGCCCAGGAACCAGACGAGATCACCCAGCACGCCGCCAAGCACGGCAATGCCGAGCATCAACGCGAGGTGCGGGAGCAATGCCTGGCCGTTCGCGCCCATCATGGCAACGGACGCGCCGACCACGATCAGCGTGGGCATGGCGGGCACGGGCAGGCCGAGCGCCGCGCCCATCACGTTGAAAAAGACGATGGCCGGACCATACCGGTCAGCCAGTTCATGCAACAGCATGGGATTCTCCCGCGGGTTGTGCAGCGCTGAATTCGGTGGGAATTGCCAACTCGCCGGACGCCGCCCGGTGCGCGCTTTTTAATCACTTCTCGCGCGCGAAATGGGAGCGATAAACGGCATTATTCACGGCCCTGAAACGGAGCGCGGGACGAAAACAGGAACAATTTCCATGGTGGCTCGCGCGTCGTCCGGCGCCGCTGCATTAATGAGATGAGTGTAGCGCGGATTGACGAAAATGCCATGAACGGTGCGCTTCGCCCTATGCCATATGACAGCGCCGGATTTTCAGCGCACGCCTAAATAATCGCGCTTCTCCGGGCGCTTCATAAACACCGTCATTGCAGGCCGAAATCCACGCGTGTGGGCGCGCCTTTATCCTTGATGCCGTCGGCGTTCATATGCGGCGACACGATGAAAATCCGCTTGCTGTCGATTTTCCCATCGAAGTATGCCTTCACCACCGACGCCCGTTTTTGCGCCAGCGCGCCAAGCGCGCCATCGTCAATCGGCGCGTTTGCCGCCAGTGCCGCTTTCATGTCGGCATCGGGCAAAGTCTTCGTCAGGCCGATCATGTTGCGCGGCTTCTTGAAGTCGGCCTCCTTGTACGCTTTTGTCAGGAACTTCGTGTATTCGTCGGTGGAAAGAGAAACGGTCGACGGGCTGATGTTCGGGTTGTCGTCGCTGGAATCCTTCATTTTCGCGAGGCGAACCTGGCGGTCGACGTACGCCGCGCGCAGGCCGGGTTCATCGACGGCCGGATCGACCCGCGCCGACAAATCCATCTTGACGGACGGTTTGTCCGCCAGTGCCTTTGCGATCGTGTCGAGCTTCTGCTTTGCGGCGTCGCTGAGCGTGGACGAACCCGGATCGAATTCAACGTAACCGAGTTCCTCGGCGCCCTTGCCGCCGCCGAACGCATTCGCGAGCAGCGAGAACGGCGCGGTCACCGCGCGCTCGAGCAGGTTGACGATAGCCGTCCACACCAGCGCGCCGACCGAGAATTCCGGATTCGACAGCGAGCCGGAAATCGGGATGTTCACATCAATTTCGCCGCGCGAATTCTTGAGCAGCGACACCGCCAGGCGCACCGGCAATTTGGTTGCGGTGGTGTTGTCGACATGATCGCCGAACGTGAGCTGATCGATGAAAAGATGGTTGTTCGCCGAGAGTTTGTCGTCGGCAAGCTGGTAGTGCAGGTCCACGTTGAGCTTACCTTTGGTGATCGGATATCCGGCGTATTTCGTGGAATACGGTGAGATGTTGGGCAATTCCACGTCGTGCGCGCTCGCGGTCAGATCCAGCGACGGTTTCGCGATCAGCGGATTGACCTCGCCCTTGATCGATACCGGCCCGTTGGCGTTGAGTTTCGCGGCGACGTCGACCGGCGCGGACACGTTCGAATGCGTGCCGAATGCGCCGATGGTGCCCGTGATCGCGACCAGATTCGCGGTGAAATTCGGCTTAATGAAGTTGTCGGTGTAGGTCACGCGGCCGTTTTGCAGCACGAGCTGGCCGAACCGCAAATTGGGCATGGGAGACGTCGATGCTGTATTGGGCACAACCGGCGCCGAGGCTGCTTGCGCGGGCTCGGCGGGCGTCTTGTCCTTCGCCACCACATCGCGCAGATTCAGCTTGCCTTGCGCGTCGAGCAGCACGCGGCCGTAAAAGTTGGCGAATGTGACGCGCGCGGCTTCCACGTCGGCGCCCTTCTCGTCGTAGCGCGCGTTCAGCTTCGTCAGGCCGAGCAGCTTCCATCCGGCAAGCGGCTGGGAACTCACCCGGTCGATCAAGCGCACGTTCGACAACGATACGTCACCCTTGTAGCCAGCCTTGAGCGTGCGTCCCGCGCCGGAGAACGACGCGTCGCCGTTCGCGCTCAGCAGCGCGCTCGACAGCGAGGCGTTCAACGCGCCGCCAAAATACGGCTCGAACGCCGATGCATCCAGTTGGCTTGCATCCAGATGCAGCGCGAGGCTCAGCGGCTTGATTGTCAACGTGCCCGCCGTCGCAAGCGCGCCCTTGCCGTTCATGGTCAGCTTGCCGTCCACGGCGAGTGGCTTCGTGAGGTCGTCGGTGACCTGCTTCACGCTGACCTGAAGCGGCGCGATATGAAGCTTCACCGGGCGCGGCGTGGTTTCGTCCGTGAAATCGGCGGTACTGTCATTGAGCGACACCTGGGCGATCTGGTAACGCCACGCCGGGCCGGCCGCGTTGGCCTTTTCGACCTTGCGCGTCGCGCTCGCTTCGGGCGCGGTTTCATGGGGACCGGCGAGCGCCGCCAGATCGATGCTGCCGTCTTTCAGGCGTTTTGCATCGACGGAAAGACCGTTCAGCGTCACGCTTTCCAGAGCGGCGGTGCGCGCGGCGACATCGATTTTCGTGATCTTCGCTTGCGCGGAAGCCAAGGCAACCGGCGCTGTATTGACAGTTGGAACGAGTTTGAGCGACTTGAGCGAGACGTCGCCAGCGCCAACCTGGAGCGCAAGTTCGGGCTTCGACCAGTCCACCTGGAGCGGCAAACTGGCGCTGAGCGCGCCGTCCGACACCCGCGCGGCCACCGCATTCGCCATGTAGGGTTGCAGCGGCGGAAGCGGCAAGTCGTTGAGCGCGAATTTGGCGTCGGCGTTCTTGCCGGCCAGGGTGAATCCGCCCGATGCCGCGAGCGTTCCGCCGTGATCCAGCGCGGTTTTCAGCGTATAGCGCGCTGGAGGTTTGCCGAGTGTCGAGAAATCATCGAGCGTTATATCCAGCGCCTTGAGGCCGAGTTGAGCAGGTTGCGCCATCAGGCTGTCGTCGAAGGCGATCTGGCCCTGGTCGATCGCAACATGCTTGATCGATATATCGAGTGGTCGCGTTTCTGCTGCGGCCTTGGTTTCGGCGGCCGGGGGATTGGCAGCAGGTTGGCCGCTCAGTTTCTGGAAGTTGAAGGCGCCGGCTTTATCGCGGGAAAGCTTTACATCCGGTTGAGCTAATTTTAGCTCCGACAATTGATAAACATTGCGCAGCGGCTCCAGATTCAACGCGTTCACATGCAAAGACTGCGCGGCGAACAGCGGCGCATTCTCCTTGTCCGTCACGGCAATATCCGCGAGGTCGGCCGTGCCCTTGATGCGCACAACGGGCGCATTGCCATTGAGTGAAAAGCTCACGTCGAGATCGGTCGAAAGCCGGCCGCCTTTCACCGCGACCGGCAGCGAAGCCGGCGCGTACGAGAGCATTTTCGGCACGTCAAGGCCGTCGAGCTGCAGCGCGATCTCCGATTCGCGGGACTCGGCGAACGGCTTCGTGCGACCTTTGATGGACAACGGCGAGCCGTCGATGCGCGCCTGCAGCGACGGCGTCACGAACAACTCGGTTGTGGACGGAAGGTTTGCAATGAACGGAATCCCGACCGACCACTGATCGATCACGTGCTGCGTTTTGAGCATCCGGTCATCGAAATCGATGCGCCCGTTCGCGATCCGGATATTCGATACCGAAAAACGCGCGGGTTTGTCGGAAGGCGTAGCGGACGGTTTCGAAAACTTCTCGATGAGATCCGAGAAATTGAAACGCTGCGCATCGAATCGGACGATATGAAAGCGCGGCGAATCGATCTTGAGTTCGTTGATCACCGGCGCGAGCCGGAACAGCGACGACCACGAAGGCAGCACGACCAGCCGTTCAATATCGATGAAATCGCCGGATTGAGCATTAGCCGCGATATTGCCCTTCGCCTCGCCAATGTGCACGCGGTCGGCTTCGAGGCTGAGCGTATAGGGATTGAGCGCGATACGGCCAATGCTGGCCGGACGGCCTAGCTGGGTGGAAATTTGCTGCTCGGCAATGTGACGAATGAGCGGCGGAGCCGCGAAAAAACCCAGCAACCCGATCACGATGACAGCAATCACGAGGCCGATCGTGATTCGGCGGGTGCGGCGCGACTGGGCTACCGCGTTTGCTCGATCGATCAGGCCACGGCCGGCGGATGTCAGGGAAGTCTTGTTCAGGCTTGCCATGCGGGCCTCACAGCGCGGTCATGCGCTGGAACACCGCGCGTGACCTGGGGAAACGGAAGGCCCGAGTATACGACGCGAAAGCGTCAAATTGAATCCGCGAGGGTAGCTACGGTTTGCCGCGCGGTGAGATTTCTCCCACGCAAGCAAACCGCAATTCCTTACTGTCGAACGATCGCCGGGGGCGCCCACGCTCCCGAAGTCGCCTCGGGTTTCGGTGCATAGAGACGCAGCATCAACTGGAAGTCGCCATCGGGCGCGGGCAGCCAGTTCGACGCACGCGCCTTGCCGGGCGAACTCGCCGAAACGATCACATCGGTCGAGCCATCGCGATTCTTCTTCAGGCGGTCGCGGTCGCTTAGCGAAAGGCGCAGGGCCTTGTCGTCGATCAGCGCGCCGTCCGCCGTGTACGCGGTCAAGGTCCAGAAACCGCGCACCGGCGGCAACTGGTTCGGCGCGAAATGCAGCACGTAGGTGTTCGCGCCGTTGAGCGTGTGGTCGTCGCTGTCCGAAACCGCGACGGGCTTCACTTCGCCGTCTTTCGTGCCCGTGCCCGGCTGACGTTTGGTGAGGAACGCCCGCAAGGTGTAATCGGTGTCGTAATGGCCGACGGCGTCGCCGAACCACACCCAGCCGTTGCGGCTCAGCGCGTTGGAGGGCACCGTGTCCACGCGCGCGCGGCCGTCGGCGAGACCGGCCGCGAGCAACGCCGAATCCGATGCGCGAAACTGCACCGGCTCGCCCGCTTTCACGCCCAGTTGCGCCAGCAGGCTCACGGCGTGCGGGTCGTCGGGAGCAGGGGGATTGTCTTCCATTGCCTTGGCTAAACGACTGAAGAAAGCGGTGGCATCCAGCAAATCGGCCTTGTCGCCGCTCGGAACCACGCTCGGCGTGTTGGCCGTCACGTTTGGCCACGCGCTCCCGGCGGTGGCGGGGCTGGTTTTATCGGCGGGAGGCGCGTCTATGCGCATGGCGGTCTGCAGCTTGCGAGCCTCGCGCACGTCGCGCTGACCGTTCACCCGCACCCGAATCGATAACCACACGTAACGCGTCGGCGTTTCCACGCGCGTGACGCCTTCAGGCAGCGCGCCGGTATAGCCTTTCGGGACGAAAACGAGTTCGCTCGTGCGTTCGGCCGCGGCGCGTGCAGCGCGTGCGGCCTTGCCATGCGGTCTGGCCGCGGGCGGCACGGACGTGTCGGACGTGGCGTCGACGCTCGAATAGATCACGTTGGTCCAGGCATCGAAGGCGCGTGCATCGAAATAGCGGCCGCGCAATTGGCCAGAACCCGCGGATTGCATGGACGGCAACGCAGGCAAGGAAACCAGCACCGGTCCACTCGATACATCCAGCCAGGCAGTCGATTCCAGCGTATCCACGCTGGGCCGCCCCGCTGCACCGACCGGCGGCAACGCGGTGACGTGCCGCAAGGTGTTCACCGGCGCTTGTCCGGGCTTCGATGCATCTCCGCCCGTGGCTTTTTCACGCGCCAGATCGGACGCGACCAGCGGATAACCAAATACGTAAGCGTCGGCGATCTGGTCCTTGCGCCAGCCATCCCCGCTCGCAGCCACGGGCGCCTGTGTTGCGCACCCGCCCAGGATCGCCAGGCTGCACAAACCGGCGACCATCCAACGTGCCCCATGCAACGGAAACAACGGAACTGCCCAGCGTCGGTTATTTTTCATTCGAATTAGGTCTATTTAGGCTTTTTTACTTCGTTCGGCGCGCACGCCGGCTGGTCCTGGAATCACGTCCTGCGGGTCCGCACGCCAAGGCTCAAGCTATCTTGAAAACGCGTTTTATCTTATCCAATGAGCTTAGGCAAGAAGCGCGTGACAATGCTCGAAAATAAGTCTGATGTTTATAAAAAACTGCGGCTTTTTGGCAAATTCGAAACATGGTTTTCAACCGCCTCACTTTAGAACCGCCGATAAGTCCGCAGCGCGCGATCGCCCCATATAGTGCAGGTTTTTTATGCACGTGCTGCGGCAATGACGGGCAAACTCTCTTGAAAATACACCTTGACCTTCCAATCATTGGAATGTCGATACTGGTTTCATCGGCTGAAATTTGCGGCCAGCATTGGAACGGTAAGTCTATTGGAACGGGAAGTCTTTATGTCTGCTAGTCCAGGTCAAAACGTTGGCGCTGTATCGGATACCGCATTGAATACCGCGGAATTCGCCATTGGCGGAATGACGTGCGCGTCGTGCGTGCGGCGCGTCGAAAAGGCGCTCGCCAAGGTGCCGGGCGTGGAACAGGTATCCGTGAATCTCGCCACCGAAAAAGCCACGGTCCGCGCTGAACCCTCCGTTTCTCGCGACCAGCTTCTTGCCGCTGTCACGAAGGCGGGCTATGAAGCCACGTTTATCGAGCCGGAAGCAGCCCCGGCCGCCGCGCCCGCCCATAGCGGCGAACTTGCCGCAGTGGTCGTCTCGGCGCTGCTGACGTTGCCGCTCGTCCTGCCGATGCTCGGGATCGACCTGCATCTTGGCGTGTGGATATCGCTGGCGCTCGCGAGCATCGTCCAGTTCGTGCTCGGCGCGCGGTTTTATGTCGGCGGTTTCAAGGCGGTCCGTTCCGGCGAAGGCAACATGGATTTGCTCGTCGCGCTGGGCACGTCGGCGGCGTGGGGTTTGAGCGTGTACGAACTGTTCGCGCATCCCGGCGAAACGGCGCATCTCTATTTCGAGGCCGCGGCGGTCGTGATCACGCTCGTGCGTTTCGGCAAATGGCTGGAGGCGCGCGCGAAACGGCAAACGACCGATGCCATCCGCGCCCTCGACGCGCTGCGCCCGGAGCGCGCGCGTATTCGCGATGCCGTGACGGGCCAGGAACGCGAGGTCGCGCTGGCCGAAGTGCGTCATGGCGACATGGCGATCGTCCGGCCCGGCGAACGGATGCCGGTGGACGGCGTGATCCGCGAAGGCCGCACGCATGTGGACGAGTCGCTGATTACGGGCGAAAGCTTGCCGGTCGCGAAGGAAACCGGCGCGCGCGTCACGGCAGGATCGATCAACGGCGAAGGCGCGATTGCCGTCGAAACGACCGCGACCGGCGCGGAAACCACGCTTGCGCGGATCATCCGGCTGGTGGAATCGGCGCAAGCAGAGAAAGCGCCCATACAGCGGCTGGTCGACCGGGTATCGGCGATCTTCGTGCCGGTCATTCTGGTGATTGCGCTCGTGACGCTGATCGGCTGGCTGGCTGTGGGCGCGGGCGCTGAAACGGCCGTGCTGAACGCGGTCGCGGTGCTTGTGATTGCCTGTCCGTGCGCGCTCGGTCTGGCGACGCCCGCCGCGATCATGGCCGGAACCGGCGTGGCAGCGCGCCATGGCGTGCTGATCAAGGATCCGCAGGCGCTGGAAATGGCGCATCGGATCAGGATTGTCGCCTTCGATAAAACCGGCACGCTGACCGTCGGCAAGCCTTCGATGACCGAATTCGACGCGGCCGACGGCGTGGACAGGAAGGAAGCCCTGGGATTGGCCGCGGCCGTACAGCGCTTGAGCGATCACCCGCTGGCGCGCGCGGTGGTGGCCGCCGCCGACGCAGAGTCGATTCAACCCGTTGGCGCAAGCAATGCGAAAGCGGTCGCGGGACGCGGCGTGGAGGCGCACGTGGGTGGAGGCCTGAATGAGCGCCGGCTGGCTATTGCGAGCGCGCGCTGGCTGGAGGAATTGCAGCTTGCCGCGCCGGATGCGCTCGCCACGCGGTCGGAAGAACTCGAAAAACTCGGCAACACGGTGTCGTGGCTAGTGGATCTGGGCGCTTCGCCGGATGTCCCGGCCCGCGTCCTCGCGCTGCTTGCGTTCGGCGATTCGCTGAAAGCCGGCGCGCGTCAGGCTATCGCCCGGTTGAACACAATGGGCATCCAGAGCGTCCTGCTCACCGGCGACAACGCGGGCAGCGCGGCAAGCGTTGCACACTCGCTTGGCATGACGCCGGATGCCGTCCACGCGCACATGCTTCCCGCCGACAAGGCGCGCGTGATCACGGAACTGAAAGCGCGTGCAACGGGCGCGGTCGCGATGGCCGGCGACGGCATCAACGACGCGCCCGCGCTCGCCGCCGCCGATATCGGCATTGCAATGGCAACCGGCACGGACGTCGCCATGGAAGCGGCTGGCATTACGCTGATGCGCAGCGACCCGGTGCTCGTGGCCGACGCCATCGACATTGCGCGGCGCACGTATCGCAAGATCCAGCAGAACCTGTTCTGGGCGTTCGTCTACAACCTGATCGGCATTCCGCTCGCGGCGTTCGGCCTGCTCAATCCCATGCTTGCCGGCGCGGCGATGGCGTTCTCGAGCGTGAGCGTGGTGACGAACGCGCTGTTGTTGCGGACGTGGCGCGCTCAGGCGGGACGTGCCGTGGCGGAAGCGCGCGATCCCGAGGGCAAGCCGATCACGCGCCCTGCGTAACGCGGCTTTGTGATCGACCCGGCTTGCAGTGCTTCAATGCGGCCGGCAATGTCCGTATCGAAGACAGCCGATTTTGCGCCGCCGGTCATGTCGACGTGAAGAAGCATTTGCTCGCTCGCCGCAATGGGCTCCGCGCCGTCGCCCTCGTACATCTCCATGTAGAGGTGAACGCGCTTGGCATCGAACGCAAGCACCGATGCTTCCACGCGAACCGCCGCGCCCTCCTTGGTCTCGTGCAGATAATTGATGTGTGCCTCGAGCGTGAACAGCGAGCGCTTGCGCGACGCGCGCCCCGCCTCGTCGAGCCCGATGCGGTCCATGAATGCGTCGGTGGCGAAGCTGAAGATCAGCATGTAGAACGCGTCACGCAAGTGCCCGTTGTAGTCGACCCACTCGGGCTTTACCGTGTCGCGATAGATGATCGTTGGCATTGGCGTATTCAGTTCGTGATGCCGTGGCGCGATTTTGCTTCGGCTATTGCCGTCAGCACGCTCGTAATACAGTCGTCGCGATAACGTTCCAGTTGCTTGATCGAATGCGAGCCTTGCTGATCCGCCGTGCCTTCCACTACGCGGTCGATGAGTTCATCGGTGAGCTTGGGTGCGACGAGCTTGGTCCAGGGCAATTCTAACGCCGGGCCGAATTGCTGCATGAAATGACGCATGCCGGCTTCGCCGCCCGCGAGCGTGTAGGTCAGGAACGTGCCCATGAACGACCAGCGGATACCTGCGCCAAAACGAATGGCGTCGTCTATTTCACCGGTCGTCGCCACGCCCTCGTTCACCAGATGCAGCGCCTCGCGCCAAAGCGCCTCAAGCAACCGGTCCGCGATAAACCCCGGCACTTCCTTGCGAACCCGCAACGGCCTCATGCCGATGGATTCATAGAACGTGGACGCGGCTTTCAACGTCTCTTCTGAGGTCTGCTCGCCGCCCAGGACCTCGACCAACGGCAGCAGATAAACCGGATTGAATGGATGACCCACAATGCAGCGCGACGGATCCTTCGCGCTGGCGTAGAAGTCCGTTGGCAGCAAGCCCGAAGTGGATGACGAGATGATCGCTTCGGGCTTCGCCGCCTTCGATACCCGCTCGTGAAGACTCAGCTTCAGGTCTTCGCGCTCGGGCGCGCTTTCCTGAATGAAGTCCGCGTCAGCCACGCATTCCTCGACCGTTTCGACGAACCGCAATCTTTCCTTCGACGCCCCTTCTGCAAGCCCGACGCGCTCAAGCGCGGGCCACGCATTCGCGACGTTCTTCCTCAATTGTTCCTCGGCGTCCGGCGCTGGGTCCCACGCGATCACATCCAGTCCGTGCGCCAAAGCTCTTGATACCCATCCGCTTCCGATCACGCCAACGCCCAATGCAGCAAACTTCCTGACTTGCATATAACGGATTCCTTAGTAATTTCGTTTTATTCAATTTTGCGTTGATCGGTCGTTCAGGCAAATTGTTCGATCTTCCGGCGCTCCAGCAAGCGCTCGCCGCGCGCGGGCAAGTTCAGCTTTTTGCGGCCTTCGGCCGGCGTCAGCGCACGGCCGCCCAGACGCTCGATAATTTCAACCGCACGCTGCACGAGCGTCCCGTTGCTCGCATGCACGCCGCGGTCCAGATACAGGTTGTCTTCCAGTCCAACACGAACGTGACCGCCCAGCAGCATGGCTTGAGCGACCATTGGCATCTGCATGCGGCCAATGCCGAATCCTGCCCAATGCGCGCCTGCCGGCATGTTGTCGACCATAGACTTGAAGGTGCCGACATCCGGCGGCGCGCCCCATGGAATGCCCATGCAAAGCTGAAACAGCGGGGCATCGTCGAGCAAGCCTTCCTTTTGCATTTGCCTGGCGAACCAGAGATGGCCGGTGTCGAAGATCTCGAGTTCCGGCTTCACGCCAAGCGCCTGAATACGTTTTGCGCCTGCCCGGAGTTGTGCGGGCGTCGATACATAAATGGTGTCGCCATCGCCGAAATTGAGCGTGCCGCAATCCAGCGTGCAGATTTCCGGCAACAGCTCTTCCACATGGGCAAGGCGCGTCAAACCGCCGACAAGATCGGTCGCGGCGCCGAATAGCATCGGCGATTCTCCGCCGCCGATTTCCAGATCGCCGCCCATGCCCGCCGTGAGATTAATGATCACGTCCGTGTCCGATGACCGGATCCGGTCCACGACCTCGCGATACAACGCCGGATCGCGGCTGCCGCGGCCAGTTTCTGGATCGCGGACATGGCAATGCGCCACGGTCGCGCCCGCTCTCGCCGCCTCGATCGCCGCTTCCGCGATTTGCTTGGGCGTGACCGGGATTGCCGGATGTTTGCCGGTAGTGTCACCCGCGCCCGTTACCGCACACGTCACGATTACTTCGTAGTTCATGTCACGCCGTCCTTTCAAAGGCCAAGATATTGCTTGACTGCCGGCAAGCCATCCTTGCCGTCCACTGTTTTGACGCCTGCAAGCCAAGCATCGAGCACTTGCGGATTTTTCTTCAGATAGGCCTTCGCCGCGTCGGTCGGGCGCTCCTTCGCCATTACTGGAATCATCAACTGGTTTTCGAGTTGGGTTGTGAATCGCAGGTTCGATACGAGCCTGCCCGCGTTCGGGCAACGCGTCAGGAAGTCCGGATTTGTCAGTGTGTAGACGCGTGCTTCGCCGTAGTTGGGGCCGAATACTTCGTCGCCGCCGGCCAGATAATTCATCTTGACCTGGATGTTCATGGGATGCGGTTCCCAGCCGACGAATACGACCCATTTCTTGTCGCGAACCGCGCGATCGACGGTCACCAGCATGCCGGCTTCGCTTGATTGGACGAGTTTGAAGCCGCCGAGTCCGAACTTGTTGGTATCGATCATCTTCTGGATTTGCGCGTTTGCGCTGCTGCCCGGTTCGATACCATAGATCTTGCCGTCGAGTTCGTCCTTGTGTTTCGCGATGTCCTGGAATGTTTTCAGGCCTGCGTCGTATTCATAGCTCGGCACGGCGAGCGTGGCTTTCGCGCCGGAAAGATTGGGCGGGTCGAGTTTGTCGATGGCCTTCGAGTCGATGAACGGCTGGACCACCTTTTCCTGCACGGGCCACCAGTATCCGAGCGATACATCGATTTGTTTGCTTTTGAGGCCTGCCAGCGAGATGGGCACGGACGCGACCGTGACTTTCGGGTCATAGCCCAGGCCCTGGAATACGACTGATGCCAGCGCGGTGGTCGAGGTGATGTCGGTCCAGCCGATGTCGACGAAACGTACCGTATGGCAGGTTGCGTCTTCCTTGCTCTGGGCACATGCGGCGAATGAGGTCAGCGCGAAACACAGGCAGGCGAGCAGCTTTTTCGTGGCCGGGGAAGTTGGCATGGGGTTGGGTTCCGATTGGAAGCGATGAGGGGATTGGGCTTGGCTTGGGTGGGTTTGGGTTGGCCCCGATCGACCATGGGCTAAGGTACTGCCGCAGAATACCGCTGAGGCGACCGGTTGCGACCCGGTTTTGACTATATGCGACCGGGGAGTCGTTCGCACTGTACGGGGGAGGTGGGTGGGGTCCTGCTTTTTGCGCCTGCGCGCGTTCGCTGTTCGTTGGTCCTCTTTAGCACTATTAGCCACTGTCCGTGGCGGGACTTCATTTCTTTGTCCAACGGCGACAAAGAAACGAAGCAAAGAAAACGCCTTCCAACCGCCAATTCTTAAGTGTCCCGAGCGTGCAGTTTCATCTGCTTGGGACTTCAAAAGAACGCTCAGCGTAAAACCCCGGATTGCTGAACCCCTCCCGCTTCGTTCACAGATACCCACACGCTTCGCCACCAGTGTGAGTAGCCTCAAACAGGGAGGCGCCGCGCGCAGCGCGCGCCCAATTGCGTGCTTGCACGCAATTGGGGTGTTTGGCCGAACTGGTTTCGTGGAGTTCTGTGCTTGCCCGAGAACACGGGTGGCGAAGCGTGTGGATGTAGGGGTTCGGAGGGGGAGGGTTTCAGGTGTTGTTGGTTATGGCGTCGAGGGTTCTTTTGAAGTCCCAAGCAGATGTACGTGCACGCTCGGGACACTTAAGAATTAGCGGTTGGAAGGCGTTTTCTTTGCTTCGTTTCTTTGTCGCCGTTGGACAAAGAAATGAAGTCCCGCCACGGATAGTGGCTAACAGTGCTAAAAAGGATCAACGAACACGGAACGCGCGAAGCCCCAAAAAGCAGGACCCCACCCCCCAACCCCGTACAGTGCGAACGAAACCCTCCGGCTCATTCCCCATTGCGCCAGCATTTTCCACTTGCTACTGTGCCCGGTCAGATCAAAAAAGCCCACCCTCAATGCCACCGCCCGAAGACTTTCATTTCCTGCTGCTCCCGGAGTTCTCATCCATCGGCTTCATGTCGGCGATTGAACCCCTTCGCGTGGCAAACCGCTTCCGCGGCGATCTATACCGTTGGCATATTCTAAGCATCGACGGTGGCCCCGTCTGCGCCAGCAACGGCATCTCCCTGAACGCCGAAAGCGCCCTGGCAGACGTCAAGTCAGCCAAAAACGTCATCGTGGTAGCCGGGTTCAATCCCCTCAACCGCTACACGCGTGAACTCGTCGATTGGCTGCGCAACATGGACCGCGCCGGCGCAACACTAGGTGGCATAGATACAGGAAGCTTCATACTGGCCGAAGCCGGTCTCCTCCAGCACGAACGCGTAACCCTCCACTGGGAAGCGGCATCGGCGTTCCAGGAACGCTATCCGTCGCTGGCGGTCAGCCAGGAACTGTTTGAAATCGATGCGCGCCGCATCACCTGCGCAGGCGGCACAGCGTCGATCGACCTGATGCTGGATCTGATCGGCCGCCGGCACGGAGCGGAACTCGCTGCTCAGGTATCCGAACAGTTCGTACTCGGCCGGATCCGGCAACGCTCCGACCATCAGCGCATGCAGATCGCGGCGCGCTATGGCATCCATAATCGCAAGCTGATTCAGGTAATCGGCGTAATGGAACAACACATGGAGGAACCGCTTTCGCCCGATGCACTGGCCGAGGAAATTGGCGTGACGCGGCGCCAGCTTGAACGCCTGTTCTGCTCGGCGCTGAAAGATACGCCAACGCATTTCTATCTCGGACTGCGCCTCGCGCGCGCCCGCGAATTGCTGCAGCAAACCGACATGTCGATCACCACAGTCTGCGTGGCCTGCGGCTTCGAATCGCCATCGCATTTTTCGCGCACTTATCGCACGCGCTTTGGTTCCAGCCCGCGACAAGACCGCGCTTCGCCACGCGCGACGGCCCCGTTTCCGGAAGCCGCCGTGGTTGAACCGTTCACGGTCGTCTAAGCCGTTCTACGCGTAACCGCTTTAGAACGAGTGACGCAAGCCAATACGCACATCGCTTTGCGTATTTGAGGTCGACGGCGTGAAGCTATATCCAATCACCGCATCCACTCCGTTCGATGCCCTCAGGTAGTCGCCCGAAATATAGACATCGGTACGCTTGGACAAGAGGTAATGCAGTGCGAGCGAACCCATGTTCCACTTGCGACCTTCGAACGCCGTGTATTGATACCCGCCGTACAGGATCAGCGCCGGCGTGAAGTTATACGACGCGCCACCCTCGCCCACGTGCATGTGCGACGACTGCCCAAAACCCTTAATGGTGGTGTACGTATAGTTGCCGAGCACCATGAGGTTGCCGAATGCATACGATGACCCAATGCCAAAGGTCGCCTGACTGTCGACCGCAAGCGGCGTGCTGCTGAACAGGTCGTTGACCGCGCCCGTCGCCGGATCCACGGTCGCAACGGTCTGACCGAGGAAGGTCTTCGTGCCGATCATCGCGTACGGATCGAAGGCGTAAATGCCGTTAGGATTGTTCAGGCGCGTGTACGCGGTGCCAACGGTGAAATTGCCGTGCGCGTAATGCGCGCCCGCGCTATATGCGCTCTGCTGATGGAAGTTGCCAGCAACGTTGCCGAACGAATACATGCCGCCAAATGTGAGACCGTTGATATCGGGTGACATGTACTTGATCGCGTTCGGCAGACGGTCGCCATTCATGCGGTCGAAGTCGCCCTGGTGGATCGCATAGCCGCTTGCAAAGGCAGAGATGTTGTAGCCTTCCATGAACTCGTTGGTCATGTCGAGCTGATTGCCAAGCGATATTGTTCCCCACTGACTTTGCAAGCCGACATACGCCTGCCGTCCAAACTCCGCGCCGCCAAACGCGTACCGGCCCGTGCCAATGTGAAAGCCGGATTCAAGCGCGAAGATCGCCTTCAATCCGCCGCCGAGATCCTCCACGCCTTTGAAGCCCAGCCGGTTGCCATACGAAATGCCGTCCTCGAACCTGAAGGCGTGCGAGCCGGCCGTGTTGTTCACGTAGGTGATACCCGCGTCCAGAATGCCGTACAGCGTCACGCTGCCCTGCGCGTGAACCACGGCGGGTGCGGATACGGCGCCCGCACTCAATGCAAGGGCCGCCAGCTTTGCGGCATGTCGCTTATTCATTTGTTGATTCTCCCTGATACCCGTGTTTGCTTGTTTCGAAGGGCTAAGCAAGTCCCGCGCTGCCAGGGCGAAACCGCCCTAAGGCCGGCATCGCGCAACGCCTCTCGCTCGATTTTTATTGCAGAAACTGGCTTGGTACGGTGATCTGAAGCCTATGACGCTGGTGCGTGCCGGTGACTCTTCCGGTCCGGGCTCCAGCCATGCAAAAGTACGGGTCCATATTTACAGCGGCTCGACGGTTTGCGACCAAAACCTGCCCAATGGCGACGTATGTTGTTATTTGGATCCAAGCGCCGTTTGTACGGCTTGCAAACCATTTCCTCCTGTGGCCGTGGTCACACCATCGAGCCACGCCTTCATGATGTCCGGGTTGCGCTTGAGCGCCGCAGTAGCGGCGGTATCGATGTTGGTCTTGTTTTGCAGTACATCCGTAATGATGCCGTTCTCAAGGTCCACGTTAAACGTCATCTGCCTGAAGAGGCGTCCTACATTAGGGCATTCGCCGATATACCCCGTGCGCGCAACCGTGTTCACGGTCGCACCGCCGAAGTTCGGGCCGAAGTATTTATCGCCACCGTCGAGGTAGGTGAGGTGGAATTTCGTGTTCATCAAGTGCGGTTCCCACGCTAGAAACACAATCCATTTCTTGTCGCGTACAGCGCGCTCGACCTGCGTCAGCATGCCGGTTTCGCTGGACTCAACCAGCTTCCATCCTTCGAGTCCGAACGCTTTTTCATCGACCATTTTCTTGATGTTCTGGTTGGCCGGCGCGCCCGGCTCAATGCCATAGATCTTGCTCTCGAACCTGGCCGCGTTCTTCTGCAAGTCCGCGAACGTATGAACGCCAGCGGCCGCTACATAATCAGGAACCGCAAGCGTGAACTTGGCGTTCGTCAGGTTTGGATGCACCACTTCAATGGATTTTTCATCTATGAAGGGCTTTACCAACGGTCCTTGTGCAGGCATCCAGTTGCCAAGAAACGCGTCGATCTGCCCTTTCTTCAAGCCCTGGTAAGTGATCGGCACAGAAAGATTTGCGACGCTTTGCTTGTAGCCCAACGCTTTCAGCACCACTCCCGCCATGGCATTGGTCGCGTCGATGTCAGTCCAGCCCGGGTCTGCCATCTTTACCTGCATGCAGCTTTGAGGCTCGGCTGCAATCACCACATCAACGGAGCCTAAGAGCGCCGCGATGCAGAATAGTGCTTGTTTAAAGGGCTTTTTCATGGTCGATTCCTGTGGTTGTGTGTTTCTGCAGGCGCGTTTGACGCCCGTTCAGCGTTTGACCGCGGGGAAACGCGCCATGGCTTCGAGCGTGTCCAGGTCGATGTGATTGCGCATATAGCGCTGGCTGGCATCGACTAATGGTTGCCAGTCCCAAGACTCGATCGCGCCTTGCGTGGTGGCGTGGAAATGAAATTGCCGGCGACGCTGGCTTTGCACAACGTCTTCACGCAGCTTGCCAAGGTCCCAGCGTCGCGCTATTTCTTCACGGAATGCAGCCGCGCGCGCCGCGTGTTCCGGATGCCGGGCAAGGTTCGTCCGCTCCAAAGGATCGGCGGTGACGTCGAAAAGCTGATCGGGGTCGGCCGGTGTGTGGATAAACTTGAAGTCGTCACGGCGCAGCATGACGATAGGCGCGATAGCACCCTCGGCAAGGTATTCGCCGATGGCTTCATCGTGAGCGTGAGGTTCGCGGCGAAGATGCGGTATGAGACTTTTTCCGTCGAGTGTATCGGGCCATGCTGGTCTTGCCGAACCTCTGCCCAGTTCAACCAGCGTCGGCAGCAGGTCGAGATGAGAGACCGAAGCCTTCACGTGACCCGCCTCGAATTGCCCCGGCGCGTGCACGATCAGCGGCACGCGGCAACCGCCCTCGAAGAATGTCATCTTGTACCAAAGGCCGCGTTCGCCCAGCATCTCGCCGTGATCGGAGGTCACGATCACGATGGTGTCATCGGCCATGCCGGATTGATCGAGCGCTTCAAGGATCGCGCCGAATTGCGCATCCACGTAAGAGATCGCGCCGTAATACGCATGGCGCGCATTGCGAACCTGCTGATCGGTCGGCGGCGTTTTGTCGGTTTCGCAAATATAACGGAGACGCTTCGAATGCGGATCGGCGGCCTCCAGCGTGTCGCGATACGCGGGCATTGCGATGTCTTCATCGCGATACATGTCCCAGTATTTCTGCGGGATCGCGTAAGGATCGTGCGGATGCGTCAGCGAAGCCACCACGCAAAACGGCCGCGCATCTTTACCGGCTTGCCGCTCGCGAGCGATATCGAACAGCTTCTGGCGCGTGGTGTAGATGACCTCGTCATCGAAATCGAGCTGGTTGGTGCGTACGCACGGGCCTGCATCGATCACGGAACTCATGTTGTGATACCAGCTCGGACGCGTTTCGAAGTCATCCCAGTCAGGCGTCCAGCCAAAATCCGCTGGGTAGATATCGGTCGTGAGGCGCTCTTCGAAACCGTGCAACTGGTCAGGACCGCAGAAATGCATTTTTCCTGAAAGCACCGTTCGATACCCCTCCGCCCGCAGGTAATGGGCGAACGTCAATGTTTGCGATGGAAATTCGGCGGCGTTATCGTAGGCACCTATGTTCGATGGCAGCTTCCCGGACAAGAATGAAAAGCGCGACGGCGCGCAGAGCGGACTTGCGCAATATGCGGAATCGAAGACCACGCCGCGCGCCGCTAGCGCGTCCATGTTCGGCGTCTTTGTCACGGTGTGACCATAAGCCGATAACGCAAACGGCGTCATCTGGTCAGCCATCAGAATAAGGATATTTTGTTTGGGCTTAAGCATCGGGGCAAGGCTCGAATAGAATCGGAAAGGTGGAACGCAAAACGCACTGCACCGCGCATCACTATTGCTGTCCAATTCACGGCTGTGAAGAGCGCAAAACGTTATGAGCTCATAAGGGGTGCTTATGCCGAGACAAAATCGTTTGCCGCCAATGCAGGCATTGTCCATGTTCGAGTCCGCCGCGCGCCTTGCCAGCTTTACCGCAGCCGCGCGCGAGCTTGGCTCCACGCAACCGGCGGTCAGCCAGCGCGTGGTGCAGCTTGAAGAGGCGCTTGGCGCGCCGCTGTTCGAGCGCGGGCATCGTGGCGTGACGTTGACCGAAGACGGGATGCAGCTTTTCGAAGCCGTGCGCCAGAGCCTTGAAACCATCCGCGTTGCCACGAACGATATCCGCGCGCGTCATGCAGCGCCGGCCCAGCAATCGCTCGACCTTCTCACCGACTTCGGCTTTGCAACCTACTGGCTGATGCCACGTCTTTCGCAATTCAAGGCGCTCATGCCTGACGTCGATGTGAAGATCACCACGGCGCAAGACGTGCTCGCGGCGGAGCACGATCACGCGGATATCGTGATCGGCTTCGGTCACGTTTCAATGAACTGGCCCGGGCGCGGCACGCTCAAGTTGTTTCCCGAACAAGTCACGCCGGTATGCAGTCCCGCATTTCTCGCGCGGCACGGCAAGCCGGTGGATCCGTCGGATTTGAGCGAACTGCCGCTGCTGCATCTTGAACCGACAAACCCGGAGCGCTGGCTTTCATGGCATGGCTGGTTCGCGGCGCAAGGGCTGAGCGCGCCGGCCGCGCATCGCGGCATTACGTTCAACAACTATGGCTTTGTTGCGCACGCCGCGCTCATGGGTCAGGGCGTGGCGCTCGGTTGGGCGCCGCTCGTGGATGAGCTTGTTCTAAGCGGGCAACTCGTGCAACTGTTCGATACCCCCGTCACGACCGATGGCGGCTATCTCCTGAGCGCGCCGCGCGCGCAGACCACGGCGGTTCGCGCGTTCCGCGACTGGCTGCTGGCAGAATGCGGAGTAACGGCTTGACGCTCCAATACCAGCATCTCGGCGTATAGCTTCTAGCCGCTGCCCCATGCAATTTGCTCTACTGCGCCATGCACGCGCCGTCTTTGCGGCGCTGCCCTTTGCATAGTGGAGAACCGCATGGCCGGCGATATCGCAAGCAACATCCTTTCTCATCATCGACTCGTGCTGACAGTTGCCTGTCCCAGCGCGGCAGGCCAGGTTGCGGCCGTGGTCGGCTTTCTCGATCGCCATCAATGTTATGTCGATGAACTCACCGTCTTCGACGACGACCTGAGCCAGCGCTTTTTCGTACGCTGCGTCTTTCACGGCGTGGATCGCGACGAGACACTGCAGATCGCCGCGTTACAGCAGGAATTCGCGCTCATAGCCGAGCGCTTCGCCATGACGTGGGCCATCCATAACGTGGATGCGCGGCCCAAGGTGCTGATCATGGTGTCGAAGCTGGAACACTGCCTCGCGGACCTTTTATTCCGCTGGCGCATGGGCGAACTGAAAATGGATATCGTGGGCATTGGGTCGAATCATCGGGACCTGGAACCGCTTGCCGTTCAACACGGTTTGCCCTTTCATCATCTCCCCGTCACCGCCGATACCAAACCGCAACAGGAAGCGCGCCTGCTCGATTTGTTCGAGACCTCCGGTGCGGAATTGCTGATTCTCGCGCGCTATATGCAAATCCTGTCCGGCGAAACAAGCCGCAAGCTGGCCGCGCGAGCGATCAATATCCATCACTCGTTCCTGCCGGGATTCAAAGGCGCCAAGCCTTATCACCAGGCGCACACGCGCGGCGTAAAGCTGATTGGCGCGACCGCGCATTTCGTCACCGATGACCTGGACGAAGGACCGATCATCGAGCAGGTGGTCGAGCGCGTGGACCATTCGTACAAGCCGGAGCGCCTGCTTGCGACCGGACGCGATGTGGAATGCATCACGCTCGCGCGGGCGGTGAAGGCGTTCATCGAACGGCGTGTGTTTATTAATGGTGACCGCACCGTAGTACTGCAATAACGCCGCCTAAGACCAATAAGAAACGCCGCTTGATCAAGCGGCGTTTTTCGTTACAGCGAAGGCTTCATGGATCAGGGCTTATTTCGTCCAGGTCGTTACACGGTCTCCATGTGCATTGATCCATGCATCGGCGGCGGCGGCAGGCTTTGCACCATTCGTCGTTGCCAGCATGACGCTGTCGATTTCGCCCGGTTTCCACTGAAACTTCTTCAGGAATGCGACCACGGTCGGCGCCTTCGTCTCAAGCCCCGGATTCACCACGCTGTCCACATGCTCGGCTTCGCCGAATACCTTCTTCGGATCGTCCAGGAATTTCAGCTTGTACTTCGCGAACATCCAGTGCGGCTTCCAGCCCGTCACAATGATCGGCTTCTTCGCATTCTCGGCACGTGCCAATTCCGCCGTCATCGCGCTGCCCGAACTCGGCATCAGCGTGTAGTCGAGGTTATAGGCCTTGATTGCCTCGCTCGTCTTGGACATCACGCCAGCGCCTGCATCGATACCCACAATCCGGCCGCCGAAATCCGCCTTCTTGGCTTCCAGATCAGTGAGGCTCGTCACGGGTGCATCTTCCGGCACGATCAAGCCGATCTTCGCGTCCGGAAAATTCGCGCCAAGGTCAACGACCTTCGACTTGAAGTTATCCCAGTACGCGCCGTGCGTGACCGGCAACCACGCCGACAAGGTTGCATCGAGGTCGCCGCGCGCCACGCCTTGCCACATCACGCCCGCTGCCACGGGCACGAGTTGCACGGGATACCCCAGCTTCTTCTCGATGATCTGCGCCGCCACATTCGACGTCGCCACGCTGTCATCCCAGCCTTCCACGTAGCCGATCTTGATGGTCGGTTTCGCATCGGCGGCGATTGCCGTTACGCTGGCTGCGGCCAACGCTGCGCTCATCGTGCTGAGAACAAGCAGTTTCTTGATCAGTTTCATTGTCTTCTCCCCTTCGCGGTCCAAACCATTGAGCCTTTAGAATCACCGGCCAGAAATGCGCTGACTGGTTTTTTTTCGACACCCAGTTGTCCGGATGCGACCTCGTTTTATCCGGGTGCGCCGCCGGTCCTGATGAATACCCTTACTTGTCTACAACCAGATCGGTCAGCGGCTTGCTGCAGCACAGAAGGACCATGCCCTGGTCGATTTCCCGCTGACGAATGCCGCCGTTATGCTTCATCTGCACTTCGCCGGATAAGAGCTTGACCTTGCACGTGCCGCACATGCCTTGCGTGCAGGACGCCGGAAGACGCACGCCGGATTTCTTTGCCGCGTCCAGAACATGCTGCCCGCTGCCGCATTCGATTTCGCGGTTGCTTTTCGCAAAGCTCACCTTGAATGTGGTTTCCACGGGCGCGGCAACAGGTATGGGTGCGGGTGCAAAGCCAATAGCGGTTTCCCGGTCCTCCGCGAACGTCTCCGAAGATAGCAGCGCATCGGCGACATGCGCCGTCGTGAGTTCAGCCGCGACTTCCGCAATCGTTTCGAAGGAAAAGCTTTCCTCGTGATAATGCGTGGCGTCGAAACCGCCTTCCGCAAGAAGATCGCGTACTGCTTTCATATACGGCGCGGGACCGCATGTGAAAATCTCGCGCTCCTGGAAATCCGGCGCGATAAGCTTGAGCAAGGGCAACGTCAGAAACCCCGTCACGCCCGGCCAGTTCGTTCTCGCGCCGACCCGTTCGCACACAAATGCGGTCCGGAAGTTCGCTTGATTTGCGGCGATCAGGTCGAGTTCCCGCGCGAAGATGATGTCGTCGGGCGTACGCGCGCTATGCACGAACACAATGTCGCGATCTTCGCCCAGTTCATGATGTGCGCGGCTCATGGACATCAAGGGCGTAATCCCCGATCCCGCCGATAAAAACAGAAACTTTCGCGCCGGATGCCGCGCGCAAGTGAACTCGCCCGCAGGCCCGAGCACGCGCACCTTGCCGCCTGCCTGCAGATTGTCGTGTAGCCAGTTCGACACCTGGCCGCCCGGCACGCGCTTGACCGTGATCGAAATAGTGTGCGGCCGCGTAGGCGGCGACGAAATGGTGTAGCAGCGATTGATCGATTCGCCCTCTATCTCCAGTTCAAGCGTGATGAACTGGCCGGGCTCGAAAACAAACGTGCGTTCATTGAGCGCGCGAAAGAAAAAACTCTTCACGTCATGCGTTTCCTGGCGCACGTGACAACATACGAGCGTGTCGTCCGTATCGCTGTCCCAGCGTGCGGGAAGCTTGCCCCAAAACTCGGGCTGGGTGACGCGGTTCGGAGCGGGCTCGAACGTCGCCTGGTCGCGCATCATCTGTTTCTCCGCTTTTTGGCTTTGAGTACGCGTTGTGATCAGCGTTTGAACGATACGACTTTTTCGCCATGCGAAGACCGCACGGCTGCCTCGTCCGGCGTGTTCGCATAGTCGTCGAGCCGCCCGATGTACCACTCGCAAAACTTCTCCACGAGCCCTTCGGTGAACGGTGAATACGGACCCGGCTCGTACGCGCTGCTCGTCACGCCCAGTTGCGAGTATTCGACCAGCGCGCGATCCTGATCGTTGGTCGCGCGCCAGACGGCCGTGAGGTTATCGACGTTGTAGTCAATGCCTTCGCGCGCATCCTTGTTCACCAGCCACTTCGTGCGCACCAGCGTCTCGCCGGCGGACAGCGGAATCACCGAGAAACTTACAATGTGGTCGCTCATGAAGTGATGCCATGAGTTCGGCTGCGTCCAGAACGACAGGCCACCGAGATCGGCTTGCTCGAAACCGCCCAGCAGTTTGGTCGATGCAACCTTCGCGTCCATGGTCTGTGATTCGCCGCTGCGATCGAGCGGCAACCTTTGCGTGCGAAAGCCGGTGACAAGGTCAGCCAGCCTGTCGATTTCCTTCGACGGCAGGTTCATTGCTTCCCATTGCGCCGTGCGCTCGGCAACGGTCTTGTCGAACGCGGCCATGGCTTCTTCGTTGTCGGCGGAGCGTTGATAGCCGAAGCCATATTCATAGAGCGAAATAGTCAGTTCAGGATGGTTCGCGACGCAGTGATAGCACTCGCGGTTGTTCTCCATCGTGAGCTTCCAGTTGCCCTTTTCAATGATGTCGATGGACGCCGCGACCTTGCAATCAGCCAGACGATGCGGCAGCAAATACGGTTCCATTGAAGCACGCAGCACGGCAAAATCGGCGGGCGGTGTTTCAGCGAGGCATATGAAAATGAGTCCCGCAAGATTCTCGAGATGGACCTTCTTCAGACTGTGCTTGCACTTGTCGAACTGTTCGCCCATATGCTCGGCGAACATCAGGTCGCCGTTGAGGTTATACGTCCAACTGTGATACGGGCACACAATATTGCCAAGCGAGCCCTTTTCCGAGTTGCACAAACGCGCGCCGCGATGCCGGCAGACGTTATGAAACGCGCGGATCTGCATGTCGTCGTCGCGCACGATCAGGATGGAATCGTCGCCGAGTTCCACCGTCATGTAGTCGCCCGCTTCCGGCACGTCCGGCTCGACCGCCACCTGAATCCAGTGCTTGCGGAAGATCGCGTCCATGTCGAGCGCATGGATTTCCTCGCTCGCGTAGAACGGCGCTTCGAGCGTGTGGCCCTTCTTGCGGCGTTCGATCATTGCGCGAACGTCAGCGGAAACTTTCATCGTGTACTCCGTGTTTTGGTGCCCCGGGCGACCTTGAACGCGCGGGAAATTTCATATCGCGAATCAGTAATCTACGAGTTGATGCTCGCGCAAATACGCCAGGATCACTTGTGCTTTTTCGACGGAAGTCCCTTCAATTACGACGCTTCCGCCACGGCTTTCGGTGGTCGTTGCGGACAACATGCGCGCGTGGCCCGAGCGCTTCTCGGCGGCGGCCAGCCGCACGGGTTTCGCGCTCGCGGGTTTGACGGACCACGCGGTGGCATCCGGCGCGTTCGCCGCGCTCACGAGCACTTTTTCAATCGCGCCTTCGCGCAGCCTGGCGTACGCATAGCGCGGCGTGGCGTTGGCCATGGGATGCACGGCGACGAGCGCCGGCAGCGGCGCCTTGATGCGGCGGCGCAAACCTTTCGGCAGGAATTGCCTGACCGTCACATGGTCAGCTTCTACTTCGATGTCCACTGCCGATGCAAGCAATGGCACACCTAAAGCGTCGGCGAGTTGATACGGCAGCATGCCGCTGTCTTGCGTGCCTTCGGCGCGCGTACCGGTCAGGACAAGGTCGTAGCCTTTCAATCGAACGCTCAGCGCGGCAGCAATCTCGTCGCCGTCGGCGACTGAAAGCACTTCGACTTTCACCGCGCCAAGCGCGAGATATTCACGCAACGCGGTGTTCGTGGGATCCCCCGCGTGGATCACGTCAAGCGCCGCTCGATGCTTCGTGGCAAGCGCAATTGCAAGCGTCAATGCAGCCGCGTCATTCCGGCTGTAGCGTTGCGTCCCGCTGACCGGATGACGGCCAACCGACACGAGCACCGCGATCCTCGCCACACCTTTCACGGACGATGCGTTCGGGTTCATGCAAGCGCTCCTTCCAGCTTTGCCGGTTTCGGCGCGATGCCACTGTGCGCCGCCGTCGTATTGGGATTCGCGCGTGCGTTGCGTGCCGACGCGGCGGCATCGGTCAGCGCTGCAATGGTCTCGGCCGCGTCGCCAATGATCGTGAGGTTCGCCCGTTTAGCAATCGGCGCGCTTGCGTCCAGATTGACCGCGATCACATGGCGGCAATCCTTGATGCCCTGCAAATGCTGCACCGCGCCCGAAATCCCGAACGCGATGTAAATGCTTGCATCGACGGTCTTGCCTGTCGCGCCGATTTGCTTGTCACGCGGGAATTTGCCGTCGTCCACCGCCACGCGGCTCGCGCCAATCGCCGCACCAACCGTGCTCGCAAGGCGCTCGAACGCAGGGATGTCCGTCACGCCATTGCCTGCGGACACGATAAAATCCGCTTCTTCCAGCGCGACCTGAGCGGCGTCGATTTCTTCAATGCCGAGGTCTGTGTAGAGGCTTGTTGTTTGCACGCCCGCAGCGCCAAATTGCGCCGCCTCCACTTGCTCGCCCGCGCCGACAAAAGGCAAACGTGCATCCACTGCGTTTTGTGCAAGAAGGATCACATCAGGCAATGCGCGCACCGCGAAGGCCTTACGCGCTTGCGTATAAACCGATACGTGCGTGGAGTCGATCTCGACCACTTGCGTCGCGATCGACGCCTTGGCCTGCGCCGCATATCTACGGCCTAGATCGCCGTCGCCGGTTGCGTTGTCTGGCAGGAAAACGTGTGCCGGCGAATAGGCCGCCACGCACGCAGCAAGCGCGTTGAGCGCGGCGTCGGGTGCGAAGGCGCGTCGATCGAATGCGGACAACTCGATCACCTTGTCCGCACCAAGCGAGGCCGCGTCATCCTTCAATTCGCCGAATACCAGAAGCACGACTTGTGTGTCAGCTTGCGCGAGCAACGCGGCGGCGGCAAGTGTCTGGCGTGCGTGATCGTCGAGCGAGCCGCGATCGCTGTGCGCTGCAACCAGCAGCGAACGAAGCACCATGGACGTGGTGCGGCGCGGCTTTGCCTGTTCCCGATGCCCGGCAAGCGCCACGAAGCCGGTGTCGCCAGCCGCGCCCACAGCACCTAGCGTAATGCGCCGAAGCCCTTGCGCCGTGACAGAAAACGGCCGGTGCGGATCAATTCGTTTGATTGTGTGCATTGCTTACTCCAACGCCGCTGCAACGAGTTCGGCCACGTCGAGCACGTCAGGACGCGCGCCGACGACACCTTCCAGCATCGCCGTGCAGTTCGGACATCCGACCGCGACGATCTCGGCATTGATCGCACGCGCGTCATTGATGCGGATATCGGGAATGCGCTGCTTGCCGGGAATGTCCGTGAGTGGCGCGCCGCCACCGCCGCCGCAGCATCGTCCGCGCATGCCGTTGCGTTCCATCTCCACCACCTTGATACCAATGGTTCTCAGCAACGTGCGCGGCGCTTCGGTTTCGCCGTTGTATCGCCCGAGATAGCACGGGTCATGATATGTAACGGTCTTGCCTTCGGCGAGCGTACTCTGCGCCAGCGGCTTCAGCTTGCCGCTTGCCACGAGTTCCGCGATCAGCGCGGTGTGATGCTGCACTTCGTACAAGCCGCCAAGCGCGCGATATTCATTACGCAAGCTGTGCATGACGTGCGGATCTGCGGTAACGATCTTCTTGAAGGAATACTGCGAGAGCGTTTCGATCAGTTGCGTGGCAAGTTGCTGGAACGTGGCTTCGTCGCCAAGACGACGGGCCGTGTCGCCCGTGTCCGTTTCCACGCCCCCGAGCACCGCATAATCCACGCCGGCGCGGTTCAGCACTTTCACGAGAGCGCGCAACGAGCGTTGATAGCGCATGTCGAAGGCGCCTTCGCCGGCTATCAACAATATGTCCACGGGGCGGCCGGGTTGTGCGACCTGAACTTGCAGATCGACCGCCCAGTCGTAACGCGCGCCAATATCGAAGCCATTTGCGCTGCCTGTTTCACGTAGGTTGGCGAGGGTCTCCGGACCCTTGCCCGGTACGAGCCCTTCCACCAGCGTCTGGTTGCGGCGCATGTCGACGATAGCGTCTACATGCTCGATCAACATCGGACATTCCTGAACGCATGCACGGCAGGTAGTGCAGGACCAGATCGTATCTGCCTCGATCATGGTGGAGATGAGCGGCTTCGATGGCGCGCCCGAATGCTTTCCAAGAGCAATGCCCGGCGTCGGACTACCCGCGTAGGCGGCATCCGTGCCGCCGACCATGCCGGTCACCAGGTCCTGTATCAGCTTCTTCGGGTTCAGCGGCTGGCCTGCCGCGAACGCGGGACATGCCGCTTCGCACTTGCCGCATTGCACGCAGGCATCGAAACTCAGCAATTGATTCCAGCGGAACTCCACGGGCTTCGCAACGCCGTATTCCTTTGCATCCAGAAGGGGCATCTTGAGTGCGGTCGGCGGCACCACGTCATGCTCATGGCTGCGGCCAGTGAAGCGTTCCTGACGCGGATGAAACGCAAGATGCAGCAGGCCCGCGAGCGCGTGTTTCATCGGACCGCCGCGTGCAGCGCCGAAAGTCATCGTGAAAGCGCCTGCTGCAATCAGCAACGCTACGATAATCGCCAACGCACCCGACATGGCCGGCGCCGGCAACATGATGAACAACACGAGTCCTAGCGCAAACGATCCAAGCAGCAACGGCAGGCTATCCCACGGACCACGCGACAAGCGCGCCGGCACCGCCTTGGCGCCATGCCGACGGCGCCACACGAACACCGCGCCCACAAGCATGATCAACGCGGCCAGGAAAATCAGCTTGTCGATCCATGGCGAATAAATCGCCAGGCCGTAATTGATGAACACGAGCCCCATTGCAGCAATAGCGCCACCCGCGGTTGCCACATGCGTCTTCGCAATATACGGATCACGCGCGACCACGTGATGCAGGTCGACAAAATAACGCTTGGGAATGGACAGCAGATTGCCCCAGCCGTATGCACCCGCAGCCGTCGCACGGCCTTCTCGCCAGTATGCCGCGCGCTTGAACAATGCGAATGCCAGACCCGCCACCGACAACCACAACAACGCGGTAATGACAAACACCGGGCTCATTATCAGAAGTCCTTGACGAGGCGCAGCGCGTCATAGATCGCGCCGTGGATGTTGTGCATGGAGATGCAGTCGCCAACGCGGAACAGCAGGAATCGGCCGTTGCCCAGTTCTTCGCTCAACGATGGTTGCGGCTCTGACGCGAAAAGTTTATGTACATCGACTTGTCCGCGATTGAGCGACTCGGGTTTGAGCTTCCAGTAAAGGTCGTCATTCGGCGTGATGCCGTTTTCGATCACGACCTGATCGACCGCCCGCTCCTCCTGCTCCTCGGTATATTCGTTGCGGATCACGGCGATCTTCTTGCCGTCTTCCTCGTAGACTTTATCGAGCCAGTAATTCGGCGTGGAGATCACGCCTTGCGCATACAGACGTCGATAAAAAATCGGGAACGTCGTGCCGCCCACGTCATCGGAGACCTTCACATCCGGCGTCACGATCTCGACATTCGCGCCACGGCTCGCGATGAAATCCGCCACGCCCGCGCCCGCGTGCATGCTCACGCCGTCATACACCAGCACGTTCTTGCCTGGCTCGACCTTGCCCGAGAGAATGTCCCACGAACTGACGGCGAGCCCTTGCTCGACACCCCACGCGGGAACCTGCTGCGTGAACGACGAACCGCCGGTTGCGAGGACGATGATGTCCGGCTTCTCCGCCATGATCATCGTGCCGTCGGCGGCCACACCAAGTCGGCGATCCACGCCAAGGCGCTTCGTTTCCATATCGAACCAGCGCACAATGCCGGCCATCTGCTCGCGCTGCGGCGCCCTGGCCGCAAGCATGATCTGGCCGCCAACGTAGTCGTTCTTTTCGAACAGCACCACGTCATGACCGCGCGACCTCGCCACGCGCGCCGCTTCCAGTCCGGCAGGACCCGCACCCACAACAACGACCTTGCGCTTCGGTCCGCGCGACTTCTCGATCACGTGCGGCATGGTCGCCTCGCGCGAGGTTGCCGCGTTCTGCACGCACAGCACATCGAGACCGTTGTACTGCCGGTCGATGCAATAATTCGCGCCCACGCATTGCTTGATTTCGTCTTCGCGGCCGTCGCGAATCTTGATGACCATATGCGGGTCGGCGATCTGCGCACGCGTCATGCCAACCAGATCGATCATGCCGGATTCGAGCAGACGCTCGGCCTGTCCTGCATCGCGAATACTTTGCGCGTGCATCACCGGCAGCTTCACGACGGACTTGATACCCGCGGCAAGATGCACGAACGGCTCGGGGGGCAAAGCCATCGGCGGCATGCAGTTCGCAAGCGTGTTGTGCGTGTCCGCACCCGAACCAATCACGCCAATGTAATCGATAAGACCCGACTCCGACATCGACTGCGCGATTTCCTTCAGTTGCGTATGGTCGAGCCCGTCCTCGTGAAATTCATCTCCGCACATGCGCAGGCCGACGCAGAAATCCGGACCCACCGCTTCACGCACCGCCTTGAGTACTTCGTTACCGAAGCGAAGACGGTTTTCGAGCGAACCGCCCCATTCATCGGTACGAAAATTCGTGCGCGGACTCCAGAACTGGTCAATCAGATGTTGATGCGCGGCCGAGATTTCGACGCCGTCCATGCCCGCGTCCTTGACGCGTTTTGCGGCCGCCGCGAAGTCGGAAATGATGCGCCTGATTTCCTCGACTTCAATGATCTTTGCATTACCGCGATGCACCGGCTCACGCACGCCCGAAGGCGACATCAGATGCGGCCAGTGCTCGCCATGATATGCAGTGCGACGGCCCATGTGGGTCGCCTGGATCATGATCTTCGCGCCGTGCTTGTGCATGGCCTCCGCAAGACGCGCGAGCGGATCGATGATCTGGTCAGTCGACAGATTCACCGACTTCCACCAGCCTTGCGGACTATCCACCGAGACCGGGCTCGAACCGCCGCACACGGCCAGTCCCACACCGCCCTTCGCCTTTTCCTCGTAATAGCGGATATATCTGTCGCCCGGCAAACCGCCCGGTTCCGCGTAGACCTCCGCGTGCGCCGTGCTGACAATACGGTTGCGCAGGGTTAGCTTATTCAGCGTAAGAGGCTTGAAAAGGTTGGGGTAACGCATCGCGGTAGACCTCGGATTTATCTATTTACTGTGCGGCCTGTTACTCATGCTTGTTACGCGTTCATGCTTGCAGCGGCGTCACTTCGAACACGCAATGCGGATGACCTTCCGCCGCGCATTGCATCTCCACCGAGAAGGACTTCGGTCCTTTCTTCGTGCCTTGCGGCGCGGTATCGTTGACCCAGTCCATTGCACCCGCGAACCAGCCGGCGAACATGTAGCAAAGCTTGCCCTCCTTGCCCGGCTGAGCAAGCACGAACGACGAGTTATGCAAATGCACGGTCGCAGTCGCTGCCGCCGGATCGCTCCTGACGATCGAAAAGAGCCCCCAGCCCCGCTGCGACAAGCGCTTCAGATAATGTTCGAATACCGCCATGCCGCTGATGCCGTGCTGTTTGGCTTCCTTGTCGCACCAGTGATATGCCGACTTATGGCCCGCTGTATACAAGCTCTTTGCATATACTTCGCGCCCCAGCGCTTCTTCAACCGCCAGGTGATTGTTCGTGAAGAAATGACGCGGCACGTACAGCATGGGCAGCGAGTCGGTTGTCCAGACGCCGGTTTCCGGATCGACGTCTATAGGCAGTTGCGGTTGCATTGTTTGCTTTCCTTGGGGAAGGTGATTCGGGCTTGGCGACGCGGTCCTAGACGTTCCAGACGCTGTCGAACACGCGCACCCAGTTCTCGCCCATGACTTTCTTGATGCGCGACTCGCTCCAGCCGGCACGCTCCATTGCGGCAGTCAGGTTGGGAAATTCACCAATGGTTCGGATTCCTTCCGGGTTCACAACCTTGCCGAAATTCGTCAATTGCCTATAACGACCTTTGTCGTGCGTAATCCAGTCGAAGAATTCCGTGCTGTAACCTTGAGTGAAATCAGTACCAATGCCGACGTTGTCTTCGCCGATCAGATCGACCACATATTCAATGGCTTCCAGATAATCCTCTACAGTCGCATCGGGACCGCGCTTGAGGAACGGCGCGAACATGGTCACTCCGACAAAACCACCCGCATCGACGATTTCCCTCAGTTGTTCATCCGTCTTGTTGCGCGGATGTTCTTTCAGGCCCGAAGGGCAGCAATGCGAATAGCAAACCGGCCTGGTGGAAGCCGCGATCGCTTCCGAAGACGTCTTCCCGCCGACATGCGAAAGATCGACCATGATTCCCACGCGATTCATTTCCTGGATCACCTCGCGGCCGAATCCGGAGAGACCCCCGTCGCGCTCGTAACATCCCGTGCCAACCAGGTTCTGCGTGTTGTAGCAAAGCTGCACCACATTCACACCAAGCTGCTTGAACGTTTCTATATAACCAAGGTTATCCTCGAACGCATGCGCGTTCTGAAAGCCGAAGATGATCCCGGTCTTGTTCTCTTTCTTGGCACGGCGAATGTCGTCCGTGGTGCGCACGAGCGTGAGAATGTCGCTGTGTTCGCGCATCATCTGGCGCATCTCGGCAATGTTGTCCACGGTCTTCTGGAAGCTCTCCCAGACCGATACGGTGCAGTTCACCGCGGTCACGCCGCCCTTTCTCATGTCCTCGAACACAGAAGGCTCGAACTTCGAGATGTTCAACCCGTCGATGATGATGCTGGTGTCGTGCAATGTGCTCATCTCATGCTCCAGAATGGCAGGATGTAATCAATAGATAGGGAAGCGCTCGCATAACGCGAATATTTCACGGCGCACGCGCTGTTCGGTATTGGCATGGCCTTCCGGGTGGTCGCGCAGCGCGTCGAACACTTCCACGATCAGGCGCCCAATCTCGCGGAACTCGGCAACGCCAAAACCGCGCGTGGTGCCAGCCGGCGTACCCAGGCGCACGCCCGAGGTGATAGTGGGCTTTTCCGGATCGAAAGGGATGCCGTTCTTGTTGCAGGTGATGCCGGCGCGCTCCAGTGCCTGCTCGACCTGATTACCTTTCAGGCCCTTCGGACGCAGATCGACGAGCAGCAGATGGTTGTCCGTGCCTCCGGTAACGAGATCCACGCCGCCCGACTTGAGCACTTCGCCCAGCGCCTTCGCGTTCGCCAGCACATTGTCGATGTACGTCTTGAACGAAGGCTGCAGCGCCTCGCCGAAGGCCACGGCCTTACCCGCAATCACATGCATGAGAGGACCGCCCTGGAGGCCCGGAAAGACCGCTGAATTGATCTTCTTGGCAATGTCTTCGTCGTTCGTCAGCACAAAGCCCCCGCGCGGACCGCGCAGGGTCTTGTGCGTGGTCGACGTCACCACATGTGCGTGCTCGACCGGGTTCTGATGACGTCCCGCCGCGATTACGCCGGCAATGTGCGCCATGTCGACCATCAACCTTGACCCGGCTTTATCGGCAATGGCGCGCAGCCGCGCGAAATCCAGTTCACGCGGATAAGCCGAGAAACCGGCGATCAACAGCGTGGGCTTGTGCTGCATCGCGAGTTCTTCGATCTGCTCGTAATCAATCAGCATGGTCTCGCGGTTCACGCCGTACTGGACCGCGTTGAACCACTTGCCCGACAACGCCGGCTTCGCGCCATGCGTCAGATGACCGCCGGCATCGAGCGACATGCCGAGCACGGTGTCGCCGGGTTTGGTCAACGCGAGCATCACCGCGCCGTTGGCCTGCGCGCCCGAATGCGGCTGAACGTTCGCGAATTGCGCGTTGAAGATCTGCTTCACACGATCGATCGCGAGCGTTTCGATTTCATCGACAAACTCACAGCCGCCGTAATAACGCTTGCCCGGATAACCTTCCGCGTATTTGTTCGTCAGCACCGAGCCTTGTGCCTCGAGCACGGCGCGCGAGACGATATTCTCCGACGCGATCAGTTCGATCTGCGACTGCTGGCGTTCCAGCTCTTTAAGGATGGCGCTGCGCACGGGCGCGTCGCGAGAGGCAAGCGGTTCATCGAAGAACGGGGCGGCGGGGCGAGTCGTGGAGTTTGACATTGAAGCATCCGTGGGTTCGGGAACAAGTCTTTTTTTGAAAGCAGATTCATGACGCCGCGGCACGCCAGATCAGCGCTTAAATCCGCTTTCCGATGCGTCTATTCTTGACTTTCGCCGAATCCGCCAATTTATGAATTTAGACGTGTTCTTGGCCTTTTCCGACATGGGCGTCCGTTTTACACAAGTCGCGTCCGACGCATTTATCCAGCTACCCGATGCTGCACTGCGACGGACGGTGGGCGCTCTTGCGCGGTGCGTGCCGCGCGTTCGATCCCTGTCCCGGTGCGCTTTCAAGCGTCTGTATCGCGATGGAGTTTCGTCGCCGATAGGGTTTAGCCTGATGGCATGCTAGTTGCGAACATCTACAAAATGTAGATAGTCGTGCCCCACGACAGCGCAACTCAAGATTCGAAGGAATCATTCCTCTCATGTCCCCCGATCGCACCGCGTCGCTCGCGCATTTCGCGTTCATGCCGCTGCCGAACTTCACCATGATCGCGTTCACCAACGCTATTGAAGTGCTGCGCATGGCGAACTATCTGACGGGGCAAAAGCTTTACACGTGGTCTATCGTGAGTCCTGACGGCGGCCCAGTAACAGCCAGCAACGGTCTTTCCGTCGATACCGGTCCCGTGGAATGCGTGGGACAGCCGGACATCGTGTTCGTGGTCGGCGGTATCGACGTTCAGCGCGAAACGACGGCCGCGCATCTCGCTGCACTGCGCCGCTTCGCGCGTCTGGGGAGCGTGTTGGGCAGCCTTTGCACCGGCACCTACGCGCTCGCCCGCGCTGGTTTGCTCGCGGGCTACGCGTGCGCGATTCACTGGGAAAACATGTCGGCCTTGAAAGAGGAATTTCCCGATACACGCTTTCTCAAAGAGCTATTCGTGATCGATCGGGATCGCGTGACGTGTACCGGCGGCGTCGCGCCGCTCGACATGATGCTGAACCTGATCTCCACGCGCGTTGGTTCGGCAAAGGTCACGCAGATCGCGGAACAGTTCATTGTGGAGCATGTCCGCGATACGAGCGCGCAGCAGCGCATGCCGCTCGTTGCACGCCTTGGGTCGGCGAACAAGTCGCTGTTCGAAGTGATTTCGCTGATGGAGAACAACATTGAAGAGCCGTTGTCGAGAGAAGAACTCGCGCGGCTCGCGGGGATGTCACAGCGTCAGTTGCAGCGCCTGTTCCGCGAGCATCTTGGCATGACGCCTACGCACTACTACCTCACGTTGCGGCTACGCCGTGCGCGCGAATTGCTGCTTCAGACCGATATGTCGATCATGCATATCACGATGGCTTGCGGGTTCCAGTCGGCATGCCACTTCAGCAAGAGCTATCGCGATGCTTTTGGCACTGCGCCCACGCGCGAGCGGCGGCGGCAATTGCCGCCGCTCGCGGTGGTTCCATCCTTGGCGGTTGTGCAAAGCGCCGCGTAGATTGTTGCTGGCACTTAAGCGTTCGATGACTTAGTCCCACGGCCATCGACCGCTCAAGCAACAGCGGCTCTATTCCTAAGCCGCCTTTAACAAACCGTGCGGGTCGATCACGAACTTGCGCGGCGCACCGCCATCAAACTGGCGATATCCATCCGGCGCCTGATCGAGCGTCACCACCGACACGTTCACAATATCCGCAATCGGCAATCGATCCCACAAGATCGCCTGCATCAGGTTCTGGTTGTACTTCATGACCGGCGTCTGGCCAGTGAAGAACGAATGCGACTTGGCCCAGCCCAAACCGAAGCGAATGCTGAGCGCGCCTTTTTTCGCGGCTGCGTCGGCGGCGCCCGGATCGTCCGTGACATACAGCCCCGGGATCCCGATTGCGCCTGCTACCCGCGTGATTTCCATTAGTGAGTTGAGCACCGTGGCAGGCGCTTCTTCATGATGCCCGCTGCTGCCGTGACCGTGCGCTTCGAAGCCGACGCAATCGACCGCGCAATCCACTTCAGGCGTGCCGAGAATCGCCGCGATCTGCTCACTGAGCGTTGCATCCTTCGATAAATCCACCGTCTCGAAGCCCACTTTGCGCGCATGGGCAAGACGCTCTTCATTCATGTCACCGACAATCGTGCAGGCAGCGCCGAGCAAACGCGCGGATGCGGCCGCCGCCATTCCGACCGGTCCCGCGCCCGCGATATAAACCGTCGAGCCGGGCTTCACGCCTGCCATTACCGCTCCGTGATAACCCGTTGGCAGGATGTCCGAGAGGCACGTCAGGTCGCGGATCTTCGACATCGCCTGGTCACGGTCGGGAAACTTCAGCAGATTGAAATCGGCATACGGGACCATGACATATTCCGCCTGTCCGCCAATCCAGCCGCCCATGTCGACGTAACCGTATGCACCGCCCGCACGCGATGGATTCACGTTCAGGCACACGCCAGTGTTTTGCGCCTTGCAGGTCGGGCAGCGTCCGCAGGCCACGTTGAACGGCACTGAAACCAGATCGCCGATCTTCAGCGTTTCCACGTCGCGTCCGACTTCAACTACTTCGCCTGTGATTTCGTGTCCGAGCACCAGACCGACTTGAGCGGTCGTGCGGCCGCGCACCATGTGCTGGTCGGAGCCGCAGATATTCGTGGTGACGACCTTGAGGATTACACCGTGGCCAATTTGCCGGCCGCTCGGATCCACCATCTTCGGATAGTCGATGGATTGCACTTCCACCTTGCCCTGCCCCAAATACACGACGCCGCGATTGCTGCTCATTGCCTGTCTCCTTTCTCTTGTGGACGATCCGCATGGCAGACGACGCCATGCACCGTCTCACGAGCGTAGTCCTGCCGTGCACAAGAGACGCGCCTCCAACGCGACACGAGTTTGGCCGAAACCGACATCGCGCATTTTTATTGATTGACCGTTCAATATAAAATACTTAGGCTTCGGATCGTGCATCTGGCAACTGTCATATAGGGAACGTTCATGCCCAAGCTTGGAATGCGTGAAATCCGCCGGGCGCAGTTGATCGATGCGACCCTGCTCACCATCGACCATGCCGGCTTGCCCGGCACTACGCTGGCCTCGGTTGCGCAACGCGCGAGTATTTCAACGGGTATCGTCAGCCACTATTTCGGCGACAAGGACGGCCTGCTTGAAGCCACCATGCGCCACGTGCTGCGCGACTTGTGGAGCGCGACATCGCGCAGACGCCGCCTTGCGAAAGACGAGCCGCGCGCGCGCCTGCGCGCCGTGGTAGCGGCGAACTTCGACGCGGCGCAGGTCAGCAATCCGGTGACAAAGACGTGGCTCGCGTTCTGGTCAGAGAGCATGCACAAGCCCCAATTGCAGCGCTTGCAACGCATCAACACGCGCCGTCTCTATTCCAACTTGTGCGCCGACTTTTCGAAGGCGCTGCCACGTGTAGCAGCGCGTCGCGCTGCAAGCGGGCTGGCTGCATTGATCGACGGATTGTGGCTGCGCGGCGCATTGTCGGGCGAACCCTTCGATACCAAGGCCGCTATCCGGCTCGCCAATGACTACATCGATCTCGTGCTCGATACGCGCGGCCGCACGCTTACCTAAGGATCACACCATGCCCGTATTCGGATTGCAGCGCCTGTATATTGGCGGCGGTTACGTCGACGCCACCAGTGGCGAGACTTTCACCACGGTCGATCCCGCTACCGGCGAGACGCTCGCGAGCGTGCAGCAGGCGAGTGCGGCCGACATCGACCGTGCAGTGCGATCGGCGCACGAAGGACAGCGCGAATGGGCTGCCATGAACGCCATGCAGCGGTCGCACATCCTGCGCCGCGCAGTGGAGATTCTTCGCGAACGTAACGACGAACTTGCCGCTCTCGAAACACGCGACACGGGCAAACCGATTGCCGAAACACGCGCGGTCGATATTGTCACGGGCGCCGACGTGATCGAATACTACGCGGGACTCGCACCAGCGCTGGAAGGTCAGCAGATCCCGTTGCGCCCCACTTCATTCGTCTACACGCGACGCGAGCCGCTTGGCGTTTGCGCGGGCATTGGCGCGTGGAACTATCCAATCCAGATTGCCTGCTGGAAAGCAGCGCCCGCCCTCGCCGCAGGCAACGCAATGATCTTCAAGCCGAGCGAAGTCACGCCGCTAAGCACGTTGAGACTTGCCGAGATCTTTACGGAAGCGGGCGTTCCCGCAGGCGTGTTCAACGTCGTGCAAGGCGATGGCCGCGTTGGCGCAATGCTGGCGGCACATCCGGATATTGCGAAGGTCTCGTTCACTGGCGGTGTCGAGACTGGAAAGAAAGTCATGTCGGCGGCAGGCGCTTCGTCGTTAAAGGACGTCACGATGGAACTGGGCGGCAAATCGCCCCTCATTGTTTTCGACGACGCCAATCTCGAACGCGCCGCCGACATTGCCATGAGCGCCAACTTCTTCAGCTCCGGGCAGGTTTGCACGAACGGCACGCGCGTATTCGTACAACGGACTGTGTATGAGCGCTTCGAAGCGCTGCTGCTGGAACGGGTGAAACGCATCCGCCCAGGACCGCCAATGGACGCAAACACGAACTTCGGTCCGTTGGTCAGCGCCGCGCAGTTGCATAAGGTGCTGGGTTTTATTGAAAGTGGCAAGAAGGAAGGGGCACGGCTTATCGCTGGTGGATCGCGCATTGTGCATGGCGCGTTTGCTCAAGGGCAGTACGTCGAGCCGACCGTCTTTACCGATTGCAGCGATGGCATGCGAATCGTACGCGAGGAAATCTTTGGACCGGTCATGAGCATTCTCGTTTTCGATGAGGAAAGCGAAGTAATAGCACGCGCCAACGCCACATCATATGGCCTTGCCGCAGGCGTGGTGACCGACAATCTGGCGCGTGCGCATCGCGTCATTCATGCAATGCAGGCCGGCATTTGCTGGATCAATACATGGGGCGAGTCACCCGCGGAAATGCCCGTGGGCGGCTACAAGCAATCGGGCGTTGGCCGCGAAAACGGCATCACCACGCTCGAGCACTACACGAGCATCAAGTCGGTCCAGGTCGAGATGGGTCCGTACCAACCCGTGTTCTAAGGAGCATTCAATGGACACAAAGGAGTTCGACTACATCGTCGTGGGTGCGGGTTCGGCAGGTAACGTGCTGGCGTCGCGTCTCACGGAAGACGCCGACGTGACCGTGTTGCTGCTCGAAGCGGGCGGACCCGATTATCGTTTTGATTTCCGCACGCAAATGCCGGCGGCGCTTGCGTTCCCGCTGCAGGGCCGTCGATACAACTGGGCGTATGAAACCGATCCCGAGCCGCACATGAACAACCGGCGCATGGAATGCGGCCGGGGCAAGGGACTTGGCGGTTCGTCGCTCATCAACGGCATGTGCTACATACGCGGCAACGCGCTTGACTACGACGGATGGGCCGGGCGGCAAGGCCTCGAGAACTGGACCTATTCGGATTGCCTACCGTATTTCCGCAAAGCGGAAACCCGCGACGCCGGACCCAATCCGTATCACGGTGGCGACGGTCCGGTACACGTAACGACATCGAAGCCCGGCAACAATCCCTTGTTTGCCGCAATGGTCGAGGCAGGCGTGCAGGCAGGCTACCCGTGTACCGACGACCTCAACGGCTACAGCCAGGAAGGTTTTGGGCCGATGGATCGAACGGTGACGCCAACCGGCCGCAGATCGAGCACGGCGCGCGGCTATCTCGACCGCGCGAAGGACCGGCCGAATCTCACCATCGTCACGCATGCGGTGACCGACCGTATATTGTTTTCAGGCAAGCGAGCCATCGGCGTTGCGTATCTTCATGGCGGCGAACGCGTGAGCGCCCATGTGCGCCGCGAAGTGCTCGTGTGCAGCGGCGCGATTGCTTCGCCGCAATTGCTGCAACGTTCGGGCGTTGGACGCTCCACATGGCTGCGCGAACTCGATGTACCGCTGGTCCATGATCTGCCCGGTGTCGGCGAAAATCTCCAGGACCATCTGGAAATGTACATGCAGTACGAGTGTCTCGAACCCGTGTCGCTGTATCCGGCGTTGCAATGGTGGAACCAGCCGCAGATCGGCATTGAATGGATGTTGAAGGGCACGGGCATTGGCGGGAGCAATCAATTTGAAGCAGGCGGATTCATTCGCACGCGTGACGACGATCTCTGGCCGAACATTCAGTATCACTTCCTGCCTGTCGCGATCAACTACAACGGCTCGAATCCCATCAAGATGCATGGTTTCCAGGCGCATGTCGGGTCAATGCGTTCGCCCAGCCGCGGGCGCGTGAAGTTGACGTCGCGTGATCCGAACGCGCATCCGAGCATCTTGTTCAACTACATGTCGGACCCGCTCGACTGGCGAGAATTCCGCGACGCCATCCGCATCACGCGCGAGATCATGCATCAGCCGGCGCTGAAGAAATATTGCGGGCGCGAGTTGCATCCTGGTGCCGACTTGAGGACTGACGACGCGCTCGATGCGTTCGTGAGACAGCGCGCGGAGACTGCCTACCATCCATCGTGCTCGTGCAAGATGGGTTACGACAATATGTCCGTGGTAGATAATCAAGGCCGCGTGCACGGGCTTGAATCCCTGCGTGTGGTCGACGCTTCGATCATGCCGCAAATAGTGACCGGCAATCTGAACGCGCCGACCATCATGCTTGCCGAAAAGATCGCCGACGCAATTCGCGGACATGCGCCGCTGGCTCGCGCCGACACGCCGTATTTCGTCGCGGGCGGGGCGAAAGCGCGGAAGAGCGAGGTTATCTCGGCGATGTAGCAAAGTCGATTGCAACAAGCTCGTAACGCTGATTCATTGTTCGAACCGGGCGCGCGCAGCCGTCGCTATGCGTGCAATGCTTTCTGTGCTCAATCGCCCGGCGATTTTTCGCACATACTCGTGATGCCGCGCGCCAAGGGGCGCATTGAGATATTGCGCGTGCAGGTATCGGATCAATGCAATGCGCCTGTGCCCAAGCGCGATACTTCTGTCGAGCAACGTAAGCGCCGCGTGGGCGTCATGTTGCTCGCACGCAAGCTGCAAGAGCTCGGCGGTTTCAGCACGCGTCGATGTCATGTGAGATTCAGCGTGCTGCGCTCAAGCGTGCTTCATCGGATGCGCGCCATGAGTCGAAGTCGGCACGATACCAATCAAGCTCCACGCCCACTCGCCGCGTGCCCTCACGAATCTTCGGCTTGTACAAAAGCAGCGTCAACGCATCGAGCGCCGGCCACTCCGTGAATGACAATGCCGCCACTTCCACCGCGAGCGTTTCAAGCAAGCGAGTATGCGGTTTATCCGCCAGATACCTGGCAACACGTTCACACCACGCCTCGTAATCGATCAACCCATGCGTGCTTCCTTCAACCGGTACGCCGCGATAACGAAGGCTTGCATCAATCGCGACAGGCTGTGGCGCAACATATTCCCGATCATGCAAACCGATGCGCGTGACCACGATCAGTTCATCAACCACGATGCGCCAGCCGCGGCCTCCCGGACTCAATGATCCTGCGGTCTCATACGGTTTCACGACATCAGCGGCTCGGCCGCGTCGAGCATGATCTTCACGAAGTAGTCCGCGAAGCTGCGGCGGATCACGAGGTCGAAGCTGTCTTCGCCAGTCGGCGCGATCGTCACCGACGCCTTGAAATAATGGCTCTGCGCGCATTGGCCGACGCCAAACAATCGCGGATGCAAGTCGAGTGGACAGCCGCGGGCGAGAACATCGCGAGTACGTGTGCCGCTGATTTCGAGCACCGTATAACCGCTGCCGATATCCACCGCGGCCGCATACAAACCTGTGAAGGCTTCGCGCAACCTGGCTTCCATTGGCGCGGTTTGCGTGGCCGAGTGGGACGCGACCGAACGCACGAGCCATTCGTCCGGTCCCAGCCATAACACGTCGTAGCCATTGCCGGCCGCCGTCGTGTTCGCCTTCTCGGGAGGCTTGCAGCCAAGCACATTTTCCACAGCGGCCACGAACGCCGTGTCACGCAGATCGCCACGCAGATTCACGAGTTCGAGAAATGGCCGCTCGACCAGACGAAACGCTTTAGATGATGCAGCCTGATGTTTCTTCAGCACACTATCCACGCCTACCAGCGGCGACTCCTGCCATACACCCTGCCCGATTGAACGATCCACGACCGCCTGATTACTTCCGTTCTCATTCCACATGTTGACGTGCTCCTTCGCTGTCGTAGAACACCGAGCTGGTGATTTTCGCCGGCATCTGCTTGCCGCCGGCAAGCGGAATCATCACCGACTCGCCGATCCTGTCGAGACCGCCCTTGATGACGGCCATCGCGATCGAGCGCTTTAGAATAGGGCTGAAATAGCTCGACGTGACATGACCGAGCATCGGCGCGGTCGCGCCACTAAACGGACCCGCGACGATCTGCGAGCCTTCGGGAATGACGAACGCCGTATCTTCGGCGAGCAAACCAACCAACTGTTTGCGTCCGGTCTTGGCCGTGTCCGAGCGCGTCAACGAACGCTTGCCAAGGAAGTCCTTCGACTTTGCAACAAGACCGCCCATGCCAAGGTCGTACGGTGTCATGGAACCATCGGTGTCCTGACCCACGATGATGTAGCCCTTCTCCGCACGCAACACGTGCATGGTTTCCGTGCCGTAAGGCGTGATGTCGAACTCGGCGCCGGCGGCCATGAGTGCTTCCCACACCGCGCGTCCCACGTTGGCCGGCACGTTGACTTCGTATGCAAGTTCGCCGGAGAAGCTGATACGCATGACACGCGACGCCGCCCCCGCCACGGTTCCCTCGCGATAGCTCATGAAAGGAAACGCGGCGTTCGCGAAGTCGATATCGCGGCAGACCTTCTGCAGCACCTTGCGGCTATTCGGGCCGACCACGGCGAAGGTAGCCCAGTGGTCCGTCACCGACGCGAGACGCACGCGCATGTCGGGCCATTCCGTCTGGAGCCACCGCTCCAGCCACGTCAGCACGCGAGCCGCGCCGCCGGTTGTCGTGGTCATCATGTAGTGCTGATCGGCGAGGCGTACGGTCACACCGTCGTCGAAGATCATGCCGTTCTCGTCGAGCATCAGACCGTAGCGGCACTTGCCCACTTCCAGCTTGCTCCACGGGTTCGTATAAACCCAGTTGAGCAGCTTGGCGGCATCGGGGCCTTGAATGTCGATCTTGCCCAGCGTCGATGCATCCAGTATTCCCACGCTCGTGCGCGTGGCCAGCGACTCGCGCGCGACAGCCGCGTGCATGTCTTCCCCATGACGCGGGTAGTACCACGGCCGTTTCCAGTTGCCGACGTCCTCGAACGCCGCACCATTTTCCACATGCCACTCGTGCACGGCGGTCTTGCGAACGGGATCGAGAAACTCGCCCAGTTCACGCCCGGCGAAAGTGCCGAAGCTGACCGGCGTGTAGTTCGGACGGAACGTCGTGGTGCCCGTTTCAGGGATGGTCTTGTTCAGCGCCTGCGCGAGAATCGCCATGCCATTGATGTTGCCAAGCTTGCCCTGATCCGTACCAAAGCCCATCGCCGTGTAGCGTTTTACGTGCTCCACGGATTCGAACCCTTCGCGCGCGGCGAGGAAGATATCGGCGGCGGAGACGTCGTTCTGATAGTCGATGAATTGCTTGGGACCGCGTGTCGCCAACTCGCGTCCGCCAACAAGCCAGAGCGGCATTAATGGCGCTTCGCTGATCTCGGCAACTTGCACGGGCGTCGGGCGCGCGACGATCAGCCCGATTGCGCGTGCAGCATCAACACCGGCGTCCACCGCAAAACGAATCGAGCGAGCAAGCGTGAATTCACCCGCGCATCCGCCGACACTGCTTTCAGCTTGCATCGCCTTGCCGGGCACGAAGCAAAGTTTTTCGTCGTGCCAATGCGCTTTGCCGCCGGACTGCGCGAACAAGTGCAGGATTGGGCTCCAGCCGCCGGACATGGCGAGCAGATCGCAAGGCAACTCGGCATGCTTCGCGCCAACCTTGCCGTTGGAATAAGCGCCGACTTCGACCGACGCCACCCGCAGCTTGCCGTGCGCAACGGTCACCACCGATCCGTTCAGCACCTTCACGCCATAGCGTTTTGCCTGCGCCTGTAACGCGCCTTTTTCGTCCGAGAGACGCGGGTCCACCACGCTCACTTGCGCGCCCGCCGCCTTCAGGTCCAGCGCGCATTGATAACCGCTGTCGTTGTTCGTGAATACGACCGCGTTGCGTCCCGGCAGCACGGCGTATCGATGCAAATACGATGACACCGCCGACGCCAGCATCACGCCCGGCAGATCGTTGTTGCCGAATACGATTGGACGTTCCTGCGCGCCGGTCGCCAGAATGACGCGCTTCGCACGGATTTTCCACAGCAGTTCGCGCGTGCCCTTCCTCATCGATACAGGCAGATGTTCCGTCAAACGCTGCGTGACGGTCACGAGATTGTGGTCCTGATAACCGAACGCGGTGCTGCGGCACAAGATCTTCACCTCGGGCATCTTGCGCAGTTCGGCTTCGATCTTCTGCACCCATTTCAGGCCAGGCGCACCGTCTATTTCCGCGCGGCACGACAGCAGCGAACCGCCGGGTTCCGGCTGGTCATCGACCAGAATCACGCGTGCGCCCGACAACGCCGCCGCATGCGCCGCAGCAAGTCCCGAAGGGCCCGCCCCGACCACGAGCACGTCGCAATGCGCAAAGCATTTGTCGTAGCGATCGGCATCGACCTGTTCTGGCGCCCGGCCAAGACCCGCCGCGTCGCGAATCACTTCTTCGTACTTCGGCCAGAACTTGCGCGGCCACATGAAGGTCTTGTAGTAGAACCCCGCCGGAATAAAACGCGCGATCTTCTGGTTCACTGCCATGCGATCGTTTTCGATACTCGGCTTCGCGTTCACGCTCGTTGCAACCAGCCCCTGATACAACTCGATCTCGGTTGCACGCGCATTCGGCACGGTGTAAGCGCCGGTTTCGAGTTGGACGACCGCGTTCGGTTCTGCCACGTCGGCGGTCACAATGCCGCGTGGCCGATGGTACTTCCAGCTACGCGCGACGAAATGCACGCCATTGGCAAGCAGCGCGGACGCAAGCGTATCGCCTTGATGGCCCTGATACGTCTTGCCGTTGAACGTGAACGTGAGCGCGATTGCACGGTTGATGCGCCCGCCCGTGGCGAGTCGGTCTTTCTGGCTCATTTCGGCTGTCCTTCTTCTTTCGATTCCATCACGGCAAGCGGCCGCGCAAACGTGTCGTAGCCCTGGAACGCATAGCTCACGGTATCGCGCTCGGCCATGAACCAGCGGCGGCAGCCTTGCGCATGCATCCATTGCTCGCGATGCACACCACGCGGGTTCTTGCGCATGAAGAGGTAGTCGCCCCATTCCTCATCGGTGAGCTTTTCGGTATCGAGCGGCCTGGCGATGTCGGCCTCGCCGCCGCACGAGAATTCGGTTTCGGCACGCGGTCCGCACCAAGGGCATTCGATCAGCAACATGTCATCTCTCCTGAAGCCGATTAATGGGCAACGGCGGCGGCGCCGTGTTCGTCGATCAGATGGCCCGTGTAAAAACGGTCGATGGAAAACGGCGCGTTCAACGGATGCGGCTCGTCCTTCGCAATCGTGTGCGCATACGCCCAACCCGAACCCGGCGTCGCCTTGAAGCCGCCCGTACCCCATCCGCAGTTGAAATAGAGACCCTTGACGTCGGTCTTGCTGATGATCGGGCACGCATCCGGCGATACATCCACAATGCCGCCCCACTGCCGGTTCATGCGCACGCGCGAGAAAACGGGGAACATCTCGACAATCGCCTCGAGCGTTCCTTCAATGATGTGGAAACTGCCGCGCTGGCCGAAGCCCGTGTATTGATCGACACCTGCGCCAATCACGAGATCGCCCTTGTCGGACTGGCTGATATACGCGTGCACCGCGTTCGACATCACCACCGTGTTGACCACCGGTTTGATCGGCTCGGAGACAAGCGCCTGCAGCGGATGACTTTCGAGCGGCAAGCGGATGCCGGCCATGTCGGCGAGCGTCGAGGTGTTGCCTGCCGCGACCACGGCAACCTTCTTCGCCTTGATAAAACCCCTGGTTGTATCGACACCGACAACCTGAGCGCCGTTACGGCGAATGCCCGTTACCTGGCAGTTCTGCACGATATCCACGCCGGCCTGATCCGCGCCGCGCGCATAACCCCACGCGACCGCGTCGTGACGGGCAACACCGCCGCGACGCTGGATGGACGCACCGAGCACAGGGTATCGGCTATTCAGGTTGATCGTGGGCTCGATCTGCTTGATCTGTTCGGGCGTAAGAAATTCGGCGTCGACACCATTCAGGCGGTTGGCATTCACACGACGTTCAGTATCCCGAACATCCTGCAATGTATGCGCGAGATTCATCACGCCACGCTGGCTGAACATCACGTTGTAGTTCAGGTCTTGCGAAAGCCCTTCCCAAAGTTGCATCGCTTTTTCATACAGCGCCGCCGATTCGTCCCACAGATAATTCGAACGCACAATGGTCGTGTTGCGCGCCGTGTTCCCGCCGCCGATCCAGCCTTTCTCCAGCACCGCGACATTGCGCACGCCATGCTCCTTGGCAAGGTAATACGCCGTAGCGAGACCGTGTCCGCCGCCGCCGACGATCACCACGTCGTATTCCTGCTTGGGCTCCGGGCTTTTCCACTGACGCTCCCAGTTCTCGTGATACGACATGCCATTGCGCAGCAGGCTGAATATCGAATAGCGGCTCATGGTGTTTCCTTGAACTTGTAAATTTCCAGACCCTTTAAATCAACACTCGATGACGTTCACGGCCAATCCGCCACGCGACGTCTCCTTGTATTTCGTTTTCATGTCCGCGCCGGTTTCGCGCATGGTCTTGATCACGTTATCGAGCGATACGTAGTGCGTGCCATCGCCTTTCATTGCCATGCGTGCCGCGTTGAGCGCCTTGATCGCGCCCATTGCATTGCGTTCGATGCACGGAATCTGCACGAGCCCGCCCACTGGATCGCAGGTCATGCCAAGGTTGTGTTCCATGCCGATTTCAGCAGCGTTTTCGACTTGGGTCGGCGTGCCGCCCATGACGGCGGCAAGTGCGGCGGCGGCCATGGAACACGCCACGCCCACTTCGCCCTGACAACCGACTTCCGCGCCGGATATCGACGCGGTTTCCTTGTAGATGATCCCGATAGCCGCCGCCGTCAGCAGGAACGTGACAATGCCTTCGTCGGTCGCGTTGTGCATGAACTTCACGTAGTAATGCAACACGGCGGGGATCACGCCGGCAGCACCGTTCGTGGGCGCCGTGACCACGCGCCCGCCCGCCGCGTTTTCTTCGTTCACGGCCATGGCGTACAGGTTGACCCAGTCGAGCATGGAGAGCGGATCGCGCAGCGATTCTTCCGAGCGGTTGCGCAGTTGTGCCGAAAGGTCGGCGGCGCGACGCTTGACATGCATCGGACCCGGCAACTCGCCACGAACCTTGCAGCCACGCTCCACGCACGCTGCCATCACGCGCCAGATTGCGAGCAAGCCCTCGCGTACTTCGCTTTCGGAACGCGACGCGCATTCGTTCAACATTGTCACTTGTGCAATCGATAAACCCGTCTCGCGGCACACGCGCATCAGGTCGTCGCCGGTGCGAAACGGATGGGGCACCTCCGCGCCCGACTGCACGCCGTTCACACGCGTGCCTTCGCGATTGATCACGAAGCCGCCGCCTACCGAGTAATACTCTTTCTCAACAACAAGCTGGCCGTTTTCGTCGAAGGCCTGAAAGCGCATGCCGTTAGGATGCACGACGCTCGAGCCGGGCGCACCCGGCATCAGCTTGCGGAAGAAACCGAGATGTTCGCGTTCATCGAACTTCACTTCGTGCTTGCCGAGCAGCATCAGCGCCTTGCACTCGCGGATCGCGCGCAGACGCGGTTCGATCGCATCGGGATCGATCGAGTCGGGGAAATAACCTTCGAGTCCGAGAAGCACGGCCTTGTCGGTGCCATGACCTTTGCCTGTCGCGCCCAGCGAACCGAACAAGCCCACTTGCACGCGGCGTACGAACGCCAGCAAATTAGCGTCTTCAATATGCGAGGCAAAGCGGCACGCCGCGATCATCGGGCCGACCGTATGCGAACTCGACGGTCCGATGCCGATCTTGAACAGATCGAAAACGCTGACGTTCATGGGCTGCCTTTGTGTGAATGCGAAATGAAAATGCGCGTTGGTTGCGAGCGGTTACGAGCCGCATGCGTGGAAAATCGCCACATAGCCATTGCACCGCACGTCAATTTCCGCCGATAGAACAAAAACGGCATGCATGTGGGACGGCGGCGTCAGCATGTGAAATCGCTTGCATGACAAGCGTCAATACAACGCATTCGCGGCGTATTAACGAAACTCCATGGCGGAAACCGGCAAGTTAAAAGCGCCTGGCGATGGTCGTGGCACGTCACATGCTGAGTACGGGTTTGAGCAAGCAAGTGAGCGTCCGCTTGTTCGATGTCAAACGATCCCTGGACGTCTCGCCCGTCTTACAGAAAGGAATACAGGCATGAAGCACTTCTCAATGGCATGCGCGATCGGCGCCGTACTTTGTGTTTCCAGTACGGCTTTCGCCCAAAACAACCCGCCCAGTTCGAACACTGGCTTACAGGCCGGTGACAACGCCCAGACGACGAACCAGTCGGCTGGCTCTGGAACGACCGGAATGACGCACCACAAGACGATGAAGCACAAGAATTCAACGTCCATGGGCAAGAGCAATACGCCTGGCATGGGCACGGCAGACCCAAGTGGGCCGGCTGCGCCCGTCACGGCAAGCGGTTCAGGCTCGTAAGCTCGCGCGTGAGCGGGGAATGTCGTGCTGCGGCGTTCCCTATTTAATTTGCTGTGGACTTTTTTGTTACGCCCAGACGGCTGTAAGCGATGCCACAAACGCGGCTGAGCGCTTGACATAGGCAGCAATACAACACTTTTTGCGACCGGCGTTATCGACCATTTCTGGTTGAATAAACGCTGCGCTAAACTGTGTCGGCGTTTTGCAATGCGCCATGTAAACCCTTCGTCAAACTCTCGCCCATCAGGCTCGTCTCATGAACAATCTTCTGAAGAAATTCCTCGCGGTTCTCATTGTTGCTGCAGTTGCGGCGCCGGCCGTTTCGTACGCAAAGCCGCATCATCACCACAAGTTTCCGAAAGCCAAGCACGTGACGCACACGGCTCACTAAATCACTTGAATGGTTCATAGCTGAAGCCGGCGTGGTTGGCTAGCCAGAGACTATTAAAGAACGGCTCGCTCTTTACGGGCAAGCCGTTTTTCCTTGGTTGATTCAAAATTCCAAAGCACGCTTTAATAGCAATCAAGCGGTGATATGCTGCCCTATTATTCCGTCGTCGTTTCCAGTCCGCATTTCCTGATTTAGCTGCATATCCACGGCAAGCGCATGAATCCCGCTGACCTTCTTCCCGCTCAATCGCCCGACACAGCGTCCAAACAACGCATTCGGTTTGGCATTGTGTTGCTGCCGAATTTCACGCTCACGGCGTTTTCCGGCTTTGTCGATTTATTGCGTCTTTCCGCCGACGAAGGCGATTTCAGCAAACCGGTACGGTGCTCGTGGAGCGTAATTGGCGAAACGCTTGCTCCGGTGCGGGCGAGCTGCGGCATCCAGATCACGCCGTGGGAAACATTCGATAAAGCCGAGCCATTTGATTACGTCGTGGTCGTGGGCGGTTTGCTGCATTCCGGCGCGGGCGCAAGCGACGCGACGCTGCAATTCATCCGCCACGCCGCCACGACCGACGCCACGCTCGTTGGCATTTGCACCGGCGTGTTTTCGTTGATGCGCGCCGGCGTGCTGGATGGATACCGGATCTGCGTAAGCTGGTTTCATTACTGGGATTTCGTGGAGCGGTTTCCCGGCGCAAATGAAGAAATGCTCGTCGCAGACCGGTTGTTCGTCATGGATCACCGGCGCATTACCTGCTCCGGCGGGCGTGCATCAATCGACGTTGCCGCGGCCATATTGCTGCGCCATTTCGAGGCCGCGACGGTGCAAAAGGCGCTGCGCATCCTGCTTGTCGACGACATGCAAAAGGGCAATGCGCCGCAGCCGCATCCGCCAGGACTTGCGCCCGCCACGCACCCCAAGGTGAAGCGTGCCATCCTGTTGATGGAGCAGCACGTGGGCCGTTCGCTGACGCTCGACGAGCTTGCGCACAAGCTGGATTTATCGACGCGGCAACTAGAGAGACTATTCAAGGCGGAGACGGGAAAAGCACCGCAGGCCTATGCGAAGCAGGTCAGGTTGCGCACGGCGGCATGGTTGCTGACCAGCTCCGATAAAACCGTCGCCGATATTGCGTCAAGCTGCGGATTTTCAGACGCTTCGCACCTGGGCCGCGAGTTCAGGAAGCAGTTCGGGCTTGCGCCCATGATGTATCGCGAGCAACGTGGCACCGCTGCGCCGGAGGACGCAGCAAGCATCGCGAAAATCGATCTCGCTGCGGACTTCGATGAAACCTTTCCAGGAAGGGCGCGGGCAATGTAGCCGCTCGCACCCTGCGTGAGCCAACTATTGTGCGACGTAGGTTCTAACGGCGGCCAATCCGTCTTTTCCATCGAACGTTTTTACGCCTGCAAGCCACTTGTCCAGCACTGCGGGATTTGCCTTGAGCCAATCTTTTGCCGCCTTGTTCGGGTCGGTTTTATTCATGATCGGCGTCATCACGTGATTTTCAATATCTGTCGAGAACTTCAGGTTATCGACCAGATGAGCAACGTTCGGGCACCGCGCGGCATAATCCGGCGGCGTCACCGTCATCACCTTTGCTTCGCCATAGTTCGGTCCGAACACATCATCGCCGCCGCTCAAATAATCGATTTTCATCGACACGTTCATGGGATGCGGCTCCCAGCCGAGGAACACAATCCACTTCTTCTCGCGAATCGCGCGGCCCACTTCGACCAGCATCCCGGCTTCGCTCGACTCGACCATCTTGAACTTGCCCAGTCCATACTGATTCGCGTCGATCATTTTCTTGATCAGCGCGTTTCCATCGTTGCCCGGCTCGATGCCATAGATCTTGCCGTCTAGCTTGTCGTAATTTTTGGCGATGTCGTTAAAGGATTTCAGGCCGCCCTGGTACGCATAATCAGGAACAGCCAGCGTGTATTTGGCGCCCGTCAGGTTGGGCGAAGGCAACACCTTTATCTGGCTCGCCTTCTGGAAGGGCTCGACAATCGGGTCCATCGTCGGCGACCAGTAGCCGAGAAACACGTCTATCTGCTTGTTCTTGATACCCGCGAATGTAATGGGCACGGAAGCGATGGTCTTTGTCGGCTTGTACCCGAGACCCTGAAGCACGGTGGTCGCGAGGCCCGTTGTCGCGGCGATATCGGTCCAGCCGACGTCGGCGAAACGCACGTTCTGGCACGCGGCTGAATCGGCGGCAAATGCGCCGCCGGACAAGGTGATATTCGATAAGACAGCCAGCGCACACGAGGACGCGATTCCGTGTAGTTTCATGTTTTCTCCATGTTGTGGAAACTGTAGACACGACAATGCCGCGCCAAAGACAGCGCGTCATGTTTGAAAATTCGTTTTAAGCTGATTGCCTGCGCTCGATACTCGGCGCATGGCCGAATTGCGCGCGATACGCCTTGCTGAAATGACACGGCGAATGGAAACCGCAAATAGCGGTGACGCGCGAAATTGAAGCGTCGCTGTTACGCAGCAATTCACGCGCACGCCGCAAGCGCAGCGTGAGGTAATAATGGGTGGGAGATACGCTCAGGAACATCTTGAACATGCGCTGCAAATGGCGCTGCGACAGCTTCACGAGCCGCGCGAGTTCCTCGAGTGAAAGCGGCTCCTCTATGTTCGCTTCCATCAGCCGCACGACTTCGATCAGTTCGGCGCGCGAAAAACCAACGCGCGCATCCACCGGAATATGCTGATGATCCGTCGTGCCGCGAATGCGTTCCACAATGAACTGTTCGGACACCTGTGCAGCATGCGCCTGGCCAAGCCGCATGCCCACGAGATTCAACATGAGGTCGAGCGGCGCGGTGCCGCCCGTGCACGTCACGCGATCACGGTCGATGACAAAGATTTCATCGGCGAAACGCACGTGGGGGAAACGCTTGTGCAGCGGCGACATGTCCTCCCAATGCACGGTGCATCGATAGCCGTCGAGCAGGTTCGCGGCCAGCAGCGCGTATGCGCCGGTGCAAATGCCGCCAAGCGGCACGCCTTGTTGCGCGACCTGCTGCAGCAGCGCAATGACTTTGTCGTCTACGTAATCGCGTACGTGCCAGCCGGCGCACACGATCAACACATCCGGCATGCCGGCTTCGGCAAGCGTCCTGGTCGGCTTGACCGTGATGCCATTACTCGCGCGCGCCGGCTCACCATCGGGCGTAATCACAGACCATGTGTAGTGTTCCGCGCGCCCCACATAGTTCGCCATCCGTAATACTTCTATGGCGCTGGTGAACGCGATCATCGAAAAATTCGGCAGCGTCAAAAACCCGAAGTGCGACAGCTTCGATAACGGCGAGTCAGGCGTCTTGCCCGCTGGATGAATCCGGTCCGGCACCATCGCGTCGCGTTTCATCGGGTTTTTATCCTTGGCTGCGTGCGCACATTACTACCGTTAGCCTTGTTGCGCGGCCGGCGCGCGCCGCACCCGCATCACGCTGCGAATCCCCGACAGCAGCGGCGCGCGCGCCATGCCCGGCGAACGGCCGAAGCTTTCCGTGATCCGGTCCAGGATGATCGCGAGCAACACCACCGACAAGCCGCTTTCGAATCCGAGCCCAATATCCAGGCGCTGAATACTTGCCAGCACGTCGTTGCCCAGACCGCCGGCGCCGACCATGGACGCAATGATCACCATCGACAACGCCATCATGATGGTCTGGTTCACGCCGGTCATGATGGACGGCAGCGCGTTCGGAAACTGAACCTTGTAGAGCAGTTGCCACGGCGTGCACCCGAACGCCTGACCCGCTTCCACGATCTCGCGATTCACATGCTTGATCCCGAGCGATGTCAGGCGCACAGCGGGCGGCATCGCGAAAATCACCGTCGACAAGATGCCAGGCACCCGTCCCAGGCCGAACAACATGGCCGCCGGAATCAGGTACACGAACGCCGGCATGGTCTGCATGAGGTCGAGCACCGGGCGCACGATCGTCTCGATGGTCTTGCTCTTCGCGGTCCAGATGCCAAGCGGAATGCCGAGCAGCAGGCTGATCAACGTGGACGACAGCGTCAGACCGAGTGTGATCACCATCTGGTCCCAGAAGCCGGTCGCGTAGATCAGCAAGAGCGATAGCAGCACGAACAGCGCAAAACGCCAGCCAACCCGCCACAGGCCGATGCCAACGAAGATCGCCATCATCAGCCACATGGGAATGGCCTGCAGGCCGTGTTCGACGACCGCCGCGAAGCTCTCGATGACCTTTCCGATCGCGTCGAACGTTTTCGCGTCGTGGTCCAGCAGATATTTGACGCCGTGATCGACCCAACTGCCGAGCGGGATAATTTCAGACATGTGAGCCTCTATGTCGAGTCAGAGCCTTGAGGACGTTCGTCTTGTTGACCGAACCGCAATACGATCCGTCCGCGTCGACCACCGGCAGCGGCGCGCGGCTCGCGACCACGCGGCTGACAACCACATCGAGCGGCGTGGTGCGTTGAATGCATTCGATGACGTTGATTTCCGGCGATGCCTGCCCGACCGCATCGCGGCACACGAAGCCGCGGATCTTGCGCTCCTGGTCCATCACGAACGCATAGTCGGCGCTGCCGTTGAGCGCCTGCGAGACACTCGACGCATCGATGTGCGAAGCGTGGTTCATCAGCGGCACGGCATCGGTTTGCATGAGGTCGCCGGCGGTGAGATAACGGCTGGTATCGATACCTTCGAAGAACGCGCGCACGTAGTCATCGGCGGGATTCGAGATGATTTCCTGCGGCGTGCCGATCTGCACCACGCGTCCGCCTTCCATGATCGCGATGCGCGTGCCGATGCGCAGCGCCTCCTCCAGATCGTGCGACACGAACATGATCGTGCGCTGCTGTTCGCGCTGCAGGTCGAGCAGCACGTTCTGCATTTCCTTGCGCTTGAGCGGATCGAGGGCGGAAAACGCCTCGTCCATGATCATCAGCGACGGATTCACCGCCAGCGCCCGCGCAAGACCCACGCGCTGCTGCATCCCGCCCGACAACTGCGCCGGAAGTTTCTGCGCGAACGGCGCGAGACCGACTTGCTCGAGCACGACCATTGCGCGCTTCTCGCGTTCCTTGCGTCCGACTCCGGCCACTTCCAGCCCGAACGCGGCGTTCGATAAAACCGTGCGTTGCGGCATCAGCGCGAACGACTGGAACACCATGCTCATGTCCTTGCGCCTGAGCGAGGTCAGTTCCGAGCGCGGCACGGAAGCCACATCGCGGCCATCGATCAGGACCTTGCCCACAGTCGGCTCGACCAGCCGGTTGATCAACCGGATCAGTGTCGATTTGCCCGAACCCGACAAGCCCATCAGCACGAAAATCTCGCCCTCGCGCACGTCGAAGGACACGTTGTGCACGCCGACGATCTGTCCTGTCCTGGCGAAAACTTCTTCCTTCGTTGCCCCGCCGGCAAGCATGTCGATTGCCTGCTTCGGGCTCGTGCCGAACACCTTGCACAGGTTCTCGACCACGACCTTTTCGGATTTCATCGAACGCTCTCCTGGTTGGCGGACGTGCGTCCGCGCTCTCTATACATAGTTGCCAGAAAAAAGTGCGGGTTGCCGACTATTTCCGACGCCCACATGTGGAAATACGACACCCTGATTTGCTTTTTCTGGCGGCTGGAAAGAAGGAGCCTTGCAGGACAAGGGTTTGCGAGCAGTCGTCGGCGACGTGTTGCATTTTTTGGCATGTCGCGCCAGAGCAAGTGGCTGCCACGTACAGGATTCGAACGATCGTTCAGGGTCAAGAATGGTGCAGCGCTGCCGATAACCATTCATATTCCCTACATGTCGTTCAGAAATCAACTATGTCGAAATTCAACCTTCGCCGCGCAAGTGTCGGCGCGAAGTTCGCTGTCTTGGCGTGCGCCTTGGCGGCCGTGGTCGTGGCCGGTTTCACCCTCGCCGTCACGCATTCCGCAGGGCAGGAAATCGATGTCCAGGCGCTCGAACGCATGGACGACGACAACCGCGCGATCGGCACGATGATCCATCTCTACGACAAGTCCGTAAGCGCCGAAGTGGAGCGCGCGATGACGTTGTTCGCGAGCTTCCTGCCAACGGATTTCGCGCTCGATGAAACCCAAAAAGTCGATATTGGCGGTATTGCGACGCCAACGTTCAAGGCCGGCGACAAGCCTATGAACCTCGATTTCTCGATTCCCGATCAGTTCCTTGAGCGCAGCGGCGCGATTGCGACTGTGTTCGCGCGCAGCGGCGACGATTTCGTGCGCGTGACGACATCGCTGAAAAAGCAGGATGGCGCGCGTGCGGTCGGCACGCTGCTCGACCGCAAGGGTCCGGCGTACGCGCTGGTCCTGGGCGGCAAGCGGTTTATCGGCATGGCTTCGCTGTTTGGCAAGCAGTACATCACCGAGTACAAGCCGGTCGCGGATGCATCGGGCCGCGTGATCGGCGCGCTCTTCGTTGGCGTGGACATCACCGCGGAGATCGCCACGCTGCAACAGAACATTCGCGATCTGAAAGTGGGCGAGAACGGCTACTTTTTTGTCATCGATGCATCGAATGGGCCGAATCGCGGCAAGCTTCTGGTGCATCCGGGCATGGAAAGCGCGAACGGTTCAGCTCCTCGAGTAGCCGATGAACGCATCGCGCCATTCAAGCAGATGCTGGACGCCAGGCAAGGCCGTCTTTCCTTCGATGCCCCCGACACGCCTGAACTCGCAAACCGCCAGGTGCATGGCGGCGCGAAGGAAATCGTGTTTCGTTCGGTGCCCGAATGGCAATGGGTGATCGGCGGGATTGCTTATCGCGACGAGTTGCTCGCCGACATGCGCGCCATGCGGCAACGTTTTCTGGTGCTGGGTTTGCTCGTGATCGCCGGCTTGGTCGCGGTGCTGCTTTTCGCTGTCCGCAAATTGGTGACTCAGCCGCTGGAACAGCTTACGCACGCATCCGAACAGATCGCGGCGGGTGACCTCAGCGTGCGTCTCGCCACCACGCGTGAGGACGATGTCGGGCGGTTGATGAGCGCCATCGATGGCATTGCGACCGGCCTGGCGCGCATCGTGACGCAAGTGCGCAGCGCCTCGGCGGATATGTCGGATGGCACCGGCCGGATCGCGGCGGGCAGCAGCGACATTTCGCTGCGCATCGCGACGCAGGCCAGCAGCCTGGAAGAGACGGCCGCGAGCATGGAACAGATCACATCGACGGTGCAGCAGAACGCCGCCAATACCGCGCAAGCGGACCAACTGGTGGCATCGGCGTCCGATGCGGCCCGCGCCGGCGGCGAAGCGGTAAGCCGCGTGGTCAACACCATGAGCGAAATCGATGCGTCCGCGCGCAAGATCTCGGACATTACGTCGGTGATCGAAGGAATCGCGTTTCAGACAAACATCCTCGCGTTGAACGCGGCGGTCGAAGCCGCGCGCGCCGGCGAACATGGCAGAGGGTTTGCCGTAGTGGCGTCTGAAGTGCGCGGCCTCGCGCAACGCAGCGCCGCCGCGGTCAAGGAGATCGAGGCGCTGATCGCGGAGTCGGTCGGGCGTGTCGCCACCGGCTACCGGATCGCCGAAGAAGCCCGCGGCACCATGAGCGGAATCGTTGAACGCGTCGCGCGGGTGAACGCGATCATCGGCGAAATCAGCGTGGCGTCGCGCGAGCAATCGAGCGGTATTGAACAAGTGAATCTTGCGGTCGCGCAGATTGGCGAAGCGACGCAGCAAAATGCGGCGCTCGTTGGCGAAGCGGAACAATCCACGGCCGGCTTGCACGAACAAGCAGAACGGCTTTCCCGCGTTGTCAGCGTGTTCCGGCTATGAGCCGGTTATGACGCCGGCCGGATCATTTCGAACATTTCGCCAATGCCCGCATAATCGCCGCGATAACCTGCGCGCATGATCGGCTGAGCAGCAGCGGTATCGAAGATCCCGTCCTTCAGGAACTCGCGGCGGATATGCACGCCGACCACCTGGCCGAGTGCAAGCCAGTTGTTCATGGGCGTGCCGTCGAGCGTCTTGAGCCGGATGATCTGCAGCAGCTTGCATTCGAGCGCGGCGGGAGACTGCGCGACATGCGGCACGGCCACGTTCACGCCTGGCGCCTTGGTCAGCCCGGCAAGCTCGAACTCATCGACCTCATGCGGCACCGGCGCCGATGTCTGGTTCATCTGCTCGGCAAGCGGCCTGCTCGACAGGTTCCACACGAACTCGCCGGTCTGCTCGATGTTCCTGATGCTGTCCTTGTACCCTTCACTCGAGAATCCGATGATCTGCGGAAACGTCGCGAACGCGCCAAAGAAACTGTAGGGCGCGAGGTTCACGTGGCCGTTGATGTCCTGGCTCGATATCCAGCCGATCACCCGCGGCGCGACGATCGCCTTGAACGGATCGTGGCGAAGCTGATGACCCTCGTCGGGATGATAGAAGTGCGTGCCGGAGTTGCTGCTGCTGTCACTCATGGGTTTTCCTGGTCTTTTTTGCGGTGTGGTGAATCAGGCGCTTGCGCCCCGCCTTCACGCGCGCGTGGTGCGCGTCGCTCCAGTCGTAAAAGCCCTGGCCGCTGCGCACGCCCACATGACCTTTTTCCACGCGCTCGCGCATCAGTTGCAATACGTCTTCATCTTTTGCGAGTTCCGGCATCAGGTGCAAACCAATATCGAGCAGCGTGTCGAGGCCACCCAGGTCCGCGCTTTCCAGCGGCCCGACCATGCCGTAACGCCGTCCAAGCGACGCTTTCATGACTGCGTCGACAACCTCGGGCGTTGCCGCGCCCGACCTCACAATAGCCAGCGCCTCGCGCAGCACCGCGAACTGCAGCCGATTGCCGACAAAACCCGGAATCGCCTTTGTCAGCACCACCGGCTCCATACCGATTGCCGTCATCAAATCCGCCGTGCGCCGCGTGACTTCAGGATCGGTTTCGGTGCCCGGAACGACTTCCACTAGTGGAATGGTATGCGGCGGATTCCAGAAGTGTGCGATCACGAACCGGGACTTGTTGCGCAGCACCTGCGCGAGAAGATCGGGCGGAAACCCGCTGGTATTGCTGGCAAAGATGGCGTCGTCACGCAATAACGGTTCGAGCGCTTTATAGGTTCGATTTTTCAGTTCGAGCACTTCGGGAATGGCTTCCACGATAAAGCCCGCCGTGGCCACCCGTTCCAGCCTGTCCGTGGTTTCAATACGGCCGAGCACGCTCGCTTTATCGTCCGCATGGAACACGTTGGCGTCGATCAATTCGTCGAGGATCGCCGCCGCTTTTGCGTGCACCGACACGAGCCGCGCAGCGTCAATGTCATGAACGATGGTCGCGTAGCCGTGCAGCGCCGCCTGTGTTGCAATGCCGACGCCCATCAGGCCGCTGCCCACTACGCCAATAGTGATTTGATTCAAGTTCTCTCCGTTGCTTCAAGACCGGTTGCGGGTAAGGTTCGCCTCCCGTGGCAACAAGGATAGCGCAGCAACCTCAAACACGCGGCTCAGCCAAATGGGCTATGACTTGAATCCCGTCGCCAGATTCGGGGCGAAAAAAAACCGGCTGCCTTTTAAAGCAGCCGGCGTTCGCCGTGCAACTCAACCGGACTTCAACTCGCCCGATCAGCCGTGACGATGGTCGTCGTGGCGCTCTGCGTGCGGCGGGTGATGCGGACCTGAGTCATGCGGATGATTGCGCATCCATTCGTCGCGCTGCCAATAACGGTGCCCATCCCAATAACGGTCGCCGTGCCAGCCCAGGTTGATGACCACGGCCGTTTTCATCATGTGCGGTTCGCCGTAGCTTTGCTGCATTGCCGGCCCGTGGATCATGCCGTTATCTACTTGCGCAAATGCCGCCGTAGCGCTGAACAACGCGCCGCCAGCGAGCATGGCGGCAATGATTGTGCGTGAGGTTTTCATGACTATTCTCCCGTTTTAGCTTCTCAAAAAGACGCGCAGCGAATTGATCGATGTGCTGTGTCAGTGCCGCGTCGTTGGAATCACTTTAGCCATCACGCAGATTGCACGACGTGAGCGCTTGTAAGTGTTCGTATCAATAAGAAGAACAGTCGGCGTCTGTTTGCGAGACATATAAGCCACTGATTGAACAGGCTTTTGAGTCCCATACGCGCTGATGTTTCAGCGGTATTCCGCACGCGATATGTAAGCGATGAAAATATGAAATGGTGCCGTGCCATTCGCTTAATTACGAAACGATTTCATTCAACCGTCTTTTATGCATTCGTAATATTGGATGTGCGTTGTTCGGTTCGCTCTGGGATAGCATGAGACGGCAAGATTGAAGCGGAAAAAGCACAACAGCGAGCGCAGGAAGCAGCGCGGAGAACATGCAGGATGGCAGAAACGACGGCCGAAGAACAAACGGGCTATCGGTAAAACAATTTCAAGCTAGAAAAACTACAAATTCTTCGAACTACGAAAACAGGCAGACTGCACTACGAAAATCAGATGTCAAGAAAAAACAAAGACAGGCTCATTTTTCGTCGCAGTCCGCACTGCTTTCAAGACAGCTCACAGACGGATACCAAAAACGGTGCCACGTGCTTTGCGAACACGCTCGGCCTCGCGCTGGCGGGCTTGATAAGAATAATCCGAGTCCATGGGGAGATGCGGTGATTCAAACAGCGATGCGAATTTTTGCAGCAGTGCGAAGAGGTAGCTCATGTCAGACTCCGTTAAGTGGTTCAGGGTTATCCCTTAGTCATCATTATAGGGTTTTCACTGACCGATTCCTAGCGCAACGCAACATTTTTCCCGTAGTTTTTCTACATCACTGCATTTCTGCAACAGGCGAGCGACGCTGCAGACTGCAAATCAGTAGCTGTTACCGGATTTAACCCCTGTACGTTTTGTACGCGCATGATTTGAGCACCGCAGCGGCTCCAGTTGCCATGGGAATGGCCTGAGAACGGGCCACCACGAAGTAAATTCGTTTAGAAGGAAATTCCCGTCAACAATCAGGCGATTGGCAGCGCGAACGGTAACTCACCATTGAGTGCGCCGTCCGTCGCGACGGAAGCCGTTGTAGCGGCGTCATCGTTCCGTGAGTCATACCCGCGCCGCGGCTGGCGTGTCGATGCCGTATGATCGTCCGCATTTGCCGCCGCCATTACAGCCTCCACAGACGCCATAAAGACTTCGGGCAGTTCGAAGCCCGGCAGCATGCACTGTCGGATATCGGTGTTCAATGCCTGGAGCATTGCGCGCTCGGCATCTTCGGCGAACAGGTCGAGCGTCGGCGCGCCGTACGGCACGGGGGGCGGGGTGGGCCGCTGCGCTGATCGCCCTGCGCGAACGAACCTGGCGCCAGAGTCCATCGCGGCGGGCGGATTGGCCGCAGGGCCATCGGCCAAAGCAGGGGAAACGCCGGGACAAGCAGGATTTACAGCGGAATCGGGCATAAGTCGATGAACAACAACGGCGCGGCAAGCAAGACGCGCAGGTGCGCAGCAGCCTTTCACAAAACAAGCCGATGGCAGACCGTCTGGCACGGAGGAATTTTCGGGGCGCATTGTCGCATGCCGGACGCTGACAATTTAAGCATTCGCCCTGCTACATCGCGCCTTCTTCCTTGAACTCGCGCACGGTTTCCAGCGCGCGCAGCCGGGTGCAAATCGCCTCATATTCGGTCGACGACACCCGTGACAGCGAAATCTGCACTTCATCCAGGTCGGCGGAATCATCGCTTTGTTGCACGACGAACTGCTTCACCCGCACGCTGCCGGCGCCGAGCGCTTCGTGCAGCGCATGAAAATTCAACGTGCCGCGATCGACGAGCAAGGTCAATTGCCGGCGCTGCTTCACAGATATGAAACGCCGTTCCAGCGGTTTGATCCCCGCGAGAATGATCAGGATGATGATGGTTGCCGCTATCGACGCGGTGTAGAGTCCGCCGCCCACCGCAAGTCCGATTGCCGCGACCGACCAGAGGCTTGCCGCTGTCGTGAGGCCGCGGACAATCTCGCCGCGCAGCAAGATGGAGCCCGCGCCAAGAAAGCCGATTCCCGACACGACCTGGGCCGCGATCCGCGATGGATCGAGCACGATGTGGTCGCTGCCGAGGACATCGGCGAAACCGAACGCGGACACGATCATGATGAGCGTCGATCCCACGCACACGAGCATGTGCGTACGCAGTCCGGCCGCCCACGACAGCCGTTCGCGCTCGAAGCCGATCACGCTGCCAAGCGCGGCGGCCAGTACGAGCCGGGCGATGAGTTCCAGATTTCCTAACATGAGTGAGTTTCTCCTTATGAACGCGTTTTATATTGGTCATGGCGGAACGGGCAGCCGAGCGGACGCGTGTTTCGCTCGAATGCAGGCAGGAAACCGCCTGATATCCCGACGCGCGGCCGTTTTGATTTATCCTTGGTCCCCGCGTCCGGTGGCGAATGCCGCCGGGCTCAACCATCATCGATAAAGCCGTATGCACGACCCTGATTTCACCGCTGGAACATCCCCGACCAGCGCGACCTGCGCGACCCTCAGGGCGCATTATGAGCGTGTCGTGCTGCCCATATGGCGCGGGCCAGGCTTCAATCCGGCCATGCGTCTTGCGTACGAAGCTGTCGCCAGCGACGGCGTGACGCCGGTCCCCGCGCATCGATACCGCGCCATGGCATGCGCCCGGCAACTGTTCGTGTTCGCGCACGCCGGAGACATCGGGCACGCCGATAAGCTGTTCGATTCGCTTCAGACCTATTTTCAGGACAGGCAAAACGGCGGTTGGTTCTATAGCGTGGACGCAAGCGGCGCACCGCATGAGCGGCAGAAGGATCTTTATACGCACGCATTCGTGATCTTCGCGTGCGCGGAATATGCCAGGCGCGCATTGCCGGCGGCTGCAAAGAACGCGCTGGCGGTGCTGGAGGAGACATCGGCGACCATCGAAAGCCGGATGAGCGCCGAAGGCGACCTGTTCCAATCCGCGATGACCGAGGATTTTTCCACCGCATCAGGTTCTGCGTTGCAAAACCCGCTGATGCACCTGACCGAGGCGTGGCTCGCAGCCCGTGAGACCACTGGTGACGCGGTGTTCGATCGCCGGCTGAACAAGCTCGCGGCGGCCTTGGCGCGCGCCTTCGTGCATCGGGAAACGGGGTGTATCGCCGAATTGCCGATGGGAAGCGCCAACAACTGGCTCGAACCGGGCCATCAGTTCGAATGGCTGTTTCTTGTGGAAGGCAGCGGGCACGCGGCGTTTGAAGCGGCTGGGCTGAACCGCGCGCTCATGCGCGCTTTCGACTTCGTGCAGCAGTACGGCGTGGACCCGTTGACGGGTGGCGTGGCGGCATCGGTCAATGAGCATGGCGATGTCATTGATTCGACGCAGCGTATCTGGGCGCAGACCGAATATCTGCGCGCGCTTGCCACCCACGCCGGTGGCGCGGTGCGCGCGCAACTGCCCGCGCAGATCGAGCGCTTCACGAAGCGTTTCCTGCGCCCGCACGGGTGGATCGAAAGCCAGACGGCCCATGGCGGTATCGTGCGCGCGGAAATGCCCTCGACCACGCCCTACCATCTCGCAACCGCCTACGACGCATTGCCCTGACGCATTCACGCGTATCCGGCACTTTCTAAACGCCTCGCCCCCCGCGAGGCGTTTCGCATTCACGCCTGAAAACATCGGCCGCCTTTCGTTCGAATCGCTTCGAAAGATCATTTAAACCAGTATTTTGTCCGCGAAGTAGAGATCGTCCTTGCGCAGTTGAGACGCGCTACCTACAGTCTCTGCAGGACCGCGCCGATGACCTTCGCCCCGGCGCGGATGGATGGGACTCAAGCTGACTGGACCGAAACCAAATGTAGGAGTGTCCGAATGGCCGAAATTGTCGATATCGCACGGGGCGCGTTGAACGCGCAGCCGTTTAGCGCCTTGCTGGGAACGAAACTCATGCAGGTCGACTCCACGAGTCTCACGCTATGTCTGACCATCCGCGATGAATTCAGGCAGCAGCACGGTTTTGTGCACGGTGGCGTGGTGAGTTATCTAGTCGATAACGCCCTGACCTTCGCTGGCGCGCTGCGCCTGGGTCCAAAAGTCGTCACCGGAGAATACAAGATCAATTATCTGCGGCCCGCCGTCTCCGGCACCTTGCTCGCGCGCGCACGCGTGATCTACGCGGGAATGACGCAAGCGACCTGTCAATGCGACGTATATGTCACCGATGGCGGCACTGAGCGGCTTGTCGCGGTGGCGCAAGGAACAATTCACAGGATCAGCGAAATGGCGGCAGAACTGGAGCCGGTGAGCGCTTGAGCGGTTTTCGGCATGCTAAAAAGAAAAGAGGCCGTTCCAGCTGATGCAGGAACGGCCTCTTTCGTTAGCTTTTTAAGGCTAGTCGCTTATTTTGCGTCGACCATACGTTGCCGCTGTTCGCCCAGGCCCTGGATGCCGAGGCGAACCGTCTGGCCGGCCTTCAGATAAACGGGCGAAGGCTTCACGCCCATGCCCACGCCTGGCGGCGTGCCGGTGGAAATGACATCGCCGGGTTGCAGGCTCATTACTTTCGACAGATACGCGACCAGTTCCGCGACGCCGAAAACCATGGTCCTGGTGTTGCCGTTCTGGTAGCGGTGTCCGTCCACTTCCAGCCACAGATCCAGTTGCTGCGGATCGGGGATTTCGTCTTTCGTGACAAGCCACGGACCGAGCGGGCCGAAGGTGTCGAATCCCTTGCCCTTGTCCCATTGCGTGCCGTGCTCGATTTGCCATTCGCGTTCGGAAACGTCGTTGATCACGCAATATCCGGCCACGTAATCCAGCGCGTCCGCTTCGCTGACGTACTTTGCATGCTTGCCGATCACCACGCCAAGTTCGACTTCCCAGTCGGTCTTTTTCGATGCACGCGGGATTTCCACGTCGTCGTTCGGACCGCAGATAGCGCTCGTCCATTTGCCGAACAGCACCGGTTCGGTCGGCACCGGCAGGTTTGATTCGGCGGCGTGATCCGCGTAATTCAATCCGATACACACAAACTTGCCCACGCGCCCCACGCACGGGCCAATGCGCGGTTCGCCCGTTACTTCAGGCAGCGTGGCTGGATCGATTGCGCGGAGCTTTGCGAGCGTGGCGTCCGAGAGTGTTTCGCCGGCGATATCGTCAACGACATTCGACAGATCGCGAATCTTGCCGTTCTGATCCAGCAAACCCGGTTTTTCCTGACCGTTCGGCCCAAAGCGCAGCAGTTTCATCGTGAGTGATCCTTCAGTTTTCAGGTTTTGATTCGGTTGGTGAGGTGTTCTGTGCCGTCAGGCGCTGCCTGGTTCGCTGGAAGCGGCATTTCAGCGAATGTGCGGTAGAACCATAACATCCGCATGACACGTATTTTTACCATTCAAGGCTTTCGTTGCGATTGCCGATGCGAAATTCCGTGTATACCGCGCGGATTTGTTCATGCAATTCACTCATATTTACAAGCGATAAAAAGTCCGCGCGGTATCGCCGAAAATAGCCTGCTGTTGTGCTGCCTCCAGATGCGATGTCAACAGCCGCGCCGCGGCGTGCCATTGCGCATAGTCGCCATTCAGGTTCAGCACCGGCCAGTCGCTGCCCCACATCAAGCGATCGGGGCCGAAGTGCTGCAAAAGATGATCGACGTAAGGCTTGAGTTTCTCCGCTGTCCAACCCGGCGCGGCTTCGGTTGCGAGACCCGACAACTTGCAACGCAATCCTTGCGGCAGCGCCGCCAGTTCCGCAATACCGTCCGCCCAAATTTGCCACGCGGCCTCGCCATCCTTGATTTGTGGCTTCGCGCCGTGATCGACGACGATCCGCAAATCAGGAAAACGCTCCGCAAATATCTTTAGCGATGCAACATGGCGCGGGAAAATCAAAGCATCGAAGGCAAGGTCGTTTTTGATCAGCGCATGAATGGCCGGCGTCAGCACGGGATTCTCGATCCATCGATCATCGGGCAGGTCCTGCAGCATTGGACGCACAGCCTTGAATTTCGGCTCGCGTGCCAGGTCATCGATCAAGCCAGCGGCGTTCGGCGCGTCCAGCGGGATCCAGCCAACTACGCCGGCAATATCAGGATTGTTGCGCGCGAGATCGAGCAGATAACGGGTTTCATCGACGGTGGGCGCGGCCTGCACAACCACCGTGCGCCCGACATTCACCGCATCGCGAAGCGGCTTCAGATCATCCGGACCAAACACGCGATACAGCGCGCCTAGCTCCGGCGTCAACCAGCCGTAGTCTCCGCGAGAAGGGTCCCAGAAATGCTGATGCGAATCGACAGATTCAACGGTCATGGCGCGTTTTCTTGGGTACGCGCGGGCACCGGCGCCGATGCGTGCAGCAATCCGGCCGCTCGCAACGCGTCCCATAATTCGGCCGGCAATGGATCGGCAAACGACGCGGCGTTCAACCGCACTTCGTCGGGATTACGCGCCCCCATCAGCACGGTGGCGACAACTTTATGCGCATAAGGAAACTGAAGGGCCGCGCTCGACAAGGCAACCCCATGCTCGCGGCATATGCGTTCAAGCGCGTCGACACGCTCGATAATCGACTGTGGCGCGTCGCCGTAGTTGAACTTCTGGTTGATCGCTTTTGGCGGTACGTCATGCGTCAAAGCGCGCGCAAGAATGCCCGAGTTGAATGCGCCGCCAAGCAAAATGCTGACGCCGCGTTTCTCGCACTCCGGCAGCAGATCGTCGAGAACCGCTTGCTCCAGCAACGTGTATCGGCCGGCGAGAAGCGCGCAATCGATGTCGAATTCCGCCATCGCTTCCTGCACCGCTGCACCCTCGTTCACACCGAGTCCAACCGCTTTCACTCCGCGCGATGCGCGCAGTTCATCGAGTGCGCGAAACCCGCCTTCGTTCGTGAGTTGCCGCCAGTAAAAAGCGTTCTTCTCGCCATGCGTGACGCGGCCAATGTCGTGAATCAGCACAATGTCGATATCAACAATACCCAAACGCTGCTGACTATCTTCGAATGAACGAAGGATGCCGTCGTAGGTGTAATCGTAGATGGCCTGGAACGGCAACGGGTCGGACCAGCCTTCGCTGCCGTCGTAGGGCGTCGTGCGCGGTACGAAGCGGCGTCCGACCTTGGTCGACAGCACGTAGTCTTCACGCGGATAGCGCCGCAACGCATCGCCAATCCGATGTTCGGCTTTGGTGTGGCCGTAGTGCGGAGCGGTATCGAAGTAACGGATGCCGGCTTGCCATGCGGCGTCGACCGTAGCTTGCGCGTCTTCTTCCGGCAGATCGTGATACAAGCCGCCAAGTGGCGCACTGCCCAACGACAACGCCGTGACTTCCAGCAACGTTTTTCCAACCTTGCGCTTTTTCACGACGGGATTTCCGGTGATGGGGTTCATCGCGTGATCGCTCAAACCGAAGCAATCGATACCGCATGCCGCGGCGTCGCGTTCGCCGGCAGACACGCAGGACCGACGGGATCGAACGTCTTGTACGTCAGGATGAACTCCTGATGACCAAGCGATTCGGACTTGGACGCGGCGCCCGCCGCGACTTTCACGGTGACATCGAATACTTCGCGGCCTACCTCGTCGAGTGTTGCGCGGCCTTCCAGAATGCGGCCGGCATCGACATCCATATCACCGGACAGATTGCGATACGTTGCCGGATTCGCGCAGACCTTGATTACCGGCGAGATGGCGGAACCGACGACCGAACCGCGCCCGGTCGTAAATAGAATCACATGCGCGCCACACGCGATCAATTCGCCGATTTCCGCGTTGTCGCTGATATTCGGGAAACCAAAGCGCGGTTCGCCGTCCGGCACGACGTCGAGCAGGTACAAACCGCCGACCGGCGGAATGTCGCCCGGTTTGATGATGCCGACAATAGGCGACGCGCCGCTTTTTGCGTACGCACCCAGCGATTTTTCTTCTTGCGTCGTGAGGCCGCCATCCGCGTTGCCGACCGCGAACGAGCCGTGGCCCAGAATCGAGTAATAGCGCGCCGCCTTGTCCACGCACGCGACGATCTCCTGCCCGAGCTCCGGACGCGCCGCGCGGCTCTTCATATGGAATTCGCAACCGACAAGTTCGCCGGTCTCCTCGAAGATGCAGGCAGCGCCGGCATCGATAAGCGCATCGAACGCGCGGCCGACAGCGGGATTCGCCGTGATTCCGCTGGTGCCGTCTGAACCGCCGCAAATCGTGCCGACGATGAGTTCGTCGAGCGCCATCGGCACTTTTGGCTGGGCAGCGAGCGCGGCGCGCGTCTCGCGAATCCAGTCGATGCCGTTCTGGATCGTGCTGCGCGTACCGCCCTTTTCCTGGATCGTCAGGACTTCGGCGGGACGGCCGCTCGCGCGCACGGCATCGACAAGATAGTGCTTGTTCATGCTCTCGCATCCGAGCGATACGAACAGCACCGCGCCCACGTTCGGATGCGTGGTCAGCCGTTCCATCATCTTTTCGGCATAACCATTTGGGTAACAGCCTGGAAAACCAATCAAATGAACGGGCGGCTCCGTGCCGGGGTCATCGAAGGCATCGAGCGAATTGAATGCGGGGCGAAACTGCGTCACGATCTCGCGCGCCACGTGATGCGCGCACTCCACGAGATAAGCAACCGCGATCACGTTGCGAATGCCCTTGCGGCCGTCGGCACGCAAGAAGCCCTGGAGTTGGGGAGCGTTGAGTGCTGTCATTTAGCCTGGCTTTCCCGATGATCCACGAACGCGTGGCCGGCGTCGTGGGTATAGGTCGGGAGGTAGTCGCTCTCGAGATTGTGGGTATGCAAATGGTCGCCGGGCTGAACGTCCGAGCTGACGTGACCAATGATCGCGCCGTAGCGCAGCACCTTCTGATCAGTTTGCAGCGCGTATCGCGCAACCTTGTGTCCAAGGTCGATGGTCTTCGCGAGCGTGACAAACTGCCCTTCGATTTCGACGCGCTCCCCCGCGAGAAGACACGCTCCCGCAATCAGGCAGTTGTCTTGCGGGCTCTGAAGTATCAGGCGGGCGTCGGTACGCCGTGCGTCGACTCGGTCATGCGGGGTTTGCGGCACGAGAACATCCTTGATTCGTTTCGCGAACTGTATTCGCAGCGCGGGTTTATATCAGTACAATCATTCATCAGTGAACGTATTATTCATATGCGGACAAGTCGAAGTCAAGCTAACTGCGCGCCGGAACAGTCCGTGTTTTCCCTTAGCATCTTGTCTTTCAGTGTTATCAAGGCCGACATGCAGGCAGAAGATCCCACCGACGCCGACCGGTACCGCGCGCCCGCCCTGGATAAAGGGCTCGACATCCTCGAGTTGCTTGCCGAGCAGAAGGATGGATTGACGCGCGCCGAGATCACGAAGTCACTCGGGCGCAATGCGAGCGAGATGTATCGGATGCTCGAGCGGCTGGTCGCGCGGCAATATGTAGTGCGCTCGCCCGCGGGCGACCGGTATTCGCTGAGCCTCAAGCTGTACGCGCTCGCACACCGCCATCCGCCGATGAACCGCCTGATCACCGAAGCCCTGCCGGTCATGCAGCGCTTCGCAGATCGGGCGGAGCAGTCGTGTCATCTCGCCACTTATGACCGGGGCAATCTGCTGGTGATCGCGCAGGTCGATGGACCGGGCACGTGGGGAATTTCTGTGCGGCTCGGTGCGCGTATCGGCTTGATCGATACTGGTTCGGGCCGCGTGACGCTGGCGTTCCAAAGCGCCGAACAGCGCGTGCACATGCTCGCCGAACACACACAAGTCAAAGGCGAAACCCCGCTGGATCCGGTCGCACTGGAGGGCGCGTACGCGAAGATCCGCGCGGACGGCTTCCTGCATAAGGAAAGCCAGCAGACGTTCGGCGTGATGGACGTGAGTTTCCCAGTGCTCGGACCGTCGGGTCAGGCCGTCGCGACGCTGACCTGCCCGTATCTCAGGCGTATCGACGAATACGTCGCGCCGCCGATAGATCAGGTGAGCGCCCTGCTAGGCGAAGCGGCCGCGGCGCTCTCGATGTATCGTGAACCCGAAGCCGGGATCGACGTCTTGCAGGACGCGCGGGATTCCAGCGCGGCTTGATCCGCAGCGGATCCAGGGCTTGATAGAATGGCGGCCCTCTCAAAAAGCGGCAGGTCGCTCAATGCGACTTTCCGCGTCTTTATTTACGCGAAGGCCATGGCGAAACTTCTCTCCGATCCCGAATTCCAGCGCTTCTCCGAACTTCAGCAAAAGCAGTCCAGCTTCACGATCACGAGCGAAGAAGCCGATGAACTGCGCGACATCGTTGCCCGCGCGCAGAAAAAGCGTGATGACCGCGCGGCCGCAATGCAAAGCATCGAAACCTTCATCCAGCAATTCGATATTGGCGCGGACGAACTCTTTACCGCCGATCAGATCGCCGATGCCGCCCGTAACTTCGGCCTGATTCCCGCAGCAAAGAAAGAACGCGTCATGCCGCCGCAACTGTCGTTCAACGGCAAGCCGTACCAATGGACAAGCCGCGCACTGCCCGACGACATTCGCGTGCCGTTGTTCGAAGCGTTCACGTCGGGGGCATCGGTCAAGCCGTTCATTGCAACGCCCAAGGACACAACCCGGTGCGCCGCGACCATTGCGCGCCTGGAACGCGAGACCGGCAGCGTTTATGCGGATGCATGGCTTGAGGAACTGGCTGTGTCGCGTGCGCAAGTCGATGAAGCCCTCGCCAAGCTCGCGGCCTGAATATTAAAAGCATTCATGGTGGCGTTGCTTCGGGCTCAGCGAGCCGCATGCGAAAAGCCACCACGCCCGGATCGTCCGTCGACGAAACCTGGAAACCACAGCGGCGCGCGAGCGTGATCATTCCGGTGTTCTCGCGCAGCGCCTCGCCGGTAAGCCACCGTGTCCCGCGCGACTTGCAATACGCAATGATCCGCGACAGCAGCAACATGCCCAGACGACGGCCTTTCTGATCGGAGCGCACCGCTACCGCGAACTCGGCCGTCTCGTTGTCCGGGTCGGCTATCGCGCGGGCCACACCCAATGTCTCCATTGCGTCGCTCTCACCCGTGACCGCGATGAACGCCATCTCCCGGTCGTAATCGATTTGCGTCATTCGCGCCAGTTGCGTGTGATCGAAACTGCGCACCGAACTGAAAAAACGCAGGCGCAAATCCTCCGGTGTCATTGCCGCCACAAAAGCGCTGTGAGCGGCTTCGTCGTCGGGACGGATCGGACGTAGGGTCACCTGCAAGCCATTCCAGTCGAGCATTTCTTCGAGCCTGCGCGGATACGGCTGGATGGCCAGCGGCGTACGGTGCGCGGCCAGCGTCAGATGCGGCTCGTACACGACTACAGCCTGGCGCGTGACCTGCACCGTCAGACGCAATGCAACGATCTGCTCGATCTCGCACACCGCATTCGACAAAGCCGTCAATGCGGTCAGCAAGCTCTCGGCTGGCAGTTCGCGCGCCCGGGGAGAACGCATCACGAGGTCACGTGCCAGCACGGGGTTCAGCGGCGGAAAAGCGAACTCGTGAAGCGAGTCCGGCAAACCAAGCGCGCCCGCCGCCCTGAACTCGAACACCGGACCGAATATACGGTGATTAAGCAACCGGACTTCGATTTCGATGGCTTCGTCGCTGCGCGGTCCCGGCGGCCCTGCCTTCACAATAATCCCGAACTGCCCGAGGATCCGCGACGCGCGCTCGCCCTGCAGTTCGGCAATACCCGCGCTCAACGCGGCCGCGACCTGAGCCTGTGCGCTGTCGAGCGCCCCCGCCGCCTGGGGTAGGGGTCCGTCGGGCGTCTGCATCAGCAGCTCACGGCCCTGACGATAGTCGACCAGCCGGGCGAAACCCCGCGCGAGCCGCTGGGGCGTGGTATGAACCGGGATGCCTTGAGCATGCAACGCATCGCGCGTGGTTTCGTCGACACAACCAAAAAAGCATGCGAGCAGTCCGCGATACGCATGGTTTTTCTGCGCGATCATGGTACGCGCGACCTCGGCAACAGGCGCTGCGTGCGTTGGCGCGTGGACCACGAACGCAGTCTCCGTTTCGCGATGCGGCGCAAGCGCTTCGAGCGCTGCGCCAAAGTCGGCGGCAGTGGCCGCGTCGCCCAGCTGCAGCGGATTGCCAAGTTGCGCACGTGGCAATGCCATGGCGACGGATTTGCGCGCCGCGTCCGGCCACAGCGCGAGTGCGTCACCGGCGGCGGCGAATGCATCGGCCGCGAGCGCGGCTACGCCTCGGTCACTCGTGATCACGGTTGCACGATCGCTCGCCGCCACGCGGCCAACGCCGAGCGTTTCGATTTCATCCAGCAGGTCGTCGAGAGAGTCGACGCGTACCAGACCCGCGCGCCGGAACGCGGCGCTGTAGAGCGCATCGAACGGATCGTCATGTCCAGTTCGCAGAACCAGCACGGGCTTGTTGCGCGCCGCAGCCCGCGCCGCGGACATGAACTTGCGCGCCATGCGCACCGATTCGACAGCAAGCAGAACCGCGCGCGTACGCGCGTCGCTTGCAAGGAAATCGAGGGTATCTCCAACGTCGACGTCCGCTTCGTCACCCAGCGCCACCACCCGCGAGAAACCAAGACCGCGTGCATTTGCCCATCCCAATACACCATTGGTCAATGCGTTCGACGCCGATACCCACGCCACGCCGCCTGCCGCAACAACACATGACGGTGCGCCCAGCACGGCGCCCGACGCGGGGGTCATCACGCCCAGGCTCGCGGGGCCGACAACACGCAACAAGAAAGGCCGCGCAGCGGCAAGTGTCCGGCTGGTCCAGTTATCGACCGGCCGGTCCCGTCTTTCATCCGACTCACCAACAATCACAACTGCCCGGGTGCCGCGGTCGCCAAGTTGTTGGACAATTTCCGGCCACGTGGCTGGCGGCGTGCACAGCACCGCCACCGTAGGGTCAGCGGGCAAATCCTGAATGCGGGCATAAACCGCGGTTTCACCGAGCTGGCGATGCTTCGGGTTCACCGGCCAGATCGCGCCCGCATATCTCGTGCTGTTGAGACGCGACCACACCATTTCGCCGATACTCCCCGCGCGCAGCGATGCGCCGATCACGGCGATCGACTTCGGATCGAATAGCGCGTCAAGATTGCGGACGGTCATGCGGCCTCCTGGAATACGATCTATCCAGCATAGGCGATTCAGGCGGCGGCAACTACTGACCAAATGGCCTAGTCCCCGCCTTTTTCATCACGGGTTCTTAGCTTTGGTGACGACCGTTTATGACAATTCGTGCTGACCTGACGTTAGCCAAAAGGTCTATTGTTTCACACCCGGAATCAGGGTAATTTTATCGAACGCGGGACGATGACTTCGGTTCCCAATCAGGAAGACGCGAGCATCCGGCCAATAAGAACAATCAGGGAGACTGGCAGTAAGGAATCACTATGCGACACCTTCCATCATTGATTGCGTTACGTTTCTTTGAAGAGACGGCGCGTCATTTAAGTTTTAACCGTGCAGCGCGAGCGCTGTGCGTCACGCAGGGAGCCGTAAGCCGGCAAATCCGGTTGCTGGAGGAATCGCTGGGCGTGAAGCTTTTTGAGCGCGACCACAAGGGAATCAGACTGACGCCGGCTGGCGTGCTGTTGATGCCGTCGGTAACAGAGGCATTCGACGTCATCGAACGGGGGACGCGGCATTTGACAGGCGCTGTCGAGCGCAGGCGCCTGGTTGTATCGCTGCCGCCCACGTTTGCAACACAATGGTTTTCTTCGCGGCTGGGCGCACTGGCAGAGCAGCTTCCGGACGTGGATTTATCGATACGCACGCAAGATAGTGGCGATTGTCATTGCTGCGTCCGGTTCGGGCGCGAGCCGTCACGGGAGTCGGCCGCTGAAGGCGGCTCTGAGCTTTTGCTGATGGAAAAGCACGCGCTGGTTGGCGCGCCTGAGTTTGCCGGCATGCCCGTCGAGCGCCTGTTGGATGAATTGCCCGCACTACACGTGCTGCACGAAGACGTCCGGTTGAAGCTGTGGCCGAACTGGCTGGCCAAAGCAGGGATGCCGGCGCGCTATGCGGACAACGGCATCGAATTCTCGAATTTGCAGCAAGCCATTCATGCTGCACGGCGTGGTGTGGGACTCGCGGTCGTGGACCTGAACATGATTGACGACGAACTGGCCGAAGGCGCGCTCGTGAGAATGTCCGAGGTAGAGATTGTCGGACCGTTTGGATATTGGCTTGATGTGCCGGAAGCGCATCGCGAAGCTGAAACAGTGAGTGCGTTTGCAGCGTGGTTGCGTAATGAAGCAAATGAATGAAGCAAGCGAATGAAACAAGCCATCGCCTAGCCAGATGGCGATGCATCGGGCCGGAACGTTGCATACTTCAACTGCCGCTTTTTTTTCAGCGCACGGCAGTTGTTCGCGCCTTTGCAGGAACGCCGTTCGCTTGCATTTCAACCCCGGGTACACAGTGCGACTGCACCGATAAATACCCGGGGTTATATGCCTTTGGGTCTTTTTTCGGCAATGTATAGCTGATCCGGCATTGCTCGACAGGGCCGCTGCCCCACTTCACTGTAAGCGCGCCCTGTTCTTCAAGACCTCGTGCAAAAACTCTGCTGTCCTGACCAACTACGCCCACCATCTTTCCTTGTTCGTCTTCCACACTCGCTCCAAATGGTAACGTTCCACCACCCAGTTTCGGCGCCTGAATCAGCGCTGCCCGGCCGCTCACCGTCTCATATTTCATCATCACTATAGAGCCTGCGCGCGGCGCGACCTGTGCCGATGTCGATTTAAATTCGACATCGGTAGATGTACCTTTGGGATCGAGATCGACTGTGTTCATACTGTACGGCGACAGGTACGGAATCACCGCATATCCATGCGAGTCGACCTTGGTTCCCGGCGCATTCGTGACGTTTGCGCCAGCGGCGGCGGGCGCATCCACAACGCCAAATGTGTCGCCGACTGTTTGCGAGAACGTCACGCCGCCCGGGTGCGCGACAACCGAACCCTGAACGCCCGCCGATACCTGGCGTGTTCCGCCGCCACCGCTCGCGGATGCGTTAAACGTAGCGTATGGCGCGCGGTAAGTCGCGCTCACGCCGGCATTGCCATTGTTTGCAGAACTGCCGCCGGCGTTATACGTGCCATAACCGTTGTAGGAAAACTGGTTCGTATCGCCCAGCGAACCGCTCACGTTTGCCTGCATGTTTGTCGCGCCATCGGAGTTGTGCGAAGCGTTTGTGGTCAACAGAGGCGCGTGTGCCGCGTGCCCGAGCGGGATGGTCGTGCTCAGCAGGAATTCATTCGATAACTGGCCGTCCATGGTCCGCGTGCGGCCGGCCGTCAGGCTGTAGGTCCCATATTTGAATGCGTTGGTATATCCGGCCTGAAACAGTGTGTCGGTGCCGCCGCGATTCCAGTAGTTCTGCGAAGAGCCCGTGATGAACATGGTGCCGTGTTCGCCGAGCTTCTGGTTCACCGAGACCTGCATGCGATTGCGCTGCCGGTAAATCGAATCGATGTCGCCACCATGCTCCGAGATATCGCGAATGGACGCAGCGTCGCTCAGGTTCAGATATCCCGCCGACGAGAACCGGTAGGCCGCTACGGAAACGTTTGTATCGGTGGCTGCAACGAACTTGCTGTAGCCAATGCGCAAGCTCGTACCGCGCATTGACTGAGCGTTCGGCACGCTGGTGGCGGCGCCGGTAATGTCCATCGAAAAGGCGCCAAAGCCGGTATTCAACGCGCCGCCGAAATTCACGGCGCCGTAGCCGCTCGATGCCACCGCGCCGCCGTAGGCGGTGACTGTGTTCGTCAGGCCGCGTTGAAGCGTGAACTGGGCGAAAGCGGGTTTTGAATCGAGGGAATCGTTACGCAACTGGCCAGCCGTGGCGCTAAAACGCGTAACGCCGGGGCGCAGCAATTGCGCGACCGACGCGAACGGCACCGTGAACTCTTTGCTGCGACCGTCGGCTTCGGTTACGGTCACAACCAGATCGCCGCCGTAGCCAGTTGAATACAGGTCGTTGATCTCGAACGGCCCGGGAGCAACGTTGGTTTCTTCCAGTACCTGGCCGTTTTGCCGAATCGTGACGCGTGCATTCGTTTCTGCGACGCCGCGCACGACAGGCGCATAGCCGCGCATGGAATCGGGCAGCATGCGGTCGTCAGTGGCAAGTTGCGCACCGCGAAATGACACGCTGTCGAAGATTTCGCCAGTCGTGCTCGAATCACCGAGCGTCAGTTGAGCGCCCAGCTTTTCGACGTCGTGCTGCGCGTAGGTCGCGATATTGTCGAATTGCGTGCGCTGGCCCGTTCCCGACGATACCGACGATTGATGACGGATATGCCATGAGCCCAGATTCAGGCCGGCATTGAGGCCAAGATAGCTTTGTGTCGAACCGGGGCCCGAGCCGTCCGTTCTGAAGGTGTTCGCGTTATAGCTCACGAACCCGCCGTTGACACCCTTGTCCCATTGTTCGGGCGGCACGTAACCTCGCGCCGCGTTGCGCATGAATGCTTGCGGCAAGCTCAGTTCGAGTGTCTGCTGGGCAAAATCGAAGTCGACTGTCGCGCCGGGCACGAGCGTGCCGATCTCTTCGCACGTGCTGGCATCGGATGCCGATGCAGACGTCGATGCCGATGTCGATGCGGTGCGCCCGCTGGCAGCATCGGCTTTAGCCAAATCGACACCCGCGCGCTGCAACAACGCCCGACTGAAACACGGCTTGGCGCCAGATGCGCCGCCTTTGGAAACAAAACGAATATCTTCCCGGCTCAGGCGCGCGCCATTCACGAACAAGTCGACCGAATACGTTCCCGGCGAAACCGCGTTGCCACGCGTGAAGCGGCTGGTATCGATCGCGGTGCCCCCTTCCTCGCGCAGGTAGGTGTTATCGAAGCTCACTTCGGCCGCGACGCTCGTTTTGCCTTGACCCGATCCCGTTTCATCCGCTGCAGCATGGGGGATCGCAGCACATGCCATCATCGAAAAGGCAATAGCAGCGAGAGGCTTCAGGCGCAAGCGGAACGAGTCCTGATTTTGACCAGGGGCAAGATAGTGAGCAGCTTGTTTCATGATTCGGCCTGCGTGATTCGATCTATCGGTCTGCATGGACGCGACTTGACCAGCGGGCTGTGCGGACAGACCGTTCGGTAAAACGCGTGATTGTTTTATTGAAGAAGGCGTCGGCCAGGTAATGCCCGCAACGCCTTCGATTAACCTTGATCGGGACGCCCCGCTGAGGGCGACGCCTTATGGAGCGAGCGGTGCGTCGAGCGGCACGGCGCCGCCGAAGTCGCTAATGCTGGAAAACTTGACGTGCGCATTAGCTGGCGCTGTCTTCAAATTCTTGATTGGAAACTGCGCGCTTCCACGTGGCTCGACCATTCCGCCTACGTCATTGGTGTAGGTCTGACCGGCGCCCATCACTTCGATTCTGCTGAACGACACGTAATAGGCAGTCGGGTTGGTCGCCTTCACCTCGTAGCCTTTGTTGTCGGCCGCGGGTACGAGTTTCCATGTCACTTTTGCAGGAGCGTCGTCTGCGGTTCCGGGCAAGCCCTTCGGACGCGCAAACACCTTGATTCGAGTCCGGAACGCGAACTGCAGCGTGTTGACATCGGAGTCCTTGGCGACCTTGGGCGGTACATCGAGCACGTTTAGCCAAAACACGGATTCGCGGTCCTGGGGCAGTGCATCACCCGTGTACATCATGCGCAGCGTTTGGGACTTGCCCCCGTCCATGCGAAAGATCGGCGGCGTCAGCACAAAGGGGGCACTTGCCTCGCCAGGCTTTGCGGCCGCGTTGCCTTGGTCCATCCATACCTGCACCAACGATGGATCGGTGCGGTCATTGGTCAACTTGACCGTCACCTCACGATTCTCAAGGGGATACACCACGCGTGTTCCGCCGACTGTCACGCTCGCGCCCGCGCTCCCGGCAAGCAAGGCCGCGACCACGCCCAAACCACATGCGATTTGCCTGATGGACTTCATGATTGATGCATCTCCGTAAAAAACGTATCTCGAAAATTAGGAAAAAAACAGGCATCCGCACCCGCAGATGCCTGTCAATTCGGCTTACTGATAATCGACGGTGTATTGGACCGACGTGTTGACCGGACCGGCCGTTGCCTTACCCGTTGCGTAGTACTCAGCGAAGTACTTGAGTTCAGCGTTGCCCGATACGATGGCCGTGCCATTGCCGGCCATATCGTTGTTTGCACCTGTGACAACGTTAATAGGCAGGCGCGACGCGTTCAGCAAGCGGACTTGCACGTTTTGGGCACCGGCAGGCGCTTGGTTGGTCAGGTAACCGGTCGTTTGGTCGATCGTCGGGCCATTTTCGAAACGAGCGACCGCCTTCGTTTCTGACAAGCAACCACTCAATACGAAGGTCAAATCCGTTGGGGAAGTTGTGCCGGCAGTTGCGCCCGCCGCACTCAACGTGCTACCCGTTACGGTCGGCAGCGTGACGTTCTTGTCAGCGGCACCGGCTGTTTTTCCATCGATTGAGCAAGTCGTGTCAGTCACTGCACCGGTAAACGTAATCGTGCCATCGGCGGCGTTTGCGCCGGTCGATGCCAAAGCGATGGTTGCGAGCGTTGCGGCAACGGCGACGGTGGAGATGAATGATTTCATGAAGTTTCCTAATAGAGAAATTAACGAGTTTTGAACACTTGCGGCGCTTGGACTGCGAGTCCGGTTGATGCCGACCGCGCAGTGCGAGCCGCTTTTTTATCGTCTGATTTCGTGAGAGGCGATAAACCGGTTTGTCTGCGAGTGAATGAATCTTAAGGCTCGGCGCTTTGGGTTACCCTCGGAAATCTCCGAAAGAATTGAGACAAAAATAAGAATTCCTAATATTGAAACAGCGCAATTTCCAGGTGATACGGCGGCATCTTCAAACGAAAAAGGCGTCCGCATGCGGACGCCTTTATAAGGTGAGAGTTTTCGGGAGGGGGCGCGATACCCTGATGTCAGATAGCGCGTTCGAAGATTATGACGATCCGCTCGCGGCTCTCAACGTCAGGTTGCGTGTCTCGGGAGCCCACGCAATCGAGACGATCATTCCCACGAGCAAAACCCCGGCAAGGATCATCATTGTGTAGTGAAACCCGATTTCCGCTATGCCGACCGGCAGCAAGAACGTGCCGATCGCTGAACCAAGCCGGCTGCACGCAATGGAAAGGCCCACGCCTGACGCGCGCACCTCGGTTGGAAAACATTCGGGCGGAAATACCCCGACCAGATTGCTGAACGCCGACATGGTCAACGTAAAGACAGCGAATGCAATGATCATTGCAAGCGTTGCCGAAGCCGGCAAAAGGCTCATGGCCACAAGCATTGCGCAGGTGACAGCGAATGATCCGATAAGGAAGTGCCGACGGGGTAACTTGATGGTAAGCCAGATCCCGAGCACGGCGCCTATGACCAGCACCGCGTTGAGCAACAGGTCTGCACCAAACCCGCCGTTCAATCCGATGACCTTCAAGATTCCCGGCAAGAATGTGTAGATCGCGAAATATGGAATGACCAGACACACGAAGAACCCACAATTGAACAATGTCCTGCGAATCAGGTCAGGTTGAAACAATCGCGCATAGCCGTGCCTTCCACTCGTAGCCCGAGTTGCCGCCTCAGTGTCAAGGATGACGTCGGGCCCGAAATGCTTGAGAACCACATCGTGCGCTTCCTTCACGCGGCCCTTCCCGAGCAGCCAACGCGGAGATTCCGGCGTGCCGATGCGCAGCAGGAGCACGATAAATGCAGGAAGACTCGCCGATGCAAGCAGCCAGCGCCAGGCGTCAGGACTTGCTTCTCCATATGCCATGCCAAGGACATTCGCTACCACATAGCCGATTGTCCAGACCACGCTGAACGATCCGAGAAGCGCGCCGCGATGCTTGCGTGGAGAAAATTCCGCCAGGATGGCATGTCCAACCGTGAAGTCACCGCCCATGCCAAAACCGATCAAAACCCGAAGTGCAAACAGTTCCAGCGGCGATGTAGCAAAGAACTGAAGGAATGCGGCGACGGTGATAATGACAAAACTGGTGAGAAAGATACGCTGACGGCCAAGTCGATCAGACAGACGTCCAAAGATCAGGCTGCCCAAGAAAATGCCGATCAACGCCGAGCTTCCGATCGCGCCCATCCAGAAGGAATCGAGCGGCATCTGCCGGTTCATCGATGCCAGCGCGTACCCGACCGTGCCCAACGCATACCCTTCGGTGAAATGCGCGCCAAACGTCAGGCCTGCGATCTTGATGTGAAAGCGGTTCAGCGGAATGTCGTCGAGTAGTACGGGCTTCGACGCGGGCGCATCGTGCGTGCGGAGAGGGGCGACGTTCGGGTGTAACTCCACACCGATGGGCAATGCACTGCTTGAAGTGTCCTGATGACTCACTGCGTCTCCTTACTTATGTGTTCTTCGATTACCCGCACTACTGCCGGCTACATACGACGGCAACAGTGCATTCGCGAGCAATCAGTGGCGAAACAGCGGCAAATCAGCGTTCGGTTGCCATCAGGCCGCTGATCATCATGTATTTAAGTTCCATATATTCGTCGAGGCCGTACTTCGATCCTTCCCGGCCCAGACCCGATTGCTTGACGCCGCCAAATGGCGCTACCTCCGTGGATATGATTCCTTCATTGATTCCGACCATGCCCGTTTCGAGCGCGTCCGCGACCCGCCATGCGCGCCCCAGATCCCGCGTATAGAAGTAAGCGGCAAGTCCAAAGGGAGTGTCGTTGGCCAGCTTGATGGCTTCAGCCTCGGTCTCGAATTGAAAGCACGCGGCGACCGGTCCGAACGTTTCTTCCTGCGCGATGAACATGCTTCGATTCGCGTGCGCCAATACGGTTGGTTCATAGAACGTGCCGCCCAATGAATGCGGACGACCGCCAGTCATGATGGTTGCACCTTTGCTCACGGCGTCCTGCACGTGGTCGCCGACCTTCCTGAACGCTGCATCGTTGATAAGCGGACCTTGGTCGACATCCTGCTCGAGCGCATTGCCTACGCGGAGCTTGCCAACGGCATGAGTCAGACGCCGCGTGAATTCGGCATAGACCCCTGCCTGCACGAAGAAACGATTGACGCACACGCACGTCTGGCCCGTATTGCGAAATTTCGATGCCATGGCGCCTTGTACCGCAGCGTCCAGATCGGCGTCGTCGAATACGATGAACGGCGCATTGCCACCGAGTTCCAGCGAAAGCTTCTTTAGCGTATCGGCCGATTGCGCGGCCAGAAGCTTGCCGACCCGCGTCGACCCGGTGAACGACAACTTGCGTACGACCGGCGATGCAGTCAACTCTGCCCCGATCGCCACCGCGTCGCCTGATAAAACATTGAACACGCCCGCCGGGATGCCGGCTTCCTCAGCGAGCGTGGCGAGCGCCAGCGCGCTCAGCGGCGTTTCCTCGGATGGCTTGAGAACCATTGTGCAGCCTGCTGCCAGGGCAGGTCCGGCCTTTCGCGTGATCATCGCAAGCGGGAAATTCCATGGCGTGATCGCCGCCACGACCCCGACAGGCTCGCGCGTGACAATGATCTTCGAGCCAGCCTTGGAGCTCGGAATCACGTCGCCGTAGCTGCGTTTCGCCTCTTCAGCAAACCATTCCAGGAAACTCGCGGCATAGGCTACTTCGCCTGCTGCTTCCGCAAGCGGCTTCCCCTGCTCCTGGGTGAGCAATTTTGCCAGCGCATCACGATGCTCGAGCATCAGTTCGCCCCAACGCCGCACCCGTGCGCCCCGTTCCTTTGCGCTTAACGCGCGCCATGCCGGAAAGGCGCTTTCCGCGGCAAGAATGGCCTGCTGTGTCTCGCGTGCGCCCGCTTTCGCGACTTCCGCGATCACGTCTCCCGTGGCCGGATTGCGAACCGGGTAGGTTTCGGCGCTGTCTTGCCAGAGACCATTGATGTAATGCTCTTTGCGAAGCAGGTTCATGCTGCATCCTTCATTGACTGAACAAAATCACCCTGCGGCGCACGTGGTTCGCGTGCAATTCGCCGGCCGGCCGTGTAGTCATTGATAACGTCGCACGGTGTGTAGTTGCGCTCGAGCTCGAAAAGTTCGTCTGCTTCGAGATGCGTACCGAGCGCGTTGAGTGCGCTGTCGAACTGGGCGGGTGAATCGGCGCCGACCAGCATGCTCGCGACGCCTGCGCGCTGCAGCACCCAAGCTTGCGCAATTTGCGCGGCGCTTACACCGCGCAACCGTGCGACGCGTTCCACGGAAGCCGCGATGGCGCGCGACGCCGCGTCGCCATACATTTGCGAAGTAAAAAAGTCGGTCTGATTACGCGTGGAGGCGGCGTCGCAGGTCAAGAGTCCGCGCGCCAGCGGGCTGAACACGGACACGCCCAGTCCCTGGTCCGCGCAGTACGGCATCATTTCGCGCTCTTCCTCGCGATATGCAAGATTCAACTGAAGTTGCATGTTGATGGGCTTATGCCAGCCGTTGCGCTCGCACACTTGAATGATTTTCGCGAGCTGCCACGTGTACATGGTCGACACACCGATGTAACGCGCCTTGCCCGAGCGGACAATATCGTCCAGCGCAGCCATGGTTTCTTCAACGGGCGTGGCAGTATCGAAGTAGTGCAGCATGTAAATGTCCACGTAATCCATGCCGAGGCGCCGCAGCGAGGCATCGATACCGTCAAGCACGTGCTTGCGCGAATGACCACCCGCGTTTTGATACGCGCCCATGTCGTAGCCGACCTTGGTGGTCACCACGATCTCCTCGCGTCGGGCGAGGCGCCCAAGAATCCTGCCAACCACTTCTTCGCCGACGCCCGCCGAATAGAAATCGGCAAGATCAACGAAGTTCACGCCGGCTTCCAGCGCGTGGCGAACGATCGGCTCGCTCTTCTGCTCGTCGAAGATCCACGGTTTCCATTGCGGCGTGCCCATATTCATGGTGCCAAGGCACAGGCGTGACACTTTCAGGCCGTACTGGCCCAAGCGAACGTATTCCATTACTAAGTCTCCATGGCGAGCGCCGGCACGCGGCGCCCATAGGTGTTTTTAGAGGGCATCGCGCGATAAACGCGGCGTATAGAAGGGATTCGATACTTCGCGCGCGGCGGCGAACACATCGCTTTTCGACGGCAGGCCGGCCATGGCGGCCTTGATCGCATTCCTGGTCGCGCGGTAGTTGTTGCGAAACACGGCGTCCAGATCGTCGGCTGCCGGGTTCACCCAATTAGCCGATACGACCACCCAGTCGTTTTCCGCTTCGGGCGGCAGTGTCCCGTCTTCGAGCGACTCGGCAACCGCCTTCGCGATTCCAGCCTGTGACGCGCCCCACGTTGCGTTTCCGTGGAACTCGCTGGCGATCTGCGCCTTGTTCACATACAGCGTAAGCGGCTTGGTGGGAATGCCTGGCTGGGCAATGACGACAAACGGAGCGTGGCCCGCTGATGGCGTAGCAAGCGCCGTGGCGAAGGCTTGTCCGGCGGGGCCGTTGCGCGGGCCGACGAGCACGTTGATATGGGCGAGATTGACGCCCGGTCCTTCAAAACCCTCGCCGATGTGAAGGTTGCGCTCGGATTGCGATGCTGGCATGTTGACTTCCGTTCAAGGAGTGGATCGATGAACAGATTGTGCGAGCCAGCATCGACGAGGAGGAATCGATGATTCGTGAGCACCGGTATGAGCGCCGCTCAGATCGGTAGATTCCCTGAGGCGTGCGCGTACTTATCGTTCGGATGGCGCGATGGCGCCGTAGCGCGCAAGGAACTCCCGATGTTGTTGCTCGTCCACGCCCACGGGATGGATTTCCGTTGATGCCGGGCGGCTCGCGAGCCGCGCCTTCGGACGGATCGGGCGGAACTGAAAGCCGCCGCCGCAATTCGGGCAGACGTTATGAAGCCGTGACACGCACGACTCGCAGAACGTGCATTCGAAGCTGCAGATCATGGCGTCGCGGGCTGCGGGCGGGAGCGGCTTTCCGCAGCATTCACAGGTTGGGCGCAAGGCAAGCATGGGCATATCTCCTTTCCTGCATTTTAGGATCGGTGGTCCGCCCGCCCTCGCCAATCTGGCCACAATTTACGTCAGTTGTTCACGTCAGTACGCCCCACATCACCAGCGTGAGCGCAAGGCCAACCACCGAGACGATGGTCTGCAGCACCGACCAGACATACACCGTCTGTTTCAACTGCAATCCGAAGTACTCGCGGATCATCCAGAAACCGGCGTCGTTGACGTGGCAAAAGAACACCGAACCTGCACCGATCGCAAGCGCCAACAGCGAGTTGTGGGTCGCGCTCAGGCCTGCCACCACCGGCGCGATGATTCCTGCGGTCGTCGTGGTCGCGACCGTGGCCGAGCCGGTTGCCTGGCGCAACGCCACCGCGATCAGCCATGCAAGCAGGATCAGCGGCATGTGTGCGCCAACCGCAATCTTGCCGATCGTGGTGCTGATTCCGCCCAGTACCAGCGTTTGCTTGAGGCCGCCGCCAGCGCCGATGGTCAACAGCAGCGCGCAGATTGGAGGCAGGCTTTTGCGCAGGATACCGCTGACCTTGTCGCGCGGCATGCCACGCGTCCAGCCCAATGCGACGATTGCGAAAAGAACGGTGAGTCCAAGGGCAATCAATGGCTCACCGAGAAAATTGAGCGTATTGAACAGCAGCGTTTCAGGCTGGACGCCCAGTTTCGCTATCGTGCGGCCAAGCATCAGAAGCACGGGCAGGAGAATCGTCAGCAGCGAGATACGGAAGCTGGGCGCGTCGAGCGCACCGGTTGCATCGACTTTCGACGCAAACAGCTTGCCCATCTCCTCCGGCTCCTCGACGTGCATCCGGCGCGACAGCCACATTCCATATAGCGGACCGGCCAGGATCACAGCGGGAATCGCCACGATGATGCCCAAGCCCATCGTGATCCCGAGGTCCGCATGCAGCGCGCTGACCGCGATCAACGGGCCCGGGTGCGGCGGCAGCAGCGCATGCAGGGTTGTCATGCCGGCAAGCGCGGGAATCGCGATACGCAGGATCGGCTGCTTCGAGCGGCGCGCCATCACGAAAATGATGGGCACCATCATCACAAGTCCGACTTCGAAAAAAAGCGGCAAGCCGATGACGAGCGCGACCAGCGCCATCAGCCAGGGCAACGTGCGTGGCGTGGAATGATCGAGGATGGTGGAAACCAGCCTGTCGGCCGCGCCGGACTCGGCCATCAGGGCGCCGAGCATCGCACCGAGCGCGATGATGATGCCCACATCGCCCAGCAACCCGCCCGCGCCTTTGCTGAATGCGCTCGCGACGGCTTCGAGAGGCAGACCCGCAGTGAAGCCGGCCACAAAAGTGCCGACGAGTATCGATAGAAACGGCGCCAACTTCAGCGCGCTGATAAGAACAATGATCGACGCCAGACCGAGCGCGCATGCGATAAGAAGGCGCGTGTCGTGGTCGGACCACGCGGCGAAAGTCGAAGTCAGATGCACTGAAATGCCCTTGGCTGGTTGATGGAAGTGAGTAGCGTACCTGCGGCCGTATGCCGCCGCGCGGTGGCGGCGATTTTACGAGTGCTTGCTTACGGGATGCTTGTGCTCGATTTGATCGTGCGGATTGTTACGGGTTACGGGATTTGGGATCGCGAATAGGGTCGCGTAAGAAAAGCACAGATTTTAAGGCATCGATATAAAGTTTTTATTAACTGTATTTTTGATACCTATTGGCATTTAGCCCAGCCGCCGAAGTCAAATACTCTTTGCTTGTATAACCGTTCTTCTGTCCAGCGGCGAAGTCGAACATTGGGCGCTTTGTTAATCAGGCAACTTTATGCGCATAAAGCAATGCGCTCCATTGTCGGCAACTGCTCCCGAAGCCGACAACGAGCACGCAAAAGCCCTTTTCAATTATGGACAATCCCAGAACGAACAACGGCGTACATCGGCGAATGCGCCTCATGCATGCATCCTGGCTCTAAATTATGACCAAACATCTCGCGTCTCGCTTCTCACTATCTTCGTGATCACCCGAGAGTCCGCCGACTTTATGCGCATAAACTCCGGCCATCCTCGGTCGAATGGCTAATCTCAATCGTTATCTCTAGAATTTTTCAGTTTTCAATGTAAAATTCGAAAAGCTAAACTTGGGAGCACAACGTGGCAGCCGAAATCATTGCGATCACGCAACAGAAGGGCGGAGTAGGAAAAAGCACGATCGCAATGCACTTGGGCGCTGCGTTTCATGAAAAGGGGAAGCGGGTCCTCGTCGTCGATGCAGACGGGCAAAACACGCTCGTCCACTGGGCCAGCGCCGCATCTGATGAAGCCAGCGGCATTCCATTTCCGATCGTGAACCTGTCCGAAGCGGGCGCCCAGATTCATCGCGAAATCAGGAAGTTCGTAAGCGACTACGACGTCATCGTGGTCGATTGCCCGCCTTCCATCACTGAGAAAGTCTCGGGCGTTGTCCTGCTCGCTGCGTCCGTCGCTATCGTGCCGACGTCGTCATCGCCCGCGGACTACTGGTCGAGTGTTGGCCTGGTCAAACTCATCCAGCAAGCTCAGGTTATGAATGAAGATCTACGCGCCGTATTTCTTCTGAATAAAACTGAAGAGAAACGAATGTTGACCCGCGAATTAAAACGAGCCCTGGAGGAGTTGGGTTTTCCGTTGCTCAAGACACAAATTCCGACGCGCGAATGCTACAAGCAGGCAATGGCCTTGGGCCAGACCGTGCTCCAGATGACCGATCGAGGCTCGCGCCTCGCGGCAACCGAAATACGTGCGTGCGCAGACGAAGTTCTCGCCATGCTTCCCTGACTTTATGCGCATAAAGGACCCTGAATGAAACCGAACCAATTCGCTAAAGGCTTTAAGGCTAGACCCGACACAACAAGCAGTGAAAAACGTACGGCCCTCGATCGCATCAATGCCATCGACGAAATCGTCAACCAAGAGGCTGGTAACGACAAGCAAGTGACCGGCCGCTCCAGCGGCTATTCGGACGATGAATTTCAGGGCGACGCTGATGCACCGGAGTCGGAAGCATTTAAAGCTTGGCGCCGTACAAACAGATATGTTCAGGGCCAAGTAATCGAATTGCCGTTGAAGGCTATCAAGCCAAGTCCTTTCAATCCTCGCCACTTCTATCTGAAAGCATCCATCGCCGAACTGGCCGTGAACCTGGCCAAACAAGGCCAGCAGCAAGCCATTCACGTGATACCCGATCACGACAATCCGGGCACCTTTTTTGTGAGCGACGGAGGCCGGCGGGTTCGTGCTCTTAGAGAAGCGAATAAAGAAACGGTGAAGGCAATTGTCATCGACCTTCCGATTGGTATCGAAAGCTATAAGCTCGGCTACGACCTGAATGTGCAGCGCGACTCGCAAACGGTGTTCGATAACGCAGTCGTCTGGAAGCGGTTTCTCGACGAGAAGCATTTTCAGAGTCAGCGGGAACTTGCCGATCACCTCGGTCTCGACGAATCGACCATCGCGGTTGCGCTGGCAATCGCCAAGCTGCCAGAGAACGTCATGCACGAGATGGTTGCACGCCCTGACAGGTTTGGATCGAACATGGCCTATCAGGTCTCGCGCTTTCATGGAGCGCGTGGCGCCGACGCGACGCTCCGGCTGATCAACAAGATCGCCTCCGATGATCTTAGTACGCGCCAAGTCGCGGACATCGTAAAGGGACGTGCGAGCGCACAAGAAACGCCAAAGCCTGCAGGTCGACAACGCTATGCGCAACGGCTGGAAATCAAACTAGAGGGAATCTCAGTGGGCGACCTCAAAACCTACGGCGACGACCGGCTGGAGTTGCGATTGCGAGGCCTGTCGAAAGACAAACGCGATGCGCTTCTTCAACAGATCGAGAAAATGCTGCAGACCGAATCAGCCAAACGGTAGTTCCAAAGCCGTTCACGCGATGCGCGGCGATATCACACAAGCCGGCGTTAGCACGACGCCAAGCTTATGCCGCGCGGTTTTGGTTCAAGGTGAAGGCCAGCAGGTCGCCGTCAGTCGGTTCACCCCACGTCTTGCGCGCGAGCCAGTCGAAGAATGAGGTTTCACCCATTTTCGAGTCGAGTCCACGCTTACGCCAATCGTCGCGCATGTGAGCGCCGAGATCCGGAAGAACATCCTCTTCAAAGGTTTGCCGCGCCAGATTCCGTTCCGACTCACCCTGTTCCTCATACAGCGCGCGGGCTTCCTTTCGGCGATAAACCGAAAATTCACTCAACAAGCGTGCTTTGAGGTCATCTGCTGGCGCGCCATTGCTTTTGGCAGGCGCTACGGCCGCGGGCAACGCCTCCAGTTGCGGCGCATAGCCCTTCTTCAAAGCATCCTTGAACAGCGCCGCCGCACTTCGTACCGGGGGCAGAGAAGTGCTTCGCATTCTTTGTTCGGTCATCTGCAAGGCGGCCCGGATCCGATTTTCCTCGCTATCTGCGTAAAGCGTCTGTGCGTCTTTCAGCGGTATTCCGATCTTGACCATTCGATCGACAAGCGTGCTGTCGAAGACGTTCGGATGTTCATCGAGCGCGAGCATGGGTTGCTTGCGCTCCGTCACACGGAACTGAATCTCGGCGACTCGTCTACCTTCCCGATGCTCGATTAGCTCGACGAAAATGTTGGTTACGGCATTCACTTCAGCAATCGCCGGCCGAAGATAATCACGTTTGAAATATTTATACTCGCGTTTGGCCTCGTCACCAGCTTCAGTATCGGGTGTGCCAGAGAGGATCGGCCGCCACCACTCCCAGGTTTCGCGCATGGTGAGATGGCTCGGATTGGTCAAATATCGGACGCAAATCTCGTAGAGAGCAAGCCCCGCGCTGCTTCGCAACTGACTTTGGAACTGCAGGCTCAGGCGTGCATATTGAACCGGGTCGAGCAGTTTTTTCTTGATCTTGGGCGCGAAGGAAAACTCAACCCATACGCGGCGCGTAGCAGGATCTTCGAGAATTTCGGCATCTGCGATTAACGTCGATATTCCCCACTTGCGCCCAGGCTTCTGGCTCGACGTCCCTGTACTCCATTCGACCTGAACCGATACCATCCGGCGCAAATGCTCTTTTACCAAAGCTGTGTCGTTGGAATCAAAGGCTGAATTGGCGACAATGTCCGAGAGCAACGCCCGATAGGTATCGCCGGATTCGTCGGCCTGTTGCGCGACGGCCAGCAACACGTTGAATAACTTGCGGGTCAAAAGCGTGATCTTTCCGCTCTTGGGCTGAATTGCGATTGCTTCGACGGCTTTTCGCAGTTCTGCCGAGCTCGGACTCACCACATCGGTCTTCTTCGCGCGTTTGGTTGCCATGCTTGAGTCAGGGAGGATTTTGGGAAAGCATACCGATGACGGTGAAGCTCGTCTACAGGCGTGGACTCACCCTGAAGCGGTGATGAGCACTTTACGTACTGAACTCACTGAGGTGCACTCCCGAAAGTTCTCACCCTCACCGTCGTGTGCCATCCCGTTTGTCCCCGCACCATGCGGGTAAACGGTTTGAGTCGCCTTCTAAGCTGTTTCCAAGGCCCTATTGGCGGTCCCGTATTCCCTCACCCAAAAAAATTTACGACCGTATCTCTTCATCACTGGGCCACTCGCCGATTCAATATGGGACTCCGACGCGTCAAAAGCGACCCATTTACCTCTTAATTCACACCGCACGAGTTTTCAGGGCGAAACCATCGCGAATCGGGTCCCGAAAAAGCTCACCCCTGCTTGAGCGGAGAGTCTTTTATCACGGCAGACACGCTGCAGCGAGCGCTTCCACGTGCCTTCAACAAGTCCCGAATTCCCTCACCGTTGCTCCGAACTACACGATCCGGCTCCGGTAGACCGACCAAGAGCACCCGGAAAGTCTCACCTTTAGGGGGAAAAAGCAGCTCTTTGATGGTCAGGCGTACCCCTAGAGTGCTTTTAGTACTTGAAATGCTGAAACTCTGATCCCGTAAAAGCTCACCTCGATCAAATATCCGACTCATTTCTGTTGCTTTCGATCTACTTCTTGCACCTCCCGAAAAAGCTCACCTTGACCGCGGTTCATCAGCAGCATTGAGAAAAATACCTTATTATTTTCAGTATGTTATGACGCTTCCCTTATAGATGCGAGGGTGGGGGAAAATCATTGGCGTTATCTTCAACACCCAAACAGCTCCTGTATAGACTCACCGGAAAACGAAGTCACGTGTCAATCGCCCTTTTTGTCGACAGGATTCAAGCTTCCCGGAAAAGCTCACCTTAAACGGGCGCTGGCGCAAATACCCATTAAAACCAAGGGATTATTGGTCCGCCATAATGAATCTCAGCGCAACGAATGCTCCCGTAACTCCTCACCTCAGTGCACCACGCCCAAGGCTTTCTGTTCAGCTCGCCCACGCGAGACTTGAAAAATCTCACCTCACGGAGCGTTTGGCTCCCGAAAACACTCACCAATCGGTATAAATGACCGATTTAATCTGCAGTTCTTTGATTTATTCGGATCCTGCAAACACTCACTTGGCGCATTCGGCGTGTAAGTATCCTTCGTCCGCTGGTCGGGCGCGACAGGTATGCAGCATCCCGAATATTCTCACCTTACAAACGGAGGCAACTCCCGAACTCGCTCACGTAAGCTCCCGTAGTAGCTCACGCTCATCCCTGAACCCCATCACCGTGGTCCCCTGTTTGCGCTCACCTTCTATCCTGCAAACCCTCACCTATGTACCCCGAACGCCTTGTTCCATAAGGGTTTGCCGTGGCGTTAACGTCTTTAACTAGGGTTCAAAGGTGTTTACTTCTATTACTCTCAAGGCCACGTGAGCGTCTCCACAAAGAAAAATACAGCCCGACCACGTGAAACATCTCGAAACTTATCAAATCAGCAACAAACCCCTAGTAATCAATGACTTGAAACATTAAGCTCTACATGTTTCACGAAAAATACCCGCGCAGCTAGTTGACCGTGTCGATTTTGAATACTGCAACGGTGTTAAACGGAGCCGGAGTGTATTTCAAGAAAAAATGTAGTGTTCGATACGTAATGTATTATGTATCGAACAAAAATGCGCTGAGGAGTAAACATGAATGACGAAGAACGGGCTGCTTTGCGAACCGAACTTGTTGAATTACGGGTACGTGGAGCCCGGCGACAAGAGCTTTCGCAACACGCGTGCAAGCGTCTTTTCTTCGATTTTGGCATTCGCCCCTCAATGGCGACAGTCAGAGATCTGACTCAGACGGGCAGTGCGAGCGATATACCGAAAGACATCGATGCGTTCTGGATGCGAATCAGATCCGCATCCAAAATTCGTATTGAGGGCGGCGCGATTCCCGACACGTTGCAGGAGCGTGCCGGGGAGTTACTGGGGCAATTGTTTCAGGAAGCGAGGCATTTGGCCAACCAGGCGCTTGAAACGGAAAGGAATGCTGCAAGAGACGAAGCGAGCGCTGCCTTGAATCGTCTGCACGATTTTGAGGTGCGTTTTACTACTGTCGAAGAGGCGCTTCAGCGCAGTGAAGCACGTACTGAAGCCGCGCTCATACGAAATTCTGCTTTGGAAACCGAAATTCGCGCGCTGAAAGAGCAGGATTCGGATGCGCAAGGTGGCCTGCATGCGTTGATTCATCGTTTGGAAAATGAAAATGCTGCGCTGATCAAACGTCTCGATGCTGACCAAACAGCGAACGCTGCGCTTCGCGACCGGCTTGACTCCCTGAACTACGAGTTGCGGCAGAACACCGAGCACTATGCGCAGCAGATCAAGGACGCGGTCAGTGAAGCTGAGCGACGCGTCAAGCCGATGTTGGTGGAACTTGACTCACTTCGCGGCGTGGCAGCGACATATCAAAGCGGTGTACGCCAAGCCAGTCAAAAAGAATTCGATTTTATTCAACAACTTAGTACCGCAAAGGCACGCTCCGATCGCTTGGAGCAGCAACTTCGCGAAAAGTCTGATGAAATAGACGAATTAGCTTCAGAACGCGACGCGCTACGCGCACAAGGCGTAATGGGCAAAAATGCAGCGCGGCTAATTTGCGCGATGGTCGATGAAGGCCGGCTATCGAATGCGGAAATTGCGGCATTGGGGACCGAAATCGATGCGTTCGTTATGCTGCCGTCACATTGTCCGGCGTGCTCAATTGGCGAACCTGATCTTGTCCAGCATGGAGCTGAATTCGAGCTTTCATGTCCTGATTGCGAGCGGTCATCGGGCAACGCCTCATCGCGGCTGATGGCCGTAGCCTGTTTTAAGACCGCAGATATGCTCGAGGCAAGCCAACCAACCGAAAGGTGAGCTTATTCGGGAGTGAAAACTAGAGTGGTGGATCGTTGGCAAGCGTGACGCCTTGTTTTACACGCGCCAAATCGTGCTCCCGTATTTCCTCACCTATCCAGCGCTCCCAGGCGCGATACAACCTTTGTGCTGAAATTTCTTGCTGAAACCCCAGCCATTGTCCAACCTGCTCCTGTGCTGTTCCGCTTTCGAAAAGGTCCGCCGCGAACGTATTACGCAACGTCTGGGGACTCGCGCGGGCTCTCCTGGATTCCGCGATCCCAGCCGCCAGAGTTATTGCATCGACCGCGCGTAACATCGTGGCCTTGTGCATGATTCGCCCTGAAGGTGCCGATGGAAACAGCAGGTTGCCTAGCAACCGGGCGGTTTTGCGTTCGCTGATCCATCGATTGAGCAGCGCGATGGCAAAGGGTGCCAGCCAGGTTTGTCGATTAAATGCCGGGTTTGCGGCTTCGACCGTTAGCCAGGGTTGGTTCCAGTCAAAGTGACTAACGCTCAGCGTGGCTGCTTCCCCGGTTTTTACTCCCCCGCCAAGAAATACACCGACCAGCGCACGGTCCCGGCATTCACGCCAACGATGACCGGTCGATAAATCTCCAATCGGCGATAAAAGGTAAGTGATCAGCGTTGCACGTTCGCCGTGCGCGAGGAAACCCGTTGGCTCATTTTCGCGCGCGTCCCGCCACCGAGCTTCGCCGTCCTGCGCAATAAAGCGTGCGGGGTTCGTGGATGCGAGTTCTATCTCGCGAATGTGATCGAGTACCCGTTCAATAAGGCGCAAATAACGCATGCGTTGCGGCTTCCGAGCGTCCAGTTGGGTCACAAACTGTTCGATGGCGGGCCTGTCCACGGTCTGTATCGTGACGCATTTGATATTGAGCCACTCGAGAAATAAACCCCATTGAGCGCGGTAGACATTCGCTGAAGACGCTTTGAATGCCTGATTGGCCATCCATGCGTCGAACGCGCTTGCTGGATCCACGTGCCAACTGGCGCGTTCGCGGTCGAAAATATCGTTGCTGCCAGCGTGTGAGGGCATCGGGAAATTGTCCGTCTATGTGACGCTAACGCTTCGGACCTGCTTTATTGATGCGCTCATTTTAATGCGCAGCCGCAATTGCCAGTTCCGGATGTCCCGCGTGCGCGGCTTGATCGTAGGCATCCACGGCAAATGCGAACACTGGCGGCAGCACATTGGACGTTCCGAAATCGACAAGATCGTCCGTTTCGGGAAACATCAGGTCGTCGGGACGTGCAAAGAGCGCGCGAAGCGCTGACTCGTGACGGCCAGCGAATCCCAGGTCGGCTAAGGCCTCAGCCTCGATAGCAAGCAGCAGGCGCCAGGTCAGCTGCACCCCTTGCACGATGTAGCGTTGCGCAACCTCCCGAGTAATGCGCTCCAGATCTCTTACCACGCGCGCGAACTCAGGGGTATCGATACGATCTTCCTCAAAATCCATTTTTGTCTCCATCTCTCGAACCATACGACAGGTTGGTACTGTACAAACATACAGTATTTATCGCAATCTTTCTTCTAGCGTCGCGCCGAGGCGAAATGGCGTATGTGCGATTCCGCCTACGCGGTAATCAGACGCGGTCGGCTATTGGATGCACGGCCGATTTGCGATCCTGATTACACGGTCAGGGAGCTTCCTTGACATAGCGCCGCGAAATTCATTACATCGGATTCGCGCTTTGATACGAAAGGAGATGAAGATGAACAAGGATCAGAAAGACGGCGTAGTTAAACAGGCCAAGGGTAAGGTCAATGAGGTTGTCGGCAAAGTAACCGGCGATAGGGCGCAGGAAGCCAAGGGTGACGTGCAACAGGCTGCAGGCAAGGTGCAAAAAGGTGCTGGCGACGCTCGGGAAGACATGAAAGATGCGTTGAAGAAGCATTAAGAGTGCGAATCGACCGTTCCGGACGAGAATTGTCCGGAACGGCTCTAGCGCTCTGGATTCGGCAGGATAAAAGCAGACCAAGGCCGCCTCCGACACAAGTCGGTGCGGCCTTTCTGTTTCGGGCATTGGACACCGCGCTCCGTGACGACCAATCTGGCTTTTGCTGCGGCTCCTTCTCACGCTCACGAGCGCGATATCCGTCCCCTTGAAAACTTTATGCGCATCAAGTTCCCCGGCTGACCACGCGTCACCGATAGTGAACAAGATAATTGATTCGATCAGCCGCAAACCGCTTGAGGACCGCGTGCATTCACACAAATAGACATGGCGTTCATGTACAGTTTCGCTCGAACTTAATATCGAAAAAGCGTTGCCGCTTAAATCGAGTGGTGGCGAAACGTACAGGTTTAGGGCGAATGAAAAAGACAGCGACAGTCTCAAAAATATTCTCCGCACCAATGGCCCTCTTCGCACTAGCCGCGTTCGCCACATCCGCTCATAGCGCCGCAGCCGAAATTTGTGGCAACGGCCTTTGGGCCGACGCAATGATCGGCTCGTACCATGTTCATCCCAAAAAACACTTCGATCAGTTCAATCCCGGTATTGGCGCGGAATGCTGGGTGTCGCCCCAATGGGCTGTAACCGGCGGCTATTTTCGAAATTCGCTTTCGGCCCCGTCGTTTTATGGCGGTGGCGTCTGGTCGCCGGAGTTTGTTCATTGGGGTTATGTCCGGCTTGCGGTCATGGGCGGCGTCATCTCAGGGTATGACTATGGCAAATGGGGATTCGGTCACGACCATAAGGTAGGACCCGTTGCTGCACCTTTGATCATGGCCGAGTACGGACGGATTGGTGCGAACATCATTTTGATTCCACCCATACCGTCGAGCGACTTGCCTTTCACACTGGGTTTTCAGCTACGTGTCCGCTTTTGGTGACGCGCTGCATGACACGTGATGCGAGCGGCGCCTTTGAATTTAGTATATCGAAGTAAAAATTCACGACAGGCTTGATGACGTCTGCCCGGTCGTAAAGGTGAGCTTTTGCGGGAGGCTCGAACGACTTCGCGCTGGTAGGACTCGGGGTGTTGGATCCGCTTGTGTCAACCGGCCATGCGCCTCGAGTATCAACGCTTCGTACGTTACCCCATCTGCAGCGTGATCTCGGTGCGCTGCCGATTTCGCCGCCCGGATTGATCTGGAAGTAATGGTATTAACATAACCGCAGCTTTGCCGACGCGTTGATTGTTCGCTAGAAAGAACAATCGGGTAAGCCAACTCTAAACAAACCATTAATAAACATCCAAGCAAAAGGCCATATCGCGAGTAGGGTGGCAAATGCTTAGGCTCTGCAAGCGGTAACATCAATGCGATGCCGACTGCGTGGCGTCGACTTGTCCGGCGTGCGTTGCACGGACTTACTCTTGCCATTTGCGGGGCGTATGACACCCACGCCAACCCACGTCACGATATATAAGCGTTCTATGACCTCTGTTCTTCTACTTGAAAATATCCACGATACCGCCGTCGCCCGCTTCAGCGAGGCCAAGCTCGAAGTCGAGCGCCGCGCGGGTGCGCTGGCCGGAGTGGAACTGCTGAGCGCGCTGCGGGCTCACAACCTTGTCGGGATTCGATCGGCAACGCATCTCAAGAAAGGTGAAATCGACGCCGCGCGCCATCTGCTCGCGATCGGGTGCTTTTGCATCGGGACATCACAAGTCGATTTGAACGCCGCTGCTCACGCAGGCATTCCGGTGTTCAACGCGCCATTTTCCAACACGCGCTCCGTGGCGGAACTGGTTATTGCGGAAGCGATCCTGCTGTTGCGGCGCGTGCCCGAGAAAAGCGTGCAGGCGCATGCGGGACAGTGGGCCAAGGGCGCAAGCGGATCATTCGAGACGCGCGGCAAGACTATCGCGATCGTGGGTTACGGGAACATTGGTTCACAGGTCGGCGTGCTTGCTGAAGGCATGGGAATGCGCGTGGTTTATTACGACGTGCAAGCGCGTTTGTCGCTGGGGTCGGCCCGTGCATCGCAATCGCTCGCCGACGCTGTATCGCAAGCCGATGTCGTGACGCTTCACGTTCCGGCCACCGCGCAGACCAATTGCATGATCGACGCAGAGATGCTCGCCTGCTTCAAGCCGGGCGCAATCCTGATCAATGCGTCGCGGGGTTCGGTCGTGGATATCGAAGCGCTCGCGCAGGCGTTGAGCGCGAAACGGCTGGGCGGTGCGGCTATCGATGTATTCCCGGAAGAGCCGAAGACGAATGCCGATGAATTCAAAAGCGTGCTTCAAGGTTTGCCGAATGTCATCCTGACGCCGCACGTGGGCGGCAGCACAGAGGAAGCGCAGGAGAACATAGGCACGGAGGTCGCGACCAAACTGATTTCGTTCCTGACCACGGGCGACACAGTGGGCGCGGTCAACTTTCCGCACGTGAATCCGGGACCGCTCGATGCACCCGCGCGTTTGCTCAACGTCCACGGCAATGCGCCGGGAGCGCTCGCCACGCTCAACACCCGACTTGCGGCAGAGGGCGCCAATATCGTTGCGCAGCATCTGCAAACGCAGGGCGAAACGGGATATGTGGTGACTGATCTGGACCGTGCGCCATCGAATGAATTGATCGAGACGCTCGCGAAAGAACCCGGCTTCATTCGAACGCGCCTGCTGGTCAAATAGACGCGACGCTAATATTGCATGTTCCATTCTTTTAAAAAGCCCGGCCAAGAGATTGACCGGGCTTTGTCTTGGCTTGTTTCAAGCGGCGTATCAGCTAACGTCGCGCGCAAGGTCTACTTTCACTAGTCAAGAAGGCTCATTGATGTTCAATCGGATTCCCCGTATTTCGCGGCTCTGCCAAGGCCTCGTCGCGACTGCATTGTTGGCCGTAACATCCACTTCGCAAAGCGCTGCTGTATCGAACGCATCGAACTCATGGAACGGAGATTTTTCCCGCCTGATCGATTTGACGGCAACCCGCTTGCACGTGGCACGCGAAGTTGCGCTAACGAAATGGGATACGCGCAAGCCGATTGAAGACAGCGAGCGCGAAGGCGTGGTGATCTCCGCAGCCGCGACGCAAGCCGAACCGGCCGGCGTGCCGCGTCAACTCGCCACTCACTTTTTCGCCGACCAGATAGAGGCTAACAAGCTCGTGCAATATGGGCTTCTTGCACGGTGGCATCGGGCGGGAAAAGCGCCTTCGGATCACCGCGCCAGCTTGACCGACGATATTCGTCCCGAGCTCGATCGTCTTCAAGGTGAGTTTATTCGGGAGCTGGCGGCAACCGATGCATTGCGTGCAGCACCTGATTGCTATGCGCGTTTGGCGCGCGCTACACAGTCGTATTCTTCAGCGCACAAACTCGATGCGCTGTATTCCGTGGCGCTGGATCGCGCGCTTGCTCGCGTGTGCGAGAAATGAGGGAACGCGCCAACGTGGCGAAGTTTGCGGGCGCGCGTATTCTTGCAATATTGCGCCTTGGATCCCGACACCGATGGACCTGCCAACCCGATCTGCTGTGTGCTGCATCGCGCTTGCATTCGCGGCGGCTCCGCGCACGAACCACGGCAACGATCCGTTCTTTCAGATTTCGACGGCCGTCGCGCATTGCCCGACGCCTTTGGGCCCGGTGCAAACCGATCAGGAATGGCTCGGCGATGCGCATTACCGCATCGAACGCGGCAATAGCTGCTGGGTGGAAGGCCGCTGCCGCTTGTCCAATGCGTATCGCTACGATGCCGAAATTGTTGATGCTGTGCAGCGGCGCCTGAACGCAATCAATCCCGCCACGCACTGGCGTGAAAACTCGACGTTATGGCTTACGCTGCAGCGACGGTTTATATACGTGCAGGGCTGTGTATCGAAGGAGTTCGACACAGCGAAGTTCTTGACCATGCTGGGTGAAACAGCGGACGTGGAACAAGTGATCGATAACACCACGGCCTCGCCCGGCAAGCGTCCGCTGCCGTACAAAACACCGGCCGACTAACGCATAAGCAAAGGAAACACATGCAGGTCAGACGAATCGTTGCGAATATCTCCACGCAGGACGTTGCGCGGGCGAAGCCGTTCTATCAGGACGCACTCGGGTTGGATCTGTTGATGGATCACGGCTGGATCCGGACTTATGGTTCCTCGGCCACGACGGGAGTGCAGATCAGCGTGGCGGAGGAGGGCGGATCGGGCACGGCGATGCCCGACTTATCGATAGAAGTCGATGATGTCGACACCGCGCTTGAGCGCATGAAATCGGCGGGCTTTTCGATTGAATACGGACCCGCCGATGAACCTTGGGGCGTTCGGCGCTTCTATGTGAGAGACCCGTTCGGGAAACTCGTCAACGTGCTCGAACATCGGGTACAGCCCTGATTTTCAGGCAGCAACGCCCTCATACGTGTCCGGCACGCCTTTCCTAATAGCCTTGCGGCACGTTCGCCTTGTTACCCGCCAGCGGCGAACCATAGCCGCCGCTTTGTGTGTTGTTCGGCAAGCCATTCACAAGCTGCGCACGCGGGTCGGTCGGGTTCAGGTTCATCTCACCGGCCTGCGCATTACCGTGCGTAGGATATTCGCTACCAAGCGGCGCATTGGGCATCAGGCGCGTGTCATTTGCAGGTGCGCGCATGTCGTCGTTCGGACTCAATCCGTGGCTCATGCTCGCGGTCTGTGCTACCGCCGCTTGCGCTGCAAAAAGAGTAATCAAGGCCGCCGTACTCACCGCCATGACGCGTTTCAACTGAACGTGGATAACCATGACTGGAACTCCCTGAAGTTGGGTTTCGTGTCCGTGATTGATTGGGGTTCGCGTTAAGCCGGCACGCGTTATTGTGGGCAAACGAGCCTGGAACAGTTCTGTACGTTACTTGCGCGCCTTCTTGAGCGTGGCTTCGCGCTTGGGCCGTTCATCGATAATTCTTGTCCGGGCCTTGTTCTTCAGCTTCTTCCACTGCTTGCACTCGTCCTTGGTCCGCAAGCAGCCCGTACATAGGCCCGTTTTGCTGTCGAACTTGCAAATATTGATGCAGGGAGAATCAACTGCCATAACAATCCATTGGATTCCGTGGAGAAAATGCGTGAAGATCAATGCATGCAATCTCGCACGATGCATGCCCGAATGCCAAAAACATAATCCCGATAAGGCCAATAGCCGGCGCAGCGTGACTGTAGACAAATTGTCTATCCGCATACGCCATCTGGGGCGTATCAGACTCAGATGCTAAGATTTGGAACATTTCGTCGCATTGTGCGGAAACGTTTATACGCCGTCTGCGACCAACCGGCTTTTTGCTCTGGACCATGCAAAAACCTCCCCTGTTCTCGACGCTGAGCCAGCTTGAGTTCGAGCGCGCCGTCCTGGGACGCGTCGTGGCAGGCATGCCGCTGCATGAAGTGCTCGAGCACGTTATTCATCGGGTGGAAAATCGCTCGGAGCAGCCCATGCGGGCCTCCGTGCTGCTGGTCGACGCTACGGGAAAACGCTTGATTCACGGCGCGGCGCCGAGTCTGCCTGAGGAATACAACCGCATTGTCGATGGCCTAGAGACCGGCCCTTTGATGGGTTCGTGCGGCGCTGCGGCATTCCGGGGCGAGCCGGTGATCGTGGAGGACATCGAAACAGATCCTGTCTGGGCCGCTTTTCGCGATATCGCCCGGAAGTTCGAATTGCGTGCGTGCTGGTCCATGCCCATTTGCGCCGCGGACGGCCGCGTGCTCGGCACCTTCGCCAACTATTATTCGGTGCCCAAAAAACCGTCGGCCGAAGAACTGGACGATATTGCGCAAGTGGCCAGCGTGACGGCGCTTGCAATCGAGCGGCACGCGAGCGACCGGGCGCTGCGGGAAAGCGAAGAGCGTTTGCGCATTGCCCAGCGTGCAGGCGGCATTGGTACCTTCGAGCTGTTTCCGGATACCGGGCGTATGGCGGTATCGGAGGAACTTTGCCGGCAGTGGGGTTTGACGCCTCGCCATGAAACCCATCTCGACGTGCTGCTGGAACTCGTGCATCCCGATGACCGCGCGCGGGTGCTTGCGGCGCATCGCACCATGCCGACGGGCGCGCTGGACTATCTCGAATACCGGATTCATCGCGCGGACAGCGGCGAAGAGCGCTGGATGGCGCGTCGCGAAGAAGCAGTCGCCCACAATAACGCCGGCCTGCGCTTTATTGGTGTGACCTACGACATCACAGACCACAAGCGCTTCGAGGAGCGCCTGCGAGTAAGCGAGACACAACTGCGCCGCCTGAACGATTCGCTCGCCGCCGAAGTCGATGCGCGCACGCGCGAGCGCAACAGCATCTGGCGCAATTCGCGCGACCTTTTTATTGTTGCGAGCAGCGCGGGCGTGCTGCGCGCGGTGAATCCCGCGTGGACCGATATTCTCGGGTTCCGCGAGGACGAGTTGATCGGCAGATCATTTGCGGAAATCGTTCATCCCGATGATGTGCAAGCCACGGACGCCGCGCTGCAGTCCGTCGCGCACACGGGACGCGTGCGCTTCGAGAACCGCAATCGCCATAAGGATGGGTCGTATCGTTGGGTATCGTGGGTCGCGGCGTTCGAAGGTGACACGCTGTATGGCAACGGACGCGATGTCACGAGCGAAAAGGAAACCCGGCGCGCGCTCCAGCAGACCGAGGAAGCGTTGCGCCAGGCGCAGAAAATGGAGGCGCTTGGCCAGTTGACGGGCGGCATTGCGCATGATTTCAACAATCTGCTGCAAGGCATCACCGGTCCGCTGGAACTGATTCGCCGATACACCCAGCTAGGCCGCACGGACGACATCGACCGTTTCATCACGATGGCAACGGGCGCCGCGAATCGCGCGGCGTCGCTGACGCACCGGCTGCTGGCGTTTTCGCGGCGTCAGCCGCTCGACCCCAAGCCGGTGAACGCGGACGAGCTGCTGCATTCCATCGACGATCTTCTCAAGCGCACGATGGGCGAGGCGATCGACACGCGCGTGATCCACAATCCGCATCTCTGGCTCACGCGTTGCGACGCGAATCAGCTCGAAAACGCGCTGCTGAATTTCGCGATCAACGCGCGCGACGCCATGCCGGAGGGCGGCCGCCTGACGCTCGAAACCGACAACGTGGAACTGGGCCGCGAATTCGCCGCGTCGCATCCCGATGTGACGCCGGGACAATACGTGGTGGTATCGGCGTCGGATACGGGCGTCGGCATGCCGGACGACGTCAAGGCGCGCGCCTTCGATCCGTTCTATACGACCAAGCCGCTGGGGCAGGGCACGGGGCTGGGTTTATCGATGGCCTACGGGTTCGCCAAGCAATCGGGCGGGATTGCGACCATTGAAAGCGCGCCCGATGCCGGCACGACCATCCGGCTGTATCTGCCGCGCTTTACAGGCGGCGCGGGCAAGCAGGAATCGGCGACGGCGCTCACGGAAGCGCATCGGGCGGCCGACGGACACGTGATCCTGGTGGTCGAAGACGACACGTCGGTGCGCGAACTTGTGTGCGAGATACTGCGCGACCTGGACTACGAGGTCCTCGAAGCCATCGACGGGCCGTCCGGACTGGCGATACTGAATTCGCGGGCGCGTATCGATCTGCTGGTGACCGATGTCGGCCTGCCGGGCCTGAATGGCCGCCAGCTAGCCGACGCAGCCCGCGCAACCCGGCCCGCGCTCCGGGTCTTGTTCATGACGGGTTATGCCGAGTCGGCCACGCGCGCAAACGGGTTCCTCGACACGGGCATGGAGATGATTACGAAGCCCTTCACGCTGGAATCGATGGCAAGCCGCATCCGGCGCATGGTCACCATGGCGAGATGACCACGCCTGCCGTATCGATATAAATCGGCACAAATCCTTTCGATTGGCATGGCCTTTGCTCATACAGATCGGGCGCGCATATTCCCGAGACCGATGGACACCGGCTCGTGGCCAATTACTCTATAAACCGACGCAGCGCCAGGGCTGGCCTTCCTTGATGGATCGCCGGCGCGACCGCATCATGAACCCCGCTAAAGCTCCATACGAGAACGACGTCATGACACCCAATCCCGTTCCGCGCCGGCCCGCGTCGAAGGTTTTGCCGCCCGAAGCGCCCGGCATACGGGCGCTGCTGTCGCTTGTGACAGGCGTGGTGGTGATCTGCGCGCTGTATTTCGGGCGCGCGGTGCTGATTCCGATCATTCTCGCGGTGTTGCTCAGTTTTCTGGTCGCGCCTTTCGTCGATTTGTTGCGTCGGCTGAAACTGGGACAGGTGCCGTCCGTCATCCTGGCGGTGCTGGTCGCGTTGTCCGTGCTGACGGCGGTCGGCGCGTTGATTGGCGCACAAGTGGCGCAGCTTGCCGGCGATCTTCCGCGCTATCAGGTTGCCGTGGAACGGAAAATCAGCGCTGTGCAGGAAAAGACCGTTGGCCGCGCCGACGCGTTTCTTGGCAAGGCGGCGACGGCGCTCAAGCGGATTTCGCCAAGCCGGCAGGAAGAAATCCGCAAGAGCCAGGAGAACCAGACGGCGTCTCCCATCGATGCGCCCATGCCCGTCGAGGTCCACGAGCCGTCGCCCTCGCCGGTGGAACTTGCGCAGCGGTTCTTGTCGCCCGTGATCAGTCCTTTGGAAACCACGGGCATTGTCCTCGTTGTAGCCATTTTTATCTTGCTGCAGCGAGAAGATCTCCGCGACCGGCTGATCCGGCTATTCGGATCGCGCGATCTGCACCGCGCGACCACCGCCATGGACGAAGCCGCGCGCCGGCTATCGCGCTATTTTCTGGCTCAGTTGGGCATCAACATGGGCGTCGGTATCGTGATCTCGATCGGGCTTGCGATCATTGGCGTGCCGGGTGCGTTGCTGTTCGGCGTGCTGACGGGATTGCTGCGTTTCGTACCATATGTCGGAACCTGGATCGCGGCGTTGCTCGCCGTGGTATTTGCTGCTGCCGTTGGCCCCGGCTGGGCGATGATGATCTGGACCATCGCACTGTTCGGCGTCACGGATGTGGTCGCCGGCCAGGTCGTCGAGCCAATGCTTTATGGGCATAGCACAGGACTTTCGCCGTTTGCGGTGATTGTCGCGGCGATTTTCTGGAGCTGGATCTGGGGGCCGATCGGGCTGGTTTTATCCACGCCGCTGACGCTGTGCCTGGTGATTCTAGGGCGCCACGTGGACCGGCTCGAATTCCTCGATGTGCTTTTCGGCGACCGTCCGGCGTTGACGCCAGCGGAAAATTTTTATCAGCGGCTGCTCGCCAACGATCCCGACGAAGCGCTCGTGCAGGCCGAAACGCTTTTAAAGGAACGCTCGCTGAGTGCGTACTACGACGAAGTCGCGCTGGAAGGCTTGCGGATCGCGCATCAGGACGTGCTGCGCGGCGTGGTGACGGCGGACCAGCTCAAACGCATCAACGAATCCGCGATGGATATTGTCGAAGGACTCGAAGAGGTCGAAGACGTGGTGATGGCTGCGCGGCCCGAGGAAGAACCGCCGGCGAGCCTCGAGATGTCTGATAGCGAGGCGGGCATTGTGCATGAAACGCCGCCGGCTCACTTCGATGCCGTCAAGGAAGGCCATACGTCATCCGTGCTGTGCATTGCGGGGCGCGGCGTGCTGGACGATCTGGCCGCGACCATTGCTGTGCAACTGTTTCGCAAGCACGGATTGGGCGCGGATCTCGCGCCGTACGAGCGTTTCTCGCGCACGCGTTTCGATGACGTTGACTTGACGGGTGTATCGCTGATCTGCGTGATTTCCTTCGATGCCGCTGAATCGCCGCCATATTTGCGGAATTTGTTGCGCCGTTTGCATCAGCGTGCGGGAACGGCGGATTTGATCGTCGGGCTGGTCGTGCCGGATAGCGCGCTGGAGGGCGAGGCGGTGATCAGGAAGACATCGGCGGCGACATCGTTCAAGGAACTGGTCGAGGCGTGCGTGGCCGCGGCGCGGCGTCAGTCAACCGATGGCGTGTCGTGGGAAGGCTTGAATCCGGAAGACCCCGAGCCGGCCGCCGGCGCGGCGAACGCAAAAGCGCCACCAGTCGTTCCGGTCTTGCGGGGCGCTTGAAAAAACACGGCCTAGCGGTTGCCGTCGAAAAGATCGTTGAGCATGGTGTCGAACGCGCCCTGAGCCTCTTCGAGTTCCTGCAGCGCGGCGTCGAAAGTCTGCAATGCGATCTGCGTGGGCCGTCCGTCGCCGTTGGGCGGAAACTGGCTCTGCAATGCCGTGAACGCCGCCTGTACCTGCCGCGTGGCGTTCACGATGCGCTCCATCGCCTGCGCTTCTTCTGTTCGGTTGTGTTCAGCAGTCATCGGAGTCTCCGTTCTGGGAACCCCGATATTACCAACGGATGTGGCGGGCGGCACGCGCTACTCGGGACCGGCCGCTCATCCGCTGCCCGGCCGCCAATCACTGCGAAGTCCATCCGCCGTCGATCTGAAGCGCCGAACCGCGCATTTCATCGGCGGCTTCCGAGCAGAGAAACACCGCCAGCTTGCCAATCTGTTCCTGCGTTACGAACTGTTCCGACGGCTGTTTCTCGCCAAGCAGCTTCGAGCGCGCGGCGTCGGACGACAGATTTTCTTTCGCGGCGATATCGTCGATCTGCTTTTGCACCAGGGGCGTCAGCACGAAGCCGGGGCAAATGGCGTTCACCGTTACGCCAGTGCGTGCATTTTCCAGCGCGGCCACCTTCGTCAAGCCGACAATGCCGTGCTTCGCGGCCACATAAGCCGATTTCCCGGCCGACCCGACCAGTCCATGCGCCGACGCAATATTGATCACGCGGCCCCAGCCCTTATCGCGCATTGTCGGCAATGCAACGCGCATGGTGTGGAACGCCGAGGTCAGATTGATCGCAATGATGGCGTCCCATTTCTCGACCGGAAAGGTATCGATGGTCGCTACATGCTGAATGCCCGCATTGTTGACCAGTACATCCACGGCGCCGAACTGCTCGATGGCAAACGCGATCATGGCTTCTATCTCGTTCGCCTTCGACATGTCCGCGCCGTGATGCACGGCCTTCACGCCGTGCTTCTCGATCTGCGTTTTCGCGCTCTCGATCACGCTTGCATCGCCGAAACCGTTCAGCACGATATTCGCGCCGGCTTGCGCAAGCGCATTGGCGATCCCGAGGCCGATGCCGCTCGTCGATCCGGTGACGAGCGCGGTCTTGCCGGCAAGCAGGGTTGCTGAAGATGAAGTCATGGGCGAGTCCTGTGGAAGAGGAGGGTGGATGGCAACAGCCGAAGGCGCTGTTGCCAAGTTTGCCAGATGTTTTGCCGCCGGTTAAACCAGGCCGGTCGTGTAATACACCGCGATCACGAAGAACACGGCGAGCGTCTTGATGATCGTCACGGCAAAAATATCGCGATACGACTCGCGATGCGTCAATCCCGTCACGGCGAGCAGCGTGATCACCGCGCCGTTGTGTGGCAACGTGTCCATGCCGCCACTCGCCATGGCGACCACGCGGTGCAGCACGTCGAGCGGAATATGCGCCGCTTCCGCACCCTTGATGAACGTATCCGACATGGCGGCGAGCGCAATGCTCATTCCGCCCGACGCCGACCCGGTAATCCCTGCAAGCGAACTCACGGAAACCGCCGCGTTGACCAGCGGATTCGGAATGCTCTTGAGCGCGTCGCTCACCACGATAAACCCCGGCAACGCCGCGATCACGCCACCGAAACCATACTCGGACGCGGTGTTCATCGCGGCGAGCAACGCACCGCCGACCGCCGCCTTCGTACCCACGGCAAAGCGTTCACGCACGCGCCCGAACGCCGTCAGCACGACGAGCAGGATGCCTAGCAGCAGCGCGCCTTCAACGGCCCAGATGGCCACCACCGATTTGATCGGCGTCACGACCGCCGCATGCACACCCGGCAGTACGTCGGGTGCGACCGAATAACTTGCGCCGTACCAGACGGGAATCAGCTTGGTCAACGCGAAGTTCGCGACGCCAACCAGCACGAGCGGCGCAACCGCGAGCAGCGGATTGGGCAATTGCGCGTTTTCCACGCGCTCCGGTTCATTGACGAGCGACGTGCCGTAGCCTTCGCCGGTCGCCATCACCGAGCGGCGGCGCCATTCCAGAAACGCCAGCCCGACCACGATAATAAAGAGCGAGCCGATCGTCCCGAGAATGGGCGCGGCCCAGCCCGTGGTCTTGAAGAACGTCGTGGGAATGATGTTCTGGATCTGCGGCGTGCCGGGCAGGGAATCCATCGTGAACGAGAAAGCGCCGAGCGCGATCGCGCCGGGCATCAGGCGCTTGGGGATATTGCTTTGCCGGTACATTTCGGCCGCGAACGGATAGACCGCGAACACGACCACGAACAGCGATACGCCGCCATACGTGAGCAACGCGCACACCGCCACGATCACCGCATTGACGCGCGTCTTGCCGATATACCGGATGGCGGCGGCCACGATGGATTCCGAGAATCCCGACAGTTCGACAACCTTGCCGAATACCGCGCCAAGCAGAAATACAGGGAAGTACAGCTTGACGAAGCCGACCATCTTTTCCATGAAGATGCCCGAAAACACGGGCGCGACGGCGGCAGGTTCAGTAAGCAGGACGGCGGCGAGGGCGGCGAGCGGGGCCACCAGGATCACGCTGTAGCCGCGATAAGCGGCCAGCATGAGAAACGCCAGCGCGGCGAGAACGATGATGAACGACATTAAGTCTCCGATACTTGTTGTGGGTTGCTTCGTGCGCATCCTGGGCGAATGCCGTTCCGGAAGCGGTGCGCCCCTAATGCAGCATTCGTGCCAATGCCGGCGCAGACTGGCTCTTCGAGGTTAAACAGCGCATATGACGATGTACATGCCGCGTTTGTCCATGCATCGAGACGAAATCGTTTGGAAAGGGCGCTAAAAATTGCGTTGAATTTCAGCCGAACGGCCGGTAGTTTAATGCCTTGCCGTGTTTCCACGTTTAGAGATATTCTGTCTCGATATCGAGAAACCTCTCGGAGACACCGATGCTCAACGACTGGACGCATGTCCCCGTCGATTACAGCGACGTTTTGCGCCGCGCGATGGATTCGCTTTTCAAGACTTTCGAAAATTTCAGTGAAGGCACGTTTATCGTCGATAAAGACGCGCGCGTGGTCTGGATCAACAAGCGCTATGCGGCGCGTTTTGGCTTTGGGGACCCCGAAGACGCCATCGGCCGCGATTGCGAAGCCGTAATTCCAAACAGCCTGATGCGCGAGGTCGTGACCACCGGCAAGCCGATCCTGCTCGACCTGCTGGAAACCGACCGCGAACCGCTGGTCGTCACCCGGCTACCGCTGAAGGACGATTTCGGCAAAACGGTCGGCGCGATTGGCTTTGCGCTCTTCGATGAAATGAAGGCGCTCACGCCCTTGTTTTCGCATTACTCGCGCGTGCAGCAAGAGCTTATCGCCACGCGGCAATCGCTTGCCCAGGCGCGGCGTGCTAAATACACATTCGCGAGTTTTGTCGGTACGAGCACGGCGAGCCTGGATGTAAAACGCCAGGCGCGGCGGGCGGCGCAAGTCGATTCGCCGGTATTGCTGTCGGGCGAGACGGGTACGGGCAAGGAACTGCTCGCACACGCAATCCACGGCGCGTCGGCGCGCTCGGCGCGTCCGCTTGTCTCGGTGAACGTCGCGGCCATCCCCGATACCTTGCTCGAAGTCGAGTTTTTCGGTGCGTCGGCGGGCGCTTATACCGGCGCGGATCGCAAAGGGCGCGTGGGCAAGTTCGAACTCGCCGACGGGGGCACCTTGTTCCTCGATGAAATCGGCGACATGCCGCTCGCCCTTCAGGGCAAATTGCTGCGCGTGTTGCAGGAGAAGGAGTTCGAGCCGCTCGGATCGAACCGGATCGTGCGCACCGATGTGCGGATCATTGCGGCCACATCGGCGGATTTGCCCGCTCTCGTGGCGAGCGGCCGGTTTCGGGCGGACTTGTTTTATCGGCTGAATGTGCTGGCGATCCATGCGCCGCCGCTGCGTCAGCGCGTGGGGGATATCGAGGCGCTTGTGTACGCCATGCTCGAAGAGCTTTCCGCCGATGCCCGTCCGCGCCACGCCGGCCAGTTCGTCCTTCACGACGATGCATTGCGCCTGCTGTGCGCCTATTCGTGGCCGGGAAACGTGCGCGAATTGCGCAATGCGCTGGAGCGCGCGGTGATGTTGTCGGACAGCGAGCATATCGATGCCCGCGCATTGGGTTCGTTTATGGGCGAGGAAACGGTGACGCCAGAGCCTGAACCGCCACGGGCGTCCACGGAGGAGGAGACCGTGCCGTATGCACAGGCCATGGCGTCGTTTGAAAAGCAGTTTCTTACCGATGCCTTGCATGCAAGCGGCGGCCGGGTTGCCGAAGCGGCGCAGCGAATCGGCATTGGGCGGGCAACGATGTATAAAAAAATCGTGGCGCTGGGAATCGCGGTCTAGCGTTGATTTTCACACTCGAATGATTCGCCAAGAGATTCGCCACGGTACAGCTATCTATTTGTAATATAATGGTTTTCAGGAAAATTTACTGTCCCAAAGATTCGCCATGATATTCGCCAACAAGGCCATGACACCTGCCGATTCGAAATATCCGTATTACGCGGTCCATCAGATGCATCCAATGCTGCCTTCCGCGCTGAAGATGGATGCATTGCGTCCGTTGGCGGCCGATGTCATTGGACAGGCGAAGGATCTGGCTGCGCATGGCATGCCGCATTTGCGGGCGCTTTTGCGCGAAGCGCTGCGGCCCATGAATTCCTACTATACAAACAAGATCGAGGGACAGCATACGGAGCCGCTCCTGATCGAGCGGGCGCTGCACGAGGATTTTTCCGCCAAGCCGGGGGAGGCGCATAAACAGCGCATCGCGGTTGCGCATATTGGCACCGAGCGCTGGGGCGAGGACACCTTTCCTGCATTCGATTCCGCATCGTTCTTCGAGGGCTCGGTCGTCCAGTCGATTCATCGGCATCTGCACAATCAATTGTCGGCGCAAGACCTGCTCCAGACAGGCGATGACGGCAAAGAGGAAAAAATCACGCCGGGCGCCTGGCGCGACAAAGGCGTCAAGGTTGGCGCGCATATTCCTCCGGATCCGGCAACAGTGCCTCGGTTCATGGAAGAGTGGACAAGCGGGTATCGCTACGCCCGGGCCGGGGAAACGGCCGTCATCGCGTTGACGGCGGCGCATCACCGGCTTGCGTGGATTCACCCTTTTCTAGACGGCAACGGCCGTACCGCGCGATTGCATACGCATATCGGTTTGTCGGCGTTAGGGCTGACACAAGGCCTCTGGTCGCCCATGCGCGGCTTCGCACGCGAACAAGCGGCTTACTACCAATATCTGATCGCAGCCGATCAGCGTCGCAAAGGCGACTATGACGGCAGGGGCGTGCTGAGCGAAAGCGGGCTGGTTGAATTTATAGACTTTTGCATGAACCTCTATCTGGACCAGATCGGTTTCATGGACGGCATGTTGCAAATGCAGGCGTTCGAAGCAAGACTCGCCCAGATGCTGGCCGCTGAAGCAACCAAGGCCGATACCCGCTTTCTGCGCGTCGAAGCTGCGCAGCCGCTTGCTTATCTAGGCAGCGTCGCGTCTATCGACAGAACCCGCTTCAAGGCCATGATGGGACTCGCGAGCCGAACTGCGGATCGCGCACTGGCCGATCTATTCAAGCTCGGCATTGTCAGTTCAAAAACGCCGAAAGGGCCGATCGAGCTGGCCTTGCCGCTCAAGCTGTTCCGCTATCTCTTTCCGCGCCTCTGGCCCGAAGCCGAGGTCGATACGGCAAGATAAACCGCGACCTCCAAAGGCAAGCTGAAAGCGCCGCATGGCATACTTGCGGCATCAGAAAAACAGCGACAAAAGGGGGTATCGGATGAAGCTTTTCAGCGTTTTTGCCGCGCGTTCCGCGGCGCTAGTGCCGCTTTTGGCGGTGCTTTCCGCGTTGTCCGCATGCAGCAGCGCGCCGCCGCTTTTTTCATCCGACGGACGTCCGACTTCCATGATCCAGTGCCCGAGCAGCGGCGGATGGAGCAACTGCCAGGAAAACGCGCGCGCCATGTGTGCGGGCAGCTACGACGTTCTCGATCAAAGCAGCGAAAACGGCCAGAACGGATTGCTTATTGCGTGTCGGGCGAAATGAACCTGCGTCTGTGGATAAATTCGCTGACTAGTTCAGGTCCAATCAACCTGAATTCAATTGCGCAGCTGATTCAATCAATAAATACTTCTCGGCTCGAAGCATCGAACTGGCTATCGGTTTTCGTACTCGAGCGCCATCTCCACGACGCGCTATCGATGACTGATGTTCAATGCAGCGTCTCGCGCAAGAGCGTCACGTCGTAGCCGAGCTTGCGCGCACGGTCGATCAACGCCGTTCGTATCGCCGCCGACGGCTTCGCTTCACGCGTAAGAATCCATAGATAACGTCCGCTCGGTTCACCGACGATGGACCACGTATAGTCATCCGCGTGATCGAGCACCCAGTAATCGCCCACATAGAACGGCCCGAAAAACGAGACTTTGAGCTTGGCGTTATGCGAGTCCGCGACGACCTTGGCCTTGCCTTCCGATGACTTCGGCGTCCCGTTCACGCCCCCATGACGGCAGGAGTTGATCACCGATATCAATCCGTCTTCCCGCTTTGCATAGTTTGCGGTAACTGCTTCGCAGCCGCGTTCGAAGCGGTTTTCATAGCGCGCGAATTCGTACCATTGCCCGAGATATCGATCGAGATCAACATCCTTGGCGGGCTCGGGCACCTGCTCGTTGCCGCTCTTGCTGCTCCCCGCCATCGCGCAAGCGGCCAGCGCGCCCAGTCCGCCGATCACCAGCAAAGCCGCAGCGCCGATGGCGACGGATCGTTTGAATTTCATCTGTGTCCTCATTGTGTGTATGCAGTGGCGTTGAGCTGTGAGCAAGCTTTGTTCCGTTATTTGTTCGATAAGACAAGGTCCCGCATAAGCTCACCTCTAGCGTTTGAACTGATGGATGAAGGGTATCCGAGAAGCCTGTTAGCAAAGGTGTCGATGTGTATCAACTGTTTTAACAACAGGTCGCAAGCTATTGATCCCGAACACTTTAATGCCCGGACTTCGAGCTGGACCGGATCGGACGCATCGCTCTTCAAGTGTCTTCTAAAGACTGCGCAATGGGGTCCCGTATTCCCTCACCTGAAGATGTAAAGCCTCACCGGCTTGCCTTACGTGTCGTGCTGAACGCAACGCGCGCGCGGCGCACAGGAGCAAGGTCACGGGCTTGCCGCCAGCAAGCCCATAAGCTTGAAAGCCTTATGGGTAAAGGATTTCAAGCCGATACATAACCTATTCGATGAACTTCGGCGCGATCGCGCATCTAGTTAGCGATACTTGCAATCGGCTTTGGCGTGAGCTTTTGCATCGGTGCGAAGCTCACCTCGCGCGGCTCCCGAAATCGCTCACCTTTGGAAACTCGCCCAGCGGTGACTTGCATCTGCCGCTATGCTTTGCGCCTTGCCCAATCAAGTCGCGCTCTTACTCATGCCGTTGCTGGTCTCGTCGCTGTTCAAGCCGCTTCTCACCATCATCCTTCCTGTGTTCGCACTCATCTTCGCGGGCTATGCCTGCCGCAAGACGAATCGGTTAGGGCCGAATGCCTCGTCGGAACTGAATCGCTTTGTCGTGTATCTTGCGTTGCCCGCGCTGCTCTTCGACATCATGGCCACCACGCCCTGGCGTTCGCTGGACCAGCCTGCGTTTATCGCTGCGTTCGGAATCGCGGCTGCCGCGATCTTCTTGCTGACCTTGCTGGCGAGCTTGAAGAGATCGAGCCATCTCGCCGATGCCAGCCTCGACGCGCTCAACGCTGCTTATCCGAACGCCGGATTTATCGGCTTGCCTTTGTGTGCGCTTGCGTTTGGCCACGCGAGCCTCGCGCCTGCGGTGATCGCATTGATCCTCACGGTATGCGTGTTGTTTGCCGTGGCTATCGTGTTGATTGAACTTGGCTTGCAGACCGAGAAGCACTTTGCCGCGACGTTAGGCAAGGTGGTCAGATCGCTCGTAACCAACCCGTTGCTGTTCGCGCCGTTCGCCGGATGGCTATGCAGCGGCGCGGGCCTCGCCATCCCGGGCGGCGCGGATACATTCCTCAAGTTATTGGGTGCGGCGGCAAGTCCATGCGCGCTGGTCGCACTTGGCTTGTTTCTTGGCGAAAAGTCGAAAGGCGGCGCGGCCGGAAAGACTTCTATGCTGGTCATCGCCAAGTTGATCGCGCAGCCGCTGCTCACTTGGTGGCTGGCGTTTCACGTGTTCGCGCTGCCGCTCTTATGGGCAAAGACCGCGGTCATGCTTAGCGCGCTGCCAACCGGAACGGGGCCGTTCATGCTGGCGGAGTTTTATCGGCGGGAAGCGGGTGTGACGTCGAGCACCATTCTGTTCTCCACGCTGATTTCGCTCGTGACCGTCACGTTATGCCTTGCCGCCATCACACACTGACGCGCATAAAAAAGCCCGGTGCTTGAGTACCGGGCAAACCTCATCGGAGCGAGGTGTGAGAAAAGCTGTTATGACGCGAAGGCCGTGGTCTTGACTATTGCGTACTGATACGCGCGCTGTTCGCCTCGGTGACGGACGTCCCGACTGCACGTCCAGCGTCTGGCGACCTTGCTGCTTGGTAAGGCAGCAACTCCGGATAGCTTTCCGAATGAATCGCATCGAGTTCGCCCCTGTTTCGCGCCGCAATGAGCTCGGCCTTGACCTCAGCTCGCGTTTTCGGCGCAGTGTTCGAAGATTGAGCGAAGGCGCTGGCCGATGAAGCCAGTACAGCGACAAGCAAACTGCCAATAAGCACGCGTTTCATGTGAGCCTCTGATTTTCAAGAAGGCGCGCCTTGCGCCATCGATATGAATCAGTCTATTCACATGACTATCGAAGACCAATGTCGATTAAGAAAACATATTGTTGCCGCAGGCGCATGAATGTGAATTTTGTTTGCCAACGGCGTGCGTGTCTTGACGTACACCCTTGCGCATTTTGTAAAGGATATTTCCGGTACCTGGCGTTTTTCTGCGGCGGCTTCGTCCGTATGCTCGGTTCTGCGATCCAGCAGCAAGTCAGCCGGACTTCATCAGTCAACCGAGGTATTGCCATGAAACGCGTTTTTTCCGTCTTTGCTGCTGTCGTTCTTCTTGCCGCCGCCAGTGCGGTGAACGCCGTTGAAACTTCAAATTCGCAACCGGCCACGTGTCAAGGCCCGGCGTCGCAGTGCAATGTATTTTTCGGCCATTGAGTTCCAACGGTTTCGCCGCAGCGCTCCTAGCCTTCTTCCGCCAAACTCGTGGCGGTTTAGTGCGAATTATTAAACATCTTCAAAGTTGTCCACAATTTCTGTGGACAACTTTGTGGAAATCATCTCAAAAAGAGCGTGAAAGCGGCACGTCAGGCGGGTTCCGCTTGAATTGCTCAATGCGAGGCCAAAGCGCCCGCTAATCGCGCTCCTGCTGCGTGCTTCGCGTTGTTCAACATCGCAGTCGCAATAGCTGCCCGCTACTTGCGCGCCTATGATATTCGTGGTGCCCCATCACCTGTTCAACTCAGTCAGAGGGAATATCTATGGCCTACAAGATCGCGGTTGTCGTTGGCAGCATCCGGCGTGATTCGTTCAACAAGCAGCTGGCGCACGCATTGATCTCGCTCGCGCCGCAGGATTTCTCGTTCGAGTTTCTCGATATCGCCAGCCTGCCGCTTTATAGCCAGGACTACGATGCCGATTTTCCAGAGGCGGCGCGAACGCTCAAGCAAAAGATATCGGAGGCGGACGGGTTGCTGTTCGTCACGCCCGAGTACAACCGTTCAATTCCCGGCGTGCTGAAAAATGCGCTCGACTGGGGTTCGCGGCCGTGGGGACAAAGCGCGTGGGCGAACAAGCCGGGTGCGTTGATCGGGACATCCGTGGGCGCGATCGGCACGGCGCTCGCGCAGGCGCATCTGCGTAATGTGCTGGCGTATCTCGATGTGCCGCTGATGGGTCAGCCGGAAATGTTCATCAAGCACGATGAGAGCCGTATCGATGCAAGCGGCAAGATCGTGAACGAGGATACCCGCAAGTTCCTGCAGGCTTTCGTCGATAAATACGTAGCGTGGGTCAAACGGATCTCAGCGGCATAAAGGCACAGCAAAAAAGTAGCAGCCCGCCAGAGCGGGCTGCTACTTTTTAAGCGAGTTGGTGGATCAATCAAATCGCCCTGAGTTACGTATGGTGATGCCCCGTCACGCGATCCCAGCCGTGACGCACCGCGAGCTTGAAACGCTCCCACGTGTCTTCGCCATGCGGATTGCGGCCTTGCCAGTCGCGTTGCAACTCGGTTTCCATCGAATCGTCCCAGGTCCGGCCACGATAACGCTCGTCGTTGCCAAGTGTGGCGCCATACCGGTAGGCATCTTCGTATTCTTCGTAGCGCGCGCCCGTAGCTGCGTAGCGTGATTCGTAGTCGGTGCGGAAATCGTCTTCATACTCCATATATTCATCGGGCATGGAGTTTCGGGACAGCGGCAGATCGGGCCTGAGCGGATCGGTTGCAGACTGGCTCAGCGATCCAGCCACGGGCGTGCCCGCTTCACTGCGTTGCGCCGATGCCTCGGTTTCATCGAGCGGGTCAACTGGGGTGACGGGGCGCCAGCCTTGCGTGGTTTCATCTTTTGCCGGCCACACGGAACCGCTGGTCATTGGATCGCCACCGGTCGCACGATAGGTCGAATCGCTGCCGCCCGCGAACGGATCGCGTGCAACGGGGCTGATCGGGTCAAGCGGGTCGACCGGTTCCAGCGCGGCAGGGTCGCCTTGATCCGCGCGAGGATAAGCACGCGCACGCGAGTCATTACGCGCCGTGGCAAGCGGATCGGCGGCCGGATTGACCGGTCCGCGTCCCGGCACGGCGCTTCCCGAGCCCAGCCCAAGCTCATCGAGCAGCGAATGATCGCGGTCGTCGGCGGTGGTGTTGATCGTGCCCGGATTATTCAGGGCGCCCCAGCTTGCAGCGCGTTCATCGATATCGATTGCACCTTGCTCAGCGAGCGTTTGCCGGGCCGCGTTGGCGCGTTCTTCCGACGGCGTATTCACAGCCACCAGTATCCCGCCACGCCGCACCGCTTCCGAATAATGCGCGACCTCGGGCGGCTGATCGCGGCCACCGAACAGCATCGAGAAGAACCGTTCTATATTCGCCAGCACGCCGCCTGTTTCCGGCGGTTGTACAGCGCCGGCAGGTTCAAGCGCCGGGTCCGCCGGTGACGAAGGTTCCGGCGCGGCCTGGAGTTCGATGTCGCCACGGGCAAAACCCGAAGCCACGAGCGCACTGCGCGCGACTTCGGCCTGATCGTAGGTGTCGAAGATACCGATAACTGTGTGTCGCATGGCTGCCTCCCTGGGTGGCCTTGGAGTAAGTTGCGACGCGTTCATACGCATTCGCCGCAAGTCTCGCTGAGGATCGCAACTCCCGTGCCGGGTCGTGCGACTGGCGCAGGCGAGCCACCCCGGCGTGCCGGTTCCCGCTGATCCCCCCGGAAATCGCCGACGTTTTTACAAACCGTGAGAAAACTCAGTGCGGCGCTTCGCCGTGTTCCCGGTCGGCGCGTGCGCTTAGGTCTTCCCGGATGGTCTGAAGAAGCGTATCGAGCAGGCCGATATCGAATGGTTTCGACAACACGCGCGCATCCACATGCCGCGCCCGGTCGAGTTCTTCCGCGTAGCCGGTGACAAGGATCACCGGCACGCGCGGCGTGCGCGTTTGCAGGATCTCCGCCAGATCGATGCCGTTCAGCTTGCCGGGCATATGGATATCGGAGAGGACGACATCGAATGGCGGTGAGTCGACCGTCGCGGGATTGCCGCGGGCGGCGTCGAGCATTGCGATTGCGCCGTCCGCGTTGAAGATATGCGTGACCTTATGATTCATCATCGATAACAACGCTTCCGTGCCCGCGGCCACTTCCTCGTTGTCTTCCACCAGCAGTACACGCAAGCCTTTCGAGTCGCTGGCCGTGGTGGCGTCGTGCGGCACGTCGGCTGTCTGCTCCGCCGATGCGCCCGCTCGGGGCAAATAAAGCCGTACCGACGTGCCCGCGCCCACGGCGCTGTCTATGGTCGCCACGCCGCCCGCGCGCTCGCAGAAGGCGAACACCTGCGGCAGTCCAAGCCCGGTTCCCATGCCCTTCGACTTGGTGGTGAACAGCGGTTCGAATGCGCGGCCAAGGATTTCGGGACCCATGCCGTCTCCGGTGTCCTCGAGCGTCAACTGGACGAATTCGCCGACAAGCGGAAAGCCATCCTCATGACGAAACTGGACGTTGTCCGCACGAACCGAGAACGTGCCGCCGTTGGGCATGGCATCGCGGGCATTTACAGCAACATTGATGAGCGCGAGTTCAAGCTCGGCGGCATCGACGCGAATTGGCCAGACATCCGTATCCGTTTCCAGATTCAGCGCAACCTTGGCCCCAAGCGACGCCTTCAGCAATTCGCGGCACGCCGGCAGCCATTTGCCGATTGCGATGGTTTCATTGCGCAGCGGCTGCTTGCGCGCAACGCCGAGCAACTGGCGCGTGAGCGACTGGCCGCTTTTGAGCGCGCGTTCCATGGCGGACAATTCGCGGTCGAGTCCCACCGCACCGCGCCGGCGGGCAATCTGCACATTGGTGGAAAGGATCATCAGCAGATTGTTGAAATCGTGCGCGACGCTGCCGACCAGATTGCCCAGCGCTTCCATCTTGCGCGCCTGCCGGTAGGCCGATTCAATGGAACGTCGCATCGACGCTTCCGCCTGCCAGCGTTCCCACGCATCTTCTTCGTTGGCGAGACGCCGCAGCGAAAGCCAGATCACGCCCCAAAGGACCACGCAGGGCGCGAACAGCGACAGCATCAGCACGCTGACGTGTTGATACCAGGCCGCCCAGATGGTCGCGACCGGATAGCCGCTCGACACATACACCGGGTAATTTCCGACGCGCCGGAACGCGACCACTTTCAACTGGTTATCGAGCCCGGAACGCATGCGCACGACACCCGCATGGCGCGCCGACGAATACGCTTCGCGCAATGGCGAACTGGCGGCGAGCGCCATGCGGTTTGGCGGACGCACCGGATACCAGGCCAGCACGGCGCCGTCGGCCCGAGTCAGGCCAAGCGACACGCTGGTGTTGTCGCCCAGCAGTTCCCGATAAAACCCCGCGAAATAGCTCGGGCGCAGCGCGATGGACACAATCCCCGCAAATTTGCCGTCCGGCGTCTTGCGCGGCACGGCGGTATTGAACACGCTTTCGCCCACGACCTTGCCCTGCATGACGCTCGAGACATTCTCGATGGCCGGATGATCGCGCACGGCAATGAAATCCTCGCGCGTTTCTATTGAAACGTCTGGTGTCGGGAACACGCGGCTGGTCGCGATCAACCGTCCGTCCGCGCCAATGATGCTGACCGCCGCCACTTGCGGATAACCGCCGCCCATCGACTTGAGTTTTTGGTGAATGGAAGCTTCGTTGCTGCGCAGTGTCGCGTCGTCCAGTCCGTCGATCAGATCGATGACCCGCGCGTTGAGCGTCTGGTTCATGTCGAAAACTTTCAGCGCATGTTCTTCCGCGACGTGCGCGTTGCGTTCGGCGATTTCGGCGGCATCGGCTTCGCGCGCCTTCAGGTCGCTCCATGACATGGCCGTCACGTAAAGACAGGGCAGGACAATCGCGGCGATCAGCAATACGCGTAACGTGGCGCGCTGAGCGGCAAAGTTGCGCTCGGGCACCACCGGGAACGGCGGCTCGTCTTGCCAGTGGTCAGCGCCCGTTTCCTCGCGATGCGGCGTCATGGATTTGTTTTCGGTCTGGTCGGAATATGGCTGCGCTGGATACTCGCGCATAAATCATGCCTTCAATCTGACGACAACATGCGATGATTTGCTTGTCGTGATCGATAAAGACGATTTTATTTTAGTCGAACAGGTTCGCAGGACAGGGAATGAGACGGTCGAATTGAATGATGAGTTCCAGCTGAAATTCAAAATCTGGTGCGGAACAAGGACGAGGATATCGATCGATTAAATCGCAGAGCGGGGTGCGAAATAATCGATCGGATTTTTTCTTTCTGTTCGCAACGGAGCAAGCGCCTTTTAAAACCGATGCCGGAGCCCCAGCGCCAGAACGGTTTGTGCGTCGCCGGAAGCGGGCGATTGGCGATTGATATCGGCGGTCAGGCCCGAGCCATTGCTTGCCAAATGCTGATAAAGCGCTTCTGCATACACGTCGGTTCGCTTTGAACACGCATAGTCGAGCAACAGCGAAACCTCGTTCCATTTGGGATAGAAATTACCCTGACGATTATCGAGTTTGCCTGCCGTGTAGGTGTATGCGCCAGTCAACGTCCAGGCCGGTGTAAAGCGATACATCGTGTTGATCTCGAAGTTATCGAAACGGGCGTTGGCGTTGGTCTGCGTAATTCCCAGACTGCCGATTCCGTTGATTGTCTTCAAGCCATCGAATTGGGAACGCGTCCAGAGGAAATCAATTCTGGCGGTCCCTGCCTGATAGGTGGCGCCCGCGCCAAAGGTCCGCTGAAGCGCTGCAATGAAGGTTCGGTCCGAGAGCGTCACGGCGCCGTCGGTATTGCTGCCCGCCGTGTTGTTCACCTGCAGGTACGCCGCCGCGATCTTGAGATTGCCCGTTGCGTACGACGTCCCCGCGCTCCAGGCGCGGTTGTTGGCGAATTCGCCTGCGTCGTTGGAGAAGCCGTATAAGCCGCTGACGCGTAAACCGCCGAACCATTCGTTGCTGTATTTCACCGAATTGTTGACGCGAAATCCATGGTTCAGGTTGTCGTTGTCGTAGGGATGTGCGGCGAGGTTATTACTCACGGGTTTATGCAGCGGCGCGAGGAACTCCACCACGGAGTCGTACTGCCGTCCCAGCGTCACGCGCCCAAGGCGCTGGTCGTCAAGTCCCACGTAGGCCTGATAGCCAAACTCGCGGCCGTTCTGCGTCGCCGTGCCGTTCATCAGGTTAAAGCCGTTTTCAAGCCGGAATATGGCTTTCGCGCCGCCGCCGAGATCTTCAGCGCCGATAAACCCCCAGTGGCTGCCTTGCAGATCGCCGCTCGTCGCCGACACGCCCGAATTCCCGTGTTGATTGCTGGCGTAGGAAAAGCCGGCGTTGATCACGCCATACAACGCGACGCTGCTCTGTGCATGCGCCGCGCACGCGTACCCCGCCGCGCATGCGGCTATTGCTAAAGTCTTTTTCATTTTCCCCTGGCTTTTGATAAGCCGTTCGCGCGCGTCGACGCGATGCCTCGAGAAGGCATCGAAAAAACGCGCGGATAAACGGCTGGTTGAAGCGCTGGCTTGCCGTGCTTGTGCTGCTGTTACCGGCTGGCGACGCGCGAGCGATCGGCGAGACCGTCGATCGAAACTTGCAGTTGGCCTTGCGAACACGGCTCGATACGCGCTATCACCCCAAACACCTGGTCAAGCCGATCAGGCGTCACGACCTCCGCGGGCGTGCCAAAACCGTGGATGCGGCCGCCGTGCAGGAGCATGGCTTTGTCACAGGAACGCAGCGCCGTGTTGATGTCGTGGAGGACCACGACCGTGACCATGTTTCTATGGCGCGTCTCCGAGCGCAGCGTACGCATTACGTGGAACTGGTGATTCAGGTCGAGCGCGGAAAGCGGCTCATCGAGCAGCAGCACCTGTGGATCGCGAACCAGCGCCTGCGCGATTCCAACGAGTTGCCGCTGGCCGCCCGAGAGTTCATCGAGCGAGCGCGTTGCAAGCGATTCAATGCCAAGACGCTGCAACACGCCATGCACGTGGGCGAGATCGTCCGCCGTGTTTCGCGGCGTGCCATAACCCTGACTACGCGTCGCGCGATATGCGACCAGCACGGATTCCAGCACCTGCAGCCGCACGCCGGCCGGCAACGCCTGCGGCAGATACACGACGCTATGCGAGCGCGCGCCCGACGCACTGAGCGCGAGCGTTTCGCCGTCGAGCTCGAGCTTGCCCGACTGGGCGCGCGTGAGGCCGGACAGCGCGCGCAGCAAGGTCGACTTGCCGCTGCCGTTCGGTCCGAGCAACGCGGTGATTTCGCCACGTGGAAGCGGCCCGGCGGCGAGCGAGTCGAGAATGCGGCGGCGGCCGTAGTTGAGCGAGAGGTTATCGATGGAAAGCCCGCTCATCCGAGTTCTCCATGCGACGAAATCACAATGCCGAGGAACAGCGGAATCCCGACAAGCGCCGTCACGATACCCACCGGAATCAGCACGCCGGGAATGATCAGCTTGGACGCAATCGACGCTAGCGACATCATCAAAGCGCCGGTCAGCGCGCTGCCGGGCAGATAAAAGCGGTGATCCTCGCCAAACAACGCCCGCGCCACGTGCGGCGCGATCAGGCCGACAAAGCCAATCGTCCCGACGAACGACACCGCAAGCGCCGTCAGCACGGCTACGCGCAAGAGCGTGCCGAGGCGCAGGCGCCGGACATCGATACCAAAGCTTGCCGCACGATCCTCGCCCAGGCGCAGCGCGGTAAGCCGCGACGCGTTTGCAAAGGACATCGGCAACGCGACGGCAAGCGCCGCGGCCAGTACGCCGATCTTCGTCCAGTCGGAGCGTGCGAGCGAACCGAGCGTCCAGAAGACCAGGCCTTGCAGGGCATCGGCGGACGCGATGAACTGCATCAGCGCAACCAGCGCGTGAAACGAGAACACGAGCGAGATGCCCATCAGCACCACGCCCGCCGTGCTCATGCCGCGCCAGCGCGCGACGGTATCGAGCAGCAGTGCCGAAAGCAGCGCGAACGCGAACGCATTGGCCGAGATCACCCAGGTCTGGGTAACGCCGGGAATCGTGATGTTCGCCACGATGGCAAGCGACGCGCCAAACGCCGCCGCCGCCGATACCCCCAGCGTATAAGGACTCGCAAGCGGATTGTTGAGGATGGTCTGCACTTCCGCGCCCGACAGCCCGAGCGCCGCGCCCACCAGGAGCGCCATCACGGCGTAGGGCAGGCGGATTTGCCAGACGATCACGGCGATATCCGGCGCCACCGCGCGCGGATAAAACACCGCATGCAGGATCGCCGGCACGGTCAGGCCGGACGGTCCGGTCCTGCAATCGAACAGGAGCGCGGCTGCGATCAGCATGCACACCAGCATCAACCCGCCAATACGGCGGCGCGTCAGGCGCTGATACGAACGCACATTGTCATTCGCAATGAGAAGAGCGGTCGCCATGCGGATCAGCCTTTCGCAGGTGCGGGATGATCGACCCAATAGGTGCCGTCGGAGGGCACCGCCAGGAATCGCCGATACATCTCGTCATGCGTCGCCTTCACGCTCAAATCCTTGAACTGCGCCGGATAGAACCACTTCGCGAACGCTTCAATGGCGATGATGTTGTAGGGCGAGTCATAGTAGTTATGCCAGATGCCGAAGACGCGGCCATCGTGAATGGCCTTGATGGCGTCGTAGCCCGGACGCGCCACGAGCGCAGACAAGCTTTGTTCCGCGTCCTGCTCGGACGTCAGCGCGCCGACCCGCAACGCGGTCACGCCCGGACGCGTCCATGTGCCGTCGGCCACGTAAATGTCGGGCTTCGCGACGATCAACTGTTCCATGCTGATATCGCCCAGCACGCCGGGCAGCAGATCCGCCGCAATATTGCGGCCGCCCGCAACCTTGATGAATTCGCCAAAGCTGCCATTACCCGCCGTATGGCAGCAGACACCCCACGAACCCGCGAGCATGTCGATGAAAACCTTCGGGCGCTGCGCGTCAGGCACCGAGGCGACCACGCTTTGAACGCGCGCGACGTGCTCCTGGTAGAACTTGATATAGGCATCGGCCTGTTCGTTCCGATGCAGGACTTCACCCAGCAATTTCATGCTTGCCAGCGTGTTTTGCATCGGATGAATGCGGAAGTCGACGAACACCACCACCGTGCCCGTGGCTTCGAGCTGCTTGACCAGCGCGTTGTACTGGCCGGGGCCTTCGCCGCCAAACGTGAAGATCGCGAGATCGGGTTTGAGGCTCAGCGCTTTTTCATCGCTGACGCTGCTTTCCGTCGCCTTGCCGATCAGCGGGATATCGTTGATTTGCGGGAATTTCTTTGCGTAGACGTCGAAAGTTTGCGGATCGCGGTTTTTCAGGTCGCCCTGCCAGCCGACGATATTCGCGAGCGGATGATCGCCTTCGAGCAAGGCCACCGCCATCAGCAGACGGCTTTCGCCCAGCAGGATCCGCCTCGGATTCTGCGGGACCCTGACCGTGCGGCCAGCGACATCGGTGACGGTCTGGGCCGCGTCGAGCGTGGCCAGGCCCGGCGCATTTTCCGCGCGGGCCGCGTTGAAAGACAACGCGCCCGCCATGCACGTTGCCAAGGCCAAAGCCGCGAACCTCAAGCGTCGCGGCGTGAAAATCCGGAACATCGACATGTGATACCTTGCCTGAAAGCCTGTTGAATAAGAATGATTGCGATTTGCAACGCAGACTTTATCGGGCCGATGTAATGCGGATATATCGAAGCGGCGCTGTTTTGTAATGGAATGTGTTGGCTCAGCCATTCAGCCGGCGGCTGGGCTACGCTCGCCAGCTTTGAAGGCAGCCATCCGGCAGATACATGGACCAGATACTCGTTGTCGATGACGATCCGAACATCCGTCAGCTTTTGCTCGACTACCTGAGCAGCATGGGATACGGCGTGCAGGCCGCGAAAGGCGGCGCGCAGATGAAGCAGATCATCAACTCGTCGCGCGTCGATCTGGTCGTGCTCGACCTGATGCTCGACGGCGAAGACGGCCTCGACCTCACGCGCGAACTGCGCCGCAACAATACGGTTCCCATTGTCATGCTGAGCGCCCGCGGCGGTTTGCTCGACCGCGTGCTTGGCCTCGAAATGGGCGCCGACGACTACCTTCCCAAACCGTTCGATCCGCGCGAACTCGTCGCCAAGATCAAGGTGATCCTGCGGCGCGCGCGCAGCATGCCGAACGCGCGGTCGGCGGACGCCATCGCGAGCATCAGTTTTGCCGGATGGCATCTCGATACGCGCATGAAACAAATGCTTTCGCCCGAGGGCGTGATCATCACGCTCGGCGGCTCCGATTACCGGACCTTGCGCACGCTGCTCGACCATCCGAACCGGCCGCTTTCGCGCGAATATCTGCTCGATGAAGTATTCGGCAAGAACCTTACGCCGCTGGATCGGGCTATCGATGTCTGCATCAGCCGCCTGCGGCAACATTTGAAGGACACGGCGCGCGACGCCGCGCTGATCCGCACGGTCCGCAACGAGGGATATATGCTGACGGCGGACGTTTCGTACGAAGGTTGAGGCGAGTTTCCGGATCGCCAAGGTGGCTCAAGGGCAACAGGTCACAAACATTGATATACTTTTCGCCGCTTCCAGCGGCGTTTGGACGTGGCTTATGGTCCGTTCCATGCGCGTTCCATGAGCGTTTCGGCGCCGCAGGAAGCCGGTTTGCGCTGTTTCGCACGAGTTGTGCTTCGCCGTTACCACGGCTTGCCCGCTCGCGCACGGCGCCCGATCCAACATTACTGCCCTTGGGGGCGCCACAGCGGAGTCCGTCTTGGCCGTTTCCAATCTTATCGCCGATGAACCAGTGCCCGACGCCGCCAAGGCGTCCTCGGGCAGTTCGTTTTATCTTGCCATGCGCATCCTGCCGGCTGCGCAGCGCGACGCGATGTACCAGGTCTACGCGTTTTGCCGCGCGGTGGACGACATAGCCGACGACGGCACCATGCCGCGTCACGAACGCGCCGCCGCGCTCGAGCAATGGCGCGCCGACATAGACGACTGCTACGCCGGCAAGCCGCGCAAGTCGCTCGCCGCGCTGACGCAGCACATCCACGCATTCCATCTTTCGCGCGATGACTTCATTGCCGTGATCGACGGCATGGCAATGGATTCCGAAGATATCGTCGCGCCCGACGAAGCCACGCTCGACCTCTATTGCGATCGCGTGGCGAGCGCGGTGGGGCGTTTGTCGGTGAGGATATTCGGGATGCAGGAAGATGCCGGCCGGCGTCTCGCGCATCACCTTGGCCGCGCGCTGCAGTTGACGAATATTCTTCGCGATATCGATGAAGACGCGGCTATCGGCCGGGTGTATCTGCCGCGCGAACTGTTGTCGCGCGAGGGCATTTCCACCACCGACATTGCGTCCATAGTCGGCGACGCGCGCCTCCCGCGCGTGTGCCTGACCCTCGCCGAGCGGGCCCGCAGCCATTACGCGCAATCCGACGCCATCATGGCCAACACGCCGCGAGCACAGGTGAAGGCGCCGCGCATCATGTCGGGCGCGTACCGCTGCGTACTCGAGGCGAACCTGAAGCGTGGCTTCGATCTCCCGCGCAATCACGTCCGTACGCCACGGTCACGGCTGTTGTGGATCGTGGCGCGCAACGTGTTCTGATGTCGCGGACAGTTCATGTCATTGGCGCTGGCTTATCCGGGCTTGCCGCCGCAGTCCAGTTGCAACGCCGCGGCGCGCGGGTCGTTCTGCACGAAGCCGCGCCGCATGCGGGCGGCCGATGCCGTTCGTATTTCGACATCAAGCTCAACGCCACGATCGACAACGGCAATCACCTGATCCTGTCCGGCAACCACGCCGCGCTGGGATTTGCCAAGGCCATTGGCGCCGCCGACGAACTTATCGGCCCGACTCAAGCCGATTACCCCTTCATGGATTTGCGCAGCGGTTCGCGCTGGACCCTGAAGATATCGCCCGGACGCTTTCCCGCCTGGATCTTCGACACGGCGACGCGCGTTCCCGGCACGCTGCCCGCGGACTATCTCTCGCTATTGCGCTTGCTGCTCGCCAATCCGGGGCGAACCGTCGAGCAGACCATGCGCGCGAGCGGCCGTCTCTGGGACGCCATGCTCGATCCGTTTCTGCTCGCGTTGCTCAACGTCGATCCCCGCGAAGGGAGCGCCGTGCTGGCCGCCAATGTGATGAAGGAAACCGTGTTGCCGGGCGGCCAGGCGTGCCGGCCGCTGACCGCGCGCAATGGCTTGGGGCACGCGTTTATTGAACCTGCGCTGCGGCTTCTGCAATATGGTGGCGCGGAAATCCGGCTGGGATCGCGTCTTACGGCAATCGGTTTTGCCGGCACTGATTCGAAAACCCGCGTGCGCTCGCTTGATTTTGATGAAACCCGCGTGGAGATTGGCGCGGCCGACGGCGTGGTGCTTGCCGTGCCTCCTTACGCCGCGCGGGAACTCGTGCCGGGGCTGATCGCGCCAACAGCGTTTCGCGCGATCATCAATGCGCATTTCGCGGTTGGACCGCCGCTCGCATTCGAGCCTGTGACCGGTTTGCTCAATGGCACGGCCGACTGGCTCCTGGCCTACGACGACCGCTTGTCCGTGACCATTCATAATGCGGATCGTTTTATCGATATCCCGCGCGAAACGCTTGCACAAACGCTGTGGCAGGAGGTGGCGAAAGCCGCGCGGTTACCCGTCGAGCGCATGCCTGCCTGGCAGATCGTGACCGAAAAACGCGCGACGTTCGCCGCGCTGCCAAGCCAGGCGAATCTCCGGCCGGCGACCCGCACCCGCTGGCCCAATCTCATGCTGGCGGGCGACTGGACGGCCACCGGCCTGCCTGCAACCATAGAAGGTTCGATCCGCTCAGGCCAGAAGGCCGCGGACCTCCTCATGAATCCCCCGATGGAATTCAGATGAACGACATTGTCCAGCCTTCCAACGCCTCGACCGCGCCCATCAGCGCGGCGGCCCTGGAGGCATCGGTATCCCGCGCGGCCGACGCGCTGCTCGCCGATCAGCATCCCGAAGGCTACTGGCTCTACGAACTCGAAGCCGACGCTACCATTCCCGCCGAGTATGTGCTGCTCGTGCATTACCTCGGCGAGACGCCCAAGCCCGCACTCGAAGCGAAGATTGGCCGCTACTTGCGCCGCATCCAGCGCGAAGACGGCGGCTGGCCTTTGTTCACCGATGGCGCCATGGACGTGAGCGCCACCGTCAAGGCGTATTTCGCGCTGAAGATGATCGGCGATTCGCCCGAAGCGGAACATATGCAGCGCGCGCGCCGCGCGGTCATTGCGGCTGGCGGCGCGGAAAAATCGAACGTTTTCACGCGCATTCTGCTCGCGCTGTTCGGCGTGATCTCATGGCGCGCGGTGCCCATGATGCCCGTAGAAATCATGCTTCTGCCCGAATGGTTTCCGTTTCATTTGTCGAAGGTGTCTTACTGGGCGCGCACCGTTATCGTGCCCTTGCTGGTGCTCAACGCCAAACGGCCGAAGGCGCGCAATCCGAAGGGCGTGCGCATTGACGAGCTTTTCTTCGACGCCCCTGTCAACGCCGGCATGGCCGCGCGCGCGCCGCATCAGCATCAGGGCTGGTTCGTGTTGTTTCGGGCAGTCGACGCCGTGCTGCGCGCCGCCGATCCGCTGTTTCCGCGCCATACGCGCCAGCGTGCAATCGAGGCGGCCGTGCGGTTTGTCGACGAACGCCTGAACGGCGAGGATGGTCTCGGCGCGATTTTTCCCGCCATGGCCAATTCCGTGATGATGTACGACATGCTCGGCTACGCGGAGGATCATCCGAACCGGGCGATCGCGCGCAAGTCGATCGAGAAGCTGTTGATCATTGACGAAGTGCCCGATGGCGAGGCGTATTGCCAGCCGTGCTTGTCGCCTGTCTGGGATACGTCGCTGGCCGCGCACGCGTTGCTCGAAGCCGATACACCCCGCGCGCGCGCGGCGGTATCGCGTGGTCTTGACTGGCTCGTGCCGCTGCAGATTCTCGATGTGCGCGGCGACTGGATCTCGCGCCGACCAAACATCCGGCCGGGCGGCTGGGCGTTCCAGTTTGCGAATCCGCATTATCCGGATGTGGACGATACCGCCGTTGTCGCCATGGCGATGGAACGCGCCGATCGCGAAAACGGCACCGCGTTGTATGGCGAGGCGATTTCTCGCGGGCGGGAATGGGTCGTCGGCATGCAAAGCAGCGACGGCGGATGGGGCGCGTTCGAGCCCGAAAACACGCAGTATTACCTCAACAACATTCCGTTCTCGGATCACGGCGCGCTGCTCGATCCGCCGACGGTGGATGTGTCGGGACGATGTTTGTCGATGCTCGCGCAGCTTGGCGAATTGCCCGCGACGAGCGAGCCGGCAAAGCGCTCGCTGGACTACATCCTGCGCGATCAGGAACGCGATGGAAGCTGGTACGGGCGCTGGGGGCTGAACTATATCTATGGGACGTGGACGGCGTTGTGCGCGCTGAACGCGGCGGGATTGCCGCTGACGGATTCACGCGTGCAGCGCGCCGCGCAGTGGCTTGTCAGCATTCAAAACGCCGATGGCGGATGGGGCGAAGGCGGCGAGAGCTACAAGCTGGACTATCGCGGATATGAGGCGGCACCGAGCACGGCGTCGCAGACATCCTGGGCGTTGCTCGGGTTGATGGCGGCGGGGCTGGTCGGACATCCGGCGGTGGCGAAGGGAATTCAGTATTTGCATTCGACCCAGCGCGAGCACGGGCTTTGGGATGAAACCCGGTTCACCGCGACCGGCTTCCCGCGCGTTTTCTATCTCCGATATCACGGGTATAGAAAGTTTTTTCCGCTCTGGGCGCTGGCACGCTACAGGAACATGCTGCGCGATGGCACCACGCGCGTGACGGCGGGGATGTGAGCTTGCCCGTCATCGCGGTCACGGGAATGGCGTTCGAAGCGCGCATTGCGCGCGGGCCCGGTGTTGAGGCGGTCTTTGCGGCCCGGGCGGATTTGCTGGAGCGTGCTTTGAGCGAAGCCTTGGCGCGGGGGTGTTCCGGCATCGTCAGCTTTGGAACGGCGGGCGGCCTCGCGCCCGATCTGGAGCCGGGAACAGTGATCATTGCGAGTGCCGTGTCGGGACCGCTTGGGGTTATCGATACGGATTTGGAATGGTCGGCGCGAATGTTTTCGGCTTTTTCCGGAACGCCGGTCGGAGCAAAGGCGGTGCGCGGGAAGATGGCTGGCGTTGCGGCGCCATTGGCGGGGGAGCAGGAAAAAAGCTCGCTTTATCGATCGACGGGGGCGCTGGCGGTGGATATGGAATCGCACGTTGCCGGGGCGATTGCCAAGGCGAGAGGGCTGCCGTTCGCCGTGTGCAGGGCGATCGTGGATCCGGCGTGGAGGAGTTTGCCGAAAGCGGCGACAGCCGGATTGCGCGACGATGGAACCACGACGATTCTGCCGATTCTGCGGGAGTTGCTGAGAGAGCCTTCGCAGCTTGGCGCACTGTTGAAAATCGCGGGAGATGCGCGGGCGGCGAAGGGATCGTTGGTGCAGGCGCGGCACGCGATGGGAAGGGCGGGGGTGTTCTAGATGCGCCGTGCGCATGCTCGCTCCTGCGAAGGCATCGGTCAGGTCGATTTCCGGCACACGCTCAGTGTCATTTGCCGAAGCCATCGATGCACAGGATCGACCTCCAAACGCGGATGCCACATCTGCGACACCGTAATCTGCTCCGTTTTCACGGGAAGCTCGAACGCATCAATGCTGGCGGACGCGGCCTCACTGCGAACCAGAGAAGCAGGCACGAGTGCAATCAAATCCGAAGTCCGCGCAATAGCGAGCGCGGCGGGAAAACTCGGAACCACAGCGACAATCGTCCGTTTAAGGCCTAAGGTCGCCAGCGCTTCATCGACCGGTCCATTCCCGCGGCCGTGGCGTGAAGCAACGACATGGCCGAACGCGGTGTACCGTTTCGCCGTCACCTCACCCTTCGCTGCTAACGGATGGCCCTTCCTGACAGCACCCACAAAGCGATCCCGGAACAACGCCTGCACGCGTACTTCCGGCCCCATGTCGCCCAGCACGCCAATTTCCAGATCGGCCGACCCGTCCCGCAAGAAAGCCGCCGTCTTCTCGGGCTTGGATGCAAAACACAAGCGCACCAGAGGCGCAACCGCGCTAACCACGGCAATCAGTGACGCACCGAAGGCCTCGACAAAACCATCGTTGGCGCGAATGGTGAAGGTTCGCTGCAATGTCGAAAAGTCGGGCTCCGCGGATGATGGACGAAGTACCGCACGCGCCTCGTGAACCGCATTCCGAGTGCGTTGGCGCAGTGCTTCTGCGTGAGGCGTCAACACCATGCCGCGCCCTGCACGAACCAATAACGGGTCGCCGGTCGTCTCCCGCAGACGCGCCAACGTTCGGCTCATTGCCGATGCACTCAAACCCAATCGGCGCGCAGCACCGGCCACGCTTCCGTCGGCGAGCAGTACGTCTAGCGCAACGAGCAAATTCAGATCGGGTTCTGCCATGCCCCGATCCTAGCATGGCGTTTGATGCAGGTTATCAATGCAAATGCTGCGCCTTCCGCCATGTATCGGGCGTCGATATATTGGTTGTATCGACACATACGGAGCTACTGATGCAAGACACATCCACGCAGAAAACCGTCCTTCTCGTTGGCGCATCGCGCGGTCTCGGATTCGCCATGGTCGAGGAATTTCTCGAACGCGGCTGGCGAGTGATCGCCACCGGCCGCGCAGACTCAACAGAAAAACTGCGCCGGCTCTCTGAAACCGCCCGCGGCGCGCTTGAAGTCGAATCAGTGGACATCACGATTCCCGATCAGGTCGCCGCATTACGCGCTCGTCTCGAAGACCGGCGACTGGACATGCTTTTCGTGAACGCCGGCGTGAAGAACGACGACCGCGAAACCATTGCCGATGTCTCGACCGAGGAATTCGTGCGCATCATGGTCACGAACTCATTGAGTCCGATGAGGGTCATCGAAGCATTTCAGGGCCTCGTGCAGCCGAATGGAACAATTGCCGTCATGTCGTCCGGGCAAGGCAGCCTGACGAACAATACCAATGGCAACTACGAGGTATATCGAGGCAGCAAGGCGGCGCTCAACATGTTCATGCGCAGCTTTGCAGCGCGTCATCAGGACGACGCTAAAACGCTCCTGTTGATGGCCCCCGGATGGGTCAGGACGGACATGGGCGGTTCGGGCGCGCGTCTGACTATCGAGGAAAGCATCCCGAATCTGGTGAATACGATGGAGGCTTACGAAGGACGCTCCGGCTTGCATTACCTGGACTATCTGGGACGGGTCGTGCCGTGGTGAACCACGGACAATGGACCGGCTCGTGAAAAAAGCCGGTCACGCCGAGATCAAACTCACCTGTCCGCCAGTTTCCCCGATATCGTCCTGACCAGCACCGCTCCCAACACCAGGCACACGGCGACGAAGTAAAGGCCCATGCGGTTATCGTGCGTGGCGACGTTGAGCCATCCCACCACATAAGGCGATACAAACCCCGCCAGATTTCCCACGCAATTGATCCCCGCAATGCCCACCGCAACGGATGTCCCCGCAAGAAACGACGACGGAATGCTCCAGAACAGCGACAACGCCGACAAGATCCCCGCCGCCGCCACGCTCAGCCAGATCACGGCAAGCGCGGGGTGATGCCCCACGTACCCGCTCGCCGCGAAGCCAATCGCGCCGATCACGGCAAGCACCGAAAAATGCATCCGCCGCGAACGAAACCGGTCCGAACTCATGCCTGTGAGCACAATCGCAGGAATGGCGACAAGATAAGGAATTGCCGAGAGCCATCCAATGACCGAGACATCGGCAAGCCCTGAATCCTTGATGATCGACGGCAACCAGAAACTGATTCCATACAGCCCGATGATCTGGCAAAAATACACCGCGCAAAGCTTCCAGATATGTTTGTCGGAGAGAATGGCGCGCAGGTTGTGATGCGTCGTCTTTTCAGCGTCCTCGCGGCCAATCTCGCTGGTGACGAGGTTCTTTTCGGTATCGGTGAGCCACTTCGCCTGGTGGGGTTTATCGACCATCAAAGCGAGCACGGCGATGCCGCACAGAAGCGCCGGCAACGCTTCGATAAGAAACAGCCATTGCCATCCCGCCATGACCGTGGAATGCGCGAATTTCGTGAGAATCCAGCCGGACATGGGACCGCCCACGACACCCGAAAGCGGTATCGCAATGTAGTACACGCCGAGCGCAAAGCCGCGTTTGCGCGCGGGAAACCAGTACGTCAGATACAGCATGATGCCCGGCGAGAATCCGGCTTCGGCCACGCCCAGGAAAAAGCGCGCGGTATAGAACTGCACGGGTGTCTTGACGAACAACGTTGCCGCCGAAATGATGGCCCAGGTGATCATGATCCGGGCAATCCATAGCCGTGCGCCGACCTTGTGCAAGATCAGGTTGCTCGGTACTTCGAAGATGAAATAGCCGATAAAGAAAATGCCCGCGCCAAGGCCGTATACGGCGTCGCTCATGTGCAGGTCGTTGAGCATCTGCAGTTTCGCGAAGCCAACATTCACGCGGTCCAGATACCCGCACAAATAGCACAGCACGATAAACGGCATGATGCGCCAGCTTATCTTGCGGTATACGTCGGTGCGCGCCGAGGGCGTGACCAAAATGGTGTCGCTGATATGGCTCATGTCTCCTCCGTCGCCCTTTGGCGGGCGTTATAGAGAACGATCGGTGCGGGATATGTCCCGCATGATCAGGGATACTTACGATGCAAGCTTGGCCGCCGCTACCTCCTCGCCAAGTTCCTTCCTGAACAGCGCTTCCATTTCGAGGCGTACTTTCACCGCTTCCCGGGTGGCGTCGAAGGCTACGTCGGTCCAGCAAACCGGTTGGCCGGCGGCAACGGGTCGTTGCAGCACCATGTTGTGCGCGAGGCCAATGGGCAACGCGCCCTGCATCAGCGAGTCCACTGCGGGCATCAGCTTGCCGTAGACGGTGTGGCCGCCTTCGCCATCAAGACGTTCACCCGCCCGCAGGTCGCGCTTCGCGGTGGCCGCGACATCGCCATGAAAGCCGGTCGTCGCGCCCGTTGCTTCGCCACGCACGGCGATGCTTGCAATCGATACCCCCAACTCCAGCCCAATCAAGTGATATGGCTTGTACATGGCCGTAAAACGACCGCTGCTGTCGGTCTTCAGTCCGTATTGCGCGAAGCAGTCGCGCACGTAATCCGAAGGCGCTTCGAAGACCGCGTACACGCCCCAGCGCAAGTCGCGAAAGACGGGCCGCCCGTCGCGTTCCAGGGACGACACCACTTCCACGCTTCCCCGATGCGGGAGAATGCCGCCATCGGACGCAGGCTTCAACACATTCGGAAGATCGTCGACGCCGCATGCCGGAAACGCGAGGCCATCAGAAGGCGGACGCAAGTCGCACGCATTCGATACCGCCGCCATTTCCAGCGCTGACTTCGTGCCATCGAGAAACGAGTTGAACATTTGCGCGTTGAAGTCGCCGGATGCGATCTGCTCTTCGGTGAAACCGTAGTAGCTCCATACGGTATCGGGCGTGGACTGGTGATAGATGGGCAGGTACTTCGTGCCTTTGCCGGCGCAGATGACGTCGAAACCGATGGTGCGCGCCCAATCCACGAGTTCCGCGATCAACGCGGGTTGATCGCCGGAAGCCATTGAATAGATGATGCCGGCTTCGGCCGCCCGTCTTGCAAGCAAGGGACCAGCGAGCACATCGGCTTCCACGTTCACCATCACAATGTGCTTCTTGTATTTGCAGCACAGCAGCGCATGGTGAATGCCCGCGGCGGGGCTGCCGGTGGCATCGATCACGATATCCACGTGGTCGCTCGCGATCATCGCGTCTGCGTCGTCGGTAATGAACGTGGTGCCGCTGCGCAATGCTTCGGACCACGAAGAAGCAGAATATCGTGCTTCTTCCCAGCCCACCCGATGCATCGCGTTGCGAGCCCGTTCGGGCGAAATATCCGCGATGCCAACCAGATGAATACCCGGCGTGCGCGGTGCCTGCGAGAGGTACATCGAGCCGAATTTTCCTGCGCCGATCAATCCGACGCGAACCGGGCGGCTTGCTTGAGCGCGTGCTTCGAGTTTCGCGATAAGCGACATGCTGTCTCCTGTACGGTAGTTCGAAAGGGATTCAAGACGTCCTTTGAACCAAAGATAGCAGCATGCTTTTTGCAATAGAATGGGCAATTCCACAACCGCGCTGTGCAAAAATCCCCATGCGAAAATTCGATTGGGATGCGCTCCAGGCCTTCCTCGCGATCGCCCGCGCAGGACGCCTGACTATCGCGGCGCAGCAAATGGGCGTGGATCATTCCACCCTCAGCAGACGGGTTGCATCGCTTGAAGCGAGCATTGGCGTGCAGTTGTTCGAGCGCAGTTCAGTTGGTTTTCTACTGACGCCAGAAGGCGAGCGCCTGATGACCGACGCCGAGGCCATGGAAAGCCTTGCAATGCGCATCAACGCGCGTCTTGACGATCCATCCGGCGGTTTGACCGGCACTGTCCGAGTGGGAACGCCGGAAGGTTTCGGCACATATTTTTTGGCGCCAAGGCTCGCCAGACTCACGGCGGCGCATCCCGATCTCGAGATCGAACTGGTCGCAAATCCGCGCATGTTCAGCCTGTCCAAGCGTGAAGCCGATATTGCGGTGACCATGACGCGTCCGACTCGCGGCCGCGTTTATGCGCACCGGCTCAACGACTATGCGCTGGGTGTGTTTGCATCGCGGCAATATGTCGATTCACATGCGCCCATCAATACGTTTCAGGACATTTTCAAGCACCGCTGGATCGGATATATAGACGACCTGATGTGGAGCACGGAGCTCGATTACCTGTCGCAGATCTCGACGGCGCTGATGCCCACGGTGCGCATCTCGAATGTGATCAGCCAGGCGGCGGCTGTGAGCGGTGGCGCGGGAATTGGCGTGCTGCCATGTTTTATTGCGCGCAACGAACCGGCGCTTGTGCGCATATTGCCTGACGAAATCGCACTTAGCCGTTCCTATTGGCTCGTTTCGCATGCCGATACGCGCGATATCGCCCGAGTGAAGTTGCTCACCGATTTCATTCGGACCGAATGCGGTAATTCCGAGGCGTTCTGGAACCGATGGCCGTGACCTTTTTTATTTCATGCGATCAATCGCCAACGTGGATTGCCTTTCTTCGTCGCCGACGCTCGCGTTGTTGTTATCAGGCAGGCCTTTCAAACAACGCGGGCGACCCATCATTCCTTTCCCTGAGGTTCCAGCGGCTTATGCTGTTCTTTACCGGATCCCGGGAAGAATTTGTCCCAGACCGCTCTCACCCCTTCAGCAGCAACCACTTCCGCGCTGATGTTTTCCGTCTCTTCAGCGGCGCCCGGATCAGCCGCGAGCCCGCGCCAGTGCGTAAAAACCAGCAGCGGTTTCTCCGTCCACTCATCGGCGCCAAACTTCGCAAACGCCGTTGCGCCGCTGGCAAGCTGCACTTCATACCAGCCGTCGCGCACGGGTGCGTAGTCACTCAACGGAAACCATTCGGTCGATTCGATTTTCACAAAGTCCCCCATCAGTCGTTTGGACATCGCGACGGATATCGATACCCTGATGCCTGCGTGTCCGGTTATCCAGAATAAGGTGTCCGTTGCGGACGCCACCGTTCCAGTTTCGCAAAACGTCAAAGCCAGCATACGCCAAGATAAAAAAGCACCGCACGAGATTCAACCCCCTTGCATGTACTTTCTCGCAAAAGAAAGCCGAGCTATGTTTTCTCGCGTTGCAATAAATCCGGTGCTCATTCGTCTTTAACTACAGCAAACGCGCCGCGATTAACGAAGCGCATCCTGAATATGCACCAAATTGCACCGAAACGACCGCGAAAGCGCTGCAAATCGTATGCAAACTTATTAAGAAATTTCGAAATAGGGCAAATCCTGATGACCCGTTTTTTTATGTTTATCGATAATGCCTAAACACAAATTTATATCCGGACCGGTCCCGACGCTTGGGGCGGGTGGAATGGTGAACTGAGAGAGGAGTCCGACATGCGCGACGGCGAGATCGCTTATAGGAATGTTGTCCTGATTCCCTTGGCTGCTTACGACGACGGCACGTACGCCGCTATGCTGATCGTCAGGGAGTCCGACGGCCTTCAGCGCGCGAGCGGCATTCTGGGACACTTTGCATGTGCGCTGGACGCGCGAAAATTCGCGCTTGCCCATGGCATGAACGAGATCGACGCGCGGCGGCATGCGCATCCCGATCCGGCAAAAGTCGACGAATGGAATGCCCATGCTCAGCCCGCTTTCGAGCGGGCTGCATAAATGGTGCGCGTTCGAACTGCATTCCAGCGGGACTTCATAAGTGGAGTTCCGCTAATTTATTTGAATAAATGCGGCGCAATGAATAAAACCAAGGCTTAATTTCTCCGCAACTCTTCACCCAGGAATTCCACAAACGTTCTCAGCTTCGCGGACAACTGATGCCGTTCCAAGTAAACGGCGTGAATATCCGCATTAGGCAGCGCCCAGTCCTTCAGCAATTCCACGAGTTTTCCATCCCGCACCAGCGCTTCCGTCTCCCATTGCGAGCGCACGGCAATGCCTCGGCCATCGAGCGCCCATTCGAGCACCGTACTGCCGTCGTTACTGCTTAACGGACCGTCGACCTTGATCGTCTCCGCTTTTTTCCCGCGCGTGAAGTGCCACGTCCCGTAAGCCGATTCGTTCTCCCGAAGCACCAGACATGCATGCCGCGTCAGATCGTTCGGCGTCGCGGGCACGCCGAACGCCGCCACGTATTCCGGCGATGCACACACCACCCGCCGATTCTTCAGGAGCATTCGCGCGTTGATTCGCGCATCGGGGACATCGCCGAAACGAATCCCCAGATCGAATCCTTCTTCCTGCAAGTTCACTGGCCTGTCCGACAAGTGCAATTGAATCTTGATCGCCGGATAGTGCGCGATGAACTTCGATACCGCCGGGGCCACGCGTCTGCGCCCAAATCCAAACGATGCATTCACGCGCAACAACCCCGCTGGTTCTCCACGGCTTTTCGTGACGAGTTGCTCCAGTTCGGCGAGTTCATCGAGGATGCGCGAGCCGTTCGCCAGATACAGCTCGCCTTCGGGCGTCAGGCTGACGCGCCGCGTCGTCCGGTTCAAAAGCCGCACGCCCAGCCGCCGCTCCAGTTGCGCCAGACGCTTGCTGATGGATGGCGGCGTCACGCCCAGATCCCGCGCCGCCGCCGCCAGATTGCGATGCCGCGCCACGAGCGTGAACAGGTTGAGATCGGAAAAACCGTCCATCGGATTCATTCCTGGAAGTTAAGTCTGGATTGCCTGAATAGAAACTGTATCGTTCAGCGCATCAATTAAACTTCATAAAACTGCTGGAGACAACGATGTTCGAAGATTTCAAGGATGCATCTGCGACGGTCGAGGGAATCAGGATCAAGGCCATAACCGGTGGCGCCGGTCCAGCGCTGCTCCTGCTGCACGGCCATCCGCAAACGCACGCGATCTGGCATAAGGTTGCGCCGGCTCTGGCCCAACATTTCACGCTGGTCGCCGCGGACCTTCGCGGTTACGGCGAGAGCGGCAAGCCGCAAGGGCTGCCGGATCACAGCAATTACTCGAAGCGCCGCATGGCGCGGGACCAGGTGGACCTGATGCGGGCGCTGGGCCACGACTCGTTCGCCGTTCTGGGCCACGATCGCGGCGGCCGCGTCGCGGTGCGCATGGCGCTCGATCACCCCGGCGTGGTCACGAAACTGGTCACGCTGGACGTTGCGCCAACATTGGCGATGTACGAAAAAACCTCGTTCGAATTTGCTCGCGCCTACTGGCACTGGTTCTTTCTCGTGCGTCCCGCGCCGTTTCCAGAAACGCTGATCAACGCCGACGCCGACCTTTATCTCAAGCAGACCATCGGCGCACGCAGCGCGGGCCTGAAGCCATTCGCGCCCGAGGCATACGCACACTACCTGCGTTGCCTGCGGAGTCCCGGCACGGCGCACGGCATCTGCGAGGATTACCGCGCAAGCGTGACGATCGACCTCGAACACGACCGCGAGACGCTCGCAAACGGGGAGAAAAACGCCTGCGAATTCCTGGCGCTCTGGGGCGCGGAAGGCGTGATCGAAAAGTGCTTCGATCCGATCGCCGAGTGGCGGCAATACTCCCGCAACGTCACCGGCCACGCGCTGCCGTGCGGCCATTACATTCCCGAAGAAGCGCCGGAGGCGTTGATCGAATGCGTCTTGCCGTTTCTTGAGGCCTGAGATCATGCCGATCGCCACGACCTTCCATAAAAAGCTTGTCGACTCGCATACGGTTTTGCGTATTGATGAACAGAACGTCCTGCTCTACGTCGATCTGCATCTGATGAACGAATACACGAGTCCGCAAGCGTTCAGCGGTCTCGCCGATAAAAACCGTCCCGTGCGCCGGCCGAATCAGCAGCTTGCCGTTGTGAGCCACATCATTCCGACGCACGCCGAATCGCCGCGCGTGATTCGCGACGCCGCGTCGCTGCTGCAAGCCAACAACCTCGCGCGCAATTGCAATCAAGCCGGCATACGCCTGTTCGCCGCGAACGATCCGCTGCAGGGCATTGAACACATCGTCGCGCCCGAACTGGGCCTGATCCGCCCGGGCATGGCCGTTCTTTGCGGCGATAGCCACACGACGACCTACGGCGCGCTCGGTGCGCTGGGGTTTGGTATCGGCACGTCCGAGGTCGAGCACGTGCTTGCAACGCAAACGCTCGTGTATCACGTGGCGCGAACCATGCGTATTACGGTCGATGGCACTTTGCCTTACGGTACTTCATCGAAGGACTTGATCATCTGGATCATCAGCCAGATCGGCGCTCAGGGCGCGCGCGGCTACGCCGTTGAATTCGCGGGATCGACCGTGACGTCGCTTTCGGCCGAAGCGCGCATGACCCTGTGCAACATGATCGTGGAAGCGGGCGCCCGGGCGGCGCTGATCGCGCCGGATCAGACCACGTTCGACTATGTCCGCGCCCACGCGAAGACGCTCGACGACACCGCGTGGTGCGCCGCGCTCGCGGACTGGACGCAACTCAAGTCGGACGAGGACGCAACTTTCGATGCCGAACACCGTTTCAACGCGAGCGACATCGCGCCCTTCGTCACGTGGGGCACGAGCCCGAATCAGGCAATGCGCGTGGACGCGCTCGTTCCCGACGCCGCGTCGCAGGCCACGCCCGAAGCCGCTGCCGCATTGCGCCGCGCGCTGGACTATACCGGCCTCGAATCGAACCAGCCAATAGCCGGAACGCCAATCGACCGCGTGTTTATTGGCTCGTGCACGAATGGGCGGATCGAGGATTTGCGCATCGTGGCCGGGATTGTTCGTGGCCGGAAGGTCGCTCAAGGCGTGCGCGCGATGGTCGTGCCGGGTTCGGGATCGGTGCGCCGGCAGGCGGAGGCAGAAGGTATCGCGCAGACGTTGAAGAACGCGGGTTTCGAATGGCGCGAACCGGGATGCTCCATGTGCCTTGCGATGAACGACGACTTCCTGCAAGCCGGCGAACGCTGCGCGTCGACCACGAATCGCAATTTCGAAGGGCGTCAGGGGCGGGGCGGCCTCACGCATTTGATGAGCCCCGCGATGGCCGCCGCAGCCGCATTGACCGGCAAGATCACCGATGTCCGCACGCTGGAGAACCGCCATGTCTAAGCTAAGCGTCATTGAAGGGAGCGCGGCGCCGTTGCCTATCGAAAATCTGGATACCGATCAGATCATGCCGAAGCAATTTCTTCGGATTATCGATAAAGCGGGTTTGAGCCAGGGCCTTCTATACGATCTTCGTTTCGATGAGCACGGCGAGCCGCTCGACGCTTGCGTGCTGAATCAGGCGCAGTACAAAGCCGCGCGCATCCTGATTGGCGGCTCGAATTTCGGGTGTGGATCGAGTCGCGAGCACGCGGTGTGGGGCCTGCAGCAATATGGTTTCGATGCCGTCATTGCGCCGAGTTTCGCCGAAATCTTCTACTCGAACGCGATGAACAATCGTCTGCTGCTCGTGCAACTGGACCGGGAAGCGGTGGATATCCTGCTGCGTGATTCGGTGGGCGATCCGGCATCGATCATCAGGATCGATCTTGAAGCGCAAACCGTGACATCCGGAACCAGCGGCAAGGTTTTCAGCTTTCCGCTGGGCGCGCGGCATAAGCGTATGGTGATCGAGGGCATGGACACAATCGACCTGACGCTCGCGCAACGCGCCGATATCGAAGCATTCGAAAAGCGCCACTTCGCGCGCTATCCCTGGGCCGCCGTGATGTAGTCCACGCGGCGTCCAAACCTGCCCGCGATACAGCATGACCGTTAAGGTTGGCCGTATCGCGAGTCCAGCCGCGCAGCGCTACTTCGCTGCCGGGTCCGAATAATCCGGCAAGCCTTGCGACTTGCTGCTGCCGCCCGCGCCCGGCTGCGCAGGGGCCGACGTCGCGCTCGCGCCTGCTGCCGGCACGGCGGTCGCGCCGCTTTCGTCACCGTAATCGGGCAGCGCCGCATTAGCTGCGCCCGTCAGCAAATACTGGCGACGCTGCGTGTAGGCGTCGCGCACGAACGCGTATTTATCCAGCGCCGCTTGCGACAGGATGTCCGTTGCGCCCAGCAAATCGGCACGCGCGCTCATGAAATGCACGCCGAACAGCGCGGCGTTCGCGCCCGCGCTCATATACGTGCCCGGATTGAGCGGATAGCTCGCAATCCAGCTTGTGGAGTCCCGCACTGAACTCGGTCCGAGCAGCGGCAACACAAGATACGGCCCGGACGGCACGCCGTAATGCCCAAGCGTCAAACCGAAATCCTGGTTGTGCTTCGGCAGCCCCGCCGGCGTTGCCCAGTCGATCAGGCCGCCAATACCGAACGTTGAGTTGAACGCGAAGCGCATCAGGTCCTCGGTCGCGTCCGTGATCCGCAACTGCAGCAGGTTGTTCGCGAAGTTGCCAATATCCCCGATATTCGAGAAGAAATTGCTGATTGCCGTGCGCAGCGGGCTCGGCGTGACCTTCACGTAACCCGTGGCGATGGGGCGTGCGACGTATTTGTCGGCGGCGTCGTTGAACTTGAAAATCTGGCGGTTCATCGGCTCGAGCGGATCGCCCGGTTTTCGGTCGGGACCGGTCGCGCAGCCTGCCAGCATCAATGCGGCAGCGAGCGCCGCACCGCCCGAAAGGGCGCGCAGGTTGCGGGTGGCGCGTGGCGTGATTGCCATCGTCATGAGTCGTTTCCTTGGATCTTGCTGGTGATCGTACGAATTAATGAGTGTCGGCGGTCTTGCGCTGCACCCGGGGTTTGCCCATTAGAACCGGCTGAAATACCACTGCGCCAATCAGCGTTGTGAACAACGCCAGAACCAGCAGCCGGCCCATGCTCGACGTGCCCGGATGATGCGAAAACCACAAACTGCCGAACGCCGTTGCCGTGGTCGCGGCGCTGAACATCACGGCGTGCGTGAGGCTGGAATGCAGCAATCCGGTCTGCCCGGAGCGCCACGCCATCACGAAGTAGATCTTGAACGCCACGCCAATACCCAGCATCAGCGGCAACGCAATGATGTTCGCGAAGTTCAGCGGCATGTTGAACACGACGCACAACTCCAGCGTGACCACGGCGGAGACCAGCAAAGGTATCAAAGTTCTGAAAACATCGCCCACTCGACGCAACGTGATCCACAGCAAAATGGTGATTGCGATCAGGGACAGCACCGCCGCCTGCTCGAAGGCCTTGATGATGGTATTGGCCGAATGCAGCACGGAAATCGGGCCGCCGATTGCGTTCGGTTCCGCTTTTTGCACGGCGTCGGCGAAGCGGGCGAGCATCTGGTCGTCGTCGCGGTTCTTGCCTTCCAGCGCTTTTGGCGATGCCTCCACGAGCGCGTGGCCGTCGGCTGCGAGCCAGCCGTCGGTCATCGATTTGGGCAGCGAAGCCTGCGTGACAAGCGACGGCTGCAGCAGCGAACGCATCTGGCCGAGCGCGATGCGCAGCGGATCGGACATCGCGTGTTCGGCGCGATCGCGCGTGGCGGCATCGGCGGCGGCGAGCTTTTTCAGCGTCGCGGCGAGATGGCGTGCTTCGTTTTCGCCCGCGCCGGGATGTTCGTCGGCGGCGAGTTCGAGGGAGTTCGCAAGGCGCTTGAGCGTCGCGATGCGAACCGCGTCGCTGGCCGGTTGCGCGACGCGCTGGTTCAACGCCGGCAGAAGCTGTGCCGCCGCGGCCGAAATCAACTCGAGTTTTTTCGGCTGGTCGGCGGGAATCAGCGAGGACAGCGTGGTGGCGCGCTCGACTTCCGGCAATTGGGCGAGCTTCGCCGCGATCCTGTCGGCTTCCGCAAGCGATGGCGCCAGCACTTTTACATCGTTCACGGCGGCTTCGGGCGCGTCTTTCAGCGAGATCAGCGTGGCCATGGACTCGGTTTTCGGGTCCTTCAGGTTCAGCGGATTGAAGTCGAAGCGCAGATGCATCAGAAGCGGCAACGCGCCAATCACCACGATCAACGTGCCGATCAACACCGGCTTGCGATTGCGTGCAAGGTATTCGTCGACCGGCGCGAGCTTCGGAAAGCCCGGCGAACCTGCTTCGCCCGGCGGCGCGAACACCTTGATCAGCGCGGGCAGCAGCGTCATGTTGGTGAAATACGCGACCAGCATGCCGACGCCCGCGATCTGCCCGAGTTCCGACACGCCACGGTACGCGGTCGGCAGGAACGAGAAGAAGCTCGCGGCGGTGGCGGCGGCGGCGAGCGTCAGCGGCACGCCGACGTGCCGCGCGGTGCTGACGAGCGCGACGTCGAGCCGGTCGTCCTTGAAGCGTTCCTCGCGATACCGCACGCCGAACTGAATCCCGAAATCCACGCCGAGCCCGACGAACAGCACCATGAACGCGACCGAAATCAGGTTGAGCGCATGAACCATGATGAGGCCGAGCGCGGCCGTGACCGCGAGCCCGACAAACAACGTGATGAACACGGCGACGATCATCCTGCCCGAGCGCAGCGCGAGCCAGAGAATCACCAGCACGACGATAAACGTCAGGATGCCGTTCAGCACCGCGCCATCTTTGAGCGATGCGAATTCTTCGTCGGAGAGAGGTTGTTCGCCCGTAAGACGCACGACCGCGCCGTATTTCTCCTGGATTTTCAGCGCGTTTGCCGTTGCACGGATCGCGTTCGAACCGCTCGCGCCGGGTTCCAGCGCGTTGTAGTCCACGACCGGCTGCACCGTCACGAACGCGCGCGCGGGCTGGGTTGCGGCGGTATCGACGAGATTGCGCCACGAGAATACGGCCGGCTGGTTCGCGACGACTTTATCCAGCACGCCGGCGCTTTGTCCCAGCAGCTTCGACATTTGCCCGAGCGTCACCTGGCCGAGCTGCAACGGGAGATTGAGGCTGGTATTGAGCGTTCCGGCCAGGCCCGTCAGCGTGGGATCGTGCGCCAGCGCGTTGATCAGCGGGCGCGCCTTGACCAGTTGCTGGGTGGTGTCGGCGACTTTATCGGCAGAAAGATAGAGCAGGCCGTTGTGCTCGAAGAACTCGCCGCCCGACGGTTGCGAGACGGCCGTGAATTTTTTCGTGTCCTGGGCGAGCGCCGCCGCGAGTTCGCTGGCGGCGGCATCGGCGAATTCCGGCGCCTGCGCTTCGACCACCACCAGCACCGTGGAACCCCGTTGCGGAAACGCGCTGTCAATGGCGTGGCTGCGCGCCGCCCACTCGGGTTCTGTCTCGATAAGCTGGCTGATGTCGGTGCTGATCTTGAAGTGATGCAGCACGTAATAGCCGCTCAAAATGGCGGCCAGCAGCGATAAAACGATAATCCACGCGGGCCGGCGGATGGACAAGGTGACGAGACGCGCAATAAGAGGCGTGAGCATGAAGACGAGTGCCTCGGAGGGCTTGTTCGGTGTTTTTTGGGGGAAAAGTGCGAAAGCCGGCGTTCAGGCGGCTTTGGGCGACGCGTGAGTATACCGGTCGCAATAAGCGGGCAGCAGGGAAGCGGCCCGTGCGGGTGATTTGCGTGTCTTTCCGACGACTACAGTTAATGACAAAAAGTAGTGGCGGATTGAATGAGCGTGAGGCTCCGGACTGGGTTCAGGTATCGCTCCAAAGCCTCAACAAATTGTGATAACACCCAACGAGCGTGCGCCTCGCGGCATCATCGGCGTTTTCGGCGTTGAGCCTTTGAATTGCCGTGTCCATATCGAACAGCAAGCTGCGACGCGTGTCGTCGCGAACCAGGCTTTGCGCCCAGAAGAAGCTCCCCACGCGCATCCCGCGCGTCACTGGCCGGACCTGATGCAGGCTCGTCGCCGGATACACAATCGCGGCTCCCGCCGGCAGTTTCACTTCCTGCACGCCATACGTGTCCTCGATCACAAGCTCGCCGCCGTCGTATTCGTCCGGCGGCGTGAGGAAAAGCGTGATCGATACATCCGTGCGCACGCGCGTGCCATGTCCCGGCACGAGGCGAATGGCGCCATCGACATGACTGCCGAAGTGCATGCCGCCTTCATAGCGGTTGAAAAGCGGCGGATAAACCTTGTTCGGCAGCACTGCGCTGATAAACAACGGATGCCGTTCGAGCGACGCAAGAATCGCGTCGCCGAGTTCGAACGCAATCGGCGACTCCTGCGCGATCTGCTGGTTGCGCTTGACCGGCGCGCCCTGGTAGCCGGCCGTTGCGCGGCCGTCCACCCAGGCGTCCGATGCATCGAGCCGCTGGCGCATCGCGGCGGCGTCCTCGGGACTGAGGACATCGGGTATTGAAAGGATCATGATTGATGTGCAGCGCCGCTGCGCTCGGCCAGTAAAGTCAATAGAACCGATAGTTTAGCGTTGCCAGGAACGTGCGCCCGTAACCTGGCACCGCGCGCCCGCCGTCCGACGGAATCAGCGCATCGTAATAATGCTTGTTGGTCAGGTTCTGCACGTTCAACTGGATGTCGTAGTGCTTCTGGTGGTAGGCCGCCATTGCGTCCCAGCGCGTGTACGCGGGCACCTGCACGAAGTCGTTGCTGGCCGCGTATCGTGCCGACGTGTACACCGGACCGCCGCCGAACGTCCATTGCGGCGTGAGGTCGTAGGTGGTCCACAGCGTGATCATGTTGCGCGGCGTGTTGGCGAGCGTCTTGCCGTTTGTGTTGTCCAGCGCCTTCACGACTTCGCCGTCCATGTAGGTATAGCCGCCGAACACCTGCCATTTATTCGTGATGTGCCCGGCGAGTCCAAGCTGATAACCACGCACGCGCACGTCGCCGTCGAGCGTGTAGCTGCCGTCGGTCTGAAGCGTGCGGGCATTGGTTTTATCGATATTGAACAGCGATTGCGTCACCGACAAACCGCCGTTGAGCAAATCCCATTTCGTGCCGATCTCATACGAGCGGTTCGATTCCGGCGGAATGTTCTGCTGGTTGTTTGTGAGCGTCAGCGCTTCCAGCGACGGGTTGAACGACGTGCCATACGACACGTAGTACGACTGCCAGTCGGTCGGCTGGAAAATGATCCCGCCGCGCACGCTCGTGAAGAAGTTGGTCTGTGTGGCATACGAAGGCGCGTTGAGCGTGTTCTTGATCGACGCTTCATAACGGTCCCAGCGCACGCCGCCCACGACCTTCCAGTACTGGCCGATCGAGACCGTGTCGTTGGCGAAAATGCCAATGCCGTTCGCACTCGATTCCACCAGATTGGTTGCGACTTCCTGCGTGTTCGCCGGCCGCGTGGTGTATTGCGGATTGAGCAGCGGCACGATGGCGATGGTGTTCGACGGCAAGCCCGGCGTGGTCGCGGTGAACGACTGGTTGCTATAGGTCTCGTGACTCAGGTCGACGCCCGCAATCACCTCGTGCTTGAGGAATCCGGTGTTGAACTTGTAGTCGATATCGGTGGTGTTGTAGATCGAATGATCGTTGATGTTGCGGTCCTTGCCTTGCAGCCTCACGAACAGCGACGACAGCGGCAGCGACGTGAAATTGCCGTTCGCGAGCGCCGGTGAATTTCCAGCCGGACCGGTCAGCACGGCGGCTGCGTTTGTGGCTATGGCGTCGGTGCTGTAGTGGCTGAACTGCGTCTGGTTGCGCAGCGTGAGGTCATCGCTGAAACGATGCTTGATCCGTGCCGAAACCGTCTGCACGTCCTGAATCGTGCGGTCGCCCTCGAAGCCGTAGAACTGGCTCTTGCTCACCGGCGCGGGCGCACCGTTCACTGGCGGAATGCCGTAGTCGGGCTGGTCGCGGTTATGCTCGATCAACGCGGAGAGCGTGACTTCCGTTGGCGTGCCGATACCGAAAGTCGCCGTCGGCGCGAAGCCGTAGTCCTTGCTTTTCATCACATCGCGCGTCGAGCCGAGGTCCTGGCCGAACGCGTTCAGGCGTATCGCCGACGTGCTGGAAAGCGGCTGGTTGATGTCGAAGCTTCCGCGATACCGGTCGCTCGTGCCGACCATCGCGGACACGGACGCGTGCGCTTTCAGTTCCGCCTGCTTGCTCACCTGGTTGATCACGCCGCCCGTTGAACCGCGGCCAAAATAAAGCGATGACGGGCCATACAGCACGTCGATGGATTCAAGATCGAACGTGTCCCGATAGTATTGGCCGCGATCGCGAAAGCCATCGAGATAAATGTCCGTGCGCGCCGAGAAACCGCGCAAGTTGATGTTGTTGCCGATCTGACCGCCCTCTGCCGCACCGATCGTCACGCCGGGCACGTTGCGCAGGGCGTCGGAGAAAGAAGTGACAGCCTGCGATTGCAGCACGGACTTGGGAACGACCACGGCTGCCTGCGGAATATCGCGCAGAGCGGTTGGCACTTTTGCGCCGACGCTCGATTTATCGGGCTGGAAATCGTTCGACGTGTCCGCTTGGCCGGTCACCCGAACAGCAGGCAGTGTGGCGTTTTCCGCGGGTGTCACCGCTTCGGTTTGCGCTTGCCCTGGTGCTTGAACCTGGGTAGTCGGCGCGGTTTGCGCATAAGCGTAAAGCGGCGCGGCAGCAGGTACAGCCACGAAACTCATGATCGCGGCAGCAAGCGGTGTCTTCCTCAACATGTGCATCCCCGGTACTAGATGGTTAATGGCCGCGCTCGGGGCGCGAGCCGTGAATGGAAGGTCGCGAAAAACCCGCGACGCGTTTATGACGGATTCGGAGCGTGCAAGCAGCGGCCGGCGGTCACCTCGCGTTTGCGATCGATCTCACCTGGACTGCTGATTGTGTAAATGCGAATCGATATCATTACACAGGTAACAATAGTTTTCAATTAAATAAAATGAACTTAACGAGCACCAGACGAACAAAGCGCCCTTGTTGAAAAGGGCGCAGTTTTGTCTGGAGAGATGTGGAAGAAACGTGATTGCGGCAAGTGTCGAGGGCGAACCCCGGATCCTCAATGAACTGTCGTGCAAGACTCCGGTCGATATACTGACGACGCATGCTTCGATCCCTTTTTAGCGCTGTGGATCTGAGCAGGTGCAGAAATCGTCGCGAGCGGCGTGCAAGCATCGTTCGATGCCGGCTAGCAGCCGTCTTCCATTACTTGAACTTTCGGTCGTATGAAACGCTATTTGCCTGCCCGTATTGTCTTTGTCGCCCTGGCTTTTTCGGCGACGCTTTTTTCCAGCGCATCGTTCGCGCAAACAAGTCCCGACGCCGTGGTGAAAGGCGCCGTGGAGGGAACGGTCAATGCGATGAAGGCCGATCCGCAAGCGCGCGGCGGCGACATGGCCAAGATCACGCAACTGGTCCAGACCCGTTTCGTGCCTGCTACGGACTTCCAGCGCACCACGCGCATTGCCGTCGGCAAGGCATGGAGCACGGCGACGCCGGAACAACAGCAGCAGCTTTACGATCAATTTCAGACGTTGCTGGTGCGCACATACACATCGTCGCTCTCGCAATTGCGCGACGAAGATGTGAAGTTCAAGTTTGATTCCCCCACGCTTGATGCAGGCGGCAAGGATGCTGTCGTCCAGTCGCATGTTTATTCGACGGGCGGGGACAATCCGGTGCGGTATCGGCTGCAGAAGACTGCGGATGGCTGGAAGATCTACGACATCGACATGATGGGCGCGTGGCTGATTCAGGTCTATCAGACGCAGTTCGCCGGCCAGTTGCAAAAGGGCGGCGTGGATGGATTGATCAAGTTCCTGACCGCGCACAACGCCCGGACAGCGGAATAAGAACTTGCGAGTGGACGTAAAAAAAACGCAGCCGGCGGAAGCCGGCTGCGTTTTTTTGTTGGTCAGATCGCCACTTCAGCGCTCTGATGACCATAGACATATGACCAGGGGCATAAAATGCCGAATCGGCACGTATCGAAATCGGAGTTCAAGGCAAAAGCGCTCGAACTTTTCCGCCAGGTCGAATCCTCGGGAGATCGGCTGATTGTGACGAACCACGGTCGTCCAACCCTTGAGGTGCGTCCCTACCGCGATGATGCTCAAGGTCCACTCGAAATTCTTCGTGGCTCGCATTTGCGTTATGAGAATCCAACGGACCCGGTCGGTGAGGATGATTGGGAGGCCGTTAAGTGATTGGCCTGGATACGCACACGCTGGTTTGGTGGGTGACCAGCGATGCCTCACTGAGCAAAAAAGCCAAGTTGGTGATCGAACGAGAGCACGCAGGAGAGGAAATCGTCGTATCTGCAATTTCCGCATGGGAAATCGCGATGCTGGTTGAGCGAGAAACGCTTGCGTTTTCCATGGATGTCGAGCAATGGCTTGGACATGTGCAGCAGATTCCCGGAGTCCGGTTTGAGCCAATCGACGTGAATGTTTCCATCAAGTCGGTCAAGTTGCCGGGCGAACTTCACAAGAACCCGGCGGACCGGTTGATCGTGGCGACCGCGGGAAATCTAGCGGCACCTCTGATAACAAAAGGTCTCAGGATCAGAGCGTACGCGCACGTCAAAACAATCTGGTGAGATCGGGTAGTGGGACGGTGGGTACGCCTGGTCCACTGTGTCCCTTGAAACTTTATGCGCAGCAAGTTTCGCCCACCGGTCAGCATTCCGACACAAGCACCATCGCTGCCGACGAAACGTTCTTTGCCGACTTCAGCGCCTTCTCTCTCACTGCGGTCATATCTTCGGTCGTGCTTGAATATCGGAACGAAGCTGGAAGCAACCGATAATCCGCCGCAACTTGTGCGGCCTTCGTCTCGCTGAATCCTGACTTGCGAAGTGTCTTTGCCAGAAGCAGATAATCGTCCAGATCGGCTTTGCCGAGATTGATCATTACGTTGAAGTCGGCCATAGCGTCCTGCTGGTTTACGTGAAACAAGCGATGCTACACGGGCTCGTCAGAAGTGCGTCTTGAAAACAAAACGGGCGGAAAAACGTTGCTCAACGCAACGCCATCCACCCGTCTTGTTTCCCTGCTGCTTCGGTTGCCGCTCAACACATCAGCCGCAAAAACACCGCGTGCCAAAAAAACTCAGGCCGCAGCCGTCGTTGTCTGCTTGCCGCCCTTGTTGGTCTTTGCACGGCCGATTTCTTCCAGCTTGATCTCAACGTGCTTCGAGAATACGTATTCCGCCGGGCGCTGATTGTCCACCGGAAGGTCTTTCGCGTAAGCGCCTTCGGTACGCGGACCGCGCAAGGCAACCCGTGCCGCCTTCAAGGGATGCGCAACAGTGTCCATCACGGCAGTGGCTTCGAAGCCGCAATGCACCATGCAATCGGCGCACTTCTCGTACTTGCCCGTACCGTACTTGTCCCACTCGGTCGTTTCCATCAGCTCCTTGAAGGTCTTTACATAACCTTCGCCGAGCAGATAGCACGGACGCTGCCAGCCGAACACGGTGCGCGCCGGGTTGCCCCAGGGTGTGCATTCGTACGTCTGGTTGCCGGCCAGGAAGTCGAGGAACATGCTCGACTGGCTGAACGACCAGCGCTTGCCGTTGTCGCCACGCTTGAAAATGTCTCGGAACAACGTCTTCGTTTTCTCGCGATTCAGGAAGTGCTGCTGGTCCGGCGCGCGTTCATACGCATAGCCAGGCGACACCGTGATGCCGTCAACGCCCATGGGCCCGAGCGTATCGAAGAAATTCGCGACGCGTTCCGGATCGGCGTCGTTGAACAACGTGCAGTTGATGTTCACGCGAAAACCACGGCGTTTTGCTTCCTTGATCGCCGCGACCGCCTTGTCGTACACGCCGTCTTGCGAGACGGAATGGTCATGCGCCTGTTTGTCGCCGTCGAGGTGGACCGACCAGACGAAATAAGGATTCGGCTCGTAGTCGTCCATCTTCTTTTCCATCAGCAGCGCATTCGTGCACAGGTACACGAACTTCTTGCGCGCGATGATGCCCTTCACGATCTGCGGCATTTCCTTGTGCAAGAGCGGCTCGCCGCCAGCAATGGAGACCACCGGCGCGCCACATTCGTCGACGGCCGCGAGGCAGTCTTCCATGGAGATGCGCTGATTCAGGATGGGATCCGGATAATCGATCTTGCCGCAGCCATTACACGCGAGGTTGCAGCGAAACAGCGGCTCTAGCATCAGCGCGAGCGGATAACGTTTGTTGCGCATGAAATGCTGGCGCGCGATATATGCGCCAACCCGGACTTTTTGCAGCATCGGAATAGACAATTGCGTGTGCTCCTTAATCTTCGCGAAGGGCGCCGGCGGAAGCCGTTGCCGCTGCAAGCGGCCTGGTCAGCTTCGCGGGGAGTTTGAATTCAACTTTTTCTTCGCGGCCGGACATTGTCGTCACTTCGACAGGGCCCAGCGCGCGCAGTGCATCAATAACGTGTTTGACCATTTCTTCCGGGGCGGACGCGCCCGCCGTGATGCCGACCGCCTGCGCACCCGCAAACCACTCGGCCTTCACTTCCGAACCGTCGGCAACCAGATAACTGGGCACGCCCGTTTCGGCGCCAATCTCACAAAGGCGGTTCGAGTTCGAGCTATTCGTGGCGCCGACCACGAGCAGCACGTCCACTTGCGTGCTGAGTTCGCGCACGGCGGCCTGACGGTTTTGCGTGGCATAGCAAATATCGCGCGTATCCGGACCGACAATATCGCTGAAGCGCCGGTGCAACGCGTCGATAATGCCGCGTGTATCGTCCACGGAAAGCGTGGTTTGCGTGACATAGGCGACGGGTTCGTCGGCGGGCAGCGAGAGCGTGGCGACTTCCGCCTCGCTCTGCACCAATACCACGGTGCCCGGAATCTGGCCGATCGTGCCTTCCACTTCCGGATGCCCTGCATGGCCGATCAGGATCAGCGTGCGGCCTTGCGCGACATATTGCCGGCCTTGCACGTGGACCTTCGTCACGAGCGGACAGGTCGCGTCGAGTACATCCAGGCCGCGTGCCTGTGCGTCCGCTTCCACCGTTTGCGCTACGCCGTGCGCGCTGAAAATGGCGACCGCGCCATGCGGGACTTCGTCGAGTTCCTCGACAAAACGCGCGCCCTTGCTACGAAGATTGTCGACAACATGCCGATTATGAACGATCTCATGGCGCACGTAGACGGGCGCGCCATGTCGTTCCAGAGCACGATCGACAATCTCGATCGCGCGGACCACGCCCGCACAAAAGCCGCGGGGTTGAGCAAGGATAATACGCATATTCGGGCGAACTCCGACTGGCGCGGGTTTCGAATGGAACCGGCAAATGCTTCGATCAAATCCGGTCGATTTGTTGTAAGCAAAATTAAAGCTTCTCCGAAAAGCTTGACGAAACAATTGCCTAAAAATAGACCATTCGTTTCAACTTTAGGGCCGAACTTGACCGTGTATTCTATCGCGTTCGCTTTTTGCATGCTTGTTATGGGGTCGTTCCACTTCCCGTGGCAGGGCGAATTATTTTGTGCGCGGCGAAGCCGGTAAACTGGCGGTCGCTATGGGGATCGCCGGATGTCGCGATGTCGTTCCGAAGCCGGATCGCGTGAATTGCACCGTGAATACGGCGGCTCAGCCGGTGTAAAGACGTGGAGAAGGCCCGGTTGCGCGGGTTATTTAAAAACCTTTGCGGTGGATTTCCTATTAACGTTTGCCCGCCAGTCATTGATTTTCGTCGCGTTTTTCGAATCGCGAGAACCGAGTGGACACTTCTGCCAGTCGTTGCGCACAGCCAACAGAACATGACGTCGAGCACGCGCCTGGCCGCGCGTTGCCATTCTTTCGGGTGAATAACACGCGCATTCACTTTGACTCGTGTATCGACGTTGGCCGAACGGCATATCGACACCGAGCGCGGCGACAATGCATGCTTGTCGCTCGACATCCGCTTTGCATTGAGGCTTGCATCGAGCCTTACACCCAAGCCTTAACAAGCGTTTGAGCGTAAAGTTCGCACCGCCGAGGCGCTTCGTGGAAGCGCCGGCGCCGTTGTTTAGACCTGTAATAAACGTGTAGAACCGAACTGACGATGCTCCTGATTGCCTGGTTGTCCCTTCTAGTCTGGATTGTCCTGTTGTTTGCCCGTGGCGGTTTCTGGCGTGCGCAAGCCGTCGAACCGCTTAGCGAAAGCACCGTTCACGCGGTGGGACAGGCGGAAATTGCACGTCGTGGCGCGTGGCCCGCTGTGGTCGCGGTCGTGCCGGCGCGCAACGAGGTCGACGTGATCGGCCGCGCGGTGGCGTCTTTGCTCGCGCAGGACTACGCGGGCTCGTTTCATCTGATCGTGGTCGACGACCACAGTACCGACGGCACGGCCGACGCTGCGCAGGCCGCCGCGCGCGAAGCGGATCTCGAAGACCGCTTGACGGTGTTGACCGCCGCGGCGTTGCCGGCGGGCTGGTCGGGCAAGGTCTGGGCGCAGTCGCAGGGGATTGCGGCTATCGACAAGCTGGGTTTGCCCGCCGACTATCTTTTGCTCACCGACGCCGATATCCGGCATCCCCCCAACGCCGCATCGCAGCTCGTGGCGCGCGCGATTCTGGAGGACCGCGATCTCGTGTCGCTGATGGTGCGTCTGCGCTGTGATTCCATGTGGGAAAAAGCGTTGATCCCGGCGTTCGTGTTTTTCTTCGCGAAGCTGTATCCGTTCGCGTGGGTGAACAACGTGCAAAGCCGTACGGCAGGTGCGGCGGGTGGTTGCATGATGGTACGGCGGGCGGCGCTCGTGGAGGCTGGCGGCATTGAATCGATCCGCGGCGAGCTTATCGACGACTGCAGCCTGGCGTCGCGCATCAAGTTTCGCAATGGCGTGAACGCGGCGCGTCCAATTCGTCTTGATCTCGCCGCCAGGAGCGAGTCGTTGCGCCCCTACGACGACTGGCGTGAGGTCTGGAACATGATCGCGCGCACGGCGTTCACCCAGTTGCGCTACTCGGCGCTACTGCTGGTGGGCACGCTGCTCGGCATGTGTGTGATCTATCTTGCGCCGCCTGTCGTCGCACTTTCCATGGGAGCCAAGGGCTGGCCGGCGTGGCTCGCGTGGATCGCAATGTGCTGTGCCTATGCGCCAATGCTGCGTTATTACCGCCGCTCGATTCTATGGGCGCCGCTGTTGCCGCTGGTCGCGCTGTTTTATGTCAGCGCGACAGTGGGATCGGCGGTGCGTTTCTGGAGCGGGAAAGGCGGGCAATGGAAGGCGCGGGTGCAGGCGCCGTGAATGTGCGGCGGCGCGCGGGCCCGGCATACAATCCGGACCCGCGTGAATCAACGCTGGGTCAGCATTGCGTAAAGCTCGATCACCATATCCGGCGAGAACGAGAACGGCACCCAGCCGTGGCCGGTGTGCCGCAATACCAGCAGGCGGTCGCCGTTCGGATAACGCTGCGTGGCCATCACGGGGTTTTTTGTCGCGACGTAACGCCAGCCGGGCGGCAGGCCATTCGGCTGATCGACGCTCATTGACGCGCGCGCGTTCGACAATTCCTCGATCAATTGCGACACGCCTTCTGGACTCAGCGCCACCGTCTTCCCGCCGATGGTCATCTCGATCACGTTCTGCTCGGGACGCGAGACGTTCAGCGTGGGCTTTTCGTCGGCTGCGGGCACGTCATGCGCGCCGTCACCGGAGGCTGATGCGGCAGTGGAATCAGCGACGGTATCATCGGGAACAAAATCAGTAACAGGATCAGAAGCGGAAGCTGCAGCCAGAATCAGTTCATCGAGACTTGATTCCAGCGCGCCGAGCTGGTCGGTTAGGTTCATGCGGTGTATGCCTTTTCTCGCCTTGCATCGAACCCGCGATTTTAACTGCTGCATCCCCCGCGTCGCGCCACGTGTTGTAACAAAATGCGTGTTGGCGCACCAGGAATGGGGCCAATGCAATACCGTCAACGCGTCAGATAACCGTTTTCGCGGAACCAGTCGAGTGCGTGACTCAAGCCTTCGCCGTAGGGCCGCGCGCGGTATCCAAGTTCGCGCTCGGCTTTCGCCGACGTGAAATACATCTTGTTCCTGGACATCCGTAATCCGTCGATAGTGACAAACGGCTCCTTGCCGCTGAACTTGGCAAATAGTTCCGCGCCGGCCGCGAGCGGATAGAGCGGGCCGCGCGGCAACTTGATGGTCGGCGGCTTGCGCCCGGCCAGTCCGGCTATATCGGCGAGCATTTGCTGCAGGGTCAAATTTTCTCCGCCCAGAATGTAGCGCTCGCCGATCACGCCGCGTTCAAGCGCGAGAAGATGGCCGTTCGCCACGTCGTCCACATGCACGAGGTTCAGGCCGGTATCGACGAAAGCCGGGATCTTGCCCGTCGCCGCCTCCACGATGATCCGTCCGGTCGGCGTCGGCTTGACGTCGCGCGGGCCGATTGGCGTGGACGGATTCACGATCACGGCCGGTAAGCCGTCGTTCGCGACCATGCGTTCCACCGCGCGCTCGGCGAGCACCTTGCTGCGCTTGTACGCGCCAATGGTCTGATGCGCTTGTGCGGGCTTGGTTTCATCGACGATATCGCCTGACGGATTCACCTTGAGCGTCGCGACGCTGCTGGTGTACACGACGCGCTCTACGCCTTCGGCGAGCGCCGCGCGCATGGTGGCTTCGGTGCCCTCCAGGTTCGCGCGCTCGATCTCGCCGGGGTCGCGTGCCCAGATCCGATAGTCGGCGGCCACGTGCAGCAGATAGCGCACGCCTTTCATGGCGGCACGCATGGATGCTTCGTCGCGCATGTCGCCGATCACGACTTCGGCGTCGAGCCCTTCGAGATTCTGCCGGGAACTGGTCTTGCGTATGACAACGCGCACGTCCAGGCCGCGTTCCCGGGCAAGGCGCGCGACCGCTGACCCCACGAATCCGGATGCACCAGTGACAAGCACGCGTCCACTGCAACCATGCGAAAGTTCGATCGGGTCAGTCATTTTTTCCTCTTTCTGGCTTGCGAAGGTAACAGTTGCGCGTCTCTCGAAGCGTCTCAATCAGCCCTGAACCCATATGTGACAAGGGCTGGCGGGTCGTGCTATGGTCCGGTGCTGCCTTTTCGGCGCCTGACAAAATTTCAACAACATTCACTCGCCAATGTTCATAGACAGCCGAAACCGATCCACATGGCTCTACTTCGCGATCATCCTGATCCTGATGGTCGTGTTCGCAATCGACTGGCTCACGCCGCTCAGGATCGCCATCTGGGTCTTCTACATGCTGCCGGTCGCGCTGTGCATGTGGGTCGATCGGCCGAGTGTGCCGTTTCTGACTGCCGGCGCGGCGTCGGTGCTGACCGTGCTGGGTTTTTACCTCACGACCGGCGACGCGATCGCAAGCACATTCGTGCTGCAGATCAACCGGGTCATTGGCGTGATCGTGATGTTCGTGCTCGCGGGCGTGGGACATCTCTATATCAAAACCCGGCTGAACCTGCAACGCAGCGCGTGGCTGAAGCAGGGCGAAGTCGAGATCGGATTGCAGATGCGCGGCGATCTCACCCCCGCTGCCATTGGCGAGGGCATCCTTCGTTCGCTCGTGCCTTACGTGGGTGCGCGCGTGGGCGTGCTGTACGGGCGCAAGGGCGACGCGCTGGAACGCATCGCGGCGTGGGCGCTGCCCGCAGACAGCAATGTGCCGCAGCGGATCACGCGAGGACAGGGACTGACCGGACAAGTGCTCGATGAAAAGCGGATCATCGAAGTGGCGGGGGCGTCGTCGGAATTCCTGAAGGTCGGTTCGGCGCTCGGCTCGGCGGCGGCGAGCCATTGCGTCGTTGCGCCCATGATTGCGGACGGCGAGGTGACCGGAGTGCTGGAACTGGGGTTTATCGGCGATGAAAATGCCTTTTCCGATACCCGCGAACTGCTCGAAAACGCATCGGAGGCGATGGGCATGGCGTTGCGCTCGGCGCAATATCGGGGGCGCATGGTCGAATTGCTCGAAGAGACGCAGCGGCAGAGCGAGGAATTGCAGGTTCAGCAAGAAGAGTTGCGGGTATCAAATGAGGAACTCGAGGAGCGCGGCCGCGCGCTGATGGAAACGCAGGCTCGCCTGGAAACGCAGCAGGCCGATCTCGAGCAGTCCAACGTGCGCCTGGAAGAGTACACACACAGTCTCGAGCGGCAGAAGGCGGAACTCTTGCGGGCGCAAAAGGAGCTGGAGGCGAACGCGCAGGCGCTGGAACGCGCGAGCCAGTACAAGTCCGAGTTCCTCGCGAACATGTCGCACGAATTGCGCACGCCGCTCAACAGTTCGCTGATTCTCGCCAAGCTGCTGCAGGACAACAAGCACGGCAACCTCACCGACGAACAAGTGCGCTACGCCGCGACCATCCATTCATCGAATAGCGACTTGCTGTCGCTGATCAACGACATCCTGGATTTGTCGAAGGTGGAAGCGGGGCAAATGGACGTGCAATTCGCGCCGGTCGCCATCGACGGAATGCTGCAGTCCTTGCGTCAGTCCTTTGCGCCCGTTGCCGACTCGAAGGGACTCAAGCTCGTGACGGAGCGCGGCGAGGGCGTGCCGGAGTACTTCGTCACGGACAATCAACGGCTGCAGCAAGTGCTGCGCAACCTGCTTTCGAATGCGTTCAAGTTTACCGAGCAAGGGCAGGTGACGGTATCGGTGCAAATGGCCGATAACGCTGAAAACACTGTGCGTTTCGATGTGCGCGATACGGGCATTGGCATTGCCCGCGACAAGCAGGACCTGATCTTCCAGGCATTCCAGCAAGCCGATGGCACGACCAGCCGCAAGTACGGCGGCAGCGGCCTGGGGTTGTCGATATCGCGGGAATTCTCGCGGCTGCTTGGCGGTTCGGTGAGCGTTGCGAGCGAGCCTGGCAAGGGCAGCGTCTTTTCGGTCACGCTGCCGTTGAGCGTTCGCGAAGGGACGGTGACGGCCAAGCTGGACGCAACCGGTCATGCGGGCGAACTCGTGGAAGCCGGGGCGCTGGTTGAAGGGCAAGAAGCGCAAGGTGCACAAGAAGCGCGGGAAGCGCGCGAAGCGCCGGTGCAAAGCCATGCGCCCGCACATCTTGTGGCGCAGGCTGCATCGAGCATACCGGACCCCGCGTCGTGGCGCGCGACTGTTGCGAGCCATCACGTGCCGCAGCCCATTGCCGATGACCGCGCCAATCGCAAGCGCCCGAATCGCGTGATTCTCGCGATTGAAGACGACTTGCGTTTCGCGCATATCCTCCACGACCTCGCGCACGAACTCGAATTCGACTTCGTGCATGCAACTACCGCGACGCACGGCGTGGAACTTGCCCGGGAACTGCAGCCGAACGGCATCCTGCTCGATGTCGGCCTGCCCGACCAGTCGGGCCTGACCGTGCTCGAATGGCTCAAGCACGATCCGCTGACGCGTCACATTCCCATCCACATCGTTTCGTCGACGGACCATGCCGACGTCGCACTGCATCTCGGCGCTATCGGCTATACGCTCAAGCCCAGCGCGCGCGAGACGCTCGCGGGCGCGATCCGCAAGCTCGAAGCGCGCTCGGCGCAAGGTATGCGGCGCGTGCTGGTGGTCGAGGACGATCCCACCTTGCGCCAGAGCATTCACGCGTTGCTGCAAAGCGCGACCGTGGAGATCGTGGAAGCGGGAACGATCGCGGAAGCCATGGAGCAAATCGATCGCGGCACCTTCGATTGCATCGTGATGGATCTGGCGTTGCCCGACGGCTCGGGCTATGACCTGCTGGAACGCGTATCGACGGCGAAGGAACATGCGTCGCCGCCGGTGATCGTGTACACGGGGCGCGTGTTGTCGCCCGACGAAGAACAGCGCCTGCGCCGCTATTCCAAGTCGATCATCATCAAGGGCGCAAAGTCGCCGGAACGTCTGGTCGATGAAGTCACGCTGTTTTTGCACAGCGTTGAAAGCGCGCTGCCGCCCGAACAGCAGCGCATGCTGCGCGCGGCGCGCCAGCGCGACGACGTGTTCGAAGGCCGCACCATTCTTCTTGCCGAAGACGATGTCCGCAATATTTTCGCGCTGTCGCACGTGATCGAGCCGCTCGGCGCCAGGCTCGAAATCGCGCGTAATGGCCGTGAGGCGCTGGAGGCGCTGGCGCGTCATCCGGACGTCGATCTGGTGTTGATGGACATCATGATGCCGGAGATGGACGGTTTCACCGCGATGATCGAGATCCGCAAGAACCCGGAACATGCGCGCCTGCCGATCATCGCGCTGACCGCGAAAGCCATGGCGAGCGACCGCCAGAAGTGCCTTGAAGCGGGCGCGGACGATTACATTTCGAAGCCTATCGATGTCGACAAGCTGGTGTCGCTGTGTCGCGTCTGGCTGCGGCAACGGTAGACGGAGCGATCATGCCGCATCGGAACCCGAGAAACGCGGACGAAGCCATTTTCGACATCGAGTTGAAACTGCTGCTCGAAGCCGTCTATCTGAAATACCAGCACGATTTCCGCCATTACTCCGTGAGTTCGCTGCGCCGCCGCCTTGGACAGGCGCTGACCGACCTCGGATACCCGACGCTGTCGCAATTGCAGGAGCGCATTCTGCGCGATCCCACGCTGTTCTCGCGCTTGTTCCAGTACCTCACGGTGCAGGTGAGCGAGATGTTTCGCGATCCGGCGTATTTCCGCTCGATTCGCGAACAGGTCGTGCCCATCCTGCAAACGTATCCGTCCATCAAGGTCTGGGTTGCGGGCTGCAGCACCGGCGAAGAACTTTGGTCGCTCGCCATTTTGTTCGCGGAAGAAAATATCGCGGACCGTACCGTTTTATATGCCACCGACATCAACGCCGGCGCGCTGCGCCAGGCCGAAAGCGGCATCTATCCGCTGGATCGGCTGGCGAGTTTCAGCCAGAATTACCTGGCGGCGGGCGGCAAGCGTTCGTTGTCGGACTATTATCACGCGGCTTACGGCGCGGCGAAATTTTCGCAGACGCTCAAGTCGCGCGTGGTCTTCGCCGACCACAGTCTCGCGACCGACAGCGTGTTCCTGGAAGCACACCTTGTGTCATGCCGTAACGTGCTGATCTATTTCGATCGTGCGCTGCAGGACCGCGCGCTGGGCCTTTTCAACGATTCGCTGGTGCGACGTGGTTTTCTGGGCCTGGGCAGCAAGGAAAGCATCCGCTTTTCGAAACATGCAGACAGTTTCTCCGATTTCGATGCGCGTGAGCGCCTGTACCAGAAGGTCTGACGATGACTTTGACACTGCGAGGATCGGAGGAATTTTTCAGTCCGATGGCTGGCGTCGACGCCATCGTAATTGGCGCATCCGCGGGCGGCGTGGAGGCGTTGAGCCAGTTGCTGCCGGGGCTTCCCGCTGATTTTCGTCCGGCGGTGCTGATCGTGGTTCATGTCAGGAGCGACGCGCCCAGCCTGCTGCCGGAACTGTTTGCATCGCGCTGCCGGTTGCCGGTCGTCGAACCCGACGACAAAGCCGCAATCACCGGCGGCACGATTTATCTCGCGCCGCCGGGATATCACATGCTGGTGGAGCCCGACTGCACAATCTCGCTTTCCGTCGATCCGCCCGTGCGGTTTTCGCGGCCATCGGTGGATGTGCTGTTCGAATCGGCGGCGCTGTGTTTTGGCGATGCACTGCTTGGCATCGTGCTTTCCGGCGCCAACGACGACGGTGCGCGCGGGCTCGAGGCGATCGAACGCGCCGGCGGGCGCTGCTGGGTGCAGGAACCGCGAACCGCGATGTCGGACGCCATGCCGCTCGGCGCCATCGCGGGTGGCGGGGTCCGCGACGTTCTTACAATTGACGCGATGCTCGCGCGTTTGCGCGGCATGGGACAAGGATCTGCGACGTGAACCAGGTTGACTTGGAGCTGACACGCTAATGGAACTCCGCTAATGGAACTCAACAGGCAACCGATTTACGTTCTGATCGTTGACGACGTGCAGAACAACATCACCGCACTCGAGGCGTCGCTCGCGCGCCCGGATATTTCCGTGCTCGCCGCCGGATCGGGTCCGGCCGCGCTCGAATTGCTGCTCAAGCATGAGGTCGCGCTCGCCATTCTCGACGTCAACATGCCCGGCATGGACGGCTTCGAGCTGGCCGAACTGATGCGCGGCAGCCCGCGCACCGCGCACGTGCCGATCATCTTCCTGACCGCGACCGCGCAGGACACCGGGCGCACGTTCCGTGGTTATGAAGCGGGCGCGGTGGACTTTCTCTACAAGCCGTACGACTCGCGCATTCTCAATTCGAAAGTGGATGTGTTCATCCAGATCGAGAAGCAGAAGCAGCAACTGGCCACGCAACTCGCGACCGTGCAGCAGCTTCTCGATGCGAACGAAATGCTCATGGCCGTCCTCGGACACGACTTGCGCACGCCGTTGTCGGCGGTGATTGCGTCGGCGGAATATCTCGCGCGGTTCGTCCCCGACGAAAACGTCGCGAACATCGGCACGCGGATCAAGAGCAGCGGCATGCGCATGGTGCGCATGGTCGACCAGTTGCTCAACCTCGCGCGGCTGCGCGGCGGACGTGTCACGTTGCAGCCACGGGCCGTGGAATTGATGACGCTTGCGAAGAACATCGTCGAGGAATATGAGGCGCGCGTGGGCCGCGGCCGGATCTTTATTTTCCGCGATGGTGACACGCTGCTTCAGGGCGATGGCGATCTGCTGTCGCAGGTGTTTTCGAATCTGATTGGCAATGCGCTGACGCACGGCCGCGAGAGTTCGCCGATCCAGATCCGCCTCAACGGCGAGGCCGCCGACGAAGTAACCATCACGGTGCAGAACGCGGGCGAGATTCCCGTGGATGTCTTGCCGACCATTTTCGCGCCGTATCGATCAGGGCGGCCACAGCAGGAAACGGGCGGCCTGGGACTCGGACTCTATATCACGCGCGAGATTGCGCAGATGCATGGCGGCCGCGTGGAAGTACGCTCCGACGCTGAAAGCGGCACATTGTTCGAGGTCACCGTGCCGCGGGAAGCGGTGGCGCGGCGCGCCAGCAGCACTGCCGGCGAAACCGCGCAGCCTTTCCGGTTGGGATGACCCTGAACGAAAAGGATGGGCGATGTCCAATTTGCCGGTCTTGTCTAGAATGCTGCCTGATGAGTGTGTGCCGGCAAGCGTAACAATGCGGCGCGGCTCACTCGAAAGCTTATGCACTAGTCAGGAGAAGCAAACATGCCGGGTCCGGATCTGGATACTCGAATAGAAACGTATTACGTGCGTGTGCGGGGCGTGGTGCAAGGCGTCGGGTTTCGTCACGCTACATTGCGGCGCGCACATTCCCTCGGCGTGAGAGGATGGGTAGCCAATCTCGACGACGGCTCGGTCGAGGCGATGATTCAAGGGCCTGCAAACCAGGTCGACCTGATGCTCGAATGGTTGAGAAGAGGTCCGCCGCACGCGCGCGTGACGGATTTGACGAGCGAAGAGCGGTATATCGAAAAACGGTTTGAACGGTTCGAGCAACACTAGGATTGCGCCTGGGTCAGCGGCCCGACCCATCCACTTCGATTCACTTCCCAGGCGCGATCAAAAATCAGCCGGCCACCAGCAAACTTTCCGCAAACCCCCATTCCTTATCCGTCCACTGCCGGGTGCATCGAAAGCCGGCGTCGGACGCCAGCGGTCCGACTTCTTCCGCGCTGTATTTATGGCTGCTCTCTGTCCAGATCGTCTCGCCCTGACGGAATTCCACCGTCAGCTTCGCAGCCCGAATCGTCGCCGTGACTGGCCGCGTCGCGCGCAGATGCATCTCGATACTTCTTGCATCCGGATTGAATCGCGCCAGATGTTGGAACGCATCCAGCGGAATATCCGCATCCAGTTCGCGATTGATTCGCGCGAGAAGATTCAGGTTGAACGCGGCTGTCACGCCGATTGGATCGTCGTACGCGGCAATCAACGTATCCAGCGGCTTGAGCAAATCCATTCCAAGCAGCAAGGCGTCGCCGGGCTTGAGCATGCCGCGTATCGACTTCAGAAAACGCGTCGCGGCAAGACGCGAAAAGTTGCCGATCGTGCTGCCGAGAAACAGCACGAGCAATACTTCGCCCTCGCGCCGGTTCGCGCTGACTTCGGCAAGACCGGCCAGATAGTCGCGCTCGTACCCGACAATCGATACGCGTTCGATATCGCCGAGTTCACGTTTGCACAATTGCAACGCGGCAGGCGAAATTTCAATCGGACAGTATTCGGTCGCACCGCTTGGACGCTTCTTCGACAACGCTTCCAGAATGCGCCGCGTCTTGCGTCCGCTGCCGCTGCCCAACTCGGCCACCGTTACGTTACGCGGCAACTCGGCCACGATATCCGCTGAATGCGCGCTCAAGACACGCTCCTCCGCGCGCGTCACGCCATATTCGGGCAGGGCGGTGATGACTTCAAAGAGAGCGGAGCCGACTTCGTCGTACAGATACATCGATGGCAATTCTTTCTGTGGCGAATGCGTCAGGCCGTCGTGCACAGCGGCGGCGAACGCGGACGGAAAACGCGATAGATGAGCGGCGTGAGTCGTTGCCAAGGGCATGGATGTCTCCAGATGTCGCGTCGCGATGAACGCGGCCAGTTATGCATGACAGGCAGGTACACAGTGACGTGCCGTCATGAGAGTAAGCCCGGCGTGTGACGGCAGCATCGCGGCGAGGTTGCCATGCTTCGCAGGGAGCGCAGGGAGCAATACGGCGAGCAAGAAGCGCGCGCGGCAGGGTGTTTCGATCGAAGTTCTCCTGATCGTTGCGGCGGATTGAACGTGAACATCAGGCGCCATCAGGGAAGTGCACGACATCTTCCGCGCGAATTTTCTCGAATCGAGGGGTGGTGGCGTCACGGTCGTGTGCGCTTGCTCGATCAGACGCGCAAGAACTACAGTCCATGGGCACGCTTTTACACGGGAGATGTGAAATTCCGGAGACGGCGGCGTGGTGAAGCGGCCGTTGCCACGCATGCTGAAAGCGAAGCACCGACACATAGCTCATACATAACGCCGACTGGCGCAATGCTTGCTTGCAACTTCCCAACACGTCCAGCGCATCCATCTAATCTTTGCTTCGCGCTGTCATCGCCGTCTCCCCTCCTGTGCCAGATTCATGACCGACCCAGTTAGCCCCGATCCCGCGATTGCACGTCTCGACGAAACGGGTGCGCACTGCCTCCCGAAGCCGGCCGGGCAAACCGAACCTGCAGCCCGCGCCGACATACCCTTTGGTTTCCCCCTTGGCCCTCAGCCCTCGGAGCCGGAAGCAGGCCCGACAAGCGCCACGCCGCCCGATGCCGTTCCCGACTCCAATCCGTTTTTCTTGAGCGTGCTGAACGGCAGCACGGATTGCATCAAGGTGCTGAAGCCCGACGGCACGCTCGAATTCATGAACGCGAACGGCATCTGCCTGATGGAGATCGACGACTTCGCGCCGTTCAAAGGCAAGTCATGGGTGTCGCTATGGCCGGTGGAGTCGCGCGTGCTGCTGGACGACGCCATCGATAACGCGCGGCAAGGCCGCCATTCGCGCTTCGAGGCGCTCTGTCCCACCGCGAAAGGTACGCCGAAATACTGGGAAGTCACGGTTTCCCCGGTGAATGGGCCAACGGGCGTGGAATGGCTCGTATCGATCTCCCGCGATATCACCGAACGCGTGCTCAACCTGCGCTCGCTCGACACGGCGCTGCAGGAGCAAAAGCGCCTGAGCGAGGCGCTCGAGCGGCACCGGGAAACGCTGGAACAACGTATTAATGAAGCCATGGCCGCGCTGCGCGCAAGCGAAGAGGAGCGCCGCGAGACGGCGGCGGTGCTCGCGCAGTCGCAGAAAATGGAGGCGGTCGGCAAGCTGACCGGCGGCGTGGCGCACGATTTCAACAACGTGCTGCAAGTGATCGGCGGCAACCTGCAGCTTGCCGCGCAGGACGCTGGCGGCCACGAGACGCTCGCTCGCCGACTGGCGAGCGCGCATGAAGCGGTCGAACGGGGCGCGAAGCTCGCGTCGCAGTTGCTTGCATTTGCGCGCCGCCAACCGCTCGAACCGGTGCCGCTCGACCTCGCACGGTTGTTGCGCAACTCCGACGACATGTTGCGGCGTGTGCTGGGCGAGACTATCGAGCTGGAAACGGTGGTGTCGGGCGGCCTGTGGAACACGTTCGCCGATCCCAATCATCTGCAGAACGTGATTGTGAATCTGGCCATCAACGCGCGCGACGCAATGGACGGCGAGGGCCGCCTGACCATAGAAGCCGGCAATGCAATGCTGGACGACGAATACACGCGCTACTACGACGACTTGAAGAGCGGCCAGTACGTGATGATCGCCGTATCCGATACGGGTTCCGGCATGACGCCCGACGTGATGGGGCGCGCGTTCGAGCCGTTCTACACCACCAAGCCCGACGGCCGCGGCACGGGACTGGGCCTGAGCATGGCATACGGCTTCATGAAGCAGACCGGCGGCCATATCAAGCTCTACAGCGAGCCCGGCGAGGGCACCACGGTCAAGCTCTACCTCCCGCGATCGATGGAAGATGAAACCCAGCGCGTCGAGACATCGCATGAGCCCGTAACGGGCGGCTCGGAAACGATCCTGGTCGTGGAAGACGATCCGAATGTGCGCGCGACCGTCGTCGACACGCTGACCGAACTCGGCTACAACGTGCTGAAAGCCAGTGACGCCCAAAGCGCGCTGAATGTGCTCGAAAGCGGGGTTCACGTCGACCTTCTTTTTAGCGACGTGGTCATGCCGGGGCCGCTGCGCAGTGTCGACATGGCGCGCCGCGCGCGCGAGATGCTGCCTTCGCTGGAAGTGCTGTTCACCTCCGGCTACTCGGAAAACGCGATCGTGCACGGCGGCAGGCTTGATGCAGGCGTGGCGCTGATCAGCAAGCCGTACAGGCGCGACGCGCTCGCGCGCAAGGTGCGTTCAATGTTGCACGCACGCGCAGGTGAGCCGCAATCGCAATCACATTCGCCGCCGCACGAGCCTGAAACGCCTCGGCCTTTGCGCGTGCTGGTCGTGGAGGACGACATCAATACGCGCGAAGCCACGCGCGAGTTGCTCGAACTGCTCGACGCGCAAGTCCACGCGGTAAATAGCGCGCAAGCCGCGCTGGACCTGATCGAAGCTCAGGAATTCGATGTCCTCCTCACCGACGTCCGCATGGCCGGCATGTCGGGTCTTGACCTCGCGCGGGCGGCGAGGCGCCTGCGGCCGCGCTTGCGGGTGGTGCTTGCGTCGGGATATGGCGCCGGTATCGGGAGCGAACTCGACGTGGAACTGAGTTCCGCCACGTTGCTGCCGAAACCCTTCAGCTTCGAACAACTCGAAGAAGCTGTGTTCAGGAAGCCATGACAGGTTGCGGCGCGCGCGTGCCTTGCGACGCCGTGCCGTTGTTCGCGCCTGCGTCCGCGCCTGGATAATCCGCACCCACCGGCACCACGATCCTCACAATCAAACCGTGTTCCGGCGCGTTGTCGATCTCGCAGCGGCCGCCGAGTTCGCGTGCGAGCCGCCCGACTATCGCCAGGCCGAGTCCGCAATGGCCGTCTCCGGCGCGTGCCGGATCGAGGCGCACGAACGGTTTGCGGGCGTCGCTCAGACGCTCTGGCGCAATGCCTTCGCCATGATCGCGCACCGTGATCACCCACTCGCTGCCGTGCCGGGCCGTGCCGATATCCACGGGCGGCGCGCCGTGTTCCAGCGCGTTATCGACGAGATTGGTCACCAGCCGGTCAAGCGACGTACGCGGCAACCTGAACCCGTCTCCCGCGAGCAGTTCAAGCCGGAACAACGCGTCCTCGCCCGCCTCGTCGTGCGCGAACTGTTCCGCGAGAAAACCGTCGACGTTCACCGCCGGCCCCGTTGATGGCGTGCTTGCCGCGAATTCCAGGAACTGCTGCACGATGCGCGTAAGCGAATCGATATCGCGGATAAAATGCGCGCGCTCGGCGTCGTCTTCCACCAGCACGCTCGCACGCAGTTTCAGGCGCGTAAGCGGCGCTTTCAGATCGTGCGCGATACCCGCCAGCATCACGGCTTTTTCATCGTCGGCGTCGTTGATCTGCCGCATCATCTGGTTGAACGCGCGGATCAGGTCGCGCAATTCACGCGGTCCGCGCTCCTCAACGGGCACTGGCCGCTCGCCCGTGCCGAACTGTCGCGCGCTTTGCGCCACGCGCGACAGCGGCCGCTGCAACTGCCACGCCGCAGCCAGCGAGAGGATCACGGCCGCCAGCAGCATGCCCACCGATTCGACAAGGATTGGCGGAGCCGCCGGCAAATCCACCGGCGTCACGATCCAGTTCGGATTGTCGGGATAGCGCACCCACAGGCGCGGCGAACGATTCGGACCATCGATGGCAATCTGCGCGCCGCGCGGCAACAGGTTTCTCAGCGCCCGCAGCAGATGCACGATCTGACCATGATCCGGTTCTCTCAAGGCCACGCCTTCCGGAAGATTCGCGGCGAGCACGAGTTGCGCGTTCAGCGCGGGTGCGATCCGCACGCCCTGGCGAGCGTCGTCATTCGCGGCGGCCAGGACGAGCATCAGGCCGCGCGCGTAGCCTTCGGCATCGTGATGCGGACGCTGCACGGTCAGCACCGCGAACCAGCATGCCTGCACGGCGAACAGCACGACGAGCGAAATCAGCGCCATGCGCCCGAACAGCGAGTTGAAAGGGTTGTTTCGGGTGGACATGCCTCGGGCTGAGTTGCCCGTACCGCGCTTGAACCAATGGAAGATCTTCATACCGGCGCTGCACGATCGGGATGGTCGCGGACTCCGTCGGGATCGGGAATGAATACGTAGCCCTGGCCACGCACGGTCTGCACGTGACGCGGGCTGGCCGGGTCCTCTTCGATGATTCTTCGCAAGCGCCAGATGGGCACGTCGAGGCTGCGCTCACTGAAGCTTGCGTCGTCCCGATGCACCAGATCGTGAATCAGCACGCGCGACAACACCTTGTACGGATGTTTGACCAGTACCTTGAGCAACGCGAATTCGCTGTCGCGCAAGGCTACGCGCTCGGTGCCGCTGACCAGCGCGCGCGTGACGAAGTCGAGTTCGAAGCGGCCGAAGCGCTCGCTCGCGCGGGTTTCGGGACGCGCCGTGGAAGCTGGCGCGCGCCGTCGCAGCACGGTATCGATGCGGGCAAGCAGTTCGCGAGGATCGAAGGGTTTGGAAAGGTAATCGTCGGCACCGAGTTCGAGGCCTTCGACTTTCTCCGTCACGCTGTCGCGCGCGGTGACGAAGATCACCGGAATGTCGTCGCCGGCGGCGCGCACCTGGCGCAGCGCGGCGAGGCCGTCCACGCCGGGCATCATGATGTCGAGGACCACAATGGACGGCCGTTCGACTTCCAGCCTCCGGCGCAAGGCGGTGCCGTCATGCAGGACGCTGACTTCCAGCCCGCGCGTGGTCAGGAAGCGGCTCAGCAGGTCGCACACTGCCGGGTCGTCGTCGACGATCAATACCGATGTAGTCATGCTGGAAATTTTAGCTGTGCGGGGTAAGGATGCGGCTTTTCCGTGTCCGCTGCATGGTTACGGATTCTTACGCGACACTGCCAGAAAAACGGCCGCCTTGTGCCCGTCGCATGCCGCCGAGCGAGTGGCGGCGCGGCCGGATGAATCGATCCGGGCAAGGCGACCGTTCGGCCAGCATGCAATTCGATGAAAGGCGCGGAAAGGAATCCCTGTCGCAGAAGTCAGGTTGCGCGTTTTAGAATCAAACGCATGACCCAACATGTTCTTCTCGTCGACGACGACCCCGTGGTGCGCGATCTGGTGCGCGAATATCTGCAAGGCCACGGCCTGGCGGTATCGGTGATGCACGATGGTCTGGGCCTCAAGCGCCGGCTCGATGCCGAACGGCCTTCCATTGTCGTGCTCGACGTCATGATGCCCGAGCAGGACGGCATCAGCGCGCTGCGCGAACTGCGCGCATCCGGCGACGACATTCCCGTCATTTTCCTGACCGCGCGCTCCGACGTGATCGATCGCGTGATCGGCCTGGAACTCGGCGCCGACGACTACCTGGCCAAACCCTTCGATCCGCGCGAACTGCTCGCACGCATTCGTACAGTCTTGCGGCGGCGCGACGCGGCGTCGCCGGGTGCGCCGGAAGACCGGCCACCCTACCGGTTCGGTCCATATGAAGTGGATTTCGCCGCGCGCGAATTGCGTCATAACGGCCAGCGTGTGCCGCTGCGTTCGGGTGAATTCGCGACGCTCAAGATCTTCGTCAAGAATGAGATGGTCGTGCTGACGCGCGCGCAATTGAACGAGAAGCTGCGCGGACAGGCCGGCACATACCGGGACCGTAGCCTCGATGTGTCCATCTGGCGGCTGCGGCGGTTGCTCGAAGCCGATCCCTCCGATCCACGATACGTCCAGACAGTCTGGGGCCAAGGCTATATTTTCGTGCCGCAGGGCGAGACCGGCGCGGTCGAGCGCGCGCTGCGGCGTGGATCGACGGGAGCCTGACGCGATCAAAACGCGCGGACTCATATGTATCCGCTGAAATGATCCGTTACCAACTGCATCAGTTATTTCTTCGCTGCCCGCATAAGATCGTTTCCATAGTCCCGAGCACGGGATCTGGAGAACTTAAATGAAACGCGTAGCAGCAGTGTTGTTGATGGCCGGTACTCTCACCATGGCAGGTCAGGCGTCCGCGCACGGACGCGGCGGGGATGGCGGCGCGGTGGTCGGAGCCTTGCTGGGCGGAGCGGTGATTGGGGCGCTGGTCGGCTCGGCGGTCAGTGCGCAGCCGGTATATGCGGCGCCTGTCTACGCCCCGCCGGTGTACGCGCAACCCGCATATCAGCCGGTTTACGCCCAGCCGGGCCCGCCGCCGGGATCGTGCTACGACAGTTATCGCGGCGCTTATGTGCCGTGCGCTCCGCCGCCGCCACGCGGGTATTACCAGCAACAGAGCTGGTAATACGGGTTATCGGTGCAGGGACCAAGAACCGGGCTATACGCCCGGTTTTTTGTTTTCGAGCGCGGCAACGTGCATTGATCATGGTTTGTCCATGATGCGCAAGGTCACAAGTTCCGTGCGGGCTGTATCGCCCGAGGGCCCGTCTGGCAAGGCTTACCGGCCATTCGAAATCCGCTTGAGCGGCACGCCGTTTGCAGTAAAGGAAAGGCGGGCGTTGCGACTTTGTCCTACGCAACGCAAATAACGAATTTCCAGGAGGCTGCAATGAAACATGTATCGAAGAAAATCCTGATATCGGCGATTGTCCTTGGTTTGTCGGGCGGCGTGTATGCGCAGGCGGGCGGCGGTGCGGGAGCGGGCGGTGGAGGCGGAGCCGGTGGCGGCGGCGCTGCGGGAGGCGCTGGCGGCAATGGCGCGGGCGTGGGCGGAGGCGGCGGCATGAGCGGCTCCAACGGCGCTGGCATGAGCGCCGCGCCCGGCTCGACGGCGACGGGCGGCGGCATGGGCACGGGAACGGGCTCAACGCCGAACATGAAGAGCAACGGTTCGAGCACGAACAACAACTCGAACGCGGCGGCGCCTAATGGAACCGGCGGCGCTATGTCGAAACCGCAGTAATGCGGAGGGTGGGCCTGCGAAACGAGGCTTGAAGCAGCCGGTTGCATCGATGGATGCTGCCGGCTATTTTTTTGTTCGCGGCAATCAGGAGGAAGTTGAAGCGTTTGGCCAAAGCCGCGAAGACCGAATCCGATGCGCTCGCCTACGCACGTCCTTCTTATTTCCGGCACATAATGCACCGCACACGAGCGCCTTGCCCTGCACGGCGAGCCGTCCGGCCAACCTTGCGTGGACCGCGATCCGCGTAGCCAGCTGGCCTTTGTGCCCGAAGCGCGGCCCGCGGCCCGTGTGCCGTCCGCTGCTTACCATTGCCACCCCGATTGGAGACCTTACGCCTTGCATTCGTCGGATTCCGCGGCCCTTGATTTGCCTCTGCCCTTGCGCAATTTCGCCGGAACGCGGCGGATCTTGCTGATGGTGCTAGCTGCATCGATTATGTTTCCGGTCGCATTTCTACTTGGCTACGGTTATTACGATTACCAGCGCCGCATGTCTGACGCGAACGATATTGCCGATCGCATCACACGCGTAGCGGACGAGCACGCGAGCAAGGTCCTCGACCTGAACCGCCAGATGTCGATGCGCGTGGTCGATCTGCTCGGCAACAGCGACGACGCCCGAATTCGCGCGAATCAAAAACCTATTCACGAACGCCTGAGCGAGATCGGCGAATCTTTCGCCCATGTCGCCGGCATCGCGGTGTTCGGCTCCACGGGCGACATGCTCGCAAGCAATCGCTTCTACCCGGTTCCAGCGGTTTCGGTCGCGACGCGCGAGGACTTCCTCGCCGGGCAAGCCATGCGTCCGGAGCCGTATTTTTCGCTGCCGTTGATCGGCAAGGTCGCCAAAAGCGATGTCTTCACGACCAGCGTCGGCCGCAGCGCGAGTGACGGGCACTTTCTCGGCCTGGTCTCGATCGCGCTCAAACGCGACTACTTCGCAAGCTTCTACAGCGATTTATCGAACGGCGATCCGGGCGTGACCGTGGGCCTTTACCGGCGCGACGGCGGCATTCTCGTGCGCGAACCGCCGGCCCCAGCGAGGATATCTCATGCTCGAAACTCCGAGTTCACATCCGCCATGCGCAGCAACGAACTGTTCGGCCGCGTGCGGGTGCATTCGAGCGTGGATGGCGTGGAACGCATTCTGGCGTTTCGCCGCGTGAGCGATTACCCGCTTTACGTGGCAAGCGGTTTTCCGACCGCCGTTATCTTTGCGAATTGGTGGAGGCATTTTGCGTTGATCATGGCGATCACGGCCGTGCCGTGCATTGCGGTGTGGCTGCTGGTGCTGTTTTCGCTGCGCCAGTTGCGCGCGCAGCAATCCGCCTGGGAACGCTGGCAGGCGGAAGTCGCTATGCGGCTTTCGGCAGAGGCGTCGAGCCGCCAACTGCGGCGCATGGGCGCGCTCGGCAACCTGGTTGCAAACGTGGCGCACGACTTCAATAACCTGCTGATGGTGGTATCGGCGAATATGGAGCTTGCGCGGCGCAAGAATTTCAACGGGCTTGAAAGAGAAGTGCTGGCGGTGGAGCGCGCGACCACCGGCGCCGAAGCCCTTGCCCGGCGCTTGCTCAGCGTCGCGCGCAAGCAGCCGCTCAAGCAGGAACCCATCGATTTCACGACGTGGCTGCCTGCTGTTGCCGGACTGATTGAAACTGCGGTGGGCGAGAAGATTCAGGTCAAGGTGCAGGTCTCGCCCGACATGTGGTGGGTGCGGGCCGACACCACGGAACTCGAGTTTGCGATCATCAACATTGCCGTCAATGCCCGCGATGCCATGCCGCATGGCGGCCGTTTTGCGATTCGCTGCCAGAACGTGCGTGTCACCGCCGATAACGTCCTTGCCGATGGCGAATATGCGCTCCTGGCGTTCACCGACAGCGGCGAGGGCATGAACGAAGTCACCGCGCGCCGCGCGTTCGAACCGCTTTTTACGACCAAGCTGAGCGGGGCGGGCACGGGTCTCGGGCTGGCGCAAGTGCTGGCGGCTTGCGAACAGGCCGGCGGGACCGCGCGGCTCGACAGCGTGCCCGGGCGGGGTACGACCGTGCGGCTGTATTTGCCGCGCTGGCACAGCGCACGGCCAATGCCGCCGGATGCCGCTGAAACCGGCAACGCAGGCCCGGCGCACGGTATGCCTGCCGAGGCGCAAAGCCCGGGTTCCATCCTGCTGGTCGAGGACAACGAGGAGGTTGCCGCGGGCGTCGCGGCAGTGCTCGCCACGTTTGGCTGCGACGTCCGCCACGAACTCACCGCCGACAAAGCCTTCGACGTGCTCAACGAAGGCGGGCGCTTCGACCTGGTGTTATCGGATATACAGATGCCTGGGCGGCTCAACGGTATCGACCTGGCGGAAAAGGTGCGCGGCACGTGGCCCGCGCAGCGGATCGTGCTGATGACCGGTTACGCCGATGAATTCGAGCGTGCGCGGCATACGGGCGTGACCATTCTCGCCAAGCCGTTCAACATCAACGAATTGCGTGAACTGGTTCAAGGGTGACTGAAGCAGCTTTGCGCGTCAGCGTGGCGGAGATGCCGAGAAAAATTCGCTGGGCTCGAATTGCGTCGAGAATTTCTGGACCTGAAGGCTGACTTTCTCGGCGTACGCTTTCGATCCGCCGTAGCTTTTCAGCGCCGCGCCCACGTCGCCACGTGCGGATTGCACGTAACCGTGAAGAATCGCGGAGCCGGCTTCTATGTTGGCATCGGCTTCGGTCAGGTCGATATTGCGCACCAGTTTCTTGTGCGCCGACGGCACGACCTGCATCAGTCCGGTTGCGCCGTTTGCGCCGCGGGCGTTTTCCTTGAAACGGGATTCGATCGAGATGATCGCGAGCAGCAGCGCCGGAGGAAGGGAGTATTTCGATGCCGCCGACATGACCGCCGCCGAGATCTGCTCGGCCTTCGCGCGTGCAACACCGAATTTCTGCGAGATCAGGCGTGACACCTGATGCCTCGCCTGAAGGTCGGCTTCGGCTTCGCTTGCGGAGAGATTTTCAACGGCGGCGGGGGCCGTAGCAGCCATTTCGGTGGCGCGCTCCTGAGCCGCGGCGCCTTGCATCGCGCCTAGCGACAGACCGAACGTCAGCGTCAGCAAGAAGAGTAGTCGGCTCATGAATGGGGCCATCGAAGAGAAGGTCGCATTATACCGATGGAAAAAATCCTTGCAAATCATGCGCTTGGTTGAAATGGCCCATTACGCTGATGAACCGGATCGCTAGCCTGGCTCAGGACTGCGTGACTTCGATGTCCTGCAGCGCCATGGGACGCACGCAGTCGCGGCCCGCAGCCTTGGCTTCGTAGAGTTGCTGGTCGGCGGCGCTCAATAGCCCATATGCACCGCCCAGGCCCGGTGGCGCGGCGCTGGCGCAGCCAATACTGACCGTCAGGCGCCCGATCAGGCTGCCCCGGTGGGCGATCGAACGGGTCTTGATGCCGGCTCGGATGGTCTCGGCAATATGAAGCGCGCCATCCATCCGGGTATCGGGAAGGAGGACGACGAATTCCTCGCCGCCATAGCGCGCCGGAATGTCGCCGGGACGCCGCACCGCCAGCGCGATGCATTCCGCGACCGCCGCCAGCGCGTCGTCGCCGAGTGCGTGGCCGTAGTTGTCGTTGTAGGCCTTGAAGTAATCCACGTCGATAAACAAGACCGACACCGCCGCGTTGCTGCGCCGAGCGCGCCGCCATTCCTCGTCCATGCGTTCGTCGAAGGCGCGCCGGTTCGGCAGGCCGGTCAGCGCGTCGGTGCCCGCGAGCCGTACGAGTTCTTCCTGCGCCCGCGCCCGTTCCCGAAGCGAAAGCGCCAAAAGCCACGACAACGCGATGAAACTCAGTCCGAACAGCAGCGTCAGCACGCCAACGACCGTGCTGCGCGCGCGCCACGTGGCCAGCACGTCGTCCTGCGCAGGCGCCACGCCCACAATGAACGGCGTACCCGTCACGCGCGCGAAGGTGTAGATGCGCACCACGCCGTCGACCGGCGATTTGGCCACATACGAACCCGAGCTCGCGCTCGTCATGCGCCCGAACGTGGCGGAACCGGCGACGTTGCGGTTGATATCGTCGTCCACGAAGGGTTTGCGCACGACCATTGCGCCATCGTTCTGGACGATGAAGATCGATCCTTGCGGGCCGACGTCGACCTTGTTCACGAGCGAGCGGAAATACGCGACGTTCACGGTCAGCAGCGCAATGCCGCCAAACGAGCCGTCGGACATGTCGATGCGCCGGCTCATGCCGATCGCCATGCCGTGCGCATACGTCAGGTAAGGATGGGAGAAAAACAATCCAACCGATGGGTTGTGCTGGTGCGCGCGGAAGTATTCGCGCTCGGCGAAGGTTTCCGGTGGCGCCGCCGCGTTGTTGCCTTTCACGATCACCCGCCCGTTCGCGTCGATGACGTAGCCGCCGCCTATGTAGGCCGCCGTGGTCGCGCGGTCGAAAAGGATCCTGCGCCGCAGATCGGGCGCCAGCGCCATGACGGAGGGGTCGCGCGCGCCGTCGACTATCGCGCGCAGTGAGAGATCATAGATTTCGACATTCCGGGCAATATCGCCCCCAATGATTGACACCAGATTCTCCGATGTCTCGCGCGCGTGGCTGAGCGCCTCTTCGCGGCCCTGATACAGCGTCGCAATGGACAAGCTGGCCATCAGTACAGCGACCGCGGTGCCGGCAAGACCCGCCAGGAGCGGATAGCGCGACAGCGAGGTTGCCATGCCAAGCGCTGTCCATCTGTATCGGCCACGGCGCTTTCGCACGCTTGAACCAGGCGACAGGCGGTTTCTCATGGCGAACGCCTTGACGGTCGCGCAAGGATTTTTCCGCTGCGTTGTGACATGGGCGACCGGGAGGCATCGGGCGGCGGCATGGAAATCTGATTTGGCATCGCGCGGCAGTGTTGGGTCAAGGCGCCAATCTGGTGTGCTGCCCGCATTGTATCGGCCTGAAGCTTACGAATTGCCCAGTCGATCAATAAGGCGAGTCCCATCGGCTGGGTGCGAGAAAACGTGCCCGAAAAGCTCATCCAAGATTACAAAATCATTTCTAACGTGGTAGCCTTTGCCGGTCTTTGGGGAGTAGCCGGCTTCCAGTCATTGGAAGCGCTCATGTCAACACGCTTGGTTCAATCGAACCATGGCATGAGCAACCAGTCCGAATTCTGGTTGGCAAGACCATCGATGCAACGCCGGGACCGGTCGGGCTCGGCGCAGCATCGCATGTTCCTGTCCCGGCCAGAATGATTATCTTCCCTCATGAATATCGCTTCCACTCTCCTGCTCGCCTTCGCCATGTCGACGGACGCCTTCGCCGCCGCCGTGGGCAAGGGCGCAACGCTGCAGCGTCCGCGCATGCGCGAGGCGCTGCGCACGGGCCTCATCTTCGGCGTCATTGAAGCGATCACGCCGCTCGTTGGCTGGGCGCTTGGCAAGGCTGCCGCGCCTTATGTCACTTCGTGGGACCACTGGATTGCCTTCGGCCTGCTGCTCGTGCTCGGACTTCGCATGATCCGCTCGGGATTCAGCTCGCCCACGCCGGAGGCCGAGAAGCCCGTGCGCCACAGTTTCTGGCTGCTGGCCGCGACAGGCTTGGCGACCAGTATCGACGCCATGGCGGTGGGCGCGGGGCTGGCTTTTATCGATGTAAATATTTTTTCGACTGCCGCGACCATTGGACTAGCGACACTGATCATGGTGACCATTGGCGTGATGGTGGGACGCTTTCTGGGCCGCGCGGTCGGACAGCGCGCGGAAGTGGCGGGCGGTCTGATCCTGGTTGCGATCGGCTCGGTGATTCTGGCCGAGCATCTGGGGTATATGGTTTGATGCTTATGAGCGGTGCGCGCGCTTCGAGCGCAGCCTCGGGCGCCAGCCATTTGTGATGATGGCCTTGTCGAATTTGATAAGGGTTCCGAAGTTTTACCGGTCGATGTGGAAATCGAGAGGTTGCGGTACTCCGTCAAGAAGCGCGTGGCGGGCGTGTTATTTGCATGCCTGGATCACGGCGTCCGCCGCGCCGGCACATGGAGGCCTGCAATCATGCCGCAGTTGCGAAGAGGATTTTATCGTGTAGCACTGTGTGTCATTTCCGTGGCTGTGTTCTCGCAGGCAGCGGTGGCGCAGCGGTCTATCGCGGTGATGGATTGCACGCTGATCGACGACAACGCGTCCTATAACGACGCCGATACCAACCGCACGCAGCAAGCGCGCCTGGAACTCGTCAGCAAGGACTTGCGCACGCAGTTGAGCGAGCGCCAGCTTTTTCGCGTAGCCAATAACGCCGCGGCAAGCGCCATGATCGCCCAGTTTGCGCGCGGGCAGGACTTGAACGCATGCAATGGCTGCGAACTGCAGATAGGACGCACGCTTAACGTGGAGCGCGTCGGCGTGTGCTGGGTGCAGAAAGTCAGCAACCTGATCATCAATATCAATCTGCGCGTGGAAGACGTGGCAACCGGCCACGCGCTATTCCAGCGCTCTGTCGATATACGCGGCAATACGGATTTGTCGTGGAGCCGCGGCATGAAGGGACTGGTCGATCGTCTCGCTGAAGACGCGGAAGCAGTCCGATAAACCGCTTTCGGGAAATTCTCCCGCCTCCATCCATTGTCAAGCGGCCGCGCGATGGGCTAAGTTGACCATGTCGCCAATGGCATTGCGAATGCGGGCGCGCAGTGCCGGGTCAGGCGGCGAACCAATAAAAACAAGCGGAGACGATCATGCAATTGAAGAAAGCAGCGGCGTATCTGGCGCTTGCATCGGTGACAACGTTGAGCGCGGGGTTCGCGCTGGCTGCGGCGCCGGTCGCTTATGTGACGAGCGAGACCATGGGCGTGGGGGTTATTGACCTGGACCAGATGACGCTCGCCAGAACCTTCGCCGTGGGCGACGATGGCCCGCGCGGCCTGAGCCTCACCGACGACGGCAAGCACCTGCTGGTCGCCAACAAGAAGACGGCCGATCTTTCCGAAATCGATACCGCGACCGGCAAGGTCGTGCGCCGCGCGAAGATTGGCCAGAATCCGGAGTTCGTGCGGGTGTATCGCGGGTATGCATATGTGACGTACGAACCCGGCGAGGACGGCGGGCCGCCGCAGGCGGCGGGTGCATCGGGCGGCGGCAAGGTTGAAAATAAGGACGCAAGCAAGGACGATGACGACGCAAACAGCCCGCCCGCCGAGATCGCGATTGTCGACTTGAAGACGCTGCGGGTCGTACGTTCGGTGAAGAGCGGCCATGAAACGGAAGGCGTCGAATTTTCCGCCGACGGCAAGGAGTTGCTGGTCACCAATGAGGGTGACGACACGGTGTCGGTCTATCACGTGGGCACGGGCAAGCCGCTGCGCAGCATCAAGCTCGATCATGGCTCGCGGCCGCGCGGCATCAAGCGTTCGCCGGACGGCCGGCAGTATGTGGTGACGCTTGAAAACACCAACAAGTTCGTGGTGCTCGACGCGCATAGCCTCCAGCCGGTCAAGACCGTCGATACAAAAATGGGCCCTTACGGCGTCGCGTTCGATCCATCGGGCAAGCGGTTACTGGTGGCGGCGGCGCGCGGCAAGACGCTTCAGGTGTTCGATTCCGGCACTTACGGCCACATCAGCGATATCCCCGTTGGCCAGCGCTGCTGGCACTTCAGCTTCACACCGGACGGGTCGAAGGTCCTGCTTGCATGCGGTCGTTCGAATGCGGTGTACGTGCTGGATGCCACCAGCTATCAGACCGTCAAACAGATCGAAGGATTGTCGTTGCCCTGGGGCATCGTCACGTATCCGCGCAGCGCGGGATCGATTGAATAACGCGGGCGCAAGCGGGTTCTTTTCAAAAGAACCCGCTCTCTCTCAAGGCTTATTTCCACGCATACCGCAATCCAACCCACGCGCCACGCGGCGCACCGATCCCCAGGAATTGTTCGTTGACCGGGTTGGCGCCATCGAAGGTATGGTTCGGTCCATTGAAGAAATTCTGCCCAAGGATGGCGAAGCTTGCATAGTGCTTGTTGAGCAGGTTCGTTACGCTCGCGAACACCTGAAGCTGCTTCGTCACGTTGTAGGTCGTGTCCAGGTCGATCAGGAAATAGCCCGCGATCTTTCCGTTCGCGTCCTGATTGTCCTCGTCGCCGCGCGCAAAAATGCTGCCCCTGTAGGTCAGGTTGCTGCCCACGTTCCACTTCGGCGTAGCCGCGTAATCGAGCCGCAGCTTCACCGTATTCTGCGGAATGCCTGGAATGCGGTCGCCCTTGTGCACGGTGATGTTGCCGTCGTCGTCCGCGCTGGAATTGCTGCCGCTGCTTTCGGTCCAGGTCGAGCGATACGTGGCGTCCACGTAGCTGTAGCTCGCGCTCACGCCGACCGGCCCGTACTGCGTGCGCCCTGCAAGTTCGAAGCCTTGGCGCTGGGTCTTTCCCACGTTCTGGAAAAAACCGAGCGTGCTTGCCGCGCCGTTGCTGCTGACAAACTGGATGTCGTTGTCGAGCGTGGTCCGGTAGATGGCGGCGCTCCACGTGGTCGCGCGTCCAAGCTGCCCGCGCGCGCCAATTTCAAATGTCTTCGATATCACTGGCTGCAGCGTCGGGTCCGCAATGAAGTCGTTGGGCAACGAGCATGGCGAAGCGGGATCGGCGCAAGCGAGTTCGATGGCCGTCGGCGAGCGCATGCCTTCGTTGTATGTGGCGTAGGCAGTGAAGGTCGATGTCGGATTCCAGTTGACGCCGACCGCCGGATTGAAGCGCGAGAACGTATGGTTGCCGTCGAGCAGGGGCTGCACGCCGCTTTCGTCGCCGACCACGGACTTCGACCAGTTGTAACGCCCCGCCAGCGTCAGCGACCACTGCTGCGTGATCGACAATGTGTTCTCGAAGTAGACGCCATAGTTTGCGTTGCGCGTGGCGGCGTCGGTCTGAGGCTCGAATCCGCCAATGCCAATCGTTGCGCGCGAATCCGTGAAAAAGGCGTCCTGCGACGACTGTGTGAAATGCGAGTTGGCGAAGTCCGCCGCCACGCCCGCGACGAACTGGTTGTCGTAGCCAGCGAGCTTGCCGAGCAAGGTCATCTGCAGGCTTGCACCGTAGCTGTCGGTGACGATCACGGATTGATCGTTGGTCGCCTGCAGTGTGTTGATGTCGCCGTCGTCTTCGACCGTGCCGAAGTCGTCGTTCACGTTGCTGCTGACATTCGTGTTCCGATAATGCCGGTAGTACACGTTGCCGCTCAGTTCCAGGTTGGGCGAGAAGTAATGCTCGCCGGAGAAGGTCAGGTAGCCGACGCTATTGTGGTTCTGGTCCGGAAATGTATAGGCCTGCTTGCGGTTGTCGAGGAACGAGCGCGGGATGGTCTGCGAGCCTTGCAAGGTGTTGTCCGCGCCGCCCATGGAAAGGGAAAGCGTGGTATTGGCGTCGGTGTAGCGCAGCTTGCCGAACGCCTGGCGAAGGCGGCTTGAGTTGTGGTCGGCCCAGCCGTCGTCGTTGGTCGTGTTGGCGGTGAAGTAATAATCGAGGTTGCTGCCAATCACACCGCCTTGCTGGATCTGCGCTGTTTTTCGTCCCCATGATCCCGCCGAGATTTCCGCTTCGCCGCCCGGGTTGCTGCGGCCGTTTTTTGTCGTGATGGCGAGCGCGCCGCCGAGCGTGTTCAGGCCGAAGGTCGGATTGGAACCGGGGATCAACTGGATTGTGTTGATGGCCGCTTGCGGTATCAGGTCCCAGTTGACGACATCGCCGAAGGGCTCGTTCACGCGCACGCCGTCGAGGAAAACCGATAACCCTTGCGGCGTGCCAAGCAGCGGCGAGGCCGTAAAGCCGCGGTAGTTGATATCGACTTGGGATGGGTTGCCTTGCGCCTCGTTGATATCGACGCTCGTGAGGTTGCTCGCGAAGTAGTCCGTGAGCGTGGCGCGATGCTGCTGGTCGATATCGCGTCCGCGAATAGTCTGCACGTTGGCTGGCACGTGTTCCAGCGGCGTGCCGATACCCAGCAGCGGTGTTGTCCCGATCACGATGATCGGCGCGAGTTGCGTCACCGCGGCATCTGAAGCGGGCGCGGCCGCTTCCTGCGCCCAGCTTGTGACGCTCAAGCCGGCCAGCGCGCCGCCGAAGTACACACGCAGCGCGTGGCGCCGCCTGAAGGGAAGCTTGGTCATGGTTGTCTCCTGCCGTTTATCGTTATCGGTTTGCTTCTTTATTGCAGTACTGAAAGCGTCCCACAAGACGCGTGCGGTGCGGTCGGGAAGACCTCCCGATTACACGAGGAAGCTTTCCCTGCCCTTGTTTTGCGGACGCGACGCGAACGCGCGCGCTGAGTAGAATGAGAGCGCCATGCGACCCGAACCCCAAGCTGATTCCCCGGCCTTTGTTGCCAGCGCGCGCTCGTCCCGTTCCACGGCGTGGCGCGATCTTGTCTGCGTGCTCGCGCTCACGGTGCTGGCGGCGCTGGTATGCATGCGCTTCGAAGCCGGCGAGTTGACGTATTCCCTGACGCGCCGCTTCGAGCGTTTTCAACTCGATGAAATTCCGCCCACGCTTGTTGTCCTGGCAACCGGGCTCGCGTGGTTTGCATGGCGGCGATACCGCGAGTCGCAGCGTGAATTGCTGCATCGCCGCGCGCTTGAAGCGAAGGCCGCGAGCCTGCTTGCGGAAAACCGGCGGCTTGCAAGCGAGAGCATCGGCGCGCAGGAAAACGAGCGTCGTCACCTCGCGCGCGAACTGCACGATGAACTCGGCCAGTATCTCAACGCCATCGCGCTGGACGCGGGACGTATCCGGGATTTATCGGCGCACGATCAGGCGAGGAGTGAACCCGAGGTTCATAGGCTCGCGCTTGCGGTCATGCAAAGCGCGAGCACCGTGTACAGGCAGATTGGCGGGATGATCCGGCGCTTGCGCCCGATCGGTCTCGATGAATTCGGCTTGCCGAGCGCGCTCGAACATTGCGTGGAAAGCTGGCGCGAGCGCTTGCCGCAGGCGTCGTTTACGCTGACCGTGGACGGCGACTTTTCCAATCTCGCGGATGTGGTGAACATCACGCTGTACAGGCTGGTGCAGGAGGGACTGACGAACGTGTCGAAGTTCGCGCAGAACTCGCGCGTGGAAATCTATCTGGTTCGGACTTCAGACAATACGAACAACACGCGCGCGAGTCGCGGTGAAATTGTCGTGACCATGACCGACGACGGTCCGGGTGTCGATCTGACAAAACCACGCGCGGGCCTGGGCCTGATTGGCATGCGTGAGCGTGTCGAGGCGCTGGGCGGCGAATTCCATGTTGCGAGCCAGCCGGACGGCGGGTTCCTGTTTTGCGCGCGCGTGCCGGTTCAGGCCGGGTTGCCTGATCCCACGGATCCAAGCGCGCTTGCGGAACTGGCGAAATCGGAGAAATGAAGGCCGAGGCGATTCGCCATCTGCGCGAGTTGCACGCCATTGTCCGCGCCGAATTTTTGCCGGATCACTGACTGATGATTGGCCACGGTCTTCTGGCTCAAGCCCAGCCGTTCCGCGATGCTCGGCAGCGTATAGCCTTGTACCAGCAGCCGCAGCACTTCGAACTCGCGCGCCGATAACTGGCGTCCCGGCGGCCCGTCCTGGAAAGTGGCGCGCAGCGCGAGCGCCTGCGAGATGTCGGGGCTCAGATAACGGGCGCGGCCCGCGACGGCGCGCACGCCTTCCACCAGTACGTCGGGGGCGCTTGCCTTGGTCACATAGCCGCGCGCGCCCGCGTCGAGCGCGCGCCGGACGAAGATTGTTTCCTCATGCACGCTGAAGATCAGCACGTGGGCGTCGGGTTCGCGCGCGAGCATGCGCCGCATCGCTTCAATGCCGCTTGCGCCCGGCAGCGCAAGGTCCATGACCACAACGTCGGGTTTCAACGTACAGAAGCGCTGGTAGGCCTGGGCAGCATCGGCGGCTTCGCCTGCCACGCTGATGTCCGGGCTGAGTTCCAGCAGGCGCCGATACCCCTCGCGCACAACAGCGTGGTCATCGACGAGAAGAACACTGATATCCGCGATGGTCATTTGCGCGCTCCCGCAAGATCGGCGACATTGTGATGGTCCGGCTCCCCGCGCGTTTTCAATGCCGCCAGCCGGCGTGAATTGGTGTCGTTGCGAAACACAATCGGATGCTCTTCAGGCTCGCGCTGTACCGCCGCGCCTGCTGCTCTTTTAACCACGTTGATCACGGTCTCGTGATGGGGCGATTTATCGCAGACAGGGTCGGCGTTGGCCGGGTCGCCCGTCAGCAAATACGCCTGGCAGCGGCAACCGCCTGCATCGATGGTTTTTTCTTCGCAACTGCGGCATGGCTCCTTCATCCAGTCGAAGCCGCGAAATCGGTTGAACGCGTCGCTCTCGTACCAGATGTCGCGCACTGACGTGTCCTTGACGTTGGGAAAGCTCAGGCCCGGAAGCGAGCGCGCGGTGTGGCAAGGGAGCGCCGCGCCATCGGGCGCCACGCCAAGGAACACGGAACCCCAGCCGTTCATGCATTTCTTGGGCCGTGTCTCGAAGTAGTCGGGCACCACAAAGTAGATCTTGCAGCGATGCCCGATCTTCTCTCTATACCGCTCGACCACCGCCTCGGCCTCCCTCAACTGCCCGGCGGTCGGCATGAGTTGCGCGCGGTTCGCATGCGCCCAACCGTAATACTGCGTGTTCGCGAGTTCGAGATATTCCGCGCCCATTGCAAGCGCCATGTCGATGATCTTGTCTACGTGCGGCAGGTTGTATCGATGCAGCACGCAGTTCAGGACCATTGGGAAGCCATGCGCCTTGATCGACTTGGCGACGCGGTTTTTCAGGTCGAACGTGCGGGTGCTGCTGAGAAAGTCGTTGAGTTCCTGCGTTGAATCCTGGAACGACAACTGGATGTGATCGAGTCCGGCGTCCTTCAACGCGTCGAGCCGCTTGTCCGTCAAACCGATGCCCGACGTAATCAGGTTGGTATAAAAACCGAGTTGCCGTCCTTCGCGAACCAGCACTTCAAGGTCATCGCGCAACAAGGGTTCGCCGCCCGAGAATCCCAGTTGCGCCGCGCCCAGCGCGCGCGCTTCGCGCAGCACGCCTATCCATTGCTCCGTGGTGAGTTCGCTGCTGTGGTCCGTATAGTTGACCGGGTTGTAGCAGAACGCGCAATGCAGCGGGCACCGGTAGGTAAGCTCTGCGAGCAGCCACAGTGGCGGAGCGATCACGCCTTGATCGCGGGCGGTCATGACGCTTCCTCCAGCCATCCGCGCCGTTCGGCTTCGGCTATGAACAGACGCACTTCACCGCCAATGTCCTGCGCATTGAAGGCCTGCTGCAGGTCGGCGATCAACGCGTCAATATCGCGCGTGCCATCGCAACGCTTCAGGATTTCGCCGGCGCTTTGATTGAGCTTCACCATGCCTTCGGGATAAAGCAGCACGTGCGCGTCCTGGGCGGGCTCCCATTGCAGCCGGAAGATGCCCTTGAGCTTGAGGTTCTGCGTGGACGTGGGCGTTGTCATTGCGGAAAGGCCTTTTCGATTGCGTCGAGCATCGACCACAAGATGTCGAGTTTGAATTGCAAAATGTCGAGCGCGCGTTCCTGCTGCTCGCGCGTCTTGAAGTAATCGAGCGTGACTTGCAGGCCGTGTTCGACGTCGCGCTGCGCCAGCGAGATGCGCGAGCGGAAGTACGTGAGGCCATCGGCTTCTATCCACGGATAAAACGTCGGCCATGTCGCGAGCCTGTCCTTGTGGATCTGCGGCGCGAAAATTTCCGTAAGCGAAGAACACACGGCCTCTTGCCACGGCGCGCGCCGGGCAAAGTTGACGTAGGCATCGACGGCGAATTTCACGCCCGGCGCGACGTGTTCCAGCGACCAGAGTTCATCGCGCGTGAGGCCGACTGCATCGCCCAGCCGCGCCCATGTTTCTATGCCGCCCTCGTCGTCGCCGTAGCCGTCGTGATCGAGAATGCGCAGTACCCAGCGCCGCCGTGTTTCGCGATCAGGACAGTTCGACATGACCGCCGCGTCCTTCAGCGGAATGTTGATCTGATAGTAAAAGCGGTTCGCGACCCAGCCGCGAATCTGCTCGCGCGAGCAACCGCCTGCGTTCATTTTCACGTTGAACGGATGATGGATATGGTACGCCGCGCCCTTCGCGCGAAGCTGGGCTTCGAATTCTTCGCGGGTCCAGGCGGTCGCGCCTGAATTCCGGGTTGCTGCCTGATTCGTTACTGCTTGAGTCGGTCCGTTCACATGTTTCTCCTGTAATCCGTTAGCGCATATTCAGAGATCGAATGCCATGCCGTCGAAGGCGACTTCTATGCCGTGTTCCGCGAGCCGCCGCCGCTCAGGGCCGTCTTCAATCAGGATGGGATTCGTATTGTTGATATGAATGAGCACCTTTCGCACACCTGCGCGTTCGATGGAATCGAGCACGTCGATCATTCCTCCCGGGCCTGTTTGCGCGAGGTGGCCCATGTCGGCCGCGGTCTTTTTCGACAGGCCGAGTTCGATCATTTCATCCGGCGTCCAGAGCGTGCCGTCGACCAGCAAAAGGTCCGCACCGTTCATTGCCTCGAGCACGTGCGGCTCGAGCGCGCCAAGGCCGGGCGCATAGAACGCCCGCTTGCCCGTGGCTTCGTTTGTAAACGTGAGGCCGATGTTGTCGCCGCGTTCCGGCGCTGCGCGATGCGGCGAGTAGGGCGGCGCCTTGCTCGATAGCGGCAGCGCCTCGATGCGTATGCCTGGCAATGCGGGAATGTCGAACGGCGATCCGTCGAGCGGGATTGCATGCCTTTCAACGCCGCAGTAATGCGCGAGTATCGGCACTATCGGCAAGCCCGTACTCAAGTCTTGCAGCACGGCGTCGGTCACGTAAAGCGGCAACGGTGTATCGCGTTCACGGAGCATCAGCAGGCCCGTGACGTGATCGATTTGCGCGTCGATGGCGATGACCGCCGCAATCCCGCTGTCGCGTTTGCGGCGCGCGGGCTGCAACTCCGGATTCGCCGCGATCTGCGCGAGCAAGTCAGGCGATGCGTTCACGAGGAGCCAGTCCTCGCCCGTCGCGCTGACAATGATCGACGACTGCGTGCGCCGCTTCGCATCAACGCTGCCGTTACGCACTCCGTCGCAATTGCGGCAGTTGCAATTCCACTGCGGAAATCCGCCACCCGCCGATGAACCCAGCACCTTGATCTTCATTAACCGCGTTCCTCGATAAAAAAACTCATGGCAGCATTCTCGACATCAGTCCGTCGCGATCGATCAACTGATGTTTCAGCGCGCCCGCCACATGCAGCGCGATCAGTGCGATCAGCACCCATGCGCAGACTTCATGAATGGTGAAGAAGATTTTTCGCAAGCCGGGATCGTCCCAGCCCCACATCGGCAATGCAATGCCCCAGAAGCGCGTGCCGAACTTGTTGAACGACGAACCGAGATAGCCGGTCAAGGGCATCCCGATCATGGCGACGTATAAAAGACCCTGCGTCATGCCCGCGGCGGCGCGTTGCCACGCTTGCATCGGCGGAAGCGGCGGCCGACCTTTGACCAGACGTACCACGATGCGAATCAGCACAAGCAGGAAAACGGTCATTCCGAGCGACTTGTGGAAGTTGATAAGGTTCGACTTGAAAGGAAGGCCCTTGGGCAATCCGACCATGTAGAGACCGATGCCGAGCATTGCGATGATCGTAAGCGCAATGAGCCAGTGCAGGACGATCTGCGTATGAGTGTAGCGTTGCGCGGCGGCGCTTGCTTCAAGCGTTGCCGCGTGCGGATTCGCAGTGTTCATGGGCGTCTCCTTTCGCTCGGGTTACCTCGACTTACATTACGCCGAATGTCACGATCCGACGATCAGCACTTCTCCGCGTCCGTCGACCGCAAGATCGCCCGCGTAGCGACGCGGCAGCGCGTCGGCCCTCAAGTTCGCGAACAGCGTCAGTTCACCCGCGAGCGAACGCGTCAGAAGGCGCCAGAACACGTCGAAGCCCCGGCCGCCTTCGGCGAATGTCGGGGGTATCCGGGCGGGCGTCCGGGCCAGCAGCAACGTGCCGCGCCGCATGCCGTAACCCAGGTTGGCGCCGGTGGTCCCCGCTATGCCGATCGTTCCGGCAACGAGCCGCGACGCCGCGCAGTCGCCGGCGTTGCCGCCCACCAGCACGAGGCCTCGGCGCATGCGGTCGCCCAGGCGCGCGCCGGTGTTGCCATGAATGGTCAGCGTGCCGCCGGTCATGCCTTCCATGTCGCCCGGTAACGCGCCCGCCGTAAAGTCGCCAGCGTTGCCGCTGAGCGTGAGGCGGCCGCCCTGCATCTGGCAGCCGGTGAAATGTCCCGCGTCGCCGTCGATTCGCAATGCGCCGCCCGCCATTTGAAAGCCCGCGTAATCGCCGGCAGCGCCGTGGACATCAATGCATCCCTGCGTCATCTTCGCGCCCAGCCGGTCGAGCCAGCGCGCGTCGCCTTCCATGACAAGCGCCGCCGCGTTTGCGCTTTCCGCGCGCGAGACGTCGAAGATATCGCCGACGGAACAGGTCTCATTGCCCGCTGGCAACGCGAGCCGCGCGACCTCATCCAGCGATAAAGCGGCAAGCGCCGCAGGCAATAACCGGTCTGCGTTGACGCGAAATCCGGGCGCATTCCTGACACGCAGCGTGGTCGTGGTCATGCGCGCCTCCCGGTCACGTCCGCTGCAAGCCGATGCAGGTGGAAGTGATAGGGCCCCAGCTTCCCGCCGTAATTTCCCGCCGATATCCGCAACACGCCCGCCGCGCGGCCCAGTTCCACAGCCGCCGCGATACCCGCGGTCATCGCAGCGCCTACGTCGCTGTCGGTCAGGCCGTCGATCACGATTTCCAGCACGCAGCCCACGTCGGCGTCAAGCTCGCTTTTTCTGGACAAGCCGATCAGCGTGGGACAAAACGCGTCATTGGTCGACGCAGGCACTGCAGCATATTTCGAGCCTACTTTCGAACCCGAGCGCACCACGCCGCCCGGAAAGGGTGCGATCACGTTCGGCAGGCGGCGCATGGCGGCCACCGCGGTTTCGGCGACGTGCAACGCGCTGTCCGTATCGCGGGCGAGGAACAGCAGGTTGCCGCCGCCAACCGCCTTCACCGTGACCGCGCTTTCCTGGCAGACAAACTCGCCGTCCATGACCGGCACGCGCCAATACCGCGTCTCGCCGATCATCTTCGAGATCTGCCAGCCGTCGCCGAAAAAACGCAGGCTGCGGCCAATGGGGGCGTTGTCCGAGAGCGGCGCTCGGCTCGTGGCGGGATCGATGCCGCTATAGACGGCGGTCGTCGGGCAGGTCAGCACGCATTGCCCGACGCGCCGCTCGACTTGCTTCGCCAGTTCTTTCGTCGATACCGCGAACATCAGAACCGCGATTCCAGGCCGTCCGTCGGGTGTTTCATCCGCCGTCAGCACCCTCTCGATGCCCGCTTCGCAGCCGCAGCCGATCACCGAGGTTGCGAATCCCGTGAGCGATTGCGCCGCGTGCTGCGCCCAGGCCGGCGTGTGCGCCGTGATGACGAGACGCGTCGCCTTCATTGGGAAGGCTTCGGCAAAGGTGTCGTCTATGACGGTGTCGTTGATCTGCATGGCGGCCACCTGTCAGGTCCCGCTCAGGCACGCGACGGGAAGCAGTCGGCCGCCGCGGCAGCACGCGCAGATTTCGTCGTCGCTGATCGCGGCGTGCGCTGGATTGCCCACGAGATTTCCGGCGGCGTAAGCTTTCAAGGTCTTCTCGATGCCGGAATCGAATTCCGGCGATAAATAATGGATTCCGCCCGTTGGCGTGGCAACGAGCGTGCCGTCGCGCGCGACCAGTTGACCGTCCTTGAACACATACGCCGGCGACGTGAACATGCGCTCCTTGTCTGCTTCCTCGCGATACACCGCGATATCCGCCGCCGCGCCCACGCCGAGATGGCCCCGATCCCGGAGCCCGAGCAAACGTGCCGGCCCGGCGCGCGTGATGATCGCAATGTCGTAGAGCGAGAACTCGCGTTTCAACTCCGGCAAGGTGCTTGCAACCTGCGCTTCGGGATTGAGCGTCGCGAGTTGTTCGTCGCGAAAGCCTTTGTCCATCAGCAGGCGGATCAAATGCGGGTAGCTCGTGAATGGGCCGCCGTTGGGGTGATCGGTTGTCATCGACACGCGCCAGGGATCTTCGACCAGCAGGAAGATCTCCAGTCCGATGATCCATTGCAACGCGTTCACATAACTCTGCTCGCGATATTTGAATGGCACGACGCCGCAGCCCGCGTCGCATTCAATGTCGCCGGCTATCCACTTCTTCGGGTTGCCGAGCGGCGCGTTTCTGAACTGCATCATGGTGTCGCCGGAAGCGGTGACGGTCTGCCCGAAAATGATCTGCCCGACATCGATGGACACATTCGGCCGTGCGTTCACAGCGTCCGCAATCGCCAATGCGCCCGATGAAAACTTGCGCGGACCCTCCACGCCATAGCTGTGAAACTGGATGTGCGTCAGATGGATTGGCAAGCCGCCGGCGGCGTCCATGGTTGCGATTGTCGAATCGATATTGCCCGGCACGCCGAGATTGCTCGCATGCACGTGAAGCGGATGCGGCACGCGCAATTCGTTCAGTGCGCGGGTCAAGGTATGCAGCACGTCGCGCGGCGTGATGCCGTAATGAATGTGCGGTTCGTCCACGTTCAACGAGCGCTGGTTGAACTTGAACGCCGAGATGCCGCCGGGATTGACCACCTTCACGCCGAGCGCCTTGCTAGCATGCAGCGTCCAGCCAACGTAGTCGCGCAAGCGCTCATAGTTGTCCTGTCCGGCGAGCAGTTGCAGGAACAGTTCGTCGTTGCCGAGCATGACGTATGCGCCGTGATCGATGATCGGCGTGTCGCCCATTTCCAGATGCGTATGGCGCGCGTTGGAGGGCATCATGGCGGGCTCGAACGCGGCGGTGTATCCCATCTCCGCGTAACGGTAGCCGGTGGCGAGCGTGCCGGGTGTGCAGACGCCGCACGAAGGCAGCTTCAGATAACGGCCGTCGGCGCTCACCGGTTCATCGGCGGCGCTCGTGTTGCGATGATCTTCCGGCAGCAGCAGGCGCGAGAGATTGGTCTTGCCGCCGCCAATATGCGAATGCAGGTCGATACCGCCCGCCATCACAACCATGCCGTGCGCATCGAAGTCGTGCGCGATGGATGCATTGGGTTCTTCGGCGACAATGCGGCCGTCGCGCATATACAGGTCGCGGCGTTCGCCATTGACGCCGTTTGCCGGATCGTAGAGCGTGCCGCCTTTAAGCCGCGTCAGGCTCATGGCTGGCTCCTCGCGGCTGGTGTGCTGGCGAGTGCGCCGTGCAGACGTTCGACAATGTCGGCGAGCGTTGGCAGTGTGCTCGCCCGCGTGGCCGCGAGCGACGCAACCACGGAACCGTCGATACGAAAAACATGACCGGCGCTGTCGATCGCGGGCGTGGCGACAGGAATAAAAACGGTGGAAGCGCCTCGCTTGCCGAGCATCGTTCGCAGCGCGGGATGCCCCAGCACGATGACCGGGATATCGCTGAAAAGTGCTTGAGGCAAGGGCTCGGGTTGATAACTCGATACCCACAGCAAGGCATCCACTTCACGCGCTTCCAGCAGCCGGCGTGTTGCATAACGCGTTGCATCGTGATCGAGCGAAGTTTCGCCGGAAAGACGCGTTGGCTTCGATACGCGGGTGCGCAGCGGAAAGCCCGACAGCCACGTCACGGCCTGATTGACGGTCAACGCGCCATCGTCGCCGCCAAGCGCCAGCGCGCCCGCGCGCGTTGTCCGGTTGATCGCCTTCACGATGCGGTGCAGCGCTTCTATCAGCAGCGCCGCGTGCGGCCCGGGCAACGCTGCGGGTTCGTAGACCACGACCGTATAACGTGCCGCGCTCACGCGTTCCAGCAACACGGCAAGCGCTTGCGCCATGCCTGGATTGTCGCTAAAGGACGCTGCGCCGCGGCCTTCCGCCAGTGCGGACCAGATGGCAAGAAGATCGAATGGATCGGCTTCTTCAAGGACGCCTTGCAGGCGCGCATTGCCGGTTTTCTGCGCTGCGGGATCGATAGGGCAGCCGAGAAAAACCAGCTCGCGCGGCTGTTCCGTGCCGCCAAGCACGCGCTCATAGAAGCGCGGGTATTTCGCCGATGGCGTGCTGCAGAACACGATCAGCAAATCGGCGCGCGCGCGCACTTCGGAGAGCGTGGTGAAGAATGCGCCACGATCCTGCAATGCCGCGTTCGATGCCGCCATCGCATCGCCGTGCAGATGGTCGAGGATCGCGCCGCAGCCGGCTGCGAGCGGATAGAGGGCGCGTGCGCCGGCGACATCGGTGGCAAGGCCGCCGAAGAGTGGGCGTTTTGTGGCGCGCAGGATATCCGCGGCCCGATTGAGCGCCGAGTCGAGGTCGGTGTCCACGTTATCGATTGCGGGCGCCGGCGCCGGGCTTCCGGCAAACCACGTCAGTGCGTGGGCAAGCCGTGGGCAATCGGTGCCGGGAGTGGCAGGTGCGCCGTCGTCCTGGACGATGATGGTGATGTCATCGCACAGCAGCGGGCAGAACGGGCACGTCCAATCGCGCACGCCCGCTGTGACGGGCGTCCTGGCGGCCAGCGTTCCTGTGTTCGACGTGGGGGCGGACGAAAGAGGCATGAAGCCCCGTTTGCAAGGTCCATGCCGGTTAGGTAACCCGCAATCAAGGATGGCCGCGGCTTACGTGTAGTGCAGGATGGGAACGGATGCTTCCCTGTCCGGGCAACACAGGTTGTGCGTTGCTGGAACAGTGTGTCACCTTGCTGGCTGCTTTGCGGCAGTCTTGCCAAACACTTACAGGCATGCGCCAGTATCGCCGGTTGGCATGGATATTGTGTAGTCGCATCGGGGCTGCGACATATGGCGCTATATGTGCCGCAACATGTGCCGCAGATCGATTCGCCGGTCGTGGATAGCCGATGCCACGAGCCACGCAACGGCGCGGCTTTGCGCCGCGGCGGAAAGATCCGAATCGTTGCGGATGCCGCCAGCGCCGATCAGTTCGCGCTCGCCTGCGTGAGCGCGTATGGCTTCGAATGTGGCGAGGTCGGGACCTTGGTAAGCGCCGACCTGATCGAGCGTCATCACGATCACGCGCGCCGGCCACCATGAGGTATCGGCATGTGCGGCAGCCGGGTCCGAAGCGTCCGTCATGAGCCGGCCCGCGCGATGATCGAGCGACAGCACGGGCGCGAAGCCGGCGGCCTGCGCTTCTTGCAGTGCATCGGTGCTGACAAGCGTCTCGGTGCCGAAGACCGGAACGAGTTTGCCGCGAGGGAAGGAGGCAGTGCAAATGCGATCGAAGAGCGTACGCATGGAAGCGAAATCGGTAAAGCCCGCATCGAGCCAGATTTCGATGTCGAGCGCATCGAGCAGTGTGGCAATTGGGGTGGCGTGATCGTTCTGCTTGAGGATTGCGCCCAGGTCGGCAATGTAGAGCGTGCGCGCGCCGCTCGCGGCCAGCAGTGCCTGCGCGACAGCCAGTGGTTCGCTGGATGCGCACAGCGAGGACTCGATGGGCCGGTAGCGTTCCCGCTCGCCGCGCACGGCGCGCACCGCGTGGCCATCGAGAAGATCGAGTACGGGTATCACTTGCATGGAAGGAACCTTGACCAAGTTATTCGTCTACGAGTATCTCACTGGCGGCGGCATTGATCCGGCATTGGCCGGCGAGGCCAGCTTGCTCGATCTTGGCGCGCTGATTGTCGAAGGACGCGCCATGCGCGATGCACTGGTCGCGGATCTGCTCGATCTCGGCGGCGTGCAGGTCACCTTCGCCACTTCGCGCTTCGAGACCGTGGCGCCCACGCGTTCGCACTGCATGGCAATGCCCGGCGAGTCGATCCCGGGCTTTGTTGCACGCGTGGCGCGCCAGCATGACCACGCATGGATTATCGCGCCGGAATGCGATGGTCTCTTGCTGCATCTGCACGACTCGGTAGGCGCGGCGCGCTGGCTGGGATGTTCGAAGGAAGCCATCAGGACGGCATCGAGCAAGAGCGCGACGGCTGCGTGCCTTGAAGCGCACGGCATACCCGTGACGGCATCGCTCAAGCTCGATGCGGTCGTTCCGCAGACCGGCGCGGCCGCTCGCTGGGTGGTCAAGCCAGATGATGGCGCAGGCGGGCTCGACACTTTCGTTTATGACCGGATTGAAGACGCTGGCGCTGAATACAAAGCCCGTGCGGCGGCGGGCCGCAACCCCGTGATGCAGCAATGGGTCGACGGCGAGCCGCTTAGCCTCTCGCTCGTATGCGGCGCGCACGACGTCGAACTCGTCAGCATCAACCGGCAGTTGATCGGGCTGCCAGACGCAGCCGCGCCTGGAAAAAGCGCGCATGTGCTCGAGTTCAGCGGCGTGCAGATCAACCAGATCGACAAGCGAAGCAAGCAAGGCGTGGAGCTTGAGGCGCTCGCGCGCAGGGTTGTATCGGCGATACCGGGGTTGCGCGGTTTCGTTGGCATCGATGTCGTCTGGCATGCGCACCGAGGGCCGGTTGTCATCGAGGTCAATCCGCGGCTGACGGCGGCGTATGCGGGTTTGTCGGCGCAACTCGGGCGCAATCTCGCGGGCGATCTGCTCAGGGCGCACGGGGTCGCGTGTGCGGCGGGAGTGCGCGCATGAATGCCGGCACGGAAATCTTCGGCTGGGACGTGGGCGGCGCGCACGTCAAGGTATCGGTGGCGACAGGTTCGGGGGCGCTGCGCGATATCGCGCAATGGGCATGTCCGCTATGGCAAGGACTCGGGCATCTTGAACAGGTCATCGATTCCGCATTCCAGCGCTGGCCGCTTGCTTGCGACCCGCATGCAAGTCACGTTGTCACCATGACGGGCGAGATGGTCGATCTCTTCGCGGATCGCGAGGAAGGCGTGCGTGTTCTCGCCGATACATTGGTGCGGCGGCTCGGAGCACAGACGCGGTTTTTCGCGGGCGCGGCCGGTTGGCTGAACGCGCAGGGTGCTTGCGGGCAATGGCGCGAGGTTGCATCGGCGAACTGGCTGGCGACCGCGCAATGGGTCGCGCGCCGCATGAACGAAGCCGTTCTGATCGATATAGGTAGTACCACGACTGATATTGTGCCGGTCGTCGCGGCCCGGGTCGCGGCGCGCGGCTGCAACGACGCGACCCGGCTCGTGAGCGGCGAGCTTGTTTATCAGGGCGTGGTGCGCACGCCCTTGTGCGGTATTGCGCACCGGATCGGATTTCGCGGCGAAGAGACCAACGTCATGAATGAGTGGTTTGCCACCACCGCCGATGTTTATCGATTGACGGGCGAACTCTGGGCGGCGCACGATCAGCATGCGAGTGCCGACAACGGACCGAAGACGCAAGCCGCGAGCCGTGCGCGAATTGCGCGAACCATAGGACACGATGCCCGCGACGCCAACGAAAACGAGTGGCGTGATTTTGCCGGGTGCTGGCGAGAAAGGCAGATGCAAATCCTGATGGCGAACCTTGGCGATGTGATAGCGGTGCATCCTTCGTTGCAGCGTGCGCCGCTGGTTGGCGCGGGGTGCGGGCGCTTCCTCGTCGAGGCAATTGCGCGACGGGAGAAACGGGCGTTCATCGATTTCTCCGATCTCGTCGATACCCCCGCCAACGAGCGCGAGCGCCGCGAGTGGATCGCGACGTGCGCGCCGAGTGTGGCAGTTGCGCTCCTCGCGCAGGACGAAAACACGGTCGCGCTTCAGGGCGGGTGACAGCAGTGAAACTCAAAGCGGGGGACATGTCATGTGGGTGGTGAAGATCGGGGGAAGCCTGAGTCACGACCCGTCGCTGCGCGAATGGCTTACCCAGCTTTGGGAAGTGGGCGGCGGGCGGGTCGTGATCGTTCCCGGCGGCGGAGATTTCGCCGATACGGTTCGCCAGTATCAGAGCGAGTGGCAGTTCGGCGACCTCGCGGCGCACAACATGTGTTTGCTTGCCATGGCGCAGTACGCAATCCTCATGCAGGGCGTGATGCCGGAACTGGTGCTGGCGTCGAACGAAATGCGGATCCGGCGTGCATTGCGCGATGGCCGCGTGGCGGTGTGGGTTCCCACCGACCTGATGCGCGACAAGCCCGACGAAATGACGAACTGGAACACGACATCGGATAGTCTTGCGGCATGGCTTTCGACCACGCTCAACGCCGAGCGTCTGATGGTGGTCAAGTCGTGCGCGGTGGAAGCAGGCACGCCAATGGAAACGTTATCGGCCAAAGGCGTGGTCGATGCGGGCTTCGCCCGATACGTGAAGGACGCGAACTACGTGGTCGAGTTGTTCAACAAGGGCGATGTCGCGTTGATGCGCGAACGCTTGCTGCATATTCCCGTGGCGTAGTCTTTGGATTTAATGAGGCTGAGCCACGGCCTGATGATGAAGCGCCTCCGCCCATTGCGCGACCCGCGCGGGATCGAGCCGGGACACGCGGCCGTTATTGCATAACGCGGTGCGAAATCCCGCTATGTCCGGCCGGAGTTCATGAATCATCGGCAAGTGCGCCCAGTTCATGGAACCGGCAAGTCCTGTCATTCCGCCGCGCGCGCTGGCTGCATGCAGACAAGCCTTGAGTGTGCCCACGTCCACGCAGTCGAAGATGCTCTGGCCGTTCTTCGTGGCGGTATCGAAGACGATTCCCGCAAAGCCCAACCCGGCGGCGAAGCGGATGAGTTCCAGATCGATACCCGCATCGCAGAGCAGTACAGGCACAACAGCGGCGGGCAAGCTCGCCAGCACGGCAAGGCAATGGTGCGCGGACGCTCCGGGGGTCACGCCAACCTTCACATAATCCACGCCCGTAGTGTTCACTTCGATGACTTGCCGGGTGATGGCGTCGGACGCGTCCGTGGGCACGTCGCCTATGGTTGCACTGATCGGCTTGACCGGATAACGCGCGCGCAGCAGGTTCACGATCAGCGTGATTTCATTGATCGCCACGCCGCCCAGCGCACCCGCGCCAGGCTCTTTCAAATCGATCAGATCGGCGCCTGCGCGTGCCGCGTCGAGCGCTTCTTCAGCCGAGCGGACGCTCGCGAGCAATGCGGTCATGTCAGACTCCGGAAGATTCAGCGCCGCTCGGGCGCGGAGGTGTTCAACGCTGTATCAGGTTGCGGCGATTCACCGGACGTCCGGGCATTCGCGCGATGACGCTTGACCGCCGCCGTGATCCAGTTCCATGCAACGCGTTCGCGCTCGCCGGCGGTTTTATCGATGGCAATCTGAAGGTACGCCATCTCGCTGTCGACTTTTTCCGCGGGCAACATGAAGAGGCGGCTCACGAGGATCGCACCTTCCACAACTGCGTTCTGCGCACGATTAAACCCTTCGAATGGCCCATGCGTCTCGCGATACACGCTCTTCATGCGCAGTATCGGGCGCTGCGGGTCATCCTGAAGCGAATGGAGTTCGAGTTCGGTGTGCGCGAGCGAATCCGCAAGGCGCACGCTGTTGACGACAGTGGCCGGGAGCGTTGGCCAGTCGTTCGCATATCCGGTCACGCAACCTGCGAACACGCGCGCATCGGTCGTGAAATTGATGACGGCCGCCTGCGTCGCGATGATGTTGTCGAGCGTCGCCGAGGGACGAAACGGCGCGAGAATCGCCAGCCCGTCGTCGAAACGCACGCCCATGGGCGCGATGTGAGGCCGGCCATCGTGCGCCGCGGTCGTGACGATCGTCTCGTGGATCATGGCGAGGAACGCTGGTCAACGCAGCGCACTATGGTCCGGCGGTTATGACTTTGAAATGAATCTGAAAAAATAAGCTTACGGTCAACGCAGGCGCCACTAAAGCCGCGCGTCAGTAGTTGCGGCCGACGGCGGCGGCAGCGCTTTAACGCGTTGCGATATACATCGTGATTTCGAAACCAAAACGCATATCGGTGTAGCTCGGGGTCGTCCACTGCATAGTCGTCTCCATCAAGTTGACCAACGGAAACCGGCGCGACGACGCTTTCACGCGCGTACCGGCAGGTACGTCCTTGCAAACAGCGTGCCTACGCAGCGAAAGGGGCTGCGCCGCTTGTTTGAAGCACGTACCGAACATCGCGGCGGGTAGGGGCTGATTTTGCCGGCGGAATGTGCCGCGCCGGGCGCGCGCTTGACTGTCGCGGTTCTGCAGCAAAGTGTCCCACGTCCCCATTGGTTGTGACCTTAGGGTGTTCCCCACGTTAACGGATCGCTTAAGCCTGCCGAAGAAAATCGTGAATTCCCCTCGCCGCAGGTCGCGCCTACATTGCATTCACGGCACACGCGCCGGGTCCATCCCGCTCACAATCCTTAAGGAAACGCCATGAACGACTTCACCAAGGCCGCGGTCGCGCCGGCATCCGCGACGCCGCAACCAGCGGCCGCGCCCCGTTCCCGCTATTCGGCGGGCGTCATGAAGTATCGCGAGATGGGTTACTGGCAGCCGGATTACGTACCGAAAGATACCGACGTCATCGCGCTGTTCCGGATCACGCCGCAAGCGGGTGTCGAGCCCGAGGAAGCGGCGGCTGCGGTGGCGGGCGAGTCGTCGACGGCGACCTGGACCGTGGTGTGGACCGACCGCCTTACGGCGTGCGACATGTATCGGGCAAAGGCGTATCGCGTGGATCCCGTGCCCTCGTCCAGCAGTGACGAGCCGCAATTCTTTGCTTATATCGCCTATGAGCTCGATCTCTTCGAAGAGGGATCGGTCGCGAACCTGACGGCCTCGATCATTGGCAATGTGTTCGGCTTCAAGCCGTTGAAAGCGCTGCGGCTGGAAGACATGCGCATGCCGGTGGCTTACCTCAAGACCTTCCAGGGGCCGCCGACCGGAATCGTGGTCGAGCGCGAACGGCTCGATAAATACGGCCGTCCGCTGCTCGGCGCGACCGTCAAGCCGAAGCTCGGGCTCTCGGGCAAGAACTACGGCCGCGTGGTCTATGAAGGGCTGAAAGGCGGTCTCGACTTTCTCAAGGACGACGAGAACATCAACTCGCAGGCGTTCATGCACTGGCGCGACCGCTACCTCTTTTCCATGGAAGCCGTGGCCCGTGCGCAAGCCGCGACCGGCGAAGTGAAGGGCCACTATCTGAACGTCACGGCCGCGACCATGGAAGACATGTACGAACGCGCCGAGTTCGCGAAGGAACTGGGGTCGTGCATCGTCATGATCGATCTGGTGGTCGGATGGACTGCGATCCAGTCAATGGGTAAATGGGCGCGCAGGAACGACATGATCCTGCATCTGCATCGCGCGGGTCACGGCACGTACACGCGCCAGCGCAATCACGGGATTTCGTTTCGCGTGATCGCGAAGTGGCTGCGCATGGCGGGCGTGGATCATGCACATGCTGGCACGGCGGTCGGCAAGCTCGAAGGTGATCCGCTTTCGGTACAGGGCTATTACAACGTGTTGCGCGAATCGGGCAATGCAGTGGACCTGTCGCGCGGCATCTTCTTCGAACAATCATGGGCGGGCTTGCGCAAGGTCATGCCGGTTGCTTCGGGCGGTATCCACGCCGGGCAGATGCATCAGTTGCTCGACCTGTTCGGCGACGACTGCATTCTCCAGTTCGGAGGCGGGACCATCGGACATCCGGGCGGTATTCAGGCCGGAGCAGTGGCGAATCGCGTGGCGCTGGAAAGCATGGTGAAGGCGCGCAACGAGGGCCGCGACATTGCAAACGAAGGACCGGAAATCCTGGAAGCCGCGGCGCGCTGGTGCACGCCGCTGAAACAGGCGCTGGATACATGGCGCGACGTGAGCTTCAATTATGCGTCGACGGATACACCCGATTTCGCTGCCACGCCGACGCCGGCTTGACACCAGCCGAAGCAATCATTGAATGAGAGGTACACCATGCGTATTACGCAAGGTACGTTTTCATTTCTCCCCGAGCTCAACGACGAAGAGATCGGCCAGCAGATCGACTATGCATTGCAGCAGGGCTGGGCGTGTTCGGTCGAGTACACCGACGACCCGCATCCGCGCAACACGTATTGGGAAATGTGGGGCTTGCCGATGTTCGATCTGAAGGACGCGGCCGGCGTGATGCTGGAAGTCACCGCATGCCGCAATGCTTGCCCGCAGCACTACATCAAGGTCAACGCGTTCGATTCGGTGCGCGGCTTCGAGACCATGCGTCTTTCGTTCATCGTGAATCGTCCCGATCATGAGCTGGGATTCAGGCTCGAACGGCAAGACGTTCAGGGTCGCGTGCAGCACTACGCAATCAAGGCCTATTCGCTGGATCAACCGCCTTCAAATCACTAGGCAAGGGAGGCAGACATGTCGTTAGCCGTCGCTGAGCTGCGGGTGCCTGAGCCAGCCGCGCAAACCGTCGATCTCGTTGCGCTGTTTCGCGAATCGACGGTTGGCGAGGTGCTGGCCGAGCTGGATCGCGATCTGGTCGGACTGACGCCGGTGAAGACACGCATCAGGGAAGTCGCGGCGCAGTTGCTCGTGGAACGCGCCCGCGAAACGCTCGGCATTGCGAGCGGCGCACCGACCTTGCACATGTGTTTTTCCGGCAATCCGGGCACGGGCAAGACCACTGTCGCGATGCGCATGGCCGACGTGCTGTTCAGGCTCGGCTACATTCGCCGCAGGCATCTCGTGTCGGTTACGCGCGACGATCTTGTCGGGCAATACATCGGCCATACAGCGCCAAAGACGCGAGACGTGCTCAAGCGTGCGATGGGCGGCGTGTTGTTCATCGATGAAGCGTATTACCTGTATCGCCCCGAGAACGAGCGCGACTACGGGCAGGAAGCCATTGAGATCCTCCTGCAGGTCATGGAAAACCAGCGCGCCGATCTGGTCGTGATCCTCGCCGGCTACGAGCAGCGGATGGAAACGTTTTTCCAGAGCAATCCAGGCTTTCGTTCACGAATCGCCCATCACATTGCCTTCCCCGATTACGACGCCGCCGAGTTGCTCGCGATTTCCGAAGGCATGCTTGCGCGCATGCATTACAGGCTCGACCCGGAAGCACGCGCCGCATTCGAGGACTATCTCGCGCTGCGTATTCGTCAGCCGAATTTTGCGAACGCGCGCTCGGTGCGCAACGCGCTCGATCGCGCGCGCCTGCGTCAGGCGAACCGCATTTTCGCCGAAGCAATGCAAGGCGCTGGCCCATCGAGTTCTGAGGCGTTGACGTTGTTGTCCGCCGCCGATATCCGCGCGAGCCGCGTGTTCAACACGCCGCCGTCGAGACCCGCTTGATCACAACCCTTCAGGAGTGCGCCATGCTGGACGGACGGACCACGCTTTCAAAGTTCCTGATCGATACGCTTGATCGCAGTCCATCGCCGGTTCAGGCGAGCGGCTTGTCTGCCCTCTTGATCGATGTAGCGGCGTCGATCAAGACCATCTCGGCGCAATTGACCAAGGGCGCACTGGGCGGCAATTACGGGTCGGCATCGAGTAGCAACACACATGGCGAAGAGCAAAAGAAGCTCGACCTCGCGACCAATGACATCTTTCTTCAGCACTGCGAGTGGGACGGATTGCTGGCCGGCATGGTGTCCGAGGAAATGGAGGACGTGTATGCGATACCGCCCGCCTATCCGCGCGGCGAATATCTGCTGGCGTTCGATCCGCTGGACGGCTCGTCGAATATCGATATCAACGGTGTGGTCGGTTCCATCTTTTCGGTACTGCGCATTTCCGAAGGGACGAAGGCGAGCGCTGGCGTCGATGCTGCATTCCTTCGCCCCGGCCATGAGCAGGTTGCAGCGGGCTACGCGGTTTATGGTCCCGCTACCATGCTGGTCATTTCAGTCGGCACCGGCACGCATGGCTTCACGCTTGATCGTGAGGTCGGTAATTTCGTGCTGACGCATTCCGGCATCCGCATTCCCGACGACACGGGCGAGTTCGCTATCAATGCATCGAACGAACGTTTCTGGGAGCCGCCCGTGCGGCGTTATGTGCAGGAATGCAAGGATGGCCGCAGCGGTTGCCGCGAACGGGATTTCAACATGCGCTGGATTGCTTCCATGGTGGCGGAAGTCCATCGCATCCTGATGCGCGGGGGCGTCTTCATGTATCCGCGCGACTTCAAGACGCCTGCAATGCAAGGTCGATTGCGGCTGCTGTACGAGGCCAGCCCGATGAGTTTCCTGGTCGAGCAGGCGGGCGGCATGTCGATCACGGGACGCGAACGCATACTCGACGTGCAGCCTTGCGCGTTGCATGAACGCGTGCCCGTCATCCTGGGATCGAAGAATGAAGTCGAGCGTATTGCGCGCTATCACGCTGACTACGATCGCGGCGAGGACAAGCCCTTTACGTCGCCACTATTCAACACCCGGTCCTTGTTCCTGCCCGAAGCGCCGGTCTGAGCGAACCTGAAGCCGGACACGAAAATCCAGGAGAGGCCTTATGTCAGTCAAGCATCCGATCATCGCGGTGACCGGCTCCAGCGGCGCGGGCACGACTACTGTCATGAAGAGTTTCACGCATATTTTCAGGCGCGAAAAGATCAACGCGCAGATTGTGGAAGGCGACGCGTTTCACAGGTACGACCGCACTGGCATGCGCGAGGCGCTCAAGCAAAGCGAACGCGATGGAGTGCGAGACTTCAGTCACTTTGGCCCCGAGGCCAACCTGCTGGAAGAGCTCGCGCAACTGTTTCAAACCTATGGCGAAAGCGGCGGCGGACAAATCCGTCATTACGTTCACGACGACAACGAAGCCATGATTCACCAGCAGGATTCGGGTACGTTCACACCGTGGAAAGACATTGCTCCCGGCACGGATCTGATGTTCTACGAAGGTCTGCACGGCGGCGCTGTAACGGACAAGGTCGATATTGCAAAGCACGCGGACCTGCTTGTGGGCGTGGTGCCGATCATCAACCTCGAGTGGATCCAGAAGCTGCATCGCGATCAGAACCTGCGCGGTTATTCGCACGAAGCCGTGGTCGACACCATCCTGCGCCGCATGCCTGATTACGTGAACTATATTTGCCCGCAGTTCTCGCGCACGCATGTCAACTTCCAGCGCGTGCCGACAGTGGACACGTCGAATCCGTTCACCGCTCGCGAGATTCCGCAGCCCGACGAGAGCTTCGTCGTTATCCGCTTTGCGCGCCCGAAGGGCATCGACTTCCCGTATCTGCTCACCATGCTGCACGACTCGTTCATGTCGCGTCCCAATGTGATCGTCGTGCCGGGCGGAAAGATGGGCATTGCCATGCAACTCATCTTCACGCCCATGATCCTGCAATTGCTGGATCGCCGCGCCCGGGCGTAAGCACTCCGTTCATCGTTAAGTAAAGGAGGTTTCCATGGATGCAGTCATCATTGAGCAGCACTCACCGCCCGCCATTCACGACGACACGCGTCTGATGGCGAACGCGCTTCGCATGCTGGCGGTGGATGCGGTCGGCCGGGCGAAGTCCGGTCATCCCGGCATGCCGATGGGCATGGCCGAAATTGCCGTTGCATTATGGGACCGGCATCTGAAACACAACCCGCTTGATCCGGACTGGCCGGACAGGGATCGCTTCGTGTTGTCTAACGGACACGGCTCCATGTTGTTATACGGCGTGCTTCATTTGACCGGATACGACTTGCCGCTTGATGAGTTGAAGCGCTTCCGGCAACTTCACAGCAAGACGCCGGGGCATCCCGAAACCGGTCTCACGCCTGGCGTGGAAACGACGACTGGACCATTGGGGCAAGGATTGGCCAACGCGGTTGGAATGGCGCTCGCAGAGGCGCTGCTCGCGCAGGAGTTCAACCGTCCGGGGCATGCGATTGTCGATCATCGAACCTATGTTTTTGCCGGCGATGGATGCCTGATGGAGGGCATCTCGCACGAGGCGGCGTCTCTTGCAGGAACGCTGGGACTGAGCAAGCTCACGATGCTTTACGACGACAACGGCATTTCTATCGACGGCCATGTGGCGAACTGGTTTGCCGACGATACTCCCGCGCGTTTCGAAGCGTACGGGTGGCACGTCGTGCGCGAGGTGGATGGTCATGACGTGGAGGCTGTCGACCGTGCCATTGCCTGCGCACGCGCCAGTGAAAAACCGACGTTGATCTGCTGCAGGACGGTCATAGGAAAAGGCGCGCCGTCGATGGCAGGCACGCATGACGTGCACGGTGCGCCGCTGGCCGCGGATGAGGTCGCGGCGACGCGGCGCGCGCTCGACTGGCCTTACGCACCCTTCGATATCCCCGCTGAAATAAGAAGCCGCTGGGACGCGCGCGAACGTGGCAGGAAGGCCGAGTCGGACTGGAACATTCGCTTCAATGCGTATCGTCGGCATTATCCGCGCGAGGCGTCCGAGTTCGAGCGCCGCATGCGTGGCGCCCTGCCTGCGCATTGGCGCACGGCGGCGAGCGCGCTCGTGCAGGATGCGGACCGTGCCGCTCAAACTATAGCAACACGCAAAGCCTCACAACAGGCCATAGAAGGACTGGCGCGCGCGTTACCGGAACTGCTGGGAGGATCGGCGGATCTCACGGGTTCGAATCTCACGCGGTGGAAGGAAGCGGTCACCGTGCATACCGAGGGAGGAAGCTTGCACGGCGGCAACTACGTGCACTTCGGCGTGCGCGAGTTCGGCATGAGCGCGGCATTAAATGGAATTGCCTTGCATCGCGGCTATCTGCCATTTGGCGGCACGTTCCTCACGTTCTCCGACTATTCGAGGAACGCACTGCGCATGGCAGCGCTGATGAAAGTGCGCACCGTGTTCGTTTTCACGCACGACTCGATCGGCCTGGGAGAAGATGGTCCGACCCATCAATCGGTCGAGCATGCGGCCAGCTTGAGACTCATCCCCGGCCTCGATGTCTGGCGTCCTTGCGACACCGTGGAAACGGCGCAAGCCTGGGTATGCGCGGTCGATCGCAATCGTGCGTCGTGCCTGTTGCTGAGCCGCCAGCCCCTGCCGTTCGTCTCGCGTGATGCAGGGCAAATCGATGCAATCGCACATGGCGGCTATGTGCTGCGCGACTGGCCGGAACCCGTGGGCCGCGCCGTAAAACGCGTTGTGTTGATCGCGACTGGTTCAGAGGTGGCGCTTGCGCTCGCGGCTATCGAGCCATTGCGTGCCGACGGCGTGCTTGCACGGGTGGTGTCGATGCCTTCCACCAATGTGTTCGATCGGCAATCGAGTGTCTGGCGCGACCGAGTGTTGCCGCCGAATGTGCCGCGGGTTGCGATAGAAGCGGGGGTGAGCGCGTTCTGGCGGCAGTACGTAGGGCTTGCGGGCGGTGTGATTGGTATCGATAGTTTCGGGGAGTCCGCACCTGCCGAAGCATTGTTCGAGCATTTCGGGCTGACGGTGGATCACGTGCTCAGCGAAGCACGCAGGTTGGCTCGCTGAAGCCCTGCGCGGTCGCACCATCTTTTGAACGATCTAATACTACGGAGTCCGACATGCCTTTTATTGCCTTGCGCCAGTTGCTGGATCACGCAGCCGAATACGGTTATGGCGTGCCGGCCTTCAACGTGAACAACATGGAGCAGATCCAGTCGATCATGCAGGCAGCCGAGACAACACGCAGCCCCGTGATCCTTCAGGCGTCGGCCGGCGCGCGCAAGTACGCTGGCGAACCCTATCTGCGTCACCTCGTGCTTGCGGCGCTCGAGGCGCATCCCGATCTGCCGGTCGTGTTGCATCAGGATCACGGCGCAAGTCCGGCGGTGTGTCAGCAGGCGATACGTTCGGGATTCACGTCGGTGATGATGGATGGATCGTTATTGCCCGACCAGAAGACGCCAGCGGATTACGCGTACAACGTCGAGGTGAGCCGGCGTGTGACGGAAGCGGCGCATGCCGTGGGGGTATCGGTGGAAGGCGAACTGGGGTGTCTTGGTTCCCTGGAAACGGGCCATGCCGGCGACGAAGATGGCGTGGGCGCCGAGGGCAAGTTATCGCGCGACGAGTTGCTGACCGATCCCGGCCAGGCAAAGGCGTTCGTGGAAGCGACGGGTGTGGACGCGCTGGCCATTGCGATTGGCACGTCGCACGGCGCGTACAAGTTCAGCCGCCAGCCTGACGGGGAAATATTGGCAATGGACAGGATCGCGGCCATCCACAGGACGATTCCAGATACGCATCTGGTAATGCACGGGTCGTCCTCGGTGCCGCAGGAATGGCTGGCGATCATCCGCGAGCATGGCGGTGAGATTCCGGTGACCTATGGCGTGCCGGTGGAGGAAATCCAGCGCGGGATTGCGAATGGCGTGCGCAAGGTGAATATCGATACCGACATCAGACTGGCGATGACCGGCGCCATGCGCAGGTCGCTTGCAATGTCGAGAGGCGAATTCGATCCGCGTCAGGCGCTGAAGGCCGCCACAGCCGCAGCGCGGGACTTATGCATGGCGCGCTTCGAAGCGTTCGGATGCGCGGGGCAAGCGGACAGGATCAAGCCCTTGGGACTGGATGTCATGGCGCGTCGATATCAGTAGCGCGGCCGTGTTCACTTACTCTTTCGCCGGGTATTTCCCGGCGCTTCCCATTCGTCGAGATTCTGAGCGGCCTTCTCCACCCCGGCTCCCCAGTTCAGCGCCTGATCCTGATCGAACCGCTTCCCCAGCTTCCATGCAATCTCCGCGCGGGCGAGTTGCACGCCCATATAAAACGCATGTCCGCCATCGGCTTCCAGTCCCAATCCCGGATACAAGGCGAACGGATCGCCTTCGACCTGATGTCCGTCGCGGTTATAAACGTGAATTCCGTCGGCTGCGACCTGTACCCGAAAATTCGGATCACGCACCGCTCCTGCAAAAAGCGCGATCTCCTGCGCGTCATAAGGGAAAGGCCGCTTGTCGTGCAGCGTGGAAAGATCGCTGCAGATGCCCTTGGGCAAGACCTGCGCCTCGCGTGCGGCAAACATCATTCGCCGCGCGACATCGGCTTCTTTCACCGCGCGCCGCGCATGCAGGCTCACCGAGGTCGTCAGCACCGCGTTCACCCGCAACTCGGCCGCCATGCCAAGCAACACGGCGTTGATCCCGCTCGTATCGGCTTCGGTGAGTTCCGTCACATTGCCTATGCCCATCATGATGCCGATATCCGGATAACGCTCGCGCAGTGCGACATACCGCGCGATCGATGCGGCCAGTCCAAACGGGATCGGATCTAGAATGGGGTCGGCGAGAAACGGCCGTCCGCGCGACAAAAGGGTATCGATAGCGGCATTTAGCGAACCCGGATCGCCCGGTTCACGCGCGACCAGGATAGGTGTTGACGCCACTTCATCAGCTATCCATAACGTATCGGCGTTGAGGCTCATCACGTAATCGGCGCCAGCGCAGCCGCCACGCAAAAGTTCGTCGGTGCGCATGGAGTCCACGCTCACGCGATACCCACGCTCTTTTAACGCAAGCACGGAATCTTCGAGATGCGCGAACGGCGTTTCAGGCAGGCAGCCGATATCGATTACATCCGCGCCCTGAGACGCATAGGCCGAAGCGCGCTCGACGATACCGTCAACCGAAAGCCGGGGGGCATCGACAATCTCCGCGAAAATCTCCGTCTCGTAGCGCGATAAATCCAGGTGCCTCGCCTCGCGTCCGAAGAACTGCGGCAGGTCCTTGACCTCCTCGGGACCGCGTTCGACCGCTACGCCGAAGTGTTGACTCAGCGCGTCGAGGTCGCCACGGCACTTACCCGGCACGATCATCCTGCTTGCCAGAAGCGGCAAGGCGACGCGACGCCGGATCATGTCGGCGGTCATCAAGGCGGCGACCTGCAGGCCGATCTCGCGGACTTCCCATGTGAAGGGTGCGGGCGCCATGCCTTCGAGCACCTGATGCAAACTGCGTTCAGCGAGCCGCCCTGTCAGGAAGACGATGTGGTCCATGCGAGCCCGAGTGTCGATAGCCGTTGATCGAGCGCTGCTTTCAACTCGTCGAGCGAGCGCGCTACCGTCGTATATTCGATCTGCGCCAGTTGATCCACACGTTGCAGTTCGATGTCGCGCGGACGCACCTCGACCCACTCGTGCGGACTCTGCGTGATTACGCTCGGCGCGGTATCACATGCGAAAACAATGCCCGGTATGCATTGCTTGCCGGCCTGCGCGTAAAGGTTGGTCGGTAACGTATCGGATATGCCCAGCGCGCATTTGGCAACCGTGTTGCTGGTCGCGGGGGCAATCACGACCGTGTGATATTTCCCTTCATAGAGCATGCCCACGGGAACGCCGCTCGCGCTGTTGTCGCGGAATACCCGAAAATGTTCGCGCAGTTTTGGCAGAGGCCAGCCATAGAGAGGCAACACTTCCTCTCCTGCCGACGATAAAAACAGGTTCACGCCCGGCAACCGCCGCGCGAGTTCGACCGACTCCTCTATCATGTGGCCCGACCCGGTCACGCACCACGCAAACCCCGCATCGGGCTTGAACTGATCGAGCTTGCGGGCGGGTGTGGGTGTGCGGGAAGCAGACGGTTCGCTCATGCCGCTCACGCGTTGGGAGGCAGCGCCGATCCGTCATGCGACAGCCGGATATGCAGGCGATGCATCTTCCTGTACAGCGTGTTCCGGCTGATACCGAGCCCCTTGGCGACGCTGCTGACATTCCAGCGATGTTCGTCGAGCAGTTCCAGCACGGTCTCGCGTTCCTTGAGCTGGATCGCGTTGAGCTCGGACGTGTCGGCGTCATCGGCGGCCTGCGTGTAGGGGCTCATCGCAGGCGCGGTGTTCACGCCATAACCCATTCCCATGCCAAGCCGCGCGGCCTGGGTCGTGCCTGCGAACTGGGCGATTTCGACGGGCAGGTGCGAGCAGTCGATCTCCATGCCGTCGCACAACGCAATGGCCATTTGCAGCACATGGCGCAACTGGCGGATGTTGCCCGGCCATGGATAATTCAATAGCGCATGACGGGCTTCGGGGGTCAGCGTGGGCGGATCTTCGGCCTCTGCTGCCAGCAGGTGCTGCATCAGCGCAAGTGCATCGGCACGCTCTTTCAGTGGCGGCAAATTGATTTCGATGCCGTTGAGCCGGTAGTACAGGTCTTCGCGGAAAGCGCCGCTTTGCACGAGTTCGAGCAGGTTGCGATGGCTCGCGCTGATCAACTGGAAATCCACCTTGACCGTGGTTTCAGCGCCGAGCGGCGTGACTTCATGCTCTTCAAGTACCCGTAGCAAGCGGGCTTGCAACGCCATTGGCATGTCGCCGATTTCATCGAGGAACAGCGAGCCGCCATTCGCCTGCACGATCTTGCCGCGGCGTCCTTCGCGCTGCGCGCCGGTGAACGCCCCCGCGCGATAGCCGAACAACTCGCTCTCTATCAGGTTCTCCGGCAGCGACGCGCAATTCACCGCCACAAAGCTGCCCGCGCTGTTCGGGCTGATGCTGTGCAGCGCATTCGCGAAGACTTCCTTACCCGTGCCGGTCTGGCCTCTCAGGATGATCGGGATCTTGCGCTGGATGACGCGCACGGCGAGTTGTATCTGCGACGCCATGCGTGGATCGCCGAATTCCAGATGCGCGAGTTTTTCCATCCGGCTGTCCTGTGCGGCGATATCGCGAGTCAAGCGAACGCCTTTGGCGCGCGCGGCCGCCGTGGGCGACGGGGCCGCTGCCGCGCGGTTCGCCGGATCGGTCATGAAGATGCGGGTTGCGGTCGTTGCGGCGTCGCGCGGCGTCTGGGCGACGAGAAAAAAGCGGTTGTTCGCGTTCGCGCTGTAGACCGTGACCGGATGGAACGAACCGCGAATGCTGCGCGCGATCATGTCCTCCAGCGGCACGTTGAACGCTTCCTCGATGCGTTTGCCGCACAGTTCCGCGTGCGAGCGGAAGTCGAGCTGAAAGAGCGCGCTGCGGCTGGCGGCGAGCACCACGCCGTCGTCGCTGACCGCGAGCTTGCCGGCGTGCAGCGTGCCGACAAACTCCGGGCGGCTGTGAAAATGGATCATGTTCGCGTGGCGATACCGCGCGTCGATCAAACGGTTTTCGATCATCTGCCGCGACATGCCGACCAGTACCAGCGAATGCTGCTGCAGCAGTTTCGAGCGGCTCGTGACGTCGAGCACACCGGCCACCTCGCCGCGGTCGTTGAAGATCGGCGCGGCCGAACAGGTCAAGGACGTATAGCGCGGATAGAAATGTTCGTGCTGGTACACCGCAATGCAGTCGCGTTCGGCGAGGCACGTGCCCATGCCGTTCGTTCCCGCTTCACGCTCGCTCCAGAGCGCGCCGACGCGCAGGCCGTCCGCTGCAATTGCTTCGCCGAACGGGACCGACGCTACCTGATGCACGATCACGCCGTCGGCATCCACCAGTACGACCGCGAGTTCGGGATCCGCGAGTTGTTGATAGAGCGTGGTCATCTCGAGTTTCGAGCACGCAATGAGATCGCTTGCCGCTTCGCGCCGGGCGGCGAGTTCATGCTGAGTCAGCACGGGCGGCATGACAAAGCGGGCCGGGTCGAGCCTGAACTCCTTGAGGCAGCGCATCCACGACTGGGCGACTGAGTCGCTCGTGGGACGCGTTGGCAACTGGTTGTTGACGATGTTCAGTACTTCGCGAACGTGCACGTTGTTCTCGGCAAGCGACGACATTGACATGGGGCCAGTCTCCGGGGCGTCCGCTGGTTCTTGCGACGGTTCGCAAGCGCCGCGGCGCCGTATCTAATGGTATTCCCCTGCGCGGCGTGTCTTTCGCATGCGGCTCTCAGCACGCATGCGCCCGAACCAGTTCATTCATTCTGAAGTGCTTATGAACTGGCGCCACTCACAAAACTTTACATCCGATGACGTTCCGGTTCAATAAGTAGTCGCGTCAGGGCAGGGTGTCGAGCCCGGAATTTGCTTTATTCGCTCGTGGCGATCAATCATTTTCTTTTCCCGCCTTCGAGCAATGGAGTTTCCATGGAGCTTTTCGATGCAATCCGAGCCACGCGCAGTTCCGCCGGTTCAAGAGAATCCGCGCGCCGCGCGATTGCCGATGCTGCACCGCAAACCGTGAGCGGCGCGCCAATGGATATTGTCTATATCAACGGCTTTACGGCGCAGACCGTAATCGGTATTGATGCAGTCGAACTGCACGAGCCACAACCCGTGCTGCTGGATCTCGCAATCGGAGTCCCTTCCATACGCGCTTGCGTGACGGATCGGATCGAGGACACGGTCAATTATGCGGCGGTGCACGATGCGCTCGGTGTGCTCATGGCTTCGCATGGGGTTCAGTTGCTCGAACGGCTTGCCGAAAAAATCGCGCAGTTGGTAATAGCCGACTTTGGCGCGCGCTGGGTGCGGGTTTCCCTAGCCAAGCCCGCCAAGTTCGATGATGTGGATTCAGTCGGCGTGGTGATCGAAAGAAGAGGCTAAGCTAAGGGCCACTCCTGAATGCTGGCGACGTCACTTGGCTGCGGCCTTGGACACGCCACATGCCCTGAACGCCTCGGTTTGTACAGAGCGGAAGTTCTTTGTCTGCGCCCGGGCCCGGTCCACCCGGAACTCGTTGCCGCCTTCCCCGCCAAGCGTCGCATACTTCGAAAAGGTCATCTGCTCGACGTAGTCATCGTAGGGAAGAACCTTTGCGATGTGATCTATGGCGCATGAGCATTTGTACACGTTCGCAAAGTCATGACCGTTGTCATCCATGCACCCAAGTACGTACTCCACACGGCCCTGCGTGGGATAGTCATAACTGTGCGCGGCACTGCCGCCTGAAGGTGCGGCTTCGCCGGAACCTGCCGCGAGCGCAATCGCCGGAGCCACCGCGAGACCGGCAAGCAACAGCCGCACGCGATATCGATAAGTCATTGCAGTGCCTCTGCCAAAGCATTATTCATCGGTTGAATACGGGGACCGGCCATTGAGCAGGCCGCGAATCAAGTCATGCAAAGCACGATCCGCGGCCCGTCTTTCTCTTTCCGGATCCGTGTGGCCCCAGGATTCAGGCCGCGGCAAACGGATGCGCGGCTGCCGCCTTCTTCGATACCACGTCCGCCGCGCTCGGCTCCCCGGCAACGGCTCGCTGGATCGCTTCGCGCGTGGCCTTGTAGTTGTACTCCTGGATCTTCTTGTCGTCGTCGGCTTCCCAGTGGATGAACACGCCGACGCAAACGAACACGTCGTCGGCTTCGTCCGCGGGAATGGTGCCGTCTTCCACGCTGTCGGCAACCGCGAGCGCGACCGCATGCTGCGCCGGGCCGAACATCTGCACAGCCTGCTTTGCACCCTTGATGGTGACCTTGTTGAACATCACCGTATTCGGGCGGGTGATGAGATTCGGCGCGACGACCGCGAGCAGCGACGTGAAACCGTCCTTGTTATTGGTCAGGGCGTGGCAGAACGCGGTCTCGACGGCTGAACCGCGCGGTCCGATCAGCAGGTCGATATGCGCGACCTCGTTGCCGTCGCCGACTAGCGACTCGCCTACCATGACGCGGTTGATTTTGGCCATGCTGTTCCTCCAGTGATTTGGATACGAATGTCCCGCTTGCGGTCAGCTCGCGCCCGGCGCGAACTCTTTGAGAACCATGGCTGTTCCTATCATGTTCCGTGCCAATCGGCTGCGCATGCGCCGCACGTCAACTCATGCGGCCATGCGCTACGCCGCCCACGAACAATGTCGCGACCGTCAGGTCCGCGCTCGTACCCGGATTGATGCCGCGCGCCTTGAGTTCGCCGTCCCACGCGGCGAGACCCGCGGCCACGCTGCCGGGGCCGTTTCGATGCAGCGCGTCCTGCCAGTGCCGCGCGTCGTCCGTGACACTCTGCGCCATCGGCAGGCCGTGCTTGCGCACAATGTGTGAATCGGGCCAGCCGCTCAGGAAATGCAGGAACAGCGCGAGGGTCGAGGTTTCGTCGATTGCGTGAAGACGGCGCGCCGGTTCGAAGACGTCGGCAAACCCGTTTGCATACTGCCGCGCGATGCTGTCACGTTGCGCCGCCAGCGTCATCGCGGTGCGAAGGCCGACAGTGGGCGCATCGCGCACCGATTGTTCGGACGTGTCGCCCAGTCCGCCGGGATTCGCCAGCGCGATCGCGCGGTACGCTTCGCGGGCATCGTCGATACCGAGCCGCGCCAGCATGTTTTCGGTTGCGTCGCGCCAGGTATCGAGCGTCACGTCAGCGTTGGCGAATTCATCGAGCGCGGCTGCGAGCGGCGCCACCAGCAGGACGATGCCGAGGTTGGTGTTGCAGCCAGCGACTTCGCGCGTACGGCGCACGGCATTCAGCATTCGCTCGCCAACGGGCGCGCCGGTTTCGAACAATCCTATGGCGGCAGCGTCCGCGCTCGCAATGAACTGAGCGGCCGTCATGCCGTGACCTTCACTCGCGAAGCTGACGTTGCCGGGTTTTACTGTCGCCACGTCCAGCCGGCAAGCGTTCAGGAAGGCTGCCAGCGCCCTTGAGGACAGAGAGTCAGTGATTGGGGTCATCGCCGGTCTTCAAGGGCGTCAGGACGCGTGCCATGAGCTTGCGATCAAGCAGATCGTCGACCAGAGCCGCCGCAATATCGAACTGCGTGACCGACTGTAACCCGCGCCATGCGGCAACGCCGTTGACCTCCAGCACCAGCGCGCCGGCGTCGCCGGGAATCAGGTCCACGCCGGCATAGTCCAGGCCCAGCGCGCGGCTTGCGCGCACGGCGATATCGGCGAGTTTGGGTTCGAGCGGCGCAGCCTCGCATGCCGCGCCTTGCGCAAAGTTGTGAATCCAGCCTTTGCCGCCGACCCGCTTCATGGCGGCTGAGGCACGGTCTCCGATCACGAGCACCCGCCAGTCGAAACCCGGCTGGCGGTTTTCGACCGCGCTTTCCACATAGCGCTGCAAATACGCGACCTGACCCGAGGCGCGCAGCGAAGGCAACGGCGCAAGCGATCCGTCACGGCGATTCGCGCCAAGACGTCGCAAGCCCTTGCCCTGCGACCCGAACAGCGGCTTGAGCACCGTGCGGTGGCCGCCTGCCGCCTCGCGCATCAGCACGCGCTGCGCGAATGCGGCCGATTCGCTCGCCCACGTTGCGGGTGTCGGGACGCCGTGCAGATTGAGCAGGAAGCTCGTCATCGACTTGTCGACGCTGCGCTCGATCGCGCGTGCGTCGTTGTACACGGGCACGCCGCATTCGCGCAGCGCGTGCAGAATGCCAAGGCGCAAGGTGACCTGCTCGAAGGTTCCGCCAGCAATACCGCGCACGAATACCGCGTCGGGCAAAGTCTCGCCGAAGCCGGGTATTGCGAGTCCGAACGGGCGCAGGGTCGTATCGATACGGCAATCCGCCAGGTCCACGCAACGCGCCTCCACGCCGCGCGCGCGAAATGCTTTTTTGAGGCGCGAGGTATGCCAGCCGGTTTCGTCGCTCATGATCGCGACGCGCAATCCCGTGGTCATGGCCCGGCCTTTTCACCGCCCGCCACAACCGGCGAGGCGGCGCTCCATTGCGTATCGAGCAATGCCATGTTCAGCGCGCCGCCGTGATACGTCATGCCGCTTTCCAGGCTGCTGACCCATACTTCCGCGGGCGCGAACAACGCGGCGTCGATCTGGTAGAAGTCGTAATTGAACGCCTTGAAGATATCGGCGAAGGGGCGGCCGTAGTCGCGCGCATTCGAAGACGGCAATTGCGCCGCGAGACGTTGCGCCACCGCATCGCCTTTCACGGTCAGGTGCACGCGCCCGCCATACAGGATAGCGTCGTTGGTGCGGCCCATCGCCTGGATTGCATCGGGCGCGGGCGGGGGCAACGGCGCCGAGCCGCTGCCCTCGACAATCTCGTTCAGGTCCACGCCGAGCACGTGCGTCTTGTGCAGTGCAACTTCCACCACGCGGGCGACGACCTGCACCGTTCCTGCGACAGAGTGTGTCGGCGTGACGGCGATAGTGAGCTTGTCGGGCGCCAGCGCGCAATCGCGCAGTATCTTGTCGATGACGACTTGCGGCGGCAGCCTGTCCACTTCCATTACTAGCGCCCCGCGGTCGTGCCGGTCGCGGTAGCCGAGTTCATCGAAGAGCGGTTCCTTCGCGGCCAGCGCGCGCGCCGGACCCGAACCGAGCGAAAAGAACTTCTTGCCGCCGGTCTGTTCTTTCGTGGCGGAAAGACTCCAGCCCGCGTACTGGCTGCCAAGGCACGCCAGCACGGGCGAGGACGTATGCACCTCGATCATGCTGGGCCAGAGCGGATTCGCGTCGAGGCTCGAGCGCACGGCAACGCGTCCGAGGCCGCCCATGCAAAGCCGCGCGATCAGCACGCCCGCTTCCACGCCGCCGGTTGTCTCGACGCCGGCATCCACGATCGCGGTGCCGTCCGGCGTCCGCGACACGGCTATGCGCAGGCGCCCAGCGTGCTCGATGAGCCGGCTTGCTAGGCGTTCGCTCAGCGCATTGACGCTTACTTCAGGCGGAGGAAGGGATGACGGCATCGGCGTCCTCATGACATGTTTCGATACGTTGCAAGAGAAGCGCTTCCCGGCGATCGAGTTCTGCCATGACGGCGCGCGTGGAGGCTTGCGTGACAATCAGCGTGCAGACTGGTTCGCCCGCGCCGATGCGCGCGCCCGGATGCGGGACGTCGTGGCATGCGGGGTCGGTGAAACAGGTTTCGCTGAAGGCTCGCGAAACGACGAAATCATATGGCGCGAACAGCACGCGCTGGCCGGTCTGGTTCGAGCGGGTCACGCGTTGAGAAACGGAAGGCAGACGGCCGTCGAGACACGCATCGATATGACACGCGATCAAGCCACGCGGCCACGCGTCGGGCGCGGCGGTTTCGTAAAGCGTCATCGTGGATGAAGGGCGCGCGTTGATCTCCAATACGTCGACACGTTCGCCGTCGAGCAGGAAATCGATGCTGTTCAGGCCCGTGAGGCCGGTTTGCGCGGTGATCGCTTCGACCGCTTCCACGACCTTGTCTTTGACAACGCGCGGCGGATCCAGGGGTCCTGCAGAACCCGCATGAAGGTACGGAAAACTACCCGCGGCCATGCTGAACTGTTCTGCAAATCCAATCAGCCGTGCCTCGCCGCGCGCCGCAATAAAGAGCGCCGACATTGAGCGGCCGAACGCGCGCCGCTGGAAATAGGCGTCGTCAGAGTTCGCGCAATCCGAATCGGACAATATTTTTATATGGGTGCCACCGCAGCCATTCGCGTGTTTGATGAGCCAGCCGGCGTCGTGCGCGGGACGGATAAACGTGGTCTCCGGATGCGCAATGCCCAGGCGATCCAGTAACGGGAAAAACCGGCGCGGGTCACGAACGTCAGCCGTCGCGGCCGCGCCGTTGCCTATAAAACGCGGCAATCGCGATGCGGCACACAATTGCTGTATCAGCGGTTCAAGCCCGCTGCCGGCCACGAATCCCAGCATGCGCGGCAAGCGCGCGGTGCGTTCGAGCGCATCGAACAGTCGTTGCCGGTCAATCGATATCCCCCCGCCGCCAATGTCGAACCAGAGCGGCGCGTAGCTGCGCGTATCGCGGTCGCCGAAGATATCGAGCGCCGCCACATTCAATCCCGCCCGATAAGCAGACTGCGCGAGCATGCGCGCCGACAACCCCACGGCCGCGATAAACGGCGCATGTGACGATCGCGCGGATGTGGTGAAGCGCCACATCATCCGAGCCCGCCGCCGCTCACGCCGACGATTGCGCGGGCCTCGTCGAAGGCTTCGGGAAAACCCAGATACACCGGCTTGCCGCCAGTGCGCATTCGCACGAACAGCCGATGCTCGACCTGATACTTCACATTGCCGATAGCCAGCGCGCCAATACCGAGCGCATCCTGGCGCACGGCGCCGGCCAGCGGTTTGCCGTCGTCCATGACATGCACGCCCGCGATGCCTTCGGGCGGCACGGCGTTGACATCGGCGGCGATCAGCAAGTGTCTTGCATGGGACAGGTCGGCGGCGCTCATGACCTGCACGCCGGCCACCGCGGTCGCCATCACGACCTCGGCAGTGGAAAGCGCGTGGTGAAGATCGTCCGATGTGCGCACGGACACGCCCGTCGTCGCGATATCGAAGCGGCGGTTGACCTCGTCGCTGACCTGCGTGGCGCGGGCGATGTCCGAATGGCTCGCTATCAGGACTTGCGCGCCGAGCGACGCGGCCATTGCCGCCGCCACCCGGCCGACCGCGCCTGTGCCGCCGAGAATCAGCACGCGCTTGCCGCCGAGATCGGCGTTGTGCCCGCCCTTCAGATGTTTTTCGACCAGCGCAACCAGCGCGGCTGCCGTGGTGTACGAACCGCTTGGATCGGCGAATACGGACACTTCGAAGGGCGGCACCATCGCGTGGCGCGCGGTGTCGAGCATGTCGGCGGCGAGCATGACGTCGCGCCCGCCAATGAAAATGCCGGTGCGCGAAACGCCTTTCGGACCGCGCGAGAAGATCGCGTCCTGTGTCAGCGTGACAACGTGCTCGGACCCGACATTGCAGTACGGCACGATCACCTGATAGCCGGCGTCGGCGGCCATGTTGACGTCGAAAGGGCTCATCTGGGGTGTGGCCGTCAACATGTGCAGGATGTACGGCCTTTCGGTGGCTTCGGGCATGGCGATGGACTCATTCAGGTTTCGGGTAGTCTGATCAGCGGCGGGCCTCGGCCCATGAAGAGAATCCGTCTACGGGCAGTCGGTCTTGCAGCGCTGCATGCCGAGCGTGCGGGTCGTGTGGGTTGCGTGAGTCGCATGAATTGCGCCGCCGCGGTTCGCCGCCGCGACCACCGAGCACGCAATGCCGGACGTGCCGCGGGTTGCGTCGAGGGCAGCGCTCAAGCCTTGCTGGGCGTCTTGCACGCTACGGAAAAACGCGAAGCCTGTTGGACCCCACGAAGTCTGCCCGATGCCGGGTGTATCGACGGCATCGAGCGCGGCGGCCACGGCGGGACTCGAGAACACGCCGCCCTGGACCGGCGCGAAGTATTCGCCAATGGTCTGCTGCACTTCGCCGATACCTTCGGCGAACGCATCGAAATTGTGTTCCGCGATGCCGGGCAAGACACGCATCAGCACCAGGTGACAGAGGTGCGCGGCGAGCGTTTGCGGGAACGGCGCGAGCGCGGCGAGGGCGTGCCGCTCGGCGTCGCCGTGAAGACCTTCGCGGCGGGTATCGTCAATAAGCAGTACGCGCCACGCGTCCGGAAACACCTGGCGGGAAAGCATCGGCGGGGGACGTTTATGGTCGCCGGGACCGCCGTCCACAATCAGCCCGCCATGATCGAAGCCCAGCATGCCGATGCCCGAGCGCGCCCCGCGTCCGAGCAGCCGCGCGAGTTCGGTGCTCGCCGGCGTGCGCCCGGCCAGACGCGCAAATGCGGTGCCGACCGCCAGCGCGAGTTGCGTGCCGGAGCCGACACCAGAGTGCGCGCGCGGCGCGTGATGCACTTGCACGGCGACGGGTGGCGCGCCGTACGCGGCATGCAACAGATTCAAATACTGTTCGATGCGCGCGCGCTGCGCCTCGCTGCGCGCGCCGGTCACGCCATCTTCGTCGGCAAGGCGCGCGGTGATGCGGGTGCCGGGCGCGTCGACGGCCAGGCCAATGCTCCCGAACGCGCGCCCAAGCGACGCGTTCGGGTCAAGAAAACCGAGGTGCAGTCGCGCGGGAGCATCGACGGTGACGGCCGACAGCGGCGGTAAGCGATCCCGCAAGCTATTGAACGGCAACTGCATTGCGTGTCCCCAGGTTCGTTGTCGTGGGCGAAAGCCGTCGAGCTTCAAGGCAAGAGCCATACCAACGTGCTTTCAGGCATCGTCGTACTTGATATAGCGAAAGCGCTGATCGTCCGATGGCGTGCCTTCCAGCGCGCCGCCCTCGCGTCCCGGCTGCCACTGGATCACTTCCTCGATCTTCATTGCGAGCGCGAAGTCCTTGTCTGTGATGCCCTTGGCCGAATGCGTCTTGAGCTTCACGACCACGAATGCATACGACACCGTGAGGTCCGGGTGATGCCACGCCGCCTCGGCAAGATGGCCGATCGTTGTCACCACCATCAACGTGCCTTTCCATCCTTCGGTCTTGTATTTGCGGCGCAGCCATCCGTCTTCCATATACCAGTGCTTGAGCGGACCGCTCAGGCGCGCCTGGATCTCTTCATCCGAGAAGGTCTTCTCGGGTTGTTTGCTGGTCATGGCATACCCTCCTTAGGGCCAATGGGCAAAACAATCCTTCGATAAGTGCAAACAACGCGCCAGAAAACGAGGTTCCCGCGCGATAACGTTCAGGTCCTTTTCATGGTGCACTGCACAGACTTCCAACCATAACCGCTGGCCGCAGTAGCATCGGCTGTATCGCGGATTTGACACAGTATGTGTCGTAATCCGAATGAAGCGTATCGGCGCCGGGCATTGCCCCGGGCCATCCATTGGCATGCGCGCCGCATTCGGCTACGACGCCAGCCGGTGTTTCGCTGCCCGGCATGGAATATGCAATTCGTCTTCACACAGAAGCCCGTCATTGAACGGGCAGAGCTTAAGCTCGCTGCCTGCACTGGTGAAGGCGCGCCCGGAGCGTGGCGGTGGGGTCATCCCTGAGTCGGACGGCAACACATTCTGGAGGAGACATGAAACTACGCACCCTGGTTCTCGGACTGGCGGTGGTTGCGGGAACGGCCTTTAGCTCTTTTGTGGCGCAGGCAGATTCGCAACTCGACGCCTCGATGAAGAACACATCGAACTGGGCCGCTCAAGCAGGTGACTATTCGAATCACCGCTATAGCCCGCTCAAGCAGATCAACGAAAGCAATGTGGCGAAGATGCAGGTTGCCTGGACCATGTCGACCGGCGTGTTGCGCGGTCACGAAGGTTCGCCGCTCGTGATCGGCGACACCATGTATATCCACTCGCCATTCCCGAACAAGGTCATCGCGATCAGTCTGAAGGACCAGACGTTCCAGTGGCAATACGAACCGAAGCAGGACACGCAGGTGGTATCGGTGATGTGCTGCGACACGGTCAACCGCGGGCTGGCTTATGGCGACGGCAAGATCTTCCTGCAGCAGGCCGACACGAAACTTGTCGCGCTCGACGCCAAGACCGGTGAAGTGAAATGGACCGCGCAAAACGGCGATCCGAAGGCAGGAGAGACCAACACCAACGCGCCGCACGTCTTCGGCGACAAGGTGCTCACGGGTATTTCCGGCGGCGAATTCGGCGTGCGCGGACGCCTGATTGCGTACGACATCAAGACCGGCAAGGAAGTCTGGAAAGCGTACAGCACGGGTCCCGACAACGAAATGCTGCTCGACCCCGACAAGACCATGACCTGGGCCGACGGCAAGATGACGCCGGTCGGCGCGGACTCGTCGCTCAAGAGCTGGAAGGGCGATCAGTGGAAGTCGGGAGGCGGCACGACCTGGGGCTGGTATGCGTGGGACCCGAAGCTGAACCTGGTGTACTACGGCACTGGGAACCCCGGCACATGGAACCCGACGCAACGTCCCGGCGACAACAAATGGTCCATGTCCATCTTCGCGCGCGACCTGAATACCGGTAAGGCGAAATGGGTCTACCAGATGACGCCGCACGACGAATGGGACTACGACGGCGTGAACGAGATGATCCTTGCCGACCTGCCCATGAACGGCAAGACGGTGCCGGCCATCGTCCACTTTGATCGCAATGGGTTCGGCTATACGCTCAATCGCGAGACAGGGCAGTTGCTGGTTGCCGACAAGTACGATCCGGCGGTGAACTGGGCTGACCGCGTGGATCTCAAGAGCGGCTTGCCGGTTCGCAACGTCGCGTATTCCACGCAGGCAGCGGGTCCCGATCACAACGTCAAGGGCATCTGCCCGGCGGCGCTGGGATCGAAAGACCAGCAACCTGCCGCCTTCGATCCAAAGAGCAACCTGTTCCTGGTGCCGACCAATCACGTATGCATGGACTACGAGCCGTTCGAGGTCGAATACGTGTCCGGCCAGCCTTACGTTGGCGCGACGCTGTCCATGTATCCCGGTCCCAACGAAAAGGGTGCAATGGGCAACTTCATTGCGTGGGATGCGAGCAAGGGCAAGATTGCGTGGTCCAAGCCGGAGAAGTTCTCGGTGTGGTCGGGCGCGCTTGCGACCGCTGGCGGCATTGCGTTCTACGGCACGCTTGAAGGCTATCTTAAGGCCGTGCGCATCTCGGATGGCAAGGAGCTGTGGAAGTTCAAGACGCCTTCGGGAATCATTGGCAATGTGTTCACCTACCAGTATCAGGGCAAGCAGTTCGTGGGTGTCTATTCGGGCATTGGCGGATGGGCGGGCATTGGCATGGCGGCGGGCCTTGAAAAGTCCACGGAAGGACTGGGCGCGGTCGGCGGGTATCGTGAACTGGCGAAGTACACCGCGCTTGGCGGCACGCTCTTCGTGTTCGCCATCCCGAGTTGAGCGCGAGTTCATTCCTGCCGTAGCAGGCCGTGAGGCGGCTTCAGTCCGCCAGATTTGAGAGTGCAGACGCGTGCTGGCCGAAAGTCTTGCCGCACGCGTCCCCCATCCCGAACCATCAATCCCGCACTGCGCTCGAGCTTACCGACGCTTGGGCGCGCACGCTCCAAACGAAGGAGACATTTGCAATGAAAGGCCGAACACTCTTGCCGCTGGCGATAGCGCTTGTCGCGTTGCCCGCTTCCTACGCCCAGACCGATCCGGCGCAGATGAAGCCGGTCGCGTATCAGGTGGTCGACGGCAACAAGGTCGACAACAACACGCTGCAAGGCTGGAGAACCTGGCGTGCGCTCGCATGCGAACGGTGCCACGGCGCGCAGCAGCAAGGCATGGTGGGACCGTCCCTGATCGATGCGTTCAAGACCCTCGATACCAATGAGTTTCATCGGACCGTGTTCGGTGGACGCCTTGACAAGGGTATGCCCGACTTCAGCTCGAGCCCCATGATGCAGAAGAATTGGCAGAACCTGTATGCGTATCTGAAAGGGCGCTCCGACGGCAAGATCAAGCCGGGCGACCTGCAGGCGATCGACGCCAAGTGACCGTGCGCATGGTTCGGGCTTTACCGGAGGGTTCGATGTCTGATGGCAATACAAGGCGTGCGGTTCTGACGATACTTACCGTGGCATTTCTCGGCGCGGGCGGCGCACATGCGGAGGGACCCGCACTGCCGCATAACGACGGGGCCGACGGCGTGCTGCGTGTCTGCGCCGACCCGAACAACATGCCTTTGTCGAACAGCAAGGGCGAGGGTTTCGAAAACAGGATCGCCGAGCAGATGGCCAGCGACTTCGGCTACAAGGTCGAATACACGTTCTTTCCGCAGCGCATGGGTTTTATCCGCCGCACGTTGCGCGAGAAAATCCCCAACACCGACGACTACAAATGCGACCTTGTGATAGGCGTGCCGAAGGGTTACGACATGACTTCCACCACGCGCGCATGGCTGCACTCCACCTACGCGATGGTCTTCCCCAACAGGCCCGAGTTTGCGTCCATCACAACACCGGCGGATCTTCTCAGGTTGCCGCCTGACCAGTTGAGTAAACTGCGTCTTGGCATCTTCTCGAACACGCCCGCGGTTGACTGGCTGCTGGGCAATAACCTGATCGAACAAGCGGTATCGTACAAGGTGCAAAGCGGCGACCCTGCCGAGTTTCCGGGCGAAATGATCCAGCGCGACCTCACGGCGGGCAACGTGGACGTTGTGTTCCTGTGGGGACCCATAGCCGGATACTTCGCGAAGCAGGCCGGCGACAAGGTCAGGCTCGTGCCGTTCCCGCCCGCGCCGGGTCCGCGCTTCGACTATGAGATTTCAATGGGCGTGCGTTATGGCGAAGCGCCATGGAAAACAAAAATAGACGACTGGATTGGCGCGAATCACGCGAAGATCGACAAGATCCTCACGAGTTACGACGTGCCGCTGCTGCCGATCAACGACAAGCCGCCGGCACAGGCCAACGCCAAATGACGTCATCGAACAGCCGGTTCCGGCGCGCATGCAGCGTGGCGGCGTTGAGCGCATTCGCGGGGCTTGCGTTAGATTACGCCCGCGCCACCGATGCACCCAATGCCGCGAGCGCTGCGGCCGCCGACATTGCGCCGGCTGAGCGGCTGCTGTTTTTATCGACACACCTGAAGGGCGTTCAGCCTCAAACGGAACTCGACTACTCGGTTGATCGATCTGGTCCGCCCGCGAAAGAGAAGGACACGGTCAAGGTGCTCGTCGTCAGCGCCGATAACGCCAACGGCGACGCGCGTATTACCGATCATCGAGGGCCGGTGGAGATGTCCGGCGAAGGCTTGCCGTGCAATCCGGTGATCCTGTATTTCCTCGAACACGATGTCGCTGAAATGCAGCAACTGACCGGCGGCCAGCGTCGCTATTTTCAACGCCGCGTACGGCTTGCGCTGGCGGCGAACCCTGCCATTACAGCGGTCACGCGCGACGCCCAGGGCAAGAAGGTGAACGCGCGGCAAATCGTGATCCAGCCTTATCTCGACGACCCGAACGGTTCGCGTTTTTCGCAGTACGTGGGCAAGCGCTATACCTTCGTAATGTCGGACGCGGTGCCGGGCCAGGTCCTGCTGATTCGCACGGAAGTGCCGGGATCGAACAATGATTTCTCACATCCGGTGCAGATCGAGACGCTCAGCTATCAGGGTGCGTTGCGCAGTTTGACGCCGCCGCCGGGCAAGAAAATGCCCGACAAGTCCGTGAACGCGCCGCGCGCCAGCAACTGAACGCACGTGAGCTTAAGCTGCGGCGCTTGTCTGAACTTGCCGTCCTGCACGACGGCCGCCTAATGTGAACTTCATTCGCTCGCTGACCTTGCGGCAGTTGCAGATATTCGTGATCGCATGCCGGTATCCGAGCTTCGCGCGCGCGGCGGAAGAGTTGCATCTGACGCAGCCGGCCATTTCAATGCAGATCCGTCAGCTCGAAGAAGCGGTCGGCCTGCCGCTTTTCGAGCGCGTTGCACGCAAGCTGACGTTGACCGAAGCTGGAGAGCGGCTGTCGCATCACGCAAGCAGGATACTTGGAGAGATCAAGGACGCGGAAGACGCAATGACTTCGTTGTCGCTCGCGGATAGCGGATCGATTGCCGTGAGTATCGTAAGTTCTGCCACTTACTTTGCGCCGAAGTTGCTCGCAGCCTATTCGCGCCAGTATCCGCGAGTCGATGTACGGTTTTCCGTGGGCAATCGCGAGACGCTGCTGCGCCAGCTTCAGGATAACGCCACCGATATCGCCATCATGGGAAGGCCGCCTCCCGAACTGGGCACGACCGCCGAGCCGCTTGCCTATCATCCGCATGTGCTTATCTGCCCGGTCGATCATCCGCTTTGCAACGCGCGGCAGTTCGACCTGCAGGAACTTGCGGGCGATACGTTCCTGTTGCGCGAACCGGGGTCGGGCACGCGCGCGGTCAGCGAGCAGATGTTCAGGCAGCATCTGTTCATGCCGGCGCGCAGCGTGACGCTTGGCAGCAACGAGAGCATCAAGCAGGCCGTGATGGCAGGCATGGGCGTGAGCCTTATTTCGCTGCATACGCTTGCGCTCGAACTGCGTTCGAATGAGCTAGCATTGCTCGATGTCAACGGCACGCCGGTCGAGCGCACCTGGCAGATCGTGCACTTGCGCTCGAAGCGTTTATCGCCGACATGCATTGCGTTTCGGCGCTTCCTGCTGGAGCATGCCGCGCCATTTCTGGAACGCGAATACGCCGGATTCGCCGTGCACGCCAATTCCCCGCGATAACGCCTGAACGCGTCGGCCGCCGATTCGATACACTGGAGCGCATCGACGGCACGGTGAGGAGGGTTCATGGCAACGCGAAAGACAGCGGTGAAAACCACGGCGGCAAAGAAGACGGTCGCAGTCAAAGCACCGAAGAAGAACGCAGGCGTGATCCGGGTCGGCATTGGCGGCTGGACATTCGAACCGTGGCGCGGACTTTTCTACCCGAAAGACCTCGTGCAAAAGCGTGAACTCGAATATGCAAGCCGGAAGCTGAATTCCATTGAAATCAACGGCACGTTCTACGGCTCGCAGAAACCGGCAACGTTTGCGAAGTGGCGCGACGAGACGCCCGACGGCTTTGTGTTCTCGTTGAAGGCGCCGCGATTTTCCACGCATCGGCGAGTGCTTTCCGAAGCCGGCGAATCCGTCGAGCGTTTCCTGTCGAGCGGCGTGCTGGAACTGCAGGACAAACTCGGTCCAATCAACTGGCAGTTCGCCCCGACCAAACAATTCGACGCCGACGACTTCGAGGGCTTTCTCAAGCTCTTGCCCGCGAAAGTGGAGGGGCATGCGATCCGTCATGCGGTGGAAGTGCGCCACGAGAGTTTCCGCGATGAAGCGTTCATAGCGCTGGCTCGAAAATACGGTGTTGCGATTGTCATGTCGGGCGATTCGCATTACCCGCAGATCGCCGATGTCACAGCGCCGTTCGTCTATGCACGCATCATGGGGACGACCGAAGATCAGGCGCAGGGTTACGACAAAGCCGCGCTCGATTTGTGGGCCAAACGCGCACGCGAATGGTCATCGGGCGCTACACCGAAGGGACTCGAAACAGCCGCGAAGACGGCCCCCGAAGATACCGCCCGCGACGTCTATCTCTACGTGATCAGCGGGTTCAAGGCGCATAACCCGGCGGCGGCCATGGCGCTGACCGAGCGCTTGAGCGAAGGATGATTCAGGCCGGGCATCGCTGAATTTGCCGCGTTTATCTACGCACTGGCATACGGTACGATTCGAGCGTCCAATTCCGAGGCGGAGCGCTACCAGGTTCATGACTTCCCATCTGCTGCTTGCCGCATTGCTCGCGTGCATGCTTCGCCCCGCTTTCGCGGCCGACGCCATGGAAACCGAGCAGCCGTCGACCACCATCCGCGACGTGCATGTCTTCGTCGTGGCCGAAGATGGCTCGCTCACCGAGGACGACGAAACCACGCTCAAGGCGAACACAGCGGCGGGTATCGGCGATATTGCGCAGCGCTATATCTGGTTCGACAAATCCACGTCGACGGTTCAAATCAGCGAGGCGTATTCCGTCAGCGCGGACGGCGTCCGCCACGACGTCGCGCCCGACCAGATCCGTGAAATCCAGGAGCCGCGTTCGGCGGGTGCGCCCACCTTCGCCGATGCACGCCTGAAAGCCGTGATCTTTCCTGCCGTCGATGCCGGCTCGACCGTGCATCTGCGCTTTCACAAGACGCTGTCGAAGTCCGTCATTCCCGGCCAGTTCGACTATTTCGTGGAACCGAGCCGCGGCCCGGTACAAAGCCAGACGCTGATCTTCGATCTGCCCGAAGGCAAGCCGCTTTACGCCGATGCACGCGGCTACACGGCCTTGCCCGCGGTGACGCGCAACGGCCGCACGCGCTACGAATTCACTTATAGCGACCTGCATTACGACCGCGTCGAAGCCGGTGCGGTTGGATATGTGCAATATGGCGACCGCTTGATGGTCTCGACCTTTGCCGACTACAAAAGCTTTGCGGCCAGTTATCGCGATGCCGCGATTGACCCGAGCGCAAACGATCCCGCCATTCGTAACCTGGCCGAGTCGCTGACACGTAACGACGCCGGCCCGCGCGAAAAGGCCGCGACACTCTATGACTGGGTTCGTCACAATATCCGCTACGTATCGCTTTATATCGGGCAAAGTCCGGCGGTGCCGCACAAGGCGACGGAGATTCTCGCGAACCGCTATGGGGACTGCAAGGACTATGTTGCGCTGTATGGCGCGTTGTTGTCGGCGGTGGGTATCGAGAACCAGCCCGCGCTGATTGCGCTCGGATCGGTGTACACGCTGCCCTCGGTGCCCGGTTATGGCGCGGCCGCGGTCAATCACATCATCACGTGGCTTCCGGGTCTTGGGATGTATGCCGACGCCACGGCTTCCACGGTCGAGTTCGGATATTTGCCGCTTGCGGAAATGGATCGTCCGGTGTTGCTTGTTGGCGATGGCACGCTCTCGCGCACGCCGTCCACGCAGCCGTTATCGCGCAATGTGCGGTTGCAGATCGCGGTCGCGCCGGATGGATCGGCGTTGTTTTCGTCGCAAGTGGAAGATGGCGGATGGAGCGCCGGGCCCGAGCGCGCGAACCTGCGGCACGCCGCGCCTCAACGCCGCCAGCAGATTGCCGATGCCCGCCTGCGTGCAACAGGGCTGCGCGGCACGGCAAGCCTCACGGCGAGCGACCTGGACGCCACGGGTACGCCCGTGACAACAACCTTGCGCGGCACGCTGGACGATGTGGTATGGCCAACCGGAACCACGGCGTTGCCGGCGTTGACGAGCCTGTCGGGCGGCATAGCCTCGCAGGTCGATTACCTGCTTGCCGAACGCGTTCGCACCCAACCGTTCGTATGCACGGGCGGCAGCTTCAACGAAGTTGCGCAGCTCAGCCTTCCGAAGACCGTGCGCGTGACCGACCTTCCCGCCGATACCAGCATAGCCGACACGTTCCTCACATACTCATCGCGCTATGTCTTCGATCCCGCGACCAGCACGCTTCAGGCCGAGCGTCATATGCAGGCGAACTTCGGCAAGCAAGTGTGCTCGGCCGCCGAGTTCGCCGCCATGCAGCCGGTGTTGAAACGCATTGCACGGGACACGAGATCGCAGGTCGTCGTCAAGGCGGTTTCAATACCGGACTAAGCGTTCACGCGGCGGCTTTGGATAGCGTGTCCTGCTCACCGCCAAGCGCATCGATGATATCCGCGAGCATCTTCGCCAGTTCACCTGTCATCAGCGTGAAGTCGGAATCGAAGACTTCGTCGTCGTTGTGCGCGGTCGGATCTGCTGCGTCCTTGATGACGTCGAGCGGCGTAACGCGCTTGATGGTGAGCGATGGCGTCAGCACGAACGAGATCCTGTCCCGCCACGTCATTGCGAGGCGCATGCATTGTTTGCCCGCTTCTATGTGGCGGCGCATGTCGTCGATCTCGAGCGCATGGCCGACATAACGCACCGTGGCGTTACCCTCGCCGCTTGCGCGCAGCTCCGTGTCCTGATCGAGCGAAAAGCCGCCCGGCGCTTCGCCGGAGAGCAGCCAGTCGGTCATTGCCGCGACCGGCGCCATGGCTGCACGCACGCTTGCAAGCGGCAATTGATCGATGGATTTCACGAGCAGGCCGAGGATGTCGTCCGCGAGCGTGGGCGACGCGGCATCGATGACAAGCCAGCCGTTCACTGTATCGATCCACACCCGCGTGTCGCGACGAATGCTGAAAGCGCGCGGCAGAAGTTCGTCGGTGACTTGCTCCTTGAGTTCGCGCATTTGCTTGCGGCCAGGCTTGAATCCCTGCTGCTCTTCGAGTTCGGCGGCGCGTTCCTTGACGAACTGCGTCACCACCGACGCCGGCAGCAGCTTCTTTTCCGCACGCGCGACGAGCAGCATCTGGCGGTTGTTGGCGTAGACAAGCGAGCCATCATCACGCGGCGACGCCCAGCCGTGGCTTTGCATTTCCACGCCGCCGCCGGGCTGGAACGCATGAGGCGTAAGCCACTTTTCGATTTGTTCGGGAGTGACGGCCCAAGGGGCCGGAAGGCGATGAATCTGAAGGTTCTTGAACCACATAGGCATCCGGGCAAAACGCACTATTCTATAGGACAGTGAACCTGCTTTTAAACAAATGAACCTTGACATACGGCAGGCTGTATCGGCGGACTCGGCGTGGTTGTACGAGACCTACAAGCAAACCATGATTGGTTTCGTTACGCGCACGACCGGTTGGGACGAGCATGCGCAACGAAACGGATTCGCGAAAAGCCTTCGGCAAGGATCATGCAGCATTGCGCTTCGGGGTGGCGAGCGCTGTGGGTTCGTTCACTGGGAGGTCGAACCGGATCTGGTGTGGCTGCGCATGCTGTGCATCGTGCCCGCGATGCAGCGGCAAGCCATCGGCCGCCAGTTGCTTGGCGACGTGCTGTTGTTATCGGAGAAGCTGGGGAGGCCGCTTTACCTGCACGTCTTTCGCTGCAACGAGGTCGCATACGGGTGGTACAGGCGGATGGGGTTTGCTGAAATTGAAACCGAAGCGAGCAACGACGATATTGCGACGTTGGCGCTGGGCGGCCAATAAAGCCGCAAGGTGAAGCGATGTACGAATGATGGCTTGAACATGCATGCCATCACGGGAAAGTATTTGAAGCGGGGCTGCAAGTGTACTTGCCACCCCTGGCTCGCTGAAAATGTTTGGCAACAACTTTCGTGGAGAACGCGAGTTGTTTTTAATTTATCTCAAAAGCGCGCGTGGCTCAACGCCAATTACGTTTTATCCGGCTGCGCACCATCACGCCATGGCGCGCAGCCGCGCCGTGCGGAGGACTCTCCGAAAACGGCAATTCAGTTTTGCATTTTTATGGGCAATTCTGACAAGACCGGATCACGCGATGCAAGCCCTGTACATGTTTGCATCGCGTGTTCGTTGTTCGTCGTGCGAACGCCTAGCTCTGATCCTGCGCGTGCTGTGCAGCCTGTTCGATCAACGCTGCCACTTCTTTCGGATGCGATTCATAAACCGAGTGGCTCGCCCCCGGAATTTCGACGGTATGGCTATGGGCGCGCGCGGCGTACATGCGTTCCAGATCCGGGTTGATGATCTTGTCCGCCTTCGCGACCATGTACCAGCTCGGCTTTGTCTTCCATGCCGGGTCGGCGATCTCGCCAGTGAAGACCGACGCCGCCGTGGGCATCTGCGCATTCGCTTCGAACTGGGCTTGCTTGAGCGGAAGGTCGGCGGCGAAGTCAGCGGGGTAATCGGCCGGGTTCAGGAACAGGAAACCGTCCGGCGTCTTCACCACGGCCTTGGTCGAGTTCGGATACTTCTTGCCGTTGCTCACTTCGGTTTCACCCACGTCGAGCGCATGCGCCGCGATGTAGACGAGCGCCTTCACATGAGGATCGTTGCCGGCTTCCGTGATGATTGCGCCACCATAGCTGTGACCCACGAGCACGGCCGGACCGTCCTGCCGGTCGAGGACTCGCCTGGCCGCGGTGACGTCTTCCCCGAACGATGTCAAGGGCTCCTGAACGAGGCTCACGTGATAACCGTCCTTGGTCAGGATGTCGTAGACAGGCCGCCATCCCGCTCCGCCCACGAATGCGCCATGCACGAGCACGATGTTCTTGATCGGCCCATGAGCGGCAGCGGACGCGGTCATGGCAGCGGGCGCAGCGGACTGATCCTGCGCTTGCTGTGTTTGCTGCGCGAGTGCGCCGGTTGAAACCAATGCGCTTGCGATCAGCGACAAGAATAATTTTGCAGGAACCTTCATTTTAAAACTCCGGGATATAAGTGGTACGTGCAAGTGCTAACACTGCCGCTTCCCGGCTATTCCCATCGATTGAAAAAAATTCTCAAACGATCGCCGCGTTAAAGAATGCCGCGCGTTCGCGCTGAAGGATCGATCACACAGTTTTCATGCGGCGGCGAGACGAAAGGTAAATAGGGCACTTTTTTAACCTGTAAGTTAGTCATGACGCTCCTCAGTCGCATCTCGCGCCTCTTCACCGAGGGTTTTCCGCAGTATCTCTGTCTTGCTGAAAATTTGTATGATGACCACATCACCTAACAAATCTGATTCGTTGCGGTCATGTTCGAGAAAATTCCAGCACGGGCGCTGAGCGATTCCGTCGCGCAACAGCTCTTGCTTCAAATCGAAAAGGGTGGTTTCGCCAGCACCGGCAAACTGCCGACCGAAGCTGTGCTGGCGCAGGAATTCGGCGTCAGCCGGACCGTCGTGCGCGAAGCGATTTCCCGGCTCAAGAACGAAGGCATGGTTGAGCCGCGGCAAGGCAGCGGCGTTTTCATTGTCGAGCGAGCGGGCATCCGGCCGCTGCGCATTGATTACGCGCAGGCGGTCGAGCCGGGCGCGGTCGTGCAGATATTGGCGCTGCGGCGCGCTATTGAGGCGGAAGTGGCGGCCGAAGCGGCCATGCGCCGGACCGACGAACAGATGGACATCATTGAAGCCAAGCTGGCGCAAATCGATGTCGCTGTGGCGCAAGGCAACGACGGTGTTACCGAGGACGTGGAGTTTCATCGCGCGATCGCGAGCGCCACGGGCAATCCCTACTTCCTGACCACGCTCGCTTTCCTGAATCAGTATCTTGAGGCCGGCACGCTGGTCACGCGCCGCAATGAAGCGCTGCGCGAGGATTTTTCGCGGCAAGTGCGTGAGGAGCATGCACGCATTGCCGCCGCCATTCGCGCACGCGATCCGCTCGCCGCACGCAGCGCCGCTCAGACTCACCTGTACAACGCCGCTCGCCGCCTCGCGGAAGCCGGCATCTGCTGACAGAGCTATTATGAGGACGACGAAATGTCGAGAAACGTAGGGGTGATCGGCCTGGGCGCCATGGGTCTGGGCGTCGCTCGCTCGCTATTGCGCGCGGGCTTCAAGGTGCACGCGTGCGATGTGCGCGCGCAAGTGCTCGAAGCCTTTGCAAGTGAGGGCGGAATCGCGTGTGCCACGTCTGCGGAATTGGGCAGTCACTGCGACGCAGTGGTCACGGTTGTGGTCAACGCGGCGCAGACGGAGGCCGTGCTGTTCGGCACTGACACACAACCGGGCGCGGTTGCATCGATGAAGCGTGGCGGCGTTGTGCTCGCATGCGCGACGGTGTCTCCGGCGTTTGCGATTGAACTGGGAAAGCGCGTGGAGGCGGCCGGTCTCCAGATGCTGGACGCGCCTTTGTCGGGGGGCGCCGCCCGTGCGGCATCGGGCGAAATGACGATGATGACCTCCGGTCCCGCTGCCGCATATGCCGCATGTGAGGACGTGCTCGGGGCGATTGCGGGCAAGGTGTACAGATTGGGCGAAACACACGGCAAGGGATCGAAGGTCAAGATCATCAACCAGTTGCTTGCCGGCGTGCATATTGCCGCGGCCGCCGAAGCCATGGCGCTTGGCCTGCGCGAGGGCGTGGACGCCGACGCGCTCTACGACGTCATCACGCATAGCGCAGGCAACTCATGGATGTTCGAGAACCGCGTACCGCATATTCTCGCTGGCGACTACACGCCGCTTTCCGCCGTCGATATCTTCGTTAAGGATCTCGGCCTCGTTCTCGATACTGCGCGCGCTTCCAAATTTCCGCTGCCGTTATCCGCGGCCGCGCATCAGATGTTCATGATGGCGTCCACGGCCGGACACGGCGGCGAGGACGACTCGGCGGTAATCAAGATTTTCCCAGGCATCGATGTGCCGAAAGGAGCGAAGTGATGACCCAAGCCCTGCTAGGCTGCATTGCCGACGACTTCACCGGTGCGACCGACCTTGCCAACATGCTCGTGCGCGGCGGCATGCGCGCGGTGCAGACCATAGGCGTGCCGCAGACGGATACGGCAATCGAAGCCGATGCGCTGATCGTCGCCTTGAAGTCACGCACAATTTCCGCAGCGGACGCAATCGCGCAGTCGCTGGCCGCGCTCGAATGGCTGCGCGCGCAAGGTTGCCGGCAGTTCCTGTTCAAGTACTGCTCCACTTTCGATTCCACCGCTGACGGCAACATAGGTCCGGTCGCGGATGCATTGCTCGATGCACTCGGTGACGACTTCACAATCGCATGTCCCGCGTTTCCTGAGAATGGGCGCACGATTTATCGCGGATATTTGTTTGTCGGCGATGTGCTGTTGAACGAGTCCGGTATGCAGAATCATCCGCTCACACCAATGACCGACGCGAATCTCGTGCGCGTGTTGCAGCAGCAGACAAAATCGAAGGTCGGACTCGTAGCGTATGACGTGATTGCGAAAGGCGCGCAAGCCGTGCGCGAAAAGATCGCGGCATTGAAGCGCGATGGCGTGCGGCTTGCCATCGCCGATGCCATTTCCGATGCTGATCTTCATGTGCTCGGCGAAGCGTGTTCGGAACTGAAACTGATCACGGGAGGGTCGGGCATTGCGCTTGGCTTGCCGCGCAATTTCCGCGCGACGAATGGTTTGGCCGAGGCAGAACACGCAGCCGGTTTGCCGAAGATGGAAGGACGATCGGTCGTGCTGGCAGGCAGTGCATCGAAGGCGACCAACGAACAGGTCGCATTGTGGCGCGAGACAAAGCCGGGCTTTCGCATCGATCCGCTCGCGCTTTCGCGCGGCGAGCCTGTTGTAGAACAGGCGCTCGCATTTGCAGCGGAGCATTCCCCACAACCCGTGCTGATCTATGCCACGTCGACGCCCGACGAAGTGAAGGCCGTGCAGAAGGAACTCGGCGTAGAAAAAGCGGGGCATCTGGTCGAGCAGGCGTTGGCATCGATCGCATGGAAGCTGCGCGATGCCGGCGTGCGCAAGTTCGTGGTTGCGGGTGGCGAGACCTCGGGCGCCGTGGTGCAGGCGCTGGGCGTGAAGTCGTTGCGCATTGGCGCACAGATCGATCCGGGCGTGCCCGCGACGCAATCCATTGGCGATGAACCCGTTGGTCTTGCATTGAAGTCCGGCAATTTCGGCGCGAAGGATTTCTTCGCGAAAGCGTTGAAGGCGCTGGACGGAGCGGCCTGATCGTGACGACTACCGAAACCCGCATCCGCGAAGAAATCTGCACGACAGGCGCAAGCCTCTATGAACGCCGGTACACGGTTGGCAGCGCAGGCAACATCAGCGCACGCATTGACGACGGCTGGCTCATCACGCCCACCGATGCATGCTTGGGGCGGCTCGATCCGGCCGATATCTCCAAGGTCGATAGCGCGGGCAATCATGTGTCGGGCGGCAAGCCCTCCAAGACGCTGGCCTTGCATCGACGGATCTATGAGAACAACAGCGAAACGCACGGCGTGGTTCACACGCATTCCACACATCTCGTCGCGTTGACTCTTGCGGGCGTGTGGCGCAAGGAGGACGTGCTGCCGCCCATTACGCCGTACTACGTAATGAAGGTCGGTCATGTGCCGCTGATTGCATACCGGCGCCCAGGAGACCCTGCCGTCGCCGAAGAAGTCGCGGCGCTTGCATCGAAGGTGCGCGGCGTGCTGCTGGAACGGCTTGGGCCGGTGGTATGGGAAAAATCGGTGAGCCATGCGTCCTACGCGCTGGAAGAACTGGAGGAAACCGCGCGGCTCTGGATGCTGGCGCTTTCGACCGATGCACCGCTTCCCGAGCCGCTCGCAGAAGCGGCTATCGAGGACTTGCGCAAGACCTTCAACGCGCGATGGTAGCGAAGCAGGTCTGATCACCCACCTCAATCCTGGAGACAAGCATGACCCCTGACCACGCCGTGCCGCCCGGCAGCGCGCGAACGCCCGTAGCTGCCCCCTACGACGAAAAAGATCTGGCGCGCACCTACAAGAAAGTCTTTTGGCGCATCGTGCCGTTCCTCATGCTATGTTATGTGGTCGCTTATCTTGACCGAGTGAATGTAGGTTTCGCCAAGCTGCAGATGTCGCAGGATCTCGGGTTCAGCGAAACGGTGTTCGGTCTCGGTGCGGGCGTATTTTTTCTTGGTTATTTTCTGTTCGAACTGCCAAGCAATATTCTCATGCACAAGATCGGCGCGCGGATCTGGATTGCACGGATCATGATCACATGGGGCATCCTTTCCGCACTCTTCGTTTTCGTAAAGACGCCCACGCAATTCTATGTCCTGCGTTTTCTGCTGGGTCTCGCAGAGGCCGGTTTCTATCCGGGCGTGATCCTGTATCTGACCTACTGGTTTCCGTCGCACCGGCGCGCGAAGATTGTCGCGGTATTCATGTCGGCTATTCCGGTCGCGGGCATCTTCGGCAATCCGCTGTCCGGCTGGATCATGCAGAGCTTTTCGGATAGCCGGCACTTCGAAGGCTGGCAGTGGATGTTTCTCATTGAAGCGATCCCCGCGTTGCTGATCGGCGTCGCGACCATTCTTTATCTCGACAACAACATCCGCAGCGCGACTTGGTTGACGGAACCGGAAAAGCGTTTGCTGGAACACGAAATCAGCGCCCAGCCGAAACACGAAGGGGATAGCACGAAGCATTCTCTGCGCGCGCTGTTTTCCGACAACCGCATGTGGTGGATGTCGCTGATTTATTTTGCCTTCGTAACGGGTCAATACGGACTGACGTTCTGGATGCCCACCTTCATCAAGTCGACGGGCGTGACGGGCGCGTTTAATATCGGCTTGTTAAGCGCAATTCCGTTCCTGGTTGCGATTGTCGTGATGAATGTACTCGGTCACAGTGCTGATAAGCGCCGTGAACGCCGCTGGCATTTGATTGTTCCGGCGCTTTCAGCCGCCGTTGGCTTTTCGGTTGCAGCGTCGTTCGCGGGTAACACGGCGGTATCGATTGTTGCATTGTCCGTGGCCGCCGCCGGGGTCCTGACCTGCGCGCCGCTCTTCTGGTCGCTGCCCACGGCTTTCATGTCCGGCGCGGCGGCCGCCGCCGGCATAGCGGTGATCAATTCGATTGGAAACCTTGCTGGCTTTGCGAGCCCGTACATGATCGGGTATCTCAAGGACCTGACGCACAGCACTGCGTCGGGCATGTATGTGCTCGCCGGCATGCTGGTGATCGGCGCCATTGCTACGTGGCTTGTGCCGGCCAAGCTCGTGAATCGCTGAACTAAAAGGAGTCTATAGTCATGCCTCGTTTTGCCGCCAACCTCACGATGATGTACACCGAGCACGCGTTCCTCGACCGTTTCGCCGCCGCTGCCAAGGACGGCTTCAAGGGCGTCGAATTCCTGTTTCCGTACGACTTCGCCGCGACAGACATCAGGACCCGTCTCGATGAAAATGGCCTCACGCAGGCCCTGTTCAATGCGCCGCCGGGTGACTGGGCTGCAGGGGAACGCGGCATTGCCTCGCTGCCTGGACGCGAGGACGAGTTTGCGCGTGCGCTCGATAAAGCCCTGGAATACACCGCTGTGCTAGGTAACAAGACGCTGCACGTGATGGCCGGCCTGATCGGTCCCGGGAAATCGCGCGAAGCGCATCGGGCGGTTTATCTGAAGAACCTGGAGCGTGCCGCAAAAGCGGCGCGTTCAGTGGGAATCACGGTGGTTATCGAGCCAATCAATACGCGCGATATTCCTGGTTTCTTCCTCAATCGGCAAGACGACGCGCAGTCGATCTGCGACGAAGTGGGCGCGCCGAATCTGCAAGTGCAATTCGATTGTTACCACTGCCAGATCGTGGAAGGCGATCTGGCAGTCAAGCTCAAACGCGACATGAAGCGGCCGAACGCTGGCATCGGTCATATTCAGATTGCAGGCGTGCCGGATCGCAACGAACCGGATGTGGGCGAACTGAATTATCCGTATCTCTTCGACCTGATTGACTCGCTGGGCTATGACGGCTGGATTGGCTGCGAGTACCGGCCGAAAGCGTCGACCTCGGCTGGCCTCGGCTGGCTTAAACCTTATCTGCAAACTGCGTGAGTGGGATCATGAACATTCTCATTACCGGCGGCGCCGGTTTTCTTGGCCAGCGACTCGCACGTGGCCTGCTTGAACGCGGCACGCTGATGGGCAAGCCAATCACCGGGCTCACGCTGCTCGACGTTGTGCGTCCGCCTGATTTGAACGACAAACGCGTGCGCGTCGAGACGGGCGATATAGCAGATCGAAGCGTGCTCGAGCGATGCATCAGCACCGGGACGCACGCGATCTTTCACCTTGCAGCCATTGTCAGCGGCCAGGCGGAAGCGGATTTCGATCTGGGCATGCGCATCAACCTGGACGCGTCGCGTTTGCTGCTCGATGTATGCCGCACGCTCGGGCATGCGCCGCGCGTGCTGTTCACGAGCTCGGTGGCGGTGTATGGCGGCACGCTTCCGGATGTGGTTCGCGACGATACCGCGCTGAATCCGCAGTCGTCGTATGGCACGCAGAAGGCAATTGCCGAGCTGCTGCTGTGCGATTACTCTCGACGTGGTTTTGTAGACGGACGTGTGCTGCGTTTGCCCACGATCAGCGTGCGTCCGGGGCGGCCAAACGCGGCTGCGTCATCGTTCGCAAGCGGCATCATTCGCGAGCCGTTGAACGGCGAACGTGCAATCTGTCCGGTCAATGGCGACACGCGTTTGTGGCTGTTATCGCCGCAAAAGGCGATCGAATCGCTGATCGCCGGCTGTGAGCTCGATCAAGCCGCGTTAGGTCTGTGGCCCGTGGTCAACCTGCCGGGGTTGTCGGTCAGCGTGACGGAAATGGTCGCTGCGTTGAAGGACGTTGCGGGCGAAGAGGTTGCTGCGTTGATTGACTGGAAGCCCGATCCGAAGATCGAGAAGATCGTGGGGAGCTGGCCGGGCGCATGGGACGTTTCACGCGGGAGGCAGCTGGGCTTGAGCGCGGACTCCGGTTTCGCCGATGTCATTCGCGCCTTTAAACAAGAGTCCTAGTGGACGCCGGGGCTTGCACATGACGCGTGACCCCCGGCACCCGCATTAGAGCGCTGCCTGCTCACGCCATTTATATTTTTGCTGCCAGCCAAGCAGCCGCTTCAACTTTTCGTTGCTGAGCAGCGTCTCGAACTCGCCCATCTGCTTTTTCACCGGTACGCCCGGATAAAACTCGTTCAGCAATTGCGCAGTCGGCCGGTCCGATGAAACGTCGTCGGCCGCCACGTTCATGACCTCGAATCCGAGCCCGTCTTTTTCAATGCCGAGCCGGCATGCCGTCGCCAGATCGCGGCCATCGATATAACTCCATGCAATGCGCTTGCGCAGACCCGGATCTTTCAGCCACGCGGGGAATTTCTGATAGTCGACAGGATCCAGTACGTTGCCAATCCGGAAGCAATAAATATCCGCGCCCGTGCGCGCGTGAAATGCTTTTGCGGTGACTTCGTTGATCACCTTGGACATGGCGTAGCTGTCCATTGGGTCGACCGGATATTCTTCGTCGAGAGGGAAATATTCGGGATTGCGGTGCCGATGCGCGAACACCACGCCATATGTTGTCTCACTCGAAGCGACGATCACCTTCTTGATACCAAGCTTGGATGCCGCGTCGAGCACGTTATAGGTCGCCATCACGTTGATGCGAAAGACCTCATTGTCGGGTGTGATCAGGATGCGCGGAATAGCCGCGAAATGGACGATTGCGTCGATAGGCTTGGGCTCGATATCGTCTTCGAACTCCTTGAGCACGGTCGTCGACGCCAACGCGTTGAACACTTGGCCTGCATCGGTCAGGTCGGTAATCAATGTGCGTGCGATGGGCTTGGCCATTGGCACGCGGTCGAGATTCAATACTTCGTAGCCATGCGCCACGAGATCTTCAACGACCCATTTGCCGGCCAGTCCACTGCCGCCGGTCACTATTACTTGCTTCGTCATGTCTCGCGCTCCTGATCTGGTTTTATGACGGTTTCATCGTGAGGAACCATGTTACAGAGGGCCGGGCGCCGCTTCTGTGACGAACTTCATAGTCCCCGCGAGGTCACGCATCAGGGACAACCCCGATCCACATGTATGACGCTCGTCACAGACGCGCCGGGCGCCGCCGCCTACGATCCTTCCAAACCAGAATCAGATCAAGGAGACATCGGTGGCCGCAATATCGTCTAAAGAAAATCCGCACCGGCAAGCGACTGGATTCGCCGGCACTTTGCGCGGCCTGCTCAAGATTCGCGAACTGAATATCTTCTCGGTATTGCTGCTGGTCGGAATCCTGATCAGTATCTTTTCGCCGTATTTCCTCACCACCAACAATTTGATGGGCGTCTTCAGGTCGTTCTCGCTGATCGCCATCATGGCAATAGGCATGATGCTCGTGATCATTACGGGCGGTATCGATTTGTCGGTGGGTTCGGTGATGGGCTTGTCGTCGCTTGTGACGGCGTTGGCGTTCCAGCATGGCGCGGGTCCGGTCCTCGCGGTGATCGCGGGACTCGTGGTCGGGCTTGCAGTTGGATGCTTCAACGGCTTGCTGATCACATGGATTCAGTTGCCGCCGTTCATTGCCACGCTGGGGACGCTGAGCATCGGGCGCGGCCTGATGTACATGATTACGAAGGGCGTGCCGGTTACGCCGGATGTTCCCGACAGTTTCACGTTCATTGGCCAGGGGTACGTTGGCTTCGTACCGTTCCCCGTGATCATCATGATTGTCATGACCCTGTGCTTCTCCGTGCTGATGCGGCAAACGCGTTTCGGCCGGCACGTCTACGCAACAGGCGGCAACGAAATGGCGGCGCGTCTTAGCGGCGTGCGTACGTATCGCGTCAAGTTCATTGTGTATGCGCTCTCGGGCCTTATTGCGGCCATTGCGGGCATTGTCAGCTTCTCGCGGTTTGTATCGGCGGAGCCTGCGTCGGGGTTTGGCGCCGAACTCGACGTGATCGCGGCCGCTGCCATTGGCGGCGCGAGTCTTTCCGGCGGCGCGGGCAGCGTGGAGGGCGCCATTATCGGCGCGGCGCTTGCGGGGATCATCACTAACGGTGTGGTTCTTTTGAATATCGATACTTATGCGCAGCAGGCCATTACAGGATGCGTGATCCTGCTCGCGGTCAGTATCGATATCTGGCGCGTGCGCCGAAAGGGACGTTGAGCGCCTTGCGTCCGATCTTTTGTTTCACCACTAAAAATAGACCCTTGGAGACGAAAATGGATCAAGCAATTCGCAGCGCAATGAGCATTGGCGTGGCAACGGTTGCCCTTTGTATCGGCACGTTGGCGCATGCCAAGGACGCAAAGGACATCTCCGTTGCAGTTGTGCCAAAGGTGGCCGTTCCGTTCTTCGATGACTGCAACAAGGGCGCGCAGACATCTGCCGACAAGCTCGGCGTGAAATATCAATGGGTCGTGCCGCAAAACACGCAGGGGTCCACGCAGGTCAAGATCATTGAGGACCTGATTTCCAAGCACGTGGACGGTATCGCCATTTCGGTGAATGAGCCCAAGTCGGTCGAGAGCGTCATGAAACGGGCGGAGCAAAGCGGCATCAAGGTACTGACATTCGATTCTGATTCGCCCAAGAGCGGGCGCTCTATGTATATCGGCACGAACAATGAATCGGCTGGTGCAACCATGGCCGAGACCATGGGCAAAGCGCTGGGTGGCAACGGCGAGGTCGCGATCATCACCGGACAACTGGGCGCGGTTAACCTGAACGAGCGCATTGCCGGCATCAAGAAGGGCTTGGCGAAGTACCCCGGCATCAAGATCGTGGAAACGCAGGGGACGGAAGACGACCTTGCAAAAGGTGTGTCGGTCGTCGAGACGACATTGCGCGCGCATCCGCAGTTGAAGGGCATTTTTGGCGTGAGTCAGGTTGGCGGCCCGGCGGTATCGAAGGTGCTGAACACGAAGGAGTTTGGCGCGATGAAAGGCAAGCTGGAAGTCCTCGCGTTCGACGATCTTCCCGACACACTCAAGGCGCTCAAGGACGGCTCCATTCAAGGGATCATGGTCCAGCGGCCGGTCACCATGGGCTCGCTTGCGGTCGATCACCTGGTCGCCCAAATTCAAGGTAAGGGCGAAGCGCCCAAGGATATCGACACAGGCGTGACAGTGGTGACCAAGGACAATATTGGCAGCTACACGAAATAAGCAACATTACTCAAGGGAGCGTCATGGCAACGCCATTCCTGGAAATGCGCGCTATTTCCAAAACCTTTCCCGGCGTGAGAGCACTGGACGGCGTGCACCTTCAAATCCGGCAAGGCGAAGTGCTCGCGCTCGCCGGGGAGAACGGCGCAGGCAAGAGCACGCTCATGAAAATCCTGACGGGCATCTATGCGCCCGATCCGGGCGGAAAGATACTGATAGAAGGCAACGAGATCGAGATGCGCGACGGCAATCACGCGCGCGCTTTGGGTATAGGCATCATTTACCAGGAACTGTCTGTCGTAGAGAATCTCAGCGTGGCGGAAAATCTTTTCCTTGCACGAGAGCCGCTCAATCGCCTGGGTTTGCTCGACCGGCCAAGCATGGAGCACGAGGCCCGCGCGATGCTCCACACCATCGAACTGGATGTCGATCCATCCACGCGTGTCAGCGAACTGAGCGTGGGGCAGCAGCAAATGGTCGAGATTGCGAAGGCGCTCGCGCATCAGTCGAAGGTCATCATCATGGACGAACCGACTGCATCGCTCAGCCATCACGAGACACGAACGCTGCTGCGGCTGATCAAGCGGCTGCGCGAACGCAACATTGCGGTGGTCTATATCTCGCACCGGCTCGAGGAGATATTCGAACTGGCGGATTACGTAAGCGTTTTGCGCGACGGCCGTACCGTCGCTACCTCGCCCATAGCCGAGGTTACGCGTGATTCGCTGGTTCGCATGATGGTCGATCGTGAACTGAGCGACCTGTATCCTGGCTCAACCCGTTCTCATGCAAGCACGGTTCCCGTGCTTGAGGTTCGCGATCTGTCGCTGCGCGCGGCCAAGGGCGCCGAGGCGCGAATCAGGGATATCAACTTCACGCTGCATCGCGGAGAAATTCTCGGGGTTGCGGGGCTGGTTGGATCGGGGCGCACGGAGATCATGGAAATGATTTTTGGCATTCGACCATGCACGGGAAGCATTGCCGTCGATGGCAAACGCCTGAGCATTCGTAATCCTCACGATGCCATTGAGCATGGCATTGGGTTCGTGACTGAGGACCGCAAGGCTCAAGGGCTGATACTGGGAATGAGCGTGCGCGAGAACTTCAGCCTTACGCATTTGAAACGCTATTCGCCTTTTCAGTTTTTGCAACGCGCCAAGGAAGAAGAGAGCTGCAAGCAATTCGTGCGAAGTCTCGGGATCAAGACGCCGGGTACGGAGCAGAAAGTCGTCAATTTGAGCGGTGGCAATCAGCAGAAGATTGTCATTGCCAAATGGGTGGCGCGAAATCCGAAGGTGCTGATTGTCGATGAACCCACACGCGGTATCGATATCGGTGCGAAAGCGGAAGTGCATGCACTGCTGGCGCGGCTGGCCTCGCAAGGTATCGGGATCATTGTCATCTCGTCTGATCTGCTTGAAGTGCTCGCAGTCAGCGACAGGATTCTGGTGGTTCGGGAAGGACGATTGAACGGCGAGATGACGCGCGCCGAGGCCACGCAGGAACGCGTGATGGCGGCAGCCACCGCATGAATTTTTTCAACAAACCCAACTCAAGACCATGACAACGATAGCTGTGATTCACACCGGACCCGTGACCGTTTTGCCAATCAAGGAGCAACTCAACGAATTGATCGCCGACGCGCGCGTGATCAACATCATGGACGACAGCTTGCTGAACGACGTGCGCGCAGCCGGCCATCTGACGCCGGAAGTCGCGAGCCGCATTTATAGCTATATGCTGAACGCGCAGGCAATGGGCGCGGACATCATCCTGAACGCGTGTTCGTCCGTGGGCGAGGCATCCGACTCGCTGAAGGCATTCATTCGCACGCCTATAGTAAAGATCGACGAGTCGATGGCCGAAGAAGCAAGCGCGATCGGGCGGCGTATCGGCGTGGTCGCAACGGTATCGACAACGCTGGACCCGACCGTGCGGCTGATCCGGCGCAAGGCCGCCGAACTCGAGCGCACAGTGGAAGTAACGGAGCGGATCGCGGAAGGCGCGTTCGAAGCACTGCTGGCGGGAGACGGTACGCGCCACGACGCCATACTCAAGCAGACGATCGTCACGCTTGCCGATGAAGTCGACGTCGTGGTGCTCGCGCAGGTTTCCATGGCGCGTCTCGTGCCCGCGCTTGGAGACTTGCGCGTACCTGTGCTGTCCAGTCCGCGCAGCGGCGTGGCAGCGGTCAAGCGCGCGCTAGAGGCGCTTTGACATAGTGGGTGCTGAATGGTGAAGGCGGCGCCGTGAACGTCGCCGGCAAGATCCGTTGCGCAGGCGCTGTCTTGTGCGGCAAGTAGCGGGTTACGAAAAGGGGCGTCAGCACGATCTTGCGTTCATGCATGGCAGTCAACCCTTCAGCCTTCAGGTCGTTGAAGTGCCGGTTGACGGATTCGCGCGATGTTCCAATGAATTCGGCAAGCTTGTCTTGCGGGATCGACAGGTCGATCAGTACGGAGTCGCCTCTATCCGCATAGTCGAATTCCACTCCAATCTGGTTCGCGAACATCACCAGGATGTTTGTGAGCCGCTTGCGAACGTCGTGCAGGGAAAGGTTTTCTATGAGTTGTTGCGCTTCCTGCCACCGGCGGTAATGGCTCTTCAAGACGAACTGATTGATGACGTCATAGCGCTCGAGCAGCTGCTTGAAATCCGCCTTGCGGATATAGCAGATCATGCTTGGCGCAAGCGTCTGCGCATTGTGCGAATAATTGGCCTCGTTCAGCACGTCGCCATCTCCGAACAACATGCCGGCTTTAATGAACGACAACGTGATTTCCTGCCCGTCTTCAGTCAACCTGAACAGGCGTACACTGCCGCTCTTCAGCAAATAGACATGATTGCTCGAATCTTCCGGCCGATAAATTGTCGTGTTTTTCCTGACGGTCCGATGTTCGCTGAATGCAGGCATGACCTCATCGAGGCAATGACGTTCGATGAGCGAAAGCAGCTCGCTTTTTCCGACAAACCACATTGGGTGTCTCCTTGAACTTTGCCTCGAAAACCGTGGACGGTCATGAGGTGTTTGTATGCAGGCGGTCGCTGTCATTTTATCGACTCATCAAGTCTACACAGGGCTTGCGATTCTTGTGCGCAAGGGCTCAAGCCTGCGCATCCGCAAGTTCACATTGTTTGTGGCGTATTCGCCTCATGCGATGCAAGCAACGCACAGACGGCATCGGTCACTTGCCGCGTCGTGGCCTTGCCCCCGAGATCGCTGGTATGCAAGGAAGGGTCTGCCATGACGCGTTCGATTGTGTTCATCAGCGTGCCGGCCGCGTCCATTTCACCGAGATGTTCGAGCATCATCACCACAGACCAGAAGGTACCGATGGGATTTGCAAGACCTGATCCCATGATGTCGAATGCGGAGCCATGGATTGGCTCGAACATCGACGGATAGCGGCGTTCCGGATCGAGATTGGCGGTCGGCGCAATACCAAGACTGCCGGCGAGCGCGGCAGCTAGGTCGCTCAGGATATCCGCGTGGAGATTGGTGGCGACGATGGTGTCGAGCGTCGCCGGGCGATTCACCATGCGTGCGGTGGCGGCATCGACGAGTTCCTTGTCCCACGTTACTTGCGGGAATTCCGCTGAGATCTGCACCGCGATCTCGTCCCACATCACCATGGCGTGGCGTTGCGCATTGCTCTTGGTAATGACGGTCAATTGCTTGCGAGGACGCGACGCCGCAAGTCGAAACGCAAATCGCAGGATGCGTTCTACGCCGGCCCGCGTCATCATGGAAACATCAGTGGCGACTTCTATTGGATGCCCTTGATGCGCGCGCCCTCCAATGCCTGCGTATTCGCCCTCGGAGTTTTCCCTGACGATCACCCAGTCGAGATCGCGCGCGCCGCAGCGTTTAAGTGGTGTATCGATGCCGGCAAGGATGCGGGTGGGACGCACGTTTGCATATTGATCGAAGCCCTGGCAAATCTTGAGACGAAGACCCCAGAGCGTGACATGGTCGGGTATATCCGGATCTCCAGCCGAACCGAAGAGGATGGCATCCTTGTCCCGCAGCGCATCAAGGCCGTCGGCCGGCATCATTACGCCATGCGCGCGATAGTAATCTCCACCCCATCCAAAGTTCTCGAATTCGAATTTGAATTTGCTGGTGTGCGCTGCAAGTACTTCAAGCACTTCTTGCCCAGCGGGAACGACTTCCTTGCCAATTCCATCTCCAGGAATGGTTGCAATGCGGTAATTCTTCATGTCGAGTCTCTTGGCGATTAAACATCTAACGCATCCTAAGGCGCAAATGGTGCCGGCAAACGCTGCTAGACTTAAATCGTTCTTAACTTGAGGTTAAGAATTCTGATCGCCTGGCAGTGCGCCCAAGCGACTCAAAATAAATGACTCGATGACATCTCCCATTCAGGCGGAAGACCTAAGCTTTTTTTCGATCCTCGCGGGTAGCGGCAGCTTGACTGCGGCCGCCCGCGAATTGGGACTGAGCACTGCGGCCGTCAGTAAACATCTCGCGCAAATGGAGGCTCGCGCGGGCGTTGCGCTGGTAAGCCGGACCACGCGGCGCATGAGCCTTACACCCGAGGGCGAAATCTATGTTGCGCGAGCGCGGCGCATCCTGAGCGACTTGGACGAGCTTGCGCAACTTCTAGGCGGTGCTTGCGCTGCGCCAAGTGGTCTTTTACGTGTGAACGCAACGCTGGGTTTTGGCCGGAGTCATATCGCGCCGGCAATATCGCGATTCGTGAAGAAGTTTCCCGAGGTCGATGTTCAATTGCAGTTATCGGTCGATCCGCCGCCGCTTAGCGAAAATTCCTTCGATGTTTGCGTGCGTTTTGGCGAGCCGCCGGACGCTCGCGTCATTGCCCGGCAAGTTGCGCCGAACCGGCGGCTCCTTTGCGCCGCGCCCGCCTATTTCGCGGATCGTCCTTTTCCGCTGACGCCTGATGATCTGGCGCAGCACAATTGCATCGGCATACGCCAGGGTGACGACGGCTACGGTATCTGGCGGCTGATAAGCGGACACGGTGCGGCCGAGAAGACCGAAAGCGTTCGCGTGCGCGGCAACCTGACCACGAACGACGGAGAGATCGCAGTGAAGTGGGCGCTTGACGGACATGGCATCTTGCTGCGTGCGGAATGGGATATTACTGAATACTTGCGCGATGGCCGGCTTGTGCACGTGCTGCCGGAATACCGCACGCCGGGTGCGGACATTTATGCGGTCATTCCGCAGCACCTGCAAACCACGGCGCGAGTGAAGGCGTTTATTGATTTCCTGGTACTTGCCTTGCACGACGACGCTTAAGCGAGCGGCAAGCAAATTTCCGTGAGCAGATCAGCAGGCGCTGTTTCTTTCGGGTTGTTCAGATATTCCTCGAAGGCCGGTGCATCGGCGGCTTCGCGACCCGACTGCACGAGCCAGGTTCCATAAAGCCATTCATAAGTCGCGTGCAGGTCGCTATAAGGGCCGGCGTGGCGCAATACCGCATATTCACCGCCGCGTATCTGCGTCAGGCTCAGCGGCGGAACGATTTCGATGTCACGCGGCAGCATTGCGCCTGCCTTCGATCGTAATTCCGCTTCGGGAACGATGCCCGGATCGTCGTAATAGATCCCCACCATCCGGGTCCCCGGCGAAAGCAGGCCGCGGCTTGCCAGCCCGCCGATGAGCAAGTCGAACGCCTTGCCAATCTGCATATAGGGTCCGGTGTGATCGACGCATGCCACGGTCATTGCCGCAATGTCGCGAATGACGACCTCATGTGCTGTCATTTCATTGGCTCTAAGTCATTCATCCATTTCGTTCACTCGCCCGATCAGCCTTGCGGGATCGGTCAGGCAATCTTCGATTGTTCCTTCGTCCTCGAACAGCATGCGCAGCACACACGCTTCATCTTCTGTCAGGCCGGAGTCTTCGAGTTCCCCATCTTGGACAATAGTGTCGCAGTCGTCGAGCGTCAATTCTGCGATCACCGCCGACGACAATGCTACCGGCCACTTCTCGCTGAACGCGACAGTGATTACTTTGCGTGCTTCGTCGTAGGCCCTGATCTCGACGCTGATGTAGGACATGATGTCGAACCCTCGGGTGAATAGACCGGAGTGGGAAGTCTTAAGGGTCAGCAGGATCAGGAAACGCGATGGATGACATCGGTCAGCTCAAGTGTAGCAACACACAATCTCTCGCGTAAACCGGTGGGATCAAGAAAGGTAATAGTCCTATGGAATGCCAGACGTTCTGATCGGTGCCAAGCTTTTTATGCACCAGCGAAAGGCATTCAATCGCACCGGAATGAGGCAAAATTGTCGGCTTTCTCGTAAGATTGGTTTGAATTCAATTTGGTTAAGAACATGCCCCAAAAACTTTTCGACATCAGCGCCCCCATCGACTCGAATACGCCCGTCTGGCCCGGCGATACACCCGTTATGCTCGAACGGGTCTGGAAAATGGAGGCGGGTTCCCCAGTGAATGTCGGGCGCATGACGCTGTCGCCGCACACGGGGACTCATGCGGATGCGCCGTTGCATTATGACGAGCAGGGAGACGCGATCGGCGCGGCCGATCTCAATGTTTATATAGGCGAGTGCGTGGTTGTTTCGATCAGCCCCGCGGGTTCGCATGTCAGCGTTGAAGAGCTCGAATCGGCTTTGCGTCACGCGCAATTGCCACTGGCTGCGCGCGTGCTGATTCGAACTTACGCCAAGGCGCCGACCACCGAATGGGATAGCGGGTTTGCCGCTATCTCAGCCCATGCAATCGACTGGCTCGCGGAGCGAGGTGTCGGGCTTATCGGTGTCGATACACCATCGCTCGATCCGCAGGAGTCGAAAACAATGGACGCACATCGTCGCGTGCGCGCGCACAACATGGCAATTCTCGAAGGCTTGATTCTCGACGACGTGCCCGATGGAATCTACGAGCTGATCGCGCTGCCATTGAAGTTGACCACGCTCGACGCCAGTCCGGTCCGGGCAGTCTTGCGGACGTATTGACGACCGATTGCCAGGAGCCGGACCGTTGCCTTTTTCTATGAATGCGGCGAGCGATCTTCACGCACTGAAGTCGGTCGAAAGCGACAGCGCTTCCCACTGCTGTAGTTCTTCCTGCAGCGCCGCCAGCTTGTTTTTGACCAACTGCACTGCGTCGCTTCCAAGTAACAAATGCACCGGCGGATTAGGTGCTTCAACGATCCGCAAAAGCGCTTGCGCCGCCTTTGCGGGGTCGCCCAGCTGATTGCCGCTTTTTTCTTCTCGTGCCCGGCGAATGGGATCAAAAAGCGCGTCGTAATCAGCGATTGTCCGGTCTGTGCGCGTCATGGAACGGCCTGCCCAGTCTGTGCGGAACGAACCCGGTGCCATCGACGTCACCTTGACGCCAAGGTCCTTCACTTCTTTGGCAAGCGCCTCGGATATGCCTTCGAGCGCGAACTTGCTGCCGCAATAATAGGCGACACCCGGCATGGTGACAAAGCCGCCCATTGATGTGACGTTGATGATGTGACCACTGCGCCGTTGCCGCATTTCCGGCAAGACTGCTTTGATCATGGCGACCGCGCCGAATACATTGACGTCGAATTGGCGTTGTATTTCCTCCAGCGGCGATTCTTCAAGGATCCCTTCGTGGCCATAGCCAGCGTTGTTTACCAGAACGTCAATCGGTTTGTTATCTTGAACAAGCTTATCGATGCACGGCCTGATCGCGGAGAAATCGGTGACATCCAGCTGGACCGCGCGAGCGCGGGCCGTATCGAGCGACCGGAACTCCGCGGCTGCCTGTTCATTGCGGACAGTGCCAAATACAAGGTGGCCTGCATCGAGTGCGGCGCGCGCAAACGCACGGCCAAAGCCGGAACTGACACCGGTGATCAAAAAAGTCTTGCGGGTGGAATCGCTCATGACGCGTGGCTCCTGGACGGTTGGCCGCGACGATGCGCGGCATGGTGTGAAATATCGAACACTGTGATGGCGTTCTTTTCGTCACGGAGGGAAGTCTAGAGGCGAAGCGTTGTTCCAGAAATGTCGGTTCGTCCGCGATGGTTGCCTAATCCTCTGGCCGAGTAGAAATCGTGTTCGCCCGATTCCTGTCTCATGTGACACTGGCGGTTATCGAAGACAGCATGTTGATGCCATGGAATCCGACCTCAAAGTCTTGACACGGCTTCGCCGTGAGACGGTTGCGCTGCTATATGAGCTTGCGCCAATTGAAGGCTATAACTTGTCCGCACTGCCGGATGTGCGCTTCGTGCGCTCGAATCGTCCGTTGACACGCACGCCGGTGCTCTACGATCCTGGCATCGTGATCGTCTGTCAGGGGCGCAAGCGCGGTTACCTTGGCGAAGAGGTTTATCTGTACGACGCCGATCACTATCTGGTTGTGTCCGTGCCGTTGCCGTTTGCAATGGAAACGGATGCGACCGAACGAGAACCCATGCTCGCGATCTATTTACGGCTCGACTTCAATGTAGCGGCTGATCTGATGCTGCAACTCGATGAACGCGATGCACTGAGCCGTGCAAAACCGAGGGGCATGGCAACAACGCGACTCGATGTTCGCCTGAGCGAAACGGTGCTGCGCTTGTTGCAGGCGGTGAGCGATCCGCTTGAGGCGCAGATTCTCGGGCCGGCGCTGGTGCGGGAAATATACTTCCGTGTGTTCATGGGCGACCAGGGCGGGTCGATGCGCGCGGCGTTGAACCGGCAGGGGCATTTCGGAAGCGTCTCGCGGGCGCTTAGAAAGATTCATCAGGCGTTTGCGCAACCCCTGACGGTGGAAGAACTGGCGGCGGAAGCCAACATGAGTGTGTCGACATTCCACGCTCACTTCAAGGACGTGACGGATACATCGCCGATCCAGTACATCAAATCGACGCGGCTACATCAGGCGCGCCTGCTGATGGCGCGCAGCGGTCTTACTGCAGCCGCCGCGGCCGCTAATGTAGGTTATGAAAGTTCCTCGCAGTTCAGCCGCGAGTTCAAGCGTTTGTTCGGCAGCAGCCCGATAGAAGAAGTGCAAAGAATGCAGCGTTATTTCGCGGTGCCGGCGCCTGCGCCAGATTCAATCTATGTGTCCTCGCACTGAACGCCTATCGAACGCCCGTGCAAGATCGGGATTATGATTAGCGCGGCATTTTCGCCGTCACTTGCCTTAATTCATTTGGAGAGCATCGGATGATCCATGTCATTGCCACTATCACTGCGAAACCCGGTCAACGTAGCACGGTGCTTGCATTGTTCAGTCAGAACCGGCCCGCAGTCCTGGCAGAAGCGGGATGCATCAGCTACGAAGCCGTGATCGATGTGCCTGGTGCTGGCGCAATCCAGACGCCTCTTGGCGACGATACATTCGCGGTCATCGAACAATGGGAAAGCATTGACGCCCTGAAAGCGCACGCCGCATCTCCCCATATGGCGGAATACGGCAAGCAGACCGCGCCGCTGGTCGCCGCGCGTGCAATCAACGTACTGCAGGCGGTCTAGCCGAACGACTGCACATGGCGGCTATGGTCTTTTCGTCTGGCAGCCTGTACGCGCGTATGGCTGTTCCAGGCTGCCGCGCTTTACGCTGCCGGAAGCGCCATCACTTGTCCGCTTCGATTCTTTACACTGGGGCGCTCTGACATCTTTGCCTGCCACGCAAGGAGTGCGGTGCAATCGTCGGGAATCACAACCCCTGCTGCACCTGCGTGCATGAGCGCCGCATAGACTGTGATGTCGGCCATCGAAAAATCGTTGCCTGCTACGTGGGCATTTGATTTCAGCACGCTATCGAAGTACTGCATGCCGCGCACGAACTTCTCAAGATAGCGTTCTCCCCATTCCTTCCTGTGCGCCCACTCTGGACTTTTATAGGCCTCCAAGCGAGCGCCGAGTCCCGGCGTGGCGTGGTGAAAGTAAATGCCGATGGCATCAATCAGTTGATCGTCAGCACGCTTTTGCATCATATGAATGACGGCCTTCTGCTTGGGCGTCTTGCCGGTAAGCGTAGGATTGCCGTCCAGGTTGTCGAGATATTCCGTGATCGCAACGCATTCCGAAATGAATGTGCCGTCGTCGAGTTCGAGGACCGGGACTGTACCGGTCGGGTTGATCGCGAGAAAGGCATCCTGCTTGTGCTCGGCGGCAAACAGATCCACTTTGACGAATTCAATTTGTGCATCCAGGCCTTTCTCCGCCAGGACAATGCGAATGCGCGCCGGATTGGGAAAACCCGAAATGTCGTATATTTTCATGACCGATCCTTATCTATCGATAGGTTAATGGAGCGAAACGAAGATTAGGACGCGGCGGCAGAACTGTCAACAACAATCTATCGATAGATAAGGAGACAATTCGAGTTATCTATCGATAGGGTTATAATTCCGTGGTAGTTGCTTGACAACGCATGTTTAATGGAAAGAGGAAATTCTTGATGGTCACTACCGACACCCGGGAAAAAATCATGAGCGTTGGCCGGCTCATGGTGCAGGGTCATGGCTATAACGCGCTGAGCTTTCGGGAGATCGGCAAGGAAGTCGGTGTGTCCAGTGCGAGTATCCACCATCACTTTCCTACCAAGGGCGATCTTGGCGCGGCGCTTGCACAGCGCTACACGGAGGACGGCATTGAGGCGCTTGGGCAAATAATCGCGTCGTCCAGGACGGCCCGCGATTGCATCGACAGTTATGCGGGGATATTTCGGGCGGCGTTATTGAACGACAACAGAATGTGTCTTGTCGGGCTGATGGCTGCCGAACATGATGACTTGCCTGTGGAGGTGCGCGCGGAGGTGGATCGCTTCATCAATGTCAACGTGGAATGGCTCGTTGAAGTGCTCTCGCGTAGAAGAACCAGGGCAGGGAAAGAAGCAAACCGCCAACAAGCGCTGGCGATTTTCGCGGCAATGGAAGGTGCTCAGCTTGTGGCGAGAGGGCGAGGAAATATCGCCTTGTTTGATCAGGCGGTGGCTGCCTACCGGGCCGCCGGCCTGTTTCCGTGAGAAATGCGTCGCACCGCAAGGCGCTTCAGGCATGTCCGCGAAATAACGCGCACATTCTGAAGGCCTCTTCGGAAAGCGGAATCTCTTTGGCGCGACAATAGCGCGTTGTGAGCTTGAGGAGTTCCTTGACGTCTCGTCCGCTTGCGTTCGGATAAGTTCGTGACAGCGCTTCAATTAGATCGTTATTGAGATCCGCGCCCAACTGCTCGCCAAGCAATTTCCAAAGCAGAATCGCGTCCGGTGGCGACGGCGTTTCATACTGTATTTTCGCAATGCAACGAGACAGGATGGCGTCGTCTACATCGTCCACACGATTGGTCGTCATGAAAAGCAGACCATTAAAATATTCGAGCGTACGCAGGAATTCCGCCACGATAGCGTTGTGTTCCAGATCGTTGTCCCGGCGCCGGATATAGACGTCGGCCTCATCCAGAAGCAGGATGGAATCCCAGCGTACCGCGCGCTGCAGAATGCCGGACAAGGACGCGCCGACCGACGCCGCCGAAGTGCCCAACTGCCCGGAATGCACACGGTACAGCGGCTTGCCCACCACTTCCGAATAGACCTCCGCAGTCAGCGTCTTGCCAAGCCCTGGCGCTCCCTGGCAAAGAATCGTCGTGCCGCTCGACTTGCCCGGCACAAAGTCCTGTACGAACACGCGATTTTTCGAAGTCAGAATGTCGATCAGATCGCGATGATGTTTTGGCAGCACCAGCTTGTCGCGCAATTCAGGCTGATACCGATATTCGGTGATGTGCTGCACATGTACCCATATATTTCGATGCCACTCGAGATGAAACAGGTACACGTAGCAATGCAGCGGCACTTTCTCGAATCCCGTCTCGACGTTCGCGCTGCGCCAGAAGGCGGCGTCGGCCATCATCTGGAAGCGGCGTTCAAGCATTTCTTCGTCATTGATGCACTTCGCGCTGACGCCTTCGACAATACGCGCGAGTTGCGCAACACCCTTTGCATCGACTGTGAACGCGGCCTTCGAAATGACGAACTGCGCGCCAAAACGCGGCTGAATTTTAAGGAAGCGCTGCGCATGTTGCTCGTATTCACGCTTGAATTCCGGGCATTCCTTATAAAATCCAAACTCGGCCAGCAGTTCCGGAATGGTGCGGTTGACTATGTCGTGACGGTTGATAACCAGTGAAGTTGTCATGCCCGAAAGACGCATCTGCGGATCGGTACGTTCCGAGTTGGCCGACTGCATGGTGTTGGCCATCATGTCGACAACCACATAGGGGGCGCCCTGCTCGGGTTCGACATATCGCATGCGGTGCACGAGCCATGGCAAGAGCGTGCCGTCCTTGGCGCGACGGTATAACCAGCCATCGATCACGTCGCGGGAAAGATACGCGATAAGACCCGGCACGGTTTGATCGAGTGCGGGAATTGTGCGAGCGTGCGGCGCGTTATAGATGTTGTCGAGCGCAAGCATCTGGAACATCAGCGCGCTTTCGTTATTCGCCTTGCTCAGAGAATAAAGCGTATTCAGCGACTTCGAATCGAACAGCTTGCTCGACACAAGCATGTTGCCATGACATACACCGTGCTCGTTCAATTGTCTTGCTAGCGGCGACTCGGATTCGATCATTGCAAGCAAGGGGTGAACCAGTGATTCGGGTATTTCGAAGTCCATCAGTACACTCCCGTTGCGTTTGTCCGTAACCGGCCAACACCGGTGCGCTCGCTATTTGAGGAAGATTTGGATCGCCATGTTCACAACTGCCGGCTGGATTGCGTGCAAGCCGTTGAACTCGATGTACTGCACGTCGTAGCCCGCCGCCCTTAGCTTGGCGGCATTCGCGCGGCCGCTGGTTTCAATGGGCAATTGCTCGTCGCTCAAGCCATGCGCTATAAAGACTTCCGGCGCGCCTTCCTGCATGAAGACCGACATGAAGCCACCGGAAAATGCGATCACGTGACTCGCAATATCGCCATTCGTAATGCCAATCGACAAAGCGTAACTCGCGCCGTCAGAAAACCCCCCAAAGGCGAGATGACGACGATCGATCCGGTAATGCGACGCGACTTCCTCGAGTGCTTGTTGCAGGCGCTCGAGGTCCGGACCGCTGCCGCCAATCACGATGTCCCACGTTGCAAACATGGAATGAGGTGCGAGGATCAGGAATTTGTCGCGCTCGGCATGCTCTTCGATGAAAGGCAGCACCTTCTCCGGGAAGCCGCCCGCTCCATGGAACATGATGAACAGCGGGACTTCCTGAAGCGCGTCGAGCCCGGTTGGCACGAACAATACGGCATCGCGCTCGCCGGATATCTGAAGCCGGTTGCGGCCCGGCGGCAACGGGTCTTTGCCGGGCTCGGCAGGCGAGAACGAGAGACGGCCGAACAACGAAGGATCGAGCATTGCGAGACCTGATGACGTCCTCATGAAAAATCGAAAGCACTGATATGTAATATATCACCAATGCATTTCGATCGACAAGCGTGACATCGCACCGGAAAGGGTCGGTGCTGAAGTTGTCGGATCAGGTAGTGAGTGGACGTAACGCCTGGCCGCGTTCCGTGATCAGCGAATCGAAGTCGCTGAGTTGTGAGAAACGCACGGCCTTGACCTTGCCCATCTTGCTGGTATCGATGACCAGATGCTTTTCTACCGCGCTCGCCATCGCGGCTTGCTTGATCGCCACTTCGTGAAAATTCCAGCACGTCACACCGCGCATTTCGTCAACGCCACCCGCAGACATGAACGCCTTGTTGATGCCCATGCGCCTGACCGTCTCGATGCTTTCCTCGCTCGCGAACGAATCCGACGACGGGGCATAGACGCCGCCAAGCAGGATCATCCGCACATTGGACTTTCGCCGCAGGATCTCGGCGACGTTGAGTGAATAGCAGACCACGGTGAGATGCAATTCGGCCGGGATCATGCGCGCGAAAGAGGTCAGCGTCGTGCCGCAATCGATGAAAATTGTTTCGTTGTCCGTTACAAGCCGAACCGCCGTTGCGGAAGCTTCCACTTTCGCCTGAGCGAAGTGGTCCTTCTCCTCGTCAATGGTATAGCCCGGATTGATCGTATGATTCGGTACGTCCGAAGTCCGCACGATGTAACCACCGAGGTACGTGAACACGCCGGGGCTCGCGGCAATATCGCGACGCACTGTCATCTCCGACACATCCAGCAGCGTCGCCGCTTCGCGCAGACGCAACACGCTTTGCTCGCGCAGCGTCTCGGCAAGCATACGCAGTCGTTCGTTCTTGGTCATGCGTGGATCATGCGTGAGTCATGCCTGAAAGAAGACGCGTCAGTCGCTGGCTGGTTGGACCATCGTGCCCGGCAGCACGCGAGACGTGCCGTCGGGCCGCTCTTGCAGGAAGGGTCAAGCGTGCGTCAGCCGCACGCGGGCGCTGCCTTCTTGCATGCGTCCGCGAGCGGCGCCGGCGGATCTTTCTTGAAGACGGTCTTGTAGGACTCGAGCACATTCGACTGGACAACCGGCAAGGATTGCACACCGATCCACGCAGGCGGTGTCTGGCCGAGAATTGCCTTCATCATCGCCATGGCTTCGGCTACGCCCTGATCGTAGGGACGTTGCGAGCCAGTTGCCTTGAGCGGGCCGCCCTTTGCAATTTCGATAGCCGATTCAAGACCAAGATCGACCGTGGTCATGGGAATGGTCACGCCCTGCGCGCGCATGGATGTGAGCGTGTCGAGCGCCGGCTGGTCCCACACGGCGAACAGCCCCTTGACGTCCGGATTGCCGGTCAGGAAGTCGCCCGCAACTTGCCCGACCTTGGACGGGTCGGTGAACGCAACCTGCTTGATCTTGATGTCCGGACGGTTCTTCTTCATCCAGTCGTTGACGGCTTTCGTGCGTTCCGTCGTGCTGAAATAGTCGACACCGAAATTCACCAGCCCGATAGTCGCGCCCTTCGCCACGCACGAGGCCAGTACCTTGGCCGCGATCTGGCCGTTGCCTTCGCTGTCGGCCGACACCATGGCGGCATATTGTTCGGGATGCTTGAGACCCGTGGGCACGTTGTCCATGAACACCAGCTTGATGCCTGCCTGGGAGACCTTTTTGTAAGTGGCGGCGGTCGCGGTGCCATCCACGGGAATGGAAATGATGCCGTCGGGATGACGTTGAATGGTGTTTTCGATATCCGCAATCTGCTTGTCGACCTGATACTCAGCCGACGCCACGCCGATCACTTCCACGTTGTATTTCTTGAGCGTGTCCGTGATGCCCGCCACCTGCAGTTGCGCCCAGTCGAGGTTCATGGTCTGCATGGAAATGCCGACCTTGTATTTGCCCGCCTTGATCTTGTCGGCTTCGGCGGCGCTCAGCTTCACCGAATCGACGGATGCGGCTTTTTCTCCATTCGGTCCCTGGCCCACGATAGTCGCCGGCCCGATCGATCCCGCGGGCAGGCTGGTTACGCATTGCGCGCTCGCGTAAGTGGCACACAGCGCCGCGACGACACCGGTTAGCGCAGTCGCGAAAGTTGAATGACGACGATGATCCATGATTTGTCTCCGTTGATTTCGTGTACTAAGTATTACCCACACCACCAAGGAACCTTGCGTCACGTGCACTCACGCTTTGCATGATTCCCACATCACGAGTCATCGGTGCGCCTCGTTATTTCCGGGTGAACGCCACTGCCGCCACGATGATCGCGCCCTTGATCACGAGCTGAAGCGACGAACTGACGCCAAGCAGTACGAGCCCGTTGTTGAGTGTGCCGATGATCAGGCTGCCCAGCAACGTCCCGAGCACGAACCCGCGCCCGCCGAACAGGCTGCAGCCGCCGAGCGTCACGGAGGCGATCACATCGAGTTCGAGTCCTTGCACCACGTCGGGCCGCGCAGCGTGCGAACGCGCGGCGAGCACGAGCGCGGCGAGCCCCGCGAGTGCGCCGGTGAGAATGAACGCAAGCGTCGTCACGCGCCGAATGTTGATGCCTGAATAAAGCGCTGCGGTCGGATTGCCGCCGGCGGCATACACCTGCCGCCCGAAGACGCTGTAGTGCAGCAGCAGGACGCCTCCGACGACCGCGAGCAGCGTCCACAGGATCGGTACGGGCACGCCGAAGATATCGCCTTCACCGAAGATCGCGACGAAGGCGTCGTTCGTGATGATGACCGGCTTCGTGGTGGTGACGAGAAGCGCCAGTCCGCGCGCGGCGCTGAGCGTGCCGAGCGTCACGAGAAACGACGGAATGTTCAGCCGCGTGACCACAATGCCGTTGATGGCTCCGACTATCGCGCCGGTCCCTATCCCTGCAATCGCGCCAATGATCCAGTTGTCGCCGAGATGCGCCATCGCGAGCGCGGCCGACATGCCCGATAGCGCGAGCGTTGAGCCCACGGACAGATCGATCTGCCGCGCGATGATCACGAACGTCATGCCGATTGCGATGATCGAGACGAGCGCGGTCTGCCGGCCAATGTTGAGAAAGTTGTCGATGGAGAGAAACCACGGCGACGCGAAGCTGAACACGACCAGCAGGATCGCAAAGGCCACGTACAGCATGTACGGCCGTTCGCCCTGCAGCAGTAGCCGCGCGAGGCGCATCGCGCGGCTTGGCGGCTGGCTTGCGATCGGATCGGCCGCGAGCGGTGTAACGGAGTCGTTCATGTTGCGTGCTCATCCTCAAAGCGTGGGAGTTGGATCAGGTGATGCAGTGCTTCCGCGTTGCTTATGCTGTCGCGATCGACCGTGTTGACGACCGCGCCGTCCACAACGATTGAAATGCGGTCGCACAGGCGCAGCAGTTCGTCCAGATCGGACGACACAATGAGCACGCCCGTGCCCGCGCGCGCGGCGTCGTGGACCACGGCGTAGAGTTCCTCGCGTGCGCCAACATCTACGCCGACCGTGGGTTCGTCGAGCAGAAGAAGCGAGGGCCTCGGATGACTCCACTTCGCGAAAACGACCTTCTGCTGATTGCCGCCCGAGAGAAATTTCACCTGCGTGGCGGGGCCGGGCGCTTTCACGGCGAGCGTTTTCATCGCGCTCCTCGCCTGTTGCGCGGCGGCGCGGCTTTGCAGCCAGCCCGCGCGTGAAAAGAGGGCGAGCCACGGCAACGTCAGATTGCGTTCAATCGAATGATCCAGCACCAGACCTTCCACATGCCGGTCTTCCGGGACGAGTGCAACGCCAAGGCCTATGGCTGCGGCAGGCGTCAGGCGTTCGACCCGGTGCCCGTTGATTGCGAGCGTGCCGTGGTCGACCTGCCTAAGCCCGAACAGCGTCTGCAGGATCTCGGTGCGGCCGCTGCCGATCAGGCCGGCAAGTCCGTGGATTTCGCCTTTGCGCACCTGCAGGCTGACATCGCGCAGACGGTCGTTGCTGACATTGGACATGGCAAGGACGGGCGCGCTTTGATCCTTCGCACCGAGGCCGCCACCAAGCTCGCGCGGCGTCCCCATCGCGACTTCCCGTGCATGCAGCGCGGCGTGTCCCGATCCGACAATCGCGGCGACCAATTCCTTCATGCTGGTGTCAGCGGTGATGTAGGAACCCGCATTCGCGCCGTCGCGAAACACCGTGACGCGCTGTGAAATGCGGAACACCTCGTTGAGCCGATGTGTCACGTAAATCACGCCAACACCACGGTCGGTCACCGTGCGGATCGCCTTGAAGAGGATTTCCCCCTCGCCGCCGGTGAGCGCGGACGTGGGTTCATCGAGGATGAGAACGCGCACGTCGCCCATCAGCGCCTTGCAGATTTCCGTCATTTGCCGATACGCGAACGGGAGCGAGCCGACCATCGCGCGCGGGTCGAGCGGAATGCCATGCGCGGTGAGGAATTCGCCGACGCGCGCCATGAGTTCGCGCTTCTTGACGAAGCCCACGCGCGTGCGCGGTTCGCGGCCGAGCATCAAATTTGCGCCGACCGACATCGATTCGACGAGGCTCAGATCCTGGTACACCACGGCAATGCCCGCATCGCGCGATTTGGCGGGGGAATCGAATGCCACGCGCGCACCGTCGATTTCGATCACGCCCTGGTCGCAGGCGTGCACGCCGCTCAATATCTTGATGAGCGTGGATTTTCCGGCGCCGTTTTCGCCCAGCAGCGCATGCACTTCGCCGGGAAGCACGTCGAGATTCACGCCGCGAAGCGCCTGGACGCCGCCAAACCGCTTGGTGACGCCGGCTACGCGAATCAAAGGCGCAACGGTGTTGGGCGATGAAGCGGCCACGCGTGGCTCACTCATGTCGCATGTCTCCTTCGCCCGATTTAAAGTCGGCGATTTTTGTGCGTTGCGAGAAAATGCACGTTTTGTTGTTACGTTTCCATCGTGTAAATGGTGGTTCAGTAACATTTCTCATGCGTATCTTGGGCTTCCGACACTTCCGATGTAATACGTGCATCTTCTAATGTGAAGATCCTGACTTTCCTGTTAGCTTGCAAAGCTCCCTCCGCGCAACGGTTGGCGGAGCATTGCGAAATGATTGGTAACCATTGAGTAACCATTTCAGGCCTGAATTGCTCTAACTTCGTAACTTCAGCACTTCGGATTTTCGCGATATGAACTCAGGCAAGTTACTCAGTGTGGCCGCGCTCGGCGGCGTGATCCTGCTCGGCGGATGTGCGGTCGTGCCGCCAAGCGGTCCGAGCATCGTGGCGTTGCCGCGTTCTGGCGAACCGCTTGCCACTTTTCGGGCGGACGACTATGAATGTCGTAACTACGCGTTTCAGGCGGGCAATCCGCAAGGCGCGGCGCAGGCGGCCACCACGAACAGTGTCAATAGCAGCGTGCTTGGGACGCTGGGTGGCGCGGCGGCGGGCGCCCTGATTGGGGCGGCGGCTGGAAATGCCGGTGCGGGTGCGGCTATTGGCGCAGGCAGCGGTCTGCTGCTTGGCAGCGCGGCGGGCGCGAATGGCGCTCAGTATTCGGCAGCGGGTCTGCAAAGCCAATATGACGCGGCTTATGCGCAATGCATGACATCGAAGGGCAATACGATTCAACAGCCTCAAGTCTATGCACCGCAGCCGGTGTATTACGCACCGCCGCCGCAGTACTACGCGCCGCCGCCTCCGGTCTATTACGCGCCTTATCCGTATTATTGATTGGCGTTGTGGCGGCCCACGTGGAGCGGGTCGTGATCCTGGCAAGGAAAAAGCCGGCTTCGGAGGCCGGCTTTTGATTTATCGGTCAGGATGCGCGTGCGCAGCGGAACCCGGCGTACACGTATTGATAATGCGCCTGGAACCAGTTGCGAAAGCTCGGTCTGAGCATGCATGCGGCCGTGCGTGGTGAACCGCCCTTGAGCACGTAATGCTGGTCGTCGTAGAAGTTCGCCGAGTAGCCGAGGTAAAACGGAAATGGCTCGAATCCTGGCAACGGACCGAACGGGGTCGATGTCCATTCCCAGCCATTGCCAAACTGGCCCGCGACGCCTGCGGCACTGCGATTTTCCGGATGTCCCTGCACGGGCGAGGGTTCCCATCGGCGGAAGTCGAAGTTGCCTCCTTCCGCGTGCGGCGCGCCAATGGACGCACGTTGCCATTGCGCTTCGGTCGGCAGCGACTTACCCGCCCACTTCGCGTACGCGCTGGCTTCGGCGTGGCTCACATACACCGGCCAGTCGGCCGGCAGCGCGATCTCGTCGAACATGGTTCGCAGTTTCCACGCGTCCGGGTTGGACGGATCGCGTACCCAGAACGCGGGCTTGTCGATGCCTTCACGCTCTAACCACGCCCAGTCGACGTCGCGCCAGAGATCGCGGTTCGAATAACCGCCAGCTTGCATGAAGTCGAGCCAATCTGAATTCGTGACCATGTAGCGATCCATCTCGAAGGCCGGCACGTCCACCTTGTGTTCACCAAATTCGTTGTCCCAGCCGAATGTTTCACTTTCGCGCGCGAGACCGAGCGTTGCCACGCCCGCCGGCACATGGACCATTTCGCGTGCCGCGTGGGGATCGAGCGGATGCGGGGCTTCCTTCTCGGTTACGCCGGGCCCGGTTTTCTGATGTAGCGGCAACTGATGCAGCATGTACGCGAGCGTCTCGGCATGCATCAGCCGATGCTCGATGGCTACCTCCAGCAGCGTCTCGGGTTTATCGTCCGACGTGACCGCATTGCCGTTCCTATCAGCACGGCTTGTAATTTCGACGGGGTCGAAGCGCGTGTCGATGTCATCGCGGATACGCTGAACGTACGCCCGAATTATTTCGAGCGTTGGCCAGTCATGCGGCTGATCGGTCGGCAGGCCGCCATCCACCGGATCGATACCGAACGCAAACAACTGGTCGAATTCCACATTGGGACTGGGCAGGTCGAAGAGCCGCTGATCGAAAAGATTACGGTCGAACGCTTCCAGATGGCCGATGTAAAACACGATCCGATGCCGCTCGGCAATCGGCCGCTCATACAGGAACTCAGGCTTGACGATGTCGAACAGCGCGTCCGTTGTTTGACGCGCCTCGCGCAGGCGGGCGAGCAGCGGGTGCAGCGGGGTAGGTTCGCGATTCATCGCTCTGTTCTCCGGGCAGGGGCCGTGCAAAACGATAAATCGTAGCAGAGGGCATGCCAAGCGCGCTTGAACCGCTGGGAACGTTGTGGTCAGACGGCGCGCAGGCCGTCGAAATCAAGGATATGGATCAGTTTGCCGTCTGCCTGAAGCAGGCCTTTTGCCTGAAAACGCGACAGCGTCCTGCTGACGGTTTCAAGCGTGATGCCGAGAAAGCTGCCCATGTCGTCGCGCGTGAAGCGCAGGTTGAATTCGTTGCCCGCATAGCCGCGGCACGTCAGCCGGGAAGAAATATCCAGCAGCAGCGCCGCGACACGCTCGTCGGCGCGCAAGGTGCCGAGAATCATGGTTTGTGTCGATTTCCGGACGACTTCGCGGCTCAGCAACTGCAGCAGGCGGCGATGAATCGCGATGGTCTCGCGGCAAGCGCGCTCGAAGGTGGACAAGGGGATCACGCAGACCGAGCTGTCTTCCAGCGCCACAGCGCGGCAAGCGTGTGTGCCGTCGTCGAAGCCCTCCAGGCCCAGCGCGTCCCCGCCGAGATGCAGGCCCATGACCTGATCGCGGCCATTTGCGCTTGTCACAACGGTCTTGATCGAGCCCGAACGGATGGCGTAGAGCGCGTCGAAAGTGTCGCCGACCCGGAACAAGGTCTCGCCGCGCCTGATCGCGCGTGCATTGACGATGACGGACTGCAGCTTGTCGGTGTCGGTATTGGACAAGCCTTGTGGTACGCAATACTGCCGCAACGCGCAGGTCGAGCACTGCCCGGCGTGGCGTGAGCAGGCGGAGGGGGCTAGGGCGGAAGTCTCGTGCAGGGTCTGCATGGCGGGCTCGGTTATCTGGTTTCTGTGTAAAACCTTGATCTGGAACAAGGAAATTGTCCCATTGATACTCCACGGAAACCGGGTGTCAAAAGGTCACGGACAATTTATTGCATTCGTGCGTGTTCACCGATTTCCGCATGGCGGCCACCCGTAACACCTATTCCGCTACGTCTTGAGCACCCGCCGCCGATGGAATCAGCAGTACCGGCAAGGTTGCATGCCTCAAGCAACGCTCCGCGACGCTGCCAAGAATCACGCGCTGGAAGCCTTTGCGCCCGTGCGTGCCCATGACGAGCAAGTCGGCGTTGAACGCGCTCGCCGCCTTGAGCACGAGTTCCGCGACGTCTTCCACCGACGACGCTTCGCTCACCGCGACCTGACCTTCCACGCCGCGCTGTTTCATTGCCGCGTTGGTTTCGGCGGCGAGCGTCGCACCCTGGTCTGCAAGCTGGGTGCGCAGAATCGACGGATCGTAGCCTGGGACGTCGAAGTAAATAGGCGCTTCTTCAATCACGTAGAACGGCTGCAGCACCGCGTGATGCGTGGCGGCGAGTTCGAGCGCGGCGTTGAATGCGCGGGCGGACGTGCGGCTACCGTCTATGGCGACAAGGATTCGATTGAACATGCGATTCTCCTTCAGCGGTTAGGCCATGCGATCCGCGATGTGATTGCCGGATTTCAATTGTCCGACTGTATAAATTGCCGATCGTTCCGTAAGTTGCGGGCACGCCGGCCGATGAATTAATGGCGTCATACAATTGCGCTTCCGCCTTTTCATCTTCCATTCTTTAGCCCGTGTCTCAAGCCACCGCCAGCACCGATCCGCATATCGCTTCCCCGCTCCCCTTTCGTCACGCCCTCATGGCGATGCTCGGCATCGGCCTCGTCAACATGCTGGTCGCACTGGATCAGACCGTCGTGAGCACGGCCTTGCCGTCCATCGTCGCGGAACTGCATGGCTTCGAGTATTACGCGTGGATTGCGAGCGCATATTTGCTGGCTTCGGTGGTGACGGTGCCGGTGTTCGGACGTCTCGGCGATTATTTCGGCCGCAAGCGTTTCGTGATTGCCGCTGTCATCACGTTCACGGTGGCGTCCGTACTGTGCGGCGTGGCCAACGACATGCTGTTCCTGGTCATTGCGCGCGGCTTGCAGGGCGTCGGCGGCGGAATGATGGTGGGGACCGCGTTTGCATCGATTCCCGATCTCTTCCCTGATCCACGGCTGCGCGTGCGCTGGCAAGTGGTGATGGCCGCGTCATACGGCATTGGCACCGCCGCGGGTCCGTCGCTTGGCGGCTGGATGAGCGAACACTGGGGCTGGCGCTCGACGTTTCTTATCAACTTGCCGGTGGGTATTGCGGCGTTTTATTTCATCTGGGCGCATTTGCCGAACTATCGGCGGCCGCGCGAGGGCGCGGTGAAAATCGACTGGATGGGCGCGGCGCTGGTCGCGCTGGTTCTGGGTGGCCTGCAGGCGTTCATTGAAGGCGTGCCCAAGCACGGGTTGACGACCGGCAACGTGGTGCTTGCGCTGTGCGTGGCGATCGGGGCCGTCGCCTTGTTGATGTGCGAGCGTCGCGCCACGCACCCGATCATTCCGCTCGATCTGTTCAAGGATCCGCAGCTTGTGACCCTGTTCACGTTGTCCGTATTGTCCGGCTTCGTGATGTTTTCGCTGATCTTCTTCGCGCCGTTATTGTTGCAGGGCGGCTTTGGATTGTCGCCGCAGGAAGCCGGTTTGCTCGCCACGCCGATTGCGATGTTTATCGCCATTGGCAGCTTTATCAATACGCGGATCGTGATTCATCTGCGCAAACCGACGCTGATCCTGTCCATCGGATTCACGCTGCTGCTGTTCGCGTGCATTGCGCTTTCGTTCGCGAATGCGTCGACGCCGCATGTCTGGATCGAGATACCCATGGCCGGAATTGGTATTGGCCTGGGCTTCATTTTGAACAACCTGAATGTGTTCGGGCAGGAGATTGCAGGGCGGGAGCGCTTCGGCATTACCACGGCATTGTTGCAATCCACGCGCATGGTGGGCGGCATGCTCGGGACCAGCGTGGTCGCGACGATCGTTCAGCATCATTATCGCGATGTCATCACGCGCACGCTTCGCGTACTCGGCGAACCCGCAAGTACCGCGTGGCTGCCGCGCTTCGACGATCCGCGCATCCTGATCGATTCCGCCTTGCGCTCGAAGCTGCTTGCCGATCTCGCGCCCGTTGGACTGGACGGTCCTGCGCTGATCGAAAGCGCGCGCGAGGTGCTCGTGCAATCGATCCACATTGGCGTGTTGCTGACGGCGGTAGCGGCGCTGTCGGCCGTGCTGATGGTGCGGCGCGTGTCGCACATCACGTTCCGGAAGTGATGCGCGCCGCGCCCAACTACCTCAATGCGCGCCCGCCGCCGCGCCGCCGCCGCCGCCTTTCGCGCGCTTGGTGATCCAGATCAGTGGAATGATCAGGATGAAGATCACGGCGGACGCGAAGAAAATATCGTTGAGTCCCATCATCGCGGCTTGCGTGCTCACGGTGAAATCGAATAAGCCGCGCGCCTGGGCTTCGTTGACGTGCAAGGTACTCTGCGAAGCCTGCAGCGACGCCATGAAGGCCGGATTGTTGGCGTTCGCCTGTTCCGTCAGCCGTTCATGATGAAGCGCAATCCGGTCGGTCCACGCGTTGCCGCAGAGCGACGTGCCCACGGCGCCGCAAAAGACCCGGGCGAAATTCGACAGACCCGCCGCCGCCGGAATCTTCGCGGGCGGCAATCCCGACAGGATGATCGACGTCAGCGGCACGAAGAACAGCGCCATGGGAATGCCCTGCAAAAGCGTGGGCAGGACCAGATGCCATGTATCGATTTCGATCACGTATTTCGAGCGCATGTAGAACACGATCGCGAAGCCGACAAACGCCAGGGTCGCGACTACGCGAGCGTCCGTGCGCGGCAATACCTTGCCCATCACCGGCGCGAGAATTACCGCGAAGATGCCAAGCGGCGCGGTCACGAGGCCGGCATCGACGGAACGGTAATTGAGGTATTGCTGCATCCATTGCGGCAACAGCACGAGGTTCCCGAAGAACACGCCATACGCCACGGAAATGGCGACGGTGCCGCCAAAGAAATTGCGTCCCGCGAACAGGCGCAAATCCACCACGGGATTCTTTTCGGTCAGTTCCCAGACCACGAAGAACGCAAAGGCAATCAACGCGATAATACCGAGCCACACGATCAGCGGCGACGAAAACCAGTCGAGGTCGCGGCCTTTGTCGAGCATGATCTGCAGCGACGCCACCCACGCAATCAGCAACATGAGTCCGACCGTATCGATTGGCGCCTTGCGTGTAGCCGATTCCCGTTTCCGGTAGATGAACCACGTCACGCTCGCGGCGAATAATCCGACCGGAATGTTGATGTAGAAGATCCACGACCACGAATAGCTGTCGGTGATCCAGCCGCCCAGGGCCGGACCCGCAATCGGCCCGACGACCGCGGTCATCGCCCATAAGGAAAGCGCCATCGACGCTTTCTCCTTCGGATAGGAACCGAGCAAAATGGCTTGTGAAAGCGGGATCAACGGCCCGGCAACCGCCCCTTGCAACACGCGCGCCGCGAGCAGCACAGGCAAGGTGGGCGCGAGGCCGCACAGCCACGAAGAAATCACGAACAAAAGAATCGCGCCAACGAACAACTTGATCTGCCCGATCCGCTGCGTCAGCCAGCCGGTCAGCGGAATGGACACGGCGTTGGCCGCGGCGAACACGGTGACGACCCACGTGCCTTCGTCGACGGATACGCCGAGATTGCCGGAAATGGTCGGAATGGCGACGTTCGCAATCGATGAATCGAGCACGTTCATGAACGTGGCGAGCGCCACGGCGACGGTCGCGAGAACGAGTTGCCCGCCTTTGAGGGGCGCGGGCGGCGTTGGCGCGGCAGGTGCGGCGGGCGCGGTGCTCATGAAAGATCCGGATGAACCGGCCGCGTAGTTAATTCAGCGGCCGATTGAAGTGAAGATAATGTCTGCCGCGACAATGACTGTCGTGGCAACAAAAGTTCACAGTGTGCCAGCGTTCAAAATTCCGCGCTGACCGCACTCGCCTTCATCCGAATCTGAAACGCTTTCATTTAACCGACACGTCGATATCGCCGAGATGTTTCTTTGCGAATCCGGCAATCGTTCCGTCCGCCTGAAGCTTGGCAATCGCTGTGTTCAGGCGTTGTTTCAGCGCGTTGTCACCCTTGCGGATACCGAATGCAATGCCGCTGCCGAGGATCTTGTCATCGTGGACCGGACCGCCGGCAAACGCGTAACCCGCGCCATCGGGCTTCGACAAAAAGCCCGATTGTCCCGCCGCCGACATCACGAGCGTGCCGTCCAGACGTCCCGCTTTCAGGTCGGTATAAGCCTGGTTCTGATCCTGATACGCCACCACGTTCACGCCCGCGTTGGCCCAGTGCGCCTTTGCAAAAGTCTCCTGCACCGAACCCGCCAGCACGCCGACGTTCTTGCCCTTGAGCGACGTCGCCGTAGGCGCGAGCCCGCTGCTGGTTTTGGCGATCAGTTGCGTCGGCACGTGATACACGACGTTCGTGAAGTCGATAGCCTGGCGGCGCTGGTCGGTGGCGTTCATCGCGGAGTTGATCGCGTCGAACTTGCGGCCCTGCAGCGCGGGAATCAGGCCGTCGAACGAGGTCTCGACCCACGCGCATTTCATTTTGGCCGTGGCGCAAACCGCGTTGCCGATATCGATGTCAAGGCCCTGCAATTCGCCCGATGCCGACTTCGATTCAAACGGCGGATACTGCGCTTCGATACCGTAGCGCAGCGTGTCGGAGTCGGCGGCGAAAGCGGCGGTCGCCGTGCACAACGATGCGGCCAGCAGCACGGCGGCGGTCAATGCGTGGAACGGTTTTTTCATGGAGCGGATCTCGTGTCTCATGGTGAATATCGGTTGGTTCAAACCGCGCACAGGCGGCGCGCACCTTCGCGCAATGTGTCGTCGTCCTTCGCAAAGCTCAGGCGAATGATGCGGTTGTCGGTGCCGTCGGTGTAGAACGCGGACAGCGGGATTGTAGCGACCCGCGTTTCACGGATCAGCCGCAGCACGAAATCGCTGTCGCTTTCGCCCGAAAATGCGCCGAAGCGCGCCAGCATGAAGAAGCTGCCCGCGCTTGGCAGCAGTTCGAAGCGCGAACCGGCGAGCGCCGCGGCCAGCAGGTCGCGCTTGTCCTGATAGAACGCGCCGAGGCCGAGATAGCTCGACTCGTCGCCGAGCGCTTCGGCGAATGCGATCTGCATGGGGGTATCGGCGGAGAATGTCATGAACTGATGGACCTTGCGGATCTCGTTGGTCAACTCGGCTGGCGCGAGCGTGAAGCCGACACGCCAGCCGGTCACGTGATACGACTTGCCAAACGAGGACACGATCACGCTGCGCTCGGCCAGCGCCGGATACCGCGCCATGCTGTGATGCAGGGCGCCGTCGAAGACCACGTGCTCGTACACTTCGTCCGACAAAACGATGATCTTCGAATCGCGTGTGAGCGCCGTGAGCCGGTCGATATCGCCGCGCGTGAACGCGCTGCCCGAAGGATTGTGCGGCGAATTCACGATGATCATGCGCGTGCGGGGCGTGACGGCGGCCTGAACCTCGTCCCAGTCGATGTGAAAATCCACCGGCGAAAGCTTGATGGCGATCGGCGTTGCGCCTTGCAACTGGACGATCGGGCCGTAGCTGTCGAAGGACGGTTCGAAGTAGATCACCTCGTCGCCGGGATGGACGAGCGCGCTGATGGTCGCGTACAAACCCTCGCTCGCGCTCGCGACCACCGTGATCTCGCTCACCGGGTCGTAGGTCGCGCCGTAGAGCTTTTGGGTTTTTAGCGCCAGCGCTTCCCGCAGCGCGTGGACCCCCGACATGGGCGCGTACTGGTTATGCCCTGCGCGCATGGCTCGGGCGGCGCTTTCCACGAGTTTCGGGTCGGGCGCGAAGTTCGGCGCGCCTTGCGAGAGATTGAGCGCGTGATGTTCCTCGGCAAGCTGGCCGATCACGGTAAAAATAGTCGTGCCGACATCCGGCAGCTTCGACGCGGGGGTCCAGGCACTTTTCACAACAAGAGTCTCCACAAGACTGAATTCGGGTAATCGAAGGTCATTCGACCGCAGCCATTAACCGCCGACAATCGAAAGTTTGTCATACTAGCCATGAACGCCGCTCATGGCTAACGAGGTTACCCGATGAAACCGCTGCCTTCACTTGATGTGCTCAAGACCTTCGCCGTGGTCGCGCAGCGCCTTAACTTTACCCGCGCCGCCGAGTTGCTCAACGTCACGCAAGGCGCTGTCAGCCGGCAGATATCCGGACTGGAAGCGCATCTGGGTTATGCGCTGTTCGTGCGTCAGCCGCGCGGGCTGGCGCTCACGCCCAATGGCGCCATGCTGCTCGCGCCCGTACAGCAGGCGCTCGCGCAGATCGCCGAGGCGCTCGAGCGCAGCGACGCGCAGTCCGGCACCTTGCGCGTGAAATGTCCGACGTGCGCCATGCGCTGGATCTTGCCGCGCGTGATTCGCCTGCAAAACGAGCGGCCGGAACTCGTGATCGAGGTGACGGCGGCGGTGTCGCACGGCGTCGAATTCAATGCCGAGCAATTCGACGCCGCCGTTGTGTTCGGCCAGCCATCGCTAAAAGGCGTGAGTGTTCACCATCTCTTCGATGAAGTCCTGACACCGGTTTGCGCGCCGGGCTTGCTTGCGGATTCGGCCCGCGACATCACGCCCGACGATCTTGCCGACCAGACCTTGCTGCATCCCACGCGCGACCGGCGGGACTGGTTGAGATGGCTTGCGGCCTATGGATATCGCGGATTGCCGTCCGCGAAAGCGCAGCACTTCGATACGCTGGATCTCGCAATTTCTTCGGCCATGCAGGGTTTAGGCGTGACGATAGGCGATTTGTCCCTGATCGAAGAAGATCTGGCGGCGCACAGGATCGTGACGCCGTTTTCGCTTTGTGTGCCGAGCGGCGCTTCGTATTACCTGATCTATCCGGAACGGCCGGCGCCTTCGAAAGTATTGAGCGAGTTTGCCGACTGGATGGAAGGCGAGGCCGCGCGGACGCGGGCGGGGCTTTCGAGGTATCTGGAACAGGCTTAGATAGCTCGCTGGAATACCTCGCCGCCGCGCCCGTTGTTTTCCTCTTACGTCCCGCTCTTCGTGACAATCGGCACCCAGGCGCCGCTCTTGACCTGGTACATCGTCGACGATGCGTTCTTCAAGGCTCCCTTGTCATCGAAGGCGATGGTCCCGGTAATTCCGGGAAACGAGATGGTCTTCAATACCGGCCGATACACCTTCGGATCGATGGAACCCGCCTTTTGCATGGCGTTGACCGCCGCCCACGCCGCGTCGTAGCCAAACGGCGCATACGAAAGAATCGCGACGCCAAAGCGTTTCTGGAACTTGTCGGCGAAGGCCTTGCCCTGCGGCATCTTCTCAAGCGGACTGCCGTATTCCCACGCCATCACGCCTTCCGCCGTGTCGCCCGCGAGCTTCAGGAAGTCGGCGTCCATCACGCCGCCGCCGCCTACGAGTTGCGCGTTGACGCCCAGTTGCTTCATCCGTTTGGCCACGGCGGCGGCTTGCCGGTCAAGGCCGCCGAAGAAGATCAGGTCCGCGCCCGCGCCCTTGAGCGCCGTTAGCTGCGCCGAGAAATCGACGGTCTGGTTGTCGCTGTACTGACGCGCGACGATCGAGCCGCCTGCCGCTTTCACCGCCTTTTCGAACTCGTCGGCTTCGCCCTGGCCGAAAGCCGTGCGGTCATCGATGATCGCAATCTTCTTCGCCTTCGTGACCTTCACCGCGTACGTGCCCGCGTTGCCGGCGTTCTGGGCGTCGCTGGAAATCACGGTGAAGACATTTTCGAAACCGCGCTCGGTGATGCTCGGATTGGTCGCTGCCGGATCGATCACCGGAATGCCCGCGTTCTGATAGACCTGCGACGCTGGAATCGTGGTGCCCGAATTGAAGTGGCCAACCACCACCGCGACACCGCCATCCACGAGTTTTTGCGCTGCTTGCACGCCCACGCGCGGATCGGCTTGATCGTCTTCCGCCTGGATCGTGAAGTTGGCCGTCTTGCCGCCAATCTGGATTTTCCTGGCATTGGCTTCATCGAGTGCAAGCTGCACGCCGTTCTGCAGGTCTTTTCCGTAACCCGCATTCGCTCCCGTCAGCGGCGCGGCGAAACCGACTTTCACATCGATGGTGTCAGCGGCCGCGGACAGCGGCAACGCGCCGACGGCGGCAGCACACGCGATGATCCAGGCAAGCGGTTTGAGGCTTGTTCGAAGATGCATTTTTCTTCTCCTTCGGGTTGGACAGGTCGAGCGAGCAGTTCTTTTCGTTGTTGCTTACAGGCTCCGTGCGGATTGGCGGAAAACACGGGAAACGTTTTCAGTACCACGACTGAAACATGGCCGATATACGCCAACAAGGCGGATTTCCCCGTGCAATCACGGCGGATCCAGCGGAGCGTTCCTCCGGGCCGCCTGGATCGCCGCCAACAGCAATTTAGGAAACCAAATTAGCGGCGTCTTGGCAGTTCGTCGCATTGGGGATGCGCATTTCGGCACAGCATGGCTCGGCCGCCTGAAAGTCACGTTTGGGATGAAATGCCCGTCCGCGTTGATGGGATCTTGCGCAACGTCAATGCGAACACGCGCGCGGTTGGCCGATGATTGAAGATTGCGGCACAACGTGGTGGCGTTGCTGAAGAATCCGTAACGCCGCGCAAAATCGTCGTATCTATCTAAAGCATTACGGATTTATTTCACCCCATCCGCCATGGATTTTGAGAAGAACGGATTCTGTAATGTGCATATCGACCGCATGTAATTACAATGAGAATCGTTCTCGTTTATGTTGACGACAGCATGCGGGGTCGATACGATTTGCTCGCCGGCGCCGTATGGCTGAGAACAATCAATGCGGCGCCCGCGCCCGTCAAGAGTCGCAACGGCGTCCGCAACAAGCAAGAGGATTCCGATGCAACCCGTCCAACCCGACACGCGCGATTACAACGCGCCACTGCGCTTGGCCTCCAGATGCCCCGCGCCTTTGCGGCGCGCCTTGTTGGGCGCATGGCTTGCACTGGCTTCATCGGCGGCAATGGCGGCTGGCGCGCCCGTCAATCCGGATGCCACGCCCACGGACGCGCCCGAGGCCGACCTGAACATCCAGGCGCAGCCGGCCGGGCAGTGGACGGGCGTGTGGACCCGTTCGACCTTGCTTGGCGACATGGGCGGCATCCGCTCGTTTCTGGGTAAATACGGCGTGTCGCTGCAGGCGACCGAAACGTCGGAATACCTGGCGAACGTGCGCGGCGGGCTCAAGACCGGAGGCACCTACGATGGCCTGACCACGGTCACGCTCGGCCTCGATACCCAAAAGGCCATCGGCTGGGAAGGCGGCACGTTCAACGCGAGCGCGCTGCAGATTCATGGCCGCAACCTGAGCCAGTACAACCTGGGAACGCTCAACACGGCGAGCGGCATTGAAGCGCAGGACACCACGCGTCTCTGGGAACTCTGGTATCAGCAGTCGTTCTTGAACAAGCGCGTGGACGTGAAGATCGGGCAGCAGAGCATCGACCAGGAATTCATGGTCAGTTCGTACGCAGCTACCTTCGTGAACACCATGTTCGGCTGGCCCGGCTTGCCGTCCTACGACATGCCTTCGGGCGGTCCCGCGTATCCGCTGTCCGCGCTCGGCGTGCGGGTGCGCGGACAGATCACGCCGTCCCTGACTGCGCTGGCCGGCGTGTTCGACGGCGATCCGCTCGGCAACAACCCGAACAATCTCAGCGGCACGAATTTCAACCTGCATAACGGCGCGCTGTACATAGGCGAATTGCAATATGCAATCAACCAGCCGTCCGATGGCGAAATGGTCGGCGTGCCGCAAAGCGGTTTGCCGGGCACGTACAAGATTGGCGTCTGGTACAACAACGAACGTTTCGACGATCAGGGTATCGACAACACCGGCCTCTCGCTCGCCGATCCAGCCAGCAGCGGGACGGCGCAATCGCATCGAGGCAACTACAGCTTCTATGCCGTCGCCGACCAGATGATCTGGCGTCCGGACCCCGACGAACCACGCAGCATTGGCGTGTTCGCGCGCGTGATGGGCGCGCCCGGCGACCGCAATCTCGTGAGTCTTTCCGCGAACGCGGGCATCGTGACGAAAGCGCCGTTCAAGGGCCGTGATTACGACAGCGTCGGCATTGGCCTCGCGTATATCAAGGTCGGCAATCACGTGCATGACCTCGACGCGCAGAGCGCGGCTTTCAGCGGCGGCCCCTACGGTGTGCGCACCAGCGAAACGGCGCTCGAAGCCACCTATCAGTATCAGGTCACGCCGTGGTGGGTTCTGCAGGGCGACCTGCAATACACCTTCAATGCAGGCGCGGGCCAGAATCCGAACGACCCCACCGCGCCCTTGCGCAATACCTTCGTGGTCGGCGTGCGCACCACCATTACTTTCTGATCGACGGGACTCGTGAACATGAACTTCAATGCACGCACCCGGAACACTCGCATGAAAACACTTATTGGCGCGATCGCGCTTGCGGGCGCGGTTGTTGGCTCGATTGCAGGCTCTGTCGCGCATGCGGCGCCTATCGGATTTCTCGAAACGCTGCACAGGAACACCACGCTCATCAACACGGTGCCGTCCAACGGCGACCAGAATCCCTACGCGGTCGTGGTCGCGCCGGTCTCGAGCGGGACCGTGAAGCAGGGCGACGTGCTAGTCGGCAACTTCAATAACGCCGCGAACCTGCAGGGCACCGGCAGCACCATCGTCAACTATCACCCGGACACCAAGGAACTGAGCTTGTTCGCGACCGTGCCGCGCGACCTGAAGGGTTGCCCGGGCGGAATCGGCCTGTCCACCGCAATGACCATGCTGAAGTCGGGCTGGGTAATCGTTGGCAGCACGCCGAGCAACGACGGCACGACCAATACCAAGGGCGCGGGCTGCCTGATCGTGCTGGATAACCAGGGCAAGGTCGCATCGACCATCGTGAGTCCTAACATCAACGATCCATGGGGCAACATGGCGGTCGTCGACAACGGCGACCACGCCACGCTCTTCGTGAGCAACGCGGGCTTCGGCGTGGGCGGCGCGGACGGCACGCCGCCGCCGGTCTTCAAGCAGGCGACCATCCTGCGTCTCGACCTCGATATTCCCGAAGGCCGCGCGCCGGTCGTCAAGCAGGAAACGGTGATTGCAAGCGGCTTCGGCGCGCAGGCCGATAAAGGCGTGTTCCTGATCGGGCCGACAGGACTGGCCTTGTCGCAGGATCAGAAGTTGTTGTACGCGTCGGACGCAATCGGCAACCGCGTGACGGAAATAGATGACCCCATGACACGCGATACCAGCGCAGGCGTTGGCCGCCAGTTGACCGCCGATGGTTTCCTGCATCGTCCGCTCGCCATGGTGACCGCGCCCAACGGGCATTTGCTCGTCACGAACGCGTTGAACGGGCAGGTGGTCGAGATCGATCCGTCGACGGGCAAGCAACTGTACGCGCGCTGGATCGATACCGACAAAGCGCAATCGCCGCCGGGCAACGGTGACTTGTTCGGCATTGCGCTGACACCGGAGGGCGACGGTTTCTATTACGTGCAGGACGACGTGAACACGCTGGTTCTGGCGAAATAACGAGCAACGGGTAACAAGCAACAAGGCAGGGCGACATCATGGCAAACGATCAGGATCCACCACGCCGGCGCTTCTTGAAAGCGGGCGTTGCAGCGGGCGCGGCATTGGGCGCGGGTTCGGTCGCACACGCGGCGACCAAGGCGCAGTTCAGGCAACCCATCGACCCGATGACCGTGGTCGAGCCGTTTTTTGGCGAGCATCAGGCGGGTATCGTGACGCCGCAGCAGAGCCACACTTACGTGGCCGCGCTCGATCTCACGACCGACAAGCGCGACGACGTCATCAACCTACTCAAGCAATGGACCGATGCGGCGGCCCGCATGTCGCGCGGCGAGACGGCAAAACCGCTGCCCGCCGACGATAAATCCGCGCCCGATTCCGGCGATATCCTCGGCATCGGCGCGGCTGGCCTGACAATCACGTTTGGCTTCGGCCCGGGCATGTTCGAACACGAAGGCCGCGATCGCTACGGCATTGCAAAGCATCGGCCGGCCGCGCTCGTCGATCTGCCGCGCTTCAACGGGGATCAGTTGCTGCCGCAGAAAACCGGCGGCGACATTCTTATTCAGGCTTGCGCGAACGACGCACAAGTCGCGTTCCACGCGGTGCGGCAACTTGCACGCATGGGTTACGGCGCGGTCGCGATGCGTTGGGGGCAGGCCGGTTTTCTCTCGGGACCGCGCGGACAAACGCCGCGCAACCTGATGGGTTTCAAGGATGGCACGAACAATCCGTCGACGGCGCAGCCCGCGTTGATGAACCAGTTCGTCTGGGCCAATGCGCCCGACGCACCATGGATGAACGGCGGCACGTACACGGTCGTGCGGCGTATCCGCATCACCATCGAGCACTGGGACCAGATGGAGCGCGGGTTTCAGGAGCAGGTCATGGGCCGGGAGAAATACAGCGGCGCGCCGATTGGCAAGAAGAACGAATTCGACGCGCTCGATCTCGACGCCGCCGATAAGGACGGCAACCCCGTGATCCCTGACAACTCGCACGTGCGCTTGTCGAATCAGGCAACGAACAAGGGTGCGCAGATCCTGCGCCGCTCGTATTCGTACAACGACGGTACGGATTTTTATATAGAACGCTGGCCGCCGTGGCGTCAGGAAACCGAGTACGACGCGGGGCTGATTTTCATCGCGCACCAGAGCGATCCGCGCACCGGCTTTATTCCGATCAACGACCGGCTCGCGAAGTTCGACATGATGAATCAGTTCACCACACACGTAGGCAGCGGCGTGTTCGCGTGCCCGCCAGGCGCGCGGCCGGGATCGTTTATTGGTGCTGGATTGTTTGAAGCCTAGTCGTCAGCAACGGGCAATGCCGCTCGAATGCGACGCCGCTCAACGTCAAAAAACATAACAGGAACGAATGCAATGAAGACCACACGCTCCATGACCGCACTGCGTGCGCTATGCGGCCTCGCGGTGCTGTCCGCGTCCGCCGCGCTGCCGCTCAGTTCGGCCGCCGCCACGCTGACCTTGTACAACGCGCAGCACGAACAGGTCGTGGCGGCGCTTGCCAGGGACTTCGAGGCCCAAAGCGGCGTGTCTGTGAAGATCCGCAACGGCGAAGGCCCGGCAATGGCCGCGCAACTCGTTGCCGAAGGATCGGCTTCTCCCGCCGATGTCTATTTCACCGAGAACTCGCCCGAACTCGTGCTGCTCGACGAAAAGGGCTTGCTCGCGAAAACGGATGCGTCCACGCTCGCCGTGATCCCTTCACGCTTCAACTCGCCGCAGGGCGACTGGGTCGGCGTGCTCGCGCGTGAGAACGTGCTGGCCTACAACACGAAGAAGGTCGATGCGGCGCAACTGCCGGCGTCGCTGATGGATCTTGCCAAGCCCGAGTGGAAGGGCCGGGTCGGCATTGCGCCGAGCGACGGCGATTTCCTGCCGGTCGTGAGTGCGGTCATCGCCATGAAGGGTGACGAACAAGCGCTGCAATGGCTCAAGGGCCTGAAGAAAAACGCGCAGATCTTCGATGACGACGAAGGTGTGGTCGCGGCCGTGAATCGCGGCGGCGTGGCGACGGGCGTGGTCAACAACTACTACTGGGCGCGCCTGCACACGCAACTCGGCGACAGCGCCACGCGCAGCGCCATCTATCACTTTGGCAATGGCGATGTGGGCGCGCTCGTGAACGTATCGGGCGCGGCGGTGTTGAAGTCGAGCAAGAACCAGCAGGCCGCGCAGCAGTTTCTGGCTTATCTTGTCAGCGAGCGGGCGCAGGAACTGATTGCGAAGGGCAAGATTGCCTATGAATATCCGCTGCATGCAGGCGTTGCGCCGGACCCGATGCTCAAGCCTTTTGAGCAGTTGAGCCCGCCGTCGCTGAGCATTGAACAACTCGGCGACGACAGCAAGGCTGCAAAGCTGATGCGTCAGGCCGGCTTGCTGTAAGCGCATGAGCGATGCCGTGAACGCCGCTGCAATGCCGGCGTTGCCCGCGCGCCTTGGCCGCAAACGTGCGCCACGGGGTTTGCTTGTTGCGGCGGGAGCCTGCGCGTTGCTCGTGCTGATGCCGCTTGCGTTCACGGTCTATCGTGCGGTGACGTTTGGCTGGGACGACGCGCTTGAACTGATCTTCAGGCCGCTCGTTGGCGAGTTGCTGATCAATACGTTATCCATAACAATTTGCGCGACGCTGGTCTCGGCGATTGTTGGCACGGCGGCGGCATGGTTTATAGAACGAACGCGCGTGCCTGGAAGACGGATCTGGGCCGTGCTCACTGTTGCTCCGCTTGCCATGCCCGCGTTTATCACAAGTTATGCGTGGGTGTCGTTGAGTCTGGATCTGCAGGACTTTGCGGGTGCGCTGCTCGTGATATCGACGGCATATTTTCCTTTGGTTTATTTGCCCGTTGCTGCGGCACTGCGCGGCATGGACCCGGCGCTCGAAGAAAGCGCGCGATCGCTCGGATGCGGACGTGCAGGCGTTTTCTTGCGCGTGGTGCTGCCGCAATTGCGGCCCGCGCTGCTTGGCGGCATGCTGCTTGTCGCGCTCGGCGTGCTGTCGGAATTCGGCGCGTTCACATTGCTGCGCTTTCGTACCTTCACCACGCAGATCTACGCTGAATATCGCACGAGCTTCGATAGCAGCGGCGCTTCGGTTTTCGCCTGCATCCTCATAGCGATGTGCCTGCTCTGTCTCACGCTCGAAATGCGCGTGCGCGGCGGCGCGCGTTATGAACGGGTGGATCGCGGGGTTCGCCGCGCGGCCTTGCGTTACGAACTTGGCCGCGGGCGATGGATTGTCGCGTCAGGTTTCGCCGCGCTGGCCGTGGTCACGCTGGGCGTGCCTATCGGCATGATTGGATTCTGGCTGACGCAAAGCGGCGCTGCCGCGATCACGCCGGCCGAAGTCTCTCCGGAATTGTTGCTGGAGTCGACGTTGGCGTCGCTAAGTTACGGGTTTGCTGCGGCTATCGTCACCACGCTCGCGTGCGTGCCGCTGGCGTTTTTGCTCGTGCGCTTTCCGAGTCGTCTCGCAACCCTGTTCGAGCGCACCGTGTTCCTCGCGCAAGGCTTGCCAAGCCTCGTGGTCGCGTTGGCAATCGTGTCGCTGGCGGTTCATGCTTTGCGGCCGCTGTATCAAAGCGCGACCTTGCTGGTCGTGGCGTATGCCATCCTGTTTTTGCCGCTGGCGCTGGTGAGCGTGCGCGCCGCGTTCACGCAGGCGCAGCCGCGGCTGGAAGACACTGCGCGCTCGCTTGGCCTGAACTGGCGAGAAACCGTGCGGCGCGTGCTGCTGCCGCTCGCCGGTCCAGGCCTGGGCGCGGGCGCGACGATGGTCTTCATCTCGGTCGTCACCGAACTCAACTCCACGCTGCTGTTATCGCCAATTGGCACGCGCACGCTCGCCACGCAAGTCTGGATCGATACCTCCACGCTCGCGTTCGCCGCCGCCGCGCCGTATGCCGCGTTGCTGGTCGGAATCTCGCTGCTGGCGTCGGGAACGTTGTTCGCCTTGCTCGGACGATCCGCCGTCGCGGGCCGTGCCACCGGCATCAAGGCAGGCGTCCAGTTCAATTCGCAGGCCGGTTCGCCGTCAGATTAGTAAAACTCCATGAGCGAACTCCGCGTCACGAGCCTCACCAAATCATTCGATGGTCAACCCGTGCTCCACGGCGTGGATTTATCGGTGGAAAAGGGGACGTTGCTGGCCCTGCTCGGACCTTCGGGCAGCGGCAAAACCACCTTGCTGCGCGTGCTGTGCGGTTTCGAACGCGCCGATGGCGGCACGGTGGAAATCGATGGCGTGCGCGTCGCCGGGCCGGGCGTGCATGTACCGTCCGAAGCGCGCCGCATTGGCTACGTGCCACAGGAAGGCGCGCTTTTTCCGCATCTTTCGGTCGCCGATAACATCGTCTTCGGTTTGCCGCGTGCGCAGCGGCGGGCGCGGTATCGCGTGGACGAGCTGTTGGCGCTGGTCGGTCTGCCCGCCGCGTATGGCGAGCGCGCGCCGCAGGCTTTGTCGGGTGGCCAGCAGCAGCGCGTTGCGCTGGCGCGCGCATTGGCGCCGTCGCCGTCGCTTGTGATGCTCGACGAGCCGTTTTCCTCGCTCGACGCCGCGTTGCGTATCGAGACACGCGAGGCCGTGGCAACCGCGCTTGCCGCGACCGGCGCAACCGCCGTGCTGGTCACGCACGATCAGTCCGAGGCGTTGTCGCTCGGGCGCGAGGTCGCTGTGTTATGGCAGGGGCGGCTCGTGCAGATGGACACGCCGGAAGCGGTGTATCGGCGGCCGGTGTCGCGGGAGCTGGCGAGTTTTGTCGGCGATGCGGTGATCGTGCCGGGATCGGTCATTCCCGGCGACTCGACGCATGTGCGCTGCCAATTCGGAACGTTGCCCATTGCGTGCTCAATCGACGCAGGCGCGGTGGACGTGATGATTCGCCCGGAGCAAATCCGTATCACGGACGATGGCGAGGTCCATGCGAGCGTCGAAAAAGTCGTGTTCTACGGACACGATGCCAGCGTCATGCTGCGTTCCGACGCGGGTTCGCACGTGCTGCAGATTCGCGTGGCGGGGCATTCGTATCCGCGCGTGGGCGAGCGCGTGGCGCTTTCGGTAGAAGGCGATGTGGTGGTTTATCCGGGGATTTAGCCGAGATCAGAACCACCATTTGAAATAGTGCCAGCTTGACAAAGTGCATATGCACAAATTAACCTGTGGACATGACTTCATCTGAACCGACCTATCTCGACTGCAACTGTTTTGCCATTCGCCAGGCGGCGCGTTTTGTCTCGCAACTGTATGAGCGGCACGTCGGGCAGGCGGGCGTGACTGCCGCGCAATTCACGTTGCTCGCGGCAATTCACCGGCGGCCCGGCACGACCATGGCCGAACTCGCAGACGCAATGGTGATGGAACGCACCACGCTCGTTCGCGCGTTGAAGCCTTTGCAGCGCGACGGTCTGGTCACGGCTGAACAGCAAGACGCGAGCACGCGCGCGGTTGCGCTTAACCTGTCGGATGCCGGCAGGACAACGCTTCATGAGGCCTCGTTGCGGTGGATCGAGGCGCAAAAGGAATTCGAAGAGAAGTTTGGCCGAGAACGCGCCGCCGAACTGAGGAAGTCGCTGCTGGAACTGACATCGATGGAATGAAGGCGCGCCCGGCATGTCGCCGGGTGTTTTTTTAATCCAGATAGTGCATATACACAAACGGAGTTTGACATGGAAATCAAAGGCAAGGTGGTTCTTGTAACGGGCGCGAATCGCGGCCTGGGCGAGCAGTTCGCGAAGTCGCTGCTGGCAGCGGGCGCATCGAAGGTCTATGCAACTGCGCGGGATCAGTCCGCCGTCAAGATTCCCGGCGTGGAAGCGGTTCAACTCGATGTGACCAACGCAGCGAGCATTGCTGCGGCAGCCGACCGGCTGACCGACGTGCAGATCGTCATCAACAATGCAGGCGTGATTGTCGGCGGTTCGCTGCTGGACGCAGGCGCGGCCGATGCCGTGCGCGCTCTTGTCGAAACCAATGTAATCGGCCCGCTCGCCGTCACGCAGGCATTTGCGCCGGCTTTGAAGCGCAATGGCGGCGGCGCGGTGGTGAATATTTTGTCCGTGCTGAGCTGGCTGACTATCGATGGAACGGGGCCTTACAGCGCGTCCAAATCCGCCGCGTGGGCGATCACGAACGGTTTGCGCACCGAATTGCGCGGTCAGAACACGCTGGTGGTCGGCGTGCATCCGGCTTTTATCGATACCGACATGACCGCTGGCATCGATGCGCCGAAAACCACGCCGCAAGAAGTCGTGCGTCAGGTGCTGGAAGGGCTGGAACAGGGCAAGGAAGAAATTCTCGTCGATGGCGTTGGCCGCAACGTCAAGCAGTCGCTGTCGTCGGCAACGCCTGCTTATCTGGCGCCAGCCCATTGATCGGGAGCCGTGAGCTTGGCCGCATGACGGGTACGAACTTCAACGCGCGCTGTATGCTGCCAGATCAGGAATGCATCGATTTCACGCGAGCGAAGTTTCCTTCCCCCTAGGGTTTCCACGCAATGGACCGTCGAGAAAGATGCGTGGAAAAGCGGTCCAGCACTCCAAAATGGACATAAACGCGAAGACTTGGCGGATTATTGCGATAGTCTTTCGCACGAGCCCAGCGCACCAACAGTATGGTGAAAGCTCGTTTGATTGCGCCCGCAACCGCTATTCGGCCCGGGCGTAGCCGATCCCGTTTTCGGAGTGCAATAGCTATGAGAATTCCCCTGTCTGCCGGTGTTGCCATGCTGTGCGTGAGCGCAAGCGCGCTCGCCCAGCAGCCGCCTGCGTTTCCAATGCGCAGCCAAAATCCGGCGCAAATGAGTATCGACAACGCCATGTGCTACAGCTACGCCAATCAACACACGGGCGTGATCATGGCGAAGCAGTCGCAAGTGCCTCAAAAACCGCAGGCCACGAAGCCCGGCGCGGTGCACCCGGTTGCAGTGGCGGCGCCGTTGCCGTCGGCAATGTCGCCCGGGTCCGGGCCGGTTGGGGCGTCGGCTGCCTACGCGGCTTCTGCCGCTTACCCTGCTTCCGCCGCTTCCGGCACAGCGAAGTCGATGGCTTCCACGCCGGCCTCCGCTTCTGTATCTCCCGCAGCCTCCGCCGCAAGGCCGGGCGTCGCCTCCGATGCACGCGCGGTCGCCAGTGCGAGTTCCTCATCCACCGACGCACCCATGCCTGCGCTGCCTCCGCCCGAACCGCCGATGGTTCAGTACTGGCGCGCGTATAGCGAGTGCATGACCGAGCGTGGGTACATGGTCAAGTAAGCAGTGGTATAAAACCTGGGTTCTCGAATGCCTTTCATTGCGCCCGTCTCCGGGCGCAATTCATTTTCCCCCACTCATTTCCCGTCATTAAGCACTTCACTTCGCCTGATCACGCGTTACGCTATATTTCATAAGATATAGCGTAACGATCGATAAATTCGATCAGCGTGATGTAACCCGCCAAGCCTTCACGACGAACTAGCTAATAGAAGCGCTTGAATGCGGTTTTCATGCACAAAAACATTTTCACTCCGCCAGGGATTAAACCCGCGTCAGAGGTGTTTGCGTGTTTGTTAGCACGTTCGGGTATCCAGATCGACACGAATCCGTCCATAGCCGGACGGGAATGCTTGGCAGTGAGTCTTGTTAAGGAGCACATCATGACCACCAGACGCCGGTTTTTATTTGCAGGCAGCGTGTTGGCCGCTGCTACGTTCGCCACGCTGAGGCAACGCAACGTGCTGGGCGCGAGCGCGGCTGACGCGGGAAATACAGCCGAATCCTTCGAAGTTGTGCATACCAGCGATCAGTGGCGCGACCTGCTTACATCGGCGCAATACGACGTGCTGCGGCGCGAGGGCACGGAGCGGCCTTACAGCAGCGCGCTGAATGGCGAGCATCGCAGCGGCATGTTTTCGTGTGCGGGATGCCAGCTCGACGTTTTTTCGTCACGCACGAAGTTCGAAAGCCACACAGGCTGGCCGAGCTTCTGGGCGCCGCTCGATCATGCGGTCGCGACCCGCGAGGATCTGTCGTTCGGCGTGTCGCGGACGGAAGTTCATTGCCAGCGCTGTGGCGGCCATCTTGGCCATGTCTTCGAGGACGGTCCTAAACCTACCGGACTTCGCTATTGCATGAACGGCGTAGCGATGAACTTCAAACCGGGTTCTGCCTGAGTGCTTCGAGCGCGGCCTGATTGCGGCCTGATTGCCGCAAAACCCCTGAACTTCGAGATCCTCCAGCTCATGCTGCTCATCATCCTTGCTTATCTTGGCGGCGCGCTCACTATCCTGAGCCCGTGTATCTTGCCTGTCTTGCCGTTCGTCTTCTCGCGGGCGGATCAGCCCTTCGTGCGCAGTGGCCTGCCGTTGCTGGCCGGCATGGCGCTGACTTTCGCGGCCGTGGCAACGCTCGCGGCGGTCGGCGGCGGCTGGGTGACACAAGCCAACCAGTACGGCCGCTGGCTTGCGGTCGCGTTGCTTGGCGTCTTCGGCCTGACCTTGCTGCTGCCAAGCTTCGCCGAGCGCGTGATGCGCCCCTTCGTGAGCGCGGGCAACCGTCTCACTGAATTTGCACAGGCCGACGGGCAACAGGTCCGCGCAGGGTCATCGTTCTTGCTTGGCATCGCGACCGGATTGCTGTGGGCGCCCTGTGCCGGCCCGATTCTCGGACTGGTCCTGACCGGCGCGGCGTTGCGTGGCGCAAGCGTCGGTACGACCTTGCTGCTCGCAGCCTATGCGGCAGGCGCGGCAACGTCGCTTGCGGTCGCGTTGCTGATCGGCGGCCGCGTGTTCGCCGCCATGAAGCGGTCGCTGGGCGCGGGCGAGTGGATTCGCCGCGGTATCGGCGCTGCGATGCTGCTTGGCGTGGTCGCTATAACGCTGGGACTCGATACCGGCGTGCTCGCGCGTGTCTCGACCGTCGCAACGGGCGGACTTGAGCAAAAGCTGGTCGATCGTTTTTCGCCGGCATCGGCAACCAGACCAGCATCCGCCGATACCGACAAATCCGCCGACGCAGCAGGCACGAGCGCAAATCCGCCCGCCATGATGCGCGCAGCCGCCACGTTCGACGTCCCGCTGCCTGTGGAAGGCCAGTTGCCGCCGCTGTCGGGGGCGGTTCAATGGCTCAACTCGAAGCCGCTTGACGCGCAGGACTTGCGCGGCAAGGTCGTGCTTGTCGACTTCTGGACGTACTCGTGCATCAACTGCCTGCGTTCGCTGCCGTACGTGAAGGCGTGGGCGCAGAAATACCGCGATAAGGGGCTCGTCGTGATCGGCGTGCACGCGCCCGAGTTTGCGTTCGAGCGCAACGTCGATAACGTCAAGCGTTCCGTGCATGATCTCGGTATTGACTATCCGGTGGCTATCGACAACGACTACGCCATCTGGCGCGCGTTTGGCAACCAGTACTGGCCGGCGCATTATTTTATCGATGCAAAAGGGCAGGTCCGCTTCCACCACTTTGGCGAAGGCGATTATGCGCACTCCGAAGAAGTGATCCAGCAGCTATTGAAAGAAGCCGGCCATACGGATGTTGGCCCGGCGACAAGCGCGACCGACGCCAAAGGCGTGCAGCAAGCCGCCGACAATGCCGACATGAGGTCGCCGGAGACCTACGTGGGTTACGAACGCGCCGAGAATTTCGCCGGGCGCGGTGGCGAGTCGCATGATGCGGTTCACACCTACGCCGCGCCGGCCACGCTTTCGTTGAATGATTGGGGATTGGGCGGCGCGTGGAAAGTGGGCGCTGAGGAAGCGTCGCTGGCGGGATCGAAGGGAACGATTGTGTATCGATTCCACGCGCGGGATTTGCATCTCGTGCTGGGACCGGGCAAGGACGGCAAGCCCGTGAAATTCCGCGTGACGATAGACGGCGCGGCTCCCGGCGATGCGCACGGCACGGATGTCGCCGCCGACGGCACGGGCACGGTGACGGACGAGCGGCTTTATCAGCTCGTGCGGCAGCCGGGCGACGTGAAAGACCGCACGTTCAGCATCGAATTCCTGGAGCCGGGCGTGCAGGCTTATGCGTTCACGTTCGGTTGATCGGCGGCGGTTCGTTCAGACTTCGTTGAATCGATAAACCAGCAAACGCCCTTTGTACGCGGCAGTGTCGTCGAACGCAACGCGGTCGAGCCGTTCTTCGCGCATTTGAAAGCCGCGGTCGCCCATTTGGCGATTGAATGCCGCGCGATTGCCGCGGTCCGGGTCCACAATCCAGACCTCGGCTTCGGGCGACGCGTGCAAGCCGATAAACGCTGCGAGTGAAGCGTTGGCGTCGCGTTCATAGAGCAGGTCGCTGCCCATGATCAGGTCGTATCGGCCGTTGACGATGCTGCGTCCCGCCGTGTCTTCGAGCGTGCCTTCCAGTTCCGGGACGGACCAGTTGCCGTGGAGATATTTCATCGGCGGGAGGTCGTTCAGGCGCAGGTTTTCGTCGAGGAACGCCGACGTCAGCGGATGGCAATCGCTTGCCGTGACATCCGCTCCCCGCCGGTGCCCGACGAGACTCGCAAGCGCCAGGCCGCAGCCGATCTCGAGGATTCGTTCAGTGGCGAGCACGGGCCGCAGCGCGAGCCGCGCCGCGAGATGCGCGCCCGATGGCCACAGCATGCCGAATAGCGGCCACATGGCGGACGAAATGCCGATGCGTTCGGCGTCGCCCGAAGGGTCGGAGAATTGCTGCAGGTCGAGCAGTGAACGAATGATGAGATTGTCAACGCCGGTGACGGCGATGTTTTGCTGCTTGGTCAGGTAACCGGACATTCAGGCGGCGCGGATTTGATTGCCGCGCGGAGGGGAGGGGGACGTAGTATGCGCCGGTTTCGAGTCCTCGCGTGGTTTGTGCGAGCAAAGGGTTCGATTAGTCATCAGACATCTTGGTTTTCATAGATCCCTGTATCAGTCCATCAAAAATCCTGTTCGATATCGCCAAGCCGCCGGTCTGCCATAGATAGGGTAAACGCACCGTTGAGGAAGTCTGGGAAAAAATCGTATAGTGTCGTCAGACAACATACATTAATTTTCCCTGAGTTCCAAGATCATGCCCATGACGTCAGTCAAGCCCAACGCCACCCCTACTGTCACGGGATTGCGCGTCGTTCCTGTTGCTGGCCGTGACAGCATGCTGTTGAATCTGAGCGGCGCGCACGGGCCGTTCTTTACGCGCAATGTCGTGATCCTGACCGATAGCGCGGGCAATACCGGTGTAGGTGAAGTGCCGGGTGGCGAGGCGATCCGCAGGACGATCGATGACGCCCGCCCGCTGGTGGTTGGCCAATCCATTGGCAATCTGCAGGCGATTCTCAACGGAGCGCGCACGCAATTCGCTGACCGCGATGCAGGTGGCCGTGGTTTGCAGACCTTTGACTTGCGCACGACCATCCATGCCGTCACGGCGCTCGAGGCTGCGCTTCTTGACCTGCTGGGCCAGCACTTGGGCGTACCGGTTGCGGCGCTTTTGGGTGAAGGCCAGCAACGTGATGAAGTCGAGATGCTTGGCTATCTGTTTTACATCGGCGATCGCGGGAAGACTGAATTGCCTTACGCGAGTGGCGCTGGCGGCAACGATGACTGGGAGCGCTTACGTACGGAAGAAGCGCTGACGCCTGAAGCTGTTGTGCGGCTGGCTGAAGCGGCTCAGGCGCATTATGGCTTCAACGATTTCAAGCTAAAGGGCGGTGTTCTTTCGGGCGATGCGGAAATTGAAGCCGTGACTGCGTTGGCGGAGCGTTTCCCGAAGGCGCGCGTAACGCTAGATCCGAACGGCGCGTGGTCATTGGCAGAAGCAATCCGTCTCTGCCGCGATCAGCACCATGTACTAGCTTATGCAGAAGATCCGTGCGGGGCGGAGAACGGTTATTCGGGGCGTGAGGTCATGGCGGAATTCCGCCGAGCGACTGGCTTGCCAACGGCGACCAACATGATTGCTACGGACTGGCGTCAGATGGGCCATGCCATTCAGTTGCAGTCGGTGGACATTCCGTTGGCCGACCCGCATTTCTGGACGATGCAGGGTTCCGTGCGTGTGGCGCAGATGTGCAATGAATGGGGTCTTACGTGGGGATCGCACTCGAACAACCACTTCGACATTTCGCTTGCGATGTTTACTCACGTCGCGGCGGCGGCGCCTGGCAGGACTACTGCGATTGATACTCATTGGATCTGGCAGGATGGCCAGCGCCTGACTCGTCGGCCGTTACAGATTATTGGTGGAAAGGTGAAGGTGCCGGAGCAGCCGGGTTTGGGCGTAGAGCTTGATATGGATGAACTGGCGAAGGCGAATGCGCTTTATGAGCAACATGGACTTGGAGCGCGAGATGATGGTGTTGCGATGCAGTTTCTGATTCCGAACTGGAAATTCGACAACAAGAAACCGAGCCTTGTGCGATAAGGAAAAACGATTTCCTTCGTTCGGAACAGCGATACCGGCTGGGCGGCACGATAACTTTAGAAAAGTAAATAGCAGAGCGCCCCAAAATCAGTACGTTTAACTAACATTTTGTTAGTGCGCGCCGCGCTTTCCGGTTTGAGGCTACTCACACTGGTGGCGAAGCGTGTGGGTATCTGTGAACGGAGGGGGAGGGTTTCAACTGTCCGAGGTTATGCGCTGAGTGTTCTTTTGAAGTCCCAAGCAGATATACGTGCACGCTCGGGACACTTAAGAACTGGCGGTTGAAAGGCGTTTTCTTTGCTTCGTTTCTTTTTCGCCGTTGGAAAAAGAAATGAAGTCCCGCCACGGACAGTGGCCAACAGTGCTAAAGAGGAACAACGCACAGGGACCGCGCGCAGGCGCAAAAAGCAGCAAACCCATCCCACTAACCACTCACTCCAAGTGCCAACGACTTCCCTTGGCGTTTGTCCCTATCGCAAACCCCCACCCCGCGTCCAATAATGTAATCCATTACATCGAATGGCATACGAAACGCCCGACGACCGAGAAAACCAAAACCCATGTCCGAATCGTTTCGCATCCCCGATGAAATATCTATCTCCGATGTCGCACAAACGGCGGGCGTTTCGGTCGCAACCGTTTCCCGCGTTCTCAACGGCCACACCAACGTCCGCGAACCGACGCGTGAAAAGGTCCTCGCTGCGATCGCGGCTAGTGGCTACCGCGTCAACGAACTTGCGCGCAACTTGCGCACTGCTGAAAGCCGCTTGCTGCTCACCATGGTCCCTGACTTCGGCAATCCGTTCTACTCGGCGATAGTGCGCGGCATCGACAGTGTCGCGCGTCAGAACGGCTACTTCATGCTGCTCTGCGACACCGGCGCGGACCCGGGCCGTGAGCGAAGCTACTTCGACCTCTTGCGCGGGCGCCGCGCTGATGGCGCGATCTGCCTGGACCCTGCAGCCGTACAAAAGGCCCTCGCCGAAGAAGCGTCCGCGCTCCCGTGGGTCGCCTGCTGCGAATTCGATCCAGCGGCGGGCGTCCCCTACGTAGGCATTGATAACCACCAGGCAGCCGGTGACGCCGTGCGTCATCTGCTCGGCCGCGGCCACAAGAAGATTGCGCTGATCAATTCAGGCCACGGCTATCTCTACGGCCGGCAGCGCGCGGAAGGTTATCGCGATGCGTTGAGCGCAGCGGGTATTGAAGCCGATCCGGCGTGGCACATCGATCTCGATACGCTCGATTACGCCGCGGGCGAAGCGGCCGCGCATACGCTCGCATGTCTGCAAAACAACCGTCCGACGGCCGTGTTCGCCGTGTCCGACACGCTCGCCATTGGCGTTATCAATGGCTTGCGCGGCGCGGGCCTGCGGGTGCCGGACGAGGTGGCCGTAGTGGGTTTCGATGACATCGCCGTCGCCGCGCAGATCGATCCGCCGTTGACAACCGTCGCACAACCCATGCGCGAGCTTGGCGAAACTGCGGCGAATCTGCTGCTCAAGCGCCTGCGCGATCCGCATGCGGAAGTCCCTGGCGTACTGCTGCCGCACAAGCTGATGATACGAAGGAGTGCGTGACATGAGCCTCGCAGTCGGCTTCGATAATATCGCCAAGCAGTTCGGGCCTGTGCGCGTGCTGCATGGCGTCAGCTTCGATCTCGCGCCCGGCCGCGTCTACGGCCTCCTCGGCGAGAACGGCGCGGGCAAGTCGACGCTCATGAAGATCCTCGCAGGCTACGAACAGGCAAGCTCCGGCGCGTTATCGATCAACGGCGTCGTGCAGTCATTCGATAGTTCTCGCGATGCCGAAGCCGCCGGCATAGTGCTGATCCATCAGGAACTGAATCTCGCGGATCATTTGAGCATCGTGCAGAACATGTTTCTCGGCCACGAGAAGCGGCGCGGTTTTTTCCTCGATGAACCCGCCATGCGGGATGAAGCCCGCGCACGCTTGACTGATGTCGGCCTGCATCGGCACCCTGACACGCGCGTGCGCGATCTGATCGTCGCGGAAAAGCAGCTGGTCGAAATTGCGAAGGCCATGCTGCGCGAGACCCGTCTCCTGATCATGGACGAGCCAACCGCGACGCTCACGCCCGCGGAAACGCAGCGTCTATTTACCTTGATGGCGCGTCTGAAAGAGGACGGCGTGACGATCGTCTACATCTCGCACAAGCTCGACGAAGTGGAACGCGTGACGGACGAAGTGATCGTGATGCGCGACGGCCGCTTCGTCACACGCAGTCTGACGGCGCAGACCTCGCGCCAGCAGATGGCGAACCAGATGGTCGGCCGAGAAGTATCGGACATGTTTCCCGACAAACCCGCGCTTGCAGCGGATGCGCCCGTCGCCTTCAAGGTCGATCACGCGTTCGTCCCTGGCTGGGCCGAAAACATCAGCTTCGCGGTGCGTGCGGGAGAGGTATTTGGCTTCGCGGGACTCGTAGGCGCGGGGCGCACGGAACTCTTCGAAGGACTCATTGGCTTGCGGGCGCGCACGGCGGGGAACATCGAACTGAACGGCGCTCCGATCAATCCGCGCAGCCCGCGCGCGGCAATGAAATACGGCATCACCTACTTGAGCGAAGACCGCAAGGGCCGCGGCCTGCATGTGGACATGGCGCTCAAGGACAACCTCACCATGATGACGCTCGAGCGCTACGCACATCCCTTGCTCGATGGTCAAGCCGAACGTGACGCGTTGAAAAAAGCCGTGGAGGATTTCGGCATCCGCACGGGCAATCTCGCGAGTCGCGCGCGCATGCTGTCGGGTGGCAATCAGCAAAAGCTCGCGCTCGCAAAGTTCCTGCATCCCGATCCGCGTGTAGTCGTGCTCGATGAACCCACGCGCGGCGTGGACGTGGGTGCTAAACGCGACATCTATTTCCTGATTCATGCGCTCGCCGCCGAGGGCCGCGCCGTGATCGTCATATCTTCCGAACTTATCGAACTGATTGGCCTGTGTCATCGCGTGGCGGTGATGCGCGGCGGCCAGCTCGTCGCCACGCTTGGGTCCGGGCAACTCACCGAAGAGAGGTTGATCGCGCATGCGACCGGCACACACTGAAGGCGTGGAAGTATCAAAACGCAGTCGCCTGGGCGCACTCGCGCGGCGGCTGCACGGCGTCGGACCGCTACTTGGACTGATCGCGCTGTGTATTGGCGGGACGCTGCTCAATCCCGATTTCGCCACCTTCGATAACGCCATGAACGTGCTCACGCGAACGTCGTTCATTGGCATCATTGCGGTGGGCATGACGTTCGTGATCATCTCGGGCGGTATCGATTTGTCGGTTGGATCGATGGCCGCGCTGATTGCCGGCAGCATGATCTGGACCATGAACACGCTTGCGCGCGGCGTGGGCGGCCATAGCTTCGCACCGCTGACGATAATCGCCATCGGCATTGTTTTAGCCCTTGTTTTAGGGGGTATTTTCGGCTTGGCGCATGGTCTGCTCGTGACCAAGGGGCGCATCGAGCCATTCATCGTAACGCTTGGGACACTCGGGATTTTTCGCGCCGTGCTGACGTGGCTTGCGGATGGCGGCGCGCTCACGCTCGACAATACCCTGTCCGATCTTTACGGTCCCGTGTATTACGCGAGTCTCTTCGGCATCCCTGTGCCGATATGGGTGTTCCTGATCGTCGCGGCCGGCGGCGCGGTCGTGCTGAACCGCACCGTGTTCGGCCGCCATGTTCAGGCGATCGGATCGAACGAACAGGTCGCGCGTTATGCGGCCATTCGCGTGGATACCGTAAAGATTGTCACGTATGTGCTGCTCGGTTTGTGCGTTGGCGTGGCAACCGTGCTGTATGTGCCGCGCCTGGGTTCCGCGACGCCAACCACCGGTCTTCTCTGGGAACTCGAAGCCATCGCGGCCGTGGTTGTAGGCGGGACCGCGTTGAGAGGCGGCGAAGGGCGCGTGATCGGAACGGTGATCGGCGCGATCCTGCTCTCGGTGATCGCGAACATACTGAATCTCACCAGCATCATCAGCGTGTATCTCAACGCGGCAGTGCAGGGCGCCGTGATTATTTTCGTAGCGTTTTTACAGCGTGGACGTCGTTGAAGTCTGTTCGCACCGTGCCCTGACATCCGCTCAGGTGACTGTCACAACAATGGAGACACAGCAATGAAAAACATTCTTCGCGCACTCGGCGCATTGACGCTGGCGGCAAGCGCGGTCTCGGCCATCGCCGCCGACAAGGTCACGCTCGGCGTCGCCATTCCGACGGCCACGCACGGCTTCACCGGCGGCATTGTGTGGTGGGCCAACGAAGCGAAAAAGGAGCTGGAAAAAGCGCATCCGGATCTGAAGATCATCGTCAAGACGGCGGGCGGCGCGCCCGAACAAGCTAATCAATTGCAGGATCTGGTGACCGTGAACAAGATCAATGCACTGGTGATTTTCCCGTTCGAATCGGCGTCGTTGACGCAACCCGTGGCGCAGGTCAAAAAGAAGGGCGTATATGTGACAGTGGTGGATCGAGGTCTGACCGATACCAGCGCTCAGGATGCCTATGTAGCCGGCGACAACACCGCGTTCGGCAAGCTGCCCGCCGAATATCTGGCGAAGACGCTGGATGGCAAAGGCGACATTGTCGCGTTGCGCGGCATTCCGACCACGCTCGATAACGAACGCTGGACCGCGTTTGAATCGGTGATCAAGCAGCATCCGGACATGAAGGTGCTGGACGCCAAGTACGCCAACTGGAATCGCGACGACGCGTTCAAGGTGATGCAGGATTACCTCACGCGCTTCAAGCATATCGATGCAGTCTGGGCCGCCGACGACGACATGATGGTCGGCGTGCTGAAGGCCATCGATCAGGCGAAGCGCACGGACATCAAGGAAGTGTTCGGCGGCGCGGGATCGAAGGAAGCGGTCAAGCGGATCATCGATGGCGACAAGCTGGTGAAGGCCGACGTTTCATACTCGCCCAAGTTCATCTACGACGCGATCAAGCTCACCGCCGAAGCACGTTTGAAGGGTGAAAAGCTGCCCGCGACAACCATCATTCCCTCGGTGCTGATCACGAAGGACAACGCCAAGCAGTTCTACTATCCGAACTCGCCGTTCTGAGTTTATCGATGATGAACAGACGTCTGTGGATCCACGATCATGAAAACCATCAAAGGCCCGGCGATTTTCCTGGCGCAGTTTCTTGGCGATGAATTGCCTTTTGACAATCTCGCGCATCTTGCAGGCTGGGCGAAGGGGCTGGGTTATGAAGGCATTCAGGTTCCGTGTGATCCGCGGCTGATCGATCTCGAACAGGCGGCGAAAAGCGACGCCTATTGCGACGACCTGCGCCGCGTCGTGGAGGATGCGGGTGTATGCATCACGGAATTATCGACGCATCTGCAAGGGCAACTCGTGGCGGTTCATCCCGCCTACGACACGCTTTTCGATGGCTTCGCCGCGGCGCACGTTCGCGGCGATCCGCGGGCACGCACCGCGTGGGCGGTCGAGCAAGTGGGATTCGCCGCGGCCGCGTCCAGGCGTTTGGGTTTGAGCGCGCATGTCACCTTTTCGGGCGCTCTGGCGTGGCCATATGTGTATCCATGGCCGCAGCGCCCGCAAGGGTTGATCGAAACGGCGTTCGATGAACTGGCTCAACGCTGGCGTCCGCTGCTAGACGCCTTCGATCAGGCAGGCGTGGACGTGTGCTACGAATTGCATCCGGGCGAAGACTTGCATGACGGCGTAACGTTCGATCGTTTTCTCGATGCCGTCGATCATCATCCGCGCGCCAACATTCTCTTCGATCCGAGCCACTTCCTGCTGCAGCAGCTGGACTATCTTCAGTTCGTCGATATCTATCACGACCGTATCAAGGCGTTTCACGTCAAGGACGCGGAGTTCCGGCCCAACGGTCGACAGGGCGTGTACGGCGGGTACTCGGGCTGGGTGGACCGGGCGGGGCGCTTCCGGTCTCTTGGCGACGGGCAGATCGACTTCGGCGCGATCTTCTCGAAGATGGCGCAATATAATTTTCCCGGCTGGGCGGTGCTTGAATGGGAATGCGCATTGAAGCACCCGGAAGACGGCGCGCGTGAAGGCGCGGGTTTTATCCGCGAGCATATTATCCGCGTGGCGGATCGTGCCTTCGATGACTTCGCCGGAAGCGGCGTGAACGGTGAGGCTTTACGGGAAGTGTTGGGGATTCGTGGACAACAGCCATAATCGCGCGGGATCGTAAAAGAAAGCGCCGTTGCCGATCACCGAAAATGATCGTGCAACGGCGCAGTCAATCACAACGTTTCCTGCTTCGGCGTCAGGTCATGACGCCTTGAAGCTTACGCCCAATCCGCGTGAAAACTCCCCTTCTTGTCCACGCGCTCGAACGTATGCGCGCCGAAGAAGTCGCGTTGCGCCTGCACCAGGTTCGCCGGCAGCGTTTCGGAGCGGTAGCTGTCGTAATAAGCCACCGCCGATGAAAACGCCGGTACCGGCACGCCTGCCTTCACCGCGGCGACCACGACCTCGCGCAACGCGTCCTGATACTTCGCTGCAATGTCGCTGAAGTACGGATCGAGCAGCAGGTTGTGCAAGTCTGCGTTGGTCTTGTAGGCGTCCGTGATCTTCTGCAGGAACCCCGCTCGGATAATGCAGCCGGCCCGGAAGATTTTCGCGATCTGACCGTATTGCAGATCCCACTTGTACTCTTCCGAAGCCGCGCGCAACTGCGCGAAGCCCTGTGCATACGAAACAATCTTGCTCAGGAACAAGGCGCGCCGCACGGATTCCACGAACGCGTTACGGTCGCCGTCGAACTTGGGCGACGGTCCCTTCAGTTGCTTGCTCGCTTCCACGCGCTGATCCTTGAGCGACGACAGCACGCGCGCAAACACGGCCTCGGTGATCAGCGGTAGCGGCGCGCCGAGATCGAGCGCATTCTGGCTTGTCCACTTGCCCGTGCCCTTTTGCGCGGCGCGGTCAAGAATCACATCGACGAGATCCTTGCCTGTTTCTTCGTCTTTCTTCGAGAAGATCTTCGAGGTGATTTCAATCAGGTAGCTATCCAGCTCGCCCTTGTTCCACTCGACATAAACCTTGCCCAGTTCTTCATTCGACAAACCCGCCACGCGCTTCAGCACGTCGTAGCTTTCGGCGATCAGTTGCATGTCGCCATACTCGATCCCGTTGTGCACCATCTTCACGTAGTGCCCCGCGCCGTCCGGACCCATGTACGCCACGCACGGCTCGCCGTCCGGCGCCTTCGCGGCGATCTCGGTAAGGATCGGAGCCACGAGGTCATACGCTTCCTTCTGGCCGCCGGGCATGATCGACGGGCCCTTGAGCGCGCCTTCCTCGCCGCCCGATACACCCGTGCCGATGAAATGCAGGCCCGACTTCGCCAGATCCGTGTTGCGGCGGATGGTATCGGTGAAATGGGTGTTGCCGCCGTCGATCAGGATGTCGCCTTTTTCAAGCAGCGGGCGCAGCGAGTCGATGGTGGCGTCGGTGCCCTGGCCGGCCTTGACCATGAGCAGGATGCGGCGCGGCTTTTCCAGCGACCCGACGAATTCTTCCAGCGTGTAAGAGGGGACGAGCTTCTTGTCGGGATGCTCGGCCATCAGGTCGTCGGTTTTTTCGCGGCTGCGGTTATAGACCGATACTGCGTGCCCGCGGCTCTCGATATTCAATGCCAGATTGCGTCCCATGACGGCGAGGCCGACAACGCCGATTGCTTGTTTGCTCATGTTTCTCTCCGAATGACCGGAGCGCTTGCGGTTCGTGGCCGCGCACGCTGCGGATACGTTTGTGTCAATGGGGGCGGTGTCCGCGATGGCGTTCGGCCGGGTTTTCGCGCCATCTAGCGCGTCGCGCCGGAGCGAGACGCGCGGGATGTGCCGCCCAACGCGGCCCCGCGCCGCCGAACGCCGCGCGGAACGCGCAGACCGAGCGAGATTACCACTTTGACACGCAACCGGCAGACATCGCGCGCGGCGCAGGCATGGCGCGCGGGGCGTGCGCGGGTCGAAAACGGGCCAGCAAGCGCCCCTTTCGGCGGCGGTCTAGAATGAGCGTCCCAGCCCGTTCCAGGACCGATCCGCGCGCCGGAAAAAGCGCACAAGGCAAATGCATGGCCCTTAGAAGGAAGGCTCACCACTACCACGTCTACGTGATCGAACTCGCCGATACGGTGTGGAACGAAGCGCGGTTCCGGCGCGCCAATCCGGATTATGTGCTGGGCAAGCCGTTTGTTTATGTAGGCATGACGGGCATCGACCCGGACGTTCGTTTCGATAAACACAAGGCCGGCATCCAGTCGAACCGGTATGTGCGCGAGTTCGGGCTGCGCCTGTTGCCACAACTGTACGAGTTGTACAACCCCATGCCGTACGAAGGCGCGCGAGAGATGGAAGTGGAACTGGCAATCGGCTTGCGGGAAGCGGGATACGGCGTATGGCAGGCGTGAAGACAGCGCGCGGATTCCGGGCGCATCGATCAGACTAATCGGGAGCAGCACATATGCGGATACTGGTGGTGGGCGCAGGCGCAATTGGCGGATATTTTGGCGGACGGCTGCTCAATGCCGGACGCGACGTAACGTTTCTCGTGCGCGGACGGCGCGCCGCGCAACTGGCGCGAACGGGTCTCAACCTGCGCAGCCCGAACGGCGATTTATCGATACCCAATCCGCCCGTCGTGCTGGCAAAAGACGTCGCCGAGCCCTTCGACCTGATCCTGCTGAGCTGCAAGGCTTACGACCTCGACGGTGCCATCGAGTCGATCAAGACCTCGGTGGGTCCGGACACTGCCATCCTGCCGCTGCTCAACGGCATGCGGCATCTGGACGTGCTCGAAACGCAGTTTGGTCCCGACCATGTACTCGGCGGCCAGTGCGTCGCTGCCGTGACGCTCGACGCCGAGGGGACCATCGTGCATTTGAACAAGATGCATTCGATGACCTTCGGCGAGCTTGCAGGCGGCACATCGGCGCGTATCGAGGCCATCGCCGCCGAATTCTCGGGCGCGCAATTCGACGCCGCCGCGAGCCCGAATATCCTTCAGTCCATGTGGGAAAAATGGACTTTCCTCGCGACGCTCGCGGCCGGCACGTGCTTGATGCGCGCACCCGTTGGCGACATCATCGCGGCGCCGGGCGGTCAGAAACTGCTGCTCGATCTCTTCGATGAAGCCCGCGCCATTGCCGCGGCAAACGGCTTTGCGCCCGGCGAGGCCGCGGTCACCCGCACGCATTCCATGTTGACCGAAGCGGGTTCCGGCATCACCGCGTCGATGCTGCGCGACCTGGAAAATGGCGCGCGCATCGAGGCGGATCACGTGGTGGGCGATCTGATCGCGCGTGGGAATGTGCCCGGGCACGAGCAGCACTCGCCGATTTTCTCGACCGCGTACACCCACCTGAAGGCATACGAATCGCGCCGGGACCGAAGCGCGAAAGCCTTGTAAGGCATGCGGTGAAAACACGGGAAATTCGTCAGTTGTCCGCGTCAGTGCTTTGAATCCGCGCAAATAAAGCGTTACCCTCTGCGCTTTTCCAAAGCACTTATCGCCATCAATGCACGAAGACGCTCACGATCAGCCACTCGCGCCGCCGACCATCGCGGAAATTTTCATCGGCTTCCTGACGCTTGGGCTGACCGCCTTCGGCGGTGCACTGCCGCTTGCACGCCGCGAAGTGGTCGAGCGCCGCAAATGGCTCAACGCCGATGAATTCACGGATCTGCTCGGGCTGTGCCAGTTTCTCCCCGGCGGCAATGTCATCAATTTATCGGTGGCGATCGGAATGAAGTTTCGCGGCGTTCCCGGTGCGCTCGCGGGCCTGCTTGGCTTGATTGTGGGACCGTCGCTGATCGTGATCGCGCTCGGCGTGCTCTATCAGCGCACGCACAACGACGCGCACATTCGCCATCTCTTCGCGGGATTGGCTGCGGCTGCGGCGGGTCTGCTGGTATCGATGGCCGTCAAAGTCGCGTGGCCATTGCGCAGGAAATTGTCGATGGCGGTCATCGCCGTGCTGGCCTTCGCGGCAATCGCATTGGTGCGCTTGCCGCTGTTGCCCGTGATGCTCGTCCTCACGCCGATATCGATTTTCATCGCGTCGAAATTCAGCGGTGAGACGAACCGCGGGGCTAACCAATGAATCACGATCTCGTCTCGCTCGCCGCGATTTTCAGCCAGCTTTCGTTGCTCGCGTTCGGCGGCGGCAATTCCATCCTGCCCGAGATGCAGCGGCAAGTGGTCGAGGTGCATCAGTGGATGTCGAAGGCGGATTTTTCCGCGCTGTTCGCGCTCGCGCAAGCCGCGCCGGGACCGAACATGATGGTCGTGACGCTGGTCGGCTGGCACGTGGCGGGTTGGCCGGGAGTGATCGTGACATCGATTGCGAAGTTCGGGCCGTCGTCATTCGTCACTGTCGCCGCCATGCATGCGTGGGAGCGCTTCAAGCACCATTCGTGGCGCCGCTACGTGCAACTCGGCCTCGTGCCTATGACGGCGGGGTTGCTGGCAGCAAGCGCCGCGCTGATTGCGGAGGCGTCGGATACGCAATGGGTGCTGGGCGGGATTACGGCGGCGGTCGCGCTGTTGTCGTTCAAGACAAAGGTGCATCCGCTATGGTTGCTGGCTTTGGGAAGTCTGGTCGGGCTGACGGGATTCGGGCAGTTCTAGGCCGCGCTGGGTCGCGGGTGGGGAACGTGCCTGATATGTATGCGCCAAGCCTTAAGCGGCATCGATGAGTTCGGCAATATCGTCAACATCGATGGTGCGGCCATGTTTGTTCTTCACGCCGCGGCCCCACGCCTGAACAAACGCGCCCGGACTCAGATAGCGGGCAAGTTCGGCAGCGGCGTGAGGCGGCATGCGCAGCGACGTGCCTTCGTCCAGCAGCGCGCCGCGCAATTCGCCCCTTGGACCATACAACGACATGGTCACTTCTCCCTGTACATCCATTGGCTTGCCTTCAAGTCTTGCAGTACCTGGCACATGATGTTGCGGCCCTTCGTCGATGATCTCGACGCCGTTCTGGCTCGCCAAGGAAACAGCCGCAATGACGTTGGCGGTACGCGGTTTCACGCCGCGCACGCGAATGGTATTGCCGGGCGCAATGTGCTTCGTCACTTGCCTTGTCATATGCGGCGGGAAGTGAACTTGCAGCGTGCTGCCCGGCGTGTTCAGGATCAGGCCGTCAAGCTCACCGTGGGGATTCAACAGGAATTGCGTTACCTTGCCGCGCGTTTCCGGCAGGCAGGCGGGATCGATCCAATGCATGAGCGCTCCAATAAAGTCAGTCGCCGTTCGCGAACGGCGGAGAACGAGATGCATCGGTTCAGCAAGAAACCTGCCTCGCGGCCCTCCCGCCATAAAAGAGCGGCTGCAAGCGGGCTGGATCGTTGCTCACTAGAATGTACGATGATCCGATAAAAGGAGCACCCTTCATGGCGATGACAACCGATTACGCAACAGCCGAGCCGCCGCGTGCGGATATCGATGATCTTGCGGGGCCAACGGTGGTTGAGTTCGGCACCGCGTGGTGCGGTTATTGCAAGGCGGCCCAGCCGCTGATTGCACAGGCGTTCAACAATCACCCTGGCGTGCGGCATCTGAAGATCGAAGATGGCAGCGGCAGGCCGCTTGGCCGGTCTTTTCGCGTCAAGCTCTGGCCGACGCTGATTTTCATGGACAGCGGACGGGAAGTCGCGCGGCTGGTTCGGCCAAGGGACGTGACGGAAATACGCGATGCGTTTGCGCTCATCGACAAAACGCTTTCCACTTGAAGCGCCTTCTTGCGAGGGGTTTTGCCGGCCGTCACCAGTGCGATGGCGAGGGCGAGGAATATCATCGGTGGAAGCAGAGGGCTGGAACGAGCGTTTCTGCAGGATAACGGCGCAGCGAACTTTCCGCGCGACGGCGCGGTCCACCGTCGAGTGGGCGGTTCCCTAACTTTCCAACATAACGTGCCATTCGCGGTTATCAGGAGAATTGACATGCAGATCACGGGTGAAATGCTGATCGGTAAAACGGCCGTGCGCGGAACAGATGCAACGCTGCACGCCTTCGATCCCGCGCGCAATCTCAAGCTCGAGCCGGCGTTCGGCGGCGGCGGCGCGAAGGAAGTCGCGCGCGCGGCGGAGCTGGCCGAACAGGCCTTCGATACCTACCGCCTCGCGCCGCTCGAAACACGCGCGCAGTTTCTCGAAGCGATTGCGGACAACATCGTGGAAATCGGCGATGCGCTTATCGATCGCGCGCACGCCGAATCCGCTCTGCCGAAAGCGCGTCTCGAAGGCGAGCGCGCCCGTACGGTTGGGCAGTTGAAGCTGTTTGCCTCGCTCGTGCGGGAAGGGCGATGGTTGAGCGCCACGCTCGATTCGCCGCAGCCCGATCGCAAGCCGTTGCCACGTCCCGATCTGCGCCTGCAGAAGATACCGGTCGGCCCGGTTGCGGTGTTCGGCGCGAGTAATTTTCCGCTGGCGTTTTCGGTAGCCGGGGGCGATACCGCCGCAGCGCTTGCCGCCGGTTGTCCGGTTGTCGTCAAGTCGCATCCTGCGCATCTGGGAACGTCCGAAATGGTCGGACGCGCGATCCAGAAAGCGGTATCGGACATGGGCTTGCCCGAGGGCGTGTTCTCGCTCGTGGTGGGCGAGGGCAACGGGATCGGCGAGGCGCTGGTCGCGCATCCGGCCATCAAGTCGGTCGGCTTCACGGGTTCCCGGCGTGGCGGCCTTGCCTTGATGGAGATTGCATCGAAACGGCGCGAGCCGATTCCCGTGTTCGCCGAAATGAGCAGCATCAATCCGTTCTTCGTGCTGCCGGGCGCGCTGGCCGCGCGCGCTGAAACGCTTGCAAGCGGATTCGTGGATTCGCTCACCCTTGGCGTCGGCCAGTTCTGCACGAATCCGGGTCTCGTACTCGCGCTGGAAGGGCCGCATTTGCAGGGGTTTATCGACTATGCGGTGAGCGCGCTGGAGAAGAAGAGCGCTCAGACCATGCTGACGTCAGGGATTGCCGCGGCCTATCAGAAAGGGATCGCGCAACGCGATCAATCCGGTGTCGAGCGCGTTGCAACCGGCGCCGAAACCGATGTGCCTTTCGCCGCGCTGCCAGCGCTTTTTACCGTCAGCGCCGAGCGTTTTGCGGACACGCCGCATCTCGCGGACGAGATTTTCGGTCCGGCGGCGCTGATCGTGATTTGCCGCGACGAGGACGAGATGCTGGACCTCGCGCGGCGTATCGAAGGTCAGTTGACCGCCACGCTTCAGCTTGAAAACGATGACGTGCCGTTCGCCCGCCGCCTCATGCCGATCCTCGAGCGCAAGGCCGGGCGGATTCTCGCGAACGGCTTTCCAACGGGCGTCGAAGTATCGTATGCCATGGTGCATGGCGGCCCATATCCGGCGACCTCCGACAGCCGCGCGACTTCGGTGGGCGCAATGGCTATCGAGCGGTTCCTGCGGCCGGTGTGCTATCAGGATCTGCCGGCGGCCTTGTTGCCGCTCGCGCTTCAGGACGACAATCCGCTGAGCCTGTGGCGTCTGCGCGATGGCGAGCTTGGACCCAATTGACCCAACCACACAGCAAGGAGACCTTATCTTGATGGAGCGCCGTTATCCCGATCCTGCCGTCCGCGTACTGGACGAGCGATTCAACGCGCTGCGCGTGACGGCGGCATCGGTGGAATGTCTGTACCAAGGCGCTCGATGGTCGGAAGGACCAGTCTGGTTCGGCGACACGCGCTCGCTTCTGTGGAGCGACATTCCAAACAACCGCATGCTCCGATGGGACGAGGAAACCGGCGTCGTCAGCACGTTCCGGAAGCCCTCGAACAACGCGAACGGCAACACGCGCGACCGCGAAGGGCGGCTTGTGACATGCGAGCATCTGACGCGCCGCGTGACGCGCACGGAATACGACGGGTCGATCACGGTGATCGCCGATCAATACCAGGGCAAGCCGCTCAATTCTCCCAACGACGTGATCGTCAAATCCGATGGCTCCATCTGGTTCAGCGATCCAACATTCGGCATCGATGGATTCTACGAAGGCGAGCAGAAGCCGCCGGAATTGACGCCGGGTGTGTATCGGGTCGATGCGAAAAGCGGCGAGATCACGTTGATGATTTCCGATCTGGCCGGTCCGAACGGACTCGCATTTTCGCCGGATGAATCCGTGCTTTATGTAGTCGATTCGCGCGCGTCGCCGCGTGAAATCCTTGCATACGAAATGGCGCCGGATGGCTGTTCGTTCAACGATTCGCGCGTGGTGATCGACGCTCGCGATGGCACGCCGGATGGTTTTCGCGTCGATATCCACGGCAACCTCTGGTGCGGCTGGGGCATGGGGAGCGACGAGCTTGACGGGGTGCGCATATTTACGCCGCGCGGTGAAGCGATCGGGCATATCGCGTTGCCCGAACGCTGCGCGAACGTGTGTTTTGGCGGCCGGCACCGCAACCGCTTGTTCATGGCCGCGAGTCACGGGCTCTACGCGCTGTACGTCAATACACAAGGCGTGAAGGGCGGCTGAAGAGTGCCTGGGGATTTATCCGGCCGCGCGCTTTTCCATCAGCTTGGCCGGTTCCGCTGGGGCCGCAAACCCGAAGCGCGCGTACAGCGTGTGTGCGCTCGACGTAGTCAGCATCATCTTTCGCAAACCCTGCAAATCCGGATGCGTCAGTACGCATCGCACGAGCCAGACGCCGAGGCCGTTGCCCTGATGTTCGGGCAGCACGAAGACATCGGCGAGATACGCGAAGCTCACCGTGTCCGTGATCGCGCGTGCATAACCAATCTGGACGCCGCGATGAAACAGCCCGAACGCGAGCGAATGGCGCGCCGCGCGTTCGACCTTCTCGCGCGAGATCCCCGGCGACCAGTACGCGACTTCGCTCAAGTACCGATGCACGACATCGAAGTCGAATTCGGCAATATCCGTTGTTACGCGATAATCGTCGCGCAGCCATTCGATCGCCATTCAACGCACCTTGTAGACGCGGCCGGTTTCGAGTCCTTCCACGCTGCGGCTGTAAGCCAGCGCCACGCGTGCGCCGGATGCCGCTTCAAAGCCGCGGAAGTACGGGCCGAACGCTTCGCGCGCTTCTTCCAGCATGGTTGCATTGACCACGTTGATGCGCAGTCCGCGCGGTAGCTCGATCGCGGCGCCCCGTACAAAACCTTCTATTGCGCCGTTCACCGCTGCGGCGCTCGCGCCATACTTGATCGGTTCGTCTCCAACGATTCCGCTTGTCAGCGTGAACGAGCCGCCATCGTTTAGATAACGCTGCGCATGAAGCACGAGATTGACCTGGCCCATGAGCTTGTCATCTAGGCCGATACGGAACTGTTCCGAGGTCATTTGCGAGAGTTCGCCGAAATGCACATGGCCGGCGGTGGCCACAATGGCATCGACCTGGCCAATCGATTTGAAAAGCGCATGAACGCTGTTGAGATCGGTCAGGTCCACGCGATGCGTGCCGCGCGTCGCGCCGATCTCGAACACTTCGTGACGTGGCGCGAACTCGGCCAGAACGGCCCGGCCGACTGTGCCCGTGGCACCGATAACGGCAATTTTCATGAGGAACTCATCGAAGAGGAAATGGGCCCTCATTGTGCGTTTTCACCGCCGCTTGAACAAGATGCGGCGTTTGACGGCGGCTTTATTTCCGCTGCAAATTTTGCTCGTGCGATGCATCCGGCGACAGCAGGAAGATCGCCGCTGCCAGCTTGCTCACCAGCACAATGCCGGTCACGATTGCGGCCGTTGGGAACATTCTCCACTCCACGCCGAGCATGGGACCGACCAGCACGACTGACGCTACGCCAAGCGCGACGGTGAGCCAGCGCGCCCATTGCAGCCGCAGCGCGACGCAGACGTACAGGCCGCCGATTAATACCCGCGACGCGATCAGCGGTGCAAGAGGCTCGTTCGGTCCCACCATCAATGCAAGGCCCATTTCAGCCCACGAGAGGACGTAGGCGACACCCAGGCATGCGATAGCAGTCGAAAGCGCCTGTGTTGTCCAGGGCGCGCGCAGATCGAACGAACGTGACGTGCCTTGTGTTGCAGCTTCGTTCGTATAGGTATTGGTCGTTGTCATTTCTGGTCCCGTGGCTTACTTTTTTCTGGATCCGTACGTTCTGCATTCCCGCTGGATTCCTGATGCTTTTGTCTGACTGGCAACCCGCCCGGCAACCTTTTATGCACGAGACGTGCCAGGCCATGCCAAATGCTGGGAACATCGCTTGCTTTCAAACTCTTCAGGCCCGCTGGACGCGGATTTGCCTGAAGAAAGCGTGGCGCCGTTGAGGTTTTATCGACGAGAAACCGCCAGTGGCGGCGCGGCTGCATTGCAAGGGTCTCTCTTCGCGATGGCAGGCTTTACACGTTGACCGACTGACTATCCGGATCAAACGAAAAAAGGAACCCTTATGAGCGCGACGCAAGGTAATGAACCCAAAGAACAACGCCCACACTCGGAACGCGGGGAAGACGACGTCGATAAAGCCGTGGAAGACACGTTTCCGGCAAGCGATCCGCCGTCGACAGGCGGTGTGACGCGGATCGAATCAGACGAAGACAAGGAAAAGTCGAAAGCTAAATAAGAAAAACCGCGCTGAGCAGCGCGGTTTTTCCATGATCAGCCGAATTGTGCCGCGCTCAGGATTTGTCGCGCCGCTGAATTTCGATCAGCCTCGAAGGGCGCACGTGGTTGACCGCATAATGTTTGCGTCCGCGCAGCGTATCGCCGCGTGCGTCGCGATCCACGAAGTCGTATTGCCGCTCCACCTCTTCCGCATCAGGTGCGATCATGCCTTTGTCGACTACGCTGAAGCCGCTTGCCAGCTTCAGCGCCAGGCCATTACGCGCGGGACGGCTGTCGAAACCGCCGAGGCCGTCGCCTTGTTCGAAGCGTGAATTGACAAGCGATGCGTTCACGCCAACAAACGCATCCGGATTCTGTCCGATCAGGAATTCGTCCTTTGCCGCGTCGTGGCTTTTGCTGTCGGCGTCGACGGTATCGTCCAGTGTGTCGTCGTTGAGTACGTCGATTGCTTGATGTGTGAGATCGAGTTGCTCGATCGGTCCGCCTTCTTCCTTCGATGCACCCCGCGCCTCGCCGTCGCTGCGCGGCCCCGCCTGATTACTGTCCGCTGCGGCAGCCACGTCACCCGTCTTGGCGTGCGCGGTCTCCGTCTCCGGCTTTTTCAGTGGGCTGTCCGCGGCGCGCTGGGTTTGCTTGTCCTGCGACTCATTGTTCTGTGCGTTGTTCATGTTTCGCTCCGCCTCGAATTGATTAACCCGAGTATAGGACGCAAGAAGTATTCCGGAAGCCTCGTAATGTGCCGCGCCAGAGCGCTGATTATCGCGGGGAATAAACAACGGGATAAATCATCAGTAAATGTTCTAAGCCTGATCGATTTTTTTCAGTCGAACATGCCATTTCGCAAGAGTATGATTTGTTGTTCGCCGGGCCAGCGCGCGTTTCCGGACGGCCACCGCCGTAACGGCTTGTGCGCATGAGCGAGCAGGAGACGACCATCGCGAATCCAGCGGGGCATTTAAAAGATGGGGGTGATTCATGCAATATGACGATGCATTTTCACATCGTGGATATCTACTCAATTGCGCGCCGGCCCGCCAGGGCGACGGTTGTTTTCAGCCGTACGTCGTCATCTCCCGGTCAAGCGATGGCGAACTCGTCGCGAACCGTTTTTTTCCAGCGGATCTGCGCTTTGGCAATGCCGATGAAGCCATCGCCCATGCCCGCGACTGGGCCGTCCGATGGATCGACGCCAGTCACGTAAAAGTGGACCCGCCGTCCTGAACGTGCGGGACAGACCGGCCCGTTGTGGCGGAATTCCGCGTGCCGCAGGTCCGGCGTATTGGCGAAAAAACGGTTAATCTCGGGGCATTCATTAGAACGTGCCGTCATGGCGTACTCCGCTCAAGCCCCAAGACATGCCCAAAACCGTTTCCCCCGAAGCCTTGGCTTCTTCCCACGAATGGGGCCTCGACAAGATCGTGGCCGACTTGCGCGCGTCGCGCGAACAATTGCATCGCACGCGGCATCCGCTTGGCATTCGCGAATTGCCTTCGCGTGAAGCCATTGTCAAGATTGTCAACGGCTTGCGCTCCGCGCTGTTTCCGACGCATTACGGAGCCGCCGACCTGACCGCGGAAAGCGTGGATTACTACGTCGGGCATACGCTTGAAAGCACCTTGCGCCTGCTTGCCGAACAGATCCGGCGCGCATTGCGTTTCCTGCCTGAAAATCACGACCTCAGCGACGCCGAGCTTGGCACGCACGCGTTCGAACTCGCGCGCGAATTCGGCACGCAGTTGCCCGGCATCCGTGCGCTGCTCGTGAGCGACATCCAGGCGGCGTTCACCGGCGATCCGGCCGCGCAGCACATTACCGAAATCCTGCTTTGCTATCCGGGTATCTGGGCCATGACGCATCATCGTCTGGCGCATGCATTGCATAAACTCGGCGTGCCGCTGCTCGCGCGTTTTATCAACGAGATTGCGCACTCGGCGACAGGTATCGACATTCATCCGGGCGCGACCATTGGACCGAGCTTTTTTATCGATCACGGGACGGGCGTCGTGATTGGCGAGACCGCGGTGATTGGCGAACATGTTCGCGTGTATCAGGCCGTTACACTGGGCGCGAAGAGCTTTCCGGCTGGCAATGACGGCGTGCTTGTAAAGGGCAACGCGCGGCATCCGGTCGTGGAAGACCACGTGGTCATCTATGCGGGCGCGACCATTCTTGGGCGCGTGACCATCGGGCGTGGATCGGTGATTGGCGGCAATGTTTGGCTGACCCATAGCGTGCCGCCAGGCAGCAGCGTCTCGCAGGGGAAAATCCGCGAAGTGGGCGAGGGCATTGCGCCCGATGAAGGTCGCAGCGCCTGAGGTTTGGAGACCCGTTTTGCGCCTCGGGGCTTCAGGTATTCGATACGCTGAAGCCGCTCGAATGCCCGACGATCGAGAGAAATTCGCGACGCGTGGACGGGTCGTCACGGAAGGTGCCCAACATGCGCGATGTGACCATCGACGCACCTGCCTTATGCACGCCGCGCGTGGACATGCATTGATGCGTGGCTTCCAGGATCACGCCCACGCCTAGCGGTTGAAGGACTTCTTCTAGCGTATCGGCGATTTGTGCGGTCATCTTTTCCTGTATCTGCAGGCGTTTCGCGAATGCGTCCACGAGCCGCGCCAGCTTGGAGATGCCGACCACGCGCTCGCGTGGAAGATAGGCCACGTGTGCCCGGCCGATGATTGGCACCATGTGGTGTTCGCAGTAGCTTTCGAAGCGAATGTCCTTGAGCACGATCATTTCGTCGTAGCCCTGCACTTCCGAGAACGTGCGCGCGAGGATGTCCTTTGGATTTTGCGCGTAGCCCGCGAAGAACTCTTCGTAGGACCGGATCACGCGTGCGGGGGTATCGACGAGGCCTTCGCGGGAAGGGTTGTCGCCGGCCCAGCGGATCAGCACGCGAACGGCGGCTTCGGCTTCTTCGCGGCTCGGACGATCGGCGTGGCTGAGTTCATCAGCGTGGATGTCTGGGGACGCGTCGGGTTTGTTGCGCGTGGCGCTCATTGAAGGCTCCAGATGCTTGTAGCAAAGTCATGAAGCCGTCATTGTTCCACGTTTTTCCTTTGACAAGACCCCGGCGCAATGTCGGGTTCTCTTTTCAGGGTGTACCGGTTTTGCCGCCGCCGTCGATGCCTGAACCGGTTTGCCAGGTTCTTTTTCCTTCGTTCGATAGCTTGCCGGAACTGTTGTGCTGGTCGGGTTCGGTGCCTGGTTCGGCCATGGGGCCGCCGGGTTGCTCTTGAGCGCGCTGCTTTTCGCCCTTGCGCTGGGCGCGGCGTTCTTCCTGGGATCGGCCGGCGTAGTTTGTATTGGTCGGGTTTGCGGTCATGTCGGGACTCCTTTTGTGAGTGACAATGTGACGCGCGCAAGGGGCGTTCCAGCGGGAGCGGGGTGGGGTGGGTTTGTTTCGCGGAGTGTCTTGGGGTTGGGTGGTTTTATTGCTGAGCGCTCGTTGCTCGTTGTTCGTTATTTGGAGCAGATGGTGTTGGCCGGGAATCAATGCCGGGTTGCTGCTTTTTAGGGCTTCGCGCGTTTCGTTTTAGCCGATCTTTTTAGCACTGTTAGCCACTATCCGTGGCGGGACTTCATTTCTTTTTCCAACGGCGAAAAAGAAACGAAGCAAAGAAAACGCCTTCCAACCGCTAATTCTTAAGTGGACCAAGCGTGCACTGATATCTGCTTGGGACTTCAAAAGAACCCTCGCCGCCATAACCACCAACACCTGAAACCCTTCCCCTCCATATCCCGACATCCACACGCTTCGCCACCAGCGCCCTCGGGCAAGCACACAACCCCACAGAACCAGTTCGGTCGAACACCCCGTCGCGCGCCGCGCTTTCCTGTTGAAGGCTACTTACACTGGTGGCGAAGCGTGTGGGTAACCGTGGACGGAGCGGGAGGGTTTCGACTGTGCGGGGTTATGCGCTGAGCGTTCTTTTGAAGTCCCAAGCAGATGTAATTGCACGCTTGGTCTCTTTAAGAATTAGCGGTTGGAAGGCGTTTTCTTTGCTTCGTTTCTTTTTCGCCGTTGGAAAAAGAAATGAAGTCCCGCCACGGACAGTGGCTAATAGTGCTAGAAAGATCAACTAAGACAAACCGCGCGAAGATCTAAAAAGCAGGACCCATCTGCCCAAAAAACCTCCGCGCCAGCATCCCCCTACGCCGACAACAACGACCCCGTCCGAAACGCGGTAGCACTGGCAATCCGCGCCACCTCCATCCCGGCGGTCGTAAACCGCGCAATTTGTCGCGCATACAAAACACCACTGACCGTGCTGTAGAGCGTGGTCACGCTATCGCTCAACGGATCGACAACATCCGCCACGGCCTCGCCGGCATTCACCATAGCGCCCACGTTGGCGCGAAACACCAGCACGCCACTCGCCGGCGCCACAATCGGCTCAGCGCCGGCAAGCGGCGTAGCAGGATAAGACAGAACCGGCATGGCAGGCGCGGGCGCATCAATCACACCACGATGCATCAGGTAATTGATGATCCCCTGCGCGTCGGCATCGGCGAATTCATACGATACGTCGTGCTGGCTGCGCAATTCCACTGTCACCGAAATGCCGCCGTTCGGGATCGGAAAACGATCACCAAACTTCGCGCGCAAGTCCGACCAGCAAAAGCTGTGGATTTCATCGAAGGGATTGCCCACCGAATTCAACGCGAGCAGCGACGCCTTCGAGTCCAGATAACGCGCGAGCGGTTCGACTTCATCCCAGATGTCCGGATTGGTGTAAATGTGCAGCGCGGCGTCGAGATCACAATGCAGGTCGAGCACGACATCGGCGTCATACGATAGCTTTTGCAGTGCAAGACGCTGCGATTCGAGTTCGGTCTGCGGATGTTGCTCGTCAAGCGCGGCGCGCATCGCCTCGCGTACGGCAAGCTTGTTCTCCTGAATATCGCCCGAAAGCCGGCCTTCAATACGCGATGCAATCAGCGCACCCAGATCATGGAAATTGCGGTTGAAGTTATGGCCGCTATTGAGCTCGAACCGGCCAAGCAAGGTGCCATGCATGTTCTGGTTCAGCCCGATAGGATTCGGCACCGGCACGATCACCACTTCGCCGCGCAGCTTGCCCGCGGCTTCCAGTTCGGCGAGTTGACGGCGCAAGCGCCACGCGACCAGCATGCCCGGCAGTTCGTCGGCGTGCAGCGAGGACTGAATGTAGATTTTCTCGCCGCCGCCCGCGCCATAGTGAAAGCTCAGGATATTGCGGGTGGTGCCAAGCGATGGCGAAATCAGAGTGTGCGTTTTGGTTTGCATGGTGGTCGGACGCGCAAGGCGCTTTTAAGGCTTTGCGCTTCGATGAGTGGTGTCGGCATGTTCAGGAGAGCGGGGCGACGCGCAAGCCAAGGCTGTGCAACTCGGCATCGCCTGCTCCAGACGTTCGATCTTAGCCGAAAAAAGACGGGTTGCCGCATGCGGCGCATATGTGCCGCTAAAACAAAACGGGCTCCGCAGTGTTGCGGAGCCCGTTTTTACACGCTGCTCAGGTATCGATCAGCCGCCGTACACGTCGAAATCGAAGTATTTCTTTTCGAGCTTCTTGTACGTGCCGTCCTTGATGATCGCGGCGATCGCCTTGTCGATCTGCGCCTTCAGGTCGGTGTCTTCCTTGCGCAGGCCAATACCCGCGCCATTGCCAAGAATCTTTTCGTCGACCAGATCCTTGCCGACAAAGTCATAACCCGCACCGCGCGGGGTCTTGAGGAAGCCCACATCGGCTTGCACCGCGTCCTGCAGCGCTGCGTCAAGGCGGCCGGCCAGCAAGTCGGCGTACACGCCGTCCTGGTTCTGGTACGGCGTAACCGTTACGCCCTTCGACGCCCAGTAGGTCTTGGCGTAGGTTTCCTGGATGGTGCCTTGTTCCACGCCAACGGTCTTGCCCTTCAGGCCTTCAGGCGTCGGCAAGATGCCGCTGCCCTTCTTGGCGATCAGGCGCGTCGGGGTGTTGAAAAGCTTGCTCGAGAACGCGATTTGTTCCGCGCGCTGCGGCGTCATGGACATAGACGAGAGCACGCCGTCGAACTTCTTGGCCTTCAAAGCCGGAATCATGCCGTCGAAATCGTTTTCCACCCATACGCACTTCGCCTTCAGGCGCGCACAGATTTCATTGCCGAGATCGATATCGAAACCAACCAGCTTGCCATCCGGACCTTTCGATTCGAAAGGGGCGTAGCTGGCGTCGACGCCGAAACGGATGGTCGAGTAATCCTTCGCATTGGCGGTGACGGAGGTGATCGATGTGACGGCAAGCAGAGAGATCGTCAAAGCCGCGAGCAGTTTTTTCACTGTTTTTACTCCAAAGGTGGTCGGTACATCCCGGACAGATGGTGCCCGGGTTTGTCCGGCGCGAAGTCTCTCGCCGGACGGCTTACATTCCGCGGATTGTGTCCGCAATAGAATCGCAGCAGATTACCAAGCCAAAAAAATCTGGGAGTTAGTGAAAGCCCCGATAGTAAATCTCAAGAGCGTTGATTGGCGGGCTTGTTCAGCCTGTGCGGATAAATTGGTGCTTATTTGTGCGGTGCGATTTTCGTGAAGTTTCACACACATGCACGCACGCCCGCCGCCACGGGTCAGGTAGCGGCGGGCGCTTCTCTCTATATCACCTGCTTACTGCGCATCGATACGGCCATAAATGCCGGTCGTCGGGCTCGGACCTGCAGCGAAGAACAGCGTGTTGGTCGGCTGGCTCGCGGCGTTATTGCCGAACGACATGCCCCAGATGCCGGTTTGCTTGATCGGCGTGCCGTCTGCCTGCGTCAACGCGCCAATGAACGCGCCAGTCGTCGGATTGAACGCATTGATGGTGCCGTCGCCAAAGTTGCCGATCAGCAGGTCGTTGCTGGCCGCGCCGAAGTTGGCGGGCGCCATCGCGATACCCCACGGCGAGTTCAGCGCGCCGCCCGAGGCAATGCGCTTGATGAACCGGCCATCGGTATCGAAGGTATCGATCACGCCGTTGCCCGCGCCGTTGACCTGCTTGCGGCCATCCGTGCCTTGCTTCGCGTACGTCACCGTGACTGTCGTGCCCGTCACGTTGATGCCGAACGGCGCAAAGCCCGCAGGCAACGCCGGGTCCTGGAAGCTGCCGGCAAGCTGGACCTTGGCGAAGTTCTTGTCGAAGACATCGACCTTGTTGTTGTGGAAGTCGGTCGCGTACAGGAAATTACCCGTCGCGTTGTTGCCGATCGCGAGACCCTTGTAGACCGCGGCGCCAGCGGCGTCGTCGAAAGCGATGACGGCCGTGGTCGGCAACACCTTGGGCGACCAGCCAGCGATCGTGCCGGCTTCCGTCGCCCACAAGAACAGCGCGTTGCTCGTGTTGCCGCTGGCGCTGATCTGGAAGTCGGTGGTCGTGTTGAATACGATGCCCGTCGGACCGCCTGGGCGTCCGTTTGCCGCCGGCGGAATCGTCACGACCAGCGACTGCGGAACGCCATTGCCGTCATACAGCGTGGACTTGCTCGTGGTGTTGTCCGACACCCACATCACACCGGTCGGATTGAACGCGATGCCCCAGCCGTTTTGCAGGTTGGCGTCGGCGTGCGCCGCGGGCGTGCTGCCGTCGGATACGAGCAGCGTGGTCTTGAACGGCGCCGTCAGCGTGGTGCTGTTGTTGTTCGAATTTGAATCGCTGCCGCCACATGCCGCCAGCGTCGCAACGGTGAGTCCCAGCATCATGGACAAGGCAAGCTTCTGCTTCAGTTTCATTGGAATTTTCCTCTCGCGGTATGAGTGGTGTTCGCCGGCTTGCTTCATCGTCTTGAAGCGCGGCCAACCGACGACATGGATTCGCCGGAGATGAGCGACCGCTGCCTCCGCAGCGGCTTGCCTGTCTCCTTCAAGCGTCCGAACGTCTCACTCTGAACGCGCGTATAAAACTATTTATTCCAAAATATTTCCGTGGAAACAGGGTAGAAATTTTTCTTATAGATTCCTAACTAAAAGGCGATCTTGTCAGCCTTGAGAGGCGCTTTAACAGCCAGCGCCGCGGGGTTATTCCATGCGCCCAAAAATAGTTTCCGGCCTGCTTTTTATTTCCTGGGCGATGGAATAAATCGGCGCTCAAATACGTTAGCGCGGAAAGGACTTCAAAAGGTCGTGCATCGCTTCAATCCAGCGGGTGAAAAAAGCCTCAAGTTTTTAAAACAAGGCCCGTAAACACACGTGAGGCATGGCCCGTGACAGCGCGTCACGAGTCTGCATGGTCACAACTCAACGAGAAAAACGACATGACTATCGTTCGACGGCTGGTGTTGACGCTCGGGGTAGCGTTACTGGCTCTGGCGTTCGTGGGCGGCTACGGGCTTTCGCAGCTTCATGGGTCTTATCAGCGCATAGAAGGACTGGAGACGCATACGATCCCGGGTTTGAAATCCATATCGATGACGCTCGATGACGTCGCCGACATGCGTCTGAACGTGTATCGCTATGTGGTGGACGGCATCGATGACGTGAGCCGCAGCGAGATCCAGGGTGAAATCGCCGATGCGGACAAGCGCTTCGACGCACACGTGGCCGAGTATCAATCGCGCGGAATATCCGACGCTCGCGATCAGCAAATGCTGAACGCGGACAGGGCGAACATCAACGCATACCGGACTGCGCGCACCGCGTTCTTCGACAAGGTCAGAGGCGGCGATAAAGATGGCGCGCTCGCCATGCTGCACGACGGCGGCGCGGTGCATACAGCGGCGGTTGCGCTCAATGGCGGCTTGCATGCGCACCTGAACTACAACATCGAACGAGGACAGACAATACGCGACGAGAACGCTGCGGCCTACAAGACAGCCTTTGGCCTGATGCTCGCGATCGTGATTGGCGCGCTGGTGGTGACGGGCTTGTTCGGCAGCCAGCTTTACCGGTTGATCAGCCACGGACTTGGCCGATTGCAAGGAACGCTGCAGCGCATCAGCACCTCGCTGGATCTCTCGCAGCAGGCGGAGGTGGATCACATGGACGAGATCGGACATACGGCGGCCGCGCTGAACAGCCTGCTCGAGCGCATGGCCGGCGTTGTCAGCGAAGTGAGAGTGTCGAGCGATGCGGTCGGCGTTGCATCGAAGCAGATTGCCGCGGGCAACATCGATTTGTCGGCCCGCACCGAACAACAAGCGGCTTCCTTGCAGGAAACCGCCGCAAGCCTCGATGAACTGACGGCCACGGTACAGGGCAACGCCGACAGCGCGAAGCAGGCAAGCGCGCTGGCGGTGAGCACCACGCGCATCTCGGACGAAGGTAACGTCGCCGTGGAGCGCATGGTCGGCACCATGAGCGAGATTGCGTCGAGTTCCGCGCGGATCGCCGAGATCACCACGTTGATTGAAGGCATTGCATTCCAGACGAATATCCTCGCGCTCAATGCCGCAGTCGAAGCGGCGCGGGCGGGCGAGCAGGGACGCGGTTTCGCGGTGGTAGCCTCGGAAGTGCGCAGCCTCGCGCAACGATCATCGGTCGCGGCGAAGGAGATCAAGGATCTGATCGAGCGCTCGGTTGCAACGATTCATTCGGGTTCGTTGCAGGCTGAAGAGGTTGGGCGATCGACGGCCGAGGTGCAGCGCGCGATCAAGCGCGTGGCTGAAATCGTCGGCGAGATTGCGGCGGCGTCTGACGAACAGGGCCATGGGATCGAGCAGGTGAATCAGGCGATCGGCCAAATCGACGAAGCCACGCAGCAGAACGCGGCGCTGGTCGAAGAAGCGGCGGCCGCGGCGCAGTCGCTCGATGAACAGGCGATACGCCTGAGCGGGACCGTGTCGGTGTTTACTGTGAATGCAGGCAGGTCAAAGGGCGGTGACCGACTCATGATTCGGCCCGTTCAGGCGCTTGAGGATGGCGTCGTTTTGCAAGCTTATTGAGGGCGCGCCTACGCGTGATCTCCGAGCGGCGCTCCGGTCATCGACACAAGAAAATCAAAGAACGCGCGCACTTTCGCGGGCAGATGATGGCGCGACGGATACGCCGCATAAAGCGGAAAGGTTTCGTCGGCCCAATCGGGAAAGAGGTCGACCAGCCGGCCGCTGGCAAGCAACTGCTCGACACCGAGCGCCAGCACCTGGGCAATCCCGTGACCTGCAAGACACACGCCGTGCATGGTGCCGACGTCGTTTACGCATAGACGCCCGCGCGCCTTGATGACGACCTTGTTCTTGCCGCGATGAAACTCCCACGGAAACGGCCGGCCCGTTTCCGGATCGCGAAAATTGATGCATGCATGCGGCTCGCGTTCGAGATCAGCAGGCGCGAGAGGCCGGCCATGTTTCTTGATATACGCGGGCGACGCCACCGTGATAATCCGCGTATCCAGCAGTTTGCGCGCAATTAAGGTCGACTCGCGCGGTTCACCGAACCGGACGGCGAGATCGAAACCGTCTGCGATCATGTCGCCGAGCTGGTCTCGCGTGATCAGGTCTAGCTGGAGTTCAGGATACTTCTCGACAAACGCGCCAAGCCGCGGCCCTAGAAACAGGCGCGAAAAAAACGGATCGACATTCACACGCAAGCGTCCGCGCACAGCGTTCGCGCCACGCGACGCCGATGCCGCCGCTTCTTCAAGCCCGCTGAGCAACGGCACGACCTGCTCGTAGAAACGGCGGCCTTCGTCGGTGAGTGTCACGGAGCGCGTGGTCCGCTCGAAGAGCCTGATGCCGAGCCGCGCTTCGAGCCGCGCAACGGATCGGCTGACACCGGATTGCGACATGTCGAGCGCTTCGCCCGCCGCGGCGAAACTGCCGCTGTTGACGATTGCGCTCAAGACGCCCATGCCGTTCAGTATTTTTTCATCGAAGCTCATGAGCATGCTTTCCCGTCATCGATGGCGTGGAATGCGGAGGTACGCATCCCTCATCGGGTCACGGCTGGGAGTACGTGCCCTTGGCGCTGGACGCGGTATTGCGCGTTTTGCGTGGCTTTTTGTGCTTGGGCGCGGACGAGCGGTGCGTTGCATTTCCCCCGCCTGACATGGACGATTGTCCTTCGCCAAAATGATAAGTCTCGGCGAACGCTTCGCCTGAAATGACGGCGAAGGCGCTAAGCGTCGAGACAACGATCATGTGCTTGAGCTTCATGTGGCAGGCATTCCTCTATTGAAAGTGCGTCAGCTTAAACCAAATGAATTCGGATCGAAGGAAAGCCGGCGCACTCAAGGCATTGCCATTATCTCCGCAGCGGCTTGTCCTGCATGAACCACGACAGTGCAAACGCCAGCAGCACAACGGCGCTCGCCACCAGAAACACAACGTGCATGGATCCTGCAAACGCGTTGAGATAAATATCGCGGGCCATTGCGGGCAACTGCTGGACCATCGCTGGCCGCATTGAACCGGGCATTTCCATTCCGGCCGGAAGTGCATCGGCGAGCCGCGTTTGCAGGCCGTTCGAGAAAATCGCGCCAAACGTGGCGACGCCGACAGACCCGCCGATCGACCGGAACAGCGTGGCGCCAGATGTCGCCACCCCAATATGCTTGAACGGCACCGCGTTCTGCACCGCCAGGACAAGAACCTGCATGACCATGCCAAGCCCGAGTCCGAGCAGCAGCATATACAGGTACATGGTGTGAAGCGGCGTTGCCAGTTCGAGCCGCGACAGGAGGAACATGGCAAGCGCCACGAGCGCCGTGCCGCAGACCGGAAACCAGCGGTACTTGCCAATCCTGCTGATCACCCGCCCGCTGATGATGGAAGTTGAAAGCACGCCGGCCATCATGGGCAGGATCTGAAGGCCGGCTTGCGACGGTGTCGAGCCCTTCGCCACCTGAAGATAAAGCGGCAGGAAAGTGGTCGCGCCGAACAACGAGAAGCCCACGATAAAACCAATCAGTCCACTCAATACAAAAGTACGCTCCTTGAAGAGGCCAAGCGGCATAATTGGTTCTTCGGCGAGACGTTCTTCATGAATGAACCCGCCCAGCGTGATGATTCCAAGCGCCAGCGTGAACCAGAGTTGCGGCGAACTCCAGGGCAGCAAAGTCCCGCCCTGACTGGTGAAAAGGATGATACAAGTGAGCGATGTAGCCAGAAAGGCCGCGCCCATGTAATCGATTTTATGCTTCACATGCGCCACATGCGGCTTGAACACCAGCCCGATCACGATCAGCGCCACAACGCCCAGCGGCACGTTGATATAGAAGATCCAGCGCCATGAAAGATGCTCGACGATAAACCCGCCCAGCAGCGGCCCGATTACCGTAGCCACGCCGAACACGCCGCCGAACAAGCCCTGATAACGGCCGCGTTCCGCAGGCGGAATCACATCGGCAATGGCTGCCATTGTCACTACCATCAGGCCGCCGCCGCCAAGCCCCTGCAACGCGCGCAGGACGATCAGCTGGGTCATGTCCTGCGCCATGCCGCACAGGATGGAGCCCGCCAGAAAGATCAGGATCGACGCCTGGATCACGATCTTGCGGCCGAACAGATCGCCGAACTTGCCGTACAGCGGGACCACGATAGTGGAACTCAGCAGATACGAGGTCACCACCCACGACAGGCTTTCAAGTCCTCCGAGCTCGCCCACGATAGTCGGGAGCGCCGTCGACACAATGGTCTGGTCGAGTGCGCCGAGCAGCATGACAAGCAGCAGCGCCGTGAAAAGCAGCCGGATGGGTGGCCGCTCAGCAGCGGGAAGCGCAACAGTAGGTTGCATGGTTTCCATTCGAGTGCCTGAATTAATTAATATTGAAGTTAATATTAGGCGACGTCTTTCCTTGGGTCAATTGCGACGATGACTAAAAATGTTACCGAAACTCCTCGAAGTAATATCTCCGCCGACGCCGACACGCCTGTGCGCCGGCGCGGCCGGCCGACTGGCGTGCACCATGGTGAACCGCGCGCGCTGCTACTTGATGTTGCATTGTTACTGTTCGCGCGACGCGGAATCATGGAAACCACGCTCGGTGCAATCGCGCGGGAGGCGGGCGTCACGCCTGCGATGGTCCATTACTATTTCAAGACCCGTGAACAATTGTTGGACGTACTTATCGACGAGCGTTTCGTGCCGCTGCGTGCGAGGCTCGGCTCGGCGTTTGCCGACTCGAATGCCGAACCGGCAGAAGCGCTGCGTGCTTTTGTGGAAGGACTCGTGGCAGTGGCGGAACAAAATCCATGGTTCGCGACGCTGTGGATCCGGGAGGTGATCAGCGAAGGCGGTTTGCTGCGCCAGCGCATAGCCGAGCGCTTCGGTGACGCAAACCAGAAGGCGTCGATCGAGCGTATTGAACAGTGGCAGAAGGAGGGCAAGCTTAACCCGCACCTGGAGCCGTCGCTCTTGTTCGTTTCATTGTTCGGGCTCACCTTGTTGCCTCTCGCCGCGAACTACAAGTGGGCCGAGGAGCGCGGCTGGAAGCCCAGGCGCGATAATGTCTCGCCGCATGCCGTCGCATTGCTGATGCAAGGTATTGGACCTGTCTGAACCCGGTCGATGCGCGCAACGATCAGACAAGCACTGGCAAAATTTCGCCGGTTGAACCGCATTCGTACGCAACCGCGCGAGCATTGCGTGCTACCGTTCCTCCTTTTTGCAGCCAGGAGACGGCCATGCCGACCGGACGAGTGAAGTGGTTTAGCGACGCAAAGGGTTTTGGGTTCATTACGCCGGACGATGGCAGCGAAGAGTTGTTCGCGCATTTCTCGGAGATCAAGACTGAAGGGTTCAAGACGCTGCTGGAGAACCAGAAGGTCAGCTTCGACATTGGCCAGGGTCCGAAGGGCAAGCAGGCATCGAATATCCTGCCTGCCTGAGCGTTTCGGTGCGGCGTTATTGAACGTGGGTTTCGGGATGGCGTAGCCGCGAATGATTGCGTCCGTAAGAAACATAGATTACGAGTCCAATCACCAGCCAGACGACAAGACGCATCCACGTGACGAGCGGCAAGCCTGTCATGAGCAACACGCAGAACAGGATTCCGAGGATCGGCACGACAGGCACGCCCGGCACGCGAAATGGCCGGCTCGCGTCCGAGTCGCTGCGCCGCAGGTAGATCACCGCGCCGCACACTAGTACGAACGCGAACAGCGTCCCGATGCTTACCATCTCGCCGAGCACGCTGATCGGCGTAAAGGCCGCGACAACGGCAACGGCCGCGCCAATCATGGTCTGGCTCAGGTACGGCGTCTTCAATCGCGGATGAACCTGCGCGAAGAGCCCGGGCAACAAGCCGTCTTGCGACATGGTGAAAAAGATGCGGCTCTGGCCATACAGCAGCACGAGGATCACGGTCGTCAAGCCTGTCAGCGCGCCTATCTTGATGAGAATGGAGAACCACGTGAGTCCGATTACGTCGACGCCCTTGGCGATTGGATCGGGCACGTTCAGTTCGCCATAAGGTACGAGCCCCGTCAACACGCCGGCTACCGCGATATACAGGATCGTGCAGATGATGAGCGATCCGAGAATGCCAATAGGCATGTCGCGTTGCGGCTTGCGTGCCTCCTGCGCAGCGGTGGAAACCGCATCGAAACCGATGAACGCGAAGAACACCACCGCCGAGCCGCGGAGGATTCCGCTCATGCCGAAATTGCCGAACTCGCCGGTATTGGGCGGAATGAACGGATGCCAGTTCGCCGGATGCACAAAGAACACGCCCAGCGCGAGGAACGCCACCACCACGATCAACTTGACGGCGACCATCACGTTATTGAGCCGTGCCGACTCCTTGGTGCCCATGACCAGCATCAGCGTGAGCGCGGCAACAATGAACACGGCCGGCAAATTGACCATGCCCGAGACCGACGTGCCATCGGCGAGTTTCACCATCGTTCCGGGCGCGGCGGCAAAGCGCGGCGGTATGGTTAAGCCGACGTTATGCAGCAAGCTCACGATATAACCCGACCATCCGACCGCGACGGTGGCGGCGCCCATCGCGTATTCGAGTATCAGGTCCCAGCCGATGATCCATGCGAACACCTCGCCCAGCGTGGCGTACGTATAGGTATAGCTGCTGCCGCAGACGGGCAGCATGGCCGCGAGTTCCGAGTAGCACAGCCCGACGAACGCACACGCAATACCGCCAAGTACGAACGACAGAATAATGCTTGGTCCTGCGAACTGAGCGGCGGCCGTGCCGGTGAGTACAAAGATTCCAGCGCCGATGATCGCGCCTATGCCCATTGCCGTGATACTGAGCGCGCCTAACGTTTTTGCCAGTGGACGTTCGCCGCCGTCAGCACTCTTGACGATATCCTCGACGGATTTGCGCGCCATGTAACTGGTATCGGCCATCGGTGTCGCCTCGCTTACGTTGTTGGATACGAACTCAACCGGCCGGGCCGGTCGATCTGCACACCACTACGAAACATGCTTGATGCAAGGCGGCTCGCCGTTCCTGGCGATTGAACCAGGAGCGGTGAATTGACGATGTGACGGGTCTATGCGGCCCAGTCTATGCCGAATGAATTTGCTTGTGAAGTCGCAGATATGCCCGTGTTTTCACAACGCGTCGCGCGAAATACGTAGCAAAGGTTCGAGAAGGAGAGGCACACGGAACCGGTGCGCAGCCTCTTGTGCTGCGGTATGCAATGCGCCGAAGGTCACTTCGGCGCATCGAACAATCAGTGCTTGCGACGTTCACGCACCGCAGCAGCCAGACCATGCAGGACGGGTTCGGTCTGCGTCCACGCAAGACATGCGTCGGTGATGGAAACGCCACGGCGCAATGGTACGCCCGGCTTCAGATCCTGCCGTCCTTCTTCCAAATGGCTTTCGATCATCACGCCAATAATCCGCTTGTCGCCATCGGTCAATTGCCGTGCAATGTCCTCGCTCACATCAACCTGGCGCAGATGCGACTTGCCCGAATTCGCATGCGAGCAATCGATCATCACCTGCTCGCGCAAGCCCACGTCTTTCAACGCGGCGCATGCCGCAGCCACGCTTTCGCGATCGTAGTTCGGGCCTTTCTTGCCGCCGCGCAGGATGACGTGCGCGTCCGCGTTGCCGCGCGTTTCGAAGATGGCGGCCATGCCCATCTTGGTCATGCCCATGAACGCATGGCTTGCTGCTGCCGCCACGATTGCCTCCGCCGCGATCTGCACGCCGCCGTCGGTCCCGTTCTTGAATCCGATCGGGCAGCTCAGGCCCGACGCGAGTTGTCGATGACTCTGGCTCTCCGTCGTACGCGCGCCAATGGCGCCCCACGCGATCAGATCCGCGATGTATTGCGGGCTGAGCAGATCGAGGAATTCCGTGCCGGTGGGCAGGCCCATGTTGCCGATATCGAGCAGCAACTGGCGCGCACGGCGCAGGCCTTCGTTGATGCGGAATGTGCCGTCGAGCAGCGGGTCGTTGATATATCCCTTCCAGCCCACGGTTGTACGCGGCTTTTCGAAATAGACGCGCATGACGATCAGCAGATCGTCGCGCAACGCGTCGGCGGTCGTTTTCAGGTGGCGTGCGTATTCGATCGCCTGATCGTGATCGTGGATCGAACACGGACCAACCACGATGACCAGACGGTCGTCGCGGCCTTGCAGGATATTGGCGATCTCGACACGGCTTTGTTCAACCAGTGCCTGCACGGCTGGCGTGACGGGCAAGTCGTCCTGTAGCAGGGCAGGCGAGATCAGCGGACGTACAGCGCCGATGCGGACGTCGTCGATGCGTGTTGTGTCCTGGGTCGCGTCGGCACGGCCGGCTTCCTGATCGTGGAATGGGTTGTCGAGGCGGCTCATTGAGGTTCTCCGAAGCTGGGCATAGCCTGGAATTATCGCATTTGTCCCGGGCTATTTGCGCCAAGCGCGCATGCGTGTTCGGCGACGGCGCATTTTCGGTATGCGTAATACTAAACCCTGTTGCCGGGAGAGAGCCTTGCGGGCTGTGAAATGGCGGATGGATATCGTGTTCTTAGCTGAAACAGACGTCGCAGAGAATTCGCGTGTCATGCAGCAGATGTTCAAAGGCCCTTCCAGCTAGCGCTGGAAGGGCCTCTTCCTGCTTAAAGCACCTTCGCCTGTCCCGCCCCGAGATCCGCACCGGTCGTCGGATCCGAATTCAGATCCGACGCAGTGCGCGAGGCCATGGCCTGCAACACGTCGACTTCTTCCGCCGATACACCCACGGTCGCCAATCCATCACCGCCATCGACTGCCGGCTGCGGATCTTCGACGAACTTCCAGTCGCCGCCTTCATTCCACGGTCCGCGCAAAGCCGGCTCCGTGCCTTGTGACATGTTGTAGTACACGCTTGTAAATTCCGGATTGCCCGGCAACTTTCCTTGCGGGAAATTCGGCTGGATGGAATGCAGCGCCTTCTCGAACGATTTCTGATGCGCGATTTCCCGCGTCATCAGAAAGCCGAGCGTGTCCTGGATGCCCGGGTCGTCGGTGAGATTGATCAGGCGTTCGTAGACAATCTTCGCCCGCGCTTCAGCCGCAATATTAGAGCGAAGATCGGCCGTCGGCTCACCAATCGTATCTATATAGGCAGCCGTCCATGGCACGCCCGCCGAACTCGTCAGCGCCGGGCCGCCGCCATAAAGCAGGGACGTGATGTGCGAATCGTTGCCGTTCGCCGTCAGCGACCGGTACAACTCCGCTTCTTCTTCCACACCTTCGGCAAGGCGGCCCTTTGCGCCCTTGTTCAGCATGGCCACGATCGAGCCGATGATCTCGAGATGGCTCAACTCTTCAGTGGCGATATCGAACAGAAGGTCCTTGCGGGCCGGATCATCCTCACTGACTGCTTGCGTGAAGTAGCGGCACGCGGCCGCGAGTTCGCCTTGTGCACCACCGAACTGCTCGAGCATCAGATTCGCGAGGCCTGGATTTGGCGCTGCGACGCGAACGGTGTATTGCAGGCGTTTGTTATGTACGAACATGGGTAAATCTCCTTAGCAAAGGGTCGAGGCTTCGCATCGCGTTGTCGAAAGGCGTGCGCACGCCCGCGAATCGTCGCGATGAAAAAACCAGATTGGACATGTTGGTTGCTCCGGACGGCAACGCACTATTGAACGCGTTACACCCAGCCAAGGGCGCCCGGATCTCAAAGCATTTGCAATGCTTTGGCGACTTGCGGCGACTTCGCCGCGAAGAAAAATGGGACTACGAGGTTCACTTCAGCATTGGCTGTTCCCGGGACGGTGTATCTGCCTGTTTACGTTAAAAAAGCCGAAAAAATTTGACGCGGTGCAAAAACCAGCCTATAACCATCTATATGGATGGTATCTGGATGGATTTAGGTAATGCAAAAACTTGAAGTGGTTCGGCCAAAAGGCGGCGAGACCGAGAAGATCACGATCAATCTGGGTCCCATCGACCTGGGGCAGATCGATTTGCTGGTCGAAGAAGGGTTTTACTCAAACCGTACAGACCTGATTCGGACTGCGATCCGTAATCAGTTGGCGACCCACGCGCAAGTGGTGAACGAAACGGTCACGCGTCGCGCACTGGTGCTCGGCATGCAGCACTTTTCAAAGCGCGATCTGGAAGCTGCGCGTGACGCGGGCGAGCGTTTCGATATCCAGGTGCTGGGTCTCGCCAGCATTGCTTCCGATGTCACGCCGGAACTTGCGCTGGAGACGATCGCATCGATTGTCGTGCTCGGGGCGTTCCACGCTTCGCCCGCCGTGAAAGCGGCGCTGGCTGGCCGGATCGCTTGAGCGCCCTACACACCGCTCTTCTTTCTATAACTGGACAAGATGATGAAACTCGATGAAGGATTCCTGCACTCGATGCAGGACACAATGAAGCTGCTGCGCACGCACGGTCCACAAGAAGCGACCGCGGCGCTGCAACGCGCGCTGAAAGGACAGGTCCCGCAAGCGCCCACGGCGGATGTATCGCCAGTTAAGTCGGCGCAGGCACCCGGTACGTTCGGCACGCACTCCTATGCGAACGCGGCGGGTCAGCGTACCTACAAGCTGTACGTGCCGCAAAAGTACAACGGCCAGCCAGTGCCGCTTGTCGTGATGCTTCATGGCTGCACGCAAGATGCCGACGACTTCGCCGCGGGCACGCAAATGAACGCATTGGCCGAGCGCGAGGGCTGCATCGTTGTGTATCCGGTGCAGCCGCAGCAAGCGAACACGTCGAAGTGCTGGAACTGGTTCAAGCCGGCGGATCAGCGGCGTGATGCCGGAGAGCCGTCGCTGATCGCGGGCATTACGCGCGACGTGATGGCGAAGCACACCGTCGATCCGGCGCGTGTATTCGTGGCGGGTTTATCGGCAGGCGGCGCGATGGCTGCCATCATGATTCGCGCCTATCCCGAACTCTACGCGGCAGCCTGTGTGCACTCCGGGCTCGCGGCGGGTTCCGCGCACGATCTGCCGTCGGCGCTTGCGGCCATGCGTGGCGGCAAGACAGCGCGCGCCCGGAATACGGAAACGCCGAAGCGGCCGCTGATCGTGTTTCACGGCGACGCCGATAAAACCGTGCATCCATCGAACGCTGCCGAGTTATTGCGTGCGTACGGCGGGCAAGCCGTCGTATTCGATGAAGCCACGCGCGACGAAGCCGGCAAGCGAAAGAGCACGGTAGAGCGGGTCAAATCGGCGGACGGCGTGGATGCCGAACTGTGGCTTATCCACGGCGCGCCGCACGCGTGGGCGGGAGGAAGCGCGCGAGGCTCCTACACCGACGCAGGCGGCCCCGACGCAAGCGCGGTCATGATGCGCTTTTTCCTCGATCATCCGATGCGCGGCTGAAGGAAACAAGGTCATGAACAACGACGCGAACGAACGCGACATGGCGTTGCTGCGGGAAGTGATCGCGCTTTCAGAAAAGTCGAGGCACGAAGGAAGGCATCCGTTCGCCGCGCTTATAGCCGATGAACACGGCCATGTTGTCGCGCGAGCCGGGAACAATTCAATGCCGCCACTGGGCGATCCCACGCAGCACGCCGAGTTGCGCGTGGCAGCGCAGGCGGCGAAGGACTTTTCGCCGGAGCAGTTGCTCAAATGCACGCTCTACACGAACGCCGAACCATGCTGCATGTGTTCGGGCGCGATCTATTGGTGCAGTATCGGCCGCGTTGTGTACGCGATGTCGGAGCGGCGTCTGCTTGAAATTACCGGCGATCATCCCGAGAATCCGACGTTCTCGCTGCCGTGCCGGGAAGTATTTGCGCGCGGACAGCGGAAGGTGACTGTAGTCGGGCCGTTGATCGAGGATGAGGCGGCCGTGGTGCATGAGGGATTCTGGGAACGGGAATGATGCACATGACGTTACCCTGCCATGTGCATCCCACGCTCAAGCCGGCAACGAAAAACTTCCGATTGCTTCGCGCAGGACATCGACCTGATCCTTCAGCGAATGTGCTGCCGCCGCCGCCTCTTCAACCAGCGCCGCGTTCTGCTGGGTGACCTGATCCATCTCGCCAACCGCTCGGTTCACCTGCTCGATCCCCGCGCTTTGCTCGTTCGACGCGTGGCTGATTTCATCGAGGATCTCATTCACGCGACGCACGGAACTGACGATCTCGCTCATCGTTGCGCCCGCGTTCGAGACCAGCGACGCGCCTTCTTTCACCGTATTGGTCGACGTGCCAATCAGCGCCTTGATCTCCTTCGCAGCCGTTGCCGAGCGCTGCGCGAGGCTGCGCACTTCAGCCGCCACGACGGCAAAGCCGCGCCCTTGTTCGCCTGCCCGGGCCGCTTCGACGGCCGCGTTCAACGCAAGGATGTTGGTCTGGAATGCAATGCCATCGATCACGCCGATGATGTCGCCGATCTGCTTTGAACTCTCGGTAATGCGCGTCATGGTGTGGATCACTTCTTCCACCACGCCGCTGCCGCGCTGGGCGACATCGGCGGCTTCGCCCGCGAGCTTGGCGGCTTGCGTGGCGCTGTCAGCGTTCTGCTTCACGTTCGCGGTCATCTCGTCCATGCTCGACGCCGTTTGCACGAGCGCGGCGGCCTGCTGTTCCGTGCGCTGCGACAGATCCGTATTGCCGGCGGCGATTTCCGATGCGCCCACATTGATGTTCTCGGTCCCGGCGCGCACCCGCGAGACGGTCTCGACCAGGCCGCTTTGCATTTCGCTCAGCGCGTACATCAAGCTATGGGCGTCGCCTGCGGCGAGCGGCACGTGCGTGGTCAGGTCGCCGCGCGCAATGCGTTGCGCCGCGCCGACAGCAATTGACGGGTCCCCGCCGAGTTCGCGCTTGATACTGCGCAGCACCAGCAGCATGGCAAGCGACGCCAGCACGCCGAGCACTGTGGTAATCGCAAACCAGCGCAACGCGCTTGCGTAGAACGCACTCTGGATATCGTCGGTGTACATGCCGGTCACGATGTACCAGTCCCACGGCACGAAGTGTGTGGCAAAGCTCATTTTCGGCACGGGTTTGTCACTGCCAGGCTTCGACCATAAATAATTGATGAAGCCGCCTTCGGGCGTCGAGTTACCGGCGTTGACGATGTTGACGAAGAGCTTGTTGCCCGCCGGATCGGCGAAACCGGCGAGATTCTGGCCGTTCAACGCCGGTTTGATCGGATGCATGATCATGACCGGGCGCGAGTCGTTGACGGATATATAGCCATCAGTGCCGTATCGCATGGACGCGAGGACCTCGAGCGCACGCTTTTTCGCGTCGTCTTCGGACATGGTCTTGTTTGCGGCGAGACTCTGGAAATGCGCGGTCATGGTGGCGCCTTGGGCAACCAGCGCTTTCAGTTGATCGCGTCGATCCTCGATGGTTGAGGAACGGCTTTGCCATGCCCCGATAAACCCGATCGCGACAAGTCCCAGCCAAAGCACGGCGATCATCGATCCGAGCTTCTGATTCAAATTCATCTTTTTCATGTCTACCGCCGTCGCCTATGTTGAACCGCGTTGAATGTGCGGCGTTGGGCGCTGCCGAGCGCTATGCCTGACTCATTTACGGCATGGCGGAGACGGAATGTAGGGGTGGGATAACCCGTATCGGACGATTAGACGAGCGCGGGTGCTTTTAAGCGCCCGCTTGCATTGATCAGAACGTGCTGCGAATTCCCACGCGGCCCACCGCCTGCTTCTGGTTGCTCGAAGGATTGAAGCCTGCAATCTGCGCGGCGTTCGCGTCGCCGGCTGCTTTTTGGTAAACGCCCAGCGCGTAGACCGATGTCCGCTTCGACAACGCATATTCAGCGGTCAGGTTGAACTGGTTGTATTTCGGCTGGGCGCCGTTTGCGTGATCGCGGCCGGTCGTATACGTGTAACCTGCGCTGATGGTGACTGCCGGCGTTGGCATGTAGATGCCCGATACTTCGTAGTTCTGGAAGGTTGCATCGTGGCCTGCGCTGCCTTGCTGGAAGAGGGTATTCGTGAAATCGGCAAGCAGTCGCAACGATTCGAGCACCTGATATGAAGCGCCCACGCCAAACACGCGTTGTGCTCGCGCAGCCGCAAGATAATCGCCATACACTGCATTGGTGAAGCCGGGATAGTTCTGGTAACCCTGCGTCGATACCCCTGGATCATTGATGCGCAAATAGGCGACGCCTGCGCTGACCGGACCGGCGGCGTAGGTTGCGCCCGCGCTGAACGTGGCGTTGTCGGAGAACCGTCCCGCGATGCCGCCTAGCGAATAGAGTCCGCCGAAGGTGAAACCCGCGATGGTTGGACTGCGGTATTTCACGGCATTCGAAATAGGAAAGCCGTTGTCCGTGTTGTCCATATCGTTCGGGTGCGCGAAGTAATAGCCGCCGACATTCCCGTTGAGGCTATAAGGCTCGACGAAATCCACGATCGAATCCCACTGGCGGCCAAGGGTCACCGTACCGGCTTGCGCGCTTTCGATACCCGCGTATGTATTGCGCGAAAACGCAAGTCCGCTGCCGAGCCGGCCAGAGTTGATGTTAAAGCCGCTTTCCAGGCGGAAGATCGCCGACAGGCCGCCGCCGAGGTCTTCAGCGCCGCGTACGCCCCAACGGCTGCCGGCCGTCACGCCGGAAGCGAGTTGAAACAGGCGGTTGCCCCGAACGTTGCTGACGATATCGACCCCGTCCTCCACGATTCCGTACAGGGTCACCGAGCTTTGTGCGTGTGCAATGGACGCAGTCGCGACGATAGGAAGGATTGTTGCAAGTTTTTTTCTCATACTGGCGTCCCGATCTGAAGCGAGGTGAATAAATGAGTTTGGTGAAGCTTCACTTGAGGATCGCCGAGGATAAGGGGCCAGTCTCCCAATTTGGTAAAAAACCGTCTCCTTGCATTACTCAAGACATGTTTCGGATAGCTACGAAATTGAATGAAGTGAATTCGACTCCTTTCTCACACGCGTCAAGCCCACATCAGAACACGTTGATTGGAAGCTTCAGATAGCGTGTCCCGTTGGTTTCGACGGGCGGGAATTCGCCAGCGCGAATATTGAGTTGTATGGACGGGATGATCAATGCCGGTTGCGCCAGCGTGGCGTCGCGTGCCGTGCGCATGGCGACGAATTCGCTGGCGGTAATGCCATCGCGCACATGAATGTTGTCCGCGCGCTGCTCGGCGACCGTGGTCTCCCAACGCGTGCCGCGGCCCTCAGGGGGGTAGTCATGGCATGCAAAAAGACGCGTCTGCGGTGGCAGGCTCAGCAAGCGTCGAGTCGACTCGTAAAGCGTGTGCGCATTGCCGCCGGGGAAATCGCATCGCGCGGTGCCCACGTCCGGCATGAAAAGCGTATCGCCCATGAATGCCATGCCGTCGAACAAATAAGCCACATCTGCCGGCGTGTGGCCGGGCACGTGCATGACCTTACCCGTCAGCGTTCCGACCTGGAACCTGTCGCCATCGACGAAAAGGTGATCGAAAGGTGCGGCGCCCGAGGACGCGTGTGCATCCAGATTGAAGATGCGCTCGAACGCGCGTTGTACAGAACGAATATGCTCGCCGATGGCAATAGCGCCGCCTAGCTGCTTCCTGATGTATGCGGCCGCCGAAATGTGATCGGCGTGCGCGTGCGTCTCCAGCAACCATTGCGCTTGCAGGTTTTGCGCGGTCACGAAGCGGATCACGCGATCGGCCGAGCCGCTGGATATCCGTCCGGAAGCCGGTTCGTAGTCGAGTACCGCGTCGATGATCGCGCACGGCGAACCCGGAGCTTCGTACACCACATAGGTCATGGTTGAAGTCGCGGGATCGTGAAAAGCTTCGACGCGTGGTCTCATGAGGGACTCCGGGTTCGACAGGGTGGATTTCCTGCGCGCCTCAACCTGGCGCCGGGCAGCGTCGAGCTATTGTCGATTGGTTGCAAACTCCCTTCAACCCGGTGGGCGCATAGGTCGCGATTTCTCTCCTCAAGTCTCCCGGCCGTCTGGCCGATAAACCAGCAAAGGCAGCGTTCACCGTAGGTGTCTATGCGGCGCTTCCGGAGGATCATCGTAAAAAACTGTTGCGATTTTGCCTAAGACCGCACCATGACAAGCAATCGAAGCATAGAGTTAAAGTGCTTTCTCAAGTTTTTGGTGCGTCGCGGGAGGTCCTGTGAAACGTAGAACGGCAAAGCAACTCGTTGTTCAACTTGCGGATTTAAGGAATCTCGCGCGGTGTAGCGCACTGAGAGCGGCGGCGGCCAGTAGCACGATGATGCAAAGCACGCCTGAGGACGTCAGCCGCAAGACGCCAGGCGTCATAAATACGGCTGATGAAGGTGAGCCAAGAATCATTTGTGGGAGCGGCATATGAAATCCACGCATGAGCACTCGCTGCGGACCCAGGTCGAAAAATGGCTTGCGCCGGGTTTGTCGACTCCTGTTCGTGTTACTGAATTCAGCCGTACGCGTGTAGGCCGGCGACGGTATGTATGTGTCGAAACGGCTTTGCCGCGCGGGCCGCGTGCGCTGCTTTTCTTTCGTCATGACGATGGCTGCTGGTGCGTGTTTCCACCCGCGTCTGATGGAACACGCTCGAGGTACCCGGGGCTGATCGCCTACAGGTAAATTAATTTTCATGGCAGTAGTAGTTTGGGATGCTGAGTTGAACAGGCTTAGGTAAGCGCGCGGTATTGTGATGCCGCGCGTGATGTGCGGATCACATGGGCGGCAGTCTGCCTGCCGTGTGCTGAAAACTACTACGCTGGGAGAATCGCCATGTACATCGGCTTGCTTGTCTCGCAAGTGCGGGATCGTCAGGAACGGCTTTCTTATCCCGATACCGCATCGTCTCAGTTCGCTCCTTCAGCACATCGATTTGCCGGCTTCTGGACGAGAATCAAAGGCGCTTTTTTGCATCGAGCGTGAATCGGTTCATTTGCCTTGGTATTTTCGACATGGCCGGAACCTTCCGGCCAGCGGCTTTCTTGTCCCTTCCAATTTGCTGCGGTCGTTCGACCGCAGCGTCATATCTCTGCTTTGCTGACGCACCTCGCGCATTGCAATGGCGCGCCCTGCGCTGATTGCGTTCGCCCCGGGTTTCTGATATCGGTCGTCCGGGTTCGCCGCATCGGGCGGGGTTAGTGCTGACGGAGCGCTGAATGAGCGCTGGGCTGCACATCGACTTGTGCTTGAGTTTCCGGTTGCGAAACGAATACGGCGCGGGTGCATTTTCCGAAAATCCTTCCAAGAAAAATGCCGGGTCTCTGCGCCCTTGATCCTCATTTAACGGTTCGCAAATGCATAAGCGGAAAGCTTACTCGAAGCTCGACGACCCGCGGTTCCTCCTCATGATCTGCTGCCTGATCTCGGCTCAGGCAAGCCGGGCCGCGGCCGTGGATCTTCCAGGCATGCTGCCGAGCATGGTGGGCGGCGGCCTTGGCTCCACGACCGATTACGCGGGCGGCAAGGATCGCTTTGTCGGCGCTGTGCCGGGCGTGCGATACGTGACCGATGGCGGACGCCTGTTCGAATTGTATGGACCGTACGCACAGTTCGATCTTGGCGGGGTTACAGGGTTGCAATACGGTCCTGCGGTTTCGCTGCGGCTGGGACGCAGTCATGTCGATGACCCGGTCGTCTCGCAGATTCACGAGGTCCACACCACAGTGGAAGGCGGCGGGTTTGTCGGCTATGAGTATGAGCATGTGGGGACCGTGCCGTATCGGCTGCGCGGGTCGGTGACGGTTGTGACCAACGCGGGCGTGGTTTATACAGGCGCGCGCGTGTCGCTGAATGGCAGCTTCTGGATGCCGGTGTACCGGCGGGTTTTCGCGGGCGCCGGAGTGGGCGCGAGCTGGGTCAGCCAGGGGTTCAACCAGGTCTACTTCGGGGTCACGCAGGAGGACTCCGCGCGCAGTGGACTGCCCGCGTTCAGTCCTTCGGGCGGACTCGAACAGATGACAGGATGGCTCGCCGCGATCTATCAGTTCAATAAACACTGGTTCGGCGGCGCGATGATCTATTACCAGCGAATATCGGGTTCGGCAGCGGACAGTCCTATTGTGACGCAGCGCGGTAACCGCAATCAGATCACTTATGGCGCGGGCGTCGCTTATGCGTTCGATTGAGTATCGAAATGAATGGCGCGGAATTAATTCAGATCCACGCCCTTCAGTTCGGGAATGAGAAAAAGCGTCGCCAGCATGTCGAGAACATAAATGCCCGCGAGCGATGCAATCGCGACGTGCAACGAATACGACGCAGCCAGTCCGCCCACGATAACCGGTCCGAATCCGCCGACGGCCCGTCCAATATTGAACAACACGTTTTGTGCCGTCGCGCGAGCCGCAGTGGGATACGCTTCGGAGATAAGCGCACCATAGCCGCCGATCATCCCGTTGATGAAGAGGCCCATTACCGCGCCGGCCCAGAGCATGGTGCCGGGTGTCGACAGCGTGGAGTAGAAGATCACCATCACGACGGAACCTGCCTGGAAGAACAGGAACGCAGGCTTGCGGCCCATGCGGTCAGCGAGTTGACCGAAGAGACAGACGCCGATCATCATCCCGACAATGGTGACCGAGGTCCAGAGCGCCGACTTGGTCAGACCGAAGCCGAGCGTCTTTCCGAGGTAAGTCGGCAGCCAGATCATGATGCCGTAATAGCCGAAGTTCTGGACGGAACACAGGATCACAATGCCGATACTCGCGCGGGTCGTGGCGGCATTCGCGACGAGCAGTTTGAAAGCGTTCGGCTTGCGTTCGAGCTTCATCGCGCTTCGAACAAAGACTTCCGGTTCGTGCAGCGAGCGCCGAACCATCCAGGCAATGATCGCCGGCGCCACGCCGAGTAAAAACATGCCGCGCCAGCCAATGTGCGGCAATAGCAGCGGCGTCAGCAAAGACGCCGCGAGTACGCCTGCCTGCCAGCCCAACGCAACATACGACGACGCCCGCGCGCGATACTTCGCCGGCCACGCTTCGGCCGCCAATGCCATCCCGATACCAAATTCGCCGCCAAGCCCGATACCCGCGATGGTCCGATACGCGAGCAGATCCCAGAAGCTCCGTGCGAACGCGCATAGGCCCGTGAACACCGCGAACAGCATGATGGTCCACGTCAGCACGCGGACGCGGCCAAACCGGTCGCTCAACGAGCCGAACACAATGCCGCCCGCAACGGCGCCGATCAGCGTCCACGTAACCAGCGCCCCGGATTGCTGCGCGCCGAGATGCAATTCAAGCGCGATGGCAGGCAGCATGAAGCCGAGAATGAGCAGGTCGAACCCATCCATGGCGTAGCCGGTCGCCGATGCGACGAGTATCTTCCACGCGGTTTTATCGGCTGCGTCCGAGCGTCTTAGGTTCGGCGCGGTGTGTCCGGATGCCTTTGCGTCGGCTTCCATGCCAAGCTCCGTTGGGAATTCGTTTTGGGTTTGAAAGCGCCGTGCCTGAAACAACGCGTCACGTTCCGGCGGATGCAATTCAATGTCGGGTTCGCGCGGCCTCAGGCATTAGACGATACAAGGCCAACAACCGGAATTGCACATCGCTGATGGAAAAACCGATGGCGGCACGTGACACGCGGCCCCCATCGATTACCGTTTCCGGCGTTACCTAGATTGCTTTCTGGCTTGCGCGCGGGGTTTTGACAGAGCGGTTGCGCGCGGCTTTTTTCGCCGGTGCGCTCTTGCTCGATGCTTTGACTGTCTTCGCCACGCCTTTCTTTGCAACCGCTTTCTTCGCTACGGCGCTGCCCGTTGCCGAGGGCTTCGCTTGTGCGTTCTTGCGCGGCGCGCGGACTTGCTTAGCGGTGGCATCGGTGCCGTCGGCCGCACTGGCTGCGTTTGAAATCAGGAACTTCGAACGGTCCTTGACCTGGGCGATCCACGCCGGCGCACGGCCATGACCGGTCCAGGTTGCACCCGTCTTCGGATGAAGATACTTCGGCGCACTCTTGCCCGGCAGACTGCCTGCGGCTTTCCGCCTTGTTTTCAACGGTGCTTTGGCAACGCTGCCATGAGCCGTTTTCGCTTCGCGTCTTGCCTTTGCTTTCTGTTCGATATCGTCGGTGGTCAGGCCGTGTTCCAGCATGATCTTTCGAATCTGATCGACTGCCGCCTGCATCTTTTTTGCAATCAACGCGTCAGCCTGAGTCTGTAGCTTCGTTATTTTCACGCGAAGCTCGTCGATCGTAGGCATTGGGACCTCCTGTAGTGAACGTGGCCGCACTATGCCACGCGCGCTTCAATTGCAAAAGTGCTGATCGCGTTCAGCGAGACGGACGTAACCATTCATTACGGTGGGACCCGCAAGGTTGGCGATCGAATGCGGTCGCGTTTGCTCACAACTTGAATACTGGTTGAAGGACGTCACCTATGCTTTTCGATAGGGTTTTGCTGGATCTGCGTCCACGAAGTGAGGTACAGGTGCCCGGTTTCGTGACTTTCATGCAAAAAACCCTTTAATTTATGGTCCGGGATGTTGCGTCTTGAAGGCGGTGTTGTTACGCTGGCGCCCAACCTGAGGATTTGTACCTTTGCGTTAGTCGGTGACGGCGCAAAGGCAAAGGTCTTGGGCAACTTTTGACTACAAGCGAGGAACTCATGGCAACAACCACGAAGAAGACCGCAGCTCCGGCTGCGAAGAAAGCAGCAGCTCCGGCTACCAAGAAAGTAACGGCAGCCAGCAAGAAAGCTGCGCCGGTAGCGAAGAAGGCAGCGGCGCCTGCAGCGAAAAAAGCCGTTGTGGCCGCTCCGCTGAAACCCATCAAGGACTCGTTCACCAAGGCATCGCTGACCGTTCATCTGGCAGAACGTTCGGGCGTCGAGCCGAAGGCAGCGAAGGCATTGATGGCAGCACTTGAAGAAACGCTGCTGGCATCGATTCACAAGAAAGGTGCTAAGGAATTCACGTTGCCGGGCCTGTTGAAGGTCGTCGCACAAGACGTGCCGGCGAAGAAGAAGCGCTTTGGCAAGGACCCGTTCACGGGCGAAGACAAGTGGTTTGCTGCCAAGCCGGCGTCGGTGCGCCTGAAGGTGCGCCCGCTGAAGAAGCTGAAGGACGCCGCACTGTAATTGAAGTCTGCTGAATAAAAAACGCCTCTCGTGATGAAAATCCGGGAGGCGTTTTTCATGGCGGCCGTGAAAGATCGCGCCAAAGGCCTGCTTACTTTTGCTGCTGCTCCATCGACGACTTCAGTTCCTTGGCCGCTTCTTCAATCCGCTTCGTCACGATCGCGTAAGCCTCGGTTTGCGCCTGCTGCGTTTTCTGCGCAATGTCCTGCATGTCGGCCAGCGCCTGATGCAGCGCCTTCTGCACGACCTCTGTCGGGTTAGTCGTGGCCTTGCCGGGCGACGCGGCGAACTGCTGCGCGATGGTCTGGAAATCGCCCAGTGCGCGACGCAGGATTTCAAGCTGCTTGTCCCGAAGCGCTTCCATGCCACCGAATGCAACCCGGTTTGCGGCCGCAAGCGCCTCGACGTCCTTGCGACGGGCATCGAGAATTGCCTGGACATCGAATCCGGGGAGTTTGTATTGCTGGAACATCGCGGCAAACTGACTGAACGGGTCGCTGTACTCGGGCTTTGCCATGTGCGTCTCCAATAGGTTTAGTCGCGGTTTAGGCGCGTTCGGAAAAACGCAGGCGCTCCCGGTGTACGACCTTCGGCGCCCAACGCTCGTTCGATATTACAGCGGAACGGCCATTGACGAATCCGAGGGAAAACGCGCGGGATCGGGTTCGCGAACCGCCCGGACGCAATTAGTCGGGAACATAGTCATTCTCCACGGCTCATAGAAAATGAGTGGATGGCCATTCATTGCATGGCATTAGTGGAGTAAATGATGAAAGTCGCGGCGAAGATTTTTGTATCGATGCTGATTGCAGGCATGTCAGCAGGTGTTCATGCGCAGGCGAGCGGCAATCTGGCCGACGGCGCGAGTCCGGCGCTCATGCCCAATCCCGCTGCTCCCGGTTCAACGATGCCGAGCCCGAGCGTCACGGGCAGCCGCTCGCAAACCAGCACGGGTCTCAGCAAAGGGACGGACGGCGTCATCAGCAGCATGAGAAGCAATGGCACGAGGACCACGGAAAGTTCCAACCTCAGGCCGCCCAACAGGACAGGGACAATGCCCGGCACGCGATGACCTTGGCCATGTTATTGATCCACGAACGGGCGCTCACCGGAACACGAGCGCGCGAGCGCCGCCTCGCTGCAGCAGGAAATCCTCGATCACCATGGCAAGGTCTTTCTCGTTAGGGCGTGTTCCCCACGTGCTGTATCCGGCAACGGAAGCGATCGCGAACCATGAATGAGGCGGGACCATTCTGCTATCACCGTGCCGCCATCGAGGATACGCAGGCGCCCAGTATCGCGATTAAATTCCGCGGACATCGACATGCCGTCGATTTGCCTGCTTGCGCGGACCGGTTTGCTTAGCATCATGCGCTCCCTTGCAACGTGTTTCATGACGTCCGTGAGACGTACTCGAAGCCGTTGGCCCCCGATCGATAATGCTCGATGGCCGGTGCCCGCAATATGCGGCAACCGCTGGATGCCGCGATTCTTCGGAGCAAACGAATCCCGAGCATCGTGCGCATTCCGCGCGACAGTCCGTGCTTTTATTGAAGGCGTTGAATTATCCGCACAATGACAACCATGCGGCGGCAACGCGATGCGGGAACACCGCACCAAATTTTGCCCGGGCGGCTTGCGCGTCCGGATGCGCGGCGAGAAAGGCGCATGACCTAAACATAAGCCGACGATTTCCGCGAGGCAATCCCTCATTTAGGGGTCATCGTCTATAAGGAAGTGGCTGATAGAACGGCACCGCGCCGCTCCATTCGCTCTTTCACATCCGGCCAGCTTCGCTGAGCAGGCGCCGCAGCAACATGACCTGATTGACCGCATCGGCTTCGAGTAACGACAGGCCGTCTTTCGGATAGGCCGCGTCCGGATGAGGCTGTGGATCACCGGACAATTCGGCCTCCATACTCCCGGCTGCCTTCCTGATCCATTCCGCGAGCGGCGCATTTGCGGTCAAGCCCGCGCCGAACGAACGTGCGCGAGTCGCTGTTCCCGCTACCCGGCGCAGCAGCGCAAGCGCGGTCGACCCGGTGCGGTCTCCGCTGGATGTATCGAGTTTCTCCAGCCGCAGACGTGCGAGCACTTCTTCCGCATTGTTGCTTGCGAGGCCGGCGGCGCGCCTGAGCCGCTCGAGTTCGAGTTCATCGCTTTTCGACTTTCCGAGCGACTCCGCGAGATAATCGAAATTCGCCGCGATCGCTTCGCTCAGGTGCTGGTTGAAGCGAGCCGGTTCCCGGCTTGGCCAGAGCAGGAAGGTCGCAAGCAAGGCCACCACACACCCAAGCATGTTGTTCGCGAGCCGCGTGATTGCGAAGCCAAGTTCAGCGCCGTCGGGCGCCGCGAAGTCCGCGACCAATACGAATGCGGGCGTAACGAAAAGCACGAAGAGACTATAGCTTACGGGTCTGAGCGCCATGGTCGCGCACACCAGCGGGAACACGACCAGCGAGATCGCCACGGGCGAATGGACCGCGAGACCAATCGCGGCCGCGAGCAGTCCGCCCAATATGCTGCCCGCCGCGCGCTCCATGCTGCGCGGCCAGCTCGTTGCAATGGACGGCTGCAAGGTCAGCAGCGTCGCCATGGTCGCCCAGTATCCGAACGGAAGGTGGAGCAGGCGCACCGTCATGAACACAATGGTCGCGGCCGTCGCAACACGCGCCGCGTGCCGCGCGCCGATAGATCCGCTCGACGCATTCGCCTTCAAGGTTTCTAGGCCGCGCTTCAGGTTCAATGCCGCTGTGTTCCACCAGGACACCTGCGCGATTGGCGCGGGTTCGAGTTCGCTGAAGTCGACGTCGAATCGAAGTGCGATTTTCTCGCCCAGCGCGGTTTCCAGTTGCCGCGCAAGCGAGTTGAGCCGGTCGCGCTGGCGGCGGTTTGGCTCCCAGGGTTTGTCGGCGATTGCGCGGGAAAGACGCAACAGGACCTCGGCGAAAGCTTCCAGTGCGCGCGCGGCGCGTTTCGCATTCGGCAGACGATGATGACCGCGCTCGCAGGCATCGGTGACGGCAATGAGGTATGCGAAGATCTGTTCGCTGTCGGCGAGCGCGAGGAGCAGGTTGCTGTAGGTGTCACGCCTGTCTGCCTTCGATGGAGGAACCCGCGCAAGCGCTTTCCGGGTTGTCTCTATGGCGGTGCGCGCCTGCCCTCGATACCGCGACGCGTGCGATGCCCATTCCTGGAATCCGGTGCGCTCGGTTTTGATCAGGCGGGCGGCGTCGCTTGCCATATCGGCGAGCCGCGCATAGGTCGAACGCATGGCGGTGCGGCTCCCTCCGAACGGATGGATGCGCCAGACTGTAAAGCTGAGCACGGTCGCAAACAGGCATCCGACCATATACAAAGCGAGGAACCGCAGGCTTCCAGAGGAGCCGTGAATGGGCCGGTCCACCATCACCACGCACGCCGTTGCTGCAAGAATCCCGACTTGCGCCGACGCCGAACCCCAGATCCGCGCGAGCGCGCCCAAGCCTGAAAATACAAAAACAGCGGCGGCCGCGGCAACGATAGTCGAACCCGACGCGTAGGCGGTCAGTCCTCCGCATATTGTCGATAACAGCGCGAACCCGCTCATGGACGCAAAGCGCATCCGGTTGGATCCCGCCGCATCCGCGAGACACGTCCAGAATGCGCCGATGGCCGCCCATGAGAACTCGGGCATATGCAGGAGATTGCCCAATAGAAGCATGACGGTGGATGCGAAAGCGGCGCGCAGCCCTTCCGACAGATCCGCCTGGTTCATCGCAAACGACACCATCCAGACAGGACGATTGCGCGCGACGAAGTCGAGCAATCCGGACGCCGCTTTGGAATGGCGTCCTGCTACCTTTCTCGATTCGCGCTGAATATCTCGCAGACGCAACATAAGCTTGATGGGAATTCGTGGTTGTTGCGTCAGGTTGGGGAAACGGGCGCAGGCTTAGCCGCCGGCCGGTTTGCTTGCGACGTCATGCGGGCACGTGCTGTTTCTCGAAGGCATCGACCGGCGGCCGGGGTCTGTTGACGATTGCCCGGCTGGGCTCAAAAGATTCGTATCCATCGGCTAAGAGAAGATAAGAGGAAGTGCGCGATTATTTCCGATAATACCATCGGGTTAATTGCAGTTAATTTACGGCGCGAAGAATAAAGAAAGCACGGCTCGCGCCGTTGTGTCCTCTGCAAGTTTGCTAACAAAAAAACACCGTAGTATCGTTTCCCGACTTGATTCGGTCATGCCCTCTGGAGCCGTTCGTGAGTTCAAAAGTTGTTATCGTCGGTGGCGGAGTGATCGGCAGTTCAGTGGCTTATTTCCTGCGCGCTTCGGACCCGACCGTGGCCGTCACGGTCATTGAACGCGACACGACTTACGCCCGATCTTCCTCGGCGCTCTCGGCGGCATCGATTCGCCAGCAATTTTCTACGCCATTGTCCGTGCAGATGTCCTTGTACGGTATCGAGTTCCTGCGTGGTATCGGCGACTTGCTTGAAGTCAACGGCGAAAAGCCATGCATCGATCTGCACGAAGGCGGCTACCTGTTTCTTGCAACGCCTCCCGGCGAATCCGTATTGCGCGAGAACCATGCAATGCAAACGCGTCTGGGCGCCGACATTTCGTTGCTTGACGAGGCAGCCCTGAGCGCCAGGTTTCCATGGCTGAATACGGACGATCTCGCGGCGGGCGCGTATGGGAATTCGGGCGAAGGATGGTTCGACGGATACGGTCTTGTGCAGGCGCTAAAGAAGAAAGCGCAAGCGCTCGGCGCGCGTTACGTTCCTGCTGAAGTCATGGGTATGGAACTGGCCGGCAACCGTGTCACTAGCGTGACAACGCGTGCCGGCGAGCGCTTCGATTGCGATACTGTCGTCAACGCCGCAGGTCCGTGGGCACGCAATATCGCGGTAATGATGGGTATCGACATGCCTGTGCGTGCGCGTCGGCGGAGCATCTTCAATGTGTCGTCGCCAGCCGTGCTCAACGCTTGCCCGCTGCTTGTCGATCCCACGGGCGTTTATTTTCGCCCGGAGGGGAAGACCTATATTTGCGGCACCTCGCCGGACCCGAATAACGATCCGGACGATCTGCCGCTGGACCAGGTCGATCACGCCATTTTCGACGACGTCGTCTGGCCTGTGCTTGCGAACCGTGTGCCCGGGTTCAAAGCGCTGCGGGTTGAAAATTGCTGGTCAGGCTATTACGAGTACAACGTGCTCGATCAGAACGCGATCATTGGCTACCACCCGCAAATCGATAATTGCGTATTTGCCAATGGTTTCAGCGGTCACGGATTGCAGCAAGGGCCGGCGACCGGGCGCGGTGTCAGTGAACTGATTCTGGACGGCAGGTATAAAACGTTGGACTTGTCTTCACTGGGCTGGTCACGTGTGATCGAGAACCGGCCGATCGTGGAGAAGAACGTAGTGTGACGCTCTTTCACTCGAAGCGAGTGTTGGCGTGTTGCCGGGGTTTTTTCAATGCGGCAGCGTCATGCGAATGCGGCTTGATAGACCTTCGGCGTGACGCCGGTCTGCTGCTTGAATACGCGCGTGAAGTGCGACTGATCCGCGAAGCCGACCCGTGCGCCGACCTCGGCAATCGGGCGGCCGTTGCGCAGCAGCGGCATTGCGCGGCGTACGCGTTCCTGTTGCTGAAACGCGTGCGGACTCAGTCCGGCCTCGCGCACGAAGGCGCGTAATAGTACAAACGGCGTCACACTGAATTCACGAGCCAGCGTCGATAAAGTCAGCCGCGCGTGCGTGTCCACGTCGAGGTTATCCCGCAGGCGATCTTTTACAGCCTTGACGAGCGCGGGTTCGCTGCGCACGGCAGGCAGAACGCCGGGCCGGCCCGCGTGACGCGCATACAAGCTGGTGACGGCGCTTGCCAGTACTTCGCTGCGCTTGAACGCGTCGTGGTCTGCCTCGGAACACCAGTTCACGCCGTAAAGATGCCGCGACAATTCCGTATCGGCGATAAACGGGCGCGGCATGTCGAAGCGCTCGCGCCGCGCAATGCCGAGCTGCTCGCAATACGCCCCGAGCGCCGCAGGCTGCACATGCGCCACGCGCATCTTCCATTGACCATCGCCGGCGGCGAGACCGGCATGCACGAGATCCGCGTCGATGACAATCACATCGCCGCGGCGGCACAAGCGTCGCTGTTGCCGGACTTCGACCGCAAGCACGCCGCCCGTGATCACGGCGAGACAATGCGTGTCGTGCGAATGGGGCGGATAGCGGTGACCAACGAAGCGGCCCTTGAGCATGACGGCATCCATCACGTCGGGCGCATGCCAGAGCTTGATCGAATTGCCTGGGGCGGTTGCGTTCATGAAAAATGCGGTTCTTGAAAGCGGCTGGAAAACGCCATGATATTCCTTGCGCTTTCACGCTGCTCGCGCTCAGGCGAAGAGCGCAAGTCCACCGACGAGCTTGCCGACTTTCTTCCTGGGCCCGACCAGACCGACCGCGAGATAGTGCAGCGACTCGCCCGGCAGTGAACTAACCACGCTCAGAAACGCGGCATAGTCGGTCGTGGTCTGGCCCTGCACCGGAAAGTCCACGACATCGCAATGCGGCAGCGATTTCAGGCGAAGCGCGCTCAACTGTGCGGACGTGGCTTTTAGCACTGGAATGCCGATGGGAATAAGGCCCGGATGCGTGGTTCCATCGAGTTCACGAAGCGGCTCTCCTACGAGATGGCTATGACGCTGCCCCAGCGTGAACGCCACGACCGCAGCGGCGTTCGACGCTTTACCGGGCGCCAGCGCTTCGTCCACGACAATCACACAACGCTCCGGCTCAGCCGGCGTTTGCGCAGCGCTCGCACCAATTGATTCGTTTTGCACTAACAATGCGTTTCTCCTGAAGGACATGGTGGAGAACATGCTAGGGAAGCGCCTCGCAAAAGTATTGGACGATTTTGCAGGGCGACCCGATTCGGCAGACTCGACCGGATCACGGCGTGCTTTGAACCACGCGAGTTCATCGAACCAACGTTTAGCTGGACGACATAAACGCTTTAACCCGTTGCTGTTTGTTGTGAGCATTCCATCAGACTCATTGAAAAAAACCTTCGCCCGTGTTTAAGTGCGCGCTGACGTCTCTTTTTCGCGCTCGCGCAACGCGGCCAAAAAAGAGGGTCCTGGCTGCCAATGTGAATTTCAATGAACGCCGTCTTCAAGACTTTTCTCGCGCTGATTCGTCTTCCCGGGTATCCCGGCATTTCACTCGCGATGTTTTTATCGGGCATTGCGTCGTCGTTCGCCGTGCCTTACACATCGCTGTTCGGTGCAACCGAAGCGCACATGACGCCGCTGCGCCTGGGCATCTTCATGACCCTGACGGCGGTCAGCAGCGTGGTCGTAAGCGCTTATCTCGGACGCGTGGCCGATCGGCGCAGCGATAAAAAACGCATCGTGCTGCTCTCAATAGCCGGCTCTGCATTGGGCTATGCGTTGCTCTGCGTCACGCGCAATTACATCTTGCTGACTATCTTCGGCTGCGTGTTCCTGAGCATTGGCGCGGCGGTGTTTCCGCAGCTTTTCACATTCAGCAAGGCGCGGATGCACGCCGAAGGCATCAGCAACACCGAATTGCCGATGGCGACATTGCGCACCACGCTTTCGTGCGCGTGGGTGTTCGGGCCGGCGGCTGGCGCAATCGTGCTGGGCGTGTCGGGCTTCAACGGGTTGTTTTTATCGGCGGCGGGTGCGTTTGTCGTGGCTGGCGTGATCGTATTGTTCATGCGCGAGCCGAAGGTGTATGACGCGCTCGAAGCGGGAGACAAAACCAGCAGCGAAATTCCGCAGCAAGGGAAGAACGCGCACGTGTACGCCGCGCTCGTGAGTTTCACGCTGATTGGAATGGGTTCGGCAATCGCGACCATCATGCTGCCGGTGCTGATCGTCGACCAGTTGCATGGCACGACGGCGCACGTGGCGCAAATGGTCGGACTCGGCGCATTCGCGGAAATCCCGATGATGCTGATGCTCGGCGGCGCGTCACGCCGGATCAACAAGGCGAACATGATCGCGTTTGCGTCGCTGTCGCATATCGTTTATTTCGCCGGAATCGCGCTTGCGCCCAATCTTTGGGTGCTCGTGCCGCTGCAAATCCTGAACGCGGTGGTTGTCGCCGTGACGTCGTGCCTCGGCATGTCGTATTTCCAGGAGTTGATGCCGGGCGCGCTGGCCCGCGCGACCACGCTGTTCTTCAACACCATGCGCACCGGCTCGGTGATGGCGGGCGTGGCGTCCGGGTTCGTTGCCGCGACGTGGGGGTATCGCGCGGTATTTGTGTTTTGCGTGGCGCTGGCCTCGACCGCGTCGGTCGTGCTGTTCATATTCAACTATCAGCGCGGCGCGAAGGTGTTTATCGATCCCGCCGCTGAGCCTGCCGCCGAACCGGTTGCGTCGGGCTCAGCAGTCGCGCTCGCCGAACCCACGCGCGCGGTGAGCAAGGTGTAACGCTCAGATGGGATGGCCGTCCGGAGGTGCATCGGGCTGCTGCGGTTCCTCCGGCCGATGCCCCGGCGACGGCGGCGACAACGGATCGGCCTCGGGGTCGCGGTTCGGGTCAGCGAGGGGATCGGGAATCGGATTGGTCTGCATGCGGTAGCTTTCGTATTTCACTGTTTCAACGCTCATTGCTGTATTCATGGCTCGCCTCGGTGGTCAACTCGGTGATCAAGTCTCGCGGAAGTTCATGCTGCATCCTTCAGCATAGGCGTATGGAGCGTGAAAGGCAGCCCGGGATGCGCTGTGCATTGCGTATGAAGTTCGGCGAGCGCCGCGCCCACGATGGCGTCGGCGGTCTCGCCAAAACGGCCGCTATCGAGGCTGATTAACGGAGTACCACGTTCATGCGCAAGTTGAGCCACCGCAGAACCTTGCGCGCGTTCGCTCAAGACCAGACGCGCATTTCCAATCAACGCAGCCTGGGTATCGCGTGTCATCGCGCCGGAGAGATAGAGCGCGCCGGACTGCATCGCGCCTAACACAGCGCCCGTGCGTTCGGATTCGGCAGGGTCCCCGATTATTCCAATTTGCCAGCCATCGGCGGCGAGGGTGTCGCTAATGTCGGCTAGCAACTGGCCGTTATCGGAGGCATGGGTATCCGAATGCGGATCGATCAGCACCAGACGATCCGGCTCGATACCGTGAAAAGCGAGCAGCGCTGCATAGTCGTCCTTGGGATGCACCACAGGTTCGAACGCGCATGCCCCCGACGCGGCGAGCTCGGCGCTCAAGGGTTCGTCTAAGGTAGCGAAGTCTGAAGCGGCAAGCATGGGTGGCTCCTGCTTATCTTGGAACGAGCGGTTGAGATCGTGGGCGGCATGGGCATTGGCCGCGCCGGGAGCTTGCAGCACGCTTCATGCCTGTTTGAGCTTCCGCTCCGCTTCAAGCCGCCATCTTCCGCAGCCGGATCGGGATGGCCTTGCCCGCCGGGACCTTGCTGCGCTTCGCATGGTGCGACACGGGAATCAGCCGGTTGCATTCGGGGTAATAGCCCATCACGCAACCCGCCGGGATGTCATAGGCATGGACTCGCAGGCCGCCGAGTTCGCGCGGCACATCGTCGTCGGTCACCGTCACGGCGGCCACGGCGTCGTCCTCGGCGAGCCCCAGTCGTGTCATGTCGGACTTGTTCATCAGCAGTACGTCGCGTGTTTTCATGACGCCGCGAAACCGGTCATCGAGCGTATAAACGGTTGTATTGAACTGGCTGTCGCCGCGCGTGGTCATCAGGCGCAACGTGCGTTCGCCGTCGAACTGCATGTCGGGGTCCTCGCCAAACCCTTCCGGCACAATAAAGTTTGCCTTCCCCGTCTTGGTCTTCCATTCGCGCCTGGCGGCGGGAAGCGGCCGATGAAACCCGCCTGGCTGCGTCATGCGCGCGTTGAACTCCTTGAACTGATCCGGATAGGTCCGCTCGATGGCACTGCGTACCAGCCCGTAGTCCGCCACCCAGGCGTCCCAGTCGATAGCCGGGTTCGGCGGCAGGATCGCCTTCGCAAGCGCGGCGACAATGGCAGGTTCGGAAAGCAGATGCTCGCTCGCGGGCTCGACCATTCCCTTCGATGCATGAATGCACGCCGTACTGTCCTCCACCGTGACAGTTTGTTCACCGCTCGCCTGCCGGTCCACTTCAATGCGTCCGAGACACGGCAGCAGATACGCCGCGCGCCCATGCACGACATGACTGCGGTTCAGCTTGGTCGCGATCTGCACGGTCAGCGGCACCTTCTTCCAGGCCGGATCGAGCACGCCCTGATCCGGAACCGCACGCGCGAAGTTGCCGCCGAGCCCGATAAACGCATCGATACCGCCATCGCGCACGGCTTCGCATGTATCGACGGTCGTGAGGCCCGTTTCCTTCGGCGGCTCGAAGTTATACAACTCGGCGAGCTTGTCCATGGGCACGAGCGCGGGCTTTTCCGTGATGCCGACCGTGCGTTGTCCCTGCACGTTCGAGTGGCCGCGAATCGGGCAGATTCCCGCTCCCTTCTTGCCGATATTGCCGCCGAGCAAAAGCAGATTCGTGAGCATTTGCACGGCAAGCACGCCCTCGCGATGCTGCGTGATCCCCATGCCGTACAGGATCATCACGGCTTTGGCTCGCGCGTATTCGGTCGCGGCCGCTTCCAGTGCTGCGCGCGTCAACGCGGATTCAAGTTCGATGTCCTTCCAGTCGGCGGCGCGCATTGCGTTGGCGAACGCTTCGAATCCATGCGTATGTTCAGCGATAAACCCCGCATCGAGCACACGCGGCGCGTTCGCGGCGACGGCTTTATCGTCGGCTTCGATCAGCGCCTTGCAGATACCCGTGACCGCCGCAATGTCGCCGCCGATCTTCACCTGGTGATACTGCGTGCTGATACAGGTTTGTTCAGTGGAAAGCATTTCTTTCGGTGACTGCGGATTGGCGAAACTCACGAGACCCCGTTCCCGCAGCGGATTGAACGTGATGATCTGCGCGTTGCGTTTCCTCGCTTCCTGAAGCGGATGGAGCATGCGCGGCGCGTTCGTGCCGGTGTTGTGGCCAAAGAAAAACATGCAGTCGGTGTGCTCGAAGTCTTCGAGCGTAACCGTTCCGACCGGCACGCCGATGGTTTCCGGCAACGCCACCGACGTACTCTCGTGGCACATGTTGGAGCTGTCCGGCAGGTTGTTGCAGCCATAAAGCCGCGCCATCAGCGCATACATATAGGAGGTTTCCAGCGACGCGCGTCCCGACGCGTAGAACACCACGCGCTTCGGGTCATAGCCGCGCAGCTTTTCGCCGATTTCATCGAAGGCTTGTTGCCATGAGATTGGCACATAGCGGTCCGACTCGGCGTCGTAGCGCATGGGGTGAGTGAGGCGTCCCTGCGATTCGAGCTCGAGATCGCTCCACGCTTCGAGCGCCGCCAGCGTGTGGTGAGCGAAGAAGTCGGGTGTCGCGCGCTTGCTCGTGATCTCCCAGGCGGTCGCTTTTGCGCCGTTCTCGCAGAATTCGAAGAGATGAGGGTCCGCCGGTTTTGCCCACGAGCAGCTCACGCACGCGAAGCCGTCCGGTTTGTTCTGCTTGAAGAGAACGCGCGTGCCGTTCGCGGCGACGTGCTCTTGAAGAAGTATCGATGAAACCGCTTTCACCGAACCCCAGCCGCCTGCCGGATGATCGTACTGCTTGATATTGGGTTGCTTGCTCATGGCTTCGACGCTCCGCGGATGGACAATAAGCGAACCGCTCGAATGCGTTCGCTGGCGGAGTTTCATTCAGCAAGAAACAGGCTCAGGCAGGCTCGACAAGCAATTGGGAGAAAATCGAAATGAAATCAGGAAAATGAAAGCCGCCGCCCCGTAGAGACGGGACGGCGGCTTTCGGATACTTCAATACGGGGGTTCGGCGGCCTGCGTCAGGCTTCTTCGGATTGCTGGCCTTCGGGCGCCGGTTTGAATTTATCGGCGCGACGGCGGATCTCTTCCACTTCGACCGTCACGAACGTGCGGTTTTCAGCGGCCAGCGCGCGTTGGTAAGACGCGCCTTCCGGCACGCGATGCAGCAGCGCGCGCATTTCACCTTGCGTTGTCTGCTCAACCGGTTCGAAGTTGTAGAGACGCAGCATCAACTCTGCGCGTTCGTGCAGCAGGAACAGGCAGGCCGCGAACACCGCTACCGCGACCACTTCCTGCGCGCCAAAGCTGAAGTCATCGGGAATTGGCGAGAACGGCATTGCCACGACCGCGATCAATCCGGCGAAAGCCAGCACGATTGTCGCGTACAGGAAAAATTTCGCACGGCCGACAATACGGTCGTGTTCCGCCTTGAGCTGACCGGCCGAACGCGGAATGAGGGCCGCATGGCCGTGGTGTTGCTCGTAATGCTGGTCGCGTTGTTGAGGTGCTGAAAGCGGAAGGGCGGCCATGGACTCGGTTGCCTCACAGTTCGGTAAGTTTGTCGCCAGGAATTGGCGCTGTCACCGGGTTAACGCCAGGCTTTCAGGAAAGTTGACGCAGGTTACGTGTTGTTTCAGTCAGGTCTCAAAATGTTTCCGTGCCGGGCACATAGAAGTGCTGTGTATTTGTACAGCCTGGCGTGCTGCATGCCACACACGCCCGGGGCGCAACACCCTGTTTTTTCAAGTCTTTCGCTGTCCGATCTCCGTTGGGAATGCCCATTGCTTGGTGCATCCGGCAACTGTCCGGGCGTTCCGGGCGAGAAAAATACGAACGGAGAGAAGAACATGATCGGCATCATCATTCCCGCTCATAACGAAGCGGCGCAGATCGGGGCGTGTGTAACGGCAGCGAAACGCGCGGCAAGCCATCATCAACTGCTCGGCGAAGACGTGCGCGTGATCGTGGTCGCCGACCATTGCAACGACGAGACCGCCGCCATTGCCGAAGCGCTCGGCGCGGAAGTGATCGCCGTGAATGCGCGCAACGTCGGCATTGCGCGGGCGGATGGGGCCGCGCGCGCGTTGTCACTGGGTGCGAGATGGCTGGCTTTCACCGATGCCGATAGCGTCGTCGCCGATGACTGGCTCGTTCGCCAGCTCGACTTGTGCGCTGATGCGGTTTGCGGCGTTATCGCGATTCACGACTGGTCGCCGCATTTATCGGCAGTGCGCGAGCATTTCGCGCGCACATATACCGACGCGGACGATCATCGGCATATTCACGGTGCGAACATGGGGGTATCGGCGGCGGCTTATGTGCGGGTCGGCGGTTTTGCTCCGCTGGAACACAGCGAGGACGTGGCGCTGGTCGAGGCGCTGATTGCCGATGGCGCGTCGATTGCATGGAGCGCGGCGCCGCGCGTGGTGACGAGCGCGCGCACGGACTTCAGGGCGCGCAAGGGGTTTGGCGCGACTTTGGTCGATGTGAGCCGGCGATACTTTCTGGCTTCGACGGGTGAGGAAGGGGTGCTGGCCGCTTAGAACGATTCGTTTGCTTTGACGCCGGATTCAGTCTGCCTTCAAATCTTCCGGCACATCGACATCGCGAAGAATATTCGCATCGTCGACATTGATTTTTTCCACTTCCTCCGACATGAACAGCGCCCGCGCTCCGGCATCGCCGTCGAGTGCGCTTAGCGCGTCCAGGTGGATCGCGGCGAATCCCGCCGGATGTCCTCGCTGCCCGCGATAAAACGGCGCGACAATCGACGCCCCCGCATCCAGCGAGCGCGCGACCGCTTCCACCGTTGCGGGCTCGATCCACGGCATGTCGCCAAGCGTCACCAGCCACCCCTCGGCTTCCGGCGTTGCGCGGACCGCGGCGGCGAGCGTTGCGCCCATGCCGCGTTCGGCATCGATGGAAAACATCACGTTGCATCCCGCTTCGTTCAACACTTCGGCGAGCTTTTCCGATCCCGGCCGCACGACCGCCAGCACGCTCGATACCGCCGATAACAACCGCCGCGCCGACTGAAACACCACAGGTGTGCCATCGGGGAGCGTGGCAAGAAGCTTGTTGTGAAGGCCGCTTGGGTCGAAGCGGGAACCATAGCCGGCGGCAAGCAGGATGCCCGTAGCGCTCGATGCGTAGCTCATGCCGGCGTCCTGAAAAAAGGGGAGGAATTAAGAGCGTTGATTTTGACAAGCTGTATTGCTTGCTGCAAGCAGGAAAAAAACCGCGCGGCGTTTAACCGTCTCGTCAGCCACGTTTCAGTGATGTACAAGTCCATGATTGGCGCTGCCCCCTTTATTGAGACAGGCTGAGGGCGAAGTGGGTTAGCGTTACGGTCGTTAAAACACAAAGCAACTGAGATGACAACCGAACTCATGCGCTATGAGGGCCACCGCTTCTTGCTTTATAAAAAGTGGGACTACCCGCCGAATGGCAGGACCAAAGAACAGACAGAAGCACTCGAAGCCGGAAAAGCCTTGTCCAAAGCCGCGAATTTCGAGCATTGGGCAAGCGAGCTAGAGCTGGTTAAACGCATTCAAACATTCCTTGTAGATTCGTTTCCTTCCTACCGCTCAAGCCCTTGCAGTGATCGCCCCGGCGATATTATCAAGACGTTTTGTTGGGAAGTGCGCAACGAGGCGGCGGTGATCGTGCGCGCCAAGCCAGAATACATCGTCCACAATGGCTTCGTCCCGAAACGCGAATTCGACTATGCCGCGTATAAACGTGATTTGGACGAACGTGATCGCGCTTACATGGCACGTTCGAAAGCGTACTCTGATGATCTGAAGGCATATAACAAGTCAATCGATGACCGCATCAGGCGCGAAGCTAACGCGCTAAAACCGTACCGGCATATCGAAACGATGGCCGAAGCGCAAGCGCGTACCATCGCAGCGCGCGCTGCCGGTGACGACACAAGCGCGCTTGCGTCGTCGGTCGTATCGGCGCTGTCCGCTGTCGCGTCGTCCTTGCCGTCGATTGAAGTTGACACGTTTGACCTCGACGGTGCCTCGAAAGCTGGCACGAGCCCCACACCGTTAGCCGATGCCGTGCCGTTCGAGTTTGGCGAGATGCCGGCCTTTGGCGGTAGTTATGAAATCGCGAAAACGCCCAACTACGGGGAACCGGGCACGTGGTACACGAACCCCGGAAGCGGGCAAATGCGGTTGTATGGGGACACTGGCGCGCCCGTTGTGGACTTTGATTTCGATCATGACCACGGCCAGGGAATTCCGCATGCGCATAACTATGGGCCGGTTGGCGCGGACGGCGCATTCACCCGGGAAAGCGGACGAAGTTTTTCTATTCTTCCGCGGTAACACCGAAGTTTCTGGAGCTAAAAATGATTAGAAAAAAGAACTACCACGACGCCGAATTAGTTGGTTTGTATTACATGCGAGACAGGCATCATCTATTGCTGAATTTTCAACTCGTAGAAGGCGATCTAGCGATTGTCCGGTGCGAGGGCGTAACCCATTTCAGGCTTGGCGAAATGGGTTCGCAGAACGTCACATCGCGATTGTTAATTTCCTCCGAGTTTGATTTTCAGCCAGACGAAATCCGAAATTACATCAATTGGGCGTGCAGTCGAGACGGATATGAGCACGGAATGACTGACTCAAGAGCCGCATACTTTGGAAGTGGCATACGGCATCGACAATTGACACTTCTTGTTTTGGAACCATCGATTGGTGCGGAAGCGGCTGTGGTTTGCAAGTCTGTTATACACGTCGAGTAAGTTCAACGATATTTACAGGGCAGCGAAGGTGCGTCGCTTCAAAAGCGGGCATCGAGGCTTCGGGATTTGAGCATGGCGACGAGAAGTTTTAAGTAGTTCCGATGCAGGAAAAAACCGCGCGGCGTTAAGCGGTCGCGCGGTTTCATGACATCGACACCACTACATCCACTACGCCATCGTTTTCGGCATCACCTTGTCGAGCGTGATCGGCAAATCCCGCACGCGCACACCGGTCGCGTGATACACCGCGTTCGCAATCGCGCCCGCCACGCCCGTAATGCCAATCTCCCCGATTCCCCGCACACCGAGCGAATTGATATGCGGATCGGTCTGCCCAAGCACCGTAATATCGATTGCGTTGATATCGGCATTCACAGGCACGTGATATTCGGCGAGATTGGCGTTCGTGTAGCGGCCAAAACGCGGATCGAGTTCGCTTTTTTCAGTGAGCGCCGAGCCAATGCCCCACACCACGCCGCCCATCAACTGGCTATGCGCGGTTTTTTCGTTGAGCAGGCTGCCCACGTCGTACACGCTCACCACGCGCGCGACGCGGATCGTGCCAAGGTCGGCATCGACGTGAACCTCCGCGAACACCGCGCCGAACGAGTGGAACGCGTACTCCTTTTTCTCGTCGCCGGGCTTCGCTGTGGCCGTGGCTTCTATCGGCTTGCCGCCGTTACGCGCAATCACCGCCGCCGCCGGATCGCGCTTCGACGGGTCCGCGCGGCTGATCACCCAGCCGTTGTTGACCGTCACGTCGTCGGGCGATGCACCGGCGAGCGGCGAACCCGAATCGGCGATGGCCATTGCGATCAACTTGCCGCGAGCCTGCGACGCCGCGTCGCGCACCGCTGGCGACACGCTTGCCGCGGATTGCGATCCGCCCGACACCGGCGCTTTCGGCAACGATGAATCCCCGAGCGCGAACGTCACCATTTCCATGGGGAAGCCGAGTGCATCGGCGGCGACCTGGGTCATCACGGTGAAGGTGCCGGTGCCGAGATCCTGCGTGCCGGACGCCACCATCGCCGTGCCGTCCGGCAAGATGCGCGCGATCGCCGATGCCTCGCTGCGATTCGCCGGATACGTCGCGGTCGCCATGCCATAGCCGATCAGCGTGTTGCCTTCGCGCATGGAACGCGGTTTAGGATCGCGCCGCGACCAGCCGAATTTTTCCGCGCCGACCCGGTAACACTCGCGCAACGACTTCTCCGACCAAGGCTTTTTCTCCTGCGGCTCCATGTCGGCGTGGTTTTTCAGACGGAAGGCGAGCGGGTCCATGTTCAACTGATATGCCATTTCGTCCATCGCGGATTCGAGCGCGAACGAGCCGCTCGTTTCGCCCGGCGCACGCATGAAGGTCGGCGTGCCGACATCGAGTTTCACCAGCTTGTGCGTGGTCGCCTGATTCGGCACGGCGTACAGCATGCGCGTGAGAATGGCCGAGCTTTCGTTCCAGTCCTCGAACGTGGATGTAGTCGATATCACGTCATGACGCATGCCCGTGAGCGTGCCGTCGTCGCGTGCGGCGACCTGGAAATGCTGCTCGGTGAAAGGACGGTTTCCCACCATGCCGAACATCTGCGGGCGTTCCAGCACGAGCCGCACAGGCCGTCCGGTCTGCTTCGCGGCCATCGCGGCGAGTACGACATGCGACCAGACCGAGCCTTTGCAGCCGAACCCGCCGCCAACGAACGGGCAGATCACGCGCACATTATCCTCGCCGATACCCAGCGTTTTCGCCACCGCGCTGCGCGCGCCGGAGACGCCCTGGGTTGCATCGTAAAGCGTGAGATTGGGGCCGTCCCAGCGCGCCAGCGTCGCGTGCGGCTCCATTGGATTGTGGTGCTCGTTCGGCGTGGTGTAGACCACGTCGAGTCGTGTCGGACCTTGCCGGAGGCCTGCGGCAACGTCGCCGCGCTGCGTGTCGATAGGCCGTCCCATCATCTTTTCCGGCCGGTACGCGCTGCCTTTGGCACCTTCGTAGTCCGCGTTGGGTGAAGCCGCCTCATAACGGATCGATGCCTGCAACTTGCGCGCGCCATCGGTTGCGCGTTCCAGCGTGTCGGCCACGACCACCGCGACCGGCTCGTTGCTGTAGCGCACTTCATCGGTTTGCAGCAGCGACAGCCGGCGCACGGCAGGCGGCGACGCATCCGGCTTGCCGCCATTGGGCAAACGCATTGCGGTTTCGTGCGTCATCACGAGCAGCACGCCGGGCATGGACTGCACGCGCGCGGTGTCCATCGACGCCACGCGGCCGTGCGCAATCGTGCTCGTCACGAGCACCGCATGTGCGAGCTTGGCTTCGGGGTTATCGGCGGAATAGCGGGCCTGGCCCGTGACTTTCAAAAGTCCGTCGGTGCGATCGAGCGGTTGTCCGAGAACACTCATGCCACACCTCCAGCGGTTGAAACGGCTCGGACGATCGCGCGCTGAGCCAGTTCTATCTTGAAGCGGTTCTCGCGATAACCCTTCGCATCGCGCACGGCGAGCGCGGCGGCGCGTTGCAACGTATCGTGCGAAAGAGGGTTGCCGACGAGCATCTGCTCAGTTGCCGTCGCGCGCCACGGTTTGTGCGCGACCCCGCCCAGCGCGACGCGCGCCGTCTTCACGGTGTCGCCGTCCATCTGCAATGCCGCCGCGACCGAGACGAGCGCGAACGCGTAGCTCGCGCGATCGCGCACCTTCAGGTAATGCGAGTGATCGGCGAACAAGGGCGGCGGCAGATCCACCGATGTAATCAGTTCGCCACTCTTGAGCGTGGTATCGACTTCGGGATGATCTCCCGGCAGCCGATGAAACTCCGCAAACGGAATCGCGCGCTCGCCTTGCGGACCGTTCACGCGCACGACGGCATCGAGCGCGGCGAGGGCCACGCTCATGTCGGAGGGATTCGTCGCGATGCATTGTTCGCTCGCGCCGAGGATCGCGTGGATGCGGTTGTTGCCTTCCAGCGCCGCGCAGCCGCTGCCTGGCGCGCGCTTGTTGCACTGGCTGAAGCCCGTGTCATAGAAGTAATAGCAGCGCGTGCGTTGCATCAGGTTGCCGCCGACGGTCGCCATATTGCGCAATTGCGCCGATGCACCCGCGAGAAACGCCTGCGATAAAAGCGGATATCGCCCGCGAATCCATGCGTGGTTCGCGGCGTCGCTGTTGCGAACGAGCGCGCCGATTCGCAGCCCGCCATCGGGTAATGGCGTCACGCTGCCGAGGCTGTTGATATGCGTGATATCGACGAGTTTCAGCGGTCTTGCAACGCCTCCTTTCATGAGGTCCAGCAGGTTCGTCCCACCGCCGATAAAAGCCGCGCCGGGTTGTTGTGCAGCCTTGATTGCCGCGCTGACATCGGTTGCGCGTTCGTAGGAAATGGCATCCATGTCGCGCTCCTAGGCCTTGGTGATCGAGATGGCTTTCACCGCCGAAACAATGTTCGGATACGCGCCACATCGACAGATGTTGCCGCTCATGCGTTCGCGGATTTCGTCGTCGGAGAGTTGTGGCGGACGGAAGCGGACATCGGCGGTGACGGCGCTGGCGTCGCCGGCACGGAATTCATCGAGCAGGGCCGTGGCCGAACACAGTTGGCCCGGCGTACAGAAGCCGCACTGAAACGCATCGTGCTCGATGAAAGCGGCCTGTATGGGGCTTAGCTTTTGCGCGGCGGCGAGCCCTTCAACGGTCGTGATCGACTCGCCTTCATGCATGACGGCGAGCGTCAGGCATGAATTGATGCGGCGGCCGTTCGCGATCACCGTGCAGGCGCCGCATTGTCCGCGGTCGCAACCTTTCTTGGTTCCGGTGAGGCTTGCATATTCGCGCAAGGCGTCGAGCAAGGTGGTGCGCGCTTCGAGTTGCATTTCGTAAGGATGACCGTTGATGGTCAGCTTCACGGGCATGAGCGACGCGGCGGTGCCGGTATTGGTCGATACCGTGGATGCGTCGGCCATGGCCGGCTGTTGCTGTGCATGAGCCAAAGGCGCTGCCGATACCGCGGCGGCTGCGGCGGCGGATTGCAGGAAGCGGCGTCGGGAGGGTTTGACTATGTCGTGAGAGGCGGTGGTGCTGTCGGTCGTGTGGGGCATGGCGATGTGAAAGCTCCTCGCTGAGTCGGTCGGCGTTGGCTCGACGCACTCAATGTCGCTATGCGTCTGGCTAACAGCGGTGCTGTTCATTCGCTTGGTCGTGCTGCGAGCGCAGTGGCGAACCAAAAGGCGAATGGAACAACGGCAGTGAGCAAATCCAGTGCCATACATGCATGCCGCGTTTTGACGTGCCGCGGCCGAACGATTGCAGGTAAGGGCTACATTCAGCGGTAAAACGCGCAGAGGTAAACGCAACCGCCGCCCAAAGGCGGCAGTGCATCAATCATCAATCGAACTGAGGATCAAAAAACCGGAAGCCAGCTTACAGATCGCTGGGGTACGGTGCCTTCAGCCACTTTGTCGAAAGCTTGTTCAGCGTGCCGTCGTTTTTCGCCTTCAACACTGCCGCGTCGACTTCCTTGAGCAAGCGTGTCTCGCCCTTGTTGACCGCGACATGATCGGGTGAACTGAAAAGCTGGAACTTCTGTTCGGGCGCAATCGGCGGATTCCGCGCGATGATCGTCGCGCCTACGTCGTTTCCCACCACCATCAGTTGAACCTGCCCCGACAGAAACGCCGAGATCGCGCCGTTGGGGTCATCGAAACGCTTGATGGTCGCATCCGGCGGCGCGACCTTCGTCACGCTCAAATCTTCCAGCGTGCCGCGCGCCACGGAAATCGTCTTGCCGGCCAGGTCCTTCTCGTTTTTCACGGCGAGCGTCTTCGGCCCGAATACAGCCAGGTAATACGGCGCATACGGCCGGGAAAAATCGAGCACCTTGTCGCGCTCGGGCGTCTGGCCCACGCTCAGCAATACATCGGCTTTACCCGTGGCGAGGTACGCCATCCGGTTTTCGCCCGTGATCGGAACCAGCTCGACCTTGACTTTCATTGCCTTCGCCAGGTAATCGGCCATTTCGATGTCATACCCCTGCGGCTTCATATCCGGACCGATAGAACCAAACGGAGGGTAATCCATGAACACGCCGACCCGGACGACGCCGTTTTTCTGCACGGTATCGAGCGCATCCGCGTGGGCGAGCGACGCCGCGCCCGCAAGCGGCACGGCGAAAGCCGCGGCCACAAAAATGCGCCGGGCAAGGCGTGAGAGGCAAAGGGTCATGGTGGTGGCCTTGAGCAATGGCGAAAGTCGGAGAGATTGCGGCTTGAACGACCGCGTGTGAATGGACTGTAGGGAGGCCAAAATCCCGTAACAATCGAAATCTGCTCATGCCAGCCATGACGGCTAGACATGGCTCGCGCGCTATTTGCTCTATTTGATGAGCGCGAGTACTTCCTTGAACCGCGCGTTCTCGCAACTTTCCACCCAGCCGAAAATCGCCGTTTCGGTTGTGGTGGGAAGCGCGCCGTCGCGCTGCGCGCGTGCCAGCGCGATTGCCTTATCCTCCGGCACGCGTGAACCGGTGGCATCGGCGATGAGTTCCACGGCGTAACCCAGCCTGAGCAAACCGCGTATGGTCAGCAGAACGCAGACATGCGTCTCGCAACCCGCCACGAACAGCACCGTGTTCTTCGGCGGCAGCGCTGCAATGAAGTCCGGGCAGAGCGTGGCGTCGAATGTGTGCTTCTCAATGACCCGATAATGCTCGCGAATCGAACCATGGGGCAAACCGCGGGTCAGCCCGTCCACGCTCGCGCCAAGTCTTTTCGCATTTTGCTCCGTGACGAGCACAGGGATGCCGAGCAGATCCGCCGCCGAGATCAGCGCGGCGCACCGTTTGAGCACGCGCCCGGCGTTGTCGATATGCGGCATCAGCTTCGCCTGCATATCGACCACGATCAACATCCGGTCAGGCTTCACTTTCCATGATCCGGTCGATCAGCCGCGCGTTTTCTCCCGCCGATCCAATTCCGGCATGCTTTGCCATCGGAATGAAGAAATGCGTCTTCACATTCGGCAGGCTGGCGCGTTCGAGCCACTCCGACAGATGTTGCGTGAGACGTTGCGCGGGGACATCGAGTTCGCGGCGCAGCGCGGGCGGCAACTGCTCCAAGTATCGCGCTTCCGTCTGATACGGCTCGGGCGCGACGCACAACGCATCGGGGCGGCCGTCCGGGTCCGCGGGCAGGCGCTCGAGCGCCTCGCGCAGGAGCGCAACGCCCAGACCTTCGCCGCGCCAGGGTTTGCGCACTTCCCACGTGCTGATAAACACCACCCGGTGCGTGTTGAACACCGAACACAGGCGTTCCGGCCCGAGCGCCTCGGTCGCGGCGAGCGCCAGCGACAGCATTTCGCCGGAGTAGGTGTCCAGCACATAAACCAGGTCGGCGCTGCTCTGGATGGGCGGCACTTTCACGAGCTTCAACTCGACGGCGGCCGCGACAATATCTGTCCCGGCTTCATGAAAGACGGCGAATGCGGTGCCGAGGCGTTCGTCGTCCACTTGCGGGTATTCATGGCGGTACGTCATGGTCAGCAGGAACGGGCCGATCTGTTCGCGGTAGGCGAGCGGCTTGTCGACGTCGTAGTCGCTTGTGCCTTCCAGCCCGTACGGGTCGTAATCCCTCGGCGTCGCTTCTCCCGGTGAATGCCGCACAGCGGCCACGGCAGCGGCCGGGCGGCGCGATTTCGGCACGAGATCTTCCGGCAAGCCTTCCCAGCTGAGCCGGAGAAATTCACGCCCGCCGCGATAATGCGTTTCAAACAGCGACGCTACCGGCGCGGCGGAAAAAGGCGCAAGGATACGTTCGGCGGATTCCATCGCGCGATCCATGAGCTGATCGGCTTCGGCGGGATCGGGCACGTGGCGGGTGGTGTCATCGGCCGTTCCGCCTTCTGCAACGTGTTGCGCGCGCGCAAGTTCGAGCCATTCGTCGGCGGCGCGTTCGGCGAGAAAACCCGCGGCGATCTGAGCGCCGGACAGTATGATCGACTTGCCTGTTTCTCCCAGCGGGAACACGTACTCGTCGGACATCACATCCTCGACGCTCACGCTTTTGTAATCCGTACGAGGCGATGGCGCGTTCGCGGCGGCGTCGTACCGTTCATGCGAGAGCACGTGGGCGGCGAGATCCGCCGCGCCTGGTGTTGCGTTCGGACCAGTCGCCGTTGCGAATGCCGAGGCGCCGGTGGGGAGCAGAGCCAGCAGGGATACGTGCTTCATGAACGCCATCTCCGTCTCTTTGGGGGTGTCATCGTAGCAAACCCGCGGCTTTTTGCAGCGCCCGCGTGCGCTTCGGCGCAAGAGTTGCTACCAGTCGCATATTGGTACTACCGTTGCCGTTGCCTGGATCATGTACCGATACCAGTTTACAGGGAGCCGCGATGAACCATTCCACAAGTCACTCCAGTCACGCTAATCACTCTAGTCAGGAACCGGTCGACGGGGAAGCCGGATCGGGCGAACACCGCGAATATCGCGAGACCACGCACGAAGGAGGTTGCGCATGCGGCGCCTGGCGGTTCGTGGTGTCGTCCGATCCGGATCGCGTCGGACTGTGCCACTGCATGACTTGCCGCAAGGTGCATGGCTCGGCGTTCGGCGCGTATGCCGTGTATCTTGCCGAACAGGTCACCATGTCGGGCGCCACCAAAGCCTGGCAAAGTTCCGCCGATGCGCGCCGGCATTTCTGCGCGGTGTGCGGGTCGGTGGCGTACATGGCGTATGTGAACACTGACGAAATCGACCTTCCAATTGGCGCGTTCGATGAAACTGGCTTTCTCGAACCGACTTACGAGTTGTGGTGTATCCGCCGTGAACCGTGGTTGTCCGCCGGCGGCCGCCGGGAATATCCTGAAGACCGGCCCTGAATCCGCTTTTTGCGTCCGGTTTTGCTTTCGTTGGCAATCGTTTGCCGGTTCCGGAACTGCGTTCATCGCGGTATGTCGGAAGAACGTTGTCCGACGGAAAGCCCTGTCGGTCATCTCGAACGCCCAATCCACGCGACACGAATTTCGTACCAGCAAGGAGTCCGAGCACCATGACCGTTACAAAACACCCGATCCCAGGCAGCGACAAATCGCAACCCGAAGGCGCGCGTTGCGTCGGCGCGTGCAATCCGGATGAAAAAATCGAAGTGGTGGTGATGCTTCGCCGGCAAAACGAAGGCGAATTCAAGCAGCTGATGCAAAAGATCAACGAAGGCGCCGCCGACGTAACGCCGGTTTCCCGCGATGAATTCGGCAAGCGCTTTGGCGCATCGCAAGCGGATGTGGCCAAGATAGAAGCGTTTGCAAAGGCGCAGGGACTGGATGTGGTCCGTGCGGATGCTGGCTCGCGCAGCGTGGTGCTGTCCGGCACGATCGCACAATTCAGCGCCGCGTTCGACGTCAAGCTCGAACGTTTCGAACACCACGCAATTGGTGAATATCGCGGGCGTTCGGGACCGGTGAACGTGCCATCGGACATGAAGGACGCCGTAACCGCCGTGCTCGGTCTGGACAGCCGGCCGCAAGCGCGTCCGCATTTTCGTTTCCGGCCGCCATTCCAGCCTGCGCGCGGTCAGGCGAGCACTTCGTACACGCCGCTCGATCTCGCGCGCCTCTACAATTTTCCCGATGGCGACGGCAGCGGGCAATGCGTTGGCATCATCGAATTGGGCGGCGGGTATAAGCAAAGCGATCTCAGCGCGTATTTCTCGAAGCTCGGCGTGGGCAAGCCGGATGTGATATCCGTTGGTGTCGATCAGGCCAACAATGCGCCCACGGGAAATCCGAACGGGCCGGACGGCGAAGTAACGCTGGATATCGAAATTGTCGGCGCCATCGTGCCGGGCGCGCGCATCGCGGTGTATTTCACGACCAATAGCGACGCGGGTTTTGTCGATGCCGTGAACCGCGCGATCCACGACGACGCCAACAAGCCCTCCGTCATCTCCATCAGTTGGGGCGGCCCGGAATCGAACTGGACGGCGCAGTCGCAAAATGCGTTCAACGACGTGCTGCAATCCGCTGCGGCCATGGGCGTGACGATTTGCGTGGCGTCCGGCGACAGTGGTTCCAGCGACGGCGTGGGCGACGGCCACGATCACGTCGATTTCCCGGCATCGAGCCCGTACGTGCTTGCTTGCGGCGGGACGAACCTGAGCGCATCGGCGAAAGGCATTACGAGCGAAGTGGTATGGAACGACGGCGATCAGGGCGGCGCGGGCGGTGGCGGCGTCAGCGCGGTTTTCGCATTGCCTGTCTGGCAGAACGGCCTGAACACGACGCGCGCCGAAGGTGCGAAGGCAGCGCTCAAAAAACGCGGCGTGCCGGATGTGGCCGGGGACGCGTCGCCGCTAAGCGGCTACGACGTGCTGATCGGCGGCACGGAGACGGTCGTGGGCGGCACGAGCGCGGTCGCGCCGCTATGGGCGGCGCTGATTGCGCGGATCAATGCAACGGCGGGCAAGGCCGCTGGATTCATCAATCCGAAGCTGTATCGCGCGAAAACGGCGGGGCACGATATTACTCAGGGCAACAACGGCAGTTTCGAGGCATCGGCGGGATGGGACGCGTGCACGGGTCTCGGCAGTCCCGATGGCGCAAAAGTCGCGGCGGCGCTTAAATAAGCGCTGCGCCGGAAGGCATGGAAGACATGAAAGACCAAGGAAGATTCGCGCAAGAACTCCAACAACAACGGCAAAGGAGCAATCATGACGAACCCCGGCTCACCGGCGGCAAACAATGCAAAGGCTGCAAGCACGTCTTCGAGCAAAAAGGATCAGCCGTATTTCGATCCGACGCCTTATGGCAACGGGCCTGATGACGCCATCGATGCAACCCTGACCGACGAAAGCGCTGCGATCACGCATCATTCGGCGGTGATCGGCGGGAAGAAGATCGACTACACGGCAACGGCGGGGCATCTGGTGATTGTCGACCCAAGCAGTTCGAAGCCCAACGCCAAGCTTTTTTATGTTGCGTTCACGCAGGACAACCAGACCGAGGAAGCGCGGCCGCTGACGTTTTTCTATAACGGCGGGCCGGGTTCGTCGGCAGTTTTCGTGCTGCTCGGTTCCTACGCGCCAATGCGCATCAAGACGTCGACGCCCGACTTCACGCCGCCCGCGCCGTATCAGATGGAGGACAACCCGGACAGTCTGCTGGATAAAAGCGATCTCGTGTTCATCAATCCGGTTGGCACCGGGTATTCGGCGGCCATTGCGCCGAACAAGAATCGCGATTTCTGGGGCGTCGATCAGGATGCCGATTCAATCAAGCAATTCATCAAACGCTTCCTGACCAAGAATAATCGATGGAATTCGCCCAAGTTCCTATATGGCGAATCGTATGGAACGGCGCGTAGCTGCGTGTTGGCGTATCGCTTGCATGAAGACGGCGTGGACCTGAACGGCGTCACGTTGCAGTCTTCCATTCTCGATTACACGCAGACGGGAAATCCGGTCGGCGCACTGCCGACCGCTGCTGCCGACGCATGGTTTCATAAGAAACTCGGCGTACATCCGCGGCCTGCCGATCTGCTTGAATTTTCGGAAGAGGTGGCGCAATTCGCGCGCACGGATTACATAGCGGCGTTGCGCAAGTTTCCGCAAACCGACAACGATACAGTGGAGAAACTCTCTGAATACACAGGTATCGATAAAGCCACGCTGATTGCATGGAGCCTGGATATCGCTTCATACGACAGCCGCGGCAACTCGCTTTTTTTGACCACGCTGCTCAAGTCGAAGGGCGTGGCGCTCGGTTCCTACGATGGCCGCGTGACCGCTATTTCCACGGGCATTGCGGGAAAGATCGATCCGAATTCCGGCGGCAACGACCCGACCATGACGGCCGTGACCGGTGTGTACACCGCCATGTGGAACCAGTATCTGAACGAGAAGCTGATGTTCACGTCGACTTCGTCCTTCACGGACCTCAACGACCAGGCTTTTCTTAACTGGGACTTTCATCACAAGGATCCGACCGGGGCGGAAAAAGGCATGGACGACAAGGGCAACATCGTCCTTTATACGGCGGGCGATCTGGCCGCGGTGATGGCGTTGAACATCGACTTGAAGGTGCTTTCGGCGAATGGTTTCTATGATTTCGTCACGCCGTTCTATCAAACGGTGCTGGACCTGCAGCAAATGCCGCTCATCGATAAAACCGTGCGCGAGAATCTCTCGGCGAAATTTTATCCTTCGGGTCACATGATTTATCTCGATGGCGGTTCGCGCACGCAACTCAAGGCGGATCTTGCGAGCATGTATGAAGCGGCGACCGCGAATCATGAGGCGATGAGCCGTATTCGCGCACTGCAGCAACGCAAGAAAAGCTAGCGGTTGCATTGAGCGGCATTGGCGGGAACGCGGCTTGCGAACGAATGGCGAGCGCATGTCAGATGCGTCAGTCCAATTGCATACTGGAGTTCCCCTCAATGCCGACTTCGAAGAAGAATGGAGGCGCAACCGCGCCTTCGAAAGACACCAGCGCCGTTGCGCGCACACCGTCGCAGAACAACACCAATCCCAAGCTGGATAGCCTGGAGCAATTTCGCTCCGACGCGACCAACCAGGCGTTGACGACCAATCAGGGCGTCAAGGTCTCCGATAACCAGAACACCCTTAAAGTTGGTCCACGCGGTCCGTCGCTGCTCGAAGATTTCATCATGCGTGAAAAGATCACGCACTTCGACCACGAACGGATTCCCGAACGGATCGTTCATGCGCGTGGTTCCGCCGCGCACGGTGTATTCAAGCCGTACAAGGCTCACACGGACCTGACGAAGGCCGCATTCTTGTCGGATCCGAATAAGGAAACGCCCGTTTATGTGCGCTTCTCGACGGTGCAGGGTTCGCGCGGTTCCGCCGATACCGTGCGCGACGTGCGCGGTTTCGCCGTCAAGTTCTACACGGACGAAGGCAACTTCGATCTGGTGGGCAACAACATGCCGGTCTTCTTCATTCAGGACGCCATCAAGTTTCCTGATTTCGTGCATGCCGTGAAGCCGGAGCCGCACAACGAAATGCCGCAAGGCGGTTCGGCGCACGACACGTTCTGGGACTTCGTCTCTCTCGTACCCGAATCAGCGCATATGGTGCTGTGGACCATGTCCGATCGCGCAATCCCGCGCAGCCTTCGCACCATGGAAGGCTTCGGCATTCATACATTTCGTCTGGTGAATGCAGAGGGCAAGGGCAGGTTCGTGAAATTTCACTGGCGCCCGACCATCGGGTCCGCATCGCTCTTGTGGGACGAAGCGCAAAAGCTTGCTGGCAAGGATTCGGACTTCCACAGACGCGATTTGTGGGAAGCAATCGATATGGGCGACTATCCGGAGTTCGAACTAGGCGTGCAGATCGTGGAAGAGGATCAGGAGCATTCGTTCGACTTCGACATCCTCGATCCGACCAAGATCATCCCGGAAGAAATCGTGCCGATCACCATGCTCGGCAAACTCACGCTGAACCGCAACCCGGACAACTTTTTTGCGGAGACCGAGCAGGTTGCTTTTTGTCCGGGACATATCGTCCCGGGTATCGATTTCTCGAACGATCCCCTGTTGCAAGGCCGTTTGTTCTCATATACCGATACGCAAATCAGCCGTCTTGGGGGCCCGAACTTCCACGAAATCCCGATCAACCGGTCGCTCGCGCCAATGCACAATAATCAGCGCGACGCGAAACACCGGATGACGGTGAATCGCGGCCAGGCGTCGTACGAGCCGAATTCCATCGATAGCGGCTGGCCGAAGGAAACGCCGCCGGCCGCAAGCGGCGGTGGTTTTGAAACGTATCCGGAACGCGTCGACGCCGTGAAGATCCGGCAGCGCAGCGAGTCGTTCGCAGACCACTTTTCGCAAGCCACGTTGTTCTGGAAGAGCATGACGAAGCCGGAGAAGGATCATATTGTCGGCGCGTATTCGTTCGAACTGAGCAAGGTCGAGCGCAAGTTCATCCGTGAAAGGCAGCTTGGAATCCTGGCGAATATCGATAGCGAACTGTGTGCTCGAGTGGCTGAAAACCTGGGCCTTCCCGCACCAAAAGCCAATGCGACGCCAGAGCAACTGGGCAAATCATCCATCGAACAATCGCCAGCGTTGAGTCTTGTAGCCAAGGCGAAACCTTCGGTGAAGACGCGCAAGGTCGCGATCCTCGCCGCCAAGGGAGCGGACGTTGCTAGCATCAAGGCAATCAAGGACGCGCTTGCTGCCGAAGGCGCGCACGCGAAAGTCATCGCGCCGCAACTGGGCACGCTGGGCGACGGAGTCGAAGTCGATGCGACCATTCTCACCTTGCCATCTATCATGTTCGATGGCGTGGTTGTCGCCGGCGGCGCGGCGAGCGCCAAGCTGCTGTCGGAATCCGGCGATGCGCGTCATTACGTGCTCGAAGCATTCAAGCACCTGAAAGCGATCGGCGCAGTGGGAGATGGCGAGGATGTGCTTGCCGCCGCGCATCTGCCAACGGGCGACGAAGGCGTGAGCGTCGGCAGCGACGCGAAGAAGGTCATGAAGGCGTTCATCACCGCGATGTCAGGGCACCGGGTCTGGTCGCGTGCGGAGAAGGCGGAGACTGTGCCGGCCTGATTTGCGTTTATAGCGGCAGTTGATAAAAGAACCCGCGATGGATTTATCCATCGCGGGTTCTTTCATTCAATCAGGCCCAAATCGTTTCAACCCTTGCTTAGCGCTCGTTTTACTGTCCGAAATAAGTCGAGCGCGCACCGTCAGGCTGAGCAACAAGCGCACGCGTTCCAGCCGCGGACGAACCCGTCACCGACGGTCCATAAGACGTCGCCATCACGCCTTGACTTGTTTCCACGCGCTGCTCGGCGGCCTGCGTCTGCGCGGGGTAGCTCGTGTGATCGCCTTCCACGTTATAGCCCGAGCGTTCCATCTGGACCAGATCCGCCTTGACTGCGGCGCGGGTGACGGTGTCGCTGGATTGCTGCGCATTGGCGAGCACGGGTGCGCCTAATGACGCCGCAAGCACGACTGCGGGAATAAGCGTTTTGAGCATGGCGGTGTCTCCTCGATTGTCTTTGCTGCTAGCGCGCGTCTTTGAAAACCGGGCGGTTTATCGAAAACGCACGACACATGCCAAAGTGTAGGCACGCAAGAGGCATTTAATTAACGCTGAATTTCGCTAAATATTGTTGTGAGCGCCGCAATAATGACGCATTACTTCTCGATTAACGAAGCCTTACGTGAGCACTGTGCCAATTCGGACGATGCGTTGTTTCACGATCCTTTATTGGCCTTGTCACCGGGATTTGCGACACTGGCGATCCTCATCAAACAGGCGTGCATTGCGTCGTTTCCCTGGGGAATTGCTCATGGCTTCACAAAGGACGCTCATCGCGATAAAACCGCCTGACCTGGCGCACCGCGCGGCATTATTTCTCCTGTTGTTTCTGATCTGCGTTTCGGCGAACGCTTCGCCGAATGCGTTGGTAAATGCCGGTCAACCAAGGCCATTGATTGTCGGTGCGGTCCTGGGCGCTTTGCCGCCCATGGAAATGAGTAATCCGAATGAATCGGAAATTTCGGTGCGCGGCGTGTCCGCGGATTTTGCGCAGCACATTGCAAGCGCGTTGCAAAGGCCGCTTCAATGGCAGACTTTCGCCGACCGCGACGCAATGATCGACGCATTGCGTCAGCATCGAATAGATATGGCGGCCAGCGCAACCGGTAATGATGGTGGCCCCGCATTGCTCTATAGCCGGCCCTATGTCGCCACCAAGCAGGTTTATGTCGAGCGTCGTGTCGGTGGTGTTCGCACAGGAAGGCTTGCTTATGTGGAGGCGCAAACGTCGCTGCAGCGGCTGCGAAGTGCATATCCATCAATGCACCCGGTGGCTTATCGCGATGCGCTGAGCGCGCTGCTCGCGGTCTCCCTGGGCGATGCAGATGCTTTTGTCGGCGATCTCGTCACCGCAAGTTATGCGGTCGACCACTTCGATCTGATCAGCCTGACGCTGTCCGGCTTCGCACCATTCGACGAAGCCGGCTACAGCTTTGCGTTCGCCGCCGACGCTACGGGCGAAGCGTTACGGCGTCGCGCGGACGCGGCGCTCGCCGCATTGCCGGCCCGTTTTCTCATGGAAGTGCGTGCGCGATGGGGCGTCGCGGCGAACGTGACGTTCACGCAACCACTCGAATTGAGCGAAGCGGAGCGTGCCTGGATCGCGGCGCATCCCGTCATCGACTACTCCATGTACGCGGATGCCGCGCCCATGACTTTCCGCGATTCGAACGGCAAACCCGCGGGACTCGCCGTCGATATGCTGTCGGCTATCGGCGCATTGACCGGGCTGACGTTCAAGGGTCACTTGCGCGGTTCGACCGAAGCCGTCACCAAAGATATCTTCGATGGCGACGCTGCCCTGATTGCCTACGGACTGAGTACGGGACAGATTCCGCCGCAATTCGTGCCGAGCAAGCCATACGGCGAAGGCGTGCTTGCGATCGTGACGCGCACGGGAACCACGCCGCTTCGCGACGCGCGCGCGCTCGACGGAAAACGCGTTGCGCTATGGCGCAATCATGCGTTGATGACCATGTTGCGCGAACGTGTGCCTACTGCGCGGATCGTGGAGACATCGCCGATTACCGGCCAGTTCGACGCCGTGCTGAATGGCGACGCGGACGCGACGATCATCGACATGACGTTCGCGAACTATGCGGTAGGCAATCCGTACCGCGACAAGCTCGCGATCACGGGCGCTTTCGCCGATCAACCCGTACAGCACGGATTTCTTATCGCACGCGGCGAGCCGATGTTGCTTTCGATCGTGAACAAGGCCATCGCGCAGATGCAACCCGCCGAACTCGACGCCATCCGCCGCCGATGGCTGCTGATCGAACATCCCGAAAGCCAGTGGGAGCGGCGGCGTCCGCAGGTCATTTTTGGCGCGCTGCTGGCGGTGGCGCTGCTTGCTTTACTTGCCGGCTGGGGTGTATCGCTCAAGCATCAGGTCGCTCGGCGCCGTGCTGCCGAAGAGGCGATGCGGCGTGCCAGAAACGACGCCGAGAGCGCCAACCGCGCGAAGTCGGCGTTCCTTGCCGCGATGAGCCACGAGATCCGCACGCCAATGAACGCCGTGTTGGGCTTGCTCGAACTCGAGTTGCGCAGTCCGGGCGACCGGGCATCGACTGTCAAGGCGCTGGGCACGGCGCACGGCGCGGCGCGCGATCTGCTCGGCATGATCGACGACATTCTCGACATGGCGAAGATAGAAGCAGGGCGGCTGGCATTGACGCCTGCGCCGATGGAACTCGGCGCGTGGGTGAAAGGCGTCGCGGCGATCTACGAACCGGCGGCGCGTGTGAAGGGCTTGACGCTGACAGTGCGTGCAAGCGGCGAGCGCGAGCACGCGTGGGTCATGGCGGATGCGTTGCGGCTGAGGCAGGTGCTCGGCAATTTGTTATCGAACGCGATCAAGTTCACCGATGCCGGCGAGGTCGCGATCGACTATTCGATCGCGCTGACGAACACGCGCTGCGCGTTCATGCTCACTGTCTCCGATACCGGTCTCGGGATTGCCGCGGATCAGCAGGCGCGCTTGTTCGCGCCGTTCACGCAAGCGCGTCAGGAGCGGCCTGGGCGCTTCGGCGGGACCGGCCTGGGACTCAGCATCTGCAGGCGGCTGATGACCATGATGAACGGCACCGTCACGTTGGAGAGCACACCGGGGCAGGGCAGCCGGTTCACGGTCAAGGTGAGCCTGCCGGTCGCCGTGCCGCCCGCCGATAAGCCGGCCAGCGCTTCCGAAGATACTGAAACTCCCGTGCGCGCGGGTCTGCGGGTACTGGTCGTCGACGATCATCCGGCCAATCTCATCCTGCTCACGAGCCAGCTACAAAACCTTGGCTGCGAGATCAAAACGGCCAGCGAAGGCGCAACTGCTTTGGCGCGATGGGAACAGCAACGGTTCGAAGATTCGCCATTCGACCTGATCCTGACCGACTGCTCGATGCCCGTGATGAGCGGCGAGGACCTCGCCCGCGCGATCCGCAAGCGCGAAGCCGGATTCGAACGCATGCACGCCGGTTTGCCGGTCGCGCGGATACCCATTGTGGGCGTGACGGCGAACGCGCAGCGCGAGGCCGTCGATCTTGCGCTCGCGGCGGGGATGACGCAGTGCCTCGTCAAGCCGCTGGGACTCGACGCGCTGCGCCATGCGCTCGTGCTCGCCGCGCAGGAGCCCGGCGCTGCGCCAGAAACGGCGGAGCATGCGTCGCCGCACGCGTATGCGAGGTTTTTCCCGGTATCGGATGCGCCGATCCGGCTTTTGAAGCCTGCCACGCGAAGGCGTGCCTATGGTCCAGCGCGGGCTTTCCCATCGAATACGATCGGCCGGCAAACGGTGATGCCACCGCCGTATGTCCCGGCACAGCCTCACGAAAACCATTCCGCGCTGGCCGTCGCTACGCCCGCGCCCCGTTTCGATGCAGACCTTCTGAAAAGCTACGGCGCTCAGGCCGCGCCGCTCATCGATGCATTGAAATGGGCAAACCTGCTCGATCTCGATGAAACCCGCGCGGCCCTCGCTGCGAGCGACTTTCGCCGGGTGCAGGAGCTTGCGCACCGCATGAAGGGCGCGGCGCTGGTGATCGGCGCAACGCCTTTCGCCGACGCCTGCATTGCGTTACAGCGCGCGTGTCTTGAGCGCGGCGCGCATCCGTCTGACCTGACCGCAATCAACGATGCCTACGCGCGCTTGAACAAGGAAGCGTCAGCGCTGGATACGGCGCTGACGCAACACGCCGCGCTGGCACAGGACGACGGCTGACGTCTATATTTGTTGCCGACTCCGGGTTCACCATTAATGTTCATTGCCGTTATCGAGACGCGCATGTGTTTTAATTAGGCCCTCCTCTCGCTCCGACATTGGCCGCGCTGTTTTTGGCGCGGCACGCTTGCCGAATGAATAGAAGGCCTTCCTCGCATCACCGGCATGGTTCTCTCCTGGCGCTTGCCGCCGCGTGGTTCCTGCTTGCCGCCTGCAGTCTTGCTTACGCCCAGAAGCCCGGGTTGCTGGATCCGCGCGTGACACAGTCGACTATCGTGGACACGATCTGCCGTCCCGGTTACGCCGACGACGTCCTGCCTCCGTTCGAGACCCTGCAGCGACAAAAGGAACAATTGCTCAAGCAACGCCGTGTGGACCCGGCTGCCGCGTCGCAATACGCACTCGATCACCGCATGCCGATATTGCTTGGCGGCTCCCCCACGGCGACAGCCAATCTGGATATTCGCCGCTGGGATGGCCGCGCGGGCCAGCGCCGCAAGGAGCGGCTGGCCGTGTTCCTGAAGCGCTGCGTGTGTACCGGGGACTTGTCGCTTGCGGCGGCGCAAGCTGCCATGAGCGGTGACTGGTCCAATCAATTCCGGAATTTATCGAGTTCCACGTGTACGGGTGGTTAAGTGTCGTCGTTGTGACCGCTTCGTGGCTGCCGGTTGTCCATCGTGGCTGATGGACAAATAACGCCAGCATGCGGCACGGCGTCACACCTTAGGTAACGCTGCGCCATCGAGCAGATGGGCCGCTACACGTTCGCCCAATGCCGGCCCAATGCTCATTCCCACGCCGCTGTGCATGAACACGCCCGTGATGTTCGCCGCCGGGCGCAGCACGGAAAAAGGCGCGTCCGACGTGCGGGTCCGTGCGCCGTAAACGCCTTGCCATCGCTCTATAACTTCAAGCTCGCCGCCAAGCGTGTCCTGCGCGAGCGCGAGCAGCATGTCGTCGACAGATGCCGCGTTGAAGGGCGACGGATCTTCAGCGTAATCGTGCGAGTCGCCAATAATCAGGTCGCCTGCCGGAGTCGGGCTTGCCAGCAAATGAATGCCATGTTCGAGCAACGCGGGTTCTCGCGTGGCGATTTCGTCATGCAGCGCGGCGGCTTCGGGCAAATCCGAAAATGCGCCGTAATGCAGGCAGCTCAGACCCGTCAGCACGGAATGATCGAGGGCAAAAGGCTTCGCCAACCTGACGCGGAGCATCTGCAAACGGCACACGCGTGGGTCGATTGCCGCAAGCGCGGGCGCAAGCAACGACAAATAATCATGTCCCGCGCACACGACCACGTGTTCCGCACGCCACGCGCCAGCCGTTGTATCGATCACCCCGTCATCGATCTTCCGCACCAGCGTCCCAAAGCGAAAATCCACGCCATGCGCGCGGCGCAAGTAGCTGATCAACGCCGGTATCGCCTCGCGTGAAAAGACCTGCAGGTCGGCGCGGCCGTGCATGGCGGCATGGTGTTTGCGGAAGCGGCCATCGTAGAGATCGTTTAGCGCGGCGCGCGGCAACATGGCGGCGTCGTAGCCCGATTCCCGGGCGCGCGTTTCAGTGAACGCCTCCATGACGCGGGCTTCGGCCGGGCTGCGGGCGAACATCAGCGAGCCTGAACGCCGCGTGTGCAGTCCCGCTTCGCGCGCCCAGCCAAGCCATATTTCCCGCGATGCCAACGCGAGCGCATGCATTGCGCCCGGCGGCTGGCCGGTGACCAGCACCATGCCGAAGTTGCGAATGGACGCGCCGAGCGGCGTGCCGCTACGCTCGAAAACAGTCACGCGCAAGCCGCGCCGCGCGAACGCATAAGCGTGCGCCAGTCCGAGAATGCCGGCGCCGACAATGGCGACATCGGTATGAGGGGAAGTTTGGGTCGTCGTCATGGGCATTCATATTTGCGTACTACAATACGCGCGGTTTCATGTCTTTCAATCGATGCGACCCGCCTTGCTCCAAGCAGCCGGTCACCCGTTGGTCCAATCGCTTTTCATTCATTGCCGGCACTGTCCGGTGGTCCCGATGCTTGCCGAACAACGTCATCCCTTCAGGCGAAAGCCTTCCGTTGTAAAACCTACGCGCAGGCTTTGAGCCGATTCGAGCGAAGCAGTTACCACGCAATGTCAAGGTTCAGCCGTCCCAGCAGAAAGCTTCGCACGAAATCCTCTTCTACTTTGCGATGTCAACAGAATAAAGATCCTTGGCATGATATGCGGGACTCGGTTTAATGGGATTAGTCGGCCACTTTCAGACACTCGGCCCTAGCGGCTAGATCGCCGGCAATTGCAGGCATCAAATGGCTACCGACCGTGGCAACCCAGATCCGGCGGTCCGTTCCTATTCCTTCTGTGGCATTGCCGAAATGGGCATCAGCACAACGGGCGCGCATCGAATGCGCCGCATCGGCACGGTCCAGGATGCGGCTGCGGACGCGGCTCGAACCCGAAGCTGGCGGTCGCATCGAACAGGGCTTGAAGAGCAACGAGGGCGGCCGGCCCTGGATGATCAGTCACTGAGCCGGTGCATGTGATGCCAACTCGCCGCCGCGGAAGCGATCAGGCGATCGACGGCGGATGCGTCACGATGGACTTGAGTTCATGCGACGGTTCTGCGAGCGCGTGCAGGGCCGGCGTAGGGCGCGCCAGAGCATCGTCGCTCGCAAAGGCCGTTTCGAGCGCCTCCGCGATGTCGAGCAATCGCGCATCGCCGCGCAGCGCGCCGACCAGTTGAATGCCGAAAGGCACGGCCGCATGATCGACGCCGCATGGCAGAGACATAGACGGGTTCGTCATCATCGACATCACATAGGTAAGGCCGAGCCAGCGATAGTAAGTATCGAGCGGCTGGCCGTTGATCGCGTCGAGATGCCACTGCCGCCACGGAAACGCCGTAATGCACACCACTGGCGACATGATGACGTCATAGTGTCGCGCCTGCTCCTGAAAGCGACGATATAACGCGGTTTGCGTGGCATGTGTCGAGACCGCATCCGCGAGCGACATCGACGCGCCCATTTCGTAGTTCGCGCGCGTGTTCGGACCCAGCAGTGCGGGATCACGCTCATAGGTTTCGCGGAACTGCGCGACGAACTGCTGCGCGCGAATGACGTCGAAGCATCGGTCGATTCCGTTCAGATCGATGTCGACCGGCTCGCATACTTTCACATGACGTCTGATGGCTTCGACCTTTGCATGAAACGTCGCGCGCGTTGCGTGATCGAGCGCGCAGGTGCCGAAGTCGTCCGTATAGCCGATGCGAAGCGTCGATGCGTCCAGCGCATGGCCGCGCAACGGCTCGATGTCGTCGCGATAGCTCAACGGATCACGCGCGTCGTATCCGGCCTGCGCGGCGAGCAACAGGCGCACATCCGCGACGTTGCGCGCCATGGGGCCGCTTACCGTGAGCGGCGACCAGCCAAGCTCGCGCCGGTCGCTCGGAACGAGCCCCGGCGATGGCCGGAACCCCACGACGCCGCATAGCGAGGCTGGAATGCGCAGCGATCCGCCAGTGTCGGAGCCGGTGCAAAGCGGCAGCATGTCGGTGGCGAGCGCTGCCGCGGACCCGCCGGACGAACCGCCTGCGTTCAGCATCGGCGCAAACGGATTGCCCGTCGCGCCCCACACGACGTTGCGCGTATTCGCGCCCGCGCCCATTTCAGGCGTGTTGGTCTTCGCCGTGACGATCGCGCCTGCCGAGCGGATGCGCGCCACCATCGCGTTGTCGTGCGCGGGCACGTTGTCGCGAAAGAGCGCGGAGCCATACGTGGTCAGCACGCCTGCGGTCTCTTCGAGATCCTTCACGCCGATCGGCAGTCCGTGCAGCAGCCCAAGCTCGCCGCCGCGCATCGCCATGTCCTCGGCGCGGCGCGCTTCGATGCGCGCACGTTCGAAGCAGCGTGCGGCGAGTGCGTTGATCGCAGGATCGATGGCTTCCATCCGCGCGATACACGCATCGAGCAGTTCGACCGGCGACAGCTCGTGTGCGCGGATGAGCCTGCGTGCTTCGACGGCGGAAAGTGTCGTGAGCGAGTCCAGAGCCATATGGAATGTCTATGTGTCTAACTGTCGAGCCGGTTCGTCATGCGGCTTGCGCGGGCAGCGTCTGCTCCACGCCCTTGACGATCGCATCGCGTGTGTTTTCCAGATGCGCGCGCGTTTCTTCGAACGCCGCCTGTTCATTGCGCGTGCGATAGGCGTGGAGCAATCCGGCGTGTTCGCGATTGTTGCTGTTCATGATCGCATCGTCTATATGCATGGCCAGCGAAACATAGGGCCGCGCGACGAGCGACAGGCTTTTCACCATGTCGAAGAGCCGCGTGCCGCGTTCGCCGGACATGAGGCATTGATGGAACTCTTCGTTGAGAATGGCCCAATGCTCCGACGACGTGGTGGCGCACATCGAGTCATGCACCTGCTCGGCTGCCGCGAGCGCCGCATCGCTGGCATTCAGGCACGCGCGCGCGGCAAGCATGGGTTCAAGCACCATGCGCAGTTCATAAATCTCGCTCACGTCCCTGGCGCTGAGCGCGCGCGTAATGACGCCCTTGTTCGGATCAATCGAGACCAGTCCTTCCGCGCGCAGATCGCGAAACGCTTCACGCACGGGCGTCGTGCTGACATTCAGGCGCTTCGCGATTTCCTCCTGGCGCAGCCTCGAATTCGGCTCGTAGACGCCCGCGAGTATCTCGGTGCGCAGTGTGCCCAGCACATACTGCGCAATGGTGCGAAACGGCTGCGTCATGGTGGTCTCCGTGTCTTGTTATGCGGGTACGGTGCGTGCTTCGAACCCGAGCATTGTTTGGATCGATGCCGCCAGGCGCAGCAGCTTCATGTCTTCGTGCATGGCACCGACGATTTGCAGGCCGAGTGGCAAACCCGCTTCGCTCCAGCCGGAAGGCAGGTTCATCGCGGGCGCGCCGACGAAGCTCCAAGGTGCGCAGAAACGCGCATCGCCCGTATCGGCATGACCTGCGGGCGCTTCGCCGCTTGCGGGAACGGTGAGCAGCGCATCGCAGCCTTGCAAAAGCGCTACGGATTGCGCGCGCACGGTCGCCTGCAGCATCAACGCGTCCTGATACGTCGAAAGCGGCGTGGCCGCGCCTTGCGCAAGCAACGCGCGCATCTGCTCGCGAACGAGCGCGGGCGCGCGCTCACCGATGTGTCCGATTGCGCGATAGGCTTCGACCGCAAGGATTGTGAGTGTGGCTTCGCGCATCGCACGCAGATCCGCTGCGAGTTCGACTTCGACTATTTGCGCGCCGCCGTCACGCAGCCGTTGCAGGGAAGCATCGAAATTGTCGCGCTGATGCGGCGCGATGAGGTCGTCCCAGAACGGCGTGCGGATCACGCCGAGCCTGATCTCTGGCGCTGCGCCAAAGTGCTTGCGCCAGGATGTTTCATCGTCGAGTACATCGTGTGCGCCTTCGACGAACAGCGCGTGAGCGACCGCGATGTCTTCCACCGAGCGCGCAAAGAAGCCCACATGATCGAGCGATGCCGCGAGCGGATGAACGCCCTCCGTCGCTATGTTGCGATACGTAGGTTTGTAGCCGACCACGCCGCAATAGGCCGCGGGCCGCACGACCGAGCCGACCGTTTGCGTGCCGATGGCGAGCGGCACGATGCCCGCCGCGACCGCTGCCGCCGAGCCGCTCGACGAACCGCCCGGCGTATGCGCGCGGTTCCACGGGTTGACGGTGGCTGCGGGATCGCGCCACGCGAATTCGGTCGTCGCGGTCTTGCCGAACACGACACCGCCGAGCGCGCGTATCGACGAAGCGATGCTGGCGTCGCGCGCAGGGCGATGCCCCGCATAGGCGGCCGAGCCGTAGCAGGTCGGCATGTCGCATGTATCGACGAGATCCTTTACGCCGATGGGTACGCCCGCAAGGGTACGCGTGCACGCATCGCGCACGGCATACACGTCCGGCCGATGCACGAACGCGCGAAGCCACGGTTCGAGCGTATCGGCGCGTGCCTGCGCCTCTTGCAACGTGGCGCGCGCCGCTGCTTCGTCGTGCCGGTTTGCGAGAATCGTTGCAATCAATGAACACGGTTGGCCGCTCATCGTTCATTTGCTCGCGGTGCTGGTCTTGCTCACGGCCGCAGCGAACGAGTTGTCCACGCCGTTTGCGTAAGTGATCGCGCCCGGCTTGATGTTGCCGATCGATTCCTGCAGCGCGAGCGCATTCCTAAACGCCTGTTCGGAGATATCGGGCGTCGCCGCATAGATGTTCTGATCGATCAGCCGCTGCACCGCCGAATCGACGATCTTCGGATCGAGCGACGGAAACTCCGCGCGCGCCACTTCCTTCGCCGTGCCGTGCGAGCCTTGAATGATGGCCTCCGCTTCGCCGATGGACTTCACGAAGGCCGCGACCATCTTCGGCTTGCCCTTGGTGGTCGAGCTCAGCGTGTCGATGGTCGAGAACGCATAGCCGCCGGGATACGCCTTCGGGAAGGCATAGACGATTCGATAGCCTTGCGCGAGTCCCGTTTCCACCTGCGGCATGTAGAGCGCGGCCGCGTCCGAGCGGCCCGCGCTCACCGGCGCGAGTTCGGTGCCGATCTGCACCGTGTTCATCTTGACGTTCGCGAGCTTCTGTTCGGCGATCAGGCGTTGCAACAGATACGTGCTCGTGGAGGGCGGCAGCGCCGTCGCCACGCTCGTGCCCGCGAGGTCGCCCACGGTTTTGACCTTCGAGTCCTTCGGTGTGATGACCCAGACCGGCACGCCCGCGACGACGTTCGCCACGTTCACGAGCGATGCGCCCTTGAGATTGGCGAGCATCGCGGTCATGGGATCCTGCAGCGAGAAGTCCGCGTGCCCGCCGATGACCGCGGCCACGCCCGCCGCGCCGCTGCCTGCGGTGACCTTCTGCACGGCGAGACCGTTCTTCGCGAAGAGGCCCTTGTCGATCGCGACATAGAGCGGAAGATATTGAATCGACTGGAATGCCTGATAGATGACGACCGGCTCGCCCGACTGCGCATGCGCGGGCCCTGCGCCGAAAGCGATCATGCAGGCCGTGGCGAGTCCTGAGAACCAAGCGTGTGTCTTTTTCATTTTTTCTTCCATGAAATGATCTTCGCTTCCGCGAGTTGAACGATCCAGCTAAGAACCGATGCCATCAGTGTGAGCACGATGATGCCAAGCCACACGGTGTTGAGATCGAAGAGCGACCCCGCGACGAAGACCGCGTGTCCGAGCCCCGCCTGCGATGCGATGTATTCGCCGACCACCGCGCCGATCAGCGCGAAGCCGATGTTCACGCGCAGCGTCGAGAAGATCCACGGCAAGGCGCTCGGCAGGATCAGCTTCGTGAAGATCATCGAGGGCTTCGCGTGAAACGACTTGAAGAGGTTGAGCAAGTCGCGATCGACTTCGCGCGCTGCCGCGCACGAAGAGATCATCGCGACGGCGAAGGTGGAAATGCCCGCGAGCCATATTTTCGATGTTGCATCGGAGCCGAACCAGATGACGATGAGCGGTCCCAGCGCAATCTTCGGAATGCTGTTGAGAATGACCGACAGCCCTTCCGCAGCCCCTGAAATAGCGGGCAAAAACCACAGCAGCAAGCCAAGGCCGACACCGAGTGCGCTGCCGATCGCCAAACCCGCGAGCGTCTCGTACAGCGTGACCCATGTGTCCGTCGCGAGCGTGCCCTGCTTCAGTCCGATCACGGTGGCGTCATAGATCCCCATGGGCGAGCCGAGCAGCTTGCCGTTGATCCACCCGGCGCTTACGGCGAACTGCCACGCGACGACCAGCGCAACGACGAGGCCGATCACGGCGCTCGTCGTGCCGAGCCGCGCGGATTGGCGTCGTGCGGATTTCCGCTTGCCCGTGACGGGGGGTTGCAGAACGGCTTCACTCATGATCGGCTCCTGCGAGCGCGCGTTGCTGCCCGCTGCGTTCGGTGTTCGCGGATGCGGTGTGTCCACGCAAACCGTTCCATACGCGCGCATGGAACGAGCGGAATTCGGGGGCCTCACGCGCGGATACGGCGGTGCGCGGGCCATGCGTCGTCAGCACGATATCGATTTCGTCCTGAATGGTCGCGGGCCGGCCGCCCAAAAGAATGACGCGGTCGCTCATCGCAATGGCTTCTTCGATGTCGTGCGTGACGAGCACCACGCTCGTGCCGCTTCGCTCGCGCAGCGTGATGATGTCGTCTTCCAGCGCAAGACGTGTTTCGTAATCGAGCGCGGAGAAAGGTTCGTCGAGCAGCACGACCGTGGGATCGACGAGCAGCGTGCGCGTCAACGCCACACGCTGGCGCATGCCGCCGGAGAGCGAGTGCGGATACGCATCGGCGACCGCGCCGAGACCGTAGCGCGAGAGCATGTCTCTTGCGCGGGCGATATCGTCGGCGCGCACTTTGCGATGCAGTTCGACGCCGAGCAGCGCGTTCTGCAGCACGGTGCGCCACGGCATCATCAAATCTTTCTGCAACATATAAGCGATTCGGCCCAGCGCGCCATCCGCGCGTCCGCCGATGCCGATATCGCCGGATTGCGGCGTGAGCAGCCCCGAGATCAGATTGAACAACGTGCTCTTGCCTGCGCCGCTGCGTCCGACGATCGAGACGATCTCGCCGTGCCTGACCGAAAAATCGAGCTGCTCGAAGATGCTGACGCTCGCGCCGTCGGGCATCTCGAACGCGTGACTGAGCTGCCGCACATGCAGCGGGTCCGCGAGCGCCGTGCTTGCGGATGATGTCGATCCCTTCATGTTCGTCCTCGTGAGGTCGTACAGTGTGTCGGTGGCCGGATGCGATGCACAACACATAATGCACAATCAAAAAAACGCGTTGCACCGCGTCAAAAAAGAATGCGCACGCGCTGTGTGGCAATGGAGTGTGCATGCCATTGGTGCATCGCATGCCCCTGAAAAAGGCATGGTCCGGTGCGATCTGTCCGTTCGTCTCGAGTCCGCTGCTGCTTCCTGCGATCGGCCTCCTGCTCACCATTCCGATCTATGTGTTGGTCGCGCTGCCTTTCGCCGTCTGCGCGCTTCGAGCGTCTGCAATACGCTCGGACGAGGCGCGACCTCGTCACCCCGTTCATCGTGGTGGCGATAAAAGCCGTAACTTGTTGCCATTAAGTCGCACGCGTCGGTCGGTCCAGTTGCGCGCGAATCGCATCATCGAGTGAGGCATTTTGGATTCCTACTAAAACGGGTTAATACGTCGCCCGCTTTTGCACGGAGCCGATGTTCGGGTTTATAAGAGCAATGGCGGGACCGGTCCGGCTTCAAACGCTAAAAACGGAGCGACCTGCGACTGCAACCCATCGTGGCATCCGGTGAGCGCCTTGTCCTACCCGTCAATACAGCAAAAAATTTCGGGGTTTACAATGCACTTTTGCACGAATCTGTCAGCCCTTGGCAGGTGGCACGCGCTAATGCGGATCATTTTTCCGTCAGCCGTGCCAAGAGCGCTACCAACCGGCTGGGTGGCTCCCCTTTTTGGCAATAGGCGTCGAACTCGTGATCCGTTAGATGCCGGCGTACCTCGTGCTCGTCAAATGCCGTAAAGGCAATCATCGCTACATGGCTCGTGTGAGCGTGGGCGCGAATCAACTTCGCGGCCTCGTAACCGTTACATTCCGGCATTGAGATGTCCATGACAACCACATGTGGAGTCCATGCAATCGCAACATCAACAGCCTGCTTTCCACCGTATGCTGTCCGTAGTTCGAGATTTTCAAACTCCAAATACATGGCCAGTGCATCGGCAGCGTCCTGGTTATCGTCCACGACAAGAACGCGAAAGCGGTCTACACCCGACGTAACTTTCCGTCCTGTCCAAAGTCTTGCGCGCGCTGATTGCCAGGTCATTCTTCAACTCCACCAGTTGTTTCGTCACGGATACGCGCTCACATGAGACATTTCAAAGCAATCGTGAGACCCGTTCTTCACCAAGCTCAGGATATTGTCCCAAAATGAGTGCTAGCCCTCTTTCATCGTCCATATGAGTGATTCACAAAAAAATCCAGGTATGACCGCAGCGATCGCGCGAGACGTTGCGATGGTGGGCGCAATTAGCTCAATCCCAGCGATTCTTCGGGTGATCTGTAAAAACACAGGAATGGGGTTCGCCGCCGTAGCGCGCGTAACGGATTCGACGTGGACTGCGTGCGTGGTACATGACGAACTTGGTTTTGGGCTACAGGCGGGCGGACAGTTGGAAGTGCGGGCAACGATCTGCCACGAGTCGCGCAATAAACGCGAGCCGATTGTCATCGACCGTTTCAGCCACGATCCAATGTACGCGCACCATCGTGCAGCGCGGATCTACGGTCTCGAAAGCTATATTTCGGTGCCGATCATCCTGTCGACGGGTGAATACTTCGGGAACCTATGCGCAGTGGATGTAAAGCCTTCCCAGCCCTCTGACGAACGGATGACGAAAATGGTTGAGGCGTTCGCTGAAGTGATCGCTCTGCAGATCGAGAACGAAGGTCGACGAGAAATTGCGACGCGCTTAGCCGAGCGCCAACAAGAGGACGGACACCTGCGAGAGCAATTCATTGCAGTACTTAGTCATGATCTGCGTTCGCCCTTGGCGGTGGTGAGCGCAACAGGGGAACTATTGACTCTTCGACAAGCAGACGCCGACCTGGTGAGCATGGGAGCAAGATTACTTGTGGCCGCGCGCCGAATGAGCGCACTGATCAACGATGTCATGGATTTCGCGAGAGGAAGGTTGGGTGCTGGCATCGAGGCAGATATTGCACCCGAGCCTGAACTCGGAACCGCTTTGCACGAGGTCGTCAATGAGATAAAGATCGCCCACGCCGACTGCTCGATTGTCGCCGATATTTCGGTCGACCATGTGGCGTATTGCGACACGACCCGCCTTCAGCAACTACTGGCCAACTTGCTTTCGAACGCGGTCTTCCACGGGTCGCCGGATCAGCCGATAACGGTTAAAGCAAATCTTGCAAATGAGATATTGGAATTGAGTGTGCATAACGGCGGCAACGCGATCACGCCGGAGTCGATGGCAAAGTTGTTTGAACCGTACTGGCGCCCAAAGAACAGCAAGCCAGGAGGCGGCCTCGGACTGGGTCTCTTTATTTGCAGGGAAATCGTGAAGTCCCACCACGGAACGTTGAATGTGTCGTCGTCCGACCAGTCCGGAACGATCTTCACCGCAAAGGTGCCGATCAAACCCCATCGATACCAGCAGAGTCGCACTTAGCCTCGTGTGTTGACGGCCGTAAACGCGCTGAAAAGGACAGCGATTTGTTGTTGCCGTTTAGATTATTGAGTCGGCGGCACTGATCCGATTTTCTGGGAAAGCAACCGCTCATACGCGCCAAAATTCATGTCAACTTCAGTCTGTTCCACTGTGTTGACGGTGAGAGTGATCTGCTCTGGAAGCAAGCCAACCACTGTAGCGATGCCCACTTCAAGTTGCACGGCGCAACGCCGGTCTTCGGGCATGGTTGTTCCAACGAAGATGTCGCAGGCTTTTGTCGGGATCTCTGCACACGATCTCTACAAGTCGTGCCCTCACACTCATATTGTTCTCAATCGCCAAGCGCGCAATGTCCGCCCCAATGCGTCTCGTTGCCTATTGGGAAAAGGACGCATCTTCGAGCACGACCCCGCAGCTAGAGGAGCCGAGTTTATGTTCAATAACATATAAATCATTGAACAAATGAAAAAATGAACATAAGATTACTTTTAGTAGAGAACTGTCGCCCGCGAGTGTGTCCAAGCCTGTCCATAGAGTTCGTTCCCGATCACGTGGGAGATGAGGCTCCATGCCTGAATCTATGAGATCAAATGTTGGCAATGACGCGTCACGCCGGGACGACGCAACGCCGCCGTCAGTCGCACACTCGTTGGGCGTATCCAAGGCGGGTGCCGTAGCCCACCAATTTTTGATCAGGACCAGTCATGTCACTCACGTTGAATGTCGAACAGATGGATACGTTCCGCAAGGACGGCGTTGTTTGCCTGCGTAACGTCTTCAGCCCTGATTGGGTTGGACTGGTCGAGCGAGGTATCGCACGCAATCTGGCGGAGCCCGGCCCTTTCGCCAATTACGCGGACGGTGACAAAAAACAGTTTTTTCAGGACGCCAACAACTGGCAAAGAATCCCCGAATTCGAGGAGTTCGCACGTCACTCGCCAGCGCGACTGCTTGCCGCCCAACTGCTGCGTTCCAGCAAGATCAACTTTCTTCACGACCACACGCTGGTCAAGAGAGGGGGTACTAGCAAAGCGACTCAATGGCATCAGGATCAACCGTATAGCCCTGTCGATGGCTGGCAATTCTGCACTATCTGGATGCCGGTCGATCCGGTGCCTCGCGACGCGGTACTCGAATTCGTAGCAGGGTCACATAGCGACAATCGTTGGTATAGACCGCAGCGCTTTATCGACGGAAGCCTGCGTGAAGGTGATGACCCGTCCTGGGAGTTGTTGCCGGATATCGAAGCGGACCGAGCAGCGCATAACATTGTTGCTTGGGCGGTAATGCCCGGTGACGCATTGGTATTTCATGGTTTGACGCTGCACGGCGCACCGGGGAACCCATATGACACCGCGCGGCGAGTGTTGACCACGCGTTGGACCGGCGATGACGCACGCATGAATATACGCAAAGGGAAATTATCCCCTCCGCTGCCTGAGGTTGGTGCGCCGGCGCATGGCGCTGTGCTGGATTGCGACGCATTCCCGGTTGTATGGGGCGGTGTTAAAGCGTGATGCGATACGCTCGATGCACGCTCCTCGGTCTGCCTGGTTAAAGCCAGGTCGGTGGATTTAACCATGTTTAAAATGCACCGGTTTCCAGTAGTGGAACGGGCTCCGAGATCAAGTCACGAATATCGAACCGTGCCACTGATCAAGCCCTTCCTAAGCAGCGCACTCGAACTCTCCCAAACCGCCTTTCTCACAAGCTAGCGTCTTTTGCCCGGTCAATTCTTTGCGCCGGTAGATCTTTGGTCGTTTTTCCCGCCGCTTCTCAAGAAGGAAAATCGAGAATTGTTGTTTATGTTCAATAACATAATAGATATTGTACATTTTTTTTGTCATGCATATTCTGACGTCATGGATGCGTGATGTCAGTCACTTTCACCTAGCGTCCGGAAATCTGAATCGACATCAACACATCGCTACGGCAGTCGAAGTTGCAATCTATATAGGATTACTGATGAAGTGAACATGTGGGTCATGGGCGATTTATCGACTACTTTGTGGTCCGTGCGGAAGCCTGTTTCAAGCATGTAATCGCTATATATCCTCGCCTTGTGTCAGATATCAAGGCGCAATTCGCGTCGGCCGTTTTTATTGCTCATATAAAACCTATGGATATCGCCATGCGTCGGTCTACAAGCAGTTCTCTTCGTCACGTGTTTAACGTTCTGACAGCTTTGCTTTCTACATTGTTAGTGGCTTTCTCCCCCGCACTGTTTGCTCAAACCATCAAAGTTCCCGCGGATATTCAGGCCACGCACATCCTTCGGTTTTGTTCCGATCTTTCAAACCCGCCCGCTGATGGAATTGCCGACGATGGATTTACTCCGTCGGGCGCAGAGGTGGACGTCATGAACGGAATCGGACGCGAACTTGGCGTGAAGACAGAGATAAGCAATTTCCAGTTCTCAGGAATTTTCGGAGCGCTTGATACCGGCAAGTGCGACATGGTCATGGCGAGCTTGGGCAAGACAGCGGACAGGGCGAAGCGCTACGAATTGATCGACTATTGGAGCGTGGCTTCAGGCCTGCTGGTTCCAAAGGGTAATCCAAAGCATCTGACGCGCTACGAAGATCTGACCGGTCAACGCGTTGCCGTATTGCTTGGTAGCCGTAACTCGAAAGTACTTCATGCAATGAACGAAAAGCTGATCGGTGCTGGAAAACCGCCGATGGAAATTGTCGAATTGGGTACCAACGTCGACGCTTTCCAGGATCTGACGCTAGGCCGTGTGGATGCTTTCTCCAGCGACACGTTGAACATCAACTTCTACAAGTCGCGGGGCCGCGGAAAATTCGAAATAGGTGGTGTGCCAGTGCCGCCCGTCACGTGGGCAATCGCACTCCAGAAGGGCAACGAAGAGCTGAGGCAGACTGTTCAGGCTGCAATAGATCGCATGAACGCGAACGGTCAGATGCTCAAGATCGCGAAAACGTGGGGCATTGCCGATGGGGTGGGACTCTGCAGTACAGCCCACCCATGTGAATAACGGTCCTGTTTGAACGTTCGGGGCTGGGTGTTAGCAATGAAGCGGCATGCCCAATCACGTGCATCTCGTATTTGATTTGCCATTTTTACCGCAGATGTGGTGAAGATGGACAAAGCGCATGGCCATGGAAAACGGCTGTGCTGGTTGAGTAATTTAATGTTTTTTTTAAAGAGGTTTTAAATGGGACGTTTGATCGATATTGCCTGGCCTCAACTGAACGTAAAGGTCGTTGCCGAACTGAATGACGAGCGCAATCCTGAGTTGTGTGAAGAGTTTTGGTCACAATTGCCATTCAAGGTCACGCAGGCTCATCCAGTTGTATCCGGCGCGTCGATGTACGCGTGGACTCCGGTCGTCAGCAGCGCGCCAGTGCATCATCGTCAACTCATTACCGAGTGTCCGATTGGCCGCTTGCGCTATTCGCAGTCAACGGGCAACAAGATGTCTGTACAGTACGGGAAGGGCACGGAACCGCTTGCCCAGCCGGTGCTGGGTCAGGTGCTTCCAGAATTCTGCCATCTGCTTCCGGCAGTCGGCAAGGCTGTATGGAACAACCTTTTCTTTGAAAAAGACGTGATCTTCCTCGAAGTCACCCCTCACGAAGGCCAGGGCCACCCGGGTCGTCCGGCTGTGCCGGAAAACCTCCCGGCCGTCGCGAAGAAACTTCTCGACGAAGCTGATCGCATCCAATTGGTGGAACCGGATGAAATCCGGGCGCTGCGCCTGGGCGAAGTGGTTGACGCCGGGACCTATGGTCAGTATTTCAGCGCATGGGATTTCGCTAACGGAATGCTGCGTGACTACGTCATGTACACCATTTACCCAATTTTGACGCTGGCAGGAAAGCTGGAACCAAAGCAACTCAGTCAAGTGCTGAATGAGCTTGACGTCCCTTACTCGGACTATCTGTCGGTGGTCGGCTTCAAGAAGCTCGAAGCCTTCGCTGCAGAGGTGCGGGGAGCCGTTGCGAACGCGGAATCGAAGGAGGAGATTCAGCAGATCCTGCGTGCGTTCCTGAAGTACGGCAATCGGCTGTGTGCATGGTCGTATCAGATGTTCCCTTGGTATCTCGGCATGTTCTATAACCGTAGTAAAGATGGGCAGGAACGCCCGGGCCGCTGGATTCCTGAATAGTTCATATTGGGCAAACGATCGTGTCTTACCGGTTTGCAGGTTTGCGGCGCCGTGTCAATCGACGCCGCAGACACGCCAGTCTCGAATGATTGTGCAGCGTATTGCATCCACTGGAAGATCTGGTGGATGCAGTGCGTGTCAAGCGCCTCAAGGTGAAGGGAAGTGCTAATCTTCCGACGATCCCGCAGCTTGGACTAATGCGTCTGCAATCAACTCAACCTGATCTTCGTCAATCCCCGTACCGACTCGAATATGCGGCCGATGCGTTACTTGAAACCGCGATCCTGGCTGTACCGCAATGCCACGAGCAGCGAGGGTCACGAGCGCGTATTGTTGATCACGTACCGGTAACCAGACAGACAACACGCCCTTTCCAGGCGTCGGCAGGCCGCGCTCAGTAAGCGCGTCGGTCAAGCGCGCGAGTCTTGCCGCGTAGGTCTCCCGAGCGCAGGCAATTTGATGCAGTGACTCGGGATCGGTAAGAAGTATCGCGGCGGCGCACTGCAAAAGTCGACTGGTCCAGCCTTCGCGAAAATTTCGAAGCGCTTGAACCTGTTCTGCAAATTTCTCTGAACTCGATACCACAGCTAACCGAAAGTCAGTTCCGAGCGCCTTTGAAAACGTGCGGATATAAACAGTACGCTGCGGATGAACTGTGCCAAGCGACAGGGAGGGCGCGCCCGCTAGCCCCGCCAAGCCGTCGAGCTCCACAATCATCGCTCCATTTTCAGCAAACAATTTGCCTAACTGACTTAACCGTTCCGGGCTGACGCGTGTACCGGTGAGTGAATGCGATCCAGGCTGATAGACGAAGGCGACCGGCTGCTGCTCCAGGGCGGCCGCCAGCGAATCAGGTAGGGGACCTTCCGAATCGCAATCGACGCCGATCGTGCGCGCACCTAGCTTCTCCAGGATGTCGAACAAGCGCAAGGTCGTTGGGTCTTCAATAGCTACAACCGATCCGGGCATGACCATTATCTGAAGTGCGGTGTGAAGCGCATCGTATCCGCCGTTCGTTGCCGTAAAGACGCATGTCTTGTATGGCCAGTCTGGTGCCACCGCGTTCTTCAATTCGCTCGTTATCGACTCGCGAAAGTAGCTGTGCAGATTCCGCACCAAGTGGGCTTGGCTGAGCGCACGATTCAGGTCAGGCAGTAGCGTGGGATCGGGCGACGCAAATCGGAGGTCAGCTACTACGTTCTCCCCATAATTCGCGAAATCCTCGTAGCGCACCGGCCGAAGTGTTGTCTGATCTCCGCGCACCCACGTTCCCGTGCGGCCGCTCCCGCCCACCATCCGGAATGAGCGCAACTGCTTCCAGGCTCCGGAAATAGTGGCGGGACTCACGCCGAACGCATCGGCAAGATCACGAACGGGAGGTAATTGAGTGCCGATTGGAATCTTGCCATTGCAAATCAGGTCGGCAACCTCCACCGCGATCCCCCGCATCGTGCGTGACTTGATCTTTTCGACAAGATAGTCGACATCCATTTTCGCCTCAATGTTCAATAACGAAAAAGCAATTGTACATTTTTTTTGATAAACATATGCTTTGTTCAATGTAGTTGCAAAGCGAGTGCTGCTGCTTCGCGCAATGGTTGCATAGGCGGTTGAGTAAGAAGGGACGCCAGGCGGGACCCGTCAAGCTGTCGGCGAGAGCATGCATGCGCCAAGCGGGCGCTAGTTGGCTTAATACCGTGTTGGCCTGAATACGGATGTAGCCAGTCCGGCTGATGTAAGGATGCCCCCGGCATGGGACTCGAAAAGTCTCAGGCAAGTCGGGATTACACGATCCAACGAAAGGGAAACGCCATGATTGTTCGCTTCAACGAGATCTTTGCCAGCGTGTGCTTCGCCGTTTTGTCCAGCATCGCCGTAACTGCTCATGCTGAAGCGGCGGGAACCGCTTATGAAATCAAGCTTCCGACTACCTTCGCAAAAACTGTCGTACCGCCGGCAAAAGTCGCAAAGGCGGGGAAGATCGTCATGTGCACTGAACTGGGCGATCCTCCGGCCGGCTTTTTGGCTGAGGACGGTTCAACGCCGAAGGGGTTCAATGTAGATATCATGTCTGCAATCGGTCCGGTGATGGGCGTGAAGACAGAGGTGATCAACTATCCCTTTGCCGACATTTTCGCTGCCCTGGATTCAGGGAAGTGCGACGCGGTCATGTCGAGCAGCTCGAAAAGCCCTGCTCGTGTCGCTCGCTATAACTTCGTTACCTACATGACCATGCGCTTGGGTTTGATGGTTCCCAAGGGCAATCCCCTTAATCTCAAAACCTTTGACGATTTGGCCGGACACCGCGGGGCCGTCCTCGTGTCGAGCACGACCGAGCGACTTTTGAAAGCAGCAAGCGCCAAAGCGGTATCCGAAGGAAAAAGCCCGATTGAAATCCAGTCATATCCGCAGAACACGACGGTGTTCCATCAGTTGCAACTTGGACGCGTCGACGCTTTCGTTGGCGATGCAATGACTATTGGCTACTGGGAACACCTGAGTAATGGCCGTTTCCAGGTTGGGGGATTGCCCGTTGAGCCGCTGACAATTGGCATTGTCATGCGCAAGGATGATCCGCAAATAGAAGACGCCGTGCGGAAAGCCTATATCTCCCTTTTTGACAGCGGCTATGTTCAGCAGTCGAGCAAGAAATGGGGCATGGACGGTTTCATAACGCTGTGCCGCGACGAAAAACCCTGTTCCTGATTCGCAATATCTGCGGGGCCGCCGTGTAAGCTCAACTTGGTCCGTGCGTTGTTCGATACAGAAGTATCGTTAATATCAGGTTGGGTTGCGACGTTAATAGAACCACTCTAGAGCGAAGAGACCTCCGAAATGCACTTCGACGCAGGCTATTTTTTCGGCTTCGTTTTTCATCCTCCGCTCGCGCTCTTACGAGGGTTGATGACAACCGTTTTGACAACGTTCGTGTCCATGGCGTTCGGCGTGCTGGCAGGACTATTTCTTTCAATCTGCGGTGTGTCACCGTGGCGTGCGATCCGGTGGGTCAACACCGTATATATTTTTATTTTTCGCGGTACGCCTTTGTTGGTGCAGGTAATCATTATTTATTTTGGCCTTCCATACTTGATCAATGTCGATCTGTTCCCTCAAAGCGTTCAGCTCTTCGGCTTCATTTCAGTTGGGGGTGCGGTCGTGGCCGGAGTCACGGCGTTTGCTTTACACGAAGCTGCTTATTTCAGCGAGATCGCCAGAGCCGCGATTGCCTCCGTTGAAAGCGGTCAGTGGGAAGCGGGCAGAGCGCTTGGGATGACGCCGGGACTGGTCATGAGACGAATAATCTTGCCGCAGGCGGTTCGGATCATGTTGCCCCCGCTTGGAAATCAGATCAACGGAATGTTGAAGGCGACCTCTCTGTTGTATCTGATCGCAGTTCCCGAAATGCTCTTCATTGCCGATGCCGTCCAATCCGTTAATTACAAGACTCTCGAGGTCTACTTGGGCGTCTCTGTTTATTACCTCGCGCTGACGACCGCCTGGGGATATATACAGGAAGCGCTGGAAAAGCATTACTCAAAGGGCTTCGGGTTGATATGACATGCGAGATCTTGGTAAGAGCGGAAAAACAGCGCCGGGAGAGCATCCTTGAACTTTGATCTGCACTACTTTCTTGAGCTGGTGTTTTCGCCGCCGCCACAATTGCTCTACGCAGTCTGGATTACGATTTCGGTAACCCTCACGTCAATGACCGTAGGTGTATTGATCGGACTGGTACTGGCGTTGTTCGGGAACAGCCGTCTTGGAGCATTGAAAGGACTTAATCGTTTCTACGTTTGGTTTTTTCGTGGAACGCCCGTTCTGGTTCAGATGTTCCTCATTTATTTCGGGTTGCCATCGTTGTTTGGCGTCGATCTCTTCCCTTCGACAATCCACACGCTGCAGTTTTCGATCAGCGGCAGCATAGTTGCCGGGATTCTAGCGTTCAGTTTGCACGAAGCGGCATATATGAGCGAAATCACAAGGGCCGGGATCAGATCAGTCGACCAAGGCCAAAAGGAAGCGGCGCAGGCGCTTGGCATGTCAGGCGCTTTGGCCATGCGTAGAATAATCCTTCCCCAGGCATTTCGAACCATTCTTCCGTCGCTGGGTAACCAATGCAATTTGATGTTCAAGACCACGGCGTTCTTGAGCGTCATCGCTGTTCCTGAACTCGTGCATGTTGCCGACAGCCTGCGGTCCGGGAACTTCAAGACCTTCGAGGCTTATGGCGCAATTTCGGTTTACTACCTGTTGCTAAGCGGAGCGTGGATGGTGTTCCAGCGGTGGGTTGAAAATCGGCTTTCCTTAAGTCAGTGCACGAGCGCCAAGATGCTGGACACAAAAACTGCCGCACTTTCAGGAATGGAGATCTGACATGGCCGAAGGACTGGCAACACCCGCCGTTGAACTCCGCGACGTGAGCAAATCATTCGGAAACCTGACGGTATTCGAGCACGTCTCTTTGAGAGTAGAAAGCCAGGAGACGGTCGTTGTTATCGGCCCATCTGGATCAGGCAAGACCACACTCATCCGCTGTATCAACCTTCTTGAAGAAATCCAGACCGGAGATATCTTCGTCAACGGCGCTCTTGTCAGCGGCAAAACGGTGGGCGGTAAAAAAATAAGCCTAAGTGAAAAAGAGAAAACGGCGACACGTCGAAGTGTGGGCATGGTCTTTCAACGCTTTAATCTTTTTCCGCATCTCACCGCGCTTCAAAACGTCATTGAAGCTCCTGTGCATGTTTTGAAGTTGACGAAGCAGAAAGCCACCCGGGAAGCCATGGCTCTTCTTGAGCGTGTTGGTCTGGCGGACAAGCGAGATCAGTATCCTGCTCAGCTATCCGGTGGGCAGCAGCAACGAGTCGCCATTGCGCGTGTCCTCGCAATGAAGCCCAATATTGTTCTGTTTGACGAGCCCACAAGCGCACTTGACCCTGAGATGGTCGGGGAGGTCTTGTCGGTCATGAAAGAACTGGCGAGGAGCGGAATGACCATGATCGTCGTGACGCACGAAATGGGGTTCGCCCGAGAAGTTGCCGATCGTGTGATTGTTATGGATAAGGGCGTGATCATTGAAGACGGTTCGCCTGACCAGATCTTCTCTCAATCAAATAACGCGCGTACGGTGTCATTTTTGAAGCGTGTCGCATAAGACCTTTAACGAAGCCAGATGGCAGCGGCCAGGCATGCGTGATAAACCAGGGCAGCCGTAATGGAGGTAACGCAAAGAATGCCGGATATGTCTGCCACACGTCAGATAGCTGAGTTTGTCTCAAATCAGCGCACGTTACCTTTGACCGTTGTGGAGCGGGCGAAGCTGCACATAGCCGACACGTTGGCGTGCATCCTGGCCGGGTCGTCAACGCATGCTGCCTCTATATTCATGGAGATTTCGGCGCCATCCAACCACAAGGCTCGGGTAATCGTTCCGGGGCTTGGGCATTGGGATGATCCGTCGCTAGCAGCAATGCTTACTGGCATATGCGCTCACGCGGACGATTTTGATGACACCAGCGAACAATCGATGAACGGTCATCCGAGCGCGCCGATTCTAAGTGCGCTCTTGCCGACCGCATGCATGACGAACGCAAGCGGCCTGGATGTGATTCGCGCATACGCTGTAGGCGTTGAGGTTGCGTGCAAGCTAGGCAGTGCTCTCGGCGCAGCACATACGCGGCGAGGCTGGCATACGATGTCAACCCTCGGCGCACTGGGCGCTACGGCAGCCGCCGCCGCTTTGCGTGGCCTGGACGAGAGTCAGACGGAGCGAGCGTTTGCAATCGGATGTTCTTTTGCCGGGGGGGTGCTTGGCAACACGGGCACCATGACCAAGACTCTTCATTGTGGTCGCGCCGCGCAGGCGGGGTACCTCGCGGCGGCGCTCGCCGAGCGAGGATTCACGGCAGGCACTCACATCCTGGAAGCTCCACATGGTTTTTTGGACGCGCTTACTGACCGGTCAAAACATCGGATAGAGTTGCCAGCGCTTGGCGAAGAATGGGAACTACTCACCCCTGGGCTAGCAGTGAAACTCTATCCCTGTTGCAGTTGCACTCACCTTTCGATTGACGCTGCAATCGAAATCTCTAAACGCCATTCGTTCGATATTCAGAAGATCGCTCATGTCTCATGTTTCGTGCGAAACGAATGCACAGACTATTTGCGATTTCCCAATCCAAAGACAGGCATTGAGGCCAAGTTTAGTATGAACTTCACGGTTGCTGTCGCCTTGGCACGCGGCAAGATAACGCTGGACGATTTCGATACGGCCGCGCTCAGCCAAGAAGATATTGCCCTTCTCATGCCAAAGGTCCACATGAAAACCTGGGCCGGCGAGGAAGAAAGAGGTTTGGTAGAGGTGGTCTTGACGGACGGAACTCGTTTTACGGCGACGCGCGACGTTCCTCGGGGCTCTCCCGGAGATCCAGCAAGTTGGGCCGATATCCTTGCGAAACTCCAGGATGCAGAGGCGCGTGCCAGGAACCGTATGCAAACGCCTCTTGCGATGTTCTTCGCGTCGCTACAAAGCATGGAAACTCAAAGTCAATTCAGCGATCTGCTTTAGCCAAGGTCATCGGATTCCGGGAGCAATCCCGGGGGGCACGAGTGTCCGTGACCGACCATCACGCCCTGGAAGTTACGCGGTCGGACGTTGCTGCCGCTTGCGCAAGGGCATCGGCAATCGTCTCGATCTGGCCGACTTCGATGCTTGTCGCAACGCGGATGTGCGCCCGCGGCGTGACTTGAAAACGCGAACCCGGCTGAACGGCAATCCCTCGCGCGGCTAATGTCACCAGGGCATATTGTTGGTCGGCGACAGGCAGCCATATGCACAATGCGTCTTCTCCGCTTACTTTGATGCCGCGTTCAGCGAGCGCTTCGACCAATGCATCGCGCCTCTGCGCATAAATTTTTCGGGCGTGAGCAACCTGACGTAGCGATTCAGGATCGGTGAGGAGCGTTGCGGCGGCGCGTTGCAGGAATCGGCTCGTCCAACCTTCGCGAAAGTTTCTGTTCGCCTGGATCTGATCGGCAAGTTTCTCGGAACTCGATAGCACGGCGAGCCGGAAGTCGGTTCCAAGCGATTTTGAAAAAGTGCGGATGTGCACTGTGCGCTCGGGATAGGCGGTACCGAGGCTCAACGGACGGGCGTTTGCCAGGCCAGCCATCCCATCCATCTCGATCAGCGCCGTCGTAGTACTAGAGAGAAGCTTGCGCATTTGATTCAGGCGCGTGGGACTGACGCGCATCCCGGTCAAAGAGTGCGATCCGGGTTGATACACGAATGCCGCCGGACGGTGTTCCAGGGCGCTGGCCAACGATTCGGGAATCGGGCCCTGTGAGTCGCATTCCACGCCGATAGTGCGAGCACCAAGTTTTTCGAGAATGTCGAAGACGCGTAGCGTTGTTGGGTCTTCAATGGCGACGGTTGCGCCGGGGGCGACAACCATTTGCAGCGCGGTATAGAGCCCGTCGTAGCCGCCATTCACCGCTGTAAATGCACATTTTTTGTATGGCCAGTCCTTTGTCACGACGTCCTTGAGTTCCTGCGCGATCGTTTCGCGGACGTAGCTGTGAAGGTTCTTGGCTAGATGAGCCTGCTTTAACGCCTTCTGTGGATCAGGAAGCAGAGCTGGATCGGGAGTAACAAACCGCAAATCCGCAAGAACATTCTCACCGTAGTTCGCGAAGTCCTCGTACCGTGAAGGACGCATTGCAGTCTGGTCGCCACGGACCCATGTTCCCGTTCGGCCGCCGCCGCTGACCATGCGAAAGGCGCGAAGCTGTTTCCACGCCCCCGATATTGTCGCTGGGCTTACCCCAAACGCCTCGGCCAATTCGCGGACCGGCGGCAATTGCGTTCCAATGGGAATCGCTCCACTGCGTATGAGGTCAGCTACCGTCAATGCAATTCCTCGCATTGTTCTGGCGCCCACTTGTTTAACGAAACTCTCAACGTCCATCTTGTCCCCGAATGTTCAATAACAAAATTTGAATTGTACATTCATTTGGTGCCTGCACAAATCGCGCCGTCCGCAAGCATGTTGCACGGGTTGCGATGTGCACCGATGGTGATCATATTCTCGATTCGTGCATCTGATTGGTGACAACGTGGCGAGCTTGTGGAGCATTCAAAAAAACATCTTGCCAATTTTTGTTCAATAACATAAAAGCGATTGTACATTTATATTTTCAAACATATCCTCGTTTCATCCTGTTCAGCGGGCCTTCAGCGCGAAATGCGTGATCAAGGTGCTAACGGATGGCCATTGTGTGAAGCTGAAATCAAACGCATTCGATCAGGATAACTACGTACAAGGGGAGTTCGACAATGAAAAAGCGGGTAGCGGCGATGGTTGCAGTTGGCGGATTGACGTCAGCAGTGGGTGTTGCTCACGCGCAAAGCAGCGTGACAATGTATGGCTTGATCGATGACGGCATCACGTATGTCTCAAACGAGAGCGGCAGCAAGAACTTCAAGATGGATAGCGGAATCGCTCACGGCAACCGTTGGGGCTTCAGGGGGCAGGAGGACCTTGGTAACGGACTCTCAGCCATTTTTGATGTGGAAGGCGGATTCAACATCAATACCGGAAAAGCAAATAACGGCGGGGCCATATTCGGCCGCCAGTCATGGGTCGGTCTCGATAGCGTGAAGTGGGGAAAGTTGACCGTCGGCGACCAGTACGACAGTATTTCGGATTACCTCTGCGACTATAACGTCAGCTTTTATGCGAGCGGATACGGTATCCATCAGGGGGATATTGACCGCATGAGTTGTACGCGTTTGCCGAACGCCGTCAAATACACTTCTCCTCGGATCGGCGGCTTCAAGGCCGGCGTGATGTATTCGTTCAGCAATGTTGCAGGCAGCTTCCATACTGGCAGCGCGTGGGAGGCGGGCGGCAACTATATCAATGGTCCGCTTCACGTCGGGGTGGCATACGCCTCCCTACCTGGATATTCCATCGACCCGTATAACCGCTTGGGAACGCCGGTCTTTTTTGGGCAGACCGTAGCCACGGTGACGAACAACGTTGAAAAGGACCTCAACACCGCGTTCGTGCTGGATAAATACAACATCATGGGAATCGGTGGAAGCTACGCGTTCGGGAAGCTGACCGTGATGGCCAACTTCACCAGTACCGAATTGGTCTACCGGAATATGACCTCTTATATGCACGTCTACGAAGGCGGCGCGACATACAACTTCACTCCGTCGCTGGAGCTGCTGGGAGGATATCAGCATGACACTTTCGAAGGTCATACGTGGAACCAGGTATCGGCGGGCTTTCAGTATTTCGCCTCGAAGCGCACTACGCTTTACATCTCCGGCGACTTTGTGAAAGCCTCTGCTGGAGTCAATCCGGAGTTGGGCTGGTTCACCACACCGTCGCTATCAAGCACTCAAGCGGACTTGCGAGTTGGCATAACTCACAAGTTTTAAATAGGGTGCGGGCGAGACGGCGGCAGGTTTTCCGTCCTCAGTCGGCGAAGAGCCCGTCACCGGCGCTATCGACGAATGCAGGCGTCTGCACTGCTGTCAGCTTGCTCGTTTCCCGGACAATCAGAAACTCGGGACTGGAGCGGAACGCGGCCGGGAAGGTCGATTGGTCATAAAACAATGGCCATCGCCGCCCCGGAAAATACTCGTCGTGGACTTTTAAGCCGTCTTCCTGACTTGCACGTTCTACATTGCATGTTGCGCCGTGAGGCGTAGCCCCGATAAAGCCCGGTCCGAACCGAACTGGCCAAGCAACCCGAAAGCGAGGGTAGATTATGTTCAATAACAAAAAAACAATTGTACATTTTTTATATTGAACATATCCTCGTTTCATTGTTGAACAAGAAAGATGTCGAGCGGCAGATGGTGCTAGTGACAACGTGCTTGGGGTGAGTGGGAAGTGACACGTTCTTCAGCTTTAGCCACGGCAGACGCTCTGACCAAGAATTTTTCGATAAAACGTGGCGGCCTTTTGTTAAAGGCTCGGAGAATAGATGCTTAAGATCGGAGTTGACATTGGCGGGACCTTCACCGACTTCGCAGCATGGCGCGAAGGCGAGCAAAAGGTTGAAACCTTGAAAGTACCCTCGACCCCGCCAAACTTTGCCGAAGGGTTCAAGACCGGCTGCGAGGAGATGCTCAAGCGCATGGAGCCGCGAGTCGCAGAACAGATCGTGGTCATGCACGGTACGACAGTAGCAACCAATACCGTGATCGAACGCAGCGGCCCTCCCATCGCATTGTTCACCACTGAAGGATTTCGCGACATTCTTGAGTTGCAACGGTTGAAATTGCGGCGTGCAATCGATCTCCTCGGTGATCGGGTATCGCCTCTCGTACCGCGCGAACTGGTGTTCGAGATTCCCGAACGCATGGCAGCTAGCGGACGCCCACGCAAGGAAATAAACCTTGAGGCTGTAGCGCGCGCCGCAATGCAGGCAAAAGAGGCAGGAGTCGAAGGAATCGCAGTAGCGTTCCTTCATAGCTTTCGCAATCCGGCGCATGAGCTCGCTGCCCGTGACACGATCGTGGCGGAGACTGGCCTGCAAAACGTTTCTGTTTCGAGCGAGATCTGGCCAAAGATCGGCGAGTATGAGCGCGCGATCGTCGCTGTGCTCAATACGTACGTGAAACCGCGAATGAACTCGTACATTGCGGAGATAGAGCGTTGGCTTGATGAGACGCTGCCCGGCGCGAAGCTTTTTATCATGCAATCGAACGGGGGCGCTTTAGCCGCATCGGAGGCGCGCGCACTCCCCGTGCATACATTACTTTCGGGGCCGGCATCCGGTGTGTCAGCGGCGCAGTACCTGGGCGTATCTCTTGATGAACGCTGCATGCTTACCATGGACATGGGGGGCACAAGCACGGACATCTCATTGATCCAGGACGGCGAGCCGTCCATTACTGGCGATGCCGAGGTAGGTGAATTTCCGTTGATGATGCCGGTTACCGGTATTGAGGCCATTGGCGCGGGCGGGGGCTCGGTCTGCTGGATTGACGGGGGCGTGTTGAGGGTTGGGCCGCGCAGCGCGGGCGCGCGCCCCGGTCCTGCCTGCTTCGGTCACGGGGGCACGCAGCCAACCGTAACAGACGCGTATCTGCTTTGCGGCTTCATTCACACCGACCATTTCCTTGGCGGTCGAATGACGCTCGATCCCGCTGCGGCGCAAGCCGCGATGCAACCAATAGCAGATGCGCTCGGTACAGACGTAATCGCGGCGGCTGAGGCCTGCCTGACGGTCGCAACATCCAACATGGTCGCAAGCGTTCTTCCTTATCTCGCGCGTTATGGGCTAGACCCCGCGGATGTCACGCTTGTTGTTTATGGAGGCGCTGGCTCGCTCCATGGCCCTTTGTTAGCGAGCGAGCTGGGTATAGGGCGAGTGCTGGTTCCGGTCATGCCATCGGTCTTCTGTGCTTTTGGCGGGTTGGTAGCCGGATTGACGCACGACAATGTCCGGAGCATGCAGGGCGTTGAGGTCAATGCAGAAACAACAAAGAATGAATTCGCAATTTTGGCAAGCCACGCGCGGCAATGGCTGGAAGGGCAAAGCATTGGGGGTGGGCTTTGTGAAACGCTGTTCGAGTATCGGGCGGAGGCGCGATACAGGGGGCAGTCGTTCCAGCTAACGGTAAACGTTCCAGTGGAAGCGGCTCTTTCGGGCGATCTCGCAGCAATTGAAAGCGAATTTCATCGTCAACACGAACGACTCTACGCGCACGCCGATCCTTCCGCCGCCGTCGAGTTCACGGAGTTTCGAGTCCGTATTCGCGGGATGTTGCCAACGCCCGTTCCTGGCGCCGTATTGCCTCGTCAAGGAACTATGAACGACGCGCTTCTAGGACAAAGAACAATTCAAATTGCTTCCCTTGTAGAGCCCAATTGCAATGTGTATGCCCGCGGGAGTCTGCGCGCCGGAGACTCAGTAAATGGCACTGCAATCATTGAGCAGAACGACACGACGATTCTAGTGCCGCCGGGCTTCAACGCGACGGTTGATTCGCACGGCAATATCCTGTTGACGAAGGAGGTTTGAGATGCACGCGGTCCGGACTGCAGTGATGAACAACCGATTCACCGCGATTGTAGAAGAGGCGTCAGCGGTGATGTATCGCACGGCTCATACAACTTTCGTCAAGCTGGTCCAAGACTATCAATGTGCGATCGCGACCCCGGACGGCGAGGTGTTCGCCTATCCGAGCCAAGCTGGGGTGAACTCGTTTATTGGTGTACCTCTCAAACGTACGATCGCGCTTTTACACGAACTAGGGATTGAAGAGGGCGATTGCTTTCTCACAAACGACCCGTTCTCAACAGACGGTCTTGTGACGCACATGATGGACGTGACCATGGTTCGTCCTATATTCGTGGATGGCCGATTGTTCGCGTTTGCATGGGGATTTGTTCATGCCTCGGATATTGGCGGGGCCGTCCCGGGCAGCATTTCGCCAGCTTTCACGGAAGTGTTCCAGGAAGGCATTCGCATCCGGCCGGTCAAGCTTTATAAAAAAGGTCAAATCAACGAAGACGTTCGTCGGCTCTTTCTTGATAACAGCCGGACGCCCGACGACTTGTGGGGCGACATGAAGGCCATGATATCCGCGCTTCAAAGCATGGACCGGCGTTTGCGCCAGTTGTCGGTGTCATATGGGCGAGACGTGGTCGCGCAGGGGATGCTCGACGTGTTGGCCTTCTCGGAGGCAAAGGCGCGCTCGGTCATTGCGAAGATTCCTGACGGCACCTACGATTTTGGTGACTACCTGGAAGGCATTGAGCCAGGCCAATACACCTATATCCGGTGCGCCATGTGTGTGGAAGGGGACAGTGTGTCGTTCGATTTTGCCGGTACCGACCCACAAATTCCGGCTGCATATAACTTCGTTAGCGGCGCAGGGACGCACCCCTACACAATTCAAGCGTTTCTTTATTACCTTCTGACAGTAGAGCCGGACGCTCCGCGCAACGCGGGACTGTTACGCCCCATATCTTTGCATGCTCCGCGAGGCACAGTCATTAACGCAGAATTCCCAGCCGCCGGCGGCTCAAGAGTGGCTGCCAGTACGCGGGTTTATGACGTTCTACTCGGATGTCTGCAAAAGGCGGTCAAGGGAGGGTTGAGCGCTTCCGGTCCTGGAATGTCGGGTGTCATCGTGCTCAGCGCGCGAGACCCGCGCAGTGGTAAGCGCCAGGTCAGCGTGATCAACCCGCTTTGCGGCGGCGGTGGCGGCCGCGCCGGCAGCGACGGTACCGATGCAATCGATTCGCGCTCCGGATACCTCAAGAGCGTCCCGACAGAAGTCATTGAAGTGGAAACAGTACTTGTTGTTCACGCAAACCGGCTCGTCGAAGACAGTTATTCGGCCGGCCGCTGGCGCGGGGGCGCGGCGCTATTGATGGAAATCGAAAACACGGATGCAGAGGCGACGATGACGATACGCGGCATGAACCGCTTTTCGTTCCGACCCTGGAGCGTCGACGGGGGGTATCCCGGGCGCCTGGCCGAAGTGACGTTGAATCCGGGCAAGGAAAACGCGGAAGTCCTGGCACGCGTTACGGTTCTCAAGCTCAAACGTGGCGATGTGCTTCGGCTAGTGACGCCCGCAGGCGGGGGATTTGGAGATCCGCTCGACCGCGATCTTGCTGCGATTGCACGTGACCTGAAGCGGGGCATGTTATCCGTCGACGCTGCATCGCAGGACTATGGCGTTGTATTTGCGAATGACGGATCGATCGACGCGGAGGCCACCGAACGCAAACGAGCATCAAGACGCTCGACGCAGGCCCCGGCACCATTTGACATGGGACCTGAGCGCAGAGCGTACGACGCAATCTGGCCGGACACGGTACGGACGCGCTTCGCAAGACTGGCGTTGCTACAGCCCAAAGCGCATCGTCAGCTTCTTGTTGATGCCGTGCGCACGCGCCTCACAGCGGCGGATGAGGCCGTAACTGATGAAACCCTCCAACGGGCGATCGATGAAGAAGCGGCTGTACTGGCCGGCGATGATGTTCTGTACTGACGTCGGCCCGTTGATGCGAACAACTCAGGCGATCAAAGGAAAGGGGTGACCATGTTGGAACACATAGGCGTTGTCTTCGACCCAGGCTTTTTTCTAAAATTTGTGTTCTCGCCGAGTCCCGCACTATTAAAAGGACTTGTCGCGACCGTTATGGCCGCAGCTATTTCACAGTGCCTGGGGACAGTTATCGGGTTGGTCTTAGGCATTGCCAGCATGTCACCTAGTAGGATCGCCCGCGGGTTTAATCAAGTCTACATATGGTTTTTCCGTGGCACTCCTGTACTTGTTCAGCTGGTCTTGATCTACTTTGGGTTGCCTTATCTCGTCGGCTTTGATCTTTTTCCAAGCGTCATGCATTTTGGACCGCTCGCCTTTAGTGGTGCTTTGACCGCGGGCATTATCGCCTTTGGGATGCACGAGGGCGCGTATATGAGCGAAATAACGCGAGCGAGCATTACGTCCATCCCACGAGGGCAGTGGGAAGCGGCGCAAGCTTATGGAATGAGCCCTGGCTTGACAATGCGCCGAATCATCCTGCCGCAGACGCTGCCTTTGCTTGTTCCCGCTTTGGGAAACCAGTTCAACAACATGCTGAAAACGACGTCGCTGCTCAGCGTCATTGGCGTGGCCGAAATGTTCCGCGTCGCCGAGCAAATGCAGGCTGCGACCTTCATGACCTTCGAAGTCTACCTTGGCGTGTCGGTGTATTACCTGGCGTTGACGGGTTTGTGGACGGTTGCGCAGCACTTCATTGAAAAGCGGATGTCCCGGCATCTTCGGCAGGGTAGCCGCGGGACCATCAAGGCCGTCAAGGCAACGCTACCGGACACGGCTCACTAGGTTGCTTTCAAGGTAGTACGACAGTTTTGCTACGGGTCCGCGTTTAGCCACTGCCCTTGTCGTCGGATAAACCACGCAGTCTGTATTTGCAAGTATTTCGCACTACCAATTTTTTGGTAATGCGACTGAGTATCCGATTTACCAATGGAGAAAAACGAATGTCCAAGCATCAAAGGAATTTGAGCGAATTTATCGCAGAAGTAAAGTTTTTAACTGCTCGCATAATGACCGTCGAACCTAAAGAAATTGCCGATCTTCGTCTTGGCGAAATGGATATTCCGGCGGGCAGCTATGGTCAGTATTTCGGGACATGGGATATCGCGCACGGCATGCTCCGCGATTACTCAATGTACACAATGTATCCGCTGGTCGTGCTCGCTGAAGACCCGGACCTCAGCACGAAATCCTTGTCGAAGGTCGTGGATGCCCTCGACCAGTCTTACAGCAACTATCTTCGTTATAGCGGTTTTCCGAAGATGGGCGCACTGGCCCTGGAACTACGCGCCCACTTGAAGGATGAACCTTCGAAAGCCGACGTCGTCGCCGCACTGCGTGCGTTCACGGACTACACGAACAGGCTCCAGGCGTGGTCGTTTCACTACTTTCCCTGGGGACTCGGGCAACACTTCAAGTACCCGGAAGAGCGTCTACTTTCGGCCCCCGCACCTGTCTCGGACATGGGTGCAACGCGTGCGTACATCAGGACGGGGCAGCGGATCCGTATCAGTTGGAAGCCGCTGAACATCTCGGTCAACGCTACCCTTGCTTCAAACGAAAATCCGGAGCTTTGCGCGGACCTTGTAGGCGCACTTCCTTTCACGTCTATTCAGGACCACGCCGTTGTCACCGGCGAGTCAATGTACTCCTGGTCGCCGTTTGTGAGTACAGCGCCAATTCGCCTGCGAGAACGCATTTGCGACGCGCCAATCGGACGTATTCGATTCTCGCAATCGACTGGTCAAAAATTCATTGTGCAGTATGGCCCAACGACCGAGGATCTTTCACAGCCAGTGCTTGGTGAGATCGACGAAGCAGACGCGGCCAAGTTGGAAGAAGTAGGCAAGGCGGTCTGGAAGTCGACCTTCGAGACGAAAGAACTTATCTGGATGACGGTCGAGCTTGCTGAGTGACATTCAGATCAGGGGAGGGATGCCTTCCCTGTCGACCAATATGCGCTGCTATCGTGAGTGACATTCGGCTTAATCGGGTCGTTTGGCTCTTGCTACGGGCGGCAGCTCAACCTTGTGAAGGCCAATGATTCAAGGGCCGGCAATACTCGATTCGGCAGGTAGGCATCGCCGTGGGAACTCATCATGAATGACGCAGCAGTCGCCGCGCTGTCGGCCAGGAATATCCACAAATGGTTTGGCGACAATCATGTCCTCAAGGGCGTCTCGCTCGACGCGAAGCAAGGTGAAGTGATTTCGATTCTGGGCGCCAGCGGCTCCGGAAAAAGCACTTTTCTTCGCTGTTTGAATTTGCTGGAGACGCCGGATGAGGGATCGGTTGCAGTGTCCGGCGAACATCTGGATGTTACCCGGCACAGGAGCGGCACCCTGCGGCGCAGCGACCGGCAACAAGTCCACCGGATCAGAACCAATCTGGCAATGGTCTTCCAGAGCTTCAATCTGTGGTCTCACATGACCGTGTTGCAAAACATTATCGAAGGCCCCACGCGCGTTAAGAAGCGGCCTAAAGACGAAGCCATTCACGAAGCCAAAGTGCTCCTGGCCAAAGTGGGTTTAAGCAACAAGAGTGGACATTATCCGAGCCAGCTTTCCGGGGGACAGCAACAGCGAGTGGCTATTGCGAGGGCTCTTGCGATGCGCCCCGAGGTCATGTTGTTCGATGAGCCGACTTCGGCGCTGGATCCGGAACTGGTTGGAGAAGTACTTCGAGTCATGCGTACGCTAGCTGAAGAAGGAAGAACGATGCTGGTCGTCACCCACGAACTTGGCTTTGCGCGTGAAGTATCCAACCGCGTGATTTTTCTTAGCCAGGGCCTGGTCGATGTTAGCGGAACGCCCGAAGAGGTCTTTAGCTGCGATCGTTCCCGGCAATTAAGACAATTTATGGCGGGGCGTGGCCCCGCCGCAAAGTAAAGCGTGCGATTCGCACCATGTTTTCCCTTGGATCATCTACGCGATCCATTGCATCAAACAACGAACAGGACTTCATCATGATTCTCACGCCCGGTAAAGTGACGCTTGCTCAGTTGCGCCAAATTGCACGTTCCAATGTGTTGCTGGAGTTGGATCCCTCCAGCTTCGCTGCAATCGATGCAAGCGCTAAAACCGTGGAAGATATCGTCGCGAAAGGCAAGCCCGCATACGGAATAAACACCGGCTTCGGCTTGCTGGCAAGCACTCATATTCCGCGCGACAGTCTTGAGCTGTTGCAGAAGAACCTTGTTTTGTCGCACTCCGTTGGCGTGGGCGAGCCGATGCCGGCTCCCATTGTCCGCTTGATGATCGCGCTCAAATTATCCAGCCTCGGGCGTGGCAACTCCGGTATTCGGCGAGAGGTCATGCAGGCGCTGATCGCGCTGTTTAATGCGGACGTGTTGCCTGTAGTACCGGTCAAAGGTTCAGTAGGAGCATCGGGCGATCTCTCTCCTCTGGCCCATATGTCCGCGACCTTGCTTGGCGTAGGCGACGTTTTCGCCCAAGGCGAGCGCATCGGTGCGCGCGAAGGGCTTCAGCGCTGTGGATTGTCGCCAATATCGCTCCAGGCCAAAGAAGGCTTGGCACTGCTGAACGGTACGCAAGCGTCGACGGCGTTAGCGTTATTTAACCTGTTCGCTATTGAGGACCTGTTTCGCACCGCATTGGTTGCAGGCGCGATGTCAGTCGATGCAGCCATGGGATCCATCAAGCCCTTTGATTCGCGCATCCACTTACTGCGCGGTCACCAGGGACAAATAGATGCCGCTGCCGCGTACCTCAGCTTGTTGGACAATTCAGATATCAACGTGTCACACCTCGACTGCAACAAAGTACAGGATCCATATTGCCTGCGTTGCCAACCCCAAGTGATGGGGGCGTGTCTTGACCAGATCCGCCATGCGACCCGTGTTTTGCTGATTGAAGCGAACGCAGTTTCTGACAATCCGCTGATCTTCCCGGAAACGGGTGAAATAATCTCGGGCGGAAATTTTCATGCGGAGCCGGTTGCCTTTGCGGCTGACAATCTGGCAATAGCTGCAGCGGAAATAGGTGCACTTTCCGAGCGCCGGATTGCTTTGTTGGTCGACGCGACCATGTCAGGCCTTCCGGCATTTCTTGTGAAGGATGGGGGGCTCAACTCGGGCTTCATGATCGCTCACGTAACCGCTGCTGCACTCGCATCAGAAAACAAGACCCTTGCTCATCCAGCTTCTGTCGACTCGCTGCCCACTTCGGCGAACCAGGAAGATCACGTGTCCATGGCGACTTTTGCTGCGCGCAAACTTGGTGATATTGCGGAAAACGTGACGAACATTCTTGGCATTGAACTGCTCGCGGCTGCCCAGGGCATTGAAATGCGCTCTCCTCGTGTCACGAGCGAATGCTTGCAAGAGGTTGTGCGGGTCATTCGTCAGGACGTCCCGTACTACGACGCAGATCGGTATTTTGCACCGGACATTGCTGCAATCGCCGACCAGGTCCGCTTTGGGGCAATCGCCAGATTCTCCCCCTTGTCTTTCCCTTCGGAAGGCAACGTGATCTGAGCAGAAGCGACGCCATGAGCAATGCCCGGATTCTTGCCCCGGGCTTGGATCCCGCGCGCACCGTTGGATTCCCATGCAGCGAAGAATGTTTGCAGAACATGCATAGCCGATGCTGCCTATAGAACCGGGTGTTTTTGTACGCACGCGGACTTTGCGACGCTTAAGTGCTCTGACGAGCGAATCTTCAGAAGTTTCCAAGCATTCAGCGAAATCCGCTTTCGGGAGAGCAATCTTGACTGACGATATTTCACTCCCGGTTTTTACGCTCAAGCGCGGGACCCTTCCCATGCTGGTGTCGATTCCTCATCTTGGAAGGGAGATTCCTTCCGAAATATCAGCAAGCATGTCCGCGGTCGCCGCTAATAACGACGATTGCGATTGGCACTTGGACAGGCTGTATGCCGTTGTCAAAGAACTGGGTGCGTCGGTGATCACACCAACCTGCTCGCGCTATGTGATCGATCTTAATAGGCCGCCCGACGGACAAAACTTATATCCGGGGCAAAAGACGACGGGTTTGGTCCCGATCGATACGTTTGATGAAAAACCTCTTTATCCCGACGGACGTGCACCGTCCCAAGAGGAGGTCGCCCGGAGACGCGAGAAATATTGGAAGCCTTATCACGAGGCGCTGATGCAAGAGTTGGCGCGTCTATGAGAAGTGCATGGGGGGCGCATTGCTTTGGGATGCCCATTCAATACGCTCCCGGGTGCCGCGCCTTTTCAATGGCGTTCTTCCCGACTTCAACTGGGGCACCGGCGGCGGGAGCAGTGCAGCGCCCGGACTCGCGGAAAACCTCGCCCGGATCGTCCACCTGGATGGCAGATATTCCGCTGTTGCAAATGGTCGCTTTACCGGGGGCTACATCACACGCCAATACGGGCGACCGGAACAGAACGTCCATGCTGTGCAACTTGAGCTTTCACAACGCAATTACATGGAAGAGCAGATGCCGTATCGGTACGACGATGATCGTGCGGAAATGATCCAGCCGCTTCTACAGAACCTTATAAGGGCGGCACTGGATTTTGTCACGGGTGAAGAGTGGAGTAAGTAGGATCGTCATGCAACGGACTGCTTTCTTTAGCAACTGTGTTTTCTAACCATTGTAGGACAACGCTGCAAGACCATGGTGGCGGCGCTGGCGTGTGAACTCCGCCAAACTGATCGTCCCGAAGTCAGATAGTCGTCGATTCGGCTATCGTAGTCCAATAAAGAACGTTCGAACATCTGTCTCGGAGCGCTTATTCCGGAATGAGCGCCAATACATCTTTCAGAAGTTGACGAGGTACAGCTATGCCGTTGGTCTCGCTTCGAAGCCGCGAGTCGAATCGTCGTTGTGAAGGTAACCGCGCGCCCTGGTCAACAATGCCAGCAAAAAGAGCTTCTGCTCTTTCCAGGTCGTTGGCACTGTCACCACTGGAAAACATCGGGGGATTGAAGGCGAGAATCAACTCGCCATGGCAGGGAGTCGCGCCAGCGCCTTGATCGAAAGCCATCGATTCCGACGAGGTCAGGTCGCCAATGAGCGGCCCGGCCAGCAGTTCGACCATCGCGGATAGTCCTGAGCCTTTGTGTCCGCCGAACGTCATCATTGCACCACGCATGGCTGCGGTGGGATCGTCAGTGGGCTTGCCGTTTTCGTCTATCGCCCAGTCCGTAGGAATCTGCTTGCCCGCGCGCCGGTGCAGCTCGATATCGCCACGCGCGACCGCACTTGTCGCGAAGTCGAACACATAAGGAAAGCGCCCCGTCCGAGGCCACGCGAACGCAACAGGGTTGGTGCCGAAAAGTGGTTTCGTGCCTCCCGCCGGGGCTACCCAGCTATGGCTCGGCGTCATTGCCAACGCAGCCAGGCCTTCGCTGGCAAGGAACTCAACCTCTGGCCACAACGCGGAGAAGTGGAAGCAGTTGTTGATTGCAAGCGCCGCTATCCCGGTCTGCCTGGCTTTTTGAACAAGCACTCGGCTGCCCATTTCAAACGCCAACTGAGAATAACCAAAGTTGGCATTCACACGGACGAGCGCCGGTGAAACGTCGGTCAATTCGGGCCGTGCATCTGGAACCACCTTGCCGTTGCGCAGCGTATTCACGCACACGATCAGTCGATAGATCCCGTGAGACTGACAATCGTCCCGCTGCCCGGCGGCGACCACTTTTGCGACTGCGCGGGCGTGGTCGGGCGCCATCCCGTTCGCGAGAAGGACTCGATTCGACAGATCGAGAAGCTCGGAGAAACTGAAGTATGCGATGTCGTCCATTGCTGGTCCACTAGTCGTTCCTGCGCTCAAAGAATGTTCTTGAAGAATATTGGATACGATATTCAATCGAGGATATTACACCTTGATGCCGTTTGCCAAGGCATTAAAGACCGGCATGAAAGCGCACGGCAGGCACCTATGTGCGATCTGCCAACGGAAACCCGAGAGAAAGCACTTGGTAAAAAACGCTTGACCTCTTATATTGGATCCAAGATATTGAACGCAATCGCAGATGGCGCGCATCTTTTGTCTAACTGATCCCGAGGAGATTTTCGTGAAGTTGAAGCTGATGGGATTGACTGTGCTGATGGCATCTTCCGCCGCCAGCCACGCGCAAAGTTCGGTCACGCTCTACGGTATCGTGGACGATGGAATTACCTTCACTAACAATCAGGGCGGCCACCACAACTATCAGGCGTCCAACGGCGCTTTAGGCAGCAGCAAGTGGGGCTTCCTGATCAACGAGGACCTTGGAGGCGGCTACAGCGCGATCGCACGCCTGGAAAATGGTTTCGATGTGAACACCGGGAAATTCAACAATGGGGGACGCGAATTCGGGCGGCAGGCGTATGTTGGCATCGGCAGCCCTTTTGGGTCGGTTCTCCTCGGTCGTCAATACGACCTCGTGCTTGATTCGCTGCTTCCTCTGTCAGGAGCGCTGAAGTTCTCCGGCATCCTCGGCACGCACGCGGCCGATGTGGACAACATGTGGGGCGATTATTCGCTCAGTAACTCGATCAAATATTTATCGCCGGTATATGGCGGCGTCAGGCTGTCGGCGTTGCTGAGTCTTGGCGGTGTAGCAGGAAACTTTGCCAACGGGCGCAAGGAATCTGTGAGCTTGAGTTACGCATACAACGCACTGAGCGCCAGCGCCGTGTTTTCGCGCGTCAGGAACCCGGGCACGTCGATCTACGATGCAACCGCCGAACCCGTAACAGGCGCTGCGTTTGCGAATCCGATCACGAATCCCACCTTCAGCGGGTACACATCGGCACAAACGCTGCAGGTCGCGGGCGCGGGTGTCAACTACAAGCTCGGATCGGCGCAACTCGGATTCATTTATACGAACACGCGTTTCGATGACGTAGTCCGCACCTCGACGACCCCCTTTTCCGGGACGGCGACGTTCAACAATTTCGAAGCGCTGGGCACCTATAACTTGACGCCCGCCTGGCTGATGGGCTTGAGTTATGACTATACGAAAGCCGAGACGGCGAAGTATGGCCAGGTGAACTTTGGCACGGAGTATTCGATCTCCAAGCGCACGCTGTTCTATGCAATCTCGGTTTGGGAGCACGCCATTGGCATTGACTCCACAGGCAACCGGGCGGTCGCGGCGTTGTCGTTCCTCACGCCATCGACCACAGCCAATCAGGTCGCCGTGCGCGTCGGCGTTCGTCACGCATTTTAGTCCGGAGTCGTTTTCCGATTCGACTATCGGCGACGCCGGGCCAAGAGCGTACTCATCGCCTGATCCGCTTTCGAGGCTAATCCCGTTCAGCGGAGTGTTTGCGATTCAAGCATTGGACTCTGATCTAACGCCTGACGTCCGCTGCTGCGCAGGCGGCAGCAATTTCCCTTACGCGGAGTTTTTATGTCACCTATAGCAGCGCGCCTGGAACGGCTTCCGTTCAGCCGCTTTCACTTCACACTGCTCATCATGGGCGGCCTGGGATTCATGTTCGAGGCCGTCGATGCCGGCATCATCGCCTTCATCCTTCCGGTGGTGCGTACCAAGTGGCATCTCACCAGTTTTGAAACAGGAATTCTCGGCAGCAGCACCTACGTGGGCTTCCTCATAGGCGCTCTTTTTGCCGGCTTGCTCGGAGACAGGGTCGGCCGGAAAGTTGTGATGATGTGGGCGTTGACCTTCTTTTGCGTGCTGACGTTCGCCAACGCATTCGTCAATGACTGGCACACGTTTGCCGTATTGCGGGCAATCTCAGGGATCGGCATGGGCGCCGAAGGCGCGATCATCGCCCCGTTTCTCGTGGAGTTCGTGAGCAACCGCTACCGTGGCGCTTTCACGGGTGCACTCGCCGGGTTTTTCTCGTTCGGGTTTGTTGCCGCGGCGTTGATCGGCTATTTCGTGATTCCCTTGAGCCCTGAAGGATGGCGTTACGCGCTGGTGGTGGTTTCGCTGCCGGTGATCGTCCTGCTGTGGTGGCGCCGGTCGTTGCACGAGTCGCCGCGCTGGCTGGAAATGCGTGGCCGACACGGCGAAGCCGCGGCCGTCGTCGCAGATATTGAACGCCGGATCGAGCGCACGGGCGTCACGCTTCCCCCGGTCGTTCCCGTCCCTGGCTATGTTTTTGAAATGCGGGAAACAGGTTCGTTTTTCAGTAACCTGAAACTCCTGTGGAGACCGCCTCTCGCGAAGACGACCGCCATGTCGTGGTGTTTGTGGCTCGCGGTCACTTTCTGCTCGTATGCTTTCTTCGTCTGGATTCCAAGCCTGCTCGTGGCGCGCGGAATGACCATCACGAAAAGCTTTTCGGTGTCGATCCTGATCTATCTGGCGCAGATTCCGGGCTACTACTCGTCTGCTTTCTTTTGCGAGAAGATCGGCCGGAAGGCAACCATCGTTACGTATATGGCGCTCGCGTGCATTGCCGGAATCTGGTTGGCATACGCGCAAGGCGATACCGCTGTTGTGGCGGCATCGATCTTCATGTCGTTCGCCATGAATGGCGTGAACGCTGGCGAGTATGCATACACCCCAGAGGTATTTCCGACCCATCTCAGGGCCACCGGAATGGGAACGGCATCGGCGTTCGGCCGGATCGGCGCTATCTGTTCGCCAATGCTGGTGGGCTATGTTTTTCCGATCTGGGGATTTGCCGGGGTGTTTGGAATGACGACCGGCATATTGCTGATCGGAGCCCTTGCAGTCATCTTCCTGGGCATCTCGACAAGTGGCAAAACGCTCGAGCAAATCACGGCCGACGAATACGGAGACGACCGCGATCCGGCCGCAGGGCTCCCGCACACAAAGGCCAGGATCTGAACATGTCCAGCGATCGCCCAACAGGAATTTTCAGTTCGCTAGCGTTGTCGCTGCACCGGAACGAGCCAGCCGATTCGTTCTGGAAAAAGCTGGATGGCGCGCTGCAGGACATCTTCGGTCATAAGTTGTTCACTGTACTCGCTTATGACGTTTCAAGCCGCCTGCTGTGCCGCGTGTACAGCACGCAGTTGGACATCAACCCCGTTGGTGGAATAAAGCGCGTGACGGACAGTCGATGGACCAGGCATGTGCTTGAAGAAGGGAAAGTATTTCGCGGCGAAACGCGCGAGGACATAAAGGCGGTATTTTCCGACTACGAGGTGTTGTGGTCGATAGGCTGCGAGAGTGTGTTGAACATTCCGGTCGTCAAGCGAGGAATGGTCGTTGGCTCGCTTAATCTGCTCAGTGGCGCCGGGCACTACAACGAAGCGCGTATCGAACTCGCGTATGTATTCGCGCAACTTGCGGTCTCGCCTTTGGAAGCGTGCCGCGACACCCTTCAGCTCGACAGTACGGACACGCGCGGTCTGGAAAGCGTTTAATTGAGTTACCAGTCCGGCACGCAGCCCGACAACCGGCCCGATACCCAGATCGCATATAAGATTGCCGAGAGCCTGTTGTTCGATTCCATCTTCGGCTGGAGTAATCAAGCATGACCGAAACAGTAACGTTGGGATTCGTCGGGAGTGGCGACATTACGCACGCCATCGTTACCGGCATTTTTGCGCAGGCGCGGGAACGCTATGAAGTCTGGCTGTCCCCGCGCAATGCGCACATTTCCAAAGAACTGGCTGATCGATATCCCGGTGTTCATGTGGCTCGGGACAATCAGCATGTCGTCGATCAGGCGGAGATCGTGTTTCTCGCAGTTCGACCGCAAATAGCGTCCGAGGTGCTGGGCACGCTGAGTTTCAACCCTGATCAGTACGCGGTGAGTCTCATTGCCGGATATGGAACCGAAAAGGTGCGAGATTCGTTGCGCAAAGCGCCCGGGCGGATCGTGCGGGCGCTGCCGCTGCCAATGGTCGCACAAGCCGCAAGTCAAACGGTTCTCTACCCCAAGGAGGCACGCGTGCGCGACATCTTCGATTCAATCGGCGGCTCGCTCGGCGTCGCCTCGGAAGACCAGTTCGACACCATGCTGGCGTTGAGCGCAAGCATGGGTCTCTTCTTTGCGACGGCTCACGCGCAGAGTAGTTGGGCGTGCCGCAGAGGTGTGGACTACGAGGTTGCGCGTTCTTATCTCATGTCGCTATGCAAGGGCCTCGCCAGTGCGGCGCTGCTCGGCGACATTCCGCTCGACGCACTATCGCAGCAGTATTCGACTGGCGGGGGCATCAATGAGCAGGTCGTGTCGCTGATGACGCATGCCGGATTGTTCGAGAATATCGACGCGGCTTATGACAGCATTGAACAGCGGCTTGTCGCGACACGCGAGCCCAATCGGCGCTTGTAAATCATCGACCCGGTTTGTCGAATCGAGAGGAGCAAAAAGCATTGGCTTGGTCCCCGGAGGACGTGAATTGGCGCGCCGGTGAATTACGGATGCCTGATGATTCCTGTGCCTGGTCATTGCCCTGGAAATCAGGTTGCAAACCAAGTGTCGTTGAGTCGATAACCCTCTGGATAAGGATCCTCGGGATCGACCCCGTAATACGAAATACCCGTGAGCCAGGCGCGGCCACTGACGTTCGGCAGGACAGCGGGGGTCTGGCCGACCATCGTTTCTGCATTGATGCGGCAAAGAAACTCGGTGTCGATGATCGACCGGTGGCGAAACGTCTGGCCGACGGCGAGTTCGCCGGTTGCACCCAGCAAGGCCATGCGTGCCGAACTTCCCGTACCGCAAGGACTCCGGTCGAGGCGCCCGGGCGACACCACGACGGCGTTCCTGGAGACGACTTCATCGCCTCGATGTTCGACCGGGCCTGCAAAAAGCGTCTGGTTGATGGTGTGGATGCCGGGGTTTTCCGGATGTATCGAAGGTAATTGCGCGGCCGCGGCGAGCTTGATCTGCTCGCCTGCCTCGACTAGCGAGCGCGCCTCGGACCTGTCGAGCATGAAGCCGAGGGCTTTTGCGTCGACGATCACGTAGATCATGCCGCCGTAGGACACATCGACCGTGAGCGTGCCGAAGCCAGGCACTTCGACAGCGGCTTTGCGATGCATCACGAAGGACGGAACATTGGCAAACGAGACCCGGCGGCACTTGCCGTTCGCGCACTCGGCCTGGACGCGCACGAGCCCGGCCGGCGTATCGACGACCAGCGTGGTAACGGGCTCATGCATGGCAACGATGCCCGTTTCGAGCGCGACGGTGACGGTGCACATCAGGTTCGAGCCGGACATCGCCGGGTAATAGTCGGCTTCGATCACGATCATGCCGAAATCGGCTTCGGCGTCGATGGGTGGCGTGATGAGGTTGACGGCAGCGTTGACGCTTCCGCGCGGATCCGAGAGCAGCATGCCGCGAAGCCAGTCTTTTTCGGCAATCAGGGTCTGCTGGCATTCGAACATGGTGCCGGCGCGAGGGCTCAGGATACCACCCGTAATCACACGTCCTACCTCGCCTTCCGCATGAGCGCCGACGACGGTCACGTTCCGTTCCAGTTTCATGCTGCCTTCCTTGAGCGATGAAGCCGCGATGCAGGCGCGGCTGACAGCCGAGCCATGGGCCAATGGCAACGTCGAGGCCGCGAGCTCAGCACAGGGTGTTCTTGAAAAAGCGTCCGTCCTTCATGATGACATCGAGATTGACGCCTTGCTGATTGAACGTGGTGGCGTCGCTCGCGGGGTCCCCGTTGACGACGAGAATATCGGCACGGGCGCCGGCCGTGATCTCGCCGATCCTGCCCTTTTGCATCATCATGTCGGCGTTGATGCTCGTAGCCGAGATCAGCGTGTCCACCGGGTCCTCTACACGCGATCGCAGCATGAACTCCTCACCCTGGTAGTAGTGCAGTTTCAGGCCGAGGATATCGGTGCCGAAACCGATTTTCGTTTTGCAGCGCCGCGCAATGTCGAGTGCCTCGATACCCTTGTCCCGTACCTGCCGGATCTTGCGCATGCTTTCCGCAGGCGAGCCCAGCTCGGCGCCAAAGCGCACGAGGGTGTCGGAGGAAACGAGTGTCGGCACGAGAAACGCATTCAGTTCCCTCATTCGGATGGCTGCGCTTTCGTCGAGAAGATTGCCGTGCTCGATACTGCGAATGCCGCACTCGATCGCGCGGATGATCGCGCGTGGTGTGTACGCGTGCCCCATGACATAGGTGTTCCAGGCCTCGGCCTCTTCCACGATAGCGCGCAGTTCATCGAGTGAATACTGTGTGTTCTCGATGGGATCGGTGGGCGATGCCGCCCCGCCAGAGGCCATGACCTTGATATGAGTCGCGCCCATGCGCAGTTCATCGCGCGCGGCATGCCGTACGTCGGGTACGCCGTCCGCAATGCGCCCGAGAATGCTGCCCTGTGACAGCCCGTGACAGGCGCAGCCGAAACTCATCCGGGCGCGCATGTCCGCGTGTCCGCCCGTCTGCGTGAGCGCGGCGCCCGCCACGTACATTCGCGGACCGTCGATAAAACCCTGCTCGACGGCGGCGGCAAATCCCGCATCGGCACCGCCGGCGTCCCGGATGGTCGTGAACCCTCTTGCCAGCATGCCTTCGAGGACGTGGCGGCTCTGCGCGTAAAGCAGCGATTTTTGAATCTTGTCGAGGCTTGCGAGATCCACGTCCGTTGCCAGAATATGGACGTGGGCGTCGATGAGTCCGGGCATCAGCGTCCTCGCGCCGCAATCGATGGCGATGTCGCCCTGAACAGATGGCTCGCCTTCGAACACTTCGCGAATGAATGCGTCCTCGACGATCACGCCCATGCCCGCACGGATATCCCGTGACAGGCCGTCGAACAGTCTTGCATTCCTGAGCACGGTAATTGTCATTGCTTTTTCCTTGATGAACCCGTGATCCAAAGCTTGCTGCCGATCTGATCCGCGACCGGGGTCCTACCGTTAAAGCAGAGGTTTGTGAGCGGTTTCCTTCAAGGTCAGTACTGTTATCGTCGACATGACGGCAGCCACGATCACGTAAAACGCCGGCGAAAGGGGAGAGCCGGTTGCCTTGATGAGCCAGATCGCAATGAACGGGGCGAATCCGCCAAAGATAGCGTTAGCAATGCCATAGCCTATCGACATCCAGGTCGTGCGCATCTTCGTCGGGAAGATCTCGGACAGCGCGGCTGGTGCCACACCCGAAAATATGCCGATGAGAATGCCGCTTCCCAACTGGATGACCGCAACGAGCAGCGCGGATTTGGTCGCCAGCATCCAGGCAAAGAGCGGGTAGGGCAAGACAATGAACGCAAGACAGCCGAGCAGCAACAGCGGCTTGCGCCCCACCTTGTCCGACAGCGCACCCCAGAAAGGAATGGCGAGCGTCATCAGAAGCAATCCGCCGGTGTTCCACCAAAGCGATGCGGAAGCACTGAGTCCCACGTACTTCTGCACGAAACTCGGCAGGTAATTGAGAATTACATAAAGCGATACGGTCCACACCATCACCAGGCCGCATGCCTGAAGCGCCATGGGCAGCGGCGAACGCGTGTCGGGTTCGACGGCAGCGTCATGCGCCGCCTCGAAAAGCGGTGACTCCTCACTCTTGCGGCGGATATACCAGCCGATCGGCCCAATAATCAGTGCACCCGCAATGAACGGGACACGCCAACCCCAGTCCACCATGCCTTGTGGCGATATCCACGTTGACATCAAGGCTGCCGCGCCGGAGCCAAGCAGGCTGCCGCCAATCGTGCTGCACTGCTGGAAGCTGCCATACAGACCGCGCTTGCCCTTGGGCGCCCATTCGACCAGAAAGGCAATCGCGTTACCCAGTTCTCCGCCGACCGAGAATCCCTGAAGGAGTCTCGCGAGCACGAGGAGAATGGGCGCGAGAATGCCAATTGACGCGTACGACGGAATCAGCGCCATCAGGAGGGTTCCAAGCGCCATCAAGGGCATGACGAACGAGAGCGTCCACTTGCGGCCTTTGCGATCGCCCAGCCAGCCAAAGACGATCGCGCCGAGTGGCCGGGAAGCGAAGCCAAGTCCGTACGCGCCGAAGGTGCCGAGCATGGCGACGAAATCATCGCCCGCCGGAAACATGCTCTTGGAGATCGACGTAGCGAGAAAAGCATACGTCGCAAAGTCGAACCACTCGAGAACGTTGCCGACAATGGCGGCCCGCACGGCGCGCATTGACTGCGCTCTGGTTCTGGCACCGGCGTAAGCATTCGGCGCCGATGACAACCCTTGCGCGCCTATTTCGTTTCCCATGCTCATGAGACCTCCCGTATTGGTTCGAACATTTCATGTATCAAGAATTGGATCCAGAATATTGAGTGCATAAAAAATAGTCAATGCTCGCTTGTACGAAATATCGCGTCGGCTGCGCTCGATTGCGATAGTCTCGGGGGCGCACGCCATCGGCGAGTCGGCGAAGCACGGCTAAAACTGGTGCAAGATCAAAGAACACGCTTCTGCAAGCGCTCTTAAAACACTTGACACGTATCGCCGAGAACGCCATGATAATTTCATGAGCGGATATTGGATACAATATGTTTGTTCGAAGTACGGCATGTTCTTATCGGATCACGCCTGCGTTCTGTGCGAACAATGCGGTGATGTCGAAGGCGTGATGACCGCGCCGCGCCTGCGTGAGCGTTCACGACACTCCTGATTCCGAGCGGCTGCTACTAATCGATCAAGCAATGACAAACCAGACTACCTCTAATGCAAGCACGCCTGACGTCCTCGTGGTAGGTGCGGGCGTTGTCGGACTGGCTTGCGCGTGGTCTGCGCTGAGGGAAGGGCTGACCGTTACGATCGTCGATCGCGATTTCGACGGAGACCGCGCCTCGCACGGCAATGCCGGGGGCATAGCGGCAAGTGAAAGCACGCCCATTTCGGTGCCCGGGCTTTTCTTGAAGGCGACGAAATGGATGCTGGATCCGTTGGGGCCGTTGTCCCTTGATTGGAGGCATGTACCCAGCGCTCTTCCGTGGTTCATCGAATTCAGGCGCGCAAGCAATCTCGATAGATTCAGGCAGATTTCGCTGGCGCTTGCGGCACTCAACAATCGCGTCTACGACGATCTGATTCCGCTATTCGAGGACGTTGGCGCAATGAGCACGTTTTACCGTCGTGGCGCGATAACCTTGTATGAAACCGACAAAGCGTTCCGGGCGGATGCGACCGAGTGGAAGCTCAAGCAGGAACTCGGCGTGCGCTGGCGCGCGTTAAATCAGCGGGAAGTTCAAGAACTCGAGCCTGCGCTCGCACCCGTATTCAAGCACGGTGTGTTCCTCGAAGACTGGTCGCATATTGGAGATCCGAGGCAGCTGGTCTCGCAGATCAGGACACGGGTCAAAGCGCTGGGAGCCCGACTGGTTCAAGGCGTGGTGGCCGGACTGGACGCGAACGATCGCGACACCCCATCGGCGGTGCTCAATACGGGCGCGACAATCGCCGCGCGGCAGATTGTGGTCGCGGCCGGAGCATGGTCGGCATCGCTCGCGGAGTCGATCGGCGACACGGTGCTGCTTGAAAGCGAACGCGGATACAACACGACTTTGCCGCAGCCGGGCGTCGGCTTGTCACGGGAAGTGATCTTTGCCGAACGCAAGTTCGTGGCAACACCGCTTGATATCGGCATCCGGATTGGCGGCGCCGCGGAATTCGCCGGATTGAAGGCGCAACCCAATTACAAGCGTAGCGAGGCGCTGCTTGAATTGGGAAAACGGTTCCTGCCCGGGATCCAGGACCACGGCGCGGTTCAGTGGATGGGACATCGGCCCGCAACGCCAGACTCGCTCCCGGTCATTGGCAAATCGCCCTCCGCGGCTGCGGTGATCTATGCATTTGGTCATGGGCATCTTGGTCTTACACAGTCCGCAACGACTGGCGCGTTGGTAGCGGATCTGCTGGTCAACAGGACGCCCGGCACGCCGCTCGGCGCGTATTCCATCGAGCGATTCCGCAAATAAGCGCGGCGTGCCGGCGACAGTGTTTCCCGCTGTGCAGTCCGCTAGATGTTTTTATATTCATTCCCGGAGGTTTGACATGAAAGTTGATTGGAAGGGTGTTTTCCCCGCAGTGACGACGAAGCTGAAGGATGATGGCTCGCTTGACCAGGAAGCCATCAAGGCCGGCCTGAACCGCCTTATCGACAATGGCGTAGGCGGCGTGGTGATGATGGGCATGGTTGGCGAAAACGCCCAGCTCACGCCGGAAGAAAAGCGTACCGTCCTCAAGATTGCGGTTGAAACCGTGAACGGCCGGGTTCCGGTCGTATCGGGTCTCGCTGAAACGAATACCGCCAGCGCGACGCAGTTTGCGAAGGATGCCGAAGCAATCGGCGTACAGGGCCTGATGGTCTTCCCCGGCCTCACCTACAAGTCCGATGATCGCGAAACAGTCGAGTTCTATCGTTCGGTGGCGCGCTCGACCCATCTTGGCATCATGATCTACAACAACCCGCGCGGCTACGGCGTCGACATGCGCCCGGATCTGCTGGAGCAGTTGAAGGACGAAGCCAATATTGTCGCTGTGAAGGAAGAAACCTACGACACAACGCGCGTGACCGATATCTACAACCAGTTCGGCGACCGCTTTGTTGTGTTCTGCGGGGTTGACGATCTGGTACTGGAGTCGGTTGCGCTTGGCGTGACGGGTTGGGTGTCGGGCATGGCCAACGCGGTGCCGAAGGAATCCGTGGAGTTATTGGATCTGGCGGTGAAAGGCGAATTTGAAAAAGCCCGCAAGCTGTACCGCGTGCTGACGCCATTGTTCCATCTCGATGTGCACGTCAAGCTGGTTCAATACATCAAGCTTGCTGAAAACATGACTTCCGGATATTCGGAGAACGTCAAGGCGCCGCGCCTCAAGCTCGAAGGCGATGAGCGTCAGAAAGTGATCGCCATTGTGGAAAAGACCATGAAGGACCTGAAAGCGTTATCTTAGGCATTTTTCCGGCAAGCGAAATGGAAGCGATCGGGAGTTGGCGATAGAGACAGATTGGACAGGCGAGGGGCGTACCGTTGATCGACCCCTCGGTTTCGGGGCGCAACCGGCTATGCCTCGCGGAAATCGCAATGACTGTCTGGACCCGTCGTCAATAGAGCCGGTAAGCGCTTGAGAAGCATTCGAGGTCATTCATGAGAAGCACGTTTTTTTGCATCGATGGCCACACTTGTGGCAATCCCGTACGCGTGGTAGCGGGCGGAGCACCCATGCTCCAGGGCGCGAACATGATCGAGCGGCGCGCCTGTTTCGAGCACGAGTTCGACTGGATCCGGACCGCCCTCATGTTTGAACCGCGTGGTCACGAGGTCATGTCCGGTTCCATTCTGTATCCGTCGACGCGGCCGGATTGCGACATTGCGATCCTGTTCATTGAAGTAAGCGGCTGCTTGCCCATGTGCGGGCACGGCACAATAGGCACGGTCACCACCGCGATCGAGAACGGGCTAGTGCGTCCCCGTGAGCCGGGCGTCGTCCGGCTCGATACGCCCGCCGGTCTCGTGGTCGCCCGCTACAAGCTGGATGGCGACCACGTGGCTTCGGTGCAGTTGATCAACGTTCCGTCGTATCTCCACTCGACTGCTTTGAGCGTTGATGTGGAAGGGCTTGGCGAGATCCGCTTCGATGTCGCGTATGGGGGAAATTTCTACGCGATTGTCGAGCCGCAGGAAAATTTCGCCGACATGCGTACGTTGCGGCCAGGCGATATCCAGCGGCTTAGTCCGATTCTGCGCAAGAAGGCCAACGAGAAATATTCGTTCGTTCATCCGGAGCAACCCGAGATCCACGGCTTGAGTCATGTGATGTGGTGCGGCGAACCGACCGTCGCCGGCGCAAGCGCACGCAATGCCGTGTTCTATGGCGACAAGGCCATCGACCGATCGCCTTGCGGAACCGGCACGTCCGCCCGCATGGCGCAGCTCGTGGCCAAGGGCAAGCTGAAGCTCGGGGAGACGTTTGTTCACGAGAGCATTATCGGCACGCTGTTCAATGGCGTGGCTACACAAGCAACGAAGGTCGGCGAGTATGACGCGATCATTCCAAGCGTTGAAGGCTGGGCTCGAGTCACGGGTTTCAATACGATCTTCGTCGATGACCGGGATCCGCTTGCGAAAGGCTTTTTGCTCAAATGATATCCACAGCGCTGCGTTCGCCAGGAACCCAGCGGTCATATTTCACTGGGACAGGGAATGATCATTCTGAAAAACGCGCGGGTTCTGGATGCGAATCACGAATCCGACCAAAGTCTTTATTCAATTGTGATCGAGGGAAATCTGATCACGGACGTGTCGCGTGAACCGGTTTCGCAACCGGGGGCCGATATTATCGATGTAGCCGGCCGCACCGTCATGCCTGGATTAATAGACTGCCATGCGCATGTGATTGCGTCGGTGGCTCATCTCGGATCGAACAGCCGCTTGCCCAATACCTTCGCTGTCCTGAAGGCGGTTCCCATCCTTGAAGGCATGCTCAATCGCGGGTTCACCACCGTGCGCGACGCGGGCGGTGCGGATTACGCACTCGCAAAAGCGATTGACGAAGGCGTCATAGCGGGTCCCCGCTTGTTCATTGCCGGGAAGGCGTTGTCCCAGACGGGCGGACACGGCGACTTCCGCGAACGATTCGACAACTCCGACCCGGATCCGTGCGGCTGCAGCCGCAACCTTGGCGCGATTGGCCGGATCGTGGATGGCGTCGATGAGATGCGCAAAGCAGTGAGGGAGGAAATGCGCGCAGGCGCCAATCACGTCAAGATCATGGCGTCGGGGGGCGTGGCGTCACCAACGGATCCCATCGGCAATTTTCAGTTTTCCGTCGATGAAATCAAGGCCGCCGTCGAAGAGGCCCATTCGCATCAAACCTACGTGATGGCGCATGCCTACACCGGCGCCGCGATCAGGCGCGTGGTCGAGCTGGGCGTTCGCACGATCGAGCATGGAAATCTGATTGACGACGAAGCCGCGGCTGTCATGGCGAAGCACAACGCTTACGCGGTGCCGACGCTAGTGACGTACGACGCGATGAGCAAGGTCGGCGCCCGGGCAGGAGTATCCGAGAGTGCGTTGAAGAAAAATGAAGACGTGCGCACGCAGGGCTTGCGAGCGCTCGGTATTCTCAAGCGCCATGGGGTCAAAATCGGTTTGGGAACGGACCTGCTGGGTGACATGCATCAGTTTCAAAGCGATGAATTGTCGATTCGATCGGCTATCGTCGGCGCGTTTGAGACCATTTGCCAGGCCACCAAGATCGGCGCTGAAATTGTCGGAATGGCAGGCAAGCTTGGAATCGTGGCGAAAGGGGCTTTCGCGGACCTGCTGGTTGTGGATGGCGATCCTCTGGACGACATCAGCGTTCTGATTTCGAATCAGGGGGAAGGCATTGCAGGGGTCATGAAAGACGGAGTCTGGATACGCAGCGCGTTCGCATGAATGGCAGATTGGATTTTGGATACGAAAGCCGATTTATGGTACATTCAAGACATCCATTTTCCAACAAGACTGTCCGCAATGACCACGGGAACGCTGAAGAAAAAACCTGCCAGGACAACGGATGTTCCCGATCCTGAATTCGCTGGGCGTCTAACGCGAAAAATCATCCGGCCGACCGCCGTAGAACTCGTTACTGATGAAATCCGCCAGATGATCCTGAGCGGCCGGATTTCGCCCGGCAGTGTTCTCAGGCAGGAAGTCCTTGCTGAGGAACTGGGCGTGAGCAGGGTGCCTGTGCGCGAGGCGATCACGCGGCTTCACTCCGAAGGGTTACTGAACGTGGTACCGCACAAGGGTGCCTACGTTCAGGAGTTGTCGGTTGACGAAGTGCGTGAGACGTTTGACATTCGGCTTCGTCTCGAGCCCTGGGTTTTCTCCGAGGCGATCCCTTTGATCACGGATGCTGAAATCAACCGGGCAGAGCGAATCGTCAAGGACATGGACAAGGCGACGGGCGGAGAATGGGGCTCGTTGAACTGGAAACTTCATGAGACGCTTTATCGGCCGGCCCGGTGCGAAATCACGCTGCAGATGCTACGTGTATTGCACGACAGGTGTGATCGATATTTCCGCTTCCAGGTAGTCAAAGTACCTATTCGGGAGCAGTCTCATACAGAACACATGCATATCATCGACGCGTGCCGCAATCGCGACGTAAAGCTTGGAATCAAGCGGCTCGAGACACATCTGAAAATTGCAAGCCAGCAGATTGTGGGAATTGTCGAAGGTGTAATGGCGAAGGCTGAGAATATCCGCTAGGCAATCGAAAAAGCGGCTTGATTTCTTCGTTATGTCTCGTGCTGCTAAAACCTGTGCTTTAGCGCCAGTTTGTTCTTTGTGATCTATCTTGATTGCCAGAACGCAGGAACGTCCCGGCAATCAGCGGTTCTTGCGTCCTTTACGCAGCCAGACGGTTCTTGAAAAGCTGCCCCTGTTTCATGATTACATCGAGGTGGCGGCCCTGCTGACCCAGGACTCCAATATCCGCCAGCGGATTTCCGTCGACAACCAGCAAGTCCGCGATGGCCCCAGCCGCCACAACGCCAAGCTCGTGTGCCCTGTTTAAAACCTCCGCTGCGACCGACGTGGCCTGGCAGATTACCTCGTGGTTCGAAAACGCGCGGGTTCGCAGCATGAGTTCTTCGCTCTGGCGCTGATGCATCGTGCCCAGAAGGTCGGAACCATAGGCCATCCTGACCTTGTTTCGTTTGTAGATTTCCAGCGAATCCAGCCCTTTCTGCAGCACGGCAGCATTCTTTACGAGTGAATCCTCTGGAAAGCCCGCTTGCGCACCGTCAGTCCTGCACGCTTCGTATGTGATCAAAGTCGGCACCACGAAGGCGCCTCGATCGGCCATCACTTTCGCGGTTTCGTCGTCGACCAGGTTGCCGTGTTCGATCGTGCGAACCCCGAAATCCACCGCGCGCCTGATTGCCTGAGCCGTATAGGCATGAGCCATGACGTAGGTCTGGTGTTGCCGTGCTTCCGCGACTGCGGCGCGGATCTCGTCCTCGGAGAATTGGAGATTGCCAATCGGATCGCTCGGCGAGGATACGCCTCCAGACGCCATGATCTTGATTTGCGTGGCGCCCTGACGCATTTCCTGCCGGATGGCCCGGCGAATCTCATCGACGCCGTCCACTATGCGGCCGATCGCGCCGTAGTATTGCGAACACGGGCAGTTATCGGGACTGTGGTCTAACCTGACTCTGAAATCCGCGTGGCCACCGGTTTGAGAAATTGCCTTGCCTGAAGTAAAAAGACGCGGGCCTTCCGCAAGTCCTGTTTCCACGGCTTGAGCCAGCGCGTAGTCGGCGCCCCCTGCGTCGCGAACGCTCGTGAAGCCCCGCTCCAGCATGCCACGAAGGATTGGGATGGCGCGGAACAATGCGAAGGCGTTCGGGAGCTTTGCATTCGTTCCAAGGTTTGCCATGCTTGCCATTACGTGGACATGACAGTCGATCAGCCCCGGCATCAAGGTTTTACCTTTTATGTCGAGAACCGTTGCTTCCGAGCTGACGCCAACGTGAGTGTCGACTTCACGAATGACACCGTCTTCAACCAAAACGTCGTACGGTTGGTCGTCTTCATTGTGATTGACGTCGACTATGCGAGCACTTTTAAAAAGAATGAGCATGGTTTCCTTGGTTGCGAATGCGGATTGCCGAGACCCGCAAGGGTGCCTCGACGGACCAATGTGAAGAGATCTGACGCGGCCGGCTTGAATGTAATTGCACCGGTCCGTTGTCTGGAAAACCGGCACTATGCCGGCGGACATAGCCCTTGCAGGTTGCAAACAGAACAGAAGTGCAAGAGGCCGATGACCAATTGAATCCCGGTCCAATCGTAGTCCATGGGGAATCAACAAACAAGCAAGTTCAAAACTTCAGGGCTATGCAGTGAGCAATCAGAAGTCCGTTCAAAATACAAACGTACTGCGGTCCAAATGTACTTGAATTTGGATTTCATTGAAGTCAATATGAGTGCTCGTGATTTCCGGCTAAACGTTTTAGCTGGAGTCCAGTTGGGACTTTCTTGCACGGGTGAGGAACATCAGATGTTGCAGTTGAACGAGCGCGATAACGCGATGTTGAATGGCGAGTTGGGAGAGGGCGCGGCGCGCGCAATGCGTATTGTCAAGCGTACTGCCGAGGTCATGGTCGCGAATCAATTGATCGACATTACGTCGGCCCATATTGACGGTTGCCTTTATCACGGACAGGCAAGCCTTGATTTCGTCGAATTCTTCGTGGGTACGGGTGCGAGGGTTGCGGTGCCCACCACCCTGAACGTCGGTTCGCTGGACCTGATTCATCCTGAGCTCTACCACGGTGACCCTTCTATCCAGCGCGATGCACAAAGGTTGATGGACGCACATCTTCTGCTTGGATGTGAACCGACCTTCACTTGCGCGCCTTATCAAGCGAAAAACCGGCCAGGGAAAGGACAACAGATTGCGTGGGCGGAATCCAATGCGATCGTTTTCGCCAATTCCGTGCTTGGTGCGCGGACCAGCCGTTACGGCGATTTTCTCGACCTGGCGGCTGCCATCACGGGTCGCGCACCGTACGCTGGTCTGCATGTCGAAGCAAACCGCGCGGGACAAATTGTTTTTGAACTGACGGACTTCAGGCGTGTGACTTCGCGCGATATCTACTTTGCAGCGCTTGGGCTCTTTGTCGGAAAGGTCGCGGGTGCATTTGTTCCGGTTATTGTCGGCCTTCCCGAAGACACGACCGAGGACGAATTGAAAGCGCTCGGTGCGGCGGCGGCATCAAGCGGCTCGGTTGCATTGTTTCACGCTGTCGGTATCACGCCGGAAGCGCCGACGCTTGAAGCTGCGCTGCAAAATCGCGCGCCGCTAAAAAGCGTGAGCGTTTCGTTCTCGGACCTCGATGAAATACGAAAAGCGCTCAATGGAGGACGCGAAGGCGATGATCTCGTCGCTGTCTCGCTTGGAACTCCTCATTTCTCTCTGGCTGAGTTTCATCAACTAGGCCATCTGCTCGATCGCCACGAAGGGCGCCCAAAGACTGACTTCTACGTAAATACAAGCCGGTTTATTCTTTGGGAATTGAACGAGATTGGACTGGCAAGCAAATTCGAGGAGCGTGGCATTCAGATCGTCGTCGATACATGCACGTACATCACGCCTGTCATGAAAAAACTGACCGGACTTGTGATGACCAATTCAGGTAAATGGGCGTCGTATGCGCCAGCGAACATCGGCGTCAGTGTCGCATATGGAAGCATGAGCGAATGCGTGCAATCGGCTTTCAAAGGAAAGGTAATTTTCCATGGCTAAGCATCCGCCTGTTCCGGTTTCGGATAGTACCCATCTACAGGCAGGGGAATCTCTGTTTGGCGACGTCCTGATTCCCGGCGTCGCCAGCGCCGACAAAATAGTGCTGGAAAAGCCCTTGAGTTTTTGGGGCGGATATGACTGCAACGCCGCCACGATCATCGACCGGACACATCCACAATGCGGAGAAAGTCTCGCAGGGAAAATCATGATCATGGCGCGCGCCAAAGGTTCCAGTTCCAGCAGCAGCGTACTTGCAGAGGCGATACGAAACGGAACAGGGCCTGTTGGAATCGTGCTTGGGGAACGGGATTTGATCATCGCAATAGGTGCGATTGTCGCGGCTGAGCTCTATGGGCTAGTGGTACCCGTCGTCTGTCTCGCGCCGAATGACTTCGACCGGATTGCGGGCTCCAAGGGAGCACTGCGCATCGAGGCGGCTGAAGGGGGCGGCGCGCAGGTTTTTCTCGACGAATGACACACCTTATGAACGGTCGAGCCCACACATTCTTCGCGAGCGCTTAATCTCCTCTCAAAAGGATTGCTGCATTACGCTCGGAGCGCTGCGGAACTCGACACGTTCAAATCCATCGACTAAGTCAGGCTTGCGCGTTTGCGTCAAGGGTACATCGACTGCTTCAATCGGGAAGAAAAGGCCTGATTTGGGGCCGGCTAGCGTCTTGCCGGGGCGCCTGCTGTTGCGGGAATTCAAGACGGATAACGCAGTTGTTGTGGTTTCGTGCATTGACCCGCTTGACGTTCTCCAACTTTCCGTCGCGTTTTCGCCCCACGCTTTTCAGTTTGCCGCACACGACCTGCCGCTCCCCATTGGGAAGATCAAACGCCGGTTTTCGCATGATCGAGGCGGCCGGCAAGCCAGCAATTGGGCCGATCTTTGTCATGATGCGTTGACGTGGCTGCGCGGCGCCAAACGAATCGCGGACCCGTTCAACGTGGCCCGTGGGGAAATCCTCACATAGCTTTCGCACCGTGTATGATTCCGGCGTCGCAGCCATTACAGGCCGGCAGGCGATTTAAATCTAAAGGGCATCTAATCAAAAACTGCCCTGCGAGTCGAGCCTCTCGCGGGATGATGAAGGAAGAGCTGTCAATGCTTGCCGAACAACGTCATCAATACATCTTGTCGGAGTTGTCGAAGAGCGGCGCGCTGTCCGTCGCCGAACTCGTGCGCGCGCTCGACGTATCGCGTGAAACCATCCGGCGCGACCTCAATGCGCTGGCCGTTCGCGGCCTGATTGCGACCACTCATGGCGGCGCGCTGTCCAACGACCGCCGGGAGGCTGACCTCGACGTGCGCGAAGCGGCGAACGCTTCCGCCAAGCGCGCAATCGGCGAGCGCGCCGCGCAGTTCGTGCCAGACGGCGCGTCGGTGATCATCGATTCGGGCAGCACGACACAGGCGGTCGCGCGTGCGCTCGGCGACCGGCATCGCTTGACGGTCTATACCAATGACTGGCGCATCGCAATGCTGCTTGGGCGGCGCAATGACAACAAGATCACGCTGCTTGGCGGCGAACTGCTGGATCATGAAGACGCCGTGCTCGGTCTCGATACCGTTCAGCAGCTTTCGCAATACCACGTGGACTTTGCGTTCGTGGGCGCGGGCGCAATCACGCCCGACGCGTTCCTGACCGACTATTCGCGTCTCGCCGCCGAAGTGCGCAGCCGCATGATCGTGGCGGCGAGCGCCGCTGTGATCGTCGCGGATCATTCGAAGTTCGGCAACGTCACGCCGGTGCGCATCCGCGGTTTCGAGAAAGCGCGGTATCTGATCACCGAACTCGCGCCCGATAAAACGTTGCGCAAGGCAATCGCCGCTCGCGGGCCGGAACTGGTGATCGCCTGATCGCCTGATTGCATATGCGGCATGAATGGCTTGCTCTATGCCTATGTTTTATGCCGCAAGCCGCACGTGCAGCGCGTTCAGAGCACGGCCGATCGCGGCCACTGCGTTATGCATTTCGTTGGCATCGATTGCGCCAATGCAGCCCACGCGAAACGTCTCCACTTCCGTAAGCTTGCCCGGATACAGCACGTAACCCGCCTCGCGCACGGCTTCATAAAAACGCTTGAAATCGTAGGCCGGATCGCGCGGCGCATGAAACGTGACGATCACTGGCGCCTGCACCGAAGCGTCCAGGAACGGCTTGAATCCAAGTACCGCCATCGCGTCGATCAACGTCGCGCAATTCCCGCGATACCGCGCGCCGCGCGCGGCTTGTCCACCTTCGGCAATGAACTGATCGAGCGCGGCGCGCAACGCGGCGACCACGTGCGTGGGCGGCGTGAAGCGCCATTGCGAGGTCTTCAGCATGTATGCATACTGATCGTGGAGATCGAGCGCGAGGGAGCGCGAAATGCCTTCCGATGCTTCCAGCAAGCTCCGCCGCACGATCACGAAGCCCATTCCCGGCACGCCTTCGAGGCATTTGCCGCTCGCTGAAATCACCGCATCTATACCGCCTTTCGACACATCGATAGGCAATGCGCCGAGTGAACTCATTGCATCGACGATCAGGCGTTTGTCAAAACGCGCGCACAACGCGGCAATGTCTTCCAGCGGATTGAGCAAGCCCGCGCTTGTCTCCAGATGCACCTGCGCCACGTGCGTGATGCGCGGCTCGCGCAAAAACATGTCTTCTATACGTTCGACGCTCGCCGGTTCGTCGTCGCGCAAGTTCAGCTCGATTGCCGCCACGCCGAGCCGGCCGAGAATCTTCAGGATGCGCGTGCAATACGCGCCGTTGTTCGGCACGAGCACCACGGCTTCGTGCGGCACGAGCGAACCCAGCGCGGCTTCCACCGAAAACGTGCCGCTTCCCTGCATGGGTACGCATACAAAATCTTTTTGACCAGACACGATGGCGAGCAGATCAACGCAGATCGTGTTTGTCATCTGGTTGAAAGCCGCATCCCACGATCCCCAGTCGCGCAACATGGCCTGCCGGGTGGCGGGCGAGGTCGTCAACGGGCCGGGTGTCAGCAATATCGGATCACTTCCGTTGATCACGTTCTTCTCCAGTCGGTTTCATAAGGACGCTAATCGTTCAACCCGGAGTCTAAGCCGAATATTGGCGAAATGTGTTCTTTGTTGGAATAATGTGGCATCGTCATGGTGCTGTCATGAAGTTCTGCGATGCTTCGATCGGCTGCGGATGGCCCCGGAAACGGGCTCCGCGCCAATGAATCATCGGACGCAAAGGACGCAAGCGGTATCTGGAAAAACCGTGCGTCCGTCCTCACGCCACCTGGTTGAATTCGCCTTCCCGGAGAACTTGCAACATGACAAGAAATCGCTTTTCCGCAGCTCGCCTGGCTTCAGGTTTCGCCGCGTCGCGCGTGCTGCCGGCGCTGGCCGTGGCCGCGCTCACAAGCATGGCGGCCATGCAGGCGGACGCCGCCGACGCAGTCGTGCTGTACACCGCCGATGGCCTGGAGAACCTGTACAAGGACGTCTTGCCGGCTTTCGAAAAGAAGGAAGGCGTGAAGGTCAACATCGTCACGGCGGGCAGCGGGGAAGTAGTGAATCGTGCGCAGGTGGAGAAGGATTCGCCCAAGGCGGATGTGCTCGTGACACTGCCGCCGTTCATTCAGCAGGCATCGCAAAGCGGCTTGCTGCAGCCGTATCAGAGCGTGAACTACAAGAACGTGCCAGCAATCGCGAAGGCGCCGGATGGTGCATGGGCCACCTTCGTGAACAACTATTTTTCGTTCGCGATCAACCCCGAAATCACCAAGACGGCGCCGAAGACGTTCGGCGATCTGCTGCATCCCGATTTCAGCGGCAAGGTGGCCTATTCGAATCCCGCGACAGCGGGCGACGGCATGGCCGTGATCATCCTGACGAGCGCGTTGATGGGTGAGGACAAGGCCTTTGCCTATCTGACCGATCTCGAGAAGAGCGCGAAATTCCATACGAAAGGCACGGGTTATCTCGACGTTTTGCTCTCGCGCAATGAAATCTCGTTCGCCAACGGCGACCTGCAGATGGATCTGGACGACGCCACCAATGGCGGCCTCTCGCTCAAGCCGATTTTCCTCTCGGCCAAGGCCGGCGAAGCACCGACCACGTTCCAGTTGCCCTACGCCATTGGCCTGATCAAGGGCGGACCGAACCAGGCTGAAGGCAAGAAGCTGGTGGACTATCTGATGTCGAAGGAAGTGCAGGCGAAGGTGCCGGACATCTACGGCATTCCGGGCCGCACCGACGTGCCGCTCGCGGGCAAGAACGGCGAGGCGGTCAAGCAGGCCATCGCGGGCGTGAAGCTGATTCCGGTGGACTGGAACCAGGTCATGGCAAAGAAAGAAGCATGGACCACGCGCTGGAAGAACGATGTGATCGGCAATTCGGGCAAGCAGCTCGACGTGGTCAAGCCGAAGTCCTAAGCGCTTGCGTTCTTTTCGACGCTCACAGGGATGCGAACCGTGAACACTTTGACGCTGGCTCCGGCCACCCGTGAAACCGCCGCAGCCGACTCGATCAAGCCCGCGCCGGGCGGCGTGCATATCGACCGGCTGAGCGTGCGCTTCGGCGCGCGCACGGTGCTCGATGATCTCTCGCTGACTATCGAGCGGGGTGAATTGCTGACCGTGCTCGGCCGCAGCGGCTGCGGCAAGACGACGTTGCTGAGGTTCATTGCGGGGTTTGTGCAAGCGGACGGGCTCGCTGGCCGGCTGACGGTGGCGGGACGCGATCTCACGCATGTGCCGCCGTTCAAGCGCAATCTGGGGCTGCTGTTTCAAAGCTATGCGCTGTTTCCGCATCTCTCGGTGTTCGATAACGTCGCGTTCGGCTTGCGGGCGCGGCGTCTCAAAGCAGGCGAGATCGCGCGGCGCGTGGCGGACGCGCTCAAGCTCGTGCAGCTTGGCGATGCAGGGCATGTGATGCCGGCGCAGCTTTCGGGCGGCATGCAGCAGCGCGTGGCGCTGGCGCGCGCGCTGGTGATCGAGCCTGACGTGCTGCTGCTCGACGAACCGCTTTCCGCGCTCGATGCCAACCTGCGTGCCTCGGTTCGCAGCGAGCTCAAGGCGTTGCACGAGCGTTTGCCAAACCTGACCATTGTCTGCGTCACGCACGATCAGGACGACGCACTCGTGCTCTCGGACCGCACGTTGCTGATGCGCGATGGCCGCATTGCGCAACTCGGCACGCCGCGCGAACTCTACGACAATCCGAAAGACGCGTTCGTCGCGCGCTACCTCGGCGCGGCGAACCTGTTGCCGCCGTCGATCATGTTTCCCATCGGCGACGCCCGGCATGACGAACGCGGCAAGCTTGCTTGCATCCGTCCCGAGTGTTTGTCGATCGTGCCGCTTGGCAGCGCGCAACTGCACGGCACCATTTTCTCGGTTGAATGGTATGGCGCGGCGCTTTCGGTTTCCGTCATGCTCGACGCGTTGCCCAACCAGCCCGTGTTGATTGCCATGCAGCGCTCGCATGGTCCGATGCCCGAGAAGGGCGCACGTGTTTCACTACGCCACGAGGTTGACGATGTCGTCCTTATCAGCGAGTGAACCCATAGTCGACGACGCCGCGCACGTCGTTGCGAAACGTCGCCGCGAGCGAAGGGCGCAGTGGCAGTTGTGGTTCATTCTAGTAGTCGTGCTCGGGCCGCTGGTGATCTACCCGCTCATGCAATTGCTGTGGCTGAGCGTGACCGGCAAACACGGCTTGAGCCTGCATGCGTACACCGCGTTCTTCACCAATCCTGAAACCAGCGGCGTGATTGGCACGACGCTTGGAATCCTCTTTGCCAGCGCCACGCTCGCGTCTCTGCTTGGCGTGCTGCTTGCGTCGATGCTGTTTTTCAAGCCTTTTCCGGGCGCGAAACTGATCACGCGTTTTCTCGAATTATTCGTGGCGTTCCCCTCGTTCCTGGTCGCGTTCACGCTGATCTTTTTATATGGATCGCAAGGGTCGGTGAGCATCGGCTTGCAACGCCTGTTCAACTTGCAGAATCCGCCGCTCGACTTTCTGTTCGGCATTGGCGGCGTCATTCTGGCCGAGGTCGTGTTCTACGCGCCGTTCGTGGTGCGGCCGACGCTTGCGTCGTTTGCGACACTCGACATGCGCCTGATAGAAGCCGCTAAAAGCCTCGGCGCAAGCGGATCGATGGTCGCGTTCAGGGTGATTCTGCCGCTGGCATGGCCCGGTATCGCGGCGGGCACCATCCTGTGTTTCCTGCTGACGCTCAACGAATTCGGCATTCTGCTCGTGCTCGGCAGCGCGCATCTGATCACCTTGCCGATGGCGATCTACAGCTCGGCGACCGTCGATCTCGACTTGCCCACAGCAGCGGCCGGCGCGGTGGTGATGCTCGCGATGTCGCTGTCGTTGTACGCGCTCTACAGGCGCGTGAACCGGCGTACGGGAGGCCGCGATGGCAACTGAATTTTCGTTGCCCGTCACCGCGTCGAAGCCGCATTCGCTGAAGCGGATCGGCGCATGGATCTTCACTGGTTTTGCCGCGCTACTTTGTTTCTGGCTGTTCGTGTTGCCCGTGATCGTGGTGGCGCTTTCCAGCGTGGCATCGCATTGGTCGGGAACGGTCTTCCCCGATGGCTTCAGCATGCGCTGGTTCGAACGTCTCGGCTCGAGCGATTTCGATGCCCTCACGACCAGCCTCGAAGTCGGCTTTGGCGTCGCGGTGCTGGGCACCGTGCTGGGCCTTTGGCTGGCGCTGGCGCTCGAAGGCCGCGACCGCCGCGGCGTGGGTGCATGGGTCGACACCATTGCAATGATGCCCAACGGCGTGCCGAGCGTCGTGCTCGGCCTGGCCGTGCTGATTGCTTATCACAAGAAGCCCCTGGATATTTCGGGGTCCGCAGCAATCGTGGTGCTGGTGCAGTTGGCGCTGGTGCTGCCATTTTGCTATAGATGTGCGGCCGCTGCGCTGCGCCCCGAACTCACCGTGTTGCGCGAAGCTGCGGCGAGTCTTGGCGCGCCGCCTTCCATGGTGCTGTCGCGCATAGTCCTGCCTCAACTCGTGCCCGCAATTCGCGCAAGCCTCGCGCTTGGATTCGCGCTGTCGCTGGGTGAGCTGGGCGCAACGCTGACCGTTTATCCGCCGGGATTTGCAACGGTTCCCATCGTAGTGGTCGGACAGGTGAATCGCGGCTACTACCTGCCCGCGTCCGCACTTTCGTTGATCTTGCTGGCAGTCTCGTTGGCCGCGCTGTTGCTGATTGCAGCGAAGGTGCCGCGCAGGCGCATGACCTGAACCCGGCTTTTTGATGACTATCCTGTTTGCGCAGGATATTTTCTCACGCCGAAAAATGTGGCAAATATTGGCGTTATACGTCAAAATATGCAGATCGCGCCGGATTGGAAAATACCGGTCCACGCTTGAAAAGGAACGTCATGTCCATTTTCACCGAAACGTCTATTGAAGTTAATGGCCGCGTGTACGGCCCGGCGCGCGCGCTGACGGTTGTTGTCTGTGTCGACGGTTGCGAATACGGCTATCTCGAAGCAGCGGTCGCCGCGGGCGTGGCGCCATTCATTGGCACCATGCTCGCGGGCGGTTCCGCTTTTCGTGCGGATTGCGTGATTCCGTCGTTCACGAACCCGAATAACCTGTCCATCGTGACCGGCGTGCCGCCTTCGGTGCACGGCATCTGCGGCAACTATTTCTTCGATCCGGACGCGAACGGCGGCAAGGGCGCCGAGGTCATGATGAACGATCCCGCCTACCTTCGCGCCGGGACCATTCTTGCGGCGGCAGCGCGACGCGGCGACAAGGTCGCGGTGGTCACGGCAAAGGACAAGCTGCGGCGCTTGCTCGGCTGGCAACTCGACGGCATCTGTTTCTCGGCCGAGAAAGCCGACGCCGCGACGCTGGCGGAAAATGGCATCGACCAGGTGCTGGAACTCGTCGGCAAGCCTGTGCCCCACGTCTATAGCGCCGGGCTCTCGGAGTTCGTGTTCGCAGCCGGCGTGCGGCTTGCAGAGACGCGCGACATCGACCTGATGTATCTTTCCACGACCGATTACGTGCAGCATAAATTCGCGCCGGGCACGGATGGCGCGAACGCGTTCTACGCAATGATGGACGGCTACCTCGCGCGGTTGAACGCACTTGGCGCGGTAATCGGTCTGACAGCCGACCACGGCATGAACGCGAAGCACGATCCATCCACGGGCGAGCCGAACGTGGTGTATCTGCAGGACTGGCTCGATCAAACGCTGGATGTTCCCAATGCCCGCGTGATCCTGCCGATCACCGATCCGTATGTTGTCCATCATGGCGCGCTCGGCTCGTTCGCGACCATCTACCTGCCGCGTTCCGTCGACGCAAAAGCGCTGGCAAAACGCATTGCGCAATTGCCAGGCGTCGAGATAGTGCTGGAGAACGCCGCCGCGTGCGAGCGCTTCGAACTGCCGAACGACCGCGTGGGCGACCTCGTTGTGGTGAGCGGCCGCAACACGGCGCTCGGCACGCGTCGCGCGGAACACGACCTGTCCGGGCTCACGGTTCCATTGCGCTCGCATGGCGGTGTATCGGAGCAGGAAGTGCCGCTCTTGTTCAATCGAAAAACCGATGGTTTCGAATCGCGGCTCAACGGAAAATGGCTGCGTAATTTCGATGTCTTCAGCATTGCGCTCAACCATCTGGTGATCGAATCATGAGCGCCGTTCTCGCGGTCGAACAGCACGCGTTGCGTGTGGAAAAACTGCGCCTGAAGGGCGAATGTGCAGCGCGTACACGCACTATCGATGTCTTCGATCCCTACACGAATACCCGGGTTGGCACGGTGCCAATGGCAAGCGTGCAAGACGTGCGCGATGCCTTCGAGTACGCCGCGAAATACCGCGCGACGTTGACGCGCTACGAGCGCTCGCAAATCCTCGAACGCGCGGCGCAACTCATGCGTGAGCGCACCGAGGAAGCATCGGATCTCATCTCGCTGGAGTCGGGGTTATCGAAACAGGATTCGCGATATGAAATAGGCCGCGTCGCCGACGTGTTGAGATTCGCCGCGATGGAAGCCTTGCGCGATGACGGCCAGAGCTTTTCCTGCGATCTCACACCGCATGGCAAGGCGCGGCGCGTATTTTCGCAACGCGAGCCGCTCGCTGGCGCCATTGTTGCAATCACGCCGTTCAACCATCCGATGAACCAGGTCGCGCACAAGATAGCGCCTGCCATAGCGACCAACAATCGCGTGATCCTGAAGCCATCGGAGAAGGTGCCGTTATCGGCGTACTACTTCGCCGACGTGCTTTACGAAGCGGGGTTGCCCGCACCCATGCTGCAGGTCCTGACTGGAGACCCGCGCGAGATAGCAAATGAACTCGTTACGCACCGGCATGCGGAACTGGTCACCTTTACCGGCGGCGTGGCGATCGGCAAGGCGATTGCCGCCAAGGCGGGATACCGGCGCGTGGTGCTCGAACTGGGCGGCAACGATCCGCTGATCGTGCTTGACGACGCGGATGTCGAACGCGCCGCCACGCTCGCGGTGCAAGGTTCATACAAGAACTCTGGCCAACGCTGCACGGCGGTCAAGCGCATGCTGGTGCAAAAGGGAATAGCGGCGCGCTTTACGGAATGTGTGTTTGAGAAAACGCGCGCATGGAGCTACGGCGATCCGTTCGACACCGCCAACCAGATGGGCACGGTGATCGATGTGGCCGCCGCGCAATCGTTCGAAACGCGCGTGAACGAGGCCGTGCGCCAGGGCGCGCGCCTGCTCTGTGGCAACCGCCGCAACGGCGCGCTGTATTCGCCGACGCTGCTGGATCGCGTCGATCCCGCCATGACGCTGGTGAGCGAAGAAACCTTCGGGCCTGTCTCGCCGATCATCGAATTCGATACGGTCGACGACGCCATTCGCATCAGCAACGGCACCGCGTTCGGTTTGTCATCCGGTATCTGCACCGACCGCGCCGACCTGATCACGCGCTTCGTGAATGAACTGCGCGTAGGCACGGTCAACGTGTGGGAGGTGCCCGGCTATCGCATAGAACTGACACCTTTCGGCGGTATAAAAGACTCGGGTCTCGGCTACAAGGAAGGCGTCCAGGAAGCCATGAAAAGCTTCACGAGCCTCAAGACTTTTTCGCTCCCATGGGAATAACATGGCTTTGACTGTCCCTGAGATTCGTCATCTTTTCAACACATACGGCGCAATGGCCTACAGCGGCGAACCGGTGACGCAATTGCAGCATGCATTGCAGACCGCGACGCTGGCAGAAGCGTCCGGCGCCGGCGAAGCGCTTGTCGCCGCCGCTTTCCTGCACGATCTGGGCCATTTGCTGAACCTGCAGGGCGAGACGCCAAGTCAGCGCGGTATTGACGACTTGCATCAATATTTCGCGCTGCCTTTTTTGCGGCCGCTTTTTAGCGACGCCGTGCTCGAACCGATCCGACTTCACGTCGATGCAAAACGCTGTTTATGTGCAATCGACCCGGAATATTTCTCCATGCTCTCGGCGGATTCCGTACGCAGCCTCAAGCTGCAGGGCGGCATTTTCAGCGAGGAAGAAGCAGAAGTGTTCCTGAAAAAACCCTTTGCTCAGGACGCGCTTTCATTACGCCTATGGGACGATCTTGCAAAGCAGCCTGATTGCAAGACCCCGGCGCTCGACCGTTATATTCAGTTAATTGAAAGATTATCCGCGCGGCACTGCGCAACGAATTAGTATTTCCACTCCAGGATAAAAACAAGTCACTAAGGAAACCGAATTAAATAAAGGCACGGCGCGTGCCGCAAAAATCCGATCGCGAATGACGGAAATACGACAATAAATGGAACAGCCCGGCGTTGTCGCGCAGATTCAACGCCTGCCGGGGCGGCCCGCGCAGGCATTACCAAAAAAATAAAAATAGCGTAATCTGCCTGTTCCCACGGCCGTCCCGCTTGGGTCTGGCCGACGCAGCCCGTGTGCCCCAAGGCTTTGTGCATTAATGCTTTCTGGAGAGTTCGATGACATCCGTCGACCTGGAGTTCGAACAGCTCAATAGCACCGTCGATGCGCTGCGGCGCTCCATTTCAAACCGGCTCATGTACGGTGTCGGTAAAGATGCCGTCACCGCGCAACCGCGCGACTGGCTGCATGCGGTGGAACTGGCAGTCCGCGACCGGCTGGTCGCCCGCTGGATGAAGACCACGCGCCAGCAATACGAGCAGGACGTAAAGCGCGTTTATTATCTTTCGATGGAGTTCCTGATCGGCCGGACGTTCACCAACGCATTGCTCGCGCTTGGCATTCACGAGGAAGTCCGTGAGGCGCTCAACGGCCTGGGTGTGGACATCAACACCCTCGAAAACCTCGAGCCCGACGCCGCGCTCGGCAATGGCGGCCTCGGCCGTCTCGCGGCCTGCTTTCTCGATTCCATGGCGACTGTCGGCATTCCCGGCTTCGGGTATGGCATTCGCTACGAATACGGCATGTTCAAGCAGACCATCGTGGACGGCAACCAGGTCGAAACGCCCGATTACTGGCTGCGTGCGGGCAACCCGTGGGAGTTTCCACGTCCGGAAGTGAACTACGTGATTCATTTCGGCGGCCGCACCGTTCGTCACGATGATCGCACCGAATGGATCGACACGGAACACGTGAACGCAATGGCGTACGACACCGTGATTCCGGGCTTTGCCACGACCGCGACCAACACGCTGCGCCTCTGGTCCGCGCGCGCCACGGACGAATTCGATCTTTCCGCGTTCAATCAAGGCGATTACCGCCGTTCGGTTGAAGCAAAAAATACCTCGGAGCACGTGTCGCGCCTGCTTTATCCGGACGACTCCACGCAAGCCGGACGCGAACTGCGCTTGCGCCAGGAATATTTTTTCGTATCGGCAACCATGCAGGACCTGATTCGCCGATACCAGCGCACGCACACGCATTTCGGGCGGCTCGCCGAGAAAGTCGCGGTGCATCTGAACGACACCCACCCGGTGCTCGCCATTCCCGAACTGATGCGCCTGCTCGTGGATACGCATCATCTGCCCTGGGACAAGGCGTGGAAACTCGTGCAGCAGATGTTCTCGTACACGAACCACACGCTGATGCCCGAAGCGCTGGAGACGTGGGACGTGGAGATGTTGTCGCGCCTGTTGCCGCGCCACCTCGAGATCATCTTCGACATCAACGCAGATTTCCTCAAGCAAGTCGGGGAGAAGTTCGGCCGCGACGTGGAACTGATCCGGCGCATTTCACTTGTAGATGAATACGGCCAGCGCCGCGTGCGCATGGCGCATCTGGCGATTGTCGCAAGTCATACGGTGAACGGCGTGTCCAAGCTGCATTCGCAGTTGATGACGCAGAATATTTTCGCGGACTTCGCGCGCATGTATCCGGATCGCTTCACGAACGTGACGAACGGCATCACGCCGCGCCGGTGGTTGTCGCAAGCGAGTCCGAAGCTTTCGTCTCTTATCGATGAACGGCTTGGAACGCGCTGGCGCACCGACTTGTTCGAGCTTGCGCGCTTGCGCGAATGGCGCGACGATCCCGAGTTCAGGAACGCTTTTCACGAAGCCAAGCTGGCCAACAAGGTGCGGCTGGCCGCACGCGCGAAGCTGGAAACGGGAGCGATCATCGACCCGAACGCGCTTTTCGATCTGCAGGTCAAGCGCATTCACGAATACAAGCGGCAATTGCTCAACATCCTGCATGTAATCGTGCGCTACAACCGGATTCGCGAGGCGCCCGAGAAAGCATGGACGCCGCGCGTGGTGATGTTCGCGGGCAAGGCGGCGTCCGCGTACAAGATGGCGAAGACGATCATCAAGCTGATCAACGACGTGGCCGAGATGGTCAACAACGATCCGCTCGTGGGCGATCGACTGAAGGTCGGGTTCATTCCGAACTATGGCGTGAGCGTGGCCGAACTGATCATCCCGGCCGCGGATTTATCGCAGCAGATTTCCATGGCGGGCACGGAAGCGTCAGGCACCGGGAACATGAAGCTTGCGTTGAACGGGGCGCTGACCATTGGCACGCTGGATGGCGCGAACATCGAGATATGCGACGCCGTTGGCCGCGAGAACATGTTCATCTTCGGTCACTCGACTGAGGAGATCGATGCATTGCGCGCGACGGGTTATCGTCCGCGTCAGATCTATGAACAGAATCCCGAACTGAAGCTGGCGCTCGACCAGATCCGGCTTGGGTACTTTTCGCCGGACCAGCCGCACCGGTTCTACGACATCTTCCATACGCTCGTTGACTGGGGCGATCATTACATGGTGCTCGCCGATTTCGACAGCTTCGATCGCGCGCAAGCGGAGGTCGACGCCAAGTTCCTCGATAAAGATGCGTGGACCCGCAGCGCAATCGAGAACGTGGCCGGTATGGGCATTTTCTCGTCGGACCGCACGATCGCGGAGTATGCCAAGCATATCTGGCACGTGGAGCCGCTCGTGGTGTCGTCGTAGCAATTAGCGTCGCAGGCTATAGGTCGTTGCGCGGCCGAGCGTCGCTGATTCGAAGCGCGAAGTCACAATGCCGATCACGTCCGCGAGCGAACGTGACGGCGCTTCCACATGAAGCGTGACGCAGTCATGGCGGCGATCCGTCGCCATGACCTGCATGCGTGCATCGCCGCCAAGCGCCCTTTGCAAGATGCGGCGAGGTCCGCTGGAATCGAGGCCCGGCAGGGTGATGTCGAAGGCGACTACCGTATGGGATTTGCGCGTGGCTCGTGCAATGGACTGAGCCACCGGCTGGGACGATGAGCGCAACGGGGAAGCAACGCTTGCCTGAACAACGCTTGCCTGAAGCATCGGATGTTGCACCGTCTAGCGACGGGCGGTGGTCGAAACGTCACCACTTTAGCGAGCGGCGCATCAACGCGGGGCATTGATCGGACGCGCGCACGTAAAGAAAGTATCAAGAGCCGCTTCGTTGCTTAGATAGGCCCGGTCGAAGCCTTCGCCGCTGCCTGCGCTGCCACCGCTTCGTGCACGAGCGCCGCGACGCGCTGCGCAAACTCCTCGTCCTTGGTGGTGAACACTTCACGCTCGCCGTCCGGCACTGTCACGTACATACGATAGATCACGTCCTGCGTGATCCAAGACAGATACCCGACCACTACGATCATGACGCCAAGCAGCAGCGCGGGACCTGATCCGAGAATCCCTCCGGTTATTGCAGCGATCAAGCCGACCACGCTCACGGTGATGGGCAGCGGCTTTTGTCGCGGAATCATTTTGACGGTTGCGCCACGCAGATCGCGCAGCGGATAAAGCTGGCCCGCGGCGCTCAGTCCCGCGCGGGCGAATGTAATGCCTCGTTCATTGAAGGGCAGATCGTGTTGCATGTGGCGGAGTCTTCAGCAGAATAAAGGCGCAGATTACCAGACGCGGACGTTTTGACCCTTTCACCCGTTGTCGCACCGGGGTTTATGTTGCGTTCGCGGTCGAATTCCCCGGTTCTCGTTCGTCGTGTCAGTGAACCCGCTACTGGAGACAACGAATGCAAACATCATTGAAAGAAAGCCGCGCGTTCAGCGGCTTTGCCGTGCCGGACCTGGCTGCCGCCAAAGCGTTTTACAGCGAGACGCTCGGACTCGATGTCACCACCGGTTCCATGAACGTGCTTGAGTTGCATCTGGCGGGCGGAAACCGTGTGTTGATATACCCGAAGCCCGATCACGTACCCGCGACCTACACCGTGCTCAATTTCCCTGTCGCGAGGATGGAGCGGGCAGTCGACGAATTGACCGCGCGCGGCGTGCGTTTCGAGCACTACGACATGCCGCGGTTGAAGACCGATGCCAAAGGCATTTGCCGCGATTCGGGCGGCCCCGTCATCGCATGGTTCAAGGACCCCGCGGGCAATATTCTTTCGGTGCTGGAGTCGGACGAATAGTGCTTCAAGCAGAGCCTCAAGCGTGTATTGCCGATTCGCTGGACACTAGCCGCAATTCATCCGCGATGGTCGCGATCAGCGCTTCGGCCGCCGCGCTCAACGGCCGTCGCGGATGACTGATGCGCACGATGTGACGCACGATTCGTGGCGCAAGAATGGGATAGGCGCGCAGCGTGCCCTGCCGGACCGCGCGCTCCACCACGATGCGCGGCAAGATGGTTGCAAAGCGGGTGCTCACCACCAGTTTGACGATCGTGCTCAGCACGTCGATCTCGAAGCGCGGCGCGAGCAATACGTCCTCGTGCTGGGCGGCGGTATCGAGTACGCCTCGCAGGCCGTGCCGCTTGGTGGGCAGCACCAGTTCTAGATCGGGCAATTGCGCAAGCTCGATTGCGTGCGGCAAGTCAGGACCGTGCACGGCGCTCGTCACCAGCACCATCTCTTCGTCAAGCAGCGGTTGCGAATCGAGCGAGAGTCGCGCACGCGGCTTGTTGATGAGCGCGGCGTCGAGTTGACCGCCCGACACCCAGTCGATGAACGTCGCGCTGTAACCGTCGGCTACGGTCACTTCCACATGCGGATAACGCGCGTGAAAACGCGAGAGCGAATCGGCGAGCACGCTCTCGGTCACTGACGCAATCAGGCCGATCGACACATGCCCCGTGACTACTTCGTCGCGCTGCACGAGTTGCTGGCGCGCGTGGGCGAGGTCGCGCATGATCGGCAGGAACAGGCGATACATGAGGCGTCCCGCGGCGGTCGGCGCCATGCCGTGCGCACCGCGCTCGAAAAGCTGCTGATGCAATTCGTCTTCAAGCTTGGCTATCTGCATGCTGAGCGCCGGCTGCACGATATTCAGCCGCTTTGCGGCCCGCGTGACGGAGCCGTCCTCGAATAGTGCGATGAAATACTGGATCTGCTTCAGGTCCATGTCGGCGGCTCACAGGCATCGGTCCCGGATGTCGGGTCATCAATAAGTCTAATGATGCAGCACGTTTTTATCAGACACATTAGATGTGATCATTCCTTTAGAGGCTTACCCCAGTGATATCCTACTAACGAAGCGCTTACATTGGGGCAAACACGGATATCACGTGCAATGATCGATCACATCAAAAAACAATATTAGAAGTTATATCGCGATCTCGCTACGCTTCATTTCAGTAATGAGGAGACGCGAGATGAACCAACGTGAAGCCGCAACGCACGGCACCGCAACAAGCCCGGTCACGAAGCGGGCCTTCGACGCATTGTCATTGCGCGGCTGGCTCGCGCATCTTTCGGCGACGGGCCGTGTTGCGACCATCGACAAGCCGGTATCGCTGAAACATGAACTCGCGGCTATCGCAAAGCGGCTCGACGGCACGCAGGCCGCAGTGTTCCTCTCGCCCGGCGGTCATGAAATACCGGTGGTCAGCGGTTTCATGTCGAAGCGCTCGTGGATAGCGGAAGCAATGGGCGTGGCCGAGAACGACCTGCTGAAGCGTTTTCGCGACGCCGCCGATAACCCGCTGCCATGGCGGGAAGTCGCTACGGGCGAGGCTGCTTGCCAGCAGGTGCGGCATACCCGGGATATCGACCTCCATGCATTGCTGCCCATTCCCACGCATAGCGAACACGACAACGGTCCCTACATTACCGCGGGTCTCGTGATCGCGCGCAATCCACGCACGGGCGTGCAGAACGTGTCGATCAATCGCATCCAGGTTCACGCGCGCGACCGCATGGCGATCCTGCTATTGCCGCGGCATCTGCATGCGTTCCAGAAAGAAGCGGAAGCTGCGGGCGATGCGCTGGACGTCGCTGTCGCAATCGGTGTCGATCCGCTCACGATGCTCGCGTCGCAGGCGATCTCTGCCATCGACTCCGATGAACTCGAAATAGCCGGCGCATTGCATGGCGTGCCGTTGCCGGTCGCGAAATGCGTCACTCACGACGTACGCGTGCCGGCGTATTCGGAGATTGTGATCGAGGGGCGTATCTTGCCGAACGTGCGCGAAGCCGAAGGTCCCTTCGGCGAATTTCCCAAGTACTACAGCGCCCAGGAAGCACGCGAAGTAATTGAAGTGACGGCGGTGACGCATCGGAAAAACCCGATCTATCACACGATCATTCCGGCCGAGATGGAGCACTTGCTGCTCGGCGCCATCCCGCGTGAGGCCACACTGTTGTCGCATCTTCAGCGCAGTCATCCGGGCGTAACCGACGTTCATCTTTCCGTGGGCGGCGTGTGCCGTTATCACCTTTGGGTGAAGTTTGCGAAGAAGCGCGAGGGCGAGGCGAAGAACGTGATCCTGTGCGCGTTCGGCGCGCACTACGACATCAAGCAAGTGGTGGTCGTGGATACGGATGTCGATATTCACGATCCTTCGGAAATCGAATGGGCGATTGCCACGCGCTTCCAGGCCGACCGCGATCTCGTGCTGATTTCAGGCGCACAGGGTTCGCCGCTCGATCCGTCGACAACTGTGGGTCAACCCGACGACGCGCCGTCGCACCTTCAAGGCATCAGCACGAAAATGGGACTCGATGCGACTCGTCCCGTTGCGTATCCGGGCCACGTGTTTACCCGCGTGCGTATCCCGGGTTACGACGCGGTCGATCTGCAAGGGCTCGTCGCCACCGACAATGCCGCCTTCGATACCTACCTCGGCCACGCGGGATGAACGCGATGAGCCCAATGAACGCGCAAGAAAATGCGCAAGCGCCACGGCGCATTGTCGTCGGCATTTCCGGAGCGAGCGGCGCGATGATCGGCGTGCGGCTGCTGGAGGCGCTGCGCCGTATCGGTACCCACGAAACGCATCTGGTCGTCTCGGCATCGGGCGCCGTGACGGCCGCGCAGGAGCTTGGCATTGGCCGCAACGATCTCGACGGTCTCGCCGATGTCGTGCATAACGTTCGCGACGTGGGTGCATCGATTGCGAGCGGCTCGTTCGTCACGAGCGGCATGGTGATCGCGCCCTGCTCGATGAAAACGCTTGCCGCAGTGGCGAATGGTCTCTCCGACAACCTGCTCGCGCGCGCCGCGGACGTGATGCTCAAGGAGCGCCGCCGGCTCGTGCTTGTCGCACGCGAAACGCCGTTGAACCTCGCGCATCTTCGCAACATGACGTACGCCACTGAAATGGGCGCGATCGTGATGCCGCCAGTGCCGGCGTTCTACGCGCATCCGAAGACTATCGAAGACGTCGTGGCCCATACCGTTGGACGCATCCTGGATTTATTCGGTATCGAGCATCGTGAGATTGAGAAGCGCTGGAGCGGTCTCGCCGATGAATTCGGCGCCCGTGGCAATGGCGGAGCCAACGAATGAACCAGCGCGAACCGGCGGGCTTTGCCGCCATCAACGCGCGCGCGGCAGAAGTCGTGGAGGCGGCGCACGACCCGCTGCCGAAGCGTCACGTTGGCCAGTCGCTCGAACGTCTGGAAGATCCCGCGATTCTTACGGGCCGGGGCCGTTATGGCGATGACATCGGCATCAAGCCGGGCACCTTGCACGCGGCTATTCTTCGCTCGCCGCATGCACATGCTGAACTGGTTTCGCTGGATGCGAGCAATGCCGTGGATGCGGCGGGCGTGCGGGCGGTGCTGACTCGCGACGACCTTCCTGCGTGGTCGCGTCCGTTCGTGGTCGGTGTGAAGTCGAAGATGGAGCAATGGTCGCTCGCTACCGACCGCGTGCGTTACGTGGGCGAGCCGGTGGCGGTGGTGATGGCCGAATCGCGGGCGCTGGCCGAAGACGCGCTTGATCTGATCAAGGTGGAATATCGCACGCTTGATCCGGTGACATCGATTGAAGGTGCGTTGAAGGATGATGCATGCGTGCTGCATCCGAACGTGCAGACCAATGTGATCAGCGACCGCAGCTTCCGTTATGGCGAGCCAGAGGCCGCGTTCGGAAACGCGCCGCATCGCGTGAAAATTGAGGCGCATTATCCCCGCAATACGTGCGCGCCGATCGAATGCGGCGTGGTCATTGCAGAGTATCTTTCCGGCGGCGAAGGCTACGACGTCACGTCGAATTTCATGGGCCCTTTTTCGCTGCACGCCGTCATGGCGCTCGCGCTTAACGTGCCGGCAAACCGCCTTCGCCATAAAGCCCCGCGTGACTCCGGCGGCAGCTTTGGCGTGAAGCAGGCCGTGTTTCCGTATGTGGTGCTGATGTGCCTCGCTTCGCGCAAGGCCAACGCGCCGGTGAAATACGTCGAGGACCGGCTCGAACACCTGAGCGCAGCGACTTCCGCCACGGCACGCTTCACGACACTCGAAGCGGCTGTCGAAAACGATGGCCGGATCACCGCGCTTGACTACGATCAGGTCGAGGACTGCGGCGGCTATTTGCGCGCGCCGGAACCTGCCACGTTTTATCGCATGCACGGGTGTTTGACGGGCGCCTATGACATTCCAAACCTGCTGGTTCGCAACCGGGTGGTGCTGACCAACAAGACGCCTACGGGTCTCGTACGCGGATTTGGCGGGCCGCAAGTTTACTTCGCGCTTGAACGGCTGATGCAGCGCATTGCTGTCGAGTTGAAGCTGGATATTTTCGATGTGTATCGCCGAAATTTTGTTCGCGCCGATGCATTTCCGTATCGTGCGGCGGCCGGCGCCCTGCTCGATTCAGGCAACTATCAGGAGGCGTTGAAGCGCTCGATTGACGAAGGCGGTTACCACGAGCTGACGGCGCGCCGCGATACCGCTCGCCGGGAGGGTCGCCTGTATGGCATTGGCTTCGCGGCGATCGTGGAACCGTCGGTGTCCAACATGGGTTACATCACGACGGTGATGCCCGTCGAGGCGCGCAAGAAGGCTGGCCCCAAGAGCGGCGCGATTGCGAGCGCAACGGTTGCCGTCGATTTGCTGGGCGGCGTTGTGGTGACAATCGCTTCCACGCCGGCGGGGCAGGGACATATGACCGTGTGCGCGCAGGTCGTGGCCGACGCACTCGGTCTTTCGCCGCATGAGATCGTGGTGAACGTGGAGTTCGATACCCACAAGGACGCGTGGTCGGTCGCAGCCGGAAATTATTCGAGCCGCTTCGCCGGCGCAGTGGCGGGCACAGTTCATCTTGCGGCCATGCGTGTGCGGGACAAGCTCTCGCGCATTGTTTCGGCGCAGTTGGAATGCAAGCCAGAAGAGATCCGCTTCGAAGGCGGGCGTATCTACAGGGAAGGCCGCGAAGGCGAGGCGCTGCCCTTTGGCCGCGTCGCGAGCAATGCGCCGCATTGGGCGCCTGCGCTGCTGCCCGAAGGAGAAGAACCGGGCTTGCGCGAGACCGTATTCTGGACGCCGCCGAATATGGATGCGCCGGATGAACAGGACCGCATCAACACTTCTGCGGCCTATGGTTTTGCATTCGACATGTGCGGCGTGGAGATAGATCGCGCAACGGGCAGGATTCGCATCGACCGTTATGTAACCACGCACGACGCCGGCACGTTGCTCAACCCCGCACTCGCCGATGGCCAGATTCGCGGCGCCTTCGCGCAGGGTCTGGGCGCGGCGTTGATGGAAGAGTTTCGTTATGGCTCGGACGGCAGCTTTCAGTCGGGAACGCTTGCCGATTACCTGATGCCGACCACATGCGAAGTGCCTGATCCGGTGATCGTGCATCTGGAAACGCCGTCGCCATTCACGCCGCTGGGTGCGAAAGGTTTGGGCGAAGGCAACAACATGAGCACGCCGCCGTGCGTGGCGAACGCGGTTGCCGATGCACTTGGCGTAGACGACATTCGTTTGCCGCTGACGCCGTCGAAGGTGCTGGGCTTGATCGGTATCGACGATCCGGAGCCATCGCGGCCCGAGTATCGCGAAATGCAACAGAAGAAACCCGCGTTGCCGGGCGCGAAGGCGCTGACCGCGCAAGGCAGCGTGGATCTGCCTGCATCGCCGGAAGCGATATTCGCTGTACTGATGAATCCCGACGCGCTCGCCAAGGTCATTCCGGGTTGCCACGCGCTCGAAGCGAAGGGCGAGAATACGTATCGCGCGGATGTGACCGTTGGCGTGGGCATGATCAAGGCGCGCTTCGAAGCGGAGATTGGCCTGTCCGATCTCGACCCGCCGCATCGATTGCGGCTTGCGGGCGCGGGCATGTCGTCGCTTGGCAGCGCGCGCGGAAACGGCCTCGTGGAGCTTGCGCCAACGGACAATGGCACGCGGTTGACCTATGACTACGAGGCGCAAGTCTCGGGCAAGGTCGCCGCAGTCGGCGGCCGGATGCTCGAAGGGGCGGCGAAGGTCGTGTTGCGGCAACTGTTCGAATCGCTGGGACGGCAGGCCGCTGGCAAACCTGTGAAAACCAGCGGCGGATCGTGGCTTGGCCGGTTGTTGGGCCGTTTCAGGAGGCGCTCATGAAACCTGCGCCGTTCGATTATCTGCGTGCAGCCACCACGCATGATGCACTCGATGCGCTCGCGCAGTCCGGAGAAGACGCGCGCATCCTGGCCGGCGGCCAGTCGCTGATGGCCGTGCTCAACATGCGCCTTGCGCAACCGCGTGTGCTGATCGACATCTCGCGCACGGCGGATCTGGAAGCGGTGCGTATCGAAAAGGACTATCTGGTCGTTGGCGCGGCAGCAACGCAAGGCAGCGTGGAATGGCGTGCGTCGTTGCGCGATGAAGTGCCGCTGCTTGCGCTCGCTTTTCCGCATATCTCGCACTTCCAGATCCGCAATCGCGGCACGGTTTGCGGCTCGATCGCCCACGCCGATCCGAGCGCGGAACTGCCGCTCGTGCTCTCCGTGCTTGGCGGCGACGTGATGCTGCGATCAAAGAAACGCAAGCGCTCGCTCAAGGCACAAGACTTTTTCCAGGGCATGTTGATGACGGCGCGCGAGCCGGATGAACTTGTGGAAGCGGTGCGCTTCCCGCTGAAAAAACCGGGCGAACGATACGCCTTCACCGAATTCTCCGCACGGCACGGCGACTTTGCCATGGTCGGATGCGCTGCAATTGTCACCGATACATCCATCCGCATTGCTATCGGCGGCGTATCGGACAGGCCTGTGGTCGAACGATGGCCGCGCCTGCAAGGCGACGACCTGCGCGGTGCCTTGAATGATCTGAGCTGGAAGCTGAACGCGCAGGATGACGCGCATGTCAGCGCTCCATACAGACGGCATCTGGTGCGGCAACTCGGATGGCAAGTAATCGAGGAGGCGAAGTGAGCAACACATCATCAATCACGCTGGATCGCGGGGAGCGCAGACGGATCACGTTGACGCTCAACGGCCGCGAGCGCACCGCATATTGCGAGTCGCGCGACTTGTTGTCCGATTTTGTGCGCCACGAACTCGGCGCCACGGGGACACATGTAGGGTGTGAGCATGGCGTATGCGGCGCGTGCACGGTACATGTGGACAGCGTCGCGGCGCGTTCATGCCTGATGCTGGCCGTGCAAGTGGAAGGACGGCGCGTTGATACCGTGGAAGGTCTTGCGCCGGACCAGACGCTTGGAGATCTGCAGCAGGCATTTCAACGTCACCATGCATTGCAGTGCGGCTTTTGCACGGCGGGCATCCTGATGTCATGCGCGGATTATCTCAAGCGTGTACCGGACCCGAGCGAAACCGAAGTGCGCGAGATGCTTTCCGGCCATCTGTGCCGATGCACCGGCTATACGCCAATAGTCGCAGCAGTGCTCGACGTAGCCGCGCGGCGCAATGCAAACAAGAGCACGAAGGAGCCGGAACATGCTTGATCTCGGCCGAACCTTCTTGCAGAGCGTGGAGCGCAGCCCGAACACGCTCGCGCTTGTTGATGGCGACGTACGCCTGACCTACGCGCAGTGGCACGAGATCATTCTTCGCGTGGCGGGCGGCTTGCGTGAGCTCGGCATCAAGCGTGGCGAGCGTCTTCTTGTCGTCCTGCAAAACCGCTGGGAAATGGCGACGCTGCATTGGGCATGCCAGTTCGCGGGCATTGTCATGACGCCCTTGAACTGGCGCGCGAAGCCCGAAGAACTGGACTATTGCGTGACCGACTCCGGCGCGAAAGCGGTCGTGTTCGAACCGGTTTCCGCCGACGCCGTGCATGCAAGCGCGGCCGCGCAGAAGGTCTCGCGCATTGCACTGGATGATGCACGAGGCACCGTTTCCTTCAATGCGCTTCTGAATGCGAACGCGGCAATCATCCCTGGTGAAGTCACCGCCGACGATGTCTCGCTGATCCTCTATACCTCGGGCACCACCGGCCGAGCGAAAGGCGTGCCACGGCGGCATCGTCATGAACGGGCGGCGGCGCTCGCGCATGTCGCTCAAAACCTGTATCGATACAACGAGCGCACGCTCGGCGTCATGCCGCTCTATCACACCATGGGCGTGCGTTCGCTGCTCGCCATGGCGCTGGTCGATGGCTTGTTCGTCTGCGTGCGCCGCTGGAACGCGGCTCAGGCGCTTGCGTCGATCAGCGCATTCGAACTCACGTGCCTGTATCTCGTGCCGACGCTCTATCACGATCTGCTCGCAGCGCCCGGTTTTGCCGAGGCACAAAAAGGCTCCGTCACGAAGCTGGGCTTTGCAGGCGCGCCCATGAGCGACGGCTTGCTGAAGCGTCTTTCGACGGCGTTCAAGCCGGAACTCTTCGTGAATCACTACGGTTCTTCCGAGGTGTACACGTTCAGCATCGACCAGGACGCCATGCGCAAACCCGGCAGCGCGGGGCGTGCGGGTATCAATACGCGGCTGCGTGTTGTCCGGCTGGACGCCTCTTCGCCGGAGGATTTTGCGGCGGTGAACGAGGAAGGCCAGATCATTGCGGACCTGCTTGGCGACGAAGCGTTCGAAGGCTACTGGAATCGTCCCGATGCGAACGCGAAGTCATTGCGCGACGGCTGGTACTTCACCGGCGATACCGGTTTCTTCGACAAAGACGGCGACCTTTTCGTAAGCGGCCGGGTTGACGACATGATCATCAGCGGTGGCGAAAACATCTCGCCGGTAGACATTGAATCGGTATTGTCGCTGCATCCCGCCGTGGATGAAGTGGCGGTCGCGGGCGTCAAGGACGAACGCTGGGGCCAGCGTGTGGTGGCCTTCATCAAGCGCCGTGACTATGTGGACGCGGCAATGCTCGACACGTGGTGCCGCGAGTCGGACCTCGTGAATTTCAAGCGTCCGCGCGACTATGTTTTTGTCGATGACATTCCAAAATCTCCTGTCGGAAAGATCCTGCGCCGCAAGCTCTCGGCCGGCGAATACGAAATGGATACCACGATCAACCCTACAGAAACAACGAAGGAGTAACCGATGACCGAACTGACCCATCGCGGCCAGACGCTGTTGCAGGATCTGGATGGCTTCTCGATTGAAGTCGACGAACAACGCGAGCGCGCCGACATCATCCTGCATCGGCCGCCGTTGAATGTCATCTCCATGCATGCCCGCGACCAGTTGCGCGCGGCCTTCGAGGCACTCGATGAAGACGATCGTGTTCGCGTGATCGTCGTGCGTGCGAATGGCGAGCATTTTTCGAGCGGTGGCGACATCAAGGGCTTTCTTGAAGCATCGCCAGAACACGTGTCAAAACTTGCATGGAACATTGCTGCGCCCGCGCGCTGCTCAAAGCCGGTGATTGCGGCGAATCGCGGTTTTTGCTTCGGCGTGGGTTTCGAGTTGTCGCTCGCCTGCGACTTTCGCATTGCAACCGATACCACTTTCTACGCGCTGCCCGAACAGAAGCTCGGGCAGATCCCGGGTTCGGGTGGGTCGGCACGCTTGCAGCAGATGGTAGGCGTTGGCAGGACCAAGGACATCGTGATGCGCTCGCGCCGCATTCCGGGCAAGCAGGCGTACGAGTGGGGCATTGCTGTGGAGTGCGTGCCCGACGCGCAACTCGAAACCACGACCGATGCGTTGGTCGATGAACTGCGCGCGTTTTCGCCCCTGGCGCAGCGCACCGCCAAGAAATTGCTCAACGACACTGAGGATGCGCCGCTTTCGATCGCTATCGAGCTTGAAGGGCATTGTTATAGCCGGCTGCGTACATCGGATGATTTCCGTGAGGGCGTCGAGGCGTTCCATGGCAAACGCAAGCCCGTGTTTCGCGGCACTTGATCGCGGACGAACATAAACAGGAGAGGGGCATGGAAGCGTTCGACTACGTGATCGTGGGCGGCGGATCGGCGGGATGCGTGCTGGCGCATCGGCTGTCGGCCGTGCCGTCGTTGCGTGTCGCGTTGATCGAAGCGGGCGCGGATACGCCACCGGGCAAGGTGCCTGAAGCGATCCTCGACAGCTATCCCATGCCCGTGTTCTGCGGCAATACCTATATATGGCCCAGTCTGAAAGCGCGCGCAACGAAGCAGGCCGCCGAGCGCGTGTACGAGCAGGGCCGCGTGATGGGCGGCGGTTCGAGCATCAACGTGCAATCGGCGAATCGCGGCTTGCCGCGCGACTACGACGACTGGGCCGAGAACGGCGCGCATGGCTGGGCGTGGGACGACGTGTTGCCCTATTTCCGCAAGCTCGAACACGACGTCAATTTTGCCGATAACCCGCTGCACGGCAAGCATGGTCCCATTGCGATCCGTCGCATCATGCCGGACGAGTGGCCGCCGTTTTGTCACGCGTTTGCAAAGGGTTTGAGAAGCAACGGCCTTGCCATGCTGCAAGACCAGAATGCGGAATTCGGCGATGGTTTTTTTCCCGCTGCGTTTTCGAATCTCAATGACCGCCGCGTGACGACGGCAACGGCTTATCTCGACACCGCCACGCTCAGACGTCCCAACTTGTCGATCTTCGCGAACCTGCGCGTGGAGCGCATCGTGATGAATGGCGTTACCGCGAAGGGCGTGGTCGCGGTTGCGCAGAATGGCGAGCAGGTCAGGTTCGATGCACGCGAAGTCGTTCTGGCGGCGGGCGCGTTGCAATCGCCCGCCATGTTGTTGCGCGCGGGTATTGGCGATTCCAGGGATCTTAAAGCGCTTGGCCTTCGCTGCTTGATCGATTCACCTGGCGTGGGACGAAATCTGCAGGACCATCCATCGCTCACGTTTTGCCACTTCCTCGAGCCGCGGTTCCGCATGCCGCTCACGCGTCGGCGCGCGAGCATGACTGCTGCGCGATTCACGTCGGGCGTGCAAGGGTGCGATAGTTCGGATCTCTATTTATCGAGTGCCACGCGTGCGGCGTGGCATGCGCTGGGAAACCGCCTTGGCTTGTTTTTCCTGTGGTGCAACCGGCCGTATTCCCGTGGCCGGGTGCAGCTCGTTTCTCCTGATGCCGGCGTTGCCCCGCGCGTGGACCTGAATCTTCTCGACGATGAACGTGATACCGCGCGGCTCGCGGCCGGCATTCGCATGCTTGCGAAAGTGATCGAGGCATCGGGGCTCGGCGAAGATCGGCGAGATTTTTTTCCAGCAGCATTTTCGCCACGGGTGAAGGCGTTGAGCCGCGTGAGCCGCGGCAATGCAATCGTGACGTCCGTGCTTGGCGCGTTGCTCGATTCACCCGCGCCCGTGCGCCGATTCCTGATCGGGCGATTTTTCACGCGCGGCCAGAACATGGCGTCCTTGCTCGCCAGCGACGACGCGCTGCACGCGTTTATCCGGGAGAACGTGTTCGGCGTGTGGCACGCAAGCGGAACATGCCGGATGGGTCTTTCAAGCGATCGTCATGCGGTCGTCGATACCCAGGGCCGCGTGCGCGGCGCCCACGGCTTGCGGGTAGTCGACGCGTCGCTGATGCCGCGGCTGCCTTCGGCGAATACGAATATCCCGACCATCATGATCGCCGAAAAGATCGCGGACACGATGCTGCGCGAGCAGCCACGCGGCGCTGCGAGTCCCGATGCGGTCTATTTGCATACAACGATTTCTTAAACGCCAACAAGAGCACGAACCAAGACACGTGCCGCAAAACACAGCGCTTCCACAAGGAAGCGCCGCGACCTTCAAGGAGATAACAATGTCCGTTGCAGCTCAGGAAAGCACCGCGGTGCCCGAAGTCAACACGCGGCAGGTCATGGGTGCGGTGGTCGCCTCATGCCTGGGTTGGGCGCTCGATCTGTTCGACCTGTTCGTGCTCTTGTACGTGGCGCCGGTGGTCGGCCGGCTGTTCTTTCCGTCCGAACACGCGATGCTTTCATTGGCGGCGGTGTATGCATCCTTTGCCGTGACGTTGCTGATGCGGCCACTGGGCTCCGCGTGGTTCGGCTCTTACGCGGATCGCCACGGACGCAAGGGCGCAATGATTCTCGCGGTTGTTGGCGTAGGCATATCGACTGCGCTCTTCGGCGTGCTGCCGACCGTCGCGCAGGCCGGTCTCATTGCACCAATCCTCTTTCTCCTGCTGCGGCTCGTGCAGGGCGTTTTCGTGGGCGGCGTGGTGGCGTCGACGCATACCATCGGCACGGAATCGGTTGCGCCCAGGTATCGCGGCGCGGTGTCGGGGCTGATCGGCGGCGGCGGGGCGGGGCTGGGTGCGTTGCTGGCATCGGTCGTATTCCTGACCATGTCGGCGATCTTCCCGGGCGATCTCTTCGATGTATGGGGATGGCGCTGCATGTTCTTCACCGGAATCATCAGCTCGGTCCTTGGCCTGTTCGTATTCAACACGCTCGAGGAGTCGCCGTTGTGGAAGAAACTCGCGGTCGAGAAGGCTGCCAAGGCGTTGGCTCGCGATCCGTCGGTTGCGGTTGAAGTGATCCGTTCGCCGATCAAGACGCTGTTTTCGCGCGAATATCGCGGCATACTTTTCGTCAATCTGCTTCTTACTATTGGCGGCGGCAGCGGCTACTACCTGACCTCGGGCTATCTCCCGACGTTCCTCAAGGTGGTCAGCCACGCGCCCAACGGCGCGGCTGCTGCCATCCTGATGATCGCAAGCGTGGGCGTGCTGGTGGCATCGGTTGCGGCCGGGCACCTCAGCACGTTCATTGGACGCAAGAGCGCGTTCATCTGGATCGGACTGGTGCGGCTGGTCGCCCTGCCTGCGTTGTTCCTGTTGCTGCCGACCGCGCAAAGCATCACGATGATCGGCCTGTATGCCGTGATACTCAGTGCGCTCGGCAGTGCCGGCTATGCACCTATCCTGATTTTTCTGAACGAGCGTTTTCCCACCGCTATCCGGGCGACGGGTACGGGCCTGTCGTGGAATATAGGTTTCGCAATTGGAGGCATGATGCCCACAGCTGTGTCGCTGGTCGCGAAAGACGCCAGCGAGTTGCCGTTGACGCTGGCCATCTTCGTGGGCGTGATCAGCGTGATCTTTCTGGTTGGCGCTTTCATTGTTCCTGAGACGCGCGGCAGGCTGGAGACCAACGCGCAGGTCGCGCGCTGAGCGTTCAGGGCAAGGTGGTCACGCGGCGGATGTCCTCGGTGATGATATCTATAAGGGCGTTCGCCGCTGCACTCAACGGTCGTTTAGGATGACTGACGCATACGATCTGCCGAACGATGACAGGGTTCGCAATGCGGTGAATCCGCAGCACGCCTTCGTCCACTTTGCGCTGCACGACCACGCGCGGCATGATGGTCGCCACGGCGCTCTGTTCAACGAACTGCACGATCGTGGTCAGCAGATCGATTTCGAACTTTGGCTTGATCACAATATCCGCGTTCAGAAGGGCGGCGTCCAGCGCACCGCGCAGGCCGTTGCGTCGCGTGGGTAGCACGAGTTCAAGATCGTCCAGTGCCGACAGGTCGATCTCTTCGGGCAAGACCCGTCCGTGAGCCGCGCTCACGACCAGCACCATTTCCTCGTCGAGTAACGCGCGTGTGTCGAGCGCGAGGCGCCCGCGCGGCTTGTTGATGACAGCGGCGTCGAGCCGTCCTGCTTCCACAGCATCGATCAGTTGTGCGCTGAAGCCGTCGGCCACCGACACCTCCACTTGCGGAAACAGGGCATTGAAGGTTGCGAGCGACTCGGGCAATACGCTTTCAGCTTCCGATGCCACCATGCCCAGCGACACGCGTCCGGTGACAATCACATCAGTGCTGCCGAGCTGCTCGCGTGCATGCTCGATATCCCGAATGATCGGCACGTATAGCCTGTACATCAGGCGCGCAGCTTCTGTCGGCGTCATGCCGTGCGGTCCGCGCTCGAAAAGCGGCTGGTTCAACTCTGCCTCGAGCTTCGAAATCTGCATGCTGAGCGCGGGCTGCACGATATTGAGCCGCTTCGCCGCGCGCGTGACCGATCCGTCTTCAAACAGCGCGATGAAATATTGAATCTGTTTCAGGTCCATGAGCGGGCGGCGAGATGAATCGAAGCACGAATGAAACCATAACCGGCTGCGCGATGCCAGCAGACTCTAGATTTCCGGATATCGCGGAATGCTATTTGCTGCAATGCAGTTGTTCTCTCCCAACTCAAAGACCTCCACATGAAGCCCTATATTGTTTGCCACATGATGTCGTCTGTAGACGGCCGCAGCCTTACCGATGGCTGGCATCTCGACTTTGCTTCCGACCTCTACGAAAACACCGCCGCCACGTTCCAGGCCGATGGCTGGATCTGCGGACGCGTCACGATGCAGGAAATCGCACACGGCGACGGCTACCCAAAAGGTCTCGCCGAGGAACCCGTGCCGCGCGCGAATCATTTCGCGAGACGTGACGCCGACCAGTACGCGATCTCTATCGATCCGAAAGGACTGGTCGAGTGGAAATCTGACACGGCGCTCAAGTCGCATGTCATTGAAGTCGTGACGGAGCAGGTTGCCGACGACTATCTGGCGTATCTTCAGTCCATCGGCGTGTCGTACGTTTTTGGCGGCAAGACAGACATCGACCTGGATCATGTCGTGCAAACGCTCGCGCAGGAACTCGGCGTCAAGAAGCTGATCGTCGAAGGCGGTTCCCATGTGAGCGGCGCCTTCGTGAACGCCGGCCTCGTGGATGAAGTGAGCGTACTGATCCTGCCGCTGGTCGATGGCCGCAGTGAACATCCATCGTCGTTCGAAGTCGCGATGTCCGCATGGCAACAGCCCGCTTATCTGACCCTGACATCTGTCGAACAAGTTGCCAACGATGGTGTCTGGCTTCGCTACGCGCGGAAAACCCGGTAAGGGATTACCCCTAACGACGTAAGTGGCTTTGTTGTATTTCGGGTTTTTACGAAATATACTTCGAACCATGGCGAACCTACCCGATCCCGCACTTGCCGCTGTTCCAATGGATATCGACGCCATTCACAAGGCCCTGGCCAATCCGGTGCGCCGCGAGATACTCGCGTGGCTCAACGAACCCAGGGCATTTTTTGGCGAACAGGAACTGCCGCTGGAGAACGGGGTTTGCGCAGGGCAAATCTACGCGCGCTGCGATATGTCGCAATCCACGGTCTCGGCTCACCTTGCCACGCTTCACAAAGCAGGGCTGGTGAGTTCGAAACGCATCGGCCAGTGGGTATTTTTCAAGCGTAACGACGCGTTGATCAACGCTTTTCTCGAACAGCTGCACCGGACGCTTTAATCGCGCCCTGTGCATTGGCTGACGTTCCTTATAATCTATTTAGGATTACTTTCAACATGCCAAATCTTTTCGATCCGCTCAAAGCAGGTGCCTTCACCCTTCGTAACCGTATTGTCATGGCGCCGCTGACGCGCCAGCGCGCAGGCGAAGAACGCGTGCCGAACGCGATGATGGCGCAGTACTACGCGGATCGCGCCGCAGCTGGCCTGATCCTGAGCGAAGCGACCTCCGTTACGCCACAAGGCGTGGGTTACGCTGAAACGCCGGGAATCTGGTCGGACGAGCAAGTTGAAGGCTGGAAGTTGGTCACGAAAGCCGTGCACGACGTGGGCGGCACGATCCTGCTGCAACTGTGGCACGTGGGCCGTATCTCGGACCCGATCTTTCTCAATGGCGACCTGCCGGTTGCACCGAGTGCAATCGCGGCGCAAGGACATGTGAGCCTGGTTCGCCCGCAGCGTGAATACGTCACGCCGCGCGCGCTCGAACTCGACGAAATCGCCGGCGTGGTCGCGGCATTCCGCAAAGGCGCCGAGAACGCGAAGCTGGCCGGTTTCGACGGCGTTGAGGTTCACGGCGCGAATGGCTATCTGCTCGACCAGTTCCTGCAGGACAGCACGAACAAGCGCACGGACATCTACGGCGGCCCGATTGAGAACCGTGCGCGCCTGATGCTCGAAGTCGTCGATGCATGCATTGAAGTGTGGGGCGCGGATCGCGTCGCCATGCACCTTGCGCCGCGCGCCGATTCACACACCATGGGCGATAGCGATCGCGCCGCGACCTTTGGATATGTGGCGCGCGAACTTGGCAAGCGCAAGATCGCGTTCATCGCGGCACGTGAGCGCGTGGCTGAAGACTCGATCGGACCGTTGTTGAAGAAAGAGTTTGGCGGCGTGTATATCGCGAACGAGAAATTCACCAAGGAAAGCGCTCAGGCTGCGCTCGACCGCGGTGATGCGGACGCGGTGGCGTGGGGCCAGTTGTTCATTGCAAATCCGGATCTGGTAAAGCGTTTCGAAAACGATGCACCGTTGAACGCGCCGATCCCGGAGACGTTTTACGCGCGCGGGACGGAAGGGTACACAGACTACCCGACGCTGGAAACCATGGACTGATTTTTTTGTTTGCGTTGACGAAAACCGGCGGCCTGAGGCCGCCGGTTTTTACATCAGGAAGGCCTTCAAATATTTCGACGTCTGCCCGCGCGTTCCCTGCTTCACCACGTCTTCGGGCGTTCCACTCGCAACAACCTTCCCGCCGTTTTCTCCCGCGCCCGGTCCCATGTCGATGACCCAATCGCTTTGCGCCGCCACGCGCATATCGTGTTCGACCACGATCACCGTATTGCCTGCATCGACAAGACCCTGTAGTTGAACCAGCAAGCGGTCGCTATCGACTGAATGCAGACCTGTAGTGGGCTCATCGAGAATGTAGAGGTTTTCGCCCCGCTGCGCACGCTGAAGCTCCGTTGCAAGCTTGATGCGCTGCGCCTCGCCGCCGGACAATTCCGTTGCCGGCTGACCAAGACGCAAATAACCCAGTCCAATGTCACGCAGTACGGCAAGCGCGCGCATGATCTGCGGCTCGTTGGTGAAAAACTCGCAGGCCGTATCGACGGTCATCTGCAGGACTTCCGCGATGTTCTTGCCGTTCCATTCAATCTCGAGCGTCTCCGGGTTGTAGCGCGTTCCGCCGCATGTCGAACAGGGCGCATAGACACTCGGCATGAAGAGCAATTCGACACTGACGAAGCCTTCGCCCTCGCACGTTGGACATCGGCCTTTGGCGACGTTGAATGAAAACCGGCCGGCGTCGTAACGGTGACGGCGCGCTTGAGGCGTATCCGCGAACAGCTTGCGGACGTGGTCGAAGAGACCCGTATAAGTGGCGAGGTTGGAGCGCGGCGTGCGGCCGATCGGCTTTTGATCGACTCTTACCAGACGGCGTATGTGCTCCATGCCTTCTATGATCTCGCCGTCGGTTTGAATGTCTTCCACATCCATAAGAGGATCGTGTTCATCTTCGGGTTCGGCTGAGATTGGCCGTCCAAGTTTCTCTCCAACGAGTTCGGGCAAGGCCTGACTCACGAGACTCGACTTGCCCGATCCCGAGACGCCGGTGACCGTTGTAAAGCATCCAAGCGGGAATGCGACATCGAGAGCTTCCAGGTTATTGCGAGTCACCTTGGCGAGCCGTAGCCAGCCTGCGGCCGGGCGCCTGACGCTTACAGCAGGCCGGTTTTCTCCAAAGAGATGCAGCCTTGTCTGCGACGCTTCCACGTCGGCGAGACCCGCAGGCGGCCCGCTATACACAATGCTTCCGCCCGCCGTTCCCGCTGCGGGTCCGACGTCGACCAGCCAGTCCGCGCGACGCATCATCTCAAGATCGTGTTCGACCACGAACAGTGAATTGCCGGCTTCCTTCAAGCGTTGCAGCGCGCTATAAAGCGCTTCGCCGTCAGCCGGATGAAGGCCCGCGGACGGTTCATCGAGCACATAGATGACGCCGAACAACTGCGACGCCAGTTGTGTTGCGAGCCTCAAGCGCTGCAGTTCGCCCGACGACAGCGTCGGCGTGCTCCGATCCAGCGCCAGATAACCCAGACCCAGATCGATCAACGTGGAGAGCCGTTCCAGCAGTTCTCTTGCCATGCGTTGCGCTGCGACCTGCTTCTCGCGCGATTGATTCGTTGTCCGTCTGATATCGGGTGACGCCTTGTGCGCCGATCCACCCGCTGCAACCCGCCGTTGCACCGCTTCACGCATCTCCTCCTTGTTCAGCACTTCGCCAGTCTGCACGTCAGACGGCAATTCGCCGCGCGCAACGGGACGCAGAATTTCCGCGACACGCGCCATCGGCATTTGCGACAGCTCCGCAATATCGAGTCCGGCGAAAGTGACTGACAGCGCTTCGAGCTTAAGCCGCTTGCCATGACATGTTGAACACGCGCTGCTTACCATGAACCGCGAGACGCGTTTTTTCATCAGAGCGCTCTGCGTGTTGGCGAATGTATGCAGCACATAGCGGCGCGCGCCGGTGAAGGTGCCTTGATAGCTCGGCTCGGCGCGGCGCTTGAGGGCGGCTTTCGTCTCCTGCGGCGTGAGTCCCGCATACACGGGTACGGTCGGCGTTTCGTCGGTGAAGAGAATCCAGTCGCGGTCTTTCCGGGGCAGATCGCGCCAGGGGGTGTCGACGTCATAGCCCAGTGTGACAAGGATGTCGCGCAGGTTCTGACCATGCCAGGCAGGCGGCCACGCGGCGACCGCGCGCTCGCGGATGGTCAGCGAATCGTCGGGCACCATCGACTTTTCGGTGACCTCGTACACGCGTCCGAGACCGTGGCAAGCCGGGCAAGCGCCTTGAACCGTGTTGGGGGAAAAGTCCTCGGCGAACAGCATGGGTTGTTTGGGCGGATACGTGCCAGTGCGCGAATACAGCATGCGCACGAGGCTCGACAACGTGGTGACACTGCCCACCGAAGATCGTGCATTCGGCGTGCCGCGCTGCTGCTGGAGCGCCACCGCCGGCGGCAATCCATCGATGGAATCCACTTCCGGCACGCCGGCCTGTTCGATAAGCCGGCGCGCGTATGGCGCGACCGACTCGAAGTATCGGCGCTGTGCTTCGGCGTAAAGCGTGCCGAATGCGAGTGACGATTTGCCCGACCCTGACACGCCCGTGAAGACCACGAGGGCATCGCGCGGAATATCGACGTCGACGTTGCGCAGATTGTGTTCGCGCGCGCCTCGCACGCGAACGAAACCTGTATAGGCAGAGGATGGCTCGGATTTACGGTTTCGGGCTGTCATGCGTCCATTCGATGGTTTGTGGTTTTGTCGGCATTGCCATGAGTCCAAACGGTACGCAGAGCGTGTGCCCGGTAACGGAACAACATCAGCCGATTGCGGCGGTTTGCAAGCTGGCATTTAATCCATTGATTTAACGCCTGCTTATTTCCGGCAATGATGAAACTGTTTTCATGACGCGGACGTGATATTAGTAAGTGCGTGGATTTGCGCAGGCGGTACTACAAGACATAAACACGACCTAAAGCAATTGCGTCCGCGATTTTGTCCCCTAGACTGATAAATCGCGATTGTTTCCCGCGATGGATCGAAGATTATTTCAAAGTGAGAAATAAATATCGCGATCGTGTATGACGATTGGATATGTACTCTAATGCAAAACTTTCTACTTAGTCAGCAAGGAGACGTGGAATGCGTTGATCACTAGTCGCGGCCCAGCACGCTTAACCGAATTTCATTGTCGCTTCTCCCGAAGAGCAAGGCGCGAACGCAGGGCAACCGGCGCTGCTCTCATTCAAGCAGTCAATTATTTCTGGAGGTACTGGATGGCCAAGTCTAAGAAAGCGGGCTCGCAAGAGCAATCCAAAATTGCGGCGCTTAGCCCGTTCGAATTGAAGGACGAACTGATCAAGGCCGCAGGCGGCGGCGCCGTTGACCGGCCCGCCAACGTCGCCATGCTCAATGCAGGCCGCGGCAACCCGAATTTCCTTGCCACCATTCCCCGTCACGGCTTCTGGCAATTGGGCCTCTTTGCCATGCGCGAATCCGAGCGTTCATTTGCGCACATGCCGGAAGGGCTGGGCGGATTCCCGAAGCATGAAGGACTTGAAGAACGCTTCGAGATTTTCGCGCGCGACAACAAGGGCGTGCCCGGCATCGACTTCCTGCGCGGCGCGCTCTCTTATGTACGTGACCAACTGGGTCTGAATGGCGGTGAATTCCTGTACGAAATGTGTGAAGGAATTCTGGCCTCGAATTACCCGGTGCCCGACCGGATGTTGAAATTGTCCGAAGTGATCGTGGCGCAGTATCTAAAAAAGGAGATGATCGGCAAACATCCGTTCATTGGCGATTTCGATATCTTCGCCACCGAAGGCGGCACCGCGGCAATGACGTACATTTTCAATACGCTGCGCGAAAATCATCTGATCAAGCCTGGAGACACTATTGCGCTCGGTTCGCCAATCTTTACGCCCTACATTGAAATCCCGACGCTCAACGACTATCAGTTGAACGTGGTCAATCTCAATGCGGACGTTGAGCGCAACTGGCAATACTCGAAAGAAGAACTCGACAAGCTGCGCGATCCAAAAGTCAAAGCGTTCTTCCTCGTCAATCCGAGCAATCCGCCCTCGGTCAAGATCGATACCGAAAGCCTGGAGTACATCGCGGAGATCGTGAAGGAACGGCCGGACCTGATCCTTCTTACCGACGACGTATACGGCACATTCGCGGACGATTTCGTTTCGCTCTTCGCGTTGTGCCCGAGGAACACCATCCTCGTATATTCATACTCCAAGTATTTTGGCGCCACGGGCTGGCGGCTCGGCACGATCGCGACGCATCAGGACAACGTGATCGACGAATTGATCCGCAAGCTCCCCAAGGAACAACGCGAGGAACTGCACGAGCGTTACCAGTCCATCACCACCGAGCCCGAGAACCTCAAGTTCATCGACCGGCTTGTGGCGGACAGCCGGACTGTTGCGCTGAATCACACGGCGGGGCTTTCCACGCCGCAGCAGGTGCAGATGGTCCTGTTCTCGCTCTTCGCGCTGATGGATACGCCCGAGGCCTACAAGAACGCCTTGAAGCGCCTGATTCGTGGACGCAAGGAGGCGTTGTATCGCGAGATCGGAATCAGCTTCGACGACAGCGACGTGAACCAGGTCGATTACTACACGATCATCGACCTCGAGTTTCTCGGCAATCGCGCCTATGGAACGGAGTTCGTGCAGTGGCTGTTCAAGAACACCGAACCGTCCGAGTTGCTGTTCCGCCTCGCGAAGGAAGCACGCGTCGTGCTCTTGCCGGGACGCGGTTTTGGCACGCAGCATCCTTCCGGCCGCGTATCGCTCGCGAATCTCAACGAGAGCGATTACAAGCAGATTGGCCGCGCGATGCGCAAGTTGATGTCGGAATACGTCGAACGCTACAACGAGGCAACGGGCAAGTCGCTCGACAGGAACAAGGTGCTTTGACGTGCATCGCGCGCTGAAACCAGCATCGGAATGAAAAACGGGCCGCTGGAAAAAGCGGCCCGTTCCTGGCTTTCAGAGACGTGCTTAGAACTTGTGGCGGATACCCACGCGTGCAGCGATCTGGTCGTTTGCACCGCGGCCCGACGTGCCGAAGTAGCTCGTGCTCGAACCGATCTGCGCCTGCACATCGGTGCCGTTGTTCGAGCCCGACGCGTGTTGATAAATGCCCAGCACGTAGACATCGGTACGCTTGGAAAGCGAGTAGTCCACGCTTGCGTCGACTTGCTGCCACTTGCCTTGTGCGGCGTCCGTCAGCTTCATGTACGTGTAGCCAAGGCTTCCCGTCACGGCCGGCGTGAACGCGTACTTGCCGCCAAGTTCATACGTATTGAACTTCGACGTCGCGCCACCGATGGCTTCGAAACGCGTATTGGTCCACAACGCGAACAAGGTTGCGTCGGCGATCTTGTAGTTTGCACCAATGCCGAACGTGCGCAGGTCCTTCGTGCCGCCCGTCGCCACGTTTGCAATGCTCGTGCTGAACGCCGGCGTAGCCGAAGCTGGGAAGTGGATGTCCGTATAAGCCGTGCCGATGCTGAACGGGCCCGCAGCGTAGTTCAAACCGAAGCTGTATGCACGCGACGAACCTTGCGTGGTCACGCCGCCGGCCGTGGTCGTGGGCGAGCCGGAGAACGCGCCTGCCTGGTTCGAGAAACCATACAAGCCGCCGAACGTCACGCCGTAGAAGTTCGCGCTGCTGAACTTGATCGAGTTATTGATGCGGCTCGACGTCAGTTGGTCCACGTCATTGATGTGATACGCATAGTTGCCCGCAACCGTCTGGCCGCCGATCGAATACGCGCCACCCAGGTAGTCGGTCGAGAACGAGTATTGACGGCCAAGGGTCACCGAGCCGACGTCCGACTTCGAAATACCCACATAAGCCTGACGGCCGAATTCCGCGCCGCCCTGACCGAGCGTGCCGTTGCCGCTGTTAAAGCCGCTTTCCAACGTGAAGATGGCCTTCAGTCCGCCACCCAGGTCTTCAGCACCTCGGAGGCCCCAGCGGCTGCCTTGCGATACGCCGTCGTCGTACTTGAAAATCTTCGAGCTGCCGGTGCCGGCGGCGCTGTGGTTCGCATAGCTGATACCTGCGTCGATCAGGCCGTACAGCGTGACGCTGCTTTGAGCTTGAGCGGGTGCGGCCGATGCGGCAAACGCAGCGAGCGCGGCGATGGCGAGCAGTGATTTACGATTCAAAACAATCTCCCTGAGCGTGGGTGGTAGCGTGAGTGGTCTGTGCAACAAGTGCTTTGGTACGTCGGACTCTTGCGGGCCATTGACTTGCGACGGGCGGACTTTATCGGACACGTATGTAAGGTCCATGACAGTTGTTTTGACGCGACGACTGCTTTACAAGCACCGCTCTTGTGGTACGAGCGGTGCTTGGCGGCGTGCCGTTTCAAGCAGACTGAGCGCTGTGAGCGTGCGGATGGAAACCGCGAGCGGATGGCGTATCGCCGCGCACAACGCGGCTTGCTAGCCTTTAGACGAGACTTCGGCGTCTGTGGACAGCGGCGGCCGCGGCTTGAGCTGCAGTTGCGCGACCTTCGGCGGAATCACGGCGCTCGCAGGCTGGGAATCGTCTACCGAGGTGCGGCCGCCGTCGGCGAAGAACGCCTGCTCGGCGGCCTTGTTCAGCACGAGAATGCTGATGCGCCGGTTGGTGGGTTCGTCGGCAACCGCCTTGTTCAGCGGCAGCACGTCGGCGAGTCCGCGCACCTGAAGGATCTTGCCTTCGCTCATGCCGCCCGCGATCAATGAGCGGCGCGCGGCGTTGGCGCGCTCGCTCGACAACTCCCAGTTCGAGTAACCGGCCTGACCGCCGGAGTAGGGCACGGCGTCGGTGTGTCCCGCAATCGATACGCGGTTGTCCACATCGTTCATGGATGCCCCGATCTGCGCGAGTATCACGCCCACATAACCCTCGAGCTTCGAGCTGCCTGATGCGAACATCGGACGCCTGAGCGAATCCACGATCTCGATGCGCAAACCCTCGCTCGTGATATCGATACGAATCTGGTCCTTGAACGCACGCAGCGCCGGCGTATTTTCTATCAACGCCGTGAGCTTTTCCTTAAGCTGCTTGAGGCGGCGGGCATCGTTCTCGGCTGCGATGCGCTCGGGCGTCTTGGAGACAGGCTCGGTCTGGCTCTTGGTGACTTCGCCAGGACGTGAACTCGCAAGGTCGCGGCCGCCGCCGTTGATCACGCTCGAACGCGCCGCGCCGCTGCCGTCGTTGCCGCCGAAGAGCGTGGAGAGCGGCGCGTTGAAATAGTCTTCAATGCCCTGCTTGTCGTATCTCGACGTCGACCCGAGCAACCACATCAACAGAAAGAACGCCATCATGGCCGTGACGAAGTCGGCGTAGGCGATCTTCCACGCGCCGCCATGATGACCCGCGTGTCCCGACTTCTTTTTCCTGCGCACCACAATGGTCGGCGCAAGGACCGACTGCAAGGGATCGCGATTGGGTTTTTCAGCCATGTCCTAGTCCGTGAGTTGGCCGTGCAAGCCGTGCATCAAGCTGATTTTGGCTGCTTGGTGGCGCGCACGGCTTCGTCGAGTTCCTTGAAGCTCGGACGGTCGGCGGTGAACAGCACCTTGCGGCCGAACTCCACGGCAATGGCGGGCGCATAGCCGTTCATCGATGCAAGCAATACCGACTTCACGCACTGGAACGGCTTGGACTCCGCCTGTCCTTTTGCGGCGAGCAGATCGGCGAGCGGTCCGAAGAAACCGTAGGCGAGCAAAATGCCAAGAAAGGTTCCCACGAGCGCGCCGGCAATCATTTCGCCGAGAATGGCGGGGGCTGCGCCGACCGACCCCATTGTGTGAACAACGCCCATGACGGCCGCGACAATGCCGAACGCAGGCAGGCCATCGGCCATTTTCTGAATCGCGCCGGATGCGACGGACGCCTCCGCGTGATGCGTCTCGAGCTCTTCGTCCATGAGGTCTTGCATCTCGAGCGCGTTGACGTTGCCGCTCGACATCATGCGCAAATAATCGACGATGAATTCAAGCAGATGGTGATCGTTGAGCACGTGTTCGTACTTCATGAAAGTCGGGCTTTTTTCCGGCGCTTCCACGTCCACTTCGAGCGCCATCATGCCTTCCTTGCGCGCCTTTTGAAGCAGTTCGTAAAGCAGCGCGATGAGTTGCACATATTTCTCTTTCGAGTAGCCGCCGCCCTTGAACGCGGTCGGGATGACCTTGAGCGTCTTCTTGAGCGTGGCAACCGGATTTGATACGACGAATGCCCCGATTGCGGCACCAAAAATACACAGCAGCTCGAAGGGCTGCAGCAGCGCTTTCAAGTGGCCGCCCACACCCATGAAACTGCCGATCACCGACCCAATCACCAGGACCCATCCGATAACGACAAACATGCTCTCTCCGCGTAATTTTCGTGCCTCGGTTAAATGAAGCTGTCATGGAACTTAACGGCAGGCGGCCTCGCACATTTAGGGTAGGCATGAGGAATCTTTTCTTACCGATTTGTGTAAATCAGAAAAATTTACGCTGAAAATTGCACCGTTTGGTTTAGTCGGGATGTCGGTCGAGATATCGAATTGATGCCAATAAAGGCCACTGTTCATTCCATTGAATCGCTTAACGAAACCGTACAGTTCCGGCACGGGATGGAGCCCGGCTACTTACGGAGAAGGTGCAGTGAAGACAGTCCTGAGCGCGGCGGCGGCCGCAATGATCATCATGCTGGCAACGCAGACGACCCATGCACAAGAGGTCTATATACAAGGCGGCACGCTCGGCGCGGGTTTGGGCGCCGCGTACTCGCTCAACTCATGGGCCGGCGTCCACGCGGAAGTGGAGGGTCTTGGCTTTTCTCACTCGTTCAACGTCAGCGGCAATAAATACGACGGTCATCTCAGTCTTAAGCAAGGCGGCCTTTATCTCGACCTTTTTCCATTTGCAAACAGCGGTTTCCGGCTAACAGGCGGAGCGCTGATCAACGACGACAAACTCAACGCGCACGCCGTTCCCGACGCGCAAGGCAACTTCAAAATTGGCGATGACGTTGTGCCCGCCATTGGAGGCGCGCCCTCTGCAACGGTGCGTTTGCCGAGCGTCATGCCCTATCTGGGAGTTGGATACGGGCACAAGCCGGTATCGAAGGGATTTGGTTTCATGTTCGATCTTGGCGTGGCGTACGGCCGTCCGCGCGTGTCCTACTTCGTGCCGGAGGTGTATAGCCTGTTTACGACGCAGGCCAATATCGACCAGGAAAAGCAGAACATTACCGATCGCGTGGAAAAGTATCGCTGGTATCCGGTCGTGCAACTCGGCGTGACGTACCGGTTTTGAAGTTCGACGTGAACCTTTCGCGCGCCTGACGTTCAATAACTGCAGAGAGGGCGCGCAAAGGGCAAGCTGGCATGGATGATGCGCTCCGCAAACAACCATTGTTCATCTATCAGAGGCGAACCTTCAATATGATCCAGACCTTCGAGCAAACCATTGACGGCACGCCGATGCAGTTCTGCGCCAGCATTGCAGACGGCGGCAGCCCGCAGCGCGTGATCATCAGCCGCGCCGATTCAGCGAAATCGCTGGTGATCGTCGAGGCATCGGGAATCATCAGCGCAATAAAGGCAGAGGTCGAAGCCCCGGAGTCATTCGTCGCGGACGCCGTGCGCCGTGCGCAGGAAGACGGGTTGATCGAGAAAGCGCTCAAGTCCGGCGATGTACTGACCGTAACGCTTTGATCAGTTGCCACGCTTGAAAATGCCCGCCTGTGCTTTCGCGCAGACGGGCATTTCTTTTACGGCGGCCGCTGTATTTCCTATAGACGTGGCGAGCCGTTATTCGGATCGGCTGGAACGAGAGGCGTTGCGGAATCCGGGCCGTCGGGGAGATCCGGATCGTCGGGATTGGGCGGCGCGTCGGGATCGAGCAGTTCGTCGGGATCGGGTTCTATTGGCAATTGGGTCGGGTCTACCGGCGGCGTGGACATGATCGATTCCTCACAGGCGGCCTGCGGACCGCGCGTTGCACGAGAGGTGCAGGGTCGAATTCGCAATGCGCGTTCCCGGCGCGTGTCAGTGTGTTCAGCGCCCGTTCAGCGCTTGTTCAGCGCGATATGTTCTGCGCTGGCTTTCCTTCTCTCGCGTCCTTGCGGTTATTTTCCTTTACTCGATGCGCCATCACCGCTGCCAGCAACAGCAGCGCGACCGAGATCGCCGCCGACAACTCCACGCCCATTACGATCTGAGCGGTTTCGGCCGCCGCGGCGTGGCTCGCCAGCGCGCCGAAAACCGCCACGCCAATCGCGCCGGCTGCTTGCCGCGCCGTGTTGAGCACCGCCGACGCCGTGCCCGCCCGCGCTGGCTCGACGGTCCCAAGCATCGCGGTGGTCATGGCGGGGACAGCGAGTCCCATGCCGGTCGGTATCAACAGGAAAGGCAGCAGCAACAGCGCCACGGGCGTGCCGGCATCGACGAAACAGAGCGCGGCGAATCCGATCGCATCGATCAATGCGCCGGCGATCATCGGGCGCCTGGAACCGAAGCGCGCCACGACCGGACCTGCCGCGAGATTCGACAACAGAAAACCGCCTGTCAGCGGCAGGAACGCGAAGCCTGCGTGAAGCGGCGAGAGCCCCAGAACGCGCTGCAAATAAAGGCTCAACACGAACACCATGCCGTAATAAGTCAGATTCACGCAGATACCAAATGCAATTGCCGAATTGAACGTGCGGTTGCGAAAGAGCGCGGGCGGCAGCATGGGCGCTGGAGTGCGCCGCTCGACCGCGACGAAGCCGGCGGCGCTCAGCAGCGCCAGCACCATCGCGCCAATAACAACCGGATGCGCCACTCCCAAAGGCCGAAGCTCGATCATCGCGCCCACGAAGGACGTGAGCGCCACGACTGCCAGCAACTGGCCGCCAAGGTCGATGCCAAGCGCGTTTTGCGCTGGTTTTTTATCGGCGATCCATGCGTAGGTCGCGGCAATACCCGCCACGCACAGCGGCACGTTGACCCAGAAAATGCTGCGCCAGCCGAACGCCGCGATCAGCGCGCCGCCAGCAACCGGACCCGCCGCAATGGAGACAGCGCCAGCCGCTGTCCACAGGCTCACGGCGCGCGCCCGCAGGCCGTCGTCGTGGCCGCACGACTGGTTGAGCAGCACGAGGGAGTTCGGCAGCATGGCGGCCGCGCCAATGCCCTGCGACGCGCGCGCGGCGATGAGCTGGCTGGCGTCGACAGCAAAGCCGCACGCCGCCGACGCCAGCGCGAACAGCGCCAGCCCCGCCACAAACAGGCGCCGTGCGCCAAAGCGGTCGCCGAGCACGCCTGCCGAGAGCATCAGCGCGGCGAACGCCAGCGCGTAGGCGTCCACGGTCCACTGCAAGTTCGCGACGCTCGCGTGCAGGTCGCGTCCCATGCTCGCAAGCGCGACGTTGACAATGGTGACATCGAGTTGGGAGACCACGAAGCCCATGCTGGCCGTGGTGACGATCAGCGCCTGGCGTGTGCTCAGCCCGGCGCGGGAGGCGTGAAGGTTCGAGTTCATGCAACCAGCTTAGCGGCCTGAAACGCGCGACGTTTCCGCGGATCGTGAAATATGCATGCGCGGTTTTTCGGGCGCCCGCGTGTTGCTTTCGTGCATCCCGATTAAACAGGCCAGGCACGCGTCGCTACGAACCGATACAGGCACGTGTCGGCACAAACAGTGACTTCGCGCGACATATCGAAAGCATTTGTGACTGTATCGGACGATAAATTGGGAGTTATCCGATAGGACAAGGTGATGCCGCTCTGCAGAATTCGCGCGTTCATAGCGGTCTCGTAGAGCTTCATGAGACCTTTTGCGATGCCTTCGATCGACCAGGCCGAAGTCATCGTGCGCAGCGTCACCGGCGTCGTCATCATGCGTATCGCAATCCTGCAGTCCGATCCCCAGCACCGTTATGTCATCGGCGAAATCGTCGAGCGGCTCGGCCACGTGTGCATTCCCTTCAGCGACGGCCTGGCGATGTCGAAATCGCTGTCGCGCTCAACCGTCGACATGCTGATCCTCGACTGGCATTGCACGGGCTTGTCCGGCCTGGACTTGCTCAAGTCCATGCGTTCCGGCATTGGCGAACGCGTTCCCGTCATGTTTGCGTCCGCCGACGGCGGCGAGAGCAACATCGTGCGGGCGCTGACCGCCGGCGCCGACGACTTTGTCACGCACCCGGTGCGCAGCGCGGAATTCGGCGCGCGCGTGGAGGCATTGCTGAGGCGTGCTTATCCGGCGAACGCGGCGGCCATCACGGAACTCGGTCCGTACCGGTTCGACTCGCGCCAGCAAAGCGTGACGGTGCGCGGACAACCGGTCCAGTTGAGCGGCACGCAGTTCCGGCTCGCGTTATTGTTCTTTTCGAACATCGGCCGCGTGCTGTCGCGCGATCACATCTTCGCCATGGTCTGGGGGCGCGAGTTCCGCGAAAGCACGCGCACCATCGACAGCCATGTGTCGCGGTTGAGGCTTGCGCTGAGCATAGAGCCGATCAATCATTTTAGATTGCAGCCGGTGTACAAGAGCGGCTATCGCTTGCTGCATCTTTATGGCGATGAACAAGCCACACAACATATGCTGGAAGAGGAAGCTACCGCTTAAGCGGTGTTGCTGGAAATGAGAAAGCCGTCAATTTAACTGACGGCTTTTTTATTGCGCGGGCGCAGCGGATATTTTCTAAACGGACCAGACGGTCAATCGGTTTGTGTCGATGGAAAAGCGGTGTGAAGTGCCCATTTTCAGTTGTGGATCATCGGTGGGAATGTCGAACCCAACACCCAGGATCTTCAGTCGTGCGTAGCGCTCGCCGCGACGCAATTCGATCCGCTCCACAACGCCCTCGAACGCGCCGTTTTCCGCGCGGCTGATCGCAAGCGCTGGAACACGCCACATGATTTCGCATCCTGTTGGAATGGCGTGCGCAACGCGCAGACGCAGCGACCCGCCAAGTTCAATTACACCAGGTTCCACGAGCGTGCCTTGCCCGATGTTATGCAAGCCCAGAAGCTCCGCCGCGCGCAGCGTTGCTGGACGCTCGAAGACATCGATGACGCTACCTGCCTGCAGCACGCGGCCGTGTTCGATCAACAGGACTTCGTCGGCGAGAAGGGCTGCTTCATCAGGGTCATGCGTGACGATGATCGTGACCGCCGATATTTCCCGCTGCAACTCCCGCAGCGATTGCTGCAGGCGTCGGCGGCGCGGCGTGTCGAGCGCGGCAAAGGGTTCATCGAAGAGCAGGAGCTGGCTATGTTGCGTCAGCGCACGGGCAAGCGCCACGCGCTGTCGCTGACCGAACGAAAGCTCGTGCGGCAAGCGTCCAAGCAAGCTTGAAAGTCCTAGATGATCCACCCATTGCCTGGCGCTGGCGGCATCCGCGTTCAACGGAAACGCGAGTTGCTGCGCCACCGTCATGTGCGGAAAAAGGCCATAGTCCTGCGGCATATAACCGATTTTGCGGGCCTCGGGCGGAAGGTCGTCAAGGGAAGTGCCGCCGATCGACACCATTGCCTGCTGTCCCGTCTCAAGCCCGGCGATCAGGCGCAGCGTCATCGACTTGCCCGAGCCCGAGGTTCCGATGATCGCAAGACGCCGCGTTTGCGGCGCCCAATTGATGTCAAGATTGAAACTGCCCAACCGCTTTTTCAACGCGACGCTCAAGCGGCGGTCGTCTGTATCGATCAAGGTGTGCGCCTGGCGGGTTTCGTCGGCGTCGTCCGCATTGACGCGTTGCACGTTCGACGTGGCGCGCCCGTTGCGGCTATAGATGGAAATCGCCGCGCACACAATGGCGATCGCGAGCGTGGGCAGCAGCAGCGGCATCATGGCGGGCAAGCCCTGTCCGCCAAAAACCACGTACGTATAAACCGGCAACGAATACGGGTGGTACGCAACCATCACGGTCGCCCCGAATTCGCCGAACGCGCGCAGCCACGCAAGCGCGAGACCGGCGCTGATCGCAGGCCACGCGACCGGCAGCGTCACGCGAAAGAAGCGGCTTCCTGCACGATGGCCGAGCGTCGCCGCCACGTCCTCGAACATGGGATCGACGGCGGCGAACGCCGAGCGTGCCGCGATGATGAGAAACGGCGCGGCCACGAATGTCTCGGCCAGCACGATGCCCGCGAACGAGTCGGTCAGCGCGCCGCCGGTCAGTTGTCCGACGCAGCTATAGGGCCCGAGAAGAAACAGCAGCAAGACGCCGCTGGTAAGCGGTGGCAAAGCAAGCGGCAATTGCACGATGAAGCCCAGCAACGCCGCCCGGCGCGACGTGGATCGTGCGAGCAGATAACCGAGCGGTACACCGCCTATCAGGATAACAAGCGACGCGACGCTGGCGCTTCCTGCGGATACCGCGACAGCGGATAACGTCGCGTTCCAGTCGACGCCGTGCCAGTCCGCCGCGCCGACCTGCGGAATGCTGGCCAGAAACGGCGCGCATAAATAGACCGCGAGCAGCGCTGCGAGCCATGACAAAGGGCGCGCCGCAGTGTGTTTCATCGAGTGGCGTCGATCACGGCCTGGAGCGACGGCGGCATGGCTTGCGCATTGCCGGTTATGGCAGGCTTGACCACATCCACGCCATGTTCCTTGAGCAGTTCACGTCCTTTCGCGCTCAGCAGGAAGTCGGTGAAACGCGTGGCGCCCGTTGCATTCGGCGCGTCGCTCAGGATGGTCAGCGTGTAGCTTGCCTTCGCCTGCAATTCAGGCGCGGGACGAATGGATGGAATCTTCAGGTCCGAGGTTTCGGTGGAATAGAAGAAGCCGGCGTCGAGTTGTCCGGATTGCAGGCGGCCCACAAGCGTTTCCTCAGGCAGGACCTGATCGGGATTCTCGGCGGCGCCAAGCGTCTTTTCGACGAGATCCGGCTGGTGATAGAGATCGGCCGCCTTCGTCACCATCTCGACCGTGAATGCGCCCTTGGGATCCAGCTTGGGGTCGGTGCGGCCAATCTTGATTCCCTGCTCCTGCAACACCTGGTCCCAACGCTTGGTCTTGAATTCGCCGGCAAACTTGCTGCGCGGGTTATAGCCGATCATCAACGGCGACTCGGCGAAGGTCACGTACCACGCGACATGGTCTCCGTTGGCGGCGCCCATCAAGCCTGTGTTGACCTTCGGGCTTGCGCTGATGAAGACATCGCCGCGACGCAGCTTGCCCTTTATCTCATTGGCGATCTTGTTGGAACCGGCCGCGTAGCCCTGGAAATGCAGCCCGGTTTCCTTCTCGAACGCAGGGCCGACGCTGCGCTCCATCAAGTTGACGAGCGACCCCGCATACAGAACATTCACCACATTGTCGTCCGCTGCCGCGGCGTGCGCGAACAGGGCGGCGGCTGACACTGCAACGGACATCATCACCTTACGGATCATCTGATTCTCCACTTTCTTCCAGGTTGATTGAGGGGTGTCAAGCAGGGTGGCACCTTGCTTGATCGCGCGCATGACAGAGTGCGTGATAAAGGGCGATATATTACGCTGAGACTTATGAATTTCGCTAACGCCATCGTCACGGCGCAAGCGCGTTTTACGTGCAAATTGACTCGCGCCAGCCACATCGCCCCGTTAAACTTACGGCTTGCCTGCAGAGGCAACCACAGCACAACGTGCGTCCTTGTGTCGCGCCGTTCATGCCGGCGAGGGACGCCGCAACCGGAGATGAATATGCGTACCAGCGCCCGAAATCAGTTTGTTGGCGAAGTAGTGGATGTAAAACATGGCGCGGTGAACGACGAGATCCTGCTGCGCGCCAAAGACGGCCTGGAGATCGTCTCGGTGATCACGCATGGCAGCGCGACATCGCTTGGACTTGTGGCTGGCAAGGCGGCGTTTGCGCTGGTCAAGGCGTCTTCGGTGATCGTGATGGTCGACGTGGCGAATAGCCAGACGTCGGCGAGAAACAGCTTCGCCGGCACTATCTCGGCCGTGACGCCGGGCGCCGTGAACACCGAAGTCGTGATCACGGTCGCGGGCGGCGCGCAGATCGCGGCGATCGTCACGAACGAGAGCGCTCAACGCCTCGCGCTTGCAACCGGCAAGCTGGCTACGGCGATCTTCAAGGCGTCGAGCGTGATCATTGGCGTAGATGACTAAGCGGAATTAATCGGCGGCCGCAAGCGCTTTAGTTCAGGGGAATGATCGCAAGGCTGCTGGCTTCGCCAGCGGCTTTTGCGCGGTCCACCACATAAAGCAGGTGGCGCGTGGGGTCGAGCGCCACGCCGCGCGCGTCGGCGAAATCGTTTGCGACCTCGGTCACGGTGCTGTCCGGAGTGATCCGGCACACCGCTGTCACGTTGCATTTTGTGTAGAGCGTTCCGTTCGTATCGATAGCCAACAGATCGGGACCGTTGATCTTGATGACCTGGGTGTGGAGACCGCCCGGCTGTGTGTGATTTAGCAAGCCGGAAAGACTGGTCTTGAGAATCATGTTGTTCGTCTGATCCGAAACAAACACCGCGTCACCCTGCACGACAACGCCCACGGGCTTGGCCAGCCCGGATAACAGGGTGCGTTCGGATGCCGCGTGCGTGGATTCATCATATGTGATCAGACTCACGCCACCTGTTCCCGGCGCGTTGGCTTTCTTGACGAACCATGTAGAAAGCAGTTTTCCCGGCCCGATAGAGGCCAGTCCAAGCCTTCGCCGCGCGGGATCCAACCCGGTCAGTGCCGACACGGATTTGTCCGCGCCGATTTCAAGCACGGCGCCTGACGTCCCAAACCCGAAGCGTCCGGCCAGTAACGTGCCCTCAGACGAAATGGTTACTTGACTCAAGGCATTCGGTTGCCCCGGGTTTTCCGGAATGACCGCGTACGGTGCAAAGTTCTTGCCATCGGTCGATGCAAGCACGCTGTTGGTTTTGTCGTCGGTGATGAAAATACGGCCATTGACCGGGGCAATGGCAACGCTGTTTGGCCGAGCATCGAGCGCTATTCGTTGAGGAGCGCTGGCGACTTGCGCAGATCCGCAGCCCGCAAGGAATAACGCCGCTGCTGCCGACAAGGCGCAAGAAAAGGGACTCGGGAAACTGACAAAGCGCTTGGGTAAATTTGGAGATGCCATTGTGGTTCTCATTCCGACGGGACCCCTAATATAACGCGTGGCCGCGGGTCCGTTCCCGGACACAAGGCGCATATGCGAGAACCTGTATGGTCAATATGGTCCAGGCAAATGTTGGCGCCGCATTCTGATGGCGTAATATTCGCGTGGATATAATGCATGTCAGTCGCCTGCAACCGGGGAGGGTAAAAAATGAGTGATGCCAATGCTCAGGCACTCGTGGTCGAAGACGCCAGGATTGTCATTTCGCTGGAGGGTGATTTCCTGCGTCCCTTGAGCGTCGACCTCGGGGAATTCAGGGACCAGCCTACTGTTGTCTCAGACCCCTTCGACCTTCGCTGCTATACGACCAATCGCTTTATTCGAAGCGTGGATACGTATCGTGGGGTGTTATTAAAGGATCTGATCCTGAAAGCCGGCTTGCGGCCCGAGCCGCCGGGCGAATTCAAGCGGACGGTATTCATGGCAGTGGCGCAGGATGGCTACGTGGTGACTTTCTCGTGGCACGAATTGTTCAATACGCCCGTGGGAGAGCGCGTGATCGTGGCTTACGAATGTGGCGGCCGGACGATTACCAGCGAGGAAGGCGCACCCATATTGTTTTCGGGCGCTGACATTCTTCCTGCTCCGCGTCATGTGAAACGGCTTGCGCGAATCGTAGCCCGTGTTTTGACAGTCTAGGCTACGTAATAAACTTGAGAGCAAGCGGAAATTAAGGGCAAGCGCCAGTTGTGGCGCTCGCCTTTGAACCATTAATCAGAACTTGTGGCGCAAGCCAATACGCACCGCGACCTGATTGTTCGCACCGGTTCCCGAGTTGCCAAGGAAACTGGAGCTTGAACCAATTTCTGCCTGCACCGGAACGTTACGGCCGTTGACCGTATTGCTGCCCGACGCCTTCTGATAAACCACGATCCCGTATACGTCGGTACGCTTAGAGAACGCGTAGTCGATCATGCTGTTGATCTGGTGCCACTTGCCTTCGAAGTTGTCGTCGAGCTTCGAGAACGTATAGCCCAGACCTGCGCTCAATGCCGGCGTAAATGCGTACTTTCCGCCCAGTTCATAGTTGTTCAGCTTCGATTGCGCTCCGGTGATCGGCTCGAAACTGGTGTGCGTCCAGAGACCCCAGACCGTACCGGCGCCAATCATGTATCGTGCGCCAACGCCGAAGGTTTCGAGGTCACGCAAGCCGCCGGTGTTCACGTTCGCGATGCTCACGCTGAACGCAGGTGTCGCGCCGTTCGGGAAGCGGATATTCGTGTACGCCGCGCCAATGCCAAACGGACCTTGCGCATAGTTGACGCCCGCGCTGACCGTGCTCGACGAACCTTGCGTGGTCGTGGTGCCGGCGGTGGTGGTCGGCGAACCTGCGAACGATCCCGCCTGGTTCGAGAAGCCGTACAAGGCGCCGAAGGTCAGGCCCGCGAAATTGGCGCTGCTGAACTTGACCGAGTTGTTGATACGGCTAGACGTGAGCTGGTCCAGGTCGTTGATGTGGTAAGCATAGTTGCCGGCTGGCGTCTGGCCGCCCATTGAATAGCTGCCGCCAAGATAGTCGGTCGAGAACGAATACTGCCGGCCGAGCGTGAACGAGCCCACGTCTTTCTTTGCAATACCTACATAAGCCTGGCGGCCGAACAGCGCACCGCCCTGGCCGAGCGTGCCGTCACCGGAGCTGAAGCCGCTTTCCAAGGTGAAGATGGCTTGCAGGCCGCCACCCAGATCTTCCGCACCGCGCAGGCCCCAGCGGCTGCCTTGAGCGACACCATCGCCATAACGGAACAAATGATCATGTCCCGTCGCCGTCGCAGCATTGCTGACGTAGCTCACGCCCGCGTCGATCAAGCCATATAGCGTCACGCTGCTTTGTGCATGTGCGGCTATCCCGAATGTGCTCAGTACTGCGGCCGCAACAATCTTCTTGTTCATTGTCTTTTCCTGGTTTTGTATTAGGTCGATGCTGCTTAGGTGTGCAGCGATCAGGCTTTCTAGTGCAGGTGTATTTCAATTACGAAATATCGACCGGAATATAGCGATGGGTCAGCAATTGGTAAACGTGATTTTTGAGTTTGTAGGGTTCACGACACAATCGCTTGACGACGCGCATGGCGTGGCATACTAGTTGCCCGCGCGGCTTAACTCATGCTTGACGCTCATTAATGGCACCTCTGCATTCAATGCGTACGACACGCGCCGAGTTGCTTGCCGCCTCGGCGAATCCGCATTCTCCAGACACGGTTCTATTTGCAACGCTGCTTGGTGCACACGAAGAACCGCATTTACTGGGCTTATCGAATGAGCAAAGGTCGTGGCTCTATAGCAGGCATTTCGGCGCAATGACAGCGCCTGCCGCGGATATGCCGATCTACTCCGAAGAACATGCGGCATTCGTTAAAGCGCTTAGCGGTTTTTTGCTAAGTCGAATTGCCGATTCCGCTGATTTAACTGAGGCGCGATGCCTCGCCACGATCATCGCGCATGCGTGCTTGCGGCCCGATCATTTATGGCGCGATCTGGGATTGAGCGGACGTGATGAAGTGACCGTCATGCTGCAACGGTATTTTCCAGTGCTCGTAGCCCGCAATACCGACGGGACACGATGGAAAAAATTTCTCGCGCGAGAACTTGCGTTGTCTTTGGGCGTGCCGCCCCGCCCCGCGCCTGGATGCCCGGACTGCGAGGATTTTTCATACTGTTTTGGTTCTGGCCCGTAGCGCGAACGCTCATGTAGCGGGCCGGTCATGCCTCGCTCGTGTATGCTTTCGCGCATGGCCAATTCCACGAAAGACCCAACCCGATCCGCGTCCGGTCGCCCCGAGGTGCGTTTTCGCATGCGCATTCGCCAGGCGGACGCAGTTGCGATAGGACCGGGAAAAATCGATCTGCTCGAGGCTGTGCGTGAGCATGGCTCCATTTCGGCCGCTGCACGCAGTCTTGGCATGTCTTATCGCCGGGCCTGGCTGCTTATCGATGAATTGAACGGCACGCTAAAGACGCCGGCGACGTCCTCGGAAACCGGCGGGTCGTCGGGTGGTGGGTGCGTGTTGACCCCGGTCGGTGAAAAGATCGTGCGGCTTTATCGCGAGATTGAAGAAGAAGCCGCAAGGAGCTGCTCACCGCAGATTTCCTCGCTGATCCGGATGATGAAGCGCTGACGGACCCTAGCCGTGCTTCAGGCAAAAGCGGGAAGCCGGCGGTTGGGAGGCCGTTTGGAAGTCGTTACGGGAGTCGCTTCGGGAGTCCTTTCTGGCGGCGGTTCGCCCCAGGCGCGCCATCAATTCCATAAAACTTGCCACGCTTGCGGTCCGCACCGGATGGTAGTCCACCTGATGGCGATCACAGACGCGCTTGAGCAGGTTCATGGAATCGTGATCGATGCAATCGACCGGAAATACTACGATATCCGCTCGCGGCAGCGCGGCCGCGAACATGCCCTTTCGGTCTTCTATCCCGCCGTCATGCACGACGAAATCGCCACCCGCCGATTCGACCAGTTGCCTTAGCGCGGCATTCGATCCTGGCCGGCCGCCAACATAAACCACACGCTTGCCTGCCAGATTGTCGAGGTCCGCGCCGCGCGATCCTGCGTCGTCTCCCTGGGCGAGCACGGCGCGCTCCAGTGCGCTGCATTCGGCCTGCACGATGTTGAGCGTCGCAATGGTGTCGTCAAGGCGCGCGCTGAGCGTGCGCGCGTAATTTTGCTCGCTGATTGCCCGTTGTTCTGCGGCTTCGCGCCGGCTCGTGTGGATTGCCAGCTTTTCGTCGCGAGCAACCAGTGCTTCGCGAAGCGCCTGGACTTCGGCTTCCAGACTTCCCTCCGATACATCGGGTGCACGCTGTGCCTTTGCCGACAACTCCGCGAGTTGTTCCGTCAGTTCGCGGATGGTGGCATCGCGCTCGCGGCTCTGTTCGTGCAGCTTGTTTTGCTGGCGCTCGATCTTGTCCTTGAGCGCCGCATTTTCTTCCTCCAGTGCAACCAGCCGGCGAATGTCCGCCCGGTTGGCGGCGCCGACCAGATGCGACAGCATGTGCAAGTCGCCGAACGCGACTTGCCGCACACTCATGATGGCTTGGGGATGCGTCATCAACGCCCAGTAAGCGGGCGGAATGTCGCCGCTCTTGAGCGCTTCTTTCCACAGCGCCAATAACGCTTCGGGACTCTTCGCCACTTCGAAGCGCCGCACTGCGCCCGAATAACGCGTATCGAGTGCTTTCTGCAAGGCCTTCGCGCCCGGACCGCCGTCTATGGCGAGTTCGACCGCCGCGTGATGAATTTCCAGATCGCTTGCGTGCTGTTTGTCGAGATCGGTGAATTTGGGAACGAGCTTCCTCAGTTCGTTGGTGCTAAGGCAAGTTCCAATGATCGAGCAATGCAAATGCGAATCCAGATCGACCAGGCGCGCGCGGCGGTTCGCGCTGCGAAGCTGTGCTTCCGAAGGCGCGCAGCATGCGTCAGCCGACAAGCCTTTGTAAGCGCCTGTACTGCTGCCGGATTCGCTGGAAGGCGTACGAGCAAGGCGGAAAGGGGGAACGGATTGCACATTCACCTCGAATCGATCTGGATTTCAGGCGTCTGGACAAAAATTGACATGATGTCTGTCCAAAGCATGGATATCGAAATATACCATCGAATATAACGGTGCGAATCTGAACGGCCGTGCTGGCGTGACCGTACTGGTAAAAATCAAACGACGCTGGATTGCTGCTAGACAGACGCGCCGCTGTTCACGCGGTCGCGGTAATGCTGCTCGAGCACGTGCTCGACACAAAGGCCGACGAAGGTTGCGTCGAGACGTTGAAAGCTGGCGGCCACGCGCTGCAGGCTTTCGGTCCCGCTTCCCGGCATGATCTGGAAGACCAGGTCGCGTTGCTGTTCAGCCGAGCGCGCCGTCTCTATGGCAAAGCGCAAATCGTCGAGGCGCACAAAGCCGAGTGCTTGGGCATGATCGTAGAGCACCGATAAAAGCTCGCCCAGTGACTGCCCCGTTGTCGCTTCGAGCGAGCGGGCGTCGCCGAGCAAGTCTTCGAGCATCAGTACAAAGCGGGCGACGCTTGCATGAAGGTTCCGGAACGCATCGACAACTTCCCTGATCGCCGCTGTGTGCTCCGGATCGCGCGCCGTATTGAGCGGTGTGATTGCGCCCGACAGACCATGCGGGATTGATATCGACGCTGCGATGCGAGGTGAGCGTGCCTGTTGCCCGGACATCGGGAACTCCTTGTAGTGCTTTGGATAGCGTATGTTTCGTCGAGCCGGAAGAACGATATCCGGCTCGCGAGATAGTACCGTGATATATGGAAGAATATAACGAAAGCGATTTTTATGCCTCGCTTGTTTGTTTCTTGCAGCTTGGGGACGGGGATATCGTTGCTTAAGCCGTCTTCATGATGAAGACGTTTCGAGGTGCGGCGGGCGCAGGGGAAAGTGCGGTGTCTTAATCCAGGAAAAGCGCCGGAAGTTGTCCGGCGCTGCGATGTTTAACAAGCGGGCAAGACCGGGCGTGTCTCGATCGAGCGACGGATCAGCGCTTCGACCTCACGCCGTTCGTCGCCCGCAAGCGGCAAGCGCGGAGGACGGACCGGTTCGGTGCCGAGACCTGCGATTGCTTCCGCCAGCTTGATGTTCTGCACGAGTTTCGTGGAGACATCGAGTGCGAGCATTGGCGCAAACCAACGATAGATAGTGCGTGCTTCGTCCAGGCGGCCGGCCTTGAGAAGCTTGAAAATGGCTACCGTCTCTTCAGGGAAGGCGCACACGAGTCCGGCAACCCAGCCGTGCGCGCCCATCAGGACGGCTTCCATCGCAAGGTTATCGACGCCGCAAAAGAGGGCATATCGATCGCCGACTGCGTTGATGAGGTCGGTGAAGCGGCGCACGTCGCCAGCCGACTCCTTGATCGCGACGAACTTCTTTTCGTCGGCGAGTTCGGCGAACATGTCAGGCGTCACGTCCACGCCGTAAGCGAGCGGATTGTTGTAGACCATGATCGGCAGGGGACTGGCGCTTGCGATCACACGATAATGATTCAACGTCTCGCGCCGATCCGATATGTAGCGCAAGCCCGGCAAGACCATATACCCGGCTGCGCCATGCTTCACGCCGAGCTCAGCTTGGCGGCATCCGTCGAGCGTGCTGTTCTCGGCGATAGTCAGCAGCACGGGGACCCGTCCCCGTGCTGCATCGACGGCGATATCAAGCACGTCCAGCTTTTCGTCGAGCGACAGCGTGGAGGCTTCCCCAAGCGATCCGCACACGATGATCCCATCTACGCCCGCTGCAATTTGCGCTTCAATGTTCTTCCCAGTCCACGCTCGATCTATGCTGAAATCGGCATTGAACTTCGTTGTTACGGCAGGCATGACGCCTTCCCAGATATGTGCCACGGCAGCGCTCCTGACAATAATGAATTGAAACGAGTCTAAGCATTGCATCAAGGCTCGTCTTGCATCATGCACGCAGGCAAAGTGCCGATTTCGGCATAATAAAATTCGTTGGCGATCCAATAAAACGCATGCTTCGCAAGGTGCTAAAGAATTCAGGCTAGTCTAATAATTATGCTGAAATCGGCATGGAACGCGCCTAGTGCGACCAAGACGCCGCGCACCCCAATTCCTACGATGACAGCATGAAAACCCTCGAATTCATCGATTCCCATACCGGTGGCGAACCTACGCGCCTGGTCGTATCCGGAGGACCGGAGCTTGGCGCCGGCACGCTGGCCGAGCGCTTCCATACCCTGCGGGAACTACACGACGATTGGCGCACAGGCGTTGTCACGGAGCCGCGCGGTTCCGACGTGTTCGTCGGCGCATTGTTGTGCGAGCCGGATGCTCCCGAGTGCGCGGCAGCGGTCATCTTTTTCAATAACGTCGGTTATCTCGGCATGTGCGGCCATGGGACGATAGGCCTGGTTGTATCGCTCGCATATCTTGGGAAAATTCGGGCTGGATCGCATAGAATCCAGACGCCGGCGGGCGTTGTGGAAGCCACGCTCAATCACGACGGCAGCGTAAGCGTGCGCAATGTCCCCGCGTATAGATTTCACCACGCGCTCACTGTAGATGTTCCGGGTCATGGATCCATAACCGGCGATATTGCATGGGGAGGAAACTGGTTTTTCCTTGCAGCGGACCACGGCCAGGAAATTACTGCAAGCAACATCGGCAGGCTGACCGTATTTACGAATGCCGTACGCAATGCGCTGCAAGCGCAGAACATTACCGGCGCAAATGGCGCGCTGATCGATCACATCGAACTGTTTGCGGACTCGCCGCGTGAAGGCATCGACAGCCGCAACTTCGTGCTGTGTCCGGGCAGCGCTTATGATCGTTCGCCGTGCGGCACGGGCACGAGCGCAAAAGTCGCGTGTCTGGCGGAAGACGGCAAGCTTGCCGAGGGAGAGATATGGCGGCAGGAAAGCATTATCGGCAGCGTATTCGAAGCGAGTTACCGGCGCACGAACGAGACGAACGACATGGACAAAACGGCGGTGATTCCGGTCATCACGGGCCGCGCGCACATCATGGCGCAAGGCCAGCTGTGTTTCGATGATACCGATCCGTTTGTCCGGGGCATTGCGGCCGCCTGAGGCTACCTGAGCCGCTTGCGGTCAATACCAATTTTGACGCGCGCGAGCCGACTCTATAATCGGTCGCAACGCAGTGTGCTGAAGGCGCCACTCGCGGACATCGACGACGCCAGCGAGACGCGAATGATCACCACGACAGACCGTCCGGCGCCGCGCGCGCAACAGAACGGGCACATGAGCGGGAGCGGGCAGCCGGGCCTGCATGCCGCGCTGCGGTCTCCCGCGGGCGCGCCCACGCTCGATTCCATGCTGGAGCATTTCAGGCTGCTCGAACCGGTCTTCGACGCGATGCCCGACATTGTGTTTTTCGTGAAAGACAGGGAGGCGCGCTACGCCCTTGTGAACCGTGCGCTCGCTTCGCGCTGTGGCCTGAAAGACAAGTTCGGCTTGCTGGGCAAGACCGCCGAAGAGGTGTTTCCGCAGCGCTTCGGGCGCATCTACACGGCGCAGGACAGGGCGGTCCTGGCGCAGGGCAACGCCATGATCGACCAGCTCGAACTGCATCTCTATCCGGCGCGGCAGCCTGGGTGGTGCATGACATCGAAACAGCCGCTGCATGATGCAAATGGCAATGTGGTCGGCCTCGCGGGCATCTCGCGCGACCTGCAAGCGGATGAAAGCACGCACCCCGCATATAGCCGGCTTGCCGCGGTAGTCCAGCATATCCAGTGCAACTTTGTGCAGCCGTTGAACATGCCGCATCTGGCGGCCATGGCGAACATGTCCATTGCGCAACTCGAGCGCTATTTTCACAAGGTGTTTCACCTGACGCCGCGACAGGTGCTGCTCAAGACGAGGCTGGATGCAGCCACGGCGCTGCTCGTCACGCGTGACAAGGTAACGGACGTGGCGGCCTTGTGCGGATACACGGATCACAGCGCATTCACGCGTCAGTTCAAGGCGACTGTGGGTCTCACGCCAACGGAGTATCGCGCGCTGCTTCGCGCACATGGGCCGGTTGGCAAAAGTTCTACATCGGCGCGATCGAATCAATAGGTCTGATTTTTGCCGATGCAAATTGGTGCACCAAAAGTTACCTGCTTGCCCTCGCGCCCCGTACTTCTGAATCTTCGCTGGCGAAAATTGCGCTGGTGAAAACGCTTGTGCAGCAAGCTTTTCGCGGCAGTTGCTCAAGCACTTTCTGTGGTCGGTCTGTTTTTTGCTGTATCGATGCTCGAAAGCAATGAGGCATACTGCGCCCGTTGAAAATCTTGAACCGCGTACCGTTCGACACCGGCGTGCGCGGCTTATAACACGGTGTCGCATGGATCTCGCGCCGTTGTGCTGTGGCAGTCCAATGCCAGCAGTGAGTGAGAAACCGCAGTAGCGACATTGGCACCGGAATCCTGTTTGAGCTGTACGAAAAGATAATGATGAACGAAGTAGCGAGACTGGGGCATGCCCGGATTGTGCTGATTGAGGACGATCTGGAAAGCAGGGAGTCACTGCGTATGTTGCTGGAAGAAGAAGGCGCGGATGTAGTTGCCGTCGCCGATGCCGAAGAGGGCGCGGAGACCGCCATTCGCGTGCTGCCCGATGCAGTGATCTGCGATATCGACCTGCCGGCGATGGATGGCTTCTACCTGATCCAACGTTTGCGGGATCATGAAATACGGGGCAACCTGATTCCATCGGTTGCGATCGCGCTGACCGGCCACGACGGCGAAGAGTACCGGTTGCGAAGTATCGGCGAAGGGTTCCAGCATTTCATGACCAAGCCCGCACATCCCGATGCGCTTGTGACGCTGATTCAGCAATCGCTCAGCGCGCGCGTGTTGTCCTAGCAGCGAATTCTGGCGCGCGACGGGCATTGGCTCACGCGATACGAACCTACGACCGGTCCCGGTTGCGCGCGCGCGTCGCGCCTGTAATGACCGCAATGCCGAGCAGGATCACATCGACGATCAGGATGGTGTGCTGCGTCACGTGCATGGCGACGAGCGCCCACGAAACGCCACCGATCAGGATCAGCCAGCCGGCGAGATAAATTACCAGGGTCATTGAATTGTCCTTTGATTTGCGTGTTGGTATGAATGCTGTAAGCCGGAACTGCGCCCACGCATAAACCGGGCCCAGCCCGGCAACACACCGTGAAACCGAGGACCCGCTCGGTTTGCGTGGCGCCCCGCGCGTGCCGCCGTGTTGTATTCTTTGCGCGTCGCGCCCGGACCTCAACCCTTACGGCCAAGCCTACATGCTTACAGTTCATCACCTCAATAATTCCCGCTCGCAACGCGTGCTCTGGATGCTGGAAGAATTGGGCGTCGAGTACGACATCAAGCGTTATCAACGCGATCCAAAGACCATGCTCGCGCCCCCGGAACTGCGGGCCGTGCATCCGCTTGGCAAGTCCCCTGTCATTACCGACGACGGCCGCACGCTCGCGGAATCGGGCGCCATCCTGGCGTATCTGAACGAGCGTTATGGCGAGGGCCGCTTTGCGCCGCCGCACGGCATCTCGCCCGAGCGGCTGCGCTATGACTACTGGATGCACTACGCCGAAGGTTCTGCCATGCCGCCACTGTTGCTCAAGCTGGTTGCATTGCGCATTGGCAGCGCGCCCATGCCGTTCTTCGTGAAGCCAATAGCGCGCCGGATCGCGCAGACCATGCAGGACAGCTTCATCGATCCGCAGTTGAAGCTGCACTTCGGGTATGTGGAAGGCGAGTTATCGAAGTCCGAATGGTTTGCAGGCGACACGTTCAGCGCCGCCGACGTGCAAATGAGCTTCCCGCTCGAAGCCGCCAGCCAGCGCGCCGGGGCCAAATCCCTGCCGCATGTAGCGGCGTTCCTGCAGCGGATTCACGCACGTCCCGCCTATCAGCGCGCGCTCGAACGCGGCGGCAAATATGACTTCGCGGACTGATACGGCGCACGGTGCGGGGTGCCCGCGCGGCTTGCGTACAATGGCCGCAGATATCCCGACTCCGGCTTGAATCAGGCGGCGCGCGTCACGTGGCAAACGTCCGCCGATGGCCTTGATCAAGCACCCGAACCCCGTATTTAGCGCGAAGGCGAAGCATGGCTCGAATCGTCCCCGACGACTGGAAGAATATGGAAGCGACCGGCGCAGCCGTGCGCGAGCTCGACACGCTCGCGCTGCTTGCCCGGCTTCCCGATGACTACACCGTGTATCACGGCGTGCACTGGACGCGTATCAACGAAGGCTTTTCGGTATTCGGTGAAGCGGACTTCGTCGTGGTCGCGCCCTCGGGCCGCGTGCTCGTGATCGAACAAAAAGCCGGGTTCCTGCGCGAGACGCCGGCCGGCCTGATGAAGGTCTACATGCAGAAGGAGCGCAACGTCGCCATTCAACTGGCGCGCACGCTTGAAAACCTGCATCGGCGATTCACGGCGGCGTTTGGGGCGGGCACGTATCGCATCGAGGAATTGCTTTATTGCCCGGACTATACGGTCAAGGATGCATCGATTGCAGGCGTTCCGGCATCGCGGATCGTCGATGCAAGCCGCAAGGCAAAATTGCCTTCGGTCGTCCTCGAGATTCTTCCGCCGGATGAGCCGCGCTTCGAAGCGTCCGCGCGGATTCACCATTTCCTCTCCGACGAACTCGCTCTCACGCCCGATACCAACGCGCTGGTCGGACAGGCCGACATGCTCGTCACCCGGCTGTCGGGCGGCCTCGCGACATGGGCGCGCCGCCTCGAGTTCGAGCCGTTCAGGTTGCGCGTGATCGGCACGGCCGGCTCGGGCAAGACGCAGCTTGCCGTGCAGGTCATGCGCGACGCGGTAGCGAAAGGCCGCAGCGTGCTCTACGTCTGCTTCAACCGGCCGCTCGCGGATCATATCCGGCTGGTGGCGCCGCCCGAAGCGCGAATTGCCAACTATCACCAGCTGAGCGCCGCCGTGACGCGCGACGCGGGTGCGCCGCCCGACTTCAGCCAGCCGAACGTGTTCACCACGCTGGAAGAGCGCTTCGCGAATGTGGATATTGCGGAGCACTGGAAGTTCGACGTGCTGATTGTCGATGAAGGCCAGGATTTTCATGCGGTCTGGGTCGACGCGCTCGCGCGTCTTCTCAAGCCGGAAGGCGCGTGGTGGTGGCTCGAAGACCCGATGCAGAATCTCTATTTTCGCGACCCCGTGCCGCTGCCGGGATGGACGACGCTACGCGAGACCACGAATTACCGCAGTCCGCGTGACTTGCTTGCGTACATCCGCCGGATTGTCGGGCGCGAGGTGCGGCTTGACGCAGGCAGTCCGTTCGACGGCTCGGAGGTCAGTTTGTCGACGTATGAAAACGGTCATCCCGACGAAGTGATCGAAGCGACCAAGCGCGCCATCACGCAGGCGCTCGCGCTCGGGTATCGCAAGCAGGATATTGCGGTGCTGTCGTTTCGCGGCAGAGAGGGGTCCGTGCTGACTTCGGTCGAACATCTCGGGCCGCATCGCTTGCGCAGTTTTACTGGGACTTACGATTTGTTCGGGAATCCGGAATATCGTGAAGGCGACGTGCTGCTCGAATCCATCTACAGGTTCAAGGGCCAGTCCGCGCCGTGCGTGATCTTTACGGAAGTCGACTTCGACGCCTTCGACGAACAGGTTGCGCGGAAGTTTTTTGTCGGCGCGACGCGCGCGACCATGAAGCTGATCGTGGTGGCGTCCGAACGTGCGGCGCGCGCCTTCGAGGAACAACACTGACGGTAATGAAAAAGTTCGACGTGATCCGTTGCATCTTGTTGCTGCTGGCGCTTGCATGCGCGCCGCTCATGGCGCATGCAGCGCCATTGACGCTGGAAGTCGAGGGGAAGATTGGCCGCACGAATGATCCCGACCATACCGTGTACAGGATCAGCGAGGCCGAGTTCATGAAGTTGCCGATCCACACCATCACGACCTCGACAAGATGGACACCCAAGTCCACGTTTTCAGGTCCCAGGCTCGCCGATATCCTGCAACTCGTGGACGCGCATGCCGAGTGGGTGGAGCTTCGCACGCTCGACGACTACGCTTACACCGTGCGTGTTTCGGAAGCCGAACGCTACGGCGCAATCCTCGCGTACAGCATGAACGGCACGCGTTTGAAGGTCAGCAACTTCGGTCCGTTGTTCCTGATCTACCCACGCGATGCGTACCCGCGCGAACTGACGGGTTCAGTGGCTGATGCGAAGTTCGTATGGCAAATCAAGGCGCTTGTCCTTAAATGATCGGCGCGCCGTTTCGCCGCCTGAAGGTTGCGTTGCTGTTCGCGGCAGCCATTGCACCGCCGCTCGCGGGCGTGGGTTATCTGCTTTACACGGGCTTGCTCGCCAACCAGAGTACGGCGCAACTCGCCTTGCCATACGATGGTTTTTACTGGGACGGCGCGCAATTCCAGATAGCCTATGGCCGCTTTGGCAATCAGGTATTGCTGTTCCGAAGCGGGATTGACGCCAATGTCGATGAGATTCAGCTTCGCTTCGAGATCCTGCAATCGAAGCTTGCCATTGTCACGTCCTCCACGTCGATGCTTGCCGACCGCGAAGCGCTTCGCAACAGGCAGCAGGAAATCCTGCGGCAACTCGACGCCGCGCTTGCATCCATCGAACCGGATATGGATGCATTGAGTACCGACCCGTCACGCACGCTCAGGATCATTGGCGTGTTGCGGCAGAACCAGGATGCCGTGAACGAACTGGCGAACGGACGCCGTGTGGTGGATGTGGCGGAGCGCGACTACATCGTGCGTGATTTCGTTTCCAAGCGCCGTTATCTGTTCGCGGGCGGCATGTTGCTCGCGCTGCTTTCCATGGTCGCCACGGCCATGCTGCTGCTCAACGGGTATCGCCGCTCGCGGCTGATTCATCAGCAACGTGCCGCGCTTGAGGCGCAGCATCAGGCGACGCGTGCCGCACGTGAAGCATCGCAGGCGAAGGACGCGTTTCTCGGCATGATCAGTCATGAACTGCGCACGCCGCTGCACGCCATTGTTTCGTCGGTGGAACTGCTGGAACTGAACCTGCATAGCGAAAGCGACCGCAAGATCATCCAGCGGCTCGAAACCGGCGCGCGCCATCTCGAGGCGCAGATGCGTGACCTCACCGACTTCGCGCGGCTTGGCGCGGGCAAACTGGAATTGCGCCTGACCGTGTTCGATCCAATGGAACTGCTCGATTCCATCGTCGATGCGAACACGCCGGCCGCGAGCGCCAAAGGCCTGGTGCTGCGCGGGCAGTTCGCAGGGGAAGCAGGGCTGATCGAATCGGATCAGCACCGGCTGCGGCAGATCGTGACCAACCTGGTGACGAACGCCATCAAGTACACGGATTCCGGTTCCATTGATGTCCGTTTCGAGCGCACGCTAGAGCGCCTCGACATTTCCGTGGTGGATACGGGCCCTGGCATTGCGCGCGAACAGTTGCCGCTCATCTTCAAGGAATTCACGCAACTGGATTCGTCGACGACCCGCCGTTTCGATGGCGCGGGCATGGGCCTCGCCGTCGTTCGCGGCCTGGTCGAATTGCTGGGCGGCGTGGTGAACGTATCGAGCGACATTGGACAGGGGGCGGCGTTTCGCGTGAGCTTGCCAGCAGCGCCCGTCGCGCATGTGCCCGAACGCGAGCGAGCGCCGGCCGACTTGCCGCCGCTAAAAAAGGCGCGCGTGCTGGTGATAGACGACCACAATTCGATTCGCGAGTCGCTATCGGAAATGCTTGCGCATCTGGGTTATGCAAGCGTGGCGATGAGCGACGTGGACAGCGCGCTCGCGTGGCTGGAGACAAATCAGGTCGACGTGATCCTGGCGGATCTGCACATGCCGGGTAAGGACGGATATTCGTTTGTCAACGAGTACCGGGCGCGGCGCGCCTCCGGCGCGAGTCTGCCGGTCATCGCGGTCAGCGCGTATGCGCCCGATCTCGTGGACCCGAGCGCTGCAATCCTGTTCTTCGATTACCTGCTGAAGCCAGTGCGGTATGAAGTGTTGAAGAGCGCGCTGGCGCGGGCGTTATCGGCGACGCGGCGGATTCATTGAGCGCTGTGCCGCGTCCGGATCAAGCATCACGCTCTCAACAATCGCTTCGAAAGGTCCGCAACGAGAATGGCCATGCGCGCCGGTTTCTCGAAACACGTCACGTTGTAGCGCTGAATTATGTCGCTGATTTCGGATTCGCTGGCCTTGCCGGTGGTCAGTTCGCCCGTCAGCACGAACACGGGTGCATCCGGATTGTCCGAATTGCGCACCGCACGAATCGCTTCCGCCGACGTGTGCGAGCCGAACAGCCAGTCGATGACCACGGCGTCGAAGACTTGCGTTTGCAGCGCTTCGGCAAAACCGTCGAGCCCGTAAAGGGCCACCGCCGCAAAACCGCTGCGCTCAAGATAGTCGTGAAGATTGTCAGCAGAAGTCTGGTCGTCGTCCACGACCGCGATCAGCGGCTTGTCCATGTCCGTGCGGCGCGGCTGGATCTCGATCTTGTGCACGTCATGAGCGGCCTGCAGCAACACGCCTTCGTGTGTGGTCACGAGCCATCGCCCGTTCATGTTCTGCGCGATGAAATCCGGCCGGCTGCCGGGTTCGAGCGCGTCGCCTATCCACGCAACGCACGCAATCTCGGCTGCGCCGAGCTTGAGGACGGCGTCCTGCGCCGTGCCCTCGGTGTCGTCGACGTCGGCATTCTTGGCGTCGAAAAGCTGCAGCGCGGGTTCGTCGAAGGCTTCCGCCACGCGGCGAATCTGTGCGAGCGTCCATGGACTGTTGCCGCGCAGTTTGCGGTGGCCCTGGGAAAAACTCAGGTCGAGAATGCGGCAGAGCTCGGCGGTCTGCTGCCGTTTGCCGATGCCGTGGCGATTCATCAGGTCGCGTACGCGCTGGGCGACAGCGAGGGAATCAGAGGATGAGGTTTCAGTGACCATGCTGCTGCTTACCGGTTAAAGCGCTTGAGGTGTCAAGAGGCTGCGAGGGGGCTATTGTAGGCGCAAGCGCGAGCCTGTTTAAAAAACTCTTGAGCCGATAAATGGGGTAGCCCACATGTTGGCGCGTTTTATTTCGGATGGCGGGAAGGACCTTGAGCCGGGCGGGGGAGCACGCTAAAACATGCAAACGTTGGCGAGGTTTTCGGACTTGCACCTTTGCCGTGCGCCTGGAGCGGTTCCGGTCATGCGGCGCGCCTGGTCGCCCGGGCGTGTGAGCGGCAGGGCACGCATCGTCTCGGCAATAAAACCGGCGTGCATGTACATTCGGAAGCAGCGGCCAAAAACCTTGGTGGCTGCCTAATGCAATGTCGAAAAAACGGGGGCAGGGATGCGCATCACCAAGTCTCTCAGAATGGCGACAAAGTCTGCGACTGCGCTATGCGTGCTGTCAGTACTCTTGCCCACGCTCGCGCATGCTGAGGCGATCGAGGAACAGCTCGACTGCAAATCGTCGGGGCATACGTTTATCAGCGCGCTTCTGGCAAGCGGCGAAATCCAGAGCAAGCCGATGCGCGTCGAGGCCAACTCCGTCAACGCGTTCCGGCCGGCTCACGGCGTCAAGCTCACGGCATACGACTTCAAGGTGTTTGTCGTGCTCGGCTATCAGAAGGACGATCCCCTTTTCGCTCAAGGCAAGGGAACGCCTATCGCGGATTCTGCTTATGGCGTGGTCGTGACAGGACCTTCCGACGATGTCAAGGAACGCGTGCGCCAGTCGGGAAGCAGCGCAATCGTCCGTGAAATAACACCCGTGACGACTGCAATAGTCTGCAAGTCGGAGTGAGGACGGCCCGAGTTCAACCGGTCTCAGGCGGCAGGCGGGTCCAGGCGCCACATGATCAGCGGGCCCACGGCGTGTTGCGTTACCTGCATGCCTGCGTCCTGCGCGAAGCGGGCAAGCAGGAACGCATCGGCGTGTTGTGTCAGTCCGGCGAACCCCTGCTGCGGCGAGTCCGGGTTGCGCTTTTGAAGCTGGAACCAGAGTTCGCCGACGTCACGGCTCAGCGGCACGCTGCGCGCACCTGTTACCTGTGCTCTCAAGGCGAACGCGCGGCTGTCGGCGAGATCTTCATCGAATATGACGATGAGCGGTTGTACGACCGGCTCGTACGGTTGCGACAACGCCAGCGCCCTCGTGGACCATAGCGTTTGCACGCCAGCCGCCAGCGAGCTTGCCGCCAGGAAATCACGCCGCGTGTGTTTCATTGTGCGCGGCCTCCGTTCTTGCCGGGCCAGATTCCCTGTTTCCCCGGAGACAGGACCCCGTTCGGATCGAGCGCATGCTTGATAGTCTCGCTCAGGCGCATCAGCGCATGATTGTTGAAGTCGTACTGCGACGCCGCGAGGTCCATGTATTCCAGATGCGTCCTGTATTGACCATAACCCGCCGCGCCGAAGTCGTTTATCAAGGTTTCGAGCAAGTTGCGCGCGCCAGTGGTTTGCCCGGCGTCGTCGCGATTGAAAATGGCCGCGAAGATGTGATGCATGCTGCGTGCTCCGACGGTGAACCCGCCGTAGTAATCGAAGCCGTATTGCGCCGCCCGGTCCCGCACCATTCGCACCTGCTGCACGGCGTCGTGGCCTACCGGCGGGCACACCGGCGAGAAGTCGATATGCGCGCCCGAGCCGCCGCGCCAGTTGAGCAGGTTGAACGCGTCGAGGTTCGGAATGCCGACCTGGCTGCGGTCCCCGCCGCCTTTCGGTTCGACGCTGGAATCGATATAGGGCAACTCGATCAGCTGCGCGTCCGCGATGCGTGAAAAACGCTCGTGGATCACATCGCGCCGCGCCTTGACCAGACGCTCGGGGCCATACAGGCAAAAGCGCAGGTTCCATCGGCCGATACCAAGCGCCCGTGCCATCTTGTCGATCAGCGCATCCGGCATGGCGCCCGGCCCGTCATACCATTGCTTTCGCGTGGAAACGCCCGCGGCCCAGCGCACGGCGCTTTCGATGACCGCGTTGCTCTGGATGGTTTCGTCGAGCTTGAGGGGGCGCAATGTCTCCACGATATTTTCCAGATCGGCGTCATGACGGAACATATAGCGGCACAACAGATAGCCTGCCGGACGCGGCATCAGCCACACGCCGATCTTCGTGACGATGCCGAAATTCGATTGCATGAACATGGCGTCATAAGACGGCCCGAAACCGGGTTTGAAGACCTGCCATTCGCGGCTGCCGCTCATTGCGCCCATGCCGGTGCGCACCAGGTCGCCGTTTGCCAGCATCACTTCCATGCCGCATTGCGCCGACGCGTGGTCGCCGTAAGGCGTCGTGCCGAAGCCGCGCTCGAGCGTATTGCCCATCACGCTGCCCCAGCCGGCGGCAGGCGGATCGAGCCAGAGCTTGCTGTCTCTTGCCTTCAGCTCGCGATAAAGATCGTAGTAGCTCACGCCCGGTTCGACGAGCGCAAAGCCCAGCGTCTCGTTGATCTCGAGCACGCGGTTCATGCGCTGCATGTCCAGCACGACGCAGCCTTTGAGCCGCGGCGCGGCGCCGCCATAGGCGAAATTGCGTCCGGTCGACACGCTCCACAAAGGCACGCCATACCGGTTCGCCACGTTCAGCACGGCGCGAAGCTGTTCAATGTCCGCCACCAGAACGACAGCCGATGCCTCATGGGCGCGAGTGTCGCCGGGTGGGAAGGGATCGAACGGATCGAGATACGGCTGCGCCGCCCCCTCTCCGGAAAGCACGGCAGCGCGGCCCACGACGGCGGCGAATTCTCCAAGCGCGCGCTGGAAATCGGACTCGGACATTCCCGGCGGACGCGCCGGTCCGCTCATGGCTCCATCAACGTGTTCGACCCGGTTCAATAGCCGCCGCTGCTGCTCGAGCCCGATCCCGAGCCGCCGCCCGTGCCGTCGGTCTGGCATCCGGCGAGCGACATGGCGAGGGAGACGGTCAGGACGGCGAGCAGCATCGAGGCGATGCGTTTGATGTTCATGTGAATTCTCCAAGGGTTGATTAAAACGCGCTGCGTTCCGTGCGCGGCGCTTGAAGTCTTAACGGATGGAGATTTCGATTTATTCCGCGCAGGACTGGAAGAATCGAGCGGCTGGCGAATCGGGAAGCATCCGACGCGTGAGCCGAGTTTGCGGGTCTTGGATCTACCGAGGCAGATAACCCTTGAGCGTTTCGCGGAATTTCTGGATCAGCGGTTCCTTCGAACGCCCGCGCCTGAGGATCAATCCGAATGGCGCCTGGTAGCCAAACGCCGCGGGTTCGAGCGCCCGCAAGCGGCCGTTTTCGACCCAGGCCTGCGCATAATGCTCAGGCAAAAAGCCGATGAACGCGCCGGACAGAATCAGGATCAACTGTCCTTCCATGCTGTCGACCGTCGCCTCGCTGCGCTTGAAGCCGTGGCGTGCAAGCTCGGTCTGGCTCCAGTAAGCGCGGCCGACCATCCGCTGCTGGCTGATGGTTTCGTGCGGGATCTGCTGTTCGTTGAAAAGCGGATGTGTGTTGCTGCAATAAAGCCAATGCTGCTCGCGATAAAGCGCATGGTGAATCAGGCCGTTCATGCGCAGGTGGAACGCGCCGATCGCGAGATCGAGCCGGTTGCCAAGCACACTGAGTTGCAATTCGTAAGGGCTTTGCACATGCAGATGCAAATGCAGCGCGGGATGTTCGCGCGTGAATGCGCCGATTGCTTCGGACAGGGGCAACGCCTTGTCGCTGACGGTCGAATCCAGCACGCCCAACTTGATGCTGCCGCGCAACTCGCCGCGCAAGCCGGCGGCGTAACGCTCAAAACCATCGACTTCGCCCAGCAGCCGCAACGCTTCCTGATGAAACTCCTCGCCCTTGGGCGTCAGGCTGAATCCTCCGCGTCCGCGATGGCACAACACCACGCCGACCAGCGATTCCAGTTGGCTCATATAGGTACTGATTGCCGATGTGGAGAGATTCAGTTCCTGCTGCGCCGCGGCGAATCCCTGATGCCGCACCACGCAGGCAAAGATGCGCAGCAAGCGTGCTTCAGGCAGAACTGTGGCCACGACGAGCGCTCCTCTAAGACAACAAGAGGTGGACGTGCGCAGCAAGAAACCGTTAAGCAAGAAGGGCTGCGCACCGATACTTTAGAAATACCTGAACTAAATATTTCATGCCAGCACTTTGTTCGCGTGGCGCATGCCTTCAGAATCGGACGCAGACTATTCGATGAACGAATGCGAGGGATATGCCATGGAAAAGATCTTTCATCAGCCGCTGGGCGGTAACGAGATGCCGCGCTTTGGCGGTATTGCGACCATGCTGCGCTTGCCGCATCTGCAATCGGCAGAAGGACTGGACGCCGCCTTCATAGGCGTGCCGCTCGACATTGGCGCGTCGTTGCGCGCCGGCACACGGTTTGGCCCGCGCGGCATTCGCGCGGAGTCGGTGATGATCCGGCCTTACAACATGGCGACGGGCGCGGCGCCCTTCGATTCGCTGTCGGTGGCGGATATCGGCGACGTGCCCATCAACACGTTCAATCTGCTCGACGCGGTGCGGATCATCGAAGAGCATTACAACGGCATTCTCAAGCACGATGTCAAACCGCTCACGCTCGGCGGCGATCACACGATCACGCTGCCGATCCTGCGCGCCCTGCACCGCAAGCACGGCAAGATCGGGCTCGTGCACGTGGACGCCCATGCCGACGTCAACGACCATATGTTCGGCGAGAAGATTGCGCATGGCACGACGTTTCGCCGCGCGGTGGAAGAGGGTTTGCTCGATTGCGAGCGCGTGGTGCAGATCGGATTGCGGGCGCAGGGGTATACCGCCGACGATTTCAACTGGAGCCGCAGGCAAGGTTTCCGCGTCGTGCAGGCGGAAGAATGCTGGCATAAATCGCTGGACCCGCTGATGGCCGAAGTGCGGCGCAAGGTGGAAGGCGGGCCGGTGTATCTTAGTTTCGATATCGATGGCATCGATCCCGCCTGGGCACCCGGTACGGGCACGCCGGAAATCGGCGGCCTGACCACGATTCAAGGCATGGAAATCATTCGCGGCTGTCACGGGCTGGACCTGATCGGATGCGATCTGGTGGAAGTGTCGCCGCCTTACGATACGACCGGCAACACGTCATTGCTTGGCGCCAACCTGCTGTATGAAATGCTGTGCGTGCTGCCGGGCGTCATACGGCGTTAAGCTCGCGTTTCGATGCCCCAAAAAAGGACCTCACGATGCAGCCCGTCCCGACCTCTCTTTCCGCCGCCGAGCAAAAAGTTCGCGAGGACCTTGCCGCGCTGTATCGGCTGGTGGCGCACTTTCGCATGACCGACATGATCGACACGCACATCACCGCGCGCTTGCCCGTCATGCCCGGCAAGTCCGATGAAAAACCTGCGTTCCTGATCAACCGCTACGGCGTGCTGTTCCATGAAATGCGGGCGTCGGATCTGGTGAAGATCGATTATCAGGGCAAGGTTATCGATGACCGAGCGCGCGACATGCCGGAGCTTTTCCGGGTCAACGCGGCGGGATTCACCATTCACTCGGCGGTGCACATGGCGCGTCACGATCTGGCGTTTGTCGTGCACACGCATACGGCGGCGGGCACGGCCGTATCCGCGCAAGAGCACGGGCTCTTGCCCATCAGCCAGCATGCGCTGAAGTTCTACGGCAAGCTCGGTTACCACGACTACGAAGGCATCGCGCTCGATCTTGGCGAACGGGATCGTCTTGTAGCAGACCTGGGTCCGCATAAGGCGATGATCCTGCGCAACCATGGTCTGCTCGCGGGCGGCGCGACGGCCGCACACGCGTTCCATGAAATCTACTTTCTCGAGCGCGCGTGTCAGGCACAAGTGCAGGCCATGGCAGGCGGCGCGCAATTGCGTTTTCCGCCCGAACATGTGCGCGAGCTCACGGCGCGCCAGTTCGAATCCGAAGGGTCGGACGGCATCACGGAACTTGCATGGCAGGCGGCGCTGCGTCTTATCGCCGATACACAACCCGACTACCGTTCCTGACAACCGCCGCGAGATTCGCGTGACCTGGCTCGCGGTTATCAGCGAACCCTGTTGCCCTTTTCATCGATGATCCGTTCGCCGTCTTCCTTGGCGAACGGACCTTGCTGGGCGACCGAAAGAATCTCCAGCAGTTTTTCCGATGGCCGGCATAGCCGCGTGCCTTCCGGCGTCACCACGAACGGACGATTGATCAGAATGGGATGCGCGAGCATGGCGTCGAGCAATTGCTCGTCGGCAAGCGTTGCATCGGCGAGTTCGAGTTGCACGAACACCGCCTCCTTTTCACGAAGCGCGTCGCGAACGCCAAGCCCCGCGTCCTGAATCAACTTGATCAGTGTGCCGCGATCCGGCGGCGTCTTCAGATATTCGATTATGTTCGGCTCAATACCGGCGTTGCGAATCAGCGCGAGCGTATTGCGCGACGTTCCGCATGACGGGTTGTGGTAAATCGTGACGTCCATGGGTGTGTCTCCGGTATTGCCAGTAATAAAAATGAAAGCATGTGCATTGACGCTGCATACCACGATGCTATGACAATTTGCTCAAGTGAGAGGGGCGATTGCCGTTAAAGCATATGGGCCGACAACCTTATCCGGCTCCGGTTTGCGCGTTGCCATCCACATGCGCCGCCGCTTGAATAACGGTGTTGAGACAAGTGAGACATGAACATACTTTCTACGATCAAGGGGCGCCTCGGGATCGCCATGGCCTTTCTGGGCGTGTTGCTGGTGATAATCGGCGGCCTGGGCCTGTGGGGCATGAACCGCGGCAACGAGACCACGCGCGGCCTTTTCACCAACGAAATGCCCAGCGCGGTAGCGGCCGGCAATGCGGAGATGTTCACGGCGCGCGAGCGGCTGAGTTTCGACCGCGCGGCCTTGCTGGTTGGCAAGCCGGCTGCGGCGGAGACGGCGATCGGACGCGGCGCATTGATGCGCGATCGTGCGAACAAGGAATGGGCGCGTTACGCCGCACTGCCGCAGGGACCCGGCGAGCACGAGATGGCTGAGGCGTTCCAGGCGAAGCGGCTCGAACTTCAAAAGATGCTCGACGATGGTTATGCGAACGTGCGCGCGAACGACGCCGAAAAGATCGTTGCATCGGCGGAAGCCATGCAGGTCAAGTTCAACGAAATGGCGGCCATTGGCGAGTCGCTGCGCAAGTACCAGTTCGATTCTGCGAAGAGCGACTTCGAACTCTCGCAGCAGAAGTTCAGCGAATTCCAGACCATCAGCGTGGTGGCGATCATTATCGGGCTGATTGCCGCCGCGTTTTCGTGGCTGTCGTTGCGCCGCGCCATCGGACGTCCGCTTGACGAAGCGCTCGCTCAATTCGACGCTATCGCTTCCGGCGACCTGCGCCGCGAACTGGTCGTGACATCGCGTGACGAGATGGGCCAGTTGCTCACCGGCCTGGCGAAGATGCAGGCAAGCCTGATCGATACCGTGCGCACGGTGCGCTCGGGCAGCGAGTCGATTGCGTCGGCGACCAAGCAGATCGCGGCGGGCAATATCGATCTGTCGTCGCGCACGGAAGAGCAGGCGTCGGCGCTGCAGCAAACCGCGTCGAGCATGGACGAACTGACGGGGACGGTGAAGCAGAACGCGGAGAATGCGCGTCAGGCAAGTTCGCTCGCCGCGAATGCGTCGGAGATTGCGAACAAGGGCAGCACGGTGGTCTCGCAAGTCGTGGATACCATGGGCGACATCAACCAGAGTTCCACGAAGATCGCGGACATTATCACGATCATCGAAGGCATTGCGTTCCAGACCAACATCCTGGCGTTGAACGCAGCCGTGGAAGCCGCGCGGGCCGGCGAGCAGGGCCGGGGCTTCGCGGTCGTGGCCGCCGAGGTTCGCAGCCTGGCGCAGCGCTCGTCCGGGGCCGCCAAGGAGATCAAGGAACTGATCAACACGTCGGTGGCGCGCGTGCAGACGGGTACAACGCTGGTGGGCGACGCCGGCCGCACGATGTCCGAAATCATCGGCGCCGTGCAGCGTGTGACCGACATCATGGGCGAGATAGCAGCGGCATCGCACGAGCAAAGCAGCGGGATTGAGCAAGTCGCGCTGGCCGTGACGCAGATGGACGAAGTGACGCAGCAAAACGCGGCGCTGGTGGAGGAGGCGGCTGCTGCCGCGCAGTCGCTGGAAGATCAGGCGGGCGCGTTGAAAGCGGCGGTGGCGGTATTTCAGTTGAACGATGGTGGTGCGGAATTTGTGAAGCCCGCGGCGAAACCCGCTCGTGCAGCGGCGCTCGCGCAGACGACCCGCGCGGTTGCAAGCGAACGGCTTGCCCGGTTGAAAACGCCGCTCGTGGGCGTCGAGAAGGCGAAGCCCGTCGCATTGGCAGGCGCCGCCGACTGGGAAGCGTTTTAACGGGCAGGGCGCTGGTTGCGCTGCGCGCCTGAGCGCGCCGCTGCTGCAACAATGTTCAGCGGCGTTTCCCGGCACGCGTTGTCCCACACGTTCAGATATCGGAGCGACGCCATCTCTGGCTGAAGGTGCAGATGCTCGAACCAGCGCTTCACGAGCTTTTCTTTATCGTTGAGAACCGGCGCTAGCGCATCCGCGAAACACGCGGCCGCTTCCCTGAAGCCGAGGCGGTCGAGCACTGTCACCGCTTCGCGCCGCGTTGCGCTGTCCGGCAGAACATGTTCAATGAACGCCCAGTTCACCAGCGCGCCTTGCCGGCAATCGGCTTCGTGCGATGCAGTGACGGCGAGCGTGCCCCAAACCTGTTTTATCGCGCGCTCCCAATGTGCCAAGCGTTCAGGACGCCGACCCAATTCCTCGGGCACGATCACGAGATGCTCCATGCAGTTGTCGTGATACGTCACGGCCGAACTCACGCACGGATTCCATCGTACGTACGCTTTGTTGTCGACCAGAAGCGGGATTCCTTCGAGCAGGAAGCGGCGCACGTGAAACAGTTCGTGCAGCACGGAGCCATCCGGAAACCAGTCCGGGTCCGGGATGACAATGCGCGCGCCCGATTGATCCACTTCGCACTCCAGTCCGCCGGGTTCGTCGGCGGCGCGGCGCGGCAAGTGCTGGTTCACCTTCACGATGATCTCGAAGCCAAGCGCGTATTCAAGGTCTTCGGCCAGCGCGCGAACATCGGGGGCGAGACGGTTCAGATACGCTTTCTGCATGAGAATTGGGCCCGGTGCGTCGAGTGTTGTCTGGGCAAGCACCCGGAATGGACGCTGTAGAGACTGTACGCCCACGCGCGCCGTTTGAGCAGCCGTTGCGGCGCTCAGGTGCTCATGCAGCGAAACGCCAGGCTGATGCGCGGACCTGCGACTTCCGCCATCTTCGGGATGCCGTGATTGTGCGTGAATTGCGATGCATGACTCATCACGAGGACGCTGCCTGCGTGCAGATCCACATTGAGCGTGCGCCCTTTGCCCGATTTTGCGCGGACCGTCATGCGGCGCGTTGCGCCCAGCGAAAGAATGGCGATGGGCGCTTTCGGCACAAGTTCCTGGGTGTGATCGTTATGCGGCGCGACGCTGTCATTGCCATCGCGATACAGGTTCAGTCCCACGCTGTTGAACGCCGCGCCGGCCGCCACGCTGACCGCAGCCGCCGCCTCTTGCAGTGGCTCGGGCAAGTCCGCGGCTCCGAGCGAAAAATGCGCTGTCAGGCGCGGTACATCGACTTCGCGCTCGTACATCATGCGGCGCTGGTTGCTCCAGATCACGCCGCCGAGCACTTGCTCGAACCACGCTTGCGCCGTGGCGGCCGGGACCACATCCGGGAGATAGCGGATCCCGCACTCGGCGTCAGTGATGAGATCGAGCGGCGCGGGATCGAACAGATCGCTTTGATACACGATGTTTCCTCAGTCGGCGGCAAACGGCAGTTCGCCTTGAACGGGCGCCGGCCCGGCGATATACGACCCCGCCGGCACCAGCGCCGTCACGCGCACGCCCAGGAGCCGCAGGCGCCGGTCGAGCGGCACGCGCCGCAGGCATTCGGTGGCGGCGCGGCGGATTTCGGTGGCGTCGGCCGTGGGCGCGGGCACCGTCAGGTCGCGCGTGACCGTGCTGAAGTCGTTGTAGCGCAGCTTGATTCCGACCGTGCGCCCTTCGTAGCCCTTGCGCCGCAAGTCGTCCGCAACGCGCGTGCACAAATCCGTGAACGCCGCCGATAACGCGCTGCGATCCTGGCGCGGATGCAGGTCGCGCTCGAAGGTGGTTTCGCGGCTCATTGACTTCGGCTCGGAACTGACCACGACGGGCCGCTCGTCGACACCTTGCGCCACTTCCACGAGCCACGCCGAATAGCTGCGCCCGAACGTTGCCTGAAGCAGTTGCGGATCGGCGCGCGCGAGATCGCCGACGGTTTCTATGCCTATAGCCGCCAGCTTTTCGGTCGCCTTCGGCCCGATGCCGTTGACCTTGCGCACCGCCAGCGGCCAGATCCGCACCGGGATGTCGGCGGCGGTGAGAATGGTCAGGCCATCCGGCTTGTCCAGTTCGGAGCCGATTTTCGCCAGCAGCTTGTTCGGCGCGACGCTGATCGAACACGACAGGGCGGTCGCGTCGCGCACGGCCTGCTTGATGCGTGTGGCGATCTCCGCCGGATCTCCCGGCAGGGCGGTGAGATCGATATAAATCTCGTCGATACCGCGGTTCTCGATTTGCGTGGTGAACGTGGCGACGGCCGCCTTGAAAAGCCGCGAATAATGCCGATACGAGTCGAAATCGGTGGGCAGCAGGATGGCGTCCGGCGCGAGTTGCGCCGCTTTCATCATGCCCATGGCCGAGAACACGCCGAGCGCGCGCGCTTCGTAGGTCGAGGTCGTCACCACGCCCCGGCCGGCGTAATTGCGCAGCCTGACGAAACGGCGGGAGCCGTCTGGCAGGGTTTCGGGCGTGGCGTTCTTTCCGCCGCCGATTACCACGGGCTGGCCACGCAGTTCGGGATAGCGCAGGAGTTCGACCGACGCATAGAACGCGTCCATGTCGAGATGCGCAATACGGCGCGTGGTCATGGCGGCGCCCCGCGTGCACCGATTTTTCCGCCAGGATCGGACATGGCATCAATAACTGTATGGATGTACAGTATTTTACATCGAAAACTGGATTGCGCTAATCAGGGAGTAATGGCGTACCAATTGGCGCGGGTTTTGCGCCATGATCGTTCAACTTTCACACCTGTAGCGAGGCAAGCATGGTCGACACGTGGCTCTTCCAGATCAGGATCACCGCCTCACCCGAACTGGCCGGAACCGTGCGCGACGATCCGCAGCGCATGCCGCCGCAACTGGACGAGGTGCTGCGGCGGCATGGCGCCACCCTTGTATGCCAGTTCGATGCATTTGCCGGCTATGTGGCCGAGGCGGAAAAATCGGGCGCCGATAAGTATCCGCTGTACCAATGGACGCGGGACACGATTGAGAATCCCGAGAAAAAAGCCAGATATCTGCGCTCGTTCACGGCGTACGTCAACGGTGAGGATGTCTATGCCAGGGACATTGCAGACACGCTGCAATCGGAATTGTCGGCGCTCGCGGGCACGGTTGGCATAGAGCGCGTCGTCAAGTTCGACACCAATCCGGCGAACAATCCGCAGCCGCCCGCTACCGTTGAGCCGCATTCGCCGCGGCCCCGGGCGTCCATCGATAAACAATGATGCTCGACTCGTTGTAGTTATCCTTGGTGACGACGTACTCGCCGGTCGAGCGCAAATATGCCCGCAAGCCATACATGGAATCCACGTCGTTGCCCACGTCCACATTCCCGGGATTGCTGTTGGTGAACGTGATGTCGAGGCTGCCCGTCGCGAGATTGAATGCGTCGATGTTCGGCGCCGTGTGCACATATCCGACGAACAGATAATTGCCTGCGGCGGCGATCGATTTCGGATTGGCGCTCGTGAGATTGATCACCGGATTCGGCGCTGTTTGATTGCCCGCGCGCCAGCCGTGATACACCTCGACGCGCTTTCCTATGGACGTCCAGTCCGTGCTGCCGATAATGCCTTGCGCGAGGATCATGGTGTCGCTGCCAGCAAGATAGATGATCCGCGTCAGAGGCAGGATGGACCTCGGCGTGGCGTACGCGAAGCCGGGACCCCACGAGGGTTTGCCGTTGGCGTCGAATCCGGTCAGCGGATAGTAGTAAATGCGGTTTGTCCTGTCCGGACCCGCCCAGATGTTCGCGTTGCTGTCGAGGGAGAATCCGCCCGTGATCAGCGTGCTCGTGTTGAACAGCGCGCCCGGCAGTGATCCGTCCGGAATCGCGATGTAACCGTTGGCCGTATTGAAGTGATAGAAATTGAACACGCCCGGGTTCTGGCCGGCCGCGACCATCACGCGGTTCGCGCCGACCGTGGCGACTTGCGCGAAGTGCTGGCCGCGTTGGGTATCGTTGATGTCGATTCGCGGATCGGACGGAAAGTCGAACGGATTCACCGTGTTCGCAACGAACGTGCCTCCGGCAGTGCCGGTATAGACGTTGAAGCCGCCATAGAAGTACGCGCCGTCTGTGCCCGGGTCTGGCTCGCCGTTGCCTTCGAAGTTGAGCGACTGAAGTCTCCACCGAAGGATGCTTGAAGTGTCGTAGACGTAGATGTCCGTGTTGCCGTTGCGTGCGAGGTCCCAGGTACCGCCCCAGGGATTGCTGAGCACGTAGAGATTGCCGGCCGCGTCCTTGCCGATACCCACCACGCGCGTGAAACGCCGGTCGCCGACCTGCCCCTTGATGCCCGACGTGGTGTCGAGATAACCGCCCTGAATGCCGAACGTGCCGACCTGGGCGGGTGCGCCCGCGGTCTGGTAGAGCTTGATGTTCATGTCGGGCCCTTGATCGCCGACCATGAGCTGCCCGTTGGTGGCGTCGAAAAACAATGCGGACGGACGCGATGTAGCGGGCATCTGGATTGTGTTCAACGCAGCGCCGTCCGGACTGAATTCCACGATGGCGCCCGCATCTTTCTGCGCGACCCAGAGGTTGCCGGCGTTATCGAGGGCGAGCGCGCCGGGGCCTGTCACGTTGATGTCGCGTTGCCAGACGCCGTCGGTCGTGAAGACGCGCACACGATTTCCCGGAAAGTCGCTCGCGTAGAGCAGGGAACCGGCGGTGGCGAGTCCGGTGATGACATCGGCGCGCGTTTCGGTCGTGGTCGCGCTGACGGCGATTACAAAATCGCGGGTCTTGGTGGCGCGGTTGTATCGGCCCACGAGTCCGCTGCCCTTGTTCCTGTCGTATTGCATGGCGGCGAAGATCGAGGTTGCATTGCCCGTAATGGCGCTGCCCTGGAACTCGTTGTGAATGCCGATGGAACCCGCGCTCTTGCGGTTCTGGTAGATTGCGATTCCGCCTTCGTTTTCATCCCAGAGCGACGCCGTGTAGATGACGCCTTCGGGCGCTATCCACATCGAGCGGGCGCCGTTGCCCACGTAAGTGGAACTCGTTCCATACGTGTTTGCCAGCCAGTCCGTGGTGTATTGCGCCTGAATGGGACTTGCAATCGCAGCAAACAGCGCACTGGCTGCAAACAGATTGCGGATGCGTTTCATGACCATGAGCGATGTTCTCCGGGACGTGTCGGGTGGCGGGGGCAAAGGCGCGTAGTGCGCCCGGGTGCCTTGGGCGGCGTCTGGCGAAGGCGTTGTGATCGAGGCGAGTGATGCAGAAACCGCGATCACGCCATGGCTGATCGTACGGGGAAAATATTGGAAAGCGCCGCGGATAAAAATCAAAAATAAATGGCGCGGCTTTATTTGAGGCTATCGGCGCGAGGGAATACAGGAAATCTTTCCATTTGCAGAGCCGATGCAGGTAATTAGGTAACACTTATCAGGTAATACTTAGTCAACCTAATTGCGATCGTATGACTGGATGCTTACGAAGCAAACATCGTTGCCGGTACGAACACAAAGCCTTCCATCAACCGGCGCGCGCTTCGGCTCATGATGGCTTTTGTCACGACCCAGTCATTGTTTATCTGCACGGTTTCAGCGCCGACCGCAAGGCTGCCCGACGGATGCCCAAAGCGAACCGCACCTTTTGAATCTGGCACGAGCCGGTTGACTAGCGTACCGGGAATCGCAGCCGCGACGGCTATGGCGACTGCGCCCGTTCCGGTCATTGCGTGGTGAAGCTTGCCCATCGAAAAAATGCGCGCGTTGATATCGAGCGTTGCGGCTTTGACCTGCTTGCCGCTCGACGCCACGTAATCGCTCGGCTTGGCAACGAACGCGAGCTTGGGCGTATGCGGCCTCGACTGCGTGGCTTCGTCAGGCGTTTTCGCGAGACCCATCCGGACCGCCGCATGCGCGCGAATCGCTTCGGCCTTTTGAAGCAACGCGCTGTTGCCGTTCACGTCTCGCTGCAACTCGGCTCCGTTGAGCTGCAGGCTCGCTGCATCGATGAAAATGGCCGGGTTGCCGGCGTTGATCATCGTCATCTCGACCGGCCCGACGCCCGGCACTTCCAGCACGTCCAGTGCGTTTCCGGTCGGGAACATGCCGCCATTCGAATGCTCGCTGTCGCCCGCCGGGTCCAGAAATTCGATCCGGATTTCCGCCGCTGGAAAAGCGACGCCATCGAGTTCGAAATCGCCTTCTTCCATTACTTCGCCGTCCCGCATGGGGACGTGGGCGATGATCCTCGCGTTGATGTTGGCTTGCCAGATCCGGATGATGGCGAGTCCGTCGCGCGGGGCGTCGACGAGACCCTGCGCGATGGCAAAAGGACCGACCGCCGAGGTCAGGTTGCCGCAATTGCCGGACCAGTCGATCACGGGTTTATCGATGGCGACCTGCCCGAAACGATAGTCCACGTCGCAATCGCCGCGCGACGACGGCCCGATGATCACGACCTTGCTTGTGCTGGAGGTGGCGCCGCCCATGCCGTCGATATGCTGGGCGTAGGGATCGGGGCTGCCGATCACGCGCATGAGGATGCGCTCGCGCAAGGCCGCGTCTTCAGGCAGCCAGTCGTGACGAAAAAATACGCCTTTGCTCGTGCCGCCACGCATGTAGACAGCGGGGATTTTTGTTTGCGCCAAGATGAGTCTCCGGTAAGCGGGATGCAGTGCGTGCCCTTACGCTTATTTTGAAGCCTTAATTGTTTTCATGTTCTCACGCCGCGACTTCCTGTCCTCGCGGAACAACCGAACTCAGCCACTCCGACAGCGCCACGAATGGCTCGTCATGCGCAATTTCATCGGGCGCAACGAGGTAATAGCCGGATTCGCCAGTCATCGGTTTATCGAGCGGCACGACCAGCCTTCCCGACGACAATTCGTCCGCGAGCAGGATTTCCGGCAACAACGCCACGCCCAAGCCAGCTTGCGCCGCGCTCGTGAGCATGGTGAACAGTTCGTAACGTGCGCCACGCACCGCGCGCACGTCGTGTTCAAGCCCGTTCAGGCGAAACCATGTGCGCCACGCGTCCGGTCTCGTCGATAAATGCAGCAGCGGCAATTCAGTCAGTTGATCGAGCGATACCGGTGCGGCGGCCGGCAGCAATGACGGATTGCACACAGGCACGACCTTGCCTTCGCGAAACAGCAGCTTGCCTTGCGTGCCGGGCCATACGGAGTCGCCAAAGTACAGCGCGGCGTCGAACGGAGAATCGCTGAAGAGAAACGGTTCGGTACGGATCGACAGGTTCACCGTGATATCCGGGCGCCGCGCGCGAAATTGCGGCAGACGCGGAATCAGCCATTGGCTCGCGAGCGTCGGAACCACCGCAATTTCAAGAATCCGCCCGACACCGCGCTGCGCCATCAGTTCGAGTGTGTCACGTTCGATCCGGTCGAGATTCTTGCGCACGAGCGCCGCGTACTGCCGCCCGTGCGTGGTCAGCACAATGCGCTTCTTGATCCGCAGGAACAAGGCGACGCCCAACCGGCTCTCCAGCGACGCCACTTGCCTGCACACCGCGCTCTGCGTAAGTGAAAGTTCGTTGGCGGCGCGCGTGAAGCTCTCGTGGCGCGCGGCTGCCTCGAAAATCTGCAACGCGACCAGGTTGGGGATGCCCTTTCTCATGTTTTTTTAGTTGCCTCACTAAGGCGATAAAAAGCCCAGTTAGTGCGTTTTTGGAACCAAGTCATGAGTTTATATCAATTGCATGGCTTTTTGACGCGGCTCAGAATCGACCGCTATTGATCGCGCACCGCGCCCGATCAAGCTTTGAGGCATGTGCATTGCCCGACCAGCAGGAACTCCAGAAAATGAATCCGAACCTCGCCGCATTGCTCGCCACTGTTGTTCCCGAAGCGGAAATTGCCGGGTTAGTGCAATTGATGAACTTGCCCGCTGCAATCAACATTTTCACACCGGGAGCGGTTACGCGGGCTGAACTGGCGCAGGCAATGAACATGGCGCTGTTCGCCGGCTTGCTCGAGCGTGTGCCGAGTGGCCGTGCCTACACGGCCGACTTGCAGCACACCCAAACGCGCGTGCAGTTCGACCACGGCGCGCTGCGCACGGTGCGGTGGAGCGAATCTGGCGCGTTGCCGCCCGGAGAAGCCGCGTTCACGCGAATTCTGCGGCCGCTCGGCTTCGTCCTGAACGGCACGTATCCGCTCGATCGGATCAAGATGACGGGGCGTTCGTACAAGCACCTCGATGCTCCTGATGACATCGCCCAGTATTTCGTCAGCGAACTGCACCCGGAGCGTTTCAGCCCGGAATTCCAGCAGGCGGTGACACGCGTGATCGGCGCAAGCGTGGACCCGCTGACACCGCAAGCGGTGGCGTCGCTAGCGGAACTCGAGCGCGATGGCGCGCTGCCGCTCGCCATGGCGTGCGAGTTGTTGCCGGTCATCGTGCGTTGTTTCGAGCGCCAGCACGCGGTTGCGCATCTTGCCGACTATGAGATGCTGCGCGCGGAATCGGCGGAAATGGCGTGGATCGCGACCGAAGGCAACGCGTTCAATCACGCAACGGACCGCGTGGACGACGTCTTCGCGGTTGCCGATGCCCAGCGCGCGCTCGGCCGTCCGATCAAGGATTCGGTGGAAGTCTCGAAGTCGGGCCGCGTGCGCCAGACGGCGTTCCGCGCGGATCCGGTGCGCCGTTCTTTTATCGATGCAACCGGCGCCCGGATCGAGCGCGACGTGCCCGGTTCCTTCTATGAATTCATCAGCCGCGATACGGTTCTGGACGATGCGACCGGCCGCAGCGTGCTCGATCTCGGTTTCGATGCCGGCAACGCGACCGGCATCTTCAAGATGACGGCGGCGGCGTGACGGCGAGCCTGAATCCGGACGCGAACTCCACACCCGATCCTTGCGATTTCACGGAGCCGTTCAAGTCGCCGCGAGGTTCGGCGATCCGCGAGCTGTTCAAGTATCTTAGCCGGCCGGGAATGATTTCGTTCGCGGGCGGATATCCCTCGAAGGATCTGTTCGACCGCGCGGGAATCGGGCACGCGATGGACGCGGCGTATCGCTCGGACCCGGTTGCATGTCTGCAATATGGCGACACCGCCGGCGCACCCGCCTTGCGCCGCGCGATCGTGCGTTTGATGAACGAACGCGGCGTGAATCGCGAAATCGACGATCTGATTGTGACCACAGGCTCGCAGCAAGGGCTCGATTTGTTGATCAAGATACTCGTTGCACCGGGCGACGCGGTGCTGATCGAAGAGCCGGCGTATCCGGCAGCGATCCAGGCACTGCGTCTCGCCGGCGCGCAATTGATCGCGGTGCGCACGGACGTGCACGGTATCGACGTCGATGCGCTTAGCGAACAACTCGAAGCGCTCGATCCCGTCGCGCGCCCGAAGCTGCTCTACACCGTTCCGACCTTCGCGAACCCGACTGGCGCGACGTTGACCACTGCGCGCCGCGAGGCGCTCGCCCGGCTTGCGATGCGGTTTCGCTTCGTGCTGGTCGAAGACGATCCCTACGGCGAACTGCGGTTTTCCGGCGAGCCGGTCAAGCCGGTCATCGCACTCGCCGATACCATTCCCGGCGCGAGCGACTGGGTCGTGTATTTCGGCAGTCTTTCGAAGATCGTTGCGCCCGGCTTGCGCATTGGCTGGTCGATTGCGCCGCCTGCCATCACGCGCCGCATGCTGATTGCCAAGCAGACGAGCGATCTCTGCACGTCGCCGCTCGCACAGGAAACGGCGCGGTTTTATCTGGAAAGCGGAAGGCTGGCGGAGCATGTGCCGGTTATCGTGCAGGCTTATAAAAAGCGCTACGAGGCGCTGTCGAGCGCGTTGCGCCAGTTTGTTCCCGATGACATCGAGCACGTCGTGCCGCAAGGCGGCATGTTCGTGTGGGCGCGGCTGAAGGGCGGACGCAACGCCGCCGAGCTTCTCAAGCGCGCAATCGAGCAGAACGTGATCTACGTGCCGGGTCCGGCCTTTTACGTGCATCGCGCCGATGCATCCAGCATGCGCCTGTCGTTTGCCGCCGCAACGGGCGAGGCTGAAGTGTTCGAGGGCGTGCGCCGCCTCAAACTCGCGCTGGCAAGCCGCTGACCATTTGCGTCTCGCCATATGAACGGAAACGCGTTCTAATTGGGTGAGGCTTAAGCACTGGATCAAACCGGTTTAACCGTATTTAGCAGGTTTTTCTGGCCTTGAAACTCTGTGCCATTGTGTATGTATCGACATGCTGGCGCAGGTTTCAAAAGGGCATTGACGCGGTGGCGACACGCCGCGCGCAACGCCCGCCGCAGCAACCCGACTTGGAGAGGAAGTGATGGAACTGAACGATATTTTCGGCGCGCTCGGCGTGGACCTAGGCCAATGGAAGGGCGACGCCCTCGTGGCGCGCTCGCCGCTAGACGGTGCAACGCTCGCCAAGCTCGCTGTCGACAACCCCGGTAGTGCCGCCCGCAAGATCGACGCAGCCCACGCGGCGTTTCTCAAGTGGCGAACCGTGCCCGCGCCGCAGCGCGGCGAACTCGTGCGCGTGTTCGGCAACGTGCTGCGTGAGCACAAGGCGGCGTTGGGCAGTCTCGTCACGCTGGAAGCCGGCAAGATCACGTCAGAGGGCCTGGGCGAAGTGCAGGAAATGATCGATATCTGCGACTTCGCCGTGGGCCTGTCGCGGCAACTTTACGGCCTGACCATCGCGTCCGAGCGCCCGGGGCACCGGATGATGGAAACATGGCATCCGCTTGGCGTGGTCGGCGTGATCTCGGCGTTCAACTTCCCGGTTGCCGTGTGGTCGTGGAACGCGGCGCTGGCGTTTGTCTGCGGCGATTCGGTGGTCTGGAAACCATCGGAGAAAACGCCGCTGACGGCGATCGCATGTCATGCGCTTTTCGAAAAAGCCCTCCGCGAATTCGATAAAACCCACCCCGGCGTTGCACCTGAAGGCCTGAGCCAGTTGTTGATCGGCGAGCGGGATATCGGCCAGGCGCTGACCGAGTCTGCGAAGGTGCCGCTCGTCAGCGCGACCGGCAGCGTGCGCATGGGCATGGAAGTGGCGCAAGTGCTGGCGAAGCGCCTGGGCCGCAGCATCCTGGAACTTGGCGGCAATAACGCGGTGATCGTGGCGCCCAGCGCCGACCTGGATCTCGTCGTGCGCGGCGTGACGTTCTCGGCGGTCGGCACGGCAGGCCAGCGTTGCACGACGCTGCGTCGTCTGGTGGTTCACAGCAGCGTGGTCGACACGTTGTTGCCGCGTCTGGAGAAAGCGTTTGCGTCGGTGAAGGTGGGCAGTCCGCTGGAAAGCGATACGCTCGTGGGTCCGCTGATCGACCGTGCCGCATTCGATGCAATGCAAAAAGCGCTGCGCGATGCACGTGAGCAAGGCGGCGACGTGAAGGGCGGCGAGCGCGTGGAAGTGGGCGACCACGCCGATGCGTATTACGTGCGTCCGGCGTTCGTGCGCATGCCGGCGCAGACGGCGGTGGTCGAACGCGAGACGTTTGCGCCGATCCTTTACGTGATGACCTACGACGACTTCGCCGATGCGCTGCAGTTGCAGAACGGCGTGCCACAGGGTTTGTCGTCGGCGATCTTCACCAACGACATTCGGGAAGCCGAACAATTCATGTCGGCGGCGGGCAGCGATTGCGGCATCGTGAACGTGAACATTGGCACGAGCGGCGCGGAAATTGGCGGCGCGTTCGGCGGTGAAAAAGAAACGGGCGGCGGCCGCGAATCGGGTTCCGATGCGTGGAAAAGCTACATGCGCCGCGCGACCAACACGATCAACTACAGCCGCGAATTGCCGCTGGCGCAAGGCGTCAGGTTCGACGTCTGATCACTCCAGTTTGGCGGCAAGCGCTTCGGACATTGCATCGGCGAGCGGCTGTTCGCCGTTGCTCCGCAATCCGTCTATGGCGCCCTGAAGATCGCGCCGCTCCTTGTTCTGGCTCAGCTTCGATTTGCCGACAAGCCGCGTAATCCCGATTTCGATACCCACGATCGCCTGCAGCATCGCATCGATATAATCGCGCGCCGAATCGCCCATTTTCCAGGGCTTTTCCTCGCCGGCTTCATGCACTTTCGTGAGCCGCCCGACGAGTCCGCGAAGGAACTTCTCGTCGTCGCGGATCGTGATCGTTCCGTGGGCATGCACTACCTGATAATTCCAGGTGGGCACCTGCCGATGCGCTTCGTGTTTGCTCGGATACCAGTTCGGCGAAATATAGTGCTCGGGTCCGCGAAAAATCACCAGCACTTCGGCGCCGTCCGTCACATCGTTCCATACCGGATTCGCCCGCGCGACATGCGCCCGCAGCACGCCGTGACCGCCCGCCGACGTATCCAGTTCAAAGGGCACATGATTGGCGTCGAGGCCATTCGGCCCATGGGTCACGAGCGCGGCAAGCGGGTACTCATTCATCAACCGATGAAGCGCTTCAACGCGATCTTCGGCAAAGTGGGCGGGTAAATACATTCGGGCTCCTGTTTCCGTAGCGGCTTGAATCGGCTCCAGATGCAATCCAGAAGCCGATCACCCATGATGCGCCAATTATGGAAAGCGGAAAAAGAGCCAATTTCGAAAAATTCACCAAGCCACTTTGTCCGGGTGCGAGCGCTCACTCCTGCGAATTGATCACCACCTTCGTTACCGCATGGTCCTGCAAGCCCCATTTCGTCAGGATCTTCTTGTAGGTGCCATCGGCGAGCAGTTTGCCGAATGCTTGCGTCATGGCGTCGCTCAACGCGGCGTTGTCCTTCGCCATGCCGATGGCCGTGTATTGCAGGAGGAACGGCTGCCCGATGGGCGCGTATGCATCTTTTTCCAGCGTGTTCTGATATGGCAAGGTCTCGCCGCCTTGCACCGCGGCGTCGAGGCGTCCTTGACGCAGTTGCAGGCGGGCATCGGCTGAACCGTCCGTGCCTACTACCACGATCGCCGGCTTGCCGGCTTTCACGCAATGCTCGTCGCTCCAATGTTTCGTGTCGTCGGGAAACGACGTGCGCCGGCTCGATCCCACGCGTTTGCCGCATACCGCGTCCATTTGCGCGTACTCGCCGCCACGCGCCTTCAACGTATAGAACTGCGGCCCGGTCTTGATGTAATCGAGAAAGTTCACCGACTCGCGCCGCGCCGGCAAGTCGGTCATGCCCGACAGGATTGCGTCCACGCGATGCGTGGTGAGCGCGCTCATCATCTGGTCGAAACTGGTTTCTTCCCACTTCAGCTTAACGCCCATTTTGGCGGCGAGCGCCTGGCCGAGGTCGACGTCGAAGCCGGTCAGTTCGTCGGTGGCGGGGTCCTTGTATTCGAACGGCGGATAGTTCGGGACGATCGCGGCGGTGAGCGTGCCTTTGCCGCCTACGGGCGTCTGCGCGTGTGCAAACGGCGCAGTCAACGTCACGGCCAGCGTCATGGCCCCGAACATGAAACAGCCAACGGTGCGCCTGAACAAGGAGTCGATCATGAGTAGTCGCCTGAGCTAGGGATTGAGTTTGAGGTTGAACTGCGTTGCTCGCGTGCTCTTCCTGTCAGGAAAGCACGGCCGAAATAAAGTCCTGCGTGCGCTGCTGTTGCGGTTGGGACAGCACCTGTTCCGGCGTGCCCGTTTCCACGATCCTGCCCTGATCCATGAAGACCACGCGGTTCGCCACTTCCCGCGCGAAGCCGAGTTCGTGCGTAACGACGATCATCGTCATGCCGCTTTTGGCGAGGTCCCGCATCACGCTCAGCACTTCTCCCACGAGTTCGGGATCGAGCGCGGAAGTGGGTTCGTCGAAGAGCATGAGTTGTGGATGCATCGCCAACGCCCGCGCAATGGCCACGCGCTGCTGCTGGCCGCCCGACAATTCGACCGGAAACGCATCGCACTTGTGGCCGAGGCCAACGCGCGTCAGCAGCGCGCGCGCTTCTTCAATTGCCTCGGTTTTCTTCTTCTTCAGCACCTGGACCGGCCCTTCGATCACGTTCTCCAGCGCGGTCATGTGCGGAAACAGGTTGAAGCGCTGGAACACCATGCCGGTCGCAAGCCGCTGTCGCGCCATCTGCTTTTCCGACAGCGGATAGAGCTTGTTCTCCACGCGCCGGTATCCAACCAGTTCGCCGTTCACCCACAACGCGCCGCCGCTGATGGTTTCAAGCTGGTTGATGCAGCGCAGGAACGTGCTCTTGCCAGAACCCGACGGCCCGATGATGCAAAGCACTTCACCCTGCTCGACATCGAGATGAACGCCGTGCAGCGCCTGGAATTCGCCATAGGACTTGCGCAGATCGACGGCTTTGACCAAAGGGTTCATGACTGTGTGGGTTCCCGTGTTCGGTTGCGTCATTGCTTGGCGGAAGCACGGCCGGCGCCGCGCGCAAAACGGATTTCCACGCGCGATTGCAGCATGGAAAGCACGGTGACGATCACGAGATACCAGACGCCCGCGACCATCAGCAACTCGATCACCCGTGCGTTTGCGTAGTAGATGTTCTCCGCGTTGTGCAGCATTTCGGCGTACTGGATCACGCTTGCGAGCGACGTTAGTTTAGCCATGCCAATCAATTCGTTTCCAATGGGCGGCACGATCACGCGCATGGCCTGCGGCAGGATGATGCGGCGCAGCGCCTGCAATCTCGGCATGCCAATGGACTTCGCGGCCTCGTACTGGCCGGTATCGACGGAAAGCAGACCCGCGCGCACGACTTCCGACGTATACGCCCCCTGGTTGATACCAAGCCCGAGCAATGCGGCGAGGAACGGCGTCATGATGTCGACGGTGCGAAATTCGATCAATCCGGGAATGCCCACGACTGGAAACACCAGCGCCAGGTTGAACCACAACAGCAACTGCAGGATCACGGGCGTGCCGCGAAAGAGCCACACATAGGCATGCGCGACACCGCGCAGCACCGGGTTGGTCGAGAGACGCATGATCGCCACGATCACGCCGAGCACAATGCCAAGCGCCATCGCAAGGACGGTCATGACGATGGTATTGACGAGGCCGGTCAGGATCGACTTGGCCGTGAGGAAGCGCGCCACGACCGCCCATTCGATTTGCCCGCGCGCAAACGCCACGACGATATACCCGACTATCGCGAGGATCACGGCGGACGCCAGGTAGCGCCCGTAATAACGTCGCGGAACGTGCTCGAAATGCGAGATATCGGCGAAGGCGCCAGCGCTATCCTGCGCGGTGCGGCTACTCGATGAACGGTCGTTTGAGGCACTCAGCATGAAGGTCCCTTGTAGTCGGCCGCCCAGGCTGCCTGTTTGTCGATAGCACCGCGCAGCCGCGCAATCTGCTCCTTCACGCGAATGGGCGCCGTGCCGCCATGACCGCTGCGCGCTGCAACCGCGGCGTCGAGCGTCACGTGATCGAGCACGCTGGCTTCCAGCCGTGCATCGACTTGAGCAAGCGTCGCGACCGATACGTCGCCCAGTTCAATGCCTTGCTGCTCGCACGCGCGCACCAGTGCGCCGGTGATCTCGTGCGCCTCGCTGAATGGCACGCCGCGCAGCGCGAGCCAGTCGGCCACTTCCGTTGCAAGCGTAAACCCGAGCGGCGCCTGCCGCCGCATTTCGTCCACGTTCACGCGCATGGTGCGGATCATACCGGCCATGGCGGGCAGCACGAGTTCAAGTGTATCGATACTGTCGAACGCCGCGATCTTGTCTTCCGCCAGATCGCGGTTGTACGCGAGCGGCAACGACTTGAGCGTCGCAAGCAAACCGCTCAGGTTTCCTATCAAACGGCCCGCCTTGCCGCGCGTCAGTTCCGCGATATCCGAGTTCTTTTTCTGCGGCATGATCGAACTGCCGGTCGCGTAGCCGTCGTCGAGTTCGACCCAGCGGAACTGGCGCGATGTCCACAGGATCACCTCTTCCGAGAGCCGTGAAAGATTCACCGACAACATGCTCAGGATGAACGTGAATTCGGCGACGTGATCGCGCGATGCAACGGCGTCGATCGAGTTTTCGCACGGGCCGTCATAGCCGAGTTCGGCGGCCGACAGATCGGCGCGCAAGCAGATTGCGGAGCCCGCCAACGCCGCCGCGCCTAGTGGCGAGCGCGCCGTGCGCCGGTCCCAGTCGACCAGACGGTCCACGTCGCGATAGATCGACTGCGCGTGTGCAAGCAATTGATGCGCGAACACAATCGGCTGTGCCGGCTGCAAATGCGTGAAGCCTGCCGTGACGGTTTCCACGTGCGCTTCGGCCTGGGCAATCAGCGCATCCTGCAATTCGTTCACCGACACCGCGAGTTTCCGCGCCTTGTCCCGAAGATACAGACGCAGGTCGTTCGCGGCCTGGTCGTTGCGCGATCGTCCCGCGCGCAGTTTTCCGCCGACCGCCTTCAGGCGCTGAGTCAACTCGCGTTCAAGGAACGTGTGGACGTCTTCATCGGCGAGGATGGGTGGGAGTTTTCCCGCCAGAAACTCCTTCTCTATCTGATCCATCGTGTTGAGCAACTGCTCAAGCTCGGCGGCGTTCAGGATTCCCGCGCGTTCCAGTTCGTTCGCGTGGGCGCGCGAGCCGGCCAGATCGTAGGGCGCAAGGCGAAAGAAGCTCGGGTCCGAGCGCGAAAGATTTTCCAGCGCCAGCGACGGTCCTGATTTGAAGCGGCCGCCCCAGAGGCGTTCGGTTGCTGCGGTCGTGTTCATGCGTTTTGCCTGAATGTGGTCGAGTCTGAGTGGATGCGTCCAAGGATTACGTCCAGCTTAAACATACAAATTTTCTGCTTGTACAGAGAATTTAATTCGCTTCCAATCAAATTTTTCTCAGCATCTCCGGACTTCCCATGCGCCATAGATTGCCGCCGCTCAACCCGTTACGCGCCTTCGAAGCGACGGCCCGCCATGGCACGGTCGCGTCCGCCGCCGACGAACTCAATGTCACCGCGAGCGCCGTCAGTCATCAGGTGCGGGTGCTGGAAAGCACGCTGGGCGTGGCATTGTTCGTCCGGTCGAAGGCGCGCGTAAAGTTGACGCCTGCGGGAGAAGCGTTGCTCCAGCCGGTCAAGGCCGCGTTCGACATGATCGCAACCGCCGTGGTCAGGCTCGATTCCCCGGCAATTGCGGGCGATCTGGTGGTATCGGCGCCGCTGCTGTTCACCTCGCGCTGGCTTGCACGGCATATCGGCGACTTCCTGGAGCACTTTCCAGCGGTCAACCTCAAGGTGATTCCATCGAATGACGACAAGGAAATCTATTCCTCCGATGTCGACCTTTGCATGCGTTACGGCGAAGGCCGCTGGCGGGATCGTGACGTAAAGCTGATCACACATCCGGTCTTGTTCCCGGTCGTGAGTCCTGCCTTGATGAATGGTCCGCGCGCGTTGCGCACGGTGCAGGACCTGGCGAACCGGACCTTGTTCTGCGAGCACGCCAGTTCATGGATGCGCTGGCTCGCCGAAGCCTCCGCGGACAAGCTGGCGGGACTGCGCATTCTGGAGATCGGCATTGCGCACGTGGGAATCGAGGCGGCGGTGCGCGGGCAGGGCGTGGCGCTCGGCGACAGCGTTTCAGTTCGCGACGATCTCGCCGACGGCACCCTTATCCGCCCGTTTCGTATCTCCGTGCCGTCGAAATACGCGTACTACTGGGTGTGTAGAAACGAACTGGTGGAGTCGCCTCTGGTGGCCGCCTTCATGACGTGGGTGAATGAAAAACTCCGTTAGCTGGTGACGCCGTGTGGGAGCGTACGCGGGTAAATCCCTATCAGGAACTCGTTTTTAATGTCGATTTGGTCAAGGTCCGAGGCGTACGCTGAATTTATTGTTTTCCTAAAGCTACATCACGCTGCATCAGAAATTTCTGACAATTCTGCCATTTTGGCGCCATGTAGGTGTTGGTACGTTGCCGCTAAGATGCGGGCGTCGGTGGTTTGTTACTTCCGGCGGTTACGCTCGCCGCCAGGCTCGCCACGTGCGCTGGTCTCCGGCACCGGCCGGTGATTTTTCTTTCCCGCTTTTTTGAGCACGTCTTAATGTGGATCGTCAACGTTGCGCTGAAGCGGCCATACACGTTCATCGTGATGGCCATCATGATCCTGTTGGCAACGCCGTTTGCGCTCCTGACAACGCCTGTCGACGTCCTGCCGGAAATCAATATTCCGGTCGTCAGCATCATCTGGACATATACGGGCCTTTCCGCCGAGGACATGGCGAACCGGATAGCCCAGGTCAACGAGCGCAGCCTCACCACAACGGTCAACGACATTGAGCATGTGGAGTCGCAGTCGCTGCCGGGCATCGCCATCCTGAAGGTTTTCCTGCAGCCCAACGCGAACATCCAGACCGCAATTGCACAGACGGTGGCGGTGGAACAGGCGCAATTGAAACAGATGCCGCCGGGCGCCACGCCGCCGCTCGTGCTGAGCTACTCGGCGTCGAGCATTCCGGTGATCCAGCTTGGATTGTCGAGCACGACGCTCTCCGAACAGGACCTGAACGATTCGGCGCTGAACTTCTTGCGCCCGCAACTCGTGACCATTCCGGGCGCGTCGGTGCCGTATCCGTACGGCGGCAAGAGCCGCCTGATTTCCGTCGACCTGAACACGCGCGCGTTGCTGGCAAAAGGGCTCACGCCGTCCGACGTGGTCAGCGCCTTCAACGCGCAGAACCTGATCCTGCCAACGGGTACGGCCAAGATCGGCCCGAAGGAATACACGATCAACATGAACGGGTCGCCTGCGACCATCGCCGCGTTGAACGATATTCCCGTGCGCACGGTGAACGGCGCGACGACTTACCTGCGTGAAGTCGCCCACGTGCGCGATGGTTTTTCTCCGCAGACGAATATCGTGCGCCAGAACGGGCAGCGCGGCGTGCTGATATCGGTCATGAAGAACGGCAGTGCGTCGACGCTGTCCATCGTCAATTCATTGCGCGCCATCTTGCCGAACGCCAAGGCTTCGTTGCCGGAAGACCTCACCATCACGGCGCTCTTCGATCAGTCCGTGTTCGTGAAGGCCGCTGTGCAGGGCGTGATCAAGGAGGCGGTGATCGCAGCCGCGCTCACCGCCGCGATGATCCTGCTTTTTCTCGGCAACTGGCGCAGCACCTGCATCATCGCGATCTCGATTCCGCTGTCCATTCTGTCGTCGCTGCTGGCGCTGCATGCGCTCGGCCAGACCATCAACATCATGACGCTTGGCGGCCTCGCGCTCGCGGTGGGTATCCTGGTGGATGACGCGACGGTGACCATCGAGAATATCGAGCGGCATTTGCACATGGGCACGGACCTGCACGAGGCGATTCTCGAAGGCGCCGGGGAAATCGCGATCCCTGCGCTGGTATCGACCCTGTGTATCTGCATTGTGTTCGTGCCGATGTTCTTCCTCACCGGCGTTGCGAAGTTCCTGTTCGTGCCGCTCGCGGAAGCCGTGGTGTTCGCCATGCTCGCGTCCTACGTGCTCTCGCGTACGCTCGTGCCGACCCTCGCCATGCTGCTGATGGGCCATGCGCACAAGCCCAAGAATGGCGCGAAGCCGAATCTGTTCATGCGCTTGTATCATCGTTTCGATGCCGGCTTCGAACGGATGCGCGCCACTTACATCGTGATCCTGAGCACGCTGCTGGTACGCCGCCGTGTGTTTGCGGCGGGTTTTCTCGGCTTCTGCGTGCTGTCGGTCGGACTTGTTTTCGTGCTCGGCGAAGACTTCTTTCCGAGCGTCGATTCCGGCAATATCCGGCTTCACATGCGCGCTCCCACAGGTACGCGGATCGAAGAAACGGCGCGGCTCGCGGACGACGTTGAACGCGTGGTGCGCGAGGTCGTGCCCGCCGATCAGCTCGGAACCATCCTCGACAATCTCGGCCTGCCTTATAGCGGTATCAATCTCTCATACAGCAACGCTGGAACGATCGGCACGCTCGACGGCGAAATCCAGGTGGCGCTCAAGCCCGACCACGATCCAACCGCGGGTTATGTAGACAAGCTGCGCGCACTGCTGCCGCAACGATTCCCGGGCGTGGACTTCTTTTTCCAGCCAGCGGACATCGTCACGCAGATCCTGAACTTTGGTTTACCGGCCGCGGTCGATGTGCAGATTTCCGGCGCCAACCAGCGCGCCAATTTCGATATCGCCGCGGGTTTGATGAAGCAGATCCGCCAGATCCCCGGTACGGTCGACACCCACATCCAGCAAAAGCTCGATCAGCCGGCGCTTAACCTTCAGATGGACCGCACGCGGCTGCAACAGCTCAACCTGACGGCGAGCAACGTCGCGCAGAACGTGCTGGTATCGCTTTCGGGCAGCTCGCAGACGTCGCCGGGTTTCTGGTTCAACAACCAGAACGGCGTGGAGTATCAGGTCGCGGTGCAGACGCCGCAGTACCAGGTTTCGTCCGTCGACGAATTGCTGCGCACGCCGGTTTCCGGCAGCGCTACGGGTCCAACGCAACTGCTCGGCAACCTCGTGCGGATGTCTCCCCAAAGCCAGTTCGCCGTGGTGTCGCGCTATAACATCAAGCCGGTCATCGACGTATTCGTGAGCGTCGAGGGACGTGACCTGGGCGGCGTCGCCAAGCAGGTGGACAAGCTCGTGGACCAGGCGCGCGCGAAACTGCCGCGCGGCAGTCAGATCACCGTGCGCGGACAGGTCGCGACCATGCGCTCTTCGTTCCTGGGACTGGGCGTGGGCGTTGCCATGGCTATCGTGCTGGTGTACTTGCTGATCGTGGTGAATTTCCAGTCGTGGATCGACCCGCTGATCATCATCAGCGCGTTGCCGGCGGCGCTCGCCGGGATCGTATGGATGCTGTTCCTCACCGGCACCCACCTGAGCGTGCCGGCGCTGACGGGCGCGATCATGACCATGGGTGTGGCGACCGCGAACAGTATCCTGATGGTGTCGTTCGCACGGCAGCGCCTGCAGGCGGGCGCGCCGCCGCTTACCGCTGCGCTCGAAGCCGGCGCGAGCCGGATCCGGCCGGTGCTGATGACGGCTTTTGCAATGATCATCGGCATGATTCCGATGGCGCTGGGTCTCGGCGAAGGCGCCGAGCAAAATGCGCCGCTCGGCCGAGCGGTGATCGGTGGCCTGCTGTTCGCGACCGTGTCCACACTCTTTTTCGTGCCGCTTATTTTTGCGGGCATTCATAGCCGGCTGGCCCGGCGGCACGCGCGTCCGGACGATGACCATGACGATCGCGGCGGCCACGACGGCGCCGGCCATGGCGCCCCCGAACATGCCCCAAGTTAAACCTGCCTGACCGATATCGATATGACCGAAAAAACTCATGCATCGCTGGCGATTCCCGTCAGGGAAACCGAGGACGGCCACGCGTTGCCGCCCCGCAGCCGCGAATGGAAACGCGCCAAGATCGCGGTGGTGATCGTCCTGATCGTGCTTGCGGCGGGCGCTGTGCGTACAGTCGTGTCGAACATGTCGGAAGGGCGCGCGGCGGTCGCAACCTCGCAGCAGAACGCCAAGGTGTACGTGAATGTGATCTCGCCCAAGCCGGCGGAAAACGGCGGCGAGACGGTACTGCCGGGCACCTTGCGCGGCTATGTGGAGTCACCCATTTATGCACGCGCGACGGGATATCTGCTGCATTGGTACGCGGATATTGGCGCACGCGTGAAGCAAGGCCAGTTGCTCGCCACGCTCGATACACCCGAGATCGATCAGGAACTTGCGCAGGCCGTTGCGCAGCGGGACCAGACGGCGTCGAGCCTCGTGCTTGCCAAGAGTTCGTTCACGCGCTGGCAGCAATTGCGTCAACGCGATGCCGTGTCCCAGCAGGAACTCGACGAACGCCAGAGCACCTATAACCAGGGCGTCGCGAATCTCGCGGCGGCGAATGCAAACGTACAGCGCCTGAAGCAGCTGGAGTCGTTCAAGCGCATCGTGGCGCCGTTCACGGGCGTGGTGACGCAGCGCAACGTGGACGTGGGCGATCTTATCGATGCCGGCAGCGGCGCAAGCCGCGCGCTTTTCGCCATGGCGCAGTCCGATCCGTTGCGCGTGTATGTGCAATTGCCGCAGGCCTATGCGCAGAACGTGAAGCCCGGGCAGGACGTGATCGTCACGCAGGCGGAACTGCCGGGGCAGCAGTTCCATGGCAGCATCGCGAATATTTCGGGTGCAATCGACGTCGCCACGCGTTCGCTGCAAGTGGAAGTCCGCTTGCCCAATCCGGACAACAAGCTGCGCCCGGGCGCCTATGTTCAGGTGGCGCTGCCCGGCGTCGCGCGCGCGCCGCTGGTCGTGCCCGGCAACGTGCTGCTGTTTCGCGCCGAAGGGCCGCGGGTTGCCGTGGTCGATGGCAACGGCAAGGTCGTGCTGCGCAAGATCGTGATTGCGCAGGACCTTGGCCGGTCGCTGGAAATCGAAAGCGGCATAGAGCAGAGCGACAAGATCATCATCAATCCCAGCGATTCCATTGCGGACGGCGACCCGGTTCAGATCGCGCCGCCCAAGCCCGTGAAAAAGGGGACGTCGTGATGGCTGTGCGCCGGATCATGCAACTCGGAGCGCTGGCGGCGGGAGCGGTGCTTCTGTCGGCCTGCACGGTCGGGCCCGACTACAAGCGGCCTGTCGCCGAGACGCCGCCCGAGTGGCGCACGGACTCGTATTGGCACGTGGCAGCGCCATCGCACGCGCCGCTTGGCGCTGACTGGTGGACGAGCTACGGCGACACAACGCTCAACGGTTTCGAAGAGCAGGCGCTGGCGCAAAACCAGACCCTTGCCGCCGCGAGCGCGCATTACGCGCAGGCGCGCGCGACGCTTGCCAACAACACAGCGCAACGCTTGCCCGAAGTGGATCTTGGCGCGACCGGCGAACGGGCGCGCATTTCGCAGAACCGCCCGCGTACCAACTACGGCACGCCCACGCAATCGACGGTGCAAAACGACATCAAGGTCGGTCCCACCATCGACTACGACACGGACCTGTTTGGCCGGATTCGCCGCGAGATAGAGAGCGCGACGGCGTCCGCCGAGCAATCCGCCGACGATCTCGCGAACGCGCGCCTCGTGCTGAGCACGGACCTCGCCAGCGATTATTTTTCGATGCGCGAACTCGACGCCGAGATCGACGTGCTGAACCGCTCCGTGGTGCTGCAGCAGAAGGCGCTCGACTATGTGACCACGCAGCACGATCTGGGCTCGGTGTCGGGCCTTGACGTGCTGCAGCAGAAATCTGAACTCGATACCACCCGCGTGCAAGCGCGCCTGTTGCTCAATCAGCGCGCGCAATTCGAACACGCCATCGCCGCGCTGATCGGGATTCCCGCGCCGCAATTCGCGATTGCGCCGAAGGTGATCGATGCAAGCACGCCCGTCATTCCATTGGGTCTGCCGAGCGATCTGCTGCAACGGCGTCCGGATATTGCGTCGGCGGAACGCGCGATGGCCGCCGCGAACGCGCAGATCGGCGTAGCGAAGGCCGCATATTTTCCGAGCCTTGCGCTGACGCCGGGTATCGGCTGGGAAAGCACGCAGTTCGCCAGCCTGCTGAGCGCGCCGACATTGATGTGGACGTTGGGCGCGACCGTTGGCCAGGTGATTTTCGATGGCGGCCGGCGCGCCGCCAACGTCGATTTCGCAAGCGCCGGTTATCAGGCGGCTGAGGCGAACTATCGGCAGACGGTGCTCAATGCATTCCAGCAGGTCCAGGACGGCGTGACGGGTCTATCCGTGCTCGATGCGGCCGCGAAAGAGTCGCAGGAAGCGGTGACCGACGCGCGGCGCTTGTTGCAGCTCGCGAACGACCGCTATTCGGGCGGTCTCGTCGCTTTCCTCGATGTGATCACCGCGCAGCAATCGCTGCTCACGAGCGAGCGTCAGGATGTGCAGATTCACGGGCAGCAACTGACGTTGTCGGTATCGCTGGTGAAGGCGCTGGGCGGCGGATGGGATGTGAACACACCTGTGAATCCCATGGCCGGGGCGAAGTCACCCGCGCCCGCGACGGGCGACACAATGGCGGCGAATCCGCCGCCATCGCAGTGACAGAGCCATTACGTTTCCTATAATGGAAGAACGTACATAAGAAGGCGCGCATGAAACTCCTTATCGTGGAAGACGAACACAAGGTGGTCGACTACCTGCGCTCCGGGTTGACGGAGCAGGGCTGGATAGTCGATGTCGCGCTGGACGGCGAGGAGGGCACGCATCTCGCGATCGAGTTCGACTACGACGTGATCGTGCTGGACGTCATGCTGCCCAAGCGCGACGGTTTCAGCGTGCTGAAGTCGCTGCGGGCGCATAAAGCGACGCCTGTCATCATGCTGACCGCGCGCGACCAGATCAACGACCGCGTGCGCGGCCTGCGCGAAGGCGCCGACGACTATCTGACGAAACCGTTTTCATTCCTGGAACTCGTCGAGCGCCTGCATGCGCTCGCACGGCGCACGCGCGCGCAGGAATCCACGCTGATCTCGCTCGGCGATCTTTATGTGGACCTGATCGGGCGGCGCGCCACGCGCGACGGCATTCGTCTCGACCTGACCGCGAAGGAGTTCCAGTTGCTGAGCGTGCTGGCGCGCCGCCAGGGCGATATTCTTTCGAAGACCGCCATCACGGAACTGGTCTGGGAAGTCAATTTCGACAGCCATACGAACGTGGTGGAAACCGCAATCAAGCGACTGCGCGCGAAGCTCGACGGTCCGTTTCGAACCAAGCTGCTGCACACCGTGCGCGGCATGGGTTACGTTCTCGAGGTCCGCGACGACGCGGCGGCATCATGAACCGATCGATCTCGCGGCGCCTGGCCTTCATGTTCGCGGCGGTCGCGCTGTTTGTGTTTACGCTCGTCGGCACGGGACTCTTTCTGGTCCTGCGCACGCAGCTTGAACAGCACTTGCGCGAATCGCTCGATGACCGCAGCGAGATTGCAAAGATCATCGTCTATCACGCGATCACGCCCGAGAAATGGAAGATGGCGAGCGAACGGCTCGCCGACATGACCCCGCGCGACGGTTACACCCGTTATTCGGTGACGAGCAGCAATCCGGCGTATCAGATCGGGACACCGATGAGCGGGCCCGTAGTCGATCGCTGGCTGGGCGGCTACGAGCGCATCCGGCCGAGCGATGGCAAATGCGACATGCTCGTCAACACGATCGAAATTCCGTCATATGGCGACAGGCCGGCGGTCCAGCTTCAGGTTGGCGCGGGCTATGCGGCGAACACGCGGACCATGCAGGCATTCGGTTTCGCGCTTGCGGCGTTGTCGGCGCTGGGGAGCCTCGGCGTGCTGCTGCTGAGCTATTCCGTCACGCGCATTGGCCTCGCGCCGCTCACGCGTCTCACGCGCGATGCTTCCGCGGTCAGTCCGAACAATCGCTCGCAGCGGCTTAACACGAGTTCGCTGCCGCTTGAATTGAACGATCTTGCCAACTCGTTCAACGGCGCGCTCGAACGCCTGGACGCCGCGTATGGACGCCTCGAATCGTTCAACGCCGACGTTGCGCACGAACTGCGCACGCCGGTCACCATCCTGATCGGGCAGACCGAAGTGGCGCTGACGCGCAACCGCTCGGTGGACGATCTGCGCCAGACGCTGCAATCGAATCTTGAAGAGTTCGGGCGCATGCGGGCGATCATCAACGACATGCTGTTTCTCGCGCGCGCGGATCAGGGCGAACGCGCGACAGGTCTCGTCGACACATCGCTTGCAGCCGAAGTCGCGCATACGCTGGAATTTCTCGAGATACCGCTGGAAGAGGCACAAGTGCGCGCGGTTGCGACCGGCGATGCGCTTGTGCGGGTCAACAAATCCCTGTTCGGCCGCGCGTGCATCAACTTGCTGATGAACGCAATCCAGCATTGCGAGGCGGGATCGAGCATCAGCGTCTCGATTCAGCGTGAAGGCAATCAGGTGCGCGTGGCTGTGGCGAATCCGGGGAAGGCCATCGAACCCGATATCCTCGATCATTTGTTCGACCGGTTTTATCGGGCAGAGGTATCGCGCACGAATAGCCGGGAAAATCACGGATTGGGCCTGGCTATCGTGAAAGCGACGGCTGAAATGCACGGCGGGCAGGTGTTCGCAACGAGCGCGGGCGGGACCAATACGTTCGGGTTTTCGGTGGAAGCATCGGAGATCGTGGATCAACCTCCAAGTCCGTCCGATGTCCGCGTGCAGGAACCGCGTGGCGAAAATACGATGCAGACAGTTTCTGCTGGGCAGTGAGCGAACTGCGGAGCGGTATCTCCATGCGCGATTGCGCGGGCGGATGCAGGAAGATCTGCGCGGTGAAGCTGGGACTGCGCCCCCTCCTCTAATGGTGGAACCCATCCACTCGTTCGCTTGGGTGAGTAGCTTATGCTTCGGTTTTGCCCTGGTCTTCGTTACGCCCATGCCATCGTCCGTGCGCAATTCCCTCGTCTGGATTTTCGAAGCTTTCGAGCGCGATCCCACCTACCTTACCAAGCGGATGTTCGGCAGCGACGCCGCGTATATCGATGGGCTGCTATGCCTCGTTGCCGCCGATCGCGACGAACCATGGAACGGTTTGCTCGTGTGCACATCGCAAGAGCGTCATGCTGCGCTCGTCGATGAAATGCCTGAGTTGCGGCCGCATCCGGTGCTGAAGAAGTGGCTCTACATACCCCAAGCAGATCCGGCGTTCGAAAGCATTGCCGGCAAGATGACCGCGCTTGTGCTCGCGCGCGATCCGCGCGTGGGCGTTGAGCCGAAACCTCGCAAGCGCGGCGTGAAGCCCAGGCTTGCAGCAAGCGAAAAATGACAGCATGGTTTTGGTTCGCCAGCCACGAGGTCGCGTGATGGCGTATCTCGGCACAAAGCGTGTCACCGCCGCTGCGATCCGATTTAGCTATCACATCATTAAATACTCGGATTGTTCGGCTATGACTCGGCCCTTATAGTGTTTCCAACAGCCAAAATATCTAAAAGGAGACACGATGAACCAGATCGATCTGGCGGGACGAACCGTGGTGATTACCGGCGGCGCGCGCGGTATCGGTTATGCGGTGGCGCAGCGCGCGTTGGCGTCGGGCGCGGAGGTCGCATTGTGGGACATCGACGGCGAGCGGCTCGAGCGCGCACGCGGTGAACTCTCGAAGGGCGGGAAGGTCAGCACTGCGGTGGTCGAACTGACCGAGGAAGTATCGGTTGAACAGGCGGTTCGGCAGACGTTGGAAACCCATCGCAAGATCGACGTGCTGATCAACTGCGCGGGTATAACAGGTGGCAACGGCACGACATGGGAGCTTGCACCCGATGTATGGCGGCGCGTGATCGACGTGAACCTGATCGGCCCGTATCTGACTTGCCGCGCAATCGTGCCGCACATGCTTAAGGAAGGCTATGGGCGCATCGTCAACATCGCCTCCGTGGCAGGCAAGGAAGGCAACCCGAATGCGTCGCACTATAGTGCTTCGAAGGCGGGTCTTATCGGACTGACGAAGTCGCTGGGCAAGGAACTCGCCACGCGCGGGATCCTGGTGAACGCGGTGACGCCTGCCGCCGCCAAGACCGAGATTTTCGATTCGATGTCGCAGCAGCACATCGACTACATGCTCTCCAAGATCCCGATGAACCGCTTCCTTCTGCCTGAGGAAGCGGCCTCGCTGATCTTGTGGCTCAGTTCCGAGGATTGTGCGTTCAGCACGGCGTCCGTATTCGATCTGTCGGGCGGCCGCGCAACTTATTGAAACGCGCGTGTTGTGGGCGGGCACGCTCACGTTGTAGCAAACAACAAAATCCGGAGACACGCATGAGCGATCACGCCAATGCGGAGGACGCCGTCACCGCTCGCGTGATGCGCCGTCTGCTGCCGTTTCTGCTGCTGATGTACATGCTGGCGTTTCTCGATCGGGCGAACATTGGCTTTGCCCAGAAAGCGCTTCAGCACGATACGGGCTTATCGAACGCCGCCTTCGCATTCGGCGCGGGCGTGTTCTTCGTGGGCTATGCGCTCTTCGAAGTGCCGAGCAACCTGTTGCTGCATCGGGTGGGCGCGAAGCTCTGGATGTGCCGCATCATGGTGACGTGGGGGCTGGTATCGGCGGCCATGGCGTTCGCGCATACGGCCACGGCGTTCTATGTCCTGCGCTTCGCGCTCGGCGTGGCGGAAGCGGGCTTTTTCCCGGGCATTGTCTACTACCTCACGCAATGGTTTCCGCAATCCGCGCGGGCACGTGCGTTGGGCGTGTTTTATTTTGGCGCGCCACTCGCATTCATCTTTGGCAGTCCGCTGTCTGGCGCGTTGCTCGACTTGCATGGCGCGCTGGGTTTTGCCGGATGGCAGTGGCTCTTTCTGGTTGAAGGCGTACTTGCTTCGCTGGTTGGCGTATGGGCATTCTGGTATCTCGACAACAACCCATCCAGGGCTCGCTGGCTCAATGCGTCACAACGTGACTTGTTGATCTCGCGACTCGCTCATGATGCACAGACCGCGTCCGCGCATGGTCCTCGTTCCGTGCTTGCAGCATTGGTCGATCCCCGGGTGCTGATCCTGTCGGCGGCGTATTTCCTGATCCAGATGTCCGTGTATGGCGTGATCTTTTACTTGCCGCAGCAAGTGGCTGCGCTGATGCGCGCGCACGTCGGCGCGAAGGTCGGTTTCGTGACGGCAATTCCGTGGCTGTGCGCCGTGCTCGTGACGTGGATTGTGCCGCGTTTTGCCGACCGTCATGCTCAGCACCGGCGTCTGGCCGTTGTTTTGCTCGTGGTGGCGGGCCTGGGCATCGCGATATCTGGACTCGCGGGTCAACCGCTGATTGCCCTGATTGCGCTGTGTTTCGCGGCCAGCGGGCTGATTGCCGCGCAACCGCTCTTCTGGACCTTTCCCACGCACTATCTGACAGGCGCTGCGGCGGCGGGCGCGATTGCACTCATCAACTCGCTCGGCAGCCTCGGCGGATTTGTTGCGCCCATGGTCCGCACGAGCGCCGAGCGCGCCTACGATTCGACCAGCGCCGGGCTTGTGCTGCTCGGCCTCGTTGCCGTGCTCGCGGCGGTTGCGATCATCGTGTTCGTGCGGCCTGCGCGAACCTCTGCTTACACGCCTGGCGAAAGCGCCAAGGTATCCTGAACATCAGCATTCGAACGGAGTCCGATCATGTCCATGCCCACCATTCGCCACGTCCGCGCTTTTACCGTGCGAGGCGGTGGCGCTGATTATCACGACCAGGGCGCCGATCACTGGATCGATGATCACGTCTCCACGCCAATGGCGCGTTACCCTGAATACCGCCAAAGCCGGCAATCGTTCGGGCTCAACGTACTCGGCTCGCTCGTGGTCGAGATCGAGGCGAGCGATGGCACGGTTGGCTTCGCGGTGACCACGGGCGGCGAGATCGGCGCGTTTATCGTGGAGAAGCATCTGGCTAGATTTCTTGAGGGCCAGCGTGTGACCGACATTGAAAAGATGTGGGACCAGATGTATTTCGCTACGCTCTATTACGGGCGCAAGGGCATTGTGCTCAACGCTATATCGGGCGTGGATCTCGCATTGTGGGACCTGCTCGCGAAGGTGCGCAAGGAGCCGGTGTTTCACCTGCTGGGCGGTCCCGTTCGCGACGAACTGCAATTCTATGCAACCGGCGCGCGCCCGGATCTGGCGAAGGAGATGGGGTTTATTGGCGGGAAAATGCCTTTGCAGCATGGACCGGCGGAGGGCGAAGAAGGGCTCGCGAAGAACATCGCGAAACTCGCCGACATGCGCGCCAAGGTGGGCGACGATTTCTGGCTGATGTTCGATTGCTGGATGAGCCTCGACCTCAACTATGCAACGCGTCTCGCGCACGCGGCAAAAGAATACGGCCTGAAGTGGATTGAAGAAGCGCTGCCGCCCGACGACTATTGGGGTTACGCCGAACTGCGCCGTTCGGTGCCGCGCGGCATGATGGTGACAACAGGCGAGCATGAAGCCACGCGCTGGGGTTTTCGCATGCTGTTTGAAATGGGTTGCGCCGATCTCGTGCAGCCTGACGTTGGATGGTGCGGCGGTATCACCGAACTGATCAAGATATCGGCGCTCGCCGACGCGCATAACGTGCTTGTGGTGCCGCATGGTTCATCGGTGTATAGCTATCACTTTGTTGTCACACGCCATAACTCGCCGTTCGCCGAGTTCCTGATGATGGCGCCCAAGGCCGATGAAGTCGTGCCCATGTTCAACCCGCTTCTGCTCGATGAACCCGTGCCCGTGAACGGCCGGATGAAAGTGCCGGAGACGCCCGGCTTCGGCGTGCGTCTCAATCCTGAATGCACGTTGACGCGTCCTTATTCACACTGAAACACTGAGACACTGAGCAATTGAGGTCAATCGTGCTGCTCGAGAAAAAAGTGGTGATCGTGACCGGCGGATCGCGAGGTATCGGCCGCGCCATTGCGGTGGCTTGCGCGCAGGAAGGCGCGGACATCGTGCTGAATTACTGGGGCGATAACGACCGCTCGTATGGGCGCTTATCGGCCGTGGAAGAAGTGACGCGCGAAATAGAAGCGCTCGGCCGCCGCGTGATCGCGGTGGAAGGCAATGTGGCGGAGCGCGAGACGGGTATCGAACTCGTGAAACATGCCGTCGATGCGTTCGGTCATGTCGATGTTCTCGCAAGCAACGCCGGCATCTGCCCGTTTCACGCGTTTCTCGACATGCCGGCATCGGTATATGAAGCGACAGTCGGCGTGAACCTGAACGGCGCGTTCTACGTCACGCAAGCGGTCGCGAACCAGATGAAGTTGCAGGGAACGGGCGGTGCGATCGTCGCCACGAGTTCTATCAGCGCGCTTGTTGGCGGCGCGATGCAGACGCATTACACGCCGACCAAAGCAGGCGTGCATTCGTTGATGCAATCATGCGCGATTGCGTTGGGACCGTACGGCATTCGCTGCAACTCGGTCATGCCCGGCACGATTGCCACGGACTTGAACGCGGAAGATCTCGCCGATACCGCCAAGCGCGCATACATGGAAAAGCGTATTCCGCTGGGACGTCTGGGACAGCCTGAGGACGTGGCTCAGTGCGTGACATTTCTAGCGTCCGACCGCGCGCGTTACGTAACGGGCGCTTCGCTACTGGTCGACGGCGGCCTGTTCGTCAACCTTCAGTGAACGAACCGGCCGAGTATTTACGCAGCAATGCAATGCAGTACTCGGCGGGTTCGCTGAGCGTTTCATGTTTGCGTCGCAGCAAGCCGAAACCCGAAAGACTCTTGCCAATTTCGATGGGCAATTCGACCAGCAAATGGGTGCGCAAGTAGTCGCGCACGACGGACTCGGGCAGCATGGAAACGGCGTCGCTGTTTTGCAGGAGTTGCAGCGTGGCGAAGATCGACGCGCATTCAACAACGTTGGAAGGCGATGCAAGCTTGGCGCGAGCCAGTTCTTCTTCGAACAGGCCGCGAGCCGGACTCGTGATCGGTTGCAGAATCCACGGCCACGAAATCAGCGCGTCGAGTGCGAGCGATGTCTCGGCACCAAGCGCATGCCCGGCGCGCACGACAAGCCGCATTGCTTCACGCGAGAGCGGTTCGAAGTCGAAGTCGTTATGTTGCAGTGGCGTGGTGAGGCGGCCGAGTGCGAGATCCACTTCACGCCTGTGCAGCAGTTGCACGACCTGGTCGCTGGTCTCGCCAAGAATGCGAACGTTGAGCAGCGGCCGTTCGCTCTTGAGTTCCGCAATGGCCATGGCGAGCACATCGGGCGCGGCGCCCATGATCGCGCCCACGGTAAGTTGCCCGTGTCCGCCACGCCGCTTGTTTTCGAGGTCGGCGGCAAAGCGCGTCAGGTCGGCAAGCGCCCGGCGAGCGTAGGCGAGCGTGGTAACGCCAAGCGGTGTGGGCTGCATGCCGCGTGCGTTGCGCTCGAAGAGGAGAAAGCCGAACGCTTCTTCTATGTCGCTCAGCATCCGGCTCGCGCTCGGTTGCGCAACGTTGATGGCAACGGCTGCCTGATGCAGGTTGCGCGCGTCATCGAGCGCGACCAGAAGCGCAAGATGCTTGAACTTGAGTCGATTGACGAGGGCGATCTGAGACACGTTCTGGGTCATTGGGACTCCGTTGCGGAACGCCATCATGCGATCCGGTTTTGCGATCGGCTGATCCTGACTTCGGATTGTCATGTTATCAGCCGGCGAATTATAGTCGTAGCCAAAAGACGCATTCGACCGGTTGCATGCAGCCGGTCCAACACAACTAAAAGGCAGGCCGCAATGGAGACAATTGCGTTCAGGATGACCCTCAAACCGGGCATGCGCGATGCATACGAGCGGCGTCATCGTGAGATCTGGCCAGAATTGGCGCATGCGCTGACGCACGCCGGGGTCCGCGATTACTGGATCTTTCTCGACGAAACCAGCGGACAGCTTTTCGCCACGCTCAAGCGCGCGCCCGGTCATGCCATGGATGACCTTCCGGATTTGCCCGTGATGCGCAAATGGTGGGACAGCATGGCCGAACTCATGGAAACGAATCCCGATCGATCGCCGGTGCAAACCGCGCTCGTCCCGGTTTTCCATTTACCCTGACCGCGCTTTTGCGCCGGTGGCTTACCCGCACGAGGACATATCCATGCAGGTTGTCGATCCGCACATTCATCTTTGGGACTTGAAGACGCATCACTATCCGTGGCTGGCGAATCCGGGAAAGTCGTTCGTGGGCGACGCGCGTGAGTTGAAGCACGACTATCTGATCAACGACTTCCTGAGTGAAACCGGGCCGGTGCAGGTGCTGAAGATCGTGCATGTGGATGCCAATCATGACCCGGATGATCCGGTCGAGGAAACGCGCTGGCTGCAGGAAATCGCCGATAACGAAGGGCGCGGCATGCCGGACGCAATCGTGGCAGGCGCTGACCTGTCGGCGAAAAACGCGGATGAAATACTCGCAGCACATGCGGCGTTCCGGAACACGCGCGGCATTCGTCAGATACTGAATGTGCATTCGAATCCGCTATACAACTACGTGAGGCGGCACTTCATGCGCGACGCGCAATGGCGCAAGAATTTCGGGCTGCTGAAGCACTATTCGATGTCGTTTGATTTGCAGTTGTATCCGTCGCAAATGCACGAAGCGGCTTCTTTGGCGCAGGAGCATCACGAGATTCAGTTCATCGTGAATCATGCGGGCATGTGCGTGGATCGCGATCCCGCTGAAGGTAAAGCGCAATGGCGCGACGGCATGCGCGCGCTCGCGGCATGCCCGAACGTAGCGGTAAAGATCAGCGGCCTGGCGATGTTCGATCACGCGTGGACCGTCGAAAGCTTTCGTCCCCATGTGCTCGAAACCATTGACGTGTTTGGCTGCGACCGGTCGATGTTCGCGTCGAACTTTCCAGTCGACCGGTTGTTTGCGTCGTACGAAGCTCTGTGGAATGCATATGCGTTCCTTGTGAAGGATTTCAGCGATACAGAAAAAGAAGCGCTCTTTACAAGTAACGCAGAGCGAATCTATCGCATCTGAAGGAGACAGGCATGGGCACGAATCAATCGCCGCGGCTCGAATTGAGGCACGCGAGCAAATCGTTCGGGCGCGTGCGCGCGCTCGGCGACGGCAGCCTCGCGTTATGGCCGGGCGAAGTGCATGCGCTGCTTGGCGAAAATGGCGCCGGGAAATCGACGCTCGTCAAACTGCTTGCCGGCGTCTATCAACCGGACTCGGGCGAACTGCGGGTCGATGGTGTTGCGCGTACATTTGCAAATCCCGCCGAAGCGCGCGACGCCGGGCTTGCCGTGATCTATCAGGAACCCACGTTGTTCGCAGACCTCTCGATTGCCGAAAACATCTACATGGGGCGTCAGCCACGGGATCGTATTGGACGCATTCGCTACGACGAAATGAATCGCGAAGTCGATGCGCTGCTGCAATCGCTCGGCGTGAATCTGCGCTCGGAGCGGCTGGTCCGCGGTTTGTCGATTGCCGATCAGCAAGTGGTGGAGATAGCGAAGGCGTTGAGCCTGAATGCGAATGTGCTCATCATGGACGAGCCCACGGCGGCATTGTCGTTGACTGAAGTCGAACGGCTGTTTGCAATCGTGCGCGCGTTGCGTGAGCGCGATGCCGCCATCTTGTTCATCACGCATCGGCTGGATGAGGTCTTTGCCTTGACGCAACGCCTGACGATCATGCGCGACGGCATGAAGGTCTTCGACGCAATGACCGCCGACATGACCATAGACTCCATTGTGAGCAAGATGGTCGGACGCGATCTCGATACGTTCTATCCGAAGGCCGACGTCGCGCCGGGCGAGGTTCGCCTCTCGGTGCGTGGCCTCACGCGAGATGGCGTGTTCAAGAACGTATCCTTCGAGGTACACGCGGGCGAAATCGTGGCGCTGGCGGGACTGGTCGGCGCGGGACGCAGCGAAGTCGCGCGCGCGATCTTCGGCATCGATCCGGTGGACGCGGGCGAAGTAAAGATCGCGGGCAAGCCGCTGCAACTCGGCCGTCCGCAGGTGGCGGTTCGCGCGGGACTCGCGCTCGTGCCGGAGGATCGGCGGGCACAAGGTCTTGCGCTGGAATTGAGCATTGCGCGCAACGCGTCGTTGACCGTGCTCGGCCGGCTGGTCAGGCACGGGTTGATATCGGCGCGTAGTGAATCCACCTTGGCCTCCGATTGGGGCAAGCGCCTGCGCCTCAAGGCAAGCGATCTCGACGCCCCCGTTGGCACGCTGTCCGGCGGCAATCAGCAAAAGGTCGTGCTCGGAAAGTGGCTTGCGACAGGGCCGAAAGTGCTGATCATCGACGAACCCACGCGCGGTATCGACGTCGGCGCCAAGGCGGAAGTTTATCGCACGCTCGCTGAGTTGGTGAAGGAAGGCATGGCAGTCCTGATGATTTCGAGCGAGTTGCCCGAAGTGCTCGGCATGGCCGACCGTATTCTGGTCATGCACGAAGGGCGGATCAGCGCGGAGATTGCGCGTGCCGAAGCCAACGAGGAGCGCGTCATGAGCGCGGCGCTCGGCGCTTCGCCCTCCACGCTGGGGAAGGCCGCATGATGACCCGGCATTCTTCCGCAATGCCAGCCGTGCACGCGCCAAAACGGAGACGCCGCAACGTGTTTGCGGACCTCGTTCGCAGCCGTGAGGCGACGCTGTTTGTCGTGCTGGCCGCGCTGGTCGCGGCCACTGCGGCGGTCAAGCCGGAGTTTCTCAATCTGCAGAACCTGCGTGACGTGCTGCTCAACGTATCGATCATCGGTTTGCTGACCGCCGGCATGACCGTTGTGATGCTGATGCGGCACATCGACTTGTCGGTGGCGTCGGTGGTTGGCGTGAGCGCGTACTCCGTTGGCAGTCTTTATGTAATGTTCCCGCACATGCCGATTGTGGTCGCGATGCTTGCTGGCATTTTGATAGGCTTTGTGATCGGCGCGGTGAACGGGACGCTCGTGACCTTCGGGCGCGTGCCCTCGCTGGTCGCCACCCTGTCCACGCTCTACATTGTGCGCGGCGCCGATTACGCATGGGTTCACGGCGGCCAGATCAACGCAACCAGTCTTCCCGACGCCTTCTCGCGCATCGCAACCGGCTCGTTGCTGGGTGTTCCGAACCTCGTGCTGATTGCCGTGGTGGTGCTGGTCGCGATCGGCATTTATCTCAAGCAGTATCGCGGTGGCCGCGAGCATTACGCGATCGGTTCCAACCCCGAGGCCGCGCGTCTCGCGGGCATTCAGGTCGAGCGCCGCGTGATGATCGGCTTCTTGTTGTCGGGGGCTATCGCGGGCCTCGCGGGCGTCTTGTGGCTCGCCCGTTTCGGTACCGTCGATGCCAGCACGGCGAAGGGCATAGAACTGCAGGTCGTGGCCGCAGCGGTCGTCGGCAGCGTGGCGATCACGGGTGGCGTGGGTACCATCATGGGCGCGACGCTCGGCGCGCTTGTGCTGGGCGTCATCAACATCGCGCTGGTGGTGCTGCGCGTGTCACCTTTCTGGCAACAGGCAATTCAAGGCGCGCTGATCGTTGCGGCGATCGCGCTCGACACAATGCTGGCGCGCTCGGTTGCGCGCCGCATGATGAGGAAACGCGATCATGGCTAAACCCGATTCCGCGCTCGCGCTCACCCGGCGCCGGCATCTTTCGTGGGAGACCATGCTCGTGGCGGTGCTCGTGCTTGCACTGGTCCTCGGTCGCATCTTGTCGCCCATGTTCCTGTCGAGCGCGAACCTTTCCAACATGCTCGCCGACTTCACCGAGATCGCGTTGATTGCCTTGCCGATGACGCTGATCATTGTCGCGGCCGAAATCGATTTGTCGGTGGCGTCGGTGCTGGGCGCATCGAGCGCGCTGATGGGCGTGCTCTGGCACATGGGCCTGCCCATGCCGCTCGTGATTGCCATCGTGCTCGTGGCTGGGACGCTGGCGGGGCTCTTCAACGGCCTTGTGATCGTGCGCTTCAATCTGCCTTCGCTTGCGGTCACCATCGGCACGCTGGCGCTGTTTCGCGGGCTTGCCTACGTGCTGCTCGGCGATCAGGCCGTCGCCGATTTCCCCGCGTCCTACACCGCGTTTGGCATCGACACCATCGCGGCTTTCCTGCCAATGCCCTTCGTGCTCGTGATCGTGGGTGCAATCATTTTCACGGTGCTGCTGCAGGCCACGCCCTTTGGGCGCAGCCTTTACGCAATCGGCGCGAATCCGGTGGCCGCGCAGTTTTCCGGTATCGATGTCGCCCGCACGAAGATCAAGCTTTTCATGCTTTCGGGCGCGATGAGTGCGCTCGCGGGCATCGTCTATACATTGCGTTTTACGAGCGCGCGAGGTGACAACGGCGAAGGCTTCGAGCTGTCGGTGATCGCGGCCGTACTATTCGGCGGCGTGAGTATTTTCGGCGGACGAGGGTCGATGATCGGTGTGCTTCTGTCCTTGCTGATCATCGGCGTGTTGCGCAATGCGCTGACTTTATCCGATGTCTCCAGCGAGACGCTGACCATTGTGACGGGCGGTTTGTTGTTGTCGTCGGTGCTGATTCCGAATCTTGTTGCACGTTGGCGTGTCATGCGCGAAAAGCGCCTGATGACGCGGACGCTTTGATGAAAGTTGGCTTTTAAAACCAGCGTGAAGACTCCAGCAAAACGGAGCGGCGCGCGACATCAGGAGACACAGGCATGTTCAAACCCTTGAAATCATTTCGCGGCCCGGTGCTATGCGCCGCGTTGATCGCGGTCTCTGCGGCGGCCGCCATTCCGATTGGCGCGAGCGCCGCCGATCTCAAGAAGGACCTGAAGATCGCATTCCTGCCCAAGCAGATCAACAACCCCTATGAAGTCATAGCCGACGACGGCGGCCTCGCGGCCATCAAGGAGATGGGCGGGCAGGGCAAGGTGGTCGGGCCGTCGGATGCGGGCGCGTCTTCGCAGGTGCAATACATCAACACGCTGATCACGCAGCGTCAGGACGCTATCGTGGTGGCCGCCAACGATGCAAACGCCGTCGTTCCCTACCTGAAAAAAGCGATGGGGCAAGGCATCAAGGTGGTGACGTTCGACTCCGATACCGCGCCCGATGGCCGCCAGATTTTCGTGAACCAGGCGAATTCGGAATCGATTGGCCGTGGACAGATCCAGCTATTGTCGAAACTGGTGGGCGGCGAGGGCGAGTTCGCGATTCTTTCGGCCACGCCCAACGCGACCAACCAGAACACCTGGATCAAGTACATGCAGGAGGAACTGAAGAAGCCGGAATATTCGAAGCTCAAGCTCGTGAAGATCGCCTACGGCAATGACGACGACCAGAAATCGTTCGTCGAGACGCAAGGCTTGCTGCAGGCCTATCCGAACCTGAAGGGCATCATCTCTCCCACTACGGTCGGGATAGCGGCCGCGGCGCGCTATATCTCGACCTCGCCGGCGAAAGGCAAGGTGATGGTGACGGGCCTCGGCACGCCGAACCAGATGCGCGCGTTCGTGAAGAACGGCACCGTGCAGGCGTTCCAGTTGTGGGATCCGGGTCAACTCGGTTATCTCGCGGCGTACGCGGCAGCCAACCTTGCGTCGGGCACGATCACCGGCAAGGAAGGTGACAGCTTCGAGGCAGGCAAGCTTGGCAAGCGCACGGTAGGCAAGAGCGGTGAAGTCGTGCTTGGACCGCCGACGACCTTCGATTCATCGAATATCGATAATTTCAACTTCTAGGAGGCAATGGCCCGAAAGGGGCGATATTGCGCAAGGCAACGTCGCCCCTTCAGACTGACCTGGCAGCCTGACATGCCTGAAGCCGGCGGATGAGATGGTCCTAGCTCAACCAGGCAAACCGGCGGCTTCAAACCCTGTAGAACTCTATATCCTGCCCGGCGTGCACAGCGCGCTTCAACCATTCCGGCATTTCGCCTTCCCCATCCCACGTGTCGCCGCTTGCATTTCTGAATACCGGCGTCGCGCCATTGGCGTTTTCCGGCATTTGAGGCATTGAAGGCAACGCACGCTTTGGAGCGTTCGAACTCTTCGTGAGCGGGGGAGGAGTAACGGAAGCCTGTGCTTCGGCCAACGCTTCGGCCAAGGCTGTTTCGGAAATGCCGAACTCAGCCATTCGGCTGCGCAAATAGGCAATGATGCTGTCTCGCTTTCTTTCGTCCACGGCTGTCCTGATTCAGCTTTTACTTTCTTGAAGGCGAGCCATCTGCCCGCGCGGACCGGGGCGGCTCGAGGAATAAGTGGGTTGACTAAAATCGTGGCGCGCTGAATGGCGCGCGTCAATTAGTGTAATACCGCAAATCACCGCTTTACTCGCAATAACCAGACTCAACCAAAATAGGTCGATGCGAATACGGTTCTACAAACTGGTTGCTGTGGTTCGGATCGGTGCGAAGCGTCAAGTTGCCGATTCAGCGGCTGAAAGCTCACGACCAGATCGGTGCACGACTGGCGGCTGGTCAGGTTTCGTGAACACCTTCAACTCAGCCGCTAATTTAACAATTTGTCCCTACAACCGCGGGCGCCACACGGAAATGATAGCGCCGAATGCCGCTATTGTATGCCTAAATCATTTTAACGATTATGCTGCTCGCCCGGTAATTCCGCGCCGTGGGCGCGAATTGCCGCAATCAGTTCCGCCGGCGTGATTTCATAGCGCACTTCACGATGGATCCCGGCCTTCCTTTCATCGATTTCAATCAGCAGTACCGCCTTGCCATCGGCAGCCGGTTCGAGACGCAACGTGCGTACTTCCTGACCGGTTGCTTCATCACGCTCCGTCAGCAAGGTCATGGATCCTGTGGCGGGACTTCTTGCCATTCTCTCTCTCCCTTCCGATATCCGACATCTTATTGTCGCGACCTTTCGACTGGCTTTGCATGCGCGATGCTGCAACGCCTGCCATGAATGAGCATGGCACTAAAAGCGGGCATGAGGCGGCAAGCCGTGAGATCGCCGACCTCATTATTGCTTGTCAAAACGATACCCGTCCAGTATCGCAACGCGTGTTCGCTGCGCCGCTTTGCGTTCGAGTTATGTGCACGATAGGTGCAAGATCCGCTGCGCAAAACGGCGCGGCTTCACGCGACACTTTACAAAGCAGCGAGCGCGGCGCGCGCCTGCGCCGTGATTTCGAACGAGCGCAGCCGTGCGGCGTGATCGTAGATCTGCGCCGTGACAATCAATTCGTCGGGTTGCGTCTGCTCGATCAGCGAGGCGAGGCCCGCTTCCACCTCCCGCTGATCTCCGATCACCGAGCATGCAAGGGAATGGTCGACGCCCGCGCGTTCGGCGTCGTTCCACGGAACCTGTTTCACGGGCGGCGGCAACTGCCCCGGCGTGCCGCGCCGCAGGTTGATGAACTGCTGCTGCAAGGATGTGAACAGAAATTCCGCCTCGTCCGTGGTGTCGGCGGCGAAGACGTTTACGCCGACCATCGCATAAGGACGATCAAGCTGTTTCGACGGGCGGAATTGCGTCCGATACACCTGCAATGCGGTCAGCAGATAATCTGGCGCGAAATGCGAGGCGAACGCGAACGGAAGCCCGAGCGCCGCGGCAAGTTGCGCGCTGAAGGTCGACGAACCCAGCAGCCAGATGGGCACTTCCAGCCCCGCGCCCGGCACGGCGCGCACCCGCTGGCCCTCCACCGGCTCGGCGAAAAAGCGCTGCAGTTCCACGACGTCATCGGGGAAATTGTCCGCGCTGCCCTGCAGGTCACGGCGCAGCGCGCGGGCTGTCGTCTGGTCGGTGCCGGGCGCGCGCCCAAGGCCCAGGTCGATACGCCCTGGAAACAGCGACGCGAGTGTGCCGAACTGTTCCGCGATCACGAGCGGCGCGTGGTTCGGCAACATGACGCCGCCGGAGCCGACGCGAATCGTGCTGGTGCCCGCGGCAACGTGTCCGATCACAACGGACGTCGCGGCGCTCGCGATGCCCGTCATGTTGTGATGTTCGGCCAGCCAGAACCGGAGATAGCCGAGCTTTTCCGCGTGTTGCGCAAGTTCGCGCGAATGGCGAAAGGCGTCGGCGGCGGTCGATCCGGCGGGAATCGGGGAGAGGTCGAGAACTGAAAAGGGGATCATTGCGGCTTCCATGACTTCGAGCTGGGGCGGTGCGGGCATGCGTGCGAGTCGGCATCCGGTTATTTGGCGCGAAAGATGCGCAATGCCCGAACGCAGGCGACTCGGCTTACGACCCGGAAACACGCGCCGTGAACGCGTGGGTAAACGCCGATTGTGCCGAAAGTCCTGAAAGTCTGCCGTGACCGCAGTCAGGCGAGGCGGGGATAGCCGCGCTGCGCGGCGTCGTTTTCGAGGTCGAGAATGACCGAGTAATCGTCGAGCGGACGCTGGGCGAAGCCAGCGAGCTTGAGCCGCCTGGCCAGTGGAGGATCTTCTTCGATCACACTCGCCAGCGCGATTCGCACTGCGCTGATTCCATCGGGCGGAACGTCTTTCGATGCAATCAGCGGCAAGCCGGGCGACGCCGCCGTCACGCCGATCGTAACCACGCCGCTCGCAAGCGCCGGAAGATATTCCTGCACAAACGCGAAGCTAATGCAGTCGATGGCGGCGATATCGGCGCGATTGTCCAGCAGCGCTTCGAGCGAGGCGAGATGTCCGCCCGTTTCGATCACCGACGCAAAGAACGCACGGCCATTGGCAAACGGCGCAACCGCATGACGCAGCAGGTTCATGCCGCTGTTGGAATCGTCGCTGTTGTATGCGGCGCGCAGGCCGCGACTGCTTTCCAGAGATGTCACGCCCGCCGCCTTGCGTGCGACCAATACACTCCGATAATCCCCATTCGCGCAGCCATCGACGGAAAAAATCGGGGTCGCGACAAGTTGTACGCGATCATTGAGCGCGTGCATCAATGGATAACCGCAGGTTTGCGTGAGGAGGACATCGCCGCGCAGCCAGAATTCGGTCAGCGAGGTACTGGGATGGATGACTTCGAACGAGTCGCCGCGCGCTTCGAGCCACGGCCGCACATGGCGCCGCACATGGTCCAGCAATGTGCGCCAGTCGGCCGCGAGCGCTGGCGTGACGTTGTACATCGGTAAAGCCGCGAGCCAGTTCATGCGGATTCGTTTTCCGGCGGTTTATGCGTGATTACACCGCTTGCGCGACGCCGGACTTCGCGTCCTTGGCGGCGTCGCGTTCTGCGAGAGCGATCCGGTCCGCGCGCGCGTGCAGCGGATGCAACGCCGGCGCGACTGGCTTCACGCCATGCCTGACCACCCATTCCCGATAGCCCCGCACGACAAACCCGCCATTGCGCTGCAGATACGCGTCTCGATCGCCATGATAGATCGCCGATAATGCGAACCACGGCGCGCCCGGCAAATCATGATGAACCGAATGGAAATTGTTGTTCAGGAACAGCAGGCGCCAGAACCACGAGGCTTCGTTGATGACGGTGCGTTCGCTGATCTTATCGGCTGCGCGATGTTCCTGGAACGAGCGGATCGCGCTCAATGCGAGCGCCGGATATCCGACCGCGAACACAAGAACAAGAGGGCTGATGCCGCAATAATGGTCGAGCCACGTCATGAGCGCGCCGAGCAACGCCAGATGCAGCGCCCACGCGCCAGCCATCCGGACATTCCCGCGCGCAATGTCCACGATCGCCGACCCAAGGGTAGACGCGATCGAAAACAGCGGCGCGAGCAAGAGGCGTCCGAAGAAGGTATTGCGCAACGTCAACAGGCCGCGCACCACGATACCCGCTTCGCGCCAACGTCCGGCCGACACGAAGTAGGTTTCCGGATCCAGATCGGGATCGGTGAGATGAACGTCGTCGTGATGGCGCAGATGCGATTCGCGATACACCGCGTAAGGAAACCACACGGCAAGCGGCGCAATGCCGAACAGCGCGTTGATCAGCGGAAAGCGTGTCGGATGACCATGCAGCAACTCGTGCTGAAGTGACAGATAAAGGCAGGACAGCACGGCGAGAATCCCGGCGGCTATGGGAAGGCCAAGGAAGCGCGCGTTGAGCGCCGTGCCGAACCATCCGCAATACAGAGCCACGATCAGCAGCCACGTCGGCCACTCGCTGCGCCAGCGCCACGAAGCGCGAAGCTGATGGATCTTCCGGCGTTGAGCGTCGTCGATGTAAAGACTCATGGGAATTCGGTGACGGATCGAGCCACGATCTTAGCGTCGGGCCGTCGCGCGCCAAACCAAGCAATCCCGCTAAGCTTGTTCCGATGTGAAGAATCTTCTTATTCCGCTGAGCGCCGGTCGGCTACTCTGGAAGCTGTAAGCGTTTAGTAGGCATCTTTCCTGCTCCTTCGATGCAACCCCGCTTTTTAAAGCGAGCGGCCGCGTCCATCCGGACATGGCAAAACAAGACGGCGCCCCGTTGGCCGATGGCTGGCGAACGCCGCACGGAGCATGCGATGCCGCAAGAACACGAAGCACGGGAACAAAACGACAAAGCGGGTTCCGATTCTCCGCACCTCGACGGCGACGAAAAAGCACAAGCCGCCGAGCATTCCTCCCCGCACGCGCTTGTCATCCACGAGATCGTGCGCGAGGAAGGCGAGACCGCCATGGACCGCACTTTTTTCGCGCTTGCATGGTCGGCGCTTGCGGCGGGTTTATCGATAGGCTTTTCGTTTCTCACGCAGGCCACGCTTTTGAGCGCATTGCCCGATGAACCCTGGCGCGACCTGGTGGCATCGTTTGGATACACGATTGGTTTCGTGATCGTGATTCTCGGGCGCCAGCAGCTGTTCACAGAAAGCACGCTCAGCGCCGTGTTGCCGGTACTCACACGCCGCGACCTGAAGACGTTGTTGAAGACCTTCCGCCTCTGGGCAATCGTGCTGACTTTCAACCTGATCGGAACGATCATCTTCGCCGCGATCCTGCAGATCCACGGCGTCTTTCCGGACGATGTCGTCGAGTCGCTCGGAAAACTGGCGCAGCTACCGCTTTCCGCGAGTTTCGGCGTAACCGTCGTGCGCGCGATATTCGCCGGATGGTTGATCGCATTGATGGTGTGGCTTTTGCCAAGCGCGCGTTCGGCGCGTTTCCTGACTATCCTGCTGATCACATATACGGTTGCCGTGAGCAAGCTCTCGCACGTGATCGCGGGATCAGTGGAAACGTCCTACGCGGTCATGACCGGTGCCGCGAGCATTCGCGACTACCTGCTGGTCTTTCTGGCGCCGACGTTTATCGGCAATATGATCGGCGGGATTTCGCTCGTGGCGATCGTCAACCACGCGGCCATTGCGCCCGAGATTGAATAAGCGTGGTGCTCGACAGACCCGCGGTCACGTCACTACGCCAACAACACCAACAATAAACAACAAACGCGCGTGCGTGCGCGATGGCGAAAGCGGCGCGGTCACGCCGCTTTCGCCCAAAGCCTGTTGGTCGACCTTTTGCGCCCCGAAGCGGGACCGCCAGGCGGTTGTGAAAATGAATCGAGTACTTTCTTCAGCGCGTCGATGCGCCGCCTTTGCGCCGGAACCAGCACGTGCTCACCGCTGACCGCGGCGAGCCGTTCGCGCCAATAGTCCACGTTAAGCGCGCCTGCGGGTTTCTGGCTCATCGCGCGCAACTGGCCGATTGCGCGTTCAATGTGCTGAAGTTCCGCGTCTGCATGCGACGATGTTTTAAGGCCCCCTGATGCTGCACCGTTTTTGCTTTTCATCTGTGCCACCATTTTTGCCGGTGTACTGCCGCGCGCTGTCACTTCTCCGATGACATGGCCCGTTGTGCGTCGTCCGGCTTTTTTCCCCTTCGCCCGCGTGCTTATCTGCGCGTCGGGCGGCCCCGGTTTGATGCGACCGTCAATGCATACTCACCCAACGCGGCGCGTGCGCACTGTCTGGAATCGCACATTGAACAAGCCGCTCGGTGCGCAAGGAAACATGGCGCTTCTATCGATAAAACGCGCAAACGTTTTCGCGGTAAATTGCCGTATGGGGCGGGGCGTTGCGGCGTAAAGATTACTCGGTCTTGGGCGCGCGGGCGCGGCCGCTGCGTTTGATCTGCTCGTCCATGGCAAGGTCGAGCTTGCTCACGCGCCGGGGTTTTTCGGGCTTGAGCGCATTCACGAAGGTGACGAAATCGTCAAGCGGCAGCGGCGAGGAAAGTTTCTGCTCGCCAGCCAGCGCCCGGTCGACGAGATAGAAGAGACCGCCGCTCAGGCTGACCGCGGCGTATTGAGCGTTACCCGAGCGCGTCTTGAGCCGCTCCACGGCATAGATGGCTTTAGTGGATCGCATGACCGGGCCGCTGCTTGATTTGTCTCTGTCCTGTGAGTCTGGAAGGCGAACCCATCAGGAGCCGGCGCCGTTGCTTCCCGGCGCGCATTTCTTGCTCGCGCCCTCGAGCCACAGGTTCGATACGTGCCGTTCGCCCGGATAAAAGCGATACGAGGTTTCGCCGTTATCGAAGCGGACCTTGATCACGTTCGAGTCGCCGAATTCGAGCATGGTGCCTTGCGGAATCGGCGTTTTCTTGAACTTCGCATCGTGTTTCTGGGCTTCGTCCGTCAGACACTGGACGATGCTCGTGACCGACGCATTGGTGGCGGTTTCGACTTCGGGCTGTCCGGCGTCGGCGTTATGGAACTGGCCGCAGGCCTGGAGCAAAAATACGGGAAGCGCGAGAGCGCATGCAATCTTTTTCATGGTGTCCTTCAAGTATTCAGCCACGGCGACGCTGTAGTGCGTGATGCCGATTACATCACAGTGGCCTTACGGTTTGCGTCGGCCCGGGTGTCCGGTCTTGTCAGGCATCGGGCGGCACGCCCAGAAGCTGCATGGTCCCGCCGACAACGCCCGAAAATACCGGGCCCGCCACGGTTCCGCCGTAATAGGAGCCTGCCGACGGTTCATCGATCATCACGGCGACGATCACTTGCGGGTCGCTCATGGGCGCCATTCCGACAAACGACGCACGATACTTGTTCGCGGCATAGGTACCCCCGATCTGTTTGCGCGCCGTGCCGGTCTTGCCGCCCACGCGATAACCCTCTACCGCTGCCGCACGTCCCGTGCCACGGGGGCCCATCGCGAGTTCGAGCATGTCGCGCACGGCCGCGGCCGTCGTGGCCTTGGTGACCTGCACGGGTTCCGGCGCAGCCCGGCCGCGCACGAGCGTGGACTGGCGCAATTCACCGGTTCCCGCATAAGCGGTGTACACCTGCGCAATCTGCAGCAGCGACAACGACAGGCCGTATCCGTACGCCATGGTCGCCTGCTCGATCGGCCTCCAGCGCTGATAGCTTCGCAAGCGGCCGGTTGCTGCGCCCGGGAAGGTCAGTTCCGGCGCTTGCCCAATGCCATATTGCCGGTACTTGTCCCACACCGTTTTCGCCGGCAGCCTGAGCGAAAGTTTTGTCAATGCAATGTTGCTCGACATCTGCACGGCTTCCGACACCGTGATGACGCCGTGATTCGACGTGTCGTGGATGGTATTGGGCCCGAGCTTGAACGTGCCCGGCGAGGTATCGATACGGGTCTCGGGCCGAACTTGCCCCATGTCGATGGCGAGCGCCGCAACCAGCGGCTTGATGGCGGAGCCGGGCTCGAACGTGTCGGTCAGCGCCCGGTTGCGCAATTGCTCGCCGGTCAGGCGCGAGCGGTCGTTCGGGTCGAAGGTCGGATAGTTGGCAAGCGCGAGGATTTCGCCGTTCTTTGCATCGAGCACGACCACGCTGCCCGCGCGCGCCTTGTGCTTTGCAATCGCCGCCGCGAGTTGCGTGTGGGCAAGCTGCTGGATGCGCCGGTCGATGGTCAGGTGGATCGTCTCGCCGTTCTCCGGCAATTCGGTTTCGCCGATCTCGGACACAACGCGTCCCAGCCGGTCGCGAATCACTTCGCGCTGACCATGCTCGCCCGTCAGCCGGTCGTTGGCCGCAAGCTCCACGCCTTCCTGGCCCTTGTCCTCGTTGTCCGTAAATCCGACGATATGCGCCGCCGACTCGCCTTCGGGATAAAAGCGCTTGGTATCGGCGACGAGCGTGACGCCCGCGAGCCCCGTTTCCGCGATACGCGTTGCCACGTCGGCATCGACCTGACGTTTGAGCAGGACGAACGAACGCTCCGTTCCGAGCCGGCGTGCAAGCTCTTTCTCGGGCATGCCGAGAAGCCGCGCGACCTGCGGGCGTGTTTCGGTATCGAAGCGCGACGGCGTGGCCCAGATTGAATACGTCGCAAGGCTCACGGCGAGCATCGCGCCGTTGCGATCGACAATGCGCCCGCGCGTGGCGGACAGTTCGAGCGTGCGCTGATACCGCTTTTGCCCTTCGCCGATATAAAAGTCCTGGTTCACGACCTGCACCCACAGCGCGCGCGCCGCCAGCGTCGCAAACGCGGCGAACATCAGCAGTACGACGAGCGTGGAGCGCCACTGTGGCAGCCGGCTTTCGAGGACGGCGTTCTTCACGGGCGTTTGATACGCTTCGTGAGCACGCCTGGCGGTTTTACGCATGCTTCGGTCGAGTCGGTTGGATGAGTCAGGTCGTGGCGGACGCGGGTTGCGCAACCAGGCGTTCAAGCACGTCCTCGAATCCGGCGTTCTCCGGCGATGCAAGGCCAAAGCCGTCTTTCAGCACGCGGCGCAACTCGGCGGCTGTTGCGATTTCACGATGCTCCTCGGCGGCGCCGCGATGCGTCAGCGTCCGGTCGAACAGCGTTTGCCGTTGCCCTGGCATCACACGCGCGACGATCAGGTGACCCGTGAAGATCGACTCGGGGAGCGTGGACACATAGTGGTTCGCCATGGCGTAGTCGGCGGCCAACTGCGGCTCGAGGTCGAAACGGTAGACCGGCTTCCAGGTGTCGCCGAGTTTCACCTGCAACTTGAAATCGCCGTGCTCGATCAGGTCGAGGCGGAACGTCTCGTGCGGCGTGGCCTGCTCCCGGCCGTTATCGAAAACGAGCGGCGCGGTGAGCGTCATGCTGCCGAATCCCACGTCGGCAAGCCACGTTTCATCCGGCGTTTCCACGAGCAGCATCATGTGCGTGCGCGCCGGCACGGCGTCCGGATCGGCCCATAGCACGCGCGCGGCAAGCCCGGTCGTCTCGAATCCGAGCGTTTCCAGCATAGCCCGGAACAACAGGTTGTGTTCATAGCAATATCCGCCGCGCCGCGCGCTCACCAGCTTGGCGAACACCGACTCGAGATCGAGCCGAGGCGTGACGCCAAGCAGCGTGTCGATGTTTTCAAACGGAATAGCTTGCGGATGCAGCCGGTGCAGCGCGTGCAGCACCCCGGAGCTCGCTTCATGCGGGCCGGTATAGCCAATACGGTCGAAATAGGCGGCGAGCTGCGCCGTCGAGAGTGTCTGAGTCATGTGTTGAAGCTCCTGCCCTGATAGGGGAACGAGGCCGGGCGTGCCGCCGCGAGGTGCCGTCATTCTACGGTACGGCCCAGCCTTTATTACATATTGCATACGGCGGCGGGCGTAAGCCCGCCGTTTGATCACGATTTTGAACTGTCGGACGTCTAACATGGTCTCTAATGGGCAGTGCGTTCAACTCTTCTTTTAAAGAACCCTATGTCGACCCCACTTGCTACCGCTTCATCCTCCCCGCCATCTCCCGGCAAACATCCCGCTCCGCCCTGCACGCTTGTGATCTTCGGCGCTGCCGGCGACCTGACCAAGCGGCTCTTGATGCCGGCACTTTACAACCTGTCGTCGGACGGTTTGCTCGACGACAACATGAAGATCATCGGCGTCAATCACGGCGAGCTCGAAACCAGTGCCTGGCGTGACCAGTTGACCGAATCCCTCAAAAAGTTCGCCGCCGATAAAGCCGGCGCCTTTCACACCGCCCAGTTGAACGAGCAGGCATGGAAGTGGGTTGCAGACCGCCTGCAGTACGTGGCGGGCGAATTCGAAACGGACGACGTATTCAACAAGCTAAAGCAGACCTTAGGGGATAGCGGAAATGTCATTTTTTATCTCGCGGTCAGTTCGCGCTTCTTCAAACCCATTGTGGAGCGACTTGGCCGGGCAGGATTGCTGAAGGAAAACGAACATGCGTTCCGGCGCGTGGTGATCGAAAAGCCGTTTGGGCATGACTATGCGTCGGCGAAAGATCTGAACGAGAGCATTCTTAAATTCGCCAGCGAAAACCAGATTTATCGTATCGACCATTTTCTCGGCAAGGACACCGTTCAGAGCATTCTTGCCGTGCGCTTTGCCAACGCGCTGTTCGAGCCGATCTTCCGGCGCGAATATATCGATCATGTCCAAATCACGGCTGCGGAGACCATCGGCGTGGAAGCGCGTGGCGGATTCTACGAGCAAACCGGCGCGTTTCGCGACATGGTTCCGAACCACTTGTTCCAGTTGCTCGGCATGGTCGCCATGGAACCGCCGAACTCTTTCGATGCCGAAGCCGTCCGCGACAAGAAAGCCGAGATCTTCGACGCCATTCAGCCGCTCAAACCCAGCGATGTCGTGCTCGGTCAATACGAGAAATCGGACAGCGTTCCCGGTTATCGCGAAGAAGCGGACGTCGCGCCCGACAGCCAGACCGAGACGTATGCGGCGGCGCGAGTGTTTGTCGAGAACTGGCGCTGGGCGGGCGTGCCGTTTTATTTGCGCACGGGCAAGCGCATGACGGCGCGGCGCACGGAGATATCGGTGCAATTGAAGGCTGTGCCGTTCCTGCTGTTCCGGGACACGCCGGTAGATACGCTGGTGCCGAACGTGCTGACGTTACGCATCGATCCGGAACACGGCACGACCTTCGATTTCAACGTGAAGGTGCCCGGTCCGGTAATGCAGGTCGGGGCCGTGAAATCATCGTTCAAATACGGCGATTTCTTCGATGAAAAACCCAACGTAGGCTACGAAACGCTGCTGTATGACTGCATGCTCGGCGATGAAACGCTGTTCCAGCGCGCGGACAGCATCGAGACAAGCTGGGCGGCGGTCGATCCCGTGCTTCATCCCGAAGGCGGTCCGTTGCCGGTTCATGGCTATACGGCGGGAAGCGCCGGACCGAACGAAGCCGATGCGCTGCTGCAAGCCGACGGCCGCTCATGGCGCCCGCTTGTTGACGAGCACACCAAGAACACCGATCACAACGACAAGAACTAGGAGAACCCTGATGGGGACAGCAGTAAAGAAAGCAGCAAGCAAGCCGGCAAAACGTACCTTGGCCGAACGTATTCTCGCTATCGACGTGGGCGGAACGGGCCTGAAGGCCGCCATTATCGACGCGCACGGCAAGATGCTGACCGAGCGCCTGAAGGTCGCGACGCCGCATCCGTGTCCGCCGGAATTGCTGGTTCATACGCTGGTCAAGCTGGTCGAACCGCTGATGCAGCCGCTGCCGGCCACGCACATCTCGATTGGTTTTCCGGGCGTGGTGCGCGACAACCATGTGCTGACCGCGCCGAACCTGGGCAACGAAAGCTGGCGCAACGTGCCGCTCGCGCAAATGCTTTCGGATCAACTCGGCCACCATTTGCCAGTGCGCATCATCAACGACGCCGAAATGCAGGGACTCGCGGCCATTGAAGGAAAGGGTATCGAGTTTGTTCTGACGCTTGGCACGGGAGCCGGCACCGCGCTTTTCCGCGATGGCGAACTGATGCCTCATCTGGAACTCGCGCATCACCCGGTCAACAAGAACAAGACATATGACGAATACCTGGGCAACGCCGCACGCGACAAAACCGGCAACAAGCGCTGGAATCGCCGTGTGGAGAAGGTCATCGGCATACTAAGTTCGCTTGTCAACTATGACCGTCTCTGGATCGGTGGCGGCAATGCGGCCAATCTCAAGTTCGATCTGCCGGACAACGTGAAAGTCGTGTCGAACGAAGCTGGAATCGAAGGCGGCGCGCGCCTCTGGCATCCGCGCTCGGTGCGCGAAACGCGTCAACTGCCGCCAGGAGCGTTCGAATGACTCCGGCCGGTCTCAAGCTCACCCACCGCTCGCACGACGATCCGGATCGGGCGCTCAATGCGCTGTCAAAAATCGAACTCGTGATCACCGATTGCGACGGCACGCTGCTCTACACCGATAAAACCCTTGGCAGCCCCGCGAAAGAGGCGGTGCGCAAGCTGAGCGCCGCAGGCGTGCGCTTTACGGTGGCGAGCAGCCGGCCGGGAAAGGGCATGCGCTCGATCGTCGAAACGCTCGGAGTCACCACGCCATTCGCCGCCTTCAACGGCGGCAAGCTAGTCGATCCCACGGGCTGGCGGACCATGAACGCGCACTGGCTCGCACGGGAGGCCGCCGAGACCGCGCTGGAAAGCCTCGCGCGGGACGGCATAGATGCGTGGGTGTTCATCGACGACGCGTGGTACATCACGAATCCCGGCGGGGACTATGTGTCGCTCGAGCGCCGGACCGTGGGGTACGACGCGGTGGTGGTGAAAAGTTTCGATGGTATAGACCTGGGATCGGTCGAGAAAATCGTGGCGTCGACCAAGGACGCTGCGTTGCTCGCACGCAAGGAAGCCGAATTGCAAGGCACGCTGAAAGGGCGCGCCATTGCCATGCGCTCGCAAAGCTATTACCTCGACATCACGCATCCGCTCGCGAACAAAGGCGAGGGCATCCGCGAACTGGCGCAACTTGCCGGGGTGGCGCTGGAAAAGGTCGCGGTGCTGGGAGACATGCAGAACGACGTCGCCATGTTCGATGTGGCGGGCGTATCGATTGTGATGGGCCAGGCGTCCGCACAGGTGCAGGAAAGCGCGACGTTTGTATCGTCAACAAACGACGAAGACGGTTTCGCAATGGGCGTAAGCGGATTGCTCGCGGTCCGTGAGTGAACCCGTGGTGGGACCAGCGAGGGAAGTCGATTTATGCGAACGGGAGAGCGCCATCGACGCCACGCGATGCTTACCGACAGCATCCAGCGGCGGCGTCGACGAAGCCTGGGCTCTCGACGTTGCTGCGTTCCTGTCCGAAGTCCCGGGCCCGCATTGTTTGCGTGCCTCGGCAGACGTCCGGTTTAGCGGCGACGCATTTGCGGGCGCGGTCCACCGCCGCCGGTTGCGCGCTCGTCCTTGTGTCGGAAGTTGATCCGGCCTTTCGTCAGGTCATACACAGACAATTCCAGCGTCACGCGATCCCCGGCAAGAATCCGGATGTGGTTCTTGCGCATGCGGCCCGATGCATACGCGCCCACGACCACGCCGTTGTCCAGCGTCACGCGGTAGCGACTGTCGGGAAGCACTTCGTCAACAATGCCGTCCAGCTCGAGTAACTCTTCTTTCGCCATATAAAGCTCCTTAATTCATCGTCCGATGCGATTGTATGCGAGACACGCACGCAACCGCGATGCCTTTTATTGCCTGACAATCACAAACATTCGCCGATAGTCACAGATCTGCAACAGTCTGGCCGTCGATCTGGCCATCAATCAGTTTTTCGGCGTGCAACAAGCAGGCCCGTCGAGCCTGTCCGCCATTTTCAAAACTTCCATCCTGCTCGATGCGGAACACGCGGCTTTCGCCCGTTACTTCCTCACCGGCGGGCGGTGCGCGGCAGATACGCACCGATGCTTCATAACCGGTATCCGCTGCCCGGACCGCCGCCGCGCCCTGGCGTGCTCCGCGCGGGTAGATCAGCGGATGAATCTCGTAGCCTTTATACGTCTTGAGCGGCTTGACCAGTTCTTTCATGTTCTTGAATTCCTGTTGGCGCCCGCCCGGGCATCGAAATAGTGCATTCGATGCGTGTACCCGCCGATGGCCAGTCCGGGCGCCTCAGCGCTCGCGGTCGATCGGCGGTTACGAGCAAAAAATAGCGCGCGGCGCACTTGGGGCGCAGCCGCTCGCCGGGCTGTAGGTGTCGAAGAACGCCGGGGTGACGCGCGTCATACCGAGTCATACACGATATAACGCCTGGACTGCGCCAACCGTCGACGTCGCTGATATTTAAACTTTGAAAACGGCTCTGAAGACGAGTGCCGGGCAGCGTCTGACGCTAAGCCTGCACTGCCGGGGCGATGACATTCAGCCTGATGCGGTGCTGAAATGCCGGGTGGATCGCTGCTGCCATGGCGGACACGTTGCGCGACGCGCACTGTGTATTATTAGACAGCAAATCAGAAAAAAGTTCCGCTGTCGCCGGAGGCCCCGCCTCTCGATGCTGCACTGTTGACGTGATTTTCGGAGATCCGAGCAACTCGTCCGTCCCCGGTTTCACGTCATTCAACCGCCTTCCAGCGGCATCGAATAACTATTATACCGTCATAGCCAGCCAGCCTTGCGGAACCGCCAGTAAAGGAAGACGTCCACCAGCAGCATCACGGCTATACACGCCGGGTAGCCATACGCCCAGTCCAGTTCCGGAATCTTGTGAAAATTCATGCCGTAAATGCCGGCAATCATGGTCGGCACGGCAAAAAGCGCTGCAAACGAGCCTAGACGCTTCGTGACTTCGCTTTCCGCCAGCGAAATCAGGCCCAGGTTGACCTGGATCGCGGTGACGACCATTTCGCGGCGGCCCTCTATAGTCTTCACGATGCGCTGCAAATGGTCGTAGACGTCGCGGAAATAATCCTGCATGCCGCTGCAGACGCCCGGCGCGCGGCCGCCGTAGAGTTTGCTGACCGCTTCCAGCAGCGGCGCGGTGTGATGCTGAAGCAAGATGAGACGGCGTTTCAGCGAATACAGGTCTTCGATGATCACCCTTGAGGCCGCCGAGCCATTGCGCTCAAAAATCCGCTCCTCGAGTTCATCGAGTTCCGCGCCGAGCGCTTCGAGAATGGGGAAATAGCGATCGACCACATTGTCGATCAGCGCGTACATCACGAATGCAGGCCCGTGCTTGAGCAGATGAGGTTCCCGCTCGCAGCGCTTGCGCACTTCCTGGAAACCTTGGCTGGTCCGGTTGCGCACCGACAGCACGTAGTTATCGCCCACGAACACGTTGATCTCGCCTACCTCGAGTTCATTCTCGCCATCGAGCTCGACCGTGTGGAGCACGCAGAAAAGCGAGTCCGTATATTCCTCGATTTTCGGCCGCTGATGGCCGTGCTGGGCATCTTCCACCGCGAGTTCGTGCAGCCCGAACTGGTGCGTCATGTGCGCGAGTTCGCCGGGGCCCGGATCTTTTAGCGCAACCCACACGAAGCACTCAGGGACATCCCTATATGCGGAAATATCGTCGATGGCGACGTCGGCGAGCTTGCGGCCGTCTTGATAGGCCGCGCAATTGACCAGCATGTAGTCTGCCCTTCTTACACGGTAGCGACACCGGCACGCGCCGCACGTGCGCGAATACTCAACGCGCAACGCGGCCGTTTGCCGGAACTTCCGTGAATCTTAGCGGATTTGCGAATGCGTCCTGGGCATGGACGCACAGCAAGGGGGCGGCACACATATGCCGGCCTCCTGACAGAACCGGTCCTTGCTGCCTAGTTGTTCGTGTAATCCGGTGTTATTTCGGAACTCAGCCGGGGCATCTCGACAGGCGCCAGCGTGTTGTCGCGCTTCGTAAGTTTGCCTTCCACCGACGCGCCCACGTCCATGCGCAGTTGCTGGTAATAAATATTGCCGTTCACGTGCGCATTCGATTGCAACTCCACGAAGTGCTCCACCGTCACATCGCCGGTAATGGTTCCATTGATCACGATATCGTAGGCGGTGACGTTGCCGGTGATCGACCCCTGGTCGCTGACCACCAGCAATGTCTGCTCGCCTGGACGGCCGGTCACATTGCCTTTTACGTGGCCGTCCATGCGCAGCCCGTCGCTGAATTCGAGATCGCCCGCTATCTGGACATCGTGGGCGATCAGCGTGGCCAGCTTGGCTTGGCTCACGCCGGTAGGTTTTTTCTTGAACATGGATGATCCCTTTCTGGTCTGGATTGCAATTTCGATACTGGCCTCGAGCAAGGCGCGAGGCCAGCGCTGAGATGTCCCGGCTGGCCTGGCCGGTTAGTTGGATTTGTCCCGCTGGCGTTTGACGAACGCGAGATCAGTGCGCATCTGGTGGATCTCGGCCGCACTTTCCGATGCCTGCTGCTGCAAGACGAGCCGCGTCGCCACCTCGTGGTCGAGCGCGATGCGCGCCTTCGCGAGCTGTTCGCGGATCTCGCGCTCTGAAATGGGCGGCGCGCACAGCGCGTCGGCCTTTTTGCTGTTGTCACGCGACGTGACGAGCGCAAAGCCTGCAGCGGCGAGCGCGGCGGCGGCGCAGGCCGCGGCGAGAAGACCCAGCATGATCGCGGGCCAGCTTGGACCGCGGCGCGAGGTCAAGGAATACGTGCGGCGGGTCAGGCGATGTGTCGCCCGGTGTTTGTCAGCTTGCGGCATGGGGATTCGGCTTGAAAAGCGCGAGATAGTGCTTGGGATTGACCTGTGTGCCGTCGATGATCACTTCGAAATGCAGGTGCGGTCCGGTCGAGCGTCCGGTCGAACCAATCTCGCCGATCTTCTGTCCGGGCATGACAAGGTCGCCGACAGCAACGAATATCTTCGACGTATGTCCGTAGCGCGTGACCACGCCGGTGCTGTGCTGGATGTCGATGGCATTGCCATAACCGCCGTGCGGTCCCGCCAGGATCACGCGGCCTCCCGCGCTTGCATAAATGGGTGTGCCGGCCGGTGCGACCAGATCCATCCCCGGATGAAAGCTCAGATGCTGGTTGAACGGGTCGATGCGATTGCCGAACGGCGAGCCGAAACGCGCGCCCGGCGCGGGCTGCCGTCCGGGAAACGCCATGTAGGACGCATAGTGTGCGAGCACCACGTCATCGAGCTTGCCGAGCGTGGCGTCGAGGCAATCGAGCGCGCTTTGCGTGCGGCGCAAGCGTTGGGGCGCCGAGCCGGTTTGCGCGGCGCGCTGGGCGTCGCAGAGCCGTGCGGGCAGCGCGGGTCCGCCCTCGGCCGTGCTCGCCGGCGCGGGTTTCGGCGCGGGTTCCGACGCGGGTTCCGACACGTTCGGATGGCTGCTCGCTGCGCTGTTCCCAGGCGCGAGCCGTGGCGCCAGCGCCGGTCCGCCCGCGCTGTCGAGCGGCAGTTCGTCGTCATTCTCTGGCAGCGGCGGCACGATATGAATGTCGGGACGATCGGCTGCGCGGCGCGAAGCCTTCAGCTGTACTTCGAAGTCCTGAAGTTCGTTGACTTGCGTGACGAGCTGACCCACTCGCGGCTCGAGATGCGTGAGCGTTGCGCTGATCTTGCCGAGTTCGTCGATCTCGTACGAACGGCGCTCGGCCTGCGCTTTTTCCTCGGCGCCGTGCGTGTTGCCCATTGCTGCGCCAATTGCAATTCCGAGCGCGAGCGCGGCCAGGATCATCGCGACGACTGCGACGATCACCATTGTACGAACCGTGCGCGCCTCGACAAACCGCACGCGCTGATGCGACACGGTCCGGCGCGACCAGATGACGAAAGCCATCAGTGCATCCGGCGCGCGACGCGCGAAGACAAGACGACGTTCATCGAAACAAAAATACTGGCGCGTATTCGAGTGTTGAAATTGAGATAAATGAAAGTCACGTCCATGTGAAAACGCCGCAGCGGGGCTACGGCGAGAGGCCTTATGGGCGGACGATTATGCGCCAGTTATTCGAATGCGTATCTCATATATAAGGGTTGCTGAACAAACGCGAAATTCAGGGCCGCGCTGTTTCGCTCCACAGCATCTCGCAGGCCTCGCCCATTAGGAGCGGCCGGTTCAATTCGGCCACCGTGCGCAGGAAATTCCACACTGCCGTGATGCGTTTCAATTTGCGCAAATCCTCGCGGCAGGAGAGATAAAACGCGCGGGTGACGACGATGTCATCGGCGAGCACGGCTTCGAGACGCGGGTCTTGCGCCGCCATGAAACACGGCAGGATGGCGAGCGCGCGACCCTGCAGCGCGGCGTGATATTGCGCGATCACGCTCGTGCTGCGCCAGTTGGAAACGGCGCCCGGAACTGCGCGATCGAGGTAGAGCAACTCGTAGCTGAACGCGAGGTCGTCGATGTAGCTTGCGAAGCGATGCGTCCTGAGATCTTCAACGCAGCGCACGGGCTCGTGCTGTTCGAGATACTCGCGCGTGGCGTAGAGGCGCAGCCGGTAGTCGCAGAGTTTCGTGTAGACGGTCTGACCGTGTTCGGGGCGTTCGAGCGTTACCGCTATATCGGCTTCGCGCTTGGACAAGCTCACGAAGTGCGGCACCGGCAGCAAGTCGATGGAAATCTGCCTGTGCGTGTCCTGGAAACGTGCGAGTTGCGGCGCGAGGAAAAAGCAGCCGAAGCCCTCGGTCGATCCCACGCGCACGTGGCCGGACAATGCGTGCCCGGAATTGGCGATGTGTTCCGTCGCGGACTGGACCGTGGTTTCCATGGCATCGACGTAGGCAACAAGACGCTGGCCTTCGGCGGTCAGGATGAAGCCGCCGCTGCGGGATTTATCGAAGAGTAGGGTGCCTAGCGCGTCTTCCAATGCCCGCACGCGACGCGCGACAGTTGTGTAGTCCACGCCCAGGCGCTTGGCCGCGCCGCTCGCACGCTGGGTCCGGGCGACTTCAAGGAAATATCGCAGGTCGTCCCAGTTCAGGTTATTGAGGTTTTGCACGCCTGCGCCCGCGTTTTTTTGCATGATGGATGGGTATTTCTATCGATACTTCGTAGAGATTTGCATAACTATACTGAACGATATCGGCTCGGTGGATTCACCGCGCGAGCCGACGACAAACAAAACGGAGACGGCATCCACCTTGAGCGATCTGCCCGGATACGCATTTGTCCGCTCAGGTCCGCGTCTCGCGTTTTCATGCCCGTTCCCAAGGAGACTCCCTCATGAATACTGCTGCTGAGCGCCCGGCGCTCGCCGAACAATCCATCGCTGTACGCACCGCCAAATTGTTGGTCGATGGCAAGTTCGTGGAATCGAATACGCAGGAGTGGCGCGACATCGTGAATCCGGCGACGCAAGAACTCGTCGGGCGCGTGCCGTTCGCGACGAAAGACGAAGTGGATGCCGCCGTGGCGTCAGCAGCCAATGCATTCAAGACGTGGCGTCTGACCTCGCTCGGCGTGCGCATGCGCGTGATGCTGAAATTCCAGGACCTCGTGCGCCAGAACATGAAGCGCATTGCGCAGACGCTGACGGCCGAGCAAGGCAAGACGCTTGCCGACGCCGAGGGCGATATCTTTCGCGGGCTCGAAGTTGTTGAGCATGCATGTTCCATCGGTACGTTGCAGCAAGGAGAATTCTCGGAGAACGTCGCGGGCGGCGTGGACACGTACACGTTGCGCCAGCCTGTCGGCGTATGCGCCGGCATCACGCCGTTCAACTTCCCCGCCATGATTCCGCTCTGGATGTTCCCCATGGCGATCGTGTGCGGCAATACATTCGTGCTGAAGCCATCGGAGCAGGATCCTTTGTCGACCATGGAACTCGTCGAGCTTGCGCTTGAAGCGGGCGTGCCCGCGGGCGTGCTGAACGTGGTGCACGGCGGCAAGGACGTGGTCGACGCCATCTGCACGCATCCCGACATCAAGGCGATCTCGTTCGTTGGATCGACACATGTGGGCACACACGTGTACAACCTTGGCAGCCAGCACGGCAAGCGCGTGCAGGCCATGATGGGCGCGAAGAATCACGCCGTCGTGTTGCCCGATGCAAACAAGGAGCAGACGCTGAACGCGCTCGCCGGCGCAGGCTTTGGCGCGGCCGGGCAGCGCTGCATGGCGACGTCGGTGGTGGTGTTCGTCGGGGCGTCGAAGGACTGGTTGCCGGAACTGGTGGAGCGTGCGCGCGGCCTCTCGGTGAATGGCGGCACTGAAGCGAACACGGATGTTGGACCGGTCGTTTCGCGCGCTGCGAAGGAGCGCATTCTCGGTCTTATAGAAACAGGCGTGGGCGAAGGCGCGACGTTGTCCCTCGATGGCCGCGGCGTGGAAGTGAAGGGTTATGAGCAAGGCAACTTCATCGGCCCGACGATTTTCTCCGATGTCACGACCGACATGACCATCTACAGACAGGAGATCTTCGGCCCGGTGATCTGCGTGCTGGAAACGGCTACGCTCGATGACGCCATCGCGCTGGTCAACCGCAATCCGATGGGCAACGGCGTGGGTCTCTTCACGCAAAGCGGCGCGGCGGCGCGCAAGTTCCAGAGTGAGATCGACGTGGGCCAGGTGGGCATCAACATTCCGATTCCGGTTCCCGTGCCGTATTTCAGCTTCACGGGCTCGCGCGGATCCAAGCTCGGCGATCTCGGTCCTTACGGCAAGCAGGTCGTGCAGTTCTACACGCAAACGAAAACGGTCACGTCGCGCTGGTTTGACGACGCCACGGTCAACGACGGCGTGAACACGACTATTTCGCTACGCTAGGCCTTTTCCGCACAAAACTATAAACAGGAGATACGTCATGGAAATCGGCTTTATCGGGCTGGGCAACATGGGCGGTCCCATGGCCGCCAACTTGCTGAAGGCGGGACACTCGCTGACGGTGTTCGATGTATCGAAGCCGGCGCTGCAGGCGGCGGTCGACGCAGGCGCGCGGACCGCTGTATCGCCCCGTGAAGCGGCCCGCGAGAGCGAGGTGGTGATTACCATGCTGCCCGCCGCCGCGCACGTCAGGGCGGTCTATCTGAACGACGACGGCGTGCTTGCGGGCGTGCGGCCCGGCGTGCCGCTGGTGGACAGCAGCACGATCGACCCGGCTACCGCGCGCCTGATCGGAGAAAGCGCGGCGAAACAAGGCAACCCGTTCGCCGATGCGCCCGTATCAGGCGGCACGGGCGGCGCCCAGGCGGGCACGCTGACGTTCATGGTCGGCGCCGAGACCGTTTTGTTCGAGACGCTCAGACCGGTGCTCGCGAGCATGGGCAAGAACATGGTGCAGTGCGGCGAAACGGGCACGGGCCAGATAGCGAAAATCTGCAATAACCTGCTGCTCGGCATTTCGATGATCGGCGTAGCGGAAGCCATGAAGCTGGGAACGTCACTTGGCATTGATCCGAACAAGCTTGCTGGAATCATCAACACGTCGACCGGACGCTGCTGGAGCGCGGATACGTGTAATCCCTATCCCAACGTGCTGCCTAACGCGCCGTCGTCGCGTGGCTATACCGGCGGTTTTGGGGCGGATCTGATGCTCAAGGATCTCGGGCTGGCGGTTGATGCAGCGCGTCAGGTAAAACAGCCGATCCTGCTGGGTGCGCTTGCTCAGCAACTCTATCAATCCATGAGCATGCAAGGTCTTGGCGGCCTCGACTTTTCAGCGATCATCAAGCTGTACAGTAACGAGGATGCCTGAATAAAACGTACCAATGAAAATACGTCTATAGGTGCTTTATTAAGCTGCATTGCAGCATGGCGCATGTTTGAGCCATATACACCAAGGACATGGGGAATACGATGATTCGCTTCTTCTGATTTTGGCCTATTCTCAAAGCACGACGTTCGTGTCCTCGTCCTAATTAGTAAGCAAATGACGAAGTCAGCGAAGCCGCTTTGGAATACTGATAGGTTTAACCCAGGCCAGCAGTCATGCTGTCGGCAAGCCGGGATCAAGGAGAGCCAGATGCAAACAACTCGTCATTTTCATATGGAATTGCGGCACGCCACGGTGCCGACGTACGTGTTCAGTTATCTGTTCCCGTTGGTATTGCTGGTGTATGAGTTATGGCGTGTCGGTTCATGGGTTGCAGTTCGTGGATTCAACTTCACGGACTTTAGCGCAATGAGTTATGAGTTCGCGCTCATGCTAGCCGTTTTCCTGATGCAGGTCGTGGTGGAAATTGCTTTCATGGCCGCCGCCATGCTCACGAAACATCATGACGTGGCGCATCGCGCAGCGAATCTGCTGCTCGGCATTTTCTGTTCGATGGTCGTGCTTGGCTTCGATCTTGCGTTGCAATACGGAATGTAAATGCTTTACCGGGCGTTAAGCGCCTCCAGTTCTCGCAGCAATGAAAAGCCCGTTTGAACGTCAAGTTCAAGCGGGCTTTCTCTTGTCATGCCATAACCTTTAAAGACTTAACAGCCTACTGCGCTTGCCAGTTCCGGCGCCTGCTCCGCGCGTTCTTCAAAGCACTTCTTGTTCGCTTCTTTCAGCGCTGTGCGCAAACCTTCTTCAATGACCGGGTGGTAGTACGGCAACTTCAGCATGTCTTCCACGCTGAGTTCCAGTTGCAGCGCCCACGCCAGCAAATGACCGAGATGTTCGACTGCGGGCCCGCAACCTTGCGCGCCGAGCAGCTTGCCGGTTTTCGCGTGCGCATAGACGTGAAGCAAGCCGCGGTTTTGCCTCAGCACCCGGCTGCGCCCCTGCGTTTCAAATGAAACGCTGCCAGTCACCGTCATCTGTTTTTCGAGGTCGTCATAAGACGCGCCGACAATCGCCACTTGCGGTTCGCAGAACACGAGCGAGAACGGTACTTTGCGCTTGATTGCCTGCACATTGGGGAAGTTGGCGGCGTTGTCGCCCGCGAGCTTGCCTTCGTCGGCGGCATCGGAGAGAAAAGGACGCGTACCGTCACAATCGCCCGCAATAAAAATACTGCTGTCGCCACATTGCATCGATTGCTCGTTGAAGACAGGAACGCCCTTGTTATCAAGCTCGATGCCTGTGTTTTCAAGCCGCAAACCGCTGAGCGTGGGCTTCCTGCCGGTGGCGACAAGCACGAGATCGAAACGCTCGGTGCGGTCGCTGCCATCGAGCGATTTGAAGCGTATGACAGGCTCGCCGTCCTGCATCGATTTTTCGTGGATGGTCGCGTCGGGGTCGAGATAGAAGTCGTCCTGCAACGCTGCAACCAGCGCTTCGCGCACGGGGGTATCGGTGAGCGCGCCAACCTGGTTTTTCTGGCTGAACATGAATACATCCACGCCAAGCCGCGCGAACGCCTGACCCATTTCAAGCGCAATAGGGCCAGCGCCGAACACCGCGCAACGCTTGGGCAAGGTCTTCAGATCGAAGACGTCGTCGCTTGTGATCAGCCGGTCGCCGAAGACCTCGAAATCATCGGGGATGACGGATGCCGAGCCGGTCGCAATCACCACGCTCGCAGCTTCGATGCGCAATGAATCATCCACGATCAGCACGTTGCGCGACTCGAAACGTGCGTACCCGCGAATCACGGTCTCCGGGGCGAACGAAGCGATTTCCTCCAGCACGCCTTTGACGAAATGATCGCGTTCGCTGCGTACATAAGCGAGCACGTGCTCGTTGTTGGCCTCGAGATCATGCGTGCCTTCAATGCCGCGAGCGGCTTGTGCCTTTGCGTCGTGCAACCCGTTCGCCGCTGCCAGCAGCAGCTTCGACGGCATGCAGCCCACGCGCGCGCATGTCGTGCCGAACTCGGCGCCTTCGATGAGCACAGTTTCCTTGCCCGCGCTGCGCGCCGCGCGATACGCCGCCATGCCCGCCGTTCCCGCGCCAATGACGGCGACGTCCACCTTGATCTGCTTCATCACTACCCTTTGAGTTTTACGACCATTGCGGATGCACGCCGTCAAGGCTGCGATCGAGCTGGAACGCAGCGCTGATCAAAGCCAGATGCGTGAGCGCCTGCGGGAAGTTGCCAAGCGCTTCTCCGCTGATGGCCACTTCTTCCGAATAAAGCCCCACATGGTTCGCGTAGGCCAGCATTTTCTCGAACACGAGGCGGCCTTCGTCCACGCGCCCGGCCCGCGCGAGCGCTTCCGCGTACCAGAACGAGCACGCGCTGAAACCGCCTTCTTCGCCAGGAAGCCCGTCGAGCGAATCGCCGCGTGTGTAGCGAAAGATCAGCGGATCGACACCCAGTCCCTCGCCGATGGCATCGAGCGTGGAAAGCCAGCGCGGATCCTTTGGGCCGATAAACCGCACGAGGGGCATCATCAGCGTGGATGCATCGAGTGTTCTGGAATCGGGCGTCTGCACGAAACTCTTGATCTCGTCGTTCCAGAAACGCGTGTAGATGTCCGCGTGAATGGCGTCGCGCACCGCATTCCATTCCGGGAAGGGCGCTGGCAACGAGCGCTTCTGCGCAAGACGGATCGCGCGGTCTAGCGCGACCCAGCACATCAGTCTGGAATGCAGCAGCGGACGGCTGCCATTGCGGAATTCCCAGATGCCCTGGTCCGCCCTGTCCCAGTTCTTCGAGACGAAATCGACGGTGCGCGTGACGTGCTGCCAGCCATCGTAGGAAATGGCCTCGCCATATTTGTTGTAGAGATAAACGGCGTCGAGCAGCGCGCCATACACGTCGAGCTGAGTTTGGTCGCGCGCGCCGTTGCCGATCAACGGCGGCTCCGTACCGCTGCCGTAGAGCGTATCGAGCGGCTCTTCGTCGGGCGGCTCGTTGCCATCCACGGCGTACATGACGTTGAAGGAGCCGTCCGAATCGCATTGCTTGTTGCGCTCGGCAATCCAGTTCTTGAAGTCGCGCGCCTCGCCGATATAGCCCAAGCGCAGCAGCGCATAGACGGAAAACGCGGCGTCACGAATCCACGTGTACCTGTAATCCCAGCGACGGCCGCCGTCCGGAGTCTCCGGCATGCCGAACGTGGGCGCGGCGGCGATTGCGCCCGTCTCGCGCGAACTGAGCAACTTGAGCAGCAACGCGGAGCGCATCACGACTTCACGATAACGCCCGCGATAAGTCGACTTCGCCGACCACGCGCGCCAGAAATCGATGGTATCTGCAAGCGCGCCCTTGCATGGAATGTCGCTGCGGGCGGGTTCCGATTCCGCGCCGAAAATGAAGCAGGCGGTCTCGCCTTCTTTCAGGTCGAAGTGCGCGACAGCGTCGTTGTTGTCGAGGCTAAGCGGTATCGTGGAGTCGAGTGTCAGTGCTTCGTCCTGGCCCGAGGGTGCGAAACGGACCGTCTTCTCGTCGAGTTGCGTGGTTTCGTGGCTGCCGCGCGCATAGTCGAAGCGCGGCGCGCATTCAAGGCGCACCGACATGTCGCCGTATTTGGCGCGGACCACGCGAACAACGCAGTTCGACCCGCTTTTCTCGTCCTCATCCTCTTTCGATACAGGCATGAAGTCGACGATCTCGCACACCGCATCTCCCGACATGAACCGCGTCAGCAGCACGTTGGTCTCGGGCAAATACATCTGCTTGGTGCGCGCAATGTCGAAGGTTGGCGCAATGCTGAATGCGCCGCCGCGTTTGGCGTCGAGGAGCGCGCCAAAGACCGTCGGCGAATCGATACGCGGAAAACACATGAAGTCGATCGCGCCCTCGGTCGACACCAGCGCGGTCGTGCGCATGTTGCCGATCAGGCCGTGCGCATCAATCGGAATGCCGTGCGGCGTTGCCGGGCCGGTTTTCGCGGGGGTGTCGTCGTGAGGATCCTGCGCGCGCTGATCAGCCATTGTCGGCGAACCCCGGATACAAGGTCATGCCGCCGTCCACGAAAAGCGTGGTGCCAGTCACGTAGTCGCTATCGTCGGAGGCGAGCCAGACAGCCGCGTGGCCGATGTCCTCGGCTTCGCCAATGCGGCCGTAGGGCACGAGTTTCAGCAACTTTTCGAGCGCCTCGGGATTGTCCCAGGCCGCCTTGTTGATCGGCGTCTTGATCGCGCCCGGCGCGATGGAATTCACGCGGATCCTGTGCGGCGCGACTTCCTGCGCGAGCGATTTCATCATCATCTGGATGCCGCCCTTCGACGCCGCGTAGTTCACGTGTCCGGCCCAGGGAATGATCTCGTGCACTGAACTCATGCAGATGATCTTGCCCAATGCCTTCGACACCGGCCGCGGACCGCGGCGCAGGAATTCGCGCACGGCGCGCTGCGCGGTCATGAACTGGCCGGTCAGGTTGACGTTCATGACGGCGTTCCAGTCCGCGAGCGTCATGTCGGTGAACTTCGCGTCCTTCTGCAAACCGGAGTTGGCGACGACGATATCCACCGTGCCAAAGTGCTGGATGAGCGAGTCGAACATTGCGTCGATGTCGGCTTCGTCGGAGACGTCGGCCTTGATCGCGATGGCTTGACCGCCAACCTGTTCTATCTTGCCGGCAAGGTCTTCGGCCTCCTCGCCGTGGGAATGATAGTTGATGGCGACGCTCGCGCCAGCTTCGGCGAGCGCGAGCGCTACGCCGTAGCCGATACCGGAGCTGCCGCCCGTAACGAGCGCGACCTGACCGTGGAGTGCTTGATTCATGGCGTTCCCTGATTCGATGCTAAGCGGGTTGGTCCGCGATGCACGTCTGTGGGGCCGGCCGAAGCCGGCGACGTCATGGCACCAAGCAAGCGCCGGTCCCGCCCGTCAAACCGCGCGGAGCTTCACTCCACGTGCATGGCCAGCGCCGGGAACGATTCTGTCGGGTGCGCGATTTCGTCTTGCGCCGCGACGATTTCCAGTTCGTAGCGGCCGGCTTCGTAGGTTGTTTTCACGACGGCATTCACCGCGGCAAGCGTATGCTCCAGCGCTTCGCGAACCGAGTCGCCCAGCAGCGTGCGCGCGAGGAACACCGCGCTGGTGAGATCGCCCACGCCGACCGGCTGGCGCGCGAATGGATAGAGCGGGCGCTGTGCAAACCATGCCTGGTTTTCCGTTACAGCGAGCATGTTGAACGCATCGGCGCGACTGTTCCTGTCGATCAAATGCTTGACCAGGACGATCTTTGGACCGCGCGCAATGACCTCGCGGCACGCTTCGATTGCTTCTTCCACCGTTTCTATCGTGCGCCCGGTGAGCTTCTGCAACTCGATGTGATTCGGCGTCATGGCGTCCGAGATTTCCGGCATGGTGGTGACGAGGTATTCCTGAATCCCCGGCTCCACGATACAACCGCTCGCCGCGCCCATGACCGGATCGCAGAAATAGAGCGCTTTCGGATTCACGGCCTTGACCATCCTGACGATCTCGACCACCGCCGCGGCCTGCTCGGGCGCGCCCAGATAACCGGACAGCACGGCGTTGCATCGCGACAGCACGCCGATAGCGCCGACGCCTTCGATCACGCGTATGAGTTCGCTGGCGTCGACGGCGCTGCCGGTCCAGCGCCCATATTGCGTGTGATTGGAAAACTGCACGGTATTGAGCGGCCAGACGTTGACGCCCATGCGGCGCATGGGAAAGACCGCTGCGCTGTTTCCGGCGTGGCCGAAGACGACGTGCGACTGAATACTGAGGACGTTGTTCATGATGGTTTTTTTCGTCAGGGGCCGCAATGGCAAGTCGGGCGCGGCACGTTGAGATTAGAACCCGGCGCCACGCCAGACATTATTGTGCCGTGGCCCACGGCTTACGACGCAGGGACAAAGAAGTTTTTGCATTTCCGAGACACGTGCCAGGCGACCGCGCGTGCGGTGCGATGGTTTTTTACATCGATTGGCACAATGATTGCGTCCTCCGGAAAATTCATTTGGATTATCGAACGGTTTGTAGCGTCTTGCCGGCTTTATCCGCCGTCAAATAGATCTTCTTCTACCCAACGCTGAAAAGCAGGTGCGAACTGTTCACCTTTGCAGCAGAATCGTTCTCACATGCCATGTTTCAGGTTTATTTAAATCCTCTGGAGAAAATCGAACTCGTCGCTTGAAACCGCCCGATGCGTTCGCCATCCATACGCGGGGCCGGTAGCCGGATCAGATCAGAAACAGGCCGTGACAGGCCGTAAAAGAGGAGGTCAAGATGGAGACGCTGAACAGAGAGACGTTGTCGCAAAGTCACACGGATCTGCAGAAGAACACGCTGGCCATTGTCCTTGCGGGCGGCCGCGGTACGCGCCTCGGCGCACTCACGAACAAACGCGTCAAACCGGCCGTGCACTTTGGCGGCAAATACAGGATCATCGACTTTGCGTTGTCGAACTGCCTGAATTCAGGGATCCGGCGCATCGCCGTCGTCACGCAATACAAGGCGCATTCGCTCTTGCGCCATCTGCAGCGCGGCTGGGGATTCCTGCGCGGCGAATTCAACGAGTTCATCGATATCTGGCCGGCGCAGCAGCGCATAGATGCAAGCTGGTATCGCGGCACGGCGGACGCCGTGTTTCAGAACCTCGACATCATCCGTTCCATCGGCCCGGAATATATCGTCGTGCTGGCGGGCGATCACATCTACAAGCAGGACTACACGCGCATGGTGCTCGACCATGTGGAGAGCGGCGCGGATTGCACGGTGGGCTGCATCGAGGTGCCGCGCATGGAGGCCACCGCGTTTGGGGTGATGCACGTCGATGCGCAGCGCCGCGTCACCGCCTTCCTGGAAAAGCCGGAAGATCCGCCGCCGATGCCCGGCAAGCCCGACATTGCGCTCGCAAGCATGGGCATCTACGTGTTCAGCGCGAAATATCTGTACCAGTTGCTTGAGGAAAACATCCAGACATCCGAGACGGATCACGACTTCGGCAAGGATATTCTTCCGCGCGTGGTGACGAGCGGCCGGGCGATCGCGCATCCGTTCGGCATGTCGTGCGTGACATCCGAAACGGATCCCAATGCACCGCCGTACTGGCGCGATGTCGGTACCGTCGATGCGTACTGGGCGGCGAACCTGGATCTGGCATCGACAATTCCAGCGCTCGATCTCTACGACCGCCGCTGGCCGATCTGGACCAACCAGGAACAGTTGCCGCCAGGCAAGTTCGTGCGCGACCTGCACGGGCAGCAGGGCGCAATCAATAATTTGCTGGTGTGCGGCGGCTGCGTGATCGCGGGTTCGCAGGTGTCGCGGTCGGTGTTTTCATCGGCGGTGCGGGTGAATTCGTTCTGTCATATCAACGAGGCAGTACTGTTGCCGCAGGTCACGGTCGGTCCGAGTTGCCGGCTCAAGAAGGTGGTGATCGACCGGGGTTGCACGCTGCCGGAAGGACTGGTGATCGGCGAAGATCCGCAATATGACGCGGAGCGGTTCTACAGGACGGAAAGCGGAGTGGTGCTGGTGACGCAAGAGGCGTTGACACGTCTCGGACAAGCAAAGCAGTCATAATCCACAAGACTGCGTGCTCAATGCGCGCCCGCCGCGTGCAAAAAACGCGGTGAGTCCAAACCAGCGCAACCAGCCAATGGGGAACCGATGACCGTATGCGTGCTGCACGTTGCAGCGGAAATGTATCCGCTTTTGAAAACCGGCGGCCTCGCAGATGTCGTAGGCGCGTTGCCGCCGGCCCAGATGCAACTGGGCACGGACGCCCGTGTGATCCTGCCGGCGTTTCCGTCTGTTGTGGCCGGGCTGACGCAGATCGAGCATGTGGCGGATCTCGGACCGGCGTTCGGCCTGGGGAATGTCAGGCTCGAGCGCGGCGTGCTGGCGGCGCATTCGGTCGTGGTTTATATCATTCGGGCCGATGCCTTTTACGACCGGCCGGGCAATCCTTATCTGGACGCTTCACACACTCAATACGCGGACAGCGACCGGCGCTTTGCACTGCTCGGCTGGGCGGCGGCGCGCGTTGCGAATGGCGCCGATCCAGCATGGAAGCCGCACGTACTGCACGCGCACGACTGGCATGCGGGCCTTGCACCGGCCTATCTGCGAGCCTGGGAGCGCCAGACGGGCGTGCCGCGCATACCGTGCGTCATAACGGTTCATAACCTGGCGTATCAGGGTGTTTTCCCGGCGGCGGGATTTGGCGTGCTGCAGTTGCCGGCGGATTTTTTCTCGATCAATGGCGCTGAGTTCTACGGCCATATTTCGTTTCTGAAGGCGGGGCTTTTCTACTCCGATCGCATCACGACAGTCAGCCCGACCTACGCCCGCGAGATCCAGACGCATGCGCAGGGCGCGGGTCTTGATGGCCTCTTGCGCACGCGCACGCACGACATCAGCGGCATTCTCAATGGCGTCGACAAGACGGTGTGGAATCCCGCCACCGATACGGCCATCAATGCGCAATATTCCATCGGCAAATTCGCGGGCAAGGACAAATGCAAGGCCGCGCTGCAGGAACGCATGGGTCTTGCGCGCGAACCGGGCGCGCTGGTATTCGGCGTGGTGAGCCGTTTGACAGAGCAGAAGGGCATTGATCTGCTGCTCTCGGCCATTCCCGATATTGTCCAGCGCGGCGGACAACTGGTCGTGCTCGGCACCGGCGATCCGGCGCTCGAAAACGGCCTCAAGAACGCCGCCGCGGCGAATCCCCGGGCGGTCGCCGTGGAACTCGGTTTCGACGAAACGTTGTCTCATTCGATCATCGCGGGCAGCGACGTCGTGATGGTGCCGTCGCGCTTCGAACCTTGCGGGCTCACGCAGCTTTACGCGCTCGCGTATGGATCGTTGCCGCTCGTTCATTGCGTGGGCGGCCTGGCCGATACGGTTGTGGACGCGTCGCTTGAAAATCTCGCCGATGAACTCGCGACCGGCTTCGTGTTCGAGAAGTTCGACCGGGCGGCGATTGTTGCCGCCATTCGCCGGGCGTTCGCGTTGAAAGCGCGGCGGCTGGAATGGAAAGCGGTTGTTCATCGCGCAATGGAGCAGGACTTCGGCTGGGAAGCGTCGGCATTGCGCTATGCGAACGTGTATCAGGAGTTGACCGGCCTGCAGTCCGCCTAGTCGTTCGGCTCGCGTGCGAGCGCGTGGATTGCGATCTGTACCCGGCTCGTGAGATTGAGCTTGCGCAGCACGTTGCGTACGTGAATTTTGACGGTGCTCTCCGCCAGATCGAGTTCGCGTGCGATGTCTTTATTGCTCGCTCCTCGGGCCACGATTCGCACGATATCGCGTTCGCGCGGCGTCAGAACGGATGAACTGCGGACATCGGGCGCAGGATTTTCGTCGGCTTTCGCCGGCGTCCTCATTTGTGCGATCAACCGCTGCGTCATACTCTCGGCGATCACGGACTCGCCGTCGGCCGCACGACGGATCATTGTGGCGAGCGCATCGGCGTCCATGTTCTTGAGCAGATATCCGCACGCGCCTTCGCGCAGCGCGCACGTCAGTTCGTCCACGTCTTCCGACACGGTGAGCATGATAACGGCCGTATCGGGCAAGTCCTGCTGCAGCAACTGCAGCGTCTCGATGCCTGACAGCCCAGGCATGTTCAGATCGAGCAACACGACATCCGGCCGATGCTGCTTCGCGCGCTTGATCCCTTCAATACCATCAGCGGCGTCGCCCACAACCTCGAAATCGGGCTGGCGCTGCAGCAAGGCGTGCACGCCCGAGCGAAACAGCGTGTGGTCATCGATTAAAAGAATGCGGATGGTCATGCTGCCTGCCTTTTGCCCGCGGGCAGCAACAGATGCACGCGCGCGCCGTTGCCGGGCTCGCTTTCGAGCCGCAATTGCGCGCCAAGACGCGCCGCGCGTTCGCGCATGATGTGAAAGCCAACGTGCGCTTCGCCGCGGCTCGCGATGTCGGCGGGATCGTAACCGTCTCCGTCGTCCTGCACGGCAAGATGAAAATCCTGTGCGTTCCGGATCGTGACGCGTACGTGTGAAGCCGATGCATGCTTGCGGATATTCGATAACGCTTCTTGCAGGATAAACAGCACCTGCAACTGCTGATCGGATGGCAATGGCATTCCGCCCGCCTCTTCAAAGTCGAGCGCAAGCGGCGTGTCCGTTTGCCGCTCGAAGCGCGCGGCGGTTTCCTCTATGGCGTCGCGAAGACTTCCGCTTCCGAACTTCGTGCGGAAATTGACAAGCAGTTCGCGCACATCCTCGTAACTTTCCTCCAGACCGCCACGCAACAGCGGCACGATCTCGCGGATCTCCTTCATGTCGTCGCGCTCGGCCGCGCCGTCGAGCAGATACAACTGCATCTTCAGGAAATTAAGGCTCTGCGCAATGCTGTCATGCAAACCTTGCGCCACCAGATGCCGCTCTTGCGCGACCGCGAGCTGACGCGCCGCAGCGGCCAGCCGATGATTCTGCAGCGCGTTGCCAAGATGCCGCCCGAGGGTTTCGAGCAAGCGCGTTTCCGATGGCAACATGACACGGGCCTCCCGGAAGTGCAGCGAGAAAGATCCAAGTGCAATCTGATGCGAAACGATTCCAAAGGCGGTCACGGCCGAAAACCCGGCGTTGCCGCAATCGGCCGCGTTCTTACCGGGCGAGGCACGGCCGGCGCGCAGGTCCTTGATCACGGCAACGCCGCTCGTGGCCACTGCACCGCACACGCAATCGCGTGCGGGCATGCAGCGTTCGTCATTCAGCATGTGCTCAGGCAGTCCCACGGAGACGACCATGTGGAGATTATCGTCGTCCTGCGCGAGGGTGCGCACCGTCCCCGCATCGGCATTGAATTGACGCATCACGCGTTCGATAAAACCGCGGCATAACACCTCCACGTCATGCGCGCCATGCAGGAATGCGGTCATCTCATACAGCGCCAGCAGTTCGCCGTTGCGCGCGGAAAGCTGCGCTGTCTTGTGAGCGACGCGCCCCGCCAGATCGCGGTACAGGCTTTGAAGTTCGCCCGCCATGCGGTTAAAGCCCTGTGCGAGATGGCCGAATTCATCACGTGACTCGACCTGCAGACGAGCGGTGAATTCGCGTTGTTCGATACGCGACAATCCGCGCTCGAGTCGCCGCACGGGCAACACGAACCACGCATAAAGCAAATACACAATGGCGACGGTTCCAAGGCACGCAAGCGCTGCGAGCGCAAGCTGCGAGCGCCTGAGCCACGCGGTCTTGCGTGCGTTCTCGTGTTCGACCAGACGCACGAGTGCATCGGCTTGCGTGACGAACGCCGGCAAACGGGCGAGGTACGAAGAAGGCTCGGAAGCGTCCTGTGTGATCGCGGGTTTCAGCGCGTCGTGCCAAGTTGCCGAGACCACGTCGAATTGCGCGCGGATGGCCGGCGTTTCCGGCAGAAAAAGGGGACGCACGGGGTCGCCGTGTTTCAATCGGGCCAATGTGGAGTCGAGAAGGGCGCTTTGTGAAGCCACGTTCGCGGGGCGGCCGGCGCGCGCTTCGGCAAGCTGAATGGCGACGTTGCCGGCGCGCATGCGCAGGCTGCCGGCGTCGTTGATTGCGGCGCCCGCTCCTTCGAGTTGCCACGAAAGCCAGAGCGTTCCCACGATCATCGATAAAAACAGCGCAAGCGCAACGCCGGACAGCATCACAATGCGGGTGGATAGCCGGTAGCGCAGCGGCGTAGCGGGTAAAGGGGAGTGAAGCGCGGAATGAAGCGAAAGGTCGGACATGGAACTGCGTGCGCATGCGCCCGGGAAAAGCCAAGGGAACGATTATGCGGCGCGCGAGCGTTTTAAAGCGAGAGTCCGACTGTTTTGCATATGAACTCCCCAATTCCCGCGATGTCCGCCAGAGGCAGAAGCGGAACGTTGGGTGCGTCATGAAGACGCGGGGCGTCGTCCGTGGCGATGGCGAGGATCGCGGTATCGGTTCTATACAGCGGGTCGCGCCCTTCGCCAGGCCGGACGACTTCCAGCCGAGGCAAAGTCTCGCGCGTGAAGCCTTCCACGAGCGTCAGGTCGGCCGGACCCAGGCGCGCAATCAGGTCGGCGAGCGGCGGTTCGGGCGCGTCGTGCAGTTCTCGCACGATCGCATACCGGTACGGCGAAGCAATCAGCACTTCACCCGCGCCGGCGGCGCGAAACCGCGCGCTATCCTTGCCCGGCGGCTCCAGGTCGATTGAATGATGGCTGTGCTTCACCACGTTCACCACCTGGCCGCGAGCCTGGAACCAGGGCAGCAACGCTTCAATCAGCGTGGTCTTGCCTTGTCCCGAGCGCCCGCAAATTCCGAAGATGCGCAGCTTCGCCGCGGCTTGCGTCATATCGCTTTCCCGTCTTTCCATCCCACGATGTCCGCGCGCGCTACCGCTTCAGTCACGTAGCGCCGCTCGGCAAGATCGCGCAGTGCGTGCGACATGGCGTCGCGGATACGCAGCTCGACCTGCTCGAATGGCAACACATGGCCCGGCGATTTGTCATGGACACGGACAATATGAAACCCGAATTCCGTTTCCACGAGCGCCGGGCAAAGCGTGCCCGCGGGCGCGGCAAATACCGCGCGCTCGAATTCTGCCACGGTATCGCCGCGGCCGATTTCCCCGAGCGCGCCGCCATCCGCGCCCGACGGACAATTCGACAGCGTCCGTGCGGCATCGGTGAAGCGCTGTTCGATGTCATCGCCCGCGAGCAACAGGTCATCAAGCGTTTGCTGAGCGCGCGTTTTCAACGCCGCCAGATCCACGCGCTCGGTGACCTGGAACAGGATATGGCTCACCCGCGCCCGCTCGTTCATGCGCCAGCGTTCCTGATCGGCAAGATAGTGGCGCTCGCATTCTTCTTGCGTGGGCCCGACCGACCCGGCGAGTTGATGATCGAGCAGCGCTTCGATCAACTGCTCGTCGTTCGATGCAGATGCCAGGTTCAGATGCGCGGCTTCATCGAGCAGCACACGGCGCAACACGGCAGCGGTGAGCGCCGCCTGCTGCGCGTCGGGCATGTCTGCATGGGCGGCCAGCTCACGCTCGATGTCCTTGTCGGTCAGCTCAGTGCCGTTGACGATCACAGCCATGATGTTCTCCTTTCAATGGATCAGCGCGGACGCACGAGCTGCCATGCGCGGCCCAGGTAAGTGACCGACGCGAAGCCGCTCCACACATGCACGAGCCGCGTGAACGGGAAGATCACGAAGAGCGTCATGCCCATGAAGAGATGCAGGCGGAACAACAGCGGGGCGTCTGCAACGAAGCTCGCGGCGTCGCCGCGGAACGTGACTACGTGCTGCGCCCACGTCATGAGCTGGACCATCATGTGGCCGTCCATATGAGCCGACGATTCGCCGATGGTCGCGAGGCCAAGCAGCAACGTGCAGAGAATCCAGAGCAGCAGAACCTTGTCGCCGGTGCGCGTTACAGCCGAAATACGCGCGCTGGAGATGCGCCGGTGAATCAGAATGAGCAGGCCCGACAGACACAGCCAGCCCATGATGCCGCCCGCGATCATGGCGACCGCCTGCTTCGTGCCGTGATCGACACCGAGGTAATCCCATACGGCGACCGGCGTGAGCAATCCGCCGAGGTGCCCGAAGAACAACCCGAGAATGCCGATGTGAAACAGGATGTTCCCGAGCCGCAGGTTGCCGCGATGAAGCAGTTGCGAACTGTCGGTCTTCCACGTGTACTGCTCGCGTTCGAAACGCGCGAGGCTGCCGAACAGGAAAATGGCCGCCGCGATATACGGATAAATGCCAAACAGAAATTGATTGAGCATGAGCGTGGTCCCTGTAACTCAGTTGGCCGTGGCCGGCGGCCGCGGATGAAATTGCATCGGCTTGGCCATGGGCGCGGAGGTGGATGGAGCAAGCAGCGGTTCGACTCCGTCAGCGCCCGGGCCGAAGCGTTCGAGCGCCTCGTCCATGTCGCGGATAGGCGGAACCTCGGCCGGTTGCGGCACGACATCGGTCATTGAACGCAGGACGGTGAATACGCCCGCGTATGGGCTTTCATCGCGCGCAAGGCGATCGCCAAGCGCGGCAAGGACGTGGATGGCTTCGTCGAGGAGCGTCCGCGCTTCGGAAGGCTCGATGTTGCCGAGCACTTCAAGAAACAGCGGTACGTGATCAGGCAACTCGTTGGTCGCCATCTCGAGACCATACCGCTTATATTCCTCGAGCAGGTCGACCATCGCTTGCCCGCGATCACGGCTTTCGCCGTGAACATGCTCGAACAGATGCAGCGAATGTGCAGGATTGCGATCGAACGTCGCGACATAGTTTTCCTGCAACTCGATCAACGTGCTTTCGCTGAGCAAGGCGAGCAGTGGTTGCAGCGCCGCGCCAGCGGTCTCCGGGAAAGCCGCGAATTCCTGGCGGATTTCGTTCAATGCATCGAGCAATTCCTGCTCGGGATAATCGAGCAAGCTTGCCAGCAACGTGTAGATGGAAAGCGGTCTGCGCGCAGCGGTCATGACGCCACCTCTGTTTTCTTGCGCGACTTTGGCATGTCGGCAAATACCACGCTGCCTTGCGGTTTCTTCCCGAACAACGATCCCTCCGATACCCCGCCCGAGCAGCCATTGCCGAACGTAAAGCCGCAACTGCCCTTGTCGTTGAAGCTGTCTTCCACGATTTCCTTATGCGATGACGGCACGACGAACCGGTCTTCATAGTTCGCGATCGCCATGGTCTGGTACATGTCTTCCACTTGCGCGGGCGTGATGTCCAGGCCCTTGAGCAATTCCGGCTCGGCGCGGCCATGCACGACTTCCGCGCGTTTGAACGCGCGCATGGCGAGCATGCGTTCGAGGGCGGACGTGACGGGCGCCTCGTCGCCAGCGGTCAGCAGGTTCGCCAGGTACTTCACGGGAATGCGCAGGCTCTTCACGTCCGGAATGATGCCGTCCATGCCGATATGACCCGCATCGGCCGCCGATTGAATCGGCGAAAGCGGCGGGATATACCAGACCATCGGCAACGTGCGGTACTCGGGATGCAGCGGGAATGCGACCTTCCATTGCACGGCCATCTTGTAGACCGGCGACTTGCGCGCGGAATCCAGCCAGCTTTGCGGAATTCCTTGCGCGAGCGCTTCGGCCTGCACGGCGGGATCATGTGGATCGAGGAATACGTCGAGTTGCGACTGGTACAGATCCTTCTCGCGTTCAACCGATGCCGCCTCGCCAATCTTGTCGGCGTCATAAAGCAGCACGCCGAGATAGCGAATCCGCCCGACGCAGGTCTCGGAGCAAACGGTCGGCTGACCGGCTTCAAGCCGCGGATAACAGAAGATGCACTTCTCGGCCTTGCCGCTTTTCCAGTTGAAGTAGATCTTCTTGTATGGGCAGCCGGATATGCACATGCGCCAGCCGCGGCACTTGTCCTGGTCCACGAGGACAATGCCGTCGTCTTCGCGCTTGTACACGGAACCGGACGGGCACGAGGCCACGCATGCCGGGTTCAGACAGTGCTCGCACAGGCGCGGCAAGTACATCATGAACGTGTTCTCGAACGTGGAGTACATCTCCTTTTGCACGTCCTCGAACAACGCGTCACGTCCGCGCGATGAAAACTCGCCGCCAAGATCGTCTTCCCAGTTCGGACCCCATTCGATCTTCTCCATCTTCCTGCCGGTGATGACGGAAACGGGGCGTGCGGTCGGCGGGGTCTCGCTCAAACGCGCCTTCTGCAAATGCTCGTAATCGAACGTGAATGGCTCGTAGTAGTCGTCGATAGCCGGCAGGTTCGGATTTGCAAACAGGTTCGCGAGCACCCTGAGCTTGCCGCCCTGGCGCGGACGCAGCCGGCCGGCCGCGTCGCGTATCCAGCCGCCTTGCCACTTCCTCTGGTTCTCCCATTCCTTCGGATAGCCGATACCCGGCTTCGTCTCCACGTTGTTGAACCACGCGTACTCCACGCCATCGCGCGACGTCCACACGTTCTTGCAGGTGACGGAGCAGGTATGGCAGCCAATACACTTGTCCAGGTTCAACACCATTGCGACTTGCGCACGAATTTTCATGATGCTGCTCCTTCACTTTCCTTGAGCGGGCCTTCGAGCCACGCCACTTTTTTCATCTTGCGCACGATCACATATTCGTCGCGATTCGATCCCACCGTGCCGTAGTAGTTGAAACCGTAGGCTTGTTGCGCGTAGCCGCCAATCATGTGCGTGGGCTTGAGCACCGTGCGCGTGACCGAGTTATGGATACCGCCGCGCATCCCGCTCGTCTCGGCGCCGGGCACATTGACGATTTTTTCCTGCGCGTGATACATCAGGCACATGCCGCGCGGCACGCGCTGGCTCACCACGACTCGCGCCGTCAGCGTGCCGTTCACGTTGAACACTTCGACCCAGTCGTTATCCACCAGACCCGATTCCCGGGCTTCGGCTTCGGAGACCCACACATGAGGTCCGCCGCGCGAGAGCGTCAACATGCGCAGGTTGTCCGAGTAAGTCGAATGGATGCCCCATTTCTGGTGCGGCGTGATCCAGTTGAGTACGAGTTCGTGTTCGCCATTTGGCTTCGCGCCGAGCATCTGGGTGATTGTCTTCGTGTCGATAGCCGGGCGATACACGCACGACCCTTCGCCAAAATCCAGCATCCATCTGTGGTCCTGATAAAACTGCTGGCGACCCGTCAGCGTGCGCCATGGGATCAGTTCATGCACGTTCGTATAACCGGCGTTGTAGCTCACTTCCTCGGATTCGAGTCCGGACCAGGTTGGCGCGGAAATGATCTTGCGCGGCTGGGCCTGGACATCGCGGAAACGGATCTTGTCGTGCTCGCGGCCGAGCGCCAGATGCGCGTGTTCGCGTCCCGTGATCTTTGAAAGCGCTTGCCATGCCTTCACCGCCACGTGCCCGTTCGTTTCCGGCGCGAAGGTGAGAATCATCTCGGCGGCGTCGATAGCCGTGTTCAACCGTGGCCGCCCCTGGCTCACGCCCGGTTCGGTGACGGTATGGGTAATGTTCGCGAGTTCGCCGACTTCGAGCGCGCTGTTCCAGTTGATGCCCTTGCCGCCATTGCCCTGTGTGTCGAGCAACGGACCGACCGACGTAAACTTGCGATACACGTCCTTGTAGTTACGCTCGACGACCGTCATGGACGGCGCGGTCTTGCCTGGAATCAGGTCGCATTCGCCGGCACGCCAGTCCTTCGGCTCGAATGGCTGGCCAAGTTCGCCCGGCGTGTCGTGCATGAGCGGCGTGCAGACCAGATCGGTCCGCGTGCCCAGATGCGCGCCGCCGATCTCGGCAAATTTCTCGGCAATGCCCTTGTAGATTTCCCAGTCGCTCTTGCTTTCCCACAACGGTTGAACCGCTTCAGACAACGGATGAATAAACGGATGCATGTCCGATGTATTCAGGTCGTCCTTCTCGTACCAAGTAGCCGTAGGCAGCACGATGTCGCCGTAAAGGCAGGTCGTGCTCATGCGGAAATCGAGCACCGTCAGCAAGTCGAGCTTGCCTTCAGCGGCGGGGCGCACGTTCACCTGACCCGGCATGATGGCGTCGTTTTCGTCGGAGAAGAGGGCGTTCTGCGTGCCGAGCAGATACTTCAGGAAGTACTCATGGCCCTTGCCTGAACTGCCCAGAATGTTCGAACGCCAGACGAACATGTTGCGCGGGAAGTTGACCGGGTTATCGGGGTCATCGCAGGCGAACTGCAGTGCGCCCGACTTCAAGCGGTCGACCACGTAGTCCACGGGTTTCATGCCGGCGCGCGCGGCTTCGTCGGTGAGATCGAGCGGATTTGCTCCGAGTTGCGGCGCGCTCGGCAGCCAGCCCATGCGCTCGGACTTCGCGTTCAGATCGAGCATCGAGAGGTTCGAATACTTACCCTTGTTCGCGGTTGGCGAGAGGATTTCGCCCAGGCCCACTTTCTCGTGACGCCACTGGCTCGTGTGGTTGTAGAAGAACGACGTGCCGTTCATCTGGCGCGGCGGCTTCGACCAGTCGAGCGCGAACGCCAGCGGCGCCCAGCCGAATTGCGGACGCAGTTTTTCCTGGCCCACATAGTGCGCCCAGCCGCCGCCGCTCTTGCCCACGCAGCCGCACATCATCAGGAGGTTGATGATGCCGCGATAGATCATGTCGTTGTGATACCAGTGATTGAGCGCCGCGCCCACGATCACCATGCTCTTGCCCTCGGTCTGATGGGCATTCGTCGCGAATTCGCGCGCGACCTGGATTACCAAATTGCGCGGGACCGTGGTGTGCTTTTCCTGCCATGCGGGCGTGTAGGGAACATCGTCGTCATAGCTCGTTGCGACATTAGCGCCGCCCAGGCCCTGGTCCACGCCGTAGTTCGCCATCTGCAGGTCGAACACGGTTGCTACCAGCGCGCTGGTTCCATCGGCGAGGGTGACGCGCTTTGCCGGCACGCGGCGTTCCAGCAGTGCGTCGTGCTCGCTGCCGAAATAAGGGAAACCGACAGTGGCGACTTCATCTTGCGTATCGATCATGGAAAGACGCGGATCGATCGCGCGGCCGCTTCCGCCGTCCTTCAGCTCGAGGTTCCAGCGGCCGACTTTCTCGCCGTCATTGTGCGCAGCTTCGTTCCAGCGGAAGCCGACAGTGCCGTTGGGCGCGACGATCTGGCCGCTGGCGGCGTCGAGCACGAGCGTCTTCCATTGCGCGTTGTTGGCTTCGTCGAGATTGCTGGCGAGGTGCGATGCGCGCAGGAAGTGATCGGGAACGAGGGTCTCGCCGTTGTCGCGCAGGAGCACGAGCATGGGCATGTCGGTGTATTGCTTGACATAGTCACGGAAATACGCGGACTTGTTCGACGCATTGGCCGCGTGAAATTCCTTCAGCACGACATGGCCCATTGCCATGGCGAGAGCCGCGTCGGTGCCTTGCTTCGGCGCGAGCCAGATGTCCCCGAACTTGACCATTTCGCCGAAGTCCGACGATACCGCCACGGTCTTCGTGCCCTTGTAGCGGACTTCGGAATAGAAATGCGCGTCGGGCGTGCGGGTCTGGGGAATGTTCGATCCCCATACCATGAGATACGTCGAGTTGTACCAGTCGGCGGATTCCGGCACGTCGGTCTGTTCGCCCCAGACTTGCGGGGAAGCCGGCGGCAGATCGCAATACCAGTCGTAAAACGAAAGGCACACGCCCCCGATCAGGCTGAGATAACGCGAGCCCGCGGCATAGGAGACCATCGACATGGCGGGGATCGGCGAGAAACCGATTACGCGGTCCGGTCCGAACTTGCCGACGGTGAACGCGTTCGCCGCCGCGATCATTTCATTAGCGGTGTTCCAGTCGGCGCGCACGAAGCCGCCAAGTCCACGCACGCTCTTGTAGCGTTTTGACTTTACGGGATCCTGACTAATCGACGCCCATGCCGCGACCGGGTCCATGCTTGCCCGCGCTTCGCGCCACATTTCCATCAGGCGGCCGCGGATCATCGGGTATTTCACGCGCTGCGCGGAATACACATACCAGCTATACGACGCACCACGCGGACAGCCGCGCGGTTCGTGATTGGGCAGGTCGGCGCGCGTGCGCGGATAGTCGGTCTGCTGCGTCTCCCAGACAATCAGGCCGTTCTTGACATACACCTTCCACGAGCATGAGCCTGTGCAGTTCACGCCATGCGTGGAGCGCACGATCTTGTCGTGCTGCCAACGGTTTCTATAGCCGTCTTCCCACTTGCGGTCTTCGTTGACAACCGCGCCGTGCCCGTTTGAGAACGTCGATTGCGTGCGCTTGACGAACTTCAGGCGATCCAGAAAATGACTCATTGTTTTGTCCTGTGTCGAATAGGGCGTGTCAGCACGGCATGCCGGCGTTGCGGCGTGCGTAGAAGAACCATGTGATGGCGACGCAGGTCACATAGAACGCGATGAACACATACAGCGCGGGAACGGCCGAGCCGGTCATGTCGAGCGCGGTGCCGAAGGTCTTGGGAATGAAGAAGCCGCCATACGCGCCGATTGCCGCGGAAAAGCCCAGCACGGCCGCCGATTCCTTCGCGGCGTTGTGAAGCGCCAGGCGCTGCGCGGTGGCATCAAGCCCTTTGGCAAGCCGCTGATGCTGGGTCATGAAGATCACCGGGATCATGCGGAAGGTCGAGCCGTTGCCAATGCCCGTGAGCATGAACAGCACGATGAACATGGCATGGAAGCCGCCGAAGTTGCCCGCCGACCCTGCGCCCGGCATGAACGAAATGACGCCAAACACGGCTGCGATCATTGCGATGAAGGTCCACAGCGTCACGCGAGCACCGCCCAGATGGTCGGAGATCCAGCCGCCCACGGGCCGCGCCAACGCGCCGGCGAGCGGCCCGAGGAACGCATAGGCGGTCGGATTGATCGATGGAAACTGCGCTTTAGTCAGCAGCGCGAAGCCCGCCGAAAAACCAATGAACGAGCCGAATGTGCCGATATACAACCAGCACATCAGCCAGTTGTGCATGCGCTTGAAGATCACGGCCTGATCGGAGAACGAAGCCTTGGCGTCGGCAATATCGTTCATGCCGAACCAGGCCGCAATTGACGATGCAACGATGAACGGCACCCAGATGAAGCCCGCGTTCTGCAGCCAGATGCCGTGCTCGACGCCGTCCTTGACGAACGTCTGCCCGCTGCCCGAAAGCGACACGAATGCCGCCGTGGCAATCACGAGCGGCGTGACGAACTGGACCACCGACACACCAAGATTGCCGATGCCCGCGTTCAATCCAGTAGCCAGTCCTTTCTGCGCCTTGGGAAAGAAGAAGCTGATGTTCGCCATCGATGAACTGAAGTTCGCGCCGCCGAATCCGCACAGCAGGGCAAGCACGAGCATGGTGGAGTAGCCGGTCGCCGGGTCGCGCAACGCGAAGCCCATGCCGAGCGCAGGAATCAGCAGCGTGGCGGTGGAGAACGCCGTGAAGCGCCGGCCGCCGAAAATGGGCACGAGAAACGAATAAAAGATTCTCAGCGTGGCGCCTGAGAGCGCGGGCAATGCGGTCAGCCAGAACAACTCGTTCTTCGTGAAATGGAAGCCGGCTTTGTCGAGATTGACGACTACGACGCTCCACAAGGACCACACCGAGAACGCGAGCATCAACGCCGGAATCGAGATCCAAAGGTTGCGATTGGCGATGGATGAACCGCGTGTTTTCCAGAAAGCCGGATCTTCCGGCTCCCAATTTTTCAGGACATAGTTGGACATGTTTTTGCCGGTGGCGTTAGACGGAGGCGCGGGGCAGGACGGCTGGCCCATGCGCGCGGAAAGAGAAGTGCATCCAGATCAGGCTCACGGCCGTTGCGCCGAAAAGCAGCATGAAACACGAGCTGCTGACGCCGGTCAGGTCGGCGAGCAAGCCAAAGAGAATGGGCAGCGCGAAGCCGGCAATGCCGCCGGCAAGACCGACCACGCCGGACACCGCGCCGATGTTGCCGGTGTATTCATCGGAGACAAACTTGAAGACCGACGCCTTGCCAATCGCCATTGCAATGCCGACCGTGAACATCAACACCGTAAAGACCGTGGGCGACACGGCAATATTGAAAGCGAGCGGACCGAAGCTTGATTGCACGGTCAAGGCGGTGTCGGGATAGCTCAGGAAAAAGAAGCACGCGAGCACGGTCCACATCACGGCCCAGGTGGTTTTCTGCGCGCCGAAGCGATCGGACAGCCATCCGCCGATGGCGCGCAGCACGCCGCCTGGAAGCGAGAAACACGCGGCCAGCAACGCGGCCTGCTCAATGTGAAAGCCGTAGTGACTGACGTAGTAATGCGGCAGCCACAGCGCAAGGCCAACGTAACCGCCGAACACGACCGAGTAATACTGCGAGTAGCGCCACGCGCGACGATCCTTCATCACGCTCAACTGGCTCGCAAACGTAGGCGGATTCTCGACGCGATGCGCGGGATTGGTCGCCGACGTGATCCAGAACAGCGCGGCCGTAACGAGCATGGCGATGGAATACACCTTTGGCACGATCGTCCATGTTCCTGCTGTCACGATCATCACCGGCGCGACGAACTTGGTCAGTGCCGTCCCGCTGTTGCCGGCCCCGAAGATGCCCATCGCAAAACCCTGCTGTTCCTTTGGAAACCATCGCGCCACGTAGGGCGTGCCAACCGAAAAGCATGCACCGGAGAGGCCCACGAGCAGCCCGAGCACGATGAATTGCCAGAACTGCGTGGCATACGCCAGCAACCACAGCGGAATGACGGTCACGAGCATCGTCAGGAGAAAGACGATGCGTCCGCCAAAGCGATCCGTGTAGATGCCAAGGGGCACGCGCGCGAGCGAGCCCGATAAAACCGGCGTGGCGGCGATCAGGCCGAATTCGGTATCGGTGAGGCCGAGTTGTGTCTTCAGCGGAATGCCGAGAATCGCGAACATCATCCAGATTGCAAAGCAGATGGTGAACGCGAAGGTGCTGGACCACAGCACGCGCCAGGCGCGCGGATCGGCCGTGGACGCGGTGGTCGTAGCGGGCGGCTTGGGGGCGCGGGGCTTGTTCGGCGTTTTGCCGGGTTTCCTGCTTGAGGCAGTCATGGTGCGTGCCTGTCGATTAAGTTTGCGTTGTAGTGGGAATCGACTGCAAGATTAGGAACTGCGCGGCGTGCCGGCCATTCGCCGATGGGAGGACGCGACTCCATGTCGCTCCTTCGGCGGAAGTACTCCGAAAGGAGTAAAACTGCAACGTGTGCCCGCTGACCCACGGGCGCGCCGCCATCCGATACAACGCGGCGATGCAATGCAGCATCGCTGGACATGAGGAAAGAACATGGCTGAAGACGATCTGAAACTTACCTTTTTGCCGCAGCAGTTTTCCACTGATGTGATGCTGGAAAAGTATGCGAAGGGCGACGAAACGCGCATTGAAGATATTTATAGAAGGGTCGCGCGAGGCGTGGCGCTCGCGGAACCGGAGGCGCTTCGAAAGCAGGTGGAGACAGAGTTCTTCGAGAATTTCCAGCGCGGCGCGCTGGGCGGGGGGCGCATCATGAGCGCGGCCGGCACGGGTATCGAGGCGACGCTCATCAACTGTTTCGTGCAGCCTGTGGGCGACGCGATCCAGGGCACGGACGAGAACGGCTTGCCGGGCATTTATGTCGCATTGTTGCAGGCGGCTGAAACCATGCGGCGCGGCGGCGGCGTGGGCTACAACTTTTCCGCTATCCGGCCAAAGGGTGCACGGGTGCATTCAACGGGTTCATCGGCGTCGGGTCCGTGCAGCTACATGGATGTCTTCGATGCTTCGTGCAGGACCGTGGAAAGCGCGGGCTCGCGGCGCGGCGCGCAGATGGGCATTCTCGATTGCACGCATCCTGACTTGCTCGAGTTCATCGCGGCGAAGCACGTTAAAGGGCGCTGGAACAACTTCAACGTATCGGTTGCCGTGACCGACGAGTTCATGCAGGCCGTATCCGACGACGCGCAGTGGCAGCTCGTGCATCGGGCGGAACCTTCGCCTTCGTTCAAGGCGTCGGTGGACGCGCATCAGCGTGACGATGGTTTGTGGGTGTATCGCGAGGTCCGTGCACGCGAAGTGTGGGACACGATCATGCGTTCGACCTACGACGTGGCCGAGCCGGGCGTGGTCTTCATGTCGCGCATGAACGACGACAACAACCTGCGCGCCGTGGAATCGATCCGTGCAACGAATCCGTGTGGCGAGCAGCCTTTGCCCGCGTATGGCTGCTGCAATCTCGGGCCGTTGAACCTGACGTGCTTCGTGCGCGATCCGTTCGCGCAGCGGCACGGCGGCACGCCCGTGTTCGATTGGGACGCGCTTGGCAAGAGCACCCGCACGCAGGTTCGTTTTCTCGACGACGTGCTCGACGTCACGCTTTGGCCATTGCCCGAGCAGGACAAGGAGGCGCGCGAGAAGCGGCGCATTGGCGTTGGCTTTACGGGTCTGGGCGACACGCTCGTGATGCTTGGCGTGCGCTACAACTCGCAGGAGGGACGCGACTTTGCCACGCGCGTGGCGCGCACCATGCGCGACGAAGCGTATCGCGCGTCGGTGCAACTTGCCCGCGAGCGGGGCGCGTTTGCGCTCTTCGATGCAGAAAAGTACCTTGAAACAGGCACTTTTGCGTCACGTTTGCCTGATGACCTCAAGGCCGAGATCCGGCGCGACGGCATTCGCAATAGCCATCTTCTGTCCATTGCACCAACCGGAACCGTGAGTCTCGCGTTTGCCGACAATGCGTCCAACGGAATCGAGCCCGCGTTCTCATGGACATATAACCGCACGAAGCGCATGGCGGACGGCAGCAGGCAAACCTTCGCGGTCGAAGATCATGCGTACCGGCTGTATCGGGAGCTTGGGGGCGATGTGAAGTCACTGCCGGATTATTTCGTCAGCGCGCTGGAAATGTCGGCGCACGATCATCTGGAGATGATGGCTGCCGTTCAGCCGTATGTGGACACATCGATTTCGAAGACGGTGAACGTACCCGCCGATTATCCGTTCGAAGCCTTCAAGGATCTTTATTTCGATGCATGGCGCCGCGGCCTCAAAGGGCTCGCTACCTACAGGCCAAACGACACGCTGGGCGCGGTGCTGTCTGTCGCGCCCGAGGCGCCCGTGGCCGTGGCTTCCGATCCATCGGATGCCGCGGACTCTGAAGTGCAGCTTGATCCGCTGCGCATTGCCATCGATCATCGGCCGCGCGGCGAGTTGCCGGCGATTATCGAGAAGGTGGAATACCTCACGCAAGCGGGCAAGAAGTCGCTGTACGTGGCGGTGTCGTTCATGGAAATTACCGGACGGCTTGGCGGCGAAGATGTCACCATCGAGCGGCCTATCGAGTTCTTCATTCCAACCGGTCAGCGCGATGAATCGCAGCAATGGATCACCGCAACCATGCGCTCCTTGTCGCTTGCCGCGCGCGGCGGGTTTGTAGCACGCAACCTGCAGGACATGCGCAAGGTGTCATGGGATCGCGGCCAGGTGCGCCTGGGCGACGTTGAACGTCTTGACGGACACAAGGCTCCACGCTGGCACGATTCCGAAGTCGCCGCGCTGGCTTACGCGATCCAGCAGATTCTGCATCGACGTGGTTTCCTCGATGTCGAAGGCGGACAGGTGCCGTCTCGGCTGCTTGCTCAACGTCGCAAGGACGCCGAACAAACGAAGGCGCAAGCCGATGAATCCATCGATGACGACATTACCGCCGTCGTGGAAGAAAATGCCGATGCAGCCAATCCTCATGCATTGCTGCCCATCCCCGGCCGCAAATGTCCTACGTGCGGCGCGAATGCAATGATTCGCAAGGACGGCTGCGACTTCTGTACCGCGTGCGGTGAAGTTGGGGCTTGCGGCTGACGCTTGCGCACGGCTCACATTCAAACGGCGACAGACCGCGAAGCTTTTGCGGTCTGTCATCGCCAACTTCAGTTTTCCAGTTCAACAACACTTTCTTCGCGTGCGGCTGCGGGTCTGAACGGAAGCCACAACGGTTCTGCTTCGGGCAACCAGTCATCGAGTGCCGAGAAGTCTTCCAGCGGTGCGAGATCATCCATGATTGGCTCCTTGTCATTCAAAGCGATTATTGAACTTGCGGCTTGCCGCTTTGCGTAGCCGAGCCGTTGGCGAACTCGACAATCGAACGATTGCGTTGCTCTGCCAGCGCTGCATCGCGAGCGCGCTGTTCGTGCTGTTCGGCGATCGCAATGCCGGCCATGCTGCGGTCCGGATACGTGTTGCGGTTCAAAGCAGGCAACGTCCCGTTTGCATAAGCGGCCGCGAGCTCGGCGCGAACCTGGGCGCGTGTCATTGTGCTCTCGGATGTGGCCGTGGTTTGATATGTCCCGGCGCGCCCAATGCCGCCATCGGCAAAAGCAGTGGTCGAGACGAGTGCGGATACTGCCGAAAGCGATAGCGCTGCGATTACGGTTTTCACGGTGTTGCTCCTGTCGGTTCGAATCGAACGCATTGAGTTGATCGATGCCATTCGAATACATGCACGGGGCAGCGGCCGGCGGATTAAATGTGCCGTGCTGCGACAGGACGAAATGTAGTCAAGCGGAACTGCGGGATAAATGATGCTTAGGCGAATTGATTAATCACGAGATCCGAATAATCGCAAGGAGCCTTGTTCCAAGGGGCTTCAAACAAAAACTATCGACGCGATAGGATGTCAAGCCCTTACAGCGAAGAGGGTTGAAAGCGCTTTTAGAGTCAATGAAAACAAAAAACCTGGCTAGCGGACATTCTGTTGAAGAAGGGACACGCCGCCGTTGCAGCGCGGGTTTGATCGCCATGAAAGTCAGCGGCCAAACCCGGCGCAACGAATCACGCGACGATCTTAAACAACCACTTCAGCGGTTCCTGCAACATCCGGCGTTCCGTGCTTGACGATCATCGAACGGGGCGTTGCAGTCGGCAAGCAACGCTCTTCCGCATCTTCCTGACCGGAGAGCAGCGGGCAGCGTTCGAACAATTCGGCGGCCCAATCCACGAACACGCGCACCTTGGGCGACAGGTGCCGGTTATGCGGATAGACAACCGAAATAGGCATGGGCAACGGCTTCCACTGAGGAAGCACCTCGACCAGTTCACCGGAACGCAAATGCGGAAGCGCCATGAAGCGCGGCACTTGCACAAGTCCGACGCCCTTCACGCCGCAGGCCAGATAGGCCTCTGCGTCGTTCACGGCAATCGCGCCGCGCATTTTCACATCGACGGTTTTTCCATCGATGACGAAATCCATGTCCATCACGCGGCCAGTGCGGCTCGAAAAATAATTCACCGCCGTGTGCTGCTGCAATTCCTCGATGGTATGAGGCACGCCATGCAACTCCAGATAATCCGGACTTGCCGCGGTCAGCCCTTGAAAGACCCCGATCCGCCGCGCGACGAGACTGGAATCCTGCAGCGTTCCCACGCGAATCACGCAGTCCACGCCTTCCTGAATCAGGTCCACCGGTTTGTCGCCGAATCCGATCATCAACTCGATATCCGGATATCGCGAATGGAATTCACACAATTGGGGCATGACGATCATTCGTCCAATCGACCCCGGCATATCGATCCGCAATTTGCCGCGCGGACCTTTGCCCGTATTCGCGAATGAACTCTCGGTTTCTTCGATGTCGGCGAGAATTCGCACGCAGCGCTCGTAGTACGCGGCACCGTCAGGCGTGAGGTTCAAGCGCCGGGTCGTACGCTGCAAAAGACGCACGTTGAGAAACGCTTCAAGGTTCTGAATAATCGTCGTTACCGAGGCGCGAGGCATATCCAGCGTGTCTGCGGCGCGCGAAAAACTATTGGTATCGACAACTCTTGTAAATACCTGCATAGCTTGTAGCCGGTCCATTTTTCTCTCACCGTCAAATCCTCGCCGCGCATGGAATAAGCGCGCTGCTCGGATGTTGTAGGAATGGGCAGTGTCAATTGATCACGATTGTTCAGCGCGACCGAATTGTGTTGCCGGATTATAGGCATTTATTTCGAAACACGTAGACCTCAGAATTCATCCCATCGCAACTAAGGTGGGATGGCGCGGGCGCGCTGAAAATAACCATGGCATCGACGCTGGATCTGGGCCTCTGCATAGAGGATGTTCGAATCGCGGGACATGCGCAACCCATAACCTTGCGCAGTTATCGCCCCGCATCGGACGGCACCGTTCTGCCGGTCGTGCTTTATTTTCATGGCGGCGGTTTTGTTCGCGGTTCGCTTGACGACGCGGATATAGCGGCCACGACCATTGCCCGCGACACATCCGCGTGGGTCGTTTCGGTCGGTTATTCGCTGGCGCCGGCTTTTCCTTTTCCGGCGGCGCTGGAAGACGGATACAGGGCGGCGCAATGGGCGACGGCGAACGCTCGTGCGCAAGGAGCGGATGCAAGCCGCATGGGCGTGGCGGGACACGATGCAGGCGGCAACCTGGCGACGTGCCTTGCGGCGATCGCGCGGGATCGCGGCGACATTGCGATCCACGCGCAGGCGTTGCTCGCGCCGCTGCTGGATCCGAGCATGACGCGCATGGCCGACGAGAACAAGGTGCTCTCACCGGATATTTGCGCGTCCGAATGCGCGCAGTGTTACCGCGCGTATTTGCCCAATGCTTCGCAAAGGCTTCATCCGTATGCGGCGCCGCTTGAATCGCGGCGGCTTGCAGGCCTGCCGCCGGCGCTGATTGCGAGCGCCCAGCTCGACCTGCTGCATATAGAGGCGGAGAAATACGCGGGCGAATTGATCGCGGCAGGCGTGCCGACTGAAGTGACGCGGCACGTCAACGCATCGCATTATGGGCTGGTGGCGGATCCGTCCGCGCTTGCCGACGTGGTCGCGTTCTTCAAGAAGCGGCTTCAGGACCGCACGGCGCACACAGTGCGTGCAACGCAAACGCGCGCCAAGCCCAAGACGCATGCAGCACCCCAAAAATTCAAAACAATCTCAACGACTTAATTGGAGCATCGCATGTCCATCACTCGCAAACGTCTTACTGTCGCGCTAGGGGCGGCGCTGGTCGTCGCAGGCGTCGGTACATATACGGCCATGCACGGTTTCGGCTTGCCGGTCACCACGGCCGAAGCCGCTGTTCAGGCCGCGCCGCCCGCAACCGAAGTGGATGTCGCCACGGTGGTCTCGAAGACCATCACCGACTACCAGAACTATTCGGGACGCCTCGAAGCAGTCGATAAGGTCGAGGTCCGGCCGCTCGTACCGGGCACGATCGTCGCCGTGCATTTCGCCGATGGCGCGCTTGTGAAGAAGGGCGATCCGCTCTTCACGATCGACCCGCGTCCGTATGTGGCGGCGGTCGATCAGGCCGCGGCGCAGCTTGCGGCGGCCCAGGCGCGCAACGGTTATACATCGACCGACGCCGCGCGCGCCGAGCGTTTGCTGACGGACAACGCGATCGCCAAGCGCGATTACGACGAGAAGCAGAACGCGGCGCATGAGGCCGCGGCCAACCTGAAGGCGGCGCAAGCGGCGCTCGAGACGGCGAAGATCAACCTGACGTACACGCATATCGTGGCGCCGGTGTCCGGCCGTGTGTCGCGCGCGGAGATGACGGTGGGCAACATTGTCTCCACGGGTTCGAGCGCGCCGTTGCTGACCACGCTGGTTTCGGTGTCGCCCATTTACGCATCGTTCGATGTCGACGAACAAACGTATCTCCGTTACCTGAGCCGTGACTCGCGTGCAAGCGTGCCGGTCTCGCTCGGCCTCGCGAATGAAGAGGGTTTCTCGCGCGAAGGCAAGGTGGCGTCTGTCGACAATCAACTGGACACAGGCTCGGGCACCATCCGCGTGCGGGCCCGCTTCGACAACAACGATGGTTCGTTGTTGCCGGGCCTCTATGCACGCATCAAGGTCGGGGGCGGCACGCCGCATCCGGCCGTGCTGATTGAAGACGCGGCTATTGGAACCGATCAGGACAAGAAGTTTGTCATGGTCGTCGATAAGGACAGTCGCGTTCAATACCGCGAAGTCACGCTCGGTACGCAGAGCGACGGCTTGCGCGTGATCGTGAAGGGCTTGCAGCCGGGCGAGCGGATCGTGGTGAACGGTCTGCAGCGCGTGCGTCCAAACGATGTCGTCAAGCCCAACTCGGTAGCAATGGCGAGTGCGTCGCCGGCAACAAAAGAAGCTTCGTAAGACGCGCTTTATAGCCTGGTTCATAGCCGCCTAACGGGGGCTCCTGGAGTGCGTGGACAGCAGCGGGTCTCGATTCAAGACCCGCTGCGGGAAACGCGCGCGCGGCCTCTCATGCATATAAAGAAACCGTCATGAACATTTCCAAGTTTTTCATCGACCGCCCGATCTTTGCGGGTGTGCTATCGGTGCTCATCCTGCTGGCGGGTGTCATCGCCATGTTCAAGCTGCCGATCTCCGAATATCCGGAAGTCGTGCCGCCGTCCGTGGTCGTGCATGCGCAATACCCGGGTGCGAACCCGAAGGTGATCGCAGAAACGGTGGCGTCGCCGCTGGAAGAGCAGATCAACGGCGTGGAAGACATGCTGTACATGCAGTCGCAGGCGAATAGCGACGGCAACCTGACCATCACGGTGACGTTCAAGCTTGGCACCGACCCGGACAAGGCGCAGCAACTGGTGCAGAACCGTGTGTCGCAAGCGTTGCCGCGTTTGCCGGAAGACGTGACGCGCCTGGGCGTGACGACCATCAAGTCGTCGCCGACCCTCACCATGGTGGTCCACCTGAATTCGCCGAACAACCGCTACGACATGACGTATCTGCGCAACTATGCGCTGATCAACGTGAAGGACCGGCTTGAGCGTATCCAGGGCGTGGGCGAGGTGCAGTTGTGGGGTTCGGGCGATTACTCCATGCGCGTCTGGCTCGACCCGCAGAAAGTCGCGCAGCGCGGCATGACCGCGACCGACATCGTGAATGCGATCCGCGAGCAGAACGTGCAGGTCGCGGCCGGCGTGATCGGTTCGTCGCCGACGTTGCCGAACGTGCCGCTGCAATTGAACGTCAACGCGCAAGGCCGGTTGCAGACCGAACAGGACTTCCGCGACATCGTGCTCAAGACATCGCCCGATGGTGCCGTCACGCATTTGCGCGATGTGGCGCGCGTTGAGCTGGCTGCGTCGGAATACGGGCTGCGTTCCTTGCTCGACAACAAGACCGCGGTCGCCATGGCGATCAACCAGCAGCCTGGCGCGAACTCGCTGCAGATTTCCGATACGGTCCGCCAGACAATGAAGGAACTGCAGGCGGACATGCCGGCGGGCGTCGAATACCAGATCGTGTACGACCCGACGCAGTTCGTGCGTTCGAGTATCGACGCGGTGATTCACACGCTTGCCGAAGCCATCGCGCTGGTGGTGCTGGTCGTGATCGTGTTCCTGCAGACGTGGCGTGCGTCCATCATTCCGCTGCTCGCGGTGCCGGTGTCGATCATTGGTACGTTCTCGTTGCTGCTTGCGTTTGGATTCTCGATCAACGCGCTGTCGCTCTTCGGGATGGTGCTTGCCATCGGGATCGTGGTGGACGACGCGATCGTGGTGGTGGAGAACGTCGAGCGCAACATTGAAGCGGGGCTGTCTGCGCGCTCGTCGAGCAATACGGCGAGCGCGTGCGCACCGTCGCGCTGGACGTGACCGATCCGGCCTCGGCGCGTGCCGCCGTGCAGGAAGCCGTCAACGCTTTCGGCCGGCTCGATGTCGTCGTGAACAACGCGGGCTACGGCAACATTGCGTCGATCGAGGAAGGCGACGACGCCGATTTCCGCGCGCAAATGGAAACCAACTTCTACGGCGTCGCCAACGTCACGCGCGCCGCGCTGCCCGTTTTGCGCGGCCAGCGCAGCGGCCACATCATCCAGATTTCATCGATAGGCGGACGCGTCGGCTCTCCCGGGCTCGCCGCGTATCAATCGGCGAAATGGGCGGTGGAAGGCTATTCCGAAGTGCTGGCGAAGGAGGTCGAGCCGCTTGGCATCAAGGTGACCATTGTCGAGCCGGGCGGTTTTCGCACGGACTGGGCGGGTTCGTCGATGACCATTCACACACCCGGTCCCGATTACGCCCAAAGCATTTCGCCGCTACTCGAATATCGGAACTCGCACAAGCCGGTCGGCGATCCGGCGAAGGCGGCGCAGGCGATCCTGAGTATCGCTGGAGTGGACGAGCCGCCGCTGCGCTTGCTGCTGGGCAGCGACGCCGTGCATATCGCGGAACAACTGCACGAAGCGCGTGGCGCGATGGACGCAAAATGGCGTCATCTGAGCCTCTCGACCGACGCCGACGATACCGCCGGCTGGCGCGGTCATATCGATAAACTCTCGATCGTGAAGCAATAAGCGGCACATCCGCACGAGGCCCATGAAGACGGACGGCGTTCCCATCAGTCCTGCGCTGATCGCCCGGCTCGACACGCTGGGCGTGGACCTGACGCGCACATTCCGCGCGGCCGGCATTGCGTGGCCGCCGCTCGGGAACGCCGAGCCGTCGCGTCTGCGCGTCACCACGCAGAAGTATTTCGCGCTGTGGGAAGCCATTGCCGAAGTGAGCGGCGATCCGGCTATCGGTTTGCGCATCGGGGCGCAAACCGCCCATGGCCAACTCGACATCATGTCGCTCGCCGCGCTGCATTCCGCCAATTTTCGCGATGCGCTCGCCAAGCTTGGCCGCTACAAGCGGCTGAGCTGCCCGGAAGAAGTCGTGGTCGATGTCCAGGGCGCCGAAGTCGCGGTTGCCTTCCGCTGGCTGCTTGCCGATGGCTTTATCCCCGACCTTCTCGCCGATGCCATGTTTGCGTCGGCGCTTGCATTGGCCCGGCGCGGTTCGGGCGTTCAGGTCAAACCGAGGCGCGTCGCGCTGACGCGCCGCGCGGCGAACCGCGCAATGCTCGCGCGGCATTATGGCTGCGAGATCGTTTTCGATGCACCGCAGGACGTGATCGTTTTCGACGCGTCCGCGCTCAGCCTGCCGTTCGTCACGCACAACGCGGACTTGCTGGCGGCTGTATTGCCTCGACTCGATGCAGGCCTGGCGGAGCTCAGGAGCACTCAATCGTTCACCGATCAAGTCGATGCCGTAATCGCGCGAAGCATGGGTGGCGAGCGGCTCAGCGTCGATATGCTGGCCCGCGAGCTTGGCATCAGCCAGCGAACCTTGCAGCGAAAGCTCGCCCTCGATGGCACGAGTTACCAGCAGTTGCTGGATCGCGTGCGCAACCGGGTTGCGCGCCGGTTGCTGGAAAGCACGGATCTTGGCGCGGGTGAGATTGCGTGGTTTCTCGGGTTCGAAGAGGTCAATTCGTTTTCCCGCGCTTTCAACCAGTGGGAAGGGGTAACGCCGCAACGATGGCGCGCGCAGGCAGGGTTGGACGTCCGGGTTCCTGCTCGTTGACGAACGCATAAGTAATCACCGAGCCCGCTGCATTGAACGCTGCTTTGCTTGTCCACGTTTGCGCCCGGGACGAGTTCCGCCACATAGGCAATCAAAATCTTCCTTTTTGCGTTGCACCAGCAAAACAGCTTGGCGTCTGTGTCGGCGCCATCTTTACGCCTATTGCGCCGCGTCAAGTCGAAGCGAATGAATAAATATCCTTGACTAATACTGTGTTCGGAATATTGTATATCACAACAAACGACGGTTAGCCTCCGAAAGCAGCCGTTCAAATAGATTTGCCTCGAAGAGGAGACAACCATGCTGATCCGTGCCTGCGGACATTCGCTGAAACCGGCGTATGGCGGGCGCGCTTCGTCTGTCCCCTCGCATTTCATCCACCACATCAACTCATCCAGTCAGTCAGGAGACAAAAAGCCATGACCAGGCCTCTCGAAGGAATCAAGATCATCGACTTCACGCATGTACAGGCCGGCCCGGCCTGTACGCAGTTGCTCGCGTGGTTCGGTGCGGACGTGATCAAGGTCGAACGTCCCGGTTCCGGCGATGTGACCCGCACGCAATTGCGCGACATCCCGAACGTGGATGCGCTCTACTTCACCATGTTGAACAGCAACAAGAAGTCGCTGACGCTCGACACGAAAAAGCCCGAAGGCAAGGAAGTGCTGGAAAAGCTGATCCGCGAATCCGACGTCATGGTCGAAAACTTCGGTCCGGGCGCGCTCGACCGGATGGGCTTTCCGTGGGAGCACATCAAGGAACTGAATCCGAAGATGATCCTGGCGTCCGTCAAAGGCTTCAGCGACGGCCATCATTACGACGACCTGAAAGTCTACGAGAACGTCGCGCAATGCGCGGGCGGTTCGGCATCGACCACCGGCTTCTGGGACGGTCCTCCGACCATCAGCGCCGCCGCGCTCGGCGACAGCAACACCGGCATGCATCTGGCCATCGGCATTCTGACGGCGTTGATTGGCCGCGATAAAACCGGCAAGGGCCAGAAGGTCGCGGTATCGATGCAGGACAGCGTGTTGAACCTCTGCCGCGTGAAGCTGCGCGACCAGCAGCGCCTCGACCGCCTGGGCTACCTGGAAGAATATCCGCAGTATCCGCACGGCGAATTCAGCGACGTGGTTCCGCGCGGCGGCAATGCAGGCGGCGGCGGTCAGCCGGGCTGGGTGCTCAAGTGCAAGGGCTGGGAAACGGACCCGAACGCGTACATCTACTTCACGATCCAGGGTCACGCCTGGGCGCCGATCTGCAAGGCGATCGGCAAGCCGGAATGGATCGACGACCCGAAGTACAACACGGCACAAGCGCGCCAGCCGCACATCTTCGATATCTTCGCGACCATCGAAACCTGGCTCGCCGATAAAACCAAGTTCGAAGCCGTCGATATTTTGCGCAAGTTCGATATTCCATGCGCGCCGGTGCTGACCATGAAGGAACTGGCGAACGATCCGTCGCTGCGCGAAAGTGGCACCATCACGGAGGTTCAGCATAAGGAACGCGGTCCGTACCTGACCGTCGGCAGCCCGATCAAGTTCTCTGACATGAAGCCGGAAATCACCGCGTCGCCCTTGCTTGGCGAACACACTGACGAAGTGCTCGCAAGCCTCGGCTACAGCAGCGAGCAGATCAGCAAGCTGCACGACGCGCAGGCGGTTTAGCCGTAAGAGCGCGATGCCGTGGGCGATGTACAAGCCCGCGGCGTCGCGTGATGCAACGAGGGTGCTTCCACCATGACTACAAAAACTTTCCCTATCGATTTCGAGCAACTGATCGATGTTATCGGCGACGCGGTGGTGATTTCGGACGCACGCGGCGCCATCACGTTATGGAACCCCGCGGCCGAGCGCATGTTCGGATTCACGCCCGCCGAGGCGCTCGGCAATTCGCTCGACATCATCATTCCGGAGCGTTTGCGAGGCCGTCATTGGGCAGGTTACGAAAAGACCATGGCGACCGGCGAAACGCGCTATGGACACGACGTGCTGCGCGTTCCCGCCGTGCACAAGGACGGGCGGGCGTTATCGATTGCATTCACGGTCGCGCTGTTGCATTCGGCGCAACCAGACGCGGTGGTGACGGGCATTGTTGCCGTTATCCGCGATGAAACCAGTCGCTTCACCGAAGAACGGAACCTGAAAAAGCGTCTCGCCGAACTGGAAGCCAGGTCGGGCGGTTAAAGCGGGTTGTAAAGCTGTACAAGACCATGAGCGCGCGGCCCACGATCAAGCAGCGGGCCGCTCGCGCACAGCAGGACATTGAATCAGGCCGCTGCGCGTACGGTATCGCATTCCGGACGCCACATCCGGGCGCCGCGTGTGTCGTCGGCGCGAGCGATGGTCGTGGCGCGGCAGGCGTCGTAGTAAGCATTTTTTCTGTCGACGATCGCCTGGCAGAGGAATTCCGCGCTGTACGCCTTGAGCAGATGCGGGCAGTGGACTTCGATGTATCGCGCAATGCGCGCCTGGTCGTTTGGCGCACCGGAAAGCGCCTTGAGCGTGTCGGCGTCCCAGCGAAACATCAGGTCGAGTTCCTCGAAGGCGCTGTTGTACGCGCAGAGTTGCGTTTGCAGTTCCCGCTCGTCGGCGGCGATGGTGGCTTGTGAACGGATCATGGTCGTCTCCCTGGTTGGCCGTGGTGCTTAAGTGCAGGATAGAAACAATGATCCATATACGATAGTCACAGTTTTTTACCGTGACTATTCAGAATAGCTAATAAATGGTTTACCCGATATGTGTGATCGCCGAAATTTGCGCCGCGCCTTCATCGATGAGGAATTGCTTGAACGCCGCCGCCACTGCCGGAAGCCGCTTGTTGTGCCGGTGCACGAGATACCAGTTGAGCATGACGGGAAAGCCCAGAATGTCGAGCACGGCAAGACGTCCGACCTGCAGTTCCATCGCGATGGTGTGGGCGGACAGGAAGCTGATGCCCATGCCCGCGATCACCGCCTGCTTGATGGTCTCGGTGCTGGTGATCTCCATGGCGACGTTGAGCGATCTGAGCCGTCCCGCAAAACCTTCTTCCATGGAATTCCAGGTGTCCGAGCCTCGTTCTCTCACAATGAACGGTTCTTCGGAAAGCGATTCGAGCGGGATGTTCTTCACCCCGACCAGCCGATGATCCGGCGGCGCGACGATCACATACGGATGCGGCGCGAAGGACACGTTGTCGGTATCCATGTCTTTCGGCGGCCGGACCATGATGGCGAGGTCGGTGAGGTTGTCGGTGAGTTGATGCAGCAGTTCCTCGCGGTTGTGGACGGCGAGGTTGAGCTTGACGTCGGGATTGCGCTTGGTGAATTCCGCAAGGAGGCGGGGGAAAAAATAATCCCCCGCGCTGATGACGGCGACGTTGAGCGTGCCTCCGGAAATACCCTTGAGACGGGCCATGGCGTCGTCGGCTTCGCGGAACTGCTCGAGGATCGCGCGGCTGTGATGCAGCATTTCCACCCCCGCGCTCGTCAGGTAGATCTTCTTGCCCAACTGCTCGAAAAGCGGCAAGCCGGCGTGCTCTTCAAGCTGCTTGACCTGCGTGGAAACGGCCGGCTGGGTGAGGTAGAGCTCTTCGGCCGCGCGGGAAAAGCTGAGCCTTCGCGCCACGGTTTCGAAGATTTTGAGTTGCCTCAAAGTCGCATTGCGCATCATGACGGTGTCTCCATCCATAAACGATCATGAATTTATACAATAAATTTTTCTAACTTTCCCTAATCGTTTTTCTCCCGCAGCATGCTTTCAACGTGCGCTACTCCCGTAAGGTGGCGACCGGCAGACAAGCAGCAACGGAAGGAAAACAGGGCGGCGGCAATGACCTTGCCAGAACGGTGAAGTTGCCGTCCTGGTCTCCGGCAAAAGAACTCTGGATGTGCTCGAACATGATTTTTCCCGCAGCTTTTTCAGTGTCCCGTCCGCGCTTCGTGCGTGGCCGCCGGCAACCTGATGACCCTGCGAACAAGGACCCCTGACCGACCAAAAATCCAACTCTCGCACCGGTGACTGGTGGAACGTGCGCGAAGACGCATGCAACCCGATGACACCGTTGAGCCGCAGTCGATTACGCGCCGCAACGAGCGCCGATACATAACGGAGACAGACATGGCAAACGCAGATACGCTCACGGCACCCGCCGGAGGCAGCCCCAAACGCGGGGCGCATAACAATCGATGGGCGCAGCTGGCCATCGGCATCATTTGCATGGGCCTCGTCGCGAACCTGCAATACGCGTGGACCCTTTTTGTTGTCCCCATGGACGCAAAACATCATTGGGGCCAGGCGGCGATTCAAACGGCGTTCACGGTTTTCATCGTTACGGAAACGTGGCTCGTGCCGCTCGAAGGCTGGCTCGTCGACAAGTTCGGGCCGCGTCCCGTCGTGATCGGCGGCTCGATCTGCGCGGCGATTGGCTGGATCATCGACGCCAACGCCACAAGCCTTTACCACCTCTACATTGCGGCTGTCATTGCCGGGATTGGTGCGGGTTGCGTGTACGGCACCTGCGTGGGCACGGCGCTCAAGTGGTTCCCGGACAAGCGCGGTCTTGCAGCAGGCCTCACGGCAGCCGGTTTTGGCGCGGGCGCGGCGGTCACGGTGATCCCCATCTCGAACATGATCCAGAGCTCGGGCTATGAACACGCGTTCATGTTCTTCGGCATCTTCCAGGGCGCCTGCATCTTCCTGCTCGCCTTGATGCTGGTCCGTCCGCGTCCGCCCGCACACGCTGTTCCGGCGAAGCGCGTGGTGGCGTCGAAGATCGATTACACGACGGGGCAAATGGTCCGCTCGCCGCTCTTCTGGGTGCTGTACCTGATGTTCGTGTTCGTGGCCGCCGGCGGCGTGATCGCGACTGCGCAACTCGGTCCGATCGCGAAGGAATACGGCTTCGCCAAGATGCCGGTCAGTTTCCTCGGCGTGACCTTGCCGTTGCTCACGATGGCGCTTTCCATCGATAACCTCTGCAACGGTTTCACGCGTCCGCTGTGCGGGTGGATCTCGGACAAGATCGGCCGTGAGAACACGATGTTCTTCATCTTCATTGGCGAAGGAATTGCGTTGCTCGGGTTGATGGAGTTCGGCCACAACCCGTATCTCTTCATGTTCTTCGCTGCAATCACGTTCCTCTGCTGGGGCGAAATCTTCTCGATCTTCCCCGCGACCTGCGCGGACACCTTCGGCAGCAAGTACGCGGCCGCGAACGCCGGCACGCTGTACACGGCGAAAGGCACGGCTTCCATGCTGGTGCCGCTCGCGTCGGTGCTCTCGGCGATCGGTTCGTGGGATGCGGTGTTTATCACGACGGCGACCATTTCGATTGCAGCCGGGCTGTGCGCCAAGTTCGTCCTTGCGCCCATGAGGAAGCGCTGGATCGAAAACACGGTCGCTGAATCAAGCCGTCTCGATGCCGCTTCGTTTCAGACCGCCTGGTCCGAAACCCCGCGTAATTCGTCGGCGCAATGAGCATGAGCAGGAATCCCGTCGCTGAGGTGGGGTTGAAGGGATCGGGCGTGTCGCTGCAGCAGTTGCGCCTGTTCGTCACCCTGGCCCAGCACCGGAGTTTCACGCAGGCGGGCAACGCGCTCGGCGTCACGCAGTCGGCGGCGAGCCGCAGCATCAGGGAACTGGAAGAACTGCTCGATCTCCGGCTCTTCGACCGCACCACGCGTCACGTCGCACTCACCGATACCGGCCGCGCGCTGCTTCCGCGCATCGCGCTGCTGGTCGATGAACTCGAGGTTGCGTTGCGCTTCGGACAAGAGGTGGCGACGGCCGAGAGCGGCGCGGTATCGATTGCGTGCAGTTCGGGTGTGGTCGCCTCTGTGCTTCCGGCGCTGCTTGCGTCGTGCCGCGCGAGCTACCCGAACATTTCGCTCAAGCTGCACGACGCGCCGCAAAACCGCGTGCTCGAGCTCTTGCGCGCGGGTGACGCGGACCTGGCGATCCTGATCGAACCGCAGGATAGCGACGACCTCGCCACCGAAACGCTTTTCTCCGATACGTTCTGCGCAATTGTCGGCACGCGTCACCCGCTGGCGGCGAATGCGACCGTGCGATGGCGCGAGTTGAGCGGCGCCGACCTGTTTGTTCTCGATGACACCACCGGCAGCGCCGACCTGATTTCCAGTGCACTCGCGGAACAAGGGGTGTCGAACGTCAGGCCGCAGCACCTCACGCAGGCGGCAAGCATCGTGCAGATGGTCGCAGCGGGTCTCGGAATCGGCATCCAGCCGATGCACGCGTGGCCCGCACCCGCGCATTCGCTGGTTCAGGCTGTGCGCCTGTCGCCATCGGTCAGCCGGAATGTGGTGCTTGCAAAACACCGGCTGCGCACGCTCGAATCCCAGGCCGCGCGTATCTGGACACACGTGGTTTCTTCCTATGGCGAGGAACATAGGCCGCTGCAGACCGCTGATGCCTGAACGCTGATTCCATTAAAAGAAAGCGCGGCTCCGAAAGGAGCCGCGCTTTTTTCTTGGCGTTGTCCTTGCACTTTTGCTACTGCTGTCCAATACTGAAATCTAATATGTTGTATATCAGAACGATAAAGATTTCAGGAGACGACAATGAAAATTTGCATCTACGGAGCCGGTGCAATCGGCGGCTATATGGGCGCCCAGCTTGCTCGCGCGGGCGCCGACGTCAGTTTTATTGCACGCGGGCCGCATCTTGCCGCGATGCAGGCCAATGGCGTGCGTCTGCAAATCGATGGCCAGGAGCACACCGTCAAGGTCCGGTGCACCAACAATCCGGCTGAACTCGGAACGCAGGACTACGTGATCGTGGCGTTAAAGGCGCACTCGGTGCCGGGTGTTGTCGACCAGATGCCGCCTTTGCTTGGACCCGATACCGCCGTCATCACCGCCGTGAACGGCTTGCCGTACTGGTATTTCCACGATCACGGCGGCGCCTTGTCTGGCACGACGCTCGAAAGCGTCGACCCGGGCGGCCGCCAGTGGCAGATCCTTGGACCCGAGCGGGCGATTGGCTGCGTGCTCAATCCCGCCGCGGTGATCGTCGAGCCGGGCGTTATCCGTCACGTTTATGGCAAGAAATTTCCCATCGGCGAGCCGAGTGGACAGATCACGCCGCGATTGCAGGCGTTCCACGACATCATGGCCGCCGCCGACATGGAAGCGCCCATGCGCGACACTATCCGCGATGAAATCTGGCTCAAGCTTTGGGGCAACGTCTGCTTCAATCCGATCAGCGCACTGACGGGCGCGACGCTCGACGTGCTCACGAGCGATCCGGCCGTGCGCGCCTTGTCGCGCAGCATGATGATGGAGGCGCAGGGAATTGCCGAGCAGATTGGCGTGAATTTTCGTGTCGATGTCGAAAAACGCATTGATGGCGCAGGCGCGGTGGGCGCGCATAAGACATCGATGCTGATGGATTGCGAAGCGCGCCGGCCGATGGAAATCGATCCGATCGTCACCGTGGTCCAGGAAATTGGCCGAAAGCTTGGCGTAAAGACACCGATGATCGATGCCGTGCTCGCGCTCATCAAGCTGCGCGAGGGCGTCAACCAGGGCACGGCGCGCCCGCGCATCAAAACAATTGAATCCTTCACACGCTCCCAGAAAGCCGCTTAAACTGCGAACAAGGAAGGGCTGTTGTTTCTGATATATCACATACGAAATATGTTGCATTGCATTGCGACGCAACATATACTGAAGGCTCTTAAGGTTAACCACTAGGAGCCGGAAATGAGCATCGCTTTGTTAGTCGTGATCGGAATCGCCTTGGTAGCGGGTGGTGTTGGTGTGACGTTTGCACTGGCGTCGGCGTTGCCGCAGGACGTGTTGCAGCGTGCGCAGGAAAATGGTCGTTATGCCGGACTAGCGGCGGATGATCAGGGCGGCAGCACGGGTACACGGGCGACGACGGGCGCGCGGAACCTCGGAAACCAAGCCATCAATGCCATCTGATACTGAAGTTGCTGCAACGTCTGCCAATATTCTTGAACCGCGGCCTGCGGGTGTGACGCTTTCGCTTGCGCCGATCAATGCGACGGTTTCGTTGCGGGATCAGGCGTATGCCCGTTTGCGCCAGGCCATATCGGAGGCGGACATTTATCGTTCGCGGGAAGAGATCAGGCTGGACGAGAAGGATTTGACCGAAGCGTTGGGCGTGAGTCGTACGCCTATTCGCGAGGCCATGACGTTACTGGAGCAGGAAGGGTTTCTGCGCACGGTGCCGCGTCGTGGGATTTATATCGTGCGCAAGACCAAGCACGAGATTGTCGAGATGATCAATATGTGGGCCGCGTTGGAGAGCATGGCTGCGAGGCTTGCTACACAGCGCGCGACGGATGAGGAGATTGCGTCGCTTCGCCATATGTTTGATCATTTTCAGAATACTGCGCCGGCAGAGCACATTGATGAGTATTCGGAGGCGAATATTGCCTTTCATCAGGCGATTGTGCAGTTGGGCAAGTCGCAGATTCTCTTCGATACGATCAAGAATATTTTTGTGCATGTGAGGGCGATCCGGAAGATGACGATTTCGCAAAGCGACCGCGCGGCGAGATCGATCGAGGATCATATGAGGATTATTGAGGCGCTCGAAGCGCGCGATACCGAATTGGTCGAGAGGCTGGTGCGGCAGCACTCGCTGGATCTGGCCGCGTTTGTTGAGAAGAATTGCGATTTTCTGGATTAAGCAGGGCGCTGGCGCTTGGGAGCGGGGTTAGTTGTTGGGTTGCTGCTTTTTAAGTCGTTGCGCGTTTTGTTCTAGCTGATTTTTTTAGCACTGTTAGCCACTGTCCGTGGCGGGACTTCATTTCTTTTTCCAACGGCGAAAAAGAAACGAAGCAAAGAAAACGCCTTTCAACCGCTAATTCTTAAGTGTCCCAAGCGTGCACGTATATCTGCTTGGGACTTCAAAAGAACGCTCAGCGTAAAACCCCGGACAGTTGAAACCCTCCCGCTCCGTCCACAGATACCCACACGCTTCGCCACCAGTGTCTGTGGTCGTCTAATGGAAACCCGCTTGGGCGCGCTTCGCGCTTTAAAATCGAACGCAATATAATTATGGTTATTATGGCGGGCGAATTGCCGAATTCAATTAATTAAAACGCGTCAAATCTGCATTTCGAAGCCATGTGGTTTTCAGCAATCGAACTTGCCCGAGAGCACTGGTGGCGAAGCGTGTGGATGTAAGGATACGGAGGGGGAGGGTTTCAAGTACTCGTGGTTTTACGCTGAGGGTTCTTTTGAAGTACCAAGCAGCTATACGTGCACGCTTGGTCCACTTAAGAATTAGCGGTTGAAAGGCGTTTTCTTTGCTTCGTTTCTTTTTCGCCGTTGGAAAAAGAAATGAAGTCCCGCCACGGACAGTGGCTAACAGTGCTAAAAAAATCAGCTAGAACAAAACGCGCGAAGACCTAAAAAGCAGCAACCCAGCATAAACCAAATGGCACATCAGGAAAACACCCTCTTGACTCCGGCCACGATTGGAATATTGTATATCACGCCACCAAGCCAACAGAAAGGGCTCGATCCACACGACCCACCCAAAAAGCAAAAAACCCCCGACGCCAGGAGCCACCCCATGCCCAAAGCCCTCACCGGCGTCCGAATCCTGGACTTCACCCACGTCCAGTCCGGCCCGACCTGCACCCAACTCCTGGCATGGTTCGGCGCCGACGTCATCAAAGTCGAGCGCGCCGGCACCGGCGATGTCACCCGCGAACAACTCCGCGACATCCCCGACGCCGACAGCCTCTACTTCACGATGCTGAACCACAATAAACGCTCGATCACCATCGATACAAAAAAACCCGAAGGCAAGAAAGTCCTCGAATCGCTCGTGAAAACCTGCGACGTGCTGGTCGAAAACTTCGCCCCGGGCGCGCTCGACCGCATGGGCTTCACCTGGGAACACATCCAGGAACTGAATCCGAAGATGATCGTGGCATCGGTGAAAGGCTTTGGTCTCGGACCCTACCAGGACTGCAAGGTCTACGAGAACGTCGCGCAGTGCGCAGGCGGTGCGGCATCGACGACAGGTTTCGATGACGGGCCGCCCGTAGTCAGCGGCGCGCAAATCGGCGATTCGGGAACAGGACTGCATCTGGCGCTCGGGATCGTCACCGCGCTCTATCAGCGCAACGCAACAGGCCGCGGCCAGAAAGTGCTCGCGGCCATGCAGGACGGCGTACTCAACCTCTGCCGCGTGAAGCTGCGCGACCAGCAGCGCCTCGAACGCACCGGCGTAATGAGGGAATATCCGCAATATCCGAACGGCGAATTTGGCCAAGCGGTGCCGCGTGCAGGCAATGCATCGGGCGGCGGTCAGCCCGGCTGGATCCTCAAATGCAAGGGCTGGGAAACCGATCCGAACGCGTACATCTACTTCATCACGCAGGCGCCCGTGTGGGGCGAAATCTGCAAGGTGATCGGCAAGCCGGAATGGATCGCTCATCCAGACTTCAGCACAGCGGCCGCCAGATTGCCTCACCTGCAGGATATTTTCGCCGAGATCGAACGGTGGACCATGACGAAGTCCAAGTTCGAAGCCATGGACATCCTGAACCAGCACGACATCCCATGCGGACCGATCCTCTCGATGAAGGAAATCGCCGAGGACGCGTCGTTGCGAAAGACCGGCACGATTGTGGAAGTGGATCATCCGGTGCGCGGCAAGTATCTGACTGTAGGCAACCCGATCAAGCTCTCCGACAGCCCGACGGACGTCACCCGTTCACCGCTTCTGGGTGAACACACCGACGAAGTGATGACGGAACTCGGCTACACCGCAGACCAGATCGCGACGCTGCGCAACCTGGGCGCGATCTAGGCTTGTGCGCATTTTCCGCAATGGCGCCGCGCAAGGGAATTCGATACCTTCGGCACAGCGTCATCCAATCTTTTTCTGACACGGATACATCGATGCTCGACGGAGTCTGGTGTGCGTTAGCGGTGATTGCATCGGTACAGAGTCTGCGCACGCCGGGCGCGCTTTCGCCGGCACGGCGACAGGCGTTGCGCGACGCGGCCGGCGTGGGCGGCGCCGTGATCGTGGCCTACGCCATGGCCACCGGCTTTGAATCGATGCTGGCGGCGCTTGCCGTTGCTGCGTTCGCTGTGTTGACGCCGCCATCCTGGAAGACCACGCCCGCGTCGCTGCAAAGTGCGCTTGCGTTGGCGGCGCTGGCGTCGGCATCGGCGGATCGCGCGTTTGGACTCGAAGCGGGCATGTCGCCCGGATGGACCGCGCTCGGCGGTTTGTCGGCAGTGGCGATGGTGTTTGCGCTCGGATATCTGCGTTTGCGTGCGCTTGAGGGTCTGCCTGAGCGGCTACTCAAGCGTATGGCGTGCGCCGCGCCAGCCAGCACGATGCATTTCGCGTGCGCGGCGTTGTGCACGGTCATCGCGTATACGGCGGGGTTCGAGGGCGGTGCGGTCGCGGTCGTGATCATCGGCGCGATGGTGGCGCTGATCGGCGCCTATCTCGCGATGGCGCTGGCCGATCGCGCGTATCCGGTGTTTATCGCGGCGTTGAACGGCTATGCGGCCTGCTCGATTGTCGCAGCGGGCGTGGGGCTGGCGAACGGCGCGCTGGTGGTGACCGGCGTCGCGCTTGTGCTCGGGTGCGTGGCGACATGCACGAGCGCGGCTCCATCGAGGGTGTCGAGCAAGAAATAGGGCGGCTCACAGGGACGGATGCCGCGTTACCATGGCGGCGCCCCGTTTATCTTGTGCAGGAGTCACGAATGCTCGAGCCGCCCAGCCGATGATCCACAAACCCCGTAGCACCGTGACGCCAGATTTTTCCGCCTCGGCAGGTCCGCGCAACGAAGCGCGTTCAAGGCGCAATACGCTCTTGCTCGCAGCGGGTTTGTCGTTTGGCACAGCGATCGCGCTTGGCCTTACGCGATTCTCCTACGCGCTGCTTTTACCCGCCATGAAAGCCGATCTTGGCTGGAGCTTCGCGCAGGCCGGCGCGATGAACACCGCAAACGCGCTGGGTTATCTGCTCGGCGCGCTGGCGTTTCCGCTGCTGTCGCGGCGCTGGCCGGCGGGCGTCTGTTTTATCGTGGGATGCGTGCTGACGGCGTTGCTGATGATCGCAGGCGGCCTTGTCTCCGACACCCACGCGCTGCTCATTCAGCGAGTGGTGACGGGTATCACAAGCGCATCGGTATTCGTCGGCGGCAGCGTGCTTGCCGCGCGGCTGGCGTCGGCGCATCCACGCGATGCAGGGCTCGTCCTCGGACTCTATTACGGCGGCGCGGGCCTTGGGATTATCGCGGCGGCATTGCTGATTCCCATCACGACCTTCAACGGCACGCACGGCTGGCAATGGGCGTGGTTCGCACTCGCGGCGGCGTGCGGACTTGCATCGGTGGCGGCCATCATGGCGGCACGCAGGATAGGCCTCCATGACGCCGCGCCCGTCGCCGCCCGGGAAAACAGCGGCGTTTCCGGACGTCTTCCGTGGGCGCGGCTTGGCTTCATGCTCGCCGGATATGGGCTTTTTGGCGTTGGGTATATCGGCTACATGACGTTCCTGATCGCACTGCTCAGAGCGGCGGGCATGAGTTCCACAGTGATCACGGCCTTTTATGTGCTGCTCGGCGTGGCGACTGTCGGGTCGTCGCGTATCTGGTCAGGTCTGCTTAACCGCATGCAAGGCGGTCAGGCGCTGGCCGTGTTCAACGGGGTGCTTGCGTTCGCGACCATGATGCCCGCGCTATTCGCGCAACCGCTCGTGGCCTTCGTGTCCGGCGCGTTGTTTGGTGCGACGTTTTTATCGGCGGTGGCGTCGACCACCGCGTTCGTGCGGCATAACCTTCCCGCCGCGCAATGGACGCGCGGAATCGGCGCATTCACGATTGTGTTCGCGGTTGGGCAGATTGCCGGGCCGGTGGTGATTGGCTGGATATCGGATGGCGCGGGGCTCGCACGCGGTCTCATTTATTCTTCCGCGCTGCTGGCATTTGGCGCGCTTTTAGCTGCGCTGCAAAAGCCCTTGAACGCGGGTTCGCCCGCTTGACGCGGACGAATGGAAAAATCGCCCAAAGCCTTCAGGCGATAAGCGATTTTCTCCGGATTACGCGCTTGGTCGTCGCTTGCTTGATGCTTAATGCCCAAAGTAAATCGAATGCTGTTGAATCGGCGATGCGGGAGCCATCGTTGCACGCATGCCCGAGGCCGATGTGCCGCTGGTCGACGGACCATAGGATTGCGCTGCGACGCCATTGGTTGCATCGACACGTTGCTGCGCCGCTTGCAGGCCTTCCGGATAATAATTGTCGTTAGTTGCCGGGTTGTAGCCGGCTCGTTCCAGCGCGCTCAACTCGGCGCGAACCTCTGCGCGGGTGACGGGCGCGTTGTCTTGGGCAAAAGCAAAAGTCGGCGCTGCAAGGGCTGATGCAATCAGCAATGCGGGAAGAAGTGACTTGGTCATGATGAACCTCCAGAGTTCTGTTATTCGCTGCTCGCGATGATGCGCTGAGGTGGTGCATTGCAAACGCGGTTTCTGCTAACTTTGGCGTCTGCATCCGCAACTCATGAAAACCAGTCTAGGCCTCCTATTGCCCTTATAAAACGATAGTTTCGGCGAAAGATATTTGTTGTTTCGGCAACAATAAATCGCGGTAAACTCAGCGTCGCTTAAGCTTCGGTGCCTTCCTTTTATGCTTTGGCAATAGCGCTTCGCTTATTGGGACGCGCGAAAATGTTCCGCCAGAAAGTCGATGAACGCGCGGATTCGTGCCGGCTGATTCCGGCGGCTCGGGTAGTAGACGAACAAATCGGCAGGAGGCAGCAAGAACTCGGGCAACACCACTTTCAGGCGTCCGCTTTCAAGGTATTTGGCGAGATCCCATTCGGAGCGGATCGAGATGCCATGTCCGTCCAGCGCCCATCCGAGCACGATGTCTCCGTCGTTGCTCGACAAGCCGCCAGGCACTTTCACCGATACCGTTTCACCGTCGCGCGTAAAGCGCCATACGCCATAAGCGTCGTCGTTCTGACGATGCAGGATGGTGCGATGGCGCGCGAGATCACTGAGCGCGCCGGGATTGCCGTACCGCTGCAAATACGCAGGCGACGCACACAGGAAGCGCCGGTTCGACATGATGCGGCGCGCGTTGAGCCGCGTATCGGGCAGCGCGCCAAAACGGATGGCGAGATCGAATCCTTGCTCGACGATATCGATGGGTCTGTCAGTCACGTCGAGTTGCACTTCGACTTGCGGATAACGCTGCACAAAAGACGAGACCAGCGGAGCGATTGTCGTGCGGCCAAATCCCAGCGACGCGTTCACCCGCAATATGCCGCGCGGCGCTTCGCGGCTGCGCGATACCGCATCTTCCATTTCCCGCATTGCAGCAAGAATACGCGTTGCGTGACGCAGGTAGGTATCGCCTTCGTCCGTTAGGCTCGTGCTGCGCGTGGTGCGGTTCACGAGCCTCACGCCCAGGCGCTGCTCCATCAGGGCGAGGCGGCGCGTTGCGGCCGGAGGCGTGAGATCCAGTGCGCGTGCCGCCGCCGACAAACTGCCAAGACGTGCAAGCTGGACGAAAAATTCGAGGTCGGAGGTGCCGTCGTTCTTCACTTAAACTGAATAATCAAATGAGTACCGGTGAAGTGTAACGCGGCGGGGCGCGCGTAAGCTTCGTTTATCGGATGAAGCACGTGCTTGAGCGCTCATTCAGCTAACCGCACTCGTCAGCATTTCAGGAGACACGCATATGAGAATCATGGAAATTCGCGAACAGACCATCCCGATCAGTTCGTCCATTCGTAACGCGTACATCGATTTCAGCAAGATGACGCTGAGTCTGGTTGCGGTGATCACTGACGTGATTCGTGATGGCAAGCCGATTGTCGGATACGGCTTTAATTCCAACGGACGTTATGGTCAAGGCAAGCTGATGCGCGAGCGTTTCATTCCGCGCGTGCTGGAAGCCGATCCGGATTCGCTGCTTGATGCGTCGGGCAATAACCTCGATCCGCACAAGGTCTGGGCGGCAATGTTCACCAACGAAAAACCGGGCGGCCATGGTGAGCGGTCCGTAGCAATCGGCACTATCGACATGGCGGTGTGGGATGCGGTGGCAAAGATAGAAGGCAAGCCGCTGTTCCAGTTGCTGGCGGAGCGTTATGGCAACGGCACGCCGGATCGCAAGGTCTTTGTTTATGCAGCGGGCGGTTATTACTATCCCGGACAAGACTTCAGCAAGCTGAAGGACGAGATGCGCAGCTACATTGACCGGGGCTATACCGTGGTCAAGAAGAAGATTGGCGGCGGGTCCCTTGACGCGGACCTGCGTCGTATCGATGCGGTGCTTTCCGTGCTGCAGGACGGCCAGAAACTTGCCGTCGACGCAAACGGCCGTTTCGATCTCGATACCGCGATCCAATACGCCAAGGCGCTCTCGCAATACGATCTGTTCTGGTACGAAGAAGCGGGCGATCCGCTGGATTTCGAGTTGCAGGCGACGCTGCGAAACTACTATGACAAGCCCATGGCCACGGGTGAAAATCTGTTCTCGATGCAGGACGCGCGCAACCTGATTCGCTATGGCGGCATGCGCGCGGATCGCGATTACCTGCAGTTCGATTGCGCACTGAGCTATGGTCTCGTGGAATACCTGCGCACGCTCGATATGCTTCATCAACATGGCTGGTCACGTTCACGCTGCGTGCCGCATGGCGGACATCAGATGTCCTTGAACATTGCAGCGGGTCTCGGCCTGGGCGGCAATGAATCGTATCCGGACCTGTTCCAGCCGTTCGGTGGCTTCCCGGACGGCGTGAAAGTGGTAGACGGCTATGTCACCTTGCCCGATCTTCCCGGCATCGGCTTTGAAGGGAAGAGCGACTTGTACGCCCATATGCAGGCCTTGTCGGCCTGAGGCCCACGCGCAGCAATCATCAGGAGACTGAAATGCAAAAACCGATCGAGCTATCCGGCCGCGATATTCTTCGCGATCCCCGTCTTAACAAGGGATCCGCCTTCACCGAGGAAGAGCGCCGCAAGTATCACCTCGAAGGCCTATTGCCGCCCGGGTCCAGCTCGCTCGAACTGCAGGTTGCGCGCACGCATACCGAACTCGCCGCGCTCGACAACGATCTTCAGAAATACCTGCTTCTTTCCGATCTGCAAGCCCGCAACGAGACCCTGTTTTACGCCACCATCATGTCCGATCCGGCGACTTTCATGCCGCTGGTCTATACACCAACGGTCGGCGAGGCATGCCAGAAATTCAATCACATATTCCGGGCCACGCGCGGCATGTACGTGCCCATCTCGGCGCGTGGCCGCGTGAAAGAACTGTTGCAGAACTGGCCCGAGAAGGAGGTCCGGTTCATTGTGGTGACCGATGGCGAACGTATTCTTGGCCTCGGCGACCTGGGCGTGGGCGGAATGGGCATTCCCATCGGCAAGCTGTCGCTTTACACGGCATGCGCAGGCGTGCCGCCGCAATATTGCCTGCCCGTGATGCTCGACGTGGGCACGAATAATCGCGATCTGCTCGATGACCCGCTGTATCTCGGCTTGCGTCAGGAGCGTGTGCGGGGCGACGAATATCACGCGTTCGTGAACGAGTTCGTTGAAGCGGCGCTTGAGTTGCATCCGCAGTGCTGCGTGCAATGGGAAGACTTTGCGAACTTCAATGCCGTGCCGCTGCTCGCGCGTTACAAGGACAAGATCTGCACCTATAACGACGACATCCAGGGCACCGCAGCGGTCGCGCTGGCGGGCATCTTTGCCGCGTTGCATATCTCGAAGCAAAGGCTTGTGGATCAGCGGTTCCTGTTCCTTGGCGGCGGCTCGGCCGGAACGGGTATCGCTGAATTGATCAGCCAGGCCATGGTGCTGGAAGGACTGACCATTGAAGAGGCACGCGCGCGCAACGCACTGTTCGATGTGAACGGGCTCATGGTGAAATCGCGGACCGATCTTGCTGATTTCCAGAAACCGTTCGCCGTCGATCACGCGCCGGTAGACAACTTCACCGATGCGGTAAAGGCGTTGAAACCGACGGGCATCATTGGCGTAAGCACGATGCCCAAGCTTTTCAATCAGCACGTGATCGAGGCGATGGCGGAGATCAACGAACGCCCGATCATCTTCCCGTATTCCAATCCGACTTCACGTTCTGAATGCACTGCGGAAGAGGCCTACAAATGGTCCGCGGGTCGCGCCATTTTCGCGAGCGGCAGTCCTTTTCCACCGGTGGAAATCGAGGGGCGCACGTTTGTTCCGGGGCAAGGGAACAACGTCTATATTTTCCCCGCGCTCGGCATGGCTGTTTTCGCCACGCAAGCGAGCCGGGTGACCGACGAGATGTTCATCGCTGCGGCTAAGGCAGTGGCCGAGCAAGTGTCCGAAGCAAGTCTTGCAACCGGTCTGATCTATCCGCCGCAAAGCAAGATCTTCGAGGCGTCGCTGCATGTGGCGGTGCGCGTGGCCGAGTGCATTTTCGATAACAACCTTGCCCGTGTGCCGCGACCCGACGACATAGCCGCGATGATCCGCGACCGCGCGTATAAACCGGCTTATACGCTTTAGGCTGGATGTAAGTAGTGCGCCGGGGCGATCGAATTCGGCCCGGCGCTTTCCTCGGCATGACCATGGATTTCGATGGAATTTTGACGCGAGATCATGGGCATCGGCTGCTTCGAAAAAGCTTGGTGCGCAAGTGCAATTTCGCGGCGTTTGGCACGCTTAAAAGCCGCCGAGCCTTGATGGACAAGGCATTCACCGCCCGGGAGGGTCTGCCGGGCGCGACCGGACGTTGCAAAAGTCGCATGGAATCACTTCCTCGATCGCCACTTTTCGCGTAGATTTGCGACCGCGAAACACATGTCACCCGGTAAAGTCAGAGGAATCCACCCATGTCCACAGCCAAGCGAATCCGCGAAGTGTCCAAGCTGAGCGGCGATTTTCTGCTGCGCTCAGGCAAGCGCAGCAACACCTACTTCGATAAATATCGCTTCGAATCCGATCCGTCATTGCTCAAGGCGATTGCTGAAGCGATGGTCCCGCTGATCCCGCCGGGCACGGAAATCCTTGGCGGTCTCGAGATGGGCGGCATTCCTATTGTGACAATGCTAAGCCAGGCCACAGGTTTGCCCGCCGCCTACATCCGTAAGGAAGCGAAAGAATACGGTACGTGCAAGTACGCGGAAGGCGCGGACCTCACGGGCAAGAAACTCGTGCTGGTCGAAGATATCGTTTCCAGCGGCGGCGCGATTGCCGATGCAACCGCCAAGCTGCGCGCGGACGGCGTGCCGGTTTCAGTGACGCTGTGCGTGATCGATCGCGAGAGCGGCGGCAAGGAAATGCTCGAGGGTATCGGCATTGAATTGAGATCGCTTTATACGTTTTCCGAGATCGAAGGCGCGTAAGTCAAATACGCCAAATCCTTGGGCATCCTGGCATGCAGCTTCTTGATCACGTATCCATAGGCGTACCCGATATCGATGCTGCCCGGCGCTTCTATGATGCAATCATGAACGTGCTGGGGGCTGCGAAGGTGTACGACCTTGCCCATGCGCTGGGATATGGCGAGCGTTGCACGCCGCATGATGCGGCGTCGACCTATCTCGCGGTACACCTCGAGACAGGTAGTGTCGGCGGCGTGGCCAATAACAAGCGGCACTGGTGTTTCAAGGCCGGATCGCGTGAGCAGGTCGATGCGTTCCACGCTGCCGGACTCGCCGCTGGCGGCCGCTCGGATGGCGCTCCCGGACTGCGCGCTGACTATCACGCCGGATACTACGCAGCGTTTTTGCACGACCCGGCGGGCAACCGCGTTGAAGCGGTGTGTCATCTTCTCGCAAGCTCTGAAACGAGCGCTCGGCCGTAGGCATGGACTCGATATCGGCGTCGAGCTTGCCACTAAGCCGTTGCAAATAATGATTCGGTATCCAAACTTATCGCCGCGCGAATCCTTCTATGAAGAGGTATTCCTGCGCACCGGCGAAAAAAAGCCCACCGTCAGGTGGGCCAAGCTGCAGTCGCTTACACACTACTCACAACACGTCTTTGGGAGAAGACGCGCGTCAAGTCTAGGCGAACTGAAACGCAGCCTGGTTGCAGCGGCACTTACATGCGTTACCCAGCGTGACAATAACTCAGTTCTTTACAGGTAAGTGGAACGCGTTTTGCGATAATAGCGGTGAACATGTTCTGTTCACATACGGAATATTATCATTGGCTTACACATTAAAACACGTAAGCTTACGAATGCATTCTGCCATCTACTTGCTTAACCTACGGAAAGCACCATGAAGAAAATAGCTGTGACATTTGCAATCGCGCTTTCGACGACGTTTTGCGCAATCGCTCCGGCGTATGCTGCGGATTATCATCACCACCGCGAATGCCATAAGGTGAAGGTGCATCACCATTGGGTCAATCGCTGCCACTAAATTGACACGCGCCAGGCCTAGTCAGCACGAGGCCAGTAAAAAGCCGTTCCGTTCAGGAGCGGCTTTTTTGCATTAGAGGAGCCGAATCTACAGGCACAAACTCATGGACGCTCGATCACAATGCACAAACAGCCCCGCGCGACATGACACGCCGGAAGACCCACGCTTTTCATCTCGTGATGCGCTAATTCAGCAAGCCAAACACCGCAACGCCATTCGTGGCTCCCACAAATACCTTCCCGTTTGCGATCATCGGTGTGATGAATTTGTTGCCTGGGCCGAACTGGTCGCGCGCGCCGGCCTGATTACTGTTGTACAACTCGCGTGCAAGGTTGGCGGCGTCGTACGCATGCAGCGCGGCAACCGGGCCGTTTTCCGCCGCCCACACAATGCCGTTACTGGCGCCGTTCGCTGAAATGGCCGGCGTGGCGCCGGGATAGGGAAACCGTGTCGGGCTTTGCGAAGACGGTGTGGTGGCGAGCAGTGCATTGGTAACAGGCAGCGCTTTGAGCGCATCGGTCTGGCCTCCGTAATACACGACGTTATTGAAGTATGCAGGCGACCCCCAGATGCCGCCGGCCAACACGCCGCTCAGTTCCTGCCAGATATTGTTCGCGCTCGGGTTGAACTTGCCCATGTTGTCGCGATCCACAACGTAGATCTTGTTGTCCTTGCCCGCTCCCACGGCGAGATGCTTGACCGTTCCCGCCGACGTGGTCTGATCGGGCAGCAGCATTGCACCTCCCGAGCCGAAATCGTTATCCGCGGCAGCCTGGGCCACGACATCGGACATGGCGAAGTAGTCGGTCACGACCGGCGCGGGAGTTGCAGATAACTTGATGAACGAGTCGCCCAGATCACCGTCGGCGGGAAATCCCTGCGGATTGAGGTTGGTGCCAAAGGTACCGTTGCCGTCGATGAAATATATCGATGTCCCGTCCGAAGCCATGCCCGACCCAGCCATCCAGATCGAGCCCTGGCTGCCGTTCGGCGTCACGGGAAGTACGCCGGTTTGCTTCAACGTAGCGGCGCTATAAGCCATGAGCCAGCCGTTGTAGTTGCCAGACATGCAGTGTGCGGTCCAGCCCATATAAATGGTGCCATTGACCAGCGTCAGCGCGGCGCGCACGGTGTGCAGGGCGGGCGTGAAGGTAAGGATACCGTTCGAACCTTCTGCGCCGCTGCCTGGATAAGTCGCGGTAATTTCGGTCGGACCGCCGAGTAGTTCTGCTCCCGTCGCAAGGTCGATGGCGTGCAGGCGATGATGCACGTTCCCACCAGCATCTGTTGTCATGGCAACGGCATACAACGCGCCATGCGGCCCGCGCGAGCGGTCGATAACCGGCGTGGACGTGATTCCGATTTCCGGTGTCAGGTCCTGGCAGCCAACGTCGGCACTGGACGTTTCGCCCGTGCCATTCAGCGATATTTGCCACAACGCGGCGCCGCTGTCTGCGTCGTAAGCATAAATGCTGTTGTGCTCCGTCACGACATAGACGACGTTATGCGTGGCTGCGCCGATCGTGAGATTCGTCACGAATAGCGGTTGCCCGTCGACTTTACCGTCGGCCGGCAGGAAGCGCAGCTTGCCGAACCTTGCGGAGTTGACATTGGCGAGTGTGAGAGCCGTCTCCGCGAGCATCTGGCCGGTTCTTGCGAGGTCGTTGTGATGCATGAGCACGTCAGTTGCGTAGGATTGCACAGCAACTGGCGTTGAGCCGGTATTCGTTCCACCGGAAGGCGTTGTCGCTGGCGGCGTGGGCGTCGCGGGGGCGGATGGGGTCGGCGTTGGCGTTGGGGCTGGCGTAGGAGCCGTGCCGGTTGGCGTGGTTGAGGATGGCGCGGGTGTTGCGTCAGGGCTTGCAGTCGTACCGCTTGCGCCGCTCGGGCCAGCTGTTGTAGTCGACACGGCTGGACTGTTGCTGGATCCGCCGCCGCATGATCCGAGACACACCGCGATCAGCAATCCTGCACAACTTTTCAACAAGCGGCGTTGACAGGCCGCGCAAAAAGCGAATTTGCATTGCAGCGATTTCACGGCGGTTCTCCCGGCTAATGAACCCACAACACGTGATACCGGCATCCTTGAAAAGCAAAAAGTGCTCGTTGCTGATCAGCATAACGAAGCGGTATGTGGTGTCCCTCTCAGCAAGAAAAGCGCCCGGTTGAAGAAACGCGCGACATGCGCTCTTTCAACCAGAACAGAACATTTCGTACTAGCTACTAGCGTTGATTGATGAAGGTCAGAGGAATACTGACCCGGACATCGACTCAGTTTCGGGGAGGTTCGATAGAACCGTGTGATGAAAGAGCAAAGGCGACGCTTCTGCGCCGCCTCACGCTCTATTGAATTCCCGCAACAACGGCGTCGGCGAAACGCTTCAAATAGATTGGCGAAGCGTCGGTGATAGCCCAAAAAACCATCCCGTTCTGCCGCCACTTGATCAGCGAATACCCCTCGCTTGATTGAGCCGCCATCGCCGTGGGAACTGCCGTATGTCCGCCGCTATCCGGGAAAACATAAAGATCGATCGGATGTTTGAGGTAGCGATAGATCATGACCGCCACCGGCCGATGATCGACATAATCGAGCCTGCCGCCAACCAACGGAAACCCCTGCGCCTGCGGATCAACCACGGGCGGTGCGTAATCAATGCGTCCGTTGAACCATGGCTTCACCGTATGCTGATCGCTTGAAAGCACATCCATGGTTCGCGACGACATCAACGCCCGTACATGGCTTGCGACGATCTCCTGCTCAATCGCAGCCGTGCCGGCAGGACGCTGGAAAAACATCACCGAAAGAAAGATCAGCGCACATGCACACGCCCCGGTGACGCCGCCGCCTGCAAACAGCAATCCGGCGGAGCGCATCGACCAGTTCCATGAGAACCGCTGCTTCTTCTTGTACTGTTCGTTGAGGCGAGCGCGCACTTGCGCATGCAGCGAGGACGGCGCGCGTTCGTACAGCGAGCCGTCACGCAGTTTTTCAGCGAGCGATACATCATGGTTAGTTTCCACGCTTGGACTCCTCGGCGCCGGTGGGCGGTGTTTTCACCAGACGAATGGCAGGTTGTTCCGGAGTGCCCTGCGCCGCGCGTACGGCGCTGCACAGCAAACGCCGCGCGCGCGAGAGCCGCGACATGACGGTGCCGATCGGGATGCCTGCTACCGACGCCACATCCTTGTAACTCATGTCCTCCAGTTCACGCAGCACGATCACCTCACGAAATTCCACCGGCAACATAGCCAAGGCACGATGTACAAGCTCGGTCTCATCCTGTCGAACCGCTATCTTCTCGGGATCGTCGCCGCTTTCGTCGGACCAGCCGGGAAGCTGGTCGTCGACGTGCAGCGAGTCGTCATAGGCGTTGCATCCCCCTGATGACGGTGGCGGCGCCACTCCGTAAACCACGTATTGCGCACGATCGCCAGCAGCCACGCGCGCGGGTTGTCGCCGGTATAGCCATCGAAGAAACGAAACGCGCGCAGGAACGCTTCCTGTACCACGTCATCGGCCTCGGTCGCGCTGCCGCTTAGCCACCGGGCAAGGTTATAGGCCGCGTCCAGATGCGGCAGCATCACCTGATCGAAGCGATTCGGTGGCGACTTCCCCATCGGTGTTCTCCCTGACAACGCCGTTTGCGCGAAAGCGCGGGCACTCAATCCAACTTACCGGCGCAGTCGCCAATTTATTCCCGATCGAACCGATATGCCGAAAAAATAAACCTGGAATAAGACAGGGCGCGCCTGAGTTCGATGTGCATGGGGCAGTCAAGCCCATTCACGAGATCACAAGGAACCGGTCATGCCTGACATCATCGAAGACACACGCCAGCCCGAACCACTCAGCGGGCATGGCGCCAAACGACGAAGCGCGCTCAGTTGCATGGCATGGGCGGGCGCCGGCATGCTATGGACGCTCAATGGCGGCGTGCCTGGCTCGAAGCTATTGGGCGGCACGGCGCAAGCCGCCGAAGCGGATCGCCATGCGTTCAGCTTCGTGCAGATCAGCGACAGCCACATCGGCTTTAGCAAGGACCCGAACCTTGATCCGGCGAATACGCTCAAGGAGGCCGTCGACAAGATCCGCACGTCGAACGAGAAACCCGCGTTCATGATTCATACCGGCGACATCAGTCACTTGTCAAAGCCGGGCGAATTCGATACCGCCGCGCAGATCATCGGCAGCGCGGGGCTCGACGTTCACTACGTGCCCGGCGAACACGACGTGCTGATCGACGACGGCAATTCGTATTTCGAGCGCTTTTCAAAGCCTGCGGATAAAAAATGGTACAGCTTCGACCAGGGCGGCGTTCATTTCCTCGGCTTGACGAACGTGCTGAACCTTCGCGGCGGCGGCCTGGGTTATCTGGGCGATGAACAACTCGCGTGGCTCAAGCAGGATCTCGCCGCGCGCTCGAGCAGCACACCGCTCGTGGTGTTCGCGCACATTCCGCTGTGGTCGTTGTACCCGCAATGGGGATGGGGCACCGACGACAGCGCGCAAGCGCTGAGCCTCATGAAACGCTTTGGATCGGTGACGGTACTCAACGGACATGTGCACCAGGTGGCTCAAAAGGTCGAGGGCGAGATCAGCTTTTATTCGGCGATGTCCACGGCTTTCCCGCAACCCGCGCCCGGCACGGCCGCCGGTCCGGGTCCCATGAAAGTACCCGCTGACACATTGCGCACCTTGCTTGGGGTGCGTTCGGTGAACTACGTGCCGGGCCAAATGGAACTCGCCATTGTCGATGCGAGGTTAAGTGCATGAGCTTCTTTTCGACTCCAAGGATGATCCGGATCGCAATGCTGCTGATAGCAACGAGCGTTGCGGCAGGCCCCGCGCTAGCCGACGTTGCACCGGCGGCCGCGACGATTGTCATCGATAACTTTTCGTTTAGTCCGGCGCAATTGTCGGTCGCAGCCGGGTCGACGGTGACATGGGAAAACCGCGACGACATTCCTCATACCATCGTCAACGACGCTACGCCGCGTGCGTTCAAATCGCCACCGGTCGATTCCGGCGAGAAGTATTCGCAGGTGTTTTCGAAGCCCGGGACTTATCGTTATTTTTGTTCGCTGCATCCGCACATGACGGGGACCATTACGGTGAAGTAAGTAAGCCATCCTACGCGCCATGCCGCACGCCGACGCGATACCACGTGACCTGCCGGTACGTTTCGCCCGGGCTCACGATCACGCTGCCGGCGTCCGGCATGTTGACCTGATTCGGGAACGCGCCGGCCTGCAGGCACAGGCCGGCGTGCTTGCCGTAGCGCCGGCCGTGCCGTCCTACGATGCCGTCGAGATGATTGCCCGTATAGAACTGCACGCCGGGTGCGTTCGTGCCCATGGTCAGTTCGCGGCCGCTGGCGGGGTCGTAGAGGCGCACCACGGGTTTGAGCGCGTCTCCGCCTTCTCCTACCACATAACAATGATCGAAGCCGCCTGCGCGTGACAACTGATCGTGCGGCCAGTCGAGCCGCGCACCGAGCGGCGCGCTCGCGCGGAAGTCGAATGCGTGGCCCGCCACTTCGGCGCGGCCTTCCGGGATCAGGGCAGCATCGACTTCGAAGAATGTGTCGGCGTCGATGGAGATGACGTGTCCGCGGATGTCGGCTGTGTCGTCGCCCGAGAGGTTGAAGCACGCGTGATTGGTGAGGTTGACCGGCGTGGGCGCGTCCGACACGGCTTCATACGCGAGCGTCAGCGTGCCGTCGTCGTGGAGGGAGTAGCGCAAGGTGGTCGAGACCGCGCCGGGAAATCCGGCTTCGCCTTCGGGCGATTCGTGCGTGAGTTCAATACCGCCATCGACTTCACGAGCCTCCCACAGCGCCCGGTGAAACCCGGCCGCGCCGCCATGCAGCAGATTGCCGTTCTCGTTGCGATCCAGCGAATAGGCCACGCCGCCGAGCGCAAAGCGCGCGTTTTCTATGCGGTTGGCCCAGCGCCCGATCACACCGCCAAGATAAGCGTGGCCGGCGAAATATTCGGCGGGTGTGTCGTGACCGAGCAGCACGTCGGCCACGCGTCCCGTGCGATCAGGTGCATTCCATGAAACAAGCGTTGCGCCCAGGTCGCTGATCGCCACGCGCATGCCATGCGCATTGCGCAGCGTGAACAGCCGCGCGACGTCGCCGCCGGGCAGCGTGCCCCAGCGTTCGACGCTTACGCGGACAGAGCCTGGTCGGGCGGTGGTAGGCATGGCGGCGAGATTCATGAGAGAAAGATCAACCCGGCTGGTCGCACGGTGCGACGGGCAGCCGTTCCTGATATTCGCGAGGCGTGCAGTCCAGTTCGCGGCGAAACACGGCGTACATGTATTGCAACGAAGTAAAGCCGCAGCGGATGGCGACTTCAGCGCTCGACAGATCATGGCGCGCGAGCAGTTGCTTCGCAACATCGAGTTTATGGTTCAGGATTTCCTGATGCACCGTGTGGCCGAGTTCACGCCGGAAATAATCCTCGAGCGAAGAGCGCGATACACCTACATAATCAGCCACCTGTTCGGTCTTGATCCCTTGGCATGCGTACTGCCGGATGTAGTGCCGCGCGCGCATGACGTAAGGACTGGAAACCGGTTGATGACGCGTCGACTCAAGCACGTTGATGCCAACAGGCGGCACGAGAATACGGCGCCCATGAAAACGCGCGCCGCCCAGCATTTGATGAAGCAGGTGCGCGGCCGTTCGTCCCATTTCTTCGGTACCCTGAATAACTGAAGAAAGCGGTATGCGTGTGAGCGATCGGGTCAAAGGGTCGTTGTCTATGCCAATGATCGCGACTTGTTCGGGAACCGGAATGCCCGAAATAAGGCACGCTTGAAGCAGGTGGCGCGCGCGTGCATCGGTCACCGCGATTACGCCGACCGGCTTGGGCAAGCTTTCGAGCCATGCGGTCAGTTGCGCGCTCGCCTGGCTCCAGACCGGCGCGCTGGTCGGCAGGCCGCGATGGATGTCCGCTTCCAGGCCATCCGCGGCAAGCAGCGCCTTGAATGCCAGTTCGCGTTCCTGCGCCCAGCGGTTCTCCGGCGATTCCGGCAGGCTATAGAGCGCGAAACGCTGCAGGCCAGCGCCGATCAGGTGCGTATAGGCCAGCGACATGAGCTTGGCGTTGTCGGTGGCTATGTAGGGCAGGCTGGCTGGATAACGCGTGCAGTCCGCATAGGACGATCCGACCGCGACCACGGGCAAGTGCGAATCGCCAAGCGCTTGCGCGACCGCGGGATCGTCGAAGTCGGCGATGATGCCATCGCCTTCGAAACGTTCTATGCCATTCAGGCGGCAGCGAAAATCCTCTTCCAGAAAGAGATCCCACGCCACGCGTGTGGACAGAAGATAATTGCCAATGCCCGTGATCACCTCGCGGTCGTACACCTTGTTCGCATTGAACAGCAGCGCGATCCTGTGGGAGGCTTGCGCGGTCTGGGGTCGTGTCATTGAGCTCCGGACGCATATCGCGCCGCATTGCAGCGAGACATCCGCCTCCTCCGTTGCGGCGCAATACGCGCCTTCGTGTTTGTCTTATTGGTAATTGCCTTGCTCGTTGCTTTTAGCGTTTGCTGATTCTAGGCCTGGCGTCAGGCTTGCCGCCAGCCTGATTTCCACTTAGCTCAAGAATCACCATCCGCGCTGGCGGATTTCGCAATTGCCCGGAACCGGACCAAGCTGGCAGCATGGCGTCACACTAAAAGACGGAGACGCCCATGTCGTATTTCGAACATCTGCCGGCTGTGCGTTATGAAGGCCTGGATTCCGACAATCCCTTCGCTTTTCGGCATTATGACCGCGACAAGCTGGTGCTCGGCAAACGCATGGAGGATCATCTGCGGCTCGCTGTCTGCTACTGGCATTCGTTCGTATGGCCTGGCGTGGATATGTTCGGGCAGGGCACGTTTCACCGGCCGTGGCAGCAACCTGGCGACGCGATCGAGCGCGCGCACCTGAAGGCCGATGCCGCATTCGACTTTTTCGCGAAACTCGGTGCGCCTTTCTATACGTTTCACGACACCGACGTTGCACCCGAAGGCGACAGCATCAAGCACTACGTCAACAACTTCAAGGGCGTAACCGACTATCTCGCGGCCAAGCAAGAGCAGACGGGCATCAAGCTGCTATGGGGCACGGCCAATCTCTTCTCGCATCCGCGTTATGCGGCAGGCGCCGCGACGAGTCCCAATCCTGAAGTGTTTGCTTTCGCGGCCACCCAGGTATTCCAGGCGCTTGAAGCGACTCATCGCCTTGGTGGCGAGAACTACGTGTTGTGGGGCGGGCGCGAAGGCTATGACACGCTGCTCAACACCGACCTCAAGCGCGAGCGAGACCAACTAGGCCGCTTCCTTAACATGGTTGTGGAGCACAAGCACAAGATGGGCTTCAAGGGCGCTTTGCTGATCGAGCCGAAGCCGCAGGAACCGACCAAGCACCAATACGACTACGATGTCGCCACCGTTCACGGTTTTCTCACGCAGTTTGGTTTGCAAAACGAAATCCAGGTGAATATAGAGGCAAATCATGCAACGCTTGCGGGGCATTCGTTCCACCATGAAATCGCCACGGCCTATGCGCTTGGCATATTCGGCAGTGTCGATGCAAACCGTGGAGACCCCCAAAATGGCTGGGACACCGATCAGTTTCCCAACAGTGTTGAAGAGCTGACGCTTGCGCTCTATGAAATCCTGAAGCATGGCGGCTTCAACACGGGCGGCATGAACTTCGATGCAAAGGTGCGGCGGCAAAGCGTGGCGCCCGAGGACCTGTTCTTCGGTCATATTGGCGCAATCGATGTCATTGCGATCGCACTGGAGCGGGCGGCCGCACTGGTTGAAAACGACAAGCTGGCGGAATTCAAGAAGCGGCGCTATGAAGGCTGGGATACGGAATTTGGCCGCAAGATTCTCTCGGGCGGTTACTCTCTGGAATCGCTTGCCATCGATGCGCTGGGACGCCGTGTAAACCCGCAGCATGTCAGCGGGCAACAGGAGTATCTGGAGAATATCGTTAATCGGACGATCTACGGCTAGTGCTTTGAGTAATAACGTCCTCAAGGAAAAACGTTAAGCGGCCCGGCCGATTTCGCAATTGCGCCCGATGCGGATAAAGGTCAGGCTGATCAAGAATTCAAAATTAAAAGCTTTCGTAAAACCAACGACCGCGAACACGAATTCGCGGCGCAAGCAGTAGATTCCGCCGACGTCCCTTTCTCTCGCACATGCGCAGCCCTGACGGGCTTCGCGGGGAGACGCATCGGCTAGTCAACCATAAAAAGGAGTGAGACATGAAGTCTGCAATGCGCCGTTCAATCCTGGCGTCCCTCGCGTGCAGCGCGATGTTCGCCAGCATATCCGTGATTCCGTCGCTGGCTCATGCGAGCAAGGACAAGCCCGAAATAGGATTTTGTATCGACGACCTGCGGGTCGAGCGCTGGTCGCGGGACCGTGACTATTTTGTTGCAGCCGCGACCAAGCTCGGCGCGAAGGTTTCGGTGCAATCCGCCGACGCCAGCGAGGCACGCCAGATTTCGCAGATCGAGAATCTGATCTCGCGTGGAGTCGATGTCATCGTGATCGTGCCGTTCAACTCGAAGACGCTTGGCAATGTGGTTGCCGAAGCGCATAAAGCGGGTATCAAGGTGGTGTCCTATGACCGCCTGATTCTCGACGCGGATGTCGACGCCTATATTTCCTTCGACAATGAAAAAGTCGGCGAGATGCAGGCACAGGGTGTATTTAACGCGCAGCCCAAGGGCAATTATTTCCTGCTTGGCGGCGCGCCAACCGACAACAACGCGAAAATGCTGCGTGAAGGTCAGATGAAGATCCTCAAGCCTGCCATCGACCGCGGTGACATCAAGATCGTTGGCCAGCAATGGGTGCCGGAATGGAGCGCCGCCACCGCGCTGCGCATTACCGAGGACGCGTTGACGGCGAACAACAACAAGATCGACGCCATTGTTGCATCCAACGACGGCACGGCCGGTGGCGCCATTCAGGCGCTTGCCGCGCAGAAGCTGGCTGGCAAGGTGCCCATCTCGGGCCAGGATGCGGACCTCGCGGCGGTCAAGCGGCTGGTGGATGGCACGCAGACCATGACGGTGTACAAGCCGCTCAAGCTGATTGCGGGCGACGCGGCGAAGCTCGCTGTCGATCTGGCAAAAGGTCAGCCGCCTGCCTATAACGCCAAATACGACAACGGCAAGAAGCAGGTCGATACCGTGTTGCTGCAACCGACGCTCCTGACGAAGTCGAATGTCGATACCGTCGTCAAGGACGGTTTCTATACGCAGTCGCAACTGGCTGGTAATTGACACAACGCTTTGATGAGTCCGTGCGCGAGGGCTGCGAGCGGTCTTCGCGCACAATCATGTCAGGGATACACGCATGGCAAATGCGCTGCTGGAAATGCACGGCATCGTCAAGACGTTTGGCGGAGTGAAGGCGCTCGACGGGATCGACCTTGTGGTTTCGCCGGGTGAATGCGTTGGCCTGTGCGGCGAGAACGGCGCGGGCAAGTCCACCTTGATGAAGGTCCTGTCCGGCGTTTATCCGCATGGAACCTGGGACGGCGAAATCCTCTGGGAAGGCGAACCGTTACGAGCGATGAATATTCGCGAAACCGAGAGCGCCGGCATTGTCATCATCCATCAGGAACTGATGCTCGTGCCGCAGTTGTCGGTGGCTGAAAACATATTCCTCGGCAATGAGATCACGCTAAGCGGCGGACGGATGAACTACGCCGCAATGTACCAACGCGCCGACGAACTGCTGCGCGGCCTTAACATTAGTGGCATCAATGTGGCGCAGCCCGTGATGAATTATGGCGGTGGACATCAGCAATTGATTGAGATCGCGAAGGCCTTGAACAAGCGTGCGAAGCTGCTGATTCTGGACGAGCCGTCGTCCTCGCTTACTGCAAGCGAAATCAGCATCCTGCTCAATATAGTGCGCGATCTGAAGAAGCGCGGCGTTGCGTGTGTCTATATCTCGCACAAGCTCGATGAAGTCGAAGCCATATGCGATACCGTCACGGTGATTCGCGACGGCAAGCACGTCGCAACGCAGCCCATGAAGGGATTGAGCACTGACGCGATCATTGCGATGATGGTTGGCCGCGAAATCAAGAACCTGTTTCCGCGCGAGCCGCATGAGATTGGCGAGGTGATTTTCGAGGCGAGAAATGTAACGTGTCTCGACGTCACCAATGCCCGGCGCAAGCGGGTGGACAACGTCTCCTTCGCGCTGCGTAAGGGTGAGATTCTTGGCGTGGCGGGGCTCGTTGGCGCGGGGCGAACCGAGCTGATGCAGGCCATTTTCGGCGCTTATCCGGGCGTGAGCGAGGCGGACGTCTATTTGAACGGCAAGAAGCTCAAAATCAGGACACCTGCCGATGCTATCGACGCTGGCATAGGCATGGTGCCGGAAGACCGCAAGCGTCATGGCATCGTGCCGCAGCTTGGCGTAGGCCACAACATTACATTGGCGGTGCTTAGCCGGTTTGCGAAAGGTGGGCGTATTGATTCCGCTGCGGAACTCGATACCATCCACACTGAGATGAAACGCCTGTCAGTACGCGCGGCGACGCCTATGTTATCCATTGCGAGTCTGTCGGGCGGCAACCAACAAAAGGCAGTACTGACCAAGATGCTGCTTACCGACCCTGCCATCCTGATCCTCGACGAACCGACGCGTGGCGTTGACGTTGGCGCCAAGTTCGAAATATACAAATTGATGTTTGCGCTGGCGCGGCGGGGTGTGTCGATCATCGTGGTGTCATCGGAGCTTAATGAGGTGCTTGGCGTCAGTGACCGCGTGCTGGTGATAGGCGAGGGTGAATTGCGCGGCGACTTCATTAACGAAGGTCTTACGCAGGAACATATTCTGGCCGCGGCTATTGGCGCGTCATCCCAGGCAACCCCTATTCAAGCGAGTGCCGCATGACACCCGACGTCACCTCGTCTTCCAAGCGCGGCACCACTGGTGGTGCGCGTGCGAGTTCCGGTCAACGCTTCAGGCAAGTGTTTACGCGCTACAAGTTGCTTGCGCTACTGCTTGCTGTTGCGGTCATCTGGATCTTCTTTTCGTTTCTGACGGATGGTGCCTTTGTCACGCCGCGCAACCTGTCGAACCTCCTGAGGCAGATGTCGATTACCGGCATGCTTGCATGCGGCATGGTCTTTGTGATCATTGCTGGGGAGATCGATTTATCGGTTGGTTCGCTATTGGGATTGCTCGGTGGCGTGGCCGCAATCCTCGACGTCACTCACCACTGGCCGATCCAGTTCACGGTACCTGCCGTGATGTTGCTGGGTGTTGCGATAGGGCTGTTCAACGGCTGGTGGTCGACGTATTTGCGCGTGCCGTCGTTCATTGTCGGTCTGGGTGGAATGTTGGCTTACCGTGGCGTGCTGCTGGGCGTGACGGGTGGTTCGACTATTGCGCCTGCATCGGACAACCTGGTTTTCATAGGGCAGGGATATTTGCCTCGACTGGCTGGCAATGCGCTTGCGCTGGTCTTGTTCGTGATCTTGGTAGCGTTGACTGTGCGGCAGAGGCAGAACCGGCAGCGATACAAGCTGGCGGTCGTGCCGCTGTGGCAGGACGGTGTCAAAATAGTTGCGGCGGGTCTTGTGCTGGTGGCGTTTGTAACGACGCTCAATCGGTATGGTGGTATTCCTGTGCCGGTGTTGTTGCTGTTGGCGCTGCTTGGACTTTTTACTTATATTGCTACGCAGACCGTGTTTGGGCGACGTATCTATGCTGTGGGGTCGAATCTCGAGGCGACGCGTTTATCGGGCGTGAATACGAATCGCGTAAAGCTGATGATTTTCGCGCTCATGGGCTTGATGTGCGCGCTTGGCGGCTTGATCAATACGGCGCGGTTAGCGGCGGGGTCGCCATCGGCGGGAACGATGGGTGAGCTGGATGCGATTGCGGCCTGTTTTATTGGTGGAACTTCGATGCGCGGTGGTTCCGGCACGGTTTATGGTGCATTGATTGGCGCGTTGGTAATGGCGAGCCTGGACAATGGCATGTCGATGCTTGATGTCGATTCATACTGGCAGATGATTGTGAAGGGCGGCATTCTGGTCCTGGCAGTTTGGATAGATGTAATTTCGGGAGACAGAAGATAGCCCTCTTATTCAAGCCGTTGCAACCATGACCGCCAAATCTTGCCCGAGAACACTGGCGGCGAAGCGTGTGGATGCAGGGATACGGAGGGGAAGGGTTTCAGCCGACGGTGATTATGGCGGCAACCGTTCTTTTGAAGTCCCAAGCAGATAAAACTGCACGCTTGGTCCACTTAAGAATTGGCGGTGGAAAGGCGTTGTCTTCGTTTCTTTTTCGCCGTATGGAAAAAGAAACGAAGTCCCGCCACGGACAGTGGCTAACAGTGCTAAAAAAATCAACGAACAGGGAACGCGCTAAGACGTTAAAAACAGCCCCTCCGCCACCCGCTACCTGGTCCAATCAAGTATCACTTTCCCGCTCTGCCCTGAAAGCATTGCAGCAAACCCTTCCTGATAGTCATCCACGGCAAAGCTATGCGTTAAAACCGGAGAAAGATCTAACCCACTTTGCAACATGGCGACCATCTTGTACCAGGTCTCGAACATCTCTCGCCCGTAGATGCCTTTGATCTCAAGCCCTTTGAAGATGACCTGAGTCCAGTCAATGGCCATTTCCGCCGGCGGAATCCCTAACATCGCTATCTTGCCGCCATGATTCATGGCCTCAAGCAGACCCTTAAACGCGCTCGGGACGCCCGACATTTCCAATCCCACATCGAAGCCCTCCGTCATGTGAAGTTCCGCCATCAGATCACGCAGTGAAGTCTGCGCCACATTCACGGCACGCGTCGCCCCCATTTTCCGTGCAAGTTCAAGCCGATAGTCGTTCACATCGGTAATCACCACATTACGCGCGCCGACATGCCTGGCAATCGCCACAGCCATGATGCCAATAGGACCCGCGCCGGTGATCAACACATCTTCACCGACGAGATTGAATGACAACGCCGTATGCGTGGCGTTACCAAACGGGTCGAAGATAGCCGCAAGGTCGTCGGAAATCTCCGCTGGAATCTTGAATGCATTAAACGCCGGAATCACCAGGAATTCCGCGAACGCGCCAGGCCGGTTCACGCCAACCCCTATGGTATTGCGGCACAGATGCCGACGTCCCGCGCGGCAATTCCGGCAAAATCCGCACGTGATGTGTCCTTCGCCCGACACACGGTCGCCGATCGCGAACCCGCGCACTTCCTGTCCCATTTCCACGATCTCGCCGACATATTCGTGACCCACGTGCATGGGGACGGGAATGGTTTTCTGCGCCCAGTCATCCCACTTCCATATATGAATGTCAGTGCCGCAGATTGCTGTGCGCGTAATGCGGATCATCACGTCGTTATGGCCGACCTCCGGCTTCTTCACGCGTGTAAGAGTCAGCCCCGGTGCGCGTTCGAGTTTTGCCAATGCTTTCATGATCGCCTCGAGTCCTAAATGATGCCCAGTGAGCGGCCAACGTGCGCAAACGCATCGACCGCGCGATCGATTTGTTCCGGGGTATGCGCGGCGCTCATTTGCGTGCGAATGCGGGCGCGGCCCTTGGGCACGACCGGAAATGAAAAACCGATCACATAGACGCCTTCGTGCAATAGCGCATCCGCCATGCGCGATGCGACCTGCGCGTCGCCAAGCATCACGGGAATGATCGGGTGCTCGCCGGGCACGAGGGTAAAGCCAAGTGCGCTCATCGCATGGCGGAAATGCACGCCGTTCTCGCGCACACGCGAACGCAGTTGAGCACCTTCGCCGCTGCGAAGGAGTTCAAGAACCTTGAGCGTGGCCGCAGCAATGCTGGGCGCAAGCGTATTGGAAAAGAGATACGGGCGCGAACGTTGCCGCAGCAACTCTACAATCTCACGTCGTGCTGCAACATAGCCGCCCGATGCACCACCAAGTGCCTTGCCGAGCGTACCGGTAATGATGTCGATGCGCGAAAGCACACCGCAATGCTCCGGTGTGCCGCGTCCGTGCTCGCCGATAAAGCCTACCGCGTGAGAGTCGTCGACCATGACAAGCGCGCCATAACGATCCGCGAGATCACAGATACCGGCGAGATTGGCGATGATGCCGTCCATCGAAAACACGCCGTCGGTGGCGATCAGCTTGAAGCGCGCGCCGGCTGCATCGGCTTCACGCAGTTTGGTTTCCAGGTCGACCAGATCATTATTTTTGTAGCGATACCGTTTCGCTTTCGACAAACGCACACCGTCGATAATGCTCGCGTGATTGAGCTCGTCGCTGATGATCGCGTCGGAGTCGTCCAGCAATGTTTCGAACAAACCGCCGTTGGCGTCGAAGCAGCTGGAGTAAAGAATACAGTCGTCGGTTTGCAGGAATGCGGCCAGCGCCTGCTCGAGTTCCTTGTGAACGCTTTGCGTGCCGCAGATAAACCGCACGGACGCCATCCCGAAACCATCGCGGTCCAGGCTGGCTTTTGCAGCGTCGATCAAACGCGGATCATTGGCGAGGCCGAGATAATTATTCGCGCAGAAGTTGAGCACTTCGTCGCCGGCGGCAAGCCGGATATCGGCTGACTGAGGACTCGATATAACGCGTTCGGATTTGTAGAAACCGTCAGTGCGAATCTGGTCTAGCGTTTTGCGCACGTGTTCAATATAAGAATCATGCATGGATCAGTCTCCTGTGTAATGCGGTAATGCGAGGTCCGCTTGGCCACTCGTGATGGCTTTGCTTCCTGGACGGCTTATTGCGCTTGTGCATCAGATCTTTTCCTCACGCACATGCACTAGCTTAGCGGATTTGACCAAACTCCCGAATATCATTTCATGGCGTCACTTGACGAGGCGCTTCAGGAAGTTCGGGTCTGGGCGTAAGCTAGCATTGAATACGCGGAATGCGCGCGCTGACGCTTGACCAAACGGAGTTCATCATGCGAATCGAAACTTCATTCTTGTTCGATCTGGACGGCACGCTCGTAGACAGTGTCTATCAGCATGTACTTGCCTGGAAGGAAGCACTCGATGCTGAAGGTATCGAACTGTCGGTATGGCGAATACATCGCAAGATCGGCATGAGCGGCGGCTTATTTACCAATCAACTCTTGCGCGAGACGCACGGTGAAATCAGCGAAGAGCGCGTAGAACGTTTGCGCCGGGCGCATGCGGACGCTTATCAACGCCTGCGCGCACAGGTCTGTCCGTTGCCAGGCGCACGCGAGCTGCTCGCCGCACTCACCGAAGCCGGTACGCGCTGGGCCATTGCAACGAGTGGACGCATGGAAACCGCTGCCGTCAATCTCGTGGCGCTGGGTGTGGATCCTGCCCGCGCCGTGGTGGTCACGCGCGACGACGTGAAATATGCAAAGCCCGATCCGGACTTGTTCATCGCGGCCGCCGAGCGGCTGAACGTGGCAATAGAACATACCGTGGTGGTGGGCGACAGCATCTGGGACATGCTCGCAGCACGCCGGTGCAGATCGCTTGGCGTCGGCTTGTTGTCGGGTGGATATGGCACAGAAGAACTGGAGCGCTCGGGCGCATTGCGCGTGTACGAAGATCCCGCGGACCTGCTCTATCACCTGGACGAAGTCGCGGCGAGGCCCTAAATGCTTGCGTGCATTTCGCGCTGATCGTCAAACTACCGCGATCATTCCTTGACCCGCGTCCTGGTCGGTCGCAACAGGTAATGCGTTGGCGCACACCTGGTTGCGCCCCGAGTTTTTGGCGCGATACAACTGTGCATCGGCGGCTCCAATCACGCTGTCCTCTGTCGCGCGTTCCGCGTCCCGTGCGCAGTCCACGACCACGACGCCGAAGCTGGCGGTAGCGCGTATCTCGCGTCCGTCCCACGCTTTCGATACCGCTAACTCGAACGCTTGCCGCATCCTTTCCGCAAGAACCGTTGCGCCCGCAATATCGGTTCGGGGAAGCAGCAAGACGAATTCTTCGCCGCCATAGCGAATGACGCTGTCTACATCATGGCGCGTGTGCGCCAGCAGCAACGCGGAAAATGTCCGAATGACCGCGTCTCCCGCGGGGTGGCCGTAGTTGTCGTTTATCTGCTTGAACAAGTCGATATCGCACAGGACCACCGCGAGTGTCGACCTGGTCTTGCGCGCCCGCTGCAGTTCGGCATTGAACAGAACGTCGGTCAGATAGCGGCGATTGAAACAGCTCGTAAGGTAGTCGCGAACGGAAAGATTTCTGAGCAATGCATGCTGGCAGAACTCGTCACGTGCGAGCCGGTTATGGCGGCGAGCGGTTACGTAACCGAGCGCGTTAGTGAATAGAAGCAGCATGGACGAGGTCAGCAATGCTGAAGGATCAAGCATGCGCGACGCCGACGAAATCGCAATAAACGCGACTGTCGCGACCACGTTGATACACAAGGCGTAGAACAACTTGTTTGGAATAAAGTTGTAAGCAACGATCAACATGATGCACATGGACATCTCGTGGACCGACATTCCGCCCAGCCGCAGCCACGTGATCAGCATGAACACCGCGAAACCGACGGCCTCCACCACGCTCGCCGCCGCACGCAAGGCGGGGATGGAATTATGATATTCACGCGCAGCGCGCAGGCAGACGGCGCAAGTTAGGGCCACTAGACAGCGCGCCAGAAATAGCACGAAGGTTGTGTGCGAGTAGCCGAGGGCGCCCGCGTCAGTAATGGCGAACGCGACGTAGAACAGGCTGCAGAAAACGAGAGTCCGCACGAGCGCGGCATGGTGCGCGACGCGCTGATAGCGCTGGAACTCGTGCTCGACTGACACGTCTTCAAACTCGGACCACACACGGTCGAGTTTAAAATTTGTCGTGGCGTCAAACCGTGAAATTTCGGTCAGTTCTGCCATCTCTCGCCATTTTTTCGATGTCGCCTTTTGGGGCAACATGATAAGTCATTTTTATCTTGACAAGTTGGCGCGCTAAGATCAGCGGTTTCTCCGTTCACCACCGACCTGCTTTGGTGCTTTTGATCCAGGTAAGCATCGTCAGCCTTCCAAGGTATCAATCCGGCATGCCGTCATGATCCCCGAGCGCTCTCGCGGGCCAGTCCACCCAGCGGTCTGCGCGCGAACGTTCATGGATTTCGTTTAGCGGATATCGGATCCGGTTGTCGTCGCGCGGACGTTCGCCGATCACCATCAGCCTCACTTCGTCCCTCGAATTATTGATGAACGTGTGGCAGATCCCGGTACCAGCCGGAAACCCGACGGAATCGCCTTCTGCAATCGGATGAAGCACTCCGTCGATCCAGACGTCAGGTTTGCCTTCAAGTACGTACACGAACTCCTGCTCGGTACTTTCAGCGTGCGGATAAGAGGTTCGGCGGCCCGGTGGCAGCCTTACATGGTGGATCCCGATGCGGGTAATGCCGAGCGCATCGGAAAGCGGAGCGTCGAACGCCATGTGCTCGGTATCGCCGCGATAGCTATGTGCTTCGACTTCTTCCAGTTCAGTCCAGTGCTTGATGAATTCGGGCCGGCTCATATTTTCTCCTTCTCAAAGACCGCTGATCATACCGGCTGAAAAGTGCACGGCAAAAGCGGGGGAAGTTAGCTTGCAGATGCCGACTCAGGAACTCAGAGGGGCTCGCGATAAAGGCCGATGCACGCAGTTCGGTGTCAAATAAAGCGTACACGCTATAAAGATGCCGATCCCTGACTCTCGACGCACGCCGGCGCACCGCGAAGTTCCCAATAAATGTGCATGTGCAGCAATGGATCATTAATACGCGGCACGCATGCACCAAAAAACAATGCTGATTTTTCTTGGAAAAAAATAATGTGTACGCTAGAGTTAATCCCACGAACTTAGAGCACTAAGTAAAAATTTACCGGCGTGTGAAGTTGCAAGTTCCTCGAACATGCCGTCTGACGCCCGGTCGCACCTTTGCAAGGTTGAGATCGACCGCTCGTGCTTTGGGGTGCATGTGACTGGTAACGGTATTCCCGGTGTACGCGGATTCTGGAAGAAAAGCCACCTAAGAATCGCGAACATCAGGCGTTGCCTGGAATTCATCGGAAATGTCGAACAGAAGGCGAACGTAAGTAGTTAGGCATACAAATTAAACGAATCCATAAAAATTCAAGATTTTTTTAGTGCAAGTTTTTGCAAAACTCAGGAGGTTGCAATGTACGACGTATTTCAAACTGACAGATTGATCGATACGTGGCTGGCGGAAGACATTGGGTACTGTGATCTGACCGCGCAGGTCATGATCGAGGCGCATGAAACAGGCGCGTTCTACATGAACGCGCGCGAAGATCTGATCGTGGCGGGAATTGACGTGGCCGCACGCGTATTCAAACGCTACGACGCCACGCTCGAGGTGACCGTGCGCGTCAGCGACGGCGACCATTTGAAAAAGGGCGCGGTGATGCTTGATGTGCGCGGTAACGCGAGAAGCGTGCTGACCGCGGAGCGCACGGCGCTCAACATCGTGCAGCGTATGTCTGGAATCGCGAACCTGACGGCCGAGTATGTGAAAGCCGTCGCGGGCACCCGCGCCCGGCTCATTGACACGCGCAAGACCACGCCCGGCCTGCGCATGCTGGAGAAGCACGCCGTAACGTGCGGCGGAGGGCTGAATCACCGGCTTGGACTCGATAACGGTGTGATGATCAAGGACAACCATATTGCCGTCTGCGGCGGCATTGCGAAGGCGGTTCAACGGGCACGTCGCCAGTTGCCCGTGTTGACAAAACTCGAGGTGGAATGCGACCGGCTCGAGCAGGTCCAGGAGGCGCTCGAAGCGGGAGTGGATGTCATCATGCTCGACAATATGTCGGTTGAGGAGATGTCGAAGGCGGTCGAACTCGTTGGCGGGCGCACGAAACTGGAAGCATCCGGAGGCATCAACCTGGCAACCATCGGCGATATTGCAAAGACGGGCGTGGACTACATTTCCACGAGCAAGATCAATCAAGCCTCCCTGTGCGTGGATATCGGTCTGGACGAAGCGGAGTAAACACGCCATGTCAGAGGGAATCTTCTTTTTTGTGGTCGGACCGAGCGGTGCCGGCAAGGACTCGCTTATTGACGCTGTGCGCCACGGCGGCCGTCCGTTCATGATTGCGCGAAGGGTCATTACCCGAGCCCACGGATCGCCTGGGGAGGACCACGAAGCGCTGGACAACGCCCAGTTTGCCGCGCTGGAGAATAAGGGAGGATTCCTGATTACATGGTCGGCGCATGGCTTGAAATACGGTCTTCGCCAGGAATTGCTCCACGCCCTTTCGCAAGGTAGGCACGTCATTGCAAACGGGTCGCGCGCCGTCGTTGAAGTACTCCGTGCACGTGTTCCGCGCATGGTTGTTGTTGAAGTGAGTGCGCCTGCCTCGGTGCTCGCCGAGCGAATCCTTGCCCGGGGCAGGGAAACGCCCGAAGAAGTTCGCCAACGCGTGATGCGCCAGGTGGAACCTTTCGCAGCGGATGTCGAGGTGATCAAGGTATCCAATGACGGAACCCTTGCGCAGGGTATTGAACGCTTTGTCGCAGCGCTTGACCGCGCGATACAGCCGCCTGCGCCGAGTATGGCATCCATGAAAGCCAAGCTGACTGGCGAAGCGCTCAATGAGACGCAATATGGTGCCGTGTTCGACGACATTCTTGCATTGCGATACTCCGATAGGGATATCAACGCGTTTCTCCTGCATGCATCGCAGCATTTGACCGACGCAGAAGTGCTTGCCGTCGCAAAAGCGCGCGCAAGGCTGTCACCCCGCATCGGATGGGACGAACGCATTGTTGTCGACAAGCATTCCATGGGCGGTATTCCCGGCAGCCGGATCACGCTGATTGTCGTCCCGATTGTCACGGCGTTCGGGCTCGCGATGCCGAAGACATCGTCACGCGCGATCACGTCGGCTGCGGGCACGGCGGACGCAATGGAGACAGTTGCATGTGTTGATCTCACCCGTGCCGACGTACAAAGATGCGTGGAGGAAGCGCGCGGTTGCATTGCATGGAACGGGCGCTTGAACCATTCGTTGATCGACGACCGGATCAATGCATTCACCCGGCCTTTGGGGCTCGACTCGAATCGCTGGTCGGTCGCATCCATTCTGTCCAAGAAGTGGTCGGCCGGATCGACCCACGTGATCATCGATTTGCCTTGTGGCCCGCGCGCCAAGCTCACGAGCGAACCGGAGGCACGAGCGCTGGGGCAACTTTTCGAGTACGTTGGTGCGGGCCTGGGCATGCATGTCAAGGCCATGGTGACCGATGGAAAAGCACCGATCGGACGTGGGGTGGGACCTGCACTCGAGGTACGTGACGTCCGGCTCGTGCTGACCAATGCCGCCGACGCACCGGTTGATCTGCGTGAAAAGGCGCTGCTTTTTGCCTCGGAAATCCTCGCCTGGGCGCCGGGTGTGGAAACAGTGGAAAAGGGGCGTGAACTGGCCGAGTCCTTGCTTGTTTCTGGCCGCGCGCTGGCATCGTTTGAGCGCATGATCGACGCGCAAGGGCGCCGCGCAAAGCCGGTATTACCCGGGAAATGCGTGCGTGCCGTGGCAGCGCTACGCAGCGGCATCATTACCGGTGTGGATGGTTGGGCGATTGCGGGCATAGCACGCGCGGCGGGTGCGCCGGATGACCTGAGTGCGGGCGTCGACCTGCTTGTGTCCGCGGGCCAGGCCGTGGAAGCCGGCGATGTCTTGTTCCGGATTCACGGTGATGACACTGAACGCGTGAGGGCCGCCTTCGAGTCCGCGCAGGGCATTCGTACACATGAAATATCCACGGAGCGAGTCATTTCCTCCTCAGATGTATCTGCTTGATTCCCCGGACATTGAGCACGTAGTTCCAGTATCTGTCGGTTTCCTATAATCCGTGTGACCCGTTATCACCTGGAGTGATGAAATGTCAAACAAGATCGGCAAGTTGCGGTGGGGGATTGTTTCGTTGCTGGTCGCTCCCATCACCTTCGTGATGACGCTGGATCGGGCGGCCATGACTATTGCCGCGCCGACAATCCAGAAGGAGCTCGGTCTCTCGCTGGTTGAAATGTCAGTTATCCTGACTGTCTATTTCTGGGCCTACGCGCTTGGCCAGGTTCCGGCGGGGCGAATGGCCGAGCGTCATGGCTCGCGCAAGGTGCTGTTCGGAACCAGTGCGCTTTGGTCCTTCATGATGATCCTGACGCCGCTCGGCACGGGGTTTAACTGGCTCGTCGGTTGCCGGGCCTTGCTTGGCGGAGCGCAGTCAGCCGACTGGTCGAGCGGCGTGCTGGCAGTAAAGCGATGGTTTCCCAAAAACGAACGGGCCAAGGGAAACTCGTTTCTCCTGGGCGGTTTGTATCTTGGGCCGATTGTTTCCGCGCCCCTTACCGCATGGATGATCCTGCAGTTCGGCTGGCATTCCGTCTTTTATGTGTTTGGCGCAATAGGCATGTTGCTCGGCGTAGCGTGGTGGTTTGGCTACCGCGATGTTCCCGCGAAACATCCATTGATCGGCAACGAGGAGGCGGCCTATATTGCAGCGGGGCAAACCGAAGCCGAAGTCGTGGCGAAGGGTGTGTTTTTGAAGTGCCTCAAGCATCCGCGTTTCTGGCTTTTCGGCGTTCAATACTTCCTGCTTGTATTGATCCAGAGTTTCTACACGACCTGGTTACCCACATACCTGATGCGCGCCCGTGGACTTTCGCTCAAGTCAATGGGGTTTGCGGCTTCACTTCCCTGGATTGCGGTGTTCGTGGCAGTGTTTGTCGCTGGCATTGTTTGCGACAAGATACTGAAGCGGACGCAATCGGTCTGGGCGGCGCGTGTGCCCGTTGCAATGGCAGGATTCCTTGTCAGCGCGGTGACGCTCTGTCTCGCCTCATACGCGGTCAACATCGCAGCCGTCATCGGACTCTTGTGCTTGTCATTTGCAGCGGTAGGATTCGTGCAAGTGGTCGTATGGTCCGCCACGCAGGATCTGGGCCGGAGCTTTACCGGCGTGATGTCGGGCTGGACCAATCTATGGGGAGCCGCGTCGAACGTCGCGGGACCGATGAGCGTTGCGCTCATGGTCAGGTTGACGGGCAACTGGGCAAGCGCCCTGGTTGTGATTGCGTTGGCCGCGGCGCTAGGCACGGTGCTCTGGTTGTTCGTTCATCCGGAGAAACCGTTGTTCGATGCCAATCCGGCGGAGCATGCGAAATCAACGAATGAAGGCTCCTCGCCGGCGATCAGCGCGGAAGCTTCCGAAGAAGTTATTTCATAAGGAATACCTAAGGAATACCTATAGTTGCCGGGGTTAGATTTTCGGCCAGACGACCTCGAGTTCGAGAGCAATCGAACGGGCGAGTCCTTCCAGGTCGGGAAACAACGACGCGTTCGTAATGTTCATTCTGTAAAGCGAACGCATTCCTTCGTCACGCACGGATAAAGGAATGACGATTTTTCGCACCAGGTCGACGTCGCTTGCGTATTGATCGAAAATCTTGTCGAGCGGTTCGTGCAGCAGTCCCGGCACCATGAACGTTCCAGCCTGCGCCACCAGCCGACGGTCCATCTCAGTCGGCTCGCCAAACCAGATGATCGGGTTGGTATCCGGCAGGAAATACCTTTCGAAATTTCCTTCTCTTCGTGGATCGATCCTGTCACGCGTAAAGTCGTGTGCGGTTTTGGGAATTGCGCGGTCCATGTACAGGGCGGGAGTATTCACTGCATAGACGGCGGATTCGGCAACAGCTCGCTCCAGCGCGAAAAACGCCGCCACGTAGGGAGACTTGGTGAAATCCAGCAATCGCGTTGGGGCGCCATGATGCTGCATCAATGCAAGGCATCGGAGATCGTCCAGTAACACTCGCGCGTCTGCAATATAGGTGTGCGCCTTGCGCCGGAAGATTCGTATTGCCCGCTGTTCCTGCACACGCCAGTTCGATGCGTTGTGAACAAACGAGGACAGGTAGCGCGCAAGCGAGCTTTGCAACAACCAGTTGGCGTCCTGCTGGCCTCGGAATGCCCAGCCGTCGAGCTCCAGGCTCAGATCGGTAAACTCTTGCCAGCTAGAGACCTTGATCGTTTCCACTTTTTCCATTCCTTCTGCGTTTCTTTGGAGATGTGCCGCAATAGCTATTGTAGGGGTGGAAGTTTGCTATTGCGATGACGGCGACGGCCGCGCCAATACCGCTATACGCACCTCAAAAAAAAGGCCGAAGCGAGCGCTTCGGCCGACGCCTGGTTCCAGCTAGTTACAGCGGTCTGGCACCCGGGCCTGCCACGCGGCTACGTGCGGGGACTGCATCGTTGCCCACCGCTGAGCCGCCAGCATCCTCGAACGGCGGTTGATGACGGAATCCTGCACCGCCAGAAACGATTGCGATAATTGCTCCAACAATCAGCGCGGCAAAAGAGAACCAGCTTGCGCGGGCGACGCTGCGTGCAGCGGTGTCGGCGGCTTGCCGTACGTCCTGCTCGGCCGTGGGACTCGACGCCGCGGATGCCGCCGATGCAATAGCGGCTTGTGCTTGCTGGGTAGCCGAATTCACCATCGACTGGTCGCCGTTGCTCTGGTTCGCAGCCGTTGCGCCAACTTGCGCGCTCGTGGCGGCGATGCTGCCGGCCGTGCTGACCGCGCCCCCGATCACCGAGGCCATGCCAAAGACAATCAAAAGTGTCATGACCGCCCAGGACAGCAGTCCGTGCAGCCAGCCAAGTACGGGCGCGCAACGGCCGGCGAAATACGAACCGACAAAGACCGCGAGCACCGTTGTAACAATCACCCAGACACCCGATCCGAAGCCGAATCCGTGCAACGGGCTAGGTCGCGACAACGGCGACAGGAGCGATGCCCCGATTGCGGTGCCGAGCACGCTCATGACGAGATATACGATAGACGAGAGGATCACGCCGGCGATCACGGAGCCCCATGAAAGGCGCGGCAAGCCATCTTGAGTAGTGAGCAGTTTCATAAGTTTTCCTGATCGAGGGAAAGAGCCTAAGCCATTGGGGAGTTCATGCCTGCACGTAGCAGCGTGCCCCATCATTGAGCAAACGTCATGCCGCATCAATTCCGTGGCCAAAATGGCGCTTCGCGGGGCGCGAAAATGAATTCATGAAGTGCTGACAGGCGTCAACCCGGGCTTGACGCCCGCATGTTTTTTTTCGGGTTTTTATTCAGCGGCGCGATCTTTCGTTCGATCAGCACTTCGTCCAGCGAAGAGCGCAACAGATCGATAGCCTGTGTCAGCCGGCCCGGCACGGAACCATGGATGAACCATACATCGACTCCGGTGCGAAAGTCGGGGGTATCGATAATCTGCAGTGCTCGTTGATGCAAACTGCCTTCCAGTATGTCCGGCGTGACAAGCCCGATACCCAGTCCACGCGCGACCAGCGACAGTTGCAGCGCGGAGCCGAACGCTTCCACGGCGACATTCAATGGCAGGCCCGCCACCTGCAGCGCGCGCCTCAACACCGAACGCATTCCGCAACCATCCTGATTGAGCACCCATTCGTAGCGGCTCAGCTCTGCGAGCGTCATCGGCGTCTCCGGCAGACCGAGAGAACGCGCGGCGACCACTACCGTTGGCACGAACGCAAGACGGGTTGCGTGCAAGGTCTCGGGCGCCGAGAAGCCGGGAGGCATCAACACGATTGCTGCATCGAGCGACGCGCGCTCGACGGCTTGCACGAGCGCCGGCGACCACCCGGCCGTCACGCGCAACGTCAGTCGTGGAAAAACGGAACGCAGTCGATCGACGGGCTTTTCCAGCGCGACTTCGCCCAGAAAAGGGGGCATGCCGATTCGAAATTCGCCGGACGGTTCGCTATCGAGAGACGCAACCGACAACAGATCGTCCACCGCGCGCAACACGGTCCGCGCCAGCGCGTAGACCTCGGTGCCTGCAGCGGAAGGCTTGAGCGGCTTGCTCTGGCGATCGAGCAATTCCACACCCAGCATGGATTCGAGGTTTTGCACCCGCCGCGTCAATCCCGGCTGCGTGAGATGGAGTTTCTCTGCCGCGCGCACCATCGATCCGCTTTCCACGACTGCAACGAACGCCTGGAGATCTCGAGTGTTCAAAGTGAACTCGCATAATCATTATCAACATTTTTCAATTGTCGCATAATGAGCCGCTCGTTAGGATGATTCCCCGATCCAGTCCAGAGAATCCACTCGATGCTTCCATCCGCAGAAACTCCCGCTCCCGCCATCACTGCGCGAGAACCCGAACACACCCAAGGCCTGACGCTGCCGCTGACCATCTTTTTCGCGACGGCTGTCGGCGTCATGGTGATGAACCTGTTCGCCGCTCAGACGCTCACCGGCGCGATTGGCCGCAGCCTCCGCCTCGCTCCCGAGTTCGCCGGCCTCGCGGCCATGCTGCCGCAGCTCGGATACGCAATTGGGCTGGTGCTGCTCGTACCGCTGTGCGACCTGCTGGAGAATCGTCGGCTCATCGTGTGCACATTGGCGATGGGCGCCGTTTTCCTCGCGATCGCGATGGTCGCCGAGGCGCGTGCAGTGTTTCTGGTGGCCGTGTTGCTAGCCGGCGTTGCTTCCAGCGCAATCCAGATGCTGGTGCCAATGGCCGCTTCCATGGCCCCGGAAAGTCACCGCGGACGCGCGGTCGGCAACGTGATGAGCGGCCTGATGCTTGGCATCCTGCTGTCGCGTCCCGCCGCGAGCCTGATTGCCGGGACAATCGGCTGGCGTGCTTTCTACGGTCTTGCTGCGTTGACCGATGCATGGGTCGCGCTTGTCCTGTATCTGAAGCTGCCTGTGCGCACGCCAGCCAATCCGGCGTCTTACCCCGCGCTCCTGTATTCGCTCTGGACGTTGATGCGTACCGAGCCTGTGCTGCAACGCAATGCTGTATCGGCGGCGCTGGTCATGGGCGCATTCAGTGCGTTCTGGACGGCGATCGGCTTGCGGCTCGTGCAGCCGCCGTTTGGCTTCGGCATGAATGGCATCGCGCTGTTTGCGCTCGCGGGCGCGGCCGGCGCAATCGTCACGCCGCTTGCTGGCCGCGCGGGCGACCGGGGATGGAGCCGCACGATGCTGTTCGCGGGCCATCTGACGATGCTGGCGGCGCTCGTGGCGATAGGTGTGGCGGGTGCAGGCTGGGGCGGTTTCGCCGCGCAGGCACATCCGCCATTGGCGATTGCGATGCTGGTTGCAGGCGCGGCGGCGCTCGATGCGGGCGTGGTCACTGACCAGACGTTGGGCCGGCGTGCAATCAACTTGATGGACCCCGCCGCGCGCGGACGGCTGAATGGCTTGTTTGTCGGGACGTTTTTTGTAGGGGGTGCCGTGGGCGCTGCGTGTTCCGGCGCGGCGTGGGCGTTGGCCGGCTGGTCGGGCGTCTGTGCAGTGGGATTCGTGTTCACCCTCTGCGCTTTCGTTCTGCGGTTGACGGGGAGAAGGGGCGACCTGTCGTCCCCGACGGTCGCCCGCTGAACTCATGCGGCACTTCATTGCGGGGAATCGCACACGGCATCATCGACTTATACAAATCGTAAGCTTTGCGTAACTATCGATCACATGTACAATGAGAATCATTATCATTTGTGGTGATCTCGTGCGAGTTTATTTGTTCAATTTGCCGATGGCCGAAGCATGAGAGCGTGGCTTGTAAGGCTGCACCGATGGCTCGGCGTTGGCACCGCTTTATTCCTCTTCATGGCAGGGCTGACCGGGGCGATCATCGCCTGGGACCATGAACTCGATGCCGCGCTGAATCCCGGGTTCTATAACGCACGCACGGCGTCGGACGCTTTGCCGCCACTCGTTTTGGCCGATCGGCTCGAAGCAGCGGAGCCGCGGCTCCAGGTCACCTATCTGCCGCTTGGCATTGAATCCGGCCACACGCTTCAGGCGGGCGTCACGCCGCGCGAGGATCCGTCGAGGCGTCCGTTCGACCTCGGTTTCAATCAGGTTGCGCTCGATCCCGGCACGGGCGCAGTTCAGGGACGGCGCGAATGGGGTGCGCTCTCGCTCGGTCGGCTCGAGTTGATTCCGTTTATTTACAAGCTGCACTACACGCTGCATTTGCCGATGCGCGGCGGTATTGACCTTGGCGTCTGGGTCATGGGCCTCGTGGGTATCGCGTGGCTCCTGGATTCGATGGTCGCCATCGTGCTGGCCTTTCCAAATCCGCGCTCGTGGCGCAAGTCGCTGGCATTCCGGTTCAGGCGCGGCGGGTATGCGCTCACCTTCGACCTGCATCGTTCGGGGGGCGTCTGGTTATGGGCGTTGCTGATGGTCATCGCCATCACTTCGGTTTCGATGAATCTGGGCGATCCGGTCGTGCGGCCAATCGTGTCGATGTTCTCGCCGCTGGCGCCTTCGCCATTCGCCGCGCAGGGCGCGGGTAGCCAACCCTCTGTCGCGGCGCCGGACCTTTCCCGCGAGCGCATCGTGGCACTTGCGAATGCTGCCGCCCGCCGCGCGCACATCGCTGCGCCGCCGGGCGGACTGTTCTATTTGCCCGCGTTGCATGTCTACGTCGTGGGATTCTTCCGGCCAGGAGGCGATCACGGCGATGCAGGTCTTGGCAACGCGTGGCTCTATTTCAACGCGCGCTCCGGCGCACAGGTCGGCGCACAGATACCGGGGCGCGGCTCCGCCGGCGACATTTTCATGCAGGCGCAATTTCCGCTGCACTCGGGCCGGATCATCGGCTTGACCGGACGGATCATGGTCACCCTCCTAGGGCTCGCCGTGGCTATCCTGAGCGCAACGGGCCTGCTCATCTGGTTAAAGAAAAGCCGCGCGCGGCGTGCGTTGCCCGCGCGCCGACGTGTACGGGGAGCCGCGTGATGTCGACGATCCGGCGCGATGAAGAGCGGGGCGTGCACGCGCTGTACCGCGATCATCACGGATGGCTGCAGTCGTGGCTGCGCAAAAAGCTAGGCAATTCATCCGATGCCGCCGATCTCGCCCACGACACGTTCCTGCGGATCCTGAGCGCGTGGGGCAGCCACGACGAGCGCGAGCTGCGCGAACCCCGCGCGTATGTCACGACCGTCGCGGGCCGCGTGCTCATCAATCACTATCGAAGGCTTTCGCTCGAGCGAGCGTATCTTGCCGCGCTTGCCGCCATGCCACAAGCGCTGTCGCCGTCCGCGGAAGATCGCGCGATAGTGCTCGAAACGCTGCACGAGATCGACGCCATGCTGGAGCGCATGTCACCGAGCACGCGCACGGCGTTCCTGCTCGCGCGCCTCAATGGACTGAGTCACGCGGAGATTGCCGAGCGCCTTCTGGTCAGTGTCCGCACGGTCAAGCGATACCTGGTCGCGGCCTATGAAGAATGCATCCTGCTGACACTTTGAACTTTAGAATTCGTGATTCCCCTCCGTTCCTCCGATGACAACCGTCCGCTCGATCGCGCCGTCGCCCGGGCCGCCGCTGAATGGATCGTGCACCTGCAGGAGGGCGCGACCCCGGCGCAACACGCGGCTTGCCTACGATGGCGCGCGGCGGACCCCGAGCACGAGCGCGCCTGGGAGCGGGCGCAACGGCTCAATGCCAAGTTCGATCTCGTTCCGCGCGACGTGGGCCTGCCAACATTGGGGCGCGACACGCGCATCGACCGCCGGGTTGCCATCAAGGCGCTCTCCGTGATGCTGGTTGCGGGCACGGGCGCCTACCTGGGCTGGCGCGAGACGCCGTGGCGCGAATGGAGTTCGGATGAACGCACCGCCACGGGCGAGCGCCGCACGCTTGTTCTCGCCGATGGCACGCGCCTCGACCTGAATACGGCCACTGCCGTCGACATCGTATTCAAGGAAAGCGAGCGGCTGGTCGCGCTCAATGGCGGCGAGATCCTGATCGAAACTGGACGCGATGAAGGGAATCGCTCCGGACGATATCGGCCGTTCGTGGTCCAAACCGCGCAGGGCAGGGTGCGCGCGCTGGGAACGCGATTCTCGATGCGCACCGACACGAGCCGCACAACCCGCCTCGCGGTGCTGCACGGTGCGGTGGAAATCACTCCGGGTGCGGCGCCGGCGCGGGCGCGGGTGGTCGAGGCGGGTGAGCAGACGCGCTTCACGGTGTCAAATATCGATCCCGTCGTTCCAGTCGATACACACGCGATCGACTGGTCGCGCGGCGTTATTTCAGCTAACGGCATGTTGCTCGGCGACTTCGCGGCCGAACTCGCCCGCTACCGTCCGGGCGTCCTGCGTTGCGCCCCCGAGGTGTCCGGCTTGCGAATCACGGGCGCTTTCCAGATCGGTAACACGGACAACATCCTCGCCGCCTTGCCGCAGACGCTGCCGGTATGCGTGATTTATCGCACGCGCTACTGGGTCAGCATTGTCGCGATGGAGGTTTGAAACGAAATTTTTCAAACACGTGTCCCCTTTTTGAATCTCGCGTGTCATGGACATCAGCAGACCTCAATTAATTAGCCTGATCAGGATCGTCCATGTCACACCGTCGTCATCGCAAAACCCTTTCTCCTTTTCTTCATAAACGGCTGGTGTCCGCGCCGCTGGGCGCCATTGTCCTCGGCTTGCGGGGCGTGCCGGCTGCGCTGGTGTTTGCAGGACTCGCGGCCGCGCCTGCCGGCTACGCTGCCGGTGTTGCTGACGTTGCAGCGTCCACGCCGGCGTCCGCGCAAAAAACCTACGCGGTGCCGGCAGGCTCGCTTGGCGGCGCACTGGCGGAGTTCGCGAGCCAGGCGGGCGTAACCGTGCAGCTCGATTCCCGTCTTGTCGATGGCATGCGCTCGCAGGGAATCAAGGGCAGCTTTACGCCGCGCGAAGGCTTCTCGACGCTCTTGTCGGGAACGGGACTGGAGATAGTGGAAAGCAGTCCCGGCATTTTTCTTGTTCGTCCGGCTCCGGCCCGGAGCAGTGCAGACGTTGTCGTGCCGGACGCTTCCACGCTTCCCGCCGTGAAGGTTTCGGCAAACGCCGGGAAAGACGGTGCGGACAGCTTGCCAGTTGGGTATGTGGCGACCCATTCGTCCTCCGCGCTGAAGTCGGATGCGTCGATCCTTGAAACGCCCGTGTCGGTCTCGGTGGTGACGCGCGACCAGATGACCCAGCAAAACGCGCAGACGCTCAACGCCGCGGTGCGCTACACCTCGGGCGTGACGCCGGAAACGCGCGGCGGCGTCGCCACCCGCTATGACCTGCTGACCGTGCGTGGCTTCGACGCGGATACCTACTGGAACGGGCTGAAGCTGCTGGGCAACGGTCAATATGCGGTACCGCAAATGGACACCTACCTGATGGACCGCATCGAAGTGTTGAAGGGACCGGTGTCGGTGCTGTACGGGCAGGCGGCTGCCGGCGGCGTGCTCGATCAGGAAAGCAAGATGCCCACGCGCGTGCCCCTGCACGAACTGGGGGTGGAATTCGGCAACTACGGCCACAAGCAGGCGACGTTCGACTTTTCGGGGCCGCTCGACGCCGATAGCCGGTATCTTTATCGCCTGACGGGAATCGCGCGGGCCGAGGACGGTCAGGTCAACACCACACGCAACGAGCGTATTGCGATCGCACCGTCCTTCACATGGCGGCCGGACGATAAAACGTCGCTTACGCTGATGGCGCTTTACCAGCGCGATCCGCGCAGCACGTCGTATGGAAGCGTGCCGCCGCAAGGCTCGTCGCTGCCGAGCCCCTTTGGACCGCTGCCGAGCGACTTCTATGACGGCGATGCCGGTTTCGAGCGATTCAGCCGTACGCAGGAGTCGGTCGGCTACAAATTTGAACGCAAACTCGACCCCAACTGGACCGTGCGGTCCAACGGGCGCTATTTCCACTTGGGCCAGGATTACGCGAGCGTCTACGGCAGCGGACTGGAAGCCGACAATCGTACGCTGGACCGCTATTCAATCGGCTCGACGGACCAGCTCAATACCATCGCGCTCGATAACCAGATCGAAGGCAAGTTCTCGACCGGTTCCTTGAAACACACCGTGCTTGCCGGCTTCGACTACCAGCATGTGGCGGGGACGTCCGCGCTCGGATACGGGAGCGCGCCGGCGCTCGATATCCTCGCGCCCGACTACTATCAGGCGATTCCCGATTTCGCACGGACCGTCACGCAGATTCGCAATAACCAGTACGGCCTGTACGCGCAGGACCAGATGCGCATGGGCCATGTCGTGCTGACGCTCGGCGCACGCGAGGACTGGTCCAACACATCCACGCGCGATGTCACCGACAACACCTTGATCAAGCAGTCCGCGCGCGCATTCACGAAGCGCGCCGGACTCTCCTATGTGTTCGACAGCGGAATTGCTCCGTATGCAAGCTATACGGAGTCCTTTTCACCGCAGATTGGCACTGACGCGGGCGGCAAGCCGTTCGATCCGGAGCGCGCACGGCAGTATGAGATCGGCGTGAAGTTTCAGCCCGCGAATTACGACGCGTTGCTGACCCTCGCGTTATTCGATGTCAAGCGCAAGAATCTCCTGACACCCGATGGCAACAATCCGAATTTCCAGTCCCAAGTGGGGGAGTCGCGTTCACGCGGCGTGGAGATCGAAGCGAAGGCGAACCTGACCGATTCGCTGAATCTGACCGCGAGCTATACGTATATCGACGCGAAGTATCTGAAAGATAACAGCGGACTGGAAGGCAAGCATCTAGCGTCGGTGCCGGCCAATCAGGCATCCGCATGGGCGTATTATACGCAGCATCGCGGACCGTTCGCGGGGTTATCGGCGGGAGCCGGAGTGCGCTACACCGGCCAGACTTACAGCTACGACAACGACTACAAGCTGAGCAGCTTTGTCCTCGTCGATGCAACGCTTCGATACGATCTCGGTCACATCGCACCGCGTCTGAAAGGCTCGGAGATTTATGTCAACGCGCAGAACCTGTTGAACAAACGCTATGTGGCGTCGTGTTATTACACGACCTGGTGCGCGTTCGGGTATGGACGACAGGTGTTTGCGGGAGCGAATTACCGGTGGTGATCTTAATGTAAGGGACCGCGCTAGCGCGTGGCCGAGTCGCGAACGCTCGCTCGCTGCGAGATTCACCGTTGCGATGCAAACCGCCGTTCTGAAACGGCCGGGCCGTCACGGCTTGCAGGACGCTTCAAGCGTGTCGCCCCGGTCGTTCTGAGCATTCCGACGCGCGAGGCGAGCGCGCAGCGTGTCGATCTGATCGAGCAGATCGAGCGCGAGCGCTACGCCTTGTGCATTCAATTCAAGGTCGCGCGTCAGCCGCTGCGCGGTGACGGCGCGGCGAAGCGAGGCGCCGCTGAACCGCCACTCCTCGATGCGCGCCCCGCGAGGTTCGAATGCGCCCTCGTCGACCCACAGCGTCACCTGGGCCTCGGATGCACCCGTGACGTGGCACAACTCTACCAGCGTGAACTCGACATGGTCCTCGACGATATCGCCCTGCAGATAGACCGGATCGTTTTCTCTCATGATGGGTCACCCATAAAAATTCGCACGCGGGTCGAATTCGAACGCATCGCGCAACGCGGTGTAGGCCGCTTTTTTTGCTTCTGTGTCGGCGCGGGGCAGAACAATTTCGAGCACGACATAAAGATCGCCAGGCGGGTTTCCGGGAATGCCCCGTCCCTTGAGTCTCAGGCGCCGGCCGGCGCCGGACCCGGCCGGGACGGTCATGGTCACCTGGCCGGAGGGCGTCGGCACGACGACATCGGCGCCGAGCGCGGCTTCCCATGGCGCCACAGGAAGATCCAGCGTCACGTCGCGGCCATCGACGCGATACCGCTTGTCTTCCTCAAGCGTCACTTCCAGGTACAGGTCGCCCGCGGGCGCATTTCCGCTACCAGCGCCACCCTGGCCTGCAAGCCGCAGGCGCTGGCCGTCGAGAATGCCTTTCGGTATCGATACGTCGAGTGTGCGTGTTTGATAGGTGACGCGGCCGTGCTCGTCGATTTCGGGCATTTGCAGCGTGAAAGTCCGCTGTGCGCCGTTGTAGGTGTCCTCCAGACTGACCGATACCCGCGCGTGATGGTCCTCGCCGCGCCAGTCGTATGACTGGGAACGCGGCGCATGGCGGTGGCGCGCGCCGAATAGATCGCCGAAGAAATCGTCGGTGTCCTGCGGGCCGCCAGCGCCGTGGTATTCGAATCCGTCGCTGACATCCGGGCGCGGACGAATCTCGTCGCCGTCCTTCAGGCCTGTGCCGAGGGCATCGAACGCAGCGCGCTTTTCCGGATCGCGTAGCACCTGATACGCCTCGCCCACTTCCTTGAAGCGCGACTCGGCGTTCGCGTCCTTGTTCAGATCAGGATGATATTTGCGTGCGAGCTTGCGATGCGCGGTCTTGATTTCCGCCTCGGTCGCCGTTCGCGGCACGCCCATGACCGCGTAATAGTCCTTGTATTTCATGGTTTAGCCTGTTTCGTCCATTCGTTCGTCTATCCATTAGACCCACGCTGACAAGGTGACCTGCGGCCCTGGCGGCAAGCCGTCCCACAAATATACAAGCATGCGGCGAAAGCGTCGAACGCTTACAGAAAAGCGTTTAGCGCGCTGGCGGCGGTGAACAGGGCGACCGTTTGTTTCACGTGCAAACGGATGTCGCCGCGGACCACGTCAAGATCTTCTCCCATCAGGCCGCGCATGAGCATGGGCGAGACGATCGCATCGAGAAGCTGGGTTGCAAGAACGTGCGCCTGCCGCGTGCTCGCGGCTTGTGCGCGGGTATCGTGCACGCGCCCGGAATGCCCGGCGATCAAGGTCGCCACCGCTTCGATTGCGCGCGAGCGGCCGGCGTCGCTCGTTAATTTTGCCAGCGATGGAAACCGCGGCGCGTCCGCGACCACCATTCTGATCAGCCCGATTACCTCGTCGCTCAACAATCGCGTGACGAGCGTTTGCGTCACGGAAACCAGCCGCTGCGAGAGTTCCGCCGATTGCGGCGCTTCATACACGAGCCGCAGGCTGCGTTCGCAGTTTCGCTTGACGACTTCGGAAAAGAGCGCCTCCTTGCCGCTGTAACGGCTGTAGAGCGTTGCCTTGCCCGCGCCCGCCGCTTCGGCAATACGTTCAAGGGACGCTCCGCCAAAACCGTGCTGCAAGAACATGGCAGTGGCGGCATCGAGAATGCGCTCTTCCACATCGCCCGCCATGGCATTCGACGGCCGGCCTTTCTTGCGGGAGAAGATCGACCTGATCGGGCAGGGATCGGCATCGGCATCGGCATTTTTCGGAATGCGGCTCACAACGGTTCCTCGGTGCATGTCATGTTTCCAGCCAGGATTATCGCAGGCTTTTTTAATGAAACGATACCGTTCCGTTCTATTGTAGAATGCATCTCAATATTATTTTGGAGAATGCAATGGCCGGAAGTGAAAGCGAAAACAGCACGCCCTCCGGCGACCAGAAGGCGGACGGCGACGAGGCGCAGTCGAGGCCGCAAGCAAAGGGGCAGGAAAAGGAAAACAGCAAGCCCATGAGTCCCCGGCGCAAGCGCATGAATGCGGTTATCGGCGGGGTGGTGTTGCTGGTTTGCGTGGCCGCGGGCGTGGCTTACTGGCTGCATAGCCGGCATTACGAAAGCACGGACGACGCGTTTATCGACAGTAATCAAAGTCAGATCGCGTCGCAGGTGAGCGGACGGGTCATCGAACTGCTTGTTGCGGATAATCAGCATGTCGAAAAGAACCAGCCGCTTTTGCGTATCGACCGGCGCGACTATGAAGTGAAGCTCGAACAGGCCGAGGCGCAAGAAGCGAACGCCATTGCGCAAGTCGCGCAGGCTCGCGCCGACCTGCTTTACCAGACGGCGAGCCTCGCACAGCAGACATCGCAAGTGCGCGTGGTGCAAGCCGACCTGACGCAGGCGCAGCAGGATCTGGCGCGATACACCGGAACAGACCCGGCTGCCATCACGCGCCAGCAACTGGAACAAAGCCAGGCAACGACCAAGAGCGCGCTTGCCCGGCTCGACAGCGCGAAGCAGGCCGTTCAGGCGGGCGAGGCGCAGGTTGCATCGCAGAAAACCAAGATCGACGCCGCACTGGCTTCCGTGCGCCAGACCCATGCCGACGTCGACAACGCGAAGCTGCAACTGAGCTACACGGAAGTGCTCGCCCCGCAAGCCGGGAAGATCACGCGCCGCACGGTGAATCTTGGCAACTACGTCACGCCGGGTCAGGCGCTGGTCGCGGTCGTGCCCGACGAGATGTGGGTCACCGCCAACTTCAAGGAAACGCAGCTCGTGCACATGAACGTGGGACAAGCGGTCGATGTCACCGTCGATGCGTATCCGGACAACGTCCTTCACGCGCACGTGGAGAGTTTGCAACGCGGGACCGGCTCCGTCTTCAGCAGCCTGCCCGCGGAAAACGCGACGGGCAACTATGTGAAGGTCGTGCAGCGCCTGCCCGTGAAGATCGTCTTCGATGGCGACGCCTGGCGCCACTTGCCGCTTGCGCCCGGCCTGTCGGTCAGCCCGCGCGTGACGGTCAGATAAGCATGGCAACCACTCACGCAGCGTTGCCAAGGTCGGCAGCGGGGCCGTTCAACCCTTGGCTGATCGCGGTCATCGTGTCGATCGCGACCTTCATGGAAGTGCTCGACACGACCATCGCGAACGTGGCGCTTCGGCATATTGCTGGTGGCTTGGGCGCGAGTCTCGACCAGAGCACGTACATCACGACCAGTTATCTGGTGAGCAACGCGATTGTCCTGCCCATCAGCGGATGGCTTGCGAATGTGATCGGCCGCAAGCGCTTTTACATGATCTGCGTGCTGCTGTTCACGCTCAGTTCGGTGGCGTGCGGGTTCGCCACGTCATTGCCGATGATGATCGTGTTCCGTGTCCTGCAAGGTCTCGGCGGCGGTGGCCTGGCGCCTGTCGAACAAAGCATCTTTGCCGACACCTTCACGCCGGAAAAACGTGCGATGGCGTTCGCGCTGTACGGCTTTACCGTTGTCACCGCGCCCGCCATCGGACCTATGCTCGGCGGCTGGATCACGGAGAACTATTCGTGGCACTGGGTGTTCCTGATCAATTTGCCCGTGGGCCTCGTGTCGCTGGTACTGACGTGGATGTTCGTAAGTGACAGCAAGCTCGTGCAGCAGGAACGGCGCGCGTTGCTCGACAAGGGATTGCGGATCGACTATCTCGGCTTCTTTTTAGTGGCTGCAGGTTTCGGCTGCCTGCAGATCGTGCTCGACAAGTTCGAGCGTGAGGACGGGTTTTCATCGAACTTCATTTGTTCGTTTGCGGCGGTCTCCGCGGCCGCGCTTGTTGCGCTCGTCATCCGCGAATTAACGGTCGCGCAGCCGATTGTGAATCTGCGGCTGTTCAAGTCGCGCGCGTTCGCGATCAGTTGCAGCGTGATGTTCGCGTTCGGTTTCATCATCAACAGCACCACGCAGATCCTGCCGCAATTCACGCAGGAATTGCTGGGCTACGACGCAACCAATGCGGGCCTGACGCTTGGCCTCGGCGGTCTCGTCACGCTGTTTTTCATGCCGATAGCCGGCGTGGTGACCGGCCGCGTGTTCCAGCCGAAATGGCTTGTCATGATGTCGCTCGCGGGAACAGGGGTTGCACTGCTTCATACCTCCGGACTCGATCTGAACATCGGGTTCTGGGATGTATCGCTGTCGCGGCTTTATCAGGTCATCTGGCTGCCGTTTCTCTTCATCCCGCTTTCGACCGTGCAGTTCATCGGCATTCCACCCGAAGAAAACAATAACGCGTCGGCGCTGATCAACATGATGCGCAATCTGGGCGGCAGTTTCGGCGTGTCGCTCGTGACCACGCAGCTTGCGTGGCGGGATCAGTTTCATCATGCAAGGCTTGCCGAGCACGTCACGCCGTATAACGGCTTTGTCAATTCGCTCGGATCGATTGCCGGAAGGCTGGAGCAGCAGGCGTCTGTCATGAGTTATCTCGACGTGTTCATCATGCTGGGCGTGATCTCGCTCGTGCTATGTCCCATTTGTTTGTTGTTGCCGAAGCTGCCGAAGGGGGCACAGGTCAATGCGCATTGATTATCGATGGATTCCGTTTATCGCTTTCCTTTCTGCCTGCACGATGGGCCCCGAGTTCCAGCGTCCCGCCTTGCAAACGCCAGCGCAATGGTCGGACACGCCGGCCTCGACCGATGCCGTCCGTTCGGTCGCGGTGCCCGAACCCATCGATCCGCTGTGGTGGAACAGTTTCGGCGATCCTGTCTTGACTGGGCTGGTCACGCGCGCGATTGAAAGCAACCTGGACATCAAGGTCGCGGCGGCGCGGGTTGCCGAGTCGCGCGCGCAACTTGGGCAAGCGAAGGCGGACGCGTTCCCAACGCTTAACGGCAACGCGTCTTACACGCGCGAGCTTCAGAGCGCCGATGGCGTTATCGGTCTGCTCGGCGGCAGCGGATCGCCTTCGGCCACTGATACAAACGGTCTGGGCGGACGGCAAGGCGGCGTGCCGACGCAATCCACAGGAAGCGCGCTGCCGCCATTCAACCTGTTCCAGTATGGTTTCGATGCATCGTGGGAACTCGATCTCTGGGGCCGCGTAAGGCGCACGGCGGAAAACGCGAGCGCGACCGTCGATGCTCAGAATGAAGCGCGGCACGATGCGATCGTGTCGACGGCAGCAGAAGTCGCTCGCGATTACCTGACCCTGCGCGGCACGCAGGAGAAGCTGCGCATTACGCGGGAGAATCTGGAGTTCGCGCAGCGCACCGTGCAACTCACTAACGAGCGCGCGAAACACGGGCTCGCCACGGATCTGGATGTTGCCAATGCGCAGAGCCAGGCCGAGTCGAATGCCGCCGATATTCCGCAGGAAGAGCAGCAGGAAGCCAGGCTGATCAACGCCATTGGCGTATTGCTCGGCGAGTATCCGCAAGCGCTCGCGGCGCAGTTGAAACCGGCGTTGAGTGTGCCCATGACGCCGCCGCGCGTGCCGATCGGGCTTTCATCCGAACTGGCGCGGCGCAGGCCGGACATCCGCGAGGCCGAAGCACAGCTTCACGCGGCGACGGCAAGTATTGGTGCGGCGAAGGCGGATTTCTTCCCAAAGATCACGTTGTCGGGCAGTGTCGCGATTCAGGCTACGCAATTTACGAATCTGGGTAGCTGGGGCGCGCGCAGTTACAGCGCGGGGCCGAGTCTTTCGATTCCCATTTTCGAGGGCGGCCGCCTGCGGGCGACGCTCGCGCTGCGTGAAGCGCAGCAGCAGGAAGCGGCGATCACGTATCGCAAGACGGTGTTATCGGCGTTTCAGGAAGTCGATGACGCGCTCACCGGCTTCGCGTCCGAACAACGCCGGCGGGACAGGCTGGACGCGAGCGTGCAGGCGTCCAGGCGCGCGCTGGATATCGCAAACAAGCGCTATGTTCGCGGGCTGTCGAATTATCTCGATGTGCTGACAGCGCAAAAAACATTACTGACGAACGAGCAGCAATGGGTCGACAGCACGGCGACGGTATCGACGAATCTTGTCTCGTTGTACAAGGCGCTGGGCGGCGGATGGGACGTGGAGAGCGCCGGGTATGCAAGCCGCGCGGCGCCGGAACTGGCCGGGCGGGAGTGAATTCGACCGGTTTCAATCGCGCACAGCCTGCAGCCGCGTTTTCCCGGAGCCGTCCAGGCCGGCCGAACGTTGATTCGCCCAGCCATTAGCGATACTCTTGGATCGTTCGTGGTCGTCGAGTGCGGGTCAACCTGGAGATGACGTTTGTGAAACGCGCATGGGCTTTCTCCTGCATCCTCACCTTGAGCGCGATCCTCGGCGGATGCGGCAAGGACGGATCGCGAAACGCCACGACTCCAGCGTCGGATGCGTCCGCGAGTCAGACGTCGGAGCAGCCTGCTAGTGCCGTACCCGCGCCATCGGGCGTGCAGGCGCAGGGCGCGCTGGCCGTTATCGGCAAGGCGCAGTTGCCTGGCGAAGCAGCCGAGACATTGCGTCTGATCAAAGCGGGCGGCCCGTTCTCTTTCGGCGAAGACGGTGTCCTGTTTCGCAACAGCGCGTCATTGCTGGCGCAGCATCCGCGCGGGTATTACCACGCGTACACCGTTCGTACGCCGGGCCTCGCGGATCGCGGGCAGCGTCGCATCGTATGCGGCGGACCACGCAAGCAGACCAGTGACTGCTACTACACTGAAGATTACTACGCCAGTTTCAAACGTATCGCGGAATAACCTGGGCCAAGCGCGCATGCGATCGAGCAGCATGTCCCGGCGCAATGCGGGACCCGTTGGCGGTGCTTGTGGTTCAAGTCACCGACGCGCTGCCGGCTCTGCTTGGCAGCAAGGTGTCCGAATCAAACTCGATTGGGCCGGAGCGCGCGTCAAGCTTATTTAGTAACGATCGCGCCAGTCAGGCCCGCGTTGATGGCTGGCAGGAACAGGTTCAACACGCGGTTCGCACGGACAAGGCCGCTGTTGTCGACGTAGACAACGTCCTTCGATTCCAGCGGGAACTGATTGGCGAGCAGCATGGAAACCGGCGAACGCGCATCAAGCCGATAAATCACCGGCGTGTCGCCCGCGTTCGAGCGCAGCACGAACAGTTGCTTTGGATTCGACGTTTCCTGGTTGAGCTGGCCCGCCTGCGCGAGCGCCTCGGCAAGCGTAAGCGTGCCGTCGCGCAGCGGCGGAACCGGGGACGGCTTGTTGACTTCACCCATCACGTAGACGGTGTTGTCTTCACGCGCATCCACATGCAGCATGTCGCCCGGCTGCAGCATGATGTCGGCCGGGTTCTTGCCGTTCTTCATCATCTGTGCGACGTTGACCGGATATGCGGTGCCATTGCGCGTGATCGTCACGCGGCTTTGGTCGGCGGTCGGTGCAAAGCCACCGGCGCGGTTCACTGCTTCGGTGAGGGTCATCGGAATGTCGTTGACGGTCTGCGCGCCGGGTGCGCGCACGTCGCCATCCACATAAACCTGCGCCGACCGGAAGGACGCCACGCGAACCGTGACTTGCGGCTTCACGAACACCTTGCTCAGCTCGCTGTTTATTTCGCGCTGGATTTGCTGGGCAGTCTTGCCCGATGCATGGATTGAACGGTCCACGTATGGAAACTGGATGTTCCCGTCGCTATCGACGACGAAGCCGGGCGCGGCATCCGACGGCTTGGTGTTCTGCGCCGGCTGGCCGACTGCAGCCGCGAGTTCGGGGTGGTCCCACACCGTGATCTGCAGCACGTCGCCCGGTCCCAGCTTGTAGCCAGTCGGTTTTGCGAACAAACCGAGCTGGCTCGCCTTGTCCATGTTTTTCTGTTCAGCGCGAATCTGGCGGATCAGCGTCAAATCGATCTGCTTGATCGGGATCTGGATGTCGCTCGTTGCGTCACCGTTGTCGGCGCTCGTGACAGGCAGCGCAGCCGGTTCGATCATGTGCTGCCCTGGAGCCAGCGCGCATGCGGACAGCATTGCGGCGATCGCGAGGGAGAGGGCTACACGCGTTCCCGGCATGACACTAACGTTTTTGTTTGGCGCTGTTGCATCGAATAATTGCTCGGTGTTCATCGATTGTTCCCTACCGTGATTAGCATTGGTGCGGCGCAAAACCGGAGTCTAACAAACGATGTTTCAAACTCGATCCGAATTTTAATTTCGTTACATTGTCACGGTAAGCTAAGAACGAGTCGGTAACAGGATCGTGATCGAACCGGAAGCGACAGAAATGTTGAAGAGCGAGCTTCGATTTATTGCGTAAGACATCGGTCGGCTAATTTAAATGTCCAGGCAGGCTGGCATTCTGTGTTGCCGGTTTTTTCTCTATGCGGCCAGGACTATCGTGTTGAAAGAGCTGCCATGCGAGCATGGTCGTGTACGCGTTGTAATGCGGAGAACTAATGGGAGTTGCCGAAATCGGTTGCCATTGCAAAGCACAGGGATTTATTTTATGGAAGCCGCTGTGCTCACACTCCAAATCATTCAAGAAAAGCTAAAGCAGTTGCAGGCGCAGGCCTACACAATCATCGCGAGAAAAGCGGAATCGGCGTTATACGAGGTTCGCTGTTTAATGATCAAACACCGACTGATAAACCAGGGTGTCGAGGAAAAACCGGATCTGAAGCAAAAGCAGCGGGTAACGCAATCCGTTACCGGAAAATCTTCTCCGATAACGGACCGCACTCGCTTAACGGCAACGGTGCTCCCAATGATGATGAACGCGGACTTTATGGCAATCGCGATGATGATGGTATGGCGCGGCGGACGCCGGCACGATGGTGGCCATGGTTACTGCTGCGGTGGCAAGCGCGAGTATCAGGGTTTTCATATAACACCGGTAAGAGGTCGAAGAACAGATGAAGCAGGGCATGCTGATGGTCACGGTGTGACAAGCGTGATAACGGCAAACGCAGCAGGTTCTAAAGGGATCATCAAGTGAATCGCCGCCTGTTCTATTTACTATCCAGGATGCCGAAAAGCGGCCATGACACCTTGCGGTTTAGCCACTCGCGTACGGGTTTTGCAAAAAGATATTTCTTACAATTAGTCAGATGAGATAGCACAGCAAGATTCTGGCATAGCGAACCAAGCGAATCCACGGATCCATGCAGGGTCGCCCGCAGCGGCCGGTCTCCGCAAAAAAGCTTGCAGCATCGGCTGGACGGTCCGGGAATTGCTGAGTCCCAAAGCTGGGTTTAGCACGCTTAAACATGCAAAACGGGTTACTTGCCGACCCCGTCTGGTTCCGGGCGAAATCACAGGTTCGTTTGGCGCCCGCGCCGAGGTGCACACCAGCACGGCGATCACGCCAACGCGTATGAGCGATTGTTTGGGCAACCGCTCGAACGCATCAACCGCAGCGCCAACCTACTCTGAAGGGAGCGAGCAATGCATTTCGTCATTAATGGCAACCCGCTAGAACTGGAATTCGATCCTAGGACATCGCTTCTCGATTTGCTCCGCGAACAGCGTCACCTCTTCGGCGCCAAAAAGGGATGCAATCAAGGCGCCTGCGGCGCATGCACGGTGCTTGTCAATGGAACGCGTATCAACAGTTGCCTTGCCCTGGCTATGCAGTATTCGGACTGCGAGATCACCACAATCGAAGGACTGGGCGCACCGGGCGAGCTTCATCCCCTGCAGGCAGCCTTCGTGGAACATGACGGTTTTCAATGTGGCTACTGTACCCCGGGGCAGATTTGCTCGGCTGTCGGCATGATTCACGAATTGAAGTGCGGCGTGCCCAGCCATGTCAGCGAGGACGTGGCCGCGGAAGCGTTCGAGCTGACCGATACCGAACTGCGCGAACGAATGAGCGGCAACCTGTGCCGCTGTGGCGCTTATAACGGCATTGTCGACGCGATCCAGGATACGTTCGGCGAGGAACAAACCGAGCCCAGCACGCGCGAGGCCGCCTGATGAACCCCTTTACATATGAACGGGCATCGGACCCGCAAGCAGCGCTGATGCTTGGCGCTCAAGCCAATGCCAAATATCTGGGTGGCGGCACCAACCTTGTTGACCTGATGCGCGAGACTATCGAGCATCCGTCGGTATTGGTCGACGTAACAGGTCTATCGTGTGCAATCGAAGATTCGGACGATGGCGGCCTGCGTATCGGCGCCGGCGTCAGGAACACCGCGGCGGCGGCCGACCGGCGGGTACGCGAGCGCTACCCGGTATTGTCGGAGGCTATTCTGGCGGGTGCCTCGGCCCAGATCCGCAACATGGCGACGATGGGCGGCAACCTGATGCAGCGCACTCGCTGCGGTTATTTCTATGACGATGCCGCCCACTGCAATAAACGCTCGCCGGGAACGGGCTGCGATGCCCTGGAAGGCTTCAACAGGATGCACGCCATTCTCGGCGCGTCTGACGCCTGCGTCGCCACGTATCCCTCCGATATGGCCGTCGCGCTGGCTGCCCTCGATGCAGTCGTGACGCTGACGGGACGCAACGGCGCACGCGATGTTCCGCTGGTCGATTTCCACGTGCTGCCGGGCCAGACGCCGCAGATCGAAACGGTGCTGGAACAAGGCGAGTTGATCACCGCCGTGACGTTGCCGCCCGGCGTGCGAGGCCGTTCAAGTTATCGCAAGGTGCGTGACCGCGCTTCTTATGCATTTGCCTTGATTTCGGTGGCGGCGATTCTCGAAGTGCAGGACGGCGTCGTGGCGAACGTGCGTATCGCGCTGGGCGGTGTCGCCCACAAACCGTGGCGCGCGAATGCGGCTGAGGCGGCGCTCAAAGGCGCTCCGGCGACTGAGGAGGCGTTCCGCGTGGCGGCGCAGGCGGAGCTCGCTCCCGCGCGAGGCCTTCGCGACAACGCCTTCAAGATCGAACTCGCCCGGCGCGTGATCATCGACACGCTGGTCAAACTGTCGGCCCTCAAGGAGAACCGCTAATGCCTATCTTCAAAGAAGCCGTGCAAGCGGTAATGAAAAAGGCCATTGCGCTTGCCCCTGACAGCTTCATTCCCGGCGGCAAGCCAGACCCGCTGATTCTGCATAAGCATGGGCTGATCGGTGCATCGGTAAGCCGTATCGACGGGCCGTTGAAGGTCTCCGGCCGTGCGCCCTTCGCCGCCGAGTTTCCGCTGGAGGGCATGACTTACGCAGCATTGAAGTATTCGTCGATTGCGTGCGGGCGGATTGCGGATATCGATACCGCCGCCGCCGAAGCTGCGCCAGGCGTCGCACTGGTGATGACCTACCGGAACGCGCCCCGCCTCAAGCCCATGCCCGCGTTCATGACCAAGCCCAAGGCGGCGGGCGGCGACAACCTGCCGATCATGCAGGACGACCAGATTCACTGGAACGGCCAGCCGGTCGCGCTGGTGCTGGCCGGGACGCAGGAGCAGGCCGACCACGCGCAGTCCCTGATCCGCGTGACCTACGAGACGGGAAGCGACGGCGTGACCTCGCTGGACGCGGCGAAGGCAAATGGTTCGGAGCCCGGAGTATTCCAGGGCGAACCGCTGAAGCTCGAAATCAAGGATGCCGAGGCTATGCTGGCTGCGGCGCCCTACAAGATCGACGTGCGCTATACGACCCCGCGTCACAACCACAATCCCATCGAACTGCATGCGGCAACGCTCGCATGGCAGGGGGACGAACTGCGCATCCACGATACCGTGCAGGCGGTCGCTCACGAAGCGTGGACCATGGCGGAGGTATTCGGTATCGACGAGAAGAACGTGCATGTCACTTCGCCCTACGTTGGCGGCGGCTTTGGGTCGAAGACCGTGTGGCAGCATCAGGTGTTGGCTGCGGCCGCCGCAAGGCTCGCGCAGCGACCCGTGCGGATCATGTTGTCCCGGGAAGGCGTGTTCCGCATTGTAGGCGGCCGTACGCTCACGGAACAACGCGTGGCACTCGGCGCCCAGGCCGATGGCACGCTGGACGCACTGATCCACACCGGCACGGTTGCGATGACGCCGCACAACAACATGCCTGAGCCTTTCATCCTGCCGGCCAAGAGCGCCTACGCTTCGCGAAGCTTTCTGCTCGACGTGGAGACCGTCAGGATGAACATGACGGCCAACACCTTCATGCGGGCGCCGGGGGAAGCGGTCGGCACCTTTGGGCTGGAATCGGGTATCGACGAACTCGCTCACGCCATGAAGATGGATCCCATCGAATTGCGTCTCAGGAATGAACCGGAGAAAGATCCGACGACGGGGTTGCCGTTCTCGCAGCGCGGTATTGTCGATGCGTGGAAATCCGGCCGCGAACGCTTCGGCTGGAAAGCGCGCGGCGAGCCGGGAACCCGGCGCGATGGCGACTGGCTGGTCGGTCTGGGCTGTGCCACGGGGACTTATCCGTATTATCGGATGCCGGGTGGCGCGGCACGGATTACGCTGACCGACAAAGGGCGGGCCACTGTCAGCATCGCCGCGCACGAAATGGGCATGGGTACAGCGACCGCTCATAGCCAGATTGCCGCCGAGCGGCTCGGGCTCACCATGGACGACATCGACTTCGAATACGCCGACTCCAGATTGCCGGGCGTGGTGCTCGCGGGCGGCTCGCAACAGACGGCGGCCATCGGCGCTGCCGTCATTGCCGCCCATCACAAGCTTGTGAGGGAACTGCTCCGGTTCGCCGGCAACAGTTCGCCGCTTTCCGGGCTTTTGCCCGATGACGTTGGCGGCAGGGACGGCGGTTTGTGCGCGCTGGACGATGAGAGCCGGTTCGAAACCTACAGCGCCATACTGGCTCGCGCCAGGAAAAAGGAGGTCACCGTCGAGGCAGAAGCGCCGATGCCGTTCGAATTGCAACACTGGTCCATGCACAGCCACAGCGCGCTCTTCTGCGAGGTGCGGGTCAACGCCGTCACCGGCGAGGTTCGCGTGTCGCGCTTCCTTGGTTCGTTCGACTGCGGCCGGATCATCAATGCGAAGATGGCTGCGAGCCAGTTTCGCGGCGGCATCATCATGGGGCTGGGCCTTGCATTGATGGAAGAAAGCGAGTTCGACGAGAGGACCGGGCGTGTAATGAATCCATCGCTTGCGGACTATCACGTGCCTGTTCACCTTGACGTGCCGAAGATCGACATCATATGGGGCGAGGAAGCAGATCCTCACACGCCGATGGGCGCGCGGGGCGTGGGTGAGATTGGAATCACCGGCGTGGGCGCGGCGGTTGCCAATGCCGTATTCAACGCTACGGGCAGGCGCGTTCGCGATCTTCCCATCACGTTGGACAAGGTGATGGGTTAGCGCTCGAATCAATGCCCTATCGACGCTTCGTCCGCTTGTTGTTCGTGATCGCCGCCGCCTTGTGCGTCGGACCCCTTTGCGCAGAGCCGCTGCATCTACAGGACTATCTCGCAATGCACGGGCGCTCCGCCGACGAGCATGTTGCGTACGGTCCTGCTTCGTCGCAATTCGTCGAACTGTTTCGCGCGCGCGGCAGCGGTCCATTTCCGGTGGTCGTGCTGGTACACGGCGGCTGCTGGGCGCGTCAATACGGCGGCTTGCGGCAGATCGCTCCCCTCGCCGGCGCACTTGCCGATAAGGGCTGGATGGTATGGAGTATTGAATATCGAGGTATTGACGAAGAGGGTGGCGGGTTTCCCGGAACGTATCTCGACGTCGCGCAAGCGCTGCAAAGACTCTCGGGCGAAGCGTCACGCTTGAATATCGATCTTTCCCGAATAGTCGTGGTTGGGCATTCGGCGGGCGCACAGCTCGCGCTATGGGCTGCTGCGCGACACCGGATTGCGACGGGCAGTGCGCTTTATTCGGCCACTCCGATGCGTTTGCCAACTGTGATCGGACTTGGCGCGCTGCCTGACTTGAAAGATGCCGGAGACATCAGGCGGGCATGTGGCGTGAACGCCGTCGCGTTGACGGGTAAGCCGCAACCTGGCCGCGAGGAAGTATTTGCCGACACCTCGCCGCAAAGCATGTTGCCCATAGGTTCGGAAATGATCTTGATCAACGGCGAGCTCGACAGCGTAGCACCGCCGGCAATCGCAAAACATTTCGCAAACGATGCGCGGCGCGCAGGCGACAGCATTCGTTACATCGAAGTCCCCAACGCCAGCCATTACGATGAGGTATCGATTGATTCCCCGGTTTGGCCTGTCTTGTTCAGAACAATCCAGACGTCCTTCTCCAGCCGTTGATTTCAGGCAGCCGAGCGGCTTGCACTGGACTGTGCCAACTCGAGCCGATTACCGCCCAGCGATTTCGCACTGTATAACGCCTGGTCGGCCTCGGCCAACAAGTCGGCAAGGGTGGACGCTTCGCTTCCAAACTGTGCCAGACCAATGCTGACCGTGGCCTGTATCCCGATTCCATTGACGTGGTGAGAGATCGTCTCGGCGAAACGCCTAACAATGGCCTCGCCCATTTCCTTGGCGCGGACGCTGTCGTGTCCAGGCAGCAGCGCAGCAAATTCTTCTCCACCCAGGCGCGCAAGAATTGCCTTGGAACCGATCACGCTCCGGGCAACGTCACTGAAGGACTTCAGGATCTGATCGCCCGTCCCGTGACCGTATCGATCATTGATCGCCTTGAAGCGGTCGAGGTCGAAGGCAAGAAGTGAAATTGGCCGGGATGATTGGCCGTCGCGAATAGCACGCGCGCTTTCTTCGAAGAACCATCTGCGATTGCCGAGGCCCGTTAAATAATCCGTTTGCGATTCCTGCACAAGCTGGCCATGCGCTTCCTCGCGGATGAGCGTGAGCAGGGTCATCGGCAAGATAACCGAATACAGCACGCCCTCATACATTGTGATCTTGCTGAGCAGCAATAGGAAATCATGTCCGTACAGTGTCGCCAGCCAAGGCAAAACGAGTGCCCGGGCGGCGTAGAACAGCGCATGTCCGCCCGACACCAGCATGGCGATGCTGCGCGATTGCAACCCTTTCATCCCGTCGCTTCGCAGCAGTTCGCGCGATGTCATGCCGCAAGCCAACGCAATTGGAATCGCGCTTGCGTAGTTCCAGATGGCATCCTGCCACTGCGCGCCTCCAGCGGCCCACGTCAGCGCCATTACGGCGAGCAGGCCGATCGAACTTGCGCGGTATTGCCGTGCGTTCAGCGACGCGACGCCGTGCAGAATCAACAGGTAGCCGGAAAGAATGACGAGGTTGCTGAAGGCCGAGCCTGTCGCGCCGGGAAGGTCGCGGCGCCACGTCGCCACCGCGCAGCCAACTGCAAGCGTCGCATATCCCGCTGCCAGTATCTTCAACTCCTTGTTGCGCCTTGGATTTATTCGGCGTTCCCAAAGCGTCAGCGCAGAACTGGCGAAAAGCGTTCCAATTGCAAGCAGATAAAGGGTAAGAAGATCGACATGCATTGGTGATGTAGTAGCGCACGCCGTTATATCGCGGCGGGAGTCGCATTTTATGCCGGAAATCTGGCAGCGTGATGATAGTTAAGCCAGGGCGATAGTCGGCCTCGGCATAGACGCGCATGCAAGCTGGTTCGCATCGCCGTGCTGTGAAACCTGCTGATTGAGCAGACTACTTTCAGGCAATGCGGCTTATGACCGCGCCGTGCATCCGCGGTCGGAAGTTGCTTGCTTCGTCGGTAGAAGTGATATCGCTGGCCGTGAATAGCGCCTTGTCGCATGTACCGTATAACGGCCTCGAAGTGGAAAACTTGAGCGGCAGCTTGTCTCGCCAGTTTCAAGCTTGCGTAGAACCCGGTATCAGCTTGCGCTTGCTATCGTTGGCATTGCCTTGAAGGCGGGCTTCGCGAACAGGTAGCCCTGCATCAGCGTAACGCCGTTCGCCACAAGGAAGTCGCGCTCGCCGGGTGTTTCAATACCCTCGGCAATCACACGAATCCCCAGATCCCGGCAGATCGTCAGCACGCCGCAGGTAATCCGCTGACGCACGGAATCGGTATCGATGCCACGCACCAGCGCCATATCGAGCTTGATCAGGTCCGGCTGGAAGTCAGCGAGCAGCGTGAGGCCGGAGTAGCCCGCGCCGAAATCGTCGATTGCCGTCTGAAAGCCGAACGACTTGTATGCGCGGAAAATCTGCACGAGATGCGGACGGCTAATGATGTTTTCGCCCTCGATTGTCTCGAAGATGATCCGCTCGACCGGAAAGCCGTGCTTTTCAGCCGCTTCGAGCGTACTGCGGATGCATGCGGCAGGCTGATAGACCGCGTTCGGCATGAAGTTGATCGACAGGAACGTCTGCATTCGCATTTCTGCAGCCTGCGCGATCGCAGTGGTGCGGCACCGCTGATCAAAGTAATAACGGTTCGCGTCGTCCACCTGCGCCAGCACCGACGCCGCCGACTCGCCATTCGGACCGCGCACGAGGGCTTCGTGTGCATAGGCGCTGCCCGATTTCACATCGACAATGGGCTGAAACGCGAAAGCCATTTCAATGGGTGCAGTCTCGCCAGCGTTGCAGCCGCCGCAACGGCCGGGCTGTCCGGCCGGCTGTTCCGGGTCATGGATTTCGATCATGTTCGAACGCAGTCAGGAAAATGGGTTGGCATGCCGCTGGCGCATTATTGCAGTTCCGCCATCTATCTTATCGGGCATATGACTTTGCTACTTTAGATGTGTCTTTGTAAATACGCGTTTGCCTGTCAAAAAGCGGTTGCCCATTCAGGCCTTCAAAGGGTCGCCCGCGAGCGGCAGGTTGCTCACCCGCTTGCCGGTGGCGTCGGCGACAGCATTGGCCAGCGCCGCAGCGGCCGGCCCTTGTGAAGCTTCTCCCACCCCGAGGAACGGTGTGCCAGGACGGTCGATCAGGTCGACATCGATGCGTCCCGGCACCGACGAAAACCGCAGGATCGGGTAAGTGCTCCAGTCGAAGCTCGTGATGCCATGCGCCTCAAAGGTGGTCTGCTCGAAGAGTGTCCAGCTCAGTGACTGAATAACTCCACCCTCGACCTGATTGCGTGCGCCGTCGGGATTCACGATCTGCCCGCAATCCACCGCGCACGCGACGCGTTCGACCTTTACGCCGCCGGAGTTGCGCTCCACGGTGACTTCCATGGCAATGGCGCAGTACGCCATCAAATTCTTGTACTTTGCAAAAGCGAAGCCCACGCCGTGATCCGGCTTACGCGCAACAGACCGCGCTGCTGCCCAGCCGAAACGGGTGCAGGCTTTCTGAATGACATCGCGCGCACGGGGATCGTCCAGATGGCGCAGGCGGAATTCGACTGGATCGAGCCCTGCCTTGGCCGCCAGTTCATCGATAAAACTTTCTATTGCAAACACATTCATGTATGCGCCGAGCGAGCGCATGGCGGAGCCGCGGATTGGCATGTCGAGCAGGAAATGCTCGTGCACATGCAGGTTCGGCACGCGATAAATCGGCACGCTGTTCCGGTCGCCGCCACCTTCGGGCATTGGAATTTCCTTGGGCGGCGCGGGTGTCATCGGCGTGGCGAGCGACCACGCAGGCATCAGGCGGCCGGCATTCTCAATGCGCTGGTTATGCGAGTTGCTCCAGATCTCGCAAGTCCAGTCGACGATCTGACCGTCTGCATCGAGCGATGCGCTCAGGTCGGTAGTCATTGCCGGGCCGAAGGGTTCCCACATGTGTTCCTGTTCTCGCATCCATTGGACCCGGACGGGCCGGCCAGGCACCGCGCGGGCGATCAGCGCGGCGTCGGCGGCGGCATCGTCCGCGCCATTGTGGCCATAGCATCCGGAGCCTTCCATGTGCACGCAACGGACATTGTCCGGTGGCATCGACAGCATCTCGGCCAATCCCTTGCGCAGCGGAAACACGCCCTGAGTGTGAGTCCAGACCGTCAGGTGATCGCCGTCCATCAGCGCCACCGCGCACGATGGCCCGATCGATCCGTGCGTGAGGAAAGGCTTCGTGAAGCGCCGGTGCAAGGTCTGCGCGGCAGGTGCGGCGGGGCTGGAGCGATCGGCGACGGCGATGTCCTGAGCGGGCAGGGCGCGCAAGGTCGCGTGGATGGTCGCCTGCGCGGGCAGGGGCGGAGCGGCATTCCAGCGGGCCGCCGCCGATAACGCGCGCATGGCGAGGATCGCGCGCCATTCGTCGTCGGCGACAACGGCCAGATAGCTGCCGTCGCGCACGACCTTGACTACACCGGGCATGGCCTGCACGGACGCCATATCGACCGAAGCGAGCGTTGCGCCATATGCGGGTGGGCGCACGGCGCGCGCGTGAACCATGCCTGGCAAACGCAGGTCCTGCACGTAGCTCGCGCGGCCGGTGACCTTGCCCGGAATATCGACGCGCTGTACCGGCCGGCCGATGGTCTCGTACATGCGCGGATCCCGGCGCGGCAGTCCCGGCTGCGCCTGCTGATGCAGATTGACGCCGCTGACGGCCTCGCCGAATCCGAGGCGGCGGCCATCGGCGGCCACGACCGCGCCGTCCTTGACTGTCAGCGTTGCCGCGTCCACGCCGAGCTTGGCCGCCGCCGATTGCAGCAGCAGGCCGCGCACTTGCGCCGCAGCGTTCGCGATCGCGGTGCCACTGTCGGCGACCGAGTGGCTGCCGGCCGTGTAGCCTTCGTTTGGTGTGGTGGCGGTATCGGCGGTGAGCAGTGTCAGAGCTGACGGCGCAATGCCAAGCTCTTCCGCCGCGATCTGCATGAATGCGGTGCGGATGCCGGTGCCAAGCTCGGCTTTTCCGGTGAACGCCGTGACGTGACCCTTCTCGTCGATACGGATCCAGGCGTCAAGCATCGGCGAAGTCTTGAGGCTGCCGGGCAGATCCGGCGCGGCGGCGGTAAACGTGCCCGCTTCGGTGGTCGAGCTTTGCGCCATGACCCGGGCGGCCGCTCCCGGCAAGAGCGAGAAGCCGACCATCACGCTGCCTGCAGTAAGGAAGCGCCGTCGCGCGGCGCTGTGTTCGGGCATCATGCGCGTCCCGCCGCTTGAGTAGAGGAGGAGGCCGCCGAAACGATTGCCGCGATGATGCGCATGTGCGTGCCGCAGCGGCACAGGTTCGGCTCCATGTGCGCGCGGATTTCATCTTCCGTGGGCGAAGGCGTGCGATCGAGCAGCGCCTGCGCGCGCATCACCATCCCCGCGATGCAGTAGCCGCACTGCGCCGCCTGTTTATCGATGAACGCGCGTTGCAGCGGGCCGGGTTTGTCGGCTGTGCCGAGTCCTTCGATGGTGATCACCCGGCGCTCGCCGATGGCCGCAACCGGCATCAGGCACGAGAATACCGGCTCGCCTTCGACTATCACGGTGCACGCGCCGCATTGCCCTAGGCCGCAACCGTACTTGGCGCCGTGCAGTTGCAACTGGTTGCGCAGCGCGTAGAGCAGAGGCGTGGATGGATCGATGTCGAGCGTATGACGCTCGCCGTTCACAGTCAGCGCGATCATGGTGTGGGCGTTTCCTTGCGGTACTTCGCGACGTCATCGGCCTGAAGCTGCCACGGCGTCCGGTTGCTGTATTGTGCGCGAAGATAGTTTGCGAGATCGGCGATCTGGGCGTCGGTCAGCATGCCGGCGAACGGCGGCATGCTGACGCTGGCCTTGCTGCCTTGCGCGGGCAGTCCGTCGAGCATCACGCGCACGAGATTGCGCGGGCTATCGCTATTCACCGATGTACTTAGCGACAGCAACGGCCTGCCGCCGACCACGTTCATCGGCGCGTGCGCGGCGTGGCAGGCCGCACACGAAGCTTCGAACATGGTTGCGCCTGCCTGCTGCAAGCTTGCGCCGGACGCGACCCGCGCGGCGGGAGCGGCAGGAGGCGGCGTTTGTATCGACATGATGTAGGCGGCCATTGCTTCCACATCCGCTTGCGATGCGTTCGCGAGCGAGCGCGTCACCGGCAGCATGGGTCCGGCGGCCGCGCCGTGTTCGCTCGCCACGCCCGTGCGTAGATAAGTGCTCAACTGCTCGCGCGTCCATGGCGTAGATGCACCCAACAGTGTCTTGAGCGATGGCGCATCCCAGCCGTCGATCACGGCGCCATCGAATGTACGGTCTTTCTTTTCTGCGCCGAACACGTTCAGAGGCGTATGGCACGCGGCGCAGTGGCCGAGGCCATCGACCAGATAACGGCCGCGATCCAGTTGGGGGTCCTGTGTGCGGGACATCGGTTCGGGGGTATCGGCGTGCAGGTACAACAGGTTCCACACTGCAAGCAGCGGCCGGAAATTCAGCGGGAAGATCAGCTTGTTCGCGGCCGCAGTTGCCTGCACTGGCGTGCGCGACATCATGAACGCATAGACCGAGGCAATGTCCGCGTCCGTCATGTGGGTGAAATGAACGTAAGGGAAGGCGGGATAAAGCAGATGGCCGTCGCTCGATTTGCCACGCCGCATGGCTTGCACGAACGCATCGAGCGTCCAGGCGCCTATGCCGGTTTTTGTGTCCGGCGTAATGTCGGTGGAATAGAGCGTTCCGAACGGCGTGTGAATTGGCAAGCCGCCCGCGAATGGCGCGCCGCCAGCGGCCGTATGGCAGACGATGCAGTCGCCTACCGCTGCAAGCTGGGCGCCTCGCTGCACAGGATCAGGGTCGGCCGCCGGCGATACCCCTGGCAGCGCCGCGCCCGATGCAGCGGCGATAGTCAACACTGCTGTCCGTAGAATGGCCTTGACGTTCATCTTTTTCGCGCAGTTGGAAGCATGGATGTTACATGCAGTTCTCGATGTGCCGACGGAGACTACTTTGACACACGCTGCGGGAATCGACGCGGGCAAGCTTAAGCCGCCCGAAAGCGGACCTTTGAATCTGGCTGCAAATGGACATTATTATTTAGCTGCTACATGTAATGTCGAGGCTAAGTTCAGATGTCGGGGTTCCAGCTAAATAGAAATGTCGGGTTTCGTCATCTTTCATTTC
>NZ_FCOC02000004.1 GCF_001544455.2 Caballeronia sordidicola
CACCTGAAAGCGCGACGGATTTTTTCGGTTTGAAGCCGCCGGCAGCGGGTGCTTCTTTTGTCAGGGTATCGCTCATTCGACCCGGTCTCCTGATAGGTAGGTCACGCTACTCGTCTTCTGAAAAAAGCGTCTCTGCGCTTTCGGGTAGCGCTTGTGCCGACGCTTTCGCGCGGCGCAGCACTGACCAGTAATATCGATAACTCGCGCGATCGTGCAAGGTGTCCCGATACCGCGTCGGGCCCCACTGCGCGTTTTGCGCAGCGAGCAAGATCTCCGTGGCCGTGACGATTTCGTCGCCGCGCGGCAGGAAGGCATCGACTATCGGCTTGATCTGATCCGGATGAATGCTCCACATGCGCGTGTAGCCGAACTCGTTGCGGGCGCGCCGGGCGTCGTTGGCAACCACGCTCATGTCGCGCACTTCGGTGCAGACGTTATGGGACGCCACTTTCCCGTGCGCATGGCAAGCCGCTGCGATTTCGAGCTTCGCGCGCCGCACGAGCGGATGATCGAACTGGCCGGGCGAGCGCATGGCGGTATCGGGAATCGCGCCGTTATGCGCCGACACAAAGTCCATCAGCCCGAAACTCAGCGCGTCGACGCCGGGCAAAGCCGCGAGGTCGAACACTTCGGCCAGCGCGCCATGCGTTTCGATCAGCAGATGGCAAGGGATGGCATGCTCGATCCCGAACTCACATCGCGACGCCTCGATAAACGCGATCATCTCGGCGGCGTCGAACACGCTGCGGATCTTGGGAAGGGTGATGTAGGCCGGCGCCTTTTTGGCGGCGCGCAAGATGATGCGTACATCGTCGCGCCACGCGCGGTTCGCGAAGTCGTGGATGCGAACGCCGACACGGCCGAAGCGGTCATCTTCGCCGCCCAGAAACGATGCCACCAATTCCGCGTGAGACGCTTCCTGCCCGACTTGCGCGCCGTCTTCGCAGTCAAGCGTGATATCGAATACCGGACCGAGTTGCGCCTGCAACGCGAGCGATTTCCTGATCAGCTTCTCGCTTCCCGCGTAGTGATCGCACGGCGGCATCACGGCGGGGGGCACATCGCCTTCAAACAGCACTTCGGCGGGGGTGAGAGCGCGCATCGTCGGCGTCGGGTTTGCTTTAAAGAGGGTGGAAACTGCGGATTCGAATGGATTCGGCTAGATATAAACCGGCCAAACGCACTCGAATCAGCCGCGGGCGCCCTTGAAAGCGCCCGCGTGACACATGAGGCGGCTTACTTGCCCAGCAGATGCGCAACGCCGTCGCGCTCTTCCAGCAATTCGTTCAGCGTGCCGGTCATCTTCTCGCGCGAGAACGCGTCGATTTCCAGACCTTCCACGCGCTTGTATTCGCCGTTTTCGCACGTCACCGGCACGCCGTAGATGATGTCTTCCGGGATTTCGTACGAACCGTCAGACGGAATGCCCATGGTGACCCACTTGCCGTTCGTGCCGAGCACCCAGTCGCGCACATGGTCGATCGCCGCATTCGCAGCGGACGCTGCCGACGACAGACCACGCGCCTCGATGATCGCCGCGCCGCGTTTGCCGACTGTCGGGATGAACGTGTTGCGGTTCCATTCGTCGTCGTTGATGAGCTTGGTGAGCGACTCGCCTTCGACCGTTGCAAAGCGGAAATCCGGATACATGGTCGGCGAGTGATTGCCCCACACAGCCAGTTTTTCGATGGCGGCGACCGGCTTGCCCGACTTCGACGCCAGCTGCGACAGTGCGCGGTTGTGGTCCAGGCGCAGCATTGCCGTGAAATTCTTCTTCGGCAGGTCCGGCGCCGACTTCATCGCGATGTATGCGTTCGTATTCGCCGGGTTGCCCACAACCAATACCTTCACGTCGCGGCTCGCCACGTCGTTGAGCGCCTTGCCTTGCACCGTGAAGATTTCCGCGTTCGCCGAAAGCAGGTCCTTGCGCTCCATGCCCTTCGAACGGGGACGCGCGCCGACCAGCAACGCCACGTCGGCGTCCTTGAACGCGACCTTCGGGTCGTCGGTCACCACCACGCCGGCCAGCAGCGGGAATGCGCAGTCTTCCAGTTCCATGACTACGCCCTTGACGGCGCCTTGCGCCTGCGGCAGGTCGAGCAACTGAAGAATGACCGGCTGATCCTTGCCAAGCAGATCGCCATTGGCGATGCGAAACAGCAGCGAGTAACCGATTTGACCTGCGGCGCCAGTGACGGCAACGCGCTTTGCGGACTTAGCCATTGAGAACACTCCTGAACGGTGCGTGAAACGCTGGGGAAAACGCCATTTTAGGCGTGTTACGCGAAGCGTTGATGAAGCAGGTGATCCGAACTGCGCGGGCAACCCTGAAAAGCCCGTGGCAACGCGCCTGAAGCGAGATTGTCACTGACTGTCCGGTAGCATGCCGGCAATCGCAGCCTGATTCGCCTGCTGGAAATCGGGTCCTGAGAGCGGGTTTGCGTTGAGGGTCAAGCTTCCGTCAGCAGCCCAGCGCCCTGTGCGTCGCGCTTTTCATATGCTCAGGCGTTGCGAGGGCGGAGCACTGACAGCGGCCGGGCGAACATGAAAACGGTTCGGCCTCAAGCGATGAGCCAGACAGTTCTGACGCGAGTTCGGCAAAAACGCAGTGCAAAAAGCGCTTGGTCAGCCGACAAGCCAGATACGCCCGGCGGCGCGTGCATCACCCCGCAAACCCTTGCTCGCCAAGGAGTGTAGGATTCGAATGAGCCAAAGTCAACCATATCATATGTCTTATATAAGACATAGGAATGACCGGGAAACCGCTGGACGCGGCTTGCGCCTTTATGATGAAATGCGCGGATGAATTCCAACCCAGCGAGCACACCGAACTCTCCCGGCACGCCCGGCGCGGCTGACGTCGCGCCCGCTTCGTCGCCGACGTTCAGCCCGCTGTATCAGCAGATCAAGGCCCTCATCACCCAGGGGCTCGAATCGGGCGAATGGAAGCCCGGCGAAATCATTCCCAGCGAAGTCGAGCTTGCTGCGCGCTACAAGGTGAGCCAGGGCACGGTGCGCAAGGCGATCGACGAACTCTCGGCCGACAATCTGCTCGTGCGCCGTCAGGGAAAAGGCACGTTTGTTGCGACGCACAACGAAGATCGCGTACAGTTCCGCTTTCTCAGGCTGCTGCCCGAAGACGGCGACGTCCATCCCCACGTCAGCCGTTTGCTGGAATGCCGCCGCTTGCGCGCACCCGCTGAGATCGCCCGCCAGCTCGACCTGAAGCCGTCCGATCCGGTGGTTTGCATCAAGCGTCTACTGCAGTTCGATGGCGAAACCACGGTATTCGATGAAATCTGGCTGCCTGGCGCGGTATTTCGCGGACTTACAGCCGAGCGGCTCGCGGATTACAAAGGCCCGCTTTATGCCATGTTCGAAACCGAGTTCGGCACCCGCATGATCCGGGCATCGGAAAAGATAAGAGCGGTTGGCGCGGACGTCGCGGTCGCGCAATTGCTCGGCGTAAGCGAGGGTTCGCCGCTGCTGTCTGTCGAGCGCGTGTCCTACACCTATGGCGACCGCCCGGTAGAAGTGCGGCGCGGGTGGTATGTCACGAACGGCTATTACTATCAAAACGATTTGAGTTGAAACAGAACGTGGACGGCTTGATGACGAACCCGCAAGGTCGGCATGAAAGCCTTTCTCACGCGATTGGCAATAGCTTCTTGTGAGGCATTTCGCTGCAGCGCGATATGAAAAGGCGCTAAAATCGCGGACTAGTGTGATAACAAAGTTGGGGTCTAGCATGGCTGAAGCTGTAAAAAAACCAAGGCCTGAGTACCGGAATATCGGACTTGCTCAGCTCGCAACCTACCGCTTGCCGCTAGCGGGCAAGGTTTCGATTCTTCACCGCATCAGTGGTCTGCTTCTATTCGTAGCGCTGCCGTTTCTGCTTTATCTGCTGGACCAAAGCCTGACGTCTGAAATCAGTTTCGACGCATTCAAGGGCTTTCTCGCCAACCCTCTCGTCAAGCTCGTGGTGCTCGTGCTGTCGTGGTCCTTCCTGTTCCACTTTTGCGCAGGCATCCGTTTTCTCCTCCTCGATACCCATCGCGCAGTCAGCAAGGAAGGCGGCAAGCAGACGTCCATCGTCGTCCTGACGGTGTCGACCCTGCTGACAATCGTCGTTGCGCTTAAACTCTTCGGAGCCTTCTGACAATGGCCGTGAATAACAACAACCGAATTGGTCCCAAGCGCCTCGTGGTCGGCGCGCATTACGGCCTGCGCGACTGGCTCGCGCAGCGCATTACCGCCGTTGTCATGGCTTTGTACACGCTGGTGCTGCTGTTCTGGTTTTTCGGTGCGCGCGATTTTTCGTATGACGGCTGGGCGTCGATCTTCGCCATGCAATGGATGAAGCTCGCCACTTTCGTAGCCTTGCTCTCGCTCTTCTATCACGCGTGGGTCGGCACTCGGGACATCTGGATGGACTACGTGAAGCCGGTGGGCTTGCGTCTGTTCCTGCAAGTGGCAACGATCCTCTGGCTGGTCGGTTGTATCGGCTACGCGGCACAGATTCTCTGGAGAGTTTAAAGAATGGCTGCAATTAAAACGTCCCTGCCGCGTCGCCGTTTCGACGTAGTCATCGTAGGTGCAGGCGGTTCCGGCATGCGCGCTTCGCTGCAACTCGCTCGCGCGGGTCTGTCGGTCGCGGTGCTCTCGAAGGTGTTCCCCACGCGTTCGCACACGGTAGCGGCGCAAGGCGGCATTGGCGCGTCGCTCGGCAACATGAGCGAAGACAACTGGCACTACCATTTCTACGACACCATCAAGGGTTCCGACTGGCTCGGCGATCAGGACGCGATCGAATTCATGTGCCGTGAAGCGCCCGGCGCTGTCTACGAACTCGAACACATGGGCATGCCGTTCGACCGCAATGCGGACGGCACGATCTATCAGCGTCCGTTCGGCGGCCATACCGCGAACTATGGCGAAAAGCCGGTCCAGCGCGCGTGCGCTGCAGCCGACCGCACCGGCCACGCGCTCTTGCACACGCTGTATCAGCAGAACGTCGCGGCCAAGACGCACTTCTTCGTTGAATGGATGGCGCTAGACCTGATCCGCGACGCCGACGGCGACGTGCTCGGCGTGACCGCGCTGGAAATGGAAACGGGCGACGTCCACATTCTCGAAGGCAAGACCACGCTGTTCGCAACGGGCGGCGCGGGCCGGATCTTCGCGGCATCGACCAACGCGTTCATCAATACCGGCGACGGACTCGGCATGGCGGCGCGTTCGGGCATCGCGTTGCAGGACATGGAATTCTGGCAATTCCATCCGACCGGCGTTGCCGGCGCGGGCGTGCTGATTACCGAAGGCGTGCGCGGCGAAGGCGGCATCTTGCGTAATTCGGATGGCGAGCGCTTCATGGAACGTTATGCGCCGACGCTAAAGGATCTGGCGCCGCGTGACTTCGTTTCGCGTTCGATGGACCAGGAAATCAAGGAAGGCCGCGGCGTGGGTCCGAACAAGGATCACGTGCTGCTGGACCTGTCGCACATTGGCGCCGAGACGATCATGAAGCGTCTGCCGTCCATCCGCGAAATCGCAATGAAGTTTGCGAACGTCGATTGCATCAAGGAGCCCATTCCGGTTGTGCCGACCATCCATTACCAGATGGGCGGCATTCCGACGAACATTCACGGCCAGGTTGTCGGCACACTCAAGGGCGGCTACGAAGAACCCGTCAACGGCTTCTACGCTGTCGGCGAATGCTCGTGTGTGTCGGTGCATGGCGCGAACCGGCTTGGCACGAACTCGCTGCTCGATCTCGTGGTGTTCGGCCGCGCGGCTGGCAACCACATCATCAAGCACGCGAAGGAAATGAAGGAGCACAAGCCCCTTCCGGCCGACGCAGCCGACGCCGCGCTCGCGCGCCTCGCGGTGCTGGAAAACTCGTCGTCGGGCGAATACACGCAAGCCATCGCCAACGACATCCGCGCGACCATGCAGGCGCACGCCGGCGTGTTCCGTACGTCCGCGTTGCTGGCGGAAGGCGTGGGCAAGATCAAGGAACTGTCCGAGCGCGTGAAGCATGTGCATCTGAAGGACAAGTCGAAGGTCTTCAACACGGCGAAGGTCGAGGCGCTCGAACTCGCAAACCTGATCGAAGTGGCGCGCGCCACCATGATTTCGGCGGAAGCGCGCAAGGAAAGCCGCGGTGCGCATGCGCACAGCAACTTCGAGATCCGCGACGACGACAACTGGATGAAGCACACGCTGTGGTTCAGCGAAGGCGACAAACTCGACTACAAGCCGGTGCACATGACGCCGCTGACGGTCGAATCGGTGCCGCCCAAAGCGCGGACCTTCTAAGGCAAAGGAATCGAAATGGCAAAGCGTACTTTTGAAATCTACCGCTACGATCCGGACAAGGACGCGGCGCCTCGCATGCAGACGTACGAGATCGAAATCGACTCGCACGAGCGCATGTTGCTGGACGCGCTGCTGAAGCTGAAATCAGTCGATGAAACCCTGTCGTTCCGCCGCTCGTGCCGTGAGGGCGTGTGCGGTTCGGACGCCATGAACATCAATGGCAAGAACGGTCTCGCCTGCCTGCAGAACATGAACGACCTGCCGCAGAAGATCGTGCTGCGTCCGTTGCCGGGCCTGCCGGTTGTTCGCGACCTGATTTGCGACTTCACGCAATTCTTCAACCAGTATCATTCGATCAAGCCGTACCTGATCAACGATACGCCGCCGCCGGAAAAGGAGCGTCTGCAGACGCCCGAGGAACGCGACGAGCTTGACGGCCTGTACGAGTGCATTCTGTGCGCCAGTTGCTCCACCTCGTGCCCGAGCTTCTGGTGGAACCCGGACAAGTTCGTGGGTCCGGCGGGCTTGCTGCAAGCCTATCGTTTCATTGCGGACAGCCGCGACGAAGCGACGGGTGAACGTCTGGACAACCTGGAAGATCCGTATCGTCTGTTCCGTTGCCACACGATCATGAATTGCGTGGATGTGTGCCCGAAGGGACTGAATCCCACGAAGGCAATTGGCAAGATCAAGGAATTGATGGTGCGCCGCGCTGTCTGATAGGGACTGTGTCATGAATGACTCCGGGCATCAGTCCGACCCTCTACGTCGCGCACGCCTTAGGTGGCGGGCGCGGCGCGGTCTGCTGGAAAACGATCTGATCTTCGAGCGTTTTTTCAGCCGATATGAGCATGACCTCAGTGACACGGACGTCGGCGTGCTGACGAAACTGCTGGAACTGAGCGACAACGACCTGATGGACTTGCTGCTGGCACGCAAGGAACCGGATGGCGAACTGGCCTCGCCGGATATGACTCGTGTGCTGGAGATGCTGCGCTCAGCCTGAGCCAGCCACGCAGTTGTGCAATTGTCGTGCGGATTATCGAAAACCTGTTTCCATACTTCGATTGAGGATGTGCTATGACCCCGTCAGATGTTAAAGCCACGCTATCGTTCAGCGACAACTCGCCGAGCGTCGAAATGCCGATCTACAAGGGCACCCTGGGCCCGGACGTGATCGACATCCGCAAGCTGTACGGCCAGACCGGCAAGTTCACCTACGATCCGGGCTTCATGTCGACGGCGGCGTGCAACTCCGCGATCACGTACATTGACGGCGACAAGGGCGAGTTGCTGTATCGCGGATATCCGATCGAGGAACTCGCGGTCAAGGCCGACTTTCTTGAAACCTGCTACGCGCTGTTGCATGGCGACTTGCCGACCGCCGAGCAGAAGGAAGAGTTCGTTGAAACCGTCACGAAGCACACGATGGTTCACGAGCAAATGCATTTCTTCTTCCGCGGTTTCCGCCGCGACGCACACCCGATGGCCGTGCTCGTGGCCGCCGTTGGCGCACTGTCGGCGTTCTACCACGACTCGCTGAACATCAACGACCCGCGTCACCGCGATGTATCGGCCATTCGCATGATTGCGAAGCTGCCGACGCTGGTGGCCATGGCGTACAAGTTCACGATCGGCCAGCCGTTCGTGTATCCGAAGAACGACTTGTCGTACAGCGCGAACTTCATGCACATGATGTTCTCGAACCCGTGCGAAGAGTACAAGGTCAACGACGTGCTCGTGCGCGCGCTGGATCGCATCCTGATCCTGCATGCGGACCATGAGCAAAATGCATCGACTTCTACCGTGCGTCTTGCCGGTTCTTCGGGCGCGAATCCGTTTGCGTGTATTGCCGCGGGGATTGCTTGCTTGTGGGGGCCGGCGCACGGCGGCGCGAACGAAGCCGCGTTGAACATGCTGGAAGAGATCGGTTCCGTCGATAACATTCCTGAATTCATCAAGCAGGTGAAGGACAAGAATTCGGGCGTGAAGCTGATGGGCTTCGGGCATCGCGTGTACAAGAACTACGATCCGCGCGCGAAACTGATGCGTGAAACGTGCCACGAAGTGCTCGAAGAACTGGGTCTGCACGATGATCCGCTGTTCAAGCTTGCAATGGCGCTGGAAAAGATTGCGCTTGAAGATGAATACTTCGTTTCGCGCAAGCTGTACCCGAATGTTGATTTTTACTCGGGTATTGTTCAGCGTGCGCTTGGTATTCCGACCGCCATGTTCACTTGTGTGTTTGCAATGGCACGTACCGTGGGCTGGATCGCGCAGTGGAACGAAATGATTGCTGATCCGGAGCAGAAGATTGGTCGTCCGCGTCAGTTGTTTATTGGTGAAACGCCGCGTGAAGCGAAGGCGATTGATAAGCGGTAAGCAATAAGCCATTTCGCGCATGCATGACCCCAAAGGGCGTGTAATGCGCGAGGCAAGGCTGGATTGACAAACGCCCTGACTGGTTCTCAGTCAGGGCGTTTTCTTTGGCTGATGCTAATTGCCGCAGCTCGCGTGCGCCGAGTGTGAACGGAGAGAGAATGTTCAGCGGTGCGAAGCCGGCAGCCGCTCTTCGCGTTTTTCATCTGCGAAGAGGAGTCAATCAAATGGCAAAGAAATTTCCGGAACACCCGAAGCATCCCGAACGAAATTGTTGGGGATGCGATAAATACTGCGCCGCCGGTTCCATGAACTGTGGAAATGGCAACGTCCGCACGCAACACCCGGTTGAAGTGCTAGGGGACGATTGGCTCGAATGGGAACGGGGCGTTGCTGAGGAGATGGTGGCGGTGCAGGTCAGGCGGCAAGACGAAGTGGCGTAGTGCAAAGTTCTTGACCGGCGTCCCAACCCATCACAACCCATCCCACCCAAGCCAAAACTCACGCAAACACGATGTTTATCAACATCGCAATTGTGTAGTAATGCCAAGATATCCAGGCTTACTGACCCTGCGGGCGTTACCCGCATCATGTTTGAGGAGCTCCAGATGTTTCCCGAATTCCGTGATCTGATTTCCACACTCAAAACCGAAGACGCTCACTTTGCCCGATTGTTCCAGCGGCACAACGAACTGGATCATCAGATCAAGAACCTGGAGAACGGTCCGCTTCCGGCGGATGGGCGGTCCGTCGAAACGCTCAAGAAGGAAAAACTGCTGCTGAAGGACAAGATCTATGTGGTTCTGAAGAAGGCCGCAACAACCGCTTGAGAGGGCGGTGCCCCGGCGAACCGGACAGCCGGGGCACTCAGACAAGGAAAAATACTTTGACAACACAGCATGACAAACTCGACGCTCGCAATTCAACCGTGCGCAACGTTGCGCGCGGAGACATATTACCGACCCGCACCGCGCGAGCCGCGCAGATCGATGAAACAAGCCGCGCCATCGACGCAGCCAACGAACATATTGCAAGCACCGTCCAGCAAGTACTGTCGACGAATGTCACGCAGGATCCCGTCACGTTGATGGAAACCATCAAGACGTTGATGAACGGCCTTTCGCCCGATGAAACCGCGGCCTTGCGCAGCGTCATGCTGGAGGGCGACCCGGCGTTGTGGAATGCCCGCTCTTCGCGTCACCCGGACGACGAGTTGTCGCGTAACTGGCGCACGGGCGGTTATCCGTACCGGAACCTAATGTCGCGGCGCGGATATGAGAAGGAAAAGTACGCCCTGCAAGTGGAATTGTTGAAACTGCAGGCGTGGGTACGGGAAACGGGCGAACGTCTCGTGATCGTTTTCGAAGGGCGCGACGCGGCAGGCAAGGGCGGCGCCATCAAACGGTTCATGGAACACATGAACCCGCGTGGCGCCCGCGTCGTCGCGCTGGAGAAGCCGTCGGAATCCGAGCGCGGCCAATGGTATTTCCAGCGATACGTCCAGCATCTTCCCACGGCGGGTGAGATCGTCTTGTTCGATCGTTCCTGGTACAACCGTGCGGGCGTCGAGCGTGTGATGGGCTTTTGCTCGGAAAATGAATACACCGATTTCATGCAACAGGTGCCGGAGTTTGAACGGCAACTGGTCCGCAGCGGAATACATGTCGTGAAGTTCTGGTTCTCGGTAAGCCGGGAAGAGCAACGCCGGCGTTTCAAGGAACGCGAGATTCATCCGCTCAAGCAGTGGAAGTTGAGCCCTGTCGATCTTGCATCGCTGGACAAATGGGACGAGTACACCGAAGCCAAAGAGGCGATGTTCGCGCAAACGGACACGGCCGATTGTCCTTGGGCGGTGGTCCGGTCGGATTGCAAGAAGCGCGCGCGGCTCAATGCCATGCGTCATATCCTGCATAAGCTGCCGTATGCGAATCGGGATATTCGCGCAATCGGGACGGTCGATCCGTTGATCGTGGGGCGAGCCTTGTAAGTTTGCAGGCTGAGATAAAGGTATTTCGGGCGTAAGTGCGATAAGTGCTTACGCCCGTTTTGCGTTCTGGCGCGCGGATTGTCCGCAACGCACCAGCCCGGTATTTCCCATACAGGTAGCACGAGTACCACCCTAACTCCATGTTTTATATCGGTTTTTGCTTGGAGCGGCAGCGCAGCGCGCCGTTGTGCGTGGCATAATCATCAAACCAAAAAACATACCCCGCAGTTACAACCGTTCAAAAGACCATGGCCCAGACTCTCTATGACAAGTTGTGGAATTCGCATGTGATCCACACCGAGGACGACGGCACGTCCATTTTGTATATCGATCGTCATTTGCTGCATGAAGTGACCAGCCCGCAAGCGTTCGAGGGACTGAAGCTCGCTGAACGGCCAGTCTGGCGAATCAGCGCGAACCTGGCGGTGTCGGATCACAACGTGCCGACCACCGACCGTTCACACGGCATCGCCGATCCTATCTCGAAGCTGCAAGTCGATACGCTCGACGACAACTGCGACGCCTACGGCATTACGCAGTTCAAGATGAACGACTTGCGCCAGGGCATCGTGCATATCATCGGGCCGGAACAGGGCGCCACGCTGCCGGGCATGACCATAGTCTGCGGCGATTCGCATACTTCAACGCACGGTGCGTTTGGCGCGCTGGCGCACGGCATTGGCACGTCGGAAGTCGAACACGTCCTCGCCACGCAAACGCTGCTGCAAAAGAAGAGCAAGAACATGCTCGTCAAGGTGGAAGGGCCGTTGCCGCGCGGCTGCACGGCCAAAGATATCGTGCTGGCGATCATCGGCAAGATCGGAACGGCCGGCGGCACGGGTTATGCCATCGAATTCGGCGGATCGACCATTCGGGCGCTGTCCATGGAAGGCCGCATGACAGTCTGCAACATGGCTATCGAGGCGGGCGCGCGGGCTGGCATGGTCGCTGTCGATGAAACCACCATCAACTACCTGAAAGATCGTCCGTTTTCGCCGCAGGGCGTGGAATTCGAGCAGGCGGCCACGTATTGGCGCTCGTTCAAGTCGGACGCGGACGCGAAATTCGATCGCGTGGTGGAGTTGAATGCGGCCGAGATCGTGCCGCAAGTGACGTGGGGTACGTCGCCGGAAATGGTGACGTCCATCGACGGCCGCGTGCCCGATCCCGAACGCGAGAAGGACCCGGTCAAGCGCGATGCGATTGAACGCGCGTTGAAATACATGGCGCTCGAACCGAACACGCCGATGCAATCCATCAAGCCGGACAAGATTTTTATCGGTTCGTGCACGAATGCGCGGATCGAGGACTTGCGCGCGGCGGCGTATGTGGTGAAGACGCTCGGCCGCCGCGTGGCGTCGAATATTCGTCTGGCGATGGTCGTGCCGGGCTCGGGTCTCGTAAAGGCGCAAGCCGAGCGCGAAGGGTTGGACAAGGTGTTTATCGACGCTGGTTTTCAGTGGCGCGAACCCGGTTGCTCGATGTGTCTCGCCATGAACGCAGACCGGCTGGATCCGGGCGAACGGTGCGCGTCCACGTCGAATCGCAATTTCGAAGGACGTCAGGGCGCGGGCGGCCGCACGCATCTGGTGAGCCCGGCAATGGCGGCGGCAGCGGCCATCGAGGGCCATTTCGTCGATATTCGCGAGCTCGCATGAAACGCGTCGCAATCTGGCTTGCGCTGATGGGCGTTGTACTCGGCGCCGCGGCCTGCAACACGGTTCACGGCTTCGGCGAGGACATGCGCGCCACCGGCAACGCAATCAGCAACGCGGTCAAATAAACCAAACCGGTTACGGATCATGGAAAAATTCACTGTACATAGCGGGCTCGTGGCGCCGCTGGATCGTGCAAACGTCGATACCGACGCGATCATCCCGAAGCAGTTTTTGAAGTCGATCAAGCGCACGGGTTTCGGCCCGAATGCCTTCGACGAATGGCGTTACCTGGATGTCGGCGAACCCGGCCAGGACAATTCGAAGCGTCCGCTGAACCCGGATTTCGTGCTGAATCAGGCGCGCTACAAGGGCGCGTCGATCTTGCTGACGCGCGAGAATTTCGGTTGCGGCAGCTCGCGCGAACATGCGCCGTGGGCGCTGGACCAATACGGTTTTCGAGCGATCATCGCGCCGAGTTTCGCGGATATCTTCTATAACAACTGCTTCAAGAATGGCCTGCTGCCGATCGTGCTGACGGAAAGCCAGGTCGACAAGCTGTTCAACGAAACCTACGCATTCAACGGCTTCACACTGACCGTGGACCTCGAGCGTCAGGTCGTGCTGACGGGCAACGGCACGGAATATCCGTTCGACGTACCGGGCTTTCGCAAGTTCTGCCTGCTGAATGGTTTCGACGATATCGCCCTGACGCTGCGCCACGCCGACAAGATCCGGCAATTCGAAAACGAGCGTCTCGTCACGCAACCGTGGCTGAACAATCGCCTCGTGCGCTAAGAACCAAACAACCAAGACCCAAGGAAACACCATGAAGATTGCAGTGCTGCCCGGCGATGGCATCGGTCCGGAAATCATCAAGGAAGCTGTCAAGGTCCTGAACGCGCTTGGCGAGAAGTTCGAGATCGAAGAAGCGCCGGTCGGTGGCGCGGGTTACGAGGCGAGCGGCCATCCGCTGCCGGACGCAACGCTCGCGCTGGCGAAGGCATCGGATGCGATCCTGTTCGGCGCGGTCGGCGACTGGAAATACGATTCGCTCGAGCGCGCACTGCGTCCCGAGCAAGCCATTCTGGGCCTGCGCAAGCATCTGCAATTGTTCGCGAATTTCCGGCCAGCGATTTGTTATCCGCAACTGACGGCGGCTTCGTCGCTGAAACCGGAGATTGTTGCCGGGCTGGATATTTTGATCATCCGCGAACTGAATGGCGATATCTATTTCGGCCAGCCGCGCGGCGTGCGGTCATCGCCGGATGGCTTGTTCGAAGGCGCGAAGGAAGGCTTCGACACCATGCGTTATTCCGAGCCGGAAGTGCGCCGCATTGCGCACGTCGCGTTTCAGGCTGCGCAAAAGCGCGCGAAGAAACTGACGAGCGTCGACAAGGCGAACGTGCTCGAAACGTCGCAATTGTGGCGCGACGTGATGATCGATGTATCGAAGGAATATGCGGACGTCGAGCTGTCGCACATGTACGTGGACAACGCGGCCATGCAGCTGGTAAAGGCGCCGAAAGCGTTCGACGTGGTCGTGACGGGCAACATGTTCGGCGACATTCTCTCGGACGAAGCGGCCATGTTGACGGGGTCTATCGGCATGTTGCCTTCGGCTTCCCTCGACAAGAACAACAAGGGCTTGTACGAACCATCGCATGGTTCGGCGCCGGATATCGCGGGCAAGGGCGTGGCGAATCCGCTCGCAACCATCCTTTCCGCCGCAATGATGCTGCGTTATTCGCTCGGCAAGACGGAGCAGGCGGATCGCATTGAAACGGCGGTGAAGAAGGTGCTGGCGCAAGGTTTCCGTACCGGCGATATCGCCACGCAAGACGGCCGCACGGTCGGTACGAAGGAAATGGGCGACGCGGTTCTCGCGGCGCTTTAAGTTCCTGGAAATGGCAACGCGCTTTTCCGCTGAGCAAAGCGGCGAAAAATTCCGGTGGAAAAGCGTCTCGCGATCGGGGTGTTATCAAGATACGGTCGATCGCGATATTTCATCTCGATTCGTGGCTTTTGGCGCATGAACCACGTCGAAACAGCGTGAAACGCTTGCGCAGAGCACGAAACGAGCACGAAATAGGTGGGTTATCGTGTAGACTCTTTTGTTATGGCGAAGATCTCTAAAATCTCTCAGGACTCGATTTCATGCGGCGGCATTGAAGGCGCCCGCACGATTCGTCTCGCCATTACGCGTTTGAACACACGCACGTGCCTCAAACGCATTACGAAAACCATTTCCCTCAAAACGATCACGTTGCGCTGATCGCCTGCCGTGCCCGCCCATCTTCCCCGCGCGGTCACGCCGGCGGAGGGTCGGATCCAAGCGGGGAAGTGTCCAAACTAAAGGTTAGTCATGAACGTAGGTCTCGTTGGTTGGCGCGGCATGGTCGGCAGCGTCCTGATGCAGCGCATGCAGCAGGAAGGCGATTTCGACCTGATCGAACCGGTGTTTTTCAGCACCAGCAATGCGGGCGGCAATGCGCCGTCGTTCGCGAAAAACGAGACGAAACTCAAAGATGCGACAAGCATTGACGACCTGAAAAAGTGCGACGCGATCATTACGTGCCAGGGCGGCGATTACACGAACGACGTGTATCCGAAGCTGCGCGCGGCCGGCTGGAAAGGTTACTGGATCGACGCGGCTTCGTCGCTGCGCATGAAGGACGACGCGGTCATCGTTCTTGATCCGGTGAACCTGAACGTCATCAAGGATTCGCTGGTCAAGGGCGGCCGGAATTTTATCGGCGGGAATTGCACGGTCAGCCTGATGCTGATGGCGCTCGGCGGCCTGTTCAATCACAAGCTGATCGAATGGACGACCGCCATGACGTATCAGGCGGCTTCCGGCGCGGGCGCGCAGAACATGCGCGAACTGCTGCAGCAAATGGGCGTGCTGTACGGGGCGGCCAAGGAAGATCTGGCGGACCCGGCATCGGCTATTCTGGATATCGACAAGCGCGTTCTGGCGGCCATGTCGAGCGAACGCATGCCTGTTGACAACTTCGGCGTGCCGCTCGCGGGCTCGCTGATTCCGTGGATCGATAAAGATCTCGGCAACGGCATGTCGAAGGAAGAATGGAAGGGCGGCGCGGAAACCAACAAGATTCTCGGGCTTCCCGCCATGGGCGAGCCAGGCTCGGTTCCGGTCGATGGCCTGTGCGTGCGCATCGGCGCAATGCGTTGCCATTCGCAGGCGCTCACCATCAAGCTCACGAAGGACGTGCCGCTGGATGAGGTGCACGGCATTCTGGCATCGGCGAATGATTGGGTGAAGGTGGTCCCGAACGAACGTGAAGCGTCGATGCGCGATTTGTCGCCGGCGGTCGTTACGGGTTCGCTGACGGTGCCGGTCGGCCGTCTGCGCAAACTCGCGATGGGCGGCGAATATCTGTCCGCGTTCACCGTGGGCGACCAGTTGCTATGGGGCGCGGCCGAACCGCTGCGCCGGATGCTTCGCATCCTGCTCGACAAGTAAAGTAAACTACGCGCCACGACGCGCGGCTGTTCGATTGAAGCGTCGCGCTTGCGCGGCGCTTTTTCGTTTTGCGACGGCGTTTCCGCGGTTCCGTTTCCTGTTTTCCGTCCACTCGCCTGGAGTTTCAATGATCGTTCGTCCGAGTCGGCCACTTCGTTCGCAGCCCCGCCACGCCAGCCGTGCGCGGCGCACGGTGCTGATTGCGGCGAGCGTTGCGAGTGTGCTGCTCGGGACGTCTGTTTCATTCGATGCAATGGCTCAAGCCAGCGCTGCATCCGCCACCGTGGCTGCATCGGACGCAGGCGCGGTCACGCAATACAGCGTGAAGCCCGGGCAATCGCTGAGCGATATCGCTACGCAGATCACAGGATCGACCGATCGCGCCACGCGCGAAAAAATGGCCCGCGCGCTCTTCGATGCCAATCCGAACGCGTTCATGGGTCACGATCCAAGCCGGTTGAAACTGGGATCGGTTTTGAACGTGCCTCAGACAGATGGCGCGGCGAGCGCGGCGGAGGCTTCGGCTCCTGATGGCGCGGCGTCCGGTACGGCGGCGTCGGTGGCGTCCGTGGCGTCGGCGCCCACAGTCGGAGCAAGCGCTCCGGAAACCGCAGGTGCTCCAGCGGAGGCGGCATCGAATGTCACCGGTGGGCCGATAAGCGGCGCCGCGACCGCAACGAGCGATGCAAGCGCAGCAGCACCTGTCTCCGAGGCTCAGCCTACTGCGAGCGGCAGCGAAAGTACGCCGGCATCCACGCCGGCAGTGGCGTCGGCGCCCGCTGCGCCGCCGGTTGTGCCCGCGTCCACGGTGAGTCCTTCGGCCGCGCCGGCAAACGGGCCGATTGCCTGGATCATCGGCGTGATTGTGGCTATTGGCCTGCTTCTCATGGCAATGCGAGCCGGCAAGCGGCGCCGTGTCGCCGCAGCGCCAGCGGACGAACCCGTAACGCCGGACACGCCTGTTGTTCCACCGCCACCGGAAACGCCGCGCACCCTGGCGCACGAAGCCCCTTCGCATTCGGCGACAGGCGCTGCCGATCTGGAAGGCACGGCCGTGCAACGCGGGCAAGGTGAGTTGAACGTGGTCGCGGGCAGCATGGAAAACTACGATGCGGCCCAGGTCTTCGATTCCCCTACTGAAGACATGCCGCTCACGCCGAACGAAGCCGATCTCGACGATGCCGACGCAGCGCGCGTGACGTTGAGCACTGCTGCCCTGCCGCCCGAGCCAGAGGCGAAGCGTGCGCCGTTCATGCCGGATGCACCGGCGGCGCTTCATCGTGATTTCACGCCGCCACGGCCGGGCGCGGTCGAGGCGGCGCTGGCTGCTGAACGCGCTGCAGCAGAACACGCCGCAGCCCTGGAGCAAGCGACGCGGGAGGCCATTGCCCGGGAAGCTGCCGTTCGGGAAGCGGAGGCGAGGGAGGCGGCGGCACGCGAGGCGGCTGCACGCGAGGCGGCTGCGCATGAGGCCGAAAGAGTGGAGGCTGAGGCGCGCGAAGCAGCAGTTCGGGAAGCCGAAGCCCACGAGGCCGCTACACGCGAAGCTGCGGCTCGAGAAGCCGAAGCTCGTGAAGCCGCTGCACAAGAAGCCACGATTCAGCCCCCCGATCACGCAACCGACTCCGATTCTTCCTACGACGACGAGCCATCCTCCGCCGCTTCGGGCCTTCCTCAACCCAAATTCCCGCAGGAAGCAATCGAAGCCTTGAGCGCGCTCGATTTCGGCTTGCCGCCTCGCCGGGAAGCGCCGCTTGAAACCGACCATCCCGCAGCGGCAGAACCACCCCAAATCGATCCAGCCACGATAATCCCGCAACCCATCGCCGATCCCGCCGTGTTCGATCGTCAGAACGAGCAGCATCGTCATCCCGATGCGCCGTCCGGGCCGTCTGCGGAATCGGCCGCCGGGCAAATCGAAACGGGGACGGCCGGCGCGGCCTCGGTGGCCGGTCTGGGAGCCTCGCGCTTCGGGCCGTTGAGCCTCGACTTCGACTACGACTCGCCCGCAAGCCAGACCGAGCCGCTGCCTGCATTCACCCCGGAGCAGATTGCAACCATCGCTCGCAACAAGCTGGAACTGGCTGTCGAATACATCGAACTCGGCGACTTGTCCGGCGCGCGCACGCTGTTGCAGGAAGTCATCGAATCCAACGATCCAGCCACGCGCCAGCCCGCCGCCACGCTGTTATCCACACTGGCGCCGCTTTCCTGATATGCCCTTGAAACGCATTGCACTTGGTATCCAGTACGACGGTTCGGCGTTCAGCGGCTGGCAGACACAATCCGACGTCGAGACCGTGCAGGACGTGCTCGAACATGCGCTCGGCAAGTTCATGCAGACGCGCGTGCAGACGGTTGTCGCGGGACGCACGGATGCGGGTGTTCATGCGCTAGGTCAGGTCGTTCATTTCGATACCGAGCTCGACCGTACCGACTTTGCCTGGGTTCGCGGAACGAACGCGTATTTGCCGCACAGTGTCGCGGTCCAGTGGGCGCGCCCGATGCCCGACGATTTCCACGCGCGCTTCGGCGCGTTCGAGCGCACGTATTACTACGCGCTGTACGTGAACCCCGTTCGCTCGCCTATGATCCCCGGCCGCGCCGGCTGGTGCTACGCGCCGCTCGACGCCGACGCAATGCGCGAGGCGGCGGCCAGCATTATCGGCAAGCATGATTTCACGGCGTTTCGATCGTCCGAGTGCCAGGCGAAGACGCCGGTGAAATACTTGCATCAGATCGACATTGTGGAGCAGGGCGATTTCATCCACTTCCGCTTTCGCGCAAACGCGTTTTTGCATCACATGGTGCGCAACCTGATGGGATGTTTCGTCGCGATTGGCCGTGGCAAGCATCCGCCTTCTTGGATGCGCGAATTGCTGGAGGCGCGCGATCGCAAGCGCGCCGCGCCGACCTTCATGCCCGACGGCCTCTATCTGGCCGAGGTCGGCTATCCTGAGCACTTCGCCGTGCCCGCGCCGTGTCTGGGAAGCTACCCGTGGAGCGCGGTCTGGCAAGAAATCGAACGTGGACGAGAGCGTGAACGTGAACAATCAGGATCTGCATAGAACGCGCATCAAGCTGTGTGGTCTGTCGAAGACGGAAGACGTCGATACCGCCGTCGACCTGGGCGCCGACGCCGTCGGTTTCGTGTTTTATCCGCCGAGCCCGAGATCGGTCAGCGTCGGCCAGGCGATAGATCTGGCGGAACGCGTGCCGCCGCTGGTGTCGGCCGTGGGTTTGTTCGTCAACGCGACGCCGGAATGGATTCGCGAAGTGACGTCGAATGTGAGATTGTCCCTGCTGCAATTTCATGGCGACGAAACCCCGGCCCAATGCGCCGCGCTTGCCGAAGTCGCCGGTTTGCCGTGGTGGCGGGCGGTTCGGGTAGGGCCCGATGCCAACGCACGCGATTTGGTAGAATCATCTCTCAATTATTCAGCAGCCAGCGGTTTGCTTCTCGACGCTTTTGTCGATGGCTACGGTGGCGGTGGAAAGGTATTCGATTGGTCACTTATCCCAACAGATCTCGGGCATCGGGCCGTTTTGAGTGGTGGGTTGAACGCGCAAAACGTCCATGAGGCCATCCGGCTCGTGCGGCCCTACGCGGTCGATGTCTCCAGCGGCATCGAAGTAGCGGGGGCCAGGGGCGTGAAGGATCACGCCCGAATGGCGGCGTTCGTACGCGCGGTGCGTGAAGCGGATGCCGGATGATCAACGCGGACAAGCGCAACGCTTCCCGCGGACCGAGAGAGTGACATACATGTACAACTTACCAGACAATCGAGGCCATTTCGGCCCTTATGGCGGCACGTTCGTCTCCGAAACGCTCATTCATGCACTCGACGAACTTCGCGATGCATACGCCGAATGCAGCAAGGATCCGGCGTTCATCGCGGAATATGAATATGAACTGAAGCATTACGTTGGCCGTCCGTCGCCGATCTATCACGCCAAGCGCTGGAGCGAGATGCTCGGCGGCGCGCAGATTTACTTGAAGCGCGAGGATTTGAACCACACCGGCGCGCACAAGGTGAACAACGTGATTGGCCAGGCGCTGCTCGCACGCAAGATGGGCAAGCCGCGCGTGATCGCGGAAACCGGCGCGGGACAGCACGGCGTGGCGACCGCGACCATTGCGGCGCGTTTCGGCATGGAATGCGTTGTGTATATGGGCTCGGAGGACGTGAAGCGTCAGGCTGCGAACGTGTACCGCATGAAGCTCCTTGGCGCGACGGTCGTGCCGGTGGAATCCGGTTCCAAGACGCTAAAAGACGCGCTGAATGAAGCCATGCGCGACTGGGTCACGAACGTCGAAAACACGTTCTACATCATTGGCACGGTGGCGGGTCCGCATCCGTATCCGATGATGGTGCGCGACTTCCAGCGCGTCATTGGCGACGAATGCAAGGTTCAGATGCCCGAGATGACCGGTCGTCAGCCCGATGCGGTGATCGCATGTGTCGGCGGTGGATCGAACGCAATGGGTATCTTTTATCCGTACATCGAGAATGAAGACGTGCGGCTGATCGGCGTGGAAGCTGCAGGCGATGGCATCGAAAGCGGGCGTCACGCTGCTTCGCTGATAGGTGGAAGTCCCGGCGTGCTGCACGGCAACCGCACTTATCTTCTGCAGGACGATAACGGCCAGATTATCGAGACGCATTCGGTCTCGGCGGGGCTGGATTATCCGGGCGTCGGTCCGGAACACGCGTGGCTGAAGGATGCGGGACGCGCGGAGTACGTGGGCATTACCGACGAAGAAGCGCTGAAGGGTTTCCACGATTGCTGCCGGATCGAAGGGATCATTCCCGCGCTCGAGTCGAGCCATGCGCTTGCCTACGCCGCGAAGCTCGCGCCCACGCTGCCCAAGGACAAGCTGCTGCTCGTCAATCTGTCGGGTCGTGGCGACAAGGACATGCATACGGTCGCCGAGCGCACCGGCATCACGTTCTGAGCCCACAACTCATGCGCGATGAGATTGTCCATGCAACGCCGGATGCCACCGACGCCTACGCGCACGGCGGTATCCAGTTGCATCATCGCGATTTTCTCGCCGATGCAGCGAACCTGCCGGACGGCTCGATCGATCTGATCGTGGCCGATCCGCCGTATGGTCTCGGCAAGGATTACGGCAACGATTCGGACATGCGTTCCGGCGATGCATTCCTCGACTGGACCTACGGCTGGCTTGAACTGGCCATTCCGAAGCTCAAGCCGAGCGGTTCGCTCTACATTTTTTGCACGTGGCAATATGCGCCCGAGATTTTTGTGTTCCTCAAGCGCCGCCTGACAATGGTCAACGAGATTGTCTGGGATAGGCGGGTGCCGAGCATGGGCGGAACGGTGCGCAGATTTACGTCGGTGCATGACAACATCGGTTATTTTGCGGTATCGAAGGATTACTTCTTCGATCTCGATCCCATCCGCATTCCCTACGACGCAGTGACGAAGAAAGCGCGTTCGCGAAAATTGTTCGAAGGTAGCAAGTGGCTCGAACTCGGATACAACCCGAAAGACGTGTGGTCGGTGTCGCGGTTGCATCGGCAGCATGCTGAGCGGGTTGATCATCCGACGCAAAAGCCGCTCGAAATCGTCGAGCGAATGGTATTGGCGAGTTGTCCGCGCGGCGGCCGCGTGCTTGATCCGTTCATGGGAAGTGGCACGACGGCGGTTGCCTGCGCGCGCCACGGGCGGCAGTTCGTCGGCTACGAGATCAACGCGGATTACCACGCGATTGCGCAAGCGCGCGTGGCACAGACTCCACCGGCTGTTGTGGCTGCCGAAAAGCCGGCGGTCATCGCTGAAAATGCTTCCATCGATCAAGCGTGAAGTTCGCTCAAGTCGCTGCTAAAAAACGTCAAACGCGCGGCTAACGCGCAAAGAGATAATCATGTCCCGTATCAAAAGTACATTCGCGGCATTGGCCGAGCAGGGCAAAAAGGGTTTGATCCCGTTCATCACTGCAGGCGATCCGAATCCCGAGCAGACCGTCGAATTCATGCACGCGCTCGCCAAGGGCGGCGCGGACGTAATCGAACTCGGCGTGCCGTTTTCCGACCCCATGGCCGATGGTCCCGTGATCCAGCGTTCTTCCGAGCGGGCTTTGGCGCGCGGCGTATCGCTCAAGCACGTTCTCGCTGACGTAACGCGCTTTCGCGAAACCAATACCGTGACGCCGGTTGTGCTGATGGGATATGCGAATCCGATCGAGCGCATGGGCACCGAAGCCTTCGCAAAGGCCGCGAAGGAAGCGGGCGTGGATGGCGTATTGGTCGTGGATTATCCGCCGGAGGAATCGGTGGAATTCAGCCAGTCGATGCTCGCTGCCGGTATCGATCCCATCTTTTTGCTTGCGCCCACATCGACCGATGAACGCATTGCCGCCGTGGGCAAGGTGGCAAGCGGCTATGTGTATTACGTGTCGTTGAAAGGCGTGACCGGCGCGGCAAATCTGGACGTGGCGAGTATCGCGAGTAAAATCCCGGCCATCAAGGCGCATGTAGCGCTGCCGGTCGGCGTTGGTTTTGGTATCCGCGATGCGGCGTCGGCAAGGCTGGTGGCGGATGTAGCGGATGCTGTCGTGATCGGCAGCCGTCTCGTGCAATTGCTCGAAGAGGCGTCGCCGGACACGGCGGCTGAGAAACTGACGGGTTTTATCGCCGAGATTCGTGCGGCGCTCGATTCTGCAAAATAACCCGTGATTGTGGCTATATGAAGCAAAATAGCTGCGAAAACACGCGAAACATGAAGGAAACACGATGAGCTGGCTCGACAAACTGTTACCGCCCAAGATCAAGCAAACCGATCCGAAAAGCCGCAAGGGCATTCCGGAAGGGTTGTGGATCAAGTGCCCGTCGTGCGAAGCGGTGCTGTACCGCAACGACGTCGAGGCGAATCTGCATGTCTGCCCGAAGTGCAGCCACCACATGCGGATTGGCGCGCGCGAACGGCTTGACGGCCTGCTCGATCCGGAAGGCCGCTATGAAATCGGCCAGGAAGTGCTGCCCGTCGACGCGCTCAAGTTCAAGGACAGCCGCAAGTATCCGGATCGCCTGAAAGAAGCGATGGAAGATACCGACGAGACCGACGCCATGGTGGTCATGGGCGGCGCGATCCACACCATTCCGGTCACGACCGCCTGCTTCGAGTTTTCGTTCATGGGCGGCTCGATGGGTTCGGTCGTCGGCGAACGTTTTGCACGCGGCGCGCGCAATGCGCTCGAACAACGCACGCCGTTCATCTGCTTCACGGCATCGGGCGGTGCGCGGATGCAGGAAAGCTTGCTGTCGCTCATGCAGATGGCTAAAACCACGGCCATGCTGACCAAGCTCGCCGAAGCCAAGTTGCCGTTCATCTCCGTTCTCACCGATCCCACCATGGGCGGCGTATCCGCCAGTTTCGCCTTCCTCGGCGACGTGGTGATAGCGGAACCGAAGGCGCTGATTGGTTTTGCGGGACCGCGCGTGATCGAGCAGACCGTGCGCGAAAAATTGCCGGAAGGCTTTCAGCGCTCGGAGTTCCTGATTCAGAAGGGCGCGATCGATATGATCGTGGATCGCCGGAAAATGCGCGAAGAAATTGCGCGCCTGATTGCGTTGCTGACAATGCAGCCGGCTGATTCGGTGGCCTGAAGTCATAGCGCGTTGTTTTCACGCGCCGCGCGCGAACCCGCCGAGGGTTGCGTGCGGCGCTTTTGTTTTCGCCTTTTCTTTTTTGCTCGTTTTTAGCCGGCTGGCAGCACTCTTTCATGACGACTTCTTCGGTTAGTTTTCCTTCCCTCGACGCATGGCTGGCGCATCTGGAATCGGCGCATCCGGTCGGTATCGATATGGGTTTGACGCGCATCAGCCAGGTCCGCGACGCGCTGGGTCTCGAGTTCTCGTGCCCTGTGATCACCGTGGGCGGGACCAACGGCAAGGGTTCGACCTGCGCGATCATCGAAACAATCCTGCTGCGCGCCGGATATCGCGTGGGCTGCCATACGTCGCCGCATCTGCTTGAATTCAACGAGCGCGCGCGGATCAACGGCGCCGACGCCACCGATGCGCAATTGCTCGAACACTTCGAAGCCGTTGAAAAGGCGCGCACGAGCCTGGCCGAACCCGTGTCGCTGACGTATTTCGAATTCACGACGCTTGCGATCATGCGGCTGTTTGCATCGAGCGGACTGGACGCCGTGATCCTGGAAGTGGGCCTTGGCGGACGGCTGGACGCGGTCAATATCATCGATGCGGATTGTGCGATCGTGACGAGCATCGATATTGACCATACGGCCTATCTTGGCGACACGCGGGAGAAGATCGGCTTCGAGAAAGCCGGCATTTTCCGTGCAAACACCCCTGCGGTTTGCGGCGATCCGTCGCCGCCGCAGTCGCTGATCGATCACGCGGAGGCGATCGGTGCGGATCTGTGGCTGGTCGGGCGAGACTTCCGATACGAAGCGCAGGGCGGCAACGAGCGCCAGCAATGGAGTTACATCGGCCGTACGCAGCGGCGCTCCGCGCTGGCCTATCCGGCATTGCGCGGCGCGAATCAACTGATCAATACGTCGGCGGCGCTTGCCGCGCTCGAAGCCTTGCGCGACCGGATTCCCGTATCGGCGCAGGATATTCGCCTCGGCCTCGCGAACGTCGAGTTGCCGGGCCGTTTCCAGGTCGTGCCGGGCAAGCCGCAAGTGATCCTCGACGTCGCCCACAACCCGCACGCAGCAGCGGTTCTGGCACAGAATCTCGGCAACATGGGCTTTTTTCCCTACACCTATGCGGTGTTCGGTGCGATGGCCGACAAGGACATCGCCGGCATTGTGGAACATCTGAAAGGCGAGATCGATCACTGGAATGTGACGGCGCTGCCCACGCCCCGCAGCGCCTCGCCGGCCGCGCTCGAACGCGTTTTACGCGACGCTGGCGTCAACGACAGCGCGGACAGCAGCGTTACACAATTCAGTAATCCGGCCGACGCTTTTCAAGATGCGTTAAAGCGGGCGTCCGAAAATGATAGAATTTTGGTTTTCGGCAGTTTCCATACGGTGGCCGGTGTCATGGCGTACCGTAAATCGCAGCGTCATTGAACGGACGGCCGGCCAGCCTCTCGCACAAGCCAACCATGTCCTTTTTTTCGTTCGGCAAGAAAGACGACGCGCCTTCGGGTCGCGATGCATATTCCGACTCTCCGCGCGGCTCGCGTCAGACCGTCCGTACGGAACGCAGGACGCGCCGCAGCGACCGCCCCGAAGCCGACGCCATGATGCTGGACCCTACGCTGCCCGAAAAGCAGCGTGCGCGTCGCCGTCTGGTGGGCGCGCTTGCGCTGGTCGCGGCGGCGGTGATCGTCCTGCCGATGGTGCTGGATTCACATCCGAAGCCCGTCACCGACGACATTTCCATCGATATCCCCGCGCGCCCCGCCGCGCCGTTGCCCAAGACTTCCCGTAGCGATACGGCAGCGGGTCCGGCGACCGATTCAGCGGCCGAATCAGCAACCGATACCCAGGCAGGCGTGGCGCCCGACAGTCCGGCCGCTGACGCGGACAATCCGCCCAAAGCCGCCGCACCGGCAGCCAGGCCCCAGTCGAAGCCGGCTGCAAAACCCGCCGAATCGCAGGCACAGGCGAAAGCCGCTGCGTCCGCCCCAGCCGCACAGAAACCAGTCACACCGGCAACGCCGCCCGCACAAGCCGCGAAGCCGCTCGCGGACGCGCCGGCAACTGCCGCTGCCGCCCAGAAGAACACGCCTGCATCGCCCGCGGGTAGCCGCTTTGTGATCCAGATCGGTACTTTCGACGAAGACGCCGTCGCCCAAAGTTGGGTTGCCAAGTTGAAGGCGGCGGGAGTGCCCGCATATGTCGAACATCGAAAAGAAGCCGACGGCACGACGCGCGCACTGTTGCGTGCGGGGCCGTTTGCTGACCGGACGGCTGCATCGGCGGCGCTGGGCAAGGTGCGTCAGGCAGGCCTTGGCGGTGGCGGCAACAACAATGCGTCGGCGAATTAGCATTTGATGTTCACGAGTTTTGACTACGCGGTGATGGCCGTGATCGGCCTCTCCGCGCTGCGCGGCATGTGGCGTGGCTTGCTGGCCGAAGTGTTCGGCCTGATCGGCTGGATCGCGGCGTTGTTGATCGCCGGGCGGTTTGTCAGGCTCGTCGTGCCGTACATTCCGGCGAACTGGCCGGGCGGCGCGCTGACACAATGGCTGATCGCGTTTTTGCTGATCGTGGCGGCGGTACTGCTGATATCGAGCGTGGCTGGTGCGTTGCTCACGCGCGTGACCGAAGTGGTGGGGCTGCGCGGTATCGACCGGTCGCTTGGACTTTTGTTTGGCCTCGTGCGAGGCGCAATTCTGGTAGTGATCCTGGTCGCCCTGGCGGGCTTGACCGAACTGCCGCAACACGATTTCTGGCGTAACGCGTTGTTCCGGCCCGCGGCCGAACAGGGCGTGCGAGAACTGAAACCGCTGCTTCCCGATACGCTCGCCGCGTATGTGCGCACCACGCCGGACGGCTCGCAAGAACCGTCGACGGCGCCCGCGCAATAACGCTCAAGGCGCGCTCCACGGGGGTTGTGTGAAGGCTCGGCGCAGCACCACGCAGTTCAGGCATATTTTGAGATGCTCTGAACCGTTGCGCCGATACGCCCTTTCGACCCGTTTCGACTCTTTGAAGGACCAATGCCATGTGCGGCATCGTAGGCGTAGTTTCCCAGACTCCCGTCAACCAGTTGATCTATGACAGCCTGCTGCTCCTGCAGCATCGCGGCCAGGATGCAGCGGGCATTGCGACGGCGAACGGCAACAACTTCCACATGCATAAGGCCAATGGCATGGTGCGCGACGTGTTCCGCACGCGCAACATGCGCAGCCTGCCGGGCAATGTCGGCATTGGCCAGGTGCGTTATCCGACAGCCGGGTCGGCTTCGAGTGAAGAAGAAGCCCAGCCGTTCTACGTGAACGCGCCGTTCGGCATCATCCTCGCGCACAACGGCAACCTGACGAACTGGCCGCAGTTGAAGGAAGAAATGTTCCGGATCGATCGCCGGCACATCAACACCGCGTCCGATACCGAAGTCCTGCTCAACGTCTTCGCCCACGAACTACAGTTGTCGAGTTCCGGCCTGCAACTCGACCCGGCCGCGCTTTTCAAGGCGGTGAGCGGCGTGCATCGGCGCGTGAAGGGTTCGTACGCGATCGTTTCGCTGATTGCCGGTTACGGCCTCGTGGCGTTCCGCGATCCGTTCGGCATTCGTCCGCTCGTGCTCGGCAAGATGGAAACGGCGACGGGCGTGGAATGGATGGTTGCGTCGGAATCGGTGGCGGTTGAAGGCATTGGCTTCGAGTTCGTGCGCGACGTGGAGCCGGGCGAAGCGATTTTCATCGATAACGACGGCAACCTGCACAGCCAGCAATGCGCCGATAACCCCAGCCTCAACCCCTGCATTTTCGAACTCGTGTATCTGGCGCGTCCCGATTCGTGCCTCGATGGCGTGCCGGTCTACAACGCGCGCTTGCGCATGGGCGATTACCTCGCCGAGAAGATCAAGCGCGTGCTGCCGGGTGTGGCGATTGATGTGGTGATGCCGATTCCCGATTCGTCGCGTCCCGCCGCCATGCAGGTGGCCGCGAAGCTGGGCGTGGAGTATCGCGAAGGGTTTTTCAAGAATCGCTACGTTGGCCGCACGTTCATCATGCCGGGCCAGGCGGTGCGCAAGAAGTCGGTGCGTCAGAAACTGAATGCCATGGCGATCGAATTCAAGGGCAAGAACGTGTTGATCGTGGACGATTCCATCGTTCGTGGAACGACGTCTCATGAAATCGTGCAGATGGCGCGCGATGCCGGCGCCGCGAAGGTGATTTTCGCGTCCGCCGCGCCGCCGGTGAAATTCCCGAACGTGTATGGCATCGACATGCCCACGCGTGGCGAACTGGTCGCGCACGGCCGATCGGACGACGAAGTCGCGCGCATGATCGGCGCGGATCATCTGGTGTATCAGGACGTGGCGGATCTCAAGCAGGCCATTCGCGACATCAACCCGGAGTTGAACGAATTCGACGCATCGTGTTTCGACGGCAACTACATCACCGGCGATATCAACGAGGCTTATCTGGATCGGCTCGAAACGGCGCGTCTGGCGCCCTCGGCGCAGTCGGATCGCGACGCCGCCAGTGAAGCGATGGAAGGCGGCGTATCGCGTTCGCAGTTGCATCTGCAGTTGTCGGTGGAATGACCTGACTAAGAAACGCGTGATAGGATTGGGTTTGCGTCGATTTGAGATCAGCTTGCGGACGCGGGTTTTGATGGCTTCATCAGTCGAGACCCGAAACAGCTAAAGCGAACCGGTGGTGAGAACGGTAAATACCGATCACCTCCCGGCGACGCTACCGGCTTTTCCGCACCGAGCCCGCTCATGCTGACGCAGAAGCGGGCTTTTTTGCGTCCCGGTTTTTGGCTGCCGCCGGGCCACCACGAATAAAAGAGATGAAAAGAATGGACAGAACAGACGATATGAACATGGACGACAACCTCAACTTCGACACGCTCGCCGTGCGCGCGGGAACGCTGCGCAGCGACTTCAACGAGCATTCGGAAGCGATATTCCTGACATCGAGTTTTGTGTTCGAAAGCGCCGCGCACGCCGCGGAGAGCTTCAAGAACGCGGAAGAGGCATATACCTACTCGCGCTTCACCAATCCAACCGTCGCAATGTTCCAGAAGCGCCTGGCCGCGCTCGAAGGCGGCGAGGCGTGCATGGCGACCGCGTCGGGAATGGCCGCGATCATGTCGGTGGTGATGTGTTCCATGCAGCAGGGCGACCATCTGGTCAGTTCGAAAAGCCTGTTTGGATCGACGGTTGGCATGTTCTCGCAGATCTTCACCAAGTTCGGCATTACCACCACATTCGTCGATCCGACCAATCTCGATGAATGGCGCGCCGCCGTGCGGCCTGAAACGAAGATGTTTTTCCTTGAAACACCGTCGAATCCGTTGACGGAGATTGCGGACATCGAGGCAATCGGAAAGATTTCGAAGGAAGTGGGCGCGTTGTTCGTCGTCGATAACTGTTTTTGCAGTCCGGCGCTGCAGCAGCCCTTGAAACTCGGCGCGGACGTCGTGATGCATTCGGCCACCAAGTTTCTCGATGGCCAGGGCCGCGTGCTGGGCGGCGCGCTGGTCGGGTCGAAGCAGTTCATCATGGAAAAGGTGTTCCCGTTCGTGCGCAGCGCCGGGCCGACGTTGTCCGCGTTCAACGCGTGGGTGTTGCTGAAAGGCATGGAAACGCTTTCCTTACGCGTCGAAAAGCAATCCGCGAATGCGCTGGAGATTGCGCGCTGGCTGGAAACGCATCCGGCTATCGAGCGTGTGTTTTATCCGGGGCTCGCGTCGCATCCGCAATATGCGATTGCTCAAAAGCAGCAGAAGGCGGGTGGCGCAATCGTGTCGTTCGAACTGAAGGGCGCGACCCGGGAAGAGCAGCGGGCGAACGCGTGGCGCGTGATCGACTCGACGAAGATCTGTTCGATCACCGGCAATCTCGGCGATACGCGCACGACGATCACGCATCCATCCACGACAACGCATGGCCGATTGACGCCTGAGGTTCGGGAAGCGGCGGGGATTCGCGAGGGATTGATCCGGCTGGCGGTGGGCCTGGAGAATGCCGCGGATATCAAGGGAGACCTGGAACGCGGCTTGAACGCGCGATAAAGCCGGCCGCGGGCGGCGAGGGTCTGACCGGCCGCCGCCCGCGCTGGAAAATCAAACGTCCAGCAATTCCACATCGAATACCAGCGTGGCATTCGGCGGAATCACCCCGCCTGCGCCACGAACGCCGTATCCGAGTTGCGGCGGAATCGTCAGCTTGCGCTTGCCGCCGACTTTCATTCCCTGCACGCCTTCATCCCAGCCCTTGATGACCATTCCGCCACCCAGCACGAACGCGAAAGGATCGTTGCGGTCATGGCTCGAGTCGAACTTCTGCCCGTCAGTCAGCCAGCCGGTGTAATGCACGCTGACCGTTTTTCCGGCGACGGCATCCGCGCCTTCACCCACAATCAGGTCTTCATATTTGAGGCCCGAATCTGTCGTCACGATCGCCATGTAACTCTCCTTGTGTGTGCCGGCGGCGTCGCCAGCTAAAATCGAAACCCGTATTGTAGGGCTTTCGAGCTGGTCGTTACATCGGGCGAAGCATGCACGGCATTTGCTCCATCTTCATGCTGATATCTTGAAAATAATTGCATGAGGCTGACTTTCCCTGAAGCGAGGCGCCTTCCGGTACTCCCCTATAATGAGTGGGCATCTCGATAAAGCGGGCGAGCGCCTCGCCTCTATCAACGCTCAAGGATTTCCAATCGTGACAACGTCTTTTTCCGGCACGGTCGAAACGGGGCGGGTTGCCCGTCCTGAAGCGCCGGTCGCGGGCATGGATGGCGTGCTCGTGCTGAATGCCGCGCAGCGCTGCCTCTCTGCCGATACCGTCCTCGCCCATCTGTTCGATCGCGACGCCCACGCGTTCGAAGGCCACGCGCTCACCGATATCCCGCTGCCCAAGCCATTGATCGCGGTGCTGGCCGAAGTCGCCGACGCAGCGCTCGCCGCCGGCAGCGTGCGGCGCGCGCGGGTATCGATTGAAGAGGGCGACGCGCCGGCCCGATTGCGCGCATTTGCCATCCTCGCATTGCCCAATACGGATACGGTGACGCTGATCGTGTCGCCGTGCAGTCCGGAAACCTCCGCCTGCCAAACGCCGCAGAAGCAGGCGGACGAGCGTACCGCGCACTTGCGCGCCGAAGCGGCGTTGTTCATGCGCGATCACGTGCTGGGCATCGCGTCGCACGACCTGCGCGGACCGTTGAACGCGATCCATAGCTGGGGTTACGTGCTCGAGCGCAAGGTCGACGCCGCCGATGCCGCAGCGCAACGCGCCCTCGGCGGGATTCGTTCGGGCGTCGAGCAACAGGTGAAGCTGATCGAGCAAACAATCGATACCACCCGCGCCGAAACCCGGACGCTCACGCTTGATCGCACCATATTCGCCTTGCGTCCGCTCGTCGAGCACGCGGCGAGCGACGCGCGCGCGGGTCTTGCCACGGCGCGCAAGGTGACGCTGCAGGTGGAATCGGCGCTGGCCGAAGAGCAGATGAGCGGCGATCAAGAACGCTTGGTGCAGGCGCTGTGGCTGATGCTCGCATTCGCCGCCGAGGGCAGCACGGCAGGCTCAACGGTTATCGCACAGGCGCGCGTGGAGGACGGCGCTTTCCAGGTGGCCGTCAGTTTCACCGCATCGGTGAAAGCGCTTACCGACCCCGACTTGCCCCACGCGCTCGAAGCATTTGCGCGCAAGCAGGCCACGCAGCCGCGGGAAGCGGCGCGCATTGCATGGGGACTGGCGCTCTGCAAGCGGGTAGCGGAGTCGCACGGCGGCACCTTCGAACACGACGACATAGCCGATAACGCCAACATCACGCTCAAGCTGCGCGTCCCGCTGAGCGGCACCTGATTTAACTTTCGATCAGCTTGCGCCTCTATACTGGCGTTTTCTCTCGTGGAGCAGGTTGCTTTGAATCAGGTTGTCGCGCTAATTGGTGCCTTGCTGCTCGTCGCGTTGAACGGGTTTTTCGTCGCGGCCGAGTTCGGGCTCGTGAAGTTGCGCGCCACGCGCGTCCAGGCTATCGCGCGGTCGAACGGCTTGCCCGGGCGCCTGCTCGCGAAGGTTCACGGCAAACTCGACGCGTATTTGTCGGCGTGTCAGCTCGGCATCACGCTAGCATCGCTTGGGCTCGGCTGGCTGGGCGAGCCGGCGTTTGCCGCGTTGCTGCATCCGCTTTTCGCGCTGGCGGGTATTGAATCGGCGAAGCTGATCGATGCGGTCTCGTTGTTCTTCGCTTTCTCCTGCATTTCTTTTCTGCACATCGTGGTGGGCGAACTCGCGCCGAAATCGTGGGCGATCCGCCGCGCCGAACAGGTCGGCCTGTGGGTCGCCATGCCGCTCTACGGCTTCTATTGGGCGATGTATCCGTTCATCTGGGTGCTCAATTCAAGCGCGAACTTCGTGCTGCGCCTGTTCGGACTCGGCACCGGACACGGCGGCGACGCGCATTATTCCACCGACGAACTCAAGCTGATCCTGCGCGGCCGGCGGCTGAGCGGCGCGTCGACCACGCCGGATACATTGGGTTTGCCGGGATCGAGCGCCGCGTCCAGCTATAACGCCGACGAATGGAACACCATTGCGCATTCGCTGGATTTCAGCCGCATGACGGTGTCCGACCTGATGCGCCCGAGTCACGAAATGATCGGCCTTCGCAACGACGTGTCCATGCGCGAAAACATGCAGGTGGTCGCGCGGCACCGCTTTAGCCGCTATCCGCTTTTCGCCGATGGCACCAGCGAGCGCGTCCTCGGCATGATCCATCTGAAAGACCTGCTGCTTGCACGCGATGGCGCCGGGCGCGGCCTTCTCCACGGCTTGACGCGTCACGACACCAAACAGGATTCGCTCGCGCGCCACGTGCGCCCGGTCCAGTACGTGGCGGGAAATCTGTCCGCGCTCGAATTGTTCCGGCGTTTTCGCAAGGGCGCACCGCATTTCGCCCTGGTTGGCCGCAAGGGTGAAAAGCCGCTAGGTTTTCTTACGCTCGACAATCTTCTGGGTGCGCTCGTCGGCCAGATTCACGACGAATTCCGTCAGGGCGACGCCGACTGGTCGCGCATGGACGACGGCACGCTGATGGGCAAGGGCAGCTTGCCTGTGGTATCGCTTGAGCGGGCGTTGGGGATCGATATAGACGAAGGGCAGGCGGAATCGGTTGGCGGCCTCGTGATCAACGCGTTGGGCGATTTGCCAAGCGAAGGGCAGCGCGTGGGGTTCGACCACTTCGATATCGTCGTGAAAAAAATGAACGGACCGCGCATCGTGCTCGTGCGCGTGTATCCGCATGAAGAGGTCGCGGAAGAAGCGCATTGATTCTTCCGCTCGGGACCGCTTGAGACCACTCGGGACCGCTTAAAACCCATCGCTAGACGCGCGGCACGCCTTCTTCCATCAGCAACGCCACAGGCATTGAAGCCAGCGCATCGCGCATGAACAGGCGCTGGCCATCAGCCTTGGGCGCATTGGGACTCAACCAGTCGAACAATGCCCGCGACGCCAACGCTTCCGGCAATATGACCGCCGTGTCTTCCCAATGAGCGGCGTCGACCAGGGGTAGGCCGGAATCGTTTTCAGCCAGCAATGAATCGGCCAGGCGCGTTGCAATCACTACCGCGTAGGCGCTCCCCGCATGCCGCGCAAACGCGATCACGCTGTCCGCGTGCTCGCCTTCGACCTTCAGCGGTATGTACGATCCTTGCGCGAACAATGACTGCGCATGTGCGCGCAACGCAAGTGCGCGGCGCACGATACCCAGCTTCACGCGGCCGTCGCGCCAGTTCTGCAACTGCTCCGAGGGCGCGCCTTGCGCCTCGCCGTCGGCCAGCCACGCACGCCGTTGTTCGAAATCCACAGGCCGGCGATTGTCGGGGTCGACGAGACTGAAGTCCCATAGTTCGGTGCCCTGATAAAGATCCGGCACGCCGGGCGATGTCAGCCGCAACAAGGTCTGCTGGAAACTATTGATTGCGCCTGTGCGGGCAATCCGCGCGACGAACGCCGGAAGCTCGCCGAGAAAACCATCGCGGCGCTGGGGCGCGAGGATATCGAAGAGAAAATCGCGGCAGGCGTTTTCATACGCTTCGTCGGGCGCGAACCAACTGGTACGCAACTTGGCTTCGCGCATGGCCTTCAGTTGCCATGCGCTTACGCGCTCGGCAAGTTCCTTGACGCCGGCTTCGTCGTCGGGGGACAGCGTCGGCGGCCAGCAGCCCACCAGCGTTTGATACAGCATGGCTTCAGCGGCGGCGCCGGGCGCCCAGGCGGTCTTGTCGCCGTCCGCGTCGCCCAATATGCGTCTGTGCGGCGTGTTCAGCGTGGACCAGCTTTTTAACGTCGCGGCCCATTCGTCCGGGATTTCGCTCAACGCCGCGATCCGCGCGCGCACGTCTTCGCCGCGCTTGTGGTCGTGCGTGGCCGTGGTCAGCATGGCGTTCGGAAAGCGCGCGGCGCGTTCCTGATTGCCTTCGTGAAACAGATCGACCGACAAGGAAAACTCGCCCGGATCGGCGCCGACTTCGTTGCGCGAGATGAGCCGGCCGTATCGATAACACGCGGTGTCTTCAACGGCCTTCGCGGCGACCGGCGAGGTCAGTTGCGAAAACAGGGTTTGCGCGTTGCGTCGATGTGAACCGCTCGAATTCGAGCCGCTGGCGCTGGCCGGCGGATTCTGGAATGCGCTCACCGGACGCTCGCGCCCGTTGCGGTCGAGAAGACGTTCGCGCGGCTTTTCTTCGACGGGTTCGTCGCCGCCCGGGCCGCCGAGCCATTGCGCGATCCGCTCGAGAATGGCATGGTCCGCCGGCGCCAACGCGGCCTTCGCGCCTTCGTAAGCCTGCGCGAAGAAGCGTTCGTCCTCGGCGCTGCGCTGTCCGCCGATGGGATAGATCCGGTACACAGGGAAGTGGACCACGAGTTCGGCCGCCACCCGTTTCAGCGATGAAAATGTGAAGTCGCGCGTGGTCGGTGTGTCGCGTGCAATCCGGTGCAACGCGCGCGCCGCGCGGTCGAGTTCGGCGGAAAGGTTCTCCGCAAGGATCTTGCGCCGGGCGGCCTTGGCCTCGACGTCGAACTCGGCGGGGCGTCCTGACAACTCGGCCCAGTTTTGCGCCAGGGGTTGGGCGCCGCGCGGATCGTGCAGGAGCGCGCCGACGTCGTTCATGAAGTCGTAGCCGGTGGTGCCATCGATTTGCCAGTCGTCGCGCACGGGTTCGCCGCGCGCGAGAATTTTCTCCACGACGAAATACGTGCGCGGTTGCTGCAGATTTTCAGGCCGCTGCGCCGCGAGTTCTTCAAGACGGTTGCGCAGGCGCTGGCAATATTCGCGCGGTTCGGCGAGGCCATCGACGTGATCGATGCGCACGCCGTCTATCAGCCCTTCGGTGAACAACCGGAAGATCAGCGCGTGCGACGCCTCGAACACTTCCGGGCGCTCCACGCGCATGCCGCCAAGCGTGCTGACGTCGAAAAAACGGCGCCAGTTCACTTCATCCGCCGCCGTGCGCCACCACGCGAGGCGGTAATGCTGGCGCTCGAGCAGGCGATGCAAACGGTCGCGTCCAGTCGGGTTGTCGCCGGAATGCGCGCGGATGGCGGTATCGATAGCCTTCTTGCCTTCTTCCGACGCAGTGAATTCCTTGAGCGCGGCGCGCGCTTCGTCGGCGCGCGGCTGATCGGCGGGTTGCGTCGAGAGGCCGGTGAAGCGCTGCGCCATTTCCGGCGCGTGTTCCTGCAGGATGGCCGCGTAGTCGAGCGGGCTGACCGGGAACGTGTTGCTGTAATACGTGATCTTGAAGCGGCCGTCTTCGGGGTCGAACGTGAGCTTGATCTTGCCGCCCTGCAACTCCTCGCCATACGCCGCGCCCAGGAACGGCGCAAGCACCTTGCCGCGCAACGCGGGATCGGGCGAATGCCAGTCGACGTCGAAATACCGCGCGTGCGCCGCGTGGCGGCCCCATTCGAGTATGTCCATCCACCAGAGATTTTCGGAGCCGCCAACACCCATGTGATTCGGCACCACGTCCACGATCAAACCCATTTCATGCGCGCGCAGCTTGTCGACAAGGCGCTTCAAGCCCTCTTCGCCGCCGAGTTCGGGGTTCACGCGCGTGTAGTCGACGGTGTCGTAGCCGTGCGTGGAACCGCTTGTGGCGGTCGTGATCGGCGACAGATACGCGTGGCTGATTCCGAGCGACGCCATGTAGTCGACCTGGCGCGCGGCGTCGTCGAAGGTGAAATCCTTGTGAAGCTGGAGGCGAAGCGTGGAGCGCGGGACGGTCATGGTGTTCGGTCAGTGGGTGATGCGTTAAGCGCGGCGTCATGCGCGGCCGCCTTCGTCTGGCTGGATTTCTGCCGGGCTTGATCGATGGCGAGCAAACGGTCGACGAACGAATCGTCATCGAACAGTTCGGATACGGGTACAGCCAGTCTCCGGCGCCAGTTCGGATGCTCGTCGATGGAACCGGGCAGGTTCGGCATTTCGGCGAGCGCGAGCAGGTCTTCCAGCGGATAGGTGACGAGCGGCGCGGGCGTGGACGCCACGAACGCGAGCGCTTCGTCAACCGGCGCGGTCTGCGGGGAGATATCGGCGGGAACGTCGACATCCGGCGCGGCCACTCCAGCTTCCTGGAAAGCAGTCCATAGCAATTCACGATCCTCGCCGCGTTCTGCCTGCGCCACTTCAACGGCGTCGCGGCCGTCCGCGCGTACGGCGGTCTGGCCAATCTTCGAACGCCAGACAATGTCTTCGCCGATCCACCAGCCGGTGACAGTCGGCAGGTCGTGCGTGGTCGTGGTCGCGGCGACACCGTGATCCCAGTCGGCGGGCGCCTTGAAACCCGGGCCGTCTTCGGCACGTTCGAACCACAGCACGCGAATGCCGAGCAGACCGTGTTCCTGCAAGCGCTCGCGAAAACCCGGCGGAACCGTGCCGAGATCTTCGCCAATCACGATCGCCTTGTGACGCCACGATTCGAGCGCGATCAGACGCAGCAGGTCTTCGAGCGGGTATCGGAGATACGCGCCATTTTTTGCGCTCTCGCCGTCGGGCACGAGCCACAGGCGGCGCAGCCCGAGAATATGATCGATACGAATCCCGCCCGCGAGCGTGAACGCCGCCCGCAGCATATCGATAAACGCCTTGAAGCCCTGCGTGCGCATGGCGCGCGGGGAGAACGTGGTGAGTCCCCACGACTGCCCTTTCTGGTTGAACAGATCGGGCGGTGCGCCGACTGACACGCCTTGCAGCATTTCATCACGATACGACCATGCATGGCTGCCCGCGCTGTCGCACCCAACGGCCAGATCCGCGATCAGGCCAAGTGCCATGCCGGAATCGCGCGCCACGTGTTGCGCGTGTGACAAGCCTTTTGCGGCGAGCCATTGCGCGAAGAGGAAGAAGTCGACCTCGTCCCGGTGCGCGGCGGCAAATTCAGCGACGGCGTTGCTGCGTGGATTGTTGAGATCGCCCGACCAGTTGCGCCAGTGGCCCTCGCCGGATTCCTTCAGTTGCGCGGCCTGCAGCGCTTCGAAACGCGCGTGATCTTCCAGCGCGCGGCCGCCGTGCTTGACGAACTTCGCGAAGTCGTCATGCAATGTGTCATTGCCCGGCGCGTTGAACTGGGCGAACAGCGCACGCAACACCGCCAGCTTGGCCGTCACCGCGCGCGGCCAGTCGACGAGCTGCAGCGCTTCGAGTTCGGCGAGTTCATCGGCGACACCGGCTGCCTCAATAGCCGCCTGGGCCGCTTGGGCACCCATCACAGCAGCCGGATCGATATGCGCAATGTTCAGGAACAGGCGCGACGACGGCGAATACGGGCTGAACTTGTTCGGCTCGGCGCTGAACATGGCGTGCATCGGGCTGATGGCGACCGCGTGGCTGCCGCGCTGCGCGCTCTCGGCGGCGAGCGTGGCGAGCGCCGTGTAGTCGCCGACACCGCCGTCGCCCGTGCGCCGCAAGCCGTAGACTTGCGCGGCTACGCCCCACATTGGCGGCGCTTTTTTCGCGTTGGATTCGATCGCGCGCCAGGCGTCGTCGATGGTATAGCAGCGTGGCGGCGCGACCGCGAGCGTCGTGCGCTGCTCGTTGATCACGAGCGTGTGATAACCGGGCTCGGAAATCGGCGACAGCAACGCGGTCTGGCCGCGAGGCGATGTGAACCTTCCATCGATCACGGCCCCGCTTTCCAGTTCTATCCGATACCGCGCGCCCGTCTTCACGGCAGCGACTGGCAGCGCGATGGCGCCGTCAATTTCAGCCGTCATCAGCGGCGGCAGCTTGCGGCCGGTCAATTCGGCGTCGAGCGTGGCGGTGCTTTGCTTGAGCTGGCTTGCGTCGCTACATGGAAGCCCGAGCCGTTCCAGCAGCACGGTCAGCGTTTCTTCCGGAACGCGCTGCGTTTGCTTGTGGGCGTCCTGCCATTCGACTTCGAAGCCGGCCTTGATGGCGAGCGCCTCGACTGGCGTGGGCGGCGTTTGCGGTGTCTGGCCGGCCGTGGCCGGCGGTGTGGTCGTGCTCACGAGGTTTTCCCCGAAGCTTTGACGCGGCGGGCGTCGTGATTGAACGCGGCATCGGCGAAATCGCCCGTCAGCCACGCGATAAAAGTCTCGGCGCCAAGCTCGCCCTTGTCGGCGATGTCGCGTGCGCGCGCCGGCGTTTCGAATACGACCTTGCCCGGCGGATGACCCGCGAGCTTCACGGCTTCCCGCCCGAGATTCAGCGCAATGGAATACGTGCTGCCGTCGCCGAGACGCCAGTTCGCCACCACCGCCTTTTCGCCGATCACCTTCGCGCCCAGCGCCTGCGAATTCTTCAGGCGCGGCATCAGCAGCTTCGTGCGCACGGCCAGCGCCGAGCGATAGAAATGCAGCCAGTCGTTGTGGTCGGCGGCGCGCTTCGTCTCATCCGGCGACGACATCTTGAACGTGTCGATATGGTTCGGATCGGGAATCTGAGCACGGCGTTTCTCGTCGGTAAAGGCGGTGAACTTCGCGAATTCCTTGCGGCGGCCTTCGCGCACGGCGTCGGCGAGTTCGTCGTGATAGTCGGTGAAGAACAGGAACGGCTGAGTCGAACCGTACTGTTCTTCCATGAAAAGCATCGGAATTTGCGGCGACAACAGCATCAGACCTGTCGCGGCGTAAAGCGCGTCTTCCGAGGCCAGCGTTCGCAGACGGTCGCCCATCGCGCGGTTGCCGACCTGATCGTGATTCTGCAAGAACATCACGAACGCGGTCGGCGGCAAATGGCCGCTTGGTTCGCCGCGCGGCTTGTTGTCGTGAATGGGTGAAGGTTCGCCTTGATACACGAAACCTTCGCTCAGCACGCGGGCGAGTTTTTGTATCGGTTCGTCTATGTATGCGCCGTAGTAGCTTTCGTCCTCGCCGGTCAGCAGCACGTGCAGCGTGTTGTGCGAGTCGTCGCTCCACTGCGCGTCGAAATGCGATTCCAGCAAGCTCGACGTGTTGTGCTCGTTCTCCAGCACCAGATGGACGTGCCGTCCATGTTCCACCGACGAACGCACCCGGTCCGCCAATTCGCGCAGCCATTCGTCGTCGTTGATGGCGTGCACGGCGTCGAGGCGCAAACCGTCGAAGCGATATTCATTGAGCCAGTAGATGGCGTTATCGAAGAAGAAATCGCGCACTTGCGGGCGTTCGAAATCGATTGCCGGGCCCCACGGCGTGTTCTCGCCTTCGCGGAAAAATGTCTTGGCGTACGCGCTCAGATAGTTGCCGTCCGGGCCGAAGTGGTTGTACACCACGTCGAGGAAGACCATGAGGCCGAGACCATGTGCGGTATCGATGAGCGTTTTGAGTTCATCCGGCGTGCCGTATGCAGAATCGGGCGCGTAGGGCAGCACGCCGTCGTAACCCCAGTTGCGGCTGCCGCTGAAGTCGTTGAGCGGCATGAGTTCTATGGCCGTCACGCCGAGATGCGCGAGTTCCTCCAGGCGCCGCGTGACCCCGGCATAACCGCCGAGCGCTCCCACGTGCAGTTCGTAAAGCACGGTTTCTTCCCACGGACGGCCATGCCAGTTCGTGTTTTCCCACCGGAATGCGCGCGGATCGACGACTTCGCTCGGACCGTGAACGTCTTCCGGCTGAAAGCGCGAAGCGGGATCGGGCACGGCCAGATCGTCATTCAACCGATACCGGTAGCGCGTGCCGGCACCGCCAGGCGCGAGGGTTTCGTACCAGCCTTCGCCGGTTGCGTTCATTTCGACGACCAAAGGCTTCTGGCCGTCGTCATACAGTTCGAGCTGGACCGACTTGAGCGAAGGCGCCCAGAACCGGTAGCGCGTGTGTCCGGCATCGGTGAGATGAGCGCCGAAGGGCAGGCAATGAGCGTACTGGCGCTTGTGCGGATCGATAGGAGTTTCGGACATGGTCTGTGTGCCTTCAAGTGCGCTTTCAAATACTTTGCCGTGGTGCGTAGGCTTCAACTTGGCCTTCAATATTCGCCACGTTCGCTGCTTCGTTCCGCGCTATGTGGTTCAACTTTTATCTTCCCCGGGCGTGGACTCGTGCGTCGCCGGAATCTCTGGTGATTTCCACGGGTCCGCCGTGCGCCGTGGGCCGACCGTGCCGGGGTCCGGCGGCAACGCGGTGAGCAGACGTGGTCCTTCGTGCGCGCCGGCCATCCACACGGCCTGCCAGTCGGCGTCGCCCGTTGGTTGCGCGAGAAGCACCGCCACGCTGTGCGCCTGCAGCTCAAGCTCCGGGCCAATCAGCGGATGGCGCACCGCGTCGGGCACAGCGCTATCCATGAGCACATTCCATTCCAAGTGCGGTGCGGGTGGCACGAAAGTCAGCGCCTGGGACGAAGCGTTCATCATGATCAGCACAACGTCGATCTGCCCGTCGAGCCCGGGCCCCGCGCGACGCAGCGTGAGCGCGCGTCCTTCAGGGTCTTGCCATGCGTCGATGGTGAGCGCGGCGCCCCGTTCGTCGAACCAGCCGACATCGTAGAGACCTGGAAGCACCTCTTTGTCGCCGTGGAGGAAACGCATTTCACGTAACAGCGGGTAGTTTTTTCGCAGCGCGATCACGCGGGCGACGAAGTCTGTCATGGTGCGGCCGGCGGGCGTCTCGGCGAGACTCCAGTCCATCCATGAAATCTCATTGTCCTGGCAATACGCGTTGTTGTTGCCGCGTTGCGTGCGGCCGAATTCGTCGCCGCCAAGGAGCATGGGCGTGCCGAGCGACAGCAGGTTGGTTGCGACCAGCGCGCGCGCCACGCGGCCGCGCGTTTCGAGGATTTCGGGGTCGTCGGACGGGCCTTCGACGCCCCAGTTCGCGCTGCAGTTTTCGTTATGGCCGTCGTTGTTGCCTTCCTTGTTGACCTCATTGTGTTTTTGCTCGTACGCGGTGACGTCGGCGAGCGTAAAGCCGTCGTGCGACGCCACGAAGTTCACCGATGCCCACGGTTTCCGGTGCCGCCGATGAAACAGCTCCGCCGATCCGGTCAGCCGCGCCGCGAGATCGGGTCGCACGCCCGCGTCGCCGCGCCAGAAACGGCGCACGCCATCGCGGAATTTATCGTTCCATTCCGCGAAGCCGGGCGGATGGTTGCCGACCTGATACCCATCGGGGCCAATATCCCACGGTTCCGAAATCATCTTGCGGGTGTTGAGGATCGGGTCCTGGCGGATCGCGTCGAAGAAACCCGAGCCAGGGTCGAAACCATGGCCTTCGCGTCCGAGCGTCACGCCGAGATCGAAACGGAAGCCGTCGATATTGAACGCCGTCGCCCAGTAGCGCAGCGAGTCCATCACCATTTGCAGCACGCGCGGATGCGAGAGGTTGACTGTGTTGCCGCAGCCGGTGTCGTTGATGTAGCGGCGTTCGTCGCCGGGGACGAGGCGGTAATAGCTGGCGTTGTCGAGGCCGCGCCATGACATGGTCGGGCCGAGTTCGTTGCCTTCGCACGTGTGGTTGTAGACCACGTCCAGAAACACTTCGATGCCTGCTGCGTGCAGGCGGCGCACGGCAATGCGCATTTCGTTCAGACGGTTTGTTGACAGGTAGGACGGTTCGGGCGCGAAGAAACACGCGGTGTTGTAGCCCCAGTAATTCTTCAGGCCACGTTCGACGAGAAAACGGTCATTGAGAAACGCGTGCACGGGCAGGAATTCGACGGCGGTAATCCCGAGCTTCTGCAGGTGTTCGATAAACCATGGCGACGACAGTGCCGCGAACGAACCGCGTTCGTGCTGGCGGATGTCATGGCGAAGCATGGATGTGCCGCGCACGTGCGTTTCGTAGATGACGGTTTCGCCCCACGGGACGTTGGGGCGCGAGTCGCGAGACCAGTCGAAGGCGTCGTCGGTGACGACGCATTTGGGCATGGCGGGCGCGGAGTCGCGGCGATCCATTGAAAGGTCGAGGCGGTTCGAATGCACGCGGTAGCCGAAGAGTGCGTCCGACCATCGCCATTGGCCGACGAGTTTTTTTGCGTAGGGGTCGAGGAGGAGCTTGTGGGGGTTGAATCTGTGGCCGTGTTGCGGCTGGTATGCGCCGTGGGCGCGAAAGCCGTAGACCGTGCCGGGGTGGGCGCCGGGGAGGTAGCCGTGCCAGATTTCATCGGTGCATTCGGGGAGCTCGAAGCGGGTTAGCTCTTTGCGGCCGGTTGTGTCGAAGAGGCAGACTTCGATCTTTTGCGCATTCGCGGAGAAAACCGCGAAGTTGACACCCAAACCGTCCCAGTTTGCTCCGAGCGGGTAGGGCACGCCCGGGAGTAACTTTTCGGGTAATGAATTCGCCATGGGGTTTTCGTTCGCACTTGGGTTGGTTTTGGGGTGGGGTTTAGTGCAGGGTTGCTGCTATTTGCGCCTGCGAGCGGTCTGTTTTAGCTGTCATTTTTATCACTGTTAGCCACTGTCCGTGGCGGGACTTCATTTCTTTTTCCAACGGCGAAAAAGAAACGAAGCAAAGAAAACGCCTTCCAACCGCTAATTCTTAAGTGGACCAAGCGTGCAGTGATATCTGCTTGGGACTTCAAAAGAACCCTCGACGCCATAACCACCAACACCTGAAACCCTCCCCCTCCGAACTCCTACATCCACACGCTTCGCCATAAGTGCTCTCGGGCAAGCACACATACCAAAGAACCAGTTCAGCCAAACACCTCGTTCGCGTGCAAAGCACGCAAACACGCGCGCGCCGCGCTTTCCTGTTTGAGGCTACTCACACTGGTGGCGAAGCGTGTGGGTAGACGTGAACGAAGGGGGAGGGTTTCAACTGTCCGGGGTTTTACGCTGAGTGTTCTTTTGAAGTCCCAAGCAGATGTCAGTGCACGCTCGGGCTCCTTAAGAACTAGCGGTGGAGAGGCGTTTTCTTTGCTTCGTTTCTTTTTCGCCGTTGGAAAAAGAAATGAAGTCCCGCCACGGATAGTGGCTAACAGTGCTAAAAAGATCAACGAACACCGAATGCGCGAAGACCTAAAACGCAGCAACCCGGCCCCCCCCTTGACCGCTAAATCTAGTCCACTCTCAAAACAATAGTCGCTAATGGAGGCAAAACCAGCAAAGCAGAAAACTCCCTCCCATGACTAGAAACCTTCTCGGCGTGAATAACGCCCCCATTCCCCATATTCGACCCTCCATAAACAGAAGCATCGGAATTAAGAATCTCCGTCCACCTTCCGCCGCACGGCAATCCCACCCTATACCCCTGCCGGGGCACCGGCGTCATGTTCGATATCACCACGCACTCGCGCCCTTCACCATCGGTGCGCCGAAAAGCAAACACACTATTTCCGGCATCGTCGCCAATCAGCCAGTCAAACCCGCGCGGATCGCTGTCAAGCTTATGGAGCGCCGGCTCCTCCCCATACACACGATTCAAATCGCGAACCAGCTTCTGCAAACCACCGTGGTACGGATCATCCAGCAAATGCCAGTGCGGCGATGCATCGTGATTGAACTCGCCAAATTGTCCAAATTCACCGCCCATGAACAATAGCTTCTTACCCGGATGCGTCCACATGAATCCCAGGTAAGCCCGCAAGTTGGCAAACTTCTGCCAGTGATCGCCCGGCATCTTGCCAATCAACGATCCCTTGCCATGCACGACTTCATCGTGCGAAAGAGGCAGCACGAACCGCTCGGAATACGCATACACCATCCCGAACGTGAACATGTTGTGGTGATACTGCCGATACACAGGGTCCTCTTCCATGTAATGCAGCGTGTCATGCATCCATCCCATGTTCCACTTGAAATCGAAACCCAATCCGCCGTCTTCAACCCGCGCCGTCACACCCGGCCACGCGGTCGATTCTTCCGCAATCGTGATCGCGCCGGGAATTTGGCGCACCTCGTGGTTAAGGCGCTTGAGAAACGCAATCGATTCCAGATTCTCACGGCCGCCATATATGTTCGGCACCCATTCGCCCGCCTTGCGCGAATAATCGCGATACAACATCGACGCCACCGCGTCCACGCGCAATCCATCCACGTGATAGCGCTTCAACCACGCCAGCCCCGACGCCACGAGGAACGCGCTCACCTCATTGCGCCCGAGGTTGTAGATCATCGTGTTCCAGTCCTGGTGATACCCCTCGCGCGGATCGGCATGTTCATAAAGCGGCGTGCCGTCGAACTGGATCAGGCCGTGGGCATCGTTCGGGAAATGCGCCGGAACCCAGTCGAGAATGATCCCAAGCTCGGCTTCATGCGCGCGGTTCACGAACTCGGCGAACTGCTCAGGCGTGCCGAAGCGTGCCGATGGCGCAAATTGCCCCAACGGCTGATAACCCCACGAACCGCCAAACGGATGCTCGGCAATCGGCATGAACTCGAGGTGCGTGAATCCCATGCTTTTCGCGTAAGGAATCAGGCGCTCGGCAAGCTCGTGCCAGTTCATGCCGCGATTTCCCTCTTCCGGCACACGCAGCCACGATTCGGCATGCACTTCGTAAATCGAAATGGGCGCATTGACGGTCTGCTTCGGACCGCGTTTTGTGTTCATCCATTCGCTGTCTGTCCAGCTATATCCGTCGATAGCATCCGCGTCCGCCACCACGGACGCCGTCGCCGGCGGCCGCTCGCTTTGCATCGCGCAAGGGTCGGCTTTCAGCGGCAGCGCATGGCCATCGCGAGTGATGATCTCGTACTTGTAGCGCGTGCCCGCGCCGAGCCCCGGCACGAACAGTTCCCACACGCCCGCGTCATGGCGCAACCGCATGGGGTGACGGCGGCCATCCCACGAATTGAAGTCGCCAACCACGGAAACACGGCGCGCATTCGGCGCCCAGACGGCGAACCGCACGCCCGATACCCCGTCGTGCACGACCGGCCGCGAACCCAGACATTCGAGCACCGCGTAGGGATCGCCCCACGAAATGCGCATCAGTGCGTCATCGGCGAGAACGGGGCCGAAGGAATAGGTATCGGCGACTTCCTGCGGCGTGCCATGCCAGTCGATGTTCAGCCGGTAAGCCTGCGTTTCATCGATAAACCCAACGAACAGCCCCGCCGGATGAATCTGCGTGAGCGTGGCGAGCGGCGCGCCGCTGTCGCGTGCAAGAACCTGCACGCTGGATGCACCCGGCAGCAGCACGCGCACCACGGGACCGGCGTCGGTCTGGTGCAGCCCGAGCTTCGAAAAGGGATCGGGATGGCGCGCCTCGACGAGCGCGTCGATATCGAGCGGATGCAGGCCTTCGGTCAAGGCTCGGTCGTCGGTGCGCTTATTCATGTTCGTTTCCATCAGATGTGTCCTTTTGTGCGGCGTCCGCGGGACGCGAGCCCGGCGCGAGCTGCGCGCCCGTGTCGCCAAGCAGGCGGCTCGCAAGCGACGCGAGGCCACGTAACGGCAAGCCGATCCAGGTCGGACGGTTCGCCGCTTCATAGCGGATTTCGTATGCGGCTTTCTCGATCAGGAACAGATCGAGCAAGGCGGCCAGGGTGGCGTCGTCGCCGGCAATGGGCTGCGGGGAAGCCGCAACCGCCGCGTGATACTCGGCCAGGAAACCTTCTTCGCCATGCGCGCGCAAGCGCTCGAACAACGCGCGCTTCCTGTCGGCGGTTGCCGCCGGCGCGTTCTCGGTCGTCGGCTGCGCGGCGGCGCTCGCATACGACAACGAACGCAATAAGCCGGCCACGTCGCGCAACGGGCTCGACTTCTTGCGGCGTTCCTCCAGCGGCCGGGCCGGTTCGCCTTCGAAGTCGATCAGGAACGCATCGCCTTGCGCCATCAGAACCTGGCCGAGGTGGAAGTCGCCGTGAATGCGGATACGCAGCGCCTTCGCGCTCTCCGGCACGAGTTTCTGCACGGCCGCGAGCAGCAGGTCGCGGCGATCGAGCAGGCTTTGCGCGAGGTCGCGGTCATGCTCGTTGAAGTCGCGAATCTTGGCGCTCAGGATATCGAGCGCGGTGACGAGCAGCGCGTGGGTGCCGTCGTTCCAGGCACGCACGTCTTCCTTCGACGCCGTTTCGGGCGAGAACGCGGGATCGTCGGAAGGCGAGGCGAGCGCGACATGAAGCTCGCCCAGACGTCGCCCGATGATTCCCGCGATCTTCCGGTATCCCTCGATACCGAGCATTTCCTTCTCGCGATCAACCGAGTGATCGCCGGTGTCGACCGCGAGCGCGAGTTCATCGACGGTGCGGCGCAGGTAATCGAGCGCGTAGTTCCAGGCGTCGCCCTGGTTGTCGATGAAACCCTGCAATATGCACAGCGTATGCGGCACGCCTTCAGGATCGACACGCACGACTTCGCCGAAGAGCGGCCCCGTGTTCGCGTAACCGAGTTTGGTCAAATAGCGGCTCATTTCCGCTTCGGGATGAATGCCGCCAACAAGACGCCGCACCAGCTTCAGTACGACCTGATCGCCGATCACAAGGGAACTGTTGCTCTGTTCGGCGGCGAGCCAGCGGATCTCGGGCAGCGGTTCGCCCGGCTTGAAGTTGAAGTTCAGTTCATCCAGGCGCTCGGTGGGAATAAAGCGGATTTCGCTCTTCTGCACGGTCGGCACGACCGCGCGTTGCTTGAGCTTTCTCAGCACGCCATACGTGAACGTCGGAACGGCGAAGGCGTCGGTGATATGACCAATATTGCGGCTCTGGCGCACGCGAGCCAGCGCCAGTTGCATGTACAGCGGCGACGTGGTTTCCGTGCCCCACGCAATGGTCAGCGGCAGCACATAGCGCTCGGTGTGATCGCCAACGTCGGCTTCCACTTCCGTGAACGCAAAGCCTGCTTCGGGAATCGTGGTCAACGCGGCAAGCCGCACGCGCTTCAACGTCTGATCCTTCGATGCAAACCAGCGCCGCTTGCTCAAGTAAGACGGCAGCACTTCGGATTCGAGCAGGCGCACGTTTTCCGGCGTCGGGCCGGTCTGGCCGGCGCGGATCACCATGGTCACGAATTCCGGCAATTGTTCCGATGGCGCCTGGCTCCATGCCGGACGCTGATTGCCCGGGCAAAGCTGGAACCACAGGAAGCCATACGGCGGGAACGTCAGCAAATACGTCAGTTGCCCGATGGGCGGGAACGCCGAATCGGCGGTCATTTCCAGCGGCACGGAACCGGCATATTCGGAGAGATCGAGTTCCACCGCTTGTGGCGCGCGCGAGAGATTCGCTACGCACAGGATTGGCGGCTCGCCTTCTATCTCGCGGATATACGCCAGGATCTTGCGGTTGTTCGGACGCAGGAAACGGATCGTGCCGCGGCCGAACGCATGCTTCGCGCGCCGCACGGCGAGCATCTTGCGTGTCCAGTTGAGCAGCGAGTGCGGATCGCGGCTTTGCGATTCCACGTTGACCGCGTCGTACCCGTAGAGCGAGCCCATCACCGGCGGCAACACGAGCTGCTCGGGATCGGCGCGCGAAAACCCGCCGTTCCTGTCCGATGACCATTGCATCGGCGTGCGCACGCCATCGCGGTCGCCCAGGTGAATGTTGTCGCCCATGCCGAGTTCATCGCCGTAATAGATGACGGGCGTGCCGGGCATGGAAAGCAGCAGCGAATTGATCAATTCTATGCGGCGGCGGTCGCGCTCCATCAACGGCGCAAGGCGGCGGCGAATGCCAAGGTTCAGCCGCGCGCGGCGATCGCTCGCATACGTGTTCCACAGGTAATCGCGCTCCGAATCCGTGACCATTTCCAGCGTGAGTTCGTCGTGATTGCGCAGGAAAATCGCCCATTGGTTCGTTGGCGCGAGGTCCGGCGTCTGCCGCATGATGTCGGTGATCGGAAAGCGGTCCTCGCTCGCAATCGACATGTAAATGCGCGGCATCAGCGGGAAGTGGAATGCCATGTGGCATTCGTCTTCGTCGCCGAAATATTCCTTCACGTCTTCCGGCCATTGATTCGCCTCGGCCAGCAGCATGCGGTTCGGATATTCCTTGTCGATGGTCGCGCGAATCGTCTTCAGAATCGCATGCGTTTCGGGCAGGTTCTCGTTGTTCGTGCCTTCGCGTTCCACGAGATACGGCACGGCGTCCAGCCGCAGGCCGTCAATGCCCATGTCCAGCCAGAAGCGCATGACCGACAGCACTTCCTTCAGCACGGCGGGGTTGTCGAAGTTCAGGTCCGGCTGGTGATTGAAGAACCGGTGCCAGTAATACTGTCCCGCGACCGGATCGTGCGTCCAGTTGGACGGCTCCGAATCAATGAAGATGATCCGCGTGTCTTCGTACTTCTTGTCGGTATCGGACCAGACGTAGTAGTTTCGGTGATTCGAGCCGGGCTTCGCGAGCCGGGCGCGCTGGAACCACGGATGCTGGTCGGACGTGTGGTTGATGACCAGTTCCGTCACCACGCGAATACCGCGCGCGTGCGCTTCCTGAATGAAGCGCTTGACGTCGGCGAGCGTGCCGTAATCCGGATGCACATTGCGATAATCGGCGATGTCATACCCATCGTCGCGCCGGGGCGACGGGTAGAACGGCAGCAGCCAGATGCAATCCACCCCGAGTTCCGCGATGTAATCGAGCTTGGCGAGCAGGCCGGGGAAATCGCCGATGCCGTCGTTGTTGGCATCGAAAAAGGACTTGATGTGGATCTGATAGATGATCGCGTCTTTGTACCAGAGCGGATCGTTGCTGAGAGTCGAGTTCTTGTTGCGCTTCACGTGTCGCTCCTTGAGCCGGCGAGGTGCGCCTGGGCGCCCGCTTCCGGCTGTGTGAGTTGTTCTGTGCCACGTCGGCCGATGCCTTCGTGATGATGGCCCGCGCGTCTTTCAAGGGACGCGCCGGACCTTGGGCTTTCAGACCGCTGTCTCCCGGCGAGGCAAGCCCCACGGCGGCGCGATTCTCCAGATCGCGAACGGCCGCGTGTTGGGGTCGAGCCGGATGTGCTGCCGTCTGCCGCGCCATTCGAGACGTTCGCCCGTCAACTGATCTTCCACGGCAAGCGCGTCCCACTCCTGGACGCCCCAGTCGTTGAGCGTCTGCCACGGCAATTCCACGTCCGCACCTTGCTCATTGAACGGATCGAGGTTGATGGCGACCAGCACCACGTTGTCGCGCGCGGCGTTGGCTTTCTCGAAAAAGAGAATGTTTTCGTTGTGGGCCGGCAGGAAGTTGACGCCGAGATGCGAATGCAGCGCCGGATTCGCCTTCCTGATGCGGTTGAGCGCCGTAATTTCGCCGACGATATTTCCCGGCCGGTTCCAGTCCCACGCGCGGATCTGATACTTCTCGGAATCGAGATATTCCTCGCTGTTGGGCAATGCGGCGGCTTCGCAAAGCTCGAAACCGCTGTACACGCCCCACAGACCCGAAAGCGTGGCGGCAAGCGCCGCGCGAATCACAAACCCGGCGCGTCCCGAACGCTGGAGGAAACGCGGGTTGATGTCGGGCGTATTGACGAAGAAGTTCGGACGGAAGAAATCCTTCGCGTCGGTCTGCGTCAGGTCATGCATGTATTCGATGAAATCGCGTTTCGACTCCCGCCACGTAAAGTACGTGTACGACTGCGAGAAACCGAGCTTGGCGAGACGGTTCATCACGCGCGGCCGGGTGAACGCTTCGGCCAGGAACATCACATCGGGATGACGCGCGCGCACGTCGCCAATTACCCATTCCCAAAACGGCATGGGTTTGGTATGCGGGTTATCGACGCGGAAAATCTTTACGCCCGCCGCGATCCAGAACAGGAACACGTCGCGCAATGAAAGCCACAAGTCGGGCTTTGCGTCCTTCGCGTAGAAGTCCGGATTCACGATGTCCTGATATTTCTTCGGCGGATTCTCGGCGTATCGCAAGGTGCCGTCTGGACGCCACGCAAACCAGGTCGGATGTTCCTTGAGCCACGGGTGATCCGGGGAACATTGCACCGCGAAGTCGAGCGCGATTTCCAGCCCGTGCGCTCGCGCGGCTTCGAGCATGCGCTTGAAGTCGTCGAGATTGCCGAGTTCCGGATGCACCGCGTCATGCCCGCCTTCCTTGCCGCCGATGGCATACGGGCTGCCAACGTCGCCGGGCTGCGCGGTGAGCGTATTGTTCTTGCCCTTGCGGTTCGCAATGCCAATGGGGTTGATCGGCGGGAAGTACAGCACGTCGAAACCCATCTCGCGGATACGCGGCATCTTGCCGATCACATCGATAAACGTGCCGTGACGGTTCTCGTCGTCGCTCATGGAACGCGGGAAAATCTCGTACCAGCTTGCGAAGCGGGCGGCGGCGCGCTCGGCGTCGATCCGGTACGTCACCGGATCGCGCGAGAGAAACGGCCTGTGCCGCGCCGCTTCAATTGCCTGCGCTGTTTCCGGCGCCAAGGCAATCGCAAGGCGCGTTTCGGCGTCGGCTTTCGCAAACTGCTTGACGATGCCTTCCAGCGGCTCCGTTTGCGAACCTTCCGTGGTCTTCACTTCGGCGAGGATCAACGCAAACAAATGCCGCAATTCTTCGAGTTCCAGCTCGACGGTTTGCTCCGCCTTGAGCTTCTTCTGCATGTGATCGATCAGCGACGCAAAGTCGTCGCGCCACGCGATCACTGTGAATTCATGACGGCCAAGCCGGTCGAGCGGAATGCGGGTCGTCCACAAGTCGTTGCCAAGCGGAATCACCGGAACCATCTTCGCTTCGTGCCAGTCGGTTTCGTCGGCGGCGCGCCATTGCACGGCGGCGGCGATCTTGTCATGGCCTTCCGCGAAGATTGCAGCCGTGATTTCCACCGCTTCACCCACGATCCGCTTTGCCGGAAAGCGCCCGTGATCGACCGACGGCGTCACGCTTTCGATCATCACTCGCGGCGCCAGCAGCGCTTCGTTGACCGATTTTTTATCGGCGGATTTCGCGCCTCGCTTGACTTGCGGTTGCGCAAGCAGAATAGGCGCCTCGGACGCGCCGCGCAGCAAGCGGACTTCGCCCGGCTGCAGCAGGAAAGGTTTCAACGGTAGCGGCGTGCCCGACGTGTCTTCATCGATCTCGCGAAAACGCGTGAAGTTGCCCGGCGCGCCATCCAGCAAATGACGTGTATCGATATAAACCGGCGTGGTGAGATCGGCGTTGATGACGATCAGCGCGGCTTCGCTCGCCGTGCGCAAATCCGGGCCGCTGCCGCGCAGGATTGCCGCGTAGGGCGTGCCGGGACCGGTCAGCGTGCGCAGTTCCCCAGTGCTCGCGAGCGCCGCCGAATTGCGTTGCAGCGCGTTCGCGTGCGCCACTTCCGCCGACACGTTGAAGCGCGCGCCGTCTCTCGCACGCTTGAATTCTTCCGCGCTGCCGTGGTTGTACGCGAGCGGCTGCGTGACGCCGTATTCAAATCCCATGGGCACGAGCACGCCGGTGCCCATGCCGGCAGCCGTGTATAACGCGCGCCGGTAAGCGCGCTCCACCAGCGACGAATCGCTCGTGTCCGGCAGGTCATGAAGCAGTCGCGTGCCATACGGTTCTTCAGGGAACGCAATCGGCGGCGCGATGCGGAACAACGCCGCGTGTTCATCGAAGAGCCAGTTGCTCTGAAAGTCCCACCATCTCGCCGATGAAAACACCGAGTCGAAACCGGCATCGGCGAGACCCGCCAGATCGTGACGGCTGATGCCGACCGTCCACGCAAGCCATTTCGTTTGCGGATGACGTTCGCGCACGGCCGCGCCCAGACGCCGCCACACATGCGCCGGCACCTTGTGCGGCGCTTCGAAGCGAAAGCCGCCAATCCCGGCGTCGGCAATCAGCATCAATTCACGCGCCCACCATTCGGTGAGCGCATGTGCCGCTTCGCCATCGGCGAAATTCGCGTGCGCGACACTTTCTTCATGCGGTGCGGTACGTGGATCGAGCCGCGCTTCCGCCGCCTCGAACGGATGAAACCAGTGCCGGTTGTCCTGGAACAGGCCGCCTTCGGCGCTGACGCGGTCGAGGTTGATGTCCACAAGCAGGGTGAGTCCATGTTGCGAAGCCTGGTCGGCGAGCAGACGCAGTCCTTCGCTGGCGGACAGACCGGATTCGAAAGCGGGATGCAGCTTGTGATGATCGGCCACGGCTTGCCGGTGACCGTTCTTGCCCGGCAGAAAGGGCGCGCCGATCAGGATGTGATCGAAGCCCAGTGCCGCGGCGTGTTCGAATTGCGCGGGCCACGCTGACAATGGTCCGACAAGAAGCGGGTCGATGAAATAGATTCGTGGCGCATACGCTTGAAGCATTTGATGGTGTTCCATCGGTCGTCTTTTCCAGTTCGTCCTGCTATGGCGTGGATGCGGGAAAACGCGATCGCGCTCAACCAGGCGATAAACCAACCGCAAGAACGGTTACGGCAGACGGGCCTCAGACAGTCTTCAAAGCACCAGTTCCGGGGTGACGCGTGCGGTACGTATCTTCATGAACCTGTCATGCACGATACGAGCGTTCGGTGCGGCGCCAGGGTCGCCAGTGAATTACAGCACGTAGCGTGCCGCGCCTTTTTGCGTTTTGAGTTCGACTTCGGTGTCATGGCCCGGCGAGTTTGAACGACGCACCGATGGAACATGGCTGGCGCGCCTGTCAGGTCGACTTCAATCTCTGTCGGGACGACAGCAGTTCGCCGCGCTTGAATCAGCGTGGCGAACTGCCAACGTCATAACCGTACCATTGAACGGCGCGAAGTGACCGCGTTCAGGCGCTGCGCGCGACGAATTGCGCCTGCTCCGCCGTACGGCGATCGGCGGCGGGCGCTGCCATTGCGGCGATGCCGGATACTGCTGGCGCGTGAACCGGCACGCGGCGCGTACGCAGCGGCGCCTTGGCCGGACGCGCGTCGGTGAGACCCGCGTAGAGGTGGATGTATTTGGCTACGGCATGGCTCCAGCCGTAGTCGCGGGCCATCGCATTGCGCTGGAGCGTGCGCCATTGCTGCGGGCGCACGAACGCATGAATGGCGCGCGTGACGGCGGCAACCATGTCGTGGGTCTGCTCGCCATCGAAGAGAAAACCGGTCGCCGGCCGCGACGACGTTGCGCCCTCGAAGCTGCCCAGGCTTTCAACCGGCGAAGACTGAAAACCTTCTTGCAGCGCCGAGGCTTCGGCCGCATCCACGATGGTGTCCGCCAGTCCGCCCACGCGCGATGCCACCGGCAAGGTGCCATAACGCATTGCATAGATCTGGGTCAGACCGCAGGGTTCGAAACGGCTGCCGTGCAACAGGATATCGGCGCCCGAATGCAGCACATGCGCACGGCGTTCGTCGTAACCAATATGCACGCCAATGCGATCCGGCCAGGTTTGCGCCAGCCGCTGAAACGCCGTTTCAATATGCGCTTCGCCTTTGCCGATCACCGCGATCTGCAAACGCGGATGCTGTTCGAGCAGCGCGGGAATGGCGTCGATGGCGACATCGGCCATTTTCTGCGATGTCATCCGGCTGCCTATCGCAATCACCGGCGCGAACGGGTCCACCGGAAGGCCAAACATTTGTTGCAGTTCGCGTTTGCAGGCGTGCTTGCCGCGCATGTCGTCGAAACAATAATTGCGTGCGATCTGCGAGTCGGTCATTGGATCCCACGCGCTAACGTCGATCCCGTTGATGATTCCCGAGAGTTTGTCCGCGTAGCATTGCAGCACGCCTTCCATCAGGTGCCCGAAACGCGGCGTGAGGATTTCACGTGCGTAAGTTTCGCTGACGGTCGCGACATGATCGGCGTGGACAATGCCCGCTTTCATCAGACTCAACGCGCCATAAAATTCGATGCTCTTTGGTTCCGTCAATGCCGGAACAAGCCACTCCGCCGGCACGCCGAGCGCTGCACCAAGCGAGAGCGAATAGTTGCCCTGGAACGCCAGATTGTGGATCGTGAAAACGCTTTTTGCGTGCACGCCCGCATGCTTCATTAAAAGCGGCGTGAGGCCGGAATGCCAGTCATGCGCATGCACGATGTCCGGCTTTTTAAAACCGCGAACGCCTTCGGCCAGGCGAACGGCGGCCGCTGAAAGCGATGCGAACCGGATCGCGTTGTCTTCGTAGTCGCGTCCCTTTGAATCCTGATAAAGCCCGTCGCGCGCATATAAATGATCCATGCGCAGCAGGATCACAGGTACGCCCGTATCCGGCATGCGGCCGCGATACAGCGCGCCATCACCGCCCGGAAGGCCCGTCATCAAAGCCACCTTCTGCAATCCCTCGACCATCGCCAATGCGTTCGGATACGCCGGCAGAAGTATTGCGGCATCGACTCCCGCTTCACGCAACGCCGCGGCGTATGCGCTGACCATGTCACCCAGGCCGCCAGTTTTGGCAAGCGGCACGGCCTCGGAAGCGACAAGCAATACGTTCAAAGACAAAGCTGACTCCTGGCGTTTGAAAGATGAAAAGCGATGGGTGGCGCTCAGCCAATTGATAGGCGGCGCACGCGTCCGGTGCTTTTATCGGGGGAAGAGGGGATGCGGATTTGTTTAGAGCAAGCGTTGTGCCATGCAGCATACTTTTTGGCGAAACTGCGGGAAAGCGATAGCCACGCCACACTTGAAGCACGACGTTACGCTCGGAAGAAGACAGACTTTTGACGTCGTGTAAAAAAGCACTCGTAGAAGAAGGCGTTTTTACACGGCGGTTTTGAGAATGGTTATATGAAACTACCGTTGTACATTCGATGTACGAAACATCGTATTCGTCAGCTTTATTTGCTCCGGAAAATAAGACCGGAATTATCCGCTTACAGCAATTATTGCTTGATGCTCTAAGAACCTAATAATCCCGCGGCGGTATTGACGCACAAACCGAGCACAGCCGCATTAAAGAAAAACGACAACACCGATTGCGCCAATGCGGTTCGCCTGACTTCCGTGGAACGCAGCACCACATCCGAAGTCTGCGACGCCACCGCGATGGTGAACGAGAAATAAAGGAAATCCCAATAGCCGGGCTTGAGGTGAGCGTCGGGGAATTTCAGTGAGGTCTCTTCCTGCGACTGATAGTAATGACGGGCGTAATGAAGAGTGAACATGGTCGGGATCAGGAACCATGCGCCGAACATTGTGATGCCAGTCAGCAGGTAGTTGGGGAAGGCGCTGCGAAATCCCATGTTCTTGGCGGCGGCCAGCTCCGCGACAATCGCGACAATGCTCGCCATGGCGGCAAGACTGACAATCAGCAATACCATGCCGGCATTTTCATCCTCGCGCGCGGCGAGCTTTTGCACTTCGTCCTGATGCGCTCTCCACATCTGAATCCAGATCAGCACGAGATAAAGCCATACTGCGGTATCCCATCCAATCAGGCCACGCACGAGCAGACGTAATTCATGAGGAACCAAAATTGCGACAACGGCACCAATGACCAGAGCAATGACTGCCCTCGGGCGATATCGAACTACGTTGGGAAGCATGAGATTCATTTTTATCGTGGCCTGGTAATAGCGGTCCTGGCAGTCGGGGTGTCAGTAACCATAACGCTGCTTAAGCTGTTGCGCCGCGATTATTGCGCGCGCAGCTTTCAAATTCCAATGGGCTTTCAGTGCAACTCGCAGTTGTCACGTGCGCGCTCCTTCACGCGGGCTTTAGCCAACCATTTCCAAAGATATCGACAACCCGTGTCCTACAGACCGTGTCGATCTTCGCCTTCTGCAAAACGCGAATCGAGACTTCTAACCAATGACAAAGCTTCAGCATTCCTTGACTGCCGCCGGTTCGGTTGGGCATTCGGCTGCGCGCAGGCGCTTCGTGCTCGGCGCATGCGCGTCGGCGGCCGCGCTCGCGTTCACGTCGGCGGGCATGGGATTTCCGTCCTTCTTCACGCAGGCTTTCGCCGATACCCCACCGGCCGGCCTCGAAGGCTTTCTTCTGCTCTCGCGCAAACTCACCGGCCGCACGACGTTCGATCTAGCAGTGGCGCAGCGGGTCTATGACGCGTTATCGAAAGCGGACAGCGAGTTCGTCGCGAACGTGAGCGCGCTCAACCAGTGGCTCGAGGCGCATGGCGGCGTGCCGTCGGATACGGTCACGCAAGCACTCAAGATGGACACGCCCAAACTCGCCAGCACGGTCACGGCGACATTGCGCGCGTGGTATCTCGGGCTCGTCGGCGATGCGCCGCGCGTGAGCGTGGTCGCGTATGAACGTGCGTTGATGTTCGACCCTGTGAGCGACGTGCTGACCATCCCGTCATATTGCCGCGATGTGCCGTTTTACTGGACGCAGAAACCGCCGGCCGTTGGCGCACCCAAGGCCGCCTGACCCCGAGCCTGGAAGAATCAAGCCGGCGCGCCATCTGAATGCGCGACCGAAGCCTATAAGCAGTACCTCACAGGACAATACACATGGCAAATTCGAATTCGGCCGATGTCGTGGTCGTCGGATCCGGTGTCGCGGGCGGCTTGCTCGCCCATCAGCTCGCGAGCGCGGGCGCATCCGTGATCCTGCTCGAAGCCGGGCCGCGCATTGCGCGCTGGCAGATCGTCGAGAACTTCCGCAACTCGCCCGCGAAATCGGATTTCGCAACGCCGTATCCTTCCACGCCTTACGCGCCGCATCCGCAGTATTCGCCCGAGAACAAGTACTTGATTCAGAAGGGCGAGTACCCGTACGCGTCGCAATACCTGCGGCTCGTGGGCGGCACGACATGGCACTGGGCGGCGGCCGCGTGGCGTTTGCTTCCCGCCGATTTCAAGATCAGGACGCTTTACGGCGTGGGCCGCGACTGGCCGATTTCGTACGAGACGCTCGAGCCGTGGTATCAGGCGGCGGAAGTGCAACTGGGTGTATCGGGTCCGGGCAGCAATGTCGATCTCGGTTCGCCGCGCTCGAAACCGTATCCCATGGACATGCTGCCGCTTTCCTACATGGACCAGCGTTTCTCCGATGTCCTCAACGCCGATTCGTTCCATGTCGTGCCGGAACCCGTTGCGCGCAACAGCCGCCCTTACGATTCGCGCCCGACGTGTTGCGGCAATAACAATTGCATGCCCATCTGCCCGATTGCGGCCATGTATAACGGCGTCACGCATGCCGAGAAGGCCGAACGCGCGGGCGCCAGGCTGATCCCGCAAGCAGTGGTTTACAAGATCGAAGCCGACGACAAAGGCCTGATCACCGCTGTCCACTATAAAGATCCGAACGGCAACAGCACGCGCGTCACGGGCAAGTTGTTCGTGCTGGCGGCGAACGGCATCGAGACACCGAAGCTGATGTTGCAGTCGGTATCGGACAGGTTCAAAAGCGGGATTGGCAATAGTTCGGATCAGGTCGGCCGCAACCTGATGGATCATCCCGGCACCGGCGTGACGTTCCTTGCCAACGAAACCGTATGGCCCGGACGCGGGCCGATGGAAATGACGTCCATCGTCAATTTTCGCGATGGCGCCTTTCGCTCCGAGTATGCAGCGAAGAAGCTGCATTTATCGAACGGCGTGGCGACCATGGCGATCACCGCCGACCTGATTGCTAAGGGATTGAGCGGCGCCGAACTCGATCGCCAGATTCGCGACCGCGCCGCGCGCACCATGAACATCAACAGTTTCCACGAGCATCTGGCCGAACCCCGCAACCGCGTGCTGCCTTCGTCCGACCACAAGGATTCGCTCGGCATTCCGCAGCCCGAGATCTATTACTCCATCAACGACTACGTGAAGAAAAGCGCCGCGGACACACGCACGCATTACGCGCGCATCGCGGAGTTGTTCGGCGGCACGGAGATTACCTTCGACGATAAATTCGCCCCGAACAATCACATCATGGGCACGGCCATCATGGGCGCCGACCCGAAGGATTCCGTAGTCGATACCGAATGCCGCACGCATGACCACCCCAATCTTTTTGTGGCAGGCAGTGCGGTGATGCCGACGGCGGCATCGGTGAATTGCACGCTGACGCTGTCCGCGTTGTCGCTGCGTCTCGCCGACAAACTGAAGAAAGAACTTTGATTGCGCGCCGACGGAGAGCCACGATGAAGAACCACGAACACCGCGACGCGCGCAGATTCAGAACACGCCTTCGCGGCGCGCTCGCCGTGCTAGCACTTGCCATAGTAGGCGCTGCGAGCGTCCACGCGCTGGTACAACCCGCGCAGGCACAAACGGCCGCCGGGGCAAAAAACGGTGCCGAAACGGCCAGAACGACGGCCGCAACTGCGGCAAAAGCCAGCGACGATCAGGCCGGCGCCGCCCTGATCAAGCGCGGCGAATATCTCGCGCGCGCGGGCGATTGCATTGCGTGCCATACCGCCGACAAAGCCCGTCCCTTCGCTGGCGGCCTGCCTATCAGCACGCCGTTCGGGACCATCTACACGCCCAACATCACGAGCGATCCCGATACCGGCATTGGCAGATGGACTGACGGCGATTTCCTGCGCGCGATGCACGAGGGTATCGGCAAGGGCGGCGAGCGCTTGTACCCAGCGTTTCCATACGCGGATTACACCCTGGTCACCGACGGCGACGTACTGGCGATCCGCGCCTACCTCAACACGCTCGAGCCGATCCATTACACGCCGCCGCGCAACCAGATGTCGTTCCCGTTCAACCAGCGCTGGCTGATGGTGTTCTGGAACATGTTCAATTTCAAGGAAGGCCGTTTTGTGCCGGATACCAAGAACAGCGCCGAGTGGAATCGCGGGGCTTATCTGGTCGAGGGTCTGGCGCATTGCGAGGAATGCCACACGCCGCGTAATTTGACGCAGGGCCTCAAGACCAGCGAACGATTCAGCGGCGCGGAGCTGTCGGGCTGGCATGCATACAACCTCACGCCGGACAAGAATGCGGGCGTGGGCAACTGGAGCGACGCCGAACTCACGCAATATCTCGCCACCGGCGCGGTGCATGGCCGCGCGAATGCAGCCGGTCCCATGGCCGATGTCATCCAGAACAGTACGCAATACATGACGCCGGAGGACCTGCGTTCCATGGTCGCCTATTTGCGCACCGTGCCGCCCAAAAACAGCGGGGACACACGTCCGCGCGATTCCTTCGGCAAGCCGACCAGCCAGGACGTGATCGCGATGCGCGGAACCCAGGTGAGCGGCGTGAATGGCGCGCAGTTGTTCATCGCCAACTGCGCGACGTGCCATAGCTGGACCGGTGAGGGCCGTGGCGGCGGTGCGGCGGGCGCGTATCCATCGCTGATTCATAACAGCGTGGTCGGCGCGTCGGCGGCGAACAACCTGACCATGGTCATGCTGCACGGCGTGAATCGCGAGACGAAAACCGCGAATGTCTTCATGCCGTCCTTCGCCGATCAACTCAATGACGAGCAGATTGCCGCCATCAGTAATTATGTAACGAAGACCTTTGGTAATCCTCAATCGGCTACGAGCCCGGACCAGGTCGCCAAATTGCGCGCAACACCGCAGTGAATTCAATAAATCCGCGTATTAAATGCGGGTTTGTGCGCTGCGGCACAGCAATTTTTGCCGGGCTGCAGCGCAACGATTGCGTATCGTCGGCGCGGGTTTCAGAATATGAGAGACTGTTCCGTTTCGAGATAGGGCGCGCTTGTGCGCCGTGCATGAAGAAGATTGGGCTATGACTGCTGCTACTTATCCTGTCGTTTGCTGGCATCCCGCAAACAAACTTGGGCGCGACCTCGTGGTGGGCGACCTGCATGGTTGCGTCGACGCGTTGCGTTACCTGCTCAATGAAATTGGTTTCGATGGCTCGCGAGACCGGCTTTTTTCCGTTGGCGATCTGGTTGACCGCGGCAGCGACTCGCTTGCCGCGCTGGATCTGCTGGATCAGCCCTGGTTCTACCCGGTGCTCGGCAACCACGAAGATGCGCTGTGCGCGGTAGCCGAAGGGCGCATGAAGCGCCATGTCTGGTATTCGATTGGCGGCGCGTGGGCCTCCAACCTGACCGACGAACAGTTGCAGCGCTTGGCCGGAAAGCTGGCGAGCGTGCCGCTGGTGCGCATAGTGGGCGATGGCGCGTCGCGTTTCAACGTGTTGCACGCCGAGTTTTTCGGCAGCGACGCCGACCTTGAAGTCGCGTATTTTCCCGACGATGTCCGCCAGCAATTGCTGTGGGGAAGGTCGCTCGCGCTCGGAACGGGAAAGCCCTCGATGCAGCGCGGGTTGTCGCCGACCTATTGCGGGCATACGCCGGTCAAGGCAATCAAGCAGATCGGGGCGCAGATTTTTATCGATACCGGGGCGTATACGGACGAAGGCCGCTTGACGATCGTAGAGGCCGGAACGGCCCAGAGATGGTCGGTGAAGCAGGGTTGGGCCAAAGGCGCCGGTTCGATGGCCGAGGATTTTCGTTAGCATTCCATGCGCGAGAGCGGTAACGAAACCGCACCCGGCATCAGCCTTGCTGTGTCCTCCCAAACTGCCCGACGGGCGGATTCCTTGCGAGGCCAGTACTCATGCCGTCCCCCTCAGTCAGCGAAACAGTCAACGATTCAGTCACCGACATCAAAGGTTGCCCGGAAGATCTGCCGCCGGGTTTGCGCTACGTCGATGATTCCCGCGCCGGCTACACGCGCGAATGGAAAAATGGCGCGTTCGTCTTTTTCAACACTCAAGGCAAACAGCTTTCCGACGAAGCCGATATCAAGCGCATCAACGCGCTGGCCATTCCGCCTGCCTACACGAATGTCTGGATCTGCCCGGACGCACGCGGACACTTGCAAGCGACCGGTCGCGATGCGCGGGGCCGCAAGCAGTATCGATACCATCCGCACTGGCGCGAAACGCGCGACGCCACCAAGTACGAGCGCATGCTCGCCTTCAGCGCCGTCCTGCCGAAGCTGCGCGCCCGCGTTGCGCGTGACCTTGACCTGCAAGGCATGCCGCGCAACAAGGTTCTCGCCACCGTTGTCAGGCTGCTGGACACCACGCTGGTTCGCATTGGCAGCGAGGAATACGCGCGGGACAACAAATCCTACGGTCTCACGACGCTGCGCAAGAAGCACCTGAGCGTCAAATCGGGCACGCTGCGCTTTCAGTTTCGCGGCAAGAGCGGGATTGAACACGATGTATCGGTGAGCGATCCGCGCATTGCAAAGATCGTGAAGCGATGCATGGACTTGCCGGGCCACGAACTCTTCCAGTATCTCGATGCCGACGGTCAGCGCCACGCCATCAGTTCCTCCGATATCAACGACTATCTCCACGAAATCACGGGCGCCGATTTCACGGCGAAGGATTACAGGACATGGGCGGGCAGCGTATTCGCGCTCGCCGCGCTGCGCAAGCTCGCGTGGGAAACCGTCACGGAGGCGCGCAAGCATGTAGTGGGGACGATCAAGGAGGTATCGAAGATATTGCGCAATACGCCGGCGGTGTGCCGCAAATGTTATGTGCATCCGGCAGTGATCGAGGCATTCGAAGCAGGTCAACTCGCCGACGAACTGCCATCGGCGCGCCGTTCGGGCCTCAAGTCCGATGAAGCCGCGCTCGCCATTTTCCTGGAACGCGACGCGAAACGCCGCGCGCGTGAAGCGGCCCGCGCCCGAAGCGGCAAGGCGAGTGCCGCGGACCCGAGCCTGGCGCGGCTGCTTGCCAAGTCCAGCCAGAAAGCGAAGGCCGCGGCGTTGAAGAATTCCGGCAAGGACGTCAAGGCGGAAGCGCTGGCGGCGGTCAAGGCCGTGTCGCCAAAAGTGGCGTCGAAAGCCTCGCGCCCGGCGACCAAGAAAATTGCGCGCGTTCGGTCGCCGACGGCGGTTGCCATCGGCTGATCGGTTTCGAGGCTAGCCGACCTTGCTCATTTCGTACACGTTGCTGACGGTTTCGCCGTTCCATTCGTATTCCAGATACGCGGCATGGTGGCAGTCGCGCAGCAGCGTCGTGCGGAACGCCGCCAGGCATTCGCCACCCTTGTCCCGTACCGATGGATACGCGATTCCGCGCGCGCCTGCCGCCCGCGCAGCGCGTCCGAGCGCCTGGCCGGCGGCGTAGTCCGAAGGCGAAAGAATCTCCGGATCAAGCGCGCTTTGCTGCAGGCGTCCGTCGCGCAGATCAAGCACTTCACCCTCTGCCGATACCGTGTAAAGCCGCATCTGCTGGCGCAGCGGCGCCTGTTGCGTGTGAGCGAGAAACAGCGCGGAGTGATATCGCGTTTCTTCTATAGCCGTGCGCCTTTCGCGGGCGCAATAGAACACGCCGTATCTGCCATCGGAAAAGCGGCTGCCGTTCGGATTCAAATGCGTGAACGCGGCCATGATCGGGCCATAACCCGCGCCGAATCGACGTTCATCAAGGGACACCAGGTCGAGTTCGCCCACTTCGGTGCGCAAGCGGTCGTTGGTCATGGCTTCGAGCGCATAAAGCGCCTCGAAATCCTGCGGCGAAGCCACGCGGTCGAACAGATTGACGGCCGGAAAACGCGTCGGAATCACGCGATACGCCGGTGACCAGTCGAGTTCAGCGTGCGGCCAGCGAGCACGCCAGTCGTTTTCGGCCTCTGGCAAACTGGATAGATCGCTCACGCCCAGCCGCCTCGCATTGCATCGAGATATTGCCGGACCGCCACGAGATCGCTCACGTTGCCCGCAAGCATGCGGTCGAGCGCGCGCCGGCCGCCGAACGGCGGCGCGGTATTCGCGCGCTTGATCCAGCCATCGGCAGCTTCGGGTTGGGGCAGCAGGATTTGAAGCGCCTTATAGATGCCGAGAATCAACGAAAGCCGCTCAAGCGTATCGCGGCCAAGGCGCGCAGTCTCGGGCGCCGATTTCCATTTGAAGAACGTGGAACGGCCGGGGGAACCGAGCAGGACAATCTGCTCATCGGCGGAAAGGGTCCAGTCGTTCGCGATGTTGAAAAACGCGCGCAGCCCGGCTGCGGACATATCGGCAAGGGTAGGCTGCGGCGCGGGTGCCGGACGTGGAACGCGTTGAACGCGAGGCATGGCGGAAGTCTCAATTTGAACTTGAATTGTATATTAGTCCATTTGTGGACTAAATCAAGCGTTATTCGAGGCTTCGCTTGTTCTTCCGTAACGATCAGACGCTGCTGTCCGAGTCGGTCGGACCGTAGCGGCGGCCCGCAATGTGGGCGCGAAGCACTTCTGCGATCTCTGAGGTCGTGAATTCCGCCGGCACCACGCTCAACTGGCTGCATGGATCGCTTTTACGCGCCCATTCAACCATTCGATAAGCCTTGCCCCAAGGCCGTTCCACGGCTTCGGAAAGGCGACACTGATGCAACGGCAATGCGTGCTCGGTTTTCATCGTCGACTTGATGTTCTGAAACGATGCGCTGGCGGCCATGGCGTATCCTCGCGTGAAAGCCCCGGTGAAAATGTGGCCAGTTTCTGGCTGAATTGAAAGCTATCGTTTTGAAATGTGCCTTCGGACTATTAAGCGCAACTTAAATGCGGCGGGTTTACGCGCAGACTTTGTCCCAGCGCACGAATACTTTTCTCACGCCCGGCATTACTGTATATTCATACAGGTTGATGCTCTTTGCATGGACACGAAATGAACCGTCCTCAATCCCATTCTTCTGCCGAGGCTGCCGCGCTCGCCCGCTATGTGCAGGCAACGCGCGCGGTATCGGCGGCGTTTGACGCAACACGCGTCGAGCCGGAGCTCGGCACGGGCGGCAACACGGTTGCGCTGGTGCTGCAACGGCTGGACATTGCCTTGCTTGAACTCGACACATCGCAGCGCTCGCTCGACGCTATACTTTCGCGCGCTGGTGGACACTGAATTATCTGGAGCGTTTGCTGTGAGACCTGTTTTATCCGCCCTTTCTTCGACGGTCGCGCTTGCCTTGGTGGCAGGTTCCATGAGCTTGGGGTCTGCAGGCGCGGCGGCTGCCGAGCGTTATATCGAAGTCTGGAATCCGCCTGAATCGCAACTGCATGCGACCAAGAACAAGACACGGCCCGTCGTGTCCGCTCAGGCAAAGAAAAAGCGCAAGAGCGGACCTGCCGTCAAGCAAGTCGCCGACAGAACCACAGCGCCTGCGCCGGCCTTGACGGTCGCGCCTTCCGCAGGCGGATCGAGCGCCGGCCGCGCCAAAGCCGCACCGAAGTCGCCTGATTCATTGCCCAAGCTGCCGCCGCTGATCGGGCCGGATGGACGCGTGCTTCGCGTGTGATTGGGGCGGTTGATTGGTTCGGGTGACTAAAAAAGTCAGAACGCCGAACGCACCACGCCGCCGTCCACGCGCAATGCCGCGCCGTTTGTCGCGGACGACGCTTCAGAACACACATACACGACCATGTTCGCGACTTCTTCAGTCGTCGCAAATCGCTTGATCAGCGAACTCGGCCGTTCTGTCTCGAAGAAGCCTTTCTCGAACTCCTCGAACGTCTTGTCGCCCATGCCCTTGGCGGCCATCTCGTCCAGGCCGTCCGAATGCGTCGGCCCCGGCAGCACAGCATTCACGGTAACGCCGGTGCCCGCGCAATCCTCGGCAAGCCCGCGCGACAACCCCAGTTGCGCCGTCTTCGTCACGCCGTAGTGGATCATTTCCACGGGAATCTGGATGCCGCTCTCGCTGCTGATGAACACCACACGGCCCCAGTTCTTCGCTTTCATCTTCGGCAAATACGCGCGCGAAAGGCGCACGCCGGACATGACGTTGGTATCGAAGAAGCGTTGCCAGTCTTCGTCCGGAATATCCGCGAACGGCTTGGGATCGAAAATGCCCAGGTTGTTCACGAGCACATCGACGTCCGGATACTTCTTGACCAGCGCCTCGACTTGCGAAGCATCGGCGAGATCGCCGGCAAAACCTTCGACGTTTGCATCGGGCACAGCGTCGCGAAGCTTGGCTATGGCGTCGTCCACAGACGCCTGCTTGCGCCCGTTCACGATCACATGCGCGCCTTCGCGTGCAAGGCCCGTGGCGATCGCGAGGCCAATGCCCTTTGTCGATCCCGAGACAAGCGCGAGTTTGCCTTTGAGATGGAGGTCCATGAATTCCGTACTCCTGGATGAAGGTTATCGATGCGTCCGGCGGGACAAAGTAAAACGCCCGTCAGCAGGCATGTCTCCCTGCTGACGGGCGATGTTCACTCGACCAATGACTTATGGCGACTTATAGCCGGCCCATGAGCAGCAGCACGATCACGATGATCAGCACCACGCCGAGAATCCCGCTTGGGCCGTAACCCCAACTGCGGCTGTGCGGCCACGACGGGAAAGCGCCAAGCAGCAACAGGATCAACACTACGAGCAAGATTGTTCCGATAGTCATTCCACTTCTCCTTAATTATTGACATCTGCTGAAGAGTGAATGGCGATGCCGCGTGTGGGGCGGCGTGAATATCGGCGAATGATGAATCTGTCGTGTCCTGCATCGCCGATACCCTCGCGATTGCCCTATGGCTTGAGCAAGTGCTGTGCCATAAGCGTGCGCGCTTGATGGGTATGGGCTGCGACTGCGACATGACTGGATCACAAACAAAAGCCTGTCGGCGATCGGGAAATTTTGCAAGCGCGGCGGCGGTTTGAGGCAACCGCCGCCGGAAGCATCGAGACGGGTTAAAAACGGTTGGTTAGAACAAGCCGCGGAAAACCCAGAAGAGGCCCGCCGCCAACGCGATGGAAACCGGCAACGTCAACACCCACGCAAGCGCGAGGCTGCGCACGGTCTTCCATTGCAGCCCGGAACCGTTCGCGGCCATCGTGCCCGCCACGCCCGACGACAACACGTGCGTGGTGCTGACCGGAAGGCCGTACACATCGGCGGCGCCGATGGTCACCATGGCGACCAGTTCCGCCGAAGCGCCTTGCCCATACGTCAGATGCGTCTTGCCGATGCGCTCGCCAACCGTCACCACAATGCGTTTCCAGCCGACCATCGTACCGAGTCCAAGCGCGACCGCCACGGCGACCTTGACCCACGTCGGGATGAACTTCGTGGAATGGTCGAGCTGGCCTTTGTAGTTCTTGAGCACGGCGGCGTCTTCGGGCGCGAAGGCAGGATCATGCTGCTTGTCCATCAGGCGCAGCGCTTCGGAACTCACATACATGTTGTTGCGCACGTTGTTCACGATGTTTTGCGGCACGCTCGCCATCGAGTCGGACGAACCGACTTGTCCGTCGATGGTATCGGTGAGCTGTTTCAACGCAATCACCGTGTTCGGCTCCACCTTCTTGGTTTGCACGTAGTGCTCGACTGCGGCGCGGGGATCGGCGATCGGCGCGGCGCCGTTCGCGTATTTGCCAAGCACTTCGGATGCGTGATGGCCGACCGACAGGAAGGTCTGCGTCTCGGCGGGCGTCACGGCCTTGTTCAGCGCGTAGGCGGTGGGCACGGTGCCGATCAGGATAAGCATGATGAGGCCCATGCCCTTCTGACCGTCATTGGAACCGTGCGCGAACGAGACGCCCGTGCAGGTGAGGATCAGCAGGCATCGAATCCAGAAGGGCGGCGGCGTGTTCTTCTTCGGCTCCTTATAGAGCGCGGGCACGCGCACGACGAGCTTCATCACGTAGAGCAGCAGGCCCGCCAGCAGAAAGCCGACCAGCGGCGAAAACAGCAGCGACTTCCCGACCGCCACGGCCTGGTTCCAGTCGACGCCCGATGTGCCCGATGTCCCGTGCAGCATCTGGTTCATCAGCCCGACACCGATCACCGACCCAATCAGCGTATGCGAACTCGACGACGGAATACCCAGCGCCCACGTTCCGAGGTTCCAGATGATCGCGGCGATCAGGAGCGCGAACACCATCGCGAAGCCTTGCGATGTCCCCACGCCCAAAATCAGTTCCACCGGCAGCAACTGCAGGATGCCGAACGCGACCGCGCCGCTCGAAACCAGCACGCCCAGGAAGTTCCACGCGCCCGACCAGACGACCGCGAGATTTGGCGCGAGCGAGTGGGTATAGATCACTGTGGCGACGGCATTGGCGGTATCGTGAAAACCATTTACGAATTCGAAACCCAGCGCGATCATTAACGCAATGCCAAGCAAAACGTAAGGCAGTATCGACGACTGGGGTACCGCTTCGAGGTCGTGCAGCAGATGCGTGACGCAATAGATGATGCCGCCGGCAATCACGATCAGGAACAGCGGCATGCTCAGCCGTCGTCCGAGCGTGCGCCCTTGTGTTTCGGTATCGGGAAGGGTCAAGTCAGGCATGTAACGTCCTTTGTGCTGGAAGGCTGCGCGTGTAGCGGAGAGGTTGGCGTGGCTTCGGTGCTATTCGGCGATGAAAGGCGTTGCTTCTTGTGTTCGGTTTTGTGGCATCTGGCAGTGACGCGGTTCATGTTTGCACGCGCTTTATTGCAGTTTGATGACGCTTGACAGCTTTGAAATTCATCTGATTTGAAAGCGCGGCTTGGGACTTGCTGCTTTATCGAGTCATCGCGATGAAGCAGGTCGCGCACAGCCGCACACATCGCGTTCATGGTGGAGAACTTATGTTGCAACTTGTCGAGTTGGTGATGATTTCTCATGACATTTCAAACTCCCCGCCCGATAAGGCACTTTCCGGACTGAGCCTGTTTTCAAGCGCCCGGCGCACGGACTTCATGTTGCGAACGCAAAAAGTTGAAGCCGATTTGCGGGGCTGGGAAGTGCATGAAGAAACGCGTGGAGAACACAGGGTCTTTACGGCATGTCTTCGCGAGTGGCCGTTCGTCCGGCGCATGGAGACCGCAGTCGGCGCACAAGACGATTCTCGCGATCTGCGCGCGTGGCTTGCATCCGAAGCAGCGCTTGCCGATGTGCAGCATTCACTTGGGCAGAGCGACGCCATGCTGAGCGAGGCGTCCGAGGCGGCGGTAACCGAATGGGAAGCACCGGGGCCGATCCGCGTGAGCTTGACGAAGAAGGCCAACAGCCAGGCGACATTGACGCTCGCGGCCGCACCTGAAGTACGAGAAGCGCTGTTTGCGTTCGCGCATGAGATTGCGCGTGCGCTGCCGTTTGTGATCTTGCCGGATGCCGTCGATCCCGCCGCGCGCGAGCCCGTAAAGGCCGCCAGGCTGAAGCTGGCGCGGCATGCCACGACCACTGACGCCTTTGCCGAGATCGGGAAGTCGGTGGCCGAACAATGGTTCGGCAACGACGCCGCTTCGCGCGGCGCATTTGAAGCTGAACACGTGCATCAGTTGCGCGTGGCGCAGCGCCGGCTCAAGACGGCGCTGAAGCTCTTCCCCGAATGGATAGATGAAACCTGGAACGCGCAGGTAGCGCCGGACCTGAAATGGTTTGGCGACCTGCTCGCCGATGCCCGCGACTGGGATGTCTTTGCAGACACGACGCTTGCTGCCTACGCCGCCGCCGATGACGCGCATCACAAAGATGCATGGTCTCGGCTGCAACGCGCCGCCGATGCAAAGCGCATGGCCGCCCGCCGGCGCTTGCAGGACGCAATGAACTCGCCGCGATACGCCGCACTCGCTTTATCGTTCGTGCAATGGTTCAGCGAGCTCGAAGCGCCGCCCGAGCACGCGGACCGCACGCTCGCGGATCATGTGCGAAAGCGCATCACGAAGCATTATCGGAAGATCGAGCGTGCGCCGGACCTGACCACCATCGACGCCCGCACGCGCCACAAAGTGCGCATCCATGCGAAGCGTTTGCGTTACGCGCTCGAATTCTTCCGTTCCATGGTGACGCGCCCCACGCGCAAAGGCGTTGGAAAGGCGCTGGGAGATCTGCAAAGCGTACTGGGCGAGGGCAACGATGCAGCCGTCGCTGCGCAACGTCTTGCGGCTTTGGAGGAAGCCGGCGACTACCAGAAGGGACTCGCGAAAGGTTTCGCGATCGCGGCCCAGCAGATGCGCGCGCTGGAAGGCGAACGCATCCTGCGCAAGATAAAACGGCCGCGTATCAAGTGACCTGAAGTGGACCTGAGTGAACCGGGGTTAAATCGGGCGATCCAATATAATCGCCGCACTTTGACAACGGGCGTTGACGCGACCATGACCCAGGACACGCACGAGACGCCGCATGACCCTATCGAGGTCGGCGGCGCGGTATGGTTTCGCAGCGGCAACGAGACACTCGGCGGCGCCGCGCGCATTGCATTGCTCTCGGCCATTCAACAGACCGGCTCGATCACGGGCGCGGCCAAAGCGGTTGGCATGAGCTACAAGGCGGCGTGGGACGCCATCGACGCCATGAACAACCTCGCCGGCGCCGCACTCGTCGTGCGCGCGACGGGCGGCCGAGGCGGCGGGGGGACGACGCTCACGCCAAAGGCGCTAAAACTGATCGATACCTATCGCGCTATCGAGCGTGAACATCGCGTGTTTCTCGAACGTGCGGGCGCGGCGATAGAAGGCTTTGCAGAGGACTGGCAACTCATTGGACGGATCGGCATGAAAACGAGCGCACGCAACCAGTTGTTCGGCACGGTCAGGCAGATCAAGCGTGGCGCGGTCAACGACGAAATCGAGCTCGCGCTCTCAGGCGGCCAGTTGATCGTTGCCGTTGTCACGCACGAAAGCACCGAGTCGCTAGGGCTGAAAGAGGGGAGCGAGGCGTTTGCGCTGGTGAAGGCATCGTGGGTGATCCTGATGACCGACGACTTGAACACGCCCACGGCCCGCATTTCAGCGCGCAATCAGTTGAAGGGCACGGTATCGAAGGTGACGCTCGGCGCGGTGAACGCGGAAGTTTCGCTCGCGCTCGATGACTCGACCACGATCACGGCCATCATCACCAACGAAAGCGTCGAGACGCTCGGACTCGAGGAAGGCCGGAGCGCCGTTGCCGCGTTCAAGGCGTCGAGCGTGATTCTCGGCGTGACGGATTGACGTCGTTCTTGTTCACCGCGTTTTCATCGTGAGTCTTCACGACGCCCTCGCGCAGACTCACGACCTGGTCGCCGAACATGGCGACATCGTCGGGATCGTGCGTGATGAGGACCATCGGGATATCGAGACGGCTTTGCAGATCCGCCAGTTCCTGGCGCATGCGCTGGCGCAAGGCCATGTCGAGTGCGGAGAACGGCTCGTCGAGCAGCAGCAATTGCGGATGGGGAATCAACGCCCGCGCCAGCGCCACACGCTGTTTTTGTCCGCCCGATAACTGCCCCGGATACTGCCGTGCGACCTGGGTCAGATCGAACGCGTTCAGCCAATAGTCGACGTCGGCATGCGCGTGATGTTTCGACGGATTCAACCAGCCGCGCTTTAGGCCGAACGCAATGTTTTGCCGCACGTTCAGATGCGGAAACAGCGCGTAATCCTGAAACAGGTACGCAATGCGCCGCGCTTGCGGGCTCAGGTCGATCTTCTTGCTTGTATCGAGCAGCGTGGTGCCGTTCAGCACGATCTCGCCTTCGTCCGGATGAATCAATCCCGCGATGGCCTGCAAGGTCAGACTTTTTCCCGCGCCCGACGGCCCGAACAGCACAATGCGCTGACTGGTCGAAGTGAATGCGACATCGAGCAGGAAGTCGCGCTCGGGCGTGATGAAATGCTTGCGCAGGCGGATGGAAAGGGCGGTCATGAGTTATGCCAGATCAACGCGCCGACGCCATCGAGCGCTGCGGCAACAATCGTCCGGCCGCGAGCAGGATGACCACACACGTCACCGATGTCACGATCACGAGGACGTTCGCCGTGCTGTCGTCGCCGGCCTGGACGGCGGCATAGACCGCAACCGAAAGGGTCTGCGTCCTGCCCGGCAGATTTCCTGCGATCATCAGCGTGGCGCCAAACTCGCCGAGCGCCCGGGCGAACGCGAGCAGCGCGCCAGCCAGAATGCCGCGCGCGGCAAGCGGCAATGTGACGCGAAAGAACACGGCGGTTTCATCGATACCGAGCGTTCGCGCTGCGCGCTCGAATTGTGGATCGACGGTCTCGAACGCCGTGCGCGCCGACTTCAGCACGAGCGGAAACGCAACCACCGCGGACGCGATCACAGCGCCTTGCCAGGTGAAGACCAACTGGATATCGAATTTATCGAGCCACGCGCCAATCACGCCGCGCCGCCCAAGCAGCACGAGCAGGTAATAACCCAGCACGGTAGGCGGCATGACAAGCGGCAGCGTCAGCAACGAATCGACCAGTTCACGCGCTGACGAACGCCAGCGCGACAGGCCGAACGCCACCGCCACGCCGAGCACCACGTCGATCGCCGTGGCCCATCCGGCCACTTTCAGCGACAGCAGCAGCGGTATCCACGCGTGATCCATGCGGCTTTACTTCGCCGGCGGCCTGAAGCCGAATTGCGCGAGCGTCTTCTGGCCTTCCGGCGACAGCACATATGCAATGAACTGCTGGGCGTCGGCGGCGTGCTTGCTTTGCGCAACCTGGGCGATCGGATACGTGATCGATGTTTGCGTGGGCACGGTCAGCGCCACTTTCACGCGATCCGGCATCACGGCGGCGTCCGTACTGAACACGAAGCCCGCGTCCACTTCGCCGCGCGCCACATAGTCCAGGCTTTGGCGCACGTTCGACGCAAGGACGCCCTTGGCGCTGACCGCGTCCCAGACACCCGCTTCCTTGAGCGCACCTTCCGTGTAACGGCCAACCGGCACGGACGCCGGATCGCCGTAAGCCACGCGCTTCACGCTGGATTCGGTCAGGTCCTTCACGCTGGCCGGTGCGAACGCGCTGTCCTTCGGCACGATCAACACGAGCGAATTCGCGGCAAAGTCACGGCGCGATTCGGTGACGATCACCTTTTCCTGGATGGCTTTGTCCATTGCTTTCTGATCGGCGGAGGCGAAGACATCGGCGGGCGCGCCTTTCACGATCTGCTGCATCAGCACGTCGGACGCACCGAAGTTCATCAGGACCTTGGTGCCTGGATGTTGCTTCTCGTAGGAATCGCCGATGGCCTTGAATGCGTTCGTCAGGCTCGCGGCCGCGGAGACGACGATTTCATCGGCGTGGGCCGCGCTCTGCAAAGTTAAGGTGGAAACGGCTAAAACAGCAGCAATCAGCGAATGTTTGAGTTTGAACACGATGGCCAGGTCGAAATGAATGGAAAGCGCATCGTAATATATTCGTGGCTATAACGGGAGGCTCTTACACGCTGACATGCGTTCGTACGTATTTATTTGCTATCTCAGGATTGCCTCGGGCTGCCGAACTGGACATCGATATGTCGTATCGGCGTCGCCGCTGGCTTGTCGTATTGGCCTGCTTTCCAGCGCGCCCGGATAAACGGCTGCTCACGGCCGGACAAGTGCAGCGCAATGTCGGTAATCCAGCGTTGTGTAGGAACGGGAATCCCGTGCAGCACGACCGTGACGACCGCGAGGCTGATGACGACCGGTGCGGGCGACAACTTGCCCGCTTCCGCGCGCCATGCATACGCAACGAACAAGAGAGCCGCCGCCGCGCCGAGTCCACAGCCGGTGACCACTTCGGACACCGAATGTGCGTTCAGCAAAATGCGCGATACGCCCACCACGATTCCCACCAGCACGCCGAGCAGGACGCCGAGCCCGCGGACCCATTGCCGGCCAGGCAGGCACGCGACGAACAACGCAACCGGCAACACCGCCGACGAAATCATGGCGTGGCCGCTGATTCCCGTGAAGTCTAGTTCGCGCACGCCGATACCCCAGCCCATGAACGCGAGTTTGGTGACAAACACGAGCCCGCTTGCGCCGCCGAGCAGCACGACCCAGCACACGGCGTAGCGCCATGGATAACCGAGCGCGAGCCAGGCGGCCACCGCAAGCGCGAGCGGGATCATGACGCCGACACTGCCAATCGATGTAATGGTGAGCCAGAGGGATAGTGGCAAGTCAGGCATGAAGATTGTTCTGCATAGCGGGAAAAAGCAGACATTATAGCTGGCGAGCCAAGCCTCAAAGTTATTTGGATGCATAGCCCAAAACTAGCGGATGAGGCATAACGTCGCCTAATTTGTTCACTTTCGACGTCTTTGTATCCGCAATGTGCGACAAGTGAAATTCTGTGTCGCGCGCACGGCGCTCGAATAAATGCTATTGTGCACTGCACAACATCCGTCATTCCCGCAGTGGTTTAGCGGCCTGATTTCCAGTGTGCGAGACCTAATTCGATGCCTAAAAGTCTGACAAAATTATGGCTGCGAGGCTTGAAACGCCTGGTCGCCACCCAACTCACGCCGCCCAGATCCCCCAAGCCGCGTACTGCGGCCCGATCTGTCGGCGCCAAGACGGCAAAGCCTGCGGCAGCCACCCCAAGGCCCGCGGTCAAGCCACGTACGCCCGTCAAAGCGCGTGCTGTGCGCGAATCACGGGTGCGTCCCCGCGCATCTGCATGGGCGGCAGGGAAATGGACGCGTTCGTTTCACTCGGCACCGCCAGCGGCCGGCCGGTTCGTGAATCATCTGGCCTATGCGTTGTATTTGCCGACCAACGCCACGATTGCCCGCATGCCATTACTGGTGATGATGCATGGCTGCCAGCAATCCGCTGAGGATTTCGCGCAGGGAACACGGATCAACTTGCTCGCGGACCGGTATGGATTCGCGGTCTTGTATCCCGAACAGTCGAAGACCGCTCACGTTCACCGTTGCTGGCACTGGTATGAGGAATCCGCCGGATCGGGTGGTGGGGAGGCGGCGTCGGTGGTTTCACTGGTAAGAGAGATCACCACGCAGTACGACCTGGACCCCGAGCGCGTGTACCTCGCCGGGATGTCGGCGGGCGCGGGCCTCGCCGCCATGCTTGCGGTCAAATATCCATCCGTTTTCGCGGCCGTGGGCTTGCATTCGGGCGTTGTTTTCGGCGACGCCAATTCCGGCATCGACGCAATGGACATCATGCGGCGAGGCTCGCGTAAAGATCCGGTGGCGTTGATCGACGCGTCAGTCGATGTTGCACGCTACCCGGGCATGCCGGTCGTGATCGTGCATGGCGAGCTGGATTCGGTGGTGTCGAAGGTCAATGCCGAGCAACTGACTACGGAATTCCTGCGCCTGAACCGTTTTATCGATGCCAACGGCGCGTGGCGAAATGGCGAACGCCGGGAAGAGACGCAACCGGACGGCGTAATGACGGATTACGTGAAAAACGGGCGGCGCGTGGTGCGCAGTTGCATTGTGCGCGGCCTCGGCCACGCCTGGAGCGGTGGTGACGATACCGTGCCATTCCATTCGGCCAAAGGTCCGGACGCCTCAGCCATGCTCTGGGAGTTTTTCAAGCATCAGCGCCGCGTCCAGGCCGCAGTTCAAGACGAGACGCTCGCATAGAGCCAGTGTTGTAAAAAAGTCTTTTGCGTCAAAAGGCCTTTTTGAACGCTAGCATGTGACTAGGGATTACCCTATACTTCGTAAAAGAACTAGGTAATTACCCTATATCACCCAAGCGAGGTTCACCATGTATCTGCTCAGCCGCCTCTTCCTGTTCCTGACGAAATCCGCCGACCAGCGTGACAAGGAGCGTAACGACGCTTATCTGGCCGAAGCCACTGACATTTACGACCTCGAGTACCGCATGAAGAAGCTGGATCGTCGCGCATCGGCACGTCATCCTTCGTGGCTCGCGCAGTAATTCAACCGTCGTAATGAAGTACAAGCAGGATTCGATACGTCAAAATCGGCGGTATCGAAGCAAAAAAATGCCGGCTCCAATGGCCGGCATTTTTGCATTTTGCGTTTCGGCGTCCGAGGGCTTTCGCCCTCGTTGACGTAAATTAGGCCAGCTTGACGCGCACGTCCACGTTGCCGCGCGTTGCATTCGAGTACGGGCAAACCTGGTGAGCCGTATCGACCAGTGTTTGCGCTTCGGCCGCGTCCAGGCCCGGCAGCGAAACACGCAATTCAATGTCCAGCGCAAAGCCGCCCTGGTCGTTCGGGCCTACGCCAACATCGGCGGAAACGGTGGTGTCGGCCGGGATGGTTTTCTTTTGCTGGCCGGCCACAAACTTCATCGCGCTCAAAAAGCAAGCTGAATAACCGGCCGCGAAAAGCTGTTCCGGGTTCGTGCCAGCAGCACCCGCGCCGCCCAGTTCCTTCGGCGCACTCAATTTCACATCCAGGTTCTTGTCCGACGATACCGCCCGGCCGTCGCGGCCACCCGTGCTTGTTGCGTGTGCGGTGTAAAGAATGCTCATGATCCTTCTCCTGTTCAATGGTTGCCCGCCTGACGGCGGAAGGGTGTTTGGAAGTGCAGTGACCACGGAGATAAATATATCGCGCTAATCATTAGCGTGCAAACTAAATTAGCATCCACGACGATTGTTAATTTCTATCGATTCCATCAAGCTTCGTTATATTCCATCAGTGACGCACGCAAACGCATGAGTTCGTCGCGCAGTTTGACCAGGCGCTCGCCGTCGGACCCCGCCGCGCAATAGATCTCGCCAGGAATGCCGCGGATGGCTTTTTTTAGCGTACGACCGGCGTCCGTGAGATGAATATGCACTTGCCGTTCGTCTTCCGTGCCGCGCACGCGCTTTACAAACCCTTGCGCCTCGAGCCGCTTGAGCAACGGCGTCATGGTGGCCGAATCCAGGCTCAAACGCTCGGCCATCTGCTTGACGGTCAGCGCATCGCTTTCCCACAACACGAGCATCGTCAAGTATTGCGGATAGGTCAGACCGACCTTGTCCAGAAGCGGTTTGTACGTTTTTGTCATCGCAAGCGATGTGGAATAGAGCGCGAAGCAAAGCTGAGCGTCGAGTTCAAGCGGAATCTGCGGGGAAGAAGTCATGGCTGTCAGGGCGCTACGCAAATAACAATACCTAACGATACTGCACGCGAATCATTAGTGCACGAAGCAAATGAAAAAGCGCCGGCGACTTTGAAGGTCATCGGCGCTTCGGTGTGTCTTTTGTCGAAAATTGTCAGGCCGCAGGTCCTGACAAATCGGGAATATCGTCGGCGGGATTTTCGGATTGCAAGCCGAAACAGCCGCGATATGTCGCGTAAAACGAGCAGTACAACGCGGTTGTGACGAGAATGGACGCCGGCATCAGTACGGCGAGCGCCATCTCCTGACCGACGCCGAGCACTTGCATCAGCGCACTAAGGCCGAACGACACGGCCAGCGCCACTCCAATCCACAACGCGCCATACAGCACAAACGCACCGCGATTGCGCCAGCAGCCGACAAAGCTGAAAAACAGCGCCTTCGCGGGCGGCACGTCGTGCCACGCAACGAGAATCGGTGCGAACCAGAACAGCATGGCAACGGGGATGTAACAGGCCATTGCGACGAGCACCGCCAGCGGATTGAAACTCGCGGCAACGGTTTCCGGATCGCCCGCCGGTCCGTTGCCGATCATCAGGTTGAGCAGAATGCCGCCGTCGACCAGCGCCGACAGCGCAAACACAATACCCATCGCGAGCACGTACACCACGCCCAGCACCAGCAGACGCCGGGCGACAATCTGTCCATACGAGCGGAAACCATCGACGAGCACGGTCGGCCATACGGGCTGCTTGGCGATGGTATTGCGGCAAGCGGCCATGAATCCCACCGCGACGCCTGGAATCAGCAGCAGCGGCAGCACGGGACCGATCACGGGCAGCCGCGAAATCAGCGTCATGGCGAACAGATACGCGAAGAACACCGTGAGAAACGCGAGCGGATTCCGGCGAAACAGCCAGATACCCTGGCGGAACCACACATAACCGGTTTTTGCGGGGACTTCGATCAAATGCATTGATTAATTACCGTCAGCGGGAGGGGGCGCAGATTGGATGCGCTCACGCAGAATGCGTTCGAAATGGCCAGGATCGTGCGGTTTCAGCATTTCGGCTTCTCGTGGCCGGTAAAAGTCATAAAGACGCGATACCCAGAAGCGCAAAGCGCCCGCGCGCAGCATGTCGTTCCAGTGATGTTCTTCGGCAGGCGTGAACGGCCGAACGGTCTGATACGCGCGCAGGAGCGCGTCCGTGCGCGCGGCGTCGAGCACGCCGGTTGCGAGGTCGACGCACCAGTCGTTCACGCAGACGGCGACATCGAAAAGCCATTTGTCGTTGCCAGCGAAATAAAAGTCGAAAAACCCGCCAAGACGCGTTTCATCCGCCGTGGGATGCGCGAACAGCACGTTGTCGCGGAACAAGTCGCAGTGGCACGGACCTTCGGGCATTGCCCTGTATTCAGCCGATGCAAAAAACGCCGCTTGATGCGCGAGTTCATCGGCTATAAGTGCGCGCTGGTCGCCGCTCAGATGCGGTAGCACGGCCGGCACGTTTTCCTGCCACCACGCGAGACTGCGCAAATTCGGCTGGTACGACGCGAAATCGCGGCCCGCCAGGTGAAGCCGCGCCAGCATATGTCCCACTTCAATGCAGTGCGCCGGCGCGGGAGACAATTCCGGCGCGCCGTCGAGCTTTGTCACAATCGCCGCCGGCTTGCCGTTGAGCATGCCGAACAGCGCGCCATCGCGACGAGGCATGGGATCTGGAACCGGCACCGCATGCGACGCCAGATGGCGCATCAGATCGAGATAAAACGGCAGTTGCGTGGCCGTGAGGTTCTCGAAGATGGTCAGGACAAACGCGCCGCGCGTGGTCGTTAGAAAGAAGTTGCTGTTCTCGATACCGGATGCAATGCCACGGAAATCGGTCACTTCGCCGAGTTCGTAGTTCTGGAGCCAGTCGGTTAGCTGGGAATCGGAGACAGCGGTGAATACGGCCATGCGGGAGAACGTCGGTGAGGTTGGAAGGCGGGCGGGTCAGTGCGGAATGCCGTTATACGTTGGCGGCACATCGGCGAACGCCGGGTATGGTTATTGTGGTAACTAACCAATCCAAACCCGGCGCGGCGTTAAAACTCAGTAGCGCAAATTCCACGACGGCAGGCGTGTGCTCGGCTTGCCGTTGTCACGCACGGTCGGCGACGTGTCGGCGGGCGCGCTCATCTGGTAGCGCGTGCCGAAATTCGAGCGCACATTGATTTCAACGGGCTTGCCCTTGTCGCGATATTCGGTGATTTCGGTGCCGTTCGTGCTCGTCTCGTGATAGCTCGGCAAGCGCGGCGGCGAGATTTCCACTTTCGAGCTGACTTCCGCGGCCGGGCGATTGATCGCCTTCAGGTCGGGCAAGCCGGCGTTTTCCTCGGGAGACATGACGTGCGCCGGAGTTGCATCCGTCGCGGCTGCCGATTGAGCGGGAAGGCTCTGCGCGTTTGCGCCGATGCTGGCTGCGGCCAGGAAAGCCGCCATGGCGACAGATTGAAGCGACTTCATGATGTTTCTCCAGATGAGTCCCCGAATTTTAGCAAAACGCACCCGCTTGAGGGACGCTTATAGCCTTTTGAACCGTCTCCTCGACCTCATTTTGCGCTGGTTTCAAATAAAGCACCGCGCGGCGGCTCATTGTGTTGAAGAAACGCATCGGTGGCAGGGGTGTTCATGGCCGCGTGGTTCTTCCGTGTTAATGTCGATTCATCACAAGAGCGCATGAAGAACATGACAAACGACCGGACTCAAGCCAGCCATTCCACCCCAGCCAACAACTTCCCCACGGAATCGTTCGACGACCCCGTGGCCGCGGTGGCGCGGGTATCGGCCATCTATGAAGCCAACACGGCATTCTTGCGCGACGCCTTCGCGCGCTACAGGAAGAACGAGCCGTTTTCGCATCGCGTGCGGGCGTGTTATCCGTTCGTGCGCGTGCGCACCGAACTGAATACGCAGATCGATTCACGCCGTTCGTACGGATTTGTCGCCGGGCCGGGTATCTTCGAAACCACGCTGACGCGCCCCGACATGTTCGGCGATTATTATCGTGAGCAACTGCGGCTGCTCGCCAAGAACCATCATGTCGGCATTGAAGTGGGTGTGTCGGCGCAGCCCATTCCCATTCATTTTGCGTTTGCGGAAGGCATTCACCTGGAGGGCGATCTGGATCGCGACCGGCTGCTCGCCATGCGCAATATCTTCGACATGCCTGATCTCGCGCTGCTGGACGACCGCATTGTGAACGGCACGTACGAGCCGGGTCCGGGCGAGCCGCATCCGCTGGCGTTGTTCACGGCGGCGCGGGTGGATTTCTCGTTGCATCGGCTGAAGCATTACACCGCGACTTCGCCCACGCACGTGCAGAACTACGTGCTTTATACGAACTACCAGTTTTATATCGATGAATTCGTGAAGGTCGGGCGCAAGATCATGTCCAAGGCCGACGATGAAGAAACGCGGACGTATCGTAGCGAATACACGTCGTTTGTCGAGCCCGGCGACGTGATCACGGGCAATGAAAACCTCGGCGATCTGCAGGAAGAACCGCAAGGCGTAGCGCCCGCGCGCTTGCCGCAAATGCCGGCGTATCACCTGAAACGCGCGGACGGCAGCGGTATCACGATGATCAACATTGGCGTGGGGCCATCGAACGCCAAGACGATCACCGACCATATAGCGGTGTTGCGCCCGCATGCGTGGATCATGCTTGGGCATTGCGCCGGATTACGCAATACGCAGCGTCTGGGCGATTACGTGCTTGCGCATGGTTACGTGCGCGAAGACCACGTGCTCGACGCCGACCTGCCGCTCTGGATTCCCATTCCCGCATTGGCGGAAGTTCAGGTGGCGCTGGAAAAAGCCGTCGCGCAGGTGACCAAGCTCGAAGGCGTGGACCTGAAGCACGTGATGCGCACCGGAACGGTCGCGAGCGTGGATAACCGCAACTGGGAATTGCGCGATCATCGCGAGCCGGTGCAGCGTTTATCGCAGAGCCGCGCCATTGCGCTCGATATGGAAAGCGCGACCATTGCGGCAAACGGGTTTCGTTTCCGGGTGCCTTACGGAACGCTGCTGTGCGTCTCCGATAAACCCCTGCACGGCGAACTGAAATTGCCCGGCATGGCGGATCAGTTTTATCGTGCGCAAGTGGACCAGCATTTGCAGATCGGCGTAATGGCGATGGAACTGCTGCGCATGAACGGGCTGTCGAAGCTGCATAGCCGGAAGTTGCGCGGCTTCGCCGAAGTCGCGTTTCAGTAAGCGCAAAAAGCGGCTCCGTAAAAGGAGCCGCGTTTCAACCCTGCCGTGCACGCATCAAGCCATCAAAGATAGAACATCCGGTCTTCGTCGGACTTGCCTTCGGCCGGCTGTTCTTCCGCCGTCTCGCGGTCTTCATAGAATTGCAGCACCGCTTCGAGCACCTGATCCGGATTGTCGATGACCTGCATCAGGTCCAGGTCTTTCGCGCTGATCACGCCATTCGGCACGAGCGTGTTGCGGAACCACGAAAGCAGGCCCTCCCAGAACTCGCCGCCCACCAGCACGATGGGAACATGCCGCGACTTCTTGGTCTGGATCAGCGTGAGCACTTCGGCCATTTCGTCGAGCGTGCCGAAACCGCCCGGCATGACGACCACGGCGTCCGAGTTCTTCACGAACGTGACCTTGCGCGTGAAAAAATGGCGAAAGCGCAGAGAGATATCCTGCCACTGATTGCCCGACTGCTCGTGCGGCAACTCGATGTTCAATCCCACCGACGGCGACTTGCCCGCATGCGCGCCCTTGTTCGCGGCTTCCATGATGCCGGGGCCGCCGCCGGAGATCACGGCGAAGCCTGCGTCGGAGAATTTCTGCGCAATTTCAATGGTGAGCTGGTAGTACGGCGACTCGGGTTTCAGGCGCGCCGAACCATAGATGCTGATGGCAGGGCGGATCTCGGACAGGTACTCGGTCGCCTCGATAAACTCTGCCATAATCGTGAACATCTGCCACGATGCGCGGGCCTTCTTGGCCGTCGCGCGCTCTTGATCTGCGAGCGATCGCAGACTCGGAATCACTTTTCTTTTGTTCATAATGCCTGAAGAACCTAATCTTGAAGGTAAGACCCTGCTATTGGTCGATGGATCCAGCTATCTGTATCGGGCCTACCATGCCATGCCGGATCTGCGCGGGCCGCATGGCGGGCCGACGGGCGCGCTGTACGGAATGATCAACATGCTGCGGCGCCTGCGCAAGGACATCAATGCAGAGTATAGCGCGTGCATATTCGACGCCAAGGGCAAGACGTTTCGCGACGACTGGTACGCGGATTACAAGGCCAACCGGCCGTCCATGCCCGATGACCTTTCGAAGCAGATAGAACCCATCCACGAAACCGTGCGGGCGCTCGGCTGGCCGCTCGTGATGATCGAAGGCGTGGAGGCCGACGACGTAATCGGCACGCTTGCTGTGGCGGCCGAAAAGCGCGGCATGAAGGTTATCGTGTCGACAGGCGATAAGGATCTGGCGCAGCTCGTGACGGATCATGTCACCCTCATCAATACGATGTCCAACGAGACGCTCGATCGCGCCGGGGTGCTGAGTAAGTTCGGCGTGCCGCCGGAGCGGATCGTCGACTATCTCTCGCTCATCGGCGATACGGTCGATAACGTACCGGGCGTCGAGAAGTGCGGACCGAAGACGGCGCTGAAGTGGCTCACACAATACGAAACCCTTGATGGCATCGTGGCACATGCGAGCGAAATCAAAGGTGCGGTGGGAGACAATCTGCGCCAAGCTCTGGACTTCCTTCCCATGGCCAGAAAGCTCGTTACCGTACATACGGAATGCGACCTGAAGGCGCAGATCGCGTCCATTGAAGAAACACTGCCGTCGCGGCCCGAAGCGCGCGACGAACTGCGCGATCTGTTCACGCGCCACGGCTTCAAGACGTGGCTGCGCGAAGTCGAGATTGCCGACGCGGTGGAAGGTCCCACGGACACGCCGCCCGCGCCCGCCACGGAAATGGAGCGGCATTACGAAACCGTGCAGACGTGGGAACAGTTCGATGCATGGCTCGCACGCATCAATGCCGCCGAACTGACTTCCTTCGATACCGAAACGACCGCGCTCGACCCCATGCTCGCGCAGCTCGTCGGGCTGTCGGTGTCGGTCGAGCCGGGACGCGCGGCGTATATTCCGGTGGCGCATCGCGGTCCGGACACGCCCGTGCAGTTGCCGCGCGACGAAGTCCTGCAGAAGCTTAAATCGTGGCTCGAGGATCCATCGAAGAAAAAGGTCGGCCAGCATCTGAAGTACGACGAGCAAGTGCTCGCGAACTACGGTATCGAGTTGAACGGTGTCGAGCACGACACGCTGTTGCAGTCGTATGTGCTGGAGTCGCACCGGCCGCACGACATGGACAATCTTGCGCTGCGGCATCTGGGCGCGAAGACCATCAAGTATGAAGAGGTCGCGGGCAAGGGCGCGTCCCAGATCGGCTTCGACGAAGTCGCGCTGGACCAGGCCGCGCCATACGCGGCCGAAGACGCGGACATCACATTGCGGCTGCATCAGGCGCTGTTTCCGCAACTCGCTGACGAAGCGCAGCTGCTGCATGTGTATCGCGATATAGAAATGCCGACCTCGCGCGTATTGCGCAAGATGGAGCGCAATGGCGTACTGATCGACGGCGAGTTGCTGCGCGTGCAAAGCGGCCAGATCGCGACGCGTCTGATCCAGCTCGAAGCCGAGGCATACATGCTCGCGGGCGGCGAATTCAATCTTGGATCGCCGAAGCAGATTGGCCAGATCTTCTTCGAGAAGCTGCAATTGCCGGTGGTCAAGAAAACGCCGAGCGGCGCGCCTTCCACCGACGAAGAAGTCCTGCAGAAGCTCGCGGAAGATTATCCGTTGCCGAAGATCCTGCTCGAGCATCGTGGCTTGTCGAAGCTGAAATCGACGTACACGGACAAGCTGCCGCGCATGGTCAACGCGCAGACTGGCCGGGTGCATACGAACTATGCACAAGCTGTCGCGGTGACGGGGCGGTTGTCATCGAATGAACCGAACTTGCAGAACATTCCGGTGCGGACCGCCGAAGGACGGCGCATTCGCGAGGCGTTCATTGCGCCGCCGGGAAGCAAGATCGTCTCAGCCGATTACTCGCAGATCGAGTTGCGGATCATGGCGCATATCTCCGGCGATCCTTCGCTCATGCGCTCGTTTGCCGAGGGCGAGGATGTGCACCGGGCAACGGCGTCCGAGATTTTTGGCGTGACGCCCATCGAGGTATCGAACGATCAGCGGCGCATCGCGAAGGTCATCAACTTCGGGCTGATCTATGGCATGAGCGCGTTCGGGCTGGCGTCGAATATAGGCATCTCGCGTGACGCGGCGAAGCTTTATATCGACAGATATTTCCAGCGCTATCCGGGCGTGGCCAACTACATGGACGAAACGCGCACGAAGGCAAAGCGCGATGGCTTCGTGGAGACGGTGTTCGGGCGGCGCCTGTGGTTGCCCGAGATCAATGGCGGCAGCGGTCCGCGCCGGCAGGGCGCCGAGCGCGCGGCGATCAATGCGCCCATGCAGGGCACGGCTGCGGACCTGATCAAGCTGTCCATGATCGCGGTGCAGGACTGGCTGGAAGCATCGAAGATACAAACCAGGATGATCATGCAGGTCCACGACGAACTCGTGCTCGAGGTGCCCGAAGCCGAATTGCCGGAAGTGCGCCGACGTCTGCCGGAACTCATGTGTGGCGTCGCGAAGCTGAAGGTGCCGCTGGTCGCCGAAGTCGGCGTGGGCAACAACTGGGAAGAAGCGCATTGAGCGGGTTTCAATGATGTCACGGGAGAATTGAATGCATCGCTTCATAATCGTCGGCGGCGGGGCGGGCGGGTTGGAACTGGCTACGCGCCTTGGCGACAAGTTCGGCAGCGCCAATGGCAAGCGCGCGGCGCGTGCGCAGGTGACGCTCATCGACCGGAATTCCACGCATATCTGGAAGCCGCTGTTGCATGAAGTGGCGGCCGGCAGCCTGGACCCGTTCTCGCAGGAGTTGCCCTACGCGGCGCAAGCGCGCTGGCATGGCTTCGAGTTTCAGCAGGGCGATCTGCTGGGTATCGACCGGACCGCGAAGAAGGTCAGGCTCGGTGCGCTTCTCGACGACGAAGCCGGCGAATTGTTGCCGCAGCGCGATCTGGAATACGACACGCTGATCGTGGCTATTGGCAGTACAACCGCGTTCTTCGGCGTGCAGGGCGCGCAGGAAAATTCGCTCGCGCTGGATACGGTGGATCAAGCCGAACTGTTTCGCAAACGGTTGATCGCCGCGTGTATCCGCGCGGAATACCGGGCGCCCGATCCGCAAACCATCAGTCCAGCCGATGCCGCGACAAGGCAGCCTCGCGTTCAGGTCGCGATTGTCGGCGGCGGCGCGACGGGTGTGGAGTTATCGGCGGAATTGCGCAATACCGCGCAGGTGCTGCACGCTTACGGGCTGCATAAGCTCGATCCGAAACACGATATTGGCATCGTGCTGATTGAAGCAGGCCCGCGCATCCTGCCCGCGCTGCCCGAGCGTGTGTCCACGGCGACCGCCGAGTTGCTGGCAAAACTGGGCGTCAGTCTCATGACCGGCGAAACGGTGGCGGAAGTGTCGCGCAGCGCGATCCGCACGGCGAGCGGCAAGACCATTGCGGCGGATCTGACCGTGTGGGCGGCTGGCATTCGCGCCCCAGCCATATTGTCCAATCTCGACGGACTCACGACCAACCGCCTCGGCCAACTTATTGTGCGCCGTACGCTGCAGACCGAAATCGACGACAACGTGTTCGCCCTCGGCGATTGCGCTGCATGCGCGTGGCCGGGCGGCGAGAAAGAAGGCCGGAATGTGCCGCCGCGCGCGCAAGCCGCGCATCAGCAAGCGAGTTTCCTGCTGAAGTCGCTGGAACGAAGGCTCGAAGACAAGCCGCTGCCCGACTATACGTATCGGGACTTCGGCTCGCTCGTATCGCTTGGGCATTTCAGCGCGGTCGGCAGTCTGATGGGCGGGTTGATCGGCGGGAACATGCTGATTGAAGGGCTTTTTGCGCGCTTCATGTACCAGTCGCTTTACCGGATGCACATTGCAGCACTGCACGGCTGGGCGCGCATGGCGCTCGATACCGTCGCGCACTGGCTGCGGCGCTCCACCGCGCCGCGGGTCAAGCTGCACTGAGGCTGCGCAAGCAGGCAGGGCAGAAGTGAGCAGGCGGCGTAAAGCTGTTTAGAATGGGCGGCACGCCTTGGAAGCGGTTTCGTTCAAGGCGTGGTCGTAGTCAAAATCCTTGCCGTGCCTCGCTGCCAGGCGCATCAGCCCGGCACAGGGGCTTACCCGTTCAGGATGGTCCGGTGCGCTTCTGGCCGCCGCCGGCCGTCCCTTCGCGGCCCCACGCCGCTGGAGTTCTGCATGCTTACGCCTGAAATCGACAGCCTCGTTCCGCATGTTCCGTTCAATCGCCGCACGTTCATCAAGGCGGCGGTCGGCAGCGGGTTTGCCGCCTGCGTCTTGCCGGTTTCCGCGCAAACCATCATCACCGACAGCGACGGTCTCGAAGCTGGCCCGGTAGGCTTCAAGGCCGCCGACGGCACGCTGGTGCCCGCATACCGCGCGCAGCCAAAAGGCAAGACGCACTTGCCGGTGATCATCGTGATTCATGAGATTTTTGGCGTGCACGAGCATATCGCCGATGTCTGCCGCCGCTTCGCCAAGCTCGGTTATCTCGCGGTCGCGCCCGACCTCTACGTGCGCGAGGGCGACGCATCGAAGTATCCGTCGATGCAACAGCTCAACGACCAGCTCGTCTCCAGGGTGCCCGATGCACAGGTGTTATCGGATATCGATTCAACAGTTGCGTGGGCAGGCGAGAACGGCGGCGATTTGAACCGGCTGGGAATTACGGGTTTCTGCTGGGGCGGGCGGATCACGTGGTTGTATGCCGAGCGCAATCCGCGCATCAAGGCAGCGGTGGCGTGGTATGGGCGCGTTGCTGGCGCGAAGACCGCGAACAATCCCGCGAATCCGCTGGACCTTGCCGCGAATCTGAAAGCGCCGGTTCTCGGGCTATACGGCAAGCTCGATCAAAGCATTCCGCAGGACACGCTGGCCCAGATGAAGCAGGTGATTGCGACCGGCCCGGAGGTGGCGCGCGGCTCGCAGTTCGTTGTCTACGATGACGCGCCGCATGCGTTTTTCGCGGATTACCGGCCGAGCTACCGGAAAGCGGATGCCGAGGATGGCTGGAAGCGCGCGCTTGCGTGGTTCAAGGAGCACGGGGTCAAGTGACTCGCGCACGCGCCTGATCCGTCTGGACCGGGTGCGTGCAATTGCCTATGCCGCCGCGCCCGTCGCCACTGGCCGCGATGCGTCCGAGCTCCATTCGCTCCACGATCCCGGATACAGCGCCGCGCCGTGCAATCCGGCGACTTCCATCGCCAGTGCGTTGTGGCAGGCTGTCACGCCCGATCCGCATTGCAGCACCGCGCGATCCGGCGGCGTTGCGCCGAGCAGCGCGCCAAACGTCTCGCGCAATTCGTGCGCGGTCTTGAAGCGGCCATCGGCGCCTAGGTTGTCCTTGAAAAAGCGATTCAGCGCGCCGGGAATATGACCGCCGACGGCATCGAGCGTCTCGTTTTCCCCGCGATACCGGTCGGCCGCGCGGGCGTCGATCAGCACGCGCTCGTGGGTGTTCAGATTGCGCAGGACGCCATCCACGTCGATGGTCACAGCGAGCGGCGCGCTTGCCTTGAACGTGCCCGTCGACGCCGCCGGCGTTTCGGCATCGAGCGGCTGGCCGGCCGCTTGCCATGCCTGCAGGCCGCCGTCGAGCAGCGCGACCGAGTCGTGTCCGAGCCATCGCAGCAGCCACCACAGGCGCGCGGCGTACATGCCACCCTGGGCGTCGTAGGCGACCACTTGCTGGCCTTCGTTCAAGCCGATTTCCTTGAGCCTCGCGACGAGCGCCGCGCGCTCCGGCAGCGGGTGGCGGCCGTTTTTCCCGGTTTTCGCCCCGGATAGGTCGCGATCGAGATGCAGATAATGCGCGCCTGGAATATGCCCCGACGCGTACGCGGCCTCACCGGCATCGGGCGCGGCAAGGTCGAAGCGGCAATCGACAATGAACACGCTGCCAGGCGCGGCGGCAATGCGCTCGACAAGATTGGCCGCGGAAATAAGCGTGGTGTAGTGCGTGTGCGGCATGACGGCTCCCGAAGCAACGCGCGGCCACCGTTGCTCAAGCGGCATAAGGCGCGTTGCGAAACTTTAAGATTCAAGTCTAAACAAAAAAAGACGGGCCAAAGCCCGTCTTTCCTAACAAAACCGTATCACCCTCAAATCTCGCCCAACTGCCGGCGCAAGAACTCGTGAAAGTGCTGCATGCCGGATTCCATCGGACTCTGGTACGGCCCGACTTGCGACTCGCCGCGATTCATCAGCGCGCGCCTGCCGGCATCCATGCGTTCGGCGATTTCGTCGTCCTCGCGCGCGGTTTCCATATACGCGGCCCGCTCGGCTTCGATGAACTCGCGCTCGAACAGCGCGATTTCCTCAGGATAATAAAACTCCACAATGTTGGTGGTCTTTTGCGGCCCTTGCGGGATGAGCCACGACACCACCAGCACGTGCGGATACCACTCGATCATGATGCCCGGGTAATACACCATCCAGATCGCGCCGAATTCCGGCAGCTTGCCGTCGCGGAACCGCAACACCTCGTCGTGCCATTTGCGATAGATCGGGCTGCCCGGCTTCTCAAGATTCTTGTGCACGCCAACTGTCTGCACGCTGTACCAGTCGCCGAATTCCCACGTCAGGTCGTCGCAGGAAACAAAACTTCCCAGACCCGGATGGAACGGCGCCACGTGATAGTCCTCGAGATACACCTCGATAAAACTCTTCCAGTTGTAATTGCACTGGTGTACTTCGACGTGATCGAACATGAAGCCCGAAAAATCGAAATGCCTGGCGGGCCCAAGCCGGGCGAGGTCGGCCGCGACGTCGCGCCCGCTCGCTTCAAACAGCAGCCCCTGCCAGTTCTGCAAAGGTGACTTGCCAAGGTTGAGGCAGGGTTTGTCGGCGAAATGCGGCGCGCCGAGCAACTGTCCGTCGAGATCGTAGGTCCAGCGGTGCAACGGACAGACGATGTTTTCCGCCGTGCCGCGCCCGTTCAGCATGATGGCCTGGCGGTGGCGGCACACGTTCGACAACAGCTCGATTTCGTCCTGTTTGTTACGGACGAGCAGACGCCCTTCGCCCTCGCCGGGCAAAGCAAAATAACTTCCCGCCTCGGGCACCATGAGTTCGTGCCCGATGTAGCGTGGACCGCGTTTGAAAAGCGTGTCGATTTCGCGCTTGAGAAGCGCTTCGTCAAAGTAAGCCGTGACTGGCAACTGACTGTGAATGGCGTTCAGTTGCAATGCATTGCTCAGATTGGACATTCCCACTCCCGTGAAGACGTGAAAGCAGTGAACAACCCAACCATCGAAAATTCGATTTAGGGAGACCGCGAATTATAACGAAAACCCTTTCAATGGGGCGTTCGGTGACTTGTTTTGGGTCAAATCCCGGTGCAGAGTTCCGGGAAAATTACTGGACTGCGGAGAATTCTCAAGGATGAGCGCTGGGACCCTGAGACGCGCCACAGGCATGGGTGAGCGCACGGTGGAGGCCGGAAAAGCGGCTTTTGCCGTAGAATGTCCGACTTGTTCCCAAAATCCGACATTACACCCACGATTCATGGCGAAGACCGCAACGCAGGAAGGCTCGGCTAGCGCGGAGAACGCGCCGCTCCCGGAGAATTACGAAACGGCGCTGGCCGAACTGGAGGGGCTTGTGGCGCGCATGGAGGGCGGCGCGCTGAGCCTCGAGGAATCGCTTGCCGCGTACCGGCGCGGCGCGGCGCTCGTCGGCTTTTGCCAGCAACAACTAGAAAAGGTCGAGCAGCAGGTTCGCGTGCTCGATGGCGACACATTAAAACCGCTGCCCGCCGAGGTTCAGCGCGCCACCCAGGGCGCGGACACATCGGCAGATGACGGGGACGACTTATGACTTTCGACCAATGGATGCGCGCGAGCCTCGATCGCGTGGAAACGGCGCTGGAACATTACCTGCCGGGCACGGACGTCGCGCCCGCAAAACTGCACGAAGCGATGCGCTACGCGGTGCTCGGCGGCGGCAAGCGGGTGCGCCCGCTCCTGTGCCACGCCGCCGGAGAGCTGACCGGCGCAACCGCGCCCGCGCTGGAAGCCGCGAGCGCCGCGCTTGAAATGATTCACGTGTATTCGCTGGTTCATGACGACATGCCGGCCATGGACGACGATGCCTTGCGTCGCGGAAAACCAACGGTACATGTGCAATATGACGAAGCGACGGCACTGCTTGTTGGCGACGCGCTGCAATCGCAGGCATTCGTCGCGCTGACGGCGGACAATAACGGCTTGAGCTCCGCCCAGCAGGCCGCGCTTACGCGCGAACTGGCGCTCGCAAGCGGGTCGGTGGGCATGGCGGGCGGGCAGGCCATCGACCTGGAGAGCGTCGGGCGCAAGCTGTCGCGCCCCGAGCTCGAAACCATGCACAGAAAGAAAACCGGCGCCTTGCTGCGCGCGGCCGTGCGAATGGGCGCACTCTGTGGCGAAGCGCCGGATGCGGCCGCCATGAGCGCGCTCGACGCCTACGCGGCCGCAGTCGGCCTGGCGTTTCAGGTGGTGGATGACATTCTGGACGTCACCGCCGACTCGGCCACGCTCGGCAAGACGGCGGGCAAGGACGCGAAGGACGACAAACCGACGTACGTGTCGATCATCGGGCTCGATGCATCGCGCGAACTGGCAGCCCAACTTGGGCGTGACGCCCACGCTGCGCTGGCGCCGTTTGGCTCGCCGAATGGCTCGCCGTATGGCCCGCGGGCCGCCCGGCTGGGCGAACTGGCCGACCTGGTTGTGAACCGGGTGCACTGAAACATACGATAAAACGCGAAACCGGCGGGCGTGCAAGATGCTTGCGGACTGACCGGCTTTCGCCAGTTTTCCTAAAATGGGACGACGATGTACGACTTGCTGAAAACTATCGACGATCCGGCCGCATTGCGCGCGCTGGACCGCCACGAACTAAAACCGCTGGCCGAAGAGCTGCGTGCCTACGTGCTCGACAGCGTGTCGCAGACGGGCGGGCATTTGTCGTCGAATCTCGGAACGGTCGAGCTCACGATCGCGCTCCATTACGTGTTCGATACCCCGAATGACCGCATTGTCTGGGACGTCGGTCATCAGACTTATCCGCACAAGATCCTGACGGGACGCCGCGACCAGATGAAAACGCTGCGCCAGGCCGGCGGGATTTCCGGCTTTCCGCGCCGCAGCGAATCGAAATACGACACGTTCGGCACAGCGCACTCCAGCACGTCCATTTCGGCGGCGCTCGGCATGGCGATCGCGAGCAAGCTGCAGGGCGACAACCGCTATTCCATCGCGGTGATCGGCGACGGCGCCATGACCGCCGGCATGGCCTTCGAAGCCATGAACAACGCGGGCGTGGCCGACGACGTGCCGCTGCTCGTGATCCTGAACGACAACGACATGTCCATCTCGCCGCCGGTCGGCGCGTTGAATCGCCATCTGGCGCGCCTGATGTCGGGCCGGTTCTATGCGGCGGCGCGCGCCGGCGTCGAACGGGTGCTGCGGGTCGCGCCACCCATGCTCGACCTCGCCCGCAAGCTCGAGGAACACGCGAAGGGCATGATCGTGCCGGCCACGTTGTTCGAGGAATTCGGTTTCAACTACATCGGGCCAATTGACGGTCACGATCTCGAATCGCTGATTCCGACACTGCAGAACATCAAGGAACTGCGCGGCCCGCAATTCCTGCATGTCGTGACCAAGAAGGGACAGGGCTATAAGCTCGCCGAAGCCGATCCCGTCCTGTATCACGGTCCCGGCAAGTTCAATCCGGCTGAAGGGATCAAGCCGTCTGCGGCGCCATCGAAGAAAACGTATACGCAAGTTTTCGGCGAGTGGCTCTGCGACGCCGCCGAGCAGGATTCCCGCGTCGTCGGCATTACGCCGGCCATGCGCGAAGGCTCGGGCATGGTGGAGTTCGAGAAACGCTTTCCGGATCGCTATTTCGATGTCGGCATCGCCGAACAACATGCCGTGACGTTCGCGGGCGGGCTTGCTGCCGATGGCATGCGGCCGGTCGTCGCGATTTATTCCACTTTCCTGCAGCGCGCGTACGACCAGTTGATTCACGACGTGGCGTTGCAGAACCTGCCGGTGGTGTTCGCCATCGACCGGGCGGGTCTGGTTGGCGCGGACGGCGCGACTCACGCTGGTAACTACGATCTCGCGTTCCTGCGCTGCATACCGAATATGACGGTGATGGCCGCGTCGGACGAAAACGAATGCCGCCAGATGCTCTATACGGCGCTGCAGCAGCCGAATCCCACGGCCGTGCGATATCCGCGCGGCGCGGGTACGGGCGTGAAGACGGTCAAGAAGATGACCGCCATTCCACTCGGCAAGGGCGAAATCCGCCGTGAATCGACGCAGCAGGCCGGCTCCGGCACGCGTATCGCCATTCTTGCATTCGGCACGATGGTCGCCCCGGCGCTGGCCGCCGCCGAGGAACTGGACGCCACGGTCGCCAACATGCGTTTCGTCAAGCCAGTCGATGCGCAATTGCTGCGCGAACTGGCCGCGACTCATGATTTCCTCGTGACCGTCGAGGAAGGCGCGATCATGGGCGGCGCGGGCTCGGCCTGCGTGGAAAGCCTGCTGGCGAGTTCCGTCGTGAAACCGGTGCTGCAGCTTGGGCTGCCGGACGTGTTCATCGATCACGGCGATCCGGTCAAGTTGCTGGTGTCGTGCGGGCTGGACGGCGCGGGTATCGCCAAGTCGATCCGCGAGCGTTTTTTCAACGACGCCGTATCTCGTGACGTCGAAAACAATACAGGCAAGCTGACGAAACGCGTCGCCTGAACTTGATGAATGCAGTGCCACGGTGGACGTCGGGGACGTCCGCCGGATTGCGTCCACGCATGCATCCTCGCGCGCCACAGACCAAAAACCGCGCGACGGACAAGGAAATACAATGAACCAGATGAATCCCGCCTTTGCAATGCCCGATGTCCAGAGTTCGCTCGACATCCGGCAAATCCCGATTCAGCGTGTGGGCGTAAAAGCGGTTCGATATCCGCTGACCGTCCGGACATCGACTGGCGAATTGCAGCCGGGCGTGGGCCTCTGGAATCTGGACGTGCATCTTCCCGCCGAACAGAAAGGCACGCATATGTCGCGTTTCGTCGCGTTGCTCGACGAACATCGCGCACCGCTCGACCAGGCCGCTTTCCGGACGATGCTCGCCGCGATGCTTCTCAAGCTCGAGGCGCATTCGGGTCGTATCGAGGTGTCGTTTCCGTATTTCGTCATGAAGACCGCGCCGGTTTCGGGCGTTCAAAGCCTCATGGATTACGAGGTCACGCTGACCGGCGAGATGCGCGCGGGCGAGACGCGTGTGTCACTCAAGGTGCTCGTGCCGGTGACAAGCCTGTGCCCGTGCTCGAAGCAGATTTCGCAGTACGGCGCGCATAACCAGCGCTCGCACGTGACCATTAGCGCCGAGTTCACGGGCGATCTGGCCATTGAAGACCTGATCCGGATTGCGGAAGAAGAGGCGTCGTGCGAGTTGTGGGGTTTGTTGAAACGGCCCGACGAGAAGTTCGTGACTGAGCGTGCCTACGAGAACCCGAAGTTCGTAGAAGATCTGGTTCGCGATGTCGCCACGCGCCTGAATGCCGACGAGCGAATCCTGGCGTTTGTGCTGGAAGCGGAAAACTTCGAGTCCATCCACAATCACAGCGCCTACGCGGTGATCGAGCGCGACAAGCGGGTTTCCTGAATTTTTCTAAGATCTACGCCGCCGCGAGCGACGTCAAATCCCAGCGCGGCTTTACCGTGAACGCGTAGTTGCGCACAGCCTGATCGGGCCAGCGCGCGAGCCTCAACGCACCGGCTAGCGCGATCATGGCGCCGTTATCGGTACATAGCGACAGGTCGGGGTAGTGCACTTCGAAGCGCCGCTTTTTCGCGGCAGCCGAAAGCGCCTCGCGTAATTGCCGGTTCGCGCCCACGCCGCCCGCCACCACCAGCCGTTTCAAGCCAGTCTGTTTCAATGCCGTGATGGATTTTGCCGTCAGCACGTCGACGGCGGCATCGACAAAACCGCGCGCCAGATCCGCCTTCGATTGCTCGCAGACGTTCGCGCCAAGCTTGCGGCTGTGCGTGAGCACCGCCGTTTTCAATCCGCTGAAACTGAAGTCGAGATCGCCGGAATGCAGCATCGGGCGAGGCAGTTTCACGGCGCCTGGCGTGCCGAATTCAGCTAGCCGCGAGACTTCCGGGCCGCCAGGATAGCCGAGGCCCAAAAGCTTCGCAGTTTTGTCGAAGGCCTCGCCGGCGGCGTCGTCCAGCGTCTCGCCGAGCGTTTCGTACTCGCCGACGTCCGTGACGCGCATCAACTGCGTGTGTCCACCCGATACCAGCAGCGCAACGAACGGGAACGGCGGCGGTTCGCTCACCAGCAGCGGCGACAGCAGATGTCCTTCAAGGTGATGAATGCCGACAGCCGGCAAATCCCACGCCATGGCCAGGGCGTTCGCCACGCTCGCGCCGACCAGCAGCGCGCCGGCGAGGCCGGGGCCTTGCGTGAACGCGATCGCGTCGATGTCGGCGGGAGCCGTTCCGGCTTCGGCCATGACCTGTTCGAGCAGCGGCAACGCGCGGCGGATATGGTCACGGGAAGCCAGCTCGGGCACCACACCGCCATATTCCCGATGCATGGCGATCTGCGAATGCAGTGCGTGCGAAAGCAGGCCGCGCTCGGTGTCGTAGAGGGCGAGGCCGGTTTCGTCGCAGGAACTTTCAATGCCTAAAACAAGCATGGCGTGGGGGTTTCCGGGTTTTTGGTGCAGCGAAACAGTATACCAGCGGGGCGCGTTGCCGCTCATGCCGGCCGGGCCGTCGCCCGGTGATCAAAACGCTACAATGCGCGCCATGGAAACTTACGATATTGCTGTCATCGGCGCGGGCGCTGCGGGCATGATGTGCGCCGCCGTGGCCGCGCAAAACGGTCGTCGAGTGGTGCTGATCGACCATGCCGAACGGCTTGCGGAAAAGATCCGCATTTCCGGCGGCGGCCGCTGCAACTTCACGAACATCAACGCCGGGCCGGCCAATTTTTTATCGGCGAATCCGCACTTTTGCCGCTCCGCGCTCGCCCGCTATACACCACAGGATTTTCTCGCACTGCTCAAGCGGCATCGCGTGGCATGGCATGAGAAACACAAAGGCCAGCTTTTCTGCGATGACTCCAGCGAGTCGATCATCCAGGTCCTGAAAAGCGAATGCGACGCGGGCGGTGTGACCTGGCGGCGGCCGGTAACCATTGAGACGATCAGTCACGACGGCGACCGCTTCACGCTCGCGACCACCGCGGGCGCGATCTCCTCTGCGGCGCTTGTGGTCGCGACCGGCGGTTTGTCCATCCCGAAGATCGGCGCAACGGACTTCGCTTATCGCGTGGCCAAGCAGTTCGGCCACAAGCTCGTCGATACCCGGCCCGCTCTCGTGCCGCTCACTTTCGCACCCGCCGACTGGGAGCCGTTCGCGGCGTTGTCCGGGTTGTCCGTGCCCGTGGAATTGGGCGCCGGAACCGGACGCCAACGTACCGAATTCGCCGAGGATCTCCTGCTTACGCATCGCGGTTTATCCGGTCCGGGCGTGCTGCAGATTTCGAGCTACTGGAATCCGTCGGAGCCGATCTGCATCGATTTGCTTCCCGGAACCGATGCCACCAGCGACTTGATCGCCGCCAAGCGCGAATCGCGCAAGCAGGTCGGCACGTTCCTCGCGGAACGAGTTCCGGCGCGCCTCGCGCAAACCTGGCTGGACGTTCAGCGCGTGCCGGCGGATGCCCGTCTCGCCGATCTTCCCGACAAAACGCTGCGCCGGCTCGGCGAATCCCTGTCGCGCTGGACGCTCACGCCCAACGGCACGGAAGGCTACCGGAAAGCCGAAGTCACGCGCGGCGGCGTGGACACGCGCGAGCTTTCGTCGGCCACCATGATGAGCGCGCGCGTTGCGGGTTTGTATTTTATCGGCGAGGCCGTCGACGTCACCGGCTGGCTCGGCGGATATAACTTCCAGTGGGCATGGGCGTCGGGTGCGGCGGCGGGCAAGGCGGCGGCCGAACAGGTTCGCGCCTGAACATGCACGAGGCGGGTGCTCGATGCCGCAAACCCATGACCAGCATGGTTTTCGCTTGTAGCATCCGGTAAGGGGAAAGCGCGTTCCCGGCTTAGAAATCCTGTTTTCGACCTGCTATACTGCTTCGTTCATAGCGGCAATCGGCGCAAAGCAAGCAGTCCGAGCGCAAATCAAGTGCAAACGGGGTGGTGATCCATGAAAGACAATTCGATCCCTTCCGAACCCGCGCTGGACCAATGCGTCCGGCGCTGCGTGAGCCCGCTCGACAAGCATTCGCAACATCCTGTTCATGATCCCGCTTGAGGAAACGTCCCAAGCGGGTTTTTGCATTGAGCCGTGAACGGCCGGATATTTTCAACACAGCATCAGCAGAGTCCAAGCAATGAGCCTTAAAGACCAGATCACCGACGACATGAAAACCGCGATGCGCGCGCGCGAAACCGAGCGCCTCGGGACCATCCGGCTATTGCTGGCGGCGATCAAGCAGCGCGAAGTCGATGAGCGCATCACGCTGGACGACGCGGCGATCACGGCTGTCATCGACAAGATGATCAAGCAGCGCAAGGACTCCATCAGCCAGTTCCAGACCGCCGGACGCGACGACCTCGTAGTGAAGGAGCAATCCGAGCTGGGCGTCCTGGCTGCCTACATGCCTGAGCAGTTATCGGCCGACGACATCAACGCCGAGATCCAGGCTGCCGTGGCGGCGACCGGCGCCGCGGGCCCGCAGGATATGGGCAAGGTGATGGGCGTGCTCAAGCCAAAGCTTGCCGGCCGTGCCGACATGACGGCGGTATCGGGCCTCGTGAAAGCGGCGCTCGCCAAACAGGCTTCATAAAGACATCGCAAAAGACCCAATTTAGTGATTCCGCATTCGTTTCTTCAGGACTTGCTGAACCGCGTCGATATTGTCGACGTGGTAGGCAGGTTCGTCCAGTTGAAGAAGGGCGGCGCGAATTTCATGGGCCTGTGCCCGTTCCATAACGAGAAAAGCCCGTCGTTCACAGTCAGCCCGACCAAGCAGTTCTATCACTGCTTCGGCTGCGGCGCGCACGGCACGGCGATCAGCTTTCTCATGGAGCACACGGCGCTCACTTTCCCCGAAGCCGTACAGGAACTGGCCCAATCGGTCGGCTTGACGGTTCCGCAAGAACCGTCGCGGCTTGCGGGCGGGTCAGGTGGCGAAGCTTACTCACCCGCACCGAGCAAGGCGGTCAGCGTTGCATTGACCGAGGTCATGCAGACTGCGTGCGACTTTTACAGGAAGCAATTGCGCGGGGCGCCTGGCGCCATTGAATATCTGAAAAAGCGCGGGCTCACCGGTGAAATCGCGCTGCGCTTCGGACTCGGTTATGCGCCGGACGGCTGGCAAAACCTGGAAAGCGCGTTTCCGGACTACAAAAACGACAACCTGGTTGAAGCCGGACTGGTGATCGTCAGCGAAAAAAGCGACAACCAGGGCCAATCCCGCCGATACGACCGCTTCCGCGAACGCGTGATGTTCCCTATCCGGAATGTGAAGGGCAACGTGATCGGTTTTGGCGGACGCGTGCTCGATGGCGGCGAACCCAAATATCTGAATTCGCCGGAAACGCCGCTATTCAGCAAAGGTAGCGAGCTATACGGGCTGTTCGAAGCGCGGCTTGCGATTCGCGAACTTGGCTACGTGCTGGTCGTCGAAGGGTATATGGATGTCGTCGCGCTCGCCCAGCTTGGTTTTGCAAACGCGGTCGCTACGCTCGGCACCGCTTGCACGCCGGTTCACGTTCAAAAGCTGTTTCGTCAGACCGAAACCGTGGTGTTCAGCTTCGACGGGGATTCCGCAGGCCGCCGCGCGGCGCGCCGGGCGCTGGAAGCCTGCCTGCCGCATGCTGCAGACAACCGCACGATCCGCTTTTTGTTCTTGCCGAAAGAACATGATCCGGACAGTTACGTGCGTGAATTCGGCGCGGACGGATTTGGCGAACAGGTCGACCACGCCATGCCGCTGTCGCAGTTTCTGCTCAACGAGATCCTGAACGACAAGGAACTCGACCAGCCCGAAGGCCGCGCCAAGGCGCTGTTCGACGCTAAGCCGTTGCTGCAGGCGCTGCCGGCCAACGCACTGCGCGTGCAGATCCTGCACATGCTGGCCGATCGGCTGAATACGCCGTTTGGTGAAATTGCGGCATTGTGCGATATCGATTCACGCGCGGCGGCGGTTGCCCGGGCCGCGTTGCCCAAGAGCGAACGGCGGCGCGTGAAAGGACATGAGCAACGCGCGTTGCGCAATCTGGTGATGTATCCGTCCATCTATACAACGCTCGATCATGAAAGCGAGCAGTCGCTCGTGACCATGACGGAGCACGGCGAATTGTTCAGCGAGGTGATCGGGCACGCGCGGGAATTGGGCGAGGCGGCGGAATTCCAGATGTTGTCGGATCTGTTGCGCAATGCCGCAAACGCGGCGACTTACGAGGATATCTTCCAGGAAATTCTCGCCTATGATGAAAATGTACGAGACCTGCTGATGCGCGATCCCGCCGATGAAGCGGCGAACGAGCGCGTTCAGGAGCAAAAAAAGCATCTGGCGGAAGAGTTGCAGGCAACCGTCGTGAAGCTTCGGCAGGATAGTTATCGAAGCCGGCTGGATCAACTGGCGCAGCAAGCCAGCTTGACGGCAGAAGAAATTGCCGAATTTTCGGAATTATCGGTTAAAGCTGCTCAAATCAAGGCGGCACGTGGGGTGAGTCGGGACATTTAAATCGCGCATGCTACAATTAAAGGTTTTCAGCAAGTTGTTTTTTTGACTTTTGTGCTCATTTGCGAAAAGAGGTGAGACACGCATGGTTAAGACTGCTAGCGGGAAGAAAACAACGGCACGTGGCTCGAACGAGTCAAGATGGGCAGTGGCCCAGAGCCGGTCAGTTCCTTCCTCCGGAGCGTCCAAAAACCGTGCGGCAGTCATTCAGTCACCTTCCAGTTCGCCTGCGTTGGGCACTAAGAAGCAAGGCTCGGTTGCATCGGCGGTGAGTGCGGGGCCGGCCAGGGCGGCGAAAGCCGTCAGGCCGCCAGGCAAAAAGACGCTGGGTCAGTCGACAGGTCGGGCCGGCAGGATTTCCGGCCAGTCAGGTGTGGCGGGCGAGGCGGGGAAGGCCGGAAGTTCGGCCGGCAAGCAAGCGAGTGCAACGGAAGCGGCTGCTAATGCGGGCCGGAAACGCGTCACGAAGCAGGAGTCGAAGCAGACTCGCATGCGCGTCGTGAAGCGGGGTCCGGCGCAGGACCCCGGACGGCGTAGTGCCCGGAAAGTCGTGTCGACGCAGGACGAGGCAGCGCGCGCACATTCAGTATCCACGGTTCCATCGGCTGTCGTCCAGCAGCCGCGAGTCGAGACTAATGCCGGTACGGCGAACTCCATGACGAAAAAGCTGAACGAAGTACCCGTCGATGACGACGCAACGCAAAACGCGCAAAACGTCCAGGCCGAGCCTGCGGTGCCCGCAGCGGATGCCGTAGCCGCGCCTCCCGCCAAGGTCGAAAAGGTCAAGGCGCGCGACCGCCGCGCGAAGGAAAAAGCGCTGCTGAAGGACGCATTTGCCTCGAGCGCGCCCGGCACGGTGGAAGAGCTTGAAGAGCGCCGTGCGAAGCTGCGCGCGCTGATCAAGCTCGGCAAGGAACGCGGTTTCCTGACTTACGCGGAAATCAACGACCACCTGCCCGATAACTTCACGGAAACGGAAGCTATTGAAGGAATCATCAGTACCTTCAACGACATGGGCGTGGCTGTCTACGAGCAGGCGCCGGACGCTGAGACGCTGCTGCTCAACGACAACGCGCCGGCGGCTTCGTCGGATGATGAAGTTGAGGAAGAAGCCGAAGTCGCGCTGTCCACCGTGGATTCTGAATTTGGCCGTACGACCGATCCGGTGCGCATGTACATGCGTGAAATGGGAACGGTCGAACTGCTGACGCGCGAAGGCGAAATCGAGATTGCGAAGCGTATTGAAGATGGCCTCAAGCACATGGTGATGGCTATTTCGGCGTGCCCGACGACTATCGCCGACATTCTTGCCATGGCCGAGCGCGTGCAAAACGAGGAAACGCGCGTGGACGAGCTGGTGGACGGCTTGATCGACCCGAACGCCGCCGATGCCGATGGTTTCTCCGAGCAGGAAGCGGAGGCCATTGAAAGCGAGGACGAAGAGGAAGCCGAGGAAAGCAACGAGGACGAGGAAGAAGTCGACGAGAGCACGGCGCAAGCCAACGCCAACGCCGCGCAACTGGAAGCGCTCAAGCGCGCGTCGCTCGAGAAGTTCTCGCTGATCAGCGAATGGTTCGACAAGATGCGCCGCGCCTATGAGAAGGAAGGCTACAAGTCGAAGGCTTATCTGAAGGCGCAAGAAGCCATTCAAAGCGAGCTGATGACCATTCGCTTCACGGCGCGCACGGTCGAACGTCTGTGCGATACGCTGCGGGCGCAAGTGGACGAAGTGCGCCAGGTGGAACGTCAGATCCTGCATACCGTCGTCGATAAATGCGGCATGCCGCGCGCCGAGTTCATCGCGCGTTTTCCGGGTAGCGAAACGGACCTCGAATGGTCGGAAAAAGTGGTCGCCGAGAATCATGGATACAGCGTGATCCTCGCGCGCAACGTCCCGGCGATTCGTGAGCAGCAACAACGTCTGCTCGACTTGCAGGCGCGCGTTGTGTTGCCGCTCAAGGACCTGAAGGAAACCAACCGCCAGATGGCGGCGGGTGAACTGAAGGCGCGTCAGGCAAAGCGCGAGATGACGGAAGCAAACTTGCGTCTCGTGATTTCGATTGCGAAGAAATACACGAACCGCGGCTTGCAGTTCCTCGACCTGATCCAGGAAGGCAATATCGGCTTGATGAAGGCCGTGGACAAGTTCGAATATCGGCGCGGCTACAAGTTCTCGACGTATGCCACGTGGTGGATTCGCCAGGCCATTACGCGTTCGATTGCCGATCAGGCGCGCACCATCCGGATTCCGGTTCACATGATCGAAACGATCAACAAGATGAACCGTATTTCGCGGCAGATCCTGCAGGAAACCGGTCTTGAGCCGGATCCGGCGACGCTTGCCGAAAAGATGGAAATGCCGGAAGACAAGATCCGCAAGATCATGAAGATCGCGAAGGAACCGATCTCCATGGAAACGCCGATCGGTGACGACGACGATTCGCATCTGGGAGATTTCATCGAAGATACGAACACGGTCGCCCCCGCCGACGCCGCCTTGCACGCCAGCATGCGTGACGTGGTGAAGGACGTGCTCGATTCACTGACGCCGCGCGAAGCGAAGGTGCTGCGCATGCGTTTCGGTATTGAGATGAGTACGGACCATACGCTTGAAGAAGTGGGCAAGCAGTTCGACGTGACGCGTGAACGGATTCGCCAGATCGAAGCGAAGGCGTTGCGCAAGCTCCGCCATCCGAGCCGTTCGGACAAGCTGAAGTCGTTCCTTGAAGGGAATTGATGGTTGAGGCGTGAATGAAGCATCCGAATGCGGCGGACTTTGTCCGCCGCATTCGTTTTATAGCCCGCTTCACCACGACAGCGGCATTCATCCGCATGCTGCATGGTGTACAGGGCCGCAAGCTTGATTCGTATAACCTGTCGGCCCATGATCCTCTGGCATGTTTCTGGAAACCTTGCTGGATAAGGCCGGGCGAGGAGTGACTAGTTGTATTGCAGTCAGGCTGCCTCTAGGCTGCGCGCCCGTTCCTAGGTAGAATAGCGAACTCGGGCCTCTAGCTCATGCTTGGTTAGAGCAGCGGACTTAGCAAAGGCTCACCTAAACCATGCACCACGGCATGGTGAGCCATGAATGGGTTGCCTTGGGGCAAGTTAGCTCTGCCCCTTGGTAGAATCGCTCAAAGTCGGGGAACGCTTCTGTGCCAGTCACAATGCCAATCCCGAGCCAAGCCCAATGAAGGAATTGGGAAGGTGTAGAGACTGTACGGGCGAGTCGTAAAGACAAGAGACAGTCCAGACCACAAACCTGAAAAGGGTGTCGAAAGACATAGTTTGGTAAGCATAATCCGTTGGTGCCGTGTTCGACTCACGGGAGGCCCACCAAGCACCTGAAAGCCACTCTTCGGAGTGGCTTTTTTGCTTGTAGTTTTATGTAGTTCCCGCTTAGGCAGAGGCAGTGGAAGCAGCCTTGGAAAATGATGTCGCGTGGACTGACCGACGGCTACTTCTGGCACGACGTCGGATTCCGGTCAGTCGGCGCGCGCTTCACGCGCAATGACGGACTCGGCTTGCATGTGTTGCACACTTCACCATTTAAGCCTCGTCAGCCCGGTCGTTGCAACGTTCGGTCGAGCCCATCGGGTCTATTTCGCGTCATGCGCACGGAATGCCGCTCACGCCGCAAAAGTCTTCAGGTTCGAAAGCTCTCCGGTCAGCAGCATCTCGGTCAACAGCGCGCAGAACCTGACCGATGCCACCGTGCGATAAGCGTGCCGTCGCCGAAGCAGCGCGACCGTGCGAGTGGGGAAGGGCGGGTCGAGCGGCACGTACGACAGGTCGCCATGTTCGTGCTGCATGGCGCTGGGCAAGATCGCCGCAATCTCGCCGCGCCGGACAAGCTTGAGCACTGCGCTGATCGAATTTGCCTGCAACGCAATGTCCGGCTTGATCCTGTGTGCCAGGAAATAGTCGTCCACATAACGACGGGACACGAAGTTCCCCGTCAGGAGCGCAAGCGGAACCTCCGCGAGCTGGCTTGGTATGACGGCCAACGACGTGCGCGTCAAGCGATGTGCGCCGCCCGCCACCAGCGTCAGCCGCTCGCTGAATAGCGGTTCCACTTCAATGTCTTCGGAGCGCACGTCGGAGAAGCCAATCCCGAGATCGATCTGATCATCGTTCAATGCTGTCTCAATGCCTTCCAGCGGACTCTCGGACAGCTCGATACTTACCCCGGGGTGCAGGTCCCGGAACTGCCCGACAAGCGGTCCGACAAGATATTCCGTGAACGTCGGTGTCACGGCGACCCGTACGTGTCCACGCGTGAGGTCCCTGACGTCGTCTAGTGCCCGCCGTCCCGCCTCGAGGTCGAGAAGGGCGCGCCGTGCGTAGTCCACATAGGCTGAGCCGAAATCGGTCAGCCGGACTGTCCTGCCGCTGCGGTCGAAAAGCTGCCCGCCTAGTTCACTTTCGAGTTGGCGGATTTGCTGCGACAGCGCGGGCTGCGACACGCGAAGCGTCTCTGCTGCCCGGGTAAAATTGCCCTGCTCGGCGACTGCCATCAAGTATCGAATATGGCGAAGCAACATGATGGTCTCCATAAGCTCTTGTTATAGCCTCCATCCGTATCCAGTCTTGGACGACGCAAGTCGCACGCGGCAAAATCACCTCTATTCCGCGATATCCGTCGTGGCCGTGGTCGGGGCCTTACGTCTGGATCGGCATTGGCTTCGTTGCTGATTGTATAGGTGCGCTCGCCTTGCGAAACCGGACGCGCGACTCAGCGGTCCCGCGGCAATCATTAAAAGGGGAGCAAGATGGAAACTGTCTTTGTGGCTTCAATTATCCTCGTCGCGGTTGGCGCGTTCGCTACGTTCGCGATGGCGCAACTGCTTCCTCAGGAAGTCCTGGCAAAGGCGGAGGAACATGGCCGCTTTGCGGGTCTTGCAAGCGCGGATGTGTCGACAAAACCGCCCGGCTCCGTGCGCCGGGCCGGGAAACCGCAGCGTGCTCCGCGGCAGGCATCGCCGGCTCGTCCGGCCGCAATGGGGAGGCTTGCTGCTGACAGGACTTCGCGACAAGCTGCAGGATGATTGCGTGACAAGCTTCGCATGGCGCGATTCCGGTATCGGTACCAACAAACGTCCGGTCGCCGCCAAACCCCAGGATCCCGCTCAAATCGTTTCAGCTTCAACCCGCCGGCAGATTCGCCGGCTGGCGAGGTAGCCGAACCCGAAAGATCGCGAACTTGCCCTTGCGCGGATATCCGTTCGAGAAATTCGTCTCGTGCAGATGAGAGTCCGCAATGTACAAGTAACCGTTTTGTATGGCGAAGCCGTCCGCCCACGACAATTCGTCGTGACGCCCGACCAGCGTATGTTGCTTGAGCGCGGGCTTGCCCTTGCGCTCGACCACGTTGAGCGCGACAACGGTCCGGTTCTCCAGATCGCCGCCATACAGCACGCCGTCGCCACCCATGATGAGGCCGCCAGTAAGCGCGTAGTCGCCCAGGTATTGCACGCGCTTTGCGAGTTCATCGGCGGATAGCGATGTGTCGTAGAGCGCCGCGGTCGGGACGCGCCAATAGTGGTGATCGGTTAGCGGCCTGTAATATAACCACGCGCGATCGGGAGACAGCGCAATCCCGTCGGTCTGCAACACGATCACGCCGCCGTCCAACTTGCGCGCTATCCTGTCGCCGAACATCAGATGCTGTTCTGGATCGGAGACGCTCGACCGGTCGCCCGCCAGAACCATGCGCGATTCGCCGTTATCGAGCTTCGTTAATACCACCCCGCCTTGATTGCCCGCGTTGCTGATTGTCGCGTAGCCATGTTTGAGATCCACGCGGATATCGTTGAGCGAGTCCTTGGGAGTTGCCACTTTTTCATAGCTGAACTCACGCACGATCTGGTTCGTTGCGAGATCGAACTCGATCAGCTTGGGAGGCTGGCTGCTTTGATCGACCGATGGCAGCGACGAATCCAGCGCCCATAAATGATCCTGTTCGTCGACCCAAAGCGCCTGCACCGAAATCCACTGTCGGTGCCCGCTTTCCGCAGGCTTGAACACGTTCCAGCTTTCATCGGGAAACGGCCGGAGCGCGCCTGTAGCGGGATCGACTTCGACCATGATGTAGCGCGATCGCTTGACAGACGCGGGCGCTGTAGCGAACACACGGCCCGTGCGGGACACCGCGATACCGACTAATCGGAAGTCATCGTCGAAGCTGGCGACGGTTTCCAGCTTCGGCTCACGATTGCCCAATGCATGGGCGGGCAGGACCGTGCCGAGCCCAAGCAATCCGATGCTTGCCAACACCTGGCGGCGAACGTTGAACCGTGTAGGGACGCTCTTCATACTGTCTCCTTTGTTTAAAGGTGTAGCAGATAGAAGCGACCCATAATACGCGCGAAGACGGAATCGATTTTGAGGCAAGCATCGAAGTGCGCAATCCGTGCCAAGCCCCTGGTTATGCCCTCGCGGTATCCAAAAGTTTAAAAACGGACATTGCGTCCTGCAGGCTGCGCGTCTGATCGGTAAGCGAACCCGCGGCTGCCGCGGCTTGCTCGACGAGCGCAGCGTTTTGCTGCGTGACCTCGTCCATCTGATTGATCGCCTGATGAACCTGTTCAATTCCGGCTCGCTGCTCGTCGGATGCGGACGAGATTTCAGCCACGATGCGCGCTACGCTGGTAATCGCATCAACGACGTCCTGCATGGCGGCGCCGGTTTTATCGGCAATGCTGGAGCCGCCCAGGGCGGTGCTCGCCGATGTATCGATGATCGCGCGCGTCTCCTTGGCCGCGGCCGCGCAGCGTTGGGCCAAGGTTCTGACTTCATTGGCCACGACAGCGAAGCCGCGTCCCTGTTCGCCGGCGCGAGCGGCTTCCACGGCAGCATTCAGCGAGAGAATGTTGGTCTGGAAGGCGATGCCTTCAATCGTTGCCACAATTTGCCCGACCTGGTCGGATTGCTGGCCGATAGCATGCATTGTCGAGACCAGTTCGGCCACGAACCCGCTGCTGCGCGCCGTCAACTCCGACGCTCCCCTCGCAAGCTCTGCTGCCTGCTGGGCGTTGCTGGCGTTTTGTTTGACGGTGGCGGCGAGTTCTTCCATGCTTGAGGCGGTCTCCTCAAGCGACGCAGCCTGCTGTTCCGTTCGCGTGGACAGATTGGTGTTGCCCGATGCAAGTTCACGCGACGCCACGTCTATGGACATTGCGCTTTCACGGACGGTCTGCACCGCGGCGGCGAGATTTCGCTGCATCCGGTCCATGCCTGCAAGCAGGCTTTCTGTACCCGAGCTCGAGAGATTGACCTGTACTGACAGATCGCCCTCTGAAATCTGCTCGACAATTCCTGCGGCATAAGCAGGCTCGCCACCGAGACTGCTCTTGATGCTTCGGATCACGAAGAACATGACGACCGAGACAAGCAAACCAATGCAACTAAGTATCGCCAGATATTTGATCAGATTTGCTTTGAATGCTGCGTCGATATCGGTCAGAAACACGCCCGATCCGACATTCCATCCCCAGGGCGTGTATTGCGCCGCATAGCTGACCTTCGGCACGAGCGCCCCATTACCGGGCGCGACGCCCGAATAGGTGACGAAACCGCCTCCGGCCGCAGCTGCTTTCGCAAGATCGACGTAGTAGTGCTTGCCGTTGGGGTCTGCACGCTCCGAAACGTTTTGGCCAATCAGCGACTTGACCGAGGCATTTCCGATTGCGAGGACGACGGGCCGCGGATCGAAGACGAACAGATAGCCGTCCTTGCCATATCTGATGGACCCAAGCTCCTTAAGCGCTGCGCTTTGCGCCTCTTGCAGGGACAACGCATGTTCAGCGACCTTGTTGTCATACACCTTGAGAATACTGAGCGAACTCTCGACGATATTCTTGACGCCTGCTTCCCGCTCTTCGAGCATCGAGTCTTTGCTTTTCAGCGACGCCCAGCCGCCCAGCACAACAAGGCCCACCCACATGATTCCCAGCGTGATCCACAATTTGCCGCCGATGCCTAATCGTTTCATAGTCACGCCTTTGCCTGAATGTCTCGATCCATGGTTTACGACCATTGAACGGAAAACTTGAGTGCGGTAAGCAACACGAATTGTCGATGCCATGAAGCACGGAGGAGGGACGCGGGCGCATGGTTACCCGATCAACCTGTCTCGCTGTTTCCTTCCATGAACGGAATGGAAATGCGCTTTTGCACGGTTGGATCGGGTATGCGGCGGCTTATGCTATTTCGCTTCGTCGGCGGCGTGCATGCCTGCCTGGATGTGACCCGGCAGCCGTTCCGCAGCCGTTTTCGACAGCGCGATTGCGATCCCGCCAGCGAGGGCCGACAGACCAAGCGCCAGCAGCGACAGCTTATAGTCGGCCGACAGCGAGCGCACGTAGCCGACCATCAAGGGCCCAAGGAACTGGCCAATCAGATTGCCGACACCGCTCACGAACGCCACCGCCGGCATGGCCTTGCGCATAGGGAGGATTTCCGTGAGACGTGCGAACACGAGCGGCATCAGCATCTTCAGCGTGAAGCCCAGCGCAATGAAGAGAGCGATCTGCAGCCAGAAGAGCGGCGCCGGCACGAAAGCGGCGGCGATCATCAGGACCCCGGTCAGCATGGTCGGCACGGCGGCATGCCAGCGGCGTTCCTGGCCATGACGGTCGGAGCGGCGGCTGATGTAGTAGATGCCGAGCATCGACATCACGAACGGCGCGCCAGCGAGAAAGCCGATGGTCGTTTCGCTTAGTGTTCCATACGACTTCAGTATGGACGGCAGCCACAAGGTCGTACCGTAGAGCAGGATTGTGTTGAGCCCGAAGCCGATGGTCAAAAGCCACACGGCTGGTTCGCTGAAGATGGTCCACCACGGATCGCTTTCGGGCTGGGCGTAAGCGGCCTGCTCTTCGACGAGATCGCGCTGGATGAACGCACGATCCTCGCCGCCGAGCCAGCGCGCAAGGTCGAGGCTCGGCGGAATCGCCTTGAACCAGACGGCGCAGAAGATCCAGGCGGGCAAGCCTTCGGCAATAAGCATCACGCGCCAGTCGTAATGCGAGATCAACGCGCCGGAAATGGGACCCGCGAGAAAGCCGCCGAGCGGCGCGCCCAGGTTCCAGATGCCGAATGCGCGTCCGCGCTCGGCCTTCATGAACCATTGCGCGAGCAGCATGGAGGTCGCCGCGTAGACCGGGCCTTCGGCGCAGCCGAGAAGTATGCGCACAGCCAGTATTTGCCAGAACGAATGCGCGATGCCTGTCAGCATGGCCGCGCCCCCGAACAACACAAGGCAGATTGCGACAAGGCGGCGCGCGCCGAACTTGAGCGAGAGCCAGCCGGCGAGCAGTTGCGTGAGCGCGTAGCCCCACGCGAAAGCGCCTCCAACCCAGCCGGCCTGAACCGATGTGAGGCCGAGTTCCTTCGACATGTGCGGCAACGCCATGGCGATGTTGACGCGGTCGAAATACGACAGCATGTAGACGGCGAAAGTCATCGGCAACACGATGAGCCAACGATTCCTGCCGACGCCCTGGACCTCTGTCGTCGTGTGGTTCATGGCGGTCTCCTGGTTGATTTGTTATTCATCGTGCGGCTCGCGAACCGCGCGGGCCGCCGCCCATCTCGGCCATCTCACCGCTTGCGGCAGCGGCTTCGTTGAACTCAACGAGCAAGGACGCAAGGCCGATGATGAGATGAAGCATGGTGAGCGCTGTTTGCGTTATTGATCGAGTGGCGCGCCGTCGATAGTGCGACGCATCGATACCGGCCGATAGAGCGGTTCGCGCAGCGCTTCCACGTTGTCGTGCAATTCGACACCGATCCCCGGCGCATCCGGCACCGCGATAAAGCCCGCTTTCGGCACAGGATGGCCTTTGACCAGATCCGAGCCAAGCAGCTTCTGGCCCGACTTCAGCACGAGGTTCTCGAAGCCCGTCGGATACTCCTGGATCGCAAAGTTCGGGACGGCCGCCGCGACCTGCATGCACGCTGCGAGACTGATGGGCGAGAGCGGGTTGTGAGGCGCGATGTCGACGTTCTGCGCTTCGGCGAGCGCCGCGATTTTCTTCGCGCCGGTAATGCCGCCGCACACACACACCGACGTGCGCGCATAGCGCACGCCGCCGCCTGCAAGCTGCAAATGAAACTCGGCCGGTGTGGAGAAGCGCTCGCCCGTCGCAATCGGCACGCGGATCGCGTGGCCGACTGTCGTCATCTGCGGATAGAACTCGGGGCGCAACGGGTCTTCGAGCCACATCGGCGTGAGCGGTTCGAGCACCTGACCGATGGCGATTGCTTCGGCCGGCGAAAGCCGGCGGTGCATTTCGATCAGCAGGTCGACGTCCGGGCCAACGGCCTCGCGGAACGCCATCACGCGCTCTTTCGCGTCGCGCACCTTGCCCGCGTGCGAGCGGAAATACGCCTCGCCTTCGGGTTCGTCGAGAAACGGGTTGATATGCCCGACCGCGGTGAACCCTTCGCTGCGCAGACGGCGGCATTCCGCCAGCACTTCGTCGAGCGTTTCGGCATAGACGTGGCCGTACACGCGCAGCTTGTTCCGATAAGCGCCGCCAAGCAGTTGCCAGACCGGCACTTGCAGGCGCTTGCCGAGCAGATCCCACAGCGCAATATCGATAGCCGATACCGCCGCGTTGACCGCGGTGCCGCGAAAGTGCGAGAAGCGCTGCATGACGTTCCAGTGCAGCTCGATCTGGTTCGCGTCCTGACCGACGAGGTATTTGCCGAACTTTTCGAGCGCCGCCTTGGCCGCTTCGATATGTCCCCACGAGCCCGCTTCGCCGTACCCGGTGAGACCGGCTTCGGTACGGATGCGGGCATAAAGGAACTGGCCGATGTGCAGTGCTTCGACGGAGGTGATGCGATGGACGTTTTGATTCATTAAGGGTCTCGACGGCGTGAAAGTCTGGGTCGACAGGACGCGGTCTCGCGCCCTGTGAACGTCGAGATGAACTTTATGAAGAACGCCGGGCTTTGGGAATCAAATTCTGTAGCGTTGCTTCTACATTCTATATAGAATTCGCGCATGGACCCTCTCGATCTCAGCCCGGCCTTTGTGCGTCTGGCAAGGCATCTGCGCGAACGTATTGTCGGCGGCGAATGGCTGCCAGGTCAGTTGCTGCCGGGAGAAGAGGCGCTTGCCAAGGAGTTGAGAGTCAGCGTGGGGACCGTGCGCAAGGCCTTCGACGTACTCAGCGGGCAGGGCCTGGTGACGCGGCATCGCGGGCGCGGCACGTTCGTGGCGCGGGCGACCAATGAGCGTGCATTCACGAGCTTCTTTCGTCTTGTCGACCGAAGGAATGGCGTGAAGCGTTTGCCGGTGGACACAATTCTGCTGCGCGAACGCGCCACGGCCGACGCCGGCGAATGCGCCGCGTTGAAGCTCGTGGCGGGGTCGTGGGTCTATCGGTTGCGGCGGCGACGCACGCTTGACGATACCCCGCTCGTCGTCGAGACGATCACCTTTCCTCACGCGCGCGTGGGCGAGCAGGAATGGGGCGACGACGGCGCGAGCGCGCATCTTGTCTATTCGTTTCTGGAACAGCAGTGCGGCGTGTCGGTGAGCCGCGTGGAGGATCGCCTGCAGGCGTGTCTGCTGCCCGGTGATGTGGCGCAGGACTTCGGCCTGCCTGCAGGTCATCCGGTGTTGCTATCCGTCCGTACCGCGTTCGACCTGCGTGGCGCGCCTGTTGAATATCGCCGCTCATGGACGATCACCGATACACAAGACTATCTCAGCGAATTGCGCTGGGTTGCAGGCGACGAACTGCCCTGAGCATGGACCAGACATCGTGACGCACGCGGCGGCGTCCATGTGTTTCATTTCGCGACAGCGTCCGCGCCCGCTTATCGATCAAGCGTCCGATTCTGCGACAGTCCGCGAAACCCGAAAACCCGAAGCGGCGACTCATCCCCTCTCTCCACCAAGCTTCGCGCCTGGCTCGGTTCACGAGCGTTCCATCGGCATAAAGCTTGCATAGTCCACACCGATAAAAACGCGACAGGGAACGCGGGAGAACCCGCCCGGTTCGTCCGGCCAAATGTCCCCGTCAAGCCGTGACAAGGAGACGAAACGTGAAAGCTTCCGTGCTGCATGCATACGATGAATCATTGAGCCGCGATGAGTTCGTGCGTTATGAGGATGTCGAGGATCCGAAAATCACGCGCCCCACAGACGTGATCGTGCGTATTGGAGGCGCGGGTGTTTGCCGTACCGACCTGCACGTTGTCGAAGGTATCTGGCGCAGCAAGGTCGACGTTGTCTTGCCCTACATCATGGGTCACGAAAACGCGGGCTGGGTCGAGGCGGTAGGCTCCGCCGTGGAAAGCATCAAGGTCGGCGACCCCGTGATCTGCCATCCGCTCGTGACCAGCGGTCACTGCCTTGCATGCCGGCGCGGTGACGACATGCATGCAACCGATAGCAGTTTCCCAGGCATCAATGCGAATGGCGGATACGCGGAATACCTGCTGACAGGCGAGCGGTCCCTGATCAAACTGCCCACGTCGCTGGCGCCTAAAGATGTCGCGCCTTATACCGACGCCGGACTGACCGCGTACCGCGCGGCCAAGAAAGCATCGCGCCATTTGCTGCCGGGCCAGTTTGCGGTCGTGATTGGCGCCGGGGGCCTGGGGCATATCGGCATTCAGGTCTTGAAGGCGCTTTGCGCAGCTGAAATCATCGTTGTCGACCGTTCGGAAACTGCGCTGCAACTCGCGAAGGAATGCGGCGCGGATCATACGGTCAAGGGCGGGACAGACGAAGTGCAAGGCGTGCTCGAGTTGACCGGCGGCAATGGCGCGGAGGCGGTCATCGATTTCGTCGGTGAAGGCGATGCGATCGCCAAGGGCCTCGACATGACGCGCAACGGCGGCTTCTATTACATCGTCGGTTATGGCGGCAAGATCGAGTTGCCCACTATCGACATGATCACCAGCGAGAAGACGATTGTCGGCAATCTGGTCGGGACGTATCCCGAACTGGTCGAACTGATGGCGTTGGCCGACCGTGGACTGGTTCATCTGGCCACAAAGGAATACCGCCTGAGCGAGGCGAATCAGGCGCTCAAGGACCTGCATCACGGCAAGGTCAGGGGCCGTGCGGTGCTCATTCCATAGCGATGAATCCGTCGGGAGGACGCCGTGACGCCGCCGCAAGATTCGCCGCCAATTCCGGAGCGCGTGCGCCTGGTCATTGCATTGACCGAGGTGAATTCCCGCTATTTGCGTGGCGAAAATCGTTGCGCTGGCGCGGAGATCGAGTTGGCATGCGCTCTTGCGTGCGAGAAACGCGAAGGCGTCACGCCGGACCGGACGCGGGATATCGCGCAATTGCGGGAGCGCTTGAGCGCATCCGAAAGCGAGCTGCTTGCGGTTGAAGCCGAGCGTGCGTGGCTCGAGGACGAGCTGGCGAATTTCGATAGTGCGGAACCCGGCAAGAAACCCGGAGCGTTGCAATGAACCGAATTCCGGTCACGGTGCTTACCGGCTTTCTCGGCGCAGGCAAGACCACGTTGCTCAATCGCATATTGCGCGAGCAGCACGGCCGGCGTTATGCCGTTATCGTCAACGAATACGGCGAACTGGGCATTGATGGAGGCCTCGTCGTTGGCGCGGAAGATGAAGTAGTAGAACTGAACAACGGCTGCGTGTGCTGCAAGGTGCGCGGGGACCTGATCCGCGTGGTGTCGGGATTAATCAAGCGCAAGGCCGGCTTCGACGGCATCCTGATCGAGATGTCTGGTTTGGCGGATCCCGCGCCCGTGGTTCAGACATTCTTTATTGACGACGAGATTCGTCAGCGCACACGGCTCGACAGTGTGATTTGCGTGGTCGACGCGCTGCATCTGCAATCACGTCTTGCCGATAGCCGCGAGCCTGCGGAGCAACTGGCGCAGGCTGACATCGTGTTGCTAAACAAGACGGATCTCGTCGATGCAACCAGCCTGGCGTCGGTAGAAGCGGCGATCCGTGGAATCAATCCAACCGCCGAGTTGCTGCACAGCGTGCGCTGTGCGGTGCCGCTTGCGCAATTACTCGATCGAGGCGCGTTTGACCTTGGACGCCTGCATATCGACGCGTCGCCGGATTACGTCCGGAAGCATTTGCGCGATGAGCGGCCATTCAGTCGCATATCCACGAATCCGGGCCGTCACAGCCACGGCATAGACTGCGTGTCGCTGTGCGTCGAGCAGCCGCTGGAGCGCAGCCGGTTCCTTTCGTGGCTGCAACAGCTAGTGGTCGAACAGGGCCAGGATCTGCTGCGAGCCAAGGGAATTGTCGACCTCGCGGGATCGGACCGTCGCTTCGTGTTCCAGGGCGTGCACATGACCATCGACACGGATTTCGACCGGCCCTGGCGAGCCGATGAAGTACGCGATAGCAAGCTGGTGTTTATCGGCCGCAATCTCGATGGGCGCGGATTGCGGGAGAGCATTGGGCGTTGCACGAGCGACTCATGAACGCGCCGCTGTCTTTGATCGAATTGCTCGGGGCGCGTTCGTTGACGGATGCCGCCGTTGTCGCCATTGCGTGGGACTTTGCGGGAAGCCACGCAGGGTTCGCGCTGGGCGACGGCACAGTGGCGTTCACGGCGGCCGCGTGGCCCGGTGGACCCGTGGTCAGGCCCCGGCAGGGCGGCGGTGTCGAATTCGTGCCTGCGCGAGAACCGCCGGCGCCGGTAACCCGTTTCAGCGTGCATGACGGTACGTGTCTTGCGCTTGCTGCCGATCCGGAAGGCGGCTTTCTGAGTGGCGGAGACGACGGCCGGCTTGTTCACTTGAATGTGGACGGTACGAGCGAGGTACTCATCGATTCCGCCGGCGAGTGGATCGATCTCGTTGCCACAACGTGTGCCGGGCGAGCTTATGCAACCGGTCGCCGGGTGCACTGGCTGGGAACGAGGCCGGCAAGCCTGCCGCTGCCCGGATCGGCGACGGCCCTCGTCTTCAATGCTACCGGCGACCAGTTGGCGATTGCGCACCGTGGCGGCGTCACGCTGTGGCCAGTCGACTCTCATGTTCTCCGCCCGCTTGCGTGGCCTGGCTACCACCGCAGCGTTGCGTGGAGTCCCGACGGCCGTTATTTAGTGAGCGGCATGGAGGAGAACGCGCTGCACGGATGGCGCTTGCCCGATGGCGGCGACATCGAAATGGGCGGGTATTCCGGGCAACCTCGATCGTTATCGTTTTCGGCGGACGGCCGCGTTCTGGTGACTAGCGGCGGTCCGCGCGTGATCTGCTGGCGGTTCGACCCCCCTGGCGGCGACGATCAACCTGGAGAGTGCGGCATCGCGGGCAAGACGCCCGTCACGTGTGTTGCTTGCCATCCTGCGCATCCGTTGATCGCGGTCGGGTATCACAACGGCGCGGTACTGCTGTGCCAGCCGGGCGGCAGTGACATTCTTTTCGTGAAGCCGTCTGGCGACAGTCCTGTCAGCGCCGTCACGTGGTCGCCCGATGGCTGCCGGCTGGCCATGGGCACGCAAGCGGGCGAGATCGGTCTCGTATTGTTGCCGGAGGCGCTGTTTCACTTCGAAGGCACGCATTGAGGGACACGCCATTCCTATTACATAAAGACGGAGGCAATCATGGCCGATACACATCCAACCAAGGATCAATTCTTCGAGCGGCTGGGCGCAATGGGTGACGAAATGATCGAGGCCTACGGTCGTGATTTCGCAATGGGCGCCCTTGTGCTTGCGGCCCGGTTCATTGCCGAAAGAAAGCCGAATGGCGAAGACGCACAGAGCGTGATTCATACGGGCGATCAAGGTGGACGGCCGGGACTGTAGCTACAGACCGGTTTTAAAAAATAGTTCGGGATCCATATGTATGGTCACGCGCTGACGTGAGCCTTTTGTCTTACGGCGTCCCGAACGGGCAACACGTGACAGCCACGAGCGTCCCAATATTGGACAGATCGGCGAAACGCAAATGTCGCATAACAAAACAGAATTCGCGGCTCCATGCTCACCCGGGACAAGCTCATATGCCATGCAGCCTTATAGCGCGAGACATGCGCCTCGTTGGCATGCAAATCGCTCTACAAGAGCAGATCGAGACCCAAGCGTCGATGATCCGAAGTGCATAACCAAAACGACTGGAGGCATGGATCGTGAAGACCGTACCCAAACATCCGTCTGTTCCATATTCCCGCGCACTTTTTTGTTCGCGACAGTAATCACCGCCTGCGTTGTTGATTGTTGACTCCGGCCGAAGCGTCAATTGGCCCAGCCCCATAGCGCCGCCGTACGAAATCCGAATCCGGCGGTGAATCGTGAAATGGAAAAGGAGAGCTCGATGTCTGATGGATTAACCCTCAACAAGATCACCTCCCAGCGTGGGATAAGCATTGGCGAGGCGGCACGCCGCGTTGCCGATCTCGGCTGGACGCCCAGTTACGTTCAGGAAGCAATGACCTTCCCGACTGACTACAAGATCAGCAAGGCGCCACGCGACCCGATGAAACAGGTGCTGCGTTCCTATTTTCCAATGCAGGAAGAGAAGGACAACCGCGTCTACGGTGCGCTCGACGCAGCGTTGCGCGGCGACATGTTTCGCAACGTGCAGCCGCGCTGGGTCGAGTGGATGAAGCTGTTCCTTGCAATCATCCCGTTCCCGGAAATTTCCGCGGCGCGTTCAATGGCGATGCTCGGCCGTCTGGCTCCAGGAGAAGAACTGCGTACGGGTTTCACCATGCAGATGGTCGATGAATTCCGGCATTCGACTATTCAGATGAACCTGAAGAAGTGGTACATGGAGAACTACATCGACCCGGCCGGATTCGACATCACGGAGGCGGCGTTCGGCAAGTGCTATGCGACCACGATTGGCCGCCAGTTCGCCGAAGGTTTCCTGACCGGTGACGCAGTAACGGCGGCGAATGTGTTCCTGCAAGTGGTTGCTGAAACGGCGTTCACGAACACCCTGTTCGTCGCCATGCCGTCAGAAGCCGCGCGCAACGGCGACTATGCGTTGCCAACGGTATTCCTGTCCGTGCAGTCCGATGAAAGCCGGCATATAGGCAACGGACATTCGCTGGTGATGTCGATCATCAACGACCCCGACAATCATCTGCTGCTGGAACGCGATCTTCGCTACGCCTTCTGGCAGAACCATGCCATTGTGGACGCGGCCATTGGAACGTTCATCGAGTACGGCACCACGGATCGCGACAAGAACAAGGAATCGTACGTGGAGTTGTGGCACCGGTGGATTTATGAGGATTACTACCGTACCTACATGCTGCCGCTCGAAAAATATGGCATCAAGATTCACCACGACGACGTGGGCGCCGCGTGGGATCGTCTGGTCAAGAAGAATTACGTGCACAAGGTCGCGCAATTCTTCTCCGTGGGCTGGCCGGTCAACTTCTGGCGTATCGAAGCGCAGACCGAAAAGGACTTTGAGTGGTTCGAACACAAGTACCCGGGCTGGTACGCCGAATTCGGCGACTACTGGAAGTGGTACGCGAAGAAGAGCGTCCCTGGCGAGACCAACATGTTGTTCGACCAGGAAAACGGTTACGTGTACCCGCACCGCTGCTGGAGTTGCCTGGTGCCGTGCCTGATCCGCGAAGACTTTGTGGTCGATGAAGTGGACGGGCAGTTGTACACGTATTGCTCGGAGCTGTGCCGCTGGACTCACAAAGTGGCGTTCGCCCCGGAATACGAAGGACGGCCGACGCCCGCCATGGGACGCTTTAGCGGACGTCGCGAATGGGAGGAGGTCTATCACGGATGGGACCTGGCCGATTGCATCAAGGATCTCGGCTTCGTGCGCAGCGACGGCAAGACCCTGGTGCCGCAACCGCATCTTCGCTTCGACGACAGGAACATGTGGACGCTCGACCATGTTCGCGGGCACGTGATCCAGAGCCCAATTGTTCTGCTTCGGGGCATGACGCCTGAGCAGCGCGAGAAGCACATCGCTGAATACAAGGCCGGCTTCAAGATCAACCCGGTTAATTGATGAAGCGATGCCGTCCGGGAGCGAATGAGCGGTGAGCGTACCGCTTCCGGACGGATCAGGGAGGCACGATGAGCGACATGCAATCAAAGAGGGGCGACATGCCGGAAACAGTCGATTATCAGACAGTCCATACCGTGCGATTCGAGCCTGTCGGCGTCGAGATGGAGGTCGCGGAGGGAGAGACTGTGCTGGACGCCGCGTTCCGCCAGGGCATCTCGGTCATGCACGGATGCAAGGAAGGGCAGTGCAGCAGTTGCAAGTCCTTGTTGATCGAGGGCGACGTCGAACTGAAGAAGTATTCAACCTTTGCGCTGCCCGACTACGAGCGCGAGACGAATCACATCTTGCTGTGCCGGACGCTGGCGTTCAGCGACTTGACGGTCGAGCTGCTGAACTACGACGAAGACCTGATGCGCCGCTCCATTGCGGTGAAGGAATTTGGGGCAACCCTAAAGAAAGTAACTGCCTTGACGCACGACATCAGGCTGCTCGAAGTGGAACTGGATCAGCCCCTGAGGTTCTGGGCCGGTCAGTACGTAGACCTGACCATTCCGGGATTGGACATCACCCGGTCGTTCTCCATGGCGAGCGTGCCCGCCGAGCCTGGTGGCCAGACGAGTCTCGCGTTCATCATCAAGAAATATCCGACCGGCGCTTTTTCTTGCCAGCTTGACGAAGGTCTCAAGCCGGGTGACAGGTTGATGGCGAAGGGGCCATACGGCACATGCTTCCGGCGGGAAGATCAATCCGGGCCCATGGTCCTGGTCGGCGGCGGCTCAGGCATGTCTCCCTTGTGGTCGATCCTGAACGATCTCGTCCAGAGCGGTGAACGCAGGCCGGTGCGTTTCTTCTACGGCGCGCGTACCCGTCGCGACCTGTTTTATCTCGACGATTTCGCGGCGCTTGCGGCGAAGCTCCCGGACTTCCGTTTTATCCCTGCGCTGTCACACGCGGAACCCGGCGACGACTGGACCGGCGAGACCGGTTTCATTCACGAAGTGCTTGGGCGGACCTTGCGTGAGGAAGCGCTTGCCGGCGAGATCGACGCATATACATGCGGTCCGACACCCATGATCGACGCGGTGATGCCCGTGCTGCAAATGGCCGGCGTCTCACCCGAGCGGCTGTATTTCGACAAGTTTACCCAGGCCGTTCGATAACTCGCCGCTAGCCGGCTGCAGACCCGAAGTTCCCGTAAATGAAGGACCAAGGAGGATCGACATGAGCACCACGACAGAGCAACCGGCGCCGCTTGCTTCAGGCGCGGCCGGCGCAGCCCAGTTCGCCGGCTGGGACAGCCGCAAGTACAACTACTTCGAGCCGAAGGGCCGCAAGGCGAGCCACTACGAAGACATGACTGTCGACGTCCAGCCGGACCCGAAGCGATACTTGCTGCAGGACTGGATCATCTCGTTCGCCGATGGCACGCCGACTTATTCGGAAACCTGGACCGCCGCGAAATGCACGGACTGGCACAAATTTCGCGCGGTCGACGAAGAATGGGAGCGTACCCACTATCAGCGCCAATCCACCATCATCGGCATGATCAGCAGCGCGATCAGCAATGCACGGCGCTCCGGTGCGGTGAAGCGTTTCGACAAGGCGTGGCTCAAGGTGCTGGAGCAGCATCTGGGCGCATACAAGCATGCGGAATTTGGCCTGGGGACGGCGACCATGCACGCACAACGCTACGGCGTGACGCAGATGATCAACAGCGCCATTCTCACGAATGCATCGTACAAACTGCGCTTCGCGCAAGACCTGACGTTGTACCTGGGCGAAGTCGCACTCGACGCGCCGAATCTGGACCTGGACGCTGGCAAGTCGCATTGGCTCAACGATCCTATCTGGCAGGGAACCCGCCGGGCAGTGGAGGCTATTGGCGGTGCAACCGACTTCCTAGAAAAGTACTTCGCCGTAAATGTGGTCTTCGAGCCGCTGGTGGCCGATCTGTTCCGCAGCGGTTTCGTCATGCAGATGGCGGCGTCCCAGAATGACTTCCTCACGCCCACGGTCGTATCGGCGGCCGAGGGCGATTACGAGCGCAACCTGGCCAACGCGGTCGAGCTGTTCCATATGCTGGCCAACGACCCGAAGCACGGAGACGCCAACCGCAAGCTGTTCGGCGAATGGCTGGAGAAGCATGGCGCGCTGGCATCCGATGCGGCCAAGCACCTGCAACCGATCTGGGCCATTCCGCATGTCAAGGCAGTGCAGTTCACCGACAGCCTGAACAGCGCAGTGGAACGGGCCGAGATGATTGCCAGGGAAATCGGCATACGGTTTCCCCTGTCGATCGAAGCCTGAGAGATTTTTTGCAATACGACCTAACCGGGACGAGGAGTACGCAATGTCAGTGCATACCGACAACATCTTCAAGTCGATGAAGGACGTTCGTTTCGAGCAGACTATTTCCCATCAATGCGGCGTCACCATGAATGACAGTGTCGAGGCGCGCGCCATAGCGGAATTGATGGCGAATAAGCCCGGCATTACGGTGACCTATCTGCCCGCGATGATTCGCATAGACGGTCAGGGAAAGATCGAGTTCAAGATGAGCGAGATCAGCGAATCGCTTGGCCGCGAGATGACGCCGCATCTGTTCGAGATCTCTACCTCGACCCACTACGGGCGGATGGTGATGATAGACGACGACACCGTTGTGCTGTTCGGCAACATGGACGACGCCATGGCCTACGAGTGACAACGAATTCCCGATAGAAACACACCCTCGCGACCGGCTTCGCATGTCACAACGCCGGTCGCTTTTCGCATCAGCATGGAGACAATGTCATGTATCGGACCGCGGAAGGTGAAGAGATCTTCATTATCGATGGACACGTTCATCTTTGGGACGGCAGCAAGGAGAACCTCAAGAACGTGCACGGCCAGCAGTTCATCGACTGCTTTTATGCGTACCATTCGAACCTGAGTCCCAAAGAGTATTTGTGGCCGAAGGAGAAGTTCGACAAGTATGGGGAAGAAGCCATGTACGAAGATCTCTTCGTCAAAGGCTACGACGACATGGCCATCTGCCAGCCGACCTATCTGACGGACTTCTACAAGAACGGCTTCAACACGACCGAAGCCAACTACATGTTGAAGGGTAAATACCCGCACAGGTTCATCGTCAACGGCGCGTTTGATCCGCGAGATGGCGAGGCAGGGCTTGATCGGCTGGACGAGCTCGCCGAGCGCTACAAGATCAAGGGGGTCAAGCTCTATACCGCCGAATGGCGCGGCGACAGCAAGGGATACAAGCTCTCGGACCCCGGCGTGCAACGCTACTTCGAGCGTTGCGAAAAACTGGGCATCAAGAACATTCACGTCCACAAGGGGCCGACCATCCTGCCGCTGAATCGCGACGCGTTCGACGTGGCGGACGTCGACGACGCAGCGACCAGCTTCCAGAATCTGAACTTCATTGTCGAGCACTGCGGCTTGCCGCGCCTGGACGATTTTTGCTGGATTGCGACACAGGAAACCAACGTGTATGGCGGTCTTGCGGTCGTGCTGCCGTTCATTCACACGCGCCCGGAATATTTTGCCCACGTGATCTCCGAGCTGCTTTTCTGGATCGGTGAAGACAAGATCCTGTATGGCAGTGACTATGGCATCTGGTCACCGAAGTGGCTGATCGAGAAATTCATGGCGTTCGAACTGCCTGAATCCATTGCCAAGGAAACGGGGGTCCAGTTGTCGATGACCGCGAAGAAGAAAATCCTTGGACTCAACGCCGCGCGGCTATATGGAATCGATATAGAAGCGCAGAAGAAGTTGCTGGCCGATACCCGTCAGGCAGCTACGGTATGACTACCATGGCAGCCGTTGCTGCGGATGATCGAACTGCGCAAGTGTGGGCGCAGCTTGCGTCGGTGATCGATCCCGAACTCGACGAATCGGTGACGGAACTGGGTTTCGTCACCCGCGTCGAGGTCGGTGCCGACGCCCACGTTCAGATTGACTTCCGCTTGCCGACCTACTGGTGCGCCGCCAATTTCGCGTTTTTGATGGCCGATGACATGCGCGTTGCCGTTGTGGCCTTGCCATGGGTCAGGAAGGTCACCGTGGGACTTGGCGAGCACATGTATGCCGACGAGATCAATCGCGGCGTCGCGGCCGGCCAGTCCTTCCAGGCAACCTTCGGCGGCGAAGCCAGCGGCGAACTGCAGGAGATTCGCCGGACCTTCCTGCTCAAGGCTTTCCAGCGAAGACAGGAAGCGCTGTTGACGTATCTGCTTGGACACGGGCATCAGCCAACCGCTCTGTTGCGGCTTACAGTGACCGATCTTGCTGCCCTATGGTGCGATTCAACGGGTCGTCGACTGATTGAGCGTTATCTGGAGCGACGTCCGGTCGTGGTGTCGGATGCGGGCGGACTGGCTTTTGTCGACATCGAGGGACGGTCGCTCGATGCCGCTCAGATGCACGCCTACTTGCGCGCGTTGCGACGGGTCGGGGTCAACGCCGAATTCAACAGCGCGCTGTGCCGTGGTCTGCTGGCTACCCGATACGGAGGGGGATGCGTGCCTCAAGCGGCTCCGGCAGAGGTCAAGCCAATACATTTCGTCCGTTCCGCCAGTGCAGGCAGATCCGCTTGAAGATAATTCGCTATACGAATCAATCATAATAGGAGACACGCAATCATGCCGAATATCATGTTGCACGACGACGAGGCTCGCATGGCGCTGGGACGGGGCGTCGCCAAGCTTGCCAAGGCGGTTCGGGGAACACTCGGACCGCGCGGGATGAATGCGATCATCGACCGGCCGATCGGTACGCCAATAATCTCCCGTGACGGCGTAAGCATCGCCAATGAAATCGAGCTGGAAGACGTGTTCGAAAACATCGGCGCGCAGGTCGTGAGGGAAGTATCGAAGCAGACCAATGAAGTCGCCGGCGACGGCACCACCACGGCAACCGTGCTGGCGGACGCACTGGTGCAGGATGGCCTTGCGTGTCTCGCGGAAGGGGCCAATCCTGTTGAACTGGTCCAGGGCCTCGAGGCCGCCGTCACCGAGGTGATCGCGGCGCTCAAGCGCACGGCAACGCCGCTGCGCGAGAGCGCGCAAGTGCGGGCTGTTGCCATTGTGGCGGCCAACGACGAAGTCACGGGCACAATGGTCGCCGAAGCGTTGGAACGGGTCGGGCCGGATGGCATTGTCGATGTCGAATATGGCACAACGGTCGAAACGCGTCTCGAAGTGGTCGACGGCATGACCTTTGATCGGGGTTACCTGTCTCATCACATGGTCACCGATCTCGAGAGAATGCAGGTTGTGCTAGATAACCCGCTGATCCTGATGACCGATCAGCGCCTGCAGTCGGTCGACGAGGTCACAGCCATTCGTGCGCTCATTGGCGACAGCAAACGCCCGTTGCTTATCATTGCCGAGGAGGTTGCGCCCGCGTGCGTGGTAAGCCTGCTCACATGGCGGGACAGCGGCGGGGCGCCTGTTGCGGCCATCCATCCGCCGGAATACGGACATTGGCGCAAGGCGATGCTCGAGGACATCGCTATTGTGACGGGCGGCCGTGTGATCGCCCGCGACCTGGGCGGAAAACTCGAAACAACGGAACTGAGAGATTTGGGCAGCGCACGGCAAGTACGCATCTCCGCAAACCAGACCATCGTTTCCGCTGGCGGGGGCGATCCGGTCGCTATTGCCGCGCGCCGTCAGCAAGTGGCGCGTCAGTACGAGATGGCGCCGGAGAATGTCGAACGGGACAAGTTCCAGGTGCGCCTCGCCAAGCTATCCGGCGGCACCGCGATGATCCTCGCCGGTGGCGCTACGCCGGTCGAACAGAAGCGCCGTCTTCATCTGATCGAGGATGCGATCAATGCAGCGCGCGCGGCCATTGCCGAGGGTGTCGTGCCGGGAGGAGGAATGGCGCTGTTGCGGGTGTCCTCTGAACTTGAAGGGGTCGTTTCGCGGACGCAGGGAAGCGTGCAGCAGGGCGCGAGATTGTTACAGCGGGCGCTGATGAAGCCGCTGTTTCACATTGCGTCAAACTGCGGTCTGAATGGTGAGTCGATCGTGGCCGAGGCGGTCAGGTCAAAACCGGGCATGGGTCTCGATGCACGCACTGGCGCCTTCGTGAATCTGGTGGAAGCGGGGATCATTGATCCAGTGAAGGTCAGCTACAGCGCGGTGCGCAATGCGGCATCGGTTGCCGGTTTGATCCTAACGACACAGACGCTGATTGCGAAGAAGCCGGAGACGGTCGATCCCACGGCGGGGCCCGCGCTGGGCGGCGGAGCCGAGGCGTACGGCCGAAAATAGTCGGACGATACCGGGTATTGCATAAAAGTTTTGTACACAACCTGTCATAGTTCGCAATCCGAATCAATCATCGATATATTTCACAAAAACCGGCGGGCGTGTCCCGCCGGCTTCCTGCCTTCGCCTGCTTTCGACCCTTTGGGTCCGTATCGAGCGTGTAGTAAGTGCATGCGCGGCCCACTTTGTACGCCTTGTAATAGCGGGCTATTACATCGGGAACCGTTGAGTCGATTTTGCCAAAATTTCGTTGCCAGAGCGTGAAGGACAGTAGCTGCGCGGCCTCAAAAAGAATAGTCGATCACTGCGGGCAGGCCGTGTTTTCCCGAGCGGACCTGATCAAAACCTAGGCATATACTAGTCCACGGTGTTGCTGCCAGCTTGCCATATTTGATAACGAGATGCGCCAGCCGCAATACCGGAAAAGCGAGTCGCGACCAAGCCTTCCCTAACGGGTCCAGGGTTTCGCGCTGACCAATCGCATCGGAGGAGACTTGTGGCGAGACATCAAAGTGAGAGCGCATCAAGTCCCGGCGATCGCGCGGTGATGCATGGTCTGATGGCCGAGGCGCAGCGCGCCGACGTCCTCCATTCGGACAGCGACACCATGCGCGCATGGGAGCGTTTTCTGGCGGGCGAGACCGCCGTCTCGGTTCCATCGGCTCTTATTGCATCGTGGCAACGCAGTCTGGAATCCGGTGTCAATCCTTCTGCAAACCTTGCGCCGTTCGCGGTGCGAGGTGATGCGGTTGAGGCTTTGCGATGGCGTCATCGGGAATTGCTCGCGGCCTCCGATCGTCTTTTTACCGCGACCGCGGATCTCTTCTCGGACTCGCATTCCATCCTGCTTCTAACCAATCAGGACGGCGTGATCCTCAAGGCAGCAGGGGACTTGCGCACGCTCACGGCCGGCGAAAAAATCCATCTGACAACGGGCGGCGACTGGCGTGAAGCAATGGCCGGCACGAACGGTATCGGTACTGCGCTCGCGACCGGGCAGCCGGCCTACATCCACGGTTCCGAGCACTTCTGCGAAGGCATCAAGTCGTGGAGTTGCGCGGCCGCGCCGATCTGCGAACCCGGCACCGGTGCGATCATAGGGGTACTGGATATTTCCGGACCACCTTCGACTTATCAGATCAATAACCTGACGCTGGCGATCACGGCGGCGCGCCAGGTCGAAATGGTGCTGGCGGAGCAGTCGGCCCGTCAGCACATGCAGTTGCTGGCGTTTTGCCTGCAACGGCTTTCATCGTCCGATGGCGCTGGCATGATCGCCATCGACCGGCGCGGCCGCCTCGTCCATTCGACGAGCAGAGTAGCGCTGCCCGTGGGCATAGGAGAGCGGTTTCCGGGCATGAATGAAAACTCGGCCGTGGAGGATTGGGCGCGTCACCTGCCGCGTGGGTTGCGCGCTGAATGGTTCAATCCGGTCGTGGTGGAAGGCAGCACGATAGGGGCCATGCTCGTTGTTCCATCGGGTCGATCCCGTGCTTCGGGCCACCGCGCCGCCGAGCACGAACGCGCGGGTAGTGTGGGCGATGAAGCGGGGATCGAAGCACGGAATGTCCGCGTAAGCTTGCCGGGAAGCGGGGTTCGAAGCGGTCTCGCAAGCGGGCCAGGAAACGAGCCCGGCAGCGAGGCCGATCCGCAACGCAACTGTTTTGCTCAGATACTCGGACAGAGCGCTGCCATGCTCGCCGCCGTCAATCGAGGGCGCCAACTCGCCCGCAGGCGCGTACCGGTATTGATCGAGGGCGAGACCGGTGTGGGCAAGGAACTGTTCGCGCGTGCCATACACGGAGAAGAACGGAGCGGAGGCGCTTTTGTTGCCTATAACTGCGGGGCGGCGTCGAAGGAACTGATCGGCAGCGAATTATTTGGACACGTCCGCGGTGCCTTTACAGGCGCAACCGCGGAGGGAAGGCCTGGGAGGTTCGAACTGGCGCATGGGGGCACCCTGTGTCTTGATGAGATTGGCGAACTGCCGCTTGAACTTCAGCCTGTGCTGTTGCGCGCGCTCGAGGAAGGGGTGGTATATCGGCTCGGAGACACGCAGCCCCGGCGCGTCGATGTACGCCTGCTGGGAATGACGAATCGTAATTTGCATGACGAAGTAAAATCGGGGCGATTCCGCGATGATCTTTATTACCGGATCAGCGTCACCCGCATACGGATTCCTCCTTTACGCGAGCGGGACATCGACATCGATCTGCTGGTCGATCATTTCAACCGTCGACTTGCCGTTCGTCACTGCGTTCCGGTGAGGCGTCTAAACCCGGAAGTCATGGCCGTGCTGCGCGCTTATTCATGGCCGGGCAACGTCAGGGAGATGCGCAACATCATCGAGAACTTGCTATTGACGTCGCGTGAGGAAGAGGTCGGGATTGACGAATTGCCTGTGGAATTGCTCGCCGAGACTGCGACTATTGGCGCGCCGAAGACGATGGCGATCCAGTCAACCAGTCTGGAGGAAACCGAGCGCGTGGCCATTGCTCGTGCCGTGCATGGCGCTCACGGCAATCTTGCTCAGGCAGCACGTGCGCTGGGCGTCTCGCGCAGCACGCTGTATCGAAAGCTTCAGATCTATCAACTGGAAGGCATTGTCAAACCTGTCGCGGAGTGACGGGCCTTTTTGTGCACACCCCACACCTCCACGCAGCGGTAGCGAAATCGCCGACGAATCCTTGATTGGCGAGTTTTTGCTTCACGCGCGTTGAAACGCAATTCCGTACCAAATCGCACAAGACCGTGCAATCTTCCGCTGAGTCCGATTCCGTATGCTGACGGTGCATCTCGTAGGCACGAACATTAGCTTAATCGCGATGTCGTGAGATCGTTGCTCCTTTTTAACGTCGGCGAGCTAGTCGATCCTTACATGTCGCTTCTTGCCCCGACGCCTTTTGAAAATACCATGTCTATAAAACTGTCATTGAAAGACTGCTCAGGTAGAAGCGCACGCGTCTATCGAAATTGAAAAGAGCGCAAATTCTTAATCGCCACGACCCGTTCACGCTCACTGGAAGCGTTTTGACGCCCCCATTCCGGACCAGGATTGAGCGAATTCAAACGCTCGCGAAAAGCCATGCGTGACTCCGGTCCGAACGCGAATTTCGACATTGGAGTGATCACATGGCAGTTTCGGAAAGGCACGGCGCCATGCGAGTGATCAGCACTGCGGCCATCTCGGCCTTGCTTGAGACAGGGTGCGTGAATTCGCCGTCCGTCAACTTGCTTGGCGCGTATTTTCCGGACTGGCTGTTTTGTATTGTCGCGGGCGTCGTGCTGACAGTGGTCATCCACCAGATTCTCGCACGTCTGCCTGACAGCCGCCGTTTCGGGCCTTCTGCGGTGATCTATCCCACACTCGTCATGCTGTTGGCGCTGGTTACCTGGTTGATCTTCTTTCAGCAATCGGCTTGAGCACGGGAACGCCATGACTGCGCCGACAGCCAACAAGGCATCGAACAAGAAGTACCTGGCCATCGCACTGGTGGCGGTGACCGTGCTCGCACTTCTCTTCGTGCTTCGCGCCGTCGATCATGAGCCGCGTACCGACGACGCGTACGTCTATGCGGACACGATCGATGTTGTGCCGGAAGTCAACGGCCGCATTGCCGAACTGGCCGTTCGCGACAACCAGGCGATCAAGCAAGGCGACCTGCTGTTTCAGATCGACCCGCGTCCTTATAAGGATGCGTTGATGCGCACACAGGCGAGTCTGGTCGCGCTTGACAAGCAGATTGCGCTAAGCCAGCGCGCGGTCAACGCGCAGCAATACAACGCACGGTCCGCTCACGCAGCGGTCGAACGTGCACGAGCTGCGGCGATGCAGGCGACGGACACCTTGCGTCGGACTGAACCGTTGTTGTCGCCTGGATATGTGTCGGCGCAGGACGTCGATCTTGCCCGCACGGCGCAACGCGCCACGCAAGCTGAACTCGCCGCCGCCGAGCTGCAGGCGCAGCAGGCCGCGGCGGCGGTGAGCGGCGTCGATGCACTGGTTGCCCAGCGGGCGATGGTCGAGGCCGAGATCGCGATAGCCGAACTGAATCTGGAATTCGCGACGGTGCGCGCGCCGTTCGACGGCCGCGTAGCATCACTGAAGACATCGACCGGGCAATTCGCTTCCGCGCTTAAACCCGTATTCACGCTGATCGATACACGGCAATGGTATGTGGTCGCCAATTTTCGCGAGACCGAGTTGAAAGGTATCCACGTCGGGACCTCGGCGACGGTCTATCTGCTGAGCGACACCAGTCGGCGTTTTCGCGGCACGGTCGACTCGATCAGCTACGGCGTACTGCCGAATGAAGGCGGCGTAGCGTTACCGGGCGGCCTGCCGCGTATCGAACGCACGCTCAACTGGGTCCATGTCGCGCAGCGCTTTCCGGTCAAAATCCGGGTAGAGCATCCCGATCCGGAGTTGTTCCGCATCGGCACTTCCGCGGTCGCCGTTCTCTATCCCGAAGGCGGTATCAATGCCGGCCGTCGTTGAGGAGCGCACATGAGCCTCGTGGACGTTCTGCCGGAGACGCTGCGCGATGGGATCGCTTTCCTGCGCGCCGAGCTTGCGCCGTTTCCGGGACGCGTCAACGTGATGCTGCGCGCGCTGCTGACCAGTGCGATCGTCATTGTGATGTCGTTGACGCTCGAAGTTCCGGAGCTGCCATTGTCGCTGCTGGTGGTGTTCTACGTCACGCAGTCGAATGTGGTGATCACGCGGCTCGTTGGCCTGATGTTCATCATCGGGTCGACGATTGCGATCGGCAGTTCCATCCTCCTGTTGAAATTTACGTTTGACTATCCGCTGGTCCGTATCGTCGTTGCTAGCGCGCTGTTCTTTGGCAGTGTCTACCTGATGCGCGTGCTGAAGATCGGCATCGTGTTTTTCATTGTTGCGATCGTGATCATCTACGTACAAACCTTCGTTGACCAGACAGACCAGGCCGAGTTGCTGATTCGCGCCGTGCTGTGGGTGTGGGTCGCGGTGAACTACCCGATTGCGTTGACACTCGTGATCAACTCGCTGCTCTTGCCCGCAGAGCCACAACGTCAATTGAAAGCGGAGTTCGAGCGGCAACTGACAGCCGTCGATACACGTCTGACGCAACTGATCGACGGCGGCCCAGTGCCGGCCCCGATCACAACGACTCAGGTCCAGCAAGGCGCACTTACGCTGCAAAAGCTGCTCAAATTCGCCACGATGCGCGACTCCCGCTACCGCGATACGCAGGCCTGGCACCTCGCGTCGATTGCCACGGTTACGCGTCTACATCTGGGCGCGAGCCAGCTGGTTGCCGGTGAACAGCGGTCAAGTCTGTACGCGCTGCGGGAGAACTGCCGCGCGCTCGCCACCGCGCTTGCCAACGATGCACCCTATAGCATCGAGCGTGCGCCCACGCCGGACATCGCGGACGCCGTGGGCAGGGCAGATACGGTGATCGAGATGCAGCGCGCGCTCAGCGCGTTGAGCGATTTCGGCGCGCGTGGCGAGCCGGCCGCCAGTCCGCCGGTGAAAGAGCCAATGATCGTGCTGGACGCATGGACCAACCCCGCGTACGCACGCTTTTCGCTGAAGACACTGCTCGCAGTGCTCATTTCGTATGTCTTCTATAACGCATCCGATTGGCAAGGTATCCATACGATCATGCTGACCTGCCTTATCGTCGCGCTGCCGAGCCTTGGCGCATCGACGCAGCGCGCGCTGCTGCGCGTGGCCGGTGCGCTCGGCGGGAGCACGCTTGCACTGCTGGTCGTCGTATTCGTGATTCCCCGGCTCGATAGTATTGCTGGCTTATTGCTGATGGCGTTGCCGATCGCCGCGCTCGCTGCGTGGATCGCGGCCGGATCGGAGCGCATCGGCTACGCCGGGGTGCAGTTGCTATTCACGTTCTCGCTCGCGGTGCTTGGCCAGTTCGGGCCCACCACCAACCTCACCGAAATTCGCGACCGCATGGTCGGAATCCTGCTCGGCGTTGGCATAGCGACTTTCATCCAGATGTCGTTCTGGCGAGAAGCCGAGGGCGACGTGCTGCGTTTGAAGCTCGCGTCCATGCTCCGCCCCGTCGCCGCGCTGTTGCGCGTGGCCCCGGGACACGTGGGGGCGAGCGGACAACTATCCTATGCGCAGCAGCAGTTGCAGACCTGGGCCGTCCTGGGTGACTGCGAGGCGATGCTGGCGCGGGTCGCGCTCGAACCGAACTGGCAGGAGGGCGAGCAGGCTCACTTGACGATGCGTGCCCAAGTAGTCCTCGCACAGGGACGGGAAATCATGCTGGCCGGCGATGCGCTTCACAAGGCGCTCGATGCTTATGATGCCCGCGCAACCGGGGAGACCGTCGACACGGTACGCGCGATCCAGGAGCGGGCGGCCGCGCGTATCGACCGCTATGCAAGTGAACTTTCATCCAGCCCGCCCACGGCCCGCCAGCCGCGTCGTATCGAGATCGTTGCGAGGGCGGACGGGTTGCCCGACGCGCCGCTTTGGGCGAGCTTGCGCCGACTGGCGGGTGAGGTGGCCGGATTGCCGGACTGGGAGCTTGCCGCGCCGCATCCCGGTGTCTTGCGCGAGTTTTCCGAACATGACTGAACCGGACCGTCTGCGTTGGCGTTCGTTTCGGCACAACGTCGCGCTTTTCGCCGGGCTTGCATGCGCATTGACAGGGTGCGCGTTGATTCATCACGATACCGCGCCCTATACGCCCATTGCGCCAGAAAAAATTCGCCTCGCCGACGATATTCATCTTGCGCGCGATGGCTGGCCGTCGGCGAATTGGTGGACGGGTTACGGCGACGCGCAGCTCGACATACTGATCGATCGGGCGCTCGCCGATGCGCCAACGATGGTGATCGCGCGCATGCGCGTGGTGCGGGCGAAATCGGACGTCGAGCTCGTCAAGGCAGGTTCCAACCTGCAGGTTGTCGCGCTGGGCTTGATCGACCGCGAGCGGGTGTCGTCGAATGGCTTTCTTGGGCCGTTCGCACTGAACGATCCGGCGCTGGGCTTCTCCGGCCCGTGGTACACCGAGGGAATCGTGGGGCTTGGCGCGAGTCTGGACATCGATATATGGGGGAAACAGCGCGCGCAGGTTGCGGCCTCGCTCGGCGTGCAGAACGCGCGGCTCGCGGAGGCATCTGCGGTTGAGCTTGAGATTTCGACCGATGTTGCACAGATTTACTTCGGAATCCAGACCACATACCAGTTGATTGATTTGCTGGAGCAGTTGCGGCAGATAGCGGCATTCGCGACTGATGCGCACGAGGCACGCGTGGCGCGGGGCCTGGAGTCGCGCACCTTTGTTGAAGACGCGCGAGCACACCAGCTAGCCGTGCAGCGGCAAATCATCAACGCGGGGGCGCAGATCCAGCAGTTCCGCGAATCGCTGCGCGCGCTGCTTGGCGCCAGCGCGGACAACTTGCCCACGATCGAGCCTGTACCGCTGCCTGAATCGCGCGCCACGTTGCCCTCGACGCTGTCGTACGAATTGCTCGCTCGCCGGCCCGATCTGCAGGCGATGCGCTCGTATGTGCAGGCGTCGTTCGACAGGATCGATGCTGCGAAGGCCGCGTTTTATCCGAGCTTCGACATCAAGGCGTTCTTCGGCGTCGACGCGCTGCATCTCGCCGATCTGTTCACACATGCCAGCCAGCAGTTCAATCTCATACCGGGCGTGTACCTGCCTATTTTCGACGGCGGCCGCCTGAACGCGAACCTGGGTGGCGCACGCACAGAGAGCAACCTGCTGATCGAACAATACGATCAGGCGGTACTCGACGCGGTGCGTGATGTCGCGAAAACCGGCAGCCGCCTGCAGGACTTGAATACCGAAGCGCAACTGCAGACGCAGAAGGTGCAGGCGGTCTCGTTTGCGCATGAAAGCGCCGAAGCGCTCTATCGGCGTGGACTCGCTGACAGGCTGGCCGCGATGGACGCGCGAAAGCCGGTGATTGCCGAGCAGCTTGCGCTTCTTGAGATCGACGGACAGCGCCTCAGCCAGGAGATCGCGCTGGTGAAGGCACTTGGCGGCGGATATCGGGCTGATCCACCGGTCGAGCTGAATCCGCGCTGATCGCGCTGCTGGAATGTGCGATACCCGCAACTCGTGACACAATCAAGCGGTAGGATTAAATAGGCGGGACGCGTTGTTACCAGCGTCGCACCGCATTGCTCAGGAAAGCTCGTGCAGACCGCGAGAAAGATCCTGTGCCGCAAAGGAAACGAAACGCCCTAGGGAATCCACGCCCGGAGATCGAACGATGGCCGAGAACGTTCTGTCATTGCCATGCCGTCCGAAATTGATCTCGATTGACGAGATCCTGACCGCACGACCCCAGCGGCCGATTGCAACTACGCGCGGGCGCGGCTGGAATGGGCTGACGGCCGATCTTCATCGGCCTTACTTCGGCTGCGCCGAAAGCTATGCGGGTCTCGATCATCACCTGATTGGTTACTGCCCTTCGGGTAGCGCCAAACTGGTTCAGAGCCGAGCCGGAGTCGTTCATGAGAGCGTGATCACGGCGGGGACCTCGTACATCATGCCTGCCGGTTACGAGTCGACCTGGGAAGGCGATTCGGGGTTGTCCGCCAGGCTGCGCATTCCACCCTCGCTTGTCGCCTTGGCGGCGGAGCAGCTTGGCCGCAGAAAAAGCCAGGTGGAAATCCGTAACGTGTTTCAGGCGCGCGATCTGGTGATCGAGCGCCTCACACAGATCTTGCTCGTGGAACTGGATAGAAAAGCGCATCCCGTCCAGGTGTTGATTGTCGATGCCATATCCACAGCGCTGGTCGCTCATATGCTGCGCGCGTATAACGCTTTCGAGGCGGTGGAGTGCGCACGGGAGCGATCGCTTCGCGCGGTTGAAATTGCCCGGTTGACTGAATTTATCGAAGGCAATCTTCATCAGACGATCACCCTTGAGGATCTGGCGTCGGTAGTGAACGTCAGCCGCTTCCATTTCAGCCGTTTGTTCAAGCGCAGCACAGGTTGCACTGCCATCAGCTTTGTAGAGCAGTGCCGGATTCGGCAGGCTCAAACGCTGATTACCGACACCGATCTGCCGCTCGCTGAGATCGCGCTGACGGTGGGCTTTGTCGACCAAAGCCATTTCACCAGACGATTTCACCGTCACGTCGGATGCACGCCAGCGGTTTTCGCGCGCGAACAGGGACGGCGGCGCTCGCGGTTCCGAGCAGCGCGATTGGACGGAGAGAGTTGACCCTAGCCGCCGTGCTACGCGTGCATCATCCACCCGCCCGCGGCCATTGCCGCCTGACGTAACGCCTCCGACAAGACGGGATACGGATGACAGATTCGCGCGAAGTCTTCGCAAATCATGGACGCTTCCATCGCAATGGTCACCTGTGAAATCAGATCGGCGGCCCCTGGCCCGACGAGATGAGCGCCCGCGATGAGGTTCGTACCGGAGTCGACCAGCAGCTTCACAAATCCCTCGGAAGTGCCGCAGATCGCGGCGCGCGCACTCGCGGCGAGCGAACAGTAGCCGACTCTATACGCGGCTCCAGCTTCACGAAGTTCGTCCTCGGTTTTCCCGATCACGGCGACCTCAGGACTTGTATAGAGGACGTACGGGATTGACGAGTAGTTGACGAATCCGGGAAGACCCGCGATACGCTCGGCGCAAGCGATCGCCTCTTCTTCGGCTTTGGACATAAGCATCGGGCCAGTTGCGGCGTCACCCACCACCCATATTCCGAGGCCGTTTGTCATTGGTCCCTGTTGAGGCAATGCGCCTTCCGTATCGGCCTGAATGCCAAGGTTCGCGAGGTTCAGTCCGGTCGTCAAGGGCCGACGGCCGATAGCAACAAGGGCCATGTCCGCGTCGAGTGTAGTGATCTCAGTGGATTCGGCTGTACGGAGCTGGATGGAAACACTGTTGGAGTGCTTATCGATTCCAATAGCGTTACTCGACAACCTGATATCAATGCCTTGCCGCTTCAGCGAGCGCTCAAGAGTGGCCGTGACGTCGCTGTCGAGCCAGTGGCAGATGCGATCATGACGCTCAATGAGGGTTATACGCGAGCCGAGTCGTCTCCAGATTGAACCCAGCTCGACACCCACGGCGCCTGCGCCGATGATCGCCAGATGCCGCGGCACCCGGTCGAGCGACAACGCATCAGCGGAATGGAGAATCCGCGTGTGATCGAAAGAGGCGAATGGAAGTGGGACCGGCTCCGAGCCCGTGGCAATAACGACGGAAGTTCCGGACAGCGTTTGCTGCGAGCCGTCCGCTTTCCTGACGATAACCTGTCCTGCTGCGGCGAGCAGGGCATTGCCGTAGATCAGTGCCACTCCATGCTTACGCAACAGCTTGTGGATGCTCTTCGACATCTGTTCAACGGCCGCCGTCTTATAGGCCATCATCTGCATCAGGTTGAGCGCCGGTGCGCAGTCAACGCCAAGCGCAGCGTTCTTCCCCTTGCTGGCCAGATCGTATATCTCAGAGGTATGAAGCAGCAATCGGGACGGGATGCAGCCGGTTCGAATGCCCGTTCCGCCCACGTTCGACGCTCGTTCAATACAGGCGACGGAGAACCCAAGCTGCGCCGCCCGAATGGCGGTGTTGTAGCCGCCTGCGCCGCAACCGATGACGATGACGTCGTAATGGTTCATCAGCCTTGCGCCCTGGACTCTTACTAAGGAAGAAGAATGAACGGCATTGGAATCCGCCTTTGCAGCCCATCAATTCCGGCGGCGGCATGGAGACTACGGGCCGTAGCGTATCAGGACAAAGGAAAGACGAATTGAACACTCTTGCGCACGTTGGTCGATACTTGATGAGCCATGCAAGCGGAGCGGCGAATGCCGGATAGTGTCTGACGTTATGGGTATTCGATATCGCCTGTTGCTACCTCGACCGGGAATATTTTCGTGATAGCATTTCTGCTCGAATCCGGCACTGCAACATGTCAACGACTTACCAAACCGCCGATAAGCCTGTCAGCATTGATGAGATCGTGCGTGTGTTGTCGCATCGTCCCATTGCGACCACGCGCGAGCGCGCGTGGCCAGGTGTCACCGTGGATATGTATGCTCCACTCCCCAACGTATCCGAGAGATACCCCGCGCTCGACCATCATCTGATCTGCTATTGCCCGACCGGCAATGCACGGCTTGTTCAGGGACGAGATGGCGTTGTCCACGAAAGTCTCATCTCCGCAGGCGTTTCAATGATCATGCCGGCGGGATGCGACTCGCTTTGGGAGGGCAGTGCGTCTGCCACGGCAAGATTGCGCATCCCAACGTCTCTGATTGCGTCCGCGGGCGAGCAAATTGGACGTCACAGCATTTCGAAGGTCGAGATCCGGAACGTGTTCGAGACGCGAGATCCCGTCATCGAGCACGTGGCGCAGGTACTTATTGAAGAAATCGATCGCAAGCCTCACCCCGCGCAGACCCTGATTGTCGATCATGTGTCGTTCGCGCTGGCAGCGCATCTGCTTCGAAGTTACAACGTGTTTGAGTCCGTTGCGTCACCGGTATTGCCCGCGCTAAGCAGAGTCGAAGTCGCTCGTCTCACCGAATACATCGAAGACAATCTGGACGGACCCATTGGACTCGCCGAACTTGCAGGCATAGTGAATGTGAGCCGTTTTCACTTTACTCGTCTCTTCAAGCGGAGCACGGGTATGACGGCCATTGGCTTTGTCGAGCAATGCCGGATTCGTCGCGCTCGATCTCTGATTCTTGAAACTACGATTCCCCTCTCAGAAATTGCACTCATTACGGGTTTTGCGGATCAGAGTCATTTTACGAGGCGTTTTCATCGTCACGTGGGTTGCACGCCTGCCGCATTTGCGCGGGAGCATGGCCGGCGACGGGCAGTGAAGGGGGCGGCGAATTGACTGCCGGCATCCCACGAATTCTCAGCAGGTGATTATCGTAGTGCCTGGCTTTTCCGGCCAGGCAATTCGCCTTGCTCATTGCGTGCCATGTCTTTCACCGCGGAAACTAGGATCATGGAGTCGCCATTAGCCGGTTTATAGCCGCGTGCGCTAGGCCGGAAGACGGCATCGCCAGGACGAATCTGCAAGCCGCTTAACGCACAAGTCGACACGGCCCGCGCAACCATCATTTTCCATAGTTGCTCCTCGTAGCATCCGGACGTTGCATCTCGCCAGCAGACCGTTACGGTTGAAGTCGAGCATTTCTCGACGATATGAAGATGGATCACTCGCTCGTGGTCGAGGCGAGCGCGTCGATTGCGTTGATTGCCCAAGGCGGTGCAATACGCCTGCTTTTCGGCGCTCGTAACGCATGAGAGTTTTGCCCGTTGCATCATCAGTAGCAAGTCGACCGTGTACTTCCACGCATCGACGGTTTGCGGAGTGTCCATTGCTTTTTTGTCAGCGTAATTGGCGTTGCCGGTATGTTCAACCATTGCCTGGATATAACCATCGGTTTATCAGGCGATCCAGCGACAGAGGTCCTGCGCCAAGCGCCATGATCCCGACGGCGAGCGATGCCCAATAGAGATGGAAATTGGCCCAGCCGTCAGGGAACACCAATTGGATCACAGCCGTCATGACCAGTAGAGCAAGAGCCACGATCCTGGTCGCGAATCCCAGCACGAGCAAAACGGGGAGGGCTATTTCTGCTATGGCAACGACAAATGCGACCGTGTCAGGCGAGGGGAAGCTATATGCGCCGCCAAAGATATGAACTTTGAATTGATTCTCGAACAGGAAAAGTGTCGCTGGAGAAATAGACAGGAATCCGTCCCATCGCGTTAGGCCGGATCGAAAGAACGGAAGCGCGAGAGCAATGCGCAGCATTGGTGGAGCGAGGGCGCGCCCAAACGCCTGGATTTGCTCCAGAGCGGTGCGAATCAGCGGTTCGAAGCGACCTTTCGTTCGTGCGTTGAGCTGACTCATGCATACCTCGCAGTCGGGCTGAACACCGAATCTTCGCGTGTTTTCCAGCCGACGATCGCATTGGCAACAAACAGATCGCGGAGCGTACCGGTCAGGTCGAAATCGGCGCTTTCGTCCAGAGCGATTTTTGTCGCGTCACCTACCGGCGCGTCGGCTGCGACGCTGAGGATGAAGATCGCCGCGCCAACAGGCAGCCGGCGAACCTCGACGTCAGCAACCGGGCGCACAACGAGCGCATGCTCGCCTGCGCTGGAAGGGTCGATAGCAGTGGGAACACCGCAGTCAATGTTCATCAGCCATAAATGGACAATGGGAAAAGCCGACCGTACTACGCGCACTGAAGGATGCAGCCTAAGCCTGATCTCAGAAAGGCTTTGGAGATCGATCGTGGAAAGCTGAACCGGGTCGGCTGGCGGCATCTCGGCGGCGTGATACGACTCGGCCCATGCGCGCTCGAGTCGCGCGACGTCAGGCAGATACGGCACGCTCTTCGCCGGCTCGAACGTTTGGATGAAATCGGGGAACGTATCACCATAGTCAAGCATGATGGGCGACCTTGGCGGTTCAAGCGCGACGTAGACGCGCGCCATCGCCGCAAAGAATTCATCGCCCACGATACGGCGCACGGCGGGGAACGCAGCCTTCAATGCCTCGACGAGACCGGCAACTACATTGTTCCGATAGACGTTGAAGCGTTTTTTGCTTGGCTGCAGATCCGGTCCAATCAGGCCGAGCGGGACAGGCATGCCAGGGTCCAGCAGCGCCGCAGCGAAGTGCCTCTGGCGTTCGCGCAAGCAGCCACGGTTCGGCCCCGTGCGGCTACCGTTGCCATCCGACGTTCTGGCGCACAGTCGAGATGATTCCTGGCGTGTCATTGCGCGCTCACGATCGAAGCGGGCGCTGAAGGACATTCGTCCAGAGTTCGCGAAGACTGTCGACACCACCGGCCGTTGAACTCCAGAGCGTGGTATCGCTGACGAGCAAGCTGCCGGCGAACGTGTCCGCTCGCGATTGCAGGAGCGCGTCGAATGTTGCGCGCTCACGTGTAAAGGGGTGCTGTGGGGCGGTGGGATCGATTCGCTGGCGGGCAAGGACGTCGAGCTTGTCGACAGTTTCGCCTAGCCGCTCGAGTTGCGGCAGATGGGGATGCAGATTGAAAGTACTGACGTTCTGGAGGATACCTAATCGATCCAGTGTTGTATCGCGTTCGATCGGTGCCGGCGTTCCGTCTGCTTCGGGCGCTGGTCTCAGTCCAAAGCGGTTTTCCACCGGTACGCCGAGGCCCGCGAGCAGCGAACGCGCAAAACCGCCGAATCGTTGCCGTGGCGGAATGGTCTTGTCGCCGTGATGCTCGAATTCCGCGATCTGACGTTGCAACTGATCGTTTTCCGGGAGGTCCGTTACATCGCCAATGTCGTGGTGCGGACAGATGAAGGCAAGATGATCCGGGTGTCCAAGGAACGTGCGAAGCGCTTCGATTTCCGGGCTTCCCGCTGTTTGAGCCGTCCTGAGCGAGTCGAAACTGATGACGATCAGCGTATCGATGCTGCTGAGAAGATTCGCATCGAGCGGCGTGAGCGTCTCGTCGTCCGTGACACGCTCGATCTCCGTGACGCTCTGCCCGGTCAGCGCCTTCGCCAGTTCTACGAAGTCGGTGAAGTTGCGCTTCATGATGTGGTCGAGGAAACCCGCAATGCTCTGGTCGAACTGACGCACGTTTGAGAATTCGTGGAATCTCGGAAAACCCATCCTGCGGCTTTCAAAGAGTGCCGGAAATCGATCTTCGATCACATGGAGAGGCGCGCCGTTCTCCGCTGGCCGGCTCCACGCGTAATAAACCATGACGTGCCGCTTGATCATGTTGTCTGTGCCTCTGTCAGATAGTGGTGCGTGGCTGCCTCAATGACGGTATTGGCGCGCTCTGCTTCTGCCCTGAGGGTTTGCCAGCCGGGTATGTTCGAATCCCATTCAATCAATGTAGGAATTGGGCCAGTCCTGCGGATCGCGTATGCGAAGAGATCCCATACGATGCCAGCGACGTGGCGGTCGTGCGTATCGATAAGCAACGGACGGTTTTTTTCGTCCGCCTCCTCTGTGTGGCCGGCCAGGTGGATCTCTTGCACGGCCGCGAGCGGGTATTCATCGATATATGAAAAGGGGTCCCACTGCTGGTTGATCGATGCAACGTATAGGTTATTGATGTCTAGCAAAAGGCCACATCCGGTGCGCTGTGCGACAGCAGCAATGAAGTCGGTCTCCGAGTACGTACTTTCCTCGAAAGCCAGATAGGTAGACGGATTTTCCAGCAACATCTGCCGGCCGAGGACATCTTGCACCTGATCGATGTGGTCCACGACACGCGCCAGGCTTTCTTCGGTATATGGAACCGGCAGCAGGTCGTTGAGAAAGCCACAATCATGGCTGGACCAGGCAAGGTGTTCGGAAAACAGCTTTGGTGTATAGCGAGCGATGAGCAACTTCAGCCGTTCGAGATGATCTGGATCCAGAGGCCGGTCCGCGCCAATCGACAGGCCGACACCGTGAATGGAGAGCGGATAGGATTCGCAAATGGCCGACAAGAACCGATGTGGCGGCCCGCCTGCGCCCATATAATTTTCAGCATGAACCTCGAAGAAGCCGATGTCCGGCCGCGACTCGAGGATCGTGCGGTAATGCTCGGGTTTAAGCCCTACCCCGGCGTGGCGAGGCAGGCTCCGTCGGGCGTCCAGGGATAGTGACTCTGACATGGCCAACCGTTTCGCGAGTTGAACTGCGGGGCCGGGCTTGACGATGCCCGGCCGTTGATAGATTAGACCTTGGGAGACAGGCTTCCGGGTCCACTCGGGGTAGAGATGGTCGTGCAGGTTCCTTTGGGCACCAGCTTGAATGCGTTGCCCTGATAATCAGCCGTGCTCGTTCCGGCGCAAGTGGTGCCTGCACCCGCATAGCAATCGTTTTGCCCTTTCAGCGCCGTGCCAAAACACGGTTCGACCTTGCCTGACTTGACGAGCGCGGTGTGCTCCGCCTGAATCTTCTTTTGTGCCGCGGTAAATTCCTGTGCATTGGCAGGGGTAGCCGTCAGTGCGGCGAGAGCGGCGGCGAACGCGCCGGCGACAAGGGTGGTGGTTTTGTAATCGGCCATACGATTTCTCCAACGTTAAAAGAGAGCAGCGATTAAGCTAATGTTCGTGCCTACGAGATGCACCGTCAGCATACGGAACCGGAGTCAACGGAAGATTGCACGGTCTTGTGCCATTTGGTACGGAATTGCGTTTCAACGCGTGTGACCCCGTGATTCGAAGCGGACACGGCTTGAATTAAAGAAGAGGATTGGCGGCTCGTAACTTGAAGACATGAACATCACGACAAAAAGCGAGATTCGATGGCTACGAGAATCGGGATTTCTGGTTGGCGCTATGCGGGGTGGCGCGGCGTGTTCTATCCGAAGGATCTGAAGCAGGCGCGCGAGTTGGAATTCGCTTCGCGCATTGTGGAGACCATCGAAATAAATGGCTCGCATTATTCGTTGCAAACCCTGGCCAGTTATAAAACCTGGCATGCGGCAACGCCTGCGCATTTCGTGTTTAGCGTAAAGGGACCGCGATACCTTACCCACATGCTCCGTTTTCGCGATGATTCGGCGCGCCCCGCCATGGCGAACTTTTTCGCGTCAGGTGTGCTTGCCCTTGAAGAAAAGCTCGGACCGTTTCTTTGGCAATTTCCTCCCAATTATTCTTTTGACCCCGAGCGTCTTGATCGTTTTCTAAACATGCTGCCGCGTGACACGCGTGAAGCTGCCGCGCTTGCGGGACAACATGACGCAAGAGTCAAGGAACCATGGTTCGATGTTCGCCGGCACCGCAAGCTTCGCCATGCAATCGAAGTCAGGCATCCTGGTTTCGAAAGTCCTGACTTTATAAAGACATTGCGCAAGCATGGTGTCGCGCTCGTCGTTTCCGACTCTGTGGCAGGTTGGCCGTATGCCGAAGATCTTACGGCCGACTTCATTTACATGCGCCTTCACGGCACCGAAACACTATACGGCGGCTCATACACCGACGCGGCTCTCGATCATTGGGCGAGCCGCATTCGCGATTGGTCCAACGGTAAGGAGCCTGCCGACGCCAAACTCTTTTCTGCTGCCCGGGCCCGCACGAGAAAAAGCCGCGATGTCTTCTGTTATTTCGATAACGACCAAAAAGTGCGGGCGCCATTCGACGCTCAACACTTGATGATGCGCCTCGACGGTCGGTGATTTAGGGAGAATGAAGTGGAAGCGGTGTTTTCGGCATGTACGAAAGCCATTGAATGTGAGCATCCTAAATCAAACCGGTGGACCGTTGAAGAAAGCAAAATGGATGTGCTAAAAAGGCGTGATTGCGCTGATTTTTATTAAGCACGAGCTTAGCGAATAACGGCCAGGTTCTTGCGTGAGAAATGTGACGTTAATCTGTATTGCAAGACATTGCCTTGACTGCAGGAGCGCTCGATGATTCTTTACCATCGCGGGGCTGCGATTCAGCCCTCGGTGACCCGGCGTGGTCATACGTATATCGCGCGGGTTTCATTACTGGAGGAGGACGGCGAAGCGACCTCGCTCGGAGATCTCGGCGAATTCGCCAACTACGACTGTGCTTATGCCTTTGCGGTTCGCTGCGCGACGGCTTTCGTCGATGGACAACCCATGCCGCGCTCGCCATTCAATGCGTCCCTATTGCGCACGTCCTGAAGCTGTTCAGCGGCGCGGTCCATGAACGCGACCGGAGAAACGGAGGGTGCATGGAATTCGAATATCGCGGATTCAACATCGAGTGTGCTGCCTCGCTTGGTGGCGCCGGTTTCGCTGGCAGCGCGTCGGTCCGGCGTGTATCGAATGAGCGTGACGAGCCATTTGAATCAGGCACGTTGAAACTATTCCCGACATCGTTGCAAGCCATCAATTACGCACGCGTATGGGCCGAGATATGGTGCGACACGCAACTCGATACAGCCCGTCCCGCTGCGATGCTAAAAAGACGATGACGTTCGCGGTTTTATCGGCAGCACGCGCATCCGCCCATGTGCCGCATTCCGTATCCTCCGGCAGCCTCAGCAGCTTCGCCTGACAGCGAGGGCGCGCCCACTACAACCCGCTGCGCCGTCAATCCGCACCGAGGGCAAGGGACGGCGTCATTGCGTTCGGCGATACGGCGCGCGGTTTCGAAGTGGCCGCATTCAGGGCATTCATAGTCATAAACTGGCATGGTTTCAAGGGCATTACAGCGTTTGCGGTGGACATGTGCTTTAGACGGTTAGGGTAGCGTCTCCAGCGAATATCGGGAAGTAATACAACCGGCGTTGCAGTAGTGGAATGTGAGTTGCTATCTGTATGACTATTGCCAACAGACAGGAATGCATCATGACCCAGACAGAACGCGAGAAGAGCAGCGGCAAGCCGTTGGGCGACGCCGGATCGGGCGCAAGCGGCGGCGGTTCTATCGGCAATCTGCCGGGTGCTGCCGCGACCGGCGGTGACGCCCGGCAAGGTGCGCGTTCGCCTGACGCGCCGCTGCAAGAACCCGATCCGAGACTCGATACCGCCGAAGCAGAAGCAGAAGCAGAGACGGACGCGGCCAAGCGCCGGCCAATGCCCATGGAAAAAAATGATTACGCTCAGGACGAGGCGAAAGGCCCGGCTTCGTCCGAGGGCGATTCAGCCAACAGCCCAAGGCCCCAGACCGCGACGGAGGCGGCGTTGCCCTCGACCATCGAAAAGAATCCGCGTCCTAAGGAATAGAACGCGGATCGGTGTGTGCGTTTTGACGCTTTTATTTCTTGCCAAACGAAATACCGCGCGCCGCCAGATTTGCGTATAGCGCGCGCACGCCGAAGGTCCATGGCGTGATCTCTTCCGAACGGCGCACGGTGTTCACCAGTGCGCCGAGCGCCGGGGCAGAGATGGTCACGGCGTCGCCCATGTGATGCGTGAAACCGCCGCCGGGGGTATCGCGGTCCTTGATTGGCGAGAACATGGTGCCGAGGAACAGCATCAAACCGTCGGGATACTGATGATGCGCACCTAATGTCTGCTGGACCAGATCGGCGGGGTCGCGGCTGATCTCGCTCATGTGGCTGACGCCGTCGAGCGTAAAGCCGTCGTCGGCGCCTTCTATTCTTAATGACACGCTGGCCTGACGGACCGAATCGAGCGTGAACTGGCCGTCGAAGAGGCGAATGAACGGTCCGATCGCGCATGATCCGTTGTTGTCCTTCGCCTTGCCGAGCAAGAGCGCGCTGCGGCCTTCGATGTCGCGCAGGTTGACGTCGTTGCCCAAGGTAGCGCCGACAATTTTTCCGCTACTGTTCACAGCCAGAACGATCTCGGGCTCCGGATTGTTCCACATCGACGTGCGATATAGCCCGATATCCGCGCCCAGGCCAACAGACGACATCGGTTGCGATTTGGAGAATACCTCGGCATCCGGGCCAATGCCCACTTCCATGTATTGCGACCACGCGCCGCGCCGTTCAAGTTCCGCCTTCAGCTTCGCGGCGCTTTCCGAGCCCGGCACGATCTTCGAAAGATCGGCGCCAATCAGCGTGTTGATCGTCTCGCGCACTTCCTTTGCCTTGCTGGCGTCGCCGCCAGCCTGTTCTTCGATCACGCGCTCAAGGAGGCTGACCGCGAAGGTCACGCCGCACGCCTTGATGGCTTGCACGTCGCAGGGCGCGAGCAGCTTAAGCCCAGCCGATGCCGGATCGAAGCTGGCGCGCACGAGATCCTCGACCGTTCCCAGCGATTCGCCTTCGCCGTAGCGCGCGATTTCGAGCGCATCGGCGCGTTCGAACAGATCGGCTGTGGTCGGCGCGATATGCGTAATGTCGATGACCTGGCCGCCGCGAATACAGACCACGGATGGCCCGTTGACGGGCGCGGGGCGCCATACGCGGCCGATAAGCACGGCGCGGTCGAGGTCATCGGGAAGGCATGCGGAAGGGGAAAACGAGGCCATGAAATTGGGTCCGGGCTAGTGGAAATCAGGGCCTTGATCGTATTATCGGGATTTCGGGTTGTCCATTATGTTGCAGATAATTCCAACCTGTTGGACACAATAAAAGTGGATCAGATGAAAAACGGCACCGCGGAACGCCCCTACGAAGTGCCCGCCTTGCGGCGCGCCAACGACGTGCTCGAAGTGCTCGCCAACGCGCGCACGCCCGTGCGTGCGTCGGCGTTGCACGAGGCGACGGGTTTATCGCGCAGCACGTTGTATCTGTTGCTGGACTCGCTTGAACGTCAGTTCTGGATCGAAAAACGGGGCGACGGGTACATCATCGGCGTGAAGCTGTTCGAACTGGGCAGCGCCTTTGTTCGTGACGATGGTTTTCAGGCGGCGTTCCGGGCGCAGGCGGCGGCGTTCGTCGCAACGCACAACGAAGTCGTTCAACTCGCGACGCTCGATGGCCGGGACGTGGTGTACATCGCCCGCGAGGATTCACGCCGGGCGGTGCGGCTGGTATCGGATCTGGGGTCCCGGCTGCCGGCCCATTCCTGCGCGCTTGGCAAGGCTTTGCTCGCAACGCTCCCCGACGAACACTTGCTCCAGTTGTTGCCCGACCGGCTCGCGGCAGCAACGCCGCGCACCATCACGCGGCGCGCAGCCTTGCTGCGGGAACTGGAACGCGTGAGGGAAACGGGGCTCGCGAGCGAATGCGAGGAAGCGGCAGCCGGGCTGACATGCTTCGCGGCGTACGTTGGAGAGACGCCGCACGGCAAGCGGCTTGCGGTGAGCACCAGCGTGCCCACGGGCCGCATGGACGCGCGCCGCGAGAAACGCATTTGCATCGCGATCGCGCGTATGGCGCAGCAGATCGGCGCGAATTGCGCGCAAGCCTGAGCGGTTCTGGAACGACTGCACCCGCGATACCCCTTTTTCTGCAAAGGTGATTTCGATGCAGGGCGCTTCTGCGCCCGCCATCCACTCCCTAAAGTGGCGTTACCCCATGAACATCCACTCGAAAGGAGCTCATCATGCTGAACAAAACCTCCCCCGCCGCGCTTGCCGAAGCATCGTCGGCTACCGATGACGCGCAGTACTTCGAGTACACGTCGTCGGCGAATCCGATTGGCGCAAAGCTCATTTCGCGCGTCCCGTTCCGCAACTTTTCGCCGTCGCTCTATACGGATGGTGCGACGCGTATCGTGCCGCTGGATTTGTCGGCGGAACTGAAGTGCCCGAGTCCCGCGACCGGTCCCGGCCTCAGCGCAAATTTCGTGCGCATCAACGCAGGCGATCAACTCGAATTCGCGCCCATCGCAACCTCGCAGGTTTGTTATGTGATCAGCGGCGCGGGCAATGTGACCCAGGGCGAAACGAATTTCCCGTTCGCGGCGGGCGATTTTTTTACGCTGCCCGGGGGCGAGGCCGCCAATCTCCGCGCCGATACCACCGCCACGTTCTACTACGTGAACGATGCACCGTTGCTGACCTATCTTGGCGTGAGTTCTGTGAAGCCGCGGTTCGCCGCGACGCTTTATCCGGCGGCGCGGGCGCAGGCCGAATTGCGCAAGGTGAGGGACGACGCGAACGCCAGCCGGCGCAACCGCATCAGCGTGCTGCTTGGCAACGTTCATTTCCCGCAGACGCGAACGGTTACCCATACGCTTTGGGCGATGTTCGGCGTCGTCACGCCAAAGTCGGAGCAAAAGCCGCATCGGCATCAGTCGATTGCACTCGACTTCATTGCCGGCTGCGAGCCGGGTTGCTACACGCTCGTTGGCACGGAACTGGATGAGAACGGCAAGATTGCAAACCCGACGCGCGTCGATTGGGAACCGGGCATGGCGTTCGTCACGCCGCCAGGGTACTGGCACGCGCACTTCAACGAATCGGATGGCGATGCTTATGTGATTCCGATCCAGGACGCCGGGTTGCAGACCTACTTGCGCACGCTCGACATCCGCTTCGCGCGCTAAAAGCATAGGTATGTCACAGGGCGAGTCCGTCGTCCCAGTACGGCGGCTCGCCGATCACTTCGGCGAGGAAATCGACGAACGCCCGCACCTTGGACGACACGATTTTCTTCGGCGGATACACCGCCCAGATTGCCGGCTCGGCGCGTCCCGTGCGCGCCTCCCAATCGCCGAGTGCGGGTATCAGACGTCCATCGCGCAACGCCGTTGCGGCAAGCCATGTAGGCAGCAGCGCAAGACCGCAACCAGCAAGCGCCAGTTGCAGCACGGCATCGGAATCGTCGCCGCGAAAGCGCCCTTTCAGTTCCACAAGCGCTTGCTCCGGTGCAGCAAGGGGGTTCGCACGCCGCGTGAAAAACCATTTGTCGTCGGGTTGCAGCGCGAGACGCAGCGATTCGTGATGCGCGATATCGCCGGGTTGCGAGGGTGTACCGTGGCGCTCGAAATACGCCGGGCTTGCGCAGACAATCCGCCTGTGTGGCGCCAGCCGCCGCGCCATCAGCAGCGAATCGGGCAGGGCGCCTATCCGCACCGCGACATCGATACCACCTTCGATCATATTGAGCGTTTCATCTGTCACGACGAGATCCACGCCAATTTCCGGATAACGCTGCATGAACGACGGCAGATGCGGCACCACATGCCTATGCCCGAACGCCACGGGCAGGGTGATGCGCAGCGCGCCCTGCGGCGTCTGGTTCAGCGACGACGTGAGTTCACGGGCGTCGTCGAGCGCCTGCAACGCGATGAGCGCATGTTCGCGGAACACGCGGCCGCCCTCCGTGAGCACGAGCCCGCGTGTGGATCGATTGAAGAGAGCGATGCCGAGATCCTTTTCCAGCTCGCTCACATAGCGCGATACGGTCGACGTCTTGACGCCCAATTCGAGCGCCGTCTTGCTGAAGCTTTCCCGTTCGGCTGCGTGGACGAACGCGCGTACCGCTGCGAAGTAATCCATGGATTCCTGCTTTTGCCTGGAGCGTTTTTCTGGGAAACGCCAAGACTAAAGCAAAAACCTGTTCTGGACCTTACAACCGCGCTCGCAACTCTCCCACGTGGCCCAGCGTGCGTCAGAACTTGGCCCGCACGCCCGCGCCGAAGGTGTCGCCCGTCGATTGGCCGGTGATACGGTCGTTCATGTAGGCGGCGTAGAGGTCGGTGCGCTTGGACAAGGGATAGTCGTAACCGAGCGCCCAGGTTTGCCGGGTCTGATCGAGTCCGCCCGCGTCGCGCGAGTACGCGTAGGAGGCCATCACGGTCCCTGGGCCAAGCGGAACCGTCACGCCGCCTTGTGCCGTGTTGATATGAAAGTTGCCGGTGCGCACCGTGTTGTCGGTGTACATGTACTGGCCGAAAAGCTTGACCACGCGAAGGTCGTAGGACGCGCCGAGTTGCGCCACGGCCTGGCTCTGCATGCCGGAAACCAGCGAACTCAGGTCGGCGGGCTGGGTGTTGAAATTGACATATTGATAGACGCCGGTTGCCGCGAACGGTCCGCTGAAATACAGGAACTGCCCGCTCACCTTATGCTGGCCCGCCTCGCCGGCCTTGTTGCCAAAGGCGTACATCGCTGAGCCACTCAGGCCGTGGTAGTCCGGAGTCGCGTACGAGATTGCGTTGTCCCAGCCCGAATCGCCCACCACGCCCTGGTCTGTCGTATAGGCCGGAAACGTGCCGAGGCCGAGGAACACGTGGTAGACCATCGGCGAGAACGTGTATGAATCGGCGAAGGGATTGAAAAGAATGGTCGAGACGAAGAGCGACGTGGTGAGCCGCCCCGCGGTCACCGTTCCGTAGGGCGACTGGATGCCCACGTACGCGTCGCGCGAGAAGAACGAGTCGCCATCGAAGCGGCCGTAGGCGCCGTTCTGCGGACGGAAGAAGTCTTCGAGCGCGAAGATCGCCTTGTATCCGCCGCCAAGATCCTCTGCGCCCTTCAAGCCCCAATACGACGTGGACATGCCGCCGCCGCCCAGCGTCCAGGCGCGCTCGCTGCCAGGAAACTTCTGCGCTCCGACCCAGGCGTCCACTTGCCCGTAGAGCTGCACGCTCGATTGCGCACTGGCCTCGCCGCTGCATAACATGCCGGTCGCCAGCACGGATAAAAGCGCCTTTGCGCCCTTCGATGCAAAATAAAAACGGGTGTTCTTCACGCATTCCCCCGAACAGGAAAGTGCAGGCGAACGAACGCGGAACGCACCGCGCGGTGGGGATCGGTCGTTCGAGCCTGCGTGAAAGCAATAAAGCAGCGCCAGAAATCAGGCCGCGAGCGGATAACGGAAGCCATCGCCCGAGGCACTGCGTTCGTAGACCTGTTCCCCGGCAACATACGTGGCCTTGATCGCGCGGTCGTCGCCGAGTGTCATCAGCACGAAAAGCTGTTCCACGATGTCCTTGCAATAGCCCGAGCGGAACGACATCAACGGCGTCGCCTTGCGGTCGAGGATCACGAGATCGGCCTCGTATCCCGTCGCGACAGTGCCGATCCTGTCCTGCAGATAAAGCGCTTCCGCCCCGCCGCGCGTGGCGAGATAAAACGCCTGGATCGCGTTGAGCTTGGTCTGGTTCATCTGCGCGACCTTGTAGGCCTCGTTGAGCGATTGCAGTTGCGAGAAGCTCGTACCCGCGCCCACGTCGGTGCCGAGCCCGACGCGCACCGGACGCTTCGGATTCTTGGCGTCGAAGAGACGGAACAGGCCGCTGCCAAGGAAGAAATTCGATGTCGGACAATGCGCGAGCGCCGCGCCGGTCTGGTGACAGGTACAGAGATCGTCTTCCGTGAGGTGAATGCCGTGCCCATAGATGGAGCGCGGCCCCACGATGCCCGCGTGCGCGTAGACATCGAGATAGCTCTTGCGCTGCGGGAACAAATCCATGACCCACGCGATTTCATCGACGTTCTCGCACAAATGCGTCTGCACGTAGGCATCGGGCGTTTCCTTGAGCAGGGTGCCACAGACGTCGAGCTGGGCGTCGGTGCTCGTGGGCGCGAAGCGCGGCGTGATGCAGTACAACTGGCGCCCGCGCTTGTGCCACTTCGCGATCAGGTCCGAGCTCATGGAATAGGCAAGCTCGGCGGTGTCGAGCAATGCCGCAGGCGCGTTTCGATCCATCAGCACCTTGCCCGCGACCATGCGCGTGTTGAACCGCGACGACTCCTCGAAGAACGCGTCCACCGAGCCGGGATGCACCGTGCAATAGACGGCCGCTGTCGTCGTGCCCGAGCGCAGCAGTTCGCGCAGGAACACCTTGGCAATCATGTCGGCGTGGTTTTTATCGGCGAAATTCTGCTCGGCGACGAACGTGTACGTGTTGAGCCATTCAAGAAGCTGCTCGCCATACGCGCCGATCATCTCGGTCTGCGGATAGTGGATGTGTGTATCGATAAACCCGGCCGAGATGATCGCGTCCGGATAGTGCTGGACCTGCGTTCCCGCCGGCAAGCGCGCCGCGACTTCGGCGGCCGGTCCGACATCGGTGATCCGGCCCTGGTCGATGACGACGATTGCGTCGGGAATATGGACGAGGCATTGCTCGGGCGACTGGAGAAACGGGTCGCCGCTGAAGGTCACCACGTCAGCGCGCAAGGCTTTGAATGCAGTCATGTCGAGTTCCTGGAAGTGTGCCGGCCGTGAAGCCGGCTTCGTGTGGAAGGAGGCAGTCAGCAGCAGGAAATCAGCGTCGCCGGGCGGGATGCGATTCCTTCATGATCAGCGCAAGAACGAACGACGCGATCAGCGAATAGGTAATCGGCGCCGCCGAATATTCCGCGATAGCGAGCGTATGGTCGGTCAACCCCGCCGCGACGCCGGACACAACTCTCGAGCCGGGCGCCGCAATCATGATGCCGCCCGCGATGAACGCGAGACCGTTCACGAACGCCGCCGATGTGCCGATCAACTGCGGCGGGACGACGTCGGCGGCGCTGCTGAACGTGAGCATGTGCGCGGCGTTCGCGAAGCCGAACAGGAAGTTGAGCACCATCGCGAGCGGAATCGATATGGACGGCAGGTACAGCAGCGCGCCGAGGCACGCAAGCTGCACGGCAATGCCAATCACGATGGGAAGCTTGCGCCGCTCGATCCTGTCGGAAAGCGCGGGAATGACAAGGCATCCAGCCGCCAGGCCAAGCCATAGCAGTGAAGAACTGAACGCTGCCGTGGCGGGGGAAGCACCGCGCGTTTGCATGAGCATGGGCGTCCAGACCACGCCGCCTGCGAGCATGCTGCCGAATAGCGCGGAGCAGATCAGCGCCGAGATCCAGACGTGCGGAATCTTGGCGACCTGGAGCAGGGCGTCCAGCACGGAATGAATGAATGCGACAGGGCCTCCTGCGCCGGACGACTCCACAGGTGTCGGATTTTTCAGGAAGAGGAACGCTAGCACCGAGAGCACGATGCCTGCCGCGCCGACAAAATTGAACAGTTCGCGCCACGGCATCTCGCTCAAGCCCCATTGCAGCGCATTGACCGAAAACGCAGAAGACAGCGAGGCGCAGAACTGCACCAGCCCGAACATGAAGTTAAAGCGCCCCATGCCGAACCACTGCCCTCCTATGTAACCCGCGCCCACAAAGCCGGTGCACGCGCCCACGGCCATCACGAACTGGGAGACGAGCAGCGTGCCATAACTCCCCGCGTTCGCGAACAGGAACACGCCGGCTGTCACCAGCACGACCGATATGGGCAAAACCTTGTGCGCGCCGAGCCGGTCGAGCAACGCCCCTCCGAAGAACTGGCAGATCGCGAACACCCATGTGTAGACCGCCGCAATGGTGGCGACCTGTTCCACACTGAGCGACGCGCTTTTCTTCACTTCCGGATTAACAATCGAATACCCTGTTTGCACACTGAAAAGATAGATGACGAACGCCACGGACAGCGCCCAGATCCACCAGGCGCGCGGACCGCCAAGTTGAAAAGATGCAACCGGTGTTTGTTTCGATGAAACCGTGTTCATGGACTTTCTCCAGGCGAAAAGCAACTCCGCGATCGATTGATCGCAATTTGAAAATGAATCAAGGAATATTCCGGAGCTTCACGCCGATAAGGCGGCGAATTAATCACGAAGACGGCATTGATTACGGATTTTTCATGAGCGAATTAATATGCGATACGTTGCTTCTTGTTGAACGGTACGCTTCATGTGGCGCGCATACACGCTCGTGCGGCGGGTTCGAGCGGTTGCGTACGGAGCGGTTGGGAATTCGCCTAACTTAACAACTGGCCCGCGCTTCTACAAGCTTTTAATTTTAAGGTTGACGGGAAAGGTTGAAGTGGCTTGGTTTATTTTAATTGTGGGGTAACTGGAAGCGTCATGCCGGGATTCGATTGTTTTAATAATTGGATATATCGAACCAGTTAATATTTGTTCAATGCCATTTTTCATGGCTCGACAAAAAGCCCGCAATAGCGGGCTGTAAAATCGATACTGATTATCAGTCGAACTGGCAGGTTCACGCCGCCGATAACGACCTTTCCAGCGCCGCAACGCCGGCCGGAAGATCGACTGGAACGCCGAGATCGACCATCGTGCGGCCGAGCGCGTGGATGGTACGGAACAGATGATGTTCGCGGCATTGTTCGCCCATTTGCCCGATTCGTACAATCGGCGCGCCGAACGAGCCCGCAATCTCCACGTGATGTTTGCGCGAGATGTGCGCGCAGATATCGGCGCCGGTCACGCCCTCAGGCACCTTTATGCCGACAACCGAGTTCAGGCGGCTTGCCTTGGGCACGAACAGTTCGAGCGACATGGCCTCGACGCCCGCCTGTAGCGCCGTTGAACATCGCAGATGCCGCGCAAAACGCCGTTCCAGCGTCTCCGCGCACACGAGGCGCAACGCTTCGTGCAATGCCAGCACGCCCGAAACCGGCGCGGTGTAGTGATAGGACGCGTTGTGCCAGAAATTGGCCGCCAGCGACGCATCGAAGCACCAGTGCGTAGGCGGAACGGGACGCGCCGTGATGCGCTGCCACGCCTTTTCGGAGAATGCGAGCAGCGACACCCCCGGAATGGACGAAAGCCCTTTCTGGCCGCCAGTAATCACCGCATCGATACCCCACGCGTCCATGGGCAGCGGCATGGTGCTGAGCGTGCACACCGCGTCGACCACGACCAGCGCGCCCGCCGCCCGCGCCACGCCGGCAATGGCTTCGAGGCTGCGATTCCAGACCGTATTGGACGTTTCGCCATGAACGATGGTGACGATTTCCGGCCGGAACCGTTCGATAGCCTCGGCGACCTTCACGGTATCGGCGGCGGTGCCGTCATTGACCTTGAGCGTCTCCACGACCGCGCCCGTGCGCCGCGCCATCTCCGCCATGCGCTCGCTGAAAAACCCATTGCAAATGCTGAGCACGCGCGAATTCTTCCAGGCCAGATTCGTGATCGCCATTTCCATCGCGCCCGATCCCGGACCCGCCACGCCCATCACCCATTTCGATTCCGTCTGGAACACATAGCGCGCCATCGTCTTCACCTGGCCGATGACCGCCGCCATGGTCGAGCCAAGATGATTGATCACGACGCCATTGGCTTTCGCGACCGCGTCGGGGATCGGCACGGGGCCAGCGCCCATCATCAGGAGCGGCTCTTCAGGCAGTATCGACGAAAGCGGCAGCACCGAAGGGCAGGCCACGCTGAATGCACTGGACGCGCTAAAAGACGGAATTCGATCGTTCATTTCGTTTTATCGGCTTGTTGAATGGTTATGGTGTTCCGCCCCGCGACGCCCGCAGCCGTTCAGATTGCGCGCGATCGGCGCTGGCCCAGGCGCGCCAGCATCCAGTAAAGCGACAAGGCAAAGCGGCGCGTGCTCGAAAACACGGGCGCCGATGCCAGCACAAAGCGGCTGCCGGATTCCGATGCGCTGATCCAGACCTTCGATCCCGGCGCGAGTTCCAGTGTATCGCCTGCGCGCAGCCACCAGTCCGCAGTGTCGCCCTCAATGGTAAGCCACACTGTTCCCCGGCACACAGTCAGGGTATGAGGCCGATCAATCAGCCAGCACGCTGGCGCTTCGCTGGGTTGCTGTTCCAATGTGCGGATTTCACGCATGTCGTTCTCCCATCCTGGCCGCTCACAAAGAGTCGGCTCTTGACGGCATTATTTATTTAAACTCCAATCTTGAAAATGTACAGTCACGAACAGTTGTGCCGCACTGTTCAGTAATTTTCCCTGCACACTTCAAGAGATCAGACCATGGATCCCGCCACCGACATCACAATCAATGCAAGCAGCGGCGTTCCCATGACCGACCAGCTCGTATCGGGAATCACGCACCTGATCCGCACGCGTCAGTTGCTCTCGGGCGCAAAACTGCCGTCGATTCGCGCGCTGGCGGCGAGCCAGCAGATCAGCCGTTTCCCGGTGATAGAGGCGTACGACCGGCTTTCGTCGCTGGGAATGATCGTGCCCCGGCACGGCTCTGGGTTTTTTGTCGCGAACCATATGGGCGGTGAGGACGCCGGCGGCGGATCGGATCCGCGGCTAGCCGAAGAGGAATCGAACCAGATCCTGCAGCAGTTCAACTATCCCGGCGAGACGCTGAAACTCAGCAGCGGTTTCGTGCCGGAAGCGTGGCGCGACCTGGAAGGCATCACGCAGACCGTGCGGCAGGTCATGCGCACGGATCCGAGCAGCATCGTCGACTACGCAATGCCGCATGGCGACGCCAACCTGCGCCTGCAGATCCAGATGCGCCTCGCGATAGTCGGCGTAGAGGCGGATGTGTCGAACATCATCGTCACGAGCGGCGCGAGCCAGGGCCTCGACCTGATCGTGCGCTTCATGCTGAAGCCCGGCGACACCGTGCTGGTCGAAGATCCCGGCTATTACAACCTGTTCGGCCTGCTCAAGCTGCAGGGGGTGAAGATTGTCGGTGTGCCGCGCCTCGCGAACGGGCCGGACGTGGATTTCGCCGAGCATCTGCTCAAGAGCATCAAGCCGAAGCTCTTCTTCATCAATACGGTGTTTCATAACCCGACCGCGACCAACGTTGCGCCGCAAGTGGCGTTCAAGTTGCTGCAACTCGCGCAGCAGCACGACTTCACCATCGTGGAAGACGATATCTACGCCGACTTCCAGGCAACGCCCACGCAACGGCTCGCGTCTCTCGATCAGCTCGATCACGTGATTTATCTCGGCGGGTTATCGAAGACGTTGTCGTCGTCGCTGCGCATTGGTTATCTTGCCGCGAAGCGCGAGCTGGTCAAGGATCTCGTCGATGTGAAAGTGCTCACCAGCCTTGGCGGTTCGCGTTTCAGCGAATGCGTGGTGGCGGCCCTGCTTGAGCGCGGGACCTACCGGAAGTATCTGGAACGGTTGCGACGAAGGATCCGCGACACGTTATCGACGGCGGTGCAGCGGCTCGAGCAACACGGCTGGGAAGTATTCGATGAACCCAGCGGCGGCAATTTCGTCTGGACGCGCGTGCCGCATGTCGACGATTCCATGGTGCTGGTCGAGCAGGCGCTCAAGTTCGGGATCACGCTTGCGCCAGGGAGTTACTATCGGCCGAACGGGGAGGCGTCGCCCTGGGTGCGGATCAATACGGCTCACGCCGACGACCCGCGAGCGCTGCGTTTCTTCGAGCACATGGCGGGTTATCGGGGAAAGCGCTAGACCTTTCTTGCGTGTTCCGTGGTCACGGCGCGCTCTTCGTCGGTGGCAAGGCGCGCCACCGGCGCGGGTTCGTCGATCCACGCCGTCAGCAAGGTGGACGTGACAGCAAGAATCACCGGCCCGATAAACAGCCCGACGATTCCGAACGCGAACATGCCGCCGAGCACGCCGGATAGAATCAGCAGCATGGAGAGATTGACGCCGCGTTTGATCAGCATGGGCCGAAGGAAGTTATCGAGCATGGCGACCATGACAGACCACACCAGCAGCAGGATGGCGGCGAGTTGCGAGTCGTGCCAGAAGAGATAGGCCACGCCGCCAAGCAAGGGCAGCAAGGGTCCGATCTGCGCGAGACACAGCATCAGCATGACGGCAGCCAGGATGCCGGCTGCAGGCACGCCCGCGATCCACAGGCCAATCCCGCCCAGCGTGGATTGCACCACAGCCGTCACAACGATTCCCAACGCCACCGCGCGAATGGCGAGCCCCGCGAGCTTGACCGCTTCGGCTCCGCGCTGGTTTGCGAGCCGTGTGGCGAAGCGCGTGACGAACCGGGCTGCGTGGTCGCCCTGGCTATAGAGAATGCCCGAAATGATGATGGTCACGAACATGTGGATCACGAACACGCCGACAATGGCGGCATGGCCGAGCAGCCAGCGCGCGGCGATGGTCACATACGGTTCGAGCCGCGCCAGAATGCCGCCTGGGCCGGAGTCGGACAAGGTTTGCCATTCCTGCGCGATCCGATGGCCTGCAAGCGGGATATCGCCAATCCAGCCGGGCGGCGGCGGAAGCGCGTAGTTGGGCAGGCTCTTGATGGCGGCCATGATTTCGCCGCCGTGCAGCGCAAGGGTGGAGATCGCCTTGTAGAGCGGCAGGACGATCACGATCACCAGCATGATGAGCATGATCGCGGTCGCCGCCCAACGGCGATTGCCGCAGCGGCGCTGCACCGCGAGCATGACCGGCCACGTTGCGACCACGATGGTCGTCGCCCAGATCAGGCCCGGAATGAATGGCCGAAGAATATAGATGCTGCCGATCATCAATCCCATGAGGATCACGATCACGAGCAGATGTCGCGCGATATCGACTGGCTGGCGTGGGTTCACTTGGTACTCCCGACTAGGTTTTGCCAGCATTGTGCCTCAATGCCTTTAAGCCGCCGTCTTAATAACGAACGCCGTGATTGCGGCGTCCAGCATTTCCGGACATTGCTTGTGCGGAGAGTGGCCGCAAGCGGGCAACTTCACGAGCTTCGCGTGCGGCGCATGCGCTGGAATGATGTCGATCTGCGCCATCGTTGCATATTCGTCATCCTCGCCTTGAATTGCGAGAAGCGGGCATCTTATGGACGATAAAAGCCGGGTGATATTCCAGTGTCTGAACTCCGTGCTCAGCCAGATATCGTTCCATCCGTAGAAGGCCGAGTCGACATCGGCGTGATAGCGCGACAGCCGCTGGCGCAAATCGCCTTGCGTGTATTGAACGCTCGCCTGCCCGATTGCCGTCACCGACCGATCTTCCACGAACACATGCGGCGCAATCGCGATAACCCCAGCCAGCGAATCGGGGAACGCTGATGCATGGAGCAGCGCAATGGAACCGCCGTCGCTGTGCCCGATCATCCACATCCGGGCGCGCTCGGCGTGATCTATTCGAAGGGTATCGAGTAACGCCGGCAGCACGTCCTGCGCTTGAACGTGCAGGAAATCGACCGGCCATTTCGCACCGGACTCACGCGGCGTGGATGCGCCATAGCCGGGCCGCGAATAAACCAGTCCGCGAAAGCCGAGCTGGTCGCAAAGCGCCTGCGGCCAGTCCTTCCACATGGCGATCGAGCCCAGACCTTCATGTAGAAACATCGCAATCGGGGCGTCCGGCCGATCCTCGTTCAACCATCTATATTCAATCTTCAGCGCCTCGCCGCTCTTCGCCGGTATTTGCGCGAAGGAGGACGTGCTCCTGCGGGATGATTGCGATGCCAGACGATCCATGATTTGCGGCGGGAGGTTGGTGGATTGCTCGCCGGTTGAGGACAGCCGCCGGCCGCCCTCGCGTGGGCTCAGGCGCTCCATCAAAGCCGGCTCGCTGTGTTCAGCTAGTCGGCGGGGCGTTTATCGGCCAGGGCTCTCCGGCATTCGTCGAGAACACGCAGCACCAGCTCCGACTGGTAGTTGAGGTCGTCGCTATCGAGGATTTCTTCGACCGCGTCGCGAGCCCAGTCCGCGTCGACCAGTTCCGAATGCCGCTGTGCAAGGTCGGCCGCAATGGCCGACAGCTTGGCAATGGCGAGCCATTCGGCTTGTCGCTGATGTCTGTCGAGCCATTTGTGAGCAGCTTGCACATGGAAGGCCGCGGTGGGCCAGGAACCGTTGAGGTAATACGCGCCGAGGCTCCCGCAAGTGAGCCAGCAGAGCAATTCCACACGGTCGTTCGGGCCGAGATTGTGGCGTACATCGTTCATGGCATTGCTCACGAAGATGATTGATGTTTTCCGGAAGTTTCGATTCCGACAGGAAAACGATAGCACGCCACGGTGCAATGCGGAATTACCCATTTCCGCTATACGTGTGAGGCCTCGCAAAACTCCACGATATCCGGGTTCCGGCAGCCCGTGATTCGGCTGCGCCCGCGACGGAGAGGAGTCAGGCGGCACACGTTACGTAACGACTGAAACGTACCGCAGGATGCTAGTGATGCGTGACAAAACGGGTAGCGGTTCCCCGATAAAAATCCGGAGCAGCCATGGCCATGGTGATTTCACCAAACGACGACTGCAGCAAGCTGATTTTTTCCCGCAGGTCGTCCAGCCGGCCAGCCGCGATGGTGGCCAGTTCGCGGACGTTGCGAAGCAGTTTTTCGCACAATGCCGAATACTGAGCCGCGACCGTATCCAGGAGGGCAGGCGACGGCGAACCAGGCTCGCCGGTGCTTGGGCCAAGCGATGCCGATTCGTGTTTCCGGGCGTTGCGCAGACGCTCCGTCGCCTGCGCGAATACTTCTACGGGAGCAATAGCGGTGCTGATGGACGCGTCGACTTCATCGAGCGCAGCTTTCAGGTCGAGCGCATTTTCTTCCACGGATACAGTCAGCCCCTGAATCTTTTGCGGGGTTGCCCAACCGTGCAGCACGAGGGTTTCGCTGGCGTCAACGAGTGCGGCGGTGATTGCGGATACTGCCTCCCGTTCTGTTTCAACGCGATATTTAAGCGCAGTGCATTCTGCAAGAACCGCGCTGAAAGCCGTCATATGTGTTTCTATCACTTGGATTATTGGCATGGATGAAAGATAAAATGAATGATAGCAATTTGAGTAGATTTGACATTTTCAGAAAGAAACGAGAAACGAGCTGCTGCATAAAAAAGAAATTTCCGCTATGTAAAATGAAACGACTAATCAATCTATTTCATGTGCGCGATGCAGTCTGTTTTAAATATACTTCGAACCATGCGCGCAGGTTCGACGCTGTTCCCGTCCGGACCGGATTTTAAAGATGTACACAAACTGACTGTTTTGATCTGAAACTGAAATTCATTCTGAAATAGCGTACCGTATGAAAATGATGTTGCCGGTTCCAGCGAAAAATTAAAGGAAAAGTTTGTTATTCACGGAATTGCGCAAGAAAGATTCGCCTGGAACTATGACAAAGCGAGATTATGAAACGGCGACATCCGATATCCCAATTCTAGGATAAGAATTTCGGAGGTGAAACTAAATGTCCGAAACGGAACCTTAGTTTGCACGCTGAAATTGGACGTTTTTTTACTTTGTGCCACAACCAACGGCAAGTGAGCATGCCTCGACGACGGTTCGCATGAAAAAACGGCAAAGAGCGCGCGGAATTGCTATTTAATTCCGCTTCATAGCCCGATTAGATGAACAATTCGGCCAAATTTCCCGGTTTTCCGCCTCGCAAGCGACCATGGTTATTTTGGGATATCGAACGGCTTTCTAATGAACGCTTGTTTATCTTTTCTTGTATCGCAATAGTCGCGTGAAAAGTCGGCCTGTGTTTTCGCAAAGGCGGGCCGCAACGGATTAGCGGCGGACAAAGCACAAGATTGCGTGCAGGACAAATTGCGCAACGTCTCGGTCTGAGGTCTAATTTGTGCTGAAAGCACCGGTCAGACCCAATATAAGGAGCAGGAAATCATCTACACGCTTCTTCATCGGACCACGCCTTGACGCCCCGTTTGCGAAGCATCTGGCGTCTTGCCAACTTGTTCGTTCGTGAAAGCCGCATAACAGCGTCGGCGTCTGGCCGGACCGAGCCGCTGCACCGCGTCATGCGCTCGTTCACCGCTGGCGTGCGCACTCATGGCGCCACCAGTCTGTCACAGCGCGCGCCCCTGCTTCAAAATCTCTCGGGCGTGCTGAGCATGGCCTCGGGTGTGCTTGCCCAGCATCCGGCGTTATCGGAGACAGCCGTGCGGGTTGCGCTGGCCGAACTGAATACATTGAAGATGCCATTAAAAGGTGCGCCGTTGCGGCACGCGCTTGACGCCGCATTGCCGCCCGGGCGCGCCGCTGCGTTGATCGAGATCGAAGAGGAACCCGAGCGGTGCGGTATCGCGGAGCAGACGCATCGAGCTTCCTTGCGGCCGAATGCAAACGTGGATTTAACGACCGGCACGGGAATCATGAGGCCGGCCCTCAGCGCCCGGATCACGCTGATTCGCGCCGATACCCGCGCGGAACTGGCACAGGACCTCGATATATCCAGCGCGGCGGCGCGGCTCGCCGAACGGTTCTCCCGCGAGGTGCGCGAGCAGAACGTGAGTTCGCTGATCACTCGCCTGGGCGACGTTGTCGAAGCGATGCTCGACCTGCGCCAACGCGCCGCCGATCAAAGTTTCCTCCGCTACCGCCTGCGTGAAGTGAACGGCGACGATCGCGTTGTCGTGCCCGAGGTGCTGTGGGAGTTTTGCAGCGATACCGTACTGGTAACTCGCGCCGTGCGCAGCGTGCCGCTTTCAGACGTCGCCGCCTTGCGCGCGCACGGGATCGAGCCGGTCGATTTGATCGCCACGTGGATCGAGGCTTTCTTCGAGATAGCGCTGGGCGAAGGCATCTATCACGCGGGGCTGGAGGCCGCTGGCGCGGCGGTCAGCATTGAACCGGATACGTTCGGCCGGCTGGTGCTCGACGGTGATTCGCCGCTGACGTTTTTTGCGGCTCACGAGCGCAGCTTCCTGGTAACCGGATCGGACGCACTGCTGCGCGGCGACCACAAGGCGGCAGCGCGCGAACATATGCGTCAGGGCGTACCTCACGCCCACGAAACCCAGCACGCGGTGCGTGTGGAAGCAACCTATCGCCGGGAAGCGGAGCGTTTTGCCGGCGATGCGCACCGCCACCGCACTGTCGCCGATCTATTTACCGCGCTTGGCAAGGGCCCGCTTGAACACACATTCGCCGATGCCCATACCGGCATTGCATCGCGGGCGGCGTTGCTGGCGCGATCGGCGCAGAGTATCGAGGAAATGGCGCAGCGGATTGCACCGGATATCGATGTCTGGCGGATTGCGCGCCGTGTGATCGTGCGCCTGGCGCTGGATCAATTCAGCTCGCACGGGTTGGTGGCGCAGGTGGTTAAGGAGGCGGTGCACTGGCCTCACGCGTTGCCACGCGTGCCGAATCTGCTGGCGCGCTGGATGGCGCGTCAAAACCGGCGCGGCGAGGGCGTGCGTCCGGATCACACGCTCTGATCCGGGCGGCGGGCGTTGGCCAAGGCGAGGAACGGGTGTTGCTTGATAACTCCTGAAACTTCAAACAGGAGCGAATCATGACTACAACCACGCCGCCACCGGATTCCCGTTCGTCGCAGTCCCGCAACATCAAGGCAGAACCGGGTGAACCCGATAACCGCAAGCTGACGCAAGATCCGAAGCAGACGGCCGAAGTGCCGCTGGGCAGTGGCGACGCGCCCGAGCCTAGCGGCACTGGCGGTTTTGGTTCGCACAGTTCGGAGCCGGAAGGGGTATCGAAGGGTACTTCGAGGAAATCGGATTTGCCTGCCACTGATCAAGTGAGCAACAAACCTGAAAAATAATGTCCACGGCCGCTTTTCAGGCGGCCGCTGTGATTACAGGCGATCAGGGCATACCGCCCAATGAAGGCGAAATGATGCTGCCCGGTGCCAGATCATCCGGCTTGCTATCGTTTGCAGCACGCGTAGCGACCGGTGCGTGATTCGTGCTGCACGTATCGACGGATTCCTCGCCGACGCAGCGCATGAAAGCATCCGCGACCGTGCTGTCCGAAAATGTATAAACGGTTGTTTCTACCAGCACTTCTGTGTCAGATAACCGGTTTGCCGTGATTGCCATAAATTGCTCCCGAAGATGTTTGTTCTTTCAGGCAGCATCAAGCGGGCCCGATCCGTGGCCAGATAAAGATCAACTCGAAAAAAAACCGGCCGCGTCGTGAAGGCGCGTCCGGCTTATCCAGCGACAACCCGGCAAATAAATTACCGTTGCCGTGCCCAGATCGCGCCCAGCACGAACCCGATCGCACCGGCGACGAGCACGCCGTTGATCGGCTGTGCAATGACCGCTTCGCGCACGTTGTCGAGCGTCTCGCCGTAATTGCGTTGAATCGTGCCAAGCGCCTGACGCGCCTTGCCTTCCGCTTGCGTCGACGCATCGCCGGTCAGTCCGCCTACCGCATCCTGAACCTTGCCAACGACGGTTTGCGCCGCGCCTTCTACCTGATCCTGCACCATGGTGCCTCCCGTTCTGTTGAAGCGGTTTATTGAAGAATCCGGCGTACCGGAGCGTTCATTTGAGCAGGGTTCGTGCCCAGGCGTCAGGACGGGACCAAAACAGCGTCAAGCCGGACCGATCAGGCGCGTGACGATCTCGATCAATGAGTCGATGGAAAGCGGCTTGCGGTGAGACTCCAGTCTGGGATGCGAGACGTCCGGTATGCGCGCGGCGGCGCTGGAGAGGACCACGGGAATCTGCGACAGGGTATCGTCGGAGGCGAGCGCGCGGCAGAGCGCAAGGCCGTCCATGGTCGGCATCATCCAGTCCGTGATGATCAGGTCTGGCGGGTTTGCGCGCACGGATTCCAGTGCCAGCAAGCCATTGGACGCGGTGACGACTTGATAGCCTTCCATCTGGAGCACCAGCCTCCAGGTGGTCAGCAGGTCGAATTCATCGTCGACGACGAGGATCTTTTTCATGTCCGCGTGCCGGCGTCCTGTGATGACACGACCGGCGTGATCGTGCCGCGCGCCGATAACAGCCTGGTCGTGCCCACAGGATCATCGGTGAAATGCAAACCGTTTTCATCGATGATGAAACGGCGGATCGAGGAATCGTGGGCGGCCTCGCGCTGCTTGACGATCGAGACGATCCGGTACAACGACGTAGCGGTTTCGATATACCGCAACAGGACGATATTCTCGGTCATCGCCGACGCACGGATGGAACTGCTGTGCGTCACGTCACCGTACAGCGGCAATTCTTCGGTCAGGAGCGTGGTGACGCTTTCCTGGCGCAAACGATGTGTGAGCGCGTTCAGGAACAGGCCGAAACGCTCCATGCGGTTCGCGGAGTCGTGGAATCCTTCGATGCCGTCGACCACGAGCCGTGACGCGCCTGTGCGCTTCACCACGGAAATCAGCTCGGCCGCGAGTTCGTCGATGGCGAGTTCCACTGCCGGACGCCATTCGAGGATCATGCGGCCGTCGGCAACCGCGTCGGCGAGCTTGATCGAGACCGATTCCGCTTTCGCGACCAGCCGTTCGGGCGATTCGTAGAAGCCGAAATACACGCAGCGCTCGCCACGCGCGAGACCCGCTTCGAGAAACTTCAGCGAAATCAGCGTTTTGCCGATACCCGACGGCCCGATTAGAGTCGTGGTCGAGCCCCTGACTACGCCGCCGCCAAGCATGGCGTCGAACTCGGGCAATCCGAACGCGAGTTTCGATTTCAGATCAGGCGCACCTTCGCGCAGTTTCGAACGTGCTTCCAGACGCGGGAAGGTCACCAAACCGTCGGCCGTGATCTTGAAGAAATGCCGGCCCAGCAGATGATCGCGGGCGCGCAGCTTGTGCACTTCGATTTCCCGGGCGCGCCGCATGCCTGTCGCGAACCGGTTCAACTCGACCAAGCCATCGACCAGCGTGTGTTCCGGATGCGGCTCGTTGCCCGACAGCGGTGCGAGGATCAGCGTCGTGCAGCCCGCCGCCGACACGAAGGCGCTCAGTTCGTGGATGAACTGCGACAGCTCGAGTTCGGTGGAACTGAATTCGCGCGCGCTGCGAAAGCCGTCGATGACCATGAAACGCGGCCGGTTGGTCTTGATGGTCGAAGCAATCAGCGCCAGGAATCCGCCGAGGCCGTCGCGAATCAGTTCGTGATAGCCGGAAACGAAGAACATCTTGTCCGAAATGGCGTCCGCGTCATAGAACGACAGCGCCTTCAGATGCGACAGCAGCTTCGAATGCGATTCCGCGATCAGCGTGATGTACAGCACCGTATCGCCCTCGGTTACCCGATGAAACCCGATCTGCGTCGACAGGATGGTCTTGCCCGCGCCCGCCATGCCTTCTATCAGATACAAGCCGCCCTTGATCAGGCCGCCGCCGAGGATGTCGTCGAGGCCGGGCACGCCCGTGGTGACGGTGTTCGGATCGGAATCTGGCTGGGTAGGTGCGATTGCTTGATCGGTCATGAATATCTCGGGTGGCTTGGCCCGGTAACGGTGGCGCGTAAAACGTGATTATCGCCGAGAAGCCGCACGATATCGGTATTTGTAAATTTTTGCGCAATCGTTTTTGATCCAGCAGCGGCCGGCAAAGGCCCGTGGCACGCATTTTCACGCGGCCGACGCTTCGCGCACAGTGTCCAGTTTATCGATGTTGTCTGGGAGAAATTAAGAACTCGCTCATGGTTCGCCGCGCGTGCCGATGGTCTCATCTTGGTTTGCGTACGCGTGTTGCGTCGACCTGACGCGCAGCCGCGTTCTTCCGTTCGTTTCACGCCTGTACGAGTCCGCAGTTCTCTGGCCGTTCGCGCAGGCATTCCTGCTGCGAGACCGCCAATGTCCTCACGTCCAACGTCGTTGCGTTCCATCTTCATTGCCGCAAGCCTGCTCGCGCTTGGCGGTTTGGCCCACGCCGGGCCAGGCACGGCCGCGGCATCCATCGATCCGGGTATTTACTCCGGCGCGCCATTCGCGTTTCGGTCGGATCGCGCAATCTTGTCGGCTGTGCCTGACCGGACCGATGATGCCCGTATCTTTTCGCCCGTGAGCAATATGGGCGACATACATCCGCGTCAGCCTGATTCGGATCGTGTGCGTTTGCGCCACGATCTCTAAAGCGCGGCTTGAAACGTTTGAAGAATTTCTACGGGAGTTGCTAAAGAATCGCTTCAGGAATTGCTCCAAAGCATGCAGTGTTTCAAGTGACGAAGTAGATACAAAAAGCGGCCTCACGCATTTTCCGCTTTACCTTTTCTATCTGCCATAATTCCCGTGCTTTCGCATTCTTAATTGCGTTCAACCCGGAAATTCCATGAACTCCAACAAAACAACGAGAGGCGGGGCGCTGGTCTTGGCATGGTTCATCCTGTGCGGCGCGGCGTGCGCTGCCGGGCCGACAGCGTCCGCGCAAGGCAGCGCCACAACGGCCGATGCGCTAGGTGGTTCGGGCGCGCGCCGCAGTCTGCTGACCAACGGCGCTGCCGACGAACCGCAGGCAACGGCCAATGGCAACATCGCGGAATTGCAGCAAATGATCCGCGACGGAAAGGTAAAGGAATTACGCACCACGTATAACGGGAGTTATGGCGCGAGCATGTTGTTTTACCCGGACGAAATGACTTTTTATATTGCATTGTTCCAGCAAAAGAAATTCTGGCGCGTAGTCAAGACACAGGCTGACGCGCGTGCGGAAACAGTTTATGCGGACTTTGCGAAGAACAGCGCCGCGCTTGCCGATACGGAAATCCGCCGCACCAAGCTCGAGGCCGAAAAGAACTTTGCCGACCGGTTGATTGCCGTTCAGCAATCGCGTGCGAACCGCTTGCAGGCCGACCTGGAAGTCGCGCGGGCCCAGCAAAGCCAGGTGGTGGACCGCCAGGCCGAGCAGCAAGAGGCCATTCGTTCGCTGCGTGCGGAGCAGGATGCGGCGCAAGCGCAATTGCGCGCGTTGCAGACCAAGGTGCAGGACCTTCAGCGCCAATCGGATACCGACCTGATGCCATTGCCGTTTCCGAAGTGACTCGCGCCTGACAATACAAACCCTGCAGTCATGGTGCAGCCACTTACGCACGCGCGAAGCGTTTCAAGCACCGTAAAAACGGCCGCCATCGCGGCCGTTTTTTATTGCCATCGCAGTAATAAGCCGCTAAAACTTTTCCGATAATTAACGTTTAACAGTTGTTTCCAAAATCGTTCAAAACTGTTTCATCAATTAAGAATTATCCAGTAAGGAATGCTTGATTACGCGTGCTAACATGCCGCGCGATTTCGGATTCCAGATCATTTTTGATATCCGGATCGAAGGCTTGAGGCGAATAAAGTGGCTGTGGAAATCGGGTAATTGTCTGATGGCCCGACCAGTACGCATTTGTCTCGATATCTCAGTCACACGTAATTTCGAAATGGTAAACAGGATGTCTAATAAATTAATCGCTGCAGGCTTGTTGTCAATTGGTGCGCTCGCTGGCTGCTCCAGCGCTTCGGGCCCCACCTTCAATGCCAATCAGATTCAAACCGCTAATGGTGCGCAGGTTTATCGCGTGGAATGCCATGGTTTGTTCGAAGGCGTCGCTGCATGCGTGAAGCAGGCGCAGAAAATCTGCGGCGACAAGCCCGCATACAAGCTTGAAACCATGGAACGCCTGCGCGCTCCGTCGGACGACGCCATGGATCCGCGCGTCCTGACGTTCCAGTGCGGCGCGCCGGCTCAGCCGGAAGTGGCGCCCGCGCCGGCTCCCGCGCCCGTGCCGCAGGCCGCCCCGGAAATGCCGCGTCAGATCGATCTGAGCGGCGATGCGAACTTCGCGACCGACAGTGCCACGCTTACGCAGACCGCCAAGAACACGCTCGACGAGTTCGTCGCCGCTGGGCAGAACGTGCAACTGCGCCAAGTCGAAGTGGCGGGTTACACCGACTCGACGGGCTCGGCTTCGCATAACCTGCGCCTGTCGCAGCGTCGTGCGGAATCGGTGATGCAATACCTGAAGAGCAACGGCTTGCGTTCGCAAAACTTCAAGGCGCAAGGTTTTGGCGCTGCCAACCCGGTTGCGTCGAATTCGACCGCCGCAGGTCGCGCAAAGAACCGTCGCGTGGAAATTCGCGTCAGCACGCAGTAATCGGATCGGCGTTAGCCGGGGCTTCGGGCTCTAGTTTTAACGCTCCGATGCAAAAACCCCGCAGCGCGTAGCGCTTGCGGGGTTTTTGTGCGTCCGGGACGGCTAATGTTCTGATCGGCTAGAACAGCGTTAACTGTGCCCTTCCCGGGCCGCCTTCCAGCGTCAACAGATGCTGCTTGCGCTCCACACCGCCCGCGTATCCCGTCAACTCGCCGTCCGCGCCAATCACGCGATGACACGGCACGATAATGCCTACCGGATTGCGTCCGTTCGCAGCGCCCACGGCTCGCGACGCGCCCGGCGCATATCCCATGCGACGCGCGAGATCGCCGTATGTCCACGAATTTCCAAATGGAATTTCCTGAAGCGCAGCCCACACGCGCTGCTGGAATTCTGTTCCATTCAAACGCAACTTGACGGAAAACACGGTCCGTTCGCCGGCGAAATATTCGGCGATCTGCTCCATCGCTTCTGCGACGACGCGCGAGCGCGTCGTGCCGGTATCGGCGAGACCTTTGGGGAAATGTTTCTGGCCGATAAAAAACAGCCCCGTAAGGTGTTCATCTTCAGCGCGATACGCGAGGTGGCCAAGCGGACTTGGTGCAACGTGACATTCGATCAACAGTCTCTCCCAGCCATTTCAAGCGGCTCGATTTCAAGCCTAGATAAACGGATTATCGGTCTTGCTGGCGGCCTTTGCCGGATCGGCGGCAAGTTTGGCGGGCAGCGCGGCGTCGCTTTGCAATGCATCGACAATCGCGTTCACTGCTTTTTGCAACGCAAGCGCCGTCGCGAGGCCGGTCTTGTCGCGGGTAATCGTCAGGTCGCCGGAAACAGACAGGCGCGCCGGGTCATTGGCAATCACGAGTGCGTCGCCATTGATGTTGAGCGTGTCGGTATCGTTTGAGAATGGCTTAAACACCTTTTAGTCCTCCAATGCGTTGATCTTTCAGAGAATCCGGAATGCCCGGAAACTGCAGTCCGCTCATGGCCTCCAGCTCGTGGACCGTCTTGACTGTGTATTGGTTCGTCGGCGTATTGTCGACGACCACGGCGAACGCCAGCTTGCGTTGCGGCAAATACACGACCTTATACAACTGAGTGGGCACCAGCACACGCGACTCGCCGATGGTCTGCAACTGCCGTCCGGAAAAAAGCGGGCCGGTCACGACGTAGACATCGCCGGATTGCTCGACCAGCCGCCGCACCGCTTGCTCGATACGCGCCCAGATGCGCCGGTTGTTCGACGGGTTTTGCGGCACAACGTTCGCAAGCGAAAACGATTCGGCCATGCCTTTCTTGTCCCACCGGTCGCCGGCGGGACTCATGTGGCCGCGATCGAAGCCGCTTTGCTTGTAGTCCGAGAGCGTGGCGCTTTCGCCGGGCGGCAGTTTCTTATCGACGAAAAAGCGGTTTGTGCGCGTGTTGTCACGGGCGTCGTCGATGTGTTCCGGCGTGAGGTGTTCCGCCGACCACAAGGGGCCGTGGGTTATGCCGGAATGGAGGACGGCGAAATCGGAATAGCAAAGTTGCTGCGTGGACGCGCGCATCTTCGCGTTCACCACAATGGGCGTCTGGCCTCCAGGGCTGAATTGCGGACAGTCTGCGGCGAAAGCGGTCAGGGAAAACGTGCAGCCGAGCGCGGCCAGGAAGAGCGGAAAGCGAGTTATGAAACGTGCTGTAAAGCGCGCTTTGAACTGCGGGAAGCGGATTTGCATGCGAAAGGCGAGGGTGGTCGTTTGGTCGAGGCGGCAGTATAAGCGCACGCGTCCGAGCGGCGGCTGCACGTAAGCACAAAAGCACTCCGCCCCGATCAAAGCCAGCACGCGATAAAATTCCCCCGCCGCGGCATCGCGGCTCAAGCGCCCGAGCTTGTCGGTCCTTCCTGTTCTTATCTGCGAGTTTGCGCGCCCATGACTTTGATCAGCCGCATGTTTTGCGCTGTTTTAGCTTCGCTCTCATTGGTTGCATCGCCTGTTTTTGCGGATGACTCAAGTGCGTCCGCCGCTTCGGCGACTGCTCCGTCCGCCGCCCCTTCAGCCGCCGATAACGACGGCCCTGTCTACGGTCCCGAGTTGCAGGGTTTCGACTATCCGTATCCGGTCGGCAGGTTTGCGTTGTCATCGCAGCGGCAGATCGTGCGCATGGCGTATATGGACGTGGCGTCGAAGAATCCGAACGGCCGGACTGTCGTCCTGCTTCACGGCAAGAACTTCTGTGCGGCGACGTGGAAGGAGAGCATCGATGTATTGACCAGCGCGGGTTATCGCGTGATTGCGCCCGATCAGATCGGCTTTTGCAAATCCACGAAGCCAACGCGTTATCAATACACGTTCCAGCAACTCGCCCGCAATACGCATGCGCTGCTCGAGGCGCTCGGCGTGAAAAAGGCGACGCTCGTCGCGCATTCCACGGGCGGGATGATCGCCGTGCGATACGCGCTGATGTACCCGCAGGACACCGAGCAGCTTGTGCTGGTGAACCCGATTGGCCTTGAAGACTGGAAGGCGAAGGGTGTGCCGTCCATTTCCCTCGATGACTGGTACATGCGCGAGTTGAAGACCACCGCCGACGGCATTCGCAAGTACGAACAGTCCACGTATTACGCGGGTCACTGGGACGCGCGCTATGAGCCGTGGGTGCAGATGCTGGCCGGGATGTATCGCGGGCCAGGGAAAGATCTCGTGGCGTGGAATTCGGCATTGCTGTACGACATGATCTACACGCAGCCGGTGGTCTATGAGTTCGGGCAGATCCGGACGCCGACGTTGCTGCTTATTGGCGACAAGGATACGACCGCGATCGGCAAGGATCTCGCGCCGCCGGATATCCGGCCGACGCTCGGGCGATATCCCGAGTTGGCGAAACAGGCAGCGGCGGCTATTGCCGGGGCGAAGCTCGTCGAGTTTCCGGAACTCGGACACGCGCCGCAGATGCAGGATCCGCGCGCGTTCCATCACGCCTTGCTCGAAGGGCTTGCGTCCGTAGGCGCCAAAAGCAACTGAACCAGATCCGCACCCGGCGCGGCGTGCGCAGGTTGATGCAACGCGCGCCGCCGTGCGCCGCATCAACCTGCCCGCGAATACCCATTGAAGCGATCGGCAATTTAGCCTACCGTGCACCAGACGGGGGCGTCGCGTGGACGACGCTTCGCGCCAGCGAAATCCCGCCGCACTCATTTGAAGCAGCGCATTCGCTTAACCCGCCAAAACAATGAGTAAAAACAAGTATTAAAAAAATGGCACGGCTGTTGCTTTATTGAGGATACTGAAACTACCCAACGCGTCGGACAAGGCGTGGCCGGGCGACGGGCAATTGTGTGTCGCCTTCATCCACCCATAGCGGCATTCGCGCCGCGACCAGAAAAGGACGCACAGATGCAGATCTACGACGAAATGCGTCACGAAGAAACCGTGCGGGCGCACTACGCACGGTTCTCCCGGTGGCTTTCCACGCAAAGCCCTGAAACCATCGCGCGCAAACGTGCGGAAGCCGACCTGCTGTTCCGGCGCGTGGGTATCACGTTCGCCGTGAATGGCGACTTGTCCGGCACCGAGCGCCTGATTCCCTTCGACATGATTCCGCGCATCATCCCCGGCGACGAATGGCGCAAGCTCGAAGCTGGCCTCAGGCAGCGCGTGCGGGCGCTGAACATGTTCATCCGCGATATTTATCACGATCATGACATTGTCCGCGCCGGCAAGATTCCGGCGGAACAGGTGTATACGAACGCGCAGTATCGGCCGGAAATGCAGGGCGTGGACGTGCCGCTGGACGTCTATGCGCACGTGGCCGGCGTCGATGTGGTCCGCGCCGGAAATGCGGGCGAGTTCTACGTGCTGGAAGACAACTTGCGCGTGCCGTCGGGTGTGTCGTACATGCTGGAAAACCGCAAGATGATGATGCGGCTCTTCCCCGAATTGTTCGTGCAGAACCGCATCGCGCCGGTCGCGCATTATCCGGATTTGCTGCTCGAAACGCTGCGCTCGATTGCGCCGGCCGGCGTGGACGACCCCAACGTGGTCGTGCTGACGCCGGGCATGTACAACTCGGCGTACTTCGAGCACTCGTTCCTCGCGCAGCAAATGGGCGTGGAACTGGTCGAGGGCAAGGATCTTTTCGTCGATGAGAACTACGTCTTCATGCGCACCACGCAGGGACCAAAGCGCGTGGATGTGATTTACCGGCGGCTCGATGACGACTTCATGGACCCGCTCGCGTTCCGCACGGATTCGGCGCTCGGCGTGCCGGGCCTCTTGACTTCGTACCGCGCGGGACGTGTGGCGCTGGCGAATGCGATGGGCACCGGCATTGCCGACGATAAATCCATCTATCCGTTCGTGCCGGACATGATCGAGTTCTATCTCGGCGAGACGCCAATCCTGAACAACGTGCCGACCTACCAATGCCGCAGGCCCGAGGACCTCGCGTACACGCTGGCGCATTTGCCGGAACTGGTCGTGAAGGAAGTTCACGGCGCGGGCGGTTACGGCATGCTGGTCGGGCCGGCATCGACAAAAGCCGAGATCGAGGCATTCCGGGAGCGCCTGGTGGCGCGGCCCGATGGGTATATTGCCCAGCCCACGCTCGCGCTGTCCGCGTGCCCGACCTTCGTGGAGTCGGGCATCGCGCCGCGCCATATCGACTTGCGGCCGTTTGTATTGTCCGGCAAGGAAGTGACCATGGCGGCTGGCGGCCTGACACGCGTGGCCTTGAAGGAGGGTTCGCTCGTCGTGAATTCGTCGCAGGGCGGCGGCACGAAAGATACCTGGATGGTGGATTAAGCCGCCACGGCGAAACTACCCGCACGGCTACGGCCTCACGCGTTGCGCTGCTTTTCGGCGCTGCATAACAACGGAACGCCATCATGATGCTAAGCCGTACAGCCGATCACCTTTTCTGGATGGCCCGCTACATGGAGCGGGCTGAAAACACGGCGCGCATGCTCGACATCAACCTGAAGGGCATGCTGCTGCCGCAGACGCCCGAACAGATTGCGCGCGCGCAGCGGTCGGTGCTGCGTATTTCGGAGCTCGAATCATTTTTTGAAGAGCGGTTTCCGGGTTCCGATTCACTTGAAGACATGCTGCACTTCATGGTCGCCGATTCGGGCAATCCGTCGAGCATCATCTCCTGTCTGCACGCAACCCGTGAAAACGCGCGCGCGGTGCGCGGGACGCTGACCACGGAAGCCTGGGAAACCATCAACTTCACGTGGCTTGAGTTTGGCGAAAAGCTCGCGGCCGGCGAACTCGAAAACAGTCCCGATACGCTTTTCGAGTGGGTCAAGTACCGCTCGAACCTGTGCCGTGGCGTGATGGTCGGCACGGCGCTTCACGACGACGCGTTCTGGTTCATCCAGCTTGGCATGTACCTGGAGCGCGCGGATAACACCGCGCGCATTCTGGACGTGCGTTTTGCCGACGCGGAACCCAACTCGCGCGAAGCGGCGCGTCAACTGGAAGACTTCTATTACTGGACATCGATATTGAGTTCGGTGTCGGCGCTGGAGATCTACCGGAAGGTGTATCGCGATGTGGTGACGCCTTCGCGCGTGGTGGAATTGCTGATTCTCAACGCGCAGATGCCGCGTTCGTTGCTGGCGTCACTGGATGGCGTTTGCGAAACGCTCGACAAGCTGCGCACGAACGCGTCGAATGACTGCGAGCGCTTTGCCGGCAAGCTGCGCGCGGACGTGCTGTACACGGATATCCGCCAGATCCTTGAAACGGGTGTGCACGCCTATCTGACGCAATTCCTGAAGCGGGTCGACGAACTGGGCGTACGCGTGATGCGCACGTTCCTCATGTTGCCTCTCGCCTGAACGCATCCGCACTGGAAACACTGGGAAACATCATGCTTCTGACCATTCGGCATCACACGAGCTACCGCTACGCCGTGCCCGTGCAGTATTCCATCCAGCAACTGCGCATGACGCCGGCCAACGGCTCCGCGCAGATGGTGCGCCGCTGGCATATCGATACCGTCGGCAAGCTCGATGTCACGCGCGACGCCTACGCCAACACCTTGCATACGCTCGTGCTGACCAGGCCGCACACGGAGATTCACCTGTCGGTGACGGGCCAGGTCGAAACCACCTTGCTCGATGGCGGCCGGCTCCACGACGGCCCGGGCCGGATTCCGCTGCAGCACTACACCTGTCACACCGCGTTGACCGAGGCCGATGCATCCATCCGGGAACTCGCGCATTCCGTGCCGAAGATCGATTCGCCCGCGGCGCTGATTGCGCTGGCCGAGAAGATAGAGGGGAAGGTGCAGTTCAAGGCGGGCGTGACGGGCGTGACGAGCACCGCCGCCGAAGCGCTGAAACTCGGCAACGGCGTGTGCCAGGACCACGCGCATCTGATGCTGGCGTGCTGCCGCTCGCGAGGCGTGCCGGCACGGTATGTGAGCGGTTATATCGATCCAGGCGATGTCCCGCATGCCGCGAGCCACGCATGGGTGGACGTGTGGCTCGACGATGGTTGGGTATCGGTGGATGTGACGCATGCTGCGTTTGCCAGCGGCCGCTACTGCAGGCTTGCCGTCGCGCGCGACTACGAAGCCGCTGCGCCGGTGCGGGGTTCACGGGTTGGTGGCAAGGAAGAACGCATGAGCGTGGATGTGTCGGTGCAGGCAATGGCCGATCAGTGACGTGCTTCTTTCGGCTCAAGTACGCGCCGCATTTGCCGATATGTTAAAAGTAAATGAACGGTGAGTTTGAGTACATGTTTTTCAGCACCTTTCTGGCCCGGTCCTGCGGGAGCGCGCTTACAATACTGGTTTGCTTCTTTCAGGAATTCGACGCATGACTTATTGCGTGGCAATGCGCGTTGAAGAGGGACTGGTTTTCCTGTCCGATACACGCACGAACGCCGGGGTCGACCACGTGAGCGCGGCCCGCAAGATGGCGGTCTTCGAGCAGCCCGGCGAGCGTGTTCTCGTGCTGCTCGCCGCGGGCAACCTGGCCTTGACGCAGGCCGTCATGCAGTTGCTGTCGGAACCCGCGCCCGAGGACAAACTCACGCTCTACAACGCGCCGTCCATGGCGGACGCGGCCCGGCTGGTGGGCGAAGCGGTGCGCGAAGTGCACCGGCGAGACGCCGCGACGCTGGCGGAATTCAGTGTCGACTTCAATTGCAGTTTCATTCTTGGCGGCCAGATTCGCGGCGCGAACACGCGCTTGTTCATGATCTATTCGGCAGGCAATTTTGTCGAAGCGTCGCTGGTGAGTCCGTATTTCCAGATCGGCGAGTCGAAGTACGGCAAACCAATTATCGATCGCGTGATCACGCCCGCCACGCCGCTTGACGAAGTTGCGAAGTGCGCGCTGGTTTCCATGGATTCCACGCTGCGTTCCAATTTGTCCGTGGGACTGCCGCTCGACCTGCTCGTCTACGAGAAAGACTCGCTGAGGGTTACGCGCTTCTCCACGCTCGATCACGACAACCAGTATTTCCAGATGATCCATCGTACGTGGGGCGAGCGGTTGCGGCAGATCTTCGGCGAGATTCCGAATCCTACGTGGGCCGATCCCGCGAATGTGCCGCTGCGGGCACGTGAAACGATATCGAGCGTGCCGCGCGTGGTGCACGGCGACGCGTTGACGCAGCCGGATGCATCGGCGCCGCCGTTCCAGACGCTGATGCAGCCGGATACGGGGCGATCGCAGCAGTAGGTTTTCCGAGCGAAGCCGAACGAAATCAGCAACGCAAAAGCCCGCTGTCGAAAGACAGCGGGCTTTTTTTGTGTGCGGCCGTCATGGCTGACCGGTCAGCCATAAAAAAACAGCCATCGACGGAATCCGATGGCTGTTTTTGAACCGAAGCCGAAACGAGCGCGCCGGCTTTGTTGAACCCGCGCGCCGGATCTGACTTTAGAACTTGTGACGGATACCGACGATCACGAGTTCCTGGTTGCTCGTACCCGCGAAGCCATACGAACCGATCGAAGCTTGTGCAGCCTGATCGACGCGAACCGTCTGGCCTGCTGCGTTCGTCGTGTACGTAGCTTGCGTGCCGCTTGCGTGCTGATAAGCCGCCACAGCGTACAGGTCCGTACGCTTGGACACCGAGTAGTCCGCGCCAAGCGAAGCCTGGTGGTACTTGGCCGACGTATCGCCGCTTGCCTTCTCGTACGTGTAGCCTGCGCCCAACAGCAGGGCCGGCGTAGCCTGGAAGTTCACGAACGCGTTGCCGATGTTGTACTTCTGCGTTTCCGTGTAAGCCGAGAAACCGTCCGGCTTGTACTGCGCATTGCTGTACGACGCGCCGACCGTTACCGGGCCGATTGCGTACTGTGCAGCAGCGCGAGCGATACCGATCGAGTGAGCCGTGGTGTAGCCGTTGTTGATCGGGCCATCGAACAGCGAATCCGACGACGGGCTGTTCCATGCCGGTCCGCGGCCAGCGCTCGGGTTGCTCGAGTAGAAGTAACCCGCAGCCAAGCCCAACGGGCCGTTGTTATACGCAACGGCGCCCGACCACGTCTGGCCTTGGCCCGTCGTGCCAGCCAGGTTGCTGAAGCCGTACAAACCTTCGACTTGCAGGCCGGCCCAGTTCGGGGACACGTACTTCACAGCGTTCGACGTACGCAGGCTGTTGTCGTAGTTGTCCACGTCGCCCGGGGTTGCGAAAGCCGAACCGAAGTAGTTGTCAGCCGTGATGCCTTGCACCATGTCGACCAGCGGGTCGTATTGACGACCGATCGTGACCGTACCGTACTGGTCAGCGGTCAAACCGACGAACGCCTGACGACCAAATTCGCGGCCGCCTTGGCCCAGACGGCCGGTGCCGATGTCAAAGCCGTTTTCCAACTGGAAAATCGCCTTCAGGCCGCCGCCCAGGTCTTCTTGACCCTTCAAGCCCCAACGATCGCCCGACAGGTTGCCGTTGATCATGCCAACCAGCTTCTCGTTGCCTTGTGCGTTGTGCACGTAGCCGATGCCGGCGTCGATCACGCCATACAGCGTCACGCTATTTTGCGCTTGGGCTGCGCCGGCTGCGCCGAGCAGTGCCAGCGAAAGGGAAGTCAGTGCGATACGTTTCATCGAGTTCTCCACGCGAAGATTTAAATTCGTTGTTGCCGGCGCAGAGAATAACGCAGCGTTACAAAAGTGAAGAACCAGAAAATTAAACATGTCTCGAAAATCAGACACTTTGCGAGCCATGCAGGGGGAAGCCTTGTAGTCAAGCCTGTCAAGGGTTTAGAGCGGTATTCATCTATTGAAATGTGCACGACCGGGTCCGCGAATGAAAGTTCCCATTAATGAACTTTCAGTGGAAGTTGCATCCGAACTTTATTAGTTTTTTACTAATTCGGCGTTATAGCAACGCGTTATGGAGGATTACCAAACCGGGTGTGTTATTGACTGCCCGCGCAATGGGCTTTGCGGGCCAGACGCACTGGCCGAGCACCTGTACGACGCGACCTAATCCATGCGCGGCGGCTGGTCCCGCCCTGATAAAAGCGCGAGTGCAAGACCGGCGCCGCCAGCCAGCAACACGGCACGCCATGGATGGCGCCGCACCAGATCGTTTGCCTGCACAGCCTTTTTCCCGCAACCGAGCATGGCCTGGGCCGTTGCCTTCGTGGCGGTCGTTTCGGCCCGAGCCAGTTTTCGGCTGACCGCGAGCGCCGTACTGATTGCGGAGACTTTTTTCCGCGCCTGTTGAGTCAGCTTTTGTGAGCGCTCGGTGCGTTGTTCTATCGAGGTGCGCGCCGATCCGGGTACGGGCGGGGACACACGGGTTGCAACGGAGATATCGGCGGGGCGCCCGGCAATAGTCGATCCGGCGAGCATTGACCCGATCTTGGCGCGGCTTCCAGGCGGCACGCGCCCGCTTTGTTGGCCCCATGCCCCGCGCGGGTCGTGCAGGCGAGCCCGCGCGGCTGAGAATTCCGCGCCAAGCAGCAACACCGCCGCCGAGAAATACAGCCACATCAGCAGTACCGCGAGAGAGCCCGCGGCGCCGAATGAATTGGCCGTGCCCGCGTGCGTCAGGTAGAACGCAAACAGCTTCTTGCCGACCGAGAACAGGATGGCCGCGACGACGCCGCCCACCAGCGCGTCACGCCATTGCACGCGGGCATCGGGCAGGAATTTCAGCAGTGCGCCAAACGCCAGGGACAGTATGACGAGGCCTACGGCAAGCTGAATCAGGTCGCCGATTATCACGAACGACGAATCGCCCCACAGCCATTTGCCGATAGCCTGGATAGCGGTATCGAGCACGAGCGAGACGATCAGGAGGAAAGCCACGCCCAGCACGAGGCCAAACGAAATCAACCGGACCCGCACCATGGCGAAAACGCTCGATTTTTGCTCGCCGGTAAGCGGCCAGACAAGGTTCAGCGCGGTATTGAGCGATGAAAATGTGGCCGATGCACCCACGGCAAGCAATACGAAGGAAATGATCGCCGCTATTCCCGTACCGCCGCTGCGATGCGCATTTTCGACAATGCTTTGCACGCTCGCCGCCGCCTGATCGCCGAGCATGCCGTTGACCTGGTGGAACAACTGGCCGCGCGCCGCTTCCGCCCCGAACACCCACCCTGCCACCGCGATCACCATGACCAGCGTGGGCGCGAGCGAAAACGCGGAGTAGAACGCGATGCTTGCAGCCATTGCCGCGCATCGGTTCTCGCCAAATTTCTTAAGCGCGCCCATGACCCAGGACGCATCCTTCTTCACTACAGCCTGGATTTTCTCGGTGGACAACGTGCTCATGGCAGCCTCGAATTCATTTGACGATGTGATCTGACGGTTTGTAATGCCTCAGAGCACATTGCGTTCCACCGGTTGATCAGCGGACGTGCGCCGTCGCTGAGGTGGCCTGTGAAGCATCCGTCAGAAGAACACGCGTTGCAATGGGCAAGTGGACGCATCGGCCATTCGGACGAGTCTTTGGCCAGTTTCGACGTGAACGGGAAACGTATGAGCCTGTCGCGCTGGGCCGACCGTCGGTTTGTAGCCGATTCGTTTCGCGTTTCACGCGCGCAGCGTGAAACCGTCGAGATAGGCCGATGGATCCTGTCCGTCCCATTCGCGGCCATCGATCAGACGATCGGCACGGATTTCTTGCGGCACGTGAACGTCCATCAAGGCCGCCGCCTCGCGATACAGCGCCGTCTGGCAGAGCGCGGCGGCGATGGCCGCGTCGTCGTGATCGCCCGCAAGCATGGCCCAGCGGCGAAATTGCGTGAAGAACCAGAGACCATCGGAGGCGCGCGGATAATTCACGGCGCCGTCGTTGAAAAAACTGACGCCTGGAGGCTGCACTGGAAATTGCGCCGGATCGTAGTGGCCGAGCAGCCGCTGCGCGATCAATTCCTGAGGCGCGCCGACCACTTCGGGCGCGGCAAGCCACGCCGATATATCGGTTCGATGCGCGGGGTCGTCGAGCCATCGGCAGGCTTCCAGCATGGTCTGGATCAACGCACGCGATGTATCCGGATAGCGGGCCACAAAGTCGCGGCGGCTCGCGAGCACTTTCTCCGGATGTTCCGGCCAGACCTGGCTCGTGACCGCGACCGTTTTGCCCGCGCCGCGCGCGTCAGCCACCGCGTTCCACGGTTCGCCTACACAGAGGCCGTCGAGTTCGCCTTCTATCAATGCATCGACCATTTGCGGCGGCGGGATCACAACGCTGCGAATATCGCGCAATGGATGCACGTCTTGAGACGCAAGCCAGTAGTACAGCCACATGGCGTGTGTGCCGGTTGGGAAAGTCTGCGCGAACACAGGACGGCGGCCAAGCGTGGCAAGCGCGTCTTTCAGGTTGCCGCGCTGTTCCAATGCTTGAGCGAGCCTGTTCGATAACGTGATCGCCTGGCCGTTGCGGTTGAGCACCATGAGCACGGCCATGTCGCCCTGTGGCCCGCCGATACCCATCTGCACGCCGCACACGAGACCATAGAGCGCGTGAGCGGCGTCTATCTCGCCCGACAGCAGCTTGTCGCGCACCGCCGCCCACGACGGCTGCCTGCACAGTTCGAGCGTCAGCCCGTGACGATGACCGAACTCGAGGACCTTCGCGGCGACGAGCGGCGCGGCGTCGCTCAGCGCTACGAAGCCGAGGCGGATATGGGTCTTCTCGGGCTTGCCAGTGGAAGAAGAGGGCGAGGAAGTGTTCATGTCGTGCGGGCTACCCTAGTAAGTCAGCCATCGATACCAACTGCCGGGCCACTTCAGCAAGCTTCATCCCGTGGTCCATTGCGCGTTTGCGAAGCAGCGCGTATGCGTCCTGCTCGGACATCTTGCGCCGGTCCATCAAGAGGCGCTTGGCCCGGTCGATGTGCTTGCGGTCCGCGAGTTCCGTTTCGGCGTCGGCGAGGCGGCGGCGCAACTGCACTTCGCGCGCGAAGCGCGCAAGCGCCACTTCAAGAATGGGCGCAAGCCGTCCGGCTTCGAGCCCTTCTACAAGGTATGCGCTGACGCCGGCGCCGACTGCGTCGCGGATCAGTTGCTGGTCGGCGTCGTTGCTGAACATGAGGACCGGGCGCGGCGCGGTCTCGTTCATCACGGCGAGCTGTTCGAGCGTGTCGCGCGAAGGCGATTCCGTATCGATGATCACCACATCCGGGCGCTGCTCTTCCACCACTCGCGGCAGCGCAGCCGGCGTCGCGACTTCGGCGAGCATGTCGTAGCCAAGGCGTGCAAGCGCCTGGCGCAGATCGCCGATGGGTTTGTCGGTGTCGGTGACGAGAAGCACGCGAAGCATGGGGCGAGTGCCGGTATTTTTGTTCACGGACAGCGCAGGCACTTCATGGGCGGACCCATCCGGTCAGGCGGCGCGCTGGGCGTCAAAGGGTTCTTGGTTGATCTGGTGAATGGGTGCCGGTTGCGCGACCCATTGCATGGCTTCGCCAATCGCCGGCCCTATGAGGATCACGGCAGGACTGCCGAGGCCGGCATCGGTTGCGTCGATAGCCAGCCGATCAAGCGTTCCGAGCCATCTGCGCTCAGCCTGCGTGCCCGCCCATTGAACGACGGCCGCGGGCGTGCATGCGGGCAATGCGCTCATGAGCGAAGTGCAAAGGCGCTCGATGCGCGTCATGCCCATATAGATGACGAGCGTGGTGCCGGTTGCCGCCAGCGCGGACCAGTCCGGTTCGCCATGATCCTGCTTGTGGGCGGTGATGAAGGTCACGCCCTGGCAATGCTCGCGATGCGTAAGCGACACACCCAGGCTCGCCGCGGCCGCGAAGCCCGACGAGATTCCATTGACGATATCGACAGGAATCCCCGCACGGCGCAACGCAGCGAGTTCTTCTCCTGCGCGGCCGAACAACAGTGCCTCGCCACCTTTCACGCGGACTACGTGCAGGCCCTTGAGCGCATAGCGCTGCATCAGCCGCTCGATAAAAGCCTGGGGCGTCGACTTGCATCCGCCGCGCTTGCCCACGCGAATCACGCGTGCGCGCGGTGCGAGCGACACGATCCCGGGATTCGCAAGATCGTCGAGCAGAACGATGTCGGCGAGCGCGAGCGCTTTCGCTGCCTTGATCGTCAGCAGGTCGAGGTCTCCTGGGCCTGCGCTTAGCAAAGTAATCTTGCCGGTAGTCATGATGGATGATGTCCTTTGGCGGGGTTTCAAAACAAAACGGCATCCGCTCGTGCTCGTGCACGAAGGGACGCCGTTGTCCTGGATCGCCGATGCGCATGTCCGTTCAAAGGACATGCGCAAGAAAGTCAGCGCGCGACGTCGTTGTCAGGCGCTGCTATCCAAATGCAATATCCAGGCCAGAGTTTGGTCGCGAAGCGTTTGTGCCTGCCGCGCGTGCATGCCCGCTTGTACACCTTTCAATGGCCGCACGCGCACAGTGCTGCGGCGCACCGTAGCTGTGCTTTGGTGCATCAAAAGGCGTCGGCGTTAATTGCCAAATTTCCTTCGGAATCCCGGAAAGCCTTGTCATACGGTGCGTTGCTTTGCATGGCATACGCCTTGCATTTGACGTTGCTTGCGGATCAACGGCGATCCGGTCTCCTTGCCTCAAGCACCACCTTATTGCAGCGGCCCTAACGGGCTTCCTGGACAACGGCGTCCCCTGATTCAGTCAAGCGACTGGAATCACGGGACGCCTTTTTGTTTTTGTGGAAACGGCCATGTCAGATAAAGCAACGCGGATCGATCTCTTCAGTTTTCGCACGGCGCCAATGCGCGCATTCCACCTCACGTGGATGGCGTTCTTCGTGTGTTTCTTTGCATGGTTCGCCTGCGCGCCGCTGATGCCGTTGATCCAGCGCCAGTTCGGTCTTTCGATCGACCAGGTCGCGAACATCAACATTGCGGCGGTCGCGGCGACGATCGTGGTGCGGCTGATCATCGGTCCCATGTGCGATCGATACGGCCCGCGCAAGGTCTACACGGCGCTGCTCGTTCTTGGCGCATTTCCCGTGCTCGGCGCGGCGCTCTCGGGCGGCTATACGAGCTTCCTGCTGGCACGCCTCGGCATTGGTGCCGTGGGCGCGAGCTTCGTGATCACGCAGTACCACACGTCGGTCATGTTTGCGCCGAACGTGGTTGGAACCGCCAACGCGACGAGCGCTGGCTGGGGCAACGCGGGTGCAGGCGCAGCGCAGGCGCTCGTGCCGCTGCTGCTGGCGGCAATGCTCGCACTGGGCGCAAGCGATGCATCGGCGTGGCGCTACGCACTCGTGGTGCCGGCTCTCGCCATGCCGCTCATGGCGGTGTTTTATTGGCGCCTGACGCAAGACTGCCCGCAAGGAAACTTCGCGCAATTGCGTGCGCAGGGCATAGCCATCGATGGCGGCAAGAAAGGCGGCTGGGCGAGCTTTCGCGCGGCCTGCGCGAACTATCGCGTATGGATGCTGTTCGTGACTTACGCCGCATGCTTCGGCGTGGAAGTGTTCATTCATAACATCGCCGCGGTCTACTACGTCAATCATTTCCATCTCTCGTTGAAAACCGCGGGTCTCGCAGCAGGCAGCTTCGGCTTGCTGGCGCTGTTCGCGCGCGCGTTGGGAGGCTGGCTGTCAGACAAATTCGCGGCTCGCCGCGGACTCGACGTGCGCTCGACCTTGTTGTTCGCGCTGATCGCGGGCGAAGGTCTTGGCCTGTACTGGTTTTCGCATGAAACCAGCGTCGGCCTGGCCGTGGTCGCCATGCTCTGCTTTGGCCTCTTCACGCATATGGCGTGCGGCGCGACGTATGCGCTGGTGCCGTTCATCGACCGCAAGGCGCTTGGCGGCGTGGCGGGGATTATCGGTGCGGGCGGAAACGTGGGCGCGGTGGCCGCGGGCTTTTTGATGAAAGGCCTGGGCAACGTTCAGCAAACCCTGGCGACGCTTGGCGTGCTGGTCTCGATCTCCGCGTTGTGCGCGCTGGCCGTGCGCTTTAGCACCGAGCACAAGGCACGCGAGGACGAATTACGCGCGCACGCATTGAGCGTCAACAACCGCATTGCAAACTGAGAGCATTCAGATCATGAAAATCGTCGTCATCGGTCATGGAATGGTGGGCCACAAGCTGCTCGAATGCCTCGCTGAAACAGCCGGACATGGGCTCGATATCACCGTGCTGTGCGAGGAGCCGCGGCCCGCATACGACCGGGTGCATCTGTCGGAATTTTTCTCCGGCAAGACGGCGCATGATCTGTCGCTCGTAGAGGCGGGATTCTTCGAGCGCGAGAACGTACGGCTGGAACTCAATGCAAAGGCGGTATCGATAGATCGCGCCGCGCGCACCGTGACGGTATCGAGCGGGGAAGTCCTGAGCTACGACAAGCTCGTGCTCGCGACGGGTTCGTATCCGTTCGTGCCGCCGGTGGCAGGCCGCGATCGTCACGACTGCTTTGTGTACCGGACGATTGAAGATCTGGAGGCGATGAAGGCATGCGGCGCACGCTCGAAGACCGGCACGGTCGTGGGCGGTGGCTTGCTCGGACTCGAATGCGCGAAGGCGCTGCGCGATCTCGGATTGCAGACGCATGTGGTTGAATTTGCGCCGCGCCTGATGGCCGTGCAGGTCGACGACGGCGGCGCGCGCGTGCTGCGCAACAAGATCGAGGCGCTGGGCGTGACGGTCCATACGCACAAGAATACGGTCGCTATCACGGATGGCGAAGCGGGTACGCACCGCATGCAATTCTCCGATGACACGCATCTCGATACCGACATGATCGTGTTCTCGGCGGGCATTCGTCCGCGCGATGAAATCGCTCGCACAAGCGGTCTGGAAGTGGGGGCGCGCGGCGGTATCGTGATTGACGACAACTGCATGACCAGCGACGAAAACATCTACGCCATTGGCGAATGCGCGTTGTGGCAAGGACAGATATTCGGTCTTGTTGCGCCGGGTTACGACATGGCTCGCGTGGTCGCCAGGCAATTGCTCGGCGAACAGCACGCGTTCGCGGGCGCGGACATGAGCACCAAATTGAAGCTGATGGGCGTGGACGTGGCGAGCATTGGCGACGCACATGGCAAGACGCCGGGAAGCCGCGCGTATCAGTTCAGCGACGAACGCAAGCAGGTCTACAAGAAGATCGTGGTGTCCGATTGCGGCAAGTTCCTGCTTGGCGGCGTGATGGTCGGCGACGCGAACGAGTACGGCACGTTGCTGCAGATGATGCTGAACCGCATCGAGTTGCCGGCGTCGCCGGAATTCCTGATTCTTCCTTCGTCCGATGGTCAACAGAAATCCGCGCTCGGTGTCGACGCGCTGCCTGCATCTGCGCAAATCTGCTCGTGCAACGATGTATCGAAGGGACGGATTTGCGAGGCTGTATCTGCGGGCGCAATGAGCATTGGTGCGTTGAAATCGGCGACCAAAGCAGGCACTTCATGCGGCGGATGCGTGTCGCTTGTCACGCAGGTGATGAAGGCGGAGATGAAAAAGCAGGGGCTCGCGGTCAACAATCATGTGTGCGAGCACTTTGCGTTTTCGCGTCAGGAGCTTTATCACATGGTGCGCGTCGAGCGCATCAAAACCTTCGGCGAACTGCTTTCCAGGCATGGTCGCGGACTGGGCTGCGATATCTGCAAGCCGACGGTCAGCAGCATTCTTGCGTCGTGCTGGAACGAGTTCGTGCTGAAGAAGGAGCACGCAAGCCTGCAGGACTCGAACGACTATTACCTTGCGAACATTCAGCGCGATGGCACGTACTCCGTCGTGCCGCGCATGGCCGGCGGCGAGGTGACGCCCGATGGCCTGATCGCAGTCGGACAGGTGGCGAAGAAGTATGGGCTTTACACCAAGGTGACAGGCGGCGCGCGTGTCGATTTGTTCGGCGCGCGTGTCGAGCAATTGCCGTTCATCTGGGAAGAACTGATCGCGGCCGGATTCGAATCGGGTCACGCGTATGGCAAGGCGGTGCGCACGGTCAAGTCGTGCGTCGGCTCCACATGGTGCCGCTTCGGCGTGGGCGATTCAGTCGGCCTCGCGATCGATATCGAAAACCGCTACAAAGGCTTGCGCGCTCCGCACAAGATCAAGTTCGGCGTTTCCGGATGCACGCGCGAATGCGCGGAAGCGCAGGGCAAGGATGTCGGCATCATCGCGACCGAGAAGGGCTGGAATCTTTACGTATGCGGTAACGGCGGCATGAAACCGCGCCACGCTGAATTGCTTGCATCCGATCTGGATGCGGTGACGCTCGTGAAATATATCGACCGCTTCTTGATGTTCTATGTCCGCACGGCTGACCGCTTGCAGCGCACGAGCGTATGGCGCGACAACCTGGAGGGCGGCCTCGACTATCTGATCGATGTTGTCGTGCACGACAAACTGGGTCTCGCCGCCGAGCTCGAAGCCGAGATGCAGCACGTCGCCGACACCTACGAATGCGAGTGGAAGAAAGCCGTCACCGATCCTGAAACCCGCAAGCGTTTCCGTCACTTCGTGAACAGCGACGCGTCGGACAACAACGTGAGTTTTGTCGAGGAACGCGGGCAGATTCGTCCTGCCACGCCCGCCGAGCGCAAATTGATCGGCATTCCTGTGATGGTTGAAACTGTTTGACGGAGCGTCCCATGAACATCGATCGAATCCCGGCTGCATGGGTTCCCGTGTGTGCGCTCAGCGACATCCTGCCGAACACCGGCGTGTGTGCGCTGGTCAACGGCGTGCAGGTCGCGGTCTTCCATCTCGCCGATGACGGCGGCCGCGTCTTTGCCATCGACAACTTTGATCCGGGCTCGCAGGCCTCCGTGCTCTCACGCGGGTTGATCGGCAATCTGGGCGAGCGCATTGTGGTTGCATCGCCCATCTACAAGCATCACTTCGATCTGCGCACAGGCGAATGTCTCGAGATCCCGGAGAACTCGGTCAACGCATTTGCCGCGCGCGTCGAAGACGGACATGTATGGGTCGCCGCTTGAAAACAATCCGGCTTTGACCGACATGAACACCGGCAGCGTCAAGACCGTTTGCCCCTATTGCGGCGTTGGCTGCGGAATGGTCCTGCACGTCGAGGACGGGCAAGTGGTCAAGGTGTCGGGTGACAAGGAACATCCCGCCAACTTCGGTCGGCTCTGCACCAAGGGGCAATCGGCGCATGTCGCGCTACGCCAATCGGGCCGGCTTGAAAGCGCGTTCATTCGCCACGCGCGCGGCCAGGACCCGGCTCCGTTGCCCATGACTCAGGCGCTGACCGATACCGCCCGCCGGCTACGCGCCATACTCGACGAACATGGTCCCGACGCGCTCTCGTTCTACGTGTCCGGCCAGATGTCGATAGAAGCGCAATATCTCGTCAACAAGCTGGCGAAGGGGTTTGTTGGCACGAACAACATCGAGTCGAATTCGCGCCTTTGCATGGCGAGCGCGGGCAGCGGCTACAAGCTCTCGCTGGGCGCGGACGGGCCTCCAGGTTCATATCAGGATATCGACCGGGCCAATCTGTTTTTCGTGATCGGCGCGAACATGGCGGACTGCCATCCCATCTTGTTCCTGCGCATGATGGATCGCGTGAAGGCGGGCGCGAAGCTGATCGTGGTCGATCCGCGCCGCAACGCCACCGCCGACAAAGCCGGCCTTTTCATGCAGATCAAGCCGGGCACGGACCTCGCGCTGCTCAATGGACTGCTGCATCTGCTGCACGAAAACGGGCATACGGATGCGGGTTTTATCCGTGAAGCAACGGAAGGCTGGGACGCGATGCCTGCCTTTCTCGCGGACTATACGCCGGAGAAAGTCGCCGCGATCACTGGTATTGCCGAAGCCGAGATTCGTCTCGCGGCGCAATGGATTGGCGAAGCGCCCGAATGGATGAGCTGCTGGACCATGGGGTTGAACCAGAGCACGCACGGCACGTGGAACACGAACGCGATCTGCAATCTTCATCTGGCGACGGGCAAGATCTGCCGTCCTGGCAGCGGACCGTTTTCGCTTACCGGCCAGCCCAACGCAATGGGCGGACGCGAGATGGGTTACATGGGCCCGGGGTTGCCTGGGCAGCGCTCTGTGCTGGTCGATGAAGACCGGAAGTTCATGGAGGATTTGTGGCGCATTCCCGAAGGCAGGCTCAAGACATCGTTAGGGAAGGGCACCATCGACATGTTCTCGAGTATGGCCGCGGGCGACATCAAGGCGTGCTGGATCATCTGCACCAATCCGGTGGCGAGCGTCGCAAATCGCCAGACTGTGATAGCGGGATTGCAGGCCGCGGAACTCGTCATCACGCAGGACGCCTTCCTCGATACCGAGACCAACCGATACGCCGACGTCCTGCTGCCGGGCGCGCTATGGGCCGAAGCCGAAGGCGTGATGATCAACTCCGAGCGCAACATGACGCTCACGCAAAAGGCCATCGAACCGCCGGGTGCGGCCATGCCCGATTGGCGGATCGTGGCGCAAGTGGCGTGCGAAATGGGTTTCGCCGATGCATTCAGCTATGCGTCGGCGGAAGAGGTTTTTGCGGAGATCGTGCGCACGTCCAATCCAAAAACCGGCTACGACCTTCGCGGCGCGAGCCATGAAAGGCTGCGCGAGACGCCGCTGCAATGGCCCATTGCGCGAGATGGTGCGTCCGACCGCAATCCTCTCCGGTACATCAATGACGGCGTGAATCAAACGCTGAAGGAACAGCCAGACGGCAGGCGTCCACGACTGGTTTTTCCAACCGCCAGCGGCAAGGCCGTGTTTCTTGCCCGTCCGCATGGTCAGCCTGCGGAGATGCCCGACGCGGAGCATCCTATCGTGCTGAACACGGGGCGCTTGCAGCATCAATGGCACACCATGACAAAGACCGGCAAGGTCGCGATGCTCAACAAGCTGAACCCGAACCCCTTCGTTGAGATTCATCCGGAAGACGCGGCGGCGCTTGGCATTGAAACGAAGGATTCCGTCGAGATCAGGTCGCGTCGTGGCCGCGCCGTGTTGCCGGCGGTCGTGACGGACCGGGTGCGCGCCGGCAACTGCTTTGCGCCCATGCATTGGAACGATGTGTATGGCGATGATCTGTGCATCAACGCCGTGACCAACGATGCGGCCGATCCGATTTCGCAGCAGCCCGAATTCAAGTTTTGCGCGGTTACGCTCAGTCGCGTGACGCCCGAACCCGGCACGGCCATATCTGATGATACGCATGATGAATCCGCCGCCGATCACGCGGCCGTCACTCAGGAACTGGACATGTCCCGCATAGATGCGCTCTCCACATTGCTCGGCATTCCAGAGACGCCGCCACCCCAATTAAGCGATGCAGAACGTTTATACGCCGCCGGTTTCATGAGCGGTTTGCATTCGAATGAAGGCCGTGCGGCTCCCGGTGTTCCGGTACTTCCCGCCAGCGCGCCGTTTGCTCCTGCGACCCGTCTATGGTTCGACGGCCTGCTTGCCGGCATGTTCAGCCGCGCCGAAGCGGCCGCTGCGACGTTGACTTCTGTTCAACAAGCGGGGCATGAATCAGGCGTGCGTATTGTCAGGGCGCGGCCGAAGGTCACGTTGCTGTGGGCATCGCAGACAGGAAACATCGAGTCGTTGACCGAGCGCTATGCCACGCAACTGATGGAGTCCGGCTTCGAAATCCGTACTTCGTGCATGGCTGACTACGCGGTATCGGGTCTCGCCAATGCGCAATACGTGTTGCTCATGACGAGCACGTTCGGCGACGGCGATGCGCCGGACAACGGCCAGGCTTTCTGGACCGATCTGCAGGCCGAGCATGCGCCGCGTCTCGACAATCTCCGTTATGCGGTGCTCGCGTTCGGCGATCGCAACTACGATGCATTCTGCGGTCATGGCCGCAAGCTCGATGCGCGCATGCTCGAGCGCGGCGCAAAACGGCTGGCCGATCGCGTGGATTGCGACACCGAATATCAAGCCGCCGCCGACGCATGGATCGAGCGAATCGTCGCGCGTATCAAGGAAGAAGACGAAGCGCTGCATGCCGTTTCCGCCAACGGAATGATTCCCGCGGTGCTGCCTGGAACGGCTGCGTCGAAGACACATCCGGCTGCGTCGCGGCTGGTGAAGAACGTGCGGCTTAACAAGCAGGGCGCGACGAAGGATACGCGCTACTTCTCGCTTGCAAAGGATTCGGGCCTTGAATATGAGGCTGGCGATGCATTGGGCGTCTGGCCGAGCAACTGTCCTGAACTGGTCGATGAACTCATTGGCCTGAGCCATCTTTCGGCGGACGCGCCGGTCACGGTAGCGGGCGCTGGCGAGATGCGTCTTGCCGATGCGCTCGGCAAGCATTACGAAATTGCCCGTCCGAGCGCTGACGCATTGGCGTTTATCGCGGCGCGCGCGGAGAACGGCGCGCTAAGGGAGATGCTCGGAGAGGATCGCAAGGCGGATCTCAAGAAGTGGCTCTGGGGCCAGCAGTTGGCGGACGTCTTGCATGAGTTTCCGGTCAGGCTTTCCGCGAGCGAATTGACCGGGATATTGAAGCGCATGCAGCCGCGTTTGTATTCGATTGCATCGAGTCCCAAGGCGCATGCAAACGAAATTCACCTGACCGTTTCGGCGGTTCGGTACAACAATGGGCGGCGGCATCGCAAGGGTGTGTCGTCGACATTCCTCGCCGATCGAGCGGCCGACGCCAATGTTCCTGTGTTCGTGCAGAAGTCGGCGCATTTCCGGCTTCCACGCAACGGCGATGCACCCATGATCATGGTCGGCCCCGGCACGGGCGTGGCGCCATTTCGTGGTTTCCTGCATGAGCGCGAAGCGCGCGGCGATACGGGCCGCAACTGGCTGTTCTTTGGCGAGCAGCATGCGGCCACGGATTATTACTACGGCGATGAACTCGACGAGATGCGCCGCAAGGGACTGCTGAACCGTCTTGACCTTGCGTTTTCACGCGATCAGGCCAACAAGATTTATGTGCAGGACCGCATGCGCGAGCATGGTGCGCAGTTGTGGGCGTGGCTTGAATCTGGCGCGTATTTCTATGTTTGCGGCGACGCGAGCCGCATGGCGAAGGATGTCGACGCCGCGTTGAAATCCATTGTTGCTCAGGCGGGCGGAATGAGCGAGGACAAGGCGCACGAGTACGTAAGCCGCATGGTCAAGGAAAAGCGCTACGTGCGCGATGTTTATTGAGCGGGCATGGCTTGCGACCAACACCGCGCACTAAAACCACTTCAAGCCTTGGCCAGTGCTTCGCGATGCGCCTGCGCTAGCTCCGCCATGCTTTTGAACTTGAAATCGACTTGAGGCTGTTCGCCCGGATTCATCGTTGCCCCAAAGCCCTGCTGCGCATGCCGCCGGTAAATCCAGCACGACGCCAGTCCAAACGTATTCGCTGGCTTGTGGTCATGAAACAGGCTTTCCGCAGTGTGAAGAATGGCATTCTTTTGAATTCCCATCCCGCTGAGCTTGTCCAGCATGTACTCGAAATTGAGTGGCGACGGCTTGTACGAACCCACGTCCTCGGCGGTAATCACGGCGTCGAACGTGACATCGAGCTTTGCATTGCTATGGGCAAAGCTTTCGTTGTCGACGTTGGACAGAATCACCAGCTTGAAATGCTGCTGCAGGTATTGCAGCGATTGTGCCGAGTCTTCGAACGCGGGCCAGTGTTGAACAGACTGCCCGTAAGTGACGCACTCTTCGCGCGTCACGGGGACATTCCATTCCTCGGCGATCCGCTTGTACACAATGGGAAGCAGGTCGCGATACCGCATTGCGGGCGTATAAAGCTGTTGCGACGATTCGTGGCGCGCGTGCGCTTCGAGTGCGGCATCGCGGGTAAGCGGGTGGCTCGCGCGCTCGATCAGCGGCTGCAAGCCCTTCATGATTCCGCTTTCCCAGTCGATGAGCGTGCCGTAGCAGTCGAACGTGAGCGCCTTGTAGTCGGTGAGTTTCACAATGATCCTTGCCGGTTGGGAACTCCGGGTATTTTATCGCGTGCGCAAACCGGCGCTCATGCCGAACGCATCAGTCCAGTCCGCCCTGGCAAACGTACTTGATCGAGAGGTAGTCATCGAGGCCGTACTTCGAGCCTTCGCGGCCATATCCCGATTCCTTGACGCCGCCAAACGGCGCGGCTTCGCTCGCAAGGGCGCCTTCGTTGACGCCGACAATACCCGCTTCCAATGCACGCGACACGCGGTCGATCCGCTTTACGTCCTGGCTATAAAAATACGATGCGAGCCCGAACGGTGTGTCGTTAGCGGCCTTGACTGCTTCGGCTTCGTCCTCAAAACGAAAGAGCGGGACGACGGGACCAAAGGTCTCTTCTGAACACAGCAGCATGTCCGCTGTCGCATCCGAAATAACGGTCGGCGCGAAATAATTGGGCCCGAGTTCAGGCAGGCGCTTGCCGCCGGCGAGAATGCGCGCGCCGTGTGACGTTGCATCGTCAACGTGACGTGCGATCTTGTCGAGTGCGCGGGAATTGATCATCGGGCCGATCTGCGCGGACGGATCAGAAGCCGGCGCGACCTTGAGTTGTCCGACGCGTTGACTCAGCAGTTCAGCAAACTTTGCATAGACGCCCGACTGCACATAGACACGATTCGGACATACGCACGTTTGTCCGCCATTGCGGAACTTCGCCGCGAGCAGGCCGGCGACGGCGGCGTCGAGATCGGCGTCGTCGAAGACAATAAACGGCGCATTGCCGCCGAGTTCAAGCGACAGCTTCTTGAGCGTATTCGCGGATTCTCGCGCGAGGTATTTTCCAACGGGCGTCGAGCCCGTGAACGTGATCTTGCGCACGCGGGCATCTTCGAGCCAGTTGCCGACCGCGGGCACGGCTTTTTCTCGCGATGCCGTGATCACGTTCAACACGCCCGCCGGCACGCCTGCCTCGTGCGCCAGCAGCGCGAGCGCCAGCGCTGTCAGCGGCGTATCTTCAGCGGGCTTGGCCACGACCGTGCATCCGGCGGCCAGCGCCGGCGCAATCTTGCGCGCGATCATGGCAAGCGGGAAGTTCCATGGCGTGATCGCGGCGACAATGCCAATAGGTTCCTTCACGGCCGTCATGCGCTTGCCACGTTGCTGCTGCGGAATGATGTCGCCATAGATGCGCGTGGCTTCGTCGGCGAACCATGCGACATAGGACGCGCCATACGCGACTTCGCCCCGGCCTTCGGCCAACGGCTTGCCTTGTTCGAGAGAGATGAGCGCGCCCAGGTCGTCCTGATGCGCGAGCATCAGCGCGTTCCACCTGTGGAGAATGGCGGCGCGTTCCTTGGGCAGCAAGTCGCGCCACGCGGGCAGCGCGCGCGCCGCGGCGTCCGTGGCCGCGCGCGCATCGTCGGGACCGCTGTCCGCGACTTCGGTAATGCGTTCGCCGGTTGCCGGATCGGTGACGGCGAATCGCTCACCGCTTGAAGCGGCAAGCCATTGCCCATCGATGAAATTTTTGGAACAGATCAGTTCCTTCCGTTCGAGAACGAGCGCCATGAGAAAGTCCTTTGATTGTGCGGCCCGGCGTGCGCAATGAGCTTGGGATCAGTGGAAGACGCCGGGAGAGGGTTTGTATAAACGCCAATGCTAAGTCCAATCGCGCTCAAGGCCATCCTATGAGTCGCAGTATTAAAGCGGGGATTCATCCATCTAAAAATAGGCCTGGCTTGATAGCGGGGCCACTTGCTGAAGAACGGTCCCAAGAGCGCTGGAACGTGCCGCGCTAACCACGCAATTGTGCGGCCGCGATGTCTTCGAGCGAACGGCCACGCGTTTGCACGCCCATCAGCACGACTGCCAGTGCGCCGACTCCCAGCACAAATGTTGTTGCGCCGAACACGCCGCCGAAGCCGAGGATGGGATACACATAGCCGACCAGGATCGGCGCCGCGATCGCCCCAAGCCGTCCGATGGACGAGGCCATGCCCGCGCCCGTCGCGCGCACGTCGGTGGGGAACACTTCCGGCGTATAGGCATAGACGCCCGCGTACGTGCCGTTCATGAAAAACGATAACAGCACGCCGGACGCCATGATGCCGGCATCGCTTCGCGTAAGCGCGAGGCCCAGCGCCGAGATGCCGCCAAGAACCATGTACGAGGCGATCGTTGCTTGCCGTCCGATTTTTTCATTGAGCCACGCGCCGGAAAAATACCCCGGAATCTGCGCGATATAGATCACCAGCGAATACGAGAAGCTGCGCGTGATCGTCATGCCGTTCTGCACGAGCAGGCTCGGAATCCATGTGAAGAATGCGTAGTAGCTGAAGGTGATCGAGAGCCACATGAGCCACGTCATGGCCGTGATGCGCGCGAGCTTGCGCGACCACAGGGCCTTGACGTTCGCGAGCGCGGATGCGCGTTGCGCGGCGATGGGCACGGCGGGATCGGCGGCCGGATCAGTCTCGGGCAGCGGCTCGAGTTCGACACCCGCGGCCGTCAACTCGGCTTCCGCTCGTGCCACGATCGCCTCGGCTTCGTCATGTCGTCCGCGCGCGACGAGCCAGCGCGGCGACTCGGGCAACGCGCGCCGCCACCAGAGCAACATCACAATCGGCATTGCCGTGATCACCATTACCCAGCGCCATGCATTGGGCGAAAGGGGAATCACGAGATAACCGAGCAATGCAGCCGCCACGAAACCGAACGAGAAGAAGCCCGCGAGGCTGCCGGTAAACGCACCGCGATACCGCCGCGCCACGAACTCCGACAAGAACGGCGCCACGATCGCGCTTTCCGCGCCCGTGCCCAGTCCGGCGACAATCCGCGTCGCGAGAAAAAACGGCCAGTCATGCGCAACGGCACTTGCGAGCGACGCAATGCAATAGATCACGAGCGCATACATCATCACGCGCTTGCGGCCTATCAGGTCGCCGAGAATTCCGGCCAGCATCGCACCCAGAAAATAGCCGATGAACGTGCCGCTGCCGAGCACGCCGGTTTGCACGCTGGAGAGCGCCCACTCCTTGCGCAAGACCGGCAGCAGGAACGCGAGAACAGCCGCGTCCATGGCGTCGAACGTGTAGCCGAGACCGCCCATCAGGAGCAGCCTGCGATGAAACGATGAGAACGGCATACGCTCGATACGGGCGGAAATCGTCGACATGCTTGCATGCCCTCGCTGGCAGAAGTGCGGTTGGGTTTTGGCTTTGTGCCAAGGGGTGTGAATCAGGCGCGTTCGAGTTCGTCGAAATGGATATGGCCGCCTTTCATCACGAATGGAATGTGCTCGCCCTGGCCCAGCAGGCAATCGACGGACTTCAGCGGATCGCCGTCGACCACAAGCACGTCGGCGAATGCACCCGGCGTGATGCGGCCAAGCTTGCCGCTCATGCCGAGCACTTCCGCGCCGACCAGCGTGGCGCTTGCTATTGCTTCCGCTGGCGAAAGAACCTCGGCGCGCAGCCGGAATTCATCGCTTTGCATGTGCTGCGCTTCGCCAAGCAGATCCGTGCCGAATCCCATGCGCACGCCCGCACGCTTCATGATTTCAAGCGACCGCAGGCCGGCCTGATGGACATCGGCCACTTTCGCGAGGCTCGCCTCGGGCAAGCCGTACTGGCCGCCAACGCTTGCGAGCGCTTCGTAGGTGACGAGCGTGGGCACCACGAACGCGTCGTGTTCGACAATGATTCGTGCAGTCTTTTCATCGATAAGATTGCCATGCTCGATGGTTCGCACACCGCACCGCACGGCGCGGGAAATGGCTTCGGGCGTGTAAGCATGCGCGAGCACGTAGGTCTGGCGACCGCGTGCCTCGCCGACGATTGCGCGGATCTCGTCTTCGGAATAACCCCATGCGCCGACGGGATCGGTTGGCGACGCCACGCCGCCCGAGGCCATGATCTTGATCTGGTCCGCACCCATCTGCAATTCTTCGCGCACTGCGCGGCGCACTTCGTCGACGCCATCCGCCACGCGCCCGAGCGCGCCAACACGCACGCAACAGCCGCACGGCGCGTCGGGCGGCATGTAGTCCGTGCGCGTGCGCATGTCGCCGTGACCGCCTGTCTGGCTCAGCGCGCGGCCGGACACGAACATGCGCGGACCCTCCGCAAGTCCCGCTTCGACCGCCTGCTTGAACGGATAGCCTGCGCCGCCTGCATCGCGGATCGTGGTGAAGCCTCGCCGCAGCATGGCGCGCATCAGCGGCACGGCGCGCAGCGTAACGAGGACATTGGGCAGCGTCGCGACCCGCGGCAGGTTGAACTCCACGGCAATGACGTGAACATGCAAGTCGATCAACCCCGGCATCAGCGTGCGGCCTTTCAGGTCGATCACGCGCGCGCTATTCGATTTGATGGGTTGATCGGAGACTTCCTTGATCAATCCGTTTTCCACGAGCACCTCGTGGCCGGTGAGAAGCTCGGCCTGCGTTGGGTCCAGCAGCGAGCCGTTGCGAAATAACACGGACGTATTGACTGACGTCATTCTCGATTCTCCATGGACATTGAACCTGGCCGCGTGAGCTGCTCAAGGCCGACGCGCCGCGTTGCACGGTGAGCAAACTATACGCCGCACGTGGATATTCGTGCCATGTACAGATGCGATGAAAATTTCCGGAGGGGCAGAAAGAGGGGATTACGATTCACCGGCGTTGCATTGAACGCGGCGGGTTTGACGCGGCAAAGCGGACGCTCATCGAGGACGCCGGACATGCAAACCCAATGCAAAAAAGCGCTTCGACACCGTGCTTGTCACTATGGTTCGAGTGCGTGGCATTAGGGCATCATGGAAACAGCCCACGTCATGCGGTCCCGGATCATCGAGCTTGAAAAGAGGAATACTCATGAGCAGCATGGAAGTTGTACGGACGGAACGCGCCCGCGAAATTGCATCGCGTGTTGAAGCTTTTGTGCGGACAGTCGTCATTCCGTACGAACGGGACGCACGCTGCGGCAGCCATGGACCGAGCGAGGAACTCGTGCGCGAACTGCGCGGCAAGGCGCGTGCCGCGGGCGTTCTCACGCCGCACATCCTGGCCGGCGGTGGCCATCTCACGCAACTGGAAACAGCAACGGTCCTCAAATGTTCAGGCTTGTCGCCGCTTGGGCCCGTAGCGGTGAACACAGCCGCCCCTGACGAAGGCAACATGCTCCTGATCGGGAAGACAGGCACCGACGCGCAGAAGGCGCGCTTCCTGGCGCCGCTGGTTGCGGGCGATGCGCGCTCGGCGTTCTTCATGACCGAGCCAGCGGCCGATGGCGGCGCAGGCTCCGATCCATCAATGCTCAAGACTTCCGCCCGTCGCGATGGAAACCACTGGATCATCGATGGAACAAAGGCGTTCATCACGGGCGCAGAAGGCGCATCGGTCGGCATTGTGATGGCGCGCAGCAACGCGGGCGATGACGGCGACAAGGTGAAGGCCACCATGTTCCTGGTCGACCTTCCGAATCCGGCCATACGTCTTGAACGCATTCTCGACACCATCGACAGTTCCATGCCGGGCGGCCACGCGGTCGTGCGTATCGAGGGGCTGCGCGTCCCGGACGATCAGGTATTGGGCGAAGTCCACGAAGGGTTCAAGTATGCACAGGTACGCCTGTCTCCGGCACGCTTGTCGCATTGCATGCGCTGGCATGGGGCGGCCACGCGCGCGCACGAGATCGCGACGCAATACGCGTGTACGCGCCAGGCATTCGGCAAATTGCTGATCGATCACGAAGGCGTTGGTTTCATGCTGGCCGAGAACACGATCGACCTGCAGCAGGCGGAATTGATGATCGACTGGTGTGCAGCCGTGCTCGATGGCGGGTCGCTCGGAACATCGGAGAGTTCGATGGCGAAAGTCGCGGTGGCCGACGCGCTGTTTCGCGTCGCCGATCGCTGCGTGCAGGTCATGGGTGGCACGGGCGTGTCGCGGGATACGATCGTGGAACAAGTGTTTCGCGAGATCCGCGCGTTCCGCATTTACGACGGTCCCACGGAAGTACACAAGTGGTCGCTTGCGAAAAAGCTCAAGCGCGACACACTTGCTGGTTTGCAAACGGATTAGCTCGGGACGCGCGATCCAAAGACGAAACGTGTTGAGAACGTCTCAACCATTTTGCGTGCTGCTCTTGAGATTTCCCGTAGCCGTCAGTCCTTTCAGAACCAGCATCAAATGGAAATAAAGACGTTTGTTAAGTCCGTAGTTATAGGCGTACAAATGCGAAAGCGCGATGCCAAGCGCCGGTACCGGTTGATGATTGCGCGCATAAACAGACACGACAATCGGCACGATGCGCTTGAGCGCGAGTCTGCGCGCCGGCTCGAGGCTCCGGTCCAATGTCAATGACTTGAGGAAGTCATAGGCAAGCACGGCTGCCGCGGTGGTTGACCGCGCGGTGGTCCTGGACATCGATACATCCGTCTTGCGGTAGAACGAAACGTATTCCTTGAGGTAATAAACCTGCCTGGCTGCAATGCAGATCTGCGCGCCGAACACATACTCGCAGCCAATGCCGTATTGCTTTCTATAGCTGATTTTCTTGACCAGGTCCGCGTTCGCGAGCCAGCCGTTATTGGGCATCATTTGAATCAGGCCGGCTCGGCCCGGATCGGGCTGCAGTCCAACCACCGCGTCCGTGCGATGGTAGTCCGTGTTGAGCTTGCGGCTGGCTTCAATGTCGACCACGCCCTTGTCGTCCATCTGATATTGATCGCCGAACGCGATCTCAAGATCCGGGTAGATATTCCACGCCGGCAGCAAGCGTTCTATGCAGTCGGTCTTGAGTGCGTCGTCGTCGTGGATCAGCAGGATCTTGTCGCCGGTCGCGCGTTCGAAGAGGCTGGCAATGTTATCGGCCTGCCCGAGCGCGGGCTCATTCCTCACGTAGATCACGCGCGATTCATGCAGATAGGTCGAATCGATCAGCGCCTGCGTGCGGTGATCCGACGAATCGTCGCCAATCAATATCTCGATGTTCTCGTGCGTCTGTGCAAGGCACGACGCGAGCGACTCCATCAGCAACTCGGGCCGGTTGCACGTCGGCAGGCATATGGATATTTTCGTCGTTCTCATGATGTCGTCACCGGGGCAAGGGTTGCTGGGTACGACTTTTATACGGAGGGCGATTTTTTTCGTCAACGCGATTAAATCCAGACAAGGCGCGAACGATTTATTTTATTTTTTACCCTGCAATCGCTTAAAAGCGGATGCGCTCATTGCCCGTCGAGGTTGTATCCGCTAAAGCCCATCAAACCCGACAGCCGCGACGCCATGTCTCCGACCATCCGGCATACATCGTCGAAGTCCGGGTTGAGTTTTTGATCGATGCGTTCGAGATAAGGCACGTTTACCGCGGCGATCGCATCGCCGTTGCTGCCTATTACCGGGAACGCGACATTCGTCACGCCGCGCATTTGCCGGCTGGGCACGATCTCGTGACCGGCGGCACGGATTTCATCGAGCAGGGCAAGCAGCGCCGCCGGCTCCACGTCGTTCTCGCCCTCCACGCGCGTATGCGCGGCGAGCATGCGCTCGCGCTCTTCCGGGTCGCGGAACGCCATCAGCACGTGGCCCGACGAGGTATCGGTGAGCCCCATGACCGCGCCGACCTTCAGGCCGAACGACCATCGCTCGGGGCTGTCCACCTGCGCGATCACCGCCACGCGTCCGCTGTGATAAATCGATAAATGGCACGACTGCCGCGTGACGTTCGCAAGATCGCGCAGCAACGGCAGCGCCATGGCGGTCAGCGAGCGGATGGGCTGCTGCCTGTGCGCCATTTCAAAGAGCTTGAGCGTCAGCGTATAGCGGTCGTTGTGGTCGCCTTGTACATAACCACGCCGCTCCAGCGTCACGACCATGCGAAAAATCTCGCTGACGGTGCGGCCGAGTTTCACCGAGAGTTCGTTGAGCGTGTAGCCTTCGGCGGTATCGACCAGGACATCGAGGATATCGAGTCCTTTTTCGAGCGCGGGGGCCGCGTAACGCGGGCTTTCGGCGGTATCGGCGGATGCGCTCTTGGATGGCTTCAGGACGGTATTCATGGCGATCAAAAATTGAATGAACTCAAAGCGCCCGATCCCGGTTGGCGATACGCGCGGGCAAGCCAAACAGGATCAGCAGCGCGGCGAGGATCAGCACGGCGGCAATGGCGTAGAGACCGCCCGACGTGGCGCCGGTGATATCCACCACCTTGCCGACCAGATACGGGCTGATGATGCCGCCCAGGTTGCCAATGGAGTTGATCAGCGCAATGCCGCCCGCCGCCGCCGTGCCGCTGAGAAACGCGGGCGGCAAGGTCCAGAACACGGGCAGGCAGCCGATCGCACCCACGGAGGCGATCACGAGCGAGATCATGGCAAGCGTGGTGTCGTGCGCAAAGTACGCGCTCAACGCGTAGCCGATACCGCCCACGGCCACCGCCAGCCCGAGATGCCAGCGGCGCTCGCCGCTGCGGTCCGAGCTTTTCCCCAGCGCAACCATGCCGATACCCGCGGCCGCGTAGGGAATCGCGGTCAGGAGGCCAATGCTCATCGGACTTGTAATGCCGGTGTTCTTGATGAGTTGCGGCATCCAGAACGTGAGGCCGTACAGGCCCATCAGCATGAAGAGATAAATGAGCGAAAGCAGCAGGGTACCGGGCTGGCGCATTGCATCAGCGAATTTGTGCGAAGTGCCTTTGTCTTCACGATCGATATTCGCCTGCAGCACGGCCTTTTCCTCGGCGTTCAGCCACTTCGCGTGGCCGATGCGGTCATCGAGAATCTCAAGCACGAGGAGGCCGAGCAGCGCCGTCGGCAGGCCTTCGAGCAGGAACAGCCATTGCCATCCGGCGAGTCCGAGCGCGCCCGCGAAGCGCGTCATGATGAAGCCCGACAACGGGCCGCCGATCACGCCGGAAATCGATATCGACGTCATGAAAAGCGCGTTGATCCGCGCGCGCCGTTTGGCCGGAAACCAGTACGTGAAGTACAGGATGATGCCTGGCAGGAACCCGGCTTCCGTCGCGCCGATCACGAAGCGCAGCACATAAAACCACGTCTCCGATTTAACGAACATCATCGCGGCCGATGCAATGCCCCACGAGATCATGATCCGCGCAATCCAGACGCGCGCGCCGACGCGGCTGAGTATCAGGTTGCTCGGGATCTCGAAGATGAAATAGCCCACGAAGAAGATGCTCGCGCCGAATCCGTAGGCGGCGTTGGACAGGCCGAGATCGCCCTGCATCTGGAGCTTGGCGAAGCTGATGTTGACGCGGTCGAAGTACGCGAAGATGAAGCAGACGATCAGCAGCGGCACGATCCGCCACACGGCTTTCCGGTACGCGTTTTCTTCGAGCGCGCTCGCGTGGTCCGCGCTTCCGGCGAGTGGAATCGATCCCGGCATGGGCGCTCTCCTGACAGGTGTGATTGTTGTGTTGTTATTCAGACACGCGCGCAGGCACGCGCGCGGCTCAGTTCGACCAGCCGCCGTCGATCATGTGGATCGTGCCAGTGGTGAAGGCGGATTCGTCGGAGGCGAGGTAGGTGACCAGCGCCGCGACTTCCTCGGCACGTCCAACGCGCCCGATGGGCTGGCGCGCGACAAACGCCGCGCGCACTTTTTCTTCGTCCACATTGGAAGCTGCGGCCTGCGTCGCGATACGGCCACGCAGCGATGGCGACTCGATGGTCCCCGGACAGATTGCGTTGCACCGGATCGCCTGGCCGACGAAATCGGCGGCGACGGATTTCGTGAGGCCAATCACCGCCGCCTTCGACGCGCCGTACGCAAAGCGGTTCGGCACGCCTTTCACGCTCGACGCCGCCGACGCCATGTTGATGATCGACGCGCCTTTGCCCGCGTCCAGCATTCCCGGCAAATACGCGCGGATGGTCCGGTACATGGCCTTGACGTTCAGATCGAAGCTGAAATCCCAGTCCTTGTCGTCGCATTTCAAAATGTTGCCGTCGGCCACGTAGCCGGCGCAGTTGAACAGCACGTCGATGGGTCCCGTCTTCGCGGCGAACGCGGTGATATCGGCGGCGTCCAGAACGTTCAGGCGCGCAGTGCGCAAGGTCGAACCTTCGCCCGCGTCACGCGCGAGATCGGCGAGCGCTTCTTCATTGATATCCGTGGCCCAGACCGTCGCGCCTTCAGCCGCCAGCATGAGCGCCGAGGCCCGTCCAATACCGTTTCCTGCCGCCGTCACCACCACATTCTTGCCTTCGACCCGCTTGACCATTGCTGCTCCTTTCACGTTGTCAGGTTGCATCGAACGAGATATGCCATTCAATTTGCACGGCAATTTTCACATATGAAAATGTTTTTTATAAGTGAAGGTAAACGCGAAGTAGGATGATTTCAGGTCGAATCCGCGTTCCCGCCAATCGTCAACACGCACCATAATGTCGTTCGCACGCCACTTAGCCGGACTCTCCGAATGACCGAAATCAAGCTGAATTCCAATCCGTCGCCCCGCCTGACTAGCCTTTCCCACGGCGGCGGCTGCGGCTGCAAGATCGCGCCGGGCCTGCTTGCCGACCTGCTCAAGCGCAGCACGCCAATGGCGCTGTTCCCCGATTTGCTGGTAGGCAACGACACCGCCGACGACGCGGCGGTGTACCGGTTGAATGACGAGCAGGCGATTGTCGCGACCACCGACTTTTTCATGCCGATCGTCGACGACCCGTACGATTTCGGCCGCATCGCCGCGACCAATGCGCTTTCCGACGTCTACGCCATGGGCGGCAAACCTATCCTCGCGCTTGCGCTCGTTGGCATGCCGATCAACGTCTTGCCGCACGATGTAATCGCGGCGGTGCTCAAGGGCGGCGAATCCATTTGCGCCGAAGCGGGCATTCCGGTGGCGGGCGGCCATTCCATCGATTCGGTCGAGCCTATCTATGGTCTGGCTGCAATCGGGCTGGTGCATCCGAAGCGCGTGAAACGCAACGCGGCCGCGCGTGCGGGCGACGTGCTGATTCTCGGCAAGCCGCTGGGCGTGGGGGTTTTGTCGGCGGCCCTGAAAAAGGATCAACTCGATACCGCTGGCTACGCCGCCATGATCGCCGCCACGACCAAGCTGAACCGTCCGGGCGCGGAACTCGCCGCGCTCGACGGCGTGCATGCGTTGACGGACGTGACCGGCTTCGGCCTGCTCGGTCACACGCTCGAACTCAGCCGGGGCGCAAGACTGACCGCGCGGATCCGTTTCAACGATCTGCCGTGGCTGCCCGGCGTCGAGGCATTTGCCAAAGCGGGCGTCATCACGGGTGCATCGGGACGCAACTGGGCAGCTTATGGCAAGGACATCGTGCTTGCGTCGTCATTCCACGATGTGGCACAGGCCCTGCTTACCGATCCGCAGACTTCGGGCGGCCTGTTGGTTTCGTGCGCGCCCGAAGCGGTCGACGAAGTCCTCGCTATCTTTCGCGCGGACGGCTTTGACGAAGCGGCGGTAATCGGTGAAATGGTCGATGGCGAGAGCCGCGTCGAAGTGGTCTGAATCCACGATTCCACCATGCTTGAACATTCACCGGGAGCCCGATGAAAGAAGAATCGCCGAAGGCCATCTTTTATGCGCTCGCCGCCAACTTCGGCATTGCCGTGTGCAAGTTCGGCGCGGCGGCGTTTACAGGTTCAGGTTCCATGTTCGCTGAGGCGATTCATTCGACCGCCGACTGCGGCAATCAACTCCTGCTGCTGTTTGGCCTGAAGCGCTCGCAGGCGCCCGCCGACGTATTGCATCCGCTCGGTTCCGGCCGCGAGATTTACTTCTATTCCATGCTGGTTGCGTTGCTGCTGTTTTTTGTCGGCGGTGCGTTCTCGGTTTATGAAGGCGTGCACCGGATCGCGGTGCACGAATCGGTCACGAATCCAATCGTCGCGCTGGTCGTGCTCGGCATTTCCGTGGTGCTCGAAGCGTTTTCGTTGTCCGGCGCGTTGAAAGAAATCCGCAAGACATCCGGCAACAAATCGCTCTGGCGATGGTTCCGGGAAACGCGCGAATCGGAATTGATCGTGGTGACCGGCGAGGACGTTGCGGCGCTCGCGGGTCTTGCCATCGCGTTCTGCGCCGTGCTGATGACCATGATCACCGGCAACTCTGCTTACGATGCCGCCGGTTCCATCGGCGTGGGCGTATTGCTGATGGTGATCGCGTACCTGGTGGCGCGCGAAGTGAAGTCGATGATCGTTGGCGAATCGGCAAGTCCGGAAGTGCGCCGGGCTATCGATGCGCATTTGCGCGCGCGTCCGGAAATCGTTCGCGTGCTCAACCTAATTACGCTGCAGTGGGGCAAGCAGATCGTGGTCGCGGTGCAGGCGGAGATGGTGGAATACGAAAGCGGACGCGCAATGGTCGACGCAATCAACGTGATTGAAGAGGATCTGCAGCGTACATTTCCGGAAGCGCGCTGGGTATTTTTCGAGCCGGATGTTGCGCGCGTGCCGGACGGCAAAGCCACAGCCGGTCCTGACGCGTTCCACTAAACTGACTGCAAGCCAGGATTGCCGAACGCGTGACGTCGGGCGTCAGGGCAAATGTGCCGGTGGCCGGTCGTGATGCGGTCGGGGAGTATCGGGCGTGGCGGGCAATTCGGTATTGCCGCTCGCCGGAAGTTGTGTGGTGCCTTCGTCCGTTGTCATGATATCGACAGGCTGTGTGACCGATGCCGCCAGGGGCGTGTTGGACCTGGAAACCCGTTCCGTGGTGGAAGTCCTTGCGGCGAAAGCCCGCCCGGGCGCGAGAAGTGCTATCAGCAGTCCGGCCGCGGCAAGCACGGCGGCCGTAGAAATCCTGAAAATTTGCTGGGTCTGGACGCGCATGCGTGAGGTCCGGTGGTTTTGATCAGACCTTTCATGCACGAAGCATTCCAGCTTGTACAGTGATGACCGCAGTCCCAATCGTGCTCGTGGCCGAGCGCATCCGTTGCGGAATCCCTAACAGAGTTCTTCATCCCCGCCTATGCGCAAAATTGTTCTCTCCGCTTCCTTTCTTTTCGCGTTTGTCCTGAACAGCGCGTTTGTTTCCCCTGCAATTGCGGCGTCCGGTTCCGCTGCAGCCAAATCGCCTGCCAGCGCGTCGTCGGCGTCATCGGTTGCCTTGACGCCGGAACAGGCGCGCAACGCGCTCGCCGTGCTCAACGATCCCGCGCGACGCGGCCAGGTCGAAGACACACTACGCGCCGTCGCGGCCGCGGGCGCGCTCGCCACGCCCGCGCAGGCGGTGCCGGCGAGCGCTGCCGCAGCGTCCGCGGCCTCCGCGGCGAGCGGTGCATCGGGCGCTGCGGGCGTGCTGGCGAATTCGCTGACAAGCAACGGGCTTGCGTCGCAGATAACCCATCAGGCCAGCAACTGGCTGGTGGAAATGAGCGGTGGCTTGCGCCGGTCGGTGACAGCGCTGCTCGACTACGGTTCCGTGACCCAGTGGTGGCGCCAGCGCACCGCAACCGAAAGCGGGCGCGCACTGGTCGGCGAGGTGTTCTGGGCCATCGCTATCTCGCTGCTGCCCGCACTGCTGCTCGAATTCCTGAGCACGCGGCTTGTGCGCCGGCCGCGTGCGCGCATCGCGGCACGGGGTATTGTCGATGTCGATGACACGCAACCCGAGCTCAAGAAGGACGAACGCTCCGCTGCACAGGCCGAAGCCGTGGCGGAACGTTCGGGTAACGAGGTTGCCATCGAAATTGCCGGACGCAGGGCCGATACCGCCCGTGGCGTGCGCCACGCCGCGCGTCACTGGACCTTGTTGCAGCGCCTGCCGAGCGCCATTTTGCACAGCTTGCTGGCCGTGCTGCCGCTGATCGTTTTCACCATCGCGGCAGCCGTGCTGATGTCCATTTTTATCGATGAAGGCACGCCTCAGGGCCGTTCGGTCGGCGCGCTGGTCGACGTTTATCTGATTTGCCGCGGCATTGTGATCGCAAGCGGGTTCTTCTTTGCGCCGCGTGCTCCGGGCCTGCGCCTGATTCAAATGAGCGATGAATCGGCGGCTTTCGCGCATCGCTGGCTGGTCGCCATTGTTTCGGTCACGGGCGCGGGCATTGCGTTTGCCGAAGGCGCCGAGCCGCTGGGATTGACCAACGTGGCTCACGATTCGATCGTCAAGGCGGTCGCGCTGGTCGCTCACGTGCTGGTTGCCATTGTGATCCTGAAGTGCCGTGCGCCGGTTGCAGCCTGGATTCGTGACAGCATGCGCGGACACCGTTCGTTTGTGTTGCTCGGCAACTGGGCCGCCGACATTTGGGCCGTCATTGCCGTGTTCCTGGTGATGGCGCTGTGGTTCGTCTGGGCGCTCGATGTGCGCAATGGTTATCGGACGCTGTTCCATCTTCTGGGCGTGTCCCTGCTCGTGATCGTCGCCGCGCGCGTGATCGCGATCGTGGTGTTCGGCGCGCTCGGCAGGATCTTTCATGCGGTGGCCGAGGCGCAGGATCAGGCAACGAGGTCGATCGCTCATCAGCATGCGTATCGCTACTATCCGCTGCTGCGTAGCATCTTGCGGGCGTTGATCATCGTGGGCCTTGTCCTCACGTTGCTGGAGGTCTGGGGCCTGCATGTATTCGCACTCTTTTCGTCGGGCGGCGTCGGTCACCGGCTGGCATCGGCGCTGATCACCATTGCCGTTGCGGCAGTATTCGCCGTGGTGGTGTGGGAAGGCGCGAATGTGCTCGTGGAACAGCGGCTTGAACGGTGGACCGCGAGCGGCGACCGCTTGCGCGCGGCGCGCCTGCAAACGTTGCTGCCCATGATGCGCACCGCGCTTTTCATCGTGATCGCGATGGTGGTGGTCATGACCGGCCTGAGCGAGATCGGCGTGAACACCGCCCCCTTGCTCGCGAGCGCGAGTATCTTCGGCGTGGCGCTCGGCTTCGGTTCGCAAAAACTCGTGCAGGACCTGATTACCGGCATCTTCCTCCTGATGGAGAACGCCATGCAGGTCGGCGACTCCGTCACGCTCGCGGGCGTCTCGGGAACGGTGGAGTATTTGTCGATTCGAACCGTGCGTCTGCGCGGCGGCGACGGATCCCTCTTTACCGTGCCGTTCAGCTCGGTGTCGACCGTGAACAACACGAATCGCGGCATCGGCAATGCGGCCGTGCGCGTGAGCATTGCGATGGGCCAGGATATCGGTCTGGCATCGGATACGCTCAAGGAAATCGGCGCGTCCCTGCGCGACGACGATGCATTCAAGGACGGCATTCTCTCGGACTTCAGCCTCTGGGGCGTGGACGCCGTCGATGGTTCGACGGTCACGCTCGCGGGCCAGATCCAATGCCGCGATACCGCGCGATGGGGCGTGCAGCGCGAATTCAACCGGCGCATTGTGGATCGCTTTGCGCAGCAGGGTATCGAGATTGCCAATCCGCAGCGTAACTTCGTGATTTTCAACAACGCGCGAGGCGATCAGGCCGAGCAGTCGAAGTCGGGCGACGGCGTTGAGGTGTTGAACTCGCCTGCGCCGGCTTCAGAGCATACGGGGCGCGATGTCCAGCGGTCCGATCCGTACAACGACGCCGCAGTCGATAGCGAAGAAACCGGCGAAACCAGTCAGCGGGGCGCACGCACCAGCACGGGCGAGCCTTCGAACTCGCCGCCCGATCGCTCGAAGCCAAGCCGCTCATAAAACGCCTCGAGCGCCGCGCCATCCGGCGCTGCATGATCCGCCGAAAGGGCCTTTAACCCTTGCCCTTTCGGCGTCAATGGCCTCGGCACCAGCGACAGCATCACGCCGTGCCTGTCAGCGAGCGCGACCAGCCGCTCCATGGCCGCGCGCGCATGCCCGCGATGATGCTCCCCTTCCGACCACAGCGCTTCGAGCGCAACGGCGCAGTCGCCATTCGGCTCGAGCCACATCTCGATGTCTTGCCGTTCTTCCACATGGCTTGCATGGAACGCATCGATCATTCTTGAAGCCGCGGTGTCGTGCATAAAGACCCTCAAACGGGTGGAGGATATCCGGCAGGGTAGTGCGTACCAGACATCAGCGGGGCGCCGATGGAAGGTATTCGCGGAACATCGCCGGCATTGTTTCTGTTGATTTTCGGGGCATGAGCCGCTTCTATAATGCGCTTAGCACGATCCTTACATTGTCCTGCCGGTTCGTGCTTCAGTGCATGATTCACCTCGCGTTTCACCTTGTGTTTCCACTTCCACTTTCGGTGCCGCCCAGATGAAATCAATTGTCCGCTCCTCGCCTGATTCAGTGTCTTTTCGCGCCCGCATGTTCAAACACTTTCCGAGCCTGACCGCGGTGGCCGCGACGCTCGCCTTCAGCGCGTGCGCGTCAACCTTTGCACAGGACGCCGATGACTTTCGCGGCAGTAGTCACTCGGGCCAGAACGTAAAGGTCATGATCATCTCCATGTTCGGTCCCGAAGGCCAGGTATGGCTCGACAAACTGGGTCCCTGGAAGACGGTCAGCGTGCCTGGTCTATCGCCGGACTATCCGGTCGTGCATTGCAACAGGCAGGAAATCTGCGTGATGACGACAGGCATGGGGCACGCGAACGCGGCGGCGTCGCTGATGGCGCTCACCTTCTCCGATAAATTCGATCTGCGCCGTACGTATTTCATGATCGCGGGCATTGCTGGCATCGATCCGATTCGTGGAACGATCGGGTCGGCCGCGTGGGCGAAATATCTCGTCGACTTCGGTATCCAGTGGGAAGTCGATGCCCGCGAAAAACCTGATAGCTGGCCAAGCGGTTATCTCGGCATCAATACAAAGAGCCCCGGCGAGAAACCGCCGCTCGACTACAAGACCGAGGTGTTCCAGTTAAACCCGGCGCTGGCCGATGTGGCGTATGCGTTATCGAGGAACGTTGCGCTCTCCGACGGCGCCGAAGCACAGGCCGCCCGTGCGAAGTTCGGCTACGCGCCAGCCAACCAGCCGCCGAAGGTGATCCAGTGCGACACCCTTGCCGGAGACACGTGGTGGTCGGGAAAATATATTGGCGAGCGGGCGCGGGACTGGACAAAACAACTGACCGATGGCAAAGGCGTGTATTGCACCACGCAGCAAGAGGACAACGCGACATACGAAGCGTTGAAGCGCGCGGCGAGCGCCCACAAAGTGGATTTGAACCGCGTGGCCGCTGTGCGGACGGGATCGGACTTCGACAGGCCGTATGAAGGGCAATCCGCCTCCGACAATCTGCTGAACTACGCCGCGCAGGGTGGTTTCGCGCCGGCTATCGAAAATCTTTATCGGGCTGGGAATCCGTTGGTGCAGGACATTGTCACGCATTGGGGCGAATGGCGCGACGGCGTGCCTAGACGTTGAATAGTGGCAATTGTTTCAACAACGCGGACGCATCGGGCGTTCGCGCCAACGTGTGAAATCAACGCGTTAAGTTGAGCGCCATTCAGCTAAATCGCACCCGCCAGTGGTTGGCGCCATCCATAACCTTTCCGAAAAGATGCCGTTCGGCCTGTTACAAACCTCTCGTAACAAGTTCGTCTTGCCCGCCTATGGGAATTTTTTTCTGATGATTTGACACAAAAGAATGAAAGGAAAATGACAGAGCGCCAATGCGGGTTTTCCTTGTGGCGTATTCGCCAATCCAAAGGAAAGTTGTAACAAGCGCTCGCTAAACATAAACCTGTTAATTGTGAAAGCGTGTCAACCGAATCAATGCGGCGTCCGTTTTTTCCTTTGTAAAATCAAGCGCCAAGCAAATTATTTGGCAAAAGACGGCGTACAAAAACAACGGCGCAACGTGGTCATTTTTCCCAGTTACAAACTTCAGAAAAACTTACCGATACCGACTGTTGTTTTATGGAAATTTATTATTGAGATGAGCTTGATTTCCCGATCCACGCTACTTACAATCCGTTTCACAGTGTTGTTACAAGATGTAACGGACTGAAACAAGTTGAATGTAGCCCGACAGAACAAACGTTTGGCTAGGCAAAAAAGAAAGCCGGTAAAAAATCCGGCGCGGTGCTCGGGGTTTATATCGAACGCAGGAACATCATGAACGGTCGCGAAACGCTGGACTCGATTCGAGAAATCAACTTGTCGTACATCATGCTTGCGCAGCGCATGCTGCGTGACGACCGCGCAATCGGGATGTTTCGACTCGGGTTGTCTAAGGAACTTGCCGACCTTCTGTCTGGGCTCACGCTCGCACAGGTCGTAAAGCTGGCGTCTTCAGACCAGTTGCTGTGTTTCTTCCGCTTCAACGATCACACCATGCTGGCAGCACTGACGGCGCCCGCGAAGCACGCGGATATTGCGCCGACGCATGCAGCCATCCTGCTGGCCGGTCAGCCAGCAGAACAGTTCGTCTAAGCACGAGAGCGCCATGCTTAAGAAAAGCCTCACCGAAGACGCACAAGAAGTTTTCCGCGCGATCGCATTGATCGAACTCGGGGCGCGGATGCAAGTGCTCGAAAGTGAACTGACACTGTCGCGCGACCGGATGATCCGGTTGTATCGCGAGGTGAAGGGTGTTTCGCCACCGAAGGGCATGCTGCCTTTCTCGGCGGACTGGTATATGACGTGGCTTGCGAACATCCATGCTTCGCTCTTCTACAACACCTATGTGTTCCTGAAGAAGGAAGCGGGTTGCTCGCACCTCGATGCCCTGACCAAGGGGTATCGGCTGTATCTCGAACATTGCAGGAATAGCGATGTCGAGGCGGTACTCGATTTGACGCGGGCCTGGACCCTTGTGCGCTTTTTCGATGCAGGCATGCTGCAGCTCACCAAATGCTGCCGCTGCACTGGAAAGTTCATTGCGCACAAACATGATTTGCAAGAAAACGTGGTGTGCGGGGCCTGCCAGCCGCCGTCACGCGCGGGGAAGACCAAAAAAGCGGCGGCCGCCAAACAGGCGAGCGAGCAGACCGCGCTGGTGGAGTTGAGTGTTGTTTCGACCAATGAAGTGCCGGAACCGACGGCGCTCGAAAACGCGGCGATGCTACAGCCGCGCACAGAAAGCCTGATTGCACAGGCTGCTTGACGGGAGCGTTGCCGGCAGTCCCGAGGACCGTTTCTGACGGGGTGATTGCCGAAGCGCTGCTGTTACTTTAAAAAAATCAATAAGAACGATTTGGGCTGCCGAGGTTTGGCAGCCCTTTTACTTTTTGGCGAGGGAATCGCCGGCATCCTTTGGAAAGGGCTTGCTGAAGAACTTCGACCCGGCGAGGCCAAAGCGCCAGGGCACGTCCATCGCCCTGGAAATGCCAATCCGCGGTCCGGTTGCGACCGGATAATCTTCATCGGGCATATCGATGTCAAACGGCGCCTCGAGCAGCGACATTCCGTTGTTCTTGTGCGTGATGCCGAGCGCCTGCGCCACACGGCCCGGTCCGGAGCAAAGCAGTTTCAGCGGTTCGAGGCCGCGCCGTTGCCGCATGGCGTCGAGTCCGGTCAGCGGTTCGATTGCGCGGATCAGCACTCCCGCGCCGTGTCCCGCTTCTCGGCAGACAAAGTTCAGGCACCAGTGAATCCCATACGACCGGTACACGTAGGCATGCGCGGGCGGCCCGAACATCACCGCATTGCGCGGCGTGGGGCCGGAAAAACTATGCGATGCCGGATCCTCGCGATCATAGGCTTCCGTTTCCACGATCCTGCCGCCCACGCCATCGACGCTCAGGATCGCCCCGATCAGGCGGCGCGCGACTTCTTCGGACGGCGCGTTGAAATCGTCGGGGGTTGCGGCGCGCAGGGGGAGTGATGTCATGAGCAATGAATGGGCTTGAGCGGATTCGACCGTCACATTAACAAGAATTGCGCTGCTTCATTGCTTTCGATCGTTGTTCTGCGCCGAGAGTCCTTGCAAGGGTGAGGGCAGCGCGTGCTGCCCTGTAATTCCTACACGAACTTAACGCTTCAGTTCGTTTCTTGTCAGCGCGCCGGAATGGGGATCTACGTGGATGTCGTAGAACTGGCCTTGTTTCGTGGCTTCGCCTTCCCAGCGTCCGTCGTCGGCTTCCAGGCGTACCGCGTCATAACCCAGAGCCTTGACCTTCGAGATGGCCGCATCCTTCGATATCCAGTCCGCGCCCGGCTGGTCACGCGCAAACCCTGCGCTACTCGCTGCGAGCGCGAGGACCGCAACTGCGGCAATACCTGTTTTCTTCAACATTGGCTGTCCTTATCGAATCAGATTGAGGAATGGTCAATCTAACATAATGCTTACATTGCGAAGTGCGGCCAATCCTCGCGGTGGTTCAGCCAAGGCGTTGGCATAGGCATTGCAATGCTTTTCCTGTCAGACCAACGACCCTTTTTCAAAGGAGATGCATCATGCCGGAGAAGAAAACCATCGAACGCGCGCACGCTGCCAAACGCGCGGGTAAGTCGTCGAGCACGCAGGCTGGTGCGTTTGTAAAAGAGCAGATCGATCACGTGCGCGAAGGCAAGCACGGAGCCAAGTCGGCGAAGCAGGCAATCGCCATTGGCTTGTCGGAGGCACGCAGATCGGGCGTTGGGGTGAAAGCGCCGAAGAAGGGTGCGACGTCGGAAGCCACTCGCAAGAAAGCTGCGAAGGATTCCGAAGCGGGTCAGCATAAAACCAAACGTAGTGCGAGTACGGAGTCGAAGGCGAAACGTTCAGCCACGTCCACGCGCGTGCTCAAGCGTGAAAGCACGAAGGCCGCGTCGCATACCGCGTTGTCAAGGCAAACGCACGCAAGCGCGAGCCGGCGCTCGGCGGCTGACCGGTCGGCATCGGCGAAAAAAGGCTGGGCCACGCGGCGCAAAGCCGCTTCTTCCAAGGCAAGCGCGGCGAGGCATGCACGTTAGAGCGTGGTGAACGCATGCGTTGCCAGATGCAAGAAGGCCGTTCCAACTGACGCTGGAACGGCCCTTTTTGTTGCCGACGGCGTTATTTGACCGTTTCGAGCACCTTGCGAACCGTGCTGAAAATTTGATCGATCTGGTTGTCTTCAATGATCAGCGGCGGCGAGAACGCGAGGATATCGCCGGTGTAACGCACCAGAACGCCCGCTTCGAAACACTTCACGAACGCTTCGTACGCACGCGCACCCGGAGCGCCATCGCGTGGTTCCAGTTCTATACCCGCGACCAGCCCAAGGTTGCGGATGTCTTTTACGTGCGGTGCGTCGCGCAGTGCGTGAGCCGCCGATTCGAACTTCGCCGCCTTCGACGCCGCGCGCTCGAACAACTGATCGCGCGCATACAGGTCGAGCGTGGCGATGGCAGCGGCGGCGGCCATCGGGTGCGCCGAATACGTATAGCCGTGGAACAACTCGATGCCATTCACGGCGCCCGCGTTGATTACCGTGTCATGCACGTTGCGATGCGCGGCAACCGCGCCCATTGGAATGCTGGCGTTGTTGATGGCCTTCGCGAGCGTCATCAGGTCCGGCGTCACGCCGAAGAATTCAGCGGCGGTCGCCTTGCCGAGACGGCCGAAGCCGGTGATGACTTCATCGAATATCAGCAGGATGCCGTGCTTCGTGCAAATTTCCCGCAGCTTCTGCAGATAACCTTGCGGTGGGACCAGCACGCCGGTCGATCCCGCCAGCGGTTCCACGATCACCGCCGCGATCGTCGATGCATCGTGCAGCGCGACGATGCGTTCGAGTTCCTCGGCGAGATGCGCGCCCCACGCGGGCTGTCCCTTCGAAAACGCGTTGTGGTCGGGCGCATGCGTATGCGGCAGATGGTCGACGCCCGGCAGCAATGCGCCCGAGAACGTCTTGCGATTCGGTCCGATCCCGCCAACTGAAATGCCGCCGAAACCCACGCCGTGGTAGCCGCGTTCGCGGCCGATCAGCTTCGTGCGCTGACCTTCGCCGCGCGCGCGGTGATAGGCGAGCGCGATCTTCAGCGCGGTATCGACGGATTCGGAACCCGAGTTCGTGAAGAAGATACGGTCGAGGCCTTCAGGCATGATCGCCGCGACCTTCGTGGCCGCCTCGAACGCGAGCGGATGGCCCATCTGGAACGTCGGCGCGAAATCGAGCGTGGCGGCCTGTTGCTGGATGGCGGCGACGATTTCATCGCGGCAATGGCCGGCGTTCACGCACCAGAGACCGGCGCACCCGTCCAGGACCTCGCGGCCATCGGTCGCTTTGTAGTACATGCCCTTGGCGCCTTCGATCAGGCGCGGCGCAGCTTTGAATTGCCGGTTGGCGGTAAAGGGCATCCAGAACGACGAAAGGTCGTCGATGACGGGGCGCGAAGTCATGTGAAATCTCCTGTTAGAACACGCAATGTAGTCCTCGATAAAAACCTGCGGCATAGACAGTTGTCCTGTCGCGCGAAGAACTGTGCTGGCAGAATGCTGAAAACTGTATTGGTGATCTGGCCGCGCGTGCTGCACACTGATCCGACCGGTCACCTCCCTGATCATCCTCTTTTCGGCGATTCATGATCGAACTTCAACTGGACCGCGATCGCGCGCAGGCGACGCTGGTCGAGCAGCTTGTAACGGCGTTTTCCAGCGCTATCGAACAGCAGGCGCTGCGCGCCGGCGCGTTGCTCCCGTCGGTGCGTCAGCTTGCGCAGACCGAGCGGCTGAGCACGTTCACGGTAACCGAAGCATATGGACGGCTTGTGTCGATGGGGCTCGTGGTCGCGCGGCGCGGCTCGGGGTATCGCGTGGCCACGCGTGCGGCGGCCGCCCCCAGGCGCAGCGTGGCGTGGCAACCGCCGAGCCTGACCGCGACGTGGTTGTTATCGGACGTATTCGCGGACCATTCCGTGCCGATCAAGGCCGGTTGCGGCTGGCTTCCGAACGAGTGGGTCAACGAAAGCGGGCTGCACCATGCGTTGCGCTCGGTGAGCCGGGTGCCCGCCGCGCGCATGGCGGACTACGGGCATCCGTACGGCTTTGCGCCGCTGCGAGAGCGCATTGCCGAGCAACTCGATCGCCATGGCCTGCCGGCGGACCCCGCCGCGAACGTGTTGTTGACGGCGGGCGCCACGCAGGCGCTCGACCTGATCGTGCGCACGCTGCTGCGTTCCGGCGACAAGGTCGTGGTCGAAGATCCGGGTTATTGCAATCTGCTGCAGATCCTGCGGCTCGCCGGGCTGGTTGTATTGGGCGTGCCGCGCACGCCGGCGGGTATCGATACCGACGTGCTCGAGCGGCTCGTTCTTGAACACGGTCCCAAGGCCATTTTTCTCAACACGACGCTGCAAAATCCCACGGGCGCGACCTTTGGCATGGCGGCGGCGTTTCGTCTGCTGCAGATCGCCGAGCGGCATGACCTGTGGGTGGTGGAAGACGATGTCAGCCGCGAACTCGTGCCGCCCGGCGCACCGCTTCTGGCCGCAATGGAAGGGTTGAACCGCGTGCTTTACGTCGGCGGATTTTCAAAGACGATCACGCCGGCATTGCGCTGCGGTTACGTGGTCGCCGAACGCGATGTGTTGCGCGAACTGGCACGCACGAAGATGGCGGTGGGGTTGACTTCATCGGCGGCGACAGAGCGGATCGTTGAAAAGGTGCTGACCGAAGGACGCTACGCGCGGCACGTGGATGCGGTGACGGAGAAGTTGAAAGACGCGCATATGCGCGTCGAGGAGCGCATGGATGGGCTCGGGCTCGAGGTGTTTTGCAAGCCGCGCGCGGGTTTGTTCCTGTGGGCAAGGTTGCCGGTCGAGCCCGCGCACGCAATTGATCTGGCGACACATGCGCTGGAAGATGGAATCTGGCTTGCGCCGGGATCGTATTTCCGTCCCGGCGATGCCGCAAGCGACTGGTTTCGTTTCAACGTTCCATATTCCACCGAGGATGCGTTGTGGAGTTTCATCGAAAAATGGCTAGGACGGTGAACCAAACCGTTTTTGATGAATGCTTCTAATAATTTGCATAATAGGAGCAATCGCGTAGTTCGTTTCGTTTATGAAGCACACCATTGCCCCGCAAATCAATTGATAACCGCAGAGGAGCAGTTGATTGCGCGCGTGCGACAGAGCTCGACCCAGCGTCGGTTTTGATGCATGACATTTCAATAAAAAAGAGGGCAAAAAAATGGCATTTCAAACTCGCGATCCTTCGCAAGCGATCATCACGTCGGTCGGATCGGCGCTCAACGGTGACGTCTTGTTCGATACGTTGCCGGTCATCAGGGGCACGGCTGACGCTGGAAACGTCGTCGAGATTTATGATGGCGTGCGATTTCTCGGCACTACCGTTGCGGCAGCCGACGGTGTCTGGTCGTTCACGCTCGTGATCCCGCTTAAGGCCGGTCTTCACAAGTTCGCCTCCATTGGCGTGGACAGCGAGAACAACCGCGGCGCATCGTCAGAACTGCTGAGCGTCGTGCTCAGCCTGCCAGTGGTTCCGGCGCCGTCAATAACGGGCTTTCTCGATCACGCCGGACTGTCGATTGTATTTGACAGCGCGACGACAGATTCGCATCTGCAAGTGACTGGAACCGGCAGGCCCGCGGACGTGATCACCGTCTTCGATGGCGCGCATCTGATCGGCTCCGCCGTGACGGATAGTGCGGGTGCGTGGTCGCTCACTCCTGCCGTGGCCTTGACCGACGGCACGCATGACTTTCACGCGGTGGCGTCGAATGCAGCGGGGTCACAAAGCGCTCAATCGAACCACGCGGGGATCAGCATTGACACCAGCACGCCCGGGCGGGCAATCATCAACGCGGTCACCGACAATGTGGGTCCCATCCAAGGGCCGGTCGACAGGGGAGGCTTGACGGACGACGCGCTTCCCATCATTAGCGGAACTGGCAAGGCCGGCAATATCATCACCTTGTATGACCAGACCACGTTGCTGGGAACCGCTCATATTGACGCGAACGGAATCTGGTCGATACAACCCGCCAATTCCTTGGCGCCGAGCGTTCATGCGTTGACAGCGATTGAATCCACCAAGGCTGGCACGCAGGGCACACCCTCCGCCATCTTTATCTTTTTCGTGGACACGGCGCATGTTTTATCGGCTCAAGCGTCGGTCTTGCATGACGTGGCGCCTGATGGTCCGCTTGACAGCGGGCACACATCAGGCACGGTGAGCAGCCATCACGTTTTCGATACTGCGCTCGGATTGAAACTCGCGACCACGAAGAGTTCGATAGTTGACCCTGAAATTGGACAGCATGGCGCGCTCAAGCTGTCGCTCGCCGATGTCTTGCCGCCAGCCGAAAGCGGCCTATTTCAGCGCGCAGAGCCTGACCAGGTGAGAGCGCTGGACAAGTCCAGCTTGCACATTGAAGGGCTGGACGAAGCACAATGGCGGCTCGGCGGCATGCCGAAGGATTGCGGGGCCATGCGCGACGACAACGGGCATTTGGTTGTGCAAGTTGACTTGCTGCCGCAATCGGGCGTTGACATTGTGTTTCACTAAAGTGTCAGACGCACGCCGCCATGTCATGGTGTGACATGGCGGCGTCAATCCAGTGACAAAAAAGCGCGAGCATGCTCGCGCTTTTTTGCATCCTAGCAACGGCGCCCTCGATTTACGGGCGCCGAGGCTTCATCGCCTGAACACGCCGAGCAGCAACGTAGCCAGAAAGATCACGATGAAGATGAAGAACAGGATCTTCGCGATTTCGGTTGCGCCGCTCGCGATACCGCCGAAGCCGAAGAATGCCGCGATGATCGCGATGATGAAAAAGATGACAGCGTATCGAAGCATGAAGCCCTCCAAAGGGTCGATTTATCGGATTGATTTGCGCGCTGGCTTTGACGCCCGGCCGCTTTGATTGCTTGAACTGCCATTGTGTCCTGCAGCGCCGATGGTAGAGCAACTCTCATGCCCAATGGGTCACAAATCGTCAACGCGATGTGCGGCACGCAGGACGTCCGTAAAAAAGCCGCACTGCGTTGCGCATGTGCGGCTGATGGAACGCGCCCGAGATGCGCGTAAAAGTGGCGCAGAGATGTTATCGGCGGGGTGTGCCGGTGTCGGGTTCGTCGTCGAGATCGTCTTCGTCGGCGTGATTTAGCGCGTCCGGCAGGTTGTTCTCGAGTTCATCGCGTTCAATCTGATCGGCGAGGTCGAGGGACTTGCGTGTTGCGGGACCGGACGGGCGGTTAGCTCCAGACATGGCGACTCCTTGGGAGATTTCAAAGCCGCGCCAACAAGGCGCGAGTTGATCAGGAAGCAAGCTTCGTACATGCCTGTCGATCCCCGGGTACGGTGGAACGCGCGCAGTTCTTGCCGCTTTGAACGGCTAAAGTTGCAATGAGGCTGCATATTTTGCGCGGCGGCAGGCGAGTCCAGTATGCGCCGCTTAGGAAAAAATAGGCTGAATCCGACAAACCGGATGGTTAAATCCGCGCGAGGATTGCAACGAATGAATCAGTGGCTACACAAACGCGCGTTCCACAATCGGATACAGGGACAGCACGAGCAGCGCAGCCATGGTCCAGTTGAACGCGCGCAACCAGCGCGGTTTCGTGAGCAGCCGGCGCATCGATGTGCCGAACGCCGCCCACAAGATGATGCAGGGCATCCCGACCACGATGAACACGATTGCCATGAGCACGGCGTTCATCGAGATGCTTGAATGCAGATGAATGGTGGTCGCGGCGGTGAGGACCATCATCCAGGCCTTCGGATTGATCCATTGGAACGCGGCGGCTTCGATGAACCGCATGGGCCGGCGCTCGCCGTCGCGGACCTGGACGGCCGAGGAGGTCGCGATCTTCCACGCCAGGTACAACAGGTACGCCACGCTGAGCGTTTCGAGCACGGTGTACGCCCATGCGAAGTGCTCGAACGCCTGCGCAACGCCGAGCCCCGCAAGAATCATCAGGATCGCGACGCCCACGCTGATGCCGAATACATGAGGCATGGTTCGCCGCAATCCAAAGTTGACACCAGATGCAAGCAGCATGGTGTTGTTCGGGCCGGGCGTGATGGAAGTGACGAGCGCGAAGAGCAGGGCGGCGGGCAGCGCGGTCATCAAAGCGGTATTGAGTTGCATGGTGTTCCTGGTCGAGCCTTTCTAAGATCGGTCGCGCCAGTTTATGAGAATGGATCGGTACAGTACCGGTACAGATTGGCGGATCGTTTCCTGTACGGTGTATTGCTGGCTAAACGAGTTGATTTTTGCCGCACTGCAGTGCCGGGCACATTGCTTGCAAAATTTTTTCGATGACCCCGATCAATCGCCTGTCTTTTCCTCGCCGCCCGACGCATGAGCAATGAAGCGTTTTTTCAACCCGGCCGCAATTGCGACAGCGTGCGCCACGCCGATCGCTTTAGCCTGCTGATCGACGGGGCGGACTATTTTCGTGTGCTGCGCGAAGCCATCACGCGCGCGCAACGCACGGTGTTCATTCTGGGCTGGGATATCGACAGCCGCATGAAGCTCACGCCCGAAGGCGCCGACGACGGTTACGCCGACGCTCTCGGTGAATTCCTGCACGACGTCGCGGCGACCAGGAAACGGCTGCGCATCTACATCCTCGCGTGGGATTTCGCGATGCTGTACGCGTTCGAGCGCGAATGGCTGCCGGTCTACAAGATGGGCTGGCGCTCGCACCGGCGCGTGGCGTTCGAGATGGACGGCAAGCATCCAATGGGCGGATCGCACCATCAGAAGGTGGTGGTGATCGACGACAAACTGGCGTTCGTAGGCGGTCTGGATCTCACGCGTTCGCGCTGGGACACGCGCCGGCACGACGCCCAAGACCCGTTGCGCCGCGATGCGAACGGCGAGCCGTATCAGCCATTCCACGACGTCCACACGATGTTCGACGGCGACGCTGCGCGCGCGATGGGCCTGCTTGCGCGCGAACGCTGGCGGCGTGCATGCGGGCGGCGTTTTGCAATCCGCTCGCATCGCGCGATGAGCGGGAGCGATCCCTGGCCGCCGTCGCGCGCGGTGGATCTCGAAGACGTGGATCTTGCCATCTCGCTGACCGAACCCGCATTCGACGGCCGTCCCGGCGTGCGGCAGATTCGCCAGCAGTACCTCGACGCCATCGAACGTGCGCAGCGCAGCATCTATATAGAGAACCAGTATTTCACGGCGGGTTCCATTGGCGCGGCGCTCAAGAGCATGCTCGAAAAGCCCGATGGTCCCGACATCGCCATCGTCGCGCCGCGCATGCAAAGCGGCTGGCTGCAGGAAATGACAATGGGCGTCCTGCGCGCGCGGCTGCACCGCATGCTGGAGGGCGCGGACACGCACGACCGGTATCGGCTGATGTCGCCTGCCGTGCCGGGGCTGGAGACGGGGTGCGTGAACGTGCACAGCAAGCTGATGATCGTGGACGACGACCTGTTGCTCGTGGGATCGGCAAATCTCAACAACCGGTCGATGGTGCTCGACACCGAATGCAACATCGCTATCGACGCCAATGGCGACCCGCGCATCCAGGCCGCGCTCGCCGGCATGCGCAACTCGCTGCTTGCCGAGCATCTCGGCTGCGAGACCGAGGAATTTGCCCGTGCACTTGAAGGGCGCCGCCTGAACGACGCCATCGCGGTGTTGATGAAAGACGCCGCCGAACACCGCACGCTCGAGCGCCTGAACCCGACGGTCGCGCCGGATGTCGATCGGCTGGTGCCGCCCGAAGCGTTGATCGATCCGGAAAAACCGGTCGAAGCCGATCAGCTTGTTGAGCAGTTCGTGCCGGTCGACAAGCCGCACCGGCTGATCGGGCGGTTTGCATTGCTAGGCGTGCTGGCGTTGCTGATTGTGGGATTTGCCGCCGCATGGCACTGGACGCCGCTTGCCGATTACCTGAATCTCGCGGCGCTCTCGCGCCAGACGCGGCGCATCGACACCCTGCCGCTCGCGCCGCTCTGGATTCTGCTGGCTTATGTGCTTGCCGCGGTTGTATCGATACCGGTCACGCTCCTGATTGCAACCACCGGTCTGGTTTTCGGCGCAGCCTGGGGCAGCTTTTATGCGCTCGTGGGCACGCTCGCCGCGGCGGCCGTCACGTATTTGCTGGGCGAATGGCTCGGCCGCGATGTCGTACGCCGCCTGGCCGGCGCGCGCGTGAACAAGCTCAGCGAGCGCGTGGCGAAACGAGGGCTGGTCGCGGTTGTCATCCTGCGCATCTTGCCGGTTGCGCCTTTCACCATCGTGAATCTGGTTGCGGGCGCATCCATGATCGGCCTGCGCGATTTCATGCTTGGCACGCTGATTGGCATGGGACCGGGCATTTTGCTGACGGTCGCGTTCGCGCATCAACTCGTGGCTTCGCTGCGGCATCCGACGGCCATGTCCTTTGCCGTGCTGATCGGAATTGGCGTGGCGCTGGTGGCCGTATCGGTGCTGCTGCAGCGGTTTCTCGGCCGCAAGGAGCGCGCGGAGCACGACGAGCGGCAGCGTGAGCGTGCAGCACGGCCGCCGCATGAGCGTGTTGTCGACGTGGAAGTGCAGGCGTCGAAAGAAGCAATACACGAGGCACGGCAAGCCGGCGAGGTGGACTCATGACGTCGATGCACGAGGTTCGCATCGAACCGCCTTCACTTTCTTCGCGCGGCCTCCGGATCGCCACTTACAACGTGCATGGCGCGGTCGGTGTGGATGGCAAGCTCGCGCCGGAACGCATCGCGGCGGTGCTCGCCGAAATCGACGCCGATATTTTCGCGCTCCAGGAAGTGCCCTTGGGCGGCAGCGCCGCGCCCAATGTGCTCGCGGCCCTTCAGCGCATGACCGGCCTTCACGCGGTCGCAGGCCCGACACTCGATACCCCCGCGCGCCGCTACGGCAATGCGGTGCTGACCCGCTTTCCCGTGCGCGCGGTGCGCACGCTCGATCTGTCGTTCAGGAGCCGCGAACCGCGTGGCGCGCTGGATGCGGATATCGATTGCGCCGGAGAGACGTGGCGCGTGGTGGCGACGCATCTCGGGCTGGCATCGAGTGAAAGGCGCGCGCAAGTCGAGCAGGTGTTGCAACGTTTCGATACGCCGGAACTACCCGTCATTCTTCTTGGCGACCTCAACGAATGGTTTGTGTACGGGCGCACGCTGCGCCGACTGGTATCGCATTTTTATCGCGCGCGTTCTCCGAAGACTTTTCCTACGCGATATCCGTTGTTTGCACTGGACCGGATCTGGGTGCATCCGGGCGAGCGCCTCATGAAGGTCGAGGTACACAAAAGCGCATTGGCGCGGGTGGCGTCGGATCATTATCCGTTGATTGCACATTTATCCGCGCGAGCCTGAAGTGTGAGGTTAAGGCACGAGGTTTGCTACAGCACACCGCTTGCGCTGAACCGTTTACGGTAGAGAAATTGCCAGCGCCCCAACTCCATTTCTGTCGACCTCTTGCCTGACGTTGAGGATCTGATCCCGCGCGTTTCAGGCTTGAACGAGTGAGAGAAGCCTGATGCCCGATCAAGACGAAAAACCCGACCACGACTCCGACCGTTCCGACGATAAAAAGGAAGACCCAAAAAACGATTCCGGCAAGGACAAGAACGAAGGCAAAAGCGACGACAAAGACGACAAGAAGGATCAAGACGGCAAGGACGAGAAAAACGGCAGCAAGAAAAACGGCCTTGGAAAAAAGCCGCTGATCATTCTTGCGATAGTCGTGATCCTGATCATTGTCGCGGGCGTGATCTGGTGGTTCGCGACCCGCAACCAGGTCAGTACCGACGACGCTTACACCGACGGCGATACCGTCACCATCGCGCCGAAAGTATCGGGTTATGTGGTGGTCATGAATCTGGGCGACAACAAGTTCGTCCACAAGAACGATCTCCTGATCAAGATCGATCCTCGCGACTATCAGGCGCAACTCGATCAGGCGAATGCGCAGCTTGGACTTGCAAAGGCCCAGCTCAACGCGGCCGAAGTACAACTGGCCATCGCGAAGGTTCAGTATCCGGCGCAACTCACCCAGGCCAAGGCGCAGGAGCAAAGCGCGCAAGCCAGCCTGACGCAAAGCCGCGCGGCCTATGAGCGCCAGCATTCGGTGGACATTCGCGCAACGTCGCAGCAAAACATCGATACAGCGAACGCGCAGCAACAAAGCGCGCTTGCCAACGTCGCGCAAGCTCGTGCGCAGGTCAAGACGGCAAGCCTCGTGCCGCAGCAGATCAGTCAGGCCCAGGCTACCGTCGATGAACGCCGCGAACAGGTTCATCAGGCAGAAGCGCAAGTCGAAGCGGCCCAGCTCAATCTCTCTTACACCGAATTGCGCGCGCCCGCCGACGGCTGGGTCACCAGACGCAACGTGCAATACGGGACCTTCCTTCAGGCGGGCACGTCCATCTTTTCGCTGGTGACGACGACTGTCTGGATCACCGCGAACTTCAAGGAATCGCAACTCGAGCGCATGCGTCCGGGCGACGCGGTGGATGTGTCCGTCGACGCCTATCCCGACCTGAAATTGCACGGCCATGTCGACAGCATCCAGCTTGGCAGCGGTTCGAAATTCTCGGCATTCCCTGCTGAAAACGCGACGGGCAATTTCGTGAAGATCGTGCAGCGTGTGCCGGTAAAGATTCTGATCGATAACGGCACGCAACCCGACTTGCCGCTGCCGCTCGGTCTTTCGGTCGTGCCGAAGGTGATGCTGAAATGAGCGAGCGTGCCGACTGGAAACCGAAGTCCAATCCATGGCTGATCGCGGTTGTCGTCACGCTTGCGGCGTTCATGGAAGTGCTCGACACAACCATTGTCAACGTCGCGCTGCCGCACATTTCGGGTGCGATGTCGGCAAGCTACGACGAAGCAACGTGGACGCTGACCGCGTATCTGGTGGCAAACGGAATCGTGCTGCCGATCTCCGCGTTTTTCTCGAAACTGCTGGGACGCAAGCGCTATTTCCTGATCTGCATTGCTGCATTCACACTCTGTTCGCTGCTGTGCGGCCTTGCCACGGACCTGTGGCAACTGATCATTTTCCGGGTGCTGCAAGGGTTCTTCGGCGGTGGTTTGCAGCCCAACCAGCAGTCCATCATATTGGACACGTTTCCACCGGAACAACGGGGCCGTGCGTTTTCCATTTCCGCCGTAGCCATCGTCGTCGCGCCCGTGGTCGGACCTACGCTCGGCGGCTGGATTACAGACAACCTCACGTGGCGCTGGGTGTTCCTGATCAACGTGCCCATTGGCGTGATCACCACCATTGCAGTGATGCAGTTTGTGGAAGACCCGCCGTGGGAGCGCAAGCAGGACCGGAAGAAACTCGGGCTGGATTATGTTGGTATCGGCTTGATTGCGCTGGGTCTGGGGTGTCTGCAGGTGTTCCTCGACCGCGGCGAGGACGACGACTGGTTCAAGTCCGGCTTCATCACCACGTTCGCGATCCTCTCGTTGATTGGCATTGTGGGCGCTGTCTTCTGGCTGCTATATGCGAAAAAGCCGGTCGTCGACCTGCGCGTGCTGAAAGACAAGAACTTCGCGCTGAGTTCCATTTGCATGGTCGGCTTCGCCAGCATCCTGTACGGCAGCGCTGTACTCGTGCCGCAACTCGCGCAGCAGCAACTCGGATACACCGCAACGCTCGCGGGCCTCGTGCTGTCGCCCGGCGCAATGATGATCGTTGCGATCATTCCTGTTGTCAGCAAACTCATGCCGATCATACAAACGCGCTTTCTCGTGGCGTTCGGTTTCTTCCTGATGGCCTGTGCATTGTTCTTCTCGCATCACCTTGTGCCGAACATCGACTTCAAGACGCTGACCATCATGCGAAGTTCGCAATCCATCGCAATTGCATTCCTGTTCGTGCCCATCACGACGCTTGCTTACTTGACGCTCAAGCCATCGGAGAATGCGGATGCCTCCGCACTCTTCACCATGTTCCGCAACGTCGCGGGATCCATTGGCATCTCGCTTTCCACCGCGATGATCATAGAGCGCACGCAGGCGAACATGGCGCATATGTCAGTGCATATGACGCCGCTCAGCCAGAACTATAACGATTCCATACAACGCCTCACACACACATTGATGGACATGGGCCAGACAATGCAGCAAGCCATGACGACAGCGACCGGCCTCATGTACAAGCAGTTCATCTCGCAGTCCACCATTCTGGCGTACACCGACGTGTTCGGCGCGGTGGCGATCTTTGCGCTGTGCTTCGTGCCGGTGACGTTGTTCTTTTCGCCGGTAAAAGCCTCGGGCGGCGGGGGAGGGCACTGAGATGAGCAAACGCCTGACTTCGCTGACGCTTGCCACACTATTCATGAGCGCGTGCTCCGTCGGTCCGAATTTCACACAGCCTGATGCAAAAGCGCCTGAGAACTGGCGCGACTTGCAGCGCGTGCAAAACCCGCCGGACGACATGCGCATTCCACACGCCAACGTGCCGACGATCATCGATACAAATGCCGACCCCGACCCGCGATGGTGGCGCGACTTTCACGACGCCACGCTCGACTCGCTGATCGATCGCGCTATTGCGGGAAATCTCGATCTGCAGAGCGCCGTGCTGCGGATCACGGGGGCGCGGGAACAAGCGGTCGCAGCCGGTGCGCAGGGCTTGCCGCAAGTGAGCGCAAACGCGAGCTACATGCGCGAGCAGCTTGGCCTGAAAGGCATACTCGAATCGCAGGGCGCGTTCGACCAGATCAACGCGCTCGGCGCGAACGCACCGCGCGTGCGCAGCGCAATCGATTCGGCGACCGGTCCGGTCAATCTCTTCCAGGATGGCTTCGATGCATCGTGGGAACTCGATCTGTTCGGCCGCGTGCGGCGCTCGGTGGAATCGGCGAATGCGCAGACGCAATCGGCTATCGAAAATCGTAACGACGCGCTTGTCTCGCTCGAGGCCGAAGTCGCGCAGACCTATTCGCAATTGCGGGGCGCGCAGTTGCTCAAGCAGATCACGCTCGCCGAAATCGATTCCGAACAGCAGATCCTCGATTTGACGCGGGAGCAGGCGCGTGTCGGCCTGACGAGTCAAAGCGATGTCCAGAGCGCGACGGCGCAAGTCGGCTCGCTCCAGGCGCAGCTTCCCCAGTTCGATGCACAGATCGCGCAGGCCATGAACGGCCTCGCGGTGCTGACCGGCAGCGCGCCCGGCGCACTCGATGCCGAACTGGAAACGCCCGGCGCCGTGCCGCCCGCGCCGCCGAGCGTGCCGGTTGGTTTGCCGTCGACGCTGGCGCGGCGGCGGCCGGATATCCGTCGTGCGGAAAGCGACCTGCATTCTGCTACGGCTGAAGTCGGCGTGGCGGTCGCGCAGATGTATCCGGATATATCGTTGACGGGCAGCGTGGGGACGCGCGCCACGCGGGCGCGTTATCTCGCGCACTGGTCGAGCCTGTTCTATTCCGTGGGTCCGAGCATTTCGCTGCCGATCTTCGAAGGCGGCGCGTTGCGGGCGAACGTGCGGATCGCGAAATCGCAAGCGGCGGAAGCGGCGCTGCAATACCGGTCGACCGTGCTGAAGGCGCTGCAGGACGTGGATAACGCGCTGGTGTCGTACAGGACGGACCAGGACCGGCGCGAGGCGCTCACGCGAACCGTGGAGGCCAACCGCATCAACCTGCAACTGGCAACGGACAGCTACAGAAAGGGACTGGTCACCTTCATCACGGTGCTCGATGCCGAACGGCAACTCGCTTCGACACGCCAGCAACTCGCGCAATCGACGGTCAGCGTCACAACCGACCTGATAGCGGTGTACAAGGCGCTGGGCGGCGGGTGGGAGCAAGGCGGCACGGGCTGACGCGAAAATTACTTGCGTTGGGCGGCGTGCTGGGTTCTTCTTTGGGTCCTTGTGCGCTGCATGCCCGTCCTGACCTTTACGTTCATGAAGACTTTCCTGCTTTACGTTGTCACCGCCATTGCCGAGATCGTGGGCTGTTATCTTCCGTATCGATGGCTCAAGGAGGACGGCTCGCCGTGGCTCCTCGTGCCGGGTGCGGTGTCGCTGGCGCTGTTCGCGTGGCTTCTCACGCTGCATGCGAGCGCGGCCGGCCGCGTTTATGCGGCGTACGGCGGCGTGTATATCGCGGTCGCGATCATGTGGCTTTGGGCCGTCGAGCGGATTCGTCCGTCGAGCTGGGACTGGGCCGGGATGGCGATCGCGCTGGTCGGCATGGGCGTGATCGCGTTCCAGCCGCGCGGCTAGGGTTTCAGGTTCAGGCTTCCAGCGCCAGCAGCGCGAACGTGGCAAGCCAGTGTTCGCCCATGTAGTCGCCCGCCACATGCGCGAGTCCTGCGCTCAGGTGTTCGTTGGCCGTGGCTTCGAGCACGCCGATTCGCGCGTCGCCGGCTTTCAGCGAGCGCGCAAGCGACCGCTGGCACCACGCGCGGCTGAGATTCAATCCGTCGAGGTGCGCGAGCTTGCCGTCGCTTCTGTCCGTGACCGTGGCAGGCGTGAACAGCGTAGCCGGTTCACGCGCGCCAAGCCGCGGTAGGAACCGGTCGAACCAGCCTTCGAACTCGGTCGCGCTCAACACGCGCCGCATCAACTCGGCTTCCATCAGCGACGACGATAAAAACTCATCGCCGGCCGGTTCCCACGCCTGGCACGCGGCATCGTGGAGATACCAGCGGCGGGCGGTATCGATGATCAACGTCTCGAACGCCGTGTCGCAGACCTGCCGCGCATAACCCGCCGCAAGCGTCAGCGCGAACGCCGTGTTGAAGTGCGTACCCACGCGCAGCGGATACGTGGACTTCGGCAAGAACACCGTGAAGCGTTCCACAAAGGCTTGTGCGAGCGGCTTGAGCGCTTGAGCCCAGCGTTGGCCGTCGGGCGTTTTCATCGATTCGAGCTGGCCAGCAAGGGCGAGCAGCCACGCCCAGCCATAGGGACGCTCGAACCCGCGCGCTTCCGGGCGCTCGAGGTACGCGACTTCGGCGGCAACGTTCGCCGGCGTGAAATGCGCATCGATCAACGCGCGGATTCGAGGTGCTTCCGGCAAATCGGGAAACCGGTCGATGAGCCGTGCGATTAGCCAATACCCGTGAACGCAGGAATGCCAGTCGAAGCTGCCATAGAAGATGGGATGCAGCGCGCGCGGACTCTGGACATCGGCGGCGCTGCCCATCACGTGTTCGAGCTTGTTCGGATATTCGCGCGTGAGATGGCCCAAGGCCAGCGCGGCAAATTTCGATGCAAGGGCGGTGTCGAGCGTCAGGTTCGATGACTGCGGGTTCATGCGGTTCTCCAGAAAAGTCGGGCGTCCGCAATTATGGCAATAGTTGGCGCAGGCGTTGGCCTCGTGTTTTTCGTCTCATCAGGGTAATTCCCAAGCGCTGGCGCGGGGTGCCGCGGCGACCGGTTGTAAGCTTTGGGCGCTTGTGCCGCAACACCTGCTCAATGCGCCGCAAACCGTTGATGCGCCTGAGATCATTGCTGTCAAAAGGAATGACGCGGACCAGCGCTGGGCCCATCCTGACGTCAATCTTTCGCGCCAAATCGTGCTGTAAGCATAAATACGGCTGACTGTCATCCCGCGCCAAGCCGTCCTGCGTCGTATAAACTTGCGCCCGAACGCCTTCAGCGTCATTCGGGGCGTCATCTTATTGACCGGCATTCGTCCGGTTCAAGAGCGGCCGCAAGCCGCCGTTTTCGCCGTTTTCATTACGCGACAGGAGTCCAATCAGCATGGCCGAACTAGCCCTTTCCACATCAGCCGACACCCGGCGTCGCGTTCTTGCGATTGTCGGCGCGTCGTCGGGCAATCTCGTCGAATGGTTCGACTTCTATATTTACTCGTTCCTCGCGCTGTACTTCGCGCCTGCTTTTTTCCCGAGCGGCAATTCGACCACGCAGTTGCTCAACACCGCCGGCGTGTTCGCCGCGGGTTTCCTGATGCGGCCTATCGGCGGCTGGATGTTCGGTCGGATCGCCGATAAACACGGCCGCCGCACGTCCATGATGATCTCCGTGCTGATGATGTGCGCGGGCTCGCTCGTGATCTGCTTCCTGCCGACGTATTCGAGCATTGGCGCATGGGCGCCGTTTTTCCTGTTGATCGCGCGGCTGTTCCAGGGTTTGTCGGTGGGTGGCGAGTACGGCACGAGCGCGACTTACATGAGTGAAGTGGCGCTGCAAGGGCGGCGGGGCTTTTTCGCATCGTTCCAGTACGTGACGCTGATTGGCGGCCAGCTTGCCGCGTTGCTGGTGCTCGTCATACTGCAACAAGTGCTGAGCGCGGAAGAGCTGAAAGCATGGGGATGGCGCATTCCGTTTGGCATCGGTGCGCTTGCGGCGCTGGTCTCGCTGTATCTGCGTAAATCACTCGATGAAACCACGACCGCCGAAACCCGCAAGCTGAAGGAAGCCGGCACGCTGCGCGGCCTCATGCAGCACAAGACCGCGTTTTTGACCGTGCTCGGTTTTACGGCCGGCGGATCGCTGATCTTCTACACGTTCACCACCTACATGCAGAAGTATCTGGTGAACACGGCGGGCATGCACGCCAAGACGGCGAGCAACATCATGACCGCCGCGCTGTTCGTCTACATGATCATGCAGCCGGCTTTCGGCGCGTTGTCGGACCGGATCGGCCGGCGGACGTCGATGATCTGGTTCGGCGCGCTTGCCACGCTCTGCACCGTGCCAATCCTGCATGCGCTGAAAGATGTCACGAGCCCGATCGTGGCGTTCGTGCTGGTCGTGATCGCGCTCGCGATCGTCAGCCTCTACACCTCGATCAGCGGCCTGATCAAGGCCGAGATGTTCCCCGCGGAAGTGCGGGCGCTGGGCGTGGGATTGTCGTATGCAGTGGCGAACGCCGTGTTCGGCGGCTCGGCAGAATATGTGGCGCTGTTTCTGAAATCCGTTGGCAGCGAGTCCACGTTCTATTGGTACGTGACAGCGCTGTGCGCGATTGCGGGAATCGTCTCGTTCCGGATGCGCGATTCGTCGAAGGAAGGCTATTTGCGCGACGTGCCTTGATCGACGTGCCTTGATCGACGTGCCTTAACGAGCGGGTATTGAAGGATTCCGAAGGAAAGCGCCGGGCATCGTTGCCACGGCGCTTTTTTATTTCTCCGGCATGGCTTCGAGTGTGGCTGCCGCGCGGCGAAGCCCTTCGAAGATGCGATCGGAGACTTTGGCGGGGAAACCTTCCGGCAACTGCGCCGCCACTTGCTCGATCACGCGCGGCGTTTCTTCGATCAGGCGGCGGATGATCGGCTCTGCATTGCTGCCGTACGAACACCTTGGCGCCATTGCGTTGAAGTGCCGGCGCTGGATATCGCGAATAGCATAGTGACGATGCTTGCCTGCCACGGCCATCGCCAGTTTCGCCTTGAACCACGACCATTGGCTCGCGCCCTTGCCTTCCACCGGCCAGATCGACATGACGTCGTAGAGCGGCGTCAATCTGAACTGTCCGCGCGGTAGAAGCCGAATGCTGAAATTTTTCGCGTGGCCGTCGGGTGCGGCGAGCAACCAGAAAAGAATCTGCGCGGTCAGCAAGGTTTCGATGTCGTCACTGGCCTCGTTGGATTGCTGGAGCACGCGGGCCAGATCGATCACGCCCGGACCGCCTTCGTTCTCGTATTTCTTGTGCGAAGGCAGCCCCATCACCTGACAGAAATCTTCTTGCGGAAGCCGCAGCAGCCATTTGCCGCTCGAATGCATCTGGCGATCAAAGCGCTTCACGCTCAGCACGCGCTGCTTGCCGAATGTCTCGATACTCGTTTCAGCGACCGGCAAACCGTACGCGCGCAATAGATGCATGCACAGCCATTCGTTCTCGATGGATGTTGTCAGATCCGCGCGCCGGTTTCCAACCAGGCCGAGCGGAAGCTTCAGGATATGCGTGGTTGGCGTCGCGCCATGGGGTTTCATCCACTGGCCTTCGTGCCAGAGCAGCGCGGTCTTTTCCTGCGCGCCGGCAAGCGAGATCCGGAAATCGTCTTCGTCGTCCTGAGCACCGAAAGTGAAGCTGCCCGCTGTCTGGGTCAGCAAGGCATCGATCTCAGGTTCGGTCAGCGGCGTTCCATCGATTTGTTCAACGCCGACCGGTTCTTCATCGATGCCCAGAAGCTGGACCGCGCCCACACAATCACGCCCGATTGCCTGCAGCAGATCGAACGTATCGAGCGTCCCGGTCCGGAAACGCCGGCCGATGCGTTGCCGGATGGCTTCACTGTCGGGCAGCAGGTTATCGAAGTAGTTCAGCACGCGCTCGCCCTTGAGCGGGGCGTTGTCGATTGGGATGGGAAGCGAAAGCGACAACGGCCGGCCGATGTTGGACGTGGTCCAGGCCGGGTCGTACTCGAACTCCATGGGCCCGCGAGTGGGAATCCGCCAGACGCCCACGCGCACGCCGTTGGCCCATACGGACAACGCCCGGGAATGCGCCTTGCGCCCGGTCGTTACCATTCCGGTGTGGAATCGAAAGATGGTTCAGGGGTGGCGTCCCTGTCCTGCACTTGCAGTTGCAGGCCGTACGCGCCGAAAAGCGCAAGCAGCTGGTCAAGCGTCAGTGCGCCTGAATTTCCTTCGAGCGTTGAGATGCGGCTTTGGCTTACGCCAATACGCATGGCGGCTTCAGCCTGAGTAAGGCCTGCGCGCCGTCTTCCCGCTGCCATGATTTCGCCCAGTTGGTGAGGTGTAGCGATAGTCTGCCGCATGGCTATTTATCTGTGACACGAATAAAGAAATTTTATTCGTGTCACAGATAAACGTCAAATATTCGTTTAACGAATAAAAGCAAAATATCTCTGATGCGAATAATTGCAATTTATTTGTATTGCAGATATCAGCAAGATGGCATGGATGCGTCGTGTGCATGGCGAATGGCGGGACTCAGGAAGCACCAGCCGCGGAAAATCCGTCAAATTGACCGGTTTTCGATGATTCCGCGGGTTTTCACGCTTCTTCAGACAAAACGCAGGTTATTGAGATGACGGTAAGATGCGGTCAGATGCCCACCCGGCGACGCCATCGACCATGATGCGGCGCGCCGTTGCAAGGACGGGCTCGCCAGGACCCGAGCGTCGAGCGCATGTGCCCCGCTGCGCGACGCTTGCGAGTCCGTCTGCTTGGAGACTAGCCCATGGAAGATTTCGATGAAACGTTGTACGTTGTGTGGCGAGCCAACTTGAACGTGCTGGCGGGTTCTCCCGCTGGCGGTGCGCGGATTGCGCGCATGATGAGTTTTTCGCCGTCGCACATGAAGCTGATCCTGGCCGGCAGGCGCGATTTCAGCGAAGAGTTTATCCGCGGCGTGGAAACGGTGACCGGCCTGCCGCCGCGCTGGATGGACGACCGCCACGACCGGCGCGACATTCCGCCTGAAACGCAACGCGCGATGGATGAAGAAGCGCCTGCCGCGATTTTTCGCGGCAATGCGCATCCGGCGCCCAAACGGCCCGTACTGCGTGGACCTGAACCGCTGCTGTCGCAGACAGAAGCGACCCGGCGCATTGCCGACCAGGCATTGCAGCAAGGCGAGACGTTACGCCGCGACCAGATTTTCAGGCGCAACCGCGATCTGCTTCTCACCGACTTGCGTCGCGTGGAGCGGCAATTGTCCATGGTGCAACTCGAGAACATCAATGCGCGAGCGGAGGACCTGCGTGCGTCGGGCAAGCTGGATGATCCCGTACGCGCCGATCTTGCGGGGCGTATCGAGCAGATCGACAAACACCGGGCAATGCTTATGCAGCACGTCGAAAAACTGGCGACGCTGTTGACCGGTCTCGAAGATTAGCGCCCTGCTATTGCGACGGATTTTTGTGCGGCCCGGAGTCGTGATCCACCGAAATGGCGACCGGGTCGCTTGCGGGGAAGCTGTCATCGAGCGCTTCGTCAAGCGCCGCCTCTCTATTGTCGGCGTCCGGGGGCGTTTGATCCGGCTCTCGATTCGGTTTTGCTTTCGGTTGCGACATGACGGCTCCTAGTGTGAACCAGCAGGGTTTCACTATAGCGGTTCTGTCACGCCATGCACTGCGCGATAAGCCGTCGGCCGCACGCCCGTCCACTTCTTGAACGCACGGCGAAACGCGCTCGGTTCGGCGAACCCGAGCGCATGCGAGATTTCCGCGATGGTCTCGGCCGTATCGGCGAGACGTGCAATGGCGAGATCCCGCCGCAATGCATCGCGAATGGTTTGATAAGTCGTGCCCTCCTGCCTGAGACGCCGGCGCAGCGTGGCTTCAGCCATGTTCAGCGTTGCCGCGAGCCGCTCGCTATCCGGCCAGTCGCCGGGCGGTGTTTCCCGCAATTCACGACGAATCCGCGCCGCAAGCGAATCCGTATTGCGATACTTCACGATGAAATTCGCGGGCGCTTCACGCAGGAAGACCTTGAGCGTGGCGCTTGTCTGGACCGGCCTCAAGCGCGCGCAATCCGGCGCGAGATCAACGTACGACACAGCTTGCCCAAAGCGCATGTCGTCGCAGAACATCAGCCGGTACTCGTCGGCGGCGCGCGGTTCGGGGCAGCGCAAACTTGCGGCGAGGATGGGAATACGCCGCCCCAGGAGCCAGCACAACAGGCCGTAGATCATGATGAACGCGGTCGCGTAGGCGAACATCGGACGCGGAGTGTTGCTGTTGGAATCGACGAGGCGGATCCTTACGTGCGTCGCGCCGACTTCGAACTCGCAGCGCAAGTCGTCCAGCACCAGCCGCAAGAACCCGGCAATGCGTGCGAGCGCTTGAGCGCCATCGCGCGAATCGAGCGCGGCGTGACAGAGGAGCGCGAAGCTGCCTCGGCGCATTGGATGACTGTCCTGGCCGAAGAATTCGTCGTCGAGCGCGTCGGCAATGGCGCTCCACAGGCGCCCGTATTGCGCCGCCGACACGCGCGCGAGCGGCGCCGCGAGCGCTGCGCTCTGAATGCCCGCTTGTTCAAGCAACGCACTGCGCGGGAGTCCGCGACGCCCGGCGCAACGCAGGGCTTCTTCGACGAAATCAACCGCGATGGTCCCGCGTTCACCGCTTTCGCGGCGCGGCGTCCTGGACGCGGACGGCGCCATGGCACCCTGCGCGCGCGAATCTTTTAGCCGTGGTTTTTCCGTGGTTCGGGTAGTCACTGGTGGCAAAATCGCTCAGGAAGCTTGATCGTTTCAGGCATCGCCGGGGCAGATTGCAGCGCCTACACTCCGGGGCGATGGCGCGGCATTTCAAGCGCGCGCTTTTCCAAGTATTCCACACGAGCCAGACCGCCATGATCGACAGTTTCCTCACCGATGACCAACGCATGATCCGCGACGCCGCGCGCGACTTCGCCACCGAGGTGCTTGCGCCGCACGCGGGTGAATGGGACCGCGCCGCGCGTCTGCCCGACGAGGTCGTGCGGCAACTCGGCGAACTCGGACTGCTGGGCATGATCGTTCCGGCGGAATGGGGCGGTACGTTCAGCGACTATGTGGCGTACGCGCTCGCCATTGAAGAGATCGCGGCCGGATGTGCGTCATGCTCAACGTTGATGGCCGTGCACAACTCGGTGGGTTGCGGTCCCATACTCGCATTCGGCACCGACGCGCAGAAAGCCGAGTATCTGCCGAAACTGGCAACCGGGGAGATGATCGGCGCGTTTTGCCTGACTGAGCCGCAGGCTGGATCGGAAGCGAACAACCTGAAGACGCGCGCGGTCGAACGGGATGGCCAGTGGGTGTTGTCGGGCGCGAAGCAGTTCACTACCAACGGCGCGCGCGCCGGCATGGCGATTGTCTTTGCGGTTACGGATCCGGAACTTGGAAAGAAAGGCTTGTCGGCGTTTATCGTGCCGGCGGACACACCCGGTTTCAACGTCGGCCGGCCCGAACACAAGATGGGCATCCGCGCCTCCGATACCTGCCCGATAACCCTCGACGACTGCACGATTCCCGCGGCCAACCTGCTGGGGGCGCGTGGCGAGGGCCTGAAGATCGCGCTGGCGAATCTGGAAGGAGGCCGCATTGGTATTGCCGCGCAGGCGGTGGGTATTGCGCGTGCCGCGTTCGACGCCGCTCGGACTTATTCGCATGAGCGGGTCCAATTCGGCAAGCCGATCAAGGACCATCAGTCGGTCGCCAATTTTCTCGCCGATATGCAGACCAGCCTCAACGCCGCTCGCCTCCTGGTGCTGCATGCAGCGCGCATGCGTACCGAGGGCTTGCCGTGTTTGAGCGAGGCTTCGCAAGCGAAGCTGTTTGCATCGGAGATGGCGGAGCGTGTTTGCTCGCAAGCCATCCAGATTCATGGGGGGTATGGCTATCTGGAGGACTATCCGGTAGAACGCCATTACCGCGATGCGCGTATCACGCAGATCTACGAAGGCACGAGCGAAGTGCAGCGCATGGTAATAGCGCGGCAACTTTGAATGACCGGGAAATTCGGAACTTCGTTCTTTGGTCTCCCGGAAATGCTCACCGTGGACTCCCGTGAAAGCTCACTGTCGACACCCGGCTCACTCCCGTACATCCTCACCGGTCACTTCCCGCAGACCCTCACCTTTGTGCTTGATATGTAAGCCATGTCAGCCAAAAAACCCCGCGCCGTGGACGGACGCGGGGTTTTGGCGCTCCGCGATTAACAGTTACGGACGGTTGTAATCGGCGGGATTTGCCGCTGCCGCCACAGGTGCTCCCGACGCCGACGTGCCGCTCACCGACGGACCGTAGCTGCCTTGCGCAACACCGTCTTGCGCAGCAACCCGTCTTTCGGCTGCCTGAATATTCGCCGGATATTGCGTGCGATCCGATGCCGGGTTGTAGCCCGCCTGTTCCAGCTGAACCAGCTCGCCGCGAACCTGGGCGCGCGTGACCGCGTTGTTGCTCTGAGCAAACGCGAAGCTCGGTGCAGCCAATGCAGAAGCGATGACAACTGCAGGGATAAGTGCCTTGAACATGGTGAATCTCCAGTCTGGTTATCGACTACGAAGCGTGCGTCGCCGGTGCTCCGATGAACTGAGGCTTGATCGGCATCGCCTGTTTCGATCCGTGGAACGATCTTATTCCCCGATGCTCTAGGTAAAAACCCTTAAATCGTAAATACACTGTTGTGCCCTGACGAATAACTGATCGCATCTGTCCGCCGCGCTGGACGAGCGGTGTGCGAGCGCGTCGCGTTTATGGGGAACCCTTTTCCCCTCGAGCGGCTATACGCTTCATTGCGTCGCGGGAAGGGTGACTTCCTGCATCCATCGTTCAAGATCAGGAGGTCGTCATGTCGAAGCTATTTTCCCCATTCAGACTTGGCCGTCATGAACTCGCGCATCGCGTGGTGCTTGCGCCCATGACACGTTTGCGTTCAGATCCGGACGACAGTCCGAGCGAGATGATGGTCGAGTACTACAGCCAGCGTGCATCGGCGCGCGCGCTGCTGATCACGGAGTCGTCGCACGTGCTGAAGAGCGGGCGCGGTTATGCGGGCGGTCCGGGAATCTACGAAGACCACCATGTTCAAGGCCTGGAAAAAGATCGCCGATGCCGTCCACGCAAAAGGCGCACGCATCTTCATGCAGCTCGTGCACGACGGCCGCCAGTCGCATGTCGACCTGACCGGCGGTACACCGCCCATCGCGCCATCCGAAGTGCCATTCGAAGGACGCGCGCTGACGCAGGACGGATGGGTGCCGGTATCGATGCATCGGGCCGTGGGTATCGAAGAAATTCCGGCGCTCGTCGAGGCCTTTCGCAAAGGCGCGCAACGTGCGCTGGCGGCGGGATTCGACGGCGTCGAGATTCATAGTGCCAACGGTTATCTCATTGATACCTTCCTGCAAGACGGCACCAACAAGCGGACCGATGCCTACGGTGGCCCGGTCGAAAACCGTGCGCGCTTCCTGCTCGAAGTCACTGAAGCGGTGAGCTCGGTGTGGGGCGCCGATCGCGTGGGCGTACGCGTGTCGCCGAGCGGTCAGTGGGGCGAAATCTCCGATAGCAACCCCGAGGCCACTTTCGGCTACGTAGCCACACAGTTGAACCGGTTCGGTTTGGCCTATCTGCATATCATCGAACCGCGTGTGAAGGGCGTCGAAACGCTGCACGAGGGCCAGGCGCCGGTTGCCTCGGTGTTCTTGCGCAAACTGTTCAAGGGTCCGATTATCGCGGCGGGAGGATTTGACGGCGATGGCGCGGAAGCGCTCCTGCAAAAGGGCGATGCAGACTTGGTCGCATTCGGGCGCTGGTTTGCTTCGAACCCCGACCTGCCGAAACGGCTCAAGTACGGCTTGCCGTTGAACGGCTATGACCGCTCGGCCTTCTGGGGCGGCACGGAAAAGGGCTATACCGACTATCCGTTTTATGAGGACGAAGCCATGGCTTGTGCGTGATCGGCGGTTCAGGCCGCGCCGGACGCGTCCGGGGCAAGATCGCGATCCCATGGTGCGACTTCGCCCCACGTTTGCGTCAGCAAGTCGATAAAGATACGCACCTTCGGCGACAAATGCCGGCGGGTCGGATACATCGCGCGGATGGGTTTGGCAGCGGGCTGGAATTCGCTCAGCATTGGCACGAGCTTGCCCGTGCGTACGTTGTCCTCGAGCAGGTATGTCGGCATGTTGATGATGCCAAATCCATGCACGGCAGCGGCGACCAGTGCTTCCGCGCTATCCATTTGCAACCGGGTCACGTGGCTCACCTCGTTCGCGAGAGGGTCGGTGAAAATCCAGGGCTGAGGCCGTCCCGCGCTCATGAAAAACAGGCATTCGTGATTGAGCAGATCGCCGGGCGCTTGCGGCGTACCGTGCGCTTTCAGATAGGCCGGTGACGCGCATGTCAGCAGGTGCTGCTGCGCGACAGTGCGGGCAATCAGACGCGAGTCGGGACGCGGGTCGCCAATGCGCAACGCAATGTCGATACCTTCATCGATCAGGTCCACGAACCTGTCCGTGAAGCTCACTTCGGCGCGCACGTCGGGCCATGTCTTCAGGAACAATTCGATGACCGGCATGACGTGCCGATGCCCCAGTCCCGTGGGCACGCTCAGCCGCAGCACGCCGGTCGGCTTTGCGCTGCGCACGGCCATGGCCAGTTCGGTTTCCTCGAGGTCGTCGAGAATCTGCGTGCAGCGGGAGAAGAACACATCGCCGTCGTCAGTGAGGCTCAGGCTGCGCGGCGTGCGGTTCAGAAGGCGCACGCCCAGGCGCTGCTCGAGACGCACAATGCTTTTACCCACCGCGGAACGCGTGAGCCCGAGTTGCTTCGCTGCGATCGTAAAGCTTCCCGCTTTTACGACAGCGACGAACATGGCTATATCGTTGATATTTCCAAGTGCCAAGGCGGCGCTCCGGGAGAAAGTTGGCGGCAAAGCTGGACGGCTTCAAGGACGCGCCATTGTATTTCGATTCCCGTGGTCACACGAAAAGCGCATCCGGCGCTCGACGGTTGCTTCGTGCTTGACGGTTGCTTCGTCTTAACGCGGAGTTTTGGTCCCGTGAAAGGGGAAGACGATTCCCCTTTAATCCGAGTGCCAAGCATCAACCTCTTGCTGCAAGGCAGGACACCCGCGAGCATGAACCGGTTCAACGATTGTTCGCCGTGGATGAAGAGTTAACTACGTTTCCACCCAATAAATACTGTTCCTGTTTGGCCTAGACTACGTCGCAGAAAGCCGAGGATCGCTGCTCAGGATTTCCTAAGCATTTCGAATTAATAGACCGTGCTGGCGAAGCGTCCTTGTGATCGCCATCGCCGGTTTCCCTGCAATTTCATTCATGTATCGGAGTCTCACATGTCGCAACTTTTCACTTCAACCAACATTGGCCCGTACACGTTGTCCCATCGCATTGTGATGGCGCCGCTTACTCGCATGCGTTCTGGTCCCGGCGATGTTCCCGGTGACCTGATGCGCGAGTACTACGCTCAGCGCGCAACGCAAGGCGGTTTGATCGTCGCTGAAGCCACGCCGATTTCTCCCGGCGCAATCGGATATCTGGGTGCTCCCGGCATCTACGCCGACGAACAGGTTGCGGGCTGGACAAAGGTCGTCGATGCGGTTCATGCAAAGGGCAGCCGGATCTTCCTGCAACTGTTCCACGCCGGCCGCCAGTCGCACATTGACTTGACGCCCAATGGTGAAGCGCCCATCGCGCCGTCGGCGTTGCCGTCCGACGGATTCGCCTACACCGCTGAAGGCTGGAAGGCGACCTCCATGCCGCGTGCGCTTGAAACGCACGAGATAGCCGGTATTGTGGAAGAATTTCGCCGTGCGGCCGAACGCGCATTGAACGCAGGTTTCGACGGCGTCGAGATTCATGGCGCGAACGGTTATCTTCCAGACCAGTTCCTTCAGGATGGCTCGAACAAACGTACCGACGAATACGGTGGTTCGATCGAAAATCGCGCGCGCTTTCTTCTGGAAATTACGCAAGCGGCGGTATCCGTCTGGGGCGGCGAGCGCGTGGCAGTCCGGCTGGGACCGAGCGGCACGTGGGGCGGCATGTCGGACAGCGATCCTAACGCCACATTCGGTTACGCCGCAGACCAACTGAATCGTTTCGGTCTTGCTTATCTGCACCTGATTGAACCACGTATCAAAGGCAGTGAGCTCGTTTCCGAGGGTCTTGCGCCCGTAGCGTCACGGCACTTAAGGAAAATTTTCAAAGGACCGATCATTGCCGCGGGCGGTTTTACGCCGGAGTCGGCCGAGCACATTCTGGGAGAGGGCAGCGCTGACCTGGTTGCTTTCGGACGGCACTTCATCTCGAACCCGGATTTGCCGGAGCGCGTGCGCAAAGGATTGCCGCTCAACGCCTACGATCGCGACACTTTTTATGGCGGTGACGCGCGCGGCTACACTGACTATGCATCGGCCGATGAAGCAGCCGTTGCGGCATGAGGCGCGCATACGCGGCAGAGAAAGCCGCTTTCCGATACGCTGCGAGATACGGCATCACGTACCTTGCCCAACGCCGTTTTGAGGAGCAGAAGTCATGACGAAGACAGTGAAGACTCCAGGACCCGATCATCCGATCAGCATCGAACCCAATGCATCGCGGATCACGGTGACTATCGGTGGCCGCGTACTTGCCGACACACGAAAAGCGCTCACGTTGCGCGAAGCGTCGTATCCGCCGGTCCACTATATTCCGCGCAAAGATGTGGATATGTCGCTATTGCAGCGTACCGAACACACGACGTATTGCCCATACAAAGGCGAGTGCTCGTACTACAGCATTCCCTTGGGCGGCGAGCGTTCGGCGAATGCGGTGTGGACTTACGAAGACACTTATCCGGCCGTTGCCGAAATCAAGGACTATCTTGCGTTTTACACGGATCGTGTCGACGCATTCGAAGTGCATGCCGCCTGAATTGTAGTGCCTGGATTGTAATAACGCGCTTCGAAGCAGGCTGTCTTCGCGTTGAACGTCGTTTGTGCACGTTTTCGCCAGCCGACGTATTTTACGGAGGGCGTTCGTTCAACAACGACGTGTTCGCCTTTTGCACCGACCGATGCAGAGGCATTCCTATCAACGCTCCAGCGGAGCCTTATGACCATGCAACGTCGCTTGCGGCTGGGCGCTTTCATGCGGCCGGCCACCATTCACACCGGGGCGTGGCGTTACCCGGGCGCGTTCCCCGATGCCAACTTCAACTTCGCCCACCTCAAGCGTTTTGCGCAGACGCTCGAGCGTGGGCGCTTCGACGCGTTTTTCATGGCCGATCATCTGGCCGTGCTCAACATGCCGGCTCAAGCCCTGAAGCGAAGCCACACCGCGACCTCGTTCGAGCCACTGACGCTGCTTTCGGCGCTTGCCGCGGTGACCGAGCACATCGGCCTGATTGCGACGGCTTCCACCACGTTCGACGAGCCTTATCACGTTGCGCGCCGGTTCGCGTCGCTCGACCATTTGAGCGGCGGTCGTGCGGGCTGGAATCTGGTCACCACGGCCAATCCCGACGCGGCGCTCAACTTCGGCCTTACCGAACACGTCGAACACGGAGAGCGCTACAAGCGGGGCCGCGAGTTCTTCGACGTCGTGACCGGCCTTTGGGACAGTTGGGCGGATGACGCTTTCATTCGCGACGTGCAAAGCGGCATTTTCTTCGATCCCGCGAAAATGCACGTGCTCGACCACAAGGGCGAAAGCCTCTCGGTGCGCGGCCCACTCAACATCGCGCGGCCGGTGCAGGGGTGGCCTGTAATCGTGCAGGCGGGATCCTCGGAAGCGGGGCGGCAGATCGCAGCCGAGACCGCCGAGGCCGTCTTTGCTGCGCCGAAATCGCTGGCGGAAGGCCAGCGATTTTATGCCGACGTCAAAGGCCGCATGGAGAAACTCGGCCGTAATCCCGAGCATCTGAAAATCCTGCCGGCGGCGTTCGTCGTGGTCGGCGATTCGCTCGATGAAGCGAAGCACAAGCGCGCGCTGCTCGACACCTTCGTACATTACGACAGCGGCATTGCGTCGCTTTCCATCATGCTCGGCCACGATGTCTCCGGCTTCGATCCCGATGGACCACTTCCGGAAATCCCCGAGACCAACGCAAGCAAGAGCAGCCGTGAGCGCGTGATCGAGTGGGCGGCGCGCGAAAATCTGACGATCCGTCAGCTTGCGCAGCGGGTCGGAGGCTATTCGGGGCTTGAGATGATCGGCACGCCGCAGATGATTGCCGACCAGATGGAGCAATGGCTTGTTGAAGCGGGTTCGGACGGCTTTAATGTGATGTTCCCGTACTTGCCCGGCGGTCTCGACGATTTCGTCGATAAAGTCGTGCCCGAATTGCAGGCGCGCGGCATTTTCCGGCGCGAGTACGAAGGTCGCACGTTGCGGGAAAATCTTGGCCTGCCGCGGCCGGCGAACCGCTACTTCGAGCCGGGCGCCAGAGAGTAAATACCGGCTTCCCGGAGAGTCTGGTCAATATCACCGGTCCCGCCGAGCGCCGCGCCCGCGCAATCCTGCAGTTCACCGCAACGGATTGCGCCGTTGCCGGGCCGCCTCCGTGAGCCTAAGTCGAGGGAACCAGAAGGAGAGTCAGGAAAAACTCGTGTTGAAGCGTTGCGGGCAATCCATTACATTCGACGCGTTGTCCAGATGTCGATCATCCGGCGCAAACCCGGGTGATCCGCAAACCACTACAAAATGATGTCATTTGGAGATTCACGATGAAAGCGATCAAACTGGTTTCCTTATCCGCTCTCTTGCTGGCGGTATCCGGTCTGGCCATGGCTCAGAGCGGCGGCGGCAATGGCAACGGCGGTGGCGGCGGTGGTAACGCGCACGGCGCGGCGACCGCAGGGCCGACCACGGGTGGCGACAACTCGTCCACGCCGGGCAGCTCACGCGGCAAACCGCACTTGTTCAAGCACAAGCAAAAGAAGACGGCTCCGGCTGCAGCCCAGTAATTGCGGGCCGGGCAGCGTGATCAGTCCGTCGCGCCGCCCCTGTAAGCGATGAACGAAAAAGCTGTTACGGCCGAGGCAAACGGTCGTAACAGCTTTATTTTTTCGTCGAGTGCTTTTCAGCGGACGCTTCGAAAGCTTCGCGTGTCACCAAGGCGCTGAACAGAGAGACTTTGTCCGTTTTTATACTGTCATTGTTGAACGGCCACGCGCGCCGGGATTTCCAGCGGGTTAATATGGATGCAACTCAGTTGCACTGAAACCGCTGGCCGCCGTTAAATCTGTCAAATTCAGGAATTCTGAAATCAGTGATTTCAGTGTAATTTGAACTCTGGGCGGCGCTCATGCTCGAATGTGAGCAATCAGTGCAACAGTCGATGATCTGGCATCATGAAATCTACGGCGCTTGTCGCGGATGGTGCGCAACTGCTTCCATGTTGCGGCAAGGATCGGCAGCATATGATTCACGCGAAACCGCTGCGCCGGACTTTTATCACTATCCACCGGCTGCGCATCTTGGTTGCGCATCAACATTCCGTCGGATATCTCCCGGAATAGCCCGAAATACTAACGTCAGGTCGAATAAGAATGGCTACAGAATCCCAGCAGCAAAGTCAGAGCGATGTGTTGAACGCTGCTCGCAAAGAGCGCAAGCGAGTCGCAATTTTCCTCGTGAACGGGGTGCGGCTGGTTGGTCACATCGAATCTTTCGATCAGTACCTGGTCATGCTGAGTTCGGCCGCTGGCATCCAGGCGGTCTACAAGCATTCCATTTCGACTATCCAGGAAGACACCGGCAAGGCGTTCGCCGCGGGCGCGGCGCGCACCAGCTCGGGCAGCTCACGCGATGCCGACGCCAAGCGTCCAGTCGCGATCTCGCACAAGCGCCGCTTGCCAACCAATATCGGCGGCGAATAAGTACGAACGGCGGCGCATCTGCACTATCCGGGTGCGCGCCATACAGCAACGTCCAGCGCTGACCCGTTTGAGCGATTCGCCGACATGCGGTATGGACGGACAAATAAAAAGGCGAGGCCTGTTTTGGGCTTCGCCTTTTTATTTCGCATCAATTCACGATTTCGTCATAATCCGAAAGCGTGTATCAAAAACTTATCGTCCCGATGACGTCTTTTTGCGCATCACCAATACTGGATGATGATCGACCCGCACAATCTCGTTTGACTGCTTTGTCTCGGCAATCTCCGGCAGCGAAAGATCGAGTACATCGGCTACAGGTTCCAGCCGTGGACCTGCTGGAACGGCAACGGCGACGTCCGCGGCTTCTGCGCGATCCACCATGACGGAATCCTGTGCGGTCGTATGCCGCACGTCCACGGTGCGGCAGCGCACTTCGAATCCCACCGAGCGAATGATCGTCTCGCGTGTCTTCCAGAAAGCCTCGGCGGAGCGGGTCATGGGCCGCATGGCCACATACTCGATGATGACCGGATAACCTCGCACGCGCGGATAAGCCGCCAGCAGCTGGCCCGACCGGACGTACTGCGTATAACGATCTATCTTCTTGGTCAGCAGCGAAAAATGCGTCGCTTCGTCGTCCCAGTCGAGGTCGTCGAAAATGCCGACATACACACGCTTGAACAAGATGTTTATGCGCCCGGAAACCCTTTATCCATATAGCGCGTCCAAAATTCATCCAATATTCGTCCAAAATTCTAGCCGGCCTTCAGCTTGATTTCCGTCCATTCTCGACCCCGGACGTCGCGGTAAAGGCTGGTCATTTTCCCGGACTTGTGGCCGAGGAGAGCCTGGGCGAAATCTTGTCCGTACTCCTCGGTATAGAGGCGCGCGGCAAGAGATCGGATTTCGTGAAAACTCGCCGGCGTGCGGCCGGCAGGAACGGTCAGCTTGGCCTTATCGCGGAAGTGCGCGAACTTGATACTGAGCGTGCCGCTCTTCGGCGCCGTGCCCGGTTCTACGTTGCCGGTCTTGCGCACGAGGTGGATCACGTTTTTCGATAGAACCTGGTCGCGGCACTTTTTAAGTACATCCTCCAAAGTCATCCCCAGGGCATCGAGTCGCAGGCCGAGTGGGATGCGCAGCTTCGCGCGCTTGCCTTCCTTGCCCTTCGATTGCTCGACCAGCAGATACCCGTCTTTGATGTCTTCAAACCGCATCTTTGCGATGTCCTCGCGGCGCTGCCCGCACATGAGCGCGAGTTCCATTGCGTTTGCAATCCAACAATCAACGCGTTCCTTGCGCGCCTCGTCGCGGCACTGTCCGGGCAAGTCGCATATGCGGTATTTGCAGTTGCCGAAAGGAGTATTCATGGTGGTCCTCTATGCGGCCGCGTAAGCCAGTTCTTTCTCATGGGCGAAGTTGGCGACGATCAGTGCCTTAGCCATCGGCGGGCAGACCGAGTTACCACACATGCGCACCTGGGCGCTCTTCGTTAGTTGTAGGCCCTGCGCGGCGTCGTCTCCGATGATGTAGTGCTCAGGGAATCCTTGCGCCCGGAACAGTTCGCGCGGCATGAGCATGCGCAGACCGATGTCGACAATCTGATAGTCCTGCCCGTGGATCGTGACCAGCCCGAAGCGATCGCGGCTAGTGATGGTGGCAAGCGGCCCGTCGAGCTGCGGCGCTTGGTCCGTTCCGTAGTAGCTGAGCAAGAAGGCTCGTACTTCGGCATGATGCTGGCCGCCGGCGCTTACCGTGGCAAGCGGTTCGTCGGTGGCGGCCGCTGTGCTCGTGCCGCGCAGTTTGATGAGATTGCTAGTGACAAGCGCCGTGTCGTACTTTGCCGTCACGGTCGCCGTTGGTTCTTCGATGCCGCGCGGCCGGCTCTGGCCGGCGCGCGCGCCGACGCCTACCAGGCACGCTGACACAAGGCTGTGATGATCGGTCGACGTCACGGTGCCGATCGGTTCTTCGAGGTCTGACCCAACGACGCCCGTGTAATGCTTCGCCAGAAAGGCGCTGACCAACGCGTGCTTCGATGTACCGCTGACAACCGTGCCAAGCGGCTTCTCGATGTCCAGCGCGCGCGGCGCTTGGCCCTCGCGTTCGCCGTAGCCGGTTTGAACCGGCGTGGCCGCCATCAGCGCTTTCTCGCCGCGGTGCGCCCCGGTTATAGCCGTGCTCGCGCAATTGACGCACGAAGCTATCGAACGTTTTCCCTTTCTTTGCAGGGTCCGGTTTGGCGTTGCCGTCCGCATCGATGACGAGCGGCCCCCACGTCTTAAATTCTTCGACGTTCTCGAGCATGATCACGCGCGGTTTGCACTTTGCCGCCCAGCGCAACGTGACCCAGGCCAAGCCGCGAATCTTCTTCTCGACTGGTTTTCCACCTTTGGCCTTGCTGAAGTGCTTGCAATCTGGCGACAGCCAGACAAGGCCGACCGGCTGATTGTTGGTGACCTTGATCGGATCTACGTCCCACACGCTTTCGCACAGGTGCTTCGTATGCGGATGGTTCGCGGCGTGCATCGCGAGCGCCTGAGGATCGTGGTTGATCGCAATATCGACCGGACGGTCGAACGCTTGTTCAAGTCCTTCGCTGGTGCCTCCGCCACCGGCAAAGTTGTCAATGATCAATTCGCTGCCCAAGTCCAGCGCGAGCGTCATCAAGTCACGTTTCATTTTCTAGTCCTTTGTATCCAGCCGCGTTTGGCTGGTCCTAAACTTGCTTCAATAGTGTTAAACGATTGCTGAATACGCCGCCTTCGTGCGGGTAGGCAGCGGTTTCCGATTCATGGAATAGCGAGAGAGGCAAATGGCGGAGCGGCGGTCTACAGCGCTCCTTCGTCACTCGGCGCTTTGCAAGCCAGCACTCTTTGCATGGAAATCATGAGCCCTCACCGTGATCACGAATTCCGTTTCACCTACCGAAGGAAAACCGGGAAAAAGCTGGCCTATAGCGTTGGTTTCAGCGTCAGCGATGCGAGATGGGATGGCAGTTTTTATTACGACTTCGATGTCGTGAGGGACGAAACCATTTCGATACTGCATGCCGACGCTGCGCGGCTGGCAGGGCCGAGCTGTCGGATGGAAGTAAAAAAATTCGTGCATGCCCTGATAGAGCAAGAGATCGAAGCTCTTTCTGACGATGCGGAGTAGCACCGGGTTGAGGGGTAGCGGTTGCACCCTATTGGACAGCCGATGCCAAGCCCATGCCGCCGAGGTTCGGGGTCAGGCCAAAGCCTGGCGAGAGAAGGTTGGCGGAAAAGGCAACCGGGTTGCGACCTCATGAGATCGAAGAGCTCCCGGTTCCTGGGCTACAGTTTTTGGATCAATCGCCGATAACAACGTAGTGGGTTGTACTAACGCTGATGCGACCGCACGGACGATACCGAGCGGCGAGATAAGACTCTGAGAGAAACAATGGACCAAGCAAAGGCGCAAAGACCCGATGACGATGATCCGGCATTCCTTAAAGCGCGCGCGTTGGCGTTGGCGTTGGTCGCCATACGACGTGCACAAGGGAAACCGAATCCCAATGACTTCCCTATAGGAAGCGTTGAATGGACGCAAGTCATTGCAGATTTTGCTGCGGATCTCATGCGCGTTCCTCCGGATATTTTGCAGAGCGTTATCCCTAAAACACCCAACGGCAGCGCGGAGTAGTTGTGCTGAATCCTTAAAAGGAGGATATATGCGCAAAATCAGTGAGACAAAAGCCTTTGACCTCAGCATTGCTGCGATACGAACGGCACAGGGAAAGGGAAACCCGGAAGATTTTGCAACGGGGACGCCAGAGTGGCAAAGCGCCCAGCTCGGCGTAATGCAAGACACGCTTCGAATTATCGATTTGCTGCGAACCGAGCGGAAGGCAGCATTGCGCGGCAACATAGATAAGCGCTACATCGCTGGCAAAGAGCGAGCACGTAAATAAGCGGCGCCAGGCTGGCTCCGGGCTATGCGGTCCATCGTTCATCCCCTGTTTGGTTCGCTGGTGTTCGTCAGCGCTTGAGAGGGAGTATAGAAAATCTAGTCTATTAAAGTCAAGAAAAACTATACATTGGGCTTTATCTTTTTTCTCGCAATGTCCACGCACGTTGTGGGACAGCGACGGATAGTGCCGATGGGCGGAAAAAAGCCCGCGCAGGGCGGGCTTTTTTAAAAGTCTGTTGTAAGGATGTTATTTCAACCCGTCTAGGCCTGCCTTGAAGTTAATAGCCATGCGTGCGGCTGCGGTCGTCGTCCAGACGCCCACCATTGTGGCGTCGGGAGTGCGGCAGTCCGAGGCCGTATGCGCAATTACGTAAGGGTCGGTCGTGACGCCGTTGACATCCGTCACGATTCCGCGATCGACGGTGCCAACCGGGAACGCAAATGCAACCGCGACGGCATTCGATATGGCTTGATTCAATCCATCGGCGGCGGTATGCCCAGGCGCAAAGTCGCACGTCGGGATTGCGCTCAGGATGAACGTCTGCTTAGCCGCAAGGTCCTGCTGGAAGATAAACGTCGTAAGGTCGGACTGAAATTGGTCGAGGGCAGCTACCTGCTTCGGATCGTCGCGACTCGTGACCATGTCGTCGAGTTGAAAATTCACCACAGCGTAGCCAGTGGGCTGAACAGTTAGCTGATCATTTGTCGGTCGGACGCCACCGTTCACGCTCATGACCAAGTCGTGGAGGGCGGTCGCGGACATCGTAATCGGTGTTACTGCGGCCGTGACGCCCTGAGCGGCGAGGGCCTGCGTGAGGGTGGCAATGGTTTCTGAAGCGCCGGCGTCGGATGCTGCGGCAGCTACGGCCGCTTTGGCCGTCGCACCGCCGCTGGCTTGCGGCATGGGCGCGCCATAGTACTGGATCGACATTACGGGTGCCGTTTCGCGGGGCCGTCTCCGCCACCACCGCACGCAGCCAACCACAACGCCACGAAAAGCGGAAGAATTTTTCTTTTCATTCTGAGAGTCCCCGGAAAGGTTTTGTAATTGAGTTTTCAAGTTAACATCAGAACATTCGATCCGCAACGTTCGAATTCGCTACAAGCAGCACAGGTAGCACTCGCGTGCGCGCGCCTCAGATTCAATGCATATGCGGAATCAAGCTTGGCGGTGCGCCGGATCTGTATTAGCCTCGGTCGATGCGTCATTCGCGGACGCTGATTGCTGGCAGTAGCAGTTGAGGAGGGCCAGTGCTGCATCAGCGCGCTGGAACTGTGCTCGGGATAGATGATTCGCGCTGATCAATGTGTACAGCTTCTCACGCCAGTAGGCGGGCGGGAGTATCGAGCTTGCTTCAATCTCAGGCCGCCACCGCCGGACGATCGTCTCGATATGGGTGAGTTCCTCGTCGATCAAGTCGTACATGACGCGCCCCGGATCGTGTTTTTGTCTGTTAATTATGTTTAGTCAAGAACACGAAACAAAGTAGGGATTTACATCAGTAGCGCGGACCCCGTTTTTAAGACGTGAACCGACCGTCAGTCTTAGGAGCAGCGCGCTTTCTGCCATCGGCCTCCCACTCGCCGTACCGAATCGCAAATTGGCAGGCTTTTTGTTCGGTCTCGAAGTAGCCGAGGATGCCGGATGCCCACTGGGCGCCAGCGGGAGTCGTCACGATAACCATTGCCGCGTAGCTGCCGGGCGAACCGACTGCTAGCGGTTTCAAGGTGTGATCCTTATAGAGGACTGGAACAGCGTGCATAGGAGCTCCTGCGCAACGGAATCGAAGATGATTGCGCAAAGCAACAACAAAAACTGTCAGAAATTGAAAAATTTGAAAGAAGCGGAGATGGCGTGCGTCCATCGAGACCGATATTGCGTAGCGGCACGAGTCGAAACCACTAGCGATAAAAAACACCCGCTGAAAAGGGCGGGCGCAAGGTACTTCGGTGATCAGCCGCGCTGAGAACACGGCACCCTCATGATACGCGCCAACCAAGCGACCTCAGTCGTGAGATTCACGAATTTTAGGCGCGCAGATCATTCAAAAGAGATCAGATGGCCGGCTGCAGAGTCCAGATGAGCGCAAACATCACCACGAGCGCCGCTGCGACCATCGCTGCGCCCGCCGCGATAACGAAATCGTGCCACGTCGTTCGTTCTTCCCTCAATTTCATCTCATGGAGCAGTGGACTCAAAGACTGCTCCATCAACCGCACGCTGGTAGTAGACTCGTTCGCCGACCGTCTCGCGCTACGTCGGATGTACCGTGGTTTTGTAAATGTCTGACGCATTTCTATCCTCGGAATCGCGGGGCATACGCCCAACGCTCTGAGGAATGCAATTTCTAGGCCGATCGTACGATTTCGACTGCACACACAACAAAAAGCCCCGATTATGCGGGGCTTCAGATGATTCCATAGAAGGAAATACCTGAGGGCGGTCAGGGATGAGGCGCGGCCACGACGAAGCGGGCAATGAAGAAAACGACGGCCACCAGAAGGGCGCAGGAGCCAATGATCTTCCAAGTTTGAGCATTCAGGGCCTCGTGAAGGTCAGCGCGAAGCGTCTGAAGATCTTCTTTCGTGGCGAGCGTGGGCAACACGACATCAAGACGCGTTTCCAATGCGGTAAGTCGGCGTTGAATTTCCATGTCACCATTGTCACCGCCGCCGCCGCCAAGGTCAACGTGCAGCCGTTCCGATTCGGCCTCAAGGCGACTCAAGCGCTCCATCAATTCGTAACTTGGCTCAGCCATGAGTATGCTCTTGGGAGACGGCCTTGGAAGTGGCGTCAACTAACTTCTCCAGCTTTTCTATGGCAGCCGTCGATAATTCCGTCAACTCTTGGATCTTCGCCACATCAGAAATATTGGAGGCTAAAAAGAGACGCGTAGCGAATTTGAAAATGGCCAGCTGGCTTGCAGTTATCGCAACGAATGCTTCTCGTTCGTCATTTGTCATAGCATTTCCCAAGATTACTACGCGAAGCGTCGGCACTCAGAAGCAAACGCAATTCAATAATCAAACCGCCGCGCTGCATGGCTGATCATCCCCATACAAAAATTCCCATCATCGCAACCATAGCCAACAACAGCACTGCGAACCCAAAGACGATCAGCGTGTCGCCGCGCCGGTAGGTCTTCCGTAGGATCTCAAGCCGCTTTTCCATTCCTTGATCCCAGATCCTCTCGAGCTTGTGCTTGACCGTCCGCGCGCGCTTCATGTTGGTCCGACCGTTGACTAAAATGAAGCCGATCGTCGGGCAATCCGTGGGCCCGCTAGTACTGAAAGTCATGCCAATGGGGGAAGATGTGTTTTTGCCTTCTCAACCCTTTTCAAAATTGTTTTGCCAGCGGAAGAATGTGTATCGTGCGGATAGCGATCAAAGCAAGCTTTTGACTCTTCGACAACTTCTCCATATTTCCTCGAACGTGAAAGGCAGAGGGTTAGGCGATCTAGGATAACTATGTCGGTGAACGGTGTGCTGCCCTGTAGCTCACCTACGAGGCCGCCTTCCGCTTGGATAGATGCATACTCATGCATTGCCTTTAGCGCAGAGCGATAACGAAGGATGGCACCGTTCCGCAATTCGTGAAATCTTTCCCACTTTTTATAATCGGTCTGGCGGTATGGCGTCTGGATATTGACGATCGTTTTCGCATGCTTGCGAAGCAGCGCGTCTTTCTTAGCAGTGGCTTGGTCTATATAAAGTTCATCTTCGACGATTTCGACTTCATACGAGCCGCCGGATCTCTCGGCGACATATTTCTTCCACAGTCCGCTCTTCGGAGCCCATGCCCAATCGTCATGTCCCATGCCAACGTAAAAAACGTTGCCTGCGCAATCTCGATGAACATAGGTGTAGTAAATCGGGTCTTCGGATCGCACCCATTCAAACTCAGCTTCCATTTTGACAACAGAAGTCTCGACGACGCGCGCTTCTTCTTGTGCTGGCTCAGGCGCCAGCGCGGGCGTCACAACCGTCGGCTCAATTCGATCGGCCGGCTCGAAGCTGAAAGGTTTTGTTGAAACATCCTCTTTGGGAATCTCAGCTTTCTTTCGCTTGAATAGGTCGAAGAAAGCCATTAATCGGGCCGCCACATGGCGCGTTTCGCGATGCCGGCAACGAAGTGCATCTTTTCAATTTCTGCATCTGTGAATGACACGGTCCCGTGTGCTTCATTGGTCGAGAGCAGGTGGTAGCGCCCCGCCGCCTTGTATGCGAAGACCTTTACCATCACCCGGCCGTCTTTGGACTTCACCAAAACTTCCTCGCCTGGTGTGACAGGGGTATTCGGCTCGACGATTACAAACTCACCAGGTTTGATCCTGGGAATCATCGAGTTGCCTGCGCACTCGAGTGCATACGCGTCCGGATCCGAAGTCGGCCAGTCGATGTATCCATTGCCGTGTCCGACCGCGTGTTCGATGTCGGCCCAGAATCCGTTATCGCCTAACTGTGCCATTCCTACCACCGCAAGAGCCCTCCGCCTGCCGATCGCCTTCGGACGATACTCGTCGTTGTAATGGAAAGCAGCCTTCTTGTCGCCTTTCCCAGAAAGCAACCAGATGCTGCTGTAACCGAAAGCAGTTTGGATGGCTATGGCATCGTCAATACTGATAGGGCCGCCCTCAGCGAGCCACAGTTTGACGCTATCAACTGGGATCATCGCTCGCTCGGCGACCGCGGCGGCGTCCAGCCCAAGCTCCGCGAGCATCTCCTGCACGCGCGCCTGTCCATCTCTCCCGGTAGCGTTAAGCGGGCCGGTAGCGCCTGATTCGGCGTCCGGCATGGGCAAGCTCGCCATTGCGGAAATCTGCTGAAGCTGAGCATAGCTGGCGTGGTGGCGGCCGGTCTCCCAAGCAGACACGTTTCCCTTCGTCAGACCGAGCTTTTCGGCGAGCTGTTCTTGTGTTAGGCCGGCTTTCTTCCGCGCGGTGCGGATCCAGTTCTTGATTTCCATGCGCGGAGGGTATAGGAAATCTAAACAACCGTGGTCTCGAAATTCTTTACTTGAATGTCTAGTTATTCTATACTTGGTCGAAACGTCATTCCAGGCAACTCCATGAAAGAGCATCCGGTTGAACGAGCAGCACGAATTGCAGGGGGCTACAAAGCCCTCGGCGATCTGCTGGGTGTAACAAAGGGCGCGGTCCACCAGTGGTTGGACGAGAAGCGGCATGTTCCCGCCGCCCATTGCCCAAAGATCGAAACCTTTACCGGGGTGTCACGAAAGGATCTACGTCCGGACGACTGGAATAAATATTGGCCTGAACTCGAATCACCCCGTACAGCAGAGGTTGCCTGACATGGAGCAGAAACAGAGCCTTGATCATGCCGTACCAGCGGCAGATAACGACCGTGAGCAGCGCGAGGCGTTTTACGTGGCCGCTATTGGAGGCTCTGGAGATTGGAAGACATGTTCTGAACGTGAAGATCGAAAGACGCAATGACCATGTCACTAACGTTCTCCTTATTCAATAAGGTAACTCGTGCGATCTCCGCGGCCTTCGAGTGCTCGGCAAGCAAGCCTGGAAGTGCTTGTGGCGGGAGCACTCGAAGTAGAGCGTCGAACATCACTTGCAACGCCATGCATTCGCCTTTGATCTCACATATTTTTTCTGTTGCTTCTTGCAAGTCTTTCATGGGTATCCCCGTAGGAATTGGTTGTGTGAGAGCTTTCAATTCTACAGTCGAAAGACGGGATACCCGCCCTAAATAAAGGAGCGCGCGTGCTTACTGCCGCTGAGTTGAAAGAGATACGCGCGGTGCTGTGTGAGATGGCTGCGCGAGGATGCGTTGAGGTTCAGCTTGAGCGCGCGTGGAAGGATTTGGTTGCTCAGTATCAGGCGCTGAAAGCGGCGACAGCGAAGCCAGGAGCAGTAGCGAAGTAACTGACGACGATGGTCATCCTGCCGGGTTCACCCGGTCTCGTTGAGGACTACTAAACCGTCCGTCTCCGTCACGCAGGTTTGTTGTTTTCATTTTTGTTTTACCCGTCTTGTTTTTGTTGTTGACCGAAATATACGTTCCGCAGCGCAGCAATAAAACGTTCGATTGGAGATGCAGTGAACATTACCGATGCAGTTTACGCAGTTGTCCACGATTACCCGGGTGGCTCCGAATCGCTTGCGCCGCGCTTGGGTATGTCGCCCGCAATGCTCCGGAACAAGGTCAACCCAAACAACACCACGCACCATTTGACGTTGGCTGAAGCGCTGCGCATATCCCAGATCACTGGCGATGTGCGCATTGCCGAGGCTATCGCTAACGAACTCGGCTACACGATGGTTCAGACGCCGCGCGTGGAAGAGTGCTGCGACTCCGCCATCGTCGAGTTGATGGGCGAAGCGTGGAGCACGCACGGCGATGTGGGCAAGGAAATCTGCAAGACGCTCGAAGACGGGCGCGTCGAGATCAAGGAGGTTGATCGCGTCGAGTCGCGGATCTACAAACACGCGCAGGTGGGTCAGGATTCCGTGCAAACCAACAACCGACTCAATAGTTTCGAATCGATGATGACGCAGGCGCGCCATGATCCAGCGCTCGACGATTTGAACCGCTACTTCAACCTTCGGCTTCTCGTAAGTCAGCAACTGTCTGTCATGAGGAACAACGCGTAGTCAAAGGCGCGTTCTTCGAGATCACCCATCCATTTCACCCGCTTCGCGGAAATAGCTTCGTTTTGGTCAGCCGGCGGCTGAACTGGGGCGAGGATCGGGTGATGTATTTCGACGCGAACAAGCGCCTGCGTTCGGTTTTGGCATCTTGGACAGACGTGCCGGAACCGGATTTGTTCGCGCAAGCTTCGGAAGTTCGATCCTCGTTTAGAACGGACGACTTGCTTCGATTGCGTGCGCTAATCGACGATTTGCTAGGTGCTCGCGATGTCAAATAAATTTCGCCGCTTATGTAAGGATAAATACGCCGTCGTCACGATACTGAAGCATCTGATTGATCAGGAAGTCTTATGTCTATCCAGCTCTAATTTGCCGTTATTTCAGAGTAAATCAATCATTGAAATCCTTGACAGATTGATTTTACTGTCATATTTTAGTTGTCATTTTAACAACAACGGATACTCTAATGACCAAGCCGCCGTCAAAGCGAGATCGACTACGCGAACTCGGCGGCCTCAATCCTCATCCCGATCGAATACAAGCGCCCTGGTTCCGATCGGGCGATTTCTTCGATCCCGACGACATGGTTCAGGTCAAGTACGAGATGTTGCGTCATGTTCAGGTCGACGGCGCCTCCAAGGCCGAGGCGGCCGCATTGTTCGGAATGTCCAGGCCAACGTTCTATCAAGCAGAGAGTGCCTTTGCGAGCGAGGGGTTGCCGGGGCTGCTCCCGAAACAGCGTGGGCCCAAAGGCGCACACAAACTCAACTCGACGGTTATGGCGTTCATCGAAGAGCGCTTACAGGACGACAACACCATCCACGCTCGCGCGCTCGCACAGGAGATAGAAACCGCGCTGGATCTATCGGTCCACCCACGCAGTATCGAACGCGCGCTGGCGCGCAAAAAAAAACCTTAGACGATTCGGCTCAATTTATTTCGCCATCGTCGGCGCTTGGACGCTACGAAGCGCTGCGGGCCGAGCTCTTCGGCACAGATCCTCACTCCGAAGGCCACGCCGCAATACGCTTTCATGGGGTATTGAACGGCCTCGCGATCAAACTCTCGCATGCTCTGTGCACCGAAGTTGCCGTCCCGGCCGTGTTTGATTCCAACTCAGTGCGGGATAACGGTGCGCTCGTACGCGTGCTGGCCAACCTCGTGCTGCGCGCCCACGAGGAGCTTGCCCATGTCTACTAACTCCGCTCAGAAGGTCACCTCGGAACATCTCCGGCGAGATGCCTTTCTTTATGTTCGCCAATCGTCGCTTCGACAGATGTTCGAGAATACCGAGAGTACGAAGCGGCAATATGCACTGCGCGATCGTGCCGTTTCGCTCGGCTGGCCAATTGAGCGTATTCACGTCGTCGATAACGATCTCGGTATGTCCGGATCCAGCGCTAAGGAACGAGACGGCTTTCAGCACTTGGTTGCCGAGGTGGCCAACGGTCACGCCGGCATCGTGCTGGGATTGGAAGTGTCCCGTCTTGCGCGCAATAATGCGGACTGGCATCGCCTGATCGAGCTTGCATCGCTCACGCAAACTTTGATTTTGGACGAAGATGGAATTTACGATCCGGGCCAATTTAACGACCGTCTTCTACTGGGATTGAAGGGCGCCATGAGTGAGGCTGAACTTCATATTCTCAAGGGTCGTCTGCAAGGCGGGATCGAGAACAAGGCACGCAGGGGCGAACTGGAAGTGCCTTTGCCGATCGGCCTTGTTATCACCCGAATGGCTCAGTGGCGCTCGATCCTGATCAACAAGTACGGGGAGCGCTGCAGTTGCTCTTCGACACGTTTCGGCAAGCTGCATCCGCTACCGCGACGGTCAGGCGATTTCGCCAGGAAGGCTGGCTGTTTCCGCGTCGCATCCGCCGCGGAATCGGGAGGGAGACCTGCTTTGGGGGCCCCTGGAACACTGCCGGGTCATTCAGATTCTGCATAACCCTCGTTACGCCGGTGCGTTCGTGTACGGGCGCACCCGCGGAGCATACCGTCCCGGTCGCAAATCCACATCGCTGAAGGTTGCTCGCGAGAACTGGCAAGTGCTGATTCAGAATTCTCATCCAGGTTTTATCGATTGGGACGAGTTCGAACGTAACCAGGCTACCCTTAAGCAGAATCTAACCGGATTCGGCCTCGATCGACGTGGCAGCATGCCACGTGAGGGTGTCGGCCTCCTGCAGGGGCGTGTCGTGTGCGGTGCCTGTGGAGCACGCATGCGCGTACGATATCAAGAGGTCGATAATAAACTTCAGCCCTACTATATGTGCACGGAGAATCCGGTACGTCGTGCAGGCAAGCCCTGCCAATCGGTTCGCGGAAGCGCCATCGATGACGCTATCGGCTCGCTGCTTTTGGAGAGCGTTGCGCCAGCTGTGCTCGAGGTCGCGCTAGCGGTCGAAGATGAGATATCGGGGCGCGTCAAACAGGCCACGGCGCAGCGTCAGAAGCAACTAGTTCGAGCGCGCTACGACGCCGACACACCCTTGGAAATGCCCAGCGACGCGGCGATTCGATCGTGCGAGAAGCCGGCGTCGAATTTAAGTCGTAAAACGTCCTTGATCATGCGCATGTTCATCCGGTGCGCGGGCATCGTCTCTCCGGCCAAAGCCGGCGAGCATAACCCGCGTGGTTGATGTCATGCGCAACGCCAATCCTGCTGTCCGGTCCGCTCGGTCACGTTCCCGAAACGGCCAGTCACGTTGCCGAAATCGTCGGTCACGATCCCGAAACGGCAGGTCATCTTCATCCGAAATACGCAGCTACATCCAACTGAGCGACGTCCCTCAACCGCTGATGGAGCGCAGCCACCAGCATCTGGACGGTGCGACCAGCGACAAGCTGATCGCTTTCAATGATTGCCCACTGGTCGGGCGCATTGAGGAGAGCGACGGCGTCTATGAAATTGAGTATCCATTTCCGCGCTCGACGATCCGCGATGACTTCGTCTCGTGGCTGATGCGCTGGGGAATTAGCTTTCGGGTGGAGCAATGAGACGCTTCGAATACATGGACCCGTCGCTCGTGCTCGAGCGCAAGCAGGAAGGCACATGCATTGGATGTGGCGACCTTATCCGATCGCGCTGGGGAGGAGTCACGAAATACCTTTGCAATAAAGCATTTCAAAAGGCGATCCACCGAGTGGATCGAGATGCGCCGCTGCAAGAAATATCACTTGGGAGCACCTATGACACGCGACGAGAGCGAGCAAATTGAAATCTTGCTGACAGACTGGTATCAATGGCAGGCCGGCTACTTCCCGGCGCTGGGCGGCGGCCGCGTAGATCCGTCATGCCGCAACTTCCCCGAGAGCGATCGCCACTCCGACATCGAGGACCGCACGGACGCTGCGGAGCGGCGGTTAAAGAAGAAGCAAGCCGAGCAGGTCGACCTGTGTGTTGATGCGCTCGTATGGCAGCAGCGCGCATCAATCCAGACGCACATGAAGAACAAACTGGCGGGCGTTGAAGTCTGGAGCAACCCGCGCATCACATTCGAAGAGATGCACGAGTTGTATCAGGATGCCAAGCAGGCGTTGTTGCCCGCTCTGCGTCGACGCGGCATGATCAAGAGCGTCGTCGTCGGATAAACAGGGGGGCGCTCGTCGGTAGAACTGTCAACCTTCACTGGATTACTTGGCTGCGCCTACCAGGCTAAACGCATCGAAGCTTGAATCAATCGGCGTATGACCTATATGAGTCAATGCTTCTTCAACGAGAGGCTCACAGGCTGCATAGTCTGAGTTCATGCTGTCAGTGTGCGCCTGGGGAAAATTCACAGACTGAACCTTCCCGCCCCAACGATCGACGGTTGCAGTCATGCTGCATTTGCCCGCACCGCCGATCTTCAAGTCCAAGAGGATCACGTTCATTTCAAAAGCAGCATCTGAATTAGAAAAATTCCACTGCATCACCAGACGGTCGGCTGGGGTATTCGTGTCGACCAGCTTCATTGTCTTGTCTGGGATTCCAACTGCTGCGACCAGGTCAAGAGCATTGGACCCAATGAGGGCGCCAGAATCTTTGCGAGCCTCATGGGTTCGGTAAGCCGCACACCCACTGAGAGCCGTGACGAGGGAAAGCAATAGAACAGTGAAAAGTCGCACAACGACTCCTTTGGAAAGAGATGTGAAAGGCCTCGGGCGATCAAGTCACATGCCCACGGCCGCGCTCGATGCGTGGTCGTCATAGCAAGAATGCGACCCGATGGAAAGCTTACTTAATTGAAAGTGCGTCTTACCGGCGCTTGCGAGCGATAGGTGCCATTGCGAGTCTTCTGCCGAGCGTCATTCGAGGCGCGCACTGCGTGCGATTCCACCGGTGGAGTGATGTCCCGTCAATACCAAGCGACACCTGGCCGTCGCTAAGCCGCTTTTTGGCTGACTGGCATCTTTGCGGTGAATAAGGTCCCAGACTGATCGGACGAAGACACAGTTAGCGTACCGTGGTGCGAATTGACGATTTCGCTGCAGATAAAAAGCCCGAGCCCTAAACCACCTCCCGGTTTGCTGGTTTTCGGCCGCCAATAAGGTTCGAATAGATTTCCCAGCGATTCGGCAGCGATCGTATTGCCGAGGTTATGCACACTCAATTCCAGTGTCTCATTTTCAATACGAGCCTTTACGGTTACGGGATGATCTGTCGAACCATGAAAGACTGCATTCGAAAGCAAATTTGAAAGCAACTGCTGAAGGCGCGTGTTATCGCAATACACCACGCTTTCCACGGAAAGATCGGCAATGATCATGCAATCTGGATTTGCGGTTTGCACTTCGCTCACGACCTCGCGCAACTCGGTTTCCAGGACTGAGTCTGGCTTAATATCCGCCTCAATACCGGCTCCCAACCTTCCTCTCGCGAAATCCAGCACGTCGTTGATAAGTGCACTCATTCTGCGCGAGGCGCCTAGCAACCGTGCCCCAAACTTTGCTAGATCCACGTCTGCTTTCCGAAGCGCGAGCAGTTCGCCCGTCGCGCTCACAACAGCTAAGGGTGAGCGCAAATCGTGGCCCAGGACTGCGATGAATTGTTCGCGGAGGTGCGCATCTTGCTCTCGGCGCTCCGCCAAGCGCTGCGCCATTTGTTCGCGGTTTTCGTTTTCAATCTGCAAGGCGATCACTTCAGCAAACGCCTCCATCATCTTGACAACTCGTTCATCGGACGGATGCGCGGGCTTTGAGTCGATTGCGCATAGATTCCCAAAGTACTCACCGGTCGAGAGCACGATCGGCACTGAAATATAACTTTCGAGCCCATAAATCTGTGATGTGGGATGCCCGGCGTAATGCGCGTCCTCACTGAAACTGTCGATAACGATCGGTTCGCGCCGATTGCGCGACTCATGACACAGCGTCGTGCGTAATTCAAGTTGTGAGCCTGCCTGCAGCCCGAAACCGATTTCGTCGTTTACGGCACACGCTGTCCATGTCAAATCTGTCACGCGTGCCACAGCAGAAAACCCCATGCCGGCGTTTTTGCAAATCACGCGAAGCATCGACGGAATGGCGGTAACCGCTCCAATCAAGGCCACGTCGTGTGCAATCGATTCCGGAGCGTCAGGATCCCTTATTGGATTGGTCATATGATTGGCAAGGTGGCCTAGGGCTCATTGTGAGGCCGTCCGCGGCGAGCATGTAGATAACGGGCCTCAAGATTGCTCGACAAACCTCACCTGAGCGCTTTTGTGTGCGACAACAATTGGTGGAGTATCGGCATGACATGGCAATCGGCGCGTACAAGGATTTGGACCGGCCGGACAGTGGAATCGGCTGCGAATAAGTTTCGCGTGCTGGTAGTGGACGATAACGTAGACGCGGCGGATGCATTGGCCATGTACCTGCAGTACGAAAATTTGGAATTGCGAACTGCATACGGCGGGAGGCAGGCGGTCGATGTTGCGATCGCGTGGGGTCCGCATATGGTAATCATGGACAGTTCTATGCCCGACTGCAATGGAATTGAGGCAGCCCAACACATGCGCGCCGACGCTCGGACTAGTCATATAGCGATAATTGCATTCACGGCACTCGACGAGAACGAAGTGCGCCGACATCTAGCCGATAACGAATTCGATGCGTACTGCCAAAAAGGAGAGCCTCCCAGCCGTCTGGTGGCGCTGTTGGCGCGGTTGACGAAAAAATAATTGGCCGCACCGGCCGTGGCGAAGGGGCAAAATTAATTTTTGCAAAAAGGCGTTGTAAACCCCGAAAACCTTCGCTATATTGACGGGGTCGGGTGCGAGGTGCGCCCAGAGAAAGCCCACACGGTTAGCCGCGTGGGCTTTTTCCGTTTACGCCCGAGGGATCATGAACCTAAAAACCATCATCGCGAAGGTTGTCTCGTGGTTCAAAGGCGAGGCATCGACCATTGAGCATGACATCGCGTTGCGCGTCGATGCCGCTACCGCCTTGCTCAATGCAGAATTCACGGCGCGATTCAGCGCTGATCAAGCGTTGTCTTCGCGTTTATCCACCATCGAGGAAGCCATGAGCACACCCGCTACCGCAGCAGCGCCGGCCGCACAAGCCACGCCAGTGAACCAAATCAACACCGCAGTGCAGATCGCGCTTACGCTGAAGGCTATCGATGCATCGCTGTCGGTCGATGCAGTGCAGGCCGCAACGAACGCCGCACTCGGCGCGCTGTACCCGACAACAGCCTAAGCCATGATGGCGCCGATTCGCACCGCGCATTGCAACGTTGTGTTCGGTGCGCCCGTCGATTGGGACGAGGAGAAGGATGGCAAATGTGGTGCATTGCCGATCTATCGTGATGCAGCAACCCAGACGATGCATTCGTTCTGGCAGCCGAACGAGCAGGAGATCGCCAACATCCTCGCGGGCGTGCCGATCCGGCTCACGATCATTGGCTCGGCACATCCTCCTGTCGCTATCCGACCGATGCGCCCGTGCAAGCATCGCGGGTGCAGTGCTCTTGTGCCTGGTGGCAAGACCTATTGCCCAGCGCATGCAAGTGAAGAGATCAAGTGGAAGCCTGATGCGGTGCGCGGCAACCGGCACGAGCGTGGCTACGGCAACGCATGGATGAAGCGCCGCGATCGCATCTTGCGTCGTGACTGCGGACTGTGTCAGGTCTGCAAGCGGGTCGGGTGCGTGACTATCGCAACGGAAGTGGATCATCGAGTGCCCAAGTCGCAGGGCGGCACCGATGACGATGACAACTTGCATTCGATATGCAAGCCATGCCACAAATCGAAGACGGGAAGCGAGCGGAAAGTGTAAAACGTTGCGTGAAACCAACGTTTCGAGGGCGTTCCACGCGAGAAGCACCAAAAAGGTGCATTCATGTTGTGATTTTGCAACATAAAACGATACTATTGGGTGGGGGGTCTTAAGTCTATGGCTATTACGGCTAGGACCGACCGTTCCGTCAAATTTTCACCGCCGCGAAAAATGAAAAGCGGGTTTTCCGCCCGACACGTTTTCGCATGTAAGAGTTACAACGGCAAAATCGGCAACCCTGGCAAGCGGGCGCTAAATAAAGACGAGCCAAACTTTGGTCTCGCAACGAATATCGAGTGTCCTGTCTGGGTTTTGGGGTATGCGGCAGAGATGTGGGACCGCGTAGCGCCCGCGCTATGCGCGAACAAAATCATGCAGGTGACCGATCTGCACAACCTCGAAGTCTTCTGCATGGCGTACGGGCGGTTGCGGCTGGCAGAAGAGGACATGAGCCGGAACGGAATTGTTGTCGCAGGCGCGCAAGGCGGCCCGATGAAGAATCCGGCTGCGACCGTAGCGAATGAAGCGGCTCGGCAGATGGCGACGTTTGGCGCGCTGCTCGGGCTTGATCCATCCAGCCGCCAGAGCATGACCGGCGGCAAGAAAAAAGACAGCGGCAATCCTTTCGCCGCATTGCTCGGCGGCTAAACCTGATGGCGACAACGATTTCGCGAGTGGAGCGAGGGCTCCAGTTCGCGCGTGATGTCGTGCGTGGGAAGAAACCTGCCGGTCGGCTTGTCGTGCTCGCGTGTCAGCGGCATCTCGACGACATCGCGGCGAGCCGGAAGAAAGAATTCAAGTGGAAGTTTGATGCGGCGGCAGCCGAACGGAAGATCGCGCTGATCGAACTGATGCCGCACGTGAAAGGCGAGTGAGGCTTCAAACGTCAGCTCGTGACGCTCGAGCCGTGGCAGATATTCGGCTTGATGGTCACATTTGGGTGGTTGAGCAAGCGCACGGGGAAGCGGCGCTTCCGTGAAAGCTACTGGGAAGTGCCCCGGAAGAACGGCAAGTCGGTGATCGCGGCCGGCGTCGGACTCGGCATGTTCCTGATGGACGATGAATTCGGCGCGGAAGTGTACGCCGGCGCGACCACGGAAAAGCAGGCGTGGGAGGTTTTCAGGCCCGCGCGGCTGATGGTAAAGCGTTCGCAACTGCTGATTGACGCGGCAGGAATCGAGGTGAACGCCTCGAATTTGAATAAGCCGGCCGATGGAAGTCGCTTTAAGCCGCTAATTGGCAATGCGGGTGACGGATCCTCTCCATCATGCGCGATCGTCGACGAGTATCACGAGCACGACAGTTCCGCGCTCTACGAAACCATGTTGACCGGCATGGGGGCTCGGCGGCAGCCATTGATGTTCATCATCACGACCGCCGGCGCGAACATTGAAGGGCACGGTCTGGACGCAAGCACGCGCCGATGCTCGCCTTACCGCTGATCTGCTTCGCTTCGGCGCCGCCGTCGATAGCCTGGTCAAAGTGCCGCTCTCGCCGCAACAGAAAGCCGCGATCGTGGACTTCACGTTCAATCTCGGCTCCGGAAATCTCCAATCCTCGACGCTGCTGAAGCTGCTAAACGCCGGCGATTATGCCGGCGCGGCGAACGAATTTCCAAAGTGGAATCTTGCGTCAGGCAAGGTCATGGCAGGCCTGGTCACGCGTCGCGCGCGCGAGCGCAGTCTTTTTCTAATCGGAGCATGGAGATGATCACGATCATCGTTGGATTCATCGTCGCTCACATCGGCGCGATCGGCGCGGCTCTTGTCGCCGCGGGCAGCGTTTTGTTCGCTTGGGTTAAGACAAAGGGTGCGCAAACGACTGTCGCGCAAACCAAAGAACAAGCGCAATCCAAGGTCGATGTGGCCAACGCGAATGCACAGGTCGCGATCGATAACCTCAACGCGCGCAAGACGGCCGACGTCCAGGCGGACGCCGATGCGGCAAAGATTGCGGCCACAGCCGCGCAGGAGAGAACGAATGTTGAAAACGATCAAGCTGCTCTCAGCGACGACGCTGCTCGCGACAATCTGCTCAGCCATGCTCCACGGTTCAGCCGGCAGCAATCCAGGCACCGGTCAAGGAAGTTCCGGGACCGATCCGGGTCGTGGATAACTCGTGCATCTGGTTCAAGCCAGAAACGCCGACGGATAACGATGTGAAGGTGATGTCGCGCGGCTTGGTCGATCAGATCACGAACAATCTAAAGGTCGGGATTGAGCACTGCGGCTGGAAGATGGCGGCGCCAAAGTAATCATCAACGCTTCTTTGGCGCTTGCATAAGATCGATTGCCTGCACGACCAGGGCGGCGGATTTAGCTGCGCGATCTTCTAAGTCTCCAATTTGAGCCAGCAAATCCGCTTGCCGCTTTGCCAAAGCATCGAAGGCTTCCAGAGCTTGGGCTTTGCTGTGCTCGAGCTCGTGCATATCCTCGTGGTGGTGCGACTCGTCCTCGAAGAACATCTCGATGTATCGGCGCAGATCTTCACTCGTGCATGCCATCGCCCGTCTCCCTGCCTCTCGGCAACTCAATCTCGCCACCAGCCTTTGTTGGGAACAATATCAGGTGCGCTGGCGCCGGGTTCTGTTGGCTCATCGCCGGTTATTCGCGTTGAAAATAGCCGCCACCGCGTTTCTTTTGGCTCGGTGAAGCCATGCTTTCTACACCAGCGTTTAGTCAATACCGTGGCGTAATGCTGGGCATCTGCGCCGTCCATGCACTCGCTCAATATCGCTGTTCGCTCAGCCCAGAACTCCGCCGCGTTCGAACCGTCGTCGTCCTCCATGATGCACCCACATATACTGTATGGATGTACAGTGTATCGCGACATCAAAAAGCGCCTGATTTTCAGGCGATACCTCGCCCAAGCGATGGTCTAGGCCCCGAGATTTCCCATAAGGGACCGCGCGACGCTGTTCGCGATCGTCTTTATGACTTGGTTGTTGTCCGACACTTTTCTTATGCGTCTGACTTAATCCACTTGTTTAGCTCTGGTCGCATGGAAAAACGTGGCGCGGCAAACCAGTGGCGAAGCTCTTCCTCCCACTTGTCCACCAGGTAATCGCTAAGCTCAAACTCGTCATCAGGCGCGCCGCTTCCATCTTCGTGCAGAAAAAAATAGACGACACGCGTGCCGTCCCAATATGCACCTAGAAAGTCGGCAAGCAACGCCATTGTGCCGGGAGGCTGGGAGCGCAGTAGCGAGGTAAGGATTGCGTCGATTTCAGCATAGTGCAGTTGCATGTCAGTCTCCTTGGGCAATATGGAGGGAGCAGGAACTGAGCCGGGGCTTGCGTGACCACGCGCAATTGCCGTCTGGAGCCGTGCGATCTCTCGATTCGGAAATTGTTCGGGCTGTTACGGGTGCAGAATGGGTCGCGTGCGCAAGATACGGCTTTAGCGGCGACCGCAGTTTCGAGGTAGCTAGCCGATTACTCGCAGAATTCGAGAAGACGCAATCTTCTTTAAAAGTTGCCGCGAGGCTGTCTTCGGCGCTGTTGCCTTCACTCGTAAATCCACTTTTCCAGATCAGACCGTAATCCGTATCGCGGAGATTCCATCCAAGCTACTAGGTCGGCGTGCAGGCGGTTGCACGTACGTTCGTCGAGGTCGAATTTGTCGTACGACTCGCCACTGCCATCGTTTCGTAGTTCGGCACCTTTTGCCCACTGACCATCCCAAAACACAATGGTGTGCTCATTAAGCTCCGCGGTCGTACAGCGCGGCATGCCTCGAAGCAGCGTTGCCAAATGAGCCTGAAACGCCACACATCCCATATCCATGGTCGAACTCCGGTGAATGTCGAAAGTTTCGGCACCAGAGCAAACGGCGTGCCTTTAATCGTCGATGGGATGGACCAGGATCGACCTTGACACGGCCTCTCCGCTAAGATGGTGCAAGGAGGCGATTTATGTGCGCAAACTACGACCCGGCAGCCGAGATCGACTTCGAGGCATTCAGCCAATTTCCGAAGCCGAATTTTGATTACCCGGTCGAAACGTGGAAGGACTATCTCGCGCCGATCCTGCGTGCGAATGCCGGCGACTGCCTGACAGAGCCAGCCACCTTCGGCATGGTCCCGCGTGCGCACATCCCGGCAGGTGTGAAGTTGTTTGACACCATGAACGCCCGTGCGGAATTGGTGGGAGAGAAGCGAAGCTTTTCGGGACCGTGGAAGAAGCTACAGCTTTGCTTGATTCCGTGCCGTAGTTTTCATGAGCCGAGCTACGAAACCGGCTCTGCGGTGCGCTGGCGCATTGGCTTGGCATCGGGTGAGCCGCTCGCTATTGCTGGACTATGGCGTGAATGGCTAGAGCCGGAAGGCGTGGCGCTGTCGTTCACCATGTTGACCGTGAATTCCGACGACCACGCGTTGATGCGCCGATTCCATAAACCTGGCGCTGAAAAGCGGTCTGTGGTGATCCTTCGGCCCGAACAGTACGACGACTGGCTGTCGTGCCGCTCAACGGATGAGGCCCGCTCGTTCCTGAACCTTTACCCATCCCATGAGATGACATCGGCGCCGGCACCGATTCCGCCACGAAGGAAAAAGGTCGACTCTGGCGACACTGACACTCTGTTGTAGAGCAGCCAGTGCTTTGTTAGAGCAAAAAGCCCCGTGGTTTTACGAACGGGGAGCTCGGCAATCCCTGAGCGCACCATCGCCGAATAAGGACGGTAGAACGATAACGCGTCGGCCGAAATTTCGTGACAACGTCTTGCGCAACAGAATCTGCAAAACCTGAAACGTTCGTTGCCGAGTCACGGAAATCGCTTATTCGAGTCAGGCGGCGCAGGAGGTGGTTTTGCCCCCTAAAGTCCAGACCTTCCTCGCGCCTCAGCCAACAGTAAGTACAGTGAGTGCAGCCCTACCAGCTGACTGCCGGTTTCGTCTTTCCAAGCCCTGTTGATCACTTCCCGGTATCCCTCGGCTCGATCGATCACGCGCCTCAGATGCTCAATCTCAAGGATCAAGCGCCGCACCTGTTTATCAGGATACGCAGCCCACAACCGACGCAGCTCTGCATATGTGGGCGCTTCAAAGGGAGGAAGTGGCTTATAGGACACGGAACCCTGTCCCTAAAAAATACTGTATGGATATACAGTATAAGCCACGGAAATCATGGCACTACAATTGCCCTGAAAGCGATCCAACCTCCGGCAAAAAAAGACGCGTATGAGGCAACTCCCAAGGCGATTGAGACCCATTGAATACGGGAGCCCCATCTATGCCAATAGGGCGGTGCGTTAGGTAGAACCGCGTTGCCATAGGCCGCCTGCGACAAATACCGCATAGCGGTGGATGTGCCCGCAGATCCGGCTCCAATCATGAACACAAACAGTGCGCCGCCCACCTTCGTCAAAATCGAGGTCAATGGCGGACCGTCCAATTTGGTTACGGCATTTCCGACAAATGCAAGCATGGCAACCGCCGCACCTCCGTTTAGCAATATGGCCGACTTCAATGCGGTCTGACCCGCCTCGATGACCGCTTTAAACATCTCTATGGTCATTCCCGACTGAGCAGACAACTGCGTCTTCCATACTTCCAGCTGATGCTGCGCTTGCGCCTCGGTGACTTGCGGGGGAAATGATTCTTGCTCTAAAGCGGTCGCGAGAATTTCGTCGATATAGGTTTGCATGTTGGGTACTGCAATTACCGTCTGTCCTGCCTCAGCGCATTGGTCAACCGCTGCTTTGATTTGTTGAATGACCTCGGAGGTTTTCATGGTCTCATTATTTTTTAACGGTGATGTATGGAAGCCTGAAATTTCAAGTGTAACTCACGCCCAAACTTGCCCGAGCACACGCAGCAGTTCATCCAAAACGCCACTGTAAGTGCTTGTTTTTCTATGTCACGTCGTTTGGTATTTTAGTAGTACTAAATAATGGAAAAAATGGTGTCAACCTCTTGAAAATAAAGGCTTAACATGGTTCGCTCGGCATTTCCTTGAACAGGATGTTCACGCCGACGTAATCGATAGTGTCCACGTCGAGAAGAGACATGGTAGTTCCCCAGCGCCCGATGCCGGGCAAAGATTGCAGGCGCGTATTGTAATGGACTGCGTCATCCCAAATAAGTACGCGGGGCGTGATTGCAACGGTGTACGACGCTCGAATGTGATGCCGTTCATCGCGCTTTGAAATTGACTATTTTAAAGGAGTTAAAAAACGATGATCGTGAATAGGAGAATACCTAAAAATACCCCGAATCAATTGACAGCGCTCATCTCGAAAAACAAACTGGGGTCACGTTATTGAACAGTTTGTGCGATTGAATACCGGACGGCGCACGAGCAAGCCATCATAGTCCGGCAGGAGCAGCAACATGAAATCGAAGTACAAAAAGTCCCTCAAGGCAACCATGATCGCGGCAGCGTCCCTAGTCCTGGCGACAAGCGCATTTGCGGCGTCGATCGACGGCACCGTAATGGTACGCGTCGGTGGCAGAGTGCAATCAGTGGACGCGAATATGCATCGCGTGACCGTCATCAACGCCCAGGGCGCCACGGAATCGTTCCAGGTAGGTGCAAGTGTCTCTGATCTTAACAAGCTTAGGGCGGGCACCAATGTAGTGGGCACGACCGCTCGTCCCGTTCGGCTCACTGTGCTTGAATCGTCAAGGCTCGCCGCGGTGCCCTCGCAAAACGGCAATGAAACTATCGCCCAGGTGACGAGCGTGGACAGTCAGCGTGGTTCCTTGACGCTCAAGGACACGTTGGGAGCCGAATTGACGGTGCAAGCGAACTCGCCCGGATCGGTCGCCGCCGTTGCGCCTGGTACGCGCGTACTTGTCAATGCAGTCAATCCCGCTTTGCTGGCTAACGGCCAAGCCCTCCAGTAAGCAGTCGGATTCCTCCGATAGCGGGGCATGCAGTAAGGCTCCATGATGCAAGCTTCGTTGGTCATCCAGATCCCCGCTGGATGACCAACGGTGAATCGTCCGGTTCGCTTTCGGTCGATTCAGCTTCTTAGGAAGCGCGGCGGAGCAGCAGTCAAAGTACCTCTGCGACCAAGCGTCGTCGCAAAAAAATCCACCCGGTGCAAGCCGAATGGATTTTTTTTACTCAAAAGTCCAAGCTCATATTTTTATAAGGATAACAAACCAAATAAACAAATCCTTTGCTTTAGCATTGATCAAATACTGGCTTGGCCTTGCAAAGAATTCCCGACGGTTTGCATGCTTGGTCGGAATGGTGATGCGCAGGATAAGCGCCGACTCATACGTTGCCAGGGGCATGCAAGCGCAAAGAGTTCGTTTGAAAAACGCGTGCTGATTTGCATCTTACGTTTGTGCTACACGCTTTTTAAAAGAGTTGGTTAATATACGTTCGCGTATCTGTCGGCCCACGCATAAGGCTTACGAGCCTTACAATTCTCTCGCGGGGTCCGCTGACACGCAGCGAAGCATGCAGTTCCAGCAGGACAAAGGCGGTGGACGCCGTTGGCGCTGCCGCACCAAAAATAAACCGCTTCTCGTGGAGAATCTCGTTATGTACCAAATCCGCATGGCTGCATTGGCTCTCGTCGTATCAGTGGCAACTGCTGGACTGACTGCTCCGGTCGCAATGGCACAAACGGCCGACACCGCCGCTTCCACGCCGAAGCAGGTGCAAAAGGCGCAACGCAAGGCTGACCGCAAGGCGGCCCGCGCCAAGAAGAATGCGGAACTGAAGGACTTGGAAAAGAACGGCTATCAGCCGGGCGGCGACCAGACCAATTATCCGCAGAACATCCAGAACGCAGAGAAGAAGTCGGCTGAAGCGAAGGCCAAGGCTGCGTCGGCTCCTTAAGCGGCGTACGAAATCGGTTCAAATGGAATAACCCGCTCATGGCGGGTTATTTTTTGCGCGAATACACCATATGGCCGGAACTTGCCACGTGCCGGGCGCTTGGTGCGTGCGTTGATAAAACCCTTGTGGTGTGCCGGATTCGAGCGGGCCGGTGCATCGGCAGGCTTTTTGGTGAACCGGTAGAATCGGATGCCATTTTGCGTAGGCTCATTTTGGGGTGGCGTGCTCGTTCAGGCATCTTCACGGCGGCTCCGCGTGGTTGTTGCGCGCCCTGCGCCGGCTTATGGCCGGCTTCACTTTCTACCAGGCGGTATATGCGACGTTCCGCATTTTTTATCCGCGTAATCGGCATCGGAATCCTGTTTCACGTGTATATCGGCATGCGCCTCATTCCCGTGGCGCCCGTGGGCCCTGCACTCAAGATATTGGCGGTGCTGGCGTTGGCGGCATCCATCGTGTTGATCCCGCTTGGCATGATGGCGCGCAATATCGAGCAGCAGCCGCTGTCCGACCGGCTCGCGTGGACCGGACTGCTGGTGATGGGATTTTTCTCGTCATTGCTCGTGCTCACGTTTCTTCGCGACGTCGTGCTGCTGGTGCTGCATCTGGCGAGCAGCGGCGAAAATGTTGTCGATCCGTGGCCCGGCTTCAAGGCGTGGAGTGCGCTCGGCGTGCCATTGCTTGCCGTGCTGGTGACGCTGTTCGGCATTTACAGCGCGCGCCGCCGCGCGGCGGTCAAGAATGTGGATGTATCTATCGATAACCTGCCTGCCGCCCTGCATGGCTTCACCATCGTGCAAATCAGCGATATCCATGTTGGCCCGACAATCAAGCGTCACTATGTGGAAAAGATCGTGGCCGCGGTCAACGCATTGAAGCCCGATTTGATTGCCGTCACGGGCGATGTGGTCGACGGTTCTGTGCCGCAACTTGCCGCGCACACGCAGCCGCTATCCGACCTGAAGGCACGCCATGGGGCGTTCCTCGTGACCGGAAATCACGAGTACTACGCCGGTGCCGACCGGTGGATCGCGGAATTTCGCCGCCTTGGACTGACCGTTTTATTGAACGAACACGTGGTGGTGGATCACGACGGCGAACGCGCCGTCGTGGCTGGCGTGACCGATTACGGCGCGGGCAGTTTCGATCCTGCGCATAAAAGCGATCCGGCCAAGGCGATGCTCGGCGCGCCAGCCGACATCATGTTCCGTCTGCTCCTCGCGCATCAGCCGCGCAGCGCGCCGGCGGCGTCGAAGGCAGGTTTTACGCTGCAATTGTCCGGCCACACACATGGCGGCCAGTTTCTGCCGTGGAATTTCTTCGTGCGGCTTCAGCAGCCATTCGTTGCCGGTCTTGAAAAACTCAATGATTTGTGGGTCTACACAAGCCGCGGGACAGGTTACTGGGGGCCGCCGATCCGGATTGCCGCACCGTCCGAAATCACGCTCCTTCGCCTTCTGAGCAGCGCCCGTTCCGCCTGACGTATTTGCCAGCGCACAAACGACTTGCAAAGGAAAGGATTGATGACTTCGCGTCGATATCCTTTCCCATAATTCCCGATATCGGATTAAACCGGATTTTTTAATTAAAAAGTCGATTTCACGATAATCAGTAATTAATCGGCCTTTCTCCCTGTTTCATGGACAACGCTGTGTTGCGCACGGTATAAATATCGTCAGCGCATTAATGCGTTTGCGTGTCTGATTCAATTGACTGTATTGATTCAATACGTGATTTTAATTCCATTCGCCCGGAGAATTGCATGAACGCAAAATGGACTTTGGCAGTATTGCTGACGTGTTTGACCATGACGGCGCAAGCCAATGCACAAACCAGTGACCCGCTTTCCAGTGATGCAATCAAAACCGCACTGGCTTCCGAACCGCGTCATTTGCAGGCGCAAATCGTCGGTATCGACGCCAGCACGCGAACCTTGTCGCTCAAAGGGACCAAAGGGCGCGTAATACCGGTGTCGATCGGCAAGCAGGTGACGAATTTCGATACGCTTAAAATAGGCGATCGCGTGGATGTGCTGATAAAAGAGGCGTTATTGCTGGATGCGGTAAAACCGCAAAATAAAGATGACGGATTGAGAAAACGCGTGGATACGACTGCTTTTGCGCCTGCTTCTGACGCATCGGGTTTCGGCGCGGCGAAGGAAGTCGATATTATCGCAACAGTACAGCGTATTGATCCTAAGAAGAAAACGATTACCCTGCGAGGTCCGTGGCGAACCGAGACCTTTGGTCTGACACCTGAACTGGCCGCCAAGAAATTCAAGGTCGGGGACAGCGTTCACGCGGTCTATATTTCGGCGACGGCGGTTCAGGTGACCCCAGTCGCCAAATAAATCAAATCCTGATCAGGACCGCGCCCGCTGTAACAAGCGCACACGCCGCAATGCGCCGCGCGGTCAGCTTTTCGCTCATGAATATCCATCCGATCAGCACTGCAAAGATAGAGCTGAGTTCGCGCAACGCCGAGACCATGGCAATGGGCAGGTAGCGAAACGCGATGACCACGATTCCGTACGCGACCATTGCAATCGCGCCACCCGCCATGCCTTGCAGCGAACGGCGTGCATCGCTTGAGAACAATCGGCGCGGGCCGCCGTATCGATACAGCGCGAACGCTGCAAACGGCACGTTGAACAGAAGATATACCCACGCAATGTAGGCGAAGCCGCTGCCGGCGACCCGCACGCCCATGCCATCCACGATTGTGTAAGCCGAGATGAACGCGCCTGTCACGAGCGCGGCGGGCACGCTTGCGGTGGCGAAGCGGCGCTTGCGGAACGCGAGTGAAACGATGCCTGCGGAAACCAGTGCCACGCCTGCCAGCGCCAGCGGCCGGAGATGTTCGCCCGCGAAAATGAATGCGCCCGCGAAGACGAGCAGCGGCGAAAGGCCTCGCGCAATGGGATAGATCTGCCCGAAGTCGCCTGCTTTATAGGCTTTCGCGAGCGCCACGCAGTAGCCGAACTGAAATACCGCCGATGCCCCGATGTAGGGCCAGCTTCCGCGCGCCGGCGCCGGTACGAAGAGCAGCGCGATCGCCGAGCACACTATGTACGGAAACGACATCATGCCGAACTGCCAGACGCGGTCCTCGCTGGTATGGAGGAAGGCGTTCCACGTTGCATGCAATAACGCGGAAAACAGCACGAGCAGAACGATGAAAGGCTGCATCGGAAGAAAGGAGAGTTGGAAAACGCCACGCTGATTGTGTGGCAAGGAGTGGCGTTGAATGGCGAAAAGTGGCAATCGGAAAGCGGCTCATTATGTCAGAGAACACGGCGCAGCGACACTGCGTCAATGCGCTGGGAAACGCATGGGGTATGCGTCTCATGCGCCAAAACCCGCCCCGGGAAACTCCGCATATTGAATAAATCTTACATTTCCTACACTCAGAAAGCTTCTATTCAAAGCACAACCATAACGGAGACCGCCATGTTTGCCCGACTGACCTGCATTGCTCTTGCAACGTTCGCGTTTGCATCGACTTCGTATGCCGCCGATCCGATCAAGATCGGCGTCGACGGACCTTTCACAGGCGGTTCTTCGTCGATGGGCGTCAGCATGCGTGACGGCGTGCGCCTTGCCACCGCCGAGATCAACAAGTCGGGTGGCGTGCTGGGCCGCCCGCTAGTCCTCGTTGAACGCGACGACGAAGCGAAGAACGAGCGCGGCGTCCAGATCGCGCAGGAGTTGATCAACAAGGAAAAGGTCGTGGCGGTGGTGGGATACATCAACACGGGCGTTGCGCTCGCGTCGCAACGCTTCTTCCAGGAAAGCAAGATCCCGGTCTTCAATAACGTTGCAACGGGTTCCATCATCACCCGGCAGTTCGCCGATCAGCCTGAAAACTATGTCTTTCGCAATGCTGCCGCGGACAGGATCCAGGCGCCGATGATCGTGGAGGAAGCCATCACCAAGCGTGGCTTCAAGAAGGTCGCGATTCTTGCTGATTCGACCAACTATGGCCAGCTCGGCCGCGAGGATCTGGAGAAGGCGCTTGCTGCGAAGGGCGTCAAGCCGGTCGCGACCGAGAAGTTCAACATCAAGGACGTGGACATGACGGCCCAGTTGCTGAAGGCGAAGGAAGCCGGCGCCGAGGCGGTGCTGACTTATGGCATTGGACCCGAGCTCGCGCAGATCGCCAACGGCATGGCCAAGCTCGGCTGGAAGGTGCCGCTGATTGGAAGCTGGACGCTTTCGATGGCCAATTACATCGACAATGCCGGGGCCAACGGCGAAGGCGCGCGCATGCCGCAGACCTTCATTCAGGAAGCGAACACGCCGAAGCGCAAGGCGTTTATCGATGCCTATCTGGCCGAGTTCAAGCCCAAGAACAACCGGATCGATTCGCCGGTTTCCGCAGCCCAGGGTTATGACTCCGTCTACCTGCTCGCCGCCGCGATCACGCAGGCCGGATCGACCGATGGCCCGAAAGTCAAGGCCGCGCTGGAAGGGCTGAACAAGAAGGTCGAGGGCGTTGTAATGGTCTACGACAAGCCTTTCACGAAGGACGATCACGAGGCGATCAGCGCCAACGTGCCTGTCGTGGGCGAAGTGAAGGGCGGACGCGTGGTGTTTGCCTACGACGCCGACAAGAAAGGCGGTGGCGAGCTGCGCACGAAGCAGACGACGACCGCCGCGAACTGAGTTTGCCATCGGAAATGCTCCCGCGCCCGCCTGACGGCGGGCGCGGCTTTGCTTGTGCGCAAAGCTCCGGACGCGTCCGGCCCTTGTCTGGCCTCCAGCCACCTTCGACATCAAGGCGCAACACATGGCCATCCTTCTTCAGCTTGTCTACAGCGGCGTCGCGCTCGGCATGATCTACGCCGTGATCGCGTTCGGTTACCAACTGACGTTCGCCACATCGGGCACGCTTAATTTCGGCCAGGGCGATGCGCTGATGCTCGGCGCGCTGGTCGGCCTGACGCTCGTTTCGGCCGGGGTGAACTACTGGCTGATGATTCCGATGGTCTGCGTTTTCGGCCTCGCGCAAGGTGCGCTGGTCGAGCGCATTGGCGTGCGGCCGGCGATCAGGATCAAGTCGGAGTTCGGCTGGATCATGTCGACCATCGCGCTTGGCATCATCTTCAAGAACGTCGCGGAGAATGTCTGGGGACGCGACGACCTGCGTTTTCCGTCGCCATTGCCGGAGGCGCCGATCAAGGTCCTTGGCGCGAACATCCTGCCGATGGAACTGCTGGTCGTAGGCGGCGCGCTGCTGATGATGCTCGCGGTCGAGTTCTTCAACCGCAAGACGATCTTCGGCAAGGCCGTGGTCGCCACTGCGAACGATCGCGACGCCGCCGCGCTGATGGGCATCAACACAGGGCTCGTGATCACGTTTTCGTACGCGCTGTCGTCGCTGACCGCTGCGTTCGCGGGCGTGCTGGTCGCGCCGCTCACGCTGACGGGCGCGACCATGGGCGCCGTGCTCGGATTGAAGGCGTTCGCGGTCGCGATCATCGGCGGATTGTCGAGCGGCATGGGGATCATCGTGGGCGGGATGATCCTCGGCATTGCCGAAACCACGACCGGTTTTTATCTTTCGACCGGCTATAAGGACGTGCCGGGCCTCGTGCTGCTGCTGATCGTGCTGGCGCTCAAGCCGGCCGGGCTGTTCGGCAAGACCGCGATCAAGAAGGTGTGAGGACCGTAATGAAATCCGTCAAGCCAGTCAAACTCGCGGCAGCCGTGCTCGGTCTTGCCGCGCTCGCGATCTTCCCCATAGCGTCAGGCAATCCTTACTATATTCACCTTGTCGAAACCATCATGATCTACGCGATCCTGTTGTTCGGGCTCGATATCGTAGTGGGTTACACGGGGCAGGTTTCCTTGGGTCACGCCGGGTTGTTCGGCGTGGGCGCATATACGGCGGGCGTGTTGTTCATCAAGCTCGGAATGCCGTTCTACGTGACCACGCCGCTCGCAATCCTGGTCACCGCCGGCTTCGGCGCGATCCTCGCACTGCCTGCCTTGCGCGTGTCCGGGCCATACCTTGCAATGGTCACGCTCGCGTTTGGCACGATCATCCAGATCCTGATCAACGAGATGGATTTCCTGACCAATGGTCCAATGGGACTCAAGATTCCCAAGCCTGTTTTCGCCGGCCAAAGCATGAGCGAGGACGGTTTCTACTGGCTTGTTGCCGTGCTGCTGGTCATATCGATGATCGTGGTGCATCGCATCCTGAAGTCGCATCTGGGCCGTGCGTTCGAGGCGCTGCGCGACTCGCCTATCGCGTCGGACTGCATGGGTGTGTCTGTGTACAGGTACAAGGTTTATGCGTTCGTGATAAGCGCCGGCTTCGCGGGACTTGCAGGTTGTCTTTATTCGTATTCCGAACAATATATCTCGCCCAACACATATAACTTCGAGCTCACCATCCTGTTCCTGCTTGCCATCATCATGGGTGGCCGCAAGACGCGCACGGGTGCCATGCTCGGGTCCACGATCATTGTGTTGCTGCCCAAGCTGCTTGACGATATCGCCATGTTTCGCAGTGTCGCGACCGCGCTGGCCGTGGTCGTTGCCGTGGGCGCGGCGGTCGCATTGGCGCGCAAGGTCACCACGCTGCGGAAGGTGTTGATTCCCGTCGCGGGAACGGCCGGTCTCGCGATTTTTTCGTTCTGGATCGATGCGCTCACTGACTGGCGGCTGACGATCTTCGGGCTGATGATCTTGCTGGTGGTCTACTACCTGCAGGACGGCGTGGTGGGTTTCGTGCGCAAGATCGTGCTGCACGGCAGGCGCCGGCCGGTCACGATCAAGGCAGATGAGCTTTCCGGCGAGGGTCATGACGCGGTGATCGCCGTTCGCGGCGAAGACACGGGGAACATCATCGACCTGCGCGGCATCCTGATGCAGTTCAGCGGCCTGAAAGCGCTCAACAACGTGAACCTGAGCGTGCGTCGCGGTTCCATCCATGGCTTGATCGGCCCCAATGGTTCAGGCAAGAGCACGATGATGAACGTGCTCACGGGCATCTATGTGCCAACGGCGGGTTCCATTGAATACGACGGTGAATCGATTGCGGGAAGGACGTCGTCGAAGATTGCGTTATCGGGCATTGCGCGTACGTTCCAGAACGTGCAGTTGTTCGGCGAGATGACGGCGCTGGAAAACGTGCTGGTCGGATTGCACCACACGTTCAGGGCGAACCTCGCCGATGTCGGCCTGATGACGCCGCGTTATCGGCGCGAAGAACATGCGGCGCGCGAGCGCGCATTCAGCATGCTGCGTTTTGTCGGGCTTGCGGCGGTGGCATCGGAGGAAGCGCGCAACCTGCCTTACGGCAAGCAGCGGCTGCTCGAAATTGCCCGCGCACTGGCGCTCGATCCGCAACTCCTGCTGCTCGACGAACCGGCCGCCGGCCTCACCGCACCCGACATCAAGGAACTCGTTGCGATCATCCGCAAGGTGCGCGCGCACGGCATTACGCTGATCCTGATCGAGCATCACATGGACGTGGTGATGAGCGTGTGCGACACGGTTTCGGTGCTGGATTTCGGGCAGAAGATCGCGGAGGGGCGACCGGCCGAAATCCAGGCCGATGAGCGCGTGATCGAAGCGTATCTCGGCGGCCAGGCCGCCACGCACGTATAAGGCAGACGCGATGTTATCGATAAGAAACCTGCATGCGGGCTACGGCAAGGTCAAGGTACTGCACGGCATTTCCATGGATGTGCCGAAGGCGTCGGTCGTCACGCTGATTGGTTCGAACGGCGCTGGCAAGACAACGACCATGCGCGCGATCTCCGGCATGATCCGTCCCACGTCGGGCGAGATCACAATGGGCGAGGGTGCGCAGTCGAAGCGCATCGACGCAATGGATTCGCACCGGATCGCGCGCCTGGGCCTGGCGCACTCACCCGAAGGACGCCGGGTGTTCGCGACCATGTCGGTGACGGACAACCTGATCCTCGGTGCATTTCCACGGCTCACGTGGGCGCGCCCGCGTGGCGATGTCAGCGCGGACCTCGAGCGCGCCATCGAACTGTTTCCGCGCTTGAAAGAGCGGCGTCACCAGCTTGCCGGGACGCTGTCCGGCGGCGAGCAGCAAATGCTCGCCATGGCGCGCGCCGTCATGCTCAACCCGGATCTCGTGCTGCTCGATGAGCCGTCGATGGGTCTGGCGCCAATCCTTGTGGAAGAGGTGTTCCGGATCATCGCGAGACTCAAGGATGAAGGCGTGACCATGCTGCTTGTCGAGCAGTTTGCCGCCGCCGCGCTGAACGTGGCCGACTATGGGTATGTGCTTGAAAACGGGCGTGTCGCGGCGCACGGACCCGCGGAACAACTGAAGAACGATCCCTCGGTCAGAGCGGCGTACCTGGGCGCGAGCTGAGACGGGCCGCGCCTTGTCATATGACAAGGCGTGTTTCAGGGCAGCGAACCCCAGCGCGTCGGCGTCCATTTATTCCCCCAATCAAACAATCCGCCGCAACCCTCTGCACGCGCATTCCACAAGTCTCCTCCCCGACGAATATTTCGTTGGAACTGAGCATCAGCCTTCAATAATCCTCGCTATCCTTTCTGAATCGATGCTCAGGTTATACGTTAGTCGGGTGATTGGTAATAATTTGTATGGTTAACCCCGATTTCAACGTAAACGAACAAAAAGGAACATGCGAGTTGTTGCTTTGGTTTCCTTTTTGAAAACCAGAAAGGTCTGGGTCATCGGCGCTTCTGACCTGCATCCGACAAGAAAAAGCATTGACGAAGAGGAGAGCAACTTGGTTTTGGAACTGGAGCAGGTCACCGTGTTATCGGGTGGCCAGACACATCTGTACAACGTGGACCTGCGTCTCACGCCCGGCGCGATCAACGTGCTGCTGGGTCCCACGCAGGCGGGCAAGACTACGCTGATGCGCGTCATGGCCGGCCTGGATCGTCCGGCCACAGGGCGAGTTCTGGTCGATGGCCGCGATGTGACGGGCGTGGGCGTACGCGAGCGCAACCTCGCGATGGTCTACCAGCAGTTCATCAACTATCCCGCGATGAGCGTGCACGACAACATTGCGTCGCCGCTCAAGTTGCAGAAAATCGATGCCGCGCAGATCGAGCAGCGCGTGGGCGAAGTTGCAGCGAAGCTTCATATCGATCACTTGCTGCAGCGTCGGCCCGGCGAACTCTCGGGTGGCCAGCAGCAGCGCTGCGCGCTGGCGCGTGCGCTCGTCAAGCGCTCATCGCTCGTATTGCTCGACGAACCGCTCGTGAACCTCGACTACAAGTTGCGCGAAGAGTTGCGTGCCGAACTCACCACGCTCTTCGCCGACGGCAAGACCACCGTGGTGTATGCGACCACCGATCCGCTGGAAGCGTTGCTGCTCGGCGGCTACACCACAGTGGTCGACAAAGGCCGCGTGCTTCAGACGGGCCGCACGCTCGACGTGTACAACGCCCCCGCCACGGTCGACGTCGCCGCCGTCTTCAACGATCCGCCAATGAACATGCTCGCAAGCGACGTGAGCGCGGACGGCGTGGCGCATTTGCCAATGGGTATCGACGTAAGACTGCGACGCGCGGATAACCAGACGGGCCAGTGCCGCATCGGCATTCGTCCGGGGCACTTGCGGCTCGCGCCGCGCACGCCCGAATCCATCGCAGTGCCGTGCCGTCTCGAACTTGCCGAACTGAGCGGTTCTGAGACTTACCTCCATGTGCGCACGCAGCAAGGCGGGGTCGATCTCGTGGCGCAACTGCAGGGTGTGCATCAGATCGGGCTGGGTACGTCGCTGGATGTGTTCGTCGATCCGAACGAGTTGTTTGTATTTGGCGCGGACGCCAGACGCGTGTCCGGTCCGGAGGCGAGTCATGGCTCGTATTGAGTTCAAGGACCTCGCGCACGCGTACCGGCCGGATCCCGCGAGTCTGGATGACTATGCGCTGCAACCCATGTCGATGGTCTGGGAAGATGGCGGCGCGTACGCGCTGCTCGGACCTTCGGGATGTGGCAAGTCCACGCTGCTCAACATTGTCTCGGGCCTCGTGAATCCATCGGAAGGCCGGGTGTTGTTCGATGGCCGCGACGTCACCGCGCTCGGCGCACGCGAGCGCAACATTGCGCAGGTGTTCCAGTTTCCGGTGATCTACGACACCATGAGCGTCTTCGATAACCTCGCGTTCCCGCTGCGCAATCGCGGGATCGCGGCGCCGGAAGTGAAGGCGCGCGTGCATGAAGTCGCCGAGATTCTGGACATGACGCGCGAACTCGGGCGCAAGGCGAGCAACCTGTCGGCGGACGCGAAACAGAAGATATCGCTGGGACGCGGCCTGGTGCGCAAGGACGTCGCGGCGATTCTCTTCGATGAACCGTTGACCGTCATCGACCCCCACATGAAATGGATGCTGAGGCGGCAACTCAAGAAGATCCATCAGCAACTGAAGCTCACGCTGATCTACGTCACGCACGACCAGGTGGAAGCACTTACCTTCGCCGATGAAGTGGTCGTGATGACCAACGGCCGCGTGGTGCAGAAAGGCGGACCCGAAGCGCTTTTCCTGCATCCGGATCATGCGTTTGTTGGGTACTTCATCGGCAGTCCGGGGATGAACCTGTGCCCGGTCGCACTCGATTCCGAGGGCGTGAAAATCGGCAAGCAGCATCTTCAGGTCGACCCGGAAACGCTCGCCACCTTGAAGGCGGCCAGCGGCACACTCACGCTCGGTCTCCGTCCGGAATTCGTGCGTCTTTCGGATCATCAGGAGTCCGGCGCGGTCAGGGCGCACCTGTTGCACGCGCAGAGTCTTGGCAATTATCAGCTTGTCACGGCGCAGTGCGAGGGCCAGGTCATCAAGGCGAAAGCCGACCCGCACACCATGCTCGCCGAAGGACCGGTCTGGCTGAAACTGGCGGCGCCGGAAACCGTGTTCTTCAGCAATGACGAGAGGATCGGACGATGAACAAACCCGTCAACCAGAAGGCCTGGCTGCTGGTCGTGCCCGTTTTCATCTGCGTCGCATTTTCCGCGATATTGCCGCTGATGACCGTGGTGAACTATTCGGTACAGGACATCATCAGCCCGACGCAGCATGTGTTCGTTGGAACAGAATGGTTCCGCAGCATCATGAACGACGAAGACCTGCGCGGCGCGCTTGGCCGTCAGATGATCTTTTCGCTTTGCGTGCTGCTGTTTGAAATTCCGCTGGGCGTGGGGCTTGCGCTTGCCATGCCTGCGTCAGGCTGGCGAGCGTCCGCGGCGCTTGTCGTGCTTGCGATGCCGCTGCTCATTCCATGGAACGTCGTAGGTACGATCTGGCAGATTTTCGCGCGGCCGGATATCGGCTTGCTCGGCTACTGGCTCAATGATTTCGGTATCGACTACAACTACACCGCAAGTCCGGCGGCGGCGTGGGTGACGGTGCTCGTCATGGACATCTGGCACTGGACGCCGCTTGTCGCGCTGCTTTGCTATGCGGGCTTGCGCGCGATTCCCGACGCGTTCTACCAAGCCGCTGAAATAGATGGCGCAAGCCGCTTTGCGGTGTTCCGGTACATCGAACTACCGAAGATGCGCGGCGTGCTGATGATCGCGGTGCTGCTTCGTTTCATGGACAGCTTCATGATCTATACCGAACCGTTCGTCCTGACGGGCGGTGGTCCTGGCGACTCGACAACGTTCCTGAGCCAGTACCTCACGCAGAAGGCCGTGGGCCAGTTCGATCTTGGGCCCGCCGCGGCGTTTTCGCTGATCTACTTCCTGATCATCCTGCTGCTGTGTTTCATCCTCTACAACTGGATGGAGCGCGTGGGCAAGGGCGGCCCCGTCACAACCGGAGACGATCATGCGTCGTGACCGCCGCTGGATGCGCACCGTCACGCTTGTCATCTACATCGTGTTCGCGCTGGTTCCACTCTACTGGATGCTGTCCATCTCGCTGCGCACGAACGAGGAAACGCTTGCGTCGTTCTCCACGTTTCCGCAGCACCTGACGCTCGACAACTACAAGGTGATCTTCACGGATCCGTCCTGGTACTGGGGTTACATCAACTCGATCATCTACGTGCTGATGAACACGGTCATGTCCGTGCTCGTTGCGTTGCCGGCGGCCTACGCGTTCTCGCGATACCGCTTCCTCGGCGACAAGCACATGTTCTTCTGGTTGCTTACCAACCGCATGACGCCGCCCGCCGTGTTTCTGCTGCCATTCTTCCAGCTTTACTCGAGCGTGGGATTGATGGACACGTACATTGCGGTGGCGCTCGCGCACATGCTCTTCAACGTGCCGCTTGCGGTATGGATCCTGGAAGGTTTCATGTCGGGGGTATCGCGTGAAATCGATGAAACCGCGTATATCGACGGCTATACGTTTCCTTCGTTCTTCGTGAAGATCTTCCTGCCGCTGATCAAGTCGGGCGTGGGCGTCACGGCATTTTTCTGCTTCATGTTCAGTTGGGTCGAGTTGCTGCTTGCACGCACGCTGACATCGGTCAACGCCAAGCCGATCGCCGCCGTGATGACGCGCACGGTGTCCGCCGCGGGCATGGATTGGGGCGTGCTCTCGGCGGCCGGCGTACTGACTATCGTGCCCGGCGCGCTCGTCATCTACTTCGTGCGCAACTACATCGCGAAGGGCTTTGCGATGGGGAGAGTCTGATGATCACGTGGATGTACTGGACGCCCGAAGTGGCGATCTTCTTTGGCTGCATCGTGCTCATGCTCGCCGGCATGACCGTGTGGGAAATCCGCTCGCCGACTTCGGAACACAAAGGTTTTCTCCCCATTGCGACCACGCGGGGCGACCGGCTGTTCATCGGCTTGCTGAGCGCCGCATATATCAATCTGGCGTGGATTGGCATCAGCGCGGAGAACGCGAATGCATGGCCGGGTTTTGCGGTATCCATGCTCGTGCTTGTTCTGATCATGTGGAAAGGATAAGGAATCCATAGCAAATACAGAAGCACCGGTTCAGCGGTTACCCCGAGCGAGGACCGGCAGATGATCCAGGGGGAGACGGAGGAGAACATCATGCAACACAGGAGACGGATCGTCGCGCTCGCAGTTGGCGCACTCTTCGCTAGCCCGTTGGCGCTGGCTGGCGCGCCCGAAGCGCAGAAATGGATCGACAGCGAATTCCAGCCAAGCACGCTTTCGAAGCAGCAGCAGGCCGACGAGATGAAATGGTTCATCGACACAGCCGCCACGCTGAAGTCGCAAGGGGTAAAGGAAGTGCACGTGGTGTCGGAAACGCTCGACACGCACATGTATGAATCGAAGACGCTCGCAAAAGCCTTCACCGAGATCACGGGTATCTCGGTGAAGCACGACATCATTCAGGAAGGCGACGTTGTCGAGAAACTGCAGACTTCGATGCAATCCGGCCAGAGCATCTACGACGGCTGGATCTCGGACTCCGATCTGATCGGCACGCATTATCGCTATGGTGTGATCGTGCCGCTGTCGGATTACATGCAGGGCGAAGGCAAGGCATACACGAATCCGGGGCTCGACATCAAGGATTTCATAGGAACGAGTTTCACGACCGCGCCCGACAAAAAGCTGTATCAGTTGCCGGACCAGCAGTTCGCCAATCTTTACTGGTTCCGCGCGGACTGGTTTGCGCGCAAGGACTTGCAGGACAAGTTCAAGGCGAAGTATGGCTATGACCTGGGCGTGCCGGTGAACTGGACCGCCTATGAGGATATCGCCGAATTCTTTACCAACGACGTGAAGACGATCGATGGCGCGAAGGTGTACGGGCACATGGATTACGGCAAGAAGGACCCGTCGCTTGGCTGGCGATTCACCGACGCGTGGCTTTCCATGGCAGGCGAAGCGGACAAGGGCATTCCGAACGGCTTGCCCGTCGACGAGTGGGGTATTCGCGTGACGCCCGACGGTTGCCATGCGGTGGGCGCGTCTGTGTCGCGGGGCGGCGGCACGAACAGTCCGGCTGCCGTATATGCGACGACGAAGTACATTGAGTGGCTGAAGAAATATGCACCGCCGGAAGCGTCTGGCATGACGTTCAACGAGGCGGGACCGGTCCCGGCGCAAGGCAGGATCGCACAGCAGATCTTCTGGTACAGCGCATTCACGGCATCCATGCTCAAGCCCGGCAATGTGACGAACGCCGACGGCACGCCAAAGTGGCGCATGGCGCCGTCACCGCACGGCCCGTACTGGAAAGATGGCATGCAGAACGGCTATCAGGACGTGGGCTCGTGGACGTTCTTCAAGTCGACACCGCCCAGCCAGCGCGCGGCAGCATGGTTGTATGCGCAGTTCGTGACCTCGAAGACGGTGTCGCTCAAGAAGTCGATCACCGGACTTACGTTCATTCGCGACTCGGACATTCACAGCGACTACTTCACGAAGAACGCGGACAAGTATGGTGGTTTGATCGAGTTCTATCGCAGTCCGGCGCGGGTGGCGTGGACGCCGACCGGTAATAACGTGCCGGATTATCCGAAGATGGCGCAACTGTGGTGGAAGAACGTGGCGACGGCCGTGGCCGGAGAAAAGGCGCCGCAAGCCGCCATGGACAACCTCGCGAAAGAGATGGATCAGGTGCTCGGACGGTTGCAGCGTGCAGGGATGAAGGTATGCGCGCCGCAGTTGAATCCGGAAAGCGATCCCGCGAAGTGGCTGTCCGATCAGCACGCACCGTGGAAGAAGCTCGCGAATGAGCGTCCGAAGGGCGAGACGGTCAAGTACGACCAGCTGCTTTCGGCGTGGAAGGAGGGGAAGGTTCGCTAGGCTTCATTGCGTAGCTGTGGAAGAACGGGCGATACGTATCGCCCGTTTTGTTTTCCGGATCGCATTCAGGCAACGGCCCTGTTTTCAGGGGCCGCGCAGAGCCACGCCAGATCGACCCGCAGAAGCCTCGAAAGACGCCGGCATTGCCCACTGCCCGGCAGCGTGATTCCAGCCCGCCAGAAGTTGACTTCGTGCTCCTTCACGCCCACATACGACGCAACCAGCCGGGTCGTGATCCGTGCCCGCTTGATCGTCATGTCCAGTTTGGCTGAGAACAGTTTTCGGAAGCGGTCCGAATGCGTGTACCGTTCAAGGTGAGTTTCCAGTTGGTTCGCACGCCTCATGCTGTTTGCCTCGCTCACAAGTTGGACTGGTTCCACGTGAACTACCGCGCCTCGACTTCCGCCACATCTGCATGGCTGTTCCCGCGAATATAGTGCTCCAGTTGATGAATCGTGAATTGCTGTTCGGCAATCAGGTTCTTGACCAGGTCGCCTATCGACACCATGCCGATCAGCAATCCACCGTCGATAACCGGAAGATGGCGTATGCGGTTGTCCGTCATCAGCGTCATGCAATGATCGGTCGTCTGGTTGAGGCGAACATATCGCACCGCTTTCGACATGACATCGCCGACCGGCGTGTCCCTCGACGAGCGATCGAGCAGCACGATCTTGCGCGCATAATCGCGCTCGGTGAAGATGCCGGTGATCCTGTCACCCGAGGTCACCACCAGCGCGCCGATCTGCTTGTGGGCCATCAGCTTGATGGCCTCGAAAACACTAGCCGTGGCTTCTATGGTGTGAAACGACTGGTTCGGTTTCGAACTGAGTAATTGTGCAACGGTTGTCATGCAGGACCTCGTTGAATAGTCGGGCGTTCAGCGAACGGCCGCGATTGATTGATCGATAAATCCGAAGCTTCAATACATGGATGCCTAGCCGAAGTCGAACAGTTCTCCAAGCATCGACTTCTTCTTTTTATACGGATGACGACGGTCGTGGTAATCGCGCTCGCGCCTGTCGTCGTCCTCGAAGCGGCTGCGTTCGTCCCGCCTGCGTTCGAATCCGGCATTCGTCGATGCCGTAGCCGTTTGCAGCGCAGCGCCCTGCACGTTGTTATCTCCCGCGGCGCGCTCGATCAGCTTGTCGAGTTCGCCCCGATCCAGCCATACCCCGCGACACGTCGGGCAGTAGTCGATTTCAACGCCCTGACGGTCTGTCATCAACAGGTCGGGGCTCTTGCACGTGGGACATTTCATACTCGTGGCTCCTTCGTCTTGAACGCTAACGAAGCCTCAATGTACTGTAAGTAAGGTTATTGTAAAATTCGTATTTTCAACATCGATACTTCGAGAAAACCGATGTATCAGCCAATGCCGCCGAGGGCCAGATGAACTTCAAGCATTTATATTATTTTTGGGTGGCGGCTCACGCCGGCGGTATTGCGCGCGCGGGCGCGCAGTTGCATATCACGCCGCAAACGCTCAGCGGTCAGATCAAGCTGCTTGAAGAAACGCTCGATAAAAAGCTCTTCAAGAAGAGCGGCCGCAACCTCGAACTGACTGACGCAGGCAAACTCGCTCTCGACTACGCCGACGAGATTTTTTCCCTTGGCGCGGAACTGGAAGGCGCGGTCAGGCAGGAAAGGGAAGCGGCGCGCACGCAGCTACGGGTGGGCGTGGCGGATTCGGTGCCGAAGACAGTTGCCTACAGGTTATTGGAACCCGCATTGAACCTGTCGGATTCGCTGAAGCTGATTTGCCACGAAGGCAAGCTGCACGGGCTTTTATCGCAACTCGCGGTCCACAAGCTGGACCTGATCATTGCCGACGCGCCGATTCCTTCCGATGTGAACGTGAAAGCGTTCAACCATTTGCTGGGCCGTTCCACGTTGAGCTGTTTTGCGCTCAAGGCGCTGGCGGCGCGCGGCGCCAGGTCGTACCCGGCCTCGCTTGGCGACATGCCAATGCTCCTGCCCGGAACTGACTCGGCCGTGCGAAGGAAACTCGATCATTGGTTGAAGTCTCACGCAATATCGCCGCGAATTGTCGGGGAATTCGATGACAGCGCACTTACGCTTGCATTTGGACGGGAAGGGCGCGGCGTCCTTTTCGCGCCCACGGTTCTGGCGGCGCAACTCAAACGCGAACACGGGCTGGTGGTGATGGGTCACATCGAGACTATTGTTGAGGAGTTCTTCGCGATCTCGATCGAGCGGCGCATCAGCCATCCAGCTATTTCCTCGATCATGAATGCGGCGCGAAGCACCCTGTTCAACGCTTGAATGCCGTTGTTGCACGCGTCATATTTTTGCGCAGAATTCCTTTCAATTAAATAACAAAAATAACTTACATTACTTTTTGCTTTCGACTATAACGGTCTTACGTGTTGCGGACCGCCATGTCACGTACCACGTCTCAGCCCGTCAGGCTTGCCTGCGGGCTTTTTTTTGCCAATCGAAAAGAGCCGAGGATATGTGATCACTTCTTTCATATTTCTTTCGGTAGTAACCCGATCTGGTGAAAACCCTGTTGTTTCTTTCACTTGACTTACTTGATATATCACATATTGTGTATCCCATTGTCACCTCGAAATTGAGACGGCAATGAGGCAGACGTCGTTCGGCGTCCCGAATACAAGGCAGCAAATGCCAAGGAGACAGTGATGGAAACGAATCGCCCGGTAGGAGAGTCGCGCCTCGCATCGCCGTGGGTGCAACTCGTGTTCGGCGTGATCTGCATGGCCATGATCGCGAACATGCAGTACGGCTGGACGCTGTTTGTAAATCCGATCGATGAAAAGCACCACTGGGGCCGCGCGGCCATCCAGGTAGCGTTCACGATTTTCGTTGTGACTGAAACGTGGCTTGTTCCAATCGAAGGGTATCTGGTCGATAAATACGGTCCGCGTCCTGTCGTCGTGGTGGGCGGTTTGCTTTGCGCGGTTGCATGGGTGCTGAACTCGGTGGCGGGTTCCCTGCCGATGCTCTACTTCGCGGCTGCGGTTGGAGGCATTGGCGCCGGCGCCGTGTACGGCACGTGCGTGGGCAATGCGCTCAAATGGTTCCCGAACCGGCGGGGGCTGGCCGCCGGGATTACCGCGGCGGGTTTCGGCGCGGGTTCCGCTGCCTCGGTCGTGCCGATCGCGCACATGATCAAGAGCAGCGGCTACGAAGCGACCTTCCTCTGGTTCGGCCTTGGACAGGGACTGATTGTCTTCTTCCTCGGAATGGCGCTGTTTGCGCCCCCGGCAAGCCTGCTGGCAACTGCCAAGAGCGCATTGAAGTCCGCGGTCTACAACGCCACGCCCAAGCAGGTGATGAGCTCGCCGATTTTCTGGGTCATGTATCTCATGTTCGTGATGATGGCCGCCGGTGGCTTGATGGCGACGGCGCAACTGGGACCGATTGCGAAAGATTTTGGCCTGCATGATTCGCCGGTTTCGATCCTGGGGCTGACATTGCCAGCGCTTACGTTCGCGCTGACCATCGACCGGGTGCTCAATGGGTTGACGCGGCCTTTCTTCGGCTGGGTGTCGGACCGGATCGGGCGGGAGAACACCATGTTCATGGCGTTCGCAATCGAGGCGATCGGGATTCTGGCTTTGTCGAAATACGGGCAAAGTCCGGTTGCGTTCGTGGTGCTGACCGGGATCGTGTTCTTTGCCTGGGGCGAAATCTACAGTCTCTTTCCGGCCACGTGCGGCGATACCTTCGGTCCGAAGTTCGCAGCAACCAACGCGGGTCTGCTCTATACGGCGAAGGGAACTGCGGCGTTGCTGGTGCCCTTCAGCAGCGTGATCACCGCGGCCACCGGAAGCTGGCATGCCGTGTTCCTGCTGGCGTCCGGCATGGCGGCCGCGTCCGCGCTGCTCGCGCTGTTTGTGTTGAAGCCAATGCGGCAGGCCCACAAGCAGAAGCATGCATCTGCTCCGGTGGATATGCCGTTCGCTTCGATCGCCAAGGATTGATGCGGGGATCGATGCAGCGCCGGGCGTAAGTCTCGCCATGTCCGATGGCCGGTAAACTCAGCGGCCATCGGCCGTATTGAAGAGAGCTTATTTTCGCCCCACGAGATAACACACGCCGTCGGGCCCGTATCGTTCGCTATGGGCTTCGTTCGGCTTCAGGTGAAACACATCGCCGGCTTGATAGCGCGTTTCCTTACCCGCGACTTCAAGCGTCAGCTCACCCTCCAGGATCAGCGCCTTCGCTTCGAACGGATGCACATGATCGTCCAGGGACGCACCGGCTTCGCGCTCGACCAGCACGGTGGTCTGGAAACCCTCGCGTGCGAGCATTTCGATGAAATCGTCGCGTTCCATGATTGTTCCCCTTGTTTGCGCACCTCGTTCAATCGCTAATATAGGTTGAAACCGTGCGTCCTGCGGCCAATTCCGAAAACGCGTAAAATGTGAGACTGTCCTCATGTTTTTACGCGTATTGTTTTGCGCACATTTCAAATGGAGCCGTCATGTCTAGTCTCGATCTGCATCCTGAACACACCGCGCTGGTGGCCATCGACTTGCAGCAGGGCATTCTCGCGAGGCAACTCGGACCCCATTCAGCCGCCGATGTCCTCGCAAACAGCGTGCGGCTTGCCAATACGGTGCGCGCCAAAGGCGGCCTGGTGGTTTGGGTTCGCGTCGACCTGGCCGGCATTCTGAGTCTTCCCGCCGATGCATCCACCGCGCCGCCGAAGGGTTCGCCGCCACCGCCGGCAAGCGCGTCGGAGTTGTCACCGGAGCTCGGCAGGCAGGGCGCGGACGTGGTCGTGACCAAGCGCCAGTGGGGCGCGTTTTATGGCACCGACCTGGAGCAGCATCTGCGCCGCAACGGCATCCGGAGCCTCATCATGAGCGGCATCGCTACGAATTTCGGCGTGGAATCGACGGCGCGCGGCGCGTTTGATCGCGCCTACGAACTCGTGTTTGCGGAAGATGCAATGACGTCGCTGAGCGCTGAAGCGCACGCGTTTGTGATCGCAAATATTTTTCCGCGCATGGGCCGCGTGCGCTCGACGGCGGAAGTGGTGAAGGCGCTGCAAGAGGCATAAGGCGAGACTGGATTGGCCGATGCACGCGCTGCAACGCGCGGCATCGGCTCGCACGATATTCAAGCCTCCGCGCGCGATCCCTTCGCCACCGCTTCCATCTCCTGCGTCGATCCCTTTGCCGGCCTGCCAGCCCAGTACCCGGCGAGCAGCGACCCCGACAAGTTGTGCCAAACCGAAAACAGTGCGCCCGGCAACGCTGCAATCGGGGTGAAATAAAGCTTGCCGAGCGTCGCGGCCAATCCCGAGTTCTGCATACCGACTTCAATCGCCAGCGTCCGGCAAACCGCTTCATCGAAACCAAGCAGACGGCCGCCCCAATATCCGCCGAGCAGGCCAATGCCGTTATGCAGCACCACGCCGAACATCACCAGCAAGCCCACCGATGCAATGCTCTTCTGCGTCCCCGCGACCACGGCCGAGATGATCAGCAGGATCGCGACCATCGAGATGATGGGCAACGCCGGTTCGACCGCGCGCACCAGCCTGTTGAAAAACTGGTTGATGAAGAGCCCGGCGACGATCGGCAGCGCCACGATCTGGACAATGCTCATCAACATGCCGTGGACGTCGACGGCAATCGAGGCGTCCACGTAAAGGCGCGTGAGGAGGGGCGTCGCGAACACGCCCACGAGCGTCGACAACGCGCTGATGGTGACGGACAACGCAACGTCGCCGCGGGCCAGGTAGATCATCACGTTGGACGCCGTGCCGCTCGCGACGCTGCCGACCAGCACCATGCCGGCGGTCAGGTCGGGCGGCATGCGCAGCAGTTTTGCGATCACCCAGGCGGCAAGCGGCATCACGAGATAATGCAGGCCGATCCCCGCGATCACGGGCGCCGGCCGCGTGAAGACGCGCCGGAAGTCAGCGAAGGAAAGCGTGACGCCCATCGCGAACATGATGATGGTGAGCAGCAGGGTGACATGCGGCGCAATGCCGGTGAACGAGGCGGGCGAGAAGTAGGCGGCGACCGAGATGAGGACGGCCCAAAAGGGGAACAAGCGGGTGACGCGCGAAAGCATGCTGTTTCGATCCTGGCTGATTTAGGGGCGGGGTGAAAGTGCCGAAGGGGCAACAAAAACGGAACTTGCTGACCGTGCCATCGATAAATGCGGCCAGGGGCGCGCCGCGCCGCCGATCCTTTTGAGATTCGCCGGCCGCTGAAGACGCCGGCGCGAATTGTATCGTTTTGCCGAGCGACCCTCGCCGAATCCGCGTCGGACCGGCGTCGCCCTATTTCAATCGTGCGATGGTCGCCGCGTCCGGTTCGCCACCGAAGTAGGTATTCAGCGCCAGTTCAAACGGTGTCTTGTCGCGTGCGGCGTGGGCAAAAAGGGTCATCGACGAATGGAATTTCAGGTCGTCCGGATAGCCGAAGATCTGCTCAACCGAGCGTCCCTCGAGCGCATTCACGATCTGCGTCAACACTCGCAAGCGTTCGCCGAGCACGGCGTGATCAAGATAGGCACGGGCTTCATCGACCGATGAAATCGCGTAGCGGCGCGCGATTTCGCTATGCCCGAGCCCCTGAATCTGCGGAAATATGAACCACATCCAGTGCGTGCGTTTCTTGCCGCTTTCCAGTTCGGCGGTCACGGTTTCGAACAGCGGATTCTGGGCATCGACAAAACGTTGCAGATTGAATGTGTCGGACATGACCGCCTCCAGATCGTTGCCGTAAAAGTTGCAAGCGACGTTCCCGCCGCATCTGCCGGTTTGGCGCGGACCCGTAATCCCGCCCGCTTGCGAAGAATATGCCGCTTTCTGCTATCTTGGCGGCCATGCAAAACATCATCGAAATTTCGAACCTGTCGAAGAGCTACGCGTCCGGCTTCACGGCGCTGAAAAATGTCTCACTCGATATCCGCCGCGGCGAGATCTTCGCGCTCCTCGGGCCGAACGGCGCGGGCAAAACAACGCTGATCAGCATTGTGTGCGGGATCGTGAATCCCACGGAAGGCGCGGTGCGCGTCAACGGTCACGGCATTATCTCCGACTACCGCGCCGCCCGCGCCATGATCGGCCTTGTGCCGCAGGAACTGACGACCGACGCGTTCGAGTCCGTCTGGGCGACCGTCTCATTCAGCCGCGGCCTCTTTGGCAAGCCGCCCAATCCGGCGCACATAGAAAAGGTGTTGCGGTCATTGTCGCTCTGGGAAAAGAAGGACAACAAGCTTGTCACGCTCTCGGGCGGCATGAAACGCCGCGTGCTGATCGCGAAGGCGCTTTCGCACGAGCCGGAAATCCTGTTCCTCGACGAGCCGACCGCCGGCGTGGACGTGGAACTGCGCCGCGACATGTGGAATCTCGTGCGAGGCCTGAAAGCGAACGGCGTGACGATCATCCTGACGACGCATTACATCGATGAAGCCGAGGAAATGGCAGATCGAATCGGTGTGATCAATCGCGGCGAGATCATTCTTGTTGAAGAAAAATCCGAGCTGATGCGCAAGCTTGGTCAGAAAAAACTCGCGCTGCAACTGGAAGATGCGATCGCACAGATTCCCGCGGGCTTGAGCGGATACGGGCTGAGCCTGTCGGCGGATGGTTGCGAGCTGACCTACACCTATGACGCGCAGGACGAACCTGGCCGCATCATCACGCTGCTGAAAGACCTCGCCGATAACGGCGTCCAGTTCAAAGACCTGCAAACGACGCAGAGCTCGCTGGAAGATATTTTCGTGAGCCTGGTCGGAGAGAAGAAATGAATATTCATGCAGTCCGGGCAATCTACAGATTCGAAATGGCGCGAACGTGGCGCACCATCATGGGCAGCATCATCTCGCCCGTGATTTCCACGTCGCTGTATTTCGTGGTGTTCGGCGCGGCTATCGGGTCGCGCATTCCCGAAGTGAACGGCGTGAGTTACGGCGCGTTCATTGTGCCGGGCCTCGTAATGCTGTCGCTGCTCACGCAAAGCGTGTCCAATGCGTCGTTCGGCATCTATTTTCCAAAGTTCACCGGGACAATCTACGAACTGCTCTCGGCGCCCGTTTCGTATCTCGAGATCGTGCTGAGTTATGTGGGGGCGGCAGCGACCAAGTCGATCATCCTCGGCCTGATCATTCTCGCGACCGCGCGCCTGTTCGTGCCGCTGCATGTGGATCATCCGTTCATGATGATCGTGTTCCTGCTGCTGACGGCCATCACGTTCAGCCTGCTAGGTTTTATCATCGGCATCTGGGCGGACGGGTTCGAGAAATTGCAGGTGATTCCGCTCCTGATCATCACGCCGCTGACGTTCCTTGGCGGAAGTTTTTATTCCATCGATATCCTGCCGCCGTTCTGGAAAGCCGTCGCGCTGTTCAATCCGGTGGTGTACCTGATCAGCGGCTTTCGCTGGAGCTTCTACGGTATCGCCGATGTCAGCGTCGAGATCAGCCTCATCATGACGCTGGTGTTCCTGGCGGTGTTTATTGGCGTGGTCGCGTGGATATTCAAGACCGGCTACAAGCTGAAATCATGAAAGGTGCGGACAAATGCGCGATATACCGCTTGAACTGATCGGACGCTTAGGGCTTCAGCCGCACCCTGAAGGCGGTTTTTTCCGCGAGACGTATCGGGGCGCGCAGCGTGTATTGAGGGAGGATCGGCCGGAAGAAAGCCGTTCCGCGTCGACTGCGATCTATTACTTGCTTTGCGACGGCGCGCATTCGGCGTGGCACCGGATTCGATCGGACGAGCTTTGGCACTTCCATGCAGGCGAGCCGATCAAGATCCACGTAATCGATGCAGACGGCCAGTTGCATACGCATCGGCTCGGCAACGCGCTGATACATGCCGACGCGGTATTCCAGGTGACGGTTCCGGCGGGGCTCTGGTTTGCGGCGCAGTTGTGTGATCCATCCACGTTCGCGCTTGCCGGCTGCACCGTGGCGCCGGGTTTTGAATTCAGCGAATTCGAACTCGCCGATAGCGCGGCATTGACGCAGGCGTATCCGCAGCACGAGGAAATAATCGGCCAGTTAGCCCCGCGATCAAAACCTTCATGAAAGCGGTGTGAGGGGTATGCGCAGGCCAAAAAAAACGGCGCTCTCGTGATCGAGGCGCCGCTATTTTTCTGGCTGTGATCTTACAGATTTGCTCGCACCGCATCGCGAACGGCATCCATCATGCCGCCGTGGTTGAGCGGGATATCGAGTGAATCGGCGAAGACCTCCTGATCCGTCTGTGCGCGCGCCTCTTTTGGTTCGCGGAGCACTTGCGACTCATACGCTGTATCTGCGGACCGGATGGTGTCACGAGCTACGGCGCGCTGCGCTTGAAAACTCTTCACGATGAACTCCTTGCAGTGATGGAGCGGCGGGAGACTGCAATCCTACGCAATTGCGATGACAAATTTACGACGCATGTCCTTGCCGGAGCGCGTTGCGCGTTCAGCAATCAAAGCGCGGGACTACAGTGTAATAGCTGTCACACAGCCGTAATCGTACTTTTGGCTTATGAAACGATGAAGGGAATATCAGCGGCGAGCGCGAAATTTGGCTTGAAAATTGCCGTTTAGAAAAAGGCGATTTGCGCGCAGAGCGGATGGGTAAGAACGTTCGCGGAAAGCGCGTTCGCGAAGGCGCGCCGTGTGACCAGCCGACGCCCATACGCGCACTTGTCGTACAGAGAGAAGTTAAAGCGGCGTCTCAAGTTCGGCGTACGTGGACGCCGATTTTCATATCACGGAAAGCGCGTCCGCATCGTGCAGGCAGCGCTTTCGTGTCATTTCCCGTGGTTAAACGGTTCGCTCATGCATGCTGATCCTGTAGCTCCGCATCGCAGTTCTCGTTCTCGGGCATGGCCGCGGCGAGGATCATCGCCGACGCGTTTTGCGGTTTCGGATCGCGTTGCGACGGCCGATACACCGCGTCGCCCCGGTGGATCAGTTCACCACTGAGGGCGCAGACGCCATCGGAAGCTGCGGTCGTGACGCGCCAACCCTGGTAACCGTAGTGGCATGTCCCGGCATCCGACCAGTAGACAATGGCGGTGGCGCTGCTCGGCCGTTCGATCACGCGCACAACAGCCTCGGGAAATGGGCGGCGCGATTCAGTTGCCGGCGCAGCAACGCGCGGATGATCGCGTTCCCACGCGCGGGTGAGCCGCTCTAAAAACGGGTGGACGGCCCTTTGCCGCGGAGCAGTTTCTGCCGCGCTTGCGTGGGTCGCTGTCAACGAGCGGACCGTCTGTTGCCACGGGTCCGCGCTTCTGGCTAACGCTGTCATGGTTCGTTCCTGGCATGGTTCACGCTCGAACTTACGCATTCAGCGCGCTCCGATAAATACCATTCAGGTGAATACACTGTCTTGTTAGCGCGAATAATCGCAACAGTGCGTTATGCAATAAGGCTTTCCCCGATGTTGCACTGCCGCGCGGCCGCCGTTTGAAGCCGATTGATACTTTTAATAATTCCGATAGGCGAGTATCCGCAAATCGGCCTCCTTTCAATCAAGTTAGGACGCGGGCAACGTGTTTGGTTTTCGTAAGGTGTCAAACTTTGCGGGAAATCGTGGAATAGGTCTTGCGCAGGCCATACTGCTTGCCTTACTTAAAACACTGAACGAGGTATTCGTGAAGAGAAGTCATATCGCAGCAGCGGTTTTATTTTCGGGCCTGGGTTTGGCGTCGACGGCGTTTGCGCAGGGCGGTCCTGGCGGTCACGATGACCACGGCGGCCCCCAACAACATCCGGGCGGACAACAGATGCAAGGTCACGGCGGCTATCAGAATCAGAACCAGGCGCAGAATCGCGGTCCGCAAGGCATCCCCGGCGGCCAGCACCACGATAACGGCCGCCCGCCTCCACGCGCCGACAACGGCCCCGGACGCGGTGGCCCCGGAGGCATGCACGGCGACAGTCCCCGCGAGTGGCATCGCGGAGATCGCTTGCCCAATGATTACCGGGATCGCCAGTATGTGGTCGACGATTACCGTGGATATGGACTGCGTCAGCCGCCGCGTGGCTACCATTGGGTCGGCGTAGGCGGCGACTACGTGCTCGCCGCGATCGCAACGGGCGTGATCGCTCAGATTGTGCTGAGCGGCGGGAACTAAAAAAGGCGGCTCTCGGGCCGCAATGCATTGAACATAGGCCGTTCCGGTGATACCGAACGGCCTATGTCCGTGTAACGACGGGAATGGCGCTTACATGCGGGCAGTGTCCGTGATCGCCTTTACCACGCGAGCCAGCGATTTGAGCGCTACCTCGGGCGAGTCCTCGAACTGGGCCCCGATAATCGCGCCGTCCACTGCCATTGCCAACGCGCGTGCATCCGCCTTGGCAGTCCTCGACCCTGCCGGCAACAGCGTCCTGATGACCGCAGACATATCCAGCTTGTGACGCCGCGAAATATCGACGGCTTCGGGCAACGTACCGCCGACTTCCACCACCGCGTTGATGAACGCGCATCCCCTATATGCGTCGCTCCCGAACCATTCCGCGAGCGCGGGCACGAGCGCATTGGCGTTACCGCCATGACGCTTGACGGCATCTTCGAACCACGCCATCCAGTTGCGATGCCGGTAATCGAGGAACGCCACGATCAGGTCATTTTTTGCCGGATAGTATCGATAAAACGTCTTCTTCGCGACGCCCGATTCCGCGATCACGCGATCAATTCCCGTCGCGCGAATTCCGTCGCGGTAAAAGAGATCGTGCGCGGTTGCGAGGATTCGTTCGGCTGGCGAAGGATCCGGTGTGAATTCCACAGTGGAAGAAAGTAATGTCATGGTTCGATCATTGTAGACAGGTCTGTCTCCCTGCGCTAGAGTACGCGAGTAGACAGACCTGTCTACTTAAGCGAAATCTACTCGATAACCTTCAAAGGTGCCGTCATGGAAAGCAAGCCCCCGTTCCCTCCGTTCGATATCGAAACCGCCCGGCAAAAGGTCCGCCTCGCTGAGGACGGCTGGAATTCCCGCGACCCGAAGCGGGTTGCGCTGGCGTACAGCGAGGACACCCGCTGGCGCAACCGCGCGGAGTTTGTTTCCGGACGCACCGAAGTGGAAGCGTTCCTTGCGCGCAAATGGGCGCGCGAACTCGACTATCGGCTGATCAAGGAATTGTGGGCCTTTACGGGTTCGCGGATTGCGGTGCGCTTTGCGTACGAATGGCACGATGATTCGAAGAACTGGTTCCGCAGCTTCGGCAACGAGAACTGGGAATTCAACGAGGCGGGGCTGATGACGCATCGGCACGCGAGCATCAACGACTTGCCGATCAAGGAATTGGAGCGCAAATACCACTGGCCGCTAGGCCGCCGGCCCGACGATCATCCGGGCCTGAGCGACCTGGGTTTTTAACCGCGCGGCTGTTCAAGCAGGTATTAGCTTGGCTGCTCGCTTGCCGCCAGCTTTTGCGCGCGTTCCAGCGCCGAGACGATCATGTAGATGGCGCGATCGCGCGCAGCTTCATCTTGCTGGCGCAGCGCAAACGAAGGGTGATAGGTCGTGACCAGCCATCCGCCGTTGAAGGCCAGCGTTTTATCCAGATGATTGCCGAGCGAGGCCTGCCGCCCCAGCAGGCTGTGCAGCGCCGTAGCGCCCAGTGCTACGATCACGCGCGGCTTGATTGCCGCGAGTTCCTGTTCGAGCCAGACAGAACACGCATCGACTTCCCGTTGCGCGGGCGTTTTATGCAAGCGGCGCTTGCCTCGCGGCTCCCACTTGAAATGTTTGACCGCGTTGGTCATATACACGCCAGCGCGATCCAGGCCTGCGCGTTGCATCGCCGAATCGAGCAGTGCTCCGGCGGGACCAACAAAAGGCCGGCCCTTCAAGTCTTCCTGATCGCCCGGTTGCTCGCCGACCAGCATGATCGCCGCTTGAGCCGGCCCTTCGCCTTGTACAGCTTGCGTTGCCTGACGCCACAGTTCGCAGCGGCGGCAGGCATCGAGTGAGGTTGTGGCATTTCGCGCGGGCTGCGCCTTGTCAGCTTCCATGACAATGGCCTTGCCGCTTGTCAGGCTCATTGCGCCCACGGCGCTCGCCTGCGCCACTTTTCTTGCGCCGCTGCGGGCTTCACTGATCATGTGCGGTATCAGCGGTCCCTCCGGCAAGCCTTTCCAGAAGCGCACGGGCATGTGCTGTTGCAACGCGGTTTCGTTCAGGCGCGCCGGATTGAACGTGCTCTTGTAATACGTGAGCCAGAGATTCTCGGCGTCGTCTTCGTTTTCCGGAAGATGATCGGCGGCGAGCGCTGGACGCCGCTCTATGCGCAGCGCCGTTCCGTTCCACATGGCAGCGCCATGCGGCGTGGTGATCATCCACGATGAACGTCCCATCCGCGCTGCAAAGTGGTCGGCGCCCCAGGCGAGAACATCGTGATCGGGTTCGTACCATGCCACGTATTCCGGTGCGCCGAGAGCCGGATCGCGCTTGCGAAAGCGCACGTAGGCAATCATGTCGTGTTTCGCGCGCCGTACCGCCTTTGCCATCTTGTGCAGACGCACGCCGTCTTCGTCAGCGGCGGATTCCACGGCGCGATCGCCTTGCGCCCATCGCCAGATCAGTTTGTAGAGGAACGCCCAGCGGTCCGGGTCGCGAAACAAGGCCGCTTCTTTGAGCAGCGCTGCGAAAGTTTTCGAAATGGACAGCGCGGGCGCGTCTCCGCTCAGGTTTGCTGGTTGTTCCTCATCGAAAAGCGATGGATCGCTCGACGCGTTGTCATTGACTTCACGCCATTCGATGACATCCGGCGGCAGGTTTTCCGCGAGCGCCGACAGTGCAGCCGTGCGCCACGTTGCGTATTCGCCGTCTATGACAATGCTCCGCATGCGCATGGACGCACCGCTCACAAAAGCGAAAGCTGCACGGGTGCGGCGCTTAGCGCGCGGCGCAGATGGGCGGACGATACATCGCGAATCGGCGGCTTGTAGTCTTCCGTCGTGACGAACGGCCGCACTTTGTCCATGCTGCATCTGAGACGCACGAGGTCGTCATAGCGAACGCGGCGCGAGCGGCGCAGATCGACAATGCGCTTGGCGTTTCTCATGCCGATGCCCGGCACCCGCGCGATCATTCGCAGCGCCGCCCGGTTGAGGTCGACAGGAAACTGTTCGCGGTGCGCGAGCGCCCAGGCAAGTTTCGGGTCGATATCGAGTGAGAGATTGCCCGGGCCGTCGAGTAGTTCGGACGCGTTGAACCCATACCCGCGCATCAGGAAGTCGGCCTGATACAGCCGATGCTCGCGCAATAGCGGCGGTGCCTGCAACGGCACGGCGGACGGGCTGTCCGGAATCGGGCTGAAGGCCGAGTAGTAGACGCGCTTGAGCCTGTACGACCCGTACAGCGTTTCGGCGGTCGCGAGGATGGTCTGGTCGTCCGTGCTATCCGCACCCACGATCATCTGCGTGCTTTGTCCCGCCGGCGCGAATTTCGGCCCTTTAGGCTCCGCTTCCGATTCTTCCTGCGCCACGCGAATGGAACTCATCGCGATCTTGATGGTGCGTCCGCTCTTTTCGGGCGCGAGCTTTTGCAGACCGCCATCGGTGGGCAATTCGATGTTGACGCTCAGCCGGTCCGCAAACAGCCCCGCTTGCGCGATCAGTTCGGGATCGGCGTCGGGAATGGTCTTCAGATGGATATAGCCACGAAACTGATGGTCTTCCCGCAAGGACTGCGCAACGCGAACCAGTTGTTCCATGGTGTAGTTCGACGAGCGAATGATCCCGGAACTCAGAAACAACCCGTCGATGTAGTTTCGCCGGTAAAAGTCCACCGTCAGATCGACCACTTCCCGCGGCGTGAAGCGCGCACGCGGCACATTGCTCGAGCGCCGGTTCACACAGTATTGACAGTCGTACTGACAAAAGTTGGTCAGCAAAATCTTGAGCAGCGAGACGCAGCGCCCGTCGGGCGTGAAACTGTGGCAGATTCCTGCGCCCGTGCTGGCGCCGAGCCCTTCAAGACCTCGCGATGTCCGCTTCGGTGCGCCGCTGCTTGCGCAGGATGCATCGTATTTCGCGGCATCGGCGAGGATTTCCAGCTTTTCGGACAACTCCATGCTGATCGCCAATACTGTATATGCGTACAGTATTGGCGATCAGCATGGAAAAGCGCAAGTGCTTTCGCAGCGAAATCAGGTGACGGAACAGCGGGTTTCAGCGTCCACGCCGCCGATAAAACGTCCACCAGCCCGCAAGCACGGTAAAAGTCGCCACGATTGCGACCATCAGCCAGAAGCCGTGTTTGTTCTCGGCAAGAGGAATGCCGCCCACGTTCATGCCCATGATGCCGGCCACTATGTTGATGGGCAGCGCCAGCACCGTGACCAGCGTCAGCGTGAAAAGCGTCCGGTTGCTTTGTTCGTCCAGCCGCGCGGCGATTTCTTCCTGCAAGAGTTTGATGCGCTCGACCAGCCCGGCCAGATCGCCCAGGACGAGCGAAAATTCTTCTGTGGCGTCGCGCAGATCCTGCAAGTCGAGGGTTTGCAGCCAGCGCGGCGGCCGCGCGAGCAGCCGGAAAATCGAGCCCGGCTCGGGCGCAAGCAGACGCTGCAGGCGCACCAGCACCCGCCGCGACGCACCCAGTTCAGAGCGCGTGGCGGGCGTGCGCATCGAGAGAAAACGGTCCTCGACCTTATCGATTTCGATACTCGTGCGCCGTACGATCTGGACCAGCAGATCGGCCTGGTCGCGCAGCAGATGGATCAGCAGTTCGACTGTCGAGCGGAACGGCTCGCCGCTGCGCACGGCTTCGCGCAAGGTATCGATGGAGCGCAGTGGTTTCAGGCGCGCCGTGACCATCAGCTTTTCGCGCGTATAAACCCAGAGCGTGGCAATTTCAGAAGGCGTGACGTCGAAGTTGAACATCACGTCGTTGATGACGGCGAGCAGCGCGCCTTCCTGATGCTCGATGCGCGTGGAGTGCGAACCTTCGCGCAGTGTTTCGAAGAAGGCGTCGGGCAGTTCGAGCTGGGTGCGCATCCAGCGTTCGCTCGCGCCATTGGCGAGATCGAAATGCAGCCAGACGAAGTCGCCCGCGTCCTGGCCGGCGTTGCACTGCGCAAGCCAGTCGAGCGCGCCGGCTGAATCAATGGGGACGCCCGCTGTGTCCTCTGCAAAGCGAAAGCCGCACACGAGGCCGGAAAAATCGGAAGCGTAGGGCAAGGCGGTGGTCATCGGGAGCTGGAAGTAAAAGCGGTTCAGCCACGCATTGTCCGTGTCAAACGCGGCATGGCGAGCATCGCTTGTAACGGATTTGCGTTACTGTTGGGAGAATGCCGCGTGACACGCAATGGACTTATGGCTGTCACGCCACATGGTTAGACTCGCGCGGTGCAAGAAGGCCGTCGCGCGCAGCCCGACCCTTCTCGTTTCATTGAGCTTCACGGGGAACACATATGGAAGATCGCGTCGAGCAGGACGAACCCACGCAGACCACGGCCGATGGACTGACGCGGCTGGCGGCAAGCATCGTCGAATTGCTGGGCGAGCAGGCAATCGATAGCCGTCTAGGCGCAAAACTGCTGAAGCGGCTCGAGAAAGAAGCGAAGCTGGTCGCGGAATATGGCCCGCAACCGCTTGGCAAGGCACAGAAGCGTACGTTACGCGAGGCGCTGGACAAGCTTGACGAGGCGCTGCGTCATTTCGATGCAAATTTGCTGGTTCTGGCAAATGCCAAGCTACGCTCAACGGACGAATCTTCTGGCAAAAAGGTAAAAACGAAGTCCTGAATTTTAGGGTTCCGGTACGCCCGCGCTTTCGCTGCGGGCCGTGCATTCACAGGCCAACCGATTATCAGCCAAGACGTTTCGGCGTTTGTTGTTTCACAACCGCATGAATCGCTCGTGACACTTATGCAAGTAGGCGCGGAAAATGCTGTATTTGCTGCACTTGCATAATTTAGAGCGGTCAATGCTTTCAGTTTCCTCCTCCCCAAACTGCGTGTTGTGGACCAACCGAAACGTCGACGCCGATCATGACCGATGGCGCATCCTCGTTGTCGACGACAACGCCGCGGCCGCCGAAGGCCTGGCTGCTGCGCTCAACGCGGACGGCTGCGACGCGCGCTATGCGCTCAGTGGCGTGGATGCACTCCAGGCCGTTGAGGACTGGATCCCGCATGTTGTGGTGCTCGATATCAGCATGCCCGAACACGATGGTTTCGCCACGGCGCGCGTCCTGCGCAGAATTTCACCTACTCGCAATGCCGGGATCATCGCTTTTACGGCTCATGGTGAAGACTACGTGCGCTCAAAGGGGATGCATGCGGGATTCGACGGTTATTGCCAGAAAGGCAATGCACCTGGTGTCTTGGTCCAGTTGATCAGCAAAATGGTGCAGGTTCACTGATCCGAACCTGATTATTCACGCTCTTTTGTCCCCAAAATAAAGCGATGCGAGCCTTGTACAGGCTCGCTTTTGCTATTTCCAGGCCGGGTTGGATGCCTGCGATTATGCTTCCATCCTGAATAGTGTATTGAAGTTTATGGGGATAAAAAACCGATAGTAGGGGTATACACTGCATTTCATCGACGAAGCAGCCGGCAACACATAGCGGGACAGCTGCAACGCCTTGTGAACCAGTTGTACGTCTACCCAATATCGGAGCTCATCATGAAAAAGAATCTTCTTGCATCGTTGCTTATCGCTGCAACCGCTTCTATCGCTGTACCCGCATTTGCGAGCGGCTATGGTCCGGCGCCGTCATATCGTCCGTCGGTTGGTGCTCCCGCTTCGCAGCAAGGCCAGAACACGCAAACGCTCGCTGCTGAAAGCCGTAACGCCGACGTAAATGGTTATGGCGGCGCGAAGTCGCTGACGCAATCGGGTTCGACGACCCGCGACAGCAGCGCCAAGTCGCAAGCAGTTTTCTTCGGTCAGTAATTCGCGGGCCTTTGTGGGCCGTTACGCGCACAACCGGCAACCTGTTGCCGTCCTGATTGCGTAAAGCCCTGATGACCGTGCAATGCGCAAACGCCCGCTGGACTTGGATCCAGCGGGCGTTTGCGTTTCTGGCCGATCTTCCGGACGTTTCAGGTGCCGGTCTTCAGCGCGTTGCGCATCACGGTCGCAAGCTCGGCCGGCGCGAATTTCGATACATACGCGTTCGCACCCACTTTTCGAACGTGTTCTTCGTTTGCGGATCCGGACAGCGACGAATGAATCACCACCGGAATTGCCTGCATGCCGGCATTCGCCTTGATGCGGCGCGTGAGCGTGAAGCCGTCCATTTCCGGCATTTCCAGGTCCGTCAGCACCAGCGCGATTTCGTCCGAGGCGAGACGGCCTTCTGACTCGGCCTTGCGCTGCATGTCCTCCAGTACATTCCACGCTTCCTGGCCACTCTTTGTCATGATGAACGACACGCCCATGGCGTTCAGGCTTTGCTCGATCAGGCTGCGTGCTACGCCGGAGTCATCGGCGGCGAGCACTTTGGTGCCGGGTTTCAAGACGAGACGGCCTGTGCTGGATTCGTTGATTTCGTCTTCCGTTGAAGGCAGCACGTCGCGCAAGATCTGTTCGACGTCGAGCACCTGCGCGAGGCGCGAGCCGTCCACGTTGCCGTCCAGCCGGGCAAAACTCGTGACGGTGCGCCCGCTCGAATGCGATTCCGCCGACAAAACCTGATTCCATTCCAGCCGGACAATATCGTCGACTTCCTCGACGGCGAAGCCTTGCGTGGTGCGGGCGAATTCCGTGACCAGCAGGATTTTCGGACCGTTCTTCGGACGGCAACCGGTAACTTGCGCCAGATCGATGACGGGAATGATCTGGCCGCGTATATCGGCGACACCGAGAATCTCGGGGTTTGCGCCAGCGACCACGGTGATTTCGGGCATCGCGAGAATCTCACGCACCTTGAACACATTGATGCCGTAGAGCTCGCGCTGCTCCGAACCGGGCGCTTCGCCCAGGCGGAACAGGAGCAGCTCGAACATGTTGTTGCCGGCGAGCCGAACGCGCTGTTCGATATCGTGTTGTGAGCTGCTCAAGGTGTTCTCCTGATCGATTATGCCGGGCTTTGTCCAGCCGGTTCTTGATTAGCGGCGCGCTGCAGGGAAACTGAAGCTCCTTTTCACGATTTATGACAGCGGCGTTTCAGCGTGTTGCACGTCCTATCGGGGTTGACCCTTGGACGGGGTAAAACCCAAGTTTCCAGGCGTCCGGGCGCCGGGCAGGTGGCCTATACTTTTTGAATGGGCTGGGTAATAGGCATGTAAGACAGACATGCGAGACACGACGCAGGCAAGCCCAGGCAAGATCCCCAGTGAAGCGCCCGCCAGCCGGCAGGCGCCGCGCGGTTCAACGGAGGCGTTCGATGGCAACAGTCGCACAAGTTCTCAATTCGAAACCCGATCACACCATCTTCACGATCGCCGACACGGCGTCGGTCTACGACGCTATCGTCCTGATGGCGGAAAAGCATATTGGCGCGCTGGTCGTGACGCACGGTGAAGCGATTGTCGGGATCATGACGGAGCGTGACTACGCGCGCAAAGTCGTGCTGATGGACCGGGTATCGCGGCAAACGCCGGTACATGAAATCATGACTTCGCAAGTGCGTTTCGTGCGCCCGGACCAGACCACGGACGACTGCATGGCGCTCATGACAGAAAAACGCATGCGGCATTTGCCAGTGATCGATGGCGAAAAGCTCGTGGGCATGATTTCCATCGGCGATCTGGTTAAAAACATCATTTCGGAGCAGCAACTCACCATTCACCAACTCGAAGGGTACATACGCGGCGAGCATATGTAGGCCTGTTTTTCTTGCTACGAAGCCGCGCTGCATCATGCAGCGCGGCTTCTTTTAGGTTAATAGACTGTAAGCTGATTGTTATAATCATCGGGCGCCGCGGTGCCTGATATTGCTTGATATTACCTGCAGGCGCGCCCGTTCAATCATCGAGCAATGCTCGATCCGACCCGACAGGAGCGCCATTCATGACGCCCGCCGATCTTTCCCCGTCTCCATCTGAAGCCCTTCGCCGAACGCGCGAGCCTCGGGAGATTGCCGCCGATGCGCCGTTTTTCATCGTGATGAACGCCGGCTCGGGGCGAAAGCAGAGCGACGAAACGCGCGCGGCGCTCAATCAGGTTCTGGGCGAGGCGGGGCGCACATTCGAACTCAGGATTGTCGACGACCCGTCAAGACTCGCCGATGCCGCCACCCAGGCGGTGCGCGACGCCACGGCGCAAAATGGCGTGGTGGTAGGCGCGGGCGGCGACGGCACGCTTTGCGCCGTTGCAAGCGCCGTGTTCGGCAGCGGCTGTCCGTTCGCCGTGTTGCCGCGTGGCACGTTCAACTACTTCAGCCGCGACCACGGCATTCCGTCCGATCCGGCCTTGTCCATCCCTTTGCTGCTGAGCGCGCGGGCGCATCCGGTGCAGGTTGGTTTCGTGAATGACCGCATGTTCCTGGTCAACGCGAGTCTCGGGCTTTATCCGAAATTGCTGGAGGATCGTGAACTGTACAAGCAGCAATTCGGCCGCAGCCGCCTGATTGCGCTGTGGTCGGCCGCCATTACGCTGCTGCGGCGGCATCGGCATTTACGTCTGCATATAGAGCACGATGGCACAATGCAGGAGATCCGGACGTCCACGCTTTTTGTCGGCAACAATCGTTTGCAACTCGAGCAGATCGGCATGGAGGAAGCGCCGCTGCTGGAACGCGGGTTGCTCGCCGCCATTGCACCGCGCGCCATCGGGCGGATTGCGCAAATCGGCCTGACGCTGCGCGGCGCAACGGGCAGGATGAGCGACGCCGATAACATCATCAGCTTCGCTTTCAAGCAGATCACGGTGACGCATCCGTCGAAGCGCCATCGCGCCGTGAAAGTTGCAACCGATGGCGAAGTGACCTGGATCAACATGCCGCTCGAGTTCCGCGTCGCTTCGGAGCCGCTGCTTCTTCTCAAACCCGAGGCCGACGTGGCCAGCGCCAATCGCTCATGACCCTGCTGCTGCACATTTCCGACCCGCACTTCGGCACCGAACAACAGCCGGTGGTGGACGCCCTGTTGCAACTCGCCGGCACGCATCGTCCTGACCTCGTGGTCCTGTCCGGCGACATCACGCAGCGCGCCCGGCGTGCGCAATTCAGCGCGGCGCGTGCTTTCGTCGACCAGTTCGGCAAGACGCCGTTCCTGATCGTGCCCGGCAATCACGACATTCCGCTCTACAACGTTTTCGCCCGCGCAATGCATCCATACGCGAATCACCGGCGGGTGTTCGGAGATGATCTCGAACCTGTGTTCGAATCGGACGCGCTGCTCGTGATTGGCGTCAATACGACACGTCCGTATCGTCATAAGGATGGCGAAGTATCGCCGCAACAAGCCGAGCGTGTGGCACAGCGGCTTGAGCGCGCCACGCCGGGACAACTGCGCGTGGTTGTCACGCACCAGCCGGTTCTGGCCGCGCGCGCGAACGACGTGAAGAACCTGTTGCATGGCCGCGAACATGCGGTCCGGCGCTGGGCGCAGGCCGGCGCCGACCTGATCATGGGCGGTCATATCCATTTGCCTTACGTGCTCCCCCTGAAGGCGGCGTTCAGGGATCTGCCGCGGCGCATGTGGGCGGTGCAGGCGGGGACATCGTTGTCTTCACGCGTGCGCGGGGCGATTCCCAATTCGGTGAACCTGATCGAATATGCGGGTACGGTTACGGATCAACGGCGCGCCGTCATTGCTCGCTGGGACTTCAATCGTGAGCTTGCGGCATTTGAAGCGGTGACGCGGCACGAGCTCGAATTCGATACCGAAGCGCACGACGCGGCGCTTGCCGCGCTTTCATGAGTCAGCCAGATCTGAAGAACATCAGCCTGATTCACGCGGCACACGCTGCTGGAGAGCATGCGCTTCTGGTGTATGGCGCGACACTTTTGATCGCGGTCGTTACGGTGCTTGGCGCATGGCGGCTTGTGCAACGGTACGGATTGCCGCGCGAAGAGGGCGGAGTGTCGCCGCGTGTCTTGCTTATGATTCATCTCGCGGTGAGCTTTGCGATTATCGTAGGGGCGGCTGCGCTGTTCGCCGCCATCGCCGATGAAATTGGCGATGGCGAGACGCTGGGCCGTGCGGATCAGGCCTTCGCCGATGGCATAGCGCAGGGTGTTCCGATCGGCGTGATCCATTGGTTCGCGCGGGTCACGCACCTGGGCGATCCGTGGTTGCTCGCGCTCTGGTGCGTGCTTGGCGCGGTGTTGCTGGTCCTTCGGGGCCAGCGTGCGATCGCGCTCGGCTTCGTGCTTGCAATTGCCGGCAATGGTGTCCTCAACACTACGCTCAAGCATATCTTCGAACGGGTACGGCCCCTGCATGATCGCGATATCGCCACGGCCGACGGCTGGAGTTTTCCGAGTGGCCATGCGTCGGGGTCTCTCGTGACCTACGGCATGATCGCGTATGCGCTTGTAAGCGTCATGCCTTCGCGCTGGCGTTTGCCGGTGACTCTCGCGGCGACTGTCATTGCCGTCACGATTGCAAGCAGCCGCGTGTTCCTGCGCGTGCATTTTGCCAGCGACGTGCTGGCGGGTTTCGCGTCGGGCACGGCGTGGCTTGCGGCATGCATTGTGAGCATTGAGTTGACTTTCCGTTACTGGCGTGCGCGCTCAGGCTTGAGGGTGTATCGATAATTCCGGGAAGCCCGTGGCGGAATCGGGTTCGCGCGAAAAGCGGAAAGCGTCGAGATGCACGATCAGGATTTCCGCCGTGGTCCTCACAATGCATCCCGCCGATACGTGGCCGCCAAACACGTGGCCGCTGGAATCGGAGACGGTCATGTGAAGGTGCGCGCCGCCGGGACCAAGCGAACCGCCAAGCGTCAGGATTTCGAGGTCGCGGGCAAGCACGGTGGGTTCATCGACGCCCGCATAACGCAGGTGCGCCACGCTCAGGCTGCCGATACCCTGAATCACGAACGCCGCGCTCAGAGCGCGGTTTCGCGCCAGCGCCTCCAGCGTGTGGCGTACATCGTCTCCGGGAACCAGACGCACGGGAAGAGCTTGCATGAGTGAATGTCCGCGATCTTGTAACGCATCAATGATGGCATGATGATGCCGTTTTTGCCCGCACTTCAACCCAACCCCAACCATGACGACAGAACTTCATATCCTTGCATGGACGCTCGTCCTCGCGCTTGTCCAGGTGCTGCTGCCGTCGGTGTTGCGCAGCCGCGAGACCGGCATCGGATACAACGGCGGCCCGCGCGACACGCCGGCGGCGCCACCCGGCAAACTGACGGGCAGGCTCATGCGCGCGCAAGCCAACCTGTTCGAGACGTTGCCGGTCTTTGCCATCGCTATCCTGATTGCGCACCTGGCCGGCCGCGAAGGCACGCTGACATTGTGGGGCGCGTGGCTTTACGTTGTCGCGCGCGTGATTTACGTGCCCTTGTATGCGGCCGGCATTCCATTCCTGCGCTCGCTCGTGTGGCTCGTGTCGCTGTTCGGCATCAGCCTTGTTCTCGTTCCCATCATTTGAAGCCATTAACGGAGTCCAGCCCATGACCGTCTTGTTGTCCACCATCGACGTGGAAACCGCGCCAAATCCCGAGTTTGCTGTGATCCTGATGCACGGCCTGGGCGCCGATGCCAACGACTTCATTCCGCTCGTGCCGGAATTGCGCCTGGGCGATCTGCCCGCCGTGCGTTTCGTGTTTCCCAACGCGAACGAAATGCCGGTGACAGGCAACAATGGCTACGTGATGCGCGCGTGGTACGACATTCTGTCATTCGATGGCGTGAACCGGCGTGTCGATGAAGCCGGCCTGAAGGCCTCGTGCGATCACATCCGCAATTTGATTGCCCGCGAGAACGAGCGGGGTATTCCGACCTCCAAAATCTTCCTTGCCGGTTTCTCGCAAGGCGGCGCGATGACCTATACAGCGGGGCTTACTCATCCGGAGAAACTGGCTGGCTTGATCGTGTTGTCGGGCTACGTGCCGTCGCCCGGTTTGATCGATGCGGCGTTTAGCGAAGCAAACCGCGATACGCCGATCTTCGCCGCGCACGGCACGCAGGACCCGGTGCTGCCGTTCGATCTTGCGGTGCAGGGACGCGACTTTGCGCTGGCGCACGGCTGCAAGATCGAGTGGCATGAATACCCGATGCAGCACTCGGTCTGCGCTGAGGAAGTCGAAGCGTTGCGCGCCTGGCTCGGCGCGCAATTGAGCCGCTAGGGTGCTTTAAAGAAGGTGTTTTTATACAATTCGAGCATGCCGGCCGCGTTCACGCCAATGCAGACCGATTGCGCCGGACGGTCGTCCCAGTCCGGCGCGGGGACCTTCATGGTCAATGGTTTTTGTATCGTCTGGCCTGTCGCTATGCCGCTCGTCACGACTCGCACAGGACCTCGGCGCACGGTGTAGAGATGTGGCGCAAGCACATAAGCCACCGCCGAGGAATCGTGGACATAGATGCCGTCGAGTCCCGCGCTATCTTTATGGAACGCCGCGTAATGACGTGACACGTCCCACACGAAACGGCCTGCATCGCCTCCCTGGTCACGAAAGCTCGCGAGCCATTCGTCCGGCATGATCGTCTCCTGCGTCACGTCGAGACCCACGAGCGTCACCGGCCACGCCGCGCCGAGCACGATGTCCGCTGCGTCGGGATCGCACAGGATATTCGCTTCAGCCGCCGGCGATACATTGCCGAGCACGCCCGCCGTTCCAAATGCGCCGCCCATGATGACGACCTGCTTCACGAGCGTTGCGATCTGCGGGTCGGCTTCGAGCGCGAGCGCAAGGTTCGTCAGCGGGCCGACCGCGATCAGCGTCACTGCGTTGGGTTGGGCACGAACGGTATCGATAATGAATTCATGCGCCGAACGCGTGTCCAGCGTCGTATCGCCGGGCTCGCCCAGTTCTATATTGCCCAGCCCGTTGTCGCCATGAATCCAGCCGAGCGGCGCGGGCGGCGCGCGATGCAGCGGTGCGGCGGCACCGCGCGCGACCGGCACGCCGGGACAAAAACGCGAGCGCAGATATAAGGCGTTGGATGTGGTGGTGTCGATGGTCGCGTTGCCGTACACGCTCGTGATCCCGAGCAGTTCGATGTCGGGATGCAGCGCCTGGAAGACGAGCGCCATGGCGTCGTCGACACCCGGGTCCGTGTCGTAGATAACCTTGTGCCGTGTCATAGATAGAACGCGTCCGGAAGCTGTTCGCGCGCCGTTGTGTCACGCGTCGCGCCATGCAGGTTGCCAAGGCGGATAGACAAGCCGGGACCGCCTAGTTCGATGATTACCTGACGGCACGCGCCGCAGGGCGCGATGGGCCCGTCCGTGTCGCCAATCACGGCCAGCGCCGCGAATTCGTCGCGCTGGCAGCCCGCCGCAATGGCGCTGAAAAACGCCGTGCGTTCCGCGCAGTTGCACAATCCGTACGATGCGTTTTCCACGTTGCAGCCATCGAAAACGCGGCCGTCTTTTGTCAGCAGCGCCGCGCCGACCTTGAACTTCGAATAAGGTGCATAGGCCCGTTCGCGCGCAACTTTCGCGCGTTCGAGCAACTGGTCCATCGTCATGATTTTTCCTTAGTTGAGCGTCAGGAACATGCCCGCGATTGTCGCGCTCATCAGGTTCGAGAGCGTGGCTGCAAGCACGACGCGCAGGCCGTAGCGCGCCACTTCCGCGCGCCGTTCCGGTGCTACCGCGCTGAAGCCGCCGGTCAGCACGGCAATGGACGCAAAGTTTGCGAACCCGCACAGCGCGAACGACAAGATTGCTATGGTACGCGGATCGAGCACTTGCAGGCCAGCCGCCGCGACGCTTGCGGAGTCCTTCAAATACGGCGAAAGCGACGCATATGCGACGAATTCGTTCAGGATGATTTTTTGGCCAAGAAAGTTTCCGGCGAGCGCCGCCTGGTCCCACGGCACGCCAATCAGATAGGCGAGTGGCGCGAAGATGGCGCCGAGCACGGATTGCATCGAAAGATGCGGCGCGCCGAACCATCCGCCAATGCCGCCCACGATGCCGTTCAGCAACGCGATCAGGCCGACGAACGCAATCAGCATGGCGCCGACCATCACGGCAATCCTGAGGCCGACGGTCGCGCCCGAACTGGCTGCTTCGATAACGTTGGCGGGGCGTTTTTCGTCAAAGCTGAGATGTTGCAGTGTGACGCGGCTCGCTTCCGTGGAAGGATGGATGATCTTCGCAAACAGCAATCCGCCTGGCACGGCCATGAAAGACGCGGCAAGCAGATATTCGACTTTTACGCCGAGCCCCGCATATCCCGCGAGCACGGAGCCTGCCACCGCCGCCATTCCGCTCGACATCACCGCGAACAATTCGGCGCCCGTCATGTCGCGAACGAACGGTTTGACGACTGCGGGCATTTCGCTTTGGCCGAGGAAGATGGTGGTGACGGCCGAGAACGATTCGAGCTTCGATACTCCAAGCAGCTTCTGGAAAATCGTGCCGAGAATGATCACGATCCAGCGCATGATGCCGAGGTAATAGAGCACCGCGATCAGCGCGGTCACGAAGATGATGGCGGGCAGGACGCGCACCGCGAACACAAAACCGCCGTCACCGAAGACCTGGAACATCTTCGACTGCACGAGGCCGCCGAACAAAAATTCGATGCCCGCGTTGCCATAGCCGAGCACGTGGTTCACGCCCGCCGCGGCTGCTGCAAGAACACTCTTGCCTATGGGCACGAACAGGATGAACGCGCCAATGCCAATTTGCGCAAGCAGCGCGGGTATGACGGTACGCAAGCGGATGCCGCGGCGGTTGTTGGAAAAAATAAACGCGATGAACAGCAGTACGGCAATGCCGAGCAGGTTGCGGGCGATCAGGGCCATGTCTCTCTACGTCTGTTGTAAGAATGGCCGAGATGCTACGCCATATGGCGCATGAATAAAACCGCCGCCTAGCCGAACAGGTCGATGACCGGCCAGTTGCGCTCGAGCGCAATCATGCGAAGCCGAGGATCGGGATTGGTTGCGACGGGATGGGTGACGCGCTCCATGAGCGGGACGTCGTTGACGGAATCGCTGTAGAAGTAGCTTTCTTCGAAGTCGGTCAGCCTCAATCCCTGCGATGCAAGCCATTGTTCGGTCCGCACGATCTTGCCTTCACGAAACGTCACGACGCCTGTCGAACGGCCGGTATAGCGTCCAAGCGGATCACCGTCTTCGGTATCCAGGTCGATGGCGAGCAGATGCTCGACACCCAGCGCCTTAGCGATCGGCGCGGTGACGAAGGCGTTGGTGGCTGTCACGATACAGCACAGATCGCCTGCATCCAGGTGACGGCGCACCAGCGCGAGCGCTTCCGGGCGAATAGCCGGTTCAATGACCGTCCTCATGAACGAGGCATGCCACGCATCGAGATCCGCGCGCGAATGGCGGGCGAGCGGCGCGAGCGTCAGTTTCAGATACTCGTCCATGTCGAGCGTGCCTGCCGCGTACTGCTGATAGTACGCATCGATATCGCGGACGTGATCGGCGGTGCCCTCGAAGCCGAGCGTAGCGTAAAAGCGCGCCCACGACTGGTCGCTGTCCAGCGGCAGCAGCGTATGGTCCAGATCGAACAGCGCCAGAGTCCGGCTCATGCTTCGGCTCATGCGAACGGTCCTTCAGATTGCAGGTGAAAATGCGATAGAAAAGTAGCCCGCGCGGGTCACCCGCGCCGGATCGATCGTATCGGTGAATACCCAAAAATACAATAAAGCAAAATTGTACAACCCGTTCGCATGGCATCATGGCGCTGACGGCGTCAGCGCTGGAACGAAAAACGGAAGCGGCCCATGTTGACTCTTTTGAATATTCCGTCTGGCGTGGCGTTGCTGATGTGGGGCATGCATATTGTCCGCACCGGCATTCCGCGGGTACTCGGCGCGGCTGCGCCGCCGTGTGCTCCACGCAACGTATGGCAACGACAGCGTCTAGGCCAGGATTACCTGCGGCAACTTCTTGCGTAGCGAAAGCAGCGCCGGTCCCTCAGCGCCTTTCTTGTTGGTGATCAGGGTATCTACCCGGTTGATGGGACAGAACGCAATCCGGCTGCACTGCCCGATCTTGCTGTAATCGGCCAATATCACCACGCGATCGGCGTGCGCGACCATTGCGCGCGCGACTTCGGTTTCGGCGTGATCGAAGTTGGTCGCGCCATGCCGGTGATCAATGGCGACTGGAGAAAGCAGGGCGATATCCGCGCGGTATCGAAGGATCTCGGCAACCGTCGTGCCGCCCACGGTCGCGAATGCGCGGTCGCTGATCGAGCCGCCGAGCAGGATGATCTCATTGCTCGTATCGGTCTTTTCGCTGGTCGAACGCATCTTCTGCGCGACGTCAATGGAATTCGTGATGATCGTCAGATTGGCGAGTTTTGCGAGTTCTTCTGCGAGGATCGCGGTGGTCGTGCCGGCATCTATGAACAATGTCTGGCCGCTGCTGACCAGCGCTGTCGCTGCACGGGCAAGCGCATTCTTGGACTTCACGCGAGTGTGGCTGCGTTCGGCGATGGGCGCCTCGTCAACGGGACGCGTCACGCCGCCATGCACGCGCTTTAGCTCGCCGAGCGCCTCCAGATCCACCAGGTCTCGCCGGACCGTCTCACGCGACACGCCGAGCTCGGCCATGATGCGCTCGGTCGATACGCGTTCGAGCGTCGCAAGCAGCGCCCGAATTCTCTGGTGACGATCTTCCTGCCACATGCGGCGTTCCTTGAGCTTTGATGTCCAGCGGATTTTTCCAGGGTCCTGACATGCGACAGCGCACTATGTGTCGTTCGCGTGTCGCCAATATTAATGAAGCAGTTCTTTGAAGCTTCACCGCTTTGCATCTGCGCTTCATGTCCTGTTTCACATCTGATTCACCCTGATCGCTGCAGCTCAAAGATTAACAAGAACCGGCGCCCTTCAGGTTGCATTTTTTTGGATACTTGCGAATTTGGGTATTTGAACTTAGTCTCTCCGTCACACTCGCCAATCGCTTCATTCGATTGCCAGCGGTGCCTGAAATCAGTCCTGGATCGCTGTCTTTTTAGCCGTCGTCATAGTTCTTAAATATTTGGCCGCCAGAGTCGCGTGCGCGCCGGATATGTGCGCATTAAAACCAAGTTTCGGATCGGGCAGCATGCACGCTGCACGCAACATTCCAAAAACGTAAGCACGTCAGGCAGAGGATGGAAACACCATGATTCAACACGGGTTGCGAGTGGCTTCGCCTTTACACCGGAACGCCGGCCGCGGCGCGGCGGCAAAGGTATCCATCACGGCGGCCATCGCCACGTTGAGCGCGCTCGCGGGCCAGGCAATAGCGGCTCCGCCTGCGGCGCTCATCGAGGCGGCGAAGAAGGAAGGGCAGTTGACGACCATTGCATTGCCGCATGACTGGTGCGGTTATGGCGCGCTGATTGCGGGCTTCAAGGCGAAGTACGGCATCCAGGTCAACGAGCTGAATCCGGATGCCGGTTCAGGCGACGAAGTCGAGGCCATCAAGGCGAACAAGGGCAACACCGGACCGCAGGCGCCCGACGTGATCGACGTGGGTTTGTCGTTTGGACCGACCGCACAGTCCGCCGGCTTGCTGCAGCCTTACAAGGTGTCTACATGGGGCTCGATTCCTGATTCGGCGAAAGAGAAAGACGGCTATTGGTATGGCGACTATTACGGCGTGCTCTCGTTTGAAGTGAACACCGACATGATCGACAAGGTTCCCGCCGACTGGCCGGACCTGCTCAAGCCAGACTACAAGAATGCTGTTGCGCTCGCGGGCGATCCGCGATCGGCGAACCAGGCTATCCAGGCCGTCTATGCAGCCGGTCTGTCTCAAGCGAAGGGCGATGCATCGAAGGCGGGGCCCGCGGGTCTTAGCTACTTTGGCAGCATGAACAAGAATGGCAACTTCGTGCCGGTGATCGGCAAGGCGGCGTCGCTGGCGCAAGGCACCACGCCGGTCATCGTGCGCTGGGACTACAACGCGCTGGCGGATCGCGATACCTTGAAGGGCAATCCGAAGGTCGCCGTGGTCGTGCCGAAGACAGGCGTGGTCGCGGGCGTGTATGTGCAGGGCATCAGCGCCTACGCACCGCATCCGAACGCGGCGAAATTGTGGATGGAATACCTCTACTCCGACGAAGGCCAGCTTGGCTGGCTCGCGGGATATTGCCATCCGATCCGCTTCAAGGATCTGGAAGCGAACAAGAAGATTCCGGCTGCATTGCTTGCCAAGCTGCCGCCGCCCTCCGCATACAAGAACGTGGTGTTCCCGACGCTCGACGAGCAGAATGCTTCGAAAGCGCTCATCACGAAGCAATGGGATCAGGTGGTCGGCGCCAACGTGAAGTAACGAGCGTCCTTTTGGCTCGCGCTGGTTGCATCGCCGGCGCGGCTTGTCAGTCCAGAGCGACATCATGAGCACTTCATCGAAGATCGCCGCCCCCCGGTCCGTGCATGAGGACCCGTCGCTGGGTCCTGGCATGAAGGCGGCGAGACGTGTGTCGCCCGCGTGGAATTACCTTGGCATCCTGCCGTTTTTTGCTTTCGCCATATTGTTTCTGCTGCTGCCCACCGCCTGGTTGATGGTCGGCGCGTTCCAGGACGCACAGGGCCATTTCACGCTCGCCAATTTTCGCGAACTGCTGCAACCGAGCGTACTCGATGCCTACTGGATCAGCTTCAAGGTCAGCGCGGCGTCGGCGTTGGGCGGCGGATTTCTCGGGCTCTTGCTTGCTTGGGCCGCCGTGCAGGGCAAGTTGCCGGTCTGGATTCGTCCGACCTTGATGACGTTCTCGGGCGTGGCGTCGAACTTCGCGGGCGTGCCGCTCGCGTTCGCGTTCATCTGCACATTGGGGCGCGTCGGACTGGTCACGGTGCTGCTCAAGAAGTACGTGGGCATCAACCTGTATTCCACGGGCTTCAGTATCCTGAGCTTTACGGGACTGACGCTGACGTACCTGTATTTCCAGATTCCCCTGATGGTTCTTATCATCACGCCCGCGCTCGACGGCCTGAAACGCGAATGGCGCGAAGCATGCGATTGCCTCGGTGGCAGTGCTTACCATTACTGGATGTATGTCGCGCTGCCGGTGCTTTGGCCAAGCGTGCTCGGGGCCACGCTGCTGTTGTTCGCCAATGCATTCGGCGCGGTTGCGACGGCTTATGCACTGACGGGGAGCTCGCTCAACATTGTGCCGATCGTGCTGTACGCGCAGATTCGTGGCGACGTTCTGCATAACGAGAACCTTGGCTACGCGTTGGCGCTCGGCATGGTGCTGGTCACGGGTCTGTCCAATGGCGGTTACATCTGGCTGCGTTCGCGCGCTGAAAGGGGGCGTCGATGAGCACCGCAGCCGCTATTGCACCTGAGAACAAGATACGCACGCAGACCCGCGCGGGCGCGTGGATCGCGATGCTGGTCGGCGCGGTTTATTTTCTGCTGCCGCTTCTTGCGACGATCGAGTTCAGCCTGAAGATGCGGCGCAGCGAATACAGCTTCGACGCGTATCGTGTCGTACTCGCCGATCCGCATTTCCAGGCGTCGTTTGGCTACTCCATCCTGATGGGCGTGTTCGCGATCGTGCTCGGCGTGCTGCTGGTGGTTCCTACTGCATATTGGGTGCAGCTTCGCCTGCCGAAACTGCGCCCGCTGATCGAATTCATCACGCTGTTGCCGCTGGTGATCCCAGCTATTGTGATCGTGTTCGGTTATCTGCATATCTATAACAGCAGTTCGTTTTTGCCGCTGACCGGCAACGAGCGCGCGACGGACTTCCTGCTGATTTGCGGCTACGTGACGCTGTGTTTGCCCTACATGTACCGGTCCGTCGATGCAGGCCTGCGCGCCGTCGACGTTCGCTCGCTGACGGAAGCTGCGGAATGCCTGGGCGCGACGTGGCCTACCATCCTCTTCAAGATCATCTTTCCGAATGTGCGTTCGGGCATCCTGTCGGGCGCGTTCCTGACGTTCGCGGTGGTGATTGGCGAGTTCACGCTCGCGAGCCTGCTCAACCGCCCGGCGTTCGGGCCTTATCTTCAGTTGATCGGCGCGAACCGGGCGTATGAACCGTCGGCGCTTGCGATCATTGCGTTTGCCATTACGTGGGCCTCGATGGGGCTCATTCAGGTCTTCGGCTCGGCGCGGTCCATCGCCGGACAAAAAACTTAAAAGGCTGGCTTGTCATGGCGCTTCTCGAGATCGAAAACCTCAGCAAGACGTTCGGCACGAACACGGTCCTGCATCAGTTCGACATGCAGATCGAACGCGGCGAGTTCATCACGTTTCTCGGCCCCTCGGGCTGCGGCAAGACAACCGTGCTGCGCATGATCGCCGGCTTCGAGACGCCCACGCGCGGCACGATCAAGCTCGGCGGCCGCGACGTGACTCATGTTCGTACGCGCCAGCGCAAGGTCGGCATGGTGTTCCAGTCGTACGCGCTGTTTCCGAACATGACGGTCGCGGACAACATCGGCTTCGGTCTGAAGGTGTTGCGCCGCCCGCAAGGCGAGATCAAGGCGCGTGTGGAGGAGATGCTTGCGCTCATCAAACTTCCCAAGCTGGCGGACCGGTATCCGTGGCAACTGTCGGGCGGCCAGCAGCAGCGCGTGGCGCTTGCGCGGGCGCTCGCGAGCAAGCCGCAAGTGCTGCTGCTCGATGAGCCGCTTTCCGCCCTCGACGCCAAGATTCGCGTCTCCTTGCGCGAAGACATCCGCAGCCTGCAGCGCGAACTCGGCATTACATCGATATTCGTCACGCACGATCAGGAAGAGGCGCTGTCGATATCCGACCGGATCGTCGTCATGAACGAAGGGCGCGTGGAGCAGATCGGAACGCCGTCGGAGATCTACAACTTTCCGCGCACGCGGTTCGTGGCGTCGTTTGTCGGCACGCTGAACCTGATGTCGGGACAGGTGGTGGATCCGGCGGGCGGCCGCATTGTGGTGGGCGGTCAGGAGCTACGGACTTCGCACGCGTTGAATTCAAGCGATGCCGGCAAGCAGCGCACGCTTGCCGTGCGTCCGGAGGCAATCGTGCTCGAAGCGCCGGCTAATGGGCGCAACACGCTTGCGGCAACCGTCGAAGAGGTCAATTTTCTCGGCGCGGTGGTGCGCATCCGGACGCGAGTGGACCAATCGGTGATTTCGCTCGATGTCTTCAACGACCCGAATCGCCGGCTGCCCGAGCGAGGGCAACCGGTAGCGCTCGGCTTCTCGCATGAGAATCTGCTGGTTCTGGAAGAAGGGGCTTGACGGGCCAAAGCATCGTCCGGGTACCATCGTCTTACGTGAAGAAACCGTTCCGCAGATCGCGGGACGGTTTTTTTTTGCCATCGCGCGGCGCACGCAAGGCAACAACCTTGTCTTCTAGACTTATTGCATCTACAATAAATGAAACAGTACGTGATGTTCGATCTGGACAAAGACGCGTCGAACCGGCGCAAACATGGTGTATCGCTGGCCGACGCCGGACGGCTTGACTGGGATGCGCTGCGAATCAAGGCGGATACTCGGCGGGATTATCGCGAGGAGCGGTTTTTGGGGTATGGCGCGCTCGAAAGCCGGCTGCACTGTGTGGTGTTTACACCCCGTGACGGAGCTATCCGCGTTATTAGTTTTCGCCGCGCGAACAACAGGGAGATCAACGAATATGAGCAAAGCTAAACTGATCAGAAATACGCCGGAAGAAGAAGCGGCGATCAACCGCGGCATTGCCGCAGACTCCGACTCGGCCGAACTGTCGCCGGAGGAGTTCAAGGCGCTTCGCCCGTTTCCCGAGGTCATGGCTGAGCGTCGTATGGGACGGCCGCTGAAAGAGCATCCGAAGGAGCAGGTGAGCGTGCGCTACGACGCGGACGTGATTGCTGCGTTTCGCGCGACCGGCGACGGCTGGCAAACGCGGATGAACAACGCGCTGCGGGTTTATTTGAGCGAGCATCCGTTGAAGACGGCTTGATCCGAGCGCCGCGGCAGCAAGGGGGTCCAGCCATCAGGGCCGTTTCGGGTTATGTACCGGAGCGGCCTTGTCATTTTGCGCTGCCCGTCGCCGGAGCCCGATACTCCGCCACCGCGGCGAAATCCTGCACAATCTCCCCCGCTGTCTCAAAATGTTAAGGTAGGGTCCGGTTTATTTGAGACGGACAGCAAAAGCGTGATTTTCGACACTTATTTCAAGTTTTCGGGTTTTCCGGCATCCCGCGTTCGAGCCTCGGGCGCGATCCTCGCTGCATCGATACTCCTTTTAAGCGCCTGCGCTTCCGTCCCGCCCGCGGACAACGCGGCGGTCGCAGTCCCGAGCGCGGCTTCGGCGCCGGTCGTTACTTCCGTGCCCAAGCCGCAAGCGCGCAGCCGCTCCGCTGAAGCGATCGCGGCCGGCGTTTCCGGTCCGCCCGGTGTGCAGCGCATCGATATTGGTGGTCCGAGCGGTTATAGAACGGAGGTTTCGATCACGCCGCCCAAGCAGGTTTGCGACCTCGACGCGTTCGCCGATGGCGTCCAGTACGGCTACGCGTACACCTGGAACCGGCTGGTCATGGAGCAAATCCGCGACGCCGGCAAACCGTCCACGCCGCCCAAAGCCCAGTTCGATCCCGCCGGCATCCACCTGCAGGACGAGCAATACAAGATTGTCTGGAATGGCGAGCAGCGAGTGAACGCGTGCGCGTCTGATGGCTATCTGATCGGCCGGATTGTAGGCACGCATCAGGCTCTGGTCGACATGAAGGGCGGCGCGAGCTGAATACGCAGCGCCTTAGTCGCAAGTGTGCGCGTCTGCGACATACACCGCCGCGCTCACTATGTCCCCGTAAATGGTATATCCCGTGCCGTTTGCGGAGGGCTCCGCGTCGATCAGCAGCAGGGTTTCGCCTCTCGGGCCGTGCACGGTGATCACGTCGCCATCGGCGTTTGGCGAATATTCGCCGGTTTTCAGCGGCCGGGCCGCCCATTTCGCCTTCACGCAAGCGGTGAAGGGCAACACGGTGAGATGCGACGTTCCCGAACCCACGGGCACGGTTTTCACGAGCGAATCATATTGCGTCACGCAGCCGCCCAAGGCGAGCGCCGTCACAGCGGCGGTGGCGATCAGGGCGAGGGCGGCAGCAAGGCGTGGCGTTTTCATTCGGTAGAACCTTTTTTATCGATGATAGATGCGTCGCCCGGGGCGTGCACTGGAGCCAAGATGCTAACCGCTTGGCCAATCCGGCGTAAAGAAAGCACGCGGAGACCGCCAGAAAAGTACGCCAAGGCGCGAGCAACCACGTAATAACCCGAACTCGCGCTCATAAAAAGCATAGAATCGCCGACTTTTCTTAAGTCCCGTCAACCGTCGCCGATATACAGGCGTTGCTAACCGTAACGTTCTATTCAGGTTTATGAAATCTGGGAACGCGGGGTACGAGCGACAACGGTCCGGCTCACAGCCGATCAGAACCAAGAACCAATAACAACGCCACTTGGCCGCAAGGCTGGAAAGCGTTGAAGCAAGTCCGGTAATTCGCATGTCTCGCAGAAATGTCGTTCGTTCAGTCTTCAAGCCGGAATCGCTTGGCCGCATGGCCCGGTCCTGGCGTTTGCAGCGTTTCACCGCACCTGTCCTTGCGTTGGTCGTGTGCGCACTGCTGCTCGTGGTTTTCCAGCATCTTTCGCACGCGGTCAACTACAAAACCGTCGTTCACGAGTTGCTCGCGCTTTCGTTCGAGGCGTGGGCGGGTGCGCTTCTCGCCACCGCGATGAGCTATGTGGCGCTGGTCGGCCGCGACGCCGTCAGCCTTCGATATCTCGACGCCAAGGTGCCGCATTCCGTGCTGTGGGTCGGTGCGACGGTCGCGTCCGCGCTTGGCAACGCGACAGGTTTCGGCGCGCTGACCGGCGGCGCCGTGCGTTGCCGCGTGTACGGTGCATCGGGCATTACCCCCGCGCAAGTCGGCCGCCTCACGGTGTTCACCAGCGTCACGCTGGCGCTCGCGCTCGCGTTGATGACGGCCGTCGGCATGGTGTGCGCCGCGAACACGCTTGCGGCCATGCTGCATGCATCGCCGGAAATGCTCCGGTTCGGCGGCGCCGCGATTCTCGCCGCTTTCGCGTTGATGATCGGGCTGTGCGGCAAATCGTCCAGGACGCTGCAATCGCGCTGGAAGTGGCTTGCGCTCACCGTGCCGTCGCGCCGCGATCTGGTCGCGCAACTCGTCCTTGCCGCGCTCGATGTCTGCGCCGCCGCGCTCGCGCTTTGGGCCGTGCTGCCGCACGCGCAGGTCGGTTTCGGCGAATTCCTGACGGTGTTCTCGGCCGCGATGCTGCTTGGCATGATCGGCCATACGCCTGGCGGCGTTGGCGTGTTCGAGGCGGCGATGGTCTTCGCGCTCGGCGGCAGCGTCAATACACCGGCCATGCTGGCCGCGCTGCTCGCGTATCGGGCGATCTACTTTGGCTTGCCGCTGATCGTGGCGACGGCCGTGCTGGCCGGTTTCGAAGGCCGCGCGCTCAAGGGACGGTTCACGTTCCTGAATCCATCGAATGTGTCGCAGCTTGCTCCCTTGTTCCTGAGCGTGGTGACCTTCGTGGTCGGCGGCATGCTCGTAATTTCGGGCGCGACGCCCGCATTCGGCAAGCGAATTGCCGTCCTGCAGTCCGTGTTGCCGCTTTGGGTGCTGGAAAGCTCGCAACTGCTCGGAAGCGTGCTGGGCGTGGTTTTGCTGTTCGTAGCACGAGGTTTGCTGCGCCGGCTCGACGCCGCGTGGTGGGTCGCGGTCACGCTCGCGGTGGCCAACCTGGCGTTATCGCTCGCGAAAGGCCTGGCGTTCGTGGAAGCTGGCGTGCTTGCATTGCTGATCGTGTTGCTGCTTGCCACCCGCGACCGCTTCAACCGGCGTTCGTCGCTTTTGGCCGAACGGTTCACGGCAAGCTGGCTGGTATCGGTGGGTATCGTGATCGGTCTGGCAGTCTGGATCATGTTGTTCGCCTTCCGCGATATTAACTACAGCCGCGATCTCTGGTGGCAGTTCGCCTTCGATGAACGCGCGCCCCGCGCGTTGCGCGCCACGCTGGCGGCGGGTCTTTTTGCAGCGCTGTTCGCTGTATGGCAGTTGCTGCGTCCGGCGGCCGGCCGTTTTGAAAAGCCAGCGCCGCAGGACCTGCTCGATGCCGCCCGGATTTTCCGCGCTCAGGAGCGCAGCGACGCCGGCCTGGCCATGATGGGCGACAAGAGTTTCCTGTTCTCGACTTCGCGCGAAGCTTTCCTGATGTACGCCAAGCATGGCCGTACATGGGCGGCGCTTCATGACCCCGTCGGGCCGCGCCGCGAATGGGCGGAACTGATCCGCCGATTCGTGGAAATGGCGCACGCGCACGGCGGCCGCGCGGCGTTCTACCAGGTTCGCGCCGACGCCTTGCCGCTTTACCTCGACGCCGGCCTCACGCTGATGAAACTCGGCGAGGAAGCGCACGTCGTGCTGGAAGATTTCGACCTGAAGGGATCGCATCGTGCGCATTTGCGTTATGCGTTAAAACGTGGCGAACGTGATGGTTTCGACGTGGAAGTGATCGATGCCGCGCAGGTTCCCTACGCCATGCCCATGCTGCGCGAAGTGTCCGATGCCTGGCTGAACGGCCGCGAGGCGCGCGAGAAAAGTTTCTCGGTGGCGGCGTTCAACGACGAATACCTTGCGGCGCAATCCGTTTTGCTGGTTCGCCAGCAAGGCAAGCCGGTGGCGTTTGTCACGTTCATGACCACGGACATGAACACGGAAGCCACGGTTGGCGTGATGCGCCACGTGCCCGACGCGTCGCCTTATGCAATGGAATATCTGTTCACCAAACTCGCGCTGCATCTGAAGCAGGCTGGCTACCAGACGTTGAGTCTCGGCATCGCGCCGCTTTCGGGCATGCAGCCAACGCCGCTTGCATCGCCGTGGCATCGGCTGGCGGGTCTGGTCTGGCGCTTCGGCGGCCGCTTCTACAATTTCCGCGGCTTGCGCGGTTTCAAGAGCAAGTTCCAGCCGCGCTGGGAACCGCGTTATCTCGCGGCATCCGGCTCGGTGGGCGTGTTTTTTACGCTCGCAGATCTCTCGTTGCTGGCGGGAGGCTGGCGTTCATGAATTTTCTCGGCAAGTTGGCGTTCGTTTCATTGTTTGCAGTGTCGGCGGTGCATGCCGCCACGATTTCCGGCGGCCGCTACGGCGAGGTCCAGTTCAGCAAACCGGCCGGTCCGATGCGCGGTTTCGTCGTGCTGTTCTCCGATAAAACCTGGTCCCCGGCGGACACCCAGGCCGCCGATGCACTCGCCAGGAACGGCGCGATGGTCGTAGGCGTAGACACGGCGCGCTACGCGGCGAAGCTGCCGCTGGAAAAGGAAACGTGCCACAACCTCGTTGGCGACGCCGAAGCGCTCAGTCATCAACTCGAACGCGAGGTGCAGTCGAACCGCTATTTCGCGCCGATCCTGATGGGCACGGGGCAGGGCGGCGTGCTCGCTACGAAGATCCTGTCGCAGGCGCCGGACAACACGGTCGCGGGCGCGCTGGCATTGAATCCGGACACGCAACTGGACGCGCGTTTCAACCTGTGCCCGCCCGATCCGACCATCACGCACGCGAAAGGCTTGCCCGGTTTCTTCGATAAAACCACGCAGCCCGCCGCCGCGTCCAGGGCCGATGCGCTGCTCGCGCTCGCCGCGCCGCATCTGAAGGTCGAGCCGATGCGCGACGAGGATGTCTCCGATCTCCCGCTCGTCGAATTGCCCGCCGCGCATCCGACCAACCTGCTTGCGATCGTGATTTCCGGCGACGGCGGCTGGCGCGACCTCGATAAAACGGTCGCGGAATCGTTGCAGAAAGACGGGGTATCGGTGATTGGCATCGACAGCTTGCGGTATTTCTGGAGCGCAAAAACACCCGAGCAGACCGCGCACGATCTGGCTCGTGTGATCCAGGCATACAGTGCGCGATGGCATGCCGGGCACGTTGCGCTGATCGGCTATTCGTTCGGCGCGGACGTGATGCCGTTCGCCTACAACCGTCTGCCCGACGCCGTGCGCACGAAGGTATCGATGGTGTCGCTGATGGGCTTCGCGCCCGACGCCGATTTCCAGATTCGCGTGACCGGATGGCTCGGCATGCCCGCGAGCAAGGACGCGTTCAAGGTGCGGCCCGAACTCGCAAAGCTGCCGCCCGCGATCGTGCAGTGCATCTACGGCGCGGCCGAGGAAGATACGCTGTGCCCGGCGCTCACGAACACGGGCATTGAAGTGATCAAGACGAGCGGCGATCACCATTTCGGTGGCGATTACGGCGTGCTCGCGCGACGCATCCTGAGCAGTTGGCAAAAGCAGATCGCCGCGCGAACCTGAAGCCGCTTCAGGCGGCGTTCAATGCTCCGAGATAATCGAGCTTTCCGACCTGCACGCCAAGATGCCGCAGGATGTCGTAGGCGGTAACAACGTGGAAATAGAAATTTGGCAGCGCGAACAAAAACAAATAATCGCTGCCATTGAATTTCAGTTCCCCGGCGCGTTGCTTAAGTGTTATCTCGCGCGCCTCACTGCCTTCGAGCGTCGATTTATCGATGCTTTTCAGATACGACAACGTATTCGTCAATCGTTCCCGCAATTGCGCGAAGGTGGTTTCGGTATCGTCGAAACTGGGCGCCTCGACGCTTGAGAGGCGAACCGCCGAGAGCTTCGACGTGTCGCTGGCGCGCTGGATCTGGCCCGTGAACGGCAGCATGTCGTCGATCAGCCGGGCGGTCGTAATGTCCGTGTCGACGAGGCCTTTTTCTTGCGCGTGCGCCTCGGCTTTATCGATCAGGGAAACGAGCACCTCGAGGCCGCGAATGAAAACCGGAATGCTCGCGCGATACATTGAAACCGACATGGGGAAGTTCCTTTTCTAAGTCCTGACTGGACGGATCGTCAGCATACCGGGACGCGCGAAATGACGCTTTCTTCGCTGCCCGGACTCGATGTTTTACTGGAAGCGGTCCCACCCGGAATTCAAGGTGGCGAAATGCCGCGCACGTTGTCAGTCAAGCCTGACAACAGTCGATCCCTTTTCCTACGCAAGGAGAACTCCACGCCCGAAGCACCACCAATCCCGGCTATCATTGACTTTTAAACGGCTGGGACGCCCGTCATGATTTCAGACGACCTTACTCAAGAAGCACAGCGCATTGATCGTGACGCGTTGCGTGAATTTATCGACCGGAAGTGGGACGACGAGATCCTCCCCGCGCTCACCGATTACATCGCGGTGCCTGCAAAGAGCCCGATGTTCGATCTCGACTGGGTGAAGAACGGTTTTATCGAGCGCGTCATTACGGATGCGGCGCAATGGGCCGAGCGTCAGCCAGTGCGTGGCCTGAAGGTCGAGATCATCCGGCTGGCAGGACGCACGCCTGTGATCTTCTTCGAAGCGCCCGCCACACGTTCCAACAGTCGCGACACCATCGTGCTCTATGGCCATCTCGACAAACAGCCCGAGTTCGACGGCTGGCGTCGCGATCTGGGCCCGTGGTCGCCGAAGTTCGAAGACGGCAAGCTGTATGGCCGTGGCGGCGCGGACGATGGCTATGCCACGTATTCTTCCATCAGCGCCATCGCCGCGCTCGACGCGCAGGGCATCGAGCGGCCGCGTTGCGTTGGCATTATCGAAACGTGTGAGGAATCGGGCAGCTACGATCTGCTGCCTTATGTGGATGCGCTGCGGGACCGCCTGGGCGAAGTCAGCCTCGTGATCTGCCTTGATTCGGGCGCGGGCAATTACGATCAGCTCTGGCTTACCACGTCGTTGCGCGGTCTCGTTGCGGGCGATCTGGAAGTGCAAGTGCTGGACGAAGGCATTCACTCCGGCACGAACGGCGGCATTGCGCCATCAACTTTCCGGATCATGCGCCGCCTGCTGGAACGGCTCGAGGATTCGAGCACGGGCAATCTGCTGCCGAAGGGATTTCATTGCGATATTCCCGCGCGGCGTCTGGGCGAAGCAGAAGCAACGGCGCGCATTCTCGGCGAGGATGTCTGGAAAAAGCTGCCCTGGACGTGCGGCCAGAATGGCGGCACGGTGTTGCCCGTCACGACCGATCCGCGCCAGGCGCTGATCGATTCCACGTGGCGGCCGTCGCTTGCCGTGACCGGCGCATCCGGCTTGCCCTCGTTGATCGATGCCGGCAATGTGCTGCGCCCGCGTACCGCGTTCAAGCTCTCGCTGCGCTTGCCGCCGCTGGTCGAAGCGACCACGGCGCTCGCCGAACTCAAGTCGCTGCTCGAAGCCGATCCGCCTTACAACGCGAAGGTCACGTTCAAGCCCGAGCGCGGCGAGGCGACAGGCTGGAGCGCGCCGGAACTGGCGCCCTGGCTCGACGAAGCGTTGAACGACGCGTCGCGCCGGCATTTTGGCGCGGACGTCGCGTTCCTCGGACAAGGCGGTACCATTCCATTGATGAGCACCTTGCAGGAAGGCTTTCCGCGCTCGCAGTTCATGGTGTGCGGCGTGCTGGGACCGAGGTCGAATGCGCATGGGCCGAATGAATTCCTGCACGTGCCGTTCGCGAAGAAACTGACGGCAACGGTCGCCGAGGTGATTGCCGCAACGCCTTGAAGTCCTGTCATCGATAATGAAAAGGCGCGCCGCTTCCAGCGCGCCTTTTCATTTGGTACGGCAATCCATGCCACAAGCATTTGCAGTGCCGCACTTCAACATCAGGAGACGCAGTCGCATGAACACTGAGAACATGTCCGAAGCCCGCATTCCCCGCCATACATTGCACGCCTATGTCAGCGCGATCTGGACGCATGCCGGCAGCACGCCGCGCGAGGCGCAACTGGTTGCCGACCATCTGGTGATGGCGAATATGTCCGGCCACGATTCGCATGGCGTTGGCATGATTCCGCGCTATATGGCCTCTCTTGGCGACGGCGAACTGAAGCTCAACACGCATGCCGGCATTGTCCGCGACGCCGGCGCGGTGCTGACTATCGATGGAAAGAAGGGCTTCGGCCAGGTCGTGGCCTATGAAGCGATGGAACGCGGTATCGAGCGCGCCAAAAAGCTCGGCGTGTGCGCTGTCGGCTTGCGCAATGCGCATCATATCGGGCGGATCGGGCATTGGGCCGAGCAGTGCGCGGCCGCGGGCCTTGTGTCGTTCCACTTCGTCAACGTGGCGGGCGATCCGCTGGTCGCGCCGTTTGGCGGGATCGATCGCCGCTTCGGCACGAATCCGTTTTGCGCCGCGTTTCCGCGCGATGGGCGCGAGCCTCTCGTGCTAGATTTCGCGACCTCCGGCATTGCCTACGGCAAGACGCGCGTGGCGTATAACAAGGGCGTGAAGGTCGAACCTGGATACCTGATCGATCACGCGGGCGTGCCGACTGTCGAGCCCAAGGTCATGCACGAAGCGCCGTTTGGTTCGTTGACGGCAATGGGCGCGCATAAAGGCTACGGCCTTGCAGCGATGTGCGAGATTTTCGGCGGCGCGCTGTCGGGCGGCTACACAACGCACGAAAGCACGCTCGACACCACCAACGCGATCATCAATTGCATGACTTCGGTGATCGTCGATCCGAAAGCGTTCGATGCACCCGACGCCGAAGCCGAAGCGGACGCGTTCGTGGAATGGGTCAAGGCCTCGCCGCTTGCCGCGAACACGGACCGAATCATGGTGCCGGGCGAGCCGGAACGTGTGCGTCGCGCGGAACTGGAAGTGAAGGGCGTTCCCATTGATCCGACCACCTGGCAGCAGATTCACGACGCCGCCGTGACGGCGGGCATGCCCGCTGCGGAAATCGATGGATATATGAAAGCGCTGCGATAAACGCTTCAGACGCGAAAGCGCGGCGGGTTTTTCAACCGGCCGCGCTTGTCGCTTGTCTTGGGCAATAAACGTTTATTTGATCATTTCGTCGCGAATCCAGTCGGTCACCGACGTGCGCTTCGGCGTCCATCCGAGCAATTCACGCGCGTGCTTGCCGCGAACCCGGCTGTTCGATCCGAGCCCGTACGAAGCCATCTCGTAGCCCCATTCCTTCTTGGCCTCTTCAAGCGGCCAGTCCTGCGGTTCGCCGAGGCCCAGTGCCTTGGCTATCGCCGCCGTCATGTCGCGGAACGCCGCTTCACCGCTTTCCACAAAATAGAACGTGCCGGCCGGGCTTTGCTCAAGCGCGCGCGCGTAGAGGTCGGCGACGTCGTCTATATGTACATTCGACCAGATGTTGCGTCCAGGTCCAACATGGCGAACAACGCCGCTTTTCTGCGCCTGTGCCAGCAAACGCGGCAACTGCACGCTTTTCGCCGTCTTCATCGCGCCATGGCCGTAGATCAGCGTGTTGCACAACACCGAGGCGCGTACGCCGCGCGTGGCCGCGTCGAGCACGAGATTGTCGATGGCGACGCGCGCGGCTTTATCGGCGGTCGGTTCGGGCAACTTGTCTTCGTAATAGATCGCGTCCGTTCCTTCTCCGCCCGACGCATCGCCGACTATGCTCGATCCGCTCGTATGCAACAGCGGCTTGTCCGATCCCGCCAGCCCGTCGATCAAGGCTTCCACCGCGCCGCGATGGTCGCTGTTCGCCGCGTTGATCACGCCATCGGCGGCTTTTGCTTCGGCGATCAGCAGGTCGCGGTCGTCCAGGGTCCCGATCACGGGTTCCACGTCCAGTTGCTTCAGTTCGGCGGCCTGATCGGCGCGTCGGATCAGTCCACGCACCTGATGGCCGTTGCGCGCGAGGTGCGCCGCAATCGAACCGCCGATAAACCCGCTTGCACCCGTCACAAATATCTTCATGTTCGCTCTCCGTTGATTGGTGATGAGTCGATGCACGCAGTATCGCCCGGTTCTACTTTCGCAAAAATGGTGTTAGTCTCAAATCAATCTTGACTTTGAATCAATAATCTTTGAGATGAAAACCACCACGGAGGAACTCCTCGCGTTCGTGAGCGTGATCGACAGCGGTTCGATTACCGCCGCCGCCGAGGCTTTACAACAAACCGTTTCCGGCGTCAGCCGCGCGTTGACGCGGCTCGAAACCAAGCTCGATTCCACGCTGATTCGCCGCACCACGCGCCGGCTGCAACTGACCGACGAAGGCGAACTGTTTCTCGTGCGCGCCCGCGCCATCCTCGCCGCCATGGAAGATGCGGAAGAGTCCATCGCGCGGCAACGGGCGCGGCCGGCGGGAAGGTTGCGGGTGGACGCGGCGTCGCCGTTCATGCTTCATTGCATCGTTCCGCATGTGCAGGCGTTCGCGGCGGCGTACCCGGAAATCGTGCTGGAGTTGAGCAGCAACGAGCGCTTTGTCGACTTGATGGAGCAGCGCGTGGATATTGCCATCCGGATCGGCGCGTTGCAGGATTCCACGCTCCACGCCCGCTCGCTGGGCAGCAGCCGGCTGCGGATTCTCGCCAGTCCTGGCTATCTGGCCGAGCATGGCGAGCCGCGAACGGTTGCCGAATTACGGGCACATCGGCTGATTGGATTTACCGCGCCCGAAAGCCTGAACGACTGGCCTTTGTCCGACGACCGGGGCGATCAGGCCAACGCGCGCTTCAGGATTGTCCCGGACATTGCGGCGTCGAGCGGAGAAACCATGCGTCAGCTTGCGCTCGCCGATGGCGGCATTGTGTGCCTCGCGGCCTACATGACGCATGCGGACGTGGCGAGCGGCCGTCTTCGAACTGTCATGGACAGCGCGTGGCTCGACGTCAGGCAACCAATCAGCGCGGTGTTCTACCAAAGCGCATCGATGGCCGGACGCGCCAAAGCTTTTCTCGATTTTCTCGCCGGAAGGTTGGTGCTTTGAGCGCGCGGACGTATCCTGCCGGCTGACCTTTTTGATAGTTGAGCCTCTCCATGCCTATTGAACGAATCTACGCCCCCGGCCTTCCGGTCCCCGCTGGTCATTACAGTCATGCCACGCGCGCTGGCAATCTCATCTGTGTTTCGGGTCAATTGCCAATGCGCCCCGATGGCACGCACACCGGCGAGCTGCCATTCGAGGAACAGGCCCGGCAGACGCTCGAGAACGTCAGCACGGTGCTGGCCGCGGCCGGAGCGGGCTTGCAGGACGTGATCGAAGTGACCGTCTACCTGGTCGGCGTGGACCACTGGAAGGCGTTCAACGAAATCTACGCGCGCCACTTCGGCGAATGGAAACCGGCGCGGGCGGTGGTGCCGGTCGGCGCGCTGCATTATGGCTATCTGATCGAGATCGCGGCGCGGGCCTGGGTTGAAAAGTAGGCGCTCAGTGAGGTCCCAGAGTTGGCGTAGGGCAGCAGCGCTTTTATCATGGCGGCATCGTTTCCATCACAGGTGAGCTCATGATTCAACTTGTGCTGCTACTGCTGGGTGTGGACTACTTGCGCCGCCGATGGATCACGCTGGCAGTCGCCGGCAGTATCTGGCTCGTGATCGGGGTGCTCGTTTTTATCGATGCCCTCGATGGCGTTCTCTACTTTCCCATACGCTTTTTTGCGTGGCTGCTTCTGCTCGAAGGCCTCGCGACACTTGCCGCGGCAGGCACGGGCGTGGGTGGCCAGCGCACGCTGCGGTACGTGAAGGGCGCAGCCTTCGCGCTGGCAGCGCTGCTGATCATGGCGGGTCACCATCATGGCAACTTCGTGTTGTCCATGATCTTCGGCACGCTTTTTCTCGCCGATGGCCTGCTGCAACTCCTGTCGGCTGTCGTGGTCCGTTACAGCCGGTGGCGGGTGGTCGCGACGCTGGCCGTGATCGAGATACTGCTCGCGATCTTCTTTTTCCAGCCTTATCCGACGCATTACGTCGGCACGGCGCCGTACGCAATCGGGCTGGGACTGGCCTTCGGTGGCTGGAACATGCTGCTGATCGCGTTTCGCGTGCGCCGCATGCAGAACCTGCCGCCCGAAAGCAAACGGACGCTGGCGCTTTCGGATGACGTCATCACCGATCCCGCCATTGCCGAGAAAACCGCAACTGCGAAGGCCGCGGCGCGCGCCAGCGCGACGCAAGCCGATGCGCCGTTCGAGTGGGACGGCCCACCGGCCGCCGATGAAAAAGCGCTCACCGTGCACGTTTGGACGCCGGTTGGTTCGGCGCGAACGCAGGCGAACCGGCGGTTGATCGTGGACCGCTATATTGCGGCTGTCGACGCCAATGGCGTCATCTCGACAGGCCACGCCGCGCTGGAATCTCCCGAAGGCATCTACATCAGCCTGTATCCGGGCGTGGAAATCGACCGGTCGCCCGACGAGTTCGGCCGCATCCTGCGCGCCACGCGCGAGAACAACGTACCGGGGCTGTTCCAGCCGGACTACCCGACCGAATCAAAAGCATGGTGCGAATCCACGACGCGCGTGCGTATCCGGAACTATCACCCGGAGAAGCTCGATGCGTTTTGGGCGAAGTACCGGCAGGACTCGACCTATAACCTCACTTACCGCAATTGTTCCAGTACGGTCTCCAATGCGCTCGAAGCCGCGCTCGAAGGCACCGTTGGAACGTTCCATGGGCGCGATACCGGCTGGCGCGCGTTCCTGCGCTTGCTCGTGACGCCCGAACTCTGGGTCGCGGCGCAGGTCCGCAAACGCGCCGCGACAATGGCATGGACGCCCGGTCTCACGCTCGATTACGCACGGGCGTTGAGCATGCTCGCCGATCCCCGCCCGTTCAGCTATCTCAAGATGACGCGCCTCGCGGTGCGCAAGATGCTGCGCTCGCGGCGCGAATGGAGACAGGAAGCGTCCGATGCCGCCGACGCCCGGGCGGGACGTATGGATGGCCCTCGCACTTCCTAGAAACACATGGTTCGCCACGGCTTCGTGGCGCACGCGGCGGGCATCCAACGCTGTTCAAAGCGGATGGTTCAGCGGGACCCGGGCGTTGCCGCGAAATCGGACAATGGCCCTTGCTGTTCTCCGAATCGTGCACGTTTCGACCGGTTTCCGAAAGCTGACCGAATGGCCCATTACGTGAAACGGAATCAGGGTCCCGATAATGGCGGCATTCACACGTCATGGGCCATTCGGTCGACTGGAAAGCGTCACGTCTGGCGACTACTATCGATCGAATTGTCCGGCGATCAACTGAACACGAGCTTTGATCCGACCAGCACGAGCGTGGCGGCCAGGACGTTGCGCAGCAGGATTTCAGGCGCTTTCGCGGACAACAGGCTGCCGAGCACGATGCCCGGGAGCGACCCGGCCAGCAGCGACAGCAGGAGGGACCAGTCGACTGAACCCAGCAGCCAGTGACCCGTCCCGGCAATCAATGTAAGCGGCACGGCGTGTGCAATGTCCGAGCCCACGATGCGCGCCGTTGCGAGCCTCGGATACAGCAGCAGAAGCACCGTCACGCCGATCGCGCCCGCGCCCACTGAGGTGATGGATACCAGCACGCCAAGGATGGCGCCGGTCAGGACCGTCCAGGCCACGGTACGCGTTTCGCGGCTTGCCGCGTCCGTGTCGCCGCGTGCCTCGCGGGCCATGCCGGTGTTGTACGCGAACCTTGCAAGCTGGGGCCGAAATACGAGCGACAAAGCGGTCACGAGCAGCGCCGAGCCCAGCACGAGCTGGATCACGCGAGCGGCCGCAGGCGTGTTGAGGCCATATCGGTGCAGCAGGAACAGGGTGAGCGCGGCGGCGGGAATGCTTCCTGCCGCAAGACGTCCTGTGATGCGCCAGTCCACGGAACCTTTCAGTCCGTGGACAAGCGTGCCCGCCGCCTTGGTTGCCGCCGCGTAGAGCAGGTCGGTGCCGACCGCGGTGGCCGGGTGGATGCCGAACAGCAGCACGAGCAATGGAGTCATCAGTGAGCCGCCGCCCACGCCGGTAAGTCCGACCAGAAAGCCGACGGCCAGGCCCGAGGCCGAATAAAGTGGATCGATATGTGGGAAAGGCATGCAGCTTGGAGAACCGGTTAGGTGAGCGTCGGTCGAAAAACGGTCGATGATAGCGGGTCCACGGTGCGCTTGCCTCCAGATCCGGCAAATTGATTCGCGGGCTCCGGCCGTACAATCCGCCAACGGTGGCGATTTGGCTGGCGGCCCGAGTATCCAGGCAACTCTTTTTCAGGAAGGTGTAATGGAAACGAAGGAACAACAGCAGGCCAATCAGGCGCTCGAGGATCGAAAGGACATGGAGGCCGCGAGCGATGCCGCCCGCAGCCCCGCGCATGACGATCTTCCCGACCCGGTGCGCAGTACGGTCGGCGTGCGCGAAGTGGCGCCGGCCACGCCCGTCGCGGTGACTGACGGCGCGTTTATTGCAACCGAACACTCGAATTATGCGAACGAGCGTCAGTTCGTACTCAAGGCAGGCAACACATTCGTTGTCAACGATGCAAACGGCGATATCCGCGGTAACGACGACGGCCTTTTCGTCAATGACACGCGCGTGCTGTCGCAACTTCGCCTGACATTCGGCGGCCGCGCGCCGTCGCTGCTGTCAGGCAGCGTTTCCAGCGACAACGCCGTTTTTACCGCGCATATGACCAACCGGCCGCTGCCGCCCATCGGCGGCGCGACGACGCCCGAAGGCGTGCTTCACGTCGAGCGCCGGCGCGTGTTGTCGCGGCATGTGCTCCATGAAGCCATCGTGCTGACCAATTACGGTACCGAGCCGGCCACGGTGCCGCTGTCCATCGACTTCGCAGCCGACTTCCACGACATGTTCGAGGTCCGCGGTTCCACGCGATCGAAACGCGGGGCGATGCGCGAACCGTGTATCGAAAACGGGGAGGTTGTGCTGCGCTATACGGGCCTCGATGAAGTCGAGCGGACCGCGCGCATCCAGTTTTCGCCCGCGCCGCATTCGCTTTCGGTCAGCCGTGCCGACTATGCGTTGCGGATCCAGCCGGAAACCGCGATGTCGATATATTTGTCGGTCACGGCGCTCACGCACGCTCTCAGCGACGCCAGTGCGGAGAGCAAGAAGATCGCGGAGGAAGGTGCGGAATGCGCGCCGGAATCGGGCCGCCCGGCGATTCGCGAGGCGTTGGTGGACGCGCATAGGCGCATGCGCGACAGGCGGCGCTCGGTCGCGCGCGTGCGTTCCAGCAATCCGCTTTTCAGCGAATGGATCGACCGTTCGCTGGCCGACTTGGGTTTGCTCACCACCGACCTTGAAACGGGACCTTATCCCTACGCCGGAATCCCGTGGTTTTCCACGGCGTTTGGCCGCGATGCAATCATTACTTCGTTGCAAATGTTGTGGCTCGATCCATCGCTTGCGCGTGGCGTGCTGCGTTTTCTCGCGGCGAACCAGGCGCGCGAGGATTCGGCATTTCGCGATGCGGAAGTCGGCAAGATCATGCACGAGACCCGCAACAGCGAAATGGCCGCGACCGGCGAAGTGCCGTTCGCGATGTACTACGGCGGCGTGGACAGCACGCCGCTGTTTGTGGCGCTTGCCGGCGCCTACGCCGAGCGCACGGGCGATACCGCGCTCATCGACGAATTGTGGCCGTCGCTGCAGTTGGCGGCGAAGTGGATCGCGGGTCATTGCGACAAGAACGAATACGGCTTGCTGAGCTATCAGCGCGCGACCGAGCACGGGCTCGCGAACCAAGGGTGGAAAGATAGCCACGATTCGGTTTTTCACGCAGACGGCAGCTTCCCCATCGGGCCAATATCGCTGATCGAAGTGCAGGGCTACGCATCCACGGCGTTCGCGACCATGGCGCGTTTCGCGCGGCAACGCGGCATGAAGGACGATGCAGCGTCGTTCGAGAAACGCGCGCAGCACATCCGCGAGCGCGTGGAGACCATGTTCTGGATGCCCGAGTCGGAATTCTACGGGATCGCGCTGGATGGCAAGGGCGAGCTGTGCAAGGTGTTGTCGTCGAACGCGGGGCATCTGCTCGCTTTCGATCTTGTTGAACGCAGCCGCGGCGAGGCCGTGGCGCGTCAGCTCGAGTCCACCTTGTTTCACACGGGCTGGGGCGTGCGGACATTGGCGGCGGGCCAGCCGCGCTTCAATCCCATGTCGTATCACAACGGTTCTGTCTGGCCGCACGACACCGCCATGTGCGCGCGTGGTCTCGCGCGATACGGCGACCGTGGCGGCGCGGTTCGCCTGTTGCAGGCGTTGTTCGAGTCCGCTGTCACCTTCGATATGCGTCTGCCCGAGTTGTTCTGCGGCTTCACCCGGCAGCGCGGAGAGCGTCCTATCGGCTATCCGGTCGCGTGCCTGCCGCAGGCATGGGCGGCCGGGTCGCCATTCATGATCCTGGAGGCGTGCCTGGGAATTGCGATCGATGCGGAGCGCGAGGAAGTGCGCATCGACCGGCCGCAACTGCCGGAGGGCATCGACTGGCTTGAGATCGGCGAATTGCGGGTGGGCGAGAAGACGGTCTCGATCACGTTCCGGCGCGTGGGCGGGCAGATCGTGCCGTCGGTGGAAGGCGAAATACGCGTGGTGGCGATACTTTAGCTTCCGCCGCTGGCGGTTGCAGGCGTTGCTTTAACGGTGGGACCAGTGCTTGCTGAGGTTGAGTTTCCATCAACCTCAGCAGGGAGCCGCGCACATGGCCCAGATTTCTTATCCGAAACCTCCGTTTCCCGAGCAACCGCAAAATCAGCAGCCGGGCCACACCCGTCCGATGGACCCGCAGCCCGATCACGGCGAAAAAAGCTACAAGGGCGCGGGCAAACTGACAGGCAAGATCGCGTTGATCACCGGCGCGGACAGCGGCATCGGCCGGGCGGTCGCGATTGCCTACGCACGCGAAGGCGCGGACGTCGCGATTGCTTATCTGAACGAGGACGAGGACGCGAAAGAGACCGCACAATGGGTTGAGCAGGCAGGGCGCAAGTCGCTTTTGCTGCCCGGCGATATCACCGATCCGGCGCATTGCCGCGCGCTCGTTGCAAAAACCGTCGAAACATTCGGGCGCATCGATGTGCTGGTGAACAACGCCGCGTACCAGATGACCTACGACAGTCTGGAAGACATCAGCGATGAAGAATGGGACAAGACGTTTTCGACGAACATCGGCGCGATGTTCCGTATCACCAAGGCTGCCGTGCCGCACATGCAGCCGGGCAGCGCGATAGTCAACACCACATCGGTGAATGCGGACAGTCCGAATCCCGGCCTGATTGCTTACGCCACGACCAAGGGCGCAATCCAGAACTTCACCGGCGGTCTTGCGCAATTGCTTGCGGAAAAAGGCATTCGTGCGAATGGCGTTGCGCCGGGACCTATCTGGACGCCGCTGATTCCATCGACAATGGATCCGGAGAGCGTCAAGAATTTCGGTTCGCAAGTGCCCATGAAACGGCCCGGTCAACCGGTCGAGCTAGCGGCGGCGTATGTGATGCTGGCATCGGATGAAGCGAGTTATATCTCCGGCGCGACAATCGCCGTGACTGGCGGCAAACCGATTATCTGAAGTGCGTGCCTGAAGTGCTTGCCTGAGGCTTGAGACGAGCGCGGCGTGCATGCGACACTGTGCGTTTGAACCGTCATTGAGTCGAACGCGCCATGTCATTCACGATCCGTCGTCTCACTCCCGCCGACGCGTCCGCCTATCGCGACTTGAGACTGGAAGGCCTTGAGCAGCATCCCGCCGGTTTCGGTTCGGCGTACGAAGACGAAGCGGATAAACCGGTCGCGTGGTTCGAGCAACGGCTCTCGGGCGCAGCGGTGTTTGGCGGCTTTCTGTTCAGAACGGAAGCGAACGCGGAAAGCCTCGACGGCACCGCAGGCCTTGTCGTGCCGCTGGGCGCGAAGGTCAGGCACAAGGGCGCGCTGTTTGGCATGTATGTCCGCCCTGTGGCGCGCGGCACGGGCCTCGCCGCAGCGGTCGTGCAGGCCGTGCTGGATCATGCGCGCGGCGTGGTGGACGAGATTCAGTTGACGGTCGCGCCCGATAATGAAGCGGCGCTGCGGCTATATCGGAAAGCGGGATTTGCGGAATACGCGCGCGAGCCGCGGGCATTGAAGGTCGACGGCAAGTATCACGATTCAATCCTCATGACCTTGCCGTTCGACCTCGATCACACGTTTTAACCGTTCGATTCCTTCAACTGGTTTAACCTGTATTCGCCCGTGCGCGCCAGCATCCAGCCCGGATATTCGCTTGCGAGCTGGCTCACTTCGTCGAGCGCGGCGAGTTCGTCGTCGTTCAGCTTGACTTGCGTGGCGGCGATGTTGTCATCGAGTTGCTCGATTCGCTTCGCGCCCACAATCACAGTTGTCACCACTTTCTGGTGCAGGAGCCACGCGAGCGCGATCTGCGCGATTGTCACGCCCTTGGTTTCGGCCATCTTCGCCATGGCGTCGATACAGTCGTGCGCGCGGTCCATGTTCACGGGCGGGAACTGGAAATTCGTGCGCCGCCCCTGCTCGGTGGAACTGCCGTCGCGTTTATATTTGCCGCTCAGCAGGCCGCCTGCAAGCGGGCTCCAGACCATCAGGCCCACGTTTTCGCTTTTCAGCATGGGCACGATTTCGCGCTCCAGGTCGCGTCCGGCAATGGTGTAATAAGCCTGTAGCGACTCGAAACGCGCAAGGCCCAGGCGCTCCGAAATGCCCAGCGCCTTGGCGATCTGCCAGGCAGCCCAGTTCGAGACGCCGATGTAGCGCACATGACCGTGCTGAACGAGCGTGTCGAGCGCGCGCAGTGCTTCTTCAATAGGTGTGGCGGGGTCGAATCCATGCAACTGGTACAGGTCGATGTGATCCAGTTGCAGGCGCTTCAGGCTCGCCTTCACCCCATCGATAATATGAAAGCGCGATGCGCCGCGCGAATTGATGCCCTTCGTACCCGTCTCGCCATGAATCTTGGTCGCGACCACGACGTTCTCGCGCAGTACTTTCAGGTTTTTCAGCGCCTGGCCGGTCATGATTTCGGAGGTGCCGTCGGCGTAGACATCGGCGGTATCGAGGAAGTTGATGCCTGCATCGAGCGCCCGGCCAATGAGCTTGTCGGCGTCCGCCTGCTGAAGGCCGCCAATGTTGGTCCAGATGCCGCCTTCGCCGAAAGTCATCGTGCCCAGGCAGAGTTCGGAGACGAACAAGCCGGTATTACCGAATTTTCTGTTGCGCATGCTGGGTTCCTTAGAATTCGTCCTTGGATCGGGCGGCCGGCGCGCACCGTCGTGAATCTCGCGAGTGTCACGGCGTTCACGTGTGCGGCGCGGTCCGGTTCGCGGCGACGGCACCGAACGTCCGTCCGGCGCGGTTGCAACTGGCCGCGACCATTCAGTATCTGCCCGGCGAGCAATCAAAGGCTAGCCTGATCCTGTCGGATCATTGCCCGATTCTGCAAACGCTGCACGCGGCGCTGGGCGAAAATGCCCGCGCGCGAGTAAGCTAAGTGCAATTCGCCGTCTGCATTTCCGACGTCTCACATACTGGCAAAGAGGCGTGGCTGATACATCATTGAAGTTCGGCCGACGGTTATCCTTCCTCATCCCCTGCGCGTTTTTTGCCCGTTTTTCCGGTGCGCGCCAACCCACTGAATGCGAATCATGGCCCTGAATGAGACGGCGGATTCCGCCATCGATCCAACCCATCATGCCGACCATCTGAGTCAGGCGGCGCTGCTCGAGCCGGTCAACGGTCACGATACCGCGCCCCTCGACCCAGGTCTCGACCACGCGCGCCTCGACCTGGTTGCCTTGCTCGAGCGGCTCACGATAGACCACGAAGGCACTCACGAGACCGCTGTCAAAGGGTTGTACGTGCATCGGATCGTGCAATGCGGCGGGCCGAGCCACGGCATCCAGACGCCGGCGCTCGGCCTGATCGCGCAAGGGTCCAAGCGCATCATGGTCGGCGACGAACTGTACGTCTATGACCCCATGCATTACCTGGTTACATCGGTGGATTTGCCGGTGATGGGGCAGGTGACGGGCGCGACCGAGGACAAGCCCTATCTCGGACTGCGGCTCGACATGGACGTGGAAGAAATCAGCGCGCTGATCCGCGATGAAAACCTGCCGCCGCCCACGCACACGGACGCATCGCGCGGCCTTTATGTGAACCGGCTCGGCACGCCGATGCTCGACGCCGTCTTGCGGTTGCTGCGCCTGATGGACACGCCCGAGGACATTCCCATTCTCGCGCCAATGATCAAGCGCGAGATCCTGTACCGGCTGTTGATGAACGGCTCGGGCGCGCGCCTGCGCCAGATCGCGCTGCAGGATAGCCAGACGCAGCGCATTGCTAAGGCGATCATGATGCTGCGCCAGAACTTCGACCAGCCGCTGCGCGTTGAATCGATCGCGCGCGACGTGCATATGAGCGTGTCGTCGCTGCATCACCATTTCAAGGCGGTGACGGCCATGAGCCCGTTGCAGTACCAGAAGCAGTTGCGGCTTCAGGAAGCGCGCCGCCTGATGCTGATCGACATGACCGACGCGGCGACGGCGGCGCATCGCGTGGGCTATGAAAGTGCATCGCAATTCAGCCGCGAGTACAGCCGTTTGTTTGGGGCGCCGCCTTTACGCGATACTCGCAGGTGGCGCGATTCGGCGGGTGCCTGAACGCAAGGAGCAAGGCGCAAAAAAGCCAGGGACATCCCTGGCTTTTTTGCTTGCTGCAACGCTACTTGCTCAATCAGTAGTACCGATGCGGCGGCGCGTAGTGATGCGGTGCATGATGGCGTTCCCACTCACGGCGTTCCCAATACCTGTGGCCGTCGTAGTAGCGGTCGCCGTGCCAGCCGCGGGTGTCGACATGGACGTAGCCGGGACGGAAATGTTCGTCGGCGGATGCCACGTTTGTCACGCCAAGCGTCGTCGCGGCAGTGGCCGCAAGCGATGCGAGCAACAGAGCTTTCTTGAGTTTCAGCATGATGGTTTTCTCTGCGGTTTTGTTGGTTGTCAATTGCCGCTCGTGCAGTGAATATCAGTTCTAGTAGCGGCCGTAGTAGTCGTGATGGTGATAACCGCCACCATCCGGAACCACGATGCAGCCGCCCAGGGAACTGCCGATAAGGACTGCAAGTGCGGTAATAAGCGCTAATCGTTTCATCGGTTTCTCCAAGTGAATCCCGTGAAATCAATTTAGCAATTAGATAAATGACAAGCCGTGTGCCTTTGTAAGGAAACGTATGCGCGGAAATATTCAGGAAAGCGTGTGAAAGGACGCGCGCGGACGCGCTGTTACCGAACGATCTGCGGCTTTACATTTGGCGTCAGCGATACACCCACTACACGGCCGTCCTTCACGCCGCACCGGCTGTCCAGGCGGGTCCATTGCGAATGGCCGCGGGTTTTCGCGAAGGCCCGCATGACGATTACTTCATCTACCGGGACCGGATTGCCCGCGCTGAAAATGGTGGTGTCGTCGTCGATCTTCGCGCCCAGCACACGCCTGTCCGGAACAATGAAAGTGTCGTATTTCGGCGTGAGCGCAACCCATTTGTCGAAGGCGGCGACGCAGCGAATCACCGGTTCCGGAACGTGCATGCGCGTGAGATAGGCGTAGTTTTCCATCGATGGATCCGGCGTTTCCTGCGCGTGCGCCAGCGGGAACAGGGCGACGCTGACAAACAGTGCGATGGCAGCGGCGGGAGGCGAATGGAGCTTTCTCATGCTGGCGATTCTCAGTACCTTTTATACGCGCGTTCATGATGAACGCGGCAGTGTTGATCCGATCCACGCGCTCGTGGAGAGCGCGAAGGGCCAATAAAAGTCGGTGCCAAAGTATACCGCTCGGCTCGGGCACGCTACAGGCGCCGCGCTTATGCGTTCGCAGGTGAAACCGCTGGCTGCATGACGTAATCGTCCGGTCTGAATACGCTCGAGGCCTGACGGAAACGCCAACTGAAGCCCGGCCACAATGCGGTATTCCTGCCCGAAGCGGTATCGATATACCAGCTTCTGCATCCGCCCTTCGCCCAGATCGCGCGGCTCAACCGCTGCTGGATACGGATGTTGTAGGCGGCTTCCACGTCGCGTTTCACGTCGATGGCCGCTACGTCATGATCGCGCATGTAGGTCAGCGCTTTAATGACGTAGGCAACTTGCGATTCGATCATGTAGACCATCGAGTTATGCGCGAGCCCGGAGTTTGGACCGACCAGCATGAAAAAGTTCGGATAACCCGGCAGCGTCGTGCCGAGATAGGCGTGCGCGCCGTCGCGCCAGGTGTCGGTGATCCGCACGCCGCCGCGTCCGATCACCACGCCGCGCGTGTATGGCCTGGCGACTTCGAAGCCCGTGCCGAAGATGATGCAGTCGGCCGGGTGGCGGACGTTGTCCGCGGTGATGACGGCGTCGGCTTCCACGCGCACGATGGGCCGCGTCACCACCGACACATTGCTGCGCGATACAGCCGGGTAATAGTCGTTCGATATCAGAATGCGCTTGCACCCAATGGTGTAATCCGGCGTGAGCGCGAGTCTGAGTTCGGGATCGGCGACCTGCACATGCAGATGCCTGAGCGCCAGTTTCTGAATGACTTTCATGAGCGGCGGATGAACGACAAACGCGAATACCCGTGCCTCGAGCATGCAGTAAAGCGCCGCCCGCATGAGCCGTTGCGCGAGCGGGACGTGCCGGAGCAGCCACCGTTCGAGCCTGCCTGACGCGCGGTCGCTCTTCGGCATGATCCACGGCGGCGTGCGCTGAAACACATCGAGATGCGCCACGCGTCCCGCGATTTCAGGCACGAACTGGATGGCGCTCGCGCCTGTGCCTATTACCGCGACACGCTTGCCATCGAGCGCAAACGCGTGATCCCACTGCTGCGAATGAAAACACGCGCCCTTGAATGCATCGATACCGGGAAGCGCCGGAACCGATGCCCGCGACAAGCCGCCCATTCCCGCAATCAACACGCGCGCCGAGACTTTCCTGCCCGTTGAAAAACGTAGCAGCCAGCGTTGCGTGGGTTCATCGAAGGTCGCGCGTTGCAGCGTTTCGTTGAAGCGCAAATGCGCGCGGATACCGAATTGCGTGGCGCAGTCTTCAAGGTACGCGCGGATTTCGGCTTGCGGTGCGTAAAGCCGCGTCCAGTCCGGGTGAGGCGCGAACGAAAACGAATAGACGTGGGCCTGCACGTCGCAGGCGCAGCCGGGGTAATCGTTGTCGCGCCATGTGCCGCCGAGCGACGCCGCCTGCTCGGCCACGAAAAAATCGTTCATGCCCGACTGTTTCAGCTGTATCGCCATGCAGATGCCGGCAAAGCCCGAGCCGATGACCGCTATATCGATACGTTCGGGTTCGCTCGCGGAGGTCGGGGGGACAGCTTCTGATGGGTCTTGTGGCACGGTTTCGGCGGAAGGTCGACGGGTCTCGCCGGCGCGTATTTGCACGCCGGCGGCAAGCTATTTCAAATTCTGGCACGAAAGGCTCACGACGCCAAAGCGCTGATTCTTGTCAAAATCTGCAACAAACAGGCGCATTGACCGTAAAATGCGCGCCGGCGCTAGAACGAAGCGGCCACGCTCAGGAGACATGAATCGATGACCACTCGCCACGAACAGGAACGCGCCGGGACCTCAGCCACGGCCAAGATGACCGCCACGATCGCAGCCGAAAACGGCGCGTTATCGGCAGGGACGATTTCCGCGCGGCTCGATCGCTTGCCCGCCACACGGTCCATGTGGACGCTCGTCGTGCTGTTGAGCCTCGGCTTCTTCTTCGAACTCTACGACCTGCTGTATTCGGGCTACGTCGCGCCGGGGCTGGTGAAAAGCGGCATCCTGACATCGACGACCGTGGGGCTGTTCGGCTTCACGGGCGTGGCGAGTTTTATCGCATCACTGTTTCTTGGACTCTTCATTGGCACGATTGCTTGCGGCTTTCTCGCCGATCGCTTCGGGCGGCGCGCGATCTTCACCTATTCGCTGCTCTGGTACACGGCCGCGAACGTGATCATGGCGTTCCAGGATACCGCGGGCGGTCTCAACTTCTGGCGCTTCATGGCGGGGCTCGGGATTGGTGTCGAGCTGGTGACGATCGGCACGTACATCTCGGAACTCGTGCCCAAGCACATTCGCGGACGCGCTTTCGCGTGCGAGCAGGCAATCGGTTTCATGGCGGTGCCCGTGGTCGCGTTCCTTTCCTACGCGCTGGTTCCGAACAAACCGCTGGGCTTCGATGGCTGGCGCTGGGTCGTGCTGATCGGGGCGCATGGCGCATTGTTCGTGTGGTTTATCCGGCGCGCATTGCCCGAAAGCCCGCGCTGGCTGGCGCAAAAAGGCCGACTGGCGGAAGCCGACGCCATCATGACCGCGCTCGAAGCCAAAGTCGAACGGGAACATGGCGGCCCGCTGCCGGCGCCCGCCGCGCCCGAACCCGTCAGCACGCGCGGCGCGTTCAGCGATATGTGGGTGGCGCCCTACGGCAAGCGCGCAGCCATGATGATCATCTTCAACGTGTTCCAGACCGTGGGATTCTACGGTTTCGCCAACTGGGTGCCTACGCTTCTGATCCGTCAGGGCATCACCATCACGACCAGCCTCATGTACTCGACGATCATCGCCATCGCGGCGCCGGTCGGGCCGATCATCGGCTTGTTTATCGCCGATAAGTTCGAGCGCAAGAGCGTGATCGTGGCGATGGCCGGCATGATCGTGGTCTGCGGGCTGGTGTTCAGCCAGGTCTCGGGCGCAGCGCTTCTTGTTAGCATGGGCGTGGGTCTCACGCTTGCCAGCAACATCATGTCCTATAGTTTTCACGCTTATCAAAGCGAGCTTTTTCCGACCAGCATCCGGGCGCGCGCGGTCGGCTTCGTCTACTCGTGGAGCCGCTTTTCGGCGATCTTCACGTCGTTTTTCATTGCGGGCGTGCTGAAGGCCTTCGGGACAACGGGCGTGTTCGTGTTTATCGCCGGGGCTATGGTCGTGGTCATGCTGGCTATCGGATTGATGGGCCCGAAGACGCGCGATCTCGCGCTGGAACAGATCTCTCGATAGCTGTCGCTATAGGGCGGTATATGGTTGGCATGCGGGTTGGCATGCGAAGGACATCGGCGGCCTCGTGTGACGGCAAGATGACGCGCGTTATGCCAAAATCCGCATAACGCGATTAATTCTCCGTTATTCCATGTCCGACACGCTCACGCCTGCCGAAGCCGACCATGCAATGCGCCATTGGTCGTATGGGTCCACCGGCAAGATTCAGATTGGTTCTTTACAGCACAAGCGCATGTTCTGCGAAATGCTGCTCACGACTCACAATCCCTATAAACCGGCGGTCATCGACTGGCCGGCGCTCGCGCCCGCAGCGCTCAGGCGCATCACGTCCCTGCCGATCTGGGACATCGCGGTCCAGACAGAAGGCCGCGCTTCGATTCGAGTATCGACCTATGCAGCGAGCGTCCACGACCCGTTGCTGCGCGAAGCCATCACCATGAACGGTGCAGAGGAAGCGCGCCACAAGATCGTGTTGTCGAAGCTCGTGCAGGCCTACGGCATCGAACTTGCGCCCGAGCCGCCTTATCCCGCGCCCGACGACGCGTTGCGCGCCTGGATGCTCACGGGCTACAGCGAATGTATCGATAGTTTCTTCGCCTTCGGCCTGTTCGAAGCCGCGAAACAAACCGGCTATTTCCCCGGGGAACTGGTCGAAACATTCGAGCCGGTGATTCAGGAAGAGGCCCGGCATATCCTGTTCTTCGCGAACTGGGTCGCGTGGTACAGGCGGAGTTTGCCGTGGTACAAGCGGCCCTGGTTTTTCATGAAGACCGCGAGCGTGTGGTTTTCGTTGATACGCGACCGGATATCGCTTGCACGAGGGTTCGATACCAGCGGCGCAGCCCAGGACATGAATTTTCCGGCCAACGTAGGGGATTCGGTGGGCGGCGGGATATCGGCGAAGGCGTTGATCGAGCTATGCCTGACGGAAAACGAACGGCGGATGGGCGGCTATGATGCGCGTCTTCTCAGGCCAACGACCGTGCCGTGGCTTGCCGGAATCGCCCGGCGGTTCATCAAATAGCGCCTCAAAATAGCAACTAACGGTCTGACCGGCTAGCGTCCGCAAATTCGGATTGCCGCCTCTTACTTTTCCACCCGCGCCGCCTCGAAACGCCGCGTGGCTTCCTCCACGTCCTGTTTGAACTGCGCAAGCGCAGTCAGGCTTGCAGCGGGAGGCTGCAGCGCGGTCCAGAGTACATCGATGAGTTCGTCCGCGGTCGTGTCGATCTGAGCCTGACTCAGGTGCCGCTTTGCAAGCGTTGCGTCCCATAGCACGTGCTCCATCGGCCCGAAAACCAGCGACCGCATCAATCGCAGCGGCAGGTCCGCGCGTACCTGGCCGACGCTCTGCCCATACGCCAGCACGTTCATTAGCGGCGCGGTGTACCGGCGTTGCAGGTCGGTGAGCGTGTCGCTCAGGTCATGATGCTTCGTGCGTCCTTCCGATAAAACCAGCGCGCACAATCCCGTTCCGTTCACCAGCATCAGCCGCAAATGCGTCCTCACGATAAACGCAAACTGCTGCCGCACGCTGCCGTCCCGGGGAAGGCCGGATTCGAACGCGTCGATGATCTCGTCATACCAATCCGCAATCACGCGCGCGCACAACTCCCGCTTGCCGCTGAAATAACTGAAGACCGTGGCTTCCGAAATCCCCGCGCGCTGGGCGATCTCGGCGCTGGTGGTGGCGTCGTAGCCTTTTTCCGCGAAGACATCCCGCCCGGCCTGGAGAATGTCCTTCACGCGTTGCTGCGACTTGACGCCTGCAGGAGTGCGGCGGTTTCCGGTTATGGGCGCTGAGGACATGTCGTTGAGATCGGGTTCATTGAATGTGAGCTTAGCTCAAATCCCTATTGACGAAAAGCGGAATCAAGCGTGAAACTGCGGCTTATATTGGAAATCGGCGCGTGTGAGTTCGACTCATAAATCAGGTCACTGACCCACGCCGGCACGCCCCAAGCCAATACGCTCCGAAGGAGGAGACCCGCATGAACGACGTACCCGGTCTGAATTTCGCCCTGGGCGAAGACATCGATATGTTGCGCGACTCGCTCGCCAGTTTCGCTGCAAAAGAGATCGCGCCGCGCGCTGCTGAAATCGATAAAACCGATCAGTTCCCCATGGACCTGTGGAAGAAATTCGGCGATCTGGGCGTGCTTGGCATGACGGTATCTGAGGAGTACGGCGGCGCGAACATGGGCTATACCGCGCATATGGTCGCCATGGAAGAAATTTCACGGGCGTCGGCATCGGTCGGATTGTCGTATGGCGCGCATTCCAATTTGTGCGTGAACCAGATCCATCGCAATGGCACGGAAGCGCAGAAGCGCAAGTATTTGCCGGGGCTGATATCGGGCGAACATATCGGCGCGTTGGCAATGAGCGAGCCGAACGCCGGTTCTGACGTCGTCAGCATGAAGCTTCGCGCCGACGAAAAAGGCGATCACTTCGTGCTCAACGGCACGAAGATGTGGATCACCAACGGTCCCGATTGCGACACGCTCGTGGTGTATGCCAAGACAGATATCGAGGCGGGCGCGAAGGGGATCACGGCGTTTATTGTCGAGAAGGGCATGAAGGGGTTTTCAGTCGCGCAGAAACTCGACAAGTTGGGAATGCGCGGCTCGCATACCGGCGAACTGGTGTTCGAGAACGTCGAAGTGCCGAAGGAAAACGTGCTCGGGCAACTGAACGGCGGCGTAAAGGTGCTCATGAGCGGTCTCGACTACGAGCGCGCGGTGCTGGCGGGTGGTCCTACCGGCATCATGGTCGCGTGCATGGACGCGGTCGTGCCGTACATTCACGACCGCAAGCAGTTTGGCCAGGCGATTGGCGAATTCCAGTTGATTCAAGGCAAGGTCGCGGACCTCTATACAACGCTTCAGGCATGCCGCGCGTACCTCTACGCAGTGGGCCGTCAACTCGATACGCTCGGCGCGGGTCATGGCCGTCAAGTGCGCAAGGATTGCGCGGGGGTGATTCTGTACACCGCCGAAAAAGCCACGTGGATGGCCGGCGAAGCAATCCAGATTCTCGGCGGCAATGGTTATATCAACGAGTATCCGGTGGGCCGTCTATGGCGCGACGCCAAGCTCTATGAAATCGGCGCGGGGACAAGCGAAATCCGCCGCATGCTGATCGGGCGCGAACTGTTCGCCGAAACCGCCTGAGATAGCACGGACACTTATGCCGATTATTGAATCGAAACTGAATCCGCGCAGCGACGAGTTTCGCGCGAACGCGGCGGCGCTCGAAGTGCTGGTGGCCGACTTGAAAGAGAAGGTCGCGAAGATAGCGTTGGGCGGAGGACAGGCCGCGCGCGATAAACATCTGTCACGCGGCAAGCTTCTGCCACGCGACCGGATTGCGCAATTGCTCGATCCGGGCACGCCGTTTCTCGAGCTTTCGCAACTCGCCGCATATGGCATGTATAACGACGACGCACCCGGCGCGGGCGTGATTACGGGCATTGGCAGGATTGCGGGGCAGGAGTGCGTGATCGTCTGCAACGACGCCACCGTGAAGGGCGGCACGTACTATCCGGTGACGGTGAAGAAGCATCTCCGTGCGCAGGAGATCGCCGAAGAGAACCATTTGCCGTGCGTCTATCTTGTCGATTCGGGCGGCGCGAACCTGCCGAATCAGGACGATGTTTTCCCCGACCGCGATCACTTCGGCCGCATCTTCTACAATCAGGCGAACATGTCGGCTAAAGGCATTGCGCAGATCGCCGTGGTGATGGGTTCGTGCACGGCAGGCGGTGCGTATGTTCCGGCAATGAGCGATGAATCGATTATCGTGAAAAATCAGGGCACGATTTTTCTGGGCGGTCCGCCGCTCGTGAAGGCCGCAACCGGCGAGGAAGTCAGCGCCGAAGATCTCGGCGGCGGTGACGTGCATACGCGGCTCTCGGGCGTGGTCGATCATCTTGCTCAAAACGATGCGCATGCGTTGGGAATCGCGCGAAGCATCGTGGGCAATCTGAATCGCGTCAAGCCAGCTTCTTTGGCCATGAAAGAACCATTGCCGCCGCGTCATGATCCGCACAGCATCTATGGCGTGATTCCGGCGGACACGCGCAAGCCATTCGATATCCGCGAAGTGATCGCGCGCATTGTCGACGACTCCGCCTTCGATGAATTCAAGGCGCGCTATGGTACGACGCTCGTATGCGGATTCGCGCATGTCTGGGGTCACCCGGTTGGAATCATCGCGAACAACGGCATCCTGTTTTCGGAGTCGGCGGTCAAGGGCACGCATTTCATAGAGCTGTGCTGCCAGCGCAAGATTCCGTTAGTGTTCCTTCAGAACATCACGGGCTTCATGGTCGGGCGCAAGTATGAAAACGAAGGCATCGCGCGCAATGGTGCGAAGATGGTGACGGCGGTCGCGACGGCCAAGGTGCCGAAATTCACGGTGATCATAGGCGGGTCGTTTGGCGCGGGTAATTACGGCATGTGTGGCCGCGCGTACTCGCCGCGTTTTCTCTGGATGTGGCCGAACGCGCGTATCTCCGTAATGGGCGGCGAGCAAGCCGCCTCGGTGCTTGCCACGGTGCGCCGCGATGGAATAGAAGGCAAGGGCGGATCGTGGTCGAAGGAGGAAGAAGAGGCGTTCAAGGCGCCTATCCGCGAGCAGTACGAGGTACAGGGCCATCCGTATTACGCCAGCGCGCGCCTGTGGGACGACGGCGTGATCGACCCCGCGCAGACCCGCGATGTGCTCGGGCTTGGGCTGGCGGCGTCGACTAATGCGCCTGTCGAAGAAACGCGTTTCGGCGTGTTCCGGATGTGATCGCGGGACCTGGGCGCTTCGGTGCCGGGACCTTTGCAAAGCTGACTTCTTCCTTCCAGGCTTCGTCATGTTCAACAAAATATTGATTGCGAATCGCGGCGAGATTGCATGCCGCGTGGCCGCGACCTGCAAACGCCTGGGCATAGGCAGCGTGGCCGTGTATTCGGATGCCGATGCACACGCCAAGCACGTCGCAGTCTGCGACGAAGCCGTGCATGTGGGTGGCGCGGCGGCGGCTGAGAGCTATTTGCGCATAGACAGGATCATCGATGCCGCGCTGAAAACCGGTGCGCAAGCGGTGCATCCGGGCTACGGATTTCTATCGGAGAACGAAGGGTTTGCAGAGGCGTGTGAGAAGGCCGGGCTCGTGTTTATCGGGCCGCCGGTCGAAGCCATCTCCGCGATGGGATCGAAGGCCGCGGCCAAGGCGTTGATGCAGTCCGCGGCCGTGCCACTCGTGCCCGGTTATCACGGCGACAACCAGGAGGCCGCGCTGCTGCAAAAGGAAGCCGATGGAATTGGTTATCCCGTGCTGCTCAAAGCAAGCGCGGGCGGCGGCGGCAAGGGCATGCGCGTGGTCGAGAAAAGCGCGGATTTCGCTTCGGCGCTCTTGTCGTGCAAGCGAGAAGCGTCGAGCAGTTTCGGCAACGACCGCGTGTTGATCGAAAAGTATTTGCAACGCCCGCGCCATGTGGAAGTCCAGGTCTTCGCGGATCAGCATGGCAATGCGGTGTATCTCTTCGATCGCGACTGCTCCGTGCAGCGCCGTCATCAAAAGGTGCTGGAAGAAGCGCCTGCTCCGGGTCTTTCGGCCGAGGTACGCAAAGCGATGGGCGAAGCCGCTGTCGCGGCGGCGCGCGCGGTGAATTATGTCGGCGCGGGCACGGTCGAGTTCATCATGACCGGCGACGGCCAGTTCTACTTCATGGAAATGAACACGCGGCTTCAGGTCGAGCATCCTGTGACCGAAATGGTGACGGGTCTTGATCTTGTCGAATGGCAATTGCGCGTGGCGAGCGGTGAAACGCTGCCTCTGATGCAGGATCAATTGAAGGTGAACGGTCACGCAATCGAAGCACGCATCTATGCCGAGAATCCGTCGCGGGGTTTCTTGCCATCGACCGGAACATTGAAGCATTTGCGGCTGCCCGAAGCTGTGGAATTCCAGTTGAACGGCACCGTGCGTATCGATAGCGGCGTGCGCGAAGGCGACACCATCACCCCGTTTTATGATCCGATGATCGCCAAGCTGATCGTGCACGGCCGCGATCGCGACGAAGCATTGCTGCGCATGGCGCTCGCGTTGAAACAATGCGAGGTCGTCGGGCCGTCGACGAATATAACGTTCCTGCATCGGATCGTTGTCAGCAAGCCGTTTGCTTCCGGCGACCTGGATACGGGGCTGATAGAACGTCATCACGACACCTTGTTCGCACCATCGGCGGTGTCGAACGCGCACGTACTTGCGCTCGCTTGCGCCGCGTTGCTCACGCGTGAAGGCGGGGACGCACATGGCACGTCGCCGTGGGATGCACTCGCCCACTGGCGCATGAGCGGAGGGTATACGCAGGCGCTGAACTGGCGTCTCGCAGATTCCGACCACGAAATCGTCGCCGTCTTCACGCGCGATTCCACATTGGGCCGGGCGGACAACAAGCAACTCGAACTATGCGGCGAGACGCGTGCGTTCGACTGGTCGCACGGCGATGAACCGAATTCGTTCGTGGTGCTGATCGGCAATACGCGCATCAAGGGACGCGTATTCGTGGACGGCGACACGTTTCATGTGTTCTACGCGGGAGTATCGCTGGCATTCGAATGGCAGAATCTGCTTGCCCATGCCGCCGATGCCGAGCATGGCGAAGGCCGCCTGACCGCGCCCATGCCGGGCAAGGTGATTGCCGTGCTGGTGGAAGCGGGCGCCATGGTCGAAAAAGGCGCGCCGTTGCTGGTGATGGAAGCCATGAAGATGGAGCACACGATTGTCGCGCCTGCGAGCGGTACGGTCGGCGAGATCCTGTTCGCCGTGGGCGATCAGGTTACCGACGGTGCGCAGCTTCTGATAATGGATGTACAAGCCGCGAAATAACGCCTTGCGTCATTTCTTCTTGACGCGTCCCAGCAGCGTTTCTTCTGTCTCCGTCTTCACCAGAATCTCAACGCGCCGGTTCAACGCACGCCCTTCGGGCGTGGCGTTGGACGCAATCGGCTCGGAAAATGCAATGCCGCGGGTCTTGATGCGCGCAGCGGGAACGCCGCGTGCGACCAGTGCGTCGGCCACAGCGTTTGCACGAGCCGTCGACAACGTCCGGTTGTAATCGAGCGTCCCGACATTATCCGTATGCCCTTCGACCATGATTGGCCGTGTGCTGCGCTTGAGCAGCACGGCCGCGCGGTCGAGCACGACGATGCTTTCGGGGCGCATGGTCGCTTCGTCGAAGTCGAAGAGCGCCGATTCCTGAAGGCGCAACTCCACGCCATCATGGGCGGAGTGGACGACAATGCCGACTTTTTCGTTGATTGCTTGTTCCTTCGACCGGTTCAGGCCCGATGCGCAGCCGGCGAGCAGTGCCGTGGTTGCGCATGCGTTGACAATGGTTCGAATAGCTTTCACTGCAAGTCTCTTGAACAGATGCCGGGGAAGGAAACCGATTATAGGGAAACGGAAATTTGGGAGTGTGAAATTAGAACAAAAATCTGATGGCCGCCAAGGGGCGTGGCCTCTCGAAGAGGCTCTTGATTCTGGACGCATCCCGCTCGATTTACAATGCGTGACTAACATGCTGCTTCAATGCAGATTACAAGCAGGTCTGCGCAGCAATTTCTGTGCTTTCACTCAGAGAGCAATTACAAGGACGTTTCATGATTTCACGCGATCAGACCTCTGCCGACGACAAGGATCGCACCCGGCGGCTGCAACGCAGCGCTGCAGGGTTGCTGTATGCGGTGCTGGTGGCCGTTGCCATCTGGATGATCCGCGACTTTATCCCGGCCGTGGTGTGGGCAGCGGTTATCGCCATTGCGTTGTGGCCCTTGCTGACGTGGCTTGAAGAACGGCCGCTTTTCAACCATCGAAGCACGTGGCTTGCGTTGGGCATGACCGTGGTGATCGCATTGGTGTTCGTCCTGCCGTTCATCCTCGTCGCGGCGCAGGCGGGCAGGGAAGCCAGCGACCTTTTCCGGTGGTTCCAGGAATCGCTGCGAAGCGGCATTGCCATGCCCGATCTCGTCAATCATCTGCCGATGGGATCGAAGCAGATCGCCACGTGGTGGCAGGAGAATCTCGCGACACCGCTGGGGTCATCGCCGGCGGTCAAGCATTTTCATAGCGCTACCGTTGTCGCGATGACGCGCCATTTCGGCGGCCGTGTCGCGCATGGCCTGATAGTGTTCGGCTTCATGCTGGTGACGCTGTTCTTCGTCTTCAAGGCAGGGTCGAAATTGGGCGAGCAATTGCTGGAGGCTTCAAGGCGCGCGTTTGGTTCGGAGGGCGCATCATTGGCACGGCGCATGGCGGATTCCGTTCGCAGCACGGTAACGGGGCTGGTGGTCGTGGGGCTTGGCGAAGGGGCGTTGCTGGGCGTGGCATATGCCGTGACCGGTGTGCCGCATGCGACGCTGCTGGGCATGCTGACCGCTGTTGCAGCCATGCTGCCGTTCTGCGCGCCAATCGTGTTCCTGGGCGCGGCATTGTGGCTGCTGACGCAGGGTGCGACGGTCGCGGCGATCTGCGTTGCGGTGTTTGGATTCGTGGTCGTGTTCGTGGCCGAACATGCAATACGGCCGGTGCTGATCGGCGGGGCCGCGCGACTGCCGTTCTTGCTGGTGTTATTCGGAATCCTCGGGGGCGCCGAAACGTTTGGTCTGGTGGGATTGTTTATCGGTCCGTCGTTGATGACGATTCTGGTCGTGCTTTGGAATGACTGGGTGCATTGAAGCAATTCATTGCAGAAGCAAAACAGCCGTTCTGCCTAACGGCGAGAACGGCTGTTTCCGTTAATACCGCGCAAGAATCAGATCACGTACAAATCAACATATTCATTGACCGGCATTGCTTCGAGCGTTGCCTGATCCAGCGATGCCGCAATGATCGC
>NZ_FCOC02000005.1 GCF_001544455.2 Caballeronia sordidicola
GCGAAGCGTGTGGGTAGGCGTGAACGGAGCGGGAGGGGTTCAACTGTGTGGGGTTATGCGTTGGGCGTTCTTTTGAATTCCCAAGCAGATGTGCGTGCACGCTTGGTCTCCTTAAGAATTAGCGGTTGGAAGGCGTTTTCTTTGCTTCGTTTCTTTTTCGCCGTTGGAAAAAGAAACGAAGTCCCGCCACGGATAGTGGCTAACAGTGTTAAAGAGGAACACCGAACAGGGACCGCGCGCAGGCGCAAAACGCAGCAACCCAGCATTGACCAATGCCGCACTAATCCCCCACCCAAGCGCCAGCAACCCTCCCCGTCCGCAATCCCTGCACCTTGCGCCCATCAATCGCGCGCTGATATACCCCAAGATGGTCCGCACAAACGCGCTGCACTGAAAACCGCTCAACCCCACGGCGTGCGCGCTCCGCATACTGCGCCCGTACGGGCGAATCCATCAAAAGCCACCCAATCTTCGCCGCCAACTGCTGCGGTTGCCCCGGCGCCACAAGCACGCCCGCTCCCCCATCGAGCATCTCCGGCACACCACCCACTTTCGTAGCCACAATCGCACACCCCGCTTCGCGCGCTTCGCTCAAGACCAATGGCCCAGGCGCCTCGTGCGGCGCAAACACAAAGACATCAGCAGCCGCAAGATAAGCACGCGGATCCGCAACAAACCCCACAAACGTCACATAGTTCGCAATCCCAAGTTGTTCAGCGAGCATTTCCATCAACCCGCGATCGAGCCCATCACCCACGAGATAAAGCCGTGCATCGTGCGTATGACGAACCAGCGCAAACGCATGCAGGATATCCGCAATACCATTACGCTCGAACATCGACGAGACGCTCACCAGCACAGGACGCCCCAAATGCAGCGGCCGTGGCAGCGGACGTCCGGCGAAGCGAGGAGATCCGACCGCGCCGCTCGGCACCACACTCAGGATGTCAGCCATCAAGCCACGCTCCTGCAAGGCATTCCCCATCGCGTGACTCACCACGATCACACGGTCACCAAAGCGCATCAGCGAAGCACTCTTCTGGATATCGTGATGAATTGTCGTCACCAGCGCGAAACGCCGGCGCATGCTGCCAAAGCGCGAAATCAACGCACCAGTCATCATGTGCGCATGCACCACGTCGGGATTGAAGCGCTCGATCAGCCGGCCGAAACCCGCGATCATGGCAGGCACGCGCCACGGCTGGCGCGACTGCTGCAACAGTACGTGCGTCACGCCGTGACGACGCAGCAACGGCTCATAGCCACCGCCCGAGGACGCAATCGCGACGTCGTGTCCGTTGCGCGCCTGCGTGCAGGCAAGATCGATCATTGCGTTGACAGTGCCATTGCCGTTGCACTGCGCATGAGTAGCCAGGTGAACTATTTTCATGACAGGTTCGCTTCGAGGTTGGACGGCGCACGCGCGCCGGGCCCTTCTTTCTTATTGCTGACTCTATGCTGCGCACGCGTTGAAAAGCATCACGTCAATACGAGTCGATCGCTTCCCGATACACCGCCGCCGTCTGCGCCGCAATGACGGGCAGATCGAAGTGAGCGCGCGCATAAGCGCGGCACTCGGCCTGCGCCGGCAGCGGCCGGCGACCGAGCAACGCGCCGCTCAACCCCGCACCCAGCGCCTGGAAACCACCGGCTTCGAGCACGAGTTCGGAACTCAGCGGCGCGACCGCTTCTGGCAACCCGCCGACCGGCGTCACGATCACGGGCGTTCCGCTTGCAAGCGACTCGATGGTCGTCAGCCCAAAGCCTTCCAGCGCGACCGTCGGCACGACCGACACGTTCGCGGCGCGATACCACAGCGGCAACGCTTCATCGGCGACAAAACCCGCAAGCCGCACATGTTGCGAGAGCCCACGGTATTCAATTCGCGCCTGCAACGCAGCCATCAACGGCCCTTTCCCCGCAATGGTCAGCAGCACGTCGGGCACCGCCTGACGCACGATGAACATGGCATCGACAAGATCTTCCAGCCCCATGCGCGAAACCAGCCGGCGCACGCAAAAGAGAATGGGACGGTCCTGCGGCAGTCCAAGCGCGGTGCGTGCGGCATGTTGATCCACGTCGGTACTGAAGTGATTCACGTCCACGCAACCGGGCACGATGCGAATCGAGTCCGCCTTCACGCCGTACTGCTTATGCAAGACGTTGCCAAACGCCTGCGACAACACAATATGCCGGTCGCCGCGTTGGTACACATGCCGCTCCAGCGCGCGCCGCGCGCCTGCGCTTGCCTGTCCACGCGCGCCGTGAGCCGATTCATCGCCCCACGGCCCGTGAAAATGAATCACCTTCGGTACGCGCGAAAACTTGCCGAGCACGGGCGCCGCATACAACGCGAAATGCGCCGCCACGACGTCCGGCATGCGGGCATTGCGCAGTTCGACGGCTGACCGGCGCACGGCGAGCAGACGCTTCATCAGCGGCGCGTCTGCCTGCGCGAACGGTGTTACCACGCCATTCGTGGTGGTGCGCACATTCTCCGTGCCCGCAACCAACCCGCGAACCGCCACGCCTTGCGCCGGCAACGACTGGATCAGCGTGCTCACCATGCGGTCGAGGCCGCCAGGACGTTCGTCGAACCAGTTCATGCCGATCTGCAGCGAGTCGATGTTCCGCTCGCCCGGTTTGTCTTTCGAGGCTGTATTCATAGGTGCTTTAACCCTCGGAGGCGCCCCATGGATAATCTTGGATTCGAATACCGTGCTCATGTCTTCACCGATGCAGTTTCGCGGTGCGCCCGCGATTGATGTTTAGCGATCCTTTCAATCTTTCGGCTGGCCGCAATCTCTTCGAACAGCGCGAGATAACGGGCGGCCATGGTCTGCCACGACAAGGTCGCGGCCAGCGCCTGCGCCGCATGTCCCATGTCGCGCGTGCGCAATGGATCGTCGGCCAGTCGCGAGATGGCGTCGGCAAGCGGTTTTTCGTCGTCGGGATCGTCCAGTACCATGCCGCACGCGGGCGTGATGACTTCCGCGCCGCCCGACGTGTGCACGGTAATCACTGGCAATCCCGACGCGAGCGCTTCCAGCATCACGAGGCTCATTGCTTCGTAGCGCGAAGGAAACACGAAGGCATCGGCACAACGCATCAGCGCGGGCATCTCGCGGATCATGCCCACGAAATGCACGCGGTCCGCGATTCCAAGCGATGCGGCCAGCGCTGGATAAGGACTGTTCGCGGTATTTGCGGCAACCGTGAGATGCACGTTCGGCGAACATGTCACCAGTGCGCGAAGCACGGTATCGAGGTTCTTGCGTGCGGTGCGGATATCGCCGGCAAAGAGCAGCATGAACGGCGCTTCGGGAAGATTGAAACGCGCGCGCTGGGATGTTTGCGCAGGGTTCGGTGAAAATTCAACGTTGTCGACGCCGTTATGAATCACGCGTATCTTGTCGCGCGACATGCCGAGCGCGACCAGCTCGGCGGCCACTTTTTCGGACACGGGCACAAGCATGCCGGCACGCTTGAATGCCCAGCGTTCGCACCACGCGTTGAGGCGCGTGAACAGCACCTGATACGCGGCATACGGGCCGCCGCTCAGGCGAAACGGGTAATAACCGCTCTTGTACCAGCCGGTATGAACGAAGTGAATCGCGCTCACGTCCGCGCGCGTCCATGCAATGAAACCGTTGACCTGCACCACGTCGAACTCGGCGCGATGAGCGCGGATCCAGGCCGCCGCGCGCAACGCGAAAGCCTGGTATTTCAGCAAGCGTGTAGGCACGCGGCTCGGCGCAAGCTGCACGATCGTAACGCGCGGATGACGCGACAAGGTTTCATCGACTGTCGTGCAGAGCAGCGTGACCGAGTGGCCCGCAGCGAGCGCAGCCCGGACAACTTCGTAGTTGACCCGTCCTTGCCCGTCGTTCTTGCCGATGGTATGAGTGACGATAAGCAGGTTCATGCGATCCTCGTTGAATACTGAATGATCGGCCGTGCAATCGGCCTGTTCTATGATTGCGTTCATGGGACCAGCGGCGAAGGCCGCGCAATGCTGAGTTGTGCGGCGGTTCCGGCCGGTGCAGGCGCGTGCCCTTCGGCGGCGGTCATGTCTTTTTGCGCCTTGAGCTTCATCTCCGAGCGCGATTGCATTTCGAGCGCATAGCGCCTTCCGGCAACCGGCAGGATCACGCCGATGAAAAAGAACACACCGCCCGCGCCGACCAGCGTATTGACGAATACCATCATGGCGAGGACGGCGAATGCGGCTGCCGTACCAGCCACGGCAAAGCGATCGTTCTTGCGGGCGAAGCTCGTGACAAACGCACGCAGCACGAGCGTCAGCACGCCTGCCGTGTACAGCACCAGCCCTGGCCACCCGAGCACGTAAGGCACCTCCATCAGGCCGCTGTCGAAGTCGACGTTATTCGACGAACCGTCGTCCGAGAGCTTCGAGCCAATGCCCGTCATGCCAAGTCCTCGGCCCGCTATGTTCGTGGTCATCTCCGAGAGAAAGTGCCTGTAGATCTCGGTACGCACCTGATAGCTGTAGTCGTTGTCCAGTTGCGTGACGGTCGAGAACCGCGCCGTGGCTTTTTCCGATATCTCGTCCACCATCAGCGCCGGGGAACACAGCAGCACGATTACCGCAATACCGGCTGCGAGCCGCAGACGGCTGCGGGTGTCGAGCATGATGAACAAGTAAAGCAATCCGATCGCAAGACCGCCAGCCACGCTGCGCGACATCGTGCCGATCAATGCCGGCACCGCGAGACCGCCTGCAAGCAGCGCCATCTTGTTGCGCGCGGCAAGCGTCATCAACAGGCAGACCATCATTGCAAGCGCGAACGGACCCGACGAGTTCATCGTGCTGGACACGCGCATGGAGAACGGCGCGGCGACGCCTTCGGACGTCATGCCGCAATGCGCCAGCCAGAACGCATCCCACGCCGGGGGATTCACATACTGAATCACGCCATATAAAGCGATCAGGAAACCGCCGAAGACAAAGGTCTTGAGCAGGACCCGGTGATATTCGGGGTAGTGCCGCCACGTAACGAGCACATGAAATCCGATCAGCACCGGGAACAGCCATGAGATCAGCACGTAGGAGGCGGCTGCAATGCCGGCTCCCACCATGCCGATGAAATAGCCATAGAGCATGGAGAGCACGATCAGCGTGAGCGGGATGGCGCGCCGCTGCATCAGCACGCGAAAATGAGTCAGCAGGTTCACGCCGCAAAATGCCGCGGCCATCACGGGCGCCAGCATGATGAGGCTGCGATCGCTGAACGCCCCATTGAAGTAGTCGGCCAGGCGCCGCACCTCAGGCGTCAGGAAAAACAGCCACAACACGAACGACAGGTAATGCGCGGGCGAACGCCTGAAAAGCAGCGCAGTCACCACGAGCGCGCCTGCGGGATAGATGAATTCGAGCAAGCGGCCTTGATGCAGGCCGAGCAGCAACGCTGTCAGCGCAGCAAATCCGAGCGGCGCAATCATCAGCCGGCGGCGGCGGCCAAGTTCGGCGCGCACGCGCGCCTTGGCTGTCTTCGCGGCGTTCCCGGCGTGCGCACCCGGATCAGACGCGCGAGCACCTTCGGACATCTTCTCGCGCTGCGCCATCCAGGGCGTTTTCCAGGTCTTGACGCGCCCATCCTGCGACCCGTCTCGAACATTCTTGATCGAAACACTCGACATCGTGCAATCCTGAAAAGTAGAGGTCGGCTCGGTGAAGCATGCATTGCACGCTCACTTCGCGTCCTCTGTGTCATTTGGAAACGTCCAAGCCGACGTTGGGCACCTGCTTGTTCAACACATGCGACTACTATTTCAAATCTCTTCGACGGTATCGATGCAACCCGCATCCATCCTGTACGTTCTTTCCAGGTACGCACCCAGGCACATGCTCAGGCGGCTCTTGCGCACCATGCCGATCGTGTGAACCCCGCGCTCGTCGAACGGCCCTTCGTTCTTGCGAAAACCGAATGCCTCATAAAACCCGCGCAGATCCAGCGGCGCCAGCAACCGGACGCTACGTCCGGGCCAGCGTTCACCGGCCGCCGCGATCACACGCTCGATCAGCGCGTGCGCCGTGCCGTCGCAACGCCGCAGCGGGCTCGTCAAGATCTTGTCCACCACGACCTCCGCCGCCGCGCCGCCGGCATGCAAGCGCGCATAAGCGATGACGGGCATCGAACGGGAAATGTCTTCCACGGCGAATACATGGACCGACGTTTCATCACGGCCATCGGGGTCCAGATGCACGCGGGACTGTTCGACGACGAACACAGCGCTTCTCGCCCGGAGGATCAAATACAGCTCCCGCGCGGTGATCTGCTCGAAGTCGAGGGCTTTCCAGTTCATGTCCGGGTTCCGGTCGCAGTAGCGCCGGCAGCACCGGCTTGTTCCATGTTCATACGATACGTCGCCAACCGCGCACCTTCCGTGCGGCATCGCACCGACGCCACCCCTTGCCAATTCGTTAAATACGGTCACCGGAAGCAATCCGGCAACGAGGAACGGCAGCGAGAAAAAGCCAGGCATCCCACCCACATGGAATGACCACCGGGCTTCACAACAAGCGAGCCTCACGGCGAGCCGTTACGGATTGCAAGACCAACCCGGTCCGGGCACGCGACCAAGCCAACTACGAAATGGCCGCGGCCGGTTTCAGGTGACACACCTTTAGTGACGCTTCTTTGGGGGGCTATTAGATGAAATCCGCATTGCGCCGCATCCTTACCGAATCCGCCCGGCTCGACGTTCCGGCCGAATCACTCGCTGACGACGCCGACCTCTACGCCGCGGGGCTGTCGTCTCTCGCGACCGTTCATCTGATGCTCGCCGTGGAAGACGAGTTCAACATCGAGATCCCCGATCGCATGCTGACGCGGCGGCTCTTTTCATCGATCAATTCGCTCGCGGCTGCGGTAACCGAATTGCAACAGGCACAGGCGGCCGCATGAACGCCCCCGTGCGGATCGCTGTTTTATCAGCGAATGCCGAGCAAATCGCAGCGCACGCAGCGCCGGCCGCAGCGGAAGTTCCCGAGGCATCGGCTGAACCCTTCTGGCTCGCCGCCACACGCCGAGTCGCGCAAGTCGCGGCGCAACACGCTGGCGCAGTCGATCGCGACGCACGGTTTCCGGTCGAAGCAATCGATGCCATGCGCCGCGAGCGGCTCTTGTCCGCCATGGTCCCGGCCTCGCTCGGCGGCGCCGGCCTGACGCTCTCCGAGATTGCGCAGATTTGCGAAACGCTGGCGCACGCGTGTTCATCGGCGGCGATGGTCTATGCCATGCATCAAAGCCAGGTAGCGTGCATTGTCGATCAGGGCAACGACGTTCCGTGGGTCCGCCAGACGATCGCGCGCATGATCGACGAGCAATGGCTGCTTGCATCGGCGACTTCGGAAGAGACCATTGGCGGCAACATGCGCAACAGCGCGTGCGCGGTCGAACTGGTCGATGGCGCATTCAGCATTGAAAAGCTCGCGCCGACCATTTCCTATGGCGCGCACGCCGACTGCATCCTGGTCACCGCACGCCGCTGCGCCGACGCGAGTCCGTCCGATCAGGTGCTGATCGTGGCACCGCGCGAGAAACTCGTGCTGGAAAAACGCGGTGGATGGGACGCACTCGGCATGCGCGGGACCTGCAGCGAAAGCTTCCGGCTGAATGCGACGGGCCACGCAGAACAGATCCTGGCCATCCCGTTCGCGCAGATCGCCGACCAGATCATGTTACCGGTCTCGCATACGTTGTGGGCCGCGGTATGGGTGGGCATCACCTCCGACGCCGTGAACCGTGCGCATCAGTTTTTCCGCGCTCAGGCACGCGGCAAACCGGGCGTGTTGCCTCCGTCGGCCGGGCGGCTCGCCAACGCGGTCGCAGAGTTGCGCATGATGCAGGCACGCCTTAAAGATGCACTCGATGCCGCCAGCATTGCATCGACCGAACGCGGGGCGTGCGACTTCGATACGCCGCTTGGTGCATCGTTGAACCTTGCGTCGGACATGAATACGCTCAAGCTCAGCATTTCGTCGCTGGCGCTGACGGTCGTGCAGGAAACGCTGATGATCTGCGGCATGGCGGGTTACAAGAACAACACTGAATATAGCGTCGGGCGTCATCTGCGCGATCTCTTTTCCGCGCCCTTGATGATCAGCAACGATCGCATCCAATTGAACACGGCAAATCTGCTGCTCGCGCAGCGCACGCCGGCCACGGGGAGAAACTAGGACATGAACACGCTCACGGATATCGCGGCCGTCGAAGCCGCCGCCGCTCAAAACACCTACAACGCTTCGGATGTGACGCTGCGCGCACGCATGATCGAAGCGGGCATCCTGATTGAAACGGGCGAAGACGGCCTGTATGGCCGCAGCCATGTGTTCGAGGATGTGATCGATCGCCTGAACAACGCCATCTCGCTGCTGGGCGCGGACCAGCAAGCCGAAGTGCTGCGCTTTCCGCCCGCCATGCGCCGTCACGACTTCGAGGATAGCGAGTACCTGAAGAGCTTTCCCGATCTCGCCGGCACGATCCACTCGTTCCAGGGTAACGATCGCGGTCATCACCGGCTCCTGGCGGCGCTCGAAAAAACGGTTTCCGTCGGCGACGAAGAGCGCACCGACGAATGGATGGACCAGCAAAAGCCAACGCGCCTCGTGCTGACGCCGGCAGCCTGCTACCCGATCTATCCGGTCGTCGCGAAGCGCGGCGCATTGGCCGAAGACGGCGCGACGGTGGATGTGTTCGCGTACTGCTTCCGTCATGAGCCGTCGATCGATCCAAGCCGCATGCAGATGTTCCGGATGCGCGAATACGTGCGTTTCGGCAGCCCCGAGCAAGTGATGGCGTTTCGCCAGAAGTGGATCGAGCGCGGTTCGCTGCTCGTGAAACTGCTGGGCCTGCCGTTCGAAATCGATCTCGCCAACGATCCGTTCTTTGGCCGTGGCGGCAAGATTGTGGCCGATAGCCAGCGCGCGCAGGAATTGAAGTTCGAACTGCTGATCCCGGTTGCAACGCCCGATCGTCCGACCGCCTGCCTGTCGTTCAACTATCACATGGAGCACTTCGGCGAAATCTGGAAGATCGCCCAGGCAAACGGCGAGGTGGCGCATACGGCGTGCGTGGGATTTGGCATGGAACGCACCACGCTCGCCCTCTTCCGCCATCACGGCCTCGACGTCAATGCGTGGCCTGCGGAAGTGCGCGATTTCCTCTGGGGTAACACGCAGTCGCGCATCGCGTCCGGGCTCGAGGCGCTGTCATGACAGCCGTATACACAAGTGGCGCAGCAGACTCCAGCCGCGAACGTGCCCGGGTTCTGCAACTGCATCCACCGCACATGCGCGTACGCAAGCACCAGTCGCATTCGCTGCATCAAGGCGAACGCGTCTGGGCGGAAACGAACTGCTACGTCGACTTGTGGATCGAGTTGCTGCACGGCTATGGGCTCGACCCGCGCGCAGCGCTCGCCTTTACTGTCACGCAGGACTTCGAGGGAGACCAGTTTACGTTCTTCAAGTTTCCGCTCGAAGACCTGGACAAGCTCTATGGCCTGCAGGTACAGGAGCTGGCGATCTACGACTCGCTCGAAGACCGCATTCGTACGCAGACCCAGCGCGGACATACGGTGCTGACCGAAGTCGACGCGTTTTATCTGCCCGATACACGCGCAACCTCTTACCGGCAGCAGCACACGAAGACGACTATCGGCGTGGATTACATCGACCCGCGTTCGCGCAGGCTCGGCTACTTCCACAACACGGGCTATTTCGTGCTGGATGGCGAAGACTATGAAGGCGTTTTCCGGCAGCTTCCGGAGCTTGCCGGGCGTCCGGAGATCCTGTTTCCGTATGTGGAATTCTGCAAGCGCGCACGGCCGTCCCTTTCTGGCACGGCGCTCGCGGAGGCATCGGCGGATCTGCTGGTCGCGCACCTGCAGCGCCGTCCCGCGCGCAATCCGATTACGCAGTGGCGCGCGGCGTTTCCCGAGCATCTGGAGATGTTGTTCGAGCGTGGAGAAAGCGCTTTTCATCTCTACACGTTCAACGTGATACGGCAACTGGGTTCGAATTTCGAGTTCCTTTCGCGATATCTCGTGTGGATGCGCGAGCGTGGCTTTGCGATTCCCGACTCCATGCCGAACGCGGCCCAACGCATTGCGACGGAATCGATGGTCATGCAGTTCAGGCTCGTCCGGGCGATCACACGCGGACGCCGCGATCCGTGTCACGAGTGCTTCAACGTGCTCGAGGAGTCATACGAGCAGATCGTCGAACCGCTTGCCGCGCTCATCCGCTAACGCGCTTGGCGAACGCCTGCAGTGCAGCCGGAACATTGCGGCCGGCACATCGCGCCGCGTTTCGAACGGCACACATTATAAGAGAGGGCCGCCTCGATGCGATCCTCGACCGTCATACGGGGGGATCATCATGCGCGCCGTTACGCGTGGCGTATTCACGCCTGGCTCGCCCACGCCGGGCGCCTACCTTCCACATGCCTTGTCCGATGGCTGGCAGTGCGCAAGTACGCCGGCAGGCGCATGTGCGACGCCGGCGGATCTACCCGACACGGGCAATACGAGCATCTGGCTCGATGCAATCGTGCCCGGCACGGTTGCATCGGCATGGAGAGCGGCAGGAAAGCTCGATCTCGAATCCCCTCCGGCATTTGCTTTCGATGACCACTGGTATCGACTGGTCTTATCGGGAAATGGCGCGCGGCGGCTGCGCCTGAGCGGACTTGCAACAATTTGCGAAGTCTGGCTCGACGATACAAAACTGCTCGATACGGATTCAATGTTCGAAACCTACGACGTCGATATCAACCTCGACGGACACGCCACGCTGTACCTCTGCTTTCGTTCGCTGAGCGCGGCGCTTGGCGCGAGGCGCGGGCGCGCACGCTGGCGGCCGAGACTCGCGCAGCCCGCGACGTTGCGCCAGGTCCGCACGACACTCCTTGGCCACATGCCCGGCTGGTGTCCTTCGGTGCAGGCTGCAGGACCGTGGCGCGCGGTGCAGTTGCTTGGCGAATCGCCTATGTCGATTGATCGCGTGGACCTGCGCTCGAGTCTCGATGGCGACGACGGCCTCGTGCATCTGAGCGTGCGCTTCATGCATCCGCAAATGCAGCGTGCAGCGCGTCTGATCTGCAGGGATGCGTCGATCGCGCTGCAATGGCATGACGCGCAAACGATTGGCGGAACCTTGCGCGTGAAGAACGTCCCGCGCTGGTGGCCCCACACGCATGGCGATCCGGCGTTGCATGATCTCACGCTCGAATTCGCGGATAACGATGTGATCGCCCTTGGCCGCATCGGCTTCAGGGAGATTGCCGTGGACCGGGGACCCACGGGCGACGGCTTTCGACTCGTCGTCAACGGTGTGCCCGTTTTTGCGCGCGGTGCATGCTGGACCACAGCGGATCTCGTCTCGCTCGACACGTCCCATGAGCAGGCGCAAACGTTTTTCAAGCTTGCCCGCGATGCCGGCATGAACATGTTGCGCGTGGGCGGCACCATGCTTTACGAGTCGGATGCGTTCTATGCTTTGGCCGATGAATACGGGCTTTTGATCTGGCAGGATTTCGCATTCGCCAATTTCGACTATCCGACCGATCCGGCGTTTGTCGCCAGTGTTCAGCGTGAGGCAGAACAGTTCTTATCAAGAACGCAACGCTTTGCATCGCTTGCGGTACTGTGCGGCGGCAGCGAGGCCGATCAGCAGGCGGCCATGCTCGGACTGCCGCCCGCGATGCGCATGCAAGCCTTGTTCACGCATCAATTGCCGTCGATCGCGGCTGCATTGCGGCCCGACGTGCCCTACGTGGTGAATTCGCCCAGCGTGGCCGCAGGAGAGGAGAACGGAACCGCCTGGCCTTTCGCCACACGCGCCGGCGTCACGCATTACTACGGCGTTGGCGCTTACCAGCGGCTGCTCGATGACGCACGGCGCGCAAACGTGCGTTTCGCCAGCGAATGCCTCGCGTTCGCCAATGTGCCCGACGACGTCGCGCTCAATGCCGTACTGCTCGCTTCGCTACCGCATCAGCCACGCTGGAAAGCCGCGGTGCCGCGCGACAGCGGTGCAAGCTGGGATTTCGACGATGTCCGCGAATACTATCTGCGCACGCTGTATTCGGTCGATCCGGTGCGGCTGCGTTACGAAGACCCTGAGCGTTATCTCGACCTCTCGCGCGCCGTGGTGGCCGAAGTGATGGGCGAGGTTTTCTCGGAATGGCGCCGGCAGGGATCGTCGTGTGCGGGCGGCCTTGTCTGGCAGTTGCAGGACATCCGGGCCGGCGCGGGCTGGGGCCTGATCGACGCCCTGGGAACGCCCAAAAGCGCCTGGCACGGCCTCGCACACGTTTTACAGCCCGTAACGGCGCTGATCACCGACGAAGGCCTTGACGGCCTCGATATCCATCTCATCAACGAGACTTCCAGGCCGGTTGATGCGCATCTGGAACTCGCATGTCTTCGCGATGGCGCGACAAGAGTCGCGAGCGCGTCGCGGGACGTAACACTTTTGCCACGCGGCACGGCGCGTCTGCAGGCAGCCGATGTGCTTGGGCAGTTTTTCGACTTCACCTACGCGTATCGATTCGGACCGCGTGCTCATGAAGCCACCGTCATCACCTTGCGCGACAAGGCGAGCGGCGCAGTGTTATCGGAAGCGTTCCACTTCCCACAGCGCGAATTGACGCAATGTCACGACCTTGGATTCGACGTTCGGCTGGAACATGACGCCCACGGCGGCCTCGGCGGATGGGCGCTCGCGATCCGTGCCAAACGTTTGGCACGCTGGGTTCACATAGTCGACCCACACTACCGCGCGAGCACCGACTGGTTCCATCTGGCGCCCGGCGTTGAACGCCGTGTCGCGCTCGTTGCTCGTGAACGCAACGCCTCGCATACGCCGCAAGGTGAGGTTCGTGCGTTGAACGCAACGTTTTCAGTTCAGTACGAATGCGCTCAGCTTGCCTCGCCGGCAAGGGCGGCGTAAGCACCGTGCGCCTGTGCAACCGTGTCAAGCACTGACGCGGGGCACTTGCGTTCGGTAGCACACGAAGTCGATGGAACAGTTCTGAATCATTTTCCAAAGAACCGACGAATGCCGTTGAAGCAATCATGACTCGCGCGTCCAGCTGCTGTTTTACAAGCATTAAAAAAACCAGGACAGGCCACCAGCAAGGCATTGCGCAGACAAAAGGATGCGTTGCATCAATCACACCGATAGTCGCCATTCTGAGCGCTCGTGTTCAAGACTGAAACAAAAACAACCATCTGCAGATTTCTCATCTGCACTCGCCATGCACGACCCCATGATGGCATTGAGATTGACCATCGCTGGCACGGTCCTCGCTAAATGGCTAGCGCAACGCGGTGACGTCGAAATATGAAATCAACTAAACGACGATGCTGCGCTGCTTACGGGGCTGGCCGCGAAACGTTTCGATGAATGCCGTCAGATGCATCCACGCAACGTTTCGCTGGCCGGTAAATAAAAAGTAAGGCGCAATGCGCAAAGTTACGAGAGAAGAACATCATGCTGACCCTTCAGTCCGACCTGCACGGCAATCATCTGTTGGGTGCGCTTCCCGCGCACGAGTGGCAAGCTCTTACGCCTCACCTTGAACTGGTTCAGCTCCGCACCGATCAATTGCTGTGCGATTCGGGTCAACGCATTCACCACGTGTATTTTCCGACGACAGCCATCATTTCGCTCCTCCACACGATGGAAGACGGCGGTTCAGTCGAGATCGCAGCAGTCGGCCGTGAAGGCATGACCGGCGTGCCCGTCCTGACTGGCGGTGAAACCATGCCGACGCGCGTCCAGGTGCAATGCCCGGGCTTCGCTTATCGCATGAGCGCATCTGCATTGCGCGAGCAGTTTGGCCGCTCGGACTTCCTGCGCCGTCTGATGCTGCTGTACATGCAAGCCCTGCTCACGCAAGTGGCGCAAACGGCTGCATGCAATCGCCACCACTCTCTCAACAAGCAACTGTGCCGCTGGCTTCTGATCGAAATCGACCGCACCTCTTCGAACCAGCTTCAGGTCACGCAGCAACTGATTGCCGACATGCTTGGCGTACGTCGTGAAGGCGTAACGGAAGCCGCAGGCAAGCTGCATGATGCGGGACTGATTCATCACAGCCGCGGTTGCATCAAGGTGCTGGATCGCGAGGGCCTCGAAGCGCGTGCTTGTGAATGCTATGGCATCGTCAAGCGTGAGTTCGACAGGTTGCTTCCACGTCTGCGCCAGGCTACCGAAGAAGTGCATTGAACCTGGGTAGCAGGCGATCAGTGTGAGCGTCACGCAGCCAGGTCCTAACCTGCCGTGTGCACTCCCCTTTCCGCCGCCCTGTTCAACGCGCCGGCACTTCTGGTGGGCATTGATCCACGATCATGCGTTTCACAAAACATTAAGCATGCTTTCGATATCTTTTTATCGAGCGGATTTTGCACGCGCGTATTCATTGGTTTGGTCTGATGCAGTGTTGTTTTAAATAAGATTTGGAATTTAAGTGTCGGGGACAGCGTCATGCGCATGAAAACCGCATTGTCCATGCAATAACTATTTGTGTGAACTAAGACGCCCGCGTGCGGAAGCGCACTTACCGACCCGGCCGCAAACGCCACGATGTCATATCAAACGGCCATCTGCTCGCCTCGACTATCGCCTTGATCGCGAGTCAGCACGAGTAGCCGCAGAAAAGAAGTGAAGCGACGAAATAAGCAACGCAGCAACGTAGTCGACAACAATTTTAAAAAGACGCAGCGGTCTCCTGCCATGCGTCTTTCAACCTGCAGTTCTTCCTGTGTGAACACCCGCTGGATTCTCAAGGCGGGGAGCGTTAGCTGTTGTTTCGAGTGGCTGCTGCGAATGGGTGGACCGGGGAAGAAACCCATTCGCAGCGAAACCCGCATGACAGCACCAAGGCGTTCACGTCATGCACAGGAAGGACTACGTACGCGCACTGCGCGTTGACGGTCAGGAGACTTTGCGCTGGAACCATTCAGCGTATCCGTAACGCGAGGACCACTAATATGAACATCAAACTACTCGTTTCACTGCTGGCTGGCGCAACCTTCACAGCATCGTTGACCGGTTGCGCCATTGCACCGGGACCGTATCTCGATACCGACCGTCTCGACCAGACGCCCGCGCCGGACAGCGTCGCCCAGGCGAACGTGAAGTACCGCGTGACGCCTATCGACGTCAGCTACTTCGAGACGCATCCGCAAATCAGCGATGAGTCGCTCGCGAGCGTTTGCCCGCTCACCTGCCTCACCAAAGACACCCGCAAGTTGTATGCGTATCACATTGGCGTGAACGACCAGATCAGCATCACCGTCTGGGATCATCCGGAGTTCAGTTCCGCCGGAATTGCCGCGAGCACGGGAGGCGCCGGCGTACCGCCGCTTCCAACGGGCACTGCCGGCAATGCGGCCGCGCCCGTGAATACCTCGGGCAGCGCGACCGGTCCGGAAGCTGGCGGCGTGACAGTACGTGTCGCCAATGACGGCACCATCTTCTTCCCGCGAGTCGGGCGCGTGCAGGCTGTTGGCAAGACGGCGCAGCAACTTCAGGCGATGCTCACGCAGAGTCTTTCGAAGAACATTCGCAATCCGCAACTCGACGTGCGCGTGACCGGCTTCTATAGCAAACAGGTCCAGGTCACGGGCGACCTCAAGCAGCCTTCGTCGATGCCGATCACCGACGTGCCGCTCTCCGTCATCGACGCGATCAACCGCTCGGGCGGTGCGAACGCTGACGCCGATCTGCAGAACGTAGGCATTACGCGCGACGGCAAGCGCTACGCAGTCGATGTTGCAGCCCTTCTCGATCGTGGCGATATCCAGCAAAACGTGTTGCTCCAGGATGACGACATCATCGACGTGCCGGATCGCACGAAGAGCCGCGTGTTTGTGCTTGGAGAACTGGCCAAGCCGCAGACCATTCCGATGAACCGCGGCCGCCTCACGCTTGCCGACGCGCTGGCGAACGCCAACAGCATCGACCCGCGTTCAGCCGATCCGCGCCAGATCTATGTGATCCGCGCACCGGAACAGTCCACGAAGGGCGGCATGATCAAGACCGCGGCGTTGACCACATCCAACAGCAGCACAATGCCTGGCACGCGCCCGCTCGACCTGAGCGTCTACAAGCTGGACATGACGCAGGTCGACGCATTGATGCTCATGACTCAATTCGAGTTGCATCCGCGTGATGTGATCTACGTGCAAGTTGCGAGCGCCGCGCGTTTCAACCGCGTGCTCGAGCAGATCGCGCCTACGATCCAGACGCTGTTCTACACCATCCAGACAACCCGCTAACAACGCGTCACGTGTTACGCCCGGAGTGCGACATGAGTACTTATGAAATGCTGGAGCATTCGCCCGCGCAAGCCAAGGACGACGAGTTCGTCTTGCGCGACCTGGTGCGAATGATCACCGATCAGATCTGGTGGGTGCTGGGCATTGCGCTCGGCATCTTGCTGGCCGCCGTGCTGTACGCGAAACTGTCCACACCGATCTATTCCGCCGATGCGCTCGTGCAGGTCGACACGCCCAGTGCAAATTCACTGGGCAGCAATCAGGGCGCCCTCTCGGCGGCGTTGACGCCGACCGGCGGTTCGCTGCACGCGGACTCCGAGATAGAGATCATCAAGAGCCGCACGGTGATCGAGCCTGTTGTCGACCAGTTCAACCTGAACTTCAGCACGGCATCCAACGTCATGCCGTTCATTGGCCGCATCACGCCGTGGTTCGCGCGCAAGGGTCATCCGTTGCCTGCCGTGTTCGGGCTGAATGCCTATGCATGGGGCGGAGAAGAGTTCAAGGTCGACGCGATCACGGTACCTGCAATGTTGCAAGACCAGCGTCTCACATTGCGTGCACTGGGCAATGGCCGCTTTGCATTGCTCGATTCCGAGAACCACGAGTTGCTTCAAGGTCTCGCCGGCAGCACGGCGAAGGGCAATGGCGTTACGTTGCTCGTGAGCCAGCTCGTCGCACGTCCTGGTACTGAGTTCTACGTCACGCGTGCTTCACAACTCGAAGCCGTGCAAGCTTTCGGCACCGGCATGCAGGTCGCCGAGAAAGGCAAGGACACGGGGATCATCCAGATCTCGTATAGCGGTTCGCAGCCTCTTTACATCACGCAGGTTGCAAACGCGCTGGCCGCTTCATACCTGAAGCAGCGCACAGAACGGGCTCAGGAAGAAGCGAACCGCATGCTTACTTTCCTGAACAACGAACTGCCGCGCGTGCGCGATGAACTGCGTGCGAGCGAAACCGCGTTGGCGCAATATCAGACGACCGCGGGTTCGTTCCAGCCGACCCAGGAAGCGCAAACGTACTTGTCGGGCGGACTTGACTATGAACGCCAGATTGCGGCGCTGCGCATGCAGCGCGTTCAGTTGCTGCAACGCTTCACTGAAGGTGCAGACGAGGTACGTGCGGTCGATGCGCAACTCGCCGCACTCAATGTCGAAAAGTCACGCTTCGATAACCAGTTCAAGACCCTGCCGGGTTCGGAGCGTCAGGCTGTTTCGCTACAGCGCGAAGCGAAGGTCAACTCCGAGATCTACGTCGCGCTGCTAAACAAGACGCAGGAGCTCTCGATCAGTCGCGCGGGGACCGTGGGCAATGTGCATATCATCGATATGGCGCTCGTGCCTTCGCAACCGGTGAAGCCGAAGGCTGCGCTGATCATCGCTGCCGGCGGCTTGCTGGGTGTGATTGCAGGCGTCGTGTTTGCCTTTGTGCGCCGTTCGTTCTTCGCTGGGGTCGATGATCCGGAACTCGTTGAACGCCGGTTCAACCTGCCTATATTTGGCGCGATTCCGTTCAGTGCGGAACAAGCCCGGCAAGACCGGATACGCCTTGATCGTCCGATGGCATTGCCGACGCCTTCCGCCAAGGGCGGCATGAAACGACTTGGTACGCAGCCTGTTGGAGATTCGATTGGTTCGACGTTGGGTCTTTCCACCAAGACGCCTGTCGCCGTGGCGCTTCAGAACGCCACGGTGCTGCCGGCGGCCAGCACTGGCAAGCAGCCGTTGCTTTCCACCACGCATCCGTTCGATACATCGATTGAAGGTCTTCGCGGGTTGAGGGCCACGCTGCAGTTCGCGCTGGTCGACGCGCCCAATCGCGTGATTGCCATTACGAGTCCGGCGCCGTCCGATGGCAAGAGTTTCCTCGCAGCCAACCTTGCTGCATTGCTGGCTGAGTCGGGCAAGCGCGTGTTGCTGATCGATGCCGATTTGCGGCGTGGCCGTTTGGCGCATTACCTTGGAAAGTCATCGAATGGCGGGCTTACCGAGTTGCTTAGCGGACAGACCGACTTTGAGATGGCTGCGCGTGAGACGGGCGTGAATGGATTGCACTTCATTGGTTCGGGCGCGCATCCGCCGAATCCTTCGGAGATACTGACGTCCAGCCGGTTTGCTTCGTTGCTCCAGGCATTCGAAAAGCAATTCGATCTCGTCATTGTGGATACGCCGCCGTTGTTGGCTGTACCGGATGCGGCGGTGATCGCTAGTCTGGCTGGATCGACGGTGCTTGTGATGAGGTCGGGGGCCCACTCCGAGAAGAATATCGCCGATGCGCTTAAGAAGCTGAAGCGTGCTCGGGCCCGGATTGTGGGTGGTGTTTTGAATGCGATGCCCGCGAAGAGTGGGGGGCGTAAGGGGACTTATGACTATGCTTATGCTTATACCTATTCAAGCGATCCAGCCGTTGTTGATGTGAAGCATTGAGAGGTGTTGGGGGAGTGGTTTTGATTTTTTTATGATGAGATGGCCTGGAGGCCGCCAGTAGCGCCGGTGCCCGCGGAAGCGGGCATTTGGTTTTTTTCGGGCGCTGGCGCTTGGGGGGGTTAGGGGTGGTGCTACCTAGGCCTTCGCGCGTTTCGTCTTAGTTGATATTTTTAGCACTGTTGGCCACTGTCCGTGGCGGGACTTCATTTCTTTGTCCAACGGCGACAAAGAAACGAAGCAAAGAAAACGCCTTCCAACCGCTAATTCTTAAGGAGCCCGAGCGTGCACGGACATCTGCTTGGGACTTCAAAAGAACGCTCAGCGTAAAACCCCGGACAGTTGAAACCCTCCCGCTCCGTTCACAGATACCCACACGCTTCGCCACCCGTGTGAGTAGCCTCAAACAGGAAAGCGCGGCGCGCAGCGCGCGCCCATTTGCGTGCTTGCACGCAAATGGTGTGTTTGGCCGTGCTGGTTCAGTGGGGTTCTGTGCTTGCCCGAGAACGCTGGTGGCGAAGCGTGTGGATGTAGGGATTCGGAGGGGGAGGGTTTCAGGTGTTGGTGGTTATGGCGTCGAGGGTTCTTTTGAAGTCCCAAGCAGATATCACTGCACGCTTGGTCCACTTAAGAATTAGCGGTTGGAAGGCGTTTTCTTTGCTTCGTTTCTTTTTCGCCGTTGGAAAAAGAAATGAAGTCCCGCCACGGACAGTGGCTAACAGTGCTAAAAATATCAACCAAGACGAAACGCGCGAAGGCTCAAGCAGCACCGACCCTAGCCTAAACCAAAACCCGCGAACAAAAAAAAGCCCACGCTATCTGAGCGCAGGCAATAGTGCAACAAACAAGCAACCAAAAGCCAAGGCAGTGCAAGGCCTAAGCGGCCTTAACAAAAGCGTGCGCGATTACTCCCGAAATGTCCCTATCTGAATCAGGACCAGTCTTCGCCATTGCGTTCAAAACTTCCACAATAAACCGCCGGCGAAAATCCGCCGCACTAAACCGTTCCGCATTCTTCCGGCAGGCAAGCGCCGAAAACGCATGTGGTGAATCCTCAAACCGCTCAACCGCCTCACACAACGACGCTGCTGTCTGCTCAGGAAAATGAATCCCCGTCGCCCCCGATGTACCAAGCGGCACGACCGATTCCAGCGCCCCACCCTTGCCAAATGCAATTACCGGCGTACCGCACGCCTGCGCCTCCACAATGGCAATGCCAAAATCTTCCTCAGCCGCATACACAAATGCCTTGGCGCGCTGCATATGATCCTTCAACACATCAAACGTCTGATAGCCAAGAATGCTCACATTGGGCGTTGCCTTCGAGCGCACCAGATCCATCTGCGGACCGTCGCCAATCACAACAAGCTTGCGTTCCGGCATCAACGCAAACGCTTCAACAATCATGTCAATGCGCTTGTAAGGCACCATGCGCGAAGCGGTCAGATAAAAATCGCCCTTCTCGTCACCAACCTCGAAGGCCTGCACATCGACCGGAGGCGCAATGACTGCCGACTCGCGCCTGTAACTCTTCATGATCCGGCGCGCGACGAAGTGCGAATTGGCAATGATCCGGTCTACACCATTGGCCGAACGCGCATCCCAATTGCGCAAGTAATGCAGCAACAGACGCGCGACCCATGAACGCGGTCCGCGCTCCAGCCGCGCCTCACGCAGATATTGATGCTGCAGGTCCCACGCATATCGAATCGGTGAATGAACGTAACTCACATGAGTCTGGTCAGGGCCAACCAGCACACCCTTGGCCACCGCATGCGAGCTGGAAAGAACGAGGTCGTAACTCGACAAATCAAACTGTTCTATCGCAAGTGGCATTAACGGCAAGTAGCCGCGATATTTTTTTTCCGCATACGGGAGCCGCTGGATAAAGGACGTTCTCACCGGCTTGTTGTGAACAATGGAGCGGTCTTCAAGGAAGTCCACAAGGCTGAAAATATCCGCCTGCGGGAAACACGCAATCATCTGCTCCAGCACTTTCTCCGCGCCGCCCGACACCACCAGCCAGTCGTGAACAATAGCCACTTTCATGATGAAACCCGTATGCCGCAGCCCATTGCTGCCGATGAACCGAGTTTAAAGACAGTCCTTTTATGTTTTCGTGCGCACGCCCACACACTTGGCGCATCGCATTGCGAATAATGAGTGCTGTGTAGATGTTGTCTTCACGCCATTTCATTTACCCAAGGTCGCCGGGTTAATCGGCCTCGGGTTCGCTCAATGCTTATTCCTGTCATCGATGCCCACAGAAACCGCAGCCAGCTTATCAAATCCAGCCATCACGCTGTTGCGTGACCATGGCCCGGCACCCGCGGCTTCACAAGTCCGAGGCGAACCCCGGATTCTGTTCATCGATCAAAGCGGACAACTTGGCGGCGCCGAAATCTGCCTCCTGCCACTTGCTGTCCGATGCACCCAGCGCAGCGAAGTCCTTCTGCTCTCCGATGGCCCCTTTCGCGATCGGCTTCAGGCTGAAGGCGTCAACGTTTCAGTCGAGGTCGACGCACGCATTCAGGGCATCAAGAAAGACCGCATGAAGTTCGGCGCGCTTGCTGCCCTTCCCGGCATTCTGCGTCAGGTACGCATGATCGCCGCGCGCGCAAAGCGATTCGATATGGTGTTCCTCAACACGCAGAAGGCGCTGATACTCGGCGCTTTCAGCCGCGCGCTGCATGGCAAGCCCACCTTATGGCATGTGCACGACATCGTCTCGCGCGAGCACTTTGGCCGCTTGCACTTACTGCTGATCAAATGGGCCGTGAAGGTAGGTGTCGATCACTTCGTCGCCAACTCGCGCGCTTCCGCCGATGCATTGATCGCGCTCACCGGCCTGCCACGCAGTGCCGTGCCCGTCGTTCATAACGGCGTGGACATGAAGCGCTTTGGCGACGACACCGGTCAGGCAGGCACGACCATGGAACAACGTCGGGCAGCGCTTGGACTGCCTCATGATGCATTTCTCGCCGGACTATTCGGCCGCTTCACGCAATGGAAAGGTCAGCACGTTGCACTGGATGCAATCGCCCGCGTTCCGAACGCTCATCTGGTTCTCGTCGGCGATGCGCTGTTTGGCGAGACCGCTTATGCAGAAAGTCTGCGAGTACAAGCGGAGACACTAGGCATCACCGACCGCGTGCACTTCGCAGGTTTCCAGCACGACGTCGCCTCGTGGATGAAAGCCATGGACGTGATCGTTCACGCATCAACACAACCCGAGCCCTTCGGTCTTGTCATCATCGAAGCAATGGCGGCGGGCAAACCAGTAATTGCCTCGAACGGAGGCGCGGTCCCCGAAATCGTGAGGCATGGCGAGAACGGCATGATCGTTGAACCTGGCGATGCATCGAAGCTGGCCCTTGCTATCGACACCTTGCAACGCGAGCCTGAAACCTCCGCACGAATCGCGGCGCAAGGTCACGCGAACGCGGGCCAGCACTTTTCCATCGATCGATATTTGCAGCAGATGACACGAATACTGTTCGACATAGCGACGCTCGCAAATAAGGATAACGAAGTTGAAGCGACGGGCGGTATTGAGCCAGCGCCAGCGAGCGAGGCCAGGCTAACCCGATAGTTGATATCGCGGACCAAAGAAGAAGGCCCGGCATGTTTTTATGCCGGGCCTTCTTGTATGTCAGCCGATAGCCATTTTATCGAGCACTGAAGTTACCTGGCACACCCAGCTTGATCTCATACATGGCAGCGAGCATCGCCAGATACGCACGTTCGCTTTCGGCTTCCTTCAGCGACATTCCCCTGCAGGTTTGGCCACCCATGATCACGCCCAGACACAGGGCATAGTTGCCCGCAAACGCCGTGGGCGACGGCTCCATGCTTCTAAGGCGTTTGTAGGACGCGTCCAGCGTCTTGCGAAGATTGTTGTGCATCGCTTGATTCCCGTAATTGTTAAGACCTTATTGCCGCGCCCACGCGAAAGGTGAAATCCAACCTGTAGAGGTTGCGAGCGCGGACGGAATGTTCGCGGTCACCCAAATGACGGGCTGGGAGCAATGCTCCAGCGACGTACCCAGTTTGAATGATTGCCCATGCATCACGCATCGGATCGATCTGACTAAGCAGGTAGTTTATCGAAATAGACTGTTGAAGATTGCCGCGATAAAAAAAAACGCGGCAAGCTTTCAAAGCTTACCGCGCACTCAGATTTGCATTCCTCGCACAAGGCGTATCAATGCGCGATGTAATCGATCCGTTCAACACCGCCCGGCGTTCCCAACAAGCAGACGTTTGCGCCGCGCGCCGCGAAGAGACCTACGGTGACCACGCCCGGCCAGCCATTGATGATGGTTTCCAGCGCGATCGGATCGGTGATCTTGAGCGCCTTCACGTCGATGATCTCGTTGCCGTTATCGGTAATGAACGGCGATCCGTCCTTTTTCACGCGCAGCACCGGAACGCCGCCCAATGCGGTCACGCGCCGCCCGATGGCGGTTCGCGCCATTGGCACAACTTCGATTGGCAGCGGGAAAGTGCCGAGCACGTCGACGCGTTTGCTGCCGTCGGCAATACACACAAACACGTCCGCCACCGACGCCACGATCTTCTCGCGCGTGAGCGCTCCGCCGCCGCCCTTGATCATGGCGCCCTGGCCGTCGATCTCATCAGCGCCATCCACGTACACGGGCAACGATTCGATTTCGTTCAATTCGAGCACCTGGAAACCATGCGCTTCGAGCCGCGCGGTAGTTGCAAGCGAACTCGAAACCGCCCCGCGATACCGCGATTTCGTGCTCGCAATGGCATCGATGAAACAATTCGCAGTGGTGCCCGTGCCAACGCCGATCACGGCGCCCTCGGGCACGTTGGCGTGGACGTAGGCGGCGGCTTCGGCGGCAACCAGTTGCTTCAGTTCGTCTTGGGTCATGGCAAGGGTGACAGCTATAAAGGAATAAACCTGAATTCTAGACGCTCAAACCTGCATCAAGAAGCCGAGCGGATTGTGCGTGCGCGCCACGGACGCAATAAACACGAACACAATGATCGCCAGGACGCCGAAGATCGCGCGCGCACCCTTCGTGCGTCCGCGTTTCAGCGCAAATGTCCCGAGCACGACATACACGATCAACCCGGCGATCTTCGCCGACAGCCACGCAGCGTTCGGTCCAAAACCAATGATCCCGACCAGCGCGATGGCGCTCAGCAGCAGCACCGTATCCACGATATGCGGCACGATCTTGACCGCGCGTTGTTGCAGCAGCGGGGAGTCGCGCAGCATCCAGATCCATCGAATGAAAAAACCGAGAATGCTGAGCGCCGCGCACGTCATATGCACCGAACGAAGCGGGAGAAAAAGATCTGACATGAATGCAATGAGCCTTTAAGGAAGGTATTTTTCGAGCAGCGCGGCGGCGATGGCGTCCGTCTCGGCATCGGGGTTGCCGGCATAGTCGGCGGGACGGAAATGCATCTGGAACGCCGCGATCACACGGCGCGTCTTTTCGTCGAGCACGCCATCCGTTGCAATCTCGTAGCCGTATCGCTGGAGTTTTTGCTGCAAGGCCGCCACATCGGCGGGGGACTTCGGATCGCGCCCGGCCAGATGCTGCGCAACCATTGCATCGTCGGGCCACGCGCCTACGCCGTTGTCGTAAAGCGTGCGCCATGGGAAAGCAGGACCCGGATCGATCTTGCGTTGTGGCGCGATGTCGCTGTGACCCACCACGCGCGTTGGCGGAATCTTGTAGCGCGTCACAATATCCTTCGCCAGCTTGACGATAGCGTCGACCTGCGCCGGTGGATAAGGCGCCCACGTGCGGCCTTGCGGTGTATCGATAGGACCAACGTTGACGTTCTCAATGCCAATGGACGCCGCGTTCAGTTCCGTGGTTCCTTGCCATTCGCTCTTGCCCGCGTGCCACGCGCGCTCGGTTTCAGGCACGAGCTGATAGACCACGGGCTCGCCATTTTCGATGCGCGGCGCATCCGGCACGACGTAATGAACGCTGACGTCATCCCCGGTGAGCACCGCGAGTGAGCGCGCTTCGCCACTTTGCGTGTAGTGCATGACGAGAAACCGCACGCGTGAATCGACGCTTGGCGCGTGATAGCGCGTGTACGCAATGTACGCGCCGCGATCAATCTGCGTGCTCGAACAGGCGGCGAGCAAGGCACATACAAGGCCACCCGCAAGCAGCGCAAAACGATGCCGCTTCACGTGCGCCTACTTCTTGACCGACCGCTGACGGACGGCTTCGAACAAACAGATCCCGCTCGCCACCGATACATTCAAACTCTCGACGCTGCCTGCCATCGGAATCTTCATGATCTCGTCGCAGGTTTCGCCGGTGAGACGGCGCATGCCCTCGCCTTCCGCGCCCACGACTATCGCAACGGGGCCGTCGAGCTTCGTCTCGTAGACACTCGCCGTCGCGTCGCCCGACGTGCCAATCACCCACACGCCTGCATCCTTCAACTCGCGCAACGCCCGCGCCAGATTCGTCACCGTGATGTACGGCACGGTTTCGGCGGCGCCGCTCGCAACCTTCGCGGCCGTTGCATTCAATCCCGCCGAGCGGTCGCGCGGTGCGATCACGGCATGCGCGCCGGCGGCATCGGCAACACGCAGGCACGCGCCGAGGTTGTGCGGATCGGTCACACCGTCGAGCACGAGCAGCAGGGGCGTGCCGCTCACGCCATCGAGCAGCTCGGCAAGGTTTTGCGCGAGCGGCATGTCGGATGCGCGCGCCACCACGCCCTGATGGCCCACGTTGCCCGACAGACCCCAAAGGCGCGCCTCGTCGGCGGCGATCAGGCGAATGCCCGCTTCCTTTGCCGTGCGCAGGAAATCCGTCATGCGCCGGTCCTTGCGGGTCGGATCGTAGAGGATCTCTTCGATCGTCGATGCGTCCGCGCGAACCCGTGCGGTCACCGCGTGAAAACCATACAAAACTTTAAGACGTGACATGACTGGACCAGACCGTAATCAAACAAAACAAAATGGAAACGCGGCCCGGATGCATCGTGCATCGGGCCGCGCATTTCAAACCGGGGCGTCGCCCGAGCTCGATGACTCGCGCCGCCTCAGTACTTCTTTCAGCGCTTCTTGCGCGGCGGATGGCTTTTCGCCGCCGGCTTCGTGACCGCGCCGCGCTTCTTGGCCACCGCCATGTCCTTCGCGATGGTCGGCGGCAACGCGGCAGCGGCCGCCTTGCCTGCCGCCTGCGCCGCGGCTTTCTTGCCGCCGCGATCACGCCGGCGGCTGTTCACGCTGCTGCCTTCGTCGGCGGGTAATGCGCGTACACGCGGACCGGAGCCGTTGATGCCCGCGTGCTCAGCGGTGGCGGCTGGCGCCGTTGAGCGGCCGGGCGGCTTGACGGGCGTATCGCGAACCAGACGGAAGTCGATCTTGCGCGAATCCAGATCCACGCGGCTGACTTGCACGCGCACACGATCCGACATCCGGTAGCGAATGCCCGTGCGTTCGCCGCGCAATTCGTTCTTGATCTCGTCGTACTGGAAGTAATCGGCGCCGAGTTCGGTGATATGCACCAGCCCTTCTATGAACAACGAATCAAGCTGCACGAAGATACCGAACGTGGTCACGCCATTGACCATGCCGCCGTATTCCTCGCCGAGCTTGTCACGCATGAAATAGCATTTGAGCCACGCTTCCACGTCGCGCGAAGCTTCGTCGGCGCGGCGTTCATTCGACGAACAATGCAGCCCGAGTTCTTCCCAGATCGCGACGTTGTTGCGCTGGCGGCTGCGCGATTCGTCGTCGGCCTTCTGCATGGCTCGCGCTGCTTTCGTCAAGCCGGTGCTGAGCGTCACGTCGTGACCGACCTCCGGCTGATACTTCTTGCCCTGCAGGATGGCGTAAATCGCGCGATGCGTGAGCAGGTCGGGGTATCGGCGAATCGGGCTCGTGAAGTGCGCATACGCTTCGTACGCGAGCCCGAAGTGCCCGATGTTGTCCGGGCTGTACACGGCTTGCTGCATGGAACGCAGCACCATGCTTTGCAGCATCTGCGCATCCGGCCGGTCGCGCACCATCGCCATGAGCGCCGCGTAATCGCTTGCATGCGGCTTCTCGCCGCCACCCAGCGACAAACCCACGCCACGCAGGAAGGCGCGCAGGTTTTCGAGCTTTTCAGGCGTGGGCCCGGCATGCACCCTATACAACCCCGGATGTTTGTTGCGTTTCAGGAAGTCCGCAGCACACACGTTCGCGGCGAGCATGCTTTCCTCGATCAGCCTGTGCGCGTCGTTCCTGTGACGCGGCACGATCTGTTCTATCTTGCCCTGCGCGTTGCAGACTATGTACGTCTCGGTCGTATCGAAGTCGATCGCGCCGCGTTTCTGGCGCGCCGCGTGCAGCGACTTGTACACGCCATACAGGTTCTGCAGTTGTGGCAGCAGATCCGCCCGCTTCGCCGCTTCCGGCCCCTTTGTATTGGTCAGGACCGCGGCCACTTCCGTGTAGGTCAGGCGCGCCGCCGAATGCATCACGGCGGGATAGAACTGATACGCCTTGATCTCGCCGCGCGCGGTGACCACCATGTCGCAAACCAGCACGCAACGGTCGACCTGAGGATTCAGCGAACACAGCCCGTTCGACAGCTTCTCGGGCAACATGGGAATCACGCGGCGCGGGAAATAGACCGACGTGCTGCGGTCGAGCGCATCGACGTCCAGCGCTTCGTTCGGGCGCACGTAATGCGAGACGTCCGCAATCGCTACCAGCAAACGGAAACCCGTGCCGCGCCCGACGTTCATGGGCTCGCAATACACGGCGTCGTCGAAGTCGCGCGCGTCTTCGCCGTCTATGGTAACGAGCGGCACATCGCGCAAATCCACGCGATGCCGGATGTCGGCCGGACGCACTTCGTCGGGCAGTCTGGACGCTTGCTCGAGCGCGCGGTCGCTGAATTCATGCGGCACGCCGTATTTGCGCACGGCGATCTCGATCTCCATGCCCGGATCGTCGATGTCGCCGATCACTTCCACCACGCGTCCAAGCGGTTGCGAGTGGCGGCTTGGGAAATCGGTGAGATCCACCGACACCACCTGCCCCACTTTCGCCTTCTTCGGGTTCTGCGTGATGAGAATGTCGTGCCCGATGCGCTTGTCTTCCGGCACGAGGATCAGCGCGCCGTTCTCGCTGATCAATCTGCCGATAATGCGTTTGTTCGCGCGATCCGTGACTTCGACAATATGGCCTTCCGGACGCCCGCGCCGGTCATAACCCACGATGCGCGCGAGGACGCGATCGTTATGCATGACCTTCTGCATTTCGCCGTTGGGCAGGAACAGGTCGTCCTGGCCGTCGTCGCGAATCAGGAAGCCAAAACCGTCGCGATGGCCCTGAACCCGGCCCGCCACGAAATTCGACGGATGCGTGAGCTGGTAGTAGCCGCGTTTGTCGAGACGGACCTGGCCGTCGCGCTCCATGGCTCCCAATCGCTTGAAAAATCCTTCGCGCTCCTGGCGCTTGATCGACAGAGCCTCGGCGATGTCGTTCGCAGCAAGCGGGGCTTCGCTCGTACGCAACACGCCGAGAATTTCTTCGCGGCTCGGTATCGGATACGGGTATTTGTTCAAGGGCTTATCGATGATCTCTTCTCGTCTAACTGAATGTCGCGGTTAATCGGAAACGCGTGGCGACCACGCGGGCACCACGTTCCCGGCTTTACATCCTGACTTTACCGGCCATTTTTGAAAGCGATGGGCCGATGCGTTGCCGGGACGTCGCGCTTAACGTTGTTCCGGTTCGTTCACGAATAGTCTGCGGATCATTCTAACACCCGCAAACGAGGCCATATCGGCGCTTAAGCCATATGGACAATGGCTTGCAGCCCGGTTGGGTTTTAGATCTCAAAATGCTTGACAGCGCGGCGAGCCCGGCTATAATTGCGTTCTTTGCTGCACACGCACCCTAGCCCAGGTGGCGGAATTGGTAGACGCACTAGGTTCAGGTCCTAGCGGTGGCAACACCGTGGAGGTTCGAGTCCTCTCTTGGGCACCAGCATGTAGTCCGGAGCAATCCGAAGATGTTCGAGAAACCCCGTAAAGCCTTGCGCCTGCGGGGTTTTTTGTTTTGCGGTCTGGTCGGATTCAGTTTTTTACTTAGCTGGCTTCGAAACTGAAGTCGGAACGGGCATGTCGCAATGCCAAAACAGGGCCGAATCCCTACCGATATCACCGGCTTGATTTGCTTTGGTCGCGCACTCGTCCCCGAGGTTTACGCGCGAAATCAATACCCCAATTGCCGATTCACGACGTTCTCAAATGGCTTGTTTGACAGGAAATTTTTGAAATTTCTGAACCAGACGTCGAGCACGCGCTGGTTGTAGTCTGGCACGTCACACGATATATGGGGCGTAACAACAAGGTTCGGGACACTCCATGCTTCGCTTTCGGCGGGCAGCGGTTCCGGATCGAATACATCGAGCACGGCGCCGCTCAAATGCCCGGAACGCAAGTTATCGAACAGCGCCGGATAGTCGATCAATCCAGCTCGTGAAATATTGACGACGGCCGCGCCCGGGCGCATTGCGCTTATCCTGCTGGCGGAGACCAGCATGTGCGTCTCCGGCGTCAACGGCGCCGCGACAATCAGAAAGTCCGCGCGTGGAAGCCACTCGTCCAATCGTGCGATGCAATTCGTTTCCACACCTTCATGAACCTGAGCATTGCCGCCTCGCGTGAGGACGCTGACGTGGAGTCCCAACGCGCACGCCGCAGCACATGCAGCGGATCCCAGATTTCCATACCCGATCACGAGCGCGGTCTTGCCGCGCAAAGGCGGCGTCAATTGCGTGTCCCATCGCCGGTTACGCTGGGCATCGAAGACCGAAGCCATTCGTGCGTGGAGCATGAGAAGCGCCATCTGCACGAATTCCTGCGCCTTGTCGCTGTGTATGCCTCGGCTGTTGGTGAGGATCAGGTCTTCGCGCACGGTATCGAGCGGCAGCAATTGATCGACGCCCGCACCGGTGGTGTGAATCCATCGCAATCTTGCTGCGCCATTGACAGCGTCCCAGGGAAAGCGGGACGCGAGCAGGAAATCGACATCGTCGAGAGGATCAGCGAACCGCGTGCCATCCCAGCCGAAGCTCACGTCGACCTGACGTGCCAGATCGGGGTGACGCGTCGCGGCAAGCGTCCACGCCGCTTCGTCGAGGTGGAAAGAGGAATGCTGCTGCCGACGGCTTTCCAGGTGCAGCCGATAAGTCATAAGCTCTCTGCTCTCACAAAGGAAGCGCTACAAGCGTGTCGTACCGGGGTGAATCGGTCACCACGATTCTTTCATGCAGCAACGCGCGTTCGTCCTCGATCACAATCTGATCGATATATCTGCCGGCACTGAAGATCATCATTGTTCCTTCATAGCCGGTACGAACAATCATGAAGCTGGTTTCGCACCGGATACGCGCGTCCGCCATGCCAACGATTTCGGTTGGGCCTATGACGTGCCGGTACACATGCGGTTCAAACACGTTGACTGACTGGATAGCGCTGACACGGTCGAGCAACATTCCGCGCGCGCTGCAAAACCAGATTCCGAAGTCGCGCCCTGCTTCAAAGTCCGTGCGGGTGAGTATCCGGTAAGTGCAATCATCAGTGAAACAATCCGGCCAGCTCGATATGTCGCCATTGTCAATAGAACTGCAGTACCGCGCCATCAACCGGTCTATGCACGCCAGTGCACGCGGATCTACAGCGGCATTCAGGTCAGGAGTTCGCGTTACGCTAGACATTCATTAATTCCCGGTAGAACTTCCAGAAGCCACGCACGGAGGTCTCGGTTGCGCGTGTTGCCATGGGCCCGACACCCTTCCCTCCCATTTCGATCACGGCGTTGTCATCGAGATCGCCTCGTATGCCTTTTTCGACAAATGCGCCGATGGTCCCGTCTTCCATCGACACATATCCCGCCGGTCCAACGAGGTTGCTTTGCTTGCGTCGAATAAGCGTCTGTTCCTCGGAATCTTCCTCGAAACCCAGAACCGTCCAGATCAACTCACACCGGTCGACGGCAAGTGGTACGACCTGACGCACTCCCAGGGAATTCATGATCTGATGCAGGACGAATCCGGGAAAGATGCTTTGGATGGCATTGGTGATCTGATCCGGATACTCCATCCATTGATCGATAAGCGATGGGTCCTTCAAGCCGAAATCATCGCGCATTGCGCGGATCACGCCTGAGTCATAAGCCTTGTCGCCCACGTCGGTAAAGCGCTTGGTGAAGGTAATGTGGTGACGGCTTTGATCGTCCTGAAGTGTTCCCCCTTCGGCGGACAGCCGGTTGATCTTGAACGTGGAAAAGAACGCGTGCAGCAAGCTCGGGTGATAGTTATCCCGGCTGTTCTCCACATAGAGTTTCCAGTTGTTATGCATGACCTGGCTGTAGCGGCCAAGAATTTTCAGCCGTCCATAAATGGTCCGCTCTATATGACTCACCATGACCGGGCCGAGATAGTCACGGAGTTCAGGCGCCGCGCTGGAGAAAGATCCGAACACGATTCCGCGAATAGCATCCACGCGAAGCCGGGTGAGGTGGAAGGCAGCCTTGTCGAAATCTTCGGGCATGCCGCCCTTACCCTGCACGCCATTTTCAAAGGCAACGCTGGTTAGTCGGCCATCAAAACTATAGACCCAGTTGTGGTACGGACAAACAAAGTTGGGCCTCGCGCGATGTCCACGCGCCTCGTAACAAAGCACAGACCCCTTGTGCACGCACTTGTTCACGAGCGCATGTATGCTGCCGTCGGCAGTTCTGACCACGATGACTGAAGTCTCGCCAACTTTCGTGGTCACGTAGTCACCCGCGTTGGGAATCTCCACTTCCAGGCAGAGGAAGCTCCAGGTCGGGCCGCGAAAAACCGCATCCTGCTCGCGGGCATAAGTCGCCGCATCCGCGAAAATACGTAAAGGTACCCGTGTGACGTCATCCCTTGGCCAGCGGACCTGGGTCGCCGGACCTGTCATCGGAACATAGCTTTCTTCAGGCGTGTGAGCAGCATGTGTCATGAGAATGTGGTCACCATTGCAATTCCTAAAATAAACAGCGCGATCCGCCCGGTCATCGGGACTTTTCAGATTCCAGGTAAGGCTGCTGATAGAACAGTCCTTGAGGCAAATCCCCCTTCAGCGTGCCGGCGGATTTAAAAACCTCGAAGGTACGTTTAAGCGTCGCAATGTCATCCGGCTTGAAGGACACTGTATTCATGCCGCTCCAGTGATCGCTGTAGAACATGGCGCCCTGATCGCTCATGTTGCTCGCCTCTTTGAGGATTGCCTTTACCGCGGCTGGATCATCGGTGCCGAACTTGAGCGCCTGACGCATGGCGGTTATCACCTTTGCAGCATCTTCGGGATTTGCCTTGAGCCATTCGTCGCGCATTACAGCAACGCCAATATAGGGAGGCGTGGTGGATTTGGTCATCTGTTGCCATTGCGCCGCAAGCGTTGTAATGACTCTCAACTTGCTTGCACTGTCCGACACCTGCGCAATAGTGGTGGGACGGAGCACGGCCGCATCGACATTTTTCATCTGCAGGAATTGCGCGAGGCGTGGTTCGTCGCCTGAGACAAGTCGATAGTCCGACTGCTTGAGCCCCTGGTTACCTTCCAGCACGGCCGTGGCGACGCCAGTCGTCGCGCTCCCGACCGGCGACATGCCAATCTTTTTGCCGCGCAGTTCTCCTAACGACTTGACAGGTGAACTGTCCAGCACGGCGATTTCAGCGTCGACAATCTGTGTGGCCGCGATGATGCGTACAGGCGCGCCCTGCTGGCTCATGCTCAGCGCACCCGCGAGGCTCGCGCCGAACGCCAGGTCAATGGCGTTCGAAGCCAGCGCGGTTGTTGGGCCGTTGACATCGGGGAAATGAAAAAACTTGACCTGCAGACCCTGTTTTTCGAAAAACTTCTGAGCCTCGAGAACTGCGCCGAATCCAAGGCTGATTCCGCTTGTCCAGTAGCCAACACGCAGTTCTGTTGCCGCCGCCGGGTTTGCCACACCCAATATGACGGCAAACGCAAGACAGGTTGCACGAACGATCCGCAAAGAGTTCATGGATACGAGGCACGCACAGTTATGTTTCGTTAGACATCCTGACCGAAACGCGAAGCGTGCCGGGTCTGTACAGCGAAAACCAGTCGCATCAAATATTTACCCGCTATTTCCCAAGCGCTACGAGCGGAGTATGGCCAAGGTCTTGCCTGATGCTCTTGAACACGCGGTCCATTGTCATCTCACGGAATCTCTCAATATGACGACGTGTGATATCGGCCGCAAGCTTGCCGTCTCCGGCGACGAGCGCGTCAACAAGCTGTCGGTGATCATCGGCAATTTCGGGGCTGTCGCCTTCGTCAGTGAAACCGAGTGCCACCAGCCGCGTCATTTCGTCCAGGAGATTTTCAATGCTGCGTGCAAGACGCTCGTTGCCGGATGCCGCCGCAATCACCAGGTGAAATTCCCGGTTGGCATCGAGAAAAAAACCAATGCGATTTCCGTGATTTCTGGATGCCTTGTTTGCGCGGCCCGCTTTGTCGATACGCATCAGTGCCTTTCCGTCCACGTTGCCAGCGGCAAACCGCGCCGCTTCGGGCTCAAGGATCAGCCGAAGCGAAAACACTTCCTCAACGTCCTTCAATGTGATCGGAACAACCGTATAACCATGTCGCGGAACCGAGCGCACCAGCCCTTCATGCGTCAGCCGCACGAGCGCAAGCCGGCACGTGGACTTCCCCACCTGATATTGCTCCATCAAGGCGGCTTCGGTCAGCATGCTCCCGGGCGGGACCGAACAAGACAATATGGCCTGCCGCATGGCGAGGTAAGTTGACTCGCCGAGCAGTTTGCTCTCGGCACCTGGTTTTCCCGCACTCAACACCTTGCCTGACATCTTTTTCCATTCCTTATCGCCTGACTTCTACGATGCTTACCAGATTCTGTAGGCACCTCACAGCCACGACTCCATTCTAGAAGAGCGCCATTGGGAAGTAAAGATCGCAAAAAATATTGTGATCAGGCGGCGGTGCCGTCCCACCGCCTCACCGTGCGCGTGTCTACATCGAAAAGATCGAGCACGCGGCCAAGCGTGTGATCGACCATTTCTTCCACGGATGCCGGCTTCGCATAAAACGCAGGAACCGGAGGATAAACAATCGCGCCCGCTTCTGTTACCGCTGCAAGGCTGCGGATATGTCCGGCATGCAACGGCGTCTCACGCACCATCATCACAAGACGCCGGCGCTCCTTCAGCATGACGTCCGCGGCACGAGACAGCAGCGAACCCGTGCATCCCGTCGCAATCTCCGAGAGCGTCCGGATGGAACATGGTGCGATGATCATGCCGTCAACGCGAAAAGATCCGCTGGAGATTGCCGCACCAATATCGGTGTTCGGATAGGACACATCGGCGAGCGCCTGGACATCGGCGAGGCGCATGTCTAGCTCGTGTGAGAGTGTGACTTGCGCCGACCGGGACACCACCAGATGAGACTCTATGTCGAGTTCCCGCAAAAGCCTGAGCAACCGGACTCCGTAAATGGCACCGGAGGCGCCGCTTAACCCTATGACGAGACGCATGCGGCGTGACGCGACGGCGCGCTCCGCGAGTGTCATGGCTTGGCTCCCGCCATCATCTTTTTGGCGCTCTGATAGGGCTCGGTGACAAATACGTCAGCCGGGAGCGTTCCCTTGATCGCACCGCTTGCGGCGAAGATCTGCTGCTCGCGTTTCAACGTGTCTATATCGATAGGCTCGAAGGAAATACTGTTGAGTTCGTCCCAGTGCGCCGCATAAATTTTCGCATCCGCGGCAGGAAGGTTTGCCACTTTCTGCAAGATCGCGGCAACCTGATCGGGATGGGCACGGCCCCACGAAATAGCCCCTTGAACCGCGACAATAAATTTCGCGACCGTCTGCGGATCATTCTGCACGAGTTCGGCACGTGCCGCGGCCACCCCCAAGTAAGGCATCGCATTCGACTTCGTCAGCTTGTGCCATTCCTCCACCATGGTGCCGAGGCGTCGCGTCTTGACTTCAGTCAGTTGCGCTACGGTGACCGAGCGCAACGCCGCTGCATCGACTTGCTTTTGCATCAGGAACTGGGCGAGCCGCGCCTCATTGCCGGGCACAAGCGCGTAGTCGCCCGCACCCAGGCCATAGTTGGCCTTGAGCACCGCGGCTGTCATCAGCGCGACCGAGCTTCCAGACGGAGACATGCCCATCTTCGTTCCGCGCAGACCGGCCATTGATTTGATGGGCGAGTCTTCCTGAGTCACGAAGGTCACGTCAGCCGGCGCGGTCGCACCGAATATCTTGATCGGCACGCCACTCGCCGCAATGCTGAAGCCGCTTGCCGCGGCGACGCTGAAACTGATGTCGATTACATTTGCCGCGAGTCCAGTGGCCGGCGCGTTGACTTCCGCAAAGTGGACGAAGCGTGCGTCTGTGATACCCGCCTTCTTCAGAAAATCGCCCGTCTCCAGCACCGCACCCAGGCCAAGGCTCACGCCGCTCGTCCAATAGCCAATCCGCAATGGCGCTGCCTGGACAGCGGTGCACGCCAACATGGCGATCAACAATGCCGCGCATTTCATCCGTTTTTTCGCTTGTATCATGGTCAGCCAAATGGTGGTCACGACGCCGCCAGCGTGGCGTCGAAAAACGAGGGAGAGATTGCGCTAGCGGCGCGAGGGCGGCACTGCGTCAAACCGCGATCCGCGCACGCACAGCTTGCCTTCAGCCGTCTTCCACAGCCGCTGCTGTTCGTGCAACTCACCGAGCGCACGGGCAAGCGTCCTGAAGTCGTACTTGGAAAGGCGCTCGGCGAGCGCCGTGTAATAGAGCGGCATCTCCTCCAGCACGGCGAGCGCTTCTGCAGCGGCAGCAGCCAGCTCTTCGGGCCCACACACATGCTCCGGGTCGGCCTTGCCCGCGAGATAGTCTGCAATTAACGCCGTATCGGCATAGGCATACGAAATGCGCTCGTAGCGCTCATGCGGAATGCCTTCGGAAATCGTAGCGTCAATACCAACCTTCGCGCCGGTAGGGACCATTCCCACGGGTGTTATTGGAAGACTTGGATCGAGGGGCTTCGCTCGCGCGCCAGGAATGATGATCAGGTCGCGATCGCCCTGGACACGCGTGGCGATCGCCCACTCGACCTGCTCGCCGTTGAAGACGTCAATGTCGTCGTCCACCACCACCACATGCTTGAGATCCATTACCGAGAGCGCGGCGAGAAGCGCATTCTTGCCTTCCCCGGCCTGCTTTTTGATCGATACCACCGCATGCCAGAACGCCCTTCCGCCCAACGTCACGTTGATGTCCTTGACCTGGACCCCGGCCGTGCGCAACGCGGTACGGATTGCCTGATATCGCGTTGGTGCTGCGAGCCAGGTGTTTTCCCAGGGCATGTGCAGCGAGTAATACATTGCATCGCGCCGATGCATGATCGCCTTGATACGAACATTCGGGTTCCAGTGCAACCCGCCCATCAGCGCGGTAAATTCGCCGAAGCGTCCTTCGGGTTGTGTCCATCCCGTTGGCATGATCTCCGCCTCTATCACAATCTCGGAATCCGCAACGTATGGCAAGTCGACTGTCTCGCACTGCGCAAGCTCCACTGCCGCGCCGCGAATGCCGCCTGCGATCGCCATCTCGTCCACGCCAATGGGTGCACGGTATCCCGCACCCATGATCTCGACCGGATGATTGCCGATCGATATGGAAATCGGACAGGGGCGCCCTTGTTCATAGGCTCGTTGTGCAAACATGCGCATATTGTTTGGTGTCACGATATCTATGCCGCTCAGCGCCTTCTCCTTCACCATAAAGCGGTAAATGCCGCTATTGAGTCCGTAATCCGGATCACGCGACATCACAATGCCAGCGGTAATCATGGGACCACCGTCGAAGATCGACGACATGGGAATGGGGAGGCGGAACAGATCGACGTCGTCGCCCTTGTAAATCACTTCTTTTGTTTTCGATGTCTCCACGTATCGCGGAGGAATCGGATTGCGAATGCCCTGATCGAGCATGTGTTCGATCTGCCCATACGTCTCGCATCCCATGGCCATCATTGCGCGCTTCTGCGTGCGTATGATCCCGGAGAGCAGCGGCATATCGTAGCCAATCACGTTGTGAAAAAGCAGCGCCTGACCGGATTGATCGACCAGCGTCCCGACGTGACGGATATCGACGGGCTGGGTAATGTCAACAAGCTCGCCAGAGGCGCGCAGCCGGTCGAGAAATTCACGGAAATTCTCATTCATATCGCAGTCCTGATAGTGATGTTCATTGATTTATCAGACGTCACCTGAATCGTGCAATGACGCAATGGCGGTGGCTTTCAGCGTTGCCCGGTCAACCTTGTTAGTGGAGGCAAGCGGCAATGCATCTACGAACCACACCCGCCTCGGATGCTGGTAGGCCGGCGCGTGATCAAGCGCGTGCTGTTTGACTTGCGACTCGGTCAGCGAAGAACCCGCGCGCCGCACGACAAACGCAACGGGTTTGGTTCCCTTTATGTCGTCGTCGACCGGCACTACACACGTCTGGACTATGTCGGGATGAGTCTCCAACATGTGCTCCACTTCGCCCGGGAAAATATTCTCGCCGCCTGAAACAAACATGTCGTCCGCCCGTCCGACGAACGAATAGAATCCCATCTCATCACGATGAAACACGTCGCCCGTGATGTAAAAACCATCGTTCGTGATCGGCATCGCGAGATCGAGCCGATTGTGGTAACCCAGCATTACCGCGGGGCTGCGCATGGCGAGCACGCCGGTAGCGGGCCCGGTAGAGGGCGCCTCGAGAAGCCGCACGTCGACTTCAGGGTGCGGATAGCCAACGGACATCGCTGGCGGCGTCAGGCCAGCAGGGTGAGGTCCAAAGACAATGGGGCCGCCTTCGGTAGTTCCATACACATTGGTCAAACGTGCATTGGGCAAGACCTTTTCTATGTTGGCGAGCAGGCTTTCGCTAACCGGTGCCGAGCCCATCCGGATGAACTTGACCGACGACAGATCCGTGCGGGCAAGCAGATCTTTTTCCCGCAGCATCATGGCGATCATCGGCGGGACAGAGGTCAGCCAGGTCACCCGATGCCGCTCTATCGACGAAATATACTTCCGCGCGTTGAATTGCGGCAGCATGACCACGGTGCCATGTCCGTGCAGCGCCATCAGTACGAGCGTCAGCGCGTTCATGTGATACATGGGCGCAGCGACAAGAAAGCGATGTGACTCGGGCGGGTGTGCATTTGCGCGCGTCATGGCCACCCAAAGGTGGCTGGCATGCGAAAGCATCACGCCCTTTGGCTTCCCCGTCGAACCCGACGTATACAGGAACATTGCGGGATCTTCCGGTGCGCACTTCACCGCCGAAAACGGCCCGGCATCGACAAATGCGCTGAGACCTTTTCCAGTGTCGTCGCCGAATACAACGCTCGCGAGATCGTCCGGGACGTCTGGCAAGCGGGCTTTGTCGCAAAAGACAATCTTGGCGCCGCTGTCGCGCATGACGAAGGTCGACATTGCTGACGGGAACTTGAAATTGACCGGCACGGCGACCAGCCCCGCCCGCATGATGCCCAGCAATGCAGCCACATAGGGCGCGCAGTTGGCCGCCAGTATTGCCACACGATCACCACGGCGAAGCCCGTGCGCGGTCAGAGCGCGCGCCACCCCATTGGATAACGCGTCGAGTTCGCCATAACTCATATGCGTTTCAAGGGAACTCTCGTCAGCCCCGGTTATGTCGCTAACCTCAATCAACGCAATCTTCTCAGGCTCCGGGATCGGCCCGATCAGATCGCCCAGGTTCTGAAGACTAGACATCATGTACCGCTCCAATGAATTCGATCACGACATTGAGGTCGCGCAGAAACACGACGATTGATGCGTCGCCAGTGGCAGGGTGTATCGAATCCGCATAATCGACTTCGCACAGACGACCGGTCTCCGCTTCCAGTCTTCTCCTGACATCACGCAGGTCCTTTACTACTACTGTTAGTGATCCAAAATAGCTGTCTCGATCCGCGCGTTTGCAGCTTAGTTCACCGTACCGCGCCGCGTAATCGGCCTCGCTGAGAAAACTCAGCGTGAATCCAGGTGCGCAGATACCGACCGCCAGTGCGTATCGCACGGCGTCCGCCGACGGATCGCGGCCCACTATGACGAGTTCAAACAATCCACTTGCCCCGTTAGAATGAGTTGCCCACTCAGGCCGAAAAACCCATTGCGGAGTGAGGTGCTCGCAAAAGTAAATCCTCCCGCCAGGCACTTCTCCCGCGAGCAACCGCGTTGTCCGGAAACGTGCCGTTTCTTTGCGTCCGTCTATTTCAAGCGGGCGCGTGAACGCCTGGGGCTCGCTTGCCCGCACACCCGCGCCAAGAAGGCACGCATACGTTGCCTGCGCATCGTCCGTCTTGTATACAAGGCCATCGAGACCAAGGCGGCTTTCGAGAATCTCCTTTCGCACCACGGTCGCGCCTACGGGCAGACCCACAAGCTCGAGGTAGTGATCCGAAAACATCATCAGATGATTGACCGAACCCAGCGAGTGATATCCCCGTGGAGTAAGAGTGAAGCCGAGCATCGAAAAACATGCGGCCGCCGCATCGGTCTCGAACAACGCGTTCACTACAACGTGATCGAGTACTGCCGAGCCAGCTGTCATGGTGCTTTTGGAGCGGGCAACGGGGCCGTGGAATAGACGCCACGGCCGCTGGCAAGCAGTACACCCGTAGCATCAAATACGCTTGCCTCGGCGACTGATATTGCACTTCCAAACTTGATCACCTTGCCTTTGGCAACGAGATCGCCCGGCATGGCTGCGCGGTGATAATCGACCCTCAAGTCGATAGTCGGCACGCCCCGCCCCGTCCTGGAAACCAGCGCCCAGTCAGCCGTCAAGTCCACGAGCGCAGCGAGAATGCCGCCGTGCGTGTAACGCCGTTCGGGGTTCACAACCCAGTCCTCTCGCCACTTTGCGCCAATTTCGATCGTCCCTTCGCCCACGCTGATTACATGCAGACCGAGCCATTGGTGATATGGCCCGCGCGTGATCATGGCTTCGACCTGTTCTATACTGATAATCTGATTATCCGTCATGCGTGTTCCCGTCAATTAAGGAGTAACGACGATCTTGCCGAGCACTTCACGATCGCGGATCATGCGTAACCCTTCTGCCGCCTGCTCGAGCGGAAGCACCTTATCGATCTGAACCGCAATCTTTTTGGTCCGGATCAGTTCCATGAGTGCTGCAAGGTTGTCATCGTAAAAGCTGTTTGAGCCAATCACTCGAAGCTCAAAGCTCCAGATGTAGCGCAAGTCTTCCTTGGGGTCATGACCGGCGGTGGCGCCGCATACCAGCAGGCTGCCGCCCCGCTTGATGCATTTAAGCGAAGGCGCCCAGGTGTCTCCTCCCGTGAAGTTGATGACAACGTCCGCTCCGCCTTCATAGGTTCGGCGTTGCGGCTTTCCGTATTTTTCAATGACCCACTTCGAGAAGTCGACTTCCTTGTAGTTGATCACGTGATCGGCACCGAGCTCCTTCAAGCGTTCGGCTTTATCGGCACTTCCAGCCGCTGCAACAACTTCTGCGCCCAGCATTTTCGCGAGCACTACGCATCCGGTTCCTACTCCCCCGCTTGCCCCAAGAATGACAACGCGGTCGCCCGGCTTGATGGTGTTGTGAGTGACAATCATCCGGTGCGCCGTGCCATAGGCCACCGGCAGCGACGCGGCCTCTTCGAAACTCACCCCCTCGGGCATGGCAATCAACTGATCCGCCGACACAAGGCAATATTCCGCCATCCCGCCGTCAAGCATTTCGCCCATCAAACCTTTTTTCTTGTTCAACGGATTCACCAGGACGCGCGCGCCCCGCTCCCATCCTTGAACGTCGTCGCCAATTTCAACAATTTCACCCGCCATGTCCAGTCCGATGACGATAGGGAATGGCACCTTGATTCCCGGCATTCCCTTGACGGTAAAAACGTCGTGGTAATTAAAGGACGAAGCGCGCACGCGAATGACCACATGCCCTGGCACAACTGTTGGCACGGGTTTTTCGACGACTTTCAAATCGTCCACGTCGCCATGTCCATTGAGAACAAGCGCTTTCATTGTACTTTTCATAGTATTCCTATTTAATTGATATAGACATTTGAACGTCGTATCCCTTTATGTAGAGCTAGCGCGTCGCGGCGGCTCCACATGCTTTGGATTCAAATGCGCCTTTTCCATCGAAACAAATAATTCTCCAGCGGCTTGAGAATTCCGTATTCCAGCAATACCATCAAGGCGACGAGTGTGAGCGTCCAGGCAAATACCTGGTCGGTCTGCACAAGGTCGGCGGCCTGCCGAAGGCGGTATCCAATGCCATTTGATGAGCCAATAGTTTCGGCCACCAGCGATACACGCCAACCAAAACCAAAGGCAAGACGGGCTCCCGAAAAGAAGTACGGCAGCACCGTCGGTAAATATATTTTTCTCATGACCTTGGCGCGTGACATCTGAAATGAACGCGCCAACTCGACGTATTCAGCGTTGACACTCTGCGCGCCCTGCCACACGTTGGTAAGGATCAGCGGCATCGCTTCCATGAACACCACGAAGATCGTGGTCCCGTTCGAAATGCCAAACCAGATCAACGCGAAAATTGCCCAGATCGCTGCCGAAACCGTATTGAGTACGGACAGTACCGGTTCGCAATAAGTGCCTACTCTACGGTTGGACCCCAGGACAATACCGAGCGGCGTGCCAACAATCGCTGCAAGCGTAAAGCCAGCCACAACCCGATAAAACGTGATCCCAAGATCTTCGCTAAACGTACCGCTTTTGATCAGATCGAGCAGTGCTGCCCAGGTCTTTCCGATTCCAGGAAGAATGAAGGCAGGCATCCTTTGCGAAGCCAGCCACCATAGCAACAGGAACACCACGAGCAACGAAAGCCGCTGCAATGCCAGGGACATGATTTTCGCCCAACGGCTTGTCTGCGCGGGAAAATCGGAACCGGTGGAAGGAAGGGTTGCCATTGAATCGTCCTCGATATCGAATCTAAATCAGGGCGCGCACGCGGCGCACCGTTTCCGCCACATTTTGCGCAAGCGGATCACGTGGCCTCTCAAGATTGATCGGCAAAACGTCGCGAACACGTCCGGGGCGCGGTTCCAGCACCACCACCTTGTCCGCCAGCACAATGGCTTCCTCCACGTCGTGCGTAACGAACACGACCGTCATTCGCAGTTGCTCGCGAAGACGCAGCAATTCGCGGTGCATTTGTGAACGCATCTGCGGATCAAGCTTCGAAAACGGCTCGTCCATCAACAGGATGTACGGCTTGACCACCAGACTGCGAGCCAGTGCGACCCGGCTGCGCATGCCGCCCGATAACTCATGTGGGTAGGCATTTTCGAAAGCTTCAAGTCCGGTCATCCTGAGCGCTTCACGCGCACGTTCGCGCCGCAATGCCGCGCTCATTGTTCCCGCCTCGAGTCCAAACTCGATATTCGCGAGAATGGATCGCCAGGGCAGCAAGCGGTCCTCCTGGAACATGTAGCTGATGACGCGCGTGTCGTGCTCGGGCGCACAGGCGGCGCCATCAACACGCACGGTGCCCTGATCGGCCGCGACCAGTCCCGCAATGATGTTCAGCAAGGTACTCTTGCCGCATCCGGACGCACCCGCAATGGCAAGCACCGAACCCGCTGGTGCATTGAAGCTGATGTTCTCGAGAACCTTTAGTTTTCCAAAATACTTTGTCACGTGCTCGATTTCCACCGCGTTGCGCACAGCGGCTGGCGCGAAGACCGGCGGTTGTGAAATCGCGTTCATGGTGTCACCCGCAGCGAGACGATCGGTGCGCCTGCATGGGTGTCACGCAAACTGGCAAATACTTTTTCCATGGTCATGTCTCTAAACGTCATCACATGTCGCAGGGCGATCTGTTCGGCGCGCTTGCCATCACCGCTCGCAAGCGCTTCAATCATCGACAAATGATCGTGCTTGATCTCAGGTTTGGTGTTTTGCACACCGAATCCAAGCGCCACCAGACGCGCCATGTCGTTCAATAGACCGCCGAGAGTCCGAACAAGCCGGCCATTACCGGACGCTTCGGCAATCGCCATATGGAATGCCGCGTTCGCGTCCATGAAAATGCCGATGCGACTGCTGATGCCAAGCGATGTATCGTCGTTGCGGCACGCTTTCTCCAGCCGGTTCAGCAGCGCGATGTCCGCCTTGCCCGCAGCAAGGCGCGCCGACAATGGTTCGAGTTGCAGGCGCAACGCAAATACTTCTTCGACGTCGCGCAGGGTGATGGGCGTGACCGAATATCCCTGGCGCGGCACGATCTTGATAAACCCTTCTTGCGCAAGCCGTTGAAGCGCAACGCGGCAGGTCGCCTTTCCGAAGCCGTAACGCGCCATCAAACCACTTTCCGTCAGCATGGTGGAGGGTACGATCACGCAGGAAAGAATGTCGTGCCGAATCACTGAACATGCGCGCTCGCTACGCAATTTGGCTTCGTTCGAGCAATCAATTAGTTCTACGGCAGGAGCGGAGGAATCTGACACAACACTTCTCCTTGGCTTGGTGAGCTGCTCACAAAAGCTATCGTGAGCAGGCGTTAAAGCAACCATAGAACAGTCATAAATAAAAAGCACCATAAAAAATTTGCGACACTGAACACTTCACACGATTGGCGAAGCCTGCGCAGACAGACGCGACTCCCGAGCGGGTCTTACTCAGAAAGAATGAACGATACCCACCTGCGCGCCTGTCACACCTCCGCCGGCGGCAGGCGCATTCACTGTCACTGGGCCGTTTCCGATCAGTCCGTATGTGGCGCCGTGACGGTTCTGCAGGCGCTCCACGGTGCCGTAAAGAAGCGTGCGCTTCGACAGGCTGTAGAACCCGCCCACGCTGCCTTCAAAGCTGTTGCTGTTTTTTCCCGAACTATCCTGCGCATAACCTATCGCGCTAGCGAGGTAGAACGAAGGCGTGAATTTGTATGTGGCGGAAAGCGAATACACGCTGTGATATTTACCCTCCACACTTGTTGTGAGGTTTGATCCGAGATTGTTCCCACGATAAAAACCGAAAAACCCGGTGAGTTTTCCGAACACGTAACTCGCACCGGCAAACGTGGTCTTCGTCAACACTTTTCCGTTTGCTCCGTTCTGCTCGGCGTGGCTGACACCCAGATATAACGGTCCGCGCGAGTAATCCAGACTGCCGGTGTAGACATTCAGCGCATCATGCGGCGAGGTCTGCCCTCCAGGACTCACGCTGCCGGTAAAAGTAAATCCGGCGAGGTTCGGAGACAGGTAGGAGATCGTGTTGTCGTAACGGAATGCGAACGTGGATGTGTTGTGCAGAAACGAACCGTATGTCCCGCCACTGAATGCATCGAACTTGCCGTGCATTAGCAGAAGAATCGAGTTTTGCCGTCCGAAACGGACCTCGCCGTAAGGGCTCGCAATGCCGACCCACGCTGTTCGGTTGAATGCCGATGCCGGATCGACCGCTGCGCCGCTATTCGTTTGAATTCCGTTTTCCAGGTCGAAAACCGCGCGCAGTCCCCCGCCAAGATCCTCACTGCCGCGCAAGCCAACCCGGCTTGCATACAGGCCTCCACTTTGCATGGCAGTCGCCGCTCCTTTCCCGCTGGCATTGGTGTAACCCACGTAGGTATCGAGTACTCCGTACAACGTCACGTTCGCATGCGCCAGATCTGCACATGCAAAACCCGACGCCAGAGTGGATGCCGAAAGCAGCAAACGAAATTTTTTCATGTCCATTCCAGTGATCGCGGTTTATATGGTTGTCCTAACATAACGAGCTTTTTTGTCCCCGATTTGAATGAGGCCACTCACGATATGCGCGGCGCTTGTGAGCACCTCACAAATTATGGGTAGGTATCTCTTACGAAAGGGTAAGGCGACAAAAACGCGGTGCACAACAACAATTTGCAGAAATCGCGCTCGTGGAGTGCCCACAACGGGCTTATCTGTCTCGTAGCTCGACGGCTGAGCGTGACTTGTCATTGCAAAGGAATCCTGTGCAGCGAACGCGCACGCTTACTTTTTATATCCGCACGAAACTGCCTCGATGCCGGTTCGCGGAACGCCACGGCATACATGCGCTGCTATGAAGGCTTGCCGCGTTGTTGCGCGATGCCTAAATAAAAGCAAACGCGAATTTCGCGTGGCCGAATTGCCATTGCGCACATCTGCATCCATCAGACGAAAACACAGCCATAAGCACGATCAAAACGATCGTCTTTAATAAAGCTATCCTGTCTAAAAGATGTCTACTTGATATTTACAACCTATTTTTTCATGTGTAATCTAATGACGAAGTCAAGCATTCAGACCTTTGCGCAACGAGGGGTCGATGAAAATCATGTGCCTCTGTACTTTTTGTCTGGCACACAATCGGAGCAAACATGACAAAAGTGGCAGTAGTGGGATGCGGCGTGGTCGGATCCTCTTGGGCGCTGGTCTTTGCCCGGGCGGGCTACGAAGTCGCCGTCTATGACGCGTTGCCCGCGTCAGTACAACAAACACTCGCGTTCGTGCGCACTTCCCTGGAAAGCCTACCTCCCGATGGCGGCGGCAGTGCTGAAGACGTGGACGTTGTTTGCGCACGTTTAAGAGCCGCCACGTCACTCGAAGACGCGCTGACAGATGCGGCCTATGTTCAGGAAAGCGCGCCAGAACGCCTGGAGATCAAGCGCGATCTGTATCAAAGGCTCGATGCGGCCGCTCCGCCTCACGTTATCCTGGCCAGTTCCACGTCGGGGTTGCCAGCCTCGTCTTTCACCGACCATCTCGTGCATCGCGAGCGTTGTCTGGTCGTGCACCCCATTAATCCACCGCATCTGATTCCGCTGGTAGAACTCGTTCCGGCGCCCTGGACTCAAGCCGGCGTCCTAGATGAAGCCGCCGCGTTGATGGAACGGGTCGGGCAATCTCCAATACGCCTGAATCGTGAGATCAATGGGTTTGTCGTGAACCGCCTTCAAAGCGCGCTGCTGGGCGAAGCCTTCCGTCTCGTCGAGGATGGCCTGTGCAGCGCCGCCGATGTCGACAAGGCCGTCGCGGACGGTCTCGGTTTGCGCTGGTTTTTCATGGGTCCATTCGAGACAATCGACCTGAATGCGCAGGAAGGCGTGGCGCAGTACTGCCGCAATCTGGGTCCGATGTACTACGGTCTGGCCAAGGAACAGGCCGACCCGCGCGAATGGCACGCGGCGCTCGTAGAGACTGTCGAAGCAGAGCGGCGAATGCTGACGCCGGCGAATAGCTTGCCTGCCCGCCGTCTGTGGCGTGATCGTTGCCTGTCTGCATTGGTAGCGGCGAAGCGGCGAGTCATGCATGAAGAACAAACCTGAAGCGTAATCGGCGAGCGGCGAGCGGCGAGCGGCGCGTGTCCGCCTGGAGCGCCGGTCACTAGCGAACTTCTCAAACACGCTCCTTGGTTCAATAAGCCGGGCTGAAGTGACCGACCAAAGGCGCACTACTAGGGGATACACATTGGAGACGACAAAAACCACTCGCTGGAGGGCGCGGTATTGGGTTTATCTGATGCTGTTCCTTCTAACCACCATCAACTATCTCGACAGGGTCGTGCTCTCGGTAGGAGCCGGGCCGCTGGCCGCGGACTTGCACGTCAACAAGGTCCAGCTCGGCTACCTGTTCTCGTCTTTCTTATGGGGCTACGCGCTCTTTCTGATACCGGTCGGCTTGCTTGTCGACCGTTTTGGCTCGCGTTCCGTTACCGCGATCAGCATGACGGTCTGGTCGCTCGCCACCATGGTCACCGGAGCCGCGACGAGCGCAATGGGCGTGCTTGTATCCCGTATTGTCATGGGTGCGGGCGAAGCGAGCTGTTACCCTTCGGCCGCGCGTATCATCCGCGACTGGGCGCCAAGCCGGGAACGTGGCGTCGCCATGACGGCGTTGAACTCGGGCGCGTATTTCGGTCCGGCGCTGGGTGCGCTGGCGTTGTCATGGCTGATCTCGATTGCCGGATGGCGCTGGTCGTTCGCCATCTGTGGTGGCGTGGGTTTCTTCTGGATTGCCGCATGGCTTTTCTTTTTCAAGGCGCCCGAAAACACCAGGTGGATTAGCGAGGACGAACGCGAGACAATTCTGCGCGAGCGTGAAACCGCCGAGCAGACAGGTTCCGACTCCGTCTCGATCGGGCTGACCGGGCTCCTGTGTGAACGGACAATGTGGGCGCAGATGCTTACACAAGGGTGCAATGTCTATACGCAATATCTTTTCCTGACCTGGCTGCCCAACTATCTGCAAACCGAACGCGGCATGACGCTGCTGGGCAGCGGTACGGCGATGGCGATTCCCTATCTCGGTTCCATCGTCATTTCAATGGCATTAGGTTTCCTAAGCGATTCGACGCTTAACCCCGCCGCAGTCGAAAAAGGCCAGCGGCGCAGGCTGGTTGGCGCAGTCATGTCGGCAGGAGCAGTCATTGTCTTCATCCCGATGATTTCCAATGTCTGGGTCGTGCTGGGTCTGATCACCGTGGCGTTGGGCGCGGCCTCTGCCGGCATTGCTCTTAACGTCGCGCTGCTGGGCGACCTGTTACGCACGCGCCGCGACATTGGCCGCGCGGTGGCGCTTCAGTTCATGGGTGGCAACGTGTTCGGATTCTTCGCGCCCATTGTCACGGGATACATCGTGCAGGCTACGGGTCACTTTGCGGCGGCCATCATTGCTGCAGGCATCATTTTCCTCGTGGGCGCAATGTCCGCGTGGTTCCTGACCTGGAAACCGATCGGTGCACGGGCGGCTGGCATGGTGTCGCAGCATGCCGTGGCCGGAAGGAGAATGTCATGAGCCAGGATATTTCGCCGCCGCCCCATATTCCCGTTCGTCCAGACTGGCTCTCCCTGCATGTAGAGGAGGCCCTGGAACCCTCACTGCCGATTATCGATTCACATCATCATTTATGGCAGTTTCCGGACAAGACTTATCGCAGCACCGATCTTCTTCATGATCTTGCGTCAGGGCATAACGTTCGCGCCACTGTGTTCATTGAATGCCAGACGTGTTATCGCACCGATGGACAGCCCGAGATGGCATCCCTGGGCGAGGTCGAATTCGTACTCAAGGAAATTGAAGCCGCCCGCAAAGCCGCTTCACCCACACGAGTGGCCGCCGCCATGGTGGGACATGCCGACTTGTTGCTGGGCGCGCGCGTCACGCCGGTGTTGGAGGGATTGATCCGGTGTTCGGAAGGCCGGATGAAAAGCATCAGGAACATCGGGGTATGGCATGCCGATCCAACCGTGCGTGCCTCCGTTGCCACTCCGCCGCCGCATCTGTTGATGGACCCGCGCTTTCGCGAAGGGTTAAGCCGCCTTGCGCCCCTCGGTTTGAGTTTCGATGCCTGGGTTATTCACACGCAACTGGAAGAACTTCGTTCGCTGGCCGGCGCATTTCCGGATACGCCAATGGTCCTGAATCACGTCGGTGGCCCGCTTGGAATCGGGCCTTACCACGCGCGACGCGATGAAGTCTTTCGACAATGGCGCACTTCCATGCTGGAACTTGCACGTTACCCGAATGTGCACATAAAGCTTGGTGGCTTTGGCATGACCCTGTTCGGATTTGATTTCTATAATCGCCCTCGCCCGCCTTCTTCGGCTAAGGTCGCCGATGTTATCCGGCCATATGTTGAAACCTGCGTAGAAGCTTTCGGCACGCAGCGCTGCATGTTTGAAAGCAACTTCCCGGTGGACAAGGGCAATATTGCTTATGGCGTGCTTTGGAACGCGTTCAAACGCGTCGCGGCGCAAGCATCGGTCGCTGAAAAAGCAGATTTGTTCCACGATACCGCAGCGCAGTTTTATCGAATCGAGGCTATCTGAACCGGGCCGGAATGGCGAGATTCGCTCGTTGTCAGTTCGAAAAGTCTCTTACCAGATCTCGCGCCAACACGCCGCCGCTGCCCGCCCAGAAGTCCCGATCGGCAAGACGGACGCGCTCGGCCACGCAAACCATGTGATCCCCCGCGGTAGCGCGTGCGCGGTCTGGATCACCGGCTGCAATTGCCGCGACAATCAGTTCATGCTCGGCGCGAACCTGCGCAGCGAAATCAAGCCGGCGCGCTTCGTTGGCGCGCGTCACCTTGACTGCCAGCCGGATTTGCGGGACAAACATCTGCACGAATTTCGCCCAATACGGATTGCCGGTGGCTTCGGCAATGCACAAATGGAACGCGACGTCTTCGTCCACGCCATCGCCGCCCAATGCCATGGCTTCCTCGACCCGTCGCAGCGCGTGCTCGATTTGCGTAAGTTGCCCGGGCGTGCGCCTGACCGCTGCGAGCGCGGCAATCTCGGCTTCAAGACCGCACCTTACCTCGGTCAGATTAAGTAGCGACTGCACCGACTGCTCGGTAAGCGGGTCAAGCTGCGGAACGCCCTCGCAAACGAATGCACCGCTACCCTTGCGAGTCATCAGCAACCCGTCGGCCTTGAGCAGCGCAATTGCCTCGCGCATTACGGTACGGCTTACGCCGAAATGCTGCGCCATGGCCTGCTCGGACGGCAGACGCGTGCCGGGCGCAAGCGCGTCACCATGAATCTTGGCAACCAGCTTGTCCGCAACGCGTTCGCCGAGCGTGCCGAACGTCAACGCCTGGCCGACCGTCGCGGCCTTGTGCGCAGGCGCCTTACCAGGGTGATCCGACCGGTTATGAGATTTTCGTAAGGTCATGACGAGATGAATGCGCGAAACCGCTCCTCGGCAGGCATGCCGAAGACAACTAATTGATATCTTCGCACATCTTTGAGACATGTTGGCAGGCTGCCCTATGGCGATAAAACCAGAGGTGAGTCTGGCATCCCCTTTCCTGGTGAGGTGTCATCGCGGTTCTCCACAAATAGCGGGACATCGATGAAAGTTCGCTAAATCTCGCAATGCGCCAAGGCACGTTTCAGACATTGCGCGTGCGCCTTCACGATTGCTCGTCCGACGTTGCCGGGCTTTGAGGCAGAAAGGCTACCCCTGCAATAATAAAAACCAGCAATATCAGCGACGCGTAAAGCCGGCTAATGTGAAGACCTCCCTCTGCAACGGGTTTGTCCAGGAAATCGCCCAGCGTCGCGCCTAACGGACGGGTCAATATAAATGCAGCCCAGAAAAGCAGCGTGCGAGACATGCGCGTCCAGAGATAAGCACTGGCTACGATTGCAAGGCAGACGCCGAAAATCAACGCACCGTATTCGTACCCGAGACCCAGGCCGCCACGGTCCGAACCTGCGACCCAATCACCAAGCGCGGTGCCTAGCGTCTGGGAGAACAAAATAGTTATCCAGTAGAACCACTCCGCCTTGGGCGTTGTAATGCTCTGGACGGACACGGTTCCCTGCGATTTATACCAAATGCCCAGGCTTGCAAGCAGCAGCGCGAACACAATGCAAACACCACCCGGATACCCCACGCCAATAGACCGGTCAAAAAAATCGGCCATGGTCGTGCCAAGCGTAGTGGTCGCGACGATGGTAGCCCAGTACAGGGAAGGTCGATAACTGTCAGCCCGTATCTGCCCCGAAACAAGCGCAAGGAAAATGACCGCAAAGATAGCCGAGCCAATCAGATAACCAAGATCAAGCGACATTGTCACCCAATCGCCACCCGTTTCTCCGAGCGTTGTTGCAGCGATCTTGATTATCCAGAACACCAGCGTTACCTGCGGGACCTTGCTCGCCGCATGTTTGAATGTTTCCCGCACGTTACCTGTCATGTCTAAGCCCTATCCAGAAGTTTGCTGATTCTGGATCAAGGATTACTGAACATTGCTTAGGGCACACTTAGGAAGACACTCGCCGAATTTTGGCGAGTCGCTAGGAATCCGTAATCGCATCACATACCCGCAAGCCGGTCGCGCTCGCGTTTGAGATCAGCGGCCGAAAGCGGCGCAAAGCCCGGTTGCATGCGGATCATGGACTGCGCGTCGTTTGAAAGCGCTTTGCTTAAATAAGCCTTGATCCAGGGTTCGAGCGGCTTGCCCTCGGCGCGATACACATAGAATTGCGCGTGCGAAGCGAGCGGATACAGCCCGCTTGCTATTGCGTCGGCAGTCGGAGGCACATACTTGCCGTCTTCCGTTCCTAGCGCGAGCGGCCGCACCGTCTGCGGCCAGTTGACCTGCTCTCCAGCGCCGATCATGCCAATCCCGCAAACGTCGTCGCTCACGGCTTGCGCTACGCCGTTCGCGTTGTCGAAGGTCTCGTAAGTTGCCGCGAACGGATGATTGCCGAGTTTGATGCGACGCGTGGTCGTGGCGACCGTCCCGTCATCGCGACGGCCATATAGATGAATGCGACGGTCACGGCACTCCGCGGGCACCGGCGTCTTGCCGAGTTGCGACCAGAAGTTGATGTCTCCTTGCGCTGCGCCGGACGTGAAGATTTGCGCAACTTGCGTGAGGGTCATGCCATCGATTGCATTACGCCGATTGACGATCACAACCGCGGGCCGTTCCACTACATAACCCACACGCACCACGATCGGGTCGCGCCCATGCACTTGGCGAAACCCCGCGCGTTCGCCATCGAACGCGTCGCGTGTGATCGGTGCAAGCGCGCTGACGTCAGCGGTCAGCGCGGGCAACGCGGTCGATGCGCCTTTCGTCTCGAGCGAAAATCCGGAAGAGGGATAGTCCCGCGTGAAGGCTTCATCGAGATGCTCGACAATGCCGCGCATGGCGTCGTCGCCCACGATCGCTATGGAGCCGTTCGAGTTCACGTAAGCGCTTTGAGCAGGAAGCGTCAGCGCATCAGCGGCGTATGCGCTGAGAAGATTCATTGAAAGAAGAATGGCCGCGGCGCGAGCCATCGTTCCCGATTTAAGTTTGACCATGATCGGCGTGTTCCGTGTCCTTGTATGCATCATTTAAGCTTCGCCAGTTCCACGCGCGCTTCTTCGGCGGTTAGCGGCATATACCCCTTTGTTTGCGATGCAATGATCTGCTGCCCATCGCGCGAAAGCACCATGCGCATGTATTCCACCGCAAGGGGATCGAGCGGCTGGCCCGGCGCGCGACGCAGATAAAAATAAAGGAAACGCCCATACGGGTAGACGTTGCCGACAATCTCCGCCGGCGTTCCCGTGGTAGCGGCTCCGTTCGCGCTGACAATCGGCACGGCCTTGATCTTGTCGGTAGCACGCCCGATCGCGGCGACGGCGATCCCCGCCGGGTCCGCTTCCAGCCGCTTCAGGATCGAGCCCGTGTCGCCGTATTGTTCCGACGAAGGCGCAAGCCGCCGGTGGTCGAGATGATTCGTCTGCAGGTAGTCGCCAAAGCCCGTGTGTTCCGGTGTGCCATACGGATGGATCGCGCGTTGTGCCCATACGCCGCCAAGGCCGACCTGGCCCCATCGTGAATAGTCGCCACCAGGGTTGCCCACGGAGAGCATCTTCGCGACCTGCTGCTCGCTTAGCCGCTCGACCGGATTGGCACGATTCACATAGACGGCGAGCGATGTCGCCAGATGCTGCGACGTATCGTTCGATGCGTGCGCCACGCGAAGTTCCAGTGGCTCGCCACCGTTGGCATCGTGATACGCCTTCTGTTCCACCGTGTTGATGCCGCGCCCAACCGGACCAAAAAGAATCACGTCATACGTCACGAGCGGCAGGGAACTGGTCGTGCCTTTTGCCTGGTTATCGAACGTGATGCCAGGATGTGTCTTTGCAAATAGCGCATCGAACCGTTCGACGATGTACTTCACATGTTCCGCACCGCCCACGCGGATCGCGCCGGCGCGCGTCACGTAGCGCGCGCCAGCGGGAACACTGACGGGCGCGGGTTGCCACGCGGGCAATGCGGCATCCACGTCCGGTAAAGACGACGGACGCGGCGTGGCGCAACCGGCGAGCATGACGGTCATGCATGTCACGACATGCCGCGCGCGAAAAGACCACGGATTCATTTCAGCTTCTCCAGTTCATCGAGACGTTCCTGTGCATTCAATGGGATATACCCGCGCGGCTGGGTTTCGATCAGCGCCTGACCTTCAGTCGACAACACCGTGCGCAGATAAGCCGCGGCAACCGGGTCGATCGGCTGGTTTCTTGTCCGGCGCACATACATGTAGACATAACGCCCGTATGGATAGCGCCCGGCGGCAACTTCGTCGCGCGTACCGATAAGCGCCGAAGCGCTACTCTCCGTCAGGATTCCTACCTGCTTGAGTTGCGCATTGCCGCGATTGATGGCCGCGAACGCGATGCCCGCGGGGTCATCGGCGAGACGCTTCAATATGTCGGGCGTGCTGCCGTGCGCCTCGTAATTAGCTGCAAAGGGGCGGCTGCCGAGGTGCGTCGACTGCATATACACGCCCATGCCGGTGTATTCCGGCGTGCCATACGGATGGATCGCGCGTGCTGCCCACTCGCCCGTAAGGCCGAGCTGGCCCCATCGCGAATAGTCGCCGCCTGGATTGCCCGCCGACAGCATCCTTGCGACTTGTCCTGGACTCAATGCATCAATCGGATTCGCGCGATTCACATAAATGCCGAGCGAATACGACAGGTCTTCGGTCGGATTATCCGACGTATGCGCGATGCGGATTTCAAGCGGCGGTACACCGTTCTCCGCTTCGAAGGCAGCAAGCTCCTGCGGCGTTGCCGTGCGGCCCATCAGCGCGAACAGGACCCGGCCATAAGTGAGCCATGGCATCGCGCTTGTCGTGCCGCTCACAGGCAGCCCGAAGCGTACGCCCGGATGTGCGGCGACATAGAGCCGGTTGAATCCATCGACCAGAATGTCGCCATGTTCCGCGCCCGCAGTCCGAATGGCGCCATCGACAAGATAGGCCGGCGGCGGCCCGGCCTGCGCCAGTGGCACGATCAACGCGCAACCCAGCGCAATCAGCACGCACTTCACGATCAGAAGTCCAGCTTGGCCGTCACGATCACTTGCCGGCTTTCGCCAATGTTGACGAACGGCGTGCCCGTGCAGCAACTGCCGGTGTAATACGTGGAGTTGAAGATATTGCGCGCGTTGAGCTGCCAGTCGATGTACTGGCCGAAGATATGCGAGTTCCACGATACGAACGCATCGGCGACATGACCCCACGGCAACTGATACACCTTGCCGGTGCCGTCGCCGACCGCCATGCTGCTGAAAACGCGCACGCCTGCGCCTGCTCGTACACGTCCGCTTGCCGGTCCTAATTCAACGTTGCCAAAATCGCGTGTGAGATAAAACGCGCCTTCATGCTTGGGCGTGTTGGGCAGCGGATTGCCGCCCACGAGCGGGTCGTCCTTGTAGCGCGCCTCGGTCGCCGCGTAGCTCGCGATCACGCTCCAGCGGTCAGTGAGCTGGCCGTTCACATCGACTTCGAGGCCGCGCGACCGCGCATGCCCTGCATTGCGCACGAAGTTGACGCCGTCGATGGTCTGTGTCGTCTGAATATTTTTCTTGCGGATGTCGAAGAGCGCAACGGTGCCGGTAACGCGGCTGGTCTCGAGCTTCGTGCCGATCTCGTACGCAAGCCCCTGCTCCGGCGGCAGCGTACCAATAGGCGCGGCAATTGAAGTATTCGGCCTGAAGGATTCGCTGTAACTCGCATACGTCGCCCACTCCGGCGTGATCTTGTAGACAAGGCCCGCGTGCGGCACGAACTTGCTGTTGCTTTGAGTGGATCCGACCACAAACGGCCTGCCCTTGCCTGTCAGTTCCTGGAAGTTGTCATATCGCACGCCACCCAGGAGAATCCAGCGGTCGCCAAGATGTATGGCATCCTGAATGAATGCGCCTCGCTCGATCAGCTTGTCGGTCTGATCACTGTCCGCCGGAGACAGCGTGTAAGTGGCGGGAAGCGTGCCGTAGACCGGCGAGTACATGTTGAACGTGGAGTTATTCTTGCCGCGATACAAATCCGCCAGTACCCGGTAATTCCGCATGTAGTCGAAGCCTGTCAGAATTTCGTTTCGCAATCCGAACCAGGTGACCTTGCCTTCCAGATTCAACGTGAAGTTGTGCGTGGACTGAACTCCGTTTTGCGTGGAGTCCACGCGGCGCGTCAGGATTCCCGTTGTAAAGTTCGGCGTCAGCACGCGGGCTTGCTGATCGTTGTAGTACGTGCGGTTCCAGCCATATCCGGCATGCACGGTCCAGTCCTGACTCAGCTTGTGGTCCACGCGTACGTTGAGCGCGTCGGAGCGGCCCGCGGAGATGTTGTAGTTCTCGTCGAACCGCTCTTTCGGCGATACCGACACCGGGTTGCCCGTGCGAGTATCGATAATCGTGCCGCGGTCAATCGGCACCGAATAGTTCATATGCTCGTATTGAACGAGCACACTGGTGTCGCGTCCATACCATGCAATCGAGGGCGCAATCGTATCCTGCCGGTTGTAGCCGAAGTTGCGCCAGTAATCCACGTTCTGGTGATCGGCAATGAACCGGTACGCCAACCCCGATGTACCAATAGGGCCCGTCAAGTCCGCTTGCGCGCCTCCGCCGCCGTAGCTGCTTGCAAAACCGGAAACCGAATTCGCCCGCTCCAGTTGCGGTTTCTTGGTGACGACGTTCACAACGCCGCCCGGGTCCTGAATGCCATAGAGCATCGACGCCGGGCCTTTCAATACCTCGATGCGCTCGGTCGTCGGCGTGAAGTTGCGCGGCTGTACGGACTGCAGACCATCGCGAAGAATGGAATTGTCGCGGTTGTCGCCGAAACCACGCTTGACCAGCGCGTCCAGCGTACCGCCAAGCGTGTTGCCCATGCGCACGCCCGGCACGGTTTCGAGCGCTTCAGCGAGACTGTCCGGCGCGCGATCCTGGATCGATTGCGACGTGACCACGTTGACTGCCTGCGGCACATCTACAAGAGGCGCGTCGGTACGCGTCGCCACCGATGCGCGGCGGCCCTGGTAGCCCCGCTCGGGCTCGCTTTCGCTGACACGCGCCGCGTTGATTTTGACTGCGGGAAGCGCGCCTTCAACGCCGGAAACCGGTGTAGAAGCGGAGGTTGATGCGGGCGTTGTAGCAGGCGCTTGCGCGCTAACGGCTTCGTCGGCGATCGCCTGTCCGCTCGATGCGAACGCGAGCGTCAGCGCGAGCGCCGCGGGTCGTTGACGTGCGCGCAGACGGTCGCGCTTGTTGGCCTTCATGGAATCCATTCCTCGTTAAACGATTGTTTACAATTCGCCGCATCTTATCGTTAACGATAATGATTCTCAATATTGATCGAAAGAAAATTGTCGGGATTTTTCCTTATGAAGCTTTGATGACCAAGCGACGATTGAAAGCTCCCAATAGCTACGGACCGTGATTCAGAACACAAACCTGCAAATCGCGACCGGAGGTGGGTCACGAAACGCGGTCATCATGAACGGGCGAAAGCCTGTCCAGTTGCGCGATCGCTCTTTTCACTTTTCAAGCCGCGCGTGGCGCAGCGGCGGCATCAGTCCGCACCGACTCCCGCCGGATTCGATACAGACGGTCTCGCCAGCGAGCGGTTCGAAAATGACACGGTGACCCGCAAGCCACTGTGATGATCGGGCCAGCGCGCGTCGCCTAGTTGCACGCGCGCGCCGATTCGCGTGGCGATGGTCTGCACGATTGCCAGACCGAGTCCCGAACCGGTCTGCCCGGTTCCCAACACGCGGTAGAAGCGGTCGAACACTCTTTCGCGCTCGTCAGGTGCAATCCCCGGGCCGGTGTCATCAATGTGGACATGCAGAAACTCCGCGTCCCGTGTCATGGAAATGTCGATCCGGCCGCCATGAGGCGTGTAGCGGATTGCGTTGTCGACCAGATTTTTCAGCAGGATGGTGAGGTCGGTCTCGCCCGCCGGCACTTGCGCGTCGAGTTCCTCGACCATGCCAATGTCGAGTTGCCGAGATTCTGCAAGCGGCATCAGCTCTTCCAGCACCAGCCGCAGCACGCGTCCAATCGATACGCTTTGTACCTGTGCAACGGTTTCGTCCTGCATGCGCGCAAGCGTCAGCAACTGTTCGATCAGCGCACGCGCACGCGCGAGACCGGCCCGCAGCGCGATGAAGCGCTCGCGTGCTTCGGCCGACATGTCGGAAAGCGACAGGCGCTCTGCCTGCAAGGTCAGCACGGTGAGAGGCGACCGGAGTTCGTGGGCGGCGTCGGCCACGAAACGGCGCTGCATGGCCATGGCATCGAGCACGCGGGAAAAGAGCCGGTTATTGGCGACCAGAAAAGGCATGATTTCGGCAGGCAATCGCATGTCGTCAGCGCCGGTGATCCTGGAAAGATCATGATCCGAACGGGCGTCGAGTTCCGCCGCCAGCTTCACCAGCGGCCGGAACATGCGGCGCACCAGAAGAAACACCACGCAGACCAGCAGCGGCGCCAGGACGGCGAAAGGCACGAGCGTGGCGATTGCACTGTTGATTGCGATCTCGTCGCGATCGGACGTCTGCTGCGCGATGGCGACGCGGGAATCCGCCGCTAGCGTGCGCACGACTATGCGCCACTCGCGCCCGTCCAGCACGCGTGTCTGGATACCGTCGGCGAGATGCGCGGGCAGATGCAGCAACGCGGCGCCACCTGCGTCACCGAGTCTTTGAACGACGACCTTGGCTTCGGGTTCGCGGGTCGGGACATAGCGGCGCGAGCCGGTCTCCATGACGTCGAGATTGTCGGCCGTGAGCAGCGAGGCGATCTCCTCGAGTTGACCGTCCTGGACGTCGTTCGCTTCATCGAAGGCCGCGCTGAACGAGAAAATGCCAGCGGCGACCGCGCTGAGCAGGACGGCGAGAGCGAGCCACATGGACAAACGCATCTGCAATGACCGCCGCGTGCGCTTCTTCACACCATCCATTCGATACCCCCGACATTGTTTGATCGCCCGGATTCCAGGTTGGCGTGGCACATCGAGCGCCATGTGGCGCAACGCAACGCAACGCATGCGGTTGGGCCGAACGTAATGATGCCATTGCATGTGTGTAAGCGAACGCTAATTCACCCGGATGAATCCGTCTCTATGATCGCCTGACGCAGTCCACGCGGCCTGCCGTGACGCTCGCGACGGCTGCGCGGCTTACGTTGATCCTTGCCATGGGGAGCCGGATGATTCTTGCATCGATATCGCCCGCGCAATGGGCGCTGGTTGTCCCGTGCTGCGCGGCGACGCTCTACATCATGTTCGCCGCGCTCGTGCGCTACGGTCACCCGGTCCGGCGCGTCAATACCGATGAAAAGCCGGTCTCGCTGCGCCCTGTCAGCGTGCTTAAACCGCTTTGCGGATTCGAGTCGCGCCTCCATGCGAACCTCGAAACCTTCTGCAAGCAAACGCATCCCTGCTTCGAGCTGTTATTCGGCGTGGCGTCGCTGGAAGATCCGGCGGTCGCTATTGTCGAGCGCTTGCGCGCAGCGCATCCGGACACGGACATCAAGCTCGTGGTCGATGCATCGCTTTACGGCAGCAATCGCAAGGTCAGCAATCTCAGCAATCTGGAAAATCGCGCGCGTCACGAATTGATCGTGATCGCCGACAGCGACATTTCCGTCCAGCCTGACTATCTCGTGAAGGTGACCGGGCCGCTGCTGACGGCGGGCGTGGGCGTGGTCACATGCCTTTATCGTGCACGCAGAATCGGCAATTTCTGGGCGCGGCTGGGGGCGCTGTTTATCGACGAATGGTTTTCACCGTCCGTGTATCTGGCGCATGCGGCAGGCTCGCAGCGCTTCGGTTTTGGTGCGACGCTTGCCATTCGCCGCGAGACGCTGGACGCGGTTGGCGGGCTGCGTGCGTTCCGGAACTGCGTCGCGGATGATTTTTCGATCGCGCAGGCTGTACGACGCATGGGCTTGCGGACCTATCTCTCGGGTATGCATGATGACGAGGTCGTATTGCGCGGCAATATACAGCGCGTCCGCAACCGGGAGCCCGTCCGCTGGCGCGTCGAGCAAGCGGCTGCCCGGGACGAGCGCGGCGGGTTGTGCAAGCCAGGTCGGATACCAGAACGAACGGACTTCGCGCTTCGCCTGATAGCGCGAGCCCGCGCCGCCGTCGAATCCGTCATATGACGGCGCCTGCAAAAACAGCGTCTTCATGACTGCTCCGAAAGATGATTATGTTTGACCGTGCTGGCGAGATCCAGGCGCACCAGCTCTTTCTGCAGAGCATCTGTATTCAGGGCACAGGCGTCGTAGGCAAGATGGAGCGTCCGCATTCCGCCGTCGGGAATGCAGCGAGAGTCGCAGAATTGATTCGATGCATGACGCAACGCGCCAAAGAAAAGATGCAGGCTCATGCGTGCACGGTCGAGTGCTGCGCGGCAGGCGGCATTGGGCATGGACCGGCGGTCGATCTGATCCAGGCGCCGGATCGAATGGTCGATTTGCGATTCGTTGTAGACGCCCAGGAAGTAACGTGATGGTTCCGTTCCCGCCAAGAGCCCGCTATCGGCCTGTTGGGCAAGAGAGCAACTTGCGATGACGGCGTCGACGGTCGCCTGAAAGCTTTGACGCGATATCTCCGCAGCCATGCGCCGGGTATGCCACGCGAGATGAGCAGGAATGGCCAGCGCGACCGCAACCGCGAACAGACCTGACAGCGCGTCTCGAAGCATCATCCAGCTTGTTATGGACATCGAGGCCATGTAGGGACTGGCGAGCGCGATCAACGTCGCCACCCCGCCAACGGCCACGTCCTTGACGTTCGACACGCTCAATGACATGCAGGCTACCTTGCAAAAATTCTTATCGGCTGAATATTAAATTCGGATTACTAATAGCTTGATGAAAAGCGTCGATTGCTCAGACCATGGACCCACGATACTCGATTCCCAACCGCCGAGAATTAGCGCGGCCTTACGTGGGAAAAAGGACTGAAAGACACATGGACGATAGCCGGTGCTCTCGCTGGCAGAAAAGGAGGCGTCGGCGGATTTGCAGGCGCTATCGCCGCCAGCCGAACGCCGTGATTGCTGTGATGGCGGGATCGCACGTGACGGCTCCGCGCAAGTTTCCCGGCAATGGAATGTCGAGGGTACGCTGGCCGGAATTTGCGCCGGATGCGCGCGCAAGACTGATTTCGCGGGCATGCTGCTGTGCGTGTTGCAGCGAAAAAGGCGTGCGCGCCGCGCCGCGCTCGCCCCTGTTGTCGATAAGCGGCCCCGTAACCCCCACGGCCAGTTCGCTAATGCCCGCCGCAATCACGAGCCAGACGCCGGCAGAAACAAGATCGACAGTGATCGTGCGCTTTTCCATGCCGTCAGGCGTACTCGCAAAACACACGCCACGCGGGGTTTCTACAAGTTCGACTTCGCCGGGCTCGCAGCACAGCACGCGCGACGTCACCATGCGCAATGCCGCGCGCCGGACGCCGAATTGCCGCCCGGCGGCGGTGTTGCGGCTATTTTTCACACGTTTGCGCTCGGAAAGACTGAGCCCGTCGCGGCCGCTCATTGCGGAAACGAGTTGCCAGTCGTTGCGCAACAGCCAGAAGAAAAGTTCTTCGCGCGCGGGTATTCGGCGCGCATGCGCCGAAAGGCCGGCAAACGCGTGGAACGTGTGGTCGATGCCTTCGGCAAAAAAACGCGCAGGCCAAAGCGCGCCACGGGCATCGACCTCTCGGGTTGCCGGTGCCTCGGCCTTGTTCGCCGTGTTATCCAATCGAAGCCCAAAAAAGAATGCAGGACGCGGGCTACCAAGATTATTTGACAAAGCTTAGGCCAGACACAGCGCTCGCAATTACCTTCACGCCGCGTTGGTTCGCGCTTGTTTGCGCTTGTTGCGGGGTATGATCGGCGACAAAATCCTTACTGCGCCCGGCCGGACCCGTGGCTGCAAACAGACGGGCAAAACAGGCGGAGTGCGACATGAGGGTATTGGTGGTCGAGGACGACGTGATGATCGGCGACGCCATTGAAGGCGCGCTCCGCGACGCCAACTATGGCGTGGACTGGGTTCGTGACGGAAAGATGGCGCTCGCGAGCATCGAGACGCAGGTGTACGACGTCGTGTTGCTCGATCTCGGATTGCCAAGGAAGGATGGGCTCGAGGTCCTGCGCGTGGTTCGTGAAAGCGGAAATCTGGTGCCGCTGGTCGTGATCACCGCGCGTGACTCCGTGGAAGACCGCATTCGCGGTCTCGACAGCGGCGCGGACGACTACGTGCTGAAGCCCTTCGAGATGTCCGAGGTCCTCGCGCGCATGCGTGCGGTCGTGCGCCGGCGTGGAGGTCAGGCAGCGCCCCTCATGAGCAACGGCATGTTATCGCTCGATCCCGCCACTCACGAAGTCACGGCAAACGGCCAGACCACGCGCCTGTCGGGACGCGAATTTTCGCTGCTGCAAGCGCTCATGATTCGCCCCGGCGCCATTCTCGCGCGCGCTGAACTGGAAGACCGCATCTACGGCTGGAACGAAGAAGTCGAAAGCAATGCGGTGGAATTTCTGATTTATTCGCTGCGCAAGAAGCTTGGCAGCGACGCCATCAAAAACGTGCGCGGCGTTGGCTGGATGGTGCAAAAAGAGTCGTGACCGATGCCTCACGTGCGTCGCCGTCACACGGCACGAAGCGACGCCCTCCCCGTATGGCAAGTCCCGCTGAAACGTTACTGATGGTTCACGCGCATTCCAGGCATTGTTGCACGGTGAATCGTTGAAGCGGATCAACCGCGAATCCAGTCGATACCCCTACGCAAGCCTGTTAATAAAAAAACAAAAACTACTGATAGCGCTTTAGCATAGTGACAACTTTGGCTGTGCCGCACCCGGCTGTGCAATCCAGTTCGACGCGAATCCGCGCTGACAGCTTTCCTTATTTGCCGGAGTGGGAGCGCACTGCCGTTATTCGTTTCTTCCATCATCCACCGCCATGCCACGCCCGATCTTCGCCGAAATTCATCCGAACGCCGTCAGGCACAATCTCGAACTCGTCAAGCAAAAAGCCATCGGTGCGCGCGTCTGGGGCGTCGTGAAAGCGGACGCGTATGGACATGGAATCGAACGGGTTTATGCGGCGTTGAAAGCGGCGGACGGCATCGCGCTGCTTGATCTGAATGAAGCCGTCCGCGTGCGTGAACTCGGCTGGACCAAGCCGATTCTGCTGCTCGAAGGCATCTTCACCGCGCAAGACGTGCAGGTTGCAGACCAATACCGACTGACCACGGCGGTCCATTGCGACGAACAACTCGCGCTGCTTTCGAACTCCAGGCTTGCGCGTCCCATCGATATCTACTTGAAGATGAACACGGGCATGAACCGGCTGGGGTTCCCGCCGGAAGCCTTCCGCGCGGCCTGGGAACAGGCACGCGCGTGCGCGAATATCGGCGAGATCACGCTGATGAACCATTTTGCCAACGCCGACGAAGGCGAAGTCGACTGGCAGATGGATCGCTTCGACGCCGTCACCGCCGGCATGCCGGGACAACGCAGCCTGGCGAACTCGGCGTCGGTGCTTTGGCATCCGCGCACGCATCGCGACTGGGTGCGTCCCGGGATCGTTTTGTATGGCGCGTCACCCACGGGCTTGATGAAACATATCGCCGACGAGCCGCTCGAGGCTTCCATGACATTGCGCAGCGAGGTAATCGGCATCCAGACGCTGCAGGAAGGCGACACCGTTGGTTATGGCCGCACGTTCACGGCGTCGCATGCCATGCGCATAGGCGTGGTCGCGTGCGGTTATGCCGACGGATATCCGAGGCACGCGCAAACAGGCACGCCGATCGCCGTGGACGGCGTGAGGACACGCGTGGTCGGACGGATATCGATGGATATGCTTACAGTGGACCTTTCCCCTGTTCCCGGCGCACACGTGGGTTCGCAGGTGGAGTTATGGGGCAGGCAGATCCGCATAGACGATGTGGCGAGCAGCGCGGGAACCATTGGATATGAGCTGATGTGCGCGTTGGCGCGGCGCGTGCCGGTTGGCGTCGCTTGAGCTTTCGACTGCGCAGGAGCCGTTATTTCTCACGCGCCCATTGACAGCGCGGGATGGTTCGCTAAAATACCTGTCTTCGCTGTACCGCTTGGCCCAGGTGGCGGAATTGGTAGACGCACATGGTTCAGGTCCATGCGCCGCAAGGTGTGGAGGTTCGAGTCCTCTCTTGGGCACCAAAGATTCAGGCAGTCAGGAAATATCGAAGAACCCCGTGAAGCTTCTGGCTCTCGGGGTTTTTTGTTTTTCGCGCTTCAAGCGGTCCGGGGATATCAAGCGCTCTTCTACGACTACCGGTGCGCATGCCGAGCGACGCTGCGCGCGGATAAAGTCACCGCTAGTGCACCCTATTGCTCTTCCGCGTCAAAACAACATTGCCTTCTTGGTGCTCACGGCGAGCATCCACCCACTTGCGAAACGCGCCAATGCTTGCCGCTATCCATCTGATCAAAGTTCCTATGACACGTAGGTATTATCCATCACCTGTTAAATGTTGACATTATTTCGATGCGGACCTATAAATTCAACTATTGGGAAATTTGCACCGGTTGTATCAATGGCGAGTTCAAGTGTCGATAGCCGGACAACTACGACTGTTTGCTCAGCGCGCGACGGTCTAACGACCTCCCGACTGTTAGACGATCCACTGGCGAGCCCATCGTAGCGCCAGGCAACGGAAGCGCTCGCAGAACTTGGAGGCTGCGAGATTTCAGGTCCGTAATCAATCCAATACACAAAAAATAATGTCGTTGTATAGGAGACCTAAATTGAAAAAGTCGCAGGCTGGATGTCTTTTGCTCCTCTGCCTGTCAGGAGCCGCACATTCCCAAAGCAGCATGACGATCTATGGAATCGTTGATGAAGGCTTCACCTATGTCAATAACTCGGCGACCTCAACGGGGCACAGCGCTACGTTCAAACTTGCCGACAGCGTAGCCTCGGCATCCCGCTTTGGGTTTCGTGGCGTTGAAGATCTCGGTGGAGGCCTGAAGGCGATCTTCACGCTTGAAAATGGCTTCAGCGTTGGCACCGGCATAGCAGCACAAGGCGGTGCGCTTTTCGGCAGACAGGCTTTTGTCGGGCTGTCCAAGGAAGATGTCGGGCAGCTGACGTTCGGCCGGCAATACGCGTTCGCTTACGACTACCTCGGTCATCACTATGCAACGGGCGGCCAAACTGCGGCGGCTGGCTTTGCATGGCACATCAACACGCTCGATCAATTGAACGGCGGTGAACTGAACAACTCGATCAAGTTTAGCAGTGCGGATTTTCGGGGCTTCACGTTCGGGGCCATGTATGGATTCTCCAACCAAGCCGGCGCGTTCGCCGGCTCGCCAGCCACGGCCTCAGTCGGAGGATCGCAACGGGCGTACAGCTTTGGCGCAAACTATGAGAGCGGGCCATTCAGTGCGGGCTTTGCGTATTCCGACTATACGTATCCGACCGCGGCAACGCCCGCGATGGCCGTCAGCATGGCCAACGTCACGTTGAATCCGAAAGGAACACGGGATCTGCGCACACTGGGTGTCGGGTCCAAATACAGGTTTGTCAAAACCGCGGTCTATGCGCTGTGGACCAATACCGCCCTTCAGGCCATCACCGGCCCCACGTCGACGGTCAACATCTACGAAGGCGGCTTCATACAGACGTTCAGGCCTGATCTTTTTGGCGCGATTGGATTTACGCATACCAAGCTTGACGGTGGCGCACAGGGAAAGTGGAATCAGGTCAATAGTAGTTTGGATTACTATCTAAGTAAAAGTACCGATGTTTATATCCTGGCGGTTTATCAGAAAGCGTCAGGAGCAAATAATGGCGTTCCCGTCCAGGCCCAGCTTGGAAACAATACGTCGTATGTTGGTATTTCAGGGAAAGGCGCCGCGGATCAACTGGCGTTCCGTGTTGGGCTACGCCACTTCTTCTAGACAAGATGGATCTTCGGGTATTCGAATGCGCGGGCTGAGCGCCCCACAAAACCAAAATTTATTTTGAGGAAATCCAAGTGCGATTCATCAGCAAATCCGTCGCGATCACTATTTTTGCCGCCAGTCTTACTGTTTTATCAGTTGGCAAAAATGCACTGGGCGCGCCTTACACACCGGTGAAAATCTCGGGCGGCCCCATTTCGATAGCGAGCGAAGGAAACTTCTTTGTGCCCGGCACCTATACCCAGTCCGATCAGGGAGAGCGGATGCACGGCCAGATGTACGTGCAGTATCAGATTCCGGCACATCAAACCCATAAATATCCTCTCCTTATGATTCATGGCGGAGGTCAAACGGGAGCAGGGTTCTATGAGACGCCCGATGGCAGGGAGGGTTGGGCCACTTATTTTCTGAGCAAGGGTTACGCGGTGTATGTGGTCGATCAGGTGGGACGTGGACGCTCAGGGTATTTTGCCGATTCATACGGTCCCACACGAAAACCCGATACCGCCTATTCTATGAAGTGGTTTTCAAGGCCTCAAGATGCGCCGCTCTATCCACAGGCATCCCGGCATGATCAATGGCCAGGCTCGGGACATCCGGGCGATGAAGCCTTTGATCAATTCTTTTCATCTCAGGTCGAGGATATGGTCGATCTGGCCAAAAACGAACAACTCAACCGATCTGCAATCGACGCGCTTGTCGATGAGATCGGACCAGTCGTTCTTGTTACCCATTCACAGTCGGGACCCATCGGCTGGGGCGCAGCGAATGATCGACCCGAAAAGATAAAGGCTGTCATTGCTGTGGAAAGCAGTGGACCACCGTTTTACAACGTTGTCGATACCGGAAAACAGGATCCCTTTGTTTACGAGTCGAAGGTTGCGCGCCCGTTCGGCGTGACCGTAACGCCACTGAATTATGATCCGCCCGTCAGCAACGTGGATGACCTGCACCCCGTGCTTCAGAAAGATGCGGATAGTCCGGACACCGTAAGATGCTGGCTGCAGAACTTGCCGGTACACCAGTTGCGAAACCTGTCACGCGTTCCAGTTCTCATGCTTGGCAGCGCTGCGTCCTATCACGTGCCGTTCGACGCGTGCACCACCGCGTTTTTGCGTCAGGCAGGTGTCACGGTTGATTTCATCCGCCTACCCGATGTGGGACAGCACGGAAACGGGCATTTCGTGATGCTGGAAAAGAACAGCCTCGAATCGGCGAAGTTTCTGGACGGCTGGATCAGAAAGCATGCGAATTAGCCGCGGCGGCTGATACGCGTCGTATCAAGCCACGACGATCCGATATCCGAATCGGTCGACAGTCTCGATCTGCGCGGTGATCGCATGCCTCGCAAACTTGCGACGCAAACGCGACACCACGAGGTTGACGTTCGACGGATCGACCGTTTCGGTATCCGGCCATGCGTAGCGGATCACCCGATCCCGCGCGACCGGTAGGTTGGGTTCGCGCATCAGGCATTCAAGCAGCAGAAACTCGCGCCGCGTCAACGGTACGCGCCGGCCGCCCTCCACGCCTTCGTGCGTTGACGCATCGAGCCAAAAAAGAAGCGGCATGTTGCCGCCGTTACCTGCACTTGCCTGCGGCGTCACACGCCGCAGCCCTTTTATTCGCTCCTGAATTTCGACGAACGAGTATGGCTGCACGAAACACGCGTCGGCACCGCCACGCAACATGCGCGCGCGCTCGGCCGCATTCGCCGCCGCGAGCAACACGACGATCACTGGTGCGCCCGGCAGCTGCGCGTAAGCCGGCAGCAGCCGTTCTAGTCGCGCGATCCATGCAGCGTCCGGAACGACGGCATATATTGCGTCGAAGCGATCGCGCGAAGCCATATGAAAGCCATCGCGGAAATCACGCGCGGTTTCAATGCTGTGCGCGTGTTCGCGCAGCGCCTTCAAAAGATACGCGGCGTCCGAAGCCAAAGGGCTGACAATCAGCATGCGCATGTTCAGTCGAGCGCATGCGGCCAGCACTCGACGCTCATCACCGTGCCGCCCGGTTCTTCGTTCGCGCCCACGTGGAGCGTGAAGTCGTGCAACCGCATAACGGCCGACACAATGCTCAAGCCAAGTCCTGACCCCAGAACGCGGCGCGCATCGGCGCCGCGATAAAACCGCTGCAAAACAGCCTCGCGCTCGTGTTCGGGGATACCGGGTCCGTTGTCCGTGACGGTCAAACGCGGACCATGATGGTGGACTGTCAGCGTAACGCGTACCATGCCGCCCTCCGGCGAAAACTTGATGGCGTTGTCGAGCAGGTTGCTGAACGCTTCGAACAGCAGCGACCGATCGCCATGAATGGCCGGCATAGCGTCGAGATGCGTCACGAGATTCACCCCACCATCTTCAGCAAGCGGTTCGTACAGTTCGCACATTTCTCTCACGAGCGCAGTCAGATCCACCTGCGCAAACCCGCTGCGACGCTTGAGCCCGCTGATCTCGGAGATGCGCAGCATCGCACGGAAACGTTCAAGCAGCATGTCGGTCTCGCGACGCGCTTGTTCGATCAACTGCGCGCTGGCTTCGTCGGCCATCGTGTGACTGCGTTGCGCAGCGTTGCCAAGCAGCGTGCGGATATGTGCGAGCGGCGTGCGAAGGTCGTGCGCAATGCCATCGCACGCCCCTTTTACTTCGTCCATCAGCCGCTCGATTTCATCGAGCATGTGATTGACGAGATGCGCGAGCATGTCGAGTTCGTCGCGCCCGCCTATTGGCAGGCGCTGGTTCAGGTCGCCCTGCGCAATACGCACCGTCACGCGATGAATGTCGCGCACGCGCCGCATCTGCCGCACACTCAGCAACAACCCGGCGCCGATGCTCACGAAGAGGAGGATCACTCCGCCGCCAACCAGCGCATTCAGCGTGGCGTCACGGAGCGACAGCACGCCGCGCAAGTCGCGCGCGATAACAATACGCGAGCCGTCCGGACGCGCCTGGGCAATTGCCCGGATGACCGGCAGGTGTGTTCTGCCCATGACCGCGACGCTGCGCACGAGGGTTGTGCCGGTCGCCTTGCCGCCCATGCCGCTTTGCACCACCGCGAGGCCGTCCGGCATTGTCAGGATGTCGCCGGCCAGATGCGCGCCGTTGGCGGCGAAGAGGCCGAAGTAACTGTTATGCAGGCGCTCCTGCTCCACCCGGCGCTGGATTGCACCCGGCAATTCGCGGTCGGGGATGGATTCGAAGGAGACCATCTGCCAGTGCAACAAGGAGTCGGTGTCGATCTCCATGCGCGTTGTCACCGACCAGCCGATAAAACCAATCAGCACCAGCACCGCCAGCGCGAAGATCACCGCGTAGACCGCGAGCCAGCGGAAGGTCGTGGTGTGCCAGCCGCGCCCGAGGTTGGCGGGCAGCGTCCGGTGCAATGAGTTGATCACGATACTTCCATGTAGCGTTTCCTAGCGGAGGATGTAACCCGAACCTCGCACCGTCTGGATGATCGCCTCGACGCCGGGAGGATCGATTTTTTTGCGCAACCGGCCCATGTGAACGTCGATCAAGTTGGTGCCGGGATCGAAGTGATAACCCCAGACCTCCTCGAAGAGCATGGTTCGCGTGATGGTTTGCCCGCTGTGGCGCACCATGAATTCGAGGATCTTGTATTCGGTCGGCAGCAGCGCGACTTCCACGCCGTCGCGCGTCACCTTGCGCGCGATCAGATCCACCGCCAGTGGTCCGCTGCGCAGCGTGGTGACATCGGGCGCCGCCGTTCCACGGCCGCGGCGCAGCAGCACTTCGAGCCGCGCAACCAGTTCATTGGGATCGAACGGCTTGGTCAGGTAGTCGTCGCCGCCCGCGCGCAGACCGCGAATGCGCTCATCCACGTCTCCGAGGGCGCTCAGCATCAGCACGGGCGTCTCGACGCCAACCGTGCGCAACGTGGTGAGGATAGTCAGGCCGTCGAGCCCAGGCAGCATCCTGTCCAGCATGATCAGATTGAAGTCGCCACCGAGCGCGCGCGCGAGCCCGTCCGTGCCGTTATCGATCCAATCGACTTCGAAGCCACTCGCGGTCAGCTCGCCCGTGATCTGCTGCGCGGTGAGCGGGTCGTCCTCGATAGTGAGTATGCGTGTGGCCATTGTGGTTCAAAGGCATACGAAGCCGGCAGATAGCCAGCCGCACGCGTCGGGATCGGCGACAGACATCGCCGGATCACGGCGTTCAGTGCGCATTCGATGCGACCGTCGGCGCGGCGCAATCGTTCTGATACTCGCTCTGCAATGCAGCCTTGGCCTTTTCGAGGTGATGCGGGTAACTGCCATCGTCACCGCCCGGATGGTAACCAGCCGCTTCAAGTTCTCCGAGTTCGCGTTGCAGCTTCTTGTGCGTCACCGGCTGCGTAAGCGGCGCGAAGGGATATTTTTGGCACTCGGCCTGCGTGAGATGCGGCTCGGCGGCAAAAGCGAAGTTGCTTGCTGAGGCCAAAATCGAGACTGTTAGCATGGTGTAAAAGTGTTTCACGATGAGGCTCCACAACAGATTGGTCGAGATCGAGCGCCCTGTCGCCGGCTACGAAACCCGGCTCAAGACGATGAAATCAGCATACCGGTTCGGTTGCGATTCAATGCCCTCATAAACATGAAAAGAAATTTAGGTTCGGCGTTCGCGGGAACGACGGCTTCCACTGCGCACGGCAGCCTGCTCTACTCGATAACGGCTCCGAGGCTTCGGTTCCCCGAAGCCTCGGAGTTCAACTTGCGCCGCCTTAGGTAAAGCACGCCGGTATATCGTGTCCGGCGTCGCGTTCGGACATGGCTCCCAGGTTCAGCGTCGCTCTTCGGCGAGCCTTTGCTCAGCAATGCGTTCCTCGGCCTGCTGCAGTTCCTGCACCGGGCGGCGCTTTCTCCAGACCGACGCACCCACCATGATCGCCGCGCAGCACAGCAATCCGGCGGCAATCGGGCTGCGGAAGAAGACCGTTGGATCGCCGTTCGAGATGGTCAGCGCCTGGCGAAACGATTGCTCGAGCGTGTGACCGAGGATCAGGCCGAACAGCAACGGCGCCTTGGGTATGTCGAGCTTGCGGAAGATATAGCCGACCACGCCGAAGCCGAGCGCGAGGTACAGGTCGAAAGCGTCGTTGTTGAACGAGTACACGCCAGCGGAGGCAATCCCGAGAATCAGGCACAGCAGAACGCCAGGCGGCACATACAGGATTTTCGACAAAATCCCCACGAGTGGCAGGTTCAGCACCAGCAGCATGATGTTGCCCATGTACATGCTGGCGATCAGGCCCCACACCAGGTCAGGTTGCGTGTGGAACAGCATCGGGCCGGGCTGGATACCATACATGATGAACGCGCCCATGATGACCGCCGTGGCCCCGGATCCCGGCACGCCGAGCGCCAGCAGGTGAACGAAGGCGCCGCAGGTGTCGGCGTTGGTGGCCGCCTCCGGCGCGGCAATGCCTTCCACCGCGCCCTTCCCGAATTCCTCGGGATGTTTGGAGACTTTCTTCTCCAGGACATAGGCCAGCATGGCTGCGATCGTCCCGCCCAATCCAGGCGCGGCACCGCACAGGAATCCGACCACCGTGCCCCGAAGCGCCGCCGGACGCGCGCGCCGCCATTCCTGTTTGGTGAACCAGAGCTTGCCTTCCACTTTGACTGAATGCAGCGTACCGCCAAGGGTGCCTTCCACCATCCGGCTCACTTCGGCGATGGCGAAGAGCCCCACCACCACCACGAGGAAACTGACGCGATCCTGCAATTGCGTGAGGCCCATGGTGAAGCGTGGCACGCCGCTTTGCAGGTCGATACCGACCGTGGCAAGCCCGAGACCCAGGAAAACGGCGATCATCCCTTTTGCCAGCGAATTACCGTTGAGCGCGCTGACAGTCGAGAGCGCAAAGAAGATCAACGCAAAGTACTCGGTCGGACCAAAGTGCAGCGCAACCGCCGCGAGCGGCACGGCGACGAAGGACAAGCAGGTGACACCAATCATGCCGGCCATGAACGAACTCACGCCGGCAATCGCGAGCGCGGCGGCGGCCCGCCCTTTTCGCGCCATGGGGTAGCCGTCCAGGACGGTCATCACGGCAGCGGCGTCGCCCGGAGTATTCAGCAAAATGGCCGTGACCGCGCCGCCGTACATACAGCCGTAATAGATGCCGGTGAGCATCATCAAGGCGGTGATCGGGTCCATTCCGAAGGTAACCGGAATCAGCAGCGCAATGCCTGCTGACGGGCCAATGCCCGGCAGGTGGCTGATCATCGTGCCGATGAACACGCCGATCAACGTATAGAGAAGGTGGGTCGGCTGAACGGCGACGGCCAGTCCATGCAAGATCCCGTGCAAACTTTCGATCATGGTGGGCGCTCCCGCGTCAGATGGATAACAAGCCGGCCGGCATGGGGACGCCGAGTACCAGGGAGAAGAGCAGATCGAAGACGAGCGTGAAACCGAGCGCGACCGCAATATTGGTTTTGTGCCGCTCGCGGTTGAAATAGCTCAGGAGGCCGAACAGAAATACCGACGTGGCAATGAGATAGCCCACGCGTTCGAAGCACACGTAGTAGAACGCCGTCCAGACGACCATACCAACGAGGATCAGCGGATTGTGTTTTGGTGCGTCGCCGGAGGCGTTCGTGCCAGGTTCGTCGGCGCTCGGCTTGGCCACCGCATGCGGCGGCGCCCGCATTTTGCTGCGATGCTCGAGCAGCAGCAACAAGGCCGCTGAGATCAGGCCAACGCCCACCAGCGCGGGAAAGGCCTTGGGTCCGAGCGGATCGCCCAGGCGCATTTCCGGCAGCCGCATGTCCATGTACAGGTACACCAAGGCAACGACGATGACGCCGATGGCAAGCTGCACGTCACCCTTAATACTCTTCATGTCTCCTCCTGAATACCCTGCAGCGGTCCGTGCCTGAAACGCGGGCCGGGAGCCTTTCGAAGGCGCTGCATAGGCGCTCTGCTTGGCGGATGCGTCAGCGCACACCCTACATGGGCGGCGCTGGTCAGACAGGATCGGCCGCGCATCGAGTGCGGCCGTCCAGTTATAGTCTTTTTACTTTTCGTTGTAGCGGCCCGGCTTCACCACTTCAGCGATCGTGCCGTCCGGTGCGCGGAACTTGAGCGCGCCTTCGCCTTTAGCCGACAGGATTTCGCCGCCGTATTGAACGATCTTCTCGGCAGCCGCTTCCTGATCCTCGACCGTCACGCCCCAGTGATGCAGACGCGGGCCTTCTCCGGCAATGGTCGCTTCATGCGAGTCTTCGCTGTCGTATTTCATCAACGTGAAGTCGATGTGGCCGTCTGTCATGTGGCGGGAGATGTGCTCGCGGTTGCGGCCTGTCTTGACTTCCTTGAAACCAAAGACTTCGGTGTAGAACTTGGTCGCCTCTTCGAGATCGTTGACCTTGACGGCGAGGTGGACGATGCGTGACATATGTATCTCCATGTCGTTGGTTGCGGGGTGAGAAAAGGAACTGAAAAACTTGAAGCGGAGTCTGTCGAAGCCGCAGGTACTGCTCTTGCACTGCTTTCTTGCTACTTGGCGAGGCCCAGTTCAGTCAGAAGCGGTGTGAGACGGGCTTTCTCGCCACTCAGGAATACCTTCGTCTGGGCGCTGTTCTGGTAGTCAGCGGTCCAGAGATTGCGCTTGATGGCGGCGGCCCATTCAGGCGACGCAGTCGCCTTCTGCAGCACGCTGTCCCACCAGGCGATCTCGGCCGGTGTCATGCCTTTCGGGCCGACCAGCACGCGCCAGGTGCTGAATTGCACATTGATGCCCTGCTCTTTCCAGGTCGGCACGTTGGCTAGATCGCCCGGTTGGCGACTATCCGCCGGTATACCGATCAATCGTACGCGCCCCGCCTGCGACGGTCCCAGCACGACGCCCGCGGGCGTAGCGCTCGCAGTCACGTGACCGCCCATCAGGGACGTAAGCGCCTCGCCGCCCGAATCGAAGAACACGATCTTCAGCTTCTTCGGATCGACTCCCGCCGCCTTCAGCATGAGCGCTGCCGCCGCGTGACTCTGACCGCCTGGAGAGCTCGACACCGCCATGCTCACGCTTGACGGGTCCTTGCGCAACATGTCGATCAGATCCTTGCCATTCTTGATCGGCCCGTTGGCGGCGCAGGCGAAGACCACCTGCTCGGTGACGAATACGGCGAGCGGCGTGACGTCGTCAAGACCCACCGTGCTCAAGCCCGTGATGTTGTTCGTGATAAGCGGCAGCGCCTGCACGCTGACGTAATGCCCGTTGCCCGGATGCGCGTTCATATAGGCAATGCCCACCGTCCCGCCGCCGCCCGGCCGGTTGATCACCGTAACGGGTTTCGGCGAGAGCTTCTCCTGCTGGATCACACTCTGAAGCGTGCGCCCGACCAGATCGAGACCGCCCCCCGGCGCGCTCGGCACGATGACCTCGATCGGCCGCGTCGGCTGCCATGCATCGGCGGCGCGGGTAGCCAGCGCGTGCATCGAAAGTACGATTGCGCAGGACATCAGCGTCACACGGCGCGACCTTGAACTTGTTTTCTTACCTGTCTTGCGTGAGCTACCCATCAGCTTGTCTCCAGGTTGTTTTGAATTCTTGGCGCTGCTTTCAGAAGTTGAAGCTATCGAACGTACTTGCGGCGAAGAGCTGGTCCATCGGCACGTCGGCCTGAATCAGGCCGTCGGTTTTCGCGTAGCGCTGCAATGAGCCCAGGTCGTGACGATTCGCCTCTACGCCGTAACGCCAGTAATCGTCCCCCATCAACGCCTTGACCTTGTTGATCTCGGCATTTATCCACGGATGGGTGACGCGCAGGGTGTCGGTAATCGTAAGCTCGTTCATGGCGATGTCGCGCGCCGCCACGAACGCGGCATAGACGTTCACCGGCAACCACGGGTGCTGCTCGACCAGCGAGCGCCGGATGCCGATGGTGTGCATCGGCGGGAACAGGCGGGTTTTCTGAAAATAGGCTTCTTCTGCCTGCCGGAAATCGGGAAAGAGCCGCTGCACGTGTTCGTTACGGCCGAAGCACGAAGGCGGTTTCGGCGCGATGATCGCATCGATATCGCCTGCATCGAGCAGCTTCGACAGCGTGGTCCCCGAATCGATCGGCTCAATCTTGATGTCCGCAGGCAGGTTAAGCGGCATGCGCACTTCGCGTCCCGCCTGCTCGAGGCCGCCGGTCACCCAATGCACGTCGCGTGTGCGCACGCCGTGTTCGTCGTCGAGAAATCCCCGCACCCATACACCCGCAGTCTGCTGAAAATCGGGCACGCCGATCCTGCGGCCGCGCAGCGCCTCGGCCGAATCGATCCCACGGTCAGAGCGCACGTAAATGGCGGAGTGGCGAAACGAGCGTGACACAAAAGCCGGAATGCCGATGTAGCGGCTTTGACCGCGCGCCGTGGTCAATAAGTGCGTGCCGAGCGACAGTTCGGAAATATCGAACTCCTCGTGGCGAAATGCTCTCTGAAACAGTTCTTCTGCTGGACCATGAACGAAATTGATCTTGCAGCCTCCGATTGTTACCCGGCCATCGACCAGCGCGCGGGTTCGATCAGTGATTTGGCATGCTAACGAAAGTTCAAGCATAGTGGTGGCAAACCCCTCTGGCAGCCCTTTCTGGTGGCGCCCAAGAGCGGAAAAGCGTCTGGGCGTATGGATTCAAAAACATTTCGCATAACAAAATAACGGTTGGACTGATCGCAATCGGGCCGCCCTTGTCATCCTCTGGTCTCCTTGGGAGGCGGCCGCTGCGGCGCCATCCCCTGCAACATTGTGTCTATGCCACCCGGCCGTTCAGGTTCAGATCCGGACTCGGCGCTGGAGCCGTCCGCGCGAGGCCATCGAGCGCGATCAGCATCCGCTCCTTACCCTTGCCAACGTGATGAAAACTGGTCCGGTAGCTCAACTCGGCATCTCTTGCCTTGAGCGCGGCGACGATCTCGCGGTGCTCCCGATTGGACTGCAGCAATGCGCCGCGCTGAACCAGGCCATGCGTGCGGAACAAGTGAAACTCCTTCACGAGGCCGCGATAAAGCTTGATGAGCCGCGTGTTATCCGTCGAACGGACGATGAAGTCGTGAAATTCGAGATTGACCGGATCGAAGCGCGAGAAATCGCCCTTCTCGGCGGCGCCTTCCATTTCTTCGACCAGACCATCTAGTGTTGCGGCGGTTTGCGTCGACAACATAGGAGCCAGCAGCGACGCCGACAACCCGATCAGCCCGGCGCGCAAGTCATAGACCTCAACCGCGTCGCTCTTGGTCAGGCTCTTGATGAACACGCCACGATTGGGGATCAGATAGACAAGTCCCAACTCCGCGAGTGCGCGGCACGCTTCGCGCACAGGCCCCCTGCTCACTGACAGCTTGTCGGCCACGGCCTTTTCATTCAGACGCTGACCGGGCACCAGCTCCCCGCACAGGATCATTCGCTCGATCGCCTGCTGGACCACGCCGGTGAGCGTGTACGCGCGAAGCTTGGCGACTGTGACGGTAGAGGTGCTGTAGTCGATATCCATGAATGAATAGTAAAATGTGATCTGCAAACTGTCAACACTTTGATCTTCAAAGCTTGCCATCTGGGCTGCGGTTAGCATCCGCAGCCCCGCTTTATCGTCTGATCAGAAGGTGTGGCGCAGTCCGATCCGAAACGCCAGCTGGTTCTGGGCGTCGCTGCCCGAGTTTCCGAAGTAGCTCGTGGACTTGCCGATCATCGCCTGCACGGGTACACCCTCGTTGGATCCCGACGCCTTCTGATAAATCGCCAATAGATAAACGCTGGTCCGCTTGCTGATGGAATAGTCAAGGCTGCTGTTGATCTGGTTCCACGTGCCGGAGGCCGAGCCTCTCAGATTGGTACGCGTGTACCCGAGCGCGGCAGAAAGCGGCGTGGTGACCTGATAGACCACCCCGCCTTCATATATGTTCAGCGTGGCCGCGCTGTGATCGAGATTCTCGAGGCGTGTATTGGTCCACAACGCGTAGGCAAGCATCTTGCCGAAGTCGTACTTCGCGCCGACTCCAAGTGTGCGCAGGTCACGCTCGCCCAATGGATCGAGATTCGCGAGCGTCAGCTTCTGTGCTGGCGTTTCCTGCAACGGATAACTGACGTCGGTGTAGGCAAAGGCCATGCTGAACGCACCCGAACGGTAGTCGGCGCCGAAGCTGTAGGTTCGGGACGAGCCATTCTTGTTGCCCGGCCCGGCTTCGCCGCCGAACTCGCCCGCCTGGTTCGAGAACGCATACATGGCACCGACCTTGAGGCCGTACATGCGCACGCTGTCGAACTTGACGGAGTTGTCCAGGCGCACCGACGTCAACAAGTCGAGCGTATCGATGTGATACGTGTACGCATTGCCCGGGCCCAAACCGCCTGTCGAATACCGGTTCAGGTAATCATGCGAGAACGGATATTGACGGCCCATGGTGAATGAACCCACATCGGTCTTGCTGATCCCCACGAACGCCTGGCGGCCGAACAGGGCGCCACCCTGGCTGATCGTACCGTCGCCCAGACCGAAGCCACTCTCCAACGTGAAGATGGCCTTGTAGCCAGCGCCAAGATCTTCCGCACCCTTGAAGCCAAAGCGGTTGCCGTCATCGATGCCGTCGTCGAGCTTGAGCAGGCGTGAACTTCCACCGCTGGCATTGGCAGCGTTGTTCACCCAGCTAAGACCTTCATCAAGCACTCCGTACAACGTCACGCTGCTTTGAGCATGCGCAGCGCCGCCGATTGCCGCAAGAACAGACGCGCAAACCATTTGCCGATATCGAGCTGGTTTCACTTTGGGATCCTAATTGATGACTTCATTGAAAGATGCCGAGGCATACCTTTTTGCAAGGCTTTATTTTTCAGCTACCGCGACTTCGTGCTTCGTTCAAAGCATTGATGCCCTCAAGATCGCCAGGCGACCTACGTAAGATTTCGAGACGGTCCAACGCGGGAGTGAGCGCCTTTCCGTAAGTAATCTTGTTCGTCGGGATGGAGTTTCGATCTTGTTGTGATAACTGTCAACATTTTACATATCAGGGTTTTACCTCCCCGGGCGCGAGATTTCCGTGCGGACAGGAGGCTTAAAACGGTGGTTGCGGAGTTAAAGGCTGGGCACGGCAGCCCTGCAGAGCGCGAAGCGAAAGGTCGCTGCGGCCGTGCTGCGGAGGATGGGTTGGCTTACTCGGGGATTGCCAAAGGCTTGCGGCACACCGCGCGCAAATTGCCCGGGAGCGAGTTGAGTCGCGCGTTCAATGTGACCTAAGACGCGTTCACGATCACGAAAAACGAGGGAGGATAGAAAAAGAGCGCCCGCGCATACGGTCGCCAATACAGCGGGCGTCAGTGTGAGGCAGACACGCTCCGTCCTTCGCAGCGCATGCGGGACGGAGCGCGATGCAGCAGTGCCCAGCAAAGGGCGAATCAAAAAGCGGCTAAAAGACCTATTCGCCGATTTTCGCTGCGACGTAACCGGAACGTTGCGTCACGGTTGCAAGCCACTTTTGCACGGTGGGTAGGGTTACGGCCGCATCGACCCGCTCGGGGAATTTTTCGGCCAGCATGAACCAGCGCTGCGCGGCAAGCGCGACGCCAATATCGGCAACCGTAAAACGATCCAGCGCAAGGTACGGCTGCTTTTGCAGGGTGGTATCGACGATACCGAGCAGACGTGCCGCTTGCCGGTGTGAATGGCGGATTGATTCATAGTTGCGCTCGTTTTCAGGCGTACGCGTCAATCCGAGAAACGCAACGCGCAATGTTGCCCATAACGTGCCGAGTTGCCAGTCCATCCACTTCTCGATGCCCGCGCGCATTGCCGGCTCCATTGGCAACAGATGCTCATTGCCCCGCGACGCCGCCAGATAGCGGACGATCGTATTGGACTCCCACAGCACGGAGTCGCCGTCCACGAGCGTCGGCACGAGGCCGTTGGGATTCATCGCCAGGAATTCGGGCGTAGTGGTCACGCCGAAGTGCAAGCCGGCGTCGATCCGTTCAAAGTCTCTTCCCTCTTCCAGTCCGAGTTCGCCAAGACACCAGAGCACTTTTTGAACATTGATCGAGCTGCGTCTGCCGTAAAGTTTGATCATGTGTGTAGTCAGAAAATAGGACCAAGCGCTGCGTTCACCAGACCCGCTGCAAGAAGCACGACAAGCGGACTCAGTTTGGGCCGCGCCAGAAAAATAACGAGTGCGGCGGCGGCGAGTCCCCAGATCATCCACGTGGATGACGAAGCCCGCATGACCGAAACCGCGCTGGCGAGAATCAGGCCGACCGCGACTGGCGCAAGTCCGCGTTCCGCCGTTCGATGCCACGGGTGATGATGATGCCGCGTCCACGCAAGTGTCGCGCCGTATGCGAGTAGCGAGGATGGCATGAAGAGCGCGAGCGACGCAACCACCGCCCCCATGAAACCCGCTGTTTTCCATCCGATCAGCGTCGTAAGCAACGCGCCTGGGCCGGGCGCCGCGCGCGACATCGCGAACAGGTCGATGAATTCGGACTGCGTGACCCAATGGTGGATGGCCACGGCCTGCTGGTTGATGTCGGCCACAATACTCTGGCCACCGCCGAGCGAGAGCAACGAGAGCGGCGCGAACACCGCGATGAGTTGCAGGTAAATGTTGTCACGCACCCGGTTGGCTCCTGGAGGCGATGAACAGGCCAGCCGCATCCGCCACGAGCGCAACCGGCACCAGCGGCCAACGCATCACGCCGATCGCGAGAAAGACCCCGGCGATCAGTGCAAGCGGCCAGCGTTGGACGGCGAGCAGCGAGCGCGCCGTGCGAAAGCCAACCGATGCCGTCATGCCGATGGCGGCAGCCGCCACACCCTCAAGAAAACGATGCAGCCATGCGAGTTGTGCGAACTCGTGAAAGACCGTGGCAAGCAGCACGATCACGATCATGGGCGGCACGAGCAGCGAGCAGACGGCGACCGCGCTGCCCAGTGCGCCGCGCATCCGGTAGCCAACATAGATCGACAGGTTGATCACGTTGGAGCCAGGCAGAATCTGGCCGAGCGTGAGTGCGCCGAGGAATTCGTCCTCTTTCAGCCAGCCGCGTTGCGTGACTACTTCGCGATATATCCACGCCGATAGTCCACCGCCGAAGCTCGTCAGACCTACCCGCGAGAACAGCAGCAGAATCTGCAGCAATGTCACCTCGCGCGGATTTTGCGCGGCTACGGTGTTCATGGTCTGAAGTCCTCGTCAGCGCGCGGTGGCGGATGCCCAGTGGCGCAGGTCAATGACGCACGTCCGCAAGCCGGTGTTCCGGCCCGTGGTGAGTCGATACGTTTTTGTGCGCTAGTTCATCAGTCTCATTTATTCGGAGTGCAAACAATCAAGGCCACACACTTGACGATAGATCGAGCGCGGATGAATTCGCCAGTCCCGACCGGCGAATCACCTGCATGTTCATGTAAGTGCTGAGCTGTATTTCACGTCATACGTCAGGAGATTTTGTCACTGACCTCAGTGGCTTCTCCATTTGACATCGCGCCGGATTTCGTCATGTCGTCGAGCGCATGCAGCATGCGCTCCTTGCCCTTGGACACGTGACTGAAGCTTGTTTCATAGCTCAGGTTTGCGTTCTGCGCCTTTAGCGCATTGACTATCTCACGATGCTCTTCATTTGACTGCAACAACGCGCCGCGTTGCACGAGCCCATGCACACGGAACAGGTGAAATTCTTTCACGAAGCCGCTATACAACTTGATCAGCCGAGAATTGCCCGTCGAGCGCACGATGTAATCGTGAAACTCCAGATTCAGCGGATCGAAGCGCGAAAAGTCACCCTTCTCCGCCGCATCCTGCATGTCGTCGACGTACTTGTCCAACTGCTCCGCAATTTCCTTCGTGAGCATAGGCGCAAGCAGTGAGGCCGAGAGCGCGGTCAGGCCGGCGCGCAGCTCGTAGACTTCGATTGCGTCATCGCGAGTGACACGCTGAATGAATACGCCTCGCTGCGGAATCAGATAAACAAGGCCGAGTTCAGCGAGCGCACGGCACGCTTCGCGAACGGGACCGCGACTCACCGACAGTTTGTCGGCGACCGCTTTCTCGTTCAGCCGCTGTCCCGGTTTGAGTTCGCCACTCAGAATCATTCGCTCGATTTCATGCTGAACCACGCCAGTGAGCGTGTGAGCGCGGAAATCGGCTAATGAGACGGTAGTTGGGTTGTAATCGGTATCCATGAAAGTCAGTCTATGATACGCGTTGCAAAATGTCAACACTTGACCATACGTTCTTATTTTTCGGCAAACGTCCATCCCATAAGGCTTTCAGCCGTTTTGGACGCTGACATTTCATGCATTCAATGGACGAAACGCGTCGCGGCCCGTCGATCTGTCACGTGACAGCTTGATCCGCTGGGACAATCATTTGATGGTAAATGTTATCATTTGACATTACTGAGGCGTTTTACAGCCACACGAACGACAAATGACCTACTGCGCAATCGACTTTGGCACCTCCAATTCCGCCGTTGCCGTCCCGAACAGTGACGAACTAACACTCGCGCCGGTGGAAGGCGCGTTTCAGACCTTGCCGACGGCAGTTTTCTTTAACGTGGACGACCACTCATGCGCGTTTGGCCGCGCCGCCCTCGCCGCTTACACGGAGGGTTTTGACGGCCGGCTCATGCGCTCCATCAAGAGCATTCTGGGGTCGTCGCTCGCCGAGGGTACGACCGACCGCGGCGACGGTTCGGCCATCCGCTATCTCGATGTGGTGACCACGTTCATCCGCCATCTCAAGCGCCGCGCCGAGCATTTCACGCACGCGCCGATCGAGCGTGCCGTAATGGGCCGTCCGGTTTTCTTTGTCGATGACGACCCGGTGGCCGACGCCCGCGCCGAGCATCAACTGGCGCACGCGGCACGCGCAGCGGGTTTTGATGAAGTGCTGTTTCAGTATGAGCCGATTGCCGCCGCGCTCGATTACGAATCGCGGCTCGATACCGAGCAACTGGTGATGGTGGCGGACCTCGGCGGCGGCACGTCTGATTTCTCGCTTGTGCGAGTGGGTCCGCAGCGGCGCACGCATGTGGATCGCAAGACGGACGTGCTGGCGCATCATGGCGTACATGTAGCGGGCACGGACTTCGACCGGCGCGTCGAACTGTCCGCGATCCTGCCGGAGTTCGGCTACAGAACGCTAGATATGGAAGGGCGTGAGCTGCCCAATCGCATCTACTTCGATCTGGCGACGTGGCATCTGATCAACACGGTCTACACGCCTAAGCGCACCAAGGAATTGCATTTGATGCGCCACCTGTTCCGCGATACAGCGCATCATCAACGGCTGATGCGCGTCGTTCACCGGCGACTCGGCCACGCGCTCGCCGCACGCGCCGAGCAGACGAAAATCGCGCTGGCCGCAAGCGCCACGGCATCGATTGATCTCGAGTCGGCCGAAAAGGGATTGCGCGTCGAATGGACCGCCGCCGCGCTGATCGACGCCGCGCGCGACGAGACGAACCGAATCGCACACGCCGCACGCGAAACCGCGCGACTTGCGGGTGTTGCGCCCGGTGACGTAGACGCGGTGTATTTCACGGGTGGATCGAGTGGTCTCAATTTTTTGACTGCGGCGATTAAGAGTGGCTTTGAAAAGGCGCAGCCAGTGTACGGCGACCGCATGTCGAGCGTTGCAGCGGGACTGGGAATTTATGCGAAACGTATGCTCGATGGCGTGACGTCATGAGCGAATCCGGTTCTCGCGCCGGGGTCTGCATGATTCCCTTTGGCTGGCCATCCACGAAATCGACTTTGCACTCTTTCAACCACCAACTTGGCATCGGTTAGCGCCCGGATTCGTCTTGACGTCCGACCCGGAGCTGCTAACAGGCGCCACCGTCACGCTGTTCCAGAAGCTCGTACCATCCTTACGCACTGAATCGTGCTGTTTTTCTTACCGCCTGCGTCTAATGCGTCGCGTATTGGACGTCAGCTTCGAAAAAGGCCGTCCTTGCCGTCAACAGCGGTTTCAACGTCCAGTCCATTCTTCCTCAAGAGAGTAGCGACAACAAGAATTTTCGATATACAGGATCTGTAGGTTTAGGTTCAAAACAAATCGAGCTCACCCGCGGCTACGACATCGCCCGTCTCCAGCTTGACTTCGCTGAAGTCTTCGGGCGACCAGCTCAAGCTAAAGATAAAGCGCTGATGAAGCGTTACGATATGACCGCTCACCTGATCGGTTACACGATAAACAAAGCACAACTGAGGGTTGATCGTGCCAAACGAAATGTACTTATGCTGGTGGTTGATCAGCAGCGGCACCTGCACCTGGCTTCGCGACAGCGCATCCGCGTTGCCGAGATACCGGTTTTTGAACGAGCCCCAGACGAGATTGGTCATCTCCCCCAGCAGACTGTTGAGATCGCGAAAATTCGCAGGTCCGTCGCACAGATGCTGCTGATCGAGCAACGTAAGGATGGGTGCCTCTTCTGCCTGCATCATCATGTAGCCGCGACACCACGCGCTTTCTAGCGGAATCAGGCTGAACACTTCGCCAAAGATGATCTGGTCCCGCACGATGCAAGGTGTGTCCCATGAAATGCTGACGCCTGCAAACAGGCCATTCAGCATGGATTCGGTCATCTCAAGGATGCCCCGGACCAGCGCGTTCGGATATTCCAGGCTGAAGATGTAGCTGTCGATAGCCGACTTGAGCGGCGCCATGTCGGCGGCCGTGTACGCCGTGCAAATGACTCGCCGGAAACCATCAGGCAAATCGCCGGTCGAGGACGTAGATTCGCGTCGAAGGATGATCGGCAGCTCGGGGCGGATTGCGTTGATCCTGAGCGCTATCTGCGCGCACTCGTCCATTGATCCGCCATACGTTTCCGACAGCAGGATCGCACCCAGGTCGATATTGGAACGAAGAACCGAGAACAGGCGGTGCGCCCGCACGTTGAGCGCCACCAGACTGTGTTCGTCGCAAAATGTCTTTAGTGTGCGCGTGTGGACTGGGGAGTCATCCAGTACTAGCACCTTGCTTACGGGTGTATTGCTGTTCAGGTTTACGTCTAAAGATTGGTTAGTAGTATTCAATACAACTCCAGCTTTCCGTTGGTTTCGGCAATAGCCGTTTCGTTCGCAACAAAATCGATCGCCGCTTGTACGCATACACCGGGCGTGGCCGCGAAGCATGCGCAACTATTGATCTCGATAGCAAAGGCAGCAAGATAACCAAGCTTCAGTTCATCGAGCTAATGCATGCAACTCCCGCGCCCAACGCATAGGGCGTCGACATGCCAAGGTCCAGGAAGAACTGGAGCAGTTCCTGATTGGCGGCGTCGAGCAAGGACCGCGTACTCACCAATAGCCGATAGGGAAGACGGTTTGATCAGCGCTAACGCGCTAACAGCCCGGATAATGTCGTTGGATTATTACCAAACAGTGACGCGAACAGATAAGCGCGAATGTTTATAAAAAAAAACGTCGGAAAAAGACAGTCCATCATTTAACCAAATAAATCCCTCAAGTTTCACGCGCGACGGCCGTTATACATAGGCTATGCAATGATCGTCCGCACAATCTTACGCACCGCATATTATTAAATTCAGCCCGCACTGGGTGAAAATAGACACGCGACATCCGGAAAACGCAACGTCAAATCGCGCTGTCGTATAGTTTCCCCTTGTCGTGGCCGCGCTCATCAAAGCAGTTCACTTGGCTCTTTTTGCATACAAATCAACTCCGCGCTCGAAAGCTGTCCTTATCGGAGCATCACGCGTAAAGCGAGCCCGTTGTGTGCATCGTGGAACTCAATGCGATGATCCGCTCGAAATCGCGCAGTCCAGTCGCCCCGGTTTTTCTCAAAATGGTGCGAATCTGGCTGCGTACCGTGTCGAGCGATACGCGTCGTGTACGCGCAACGTCTTCAGCCGTTACGCCTCCCGCCAAGGCGACCGCGACCTCGGCTTCAGAGCGCGTAAGTCCGAACAGATCGGTGAGCAGCCTGACAGGCGGCGACGATGGCCTGAGCAGATGCCGCGTGAGCACGGTCGCTGCGCCGTGGATGATGCTCGTGCCCGTATTGAGCTGCGTTGAGGAAGACAGGTGTCGCAGGGCGGGACACACCAGCGCCGACAGCGTGGCGCAATCGCCCGGCAACGCGCCTGGACGTGCGTGGATTTGCATGCCGCCACCGGCGCCGCCTCTCGCGGCGGCGGCTACCAGACGGCAAAGCTGCGCGTTGTCGTGTGGATGGCGCGCGAACAGTCTGCTTGCGCCTGTGACCGGTCCGGGCCGAGGCTGTACCGAAGACAACACAGACTGCGAATCGCTCAGCAACGCTGCCGCTTCCGCGTTGTTATAAAGAATCCGCATTTCCCTGTCGACAACGATGACGCCAATTGGCAATGCATCAAGCGCGCCGGCGCCAAGACTGGATGTTGTGGGCGCCAGCCGGGCGCGCATCTGAAGTCCGCGCTGCAGATGCGGAAGCAACTGCGAGAGAGTGCGCTTGTCCCCCTCTCCAAATGGCCGTGAAGCGGCATCCCGGTGCAATCCAAGCGGAATAACCTTCGACATGCCGATCAGTCCGCCGATCATATAACGTCGCGAACTCTTGCGGCCGAAATCGTCGTAAAACTCGCTTTTCACATAGCTGGCGTCCGGAATAATCTCGTGACCCAGCCGAACGTCCCCCCGCCGGCGCACTGTTTCCTCGACGCTTACCTCCCGCGCCGACGCGCGATAGGGATCAAGAAGAACGTACCTGGACGCGTATTCTTCGTCATAGGAATCGCGACGCATCAGAAGGTTGCCTGGCGCACCGGCTTCATCAGCCAACCACAGCGTCGCACGTTGCGCCTCCATCAGCGTCATCAGTTTGTCACCCAGATCATGCCAGCTCGCACCTTCGTCGAGTGCAGCAGCGTAGATGAGATCGACAGCTTCCAGGAGTTCGTTCTGTTGCATGGGAGTCTCCGTGTGCGGAGGCCATTCAGCATGACCATCACCACTTCTGGTGATGTCAAAGTACGCTCAATATTACACACTTCATTCGACTCCCACTCAGCTGAGGCGGCGCCTCGAATTACCGCGTCAAAGCAACAGGCGCGCGAACGCAGCGGGAGTGATGCGCGACGGCGATGAACCGAACCTGAGGCTGCGCACGCACATGCATTTGCTACCTGTCGCGAAGCGATCGGGTTTCGCTGCCAGAGCATGGCTTCCGCAGTTCAAGATGGCGAACGATTTGATAAAGCAGACCGAAGAGCGCACTCCAGCGGTTAGTTATCCCTAACAAAAAAAAACGGCGCATGAAGGAGAGACACCATGTCCAAAGATGCGGCGAAACATCGCAAACCGGCAACACGGTCTCGCCCGGGCATGATCGCCTTGACTGTTGCTGCCTTGTCGTCGAGCCTTTTCGCGCACGGCTGCAATAGCGGTACTGATAATAGTCCACTGGTCGTTGCACAGACGAAACTGGACGGGAACTGTTTTGCGAAGTTCGCGATCAGTCTGCCCGTGTTCGGGCCGGCAGGCGCGATACCGCGCGTGGATGCGGCTGCTCACCCCAACCTTACCGTCACCATGACGGAAACCAATCAGCAGGTATTGCCACCGGGCTCATACGTTCAATGCGGCTCAGGGGTTACGTTCGGTCAGACCCGCGTATGGACATACCAGACCACAGATTCCAGCACAGGCGCCGTACTTGGTCCGGCGCACTGGCCGGCAGTCACCATCGTGGCCCAGCGCGGCATCGCTACCCACGCCACATACGTCAACAAACTGCCGAGCTTCGATCCGGCTCACCCTGGCGGTCCTGGACTGGTGCAAGGAGAATTGCCATTCGACCAGACCGTGCACTGGGCTGACCCGTTGAAAAGCGGCTGCGCGATGCAAATGCAGAACGCGAGCACCGCATCGTCATGTAAGCAGAATTACATCGGTCCAGTTCCCGCTACCGTCCACTTGCATGGTGCTGAAATTCCTGCCGCGTACGACGGCGATCCAGAATCATGGTTCACACCAAATGGACTGAAAGGCGCGGATTTTCACACGATCGGCAACCCCGCTCCTGGCACGGCGGTCTATGAATATCCAAATTCGCAGGAACCAGGCACGTTGTGGTTCCATGACCACGCCTTGGGAGTCACGCGCCTGAACGTCTACGCGGGGCTCGCGGGATTTTATTTTCTCGAAGACCCCAACACGGAGCCGCAAGGATATCCGAGCGGTCGCAACGAAATCGAAATGGCGGTGCAGGATCGCATGTTCGACACGAACGGTCAGCTCTACTTGCCCACTCAGCAGGCTTCCCTCAATCATCCATTCTGGAGTCCAATTTTCGAGGGCGATGTCGCGGTCGTGAATGGCGCGGCTTTCCCTTACCTGAACGTCGAGCCGCGACGCTACCGCCTGCATATCCTGAACGGCAGCTTGAATCGCGGATATACATTCGTCTTCGGCGACGCACCTGTTTACCTGGTCGGGGCAGACGACAATTACTTCGACAAACCCGTTCCCCTCGCGGCTTCTTCGAGTGGTCCTTCCGAGGGTCTGTCTGTGTCGCCTGGTGAGCGGGCTGACATCATTGTCGATTTTTCCAACTTTGCCGGTCAGACGATCGAACTGACAAATTCGCAGCGCGGCCAGGACGTTCAGCTGCCCGATATCATGCAATTCAGGGTGGCGGCGTCGGCATCGACGCCTGATACCAGTTGCGATCCCGCAAACCCTGACGCGGCTTCTGGGCTCTGCGCCAGGAAAAACCCGTTGGCTCGCCTGACCAATGGAAATGGCAATGTGCTCCCCGGAGTGAAAGTCGACAGGGTCAGGCAGATGGTCCTTTACGATCACGTCGAGACATCTGGCGGCCCCGTTCCAACGGATATCAAGGAGTATGTCAATAACACCACGTGGAACGGCCTGGAGTCGCCGGGCATCGCCCATGATTTTCCAAGTGATGGCATCAGCGAACTGCCACGCGTGGGGTCAACGGAAATGTGGGAAATCGTTTATCTGTCGACGATGGCCGGGGCCAGCCATCCGGTTCATCTCCATCTGACGCAGTTCCAGGTTCTCAACCGTCAGGCCATCAATGCAGCTCGATATCTGGCCGACTGGAACAAGGCATTCGGCGCGGCAGGCAGCAGCCCGGCGCCTCTGCCAGCGGGATGCACGGCCGGCACGTACTGCGCCGACTACGGCCCTCCTCTCGACTACGCAACGCCCAATAAAGACGGTGCGCTTGGCGGCAATCTTCCGTTCAGCGGCTACCTGGAAGGCGGCGTCATAGCGCCAACGCCTGGAGAATCGGGATGGAAGGACACAGCCGATGCGCACGCTGGACAGGTCCTCAGAATTCTCGTTCGATGGACGCCGTCGAGCGTTCCTGTAACCGCCAACCAATCGGACGCCGGGAGCAACCTGTACGAATTCGATCCAACACAGGGATACTACGTCTGGCACTGTCACGTCCTCACACACGAAGACAATGAAATGATGCGGCCGTATCGCGTGACGAATTGAAGGTGGATTGACATGCACTTCGTTCTATTGGCGCGCCTGAAGCCGCACACGTCCAACCTTCATGGTCCTTTGGAGGCCGCACGTATTATTTTCAGACATCCTCATGCTGGTGCCGCGAACACGAAAAGACTAACGGGTTACTTCGTGGTCGCGGCGGCACTTTGCTTTTTTCCCGTCTCGGCATCCATTTCCACTTCGCTCGAGAATAAAGTTACGGTCTACATGTTGTCTTGCGATGGAGAAATGGTCAACGATGTCTGCCGTGGCATGGAAAAAACGTATTTGCCTTTCACGTACGCGGTTTCGGTTGATCAACATTCCGTGTCATACCGGACAATGGGCGAAAGAGGTATTCAGCATGAGCTTTCGTTCTGTGCAGTTCAAGACACAAATAGTTGGTTATGCCAATTTAATGGTGATGAAGTTCCAAAGACGAGGTTCGGGATGGTGTCTGGAAAATACGCTGAGATCGCCACCTGTGTGGCTGATACGACTCACCGGCCTCCAATTCAGGTATCAATGTGGCGTTGGTGGCTTGTACGGTTGCATGAGAAGCTTTCCTGAATTGATCGTAAGCGCGAGCCGGCGAATGCCCTGCCGTCAAAAGTTCGGGTTCGCCAGCACGTAGAACAGGCCGGCCGACAGCAACATGGTCACCGGCAATGTAACGATCCACGTCAGCGCGATTCGCAACAGCATGTTGCCCTGCACGCCTTGACCGCCTGCAACCATCGTCCCCGCGATCCCGGACGTCACAATGTGCGTGGTACTCACCGGCAGTCCTGTAAAGCCTGCCGTACCAATCAGCACCGAACCCACGAGCTCGGCGCTGAGTCCTTGACCCGGCGTCATGTGTTGCCGCCCAAGGCGTTCTCCAAGCGTACGGACCACGCGTTTATATCCGACCATTGTCCCAATACCGAGGCAAAGCGCGCTTAGCATCCGCACCCAGAGCGGCGCATATTCGACCGGCAAGCTCATTTGCTTGAGCAGTGTCCCGGCCAGCTTCTTGTCTTCTGGCGATGCATTTTTTACTTCGCCAACATGCTTCATCTGCGAGGTGACGTCATAGATATACCCACGCAATTGCGACCGCGCAGCCCGCTCATTATCTGGCGGCGTACCGTTCGACTTTAGTTGAGAAGCTTGCCGGTCCAGCTCGGGCCCCGCATTCTGCAGCGCCTGTGCAGACTTCAGCGCCTGCTGCTTGACATCGTCTCCATATTTCTGGATCAGCGGCATCGCCTCGATGGCGTGCTGGTGAAGTTGCTGCAACTGGTCGATGGCCTGCGGATTCAACGCGTACGTTGCCGGCAGCAGCCCGATTATTGTCAGCATGATCAAACCGATGCTTTTCTGCCCATCATTCGTGCCATGCGAAAAACTGACGGACGTGCAGGTCAGAATCAGCATTGCGCGCAGCCACCAGACGGGCGGTTTGTCTTGTTCAGGCGTCTCGAACAAGTGTCCCTTGCGCACGATCAACCTGAGCAGGCCATATAGCGCGCCAGCCAGCACGAATCCAAGCACTGGCGAGATTGCGAGGCCTTCCAGCACCGTGACAATCTGCTTCCAGTCCACGCCTTGCGACAAGCTGCGCGATTTGAGCAATGCGTCTGCGGCCGCTACGCCAATCAACGCACCGATGATGCAGTGAGAACTACTGTTAGGAATGCCGAATGCCCACGTAAGGATGTTCCAAAATAGCGCTGCGGCGAAAATGGAGACGAGCATCGGGACTGCGGGCGCGCCGTTGGGCGGTGTCAGCACGTCGGGCGGCAGGATTTCGACAAGCGCGTACGCTACCGCAATGCCGCCGACGAGCACGCCAACGAAGTTCATCAGGCCGGACCAGACCACGGCGGGAACGGGCTTCAGGGACTGCGTGTAAATGACGGTCGCAACGGCGTTGGATGCATCGTGGAAACCATTGGTCGCCTCGAACGCGAGGACCATGACAAAGCATGCGACGAGCATGCCAATGACGATGCCGGATGACGGCATGAAATGAACGAGCATCTGCGCTCCGGTTGGATCCAGGGGAGGAGTCGCGGATGCCGGCTGCGAAGCGCGTGAATGCGAATCGCCCGATGCTACAGGTGCGCGATGAACCTTTTAAGGCAGCGGGCGGGAGAACTCAAGCTTGCAGGCAATGACCGCTCAGAGGTCAAGTGTCCGGAGTGCGACGCGCTCGCCTGCGTCAGCGGCCGAGCACTTTTCAACGCTCCGCACAATACGTTTCCTGCCGAGCTCAAACGCGAGTACCAGTTGATGGCGCGTGGTGTCGGCTGCGCCTAGCTGCTCGCATACCACATCGGCGGGCAATGAAAAGGCGCGGTAACCCCAGCCGAATGCGTAAGCCGAAAACCACACCGAAGCGTCCGGTAACACGACCGGCCTGGATATTGAAGGAAGTGCGTTCATATAAAACTCCTTTCCGCGTCGCAAGCAAGCATCATCGCACGCGCGATCGATCAAAGCTGTGCGTCATGCCACCAAACGCCGAGTCTTATCTAAAAGCCGCCGAACAATGAAGACCGGAGCCACGAATTCACCATCATGACGCAATAACCACGGCCGACTCCGGCGCGGCGAATGACTAACCGGATTGACTGGCACTTTCGGGTTCGCCGAACCATCGCGACAGGGCACGGGCAACCTCTTCCTCGCGGGATGCGGTCTCGCTGGCCCAGGCGACGATCCCATCGGGACGCATGAGCACGGCACTCAAGCCCAGCCGATTCCTGGCGTCGCTTGCGACATAGCGAACCCGCTCCCGCCAACGGTTCACAAGCGCCCGAAGCGACGCGTCCGAACCGAAATCGAGAAAAACACCCTTCCCTTCAGTCAGAAGAGCGCCGACCTTCAGTCCGTCAACCAGTTCGAAATCGGGCACGCTGCGGCCGGTCAGCGGATGACTGTCGTCAAGATCATAGCGAAGCGAAACGCCCCACACACGCTCGGCGAAGTATGTCGCGCCATCCGGCGTCTCGATGAGATCGCGCATGATGGCTTCGAGCGCACGCGTACTTTGGGTAGGCCGCATGAGCGCGACCTGCGCGCGCGACCAATCCAGAACGCTTGCGCCCACCGGATGCCGTTCCAGCGAATAACTGTCGAGCAGACCGGCCGGTGCGTCGCCGCGAACGGTAGCCGCCAGTTTCCAACCCAGGTTAAGCGCATCTCCAATCCCAAGGTTGAGCCCTTGGCCACCCAACGGAGAGTGAATGTGCGCCGCGTCGCCGGCAAGCAGCACCCGCCCCTTGCGATACGTCGTCGCCTGATACGCCCGATCCGTCCAGGTCGTGGCGAGCCGAAGTCTTGTCAGGGTGACATCGACGCCGGATACACGGCGCAACACCGCCTGAACATGGTCGATGCTGATCGGTTGGATACGGTGAGAAGCGCCGCCGTCGAATTCGACCATCGCAATCGTGCCGGGATGCGCATAGGTGTACATGCCGGTCGGCGTATAGTGCCGCCCCGGGCGGAGCGCTTCGGGGTCGGCCATCTCGACTTCGACCGAATAACCCGTAAATTCGGGGTCGGTTCCGGCGAATTCGAATCCGCCCGCTTTACGAATCGCGCTGCGCCCGCCGTCACAGCCCACAAGCCAGGATCCGCGAAAGGTCTCATTGCCCGCGTGAACCATCACCTCTTCATCTGACTCGATGAAACCGTCAACGTCTGCACCGCGCCGGATCTCGACGCCCATCGCACAGGCTCGCCGGGCGAGGACGGTTTCGAGTGTCTCCAATGCGGCCGGCATGCTGGTGCCGGCGGGGCTTGGCAGCCGATACGGCCACTTCGATGCATCGATCCGGTCGTGATAGAACTGAATGCCTGCGAAGTGCCCGGCCGGGCGACGCGGCTGTTGCATCCAGTGCGCGGTTGCCGCGGTCTCGCTCACGGCATCATTGGCGCGTTGCGCGGCGATGACTTCGTCCAGCAGCCCACGACGGTAGAACGCTTCGAGGGTGGGCGCCGAAAGACCGCGCATTCCAAACGGAAGGCGCTTCAAGGGAGAGTGTGGAACTTCCGCCTGCTCCAGCACGAGGACCGAGAGACCCTGCAGGCGTAGCTCGCAGGCGAGAAACAGGCCAACGGGGCCGGCTCCGGCAATGACGACGTCGTAGGGATGAGAATGATGGTTGTGCATGAAAGGCTCCTTAGTCGATGATGTTCGACCGGAGCGTTCCTCAGATCGAGAACCGCACGGACGAACATTGGGACGCGTGGACCGCGTCCTGTGTTCGTCGTGGGGATCTCATGCACGAGGCCAAAGACCAGAGCTTTCGTTACCGAAAGGACTTGGGCTTACCAAACCAAGTCTGCCTTTTCCGACACCGCTTTATATCATTCTGACGCCAAGCGCGCAACGAACTGCGGCTGCGGATTACGCGCAATCCTCAAACGTAACGCGCTTCGTCCAGATCGGCGATCAGCGTCGGGCCTGTCGGCTTCCAGCCAAGCCGTGCCTGCGTCAGCGCGCTGGAAGCCGGCATATCCAGCGAGGTAAACATGGCCATCCAGCCGAAATGCGCCGGCGCTTCTTCCGGTGCAATCGATACCACCGGCAATTTCAAGCCGCGCCCAAGCGACTCGGCGATTTCCCGGCTGCTGATTCCCTCTTCCCCGACCGCGTGATAACGCGCACCGCGCGCTCCTTTTTCTATCGCCAGCCGATACAGACGCACAACATCCGAAAGATGGCCAGCCGGCCAGCGATTGCGTCCCTCGCCGACGTACGCCGAAACCCCTTTCTCCCGGGCGATGGCGACCATCGGTGAAATGAGGCCCTGTTTGTACGGGTTGTGAACTTGCGGCAGGCGCATCACCGACACATTGACACCAGCTTCCAGCAACGCGTTTCCCGCCAGTTCCGACCCGATGCGCGGATTCGGATGGCGGGTATTGAATACGTCCTCACTCGCCAGTTCACCGTGCTCGCCGCTGCCCACGCCGGTTCCGGACGTGATGAGAAGCGGACGATCGGAGCCGGCCAGCGCCGCGCCAAGCGCGGCGATCGCGCGCTTGTCCTTTTCGCAGTTCTCAACGAAGTTCGAGAAATCGTGATCGAAGGCCGCATGGATGACGGCGTCCGCTTTCGCCGCGCCTTCGCTCAGGCTCGCGGTGTCCTCGAGCGTCGCGCGGTGCACGTCTGCGCCTGCGTCGGCAAGTGCTCTCGCGCCGGCATCCGAACGCGTCATGCCAATCACATGATGACCTGCCTGGATCAATTCGGGAACAAGAGCCGAGCCGATAAAACCCGTCGCGCCCGTCAGAAAAATACGCATGTGAACTCTCCTTGTTTGTCACGCGTTCACTATCCGACGAATTCTTATCCCGTTAAAGTAGTGATCTCATCATAGTAAGACGACTAACAGGATGCTCATGTCAGTCAATTCCGCCCGATCTCTCGGCGATTTTCTGCGAAGCCGCCGCGCGCGGCTCGACCCGGCCAGCTTCGGATTTTCCGGACGCCGGCGCACACCGGGTTTGCGCCGGGAAGAAGTCGCGCAGCGCGCGCACATCAGTCCTACCTGGTACACCTGGCTTGAACAGGGACGCGGCGGCGCAGCGTCGCCAGACGTGCTGGACCGCATCTCCAGTGCCTTGATGCTGACCGACGCTGAGCGCGAACATCTCTTCATGCTCGGGCTTGGACGGCCGCCGGAAGTCCGTTACAAATCGGTCGATGCCGTCAATCCCCGGTTGCAACGCCTGCTCGATTCGCTCGAGACAAGCCCGGCGATCATCAAGACCGCAACCTGGGATGTCGTTGCATGGAACCGCGCGGCCGCGGTCGTGCTGACCGATTACGGTTCGCTACCGGCCAAGGAGCGCAATATCCTGCAGTTCCTCTTCCGCAATCCCGCCGTCCGCGCCAAGCAGCACGACTGGGAAAGCGTGGCCCGTTTTGTAGTCGGCGCGTTCAGGGCGGACGTGGCGCGCGCGGGACTGGCGTCGGAGGTCGCCGCACTTGTCGACGAGTTGAGCAGCGCCAGCCCGGAATTCGCGGCCTTATGGCGCGATAACGACGTGCTGAGCCACGGGGACGCGGGCGGCATCAAGCGCCTGATGCATCCCAAGCTCGGATCGATCGAGCTGGAATATTCGGCGTTTTCCGTCGATGGAAGACCGGACCTTGGCATGATTGTCTACACTCCGATAGACAAGAACATGGCCGGGCAGATTGGCGCGCTGTGCTCGCAAATCTGAAGCGATAAAGCGCGCCAGAAGAAGTCCAATCACAGTCACCCATCCACGGCAATAGGACGGCGCTCGCGCGCGGACTGATAAATTGCCTCCATCAGCACCTGATCGCGCAGGCCTTCTTCTCCAGGCGTGGATGGCGCGTGGTCATCGCGCACGCATTGCGCAAAGTGATCGATTTCAAGCATGAACTGGTCCTTGAATTCAAGACGCTGCTCTTCCACCACTTCGAAATCATCTTTGCGTCGCGCGACGCGCATGCGCTGGCCCTTGTACGCGAAAGCGTTTTCGATATCGATCCATCCTCTCTCAAGGCGAATACGCATGTCCTTCGTTTCATGCGCGCCGTAACTGCTCGCGCACAATGCGATTGCGCCAGATGCAAAGCGCAGTATGAACGCGATGCTTTCCTCAACTTCCTTGTAACGGTCATCATCCGCGGGATTGATGATCTGCGCGTAGACCTCGACGGGTTCTTCGCCCAGCACATGGCGCGCGCCGTTGAGACAATACAGGCCAATGTCCGGCAACGCGCCGCCGCCCGCGAGAGCGGATCTCAAGCGCCATTGATCGCCGGAACCTTGCACTTGTGTATTCGTGGCTTCGATGATGCGCGGCCTGCCCAGATCACCTGAGTTCACAAGCGCGGCAGCCGCACTGTTGAACACTTCGAATTGACACCGATACGCCACCATGAGCTTGACGCCAGCCTTTGCACAGGCATCGATCATCTGCCGTGCCTCGTCGGAGGTATTGGCCATTGGTTTTTCGCAGAGCACATGCTTGCCGGCGTTCGCGGCTGCAATGACGTGCGGCAGATGCATTGCGTTAGGCGTCACCACGTAGACCGCCTGTATGTCCGGGTTATCGGCGAGACGGGCCATGCTGTCGTAGTCATAGATGGCCTGTTCGCTTATGCCGTACTGCGCCGCGACCACACGGGCTTTCTCGGGACTGCCGGATACCAGTCCCGCAATCCGCGCGTGCCTGCTGCTGACAAACGCTGGGAGAATCTGTTCCAGTGCAAGCCGGCCAAGACCCACAATCGCGAAGCCGATGCGCTTATCAGGCGCGCACGGCGCCGGTGGCGCTGGCGAAGGTTTGTCCGCATCGCCTTTCCAGTTCGCGAATTCAACTTTCCCGTCCTTGACGGAACCCACGTCTATCTCGACGGCCTTCTGAGACTGGCCTGCGACGGGCAACGTAGGACCATTGGCTGTGCCGGGACCTGAAACGGCGTAAAAGGGGCTTTTGTCCGTGGCCATGAGCGATATCTCCGCAGGTTGATGATCAACGCATTCGTCAAGAGCACTCAGTGCACGCGCTGTCGTGGATGCACGGCGGTGCCATGCAAGACCGCCGCAAGTGCGCAAACAAGTGCGGCCAGTGCAACGAACGCAAGCGCCTCTGGCCCATACAAGAAGTCGAGCGACGTGCCAACGGCCGCACCGGCAATCCACGCAAACCAGCGCAGCATGCCGAGCGCGGCTGCATTGAATTTGCAAGCGGCAAGCTGTCTTCCTATTCCAACGACCGTACCGGTGATGAAGGTGACACCCGGTTGATCGGCAAGCGCCTGATTCATCGCACCCATGCTGGCCGCAATGAGAGACGTGGAAAACGGCGTGTAGTGTTCGCTGGCATTCGGCACGACAGCAGCAAGGAACGCCGCCGTCAGCACCATGCAAAGCGATGCGCGCCATCGGGGAAAGCGGCTTCCGAGCCATGCGGCAAACGTTGTGGATGCGAGAAAAGACGCGATCACGGCAAGTAACGGAAGCGCCTTGCTCAATGCGCCGTGAAGCAGCGACTGACTAAGCTTGGTGGAATTGCCCGTCATGTATACGGCGAGCCATTCTTTGCTATGAAGCATGGCGAGCGCGTCCATGTGGCCCGCGATTGCGACGAGCACAAAGACCGGCAACGGGGAGCGAGCAAAACGCTCGAGGACGGAAGGGTTGAGTGACGGCAAGGAAACGCTCCCACGACGTGCAGTTCACGTAGATCGAGCGGTGCGGTGCGAATGCGTGTGATAGCGACTGCTCGACTGGTCTTGCCTTGGCTGTGCGCAAAACCGGTGCCCGGTCGCGGCGTGCCATCCAGTTCGACTCAAACCACCACGTCTGCTGTGGTCACTCTCTCTAACGCAAACACAGTCAGACGCGGAGCGACGGCCGCAGCGTCTGACGGAGCATGACTACAAAAACTCGACAAATTAAGGATATGGGCAATGGCCGGCATAACGATCCGGCCATCCCTACGGCTTAATTGAGGCGTTTCAACTGACCATCGTCGGCATACCAGTCAACCGTCACGCCGCTCGTGTTGACCGTGACCGCGCGCGGCTCGCTGAACTGATCAAACGACTCGATCCCGGTTTCCCGCCCGACTCCGCTATTCTTGAAGCCACCCCAGGGCGAAGCCGGGTCCAGCCGATGATGATCGTTGATCCACACCATCCCGAACACGAGCTTGCTCGCCACGCGGTGTGCGCGCGCTACATCAAGTGTCCAGACGGATGCAGCGAGACCAAACTGGGTATCGTTGGCAATGCGCAGTGCGTCCGCTTCGTCCTTGAAGGGCATGATTACCGTGACCGGACCAAAGACCTCGCTCTGCCCGAGTTCCGATTTTGGATCGACATCATAGAACGCAGTGGGTTGCAGATAAAACCCTTCGCTCAGATGCGCGGGAATGCCGCCGCCCGCGAGCAGCTTCGCGCCGTCCGCCACGCCCCGTTCCAGCATGCCAAGAATGCGCGCACGCGAACGCCCGGAAATGACCGGCCCCAGTTGTGTGTTCAGGTCGGCGGGATTGCCCACGCGGATTGCCTCGACCTTCGCGCGGAATTTCTCCAGGAACTTCTCGTAGATGGTTTCCTGCACCAGCAAGCGCGCGCCGCACACGCACGTCTGCCCCGCCCCGATAAACGCCGCGAACGCCGCGCCGTTCACCGCGCGATCGATGTCCATGTCGTCGAACAGGATCACCGCGCCCTTGCCGCCAAGTTCGAGCGTCGTCAGCGCGAAGGTCTGCGCGGCTGCTTCGCCAATCGAGCGGCCCACTTCCGTGCCGCCCGTGAACACCACTTTCGCGATCAGCGGATGGCGCGCAAGCGCGGCGCCCGCTTCCTTCCCCTCGCCGTTGATCACGTTCACCACGCCATCAGGAACGCCTGCCTGCTGCAGTAACGCGACGAGGCGCACGGTGGTGAGCGGAGTCTGCTCCGACGCCTTGATCACGACGCTATTGCCGGTTGCAAGCGCGGGCGCGAGGCTCTTGGACAGGATCATCAACGGATGATTGAACGATGTCATCAGCGCGCACACACCAAGCGGCACACGTTGCGTATAACAAAGATACGGTCCTTCGATAGGAATGACGTCGCTGCGGCGCGTGAGCGCAAGCGCGGCGAAGTATCTATAGAACTGCGGCAAGCGTGAGATCTGTGCGCGTGTTTCCACGATCGGCCGCCCGTTGTTGAGCGTCTCGAGCCTGTAGAAGTTTTCAAGGTCGGCTTCGAACAGATCGGCGAAACGGTTCATCACGCGCGCACGTTGCTGGAATGGCATGTCGCGCCACGCACCGGATTCGAACGCGTTGTGTGCGGATTGCACGGCACGGTCGACATCTTCCGCCGATGCCTTCGACAACGCGCCAATCGTGGCGCCATCGGCGGGATTGATGATGTCCATCGTCTCGCCCGAAGCGGCATCGACAAATTTGCCGTCTATGAACAACTGCGCGTTGAGGAACTGCTTGTTCACTGCATCCATCTTGCATTCTCCGTTTACTTGAGCGGGGACACCCGCGTATCGGCACCGACATCCAGACGCGCGAGCGCGTCCGCCGGCTGAATATCTTCCAGGCGCTGGCCGGTCGGTTCCACACCAAGCCATGCCACCACCACGATCTGAATTGCCAGCAAACCAATCATCAATGCAAGCACGCCGACTACGCCGTAATGCCCGAACAGCGCGACGACAATGAACGGCGTGACGATCGTCGCGCCTCGGCCGAGCGTATTGCAAATACCCGATGCGCGCAGGCGCACTTCGGTCGGAAACAACTCGGGCACGTAGATCGCGAACAGCAAGGCAACGAGCACATAAATAGGGATGACGAGCAGCAGGCCGACGACCGGCAACATGACCGGGTTGCTCACGAACGGATAGATCGCGCCGAAGATGATCGCGAGAATCGATGCGCCGATAATGGTCGGCTTGCGGCCCCACCTGTCCGCCGTCAATGCGCCGATGCCCGAACCGACCGGCGCGCCTATCGACATGACGAGCGCATACCCGAACGACTTCGCAATGCTGAAACCCTGATGAACGAAGAACGTCGGCAGCCAGGTCACGAAGCCGTACAACAGGGTGTTGATCACCACCAGCGTCACACAGCCGACGATCATGCGCGGCAACATCGCGCCGGTGAAAAGCGAACCAAGCGCACGCGAAGGCGCAACGGAAGGCTTCGGCGATGGCGCGGGCAACGCTCCGCCATGTTCGGCCTTCACCTCGGTTTCGATCTTCGAAAGAATTGCTTCGGCATCCTGATGTCGTCCAACCGATTCCAGCCAGCGTGGCGATTCCGGCAACGATTTACGCGCGTACCACACGCCAATCGCACCAATTCCGCCGAGCACGAACATGGCGCGCCAGCCCATTGCGGGGATCAGGACGAGGCCGATCAATCCCGCAACCGGCAAACCCGAGACCACGAAAACGGCCATCAGGCCCTGCATTTTTCCCCGCGATGCCGGCGGTGCAAACTCGGTCAACGTCGAATAACCGACGACGTTTTCAGCGCCCAGCCCCAGGCCCATGACGAAACGAAATGCGATCAGCACCATCATGTTCGGCGCGAGCGCGGCGCCCAGCGACGCGATGCCAAATACCATCAAGTTGGTCTGATATGTAAAGCGGCGGCCGAATCGATCGCCGAGAAAACCTGTCGCCAGGGAGCCGATCATCATGCCGAGAAATGTCAGGGAGACAAACAGCGCGTTCTGGCCGAGCGTCGAAAAACCGCTTTGCAGCGTGGCGCCGAGGACCGTGGAGGCCACGTAGATATCGAAGCCGTCGAAGAACATGCCGATCCCGATCAGCCACATGATGCGCTTGTGAAAGCCCGATACCGGCAGCCGGTCCAGGCGTGCGCCTGCATTCACATTCATTTCCGTCTCCTGCAAACCATCGAGGGCTTGTCGTAATACATGAATGATTATTTCGATGCCATCAGCCGCAACGCCGATACCGTCAGCGTCTCTGTCGCGCATCGGAAGTTGTGCTCCAGCGAGCTTTCTTCGGCGTTCTGGAAGAAGGACTTGCACTGGCGCGCGCCCGTTTCGTCGAGCGCGAGAATGCGTTCAGCGAGTGCATCGGTATCCGTTTGCAACGCGCCGGGTGCGCAGACGCGGGTTATAAGGCCTGCGTTCAGCGCGGCATCGGGCGTGATTGCATCGCCGAAGAGAACCATTGGAAACACGTGCTTCGGCAACGCGTAGCGGCCGAGATAAGCCATGATCGCGGCAGGCGGCAAGCCCTTGCGCATCTCGGGAAAAGCAAGCTTCGCGCTGCTCGATACCAGCGTGAAGTCGCAAAGAATCGCGAGGCCGAATCCGAATCCGAATGCATCGCCCTGCACTTGCGCAATGGAAATCATCGGCGATGCCCGCAACAGCCGCTTCAACTCAATCAACCGCGACACTTCGCGATGAATGGAAACCGCGTCGGTTCCAGCACGCTCGCGTCCCGTGCAGAACACGTCGCCGCGTGCCCGGATGCGCAGCACGCGCGCCGTGGGCAGCGATGCTTCACTGCGCAGCGCGGCAATCATGGCGTCGAACATCGGCGCGGTTATTTCGTTGCCAGCGGCGGCATTGTTCAACGTGAAGGTCAAGACTTCATCCGATCGATCGATTGCGACCGGGTCCGGCAAGCGCGCGTGGTCCAAGCAGCCTCCTGTTGTATAATGATCTGTATAACCTGTATACAGCGTATTCACTGAATAACGGAAAGTCAATGGCCCCTGCAACGAAAACCGCCGAAGTGGACATGCTTGTTGACGCGCCGGAGCAGGCGCTCGAAACGCTAGGCCGCAAATATCATTCGAAATTGCGCATGATCGACGCGTCCGGCGACTCGCTCAGCGATGGCGTGGTCGTACCGGCGTTGCGCGAAGCGATTGTGGAAGGTGTGCTGGCGCCGGGTAGCCGGCTGTCGGAAGTGCAGGTCGCGAAGCAATTGAACGTCAGCCGTACGCCCATGCGCGAAGCGTTTGCACAACTCGAACGCGAGGGACTGGTGACAGTGGTTGCGCGCGTCGGGGCATTTGTGCGGTCGGTGACGCTGCGTGACGTCGCGGAAATCTATACCGTGCGCATGGCGCTCGAGTGCCTCGCCGTTCAACTCTGCGCGGAAAATATCACGGCGCTTGGACGCGCTCAGCTCGAAGACGTGATCGGCGAAATGCGTGCGAGCGTTGCCGCCGATGATCCAGCGGCCTACGTCGATGCGCTCGACCGTTTTTATTCGATCGTGATGACGCTCGCCGACAACCGCACGCTTCAGGCCACGCAGGCAAGCCTGATGGGGCCCGTTCGCCGCTTGCGGCGGATTGCGATGGCGCGCGGTGGGCGCATGCGTGCATCGTTTGAACAGGCCGTGAAGATCAAGGACGCAATTTGCACTGGCGACACACGCGTTCAGGACTTGATGCGCGAACAACTGCACGGCGCGTGCGAAGCGGCGACCGCGGTTTTGAACGAGACCGAGGGTTGAGGCTTGCGTCGAACGCGTACTCGAGCGTCTCGCGGCGAGTACGCGCGCTGATTACTGCGAGAGGCCGAACAGGCGGCTGAATTCGGACGCGGGCATTGGCCGGCCGAACAGGTAGCCTTGTGCGGCTTCGCAGCCTTTCTTGCGCAAGCGCGCACTTTGCTCTTCTGTTTCCACTCCTTCGGCAATAACCTCCAGCCCGAAGCTGTGACCAAGGTAAAGGATGGCCCGGACAATTGCCGCGTCGGCGCTCGATTCGCACATGCCACGCACGAATGTCTGATCGATCTTGAGCTTCGTCAACGGATACCGCTTCAACATGCTGAGTGAGGCGTATCCCGTCCCGTAGTCGTCAAATGCGATACCGACGCCTTCGTCACGAAGCTCTCGCAGTGGTCCGATCATCTGGTCGTCGTGCCGAAGGATGACGTTTTCGGTGATCTCCAGTTCCAAGGCCGATGCGGGCAATCCCGATTCAACGAGCGCCCCTCGAACCTTGCTGGCAAGATCGCCCGTACGGAACTGGGCACCGAAGAGATTGACGCCCATTCTGAACTCGTGCAAACCGTGCTCACGCCATCGGGCAGCTTGATTGCATGCGGTGCGAATGACCCAGTCGCCCATTCGCGGCGCGAGAAATCCGGCTTCCAGGGCGGACAGAAATGCTTCGGGGCCAAGCAGGCCCTTGTCAGGATGGCGCCATCGCAGCAAAGCTTCGGCCCCAACCAGTTCATTGTCGGCGAGCCGTATCTGTGGCTGGTAATAGAGCGCGAATTCGTGCTTTTCGAACGCCCTCAGTAGTTCGCCCTGATAGGATCGTTTTTCGGTCGCCGCTTCGCGCAGGCCTGCCTTGTAAAAGCGCCGGCAGTGCCGGCCTTCAGCCTTGGCCTGGTACAAAGCCAGATCCGCGCTGGAAAGCAGCTCACGCACGCTTGCTCCGTGCTCCGGAAACATCGCAATGCCAATACTGGCGCCAATGTTGATTGCCTGCCCATCGACGGTAAGAATGCGCGACAGCGATTCGATAACACCGTCCGCGATTTCCGCAGCGCGAGAGGCATTGGCCAGACCGGGAATAAGGATGGCAAACTCATCGCCGCCCATGCGCCCGACCGTATCGAGGGCGCGCACGGACGATTCAAGACGGCGCGCCACGTTCACAAGAACGGCGTCACCGGCCGAGTGGCCCAGACTGTCGTTGACGTCCTTGAATCCGTCGAGATCGACCATCATGACGCAGGCGGCGCCTTGATCGGCTAATGCCTGTTCCAGGCGAGACCTGAACATCGTGCGATTTGCCAAACCGGTTAACGAATCGATATGAGCAAGCTGAAACAGCCGTTCTTCATTGGTGCGGCGTTCGGTGATGTCTCGCAGGATTGCGCCAAAGCTCGGGCGCCCGTTCTCGCGCCACATGGAGGCGGACAGTTCGACTGGAATGCTCGTGCCATTGGCGGCGTGGACGTTCAATTCAATGGTGCGTCCCTCAAGCAACGACGCGCCCGCTGTCGCCAACTCGTGCACGCGGTCAATGAGTTCCTTGGGAGCGATCAGATCGATGCTGCGCCCGAGAATATTCTCGGCGTGGTAACCAAGCAATCGACCGGCTGCGGGGTTCCAGAAGGTGACACGCCCCTGCTCGTCCGCACAGATGATGGCGTCCGGCGACGTGGCGGCGATGTTCTCGAAACGGGACTGACTCGATCGGCGGGCGAATTCCAGGCGGCGAACCTCGAGTTTGTCGAGCACCAGCGCAGCAAGCTCAAATAGGTTGCGTCGCTCACTATCGGTAAATGCGTCCCTTGGTTCGGTATCGATCAGGCAGAGGGTGCCGAGCGCATAACCGAGCGTGGTGCGAAGCGGCGCACCCGCATAAAAGCGGATGTGCGGCTCACCTGTCACCAGCGCATTGTTACAAAAGCGAGGATCTTTTTGGGCATCGAGGACGACCATGACTTCGCTGCGCTGGATCGCGTGCGCGCAAAACGAGAGGTCCCGTGGCGTCTGACTTACGTTCAGACCCGCACCGGCGGCAAACAACTGGCGCTGCGCATCCACCAGTGAGACGAGCGCAATCGGCACTCGAAAAATGCTTTGGGCAAGGTGAACAAGGCGATCGAAGCCGGGGTCGTCAAGCGCAGAATCGATCGCGTATTCACTCAGCGCTGCGAGTCTCGCTTCTTCGTTGGAAGCGAGTAATGTGTGGTCCATGCGGTTTCATCCTCGACGATGCTTTGTAATAGCGGCACTCTGGCTCAACGCGGCAGCCTCGTTCTAGACGCTCGGGTGGGTGCTGCTTTTTTCCAAGCCCGACCCGGGTAATCGTCATGCCAGTCGTAGTCCTCAGTGTCGGCCTCGGCTTCGTTTGCTGGCGGGAGCCACCGAGCCAGAAAAGTCGCGAGCGCTATTACCGCAAGGATCACCACAACCTTAAGCATCATGCCTTTCCCCAACGCTGCAGAGCAGCCGATTCATAATTCATATGGAGAAACATGAGCAAGTTTTGTGCTAACTGAAAATAAGGGAAACCCTAGACGGTAAATTGCCTCCCTTCTTCGGCGAGCTCGAAATCATGCGGCGTCGAGCCAATGCAAGATGCGCTGCCAGTCTTGTGGCGTCATGGCGCCGATCCAGTGGTCGTGACCAGCGCGGGGCAACAGCATGAGACGGGCATGATCGTGTTCACTGGCAAAGCGCGGCTGGAAAATTCCGGGCGGCCCGGGTTTATACGCGTTCCCGAAATTCCCAGGTGCCGCGCGGCAGATCACGGCTAAAGCCGAAACCTACTCAACGAGTGAGAGCGGGATCGATCTCGTTGTGTGTCAGGCCGAATTCCACCATGCGAGTGCGATGGTCCGGCGAACCGAGATATGAACGAAGTTGTTCGTTTACCGCATTGAGCAGATCACGGTTGTTTCTGTTAAACGAGAATGCGCCGAGTGGAAGCTTTCGCTGCTTGCCATTCGTTTCCGCCTTGTGCGTCACGGCCTCAAGCACCGAGCCGCCGATACGATCCGCCAGTATGCGATTTCCCAAGGCGGTGCTCGCATATGCATCGATCGCCCCCGAGCAAACCGCTTCGATAGCGTCGGCCTGCTGCTCGAAGATTGCTATCTGGTCTTCGTTTACGCCTGCCGCTCTCGCGGAGTTGTATTGCACTTGTCCGGCAATGATGCCAAGACGCGCATCACGACGTTTGCCGAGCGATGAATAGCTGTCGAGCGCTTTTGGATTTCCAGCGCGAACCAGGAAGCCGTCTCCTATCGCCCATACCGGCACGCTGAATGCGACCAGATTGGCACGTTCAGGCGTCACGAAAAGCGCAACGTTCATATCCCAGCGGCCGGCGTCCACCCCAGGCAGCAGTTCACTGAACGTCACCGGCCGATACTCGATCTGCGTGACGCCAATCGCTCGCAGAACCGCGTTGGCCAGATCAATGTCGGCACCGGTCGCAATACTGTTCGCTTCCGTCCAGCCGAATGGAGGCTCTTCGATGTACGCAATCGTTATCTTCATCGGTGAATCTCGGGAGTTGACCTCGCTTGTTCCGCGAACGGCGCGCTCATTTGCTTGACGCTGGTAGAACTTTTTGCGACCGGAAATATTCCGGGCGACGAAAAACTTTGCTCTTCGCCGCAGTCACGCTGATGGGCCGGGTACCGACGAGCAAATGCGCATCGAATGCACCGCCGGTATGGAGGACGCAAATTGCCTTTGGGCTGCGCTGATACCAGGATGGAAACTGGCCGCGCAATGGGTCCCTCGGAAAATGCCAGGTCCCCCTTATATCGAGGCGAAGCACATCGCCCTTGAGAAAGCGTGTGGCGTGCGGTTGCAATGCGATATCGACGGGAACAATCTCGCCAGCCCGCAGCGGTTCGGCAATGCGATGCGTGTGTACCGGCTGTGACGGTAACGAGCGTTCTTCGTCGAGTTCGCGATGCGCGGCACGTTGCCAGCCCTTCGACACCATGTCGCCGGAAAACCCGAACGAGCCTTCGAACTGCATCTCAACGCCGTCACGGATCTTGCGCACGCCCGCGAAAATAAAGACGTCGTCCGCGCCGCGCACCTCGACGTGCAGACGAAGCGCCATCGGCCCTATCAGGTCGATATCGTCCTGCACTGTCCAGATGAATTGTGCGGCGTGCCGATGAGTGTCGAAAGATACCGAGGTTGCAGGCCCCTCCTCGAGTTCGTCAACAAGCGTTCCTCGACGGGCGTCGAGTGCAAGCGCCCGCCATTGGAGATCGTCGGGCGGCCAGCTTTGTTCGCCGACCACGGCTACGGGATCCGGGCCGCCATCATGAATCGCAAGGCGCACCGCGGGTTCCTTGTCCCAGCCATTGTCGAGGCCCTTCAGCGTGTAGTCGAAAAAGCGCCCGCGTGCTTCCGTAGATTCGCGACCGTAGAAAGCACACCATTTTCCATCGCGATGCGTATAGAGCGATTTCAATGAGGAACCCGCATGCCGGAAGACATCAAACGACCCTTGCGTATGAAGTGAATGATCGGAAAAACTGCCACATACGAGGACTGGAATTTCAATACGCGCAAGGTCAGGAACAGTCGACTCATACCACTCGTGCCGTTCAAGGCGAGCGACGATTTCCTCACGAAATCGGGTGCCGGTTCTCACGCCCCCTCTCTTGAGTCCCTTGTCCCAGATGATGGTGAAGCCGTCTTCGCGAACTCCGCCCGGGCGTGCGAAATCCCGGTACAGATCACTGAGGCCTTCCCAAGGACAAATCGCCGAGAGATGCGGCGGCCGTAAAGCCGCCACCTTATATTCGCTGATAGCCAGATACGAGACGCCGTTCAGGCCTACTCGCCCGGAAGACCAGCTTTGGGTCCCGGCCCACTCGATGACATCGTAATAATCCCGGGCTTCCTGATCCGAGAACAGTTCGCCCACGCCTTCGGCTGTTCCTCCTCCGCGCAAGTCCACATTGACTACCGCGTAGCCCCGAGGCACCCAGACTCCGGGATCAGGCGCCTCCCAACTCGTCCATTCCGAGAGATCGACAGGATGCGGCTGCGGAAACAGGCGGTACTGCAAATCAACGCCGCGGCCGCTTCGAGTTCGTGCGGGGATCTTGTCCTTGCCGTACGGATGAGCCGACATGATCACCGGCGCCGGCGCTCCGCTTTCGGGCCGGAAGACGTTGACGCGTAACGTCGTGCCGTCACGAACCTTCACCGGAACGTCCCAGTCGGCATGAACGCCAGCGGGCATCCTGTACACATGCACCTGTGGACGAATGGCGTTTCTAATGCGGCGAAACGCCAACGTCATCGGTCCGACACTTTGCCGCCCACGATGCATGGTCATTATGCTTGCCGTTAGTGCAACGTTGTCAATGCCGTCAATGGCGGGAAAAAGACGATTACGCTATCTCGCGCTGAGCCTGGAATGTTCCGTTGGGCTGGTGGAAAACGATCTTCGTCACCGTTCCGTCTTCGTCGCGAACAAACTCCACGCGGTAGCCCTTCAGCTCGCGAACCGCAAAGACGCGCTCACGATAAGGATCGAGACGATAGGTCGGTTGCGCGGTCGGTGAGAGCGTGAGTTCGCCGTCGGCATCGATCGCGACCACGTGCACAATCGCGCCTCCACGATAAACCCCGGCACAGGCCTGGCGAAACGCCGGGTCGAGCGCCTCGCCCGAAGCGCCGCGATGAAACACAATATCCGCGACGCTGGGCTCGAGTGGGGCCAGGAGGCGATCGATGCGCCCCTCGCGGTCATAGAGAAACGTCACGGCAAGGCCGTCCGGCCACAGCGTTCCAGGCTGCTCATCGAGTTCGAACGCGTCGTAGTGGCGATGGATCAATGCGCCCGATATCCCCCGATAGCGAAACGCGAGCGAGTCACCCACGGCTTCAATTGTCACGCGGCCGTAGGCGGGATGGACATAGTCTCCGGCGTATTCGCTTAAAAACCGGCTCGGCGCATCGGTTCGTCGAGACGCGCGCTTCGCAGCGACATCGGCCGGGCGTTGCGCCACATAGGCGCGTCTCAACTCGCGGAAACGATCAAACCATGGAATCGCATCCTTGCCCATGAGATGGTCGAGAATTGCGTTCGTGACGATATCAGCGAGGGGAGATCCGCCGCGGTTGATGAGCACCGCGACGCCCGAGCGACGCTCGGGCAAAAGCGACATCAGCGTACTCCAGCCGATCCAGCCGCCGGAATGGCTTATGACCCGCTCGCCCCGATAATGATGAGTCGCGAGGCCAAGCCCGTAATGGCTTTCGCCGAATTCGGCGAAGTGCGACTTTCCGGTATGTACCCGTGGCTCGTAGAGCGCCTTCAGCCGCGCCGGCGAGACGAGCCGCACGCCATCAACCATGCCGTCAGCGAGATATAGGCGCATGTACCGCGCCATGTCGGACGCCGCAACATTGATGCCACCGGCCGGCGTATCGGCAATTGGCCAAAGTCGCGCACGTTGGCGCACGAACTCGCCTGCCTTCTCTTGATCATGCAGGATATAAGGACGCGCGCTGTCAGGCGCGCGCTCTAGGTCAATGTCAGAAAAGCCGATATTGACCATTCCGAGCGGCTTCATGATCCGCTCCCGCGTGAAATCCTCCCAGGTCTGGCCGGAAATCCGTTCGGCGACCATCCCTGCCGCCACATAACCGAGGTTGCAATATTGATAAGTGGTGCGAATGTCTTTGCTTGGCTCAAGGTAGCGCAGCGCAGCAAGCATCTCAGCGCGCGAAAGGTCGCCCGGCATCCAGATCCAGTCGTGCCGCGGCAACCCGGTATGGTGGGAAAGCAGATCGATAACGGTGACGCGCTCCGTCGCGGCCGCATCATGCAGGCGAAACTCAGGCAGATAGTCGCGCACCGGCATGCTCCAGTCGAGCCGCCCCTCGTCGACCAGCATCGCGAGACCGAGTGCGGTGAAGGACTTGGTAACCGAACAAAGGATGAATTGGGTGTCTCCCGTGACGGGGAGGCCAGCCTCCACATCCCGTAGTCCATAGCCCCGGATCCAATCTTCTTCGCCATCGCGCGTGATCGCCAGTGCCAGGCCGGGTATCTGCCATTCCTGCATCGCATCGCCAATGAGTGTATCGAGGTTTTCGGACAGGAAGTTTGTCATGCGAACGGCTCCTTTTTTGACCTGACGGCTATGAAAGGTTGACTCGATGGGCCGCATCGAACAGTTCGCAAGGCGAGATTCGGGCGGCGTTGCCGATTGTCAGCGATCCAGATGCGAATGTCGAACAGCCGGGCGCGCGCAGATCGCACCGCCGCTATACACTGGTACCCTTGGTCAACATTGCCTAACCCATGCCTGCAGAAGACCCTACCGACGCGCCACGCACCAACCCGCCACCTTTCAGACGCGAGCCGGTGCCCGATTTACCTCGAAAATTACCGGGCGGATCCAGTGGGATCGAGCCTGCGGTCGCTACCGGATTTTGCGCCCTGATGCTAGATACCGGCGCATGGGCTTTCACGCGCGACAAGAGTGGAGACTTTTTCCCCGCGCTCACCCCCATCTGCATGGTCGCGGGCGCCATTCTTACTGCTATCAGCGTTGCATTGTTCGGGCTTGTCTGGCTCAAGCGTCAGCGCGCTTCGCGCCCCAAATAACCATGTTGCAGTGTCTGGGCGCTGTTGAGCCCTGGAAACCCGTGACGCATCAAGGCTCGCGGGTTTTTGTTTTCCACGGCCGGGCGATCCTCTTCGTCCAATGTCATCTGTTCGCCATGCGACGCGGTTACGGTGCTGTACCGCCACAAAAAAACAATCCTCACGATGTCGTCGACGTCCAAGCTCGACCGCGAACAGCACGACACCGCCGCTGCCTTTAAAGCAGCCCGGGCAAGTGTCCTCTTGAATGCAGTGCTGATGACGGTGCAGATCGTCATCGGATGGATGGCTTTTTCGGACGGCCTGCTCGCCGACGGCATTCACACCCTCGCCGATCTGGGCGCCGACGGCATGGTGTTGATCGTGCTGCGCCTGAGCACGGCCGCGGCGCATCGCCGGACCGGATTCGAATTCGACCGGTCCGAGCGCTACGAAACCGCAGGCTCCCTCCTCATCTCCATCTTGCTGATCGCAACCGGGATGGAGACGCTCTGGACCAGCCTCAGCCACATGAGCGACGCGGGCGTCGCACCCTCTGTTCATGCACCCGCGCTCGTGGTCGCGGTATTCGTGATCGTCGCCAAGGAGGCGTTGTTCCGCTACATCATGAGCGTGGCCAGGCGCACCCGCTCGACCATTCTGGTCGCCAGCGCGTGGCACGCCCGCTCGGACGCCATTTCCGCGTGTGTCGCCGTGCTCGGGATCGTGGGCAGCATGGCCGGCGTACCGATGTCGGATAGCCTCGCCGCCGCGCTCATCGGACTGATGATCGCGCGAATGGGATGGACGCTGGCCTGGAAAACGTTCAAGGAATCCTTCGCGCGAACCGCCGCAGGAACGACCGGCCGATAGCGACCGCTAGCGTCCCGGATCAAGCGCGTGCCTGCTCCCCAATCCTGAACACCGACACTGCCGCTTTCAGGTGGCGCGTCTGCTCATGCAGCGAAGTTGCCGCCGCGGCCGCCTGCTCCACCAGCGCCGCGTTCTGCTGCGTCATTTCATCCATCTGCACGACCGCCTGATTGACCTGCTCGATACCCGTGCTCTGTTCGAGCGATGAAGCGCTGATCTCGGCCATCATTTGCGTGAGCCGCGAGATCGATGCGGATACGTCGCGCATCGCCTCGCCGGCGCGTTCGGCCAGCGCCGAGCCATCGTTCACTTGCGAAACCGATTCGCCGATCAACGCCTTGATCTCCTTCGCCGACTGCGCGCTGCGTTGCGCAAGCCCGCGCACCTCGCTTGCGACGACGGCAAAACCGCGCCCCTGTTCGCCCGCCCGCGCCGCTTCGACCGCCGCGTTCAGCGCAAGGATGTTGGTCTGAAACGCAATGCCGTCGATGACCGAGATGATCTCCGCGATCTTGTCCGAACTCTTCGCAATGCTGTTCATCTTTTCCACGACCTGATCGACCACGCCGGTGCCTCGCGAGGTCGCGGTCAATGCATCGCCGGCGAGACTGTTGGCGTCGCGTGCATGCTCCGCGTTCTGCCGCACCGTGGCCGTCAGTTCCTCCATGCTCGACGCCGTTTCTTCAAGCGACGCCGCCTGATTCTCCGTGCGAGCCGACAGATCGGCGTTGCCGGTGGCGATTTCGTCGGCACCCAGGTTGATGGAATCGGACGACTCGCGCACGGTCCTCACGGTGTGCGCGACGCTTGCCTGCATCGCGGCAAGGCCGGCGAACAGGCGGCCGATCTCGTTGCTGCCGCGCTCGGCAATGCGCTCGTCGAGCTTGCCCTCGGCGATCCGCTCGAAGTGGCGGCCTGCTTCCTCGAGCGGCGCGATCACGCCCCGGCGCAAGCCAATGTGAACAAGTACGACACCGATCACCAGCGCCACGAAAATCGCCAGTCCGACGCCTCGGAAGAGGTTCAGGCGTGCGTCGATGGAATCCAGATACGACTGGCTTGCGGCGTCGCTAAAATTGGCGAAAATGCGTTGCTCGCCGAGGTATCGGTCCTGGAAACCTTGCGTTGGCTGATCGAGGAAAGCCTGGATATTGTTGCTGTCGAGAAACTGGGCAAGTTCGGTCAGCGCGCCGTGATAGGCCTTGAATTTTTCCTGTAACGCGGCGGCGTGCGCCTGGTTTTCATCGCCGGTCTTCGGTGCGCTGAGAAAGGCGCTGAACGACTTGTCAGCAAGCGCAAGTTGCTCGCGCGCGTGCTGGACGATCTCGACCGGCTCTGTGCCGCCACGAACCATGCGCGTGCCCGCGCGCGAGAGGTTGATGCGCGCATCCATCAGGCGCTGCGTGGTTTCGTTGACCGAGTTGACCTGCCTGAGCGCGATGTTCGAAAGATTGCTGACATCGTCGTGAGTGGATGTGAGAGACCAGAAACCCAGGCCTTCCGTCAGGACCTGGAACAGGCAGAACACGGCGAGCACGAACAGCAGGCCGGTTGCAACACTTACTTTCTTGAGCATTTTGACGACTCTATAAAACGAGGTATTCGAAGTTGTCCGCGTGCATCCCGCTCTTTCGATCGATGAACCCGGAAAACGCAGCCAGCGAGCGCGATTTGCCGTGGCAAACGCAACGCGATGCAGGTCGATGAGCGTGGGAAAGCGAAACGTTTTCGCTGGAAGCGGCGTCGATTGATCGAGGATGAGATTGCAGCGCAAGGGTGACAGCTTGTTAACGGCGATCCAAAGCCATACTTGAGGCATTGACCCGCGTTGAGGCTATGCTTTGCAGTCCCGCCGAAAGAATCATCCGGCCCCCAAAACGCCTTTTCCCTTAGAACGACAACACTAAAGATGACGGACACCGAAAACACGGCGCTCAAGGAGATATTCAACGAAGCCCGCTTCCGGCAGGCTGCACGCGAGGTGAAAGCGGTGTATCCCGCGTTCGATACCCGGCGCTTCTTGAAGCTCGCGCTCGCGGACACGGAAACCTTGAGCCTCATGCAGCGCCTTCGCCGCATGACGCATGCGCTGCGAGCGACGCTTCCCGGCGAATACACGCAAGCGCTCGACATTCTTCGCGCGCTCGCACCGACCATGAAACCGGGATTTTCGACGCTGGTTCTTCCCGACTACGTGGGTCAGTACGGCCAGGATCACTTCGAACTTTCCATGGACGCGCTCAAGTACTTCACTGGCTTTGGTTCATCGGAGTTCGCCGTTCGCGAGTTCCTTCGCCACGACCTGAAGCGGGCGCTCGCCATCATGAAAGTCTGGTCGCGCGACGAAAGCGACGCAGTGCGCCGGCTCGCAAGCGAAGGCTCGCGTCCGCGCCTGCCGTGGTCGTTCCGGCTCGACGCCATCATGGCCGATCCCGCGCTCACGGCGCCCATACTCGAGAACCTGCGCGCGGACCCAAGCCTCTACGTGCGCAAGTCCGTCGCCAATCATCTCAACGACGTAACCAAGGTTCATCACGACTGGGTGCTGGACCGGCTGACGACGTGGCCCATCGATAACCCGCATACGGCGTGGATCGCGAAACGTGCGTTGCGCTCGCTGATCAAGGAAGGCAACAGCCGCGCGCTGGCGTTGATCGGCGCGGGTGGCGCACCGGACGTCAGGCTGAGCAAGTTCGCCGTTTCGCCGTCTCAGGTTGCGCTTGGCGAACGCATCATCTTGTCGTTCGATCTTGCGTCGAAGAGCGAGGAGAGCCAACGGCTCGTGATCGACTACCGCATGCACTACGTGAAAAAATCAGGCGCGACCGCAGCGAAGGTTTTCAAGCTCAAGGAGTTGACGCTTGCAGGCGGCGCGCGCGTTTCAATAGAACGCACGCAGAACATCCGTGACTTCACCACACGTGTGCATTACGCGGGACGACATGACGTGGAAATCCTGGTAAATGGCGTGTGCCTGGCGAAGGGTTATTTCGATTTAAGCTGCTGAGCCTGAATCAGGCCGTCCACCAGCGCCCTTTCGGGCCGCTGGAGCGCGTCCAGATCACGCACGACAACCAGCAACTGGCGGGGGGCCCATCGATCCGTCAGTTCCACGATCCGAATGCCCAGCGTTCCCCTGTAGCGCCGTGCCGCGGTGACCGGAACGATCGCGATTCCGGCTCCGTGTTCGACCATGCAGCAGACATTCTCGAAGGTCCTCATGCGGGCACGAAAATAGAAGTTCTGTCCCGCGAACAGCGCCTGCTCGCCAAGATATTCCGAGAGTGCGCTACCCGCGCTCAGGCCAATAAATGCCTCGCCTAGCACGTCCTTGAGCGCGACCTTGCGCCGTCCGCTCAACGCATGATCGCGCGCGACGATCAGCACGAGCCGGTCAGTTGCGAACGCAAACGCCTGCAGTGCGCCATGTTCCACGGCATCGGCCACGATACCGATTTCCGCCGATCCGTTAAGCACCGCCTTGACGGTTTCGGCGCTCTGCCGCTCCTTCATGTCGATATGAACGTTCGGGTGGTCGCGAAGAAACTCGGCCAGCGGACGCGGCAGGAATTCGGTGACCGCCGCGGTGTTCGCCCATAGACGAATGCGCGTCTTGCGCGCCTCGGAATGCTCGCCCAGCTCGCCTTGCATGCGCTCGATCTGCGCGAGCACGAGGCGCGCATGATGCGCGAGCGTATCGCCGGCCGGCGTGGTCTCCACACCGCGCCGCCCGCGCTCGAGCAGCGGCATGCCCAACGCGTCTTCCATGCCTCTCAGCCGCGCACTCGCGGACGGCAGCGACATGTTCGCCTGCGCCGCGCCATGCGTGATGTTGCCTGTTTCCAGGATGTAGAGAAAGAGCCGCAGGTCGACGAGATCGAAGCGCATCGGCAGGAACGTTATGTTTGACGAGCCTTAGTTATACCCTAAGGCACAGTACATATCATCCGCATTGTGATCCGCCGCGATCCCGGCAGAATGACGTCGATTGAACCTTCCAGTCGCCGCCGATGACCTCTCCTGCTGCAGCGCATGTCGCCATCGTCGGGCTCACGTTCCTGATCGCCGGCACCGTCAAGGGCGTCACGGGCATGGGCCTGCCGACCGTCGCCATGGGCGTGCTCGGCACGTTGATGCTGCCCGCGCAGGCGGCTACGCTCCTGATCCTGCCGTCCCTGATCACGAACGTGTGGCAACTGTTTGCGGGTCCCGGCGTGATCGGGCTGGCAAAGCGTTTCTGGCCGATGATGGCAGGCATTGTGGCGGGCACGATTGGCGCGGCGTCATTCATTGCGGGCAGCGGCGGAACGTGGGCCGTGACGGGACTGGGAGCGGCGCTGACACTTTACGCCATGTCCGGATTGTTCGCTTGGCGCTTCGCAGTAAAGCCAGAATATGAACGGCGGCTCTCGCCTGCCGTGGGCATTGTCACCGGCCTGATCACCGGCGGGACGGGCGTGTTTGTCGTGCCGGCAGTCCCTTATCTGCAGGCTCTGGATCTGAAAAAAGAGGATCTGGTGCAGGCGCTCGGCCTATCATTTACGGTATCGACGGTGGCCCTTGCAATCGGACTCGCGCGCGAAAATGCATTCGCAATCGGGGACGTCAACAACTCGCTGCTTGCCGTGGTTCCCGCGTTGCTTGGCATGTGGATCGGGCAGCATGTTCGCGAGCGCATCAGTCCCGCGACCTTTCGCCGATGGTTTTTTATCTGCCTGCTCGCGCTGGGTCTTCAATTGCTCTTGCGGCATTTGATTTAACCGGGACCACCGAATCATCAGGAGATCCAACGCGATGTTATCTCCACTACTCGAAACACTCGGCGCGCTGGCTGTCCTGGTGAGCCTCGTTGTGAACCTTCGCGCGCTGCTGGACCGGCGTCGATAAGCGGAGTTGGGCACCCCGCCGCACAATTAACGTTGCCAGGGCGCGGCCTGATCGTTCCCGGCCTTGCCATATTTCCGCGAAGCCGCGCGGACGACCTGCATCTCGATCTCGCCCTCGTCGGCCAATGCCTTGAGCGCGGCGAGCACAATCGACGCACGATCCACTTCGAAAAACTCACGCAACGCCTGCCGTGTGTCGCTGCGGCCGAAACCGTCGGTGCCGAGCGCCACGTAGCGTCGCGGCACATATGCGCGAATCAGTTCCGGCACGGCACGCACATAGTCGGTCGCGGCGATCACCGGACCGCGCGACGAACCCAGCACCATGCTCACATAAGGAACCGGCGCGTCCTCGCCAAGGCGCGCGAGGCGTTCGGCCGCCATGCCGTCGCGCTGCAACTCGGTGAAGCTCGTCACGCTCCATACCGCTGACTCAATGCCCCAGTCCTCGCGCAACATCCGCTGCGCAGCGATCACTTCGCCAAGGATCGCACCCGCGCCAAGCAGTTGCACTTGCGCGGCTTGATCCGGTTTGGCCGCGAGCGGATACATGCCCTTGAGAATGCCCTCGCGCACGAGGGCAAGATCGCCGCCCGGCACCGATGGCTGCGCGTAGTTCTCGTTCATCGCGGTGATGTAGTAGAAAACGTCGTGCTGGCGTTCGAGCATCTCGCGCATGCCTTCGTCGACGATCGCGACAAGTTCATAGGCGAACGCGGGATCGTAGGCGCGGCAGTTGGGTATGGTCGATGCCACCAGATGGCTGCTGCCGTCCTGATGCTGCAATCCTTCGCCGCCGAGCGTCGTCTTGCCCGCTGTCGCGCCGATCAGGAAACCCCGCGCGCGCTGATCGGCCGCCGCCCAGATGATGTCGCCAATGCGCTGAAAGCCGAACATGGAGTAATAGATATAGAACGGCAGCATGGGCAGGTCGTGCACGCTGTAGGACGTCGCCGCTGCAATCCACGATGACATCGCACCCGCCTCCGAGATGCCCTCCTCCAGGATCTGCCCCTTGGTGTCTTCGCGGTAATAGAGCATGGAACCGAGGTCTTCCGGCTCGTACAACTGACCGAGCGGCGAGTAGATGCCAACCTGCCGGAACATGTTCGCCATGCCGAAGGTGCGGGCCTCGTCGGCGACGACCGGCACCACGCGCGAACCCAGCGAGGCGTCTTTCATCAGGCTGCCGAACATGCGCACGATCGCCATGGTGGTCGACATTTCCTTGCCGGCGGCGTCGAGCGCGAATTGTCCCCAGCCTGAGATAGAAGGTACGACCAATCCCTTCGATGCAACCCTGCGCCGTCGCGGCAAATATCCGCCAAGCGCTTCACGACGCGCATGGAGATACTGCATCTCGGGACTATCGCTGGCGGGCTTGTAGAACTTCACCGCCTCGACATCCGCGTCGGAAAGCGGCAAACGAAAACGATCGCGGAACGCCTTGAGGTCCTCGAAACCAAGCTTCTTTTGCTGATGCGTTGTCATGCGCCCCTGGCCCGACGTGCCCATGCCGAAGCCCTTCATGGTCTTGGCGAGGATCACCGTCGGCTGGCCGCTGTGTGCGAGCGCCTTGGCATAGGCCGCGTGGAGCTTGCGCACGTCGTGGCCGCCACGGCGCAGGCGGTCGATGTCTTCGTCGCTCAAGCGCGATGCCAACGCCGCAAGCTCCGGATTCTGGCCGAAGAAACGTTCGCGGTTGTACGCACCGTCGTTCGCGGAAAAGGTCTGGAACTGGCCGTCGACGGTATGCGCGAACGCGCGCAACAACGCATTGCTCTGGTCGCGCGCGAACAGCGCGTCCCAGTCCGATCCCCACAGCACCTTGATCACGTTCCAGCCCGCACCGACAAACTGCGCCTCGAGTTCGTCGATGATGCGCCCATTGCTGCGCACCGGCCCGTCGAGCCGCTGAAGGTTGCAGTTGATCACGAAGACCAGATTGTCGAGCTGCTCGCGTGCGGCCAATGACAATGCGCCGATGGACTCGGGCTCGTCCATTTCTCCGTCGCCGAAGAAGCCCCACACTTTTCTGTCCTGCGTCTTCGCGAGGCCGCGGTTGTGTAAATAGCGCATGAAACGCGCCTGGTAAATCGAGTTGATCGGACCAATGCCCATGGAGCCGGTCGGGAACTGCCAGAAGTCCGGCATGAGCCACGGATGCGGGTACGAGCACAATCCTGGCCCCGCAATTTCCCGCCGATAGTGCTCCAGATGCGCCTCGCTCAGGAAGCCTTCCAGATACGCGCGCGCATAAACGCCGGGCGATGAATGCGGCTGGAAGTACACGAGATCGCCGCCCGTGCCTTCACCGGCATCGGGCGCGGCGGCGCGAAAGAAATGGTTGAAGCCGACTTCGAACAGATCGGCCGCCGATGCATAACTCGCAATGTGTCCGCCAAGCTCGCCATATGCCTTGTTCGCGCGCACGACCATGGCGAGCGCATTCCATCGCAACGCCGCAGCGAGTCTTTCTTCTATTTCCAGGTTGCCCGGATAACGCGGCTCGTCGGCTGGCGCAATGCTGTTGGTGTAAGGCGTGACCCGCGCGCGCGATGACTCGATTCCGAGTGACAAAGCATGCTCCGCCAGCCGGTCATACAAATACTGCGCGCGATCCCGGCCGACGTGTTCCGCGACCGCATCCAGCGCCTCCAGCCATTCGGCGGTTTCAGCCGGATCGCTATCTTCGCGACCTCGCGATAAGGAAATGATCTGTTCGCTTCCGCTGGATAAATCGGTCATGGCAAAACTCCGCGTCTGGATGGAGATACTTCGCTGCTTGTGACCACAGCTTATCTGGCGCCGCGCAGAATGTGCCTCTGAATTGCTTTTCATCCGCTATGCGGATAGTGTATTTATTCTGCGCCGCTCCACTTTTCCAGAATATTCGAGTTATGACGACATCACCTAAACGGCTGGACCGCATCGATATCGGGATCTTGAATCAGTTGCAGCAGAATGCCCGCATCACGAACGCGGAACTGGCGCAGGCGGTGAACCTGTCGCAAACGCCGTGCTTCAACCGCGTGCGCGCGCTCGAAAAACTCGGGCTTTTCAAACAGCAGGTGACGTTGTTGAACCCCGAGCTGCTCGGCCTGCGCATCAACGTGTTCATTCAGGTGAGCCTCGCCAAGCAGGACGAAGATGCGTTGAGAGGCTTCGAGGAAGCAATCAGCGAACGGCCCGAAGTCATGGAGTGCTACCTCATGACAGGCGATGCCGACTATCTGCTGCGCGTGATGGTGCCGGACATTCAGGCGCTGCAGCGTTTTATCGTGGAGCGGTTGACGAAGATTCCGGGGGTATCGAACATTCGATCGAGCTTTGCGCTCAAGCAGGTGCGCTACAAGACGGCGTTGCCGTTGCCTTCGTCGGGAATGACGCTGCCGGAACCCGATGCAAGCGCCGACACAGAATGGAGCTAGCGGCTATAAGGGATTATAAAAACCGCGTGCTGAAGCTCACACAATCACAAGTCGATCTGCGGAACACGAAACGAACTCGTCAGTGACCGCAGTTCCGCTCGATGCAGTTCGGCCAGACGCGCAAGCAATTTCTCCCCCGTCTTCTGCAGATGTACTTCAACCTGACGACGGTCGCTCTCGCTCACTTTTCGCCTGACCAGATTCAGCGCTTCGCAGCGGGAGACGAGCGCGACCACGCCGTGGTGTTGCGCCTGAAGCCGCTCAGCAAGCTCGCCGATGGTCGCCCACTCGCGCTCCGGATAACCCTTGATGTGAAGCAGCAGCAAGTACTGCAACGGCGTGATGCCTTCGCTCTGCGCGGCTTGCTCCGAAAACCGCTCGAAGCGGCGCATCTGGTAGCGAAATTCCGATAACTGCTCGAAGTCGGCTTTGACCAGGCCGCGAGTCCGGCGAGTCCGTTCTGTCATCGAAGATCCGTCGCGCAGTGAAAACGAAAATATAGCAGGACTCGCTGCCCGATCCTTGTTATCCCGCGGCCGTCTCCCTCGTGCGCAGCTGCTCGACATGAGCCTGCCGATACAAGCCAGCGAGCAAGTCCGACTGCGTGATCATTCCAGCAAGCTTTTTGTCGGCGTTGAGCACGGGAATGTGGTGGTGCCCGTAGGTCGCGAAGATAGGCACCAGGTCGGCGATGGTCGCGCTCGCGTCAACAGTGCGAACATGGCTGCTCATCAACGAGCGCACCAGCGGCACGGGACCCGTGCTGCGCTTCAACCAGCGCGGCGTAATGCTCGATACTTCGAATCCTGTGGCCGCGCTGTACTTGTCCATCAAATCCGAGCGCGTCACGATGCCGATTACGCGTTGAGCATCGTCCGTGACGGGCAGCGCCTTGACGTCATGGCGTTTGAGCAGGTCCCTGGCAGATGTCGCGAGCTCGGACGCCGCCACCGTGACAACGGGCGTCGACATGATGTCCGCGCACGCCAGATCGCGAAACGTGCGTGCGTACGCGAGCATTTGCGTGTCGCGCATCAGCGATTCGAGATCGTCCGGGTCGATGTCCAGAAGTTCGTCGCGGCGATCGAGCACGGCTTGAATATCGGCGCGCGTAATGCCTGGGCTCGATGTTCGCACCGCCGCGTTTTCATCCGGCGCTGGCGCGTGATGCACCGCATGCGGATAGCGATGCCCCGTTACCGCGTGATAGACAATCGCCGCGGCCAGCAGCGCGCCCGACTGGAACGCGATAGGCGCGATCACGAATCCAAAGCCCATCGCATGCACGGCGGGGCCGCCAAGCACTGCGGTCAATGCAACCGCGCCCGATGGAGGATGCACACATCTGAGCGCGAACATGAAGCCGATGGCGAGCGCGACGGCGAATGCGGCAGCGCACACAGGATTGGCGATCAGCGCCGCGCACGCAACGCCCACGGTTGCCGACACGAGATTGCCGCCGATGATGGACCACGGTTGAGCAAGAGGACTGGCGGGAACCGCGAAAAGCAGGACCGCGGAAGCGCCCATGGGCGCAACCAGAAACGGAATCGCCGACGCCGATCCGGGCAGGAGATGTATTGCCGACCCGGTGAACGCGATCCCGATCAATGCACCCAGGCATGAGCGAAACCGTTCGGGCCATTTGATCGCGACGGGACCCGGCATGAAACCCCGGAGCCAATGGCCTATGGCAGATCTGGACAAAATCAAGTGCGCGCGCGTTAGGGGAAACAAGCCGTATTCGCGAGGTACAGAACTGTTTCAGTCTGAAGCCGATCGCAGTCATTATGTTCGATTGTGATATACAAAGCCGTCTCCTCATGTTGCAGTGCGAAACGCTTATTGATGGCATTGCATGCGTATGGAAGGTGCATATTCTCGTTCAGAGAAGCCCCGAACCAGTGCCTAATATATCACATACCGATGATTTGTCAGCAGTCCGCCATACTTTCCCGATCAGGGAAAACCTTTGTATCGTGTGAATTCGAGCGACCTGTACTGCGTTTTATTTGCTGATCCTGGAATTCACCCTATTGCGCCCTTGTCCTGAAGAGAGCCGGGCTCGCTGATCTGTGGCAACCTCGACGCATCATGCTTTTTCGCGGAAAAAATGCAACGCAATACGTTATCAAGTGGGATAGGGACATAAAGTATGAAAGCGAAAATACGTCACGACATGATATAGTTTTTGCTTCCGGCACAAAAGATGACAATGCCGTTCGACTCCAGCCGAACGCTGTCTGCTCGCCATGCCTCGTTACTTCAATGTCAGGATCGACGTCAATATGAATACGGCAAAAGGAGACTTTGCTACCGATGTCCGGCTTCTCCGCATCACGGCTATCGCGGCGGTCGTCGGCGTATTGAGTACGCTAGCGGCGGATTTCCTGCTCCATGTAATCCGCTTTTTCACTAATCTGTTCTTCTATCAGACGCTGTCGATCGCGGACCATTCCCCTTCGGATAACACGCTCGGTCTATGGGTGATCGTCATCCCGGTGATAGGCGGCTTGATTGTCGGCCTGATTGCGCGCCTTGGGTCGGAGCAGGTTCGCGGCCACGGCATTCCCGAGGCCATAGAAGCGATCCTGTTCGGCAAGAGCAAGATGTCGCCGAAAGTAGCCGTACTCAAACCGCTGGCGTCAGGCATTGCGATTGGCAGCGGCGGCCCGTTCGGCGCGGAAGGCCCAATCATCATGACGGGCGGCGCAATCGGATCGTTTATCGCGCAGTTCTTTCACCTGTCGAGCGGCGAGCGCAAGACGCTGCTGGTCGCGGGCGCCGTCGCCGGCATGACCGCGGTATTCGGATCGCCGGTGGCCGCCGTTTTGCTCGCCGTCGAACTGCTGTTGTTCGAGTTGCGGCCACGCAGCTTGCTGCCCGTCGCCGTGGCATGCGCGGTAGCCGGTTTCGCGCGGCCGTTGCTGATCGCGAGCGGCGCGTTGTTTCCCTTGCAGACGCTACCTCTTGGAACGCTAGGCCTGCTGTCTTGCGCCTTTGCGGGAATCGTGACGGGCGCGCTTGCATGGCTGCTCTCCAGTTCGCTCTACAAGGTGGAGGACTGGTTTCATCGACTGCCCGTTCACTGGATGTGGTGGCCCGCGCTTGGCGGCCTCGCGGTCGGGATCGGCGGCTATTTCCAGCCGCGTGCACTCGGTGTTGGCTATGACGTGATGGGCGACATCCTGCTCGGCCATCTCGCGGCCGGCGTGGTGCTCACCATCGTGCTGGTGAAAGCCGTTATCTGGGTGATCGCGCTGGGTTCGGGCACATCCGGCGGCGTACTCGCGCCGCTCCTGATGATGGGCGCAGGCGTCGGCGCGTTGCTCGGTCCTGTCATGCCTGGCGGCGCGCCCGGTGTATGGCCGCTGATCTTCATGGCGGCCATGCTCGGCGGCATGATGCGAGCGCCTATGACCGCCGTGATCTTCGCTTTCGAACTCACGCACGACGCCAACGCGCTATTGCCGGTGCTGACCGCTGCAGCGGTTTCATACGGCTTCACTGTGCTGTTCATGCGCCGCTCGATCCTGACCGAGAAGATCTCGCGACGCGGACGTCATACGTATTGCGAATACGGCATCGATCCGCTCGAACGCCATCATGTCGATGAAGTCATGTCGTCCAATGTGCAAACGGTCGACGCCAACCAAAGCCTGGCCGACGTCCTCGCGCAGCAGTTTGGATCGCAGCAGGACCACCGTGCCTACCCTGCCGTTCGCGGTGGCGTACTGCTTGGCGTGCTGGATCGGAACACGCTCGGCGCGGCGTATGAAAAAACGCCGCATGCGCTGGTTGGCGATGTGTTTGGCGATCCGTTCGGCGAGTGCGCTCCGCACTTCGCGTTGCCCGATGAAACCTGCCGCGCCGTTGCGGCGCGCCTTGCAGCGCATTCGCTCGATCGCGTTCCCGTTGTAGCCGATGCGAAAAACCTGCGGCTCATAGGCATTGTGACCCGCCACGATCTGGTCAAGCCGTCGTTGTCGATCTTTAACGAAGAACGGCGGCACGAGCGCTTTCGCCGGATTGGTATTGGGCGGAATAAATCCGTTGCACCCGCAAAGTGAACACGCCTCCTGAAGACATTTAATTAATACAAAACATATTCAAAATACTTTCATTATATTTAATCTGGAAAATGCGTCGAAAGCCATTCGATTGGCTAACGATGCATTCCAAGCATGAACCTACCGGGGTTAATACCAATCCGGCTGATCGTTTCAAGCATCCGCTTAAACAGCGGCGTACACTCTTTCGTGCCGACGCAAGCCGGGTGCCTTATGTGGCGCGGCGCAAAGGAGACCACGGCCTCGTCGTTCTTTTAATTAGATACGCGAAACAAGGGGAATACGGCAATGAGCTGGACGCGAGAACAAAGGAACGTGACCATAGCGGCCTATCTTGGCTGGACACTGGACGCCTTCGATTTCTTTCTGATGGTTTTCATATTGAAGGATATCGCCGCCGAGTTTAATACCAAAATCCCGGAGGTCGCGTTTGCAATTACTTTGACACTTGCAATGCGCCCAATTGGAGCATTGATCTTCGGGCGTCTCGCCGATAAATTCGGCCGTCGCCCAACGCTGATGATCAACATCGCGATCTATTCGTTGCTTGAGCTGCTGTCCGGCTTCTCGCCGAATCTTTTCACGCTGCTGGTGTTGCGCTCGCTGTTCGGTATTGCAATGGGCGGCGAATGGGGCGTCGGCTCCGCACTCACCATGGAAACCGTGCCGACCAAAGCGCGCGGATTCGTATCCGGCCTTTTGCAGGCCGGATATCCGAGCGGTTATCTGCTTGCTTCCATTGTGTTCGGCGTTGCATATCAGTACGTTGGCTGGCGCGGAATGTTTTTTATCGGCGTCGCGCCTGCGCTGCTGGTGTTGTATGTGCGTGCGCATGTACCTGAATCGCCCGCCTGGAAAGCCATGGAGAAGCGGCCGCGGCCCGGTTTGCTCAAGACACTCAAGCAGAACTGGCAGTTGTCCGTCTATGCCATCATTCTAATGACGGCATTCAATTTCTTTTCGCACGGCACTCAGGATCTGTATCCGACTTTCTTGCGCGAGCAGCATCATTTTGACCCCCACACGGTTTCGCTTATTACGATCGTGCTGAATATCGGCGCGATTTGCGGCGGCCTGTTTTTCGGGTCGATGTCCGAAAAAATCGGGCGTCGATGGGCAATCTTCATTGCCGCGTTGATCGCGTTGCCGGTATTGCCGCTGTGGGCATTTTCAAGCGGTCCGGTCGCGCTCGCAGCCGGTGCATTTCTCATGCAGATATCGGTACAAGGCGCGTGGGGTGTCATCCCCGTTCACCTCAACGAGATCTCGCCCGACGAAATCCGCGCCACCTTCCCCGGGCTTATTTATCAACTCGGGAATTTGCTGGCTTCGGTCAACGCGACCATGCAGGCGTCGATTGCGGTCAAGAACGGCGATAACTATGGACTCGCAATGGCGCTGGTCGGCGGTACGGTGGCCGTGGTTATCGCTGCGTTGATTTTCTTCAGCCGGGAACGGCGCGGTATCGACATGACCGAATCCGCCGAGCAGGTCGCCGCCCGAGCGTCCGCATAATCCTTGCAACTTTCTCGGGGCGCCACTCGGCGCCCCGTTCTGGTCATACATTTCCTGAGAGTTTTAGGCGCACGATCGTTCTCTTTCTAGAGAGCGCGCTCCATTAAATGGCTTGTCGATCCGGACAAACGTTTTTATCTTCGGTTAAACGCCCGTTTTAATCAGAGGCAAACAATCCGGAGACGCCCATTGCCTAACCGTTCCATCCCGCCTAGCCGGCCGGCCGATACCAAAACCCGCCTGCTCGACGCCGCCGAAGCCCAATACATCGATTCGGGCTACGAGGCCATGTCCTTGCGTCAGATCACGGCGCGCGCGAACGCCAACCTCGCGGCAGTCAACTATCATTTTGGCGGCAAGGACGCGTTGATCCACGCCATGCTGACACGCCGTCTCGACGGCCTCAACGCCAACCGGCTGGCACTGCTCGAACGCTTTCAGTCGATACACGGCGCGCACCTCACCTGCGAGCATGTTCTCGGCGCGATGTTTATCCCCGCGCTACAGCAGTCGCGTTGCCCCGAGAAAAGCGGCCCCGCATTGTTGCGCCTTCTCGGGCGCGCATACACGGACCCGTCGCCATTCATTCGCGGTTTTCTTCGCAGCATGTACACGGATGTCGCCGAACGATTTTTCGCGGCCTTTCAGACCGTGCTGCCACACTTGCCCCGCGAAGAACTCGGATGGCGGCTGCACTTCTGCATTGGATCGCTTTCGGGCATTCTCGCGGGCGCGGATACAAACAGCCTGATCGATGACTTCACACAAGGGCAGCGTCTGAACGATCCGCAACTCATAGGACGCCTCGCGCTCATCATGGTGGCGGCGCTCAAGGCGCCGCCGGCCGCGATAAAAGCGCCATGTCCGTTTCAGTCGATGTTCGCCGAATGCGAGGCTGCGCCCGGCGAGACGCTCGAAAGCGATACTGCGGCGCAGCACGCGCTGGCCTGAAACGCATAGCGAGTAACAGGTCCACAATGTGCTGGAGATTGCGCACCGTTTATGCGTCATTCCCGCGTTACTTGACGCATCGGACATCATCATAAGAGGTCGTCATGACTGCCAGCTTCGTGGTTGCTTTGTTCATCGTAAGCGGCGTGTTGATCTACATGCAGGCGCCCGCAGTCGCGTGGCTTGCATGGGCCGTGATCTGGGTCGCAGCGGGTTGGTTCGCCGGCATCACAGGACCTGTTGTCACCACGCTGCTTGCCATTGCCTTCGTCCTGCCCGCGCTGGTTCTCGCCATCAAGCCGCTGCGTCGTGCGCTCGTAACGAAATCCATCTTCGATCTCTTTCGCAAGATCCTCCCGCAAATGTCGCCGACCGAACGCGACGCCATTGAAGCCGGCACGGTCTGGTGGGACGCTGCCCTTTTCTCGGGACGCCCGGAGTGGGACACGCTGCTTGCAACCGGCGCGCCGGTCTTGACGCTGGAAGAACGCGAGTTCATCGACGTGGAATGCACGCGGCTTTGCGATATTGCGAACGACTGGGAGACGACCGCAATCTGGCAGGACCTGTCGCCCGAAGCGTGGGCGTTCATCAAGTCGAAGGGCTTTCTCGGCATGATCATTCCGAAGCAATATGGCGGCAAGCAATTCTCCGCTTATGCGCATTCGCAAGTCATCATGAAACTCGCGACGCGCTGCTCCGCCGCAGCCGTCTCGGTGATGGTGCCGAACTCGCTGGGTCCCGCTGAATTGCTCATGCATTACGGCACGCAAGCACAAAAGAACCATTACTTGCCGCGCCTTGCGCGTGGCGATGAAATTCCCTGCTTCGCGCTGACAAGTCCCTACGCGGGATCAGACGCGGCCGCGATCCCGGATATCGGCATTGTTTGCAACGGCGTGCACGAAGGCCGCGAAACGCTCGGATTCCGCGTGACCTGGGAAAAACGCTACATTACGCTCGGCCCCATTGCGACGGTGCTTGGCCTTGCGTTTCGCGTGCTCGATCCCGACCATCTGCTTGGTCCTGCCGACGAACCCGGCATCACCTGCGCGCTGATTCCAACCCGTCATCCCGGGGTGAACATCGGGCGGCGTCACTGGCCCCTCAATGCGGTGTTCCAGAACGGCCCGAATTGGGGCCGCGACGTTTTCATTCCGATGGACTGGGTGATCGGCGGACGCGAGCAAGTCGGCAACGGCTGGCGCATGCTGATGGAATGTCTCGCGGCGGGACGGGCGATCTCGCTGCCGTCGTCGAACGTGGGAATGGCCAAGCTCGCGGTGCGCGGCACGGGCGCCTATTCGGCGGTGCGCCGCCAGTTCCGCACGGCCATCGGCAAGTTTGAAGGCGTGCAGGAAGCGCTCGGGCGCATGGGCGGCAATCTGTATGTAATGGACGCAGCGCGGCGCCTGTCGGCGCAAGCGGTCGACCTGGGCGAGAAACCGTCGGTGATTTCCGCGATCGCGAAATATCACATCACCGAACGCGTGCGCAAGGTCATCAACGACGGCATGGATGTGGTGGCGGGCAAAGGCATCTGCATGGGACCGTCGAATTTCCTGGCGCGCGCTTATCAGCAAGTGCCCATTTCCATCACGGTGGAAGGCGCGAATATCCTGACGCGCAGCCTCATCATCTTCGGCCAGGGTGCGATCCGCTGTCATCCGTATGTGCTCAAGGAAATGGCGGCGACACAAAACACGGACCACGCGCGCGGCCTCGCCGAGTTCGATAACGCCTTCTTCGGCCACGCGAGGTTTACCGCGTCGAACATGATGCGCAGCTTCGTGTTCGCGCTAGGTGCAAGCGCGCTGATTGCGAAACCGCGCCGTGCCGATGCGCGCCTCGTACCCTACTACCGCGCATCGACTCGCATGGCGACGGTCTTTGCACTGCTGGCCGATGTCTCCATGTTCGTGCTCGGTGGCGAGTTGAAGCGGCGCGAACGCTTGTCGGCGAGACTCGGCGATATCCTTTCGCAGCTCTATCTGATTTCGGCGACGCTCAAGCGCTTCGAGGACGACGGCCGTCCCGAAGCCGACTTGCCGCTCGTTCAATGGGGCGTCGAAGACGCGCTGCATCAGGCGCAAAGCGCTTTCGACGCCGTGCTGTCCAACTATCCGAACCGGCTCGCCGCCGGTTTCGTGCGTGCGCTCGCGTTTCCGTTCGGCATGCCGCATCGCGTGCCGGGTGATCGGCTCGGAACCTCGATCGCGGAACTGATGACCACGCCCGGCGAAGCACGCGAACGCCTGATCGCGGATTCCTATGCGCCCGATGCGAATGTCGATCCGATGGGTTACGGCGAGCTGATGTTCGCGTTGAGCCCGCACTATGCGCAAATCGAGCACAAGCTGCGGGACGCGGTCAGGTCGAAACAGATCCCGCCGATGCCCCAAAGCCTGATCGAGCTGAAAGCATGGGCGGCGGCCTGCGAGGCAAGCGGGTTGATCGATGCGAATGAAGCTGAGGTACTCTCCGACTACGCGCGTTACGGCGCGGAAGTCGTGAAGGTGGACGACTTCGGGGCGGATTTCGGTATGCTCGATGCGTTGCAGAAGCGCCATCAGGCGCTCGCGAACGAGCCAGAGGATATCCCGGCATGATCCTTCAAACAGGCGTGCAAACGCGCATCGGGCAGTCATGAAAGACCGCTATCTGGACTTCGTCAATAAACCGTTCGGCGCGAGCGTCGCGCGATCCATCGGATTGCCGCGCCCGGAAGTGCTGCGCCGGCACGCGAAAGGCCAAAGTGAATTTGGTGGAATCGCGGCCATTGGCGCGGGTCCGTCGCCCACGCTTTTCGAGCCGCTGATGACGCTGCTGGGTTCTATCGGCATGACGAGTGTCGCGCATGAAAGTGCGCTGGACTGGCTTCAAGTGGCAGCGCGGCACGGCGCCATGAGCGGCCGCTTCGAGCCGCGTGCGCCCGATGCGCCGCCGAACGATCGCGTACAAGCGCTTATCTTCGATGCAACCGGCATAACCGACAGCACGCAATTGCATGGGCTCTTCGGCTTCTTCCACGACGCCATCCGGTCGGTTGCAAAAAGTGGCCGCATCATCGTGCTCGGATTGCCGCCGCAGTCTTGCGCGTCGCCGCGAACCTGGACGGCGCAGCGCGCGCTCGAAGGCCTGACACGCTCGCTTGGCAAGGAAGCGCGCGGCGGCATTTCGTCGAACCTCGTGCAGGTGGAACCCGGCGGCGACATGCAAGGCGCGTTGCGATTCCTGCTGTCGCCGCGCTCGGCGTATGTATCGGGACAGGTCGTTCGTATCGATGCAACGCCCGCCTCGCCGCCCGCCGACTGGAATCAGCCACTGGCAGGCAAGCGTGCTCTGGTCACGGGTGCGGCGCGGGGTATTGGTGCGGCGATTGCGCAGGTGCTGGCCGAGCGCGGCGCGCACGTGATCGGACTCGACGTGCCCGAGGCGCAAGACGCGCTCGACCAGACCATGCTCGCGCTGGAAGACACCTGGCCGTCGCAAGGCGCGCATACGGCGCTCGTCGCGGATATTGCCGCGACCGATGCGCCCGCCACGATTTCAGAGACGCTCGCGGCGCTCGGCGGTATCGATATCGTCGTGCATAACGCCGGCATCACGCGCGACAAGACCATTGCGAAAATGACCGAAGCCGCGTGGGACAGCGTAATCGACGTGAATCTCGGCGCACAGGAACGTATCGACGAAGCACTGCTCAATGGCGATGTGCTGCACATGGGCGGCCGGATCATAGGCGTGTCGTCGATCAGCGGCATTGCGGGTAATTTCGGACAGGCCAACTACGCGACATCGAAAGCCGGCGTGATCGGCCGGGTGCAAGGCATGGCCAAGCCGCTGGCCGCGCGAGGCATCACGATCAATGCGGTGGCGCCGGGGTTTATAGAAACCCATATGACCGCGAAAATGCCACTCGCGCTGCGTGAGGCCGGACGGCGCATGAATTCGATGAGCCAGGGCGGCCTGCCGGTCGACGTGGCCGAGGCCATTGCGTGGCTCGCCAGCCCGGCTTCCAGCGGGATAACCGGCAACGTGCTGCGCGTATGCGGTCAAAGCCTGATCGGAGCATGAACGTGATGCCTGCGTCAGGCACGGCGCGCATGCGCACGGTGATCGTCGCGACGCTGCCGCCGCCGGCGAAGCTATACGGCCGCGCGCTGCAAGGCATTTTCAAACGGACGGGCGCGGGCGCGCAATTGCCGCCGCTGCGGCTCGTGCGTCCCAATGTAACGCTCGATGCCGAACAGATCGGCCGTTATGCACGCGTGTGCGGATTCATTCCCGAACATGGCGTGCCGCCCACGTTCCCGCACGTCATGGCGTTTCCGCTCCATCTGATGCTGCTCACCGATCCCGCGTTTCCGTGGCCCGCGATCGGCCTCGTGCATATATCGAACACGGTGCACATGCGGCGCACCTTGCACGCGGGACAAGCACTGAGGATCGAAGTGGAAAGCGGCGCGCTTGTTGCGCATGAAAAAGGCCAGGCGTTCAGCTTGCATACACGGATCTATCGCGGTGGCGAAGCGGTCTGGGATGCCGATAGCGTGTACCTGAAGCGCGGCGCCGCAACTCATGCGGGCCATGCGCCCGTGGTTGAACCGGCGGAGACAAACGCATTGCCCGTGCTCGTGCGTGAAGCGCGCTGGCAACTGCCCGCGCAACTCGGGCGCGACTACGCCCGAGCATCCGGCGACTTCAATCCGATCCATCTTCATGCGCTCACCGCGAAGGCGTTCGGCTTTCCGCGGGCAATCGCCCACGGCATGTGGACGCTTGGCCGCACCGCCGCGGCGCTGCAGCCATCGAAGCAGCTTGGATCGGCGAACATAAGCGGCGACTTCAAATCGCCCATCTTCCTGCCCGGCGAAACCACGCTCTGGACCGCGGCTTCATCAACGACGGCGCGCGAATTCGAAGTGCGCGATCTCGCCGGCAAAAGGCTGCACTTGCGTGGCCACTTCGACTGGGAATTGCAATGACCATGAGCGCCCTTCCCGTCGCGCGCCGCGTGGCGATCATCGGCAGCAACCGGATTCCGTTCGCGCGCTCGAACACGGCGTATGCGGCGGCATCGAATCAGGACATGCTGAGTTTCGCGCTGCAAGGGCTGATAGACCGGTATGGCCTGCATGGCCTGCGTCTGGGCGAAGTCGCGGCGGGCGCGGTCGTGAAGCACTCGCGCGACTTCAACCTCACGCGCGAGGCCGTGCTCTCGACCACGCTCGCCAAGGAAACGCCCGCCTACGACGTGAGCCAGGCGTGCGGCACAGGACTCGAAACCGCGATTCTGGTGGCGAACAAGATCGCGCTCGGACAAATCGATGCAGGCATTGCAGGCGGTGTCGATACGACTTCGGACGCGCCCATCGGCGTGAATGAAAAGATGCGCAAGATCCTGCTGGAAGCGAACCGCGGCAAATCAGCGGCGCAACGCGCGAGCGCGCTTCTCAAACTGCGTCCTGGCATGCTCGTGAAACCCGCTCTGCCGCGAAACAGCGAACCGCGCACGGGTCTGTCGATGGGCGAACACTGCGAACTCATGGCCAAGCGCTGGAAGATCTCGCGCGAGGCGCAGGACGAACTGGCGCTCAACAGTCACCGCAAACTCGCCGCAGCCTACGAGCGCGGCTTTTTCAACGACATCATGACGCCCTACAAGGGCCTCTCGCGCGACAACATCCTGCGGCCCGATCTCACGGCAGAGCGGCTCGCTGCGCTCAAGCCCGTGTTCGATCGCGACGCCGGCACGCTCACCGCCGGAAATTCCACGCCGCTGACCGACGGTGCGTCGGCAGTGTTGCTGGCGTCCGAAGAATGGGCTGCGGCGCGCAACTTGCCGGTACTCGCCTATCTCACGCATTCGGAAACGGCGGCTGTCGATTTCGTCGATAAGAAAGAAGGCCTGCTGATGGCGCCTGCCTATGCGGTCCCGCACATGCTCGGTCGCGCAGGGCTCGGACTTGCTGATTTCAGTTTCTACGAGATCCATGAAGCTTTCGCGGCGCAGGTGCTGTGCACGCTCGCGGCATGGGAAGACGATGAATACTGTCGCACGCAACTGGGTCTCGACAGCCCGTTTGGGTCGATCGACCGTTCGCGCATGAACGTGAACGGCGGATCGCTCGCGGCGGGCCACCCGTTTGCCGCGACCGGCGGACGAATTCTCGGCGCGCTGGCAAAGCTGCTCGCGGATGAACCGGATACACCCGGCGTGGCCAGGCGTGGTCTGATCTCGATCTGTGCGGCGGGCGGCCAGGGCGTGGTCGCAATCCTCGAACGATGACCATCCACTTCAGTTCATCGGCACCCCCAAGCACATAAAGTGCTACTCCGTGGAATTTCGGGGCGCTCACAAACGTTGTCACACGGAGAAATATTAGAGCAACGCTCGCTGTGAACTGCGCGACGCCAAAGCGGCCAAAAACGGAGAGCTGGACGCAGGACCCCATGTAGAGTCAACGGAACGGACCACGGAGAATTTCATGCATCGACCACGACAGCGTCGTTCGCGCCTCACACTGAATCACGCGGCGCAATGCGCGTGGAGCGTGCTGTGCGCGTTTGCGCTGAGCGTGGCCCTGCCCGGACCAGCACGCGCCCAGGAACCTGCCAGCGGGGCCACGGAAGTCAGCACCGCCGCAATCGCGACGCCATCGTTGCCCACTTCCGCCGCTACGTCCGCCGCCGGTCCCGCGCTTTCGGCCAGCGCCACCGCCGAGCCGCCGAAAACAGCGGCAGCGCAGGTCGGCAAGCTTTCGCTCGACCGCCAGGTCCGCTGGTTGAGCCGCGCCGCGCGCTCCGGCACGCTCGCGAAAATGAACGACGCGGCGCTGGTATCGCTGTTTCAATCGCTCGATCCGCTTGCATTGCCGCGTTACCTGAAGGACGGTCCGAACGGTTATCCGTCATATGAGTTCACCATGCTGCGGCGCGAGCGCATAGACGGCAGGTGGCCGGATCAGCCCGATCACATGCTGGTGCGCGTCACCCGCGACCCGATGCGCGTCTACGCGAAATGGCTGCCCGACGGCGATCACGCCGGCCAGGAAATCCTCTACGACGAAACCACGCGCCCCGACGAAATGCTCGGCCATCTCGGCGGCCTGCTCAACGTGGTGACGCTCTGGACCGCGCTCGACGGGTCGCTCGCGCGCTCTCAATCGCGGCATTCCATTCGCGATCTCGGCACCGAATTCATCACGCAACAGTTCCTTGCGGAAGGCACAAAATTTGCCGATGCTGGCGTCACGCGCGCGAACAATATTGAAGTCAAGACCATCGACGGCGCGCGCGTGGTTGCATTCACTTACGAAACGCCTTTCGGCCAGCCGCAGTTCTACGCGAAGAAAGAAGTGCTCGGGCTCGACCTGAGGCGGCCATACTTTCGCACCGCCGAATCCTTCGATAACGACGGCAATATCTTTGAAAGCATCGTTTTCCAGAACATCGCGCCAATGGTTTTCGACGACAACACGTTCAGCCCGAAGAACCCGGAATACAAGTTCTAGGCAGCCGCCACATTACGCCGTAAGGATTACGCGACACGGCTTTGTTCCGGTTTTAAGTTTCGCCTAAGACTCAGTCGATACCCTCGCCCCACTTGCATCATGACTGCGGCAGCCATATCGCTTGAACGCATAACGAAAAAGCATCATCGAAAGGAGTTCTTCATGAACCTCCGGGACGCATCGGCTCCAGTGCGAGCCATCAAGAGATTACTGAGCCATCACGAGATCGCGACGCTGCTGCTGTTGCTGCACGCGCCCATCGACGTGCGGGCCGCCACGCCCGATGTCCTGTCGCTCAGCGAATACGGCTACGTGGAAAGAGTGACGCCCACGCCCGGCGAAGCCAAGTTCCGTTTGACCGCCGACGGCAACGCCGTATTGCGCGGACTTGGAATCAAGTAACGCCGGATCTGATCCGCTGGCGTGATCTCTGGAATAATCGATTGACCGGCGTTCGCCTCAATCGAAAAGGAGATCTGCAATGTCTGTTGCAACAGCCGCATTCACATCCGCAGTACGCCCCCGCCTTCAACGCGTCCTGTTGACCAACGACGACGGTATCGACGCACCCGGCCTTGCGGTGCTCGAAGCGGTCGCAGCGGAAATCGCGGACGAAGTCTGGGTCGTCGCGCCCGAGCACGATCAAAGCGGCACGTCACACTCCATCAGCCTGCATTCGCCGCTGCGCGTGAGCCAGCACGGCCCTCGCCGCTTCGGCGTGCTCCGCACACCCGGCGACTGCGTGGTGATGGCAGTGCGCCATCTGATGCAGGACGCGCGCCCTGCGCTCGTGCTTTCCGGTATCAATCGCGGTGCGAATCTCGGTGTGGAAACCATGTTCTCCGGCACAGTCGGCGCAGCCATGACGGGCTTGCTGCTCGGTTTGCCTTCCATTGCGCTGAGCCAGACCTTCAGCGATCACGCGAACGTGCGCTGGGATACATCGCGCGAACTCGCGCCGGGCGTGATCGGTCGGCTTGCCGCGATTGCGCACGATGCACCCACGTGCCTCAACGTGAACTTTCCGGATGTGGAGGCCTCGGCTGCCGGTCCGCTTACGCCAACGCGGCAAGGCGAGGGCCTGGTGGAAGGTATCGATGTATTGCCCCAGACCGATCCGCGCGGACTGCCGTATCACTGGCTGCGATTCAAGCGCGGCGCACGCGAGAACGCGCCCGACAGCGAGACAGCGGCGGTTGCGTCGGGACGGATATCGGTGACGCCGCTGCACTTCGAGCGAACCGACGAACGTACGTTCGCCGCACTGACAGCTGCACTGCAATGACACGTTGATTGCACCTCGCGCGCCCTATGATTATTCGGCGGAGCGCGTTTCAGGCTCTTCATCGAAGATCTGGAACTTGCGCATTTTCTCCCACAGCACCTTGCGGCTGATGCCGAGATAACCCGCCGTATCCTGACGACGCCACGCGTTGGCGTCGAGCGCAGCAAGCACGCGATTACGCTCGTTCATGTCCCACTTGCTGCGGTCCACGACGACTTGCGCGTTCAGTTCCGGCGGCAATGGCTGCGTGGTCCGGGCGAGCGCGAGCAGCCGTTGCAGCCGCGCCGTATCCCAGGATCCCACCTGACGCACCGTTACACCGATACGCTCGGCGAGATTGCGCAACTCGCGGACGTTGCCAGGGAAATAACTGTCGGCGACCGCGTCGGCGAGCCAGTATGGAAGCTCGGGCAACGCGGCGAGTTTCTCCTGCCCGACCACCTGCGCAATGAACGACTTGAACAACGCGATCTTGTCGAGCGCACCACGTTCTTCGAGCGACGGTATCTTCAGCTCGATCACGGCCAGCCGATAATAAAGGTCCGCGCGAAACTGCCCGTCCTTCACGAGTTGCGGCAAGTTCCGGTGACTTGCCGCAACCAGCCGGAAATCCACCTTGACGGGTATCGCCGAGCCAATGCGCGTCACCTCGCTGTCTTCCAGAACGCGCAGCAATTTGACTTGCTGATAAAGCGGCATGTCGCCGATCTCATCAAGGAACAGCGTGCCGCCATCGGCCTGTTCGAAATAACCCTTGTGCGCGATCACAGCGCCCGTGAACGATCCCTTCGTGTGGCCGAAGAAGAGCGACTCGAATAGACCGTCGGGAATCGCGCCGCAATTCACAGGCACGAACGGCCCTCCCGAATAACGCGAATGAAGCGCGTGCAGCATCTGTGCAATGCGTTCCTTGCCAACACCCGTTTCGCCATGCACGAGTACGCTGGTATCGCAGTCGGCGAAGGTTTCCACTTCGCGCAGCAAGCTCTGCATGCACTCGGCGTTGGCGATCAACGCGCTTGATTCCGGGATCTCTTCACCGTGTGCGCGAAGTTGTTGTGCGAGCTTCGCCACCATGCGGCGCAATTCCGCGCCAGTGAAATCGAGCGGCAGAATATGCGAGTAATCAATGGGGAAAACGGCTGCGTCGCGTTCCCGCGGCGCGGCGCCGACCCAGATGACGGGCATGCCGCGATGCGCTTCCCAATCGCGCAACGCAAACGCGCCCGTATCGATCACGCTCACGCTTACGATGGCGATCGACTGGCGCTCCGAACCCTGACTCGAAGCGATCGACATGCTATCGGCACGAATCACATCGACTTCGAAACTCGACATGCAGCGCACCACTTGCTCGACGATGTCCGCCTTGCCTTCCCATACATAGATATCGAGGTTGTCGATTTTTGCTGCTGGTCTCATTGATCGAATCTCATGGCGTGGCGTCTCGTCGCTTTGATGCAGATGATGCGGCATCAGTACCGCAATTGCGATTGACCGCATACGGGCGGCAGGCCGTGAATGGTGCTCGCGCCGATCTGCGCGCCCAATAGCTGGAGCACAGGCACGAGGATCAGGTCGAGCGCGTTGAGAACGGGCATCAGCAGGTTGAGCACCACACCGAGCACGCTTCCCAACAACGTGCCGATGGGAAGCGGGATGAGGCCTAGCAGATTCGGCGTCAAGCCGTTCCTGGAAATCGTTGCCGCCAGCGAGGAAAGCGCGTAGCCCAATACATGACCCGCGTTGTTCGAATTCACGGTCTGGTAATCGTCTGCATTCCCGACGATTCCATCGAACGTCAATGTCGACGCGCTCCCAGCGGGGACGACGGCGGGAATCGCCGCGCCTGTGGTGATGGTCAGGAGCGGCAGCGCGTTCACGAGTGTTGCCGGCGACGTACAACTAAATGGCGCGGACGCGGACATGTTGGCAGGCGCATCGCCCACGCATATATTGGCAATGCCTGGCTGAACACCGACCACGCTGTTGCTCGCCGCCGCGGTCGATGCGCACCGCGTCGACTGCAACCAAGCGGTTCCGGGCGCCACTTCCAGATAGATCGGCAGGCTTACCAGATAACCCGATGCGGGACCAAGACTGACATTGATAAACGCCCTGACCTGCGCCGACCGCGCGACCGTGCGCCATGCGCCCGACGGCGTTGTCCCCGCCTCGCCCACAGCCAGCACTGGCGGCTGGATCACCTGGATCTGCAGCGTGGCGCTGGCAACGCCCAGGTTGAGACCCGTCGCCACATTCGCCGCCGACTTTCCCGCTTGCGCAACCTCGGCCGCGACCATCAATGCGTCGAACGGACTGATGGTCGCGTGCAAGGCGGATTGTGTATCGGCGAGACCAACCTGCAGCAAGCCCGCTGCGCCGTTCACCGCGCCCAGCGCCAATTTGGCCGAACCGGGGATATTCGCGTTGACGACAGTCTGCAGCGCACCCAGCGCCGCCGACAGATTCGCGTTCACCACATGCGTGTTCTGCAGCGCCGTGAGCATCAGCCGTGCGAGTTGCGCCGCAGTGAGATTCATCGCGAGCAACTGATCCACGCTCCCGACACCCGCCGCGGCGACCAGATCGCCGATCTCGATGCGCGATTGCGCGAGTCCCGCATATCCCAGCGCCGATATCTGCAACGCATTGATATTCGTCCCCAGCATGGCGTTCAGCAGTGCGGTAATCACGGCCGGATCGACACTTGCGGTCGTCGTTCCAATACTGAACGCGCCCACGTTCACGGCCTGCGCAAGCGCGGTCGCCGTGAGCACGCGCCCGGGGCCCAGAAAGAAATACGGTACTTGCCTGGTCACTGTCACCTGCACTGCGTTGACGGGCGTCGCCGCGCCCGCAAAGAATTTCGGGCCGCCGTACCGGGTTGGATCCCAGCGGCCGCATACCGTGGTAATGGTGTTGCCCGATCCCGAGGCCACGAAACCGTTCACGCCGGCACTGCCAGCCGCGGTCGTGGGTGCACGGGAACACGCATCATCGATTACTTGCGCCCCTGCGCTCGCTGCAAGATCCGCCACGCTTTGCAATGCGCGCTGCTGAAAGAACACATTGCCGACATCGATCGCACCCAGCGCCGCGACCGCCACGACCAGCCAGATCGCGGCGAGCACGCTCGCAACCCCGCGCTCGCGCGTGCGTCCGCGCAATGTCCGGTCAACAGGTGCCATCGATACACGGCGCATCTCAGTACTGCGCTCCAGTCCCGCTAGAACCACTGGACCCGCCACCCACCGTACCCACCGACGAATCGAGATGCTCCGGAATCGGATGATCGAAGGACTTGAGGTAACGCCGGTACGCCGCATCGGCTTCAGCGCCAAGCATCGGTTGCGCAGGCGCGGCGACACGGCCGTCGCGCTGGATTGCCAGCCACGCAATGGTCGAGTCGCCTATGCGCGTTGCCGGCAATGGCACCGCTGTTGCATGCCTTGGCTGTGCTTGTGCCTGAATTTCAGGCTGTGATTGGGTCGTCAACGGTGTCTGCTCCTGCAACTGGGTTTGCGCGCAAACGCGCGACGCGACCGGCAGCACGCTGAACACCACCCATGCAAACGTGACCGCGCTGCACCGCAGCGCCCGGATCTTTCTCATAGCTTTCTCCTTATCGCGCAACCATTTGCGCTTGCTTAACGGGTCGTTCGGATACCTCATTACCTAATGTTTGGGTTAGCGGCAATTGCGCGTTAAGCAGCGATTCGACGGTCTGGTGCGCGCGCGACACGGGTACGTACGCTCGCTCGGTCGTCGCGGCGGCAACGGTCGCGGCTCGCGCGCGCGAGGCTTGCCCGGCAGCGGCGTTGATTCGCTGCGCGTCCGTACGGATCGCCTGCTGGACTTCCGGCGAGAATTTTTGCTGCGCAATCAGTCCTTGCGCCGCGGCTGATTGCCCGTCGACCAGCAGAAACAGCGCAACGTTGCTCAGGATCTTGAGGTTGCCTTGCGCGAGTTCCGCAGCCTTCATGAGCGGCACGCGGGCCCCGGCGATATCGCCCAGACGCAAGCGGGCGTATGCGAGGTCGGACAGCGTAAGCGCGTCCGTGGGCTGGAGGCGCGAAGCAGTATCGAACGATTCAGATGCCTTGGCGAAATCGCCCGCGCTTCCGGCAAGCAGCCCGATCCCACGATACCCACGCGCCGCCAGCGGTGTGTCCATGAGCTTCATATAAGCAGCCGCGCTCGCCTGCGCCTGGTCTGTCTGACGCAATGCGTCGGCGCGCAGCAAGACCGTATCGGGCGTGGATCCATATTGCTTTTCATAGGCATCGATATGGGCGAGCGACGCGTAGAACAAGCCCTGCGACTGCATACGGTCGATCAGCGCGAGATACATGCCGGGCGAATCGGGCGCGTCCGCTTTCTGCTGCAACTGGCGCAACGCAGCCTCGCGCTCGGCCTGGATGCCTACGCCATAGCCGCTCTCCATCTTCGATGCACAGCCGGCCAGCGCGGTCAACGCAACGCAGGCGGCGATCAGGGTCAAAGCGCGCACACGCGGCTCGATTGCGGTCGTTTTCATGACATGGCTCTCTCGAACATTTCGTCTATATCATTTGTGCATGGAAGACAGCGAATGAAACACGGCGATAAACCCCGGCCCCGCCGTCACGATCAAAAGCGCTGGCAGCAATGTCAGCACCATCACGCCGGTCATCTTTACGGTGAGCGCGCCGATCCGTTCACGCAGCGTCGCGCGGCGCGATTCGCGCAACCGGTCGCCAAACTGGCGCAGCGGTTCTTGCACGGCGCCGCCGTGTTTGTCCACCTGGATCACGAGACGCATCACCGCCGTCAGGTCGTCGTTTTCATAACTGCTCGAAAGACGGTGCAACGACTGCTCACGCGTGCGCCCAGTATTGAATTGCCGCTGCGCTAGTGCCAGTTCCCCGGACATCACGGGGAGCACGGTCGAAAAATCACTGGTCATGACCTGCAGGGTTTGATCGAGGGACAAGCCCACGCCCTGAAGCAGGCGCAACAGGTCGACGAACATGGGCAACTCCCTCGCGACCGCTCGCTGACGCGCTTTCGCGCGCCTCTGCAAAAGCCACTTCGGCGACATGAAACCGGCGGCAAAGGCACAGAACACCCATATCGCAAGGTGTGGCTCACCGCTGCGCCAAACGAATACCAGCAGTGGCGACAGCGCAGCGCAGCCGATGCGCGCCGCCAAGAAACGCGCACGCGCCCTGACATCGAGAAAACCACAGCGTTCCAGCATGCGGCGATCTTCGTCCGCGACAACGGTTTTTCCCAGTGACGTATCCAGCCATCGTGCAGCGTTACGATTGAAGGCATCGGCAAAGCGCGACAAATGCGTGGACCTGGAATCTTTCCTTTCTTCCGATATTTTGGAATCCTTTCTTTCTATCGGTTCTGGCATGGCGGCGCGTGCAGCGGCAGCCGCGCGTGCCGCACGCTGATCAAGCGCGTGATCGAGCGTACGTACGCCTCGACGTCTCGCGCCAAGACCTGCGAAAAGAAGCGCCCCCAGCGCTGCGCATCCGGCGGATGCAAGCGTCAGCGCCACAGCAAATAGCGTGTCGACATCCATGCTCAGTCCTTCAACCGGGCAAGCGAGTAGAGCAGGAAAACGCCGAGCGCCTGCAGACCGGCCGCCACGAATACCAGGCGTTGACCGAGCGGGTCGGCCCACATCGCGGCGAAGTAACGCGGATTGGAGATAGTCACGAAACCGCCTACCAGAACGGGCAGCAAGCCCAGCACCCACGAGGACAAACGTGTCTCGGTTGTAAGCGCAATCAACTCGCGCTCGGCTTGTTCCATGTCGCGCATGAGTCCGGCCATGCGATCGAGCATGACGTCGGACCGGCCGCCATAACGCACCGATATGCGAAGCACCGAGCCGATCAATTCCAGTTCGCTGATCCGGTACATTTGCGACACATGCTTCAGCGCGGCATCGATTTCCACGCCCGAGCGCAACATGCGCGACACACGATCGAGACACTCGCGCAAGGGCGCATCGGTCGTCGCGAGCGCGGCCTGGAATGCCGCCGGCACGCTGTTGCCGATGATGATCAGGCGCACGATGCCATCGAGGAAAACGGGCAACTGCCGTGTAATACGCTGATAGCGTTTCTGCGCGCGCCATGAGAGCGCTGCATAAAGACAGAGTGCGCCGAAGACGATGAACCCCACGCCCACGAGCCAATGTGTCCTTGCGCCAATCGCCATGGCGACTGCAAGAATCAACGTGCCCACGCTCAGTAACAGCGCGCGCGGATTGGCAATGCCCGCGCGGCGCATCAGGTTGCTTGACGCGTGCATCATCCGGTCGCGCCGATTGCGCAGATACTCGCGAACGCCGTGAGGCGGGCTGCGGGACAGCATCGTTGAAGGCGCGTCGACGCGCGGCCGCTGCACGTGTGCCGCATCGCCACGCGTTGCGCTCTCCGCCGGGGCCGATCCGTGCGCCGCCGTGACACGCCGGCCGACAAACCGATCCGTCATGGTGCGGTTGCGCGTGTCTTCGGCGCGTTGCCACAGCAGCAGCGCGAGCGCAGTGCAGATCAACGCGGCGATCAAGGCGATGGCGACCGCGCTAGACATTGAATCCCCCGCGCGGGCGTCCGAAGCCAATGCCGAAATCGTTGTTGAATACCTCGCGCTCGCGCATGTCGCCGCCGAGTGCTTGCCGATACTTCGCCAGCTTCGGCGAACTCGGATGAATGCCGAGCGACACCCAGTTGTCCTGCTCCTCGCCGCCTTCGAGCAAGACGGGTTCGTATCGGTATAGCTCCTGAGTCGCGACGATGTTGTCCGAGAGACCCGTCACCTCCGTCACGGACAGGATTCTGCGTCGCCCATTCGACAGCCGGCCGATCTGAACGATGAAATCGATTGCGTTCGCGATCTGACGGCGCAAGCTCGACTCCGTCCCTTGGAAGCCGGCGAACCCCGCCAGCATCTCCAGCCGGTATAGACATTCGCGCGCTGAACTCGCATGTACGGTGCCCATGGAACCATCGTGGCCCGTGTTCATCGCCTGCAGCATTTCGAGCACTTCTCCACCGCGAACTTCGCCCACGATGATCCTGTCCGGACGCATGCGCAAAGTGTTGCGCAGGAGGTCGCGAATCGACACGACGCCTGCGCCGTCAAAGCCGCCAGGCCGGCTTTCCAGCCGCACCACATGCGGATGATTGAGCGAGAGTTCCGCCGTATCCTCGATCGTCACTACGCGCTCGTGTTCCGGAATAAAGAACGCGAGCGCATTGAGCAAGGATGTCTTGCCTGAACTCGTTCCGCCGGACACCAGTACGTTGCAGCGCGCCGCAACCGCTGCGTCGAGCAACGTGCAGATCTCCTGGCTGAACGTACCGTTGGCGAGCAAATCGTCGGGGCGTAAAGGATCGCGGCGAAACTTCCGTATCGATACGACCGGTCCATCCAGCGACAGTGGTTCGATCACCACGTTGAGGCGGCCGCCATCCGGCAGGCGCGCGTCGACCATGGGATTCGATTCGTCCAGCCGCCGTCCGACAGGCGCCAGAATGCGCCGTACGATGCGCAGCAAATGCGCGTTGTCGGCGAAGCGCACCGGTATCTTCGCGAGCATGCCGTGACGTGAAACATAAACATCGTCGAAGCCGTTGATCAGGATGTCTTCAACGGCCGGGTCGGCAAGCAGGTCCTCGATCGGCCCGAAACCCGCCAGTTCCTTGGTCAATGCCTCGGCGACCAGACGCACTTCACGTTCGTTCAGCGGGATGCGCCGCAAGCGCACGAAACCGTCCATTTCCAGGTCGACGAATTGCTGGATCGCCTGACGCGACCATCGCCCGAATTCCGCGCCGAGTTCCTCGATCCGCGTGAGCAAATGCTCGTGCGCCGCGTTCTTGATGTCCTGGAACTGCTGCGTCTGCGCAAACGAAGTGGCGTCGTCGGCGAATTCGATGTCTTTTTCCATCGTCTATGACCGCTTTATGAAAGTGGAAAGAAGCCGCTTGACGCCCTTCTGCGCATCGGCGGAAGCAATGGGCACTGTGTCCTCCGGCGCAGGTCCCGATGCGCTCGCGTCCGGTGCGTTACCGTTGCCAAGCCGCACGAGCAGCGCATCGAGCGCGCGTACATACGGATCGCGCAAGGCCATATCCGCGAGCAACTTGCCCTGGTTCACGGCTCGCCCGAGCGCCTGCGCGCGCGCCGGAAGCACTGCGAGCAAAGGCAACCCGAGCCGCGCGGCAATCTGCCCCGCGCCGAAGTGCAACGTGTCGTCGAACTTGTTCACGACCAGATTCAGCTTTGACGGCGTATCGGCCTGCATGTCATGCTCGCGCAAGCCTTCGAGCAATTCCACAGCCGATACCGCCGACGCCACGTTCGGATCGCAGACGAGCCACGCGTCATCCGCTGCGCGCACCATCTGGCTGACGAATTCGAGGTTCGTGAAACCGCCGAGGTCTACAAGCTGATGATCGAAAAAGGTCCGCAACCGGTTCAGCAGACTCACCGCCGACGCATACGAGACCTCGCGCATGAACGTGAGGTCGGACGGCAGCGTGGTCAGCGCAAGCCCGCTCGTGTGCCGGCCGAACGCCGTATGCACGAAGGTCTGATCGAAGCGGCGAAGATTGCGCACGGCATCGACGAAATTGAACTCGCTGTGTGTATCGAGTAGAACCAGACTGTCGGCGGCCGGAATGCCGAGGTCGATCAATGCCGCCGTCCGCGAAGCCGCGTTACCGCGCTTTTGCAGCCTGACCGCGAGATTCGCGGCCAGTGTGCTCACGCCAACGCCAATGCGTGCGCCGAGCAGCACCGTGATCTTGCCGTGACGATTGGGCGCGCGTCGCGCTTGCGTCGAAAGGCTCGCTTGCTCAAGCAACTGTTTCGTGATCCGTACTGCTTCTTCAGGATTGCCCTCCACATCGATAAAATCCCGCACGCCGGCACGCAATGCCGCAATCGCGCTGTCCGAATGCTGCAACGACCCGAGCGCGACGATGATGAATCCGGGGAATGCATCGCGCACGGCGGCGGCCATTGCCGTGGCGCTCTCAACGCTTGCCTGCGGTGCTTCGAGCGGCGCATGGCCGAAGTCGATAAACACGAGCTTGGCGCCGAGCGCTGCAATCTTCGGCACGAGCGCAACCGGATCGAACGGCGCAGGTTCGATCTGACCCAGCGTCCGGAGTGCGCGGGCGAGCCATGCGCGTCGTCCCGCATCTGCACAGACGCAAGGGAATCGCATTCGCGGCGCGTGCGTTTCCAGGTCAGTCAAGGAAAGAGCTCTCGCGTTCATCGCCCGAATCTCCTCGCATGCCAGCGCGCGGCGGGCACAGTGCACCCGCGTTGCCGTTGCTCATCATTTCGAAAACCCCGGCGCCGTATCGCTCGACGCGACGCCCCCCAGGAACGAACGCCATACGGGTCCATCGCGCTGCTCCGCCTGCTCGCCCGGCGTACCGGGCAACGCCGCACCTTTGGCGATCGGCGAGACCAGATGCGGTGTGACGACGATCACCAGTTCGCGATCATTCTGCGTGTATTGCAAGGTCTTGAAGAACGCGCCGATGATCGGCAGATCGCCGAGCATCGGCACCTTGTCCACGTTCGACATCGTCTCGCGGTCGATCAGGCCGCCGATTACGTAGCTCTCGCCATCGCCGAGTTCGACCGTCGTATCCGCGCGCCGCGTGGTAATCGCGGGCACCGAAATACCGTTGATGGTCAGCGCGTGCTGGAAGTCGAGCTGGCTCGCTTCAGGCGCGACCTTTAGCGCAATGCGCTGCGGCCCGAGCACTGTCGGCGTCACCGTCAAGCCAATCCCGTAAGGCTTGTACACGATACTGATCGTGCCCAGCGACTGCGGCACCGGCACCGGAATTTCGCCGCCGGCAAGGAAGCTGGCGCTCTGTCCGGACAGCGCAACGAGCGTCGGCTCGGCCAGCACGCGCGCCAGATTGTTCGACTCGAGCAAGCTCAGGTTGGCGAAGATGCCGCGCGACCCGAGGTTCACGATCAGATTGAAAGCACTGCTGATCGGCGACGTGGACTGAACCTGCAGGTTCGTGGTCGCGCCGCCTGTGTAAGACGTCAGCGACGAAGGCGAGAAGGTCCCGAATGCGAACGCATTGTTTTGCTTGAAAAGGTTGAAGCCCGCCTCCTTGAGCACGGACTTGCTGAACTCGACCACCTTCACGTCGACCTGGACCACGGGGCTCACCGCTACCGTGGATACATCCAGGACGCTTGCGCTCGTGATTCCATTGGCCGATCCGCCGTCCTGTTTTCCGGCGTCTCCTTTCGAGCTGGAACCCGCTGTGTCGTCCGCGTCGGCCGTGGTCTTGCCGAGCGCGTCACGCGCTACCGCGAGTGCGCGCTGATGCGACTCCACGTTCGCCGCCGACCCGGTAACCGCGGCCGTGCGTCCAAGCACATCGACCGTGGGTGTGCCGGCGCCGAGCAACTCGCGTGCAGCTTGCGTGGTGACATGGATCGTATAGGTACGCGGTTGTGCGCGGCCCTTTTCCCACAGCAACACGTCGGTGCGGCCCGCGCTTTTTCCAATCAGCAACAAGCCGCTGACGCCTCCACTGCTGTTTTTGAGCCAAAGGACATCGGCGACGCTGGGATCCCCCACCGCGACCCGCTGCAACGCGCGCCCAGGCGCTATCTGCCGTTGCGCGCCGACCGCGATTTCCAGCCGGTCCGATTCCGGCCCAGACCCGTTACCCGGGCCATGAACGGTTTTCGCGTTCGCGACGTCGGTGCACGCGCAGACGCATAGATGGGCCAGCATGGCAAACAACACTCGCCGCACGCGGTATCCAACCCGTCCCCGAACAGAATCCCTGGTTTTCTTCATTTGATATATGGACTGCATTCTGCGTTGTTGCCACACGGTGGCATGGCCCGAACTTCCTCTGGCACGACGTGCGCGCGGTATTAGTAAGTCAGCTTTTCCCTCCGCGATCCACGAATCACTTCCAGATCATTCGATGCCGCCTGAACCTTCGGCACTCTGGAAACAGACGGGTTGGGCAATGATCGTGGAGCGATCGGCTGCTGTCTTCCCGGTTGGGTCCCTGCCGCCCCCGCCAGCATCTGTAGCGACAGTCCCGCCGCCCCGCTTTCCCGTGTTTCATTGGCAATCCTGATCGATTTCAGCAGTGGCGCCATGGCAACCGGTTCCGTGATGTCGTTATCGGTGGGATTGCGCAGCGCCAGCACGAGACGGCCGGCGCCTTCAGCGAGCGTCAAGGCATCAATATCGGTCGTGCGCACAGCGAGCACCGCAGTTCGTGGGCCCGCTCCAGTATTCGCCCCGCGTGTGGCGTTCGCCGCCGCATCGCTGCTGTCCGCCGTACCAGGCAGCGTGGCGTCGCCGAAACTCAGCACGCGGACCCTCGACAACAACAGCCGCGCCTGCGTGGCCGACACCTCGGCCTGCGCGCCGGGGCCCCCGCCCATATCGCGTTTGAGCATGAAGAAGACATCGACGAAATTGCCCGGCCGCACGCGATTGCCCACGGCGTTGCCCTCATCGACCCGCACCGCGACCGCCCGTTCGCCGGGTGCGATGGTATCCGCGAGTCCGGTGGAAAGGTTTGCTTCGGCAAGCGCTGTGTGGGCGGCAATCGGAATGAGCGGCACGCGGCCGATCAACGCGGCGGCGTCGCCGAACTCGCCTGCTCCTCGCAACGCAGCCATCCGCAAGGTCAACGCATCCGCTTCGATAGGCTTGCCCGCAGGCAGATCCCGCGCGGCGATCACGACGGGGAAACCCGCCTGCCCTTGCGTGACGGCTGGCACGGGAGCCGGTGCGCGGCGCGAGAGCGACCAGGCGAAAATGCCGAGCAGCACCGCAAGTCCGAGCAGACCGCCCGCGAGGATACGCGTGATATTGGCCATATGTGATGGGTCGTTTCGAGATCAGGAGACGCTCAAAACAGGTTCTCCGGGTTCAGTTGCACCATGGCGCTCGCATTGAGCGTTGCCGGGGTAGGTAGTCCGATCAGCGGCAATACGGGCACCAACGGCCGGCTCGCGTAGTTGTAGTTGAGCGCCACGTTGACACATTGCATCGATGCATCGAACGTACAGGGCGCGTAGGTCGCCGTGCATGGCGTGGTCGCCGCGAGCCAGTTGAGGAGTCCTGTCGCCGTGGAACAGGCGGCGCTTGCGCGCAGTGCGAGCGCGCTTGCCGCACTGTTCGCATTGGGCTGGAACTTCAGCGCGGCGCGCGCCCCTTCCGACGCTGCAAGCGTGAGCGACTGCTGCGCGACGAAGATCAGGCTGTATGTGACGATCGCGTAGAAAATTAGGAAAAAAACCGGGAATACGATGGCGAACTCCACCGCTGTACTGCCGCGCTGATTCCCGAACGGCGGCTTGTGCCGGTGCGCGCACCCGGCAACACGGACGTGACGACTGATCTTGAGCGGGATCACCGTGCAACTCCGAACGCATTGATTGCAAAGCTTCCGATTGCGGCCAGCGCAAGCATTGCGGCGTAGGGCGTCGTCCGGCGACCGCCAATGACGAACGTCACGAAACGCAAAGGTGCTTGAGACCCTTGAGGTGAGGTATTGCGATTGTGCGTGGTCATCGACGACGCAATCAGCCAGAGCGCGTAAACACCCGCAGCCAGGCTTGCGGCAATCCATAGCCAGGGCAATGCGCGCACGCCGCACCATGCACCGAGCACGGCGAAGACCTTGACGTCGGCCGCGCCCATCACGCCCAGCACATAAAAAGGAATTAGCGCGAAGAATCCAGCCGCCAGTCCGAGTCCGGCATCGGCCAGGTCCGTGTGAAACGGAGAATAACCGCTTGCCGCAAGCGCGCAGGCGCATGCGAGGCCCGCAATGACAAGCCAGTTGGGTATTCGGCGTAACCCGCAATCGAATATAACGACCGCAAGCGACCAGCAAATAAATAATGCGGCGTTAATCACGATATCAACTCACTTCCACGAGGCGAACGCGTTCCTTATTGATTGCTTTTTGAGCGAATCAATAAACTAACGAGCAGCAGTTCTAACGGACAGCCGTCCGGAGATATGTAATGTGCGCAATTGCAATTACAAACGGAATCCCGCGGATACGGGCGAAGTGCCGGTATCTGTGAGAACCGTCATGTGAGCAGGAAGTGATGCCTCACAATCGGCTACCCGAAGCCTGCTTCAATGAGGCAGCATTCCGCCGATATATGCAAAAGTTGCCGTGAGATTTGCGCCGAGCGCGGTTACCGCCGCGACAATGGCGACCGCGATAATACCCGCTATAAGGCCGTATTCGATTGCGGTGACGCCGCGTTCGTCTTTGATGAAGAGTCTGATGTGATTAAACATGATGCTTCCCTCGGATATTTTTTAATGGTCATTTCGACAAATGATCCGGCATTTTCGTGGACTCGAAGTCAACGGGTTCTCTCTTTCCCGCAGTCCTCTATCCGTGTGCCTTGTTGCACGTCTTTGCGCGCTGATTCACTCGCCGCTTCTCTCAGGTTCCAGGTGCGTTTTCGATGTAGCCTCCACCAGCCGGGACGTAAATTGATGCATCCACGAAACGATTTATAGCCGAACGCTATCTCGAAATCAACGGGTAAGCCGCAATAAATTCGCCGGCTGTTACCCGTGATCCGTAAGCTTTGCGCAGCGACAGCGCATCCGTTCAAAGACTTGGCTTCAATCGTCAAATTCTGTGTCATCGCCTGCCCCGCGTTTTAGCGATCATGTTTTCGAGTCCAAACCTTTGCGTGGCTCACTATTTAGTTAACGGACGAATTGGCGTCGACTTTATATGCATCTTCTAGTGCAATCGTTCTAGGAAAAACGACACGCTTGAAGAAGCTGCTTTCAGCATTCTCAACAACCGGTGTTACCCGCTTGTTCGTAACGGCATGGAGTACGCGTTACGTTACGTGAGCGCTCATTGCGAACACGACATATCTCCGCAAACTCTGCTTGTCTGCCGCCAAAGCCAGACCACGCCTTGCGCTGTCTGATTAACCCCAGCAATCTTCAAAGCATCTTGCACCCGTCCATTAAAAATGGCACGCGTCCTGCAATGACACGATGGCAGTTCGAAAGCACAAAACTAAATACCATCCGAGGGCGTTATGAAGACCGCACACAATCACAAGGGCGCGTTTCGCGTCACCCTTCTCGCCGCCGCTGTTGCAGCCTCGTTGACGCTCAGCGCATGCGGCGGTTCAGGTTCAACCAGCAAACAGCTTGGCAGCACGGGCGCAGGTTCCGGGGCAATCCCGACCACCGGAGGCGATGGAACCACCTCAGCCGGCGGCGGTACGGGGTCAGGCGGCGGCAGGGGTTCAGGTTCAGGCGGCGGCGGTTCGGGATCGGGAGGCGACACCGTCGCCGGTGGCGGCGGTGCGGGTGCTGGCGGTGCGGGTGCTGGCGGAACAGGCGGTGGCGGAACAAGCGGGGGTGCAGGTGGCGGCGGAACCGGCGGTGGCACGCCGGCCGTGACACCCGTTGCGGGCGTCGCTGCAAACGCAGGCAACCTGGTATCGGCGGTGGGCAATACAGTGTCCGGTCTCGGCTCCGTCGTGGGCAACGCCAACGTTCCGGGCATAAACCCCTCCACGACTCAAGCGTCTGGCAATGTTGTATCGAATCTTGGTGGCGCGGTGGGCGCACTCGGCGCCGGCGTATCGCAAGGTCTCGGTCAGATAGGATCAAGCGCGAATCCGGTCGGCACGACGCTCGCCAGCACCGGCAACGTCGTTCAGCAGACGGGCGCCGCGGTCACGAGTGCAGGCGATCTGGTAACGAGCATCGGCGCCGGCCCATTGTCCCCGCTCGCACCAATAACAACGCCAGCCGGCAACTTGGTGAGCGGCGTGGGCGGCGCTGTCACGCAGCTCGGTGGCGCACTCGGCACTACATTGTCGACCGGCGCTGTCAGCCAGGTCACGCAAGGTGTCAGCACGCTGATCACCCCGATCACCACGATGGCCGGTTCGCTCACGCAAACAGTCGGCTCGGCCACGGGTCTCGGCGCGCCGGTCAACAATGTGCTCACCACGCTTGGCGGTACGCTGAATTCGGCAGGTCAGGCGATGGCATCGACGGGGAACAATCCGCTTGCCAGCGGCCTGGGTGGCGTGGTGTCCAGTACCGGAACGACGCTAGCGTCGGCCGGCGGTCTCGTCCACGGCACGCCGGGTTCGAACCCGCTGTCACCGGTCAACGGTATCCTGTCGGGCCTGACGGGCACAGTCGGCGGCGCGGGCGGCGTGGGAAGTCCGCTGGCTCCGGTGAGCGGCCTTGTTGGAGGACTGACGGCCACGGTGGCGAGTCTTGGCGCCACATCGGGAGCGGCGGGACCGCTTGCACCGGTTGCATCGCTCGTAAGCGGCGTAAGCAGCGGCCTGGGTAATGTGGCTAATGCGGGTGGTGCGGGTGGCGGCGGTGCAGCAGGCGCGTTGGCTCCCGTCACGGGTCTCGTCGGCAGCTTGACGAACACCGTTGGCACGGTTGCCACAGGCGTCGCTACGCCAGTGGCAAGTGCCGCGGGCGGAGCCACAAGCGCCCTGACAAGCGCGACTTCGGGCAACGGATCGGCTGCGCCAGGCAACCTGCTCGCGCCGGTGACGGGTCTTGTCGGTGGCGTGACGGGCGCGTTGCGTGCGGGCACACGGACAACCACTGCGGGCGTAGGCGTGGGGGTCGGCGTGGGTCTATCGAGCGCTCCGGGCACGACATCGGGGAGCTCGCCAGCCAATCCGGTGGGCGGTGTGACTACGCTGCTGGGCGGATTGCTCGGCGCACACAACAAATAAGCTGCGGACGCTTCGCGCGAGCCACGGACAATCGCCTTTCCCAGCGAGCGGTCCGTGGCGAAAAGGTAGGTGTCCATACGTTCCTCCATGCCCCGTCTCATCCAAGCTGGACAAAGCACGGTCTCTCGATGCAACCCGTCCGGCCAGACGGCGCGCGCCGGACACAAGAACGACGAGAAGATACCCGCCCGCTGCTCTGATGTATATCGTCAGCAAAGCAGATAAAACAGAAGTTAAAGCGCCAAGAGCCGTAATACAGAACGTTGCAATTGCATCAGCAGCAAACGATGACGAACGCGGCAAGACGCCGGATCTCTTCGATCCATAAGTCTTCTCGCAGTTCGCACGAAAAAAAGCCAACGAGGGCCGTACCGTGAAGATCAAGGAATGGAAATGGACGCTGCTGGCCGCGGCGGTGACGGCGCACGCCGCCCAGGCGCAGACCAGCGGGCAGGTCGCGCGTCCATCGGTGGCGGGCAATCCGCTCGATGCACTGCCGCAAGTGAACGCGCCACAAAAACCGCCGCCCGTCACTGTCGATGTCCAGACGCAAACGCCTCAAATACAGGAATTGCTTGCACGCCATCTGACGCCGCAGAAGATCCAGATCGAAGGTGTAAAAACCGTTCCCTTCGATGAGATCGCCCAACGCTTCGCGCCGCTCGTCGGCCACGACGTCACCATCGGCGAATTGATGGAAACCGCGAACGGCGTGACCGCGCTCTACAAGGAACGCGGCTACGCACTCTCTTTCGCCTTCGTGCCCGCGCAAACCTTCGACAACGGCATCGTGCGCATCACCGTAGTGGAAGGCTATGTCGCCGACATCAAGATCAAAGGCGAGCCCGGCAGCGCCGAAAAGCGCATTCGTGCGGTCGCCGACCGGATTCGCGCCGATCGCCCATTGAAGCAGGATACCTTCGAGCGCTACGTCAACGTGCTCGGCTTGACGCCCGGCGTGAAGATCGCGGCGACGGTCGCGCCCCCGCAGACCACGGACGGCGCAACCCTGCTCGAACTCGATGTCGAGCGCAAACCGTTCAACTTCGCGACGGGTATCGATCTGAATCACCCAGGCTTGCAAGGCATCGTGAGCGCGACCGAAAACAGCGTGCTGGGTCAGGGCGAAACGGTCGGCGTTTCGGCGTTGCTGCCAAAGGGCCGCAACGATCAAACCTACTTCGCGATCAACGGCGCATTGCCGATTGGAACCGATGGCTTCACCGCCCGTGCCGATGCTTCGCATTACTACGGTCATCCTGTCGATAACCCGGGCTTACCTGCCTTCGTTGAACGCACTGTGGTGAACGACAAGGCCGGGTTGTCGGTGTCGTATCCGTTCATTTTGAGCAATACGCGCAGCCTGACTGGTACGGCCGGCGCCTATGCTTCCCATGATGAGGACCGTTTCAAGAACACCATCACGGGCGCACAGCTCGGCCAGCGTTCGCAGGTTCGTGTAACGACGCTGCAGCTCGACTACACCGGCACGGATACCGGCACCGTGCGGCGTGCGAGTATCAACGTGGCGAAAGCGTTGAACGTACTGGGTGCATCGAAGACCGCCGAAACCAACATTCCCGGCGTGGTCACGGCCAACCCGGTCTCGCTCACCTTCGTGCGCACCGGAGCCACGATCTCGCAAGCCAACGAATGGCCGTACAAGATCGGCACGACGATCGCCGCGACCGGACAGTACAGTCCGGATTCGTTACCGACATCGGAGCAGATTGCGTTTGGCGGACAACGCTTTGCGCTTGGCTACCAGCCGGGCGAGGTATCGGGCGACTCGGGCTGGGGTGCTTCGGCGGAAGTGAACCGGCCGTTCGCCATCGGGCTTGCGTTCATGAAGACTTTCACGCCCTACGTTTCCGTCGATACGGCTCACGTCTACCTGCACGGCGGCGCCGCGAAGCCAGGCAGGCTGGCGTCGGTCGGCGTGGGTTTTCGCGTGTCGGATGCAAAGTACTACAGCCTGGATTTATCCCTTGCGAAGCCTGTTGGCGATGCCCCGGTGGAAGGCAACGGTTCGCGCAGCCCGCGCGTGAACGCGACGTTCTCCTACCAGTTCAATTGACCAAAACCCGCTTGGTTGCGCGATAGCCATGCCTGCCCGCCACGAACCTACTAGAGGAAATCCTATCAAACGTCCTTGATGCTTTGACGTATTCTGTCCGCCCAACATCGGTAAATACAATCAAGAGACGTTTCACCTCCAGGAGGAAGCATGACGAGTATGACCCAGCGCGCGCAGCGGCAATTCAGACACATCCTGGTAGCGAGCGCCCTGCTCGCTTCGGCCGCGAGCACGCTTGCGCAGGCTGCGTCGCCGGCTGGACTCTGGCAGACCATCGACGATAAAACCGGCCAGCCCAAAGCCGTCGTTCAAATCGTGCAGGATAGCGACGGCACGCTTTCCGGGAAAATTCTGGAGGGGATCGGCAACAACAACGACCCGACTCGCCGATGCACGGCCTGTACAGATTCACGCAAGGATCAATTGCTGAAGGGCATGACGATCATCGAAGGCATGAAACCGGATGGCGACGCGTGGGATGGCGGGCGGATTCTCGACCCGGAAAACGGCAAGCTTTATAAGTGCAGGATGCATCTGGACGAGGACGGCCAGAAGCTCGTGGTACGCGGATACATTGGCGTTTCGCTGCTCGGACGCTCGCAAACGTGGATCAGGCAGCAATAAGCCTTTACGCAGGTTCGATGCATAAAAAAACCGGCTGCAGACCAGAATCTGCAGCCGGTTTTTTTGCTTCGCGCTTCCCTCGCGCGGCGTCAAATACGCATCAGGCAGCGCGGCGCGAACCGCCAGCATGGTCTCCGGACGCCGCAGGCGCAGGACCAGGCGACGGCGCCATAGGCACGAATACCGGACGCACATCGCCATTCACCGACGTGCTGCTTGCGTGCGCAACGCCGTGATCGCCAAAACCTTCGGGCAGTTCGGTCGGCACGCGCATACGCGATGTCATCAGCGAATACAAACCTTCACCAGCGGAGCCGAACAACTGGAGCATCACGCGCGCCAGCACACCCGAGTCATGCCACGCCTTGAAGCGGCGATGACACGTCTGATACGAAGGATATTTGCGCGGCAAGGTGGACCATGAAGCGCCGCTATACATCACCCACAGCACGCCGTTGAGCACGGCGCGGGTGTTGGCGAGCGGCCGGCCGCGCAACTCCGAACGGGGACGCAATTCCGGCAGCAACGGCGCGACCATTTGCCATTCTTCGTCGGACATATCGCGGTAAGGCTTCATGGTTTTTCTCCAATCACAAGTAAGTGATCAGACGATACCCATCCGCCCAAAACCCCGGTATCAGACATGTCCGAATCTTGAAATAGCGCCCAAACCCTTGCAGCACTAACCTGACGGCGAAATTATGAGTCTCGCATTGTCAATTGTCCTTTCGGCCAGCGCTTTCAGGTCAGCGACGTATCCACCAGCCGCCGTTCGGACTCCAGATATTCCTTCGACTGCATCTCCGTGATCCGCGACACAGTGCGCGCGAATTCATTGGCCATCGGTCCTTCCACGTAAAGCTCCTCGGCCGGCACTTCGGCCGACATCAGGAGCTTCACCTTGTGGTCATAGAACACGTCGATCAACCACGTGAAGCGGCGCGCCTCCGACGCATTGCGCGGCGACATCTTCGGAACTTCGGAGAGAATGACGGCGTGAAAACGGCTTGCCAGCTCAAGGTAGTCGTTCTGCGATCTCGGACCGCCGCAGAGCGTGGCGAAGTCGAACCAGACAACGCCGTCGGCTTTACGCAGCGCCTTCAGTTCACGTTTCTCGATGCGCAGGATCGGACTCTCGTCAGGCACCGCAGCAAGCTTGGCGAAGTCAGCGCGCAATGCTTTATCCGCGGCGGCGCCGAGCGGCGTGTGATACGCCTTTACTTGCGACAGCGTGCGGCGGCGATAGTCCGTGCCGGCATCGACGTTGATGACGTCAAGCTTCGACTTGATCAGTTCGATGGCAGGCAGCAAACGATCACGATGCAAACCGTCCGGATACAGCAAGTCGGGATCGTAATTCGATGTCATCACGAACTGCACGCCTGCGCCAAACAGGCGGTCGAGCAACCGGTACAGAATCATCGCGTCGGCAATATCCGACACGTGAAACTCGTCGAAGCAAATCAGGCGGTAGCGCTTCGCGACGCGCCGCGCGAGTTCATCGAGCGGATCGGCCATGCCCTTCAGTTCTTCCAGCTCGCGATGCACTTCCCTCATGAACTCGTGAAAGTGCAGGCGCGTCTTGCGCTGCACCGGCACGACCGCATAGAAGCTGTCCATCAGGAAGCTCTTGCCGCGCCCCACGCCGCCCCACATGTACACGCCGCGCGGCAACTCCGGGTGTGAAATCAGCTTCTTGAACGCATTCGAGCGGCGCGCCTTATACGCGACCCACTCGTCGTAGCAGCGCTGCAGGCGTTCGACCGCTGCGAGCTGCGCCGCGTCCGACTGATAGCCCCGCGTCTGCAATTCGTGTTCGTAGTATTCGTTGACGTTCATGGTGCGAGGGTTTTGAAGCCCGGGTGGAAACCCTGACTGAGCCAAATGAATGAGCAAATAAGCAAGCTGGAAGCAGCCGATAAAAACAAAGGCGAGCGGGATAACTCCCGCCCGCCTTCGTCATGCTGCTCGACCCTGCTGCAATTACATGTTGAGCGCGCGTTTGTCGACGGCGAGCGCGGCTTCGCGCATCACTTCGGACAACGACGGGTGCGGATGGCAGATCCGGCCGATATCTTCCGACGCCGCCTTGAACTCCATCGCGACCACCGCTTCCGCGATCAGGTCCGACGCATTCGCCGCGATGATGTGGCAGCCGAGCAGTTCGTCGGTCTTCGCATCGGCGATCATCTTCACGAAACCGTCAGCCTTGCCGATACCGAGCGCCCGGCCATTGGCCATCATCGGGAACTGGCCAGTCTTGATCTCGCGGCCTTCCGCCTTCAACTGCTGCTCGGTCTTGCCGACCCACGCAATTTCCGGCTCGGTATAGATCACCCAAGGAATGCAGTTGTAGTCGATGTGCGGCTTCTGGCCGTCGATGATCTCGGCCACCAGCACGCCTTCATCTTCCGCCTTGTGCGCGAGCATGGGGCCGCGCACCACGTCGCCGATCGCGTACACGTTCGGCACGCTCGTCGCGCAGTGATCGTCGACGGGAACAAAACCGCGTTCGTCCGTCTTGAGACCGATTGCTTCCAGACCGAGATTGTCCGTGTTCGGCACACGGCCAATCGATACGATCAACCGGTCGGCATCGAGCGTTTGCGCGTTGCCGTCCTTGTCCGTGTAGGCCACCGAGACACTCGAATCCGTCGTCTTCACTTCGCCGATCTTCACGCCGAGATGAATGTCGAGACCTTGCTTCTTGAACTGCTTCGCGGCTTCCTTCGAGAGCGATTCGTCACATGCGCCGAGGAACGCGGGCAACGCTTCGAGCACCGTCACGCTGGCGCCCAGGCGACGCCATACCGAACCGAGCTCCAGACCGATCACGCCGGCGCCGATCACAGCCAGCTTCTTCGGCACCGAATCGAAGGACAGCGCGCCTTCGTTATCCGATACGATCTTGTTGTCGACAGGAATGGCCGGCAGGTGACGCGCCTTCGATCCCGTGGCGATGATCACGTTCTTCGCCGTCACGGTTTCCGTTTCCGCTTCGCCGCTCACTTCAATCTGCACGCCTGCGTCCGTCTTGCCGGTGAACTTGCCATGACCCTTGAGCCACGTGATCTTGTTCTTGCGGAACAGGAACTCGATACCCTTCGTCATCTTCTCGACAATGCCGTCCTTGCGGGCGAGCATATTGGAGATATCGAGTTTCACGTCGCCCACGTTGATACCGTGATCGCCGAGATGATGCGACACGTTTTCAAATTCTTCCGACGAAGCCAGCAGCGCCTTCGACGGAATACAGCCCACGTTCAGGCATGTGCCGCCGAGCTTCAGGTTGCCGGCCGGGTTCTTCCAGCTTTCGATGCACGCGACCGACTTGCCGAGTTGCGCTGCACGAATCGCCGCAATGTAACCGCCAGGACCTGCACCAATCACGACGACATCAAATTCTTTGGACATGACTATCCTTCTCTTGTTGGATACATGGCGCGCCCGAGTCTATCGAGCGTGCCACGAGTCCTAAATAAGGTCTTAATGCTTGATTAAAAGGGTTACCTCGAGGGCAACCCCGAGGGCAACCGCAAGGATCACAGGTCCAGCAGCAAGCGGGCCGGATCTTCCAGCGCATCCTTCATCGCCACCAGCGACAACACCGCTTCGCGGCCGTCGATGATCCGGTGATCGTAGGAGAGCGCCAGATAGTTCATCGGGCGAATCACGATCTGGCCGTTCTCGACCACAGCGCGTTCCTTCGTTGCGTGCACGCCGAGAATGGCCGATTGCGGCGGGTTGATGATCGGCGTCGACAACATGGAGCCGAACACGCCGCCATTCGAGATCGAGAACGTACCGCCCGTCATTTCCTCGATCGACAGCTTGCCGTCCCGCGCCTTCGCACCGAATTCGGCGATCTTCTTCTCGATATCGGCCAGGCTCAGTTGATCGGCGTTGCGCAGGATCGGCACCACGAGACCACGCGGCGAACCCACGGCAATGCCAATGTCGAAGTAACCGTGATAGACGATGTCATTCCCGTCGATAGACGCGTTCACCAGCGGGAATTTTTTCAGCGCATGCACGGCGGCCTTCACGAAGAACGACATGAAGCCGAGCTTCACGCCATGTTCCTTCTCGAAACGGTCCTTGTACTTGTTGCGCAGGTCCATCACCGGCGCCATGTTCACTTCGTTGAACGTGGTCAGAATGGCGTTGGTTTGCTGCGACTCGAGCAGACGCTCGGCAATACGCGCGCGCAAACGCGACATCGGCACGCGCTGCTCCGGACGATCCTTGAGCCACTGGTCAGCACCCGGCGCCTTCACGTCCGGCAGGGACGGCTTAGCGGCAGCCGGAGCCTTGGCGGGAGCCTTTGCAGCCGGCGCAGACGCAGCGGCAACAGCCGGCGCACCTTGCGTGGCGGCGAGTGCGTCGCCCTTCGTGACGCGGCCATCGCGACCCGAGCCCGAGACCTGATCGCTCGATACATTCTTCTCGGCCAGAATCTTCGCAGCCGACGGGGAAGCGGACGTGTTGGATGCCGAAGCGCTCGCCGAAGCGCTCGCCACAGCCGGCGCAGCTTCCTGTTGCGGTTGCGCGGCCGGAGCCGGTTTCACCTCGGCGTCGCCAGCCGCGGCTGCCACCGGTGCGTCGCCGGCCTTTGCTTCCGTATCGATCATTGCGATCACTTCTTCCGCGCCGACCACGTCGCCGTCATGCTTGATGACTTGCGCGAGCACGCCCGCAGCCGGTGCCGGCACTTCCAGCACGACCTTGTCGGTTTCGATTTCAATGAGGATTTCGTCGATGGCAACTGCCTCGCCCGGCTTCTTCTTCCACGACAACATGGTGCCTTCCGACACGGACTCAGAAAGCTGGGGAACCTTGACTTCTACAATAGACATTATGTTTTTTCCTGAATGTATCTGGGTACGGCGCCATCATTGGCAATAAGTGAATTCGACGCCATCAATTCTTGAGTAACCAGAGCGTATGAATGCAGCGCGCATCCAACTTGCGGCGAGCGCTGCTTGTGCATTCCACGTTCCGAATCGAATCACAGGACAGCGCATGAAAAACCGGGGAGCCGTTAAAAGGACGCTCCCCGGTCACAGCCGCTTACTTCGAGATGGTCTGTGCGCCCTTCAACCGGCCGAACGCGCCTTCGATCAGCGCCTTGAGCTGCTCGTAGTGCTTCGCGTAATAGCCGACTGCCGGGGATGCCGATGCCGGACGGCCGCTGTAAGCCAGCTTCTGTCCTTCACGCATGCCTTCGCGCAGATGATGCTCGATGTAGAACCAGGCACCCTGGTTCTGCGGCTCGTCCTGTACCCAGACCACTTCGGTCGCGTGTTCGTATTTCTTGATTTCCGCGTCGAATTGCTTGTGGGCAAACGGATACAACTGCTCGATACGAACGATGGCGACATCGTTCGCCTTCGCTTCGCGGCGATGCGCGATCAGGTCGTAATACACACGGCCCGAACACACGATCACGCGCTTGACCTTCTTCGGCTCGATTGCATCGTCCGTTTCGCCGATGATCGGCTGGAACGAACCCTTCGCCAGTTCCGACAGGTCCGACACTGCTTCCTTATGGCGCAGCAGCGACTTCGGCGTGGCGACAATCAGCGGCTTCCGGAACAAGCGGATCATCTGACGGCGCAGCAGGTGGAAGATTTGCGCCGGCGTGGTCGGCTGCACCACTTGCATGTTGTGATCCGCGCAAAGCTGCAGGAACCGTTCGATACGCGCCGACGAATGCTCCGGACCCTGCCCTTCATAGCCGTGCGGCAACAGCATGGTGAGACCTGAAACACGGCCCCACTTCACTTCGCCCGACGAGATGAACTGGTCGATCACAACCTGCGCGCCATTCACGAAGTCACCGAATTGCGCTTCCCATGCAACCAGCGTATTCGGCTCGGCCGTCGAATAACCGTACTCGAAACCGAGCACCGCTTCTTCCGACAATACCGAATCGATCACCGTGAACTTCGCCTGACCATCGGCAATGTTCTGCAGCGGAATGTACGTACCGTCGTTCCAGCGTTCGCGGTTTTGATCGTGCAGCACAGCGTGACGGTGCGTGAACGTGCCACGGCCCGAATCCTGGCCCGTGAGACGCACGGCATAACCCGACGCCACCAGCGACGCATACGCGAGATGCTCGCCCATGCCCCAGTCGAGCTTCGCTTCGCCACGGCCCATTGCACGGCGGTCGTTGATCACGCGCTCGACCAGCGGATGCACCTTGAAGTTTTCCGGGATCGTGGTGATGCGCTCGGCCAGGCGCTTCAGTTCGGCCAGCGGAACTGCCGTGTCAGCGGCGTCCGTCCACTTGCGGTTCAGGAACGGAACCCAGTCCACCGCGTACTTGCTCTTGTAGTTCGAGAGCACCGGATCGACCGTGTGATGCCCGTCGTCCATTGCCTGGCGATACGCCTTCACGTAATTATCGGCGTCTTCCGCGGTGATCACGCCTTGCTGCACGAGCTTTTCAGCGTACAGCGCGCGCGTACCCGGATGTTTCGCGATGGTCTTGTACATCAGCGGCTGCGTCACCGCCGGCGTGTCCTGCTCGTTGTGACCCAGCTTGCGGAAACAGATGATGTCGACAACCACGTCCTTGTGAAACTGCATGCGGTAGTCGATAGCCAACTGCGTGCACAGCACGACCGCTTCCGGATCGTCGCCGTTCACGTGCAGCACCGGCGCTTCGATCATCTTCGCCACGTCCGAGCAATACAGCGTCGAGCGCGCGTCGCGCGGGTCGGACGTCGTGAAGCCGATCTGGTTGTTGATGACAATATGCAGCGTGCCGTGCGTGCCGTAACCGCGCGTTTGCGCGAGGTTCAGCGTTTCCATGACCACGCCCTGGCCGGCAAACGCCGCGTCGCCGTGAATCTGGACCGGCAGCACTTGCAGGCCGTCGACGTCGCCGCGACGATCCATGCGCGCCTTTGCCGACCCTTCGACCACCGGGTTCACGATTTCGAGGTGCGACGGGTTGAACGCGAGCGACAGGTGGACCGGGCCGCCGTCGGTCGAGACGTCCGACGAGAAACCCTTGTGGTACTTCACGTCACCGGCGGGAAGGTCATCGACATGCTTGCCTTCGAATTCGGCGAAGAGATCAGCCGGCATCTTGCCGAGCGTGTTCACCAGGACGTTCAAGCGCCCACGGTGAGCCATGCCGATGATGATTTCCTGAACGCCCGCGGCGCCTGCATGGCGAACGACTTCGTCCATTGACGCAATGAAGCTTTCGCCGCCTTCCAGCGAAAAGCGCTTCTGGCCGACATATTTGGTGTGCAGGAAACGCTCGAGCCCTTCGGCTGCCGTCAGGCGCTGAAGGATGTGCTTTTTCTTGTCGCCGGAGAAATCCGGCGTGGAGCGGATCGATTCGAGCCGTTCCTTCCACCAGCGCTTCTGTTCCGGGTCGCTGATGTACATGAACTCGGCGCCAATCGTGCCGCAGTACGTGTCGCGCAATGCCTTCACGATCTCACGCAGCGACGCCTGCTCGTTCCCGAAATACAGGTTCTGTGCATGGAACGTCTGGTCCATGTCGGCTTCGGTGAAGTCGTAGAACGCAGGTTCGAGTTCGGGAATGGCCGGGCGCTCACGGCGCTTGAGCGGATCGAGGTTGGCCCATTGTGAGCCGAGGAAGCGGTATGCGCCGATCAGCGACTGAACGAAGACCTGTTTGCGCGCGGTCGCCAGATCAGCACTGCTTTCGCGCGGCACGAAGCCGTTCGATTTCGCTCGCTGAGCGAACGACTCCACGATCGGGCCGTGGGCCACGTCGTTGTGATTCGACCCATCCGATGCAGGCACGTTTTGCAGTGCATCGAAATAGGTACGCCAGGTCTCGGGCACTGACGCGGGATTATCGAGATATGCCTCGTACTGTTCTTCGACGTATGGGGCATTACCGCCGAACAAATAGGAGTTCAGCTGGGATTGCTTCATCATTTTTACGCTCACCTTTCTTCGAGTTTCTCGAGAAATAGCGGGTTACTCAACCTTCCGCAACACGGCCTGACCGTTTAGCGGATTGCGCGAATCAAGTCTGCTTGGAAGGACCTAAAACTGGCAATGCATCCGCTAGCATAGCACAGATCATTAAGTCCACGCGCCGATGGTCGCGGCCCGGACGCTTGTCTGGCGGGCTTTCGGGCACCTTTCGCGAATAAGGGACATATGCTCAAAACACGCGGCGCAACAAAAAAGCCACCCGCGGGTGGCTTTTTCTTGATGCAAAACTGACGTGAATCAGTCCACAGCGCCCTTGCGGCTGGCGCTACGACGCTCATGTTCTTTCAGATAACGCTTGCGCAGGCGAATGGATTGCGGCGTGACTTCGACCAGTTCGTCGTCGTCAATAAACTCGACCGCATATTCCAGCGACATCTGGATCGGCGGCACCAGACGCACCGCTTCGTCCGTACCTGACGAACGCACGTTGGTCAGTTGCTTGCCCTTGATCGGGTTCACGACCAGGTCGTTGTCGCGGCTGTGAATGCCGATGATCATGCCTTCGTACAGCGGCTCACCCGGCGAAACGAACATGCGGCCGCGGTCCTGCAGCTTCCACAACGCGTAGGCAACGGCTGCGCCATCGTCCTGCGAAATCAGCACGCCGTTGCGGCGCTCGCCCACGCCGCCTTCCTTCACCGGCTGATACGAGTCGAACGTGTGGCTCATCAAGCCCGTGCCACGCGTCAGCGTCAGGAATTCCGACTGGAAGCCGATCAGTCCGCGCGCCGAAATGCGGTATTCAAGACGCGTGCGGCCACGGCCGTCCGACGCCATGTCAAGCATTTCGCCCTTGCGGCGGCCCAGTTCTTCCATCACGCCGCCCTGGTTCGCATCTTCCATGTCGACGGTCAGGTTTTCGTATGGCTCGTGCTTGACGCCGTCGACTTCCGTCATCACCACGCGCGGACGCGACACGGCGAGTTCGTAACCTTCACGACGCATGTTTTCCACGAGAATGGTCAAATGCAGTTCGCCCCGGCCTGACACTTCGAACGTGGTTTCGTCGCCGGTTTCCTTCACGCGCAACGCCACGTTGTGGTTCAGTTCCTTCATCAGGCGGTCGCGGATCTGACGGCTCGTGACGAACTTGCCTTCGCGTCCCGCCAGCGGCGAGGAATTCACGAGGAAGTTCATGGTCAGCGTGGGTTCGTCCACGGTAATCATGGGCAGCGCTTCCGGAACGTCCGGCGCGCAGATGGTCACGCCAATGCCGATTTCTTCAATACCGTTGATCAGCACGATGTCGCCGGCTTCAGCCGATTCGACCTGTACGCGCTCCAGGCCCTTGAACGACAGCACCTGGTTGATCTTGCGGTTCAGGATCGCGCCGTCCGGACCCGAGCGCACGGCCACCGACATGCCCGGCTTGATCCGGCCCCGTGTGATCCGGCCCACGCCGATACGGCCCACGTAGGACGAATAATCCAGCGATGTAATCTGCAGTTGCAGCGGCGCTTCCGGATCAGCCGGGCGGACCGGAACGTGCTCCAGAACCGCGTCGAACAGCGGGCGCATGTCGCCTTCGCGCACGTCCGGCGTCAATCCTGCATAACCATTCAGCCCCGATGCATAAACAATCGGGAAGTCGAGTTGTTCGTCGGTGGCGCCAAGCTTGTCGAACAAGTCGAAAGTCTGGTTGATGACCCAGTCGATCCGCGCGCCGGGCCGGTCGACCTTGTTGATCACCACGATAGGCTTGAGGCCCAGCGCCAGCGCCTTTTTCGTTACGAACCGCGTTTGCGGCATCGGGCCTTCAACGGCGTCCACCAGCAGCAGCACCGAGTCGACCATGGACAGCACGCGTTCCACTTCGCCGCCGAAGTCGGCGTGTCCCGGCGTATCCACAATATTGATGTGCGTGCCTTCGTACTCGACCGCGCAGTTCTTCGAAAGGATGGTAATGCCGCGTTCCTTTTCGATGTCGTTCGAGTCCATCACGCGCTCGACTACGGCCTGGTTCTCTCGGAACGTGGCGGTCTGGCGGAGCAATTGGTCGACGAGCGTGGTCTTGCCGTGGTCGACGTGGGCAATGATGGCGATGTTGCGAAGGGCGCGGGTCATAGGAGCTTGAGGAGCTTGTACATATAGTTGAGCGCCGTGGGTGCAAGCTAGCTATTAGCCGTGGAGCGAACACCTGGAGAAATCCGCAGCTTCGGAATCTCCTGCGAAATCCTTGATGTCAGTCCACTTCCCCGCACTCGGCGCGATGGGAACCGAAGATTGTAGCACGCGGACGTGTCCTGTTCCTCACTGCTGTGCAATAGGACATAACCCGGAAGCGTTTTCGGACCAGTTTCCTATATCGGGACAGGTGGAAAGCCCTGTCAGGGCGTGCTGCCGGGGCCTCGCCCAACATTATCCAATCTCAAAATAACGACAACTCACGTTTCGCTTCGCAGCAAGGAAGACCATGAAAGTACTTGCCGCGTCAACGATGCAACTCCTATAATCTTGCATAGTCAATTATTGCAAGCGCACGAGTATCCATGAGCGACGCCCACCAGCCGGTTCCTGAAATTGCCAACTACGTTCTTTGCGAGAGCGTCGGCTATTTGCTTAGCCGGGTTCGCTCAACGCTCTGGAACAACGTTACGCAACTCACCATGGCCGATCTCGGCATTACCAGCACGCAGGCAAGCATCATGTTCATGCTGGCGAGCGGGCGCAATCTGGCGGCGGCGGATCTGGCGCGTGAATACGGTATCGATGCAAGCGCGGTGACCCGCCTGATCGACCGGCTGGAAAAGCGCGGACTCATTACCCGCGTGCGCAGCGAGGAAGACAGGCGGGTCGTCAGACTCGCGCTGACCGCCGAAGGCCGTGAACTCGCGGGGCAGATTCCCGCCATTTTCACAAAAGTGCTGGACAAGCTTCTCGGCGGATTCACGCCCGAGGAAGTGGGTTTCCTGAAGAGCATGTTGCGCCGGATCCTGCTCAATTCCGGCGACCCGGCGGCCATCGCGCTGATCAGCGGATATGAAAATTCCACGCCGAAAGCCTCTTCCTGACAAGGCGAGATCTTTTCTGAATTCAAGTCCATATTCTGACGACGCACTTCCGCGACCGCCCTTATCGGGTAATAAAACTGAAAGAAATTGGTTGCTGCGTCCATCTTTACAATCATCTCTGAGAGCCGAGCGATGAAATTTTCATATTCGTGCGCATCCGCGTCCGCGGCGCCCACGACACCCATAAAACGCAGTGCGCTGGCTGCGGCGTTCGCCGCTTTCGTGCTGGCGGGCTGCGCGAACTATGCGGGCATCAGCAGCGACAAGCAGATCACCGAGCCACAGAACGACGCGTTGCAAGCCACGCAAAGTGTGCCGTCGCAAGGCGGTCAATGGCCGTCGCTCGACTGGGCGAAGCAGTTCGGCGATCCGCAATTGCCGCAGTTGATCGACGAAGCGCTTGCCGGCAATCCGTCGATTGCGCAGGCTCAAGCCCGGATCGCGAAGGCGTCGTCTTACATTGAAAGCTCGCGCGCCGGGCTTTATCCGAAGGTGAACGGGTCGTATTCGTGGTCTCGCGAGCTTTTTTCGGCGAATGCGCTCTATCCGCCTCCGTATGGCGGCACCTGGTATAGCGAAAACAATGCGCTCGTGAGCGCGTCCTGGGACCTTGACCTGTGGGGCAAGAACCGCTCGCGGCTCAATCAGGCCGTGTCGCAGCAGAAGGCCGCCGAGGCCGACATGCAGCAAGCGCGCGTCACGCTGGCGGCGTCGGTTGCGCAGACGTATAACCAACTCGCGCTGCTCTATGCCTTGCGCGATGTCGCCCAGCGCGAGATTGCAAACCGCTCCGACGTGGGTCGCATCACGACTGGCCGCGTGAACGCCGGGCTCGATACCAACGTCGAAATCCGCACCGCAGAAGGCAACATCGCGACGAGCCAGACGAACCTGTCGGAACTCGACGGCCAGATCACGACCACGCGTTATCAGCTTGGCGCGTTGCTCGGCCAGGGACCGGATCGCGGGCTCAGGATCGCGAACCCTGTGCTGAATTCGAAGATCGAAATCGCGCTGCCGGACAACGTGCCCGCGGACCTGATCGCGCGGCGACCGGACATTGTCGCGGCGCGCTGGCAGGTGGAAGCGGCGACGTCGAACGTTAAGGAAGCGAAGGCCGAGTTTTTCCCGGACATCAATTTGTCGGCGGCAGCGGGTTTCGATGCCTTCGGCTGGGGCCGTTTCTTCACCTCGAGCAGCCGTCAGTTCAACGCGGGGCCGGCCATCCATTTGCCGATCTTCGACGCAGGCGCGCTGCGCGCCCAGTTGAAAGGCCGTTATGCGGACTTCGACCTCGACGTAGCGAACTACAACCAGACGCTGGTCAACGCGCTGAACGACGTGGCGACGCAGATTGCATCGATTCGTTCGGTCGATCAGCAAACGAGCGACGCCACCCGCGCCCTCGACGCCTCCACGCATGCGTATCAACTTGCCGTGATCCGCTACAAGGCGGGGTTGTCGCCGCAGTTGCAAGTGCTCACCGCCGACCAGAACCGGCTGTCGAACGAACAGACTGTGACGAACCTGCGGATGAAACGGCGCGATCTCCAGATCGGCTTGATCAAGGCGCTCGGCGGCGGTTTCGATGCCGCGGATACCAACCTCGCCATCGACGGTCAGACGTCGAAGACCGCATCGGTCGCGCCGAAGACCGCCGAGTGATCCAACCCGAATCGAACTGAACCATCGAACTGAACCGACTGGCAGCAACTCAAGACAGAGAATACGGAGCTATTCAATGAGCGACTCTCAACAAAACGCCGCAGCAGCACCGGCGCCTAAAACCAGCAACACCAAGCGCCGCGTGCTGATGTCACTGATCGTGCTGGTCGTGATCATCGCGGCTGTTGCATACGGCCTGTACTACTTCCTGGTCGCGCGTTTCCATGAAAGCACCGACGACGCTTATGTGAACGGCAACATCGTGCAGATCACGCCGCAAGTGGTCGGCACAGTAATTTCGGTGAATGCGGACGACACGCAAACCGTGAAGATGGGCGATCCGCTCGTCGTGCTCGACCCGGCCGATTCCAAGGTCGCGCTCGATCAGGCCGAGGCGAATCTCGCGCAGACGGTGCGCCAGGTCCGCACGCTGTTCGTGAACGACAACCAGTACCAGGCGCAAGTCGCGCTGCGCCAGTCGGATTTGTCGCGTGCCCAGGACGACTTGCGCCGCCGCTTGACGATTGCGCAGACCGGCGCGATCTCGGGCGAGGAAATCTCTCACGCGCGTGACGCGGTGCGCGGCGCGCAGGCTTCGCTGAATGCCGCCCAGCAGGAGTTGCAGTCGAACCGCTCGCTGACGTCGAACACGACCATCGCAAGCCATCCGAATGTGCTCGCGGCCGCTGCCAAAGTCCGCGATTCGTACATCAACTACGCACGCAACACCATGCCGGCGCCGGTGACGGGTTATGTCGCGAAGCGTTCGGTGCAGGTCGGGCAGCGCGTCTCGCCGGGCACGCCGCTGATGGCGATTGTGCCGCTGAACGGCGTCTGGATCGATGCCAACTTCAAGGAAGTGCAGTTGACGCACATGCGTATCGGTCAGCCTGTGGAACTGACGGCGGACGTGTATGGATCGGGCGTCGTGTTTCACGGCAAGGTGATCGGTTTCTCGGCGGGTACGGGTTCGGCGTTTTCGCTGTTGCCGGCGCAAAACGCGACCGGCAACTGGATCAAGGTCGTGCAGCGCCTGCCGGTTCGGATCGCGCTTGATCCGCAGGAACTCGAAAAGCATCCGCTGCGCATCGGTCTTTCGATGAACGTGGACGTTTCCATCAAGGACGAGAACGGCGGCCAGCTTGGCGCCGCGCCCAACACCGTGTACCAGACCGATGTATTCGCGAAGTACGGCGATCAGGCAGACGCCGAAATCGCCCGCATTATCGCGGCGAACGAAGGTACGTCAGGTCCGGGCACGGGCAATGGTCCACAAAAGACATCGAAGGAAAACGTTCAGCCGGCGACGAAGCAAGACCTCGCCAAGCTGATGTAAGCGCCCTTCAAAGTCTTCCGGAACCGTTCTTATGTCTCAACCCAACGCCGTTCATCCACCGCTGGAAGGCGCGAAACTCGTGATCGGCACGATCGCGGTGTCGCTCGCGGTGTTCATGAACGTGCTCGATACATCGATTGCGAACGTGTCCATTCCGTCCATATCCGGCGACCTTGGGGTGTCGTCGGATCAGGGCACGTGGGTGATCACATCGTTCGCGGTCGCCAACGCGATCTCCGTGCCGCTGACCGGCTGGCTCACGCAGCGCTTCGGCCAGGTGCGGCTCTTCATGACGTCGATCGTGCTGTTCGTGATCGCCTCGTGGCTGTGCGGGCTCGCGCCCAGCCTGCCCTTCCTGCTCGCCGCGCGCGTGCTGCAAGGCGCTGTGGCCGGCCCGATGATCCCGCTCTCGCAAACCTTGCTGCTCGCGAGTTACCCCAGGGCGAAGGCGCCCATGGCGCTTTCCATGTGGTCGATGACCACGCTGATTGCGCCAGTCGCCGGCCCGATCCTGGGCGGCTGGATTTCCGACAACATCTCGTGGCCGTGGATTTTTTACGTGAACATACCGGTGGGTATCGTCGCCGCGATTGCCACGTTTGCAATCTTCCGCGAACGCGATTCGGTGATCCGCAAGGCGCCTATCGATACCGTTGGCCTGGGCCTGCTCGTGATCTGGGTCGGTTCGCTGCAGATCATGCTCGACAAGGGGAAGGACCTCGACTGGTTCAACTCGACCACCATCGTGGTGTTGACGTTGATCGCGGTGATCGCGCTCGCGTTCTTCATTGTGTGGGAGTTGACCGAAGAACATCCGGTTGTCGACCTGTCGCTCTTCAAGCTGCGTAATTTCACAGGCGGAACGATCGCGCTGGCAATCGGATACGGGCTGTATTTCGGCAATCTCGTGCTGTTGCCGTTGTGGCTGCAAACCGATATTGGCTATACCGCCACCGACGCCGGTCTCGTTCTCGCGCCTGTCGGCTTGTTTGCGGTACTGCTCTCGCCCGTGGTCGGCAAATTCCTGCCGCGCATCGATCCGCGCAAGATCGCGACCGCCGCATTCCTCGTATTCGCGCTCGTGTTCTGGATGCGCTCGCGCTACACCACGGGCGTCGATACCTTCTCGCTGATGTTGCCCACGTTGATCCAGGGTATCGGCATGGCCGGATTCTTTATCCCGCTGGTCTCGATTACGTTGTCGGGCCTTCCGGGCAACCGGATTCCGGCTGCGTCGGGATTGTCCAACTTCGTGCGGATCATGTGCGGCGGTATCGGCACGTCGATATTTTCAACCGCCTGGGATCATCGCTCGGGCGTGCATCACGCGCAGCTTGTGGAGCAAGCCAATCTGTATAACCCGAACTTTAACGCGTCGATGCAGCAATTCAGCGCGGCCGGGCTCAGTCACGATCAGGGTTATGGATTATTCAACAGCATGGCGACGCAGCAGGCGGCGCAGTTGGGCGTGAACGATCTGTTCTATATATCCGCGGCGATTTTTGTTGCGTTGATTGCGTTGATCTGGATTACCAAGCCCGAACGCTCGGGTGGCGGAGATTCGGCGGCCGCGGCCTCGGCGGCGCATTGACGAGTTTGACGACGGGTACAAACTTGCGAAAACGCCACGGCAAACCGTGGCGTTTTTTTATCCTGCGGATACCACAAGCCGCTCGGGCGCCAGCACGCCGTCGGTAGCCCGGGCGACGCCGAGAAGACGTTGTTCATCGCGGGAATAGACGCGCACGCGTTGCGCATCCGCTAGACGTTCAGCGATATCCGAAAGTTTGAGCCGCTGTCCCTGGCAAAAACGTCGGCTGGCGTCGGCGTCGAGGTGAACAGCCGGAAAGGTAGACAGCAAGGCGTCAACCGGTTGCAGCCAGTTATCGCGTTCATCCGGCGCAGCCTCCGAAAGCGTGTCCAGCGTAACGGCATGCTCAAGCGTCAACGCGCCCACTCCGGTACGCCTCAGCGCCACCAGATGCGCGCCACAACCCAGCTTTTCACCGATATCCTCAGCCAGCGTACGCACATACGTACCCTTGCTGCAGGTCACGCGGAACGTCACGTCAGGCAACGCACACGCGATCACTTCCAGCGCGTGGATGGTCACGTTGCGCGCCTCGCGCTCCACCGTCTGCCCGGCACGCGCGTATTCGTACAACGGTTTGCCGTCACGTTTGAGCGCTGAATACATCGGCGGGACTTGCGTGATGTCACCGCGAAAATGGACCATCGCGGCGTGAATCGCGGCTTCGTCGCACGTGACCTCGCGTGTTTGCAGCGCCTCGCCTTCCGCGTCGCCAGTCGTCGTCTGGATGCCCAGTCGCATGGTGGCTTCGTAGGTCTTGTCCGCTTCAAGCAGATCCTGCGAAAACTTCGTCGCCTCGCCGAAACAGAGCGGCAACAACCCTGTCGCGAGCGGATCGAGCGTGCCCGTATGCCCCGCCTTCTTTGCCAGAAAGATTCTTTTGGCGCGAATCAGCGCGTCGTTGCTGGAAAGGCCGAGCGGCTTGTCGAGCAGCAACACGCCGTCGAGCAAACGACGCGGAATCTTCGGACGAGCAGAACCGTTCATCGATCAGGCGCCCTTCTCGTCTTGGTCTTCTTGATCCGGCTCTTCGTCGTCCTTTGCGCGCGTGGAGTTCGCTTCATCGATCAGCTTCGACATTTCCACCGCACGCACCACAGTCTGGTCGTAGTGGAAATGCAGTGTCGGCACCGTATGGATATGCAGGCGCTTGAACAACAGGTTATGCAAATGCCCCGCTGCGTGATTCAAACCGGCTTCGGTTTCTTTCGGATCGCCGGTGAGCGTGGTGAAGTACACCTTCGCGTGCGCGTAGTCGGGCGTCAGTTCGACGCTCTGAAACGTCACCATGCCGATGCGCGGGTCCTTCACATCGCGCACCAGTTCAGCGAGATCGCGTTGGATCTGATCTGCAATCTGCACGTTGCGGTTAGGGGAAGTACGTTTCTTGGCCATGATATTTCCAATAATTTGTGTGTTGCCGGACGCCGCAAACAAAAAGGGCGGAGCGGGCGTGAAGCCCACTCCGCCCTCGAGTCCAGCGGTGAATCTTTTATAGCGTACGTGCGACTTCGGTCACTTCGAAGATCTCGAACTGGTCGCCTTCAACCATGTCGTTGTAGTTCTTCAGCGAAATACCGCACTCGAAGCCCTGGCGCACTTCCTTCGCGTCGTCCTTGAAGCGCTTGAGCGAATCGATTTCGCCCGTATGGACGACCACGTTGTTGCGCAGCACGCGAACCATCGAGTTCCGCTTGACCACCCCGTCGGTAACCATACAACCCGCAATCGCGCCGATCTTCGGCACACGGATGATCTGGCGAACTTCTACCATACCCGTGATGACTTCGCGCTTCTCCGGCGAAAGCATGCCCGACATGGCCGCTTTCACTTCATCCACAGCGTCATAGATGATGTTGTAGTAGCGAATGTCGATACCATTCGATTCCGCCACCTTGCGAGCCTGAGCATCCGCACGCGTGTTGAAACCGATGATGACCGCCTTCGACGCCGTCGCCAGGTTGACGTCCGACTCGCTGATCGCGCCGACCGCGCTGTGCACGATCTGCACGCGCACTTCGTTGGTCGAGAGCTTCTGCAGCGACTGCACCAGCGCTTCCTGCGAACCCTGCACGTCGGCCTTGACGATCAACGGCAGATTCTGCACGTTGCCTTCCGTCATGGACTCCAGCATGTTTTCCAGCTTCGCGGCCTGCTGCTTCGCCAGCTTCACGTCGCGGAACTTGCCTTGACGGAACAATGCGATTTCACGCGCCTTGCGCTCGTCCGGCAGGACCATGACTTCTTCGCCAGCGCCCGGCACTTCGGAAAGACCCTGAATCTCGACCGGAATCGACGGACCCGCCGACTTGATCGGCTTGCCGGTTTCGTCGAGCATGGCCCGCACGCGCCCGAAAGCCGTACCCGCCAGCACGATGTCGCCACGATTCAGCGTACCCGAGGTCACCAGGATGGTCGCGACCGGACCCTTGCCCTTGTCAAGCTTCGCTTCGATCACGAGACCCTTGGCAGGTGCATCGACCGGCGCCTTGAGTTCCATGACTTCGGCCTGCAGCGACAGGTTTTCGAGCAAGCTGTCGATACCCGCGCCCGTTTTCGCCGACACTTCGATGAACGGCGAATCACCGCCATACTCTTCCGGCACGACGCCTTCAGCGACCAGTTCCTGCTTCACGCGCTCGGAAGCTGCACCCGGCTTGTCGATCTTGTTGATCGCCACGACGATAGGCACGCCACCCGCCTTCGCATGAGCGATGGCTTCCTTCGTTTGCGGCATCACGCCGTCATCGGCAGCCACCACCAGGATCACGATGTCCGTGGCCTTCGCACCGCGGGCACGCATGGCCGTGAAGGCCTCGTGACCCGGCGTGTCGAGGAACGTAATCACGCCGCGCGGCGTTTCCACGTGGTATGCGCCAATGTGCTGCGTAATCCCGCCCGCTTCACCCGATGCAACCTTCGCACGGCGGATGTAGTCGAGCAGCGAGGTCTTGCCGTGATCGACGTGACCCATGACGGTTACCACCGGAGGACGCGGCAGGCGCTCGCCCACTTCTTCCTGCGTTTCGCCTTCGACCAGCAACGCTTCCGGATCGTCCAGCTTGGCCGCAACCGCGCTGTGACCCAGTTCTTCCACGACGATCATCGCGGTTTCCTGGTCCAGCACCTGGTTGATCGTGACCATCTGTCCAAGCTTCATCATCACCTTGATGACTTCCGAAGCCTTGACCGACATCTTGTGCGCCAGATCCGCAACCGATACCGTTTCCGGCACGTGCACTTCGCGCACCACCGGTTCCGTCGGCGCCTGGAAGTTGGTCTGGTCCTGATGCTTGCCGCGACCCTTCGGGCCGCCGCGCCAACCGCGGTCCACGCCGCCGCTGGTGTCGCCGCGCGTCTTGATGCCGCGGCGCTTGGCTGCGTCGTCCTGCCAACTGCTCTTGCCACCCGCTTTCTTCTTGTCCGGTCCAAGCGACGGTGCCGCCGGAGCCGGTGCGCCGGCAGCAGGCTTTTTCGCCGCTGCGGGGCGTGCCGGCGCCGAGCCTTCCGGACGTGCCGGCTTGTGCAACGTACCCTTGGCTTCGGCCGCCTTCGCACCTTCGGCCACCTTGGCGGCAGCAGCGGCTGCGGCCACGGCAGCCGGGCTCGGCTCGGCGGGCTTCGCCTGCTGGGCCTTGCGCGGCGTGTTCATCATTTCGCGAATGGCGCGCGCTTCCGCTTCGGCCGCGGCGCGGCGCTTGGCGATCTGGTCGTGCTCGGCACGCGCCTTCTCGGTCGCGGCACGCGCGGCGTCTTCCGCCTTCTTCGCAGCTTCGCGCTGAGCGGCACGTTCGGCGGCGGCCTTCTCATCCACCTGCGGCACCGCTACTTCAGCTTTCACGGGTTCGTCGGCCACGTTTTCCGTCTTCGATTCGGTACGCGTATCCTGACGGGCGCTCGCCGCAGCACGCGAAATCTCGGCGGCTTCCGCCTGAGCGGCAGCACGCTTCGCTTCTTCTTCCTCGGCACGGCGGCGCTCGGCTTCAGCCGCCGCCTCGCGCGCAACGCGTTCCGCCTCTTCACGCTCGAAGCGCTCTTGGCGCTCTTTCAGCTCAAGCGCTTCTTTCTCAAGCAGTTCGGCTGCGTGGCGCGCTTCTTCATCGCGACGCTGCAATTCGGCTTCGTCTACTTCGTCTTCGACATGGTTCGCACCTTCGACCACCTGTTCAGCACCGCTCTGATCGCGCTGCACGAACACGCGCTTCTTGCGGACCTCGACCTGAATGGTGCGAGCTTTACCCGTAGAGTCGGACTGTTTGATTTCCGACGTATGCCGGCGGGTCAAAGTGATCTTGCGTTTGTCGGCATCGGCGGAACCGTGCGACTTGCGCAAGTGTTCGAGCAGGCGCGACTTGTCCGTCTCGGACAAGTCGTCATCCTCGCTCGCTTTCGTGACGCCAGCCGCCTGCAACTGCTCGAGCAGGACGCCCGCAGGCATTTTGAGTTCCGCGGCAAATTGGGCTACGTTGTTACTCGCCATTCATTCCTCTTGATGCAAGGACAAATTCCCTGCTGTTTGATCGGGGTCATGCGGCCAGCCGGCCGCGATATATCAGTGCGCCATGGTCATTTCTCACTGGAACCAGTGTTCACGTGCTTTCATGATCAACGCCTTAGCGGCATCCTCTTCAATACCGGTCATCTCGACCAGCTCATCCACAGCCAGCTCCGCGAGGTCGTCGCGTGTCCGGATCTGATGTTCTTCGAGCTTCGCGTACAACTCGTCGCTCATGCCTTCGAGGCTCTTCAAGTCGAGCGCAATGCCCTCGACCTTCTCTTCATTCGCAATCGCCATTGTCAGAAGCGCGTCACGAGCGCGGTTACGCAGTTCGTGAACAGTGTCTTCGTCGAAGGCTTCGATTTCGAGCATTTCGTTGAGCGGCACGTAAGCAATCTCTTCGAGGCTGGTAAAGCCCTCGTCGATGAGAATGTCGGCCACTTCTTCATCAACGTCGAGCCGCGCCATGAAGAGGCTTCTCAACGTGCCACGCTCTTCGTTCTGCTTCAGCGCGGACTCGTCCGGCGTCATGATGTTGATCTGCCAGCCGGTCAGCTCGCTGGCAAGACGCACGTTCTGGCCGCTGCGGCCAATGGCGACCGCCAGTTCATTCTCGTCCACGACGACGTCCATCGAATGCTTTTCTTCATCGACGACGATCGACTGTACGGCAGCCGGCGCGAGGGCGCCGATCACGAACTGGGCGGGATCTTCCGACCATAGCACGATGTCGACGTTCTCGCCACCGAGCTCATTTCGCACCGCCTGCACCCGCGAACCACGAATTCCGACGCACGTACCGATCGGGTCGATACGCTTGTCATAAGCGATCACCCCGATTTTCGCACGCACGCCAGGATCGCGCGCAGCCGCCTTGATTTCGAGCAGGCCCTGCTCGATTTCCGGCACTTCCATTTCGAACAGCTTCATCAGGAACTCAGGCGCCGTGCGGGAGAGTTCGATCTGCGGGCCGCGCGCGGTGCGGTCGACCTTCGCGATATACGCCCGAACCCGGTCGCCCACGCGCAAGTTTTCCTTCGGGATCAACTGGTCGCGGCGCAAGAGCGCTTCGACACGGCCCGATTCGACGATGAAATTACCCTTGTCCAGACGCTTGACCGCGCCGGTCATGATCTTTTCGCCGCGTTCCAGGAAGTCATTCAGGATCTGCTCGCGCTCAGCGTCGCGAACCTTCTGAAGAATCACCTGCTTGGCGGCCTGCGCACCGATCCGTCCAAACTCGATGGACGGAATGGGTTGCTCGATGTATTCATCGATTTGCGCGTCGGGCTTTTCTTCCTTTGCCTCGAACAACAGGATTTCCTGATCCGGCTCCTGCAGGCCGGCTTCGTCCGGCACCACCTTCCAGCGGCGGAACGTCTCGTGCTCGCCGCTTTCACGGTCGATCGCCACGCGGATGTCCACGTCTTCCTCGAACAGCTTCTTCGTTGCCGAAGCAAGCGCGGCTTCGAGCGCTGCGTACACCACGTCCTTGTTGACGTTCTTCTCGCGCGCCAGCGCATCCGCCAGCATCAAAACTTCGCGACTCATTGTTTGCGGCTCCTAAAGTCAACTTTGGGGACGAGACGTGCTTTATCGAGGTCTGCGAGCGTGAAATCGAGCATCGCAGCGCCGCCGTCCTTCCCTTCGAATTCCAAACCGATCGACTCGCCGTCCGGTGCATGCAGGATGCCCCGGTACGACTTGCGCCCGTCCAGCGGCTTCTTCAATGTAATAGTGGCTTCGCTGCCCGCGAAGCGTTCGAAATCCGCCAATTTCTTGAGCGGACGATCGAGACCCGGCGATCCGACTTCAAGACGCGAGTAATCGATATTTTCCACTTCGAACAGATACTGAAGCTGACGTGTGACTTTCTCGCAGTCTTCAATCGCGATACCGGCAGGCTGGTCAATCGAGATACGCAGCAAACCGCCTCCCGCGCGCTCGATCTCAACAAGCTCGTAGCCCAGGCCCGAGACCGTGGTTTCGATGATTTCCGTCAGTTGCACAGTGAGTGACTCCAAGATGTTCGCGCGCTCCACGCCGAACACCTGCGGACCGCGCCTTGAGCCGGCGCTCATTCGTTACCCCGAGATGCAGAACCGAACAGCCAAAAAAAAATGGGCGCAACGCCCATCCTTCTGTACCGCGATCACACCCGGGCAGCGAAACAGTCACCATGCCCATCGACTTCGAGATTTTAGCCATTTTTCGGGATAAACGCAACCGGCACGCCCTGTATATAGGCGGTTGACGGCCTTTTACAAGGCAAATCGAAGAGGTTTATCCACGCAATCGCGCGCTTGCCCCGTTTGTCCGCGTTTGCCTATTGTCGAAACCACGTGGGCGGCGTGGCGGCGGGATGAACTAGCGACTCGCGCCGAGCCGCTAGTCCCGAACTATCACGTCACAGCGTATGGCGCTGACCCGTGCTGATCAGCAACCAACCATTTATCAGCGGCCGCGCGTGCGATTGCGCGGCGCCGGACGAGCGCCGTCGCGACCTGGTCCGCTGCGTGCGTTGCCGCCATTTCCTTGCGGACCCGCTCCCGGAGCGCCTTGACGGCCGCCCTGCCCGGAGCGTTTGCCGCCTGCGTTCGCCGGGCGTCCGCCGGGCGCACCGTTGCTCATGCCAGGAGCGCCGGGCGGCCGGCTGCCGCGCGGACCGCCCGCCGATCCTCCCGGACGCGGCAAGGCACGGTTTCCATTTGCTTCGCCGCCTGCGCGGTTGCCGTTTGGCTCCCGGCCGCCATTGTTGCCACGTGCTCCATAACCGCCGCCCGTTCCGTTGCCATTACCCGCGTATCCGCCGCCGAATCCACCCGGTGCGCCACGACGGCCGCCCGGGCCGCCACGCGCCGGCGTTTGAGCCAGGCGGTTGTGGGAACTCAGAACCGGCTCGCGCGTGATGAAGCCCATGGATGTCTGCAGCGGATCCGGCTGGACACGCGGAGGAGCGCTGCGCGCGCCGCGCTCCTCGGCCGGCGCCTTGAGTCCAACCGATGCCAGCAGGCCACGAACTTCGTTATCTTCCAGCTCTTCCCATCGGCCGCGCTTCAAACCCTTTGGCAAGGCAATCGGGCCGTGCCGGGTGCGGATGAGACGGCTGACCATCAGACCGGCCGCCTCGAACATCCGGCGCACTTCGCGATTGCGGCCCTCGGCCAGCGCCACGTGATACCAGTGGTTCGTGCCTTCGCCGCCGCCATCGCGGATACGCAGGAAATTCGCCGGCCCGTCTTCCAGTTCCACGCCGCTCAAGAGTTTCTGACGCATGCCTTCCGACAACTCGCCGACTACCCGGACCGCGTATTCACGCTCGACGCTGTAGCGCGGATGCATGAAACGGTTGGCGAGATCGCCGGACGTTGTCAGCAGCAACAGGCCTTCCGTGTTGAAGTCGAGCCGGCCGACCGCAAGCCACTTGGCCGTCTTCATGGCCGGAAGGCTGTCGAACACCGACGGACGCCCTTCCGGATCGGCATGACTCACGATCTCGCCGGTCGGCTTGTGATACAGCAGGATGCGCGGCGGCTTGCTCGAGAGCTTGCGCTTCACCGGCTTGCCGTTGATACGAACCTGGTCGGTCGGCATGATCCGCTGGCCAATATGGGCCGGCTCGCCATTCACCGATACCCGTCCAGCCACGATCAATTCTTCCATGTCGCGGCGCGAACCCATGCCGGCTTCGGCCAGCACCTTGTGAAGCTTCGGCGTGTCGTCGTCGGCTTCCAGGACGCGTTTTTGCGGTGCGGGTCTGCCCCGGCGCAGCATCGGGGCGCGCACGCCGCCTGAGGTGTTGTCGGCGTCGAAAGCCGGCGACGTCACGTATTCGAAGACGTCGTCTACCGCAGCGGCCACGGGGGTAGGATTGATCGCAGCATCTTCGCGGCGGCCGCGCTTTTGACCCTGCCCGGCTTGTGCCTGGCGCGGTGAGCGACGACCTTCGCGCTGAGCCTGCCCGTCACGCTGGCCTTCGCCTTGCGCGGGACGCGGTCCGCGCGGCGGCCTGCCTCCCGACGCTTCACGCATATTTTCCTCGCGTGGGGCGCGCGGCGCCCGGGGAGCACGCGGTCCAGCGTCCTTGCGCGGCGCACGCGGCGCGGGCTCACCGTCCAGAGGAGCTTCTGCCATCGCGCCCGGCGTCGGCAACGCACCCTCGCCGCCCTTCGTCTTGGCGACGGCGCGGCGACGGGCAATCAGGCTGCGAGGCCCACGCCGCAAACCGCGACGCGGCCGTTCCTCGCCGTCGGCGGGTTCGTCGGTGCGTGTGCGTTCGCCTGTGTCGGCCTGGCCATGTGCGTCATCGGCACGAACGGGGCGCTCGGATTCGGGCGAATCGCTGTCGTGGGAATGTGTCAAAACAACCTCAATTGTGTCGGGTCGCGCGCCCGTAGCAAGGCGCGTCAAAAAATCCGGCCGATGGTGATGCATAGCCGAATGAAGGTTTCGTGCAAACGGGCTTGCCAATAGGGCTTGCCAGTCGATCTCAGGCCCGGCGAGCGGTGCGATCGTCCGGTGCGTCGAATTCGTCGGTTTCGTTTAGTTCGTCAGGCGCGTTCGCAGCGCCAGCTTCGTCCGGTGCAGCGTGGACGGTCATGTCGTCGATATCGTGGTTTTCGCTCGTTGCAGCAGGCCGTGCATCTATCCGCACGGCATTTGTCTCATCGGCATCGGACCCCGTACGCTTCAGTTCTTGGCCGGACACATCTTCAACCAATGGGTGTTGCACAGGATCCGTCTCCAGCCCGAAGTCTTTTGGCTGGATCGCCAGCGATGAATCAAGCTGCGCGTGCGCGGGTGCATCTGAAAGCGCCGCCGCTTCTGCGTGGACCACCGGACCGATACCGGGTTCCACATCCGGCAGGGATCCAACATAATCGGACGCCGCAACTCCCGATGCTCCCTGCTCGCCCGCCGCTTGCAGGGCGGGTTCAGCAATGCCGGACAACTTTCCCTCCGAGCTTTGCGCGAGCGCCGCGCCGATGGCAGCCGCAGGATCGTCACCGGGGAAATCAATCGCATGCTGCGCGAGCAGCGACGCCTCAAGTTGCGCGGACGGGTTATCGAGCGCGGGAAGTTCATCCAGCGCGCTCAAGCCGAGATCGTCCAGAAACTGCTTCGTGGTCGCGTACAACGCCGGACGGCCAGGTACATCGCGATGACCGATCACCTCGATCCAGCCGCGATCCTCAAGCTGCTTCACGACCTGCGTGTTCACGGTCACACCGCGGATTTCCTCGATATCGCCACGCGTGACCGGCTGCCGGTAACCAATGATGGCCAGCGTTTCGAGAACCGCGCGCGAATACTTGGGCGGCTTCTCCGGATGGAGCCGATCGAGATATGACCGCATCGCGGGTTTGCTCTGAAACCGCCATCCGGACGCGAGCGCCACAAGCTCCACACCGCGGCCCGACCAATCCTGCTTGAGGGTGTCGAGCAAGGTGCGAACTGTATCCGCCGAGATATCGTCGGCGAAGAGCTTGCGCAACTCGGCGAGTTTCAGCGGCTCCTGCGCGCAGATCAAGGCTGTCTCGAGGACGATCTTCGCCTCTTGGGTATTCATGCAGCTAGATAGGACCCTGTATGGTCTATAAACCGGTCAAATCAGGCCGAAACGAAGGACGCCGATTTACTCGAACCATTCGCAACGCTCAGACTGGACAATCGTGGACGAGGATACTGACTACGCGCTCGCCCGATTTATGATCGGTCATATTGATTGGGAGCACGCACCGGGGGGAGGCAACAGAACGGGATCAGATCCTGATCGCCGCGCTTATGCCAGCCGGACGAAGTAGCGCTTTCCAAGGCGGAAGCGCGTGACTGGACGCATATTACGCAAAAAAAAACGGTGCGTAAAGGTGAAACATCGAGCCGCGTCCTGCCTCACGTCTACAGGTCAATAATGAATCGGCGCGAAGCCCATGCCGGCAAGGCCTCGCCGACAACACGCCGATCATGCCCTTTGGCACGTTTTAGGATAGGAGAACCCGAGCGGAGCGCCTCAGGAGGATCCTGCACGTGCTTCCATGAACTCGCGCAAGCGTGCGACGCCGGCGTCCAGCCGCGCTGTGTCGCATGCATAGCACCAGCGCACGAAGCCCTCGCCTTCCGGACCGAACGCACTGCCCGGCGCAAGCCCCAGTCCGCTCGTGCGCACGAGCGTTTTGCAAAGCTCAAGGCTGCGATCTGTCCCTGGAAGTTTGAAGAACAGATACATGGAACCCAGTGGCGCGCGCACATCCACGCCCGGAATGCGCTGCAGCGCCGTCACCAGGTAGTCGCGGCTCGCGCGCAGGTCGGCTACCACCGATTGAGTAAACGGCTCACCGTCCCTCACCGCCGCGACTCCGGCCAGTTGCACGAAGGAAGGCGCGCACGATGTGTTGTATTCGACAAGCTTGCCCAGATCCTCCATCACGCCTTCGGGCGCGACGATCCAGCCCAGCCGCCAACCGGTCATCAACCATGCCTTGGAGAAGGAATTCACCGCGATCACGCATTCGTCGCGAGTGGCGAGATCGAGGAATGACGGCGCAACGGTCGCATCACTGCCGTAATAAAGGCGTTCGTAGACTTCGTCGGCGATCAGCCAGATGCCGTGCTGGCGGCACCGGTCCAGGACGGCTCGCTGCTGCTCGCGCGTCATGACCCAGCCCGTGGGGTTGTTTGGCGAGTTGATCATCAGCATGCGCGTGTCGGGCGTCAGCGCGGCCAGCAACCGGTCGAGGTCCAGCACCCAGCCCTCGTCCCCGTAGGTCAGCGAGACCGTCTCCACGGTTGCACCGAGAATCTTGGGGATTTCCACAAGGTTGGGCCACAGCGGCGTCACGGCCACCACGCGATCCCCGGCGCCCACCACCAGTTGTGCCGCGAGCATGAGGGCATTGACCCCCGCACTCGTCACGGCGATCTCCTGCGGCCGCGTGACGCCGTGCAACCGGCTGACATAATCTGCAAGCGCCTCGCGCAGCGGCGCGATACCCAGGTTGTGCGTATAGAACGTCGCTCCGTCCGCGAGCGCCTGGCTCGCCGCGTCACGGATGAACTGGGGCGTCACCTGATTCGACTCGCCGAACCAGAAAGGCAGGACATCCGGCACGCCGAAGCCGGCGTTCGCCACCTCGCGAATCTGCGACGGACGCAGCGCACGTACAGCGTCTCGTGCATTGGGCAAACGCGCACCCGACGCGCTTTCCGCACCACCCGTGCCGGCTTGAGTAGCCAGCGCACCCAGCTCCGAGACAACCGCCCCTTCTGATTCGCTCATTACCGCCTCCGCAGATGGAAAACAAAAGTCTAACGCGCCGTTTCGCGAAAAGCGCGATACGGCTAGCGCGTTAGCCATCAGGCCAGTTTTTCCAAGGTCCGGTTACGGATTTCGCACTGCCGGAAAGGCTAGTCCAACTGGTCCACGCGCCTGGGTAACCGCGCGATCAGCGCCCAGACCGACTCGGCCGCCGGCGAAAGCGAGCGGTCGCGCCTGCGAACCAGTTCCACGGTGCGCTCGATGCGCGGCACGAGCGGCAAGGCCACCAGCGACGAATCGGCCGGCAATGGCAGGGCAAGCCACGGCAGGACGCTAATACCCACACCCGCCTCCACCAGCCCGAAAACAGTGGCGCTATGGCCGAGTTCCTGCACCACATCGGCGAGCACACCCTGGTCGCGCAGGACGGCATCGATGATCGGACGGCTTCCCGAAGCATGATCCAGCATGACCAGCCTCTCTCCCGAGAGCGCTTTCCATTGCACCTCTCGTGTGCTCGCGAATGCATGGTCACGCCTGACAACCGCGCAAAACGAATCGGTGGTCACGACTTCACCATGCAGATCATCGTGAGCGACAGGACCAATCGCGACGCCGAAATCCACTTCGCCTGACTTGACCTTCCGAATGACATCGGCTTGAAGGTCGTCTCGCAAACCGAGCGAGATCAACGGGAATTCGCTCATGCAGGCGGAAATCACCGGTGGCATCAACCGGCACGCAACGGTTGGACTCGCCGCCACGATCACGCGCCCGCGCTTTTGCTGGCCCAGATCACGAATCTCGCGCAAGGCCTCGTCCAGATCCAGCATCAGACGCGACACGCTGCCGACCAGATTCGTCCCTACATCGGTGAGCTGGACTTCCCGCGTGGTTCTATCGACCAGCTTCAGGCCGAGTTCGGCCTCAAGTTCCCGCACGCATCGGCTCACCGCCGACTGTGTCAGGCCGATTTCATCGCCCGCACGGCTGAAGCTCTGCAGTTTCGCCACCTCGATAAACACCCGCAATTGCCGCAAGGTCACATTGAGCGAGCGACTCATACATTTTCCTCATCAAACATTCATATAAATTCAAATAGTAGATCAAACCTGCCCCGCGAGCAGTTGCGCTGCGGTGCAGCAAGCAGGCATCCGCGCACGCGCGATGGGCTTGCTGCACATGATTGGTGATTGTCCCGATTTCATTAACTGCACTTATAGCGTCTCATACGGCCCATGCTGGCAGTGCGCCAGCCTACTGCCGCGAGGCTTTCCGGCCGATCGATACCCGCATGGCACGGTTCTCGCATTTACTTGCGCAGAGGTCGGCGCCATTGCAGTTTTAAACGCAAATCGTCCGTCGCAATGTCTGCTCCGACCTTACCTGGGTTCGATCTTCGAATTCCGACCAGAGTGCGCGGCGCGGGGCAGCGCACCGGGGTTAGCTTCGCTGAGGTGAAACATGATGTTTGACGATTTAAGAGATAACGAGTGGGCGCTGGTTGAGGCCTTGTTCTGTGCAGAGCCTGCACGCAGCGAACGCCGCGGCCGTCCGCGCGTCGAGGCACGCGCTGTTGTCAACGCCGTCTTGTGGGTGTTGTCGACCGGCGAAGGCTGGTCGAAGTTGCCGGGCCGCTATCCGTCGCCGCCGACCTGCCGCCGCCGTTTCGATGAATGGCAGGCTGACGGTACGCTGGCTGAGATCGTGAAACGCCTTGGAAACAATGGCCGTGAAGTGTCGTTGCGTGGCCGGATTGGTTCGACTGCCGCGAAACCGCCTGCACCGCCCAGCCGCGATCGCCTGCGTGGCGCGTTCTGGACGAATCCGGAATCGTGGCGCGCTCCGGTCAAGATGGCTTGATTCCGGCCTGAATCACCTTCAGACACCTGCACGTCCAGAGGCAATACGGTTCGAGGCCATTGACCGTACCGTCGAGCAGTTTCGCGAAGCACCCGCGCGCAGTTTCTGCGCTTGAGTCAGAGTCCCACCCGATGGCCGGGTTTATCGGGTGCGGACCGCCGGTTTGCCCAACCATAGACCGTTCACCTCCTACATCAGCCGGCAAGTGCCCGACCTTCTGCGTGAGGGTCGGACACATGGCGCGTACACGGCAGGAAACAACTCTTTACCAATATTTACAGCGCCCTTTCGTGCACTGGCATAGCTTGTGAAGCTGACTAACAGACCAGAAGGTCTGAAGGGAGCTCATCATGAAACCAATGTCACTGCTCGTGTGCGGCATTGTGATTTCATCGCTCGGCATGATCATTCCGGTGCATGCCGAATCACAGACGGGCAATCTCGCTTTACGCGCCGATACCCAGCCTGGAATGCAGGCGTGGAAAAGGGAGCCCGTGCGCAGCAATCAGCCGGCCGAACCCGCGCCACGCGGGGATCTGCGCGGGGATATTGCGAGCAATGCTCACGCGCGTCCGGAGCAGGATCAGGGAGCACGTCCGCGCCGCCACTGATTGCGACGTCGCACGCGTGATCGCGGCGCACGGCCGGCACAGTGTGGATTCAATAAACAATCAGGGAACCGATCGCAAAAAGACAAGTCGGACTTTATGCCATGAGCACAGCGTGGCAGAAGTAAATCCGGTAAGCCCGTATCCGCGTGGTACGGGCTTTTTTTTTTCGGGGCGGTTCATCGCCACAGGAGTGCAACGTCGAAAGCTTGGTGGGGTGCCGCAACCGTTTGCGTGGATTGACCGACAAACTGCACCAAGCAAACAGCTTCCGAAACCAACGAGTAAGAGAGTCGGAGCCTCTAGGCGCGCGCTTCGGCGAGCGGCTCCTGCATTGCCGCCATGCAGTATGGCGCGGTGCGGTGCACCTCCCAGTCCATTGACCGCTCGTCGCGTGAAAGACGGGAAAATTCCAGTTTTCCCCGCTCGGTGACAACAGCTATATCCACCGGGGCGTGAAAGCCTGGGGCAGGAGCAACGGTACGTTGCCTGACCAGCTCAAGAAGGCCCAGGTCGCGTAGATGGCTAAAAACGTTGGGGCGTCTTGCCCACGGAACTTGACGATACTGAGCTCGCCGGAGCGCTTCGAGTACGGCTTCGTTTGAATACGTGGTCATCTCGTTATGTCTTCCAGTGCAGCCGTGACGGCGCCACTTGGCAGTGAAAATGCCTGCCAGCGGCGCCGACTAAACGCGGCACGCCCCGAAACCAGTCAAAATGCCGATATTGCGACCCCTGACCGGAACTCGCAGCCGCCGCTTGCGCCAGGTGCTGCTTGATTCTTACCGCCGCTTATACTTCCGAGCTCCCGTTAAACGTGCATGACATATCACGTCCCGCAGTTTCGGCGATGCATTCCCGTGAATGCGATGACCACGAAGCGGATTATCTCGGAAACCTATACGTTACCTCAAACCAAATTGGTTCTTATAACTTTATTGCTGCTTTTCTTTGCACTGTTCGCCGTTTGGCGTCAACGCAGGCGCGCGGTAGTTGCCCTATGTGCACTGCTTTTCTGGGCCCTCGGCGCGGGCTGGCTCGCGACGCCACTGTGGCATTTCGCCCAAAACGGTTTCGAAAAGCCGTCGGCGCTGTCAGATATGCGCTTCGCATCGCGAACAATTTTTGTGCTGTTGGGCGGAGGCACACGCCACGATGACGATAACCGCCTCATTCCTCGACGCGATGCGTTCACGCGAGTAGTAGCGACAGCCGACTTGTACCGCGAATGCCGACGCGCCGGAGGCGCGTGCCGAGTGATCGTGAGCGGAGGCAATCCTCAGCACCACGAACAAGCTGAAGCCGACAACTACGCGCCCTTCCTGCTCGCCCGAGGCGTAAGCGCCACGGATCTGCTACGTGAAAACGAAAGCCTCAATACCTACGAGAATGCTCGCAACGTCGCGAGGCTGCTCGGGCCTGAGCGAGATGAAACATTCGTCCTGGTAACGTCGGCTTATCACATGCGGCGATCGCTGGCCGCATTCAGCGCATTCGGCATAAACGCGCAACCTTTCGTGAGCAATGTTCGGCACCCGCGAGTTTCGTTCTTCCCGCGGCCGCGCGGGTTTGTCGATGCAGAGACCGCGCTTCATGAACTGATTGGCCTCGCGCGCTTTTATGTTTATCGGTTCCTTCGTCTATATTGAGACGCGAGGCGCAAAGCCCTGGATGAGAGACGTGCCGTTCATCTCGAAATTCAGTACTAGAAAGCATTGCACTTCGCCGGTATTATCGCCGGCGCGGTCAATCGACTGTCCGGGATGGCGAACAATTGAAACGTAGCGTGTGATTGCTGCGACCGGCCGAATCGTCGTAACAACATGTAACGCGTAGCGCGCTGGATCGGCGCTTGCTAGCCAGCGTTCGATGTCTCGTTTAACGTGACAGGCCAACCCGGGTTCAACGAATCTATGGAGGTAACAATGAAGAAAATATCCCTGGCAGTCCTGGTTTCGCTCAGCGCAATTACCGGCGCAGCCTTCGCACAATCCGGCGAAGGCGTGACCATGAGCACTGATCCCGCGAAAATCTCCGATATCGAGCAGCGCGCGCAGGCACTGCAATCGGGTCAGGCGAATGTGCAGAGCGACATGCCGACGCACAAGAGTGGCGCGCACCATAAAAAGTCGGGCGCGAAGCATTCGAAAAAGGCGGCAAACGCTGCTGGCGCGAGCGAATAAGCGCTCGGATGCACATATTGCGGCGGCGCGCAAACGTTGACCGTCGAAGACAGGAGCCGGACAAACGCCTCGGCGTTTATCCGGCTTTTTTGTCGCCATTCCCTATGCGTGCAAACTCGGCAAACACGCGATGCGCTTAGCGATGCGGCGTTATGCTACATTCCGCGTCGGTAAATTGAATCGCACCTGTGTGCGGAGGATCGTATGAGCAACATCCAGTTGGATATTGAATGGACCGAAGCCGCATCGCGCAAGATCGAAAAGCTGATGCCCCGCAGCACGAAGGATAAGGACGCGTATCTCGCGCTCCCGCCCGTGGAATGTTTGCCCATGGAAGGCGACGTGCTGTTCCTCGGCCCGGACGGCAAGCAGCAGCCATTTATTGTCGCCGAGCGTCAGTACCACCACGACGGTGACGCCGACTGGACCATTATCCTGATTCTCGACGTCCCGCACGAAACGCACTGACGCGCGGTTTGCAGCGTTCCTGCGGGCTTCCTGAGTTCCGGCCAGGAAGCCCCTGACAAATGTTCAGAGCTTCGCCACGACGTTGATTTCGCCATGTTCGATCAGGTCCGGCAACCTTTTGCCGAGCGCCTGAATATGGGATGTCTTGTTGTGCTCAGCCAAGGACGCTTCGCTCGCCCAGCGCTCAAAAAACACGAACCGGCGCGGCTCCTTGATATCGCGATGCAGGTCATACTGGATCGCGCCCGGTTCGGCAAGCGTCGGTGCAACGATGCCTTGCAGCAGTTCCTTCAGCTTCTCCTCGTTGCCAGGCTTGGCGACGAACGTTGCGACCACGGCGATTTCAGTCATGTCTTGGCTCCCGATTTAAAACGCCCAGCATAGCGTTCGCGCGGCACTCCCGCAGAAACCGGCGCAGGCCCCAAGAAAAAAGCCCGCGTTCCCTTTTGGGAGCGCGGGCAAAGCCGTCGCCCTACGAGGATAGGCGACGGGGCCATCGAGATCCGCTGGCCAGCGGATCGCAATTCATGAAGGATTGAGCAAGTCGGCACGGGCGCCATGCAGATTACATGCCATGGATGCAATGTAATCCCTATGCAATTGATTCCTATAAGCTTTCCCGCACATAAAAACAAAGAAAGCGGGCGCAATCCGATGGTGTGACGTTTAGCCGTAACGTGACATCGATTACATGAAGGCTTTGGTCCATAACGTCACGAAGCTTAACCGGCGGCGTGAAAATTCCGCGCGCGCTACCGCGCATTCCAGTGCGAGGGATTGCTCTAGATCGGCTTTTGAATTTCATGGCGAAAAAAAACCCGCCTACATTCGGGCGGGTTTCGTTTTTCGCCAATGCCCCGGCGTTCCGAAGGTTTCTGGTTTTGTTTAACGCAACTGATCGTCAAGCAAGCCCATGATCTGGCGCGCTTGAGGCGACGAATCCACATTCCCCTTGCTGTCGATAATCGACACGCGGGTCTGCGTCTCCGTGAGCGCGCGAACATTGACTTCGTAATTTTTTGGAAGCTTTTCTTTCTTGCCGTGGAACACTTGGCTCCAGAAGCCCTGCTCTGCCGCCGTCATGTCTTTTGGATCGACGTAGCGGACAAAATAAATCCCGCGACCACGGTCACGGTCGTCTACCGTGAAATTCGTGCGATCCAGCGCCAGGCCGACACGCAACCACGCCCGGTCGTATGGCTCCGACAAGGTGATCTCATCCGAAGCAGATTCGGGAACGACGTCTTCCTTGATAGGCGTCTGGGCTGCCAGCGCTACATTTTGCGCCGCTCGCGACGATGCGGTCGCGGCAGACGGTGCGCTTGCCGCTGCCGCCGCCATGGCGGCATCGCTCTTGCCTGTCTGGCCGCTTGCCTGCCGTGCGTCCGCCAACGCGAGCGACGCCATGAGACGTTTGAGATATTCGCCCTCAAGCGCCGGGTCGTTAGGTTTGGCCTGCCACTGGCTGTTGTCGTTGTTCGTGCCCGTCAGCGCCTCGCGCATGCCTTTCTGGCTCACGAACACGTAGGTGCCGCCATTCGGCGCGGCCTCCAGGCGCGTACGGTACTTGTTGCGCTCGGCAGCCACGTACGAGTTGCCCGTTGCCATAGACAGCGTGTTGCGAATCAAGCCGTCCGATATCTGCGGATGGGTTTCATTCCAGTCAGTTTCCATGACGCCCTTGTCACGCGCATCAACGACGAGCAGAAATCCCTGTTCTTGCCAGAAACGGCGAATCTGCGGCCAGACCTGTTCTGGCGACTTGTTGTCGATAACCAGCCAGCGCTCCGTACCGTCGCGCTGGACATGCATGCCAGAAACCGGCGGAATCACCGTAGGCGCGCTCGGAGCAACCTTCTGCACCTGCTGGAGGTCCGACAGCGAAGCCTGCCCGCCTTGCGGGGGCAAGGACCGCTGGTCGCCCGATTCTTCGAGAAGGTTGGGCGGGACGGCAAGGGATGCCTGCTTTGACCGGGAATCGCTCTTGTAATTGATTGCGTTAGGCGACGACGTACCGCATCCGGCTACCAGGCCACCCGCCATCAGGAGGGCCGCCACCTTCAGAGCCGGCTTGTTCACACGAAAATCTGTCATGTTTGGGAAATCCTTCCGCTACGCCACGGCGTTTTCCGTGGATCAACCAAGCATTTTACCGGTCCCGCGCGTCACCGTGCAAAAACAGTAGGCGCGAGCGCCCGCGGCGACTCTGTAACAAGCATCGATAACCTCTCCTGCCAATGAAATTCATGTACCGGCGCGCGTCGGATTATTGCGTAGCCGAAGCTCGCTTGGTGGCTACGTTTCCAGTATTGGCTCGGGCGTAATGCAGTGTGCAAATCAAGGCCTCGCTATAACTTGTCCAGCGCCTTCATCAATCTCAAAAATAAGCGCGTCGACCTTGTTTGCGACAATTTATGACAATTGTTCTTAGTCTTTCCTAGCGACTCTCCGTGTCGCAACTTTTTGTTTAATAAGCAGTTTTAATTATTTTTTGACGCTTTTCAAAAGACCCCACAAGACAATTCCGAAGTTGGTTCCAAGCTCTTCAGCTATCTTAAAATTAGGCTTCGATAACAAGAACGGCCACGAGAACGGAGCACATCATGTCTTACCGGCACAAGCTCAACTTACTTCGGGCATCCACCGCTGTATTTTTCATCGCAGCGGGCGGATCGGTACACGCGCAACTGGGATCGACGGCGAGCACTGCTGCAGATGCGTCGGGCACGCCTGCCCCCGTCATGCATCAAGCGGATAACAGTGCCCTGCGTTGGGTGGAAACGACCGATGCCAACCAGATCCAGGTTCGGCAATACATGTTGCCCTCGGGACTCGTCTACGCCGTCAGTTGGAATGGACCGGCAATGCCCGATTTATCGACCCTGCTAGGCACATGGTTCGATCGGTATCGACAAGGCGCGAGCGTCGCATTGGAAAACGCAAGCGGCCTGCATTCATCGCGTGTGGATGGCAGCGATCTCGTAGTGGAGACGAGTGTCAGACTTCGCAACTTCAGCGGCCGCGCGTGGCTTCCCGATGCATTGCCCGCCGGCGTTGCCGCGGCTGACATCGAATAGGAGGAGATCATGCGAAATCATCCATCCTGCCTTTTGTTCCTGACGCTGATTGGTGCGTGCGCGCTCCTCACTGCATGCGGAGGCGGAGGAGGTGGCGACGCCACCAGCGCCGCAGTGCCTGCAACGGCCAGTGCCGCGCCCGCCGCCAGCGCTCCTTCCGCAGTCACGCCCGCATCCGCGGCGGAGCCTGCTTCGAGCCCACCTTCCAACACCGTCGCTCAATCGACCACACCCAATGTCTTGCCGATCACGGTCGGCAGGATCGCGACGGGCACGCGCAATATGTTGCAGGCCAGCGTGACCATCTGCGTGCCGGGAACGGCGACCTGCCAGACAATCGACAACATCCAGGTCGATACCGGGTCACAAGGACTTCGCATCCTTGCGTCAGTACTTGCGCCCGCCATGACACTGCCCGCGGTAACCGGCACCGGCGGCGCGACAATAGCGTCCTGTACGGTGTTCGGTTCCGGCTATACGTGGGGCTCCGTGCGCACCGCCGACGTGCGCCTGGCCGGCGAAGTGGCGGCGTCGACAGCCATCCAGGTGATCGCCGATCCAGCCATCCCAACCGTGCCTGCCGACTGCAGCAATTCCGGATTGCCGATGCTCACAGCGACGACGCTCCGAAGCAACGGCATTCTCGGCGTGGGTCCGTTCGCCGCGGACTGCGGCAGCGGTTGCGCAACCACCGCTTTGTCACGCTGGTACTACAGTTGCGCATCCGGCACATGCGCATCCGCAACACAACCCGTTGCGCAGCAGGTAACCAATCCGGTCAGCAACTTTGCCAGCGATAACAACGGCATCCTGATAGAACTACCCGCCATCGCGGACACTGGGGCATCGAGCGTTTCCGGCACCATGACCTTTGGCATAGGGTCGCAATCAAACAATCAGTTGGGAAACGCGCAGGTACTCACCAGCAACCGCTCTACGGGTTTCGTGTCGACCAGTTTTCAGGGCAGTACCTACGGCATGAGTTTCATCGATAGCGGGTCGAACGGATTGTTCTTCCCAATGAGCTCCGTGCCGGGTTGTGGCCTGTGGTTCTGTCCGACAACCTTGCAGAGTCTCGTGGCAAGCATATCCGGCACCAACGGTACGACGAGCAGCGTGACGTTTGCAGTTGGCAACGCGTCGTCGCTCTTTGCCAGCAACAACAACGCGTTCAACAATCTGGCAGGCCCCGCCAACGGTTATTTCGATTGGGGCCTGCCCTTCTTTTATGGCAGGCGTGTGTTCACCGCGATTGAAGCGCAGGTAACGCCCGCGGGTAACGGTCCTTACTACGCGTTTTAGTCTTTGGAAACGTGCGGCACGGCGGCTGCCAACGCAATTGCCGCAATCATCGACGGCGCGGCGAACCATCCATATGCGCTGACCGCCGTATCGGCCTTTAGATCGAGCAAGGCTTGCACATCAGACGCGCTCGATGGCGATCGCAATGCCCTGCCCCACGCCTATGCACATGGTGCAAAGCGCAAAGCGTCCGCCTGTCCGATGCAACTGATACGTCGCGGTCGTGGCAAGACGCGCGCCGCTCATGCCCAGCGGATGGCCGAGCGCGATGGCGCCGCCGTTCGGGTTGACGCGGGGATCGTCGTCGGCAATGCCGAGCAAACGCAGCACGGCCAGACCTTGCGATGCGAACGCCTCGTTCAGCTCGATCACATCGAATTGATCGATGGTCATGCCCAGGCGCTGCATCAATTTCTGCGATGCCGGCGCCGGCCCGATTCCCATCACACGCGGCGCGACGCCGGCCATCGCGATGCCCAGCACGCGCGCACGCGGCACGAGGCCGAAACGCCTTGCGCTGTCTTCATCGGCGAGCAGCAAGGCGGCCGCGCCATCGTTCACGCCCGACGCGTTGCCCGCCGTCACCGTGCCGTCGGGCCGCACTACGCCCTTTAACCTGGCGAGCGCCTCCAGACTGGTCTCGCGCGGATGCTCGTCTTGGGACACCAGCACCGGATCACCCTTTTTCTGCGCGATGGAAACCGGCACGATCTCCTGCGCGAGCGATCCGTCCTTCTGTGCGCGCGCCGCTTTTTGCTGGCTGCGCAATGCGAAGGCATCCTGATCTTCGCGGCTTACCTTATAGTCGGTCGCGACGTTTTCGCCCGTTTCCGGCATGGAGTCGACGCCGTACAGCTTCTTCATCAACGGGTTGATGAAACGCCAGCCAATGGTCGTATCGTAGATCTCTGCCTGACGCGAAAACGCCGTGGTTGCCTTCCCCTGGACAAACGGTGCGCGGCTCATGCTTTCCACGCCGCCCGCCACCATCAACGCCGCTTCGCCCGACTTGATTGCACGGGCCGCCACGCCGATCGCATCCATGCCCGATCCGCACAAGCGGTTGATCGTTGCGCCGGGTACGCTTTCGGGCAAACCTGCCAGCAAGGCCGACATGCGCGCCACGTTGCGGTTGTCTTCGCCAGCCTGATTCGCGCAACCGAAAATCAGGTCGTCGAGCGCATTCCAGTCCACGTCCTTGTTGCGCTCCATCAATGCGCGCAGCGGCACCGCGCCCAGATCATCGGCTCGCACCGAGGACAACGCACCGCCGTAGCGCCCGACCGGCGTGCGAATTGCGTCGCAAATAAAAGCTTCTTTCATGCCCATCCTTTATTCTCCTTTACCGTTCTTTAGTGCGCCGCGCCGCCGGTCGCCGCCGAATCAGCGTTGAGCGGTTCGTACGTCAACGATACTTGCGCCAGTTTCTGGAGCTCGCCGAACGACAAGCCTTCAATGATCTCCCGCACCACGAAGCCATTCGGCGTTACATCGAATACGCCGTGATCCGTATAGACGCGATCCACGCAGTCCACGCCCGTCACCGGATAGGAACACTCGGCCACCAGCTTGCTTTCGCCCTGCTTGGTAAGCAGTTCCATCATCACGTAGACCTGTTTTGCGCCGATAGCCAGATCCATCGCGCCGCCGACAGCCGGGATTGCATCGGGCGCGCCCGTATGCCAGTTGGCCAGATCGCCTTTCTCCGATACTTGAAACGCGCCGAGCACGCAGATATCCAGGTGGCCGCCGCGCATCATCGCGAACGAATCGGCGTGATGAAAAAACGCGCCGCCCGTGAGCAGCGTGACGTGCTGCTTGCCGGCGTTGATCAGTTCGTCGTCTTCCGCGCCTTTTTCAGGCGCCGGGCCCATGCCGAGCAAACCGTTTTCGCTGTGCAAAAAGATTTCGCGGTCCGCCGCGAGATGGTTGGCCACCAGGGTTGGCACGCCAATGCCGAGGTTCACGTACGCGCCTTCCTGAATGTCGCGCGCTACGCGCTGCGCCATTTCGTCACGAGTGAGTTTTTTCATATCGATGTCCTTGCTTGATCTTGCTTGGCTCAGGCAGCCAGTTCGACTGCATGCGCCGTCTGCGGCACTTCGATCACGCGCTGCACGAAGATCCCTGGCGTCACGATGTCTTCAGGGTCCAGCGCGCCAAGCGGCACGACTTGCGACACCTGCACGACCGCCGTGCGGGCTGCCGTCGCCATGATCGGCCCGAAGTTGCGCGCGGTCTTGCGATACACCAGGTTGCCCCAGCGGTCGCCCTTGAACGCCTTGATCAACGCGAAGTCGGCATGGAGTGGTGCTTCGAGCACGTAATGCCGGCCATCGATAAAACGGGTTTCCTTGCCTTCGGCCAGCTTCGTGCCGTAAGCGGTCGGCGTGAAAAACCCGCCAATGCCCGCGCCCGCCGCGCGAATCCGCTCAGCGAGATTTCCCTGCGGCACGAGTTCGAGTTCGATTTCTCCCGCCCGATACAACCCGTCGAACACTTGCGAATCGCTTTGCCGCGGAAACGAACAGATGATCTTGCGCACACGCTTCGCCTTGAGCAGCGCAGCCAGGCCGGTCTCGCCGTTGCCTGCATTGTTGTTCACAATGGTCAATTCCCGCGCGCCCTGTTCGATCAGCGCATCGATCAGTTCCGCCGGCATGCCGGCCGTTCCAAACCCGCCGATCATCACGGTTGCGCCGTCCTGAACGTCTTTCACCGCCAGACTCAGCGAGTCGAAAATCTTGTCGATCATGCCGCTCCTTCCTTTGATTGAACCGACGCGCCGGACGATTCCTTTCGCTCGGCAGCACTTGCATTTAAAAGTTCGCTATGCGAACATCAATTCGTTTAGCGAACAAATGTCATGGTATTCCCGTATTCGTTGCCCTGTCAACGAACCTCGGGTTTATCCGGACGCGCTTTGATTTACCGGACCACATCGATGACCAACTTTTCCACAGAGAGCGATCTGCCCGACATGGACTCAAGCTCGCGTCCTGGCGATGCCTACGTGCAATCGTTCGCGCGCGGTTTGTCGGTGATCCGGTCCTTCAACGCGTCGCGTCCCGCGCAAACCCTGTCCGAAGTCGCGGCGGCATCAGGCCTGACGCGCGCGGGCGCGCGGCGCATCCTGCTGACCTTGCAGGCGCTTGGTTATGTGGAAGCAGACGGACGTCAATTCACGCTGACCGCGAAGATTCTCGATCTTGGTTTCGCGTATCTCACGTCCATGCCATTCTGGAACCTCGCTGAACCGGTCATGGAAGAACTTGTCGGCCAGGTGCATGAGAGCTGTTCCGCGGCGGTTCTGGATGGCACGGAAATCGTCTATGTGCTGCGCGTGCCGACGCACAAGATCATCACCATCAACCTGTCCATCGGCAGCCGCCTGCCGGCGTTCTGCACGTCGCTCGGTCGCGTGCTGCTTGCCGCGCTGGATGACGACAAACTCGACGCGCTCCTCGACGCCAGCGCGCTGGAAGCCCGCACGCCCCGCACGATCACGAACAAAACCACGCTCAAGGCCGCGCTTGCCGTGGTACGCACACAAGGCTGGGCCATCGTCGATCAAGAGCTGGAAGAAGGCCTCATTTCGATGTCCGCGCCCATCCGCGATCGCCAGGGACGCGTGATCGCGGCGCTGAACATCAGCGGCAACGCGCAACGCAAGAACGCCAAACACATGGTGAAGGCTTTTCTTGAGCCGCTGCTCGACGCGGCGCAACGCGTCTCCGAAATGGTCGCGCGGCGCGGCTGAACGGAACCGGCACGCTGGGCGGCTTCGACTTGCTCCCGTTTCATCTCTAAACTGAGCGCTTTGTTCCTGCCGGGAAAGTCTTATGGATGGATTGACCAGCTTGCGCGTGTTTCGCGATGTCGTTGAAGCAGGCAGCTTTGTGAAGGCGGCTGAACGGCTCGACATATCCACCGCGATGACCAGCAAACACGTCGCGAACCTGGAGCGGCAACTCGGCGTGCGCCTGCTGAACCGGACCACGCGGCACCTGAGCCTGACCGAAGCGGGCAGCGTCTATTACGAGCAATGCCGGGAAGCGCTGGATATCCTGCAAGCTGCCGAAGCGGCGGTCGGATCGCAAACCGACAAGCCACGCGGTGTGTTGAAAATCACTGCGCCCGGCTGGTTCGCCACCGCGAAATTCGCCGATATCCTGGTGGCTTATCGAGCACGGTATCCCGAAGTGCTGATCGACTTGCGGCTGGAAAATCGCTTCGCCGATCTGGTGGAAGAAGGCTACGACATGGCATTGCGCGCGACCTCCGAACCATCGCCCACAATGATCGTTCGTCCGCTCTGCAAGGTTCCGTTCGTACTCGTGGGTTCGCCCGATTACTTGAAACGTAATGGCCAGCCGCAGCATCCACGCGACCTCGTTGAACGCAATGAGATCGTGCTGCCGACTTATACGAGCGTGGACAGCGTCGAGTTCTCCGGACCCGACGGCGTGTTTACGATCAAGAACAACGCAGTGCTGAAGACCAACGACAGTTCCATGTCGCTGCAACTCGTGCGCGCCGGGCTGGGTCTTGCCTACTTGCCGGAATGGATCGTGGAACAAGAACTCGCCACGGGCGTGCTGACGCATCTATTCCCTGCTTACACGACCTTTGCACCGCGCGTCTACGCGGTCTACACCAGCCGTAAATACATGACGACCAAGGTGCGCACGTTCATCGACTTTGTCTTCGAAGCACTCTCTACCGATGATTCCGGCCACAATTCCGCTCCCGCACGCGGCCCATCAAACTCACCTCGAAAACTAGGATAAATCGTATTCAATCTGGGCCACTGCTCGTGTGAAGATCGCGCCGATTCGCTATGTGATGTTGATAAGCGACGACCTTCCACACTCAAGACTACATGTCGGGCTGGTGATGAATTTCCCCTGGTTTGCGTTGATCCTCAATTTTGTGCTGCTGGCGGCCGCCATCCTGATTTGCAATGCGCTGAATAACGCCCGGCGAGAGCCGGTCTGGAACGGCGCGCTGTTTTTTTTATGCTTTTGCGTTCTCGCGATGGTGCTTGATTTCGCGCTGACCTTTGTCTTCGCGTCCGCGACCACCACGGACAAGGAACGCTACATCGATTTATCGTCGCTCTCCGCGTGTGGCGAACGGGTAATTGCTTACGCGATTCCTTGCGTTGTTGCAGCCGTGTTGGCCCTGAGATTCCGTTCGCGCGACCGGGCTCACGAAGCGCCTTCAGTGATGATCCAGACGTCCGAGTACACACAGTCGGAATTAAGATATTGATCAGGGTTGGTTTTGTCGCTACTGCGGTCTTGAAGGAATGAACGCAATTTCCTTCGCGCAAGAGTGAATTGCTCGGAACTTCGCCCGAAAATGAGTCCGCAGGTTCAAAATTTGGAAAGTCTCTGATATACTTTTCCTCTTTCGGGGCGTAGCGCAGCCTGGTAGCGTACCTGCATGGGGTGCAGGTGGTCGGAGGTTCAAATCCTCTCGCCCCGACCAGATTGATGAAGGACTTAGGCTTCACAGCCTAAGTCCTTTTTCGTTGATTCACCGTTGTTTTCAATCAAAATTTGCTGCACTGCGTGCATCCGGCCGCGCCCCCGGCGCGTATAGACCTTGGAGGCACCGCTCACAAGCACGCCTCCCATGCACTCTCGACCAAACTATAAAACCAAGGCCAGACGAGCAGGCAAAATTGCGCCGCAGCCCGTACTGCCGTTTACCGGGGAAACACAATGTCAGCCAGCAGAACCAGCAAACCACGCAAGCCAGGCCGAACAAGAACGCGCAGCGCTACATTCGACGGCAAGCTTTGGCCTATCCACGCCATGATCGTGTCACGCAGTGCATCGCATATTGCGAGCATGTTGTCCGCACCACAGCGCATCAACGCGCTCGCCGAGTCACTTGGAGAAGTGACGAAAAATTATGGCGATGACGCCATCGATGGTTTCCTGATCGCGCTGAAAAACTGGTTCGTGCAGCGCGAATATGGCGCCGCCATTGAGTTGGTCGGATATTTCCAGGAACATGGCCGCCTGCCGGAAATCGTGCAGCCGTTGCAGTCAGGCCGGCGCGCCTCGCGTGCCGGCTCCAGGAACAATACCGCACTGCGCGCAGCATAAATCACGCGCAAAAACGCCCGGCGACCGAACTATTCCTGTTCGATCGCCGGGCGTTTCCCGATCACGCAATTTGAACGATCAGTCCATCAACGCAAGGCGGAATAAGCCGTCGGCGTCAAGAAGTGATTCTCGATGCGCTCGACAATCGGCGCCTTCGCCTCGGTCTCGGCGCGTTTGGCGATCCAGTCGGCATCGGCTTGAAACGCGTTCCACTTGGTTTCGCGCTCAGCGAGACTTTCCCACTTCAACATGTACGTCAGGGCGTGATTGCTAGGGCCGGCAATCGTGGTCCAGAATCCGATCTGCTCGATGCCGTATTTCTTGAAGAAATCCAGCGTAATGTTGGTGAATCGGTCGTTCAACGCGGGCAAGCGTCCCGGCGCGCAATGATAGATACGCATTTCAACAATCATTTTTTCCTCGTGGAGATAGAGTAGTGCGGCCATGAATGGGCCGCGGCTGGAGTCACCACGAGCAATCGTACCGGCGTTTCACCTCACCCGCACACTATGAAATACCGCCCGGGCCATCGCCGGACGATCATGTCCGCTTTGCTGCATCGAAATCCTCCGCATCGACGTCATAACCGGATGGTTCCCATCGGATCGCCAGCAGCGCGACCAGCCCCGCCAGCGGCGCAAACGCGATGATCCAGAAAACCTTCGTGCCAAGAGCAGCCGACAGCACGGGGAACAGGAACAGCGACACCGTCGAACTCGCGCGCATCAATGTCTGATTGAAACCCACGCCAACGCCACGCAGTGAAGTTGGATAGCTGAGCGAAGCGAACGTCATGCTGTGTGAACCTGGACCAAATCCCTGGCCGAGCAGGAACACCGCGAGAAAACCAATCGCCAGCGCCACTTGCGCGCCACCGGCCGGACGTCCGACCACGGCCAGGCCGATCAACGCCGCCAACTGGAACGCATAGCCGAGCACGGTCAGTTTCCAGGCTCCGACCTTCGGCACCGCGCGCACGGCGATCAGTCCGCCCACGAACGCGAAGCACAGGTTCAACGCGAGCGAGGCAAGGATGGTGGTGAGCATAGACTGCGCGAGGAAACTCGAGATGATCACCGGCAAGCCAAACGCCACGGCGTTGTATGCGAACGAGGATGCCACGGCAATGACGGTTGCCAGCACGGTGCGGCGAAGATAAACGCCGCGCAGCAACGCGCCGTAGTTGCTCCATGTCGCCTTGTGCACCGGCGCTTTTGTGTCCCGGAGCGCGGCGGCATCGACTTCTACATCCATACCGTACGAGCGCTTCAAGATCTGCGCGGCGCCCCGTAAATCGCCCTGATTGGCGGCCCAGACCGGCGACTCGCTGATGTAACGGCTGCGGATCGCGATGATTACCAGCGCCGGCAACGCACCAAAACCAAGGGTCAAGCGCCATAACCAGCTGGAGTGGCTCGCGGGCAGCAGAGCGTACAGTGCGAGCACGAGCAGATAGGACACGCTGATGGCGGCGTACCACGTCGGGCACCACATCGCAATGCGCGCCGCCTTGTTGCCGCGGCCGTTCAGCCGGGAAAACTCGGCGAGAAACGCCATGGCGACAGGCAAGTCGATGCCGACGCCCAGCCCCATCACGAAACGCGCGCCGCCGAGCACCCAGGCGTTGGGCGCGAGCCCGCAGGCAATCGCCGCGACGACGAAGAAGAACATGTCGGCCATGAAAACGCGGTATCGGCCGATCTTGTCGGTGAGATAACCGCCCAGGAACGCGCCGATGATCGCCCCGAACGTGATGGCGGAGGCGACAAAACCCGTCGCTGCCGGTGTCAGCGAAAATTCGCGCGCAATGTCCTTCACACCGAACGCGAGCGCGCCGAGATCGTAGGCATCGAGAAAAACACCACCGAGCGCGATCGCAATGACAATGCGTGCATCGCTTCCGACCGCCGCGCCTCGATTGACAAGTTGGGAGACATCGGCAGCGCTGCGAATGACGGTACGCGCGGTGCCGTCTGCCGGAGACGCGAGCGCGGACTCGGCCGCGAAAGAAGTGGACATGGGATGGGCTACGCTGAAAGAGGCTGCAAAACGCGCGATCGTACCGGCGCACGCGTTCTATCCCAAATTCATTTTTGTTATTTGTCGAATGAAGGGGAACAAAACCCCCGCTCGCTTCAGATTTGCTTATACGAAACCGCCGAATATTTCAGGCAAAACGCACTTGAGGCGTCGCGAGCGGAGTTTCGGCGCGACGCGCAAGTGTTATGGAGCGGACTTTATTGCTGTGGCATTGAAGCCGCCATCCCTTCCCGGATCTGTTCCGGGCTCAGATCACGCATATGCGTTGCCAGCGACCAGCGATGACCAAACGGGTCTTCTACCTGACCATACCGGTCACCCCAGAACATGTCGGTGACAGGCATGATGACCTTGGCTCCGGCTTCAACAGCCTGCGCAAAGGAAGCATCCACATCGTTCACATATAAATGCAGTGTCACGGGCGATCCTTTCAGCGCGAGCGGGCTCCTGTGGCCGCAATTTTCGAATTCTTCGCCGAGCATCAGCGTGGAATCGCCAATCCCGAGCATCGCATGCATGACTGTGCCGTCGGGTCCAGGCAAACGGCTATGTTCGACTGCATTGAAGGCTTTGATATAAAACGCGATTGCGTCGGACGCACCTTTGCAAACCAGATGAGGCGTGATCGTATGCATTCCATCCGGGATCGGCTTGACTGTGGACGTGGGCATTGCAGTGCTCCTGAGTTGAATGGATGTACCAACGGAAGACGGCGCCAGATTCAAGCGCCTTCTTGTTCATACGACGCGCGGGGCGCCCGTCGATCGACAAGTCTCACACCAAAAATCTACCAGGCGACTTGCGACACGCTTCGCGAAACTACGATAAATTTTCAAGCGAATTTACGTTCGAAGTACATACATGAATCGTTTTTACCGCCAGTTGAGCCATTAATAGTTTTATCGATGCATAATCCCGTTCGGCCCAAACCGATGAAGGCTTTGCGGTTGACGATGCAATATCCGGCATCGCTGCATTCGACTGACTTAAGCCATTTTAATTTCTCTGATCATTCACGCTTCAATGATTGAATCGCCTGTTGATTGATTGCCTTCCCGCTGCGTTCTGCCTTTACCGGAGCGCGAAACGGTTCCATATGGACTGGTGGACCCGCAAGTACGGGTTCAAATCCCCGCTTCAATCCGTCCCCTTAAATAAAGCTAAAGTTTTACTCGCGGTGGCCGAAAGCCCATCTATGGAACACGAAATGAACCCTGCCGACGACCGTAACGATCCTACCTTTCTACGGGCGCGGGCGTTAAGCATCAGTGTCGGCGCGATCCGCAAGGCACAGGGAAAAGCATCTCCCGCTGATTTTCCGGTCGGCACTGTTGAGTGGCACGCAATAGTCGAGGATTTTGCCAATGATGTATTAAAGGCAATGCTCTCGGAACCTGATTTGCAGCTCCTCGAAATTCGGCGGGACAGCACGGGAAAATAACGGTCACTGGCTTGGTACTTTATTACCGGTTCATTAGTCCGATGAAAATAAAAACGGCATCGCCGAATAATCAGCGACGCCGTTTTTATGTAAAGAAGATTCAATTCAGTATCAGTCCGGCAATTCATCCACCCAGTAAATCGATCACTTTCAAAAGATCCTTGCGCAATTGCTCGACATCGACTGAGACGTCCGCTTGAGGCATTCCACTCGTTTCTTCCATGGCCCCGCTATCAGCCGCGGCGCCATTCAGACGGCCATGTGAATCCAGCCGGTTACGCGCGCCATTGATCGTAAAACCTTGTTCGTAAAGCAACTCACGAATGCGGCGAATCAGCAGCACTTCGTGATGCTGATAATAACGGCGATTGCCGCGCCGCTTGACAGGCCGCAACTGCGTGAACTCCTGTTCCCAGTAACGCAGCACATGCGGCTTGACGCCGCAAAGCTCGCTGACTTCACCAATGGTGAAGTAGCGCTTGGCGGGAATGGGAGGCAAGACGACTTTTTCCATCGTCAATCAACCGTCGTGGTGAATGTCGCGAATCTGGCGGATATCGCTAATAAGCGCTCGGGCGATACAAAGCGTATGCCCGTCACTTCAGCGGCCGAAACTGTTTTCAGCACCGGCTTCCACCAGCGCTTTCAACTTCTGACTCGCATGAAACGTGACGACACGGCGCGCCGCAATGGGAATGGCTTCTCCCGTTTTTGGATTACGGCCGGGACGCTGCGGTTTGTCTCGCAATTGGAAGTTGCCAAAACCGGATAGCTTGACGCTGTCGCCACTTTCAAGCGCGTCGCGAATGACCTCGAAAAATGCTTCGACCATGTCTTTGGCTTCGCGCTTATTCAACCCGACATGGTCGAATAGCATCTCCGCCAATTCGGCTTTTGTGAGCGTGGGCGTTTCTGCCGTTGCCGCACTGTTCGAAGTGGAGACATCTCGGATCATGGCGCTGCGTTGCGCCGAAAGAAGGGCTTCGAAATCACTCGAGTTCATTTGGTTCATATCGAAAAAATGGCGTGACGATGAAGACGACGGAGAGGGCCAGTGACAGGCTATCCGCGCAACCGCGCGCCATGTACTCGAGTCAAGCGTTCCACCAGTGTTTTGATGGCCGTTTCGACCGTTTCGTCCTGAAGCGTCCCGCCAGTATCTTGCAACGTTACACGGAAGGCAAGGCTTTTCTCATGCTCGTTCAACCCACCGGAAGTGCTTGATTTTGGACGGAATTCATCGAATAAAGCAAGCTTTGTGATGTACCTGCAGGCAGGCTCCGAACAGGCGCTTTCGAGCTCGTCGAGGAGCGCCTGGACTTCCACCTTCTGGTCCACGACCACGGCGATATCGCGGCGAACCGGCGGAAATTTCGTCACGTCGGAAGGCACCGGCAGCGCGCGTTGCATCAGCGCCTCGGCTTCGATTTCGAACAAAACCGGCGCGTGCGGCAAGTCGTACTTCTGCATCCAGCGCGGGTGCAAGTCGCCGATCCAGCCCACCGATCGGCCATCGATCTCGATCCGCGCACTCCGCCCAGGGTGCAGCGCCGGATGCCCAGCCTTCACGAAACGTGGCGTCACGGGCGCGAAAAGCGCCTCGACGTCGCCTTTTACATCGAAGAAATCTACCGCGCGCGACGCCGCGCCCCACTGCTCTTCAAGCGCCGGGCCGTACGCGAGGCCACCGATCATCTTCGGCTGTGCAAAACCCTCTACCGCAAGCTCACCCGCCTTGATCAGCGGATCGTGCAGGAACACACGGCCGGCTTCGAACACGCGAATCCGGTCCGCGCGGCGATTCAGGTTGTAGCGCAGCACGCTGATCAGGCTGCCGAACAGCGTGGTGCGCATGACCGAAAGCTGGCTCGCGATCGGATTGAGCAATTTCACCGGATTCGAATTACCAGCGAAATCGGCCTCCCATTCGGCATCGACGAAACTGAAGTTCACCGTTTCCGCGTAATCCCGCGCGGCCACCGCGTGACGCAGCATGTGAATGGAACGCCGGGTTTCGTTCGTCGGCCGCATTTCGCTGGTCGCAACCGGCGGACGCGCCGGAATCTTTTCGAAACCGTAAATGCGCGCAACCTCTTCGATCAAATCTTCTTCGATTTCAATATCGAAGCGATACGACGCCGGTGTCACGGAGAAAACATCGCCATCGTGCGTGTACTGGAGACCGAGACGCGTGAAAATCTGCGCGATTTCCTCGGCGTCAATCTTCACGCCGATAATCCGGTTCGCACGCGAAACGCGCATGCTCACGGGCTCGCGCTTCGGCACATTAAGCGTCTGATCATCGACAGGACCGGCGTTGCCGCCGCAAATATCCAGAATCAGGCGCGTAATGCGTTCGAGGTGCTCAACAGTTGTCGAATAATCCACGCCCCGCTCGAACCGGTGCGCCGCGTCAGTCGAAAAATTGTACTTGCGCGCCCGGCCGCGGATACTGTCCGGCCACCAGAACGCCGCTTCCAGGTAAATATTCGTTGTATCGAGAGACACGGCCGTGCTGTCGCCGCCCATGATCCCAGCGAGGCTTTCGACCTGATGGTCGTCGGAGATGACGCCAGTGGCTTCATCGAGTTCGACGGTATTGCCATTCAGCAGCTTGAGCTTTTCGCCCTTCTTTCCCCAACGCACTTCAATGCCGCCGTGGATCTTGTCCAGGTCGAACACGTGCGACGGACGGCCGAGTTCGAGCATCACGTAATTCGAGATATCGACGAGCGCCGAAATACTGCGCTGGCCCGAACGCTCCAGGCGCTCGACCATCCACTGCGGTGTTTTCGCGTGCGCGTTCACGCCGCGGATCACGCGGCCGGAGAAACGTCCGCACAAATCAGGCGCCGACACTTTGACGGGCAGGATTTCATCGATAGTCGCCTTCACCGGTTCGATTTCCAGTGCGTGCAATGGCGCGCCCGTGATCGCAGCGGTTTCGCGCGCCACGCCAAACACGGACAAACAATCGGCCTTGTTCGGCGTCAGCTTGATTTCGAATACGGTGTCGTCCAGATTCAGCGTCTTCCTGATGTCTTCGCCGATGGGCGTTTCGGCGGGCAAAATCATCAGGCCGCTGTGATCTTCAGAGAGTTTCAATTCGCGCGCCGAGCACAACATGCCCTGGCTTTCCACGCCACGCAGCTTAGACAATTTGATCGCAAACGGCGCACCGCCGGTTTCGGCCGGTGGCAATTCCGCGCCGACCAGCGCGACCGGCACCTTGATGCCCGGCGACACGTTCGGCGCGCCGCACACAATGGTGAGCGTTTCGCCCGTACCGGCGTCGACCTGACAGACATTGAGCTTGTCCGCGTTCGGATGCTTTGCGACTTCCAGCACTTGCCCGACGACGATCTTCGTGGTCGGCGGCGCGACGGGCGCAAGCCCTTCCACTTCGAGACCCGCCATGGTGAGCGCGTGCGAGAGTCCGTCGGTCGACAGCTTGGGATCGACGAAAGTTCTAAGCCAGGATTCCGGGAATTGCATGTGTGTCTAGTTCGAAATAAAGTGTGTCCGCGTCTCTACGACGGCCTTTTGCACACTGCCCTCAAGCAGGTTGCTCAGCTGGCTTTTCAAGCAAATTGCTCGAGAAAACGCAGATCGTTTTCGAAGAAAAGGCGCAGATCCTGCACGCCGTAGCGCAGCATGGTCAGGCGTTCAAGGCCACTGCCGAACGCAAAACCGATATACCGTTCCGGGTCGAGCCCCATGTTGCGGATCACGTTCGGGTGCACTTGTCCCGATCCTGAGATTTCGAGCCATTTACCGGCGTTTTTGCCATGCTCGAACATCATGTCGATCTCGGCGGACGGCTCGGTGAACGGAAAATACGACGGGCGGAAGCGCACGAGAATGTCGTCGCGCTCGAAGAATTTCTTGAGAAAATCCGAATACACGCCCTTCAGGTCGGCAAAGCTGATGTTCTCGTCGATCCACAGACCTTCGACCTGGTTGAACATGGGCGAATGCGTGGCGTCGCTATCCACGCGATACGTCCGGCCCGGCACGATCACCTTGATCGGCGGCGTGTTCATGCGCGCGTAGCGCACCTGCATCGGGCTCGTATGCGTGCGCAGCAGCAGTTGCCGCCCATCCGCATCTTTCCCGTCGATATAAAACGTATCCTGCATTGAGCGCGCCGGATGATTTTCCGGGCTGTTCAATGCGGTGAAGTTGTACCAGTCCGTCTCGATTTCGGGGCCGTCGGCCACATCGAAACCAATCGTGCTGAAAATCTGTTCCACGCGTTCCCACGTGCGCATGACCGGATGCAGGCTGCCCGCGCCGAGACCCCGGCCGGGCAACGTCACGTCGATCGATTCCGATGCAAGCCGCTGGTTCAGCAACACGTCCGCCAGCGCCTGACGGCGCGCGTTCAGCGCTGCTTCCACTTGCTGCTTGACCGCGTTGATGCGCGCGCCCTCGGTCTTGCGGGTATCCGGATCGAGTTTGCCCAAACCCTTCAGCAAATCCGTGAGCACCCCGGACTTGCCGAGAAAGCGGGCCTTTTCGTTTTCGAGCGTAGCCGCATCCGCGGCGTGTTCGAAGGCATTTCGCGCGTCGGCGACAATCTGGTCCAGATCCATTGATCCCATCATTTCATCGTCAAAAATCTTCTGATCGTTCCCGGGCCACCATGTGCGCGATGCGGCGCATCTGCGCTTGAACCCGGATTCACCAACAAAAACGGGGCTCTTGTCGAGCCCCGTTTTCTGCTGAAGCATTGTCCTTGAATACAGCCAGGACAACGCTACAACGAACCACGCAGTACCAATCTCGCTAACAAGCTCAATCAGGCTGCAACGGCGGCTTTTACCTGCTTGACGATCGCAGCAAAAGCAGCCTTGTCGAACACAGCCATGTCGGCCAGCACCTTGCGGTCGAGTTCGATCGAAGCCTTCTTCAGGCCGTTGATGAACACGCTGTACGTCATGTCGTGCTGACGCACCGCAGCGTTGATACGCGTGATCCACAAAGCACGGAACACACGCTTCTTGTTGCGGCGATCGCGATAGGCATATTGCCCTGCGCGCATGACCGCCTGCTTGGCGATGCGATAGACGTTATTGCGACGGCCGCGGTAACCCTTGGCCAGCTTGATGATCTTCTTGTGACGGGCCCGTGCGGTAACCCCACGTTTGACTCTAGGCATAGTGCGCTCCTGTGAGTGTCAGTTAAGGGTTAAGCGAACGGCAGCATTGCGCGCACAGAGTTCATATCAGATGCATGAACTTCCGTGGAACCGCGCAGATGGCGTTTTACCTTGGTGGTTTTCTTGGTAAGAATGTGACGCTTGAAGGCTTGACCACGCTTGATGGTACCGCCCGGACGCACCACGAAGCGCTTTGCAGCACTCTTCTTGGTCTTCATCTTCGGCATGAAACTACTCCAGTTTATTAGATGGATATGGGTGTGCGGTCGATCCATTCGATCCTGACCCGCCCTTCGAAACCCACATGCCACTTATGAGCGGCAACTTTGAAAGTCACCGCTTTTTCATGAGCGCCGCCATTATCCGGCAACGCCCTGAAACCTGCTTGCTCGATGCCGCGCCGGCCCTGAAACATGCGGGCCGCGCGATCCATCGATTACTTCTTTTTCTTCGGGGCCATGACCATGATCATCTGGCGCCCTTCCATCTTCGGCATTTGCTCGACCTGACCGTGCTCTTCGAGATCGGCCTTGAGCCGCTCGAGCACGCGCATGCCAATTTCCTGGTGGGCCATTTCGCGGCCGCGGAAACGCAACGTAATCTTCGTCTTGTCGCCGTCTTCGAGGAAGCGCGTGAGGTTACGCAGTTTCACGTTGTAGTCACCGTCGTCGGTGCCAGGCCGGAACTTCACTTCCTTGACCTGAACGATCTTCTGCTTGAGTTTGGCCTCGTGCTGCTTCTTGGCTTCCGAATACTTGAACTTGCCGTAGTCCATCAACCGGGCGACAGGCGGGACGGCCTGAGGCGCGATTTCGACGAGATCCACGTCTTGCTGTTCCGACATGCGGAAAGCATCAGCGAGCTTCACGATTCCCAGCGGCTCGTTGTCCACTCCAACCAGGCGCAGTTCAGGTGCCGTGATTTCCCCGTTGATGCGATGTGCCGACTTATCAGTAGCGATGTTACGTTTCCTCTAAAAATTCAAAAAAACTAGCCGCGCTGCGGGTGGGCTTACTTGTACGCCTGCACGTCATGCTGCAGACGCTCAAGGAATGCATCGACCGGCATCACGCCAGCGTCGATACCGCCACGAGCACGCACGGCTACGGTTTGGGCTTCACGCTCCTTGTCGCCGACGACCAGCAAATACGGGACCTTTTGCAGCGTGTGCTCACGTATTTTATAGCTAATCTTCTCGTTGCGCAAATCGCTCTCTACTCTAAGCCCTTGTTTTTGCAACGATTGGGTCAGTTGCTGTGCATATTCCGCCTGACTTTCAGCAATATTCAGGACGACAGCCTGCACCGGCGCGAGCCACGACGGCATTGCACCAGCGTGGTGCTCGATCAAAATTCCGAGAAAACGTTCCATTGAGCCAACAATCGCCCGATGCAGCATGACCGGGCGCTTGCGGCTGTTGTCTTCCGCCACGTACTCGGCGCCCAGACGTTCCGGCAACACCATGTCGAGCTGCAGCGTACCGCATTGCCACGAGCGGCCCAGCGCGTCCTTGATGTGATATTCGATCTTCGGGCCATAGAACGCGCCTTCGCCCGGCAATTCTTCCCACGTCAGACCGCACGCCGTCAGCGCGTCGCGCAGCCCTTGCTCGGCGCGATCCCAGGTTTCGTCGGTACCGGCACGGGCGTCCGGACGCAGCGAAAGCTTGATGTCGATGTGATCGAACCCGAAATCCTGATAGATGCTCATCGCGAGCGTATTGAACGCAATCGATTCTTCGATGAACTGGTCTTCCGTACAGAAAATGTGCGCGTCGTCCTGAACGAAGCCGCGCACGCGCATCAAGCCGTGCAGCGCGCCGGACGCTTCATTCCGATGACACGATCCAAATTCCGCGTAACGCAGCGGCAGGTCGCGATACGAACGCAAGCCATGGTTGAACACCTGGACGTGGCCGGGACAATTCATTGGCTTGATGGCGTAATCGCGCTTCTCGGACTCCGTCGTGAACATGTTTTCACGATAGTTCTGCCAGTGACCCGACGCTTCCCACAGGGAACGGTCCATGATCATCGGTGTCTTGATTTCGAGATAACCGGTTTCGCTCAGGCGGCGGCGGATATATTGCTCGACCTGCTGCCAGATCGCCCAGCCCTTCGGATGCCAGAACACCATACCGGGCGCCTCTTCCTGCAGATGAAACAGGTCGAGTTGCTTCGCGAGCTTGCGGTGGTCGCGCTTCTCGGCTTCCTCGAGCATGTGCAGATACGCTTCCTGGTCTTCTTTCTTCGTCCAGGCCGTGCCGTAGATGCGCTGCAATTGCTCGTTCTTTGAGTCGCCGCGCCAGTAAGCGCCGGCAACCTTCATCAGCTTGAAGACTTTCAGCTTGCCCGTGGAAGGCACGTGCGGCCCGCGGCACAGGTCGGTAAAACCGCCATGCGAGTAAAGCTTGATGTCGTCGGTTGACGGGATCGATTCGATGATCTCAGCTTTGTATTTCTCGCCGATGCTCTTGAAGTAGTCCACTGCCTCGCCGCGCGTGACGACACGGCGCGAGACAGGCTCGTCCTTCTTCGCGATCTCGGCCATGCGCTTCTCGATCTTTTCGAGATCTTCCGGCGTAAAGGGACGGCTGTACGCGAAGTCGTAGTAAAAACCATTGTCGATCACGGGACCGATGGTGACCTGCGCTTCCGGGTACAAGTCCTTGACCGCGTAAGCCAACAAATGCGCGGTGGAGTGACGAATGATGTCGAGACCGTCGGCGTCCTTGTCCGTGACGATCGCAAGCGATGCATCGTGGTCGATCAACGTGGACGTATCGACGAGTTCGCCGTCGAGCTTGCCGCCCAGAGCGGCTTTGGCAAGTCCAGCGCCAATCGATGCGGCAACTTCCGCAACCGTCACCGGGTGGTCGTACTGACGAACTGACTCGTCGGGCAAACGTATCGAAACCATTTCGTTCTCCAAGACACCGAAGCCGGCGCTCAAGTTCATTCAACAATGCCTTGCAGGACACAAATCAACTGCGCAAGACAAAAAAAATGCGGCCCCACTTTTCGAGGGGCCGCATTCACTTTCCTACAACTGCAAAGGCGAAAGTGGTCCTCGACTAGCGTCGTTCCGAAGTTGTATCGGTCAACGTTCGCGGTGCCATCTTGTTCATTTGCCTTTCGCGCCAGGGCGCTTGCTGCAGTTTTGAAAATCCGGCGAGCCGGACTTTCACTTTCGTTGGTAGGCTCGATTGGACTCGAACCAACGACCCCCACCATGTCAAGGTGGTGCTCTAACCAGCTGAGCTACGAGCCTGAAGAAGCGAAATTATATGGTGCGTTTTGAATCCTGGCAAGTGCTTTCATTCGACGACACCGAAGATATTCGTGGATACGTTTAAGAAGCACGAACAATGCGCTTCAGATTCAAAGCGTTAAGCCCTGAGCTCATACGTACAAATATCACTACCCGCGCCGCGATGCCCGCACAACGCCCTGTACTTCACTGAGCAACGCGCACGCGCGCTGAATCTGCGCCGCACTCGATACTTCGACGGTGAACTGCATGTAGGCCACGTTGCGCCGGCTTTGCGTTTTCACGCCGGTCACGTTCATCTTCTCGCGCGCGAAGACTTCCGAGATGTCGCGTAACAAGCCTTGCCGGTCATTCGATTCAACGGCAAGGTCCACCGGATAAACAGAGGAACCTCGTCCGTTCATGACCTCGGCGGACCACGCGGTTTCGAGCACGCGTTCGGGCGAACGCTCGGCCATCCGCTGGAACGTTGCGCAATCACTGCGGTGGATCGACATGCCCTTGCCGCGTGTCACAAACCCCGAGATACGATCGGGCGGAGCCGGCCTGCAACAGCGCGCAAGCTGCGTGAGCAATGCGTCCACGCCAACCACCAGCACCCCTGTAGAGGCGCCCTGCGCAACACTTTGCCCGCTGCTGCGCTTTTCGAACTGCGCGGGCGCTTCGGGTTCAGGTTCCGGCGGCGGCGCGTCGTGCAACGCCTGCTCGATATTGCGCAGGCTGAATTCTTCCTTGCCCACGACCGCATACAGATCTTCCGGCGTCTTGAAGCCAAGCTTGGATGCCAGTTGATCCAGGTTGACCGATGTCTTGCCTTCGCGCTGCAAGGTCTTTTCAACCAGCGCGCGGCCGTTCGTTATGTTTTCTTCGGAATCGACCGCGTTGAACCAAGCACGCACTTTTTGCCGCGCGCGCGGGCTGTGCAGATAGCCGAGCAAAGGGTTGAGCCAATCCCGAGACGGGCCGCCCTCCTTCACCGCCACGATCTCCACGGTCTGGCCGTTCTGCAGCGGTGTGTTGAGCGGGACCATGGCGCCATCGACACGAGCACCGCGACAGCGGTGTCCCAACTCGCTATGCAAGTGGTACGCAAAATCCACCGGAGTCGATCCATGCGGCATCGCGATCACGCGCGCCTGCGGCGTGAGCACGTAGATATGGTCGTCGTCGAGCGTCGCTTCACGCAGATGCTGCCACGGTTGCGCGCCTGGCTGGTCACCTTCGGAAACGTCGTCTTTCCAGGCCAGCAACTGCCGCAACCACGCAATCTTCTCGTCGTATTTTTCAGCGGCCGTGACTTGTCCGCCGTACGCGCGTGTGCCGGCTTCCTTGTAGCGCCAGTGCGCCGCCACGCCATATTCCGCGAAGTTGTGCATTTCCTGCGTACGGATCTGCACTTCGAACGCGCGGCCGTCGTCGCCGACCACGACCGTATGCAGCGACCTGTAGCCATTCGGCTTCGGCCGCGAGATGTAGTCGTCGAACTCGCGCGGCACGGGCTGCCACAAGTTATGGACGATACCCAGCACCGTGTAGCAATCCTTGATGTCGTCGACGATCACGCGAAACGCGCGCACGTCGTTCAGCTCAGAAAAATCCAGCTCCTTGCCGCGCATCTTTTTCCAGATGCTGTAGATGTGCTTGGGCCGTCCACTCACTTCCGCGCGAATGTGCGCTGTAGCCAGTTCGGTCTGCAAACGCGCGATGGCGTCAGTCACATAGGCTTCGCGCTCGACGCGTTTTTCGTCGAGCAGCTTGGCGATGCGTTTATAAGTAGGCGGTTCCTCGAACCGGAACGCGAGATCTTCCAGTTCCCATTTCAGTTGCCAGATGCCCAGCCTGTTGGCGAGCGGCGCGTAAATTTCGAGGGTCTCGCGCGGCACGTCGGGCGATGGGTCGAGCTTGTTCGCCGCGTAATAACGCAACGACTGAAGCCGCGAAGCGAGCCGGATCAATACCACGCGAATGTCTTGTGCAAACGCAAGCAACATCTTGCGCAACGCTTCGACCTGAGCGCGGCGTGCAGCCTGCGCGTCGCGTCCTGTTTCGGGCAGCTTCGCCTGCGTGACGCGCGAACTGACCGAGCCGAGACGCCACAACTTGCGGACATCGGCGACAAGACTTTGCACTTCTTCGCCAAAACGCTCGCTGATCACACGCTCGGGATCATCTATGTGCGGCGCGATGGCAAACAACGCCGCCGCCGCAATTGCCGCTGGATCGACGTTCAACGTCTGCATGATCCGCGCCGTCCCGGCCGCGTGCTCGGCAAGCAGCTCCCCGCTGGTAAGCCGCGCTTTGCCCGCGTGTTCGCGCACGAACGCGAGCGCGTCATCAAAGGACGGCTCGGAGTTCAACGCGGGCGAGATGGCGGTACCAGGCATGCGATCAATCAGGTGCAATAAAAGTGTGGGGACTCAGTCATGCGCCCGGTCAAGCATGGCGGCAATGACAACCACTTCCACGAGGCACGCGGGATTGGCGAGCTTGGCTTCCACGGTGGCGCGCGGAGGCGTGTTGCCTTCGGGAACCCACATGTCCCACGCCGCGTTCATTGCAGCGAAGTTCGCCATGTCCGAGATGTAGATCTGCACTGACAGCAATTGGGTCTTGTCGCTGCCGGCTTCTGCCAGCAAGCGGTCGATATGGCCAAGCACTTCACGGGTCTGGCCCGTGATGTCCTGGTCGGTGTCTTCGGCAATCTGGCCCGCGAGATAAACGGTGCCGTTGTGGATCGCGGCTTCGGAAAGACGCGCGCCGACGTGGAGACGAGTGACTGCCATGGATGCCTCTGAAAAGTGATTGTCAAAGAAACTGTGCGAAGCCCAATATTATGCCTTGTACGTTTCGGTATCGAGGAAGAAGCGGTACGCAATATCGATCTGATCAGGCGCGAGAAAAGCTGGCGCATGACCCACGCCCTGAATTTCCGCGCTTGTTACGGCCTGACCCGTCGCGACCATTTTTTCGACGGTTTCTCGCGACAACAGATCCGATTGTTCACCGCGCACGACCAGCACCGGATGCCTGATTGCCGCAAGCGAACGCCACAGGATCGCCTCGCCGAGCGAGGCCGCATTCGAATCAGCAGCAGCAAAAGGCACCGCGATCTTTGGATCGTATCTGTAGGCCCAGCGCCCGTCGCGCTCGTGCATCAGCGGCGTGTTGATCGCACGCCATTCTTCGGCGCTCAGCGGTCCAAACGACGCCGCAAGTTGCGCCGCGTGGTCTACCCCTTCCTGAAGCGTGGCGAAGGTTTCGTCACGGCCCAGATAGGTGCCGATGCGCGCGAGCGCCGCCGGCTCAATATGCGGTCCAACGTCGTTCAACAGCATCTTGCGAATGGGCGAGTTCGGCAGGCCTGCGAGCCCGAGGCCGATCAGTCCGCCCATCGACGTTCCAAACCAGTCCACCGTCTCCACGTTCAGGCGCGCAATCAGCACGACCATGTCTGAAACGTATTGCGGCACGGCGTAATTTTTCGGATCGGCGAGCCAGTCGGAAAGGCCGCGTCCCACCACGTCCGGACACACCACGCGATACTCCCGCGAGAACGCTTTCGCCACCTCGTCGAAATCGCGACCGGACCGCGTCAGCCCATGCACGCACACGAGCACGCGCGGGTTTGCTGGATCACCCCATTCGGTGTACGCCATGCGATGCAAACCAGATGGGCTGATGCATTGCACGTGGCGCTGACGCGCAGCGGAAACAACGGACGGTGCAGCTTCGACGATAGTCGCTGACATAAGGATTTCCTTCGGCGCAATGGCGCTGCTGCATAACGGATAAACCAACTGAAATCGATTGTAAACGCTTTGCGCGGCGCATTTTTTGTCGAGCGCAGCGTTAGCCAATCAGTCTAATCAGGCTATATGCGACGTCGTCCTTGTAGACCAAAGAAAAAGGGCTGTGCCAACACATGGTCGGCACAGCCCTTCATGACCGGCAACGGTACCGGTTCTCAAAAATCCTACTTGACCCCGCTTACATCCAGCGGCGCGCCGGTTTTTTGCTGAATCTCTTCCACGCTGACGCCCGGAGCCAGTTCGACCAGCTTGAGCCCCGCGTCCGTTACATCGATCACGCCGAGATCCGTGATGATCCGGTCGACCACGCCCTTGCCCGTCAACGGCAGTGTGCATTCTTCCAGGATCTTGTGCTGGTCGCCCTTCGCCACGTGCTCCATCAGGACGATCACGCGTTTCACGCCCGCAACCAGATCCATGGCGCCGCCCATGCCCTTGATCATCTTGCCGGGGATCATCCAGTTGGCGAGGTCGCCGTTCTTGCTGATCTGCATGGCGCCCAGGATGGCGAGGTTCACGTGGCCGCCCCGGATCATCGCGAACGAATCCGCCGACGAAAATATCGACGACCCCGGCAGCGTGGTCACGGTTTGCTTGCCAGCGTTGATCAGGTCGGCATCGACTTCTTCCTCGGTCGGCGACGGACCAATGCCAAGCAGGCCATTCTCCGATTGCAGCCACACTTCCATGCCGGCCGGCACGTGGTTAGCGACCAGCGTGGGCAGCCCGATCCCGAGGTTCACGTAGAACCCGTCCTGCAATTCCTTGCCCGCCCGCGCGGCCATCTGGTTGCGGTCCCATGCCATGATCAGTCTCCTTTCGCGCGCACGACGCGTTGTTCGATGCGTTTTTCCGGATGCGCGTTCAACACGATGCGCTGCACGAAAATGCCCGGCGTGTGAATGGCGTCGGGATCGAGTTCGCCGACTTCCACGATTTCCTCCACTTCGGCCACGGTGATCCTGCCGGCCATGGCGCACATGGGATTGAAGTTGCGAGCCGTGCGGCGATAGATCAGGTTGCCGGATTTATCGGCTTTCCACGCCTTGACCAGCGCCACGTCCGCCGTGAGCGAGGGTTCGAGCACGTAGAAGTTATCGCCGAACTGGCGCGTTTCCTTGCCTTCCGCGATCACCGTGCCATACCCCGTGTTCGTGAAAAAAGCCGGAATGCCGGAACCGCCCGCACGCAGCTTTTCGGCCAGCGTGCCCTGGGGCGTGAATTCAAGCTCAAGTTCGCCAGCCAGGTATTGGCGCTCGAACTCCTTGTTTTCGCCGACGTACGACGAAATCATTTTCTTGACCTGACGGGTCTCGAGCAGCAAGCCTAGGCCGAAGCCATCGACACCCGCGTTGTTGCTGATGCACGTGATTCCCTGGACGCCCGTGTCGCGCAATGCCGCGATCAGCGCTTCGGGAATGCCGCACAGTCCGAAGCCGCCGACAGCAAACGTCTGGCCGTCCTTCACGATGTCTTCAAGCGCCTGTTTCGCGCCGGGATAGACCTTGTTCATGTGTCCCTTCCTGATCTGGATGAAATCCGTTTGTTCGAGTCGCCATGCCGCTGATTTTAGTCAGCGAAACGACTTTCTGATGTGGCGAAAGAGTACGACGATGCATCGATCCGGCACAATACGCAAAAATACATAAGTAATCGCCGTAGTACGCGGCGATGCACCGTCAAACGCCCGCCGTCCGAGCCAAAATGCCTCAACTGGATTACCAAACTGCGTTTCATCTTGCGCCAGTCGGGCTGGTGTTGTCACGGGAACGGATCATCGAAGACTGCAATGCGCAGCTTTGTGCGATCTTCGGCGTGACGCCGGACGCATTGATCGGGCGGTCGTTCCAGGTGCTGTATCCGTCGCCGGTGGAATTCGAGCGCATCGGCGCGCGCATTTCCGCGTTGATGCAGCGCCAGGGCAGCTACGCGGACGACCGCATCATGAAACGCGCGAACGGGGAATTGTTCTGGTGCCACGTGACGGGGCGCTCGCTGGACTTGAGCGCACCGCATGCCGCGGGCGTCTGGACGTTCGAAGACCTCAGCGCAACGCGGCGAGTCGCGATCGAACTCACGCCGCGCGAGCGCGAGATCGCCGCGCAGCTTGTGACCGGCAAGACCAGCAAGCAGATTGGCCGCGCGCTCGATATCAGCCCGAGAACCGTGGACATCTATCGCGCGAAACTCATGCGCAAATACGATACCGGCAACGCCACCGAACTGCTTCAGCGGCTGCTCGGCGACTGAATTATTTGCGCGGCGCCGCCGTTTCAATGGCCTGGCGCAGCAGGTCGGGAATAGGCACTGACCTGGCCGCGGCGTAATCAACCCACACGCATTTCGCCGTGCCGCGCGCGTACAGCGTGGCGATATCGTCCGCACGATAAAGTTCGAAGCGCGTATCGAAACTGCTGCGGCCTGGCGCGCCCACAAACATGCTGCCGATTACGTCGCCGGGATAATGGAGCTGTTTCAGGAATTCCATGGACGCGTTCACAACTACGGGTCCCTGCCCTTTGGCATTGGCGCCTGCAATATCCAGTTGGCGGAACCACGTGATCCGCACCTCTTCCATGAAGCGGAAATACACCGTGTTGTTGACGTGGCTGAACGCGTCCATGTCGCCCCACCGGATGGGCATGGACAGATCGATAACGCGATGAAAACCGCCCTGCGCCGCGCTGGACGCCTGATCAAGAATCTGGCTCATAAGCCAAACCCGTCGTCGGCGGCGATCACAGAGCCGTTGATGAACTGCGATTCATCCGCTGCCAGCAGCAGCAACAGGCCATCCAGATCTTCAGGCGTTCCCACGCGGCGGCGCGGCAGGATGGACAGCAGTTTCTGCCCCGCTTCGCTCTTCCAGTGATGATGGTTCAATTCGGTATCGATATATCCGGGGCAGATGGCGTTCACATTGATCCCGTGGCGGCCCCATTCCTGAGCCATGGCTTTTGTCATATGAACGACGGCCGCCTTGCTCATGGAATACACGCCAATTTGCGGCAGCGTCTTGAGCCCCGCCATGGACGCGATGTTGATGATCCGGTAGCCCGGCTTCACGGTGCCGTTGCCGCGCATGATCATGCGCTTGGCCACTTCCTGCGCGACGAAAAATGCGCCGCGCGTATTCGTGTCGAACACGAAATCGAAGTCAGAAGGCGTCACGTCCGTCAGTTTTTGCTGCGTCGAAACGCCTGAGTTGTTCACCAGAATATCAATAGTGCCGGCCTCAGTCTCCGCGTGCGCGACAGCAGACTTGATGCTCTGGTAATCGGTGACATCGAGCGACACGACGTGCGCCGCGCCGCCGGACGCCTCGATCTCGGCGCGCAGTTCTTTAAGGCGCTCGGTGCGCCTGCTTGCCAGCACCACGCGGGCGCCCGCCTGCGACAACACCTGCGCGAAGCGCTTGCCCAGTCCGCTGGAAGCGCCGGTGACCAGCGCACATTTGCCTTCCAGATTGATCGAACGGCCCATTGTTTTTCCTTGGTTGAAAGCGATTGAGTTGCCCGGGACCGAGTTGCCCTGCACTCGCGTGTTCTGCTGCCGCGCGTGAAATCTGCGTCAAATCCGCACCGAATCCGGCCAGCCATTCGGCGAGCCAATATGCTATCGTGAAATAACACGATCATGCTAATCGACGGAACGTTAGTTGCGCCATACCTATCGTTCCCTGACAATACGCGATCCCCAAAAAAGCATTCTAACGTTAGACAGGAGCATTGGATGACCCCGGCGAGTCTCATCGAGCAGTACGGTCCCCGTGAATCCATGGAGTACGACGTCGTAATCGTGGGCGGTGGCCCTGCGGGACTTTCTGCGGCCATCCGGTTAAAGCAGCTTGCGCAGGAAAAAGGCGTCGAACTGGGCGTATGCGTGCTGGAGAAAGGCTCTGAGATCGGTGCGCACATCCTCTCTGGCGCGGTCATGGACCCGCGCGGCCTGAGCGAATTGCTGCCCGACTGGAAGACGCAAGGCGCGCCGCTCGATGTGGAAGTGACCGAAGACCGCTTTCTGTTTTTGTCGAAGGACAGTGCGAAACAGGTGCCGAACTGGCTCTTGCCGGACAACTTCAAGAACCATGGCAACTACGTTATTTCGCTTGCCAACGTCACGCGCTGGCTCGGCCAGCAGGCCGAAGCGCTGGGCGTAGAGATCTTCCCGGGCTTTCCTGCCGCCGAAGTGCTTTACACCGAAGACGGCGCGGTTCAGGGCGTCGCGACTGGCAACATGGGCGTGGGCAAGGACGGCGAGCCAACAGCAAACTTCCAGCTCGGCATGGAATTGCACGCCAAATACACGCTTTTTTGCGAAGGCGCGCGCGGCAATCTCGGCCGTCAGTTGATAGACAAGTTCAAGCTTGGCCGCGACGCCGATCCGCAAGTTTATGGCATCGGCATCAAGGAACTGTGGGAGATCGATCCCGCGAAACATAAACCGGGGCTTGTCATTCACACCGCTGGCTGGCCGCTAGAAACCGATACATACGGCGGCTCGTTCCTCTATCACATGGACAACAATCAGGTGGTAGTAGGTTTCGTGGTGGGTCTCGGGTACTCGAATCCGTATCTTTCGCCATTCGAAGAATTCCAGCGATACAAAACCCATCCGGCCATCCGCACCTTCCTGGAAGGAGGCAAGCGCGTGTCGTACGGCGCGCGTGCGATCGTCGCGGGCGGCTTGATGTCACTGCCAAAGCTGGTGTTCAAGGGCGGTGCGTTGGTCGGCGACGACGCCGGTTTCCTGAATGCATCGCGCATCAAGGGCAGCCACGCCGCGATCAAGTCCGGCAAGATGGCGGCCGAAGCGGCGTTCGACGCCGTGCAAGCCGGCCGTCAGGCCGATGAACTGACCGCGTACTCCGAATCCTTCGACAACTCGTGGCTCAAGACCGAGCTTTATCGCGCACGCAACTTCAAGCAGTGGATGAGCAAGGGCCTGTATCTGGGCACGTTCATGGTCGGGCTTGAACAGAAACTGCTGGGCGGCAATGTGCCCTGGACGCTGCACCATCAGCACGCCGATAACGAAACGCTCAAGCCTGCGTCGCAATGCAAGCCGATTGTTTATCCGAAGCCGGACGGCAAGCTGACATTCGACCGGCTGACCTCAGTGTTCATATCGAACACGAATCACGACGAAAACCAGCCGCCGCATTTGACGTTGAAAGACGCATCCGTTCCGGTCGATGTGAATTTGCGGACCTATGCAGGGCCGGAAAGCCGTTATTGCCCGGCACAGGTGTATGAATTCGTGAAAACCGATGACGGCGGCGAACGCCTGCAGATCAACGCGCAAAACTGTGTGCACTGCAAGACATGCGACATCAAGGACCCGACGCAGAACATCGTGTGGGTGCCACCCGAAGGCGGCGGCGGTCCGAACTATCCGAACATGTGATTGTTCGTCCGGGTTGAAGCTTTGATTAAAAATCGCCGGTTCTTTGTTGGAACCGGCGATTTTCATTTGGGGATATGTGCCGCGATATGAGGCGTGGTTGTCTGAACGTCGCCATTTTGCGCGCGATGCCGCAACGCGTGGTCGATCACCACCAGCGCGAGCAGCGCCTCGGCGATAGGCGTTGCGCGAATGCCGACGCACGGATCATGGCGGCCGAAGGTTTCGACGGTGGCCGCGTGACCGGCTTTATCGATGGATTCGCGTGGCGTGCGGATGCTCGACGTCGGCTTGATCGCGATGGAAACCGTAATGTCCTGCCCGCTCGAAATGCCGCCCAAGACGCCGCCAGCATTGTTCGCAGCGAAACCTTCCGGCGTCATTTCGTCGCCGTGGACGCTGCCGCGTTGCGCGACGCTCGCGAATCCCGCGCCAATTTCCACACCTTTCACCGCGTTGATGCCCATCATCGCCTTGGCGATATCAGCGTCGAGCCGGTCATAGAGCGGCTCGCCCAGACCAGCGGGAACGCCCGTCGCAATCACGCCGATACGCGCGCCGATTGAGTCGCCATCCTTGCGCAGCGCGTCCATGTAGTCCTCGAGACGCGGCACGATCTCGGCGTTCGGCGCAAAAAACGGGTTCTCGCGCACGTGCTCCCACGCTACGAAGGGAATCGGGATCTCGCCGAGCGCGCTCATGAACCCACGCGTTTCGATACCGTACCGTTCCCGCAGCCACTTCTTCGCAACCGCGCCAGCCGCCACGGTCGGCGCGGTCAAGCGCGCCGAAGAACGGCCGCCGCCGCGATAATCGCGAATACCGTACTTCTGCCAGTAGGTGTAATCGGCGTGCCCGGGACGAAACGTCTCGGCAATATTGCCGTAATCCTTGCTGCGCTGATCGGTGTTGCGGATCAGCAAGGCGATGGGCGTACCGGTCGTCCTGCCTTCGAACACGCCAGAAAGAATCTCGACCTGATCGGCTTCCTGGCGCTGCGTCACATGCCGCGACGTGCCGGGTTTGCGCCGATCCAGTTCGATCTGGATATCGGCCTCTGTCAGCGCCATTCCCGGCGGGCAGCCGTCGATCACGCAACCGATCGCGGGACCATGCGACTCGCCGAAGTTGGTGACGGTGAAAAGCGTGCCGAGTGTGTTGCCGGACATGAGCGTCGTCCTGAAATGATCTAAAGAGCGGATATTATGCCAGCCGAGCGCCCTTCCAGCCTCGTTCGGCGCCTATTTGCGGACACCGCGCAAGGCCGCGACGAGCTGTTGCAGGTGTTCGGGCGTGGCAGTGGCGGGATCGATCGGCTCGCCGACCGCCAATGTGAGCCGGCTCATTACGCCGCGCTGGATTGGACGCGGCCAGCGCCTGTCTTCGTGACGCGAAAACACGCTGCCCCACAAACCGCGTAGCGCGATAGGCACGACCGGCGCCGAATGCCGCCGCAGAATCTCGCTGATGCCGTGGCGAAAAGGATTCAGATCGCCCGTTCGCGTCAGTTTGCCTTCCGGGAAGATGCATACCAGATCGCCATCGGCGAGCGCGCGGCCGCAGGCATCGTAGGCTTTTTCCAGCAGCATGGGATCCTCGTGGGCCGGCGCGATGGGAATGGCTTTGACGTGGCGAAACAACCATCCAAGCACCGGCGAACGGAAAATCCGATGGTCCATCACGAAACGGATCGGCCGAGGACTTTCCGACATGATCACGATTGCATCGACGAAACTCACATGGTTGCAAACCAGCACGGCCGCTCCGTGCTCGGGAATCCGCTCGGCGTTCACCAGCCTGATCCGGTAGAAGGTATGCACGAGAATCCACGCGAGAAAACGCAGCAGGAATTCCGGCACAAGCGAATAGATGTAGATCGCGACCACGATGTTCAAAAGCGCGGTGGTGAGGAAGAGCCCCGGAATGCCCACGCCCGCTGAAGTCAGCCCCATGGCCATCAGCGCCGACACGATCATGAAAAACGAGTTGAGAATGTTGTTCGCCGCGATGATCCGCGCGCGATGCGTCGGCTGGCTGCGTGCCTGAATCAGCGCGTAGAGCGGAACGCTATAGAACCCGCCGAACATGGCGAGCAGGAACAGGTCGGCAAGAATGCGCCAATGCACGCCAACGCGAAGAAACTCGCCCACGCCGATAAGACCACCAGCCGGCACGATATTGTGACTCGCAAAAAACAGGTCGATTGCAAACACGCTGATACCAATCGATCCAAGCGGAACAAGACCGATCTCGACGCGGCGCTTCGACAGCTTTTCGCACAACAGCGAACCCGTGCCAATGCCAATTGAAAACGTGGCCAGCAGCACGGTGACCACGTCGGGATTCGCCGACAACACGTCCTTGGCGAAATTGAAAAACGACGTAAGAAAAGTCGCGCCGACAAACCACAGCCATGAAATCCCGAGCAGGCTCAGGAATACGGTCCGGTCGCGGCGCGCAAGCGCAAGGTTGCGCCACGTCTCGGTGAAAGGATTCCAGTTGATCTTCAGGTCCGGCTGCAGCGCCTGCGTCTTCGGCACGAAGCTTGACGCCGCGCGGCCAATCAGCGCGACCGCCACGCAACATCCGGCGAGAAGCATTGCGCCGTGCTCCATCCATCCAGCCGCCGCCCCGCCGATGATCGTGCCGATCAGGATTGCCACGAACGTCCCCATTTCGACCAGTCCGTTACCGCCCACGAGTTCGGAAGGTTGCAGATGCTGCGGCAAATAAGCGTACTTCACCGGGCCGAAAACGGTCGAATGGACGCCCATCAGGAACGTGCACAGATAAAGCAGCGGTGCACTGTGCAGGACAAACCCCGCGCCACCGACCAGCATCACGACGATCTCGAAAGACTTCACCAAGCGGGTGAGCGTGGCTTTGTCGTATTTATCGGCGATCTGGCCCGAAGTCGCTGAAAACAGCACGAAAGGCAGGATGAAAATAGCCGATATCAGGAATGCAGCGGTTTTCGGATCGACTCCGGAAAACCGCGCGGCCTGGAACGTTACGAGGGACGTAAAGCCGACCTTGAAGACGTTGTCGTTGAGCGCGCCGAGAAACTGCGTCCAGAAGAACGGCGCGAAACGCCGTTCGCGCAGCAGCCGGAACTGACCGTGACCGCGTGGAGATTTGGCTGTTTTCTCGCGGGCTGGAGCAGGCGATTCGCTCATGGATTCCTGGAGTTGAAGAATGGGATAAAGGAGGCAGCCGCGTAAGCCGCCACCCGTTCGAGGCGAAAAAAATGCGCGCCATTTGGGGCGCGCATCTTGCGGGCGTCAGCTACGTTCGGTCATGCGTTGCGGCCAGGCCAATGAGGCGGACGCCTCGATCAACGCGCTTCTTCCTGCTGTTCCGGCCAGTCGCGGATATAGGCCTTGAGCATCTTGTTCTCGAAACCTTGTTCTTCCACTACGGCCTTTGCGACATCGTAGAAGGAAATCACGCCCATGAGCACGCCTTTTTCCATGACCGGCAAGTAGCGCACGTGATGCTCCAGCATCATGCGGCGTACCTCGTTCACGTCGGTTTCCGGCGTACACGTGATGGGGTGATCGTCCATGACCTTGCGGATGGTGAACGTTCCCACGCTGCCGCCGTTCTTGCTCAGGATCAGGATGATCTCGCGGAACGTCAGCATGCCGGCAAGGTCGCCGTATTCGATGACCACCAGTGAACCAATGTCGTGTGACGCCATTGCGTCAATGGCTTCGCTCAACGGCGTATCGGGCGTTACCGTGAAGAGCGCGTTGCCCTTGACGTTCAAAATGTCGCTGACTCGCATGATTGTCTCCTCGCGAAAAGCCTAACTGTCTGTCGATCCTAGCGGAAAGACGGTTAAAAAGAAAGCGCGCAGGGCGCGCGTATTTCGTCTGTACAAGCATATGGGGCGGGCCTTTACGCCGGGTCAACCCGTAGCTTTGCCGCATTGGAGTGCACGTGTGCGCCCTCTGCGCCGACGCTCACGTCTACCCCAAGTTTGTCTATCCATACCCGATGTTACGATAAATGACTCTTTTCCATGGTAGCCGCCACGATGTCCGCCAACCGCTTCGATACGCTCGTGCTGCACGCGGGCGCCGCGCCCGACCCGACCACCGGCGCCCGCGCCACGCCGATTTACCAAACCACGTCGTTCTCGTTTCGCGACACCGATCACGCCGCCTCGCTCTTCAACATGGAGCGCTCGGGCCACGTCTATTCGCGCATCTCGAATCCGACGGTAGCCGTTTTCGAGGAACGCGTGGCCGCGCTCGAAGGCGGCGCGGGCGCAATCGGCACGGCGAGCGGACAGGCCGCGCTGCACCTCGCGATCGCCACGCTGATGGGCGCGGGCTCGCACGTGGTTGCGTCGAGCGCGCTGTACGGCGGTTCGCACAACCTGTTGCATTACACGCTGCGGCGCTTCGGCATAGACACCACATTCGTGCCGCCGCACGATCCCGATGCCTGGCGAGCCGCGATTCGCCCCAACACGCGCCTGCTGTTCGGCGAGACGCTGGGTAATCCTGGGCTTGATGTCCTCGACATAGAGACCGTCGCTGAAATCGCGCACGCGAATCGCGTACCGCTTCTAGTGGATTCGACCTTCACCACGCCCTATTTGCTGCGTCCGTTCGACCACGGCGCCGACTTCGTATACCACTCCGCGACCAAATTCCTGGGCGGCCATGGCACGACAATAGGTGGCGTACTGGTCGATGGCGGCACGTTCGACTTCACCGCGAGCACGCTTTTCCCCGAGCTCACCGAACCCTACGACGGCTTTCACGGCATGGTCTTCGCAGAAGAAAGCACCATTGCGCCGTTCCTGCTGCGAGCCCGCCGCGAGGGCTTGCGCGATTTCGGTGCGTGCCTGCATCCACAAGCCGCGTGGCAACTGCTGCAGGGCATTGAAACCTTGCCGCTGCGGATGGACCGGCATGTCGCCAATACGCGCAAGGTCGTCGAATTCCTGCTCGCGCATCCGGCAGTGGAAGGCGTGGCGTATCCGGAACTCGAAAGCCATCGCGATCACGCGCTTGCAAAACGGCTGCTGCCACGAGGCGCGGGCGCCGTTTTCAGCTTCGATCTGCGCGGTGACGTGGCGGCGGCGCGCCGCTTCATTGAATCGCTGACACTGTTCTCACACCTTGCCAACGTGGGTGACGCCCGTTCCCTTGTCATCCATCCGGCGTCGACCACGCACTTCCGCATGGACGCCGCCGCCCTCGCCGCGGCAGGAATCGCGCCGGGCCGCATCCGGCTGTCGATCGGCCTGGAAGATCCCGACGATCTCATCGATGACCTTAAGCGCGGCCTCAAGGCATCGCAGAAAGCCGCTCCCAACGCCGCTCAAAAGAGCGAAGGGAGCCGCGCATGATGCTCGAAGTCAGCGGCGCTCCCGCCTATGCATACACCGGCGGCCATGCGTTCGAGGCGGGACGTCCTGTGGCCGTGTTCATACACGGCGCGCAGCATGATCACAGCGTCTGGGCGCTGCAGACGCGTTACTTCGCCCACCATGGCCTGAACGTGCTCGCCGTTGACCTCCCCGGCCACGGCCGCAGCGGCGGCCCGGCCAAGCAAAGTATTCCCGCCCTGGCCGACTGGATCATTGAACTGCTTGACGCCGCAAACGTAAGCAGTGCAATGCTGATCGGCCATAGCATGGGCTCGCTGATTGCCCTCGATACTGCTGCGCGCCATCCGTCGCGCATTACACGTCTCTCGCTTCTCGCTACCGCGTTTCCGATGACCGTTTCGGAGGCGCTCTTGACTGCAGCGCGTGATCGCGAACCCGACGCCATCGACATGGTGAATCAATGGTCGCATTCGTCGATTGCCGCAAAACCTTCAAGCCCGGGCCCGGGCTTCTGGTTGCACGGCTCGAATCAGCGTCTGATGGAGCGCATGGCCGTTCGCGGCGAGCCACAACTCTTTCACACTGACTTCAGCGCCTGCAACGCCTACGCCGATGGTCTGGAACGCGCTGCGGCATTGCAATGCCCGGTGCAAATAGTGACCGGCAAACGCGACGCCATGACGCCTCCCCGCGCCAGCCGCGCACTTTTCGACACAATGAAACACTCGGGCGTACCCGTGGAAACTGTCATGCTCGACGCGGGGCATGCGCTCATGAGCGAACAACCCGATGCAACCCTTGCAGCGCTGTTCAGTTTTGCAACGAGAACCGCATGAAACAAGCTTATCGGGACTTGGTCCGCCGCGCCATCAGCCGAATGGGTAGGGTGCTGAAAACCTTCGGGAATTGCTGGAATCCGGGTTGCGCCGCCACGCCGTTCGCCGGAGAATGAATCTTGCTCGATTCGCTTTACAGGACCCGCCCGGCAAGGAGATTGTCATGGCCCAGACCGCCCATTCTGATCATTTCGCGAGCTTCGCGGAGTTCTATCCGTATTACCTCGAAGAGCACCGCAACGTGGTGTCGCGGCGACTTCATTTCATCGGCTCGCTTGGGGTGATTGGCTGCCTGGCAATGGCCATAGCAACAGGTGATTGGCTATGGCTTCCGGCTGCGGTAATTTGCGGCTATGGCTTCGCTTGGGTCGGCCATTTCTTCTTCGAGAAAAACCGCCCTGCCACGTTTCGCCATCCGCTCTATAGCTTGATGGGCGATTGGGTGATGTTCAAGGACATCTGCATTGGCAGGATTTCGCTTTAGGCAGTCTGACGCGGCATCGAGGCTGCGCTTTCAGCCTGACGCGCGCTGGCTTCCCGTGCAGCGGCGCGCGCGGCCAGCAGCGTAGCGAGCGTGACCTCCATCTTTTCGTTGCTCAGCGCGTTCATCAACGTCGCATTGTCTATGCGCGACGAATCCAGGCGCAACTGATACTCGAGTTCTTCGCGCTGGATCACGAACAAATCGAAGAGGCTCGACACCGTGATTTGCTGCGGACTCGCAATCAGCACGTAACGCGGCACGCGCAGATTCTCGAGCCGCGCAACCCACTCCAGGTCGTCGAGCTTGCGAACGAGCCGCATGGTGGTGTCCATGTCACAGCGCAACATGCGTGCGAGCTCAAGCCCCGTGTAACCGGGCCTACCAGCGTCGCGTGCTTCGGCGAGCCGCGCGAGCAACTCAAGGGCATCGAGGAGGTCGCTGCCGGGAAAATCCGCGCGATGAAACTGACCGATGCGAATGGCCGGCAACGCCGACGTGACCATGGCGCCGATCAGCGTGATCATCCAGCAGATATAAACCCATAACAGGAACACCGGCAACGCCGCAAACGCGCCGTAAACGGCGGTATAGGTAGGAATCCGGCGCACGTAGTATCCAAAACCCCGCTTGGTCAATTCGAACGCAATCGCAGCCACCAGACCGCCGACCAGGGCATCGCGCCATGCCACTTTGCAATTCGGCAGGAACACATAAAGCATCGCAAACGCCAGTACCGTGAATGGCAGCGTGGCGCTCGTCAACGCCCATTCAATGCCCGGCGGCAAAAGATTGTGCGACCCGGCGAACGCGATTGACTGTGCAAACAAATAGGACGACATCGACAAACTCACGCCGAACAGGATCGGCCCAAGCGTGATGATTGCCCAATAGACCAGAATGCGTTGTGCCAGAGGCCGCGATTTACGCACGCGCCAGATCACGTTGAACGCCGATTCGACCGTCATCATGGTCATCACGGATGTCACGAACAAGATGATCATGCCGACCGTGGTCAACCCTTTCGCTTTCGATGCAAACTGGTTCAGGTACTTGAAGATCTGGCTATTGATCTGCGAAGGCATCAGGTGCGACGCAAGAAAATCCTGCAACGACATCTGGAATGACGCGAAGATCGGGAACGCCGTGAACAACGCGAACGCGACAGTTGCGAGCGGCACGAGCGACAACACGGTGGTGAATGTCAGGCTGCCGGCCACCTGCGCAACGCGATCCTCACCCGTTCGACGCGCGACGAACCCGGCGAGGCGCTTTGTGGTGTCGAGATCGATGGGAAACTTCAACAAGAAACTCTCTCCTCATTTGTTACAACGAGTCCACGATACGATTCTCCCGGCGGCAAGCCCTCGCCAAAAGCACGTTCGCGCACCCGATCCTTATAATACCCGTTCACCGAAAAGGCCCATGAACGACATTCTCGTGCTCTATTACAGCCGCAACGGCGCCACCCGCGAACTCGCCCAGGCGATTGCACAAGGCGTCGACAGCGTGCCCGGCATGCAGGCGCGCGTGCGCACCGTGCCGCCCGTATCCACAGTCTGCGAAGCAACGCAGCCCGACATTCCCGCAGACGGTCCCCCGTACGCAGAAGTGCGGGACCTTGAGGAATGCGCCGGACTTGCGCTGGGTTCGCCAACGCGCTTCGGCAACATGGCCGCGCCGCTGAAGTATTTCCTTGACGGCACCTCGCCACAATGGCTTTCCGGCGCGCTTGCCGGCAAGCCGGCAAGCGTCTTCACCTCCACAGGCAGCCTGCACGGTGGTCAGGAAAGCACACTGCTTTCCATGATGCTGCCCTTGCTTCACCACGGCATGCTGATTGTGGGGATCCCGTACACGGAGCCAAAGCTGACCACTACGCAGACCGGCGGCACGCCTTATGGCGCGTCTCATTTCGCACGTTCGGAAACGGCCGACAGCGGAATTTCCGCCGATGAAAAAACACTGGCGATTGCTCTCGGCGCGCGCCTGGCCTTTACCGCGTCACAACTTCAGCGCAGCGCGTGATGACCCAAACGTCTGCCAATGCCGGTCTCGCGCGCGGCGCGCTATTGAGCCTGATCGCGCTCATTGCGTTGGCGCTGCTGTGGGAGCTATGGCTTGCGCCCCTGCGTCCCGGCGGCTCCGCGCTTGCGCTCAAGGCTATACCGCTTGCGTTCGCGCTCCGGGGCACATTCAGGCGCAACATCTACACGTTGCAATGGGCGTCAATGCTGGTCCTGCTCTACCTCGCCGAAGGCATTGTCCGCGGCATGACGGACGGTGGTTTATCGGCTCGGCTTGGCTGGTTTGAAGCCTTGCTTGCACTCGTGTACTTCGTCTGCGCGCTTGCCTTTGTCGCGCCGTTCAAGCGCGCCGCCCGCACGGCGAAACGGGAAAACGCGGCTGCGGCAGCGCCGTCTGCTGGCGGCCAGAATCGTTTGTAGCATGGAATCGCCGTCGTGACGCAGACCTATGCCATTCGGTCAGGTTTCGCGCAGGCCGCAATCAGGCAATACTGTGTCAACGCCTGCCGCACACGCCAAAGCCAACGGATCAACCTCATTCATGACCGCATCCAACACCCGTTCGAAGTACTTTGTAGAAGCCTGCATCGAGGCGCTCGGCGCCGCCAATGTACTCACTGCCTCGCACGATACCGCGCCTTTTCTCACTGACTGGCGCAAGCGCTATCGCGGTGAAACGTGCGCCGTGCTTCTTCCCGGCGACACGCAACAGGTTGCCCGAGCCGTGCGGCTTGCGCGCGAGCATCGTGTTCCGATCGTGCCGCAAGGCGGCAACACCGGGCATTCGGGAGGCGCCACGCCTGACGCCAGCGGCGCGCAAGTCGTCATCAGCTTGCGCAGGATGAATCGAATCCGCGCTATCGACACAATCAACAACACCATCACCGTGGAGGCCGGCGCAATCCTCGCAGATATCCAAACGCGTGCCGAACAGGAGCAGCGGCTTTTCGCGCTCAGTCTCGCGGCCGAAGGCAGTTGCACGATTGGCGGCAATCTGTCGACGAACGCGGGCGGGACCGCCGTGCTGCGCTATGGCAACACCCGCGAGTTGTGTCTTGGACTGGAAGTAGTCACGCCGCAAGGCGATGTCTGGGACGGTTTGCGCGGACTTCGCAAGGACAATACGGGTTACGATCTGCGCGATCTTTATATTGGCGCGGAGGGAACGCTCGGCATCATTACCGCCGCCGTAATGAAGCTGCACCCGGCACCGGTTGCCCGCGTCACGGCGCTTGCCGCGCTCAAGTCCCCTCAAGCCGCGCTCGATTTTTTCGCCACCGCGCAACGTCATGCAGGGCCGTTGCTGACTGGCTTCGAGCTGATGTCCGACTTTTCACTGCATCTGGTGACTACGCACTTTCCACAGATGCGCTATCCGTTCTCTGCAAGACATGGCCAGACGGTGCTGCTCGAATTATCGGACAATGAAAGCGAAGCCCACGGCCGCGCCCTCTTTGGGCGGCTGATGGAACAGGCAATGGAGCAAGGTCTGGTTGAAGACGCGGTGGTCGCGGATAGCTTGTCGCAAACTAAAGCTTTCTGGAACCTGCGGGAACACATTCCCCTCGCGCAGGCGCAAGAAGGACTCAACATCAAGCACGATATTTCGGTGCCTATTTCAAGCATCGGAGATTTCATCGCTCAAACCGATGCGCTAATTGCCCAAGCCATTCCGGGCGTGCGCATGGTGACCTTCGGGCATCTCGGCGACGGAAATCTGCACTACAACGTGCAGGCTGCAGAAGGTGTCGATCCACAAGGCTTTCTCGCGGAATATCAGGCGAGCGTGAACGCGCTTGTCTATGAACAGGTGAATGCGTTTCACGGCAGCATCAGCGCCGAACATGGATTGGGGCAATTGAAAGTGTCTGAGGCAATGCACTATAAATCCCCGGTGGAAATACGGCTGATGCGCGCAATCAAGACTGCACTCGACCCGGAAAACCTGATGAATCCGGCCAAGGTATTGCCGGATGCCCGCGTGTCATGAAGGTATCCAGGAGAAAACCGCTGTGAAGATACGCGTTCTGTCAGACCTGCACCTCGAGCACGATGAACCGCTCGCCATCCCGTATGCGCAGGCCGATCTCGTTGTGCTCGCCGGCGATATCCACAACCATGCGGAGGGCTTGCGCTGGGCAGCGGAAAACTTTGGTCCCGACGTACCAGTGATTTACGTTCCAGGCAATCACGAGTACTACGACGGTGAATTCGGCGCGCTCGAAAGCTCGATGAGAGACGCCGCGAACAGCCTGCCCAATGTGCACTTCCTCAACAACAGCGCATTGATCGACCGGCATGGCAAATGGCGCGTGCTCGGCACCACGCTCTGGACGGATTTTGCGTTGTATGGATCGAGCGAGGAAGCGGTGCGCATATCCATGCAGGAAGCCGAAAGAGTAATGCTCGATTTCAGAGGCGTGATTCAGGTTGCATGGCCGGAACCTGAAGATGAGCCACGATCCTTCACGGCGGCCGATTCACTGGCGCTGCACGGTCAGGCGCGCGCGTGGCTGCAGGAGGAACTCGCCAAGCCTTTCGATGGCAAGACGATTGTTGTCACCCATCACGCGCCGCTCAGGGACAGTCTGGCTGAGAAATATGCGACGGACAGGGTATCGGCGTCATTTGTCAGCGACCTGCCCTCGCTCGTACGGGAGCCCGTCGCGCTGTGGGTGCATGGCCACACGCATGCGGCATTCGACTACGTGGTGGAGGGAACGAGAGTGGTCTGCAATCCGCGAGGATATCGGGACCGGCGCACGGGTGCGCCCGAAAATCCATCGTTTGAATGGGACAAGGTGGTCGAGATTTGATCGGGACGCGCTGCACTTTGCGAACGCAGTGCGACCGGCTTACGGTAAGCCTGCCTTTGCGCTTCAAAGAAACGCAAAAAAACGCCTCGTTGAATGAAGCGTTCCCAATCAAAACAAAAGACCGACGAATCGGTCTTTAGGTCCTAACGGTCGTGGGACCGACGGTTTTTGCGTTCGTCGATGCGAATCGGGATAAGACGAGCACGCTTTGCGTTCTCACGGGCGTTACGCAGCAGTTCACGGGTGGCGGGCACAGCGATCAAACCCAGCAGTGCGTAGATAGCGAACATCAGCGGCGTATTCATAACCTTCCTCGGACAGTGTCGAAAACCGGTAAAAGTGAATCAGTGAAGCTAAAACCAGCCCTTAAGCTATCAAGATGAGGCTGAAATAGAAGTAAGCAAGTGTTGCAGCGCGATAAACCCGCCCCGAAATCCTATTCTCCTGCTCATAAGCTTACGCCGCTACGAATTCTTTTAGCAAATTTTCGTCGGCAGCGAGTGCGCCGGGCAACTCATTGCGCAAAAAATCGACCCAAGTGCGGATTTTTGCATCCAGATACTGTCGCGACGGGTAAAGCGCGAACACATTGAACAGTTGCATGGTGTATTCGGGCAGTACGCGCACAATCGTTCCAGCGCGCAACGCGGGCAAAGCGGACGACGTGGGCAAGACGCCCACCCCCATGCCTTCGCTGATCGCCACCGTCATGGCTTCGGCGACATTCACCGTGAACGGTGTCGGGCCGAGATTGACGCTTTCCGGACCGTTGGGGCCGTCAAAGGTCCATCGTGTTGGCGGAAATGCAGGCGTGACAAGCTGCAGACAGGTGTGCTGATTGAGATCGGCCACCGACTGCGGCACGCCATGCGCCTCGATATACGCCGGCGACGCACATGCAATCGTGAACACGCTGCCAAGGCGCTGCGACACCAGCCCTGAATCCGGGAGATCGCTGCCAAGCACGATTGAGACATCGAAACCCTCATCCAGCAGGTCTGGCACGCGCGAGGCCAGCGTCAGATCGACCTGCACCGATGGATGCAGCTTCTGATACCGCGAAATCATCGGCACGATGTAATGCTGGCCAATGCCCGCCATGGCGTGCATCTTCAGTTTGCCTGCCGGTTTGGCGTGGGCATCCCCCGCTTCGGCCTCCGCCTGATCGACATACGCCAGAATCTGCTCGCAGCGCTGCAAATAGCGCTCCCCTGCCTCCGTGAGCGCGATCCGGCGCGTGGTCCTGTTGAGCAAACGGGTACGTAAATGAGCCTCGAGGTCCGACACGGCGCGAGACGCATACGCCGTTGTCGTGTTCAGTTGATTGGCCGCCGCGGTAAAGCTGCCAGCCTCCACCACCCGCGAAAACATTCGCATGTTCTGAAGCGTATCCATAGCTTCGATTCTCTTTCAGGTAATACGTCATTGTTGCGCGATCGGCAACTGTAATTACATCAGATTCGGTAAAGATGCTTTACATCTTTACGGGTTTTTCCATAATCACGGCAAAAATACAATCCAGCACACGTGTCTCAACCCGTTTGAGAAATAATTTTGCCAGACCGGATGCTGAAAACGACCATCGTCCCGATGGTTCTTACATTTATTTTAACAATAGCAGGCTGCGCGAGCACCAGGAACGTCGGTCCCGAAGATGCGCTGAAGGAACCTTCGTCGGTCGAAGCGGGGGTCACGCTGCGCGCGGCGAATGCCGATGCCGGGTGGCCCACGGCCGAGTGGTGGCGCGGTTACGAAGACCCGCAGCTCGATGCGTGGATAGAGCGCGCACACGCCGGCAGTCCATCGCTTGCGTTGGCCGCCGCGCGGGTGCGCGAGGCGCGCTCGCTGGCGGGCGTCGCGGAATCGGCGCTTTCGCCGCAGGTCGACGGGTCCCTGTCGATCAATCGCAAGCGCTGGCCCGAAAACGCCTATTACGGCCCGGGCAAGTTCAACGACGTCACGACCTGGAACGACACAGGCGCGCTGCAGCTCTCGTATAACCTCGATGTGTGGGGCCGCGACCGGAACTCGGCGGAACGTGCGCTCGACGCCGCGCATGCCCGCGCCGCCGATGCGCGCGCCGCGCAGCTCGAACTCGAAGCGAATGTAGTGCGGGCGTATATCGGGTTATCGCAGGGATTTGCGTTGCGCGACATCGCCCAGTCGACGCTCGAGCAGCAGCAGAAGATTGCCGCGCGGGCGCGCAGGCGGCTGCAGGGCGGCATTGGCACGCAGCTCGAAGTCGCGCAGGCGGAAGCATCGCTGCCCGATTACGAGCGTCAGCTCGAAACCTACGACGAAGCCATCGCGCTCTCGCGCAACCAGCTTGCAGCGCTTGCCGGCGCGGGCCCGGGCGCTGGCGATTCAATCACGCGCCCCGTGTTATCGCTCGCGACGCCGCTCGGATTGCCGTCGGCGGTGCCGGCCGAATTGATCGGCCGCCGTCCGGACGTGGTCGCCGCGCGCTGGACGGTTGCGGCGCAGGCGCGCGGTATCGATGTAGCGAAAGCGCAGTTCTATCCGAACATCAATTTGATGGCGTCGCTCTCGCAAATGTCGGCGGGCGGCGCACTGCTCACCTTTCTGACGGGCAACGGCAGCGGCTGGAGTGCGGGTCCGGCCATGACGTTGCCAATCTTCGAAGGTGGCCGCCTGCGCGCGCAACTCGGGGCGGCATCGGCGCAATACGATCAAGCCGTGGACCAGTACAACGCAACGCTGGTAGGCGCATTGCGGGAAATCGCCGATCAGGTCGTGCGCCTGCAATCGCTCGACCGGCAACTCGACGCCGCCAGCCGCTCGGTCGCCGCCGCGCAAAAAAGCTATCGCCTGGCCGACGAAGGCTACAAGCGCGGCCTGACCGACTACCTCAACGTGCTTGTGGCGCAGACGCAGTTGCTGCGCGCGCAGGACGGCGAGGCGCGCGTGCGGGCGGACCGGTTGGCCGTGTACGCGACTTTTTCGGCCGCGCTGGGCGGCGGTATCGATAGTTCCAGCGACAGTCCCGATGAAGCCGGTATGCATCCCGCCGCGCACATCGGCCCCTTTACAGCGCGCATGGAAACCAGGAGCCAATGAGCGTGTCCACGCCCGCTTCCACACTCAAGCCGCCGCCATCCTTCCTCGCCGACTGGATGCGCACGGAAGGCGTTGCGTGGCTCTTCATCTTCAAGGCCGTGTTCGCCGCGCTATTGACGCTCTGGATCGCCATGCGGCTCGATCTGCCGCAACCGCGCACCGCGATGACCACGGTCTTCGTGGTGATGCAGCCGCAAAGCGGCATGGTGCTGGCCAAAAGCTTCTACCGGTTTTGCGGAACGCTGGTGGGCTTGATCGTGATGCTGGTCCTGATTAGCCTCTTCTCGCAGCAACCGGTGATGTTTTTATCGGCGACGGCGCTTTGGGTCGGCATTTGCACGGCCGGCGCGGCGCGCAACCGCAACTTCCGTTCGTATGGGTTCGTCTTGTCGGGTTATACGGCGGCGCTCATTGGCGTGCCCGCTGCACAGCACGCCGATACCGCGTTCCTGAGCGCGATGACGCGCGTTGCGGAAGTGTCGCTCGGCATTGTCTGTGCGGGCGCGGTCAGCGCGCTGGTGTTTCCGAGCCACGCAGGCGTCCAGGTGCGAGCGACCGTGCGGCGCCGTTTCAGCGGGTTCGTGGATTACGTATCGAAGGCGCTCGGGGGCACCATAGAACGGTCGCAGATCGAGCGTATCAACGCGGCGTTTGTTGCGGATATCGTCGGGCTGGAGGCGCAGCGCAGTGTCGCCGTGTTCGAAGATCCCGACACCCGCATGCGCAGCGGCCGGGTCGCGCGCCTGAACGCCGAGTTCATGAGCGCTTCCACGCGGCTTCACGCGCTGCACCAGTTGATGAATCGCCTGCGCCTGGAACACGCAAGCTTGACAGTCGAAGCGCTGGAGCCGTATTTCCGCGAAGTGTCGCCGTTGTTGACCGCCGAAGGCGCGCCGGTGAACAACGCCGCAGACGCCGTCCACGCCGCAGCACAACTCGACGCGTTCAAGGCGGCGCTGCCCAAGCGCATCCGCGCCACGCGCGCAAAGCTCGATCCTGCAGCCAATCTTCTTGAATTCGATACCGCCGCCGAACTGTTGTATCGGTTCGTCGACGACCTGCATGCCTACGCGCAAACCTACGCGTCGCTCGCCGTGCCGTCGCATGAGCGCGAGCATGGCATCACGCGCTATGTGCCGAAAACCAGCCTGCTCGCCGCGAGCGTGTCCGGTGTGCGGGCGTTTATCGTGATCATGGTCCTGAGCGGTTTCTGGATCGTGTCCGCGTGGCCGAGCGGCGGCACCGCCGTGCTCGATGCGGCGGCGGTGGTGGCGTTGGCATCGTCGTCACCAAGGCCGACACAGATGGCCTTCCAGATGGCCGGCGGCACGACGCTCGCGGCCATTGCGGGAATGATCGTGGTATTCGCGCTGTATCCGCTCATGGACGGCTTCGTGCTGATGTCCGCCGCGCTCGTGCCGTTCCTGATGCTCGGCGTCTTCCTTATGACGCGGCGTGGAATGCTGGGCTACGGCGTGGGCTATTGCATCTTCTTTTGTTTTCTCGCGGGTCCTGACAACGTCATCCACTATGACCCGTCGGGTTTTATCAATGACGCAATCGCGCTTGTCATCTCCATGCTTGCCTGCGCCGTGGCGTTCGCCGTGCTGCTGCCGACCAACGCGCCGTGGCTGCGCCGCTTGCTGCTGCGCGAGTTGCGCCTGCAAGTGGTGACGGCAAGCAAGGCACGTTTGAACGGCCTGGCGATGCGTTTCGAAAGCGGCGCGCGCGATCTGCTTTCACAACTGGATGCCCTCGCCGCCGGCGACGAAGCGTTGCAGCGCGATGCATTGCGCTGGCTCTTCGCGGTGCTTGAAGTGGGTCATGCCGTGATCGACTTGCGTACGGAGCTTGAACGAGCGGACGGCGCATCGATCAGGCAGGCGCTCGATCACGTCGCTCGTCTCTTCGATCATCCGTCGCCTCGGCATTTTCAGATGGCGTTATTGGCGACATCGAGCGCCATAGACAATCTGCGCGCGCTGCTCGATACCGAATGTCAATCGCGCGACGAACGCCATCGCTTGCAGCGGATGTCGAGCCATCTGCATTTCATCCGCACTGCGTTGCTCGACCCGCAATCGCCGATGGCTTCGCTGGGCGAACATATAGGAGCGTCGCATGCCGCGTGATATCGCAATCCTCGATGCCTACGTGCCTGCGATCCTGCTGTTGTTTATCGCGGGCGGTGTTGTCACATGGTTCATCGACCGGCTGCTTGCGTTGACGGGTTTGTACCGCGTGGTCTGGCATCCGTCGCTGTTTCGCGCGTGCCTGCTCGTATGCGTGTGCGGACTGTTGGGACTTTCGGTGTACCGATAATTGAAGGACAAAAACGGCATCATGATCATCAGGAAAATTTTCGGCATCGTCATGACGGCGCTTATCTTTGGCGCCGCGATATTGATCGGGCGCGTGCTCTGGGTCCATTACATGGATCAGCCATGGACGCGCGATGGTCGCGTGCGCGCCGACGTAATCAACGTCGCGCCCGATGTATCCGGCGCAGTGGTCGAGATGCCGGTGATCGATAACCAGTTCGTCCACAAGGGCGACCTGCTCATGCAGATCGATCCGGCGCACTACAGGATCGCCGTCGAGCAGGCGAAGGCGAACGTGGCCGCTCGCAACGCGGAGCTGCGCATGCGCCGCGACGACGCCGCGCGCCGGGCTGACATGGACAACGAAGTGGTATCGAAGGAGTCGCGCGACAACGCCACGCAGGCTGCCTCCGGCGCGGCCGCAAACTTGCAGCAGGCGCAAGCCGCGCTCGATGCCGCCGAGCTCAACCTCGAACGCACCAAGGTGTTCGCGCCGGTCGACGGCTACGTGACGAACCTCAACACGCATCGCGGCGACTATGCAACGGCGGGTTCGGCGAAGCTCGCCATCGTCGATAGTCATTCGTTCTGGGTCTACGGATATTTCGAGGAAACGAAGTTGCCGCATGTGCGGGTGGGCGACAAAGCCGAAATGCGGCTGATGAGCGGCGGCGTGTTGAAAGGCCACGTACAAAGCATTTCTCGCGGCATTTATGATCGGGACAATCCCGAAAGCCGCGAACTGCTCGCCGATGTAAACCCGACCTTCAACTGGGTCCGGCTCGCGCAACGCGTGCCGGTGCGCATACGCATTGATGAAGTGCCGCAAGGCCTGATACTCGCCGCCGGAACGACGTGCACGGTGACGGTCACGCCTTCGAGTTGAGCGCGCTAGGCCAGCGCTTTAAAGGTCTCGTCCGTTGTATCGATCACCATCAGGCCGGCTCGCAAACCTGGCTTCACCGTCGGATTCGGAAACACGATCCGCTCTTCGTCGCGCGTGACTTCGTAGCGGTAATCGCCATCTTCGGCCAGCACCGTACCGCGCGTGAACGGAGTGAAGTTCGCTACGTCGCCGGCAACATGAAGCTTGAGCGCCTCGCTCTGCTTGGTGATCTGCCCGATCACAGTGAACACCGTCAGCGTATCGCCCGGCTTCGCCAACGGCGCAGTGGCTGCGATCAAGCGGCGCAACGCTGCATCGGATGCCGCGAAGCGCGTCAGGTCGTTATGCCCGAACGGACGCACTTTGCCGAGTTCAAGCGTGCATGCGAGCGCGCCTGATTGCTCCGCAGTGAAATGCGTAAACGTGTTGGACTTTTCCTTGTGCAAAAGTACCGCCGACAAACCCGCGTCCCGCAGCCAGTCGAACATCGCTCGCGACAATGGCGCGCCCGCGTAAGGCAAGAGCGCGAACTGCTCGAACATCGACGGACGAATGGCCGTGTGCATGTCGATGTGCCACTTCGCGTGCGTGGGATCGGCTGCGGCAAAGAACGTCCGCGTCACGTCCTCCAGTTGCGCCGCACGCGGCGACTCGTGGCTCGCAGCAAGCGTCAGGTGACGTCCGTTGAAGAGCCGGTTCAGGTCGTCATCGCGATAACGGCACGCAGCACGCATTGCGTCGATATTGCCGAAGATCACAAGCAGGCGGCTTTTCAACAGCGCCTGACCGTTGGCAATATCCGCCACGAGCAAGGACAGCATTTCGATGGGCGCGGTTTCGTCGCCGTGAATTCCCGCCGACGCCACCACGCTCTGATGGACTTGCTCCGGCGGCTCAAAGGAAACAATGCCGTCGCCGAGCCAGGTCCACTTCACGCCATTGGGCAACGCGCCTTCCGTGAGCGCGGGCTTTTTTCCATCGATGACAAAGTCGAGAAAGTTCCTGAACATGGTGGTCTCAGCGCTGGAAATCGTACAGTGTACCCAGCTTGAGAATACCGGTCAGCGCGTCAAGGGCCGCGTGCGATTCATCGAGCAATTTCGGATCGGCGAGATCAGCAGGCGCAACACGATCACGATAAAACCTGTCGATCCACGCGTCGAGTTGCGCGAAGAGCGTGTCGTTCATCCAGACGCCCGGATTCACCGCGGCGCGCTCGGTGTCGTTAAGCACCACGCGCAGTCGCAAACAAGCGGGACCGCCGCCGTTCTTCATGCTTTCGCGCAGGTCGAAGACGAGCACGTCATCAATCGATGTGTGCCGCTCGCCCAGGGAATCGAGGTATTTTGCAACACGTGCGTTTTCGCGGCATTCCTGCGGCACGACGAGTACCTGGCGGCCATCGGGACGTGTGAGCAACTGGCTGTTGAAGAGGTACGACGAAACGGCATCGGCCACGCTGACTGCTTCTTCGGGCACTTCGATTGCGGTGAACGCACCGCCGTGCGCGCCGAGCTTCGCGCGAAGCTGGTCGTACACCTTCGCCTGATCGAGGAACGCGCGTTGATGGCAGAACAACGTGTTGCGGTTTCCCACCGCAATCACGTCGTTGTGGAATACGCCTGCGTCGATCACGTCGGGAAGCTGTTGCGCGAACACCGTGGCGTCGTCCGAGAGGCCATGCAGGCGCGCGACGGCGCGGCTGGCCTCGAGAGTCTGGCGCGCGGGATAGCGCTTTGGCTGCGCCGCATCCTGACTGTATTCGCTGCGTCCATACACAAAAAATTCGACACCCTTCTCGCCGTATTCATTGCAAAAGCGCGTGTGATTCGCCGCGCCTTCGTCGCCTAAAGCGGGTGTGCCGGGCAATGCGTGATGAATGTGAAAACGCGATTCATCGGCGAAAATGGCCGCGAGCGAACGCCGCGTTTCTTCGTGCTCGATCGCGCGATGCAGCTTCGTGCTGAGGTTCGCCGGCGTGAAATGCACGCGGCCGTCATTCGTATCCGCCGATGGGCTGACGGTCGCCGCGTTCGCGGTCCACATGGCGGATGCCGAACTCGCCGCCGCGAGCAACTCGGGCGCTTCGCGCGACGCACGTTCGATCACGTCGACGTCCGTGCCCGTGAAACCAAGGTTGCGCAACAATTTCAGCGACGGCCGTTCGAGCGGCGGCAGCACGCCTTGATAAAAACCAAGATCGGCCAGACGCTTCATCTTGCGCAAGCCCTGCTTCGCGGCCGCCTTGGGATTCGCCGCTGATTTCTCGTTGTTGCGCGACGCGACATTGCCGAACGACAACCCCGCGTAGTTGTGTGTCGGGCCGACCAGCCCGTCGAAGTTCGCTTCGAATGCTTGCATCGTGAATCCTCAGAACTGAAGGCCGGGCGAAACGCTCGCGGGCATGAGCAATTGGGTGCTTTCGACGGATGCCATTGGGTACGAGCAATAATCCGCCGCATAGAACGCGCTTGGACGCTGGTTGCCCGACCGCCCAATCCCGCCAAACGGCGCCGCCGACGAAGCGCCGTTAGTCGGCCGGTTCCAGTTCACTATTCCCGCGCGAATGGCGTGCTGGAAGCGCGTCCACGCGGCTGCGCTGTCGGCCAGCAAACCCGCGGACAAACCGTAGGCCGTGTCGTTCGCGCGTTCGATAGCCTGATCGAACGTGGCATAACGCGTGAGCTGAAGCATCGGCCCGAAATGTTCTTCGTCGGGCACGTTTTGCGCGTTCGTGACGTCGATGATCGCCGGCGTGACAAAGCCCAGTTCCTTTGATTGTTGCTTCATTTCAAGTAACGGCGCGCCGCCTGCTTCAATCAATTGCGTCTGCGCCTGCATGAGCTTTAACGCTGCGCGCGCCGAAATCACCGCGCCCATGAACGGTTGCGGTTCGGCGTCGAAGGCGCCGGTCCTGATCTTCGATGCGACCTCGATCAGGCGCTGCGTGAAACGCTCGCCGAACGCGTTATCGGGAACCAGCAGACGGCGCGCGCACGTGCACCGTTGCCCGGCCGAAAGATACGCTGACTGGATCGTGTGATGCACTGCGGCGTCCATATCCTCGACCTCGGCCACGACCAACGGATTGTTGCCGCCCATTTCGAGCGCAAGAACGATCTCGGGGCGGCCACCAAATTGCCGATGCAATAATGTTCCGGTATCCGAACTACCGGTAAAGAACAGGCCATCAATCTGCCGATGATTGGCGAGCGCAATGCCGGTGTCCTTCTCCCCTTGAAGCAGATTCAGCACGCCCGCAGGCAAGCCGGCCTGCATCCACAACTCCACGGTGAGGGCGGCCACGGCTGGCGCGAACTCCGAAGGCTTGAACACGACCGCATTGCCCGCAATCAACGCCGGGACGATATGCCCGTTCGGCAAATGACCGGGGAAATTGTACGGTCCGAACACCGCCACGACACCATGCGGCCGATGCCGCAATACCGCGACGCCATCGGCCATGTCCTGCCGTTTTTCACCGGTACGCTCGTGATATGACTTCACCGAAATATCGATCTTGGCGGCCATGGTCGCGACTTCCGTGCGCGCTTCCCACAAGGGCTTGCCCGTTTCATGGCCAATGGTATGGGCCAGCGTTTCCTTGTTCTCGTTCAGCAGCACGGCAAAGCGGCGCGTGATCGCGATGCGTTCGTCGAGCGTCAAGGCAGACCATGAAACAAACGCGCGTCGCGCTGCAAGCACGGCGCGATCGACGTCTTGCGCGGACGCGCTCGCCCCTTCCCAAACCACTTCGCCATTGCCCGGATTACGCGATGCAAACGGCGCGCCGCCGCCATCGCTCCACGCGCCATCGATAAACAATTGAGTCGAAATCCTGGTCATGTTCATGTCCTTAATTTGCGTTCTTCGAGCGCGCCTGCGATGCCGGATTCGATACCAGCACGCGCACCGTATCGCCCGCTTTCACGCGCAGCGCCGCAGCCTCTTCTTCGGTCAGCAAGAACGATCCGTCCTCGGGCATGCCGAAGGTGGCGCCGCATCGGAAATCATCGAGCGATGTATTCGATACCAGACTGCGCACCTCATTGTTCGTGGCGCGTTCGCCAACACGCACCGTCACAAGCACGCTTTCACGCACCGTGCGCAAGTCCGCCGTGTGGCATTCGAGCACCGGACCGGCATCGAAGATATCGACGTGATTCTCGTAGCGCAGCCCTTCCGTTTCGAGCATCTTGCGCGCCGGCATGGTGTCGCGATGCGTGAGGCCGACCGCCGCTTGCGCGTCTTCGGGCAGCATCGCGAGATAGACGGGATAGCGCGGCATCAGCTCGGCCAGGAACGACTTCTTGCCGTGCGAGCTGAGATAGTCGGCGGCATTGAAATCGATCTGGTAGAAATGCGAGCCGACCGCTTGCCAGAATGGCGAGACGCCGTTTTCATCGAAATGGCCGCGCAGTTCAGCGCACAAACGCTCCGGAAAACGCTCGCGAAATTGCGCAATGAACATGAAGCGCGAACGCGACAACAAACCGCCAACGCCTGCCGTTCTGTATCGCGGGCTCAGGAATAACGAACAGACTTCCGCATAACCGGTCAGGTCATGCGAGATATTGAGCAACGACATCTTGGTCCATACGCCCAGGTCCCGGCTCGCATGAACCACCGTCGAAACACGATAGTTATAGAACGGCTGCTCAAGTCCCACTTCCGTTTCTATGCCGCACACGCCCGCAATATCGCCTGTAGCCGTGTCTTCCATTGCGAACAGATATCCGGCTTCGTAGGGCTCGGCTTCATTGGCGAGCGTGCGTCTTGCGCGTTCGACGCGCGCGCTCAGCGCATCGCGATCCGGCTTGAACGTGGTGAGTCCCGGTCCGGTTTCGTGCGCGAGCGCGACCAGCGCATCCACGTCTGCGGGCTGCACGCAGCGGACAACGATCATTGCAACTCTCCCGAAGCTTGATGAAGCGGCACGCAGCGCATCGTGCCGGACTCTTTCACGCCGAGCGCCTCACGCAAATCGGCCGATAGCGGCGCACCTTCCGCGCGCGCCGCCGACAGATTGACCAACGCACAGCGGAACGCGTGCGCGCCGCCTGCGGCGACCAGATAGGGCGTACTGGAAAGCGGCGCTCTGTCCGAAGAACCGCTCACCGTGCGCACCTCATTTGCGAGCACCGACGCACTGCGTTCCACCGCGACGGTCAGCACGGGACCGGCGTCGAAGATATCCACGAAACGATCCGGCTCGAAGCCTTCCTCAAGATGGATGTCATAGGCAAGCAAGGCGCCGTCGTCGGGCTCGCCCAGGACGCGCTGCGCTTCGGGCGGCAACAGCGGGACATACAGCGGATAACTCGGCATCACTTCCGCGATGAACGTACGGCTACGCCCGCCCGATTCCAACTCGACCTGCTCGAAGTCACGGCCAAAGAACTTCCGCCCTACGGCTTCCCAGAATGGCGACACGCCGGCGTCATCCGTCACGCCGAGCATCAGCGAGAAGACGTCGTCGGAGAAGCGCTTGCGATTGGCGGCCACGTACATCATGCGGGCACGCGAAAGCAGATGCGCGGCGGCGTCGTGCGTGAATTCGCGTATCGACGGATCGATAAAGAAGCCCGTCAGGCGGCTCTTGCCGGTGAGTTCATGCGACATGGTGAGCGCGTGGATCTTGCGGTTCACCTTGAGTTCGCGCGATGCGTGGATCAGCGCATCGTTGCGAAACGCGTAGAACGGCTCCGAGTATCCCGCCGACGCCACGATGCTCGACGTACCAAGCAACGCGCCCGTCGACGTGTCTTCGAGCACGAACAGATAAAACTCCTCGCCTGGAAACTCAACGTCGGCGCGAAACGAATCTTCGGAGAGTGCAACGCGCGTCGCAAGCACGCCGCGGTCCCGCGGCAGCGAATGCAGCACCGGGTGCGCGGCGTGGGCCATGCGCTCGAGCGAGTCCAGGTCGGCGAGTGTTGCGGGGCGGACGATTAGCATCGGCGATTCCATTGGGTTGAAAGAGGCCGAGGAAGCGCGCACCTTCACCGCGCCACGTCAGCGACAGCTTTTTCGATGCGGGCAAAACCTTCATCGAGATCGGCCATCGGCATGATCAGCGACGGCGCGAAACGCAGCACGTTCGGGCCCGCGATCAACATGATGACGCCCTGTTTCGCGGCCGCGGTCAGCACGTCCTTCGCGCGGTCCTTGTAGGCATCGGCGAGTTCGGCGCCAATCAAAAGACCCTTGCCACGGATTTCCTTGAATACCGAAAAACGTTCATCGATACGCTTCAGGTGCGCCTTGATGGCGTCGCTGCGCTGCTGCACGCCTTCGAGCAGTGCGGGATTGCTGATCAGCTCCACCACCTTGTCCGCGATCGCTGCGCCGAGCGGATTGCCGCCATACGTGGTGCCGTGCACGCCGACCTTGAAATGCGCGGCGATCCTGGTCGTAGTGAGCATGGCGCCGATTGGAAAACCGTTGCCGAGCGCCTTCGCGGTCGTCAGGATGTCCGGCGTCACGCCGTAGCCCATGTACGCGTAGAACGTGCCGGTGCGGCCCACGCCCGTTTGTACCTCATCAAAAATCAGCAGTGCGCCATGTTGATCGCAGGCTTCCCGAAGACCTTGAAGGAACGCGGGATCGGCGGGTATCACGCCGCCCTCGCCTTGAACCGGCTCGACAATCACGGCGCAAGTTTGCGGGCCGATAGCCGCGCGAGCCGCCGCAAGGTCGTTGTACGGGAGATGCGTGATGCCTTGCGGCGTCGGGCCGAAGCCTTCGGCGTATTTTGGCTGGCCGCCGACGCTGACTGTGAAGAGCGTGCGTCCATGAAACGACTGCGTAAAGGAGATGATTTCGACTTTCTGCGGGCCGCTGTTGTCGATGGCGTAACGGCGTGCGAGTTTCAGCGCGGCTTCGTTCGCTTCGGCGCCGGAGTTGGCGAAGAACGCGCGATCGGCGAAGGTAATGTCCGTGAGACGCGTGGCGAGGCGCAGCACGGGTTCGTTGGTGTAGCCGTTGCCGATATGCCAGAGTTTCTGGCCTTGATCGTGAAGAACCTTGAGCAGTTCGGGATGCGCGTGACCCAGCGCCGTCACCGCGATACCACCTGCGAAATCGATGTAATCGCGGCCTTCGGTGTCCCAGACACGCGAACCGAGTCCGCGATCGGGCACGAAATTCGCCGGGGCGAACAAGGGCACCATTACTTCATCGAAAGTACCGCGTGTCACATTCTGGTCGATCATGAATCACTCCTTGGGCGGGATATGCTGATTCGACCGATCGTAGCCTGCGGCAGCGCTTGCGTCTTGCGTGAACGCGACACGATTCCACGTACAAAACGGCGCCCGGTCAACCGGCGTTTCTTTCGATCCAGTTCCGCCGTTCCTCTCGCGGCGTGACGCCAAACTTTTCACGGTAAGCATTGGAAAAATGCGCCGCCGACGCAAACCCGCACGCCAGACTGATCTGCACCACCGACTGGCTGCTTCTTTGCAGTTGGGTACGCGCTTTGATCAGCCGGAGATTGAGGTAATACTTCGCGGGCATCGCGCCAAGATATTGCTTGAACAGGCGCTCCAACTGCCGCCGCGAAATGCCGGAAAGCGCGGCGATTTCGTCCGTGGCAAGCGGCTCTTCTATATTTGCTTCCATCAGTTGCAACGCATCGTTCAAACGCGGATGACGTTCGCCCGGCGCGGTAACGTAAGGAATGCGCTGGCGTTCATCGCCGGAACGCAACACCGGCATGCCCAGCGCGTCGGCAATCCGCTCCGCGAGTTCACGGCTATGGTGGCGCGCGATCATGTTGAGCATGAAATCGGCCGTGGCCTGGCCGCCGCAACACGTGGCGCGGTCCCGGCCAGTTTCGAAAATCTGCTGCGAAACAATGCAGTGCTCGAACTGCTCGGTGAACTGCTGCGCGATGTCCCAGTTCACGGCCACGCGATGACCATCGAGCAAGCCTGCCGAAGCGAGCCACCACACGCCATGATGAATGCCGCTCACAAGCGGCGTGGCCGCCGCGACGCGCGCGAGCGCCTGGAGAAACGCACGCTGGCCGCCAAGCGCCTGAAACCCCTCGCCGAGCACGATCAGCCAGTCGCATTCGGTGTCAGCGCCAAATGCAGCCTGCGCCTTCAGCCACGCGCCGCCGCCAAGCGCCACGTCGCGTCCATCGGGCGACAGGACCTGCCACGCATAAAGCGCATTGCCATCGATTTCATTTGCAAGCCGCAACGTGTCGATGACCGGCCCGGCACCGCTCATGGAACACGGGGCAATGGCCGCAATGGCCACCCGCAACGGCTGCGGCCCGGCTCCGTCCAGCACGTTACTTGAGGCTGCCGGAGAGGAATTGCCGCAACCGTTCGCTGGTCGGCCGGCTCAGGACGTCGGCGGGCGCGCCTTCTTCTTCCGTGCGGCCCTGATGCAGAAACATCACATGATTCGATACGTTGCGCGCGAAGCCCATCTCATGCGTGACCACGATCATGGTGCGGCCTTCTTCCGCCAGCTTCTGCATCACCTTCAGCACTTCGCCGACCAGTTCTGGATCGAGCGCGGAAGTGGGTTCGTCGAAGAGCATCACGTCCGGATGCATGGCAAGCGCGCGCGCGATCGCTACGCGCTGCTGCTGGCCGCCCGACAAATGCGACGGATACTGCTTTTCCACCTTCGGCGCGAGCCCGACTTTCTCGAGACATTCCCGCGCGCGTTCGCTGGCTTCTTTCTTCGATAACCCAAGCACATGCATGGGCGCTTCCATGACGTTTTCAATCGATGTCATGTGCGCCCACAAGTTGAAGTGCTGGAACACCATCGCGAGTTTCGTGCGCACGCGCTGAAGCTGCTTGTGGTCGGCGACTTCGAGATTTCCCCGGCTATCTGTTTTGGTGCGCACCGGCTCGCCGTCCACGATGATGTCACCCGCGTTCGGCCGTTCGAGGAAATTGATGCATCGCAGGAACGTACTTTTGCCCGAACCGCTCGAACCGATGATGCTGATCACGTCGCCGGCGTTGGCGGCGAGAGAGACGCCCTTGAGCACTTCGTTGTCGCCGAAACGCTTATGGATGTCGCGCGCGACGAGTTTGGGCGCGGCGTTGTGCGCGGCGGCCGATGCTGCGGTTTGTGCGGATGTGTCCAACACATTCTCCCCGGAGGATGAGTCTGAAGGTCCGATCGTTTCGATCATGGCTGCGGATTCTACCGAAACCCGCCGCGGCTCCGGCATTGGGACAAACGCCCTCGGCTGACGCGCGGGCCGGCTGCACGTCGCATTCGTCAGTCTGTTTCAGGCTCGCTGGGCAGGACGGCGCGCACGTGCTGGGCCACGCGGCCGTTGGCGAGCGCTATTTCCGGACTGCTTTGCAACAAGGGCAGATATTGGACGTCGAAGGCGGCGTTGCGCTCGCGGGCGCCGAACATCGATGTCACGGCGTGCGCAATATCGACGCGCGCGTCAGGCGTGGCGTCGGTGTCGTCGAGCACGTCGTCAAGCGCCGCAATGAGCGTGGAAAGCGGTCCGAGCCATTTGAAGGCGCTGCCGTTGATCACGATCTGGAGAAATTCGCCCGGCGAAACCGCGCCGAACTCGGCTTCATGCCGGGTGCGCAGTTCGTCGAGCAGCGCGCGGTGCAGCGCCAGTAACGGATGGCGCACATCCTTCAGGAAGGCGGTTGCTACGGAGTCGGTCATTCTTGTAGGCATGGGCGAGGTTCCGGAAATGGACGCAAGCGGACGCGCAAGCAGCAGCGCAATGCCCCAAGCCTACACCGTCACCAGAGCCCGCCCTACATAGCGAATAAAATCCGGCGCGGACAGCGGTTCGGAAAAAAGCCAACCCTGACCGAATTGAGCGCCGCGAGCGTGCAGATAACACGCCTGCTCTTCGTGCTCGATTCCCTCGGCCACGACCTGCACGCCAAGCGTCTGCGCCATGTCCACAATATGCGACGCCACGCTGCTCGACGCCGCGTCCTGGCCGACGGTATCGACGAAGGACTTGTCTATTTTCAGCACATCGACCTGAAAATTCTGCAGGTGCGAGAGACTGGAATACCCCGTCCCGAAGTCGTCTATATACACCGGATGCCCGGCATCGCGAAACGCCTGGATGACTTCCTTGGCGGCATCGGCGTCGAGAAAACAGCGCTCGGTCGCCTCGATCCGGATCTGCTGCGGCGAGATGCCGGCTTCGGCCAGCGCCGGCGTCAGGCGATCCAGGAAACGCCGCGTGACGAGATCGGGCGCGCTCAGGTTGATCGATACATACATCTCGCGATACCGCTGCAAAAACTCGCCGAGTTCGAACAGGATGGTGTCGAACACCTGGTCCGTGATCGCCTGGATCAGACCGCGATGTTCCGCGAGCGGAATGAAGTGGTCGGGACGCACCACGCGGTTGTTCTGCTTCCAGCGCACGAGCGCTTCCGCGCCCACGCAGCGCCGCGTCTCGAGATCCACAATAGGCTGATACGCAACAATGAACTGATGCCGGCGCACGGCGTCGCTGAGCTGCCCGAGCGGCGAAAGGCGCCGGACCATCAGGAGACCTAGCCATGCCGAAACAGCGAGGCCGCCCGCCAGTCCCGCGAACAGCCAGTTCCAGGGACGGGCGCGCAGACGTGCGGCGCCGCCGGCGAATTTGAAGGTGCTCATCGTGCGCGCTTCTTCATGGACGTCATGCCTCTTGTGTACATCCGGGTTCTTCCTGGTTCTTATATGTCGGACGCGATGCGCGCCAGAAGCGTCTTGCCGGCCACGGGATGAACAGTCGTGCCCACTGTTCAAGCTTTTCCCGCGTTCGTGTCATTTCTTCCATTGCCCGCACGCCAAGCAGGTTCATTGCACGGCCGGACACCCGCCGACAGACCGCCGACAGACCGGCGAGCGACCCAGTGTAGCGGCGGCGCGTGCATCCCTTCAATGCTTGCACGGTGACGAAATGCGCCCATTGGTGGGCTGGCGCACGCCGGCTCAGTAGTTTTGCGAGGCATGTGCGGGAGACGTCTGGTAAATGGCGGATAAGGCCGGGAGTCGTGAGAAAATCGGGCAGGTCTTGAACTCATCCGATTGTTTCCATCGCCTGTGCGCGACGCTTTCACGCTCAACTCAAGAGATACTCAATGGCACTGGACGAAGCCCGCGCAGTTACCATCCGCGACGCAACCGCAGCTGATTTCCACACGATCACACGCATCTATGCGCACTACGTGCTGCATGCGCTCGCTACCTTCGAGGAAGTGCCGCCCGACGAGAACGAGATGCGCGCGCGGCACGCATCCATCACGAACGCTGGCCTGCCTTATCTGGTGGCGCAGGCGGACGGTGAAGTGGTCGGCTACACGTATGCAACGGCTTACAGGCCGCGCTCGGCTTACCGGCATACGATTGAGGATTCGGTTTATATCGCCGATGGTCATGGCGGCCGCGGACTGGGTCTCGCGCTACTGAGCGCGCTGATCGAACGATGCGAGGCCGGCCCGTGGCGGCAGATGGTGGCCGTGGTCGGCAACAGCGGCAACGCCGGGTCGATTGCGCTGCACGCACGGCTCGGATTCGAACACGTGGGCGTATTTCGCCGGGTGGGCTACAAGCACGGCCAATGGGTCGATACCGTGCTCATGCAACGTCCATTGGGCGAAGACAAGGCGTTGCTGCCGCCGCGGTAGAAACAGATCAAAAGCAGTCCATTTTTCAGCCAGAGCTTTACTTGCCTACTTACACGCTTGCCGCCGCCGTCACTGCTGAAATCGATATCCGCAAGAGCCGCTTTATCGCCGTGGCGCTGCCGGTTGCCGATCGCGCTGCCGCGATGCTCGAACTCGACGCGCTGCGCACCCGGCACCCCGCCGCCACGCACGTGTGCTGGGCGTTGCTCGCGGGCGGCGAATCCGGCATGTCAGATGACGGCGAACCCTCCGGCACCGCCGGCCGGCCGATCCTGGAAGTCCTGCGCCATCACGAAGTGGATGGTGTGCTGGCCGCCGTCGTGCGCTACTACGGCGGCATCAAGCTCGGCGCGGGCGGGCTCGTGCGTGCGTACACGGACGCCATCGCGACCGCGATGCAGCGCGCCGAGCGCATTGAACGCGTGGCGCTCGGGCTGCTGGAGGTGGAAGTCGATTACTCGGACGAAGCCCGCATCCGCCGATGGATCGAGCAGGAGGGCCACGCGCTCGCCGAGCCTGGCTACGGCATGACGGTGAGCCTGTCGATCCAGATGCCGCTCGCTCAGCGCGACACCGCCGCCGATACCATCCGCGACCTGACACACGGGCGCGCGGTCATTGTGAAAGCGCCATGAGTGCGCGGTCATTCACCATCACCCTGCTGCCTTCGAACCAGGATTTTCCGTCGACCGATGGAACAACCATACTGGAAGCCGCGTCGCTCGCCGGGTTGCGTTTGCCGAGTTCATGCCGCAACGGCACGTGCCGGGCGTGCCTGTGCCAATTGAAAAACGGCGAGGTGCGCTACAAGATCGAATGGCCGGGCTTAACCACCGAAGAAAAAGCCGAAGGCTGGATCTTGCCGTGCGTGGCGATACCGGCGTCGAATGTGGAAATTGAAGCGGATTTCGAGGAAATTCCTCCTCTTGCCGAACTCAAACCCGGTCGCGGTCGTGGCTTCTAACGCGGCTCAAACACAGAAGCGCGACGTTGCTGAAAGACCCGGGTAATCCGGGATTGTTGTCTTTTATCAAAGACCTACGATGACGTTCGCGGCTGCCCCGAAGCGCCCGATTGTTGAGCCGCCTGCAATCAAGGCGTCAAAAAGTGTACAATTGCGTTTCGATTAATTTTCTGGCAGGGCCAGATTAACTGAGATATCAATGACTAAAGTATTGTTGAAAGAGAACGAGCCTTTCGACGTCGCCATGCGCCGTTTTCGTCGCACTGTCGAACGTACCGGCCTGATTCAGGAACTGAAGTCGCGTATGGCTTATGAAAAGCCGACCACCGAGAGGAAGCGCAAGAAAGCCGCTGCCGTTGCTCGTCTGCGCAAGCAAATCCGCCGTGCACAGTTGCCGAAGAAATTCTATTGATGGTTGTATGGCTCACGGGCCATGCGAACTGTGCGTTGCCTGAAGATATTCGTCCAGGTACAGATCCGGGCGTCGGCTCGGGCACAAATTCAGTGACGAAGCAAGTCGGTCTATAAGTCGCGCAATAGTGGGTTGTGTTTATCGCCTGCACTGTCAGCCGCGCAAATCCAGATTGTGAATGCCTGCACGATGTATTCATCATGCGGGTTTTTGGCATTGGTCCAACGAACGTGAAATGCGCATGCGAGCAAGCAAGCAAGCAATCATGTAGCGCTCAGCCGTAAACGCATAAAGCCCGGATAGACCGGGCTTTATGCGTTTGAATCCTTGGTTGCGGGGGTAGGATTTGAACCTACGACCTTCGGGTTATGAGCCCGACGAGCTGCCAGACTGCTCCACCCCGCGAAAAAGATTATAGCGGGACGGGCATCTGCGGTCAAACCTAATCGACGAATAGTGCAACTCTCTCGTGAAGCATCGAACCTATGGCGTTGAGCCCGGCGTAGATGCCGCATAAGGGTCGGTTCCATTTCGCGCGGCATCGACGCATCGGCGATGTTCGCGTGAGAGGCGATTCAACAGCGGCAACAAGACAATAGCCACTGCCGCCCCACCCGCCGCTACCCAGCCAAGACCGAAGAAGAGCGATGTATAAAGCGGCAGCGATTGCAGCGGACCCAGATCTCCCGATGGCATGCGCGCAAGGTTCGCAACCACGCTGCCGAGATACTGCGACACGCCCGTAGCCACGTAATACGCGCCCATCATGAAGCCACTCATGCGCACGGGAACGTAGTGGGCGATCATCGCGAGGCCGAGGCCCGAGACCAGCAACTCGCCGAGCGAATACAGCCCGTAGCCAACGACCATGAACCACGAAGACACGCGGCCCTCGACTGCGTACCGGCCGCTGAACGAAAACACGAAGAAGCCCAGCGCCACGACAATGAAACCCATCGCGTACTTGGCCGCGATGGGCAGATCGTGGCCCTTCTTTGCAAGCCGCGTATAGCCAATCGCGAGGAACGGACTCAGCAGCATGATCCAGAGCGGATTGAGCGCCTGGAATTGCGCCGCGCTCCACGAAAACAGCGTCATGTTGAATAACGTGAATGACGGGTCCACGTTGCGCAGCGCGAACAAGGTCAGCGACGTCGACATCTGCTGGTAGAAGATGAAAAAGAGAATGACCTGCAATGTGAGGATCAAGGCGGCAAGCAATCCTGCCCGTTCGCTGCGGCCACACTTCATCAGCATCCAGCCGAAGATGACGAGAATGGCGGCGCCCGCCGCGTACACGCAGACCGCCGCAACACTTTCGTTCTGCAACACGAATACCGTCGCCACGCCAAGCGCAACGGAGCCCGCAACCACTGCGCCGAAATGGCGCCAGTGCATGGGTTTGTCGTCGGGCGCGGAGCCGATGCGCGCCACCGTCCGGCGCATCAGCGCGAAGTTGATCAAGCCAAGCACCATGCCCGCGAAACACACGGCGAAGGCGACGTGCCAGCCCCAATGATCCTTGATCCAGGGCGTGGCGAGCATCGAAATGGTCGAGCCGATATTCACCGCCATGTAGTAGATGGTGAATGCGCTGTCGAGGCGCGCGTCATCGCCTTCGTAGATGCGCCGCACGAGATTCGCCGCGTTCGCCTTGAACAAGCCGTTGCCGACCACGATCACGCCGAGGGCCGCATACATATATCCCAGCGATTCGAACGGAATCGCAAGCATGAGATAGCCCGACGCCAGCACGCACGCGCCAAAGATCATCGTGCGCCGCGCGCCGAGCACCTTGTCGCCAATCCACCCGCCTATTGCCGGCGCGGAAAAAACGAGCGCCGTGAACGCGCCCCATGTGAGGTTCGCGTGTTCGTCGGCGAAACCGAGCTTGTCGATCATGAACAAAACCAGCAACGCGGCCATGCCGTAATAGCCGAAACGCTCCCACATCTCGATCAGGAAAACGGTCGTAAACGAGCGCGTCTGCGACGTGCCGGACGAGTGTGAAGTCATGATGAATCTCGATTAGGTTTATTAACGCTGCATATGAACCGGCAACCCGGAGAACATCTCCTCCCGTTCATTCATGCAGGAGTCCGATTTATGGCGAGCCGCGATTATCCCAGTGCGATCGGTAAATGTGTCGCAAAGCCTTGCACATACAGCGTTCAACTTTTTGAGACGACGATCGAAATGCAGGACGCTTGACTATCGTCAACAGGTTGAGCGATAGCGTGGTGGCGTTGCACTGTTTCGCTTGCTGCTAAGTGCGCTGTGGACGTTTAAAACTCGTGATAACTTGTTCGCTCGACTTTTACTGAACGGACTGCATTTACATGAACATCATCAAGGCGCTTCTCACCGGCCACACGCGCGGTCTTGGCGCGGCGCTCGCGGACAATCTGCTCGGGCGCGGCATTGCCGTGCTGGGAATCTCGCGTACTCGCAGCGCTGCGCATGCTTCCGGTCTATTGCAGGAAGTGGAACTCGATCTCGCCATTACCTCCGCGGTAGAAACGTGGATTGGAACGGGTGCATTGAAGCGGTTCGTGGAGGGCGCGCATACCGTGGTGCTGATCAATAACGCAGGCATGCTGCAGCCAGTGGGTCCGATCGAGATACAGGATATTGGCGCGATCGGCCGCTCGGTGAGCCTGAACGTCGCCGCGCCGTTGATGTTGTCGGCAGCCGTCGCAGCCGCCAGCACGACAGCACGACAGCGTTGGACCGCCGAATCGTGCACGTTTCAAGCGGCGCGGCGCGCAATGCCTACCCGGGCTGGAGCATCTACTGCGCGACGAAAGCAGCACTCGATCACCACGCGCGCGCAGCGTCCTTGGATCATAACCGCGCGTTGCGCATTGGCAGCGTGGCGCCGGGTGTTATCGATACGGACATGCAAGCCGAGATTCGCGGCATGGGTCTGGATGCTTTTCCGTTGCGCGAAAAATTCGATGAACTCAAGCGCAGCGGCCAACTATCCACTCCCGCCGACGCCGCGCGAAAGGTGCTCGACTATGCGTTAAGCGATGCGTTCGGCGAAACGCCCGTGACGGACGTGCGCGAATTCAAGTGATCGCCCATGGCGCCACGAATGGCGTCTTGCGACAGCGCATCCGCGGCTGTATTGCGGGCGCGCGGTATCCATTGAAGGCGGACGTCGGCGAGTTGTGCAATCAAAGCCCGCGCTTCTTCTGCGTATGAACTGAGCGCGGGCGCGCTCGCGGCTGCGTCGCGCAGCACGTCTTCTATCACGACCTGGCTGTCGCCATGAATCACGAGTTTCGCGGGCGCCGGTTGCCGCGATAACGCCGCCTGAAGCACCGCAATAAGCGCAAGATATTCGGCCTTGCAGCTATCGCCGTGACCGGCGAGGGCGCTGATCTTCACGACATCGCCTATGGGACTTTCGAGCACTCCGCCAATTCCAATCTTGCCGGGATTCGGATGCGCCGAGCCGTCGAACCATGCATGCCACGCCATGGCATCGCGGGGTGCGGGTTTTGGGCTCCGTGCGGCGCGTGCGGCTGCGCGGTCTTCACGCCGGCGCTGCGCGGCCCGAAGCGCCGCCGCTTGTTCGAGACGCCGCGCCTTCACGAGTTCGGCAAGCGGCAAAGCGCCCGCCGACTTTTTCAATGTCTGCGTAAGCGCGGCGTGCTCGCCGAGCGCCGTGAGCTTCGCCAGACGGCGGCTCGCCGCGCGCTCGCGTTTATAGGCAATCTGGAACAACTCGTCGAACTCGAACATATCGGGGAGCAAAGTGGCCGAACGCCGAGCTTAACAAGCTTTTCGATTTTCCTATCCGGATGACGCGGTAATCACGAGCGTGGCGCGCCGGTTTTCTGATCCGGCGACGTTGGTTTGCGCGCTCAAGCCGCCCTCTCCCGTCGCCGCTACAACGCGCGCTTGCACGCTGATTTTCGGATAGGCCGAGAGGGTATCGGCGGGATTGATGGCGAACGAATCATCGAGCATGATCGTCGCCGGCAAATCGTTCGCCGATAAATGGCGCTCCGCCAGCAACGTGCTCGCCGCGCCTTGCGCGCGTGCGCTCAGGATCACCGTTGCGCCGGGCATGGCTTGCACCCCGTCGGCGAACTGCAGCGTCACGGTGATGGCGCTCAAGGCCAACGCTTCGTCTATGTTTTTGCGCGCCTGGATCGCGATGGGCGACGCGGCGTCGAGCGTGTCGATCAGGCGCCGCCAATAGCCGATCGCCTGAGCAAAGCGCCGCGCTTCGAACGCCGCCGACGCCGCCAGCGCCAGTGCTTTTGGATTCGATGCTTCAAGTGCCAGCGCCGCCGCGATTTCTTCCGATGCGCGGCCGTCGAGCCGGCCTTCGTTCGCGCTTGCGAGCGTATCGGCGAAATCGGCGCGCAATTGTGCGTCGCCCGGTTCCAGCGCGACCGCGCGGGCATACGCGGCGGCTGCGTCGGACGGGCGCTCTAGCACCGCATAGGAGCGCGCGAGCGTGGCCCAATCGGCGGCATCGTGCGGATCGGGCACGCGGCTCCTCAGGCGGAACGCGAGCCTCGACACCATCATTTCCACCGAGGAAGCATTCATGTCGTGGGACTCGCCGGATGAGGCGCTCACCGTCTCGTCCAGGTCGAGCGCCGCCGGTTGTCCGAGCTTCAGGTATAGCGCGCACGCCACGGCAGGAAACAGCGCGATCAAGAGTGCGCTCGTGGCCGCGCGCGTCGCCGTTCGCGGACCTGGCGGAGGCACGAGCGACTGCGCGGCGAGCGGGCGGGTATCGGCGAGAACGCGCTGTTCTATTTCGCTGCGCAAGGCGGCGTGCTGATCGTCCGATAGCACGCCTGCCAACCGGTCTTGATCGGCGCCGGCGAGTTCACGCCGATACAGCGACACGTTCAACGCGCGCGACTCACGTGCATCCACCGCGGGTTCGCGCTGCATCAACGGCACGACCGCGCATAACACAGCCACGATCAGCATGGCGGCCGCGACGATCCAGAACGTGATCATAGGCGTCCACCCAGCAGACGCCGGGCGCGCCTGCGCTCAAGGTCCGTGAGAGCCGCCGGAGCAGTTCTGCGCCGACGCAACACCACAACCACAAGCACTGCGAAGCCGAACACGAGCAACACGAAAGGCCCGATCCAAAGCGCGAAAGTCAGCGGCTTGAACGGCGGATCGTAGAGCACGAAGTCGCCATAGCGCGTCACCATGTAATCGCGAATCTGGGCATCGGTCGCACCTTGCTCGACCTGGTCGTGGATGATCGCGCGAAGATCCGCCGCGAGATCGGCAGTCGAATCCGCAATGGTTTCGTTCTGGCATACAAGACAACGAAAGTTCGATTCGAGCCGCTGTATCCGCTCCTTGATTGCCGCGTTCGCGCTCGCGTTGGTGGCATTGGGCACGACCTCGCTCGCGGGCGCATTTGCTTGCGCGAAACATCCGAGTACGAACAGCAAGGCCGCGAGCTTATTCATCGCTGTCCTCGCCTTGCAGCTTTTGCACCAGCGGAAGAATCTGGGTATCGAGCGCGGTTTGCGTGAGTGGCCCCGAACGCTTGAAACGGATCACGCCCTGCCGGTCGATCACGAACGTCTCCGGCACACCATACACGCCATAGTCAATGCCGGTCTGCCCGGAGCGATCCGCCATCGACGCAATATACGGATTGCCCGCCTGCCGCAGCCATTGCCGGGCCGCCTCGGGTTCGTCCTTGTAATCGAGCCCGTAGATGGGCACCACGTTCCTGCCTGCAAGCGAAATCAGCAATGCGTGTTCATCACGGCAGGATTCGCACCATGACGCCCATACGTTCATGATCCAGACGTGCCCGCGTAACGCATCGGGCGAGAGATTTCTTCCGGGGGTATCGAGGCGCGGCAGATCGAACGCGGGCGCACGCTTGCCGATAAACGCAGAGGGCAGCCGCCGCGGGTCGTTGGACAGCGACGCCGCCAGCACCACGCTCAAGCCCGCAAACAGGATAAGTGGCAGCAGAAAACGTTTCACTGGCGCGTCTCCTTGGCATGCGTTGTTGCAATGCCGGCCCGGGGACGGAGGCGGTTGCGTGCGAGTACAGCAGAAGCCGCCGACGCTTCACGCTGCATCCGCACCGCCAGCCGATACCGCCGGTCGCTCGCCGCGAGCAGGCCACCGAACGCCATCAGGAGACAGCCCGCCCAGATCCAGTCGACAAGCGGTTTCACCTGCACGCGCAAAGTCCATGCGCTTGCACTGTCGCCGGCTGCGTCACCGAGCGCGACATAGAGATCGCGCAACGGCGCACGGTCGACGGCGGCTTCGGTCATCGTTGTCTTCTGCACGGCAAAAAACCGCTTCTCCGGATGCATCACCGCGACCACCGCGCCATCGCGGCTTGCTACGACGGTCGCCCGTAACGCGCGATAGTTCGGGCCATCGACCGCCTGCGTGCCGTCGAAGCGAAACGTGTAGCCTCCGGCGCTGATCGACTGGCCAACCTCGAGCCGTCCATCGCCGGCGCTTTCATAGCTTTTGACGAGCGTCACGCCCGCGACGAAAACGCCTACGCCCAGATGCGCGGCGAGCATGCCGTAGAAACCGCGCGGTACGTGAAAGAAACGCAGCAGAAACCCTTCGCGCTGCTCGGCAATACGCATGGCGAGTGCGGTCAGCACCGAGCTAGCGCACCACACCGCAAGCCCGATACCCAATGCAACCAGCGGCCTGAACTCGCCCGCGAGCAACGGCATGGCCGCCGCCGACGCCACGCTCACCAGCGCCGCCCAGCCCAGCCGCATGGCAAGGTGCGGCACGCGTGCGGACTTCCATCGGGCGACTGGACCAATGCCCATCAGGAAAATGGCGGGTGTCATGAGTGGCACGAACACGGCGTCGAAATACGGCGCGCCGACGGAAATCTTGCCGAGCCCGAACACGTCGAGAAACAGCGGATACAGCGTGCCGAGCAACACCGAAGCGGCGGCCACCATGAGCACGACATTGTTCGACAACAGCAACGCCTCGCGAGAAACCAGCGCGAAGCCCGCGCCCAGTCCGATCTTCGGCGCGCGCCACGCGAACAGCATCAATGCGCCGCCTGTCACTATCGAGAGGAATACGAGAATGAAGATGCCTCGCGTGGGGTCGGTCGCAAATGCATGAACAGATGTAATCACGCCCGAGCGCACGAGGAACGTGCCAAGCAGGCTCAGCGAGAACGCGCAGATGGCCAGCAGCACGGTCCACGCGCGAAAGCTGCCGCGTTTATCGGTGACTGCAAGCGAGTGCATCAACGCCGTGCCCACGAGCCACGGCATGAACGATGCATTCTCGACCGGGTCCCAGAACCACCATCCGCCCCAGCCGAGTTCGTAATATGCCCAGCCGCTACCAAGCATGATGCCGAGCGTGAGAAAGGTCCACGCGGCCGTGGTCCATGGGCGGGACCAGCGCGCCCACGTGGCGTCGAGTTCACCCGACAAGAGCGCCGATACCGCGAACGAAAACGCCACGGCAAAACCCACGTAGCCCATGTAAAGGATAGGCGGATGCGAGACCATGCCAGGGTCTTGCAGCAACGGATTAAGATCGCGGCCGTCCATGGCGGGAGGCAGAAGGCGTATGAACGGGTTCGACGTCCAGAGCATGAAGAGCAGGAAGCCCGCGTTGATCCAGCTCATCACGCCGAGCACGCGTGCGACCATTGGCACCGGAAGCTGCTTGCTGAAAACGGAGACGGCTGTCATCCAGAGCGTCAGGAGCAAGGTCCAGAGCAGCAACGAGCCTTCATGCCCGCCCCACACCGCGGCAAAACGGTAGGTGGCGGGCAGCATCGAATTGGAGTTCGACGCCACATAGGCCACCGAAAAATCATCGTTTATAAACGATACCGCCAGGCAGCCGAACGCCATCGCAACGAACGCGTTTTGCGCCCGCGCGAGCGGCCACGCGCAACGCATCCAGCCCGGTATGCCGCGCGCCGCACCGATCAGCGGCAGCACGCCACAGGTAAGCGAAAGCAGCAGCGCGACAATCAGCGCGAACTGGCCGAGTTCGGGGATCATCGGAGCGCTCCTGTCCTGTCCGATACTTTTACCGTGGAACGCGCGCGCCTGATCGCCTCCGCGGCGTCGGGCGGCATGTAGTTTTCATCGTGCTTGGCAAGCACCTGATCCGCCACGAAGACGCCCTCCGGCGACAGACGCCCTTGCGCTACCACGCCCCGGCCCTCGCGAAACAGATCAGGCAATACGCCGCGATACACAACGGGAATCTCGCGCGCGGTATCCGTAATCATGAACCTTACCGTCAAGCCTTCCGGATCACGCTGGACGGAGCCACGCTCGACCAGGCCGCCCACGCGCAGCCGCGCCATGGGCGCCACGCTATCCGCTGCAAGCTGACTCGGCGTGACGAAGAACATCACGTTGGAATTGAACGCGTTCAGGACCAGCAGCGCCGCACCGCCGAGCGTCACCAGCCCGGCAGCGACGCCGCACGCGCGCCGCGTGCGCCCTTTCACGGTCTCTCCGTCAGCGTGCTCGTACGTGTGCTCGGCTGGACGATACGTTCACGCCGCCGATACTTCCTTCCAGCGTTGACCGTGACTGCAATTTCAATCGCCAGTACGAGAAACGTAATGTCGAATGCGACCCACAAATACCAGAGGTCCCCGCTCGCGCTATTCAAGACGTTCATGGTCCTCACCCCTTTCTTCTGTTAATCAGGATTCCCGTTCATCGATAATTCGCCGCACCCGCACGAGCACAACGGCGATGGCATAGCACCAGAACGCCAGCGTCATGACCAGGATGCCGGCGAGCATCGACGCATCCATGGACACGCCGCTGCCAAAAGACAGTGACGCGCCCTGATGCAGCGTGTACCACCACTGCACCGAGAAGTAGATGACCGGAACGTTCATCACGCCTGCAAGCGCGAGCACGGCGCAGGCGCGATCGGCGCGGCGGATGTCGTCGATCGCGCCATGCAGCGAGATGAAGCCTAGGTAAAGGAACAGCAGAATCAGTTCGGACGTGAGCCGCGCGTCCCAGACCCACCACGCGCCCCAGGTCGGACGGCCCCACAACGCGCCGGTGATCAACGCGAGCGCGGTGAAGAGCGCGCCGGTCGGCGCGACGGCGCGCGCCATCATCGCGGAAAGCCGTGTGTTGAGCACGAGGCCGAGTCCAGCGTATGCGGCCATCACGACATAGAGCAGCATCGACATCCACGCAGCCGGCACATGCACGAACATGATGCGATATACGTCGCCCTGCACCGCGTCGGTGGGCGCGACGAACAACGCAATATGAATGCCGGGCATCACGAAGAGAATTGCCGCGATCGCAAAGCCGGGAATCATCTTTCCCGCCAGGCGATGAAACGGTTTGGGCGACGCGTAACGCAACCAGCCAGTTTGAGCGAATGTGGAATTCATTTCAGACTCGTTCGTCGGGCTCATTCAGCGGAAATCCGCAGTGCCGCAGCAGTGGCGACAGGACACAGCGCAAGCGCGGCCAACAAGCCCGCGCCGAGCAGGGAAAAGTTAGCCGCGGACCATCCATCGGCTCGCGATGAATCGGCGGCGTTGGCGCCAAAGATCAGCACCGGCGTTTCCAGCGGCAGCACCAGCACCGCGAGCAGCATGCCGCCACCGCGCACGCCGAGCGTGAGCGCTGCGCCCATCGAACCAATGAGGCTCAGCACTGGCGTACCGATCAACAACGCGAGCGTGAGACGGCAGACAGCGTCGAAGGCAAGGCCATATTGAAGCGCCATGACCGGCGCCAGCAACACCAGCGCAAAGCCGCTTGTCAGCCAGTGCGCGCCGATCTTCGCCATGACCATCGCGAGCAATGATTGCGGCGAGAGCAGCATCTGGTCGAGGGCGCCGTCGGCGAAATCCGGGCCGAACAAACGCGCGAGCGAAAGCATGGCGGCGAACAGCGCCGTGACCCACAACACGCCTGGTGCGACCGCTTGCAGCAACGCGGGATCGGCGCCAAGCGCCAATGGAAACAGACTCGGCGCGATCACGAAAAACAGCAGGCAACCGAGCGCCGACGTGCGCCTTCGCCACGTCAAGGCGAGTTCGCGTTGCACAATGCGCGCGGTCAGTCTGAGCATCGGCCGCTCGGTTCGAAGTAGAGATTGCGCGTGGCCGAGGGCGACGTCGTGATCAGCTTGTGCGTGGTCATCAGCACGATCCCGCCACGCTCCAGATGCCCCTTGATGACGTCCTCGAGCACGCTGGACGATTCTTCGTCGAGCGCGGCGGCGGGCTCGTCGAGCAGCCACAGCGGTTTGTGTTCGAGCAGCAGCCGCGAGATGGCGAGCCGGCGTTTCTGTCCCTGCGACAACCCCCGCACGATTGCATGCCGATACCGGTCGAGCCCCACGCTCTTGAGCGCAGCTTCTTCGACTTCCACACGCTCTTCCGCGACTTCGCCCAACACGGCGCTGAAGGCCAGGTTTTCAGCGGCGGTGAGTTCGTCGCTGATGCCGTTCAAATGCCCGAGATACGCAAGCGACTGCCGCCACGATTCGGGATGTGCGTGAGCGTCCCTGCCGCGCCACCGGATGGTCCCCGCGCTTGGCCGCAAGAGTCCCGCCAGCACGCGCAGCAACGTGGTCTTGCCGCTGCCGTTTGGACCGTGGATCTGCAGCACCTGACCCGCGTCCACGTCGAAAGCGACGTTACTGAAAAGCATTTCTCCGGCACGGTCGAAGCCGAGCTTATCGACGGACAACAGCGCGTTGCCGCGATTTCGCGAATCGCGGTCCGACGTCATATCGGATGTGAAAAACAGATCTTGATTCGTCATGGTGCCCTCACTTTGAACGCGCTTCGCGCAACTGTTCATCCTGCATTGCCTGCGTCATGTTCGGCAGTTCGTGTGCAATGCCCTTGTGACAATCGATACAGGTCTTCTCGCCCGTCGCAAGAAAGCGCTGGTGTGCGTTTTGCGCGCGCGGACTCTGGCGCGTGAAATCCATCGACTCGAAGGAGTGGCAGTTCCGGCATTCCAGCGAGTTGTTGGCCTTGAACCTGCGCCATTCATGCTCGGCGAGTTCCAGCCGCTTGTCCTGGAACTTCTCGCGCGTGTCGACCGTGCCGAACACCTTTGCCCACACTTCCTTTGACGCCTGCATCTTTCTTGCGATCTTGTCCGTCCAGTTGTGAGGTACATGGCAGTCCGAACAGATTGCCCGCACGCCGCTGCGATTGCTGTAGTGGATCGTGGTTTTCAGTTCGGCGAACGTGTTGTCGTGCATCTCGTGGCAACCCGTGCAGAACGCTTCGGTACTCGTCATTTCGAGCGCCGTGTTGAACGCACCCCAGAACACCACGCCCGCAACAAAGCCGCCAAGCGTCAGAAAACCCAGGCTGTAGTACGTGCTTGGGCGGTTGATGGTTTGCCAGTAACGCTTGATCAGGCCGAACATCGCGCGCTCCTACTTCTTGCCGGCCGGCCGCGGCGCGGAAGGCCCGGGCGCGGCGCGCACATCTTCCACATCCGTGAACGTGTTGCCAACGAGCGGCTTCGCATCGGCTTGCGTGACATGACACTGCGTGCAGAAATAGCGCCTCGGCGAGAGACTTCCGAGCGTGGCATTGTCTCGGGTGAGGTAGTGGGATATGCCGATGGGCACCGCTGCGCTATCCGCCGCGCGGCTCCTCGCGTGGCACGCGAGACAGCGGTTGGCGTCCTTGTCGAGTTGATAGCCATCGATCTTGTGCGGGATCGTCGGCGGCTGCTGTGCATAGGCGCGGCCACGGATGACATCCTTATTTTCGGTTGGAGCAATCAACGGCGGTTTCGCCTCTTCGTCCAGAGGCGTCGTGCCGCGCAGGGCGTCATGAAACGGTTCGGCGGGAATCACCGGCTGCGCCGGCGCTCCTTGCGAAAACAGAAACAGGCTTGCGGTCATGACCGCATTCACCACGCTCATTACACGTATCGATCGCATGGCTGCCTCCTCAGACCTTGACGATCTTGACTGCGCACTTCTTGTAGTCGGTCTGAAGCGAGATTGGATCGGTCGCGTCCAGCGTCAGCTTGTTGACCAGTTGGCTCGCGTCGAACCACGGGATGAACACGAGACCGCGCGGAGGTTTGTCGCGGCCACGCGTCTCGATACGCGTGCGGATGAAACCACGCCGTGACATCACCTTGACCTCGACACCGCGCCGCAGGCCGAGCGCCCGGGCGTCGTCCGGATGCATGAAACACACGGCGTTCGGAAACGCCCGATACAACTCCGGCACGCGCCGCGTCATGGACCCCGAGTGCCAGTGTTCGAGCACGCGTCCCGTTGCCAGCCAGAACGGAAACTCCTTGTCCGGCGGCTCCGGCGGCGGTTCGTAGGGCAGCGCGAACACCACCGCGCGTCCGTCCTTGTTGCCGTAGAACTGATAGCCCGTTCCCGCCTTCACGTAGGGGTCCGAGCCCTCCTTGTAGCGCCAGCGCGTCTCCTTGCCATCCACGACCGGCCAGCGCAGACCACGCGCTTCGTGATAGGCGTCGAAAGGCGCGAGGTCGTGGCCATGTCCCCGGCCAAAACTCGCGTATTCCTCAAAGAGACCTTTTTGCAGATAGAAGCCGAACGCTTTTGCTTCACTGTTTTCGTAATGGGCGCTCGTTTCCTTCAGCGAATACTTGTCGACCTGGCCGTTGCGGAAAAGCACGTCATAAAGCGTCTTGCCTTTTAGTTCGGGCTTGCGGGCAATCAATTCCGCCGGCCAGACTTCCTCGACCTTGAAATGCTTCGAGAATTCCACGAGTTGCCAGAGATCCGAGCGCGCGCCGTTGGGTGCATTGACGAGTTGATGCCAGAACTGCGTGCGCCGCTCGGCATTGCCATAGGCGCCCTCTTTTTCGACCCACATTGCAGCAGGCAGGATCAGATCGGCGGAAACAGCGGTTGCGGTCGGATAGACGTCGGACACCACGATGAAGTTATCGGGATTCCGATATCCCGGCAGAATCTCTTCGTTCAGGTTCGCACCCGCCTGCACGTTGTTGTTGCACATGACCCAGTAAGCATTCAGCTTGCCGTCCTTCAGCATGCGGTTCTGCAGCACCGCGTGATAGCCGGGCTTGGGCTCGATTGTCCCTGCCGGCAGCTTCCAGATTTGCTCCGCATGCTCCCGGTGCTCGGGGTTCGTGACCACCATGTCCGCCGGAAGCCGATGCGAAAACGTTCCGACCTCACGCGCCGTTCCACACGCCGACGGCTGCCCCGTGAGCGAAAACGGACTGTTGCCGGGAGTCGCGATCTTGCCTGTCAGCAGATGCAGGTTGTAGATCATGTTGTTCGCCCACGTGCCGCGCGTGTGCTGGTTGAAACCCATGGTCCAGAACGACATCACCTTGATCTTCGGGTCCGCGTACAGTTCGGCCAGTTGATCGAGCTTCACCTTCGATACCCCGGATAATTTCGTCACGTAATCGGCGTCGTACTTCGAAACAAAACGCGCGAAGGTATCGAAGTCGATTGGCTTCGCGCCGGCCGGATCGCCCGCATTCTTCGCGGCCTTTTGCAGCGGATGCCCGGGACGAAGACCGTAGCCAATGTCCGCATTGCCTTGCTTGAAGCTCACATGCTTGCCAACGAAGTCCTTGTTCACGCGATTCGTCTTGATGATCACATTCGCGATGTAATTCAGAATGGCCAGGTCCGATTGCGGCGTAAAGATCATTCTGTAGTCCGCAAGATCGAAACTGCGATGCTCGAATGTGGACAGCACCGCGACTTTCGTCTTTGGGAAGCTCATCTTGCGGTCGGTCACCCGGGTCCAGAGGATCGGATGCATCTCCGACATGTTCGACCCCCACAACACGAACGCATCGGCCTGTTCGATGTCGTCATAACAGCCCATCGGCTCGTCCATGCCGAAGGTGCGCATGAAACCCGTCACCGCCGAGGCCATGCAATGCCGCGCGTTCGGATCGAGATTGTTCGTGCGAAAGCCCGCCTTCATAAGTTTGACCGCCGCGTAGCCTTCGAACACCGTCCACTGTCCCGAACCGAACATGCCAACGGCCGTGGGACCCTTCTCTTTCAGCACGCGCTTGAACTGCGCAGCCATCGTGGCGAACGCCTGGTCCCAAGAGACGGGCGTGAACTCGCCGTCCTTTGCATACTTGCCGTCTTTCATGCGCAACAGCGGTGTGGTCAGACGGTCCTCGCCGTACATGATCTTGGAAAGGAAATAGCCCTTCACACAGTTCAGCCCGCGATTCACTTCCGCTTGCGGGTCGCCCTGGGTCGCGACCACCTTCCCGCCTTTCACCCCCACGCTTACGCCGCAGCCGGTTCCGCAGAACCTGCACGGCGCCTTCGACCACGTGACTTCGGTGTCCGATAAGGTGCCAAGCAGCCTGTCCGCACCCGTGGCGAACGCAGGCAACGCCATGCCCGCCGCCGATGCGGCCGTGGCGGCGGCCGTCTGTTTAATAAAGCTTCGACGCGTCAGGCTCATCGCGAATCTCCTCGTCAAGCGCTGCGACGTCTTCGTGATGCTGATAAACCAGCGATGCCGAATAAACACCCGGCAGCGCGCTGATGGCTTTTATCTGATCCGCGATAATCCCCGACCGGCCGGCTTCGAGCGTCACGACCATTTTCCCTTCCGGACTGATTGCGTGAATCTCGGAACTGGGCAACGTTGAAATGGCCTGCCTGATTTTTTCGATATTCGATTTACTCGCGTGCACGACGATGCCCGCAATATGTGCCTCTGAAATTAAAGCCATTTCGACGAATGCATTTTTCAGTCGCGCAGACATAACCCCGACTCCTGTCGTTGTGTAACGTCAAACCAATAGATTCGCGAATAAGTCAGTGAGGCGGACCGCCAATCAGCATTTGATAAAACCAGACCGCGAAACCGTAAGCAGCCACAAACACAATGGTGAGCACCGGAACCATGACGATGGTCAGGAACAGGAAGCTGCGCAGTTCCTCGGTTTTTCGAAGGGACGTTTCGGTTTCTGTCATGATTATGGCGACGTGATAAGACACGCAATTAAAACCGTGTTTTCGAGATGCTGCTGTGGGATTGATTGTTGGCGCAGGAGAGAAAAGCGTCAAGCGGTTTATTGTTTGATATCGCAGGAACGATAAAGCCGACTATTTCTGAGTTTTTATTTTAATAACAATGCATCGCATGGGATGCAAGCAATTATTGAATTTAAATTTTTTATTATCAATACGCTTTACGTTTCATTAAAAAATTCAATGCCTGAAAATGCGCGCGAGGTTAATTGAAACGGTAGTGAATGAGGCGGCGCAGCGGCCGCCTCAGGAAAGCTCACTTGGAAGCTTCAGCCCCGCTTCGGAATGTTCAATCCTTTTTCCACCGCCGGCCGCGCTACGAATGCGTTCAGCGCGCGTTTCACGTTCGGGAAACTGTCGAAATCCACCAGTTCGCCCGCTTCGTAGAAACCGACCAGATTGCGAATCCACGGGAAACTCGCTATGTCCGCGATGGTGTAGTCGTCGCCCATGATCCACTTGCGGGCCACGAGCCGCTCTTCGACCACGGCCAGCAAGCGTTTTGATTCGGCCACGTAGCGATCCCGCGGACGCTTGTCTTCGTAGTCCCTGCCGGCGAATTTGTTGAAGAAACCAAGTTGCCCGAACATCGGGCCAATGCCGCCCATCTGGAACATCACCCACTGGATCGTTTGGTAGCGGCCGGCGGCGTCTTGCGGGATGAACTGGCCGGATTTATCGGCGAGATAAAGCAGGATCGCGCCCGATTCGAACAGCCCCAGCGGCTTGCCGTCCGGACCATCGGGATCGATGATCGCAGGAATCTTGTTGTTCGGATTCAACGATAAAAACGCCGGCGACATCTGGTCACCGGTCTCGAAGCTGACCAGATGCGGTTCGTACGGCAGGCCGGTCTCCTCCAGCATGATCGAAACCTTGACGCCATTGGGCGTTGGCAGCGAATAAAGCTGAATCCGGTCGGGATGCTGCGCAGGCCATTTTGCTGTGACGGGGAAAGCGGACAACTCGGTCATGGATATCCTCTAGACAAAAGCACGGGCCGGTCGGAAATGATGCGCCGCCTGCATGATTGATCCGGGTTGTTTCGGCGCGGCAGGCCGACAAATATAGTCATTTCGGCTGAACTTGTCTTTTGGCGCCGCGCGCCAGCGCGACCGTAGAGGTGATCCTCCATGCCTCGGATTGCGTCACCAGCGGGCCGACTGGTTCAAGAAGCGTTAACATGGCACCTACAATGCTGCATCGCGACGAATATAAACAGAGCTGGAGATACTCATGAGTCAAATGATTAAGCGAAACGGATTACAGGTTGCCGACGTGCTCGCCGAGTACGTCGAAAATGAGGCGCTTTCGGGCGTCGGCATTGAAAGCGACACCTTCTGGAAAGGTTTCGATGCCCTCGTTCACGACCTCGCGCCGAAGAACCGCGCGTTGCTTGCCGAGCGCGACCGGCTGCAGACGGAACTGGATAAATGGCATCGCGCGAATCCTGGGCCAGTGCGCGATTTGAAGGCGTATCGCGGGTTTCTGGAAGGCATTGGTTATATCGTGCCGGCAAGTTCGGCGGTGAAGGCGACCACGCAGAATATCGATACGGAAATCGCCACGCAGGCCGGGCCGCAACTCGTCGTGCCGCTTTCGAACCAGCGTTATGCGCTCAACGCGGCGAACGCGCGCTGGGGCAGTTTGTACGACGCGCTCTATGGCACCGACGCCATTCCCGACACCAACGGCGCTGAGCGCACCGCGCAATTCAACCCGGCTCGCGGCGCAGCGGTCATTGCGCGCGCGCGTGCCTTTCTTGACGAATCCGCGCCGCTCGCAAACGGCTCGCATGCCGACGCCACCGCGTATCGCGTGGAAGGCGGCAAGCTCGCCGTCGCGCTGAAAAACGGTTCGTCGGCGTTGAAGTTTCCTGAACAGTTCATCGGCTTCCAGGGCGAAGGAAGCGCGCCTTCCGCCGTCCTGCTCAAGCACCACGGCCTGCACTTCGAGATCCAGATCGACGCGGCGGATTCCATTGGCAAGACCGACGCCGCGCATGTGAAGGACGTGCTGATGGAAGCGGCTGTATCGACGATCATCGATTGCGAGGATTCGGTCGCGGCCGTCGACGCCGCAGATAAAGTCCAGCTCTACCGCAACTGGACCGGCCTCATGAAAGGCGACCTGGCCGAGGACGTCACGAAGAACGGCAAGACCTTCACGCGCCGTCTGAACGCGGATCGCGAATACACCGCGCCCGATGGTTCCACGGTCAAGCTGCATGGCCGCTCGCTGCTGTTCATTCGCAACGTCGGGCACCTGATGACCAATCCGGCCGTGGTCGATCGCGAAGGCCACGAGATTCCCGAGGGCATTCTCGACGCCGTGATGACGTCGCTTGGCGCCCTGCATGATCTGAAAAACAAGCTCAATTCGCGCACGGGATCGATTTACATCGTCAAGCCCAAGATGCACGGACCGGCTGAAGTCGCCTTCTCCGATGAGCTTTTTGGCCGTGTCGAAGATCTGCTTGGCTTGCCGCGATACACCATCAAGATGGGCATCATGGACGAGGAACGGCGCACGAGCGTCAACCTGCAGGCTTGCATTGCAGCGGCATCGGCGCGCGTGGCGTTCATCAACACGGGCTTTCTCGATCGCACCGGTGACGAAATGCACAGCGCCATGGAAGCCGGTCCCATGATGCGAAAAGGCGACATGAAAACGTCGGCATGGATCACGGCGTATGAGCGCAACAATGTGCTCGCGGGGTTGAGTTCGGGCTTGCGTGGGCGCGCCCAGATTGGCAAGGGCATGTGGGCGATGCCCGACCTCATGCACGCCATGCTCGAGCAGAAGATTGCGCATCCAAAGGCCGGCGCGAACACGGCGTGGGTGCCTTCGCCGACCGCGGCTACGCTGCACGCGCTGCATTACCATCAAGTCGACGTCCAGGCCGTGCAGCAAGAGCTGGAGAAGACCGGGTACGACAGCGCGCGCGATGCGTTGCTCGACGGGCTGCTGACGATTCCGGTCGTTGAAAAGGCCCAGTGGTCCGATACCGAGATTCGCCAGGAAATCGAGAACAACGCGCAAGGGATTCTGGGGTACGTGGTGCGCTGGGTGGACCAGGGCGTGGGATGTTCGAAGGTGCCGGATATCCACGATATCGGCCTGATGGAAGACCGCGCAACGCTGCGGATCTCGAGCCAGCATATTGCGAACTGGCTGTATCACGGGGTGGTTTCGGAGGCGCTGGTGAACGAGACGTTCGAGCGCATGGCCAAGGTGGTGGACGCGCAGAACGAAGGCGATCCGTATTACCAGCCGATGGCCGGGCACTTCGAAACGTCGCTGGCTTTCAAGGCGGCGAAGGCGCTGGTGTTTGAAGGGCGCGCGCAGCCGAGCGGTTATACGGAACCGTTGTTGCACAAGTTCCGGTTGGAAGTGAAGGCGTTGCGGGGGTAGTCGACTTGGCGATGGGCCAATCGGGTTCATCGCCACCGCCATTGTTCCTAGCGATTCTTGCCTTTCACGAAGGTCGTCACACAAGGGGCTGGCACGAACGCGCGAGTTTGCTATAATCCGCGACTTGCTGGAGAGATGGATGAGCGGTTTAAGTCGCACGCCTGGAAAGCGTGTTTAGGGTCAAACCTAACCGGGGTTCGAATCCCCGTCTCTCCGCCAGAATACGCGGATAAGCCCATGATTTCATGGGCTTTTTTGTTTCGGGATGTAGCCCGATATACACTTAAGACTACACTTTAAACGGTGCAATTTGGCGAATAGAAAGCCGTTTGGGTAAGCCTTTATCAGCTTGACTAGAGGCTTGCTTGGTCGCAGTTGGATGCGCAGCGCACAAAGGCTCCGTACGTACTGGGTCAACAACTCTCATGGTGACGCGGCAAACCGCTATAGGTGGGTGTTGGGTCAGGAGTTTGTCACCACCGTTGCCCTCGCGGATCTGGCGTGCTACGAGAGGCGACACCGCAAAAAGCCCATGCACGAACAAATCTGAGGGCTTTTGCCCAAGGATTTTAAACGCGGTGTAAGCGGCGCTTAGTCAATATCGAACAATGAGCCGCGCGCCTCCGGCATTTGGGAAGATTCTCATGGAGCAGGTTCGGCTGAACCAGCCGCCATCGTGCGGGCTGCCTTGCGCTGGAATTGTTTTAATCTGAGTTCAATGTAATCTGCGAGGAACTCGTACGTCTCCTGCGTAGGCTCTCCGCTAAAAGCAACAGTGACGTCCAAACCATTCGGATCGATAATTTTTTCGCTACGGGCGGAAACGCTCGTCGCCACCGAATTAAGCTGAGACGGTACTGCTGTAGCTCGCGACACATCAAACTCGTGTACGGGTGGCTCAGGCGCATCCAGGTCGTCGCCAGCGGGCATTTCACTTTCAGGCACGCTCAAATATTGTCTTAAACCGGCAAACGACTCGTTTTGTCGCAGCGTCCGCGCGACGCGCGCTGCAGTTTCCTGCTGGAAACCCCGATCAAACATCAGATAATGGCTCAACGTGTGGTCAGAGGGCAGCCCATCCGGCCAGCGTTGAAACACTTCACTTGCTACGGGTGGCGTCAGGGCGGCCTGTCGGGTGTAGGCCGCTTTTTCTTCAGATTCGGGCCGACTATCTAACAAGATACGAAGTGCAAGGTCAGTCAATCGCACCATCCTTGCGCCCGACCCTGGCTCATCGGATAACAGCCCGTAGCTCTTTAGCGCAGCGACTGTCTGTTTAAAACCACTGCTTAGTTCGCTATTACCCCAGTGCTTTGCGACTGAGGAAGACGGCGCGCTGCTGCGGCGCTCGTGCGAATACAGCACTTGCGCTCTTTGCAGGGCTGATTCCAGCGGTATAAAGGGGAAATTGGGACTACGTTCCTTTGTCCTTCGCGTCTCTACGGTATCGTTCACAGCAACCTCCTCGTTGTTCTCTGAACTATAGAGAGATAACTTGATTTCGACAAGTGCGATTTTGTTCACTTGTTCATGACAAATCTATTGACAAGGAACTTTGGGGTCGGATACAGTGGGATCACGGTAGGAAATTTGTTGATTCTGCGAAAGCAGATCAAACAAAAAAAGCCCAGTCGCGCCTTTGACGAGGCGCAATCTGGGCTTCTTACTAAGCAAACGTCCCTGTGTTGACGCACAGGGTAATGGCAAGGTGATATGGACACACCGGATGCCACACGGCTATAGCAAGCACAATGTTAACATAAACGTTGCGCGCTGTGAAAACAACTGTCCTGCATCCCTAATGGGAGGATTGGGCATGTTTGCTCTTTCCAGCAGTATCAAGGACGTTTTTGTTAACACATACACCCGTATCCGCTTTGGGCGGGTTGAGTGCGTGTGCCAACATTGGCGGTCCTCACCTAGCCGCTAATAGCGACCTTAGGTGGACGCGGCGCATATCGGCGCCGCGTCCAACCTGTCTTCAGAAGAGAGTTGTGGTCCATCAGTTAAACAAGATTCAACCAACGGCGCATCCAGCGAATTAGCTCCATTTGCGCTCCGTTGCAAAAGTGAATGCCTCCGATATTTCCGGCGTCGGTGGCCAGCGCGAAGAAATCACCCGATTCACCGCAGTTTTCCCGCTGCGATACCCCTCGGAGCACAAGGCCAGGCGGGACGAAACTAATCGATTGATTCCAGGCCACGGCGCAGCAAACCCGCTGCTGCCTGGGAAAGTGAAATTCGCATGCCGGTAGCCTGCTCGACGCGCTGCTTGTGCGCTTCGATTGCGGCCAATAAGTCGCGATCAGCAACTACTGAAAAATGTTTAGCCTTGCTGGTCGCTTCAAGCGTGTTTGTCTGCATCAGATAGTCCCTTTCAGTAGTCATCAATCCAGCGTTTTTTCGGGCGGCCAGGGCGTTCCGTCATAGCGCGAATAGCAGCAGCGGCGCCCGCGTCGATGTACTGCACGACTCGCCTAATCTGCGCATCGGCAAGCCTAGGCCACAGCCGTTCGATGCGGTCTATTAGGTCTTCACCGCCCTCACCGCCGATCATCACGGAGCCGAAAGCAGGGATTGTCGCCACGACTCGCGGGAATCCTGCGCCGTCAGGCGAGCGCATCACATACGTTGCGCCGTGCAGTGCGTCTTCGATATGGCGCGGCAGATCGACGGGCGATTTCTTCGCCTTGCCCTTCGGCTCGACTGGCTTCACACCATTCGCCAGGCAGACACTGCACTGATGCACCGTGCCCACTACTCGGCTTGTCAGGGAGCGGCAGTTACCGCAGCGCCCGAAAATGTGAAGCGCCATTACGCGGCCACCGTCCAGAAGCGCGAGGCATCCGGCAGCAGCGGCTGGAATGCTGCCCAGGCAGTCACGGCCAGCGAACCGTCGATTTTCGTTCGCTCTGCGATAACGTCCACGTCGCTGCGAATCATGATTGCCGACCGGGCGAACGAACCAATAACGGTGGCACCCATATCTGGCGTCAGTTCGGCCTGGATGCCAGCAGCGCGAAGCACGCCGTTTTGATCGATAGCAGCGCCATGCGCAGCCGTGCCAACCAGGGCGCGAAGCTCGGACATACGAACGCCCGATGCAGAAGCGGCAGCCAGGCTGAATGCGGCAGGCGTCGCGGCCACAATGGCGGCCAGCAAAACTGCGTCGGCAGTGCGAGCCAGGCCCGCAGTGATCGCGTGCATGATCGCGTCTTCCACGCTCGGGTAAGACTTCAGAGTGGCGCGCGTGAACTCAAACCGCAGGCCATAAATGCCCGTATTGGTTTGCGGGCCGCTCGTGCCATCCACGTGGATTTGAGCACGGCTGATTGGCAACGCGGTAACGCCCACTTCTTCACCATCGGGAACCAGCGAAAACGGCATGGCTTCGTATGTTTCGAAGTACGCGGGCTTGCTCACCATCATGATGCCGCCCGCGGTGTCTGAAATGGCCTCGCTTGCGTCCTTAAAAAGGATGACGTTCGCGCCAGCTTGTGCCACCAAGGACTGGCCAATGATCGCGGCATCAATCTTTGAATTCTCTACGGCAGGCGTGCCCATCGGCGCGCGTTTGAAGGTGCCGTCATTGTCTTGTATTTTCGGGAGCAGATCGCCCTGCAAATCGATCACGCCACGCACCACGGCTTTACCGGGGATCACGGCACGCACTTCACCGTTATCTTTAAAAAGCGGTTTGTTGCCCTGCGCTGTGCGGGCTAATTCAAGAAGACGTGAGAGTGTGTTCATAGCGTTTAAACGAGTTAGGAATACTTATGTTTTGTTTCTGTTCTGGATTGTGCTGAAGGTCTCAGATTTTTCCCACGTGTGGGTTTTGGTTCGGAAAGGAAAATCACCGCTCGCACAACGCGACCAGAACGAATGGATTAATAGGGCGTCGCTATCTGGTCGATATTTCTGACGCTTCCCCTAACGCAAGCAGGAAGTCGTCGCGGGTGTACCCGTTCCTCTCGACTAGAGCGGTTCCTGCTTCAATATCGTCACGCTTAGGTTTAGCACCTACGGACCGCAGCCAGCCAATAGCCACTAACGTAACAGGCGGCAGTTTCCGCTTTAGGTTCGCTGTTATCCGTTCACCGCAGCGAAGATGGAGAAGCCAGCCAGGATCGAAACGACCGCGCGATAGGCGAGGAAGCAGCCCGTCCTCGGCGTACTGCCGAATTCGGCGAGGGGTAATGTCGAAAGTTTCGCTCATCTCCTGCGCGGTCCACGCGTAGAAAGGTGTGCCGGTGCTGGTCTCAGTCGCGCTGTCTGCGCTGTCGTGGTCAAGTAAAGTATTTTTCATATTATGGGAAACGGAAACGTCCTAAAAAATGCACTCACATTTTTTTCAACGTGGTGCCTTGTACCCCGCAACGCAGTCCCTGGAGGAAGGACCCATTGTTAGGGGGGTGGCTCACTTCGGGTGCATCGCATCGATGCCTTTCGCGCCTGCGCACAGCCTCGCCACTGGCATCGCCTCGTCACAGGTAGTTCGCGCTTGGTAGCCGCAAACTCGCGCCGCGACCGTTCGCCTGGCCAGCGCCTACACTGGTGTCCATGCCATAAGGCTTGGCAGGGTAGGTGCTGAAGTGCCAAACGCTCAGACCGATATCGAATGCTTCGGCGGCAACGATGCAGCCTGCTGTCATCCAGGCGCACGCATCACCACGTGGCACAGCACGAAGCATCTGCATGTGTCGGCGGGCTAGCGCATCACGGCCAGACAGATAGGCACTACTGCACTCGTTCATATTTGAGTTGCCTCGATACGTAAAGCAGATTCAGCCAGAGCGCGACGTACCAAGCGCTGAAGGTCGCGGCTGATCTTTTCGCTGATTCCTTCGGTATCCGAAATAACGCCAATAAATCGAAGACGTTCGATTAGCGTCACCTCCGATACGTGTACTACCTGCTCAGTTACGACTGCTGTGGACACGTCGCTATGTCGTTTGCTCAATTTCGCCTCTATGGTGTGTGGTGATGACGCGATCCTAGTTGTCCCAAACAAAAAATTGTTGTTTGCAAAAGGAAATACTGCTGAATTTTAGAAAAAACACATTTATATTCAATGGCTTAAATTTTATGAAGTTTTACCTGGCACGAAAATAGACGCGCGCCGCATATTCGTATGACGTATTTCCGCAACGGCATCTATGTAAACCTTTCAAGCACGCTGAGGGTTACGAGGTTACGGCGGTTACGGGTTACATGACCGTTTTAAAACTTCCCCTAATAGCAGCGTCTTTTTAGGGTATTTAGGGTTATCTTTATAAATGGTAGTAACTGGTCGTAACCACGTAACAAACTAAGCGGGGGTTGAAGTTTCAAGGTTACGTCCAAGTGCGGTCTGTCGTAACCGAAGACGTAACCTTTGAGGAACAGGGCGGCACGGATTGCCGAAGTGCTACCCTGTTGCTGCCTCAAAACGGCGAATCTTGTTCAGGCAGGGTACGACTCCAAACGCGCAAACTCTTGCCGTTGCGCTTCACGACCCTAACCGCGAACCCGATGGCAGCAAGCGCCTTGGCAGCGCGCATTTGATCTGGACGTGTTTGCCTGGACAATTCGATGCCAAGTGCGGTGGTAAGAATCTCAGACATCGCTACTTCAGTACGTCCGATGCAATGCTGGGTGATCGCCGACTCCCATACGTCATCTTCTCGGCGCGCCTCTGCTTGTTCCCGCTGCGCGTCTTCAGGCATTTCCCACCACGTGTAACCCGCGTTTAAACGCTCTACAGCCTCGGCGAAAATCTGCTCGCGGTTTTGCTCTAGCCACACTGTGTTGATGTCGCAAACGCGCAAAGGCCAAAATCGACGCGCGCCCGTCGCATCCCGCAGATAGTGGCTTTCGTTCGTTGTTCCAGCGAACACCGTGCGGCGCGGCATATCTTTCGCGTTGCGCCCGTAGGGCGGTCGGAAACGGTCAACTTGGGAACTGAGAACTTGTTTGATGCGGGTGATATCGGACCTTCGAAACGCGTCTAGCTCGGCGATTTCGACCAGCCACTTACCCTGGATGGAAACAAAGAAATCCTTGTTGTCTAGGGAGTCCGTCAATTCAGAATAGAACTTGCCGCCAAGGATCGATAACAGCGTGGACTTGCCCGCGCCCTGCGCGCCTTCAAACACGGGCATCGTGTCCACCTTGCATCCTGGCTGAAGTCCACGTGCGACCATTGACACAATGAAATTGTGGGCGAGCGCTGTGTGATATTCGTCGTCGGGAACGCCCGCCGCGTGCTGAAGCCAGGCATCCAGGCGGTAGGTGCCATCCCACCGCAGGGATTTCAGCCAATCGGCCAATTCGTCACGCTGATCCCTGCTCACGATCACAAACACCGCTTGCTCCACCAGGTCGGGTGTGAACCTCACCAAGCCCATATCGCCCTGCAAAACATCGGTAATTGCCAAACGATCCACGTCAGCCCAGCGCCTTGGTTCGTGACTATTCCAGGTCGTGAACATTTCCTGATGGAAAGTGTCCAGCCAGAAGTGCTCTGCAAAGCGTGGATGCTTTTCAAGGACGGTCCGCACATTGGCGACAGTGCCCAAAGGTTCTCCACGTCCATTGATTTGAAGCGTTATGCCAAACCGGGTAAGGTAATTTTGTGCAAGCGAAGGTTCCGCAACGGTTCCGCCAGGCCGATTCCGCTCGGCTTCGTCGTCCGCGATGGCTTGGCCTGCGTAAGTCATAGCATCGGAAGACTGTGCCAGAATCTCATTGTCGATCATCGGCTGCCTACTGATTTAGCTGCATCAGCGACTGTCTTTGCTATCTGCATGTCGGTAATCGGTGCTCGTTGTTCAGCCCAGCTAATCTGGCGGAGTTGGCATAGATCATGGGTGATTAAAGCGGCGCGTTTCGGCGACGTTCCGTACCGCATGAAGTACACATGCGCTGCACGCCAGGCCGACACAATGCGCTGCGTCTCTGTGTCAGCCATGAGGAACTCAAAAACTGCCTTACCAAACTTCGATTGCCTCCCGTACTTCATGACTGCTCCCGCAATTCGGCGAGACCGCGCGATTCGCGCACCCGTTCATCAATCCAGGCATCGATCTCGGATTCAAGCCATCCAATATGCTTTGGCCCGAACCTGATCGCCACGGGGAATTCAGCCCGTGCCATTTTTTGATAAATGACAGTCTTGCAGATCGACGTGCGCTCTACGACAGCCGGAAGGCGCAAAATCTTGGAGGGTTTGGTTTGCATGGTTTCGGAAAAGTCCGTACTGGTTCGGTTGGTATGGTCGAATTTTCGTTCGCCACGCCCAGCATTTCCACGTGTGGGTTTTAGTTCGGACGGGTTCGCATCGGTTCAGATGCGTATGGCACATCGCAGCGATTTGCCGCAGGGGTTTTTACTGGGGAGTCGAAAAGATAAAGGCCCGCTGGACGGGCCTTTTGTCATGCTGAATGCTTTGCACAGTAGGACGCCCAGGCGTCCATCATTTTGCCCCGTTTGGCTAGCAGGTCACCACGCTGATAGGCTGCCTCCACCTCACTACGGACGGCGTGCGCCAGGGCTTTCTCTGCCAGTTCCCTGGGGAAGTTAGTTGTTTCCGCTGCCCACGTGCGGAACGTTGAGCGGAACCCATGCACGGTCAAGTCCGTGCGGTCCATGCGCTTCAATACTGCCAAGAGAGACATATTCGACAGTCCTTTGTCTTTCGTCATTCCGGGAAACACGAAATCATCCTGCTTGATTTTTTCCATCGCCTTCAGCACGGCAACCGCACGCCCACTCAGCGGCACGCGATGTTCCTTTTTCATTTTCATCCGTTCGGCTGGAACCGTCCACAATTTCGCTTCCAGATCGATTTCTGCCCACTGTGCGCCGATGATTTCGTTTGTCCGCGCAGCAGTGTAGATGCAGAATTCCAGTGCCTTGGCCGCCACACCTTCCATCGCTCGAAGAGACTCCATAAAACCCGCGATGTCAGCGTAAGGAATCGATGCGTGGTGCTCGTCTCCCTGGACCGCGCTTGGCTTAGCCAGCAGGGTATCCAGGTGGCCTTTCCAGCGCGCCGGGTTTTCACCTGATCGAAGGCCACGCGTCGCCGCCCAAGCCAATACCTTTTCGATGCGGCCACGGACGCGGGAAGCGGTTTCGTTCTTCGTCGTCCAGATTGGTTCCAGGATTTGCCGAATATCGGTTGTGTCCACCAATGCAACGTCCTTCGGTCCGATGACCGGCGCCGCGTAGGTTGTCAGCGTGTTCGTCCACTGCTCCGCATGTTTCGCGTTCTTCCATCCAGGGGTTTGGGCTTCAATGTATGCGGTCGCGCACTGCGTGAAAGTCATTTTCGCGGCAGCCTTCGCCCGTTCAGCCAGGCGGATTTCCTTAGGGTCCTGGCCATTTCCTAGCACCTGACGCATCGCTTCGGCTTTGGCTCGGGCGGCTTCGAGGGAAACATTCAGGTATGCGCCAAGGCCGATCCAGTGCGCCTTCTTGTTCCGGGCGTAGCGGAATATCCATGACTTGGAACCCGTAGGCCCTATGTCAAGGTAAAGGCCCCCGCCATCGCTGTAATATCCAGGCGTCTTTTCCTGTTTAACTTTGACTGCTGAAAGCTTCTTTATCGGTCGTGCCATTTTGTCCGCCTGATCGCTTGGTCTACACTCCAGTCTACACTTTATAGACGGATGGTAGCAATCTCACGCGAACAAATGCGGAAGATAAAGCTATACTGGATAAGGGTTAGGCGGGCCTGAAAAAACTTTTACGAACTCCTGTGAACGCATGATAGGCGGACCGTCTCTCCGCCAGAATACGTTTCACATAATCGAGCAACACCCAAACCCGCATCGAGCCTCTTGCCGACGCGGGTTTTTTGCGTTTCGGCGGCCTCACGGATGCCGGATGTAATCCACCAGCGCCCGCGTATAAGCATCCGGTTTCCGGTCAAACACACTCACGACCAAAGCCACCAAAAACCCCGCCGGGACACCAAACACGCCTGAACTAATCGATTCGATCCCGAACCACCTTGCGCCCGAAAACCCGGTGATATGCGTGAAATACGGATATGTCGAAACGATGTAATAAACACACACTCCGAGCCCCGCCAGCATCCCGCAAACCGCACCGAGCTTGGTCGTGCGTTTCCAGAACACGCCCAGCACCAGCACCGGAAACAGCCCGGAAGCCGCCAGCGAAAACGCGGCGCCCACCAAGAACAGAATATTCCCCGTATTCAGCGAAGCCACATAAGAAGCAAACAACGCAACGCCAAGCAACAATATCTTCGATATCGTCACCCTTCTCTGACTGCTCGCGCTCTTGTCGACCATGCAGTAATACACATCGTGCGAAAGCGCATTCGCGATCGTCAGCAGCAAACCATCAGCCGTGGAAAGCGCCGCGGCCAATGCCCCCGCCGCAATCAACCCCGACATCACATATGGCAAGCCCGCAATCTCCGGCGCGGCGAGCACGACCATATCCGGCTGCATCTGAATGCCGGCCCAGCGCACAATGCCATCGCCATTCACATCGCTGATCCGGATCAGATACGGCTCGACCTTTCGCCATTGCATGACCCACGTCGGCAGATCCGCGAACTTGTGTCCAACAATGCCCGTAAGCATTTCATACTTGATCAGGACCGCGAGAACGGGCACGGTGACATAGAACAACGCGACAAAAAACAGCGTCCAGCCAACGGAACGCCGCGCCGACGCAACCGACGTCGTCGTGTTATAGCGCGTCAGGATATGCGGCAAACTCGCCGTGCCAAGCGAGAGACACAGCAACAAGGACAAAAAATTGCGCCGATGCAACCGCGCGTTTTCATCGTCCGAAGGAGGGAACGCCTGGGCCGCGGGAACCGGTGGCGCGGCGCGCTCCAGCATGGCGTCACGCTCGCGCGACCATCGAATGCCAGCGTCGGCCGCATCCTTGGGGAACGAAGCCAGTTCCCGCTCGCACTCGCTGATATCGCGCAACGGACCGTTGCGCCGGCGCAGTTCCGTTATTTCGTCGGTAAGACGCGCCTGTTCCGTATGAAACGACGCCGGCAGTTGATCGATCTGCGCCTGAATCTGCTGCGCTTGCCGCCTGTAGTCGTCGCGGACCTTGGCTTCCTCGGGCGAGCTTGCGATCCGACGCTCAAGTGATTCAACGCGCTCAAGCAGGTGTCCATATGAAAGTTGCGGCAGCCAGCCGAGCCCTTCGCGATGCGCGATCATCGAAACGGGAATCAGCATGGCGCTGATCAAGATGATGTACTGCGCGACTTGCGTCCACGTCACGGCGCGCATGCCGCCAAGGAACGAGCACACAAGAATGCCCGCAAGCCCGCAGAAAATCCCGATGGCGAAATCAATGCCGATAAACCGCGACGCGATCAGCCCGATGCCCTGAATCTGCGCGACCAGATAAACGAACGAACACAAGATGGCCGCGAACGCCGCAATGCCGCGCACGAGGTTGCTGGAAAAGCGCGTGCCGAGGAAATCGGGGATGGTGTAGCGCGCGAGCTTGCGCACATAGGGCGCGAGCAGGAACGCGACGAGGCAATAGCCGCCGGTCCAGCCCATCATGTACGCCAGGCCGTCGTAACCAGTTGCATAGATGGAACCGGCCAGCCCGATGAACGACGCCGCCGACAACCAGTCCGCAGCCGTCGCCATGCCGTTGAACGCCGACGGCACGCGCCGCCCCGCGACGTAATACTCGACAAGATCCGACGTGCGCGATAACAAACCAATCACGGCATACACGGCGATCGGCACGAACAGAAACACATAGCCAATCCACATGCCCGGTCCGGTCACGCGCTCGATGCGCGTCATCACGTAAATGAACGCGAAGAAGCCGAGCGTGTAGAGCGCGTAGGCACGGATCAGGCGATGGTTGAGCTTCATTGAAGAATCATGGCGTCGATGCAACCGGCGTTTGCGCCAAAGCCGCGAGCGTGCGTCGCAGACGTGCATCGGCGAGTTGCATCAGCACGATATACACGACAATCAACGCCACATACACGAGGATCGCGCCTTGCGCGCCGAAGTAGAACGGCAGCGGAAAACCGGCGAACCGCACGTTCGCCAGGCGCGCCGCCATCAGCGGGACGCCGAACGAGACCACGAAGCCAATCAGCATCAGCACCGATATCAACGCGAGGTTTGTCCGCCAGTACACCCGATGCGCGCACGCCATTTCCGCCGTCACGGGCGGCGGCTGCGGGAGACTCACGGACGGTGGCGTCGAAGGCATGTGCTTATCTACCAAATGCTTGGAAAAGCGGCAATCGGGATCGACATTATTCGTGGCGGCGAACTACAAAAGTGGATACAAAAACGGCTCCCTGAAAAAGGGAGCCGCTCGTTCAAAACAGATAGTACTCGAAGAAACTCAATGCGCTTCGCCGAGTTGATCGAGGATCGCGGGGTTCTCCAGGGTCGATACGTCCTGCGTGATCTCCTCGTCCTTCGCGAGAGAACGCAGCAGACGCCGCATGATCTTTCCCGAACGTGTCTTTGGAAGATTTTCGCCGAAACGAATGTCCTTCGGTTTTGCGATTGGACCAATTTCCTTCGCGACCCAGGCGCGCAATTCGTTTGCGATCTTCTTGGCTTCGTCGCCTTCCGGACGCGAGCGTTTCAGCACGACAAACGCGCATACTGCTTCGCCGGTTGTATCGTCGGGACGGCCCACCACGGCCGCTTCCGCAACAATGGGGTTCGATACGAGCGCCGACTCGATCTCCATGGTTCCAAGCCGGTGACCGGAGACGTTCAGCACGTCGTCTATACGGCCCATGATCGTGAAGTAGCCTGTTTCCTTGTCGCGCACGGCGCCGTCGCCGGCGAGGTACAGCGTCCCGCCAAGTTCTTCCGGGAAGTAGCTCTTCTTGAAGCGATCGGGGTCTCCCCACACCGTGCGCAGCGCCGACGGCCACGGCCGCTTGATCACCAGAATTCCGCCCTGTCCGTTTGGCACGTCCTGACCGGTTTCATCCACGACAGCGGCCATGATGCCCGGCAGCGGCAACGTGCATGAACCCGGTACGAGCGGCGTTGCGCCCGGCAGCGGCGTGATCATGTGGCCACCGGTTTCGGTCTGCCACCAGGTATCGACAATAGGACATTGCCCGCCGCCCACGTTCTCGTGATACCACATCCACGCTTCGGGATTGATCGGCTCGCCGACGGTGCCGAGAATGCGCAGCGTCGACAGATCGAAGCTTTTCGGATGAACCTTCGCGTCGGCTTCCGCAGCTTTGATCAGCGAGCGGATCGCGGTCGGCGCGGTGTAGAAGATCGTGACCTTGTGCCGGGCGATCATGTCCCAGAAGCGTCCTGCATTCGGGTACGTGGGCACGCCTTCGAACACGATCTGCGTCGCGCCTATCGCGGTTGGTCCGTATGCAATGTAGCTATGCCCGGTGATCCAGCCGATGTCCGCCGTGCACCAGAAGATGTCGTCGGGCTTCGCGTCAAAGGTCCACTTCATGGTCTGCGCCGCCCACAGCAGCAGACCGCCCGTGCTGTGCTGCACGCCCTTCGGCTTGCCTGTTGAGCCGGACGTGTAAAGGATGAAAAGCGGATGTTCGGCGCTGACCCATTCCGGTTCGCACGTGTCGGATTCATGCTCGACAAGCTCATGCATCCACACGTCGCGGCCTTCATGCCATTGCGTCTTGCCGCCCGTGCGCCTATACACGATCACGCTTTTCACCGCTTCGCAGCCGCCGGCGGCGATGGCTTCGTCGGCGATGTTCTTGAGCGGCAATGCCTTGCCGCCGCGCATCTGTTCGTCGGCGGTGATGAGCGCAACCGCGCCCACGTCGACAAGCCGTTCGTTGAGCGACTTCGACGAGAACCCGCCGAAGACCACCGAGTGCGTGGCGCCAATACGCGCGCACGCCTGCATGGCGACGACGCCTTCTATGGACATCGGCATGTAGATGACCACGCGATCACCCTTCTTCACGCCGCGCTTTTTCAGCGCATTGGCGAAGCGGCCTACGCGCTGCAGCAAGTCCTGGTACGTGACGTTGGTGACCGTGCCGTCGTCGGCCTCGAAAATGATTGCGCGCTTCTCGCCGTTGCCCGCTTCCACATGCCGGTCGATGCAGTTGTACGACGCGTTGATCTCGCCGTCCTCGAACCACTTGAAGAACGGCGCATTGGATTCGTCGAGGACGGTCTCGAACGGCTTGCGCCAGCTCAGCGTTTCACGCGCGAGCCGCGCCCAGAAGCCTTCGTAATCGCGCTCGGCCTCGGACGTCAAGGCCTTGTAAGCGTCCATGCCGGAAATCGCGGCGCCTTCGGACGCTTTGGCCGATGGCGGGAAAATGCGGTGTTCCTGAAGTACGGATTCAATCGCGGACATCGACAACCCCTTCTTTGATGGTGAATCTGAAAATCACGGCGCGGGAGCCGGGGCTCCATTCTTAGCCGCTGTGTTTGTACGGCATACGTCGTATGAACGTATGCCGCGTCTCCGGTACATGCATATGGTTGCTGCCCGCATGGCCTTCGATGCGGCGCAGCATGCTCGCTCAAACGCGCCATGAATGCCTCATTGGCGAAGATAAGCCGCGCGGCTTACCCGCTACTTACGCAATGCGCTCAAAGCCCACGGGGTATACACGTAGTCGCCGGCGCTTTTACAATGCGTGGCTAGCCGCACCCATGCAATGATGCCCTTTGCAAGCGGGCGCCGCCATACCAATGCGCCCCAACGACGCGCCAGATCACTTCCGTGAGCATGTTAACTGAACTCGTTGTACGGGTTCCAGCTTGAACCGTTACGCGCTCTACCTTGTCGCAGCCGCGCCGCTGATGACCTCGTAAGCATCCGGTCGGGGTTGACCCGCAAACCGGTTACATCATCGCGCTACAATGTCGAACTTTGTGGATTTCGCGTCCGCCCTTCGCGCACGTCCACGCCGACGTCTTACTCATCCGACCATTCCGTCCACGAACCGGCACCGCTCATGTCCGCATCCCCGAACATCCCCGGCACCCGTGCGCCCCGGCATCCGATGAAGCCGCTACCCGTCGTCATTTTCATGAGCCGCTGGCTTCAGGTGCCGCTATATCTCGGCCTGATCGTGGCGCAAGCGGTGTATGTGGTGCTGTTCCTGAAAGAAGTCTGGCATCTCGTCACGCACATGACGACGCTCGATGAAACCAACATCATGCTGGTCGTGCTCGGCCTGATCGACGTGGTGATGATCTCGAACCTGCTGATCATGGTGATCGTGGGCGGTTATGAGACGTTCGTCTCACGGCTCGGCGTAGAAGGTCATCCGGACCAGCCCGAGTGGCTCGATCACGTGAATGCCGGCGTGCTGAAGGTAAAGCTTTCCATGGCGCTGATCAGCATTTCGTCCATTCACTTGCTGAAAACGTTCATCAACCCGGACCAGTATTCGGCGCACGCGGTGATGTGGCAAGTGCTGATCCATATAGCGTTCCTCGCGTCGGCGCTGATCATGGCGTGGGTCGACCGCCTGACCACGCATACGCATCCAGTGCACTTCCATGAGGCGCCAGCAACGCCCGCCGCGACGCACGACTAACACGCGTGGCAGCACAGTCAGGCGCTGGTCAAAGCGCCGCTGAAAGCACCCCGGCATCACGATAAAATCCACAAAAAAGTTCCAACACAGCCCGTCCCCACACGTTCAAGCCATGACTATCATCAAGCAGGAAGATCTGATTCAGAGCATCGCGGATTCGCTGCAGCACATCAGCTTTTACCATCCGCTCGACTACATCCAGGCACTCGGCCGCGCGTACGAGCTCGAAGAGAGTCCGGCCGCGAAGGACGCCATCGCGCAGATCCTGACGAACAGCCGCATGTGCGCCGAAGGCCACCGGCCGATCTGCCAGGACACGGGCATCGTCACGGTGTTCGTGAAGGTTGGCATGGACGTCCGATGGGACGGCGCCACCATGAGCGTCACCGACATGATCAACGAAGGCGTGCGCCGCGGTTACCTGAATCCGGACAACGTGCTGCGCGCGTCCATCGTGAGCCCGCCCGAAGGCGCGCGCAAGAATACGAAAGACAACACGCCGGCCGTGATCCACTACGAGATCGTTCCCGGCGACAAGGTCGACGTCCAGATTGCGGCGAAAGGCGGCGGCTCGGAGAACAAGACGAAGTTCGCGATGCTGAATCCGTCTGATTCCATCGTCGACTGGGTGCTGAAAACCGTCCCGCTGATGGGCGCGGGCTGGTGTCCCCCCGGCATGCTGGGGATCGGCATTGGCGGCACAGCCGAGAAGGCGATGGTCATGGCGAAGGAATCGCTCATGGACGCCATCGACATTCAGGATGTTATCGCGCGTGGCCCGAAGGACTGGATCGAAGAATTGCGCGTGGAGCTGCACGAGAAGGTGAATGCGCTGGGTATCGGCGCACAGGGACTTGGCGGCCTCGCGACCGTGCTCGACGTGAAGATCATGGCCGCGCCGACGCACGCCGCATCCAAGCCGATCGCGATCATTCCAAACTGCGCCGCGACGCGTCACGCGCATTTCACGCTGGACGGCTCGGGTGTCGCCAGGCTCGAAGTGCCTTCGCTCGATGCATGGCCGAAGGTCGAATGGGTCGCGAACACGGAAACCAGCCAGCGCGTGGACCTGAACACGCTGACGAAGGAACAGGTCGCCGCGTGGAAACCGGGCCAGACGCTGCTGCTCTCCGGCAAGATGCTGACCGGCCGGGACGCGGCGCACAAGCGCATTGCCGACATGCTCGCCAAGGGCGAAAAGCTGCCGGTGGACTTCACGAACCGCGTGATCTATTACGTCGGCCCGGTGGACCCCGTGCGGGAAGAAGTCGTCGGCCCGGCGGGTCCGACCACCGCCACGCGCATGGACAAGTTCACCGACATGATGTTGTCGCAGACCGGCCTGATCTCGATGATCGGCAAGGCCGAGCGCGGCCCGGGCGCCATCGAGGCAATCAAGAAGCACAAGGCGGCCTACATGATGGCGGTGGGCGGCGCGGCGTATCTGGTATCGAAGGCGATTCGCGGCGCGAAGGTCATCGCATTCGAAGACCTGGGCATGGAAGCCATTTACGAGTTCGACGTGCAGGATATGCCGGTCACGGTCGCCGTCGATTCAACCGGGACTTCCGTACATCAGACGGGACCCAAAGAATGGCAGGCAAAAATAGGTAAAATTCCAGTTGCAACGGCGTAGAGGGTTTAAACTCCTACTCCAGTAATGCGAAGCAAAAAAGAGCCGGGCCTTGTGCCCGGCTCTTGCATTTTGAGGACGCTCTGAAGAGAACTGTTGTCATTCTCATTACACTTCGCCAACGAACATAAACCGCCGCAATCCAGCGGGAAAAACCCATTTTCATATTGGCTTTTTAAACTTGAGCAGTTATGTTTGAAAAGCTATAACGCCACGCAAGGAACCACGATGAAAGGCGACGTAAAAGCGATCGAGTATCTGAACCAGCAGTTGAAGAACGAACTGACGGCAATCAACCAGTACTTTCTTCACGCCCGCATGTACAAGCATTGGGGCCTGGAGAAGCTCGGCAAGCATGAATACGACGAATCCATCGGCGAGATGAAGCACGCCGACTGGCTGATCCAGCGTATTTTCATGCTCGACGGCTTGCCCAACCTGCAAGACCTGCACAAGCTGCTGATTGGTGAAGAGACGCTCGAAATCCTGCAGTGCGATTTGAAGCTGGAACAGATTTCGCAAAGCACGTGCAAGGAAGCCATCGCTTATTGCGAATCGGTTCGCGATTTCATCTCGCGCGAAATCTTCGTGAAAATTCTCGATGACACGGAAGAACATATCGACTGGCTGGAAACGCAGATCGATCTGGTCGCGAAGGTCGGCATCCAGAACTATCAACAGACCATGATGGGCGAAAACGAATAATCGAACAGCCGCAATGCCTCTAGAAGCCACTCGCTCTTCTTCTCAGGCGGCCGGCCTGGCGCTCGGCGCGAACTCGCCCGTAGGCATTTTCGATTCGGGCCTCGGCGGTTTGTCGGTGTTGCGCGCCGTGCGCGCAGCTTTACCGGACGAGCGGCTGATCTACGTCGCGGATTCACTGTACGCACCATACGGCGAGCGCGACGACGACTTTATCGCCGACCGGACGCTGGCTATCGGTGAATGGCTGATTGCACAGGGCGCCAAGGCGCTTGTCGTAGCGTGCAATACGGCGACGGCGCAGTCCATCGCGCAGGCTCGCGAGCGGATGTCCGTTCCCATGATCGGCGTGGAACCGGGCATCAAGCCCGCCGCGCTGATGTCGCAAACCCGCGTGGCCGGCGTGCTGGCCACCGCCGTCACCTTGCGCAGCGCGCGCTTCCAGGCGCTGGCCGAACGTCATGCAACGGATTGCCGCTTTATCCTTCAGCCGGGACATGGGCTCGTTCAGGCGGTGGAACGCTGCGATATCGACTCGCCCGAACTGATCGAACTGCTCAGAAGCTACATCCAGCCAATGCTCGACGCCAACGCCGACACGCTTGTGCTCGGCTGCACCCACTACCCTTTCCTCGACAAGGCGATCCGTTCCATTGCGGGCGACAGGCTTGCGTTGATCGACACGAGCGTTGCGATTGCGCGGCAACTGGAACGGCAACTGGACCTGCACGGCCTGCGTGCGGCACCTTCGCACGCGGCGGAATTGCCGCGCTTTTGCTCGACCAGCGACGGCCAGATGCAGCAACAACTGGTGGCGTCGCTGCTTGGTCTCGATGTACACGTCGAGCGCGTCGTCATTCCATCGCGCCGTACGTTGGCGCTGGAATCCTGAGCGCTCAAAAATGCGGCATGGAGCCGCATCGGCCGTCAAAAACCCCCTATCTGGCTAAATAAAACCCTTTCGCAGATGCGGATTCAGCCCGCATCCTGCTTGGCACGCCTTACCCAGCGTGGCGTCGCGTCCCGCCCCTCATTTCTGCGCATCTTGCGTTCAAAAAAACCAACGCTCCCTATTGCCAACGTTCGCATAAGGAATGATAATAATTCGCATTAACGTTAGCTATCGTGGTTGCCACATGATCGTCTGTGTTTGCAAGTCAGTATCGGACAGAAAGATTCGCGCTTCCATTGCCGACGGCGCTGCTACTTTTGATGAACTGCAATTCGAGCTTGGTGTCGCGATGTGCTGCGGCAAATGCGAAGAAAGTGTACGCGACGTGATGCTGGAAAGCGGATGCGCGTCGCATTGCGGCATGCGCGGCGATCAGCATCAGGCCGTCCCGCTCACGTTCTACGAACGCAAGGCCGCCTGAAGCTGCCCGAAGCGCTGCGAGTCCTCAAAGACCGGCAGATTTCATACGTTCGAAAGCGCCACAATGCACGGCTGCAAGCTGTGAAGCGTGGATCATGTGCAACACCGGAGTTTTCCGCTCGCAAGCCAGGTCACATCAAGCCAGCACGCCAACCCCCATTCAAGGAGGGAACGATGGAACTGCTGATCGGTTTTGTGGCCACGCTGTTTATTTCTCTGCTCATCTTCCGAAAATGAAGTCCTCCAGTCATACATGCTGCATGGGCTTTCGCTGTTCGCACGGCATCACCGCCGTGCAACCACGCTGATATGCCGTCTCCATCATTTACCCCGGGCGGGGCTGCGACGCTCGGTGCGCCGGGCCCCGGTCCGTCGGACAATTCCGTCAATCCTCGCGTTGTCGCGGCGACTGTTGCTGTCGTGGGGATCCACGTCGGCCTGCTCGCAATCGCCCTGACGATGCGCAACGAGCCGCCGCCGCGTCCCATCGAATCGAAGACGATCACCGCCGAACTGATCAGCTCCGCGCCGCCGCAACCCGTCGCCGCGCCTGCAGCCATTCAGTCGACGCCCGTTCCTCCGCCGCCGAAACCGGTTCCACCGAAGCCGACGCCCAAACCGAAGCCGACAGTCCAGCCGCACGTAAAAGCCGCGCCGACGCCGTTGCCCGAAACCGCGGCGCCGTCGACCATTGCAGCCGCTGCGCCGGAAGAAACGCCTGCTGCGCCCGCGCCGCCGGCTCCCGCAGCGCCGCCGCCTGCAGCACCGGCTATCGGCCGTCCGACGATGGCGCTCAATGCGCCAAAGGACGTTGCGCATCTCGATTGCAACATTGCAATGCCGGAATATCCAGCGCTTGCGCGGCGCAGAGGCGAATCCGGCACGGCCGTGGTGAAGTTTGTCGTCGGGCTGACAGGAAAGATCGAGAATATCGAGCTGAAGAAGAGCAGCGGTTCGTCGCGGCTCGATGACGCCGCGCTCGACGCCATGCGCGCAAGCGCCTGCAAGCCCTACAAGGAAAACGGCGAGGCGATCCGCGCCGCCTATTCCCAGCCGTTCGTCTTCGGGCTGAACGACTGACGCGAACGCATGCCGGCAAAAACCAAGAATTCGACCTAATTTTTAGATATCTACAGGAACTGCAATGCAAAGCTATGGTTTGGCCCACGTCTGGGCGCAAGGGGATTTTGTGACGCGGGGCATCGCGCTCGCGCTGGCGATCATGTCGGTGCTGTCATGGACCGTGATCGTGGTGAAAGGTCTGAACGTGCTGCGCCTGAAACGCCTGACCAAGAACGCGGAACAGGCGTTCTGGCACTCGGATGATTTCGCCGATGGCATCAAGAAACTGAGCAACCAGTCGTCCAATGCGCAGGACAACCCGTTCCTCGCCCTCGCCCTTTCCGGCCAGGACGCCGCCGATCACCATCACCAGACGCAACCGCACTTGCATGACCGCATGGATGTGTCGGACTGGATCACGCGCTGCCTGAAAGACACCATGGACGAAGGCGTCGGCCGGATGCAGGCGGGTCTTGCCGTGCTGGCGTCGATTGGCAGTACTGCGCCGTTCGTCGGCTTGTTCGGCACGGTTTGGGGGATTTATCACGCACTTCTGACCATCGGCGCCACGGGGCAGACGTCCATCGACCAGGTTGCGGGACCGGTTGGCGAATCGCTGATCATGACGGCGTTCGGCCTGTTCGTCGCGATTCCGGCCGTGCTCGGCTACAACGCGCTGACGCGCTGGAACAAGTCGATCGTGACGAAACTGAACCGCTTCGCACATGGCCTGCATGCATTCTTCGTGACGGGTACGAAGCTCGCGTCGAGCAAGCGCGGCGACGGCCTGCGCCTGGCCACGCATCAGGCGTCGAGCGCCCCGTCGGGCGTCAAGCCTGCGTCGCGCGTGAGCTAAGGGGAAGTCGTCATGGCCATGAGCCCTTTCTCCAGCGACGAAGATGACGGCATGATGAGCGAGATCAACATGACGCCGCTGGTCGACGTCATGCTCGTTCTGCTGATCATTTTTCTCGTCACGATTCCCGCGATCAATCACGCGGTGAAAATCGATTTGCCGAAGGCGAGCAGCCAGCCGCAGGACACCAAGCCGGCGCATGTGGACGTGGCCGTGGAAGCGGACGGCACAGTGCTCTGGAACGACCAGAAAGTCGACGATAACGCGCTGCAGGCGCGCATAGCGGATGCATCGAAACAGACGCCGCAGCCGGAACTGCGTTTGCGCGCGGATCGCAAGGTGCCGTATGAACGCGTCGCCGACGTGATGTCGGCTGCGCAAGGCGGCGGGTTATCGAAGATCGGGTTCGTGACCGAGCCCAAGGCGGGCGCGAAGTAGTTCGAATGCTGCAAAGCTACAAAGTAAAAGGCCTTCATCGCAATGATGAAGGCCTTTTTTTGTGTGCGCGCGGCACATTCGGGCTAGCGGTTACTTTGGGGCCGAGTAGCCCGAACCCGCGGCATCGCCACATGCGACAGCCGTGCTCGACACGGACAGCGCGATTAGCCCTATCAGGCCTACTATAAAAGCGGCCGTGAGTTTTCGCATAAGCAGCTCCTTAGCGAAGAGATTTCACTATAGTGCCGCGCCAAAGCAGGTTCAAGCGCGCGCCGATTGAATCTCTGCATCGCAAGCGCGCGCTTCAATGTCAGAAACTTGCGCGGGCGTCACGATTAGTCAAACTGTTTCGTGAGCAGCTTCAACCGGAAGAGGACATTCTCCAGGAAAGCGCTCGCCGTCATTGATCGACTCCACCAGAAAGTCCACGAACGCGCGGATTGCCGGAACCATTCCCTGGCGCGACAGGAACACGGCGTAAAGCTGCGGCGCCGGAAAAGTCCAGCCCGGCATGACAGGCGACATCTGGCCGGTCCGAAGCGCCGCGCCATATAACATCTCGGGCAACGCGGCAATGCCCACGCCGCGCATCACGGCCTCGCGGATCATGCCCAGATCCGCCGTGACGAGGCGTGGCTCGTGTTCGAACTCGTGCCGCGTGCCATCGGGCGCGATCATGCGATAAACATGGCGGCCATCGCTGGACGGGACGTCGATGGTGTCGAACTGAGCCAGTTCGGAAGGCACGAGCGGCGGCGCGTTCGGCTTGAGCAGCGACGGCGCCGCGACCAGCATCTGCTCGGTTCGCCATAACGGCCGCGCAACGATAGTGGAGTTGACCGGCGGTTCTGAACGCACGCGCAAGGCGACATCGACGGGATCTTCGAACAGATCGATCACGCGATTCGTCACGCTCATGACGACGCGGACTTCGGGGTATCGATGCAGGAAATCCGGAATCACCGCCGACAAAAACGTCTGCGCAATCGTCACGGGCACGCTCACGCGCACGCTACCGCGAGGCGAATCCCTGAGACTGTGGACAATATCGACGGCCGCTTGCGCTTCGGCGAGCATGCCCTTGCAATGTTGATAGAAAAGCTGGCCGGCTTCGGTCAGCGCGAGTTTCCGGGTGGATCGCTGCATCAACCGCACGCCAAGCGATGTCTCCAGCTCCGACACGCGCCGCGACAACCGCGACTTCGAAATGCCCAGCACGCGCTCGGCGGCCGAGAATCCGCCGTGCTCGACCACGTATGAGAAGTACATCAGGTCATTGAGGTCGTGCGAGTCAGGTTTCATGCGGGCAGGCGGATGGTTGTTTCAGTGGTGGGACAATCCATTGCGGATGGACGGCTTTTTCCCCGGAATCCGGTCCATATAATAGCTCCATGTCTTGAATTTGGCGCTAATCACCGGATTGCGCCCATTCCTGTATCAGCTAACACGAGGACGAAAATGGACACCACACGCAGTATCGAACGCACGATCCCGGCGCTCCGCACGGTGGAGGGCGGCGGTTTTGTCGTGCACCGGCCGTTTCCCACGCGGTTGCTGATGGACTTCGATCCGTTCCTGCTTCTGGACGAAATGGGGCCAGTCGATTACGCGCCGGGCGAGGCCAAAGGCGCGCCCGACCATCCGCATCGCGGATTCGAGACCGTCACCTATGTGCTCGAAGGCGAGTTCGGTCACAAGGATTCCGCCGGTCATTCGGGCACGCTGCGTCAAGGCGACGTGCAATGGATGACGGCTGGATCCGGCGTCGTTCACAGCGAAATGCCCGATCCGGAATTCACGCGCACGGGTGGCCGCGTGCATGGACTGCAGCTTTGGGTAAATCTGCCGAAGCGCGACAAGATGATTCCGCCGCACTATCAGGAGATTGCATCGGCGAGCATTCCGGTGGCGGCAAGCGAGGACGGGCGCGTGCGCGTGAAGGTTATCGCGGGTGAAGCGCTGGGCGTGAAAGCGGCTATAGAAACACGCACGCCGATTCTTTATCAGCATTTCTCGCTGCAGCCGGGCGCGTCGGTCGTGCAGCCGGTGCCGCGCGACTTCCGGGTGTTCGGTTATGCCTTGTCGGGCGATGGCTTCTACGGCTCCAATAAACAGCCTGTCAAGGCGCGGCAAATGATCGTCTTCGCGGACGACGGCGAGACTGTCACTTTCAGCGCCGGCGATGAACCGCTCGAATTGCTGTTGCTCGGCGGCGTGCCGCTGAAGGAGCCGGTCGTGCGCTATGGTCCTTTCGTAATGAACACGGAAGACGAGATTCGCCAGGCCGTGGTGGACTTCCAGGCGGGACGGATGGGCACGATCAACCACTAGCCCGACCTGGCACTGGCGGCGTCCGTTTCACCGGCGCGGCACGAAAGACACTATTTGCGTCACAATAGTCTTTCGTGCCGCGCCATTTTATTGTCTGAAATTTTCAGACGCCGCCCCGTTTCAATTTTCCGGAGTACCGCATGTCCGAAAAGTTTGTGTCGCCGGTTGTCAGCGCCAGCATCGGCGCCAAGGATTTTCAGGTCGTCCTGAGCGACGGCAAGCATGAATGGCGTGGCGATGAACCCGAATCACATGGCGGCACCGATACCGGGCCGACGCCTCACGGTCTGTTGCTTTCGAGCTTGGGCGCATGCACGTCGATCACGTTGAAAATGTATGCGAAGCACAAAGGATGGCCACTGGAAGATGTTCACGTCACGCTCACGTACCAGTCCACGCCGCCGGAAGCCACGGTGATCGACCGCCAGATCCAGCTGACGGGCGAACTCGACAGCACTCAGCGGGAACGCCTTTTGCAAATTGCAAACGCATGTCCCGTGCACAAGATTCTCTCCGGGTCGATCGCGATCAATTCCGGGCTCACGCCCGTTTGAACCCGCTATCGATGCGCTTAACGATCATCTCAAGGAAACCGTCGTTTTGAATTTCGAACACCTCATCCAGATCAACGACCCGCTCAACCCGTTTGTGGAAGCCATGACGCGCGAACAGGTCTGGCAAGGGCTCGTGCTGCGCGCAGAACAGCCGCAACTGTTCGTGATCGGCCTGGACCGATGCGCGATCCTGTCGCGCGAAGGCGATGTGATCGAACGCGAGTTGCACTACGGCCAGGCGCGCGTGCGCGATCGCGTGACGCTGATTCCCGAAAGCAGCGTGCGCTATGACATTTTGCCGACGCCCGAGCACGTGGGGGGGTCGCTCACCATGGCGATAGAACAGCCGGACGAGCTTCAGCTATTCCTGCGCTTCACCTACGCGACCACCCTGCCCGTCGCCGACGATCCCAACGCGAGCCCCGACGCCCTGCAAACACAGGAGATCGTGAAGTCGGCGTACAGGGAAGCGGATATCGATACGGTCAGGTTGATTCGCCAGTTCGCTCATGGCAGCAAACTGGAAGGGCCGCTGCACTGAAGGCTGACGCGTTTCGATAGAACAGTACTGGAAAGCCTATGGCTATCGAAATGTAGAATCGATGAAGACATCGTTGTTGCAAATACGAATGGTTATCATTAAGATTACTCCATCGACTCAACGAACGGACTTCTCGACATGACCGACATCCTGCGCTCCAACACGCTTCGGCTGCGCCGCCCGGTTGAACGGTCCGCCGCGGCGAGCATCGGACGGCCGCGTACCGCTGCAGTGACTACGGCGCGTCCGGCGACAACCGCATCCACGGAAACCGGCGAGCGCACGTTGCGCAGCGACACGCTGCTGCAAGGTCAAAGTCACATCAGCATCATGCATAACGGCGAGACCTATCAGCTACGCGCCACGCGCCTGGGCAAGCTGATTCTCACGAAGTAACGCGCGTAACACGCATTCATCAGGACAGGATTTCAGTACCGGGTATTGTGGGGACCACCTCTTCGAGAGGTGTTTGGCAATAGCCAGCCATGACGGCTTGCACGCGAGAATTTAGACCCCTTCGTGCAAACACCAGCCAGTCGTCGATAGCCAGCGAAGCCGCTTTTTTTGGTTCCCAGCGAGTGCTTGCGAAAGCACGGTTGATAAAGCAAAAAGCACGTTTTCTCGTCGAAAACGTGCTTTTTTTATTTGAATCCGTACAAGCGTTACGGCTTTCGATCAGACGTTTTCGATACCCAACGCCGCAATGCCCGCCTTCGCCACCGCCGCATCCTGATCCGACTTCACGCCGGAAACGCCGACCGCGCCAACCAGATCCGCACCAACCATGATCGGCACGCCGCCTTCGAGCATTGCGGTCATCGGCGCACTCAGGAACGCGACGCGGCCCTGCTTGATCATGTCTTCATAGAGCTTCGTTTCACGCCGGCCGACCGCCGCCGTGCGCGCCTTGCCTGTCGCCATTTCGGCAGTGCTTGCGCCCGCGCCGTCAAGCCGGTGAAGATGCAGCAGGTGGCCGCCTTCATCGACAATGGCAATCGTCACATTCCACTTGTTCGCCAGCGCATGTGCTTCGGCGGCTGCGGCGATGATTTTCACGTCATCATCGGTCAATGCGGGTTTCGTTCTCATTGGGTCACCTTTGTAGTTGTCGTCGCGAATAGATACAGGTTACCGCGAGAAGCCCCAGAACATCAGGTACCAGGCGCTATCGACGACAGCCAGCGCCGCGATGAACCACAGCATCGCGGCAACGCCACGCGACATTACGCGACCGGGAACGTATCGTCCGATCACATGCCACGCAAGCCACGCGCTCCATAAATTGGCGACGCCAAGCAATCCCAGGCGCACGCCGGGCACCCACCAGAGCGGCAACTGCTCCGCGCGCAGCAGTGAAACCGTGGTCGCCGACAGCCCCAGGAACACGCCCACGCCCGCAATAGGAATCAGCGCCTGCGTCAAATGATGCAGCCTTGCGAACTCGAAGCGGCCGAGCATGCGCGTGCCGGCCGCGAGCAAACCCAGCAGCACGGTCCCATAAACCAGCCCGGTCACGACGATGTATCCAATCACCATCGTGCCATCGAGCCACGAAAAGACGTCGTTTTGCTCGGGGTAATGCGTAAAGAGGAACCACGGCGCGTTGGTGTCGAGCGGCCACAGAATGTTGTGATCGATCAGCCAGCTCGCGAAAATCTGCTTCAAGTCGACGAACCAGGTGCTCACGGTCCAGTGAAATGCGCCAATCGCAATGCCCAGCAAACCGTACAACACCAGCGCCGTGTCCCACGGGTTGGTTCGTTTATCGCCAAGTTTGACGATCTCGGACGAAGGCGAGCGCCACGTAAGCGCGATTGCATCGCGATGACCGCTGCAACGGCCGCACATATGACAGTCCGATGCGCCTTTCATGGCCCGCAGCGGCACGAGCGGCGCGCAATTCACCGGAATCACCCGATGCCCGTGCTCGCCCTCTTTATACGACTTGCGCCACGCGTCCTCGTTGACCTTGTAATGAAACGGCGCCAGGCGCGCCAGCAACGAAAACACGCCATTGACCGGGCACAGGTATTTGCACCAGACGCGCTTTTCCCGCCCATACAGCACGCCGATGATCATTGCGCCAAGCGTCGATCCACCAAGCACCAGCAGGACGGCTTTTGGATACTGATAAACGCTGACCATCTGACCGTAGATGGTCGTGATGCCAAACGCGACAAACGGCCAGCCGCCCCAGCGCAACCAGCGCGGAATTGCCCAGCCTCGCCCGAATTTGCTTGCAAACTCGGTCAGCGCGCCCTCGGGACACAAAACGCCACACCACACGCGGCCGAGCATCACCATGGACAACAGCACGAACGGCCACCAGATACCCCAGAACACGAACTGAGCCGCGACCGTCAGGTTGTTCCAGATGTGCGCCGTATTGCCGGGCAACGGCATGACGGCAGGAACCAGAATCAGGAATGCATAGACCAGGACCACAACCCACTGAATTGCGCGGATTATGCTGCCGTGCTGTTGCATCCATTGCCCGGCTTGTTGAAGCCGGCCGGGCCGATTCATCACGTCGCTCATGCTGCGCGTCTCGCCGATTTCTGCGCCATGCGGCTTTTCGAACGGCGCAGCAGCAGAAAGATCACCGCCCAGTAAACCACGTATGCAATCAGGTTCATGCCGGCCGGATGCGCGCGATATCCGGTGAGCGTCGCGACCAGTGAACCAAACGTGCTGGAGTCATCGAGTAGCCAGGACGAATTCCAGACCTGGTTCACCACCACGGGCAGAATTTCCTTGTCGATAAGCTTGTCCACGCCTGTCTCGAACAGCCCGGCGGCGAGGAACAGCAACATGATTTCGGTCACGCGGAAAAACAGGCGCCACGAGAAGATCTTGCCGCCAAGCTGCAGCAGATAGAACGTGAAAAACGCGAGCGCAAGACCGATCACAACCGCGAGATATTGCATTGAATCGACGTGACCCGATTGCCCGAAGCCCAGGCCGTACAGGAAAATCACCGTCTCGCTGCCTTCGCGTGCAATGGCAAGCGCGACCAGCAGCGTTACGCCCCACCAGTTGGCGTCCTGCTTGCTTTTTTGCAGCGAGGCTTCCATATCGCGCTTCATCGAGCGGCCATGGTGTTTCATCCACAGCACCATCTGCACGATCAGCACGCACGCCACCAGAACCATTGCGGTCTGGAAATAGTCCTGCGCGTCGCCGGACAGCACTTCCGTGAAACCCACCAGCGCCGCGCCAAGCGCCACGGCGGCCAGCAAGCCGATCGCCACGCCCGCCCACAAATACGGGATGCCGCGCCGCGCCTCGGCGTCGCCGTTTTTCAGCCATGCATACAGGATGCCGACGACCAGCAGCGCCTCGACACTTTCCCGCCACACGATGAAAAGAACCTGACCCATTACCTTCTCTCCCGCTCTACCGAGCCGATGCAACTCTACTTCGCGACGATGACGCCTTGCGCCGACTGATGGAAATCGTCGAAGAACTTGTATTCGCCCTTGTCGAGCGGCGCGATCACGACAAAAGAATCGGCGCCCGGGGCGAGCACTTTTTCCTTGCGCAACTGAATCGATTCAAATTCCGCCGCGCCCTTGCCAATGTTGTGCACCTCGATCTTGATGCGCACGCCCGCCGGTACTTCGATACGCGCGGGATTCAGCTTGCCGTCATTCATTTCCAGCTTAAAAGTCGGGAGGTCGGCAGCTTGCGCCGAAGCAGCGCTGGCCAGCCAACCGGCAGTGATCGCGAGCGATGCGGCGATCAATCTGTATTTACGTGTCATGCATCCTTCCTGGCTGCGCTGTCCGGCGCTCGCTCGTCGCAACGTGCGCACATTACGCCGGACACCTGAGTCCAACTTGGTGACCGGTTTAGTAACCGCCCTTCTTGCCGATGCCGGCGAACGGAAAGTCATACTCGATCGTGTACGGCTTGAACCACGGACCCACGCCGGTTTCCTTGTCGACGTGACGGCCAAACGCCATGTGGCCGGTTTGCATCGGCGGCGCAATGTTGAGTTTCAAGTGATATTTGCCCGGACCGAAGAGCTTGACGTTGTCGCCGTAGTGCGGGCCGTCGTTCGCGACCATGGCCATCAGGTCGCCCTTGATGGTTTGCGTCGTGCCGACTTTCGTCAGTTCGTATGTGACTTGCAGGTAAGGCATCCAGTCGCCTTCGGCAAAGCCGGTCGGATTGTTCTTCACTGCATGGATGTCGGCCTCGAGGTGGACGTCCGAGTCCGACGCCTTGCGCATCATGCCTTCTGGTTCCATCGTGATCGGCTGCAGGTAAACCGCGCCGACTTCCATCCCGTTCTGGATGTTCTGCTTGCCGATCGGATATTCGGCAGCCGATGCCGACGCCATTGCCGCAAAAGCGGCTGCGGCTACCGAGCCGCATACCAAAGTTGAGACCTTCATCCACTACTCCTTGTTGTTATTGACCGGTGCGTCCGGTCCGACCCGATTGTTTGCCAACGCGCCAACATTAACCGCAAAAATTCCGAATGAGAATGCAATGTGAAAGCTTAATACGAACCATTCTCAATGATTGGGAAGTTTAGCATCGATTGGAGGGACGAACAATTCGATGAAGCGAAACAAAGCCTTGTCGCGACAAGGCTTTTGGCGTGATCTGACCTTGGTCCGCACATAAAAAACAGCGGGCTCTGGAAGCCCGCCGCCCGACCTTCCGTAGCCACAAAGGGCTCAGAGATGATCGCCTACGTTCGCGCCGAAAACACGCTGCCGCAATAGCGACAGTTGGTCGCGCGTCTGCGCCGCTTTCTCGAATTCGAGGTTTTTCGCGTGATCCATCATCTGTTTTTCCAGCCGCTTGATTTCCTTCGAAATCTGCTTTTCGGACATATCTTCAAACTTCGCACGTGTTTGTGCTTCCTTCAGCTCGGCACGCGCGTCGTCCACGTTGTAGACGCCATCAATGATGTCCTTGATCCGCTTCGTCACGCCGCGCGGCGTGATGCCTGCCGCGAGGTTGTGCGCTATCTGCTTCGTGCGCCGGCGCTCGGTCTCGCCGATGGCGCGTTTCATGGAATCCGTCATGTTGTCGGCATAGAGAATCGCCTTGCCGTTTACGTTCCGGGCCGCCCGGCCGATCGTCTGGATCAGCGAACGTTCGGCGCGCAGAAAGCCTTCCTTGTCGGCATCGAGAATCGCAACGAGCGAAACTTCCGGAATATCGAGCCCTTCCCGCAACAAGTTGATGCCGACCAGCACGTCGAACGAACCGAGACGCAGGTCGCGGATGATTTCCACGCGCTCGACGGTGTCGATGTCGCTGTGCAAATAGCGCACCTTCACGCCGTGATCTGCCAGGAATTCGGTGAGCTGCTCGGCCATACGCTTGGTCAGCACCGTCACCAGCACGCGCTCGTGCACCTTCACGCGCGCGTTGATCTCGCCGAGCACGTCGTCCACTTGCGAGCGCGCGGGACGCACCTCGATCTCGGGATCGACCAGACCTGTTGGCCGCACCAGTTGTTCGGCGACCTGTCCAGACGTGCGGTTTTCGTAATCCGCGGGCGTCGCCGAGACGAACACGGCCTGACGCATCTTTCGTTCGAACTCGTTGAATTTCAGCGGCCGGTTATCCAGCGCCGACGGCATCCGGAACCCGTAGTCGACCAGATTCTCCTTGCGCGCCCGGTCGCCGTTGTACATGCCATTCAACTGACCGATCAGCACGTGCGACTCGTCCAGCAGCATCAGCGCGTCGGGCGGCAGGTAATCAACCAGCGTGGGCGGCGGTTCGCCGGGCGCGGCGCCCGAGAAATGCCGCGAATAATTCTCGATGCCTTTGCAGAAACCCAGTTCCTGCAGCATTTCGAGATCGAAGCGCGTGCGCTGTTCCAGCCGCTGCGCCTCCACCAGCTTGCCGTCCTTGTGGAAGAACTCTAAGCGCTCGCGCAGTTCGGCCTTGATTGTTTCTATGGCGCGCATCACCGTGTCGCGCGGCGTTACATAATGCGACGACGGATACACGGTAAAACGCGGAATCTTGTTGCGCACGCGGCCGGTGAGCGGATCGAAGAGTTGCATCGACTCGATTTCGTCGTCGAAAAGCTCTACGCGCACGGCCATTTCGGCGTGCTCGGCCGGGAAGATATCGATGGTGTCGCCGCGCACACGGAAACTGCCCCGCGAAAAATCCGCTTCGTTGCGGTTGTATTGCATGGCGATCAGCCGCGCGATGATGTCGCGCTGACCCATCTTGTCGCCCGTGCGCAACGTCAGAATCATCTTGTGATATTCCGACGGATTGCCGATACCGTAGATTGCGGAAACCGTCGCCACGATCACCACGTCGCGCCGTTCGAGCAGGCTTTTCGTCGCGGAAAGGCGCATTTGCTCGATATGCTCGTTGATCGACGAATCCTTCTCGATAAACAAATCTCGTTGCGGAACGTAGGCTTCCGGCTGGTAATAATCGTAGTAGGAAACAAAATATTCCACGGCATTGCGCGGAAAAAACTCGCGAAACTCCGCGTACAACTGCGCGGCGAGCGTTTTATTGGGCGCAAACACAATGGCCGGACGGCCCATGCGCGCGATCACGTTCGCCATGGTGAAAGTCTTGCCGGAACCCGTCACGCCGAGCAGCGTCTGAAATGACAGGCCGTCCTCGATCCCCTCGACGAGCGTCGCGATTGCCGTCGGCTGATCGCCCGCTGGCGGATACGGTTGATAAAGCTGGAATGGCGAACCCTCGAAAGTCACAAACTTCGACTCGTCGAGCGTTTCTGCGGCGTCTACTAGCGGGGTATCGGACATGAGGAAACGGTGCCTTTGGCCGAGAGCAAACCTCCATTCTAGCGGTTCGCGCTGGAGCGGGTTTGACGGCGGATCAGGGTTATTGGAGTGATTCCGGGGATCGGTGGCGGTTCAGCGTTGATTAGCACGCGCTCGCCGGATGTTTTCCAGATGAGGCGGCAGCGCCAAAACGCAAGTGCTTGTTTTCGCGAATGAAAGCATTCCGACGCTCGTTTGATAATTCCGCCAGCCTCATATTGTTTGCCGTCGAAATTCGCGAATCCGACAGCCACAAAACTCGAAATTCATTCGTTTCTTCCGCCTCTTCTCACCGAAAAGCGCCGTTCAATTCGTTACAATGCCGAACTGGGGTTTTCATCGATGGAAAGGAGTTTTTTGTCAACTCCCCGCCGCGCGGTCGAACACAGCATGCCGCGACTTCCATCCCGAACGCCGCGCACGCCTTTCCACTACCGCCGATAAATCATGTCCCTCTTCTCAGCAGTCGAGCTTGCCCCCCGTGATCCGATTCTGGGTCTGAACGAAGCCTTCAATGCCGATCCGCGCAGCACCAAGGTCAATCTCGGCGTGGGCGTGTATTTCAACGAAGAAGGCAAGATTCCGCTCTTGCGCGCCGTCCGTGAGGCCGAAAAAGCCCGCGTCGAACTGGCCGCGCCGCGGGGATATCTGCCCATGGAAGGCATTGCCGCTTACGACGCGGCCGTTCAAAAACTGCTGCTTGGCAACGATTCCCCCCTGATCGCGGAGGGTCGCGTGATCACGGCCCAGGCACTCGGCGGAACCGGCGCGCTGAAGATTGGCGCTGACTTCCTGAAGCGCCTCAACCCGGCAGGCAAGGTCGCCATTAGCGACCCGAGCTGGGAGAACCATCGCGCGTTGTTCGAGTACGCCGGTTTCGAAGTCCTGAACTATCCGTACTACGACGCAGCCACGCACGGCGTGAAGTTCGAGGCCATGCTCGAAGCGTTCAACAGCTATCCGGCAGGTACGGTTGTCGTGCTGCACGCGTGCTGCCACAACCCGACCGGCGTCGATCTTACCCCGGCGCAGTGGGAACAAGTCGTGGCAACGGTCAAGGCACGCTCGCTGCTGCCATTCCTCGACATCGCGTATCAGGGCTTCGGCGAAAACATCGACGCCGATGCAGCAGCCGTGCGCCTGTTCGCCAAGGCCGACATCAACATCTTCGTGTCGTCGTCTTTCTCCAAGTCGTTCTCGCTGTACGGCGAGCGCGTCGGCGCACTGTCGATCATCACGAGCGGCAAGGAAGAAGCTGCCCGCGTGCTGTCGCAACTCAAGCGCGTGATCCGCACCAACTATTCGAACCCGCCAACCCACGGCGGGTCGGTAGTCGCCGCCGTGCTCGCTTCGCCGGAACTGCGCGCGACGTGGGAGCAGGAACTTGGCGAGATGCGCGACCGGATCCGCGCAATGCGCAATGGCCTGGTCGAGCAGATCAAGGCAGCGGGCGTCGAACGCGACTTCAGCTTTGTGAACAAGCAACGCGGCATGTTCTCGTACTCCGGACTGACCGCACCGCAAGTCGATCGCCTGCGTGAAGAGTTTGGCATCTACGCAGTAAGCACGGGCCGGATCTGCGTGGCTGCACTGAACACCCGCAACCTCGAAGTCGTGGCAAACGCCATTGCAGCCGTGCTGAAGTAAGTTTTTTGCACGCCCCTGAAACGGCGCTCCTTGTGGGCGCCGTTTTTTATGCTGCGCGGCCGTGCTAGCGCCCGTCGCGGTGGATATCGTGGGTGATGAAGCCGGAATCATTCTGCGGCATATCCAGCCAGTCACGATGGCCGAGCGTGCCACGAATGTCAGTGAGTCCGCTTGCCCAATGCTCCTGCATTGTCGACAACCCAAACTGATAGTCCTTGTAGTGCCCCTCGAACTCCTTGTGCCTGTAAATAAGGTGAATCACGTTGTAGCGCTTCGAGCACGCAAGTTCTTCCGCGGCCTTGCACCACGGATCGCTGTTTCGAACGTCTACCGGTACTTTCTCGAGCACTTCCCTCAAGACATTCCGAAATCGCTGCGAACGTTGCATGGTGTCGGTGACGAGCCGCGTGCGGCTGGAATACTGGACGTCCTTCACCCGTCCCATTACGTCGACAATGCTGTCCGGCACTGGGCCCTTCGCACTCCACAAGTCGACCTGGAACGCGAGCGTGTCGCGACGCGGCGTGGCCTGGGCAATCTCATAGAGCGGCGTATTCGACATGAGCCCGCCATCCCAGAAATACTCGCCATCAATTTCGACTGCAGCGAATCCTGGTGGCAGCGCGCCGGACGCCATGAAATGTTCCGCACGCAGTTTCATGCGCGTGTTGTCGAAGTACGCAAAGTTCCCGGTTGCCACATTGACGGCGCCCACCGATACCCGCGTTTCCCGCGAGTTGATCCGGTCGAAATCGCAAAGCTGTTCGAGCGTTGCCTTCAACGGCCGTGTGTCATAGGAACTGGCCGTGGCGGGGTCGCCCGCAGCCAACGGCGACGGCGGCGGAAACCGCGGCACGAAAAATCCCTTCTGGCCTTCCACCAGCGCGCTCGCCGCCTGCATCGCCGTGAAGGCCTTGCGAATTTCATCGGTGGAATTAAAGAATGCGTGCTCGACGAATGCCGGCAACGGCGGCATGAAAGCCGGCTGGCAGATCGTTTCCCAAAATTCGAGCAGGCGCGGCACCCTGTTCTCCGGCGCATTCCCCGCAATGATTGCCGTGTTCAACGCGCCGATGGAGATCCCGGCAATCCAGTTCGGATGAATCCCCGCTTCGTTCAATCCCTGATAAACGCCACCCTGATAGGCACCGAGCGCCCCGCCTCCTTGCAGCATCAACGCAATGGTTTCGTATGGCGGCAACTTGATCGCCCTCGCCGTATCCGGGCTGGGCGACGCCGCTGCTTCCGTTGGTCCTGCAAGATCAAGCGAAGTCACTTCGCGGGGCTCTTTCATTACCTTCGAGCGCTTTGACCCTGCACGCGCGTTGACACTGTTCGTCCGTTCTGCCATTGAAACTCCTGTTGACGTGTTCTACGTCCGGGCGCCGACGCTTGCTTGCTCTAGGACAATAAGACCATGCAACGCCGCGTCAATCAACCTTCTGCACACGTCATAGCCCATTCGGCCGGCTTTTCGACCCTGCGCAATCCTTGTAGTCTTTACCCCACGGACAATCCCCATCGCCGCGTGTATTGTGAAAACCAATTAAGCTTTGAGACCCGATTCGCACCACAAGAAACCCTAAACTGGAGATACCGCATATGAACTATCGTCGGCTGGGACGTTCTGGCTTGCAGGTCAGTGAATTGTCGATTGGCTCGTGGGTGACTTACGGCACTCAGGTCGATCACCGGGTCGCACGCGAGTCGCTTGCGGCGGCGCGGGATCACGGAGTCAATTTCTTCGATAACGCTGAGGTCTATTCCAAAGGCGGGTCCGAGGAAATCATGGGCCGCGCGCTGAAGGAACTTGCCTGGCCACGCGTGAGCTATGTGGTGTCCACGAAATTTTTCTTCGGGCTCAACGACGGTGCGAACCAGCATCAGACGCTCAATCGCAAATACCTGCATAACGCTATCGACGGATCGCTTGCACGGCTGCAACTCGATTACGTCGATCTCGTGTTCTGCCATCGTCCAGATCCGCATACGCCCATAGAGGAAACCGTCTGGGCGATGAGTGACATCATCGCGCGCGGCAAGGCCTTGTACTGGGGCACGTCCGAATGGAGCGCCGACGAGATTCGCAGCGCCCATGACATTGCCGAGCGGCATCATCTGCACAAACCCGTGATGGAACAGCCTGAGTACAACCTGCTGCATCGCACGCGTGTCGAGCGGGAATACAAGCGGCTCTACGAGGACATTGGACTCGGCCTGACTACGTGGAGCCCGCTCGCTTCCGGCTTGCTGACCGGCAAGTATAGAGACGGAGTTCCCTCCAATAGCCGCGCGCAATTGCAGGGTTACGAATGGTTATCGAAAAAACTCACGGACAAAGGAGCGAACAACATTGTCGGGAGACTCGCCGAAGTTTCTGATCAGCTCGGTTGTTCGCTCGCGCAACTGTCCCTTGCATGGATCCTGCTGAATCCGCATGTCAGCACGGTCATTACCGGCGCGTCACGCGTCGAACAGATTCACGAAAACATGAAAGCGATCGATGTCGTAAAAAAGATCACGCCCGAGATCAAGGCGCGGATGGAGGAGATCGTTGGCGACGCGTTCGTGTGAGCGCGGCGGGAAGCGGCATGCGGGTCGGCTACAATAGCGACCCCGCCGGCGTGTAAACGTAATGCACCTGACGTAATGCATCTCGACCGGTATTTATCCGGCTGGCTCGGCCCGCTCCTTCTCGTTTTTCGTCTCCGCTCATTCATCGCCATGCTTAGTTATCGACACGCCTTTCATGCAGGCAACCACGCAGACGTGCTGAAACACGCGATCGTCGTGCAGTTGCTGCAATACCTTGGCCAGAAGGACAAGGCGTTCTGGTATATCGATACACATGCCGGGGCCGGCGTGTATTCGCTCGCTGATGGTTACGCGACAAAAACGGGTGAGTTCGAAACGGGCATAGCCAAGCTTTGGGGCAAGCGAGATCTTCCCGGACTGCTCAAGGATTACGTCAAGGAAGTCAAAGCCCTCAACGCGGACGGGACGCTGCAGTTCTATCCCGGTTCGCCCTACCTTGCATGGCGAACCATGCGCGAACAAGACCGGATGCGCCTGTTCGAGCTGCATTCCACCGAAATCGATGTGTTGCGCCACAATTTCCGCGATGCCGGCCGCCGCGCGATGCTTTTCGAAGGCGACGGCTTCGAAGGCATTCTCAAGCTTCTTCCGCCGCCGCCGCGCCGTGCTTTGGTGCTAATTGATCCGTCGTACGAGGACAAACGCGATTACGCGCGTACGCTGAATTGCCTTGAGGAAAGCCTCAAACGGTTTGCAAACGGGACTTATGCAGTATGGTATCCGCAAGTGACGCGGCTGGAGTCGCAGCGTTTCGCCGATCAGTTGAAGCGCGTCCAGCCGAAGAACTGGCTGCATGCTTCATTGACCGTAAGCAAGCCGCCGGTCGATGGTTTTGGCTTGTTTGGCAGCGGTATGTTTATCGTGAATCCGCCGTACACCTTGGCCGGCGAGCTGAAACAGGCGCTCCCCTATCTGGTCGATACGCTCGGCCAAGACAGTAAGGCGTCGTTCAAGCTCGAGCACAAGGGCGATTGAGAAACGCTGCATTCGCTATTCCACCGAAGTGACGGAGCCTGTCGCCGTGTGCGGATCAGATGAACGCGATACGGCCTTTGGTCCGAATCCCGCATTTTTTGAGGCAGTCGCGGGATCGGTTGCGGCGGACGTTGGCGCTGCGGGTATAGGCTGCGCTCGCGGTTGAGCCCGAGGTTGTTCGGACGACTGCGATTGAGTGCGGGATTGCGATTCGACCTGCGGCGGCGGTTGCAACCGCGTTTGAGATTGCGCTCGGGTGGTCGGTTGCTGAGACTGCGGTTCCGGTTGTGCCTGAGATCGAGTAGCCGCCGGCACGCCGTATAACCCGCCGGAATGTGACCCGGAAGAGCGCAGCCCACGACCGCGCCCCGACCCCGCAGAACCTGACTGAGGTTGGATTGCAGGCGAGATGCCATAGCCTTGAGCACCGGCGTACCCGCCTGGTTGCACTTCAATGTACGGAGAAATTACAACCGGCTGCTGCCCCTGCTGCGGTACTTCCGGCAGCGAACCGAGCGGGCGCGCCGGAACCATGCCCGATTCGTTCAGTGGCCCCGTCTGCAGGACCGTACCACCAGCGCCACTATGGATCCCTGTTTGTGTGTCCAAGATGAGCGGCCGACCTCCTGGCTGTGCAAAGACGTCCGCTGGCATTGTGCTGAAAACCAGCATCGCGCCGGCCAGGGCTGCGCATCTGATCCACGTCTGTTTTGAACTCATGGCGCCCCGCGTCAAATTATGATTGTTGATACGCCTCAAAGAACTCGTTCATATCATATGAAAGCGCTTTACCTTACCGCGATGGTAAGCCTTAGGCTAGCCTTCCCGGCTCGATAACTTACGGAGATTTAATGACATTCCAGAAACCGATCATTACTGGTATTGCTGCGGTTGCGGCGTGCATCGCTGTGTCGATGCCGACAGCTTTTGCGCAGGCTCCGGCATCCGCTGGATCAATGGCTGGCATGGACATGTCGGCAACGAAGAACGCCCCGGGGAACGAGGCAACGAAAGCATTTCAGGCAGCCGACCAGTCAATGATGTCGGGTATGTCAGGCATCGAGTACACCGGAAATGCGGACCACGATTTCGTCGCCCACATGATTCCCCATCATCAGGGAGCGGTTGCTATGGCCAAAGTCGAATTGAGGTATGGGAAAGACGCGAAGTTGCGCGCACTGGCGAAGGAAATTATCGCGTCGCAGGACAAGGAAATCACGTTCATGAAGCAGTGGCTCGCGGCTCATCCACAGAGCAAGTGACTGCCGCCACCGAGAAATGACAAAGCCCCGCATGCGGGGCCTTTTCAGTCTTCAACCGGATACCGGTCGGAATTTACAGCGAATAACCTTCGGTTTCCAGCGAACGGATGCGCTTTTCAAGCTGGACGATATCTGACGACTGAGCCAGATATTCCTCGCGACGATTACGTTCGGCGGTTTCAAACCAGATGCTGACTTTTTCGAGCAGGAATGCAAACATGATTTTTCTCCAAGGATTTCAATGAATCCCCGGCGGTTCGGGTCAGGGATATCCCTCAAAAGGGTTAACCCGAATTATAGATGAACCGGCATCCGAGTGTTAGTGAAATGCCTGCATTGGGTGCATTCTTTTTTGGAATGGTGCATGCACCGATACCGATCAACCAACTGATTCTTATAAGTTTTTCGCTGTAGCCCGAAACTTCCAGCTAAATTTGCACCAATATAGTTCTTTGCAAAAGGAAGAATTGTAAATTTTGCACCAACTCGAATCAACCTGCGAGCCGTTCCAGGATAGGGCAATCTGGTCGTTCATCGCCATGGCAATTGACAGCGAGATGAGCCAACGTATCGCGCATGACGGTGAGCTCTGCAATTCGTCTATCCAGTTCCGCGACGTGTTCGAGCGCGATTGCTTTCACCTCTGCGCTAGCTCGTTTTCGGTCTTGCCACAAAGCCAGGAGCTTTCGAATATCTTCAACAAGAAAGCCGAGTCGGCGTGCCTGCCGCACAAATTTGAGCGCGTGGATTTCATGCGTTCCGTACACGCGATACCCGGACGTTGCTCGCCCCACAGGCGGCAAGAGCCCGACGCTTTCGTAGTATCGAATCATTTTGGCGGTTACGCCCGACGCGCGCGCGGCTTCACCTATGTTCATAGTCAAGCTCCAAAATTTTATTTCAACTGTACACCTTCCAACGATAGGAAGGTATAGCATGTCTCGTTTCATAAACTCAACATGGGAATAGACGTGACTGAATTTCAAGTAGAAGGCATGAGCTGCCAGCATTGCGTCGCGGCAGTAACGCGCTCGATTCATGAAATCGATGCCGATGCAAAAGTGCAGGTCGATCTTGAACACGGGAAAGTGATCGTTGCGTCGACCGAGACTATCGACGCGCTCAGAGAAGCCATTGATGAAGCCGGTTACACAGTTCTCTCGGCAAAAACCGAATGATCAGCGAAAGCGCTGACTTCAAAGTCGCCGTGATTGGCGCTTCCGGGCTACTTGGGCGCGCGATTTCGGACGAGCTTGCCCGGCAGACGCGATGGCAAGTGGTTAAAACGGCATTTCGTCGCGGCAACGCGACGACCGTCATTCTCGATATCCGCGACGAAGCCGCTGTGCGGCGGTTTATCGCTGAGCAGAATCCTAGTGCCATTGTGATAACCGCGGCCGAGCGGCGACCGGATATTTGCGAAAGCGACCTCTCGCTTGCAAAGGCTTTAAATGTGGATGCGTTGCGTTTCATTGGAACGGTCGCTCGGGAAATCGGAGCGTGGACACTTTCGATTTCCACCGACTATGTCTTCGATGGCACTCAACCGCCCTACCATCCCGACGATGTACCGAACCCACTCAACGCGTACGGTCTTAGCAAGCTCGAGGGAGAGCTTGTGTTGATGCGAACAAGCGCGCGATCTTGCGTTGTACGTCTCCCGCTGCTCTACGGACCAGTCGTCGACTGGAGCGAATCCGCAGTAACCAGTTTGGTGCCAGCTATCATGAAATCAACGGGCGAAGACGCGCCAGCGACTATGGATGCCTGGGCGACACGTTATCCGACCTTCACGCCGGACGTCGCAGTTGTGGTTCGGCAGTTATTGGAACGCTGCGAATCCGGTACGCCTGTCAATGGCGTGATGCATTGGTCTGGCGATGAGCCGATGACAAAGTATGACATCGCTGTTTGTATCGCCCGGAAGTTAGGCGTTGAAGCCAAGCTTCATCCTCAATATGCACCGGTCGATGCTACGCCTCGCCCGAAGGACTGCCACTTGGCCTCGGATGTATTGGAATCGATGAATATGGGTCGCAGAACGCCATTCGAAACCGGGATTCGCACGGTGATGCAAAACTGGCCGGAACCTACAATCGTACGGTAGCTGCGTGATTTATCGAGTTTTGCGCTGATGCACGCTTTCAACCCGGAGATCTGGAAGCTCGCACAGTTGCGCGACATCTGCGCATTAAATCGGAACCGTAAACGCAAAAACCCCACCGAGTTGGGTGGGGTTTTTGCGTTTATGCTGAGTGTATTTCAGCGAATGGGGAGCCTGA
>NZ_FCOC02000006.1 GCF_001544455.2 Caballeronia sordidicola
CCGCCGGTACCGCCAGGCAGCACGGCGGCGCCGACATGCAGGCGATCGACTCGCTGAAGACATTCACGAACGCGACGCAAAGTGGGTACGGCGGCGGGACATCGGGCGCTTCCGGCGCAGGCCAGGATTCATCGGGCGGCGGCGGACAGGCGAACGGATTCGGCGATCCGGTGCTGCTTATGGCATCGCCCAAAGGGGTGGGGATCACCACACCGGAGAGCGTCCATATTCACGCGGGCGAGAATGCAACGATGTCGGCAAATAGCGATATCAATATTGCAGTGGGCAAAAGCCTGGTCGCGAATGCCGTCGATAAAATCAGCCTGTTCGCCTACAAGCTGGGCATGAAATTGATCGCGGCGCGCGGCAAGCTGGAAATACAGGCGCAAACGGACGGCATGGATCTCCTCGCAAGCAAGGGCATCAAGATTTCGTCTTCAACAGACGGCATTGCGCTGAGCGCGGAAAAAGAGATCCTGCTCACATGCGGCGGCGCGTACGTGCGCATCAGCGGCGGGGGTATCCAGATCCACGCGCCGGGCGAGGTCGATATCAAGGGTTCGAATCACGCCTTCTCGGGACCCACGCGATACGACGGCCAGCCGCCGGCGCTTCCAAAAAGTGTATCGAACGATCAGCAGTTTATCCTCAAGGACGAAACCACCGGAAATGTCATGCCGCTTGCGCCATACCGCATTGAGGGAAGCGGCGGGGAAGTGCTGGCGCGAGGCATTACCGACGCCGAAGGCAAGACGGTGCGCGTGTTCACCGGCACTGAGGCGCAGGACCTGAAGATGTTCCACGAGGACGAAGCGTAATAGCGGCATATACAACACAACGCCAACGTCACGGCGATTCGAGACCAATCGAAAAAAATCATGAGCCAAGAGAATGCAGCGGGGACCAGCCGCACGGATACCCGTGAAGGCAGCACAGCCGACGCGAAGGGCAAGCAGCGTCCGCTCTACTTTTTCTATCCGGACACGGCCGAGCTTTTCGAATGTCCACTCGAATCCGTCGATACGGTGGCGAAGGAAATCGCCTTGATGAGCCGGCTGTCGGAGAACCTTATCGAGGCACGCCAGGCGCTTGGCATGGCGCACGCCAACTGGCTCGAGCAGCAATCGAACGTTGCGCTGCGTCCGCAACTCGAGGCGAAGCTGAAAGAAGCCATCAAGAAGGAGGAGGCGGCGACGGCGGAGGTTCACAAGGAGCTGGAAGAGACGCCCGCGTTCAACAAGGATGGCGTCTGGGAGCTCCTGCCACTACGCAAGACAGGCTCCGGCAAGGAACAGTACAGTGGGCAGCGGTTCACCTACGTGCGCTCATCGAAGATGCGGAATCACTTCCGCCGTTACAAGCTCGACTCCGACAAACCGCAACTCAAGTCATTCCTCGTCAAAGACGAAGCGACCAAGAAGTACAAGATTGATCATAAAATGCTTGATGAAAAGCTCCATGAAGCTTTGCATAAGACCAAGCTGCATGAATGGAAAACGCCGCCGTGGGGCGTTGATTGGGCGCCTAGTTTCGCGGAGGGTTTCAACAAGAACGCAAACTTCAAGTCGCCGGACGACCCGAATGCCATGGTGGAGTTTTCCGGCGGCACGCAGATGCTGCGGCTGTTTGCCGGTGCAGGAGCCAGCGCCAAGGTTGAAAGCACCTTCAAGTCCTTTGACGACGTTCTGCATTTGCGCGGCGAGGTTTCGGCATCGGCCAAGGCCAAGGGTGAAGTCGGCGGTATCCTTGCCGACGGAAACATCAAGGCCATGCTATATCTGCCGTGGAAGTCCGGGCTCGAGCTCTGGATTCCGGCGCCCACGGAAACTCAAGGCGGCAGCTACTCGTGGTCGAGCACACCTGATACCACGCTCGGATTCTTCCGGATATCCGTTGTGGCAAAAGCCGAGGCCTCATGCGGTGCGAGTTTGCTGGCCGAGGGCGGTGTCGAGTTCAAACTGGGACGCGATGGTAAAACTCAGCAAGTGCGCGGCACGCGTGCAACCCGCGACCCCAATCAAATGCAGCGGCCGAGACTGGACGTCACGAAAGTGGAAGCAACGGCCGACGCTGGTGGCGATCTGAAGGCGTTTGCCGGCGTTGAAGCCGAAGCGTCGTTTGATGGCGCCTTCGAATGGCGGCGTCCCCAGGAGAAAGTCAAATGGACGTCGTTCGCGTCTGTGAAGCCGGGGGTGAGCGGTCAGGCCGGCATTGGCGCGCAGGCGGCGTTTCACATCACGTACGATGAAAAATTCCGCATCTTCATGAAGGCCGGCGTATGCGTGGGCGTGGGCCTCAAAGGCGAGATCGAGGCGACCGTCGATGTCGTCAACATGGCCGAGTTCGCGTGGTGGGCAAAATCGCAGGTCGCTTATGCCGGCGATAAAAACCTGAAATACTTCGAGACGGAAGCGTTCAAGACCTTCGTTGCGATGTACACGCTGGCGATCGCGAAGGGTAAGGAGATCGGCGCTTTTGTCGGCAAGCAGTTCAGTGAATTGCGTACCGATCTCACCAATTTCATCCGCACGGAACCGAAGAAATTCCTGGATGCGGTCAGGAACGCGCACGACTCGTTGCTGAACAGTCTTGCCGAAGTGAAGGGCTACATCATCTACGCTTTAAAATCGATCGGCGATCAATTTGAAGAGTGGCGCCTCGAGGCGTCCGATGCCATTGACCGGATTCTCGCATCGGCGCAAATCAAGAACGAGCTGAACAATGTCTATCAGTTCACATCGCCGGAAATCGGCGAGAAGAGTGAAGCTCAACTTGCGCGCAATGACATCGGACAATTCATTGGCATGGATCAGGTTGCAATGATCGAAGGCAGGTTGCGTGACGAGCCCGCGCCTGGTTTTGCGTTCGCATTCAACGACTCGCCAGCCTACATGATGCAACAAGGCACCAACGTTGCATGGCTGCATCCGGCCACGACGGCGGGCGACGGATCGCAACTTGCTTGAGCGGCATGAACGGCTTAACGAAGAGCACAACAAAGGAGTGTCGCTGCATGGGTTATCCGTCTTATCGTGCTTGTGGGACATCGCGTGCGTTTGCGGTATTGAGCACGTCGCTCCTGCTGTCCTGCAGCGCTTTTGCACAGAAGATCGATGTGAACGCACCGGCCGATAAAGACCGCCTGATTCGCGAAATCACGACGCCGTCGCCACACAAGAGCACGTGGGAACACCTGAGCATGGTGCTCAAATGGGGACGTGGCAAGCCTTACGACGATACAGTCGGCATCATCCAGGATTACTTCAAGACGCTGCCGCCGCCGGGCAGTGACGAACTTGCGAAGTTCAGGCAGAAGCTACAGGGCGAACTCGTTTTCGTATCGGGCGGCGAATTTTTGATGGGCGACTTCGGCCCGCATAAGTCGCCTGAAAAGCTGCCATATTCCGCCAACGAGGGCGCAGCGCCCGCCCACGCCGTAACCCTCGACAGCTATTCAATCCTCAAGCACCGCGTCACGTATGCAGACTACGACCTCTATACGAGAGCCAACAAGTTGCCGCCGGCCGCGATCAGTAAGGCCGAGTATCTGGAGTTCCGATTTCCTGACTATCCGGTGGCGTATGTGACCTGGCGGCAGTCTCGCGATTTTTGTTCGTGGCTTGGACAGGTGACTTCAATGAAATTCGATCTGCCGACCGAAGCGCAGTGGGAATACGCAGCACGCTCGCGCGGCGAACTTTGGGTGATTCCGAGCACGGCCGTGCCGGTCGTCGATGGCAAATACAACCTTGAGCAGCTCGACGGCATCATCGACAAAATGGAAGGGAACGGAACGAGTCCCGAGCCGCTGATCAGCCGTCCGGTCGGAACCTACGGCGACAACAAGATAGGCGTATCGGATGTGTTCGGACGAGGCAGGGAGTGGACCCGCGACTGGTTCGACAAGACTTACTACAGCCACAGCGCAGCGCACGATCCGCGCGGCCCCGAAGCCGGCGGTTTGCGAACCGTGCGGTTCGCGACGAGCAGCAGGACGCGGCTCGTGATCGATCGGGCCGGGCTCGCCCCTGATACCGAAAAAAGCGATCTCGGGTTTCGTTGCGTGCTCAATCAGACAGAGCCCGCTGGCCGGTGAGGCTACGGCCCGACAGAACATGACGAACGCGCCCGGACAGGTTTCTTCGATACGCAAAACGACCATCGTCGCGCTGCTGCTCGGCGGCGGTCTTTTTTTGCTCGCGATAGCCATGGCGGTTTCGTCGGTTATCAGCACGCGCGATATGACCGCTGCCCGAGGTACTGTCGTGCGATTTGGCGGCGGCTCGCAGTCCTTGCGGTCCTACACGCCGGTCTTCGCGTTCACGACTGCCGGTGGACAGCGCGCCGAAACGAGCGGAGAAACCTCGTCGACACAGCCGGCCTATGACATTGGCCAGAGCGTGCGGATTTTTTATGACGCGGCGCACTCGGCTCGCCCCGTGATCGTCGATGAGTTCATGCAGCGGTGGTTTCCGGCTGCGGTTCTTGCGGCGCTTGGCGTGGCGTTTCTCGCGATCGGCGCTGTTCTTTACAGGGGCGATCGGCCGCGCATTTCCGCCGCCGCGCCATCCAATGCCTCGTATTCGCAGCGCAAGCAACAGCGAAATCGCCAAAACCTCGTTATCAGTGTGTTGCCCGTTGTCATTGGCGCCGGGTTCGTGCTTGGCGCAGCCGCGACCGGCTTCCACGCGCAGCACATCAGGCAGAACTACAGTCGGGCAGAGGGACAAGTCATCAACGTGCTTGAAAACGAGCGTCCGTATCAACCCCATTCGAGGCTGTATTCGGCGGTTATCGTTTTCAGGACGGACACCGGCAAGCAAATTTCGTTCGCGCAAGGTTCGTCGTCATCGCATAACGGCCTGCGCGAGGGTGAGTCGGTCGGTGTCCTCTACGATGCGCAGACGCCTGAGCGCGCGATGATCGACAGCTTCTGGGAGCACTGGGGTCTTACTGCCATTCTCCTTGTGATCGGGATTCCGTTTCTGGCAGTTGGTGTGTTTTTCCTCAGCACTGTAAGCTTGGGTGGACAGGAGCGAAAACGCGTCGCATGAAAATGTCTTCAAACAGATTTCGTACAGGTGACGCATGAGTTCATTTGCGTGTGAGGGCGACAGCACCACCCACGGTGGCACCATCGTCTCGGTTTCTTCATCGATAGCCGTTGGCGACGGCGGCCGTCGCGCGGCCCGTCTTGGCGATCTCGTCCAGTGCCCGAAATGCAACGGTACCTTTCCGATCGTCACGACACAGAACCCGGCGATGACTGTCGATGGTGTCCCGCTCGCCTTCCACGGCGACAAGACGTCGTGCGGCGCCGTGTTGATTGCGGCGCAATCGGTGACGACGGCAAACGTCAAGGGATCAATGGAAGGCGACGCTGCCGCAGCCACTGAAAGTGCGCCGCTTGCGCCGACCATCTGCCGCGAATGTCTCGCACACGCCGCTGAGACCGGCGCATCGACTGTGGCGCGCGCTTGATTCCGTCGCAGCTCGCCGAGCGGCTGGAACGCCTTCGAACGTCGGCGCCGGGGTTGCGCGCCTATGCGCTCGTCGATGGCTATCAATACGCGCAGCATTTCGGCCATCCACTAAAAAGACGTTGGGGCGCCGTAGCCGCCCTGTTCGCCGGAACCGAGGACGAACCGCTCGCGGACGCGGGACCGTGGGTGATCGATCTCGCCGCGCCCGAGGCCTTCGCTATTGCTTCGCTTGCCGAGTTGGAAGAGGCCCGTCCCAGCGTCATGTGGCTCTTTGCGGATCAGGAATTGGATGCACTTGTGGCCACGCTACAGGGCAAGCTTAATAGCCGCTTGCCTGACGGAAGGGTGGCGCTCGTGCGCTTCTGGGATCCCCGAGTGTTCGTGCCGCTGTTCAACGCGCTCGATTCCGCCGGTCGTCAGTCGTATTTCGGCGATGTGAGCGAGTGGCACGGCTTGCGCAACGGCAAACGCTTTCACGTCTCCCACCATGCTTGAACTTACCGAAGAACAATGGGCGTCCTTGTGCGCCAGCGACGAACGCAACTTCGTCGCGACGATTCGCGACGACATCGTCCAGGCAAGTCCCCGTCTTGCCGGCGACTCAACCTTGCTGAACCGGCTGGTACGCGCCTATCAGGATGCGAAGCGCATGGGTTTTCAGCAGGACAAGGCGCTCGTCGAATTTCTTTATGTCGAGGCGGATGTGCCGGAGTTTTATCGGAAGCCGGCGATTGCCGCATGGCTTGCGAAGCCGGGCCGCCCTGTTGAGGAACGTTTTGAGGATGTGCTGGCGGTCGCGCGGCGCAAGCTGATGGACCGTGCTGCGAACCGCATTCAGGAGGAGAAGTAATGGCAGTCCTGGCGATACCGCTGATCGAAGCTGCGGGCACGGCGCTGGCTGAAGCGTTTCCTGCGCTGCTTGGCGGCGCGGCGACGGCGGGCATTCTGTCGTTGTCGCGCGATCATGCGGAAGATAAGTCGAAGGCGCAACCTGTGGCGCGCACCCTGCCGAAGACGAATGAGAAATGCAAGAGGTGTCCGCCGGACAGTGGCATGCTGGTGACCCGCAATTGGAATATGTCGGACACGTCTCAGGCTTACCAAGCACAAGTGACAGGGTTTGCGCCGGGGACTGAATGGAATTTCGGCGGCCTTGACTTTGATGGTTTTCGCTCGACCATGTGTCAATTGGAAGAGGCGAAGGCTAAATACGATCAGTTCTTTGACGGTGAGACCGGTGAGCCCAAGTTCTTTTTTAGAACTTTTGGCGTTCTGAAGTTGCGCAGGCAAGCGCAGGCTCAAAGCGTTGTTGTAGGCGGTAATCCACCATCGCTTTTGTGTTGGTATTTCATGCAACCGCTAAGCTATGGTTTTTTCAAACGAGACTTTCGGACCCGCGCCCCGTTGGTCCAAACGGAGTTAAAGGGATTCGCATCAGACCCGATTGAACATTGAGTTATGAAATGAAAACAAGCCTTAACATTGATTTGACGTTTCGACTGGAGCGCGCGGAGCTACCGACAATTGACGAGCAATATGGATGGCTATGGCAATTTGCTTGTTCTCTGCAAAAGGCCGGATTGCCCCTCGACCAGTGGTATCCGCCAAACCATTCTCCTGAAGCATCACTTTTGAACAAAGCTTTCGACACTTCCGGACCAACCGGGGCCGCCCTCGCGCTAGCGAAGGCGGATTCGGAAGTCTACCCGGGCGTTCGTGGACTAGGCGCATGGAATGGAATTGAGGGACCAGGGGGAGCGGCCATTACCGATCTTCTTACTACCAATGGTGTGTCAACCTGCGAATTGGCGTCGAGAGGGATTGAAGGCTTGCTCAACGAAAAAAAACTTGCGGAGATCATGATCGAAGCCACGCGCATTTGGCCCGCGTCGAGCATCCAAGCGGGACCGTACAAGTATTTTGTCGATCATCAAGTTTTCGAAAAACGCCCCGGTGCAGGGTGGATGCTTTATTTGCCACGCGTCATTACCACCAGACAGGTGCCGGAGGCGCGTGACCTAATTCCGGTGATGCAAGGCAAGCAACAGAAGGGCACAATCATTGTAAGCGTTATTGGTGAACCGTTTTCAGTCGAGAATCCCGAGCATTTGAAAGTCGCAAACGCTATCGAAACACGCCTTGCCGATCAGGATCTTCTTCCTCTATTCACTGAGCTTTGAGGTTAGTAATAGAGTTCGGACGTCTCTGGCGGACGTGATCGAACACGCATTTATTCCATGAACATCACTCTCACTTTCCGTCTTAGGCAAGACAGCTTGCCAAGCGAATCTGAACAACTCGAAGATCTCTGGAAAGTGGCGACTCTCCTCGAACCTCTCGGTTTTCCACTTGAGAAGTGGTATCCGCCAGCAGATACTCCCGGGCGCTCCAAGCTCAACTCTGCATTCGAGAAAAGTGGACCGACCCCGACGACAATCGCAATATTTCACTCCGAAAAACAGGAAATTGAAACGCCGTGGGTGCGGGTATCGGGCGTATGGAATGGAAGCGAGGACGATGGTGCAGTTACCTTCAGTACCTCCCTGTCGGCGGGCACTGCCGCTTCGATTTGTTCTTTCCGGCTTCGATCGAAAGGCGTCGCCGCATTGAGCGCAACAGGTACAGCAGTCCCGTTTATAATCGGACTACTAAAAATATGGCCCGCGGCCACCGTCGAAGTTGGCCCGTATAGGTATTTCTCCATGCTACAAGTCTTTCCCAATAGACCCGGTGCTGGCTGGATGCTCTACCTCCCTCGCGTGATATCGACGAAAGAAGTTCCAGAGGCGCGCGACCTGATCCCAGTCATGGAGGGCAAAAAGCAGAAAGGCACGCTTGTTGTAAGTGTCATCGACGAAGTGTTTTCGGCCGATAATCCCGAGCACGTGATGATAGCGAATGCGATAGAGGAACGACTGGTCGATCAGGACCTGTTGCCGCGTTATGCAGAACTCTGATTTCGCCAGGCGCGATCGGCGCGAGATTCTGGATAATCGAATCTATGAATCATTTAAGACACGATTGTCGTGAGCGTGATCGACGGAGTATTTTCAGCGGATAACGCGGAGCATGTCAAGGTAGCGAATGCTATTGAAACGCGGAGATTTAGCCGCTTACGCGTTAAGCGATAGGTCGGCTCATTCTATTTTTCTGCCTCAAGCCATAGCATAAGTTTGCTCTTGTCGACGCCACCAGCACGACAGCCTATAAGCACCCGTGGGATGGTCTTGTCCATTATTTCATCCACAATAGTGTCAACTTTGAACCGGCTAACGCGTTTGCTCGATTTCAAGCCGTCGTTGCACGTTGGCCATCGGAAAGGCATCCTTAGCACTATTTAGCGTGCCTAACAATCGAGCCATCCGTCTATCGCTATGCGCAGCCGTAGCATCCTAGAGATCAACATCAGGGAAGTGGCTTTTGGCTTCATCGGGTGAAAGATAATGGATTCCACGCTCAAGCGGGAAAACCGGCTAAGGCAGCGATATCGTCAAGTTTGCGGACCTTGGCCCGACCTTCACAATCTCGGAATACGGTGCGACCGCTTTCAGTGTCGAATCCTTCAGGTAAGCATTCAGACCCACGAACGCCAGCACGCCTACCAGCGCAAATACCGATGCAATCACCCACAACGGCACTTCGCTTTTCAGGCGATGTGCAATCTGATCCGGCAACGACCAATGTGGCGCGAAGGGCGCGCGCTTACCCTTCATCTGCGAGATTTCATCGCCCACTCGTGCCGTCAGGTAAGCGAGCTTTTCCGGTCCCTCCATCATGTACTTGCCCTGGAATCCGAGCAGCAGGCACATGTGAAAAACCTCAAGCGACTGCAAACGTGCGGCGCCTTGCGACCGCGCTTCCTCGAGATACTGAAAAAACTTTTCGCCTGCCAATTGCTCGCCAAACAGCGTCAATTGCAACGGCTTGCGTTCCCACTCTGAACGAATCTTGAAGCGTGAGGCCAGCACCGATTCATCCACGGCCGCACAGAACGCAAACTTCGCGGCGAACATGTCGTCGGCGGATACGTTCAGTTTCTTTGCGCCGCGATCGAAGTCGCCGAGAAAATCCTGAATGCGTGTGAGAAAGCTCGCCGCGTCTTCAGGCTCGCGTTCGTTCTTGAGCAGGAACAGCATGAAAAAACCATCGTAAAGCAGGTCGAGCAGGGAACGGATCTGGTAAGTAGACGCTGCCGGAGGCGTCTGATTTCGATTGATCTGTTGCGGCGGGGCATCGCCGAAAAGTGAAGGCGCATAGCTCATGACGTCACCGCGATCAGGTCGAGTTTGAGGTCGTCGATGCCCGAAGGGGCATAGATCATTGCCGATTGCGCCTGCAGCATGCGGTCATACAGCGGGCCACGTGTTTCCAGCGCGAAATAGCATGCGCCGGGCCGCACGGGAATGGCCGGCGGCACTTGCGGCGTATAGGTGAGCCCCACCCCGGGCATGGCGGACAACACGAGCTTGTCCACGTCTTCGGGCGCTCCGACTTTGAAGCGCGCGGGCACGGCCTCGACGAGTTCGACCGTTGGCATGCTGGCTGTGACCGAGAGGAAAAACGTGGTTTTATCGTCGATCTTGCCCGAGTCGATGCGCCCCAGATGGAACGACGGCCGGACTTCGTCGAGCGCAATTGCGAAATAGCGGGTGGAGATCACGGTATCGAGCAGATCGCGCAGCATGGTGTCGAGTTGATCGAACGCCGGACCGGGATTGTCATGCCTGTACACCGGCAAGTCAGCTAGCGCGTATCCCTTCGAGAACGTCATCAACTGGCCGGCAAGCCGCAGCAACTCCTGGAACAGACGCTCCGGATGCAACGCGGCATGCTGGTACAAATGCGTGAGCGCGGCAAACGCCGCGCTTGCGGTATGCAGAAGCCAGAACGAAGCGACATCGCCGGACCGGAACTCGATGATGTTCTTCGTCGGCTCGCGATGAAACCCATATAGCGCATTGACCTTCGCCTGCAACGCTTCAATCAGCTGACGCAGGCGCTGGTGCAAGAGAGGTGAGGCCTCAATCGCGAGACTCGGCGGCACGAACGACTCATCGATCTCGAACCCCGAGGTCGCGGTGCGCCGGATGCGAACGAGCGGCACGGACATGTACTGGTCGCGCGGCTCGCTGTTGGCCACGAGTTTGACGCTCGCCTTCAGGAAGGTAATGTCGGCCTGGGCAGCGTCGGTGAAGTGGTCACCAATTGAATTTTGCTCGCTCACATAGCGCGACACGAACCCGTCCGCCGGATCCTGAATGTAGTTGGCCCCAGCTTCGCGCAGCGGATGCATGGCAAGATAAAAGGTGAACTCATTGACGCCATCGGGCAGCGTCCCGAGCGCGATGGCCGGCGGCAGAGCATTCGCTTGCGGGGCGGAATAGAGTTCCCCGTCAGGGAATACGAGCGCCAGTTCGCTCAAGCGCAACACGTTGCTCGCGAGCGCGTCTCGATCAAACCGAACCGAGCGCACGCCCCAGTTGTAAGGCTGGATCGCGCGAACCGACTCGAAAAGACGCGCTTCGTGATACGCGTCTTGTCGTTGAAAATGCTGAGGCCGCAGAAAAAGACCTTCACCCCAAAGCACCTTGGCGGAATAACTCATACTCGACCTGTAAAGGGTTCACTACGCCTGTCGGAAAACAGTCTTGCTTTCCGCGCCGCACAAAATTATTTGTGATTGGCCGGACACCAGGCCTGCTCTGTGTATTGGCCTGAAACAATTGTTGATTCGATCGGCCGGCTAACGTATTGCGCCGGGGCGATAATATTCACTTAATACTCATGATTAAGCAACATTACCCGCAGTTTACAACTGAAAGGAAATTCAATTGTTGTGCCGGTAATCCAACATCTGAAGGGATCACTGTCCCTCCGGTTACTGTCATGGCGCAATTATGCAGACCAACCATTATGCCGGATTTTTCCGATTTGACCGGATCAAACGCGAATTTCCAACGCTGTTGCGCCGGATCGCGGAATAAGGCGACGATGCCGAGCGCACCGGCTTCACGCGTGACCTTTTCCTTTACGGTATAACGCTGTCCCGGGATCAGCGTGACTTCTCTAACCCGGATCAAATCCTCGCCTAAAGCGGCCTTTTCACGACTGGGGTCAGTGAATGTGTCGAACGATGCTTGCTGAAATGAAGTTGCGTCTTTGAGGGTATACAAACGCACTACTAGCGCAAATGGGCGGTTATCATTTGCCGCATTTAAATTCGGGGCCGCATACAGGGTAAGCGGCACTTCGCGCGGCGGCTTTTGTGCGTCCGGAACATCGGGCTTGCCTATGCCAACCGCCTGCAAACCCGCGCTGGCGGCGGCTCCCAACACTGAAACCCCGGCCGCACATCCCCCCATCAGCAGGGTGGCAGTGAATATAACCACGCATCTAAGGTATCTCGTCTTCACGCTTGTTATTATGCAAAGCACGCGTTGTTCCCCGATTATCACAGCAAGTGGTCAATCATTTTTCAGCCCAGTAGAAACGGGCTCAACTGCTTGTTTTATATAGGCCCTGGAGCCGCCAGACTTAGTTTGCGCAACCGGTTTTGACGCTTAATCCGGAAAAAAATTCCGAATCTTCATATGTTTGACGTAAAACCCGGATGGTGTTACAGAGTTACTCAAGATTCATGACCTTGCTTGCTATAAAAATTTGATCGCTTTACGTAGTGATTGAGTTAACAAAATTTGGCCTGTACTATACCTCCGCACTCGGAGCATGGCAAAAAACGAATTAACCCATCATTAAAAAATCAGACTCAGTGAATAAACGATGACAGAACGCCTGTTTACAAAAATCATCGGGGTAGTGGCAGCGTGTGCCGTCGTGACGGGTTGTGCCACCCAGCAACCTAATGTGCCGCCAGCTGCCGACGTATTCAACAAGCAATTGGCAGATGCTGATGGCGTGTCGAAAGCAGGGGATCAGGACAAGGCAATCGGGCTATATCAGGAACTCGCCAAATCAGATCCCACGCGTGAAGAACCGTGGTCCCGGATTGCCCAGATTCAATTCACCCAGCAGCATTACGGGCAGGCAATTGTCGCGGCACAGGAGGCATTACAGCGTGATCAAACCGACCGCCAGGCCAAAAGCGTTCTGGCTGTCAGCGGATTACGGATTGCGACGCAATCGCTCGGCGAACTGCGCCAGGATTCGGCGCTCGCGGGGGACGCTAAATCCGACGCCCAGGCGCTCGCCAAGCAACTGCGCGACACCCTGGGCGAGGACGCTTTGTTCCCGCCCGAGCAGCAGGCGCAAAAGCCCGTTGTGAAGAAGCGCCGCGTTCTGCACAAGAAACCGGTGTCCGCCGCGGCGCCGGCCGATACCCAGGCAGATGCAACCGCATCGCCTGCCGCGCCTACCGCGCCCGCAGCACCCGCGCCGCAAAAAGCCGCCAAGGGCGGCGGCGCGTCCGACCCATTCAGCGCGCTGCGATAGCACGAGGCGCACGACCCGAGAACCGTAATACACGCCGGAACCACGGAGACCAGCCATGGCCAAGAAAGAAAGTATCCAGAAGCGCCTGCAGAAGGTTCGCCCCCCTCGCGTCCAGCTGACGTATGAAGTCGAGCGTGGAGACGCGATCGAGATCAAGGAGCTTCCTTTCGTCGTTGGTGTGATGGGCGACCTCGCGGGGCAGTCGGAAGTCGAGCAGCCGCGTTTGCGCGACAGGAAGTTCGTCAACATCGACCGCGATAATTTCGACGACGTCATGAAGGGCATCGAACCGCGCGCCGCATTCCAGGTGGAGAACCGCCTGAGCGAGGCGGGCGGCAAATTTGGTGTCGATCTGCGTTTTAATTCGATCGCGGATTTCGATCCCGATGCGATCGTCCAGCAAGTCGAACCGTTGCGACGCTTGCTCGAGGCGCGCTCGAAACTTGCCGACCTGCGCAACAAGCTCGCGGGTAACGACAAGCTCGAAGACCTGCTGAGCGACGTGCTGCATAACACGCAGCAATTGCAGTCGCTGGCGCCGCATGCGGGAAGCACGGCAAGTGCGGACGCATCGCACGGGCCGGACCACAAGCCGCAAGACGACCAGCAGCGCGACTAAAACCAGCGGGGTGTGAAATGAATCAGCAAACGGCTGCGGCTCAGGCCGGCACGCATCAATCCGAAACGGCTACGTCACTGCTCGACGAGATTGTCGAAAAGAGCAAAGTCGCAAAGTCCCATTCCGAACATGTGCGCGCGAAGGACCTGATTGGCGAGCTTGTTACGCAGGTGCTCGACGGCACGGTCGTGGTGTCGAATAACTTGTCGGCAACCATAGACGCTCGCGTGGCGGAACTCGATCAGCTGATCTCGGCGCAGCTGAGCGCCGTGATGCACGCGCCGGAATTCCAGCGCCTCGAAAGCACATGGCGCGGTCTCGACTACCTGTGCAAGGAAAGCAACACAGGCGCAACCGTGAAGATCAAGGCGCTGCATGCGCCCAAGCGCGACATTGTCCGTGACTTCAAGACGGCGATCGAATTCGATCAGAGCGCGTTGTTCAAGAAGGTGTACGAAGAAGAATTCGGCACCTTCGGCGGCGCGCCTTTTGGTGCGCTGATCGGAGACTTTGAAGTGACGCGGCAGCCGGAAGACATGTACTTCATCGAGCAGATGTCGCATGTTGCAGCGGCGGCGCATGCGCCGTTCATTGCGTCGGCATCGCCGGAACTGATCGGCCTTGAGACTTTCGCGGATCTTGGCCGGCCGCGCGATCTCGGCAAGGTGTTCGATACCGTGGAGTACGCGAAGTGGAAGTCCTTCCGCGACTCGGAAGATTCACGCTATGTAGGGCTGACGCTGCCGCGCTTTCTTGGCCGCTTGCCGTTCAACCCAAAAGACGGACAAACGGCGGAGACATTCAACTTTGTGGAAGACGTGGACGGCACGGATCACGCAAAGTACTTGTGGTGCAACGCCGCCTGGGCGTTCGCTGCCCGGCTGACCGCCGCGTTCGATGACTTCGGCTGGTGCGCGGCGATCCGCGGTGTGGAAGGCGGTGGTCTGGTGGAAGATCTGCCCACCCATACGTTCAAGACCGATGACGGCGAAATCGCGCTCAAATGCCCGACAGAAATTGCTGTGACGGACCGTCGCGAGAAAGAGTTGAGCGACCTCGGTTTCATTCCGCTCGTCCATTGCAAGAACTCGGATTACGCCGCTTTCTTCGCGGCGCAGTCCGTGCAGAAACCCAAGAAATACAACACCGATAGTGCGAACGCCAACTCCGTTCTGTCCGCTCAGTTGCAGTACATCTTCTCGGTATCGCGCGTGGCGCATTACCTGAAGGCCATGATGCGCGACAAGATCGGCAGCTTCGCCTCGGCCCAGAACGTCGAAGTGTTCCTGAACCGCTGGATCTCGCAGTACGTGCTGCTTGACGACAACGCGACGCAAGAACAAAAGGCGCAGTTCCCGCTGCGCGAGGCATCCATACAAGTGGCAGAGATCCCCGGCAAGCCGGGTTCATACCGGTCGGTAGCGTTCCTGCGGCCGCATTTCCAGCTGGACGAACTGTCGATCTCTTTGCGGCTTGTCGCAGATCTACCAAAGCCTGCCTCTTCCTGAGCAGGATAACTGCGTGAGGCCTGGACGTTGTCCGGGCCGCCTACAAAACCACTTTATGAGGGTCCAGCTGTGAAGGATATCTATTTGAAATTTGGCAATCCTGCAATCAAAGGCGAATCGCAGGACAAGGATCACGCGAACTGGATCGAGATCGATTCATGGAGCCATGCGATCACGCAGCCGCGTTCGGCAACGGCGTCCACGGCTGGCGGCCACACATCCGAGCGTTGCGAACATGGCGACATGGTGTTCACTAAAGACATCGACGTGGTCAGCCCTCTCATGTATCAACATGCTTCCGGCGGCACCACGTTCGACGAAGTCACCATCGACTTCATGCGATCGGATGGCGAAGGCAATCGCATCAAGTATCTCGAGGTGAAGCTCAAGTACGTGATCATCTCGGCAATCAACCCGAGCGTCAATGCAGTTACCACTGCATCGGCGGGCACGGGCGCAAGCCTGCCGGTCGAGCAGTTCTCGCTCAAGTATGCAGCCGTGCAATGGAAGTACACGCAACAAAAGATTGGTGGTAACCAAGGCGGCAATGCGCAGGGCGCATGGAGCCTCACCAAGAACGACAAGACGTACGCGGTCTGATGGCCGGCGGTTCGCCGCTGATCATCGACGCCGGGGCCCAACACGCATGACCTGCGGCACCGGCGTCGAAGTGGACATGGCTACGCATGCAACACACCAGGGCTAAATGAAACGCTTCGAGCCTAGCTTTCTCGACAAACTCTTCGACGACGATCCATACGAGCCGGCTGCGTCAGCATTGCGCCAGTTGTCTCTTGAAGAGCTCAAGAGCACGGTTGCCCGCGACGTGGAGTCGTTGCTGAATACACGGATTGGTTTCACGCAGGCGAATCTGGCCGCCTTGCCCGAGTGTCAGTTGTCCGTGCTGACCTACGGACTCAACGACTTCGCGGGAATGAGCCTCGCGAGCCATTACGACCGCGTGTTCATTTGCCAGTCGATTCAACAGGCGATCGCGCGGCACGAGCCGCGCCTGCAGCAGGTATCGGTAAAACTCGAACTGAATGACCAGTCAACGAGCGCACTCAACTTCGCGATCCGCGCCGTGTTGATCGTGCATCCGGCCGAAGAGCCGGTCAGCTTCGACGCCATGCTGTTGCCGTCGACGCTGCAATATTCCGTGACGCGTTCGCGCGCCAGGCTTTGAATGCAGCATCCGTGCATGACACGGAGCCGGGGATTTGAGTAATGGAAGAACTGCTGCCGTACTATGAGCGCGAACTCTCATTCCTGAGACGCTACTCGCGCGACTTCGCGCAACGCTACCCGAAGATCGCCGCGCGTCTTACGATGTCCGGCGAACACGCCGAGGACCCGCACGTCGAGCGCATGATCCAGTCGTTCGCGCTGCTTGGCGCGCGCATCAACAAGAAGCTCGACGACGACTACCCTGAATTCACCGAAGCGTTGTTGGAAGTGCTGTATCCGCATTATCTGCGGCCGTTTCCGTCGTGTTCAATTGCGCAGTTCGACGCAGCCCAGGCGCTTGGACAGCTCACGGCAACGGCGACCATCGAACGCGGGACCGAACTGAAATCGCGGCCCATTCGCGGCGTGCAATGCCGCTTTCGCAACGCGTATGATGTGGTGCTTGCACCGCTGCGCATTATCGAAGCGAAGTATACGCCGGTTGCGTCCGCACCGAGCGCGACCGTCCTGCCTCGTGATGCCACCGCGCTGATCTCCGTGACCTTTGAATCGGCCGCGCCCCAACTCGATCTCTCGACGCTCGGCTTGCAGCAACTGCGCGTGCACCTGCATGGCGAACAGTCGTTTGTCGCCGCGCTTGCCGATTGCCTGCTTGTCAACACAACGGCGAGTTATGTTGAAGCGGACCGTTGCGGCAAATGGAAAAAGCTTCACGCGCCCGTGCTCGAGCAGGCGGGTTTCGGCGAAAGCGATGCGCTCATCGACTATCCGGAAAAATCACATCCGGCATATCGCTTGTTGACCGAATACTTCGCGTTCCCGGAGAAATTCAATTTCATCGACTTCGGCTTCACGGACATGGCGCGAGCCGCCGGGAAATGCAGCCGTTTCACGCTACATGTGGTGCTGAAAGAGATTCGCAGCGACTCGCAAACGGCACGAATGCTCGACGCCTTGTCGAAGGACAACTTGCGTCTCTTCTGCACGCCGGTGGTGAACCTGTTCAGGCAGCATGGGGATCCCATCCGCGTCACGCATCAGGCGGTCGCGTACCCGGTCATCTGCGATGGACGCCGGGCCGCCGCTTACGAAGTGTGCTCGATCGACTCGGTGCATCTGGTGCGCGAGCAGGTCAGTGGCGAATCCGTCACGGAGTTCCGGCCGTTCTACTCACTGCGTCACGGCGAGCTCGGGCAAGCGGGGCATTACTGGCTCGCGCGCCGCGACGATGCTGTCGCGAAGACAAGTCCGGGTTACGAGACGGAGATCTCGATTGTCGATATCGACTTTGAGCCACTGCAGGCGCAAACCGATACGCTGAGTCTGGAACTCACCTGCACGAATCGCGACATCCCGGCACAGCTGGCGTTCGGGCTCGATGGTGGCGATTTGTTCCTCGAAGGCGATTCGTTGGTGAGCAGTGTGCGCATGCTGCGGCGGGCGACGCCGAGCGTGCGCTTCGAACGCGGGCGCGCTGCGCACTGGCGTTTGATCTCGCACCTCGCGCTCAACCATGTTTCGCTCGCGCAGAGCGGCGTCTCGGCGCTCAAGGAATTGCTGCGTATCTACGATTTACGGCGCACCGCGGTCTCGGCGCGGCATATCGATGGCATTGCTGCCATCGAGCAGAAGCCGGCTATCCAGTGGCTTCCAGGCAAACCGTTCGCCACCTTCGTGCGTGGCATCGAAATCCGTTTGACGCTCGACGAGGAACATTTTGTCGGCACGAGCCTCGCGTCCTTCGTGCGAGTGATCGACACGCTCTTCGGACTTTATGTCCATCTGAACAGCTTCGTGCAACTGGTCGTTGTCTCGAAACGCACCGGAGAGGAGATCCTGCGATGCAAACCCCGCAGCGGCGAATCGATCCTCCTGTAGTGGAGCGCCTGCTCGACGAGCCGTACCGCTTCGAATTTTTCCAGGCGGTCCGTCTGCTCGGGATTGCTTTTGGGCGCAAGGCAGGCGCGGACAAGCGGGGACGTGATGATCTCTTCGCCAAGCACGTTTCGTTTCGCAACAGCATGTCGCTTTCGTTTCCGCCCAGCGAGATTCAATCTGCGCTTTCATTCGATGCCGGCGACACCGCGCTCAAGGACAAACCCGCTCGCACCGATGCTCTTGCAAACGGCGGACTGAGCCGCGTTGAAATCACGCCATCGTTTTTTGGCTTGCTCGGTTCGCAAGGTGCCTTACCCCTTGCCTATACCGAGCAGATCGCGAACCGCGAGCAAACGCACAAGGACTACGCCGCGCGCGAGTTCTTCGACATGTTCTCAAACCGTGCGACCGCGCTCTTTTACGCGGCGTGGAAGAAGTACCGGTTGCCGCTTCACTACGAGACCGATCGGGATCAGCGGTATCTGCCGCTGCTGCTGTCGCTTGCGGGCGTGTCCAACGACGAAACGCGCGCCGACCTGCAAGGCGGACGTGGCGCCCTGTTCGATGAAGCCATTGCAGGCTATGCGCTGGCGGCGCGGCACAGGCCGATGTCCGCGTCTTACTTGCAACGCACCTTGTCGGATTACTTCGGCGTGCCGGTGCGCGTCGAACAATTCATCGGCAGATGGTACGACGTGCCACGCGACCAGTTGAGCGTGCTAGGTGGCGTCAACGCAACGCTTGGCGCCACGGCACTGGCAGGCGAGCGCGTGTGGCAGCGCGATATGCGCGCAAGGCTGGTCGTGGGACCGCTTTCGAAGAAAGACTATGAAGCGTTCTTGCCTGGCGCCGGCAATGCCCTCGCGCTCGAGCGGATGTTGACGTTGCTCGCGGGTGTCACTCTCGAATACGAAGTGTCACTCGTGCTGCGTCGCGACGAAGTTTCGCCGAGCCAACTGGGAATCGCCGGGCGCCTGGGCTGGGACGCGTTTCTTTGCACGCAGCCGGCGCGGCAGGATCGTTCCGACGCATGTTATGAACTTCATCTGGTTTCCTAAGCGTCTGGTCTATCCGACGTGTCGAGAACCGCGCTATGACTTTACTGGACGTCAATAATGAGCACGCCGTTGAAGACCTTGATTGCAAAGCTGAACCCGACGTGCCGCCAGGCCGCTGAGCGCGCTGCAAGCGCTTGCCTGTCGCGCGGCCACTATGAGGTGGAGCTGGAGCATTTGTTCATTGCTTTGATCGACGTGCCGGCGAGTGACACCGTGCTTGCCTTGCGTGCAAGTAATATCGATCAGTTGGCTGTGCGGCGCGATCTCGAACGCGAACTGTCGCGGCTGCAAACCGGCAATACGCGCACGCCCGTGTTTTCGGTGCATTTGATTGCGCTTTTCGAACAGGCGTGGCTGATTGCTTCACTGGATGCGCAAGGAGCACTGATCCGCTCGGGTCATCTGCTGCTCGCGTTGGCGAACGCGCCCGAGCTGGCGCAATTTGCACAGCGCATGTCGCCGCAATTTGCTTCGGTGCGTGTCGACCGGCTCAAGCATGAGTTCGATCAACTCACGGATGGTTCTGTCGAATCTCAGCCGGTGCACATGGAAGAAGCCTCGTCGCCCGCATCCGCGGGCGCGTCACGCACGCCCGCGCTGGACACCTATACCAGCGACCTCACCGCGCGCGCGCGTCAAGGCAGCATTGATCCGGTGATCGGGCGGGAAGGGGAGATCCGCCAGGCAATCGACATCCTGATGCGGCGCCGCCAGAACAACCCGATCATGACCGGCGAGGCCGGCGTCGGGAAGACAGCGGTCGTCGAAGGGCTGGCGTTGCGCATTGCGGCAGGTGATGTTCCCGTGCCACTGCGCGAAGTCGCGCTGCACGTGCTCGACATGGGTTTGCTGCAAGCAGGCGCAAGTGTGAAGGGCGAATTCGAAAACCGCCTCAAGCAAGTAATCGATGAAGTAAAGAAGAGTCCCTATCCGATCATTCTTTTCATCGATGAAGCGCATACGATCATCGGCGCGGGCGGTCAGGCCGGCCAGAACGATGCGGCAAATTTGCTGAAACCGGCGCTTGCCCGTGGCGAATTGCGCACCATTGCGGCGACCACGTGGAGCGAGTACAAGAAGTACTTTGAAAAAGATGCCGCGCTTGCCCGTCGTTTCCAGGTCGTCAAGATCGAGGAACCGAGCGAGCCGCTCGCCGCAGCCATGTTGCGCGGCATGAGCGCGCTGATGGAAAAGCACTTCAACGTACGCATTCTCGACGACGCCATCACCGAAGCCGTGCGACTCTCGCATCGCTATGTCAGCGGACGGCAATTGCCGGACAAGGCCATCAGCGTGCTCGATACAGCGTGTGCGAAAGTCGCGCTCGCGCAGAGCTCGGCCCCCGCTGTCATCGACGATACAAAAAGGCGCATTGAACGCACCGATGTCGAACTGGCTTCACTGGAGCGTGAAGCCGCGAGCGGTGCGCCGCATGACGAGCGCATCGCGGTGTTGCGTGAGGCGCGTGCGGCTGACCTCGAAACGCTTGAACGCGATGAAGCGCGCTTCCAGCAAGAGCGATCGCTCGCGGGTGAGATTGAAGCGCTGCGCCGTCAGATCGACGCCGCGCGCGATGGCGGCGAAGCATCGAGCGTCGAAACTATTCGATCAACGCTCGACGCCCGCGTGAGCGAATTGCGCGCATTGCAGAACGCACAGCCTATCGTGCCGCTTCAGGTCGACGGACATGTCGTCGCGGAAATTGTTGCCTCGTGGACCGGCGTCCCGCTTGGGCGCATGGTGAAAAACGAATTGCAGACGGTGCTCAATCTGCCGGCGTTGCTCGCGGCGCGCGTGATTGGCCAGGATCATGCGCTTCTCGCGATCGCGCAACGCGTGCGGACCGCGAGCGCAAACCTTGAGGATCCAGACAAGCCGCGTGGCGTGTTCATGTTCGTCGGGCCGTCGGGTGTCGGCAAGACAGAGACGGCGCTAGCGCTCGCCGACGTGCTGTACGGCGGCGAGCGCAAGCTCGTCACCGTCAACATGAGCGAGTACCAGGAGGCGCATAGCGTGTCAGGCCTCAAGGGTTCGCCGCCGGGCTACGTGGGTTACGGCGAGGGCGGCGTGCTCACCGAGGCGGTGCGCCGAAACCCTTATTCAGTGGTGCTGCTCGATGAAGTCGAGAAGGCGCACCCCGACGTGATGGAGTTGTTCTTTCAGGTCTTCGACAAAGGCATGATGGACGACGCCGAAGGACGCGAAATCGATTTCCGCAACACGCTGATCATCCTGACATCGAATGTGGGATCGGCCGCTGTGATGTCCGCTTGCCTGAACAAATCCGCCGACGAGTTGCCAGGTGCGGATGAACTCGCCGAGACATTGCGGCCGCAGCTTTTCAAGGTGTTCAAGCCGGCTTTCCTCGGCCGCATGAAGGTTGTTCCGTACTATCCGATTCCGGACGACGTGCTTGCTGAAATCATCGAACTGAAACTTGGGCGCATTGCGCGACGCATTGAAACGAATCATAAGGCCTTGTTCGAGTGGGACGAAAGTCTTGTCGATGCCGTGCTCGCGCGTTGCACCGAAGTCGATTCCGGAGCGCGAAACGTCGATCACATTTTGAGCGGCACCTTGCTGCCGGAAATTGCCGGACACGTGCTGGAAAGGATGGCGAGCGGCGAGGCCATCGCACGCATCACGGTCAGCGCCGGCGATAGCGGCGACTTCAATTATGCGATCGCATGATTCATGCATCAAGAAACAAGACCGATCATGTCCACCACATCCATTTTGCTCGAGCCCGTATCCGCATTGTCGCCTTGCGGCGATGACCTGCTGTTTTCCGCTGACTTCGATGCTGTCCAACAAGCGCGCCGCTTCGATGACCCGTCGCTCGACCAGGGCGAATGGATCACGGAGATCAAGGAGGCCGACTGGCCTTTTGTGATCGAGCGCAGCACGGCATTGCTCAAGACGCAGACCAAAGACTTGCGTCTGGCCGCCTGGCTGACCGAGGCGCTTGCAATGCGCAGCGGAATCACGGGGCTCACCGACGGCTTCGTGTTGCTCAAGGGTCTGTGCGAGCGTTATTGGGAACACGTCCATCCGCTGCCCGAAGGCGACGATGCGGAGTATCGGCTGGGCAATGTTGCGTGGCTGATCGGACGCAGCGCGGAGTTGCTGCGTGCCGTTGCGCTCACCGACGGCGGCGGTGTCCGTCATAGCGCACTCGACTGGGAGATCGCCACGCACGCGGCGCAAGCGGCGAAACGAGACCCCGATCACGCCGATGACATCACGCGCGGCAAGCCATCAGTCGAAGCAATAGAAGCTTCGCGACGGGCTACGCCAACGGGTTTCTATGCAACGTTGCTTGGTCAGCTGGCGGCATTCGAAGTCGCGATGCTCGCGCTTGAGAAGGAGCTGGATAACCGCGCGGGAGACGACGCGCCGAGCTTTCGCAGGGCGCGGGATGCGTATGAGACTGTGTACCGGCTGGCGGAGCGGTTCGCGCGGGACAGTGGCGTGAGTACGCCGGCGGACGTACCGGTTGTGGACTTTATGAAGCCTGTTGTGCCGGACGCGCCAATGCGTGTTGAACCGTCGTTCGAACAAACTGCAGCACCACCCCGGGAGGAGCCCGTGTTCAAGTCCACGCCACTCACCGCGAGTGCAAGCGGCGCTCAGGCGCGGGTGCAGGCCGTCGCGCAATTACGCGAAGTCGCCGCATTTTTCAGGCGCACGGAACCGCATAGCCCGGTCGCGTATCTCGCCGACAAAGCCGCAGAATGGGCCGACATGCCGCTGCATGAATGGCTGACGACCGTGGTCAAGGACGATGCATCACTCGCGCATATTCGCGAGCTGCTGGGGGTGAAGGAGAAGGCGGAATAGCGCGGACGCGCTTTCACTTGATTACTGCCCCGCCCGAAACTCGATCCGTCTGTTCCGCGCGCGCCCGTCGTTCGTATCGTTTGATGCGATCGGCTGGTCCGGTCCGACGCCCGTCGTATTCAAGGTCTGCGGACTGATGCCCTTCGCCACTAGATAACCCTTCACCGCATCCGCGCGCGCCTGACTCAGCGCAACGTTCGACGTCCGGTTGCCGGCGTTGTCGGTGTGTCCGATTACTTCTACCGTACGTGTCGACATCTTCGCGAGCACCGCCGCCATCTGATTGAGAATCGTGCGTCCTTGCGCAGTCAACGTGGCGCTGCCGGTTTCAAATTCGATCGTGCGATTCGCAAGCGTCTTGTCCAGCAATCCCTGCTCGGACGCCGTGACGCGAAGACCATTCTTGATGGTGTATGTCGGGTTCAGCGAATTTGCCATGTCGCTCGCAATCTGCTGGCGCTGGGCTTCATTGCGCACTTCGCCTTTTACATCGATAGCCGTGCCGTCTATCTTCAACTGCCCCTTGCTGATTTGCTTTAATTGCGGGTTGATCAGCTTCTGCACATTGGCGCCCCAGTTCGGCGGCGTGGCGACATCGCCGACTTCGATCTGATCCACGACGTTGCTCGCGCCATAGGTGTCGCGCAAACGGGAAAGTACTGCGGCCTTGGTCGCTTCATCGGGTACGGTGCCGCCCGCCACAACCTGACCAGGCACCGTATTCGCCGATGCAGGCGCGGAGACGATCGCGCCCGTCGCGTTCGGATTCTGCAATGCGCCCGCGCCCGATGCGCCTGGCAGTGCAGTGGTCCGCACGCTATCTCCCGCGACCGGATTCACGGTCGTCTGCGCATGGACCGTTGCGGCGCCGATCATCAGGCAAGCGGCAATGACAGAACGCATAAATTCAACCTCCGACAAATACTTCGCGAAACGTATCAATTGCGACACGCAGCGAGAGTTGCGGTTGATCGAGATAGCTGACGAGCTTGCTGATGTCATGATTGTTCTGGGCATGTGCATCGATCCATTCAGGATCGTCGATATCGATGTTGTGCGACGCATAGACCTGCGGATCGACAATGCTCTGCAACGTCTTCGCCGACGCGCCGTTGAACCCCACCACCAGCCGCTCGCGTGAAGCAATCGTGCCGATGAAGACAGCCAGCTCGAAGTCAGCTCTAGATACAAACGGTGCGATCAGCTCGAGCCACAGCGCGGCGACGAGGCTCCGGTAGAACGGATCGTTCGGAAGCGGCAGGGTGAGCCCGCGCTCCAGATGCGACGAGCCGCTGTCCATCACGGGCTTGAGCAGCGAACCCAGTGCGAGCATCGCGCCGCGCAGACGCACAGGATGACCATTCGCAAGCAGCATCTGTTCGAGGCCGGCGAGCGTCTGGTGCTCCACAAAATCAGCGAAGGTGCCATCGTGCGGATTGCGCTGTGAATCAATATCGACGGCAATTTGTGTGTCGCCGAGCGCCTGTAGCGCGCCGGGCGGTTCAACGTCGCCGAGCAGCGGCTGCATTTGCGTTGCGATGCGGGACCACAAGCGCGCGAACGCAAGCGGACTGCGCGGCAGGAAACTCAGCGGCCTGTCGACTTCAAGCGCTGCTGCCGCAAGAAACGGGAAGCGCCGTTGCGACTGATCGTGGCTCGTCACCATGTGGCCGGCGATTGCGAGCTTGCTCTGCGATCCGAGGAACGCGAAGTGCACCGGCCGCGCTTCGTCGTAGACGATCTTCCAGCGCGGATCTTCCGCGAGCAGCTCCATGCCTTGCGCGACATAACGGTCGAGCGTATTGAGCAGTTGCGGATGGTTTGGGCTCTTGACGAAGTCACCGCGTGACGGAATCTTGCCAAAGTACGCAACCTGCGCTTGTGCGGTCTGCGTCATTGCGTATCTCCCATGCCTGATGCCGCGTTGGCGGTTTGTCCGGAGCCGGCCGGCGCCGTTGGCGTCACGGGAACCGCAGCCTTGCCGCCGGCCGCAGCGACATCGGCAACCGATGAAGGCAGTTGCAAGCCGCGCAAGCTTTGGCGCTGAGGCGCGTCGCTGCCGCCTGCGCCTGTTACGCCGCCGCTATTTGCCTGTGCCGAACTGATGATCCGCATGCTCACCGAAATGGACACCGCGCCTTGCGTCCATGTGAGATCGAACGTTCCATCGGGACGGCGCTTGCGCTGTGCCGCGTTGATCAGCTTCTCAAGCCCATAACGCCCGGGTTCGTTGACGAGTTCGATGGTGCGTCCATCGAACGTTGTCGCCGTGAGATGCGCGCCCGCTGTTCCCTGCGGATTGGGCCACACGAAGTTCGTCCATTGCGGAGGTGTATTCCGGTACCGCAATTGCTGGCCATCGATCTCGAAGGTGAACTCTGTCGTGCCCGTGCTCGGTTGCGGCAGGATCTGGAACACGGTCTGCGGTTCGGCCGATCCGGCGCCGCCCGCTGCGCCATTCGATGCACCGCCCGCAAGCGGCGCGACCCAGCCGGAAAAACCGTTCGTGAACGCGGGCGTGAGTGCGAGACCCATGTCGCCCCATGTGCGAGCCGTGAGTGCATCGCCACGACGCACCGCAAGCGGTCCCAGCGTCGTGCCGACAAACTTCGCGATCGACCCGTCCGGTCCGAACACTTGGGCAATTTCACCTGCGCCGGCTTCCACACGGCCGTTCGCGGCGAATGGATACTTGCTTGCAAGCGATGCCTGGAATGTCTGATAGACCTGCGCGTTCCAGACCTTGTTCACCTCGACCGAAGCAGGCTGGATGATCACGGCATACGCCTGCATCAACGGACGTACAAGCAAGGGACGCAAGCCCCGCCGCTGCGAATCCGTGAGGCCATTGAGCATCTGCTCGTCAACGAGTTTCAGCGAATCGGCGAGTTCCGAGCCGCTGCCATCCAGCGTCTGTTGCATCAGTTGCCGCGCGCCAGGTCCCGGATCGCCCTGGTTCTTGAGGATATTGAAACGGGTCCGCACCTTTGAGAGCGAGTCCATGTAGTTCTGCAGCATGGAGCCGCTGTCATGTTTCACCACGATACGCGCGAGCCCGGAGAACTCCTGGCCGACGGGTCCCATGGGCAATTGCACGGGGCGGCCGTTGAGATCGATGTTCGCATTGATCGCGCTGTTCGACGAGCGCGAGAACAGGTTCGTGACCCAACTCTTCGCGCGCTCCATCGCGCCCGCTTTCACACGATCGACTTGCACGGTCGCGAGCGACGGGTTGTCCCACGACGTTTGTTCATACGCCGTTTCGAGCACCTTGCGGATAGGCGAGTTCTGCGGATCGCCAAGGCGATTCATCGAATCGACGGCTTGCCCGAAATTGCCGAAGCTTTGCACGACCACGCCTTGCATGAAACGTGTCCACTGGGCTGCGTATTCGGTCTTGTACATCGCGACCAGCGCCTTCTGGATCTGCTCGGGGCTGCCTTCCAGCGTCAGGTCGTCGTGCGCGGAGACGTTGAGCACCCAGTCCTTCGCCTGCAGTTCCTTGGTCGCCGCATCGCGGATCGCGGGCTGCACGTAGTCGCTCCACGCTTCACGCGTGAACGTCCCGGGAATCGCATAGCTGCCCGCGACCAGGCCACCGTTGTCGTCGCCGACAATGCGCGCGATCGTCATTGGCGCGAAGCGGGTCGAGGCACGCGCCTTGATCTCTTCGTAGACACGTTCGCGCGCGGGCAGACCGCGCACGACATGGCGCAGGTTCTCGCGCGTCTGGTCGACGAGTGCGAGATTGGGCTCGATCATTGGCCAGTCGTTGTCGCTGACACGTGACAGGTAGAACGTGAGCATGCGTTCGGCGCTGCGGATCATCTGGTCGCGAGGCATGTTGCCGCGATTCTGTTCGAGCCAGCCGCGCCAGAACCGTGCAACCTGATCGGTCAGGTGCGCCGTCTCGGCATGCCGCTTGTCGCTCAGCATGAGGTAAGTTTTCAGCGCGTTGTAGGCGTCTTCGACATTGGACGGCGATGCGTCGTTATAAAGGCCGCCATTGTTGTTCGCCGCGGCCATCGCATTGCGCGCATTGGCCGTCGATACCGCCATGGCGCCCGTTTCGGGCGGCCGGGTCATCGGCGAAAGTTGCTCGGGGTGCGCGTTGACGTCCTTCATAAACGAAGCAAGATTTGCCGATACGGGCACAAGCAGCAATTGCTTTACGCCGAAGTAATACTCGGTGAGCAGATGCTGTTCGAGACGATCGCCCTGATACAGACCCAGCGATACCGAAAGAGGGCGCTCGCGGCGGAACTGATCGAGCTGCTCGATGCGGTCTTCGAGAATGTCCATGGCTTCGAGCCGCGACTGCAGATCGTTCCGGTTCTGCTGCAGCTTTACCACTTTGTCGAGATCGGCCTGAACGTTCGACGCCAGTTGCTGGTTCCCAATGGTCGACCACGTCCACCCGCCGAGCAACAACGCGAGGATTGCAACGAAGCCGAAGAACGCGGCATAACGTGTGCGCGTCTTGACCGGGCTCGCGAACTGGCGGACGGTCTCACGGTCCGCGAATATCACCTTCGAGAACAGATTACGCAGGAAAAAGCCGTTCTTCGAGAACGCGCTGTGCGGCTTGGGAAGGTCGTCGCCGTTGAGTCCGAACCGGTGCGCAATGCGCTGCGTCGCAGCGCTATTGGTTGTGCCTTCCTGCAACGCGCTCGTGAAATAGAAGCCGCGGAAAATTGGCTTGTGCTGGAACGGGTTCGCTTCGAACAGCGTGGCGAGGAATGTGCGCAAAGTCGGCTTGATTGCCGAGAATTCGAGCGGAAAGCTCAATTGCCCGGGCGAGAGCTTGAGGCCGCGGTTCATCGATATCTGCGCGACGCTGATTTCTTTCAGGCCTTCGTGCAGCTCGTCGAAGCGGGTATCGAAAAGGCCGACCACGTCGCGCTTTTCATCGGGCTCGTACGGCAGCGTCGCGCCCCAGACGCGGTCGTATTCCTGCTTCTCGTTGCCACTGAAAAATTCGGTGAAACCGGTTATCAAGTCGGCCTTCGTGAACATCACGTAGACCGGTGCGAACACTTCCAGCTTCTCGGTCAGCTCCTGCACGCGTTGGCGCAGGTTCTTTGCAAGGTTAATTGCGAACTCGGGGCGGTTGTTCGTGAGCTCTGCAATGCTTGCGGTCACGATGATGCCGTTGATTGGCGCCTTGGGCCGGTAGCGCTTGAGCAATCCTAGAAAACCCAGCCATTCGCTGCGGTCTTCTTCGTGGATGGAATAGCGGCCGGCGGTGTCGAGCAAGATGCCTTCGGTGGTGAAAAACCAGTCGCAGTTGCGCGTGCCGCCTATGCCGTGGATGACGGCATCGTTTTTATCGGCGAAAGGAAATTGAAGGCCTGAGTTCAGCACCGCGCTGCTCTTGCCTGCAGCGGGGTTGCCGATCACGATGTACCACGGCAATTCATAAAGCGCGGCGCGCCCCGACGCTTGTCCGATCTTCGACGTCTTGATCGTTTTCACCGCAGCGGAAAGGCGCGCTCGCAGCGTTTCGAGTTCAGCCTGCTTGACCGGTTCCGCCGATGCATGCCCGCGGCCCGTTTCCGCCTGCTGTTCAAGCATGTCGCCCAGCTTCGCATTTGCGCGCCTTCTTTTGTGCCTTTTCCAGGCCCAGGAAACAAGCCAGAGCAGTACCGCCGCGCCGAAGACAGACGCTGGCCAGACCCAGTCGATTTCCAGCAAATCCGCGCCAATAAACAGGAATGCCGCCAGTGTGACGGCGCCCACGATGGTCAGCGTGCGCGACCGGGTCAATACGTTCAGGATGCGTCGCATAGTGCAGTCAGATTATTGAAGTTTTGATAGCAACCGCACGAATGGCGGCATTGCGACGGTGAGCGCCAGAGCCGCATTTCCCGTAGCGGATTCAATGCGGCTGCCCGATCTTGAAGCCGGGCTTGTGATATTCGACGTGGCCGAGATCCATCATTTTCCAGCGGCCGCCCCATGTCAGTCCGACCGATTCGGCAGTTTCGCCATATAGCTGGTAACCCCGCATTGCCCAAGCATCCTTTTCGGAGATGACGATTTTGCCGTTTTGCAGAAAAGCGTTATCGGCGGCAAGTCCGTATTGGTGATAGCTTTGAAACGCGCCGGCATTGGTTATATTGCTGCCCATTAGAGCCAGCCGATTCTGCCGCTCCGGGCTTCGATAACCCTCCAATAGCGCCATTTCGTATCCGTGCTGTTCACGCATGATTTTGTACACGAGCAACAAGCGCGTCCGAAAATCGGCGTCAAGCAGATTCCAGTCACGGCTTGCGTCTTTCAAGGCTGGCCGCACCTGCTCGACTTCGCGTGTTGCAAATACATCCGGTGGTAAGGGTGGAGGGGGTACGAGTTGTTCGCCGTTGAGAAGCGCCGCTATTTTCTCGTCAGGAACCCGCAGGTCGTCGTCGTATTGAAATAATTGTCGTTTGCGCATTACCAATGCCACTAACGGCGGCGCGACAAGAATACCCGCCGTCGACAAAATCAGCAAGCGTCGGCCAAGAAGTACGCGGCGTGCATCTATAAACGACATTCTGGAAATTTTGACCGAATATGCGAGCCGGTCTTTCGCAAAGGCCTGCCGCGCGGACGTCCGGACTCGCATGCCGTCAAACAACCGAAATACAAAACTAAATACCGTGGAGCGAAGTCCCGGTAAGAACAGGAGCGCTGCTATACAGACAGCAATGCTGAAGTACGCGAAAATTGCGACTGCGATCAAGGCTTGCCCCGGAAATCTTTGGCCATTGTATTTTGTAATGCAAGCTTTTAAAATCGGTTGTCCGTTGAGCCGCCGAAACGTGCTTCCGGCGTATTATCCGGGTAAATCCAACCAAGTATCAATGAGACATTTTAATGAGCGTGCCGGACCCTTCGAATTCCAAAGCGCCACCCAGTTTACTTTCTTCCAAGGGGAAATCCGATCAGGCAAATGGTGCGCGAATTCTCGCGAGTCTCGAAGGAAGGGTAGAGGGCAGTTCGGAACGTCCGGCAATAGGCAAAGCGGCTTATGCGGCGCTGGGCTCATTGCTGCTGGGCATAGCCGCGTGGGGCGGATGGCATTATTTCAGCGAGTCCCGCCCCGAGTCGGCCGTTCACGCTCAGCTAGCAACCAGCGCAAATAACTTCAAAGCGGCCACTCCGCCTCCGGTTACAAACGCGAGTGAATCCATCACAGCAAAGAATGTCCCGGCATCTGCCGTGGAAGATAAATCGCAGGCCGCCGCAATCGTGGCCACCGACGACGACGCGGAACCTGGAACCACTGGAAGGATTGCGAGCGCCCTTGAATCGGGAGCGGCTTCAGCATCGTTCATGTCCAGCGGTACGCGGTCTGCGAAGAGCGTGATCGCAACCGAAGCGAGTCGTAAAAAGGATGAGGCTACGGCAAAGACATGCACCGCGCATATCGACGCAAAGGCCGAAAACAAATCAATCAGGCGAGATGTTCGCGAATCGCGCGGAAGGTCGGCATCGAAGCATGAAGCACTCGCCGCACAGAACAGGAGCCGCTCCGGAGCGCCAGCTGCGGCTAAGCAGGATGATCAGGATGTCGATCTGCTTGCCGCACTGGTTTCTCGTACCAAACCCTATACGCCGCCGTCAGCCGGCAAGGCGGCCTTGACCGGGACGCCGGCATCCATGAAAGCGGATCCCGGTATTGCGACGCGGCTGAAGCAGTGCGGAAAGGAGAACTTCTTTTCTGATGAGATCTGCCGTTGGCGTGTCTGCAACGGGTATTGGGGCAAGGACCCGGCTTGTCCAGCAGCATCCGCGAGTAACGGTGGACAAAAGTAAAGCGAGGTGGGAATGATTTAATTCCGTTATCTGTCATGCATGGAAGTTACGGGTCCGTTGTGGATGGAATCTCCCCGCGGCCCGATGGCTCAGGTAATGCGTCGTGTGAGCGAAAGACTCACCTCGCTTGATGCAGGCAGCAGTGACGGTATTCAAGATGGAAGCGGTTCTGGCACATACGGTAAATCGGTCGGATTATTGTGGTGCTGCTGGATGATCTCGTCCTCATATCTTGCGCTAGAGCCCATAAATTTCCAAGAAACTCTTGAAAACTCACTTGTCGGCCGCTGTAATCGATGGTCTGCGTTCAGCGCTTCCGGTACTCTTCCACGCATCTAGCAGCTTCCAAAGCTTCACAGCTATCGACTGCGGCTTTCACAACGGCGCGAATAAGGTTCCAGTCAATTTGCACACGGAATTTTAACGTTGGACGAACCCTTCTTAAGAATGGATTCGATTTGTCTACCATCCGGCCATCGTGTCCACGTACCGCTGTTGCTAGTGGCCGGCCATTTCCACTATTGCACAAGAGGGCGTGGCGCGAAGCGGGCGCGCGGCAGACCCTTCCGCATGGCAGCAGAGTTTCATCCAGCGTTAGGCAGATTCGATGTCTGTAACGCGAGGTGCAATGAATTTTTCGACCAGTGAAATCGAACCGGGTCTTGCGTTTCGCTCAGCAGTAAAGCTCGCAGCTGCAATCCGAACGAGGCGAGTATTAGGCCACGGTTCTCCAATATACAAGAGCACACCCGTCCTCGTATTGATGATGCTTGTCTTGACGACAAGAAAACGGATCGCCCGAACAAATGGTCGAGCAAAGACGGTCATTGCCTCAGCGGCGATTAATTATGCCGACAGATCGCTCAAGGGCGATACGAAAACACTGTATCGCCAGGATTTGCGCGCTTATCCCCGCGGGTGACATTCCCCGTTGTTAAAAGTCGGCGGATTAAGCGGCGTTAGTCCCGGAATCATAAAGGCTGTGCACGAAAAGCGGCGGCCCCTACTGGTCGTGGCGTCGTAGCCGACCTGCTGTCCCCCGAGCGCATTTTTTTGTCCGTATTTGACATTCGATATGGTGATTTCGTCTGACGACGCCAGTCCCAACGTCTTGGCGGTAGCGGTCTGAACATCAATCATGTTCATTTGCGTTGTACCGCAGGCCGATAATACCGCCCCGAAGGTAGCAATAACGATCGCGTTTCTTATTCTCGTAAACATTTTTTCTCCATAGAGCCGTGATTTACTTCGCGTCGCAGGATAATAAACGAGACTGACAAAATGGTAAATACCAAGCCACACCCTTCTAGATGTAAATGCTGTGTGGCTTCGCGTTAATCCGGCATCGTAGGAGATAAACTCCCAGGCAGACGGATTGTGCAGGTGCGGATAGTCCTTGATAGCGTATAGGTCGAACGACATCCGCCCTAGCTTGCGCGCAACGATGTCGACACCGGCTTCGCGCGGTGCCTTGACCATGAAAAAAGGATACATGCGACTATTAATTCAATCATCGCGGATATTCCGAATGGGCCACGCAATCGGATAAAACAATATTGCGTGGGGTCCTCGACGATCTCCTGGCCTTCGCGCGGACACGAATCTTTTCTCGCGCGGCGGCGGAATTGAGCGTGTTCAATTCGATGCCGAGCTTCACGATCAAGCGTCTGGGACGTCGCCTCGGACATCCCCTGCGTCGATGAACCAGCCGTAGCGTGGCACCCACCGCCGACGGGCACACACTGCTGTTGACGCTGGACCCGGCATTGGGCGCGATGAAGGTGCCCGAGTGACTTCGGCCAAATTCGCGATCGCATTTCGGGGATTCATCGGATCACTGCTCCACGACAAGGGTATGAGGCGGTCAACATTGTCTACAATTTTTGCGATGGATGGGATGACCGTGCTGGGTTGGACCCGCAGATACACTGTTGAACAGCGGACCTTAAGTCGTTTCAGAATGGTTACGCGTTGCGAGATGACTTTTTTGCTACGATCCGTGACCTTAGAATTTTGGCTAGAAAGAATGGAGGGCTACTACCATTCCGTTAGCCAAAGCATGGGTAAGTGAGGTACTCAAAATTGGTCTTCCAAATTGTTTCGCCTCGGCTATGAAAACAGTGGCGAGCACACACGCGCCAAGTAATACGTTAGATTGCACGTCGATCTGAATATCCATGCAGAGCCGTAAAGATTATCGCTGAAGCGATTCCTGCAACCCACCCGGGCTGCCCGAGCCTCCCAATTATTAATCGGATCGGCAACCATTGTCCGACTATCGTTTCGAGAAAAGGCGCTACTATTACCGCCAAGATAACGTGAAACTCTGACGACAGATGAGGGAAAGACTTCGCGTGTGTCGACGGCTCCCCAAGCGTCCACCATTCGACGAAAACGAGCAAGATCTGGCCAAAGGACATCAGCGCGGCGCCGCCGATAATCAACTTGTATCGGGGAACCGATGCTAGCGATGTATTTGTGTTCCAGCCAACGTCAAAAAGCAAAAGTCGCTCCGTAATGAGGATGCAAGAGCCGTCCGTATTTCGAACAGGCAAATCGGCTTGATTTTACGCAGTCCCGGAGGATTGCGGCCTATTCAAGTCGACCCGTCGACATGCCCCTTAGCCGAACCCAGTCCGGCAATTATGCGATGAAGAAGGTCGCCGGTGATTGGTCCGCGTCGGCCAGAAGTCTATCCACTTCGGACTTTCGACTTTTAAGAAAACGGACGTTTGATCTCGTCCTCGTGATAACCCGCACGGCTGGGGTGCGGCGGAAATTGCGCGCTGTACGTTGGGATCGAAGTGGTTCCGATACCAATTACTCGACGCCAATGCCCGTGCGATTGCCTTCTACGAGCGAAATGGCCGGCGATTTGCAGGCGCTCAAGCTGGCTTCATCGACACAACGCTGGTGATCGACCGTCGGTACCTGATCGAATTAAAGATTGTCGTCTATCTTGGAGGACGCGATGACAGTCCGTTCCTGTTAAGACAGTATGACTTTATATGGACGCCTCCCTTTTTGCGAAGGTTTTTCGTGTGCATGACTTGATGGGGCGGTTGCTGCTTTATATCCGGCCTGTTGCAGCCAATCATTCGGCTGCGGGCCCCGATGAAATCCGCTGACTGCCACCTCATTTCCGTGTCGATCTGAAGGCTCTTCGTCATACCCAGGTTTAGGGAGTCCCGGTCCGACCTATCTTGTCATTGCACGCGATCGCCAACGCAACCTGTCGAGGTGCCTCCTGTGAGAACAGCTCCTTTGTAACGCAAATTTTTTAAAGAGATTTCGAGCTTACGTACGCTCTGCTGTACTGCCTGTCGTGGGCGAGAAGTGCCCAGATGGTTCTAGCGATCTTGTTCGCTAGTGCCGCGATTACCACGTTGAACGGTCGGCGTTTGCCAAGCTGCTCGACCCCATCTTCGTGAGCTGGCGCGCCCAATGCTGCGCACCGCCACACGCTTCCATACCGATCAGGCAAGGTGCCCGGTTCGCGAAGTAGTCGAGAAACCTATCTCGCTTGACTGGCTTGTCGACGACTTCACCTGTGTGCGGGTCGACCCAGTGCACCTGAAAGACGCTTTTGGCAATGTCGACGCCTATGGCCGTATGGTTCATGGCAGACCTCCTCCGGTTGGCTCTGAAGACCTCAATGATCTTCCATTCGGGCCGTACCGATACGGTCGGTCCGTGAGTGAGCGAGTGAGTATGTGTGTTTGTTGATCGCTTCCACCACGTGCGAGGTGGGAGGCGTCCATTCCATTTCCGTGAGGCAAGGCTGGCCCACCGTGGGGGAATCTAACGCGGGTTAGCATTGCCAGAGCCGCACGGTGTGGGCGGTGCCACACCCGGCGATTTCCCTCACGGAGGCCAGCATGGAAAACGATAGCACGGTGTACGTAGGCCTGGACGTTCACAAGGACTCGATCACGGTCGCCTATGCTCTCGGCACGGGCGAGGTCGAACTGCCCGGCAAGATCGGTACGACGAAGACGGATATTGATCGACTGTGCAAACGTCTTCAATCAAAAGCTCGCCACGTACGGGTCGTCTACGAGGCAGGGCCATGTGGCTACGGCCTTTACCGGCAACTTGTCCAGAAGGGGTTCGAGTGCATGGTGTGCGCACCGTCGTTGATTCCCAGGAAGCCCGGCGATCGCGTCAAGACGGATCGGCGCGATGCGGTCAAGCTTGTACGAGCCCTACGGGCCGGGGACCTATCAGAGGTGCACGTGCCGACCGTCGAGGACGAGGTGTTTCGCGACCTGGCCCGAGCATGGATGACGGCCAAGGATGATTTGAGACAGGCGCGGCAACGGCTCAAATCGTTTCTGCTCGCACACGATGTACGCTATGCCGGTCACGCCGACTGGGGACCAGCTCACCGGCGCTGGGTGAGCCAGTATGCGTTTGGCAGCGAATGGCAACAATTCGCGTTTGAGGAACTGCGGCGCACGATTGAAGATCGACTCGCACAATGCCAGCGTGTTGAGACCGCCTTGCGTGAGGCAGTGACCAACTGGCGATTCTATCCGGCCGTCCTGGGCCTGCAGGCCATGCGCGGTGTGCAGTTCACCACGGCCGTTGGAATGCTCGCCGAACTCGGAGATCTGTCGCGCTTTGACCATCCGCGCCAATTGATGGCGTGGCTCGGCGTCACTCCGTCAGAACACTCATCGGGTGACAAGCGACGGCAAGGAAGCATCACCAAGACCGGCAATGTGTATGCAAGAAAGTTGCTCGTAGAAGCGGCCTGGAGCTACCGGCACCCCGCACGTGTAAGCACCGATATCCAGCGTCGGCACGAAGGCATTCCCAAGGCCATCATTGATCGCGCCTGGGACGCGCAGATTCGACTATGTCGCCGATACCGGAAGCTGGCCGCGCGTGGCAAGAATGCCCACACCACGGTCGTGGCCGTCGCCCGTGAACTGTCAGGCTTCATCTGGGACATCGGGCGCCTGGCGATGTCGCTCGCGTTGCCACGTAGCACAGGGGCAACTTGATTGCGAAAGACCACAGCACTCACCCGATGCTCCACCAGTTTCCTGAAGGCGGCGTAGCCCGGTTACTCGAGTAACCCGCGGCACAATCCCGCAACGGATATCACCCGATTTGCGGCTTAAGAATGCGGCAGGCTCATGAGACGGTCCTCTGTAATGCGGTAACCAACCCGCGGATATCAGGATGATTCACCGTCGAGATTTACTGCTACGCCGCCCTCAGGGAATTCATTTGCGCATAAGAAACATACGAACCACATATTCCGATTGACACGAAAAGTCATATCAGTTGTGGGTTCCGGAGACTCTGGCCCTACCGTCGAGTTCACGAGTTTTGAATTCAACCGTGGGAGTGTCCGAATCCGGTGATCTATCAATGCATTCCGTGGCGCACTGGAGTCCGCACGCCAGTATTGACGTCGCAACTGACCGCGGAGGTTTCGTGGAAACGTCCAATGCACGGAGACGTATTTCGGCACGGCGATGGCGACGTGATGGTGGACGGAGTTACTTTGCACGCCACAGCTCGCACCCCCAATTATCGGGGTACCGCGAACAAGGCGTTTGCGATTGTCTTTCTATCGAAAGACCGAGTCCGCGTTTGAGGCCGCTGACTTGGTACCGTTTCCCGGCAAGGTAGACCGGGCCGCCGGCGATGGCTATGTAGCCCATGGACACGAGACTCATTGAAGTCCGCGGGCAGGGCCGCGCAACAGGTATCAAATAGCGATGCAGAAACACTGGCCCGGATATAAATGCAAGCAGAGAAAGCCTTGATCCCATCGGTCGCGTCGACCTGCTGCGAGGACGCGACGATTTATATCGTCGGTCGAGCCAAGCGAGTGTAAGTTTATCTTGATCGACAAGGTATCTGTGCCGCCCTTTGTGTCGCTGCCATCTCGGCCACAATTTGGACATTTACCGTCGACGCTCAGGTTGTCAACAAATAAGTGCTCGTATATTGGCTAGCCAGGGCCGTCGCTGGCGGCCGCCAAAAGTGGCACGACCAGATCGCTGATCGGCGTCGGGATGCCGCGAGATCGACCGCATCGCTGCACGACCCCGTTCCGGCTGTCCCATTCGAGGGGGCGGCCGGCCTGTCGGTCGGCGAGGATGGAAGTGCCTAGATCGGCCGGCGAACTGTGAAATCCATCGATGATCTCTTGCGGAACTCCGTCGTTCAGTGTCGCGCCATCCGCACGAGCAACCTCAAGACATTCCTGTAGGTAGGCTAGCGATAGGTTGGTGATGTCGGTCCGGGAAAACATGCCGGCCCGGCGACCTGTCAGAACCATTAAACCTGCGACAGCGTTCTGTAGGAGCTTTCGCCACGCGACGGACGTGAAATCCGCCGCTACGTCGACCGAACATCGTGTGCCACGCAAAGCCGCGAGCACTACGCTGGTCGCCGGCGTGTCCGGCAAGGCCAGGCGTGCTTTGCCGCGTAGCCACACCGAGCCGTCCGGTTCGCGTTGAGCAGGAAACCACACCACCGAGGGCAGCACTGGGCCGCCGGACAAGTACGGCGCGAAGAGCGTTTTCTGCTCAACGCCGTTTTGCAGCACGCAGACAACGGTCTTCGCACTGCACAACGCAGACAGCCACGGTGCTGCTGCCTCCACTTGTGTCGACTTGACCGCGACGAAAACGAGATCGAACGTGTTCTTAATCTCGGCCGGATCAATCCGCACGGGCCCTGGTACAGCGACACGGCCGCCGTCGAAGCGCAGTTCCAGTTGCTCGCGCGCCGAGCGCCCGCAAATGGTCAGCGAACGCCCGACCTCGTGAAGCGCCGCCGCCATAGTTGTGCCGATTGCCCCCGGACCGACGAGGGCGACGGTTGGATTTTCAGACATCTTCATCATTTCCATTTTGTCCTAATTGTCTTTTGCTGCCCTGACAGCCATGCGGCTTCATCAGCTTAATCGCTATATCGCCCCGCACGATAGGAGGTTGCTTTTCGGTTACTCAGTCGTAGTTAAGTGATCTGATCAATCGGCAACCAAGCTCAGTTATGTCGAGCTGCGAGCACGCTAGCCTAGGGAAGGACGGATTGACGGGTCGTTTTGCATGAGCTTGCGGCGACTGGTCGAGGCGTTGTGCGTCCGGGCTGTAAGCATCGCCAGCTTTGCGGCCTTTGGTCACAGTCTTTCCTCGGGTGCCAGATGCGAGCGCAGTGCGATCGCCAGCGGAAAGATTGCTAACGCGGTCAGCGCAGTGGCGAAAGTAGCGCCGTGTACGCCGATCCGGTCGCCAAGAAAGCCATAGATGACCGGTGAGATCGCACCGGACGCTATCGTCCCCGTATAGAACAACGCGAATGCGCGCTCGGTACGCTCGGGAGCGGCCATTTCCGGAACTGTTCCATAAAGCACGGAGGACGTGCCGTTGAGCATCATACCTAGGAACGGCAGCAGCATCATGGTGAGCACCAGCGGCAAAAATATCACGGCGACAATGCAGGACGCCGTACCGCCCTCGGTGGTCAGCACCGTGCCTATCACTCCCATGCGTGCGCCAAGCCAGCCGCAAGTGAACTTGCCGGCAGCGCCACCTATAAAGACAAGCGCCAGCGCAGTCCCCACCATCGACGGCGAGACACCTTTTGCCTTGAGCAAGAACGGCAAGAAAGTGAGCAGCCCCATCCGCACGGCCGTATCGAGCACACCAATCGCGAGCAGCATGGAAAAACCCTTTCCCGTAGTGCTGCGTCCGTGGGCGGGCGCATCGACGGCTCCGGGCGCGGCGCGCGATATCGACGGGAAAAACAACGCAATGACCGCGGCAATCACGCAGCCCAATGCGGACACGATCCACAACGCATGACGCCACGGCATCATGGTCACGAGCAGCGAAATGGCAGCCGGCAGCGCGGATTTGCCGAGATCTCCGGAAAAATTGTAAATGCTCAGCGCTCCTCTGGCATTGCGCCCGTAGGTACGTGAGACGGCGCCCGACGCGATCGGGTGTTGCGTGCTTGAGCCGCTGCCCGAAATTGCCAATGCCACACACAGGCCGAACAGGCCGCCCGACATTCCTGCAACCGCATAGCCGAGTGCGGCCGACAACGTACCGAGGGCCAGCGCGGCCCGGCTGCCCAGCCACTGAGCCAGGCGTCCGGCAGGCAGTTGGAGCGTGGCCATCGTGCCGGCATAGATACCGCGCAGGATGGCGAGGGCGGCGAAATCAAGACCAAAGTCCGACTGCCAGACAGGTAGCAGCGCATAGATCATGTCTGTGTAGCCATCGTGCATCGCATGGGCTACGCACGAGAGCCACAACACGCGCGATTTTGATGGGGCGAGCGGCTGGGCGGTCGAATCGACTTCCTGTTCGGGCAGCGGGGAAAAAACGGGCAAGCGCATATCAATCCTCTTGTTGCGAGGCGACCCGCAAAGGCGCGCGGTGGCGCGTTCAGGCTCTATATGGCAATTTTATGTCTGGACCACATTGCATTCAATTGAGCTAATATCGCGTCAACGGAGAGAAAAAGTCACGTCATGGGTAGAGACACTGACACTACGAAAGAGCGGGGTAGGCTGCCGCCACTTAACGGGTTGCGCAACTTCGAAGCGGTAGCCCGGCATGGGAGCTTCGCCGGCGCTGCTACTGAATTGCACGTCACCCACTGGGCCGTTGGAAAGCAGATCAGGTTGCTGGAAGACTGGTTCGGGTTGCCCTTGTTCGAACGCCGCCCGCGCGGCGTTGTGCTTACCGACGAAGGCGCTGCGCTCTTGAACGATGTGAGCAACGCGTTCGAGCGCCTGGGCAGCGCGGCGGCGCGGTTGCGCCACGAGGAATTTACGCGGCGGGTGTCCGGCATCGTGCGTGTGAACGTGCTGGCAAGTTTCGCGCTGTGCTGGCTGCTGCCGCGTCTGGCCGACTTTCAGGCGCGATATCCGGACATCGAGGTGCGGGTATCGACCACATCGCGCAAGTTACGCTATATCGGCGATGCCTTCGACATCGGGGTTCGCTCGGGAACCGAACAAGGCGCTGGCGTCGTGTCGCGCGCGCTGATGGCCGACTTGCGTCTGCCCGCCTGCAGCCCTGCACTGCTGCGCCAGCGCCCGATTAAGGACGTGGCGGATTTGCGCCATCAAACCCTGCTGCATTCCGCCAGTACTCGCGCAGCGTGGTCGCACTGGCTTCGGGAGGCCGGCGCGCCCGAGCTGCAGGCTGCCCGTCATGCCGAGTTCGACCATGTGAACCTGCAACTTGCCGCGGCCGTGGAAGGTCTGGGTGTAACGCTCGCGTCGCTGCCGCTGATAGGGCGCGACATTGCATTGGGGCGCCTCGTGTGTCCGATTGCCGCGCCAACATGGCGCTCCGCAGACTACACGCTGGTGATCAATCTTGATCGCGGCGGCGATGACGCCGTCAAGGCATTTGAGCAATGGATCACGATGGTGGCCAGCCAAGAGGCCGCACCCTTCGAGCCTCATTAGGCCGTAGAAAGCGAGCCGGCGGTCTTCTATTCACGAATACTTCCAAGGGAGATATGAGTGACGACCTTACAGCGTATCCGCACGGGCCGGACGCCGTAGGATTCGTCTAAAGGCTGGGGTACCGGCAACACATGGCAACTGGGGTTTCGAATGTTGCCTAGGGACGCACGTTTTAAACTGTTCCTGGCTCGTGGTAATAACGAACGGCGACAACGCTTGGTCTCGTATCAACGAAATTGAAGCTTGTGTGGCATCGACCTACGAGTGGCGTTCATTGCATGACTCAATTCCGCAAAAATGAATGGCCGCTTTTGAGAATCTTGAATGATGGCAACGGGTCGAGAAGACCCACTCGCCAATGACCAAGGTTCACACTCGTCGACACCTAGTCGGGAATCTCGGCAAAGCAACCTGGAAGGGCCGTACGTTCATAGTCGGCTGCCGCCGGCTTAGGCCGACCCCCGGGCGGCTGACTCAGTCGGCACGCCGACCAGATCGAAAGCGCCACACGCGTCAGCGTTTTTGGTCCTTAGCCGTCATTGTTGTTGCAGTATGGGTAGGGTGTGTCCTGGAAGAGTGGGAGTCAAACCTGGCGGTGCTTTGCGGGCAACTGTTGGAATAGGCTGCCTGCAGCGCCGACAATGTTAATGCGAGAATGTGGGAAGCTGTTCATGAAGCAGGCCCGGGTTGAGTTTTTAGTATCGCATGCAATTCCCGGGTTGGGCGACCGCTTCTGGGCTCACGCGTCCTGATCGCAAGCGCTTTGCAACGGCTAGCCGCCAAGTTTCCGACTCCCTGCGATTTTAGCGCCTGCACAATTCTTTATAGCGTAAAGGAAGTCCCACGAATCATGAGCCGGCGCATTAAAGAGGCGGCTTTCCCGCATGCTATATGCAGCTTGCAATCGATTCCGCATCAGTCCATTCGCAGACTCGCTGTTTTCGCGTCTGCGAATCCGGTTTTTGAGAGACGCAAACGTATCTATTTGGTCGGCCAGCGCCAATCGCGTGTCTCGAGGGCGTGCGTTGGCTGACCAGCCACGCGCCCTCTAAACGGTTATGTTGCTAGCGCATTGCAGCGAATTAAGGGCCGGTATCTCTGTGGTGTGGTACATCGCTATCAATGATCTTGGTCTTAATGGCCAGCGCAACGCATTTGCAGTGGCGCAAACGGCGCTGGACAACCGCCTCTGTCTGCGACAACTTCGTGTATCTGTCGACCGATGTCGGCCCTGCTGTTGTCGGCCTTCTTCGCCCAAAGATTGTCATTCCAGTTTGGGAGTATTGCAGAAAACAAAACGGCTGGAAACGAGTCGATTTCGGGAGGAATCAAGCGCTCAACTCGGCTAGGAACAGATTTTCTTGAGCTAGATGTGATAGCGCAGGTTTTTCATGAAAGCAGGTTCAATGGTACGTTGTGTCGAAAAAGTAACTTGAAGAGTGGGGAACCACATTGGGTCCAGAAGAGATAACGTCTGTTCTTGCGACGCAAGAGACTGGAAACGTACTTTTTGTCACTGGTAAAGCGGTTGCTCGTCCGTGGGGCGTAGCCACGGGTTGGGCAGATGAGGCTCTTTCAATCCCTCTAACGTGTGATACGCCCTTCCGAATTGCAAGCAACACCAAGACATTCGTGGCGGCTACGGTGTATCGACTATGGGAGCAAGATAAGGTCGAACTCAGTGCGTCCATTCATTCGTTGTGTACGCCGCGTTTGAACGCCATCTTGAGCGCTCGTGGCTACGATACAAAATTGATCACAGTCTTTCACCTTTTAAATCACAGCTCTGGCCTGTGGAACCATGCCGACGACGATTACATCAAAACGGTACTTGCAAATCCTGAGCACCGGTGGACCCGCGAAGAGCAGGTGCGCCTTGCTGTTGCGAAGGCAGGCCCGCAAGGTAAGCCGGGCGCTCAGTACTTATATTCGGACACCGGCTACATCCTTCTGGGAGACATTATCGAGCGACTTACTGGAGAACCGCTTGCCCATGTTGTTCGGCGCGAGATGCGCTTTGATCGGCTGGGCATGGAGTCGACATGGTGGGAAGTGATCGAACCCCGGCCATCTGGCGTCAATCCGTCTGCGCGCCAGTTCATGGATGGGATAGACGTTACCCAGATTGACGCGACAATGGACTTGTACGGCGGAGGCGGCTTGATGATGTCGGCCCGCGATCAGGCCACATTTATGCGGAGCCTGTTCGAAAACAAGATTTTCGAATCGCCCCGAACCTTACGCGAGATGCTACAGGCCGGCCCTCACGAGGGCTCCGAGATCTACAGGGGTGGAGTCGCTGCTGGCGCTATTGATGGTCGCGAAGTGTTTTCTCACTTGGGCTTCTGGGGGACCGCCGTTTATTACGCGCCTTCGCCGGGTGTATCTGTAGCCGGGTTTACGACCGACAGAATGTTCCGGCCTGCGTTGGTTAAATTAGTGGAGAAAGTGCTGGGAGCGTCGCCGGGCGTGGAGGATTCATGACCCGTTTTCTGCGCTCAGAAAATGAATGTGGGGAACTCCTCGTCATGAGGCTGACTTCCATTACACCGTCTTGTGTTGTCTGGTCGCGATAGGTTCGACCATCACCTGTGGTCGGACGCCGCCCGAAGCCGCTAGATTGGCTGTAGCCGCTTCGCCGGTTCGAAGTTTGCCCCGGTCGGCCACTTTGAGACGATCGACACAGCAGTCTCGATCGTCGACAATCGAGGGACGAACACCAGATAGCGTCCGTCATCGATCGGCGTTTACGGTCATCCCGTCAAAGGCCATGAGTACGATCTCTGCCATTCCAAAAACGTTACACTTCATATCAGCCTCCGTGAAAACTCCGTCCCCTGTCGCTCTTGTCACTGGCTCGACTTCTGGTATTGGTGCCGCGATCGCGCGGCGACTCTCAAAAGCCGGATTCTCAATCGTCCTGCATTCGCGCAGTTCGGCTGCTGCAGGTCATGCGTTGGCCCGGGAACTCGGAGCGGCAGCTTATGTGCGAGCCGATCTGGCCGATGACGCGGACAGAGTAAAGCTCATCCGCGAAGCGATTGCCGTATGGGGCCGACTCGACGTTCTGGTCAATAATGCAGGGATCAGTCGCGTTATCCCCCATGCAGATCTGGCAGCCGCCACGCCGGACGTATGGCAGGAGCTGCATGAAGTCAATGTTGTTGCCCCGTTCCGCCTAATAACCGAAGCGCAATCCGCACTCCGTGAAGCGGCCACACGAGGGAAGCCCGGTTGCGTCGTAAACGTGAGTTCACATGCCGGCGTCCGGCCAAAGGGAGCGTCCATTCCTTACGCAGCGACTAAAGCGGCGTTAAACCACGTGACTCGCTTGCTTGCTGTTTCGCTCGCCCCAGATATTCGCGTGAATGCTGTCGCTCCTGGTTTGGTCGATACACCTCTAACGGCGGAATGGACGCAAGCTCAGCAACTTTGGAAGGAACGGGCACCTATGCGCAGGGCAGCTAGTCCCGAGGATATTGCCCAGGCTGTTGCATTTCTAGTCGACTCAGATTATCTGACGGGAGAAATTCTGCTCTCTGATGGGGGATTGAATCTCACGTAGCAAGCGCGTGACGACTGACTGGTTGCCTTGGAGAAATCTGAACGACCGTTGTGGGTCGACCATGGAAATTCGACGCAAGTCGACGTTTGGCTAACCTCGGCTCCGCGCCGGACTGCACGGGCAGACAACTAGTGGATAATTAACCGCGACAAAAATGTCCTTCTTCGCTCACCAAGGCGAGCGCCTACTGGATACTCCGAAACGTAACAATCTTATCTGAGTTTCACTCACCGCATAAACCGGGGCGGATGATAATTGCTTCTCGTGCAGATCGAGAATCCGAGTGACCGGGCTACATTCCGCCGGCTCAATGAACCAGATGCCCTTGCTTGTGTTTCTGGCCGAGTTATCCAAAATTAATTCCGCCTCAAGATAAAGTTCGCGATCAGCGGCGCCGAACCCGCATCCTGAAGATACCAAGCCAGATAAAGCGCTTTAGCGAGTTCGGCCCAGTAGATTGCTATTACCATCGCCGGCGCGAAATGCAGCCAACGCAACGTGATTGCGCAACACGACTTCATTTACATAACTTGCCGTGTGCGGCAACAGCGTAAGCGGTGTGCCACTACCGTCGTTGACAGCGGCCGACGGATGGTGTGGCGTTAGACGCGACCGGTTGCCGAAAGCTGCGCCGCCAGGTTCCAGGGCCGACTACTATAATCCGGACATTGCTGATGCTTGGAAGAATGCCGGGCCGAAAGATTCGATCTGGGCAATGATTAAGAAAGTCGCTCCCATGAGCGTTATTGCCATTGGTGAGCGCTGGCGTTTCGTATGTGGCCTATGCCGACGATCTTTCTGTATCCGGATGGCCATGGAAAATCGGACTGCTGGTGACATTCGCATGTTTCGTTGCACCCTTCGTGATCTACGTGAGGTACCGCTGAGCATCTGCATGCGTTCGAGGTCATCGTGCTGATGCGCGAGCGAACCCGCGTGTCGCGCGCTTTGATTGAACGGTTGCCGAACCTGAAGCTGCTGATCACGGCGGCAATGTGGAACGCATCGGTCGATATACGTGCCGCCACCGAGCGCGGCATACAAGTCTGCGGCACCGACGACCTTCCGACGCCCGCCGCCGAAATGGCGCTCGGTCTGATGCTTGCCCTTGCCCGCGCCATTCCGCAGGAAGATCGTGCGATCCGCGCCGGTCAGTGGCAAACAACGCTGGGCGTCGGGCTGCACGGCAAGACGCTCGGCGTGATCGGCCTTGGGAATCTCGGGCGTCAAATGGCGGGTTACGGAAATATCCTCGGGATGAAGGTGCTTGCCTGGAGCCAGAACCTCACGAATGAGGCGGCCGCGGCGTCCGGTGCGTTGCGCGTGGAGCTCGACGAGTTGATGGCGCGGTCCGACGTTGTATCGATTCATTCGAAATTGTCGGATCGCACACGAGGCCTGCTTGGCGCGCGCGAACTATCGCTAATGAAGCCGACGGCTTATCTGGTGAACACGGCGCGTGGTCCTATCGTGGATGAAAGCGCGCTCGTCGCGGCCCTTGCGCAAAAGCAGATTGGCGGCGCCGCACTCGATGTGTTCGACATAGAACCCATGCCGGCCGATCATCCGTTTCGGACGCTGGAGAACGTGGTGCTTGCGCCGCACGTTGGCTACGTCACCGAAGAAAACTACGAGCTGATCTATAGTGGCGCGCTGGAAGATATCGTGGCGTTTCTCGATGGAAAAACCGTGCGGCCTCTCAATACATTGTCCTGAGGGGGATCGTACGTGCGGCGGCTCGTCATGCACTAGCTTGCAAAATGAAAGTGCCGCCGGCACTCGCTTCCACTCTTCAAACTTCTATGCCTCTTTCGCCCGCCAGTGAACGCCAGTTGCTCCACACTCGCAAGATAGAAGCCAACGGCTACTCCCGGCCGGGGGGCCTCTACGACCTCGAAGCGCATCTTGTCGATACCAAGACGCACACCAAGGAATCGCCCACGGGCAATCGCATGGCGGGCGAGCCCATTCACGACATGTGGTTGCGCATCACCGTCGACGAAACGCTGACCATCACTGCCGCTGAAGCCGCGTTCGATGCCGTGCCTTATGTGGGGCACTGCGAGCAAATCGCTCCTGACTATGGACAACTGACAGGCTTGCGCATCGCGCCGGGATTTTCGTCGCAAGTGCGATCCCTGTTCGCAAGCACTCAGGGATGTACCCACGTCACCGACATGATCGGCATCCTCGCGACGCTCGCATTCCAGACGATGGCCAATCGCCGTGCGCGTGAACAGCAGGACGTCAAGCAGCCGTTTCAGTTGAACCGCTGCCACGCGTTATCGACGAGCGGTCCGGTTGTGGCGAAATACTATCCGCGATGGAGCATCAAGGCTGAGTAGCAGAGGCCACAGGAAAAGCTGCGGACAACCAAAAAATCAACTAACGGTCTGGCCACGACGTCTCCTTGGAAAACGCCATATTCTTCGGCGCAGGGATATTGTTTTGTCTTGCATGACGCGAGGTTCATCGCAAGGGGAGCGCACCAGCCAAAAAACGCGCATGATCGTCTCATGCGCGCGGCAGATGGCAGTCCTGTTAGGCAGGCTCAGAACCGGTGACGCATGCCCACCGCGACCACCGTTTGATTGGCTGTCGATGACGGCGAAAGCGTATTGATCGATGCAACGTTCGCACCGAAGTTGCCGAGTTCACCCGATGCATGCTGATACACGCCTTCGAGATAGACGTCGGTACGCTTGCTCAGCGAGTAGTCGCCTTGTAGCGAGACCGTATGCCATTTTGGATCGCCCGAACCGTTCGAGCCCGAGACCTTGCCGTCAGTGAACGTGTACGCTGCAGCAAGACTCATGGCCGGCGTCAGCGCATAGCGGCCGTTCACTTCGTAGTTGTCCATATGCAGGTTCGTGCCGGCCACACCTGCGAGTGTCGTACCGCCAACATTCACGCCGGTAATGCCATCCAGTTGAGTATGCGTGTACACAAGGCCAACGTTCGCTGGGCCGTAAGCGTAGTTGAGGCCCGCGCCGTAAGTGCGCTGCTGCTGCGCGGCAATGGCTGCGGTGCCGTCGCCTTGAGATACAGCCCCGCCGACGTTGTTGCTACCCGAGTTGTTCAGCTGCAGGTAAGCCGCTGCGACGCTCAACGGACCATTGCCATATGAAGCGCCCGCGCTCCATGCACGGTTGTTTGAGAACTGGCCGGCGTCGTTGCTGAAGCCATACAGGCCGCCGAACTTCACGCCGCCGTAGTTCGCGCTCTGGTACTTCACTGCGTTCTTGACCGAGAACGAGTTGTCGAGGTTGTCGTTATCGAACGGGTGAGCGGCCAAGTTGTTGCCGTAGCCCCCGCCGGCAGCCGACAGAGGCGCCAAATAGTCGACCACCGAGTCGTATTGACGGCCGAGTGTCAGCGTGCCGTACTGGTTGCTCTGCAGACCAACGAAGGCTTGACGATTAAAGACGGTGTTGTTTTCCGTGAATCCGCCGTTGTTCAAGTTGAAGCCGCTTTCCAACGTGAAGATCGCGTGCAGACCGCCGCCGAGGTCTTCGCTGCCGCGCAAGCCAAAGTAGGTATTCGATACTGAACCGCTACCTTGTTGCCAGCTGCTGTGACCGCCCTCGTTGTTTGCAAAGACGAGGCCGGCGTCGAGTGTGCCGTAGAGCGTGACGCTGCTTTGTGCGTGAGCGGTGATGGCGAAAGCGCCCATGAGGCCCGCTGCGATGACAGTTTTCTTCATGATCTGTAATGCTCCGAAACATTGCGGAAGAATCGTATTCGAGTGATAGCCAATGTTTTATTGACGACTCGCTGCGCAGTGTATTCCGGCATTCCAAATCTTTATCTTTGTCTCGAGCAATAACGCATTCCTGAATTGGGAATAACGAAAGCATCGACAATTAAGTGCGGGTAAACAAAGAAGAAATCATTCTGCGCATCGTAAGGTTGCACCGGTAAGCGGAGAGAACTGTTGCACTCACACGACGTCGATTGAAAGCCTTTTGCCATAAGGCTCTGCGGGTTTTTTGCGCGAATGAAAATTCGCCAATAAGTTCCCTATCGATTAACGCAATTCATTCTTCCGGATGCCGAATATGGCTGGCAGCGGGCTTAACTTTTAAAATGAGCTACCCTCTGACAAGGGTGTCTTTTTCATCTTTCTTCACGCGGCTTTCGGGCCGCGTTTTTTTATTTCCGATTATTAAAAACTAGAAAGGACGATGCTAATCACGGCAGTGGCGCCGATCAAAAGTCAGTGAATCAGCGCGAATGCCGCTAGCGCCAGCATCACCGTGACGGCGCCGCCAATACGGGTTGCAATCTGCGCAAAGGGCATGAGTTCCATCCGGTTGGCGGCGGTCAGAATCGCCACATCGCCCGTGCCTCCCAAGCCGCTATGCGTCGCGTTGACGATCGCGGCCTCGATCGGATACATGCCGACCAGCTTTCCGACAACAAAGCCGGTCACGACGAGCGTCAGGACGGTTGAAACCGCAGTGACGATGTTGACCCAATGGAATGCCGTCACGATTTCACCCCATGGCGTCATTGCGACGCTGATTGCGAACATCAACGGATAAGTGACAGCGGTCGAGAAGAATCCATACATGAAGCGCGCGCCACCGCGAACGCGCGGCGACACGACCTGGAACAGCTGCGCCGCAACCACCAGGATCAGCATGACGACCGGCGCCGGCCAGTCGAATAGTTGATGACTGAGCACGCCAAGCAAATAGAGCGCAATGGCTGTCGCACCGGCGGCAGCGACCGAACTCACATCGAATTCGAACGACTGCGGCGCGTTGTGGATCGCTTCGTCGTCAGTATGGGTCGCGACAGTCAGCTGGCCATTGCCGGTCCAACGCGGCTTGCGCGTGCCAAGATAGTTCAACAGGCCCGCGCAACAGATCGCAGCAATATTGCCGAGCATCACGGCGGACAGCGCCTGCGCAAACAGCGGCCCCTGATCGACACCCATGATCTGCGCATAGCCCGCCGACAACGGCAATGCACCTTCGCCAACGCCGCCCGCCATGATGGGGACGACGACCATGAACAGCGCGTGCCGAAGGTCCATGCCGAGCGCGACGCCCACCCCGGTGCCAACGCATGCAGCTGCAACGGAACCCGCCGCGACCGGAATGAAGATGCGCACGAAGCCCTTGATCAAGGTCGCGCGGTCCATGCTGAGCACGCTGCCGACAATGATCGCGGCTATGAACAGATAGAGGAAATTTGATGTCTTGGTAAAGTCAGTGACGGCTTTGACGATCGGCGCTGGCATCAGCTTGTAGTACACGAGCATCGATGGAATGAAGGCCGCGAAGATCGACGTGGCGCCAATATGGCGAATCCAGGGAATCCGCTTCGCGAGTTCCGCGCACGTGAAGCCGCCGACCGCGACGAGCGCAACGCCGGTCGGCAGGTCGGAAGCCAGCTTGCCGCGCAGGGTCATCGCCGCCAGCACCGCGAGCAGCACGAAGTAGACCGGCACCGGCAATGAGCCTATGCGTACATCGAATATCGCCCACCAGCGATCCTTCAATGTTGCACGACGGGGCGGTGAATCCGTCGCGGGCGTTGCATCGTGCGTCGTGACTGCTTTCATTGAATTGTCTCCGTTCGTGTCCGGCGCGGGCGGGTACGGCACTGACCGTCAAACAAGCAGCAGCAACGCAGCGCCATATACGAGCGCTCCCACCACGAAGGTCATCACGGTGAAGCCAAGCACGCGTTGCACTCCGATGCCCGCCATTGCGACGACGGGAGCGGCCCAGAACGGCTGCAGCATGTTGGAAACCTGTTCGCCCATGGCAACGGCCATCGTGGTCGCGGGTACCGACGCGTGCAGCGCGATCGCGGCAGGCACCACGAACGGCCCCTGTACGGCCCAGTGACCGCCGCCGCTCGGAATGAAGAACGTGACGATCACCGAGCACACATAGCTCCAGAACGGCAGCGTATGTGCATTCGAGATGGCGATGAAGAAATGCGATATCACGTCCGGCAATCCGGTCGCGTCCATCATTCCCATGATCCCGCCGTACAACGGGTACTGAAGCATCATCGAACCGGTTTGCTTCGCCGCGTTCTTGACGGCGTCCGCGTAGGCGAGCGGATAACCATGCAGGATCACGCCGCCGATGAACATCACGAAAATCACCGCATTCACGCCTGAAAACGGCAGATTTTCAATGCGCGCAATGATCAGGAACGCAATCCCCGCTGCGCCAATGAAGGCGCTTCCAAGCCACGAATATTCGATCCAGCGCGCGAAACTAAGCTTGCCGGCCGGACGTTCCCGGGCCGGCGCATCGGGATGTTTTTCGGTATCGAGCACGACCGCGTCTTCATCGGACGGCTTGAGCCACGCGAACACGAATGGCATGGCGATCAGCATGATAATCGTCGGCACGAGGTTGAAGCTCGTAAATACCGTGGTGCTGAACGGCAGCACCTGTCCGGTCAGCTTCTGCACGACGTTCATTGAGCTGCCCGGCGTGGATTGTGCAAGCGCGATCGAGCTGGAAATGCCGCTGGCCCACACGACCCATCCCGAGAACCCGGCCGCCACGATCCATGCGAAGTCCACCCGCATGCGCTTGGCCACTTCGCGCGCGAGCATTGCGCTCACAACGAGACCCAGGCCCCAGTTGCAGAACGACGCAATGGCAACGAGTACGAACGTCAGCGCCGCCGCTTGCACGGGCGTGCGCGCAATCGATACCAGCGTCCTGAACATGCGCTGCACGAGCGGCGCGTGCGCGAACGCATGGCCAGTCACAAGGATGAGCGTGATCTGGAAAGCGAAGGTGAGGATGTCGAAAAAGCCCTTGTACCAGCCGCCGATCAAATGCGAAGCCGACGGATGCGGCGCGAACGCGGCCGACAGCACGGCGACCACGACGGTGATCAGGATGGCAAGAACGAACGGGTCGGGAATGGTCCGTTCGAAAAAACGGATGGTTGCTTCGGTAAAGCGGGTCTTGCGCACCGTTGAGGGAGTGGCCGCGGGTTTCATCGAATGTCTCCGAAAATCTTGTTGGTAGCGCGTTCTGTGCACGCTTTTGTGTGGGGTCTCAGGCGGCCGGGCCGGAAAAGTCGTACAGCGCTGCGGCGTTTTCCACCAGGATGCGGTCGCGAATTGCGTCGTCACCGGTCCAGACGCCGAGCAGATCAAAGAGCCGCACGTCGTCGGGCTTGCGTGACTCCGTCGAGTGCGGCCAGTCGCTGCCCCACACGAGCCGCTCAGGCAACGCATTGATCCAGGCGTGCGCGGTCGATGCGATGTCCGCATAGTCCTTTTCGATGCCAGCGGCCGAGTCGAGATAGGGTCCGGATAGCTTGACCCAGACGCGGCCGGAATCCGCCAGATCGTGCACGATGTCGAACGCCGGATGCGACGTGCCATCGGGCATGGGAAGACGCGCGAGATGATCGAACACGATCGTTGAAGGCAGGCGCGCGAGCATCGCCTGGTGTTCGACGATCTGAGCCGCGGTCCAATGCAATTGCACGTGCCAGCCGAGCTCCGCGATGCGTTGCGCGAGCGGCTCGACCATCTCGAACGTGACGGCCGCGTGCGCAGGGGTGTATAGCGTGAAGCGGATGCCGCGAATTCCGCCGTCATGAAGCGCGGCGAGTTGCTGATCCGTGACGTCAGGTGTCAGCACCGCGACGCCGCGCGTCCGGTCACGGCCGAGTTGCTGAATTGCGTCGAGCGTGACGCTGTTGTCGGTGCCGAAATTGCGCGGCGTGACGACCACCGTGCGCTGCGTGCCGGTCCTGTGCTGCACGGCGATGTAGTCCGTGACAGTCGCGTGCTCGGGGAAGTTGGCCCCACTTGCATTGTCCGCGAGGAAGCGGCGGTCGTAGATGTGCATGTGCGAATCGCACGCATCTGCCGGCGCCTGGCTCCGTGGCAGCGGGTCGTTGTCATTGCACTGTTGCGTGCTCATCGTCGTCTCCGTTTTGTATTCGCGCCGCATTCACGCGCCATCGAATGCTTGTTTACAGCACCGCGCGTTTCGCTCGCAGGTTGACGATCTCGTCGTCGCTCCAGCCGGCGTCCCGCAGCACGGCGTCCGAGTGCTGCCCGAATGCGGGCGCAGCAATTGGGGCAGGGCCCGCGGAGTCGCCGAACCGGATTGGCTGACGGAAACCACGGTAATGCCCCACGCCCGGATATTCGTAGTTCGTGATCATGTCTTCTGCAAGCACCTGCGGGTCATCGAACATATCTTCGATGCTGCGCGCAGCCGAGCATGGCACGGCGTCGCCGAACAGCGCTTCCCATTCGAGCGCACTGCGCGCCGCAAGCGCCGCGCGAAGTTGCGACACGATCTCATCGCGATGCAGCGCGCGTTTGCGAACAGAGTCGTAACGCTCGTTGCTTGCGAGCGCGCCGAGACCTGTCTTTTCACATAGTGCCTGCCAAAAATGCGGCGTGTTCGCGGATATATACAAGTAGCCTTCGCGGGTCGGATGAATGCCCGTGATGCCGCCTGAACGCATGTCACGGCCCACATCCTTCGGTTCACCTTCGGCCCAGATCATCCGTGCGGACTGCATGGTGAGCGCGCTGCGCAGGAGCGATACGCCGACATACTGTCCCGCGCCGTTGCGCTCGCGTTCGAACAACGCGGATGAGACGCCCGCCGCAACCAGCGCCGCCGCGTAATAGTCGACGACCGAACCGTAGATGATCTCCGGCGGTCCGTCACGCTTGCCTTGCAGGGTGCACATGCCGCTCATGGTCTGCAGTACCTGGTCGTAGCCGGCCTTGTCCTTGTTCGGACCCGTTTCGCCATAACCCGTGACCGCGCAATAGATCAGGCGCGGGTTGACCTCGCGAAGCTGTTCGTAAGCAATGCCCAGGCGTGCTGGTACGCTGGGCCGGAAGTTATGAACGAGCACGTCGGCGGTTTTGACGAGCTGCATCAGCACGTCGAGGGCTTCACGCTGTTTCAGATCCAGCACCAGACCACGTTTGCCTCGATTCACGCCGAGAAAAGCGCGGCTTTCGGCTTCGAGCGTGGACGGATATTTGCGCAGGTTGTCACCGGTGGGCGGCTCGATCTTGATGACGTCAGCGCCCTGGTCGGCGAGCAGCGTGCAGCCGTATGGACCGGCAATATACGCGCTCAGGTCCAGCACGCGAATCCCTGCCAGCGGACCCGTTGCACTGCTTTCGGTGGGGTGGGACGGACGTTCCATGATGTGCTCCATCGATATCGGACTGGGGACAAGCGAGTGGCGTGCAGGCACCGGCCGCCTGGCGGGAGTTCAACGGCCGTCCAGCAGCCCGAGGCGGGTGGCGTCGCGCACCAGCGCACGCGCCCGTTCGACGAATGGCGGGTCGATCATCTTGCCGTCCACCACATACGCGCCTATGCCGTTTGCATCGGCTTCGTGGGCCGCTTCGACAACACGCAGCGCGTGGGCGATCTCGTCGTCGGACGGGCGGAAGACTTCGTTTGCAAGGGCGATCTGGCTCGGGTGAATACAACTCTTGCCGAGAAAACCCAGCGACTTCGCAAGTTGCGCCTCGGCACGAAAACCCGCTTCGTCCTTGATGTTGGCAAAAGCCGAGTCGTAAGCAAATACGCCCGCTTCGCCGGCCGCGACACGCAGCGTGAACATGGCCTGCTGGATCGCAGCCTGTTCGCGCCGGGCGATGCCGAGCGGCTCGAACAGGTCGCCAAGACCGAGTTGCAAGCCCGCGACGCGCGGATGCGCAGCAGCGAGTTCGGCCGCGAGACGAAACGCTTTCGGCGATTCGATGTTGAGCAGCAGCCGGATCGGCGTGGTGACACCATTCGCCGCTTCGGCGCGTTCGAGCGCAGCCACGGCGGCGTGCACATCGGCGGCGGATTCGGGTTTCGGCAGATTGATCAGGTCGAGGCCGCGTTGTGCGACGGCGTTGATATCTTCGGTGAAATGCGGCGTGTCGAGTGCGTTGACGCGCACGATCAGCACCTTCTGCTTTTCGGCGATCAGATCTGAGCGCAGCAGTTCGCGCAGTTCCGCGCGAGCTTGGGGTTTTCGCTCGGCGGCGACGGAATCTTCCAGGTCGAAAGACAAGGCATCGGCGGCGCTCGCGAATGCCTTTGTGAACAACTCGGGGCGCGAGGCCGGCACGAACAGTTTGCTTCTCATGGCTGCGCTTTCCGGATTTGTTTGCTGAACGTCAGTCTAGGCCGCGGCTGGATTTAGATAAACTATCCGGACCTATCTTCAAAAGATGCATAAACTACCTTCATGGACGTCACTTTTCTCGCCAATTTCTTGCTGGTCGTCGACAACGGTTCGATGGCGGAAGCCGCGCGCCGTATCGGCGTGACGCCGGCGGCAATTGCGCAACAGGTCCAGGCGCTCGAGCGGGAGCTTGGCGCGGAGCTATTGGTGCGCTCGGGGCGCACCGTCGTGCCGACCGAAGCCGGGCATCGCGTGATTGAACGTGCGCGCGGACTGGTACGCGAGTTTGCGGAACTCAGGGCGTTTGCGCTCGAAGGCGATGCGGCGGGCGAATTGCGGATCGGCACGATTACAACCGCGCTCCTGAGCCTCGTGCCCGAAGTGCTGGCCGGCTTCGCGGCGCTGTTTCCCCAGGCGAACGTGCTGATTCGCGCGGGGACGTCGATGGAACTCTACGAGGCGCTCCAACGCGGAGATGTAGATGTCGCCGTCTGCCTGCACCCTGCCTTCGCATTGCCGAAGGCGTATGAATGGCATCTTCTGCGCGAAGAACCGATTGTCGTGCTTGCACCGTCGCGTTTCGCCGCGCACGACGCTCACGAACTGCTGGCGCGCGAGCCTTTCATTCGATACGACCGCTCGCTCGGCGGCGGCAAGCAGGCCGATCAATACCTGCGCGCGGCGAAGATCGCGCCGCGTGAATTGTTCGAACTGAACTCGTTGATGGCGATCGCGATGATGGTCGACCGAGGACTCGGTGTATCGCTCGTGCCGGATATCGTCTCGCCGTTGATGACCCAGTTGAACGTTGTGAAGCTCCCGCTGCCGGTTCGCACGGAACCACGTCGATTCGGCGTGCTGTGGCACCGGGCGTCGCCGCGCGGGCGCCTGATCAGGGGCTTTCTTGCGAGCGCCGATGCGGTGCTCGAAACCGAGCGGAAGTAGCAGCCAAGCGTCGCGGTCTATAACTCCTTGCATCGAACAAAGGCGCTTCCCTAGCGCCTTTAATTTTGTCCGGTCATGCCCGATTTGCCCGATGTTTTGATTATTTTGATAAATATCTTGCGGAATTTTGTTTGCCTACACTGAAACCGGGCAAATCAAACACAATCGCATGCGGAGCGAATCGATGACTATGGAATCCGGATCTCGTCGTAAAGCGTTGAAATTTGGAGCGGCGGCCGCCGTAGGTGCACTGGTGGGGCCGTACGTCACCCGCAACGCATCGGCGGCTGAGCCGATCAAGCTGGGAAGCCTGCTCGACGGAACCGGCGCGCTCGGCCTCGAGGGCCGGCGCATGATCCAGGCAACCGAATTCGCCGTCGGGCAGATCAACGACAAGGGCGGCCTTCTCGGGCGGCCAGTGAAGCTGATTGCCTACGACACGCAAAGCAGCATCCAGCTCTACACGCAATACGCGCAGCAACTGGTGCTGCAGGACAAGGTCGATGTGATCCAGGGCGGCATCACGTCGGCTTCGCGCGAAGCCATCCGGCCAATCTTCGACCGCAGCAAGACCCTCTACTTCTACAACACGCAATACGAAGGCGGCGTATGCGACCGCAACGTGTTCTGCACCGGCACGACGCCTGCGCAGACGGTGGACCACATCGTCGAATATGCGATGAAGAACTGGGGCAAGAAGGTGTACATCGTCGCGGCCGACTATAACTATGGCCACATCACGGCGAGCTGGATGACGAAGTTCGTGAAGGCGGCGGGCGGCACCGTGGTCAATACGGACTTCTTCCCACTCGACGTGACCAACTTCTCCTCCACGATCAGCCGCATCCAGGAAGCGAAGCCGGACATGGTCCTGTCGGCGCTGGTCGGTGGGAACCATGTTGGGTTTTATCGGCAATGGGCGGCGGCGGGAATGAAATCGAAGATCCCGGTGGGCGCGACCGTGTTCGGTCTCGGCGATGAACTCACGACCATGGACGCTGCAACCACCGACGGCATCATCACGTGCTTCGGGTTCTACAACAACCTCAACACGCCAAACGCAAATGCCTTCGTCAAGGGCATGCAGGCGAAGTACGGGCCCGGCCTGACGGACCTCGGCGAGCTCGACACCGCCACCTACGAAGGCATCATGCTGTGGGCGGAGGCGGTGAAGAAAGCGGGGTCGGTGGAGCAGGCGAAGGTCGTGACGGCGCTCGAGACTGGCATCACGATTGAAGGACCATCGGGCACAGTCAAGATGGACCCGGCGACACATCACACCATTCGCAACGCTTATCTTGCGCGGCCGAAAGACGAGGTGTGGGACATCCTGCAGACCTTCCCGAACCAGTTTCCGTCCGATACCGGCGGCGCGTGCGATCTCATCAAGTCACCGCGCACGAACAAGCAGTTCACGCCGGCCTGAGGAGGCGCAATCCATGGATCTAACCGGGCTACTTGCCTTCAACGTGCTGACCGGCGTCGCCACGCTCGTGCTCATCACAATCGGCCTCGGCGTCATCTACGGCATGATGCGCATCATCAATCTCGCGCACGGCGAGTTCATGATGCTCGGCGCTTACACGGCCGTGACCGCCAGCACAGCGGGCGTCAACATCTGGGTGTCGATGCTGATTCTTCCGCCCATCGTGGTCGGTCTCGTCGGCCTGATCCTGGAGCGCACCATCATCCGCTTTCTCTACGGCCGCATGATGGACACGATGCTCGCCACATGGGGCATCAGCCTGGGTCTCATCGGCCTGATCACGTCCATCTTCGGCAACGTCGTGAAGTCGGTGCAGATGCCGGTCGGCAGCTTTTCGATCGGGCAGTACTACGCGAGCGCGTATAGCCTGGTCATCATCGGCATTGCGCTGGTCGTGCTCGCCGCCTTGCTGGTGCTCTTGCGCCGCACGCGCTTCGGCCTGATCCTGCGCGCGACCATGCAGAATCCGGCGATGTCCGCGTCTCTTGGCGTCAGGCCGTCGGCGGTCTACATGGCGACGTTCTCACTCGGCGCGGCGCTCGCCGGTCTTGCGGGCGGCGTGCTGTCGCCGATCTCGGGCGTATCGCCAGGCATGGGCGGCGCGTACATCGCAAAGGCGTTCATTACCGTGTTGGGCGGCGGGCCTGCGATCATCGCGGGGACGGGGCTTGCGGCGGGGCTTTTCGGCTTCATCAACGAAATCGTCTCGTTTCTGTCTACGCCGGTTATCGGCGATATCGCGCTGCTTGCTTCGGCGGTCTTGCTGATCCGCATCCTGCCGCAGGGCATCACCGGACGTTTCCTCAGGCGCAGCTCATGAAATCGCTTCGTTCAGGATCCTTTTTGGGCGGCACGGCTGCGGTCATCGCGATTTGCCTCGTCGTCATGTTCGCGCTGCCGCGAACCATCAGCGCGTTCGGCGTGATGCAGGCGACGCTGTTCGCGGGCATGGCCATCTACGGATTGAGCCAGGGTTTCGTGTGGGGTTATGCGGGCATTCTGTCGTTCGGGCAGGCCGCGTTTCTTGGCATTGGCGCCTACACGTATGCCATTGCCGCGATCAATTTCGGCGATACCACGCTGGCCGCGGCGTTATCGATTGTCGCGCCCATGTTGTTCGCGGCGTTGCTCGGCTACTTCATGTTCTATGGCCGTATCTCCGATGCATACATTGGCGTGATCACGCTGACTGTGTCGGTGATCCTGTTCGAACTGATGAACTCGACCTCGGGCAGTCAGTACCACATTGGCGAGGCGGTGCTTGGCGGGTTCAACGGCATTCCTGCAATCCCCGTGTTTGCACCGCCCGGAAAACCGGACGAGCAGTTCGACCAGATCGGTGTCTGGTACGTCGCAATGGGCGCGTTGATCGTGGTGTATGGGTTGTTGAAGTGGATCCTTGCATCGCGTTTCGGACGGGTCGTGGTCGCTATCCGCGAGAACGAAACGCGCGCCATGCTGATTGGTTACGACCCGCGCATGTACAAGCTGATGTCGTTCGTGGTCGGCGCGGGTATTGCCGGCGCGGCTGGCTGCATCTTCGCGAACTGGGGCGGTTTCATCAGCCCGACTGTGTTCGCGCTCACCATGTCGGCGCAGGTCATCATCTCGGTGTTGATCGGTGGCCTGGGTACGTTGATTGGACCGATACTCGGCGCTGTCGCAATCCAGTGTCTGATCAACGTGGCAGGAACGCAGCATGTCATCGATCCAAGCCTGGGCCTCGGCATTGTGCTCGTCGCGTTCGTGCTGCTGGTGCCGCAAGGCGTCGTGCCTGTCGCGCGTTCGTTGTTGATGCGATTGAGTTCGCCGTCGAAAGGTGGCGCGGGCTCACCGTCCGCTTCGTCCGCCACCGCCAAGCCGGAGTCGCACTGATGAACGCTCTTCCTCCGCTTCTTCAGGCCCAGAACGTCACCATGCGCTTTGGCGGCGTGACTGCCGTACGCGCGGTTGATTTCACCTTGCGCGAAGTCGAGTTGCGCTGCCTGATCGGTCCGAACGGCGCGGGCAAAAGCACCTTCTTCAAGATGCTGACCGGTCAGTTGAAGCCGACTGAAGGCAGTATCCATTTTCGCAGCCACGATGTTACGGGCAGCAACCCGCATCAGATCGCGCGATTGGGCGTGGGTATCAAGACGCAAGTGCCGAATGTGTTCAACGGACTCAGCGTGCGCGAGAACGTGTTCATTGGCGCGGGGCGGCGCAAGTCGCTGGCGCATGCGCGCCGTATCGTGGATGAAACCCTGACGCGGCTCAAGCTCGATGGCATTGCCGACCGGATCGTCGGCCAGCTCGCACACGGTCAGCGCCAATGGGTGGAAATAGCAACGGTGCTTGCTCAGGAACCCGAACTGATACTGCTCGATGAACCCGCCGCCGGCATGAACCACGAAGAAGTGCATCGCACGGCGGAGCTGATCCAGGAGATCAACAAGACGCAGGCGCTGGTCGTGGTGGAACACGACATGCAGTTCATTCGCATGATCGCACGTACGGTGACTGTTTTCTCGCAGGGCGCGGTGCTGGTGGAAGGATCGGTGGATACGGTCTTGTCCGACCAGCGCGTGAAAGATGTGTATCTCGGGAGGCGTGCGGCATGAGCAGCGATATAGCAGGCACGGTGCTTTTCGAGGCAACGCAGTTGTGCTCCGGTTATGGGCGCATCCCGATTCTCAATCAGGTCAATTTCTCGGTGAAGGCCGGCGAGCGCGTGGGGATTCTGGGCCACAACGGCATGGGCAAAACCACGCTGCTGCGCACGTTGACAGGGCATTTACCGACCACTTCCGGAACCGTGCGCTTCAACGGCGTGGACATTACGCATTACAGCGCGACAGCGCGCGCCAAAGCGGGAATTGGCTACGTACCCCAAGGGCGCGAGATATTTCCCACGCTGAGCGTAATGGAAAACCTGCGCGTAGGATGTCTGCTGTCCAAGCGCGGCGAAGCGGAGACAATCGCGGAAATTCTCGAACTGTTTCCACGCCTGAAGGCCTATCTGGACCGTCCGGGCGGCGCGCTCTCCGGCGGTGAGCAACAACTGCTGGCGCTCGCGCGGTGCCTCTGCGGCGGCCCAAAAATCGTATTGCTCGATGAACCCACGGAAGGGATCCAGCCGTCGATCATCGATGAAATCATCGACACATTGAAGAGTGTTGCCGAGCAGCGCAGCCTCACGATCTTGCTGGTCGAGCAGAACCTCAACTTCATTGCCTCGCTGTCGCAACGCATCCTGATCTTGCAGAAGGGTACGGTGACGCGCGAGATCCCGCCCGAGATCGTCACCGACCCGGCCATGCTCGACGAGTTCGCCGGCATTGCCTGAGCTTCCTTGAAACTGGAATTCTTCCATGACCAACACGACCATCGATGTCACCGAACTCACCGTCGAACAAGTTCAGTCTGGATTCGCCAGCGGCGCGCTGACGTCCGAGTCGCTGACTGCGGCGTTCCTTGAACGTATTGCACAGTTCAATCCGCGCTATAACGCGATCATCTTCCTGAACCCCGAAGCGCTCGATGACGCCCGCGCCATCGATGCTCGCCGCGCGGCTGGCGAAGCGCTCGGACCGCTTGCGGGCGTGCCGGTCGTCGTGAAGGACACCATGGACATGGCGGGCTTCCCCACCACGGCTGGCTGGACGCTGCTGTACAGCCCGACTGGCGGCGTGGACCTGATGCCTGCCACGGATTCGCCGGTCGTCGCCCGCATGCGCGCCGCCGGTTGCGTGATTCTCGGCAAGACGAACGTGCCGGTGCTCAGCGCAACGGGTTCGCATGCGAATGACAGCTGGGCAGGCCCGACGCTCAACGCAGTCGATACATCGTTCATGCCTGGCGGCAGCAGCGCAGGCACGGCGACGGCAGTCGGCACGAGCATGGCCGTCCTCGGTCTCGCAGAGGAGACCGGTGGCTCGATCCAGAATCCGGCATCGGCGCAGGCGCTGGTCGGCATCAAGCCAACCTTCGCACTCGTTCCCAATGCGGGCGTGATGCCGCTTGCAGGCAGCACGCGTGACGTTGTCGGCCCCATCGCGCGATGTGTACGCGACGCCGCGTTGACGCTCGACGCGCTTGCGGGTTTCTCCGAAGAAGACCTGAAGACCGTAGCGGGCGTCGGCATGAAGCCGCCTGGTGGTTACGCGGCGGGCTTGCGTGACGACGCGCTCAAGGGCAAGCGGCTCGGGCTTTACGGTCCGGGCTGGCGCGACCGGGCTTTATCGGCGGAAACCATCGCGCTTTATGAACGCGCGCAAAAAGAGCTCGAAGCGCGTGGCGCGATTCTGATCGCAGACCCCTTCGCGGGCAGCGGTTTCGCGGCGCTCGGCAAGCCCGCGCCGGGATCGGATCACTTCGATGCGCGCGGCATGGAAAGCCTCCCGTACGACATGCAGAAGTATTTGGAGCGTCTTGGTCCGGGCAACACGATCAAGACATGGACGGATTTCGTCGATGCAACCCGCGCCGAAGATCCATTTGGTCCGGCTGGCGTGCTGACGTACATGTCGTCGCTCCCCGACATGGAAGCGAATTTGCGCGACGCGGCTGCGCCGCCGGTGATCGGCACGTTCTATGCGCTGCGTGAAACATATCTTTCGATCTTCGAAGAAGTCATGACGAAGCACGCGCTCGACGGCCTCGTGTTCCCGCAACTGCGCGATGCTTTGCCACCTCGCGAAGGCACGGAAACGCTGCACGAAACGACTGTTTGCGAAATCAACATCGCTGGTTTGCCGGGCGTTACGCTGCCGGCCGGATATTACGAATCGGGCTCTCCGTTCAACCTGATTTTTGTCGGCCGCCGATGGAGCGAGCCTGCGCTCCTCGCGATGGCATACGATTACGAAACCGCCGGACGTCATCGGCGAACGCCCGTCCTGGAGACCTGAAGACAAGGACGGCTGCCATCGTAAAAGAGCAGGAACACAACACGTTATGTCCGAGCACAGATATCAGGAGATCTTGACCCGGCTTCGCGACAACGGGCGCGTTTCGGTAACGCCCCTCGCGCAGCTCTTGAGCGTTTCTGAGGAAACCATCCGCCGCGACCTGAAGGAACTGGAGCAGAGCGGCATGTTGCGGCGCATCTACGGCGGGGCGGTGCCGCCACGTCTTGACGTCGAACGTCCCGTGACCGAGCGCGGCAAGGTCAACGTGCGCGGCAAGGCGCGTGTCGCGGAGCTCGCCCTGTCCCTGGTGGAAGACGGCATGTCGGTGTTCATCGACTCGGGAACGACCACGGTTGCGTTCGCGCGCCGGCTGGTCGGGCGCAACGTGACGGTGACCACGAACTCTATCGATATTGCCTTGCTGCTGGGCACGAGCGTGACCCGTGTGAACCTGACGCCGGGCATGCTGCGCGGCAAGGACAACGCATTGGTAGGCTACGAGACGCTCTCTTATGCACGACGTTTTTTCTACGATGCCGCGTTCATGGGGATCGCCGCCTGCGACCTGAATCACGGCTGGATGGATTACGAAGAACACGAATCAAACCTGCGCGGCGTGCTGAAGTTGCAGACGCGCTTGTCGGTGATCCTGGCAGACATCGACAAATTCGGTCGCGAGGCGTACCTCAACACTTTTCCGATCACGGAAAAAGTGACGGTGGTCTGCGACCGTGCGCCACCCGCGCCATTCAAGGAAATATTTGCTGAGCATGACATCGAAATCATCCATCCCTGATGCATCCGAAACCGGCAAGCTCGCAAGCTTGCTTGCGCGGTTCGCGCGCTTCGGCGGTCTTGCAACCGGTGGCGTGACGCGCCTGTGCGCAAGCGCGGCAGACGGCGAAGCACGCGATGCGTACGCGGCGCTGTTGCGCGAAGCGGGCGCCGAAGTTTCGACCGATGGCGTCGGCAATCAGTTCGGCATCTTCCGTCTTGCAGATCGAGGCGATGCACCGCTCGTGATGATGGGATCGCACCTTGATAGCCAACCGCGCGGCGGCCGCTTTGACGGTGTGCTCGGCGTGCTTGCGGCACTCGAAGCAGGACGCCGGCTGATGCTTGCAAAACGCGCAGGGGTATCGTTCGACAGCGACTTTTGCGCGGTGAACTGGACCAACGAAGAAGGCGCGCGGTTTCGTCCGAGCCTCCTCGGCAGCGGGACGTTCGTTGGCAAGATAAGCATGGACGATGCGCTCGCGAGCCGTGATGACGACGGCGTGACGCTCTCCAACGCTCTCGATGCGATTGGGTATCGTGGCACGGATACGCCGCCTCGCGCGCCATCCTGCTACGTCGAACTGCACGTGGAGCAGGGCGCGTTGCTTGAAGCAGACGATGTGCCTATCGGCATCGTCACACGCAATTGGGGTGCGGCGAAAATCGACGTGTCTTTCAAGGGTGAACAGGCGCATACCGGGCCCGCGAAAATGGGTTCGCGCCGCGATGCCTTGTTTGCTGCGGCGCAGTTGATCTGCGACGTGCGGGCAATTGCAGACAAGTGGCCGGACCGGATTCATACGTCGGTTGGAAGGCTCGTTGTGCAGCCCAACTCGCCCAATGTCGTGCCGTCGCAAACGGACTTGTCCATTGAACTGCGCGCGCTCGACAACAGCATTCTTCACGAAGCTGAAATCATCGCGATGCAGGCAATCGACAGCGCCGCGAAGCGTGCCAACGTCACGGCTCAGATCGGCAATCGAACTAGCCGGCCGATTCGCGTGCTGCCGCCGGCCGTGGGCGAACTCGTGAGACTGTGCGCATTGGAAGCGGGCGTGCGCAGCCGGGAAATCGATACCGTGTCTGGTCACGATGCGCTCAGCTTGCTCGATACCTGTCCAACCGGGCTGGTGTTCGTTCCGAGCGTAGGCGGGATAGCGCATAACGAAAACGAAGACACGCACTCGGACGATCTCGATACGGGCATGACCGTATTGCTGCGCGTGGCGAACCGCCTGTGTCAGTCGGGCGGTGATCCGGTCGCAGCGGCGAGGGGAGCGTGAAGTCATGGCACTTTCGCCCGATGTGAATGCTGCGATCCGTTCAGTCGATGCCTGGGCAACTGCACAGATCGACTGCGAAGCCGCGCTGACGCCGGTCATGTCGCCGATGCATCGAGGTGTATCGAGCGAGTGCTTTCGCCTGGGTATCGATGGCGCGCCGCCGTCGTTCTTCGTCAAGATTGCGCACCACGATCTGGCCGAGGCGGTGGACGTTGGCGCGTCGTATCGCGCGGCGGCGGCCGTGGCCATAATCGGTCTTACGGCGACCCCGCGTCATCTGAGTGAATCGTTCGGATTAACCGCGTTCGATCTGCTCGACGACACCTGGCGCACCGCACATCTCGACGATCTTGCCGTGCCCGTGACCCTCGAAAAGCTGCTCGCGGCTAAGCGCGCAATCCATGCGCTCCCTCCGTTCGAACGTGATTCGAACGTGTTCGATCGCATCGGGCGACTCGCCGCATCCATGACACTGACGGCCGACATCGCGGCACTGGTCGCGACCGCGTCGCGCATGAGCGCTGCAATCAACGCGTCGGGTATCGATACACGCCCATGTCATGCGGACGGCGTGACATCGAACGTGATGCTGCATGGCGATGACCCGAATGGCGCGCTGTTACTCGTCGATTTCGATGAAGCCGCCAACACCGACCCCGCATTCGATATCGCCGTGACGCTGAACGAAGTGCTGCCCGAGCTTTCGACGTGGCCGGCAGCGCTGGAAATGGCGAACGGCAACGTGTCAGACGCCGCGCTTGCGCGAACCCGTTGCTACGCTTTCGCCGACGACCTGCGCTGGGGCTTATGGGGATTGAAGATGAACGCAACGTCGCCGCGCCGGCAGATCGAGTTCCTGAAATACGCGCAATGGCGTTTGCTGCGCTGCTCGATGGCGGCATCGCGCATGGATATCGATCACTTGCTCACGCTGATCTGAAAAGGGGCAATGACGATGCAGGCAAAAATGCTGGGTACGGCCTCAAGCGACGCCGAACGCGAAATCGAAACCGTATTGCGCAGCGTCCAGCCCTGGCGCGGCCGCGCGATGCAATACGCACCCGTTCCCGGCGGGATCAGCAACAGCAACTGGCGGGTCTGGCTGGACGGCGAATCGAGCAGCTACTTCGTCAAGGTGCCGGGCCGCGGAACGGAGCAGTTCATCGACCGGAAAGTGGCGTTCGCGGCAAGCAAGCAAGCGGAGACTATCGGCATTGGCCCGCGCCTGTACGACTATGCCGCGGAACTGGGCGTGGAGATCAACGACTTCGTGGAAGGGCGCGCGACCTGCTCGAACCGCGATTTTCTCGATGCGCCGGTTCGCGCTTCCATTGTGTCGGTATATCGCGCGTTGCACGCATCGCCCTTGTTGCCGCTGACCAAGACCATCTTCAATCTGATCGATGAACATGTGGAACAGGTGCGTCAGGCTGGTGGCAAACTTCCCGACGATTTCTCGCGCCTGCACGCCGAATACCTTCGCGCACGCGCAGCGCTTGAAGCGTCAGGGCTGGATATCGTCGCGTGTTTCAATGATCCCATGCCCGGAAATTTTCTCCGCGATGAAGCCGGGACCGTTCTGTTGATCGACTACGAGTACGCATCGAACAATGACCGTTGCTACGATCTCGGTGCGTTGAGCGGCGAGATGTTTTTCACGCGCGAGGTGGAAGAGGAAATGGTCGAGTCCTATTTTGGTAGCGTGAGCGAAGCGAATATGGCGCGTGTGACCGTGCACAAGGCGCTTGCTGATTTGAAATGGGCGACCTGGTCCATGCTTCAGAACGAAATATCGACGCTCGACTTCGATTACTTCAAATATGGTGCGTGGAAATTTATGCGCGCGCGTTCCGTGATCGATTCGCCCGAATGGAATACGCTCTTGCGCAACGTTTGAACGCTTTAGCTTTGGAGTGAATTTGCGGCTCCAGAAGCAAAGAGCATTGACACCGCGTTTTTTGGCGTCCTAAGATTACTGCAAGATTCCTCATGTCGCCAACGATGCCGGCACGAGGACATGGCACCGAAGCCCTTCAACGAACCCTGGTTCGTCGGAGGGCTTTTTTTCGTCTTTTTTTTTGATCGAATGAACCCAAGGAGATAACGCATGCTGGCTGACAAGTCATCCTGGTTGCGCATGGCCGCTGTGGTCGCGCTTGCCTGTTCTTCCGCAGTCGCAATTGCAGCGGACCCCATCAAGCTTGGGTTGCTCGAAGACGCATCGGGAAATTTCGCGTTGGCCACCATTCCGAAAATCCACGCGACCGAATTGGCCGTGGACGAGATCAACGCGAAAGGCGGCATCATGGGACGGCCGATCAAGCTGATTGCCTACGACACGCAATCGGACAACACCAAGTTCCAGGAATTGTCGCGTCGCCTGATTCAGACCGACAAGGCCGACGTGATCTTCGGCGGCTTTTCGAGCGCCTCACGTGAGGCGATCCGGCCGATCATGGACCGTGCGCATCAGCTGTACTGGTACAACAACCAGTACGAAGGCGGCGTATGTGACTCGAATGTATTCGTGACTGGAGCCGTTCCCGAACAGCAATTCTCGACGTTGATTCCATGGATGATGCAGAAGTACGGCAAGAAGGTTTATACGATCGCGGCTGACTATAACTTCGGCCAGATATCGGCGGAATGGGTCCGCAACATCGTTAAGGAAAACGGCGGGACCATGGTCGGCGAAGAGTTCATTCCGCTCAGCGTCTCGCAGTTCGGACAAACGATTCAGAACATCCAGAAGGCCAAGCCGGACTTCGTGATGACCTTGCTGGTCGGCGCAAATCAGGCGTCCTATTACGAGCAGCAGGCATCCGCTCACTTGAATCTGCCGATGGGAAGTTCCGTGAACGTCGGTCAGGCGTATGAGCACAAACGCTTCAAGGCGCCTGCGCTGAAGGACATGTTCGTGACAGCGAACTATGTGGAAGAAGTCGATTCGCCGGCAAGCAACGACTTCAAGAAACGCTTCCATGCAAAGTATCCGAACGAGCCCTACATCAACCAGGAAGCCGCGAACGCCTACGACGCGGTGTACTTGTACAAAGAAGCTGTGGAGAAGGCGAAGTCGACCAATCAGGAGGCGGTCGAGAAGGCGCTGGATGGCGGCGGCATTTGCACGGATGGACCTTCAGGGAAGGTATGCATCGACCCGAAGAGCCATCACCTGAGCCACACAATTTACCTCGTGCACGTAAAGGAAGATCACTCGGTCGAGATTCCGAAGGTATGGAACGACGTTCAACCGTATTGGCTCGGACAAGTTGGATGCAATCTTCCGGTGAAGCCGGATCATCGTCAGTACACGCCGTCGAGCCTGCCCAAGTCCTGATGTGATGGCGTGATCGCCCACCGCTTCTGACGGCGATCGCGCTAATCCACGAGCTTCAACGAGATCCCCGCGATGACAGCACTCTCCGCACTGTATTCGGTCATCTATCAGTTTGGCGATAACTTCGCCTACCTCGTGCTTGCCGCGCTCGGGCTGGCCGTCATTTTCGGCATGATGGGCATCATCAACCTCGCGCATGGCGAGTTCATCATGTGCGGCGCTTACGTGACCATCATCTGCGCGAAGCGTGGCGTGCCTTTGCCCGTTGCCATGTTGCTTGGCGCGCTGGCGGCGGCCATCGCGGGGGTTGCTATCGAGCGGCTGGTGATACGTCACCTCTATAACCGGCTCTACGATTCGGTCGTGGCGACCTGGGCAATCAGCCTGATCGTGCAACAGACCATGCTGCTGGTTGCGGGCCCGTCGATGGAAGGGATCAGCACGCCTTTTGGTTCGTTCAGTCTCGGGGAGTATTCGTTCTCCACATATCGTGCGGTGCTGCCCGTCATCGCGCTTGTTGTTCTCGGCTTGCTATATCTGCTGTTTTTCAAAAGCAACTACGGCGTGTGTGCGCGAGCAACGATCCAAAACGCGAACATGGCTCAATCGCTGGGGCTGCGAACCGACAGGCTTTATACGCTGACATTTGCTCTCGGCGCCGGACTTGCAGGGCTAACCGGCGCTTTGTATGCACCAACAATGACCGCGGTTCCGACGATGGGCACGAACTTCATCGTGCAGGCGTTTGTATCGGTAGTCGTGGGTGGCGCTAATGTGATTGCCGGAACAACGCCGGCCGCCGCTGCGCTCGCGGTCATTCAAACCGCGTTGACTGCATCGTACGGGCAACTGTTCGGACAAATCGGCTTGCTGCTGACAGTGATCGTCGTGATCCGCCTGATGCCGCAGGGCCTCGGCAATCTGTTCAGCCGCGCACGCTAGGAATTGCCGATGAATCAATCAACTTCCAATCCGCCTGTGCGACGATTCATTCCAATAGCAATCCGGCTCGCGCCGTGGCTGCTGGCGTTGTGTTTGCCGCTGGTCGTCGACAGCACCGCGAGCGGCAACTTTGCCTATTGCCTCGTCTGGTCGTTTTCCGCAATAGGGCTTGCCGCGATGTGGGGCCAGGGCGGTATTCTGTCCTTCGGGCAAACCGCGTTTTTCGGTCTGTCCGGCTATACGTACGGAATCGTCACGATCAATCTGGGCGATGGCTGGGTATCGTCGTGGAGCGGACTGCTGATCGGGCTCGCGGTGAGCGTGGTCGTCGCGGCGCTCCTTGGGTACATGATCTTCTACGGCAAGATCAAGGGCGTGTTTATCGGGATCGTGACGCTTTCAGTGACGCTCGTGCTGGAAACGTTCATGGCGCAAACGGCGGGACCGCAATGGGCCATTGGCGAAGCTCGGCTCAATGGTTACAACGGCATGTCCGGCATGCCGCCGTTATCGATTCCCTGGATTGGCGGCGAAGTGACGCTGGAAAATACCCGCTTCTACTATCTGGTCGTCGTGCTGCTGGCACTTGTCTATGGGATCACCCGGCGACTGCTTGATTCGCCATTCGGGTTGACGCTTGTCGCCATCCGTGAAAATCCGCAGCGCGCCGAAATGCTGGGCGTGGATATCCGCCGGCATCAACTTCTGATCTTCGTGTTCGGCTGTGCACTCGGCGGCCTCTCGGGTGCGCTTTATACAATCTGGGGTTCGTACATCACGCCGTCTGCAATGGGGCTGACGTCGGCCGCCATGCCGATCATCTGGGTCGCAACCGCGGGACGCCGGAGCATAGGCGGCGCGATCATTGGCACGGCGCTGCTGGTGTGGCTCTCGCAATGGCTGGCTATTTATGGAAGCCAGTACGCGCTGATCCTGATGGGCGCCATCCTGCTGTTCGTGGTGCTGGTGGCGCCTGACGGTTTGCTGCCTTTGATAGCAAAGCTTGTGCGGCGCGGCGCCGTGCGCAAGACACCTTCACCGCGCTCGTTCAAAGCACGCACGAGGAGCGAACCGTGAGCACGACCTTACTTGAGACCCACGCGCTCGCGAAGCATTTCGGCGGGGCGCACGTGATCAACGGCATCGACTTTGCAATCGGTGAAGGCGAGATCCGATGCGTGATCGGACCGAACGGTGCAGGGAAAAGTACCTTCTTCAAGCTCATAACAGGTGAGCATCGTCCGAGCGCCGGGTCTGTTTCGTTTCTCGGCCGCGATCTGAATCATGTGCTGCCGCATGAACGAATCCGCATGGGGATGAGCATCAAGTTCCAGATTCCAGGCATTTTTCCGGAACTCACTGTGCGCCAGCATTTGCAGCTCGGTTTGCATCGGGCGAAAGATGATCGCGTCGAGTCGCTCGAGCAACTGCTTCATCAATTCTTGCTGGATGAGGAAGAACATGTACTCGCAGGCAACCTCTCTCACGGCAAAAAGCAGTGGCTCGAGATTGCGATGGCCGTGTCGCTCAAGCCAAAACTTCTTTTCCTCGATGAACCCGTTGCCGGCATGTCGGCCGAAGAAACGCACGCAACCGGCGAGCTGATCATGGGCTTGCGCGAGCGCGGACTCACCATCATGGTGGTCGAGCATGACATGACGTTCGTGCGGCAAGTGGCAACGCGCGTGACGGTGTTGCACGCAGGCCGCCTTTTTGCCGATGGCCCGCTCGAAGAAATCCTCGCGCGCGACGACGTCGCCGAAATTTATCTGGGCAAGAAGAAATGACGACTCTGCTCGAAATTTCCGGCGTTGAATGTGGTTACGCGGGCGGCAAGGTCTTGAACGGTGTATCGATGACAGTCGAGCGCGGCGAGATCGTCGCTTTGATCGGACGAAACGGCGTTGGCAAGACCACGCTGATGCGCGCGTTGATTGGACTCGTTCCATTGATGGGCGGCAGCATCGCGTTGAACGGCGAAGAAATTGGCGATACGCGTCCGTATTCGCGGGCGCGACATGGCGTGGGATATGTACCGCAGGGCCGTGAGGTGTTCCCGGCGTTGACAGTGCGCGAAAACCTGCAAGTGGGTGCCCAGTCGAATCGCGCCCGCCTGCCAGAAATGCTCGACAAGGTGGTGGGCTATTTCCCCGTGCTCGGCGCACGCTTTCAACAAAAGGCGGGTACGTTAAGCGGCGGAGAACAGCAGCAACTTGCGATCGCGCGTGCGTTGATCGGCTCGCCAAAGATCCTGTTGCTCGATGAACCATCCGAAGGAATTCAGCCGTCCATCGTGGATCTGATTGGCGAGACCTTGATTCGGATTGCCGATGAAACAGGAATCGGTGTGCTGCTTGTCGAACAAAACATGGGTATGGTTGAAAGCGTCGCCGCGCGCTGCTGCGTGATGGACAAGGGGAGGATTGTCAGCACCCTGAACCGCGCGCAACTTGCCGACGAAGAATTGATTCGCCAGTATCTGGCACTTTAGAAAGGACCCGGCATGCAATGGCTTAACGACTCGATCATGATGCAACGCGGCGTAGGCGCGAATCGGGAAGGGACGACCCATCAACTGACTGAAGCGTTGCAGGACACGTTTCACTACACCATCGGACCGTATTCCACGCCGGTCATGCACGTTCAACCGGGCGACACGGTCGTGGTCGAAACCCGCGACGCATTCGAAGGAAAAATCACGTCCGAGACGGACAAGCCGTCGCAGATCCTGAAGATGCCGTTCCTGAATCCGCAGAATGGCCCGATCATGATCGAGGGTGCGGAGAAGGGTGACGTAATTGCGGTGTACATCGAAAAGATGGCGCCGCGCGGCGACGATCCGCACGGCTTTTGTTGCATGATCCCCAACTTCGGCGCGTTGACAGGGACGGACTATACGGCCTTGCTCAACGAACCGCTTCCCGAGATTGTCCGCAAGATCAAGATCGATGAGGACAACGTCTACTGGAGCCGGCGCAATACGTTGCCGTACAAGCCGCATATCGGCACGCTGAGCCTGTCGCCGGAGATCGACTCCATCAATTCGCTGACGCCGGATTCGCATGGCGGCAATATGGACGTGCCTGACATGGGTCCGGGCAGCATCACCTACCTCCCGGTCCGTTCACCGGGCGCCCGTTTGTTCATCGGCGACGCACACGCGTGCCAGGGCGACGGCGAAGTCTGCGGAACGGCGGTTGAATATGCAAGCACGACCACCATTCGTGTGGACCTGATCAAGAACTGGGCCATTGCGTGGCCGCGTCTTGAGAACGAGGACGCGTTGATGAGCATTGGCAGCGCGAGGCCGCTGGAGGATGCAACGCGGATTGCGTATCGCGAGCTTGTGCTGTGGATGGCGGCGGAATACGGATTCGACAAATGGGACGCGTATATGATGCTCAGTCAATGCGGCAAGGTTCGCCTCGGCAATTTTGTCGATCCAAAATATACGGTCGGCGCCATGATCGCGAAGCATTATCTGAAGTGACGTGCCACGCTGTCCCATGAACGCATGACCTGAAAAGCGCTCCATGTCTCTATCCGAACCTGTCAAGATCGGGCTGCTGTGCTCCACGACCGGCGCGACTGCGCCGCTGGAAATGTCTCAATGGCGAGGTTCGATCCTGGCTGTGGAGGAGATCAACCAGCGCGGCGGCGTAGCCGGTCGGGAGCTGTCGGTCGTGCATTACGATCCGGGCTCGGATTCCACGCGCTTTCGGGCGCTCGCGGAAAAACTCATTCTCGACGACGGCGTGAACGTGATCTTCGGCGGATACACGTCGTCGAGCCGCAAGGCGATGTTGCCTGTCGTGGAGAAACATAATCGTCTGCTGGTTTATTCGCAGCAATACGAAGGCTTCGAGTTTTCGGAAAACATCATTTATAGCGGCGCGTCGCCAAACCAGAACGGCTTGCAGCTCGCGGACTTCATGACGTCGACCTACGGCGCGCGCTGCTACATGGTGGGCTCGCGCTATGTGTACCCGTATGAGTGCAACCGGACAATGCAGGAGCTGTTGCTGCAGCATCCCGACGGCGCGATCCTGGGCGAACGGTATCTGGATCTCAATGCGCCGTTCGAGCAATTCGCCGATGTCGTCGCGGACATTCAGAAGAAACGCCCCGACTTCATTTTCTGCACGGTGATAGGCCGCACGGTTCCATATCTGTATCAGGCGTTCGCACATGCGGGTCTCGATCCGGCGCGCATGCCGATCGGAAGTCTTAATACTTCGGAAACCGAAATATCCATGATGGAGCGCGGCGTTGCAACCGGGCATATCACTGCTGCGCCGTATTTCCAGAGCATCGGTACACCAGAGAACAGAACCGCGCTCGCAGGCCATGTGGAACGGTTTGGACGTCAACATCCAACCGATATGAACTGGGAGGCCGCGTACTACCAGATGCACATGTATGCGAACGCCTTCAACAAGGCAGGCTCGGACGATATCGGCACGATCATGCCGCATTTGCTGGGGGCTGAATTCGCGGCCCCGCAAGGACGCGTGCATATCGACCGCGTCAATCATCACATGGCGCTGTACCCGCGGATCGGGCGAGCGGGAAGCGACGGGCAGTTTTCCATCCTGCGCGAATCGGCCAATGCGGTCCCGCCGGATCCATACATGGCGTCACAGAGTCTGGGCGACTGGGTGACGAAGCTCAGCACGCGGGAGCACTGACGTGACGCCACAACGCGAGAGTCGACAGCGCAGCCTGACCGGTTCGGTACTGAACCGGGGACTGTCCGTTGTCGTCTTTCATCCCGACGACAACGACGGTGCAACGCTCACCAATCACCTGAAACGCATGGGCTTTCAGGTCGCCGCGTTCTGGCCGCCGCTCGAAGTGCTGCCCGACAAGGTCGACCTGGTTTTCCGCGCGTTGATTCCGGAAGAACAGGCGCCTCGCGATGCATGGCTCGGCCCTGACGGGCCGCCGTTGATATCGATCATCTCCTACGAGAATCCCACGTTTATCGACCAGGCATTGAAGATGGGATCTAACGCGATCATCACAACGCCGATCCGCGCTTCCGGCTTGTTGGCAACCGTTGTGTTTGCAATGCAGAACGCCCGGCAGAACCGGCAGATGACGGAACGCATCGCGAGCCTCGAGCAGAAGGTGAGTGGAGCACGGCATCTCAACGAGGCCAAATCCATCCTCATGGCAATGCATCAGATATCGGAAGCCGAAGCCTATGAAATCTTGCGCGGCCAGGCAATGGCGAAGCGCGTCAGCGTCGACGACATGTGTCATTCAATCATCCAGGCAGGCGAACTCCTCAAGGTAAAGCGCGCGCTGCCCAAGCCTTGTCCCGACGATACACATTCCCAGCCCGACCTTTAAAGGACTCTTACATGGACTTGCAACTGAAGGGATTGAAGGCGATTGTCACGGGCGGAACAAAGGGCATTGGCCTCGCGATTGCGCAAACGCTGGCGAGGGAAGGCGCGTCCGTAGCGATCTGCTCGCGCGACGCGCACGCTGCCGGGCAGACGGCCGAATCTTTGAGCGCGATGAGCGGGACCGAGGCGTTGGGCGCGGGCGTCGACGTGGCCGATGGCGCCACGCTGAAACAATGGGTGGAAGACGTCGCGAAGCAATGGGGCGGCCTCGATATCGTCGTTGCGAACGTAAGTGCGCTTTCCATTTCGAACGACATAGAGTCGTGGCGCAAGCAGTTCGAAACAGACATGCTCGGAACCGTCAATCTTGTCGATGCCGCCATGCCATATCTGGAAGCAAGCAAGGCCGGATCGATTGTTGCGATCTCCAGCGTGTCGGGACGCGAAGTGGACTTCGCTGCGGGGCCATACGGCACGTTCAAGGCTGCGCTGGTTCATTACGTGCAAGGGCTTGCTTATCAGCTTGCGCCAAAGGGGATCCGCGCGAACACGGTATCTCCCGGCAACGTGTACTTCAAGGGCGGCGTATGGGATTGGATCGAGATCAATAACCCGACGCTTTACGCGGAAGCGCTCGCATTGAATCCGACCAAGCGCATGGCTACGCCTCAGGATCGCAAATGCGGTTGCGTTCATTGCGAGCCCCATTGCGAGTTTTGTCAGCGGCACGAATCTCGTGGTCGACGGCGCGCTGACTCGCGGCGTACAGCTATGAGCCGGGACTCGTTTCGTACTGTTCGCAATAAGCAAGGGCTTCGTTAAATTACATGTGGCGCGACGAACAACAACCCCGACTTCGTTGCCATCTACTTACCGCATTGATACGTCCCCCGTTTCCCCCGTTTCCCCCGTTTCCCCCGATCCCGTTCCATGCCTGGTTTTATATACCGGGGATTCGTTTTGAAGAAATCCTGACCGCGGGTCGTTAAGCGGGCACGTTCGTCGAATCCATCGGCGGAGATTTGCGTAAAGGATGCTTAAATGAATCGGTTTGACCGGCTGTCTGTATTGAACAAGCTGCTGCGGTCGTTCGCGTGTTTGATCATGTTTGGCGCATGTCTGGGCGCCACGGGAATCGGGGCGCTTGCCAAGATGCACGGCATCGCAGCCGAGATCGGCGCGCAACATCTCGATGGCATCTTCTACCTCGGCGAAGCCACGCGCAACAAGTTGAACACCGACCTTGCCGCTGCCAACCTAAGGAAACTGATAAGAAAACGTTGCCTTGATGCGAGGGTTGCGCGATGCGCTTTCAATTGGAGCGGCGCCGACGGGCTTGGCTACGGACAAATCCAGGCTGTAATATCGTGCATCAGAGATGCGAAATCCCGCGCCTTAAGCCGCAGATCGCTATCACGCAGCGGCGGGAGGCAAGGCAAAGCGGTGCGCCAAACACAGTGGTGCTGGCTGACGCGGGGTATGGAAACGATGCGGCGTTTCGCGCCAGCGTCGGCGAACTCGGCCTGCATTACGCCGTGGGCATCCAGTCGAGCACACGCGTGTGGCCACCGGGACTTGCCCCGCTGCCGGCTGTACCCTCAACCGGCAAGCTTGGCCGACCTCGAAGCCTGCAACGCCGGGTACCGGGATATGATCCAGTCGCTGTCAAGGACCTAGCACTAGCGCTCGATCCGTCTTGCTATCACACGGTTTCGTGGCGCGAAGGCAATCGTGCCGCCCTAAGTTCTCGTTTTGCGGCGTTGCGCGTGTGGACCTCTCACCGCGATAATTGGCGCGCTACGCCGCGCGATGAAGAATGGCTGCTCATCGAGTGGTCCCTTGGCGGAATCGAACCAACCAAATACTGGCTTTCAACTTTGCCGGAAGAGACGGTTGTGCAACACCTCGTTCACGTTGCCAAAATGCGATGGCGCATCAAGCGTGACTGTCAGGACCTCAAGCAGGAATTTGGGCTCGGTCACTTGAGGGACGTGGGTGGCGTGGTTTTGATCATCACGCATCTCTATGCGTTGCCGCCTTTGGATTTCTCGTCGCACAGCGCCTGAGTCAAGGCAGTAAAAAAACTCCAACGTCCGCAGCGTGCCTGCCTTACCCGCGGACTACATCCCACGCGGCTCTTCAGCGCATGCAGCGACACGTATCTGATTCGATTGCAACGCGGCGCTGGCCAGTTGCAGCCCACATCTCCAGGCGATTACGAAGGTGCCCGTGCTGTTGTGTTTTCCACGCATATTTATGACATAGTAATACTAAGGAGATTGACGCTCGGTTTTCCGAGAGACTCCGGGTGAAATTTCCTGGATTTACTCACCACTACACCAAGGTCAGGGGCGAATAGAAGTTCCTGTTCGGGCCGTAGACAAGGAAGGCAACACGGTCGATTTGCTTCTGCGAGCCAGGCGGAACAGGGCTGCTGCCCAGCGGCATTTCGAAAAATCGATCCAGCAAAACGGCGCCCCCGAGACGGTGACGACCGACAAAACCGAAGCCAATCTGGCCGCGCTGCACGCGGTGAACGTCGAGCGCGACACAGCCATTAAGATCTGTCAGATCAAGTGTTAAACAACGTGGTTGAACAGGGCCATCGGGCGATCAAACGCATCATCCGACCGATGCTCGGGTTCGAGGACTTCCGCTGCGCGCGTGTCATTCTCAGCAGCATCTAGATCAATGGATGATCGCCAAGGGGAAGATGATACACACTGGCAAATCAAGCTATCTACAGCCAGACAGTTCTACTCGTTGGTGATGTAACCTATCCTCGTCATATCGCCTTTGTATGACTCAACCGCCTTACCGTGACAGAACCGTCGCGCGGCGGCGCTGAGTCTTCGGCCCAAAGTCTGAACTCAGCGACCTGGCGCGCGGCCAGCCAGCGCATACGCGACGCAGCACTGTGCCAGCACGTCGCTCGGGTCGACGAGTGTGATTGTGCGACCGTTCGCGGCCCGATAATGCGGATTGTCGACCAGCAGCGGCAACTCGGTACAGCCAAGAATCACCACATCGACGCCGCGTGCCGCGAGGTCGTCGATTGCCAGATGCAGGTCATCGACACATGTACCGCTTGTGTAGCCGGCCTTCACGCCGCGCTCTCCGTAGATCGCGCACATCACGCGTTCCTGCATCACCGGGTTCGGCAGTACCTGGCGTAGCTCGCACGCGTTGAGTGCGTCGCGATACACGCCGCTCGCGACCGTGCCCGACGTCGCAAGCACGCCGATGTCGCGCAGATCCGGGAACATCGCGCGGATGTACCGCACCGTCTCCGTCAGCATGTTGACGATTGGAATGTCGAGGCGGCGCTGGATCCGCGCGACGAACGCGTGCGCGGTATTACAGGGAATCGCGATCAGGTCCGCGTCGCCGGCCTCGAGTTTCTTGCAGGTTGCATACAGCGCGATCGTCGGGTCCAGCCCACCGCCGATCAGGTTACCGGTGCGGTCCGGAATCTGCGGGTTCTGCTCGACGATCACCTTCAGGTGCTCCTGGTCGCGCGCAGCCGGCGTATTGCGGACGATCTTGCTGAGGAAGTCCACCGTCGCCGCCGGGCCGACACCGCCGACGATGCCGATCTTCAGGCGCTCGGGTGGCGCGGGCTGCACCGCTGCGCCGGCCAGACAGACCGACACCGCGTACTCCACGTACGCGAGGTTGCAGTCGACGTACGGCGTCGCGTGCGGGCCGGTGCGCTTGAGCTGCGCCACGATGCCTGTCAGACCCGGCACGATCACGTCCGCGCGTTGCGCGGCGAGATCTTCGAGCGCCGCGTGCAGCAGCATGCCGGACCCATCGCGCACGAGCGCATCGGCATCGGCGCAGACCGCCGACGGATACAGTAGCGTGAACTCCGCCGCGTCGAAATATGGATCGAACAGCCTCGATTTGCGCACCGCGGCTGGCACGATCATGCCGATGCGTCGAGCGTGCGGATGCTCGCGACGCAGATGCTCGCGGAGCGCTGCGAGCAGGTCGACGATCAGCAGATCCGTGTTCGAACGTAGTTCGGCGGCGAACGTATGGCTCGTCATGCACGGCAGCAGCACGGTGTCGACGCATTGCCGGCGAAGCTGCTGTACCGCGTCGAACACATGCAACTTCAGCTCGGAGAGCGTGCCGATGTCCGGTTCGTCGTCGCCGAATCTTGGCTCGTCGACGATCACGTCGGCACTGTGCGCATGCAGCGCGGTCGGCAGCGTCTGCATCAGCTTCGCGATCACGTCGGCATTCGCGAGCGGATCGGCCCCGCCGATCACGCCGAACGAGCGGTCGAACACGATAGCGCTCGTGGGAGCGCGGGCGGTCACAGCAGGCCTCCCGATGTTCACAGGGCCTGCCGCGCGGCGGCGTCGAACTCGGGGTTGCCGTATGGATAGTACTGTTTCAGATCCACGAACTTGTAGTCCAGGCCATCGAGGCGCATCGTGCCAAGAAAACTCTGCGCCGGCTCGACCAGCACGATCGTCTTCGCGAAGCCGCTGTCATCGAAGCCACGCCGGAAATGTACACGCGATTTGATCGCGATGACGTCGTACGCGGTGAGGTCGAAGCCCATCGCAGTCAGCGCGGCCGGCGTCATGATCTGCATGAGGTAGCGCGAGATCACGAGCACGTTGCCGTCACCGAAGCCCACGCTGATCCAGCCGCTACGCCCGGTCGGGTCCGACACGTGCAGCACGGTGCCGCGGATCGTCGCCGGTTCGCCGGCCGACTCGTCCACGCGACCGCCGACTGGCATGTCGAACGCGTCCCCCGCGCGGATTTCGAGCGTGTGAACCTTGTCGAGCACGTTGGCATCGGTCACCGCCGCGACGAGCACGCGCGCCATGTCGTGATCGATGATCGACTTCAGCAACCACGTCGCCGCGCCGGAGCGGTCGCTGTGGTCTGCGAGTACGACCGGTGTCGCGCCGTTCGCGACCGCGTGCCGCGCGAGCGCGACGCCTTCGCCGATCTCGTGGATCCGCGTCGAGTTCAGGAGCGCGTCGCGCTTGCGCCACGCAGTCTCCGCCATGTCGGTCGCGATCTCCTCGGCGAGCGTTGGCCTGTCGTTGGTCATCACCTGAATCGTCATCCCGGCGTCCGGCGTGTCCGCCCACGGAAAGCCAAAGAATACGTTGACGAATGCGTCAGGCTCGCGCGCTTCCCAAGTCAGCGCGCGCTGCACAAGATCCATCCACGGCGATGTACTGGTCCACTGTACGACGGTCGGCGAGATGATCGGCACTTTCTTCGTGACGTGCGCAACCTTATAGTCGCCCCGCAGCGAGCGCACCATCGCGCGCGCTGCGCGTTCGCCCTGCAGGTAGCAATCGTAGTGCGGGTAATACTTCGTCGTAAACGCCAGGTTCGCGTAGTGCAGGAACATCCCGTCCTCGTTGCCGTGCGGGTCGAATGTGCCGATCAGCGCCGCGTCGGGGCCGACCGCTTCGCGCACTCGGCGTGCGAGCTCCGCCTCGGGGCGCTCGACGCCACGCACGCCCATCGCACCGTGCAACGCCATGTAGACGCCGTCAAACGGTCCTTGGCGGTGCAGCTCGGCGATCATGATGCCGACAAAATGCTCAAACGCTTCGTTCGTGACCCAGCCTGAGCCGATGTCGGTTTTTGGGAACAACGGCGACTCGATGCCAACCAGCTCCAAACCGGCGAACTCGCGCGCAAACTTGACGAAGCCACCCATGTAGCCGTGCGGATCACTCTGCAGCAGCGCCTCGTCGCGCGCGGGCGAGCCTGGGTAGACGAAGTCGTCGCGCGTCGTGTCGTTGGCGAGGAAGGTCACCGTCTCGTGCATGAAGTTCAAGACGGCGATCCGCAGCGGCTTAGTTTGCGCGGAGGCCGCGGGCGTTGGGTGATTCATGAGAGATTCCATTGACAGTCGATGTGAGGACGGCAGCAGGTTGATGGCGAGCTCAAGCGGCGCGGCGCACGGCATGCGTCGGCTTCCATAGCAGCGAGAACGCGATCGCACCGAAGCCGGCGGCGAGCAGGAACAGGAACGCGAACACGAACTGGCCGTGCGTCGCGTCGACAAGCGCGCCGATCCCGAGCGGGCCGACCGCCGCTGCCACTTGGCCACCAAAGTTGATGATGCCGGCCGCGCCGCCGACCGCCGTGTCCGGCAGATGTTTCAGCGGGATCGCGAACACGGTGCCGTACACGAATGCGTAGCCGATCATGCACAGCGTCCAGAACGTCAGCAGCACCGGCATCGACTCCGCCGTTGCCATCAGCATCAGGAACACGGTGATCATGCATGCGCCGAACACCATGAACAGGCGCTCACGGCCGTGGCCGACCTTGTCGAGCAGCCAGCCGACGAGGTTCAGGAACACGAACGAGATCAGGTATGGCACAGCGGACAGCACGCCTGCGTGCAGGATGTCGACGTGGCGCGTCTTGATGAGGAACGACGGCATCCACGAGATCAGCCCGACATAGACGATGTTGCAGAAGAAAAAGATGATCATCGTCGTGCGTAGTATGGGCGAGCGCAGCAACGCTCCGTAGCCGCCGGCTGCGCGTGCGCGTGCGGTGCCACGTACCGGCTTCTTGACGATCAGCCACAGCGCGATCGCAATCGCGACGCCGACCGTGCCGAACATTTCGTACGCGTTGCGCCAGCCGTATGTGTGAATCAGCGCGGCGATGCCGCCGGAGCCGATCGCGCTGCCGAGCAGCGAGGCGCCGATCACGAGCGACTTCGCACGGGCGCGCTCCTTCACGGGGAACGCCTCGGCGACCGTCACGGTACTCGCCGGCACGAAGCCGCCTTCACCGATGCCAAACAGCACTCGTATCAGAAGTAGTGACGCGATCCCGCCGGCCGCGCCGGTCAGCGCGGTGAACACCGACCAGCACGCGACCGAGAACACGAGGATGGTGCGCGAGCCCATCCGGTCCGACAGCCAGCCCGCGCCGAGCTGCATCAGCGCGTAGCTGATATAGAACGAACTCAGCGCGAGGCCGGCCATCGACGCGCTTAGCTGGAACTCGTGCGTGATCGGGATGATCGCGACGCTCATCGCGACCCGGTCTGCGTTCGCGAGGATCCACGAGAGCAGCAGGATCACGAGCACGGCGGTTTTACGCCATGGCGAATACAGCGACGTCACTGAGCCGGGTTCGACGACGAACGGCGCGGCGGGTGCTTCGATGAGGGTCTTCATAACGAGGTGACGAAAAGGGGAATGAGGAAAGCGCATTCGCACGCTGCGCCGGGTGGTGCAGTCGTGTAGTGCGCGTGCGCGCCGGTAGTGTGCGATTAGCTGTCGCGATGCGGCAGTGGTGCGCCGGAGCCGGTACGCTCGATGATCAACCCGTAGTGCTCGGGCTGGCGATGTTTCGCGAAGTTGAATACGTGCTGGCGGAACACGTCGCCGAGATCGAGATCGGCGTTCGCGAAGATGACTTCATCGGCCTCGCCGGACGACCGTGCGACGATCTCGCCCGACGGCGCGACGATTACCGAGCCGCCGATCATGTGGAAACCGTCTTCGGCGCCGCACTTCGCAGCAGCGCCGATCCACATCGCGTTTTGGTACGCGGCAGCCTGCAACGAGATCAGATGCGTGTGCATTCGCAGATGCGGCGGCTCGTTCCAGTAGATGTTCCGCGACGGCGTGTTGTAGCCGAGGATGCCGAGCTCCGCGCTCTGTAGCGACAGCATCCGCCACGTTTCCGGCCAGCGCCGGTCGTTGCAGATGCACATGCCCAGCTTTGTGCCGAAGCCATCGAACACCGGAAAGCCGAGATCGCCGACCTCGAAGAATTTCTTTTCGAGGTGTTGGAACAGGGCGTCCGGTTTGTGGTCCGAGTGGCCGGGCAGATGCACCTTGCGGTATTTGCCAACGATGTTCGCGTTTGCGTCGACCAGCACTGCAGTGTTAAAGCGGCGGCCGTCCGGGGTTATTTCTGCGTAGCCAAGGTAGAAGCCGACGCCGAGCTCGCGTGCGGCGTTGAACAGCGGCGCGACGTCGGCATTCGGCATCGCTCGTTCAAAAAAGCGCGCGATCACTTCGTCCTCGCTCATCCAGTAGCGCGGAAAGAACGTCGTCAGTGCGAGTTCAGGAAACACGACCAGCCGAGCACCGCGGCCCTTTGCTTCGTGCAGCATCGAGACGAGTCGTGCGACGACGCTGCGGCGGTCATCGGCGAGGTGAACCGGGCCCATCTGGGCGATGGCTAAGCCAAGTTTGCGGGACTTCGACATGCTGAACCTTTGGTTTTTCAGTGTCGCCACAATAGCAATCGCCCCTTCCGGCCGTGAAATAGTTCAAAATTCGTACGGTATAGACGCCGTCTATGTGAAGGCAATGTGCGCGGAGAGAAGCGATGGATTACGACGAACGGCCACAGCGTCGACTTACGATGAGCTTGCGACAAATCGAGGTGTTTCGCGCGATCATGCTGACTGGCTCGGTCAGCGAGGCTGCGCGGATGCTGTTCATCGCGCAGCCTTCGGTGAGCCGCGTGCTCGCGGTGACTGAGGAACGGCTTGGCTTCCCGCTGTTTGAGCGTGCCCGCGGACGGCTGTTTCCGACGCCGGAGGCACGGCGCATTTTCGAGGAAGTCGAAGTCGCCTACACCGGCATCCAGCATGTCGACGAATTGGTACACGCGCTGATGGAAGGGCGCAGTGGCAAGCTGAATATTGTCTGTAGTCCGAGCCTCGGCGTGCATCTGCTGCCACGCGCGATCGCGCAATTTAACCGCCGCTATCCGGAACTGCCGATCCATTTCGAACCGCTCACACACAACAACCTCGTGCCGCGCGTGCTGTTCGGCAAGAACTACCTTGGCGTGTCGATGTTCGACATCACACATCCGCATCTCGAATCCGAGCCGCTGGCCGAGGTGCCGCTGGTTTGCATCAGCCCGCGCGGCTGGCTCGATTCGGACGCACCGACAGTGCGGCTGACCGAGCTACGCGAGCGGCCGTGGATCGACTACCGGCATGACTCGCCGCTCGGCCACATGCTCGGCGAGATGTTCCGCAACGAACCCGGCGGCGAGCCGCGTCCACGGCCGGCCGTCGAGGTGCGTTCGTCGATAAGCGCGTGCGCGCTCGTCGCGGAGAGCGTCGGCGTCGCGCTCGTCGATCCGCTCTGCGTGGACGCGTCGATGCGTACGCGGATCGACGTGCGCCCGCTTTTCCCGGAAAGGATGCTAAAGGTGCATGCGATCTATGCGCGGGCTGAACCGCTGTCGCATTCGGCTCGCGAATTTCTCGGCGAGCTGCGCGCTGTGCTGCGCGCGTCGCCGGGTGCGCGCTAGCGCGGCGCGGTATGGAATCGCCTGGAAGTGTGAATCTTTCTTGCAACTGGTTGCCGGTTTCAGAAAATCGGATTTGGCATAAAATAAGGATTTCTTATTAAAATGTCGGTTGTATGATGGCCTTCCGATGACCGACCAGATTCGGAGCTCAATCGCACTGGGTCGCTACGGATCAGGCGATGATGTCGCGGGTCTTGTCGTCTGATTAGCAAGCCTGGAAGCGGCGTTCATAACGGGTACGAGTCTGAAAGTCGATGTTGGCACGAGTGCTTGACGGTTGTCTTCGTCCACCCAGACTCTCAATATCATGAGCAGACCGCGCAGGGCCTGCCGGTCGATTCGCTTGCGGAGAAATGCAAGGCTCGTCATAAGCGGGTGATGTCGAAAGGCAACGGCGCAATGTGAATGCAGGCCATCGGAGTCATCTAGGTAGTCAAAATTAGCAATGGAGGTTGCCCCGTGGCCGCTCAGGAAGGGACGACTGTGAATCTTCTTCGTGCGACTGAGCGACTGAACCTGGCCGCCCCGCCTGTCGGCGATTGGCGGAAGCCGACCACCCGGCGCGCAACTTATTGCCGCGCCCGACGCGTGTACGAGTACTGATGCGCGAGCCATGCCATCCCGGTTCCGTCCGCCATGATGAAATGCTGTTCTTTCCTGTCTCGGTCAAGTCCCTGATGGCCATCGCTTGTCGCAGTTCTCTCTTGTGGTCGTCATCGCGGCCGCTCTTATCACTCTGCCGGTTGCCTCTGCGCAGAGCGTGACCACCTCGGCCTTAACGCCAAAGCGGGTCTACAAAAAAGAGCCAAAGGAGGCGCGTGCAGCGCCCACGGCGGATCGGAAGAAGCTGGAGAAAACGATTACAAACCAGGCCAAGACCAAGTCAACTATCCGCAGGATTTGCAGAACGCGGAACACAAGGCGAACTCGAGTTTGGGGTAATCGTTTGATTCGTGAAAAATCTGACGCTTTGACGCAGTGAAGCCGCTGGATCGGTGGCTTGCGCCATTGTCGATTGCGCGGAAGTGGCCGAACCGCAGAGCCTTACTGCCGAAAACGAAATGGCTCCTATATGCCGGAAATTCACATGGGGAGAGATTCGATCCGGGATTCCAGGACTGGCTTGACGCATAGACTCTATCAGCGCGGTTGTGGGGCGCGGGGGGCTACCGAGCGAAGATGCGTTGTTAGAGGAACTTCTAGGGTAAGACGAACAGTGATCTATGCTCCGCTCGTTCAGGTCCATTTCCGTCACATCGCGGTCACCTGCAGTCATTTCGCTGCCTGTTTCGCTGGTCGTCCGACCGCTTGTACGGCAAAGCCGGCCATTCCCCGCGAATGAGCGATCGGTCGCTCCGGGTCGAGAAGAACCATTCGCCAATAACCAAGGTTCACACTCGTCGACACCTAGTCGGGAATGTCGGCAAAGCAACCTTGAAGGGCCGCACGTTCATAGTCGGCCGCCGCCGGCGGCCCACCACTGGGCGGCTGACTCGGTCGCCATGCCGACCAGACCGGAAGCGCCACACGCGTCAGTTTTTTTTGGTCCTTAGCCGTCATTGTTGTTCCGGTATGGGTAGGATGTGTTCGGGAAGAGCGGGAGTCAAACCTGGCGGCGCTTTGCGGGCAACTGTTGGAGTCGGCTGCCTGCCGACCCGCCGCAACGGGCCTATCCGTTTAGCGTCTGTCTATTCCCCGGCAGCGCGAATGACGACGTGCTCCTTCTGATCAGAGAAGCAACCGGCTGCACACTTTTTAGTTGGGGCCTATCAGCCGTTGGCTCTTCGGAAATGACGAGGTTTATCAACAATTCACTTGCGTTACGCATGCGGAACTTGCCTGGCATCTCACACCACCATCGGCTGGCCGTGTCGGTTTTCCCTGTTGCCAAGGTGAACCATCTTTCGAGAGGCACGTTGTCTCCAGAGCTTCACACCCAGCAGTTACGCGCCACGCATGTCTAGATAGGCAACGGTTGGTCGCACAACCGGTCACCGTACCGGACGCCATTCTTCAGTGTTCGATAGATGACAAGACAAGAGCGAGCTTTGCTGCCCTCTACCACTTACATACAACACGATGGGCAGCAGCACGTGCCGCACGATCAGCGTTTCCTTAGCGGTACCGCCGCGTTCACAATGTGGAAGTCAACGTGTCGTACTTCGTGGCCCGGTCGGTGTTGCTCTGCGCGGCCTACGACCACACGCGCGGCAGTTCGTTGGGCGGCAGGGACGGCCCTAAGTACAACCAGTTCGCGGTCGGAGCCGATTACTTTCTGTCGAAGCGAACTGATGTCTGCGTGGTCGGTATTCTTCAGAAGGCGTCGGATACGCAGTCGGACGGGCACGAAGCAGTCGCGTCGATTAGCACGTTGACGCCGTCGATCAGCGATCGCCTGTCGAGGGTCTGGTTGGGTAATTCGACACAAATTCTAGCCGAGATGCTAGGTTGCGCATAACTTCTTCCTGATCTGTGCGCGGTGACGTATCTGCTGGCGCAAGGGCGAGCTTCTCGTACGGTCGAATCGTCTTCATATCGAAACCTGTTGGAGTGGACCGGTCTGCAGTTTCAATCGGGTCGAGATACCGTTGAACGTTTCACACACTGCGGGACCGCACGAGACGCTGATGTGCCACTATACGAAGTAAGACGATATGGTGTATTCAGTCAAGACCCGACAGAAACCGAATATCGCTGGCACGCAACTTTCTTCCGTCGAACGACCTTAGTTCTATTTTTTTCAGCGGGTGTTTCGTCTTCTTGTCCACCAACGGAGAGGCCGGCTCTCCGGGTTTGAAGGCATGAGCGAGGCCCCACTGCCCCAGACTTATGAGCACCGGTGCGAGCGCCTGCCCCTTCGAGGTCAATGAATATTCCTCGTAAGCGCTTCCGTCGGCTGCGGGCTGGATTTCGAATATCCCTTGCTCCACCAGTGCCTTGAGCCTCGCGCTGAGACTGCTCTTTGCGGCACCGAGACTGCGTTGAAAGTCGTTGAATCGGGTCACGCCGCTTAGCGCGTCACGGACAATAAGCAGCGTCCACCAGTCGCCAATGATGTCAAGGCTTCGGGCAACCGGGCACTTCTCCTCAGTCAAGCTCTTGCGTCTCACTTGGTTACCTCCAATACCCACATCGGCAGCGGTAAACACAATTTATGATGCCGCGCATCACATCCCAGTCACGATGATACGCCAGCCGGTTTCATCATCAAACCGGAGGTCCATGCTGGAACACGCAGATATTTCCGCAGGCGTGTGAACCCCGGATACGGCAGATCTCCTTCCGTCGGGGTCCACTTGCATGAGTGGAGTGACTAGCTCATAATCGGTCTAATTATTGGACCAGTTTGTGGTGAAAAAAACGAAGCCAAACGCGCTGTGTCCCGAAGAACCGTTGGTTTTATCTACTCATCGGAGGAAGAAATGCCTAACCTTGAAGGAAAGATTGCAGTTATCACTGGTGGAAACTCTGGAATAGGCCTCGCGACAGCCAAAGTCTTTGTGAAGGAGGGGGCGCGCGTTTACATTACGGGCCGCAGGCAGGCAGAGCTTGACGCTGCAGTCGCTCTTCTGGGACCACGTGTGATCCCCGTGCAGGGCGATGTCTCCAAACCGGCCGATCTCGATCGGCTGTATGACCAGATTCGCGATGAGGCGGGACGGGTCGACGTTGTCTTCGCCAACGCTGGTAGTGCCACGTTGGCGCCACTTGGCAGCCTGACGGATGAAGACGTCGACTATCAGTTCGATGTGAATGTGAAGGGCGTGATCTGGACGGTCCAGAAGGCCCTGCCGTTGATGGGGCCAGGTGCGTCGGTTATCTTGAACGCTTCGATCGTCGCGACAAAAGGCTGGGCCAACTGGAGCGTCTACAGCGCGACCAAGGCGGCTGTTCGTTCGTTCGCGCGAACCTGGTCATCTGACCTTAAAGGCCGCGACATTCGTGTCAACGCCGTCAGCCCGGGCGTGATCCTGACGCCCGGCCATGAAAAGACGGGCCTCCCGCGTGCGGAACTCGAGCAGTTCTACACTTACGCTGCCGGCATCACACCGCTGAGCCGGGTTGGCAACGATGACGAGGTTGCCAAGGTCGTCGCGTTCTTGGCATCGAACGACAGCAGCTTCATGACGGGCAGTGAGATCTTCGTCGATGGTGGATTCGCGCAAATCTGACGCAGCGATCCGGCCAGCTGGCCCTGGCCGGATCAAGCTGAAACCAGTGTAGGTTGTCACCAATGCCGGTATGTCGCCTTTATTGCGCAGATAACTCTCATCATCCGCTCCGCCACGGCATGCCATTTAGCAGTCTTGAGGTTCAACCCGTTCCACGGGGAGCAACCATACCGGAGCGGGACGACGATTGCCTGCGAGACTCCTTCTACAAGGGTATTGTCCGGCAATCGAATGGCGCGAGATATCGGCAGCCCAATCGCCGAAGACTTTCAGTTTCGTCTGCAAATGTCTGTTGGACGGGTACAGCAGGTGCAACTCATGCCGTGGACGATTCCATTCTTGCAGTAGCGGCACCAGTACGCCGCGCTCTATGTAAGGGCGTGCCATGAAGCCATACGTCTGGCTGATTCCGAGCCCTGCTATCAGGGCCGTGAGGCGAGACGTGCTCTCATTGACTGCAACTGTAGTGCCTCGACTGATCTCGAATGTCTCATCGTCGCGATGAAACAGCAGCGGACGTGATTTTCCCGTCATGGACGAAAAATAACTAATCAACGAGTGTCCATGTTCCAGTTGCTGCGGGTGAGCGGGGCGGCCATGTGCCGCGAGATAAGCGGGGCTCGCGCAGGTTACGTAATCGAACTCGGCAATACGCTTTGCCAACAGCGAACTGTCGGGTAGCGTGCCGGCGCGGATGACGCAATCGACTCCTGCTTCGACCAGGTCTACGGGGCGATCGCTCACGCCGAGATAAAGCTGGATATCTGGATAGCGCGCGCGGAAATCGGCTAGAGCGGGTATCAGGATCAGGTCAGCGAGTGACGACCCGATGTCGATACGCAGGCGTCCGCGCGGTTCCACGCGGGTATGTGCGGCTAGCGCATCCATATCATGCACTTCGTCGCCGGACGTGAATACACTGGTCGAGAAGCTGAAGACCGAAGCGAACGTGCTGTAAAAAGGAGCGAAAGGCAGATGACGATCCTGATAATAGCGGAACACGACAACGCCACGCTGAAGGCGCCGACGCTGAACGCGGTGGCGGCGCAGCAGATCGGCGGCGAGATGCACGTGCTGGTGGCGGGCCACAACGCGCAGGGCGCGGCACAGGCAGCTGCGGCGGTGGCAGGGGTTTCGAAGGTGCTGCTGGCGGATGCGCCGCAGTTGGAGACGGGGATGGCGGAGAACGTCGAGGCGACGGTTCTGCAGGTGGCGAAGGACTACACACACATTCTGGTCGGCTCAACGGCGGCGGGCAAAAACGTCGCGCCACGCATTGCGGCGAAGCTGGATGCATCGCAGATCAGCGACATCACGGCAGTGCTGGGCGCGGACCCGTCCGAGCGTCCGATCTATGCGGGCAACGCGATCGCGACGGTGCAGTCGGCGGATCCCATAAAAGTGATCACGGTGCGTACGACGGGGTTTGACCCGGTGGTGACGGCGGGCGGCAGCGCGGCAATCGAGACGATCGGTGCGGCGGCGGACAGGGGGCGTCGCAGTTTGTGGGCCGGGAGGTAACGAAGCTAGAGCGCCCAGAGCTCACGGCGGCAAAGATCATCGTATCGGGTGGACGGGGGCTGGGCAGCGGGGAGCACTACACGCAGGTGCTGGAGCCACTGGCGGACCGTCTGGGGGCGGCGCTGGGCGCGTCGCGCGCGGCGGTCGATGTAGGATTCGTGCCGAACGACTATCAGGTAGGGCAGACCGGCAAGATCGTAGCGCCGCAACTGTACGTGGCCGTGGGGATCTCGGGGGCGATCCAGCATCTGGCGGGGATGAAGGACTCGAAGGTGATCGTGGCGATTAACAAGGACGAGGAGGCGCCGATCTTCAGCGTCGCCGATTACGGGCTCGTCGGCGATCTGTCACGCTCGTGCCGGAACTGGTCAAGGAGCTCTGCTAAGCACGCCGTAGCGCCTTGCTGGACCAGAAAACGGGGTGCCATGGTTATATACCGAGGCACCCCGTTTTCATTCAACCATGCTTACTTGTAAGCCAGTCGCGCAACGCCGGCGCGGTCCACCGAGAGGTCGTCTGGTAATGCCGGCGCGGCAGCGCAACTCATGCTCGATCACCTTGATCACATTGAAGGGGCGCTGAACCTCGACGCGGTCGATAACGAAGTTGATCTGGAAGCAATCTTCAAGCGCAGACGCGCTGACGATCCGCGGTTATTCCTGACGAGACTGGAACGTTCTCTCATGCCTGACTCCTGCATATCTGCTGTCGCGCGCATTTGCTTCCGGCAAATCGAATCCTGTTGAGGTCGCCGAGGCGGCGTTATTGAAAGCGGCGGCTGTTCCGGCCGTGTTTCTTTCAACCACGCCCGAACGCGCGATCAGGGAAGCCGAGCAATCGGCAAGAGGATGGCGCGAGGGCCGCCCGCCCGGTCTGCTCGATGGCGTGCCGATAGCGTGGAAAGACTTGTTCTATATGGCTGGAAAAGTAACCACCGCCGGATCGGCCGTCCTCGCTGCACGGCAGGCGGCTCGCACCGATGCGCCGCTGGTCAGCGCAGGCGCTCGCACCGGCATGGTGTGCATCGGCGAGACCGGGTTGAGCGAGTTTGCGTTTTCAGGGCTCGGACTTAATCCTTATTTCGGCACTGCCATCAATCCTCGCGTCGACAACGGCCGGCGCGCGCCAGGCGGATCGTCATCGGGCGCGGCGGTCGCGGTGGCAACGGGCATTGTGCCAGTCGCGGTCGGCACCGATACCGGCGGTTCGATTCGCGTGCCGTCGGCATTCAACGGCCTTGCCGGTTTTCGCGCGAGCGTTGCGCGCTATTCGCGCGAGGGCATGGTCGGGTTATCGGCGACACTCGACACGTACCGACCGCTTGCCACCAGCGTGGCCGACTGCGTGGCTTTCGACGTCGTCATTCGTGGCGTGGACGTGGTATTGCCTGAAGACGCCACGATGCCGGGAGCACGCTTTATAGTCGATCCAGGATTGCTCACGTCATTGTGTCACGGAGCCGGTCGCTGCGAATTTCAAGCGCTTCATCGCGAGGCTGGAAGACACGGGCGCCATTGTTGAACGCAAGCCGCTCGCCACGTTATCAGGCTTCAGCGACGTGATGCGAGAGCACGGCTGGGTCGGTGGCATGGAAGCGTTTCTGGTGCATCGCGCGCTGCTCGATCGTCCAAAGCAGCGCGTATCGATCAGCGCGTGCTCACGCGTCTCGAAGCGAACCGGGTTGTACCACCGGACTGTCCTCGGCAGCTTCTCGCGTGGCGCACTGCGAACCTGATTGCGATGACGTCCGAGCAAGAGGAAGCGGTGCTCGACCGCAGCATTGAGTTGGTGACACAGTTATCGGGCCGGCGCCCGACCGGCTACGTTGCACCCCGGTGGGAATTCAGTTCTGTGACGAATGAACTGCTGGTCAAGAAGGGCATCAAGTACGATCACAGCCTGATGCACAACGACTTCCACCCGTACTACGTTCGAGTGGGCGATACCTGGACCAAGATCGACTATAGCAAGCATCCGGGCGCCTGGATGAAGGCGCTCGTGCGCGGTCAGGAAACGGATCTGGTCGAGATTCCGGCGAATTGGTATCTGGACGGTCTCCCGCCAATGATGTTCATTAAGAAGTCGCCCAACAGCCATGGCTTTGTGAACCCGCGCGACATTGAGCAGACGTGGCGCGTTCAGTTTGACTGAGTGTATCGCGAGCACGGCGACTACGCCGTGTTCCCGATCACGATTCATCCGGACGTCCGCAAGTGCTGCTGATGCTTGAACGCTTGATACACTATTTTCGCTCGCACGAGGGTGTGCGGTTTGCACTTGCGACGACACTGCCGATGACTTCCTCGCCCGTTTTCCGCGCAGCAAATAATGCACTGAACCTATCCATCGAAGAGCGTCTGCCGGAATCGGCGGGACATAATTTCGGCAGGACGCTGGGCGCCTATCCCGGCAGTTCAGTGATTCAATAGTTCAAGTTTACGAACTTTCAGGAGTGAGGCAAACATGTGCGGCTGCTTGGCGGAGATTACCACTGGTCGAACGCCACCGCGCCCCTGGCGGGTGCGAACCCGCGTCGGCAGCGGTTGATTCAGGCGGCACTCGCCAATCGAGTCCTGATGCCGTTCCGGCTGAAACTTGATGACTTCCACGGGCAGTCGTTCGTGCTGATGTCGCCGACGGGGGCAAGCGAATTGGTCAGCGACTTCTCGCAGGTCTGGCGCGTGGCTGAGCGCATGCTTGGCCGGCCACTTGACCCGCTGACTCTTTTACAGACGAAGCGGCGCCGCCATGAGCCTCGCCTACGAGATCTTGCCGCTTACCCTTGCAACCGGTTTCCCCGGCAGCGGTAAATCGACGTTACTCGCCGACGTTCTGCAGGGTGACGCCGCTCGCGATACCGCCGTTCTCGTCAACGAATTCGGCGACGTCGGGCTAGATCATCTCTTGATCGGGGAGGTGGATGCACGCACCGTGCTGTTTGATAACGGTTGTGTCTGCTGTTCGATTCGCGGCGAGTTGAAAGACGCGCTCGCAACGCTTTATTCACAGCGCGCACGCAGCGAGACGCTGGCGTTCTCGCGAGTCGTGCTGGAAACGACGGGGCTTGCGACACCCGCGCCGATCATCGCTACGTTGCTTGGCGATCCGGTGATCCGCAGTCACTACGCGCTGAATGCGATCATCACTGTGGTCGACGCAGTGAACGCGCGAGCAGCATGCGCACTATCCTGAATGGATCGCTCAGGTGACTGCTGCGGACCGCCTGCTGATCAGCAAGCCGGATCTTGTTGATCAAGCTACACTAACGGACCTGACGGCCATGCTAACGGCGCCCAACCCAGCCGCGCAGGTTCTGGTTCGCGGCAATGTCTCGCACGCGCAAGGTATTGGTGGACATAGCGGACGCGCGCTGCTCGACATGCTGTTTGCATCGGCGAGCTTGACTGACCTGGTCATGCGGATGGGCAGGGTGTGCCGCCATGCTGTGGTCGATGGCGGTCCGCTTGCGCATCGCGAGGAGCAAGCGCCGTCGATTAACTCTTTCTGCATGCAAATTGATTCGCCTCTCGACTGGCACGTCTTCACGCTATGGTTCACGCTGCTCCTCAACCGTCACGGCCACAAGATCTTGCGCGTGAAAGGGCTGCTCGACATTGCTAATTCGGATCGTCCCGCCGTGCTGCACACAGTTCAACATCTCGTTCATTTGATGCTGCATCTGCAAGCGTGGCCTCAGGCCGACGAAGCTTCCCAACGGTGCTCGCGGCTTGTGTTCATTACCGAAGGTCTCGGCTTGAATGCAGTAGAAGCATCCTATGCACCGTTTCGAAATCATCTCGAAGATACTGGTCATTGAGTGCGAGGCGAGTGCCGAAGTCGCCTTCATATCGTACTGCGGCTCGCGATGCTCCAGTGTAACAAGTTCAGCATGTCCTTTCGACTCATCACGCTTTCTGCTTCCACTATCTCGATCAGTGGCCGGCCCGACTCGATCGCCTTCGCAACCAGAGCCGCAGTGCGTTCGTAGCCGATTGCATCCTTCAGCGCCGGGGCTATCGCAGTCGACTCGAGCAGGTTGCGCTCGCTCGCATCCGCGTTGGCAATGATAGTCCGCACGCAATACACGTCAAACATCGATATCGCTCGCGTGGCCGCCCCTATTGCCTTGAACAGCGACACAGCGATAAGAGGCATGTAGTTGTTGGTTTCCAGTTGTCCGTTGGCAGCCGCCAGCATGACGCTCTGATCCGCACCGGCCACGAAGTACGCGACCTGCGTGAGTCCCATTGCGTGGACCGGGTTGACCTTTCCGGGCATCATTGAAGAGCCGGCCTGCTGCGGTGCTAGACGAAGCTCACCAATCCCGCCACGCGGACCGGAACTGAGCAGTACGAGATCGTTTGCAACCTTGGCGAGCGCAAGCGTAGCCGTTTTCACAGTCGCCGACAGCGCGGCGAATTCATCCATGTTTTGCACCGCATCGAAGAGGTCGGTTGCGGGCGTAAGCGGCTCGCCGGCCAGTTCGGATAGCGCAGCCGTCACCGCATGCCGATACCCGTCGTAGGTCCCGAGCCCCGTGCCAACCGCGGTGGCGCCCAGCGCAATCGTGCTCAGGACTGGAATGTGTGTGTCGAGCAACGCTGTCATCCGTTCTGCGAGAGACGCATAGCCGCCGAACGCCTGACCGAGTTTCATCGGCAAGGCATCCTGCAAACACGTGCGGCCGATTCGCAGAATGCCCTCGAAGCTGGCCTGCTTCTCGCGCAATGACGCGGCCAATTGTCCAATGACGCTGCGCAACTGCCTGGCTTCATCGCGCAGGGCCAGCTTCACTGCGGTGAGCAGCACGTCGCTGGTGGACTGGGCGTAGTTGACGTGATCGAGAGGGTGGAGAAACGCGTAATCGCCCGGGCGATGTCCCATCAACTGAAGCGCGCGGTTGGTCAGCACTTCGTTGATGTTCATGTTGATCGACGTGCCGCACGAGCCCTCCAGCGGATCGACGATCAGCGCCGCGCCATGATTCCCCGCCGCGAGTTCCATGCAGGCCTGGACGATTGCATCGCATTGCGCGCGCGTGATCTTGCCGTGCCGTGCATTGACCCGCGCGATCACCATCTTCGTGCGCGCCAGCCATTTTACGAATACCGGGTAATGCGCCAGCGTCTCGCCGCTATACGGAAAGTTAGCCTGGCCGCGTAGCGCGTGGATGCCGTAAAGCGCGTCGGCCGGAAGTTCACATGTGCCGAGCGAGTCGGTTTCAGTGCGTCGTAGTTCCATTGTCTTGCAGTTCCTGGAGAGTCCTGTGTCAGCTTTCGAGCGACGCATGGCGTGTCTCGGGCGCCCAGATCGCGCATGCCACGCCACCCGCCGCCAGCACCCCGACGCAAAGATAAACCGCGGCCTGACCGCCATAAGTCGCGACGATGCTCGGAAACAGGAACGTCGTGACCGCCGATCCCACGCGGCTTGCGGCAACGGCAAATCCCAGCGCGGTCGCGCGAAGCTCGGTTGTGAACAACTCCTGCGGATAGAGAAAGCAAAGATTGTTGGTGCCGCTCAATACGAGTGCGAAGATGGCGAACAAAGGCACCACGGCCGACCCCGGAAGATGCGAACCGAACGACAGGCACGCAAGCACGATTGCAGAGAGGAAGAAGCCCCACAGCAAAAATGCGCGCCTGCTGATCCGGTCAACAACGAGCGCACCGGCAACCGTGCCGAACAACAGAAAGACGTTGTAGATCAGGCCAGCGAGAAACTTGTCCTGAATGTGCAGCGACGCGAATACCATCGGCGAGAAAGTGCCGAGCGAAAAATAGGGGATCACAAGGCACATATAAAAGAAGCAGGCGATGAAGAGCCGCGTGCGCCATTGCGCGGAAAACAGCCGGCTGACCGTCGTGCCCGCGTCCGAGCTTGCTTGTGCGCCCGAGGTGCTTTCGGCGGCACGGTTCAAAACAATGTTCGCGCCAATATTCTCGCGGATGATCGCCAGCGCTTCGGCGGTCCTGCCCTTGCGTTGCAGCCACAGCGGCGACTCCGGTGTGCGCACGCGAAACAGGAACACGATTGCCGCGGGTATCGCGCTCGAGAGCAGCATCACGCGCCAGATATCAGGACCGCGATCCTTGAGCAGATAGCCGACCACGTACGCGCATGCATAGCCGAGCGCCCACGCAATGGCAAGCCAGCTAAGCAGCCGTCCGCGCAGCCGTATCGGCGAATATTCGACCACCAGGGCCTTGCTCACGACATAGTCGAAGCCGAGCGTAATGCCGAGCAGCAGGCGCAGCACAAGCAGTTGCGTTGGACTCGTCACCCAGAACTGCGCCACCGAAATCAGCGCGAACAGCGCCATGTCGTAGTTGAACAGCGCCCGCCGTCCGAAACGGTCTACGAACGAGCCTGCAAACAGGCTCCCGGCAAACAGCCCCGCAAGGGAAGCCGCGCCGAGAATGCCCAGCCACACGGCATTCAGATGAAGCTGCGGCGTGGCAATGGCGAGCGCAATGCCAATAATTCCAAGCACGAAGCCGTCGCTGAACTGGCCGCCCGTGCCGGCGAACGTGACGCGCAAGTGAAACGGCGTGAGCGGCGCGTTTTCGAACGCGACGGTGGAGGGCGTGGAGGAATGCGCTGCAGCGGTTCCACTTGCTGCAGGTGCCTGCGTGGACATATTCATGGATGTTGGTCTCCGTGCGATTGCTTTCTGTAAAATAATGTTGGCAATTTTAGGATCGCGCGATCGATGCGTCCCGCTGCGCCGGCCGAATAAGGAATTCTTATGCACACATTTCGGAAAGCCATTTTCACGCGATGGACACAGAGAGCCGAGGCCGGCGCACATGTGGCGAGAGTGCGGTGAGCAGGCAACAGGACCGCCCGGTCGATCTTTATCAGCTCGATGTGTTTCTCGCTGTTGCATCGACGGGCAGCATGTCGGCTGCCGCCGGCGTGCTGGGAATCAGCCAGTCCGCTGTGTCACAGACCACGGCGCAACTCGAACAATCGCTCGGGCTGATATTGATCGACCGGGCAAGACGGCCGCTGTCGCTGACGCCCGCGGGCCTGTATATAAGCGAAAACGCGGAACCCCTTATTGCGCTCGCACGCCGCATGAAGGCGCAGGCAACCGAAGTGTCGAAGTCCGAAGGGTCGTATTTGCGCATTGGCATGATCGACTCCGTAGCCAACACGATCGGCCCCAGTCTCATCAGAATGCTGGCGGCGCGTACCAGCGCATTGTCCGTGCAGATCGGCATGGCGACCGCGCAGGAAGAAGCGTTGCTTGGGCGCGATCTCGACATGATCATTTCCACCAACCCTTTCGTCGATCATCCCGCGTTCGAGCATCGACTGCTCTACCAGGAAAGCTTCGTTGCCATCGCGGGCCGTGGCGAGCGTACCGAAAGCCTGTCGCCGACGTTGCACACGCTTGCTGCTTCGTTGCCGTTCATCCGCTTTAGCCGGACGTCCACGCTCGGTATCCGCATAGAGCGAATCTTGCGATACAACAATATCGACGCGCAGCGAAAGCTCGAGGTCGACCACGCCGACACCATGACGCTGCTCGTGGCGCAGGGCTTGGGATGGGCCATTACAACGCCAACCTGCCTGATGCAGACAGGCACCCGCTTTGCCGACGCCGTGACCCTCGTTCCTATCGATAAAGGTAATTCCCTGCGCTCGATCTTCCTCGTCACGCGACGCGGCGAATTTCTCACGCTCTCGAATGCGATCGCCGATGCCGTGAGCGCGGCGCTTGACGGGCTGCTGGACGCGCACGCCTGGTTGAGACCGTATGTGCCTATGGACGAAGAAGCTTCCGACGAGTAGTGGCGCTGGCTTGGGCGCTGCGCAGCGTTGCCCAGACGTTGCGTGATCGTTCGGCGTCGAGCACGCGGAATATTGTTCGTGTAAAGCTTGAATGGCGAGCGCAGCGGACTCCATGCTGCCCGGCATTGCGCAGTGGCGCTGTCTTCCATCCTTGTCGCGCAGATCCGCATTCTTTCTGATCGGCGTTGACAACGGTCCTCCAACGAAGGCAAGTTACTCGACACCTCAAAACGCTGACCGGTTACCCGACGATGGAACAAGCCTCCGAGAACGCTCTCGAAATGATCGCAGCGGCGGCTGAACCGCTGCGCGTCGGATTCTTTCTAGTCCCTGATTTCCCGATGATGACCTTCGGCGCCGCGGTCGATCCGCTGCGCCAGGCAAATCGCATTGCAGGGCGGCCTCTATACAAGTGGAGCTTTCTATCCATTGACGGTGCGCCTGTTCATTCGAGCGCAGGCGTTCCGATTCCAATCGACCATGCGATTGCCGACATGCCTCCGTGCGATCTGGTCATCCTTTGCGCGGGGCTGAATCACGCGAAAGCTTACAAACCGGCGGTGTTCAAGTGGCTGCGCTCGGTGCATAGCCGGGGTTGCGTGCTCGGCGGTATTTGCGCGGGTCAGTTCATGATCGCGAAAGCGGGCCTGCTCGACGGGCGCCGCTGCGCCGTTCACTGGGAACTGCTCGCGGCCTTCCAGGAGGAGTTTCCGCGCAGCGTGGCGTCCAATGCCATCTTCGCGGTGGACGGTCCGTTCATTACGTCGTCGGGAGGCACGGTGACGCTGGACATGATGCTGTACGTCATTGCCGCGAGCAAAGGCCGTGATATTGCCAATGCGATTTCCGACCAGTTCAATCACCCGGAGATTCGACAGCAGGATTCGGCGCAACGCCTGCCGGCGCAAACGCGCTTTGGCATCCGCAATCCCAAACTGCTCGAAATCGTCAAGGTGATGGAGTCGAGCATCCAGAATCCCGTCGATCTTCAAGTGCTCGCACGGCGCGTGCAATTGTCGACCCGGCAGATTGAACGCCTGTTCGTCACGCATCTCGGCACGACCCCGTCGGCCTTCTATGCCGGTCTGCGCATGGCCCGCGCGCACGACCTGATTCTGCAGACGGATCTGTCCATTTCCGACGTAGCGCAAATCTGCGGCTATATGTCGGCGGCGCGCTTCGGCCGGCTGTATCGGACGCATTACGGCAGCACGCCCCGGGAAGTGCGTCAAGGCGGGATGGCGCGGCGCGCGTCGATCGCCTGACCTGGCGCGCTCATCTTTTTGCAATCGCCGCCGTGCAAAATGCGCGATGTCGCTTTTTGTACCTGAAATGTCGCATTTGCGTTTTTGTCCAAAACTTGAATCGACTTAACCTTCACTCAGTCGTTCATGCCCGCTTCCTCATTTATCCGGAGACCACGTAGTGTCCAACGATTCCGAAGCAACGCCGCATCCTTACATTCCCGTTCTTATCGGCGACCTCAAAAGCGGGAACGTCTCGCGGCGTCACTTTCTACGCACTGCAACCTTGCTTGGATTGTCGGCCATGGCGGCGTACAAGCTGAGCGGCGAAGCCAATCCGTTTATCAGCGACGCGCAGGCCGCCGATGCGCTGCCCAAGGGCGGGCATCTGCGGATCGGCATGCGCTGCATGGAAATCAAGAGTCCGCACCAGGCGGATTTCGCCGAGAAGTCGAATGTGATTCGGCAGGTTTGCGAGTTTCTGACGTTCACGGGCAACGACAACATCACGCGTCCGTATCTGCTTGAACGCTGGGAGGTCAGTGAAGACCTGAAGACCTGGACGCTGCATATCCGGAAGGGCGTGAAGTGGCACAACGGACGCGCGCTGAATGCGGACGACGTGGTGTGGAATCTCAAGCGCGTCTGCGATCCGGCGGTGGGTTCGTCGCAGTTGGGGCTGTTCACCGGTTATCTCGTTCAGGAATACGACTCCGGCCAGAAGGACGCGAGCGGCAAACCCAAGAAGGCGAGCCGCATCTGGTCCGATCATGCGATCGAAAAGGTCGATGACCTCACGGTCCGGCTGAACTGTTTCGCACCGCAAATCGCAGTGCCGGAACACCTGTTTCACTACGCGATGTTCATCACCGATCCGGCGGACAAGGGCCTGTTCGGCGCCGGCAGCAACGGCACGGGTCCGTTCGAATTGACTTCGTACACGGTTGGCAAGAGCGCGGTGTACAAGGCGCGCAAAGACTACTGGGGCAGCGGCCCTTATCTGGATTCGTTCGAGTTCGTCGATCTCGGCGACAGCGCGGGCGCGGGTATCTCGGCGATGGCGTCGCGCCAGGTCGACGGTCTCTCCGAAGCCGACGCGGTTCAGGTGAATGCAATGAAGCGTCTGCCGCACGTCCAGCCCTATAGCGTGCTGACCTCGCAGACGGGCGTGGCGCGAATGCGCGTGGATCACAAGATTCTCGGCGACGCGCGCGTGCGCAAGGCGATGAAGCTTGCGATCGATCACCAGAAAATCATTGCCACGTCGTTGCTCGGCGCGGGGACATCGGCGGAGGACCATCACGTCGCGCCCGTTCATCCGGAATACTACGCATTGCCGAAGTATGGCCGCGACGTCGCGCAGGCGAAAAAGCTTTTGGCCGACGCGGGTTATCCAAACGGTTTCGAAATCGACATGGTGACCCGTCCCGACCCGATCTGGGAATTGAACACGGTTCAGGCACTTGCAGAACAGTTCAAGGATATTGGCGTGAAGGTGAACATCAAACCGCTGCCAAGCGCCCAATACTGGGAAGTCTGGACAAAGGTGCCGTTCAGTCTCACGGGCTGGGGGCATCGGCCGCTTGGGGTGATGACGCTGTCGCTTGCCTACCGGACCAACGCGGCGTGGAACGAGTCGGGCTACGCGAACGCTGAATTCGACGCGCTGCTCGATCAGGCGGACGGAATTCTCGATCCGAAAAAACGCAGCCTCGTGATGGCGAAAATCGAAAAGCTGATGCAGGAAGACGGCCCGATCGTGCAGCCGTTCTGGCGTGCGTTCTCGACAGTCATGGACAAGAAGGTGAAAGGCTTCTCGGTGCATCCGTCGCAATACATCTTCGCGAACCAGTGCGCCGTGGGCGCTTGAGCCGATTCAACGCGCGCATCCGGCAACGTGCATCCGTCGCGCGGCCCGAGCTCGCATGAACGTACCAACTATGGGTTTTTGCCGTCATGGCTTCATTTCTCGCTAAGCGCATTACGTTGATGATCGTGACGATGTTATGCGCATCGTTCGTTGTCTTCGCCGTATCGGAGTTCACGCCTGGCAGCGTGGCGCGCCGCACGCTCGGGCCGTACGCTACGCAGCAGCAAGTCGATCTGCTGTCGCAACGCATGCACGCGAACGACCCGTTGATGGTCCGGTACGGACATTGGCTCGGCGTGCTCGCCGGTGTGATGCCCGACCCGCTCGAGGATCCCGCGAACGGGCTGGGTTTCACCGATCCGCGCGGCTCGCGGTACTTCGGCAATTTCGGTTATTCGACGCTTTATAAACTCCCGGTCAACGACGTGATGTGGAAGCGTCTGGGGCACACGGCAATTCTCGCGGGCATTGCGTTCGCGCTGATCGTTCCGCTTTCCATGCTGTTCGGCATTTTGTCGGGGCTCAAGGAAGGAGGGCCGCTCGATCGCATTCTTTCCGTAGTCTGTATCACCTTCACCTCGATTCCGGAGTTCGCGTCCGGTGTCTTTCTGGTGACGCTGTTCGTGATCCTCTGGCCGGTTCTGCCGGGCACCAGTCCGCTCGACGCCAGCGAAGGCGGCCAATGGTCGATTGCGTCGCAGCTGGTTTTGCCGGTCGCGGTACTTGTGCTCTACGACTTCGGCTACGTCGCGCGGATGATTCGCGTCTCGATGATCGGCGTGATGGAAAAGCCTTACATCCGCACGGCGATTCTCAAAGGCCTGAACCCGCGCCAGGTGATTCTTGGGCACGCGTTGAGAAACGCGATGATCGCGCCGTTCACGGTATTGCTGCTGCAGATCAACTTCCTGATTGGCGGCGTGGTGGTGACTGAAATGGTCTTCGCTTATCCGGGCTTTGGCCGGATGCTGCTCGACTCCAGCATGTTCGGCGACATTGCCACGCTCGAAGCCGCCACGCTGGTCACGGTTTTTGTCGCTGTAGTGACGCAGTTTCTTGGCGACCTCGGCTACATGCTGCTCAATCCACGCATCCGTGTGAGGTAATCCCATGTCTTCCATTGATCCCGGCGTCGTGCCGCTCACGGTGCGGACGTCACGCGCTCCGCGGCGAGCATGGACGCGTCTGTTCAGTTCTCCCACCGCGGTGGCCGGCTTGTCGCTGATCGTGTTCTGGATCGTGGCGGCGGTGCTCGCGCCGGTGCTGCCGCTGCCGTCGCCCACCGCTCAGGACGCGATGGCAATGGCCGATCCAACGCCGTCGGCGGCGCATTGGCTCGGCACCGATATTCTCGGCAGGGACATTCTGTCGCGCCTGATCTTCGGCGCGCGGACCGTGTTGCTGGTGGCGCCGCTGTCGGTCGCGGTCGCCATGCTCGCCGGCATTACGCTCGGCATGCTGGCAGGCTATTTCGGCGGCTGGATCGAAGCGATCGTCGACCGTTTTTCCGATCTGGTGCTGGCGTTTCCGGTGCTCGTGCTTTACGTGATCCTGATTGCGAACGTGGGTGCGTCGGTGGGCAACATCGTGCTGGCGACCACGATTGCGTCGGCGCCGGGTATCGGGCGGATCGTGCGAGGCCTGGTGCTCGACCTCAAGCAGCAGGAATACGTGGCGGCGGCGCGTCTGCGCGCGGAAAGCACGTTTTACATCATCGTTTGCGAGTTGTTGCCGAACTGCCGTGGTCCGCTTTTCGTCGATGCGTGCCTGCGTATCGGCTACACGATCATCACAATCGGCGTGCTCGGTTTTCTCGGGCTCGGCCTTCCTCCGCCCAATCCGGACTGGGGCGGCATGGTCCGCGAAACGACGACCGTGATCAATGTCTGGCCGCTGATGTCGATCGCACCGTCGGTCGCCATCGTGAGCCTCGTACTTGGATTCAACCTGCTGGCCGACGGAATGAGGGAGGCATGGAAGCCATGAATGCCATCGTCGATTCAGGCGTGCTGGGAAATCGTCGCGCAGCTTCGTCCGGCAGTACGCCGCTGCTCGACATTCGCGATCTTCGCATCGAGTATCGCGGCCGCCACGAGTCTGTGGTCGCCGTGCCGAACCTGTCGCTGAGCATTGCGCCGGGCGAGAGCTATGGGCTCGTCGGCGAATCGGGCTGCGGCAAGACCACGACCGCCATGGCGGTGATGGGCCACCTTGGCGGGATCGGGCTCGTGACGAACGGCAGCATCCGCTTCGAAGGCGAGGAACTGGTCGGCGCAAGCCCGCAAAAGCTGCGCACCATTCGCGGCCGGCGCGTGGCGATGGTGTATCAGGAACCGATGAGCGCGCTCAATCCGGTCAAGACCATCGGCTCGCAACTCGCCGAAGTGCCGATGCGGCATCTGGGTTCTTCACGGGCGCGGGCGCGCGAGCTGTCGGCGAGCATGCTCGAGAACGTGCGGTTGCCCGATCCGCTGGCCATGCTCAAGCGCTTTCCGCATCAACTATCGGGCGGCCAGCAGCAGCGGATCGTCATCGCGATGGCGTTGCTCGCGCGGCCGGCCTTGCTGCTGCTCGACGAACCGACGACCGGCCTCGACGTCACCGTGGAGGCCGCGATCCTGGACCTGATTGCGGACCTGCGCAAACAGTACGGCACGAGCCTTCTCTACATTTCGCACAATCTCGGCTTGATCGCGAGCGCCTGCGACCGGGTCGGCATCATGTACTCGGGCGAGATGGTCGAGGAAGCCGGCACGCAAACACTTTTTCGCCAGCCGCGTCATCCGTATTCGCAAGGACTGCTCGGCTGCATTCCACGCATCGGCAGCCCGAAGGGCGTGCGCGCGCTGTCGCCGATTCCAGGTCATTTGCCCTTGCCGACAGAGCGTCCAGCGGGTTGCTGGTTCGGGCCGCGCTGCGCTCACTTTCAGAAGGACACGTGCGGCGGAAACGCCATCGCCCTGGCGCCGGCTGGCGGCGACGGCCATCTGGTCCGATGCGTGCGCTGGCAGGACCTCACGCGCGAAGCCGTCGCGGTGAACGGCGAGGCGGCACTGAGCGTTCACGATGAAACGGCGTTGTCGGTTACCGGCGTGTCCAAGCAATATCTGCTCAACGGCGGACGCCGCACCGTGCAGGCCAACGAATCCGTGTCGTTCAAGGTGGGCAAGGGCGAGATCATGGGACTCGTCGGCGAATCCGGCTGCGGCAAGTCCAGTCTGGCACGCATGCTGGTCGGCCTTGAAGGGGCGAGCTCGGGCTCGATTCAGTATGAAGGTGTCGAACTCGCCCAGGTGCCGGCGAAGAAGCGTTCACGCGACATGCTGCAATCCATCCAGATGGTGTTCCAGAATCCGGATAGCACGCTCAATCCTTCTCATTCGGTGGCCTCGCCGATCCGTCGCGCGTTGCGCAAGTTCGGCGGCTACAAGGACAAGGCGGCGATCGAGAAGCGCTTGCAGGAATTGCTGCAACTGGTTCGGCTTCCTGCCGAACTGGCGCAACGCCGGCCGTCCCAACTCTCAGGCGGTCAGAAGCAGCGCATTGCGATTGCCCGCGCGTTTGCGACCAATCCGTCGCTGATCGTGGCCGACGAGCCCGTCTCGGCACTGGACGTGTCGGTGCAGGCCGCGGTAATTACGTTGCTGCTGGCAATCCAGAAGGAGCAGGAGAACACGCTGCTTTTCATCAGCCACGACCTCGCGCTCGTGCGACATATCGCGGACCGGATCGTTGTGATGTATCTCGGCCGGATCATGGAAAAGGGACTCGCCGAAGAGATTTTCGCCCCGCCTTATCACCCTTACACGGAAGCGTTGCTGTCCGCCGTTCACAGTCCGGACGCGTCGGTCAAGCAGCAGGAGCGAATCCGTCTGACCGGCGAAACGCCGAGCCCGGTCAACGTGCCGCCAGGATGCCGCTTTGCTTCACGCTGCCATCGCAAGGTCGGCGAGATATGCGACACCGTGGCGCCGCCGGTCCGGCAGGCATCGCCCACGCACGAGATCGCCTGCCATATCAGCCTCGAGGAGTTGCGCACGATGCACCCTGTCTTTCAGCAAGGCGTCACCGGAGAGACCCACGCATGAGCGACGGCACAGTTTCTTTTGACCTCGTGATTCGCGGCGGCACGGTTGTGCTGCCTGAAGGCGCCGCCGAGGTCGACATCGGGGTGCGCGACGGACGCATTGCCGCCATCGAAGCGGGCTTGCCTGCCGCACGGCAAGAGGTCTCGGCGGCGGGACGCATCGTGCTGCCGGGCGGTGTCGACGCACATTGCCATATGGACCAGCAGCCATGGGAAGGCAGATCCACCGCCGACGACTTTCAGAGCGGCACGCTGTCGGCGCTGTGCGGCGGCACCACCACGATCATTCCGTTCGCCATGCAGATGCGCGGGCAATCACTGGCCGAAGTGGTGGCCGACTACCACGAGCGCGCGCGGCCGAAAGCGCATATCGACTACACGTTCCATCTGATCGTGGGCGACCCGACGCCGCGGCTGCTGGAAGAAGAGTTGCCGCAACTGATCGCGCAGGGCTGTACGTCGGTGAAAATCTATCTGACGTATGAAGGGCTGAAGCTCGACGATTACGAAGTTCTCGAAGTGCTCAACGTGGCGCGGCGCGAAGGCGCGATGGTCATGGTGCATGCGGAGAACGACGCCTGCATTCGCTGGCTGACCGAGCATTTCTTGAAGGCGCGCAAGACGCAACTGCGCTATCACGTACTCTCGCGGCCCGCCATTGGCGACCGCGAAGCGACCTTCCGCGCGATCAGTCTCGCCGAAGTCATCGAAACGCCGATTCTGATCTGCCACGTCTCGGCGGCAAGCGCGGCCGACGAAATACGGCGCGCGAAGCAACGCGGTTTGCCCGTATATGCGGAGACCTGTCCGCAGTATCTCTTTCTCGCGGCCGAGGACATCGACACACCCGATCTGTCCGGCGCAATGTGCGTATGTACACCGCCGCCGAGGCCGCGCGAGAACCAGGCGGAAATGTGGCGGGCGCTGCTGGACGGCACGCTCGAAGTGTTTTCCTCGGACCACTCGCCGTGGCACTACCGCGACAAGATCGCCGAAGGTCTGGACACGCCGTTCACGCGTATTCCGAACGGCGTGCCCGGTATTGAAACGCGTCTGCCCTTACTGTTTTCCGCCGGTGTGAATGGCGGGCGCATGTCGCTGATGCAATTTGCCGAATTGACGGCTGCGGCGCCCGCGCGGCTCTACGGTCTTTATCCGAAGAAAGGCGTGATCGCAATCGGCTCGGATGCCGACTTTGCGATCTGGGACGCGCAGCGTGAAGTGACCATCAACAACAGCATGTTGCATCACGCGACCGACCACACGCCCTACGAGAACATGGTGGTGCAGGGGTGGCCCGTCACCACGATTTCTCGCGGCGAAGTGGTATGGCACGACGGCAAGGTCAGCTCCACGCCGGGACGCGGCCAGTTCATTGCCGCCGACCGTCCGTTTGCGCGGCAGGCCACGTTGCCGCCGGTGCTGGAAGCATGAGCCGCCTAACGAACGAGAACATGAACGATCGTCTGCGAGACAAGGTCGTGCTGATCAGCGGCGCGGCCAGCGATATCGGCGTGGCGGTCGCCGCGCGCTGCATTGCCGAAGGCGCGAGCGTGGTGTGTGCGGACCTCGACGGTGACGCCGCGGCGCGCGTCGCCGCGCAGCTCGGCCCTGCCGCGCTGCCCGCGCAATGCGATGTGACGGAGATCGAATCGGCGCGCGCGGCAGTTGCGTTGACACGTGCGAGATTCGGCCGGCTCGACGGCTACGTTCATAACGCCGCTGCACCGTGGCATGACGGCTCCGTTGAGGACCTCGCGCCGGAGCACTGGCATCAGGAAATCGGCGTGTCGCTTACGGGGGCGTTTTTGATGAGCCGCTTCGTGGTGCCGCAGATGCGTGAGGGCGGTGGTGGTTCCATCGTGCTGGTGGCGTCGCAAATGGGCCATGTGGCGGCGTCCCGGTCGGTGGCCTATTGCGCGGCCAAGGCGGGGCTGATTCACCTGGCGCGGCTGATGGCCGTCGATCACGCGGACGCGGGCATCCGCGTCAACAGCCTGTCGCCCGGCGCGGTCCGCACGGGGCGGCTGTTGCGCTCGTTTGCATCGCTCGACGAAGCCGATATCGCGCTTGGCCCGGCGCATCTGCTGGGCCGTATCGGCCGCCCGGACGAGATCGGCGCAAGCACGGCGTTTTTACTGAGCGACGACGCGTCGTTCGTGACCGCCACCGACCTGCTTGTGGACGGTGGCTATACGGCGCGCTGATTCGCAGGCGCCGCGCGCGCAAAACAACCCCATTTTTGTCAGGCAATGAGATGAACTTGTTGATCACAGGCGGGACTGGCTTCGTCATGAGTGTGGTGGCCCGTGAATGGCTCGACCGCCATCCCGGGCGGCGCGCGGTCATCCTCGATCGTGCGGGTCTGGACACCACGGCGCAGGCCTGGTTCGCGCCGGTGCGCGACCGGCTCACGGTTGTCGAGGCAGACGTTCGCGATCCGGCAGGCTGGACGGCCGAGCTCGATCTCCACGACATCTCGGCGGTCGTGCACGGGGCGACGGTCACGCCGATCTCGCGTGGCAGCGCCGAGGAAGCAGCACGCCTGCCGCCCGAAGCGCAGACGCCGCTACGCATTGTCGATGTCAACCTGATGGGCACTGTGCAGGTGCTGGAATGGGCGCGGCGGAATCCCGCGCTCAAGCGGTTCATCTACATCAGTTCCGGGTCGGTCTACCGTCATAACGGTCCCGACTGGTCGGACGAGCCGCTGCCAGAGGACGGCTATGTCGCGCCGCTCACGCTGTACGGCATTTCCAAATTTGCCTCGGAGATGATCGTCAATCGCTACGCGGACCTGTTCGGAATGTCGGTGGCGTCGGTGCGGCTCTCGTCCATCTACGGGCCGATGGATCGGGCAACCGGAAGCCGCAATTTCCGCCATGTCCCAAACCGGATCGCGCAGATGGCGCTGGACGGCGAAGTGATCAAGCCGAACAACCTCGCTCCGGTCGGGGACTACCTGCATTCCGTCGATGCCGCCCGCGCGATTCTCGCGCTCGCGGAGGCCTCGCGGCTGCGTTACCGGCATTACAACGTCGCGAGCGGAGTGACGGCGACTATCGGCGAGATCATTGGCTGGGCCGCGGATCGCGTGCCTGGCGTTCGCTACGAAGTGACGGATGAAAGCGGGGCGAATGTCATTCAGGATCCCGCGCTTGCAACCGGCATGTGGGGCGCTTATGACATTGCCCGGATCGAGCGTGACACGGACTGGCGCCCGCGCGAAGGGCGTGACGCCTTTCACGACTATATGGACTGGCTCGCCGCCAGCCGTTCCTGAACGAGAGACCTGTATTCATGACCGACACTCAAACGCAAGGCCCGGCGCGGGACTTTATTGGCTACGGCGCAAGGCCGCCGTTCGTGACCTGGCCGAACGGCGCCAAAGTCGCGATCAATCTCGTGCTGGTGTACGAAGAGGGTTCCGAATATTCATGGCTGGAGGACGGCCGCAACGACAACTGGGGTGAGTACAACCTCAGCGCGAGCCCGAACCTGAGAGATCTTGGCACGGAGACGCACTTCGAATACGGCAGCCGCGCCGGCGTGTGGCGGCTTGCCAGATTGTTCGACCGTTACCGGATTTCCGTCACCGTGTCCGCCTGTGCGGTCGCGCTGCACTGCAATCCCGAAGTCGCGGCGTGGATGAAAGACCGCGGGCACGATCTTCTCGGTCACGGTTTGCGCTGGACCGACTATCCCGGCATGAGCCGCGAAGAAGAAGGGCGGCAATTGCGCGAGGCAATCGACCTTTATCGTGAAGTACTCGGTGTGCATCCGCCGGGCTGGAACTGCCGGTCGTTTCCTAGCGTGAATACGCGTGACCTGATTATTGAATCGGGCGGCTTTCTGTACTACTCCGACCCGTGCAACGACGATATTCCGTATTTCGTCAAACATGATGGTGGCGAGTTGCTGGTCGTCCCGTATTCGAAGACGCTGAACGACAGCCGTTATCTGATGGCGCCGGGCTATGGCAATCCGCGCGATTTTGCGGAGGACTGCCGCTGCGCGATCGATTATCTGATCGACGAAGCCGGTGAAGCCGGCGGCAAGATGCTGACCATCGCGGTGCATGCGCGCTGGAGCGGGCAGCCCAATCGCGCGTCGGGCGTGAAAGAGGTGATCGAACACGTCGCGCGTTCGCGCGGACAAGCCGTCTTCATGCGTCGCGAGGACATCGCGCGCCACTGGCTTGCCAACCACGCGCTATTTCGCAAGGGAGCCTGAACGTGACGGTGCCAGCAATGCGGTGGACGTACCGGAGCGCGCAATGAAGGGAGCGCAAACGGTAGCCGCGATCCTCAAGCAGCAGGGTATGAAACACATTATCGGCTTCCCGAGCAGCGGGTTGTTCGATGCGGCAGCGGAACTCAATATTCCGCCGGTGATCGCGCGCACGCCGCGCGTCGCCGTCAATATTGCGGAGGGACACGCGCGGACCACGACCACCGACGACCTGACAGTCGTCACCGTTCAATACGGACCCGGCGCCGAAGCGGCGTTCGCCGGCGTGGCGCAGGCATGGAACGACCGCGCGCCGGTGCTGTTCTTGCCGACGGGTTATCCGCGAGGGGCGGAGGCGGTGGCGCCGAACTTCGAAGCGCGCCGTAATTTCGCGCACATCACCAAATGGTGCGAGTCGGTCGTGCGTGCTGAAGACCTGCCGCAACTGCTGCATAGCGCTATCTGGCGGGTCCGCAATGGGCCGCCCGCGCCCGTGCTGCTCGAATTTCCCGTGGACCTGCTGGAGCAGGAATGCGGCGCCGGCGCATCCGATCAAGCACGTGTGCGCCGCGCGCGGCCGCAAGCCGACGCCACTGAAATCGACGAGATCGTGGAGGCGTTGCTAGGGGCCCGGCATCCCGTGATTCTGGCCGGGCAGGGCGTGCTCGCCGCCCATGCAACGCAGGAACTCACCGAATTCGCGGAGCTCACGCACATCCCGGTGATGACCACGCCGAACGCAAAGAGTGCGATGTCCGAGCGTCATCCGCTCGCGCTCGGCACGGCGGGGCGCGCACGTCCGGCCACGGTGGACCGTTTTATCGAACGGGCCGACGTGATTCTCGCGCTTGGCAGCAGTCTCACGCGGTCGTACTACATCCGGCCGGTGCCGGCGAATAAGCGCGTTTTGCAGATCAGCATCGATCCGGACGATCTCGGCAAGGATTATCCGGTCGCGCTCGGCGTGGTCGGCGATTGCCGCTCCGTGCTGCGCCAATTGCTGGCGCGTGTTCGCGATGACCCAGCGGCATGGGCCGGACGCACCGGAGTGGGCGGCGACCTGACGCGCGAGATTGCATCGTGCCGGCGCACGTTCATGGACGAGTGGATGCCGCTTCTGAATGCAGGCGGCATTCCGATTTCCCCGTACCGGCTGGTGTGGGAAATCATGGAAGTACTCGAACGCGAAAAAGTCATCGTGACTCACGACGCCGGCAATCCGCGCGACCAGTTCAGTCCGTTTTACGACGTCACCGAGCCTCGCGGGTATCTAGGATGGGGCAAGACCACGCAACTCGGCAGCAGTCTCGGTTTTGCGATGGGCGCAAAACTGGCGCGGCCGGACGCCACGGTCGCGGCCGTCATGGGCGAGTCCGCGTTCGGCATGGTCGGCATCGATTTTGAAACGGCGGTGCGCTGCAAGCTGCCAGTCCTCGTCATTGTGTTGCGCAATCACGTACTGGGTGGCTACGCCGCCAGCATGCCGGTGGCGACGAAGAAGTATCAGGCCAATCGCGTGTCGGGAGAATATGCACCCATTGCACAAGCGCTCGGAGGCCATGGCGAATGCGTCGTCGACCCGCGCGCGTTACGCGACGCGTTGCGGCGCTGCGTCGCGACGGTGAGGGACGGCCGCGCGGCCTTGCTCGAAGTGGTGACGCATGAAGAAAGTCGATTGGCGGGGCTCTGCTGATGAACCGCCTGTTGGAGAATCATTGGGAGAACCAACGTGTTTGATCTGGTGTTGCGCGGTGCGGCCATTGTCGAGTCGAGCGGAACGGTGTGCGCCGATCTGTGCGTGACCGACGGCCGCGTGGCCGCGCTGCTCGATCCGGAAACGCCGGCGGCCGCGAAGGCCGTGCGCCGGGTAGATGGCTGCTACCTGCTTCCAGGTCTGGTCGACGCGCACGTGCATCTGCGCGATCCCGGCTTGACGCACAAGGAAGATTTCGAGTCAGGCACGCGGGCGGCGGCGGCGGGTGGCGTCACGACGCTGCTGGACATGCCAACGGACGATCCCTGGACCGACAGCGTCGGCACATTCGTCGACAAGCAACGCCTTGCACACGGGCGATTGCACGTCGATGTCGGCTTGCAGGTCGCGTTGCGCCGCGACGCAAGCGACCTGCAGGCGATCCGCGCGCTGGGTCCGGTGTCGTTTGAAATCTTCACGGCCGACGTTCCCGCTGCTTATCTGCATGACACGCAGGCGTTGTTGATGCGCGCGCTCGAGTTGGTGAAGCCGCTGGACACGCTGGCTTGCGTGTCGCCCGGCGACCAGTCGATATTGAACTCCGTGGCGAAAGGCGGAATCGATGCGTTTCTCGCAAGCCGGCCTCCGCTTGCGGAAGCGACCGGTATCGCGAAGATCATCCTGGCCGCTGCTGAAGCGCGGACGCCCGTTCACGTGAGGCAGACCAATTCGGCGCTCGGCATTGCAACGTACCGGCGCATGCGTGGGCTTGCGGATGTCAGTATCGAAACGACTCCTCAATGCCTGCTGTTCACAGCAGGCGACTACGCAACGCAAGGCGCCGACCTGAAGGCGTCGCCACCGGCGCGCGCCCCGGAAGATCGCGACGCGCTGCTGGCCGCATTGCGCGACGGGATGATTGATATGGTGGCAACCGATCACGCGCCGCATACGCGTGCGGAAAAGGCCGCGGTCTACGAGAGCTTCGCGGACATTCCCGGCGGCATGCCTGGTGTGCAGACGCTGCTCGCCACCATGCTGCATTTCGTCGCGAGCGGCGACATCGATCTGCCCGCGCTCGTTCGCATGTGCTCGACCAATCCCGCGCGGCGTTTCGGCATTGGCAACCGGAAGGGTTCGCTCGCACGCGGGCACGACGCGGACATTCTGGTGCTCGACCCGCGGCTCGACACGCATATCGCCCACGCGGATCAGTTGTCGCGTGCCGGCTACACCCCATTCGATGGAATGCGCGTGCCCGGCCGGCTGACGGCTGTGTATCTGCGCGGCATGTTGATGCATGAACATGGGCGGACCGCGGCAATGGAGCCGGCAGGCAAGGTTATAGGAGCGTCGAAACATGGGCTTGCTTGAAAACAAGGTGGCGGTCGTGACGGGCGCGAGTTCCGGGCTCGGCCGTGCAATCGCCATCCGTTACGCCGCAGAGGGCGCGCGCGTGGTGCTCGCCGACGTGCGAGACGCGCCGATAGAAGGCGGCGAGGCAACGCAGGCCGCCATAGAGCGCGCGGGCGGAATTGCGATCAGCGTGCCCACCGACGTGTCGCGCTGGGACGAGGTCGACCGGCTTGTCGCCATCGCGGTGGAGCGTTATGACCGTCTCGACGTGATGGTCAACAACGCCGCGATCTATACCAGCACGAACCTCGTCGAGACCAGCCAGACGCAATGGGAACAGGTCGTACAGGTGAATCTGACGGGCATGTTCAACGGTTGCAAGCGAGCGGTTCAGCAGATGCTCACACAGGAGCCCGCCGACGAAGTGCGTGGACGTATCGTCAATATATCGTCGCAGCACGGCATGGTGGCCTCACCCGGCGACTTCCCCTACGGCGTCACCAAAGGCGGGACGGTGCAGTTGACACGGCAGGTCGCCGTCGATCATGCGCGCGACCTGATTGTCTGCAATGCCGTTGCGCCGGGAAAGATCGTGACTGGCAAGCCCGGCGCGGCCAACGATCCGCGTGCGCTGGAATATTCGCATCAACGCACCCCCTGGCCCCGTCTGGGGCGTCCGGAAGACGTTGCCGGCGCCGCGTTGTTTCTTGCCAGTCCGCTCGCGAGTTTTGTCACCGGCATCAATCTGATGGTCGATGGTGGCTGGATGGCGGGCTAGGCAGCCGGTTTATCTGTTTAGGGGGTAGCAGGACATGAACCAACTCTCCGCCATGCGCATGTTCGCGAAGGTCGCCGAGACGCTTAGCTTCACCATTGCTGCAAAGGAATTGCGGGTTTCGGTCGCCATGGTGACTCGCAGTGTGGCAACGTTGGAAAGCTATCTCAATCTGCGACTGTTGAACCGCACAACCCGGAGTGTGTCGCTCACCGAGGCGGGGCACGAATACTGGCAGGGCTGCCGCGAGGTATTGCGCAACCTCGATACGCTCGAGGCCAACGTCTGTTCGGCAGCACGCGAGGCGGGAGGCTCATTGAAGGTGGCGGCGCACGAATCGTTCGCTGCTGCCGAGTTGAGCGACCTGATCAGCAAGTTCCGTGAGAACGAGCCGCGCGTGGATTTCGAACTCACCGTTTTTGCGTCGACGCAGGATCTCACGGTCGGCAGTTACGACGCGTGTTTCGTCGCCGAACGGCGGTTGCGCAATTCGTCTCTGGTATGCCGTCCGCTCATCAGGCTGCGGGACACGATCGTGGCGTCGCCTGCCTATCTCGCCCAGAGAGAGGCGCCGGTCCAACCCGCGGATCTCGCCAGGCATGACGTACTCACGACCTCCGATCCGTGTGTGCGATCGTGGGAGTTCGGCGATGCATACGGCGCCCAGCGCGTACTCTTGCGGCCGGTTCTCAGTTCGTCAAACCTGCTGACGTTGATCCGGGCGGCAAAAGCCGGATTGGGTATCGCTCGCTTGCCGACGTCGCTGGTCGCCGCCGAGATTCAGGAAGGTTCGCTGATACCGCTTCTTGAAGACTTCGAACTTGAGAGCGGCGTGCGCACGCTTTGGATGCTCTATTCTGGGCACCGTTACATGACGCCGCGCGTGCGGCGTTTTATCGATTTTTCAGTGGCGCATTACCGGCGAGACACACCGCGTCTCGAGCGCTTGCTGCTCAATCCAGACGTGCAGTCCGACCGTGCCGACACGATGACTGGCCGCCGTTTTTACGGATGCAATCCGCACTGACGAGCCGCGCCGGTTCAGATTCACATCATCGGCCTGCGGGCTGCTTTTCAACCTAACCCGGCACGGTTGCCGAACACAACGGATAGAACATGAATCTAGGAATCAGGAACAAGATTGCGCTGGTAACCGGCGCGGGCGGGGGCCTGGGCAGCGCTATTGCGCTGGCTCTGGCCCACGAAGGCGCGAACGTCGTGGTGGCGGACATCAATCCGGCCGCACTTGAAGCGGTTGCCAAAGCCGTGCGCGAGGCCGGCGTGCAGGTCTTGCCGCTGGAATGGGATCTCGGTGATCTGTCCGTCATTGACGCGCGTGTCAGTGCAATCGAGCAACGCTTCGGCACGGTCGACATTCTTATCAACAACACGGGCGGCCCGCCGCCAACGCCCGCGTCCGGTCAGCCTGCGGATCTATGGGAACGCCACTTCCGGTCGATGGTGCTTTCCGTCATTGGCATGACGGATCGTGTGCTGCCCGGCATGAAGGCGAAACAATGGGGGCGCGTGGTGACGAGTGCGTCGTCGGGCGTTGTGGCGCCGATTGCCGGCCTGGCCGTTTCGAACGCATTGCGCATGTCGCTGGTCGGCTGGTCGAAGACGCTTGCCCGCGAAGTCGGCCGTGACGGCATCACGGCGAATCTCGTGGTGCCGGGCCGCATTGGCACCGACCGCATTCGTTTTCTCGACGAGGCAAAAGCGATGCGTGAAGGACGTACCGTCGAAGAAGTCTCCGCGGAAAGCACGGGCTCGATTCCGCTTGGACGCTATGGTCGTCCTGAAGAGTACGCGCAGGCAGTTGCATTTCTTGCCAGCGAGGCGGCGTCTTACGTGACCGGTTCGATCATGCGGGTGGACGGCGGGCTTATTGCCAGCGTGTAAGGCCTGACACCGCGGAGAGATTCGCGGTGCGTCGAGTTTAGTTAGCATTACAGATTGCTTGAAAAAATCTGGAACGTTGTTTAAAAGCAGGACTGTGGATCATGGGCAACGAATTTCCGTCAATACTGTATTTCACTGGGACATTATTTCCTCCAACTTAGTCTTGCGTTGTCTTCGAATTTTTCGGAGCACAAGAGGAGGCCGGAAAGCCAAGTCAATCTTTTTACAGGGGCAGTCAAACAATGAAACAAAAGACACAGAACATGCTTCTCGCGCTGGCGGTCACAGGTGTTGTCGCCGTGCCCATGCACGCGTCGGCGCAAAGCAGCGTGACGCTCTATGGTGCTATCGACGAAGGGTTGCAATACACGAGTAACGTCAAGGGGAAAAGCAATGTTGAAACCACGTCTGGCCAGGATTCCGGCGACCGGTGGGGCCTCAAGGGAACCGAGGATCTGGGCGGCGGGCTGAAGGCCCTGTTCCAGATCGAAAACGGCTTCAACCTGAATACCGGCGCTCTCGGCAACGGTGGCCGGGTTTTTGGCCGCCAGGCATATGTGGGCGTTCAGTCGGACAGGATTGGCACGGTCACGTTGGGCCGCCAGTACGATCCGCTGGTCGACCTTCTCGGTCCGCTCACCGCCAATGGCAACTGGGCCGGCAGCTTGCTTTCGCACGTCTACGACAACGACAATACCGACAACTCGATCCGGGTGAGCAACTCGGTGAAATTCGTTAGCAACAAATACGCGGGCTTCACGTTCGAAGGCATGTATGCGTTCAGCAACGCGGCCGGCGGTTTTGCGGATAACCGTCTTTATGGGCTGGCCGGGCAGTATGCGAACGGTCCCGTCACGATTGCGGGCGCTTATCTCCAAGTCAACGGAAACGCAACGACGAATGCCGGTGGCGCGGTTTCTTCCGCCGACACCGACTTCAGCGCCACGCGCAATCAGATCTTCGGCGGCGGCATCAACTATGCACTGACGTCGGCGGCCACGGTCGGATTCATTTACACGCACACGAATCTGACTAACGTGACCGGGAGCGAGTACTTCGGCAATCTCGCGAACGCGGCCAACTCGCTGAGATTCAACAACTTCGAGGTCAATGCCAGGTATCAGTTTACGCCGGTGTTTTATGCAGGCCTGATGTACACCTACACATTGGCCCACTATGACAGCAACGCTGGTCAGGCCCGGCCGCACTGGGGTAATGTCGGCGGGATGATCGACTACAACCTGACCAAGCGCACGGACGTGTACATGCAGGTTGCGTACCAGCGTGCGTCGCATACGGACGGTGTTGCCGCGCCTCTAGGGCAGGCAGTGCTGGTCGGCACGGATACGCCTTCGTCGGGTCTCAATCAAACTGCGGTGCTGGTGTCGTTCCGGCATCTCTTCTAACAGGAATCCGTGCAGCGATCCTGGTGCTAGAGAGAGCGACAGGATCGCAGTCCTCTCCACTGACTCCGTTACGCAAAACTAAAAGACCATCCGATGGGGAACTCCGCTTTTGACGACGCTTCAGCAAGCCCGCCTCTGATAGGTTCCGGCCCGGTTCGCTCTCCGAGGCCGCCCCGGTCGGCCCGGCAAAAAGCGGTGCGTCCGATGACAACGGGCCCGTGCCGCCAACGTATGAATACACCACACTCATCGGTTTGCTGGCGAGCTACGCGGGTTTAATCGTGGGTAATGGCTTGCTGAGCACGTTGGTTCGGGTCCGGATGGTCAATTCGGGTGTTTCCCGGTTGTCTTCCATGCACTACTGGCTTCATCGATCTGATTCCAATTACATCTGATGGAAATGGTCGTTGGCGAACTGCTCAGTGACTGTCAGAAGTTCCGCTACACCGAACGCGGACGCGATAGCCGTGCTCTTCACAAGCGCGATGAAAACGTTGATCAGCGGCGGGATCACGGTGCGCAATGCCTGCGGCAGCACAACCAGACGCAACGCACCAAAGAATGTCAGGCCAATGGAGCGCGCTGCTTCCGCTTGCCCAATTGCGACGCCGTTGCAACCGGCTCGAATGGCTTCGGCGAAGAAGGCCGTGTAGTACACCGACAGGGCGATCACGGCAAAAATGAAATAGGACAGCGACACGCCAAGCGAGGGCAACATAAACACCACGAAAAAAAACTGAATGGTGAGCGGTGTATTCCGAATAATCTCCACATAAACGGTGCCAAGCGTCCGTAACGTTGGCACCGGATAAATATGCATCACTGCTACGAGCAGGCCGCCGGCAATCGACAGCACGCCTGCGATCGCCGTCAGCGAGAGCGTGACGGCAACGCCTCCAAAGAAGACATTCAAATGCGCAAAGACTGTCGGCATGTGCAGAGCTTTTTAGCAGGATGGGAAAGGTTGCTCAGGTGCAAGGGTCGAATTCAGGCAATTTCCACGGCGTGTTCAGGTATTTACCGACCGATCCGTCATAGGCGGCCTTATAAGTGCCAGCCGTTCCCGCATCCCTAAGCGCACCGTCGATAAATTTGCAAAATTCGACGTCGCCCTTTTTGATGCCGATGCCCGAACGTTCCACTGTCAGGTGCTTGCCGACCAGTTCGAACTGGTCCGGCTCTTTCGCAACGTAGCCCAGTTCAACTGCCGCACCGATAACCGCGCCGTCGACGGAACCCTTTTTTATGGCCTCGCCGCATTTGGAGAAATCGTCGAAGGCGATCACGCGTGCCTTCGGGAAGCGGGTGTCCAGGGTCGTACGGCCCTCGCTGCCGTTCAGGACACAGATTTTCTTGCCGTCCATGTCTTCAGGCTGGTGGATCCCGGCTGGTTTACCCTTCTTGATCATGATGTCCTGCCCGTGGATCAAGTACGGCCCGGCAAAGCTGATTGCTTTGCGGCGTTCATCCGTGATGGCCAGCGTCGTGATCACCATGTCCGCCTTGCCTTGCTGGATGAATGGGACACGATTAGCGGATACCGTTTCCACCCATTCGATCTGAGCGGGCTTGAGTCCGAGCTTCGCGGCTATGATCATGCCGATGTCCACGTCGAAACTGACCGGCCGCCCGCTCAGATTGCGCAGTCCGAATAGAGGCTGATCAAACTTGGTTCCAATGCGGATCTTTCCCGATTTGACGATGTTCTCCATCGCCGAGCCAGGCGGATAGGCCTGTTGTGCATAAGGGTTCCCATTGCTAGTCTTAGCGTCTCATTTGCCGGTCCAGGCGTGTGTCCGATGATCCGTTGATGTCCCAATGAAGCCAAGAAGCGTTAGATCTGCTTGCGGATAATCGTGCAGCATAGTACTGCCGGGTCTCGTATACCCCAGGACCTTGCCCTCGGGATATTGGCTGCGCCCGTCGGCAATGATCGCTATTTCACCGCCGCCGATTGTTATATCAGTCTGGAGGAAGGACAAATTGTTGAGGAAGCTGCAGGTGCTTGCAAGTGCGTGAAGTTTTCGCGCAGCCGCGTTCCGCCCGTTTCCGCTGCTGCTCAACGTAGGAACCGCGATGGGAATGCTGAGAATTCAGGGCTTCAAGAAGACGATGAAGGCGAAGTGGATGGCGGGTGCATGAGCAAAAACAGCATAATCCGCAAGATAATTGTGTTTGTCAGGTTCAAGCCGCCCCCTTAATCTTGCTCGCATGGCAACGACGAATAGGGCATAGGGACATGGACGAAGATTCGTTGAGCGGCTGGATTGGAACCTCGGAGGTGCTGACCGATTCGCTGGACTCCGTTCGTTTCAACGCGGCTGCAGCAGCGCTCTTGACCGATGCTTCCAACCCGCTGCATGCCAGTAACTTGCCACCGCTATGGCATTGGATGTATTTCTGGTCGCCCGCGGCGCACGATGCGCTGGGTGACGATGGCCATCCGAAGAAGGGCGGCTTCTTGCCGCCAGTGAAATTGCCGCGCCGCATGTGGGCCGGCGGCAAGCTGGTTTTCAGGGGCACGCCCGTTATCGGCGATACGCTGACGCGGACTTCGACCGTGACCGCTATTCGAGAAGCCGCCGGCAGGTCCGGGCCGCTGGTGTTTGTCACGGTCAGGCATCAATACACGCGTGACGACGTGCTTCTTATCGAAGAGTATCAGGATATTGTGTATCGCGGTCGGCAAGGAATGGCGTCCGCGGCGTCTCAACCAAAAGAGGCGCCGAGCGACCATGCATGGAGCAGCAGCTTCACGCCCGACACGACACTTCTTTTCCGCTATAGCGCGCTGACATTCAACGGACATCGCATTCACTACGATCGCGATTATGCGATCTGTGAGGAAGGTTATGCCGGCCTTGTCGTGCAGGGCCCACTTGTTGCGACCCTGCTCGCCGGCTTCGCGCAACGACACCTGCGAATGCCGCTATCGAGCTTTGCGTTCAGGGGTATCCGGCCGCTCATGGACGGGGCTCCCGTGATGTTGTGCGGAAAGCCAGCGGTTGATGGATCCGGCGCGCATCTATGGACGCGCGACGCGCACGGATTCGTCACGATGGAAGCGACCGCGACGGTCGGACATTTGAACTCCCAATCATGAGTTATCCATTTCTTAACGAGGTCCGGGTCATCGAAAGCTCGGCGTTCATTGCGGCGCCGCTGGCGGGGTTGACGTTGTCTCAGTTTGGCGCGGACGTGATCCGGATCGATATGATCGGCGGGGGTATCGACTATGCGCGCATGCCCTTGGCACCGTCGGGACGCAGCCTCTACTGGACCGGCCTGAACAAGGAGAAGAGATCCATTGCGATCGATATTCGCCAGCCTCGCGGTCGTGAGCTCGTCCAGCAACTGGTTACGGCACCCGGCAATGACGGAGGAATCTTGCTGACCAACGTGGGCGTTCCATGGCTCAGTCATGCGACGCTCGCGGCGCAGCGCGATGATTTAATCAGTTGTACGATACAAGGTAACTTCGACGGCTCAACGGCGGTGGATTACACGGTCAATTGCGCAACAGGATATCCATTCGTCCAAGGTAAGCGTGAACATCCAGCAAGCCACGCGCATCCGACGCCAGTGAACAGCACGTTCCCCGCATGGGACGCATGCTGCGCATACCAGGCCGCGCTGGCGGTGACATGCGCTGTGATGGCGCGCCGCGCGACAGGTGCAGGTTCTGAGCTGAAAATTGCGCTCTCCGACGTCGCGTTCTCGATGCTTTCTCATCTCGGCATCATGACCGAAGCCGAAGTGCTCGGACGCGAGCGCGAACCCATTGGCAACTTCATTTATGGCGCCTTTGGCCGGGACTTCGTGACGCGCGATGGCAAGCGGCTGATGATTGCCGGCATATCGGCGGGGCAATGGAAAGCACTGGTCGAGGCTTGCGAACTCGCCGGTCCGATTGCGGAACTATCCGCGCGGCTGGACAAGGACCTGAATAAGGAATCGCATCGATACGAAGCGCGTGAAGCCATCGCGGTGCTTATCGAGCGGTGGTTCGCTGCGCGCTCCTACAACGAGATCGAACAACGTTTCAATGCATCGCGTGTGTGCTGGGGACCGTACCGCGGCGTCTGCGAACTGTTGCGTGACGACAATCGCGTCGGTGCCAACAATCCGCTGTATCAGCGCGTTAGCACGGAGGGCGTTGGTGAACACTGGGCCGCTGGCACGCCCGTGCGCGCCGAAGGAGTGGCTCGTAGCGAAGTGCGTCCTGCGGCGCTGCTCGGGCAGCATACGGACGAGGTGCTGAGCAGCGTGCTCGGCCTGGATAGCGCAGCCGTGGGCAAGCTTCACGATGCCGGTATTGTCGCCGGTCCCAAGTCGGATCCAACCGTTCTCCATCGATAATCCCACGATGCCCTCATTTCCGTCTCCAAGCCGTGGGACCATGGACGCCACGCTCATTCGCTCCTATCTCTTTGTTCCCGCGACGCATCCCGCGCGTTTCGCCAAGGCAGCGGCCTCGGGGGCGGACGCCGTCATCATCGATCTGGAAGATGCCGTGTCCCCCGACGCGAAAGACGATGCCCGCAATGCCGCCTGTGCGTTCTTCGATGCCGGCGGTCATGCGCTGCTGCGCGTGAACGCTGCGGACACCGCGTGGTTTGCGCAGGACATGGCGTTATGCGCATCGGCGGGCGTGACGGGCATTGTATTGCCGAAAGCCGAGGGCGCGCGTGAACTCGACGCCGTTCGAAACGCGTTGCACGAAGCCAAACCTGTCCTGCCGATCATCGAGACCGCTGCGGGGATTGCGAATGCAGGAAGCATCGCCGCAGACCCGCAGACGGTGCGGCTGCTCTTCGGCACGGTCGATTTTTGTCTCGACCTGAACGTGCAAGGAGACGGCGAAGAACTGTTGTTCTATCGATCACTGCTTGTGCTTGCCTCGCGGCTTGGCGGCATAGACATGCCTGTCGATGGCCCCGCCCTATCCATTCACGAGCCTGAGGCATTGCAGCGCGCTTGCGAACATGCAAGGCGCATTGGGTTTGGCGGCAAACTCTGTATTCATCCCGCGCAAGTGGCCGATGTGAACCGATGCTTCTCTCCATCGGACGCCGAGCTGGAGTGGGCCGCGCGTGTAGTGGATCGGGCGGGCAGCGGCGCTGGTGCGTTTTCGCTCGATGGAAAGATGGTGGATGCGCCAGTCATAGAACGAGCCGCGAGGATACTTAGCCGTGCACGCACCGCATAAAGAAGAATGTCTGGACCATTGCAAGGACCCCATGCGGCAATTCAGGCTGGATGGAAAGGTGGCGCTCGTGACCGGCGCAGGCGAAGGGATTGGCGCCGCGATTGCATTGGCTTTCGCAGAAGCGGGAGCCAACGTGATACTCGTCGCGCGAACCGTGTCGAAGCTCGAAGAGGTAGCGGCTCAGGCACGCAAGGCCGGACCCGGGCGCGTGATGGTCGCGCCGTGCGACGTCACCCACAACGACGCGATGCGCGCGCTGATCGGCACGCTGCCATCGCTTGATATCGCGATCAACAATGCAGGCACCAATTATCCGGGGCCGTTCGTCGACGTTTCGGCGGAGCACCTCGACACCATGCTCACGCTGAACGTACGCTCGTATTTCGTCGTGGCCCAGGCGGCCGTCAAGAAGATGCTGGAAAGCAATACGGCCCGATCCGGAGGGCGCAGCGTCATCAATATCTCCTCGCAAATGGGACATGTCGGTGCGCCCGAGCGCAGCGCCTACTGCATGACCAAGCACGCCGTTGAAGGCTTGACGAAAGCCATGGCGGTCGAGCTTGCGCAGCGCAACATCCGCGTCAACAGCATTGCGCCGACTTTCATCGATACCCCTCTGATTCGCCGTATTGTGGACACGCACGAGAAGCATGTCGCGCTCGTCTCGTGCATACCGCTCGCGCGTCTTGGCTGCGTGGAAGACGTGGCCAGCGCCGCGGTTTATCTGGCGTCGCCGGCTGCCGCCATGATCACCGGGACGTGTCTTGCGACCGACGGAGGGTGGACCGCGCAATGATTCCATGCTGCACGATTGATCGGCTAAACCGAAGAATCGTCAAGACTATTGTGATAGTAGGCGCACGCGTCCGTGCGTAAAGTACGTACATAGGAAAGTTTTTGTTTGACCGATAAAGAAGGAGCGCAGCAGGCAAGATGACAACGACTAAACAATACGATTACATCATTGTCGGCGCGGGGTCTGCGGGATGTGTGCTGGCGAACCGGTTATCCGCCGATCGCACCACCCGCGTGCTGCTGCTCGAGGCGGGTCCTGCAGACGACAAACTGTGGATTCGCATTCCAGCCGGCATGACACGCCTGATCTCGGACCCGAAGGTGAACTGGCGATATTCCACGTGCAAGGAGCCGGGACTCAATGATCGCGTGCTTGCTTGTCCGCGTGGTAAGACACTGGGCGGTTCAAGCTCAATCAACGGCCTGGTCTACATGCGCGGTCACCCGGACGACTATGATCACTGGCGCGACCTCGGAAATCGCGGCTGGGGTTGGTCCGACGTGCTGCCGCTCTACAAGAAGAGCGAGAACTACGAAGGCGGCAGCAGTATGTATCACGGTGGTACGGGCGAACTGAGCGTGGAGGACTTGAAATCGCCGCACGAGGCGTCGCGGGCATTCGTTGAAGCCGGGCAACGCATTGGCATCAAGCTGAATCGGGACTTTAGCGGCGCCACGCACGAAGGCATCGGGTTCCTGCAATTGAACCTCCGATCAGGCGTACGCGAATCCGCGGCCACCGCGTTCCTCAACCCCGTCAAGAAGCGCCCGAATCTGGAAATCTGCGTGAACGCGCGCGTGCAGCGTGTGTTGACCGAAGGACGTCGCGCGATCGGGGTACGCTTCACGGCCGATGGCGCCACCCATGAGGCGCGAGCGCACGAAGTCATTTTGTCTGGCGGAGCGATCAACTCGCCCCAGCTTCTCATGCTCTCCGGAATCGGACCTGCCGATCATTTGCGTTCGCTGGGTATTGGCGTTGTGCATGACTTGCCGGGCGTGGGAGAGAACCTCCACGACCACACCTATGTGCATTATCTTGCGCAGGTATCGCCCGAATTTTCAATCAACCGGAAGATCTCCTCGAATTTGAGACTGCTGCCCCACGTGTTGCGTTACATCACAACACGTCAGGGTTTGCTGACGAGCGCGGCCGCGCAGGTTGGCGCATATCTTCGTTCGGACCCGAGCCTGAATCGCCCCGACTTGCAGATGCAGTTCCGTCCGTTCAGCATTCTGGTGCGCAAGGACGGCACGATATCGGCCGAAAACGTCCCTGCGGTCACGGCATCGTGCAGCCAGAGCAGGCCGCAGTCGCGTGGACGTCTTTGGCTCGATTCATCGGACCCGATGGTGGCGCCGCAGATCTTGTTCAACTATCTTACGGCGCAAACCGATCGTCAGGTGCTGATGGCAGGAGTGCGGTGGATGCGCAAGGTATTTGCCGCCGAGCCGTTTGCCAGTCATGTCGTGAAAGAAACAGTGCCAGGTCTTGGCGTAAGTTCGGACGAAGATCTGATGGCTTATCTGCGTGCCAATGCGCAGCCGATGTATCACCCGGTCGGAAGCTGCAAGATGGGCCACGACGCCATGGCGGTGGTGGACGACCGTCTGCGCGTACATGGCATTGGAAATCTCCGCGTAGTCGATGCCTCGATCATGCCGAGCATCACATCCGGCAATACCAATGCGCCGACCATCATGATTGCGGAAAAGGCGTCGCAGATGATTCTGGAAGACGCACGGCGCGGGCGCGCCGAGATTCCGGTAAGCGTGTCCGAGCATGCCTGAGCGTAAACGGTCGTTCTGAAATCGATGAATCGGGGAGTCTCTTCGGTTCAAATCAATATAGTTAGTACAACACATAGGATATTCAGATCATGTTTGTTGAAGAAAGAATCTATACAATCATCCCGGGAAAAACGCCTGATTTCCTGAAGCTATACGAGGAAGAGGGCATGGCGATCCAGGCGCGGCATCTTCCCGCCATGGTGGGCTATTACTCGTCAGATATCGGCACGTTGAATCTGATCGTACATTTGTGGGCGTTCGACGACATCAACCAGCGTGTGGCGTTGCGCGCCCAGATGGTCGCCGACCCGGACTGGCAGGACTATCTGAAAAAACTCATGCCACTGATCCTGCATCAGGAATCACGCATCCTGCGTCCCGCCTCATTCTTTGAAGGCAGGCTGCAAACGATTATCGATGCAGGGAAAAAGAAGCTCAATGCACAACCTGCCTGAGCATTGCGGACATGACTTCCGACCCGTTCCTATTTGAATGACTCTCATGAACACGCTGAAAAACAAGGTTGCACTCGTTACGGGCTCGACCAGTGGAATTGGTCTTGGCATTGCGCGATGTCTGGCTGAAGCCGGCACCGACGTCATGCTCAACGGCTTTGGCGACGCCCGCTCCGTCGAATCCCAACGCGCGGAACTGGCTGCGGAGTTTGGTTGCCGCGTAGCTTACAGCGCGGCCAACATGGCCAACGCCGCCGAGGTTCGCGAACTGATCGCGCAATGCACACGCGAGCTCGGGCAGGTGGATATCCTCGTGAATAACGCGGGCATCCAGTTCACGTCGCCAATCGATGAATTTCCCGACGAGAAATGGGACGCCATCATTGCGACCAACCTATCGTCGAATTTTCATTCCATCAAGGCCGTGTTGCCCCAGATGAAAGAGCGCAACTGGGGGCGCATCGTGAATATCGCGTCGGCGCATGCACTGGTGGCCTCGGTCACCAAGTCTGCGTATGCAGCGGCGAAACATGGGGTGATCGGACTAACCAAAGTGGTTGCGCTGGAAACAGCCCGGACCGGCGTTACTTGCAATGCGATTTGCCCGGGCATGATCCTGACGCCGCTGGTACAAAAGCAGATAGACGACTGGGCCGAGCGCGACGGCATATCAAAGGAACGGGCTCAGGAACTGATGATCGCGGAAAAAATCCCGACAGGTCAGTTCCAGACAGCCGCGCAGATTGGCGCGCTGGTCGTGTTTCTGTGCTCCGAAGCGGCGGGACAGGTTCGAGGCGCGGCCATGCCAGTCGATGGCGGATGGACTGTGCAGTAAAGGCCGCGCGCATCGTCGCTCGCAGCCGGTCACGGACGATGCGTCAGCTATGGCGCAGGCGCGCTCCTTGAGCGCGTGGCATCAACACGGTGTAGTCCAGGTCGAGAACAACGCCAGGGTGATAAGCCGGCACGCCGTCGGTCTCTTCAATCGCTCGTTCAACCTTCGAAGGCGAGGTGTTCTTCAGACCAACCAGACGCAAACGAAGCGCTGCGACGTCGGTACGTCCGGGAAGTTTCCATTTGTCTACGACCTCGGAGTAGGCATACAAGGTATCGCCTGCAACGATTGCCGCAACGTGCGTGCCGGCGTTGATCGCAAGAATGGACAGCACGTTTTCCAGGCCATCATACGCGAGCGCGCGGCAAACGGAGATCACGTGGCCCCCGTAGACGAGCCGCCGCCCCACGCGCGAATCCCTCATCGCGAGTGCGTCGAAGTGAGGACGCGCGTTGTTCTGATATAGCCGCGTGGCGAGCATGTGCTCCGCTTCCTCAACGGTCGCGCCCGATGGATGATTGATGCGCTCGCCGACCGCATAGTCCTCCCAGAAATCGAGCGACCCGGTCGTCTCGCCCAGTTCCTGAATCGCTTCGCTCGAGCGCAGGCGTGCATGCGGCAGGAGTTTGTCGGTGGGAACGAACGCCGATAACGCGGGGACGCGATGTTCTTTTGAAGCCGCTTTGCGCGCCGTGTCTTCGGGCGTGGAAGCAGTTTTTCCCTGTACTCGTTTGTGAACCATCACCCATCGCACCCAAGTGATCACCGGATGGTCGTCCTCGCGATATGCAGTAGAGCGGACATACACCACGCCGCTCTTGCCGCTCGAATTCTCTTTCAAGCCGATCACCACGCTTTCGCAGTGCAGCGTGTTGCCGGCATAGACGGGGCACAAAAAACGCGCTTCCGCGTAACCCAGGTTCGCGATTGCGTTCATCGAAATGTCGGGAACTGTCTTGCCAAAAGCGATATTGAAGACGAGCAAGTCGTCGATGGGGCGGCTTGTAAAGCCGAGTTCTTGAGCCGCCGTTGCTGACGAGTGTGTGATGGCGCGGCTGCCCGTGAGCGCGACGTACATGGACGCATCGCCTTCGGTGACGGTACGCGGCGTGCCATGCCGGATGACCTGGTCCAGATGAAAATCCTCGAAGAAATTGCCGCGGCGTTCCTTGTCTGCCATGGTGCCGTTCCTCGCTTGTGGGTGCGTACCCGCGGATGCGGGCCGAATCATGTCGGGTGACTTTAAGCTGAGCGCGGGCTGCGGACAAACGAGGTTATTGCGTTGATTATGCGGTTTTTCCGCTTAACCACGATCCGGTTCATTCCATCGCATAAGCGGGCTTGGCTGTGACCGGGCCGCCGATCAGTTGCTTGAGCAACTGGACAAGCCGTCCGGAAGCGGGTGACAAGCTTCGGCCGCGCGTGGTGATGACCGCGATCTGACGTGCGAGCGGGGGGTTGACGATCCGCAGCACATAGGTGGTGGGATCGGGTTCGGCGGGCAGCGCGATTTCCGGCAGGATGGCCGCGCCGAGGCCCGCATTGGCCATCGATATTAGAGTCTGCGCCTGCGTGAACTGGTAACGGGTCGTGAATGACAGATGCCGCTCGGACATGATCTCCTCAAGCATTGAACGCAAGGCCGTTGCGCGGTTGAGTACCAGCAGCGGCATGTTGGTAAGTGTCGCGAGATCAATGGTCTTGCGGCTTGTCGCGATGAAGCGTTTGGGCACGAGCGCGTAAAACGCGTCGGTCAGAACGGGTTCGAAATGAAACTCCGGAACGTTCACTATAGGGCCGATTCCGAAGTCGACCTCGCGTTTTCGGACGCTGTCGAAGAGCGCTTCGGAAGTCAGCTCGCGCACGAAGATATCGACGCCCGGGTACTCTCGCTCGAACTCCGCGAGCACCGGGGCAAGGCGCGTTTCGGCAATGGTCGGCGAACACGATAACGACACACGTCCGCGCCGGATGTCCGCGAGTTCCTGGATCTTCCGCAAGCCTGAATCGACTTCCAGCAACGCTCGTTGTGCGCACTGCAGCAACTCGTCGCCTTCATCTGTCAGACGCACGCTGCGAGTTGTCCGATGAAACAGGTCCACGCCAAGCTGCAGTTCGAGCTGACGGATTTGAGAACTGATCGCGGACTGAGACTTGAAAGATTTTTCCGCTGCGATTCGGAAACTGCCGTGCTCGCCGACCAGGATAAAAGTCTGCAGGAGCTTGAGGTTGATGTTCTTGAGCGGCTTGATGGAAGGCTTCATTCGACACCAAGGGGAGGGCCGGGAAAACCGCATAATAAGCGCGATAGAACAGAAAGTGTGGACGCAATCGAACACTACAGATTTACCCTTATCTCCTGCGCGCCAAGTCCGCTCGCCAACCGTTTGCTTCGGATCACTGAAAGCCGAGTGGCGTATCGGGGACGTCCTGTCATGACTTCGAGAGCCGCTTGCACCAAGCGTTTGAGACACATTCGAACCCTTGTGAAAGGTGTTTTTATTATGCGGTTGAATCGCATAATAATGAAGATAAATGCGTTTGTCGGGCCCAAGGAGCGGTCGTAAAGTCTGTGTCCATTAGAGCGGGAAGTCTTCGAACCGTTAAAGGACAAGGACAAACGATGGCATTGGACAAGTCAGCAGCAGCGCACTCCGCGGACAATGGCCCCAGCGCGCCAGCAGCGTTACGCAACCTGAAGGTCCTCGACATAGCGACCTTTGTTGCGGCTCCTTTCTGCGGCACCATCCTTGCGGATTTTGGCGCTGAGGTGATCAAGATCGAACAGCCTAAAACGGGAGACGCGCTGCGTCAGTTCGGAACCGTCACCGAATGCGGCGACAGTCTCGTATGGTTGAGCGAGTCGAGAAACAAGAAGACCGTCACGCTTGATCTGCGCAAACCCGAAGGCGCTGATGTGTTCCGCAAGCTTGTAGCGCAGTCGGACATCGTGCTCGAAAACTTTCGTCCTGGCACGCTGGAGCGCTGGGGACTTGGTTTCGAGGCGCTTCGCGAGATAAATCCCGGCCTGATCATGCTGCGCATCAGCGCGTACGGGCAAACAGGTCCGAAACGGGAAGAGCCTGGCTTCGCGCGCATTGCGCATGCGTTCGCCGGGCTTTCATATCTGGCTGGAGAATCCGATGGTCCGCCGGTCGTCCCTGGCTCGACCTCGATGGCTGACTATATCTCGGGCATGTGGGGCGCTATTGGCGTGCTCACGGCATTGCGCGCCCGTGATCAAAGCGGCAGGGGGCAGTTCATCGATATCGGCCTGTACGAGTCTGTCTTTCGCCTGCTCGATGAGATTGCACCGGCGTTCGCCAAATACGGTTCAGTGCGAGGCCGCATGGGCGCGGATACGGTCAATGTCGTCCCGCATAGCCACTATCGGACGCGCACGGGCGAATGGGTCGCGCTTGCGTGTACCAACGACAAGATGTTCGAGCGGCTGACTGTCGTGATGGGCCGTCCCGAACTATACGAGGAATTCAGGACCAGCGTTATCCGCGTGGCGAACCGCGATCGCGTCAATGCGCTCGTCGCCGATTGGATGGCGTCATGCACGCTTGAAGAAGTGATCGATAAAACCCGCGAGGGCGGCGTGCCATGTGCGCAGATTTACTCGATTCGAGAGATATTCGAGGATCCGCAGTATGCGGCGCGCGGCAATCTGCTGAAGGTGGACGATCCGCGTGCGGGCCCGCTGACCGTGCCTGCCGCTGTACCACGGATGTCCGAAACCCCGGCCACGTTCAGGCACGCAGGTCGCGCTCTCGGCGCAGACAACGCCGAGATCTATGCAAAGTACCTCAATCTGACTGAAGAGGATTTGCGGGTACTGACCGATCTTGGCGTGATCTGACCATGGCCTCTCAGTCAGGAGTATCGAGTATGAACACGGCAACAAAAGCGGCGGCAGGACTTGAGCGGTACCGGATGTATATCGGTGGCGAGTGGACTGATGCTGCGGACGGCGAGACGTTCGAGACCACCGATCCATACACCATGCAGGCCTGGGCGACACTGCCGCGCGGCCGCAAGGTGGACGCGGAGCGCGCGGTGCAAGCAGCCGACAAGGCTTTTAACTCAGGGCCGTGGTCAGCCATGAAAGCGAGTGCACGCGGGTTGCTGCTGCACAGGCTGGCGGATCTCATTGTGCGCGATGCCGACAAGCTTGCGCGGATCGAAGTGCGCGACAACGGCAAGCTGATCACGGAGATGCGGGCCCAAACCGGCTATCTGCCCGAATACTTCCGCTACTTCGGGGGCCTTGCGGACAAGATAGAAGGCGCGGTCTTGCCCATCGACAAGTCCGACACGTTCAACTACACCACACATGAGCCGCTTGGCGTGTGCGTGGCGATCACGGCGTGGAATTCTCCGCTCCTGCTCGCTGTCAACAAGCTCGCGCCCGGACTCGCGGCTGGCAATACCTTTGTGCTGAAGCCGTCCGAATACACGTCGGCTTCTGCACTCGAACTGGCCAAGCTCTTCGAAGAAGCCGGCTTTCCTCCCGGCGTGCTCAACGTGGTGACGGGGTACGGCGCGGAAGTCGGGGCGCCGCTTGTCGAGCACAAGAAGGTAGCAAAGATCGGTTTCACCGGCAGTGAGTTTGGCGGCCAGAAGATCTACGAAGCAGCGGCGCGAGACTTCAAGCACGTCACGCTGGAACTGGGCGGCAAATCGGCGAACATCGTTTTCGCGGATGCGAATCTCGACGACGCCGTGAAGGGCGCCATCTCCGGCATCTTCGCGGCGACGGGCCAGACCTGCGTAGCCGGCTCGCGCCTCTTGGTGCAAGACAGCATCTACGATGAATTCGTGGACCGGCTAGTCGCATTTGCCCGCAGCGCGCGCATGGGTGACCCGTCCGATCGCGCGACACAAGTAGGTCCGGTCACCACACCGCCGCAATACGAAAAGATCCTGGAATACATCGGCATTGCCCGCAATGAAGGCGCGCAATGCCGGCTTGGCGGGAACGCGTCTACACGTCCGGAATGCGGCGCAGGACTTTTTGTCGAGCCGACCATTTTCTCCGAGGTGCGCAACGACATGCGCATTGCGCAGGAAGAGGTATTCGGACCGGTGCTGAGCTGCATCCGGTTCAAGGATGACGACGAGGCCGCGGCAATTGCCAACGACAGTCTTTATGGACTGGCTGCCGGTGTCTGGACGTCCGACTTGCGGCGCGCGCTCGAGTTTCCAAAGCGCCTGAAGGTGGGGATGGTATGGGTGAACATGTACCGCGCAGTCAGCTACATGTCGCCGTTTGGCGGCTACAAGCGTTCGGGCATTGGCCGCGAGAACGGCATGGACGCGATCCGCGAATACCTGCAGACGAAAAGCGTGTGGATCAGCACGGCGAAGGAGACACCCGACCCTTTCGTGATCCGCTAACGCCCGATGCTATCTACTACCGAGCCGGAGATTCCCATGACAACCCGAATATCCGAAAACCCGACCATGCAGCAGTTCAGGATCGACCAGCGTGTTGCGCTCGTGACGGGAGCGGGGCGGGGCATTGGCGCTGCGATCGCGCAGGCGCTTGCTGACGCCGGAGCGGAAATCGTACTTGTGGCGCGCACGCGCGGGCAACTCGAAGAAGTCGCGGCACAGATCACGAGCCGTGGAGGACGGGCCCACGTGCAAGTGTGCGACGTCACCGACTCGGCCGCGATCCGCGCATTGATCGACGCATTGCCTGCGCTCGATATCCTCGTGAACAACGCGGGCACCAATATTCCCGAGCCTTTTGTAGATGTCAGCGACGAACACCTCGACGTGGTCCTCAATCTGAATGTGAAGGCGTATTTCGTGGTTGCGCAAGCCGCTGTGAAGCGCATGTTGCGCGATGAAGGACGCAGCGCCCGGGGCGGCGCTGTCATCAATATCTCATCGCAGATGGGCCACATAGGTTCCCCCAACCGCACGGCCTATTGCATGACGAAACACGCTGTGGAAGGACTCACCAAAGCGATGGCGATAGAGCTTGCGCCCGAGCGCATTCGCGTCAATAGCATCGGGCCGACCTTCGTTGACACGGCACTGGTACGCAGCATCGTCGACACGCCGGAAAAGCGCGAGTTCCTGGTGTCGAAAATCCCGTTGGGGCACATGGCCGACGTACGCGACATCGCGGCGGCGGCAGTCTATCTCGCATCGCCGGCAGCCGCGATGGTCACCGGCGCTTCGCTGCTGGTAGATGGCGGATGGACCGCTCAGTAAGCAATCTTGCCAACCCATTGAACCGTTAGTCATACCGTCTGGAGTGCACGAATGAACAGAACATATGGACGATTCGTCGTCGAGCAAACCGGGGCCCCCGATGTCATGCGCTGGGTCCAGGAGCCCGCGCAGACAGTAGGCGCCGATGACGTGCGTGTGCGTCATGAAGCGATCGGCGTGGATTACATCGATACGCAGATCCGTGCCGGTGAGATGCCTGCCACGTTGCCTACCGGGCTTGGTTTTGCTGGCGTCGGTATCGTGGAAGAAACCGGCGCGAATGTGACGCATGTGAAAGAAGGCGATCGCGTTGCTTATATGTATTTCACCGCGGGAAGTTATGGCGAGGAGCGCGTGGTGCCAGGCGAGCGCATCTTCCGCTTGCCTGATCAAACGCTCGCGCCCGATCTCGCTGCCGGTGCGCTATTTCGTGGGCTGACCGCGTGGTACCTGTCGACGAGGCTGCGCACCATCAAACCCGGTGATGCGGTACTCGTTCATGCGGCAGCGGGTGGTGTTGGCCTGATGCTCACGCAGTGGCTGAAGCATCTCGGCGCAACCGTGATCGGTACGGTCAACTCGCAGGAGAAGGCCGACGTGCTGCGCGAGTTCGGTTGCCTGCATGCTGTCGTGATCCCGCAGGAAAGCTTCGTCGATAAGGTGTGCGAAGTAACGGGCGGCAAAGGCGTCGCGGTGGTGTATGAAAGCATTGGCCGCGAGACCTTCGAGGGTTCGCTTGATTGTGCCAGCCGTTTTGGTTTGATCGCGTCGTTCGGCTGGCCTTCGGGAGATCCAGGACCGGTCTCGCTGATGCATCTGCGCAGCAAGGGTTCGCTCTTCATTACGCGGCCGACCGTGACACAGTACACCGCGGACGCTGCCGATTTCCGCGAGGGTGCTGCCGCGCTGTTCGGCTTGATCCAGAACGGCACGCTGCGCGTGAAGGTCGGCAATGCGTATCCACTGAAGGACGCGGCGAAGGCGCATACAGACATTGTAGCGGGCAGGACCGTGGGCTCCGTGGTGCTGACGGTGTAGGGCCAGACAGTTCATCATTACCGGAGACACGCAATGTTATTGAAAGACAAGGTCGCGATCGTAACGGGCTGTGCGTCTATGAAAGGAATCGGCTTCGCTACGGCGAAGCTGTTCTCGGCGCATGGCGCGCGCGTCGCCATGATCGACCTGAACGAAGACGCGGCTGGTACGGCTGCTGCCATGATCGGTAAGCAGCACCGGGGTTTTGCCTGCGACGTGCGGGATGCCGCACGTTGCGAGCAGGTCGTGGAGGAGATTCTCGAAATGTTCGGTGCGGTCGACATTCTCGTGAATAACGCGGGCATCAGCCAGCCGGACCGGCTGATGGACAGCACGATGAATGATTACAACCTGGTGATGGACGTGAGCGCGAGAGGCACCTTCAATATGTCGCGCGCCATCGTGCCGCATTTTCGCACGCGCAAGAGCGGCGCGATCGTCTGCATGGGATCGCTCGCGGCACAGCGAGGCGGCGGGGTGCTTGGCGGACCGCATTACGCGGCGGCGAAGGGGGCGGTGCAGGCGCTCGCCAAATCGATGGCGCGTGAACTCGCGCCCGACGGTATCCGCGCCAACGCGATCGCGCCGGGACTCATTGATACGGAACTGCTGCTGGGAAAAATCACCGACGAAGGCAAACAGGCGGTCGCCGCCAGCACGCCGCTCGGAAGGCTCGGTACCGCGCAGGATGTCGCAAACGTCTGCTTGTTTCTGGCATCGGACTTGTCCGGCTATGTGACCGGGGTGGTCTTGGACGTCAACGGCGGTTATCACATTCATTGACGTGAGATTCATGCAGTTTTTGGTAAGCGAACTTTATTTATTAATAAGGATAACGATTTTTTATCGAGACCTGAATCCGGGTCTCGCGAAAACATCGGGCAGGGCGGCGACGCGCCGGTATCCCCTTGCATGACCGGGGCAAAGAGCGCGCGCCAAACGGGGTAGACGGAGGTTGTCGACTCATTGCATTGCAGGTGCCAGGCGCAACGCGGCGAGAAGACAGGCTCACCCATCCGCTGCAATTGATGCAGTCACAGGAGACAAAATCATGCTGATCAAATCCAAAAATGTGCGCTTGCTTGCTGTGGCGCTCGCAGCGAGCCTGACGGTCGCGGCGCACGCGGCCGACCCCATCAAGATCGGTGTATCCGGGCCGTTCACCGGTGGGTCGGCGCCCATGGGCCTTTCAATGAGAAACGGCATTAAACTCGCTGTCGATGAAATCAACGCCGCAGGCGGCGTACTCGGGCGGCCCCTCCAGATGGTCGAGCGCGACGACGAAGCCAATAACGCACGCGGACTGCAAGTCGCGCAGGAACTGGTCTACAAGGAGCACATAGCGGCGGGCGTCGGCATCATTTCGACCGGCGTGATTCTCGCGAGCCAGAAGGTCTATCAGGACGCGCAGATTCCGTTGCTCACGCCAGGCCCGAGTGGCACGTCGGTGACCAAGGTCTTCATGACCTCGGCCTATCCGAAGAGTTACATCTTCCGGGTCTCGCTGGTCGACCGGATCCAGTCCGCGATGATCGCCAACGAGGCGGTTGTGAAAGACCACTACAAGAAGGTCGCCATTTTCGCGGACTCGTCGAACTACGGTCAGCTCGGCCGGCAGGACATGACCGCGGCGCTTGAAAAGCTTGACGTCACGCCGGTCGATGTCGAAAAGTGGAATCAGGGTGACGTGAACATGACCTCGCAAGTACTGCGCGCGAAATCGGCAGGTGCGGAAGCTATCCTGACGTACGGCGAAGGGCCTGAACTCGCGCAGATCGTGAACGAGATGGCCAAGCTTGGCTGGAAGGCGCCGATTATCGGTAGCTGGACATTGTCCATGCCGAACTATATCCAGCTCGCGGGCGCCAATGCCGACGGCACACGGTTTCCGCAGACCTTCGTGGCGAACACGTCGCCGCGACGCACGGAATTCGTCGAGAAGTACAAGAAGGTCTATCACACGGACTACATTCCGGGTGCGGTGTGGGCGGCGCAAGGTTATGACGTGACCTATCTGATGGCAGCGGCCATGAAACAGGCAGGCACGACCGATGGCCCGAAAGTGCGCGATGCGCTCGAAGACCTTCACGAGAAGATGGACGGCCTGATCATGACCTACGACCACCCGTTTTCCAAGACCGATCATGACGCGATCCGGGATGCATCGGTGGCGGTCATGGCGCAAATCAAGAACGGCATGGTCGTGAAAATAGACGAAGGCCAAGCGCAGGCCGCGCGCTGATCCACGCAGGCAGTTTTCTCCTGCGACGCCCTACACCAGGCGTCTTGCCCGCGCGGCGAATCTCCGGACGCCGCCGCGCGAGTCACTCCACTTGCTGCTTTCGAGGTAACGAGGCATGAACGTCATCTTGCAGATCATTGTAAGCGGATGTGCCGTCGGAATGATCTATGCGGTCACCGCATTCGGTTACCAGCTTACATTCGCCACCTCCGGCACCATGAATTTCGCGCAGGGGCAGGCGCTTGCCGTCGGCGCATTGATGGGTCTCACGATCCTGCAGCATGTCGGCAACTACTGGCTGATGATTCCCATCGTGCTTGTGATGGGCGCGATTGTCGGCGTGATCACCGAACGTATCAGCGTGCGCTCGGCTGTCGCGGCGAAAAGCGAAGGCTGGATCATGGCGACCATTGCGCTCGGCATCATCATGACAAACATGGCTGAGAACATCTGGGGTACTGACGATCTTAAATTTCCATCGCCGCTGCCCGACACGCGTATCACAGTCTGGGGCGCAAGCATCCTGCCAATGGAACTGCTTGTGATCGCCGGCGCGCTCGCGCTGATGGCCGCGGTCGAGGTGTTCAACCGCAAGACCATCTATGGACGCGCGGTGATCGCCACCGCCAGTGACGCCGATGCTGCCGGCCTGATGGGTATCAATACGCGTCTGGTGGTGACGTTTTCTTATGCACTCTCGTGCATGAGCGCGGCTTTCGCGGGCATCCTGATTGCCCCGCTGACGGTTGCCGGCGCCGACATGGGGGCGACGCTCGGGCTCAAGGCGTTTGCTGTCGCCATCATCGGCGGGCTGACGTCGGGCATGGGGATCATTGCGGGGGGCGTGATTCTGGGCGTCGCGGAGACATTCACCGGCTATTACGTATCGAGCGGCTATAAGGATGTGCCTGGCCTGCTGTTGCTGCTTGCTGCCCTGGCGATCAAGCCCGCCGGTCTGTTCGGCAGAACTTCAATCAAAAAGGTGTGAACATGGGGCAATCGAAGAAGCTTGCATCATGGCTCATGATAGTCGGCCTGGCGGCATTCCCGCTAATTAGCCAGAACCCGTATTACACCCATTTGCTCGTGATCATCGGTATCTACTGCGTCGTGGTCTTCGGGCTGGATATCGTGGTTGGGTACACCGGGGAAGTGTCGCTCGGGCATGCCGGTCTTTTTGGCATCGGTGCATACGCCACAGGCATCCTGCTTGCCACAGCGGGGCTGCCCTTCTGGATAGCGATTCCCTGCGCTATCGCCATAACTGCTTTTTCCGGCGCCATCCTCGCGGTGCCGGCATTGCGGTTGACCGGTCCGTATCTCGCGATGGTGACGCTGGCGTTCGGAACCATTGTCCAGATCCTGCTCAATGAAATGGATTTCCTGACAAACGGCGCGCAAGGTCTTGCGATCAGCAAGCCTGTGGTCCTCGGTCATCTGGTGAGCGCCACCGACTTCTACTACGTGGTGCTGGCCGTTGCCGCACTTGCAATGCTGGTCGTGTCGCGGATCATGTCGTCTCACTATGGCCGCGCGTTCCTCGCGTTGCGCGGCAGCCCGGTCGCGGCGGACTGCATGGGCGTGTCGGTCTACCGCTACAAGGTGATCGCGTTCGTGATCAGCGCCGCGTTCGCCGGACTGGCTGGTTCGCTGTATGGATTGTCCGAGGAATACATTGCCCCGAATACCTTTTCCATGGAGCTCTCCACGCTGTTCCTGCTCGCCGTCACGCTGGGCGGAAAACGCTCGCGCGTGGGCACGGTGATCGGTGCGTCGACCATTGTGATCCTGCCGAATCTGCTGTCCGATATCGTCTTGTTCCGCGCCCTGACTGTTGTGATCGCGGTCGTGGTTGCCGTGCTTGCAGTGCATGTCTATCGCAGCAAACGCGCCACTATGCGCGCGCTTCTCGCGCCGGTCGTCACGGTGGCTGCTTTCGTCTGCTTTGCGTTCACCGTCAGCGACATCGTCAGCCAGCGCCTGACCATCTTCGGGTTGATTATTCTGGGCGTGGTGTATTACCTGCCCGAAGGCGTGGCAGGTTACTTCAGGGTGCTTACACGCAACTGGAGTGCGGCCAGGGCGCTGCGGACCGCAACCCCGGATAGCCGCCCGCCACATGAGGTGCCGCAAGAAGAGCTGTGGGGAAACGCGGCGCTGCGCCTGGCTTCGCCAGCGGAGTGCCTGCTCGACTTATCGGGCGTCGTGATGCAGTTTGGCGGCCTGCGCGCGCTCAACGACATCTCTCTCAAGGTGATGCGCGGCACCGTGCATGGACTGATCGGGCCCAATGGCTCGGGCAAGAGCACGATGATGAACGTGCTCACCGGCGTGTACGCCGCGACCGGCGGCAACATCGACTTCAATGGTGAACGCTCGAACGGGCTGACGCCTTCAAGGATTGCACGCAAAGGCATTGCACGCACGTTCCAGAACGTTCAGTTGTTCGGGGAAATGAGCACGCTCGAGAACGTGCTGGTCGGACTGCACCAGACCTTTCATGCCAATCTGCTCGACGTGATATTCCGCACGCCTCGTTTTCGCCGGGAAGAGCAGGCGGCACGTGTGCGCGCCGCGGCGTTGCTTGGTTTTGTCGGCATGCACGATCTTGCGGCCGAGCAGGCGCGCAACCTTCCGTACGGTAAGCAGCGCCTGCTCGAGATAGCGCGGGCGCTGGGTACGTCGCCGTCCTTGCTGCTCCTCGATGAACCCGCCGCTGGCCTGCGGCCCGCCGACTTGCCGGAACTGCGGCAGATGATCGAGAAGATTCGCGGACACGGCATTACCGTGATCCTGATCGAGCATCACATGGACCTGGTCATGGCGATTTGCGACCGTGTCTCGGTACTCGATTTCGGACAGAAGATTGCCGAGGGTGCGCCCGCCGATATTTCCCGCGACCGCCGCGTGATTGAAGCGTATCTCGGCGCACCGGCCGTTGCGCCGGGTGCGGCCATCGCTACCCCGACTGTGGCCTAGGAGACGCGCAATCATGCTCAGGATCGATTCCATACACGCAGGTTACGGCACCACCGAAGTGCTGCATGGGGTCTCGCTCGAAGTCGCCAAGGGCCGCGTGGTCAGCCTGATCGGCTCGAATGGCGCGGGCAAGACTACGACCATGCGTGTGATCTCCGGCATGTTGCGCGCCCGTGCGGGCATTGTGATGCTCAACGGGCAGGACATCACGCAATTCGAGTCCTTCAAGGTCGCACGGCTCGGGCTCGCGCACAGTCCCGAAGGGCGCCATGTGTTTCCCACTCTGTCGGTCAGGGATAACCTCGAACTGGGCGCGTTCGCGCGGTTCGTCGGCAAGCGCAGGAAGGGCGACATCAAAAGTGACCTCGAACGCGCCATGGACCTCTTTCCCATCCTGAGGAAACGCGCGACGCAGCAAGCGGGAACCTTGTCTGGCGGCGAGCAGCAAATGCTTGCGATGGCGCGCGCCATCATGCTCGACCCGGAAGTGGTGCTGCTTGATGAACCATCGATGGGCCTCGCCCCCCTGCTCGTGGACGAAGTGTTCAGGACAATCGAGCGTCTTAAGCAAGATGGCGTGACGATGCTTGTCGTCGAGCAGTTCGCGGCGGCTGCGCTGCAGGTGAGCGATTACGGATATGTGCTCGAGAACGGCAAGGTTGCGATTGAAGGACCGGCCGTCACCTTGCGCGACAACAAGGCGGTGCAGGCCGCGTATCTGGGCGGCATGCATTGAAGCCAGACCAACGGATCAAACCACGCATGCGAATGCGATCAAGGAGCAGACGTGAACCAGCATCAGTTGCACGAAGCCGCCAGCACGCTTTTGAAAAATGCCCGCGACCGCACGCGGCTTGTCGCGCTACCCGAGAGCTGCAGGCCCGCGAGCCGCGCTGACGCGTACGCGGTTCAGGCGGAGGCCGCGCGCCTGTCCGGGCGACTCGTGGCCGGGTGGAAGATCGCCGCGACAAGCAAGGCGGGACAGGAGCATATCGGCGTGGATGGACCCATCGCTGCGCGGCTTTTATCCGAGCATGTGATCGCTGGCGGACTGACCGTGCCGATGAAAACAAACGTGATGAACGTCGCCGAAGCGGAGTTTGCCTTTCGCATGAAGTCCGCGCTGCCGCCCCGAGGCCGGCCGTATGAGACAGGCGAAGTCATGGATGCGGTCGATACGCTTCACCTCGCGATCGAAGTGCCTGATTCCCGTTACGAGGACTTCGCGCGAGTCGGTGCGCCCCAACTGATCGCCGATGCCGCGTGTGCGCTGTGGCTTGTCGTCAGTCCCGCGGTTGCAGAGGGTTGGCGTAGCGCCGATCTCGTGTCGCACAAGGTCGCGGCATATCGCAACGGCTTGCTTGCGGGCGAGGGCAGTGGCGCGAATGTGCTGGGCGACCCGTGCATTGCGATTACGTGGCTTGCCAATGAATTGAACAGCGTTGGCGAGTGCTTGCAGCCCGGACAGCTCGTCACTACGGGGGCGTGTGTGGCACCCATGGCAGTCGCGCCGGGTGACACGATGAACGTCGATTTCGGCGCATTCGGCTCGGTCGAGGTGTCGTTTTCATAGATACACGGCGTCACGGTCAATGCCAGGCCTGCACGAGATAGGTGACTTAACAGGAGACAAAGCCATGGACCTCAGTCTTACGGAAAGCCGTGCGCGGCTATCGGGCAAGGATAAACGGGCGATTGCCGGCGCGGTGGCCGGCACGGTGTTCGAGTGGTACGACTTCGTGCTGTATGGTTCGCTCGCGGATGTCATCGCGGCGAATTTCTTTACCGGTATAGAACCGGGCACCGCCTTCATCTTCGCGTTGATGACGTTTTCGGTCGGGTTCGTCGTGCGGCCTCTCGGCGCTGTGATCTTTGGGCGTCTCGGCGACATGATAGGGCGCAAGAAGACTTTCATGACCACGGTCATGCTGATGGGACTGGCGACTTGCGCCGTTGCGCTTACGCCCGGCTATGCAACCATTGGCGTGGCTGCGCCGATCATCCTCGTGCTCTCGCGCATCCTGCAGGGTTTTGCGGTAGGCGGGGAGTTTGGTGGCGCGGCGACTTACGTGGCCGAACATTCGCCGCAGAATCGCAGAGGCCGCAATACGTCCCTGATCCAGGCGACGGCTTCAACCGGCTTGCTCGGCGCGCTGATCATCACCATTGCCACACGTATTCTCACAGGACCTGACTTCGCGGTCTGGGGCTGGCGCATACCGTTTTCGATATCCATCATTTTGCTGATCGTGTCGCTCGCGCTGCGCAGGAAGATGGACGAATCGCCCGCATTCGAGCGGGCCCGCGCGGCAGGCGTGCTGTCAAAATCGCCGGTGCGCGATTCGTTGCGCGGGAAGAATCTGGCCAAGGTCATGGTGGCGCTGTTCGGGATCTGCGGCGGCATGACGGTCGTGTGGTACGTGGTTGTGATCTATCCACTGTTCTTTCTCACGCGCGTATTGAAAGTCGATGCCAACGTGTCGAACCTGCTGGTTGCCATCGCCATGCTGGCCGCAATCCCCATGCTGTATGGCTGTGGTGCATTGTCCGACCGCTTTGGGCGCAAGCCCGTTTTGTTGATCGGATATCTGCTCGCCGCGGTGACCATCTTTCCCGCGTTCCGCGCAATCACGCACTACGCCAATCCCGCACTCGAACAGGCGCAGACCAAGAATCCCGCCGTGGTTCACGCCGACCTGCGTGCGTGCGCTTTCATGTTCGACCCGGCAGGCGTGCGTAATTTCAGCAATCCCTGCGATATCGCGAAGAAAACGTTGAGCGCCGCCTCGGTCAACTATTCGGTCGTCGGCGGCGGCTCTGGCGAGCCGGTCACGGTCACGATAGGCGACGACGTGATTCGTGGATTCGACGCCACCAGTCTTGACGCCGCCGGGCTGAAGGCGAAGGCGGGCGACTTTAGCCAGGCGCTCTCCGCGGCGCTGGTGAAGGCGGGGTATCCGCCAAAGGCTGCTCCCGATCAGTTCCACTTCGGCGCCGTCTTGCTGCTGATGTTGTTCCTGGTCTTCGTCATGAGCCTGACCTACGCGCCCATTGCCGCCATCCTGGTCGAGATGTTCCCGACAGAGTTGCGATACACATCGATGTCCATTCCGTTTCACGTAGCGAGCGGATGGATTGGCGGGCTGCTTCCCGCGCTGTCGTTTGCCATTGCCGCCGCGCAGGGGAATATCTACGCGGGTCTGTGGTATCCGATGTTTTGGGTCGGGCTGGCGCTGGTGGTCACCGCATTTGCGTATCGCGAGTCGCGAGCGGTCAATATCTTTAGATCGTAGAGTGCGTCGTCGGACCGGGCCAACAGTATGAGGTGCCGTGTTTGTTCGAATACGACACCGTGTCGCGACGCTCGCTTGGGGCAAGGTGGGCGCGGGAGGTCGCGCCTGAAGATGCACTTTGTTTGGTGCGCGGTCCCGACCGGCGTTTGGGGCCGCCATCAATTCGGCACGGGTTCAATCGGGCACGATGCGGACGTGATCGGCCAGCGGGATTTGCTTGGCTTCTGGGCGCCTTGGCGGCTGGAGCGCAACGGGTCATAGCGATAAACACGTTTCAGAGCAAACATGCATTGGCTGGCGCACGCCTAAATTACTTGGGCTCCGTGCGCGAGTGATCGACGGGAATTTTTCGCGTCTGTGTTAATGCCACACCACCTTCTCCTGCGATACCGTGTCCGCCATCGTCAATACGCCTCTGCTCGCGATTGCGCATGCTTTTATGCACGGCAAAGTACAACTGCAGCAAAATTAGAATGGCCGATGCAGCCATGAATACCGCGCTGATCGGGTGCTCGAAAAACACGCCCAGGCGGCCGTCCGACAGAAGCAGCGAGCGGCGGAAGTTTTCCTCGACGAGCGGTCCGAGTACGAAGCCAAGCAGGATCGGCGCAACCGGAAAGTCGAGCGTAAGAAAGATTGCGCCGATCACGCCGAACACCAGCACTTCGCCCACCTGGAAGAGGCTGTTGTTGGTGCTATAGACACCGACCGCGATAAAAAAGAGCGCGGACGGAAACAGATACCGGTAAGGCACTTTCAGGAATTTCACCCAGATGCCGATGAGCGGCACGTTCAGCACGACCAGCAGAATGTTACCGACCCAGAAGCTCGCTATCAGCCCCCAGAACAGGTCCGCATGCTCGGTGATCAATTGCGGTCCTGGCTGAATGCCCTGGATCAGCAGGGCGCCGAGTATCAGCGCCATCACCGGGTCGCCCGGAATGCCGAGACTCATAGTCGGAATGAAGTCGACCTGGGTTTTGGAGTGCGAGGCGGCTTCGGGCGCTGCGACACCAGCGATCTCGCCTGAGCCGAAACGCTCTGGATGTCTCGCTATCTTCTTTTCCACCGCATAAGCCAGGAACGTCGTAATGGTCGGTCCGGTACCTGGCATCGCGCCGAACAGCGTTCCCATCAGCGTGCCGCGCAGCATCGGAAAAAATGCCTGGCGAAGCTCGTTGCGGCTAGGCCGCATATCGCGTATTCGAAGCTTGATGCCGGTGCCCACCGCATGCATGTGATTGACGTTGGCGAGGAACTCTGCCACGCCGAACAGCCCAAGCGCCAGCGCCACCAGTTCGATACCGTCCGAAAGCTGATAGACACCGAACGTGTAGCGCATCGTGCCGCTGTTCACGTCGGTGCCCACCACGCCCAGCATCAGGCCGAATAGCGTCATCGCGACGCCCTTCAATGGCGAGCTTCGCGACATCGTGCCGCCCGCAAGCAGTCCGAGCAGCATGATCGAGAACAGCTCGGCCGGGCCGAACTTGAATGCCATGCGCACCAGCAGCGGTGACGCAAACACCATTACGGTAATACCGAACGAGGCGGCGAAGAACGACGAGATCATGGTGATGCCGAGCGCCGTGCCACCTTTGCCCTTCTGTGTAAGTGGATAGCCGTCGAGACAGGTCACCGCATGCGGGGGATGGCAGGGCAGGTTCAGGAGAATCGCGCCGATTGCGCCGCCGTATTGCGAACCGTAGAAGATGCCGGCCAGCATCAAAATGGCGGCAACCGGCGGCATCGTATAGGTCAGCGGCAGCAGGATCGAGATTGCCGATAGCGGTCCCATGCCAGGCAGCACGCCTATCAGATTGCCGATGAGCACGCCGAAGAACGACCACATCAGATTGTGCAGTTCGAGCGCGACGCCGAAGCCGTGCCAGAGATCGACCAGAGATTGTCCAATCATGACTTAACCCCAGGAAAACAACGGGAATTGCAGTTTCAGCGCCCAGCGGAACACCACGGCGCTGATCACGACCATTGCAAGGGCGAGCATTGCAGCCCGTTTAGGATCATTGGTGCGATCACCGAGCGCAGAGATGAAAACGAGCGCGAAGGTCGCGGGCGCGAGCCCGCCATACTCGCCAATGCCGACGAACGCCGCGATGCCGCCGAGAATGCAGGCCCACGCACCCCATTCGGGTTGACGGGCAGGAGATTCGGTGCTGGTCGCGGCGCGCCGCGCTGACAGCCGGGCCGAAATGACGATGCCGAGTCCCACCAGCGCCATCAGCAAGCCGAGTGCGACCGGGAAAAATCCCGGGCCCATGTTGTTCAGCGTGCCGACGTCGTAGGTCGCGCCTTCCACTAGCGCGCCCGCACCGATCAGCAGCATTAGCGTGCCGCCAAGATAGTCCCGGCGGACCTGGGTCAACTGCAAGGGCATGACTGTCTCCTGTGTATCTCGCGCAGCTCTGCGGCCGGGCGTGAAGCGTCAGACGAAACTGCGTGCGGCGAAGCGCAGGCGCCGGTGATTCATCACCAGCAACAGCAGCGCGCCACCGCCTGAAATGAAGGCCATCGGCAGGAACGCCAGTGCATAGCTGCCGTGCGCCTCGCGGATCAGGCCGACGATATAAATCGGGAAGAACGAAATCAGGCTGCTGATCGCGTTGATTTGCGCAATACCCGCCGCCTTGATGTTGTCGGGCAACCATTCGGTCGCGATGGCCCACGTCGGCGCCTTCGACGCGTAGATGCCGACCACGGTGAGGCCCAGCAACAGATAGGACGGCACAAACGCGGACGACACCATCATCAGCGCGGTGGCGAGCGCCGCCACGATCAACGGCACGGCGGTGTGCCAGATCCGCTCGGAACGCCGGTCCGAGTGATAGCCCGCGGCAATCACCGCGACGGCGCCGAGGAGGAACGGCACGGAGTTGAGCCAGCCGGCCGCCATGTCCGACACGTGAAACGATTTGATGAAGCGCGGCGCCCACACGGCGAATGTATTCGAGGTGGCCGACGAAGCCGCGAGCACGACCGCGAGGCCCAGCACGCGCGGATTGCACAGCACGCGCCAGAGCGGCACCGCGTGGCCCGTGCTGGCTTCGTCCGGAGCGCGATCGCGTGCCAGCATGTTGCGATAGATCTCGCGTTCGGCAGGCGTCAACCAGCGTGCGTCTTCCGGGCGGTTATCGATGTAGAACATGCAGACGACTCCGAGCACCACCGCCGGCAGTCCTTCTGCGATGAACAGCCATTGCCACCCGGCCAGCCCGAGCACGCCGTTCAAGTGCAGCAGCGCGGCGGAAAGCGGTGAGCCGAAGAAGCTCGACAATGGAATTGCGAGTGCGAACCAGCCGACGTAAGTTGCGCGGTGCGACTTCGGAAACCAGTATGTGAGGTACAGGATAACGCCGGGAAAGAGTCCCGCCTCGGCTGCGCCGAGCACGAAGCGCATCACGGAGAACGACCACGGTCCTTGCACGAGCGCCATGCAGGTGGAGACGATGCCCCACGTGATCATGATGCGCGTGAAAAAGCGCCGCACACCTTGCTTCAGAATCAGGATATTCGACGGTACTTCAAATAGCACGTACGACACAAAATACAATCCCCCGCCGAGTCCAAGAATGGCTGGCGAGATGTGGATATCGCTTTCCATCTGGAACGACGCGAAGCCGATGTTGACTCGGTCGATGAATGAAACGAAGTAGCAAAGAATCAGGAACGGCATGATGCGCAAGGCGGCACGCCGAATCAGCTTTTTCTCGACGTCGGTCGCCCATTCCAGATTTCTGTCCACTTGTGTCTCCTTATTGTCAATTGCATAAACAACTGCCGAGGGTCAATGCGCGCCGCGCTCTTGCACGGTGCATGCCTGTTCAGTCGTTTTCCGTTGTCGCATCTTCGATCCCTCGGGAGTTGAGCGCCAATCATATTCATACCGAAAGCGATACGTTTTTCTGATATAGATGATTTCCCGGAGACGAAAGTGCGAGCATGGATATCGCATGCGGCGAGAATATCCGCGTGATTCCGAATATTTCGGGTACTCCTTGCGTGATAAGTTCCGCACTATTCTGTTGAGCCCCGGCCGCGCGGTGCATCCATGGATCAGCGGACAGGGGGTGGAAATGAATCTAAAAGGTTATGCCTGAACTTCCGAACTATCTGCCCCGGCTTGCGCAAATGCATAAGTTGCGCGCTTTTGCTGCCGTCGCGCGGCACGGCAACGTACATCGCGCCAGCGAAGCATTGCATCTGTCGCAACCTTCGGTGACGCGCGCGGTGCGGCAGCTTGAAATGTCGCTTGGCACGCTGTTGTTCGAGCGCACGACCAAGGGGATGCGTCTCACGGCGGCCGGCGACTGCGCGTACCGGCGTGTCGAGCGTGCGCTCGAGGCGTTGCGTGCGGCGGGCAGCGACATTCTGCGTCGCGCGGTCCCTGGGCGACACCGCGTGCCGCCGACGGAGCGGCTGTCGGAAACCGTCACCGAAGCCATGCTGACGGCACTCGTCGCGGTCGCGCGCTCCGGTAGCGAAAAGGCCGCGGCGGCCGCGGTTGGCGTGACCCAGCCGGCACTCAATCGCAATCTTCATCTGCTCGAACATCTGGCCGGCGTGCCGCTCTTCATGCGCTCCGGCCGCGGCACGCAGCTCACCGAGCCCGGCGAGCTGCTGCTGATGCACGTAAAGCTCGCGCTCAGCGAAATCCGCGTCGCTGACGAAGAACTGGTGTCGTTGCGGGGAGAACTGGCCGGACTGCTGGTGGTGGGCGCGTTGCCGCTCTCGAGCGGACATCTCGTGCCGCTCGCGACCGAACGCACGTTGCGCAACCATCCGGGGCTCAACATACGGATCGTCGATGGCACCTACGAAACGCTGGGCCACGGCCTGCGTTGTGCCGACGTCAATCTGATCGTCGGCGCGTTGCGCTCAGACGAGAGCGAACCCTATTCGATCCACGAGCCGTTGTTCGACGACACGCTGAGCGTGGTGGTCCGTGCGCAGCATCCGTTGCTGCGGCAACAGAACATCGGCAGCCTGAATCGACTGCGTGAACACGAATGGGTCGTGCCGCTCGCGGGCACGCCATCACGCGTATTGTTCGACGGCGCGTTTCGCGCTGAATCGGTCGAGCCGCCCAACACGCAACTCGAAGCAAACAGTCCTTCGATTGTGCGCACGCTCCTGCTTTCGAGCGATCGGCTCGCGCTGGTTTCGCATCGTCAGATCCAGCACGAGTTGCGGCAGGGCATCCTCGTCATCCTGCCAGTGGAAGTGAAATTCGCGCGTCGCACGATCGGTATCGCGCGGCTGCGTAATACCGAACCGTCACCCGGCATGCTGGCGTTGCTCGGCGCACTGCGAGCCGTATCGGCGGAATGACGCAGTGCGCACCTGGCTGCGATCAACCCGCCCCGAGCCTCGGCGCAGGCCTAAGGGTTTTTCCCGGGCCGGGCTATAAGCATAACGTATCGATCTGCCGACGATCGGTATTAGCCAGGGCGGCGGTCAGGCGCAACAATCTCGCATCGTTGCAGACCTGGCAGATACCGGTTCGATGCGGACTGACGGGGACGCGTTCCTTCACTCATCCGTTTATTCATGTCCACTCTCTCTCCGACTTCGACACACCGCAAGACCGGTCTAGTCGTCAGCGCGCACTCGGCCGATTTCGTCTGGCGAGCCGGTGGCGCGATCGCGTTGCACGCCAGCCAGGGCTATCGCATGATGGTCGTTTGCCTCTCGTTCGGAGAGCGCGGCGAATCAGCGAAACTGTGGCGCAAAGGCGGCCAGACGATCGAAAGCGTCAAGGCCGCGCGCCGCGACGAGGCGCTCGAGGCAGCCGCGATTCTCGGAGCCGAGATCCAATTCTTCGATCTCGGCGATTATCCGCTTCGCGTCTCCGACGAAGCCTTGATGCGGCTGGTCGACGTGTATCGCGATCTGCTGCCTTCGTTCGTGCTGAGCCATTCAGCCGAAGACCCATACAACGCCGACCATCCGCTGGCAATGAGCGTAACGCGCGAGGCGCGCATCATTGCGCAGGCCGAGGGCTATAAGCCGGGACAGCAGATTCTTGGCGCACCGCCCGTCTATGCATTCGAACCGCACCAGACAGAACAATGCAACTGGTCACCTAATACCTTTCTCGACATCACGGAGGTGTGGGATCGGAAACGCGGCGCCATCGAAGCGATGGCGGGCCAGGAACATCTTTGGCATTACTACACACGTGTCGCACTGCAACGCGGCGTGCAGGCCAAGCGCAACATCGGCATTACGGCCGCGCGCAACATCGAATATGCGGAGGCTTACATGCAGCTCACCCCTAACGTAGTGGAGTCGCTCGCATGACGCTCGGAATCGTGGTGCCCAACAAACGGCGCGCCGACGCGCAGGCCATCGCCGCCCTCGCGCAGGCCGGCGCGGCGACAGCCCATGAAGCCCAAGGTCGGCTCGGCCTGATGGGAGCAGGCATTCGCCCAGTCTGGCAAGGCGCGGCGATAGCCGGCTCAGCTGTCACAGTGTTGCTGGTTCCCGGTGACAACTGGATGCTGCATGTTGCCGTGGAGCAATGCCAGCCGGGCGACATCGTCGTCGCCGCCGTCACCTCGCCTTGCGACAACGGCTATTTCGGCGAACTGCTGGCTACGTCGATGGCGGCGCGAGGTGTGCTCGGCCTCGTGATCGATGCCGGTTGCCGCGACGTCAAGGCGCTCAAGGACATGAATTTCCCTGTGTGGTCGAAGGCCGTGTCCGCGCAAGGCACGGTGAAGGCAACGCTTGGCTCGGTCAATGTCCCGGTGGTATGCGCCGGCCAGGCGGTCCGTCCGGGCGACGTCATCGTCGCCGATGACGACGGCATTGTGGTCGTGCCGTTCGGCGACGTCGACAAGGTCGTGCATGCCTCGACACAGCGGCTCGAGAAAGAAGCCAGGACGCGCGCTGTGCTCGCCTCCGGCGTGCTCGGACTCGACTACTACGGCATGCGGGAAACGCTTGCCGCGAAGGGGCTTTGCTACGTCGCGCCGCAAGATGAATGAACTCGACGCAGCCGCTCGGCGTAGGGCCGCACGGTGCGCAAGACCAGGAAGGAGGCCATAAGCGTCATGACGATCCGTTCGATCGAAGCCATTCCGTTAAGTCTGCCTTACGAGATGTTCGGGCCGAAGCCGCTTTTCGCCGGACATCCGCGACAGATGGAAATCCTGCTCGTGCGCGTCGAGACGGAAGAAGGCCAGGTCGGCTGGGGCGAGGCATTTGGCTATGCAGTGTGGCCGGCCACCCGCGCTGCGCTCGAGCATCTCGTCGCGCCGCTCGCGATTGGCCGCGATGAAACCGGTATCGCCGAGCTCAACCTGCAATTGCAACGGCCTTTGCATTTGCTCGGACGCACTGGCGCGGTCACGTTCGCGCTGTCGGGCCTCGACATCGCGCTGTGGGATCTTGCCGGCAAGGCTGCGGGCAAACCCGTCTCTGCATTGCTGGGTGGCGCGCGGCATCGTGATCTGCCGGTCTATGCCAGCCTGATGCGCTACACCGACCCGGCGCTCGCAGCGCATAACGCGGCGGCGGCGCATGAACGCGGCTTTGCTGCGATCAAACTGCACGAGACCGGTGTCGAGCACGTCAAGATGGCACGCGAGGCGCTGGGTCCACAAGTGGGTTTGATGCTGGATGTAAATTGCCCGTGGAATGTCGACGAGGCGGTCGGGATTGCGCAGCAGCTCGCGCGTTTCGATCTGACGTGGTTCGAAGAGCCTGTCTGGCCTCCGGAAGATTTTGCGGCGCTCGCACAAGTGCGGCAACGCTGTGGCCTCGCCATTTCGGCGGGCGAGAACGTGATGAGCGCGACCCATTTCAAGCAGATGTTCGAAGCGGGCGCGGTCGACATCGCGCAGCCGAGCGTCACGAAGATCGGCGGTATCAGCGAATTCATGAAGATCGCTGGCATTGCGGCGCGCTATTGCGTGCCGCTCGTGCCGCACTGCCCGTACTTCGGTCCCGGGCTGCTTGCGAGTTTGCATATCGCATCGACTTTCGAAGCCGAAACCATGATCGAATATTCGTTCGCGGATCTCGGCGCGAGTCCGCTTGGCGACGCGATTGCAATCCGCGACGGCCGCATCACCATTCCACAGGCGCCTGGTCTTGGCCGGGACCCCGATCCCGACGTGATCGCGCGATATCGCGTGGCCTGACTCACACACTGACGAGGAAACTCTATGCAGGGGGAATTACCGCGCTATCCGGACGAAGCCGTCCGCGTGCTCGATCCGCGCTTTGCCCGCTACGTTAATCCGTTCGCGGCGGTGGAGCGGCTTGCCGACGGATGCCGATGGGGTGAAGGCCCGGTCTGGTTCGGCGACGGACGGTATCTCCTATGGAGCGATATCCCCAACGACCGCATCATGCGCTGGACCGAGGAAACCGGCGCGGTAAGCGTGTTTCGCTCTGGCTCGAACCTGCTTGCGAACGGGAACACGCGTGACCGGCAGGGACGGCTCATAACGGCCGAACATGGCGGCAGGCGCATATCGAGAACCGAGTACGACGGCTCGATCACGGTGCTCGCGGACCGGTATCAAGGCAAGCGTCTCAATTCGCCCAACGACGTGATCGTCAAATCCGACGACTCGATCTGGTTCACAGATCCGCCGTTCGGCTTACTCAACAACTACACAGGCCGGGTCGGCCAGCAGGAACTGCCCGCGAACGTCTATCGGCTCGATCCGCACGCGGGCGAGCTGAGGGTGGTGGCAGACGATATCGAAGGGCCGAACGGCCTGGCTTTTTCGCCCGACGAGTCCATCCTCTACGTGATCGAGTCGCGCACCAATCCGCGCCGTATCCGGGCGTTCGACGTGGAAGGCGGCACGCAGCTCGTGAAAAGCCGGGTGCTGATGGACGCCGGTCCCGGCACGCCGGATGGATTGCGCGTCGATATCGACGGCAACTTGTGGTGTGGCTGGGGCATGGGCCGCGCGGAGCTGGATGGCGTGCGAATCCTGTCGCCACAAGGCGAGCCCATCGGTCATATCGCGTTGCCGGAGCGCTGCGCCAATCTGTGCTTTGGCGGTCCACAGCGCAACCGCTTGTTCATGGCGGCGAGCCGTTCGCTGTATTCGTTGTTCGTCAACACACAGGGTGTGGCGAACGGATAGATTCACGCGCAAAGGCGCTCTCCAAACGAGAGATCAGCGCGATGGCGCGGTTCACTATAACTATTTCGGAGACCAAATTGAGACTCAAGCACCTGATACCTGCAACCCTGCTGGCGCTCGTCAGCGTCCTCAGCCCGGCGGCTCACGCGGCCTATCCCGAATATCCGATCCGGCTGATCCTGCCATTCTCCCCTGGCGGCTCCAGCGACCTCGTGGCGCGGGCCGTCGCGCAGAAGGCGTCGACGTTGCTGCATCAGGCGATCGTGGTCGACAATCGGCCCGGCGCGGGCGGCGTGGTGGCGACCAGCTTCGTCGCGAATGCGAAACCCGACGGCTATACGCTGCTGTTCGCGCAGACTTCGCACGCATCCAACCCATCGCTTATGAAGCGGCTGCCCTACGATTCCGAGAAAGGCTTCACGCCGATCGCGCTTCTCGCGGATCATCCGGGCGTGCTGCTGGCGTCGACAAAAACGCCCTACAACACGTTCGCTGAATTTCTCGCATACGCCAAGGCGAATCCCGGCAAGGTCAAATATGCGTCCGCAGGCATTGGCACATGGCCGCATCTGACCATGGCGATGCTGGCGAGCGATGCGAACCTGAAAATGGTTCACGTCCCCTATGCGGGCGCCGCTCCGTCGCGGATTGATCTGCTGGCTGGCCGCGTCGACGTGAAGGTCGAAGCCTACGCCACAGTCAGCGACCTGATCAGGAGCCACCAACTCAAGGCGCTGGCCGTTACCGGCAAGGAACACGTGGCCGCGCTGCCGGGCGTGCCGACCATCGCCGAATCGGGCTTCCCGGGTTTCGATTCATCGATCTGGATGGCGGTGCTCGGACCGGCGAACCTCCCGCCCGACGTCACGCAAAAGCTGCAGGCCGCCTTCACCGCCGCAGCCAAGGAACCCGCCGTTGTCAAGCAACTGGCCGACCAGGGCATCTATGCGCGCGGGCTGCCCGGCAGCGCGGTCGCGACGCTGATCCACGACGAAATCATCAAGTGGCACAAGGTGTTGGGCGCGGCCGGCGTTCAGCCGATGTAACGCACGTGGCTCACGTTCTTCAAGCCACCGACAGACACTGACTGGAATTTCGCGAAGCATCATGGCTCTTTATTTTTCCGAAACTGACGTCCGCCATGTGCTGACGATGCAAGTCGCGCTGCAAGAAGTCGAGCAGGCGTTCGCGGCCCGTGGCCGTGGCGTGGCGTTCGATGTGCCGCGCGAACGCGCGCGGCTGCCCGGTGCGCATCTGCATATTATGCAGGCGGCCGCACCCGAACTCGACCTGGTTGGCTATAAGGCGTACTACATCAAGCCCGGCGCGGGCCGCGTATCGCTGATTCATCTAATCAGCCGCAGCAGCGGCGAGCTTCAGTCAATTGTCGAAGCTGACTGGCTCGGGCAAATGCGCACGGGCGCCACAACCGGCGTAGCGGCACGGCACCTTGCGCGCAGTGAGGCTGGCGTGCTCGGCCTGTTCGGTTACGGGCGCCACGCCGTTACGCAACTCGAGGCGATCAGCCTTGCGTGCTGCTTGCGTGAAGTGCGCGTGTTCGGTCGCGACGGCGAACGTGTCGAGGCTTTTTGCCGCGAGCAGCGCGAGCGTCTTCAACTGGATGTGCGGCCAGCAGCTTCGCGGGAGGACGCGGTGTATGGCGCCGACGTGATTGCGTTGATGACGCGTTCCAGCGAGCCGCTCTTCGACGGAGCGTGGCTTGAAACCGGTCAGCTCGTGACCGCTGCCGGTTCGAACAGCCTAGATCGCCGCGAGGTCGATCTTGAGACTGTGGCGCGCGCCGACCTGATCGTGGTCGACTCACGCGAAGTCGCCGAGCGCGAATGCGGCGACCTCCTGCCTGCCTATGAAGCCGGCATCGTGCATTGGGAAAGCATCACCGATCTCGGGCAGGTGGTGGCCGGCGTGCGTCCGGGACGGCGCGACGACGCGCAGATCATCTTGTTCGAGTCGCATGGAATGGCGTTGCAGGACATCTATACCGCTTCGAAGGTCGTCGAACTGGCGCGCGCGCAGGGTCTCGGCACGCCGCTGCCGATCGCTTGAACGCACCGCATCCGCTGGCAACGCAGCACGATTGAGCAATTACACAAATTCAATTAACGCTTGGAGACCGAATCACTATGTCAACCGGAAGAAAAACCCTCGTGGCCGCCGGCCTTATGTCGTTCGGCTGCTTGTCCGCTCACGCGCAGAGTACTGTCACGATCTACGGGATTCTCGACGCGGGTATTACCTACGTGAACAACGCCGCGATTTCGACAGGCCACTCGAGCCTGCTCGAGTATGGCAATGGCGTCGCGCAGGCGAGCCGTTGGGGCATGAGGGGAACGGAAGATCTAGGCAATGGCTTGCATGCGGTGTTCACCCTCGAGAACGGCTTTAACACCGGCAACGGAACGTTCGCGCAGGGCGGCGCCGAATTCGGCCGCCAGGCTTTTGTCGGCCTGTCGAAAGACGGTATCGGCTCGTTGACGTTCGGGCGCCAGTACGCATTTTCGACGGAATATCTCGGCACGTATTATTCGATGGGCGGTGCAACGGTAGTCGGCAATTTCGCATTCCATCCGAATGCGCTCGACCAGGAAACAGCCACGCAACTAAACAACACTATCAAGTTTTCGAGCGCCGATCTGCATGGCCTCAAGTTCGGCGCGTTATATGGTTTTTCAAATCAGGCTGGCGCGTTCGCGGGTTCCGCCCCGACGGCCAATCCGGTCAACGCCGGTTCGTCGCGCACGTATAGTTTCGGCTTCAACTACGACTACGGCAAGCTCGGCCTGTCGGGCGCCTACACCAATATCGGCAACCCCAACGCCGCCACGCCTGCCTTCACGACCACGATCGCGAACGTCAACACGCAGGCCAACAAGGATTTGTGGACGCTCGGCTTCGGCTTGCGCTACGTGTTCGGTCCCTTGCTCGCGTTCGGCAACTGGACCGACACGCACCTGATTCCGCTGACCGGCCGTTCTTCGGTACTGACGAGCTATGAAATCGGCGGAAGCTATTCATTCACGCCCGCCTTGAGCTTCGCGCTCGGCGACTCATATTCGTCGCTGACAGGCGGCTTCAATGGTCACTGGAACCAGATCAATAGCGGCCTGGATTATGCATTGTCGAAACGTACCGACGTGTACGCGCTAGTGGTATATCAGAAGGCTACCGGCACCAATACGATCAACGGCAAGGTCGTACCGGTGCAGGCGGAAATCGGCGCGGCCACTACCTTTACTGCGAATTCCGGCGTTGGAGCGAGCAGCCAGCTGGCTGCTCGCGTCGGCATACGCCATCGGTTCTGATGCCGGCCGGGCGCGCCCCGCACAGAACCCCCGACCTGGAGTCAGTTTGTAATGAAAATCACTCGCCTCGTTACTGAAGTCGTCCGGCTGCCACTGCCGACGCCTATTCCCAGCGCGCGCATGACCATCCAATCGGCCGACTGCGTGCTGGTCTTCCTCGAGACCGACGCGGGGCTGATCGGGGAAGGCATGGCATTCACGCTCAACGGCAAGCGTCTCGCGCTGGTCGAATCGATGATCCGCAGCCTCGAGCCGCTCGTGCTCGGCATCGAACCGTCGATGAGCGGCGCGTTCTGGCGTGCCGCCATGGGCGACGTCGCTTTTCTCGGGCAACGCGGCTTGACGGTAGTCGGTTTGTCGGCGCTCGACATGGCGTTGTGGGATCTGCGCGGCAAGGAAGCCGGCATGAACATCAGCCGCCTGCTCGGACGCTGCCGCGACGCCATGCCGGCTTATCGCAGCGGCGGGTTGCGTCTGTCGCTGTCGATCGACGAATTGCAGCGCGAAGCGGCGAGCTTCGTTGAGCAGGGCTTTCGCGCGATGAAGATGTCGCTGGGCAAGCCGCTCGCCGCCGACGACCGTGCGCGCGTCGCCGCCGTGCGCGAAGCGATCGGCCCGAACGCGCGCCTGATGGCGGACTGCAACCAGCAGTTCAGCGTGGCCGAAGCGATCCGCCGCGGCCGCACGCTGGAAGAATTCAATCTGGCGTGGATAGAAGAGCCGGTTCCATATCACGATCACCACGGCGAAGCCGCGGTGGCCGCCGCGCTCGACACGCCGGTGGCCAGCGGCGAGAGCGAATATACGCGCGCCGGCATGCTGGACATGCTGCGTCTGCGCTCGGCCGACATCCTGATGCCGGATCTGCAACGCATGGGCGGTCCGACCGAGCTGCTCAAGGTCGCGCACTGCGCCGAACTCGCCAACGTGCCGGTCTCGCTGCATCTTTTCAGCGAGTGGAGCCTCGCGCTCGCAGGTGCGTTGCCCAATGCCGAGGTGCTCGAATACATGCCCTGGTTCTCCGGTCTCTATACGAACCGCATCGAGCTGGATGGCAACGGCTGTGTGCCGCTTTCCGATCTTCCTGGCTGGGGATTCCCATTCGACCCTACCGCGGTCGCACGCTACCGCGTCTAACCTGAGCAAGCCTGAGCTACGCCCATGGATCACGCCTCGACTCGCCTTTCCTTTCGCATGCCTCGCGGCGCGTGCGATACGCACTGCCACATCTGGGGTTCGCTCGCGCGCTTTCCCTACGCCGAATCGCGGCCCTATACGCCGCCTGAACGCGACAAGCACATGTTGAGCGCGCTGCATCAGCGCCTGGGCATCGAGCGAACCGTGGTGGTGCAGGGCATTGTGTATCGCACCGACAACCGCGTGATTCTCGATGCGATTGCCGACCGGCCGCACACGCGGCGCGGCATCGCGCTGATCGATCCAGACATCCCCGAGGCCGAACTGCAGCGGCTGCACGAAGGCGGGATTCGCGGCGTGCGCTTTGGCTTTGTCAGCCATCTTGCGTCGCGTCCCGACCTGGCGAGTTTCCGGCGCACGGTCGAGCGGATTTCGCCCTATGGCTGGCACGTTCTACTGCACGTCGATGCCGCCGATCTGATTGAACTGGCGCCGGTTTTCGCCGCCTTGCCGGTGCCGTTCGTCATCGATCACATGGGGCGGGTCGATGCGGCGCAGGGCCTCGCGCAGCCGCCGTTCGCACAGCTTCTGGAGCTCGCGCGGCGGGACAATTGCTGGGTAAAGTTGTCGGGCGCCGACCGCGTATCGGCGCAAGGCGGCACCTTTGACGACGCCGTGCCGTTCGCCCGGGCGCTGCTCGAGGCCGCGCCCGAGCGCGTGATATGGGGCACCGACTATCCGCATCCGAAGCCCCGCCACGATGTCATCGACGATTCGAAGCTGGTCGAGCTGCTGCCGCGTATTGGCGATGCCGGCCAGTTGCGGAAATTGCTGGTGGACAATCCGCTGCGCCTGTACGGCTTCACAGAATGAGCGAAGCTCGAATCCCAATGAATCAAAGGCACGAAATGAACGACCCGACGATCGCGCAGCGGCTTGGCCACTTCATCCATGCGAATTCTTACGAAGCCCTTCCCGCGCATGTCGTCGAACAGGCCAAATCGCGCATGCTGGATTCGCTCGGCACCGCGCTGGCGTCGCGCGAACTGCCCGTGCCGGCGACCGCGTTGAAGTTCGTCGCGGGCAGCCAGGGCGCCGCGAGTATCTATGGACATACGCAACGCGTGGCCGCTATCGACGCCGCGTTTGTGAACGCGACGTTGATCAACGGCACGACCCACGACGACTTTCTCGACAAGTCGCACCCCGGCGCGGTGACGATTCCAGCCGCGCTCGCGATCGCCGAAGAGCGGGGCAGCTCCGGACGTGACGTGCTCGCCGCAGTCGTGCTCGGCTATGACCTTGTCGGACGTGCCTATCGCGGCGGTCCCACGATGCTGCCGAAATTCAGGGCCACCGGCGTTGCCGGCGCAATTGGCGCGGCGGCGGCGGCGGGGAAGCTGCAAGGCTCGAACGCCGATGAACTCGCCAGCGCCCTGGGTCTTGCCGCCATGTTCGCATCCGGTTTCGGCGAAGGTTTCGTGTCGGGCACGATGGACGTCAAGCTCAATGTCGGCTGGGCGTGCCGCAGCGGTGTATCGGCGGCCCGCCTTGCGCAGTGCGGGGCCACCGCGGCGCCACGCGTGTTCGAAGGCAACGCGGGCTTTTTCAACGCATTCGCAGGCAATACGGATGCTGCCGCCGAGGCGGTGCGCGATCTTGGCGCGCCATTTCTAATCGAGCAATCAGTCTACAAGGAGCGGCCGGTCTGCATCTTCGTCCAGACGCCTGTCGAACTCGTGCTTGCGCTAGTCGACGAACACGCAATCAGGGCCGCCGCGGTCGAACGTGTCGTGATTCACGCGCCACGCGCAACCTTCACGAACCCCGGCTTTCACAACGTAGCGCCTTTTTCGACACATCTTCAGGCACGCATCAGCGCGCGCTTCACGACCGCGGCGGCGCTGCTCGGACGCCCGGTTGGCGAATACGCGTTTTACTACGATATCCACGACGAAGAAGTGCTTGCGCTCGCCGAGCGCATCGAACTCGTCGACATCGGGCCCGACGCCGATAGCATACGTGTCGACATCGTCCATTGCGGCACGACGTTCACCAGAAGCGCGGTCGAGATGGATTCGCTGTTCCCGACGCTGGACAAATCGCGCGCGAAGTTCGAACGCGTAGCAGGCCCATGGCTTGGCAAACGTACGCCGCAAGTCGTCGATCTGGTCCTCGGCCTCGACCAACTGTGCGATATCCGCGAGCTCACGCGGCTATTGCGCGCTGACGCCGCATTGGCATGACGTGCATGCCGCCCTGTCGCCCACTGCTGCACATGTTAAACGGAGGACATCATGATGGGATGGCGTGCCCGCTTGGGCATTCTTGTGCCGCCAGGCAATCCGACGCTCGAACCCGAGGTGATGCAACTGACGCCGCATGGCGTATCCGCGCATTTCACGCGGATGGTCGCGCATGGCGAGACCGGCTCACATGACGGGCAGGACGATCGGAATCGCACTCAGATCGCGCACCTCGACGAGAACGTCGAATTGCTTTCGATGGTCAAGCCCGGCGTCATTGCGCTTGGCCACACGGCGACGAGCTATACGCTCGGCGTACAAGCCGAAGCCGATCTGATCGAAAGAATCACGCAACGCTGGCATATTCCGTTCATTACGGCGTTCGGCAGTGTCGTTGCCGCGCTACGGCATCTTGGTATCGAGCGCGTTGCATATGGCACGCCGTATAACGCGCAGACAACCCTGCAAGGCAAGGCCCATCTCGAAGCATATGGCTTCAAGGTCGTCGCGTTCGGCAGCTTGCCGAACGTGCGTAACATCTACGACGAATCGAGCGAACGCGCTTACGGCCTCGGCCGGCAAGTGAATTCGGCGGACGCGCAGATCGTATTCCTGAGCGGCGTGGGCATGCCGACCGTCGACGCCATCGACATGCTCGAACGCGATCTCGGCAAGCCCGTGATATCGAGCGTCACCGCCATGATGTGGAACGCTCTGCGCATCACTGGTGTTCACGCGCCCATAGAAGGTGGCGGCCAGTTGTTGCGATCTTCCGCGTCGCCTTCATCCGGCTACATTTAAGCGTACTCGTGCGTTTGCGTGCACATGTGACGCGCGTGCCGGCCGATTCCCGTTCCCTCAAGTGATTTCATGACCAAGACCCTTCACGTCATTTCGTCGATGGCGACCCGGCACGTGCTTAACGAACTTGCGGAATTATTCCAGCGCCAACACTCTTGCCGGCTGGACATCGAGTCGGTGGGCGGGGTAGTCGCCGCGCAACGGGTGCAGGCGGGTGATGCATTCGACGTCGCCGTGCTGGCAGCCGACGCAATCGAGGCGCTGGCACAAGCAGGCAAGGTGAGGGCGGCAACCTGTCTCGATGTCGCGTGCGCGGAGGTAGCCGTCGCTGTGCGGCGTGGCGCGCCCCGGCCTGACATCGGCTCGGAGGCGGCGCTCAAGCACGCGGTCGAGGCGGCGAGCAGCATTGGCTATTCGACCGGTCCGAGCGGTACGCATCTGCAATCGCTATTTGAGCGTTGGGGCATGGCGGAGGCGATCGCCGGACGCACGATCCTGGCGCCGCCGGGCACGCCGGTCGGTGCGCTGGTGGCCGAGGGTCGCGCGGAACTTGGCTTTCAGCAACTAAGCGAGATGATTCATCTGCAAGGAATCGAAGTGCTTGGACCGTTGCCGCCCGGGGTGCATATCGTCACGGTGTTCAGCGCGGCGCTCACTGCCGGAGCGGTAGACACGCAACTCTCGAAGATGTGGCTGGCCTTTCTGGTTTCGCCAGAAGCGGACGAGGTAAAACGACGCAACGGAATGACGCCAGCGCAGTGAGACGCGCCAGCCATGCCGTCCGCGTTACCACAGGGTTATCAATGCGCGGCACAAAATCCCTCGATCGGCTGTGCGAAGGCTCGTCTAAACTTGGGAATCGCCGTCGACCATCGCTTGCGACGTGCAATGCCCTGATGGTTTTGGCGACACGCCGGGCGTGCTTGACACGTTGCCTGTTCGAGTGAGAAGGACAAACTCGCACGGCGCGGCGTTGTTGTCCCGGCATGTTTTGCGCCTTACTATTGTCGAACCCAGACAATTGAAAGAGGAAGCAAATCGCTATGAGAGAAAGTGTTCGGGACGTAAGAGTCGTGAACCTTCGAGTTCGAGTGTTAGCTGAGACCCTCGTCAGCGAATTCCATATGGGCCAGCAGGCTAAACGGCCTGCATCAACGGGCCGGACATAAGCGTGCTGCCTTGACCTGTAGCCTATGTGCAAAACCCAGTTTGCAATCCGGGAGGCGTCCACATAAACGCCTCTTAGGCCGACCACCGGGCGGCTGACTCAGTCGCCGCGCCGACCAGATCGGAAGCGCCACACGCGTCAGTTTTTTTGGTCCCTAGCCGTCATTGTTGTTGCAGTATGGGTAGGATGATGGGTAGGGTGTGTTCGGGAAGAGTGGGAGTCAAACCTGGCGGTGCTTTGCGGGCAACTGTTGGAGTCGGCTGCCTTCCGCCATGGTCTTTTTTTAGAATGCTGCGGTTATTTTTGGTCGATATTATTTCAGCAAAAATATAGTGGCTGGTTATCTCGTCGGCTTCACTTTATCGCCTCTTCTGTTCCGCACGTAGTGCTGGGTCATCGTCAAGGATGTGTGGCCCAGTTGCTTTTGTGCCTGGCGAATGTTCCCGTGCTGTCCGTCTTATCCGTCCCCGCCTTGGCCCGCAGATCACGAATCTGAAAGTCTCCATCTTTCACGTCGAGCAAAACTTGATCAAAGCAGGTAACAAATAAAGCCCCAGCCGCTAATGTGCGCAAACATACGGTGATCCTGTTGGCAGTTAATTAAAATTCTTCCACGAGCTTCGTGTAGCCTCAGCGTGGCACGGCACACGCTTGCGACCACTACCGAATTACTCGGTGCCTATGGCCGCCGTTATTGAGCCGCCAAAACTAGAATTGGTGATAATAAAAATGTGGATGCGGAGATATTCAGTACAAAAACCGGACGTTACCGGGGTGGTGAGCTTGGGCTTGGTTCTTAACTTATTTTTGATGCGCCCGACGGCGCTCGGTGAAACATATACGTCTCTAGGCATGGTGCTCGCCGTTCCACTTGTGTACCTTCATATATGGCACAACACTAAACGAACCCGTTATTCAAATGCGGTGATTCGATGGGACATTGCGTCGCTGCTCAGCCTGCTATGCCTGTATTGGCTTTACATTTGCCCGATTTCGATAGTCTTTGAAATGTCCCAACTCGACTGGGTATTAAAAGAGTTTGTCACCACTCTCATGATCGCGCTTGTCTACGGCATGTTTCTCATGGATGCAGAAGCCAATCGCAGGTTCTTTAAGACCTTATGCACGGTTATTTCCGTGCTTGGCTTATCCAGCGTCATCACCGTCGCATTATCAGCAATACTCGGTAGCAAAGACGCGTTGTTCCTGTTCTCGTTGAACGTCAAGGGATATACCGAGGTTACCTTGCACCAAGAGACATCGACTGGCGCCATTTATTTTCCCTTTTCAATGCTTTACGGCGATTACGTGTCGGGAACGGTCAAGCTTGATCGTTATTGCGCGTTCTTCCGCGAAGCGGGCATTTATCAGGCAGTCGCATGTTTTTGCCTTGCATATGAAGCTTTCACGCGCCGATCCAAACTTGTCATGTTTGGACTGGCCGGCGGCACTATCTGCGCGTTCTCATCTTTGGGGATCGCTCTGCTTGCAATGAGCATTGGAACCATCTTTTTATTCTCGGGTTCACGAGTTGCGTCATGGCGTGTAGTGATCACAGCGGTCATTCTCGGGCTCGTATATCCGGTGTCGATGTACACCCCGTATATCGGACTGGAAGACAAGGCAGTCACGCACGGCGCCTCGCTATCCGATCGCTCGAGTTCGATCGAACGGGGTCTGGAGGATGTCCGACGCAATCCATTTGGCAATGGCCTTTATTCAAGCCTTGGCAAGAACGACGGGATCTGCCTGCTCGCGGAACTGGGCATGATCGGACTGTTTGGTTTCGCCTGCAAAGTCCTGCTTCTGTCCGGATTGAGACTAGGGCCAGGTCTGAATTGGAAGAAAGTCGCGACTTGTGCGCCGTTGTTGATCACGGCGCTCGTATCCCAGCCGATCGCGGGAGCGCCCGTTATGCTCGTGATCGGCATGGTGTTTGTTCCACGCGTGGTCAATCGGAAGGGGCGCGCAGCGCTTCGGTTGATGAGGCCTGGTATGCCCGAGATTTTAGCCAGCGGACCCGCGGTGGTTACAGCTAAACAAATGTCGGTGGATTCGCCTTTGCCGGATTCTTTCGTGGCTAACAACTGATCGCGCTGTTTATTTGACGATGTTCTGGCCAGTTGCGCTGCGCTTCGTGAGGCGCAGCGGCGTTGGGCAATTCGTGATCGTATTTCCTGAAACCGAGCTTTCCGCCACTGCGTTGATGCCCTGTGCAAATCCCGACACGTAATTACCTGTGATGATTGTGTCGGTGGTGCCCGGGTCTGGCAACAGGATGCCAGTGGTTTCGCCGCGAGTCACGGATCCTTGCACGTGATTATCGGCAATGATCGCCCGCGTGACTGGCTGTGCGTCGTGACTGACGCTCGGATCCACGCCGAATTGAATGCCATTGTTCGCCCTAAGCGCGGTCACCACGTTTCCGGTAATGGCGATCGCCCCGCTCGCATCTTCCACATGAAGCGTACCGTTCGCGCTCGCGCTGTTCGAGGCGACCGTGTTTGCGCGAATGACGAGATCGGTCACGTGCGCAACATTGAGCGGGAGATCGAGTTGCAGGTTGCTAGGCGCGATCGTATTTCCCTCAATAACAACGTCGGAGCACATGATATGAGGGGTGTTGACGCCGATGCTCGCATCCAAGCAACTGTTGCCGCTGATGTGCAGATGCCGGGATGGTCTGCCTAGCGGTTTTTCTCTGACTCGCCTTTCCATGCCGTCCTGATTGTTAATTTGAACCCCGTACGAGCATTTTTCGAACACATTGTCTTGAACGTAGAGACCGTTGAGTCCTGTGCCGAGAAACCAAGAGCCAAAGATGTTCGACTGTAACTTCGATGGCTCCGTCGTACGGGAGAAGACGCGGTTTCGAAAAAACCGCTGGTTGGATGCGTCGTTGACAGCGTTGAGCACGCCTTGCATCGCGTCCTTGCCGACGTTGGAGAGATCGAAGACTAACTCCGTGACAAACGTATCGGAGCCGCCCCATTCGAAGGCGCAACTTGCTTTTGCGCTGTCGACCCTACTGGTCAAAGTCGCGCCTTCACCGATGGTCGTGACATCGCGAGCGTAGATGCTTCCCTTGACGAGATAAGTACGTCCACGCAAGAACACCGTGCGCTGCGAAGTGCCGCGGACGTGCGCATACATCGCATTCAACGCAGCGGTGTCATCGGATATGCCGTCTCCTTTAGCGCCGAAAATCAGCGGCGTGACAATAAAAGCGTCTTTCATGGCCAGTTCGTGGGAAAACGATCCGGCTTGAGGCGTTCGTGTAGCCGCGCGCGCACGGTCGCCGGCTCCGATAAGCAGGGCGGACAGCGTGGTATTGATGACGAAACGGCGGCGCGGGTTTTGTGAACGCTTCATTGAGTGCATTGACAAGGCAGGGTGTTCGCGTGCAGTGGCCATGCGTTGCATAAGCCGTTCGTAGTTTAACTTCAAATATCCCGACTTTGTACGGCGTAGCAAAGCCGGTTGATTCGGCTCGTCGTGACATTTCCAATGGCGGACTTCGTAGATGCCGTGAAACGGCTGCCGCTGTTTCGACAGCAATTGTCCTCAGTCGTGGCCTCCTGCGTTGCAGCCGTACCATGCAAGTCGCCGATGTGCGATTCGTCGCGCAGCAACGGATCGGTCGCGGTCATGCCAGCGAGCCGGGAGGCTGTAATCACACCGCGTCGACCTGCGAAAGCGCGGCGATAAGATCTCCGAACCTTTCGCCCTGCACCACGATATGTCCACGCAAAGCGGCCGCCGCCGCTTCGCCGTCACCTTTTCCAAGGGCATCGACCACGGCCTGGTGTTCACTGAAGGAAGCGCCCATGCGGCCTTTTACTCTTAGCTGCAAGCGCCGGTACGGCCTGAGCAGTTTGTGCAGGGCTTTCGCTTGGTCATGCAGGAAGCCGTTGTGACTTCCCTGATAGATAAGGCAGTGAAAACGCTCGTTCAAATGATAATAATTGTCCGGGTCATCCGAATCGCGCGCCTGCTCGCACGCAAGGTGTGCTGACTTGAGTTCGTCTAGCTGCGCTGTATTCATGCGCCGCGCCGCAAGACGGCCGCACATTGCTTCGAGTTCGGCCATTACCTCGAACATCTCGATCAGCCGGTGCAGGCTGATCTTCGCTACAACCGCGCCGTGCCGCGGCCGCATCTCCACCATTCCCGCCGACGCAAGCTGGAGCAGCGCCTCGCGCACCGGGGTCCGCGACACCTGAAAACGCGCCGTGAGTTCAGCTTCATCGAGCGGCGCCCCGGGCGGCAGCGCGCCTGTCGCAATGTCCTCTTCAATGGATTCCCTTAACTGGTCCGCGCGAGTGAGCTTGTTCGTCATGATCGACCTTAACGGTTGCGGCGTTGGCAAGGCGGTACGCGTAAACGATAGTTGAGAATGCAGGGGCGTGACTTATAAATACACAAACACTCCGTAAATATTTTAAAGCCTCACCTACAACTTACAAATCTTTTTCAGCGTATTTAAATGGACTTCGGATCGTAGTCCATTTCTGCGCACGGCCCGCGCTCGCCCCCGGGGTTGCTGACTGCCCCTGTTTCTGCGCCCAGCGTTCGCGCGCGCATCCCGTTGCGGGGCCCTTTCCAGCAATACTTGCATGACGGAGACACTGACCATGATAGTCAAATCAGTAGGTGTACTACTGGGTATGGGTGCGGGCGCCTTGTTGATCGGCGGCTGCGGACATAGTGACGACGGTTCGAAAAGCATCGACAGGGGCGCTGGCTTCATCAACAGTTTCCAGATCATCTCGACCGCGCCCGCGTTCGGTGGCGCAACTCCCGCGGGCGCGGCGGGACCCTATCAGGTCATCACTGCTGTCGTGCATGGCGAGCTTGATCCGAACAACCCGCTCAATGCGGGCATAGTCAACATCAAGAACGCACCGGTCGGGGCAGACGGCTATGTGGCCTATGAAACCGATGTCGTGCTCCTGCGGCCACAAAGTGCGTCAACTGCAAAGCGCGTGTTGTTCTACGATGTCGTGAATCGTGGCAGCAAGATAGGCGACGCGTCATTCATAGGCGGCGGAGCGCTGGATACGGGCGCTGCGCCAGCATCCAGCTTCCCCTCACTTCTGCGCAACGGCTATACAGTCTTGTGGAGCGGATGGCAGGGCGATGTTCCGCTCACGGGCAATAGCTCGCTTGCCGGCGCTGGGCTGCTTGGCACGAGCTTTCCGGTCGCGACCAACAAGGACGGCACGCCAATGACCGCGTTGAGCCGCGAAGAGTTTATTCCGGACTACGCCGGCGGTCCCGCCACGACCATTCCACTCACTTACCCGCCCGCCGATCTCAATGACAAGACGTCGGTCACTTTCACGGCGCGGCAGTCGTGGCTGACGGCGTACGGCAGCATTCCGGGCGGAGTGCAAACCTACACGGCGCCCTCAGTCTCCGTTCCGGCATGGAGTTATATCAGTACACCGAACAACGTATATGAAGGAAATTACTCGGTGACGTTCACTCCGCCGACCAGCGTTCCCGGCCCCAACGGCACGAGTGTTCCACCGGACGCCGGCACTATCTATAGTTTCGTCTATAAGGCGGCGGCACCCACTGTGGACGGCATCGGTTTTGCGGCACTGCGCGACCTGGTCTCGTTCCTCCGATACGACTCGACCGACGCCCAAGGCATGGCGAACCCCCTCAATGACCTGAAGACAGCTCCCTGCGCCACGGCCTCATGCTCGCAAAATACCAATTTCGATGTTGCCATCGGCGAAGGCATTTCGCAGTCCGGGCGCTTCATGAAGGACTTTTTGTATCAGGGATTCAACGTCGACAAGAACGGCAAGATTGTGTTTGACGGTATGTTCCCGATCATCTCCGCTGCCCGGCGTACCTGGACCAACGCCGCGTTTGCGCAGCCTGGCCGCTGGTCCAAGCAGCACGAAGACCATTTCATGCCGGGCTTCCAGTTTCCATTCACTTACGCCACGCTCACCGACCCCGTCAGCGGCATGACAGACGGTCTGCTGAAACAATGCACGCAAACCAACACCTGTCCGAAGATCATGCAACTCGATGGCGCCTTCGAATGGTGGGGCGGCGCTGCTTCGCTCGTGGTCACTGACGGACGCGGCAACGACGTGCAGCTGCCTCCTAACGTTCGTTATTACCTCGTGCCTGGTACACAGCATGGCGGCGGTAACGGCGTCACAACCGGCAATCTCGTCATTCCCGCGGCAGGGAGCCAGTGTCAGTTGCCGGGCTCGCCCGTGGAGGAAACGCCGGTTGAGCGGGCTCTGATTCCAGCTCTTGTGAACTGGGTCGCCAACGGGACGGAGCCACCGGCGTCGCAATATCCAACGGTGGCGTCGGGTACGCTCGTGGCGCCCACGCAAACGGCGACCGGCTTCCCGAATCTTGCGAATGTCAGCGTGCCGAGCGGGACGGCGGCCACCCCGGTTGCACTGCAACTGACGTTCAATGGCGAATATAACCAGCTTTTCGTGACCGATTACAGCAATGCCGTACCTGTGGTCAACACCGCGCAGCAGTACACCATACTCGTGCCCAAAGTCGATGCAAACGGCAACGAGACAACGGGCGTCTTGGTACCCGACGTCAGCGTGCCGCTTGCAACTTACACGGGATGGAATTATCGCGGAGCGGGTCACGCCATAGGCGATGGCTGCATCTCCAACGGAGCGGCGATTCCGTTTGCTGCGAACGCCGCAGCACAAGCGGGTGGGATGGATTCGCGCGCGACGCTGACAACGCTTTATGGCGCAAGCCGGTCGAAGTACCAGGCGGCCGTGGCGGCGGCAGCCAACGCGCTGGTAAGCAAGGGCTATTTGTTGCAGGCGGACGCGGACAATGTCTTCATTGCAAACGCGGCGAGTGTCTCACCCACGTTATTGCCGCAGCCCTGAACCCGCAGCGGGACGCAAGATCGTGACATGGTCAAGTGTCACGATCGCTCGATCATGAGGATGCCTCTTCATCATGAATGCGACATCTCCAACAAAAAGACTCGCAGCCGCCAGATGGCTCGCAATCGCTATGATGATGCCGCTTGCCGGGTGCGGCGGGGGAGGAGACTCCAATAACGCCGCTTCGACCACTCCCGCTCCCACTTCTTCCGATGTGGCCGTTTATGGAAACAGCCTGACGCTTGGCAGTGTTGCGCCGCTGTCGTTGTCGTATATTGCGGCGAAATCGACTACGAACGCGATGATCGTGAGTCCTGTCGCGGCGCCCCTGCTTGCAGCAGGCAGCACGCCACTGGTATCCAGTCACTTCCAGAGCGGCTTGGCTGGTGCGGGGATCGCATGTGTTTCGGCACCGGCGAACAGCATTGGTACCGTGGCAGGCGTCAATGTGGGTGTGAACATCAAGAGTGTCGCTGTGCTTCTTGATGGATCATGGACGGTATCGACAACACCTTCTGCGACATGGATCTCGCTTGGCGCCAATGCCGCGACATTCGATGGCTGGGAAAACTGTGGCGCCAAAGCGGAAGGGAGCCCGTCGCCGTCATCCACCCTGGTCGTTGCTGCGGACGGGAGCTTTACCGACAACGTCTTCAACGGCAATCCATCGACTACCGTGAATATCGTGAATCAAGATTTCACCGCTTCGCAAGCCGCTTCGATGCTTTCGGACGCTGGATATCTGGATACGAGTCAGGCCGGCAATCCGCAAGATATCCGGTTGAAGATTTATCAAAACACTGCCAAGCAAACGCTTCTTGTGGAGCAGGGCATTCCCTCGAGCGGTGCAACCAACGGCAACCCTGGCTATGTCGCGATCTACTATCGGCGTTGACGTGTTTTGCGTTAACCTTTGCATTAGATGCAACCGGTCCTGCAATCCACCGCTTGATCAAGTTCTGCTCAACAGCCTAAAAACTCCTCTGATGAAACCTCGGTCGTTTCAACATACATGGTTGGCATTTCCCGTGAGCAAGCACGCAGAAGCGCGGTCACCGTAATAGGACAAGACAGAGCGGAAAGGACATCCGTCGATGAGCGTCCGGACGGAGTGTGCGTCACTGGACAACTGAAGCCAAGCTGAAAACCAGGTGGGCAGCGGCAGCGGTCCACCGATTTTCATGTGGCACTTTTAAAAAGTATTGACCTTAAAGTCCACTTTGATCCTACAGTTAAAAGACGGTCAAGCAGGGCGTCAACGGACTATGGATGCCCGCCGCTGCGTACCGTTAAGGCGAATTGGACGAGGACAGTGAAGGCTCTCCATGGGCGGATAGTTCGGGTGCCGGGACGCCGTGCTGAATGCAGGCACCCAGGATGGAATCCCTTTAATCATCGTCGCCGACCATCTATCAGACAGAAGGAGCAGTACGTGAGCCTGACCGCAGCGACCAGGCGCACTACACCGATTGATTGCGAACACATCACCGGAGAAGCGAAAATGGGATTTGTCACAACGAACGATGGCGTCGATATTTTCTATAAAGACTGGGGCCCGCGTGACGCACAGGTCATTTTCTTTCATCATGGATGGCCGCTCAGTGCGGATGATTGGGATGCCCAGATGCTCTTTTTTCTGGCCAAGGGTTTCCGGGTCATCGCACACGACCGGCGCGGACATGGGAGGTCGAGTCAGGTCTGGGACGGCCATGACATGGATCATTACGCCGATGACGTTGCGGCGGTCGTGAACCATCTCGGCGTGCAGAAGGCGGTACACGTGGGCCATTCCACGGGCGGTGGCGAGGTCATCCACTATGTCGCCCGCCACGGTGAAGATCGCGTTTCAAAGGCGGTACTCATCAGCGCGGTGCCGCCCATCATGGTCAAGACCGAGAGTAACCCGGGCGGCTTGCCCAAGCAGGTCTTCGACGATCTTCAGGCGCAGCTCGCGGCAAACCGGGCGCAGTTTTACTACGACGTTCCCGCGGGCCCGTTCTACGGTTACAACCGGCCTGACGCTAAGCCCTCTGATGGCATCATCAGGAACTGGTGGCGGCAGGGCATGATGGGCAGCGCAAAGGCTCACTATGACGGCATTGTCGCCTTCTCGCAGACGGATTTCACCGAAGACCTGAAAAGCACCACCATTCCCGTTCTGGTCATGCATGGTGACGACGATCAGATTGTTCCCTATGCGGATTCGGGACCGCTCTCGGCGAAGCTGGCGAGGAATGGTACGCTGAAGACCTACCCAGGTTTTCCTCACGGCATGCCGACGACCAACGCCGACGCGATCAATGCCGATCTGCTCGCGTTCGTCAAAGAATCATAGAGCCGTCAACTGCCTGCGATCGCGCCGCTACTGACGCGTCCAGGCAAATCAACGAGCTACCCCGCGGGTGGCTCGTTCCGTTTTCCAAAGCCGCCATGGAAGAAAACATGGCGGACGCCAGCTATGGTCCATCAGAAAATCGCATTTCAGAAACCACCCCTGAGCCGCCGTTCGATTTTCTCGAAAGCGGACATTGTCCGACCGGGGTCTATTGGTCGCTGCCGACTACACGTTTATTGCGCCGGTGATTTTCATTTCCAGCACGAACGCGCGCACCCGATGGAATAACCGGCACCGCTTCCCTGTTCTGTAGGTATATCCGACGCCCAGCGACTTCGTTCAACGATCCGTCGCTGCACGGAGCAGACGGACGCAGCCGCGTCTGATAGAACCCACTACGGAGGACACCGATGCCTTTGGAACAAAACGGACAATGCGGGACCGACCGGCCCGATCCGCCGGTACGCTGGAAACATTCGACCACACCGAACATCACATGGACCTGGCACCATACGATCCCATGGAATCAGTTGCGCGCAACATGGAACTGGATGGTCGAGAACGCGGACTGGAGCTCGCTAAAGGCGTTCCTTTACCTGATTGGCTCGGACAACAGCGAAACTGTGGTTGCTGAGATTCAAGCTGGTCAGTTGATGCAGCGCGATGAACTGCATCAGATGATCGCGTGGCAGAAATGGAATGTGGTGGAAGGTCCAGGCGGCCCCAATCGTGCGCCGGGTGACGACCCTGGCGAAGGCTTCGAGGCGTGGTCGTTGTGGGGACTGTCGAATAATCAGCGGCAAACAGTGCTTGATGTGAAACAGATTTATGACGCAATGCTAAAACTGCCGCAACAAACGCAGCCGGGCAACTTCGGCGCATTCCTTTCAACGTTCCGTCACCTGCGTAATAGGCAACTGATCATGTGGGAACCGAAGATGTGGGATGCGGTGATCGTCGGCCGGGCTCCAAAGCATCCACGGGAACCCGACGTGAGATCGACGTGGAGGAGACGGCGAGGCTAGACGCCGTGCATCTTCCACATCACGCATTCGCATCGGTGCCGAATACCGGAATCTCGCAAAAAGACCAAATGAACTTAGGTATGCTTTTCAACGCCGAGATGGTCGCGCAGATGTTTTCCGGTATATTCCTTGCGAAATACGCCGCGACGCTGCAACTCCGGCACAACCTGCGAAACGAAGTCTTCAGTGCCTTGCGGAAAATGCGTGGGAACCGCAAGAAAGCCATCGCAGGCGTCATTTTCGAGCCATTCCTGCATGGTGTCGGCGATAGTCGTTGGCGCGCCGACCAACTTCATGTAGCTACCTTCCGCAAAACGTCGAGCGGTTTGCAGAATTGAGAGATTTTCTCCCCGAGCCAGGTTGACGATTGCGTCCCGATGAGACTTGCCTGCGTTGGTCTCCGGCAGGTCGGGCATTGGGCCGTTGAGGTCATAGTCCCTGAAGTTAAGACCGCCGGAATGCGGCGCCAAGTGCGTGATGGCCAGTTCCTCAGGAATAAGGTCCCGCATCCGAATACGAAAATCTTCGGCATCCTGATCTGTCTTCCCGACAATGGGTGTAATACCCGGCAGGATCTTGATCTTGTCGGGGTCACGGCCGAACCTCATCGCCCGCTGTCGGATGTCTTCGCGGAAGGCTTGACTCGTCTTCATGTCCGTTTGCAGAGTGAAAACCACGTCAGCCGTACGCGCCGCAAGCTCTCGTCCTGGTTCGGACGAGCCGGCCTGGAATACGACCGGGCGGCCTTGTGGACTTCGTCCCATCGTGAGGGGGCCACGCACCTTGAAGAATTTCCCTTCGTGCTTCAGGAAATGCATTTTCTCCACGTCGAAGTACACGCCGCTTTTTTTGTCGCGGATGACGGCGCCTTTGTCCCAGCTGTCCCACAATCCGTTGACTACATCGATGAACTCGCTGGCCCTTTCATAGCGAAGTGAATGCTCCAGATGGGTATCCAGACCGAAGTTTTGAGCCTCACTCTCATTAAAAGACGTGACGAGATTCCAGCCGGCCCGGCCGTTGCTAATGAAGTCAATGGACGCAAACCGACGAGCGAGGTTATACGGCTCGTTGAAGCTTGCGGTTGAAGTCGCTGCAAGTCCAAGATGGGTTGTGGCCATGGCGAGCGCTGGCAGCAGCATCATTGGATCAAAATGCATTGCTCGTGGATTGGCGGCCCCGTAGGTATCGCCGTTCATGATGTTGTTGCTGCGCGGGATGGCCGCCTGATCTTCAAAGAAAATGGCATCAAGTTTGGCCGCCTCAGCGAGCTTTGCTGCCCGAACATAATGTTCAATACCAAGATCGACTTCGGGAATCGCATCGGGCAGGCGCCAGGCGCCGAGATGCTGCCCCGGGAAAAGAAAGAGCGCTAGGCTCATCATCCTGTTGTTCATCAGACTTCCTCGTTTAACGGATCGTTTGCTCAACTTGAATCGATGAAGCTTGCGTGGCAAGAATGTTTATCAACGCCGCCCGTATTTGGTTGGCGTTCCCTGGTCACCCGTCTCAGGTGTGGGATGGTATGAGGGTGACTTTGAACTCAACCCTCCCAGCAAACCATCTTTCCATAAATGTGGTGTACCACGCATTTGGGAGGAAATCGTATGCAATAGTTATGCCAAGATTTTTTATTTGCGCTCTGCAGCCAGCAACGCAAATTCGGGTAGCAATTGCTTCATTTACGCCGTGGACATCCCTTCGTCGTGCATTCAGGGCACCGCTTTGGATCACGGAAATGAGATATTGCACCAAAGAGGGTGCACCACATATTTAGGCCGTACTAGTCAGAAAGCGGATGTAATGAGCGCAGGAGATTACGAGCCATGCCGCTGCGATAGCGTAGAAATATAGGCAACATCCGGGCGCCTTCAAACCAAACGCGTGCCGAGTTGCATCTACGCCGCGCCGACGTCGCCGTCGACCGCGCCACGCAGGCCGTGATCAAGTACTTGGAACGCAGCGTGGCTTCGGAACCTGATTAGCCGCTCGTGGAAGACGGTCCTGCAATGTACAAGACGTTTCGCGACAAGGAGGACGGGTGTATCAATGTCGTCCTCAAACCCTGAAGGCGAGCAATCCGCTCCGTGTGGATTCGGACGGCTGTTCGTATGACAATGTGGGCTCGATTAAATAATGCGGTGCCAGCCCTGGCCGGCTGCCCGCGCACAATCAACCCTGTTGCATGGGAGACAGCTTGATGAAATGCACAATCGTGGGATCGCGGTTTTTCGGCGCCTCGGTGCTGGAAGCGTTTCTGGCCGAAGGAATCAAGATCGCCGGCGTGGTCGCGCCCGCGGCTGATGACCGCCTTGCCGTCGCCGCCCGTGCGGCCGGCTTGCCGAGCGTCATCCACGAAAATCCGAAGTTCATTGAAGGTAGCGCCATTCCTGAAGACACGGGTCTCATCATCGCCGCGCACACCCATGCGCGCGTAAGCGACGAGGCGTTGGCTCGCTCGCGCCTGGGCGGTGTGGGTTATCACCCTTCGCTTCTGCCACGTCACCGCGGCATTGCGGCGGTCGAGTGGACCATTTTGGAAGGCGACCCGATCGCGGGAGGCTCCATTTATCATCTCTCGCACGGGTGGGACGCGGGCGCGATCGCGGCGCAGGACTGGTGCTTCGTCAGGAAGGGCGAAACCGCGCGGGAACTCTGGGAACGCGCGCTCGCCCCGATGGGACTCAAGCTGTTGCTGCGCGTCGCCCATCACGCTCGCGAACGTGGCGAGCTGCCGGCGAGCGCGCAGGATGAGCAGTTCGCGACGCGCGCGCCGATCATTCGTCGTCGCATCGACATCAGCGAGGAGCCGCCCGGACCGCTTGCAACGCTCGTTGTCACCGCGATCGGCGCGGACCGCCCGGGCATCGTCAATCTGCTTTCCGAGCGCGCGCGGGCTTTCGGCGCCAACTGGACCGGCAGCCGCATGGCGAGCATCGGCAGCCAGTTCGCCGGCATGGTGCAGTTCGAAGTGGCGCAGCGTCACGCCGATGCGCTTACCACCGCGTTACGCGATCTCGAGAGCGCGGGATTGCGCGTCGTGATCGCCCGCAGCGACCTGCCTCCGCTCGAAAGCGGCCGCCGCCGCTTCTCGCTGGAGCTGACGGCGCCCGACCGTCCCGGCATCGTGCAGGACCTTTCGGCGAGTTTGTCGGCGCACGACATCAGCATCGAGGAACTGAGCACAGAGCTCGCCTTCGAACCCGCCCGGCCGCATCAGTTCGCGGTCAAGGCAGTGCTCGCAGTGCCTGAAAACATGTCGATCGACGCCTTGCGCGCATTGCTCGAATCGCTGGCTGCCGACATGTTGGCCGACATGGCTCTTGGCGAAAACGGCGCGCAACCGTGTTGATGTGGATTTTCTCGCTTCTTCAGGAATCGGCTCGTCAGCAGTATCACCGTCTAGTTGATTCCCGCCTCCAGATCTCCCCAGCCGCTGAATCGATCAATATTGTGGAATATGAAATTATTAATTGCTCATATCGGATAAATAAAAAGCGCTCTCCTTAAATTAATCAGATGTAATCTCCCTAATTCAAGTACCAAGCTATCCGCTTTACCGGATATTCGAAAAGATAATGTAAGTCAGTTTAAAGAAAGCAGGAATTTTTGAGTCGATTTTTGACTTTCTGTCAGAGCTGTACTAGATTAAAAAACACTCGCATACTCCACGAAAGTTGTTGCCAAACATTTTCAATGCGAGTTTGAGACCGTAAGCATACTTACGGTCTCTCCTTTCACATTGCCCACGCGCATTTGATATGCTCGTGGGCAAATTTCGTTTAACATCAAGATGTTATGTGGTAAAAATTAAGTTGCTTAATGGCAACAACTTTAATGACGCGTATTTTTGAGATGTATGCTCTGCGCTGATTCGTTTCCTGATTGTTATCGCGTGGAGAATGAAATGAAAAAGATAGCTTTGAGTGCGCTTTCATTGAGCCTGTTTGGACTAGCGGGTGCGGTACATGCCCAATCCAGTGTCACCCTATACGGCACTATCGATGCGGGTGTCGGCTATGTTAAAACCAGTGCGGGCGCGCGGTGGGGATTTATCGACGGCACGCTCTCGGGCGATCGCTGGGGATTAAAGGGATCTGAGGATCTTGGTGCTGGCCTGAAGGCTATTTTCGATTTGGAAAACGGCTTCGATATCGCCAACGGGACACTCGGACAAGGCGGTAAGGAGTTCGGGCGACAAGCATTCGTCGGGTTGTCCGGCGATGCCTGGGGTACCGCCACGATCGGCCGCCAATATGATCCGCTCGTCGATATGGTCCAGCCGATCACCGAGGACAACTACTTCGGCAGCGCCTTCGCAACGCCGGGCGACGTCGACAACTACGACAACAGCCTGCGCGTGTCCAATGCGGTCAAATACGTCTCGCCGAATTTCGCGGGCCTCCAGTTCGAGGGCCTGTATGCGTTCAGCGGTCTCGCTGGCCGCACGGGTCAAGGCTACACATACAGCGGTGCCGTCACCTACAACAACGGCCCACTCGGTATCGCCGGAGGCTACTTCCTCGCGACCAACCCGAATCCGACCGCCGGGGCCTTCCGCGACGGCTGGGATCCGACCTCGTCGTCGGATGCGATTTTCGATGGCGCGATCAATACGGGCTACGCCACGGCGAAATCGCTTGGCATCGCGCGCGGCGCGATCCAGTACGCCATCGGAGCGTTCACGGTGGGCGCGTCCTACAGCAACGCGCAATACAAGAACGATGGCGCGTCAACTTTCGCCAGCACCGAGAAGTTCAATATCGGTAGCGGGTTCCTGAACTATCAGGTGACGCCGGCCGTGCTGCTGGGTGCGGGCTACACGTATACGAAGGCGAGCGGCGATACGTCGGCCAAGTACCATCAGGCTAGCCTGGGCGCCGACTACTCGGTCTCGAAGCGCACGGACTTCTATGCCGTGGCGGCTTACCAGCATGCGAGCGGCACGCAGTTGAATCCGGACGGCACGACGCAGAACGCGCAAGCGTCGATCGGATCGTACGGGTTCAATGGCACAGCAAGCCAGGAACTCGTGATTCTCGGTATGCGCCATAAGTTCTGATACGCGCCGCTCTCGAGCGTGGACTTGGCGAACGCCACTGCGGTCGCACTGGCAGGGATTCGCGAAGCAGGGTGCAGGATTATCACGATCCGGTACCCTGCGAAATTGCTGGAAGGCTTCGAACTTCACCCACACGTGTTTGCGGATCGGCACGGCTACATTACCCATGCGCGCCGGGTTCGCTGCGGGCGATGAACGCTCTTCCGCCGAAGGCTGACCCAGTCGATGTGACTCGTCGGGATCGAACAGGTAGAGCGCTTCTTCAATCATGAATTAGTAGATCAGTGATCAAAGCTGTCGCATCAGCTATCGAGCATTGGGTGGTATCTATGCGGACGTCGGGGTTCAGCGGTTCCTCGTAGGGTGAGTCGATACCGGTGAAATTTTTGATCGCCCCCTGTCTTGCGAGCTTATAGAGTCCTTTGGGATCGCGGCGTTCAGCGACTGCAGCGGGAACATGCACGTGCACTTCCACAAACCGATGAGGCCCGGCAATGATCCGCGCCAGTTTCCGGTCTGCCGCAAAGGGTGAAACGGCACAGACCAACACCAGCAGTCCCGCGTCAGCCATCAATCGACTCACTTCGCTTATCCGCCTGACGTTTTCATGTCGATGCTCGTCGGAGAATCCGAGATCTTGGCACAGACCGGTACGCACGTTATCGCCATCCAATAAAAAACTATGTTTGCCGGCGTTATGGAGCGTTACTTCAACAGCGTTAGCGACGGTGGATTTTCCAGCTGCCGGCAAACCGGTGAACCAAACGATGCCGGGATTCTGTCCAAGCAACTTGGCGCGGTCGTCTGCGCCGACAGAAGAAGTGTGAGGGTGAACGCGGGTTGAATGATCGGTTGGCAAGTCCACTTGACCTCGTTGCTCTATACCGTTATGCATGACCCAATGCATCAGTAGTATCGCCACTCTTCCGATAACTCTCGCGCAAGCGCAAGCTTTTCTTTTACGACCGCAGTGATGCCGGCTCCCGGTCCCGACGTACCTTTCTGCGACACCAGAAAATTCAATGCTGCGGCGTGGGTGGACTTGATCGAGCGTCCATCGATTCCTTTCATGAGCCGGGCATTGCCCTTTGTCTGCGCGACAAGATCTCTTGCTCCGCCAAAGTCCGGCGTTATTGCGACCTGGCCTTGAATTTGTGCCCGCAATGCCGAGGCGTATGCGGGAGACTGCCCCAGCCGATCGAGATCGACCAGCAAATCCGCTTGATCGAGCGAGCGCACCGCGCACAGAATCCACATCGCCATAAATGCCCGATAAGCGTTGTCGCCATCGACCGTACGCACATACTGCTCGCAGGCCGCCGCATACTCATCGACGGAGGTCACGGGAACAGGCGGCAAGCGAACGCCACATGCCTCAATGACTTGCTTGACGATAGGCTCGCCCTGATTAAGGCCTAATACACGGAAGGGAGCAGCCACAAAAAAGGGGTTGTTCCATTGCTGATGAAGCAACCATCCGGAGGCAAACTGCGATGCGGGATTTCGTACGACCACCGCGTGCATTACCTGGGGAAACGCGCTCTTGAACCAGGGCAGCCGGCCGAGGGATCGACAAAACTTGAAGACAGGGATTTTCCCCTCGCTCGTCGTCTGGTCATGGAGGTTTTTCAGATATGCATGCAATGCTGAAAAACCCGCATCCGCCGAGGGTCCGAAGCGATCCGTGCCAAAACTCTTCCGATATCCCGCCACACCATGCATATTGTCCTGGATAAACGGCCGATATTCGGTGAAGTAAGGCGCCGTGAGTGTCGGATGACCCGAGGTCCAGGTGGGCTCCAAGGCGGGGATGTCAGCCTCTCTCAGATCGCCGAGTATCGGATGAAGCGGTTCATAGAACGCTGTCACGGTCTGGAACGCCCGAAAGCGAGACCATACCCAGGTTCCCGCGCTTCGCCATCCGGTGTGCAGAAAAATTCCATGTGACTGTTCTTTCTCTTGCATGACAGCTTCCTGACTGCCGGGGTCTAAGGATGTCTGTCCGTTGTCATCGGCGATGCGCGGAGCACTTTTCAATTGATGCGTCATCAGCTTTCTCTACACTCGGGAGGGAAGGTGGGTTTATCGGTGCAGGATCGGCGTTGCCAATTGCCTCGAGCCCCCATGCATGCAGAACTACTAGCGTGCATTGCGAACCGCAGTGAAAGGCGATAGGCGAGTGCTGATAATGGGAAAACGAAGTGTAATTCCACGCATCGTCGTACCGCGTTACGGCGCGGCTCGAAACGATTACGATCCGTTACTAATGCAGTTCTGTCAGATAGTGCGTAAAGTGCCGGTCCATCCCAAGGGTAAAAGTGTCCGCCGCAAATCGCGGCAACGGGCGCAGATACATCGGTATTCGTCAACGAACTTGGTTTTGCTAAAGCTGCCGCTGACCGGCGTCTGGATGAACTGCTGCGTGCAGCGCACAGCACACGTTCTCGCCGCACTCTGAGCTTTCAAGAAATCATCTTCCCGTCCCTTTGTGTTCATGCCATAGCGCGTTTGAAAAGTGAGCAAACCTCCTGGCGTCCGCTGAAGCATCTTGTGTTCAACCGGCTTTTTTTGGGGCTTAGCGGTGCCTTCGATTTCCTAGTGGTCGTCTCGCCAACCCAAGCGTCCGTTTGAACAAGCGACGTGCTTTTCCTCGCCAGAATTTAGATTTACGCCCTCTAATAATTAATTTTGAGATTGAAGCAAACATTTAATTGATGTATAAATGCGACGCATTCGCAATTAGGATGGCTTTGGTTAAGAGTCACTCCAAATGTTCTCGCCCTATTTACTGAACTCGAAGGACCCATGAAATTTGCCGCCCCCCGCCGCCGGCGTGACTGCGCAGCGGGTACGAAAAAATTCGAACTGCTACGTGCTTTCTCTGCCGCAACCGTCCTGGTATCCACAGCCTGGCCAATCGCGAGTAACGCGGCGACCGACTTGCCCGCCGACCCGGTTCCTCCCTCAAAAACCGCCGCCGCCACTTCGACCGACACCGGGACCGGCACCGACACTGCCCACGATGGCGTTGTAAGCGGCGGCACGCTCAAGGCCGTCACGGTCACCGGCAGCAACCTGCAACGGGCAAGTACCTATGCGCCGAAGACCGTGAGCACCGGGCAGTATCGCGGGCTTGATGCACTTGATGTTCCCGCGACGGTGAACGTTGTGACCCGCGACGTGCTCACGGCACAGGCAGCGACGGGGATTTACGATGCACTGCGAAACGTCGCGGGTGTCGTGCGTCAACAGTTGAGCGGCATTGCCTACGACCAGCTTTCGATACGCGGCATCGCCCTCGACAACCGCACGAGTTATTACCTGAACGGCGTTTTGCCGATCGACAACAACATCTGGATGCCGATGGAGGACAAGGATCGCGTCGAGGTATTGAAGGGCGCGTCGGCGCTTTACTACGGTTTTGCGGTACCGGCGGGAATCGTCAACATGGTCACCAAACGAGCTGGCAACACGCCGGTTACAAGCGCGTCCTTGCTGGTGGACTCGAACGGTTCCGTCGGCGCGCATGCCGATGTCGCCAGACGCTTTGGCACGGATAACCAGTTCGGGATCCGCGTGAATGCGATGGATGAGCACCTCGAGACGCCCATAACGGGTGATCGCGGGTACCGCAAGTTCGAGAGCGTTGCGCTGGACTGGCGGGCGAACGATCGTCTGTCGTTCAAATACGATCTTGAACATATCGACGAACGCGTGGTGGAACAGGCCGGCATCACGCCGCTTGCGGCGGTCAACGGTGTCATTGCGCTGCCCAGATTGCCTGACGCCTCCACGCTGCTCGTCCCCAACGACAAGAAAACAAACGCCACCGCCACAAGCCAGTTGCTGCGTGCAGACTATTTAATCTCGGAGAATTGGAGTGCGAACGTGTCGGTCGGGCAATCGATTACTCAGCGCGATCGCTGGCTGTGGATTCTGCAAAAGTACAACGTCAACACTGGCAACGGCAGTTTGCAGGGAAGCAAACAGAACGGCCAGTTCTATGAGAGCAAAGTCGCGCGCGCCGAAGTGAATGGCCTGTTTCAGACAGGAAACATCAATCACGATGTTACGTTCGGCGTCTCCGAAACATGGCAGTTCCAGCCGGATTTCACCACCTACTACTATACGGCGACGCAGAATCTGTACTCTCCCGTGAGCATCACTCAACTCACGGCAGCGGGGTCGAAAGCGTTCTATGCGCAGCACATCAACAACCGGGGTGCGTATGTATTCGATCGCATTGATCTGACGTCAACGCTGCAATTCACCCCGGGATTGCGCTACTCCGACTACCATGCGACACAAGCGTTCACGACGACGCAGGACGTGAACCGCACCTCACCGTCGGCGAGCTTGGTCTATAAGATCACGCCGCAAACGAGCGTGTATGCGAGCTATATAGAAGGCCTTGAATCGGCCGGAAGCGCGCCGGCCACGGCATCGAACGCGTACCAGGTGTTGCCGGCCGCTGTCAGCAAGCAAGAGGAACTTGGAGTACGTCATCGCTTCAGCAATGATTCTCTGGCGTCGATTGCGTTGTTTCAGATTCGCCAGCCCGCGGCGAGCACCGACGCGAATAATGTCTATGCGCTGAACGGTACGGGTCGCTATAGAGGGCTGGAGTTTTCTTATCAGGGTGACGTCACGCGCGATCTGTCGATCGTGACTACCGGTATGTGGCTCAATTCGCGTTTGGTCGACAGTTCTGACCCGAGTACGCTCGGGAAGATTCCCGAGAACACGCCTCGCTATACGGGCAGTATTTTTCTCAACTACCGGGTGCCCCACGTCGCGGGCTTCTCGCTCAATGGCGGAGCCTATTTTGTCGGATCGCGGCCCATCAACGACGCAAACCAGGCGACTATTCCAGGCTACACGCTGTTTTCGGCCGGCGCGCGCTACGCGACGCGCATGTTCGGCAAAGCTGCAACGTTCCAACTGAATGTGGAGAACGCCTTCAATAAACACTATTGGGCATCGGCGGGATCGAGCCAATTGGGCATCGGGCTGGAACGCACGGTCTCGCTCACATCGACCTTCGATTTTTAATTTACGTCGGCTTAATGCCGAACCTGAACAGGGAAATGAATCTGATGTCCATCTTGTCGATTTTTAGACGCGCCCAGGTTGCTCATTCGAAAGCTACGTGGCTCAGCGAATTGTTCGTGCCCAAGCGTCGCAAGGCGATCAGTACGGTTGTGATGACCGCTGTGGTCTTCGTTCAATTGACCGGGTGCGCCCTGGCGCAGAAAGCGCCAGTCGACGCGGCAAGCCGACCCGTCACCGATCACAAGAAGGTGCTGTATGTGACACGCCTTAAACATCGTGATCGGGAGGAAGATGACAAAGTCCGCGCCCATCTCGAGGAACGCGGAATGATCGTCACGATGGTCGATCAGACCAGCCCGGCAAGCGCCGCGGCAGGTCAGGATCTGGTGGTCATTTCGTCGGTTGTCAGCGCGCGAGACATGGTTGGCACTTCCTTTCGGGATGTCCCGCTGCCGTTGCTGACCTGGGAGTCCGACCTTTTCGACTCGTTAAGATTCACGGGGCAAAAAAAAGGTGAGGATTTCGGCACGCTAGAGAAGGAGCACTACATCAACGTCGTCAACGCGCCGAGTCCGCTCGCTGGCGGCGTTCCCGCAGGCAAGCGATGGGTGTACCCTCGTGACGGTGAAATGGGCTGGGGTAAGCCTGCCCCTGGCGCGACAGTGATTGCGACCGTACCCGGCGAGCCGGACGAGGCGGTGCTGTTCGCTTATGAGAAAGGCGCTACGATGGACTACGACTTCATCGCACCTGCTCGCCGAGTTGCGGTGTTTCTCGGCAATCGCACGTTCGAAAAACTGAGCGCAGACGGCACTACGCTATTCGATGCCGCGCTCGATTGGGCTGTGAGCGCGCCTGTCTCGCCAACGCGGCACCCTGAACTGCCTTCAAAGTAACGCTTGGGACACTTAACGACATGATGGCCACGCGGGAGGAAATTTCCGGCCCGGATTCCACCCGTCCTCATCCGCACGGTGCGGAGTCGCTCACGTATGCGTGAGACGATGATATTCCCTGTTGTAGTAAATGAGCACGCCAGGCTGCGTATTTGTTTGAAGCTCGATCACCTTGCAAACGAGGATGTCGTGCGTTCCGACTGGAATGCGGCTGACCGTCTTGCAGTCGATCGAAACCATTGCGTGCGCTAGACGCGGGGCTCGTTCATGCCGCTCGATCCATTCGCCGTGCTCGAAACGCGCGGCCATCGGCTGCTTGCTTGAGAAAGCCGCCGATATTCCGTGCTGCTCCGCACTCAGCGTATTGATACACAGCACGCCGTTCGCGATGGTAGCGGCATACGCGGACGACGTCCGGTTGACGCAGACAAGCACACTCGGCGGTGTATCGGTCACGCTGCACACAGCGGAGGCGGTGAAGCCCGCACGCCCGCTTGCACCGTCGGTCGTGATGACGTGAACCGCAGCGCCGAGATGAGCCATCGCGTCACGAAATGCAAGCATTGATACTTCGTTTGCGTCCAGGTCAGTCGGCATAAGAAGGGTCTTCCTTGTCGAGAATTCGCTTCATCTCCTCGAAGTGAGCAATCGAAAAATCCGTGATGCCTTCCCAGTCGCGCGCGGTTTTCTCCGCCACCTGATCCGACAGCACATTCAGCGGTCGCCCCGTTGCGTAAGCGAGATGCAGGATCTGGCAGGCGCGCTCGATCGTGTACAAATCATCGAAGGCTTCGCCTATGGTCGCAGCCGTCACCAGAATGCCGTGATTGCTCATCATGAGGCGCGATTTGTCACCGAGCGCGGCAACGAGGCGCGCACCCTCTGCGGCGGTATCGGCCATGCCTCCAAACGCTTTATCTATGGCGACACGGTTGAAGTAGCGCGCCGTATTCTGTTCAATCGGCTTGATCTCCGGATCGGCGAGGCTGGCAATAGCCGTGACATAAACCGGATGCAGATGAAGCGCGACTTTCACGTGCGGCGCACGCCGGTGAATCTGCCCGTGAATGGCCCACGCAGTGGGATCGATATCTCTTCGATCCTCGAGATCTTCGGCCTCGTCGGCGTCGAGCAGCAGCAGGTCGCTTGCCCGTATCCGGGAAAAGTGCTGCCACTTGCGGTTCATCAGGAACTTGCGTCCATCGGACGACACGGCTGCGCTGAAATGATTGGCAACCGCTTCATGCATTCCCAGGCGAGCGAAGCAGCGAAACGCCGCAGCCAGATCGACTCGAAGCTGGCGTTCATCCATGTCGAATACTCTCCTTATTGCGTAGAACGAAAAATCGTGTGCGCGTGCACGTCATTGCGAAGCCGCGGTCCTACCACGCGGGTGTACCGACTGCAGCAGCAGAAACAGCAGCGTGACGACCGACAGCACGACCGTCGACGCGGCTGCCAGTGTGGGCGTGACCTGCAACAAGATGTCGTCCCAGAGTTGCTTGGGTAGCGTGGTCTTCACTCCGCCGCCGATGAACAGGGCCACAGTCAACTCCTCGAATGACGTGAGAAAACCAATCACGAATCCTGCGGTGAGCCCGTTCTTGACACACGGCAGCGTGATGCGCCGCAACACTTGCAGACGGGTTGCGCCCAGCGTGCCCGCGGCATGATCGAGGCCCCAGTCATGGCCCTTGAACGTGGTCAGCAGGATGACGAATACAATCGGCATCGCGATCACGACATGCCCGATGACAATGCCAATGTTCGTGGCAACCAGCGAGATATGCGCGCACAGGAAAAACAGTGCGATCGCAGTGACGATGGACGGCACGATCATCGGCAACAGGAACAACAGAAAAAGCGCGCCCTTCATGCGAGACCTGGAGCGGGCAATGCCCAAGGCCGCGAGCGTCGCGATAACAGCGGTCGCCAGCGCCGCCACGAGTCCGATACCAAACGAGCGCACCGTGGCGCCAATCCAAAGAGACGACGAAAAGTACGCGTCAAACCAGCGCAAGCTGAAGCCCTTCGGCGGGAAGGACAAAAAGGTATCGCTGGTAAACGACATGGGCACGATTGCGGCAATCGGGAAAAGCAGCACGAAGATCAGTGCGCACGAGTAGACCAGAAGCGGACTGACGCGGGTAATGGGCTGCACGCGGCGATCGTAAAAAGCAACCACATGCGACGACAGGAAACCCGCTGCGTTGACCATTGCATTGCCGGCCCGCCGCAAGTGGAGATGATGGCTCGGACGCACGCTGTCCGCATCCCCGGCGAGAGACGACATTCCGAAGACCAGGTTGTAGAGAAAGCAACTGATCAGCGCCGACATCACCAGTACAACCGCCAGCGCACTGCCAAGTTGCCAGTTCTGCAATTCATTGATTTGCACAATGATCAGCTGCCCCAACATCATCTCGCGGGGGCTGCCAAGCAGCGTTGGTGTGATGAAGAAGCCAAGCGCACTGATAAATACCAGCAAGCCGGCTGCGGCGACACCGCGCATGGAAGACACGAAGAAGATTCGCCAGAACACCTGCGCACGATCGCCGCCCAGCGTGGCGGCGGCCATCGACATGCGGCGATCGATTTGATTCATCACCGGCAACATCGTGACCACGGCAAGCGGCAACAGCGTATGACTGATCGTGAAAATGACGGCGGTCCGGTTGAACAGCAGCCGGTCGCCGCCTGCGAGCCCGAGTTCGTGCATGACATTGGCGACGAAGCCCGTGCGCCCGAGCAAGACCATCCACGCAAAGTTCTTGACCAGCGTGCTGGTCCAGAACGCCAGCAGCACGAGCAGCGCCACGCCTTGCTGTTGGCGCTTGGGCAAGCCCGAGAGCCAGTAGGCAAGCGGATAGCCAAATAAAAGGCAATAGGCGGTGGTTTGAAAGGCGATCGAAAACGTGGTTTGAAGGACCTGCCTGTACACGCTCGGCCCGAAGAACCGCGCAAATGCGGACATCGAGAACTCGCCGGTTCCGTTCTGGATCATCGAGAGCGAAAGCAGCCTGAGCGAGGGATACACAAGAAATGCCGCAAGAAACAGGACCCCCGGGGCCGCCAGCCACAGTGGTCCGGCATTGAGGCTGCGAGCGCGCCGGGGCGTATCGGCCGCCGCCACGGATGTATTCATCGTGCAGCCTGTGCGTGGCGATTGGCAGGCCGCGCGAGTCCGAGGTTTTCACGCAAGGTCGTGCCGCTGTATTCCTTTCGAAAACGCCCGCGCCGCTGCAGTTCCGGGATGACGTGCGCGACAAAGTCGGTCATGTCGTTGGGCAGCACATGGAAGGCGAGCATGAAACCGTCGGCAGCGCGGGTATCGATCCATTCCTCCATGTGATCGACGATTTGCTGCGGTGTCCCGCACAAGGTGACCTTGCCGCGCTCGTAGCTCGAATAGAGTTGCCGCAGCGTCAATTTCTGATCGCGGATCATGCTGACGATCTGGTTGAAGTAGGCCTGATGCAGATTGGCCGTCTTGGGAATCAGGTGCTCGGGAATGGGTTCATCGAGCGGGAAGTTCGTCAAGTCGAGTTCCAGATCCGCACCCAGGCGCATACGGCCTACGTCAGGATGAATCAGGCTTTGCAGTTCGCGGTACTTGTCCTGGGCCTCCGCCTCGCTGCTGCCGACCACCACCGAGAGGCCCGCAAGGATTTTCATTTCCTCCGGGGCGCGGCCGAAGGCGGGCATGCGGCCCTTGAGATCGGCATAGAAACGCTGTGATTTTTCAAGCGTGGGATCCGAAGAGAAGACCACTTCGGCCGTCTCGGCAGCGAAGGATTTGCCGTCTTCCGAAGACCCGGCCTGAATGATCACCGGCCGTCCCTGCGGCGCGCGCTTGATGTTAAGGCCGCCATAAACCGTGAAAAACTCGCCCTGATGATCGGTCGTATGAAATTTCCCGGGTTCAAAGACTTTGCATTGTTCCTTGTCGCCCACGAACGCGTCGTCTTCCCACGTGTCCCATAGTTTCGATACCACGTCGAAGAACTCGCGCGCGCGGGCGTACCGCCGGTCGTGCGGCGGCAGTTTATCGAGGCCGAAGTTTCTGGCGGCGTAGTCGTTGGCCGATGTCACGACGTTCCAGCCGGCGCGTCCATGGGACAAATGATCCAGCGAAGCAAACTGGCGCGCGAGATTATAGGGCTCGTAGAAACTCGTGGAAGCGGTGGCTCCCAGTCCAATATGACGTGTCGATCCCGACAGCGCGGACAGCAGCGTGATCGGCTCAAAGCAGTTCATGAACAGCGGATAGCGTGTATAGACGTTGAGCTTTTCCGTGCGGGCCGCGGGCGTATCCGCAATGAAAAAGAGGTCCATCAGGCCTGTTTCCGCAAGCGTTGCGAGCTTGCGGTAATAGTCGATATTGGTCGACGCGTCCCGCGGCGCTTCCGATTGCAGCCATGATGCAGGGTGCGAGCCCGTTGCATGCACGAGCACGCCAAGAGCCATGTGTTGGTCAGTCATGATGCTGCATCTCCTTGGAAACAGGTCAGGGTATCGGTCACGCGTTCAACAGCCATTCCTGGAACTTCTCGTTCGCCGAATCGAAGTTTTTTCCCCACCAGGCGGTGTCTCGCCGGGTAAGACGTTCCAGGTTCCTGGGGAATGTCGGCAACAGCTCGGCACGCGCCGGATCGATGAGTTTGTAAGCGTTGCTGTTGCTGGGGCCATTTGCGACCAGGCTCGAGTACTGCGCCTGACGATCGGCCCGCATGCAAAAGCGCACAAACTGCTGCGCCTGTTTCAGGTTCGGTGTGCCGATGGGAATGGACCATCCGTCCACGTTGTAGGTGCCTTCCCAGACGATCTTCACAGGCGCGCCGGCAGAGATGGCCGCAAGCGCCCGGGCGTTCCACGTATCCGATAAATCCACTTCGCCGCTTTGCAGGAGTTGCGTGTTTTGTGCGCCGTTGGCCCACCAGACATTGATGGACGAATGAATCTTGTCGAGCGATTTCAAGGCGCGCTCGACGTTGATGGGATAGATGTCCTTGGGCGCGACACCATCGGCGAGCAGCGCATTTTCGAAAAGACCGATGGGCGACCGGAACAGCGCCCGGCGTCCCGGAAACTTCGCGGTATCCCAATAGTCGCGCCATCCCGCCGGCGCAGCCTTTGGAAACTTGTCAGTGCGATACGCCATTACCACACCGTAGATGGAAAACCCGAACCAGTTGTTTGTCAGCATGCCCGGGAGAATGCCCGCCCCATCGCTCGAAGCAATATCGAGCGGCGCAAGATAGTTTTTCTGGCCGGTCAAGCGAAGCACGTTGTCCGGCGTCACCATTGCAAGGTCCCAGATGTGCGAGCCGGAATCGACCGAAAGCTTGAATTGCGTGACGGGGTCGGACTCGTGCGCTACGTTGACGATCCGGATTCCTGTTTCTTTTTCGAATGGATCGTAAAACGCGGTGCGCATGATGGGGCCGAGGGCGCCGCCGTTATCGGCTACCGTCAGCTGGCCGGCCGCGCTTGCGCGCTGCGTCCAGATGGTTGGGAGTCCGAGCGCCAGTCCGGTGGCGCCTGTCGTTTTGATGAACTGCCTGCGGCTGGTTCTGATGCTCGAGCTCACGCGCGTTTCTCCAGATAAGATTGCAAGGTTGAAGCGTTGATCACGAACCGCCAGCAAGCGTGCGTCAGGCGGCTCGTGTAGTGAGCGTTAATGGCGCAGCAGCAGAGAGTGTTCGACTTGCCAGCGCAGCGAGACAACGTCGCCAATCGAATACCTTCCTGTTCGCGCCGCTTGTCTGACGGTTAAAACGGCACCGCTTTGGAGTTCGACGAGCAGGCGCGTCTCGGCGCCCCCGTAGATACTTTCGATAACCCGGCCGCTAACGAACCCATTGTTGGTGTCGTCAATGCAAATGTGTTCGGGACGTACGATAAGCATTGCCTCGGCCGCGTTGGCGGCGGCGAGTGAGTCTTCATCGGTCGGAAGCGGAACGTTGCCGTCAACGGTGGCAAGCCAGCCGTCGCGCCCCGGCTTGCCGCGCAACTTGTTTGAAACCCCGATGAAGTCGGCCACGAACGACGAGGCGGGTTTTTCATAAATTGCTTGCGGCGTGCCTATCTGTTCAATGCGCCCGGCGTTCATCAGGCACACCCGGTCGGAAAGAGCGAGCGCTTCTTCCTGATCGTGAGTCACGAAAATAATGGTCGATCCTGTCTCACGATGAATCCGCTTGATTTCGACTCGCATGGATTCGCGTAGCTTGCGATCGAGTGCGGACAGTGATTCGTCCATGAGAAGCAGGGAGGGTTCGTAGACGAGGCAGCGCGCAAGCGCGACGCGTTGTTGCTGGCCACCCGACAATTCTCGTGGAAACCGTTCGCCGAATGTGGCGAGCTTCACAGTTTCCAGTGCGTGCATGACGCGGCGTTTTACGTCGGTCGCCGGCAAGCGCCGCATCTGTAATGGAAACGCGACATTTTCGAAGACGTTCAAATGCGGAAAGAGAGCATAGTTCTGAAACACGACGCCAATGTCGCGCTCATGAACAAGTGATTTCGTACGATCCTGCGAGTCGATGAACAGCTTGCCCGCAGTCGGCGCTGTCAGCCCGCAGATGATTTGCAGCAGCGTCGTTTTCCCCGATCCGGACGGTCCGAGCAGCGTGAGCAGCTCACCGGTCTTGACCGAGAGATTGATCGGATGCAAGGCGACAGTATTGCCGTAATGCTTCGACAAGCCTTCGATGCGCATTTTTATCGCGGAGGCTGGAAGGTATGGGGTCCCGCATTCCTCAGCGGCGAAATCGGCCAGCTTGTCCATGATTGGCTCCTGAGCATGACAGTCATCATCCCGTCAGCAAAGAGCGCGCAGGAGACACCGTGCAGACCCCGGCTCAAACGTTTTAATGCGTTCAACCGAAGGCGAAACCAATTTAACAAGTCAAATTAAAGGGAAAAATATTGTTTTTGCATGCAATAGATAGGTTGTCCCTATGCGCTTTTCCGGTGAGTTCGCGCGATGTTGGTTGGTGAAATTTCGACTATCGTTAATAAGCCGGGTCAATGAGCCGAGTGTTGGCGAACGTCTTTTGCACGATTGATCCGGCCATGCGAAGCACCTGTCCATGTCTTTGAACATGTTGCGTCGTCGATCTTCGACGGCGCGATGACAAGGAGATTTTCAATGTCGAAGATGAAAGCCGTACAAGTCGAAGCACCGGGTGGCCCGTTAAAGCTTGTCGAGCTGGATATTCCGCAGCCGGGCCACGGTCAAGTCCGGATCAAGATTCACGCTTGTGGAATATGTCACAGCGATTCGCTCACAAAAGAGGGCCAATGGCCTGGTCTGCAATTTCCACGGGTTCCGGGCCACGAAATCGCGGGTGTTGTGGACGCTGTGGGCGACGGCGTCGAGGGTTGGAGCGTAGGCCGGCGGGTCGGCGTCGGCTGGCATGGTGGTCATTGCGGCCAGTGTTCACGTTGCCGTAAAGGCGATTTCGTTCTCTGTGAAAAGGGGCAGGTTCCCGGAATCAGCTACAACGGCGGTTATGCGGAGTTCGTCGTCGCTCCGGTCGAAGCGCTTGCCAGTATTCCGGATGATCTGTCCGATGTGGACGCGGCACCGCTGCTTTGCGCCGGAATTACGACCTTCAATGCGTTGCGTAACAGCGGTGCGCGCGCAGGCGAAGTTGTTGCGATTCTGGGCATTGGTGGGCTTGGGCATCTCGGTGTCCAATTTGCGAGGAAGATGGGCTTCGACACGGTTGCCATCGCTCGCGGACAAGACAAGGCGGAGCTTGCAAAACAGCTTGGCGCGAATCACTACATCGACAGTAAAACGCAGAATGTCGCGGACGAGTTGAACAAGCTCGGAGGCGCCAGGATCATCCTTGCAACGGTTACGAGCGGCAAGGCAATGAGCGCGGCGATCGGTGGCCTTGGGGTGAATGGCAAGCTCATTATGGTTGGGATTTCTGAAGAGCCGGTCGAGGTGCCGATCGCGCAATTCATAATGGGACGTCATTCGATTCAGGGCTGGCCGTCGGGGACATCGGCCGATTCCGAAGATACGCTTTCTTTCAGTGCACTCTCGGGAGTTAAACCGATGATCGAGGAGTTTCCGCTTGAACAAGCGGCACAGGCTTATGACCGGATGATGAGTGGAGCGGCTCGTTTCAGGGTTGTTCTCAAGGTCGCTTGATTCGACGCGCAACGTGGAATATCCCCGGTTGTAAGCCGAACCAGCCGGGGTGCTCCGGAATGTCGGCTTCGCATGGTTGGCTGATTCGACGACGAAAGCTGCGAAAGGTTGGCATTCCACCGCTACATTTGTGTATAGGACTGAGATCGACTCGCTGTTACAACAATCGCGTCAATTTGCGTAACGGGTCGCCAATTGAGCGGAGTTGCCCATGCATCCAGCGCGCACCTGATTCATGCTCATCAATATCTAATCTACGAAAGATCGGGCTAAAGAATTCGCATTTGCTGACGATAAAACAGGATGAGCATACCGGCGCACTGACGCGCAACCGACCCGCTGGCTTATCGCTACGCAATGTGATCGCCACTACGCGCGCAGGCGTCTCGGTTGGAAAGCCACGCGTCGCCTGTAGGCGTACACGATGTTTTTCCTAAAGTCTTACACTCCGTCCCGAATTTCATGTTGGTGTCCAATTAGCTATCCTATCGATTGAGCGCTCACTTCACGCTCCAGTGAGCGCCCAATCGAACACTTATCCGACACGCACTTCTATACGGCGCGGTTTCGCCTCTTCACGACGCGCGATGCTCAGCTTCAATACGCCGTCAGTGAGGTTCGCTTCAATCTTCGACGTATCGAAATCCGCGCTCAACGAAAACGCCCGCGCGAAGCGCGGCTCCCGAATCTCCGCGTGATGCAGGCGAAGACCTTCCGGCGTTTCAATTGAAGCCTCGGCTTCAATAAACAGCGTGCCGTCTTGCACATGCACGTTTAAGCGATCTCGTGACACACCTGGAAGATCAGCCCACAACGTGACGCCATGCGCATCTTCGTAAATATCAACAGCGGGCGCCAAGGCGGGTCCCTTCTGCGTCTGTGCTTCGTCGCGGCGTGCGAGCGCGCTGTTGCTGCGTTCCGCAAGTTGGGTTTGAGTATTCATGACGTTCTCCTCAAATGGTTCGCGAAAGTGATTACTGGACCGGAATGGCACGTGGGCGCGAAGTCTCGCGCTTACCTACGCTGATCGCGAGACAGCCATTCGCATAGCGTGCTTTTACGTTGTCCGGATCCGCGTCCCGCGGCAGCTCGATCGCGCGGCGGAAACTGCCCGCGAAACGCTCCTGCGCATAAGCACGCCCCTCGGATTCAGGCTCGGCGCGCGTGCGCTCGCCGCTGATGGTCAGCAGGCCCTTGTCCACTGTCACCTCGATTTTTGCTGGATCGATGCCCGGGGCAAATGCGACAATTTCTACGGAATCGTCGGTGCTCCCGAGATTGATTTGAGGAAAGGCGCTGAGCCTGGACGCCCGGATGCTAGATGGCAACCCTCCAAACAACGACGACATTTGGCGTTGCAGGCGGTCGAACTCATCAAACAGGGCGGTGTTAAAAAGAAGGTCACTCATCGCTGCTATCTCCTATATGCGGCAGGAGACGAACCGGCATACGCGCTCCAGTCCGTCTGCCAAGCCTCTGACAAACCAATCGAAACACGCAGCGCAAACAATGCGACTGCTTTACGGAATCGAAAATAGGACAGCCGCAATATTTTTCAAGGGACTCGCATCAAATTTTTTTTGCTGTAGCGAGTGTCGTCTGAGAACACTAGCGATCCTATGCGAGCAGGTGCGGTGGCACCGTCATCGAACGATCGTTCGTGTTTGTCTTGGGAGCGAAAAGCTGTGAGCGCGCGCGAGCAGGTCATCAACGCACTTCGACTTGATCCTCGCAGGCCGTTGTCGGCCATGACATGGTGGTCAGGAGGCATTGACTTCTCCTGTCTGTATTAGGGCATTCAGTCGATACGAGCGCCAGTGAGCTGCTCGCTCAGTTGCCATAACCGGCCGGCCGCGATCGGATCGGTAGCACGAGGGCGTACACCGTGCAATTCCGCTGATTCATCGCCCGGCAAGGCACGAGCAATATCGCAGTCCGCACAATAGACACCTCCCATACCGTCGAGCCGGGGGCTTGTTGCGCACCAGACACTCGTCGCCGCCCCTTGTTGCGGCGTCTTCTTGTTGTTCCCCGGATCGATGATCGGACGGCCGTCGTGGTCGATGACCTGGCTGGCTCGCAGTTGCTCGTTCGACATATGCCGGACCAAATCCGTCACGATGCCGCCGGGATGGACAGAAAACGCGCGCACGCCCGAGCGTTGACCGATCGAATCCAGCGCCACGGCGAACAGCGCGTTGGCGGTCTTCGACTGACCGTATGCAACCCAGGGTTCGTATTCACGATGCTCGAAGTTCGGATCATGAAAGTCGACACCTGCCCGGCGATGACCGAAAGAGCTGAGTGCGATCACTCTGGCATGACCGGATCTCACGAGCGCCGGCCACAATCGGCAGGTCAGTTGAAAATGGCCAAGATGGTTTGCGGAAAACTGGGATTCATATCCGCGGCCGTCGCGAACAAGCGGCGGCGCCATTACGCCCGCGTTGTTGACGAGAATATCGACGGTGTCCGTTTCTTTCAGTACGTGTTCGACGAAGCGATCAATGGAAGCGGGATCGAGCAGGTTCATCGGCTGCTGCACGACGTCGGGCATCTCGCTCAACGCGGTCCTGGCCTTCACGAGATCGCGCGCTGGCACGAAGACTCTGGCGCCAGCGGAGCGCAACGCCTTGACCGTCTCGATGCCTATGCCGGAATAGCCGCCGGTCACGACCGCGCATTTACCGGTCAGGTCGATGCCGCGGATGACTTCCTCGGCGGTGGACGCCGCGCCGAAGCCGGAGTCAATGGGTGATTGCGGGGTAGACATGTGGTGCCCTCCAGATTGAATCCAGGCATGGTAGGCTGCCCGCTTCGCACCTGTAAGACGTATTCGTTCACCTTTTATGCGCCATCGTTCAAATCTGTCGGCTGATCCTCTCTCCGATCTGCTGGATGTGCTTCAGGCTCGTTGCGAGCTGTCGGGGCAACTTATCGCGGGCGGCGCCTGGGCGCACCGCTTCGACAACCTGGATGCGATCAAATTTAATGCCGCGACCGCGGGCGCCTGCTGGTATTTCATCGACGGCATGTCCGAGCCTGCACCCTTCGAGACCGGCGACGTCCTGATCACCAACGGCACGCGCACGCTGACCCTCGCCAGCGCCCCGGCACTGATCGCCAGCGCATCGACCACGCCGATCGCGCAGGACGATGAAGGCCATTACCGCCTGGGCGAGGGGGATGACTTTGCCATGCTCGGCGGCCTGACTCAGGTCGATACGGACTGGCAGGCGCTCCTGTTGAACGGCCTGCCGCCGTTCATTCACATTGTGGGAGCCATGCAGGAAGCCTCGCCGATTGCCTTGCTGCTGGCGCAACTGGTCGCGGAAATGAGGCCGGGAAGCAGACCGGGTCGCAGCGTCGTGGTGGCCGGGCTGGCGCAACTGCTGTTCGTGCAGACCTTGCGCGCCTATCTGGCGCATGCGCCGCAAAGAGACGAGGGTTGGCTGAAAGGCTTCGGTGATCACCGGCTGGCTGTCGCGCTCGGCTGTATCCACGGCGATCCTGCGCGGAACTGGAATCTGGATGAACTGGCGAAGGAAGCCGGCATGTCGCGTACCTCGTTTGCCGTTCGCTTCCGCGACATGATGGGCGTGCCGCCGCTGGCCTACCTGACCCAGTGGCGCATGCAACTGGCCAGACGCGAGATTCGCGCGGGCGTATCGGTTGCGCAAGCGGCGGCCAGGGTCGGCTATGCGTCCGAAAGCGCCTTCAGGAGTGCGTTCAAGCGCGTGACGGACATGGCGCCTGGCGAGTATCGGCAAACGCTTGGGAGAAAAGTTGCGGAGCTATCGAAAATCTCGTGACGTCGATGCACATGACTTTTGATAACGCACTGACAGGCGCGCACATTGCGCCCATGTCGCGGAAACGGGACAAGCGATCGCCGACGAAGCAAACGGCAACGCCGTTTTCCTGCGCGCCGATCTCGCCAAAGAAGGCCAGCTTTCGATAAAACATTTCGGAGTACTCGGTACCGGGTATGGCATGCGTGAATGAAGTGCGATTGCGGGAGAAGCGTCGCGCGATAAGACACCCTGTGCACTCATTGCCAGCGGTCCCGATAGCTCTTGGCTGGCTGCTCGTGGTCGCCCGATACCAATGCGCGGAGGTTTCCATGCGGCGTCGAATTCGCTCAGATTCGAGTAGTCGCTTGCCCAATAACCTGGCGGGCTTGCGCGATTGTCTTTCCTGTGCAAATGTGCGCGTGCCGAAACTTGTAATCCAAGCCGCTTGCAAGCCAATCGCAAACTGGCGCGTACGTCGGAATAACGCACTCGTTCCTGATATGCTTTTGCCGTGCTCCGGCGCGTGAACTTGGCGTCAATATCCATGGCGGCAATATCCACTCAAGAGGGTTGGAATCAACATGACCAGTCAGTCGAATTCACGAGGCGTGATCGTCGTCATCACTTTGCTCTTCACGGTGCTGACCGCGCTCTATTTGCTGATCGGTGGCGTATGGCTGCTTGCGGTAGGCGGCTCTGCTTACTACATCATCACCGGCATCGTGCTCTTCGGCGTGGCCTGGCTGCTTTGGCGGCGCAGCCCCGCCGCGCTCGTGCTCTATGCGCTTGTGCTTGTCGGCACGGCGATCTGGGCTCTCTGGGAGTCGGGTTCCGACTTCTGGGCGCTTGCGCCTCGCTCCGGTGTCCTCGTCATCTTCGGCGTCTGGTTGCTGCTGCTCATGAGTTGGCGGCTGGACGGCGAGCGCAAGCTGGGTATTGCGTCGCTTGTCGTCGCGCTGGTGGCATGGGCAGGCGTGCTTGCGTACGCAAGCTTCAATGATCCACAGCAGGTCAACGGCACACTGACTGCTTCGGCGCCCGCAAGCAGCGCGAACAGCGCAAACAGCGGTATCGACGCCGCCGACTGGCCCGCCTATGGGCGCACTCAGGAAGGCACTCGCTACTCGCCGTTGCAGCAGATCACGCCCGAAAATGCGAAGGATCTTCAGGTAGCCTGGACCTTTCGAACGGGTGACATGAAGGGCCCCAACGATCCCACCGAGATTACCGATGAAGTCACGCCGATCAAGATCGGCGACCTGCTTTACCTGTGCTCGCCGCACCAGAAACTGTTTGCGCTAGATGCGAAGACGGGCGCGCTGAAATGGAAGTTCGATCCGGAACTGAAGTCCGATCCATCGTTCCAGCACGTGACGTGCCGCGGCGTGTCATATGTCGATTTGTCGGCCAGCGCCACGGCCACGGCACCCGCAGCCGCCGCCGCAGCAGCACCGGCAAGCAATGCCGCCGTTGCCACTGCCGCCTGTACGCGCCGCATCTACCTGCCGGTCAACGACGGGCACCTCTACGCGCTCGACGCGCTGACGGGCCAACGTTGCGAGGGCTTCGGCAACCACGGCGACCTCGACCTTCAACATGCCCAGCCAGTCACGACGCCGGGCATGTACGAGCCCACGTCGCCGTCGATCATTACCAGCCGGGTGATCATCGTGGCGGGCTCGGTCGAGGACAACTTCTCGAGCCGCGAGCCCTCAGGTGTCATTCGCGGTTTCGACGTGCGCACGGGCGAATTGCTCTGGGCGTTCGATCCGGGTGCGAAGGATCCCAATCACATCCCCGGTCCGGGCGAGCATTACACGTGGACGTCGCCCAACTCGTGGGCGCCCGCCGCCTACGACGCGAAACTCGACATGGTCTATTTGCCGATGGGCGTGACAACGCCGGACATCTGGGGCGGCCACCGCACGCCGGATCAGGAGCGCTACGCCAGCGGCCTGCTGGCGCTTCACGCCTCCACGGGTAAGCTCGCCTGGTTCTACCAGAGCGTGCACCATGATCTATGGGACATGGATCAGCCGTCGCAGCCAACTGTCGCCGACATTACCGGCAAGGATGGCAAGACAGTACCGGTCGTCTACGCGCCGGCCAAGACCGGCAACCTCTTCGTGCTTGACCGCCGCACGGGTGTGCCGGTTGTGCCAGCGCCCGAAACGCCAGTGCCGCAAGGCGCGGCTCCCGGCGACCACGTCGAGCCGACGCAGCCGTTTTCGCAGCTCACGTATCGTCCGTCGAAGAACCTGACCGACGCCGACATGTGGGGCGCGACGATGTACGACCAGCTCGTGTGCCGCGTGATGTTCCACAAGCTGCGGTACGAAGGCACGTTCACGCCGCCTTCGGTGCAGGGCACGCTCGTGTTCCCAGGCAACCTGGGCATGTTCGAATGGGGCGGTATTGCCGTCGACACCGATCGTCAGATTGCGGTGGCGAATCCGATTGCGCTGCCGTTCGTTTCGCGTCTGATTCCGCGCGGCCCGGGCAACCCGATGGAGCCGGTGCCGGGTGCCAAGGGCAGTGGTACGGAGCAGGGCATCCAGCCGCAATACGGCGTGCCGTTCGGTGTCACGATCAATGCATTCCTCTCGCCGCTGGGCTTGCCGTGCAAACAGCCGGCATGGGGCTACATTTCCGCGATCGACTTGAAGACCAATGAAATCGTGTGGAAGAAGCGCATTGGCACGGTGCGCGACAGCTCGCCGATTCCGCTGCCGTTCAAGATGGGCATGCCAATGCTGGGTGGCCCGATTGTCACTGCCGGCGGCGTGGCGTTCATTGGCGCGACGGCGGACAACTATATTCGCGCGTTCGACGTGAACGACGGCAAGCAGCTCTGGCAGGCGCGCCTGCCGGCAGGCGGCCAGGCTACGCCCATGAGCTATTCCATCAACGGCCGGCAATATGTGGTGATCGCCGCGGGCGGCCATGGCTCGTTCGGCACGAAGTTGGGGGACTATGTGATTGCTTATGCGTTGCCGCAGCAGTGAGTGATGCAGGTGAACCTTGGTGGGAGTCGTTGACAGTTTGAGGATTCTGTGAGGCTTGGCAGGGGTGGTATTCGGTCAACTTCGGCCTATAGGCACGGCTTCGTATTTCGCCTACCGATCCACCTCGGCTTTAGTCCGCAGACTACGGGATAAAAAACATGCTGACTGTCCTCGGAAAAGCATCGTCAATCAATGTCCGCAAAGTCCTCTGGACATGTGCCGAGTTGCACATTTCCTTCGAGCGGGAGGACTGGGGCACGGGATTCAGGCAAACTGATACCCCCGAATTTTTATCGTTGAATCCGAATGGTCTTGTACCCGTCATCAAGGACGACGATTTTGTGCTGTGGGAATCGAACTCGATCATTCGCTATCTCGCTTCGCGCTATGCCGGTGAAGCGCTTTATCCCGCCGACCCTATAAAGCGCGCAAGGATCGATCAGTGGCTGGACTGGCAGGCATCGGACTTGAATCGGTCGTGGAGCTATGCTTTCCTTGGTCTCGTCAGGAAATCGGCCGCGCATCAGGTGCCGGGCGAGATTTCTGCGTCGCTAGCCGGCTGGACTCGGCACATGGGTATCCTAGAAGGCCAACTTGACGCGACGCGCGCGTTCGTCGCTGGAGAGCATTTCAGCCTCGCCGACATTCCTATCGGATTGTCCGTGAACCGCTGGTTCAGCACCCCATTTGAGCATCCGCGCTTCGCCGCCGTTTCCAGCTATTTCGACCGTCTTGCTGATAGCACCGGCTTTGCAGCATATTGCAAAAACGGAACGCCGTAATTCTTGTCTGGTCTCTTGACTCTTGATTGACGTGCCCGGAGCGCCCGCTTTGGAGAAAGATGATTGACCGTTCACGATCGACGCGGCCGGTTGCGTCAATTACCGCTCGGTGAAAATCCGAGACATCGGAATTCAACGACTTCGCGGAGGCAAAAAAGATGAGGCAGATCAGGCGACGAATCGGCGAGTGGCTTCCACGCGAAGAGGATGTCGTCGCGCGCTTTCGCAAGGAATTCGCAGCACATGCACGTAAGCGTGCGAACGCCGCGCAAACGAATAGTGCCGTTGCGGATCTGGCGGCGTTCATACGGGACGATCCCGTGGTACGCATGGACTTTACCCGGGCAATCGGGCAGGCGCGTGAAGCGGGTTTCAAACTTGGCTATGCAGACATCGACGAGTTCATCGTCTTGCTCGATGCAATGTTGACCTACGCCCCGCCCTTTAGCGAGTCCAGCCTGATCCATTGCCCGGTTAATGCATTGCTGGACTGGCCGATGGTCATGCCCTCTGGTTACGCGCTCTTTCGCGACCCGGCGTTCAATGCGCATCTAAAGCGCGTGTTGAACGTGTGGTCGGCATTTGTTAGCGGGCCCTATTCGCGTGAGCATTTGAACACTAGATCGCCTAATGGCTGGTTCAGTCACGAAGCGGACAGCAAGATCGGGCTGTCGCAGTTCTTATGTGATCCAGCCAAACCATACTGGGGATACGCGTCATGGAACCACTTCTTCACGCGCGAGTTCAAGCCCGGCGCGCGGCCGGTGGCGCAGCCCGGCAATGACAAAGTCATCTTCAGCGCGTGCGAGGCATCGCCCTACAATATTCACGACAACGTCAAGCTTCAAGATGCGTTCTGGATCAAATCGCAGCCGTATTCCCTAATCGAGACGAACTCGGATATTTCCAGTATGGCGGGTCGACTTATTGCCTGATCTTCAAGTCTGGCGTGATCGAGAGCTTCGTTGTGCAACCGCCATTTCGCGACGACGCGCCGCCTCTGCGGGTCAATGCCCACTTATGTACTGCCAGGTGAAAGATCTCGATCAAGCCCCGTGCCACCCGTTTCCAGAGTCACCATGAAGGAAAGGGCAGCTCTCATTTGCAATTGATCCAGTTCTCAGCCGTTGACTGGCGATAACAATGAGCACCAGAATGGAGATTACTTTCAGCACATTGCAAGGTCGGGAGACGCAAATGGAAGCGACGTCAATGAATGAAGTCTTGCAAGAAGCCTCGCAACGATCTATCGCATACTTGCAGTCCGTCCGGCAGCGGCCGGTCACTGCCTCACTTCAGGCAATCGAACGTCTGGACGAATTGAAACATCCGCTTCCTCAAAGAGGCATGGATGCGTCGGAGATCGTGCGTCGCCTCGATGAAATAGGATCGCCAGCGACGGTCGCCACTACGGGCGGAAGATACTTTGGTCTGGTGATCGGCGGCGCATTACCCGTTACGGTCGCTGCAAACTGGCTTGCAACGGCATGGGATCAGAATGCCTGTTTTCGCTGGACCTCGCCGATTGCGGCGGTCCTTGAGGACGTGTCGCTGCAATGGCTGAGCGATCTGTTCGGGTTGGAAAGCGGCATTGCGGGAGCGTTTGTCAGTGGCGCCTCAATGGCGAACTTTACCGCGCTGGCCTCCGCGCGCCACGCGCTTCTCTCTCGCCTGAACTGGGATGTGGAAGCGAAAGGACTCTACGGCGCCCCCGAACTGCGCGTGATCGTCAGCGACGAAGTTCATGTCACTATCTTGAAGGCACTCTCGCTGCTCGGCCTTGGACGCGAGCGCGTCATTCGGGTTCCCACTGACCGGCAGGGGCGAATCAAGATCGATAGTCTGCCGGAGTTCGATGACCGTACGATTGTTTGCATCCAGGCAGGTAACGTGAACACGGGAGCCTTCGATCCCGCCGCCGAGGTTTGCCGCCGGGCGAGGGAGGCCGGAGCCTGGGTTCACGTCGATGGCGCCTTCGGGCTCTGGGCGCTTGCAAATCGTGATTTCGCGGCGCTGACTGCGGGCTTCGCTGAGGCCGATTCCTGGGCGACGGACGGCCATAAATGGCTCAACGTTCCCTATGACAGTGGCATTGTGCTTGTCCGAAAGGCCGCCGAACTCCGCGCGGCAATGTCGGCGAGCGCCGCGTACCTGGCTGAAGGTGTGGAAGGCGATCGCGAGCCCTCGCACTACACCCCCGAATCGTCAAGGCGGGCGCGCGGTGTCGAAATATGGGCCGCACTTCTGCACCTTGGAAGAGATGGCATCGCCGGTCTTGTCGAACATACGTGCCGCCATGCCCGAATGTTTTCTCAAAGCCTGGAGAAGCACGGGTTTGAAATTCTCAACGATGTCGTGCTTAACCAGGTGCTCGTGTCGTTCGGATCTCCTGAGGCAACCCGAGCCGTGATCAATCGTCTTCAGGCCGAAGGCGTTTGCTGGTTCGGCGGCACTGTGTGGCAGGGACGTCCGGCCATGCGTATCAGTGTCACGAGTTGGGCGACCACTGAAGCTGATGTGCGACTTAGTATCGATGCAATAGTTCGGGCCGCTGAGCGACGGGAGGGTGGGACGTCCGCTTAGTTTCAACGGAGCGCGTTTGCCGGTTGCACTCGAGTTGGACGCAAAGTTCTCAGCGCACGCGATTTTGCGTCAGAATTCCGAATTCCGATCTTTCCCCGGATGAGCGTGAGGATGGGCTCGTAGTGGTGCAACATGGGTTCGCGGTGAACGAGCAGAGCGCGCAACTCGCGGACTCAACCGGTGGTGTTTAAACAATCCACGCCGGTGCGTGGGGCAACGTGGCACTCTGCGCCGTGTCGTGGTTGACCCAGATCCTGGCTCCTTCCTTGTGCGCCAGTTGCTCGATCCTATGCATCGAAGAAAGAGACGCTTCCCGATCGGCATTCATGGCGGGAACGCGACGATGCTTCAGGTTGCAACAGTTGTGTGCCACGTCGCCGCTAAGAATGACAGGGCCGGTTTGTGGAAGTCTCACGAGCAACGAATTATGTCCCGCCGTGTGTCCAGGTGTATAGATCACGCGAATTGCACCGTCATCGAAGACGTCGCAATCGCCTTGTATGACTTCGACCTCGTTATTGCGCATGGTCGAATATAGCTCAGGCAGATAGCCAAACCTGTCTGGGTTTGAGCCGAACATGGCGTCGTGTTCCGCTTGCTGGACGATCCATTTGGCGTTTCTGAATAGGCCGGAGTTTCCAATGTGATCGTAATGAGCGTGCGAAAACATCACGATGTCCACGTCGTCGGGCGAGACGCCGATCGCTTCGAACTGCGAAGCGACAGTGCGGACTACCATGCCCCGGATACCATGCGCGATGATCTTTCCGCCCGGCTCCGAATATAAATAGTCTGGAGTACCCGTGTCCCACATCAGCCATTTATTTCTGTGGCGGATCAGATAGGCGTTACAACTGAGGGTCATGGGAACCCCGACATTCATGCCCGGCGAATAGATGGAGCCGTCTTCAACGCGGGCAATCCCTCCATCCAGTATGCACAGTTTCTCAACGGTCGATTCGTGCATGGCAATCCTCCGTTTTAATCGGCGGTTCAAGCTGCCTTGCGCCGCAATCGGCTCACCGACAGCCATAACGCTGAAACCAGAAAATAGATGGCGCCCACCGCAGCATAGCCGGCAACTCTTCCGATAGCTGGAGACATTGATGTCTGAGCTTGTACGATGAAAAATGCCCCTGCAAGCCCGGATTGGGCACCGCTCAATATCATTGCCCATTGTGCGCCGAAGCGCTTCCACCGGCTTGCGGCGGTGCCGAGTTGAAGCAGCCCGGAAAGTATGGCCCAAGCGCCAAATGTCGCAAGTACCCAGTTCATGCCCGTTCTCAAAGACACAACAACTGCGACGGTCGTTATGACACTGATGGCGACGTTGATTGCCTGAATTCGGGCTTTGGCCAGCCCGCCGCTGCGCGACATGTCGATGTAATTGGCAAACGCATCCCAGGCGGGATACGCAATAAGCAGAACCGTTGCGATCGCAGGGGAATGCAGCCCGACAGAAAAAGCAATTGCAACCCATACGGCGGAAAACGCGGCGCGAACAAAATAATACTGCGTGAGCCAACGCTCTTCGCGAGCGCGGCTGCTATCAGCGTAAAGATCAGTCATGAAAACTCCTTCTCGATTTTAGCTATCTCACGTATGGATAGATCCTTGGCTGTAGTGCTCACATGGGCGGCACTACGCCATTCTTTTCGACAACGACGAAATTGCCGTCATAAGATCCGTTTTTTCCATGCGTTGCCACGACGAATACCTGCTTGCCTGTGCTCAGGTCATCGCGGGTTGCAGGAATGAGCGTGACGATCGGGGCATTGGCCGGGATCGCGATGGTGTTGCTGCCGCCCTTGTACGAGAGGGTCAGGTTTCGGCCGTTGGTGCCTTGCACAACGGTGTCAACGTTGGCATTGGTCATCGAACTGTTCGCGCCGAGATCCCATGCATAGTGTCCTTCACCCGTACCGCGCGCGGCTTCGGGGAACACGAGAACCTCTTTCGCAACCAGCTTGCCGTCCGGACCGGGTATCGCCGCAGCGCCGACGTAAGTGCCCGGCTTGATATCCGAAAGCTGCACAGGCTTCACCGCGTTCAGGTGCGTCGTATCCTTCATCTGGATGGTGACGGTCTCGCCGCTGCGACGGTGTACCTGCAAGGTGCTGCCAGAGAAAGATTCGATTGCGCCGCGGATCCGCTCGGGCTTATCGGTAGAAGATTGTGCAAATGATGTTCCGGCGAGCGTCAGTGCCAGCGAGGAAATGGCGAGTTTCAGGCGAATAGACATGAATGCTCCGTATGTTCTTTAGCGGTTGAAGATTGCGGTTACGAAATGGCCGATATGAATGAGGCACCAACGGCAGCGAGCGGCAAAGCGTGCTCCGCAATACCAGAGCAGCTTCCGCTGATGCTGTATCTAAAAACGGCGAAAACCCGGCGTCGTGCTGCAGTTTCGACAGGGCTTGCATCGGTGGTCAGGATCGCATTCGGGTCATTCCGGCGCTATCGGTCAAATGACCGACCCCAGGTTAGAAATGCGTTTTGTGCGGATGGTTTCTAATCGGGGCGTGAGCATGGAGCGACCACTGACGGTTCACCGCGCACTGGATGGAGGGTGACGAGTCTTGCGCGAGCAGTTGGTCTGAACGCCTTCACAGGCGATACCCAAGGCCGCCTTGAATAGGCCGAGCCGCCCGAAACATCGGGCACTGGCTGCGAGGTTGATCGGTAGAAACAGAAAGAATGAAGATTGCGCGAGGCGTTTATCACGTCCGCCTCGCCCGCCGATCAACTACCTCAGCGCGCCCGGTTGCGCGGTCTCGAACAGTCCGCGCACTGCATTGAGATACGTGTCGAGCGACGGGCCGATATGACTTCGGCATAACGTCACGAGACTCTCGCGGCTGCCGCTTTCGATTGCGCGGATCATGGCCCAATGTTCATCGCGGGCATTCATCAGATGCGGCTGGCTCGCGGACGTATAAAACCGCGCACCGTGCACCTTCTGCGCCGAACTGCGGATCATCTCCGCGAGATACGGATTGCCGCACGCCGAGAAAAGGCAATCGTGGAACGCCATGTTCGCGTGAAATGCAGCGCGATAGTCCTTCGCTTCCACCGCCCGCGTATGTTCGGTCTGGATCCGCGTCAGTTCCGCCACGAACTCCGGCGAGCCGGGCAGGGGAATCTGTTGCGCGGCGAGCATCTCGAGCGCTTCGCGCACCGAATAAATCTGGCGGATTTCTTCGGGACTGAGAAGGCGCACCGTCGCGCCTTTGTTGGCGATGTGCTCGACGAGCCCCATGCGTTCGAGTTCGAAGATGGCTTCGCGGATCACGTGCTTCTTGCAATCGAACTGGGCGCTCAGCTTTTCCTCCAGAAGGCGCTGGCGCGGCATTAGCCAGCCAAGCACGATCTGCTCCTCGAGCGCTTTCACGATCTCTTGAACCTGATTAGTCGATGGTTTTCGAGTGGTCGTGTCTGTCATCTAAAACCTGTATTTCGTTGAGGAGGATTGAAAAGCATCTACGTTCGATGCCCGTAATTCTAGCCGCGAGCGTTTTTCTGTAAAGCAAACGTTATCTCTTGGCACGGGTGAATTATACGTCAACAAGATCATTGACAATCTCGTCAAAGAAAACGAGACTTGTCGCGTCGAACCAATTTGCAGGGCATTCAGAGCGCGCTTCGCGCTTTTCCCGGTTCGTCACACCCCGTCCGGCCACGCGCCAGCGCGGGATCATTGCTCACACAAGAATGGAGACAGACGCGTGAAACAGCGGCTGAGCGGCAAGCGCATCGTCATTACGGGCGCGGTCAACAACATCGGGAAAGCGGCGGTCGACGCCTTCCTTTCAGAAGGTGCAAAGGTCGTGATTGGCGATATCGACGCCGAACGGGGCGCCCCCGTTGCGGCTGAACTCGGCGCGAACGTGCGGTTCCTTGCGGTGGATGTGTCCCGCGAGGAAAGCGTCGCGAATTTCATCAACGAAGGCGCTGCGTGGCTCGGCGGCCTCGACGTACTGGCGCAAAACGCCGGCGTGATGACGTCCGGCGACATTACGGCGCTCGATGCCGCCGCATTCGATCGCGTCTTCGCCGTGAACGTGCGCGGGCTTTTTTTCGGCGCGAAATACGCGGTGCCGCATCTGCGCCGAGCGGGCGGCGGCTCGATCATCAATACTGCGTCGCTTGCCGGCAAACGCGGCCAGCCAGGGCTCACTGTGTATTCGGCGTCCAAGGGCGCGGTCATTGCATTCGGCACCACGCTCGCGCTGGAACTGGCCGCATCGAATATTCGCGTGAATACCATCTGCCCCGGCTGGGTCGACACCGCGTTCAATGACCCGATCGTCGGATTCATGGGCGGGCGCGCCACGCAGGACGACAAGGTTTCGACCTTCGTGCCGCTTGGCCGTCAGGGCAAGCCTGCCGAAATCGCGCCGCTCTTTGTTTTCCTTGCCTCCGACGAATCCTCGTATGTCAATGCTCAGGCGCTGCTTGCGGATGGAGGTGCGTTCAACTCGTAAGGAAACCGAAGCGTTATTTCAGCCTGGTTCAACCGCCCCGAAGTTTCTCAGGAATTCGTCGAAAACAACATATGTTTCCCTCGCAAAGAGGGATGACAGGAGATAGTCATGTCCCGAAAGTGGTCCGTGGCCGCGCTGAGCGCAGCCTTGTTGGTGTCAGCGGTTTCGACAGCGCATGCCGCCGATAAAAAACACCTCTATTTCGTCGCCAATGGCGCGGTGGATTTCTGGAAGCTGGCCGAAGCCGGCATGCGCAAAGCCCAGTCCGAATTGCCGAACTACACGCTGGAAATGAAGTATCCGGAACAGTCGTCGGCGGCGGTTCAGAACCGCTTGCTGGACGACCTCGTTGCCAACGGCGCGGCCGGCATCATCCTGAGTTCGGTGGACCCCAAGACCCAGACCGACGAATTGAACAAGGTCGCCGGCCAGACGCTGCTCGCCACGACCGATGGCGATGCGCCCGACACCAAGCGCGCGTTTTATCTGGGATCGAGTAATTTCGATGCAGGCAAGCAGGCCGCGCAAATCCTCATGAAGGCCATGCCGAACGGTGGCAAGTGTGTGGCGTTTGCGGGCTTGCCGGGCGCCGACCTGGCCGTGCAGCGCATCAAGGGAATGAAGGAAGGCTTGCAGAATACGAAGATCACTATCGACAGCGTGCGCTCTGACGAAATGGATCAGGCGCGCGCGCAAAGCAACGCCGCCGACATTCTGACTGCGCGCAAGGACGTCAACTGCATGATCGGTATTTTTGCGTACAACACGCCGCAGATCGAACTGGCGTTGCAGCAATCCGGCCGCGCGGGTCAGGTGACGGTGGTCGGCTTCGACAATGACCAGGGAACGCTCAACGGCATCAAGCAGGGCGTGGTGGCGGGAACCGTGGTGCAGCAGCCGTATCAATGGGGCTACCTCGGCATGAAGTACATGGCGCGTTACGTGGAAGGCGACAAGTCGTTCATTCCCAAGGGTCACAAGATCATCGTGCCGACGCAGATCATCGATAAATCGAATGTCGATGCTTTCATTGCCCAGGTCAAGACGTGGATGGCGAAGAAGTGATGAGCGAGCCGCTGCCGTCCGCGTCTCGTGCGCCGTTGCTTTCGTTGACTGCGATCACCAAGACGTATGGCGCCGTGCGGGCGCTGAAGGGCGTGAGCTTTCACGTCGATGCGGGCGAGGTCGTCGGCTTGATTGGCGAGAACGGCGCGGGCAAGTCGACATTGATGAAAGTGCTCGGCGGCGTGATCGAACCAACCAGCGGCACGATCGCAATAGAAGGGCGCGAGCATGCCGCGTTGAGCGTGTCGCAGTCGCTGGGCGCGGGTATAGCGTTCGTGCATCAGGAGCTCAACCTGTTCGAGAACCTGGATGTAGCCGCGAACGTCTTCATTGGACGTGAACCGCGTTATGGCGGCCCGCTGCGGCTGGTGGACAACAAGGCGCTGCATGCCCGCGTCACGCCGCTCTTGAAGCGGCTTGGCTGCGATTTTTCGGCGCGCACGCCGGTTGCCGATCTGTCGATTGCGCAGTGCCAGATGCTGGAGATTGTGAAGGCGTTGTCACTCGACGCAAAGCTCATCATCATGGACGAGCCCACGTCGAGCCTCACCACGTCCGAGACGTCGCGATTGCTCGATGTCGTCGCCGATCTCAAGCGAAGCGGCGTGGCGATCATCTTCATCACGCACCGGCTGTCAGAGATCGAGCAGTGCGCGGACCGCGTGGTCGCATTGCGCGACGGCGCGCTGGTGGGCAGCCTCGATCGTGCGGCGATCCGGCACGACGCGATGATCCGCCTGATGATCGGACGCAGCCTCAACACGCTCTACACGCCGCCGGAAACGGCGCCGCGCGCGCCCGTTCTGGAACTCGACGCGTTCGCAACGCCGGCTTACCCCGCGCAACCCGTGACGCTCGCATTGCGCGGCGGCGAGATTTTGGGCCTCGCGGGTCTGATCGGATCAGGGCGCACGGAACTGGCGCGCGCGGTCTTCGGTATCGACCGGCCGGCGGGCGGCGTGCTGCGCCTGAACGGCAAGCCTGTCGTGATCCGTTCCCCGCGCGGAGCAATCAGGCATGGCATCTATCTGATTCCAGAGGACCGCAAGCACGCCGGTTTGATCCTGGACAGCAGTATCGCGGAGAACATTGTGCTTGCGAGCCTGCCGTCGGTATCGCGGGGGAATCTCGTCGATGCCGGCAACGTGCGGCGCGTGGCGCAAGAGCAGAAAAATTCGCTGCGCATCAAGGCGCCTTCCGTGGATGTCGCCGCGGGCGCGCTGTCTGGCGGCAACCAGCAAAAAGTGGTGCTCGGTAAATGGCTGTGCATGAAGCCAAAGCTGATCATCTTCGACGAACCCACGCGCGGTGTCGACGCCGGCTCAAAGAGCGAAATCTATGCGCTGATGCGCAAGCTCGCCGACCAGGGCGTGGCGATCCTGATGATATCGAGCGACATGGAAGAAGTAATCGGCGTGAGCGATCGCGTGGCGGTCATGCACGAGGGCGCAATCGCCGGCATTCTGGAACGGGACGCGCTCAGCGAAGCGAGCATCATGCATCTCGCCGTCGGTGAAACAGCCCCGACGGTTCATTAAAACAGGCAGACATCATGTTGAAGAAAGACTTGGGGCTACTCGTGCTCATCCTGGTCGTGGGTACGATTGTCGCGATCATCAACCCGCGTTTCATCTCGCCAGCGAATCTGTCGAACACGGCGAACCTTATCGGCCTGTTCGGGTTGTTCGCAATAGGCGAGGGGTTCGTGATCATCACGGGCGGTATCGACTTGTCGATTGGCTCGGTGTTCGCGCTGCTCGGCGTGATCTTCATGACACTTCTTTCAACCGATGGCGTGAACTGGATCGTCGCCACCGTGCTGATGGTCGTGGCGGGACTGGTGATCGGGCTGGTTCACGGTTTTCTTGTGACGAAACTGCGCATGCAGCCGTTTGTTGTCACGCTTTGCGGCTTGCTGATTTATCGCGGCGCGGCGCGTTATTACACCGATGACGGCACCGCGGGATTCGAGTTCGGACAGACCTTTCCGACCCTGGAACGGCTTACTACAGGGCACATCTGGGGCGTGCCGAACAGCTTCATAGCGTTTGTGGTGCTCGCGGCGATCATGGCGGTTGTCCTGCACAAGTCCGTCTTCGGCCGATACCTTTTCGCAGTCGGGAAGAACGAAGAGGCGGCGCGTTACTCGGGCATCAACACGCGCGCGGTCGTGATGGCGTCGTACGTGATCTGCTCCGGACTGGCGGGGATTTCGTCTGTCTATTTCGCCATGTACACGCGCTCGGTCGCGCCCGCATCGCATGGTACGTTCTACGAACTTTACGCCATTGCCGCGGCGGTGCTTGGCGGCTGCTCGCTTCGCGGCGGCGAGGGTTCCATACTCGGCATTGCGCTGGGTGCGGTCCTGCTGCAGATCTTGCAGAACCTCGTCAATCTGCTGGGGATTCCGTCATCGCTGAACTTCGCCGTGATGGGTGGCGTGATCGTGCTCGGCGTGTTGATCGATGGCCAGTTGCAGGCTTTGCGGCAACGGCGCGCCGCACTGCGGCCATCGGCGGAACAACAAGTGGCCGTGAAGGCGTGACACGCTTTCACGCACGTACCATCACACGGATACCCACGGCATGAGTCAAACACCACACAGACCTTTGAGCCCGGACAAGCGCGGCGATACGGGCCTCGCCGCGTTCTACAAGGAACTGACCACGCAGGAGCGGCGCACGTTCTGGACGTGCTTCACCGGTTGGGGACTCGACGCGCTCGACTTCATGATCTACCCGCTCGTGATCGGCACCATCATGACGTTGTGGAAAGTCGATACTGGCATTGCGGGCCTGGCGGTGACGGGCACGCTGCTGACATCGGCAATTGGCGGTTGGCTTGCGGGTTATCTCGCCGACAGGATTGGCCGCGTGAAGACGCTCCAGATCACCGTTGCTTGGTTCTGCATATTCAGCATTGCGTGCGCGTTCGTGCAGAACTTCGACCAGTTGATGATCGCCCGCGCCATTCTCGGTTTCGGTTTTGGCGGCGAATGGGCGGCGGGCGCCGTGCTGATCGGAGAAACTATCCGCCCGCAATTCCGGGGCCGCGCGGTCGGCGTGGTGCAATCGGCGTGGGCGGTCGGCTGGGGCGCCGCGGTCCTGCTGCAAGCGGTGATGTTCTTGGTGTTTCCACCCGAAACCGCCTGGCGCGCAATGTTCGCATTCGGCGTGTTGCCTGCGCTGCTGCTGGTGTATATGCGGCGTCACGTCAAGGAACCCGAGATCGCCGACAGAGCCAGAAAGCAACGCGCGGTCGATGGCGATGCACCGTCGCTCTGGGAAATCTTCCGACCCGGTACGCTGAAAACCACGCTGCTCGGATCGGTCTTCATGATGGGATGCCAAGGCGGTTACTACGCCATATCGACGTGGATTCCGACCTTCCTCAAGACCGAGCGGCATCTGACGGTCATCAACTCGACCGGTTATCTGGGTTTCCTGATTACGGGAAGTTTTTTAGGGTACCTGTTCGGCGCGTGGATGGCGGACCGTTTCGGACGCAAGAAACTCTTCGTGTCGTTCTCGATAGCAGCGATCATCGTGGTGCTCGCCTACACGCAATTCACGATCAGCAACGAAGCCATCCGCTGGCTTGGTTTTCCGCTCGGGTTCTTTTCAAGCGGTTATCTTGCGGGCGTGGGATCGTTTCTTTCCGAGCTTTATCCGACACGGCTGCGCGGTTCCGGCCAAGGCTTCTGCTACAACTTCGGCCGTGGGATGGGCGCGCTTTTTCCTGCGCTTGTCGGGGCATTTTCGGTACGCTTCGGACTTGCGACCGCCATCGCGATTTTTGCCGTGGTGGCTTACGCATTGCTCCTCCTTAGCGCGGCGATGCTTCCCGAGACGCGCGGCATTGAACTGGACGACATCAAATGAGCGATATCGAAACAAGCAACGCGCCACTTTGCCCGGGACCCGCGCCGGTACAACCGCGGCCATCGGCGTTCGAAATGCCCGCCGGCGCGGTCGATACCCACGCGCACGTGATCGGCGCTCCGCCGCTTTATCCGTGGATGCCGGATCGCGCCTACACGCCGCCGCCCGCCACGCCCGATGCCTATCTGAAGATGCTCGACGCCGTTGGTTCGCAATATGGCGTGTTGATTCAGGTGAGCGTGCATGGCCAGGACAACACGCTGATGCTTGATACATTGCGCGCACATCGTGAGCGCTTGCGCGGGGTCGTCGTGCCGGCGCTTGGACTTCCCGACGCACACTATCAATCGATGAAAGACGCCGGCGCGGTCGGCCTGCGTTTGAACGTGCTGTACGGCGGCGGTGGCGTGAGCCTGGCGCAGCTTGCCGAATACGATGCGCTCGCGCGCGACTGGGGCTGGCACATGCAGTTCCTGCTCGACGCGAGGGAACTGCCTTCGCTGGCGCCGCAATTCAGGAAGCTGCAATCGACGATAGTTGTCGATCACATGGGCCACATTCCAACGTCCGAAGGCGTCGGGTCGGCGGGCTTTCGCGAACTGCTCGCGCTGGTTCGCGACCGCGCCTGGGTCAAGGTATCGGGCGCTTATCGCCTGAGCGCGGAGGAACCGCCTTATCGCGACACGATCGGCTATGCGCAGGCGCTGATTGAAGCCGCGCCCGATCGTTGCGTATGGGGTTCGGACTGGCCACATGTCGCGACCTGGACCACCATGCCAACTGTCGCTCAATTGCTCGATACGCTTGCGCTCTGGGCGCCGGATCCCGCCGTGCGCACAGCAATCCTCACCACCAACGCACACACGCTTTACGGTTTCACTCACCACTAAAACCATGTCAGAAAAATCTTCCACGGGTCTTCGTAAGGGCCTGACCAGCTACGGCGACAGCGGCTTCTCGCTCTTCCTGCGCAAGGCGTTCATCAAAGGCGCGGGCTACACCGACAGCGCGCTCGATCGCCCCGTGGTCGGCATCGTGAATACGGGCAGCGCCTACAACCCATGTCATGGCAATGCGCCCCAACTGATCGAGGCGGTCAAGCGCGGCGTGATGCTCGCCGGCGGCCTGCCAATGGACTTCCCCACCATCAGCATCCACGAAAGCTTTTCGTCGCCAACAAGCATGTATTTGCGCAACCTCATGTCGATGGACACCGAGGAAATGCTGCGCGCGCAACCCATGGACGCCGTTGTGATGATCGGCGGCTGCGACAAGACCGTGCCGGCGCAATTGATGGGCGCGGCATCGGCGGGTCTGCCGGCCATCCAGTTGATCACCGGTTCCATGCTGACCGGTTCGCATCGTTCGGAACGTGTGGGCGCGTGTACGGATTGCCGTCGCTATTGGGGCAAGTTTCGCGCAGAAGAGATCGACGAACAGGAGATTGCGGACGTCAACAACCAGTTGGTCGCGAGCGTGGGAACCTGCTCGGTGATGGGCACGGCGAGCACGATGGCATGTATTGCCGAAGCCTTAGGCATGACCGTGCCGGGCGGTGCAACGCCGCCTGCAGTGACGGCCGACCGCATGCGCGTGGCGGAACAAAGCGGTGCGCAGGCCGTGAAGATGGCGCGCGAGCGGCTGACCATCGACAAGATCCTGACGCCCGATGCGTTTCATAACGCCATGCGCGTGTTGCTGGCGATTGGCGGCTCGACCAACGGCATCATCCACCTGACCGCGATTGCGGGGCGCTGCGGACTTGAAGTCGATCTCAAGGCGCTCGACCGCATGGGCCGCGATACACCCGTTCTGGTCGATCTCAAGCCGTCCGGGCAGCACTACATGGAAGATTTTCACCACGCTGGCGGCATGGCTACGCTGCTCCGTGAACTCAAGCCGCTGCTCAAACTCGACGCGCTGACCGTCACGGGCCGCACGCTTGGCGAAGAGATCGAACTCAGCGGACCGGGCTTCGCGCAAGACGTGGTGAAGACGCGCGACCGGCCGATCTATCCGCAGGGCGGCATTGCGGTGCTCGAAGGCAATCTCGCGCCCGGAGGCGCGATCATCAAGCAGTCGGCGGCGCATCCCGACTTGATGGAACATGTGGGCCGCGCGGTCGTGTTCGAGAACGCCGACGACATGGCGCAGCGCATCGATTCCGACGACCTGGATGTCACCGCGGACGACATTCTGGTGCTCAAGAATATTGGGCCCAAAGGCGCGCCGGGCATGCCCGAGGCGGGCTACATTCCAATTCCGAAAAAGCTGGCGAGGGCAGGGGTGAAGGACATCGTGCGCATCTCGGACGGCCGCATGAGCGGCACTGCGTTCGGGACCATCGTCCTGCACGTGACGCCGGAGGCCGCGATCGGCGGCCCGCTTGCGTATGTGCACAACGGCGACCAGATCAGGCTGAGCGTGGCAAACCGCGAGATATCGCTGCTCGTTTCCGAGGAAGAACTGGCGCAGCGCGCACGCGATGAACCCGTTGTGGTTCCGACGGCGGCACGCGGCTACCGGAAGCTTTTTCTGGAGACGGTGATGCAAGCGGACAAGGGCGTCGACTTCGATTTCCTGCGCGCCGAGAACATGACCGGATCTACGCCATCCATGGAGTCGTGAGTCTGTGCACCTGTCCCACGCTTGCCGGCCGGTTGACCGCTCTATAAGGATGCTGTCCGGCAATCGAATGACGCGAAGATATCGGCAGCCCAATCGCCGAAAACTTTCAGTTTCGTCTGCAAATGCCTGTTGGACGGGTACAGCAAGTGCAACTCATGCCGTGGACGATTCCATTCTTGCAGTAGCGGCACCAGTACGCCGCGCTCTATGTAAGGGCGTGCCATGAAGCCATACGTCTGGCTGATTCCGAGCCCTGCTATCAGGGCCGTGAGGCGAGACGTGCTCTCATTGACTGCAACTGTAGTGCCTCGACTGATCTCGAATGCCTCATCGTCGCGATGAAACAGCAGCGGACGTGATTTTCCCGTCAAGGACGAAAAATAACTAATCAACGAGTGTCCATGTTCCAGTTGCTGCGGGTGAGTGGGGCGGCCATGTGCCGCGAGATAAGCGGGGCTCGCGCAGGTTACGTAATCGAACTCGGCAATACGCCTTCCCACCAGCGAACTGTCGGGTAGCGTGCCGGCGCGGATGACGCAATCGACTCCTGCTTCGATCAGGTCTATGGGGCGATCGCTCACGCCGAGATAAAGCTGGATATCTGGATAGCGCGCGCGGAAATCGGCTAGAGCGGGTATCAGGATCAGGTTGGCGAGTGACGACCCGATGTCGATACGCAGGCGTCCGCGCGGTTCCACGCGGGTATGTGCGGCTAGCGCATCCATATCATGCACTTCGTCGATGACGCGCACGGCGCGTTCGTAATAGGCCACGCCTTCGGCCGTCACAGTGACGCGCCGTGTTGTGCGCTGTAGCAACTTGACGCCGAGATGAGCTTCGAGATCCCGAACTAATTTCGTGACAGTAGGACGCGGAATGTTGAGCGAGTCCGCTGCCTTGGAAAAATTTCCGGCGTCGGCGATCCGGACAAACACGCGTAGGGCGAGTAGCTGATCCATGTTCAGGGGTCTTTATTTATGTGGAGAAACTATGAATTAGGAAACGCTGTCTTTATTCAAGAAGCCGCGCGCCATATTGTGTTGACTCTTCGACCACACCTGAAAATGGAGAGCGACATGAGTAGCAAACTGGACGGCAAGGTAGCCGTGATTACGGGCGGCAGCACTGGCATCGGGCTTGCGACGGCCAAGGTGTTCGCGCATGCGGGGGCGCAGGTATTCATCACCGGACGCCGTCAGGCGGAGCTTGATGCCGCAGTCGAGGAAATCGGCGCCGGCGCCATCGGAATTCAAGCGGACTCGGCGAAACTGCCCGACCTGGAAACGCTGTTCGCGAAGGTCAAATCCGTTGCCGGCCGCGTTGACGTGCTTTTCGCCAACGCCGGTGGTGGCTCCTTTCTGCCTTTGGGTTCGATCACAGAGGCGCAGTACGACGATACCTTCGACCGCAATGTGAAGGGCGTGCTCTTCACGGTGCAGTGCGCGCTGCCGCTGCTGGGTGAAGGCGCTTCGGTCATCATCACCGGTTCAAATACGAGCATCATGGGAACGCCCTCGTTCAGTGTTTACAGCGCTACAAAGGCCGCGGTCCGCAATCTCGTCCGCAGCTGGATTCTTGACCTTAAGGGGCGTGGCATCCGCATCAACACGATCAGCCCTGGTCCCATTCACACGCCCGGCCTCGTGGGTCTTGCCGGCCCGGATGCCACCGCGCAACAAGGTCTGCTTGACTACCTGGCGACCCAAATCCCGCTGGGTCGCGTTGGCGAACCGGAAGAAGTCGGCAAGGTCGTCGCATTCCTTGCGTCTGATGATTCGAGTTTCATCAACGGTGCGGAAATTTTCGTGGATGGTGGACTCGCACAGGTCTAGCATTTCGATCGCCTTGGCTGCAGAGCGGGCGTGAGTTCTACAGAGCCGGGGAGAACGTCCGCTATCTGGCGGTTTTAGGCCATGTGCCGAGCACATGGTCGACGAGTCCATCAAGGGTCTTTTTGGACGCGCCCGCTTTCGCCTGTACTGCCATACCTTGTGAGACAGCCATCACAAACGACGCGAGCGTCGCGCAGCTTACCGATGATGGCAGATCGCCTTCCCGTTGCGCGCGCTCCAGACGCCGGCGTAGCGCCAATTGCGTCGCAGCGCGACGTCGGATGAGTTCGCGACGAATAGGTTCGGCGTCATCCGAACATGCAAGCGCGCCATTTAAACCCAGGCAGCCGGGGTGAGCGGAGTTCATGGTGTGAAGAACGGCCGAGCCTCGGAGGATGCGTTCTACGACTCTCAGGGAGGTAGGCTCGTTCAATGCCTCGGTCATGAAGCCCATGTACTTGGCGCCATAGAGATCAAGAGCCTTGCGAAAGAGCGCTTCCTTATTACCGAACGCGGCATAGAGGCCGGGGCGAGCCACGCCCGTGGCCTTCGTCAGGTCGTCAAACGATGTCCCCTCATATCCGTTCTGCCAGAACACGGACAAGGCGGCGTCAAGCGCCTCGTCTTCATCAAACTGTTTGTGTCGCCCCATAGCGCATCCGAAACCGGTTTCAATAACGGACAGTATAAAACACTTGACTCATGCTCTGTTGAAAAGTACCGTTCGTTACTATATCGATCAGTATTGTATTTGATACTGAAGGATTTGACGTCGAAGACGCTACTGAACGCCTGGAGACGCGAAATGAAAATCGGAATTCTTGGTTCGGCCACCGTGGGCATGACGCTCGCCTGCGGACTCGCGGCAGTCGGTCACGACGTCTTCATTGCAAACAGTCGAGGTCCGGAAAGCCTGGTCACTCGTCTCGCGCAAACTGGGACGGCGGCGAAGCCCGCCTCGGTTTCAGAGGCGCTTGCGTGCGACGTGATCTTCCTCGCGGTGCCCTGGCTGAAGGTGCCGGAGGTGCTTAAACCCGACATCTCATGGGAAGGGCTCATCCTCGTCGACACGACCAACATTTTTGTCAGCTATGCCCCGGATTTTCGCGTCGACGATCTCAGGGGTGATTCCGGAAGCGAGTCTGTCGCCAGGCTTGCGCCGTCTGCACGCGTCGTGAAGGCGTTCAACACGCTGCCATTCACGGTGATGTTCGCGCCTACGCCTGCGGGCATGAAGCGAGTGCTCTTTGTCGCCGGAGACGAGAGCGAAGCCGTCTCGACAGTTGCAAGTCTGATAGAGGAACTAGGCTTCCATCCGGTCGCGCTCGGACGGCTTGCGGGGGCGGGTCGCCAGATGGAACTCGGCGGCCCGCTTAGTTCTTTGGAGCTTTTGTTGCCCGCAAAGACGGGGACGTCATGAGCGATTTTTTCATCATCATGTTCGATGTGTCTACGGCGGGTTTTGGCAAGGGCCATCCGTCAAATCCACCCGTTCATTCAGCTACAGAAGGAGAGCCACCATGGCAGGCAACACAACAGATTCACTGATTGGCAAGGTAGCGCTTGTGACCGGCGCCGCACGAGGTCTCGGCGTCGAAATCAGCCGCGATCTCGCAGCGCGTGGTGCACACGTTATCGTCGGCGCGCGTGACCATCGGAAAGCCGAAGATGTTGCGGCCGAACTGCGCGAGCGTGGCGGCGCGGCATCCGCGCTCAAGCTCGACGTCACGCATGAGGAGGATCGAAGGGCGGCTTATGCATCGATCGACAACGCGCACGGCAAGCTGGACATCCTGGTCAACAACGCCGGAATCCTGCTGGATAGTCCCGACGGAGGGACGCCAGCGCCACGGCAGCCCAGTGAAGCGTTGCCGCACGTGTTGCGCGAGACGTTCGAGGTGAACTTCTTCGCCCCCATCTTTCTGACGCAGTTGCTGCTTCCACTGCTCAAGCGCTCGGACGCGCCGCGTGTGGTCAATGTGTCGAGCATCCGGGGTTCGCTCACGCATCTTTCCGATCCGGCCTCGCCAGTCTATCCAGTGCGCGCGCTCGGATACGACAGCTCGAAGGCCGCGCTGAACGCATTCACCGTATTGATCGCGGAGGAACTGCGTGGCACACCGATCAAGATCAACGCTATCCATCCCGGATGGCTCAGGACCGGGATGGGCGGCGAGCGGGCGACGATGAGCGTAGAAGACGGCGCTCGCACGGCCGTCCAATACGCCACCCTGGGCGAGGAGGGTCCCACTGGTGGCTTCTTCTTCCTTGACGAGCGCTTGCCCTGGTAAGCGTAGAGCCGGAGTAAAACATTTTTCATATCAACAAATGGGCTAACAATGAATAAAACTCTTTCGGGCAAAGTTGCCCTTGTCACCGGTGGCTCGCGCGGTCTGGGCGCCGCAACCGCAATCGCACTTGCTGACCAGGGCGCGGACATCGCGATCAGTTATGTCGCATCGGAAGAAAAGGCGGCAGCGCTCGTCGAGGTCCTGAAGGCGAAGGGCGTGCGCGCCGTCGCGATCCGGGCGGATCAGGGCGACCCTGGCGCGGCCGCACCGCTGATTCAGAACGTGGTCGAAACATTGGGGAAGCTCGATATCCTGGTGAACAATGCCGCCGTCGCATGGCAGGGCAGGACCATCGATGATCCGGAAATCGACAATGCGGCGATGGATCGGCAATGGATCATCAATACGATGGGCGTTGTTGCCAACATTCGCGCAGCCGCCAGGGTGTTACCGGACGGAGGACGCATCATCTCGGTCGGTTCCGGCCTCGGCACGCGGATCGCGTTTCCGGGCACGACCGACTATGCAGCGAGCAAGGCCGCGGTCGTGGGTTACAGCAAGGGCGCCGCACGTGACCTTGGCGCGCGCAACATTACGGTCAATGTTGTCCAGGCCGGCATGATGGATACCGACATGGCCGCCGCGTCGAAGGGAAAGCTCCCGCCGATCATTATGGAGTCGCACGCCATTCATCGATATGCAGCCGTCGAGGAAGTTGCGGCGGCAATTGTGTTTCTCGCTGGGCCGGATGCCGGCTTCATCACGGGGTCGGTGGTCGACGTGAATGGCGGGTTCACCGCTTGAGCAGCGCGGTTCGTGATACGCGGTTATTCTGGCCGTTTAGCGATAAATCGGGCCAAGCATAACGGCGCCGCACCAGGCGCCGGCCGATAATCACCCGAGAAGACTCTGCGCTCATTGTGATGAGCAGCTTGTCGCCAATCTAGGTGCGCGATCTGGCTAGGAGGGTAGCAGGAAAATTCGCCTTGCTGGACGCACCGGTCAGTGGCAGGGTTGAAGACGCCACGAATGCGACGCTCACCATCATGGCGTCGGGGCCGCTGACGTTGCAGGAAGCACTGTAGCCAGTGTTGCAAGCTGTTGGAAATGACATCGTCAATGCTTATCCCCCAAGCCACACCACACGTCTGCATACTCGAAAAAAACGCGCTGTCGTTTAACCAAACCGGCTCGGTCAGCAGTACCGCGTTGCGGCTGCGCAATTCCCTGGTGCGAATTGCCAGCGTGCGCTGACTCAATGAATGTTTGACTTTCCGCCCCCACCTTCCAGGCGAATCGCAGACGGCGCCACGCATCTTGATGTTCTGGACCTTCATGGCGCCCCCCTTTGACAACGGTAGCCTCGTGCGCAAGCTACGTCGACCGGCCCGTTGTTTGCTGAGCATACGTGCTGGAAACCCGGAACGATTCCGCGCGTACGCCTGATCTTTCGCATTGCTTTCTGAAGTGCGTTTGACGGACTTTCAATTGACCATCGTAGTAGCAGGAGTCAGTTATGAACGTATCCGATAAACCCCCGCAATCTCCGCAACGCCGCACGCTGCTGGGCGCAGCGGCACTCGGCAGCGCCAGCCTGCTGGCCGCCCGCGCGGCGAGCGCCCAGTCCGGCGTGCCCGATGCGCTTCCCGGACAGCCGCTGCACAGGGTGAGTCAGCCCGAAGGCGCTGCCGCGGACTCGGACACGACCGCTGACATCATTGTGAACACGCTGCTTGCCTGGGATGTCGACCACGTGTTCGGCATGGTCGGTGACGGCATCAATCCGCTGATCGAAGCCTTGCGGCAGCGCCGCGACAAGATCCGGTTCATTGGCGTGAGGCACGAAGAGGCGGCGGCGTTCATGGCGTCGGGCTGGGCTAAATCAACCGGACGTTTGGGCGTTTGCGTCGCCACCACCGGCCCGGGCGCGGTTCATCTGATGAACGGTCTCTACGATGCGCATTTCGACGGTGCGCCCGTTCTCGCCATCACCGGTCTGACGTTCCACGATCTGCTCGGCACGCGCTTCATGCAAAGCGTCAGTACGACAGCACTGATGGAGGACGTTGCGCTCTACAACACTGTCATCACTGGGCCGCGCCACGCTTTGGTGGTGACGGACATTGCGTGCCGTTCGGCGCTCGGCGGCCGTGGCGTCGCGCACCTGACGATATCGAAGGACATTCAGGCGCAGCGGCTCGCGAGCGACAAGGCGTCGATGGAAAACCACGGACTGCGGACATCGACCAACTGGAACCGTCCCGCGCCGGCTCCTTCCGCCGACGATCTTCAAGCCGCCGCCGGCCTCATCAACGCGGGCAAGCGCGTCGCGATCCTTGCAGGCCAAGGTGCGCTGGGCGCGACAGCGGAACTGGAGCAACTGGCGGCGCGGCTCAACGCGCCGGTCGCAAAAGCGCTGCTCGGCCGCGCCGCGCTTCCTGACGACTCGCCGTTTTCCACGGGCGGCATTGGCCATCTCGGCACCGTGCCGTCCGAGGAAGCCATGCACTCCTGCGACACGCTGTTGATCATCGGTTCTACCATGCCCTGGGTCGACTCGTATCCGAAACCGGGCGCCGCGCGCTGCGTGCAGATCGACATGAAGGCGGAGCGCATAGGCTTGCGTTATCCGGCGGAGATCGGTCTTGTTGGCGATACAAGATCGACCTTGCGGGCGCTGTTGCCCATGCTGCGGCAAAAGGACGATGTATTTTTGCGTGAAAGTCAGGCGCGCGTTGTTCAGTGGAACCGATTGCTCGATCAGGTTGCCGCGACGCAGCGTGTTCCGCTGCGTCCCCAAAGCGTGATCCGCACCATCAGCAATGCGCTTGCGCCCGATGCACTCATTTGCCTCGATTGCGGCGCAAACACACATTTCGCCGCACGTTTCCTGACGCTTCGCCGCGGCCAGCAGTTAGTCGCGACCGGCATGCTCGCGACCATGGCCCCCGGCTTGCCCTTCGCCATCGCGGCGCAACTAGCCAATCCTGGCAGGCAGGTCGTGGCAATTGTCGGCGATGGCGGGTTTGCCATGCTGATGGCCGAAATGTCCACGGCCGTCAAGGATCAACTACCCATCAAGGTCTTCCTGCTGCGCAACGACGCGCTCGCCGAGGTGCTTTTCGAGCAGCGCGAGCTCGGCAATCCGGCGTACGGATGCGAACTGGGCGGCATCGACTACGCTCAAGTCGCCACTGCATGCGGTGCGCAAGGATTGCGATGTTCAGCGCCAGCGGAGGTTTCGCAGGCCGTGCAAGCGACGTTGCGCGCGCCCGGCCCGGCGTTGCTGGAAGTGCGCGTTGATGCAGAAGAGCAGCCGACCATGCCGCATCAGTTGAAGGTATGAAGCGACCGCGTTGGCGAAACGAGCCTGCACGAATGGGTCCGGGATCTCTTCAGCACGCGAGGCCAAGTAGCGCCAAGTAAAAAGTCCACGGAGGGCCGCACCCGTGGACAATTCATACAGATCTGTTTTTCGGTTTGGACTGCCGGTGTGTTGATGCAGGCTCGTGGCCCATGTGCGGTCGGCCATTGCCGGCCATGGAAATAATACTGATACCAGAGCCTGTGTTCCTTTTCGGGACTTTCTGGCTGCATCGCAGTGGCGAGATTCTGGATGTTGCAACGTTCTTCAGCATGACGCCGTCCTGAGAGTGAGTGGGTCCAGCCCGGGCGTGACGGAATTTGCAGGGGCGTACAAGCAAGGTTACCGATGGCGCGGCTGGCGGGCAATCCAGATAAATTCGGGGTTCGCGTTAGTTAAGCTTTCGCGAATATGAACGCTGGACCGGCGCGGCCGAATAAAGAAATCGCTCGTGCGCCCCTCCGACACGCTAGCTCGAAATCACAATTGACGACACGTTTGAATCCGTATATCGGTGGCTCTATGACTTGACCGTCGTGCCAATCCGCCCGGTCGTGAGCGGTGGTGTGCGACGCCTTTGTCTTGTGAATGAAGTCAGGCGAAAGGCCGCTTTCCCGGCACGCACGGCGACTTCAATACAACCATAAACCTTGTAATTCAGGTGGCTTGGCGGCCGCCCCTTTGTTAAGGCTATGCCGATGAGCATCAAATCCGATAAAGATGCGCTCGCTCTTCGTTCACAGAAATTACGGGCACTTCTGCGAATTTCCATTGCCACTGTCGCGGCGCTCGCATCGATATCATCGGCAAACGCGACAGAATCCGCCTTGGGACGTCCGGTCGCTGGCATGAGCGTGCTTTCCGGAATCGGTATCGTGCCACCCGAGCCGGTCACCATAGTCAGCATTGAGCAGATTTATATCGATGGTTCAATCGGCGGCAACCGGCAAGTGCCGATTGCAGGCAAGGCGTCTCTTGGCGTCGACGCGCAGATTGCTTTTACGCTTGCCAGCGTGCTGAGAGTGTGGGGCGGCGCCGGTGGCTGGGACTTCGCATCGGGTATCACGGTGCCCTACGTCTGGACGGAAGTGAACGCATCGTTTGCTGCGGGTCGTGTGGGAACGTCGAGCAGCGACAGGGCGTCCAACCTGTTCGACCTGTATTTCACGCCGATAGTGGCGGGGTACCACTTCTCCCAGACCGCGCATATTTCATTGAGCTTCAACTTTTGGGCACCCACGGGTCGCTATGACCCGGGCGCGTTGGCAAACGCGAGTCTCAACAACTGGACGTTCGTACCGCAGGTCGCCTTTACCAAGTTCGTTCCAAAATACGGTTTGGAGTTCGATGTCGTGGGTAATCTGCAGTTCTACACAAAGAACACGGCGACAAACTATCAGAACGCACCGCTGTTCACGCTCGATGCACTGGCGCTGAAGAAGTTTCCGAATGGATTAGGCATGGGGCTGGTTCTGGGTACGGTCCAGCAACTCGGGAATGACTCCGGGCCGGTGGCCGACAAGTTGAATGGCTTTGTCGGACACGACTTTTCGATGGGTCCGATCGTCACGTACGACACCAAGATAGAGGGTAAGCCTTTGTCAGCGAGTTTGCGGTGGGTGCCGTCGATTGTCAGCGTGAACCGGCTCAAGAGTACAACAAGTGTGATGGCGACAGCGACCATCGCCTTCTGAGCCCTCATAGCGAAAGGGCTCCGGGAATGACAAGACCTCACACGCGGGTTCTTGCCGCCGCAGCAATCGCTGCGTGTATCGGAGGCGAGGGAACGCTACAGAACGGCTGGGCGCGGCCGGACGTGGTCGGTGGATACGGACTCGACCATCTCGCCCGGAGAGTCCATACAAGCAAAATCAGTCGCCCGCGCCGGCAGATTTTTGAAGTCCTGCAAGGCGCGCCTTCAACGCTTCGACCATCTGAAATTGAGAGTTCTTGACGGGCCCGGTGTAAGTCGTGCTTTGTGCGGGTGCTGGCGGATACTTCACATAGCTGGCGACGACCGTTTTCATCACCGAGTCGAATATTGGAACCGTCCAGCTCTTTTCAGTCCAGTTGGTCATCAGAATATCGTAGTGCTCGCCGGGGTCCGACTGTAAATCATAAATGCGCGGCACCGTGGCAACGTACTTTTCCTGGCCCTTCCACCCTGTATGGTCATCCTCGCTAAAAGGAGGATAGTCTCCACGCAGGTTGAACACGGCCTTGAATTTGCCGACACGGATGGCTCCGGGCGCGATCTCATCTTCCGTTTGATAAAGCCAGAACGTGCGCTTGGATTTACCGGTGCCCAACAGGATCGGGGTCATGTCGTAGCTATCAAAGATCGTCGGCTTGCCTTCCCGGTCGGTTGTCGGCAACGTCGTTCCGGCTATGTCCGCGAACGTCGCCATGAGGTCGAGTCCGCCAACGATATCCCATGACGTCGCGCCCGGTTTTATGTGCCCTGGCCACCACGCCAAAGCGGGAACGCGGCTGCCCGCTTCCATATCCGTACCCTTGGTCCCGCGAAACGGCGTGTAACCCGAGTCCGGGTAAACATCCTGCCACGCGCCGTTGTCGACTGTGTAAAAGACCAAAGTATTCTTGTCGAGGCCCTCAGCCCGTAGTGCATCCATGATTCGGCCCACCCGGGTGTCGAGCTCTACGACCGCGTCTCCATACTTTGTCTTGACGTCCGACTTCCCGACAAATTCCGGTGCCGGCAAATTTGGTTGATGGTTCTTTGTAAAGTTGATGCTCATGAAGAACGGCTTGCTATCGTTCCCATGCGCCTTGATGTAGTCGACGGATGCGGCCTCGATGCCCTGATCGAGCAAGGGAATGTCATCGCCAGAAACCTTGCGTACTTCCCGGAATTTTTCGCCCGCCTTGCCTTCAATCTCTCCAAGCGCGCTGACCGTGGGTACTTCTGCCGGCCAATCCGGATTCCATTTCTTGTCGGCGTAGGTGTACGCGTTCAGATGGTACAGATAGACGTTTTTCATCTCGTCATATCCGTGAGCAGTCGGCATGGCATAGTCGGCTTCTCCGAGATGCCATTTGCCGGTGAAGAACGTCGAGTAGCCGGCTTTCTTGAGGACATCGGCAACCGTCACTTCGTTCTTCGGCAGGCCGCCTCCCTGTCCTGGAGCCGCGACGGTCGTCATGCCGCTCCGGTTGGGGAGCCTGCCGGTTTGCATCGCGGCGCGGCCAGGCGTGCAACTGGGTTGGCCATAAAAGTCCCAGAACTGCATACCTTCACGCGCCATGCGATCAAGATTTGGCGTGGGCGCACCGCGGCCCTGACCACCGCCATAAACGCCGAGATCGCCCCATCCTGTGTCGTCGGAAACCAGCAAGATGATATTGGGCTTCTGATTTCCGGTTTGCCCGAGCGCCGGTGATATCGCCGTGAGTAATGCGGTAGAGCCAGTCACCAGGCGCATCAAGACACGACGGTATGGCATATTGGCCGGCATGTGTGCCTCCGTTTTCAACTCGAGCGAAACGAGGGGTATTTCCTCGACCGATATTGAAAACGGGCGAATGAGTCAAGCGATTTGTTTCCACCTGCAAGCGGCCTGACTTTTATAAGTGCCGCTCTGCTTGAGGCTGCGTTGCGGCGGAAAACCAGCCGTACGGTTTCGGACGAACAGGTTGCAGTCGGCCGTGCACTCGATCTCGATGCGGCGCTCGTCTGTCCACCGCAAGGATCGTGTGATGTCGTGAGGCATCCATATCGTGCGGCGATCCCAAGGCGGGCGGCGCGCTAATTCTCTTGCATCGGCTTTCCGATCGCATTACCTTGAAGTGCTGGCATTGCACTCGCCACGTCACTTTGATAGAAGGCTGGGAATCTCTCGAACTGACGTTTTGCGTCAGCCGGGTCAACGCCGTCCTTCAACACTGCGCTGGAAAATCCGGTGCGCTCCATCTGGATGAGCTGGTCAATCAGCACGTCGCCAGTCGCTCGCAGATCGCCGGTGAAGCCGAGTCGTCGGCGCAGCAGATAGGCCTGGCTGTAGGCCCGGCCATCGGTGAAATGGGGGAAGTGCAGTTCTATGCGCTCGATCTTGCGAACCCGGTCTTTCAATGCGAGCGGATCCTCGTCGTTGGCGAGTGACACAACCTGCCGCGCATGATCGACCGCGTGCTCGCGTGTCGTAAGAAGCCTGATGTGCGCGGTATCGGTCATGCAGCCCTCTCTCCATTCGTGCGTACGTCGTTGGCGGCGGCCTTGAAGGGATCAAGCCCGACGCGCCTTACCGTCTCGATGAAGTGTTCCTGCCGCGTGCCAATTTCCTGCCTGATCGCAAGGTACGTGGAAAGAACCGCCTCGATGACTTCTGGCACTTCCGGCGCTGAGAAAGATGGTCCGATTACCTTGCCCGGTTGCGCCGGGCCGCTAGTGGCCGAACCGTCTGATCCGCCAAGCGTAACCTGATACCATTCCTTGCCATCCTTGTCGACCCCGAGAATTCCGATATGGCCGCTATGGTGATGGCCGCACGAGTTGATGCAGCCACTGATATGGAGATCGATCTCGCCAATGTCATTAAGCTCATCGAGATCCTGGTAACGCTCGGTGATTGCCTGCGCCACGGGGATCGAGCGCGCGTTTGCCAACGCGCAAAAGTCTCCTCCCGGACACGCAATCATGTCGGTGAGCAGATGCACATTCGCACTTGCGAGGCCCGCGTTGCTGGCCGCCTCCCAAAGCGCGAACAGGTCGTCGGCATGCACCCAGGGGAGCACGAGGTTCTGCGTGTGCGTCACGCGCGCCTCGCCTGCGGAAAAGCGGTCCGCGAGTTCCGCCACCAGGTCGAGCTGGTCGGCCGAGGCGTCGCCTGGCGCCTGAAGGAGCCGCTTGAACGAGAGCGTGACGATTCGCATCGACGGGTTCTTATGTTGCGCGACATTGCGGTGCAGCCAGCGTTCGAACAAAGGATGCCGTGCAGCCTTGGCGTTCAGCGTATCAAGACCACTGGAGTTGGCGTGCGCTGCGCGCCGCGCGAACTGCGGTGAGAGGAACGATGCGCTCACGCGATCCAGTTCCGCTTGCGGGATGGTGTGCGGGCCGCCATCGTGCTCCACGATCTGACGAAATTCAGCCTCGACATCATCGATATAACGCTGGCCTTCAGCCTTCACCAAAATCTTGATGCGCGCCTTGTATTTGTTGTCGCGGCGGCCGTACTGGTTATAGACGCGTACCACAGCCTCGATGTAGTTCATGATGTGGCGCCATGGCAGGAACTCGCGCAGCACCGTCCCAAGTATTGGCGTGCGTCCCATGCCCCCACCGGCAGACACCCGAAAACCCAGCTCGCCCGCATCGTTGCGCAGCAAGTGCAGGCCGACATCGTGCCAGTCCGTCGCCGCGCGATCTTCTGCTGCGCCCGTTATCGCGATCTTGAACTTGCGCGGCAGGAATGCGAATTCCGGGTGCAGCGTTGTCCACTGGCGCATGATTTCCGCGAAGGGCCTGGGATCGGCGACCTCGTCGGGCGCCACGCCGGCGCGTTCATCGCAGGAGATATTGCGGATGCAGTTACCGCTGGTCTGGATGCCGTGCATGTCTACGCTTGCCAGAAGGTCCATGACGTCAGCGGCCTTCGCGAGCGGTATCCAGTTGAACTGGACATTTGTGCGCGTGGTGAAATGAGCGTAATGGGTGGGCAGGCGAATTGTACCGAGTTTTCGTTGCGCCTCGGACGCAAGCCGATACACCTCTGCCTCGGGTTCATCATACTCACGGGCCACGCGGGCCAACACGCGAAGCTGCGCACTCGAGAGCTCGCCATAGGGTACCGCGACACGCAGCATCGGAGCATGGCGTTGAACATACCAGCCGTTCTGCAGACGAAGCGGACGGAAATCGTCTTCGCTCAATTTCCCGCTCTGCCAACGCTCGATCTGATCGCGGAATTGCGCCGCTCGGCTGCGTACGAAAGTTCTATCGAATTCGGTGTATTGGTACATTGTCGCGGCGGTCCAGCGGTCGTGTCGAATAGGCCCTGCATCGTTTCCAGGCGATCAGCGAATACTTGAAGCCGGAGGATCCGTTTGAAGCAGGGCGGCGCACCAAGGTAAGGGAGCCGCGTGTCCGGTTCAAGAAGCAGATGACATCGAATCCTGGGTAGCAGATACAGGGCTCAGACCTGAGACAGCCAGGAGAAGCTAACTCGCTGCTGCTGCAAAACTTCGTCCAACTGCTGCTGTTTCCCGCGTCTGATTGGCTCTACGATGACATCACTGAAAATGTTTTGCCGTTGGTCAACAGCGAGAGGTGAGTCATGGCTTTTCTAAGAATGCTGAGAATCGTACTGTGGAGTTTCTTTGGCGTACGCAAGAGCGCATCGCATCAAGCCGATATGGCAGCGATAAAGCTGCCATTGCTGCCAGTGGTCGCCATTGGACTGGCTGGCGGATTTGGTGCGCTTCTGTTCTGTCTTGCGCGGCTTGCGACGACCGTGGCGCACTAAGTTTTCTGACGGGAACAAACCACTCCCGGTTTCATTGAGCGCACCATGAACGGACATCATGTAGACAGATGTCCGTTACTTGACGCGGACCGAAGGCCGCGTGAGCAGCTCGCCCAGCACCCGGATCGCATCATCAATTCTGGAGCTCCACGGGTGACCAAAGTTGAGCCGCACATAGTGCTCGAACGAGTGCGTCGCCGAAAAGATCGGACCTGGAGCGAGGCTGACACCTTGCTCGATCGCCAGGCGGTGCAGTTCCATTGCGTCGATAGCCTCGGGAAACTCAAGCCAGAGAAAATACCCGCCGCTCGGATGCGTGCGGCGTACCCCGGCAGGCAGCCAGCGCCGGATAGCGCTATCCATTTCTCCAAGCTGCTGGTTCAGTGCGCCGCGTAATCTTCGAAGATGCTTGTCGTAGCCGCCATGCTGAAGATAATCGGCAATACCGGCCTGCACCGGAATGCTGGCCGAGAGAGTCGTCATCAACTTGAGCCGCTGCACTTTGTCCGTGAACCGTCCCGCCGATACCCACCCGATTCGATAGCCCGGCGCAAGCGTCTTCGAAAACGAACTGCAGTGCATGACGAGCCCATGCTTGTCGAACGCCAGGGCCGGCAATGGATACTCGGGCTGAAAGTGAAGCTCGCCATAGACATCGTCCTCGATCAGCGGCACCTCATGCTTTGCGAGCAATTCCACGAGTGCTTTTTTCTTCTCAAGTGAAAGAGTCACTCCTGTCGGGTTCTGAAAATTCGTCATGAACCAGCAGGCGCGAATCGGATGCTTCTTCAAGGCGTCGGCGAGGGCGGCGAGATCGAGACCCGTTATGGGATCAACCGGGATCTCAACGGCCCGCAAGTCCAGCCGTTCAATAGCCTGCAATGCGGCATAGAAACCCGGGGATTCGACGGCGACCACGTCGCCTGGCCGGGTGACCGCCATCAGGCACAGGTTCAATGCCTCCAGTGCGCCGTTGGTGACTACGATCTCTTCGATAGGCTGCGATATGCCCAGGCCCATATAACGCATGGCGACCTGGCGACGCAGGTGTTCATTGCCCGGCGGCAGATCGACCACCGTGCTCCACGGGCTGATCAGCCGGGAGGCCTGTGCGAGCGACTTCGCAAGCCGGGGCAGCGGGAAGAGCAGCGGGGAGGGAAAGGCCGAACCCAGTGGCACGATACCCGGTGTCTTCGCTGCATTCAGCACGGAAAACACCAGGTCACTGATATCGACCTTGCTTGATTCGGCGAGGGTGGCCGTCCGCGGTGTTCGTGCCGCGGTGACGGTGGCTCCCGGAGCGACGTAATAGCCGGAGCGCTCCTGCGCGCGCACCAGGCCCCATTCCTCAAGCAGGTAATACGCCCGAAATACCGTGGATTGACTCACGCCGTGTTGCGCGATGATCTGGCGCAGCGAGGGCATGCGCGAGCCGACCGCGATGCTGCCCGAGCGGATTTCGGCAGCCATTGCGTTGGCCAGTATTTCGTATCTGTTCATCGGCTTTCAGTGTCCCCGCGCTTATTGCTGCACGTCCCAACTGCTTCGTTAAAAAATCGTCATCTGCTGCTATGGCGATGCCTGCCATTTTCTTATGCTTCGTATCAGAAGGAAAGCGGCATCGCGTGACACGGTGGCCGATTCTCCGCCCTCCCGAACATTTGCGTGTGGTTACTGGAAGCCAGTTCGAATTGAATATCGAAACTTCACCGTATGCGGGCGCGACCCGTCGCGTGCAACCGTCGGCTATTCGCCAGTTGTTTTCGCTGTTGGCGAGACCTGATGTCATCTCGCTTGCCGGTGGTTTTCCAAGCGCCGCCGCGCTTGATCTTAACGGGCTGCGCGGAGCCACGGAGCGTGCGCTTATCTCGTCGCTTGCGACATCGTTTCAATATGGCAATAGCGAAGGTCATGAGCCGCTCAGGGAATTGATTGCCCAGCGTGCGAAGGCGAAGGGCATGAAGCTCGGCGCGCCGGATGTTCTTGTGACCACGGGATCGCAACAGGCGATCGACCTGATCACGCGCGTACTGGTGGATCCAGGCGACCACGTAGCGGTTGAGTCTCCCACTTATCTCGGCGCACTGCAGGCATTCCAGTTTCAAGGTGCCGACGTGCTGGCCGCGCCAACGGATCACGAAGGCGTGAGGGTGGAGCAACTCGAAGCAATGGTCGTGCAGCATAGGCCGAAGCTGCTGTACCTGATTCCGAATTTTGCCAATCCGACAGGCCATGTGATGTCTTTGCGGCGTCGCAAACAGGTTCTGGCGCTTGCGAGGACCCACCGCTTTTTCATTGTCGAAGACGATGCGTATGGCGAGCTCTATTTTCAGGATCCGCCTCCGCCTTCGCTATTCGCATTGGCCAACGATGAGGAACGCCAATGGGTGGTCCATCTGGCGAGCTTTTCGAAAATACTCGCGCCCGGACTCCGGCTTGCATGGATGTCGGCACCCGTTGAACTCCTGCGTCACCTGATCGTCGCCAAGCAACTGGGCGATACGCACGCGTCGACCCTGGCGCAGCTTGTCGCGTTCCATTATCTGAATGCGGGATCGCTCGAACCGTCGCTCGGCCGCATGCGGCGCTTCTATGAAAATCAGGCGCGCGCCATGCAGCGAGCGATCAAGGCAGAACTGAGCGGCACGCCATTCAACGCGATGCATCCGGAAGGCGGCATGTTCTATTGGGCGGATCTTCCATACGTGGATACGTCAGCCATGCTGCGCAACGCGATCGACGAACACGGCGTGGCCTACGTACCCGGCCCGGCGTTTTATGCCGGGAATCCGAGCCGTACGCGTTTGCGATTGTCGTTTGCCAGCGCATCGGTCGAGCAGATCGGGGAGGGCATCCGGCGTCTCGCGCGCTGTATCCGGTGGGACCGCGTGGAGGCATCGAATCAGATGACGCGGGCGGAGCATTTGCCATGACCGGATCATTGTTGTCGCCCGGGTTGTTGCAAGGGTCGATTGTGGCGTTGCTTACGCCAATGACGCCCGATGAGAAGATCGATTTCCCCGCACTGGAACGGCTCATCGACCTGCATGTGGATGCTGGAACGAGCGCGATCGTGGTTGCATCGACGACAGGGGAAGGACCGGCACTTACGTTCAAGGAGCATGTGCGCCTGTATCGCGCGGCCGTCCTCTGCGCCGAGGGCCGGATTCCCGTGATCGCCGGCCTGGGGTCGCCCTCCACGCATGCCGCGTGCGAGTTGGCGAGAGCAGCCGCGACGGAACAGGCCGACGCCATTCTCTGCGTGACGCCGTACTACAACCGGCTCAATCCATTGGGCTTGCAGCGCCATTTCACGACAGTGGCCGAAGCAGCCGGTACGCCGGTCATTCTCCATGACGTACCGCACTGCACTGGCGTAACGCTTCCCGAAGATCTGATCGTGGCGTTGAGCAGCCATCCGAACATCATCGGCCTGAAGGATGCCACAGGCGACCTGCATCGCGCGGAGCGGCTGCTGCATGCTGTCAGCGCGGGGTTCCAGATTTTCAGCGGCGACGATTCGACGGCTTTCGCCTTGATGGCCGCGGGCGGCGCCGGCGTCATTTCCGTGGCGGCGAATGTCGCGCCCTCCGCAGTTCGCGCCATGTGCGATGCACTCCGGCGAGGCGACACGGAAGACGCCAGCCGGATCAATGACAGCTTGCAGCCGCTCTATGCATTCCTCGCGGCCGAGACGAATCCTGTTCCTGCAAAGTGGCTTGCGCACCGGATCGGATGGACGGATGCGACGTTGCGCTTGCCACTTGCCATTTCCCCGGAACTCGCTTGCGATTTCTCACGCAACGGCGCGCTCGTTTCCTGTGCGGCGTTGCTGGGCCGCTAGCGCGAGCAGTCGAATGAATGCGAATAAACCAAAACGAATGAATCAACACGATTGGTCGAGGGCCGCATCTGACTGAAGTGCGTTCCCTTTGTCTCGCCACCTCTGGATCATGAATAAAAATGAGTGATGTAATCTCGGACACCGTTGTCGAACACCACGGATCACACGATATCCCCGTCGGATGGCGTCGCTGGTTGCTGGCGACCAATCACAAGGACATCGGCACGCTCTATCTCTTGTTTGCCATCACGAACCTCATGATCGGCGGCGTGATGGCCCTGATGATCCGGGCTGAGTTGTTCGAGCCGGGACTGCAGATCATGCGGCCGGAGTTCTTCAACCAGTTGTCGACCGAGCATGGGCTCATCATGATCTTCGGAGCGGTCATGCCGGCTTTCGTCGGCCTCGCCAACTGGATGATTCCGCTGCAGATCGGGGCATCCGACATGGCCTTCGCCCGGATGAACAACCTGAGTTTCTGGCTGCTGCCCGTATCCAGCATCCTGTTGGTCGGCTCATTCTGGGTTCCCGGCGGCGCGCCTGCCGCAGGGTGGACCATGTATGCGCCACTGTCCACGCAGATGGGACCAGGCATGGACCTGTCGATCTTCGCGATTCATCTGGCGGGCGCTTCCTCGATCATGGGCGCGATCAACATCATTGTGACGATCCTCAACATGCGTGCGCCCGGCATGACCTTGATGAAGATGCCGATGTTCGCGTGGACGTGGCTCATTACTGCGTTCCTGCTCATCGCAATCATGCCCGTGCTGGCCGGCGCGGTAACCATGCTGCTTTTCGACCGGCACTTCGGCACGTCGTTTTTCAATGCGGCGGGAGGCGGCGATCCGGTCCTGTACCAGCACATTTTCTGGTTCTTCGGACATCCGGAAGTCTATGTGATGATCCTGCCCGGCTTCGGGATGGTCTCTCAGGTGATCCCGGCATTCTCCCGCAAGCCACTGTTCGGCTATGCCTCGATGGTGTACGCAACCTCGTCCATTGGCATTCTCTCGTTCATGGTCTGGGCACACCACATGTTCGTGACCGGCATGCCCGTGACCGCGCAGTTGTTCTTCATGTACGCAACCATGACCATCGCCGTGCCGACAGGCGTGAAGGTATTCAACTGGATTGCGACGATGTGGCGCGGTTCGCTTACCTTCGAGACACCCATGCTCTTTGCGATGGGGTTCATCTTCGTGTTCGTCGTGGGTGGATTGACCGGTGTGACGCTCGCCATGGCGCCGTTGAACGTCGCGTTGCATGGCACGTACTACATCATTGCGCACTTTCACTACGTGATGGTGGCCGGTTCGCTTTTCAGCATCTTCGCAGGCTGGTATTACTGGGTGCCGAAATGGACCGGCTATATGTACAACGAATTGCGCGGAAAGATTCACTTCTGGGGATCGATGATCTTCTTCAACGTCACGTTCTTTCCCATGCATTTCCTGGGGCTTGCCGGCATGCCGCGGCGCTATGCCGACTACCCCGCGCAATTCACGGACTTCAACCAGATCGCGACGATCGGCGCGTTTGGTTTTGGTCTCCTGCAGGTCTACTTTCTTTTCTGGATCGCTTTACCCGCGTATCGCGGGACGGGTCTTGTGCGGGCGGAAACGAAACCGTGGGACGGCGCCGAGGGCCTCGAGTGGACATTGCCGAGCCCCGTGCCATTTCATTCATTTGAAACGCCGCCTCGCGTGGAATAGCGCTGGCCATGAGGCGGAGGAAAGAAGCACGGGCGTTAGACCCAACGTACCGGATGTCGGGTGCGCACAGTCCGCTTCCCTGGACGGAACCTGCTCTGGCGTCTCGATTACCTGTTAAGTGGGTCGGGTCGGTCAATTTAAAAATCGTCCGTCGATGATGACAAGTCAATCAGGAGAACTTCGACGAACATGTTGGACAAAAGCCTTGATCGCCGGGGCTCGCTCATGGCGGCGAAATGCGGCCGCCACTTCGGACGGGATCGCTTTACCTGAAATGGGCCGGTAGGTGATACCCGGCAAGGCCACGCAGGACGCGAGCGTATGAGGGACGACGGCTACGTTCCCACCCAGCGCTACTTGAGCCAGGACTGCCGCCAAGGTGCCGGGGCGGGGTCCCAGCAAGGGCGTGAATCGTCCTCGCCGGCCAATTTCCAACGTGCCGAAATCCTGCTCAGGCACGACAAAATGCTCGCCGCGCAACTGCGCGGGCGCTATGGCATCAAATGCGCAGAGTGGGGAGTCTGTGGGCAGCGCCAGTGTGAAGATGTCGCGATACACCGTTACTGCCTGGATTCCTTCCAGATATTGGATAGGAGGACGAACGTAGGCCACATCGATCTGTTCGTCGACGAGCATGGACGCGACACGATCCATTACAACCTCCACGAGATCGAACTCTATGCCGGGATGCCCGGCGCGAAACGCTCTGATTGTCTGTTGCAGCACTCCCGCATAGGCGGCCGACGCCACATAACCTACAGCGATGCGTCCAAGTTCGCCGCGTTCGGCGAAAGAGGCGCGCTCGGCCCCGCGTGTCAGATGTTCGAGCGCTGCAAGCACGTCGACAAGATAGGCCTCGCCCGCATCTGTCAGCGTGACCGAGCGCTTGGTCCTGTGAAATAGCCGCACGCCGAGCAGCCGCTCTGCCTCCTGGATCTGCTTGGTCAGCGAGGGCGGTGCAATGCCGAGTTCCTCGGCCGCCCGCGAGAAATGAAGATGTTTCGCCACGCACACGAAGCAGCGGATATGCCGAAGTTCTGGTAGCCGCATGGAATGTACATTTTCGTTAATTATTTTGCGATTCTATATTAATGACTGGAAACGACGCTGCGCCTATCATCGGCGTCATTCTTCAGTCCTGGTTTCGATCCCATGTCCATCACGCGCCATACCGATTCAGTAACGAGTCTTTCCGAGGTTCGTCCAGCGGCAGCAGATCACTTGAATAGTCAGCCGGGCGCGGCGCCAAAGGCAGGGTTAGCCGATCTCCCACCGTTGACGGCGCGCGGGCGACGATTCGTTCTGGTTACTGCATCGGCCGCGTGTTCGCTTACCGTGCTGGACGCCAACGTGGTCGCCGTGTCCTTGCCAGCCATAGCAAGGTCGTTTCACGCTACGTTTGCCGATGTCGAATGGGTGGTGAGCGCCTACATGGTGGCGTTTGCGTCTTGTCTGCTGGCGGCGGGTGGCTTGGCCGACCGCATTGGACGGAAGAAAACGTTGATGCTCGGTCTGGCCGTGTTCTCGCTCGCATCGCTCGGATGCGGACTGGCGCCGTCGATGTTCATTCTCAATGTCGCGCGTGCAGCGAAAGGGTTCGGGGCGGCGATGTTCCTGACATCGGCGCTGGCGGTCATCGCGCATACGTTTCATGAAGGACAGGAGCGTGCCAGAGCCTGGGCGGTCTGGGGCACATGCATGGGACTTGCAACGACTGCGGCGCCACTTATAGGCGGCGCGATTACGCAGTGGATCGGCTGGCGCTGGATTTTTCTTTTGAACTTGCCTGTGTGTGCGGTCCTGGCTGTCTGTGTCAAAACCGGCATTCGCGATTCGTTCAACCCGAATGCCGGTGCGGTCGATGTGCTGGGCAGCGTGCTGTTTGGCGCAGGGCTTTCGCTGGGGATCTGGGGGCTCATTGGTGCGCCAGGCGACGGCTGGGAAAGCATGCCCACGGTTTTGAGGTTTGCCGGCTGCGTGTTGTTGCTGGCTGGATTCGTCCAGGTCGAGCGGCTCAAGCAGCACCCAATGATCGACCTGGCGCTCTTTCGGCAACCGCGGTTCGTCGCCGCTGTGCTTGCCATGTTCGGCTATGCGGCTTGCGCTCAAGTCATGATGACTTTTCTGCCGCTCTACCTGCAAAACGCATTTGGTCTGTCCTCGATCGCCGCAGGTCTGGGTATGCTGCCGTTTGCGATTGCGATGATCGTGGGACCTCATGCAGGTTCCGCGCTCGGCACACGAATCCGCAGTCATTCGGTATTGACGACCGGGTTGTTGCTGATCGGAGCGGGGAATCTGGCCACCGCATTCGTTGCAGGCGATGCGCGCTACCTGCTTGTCGCGATCGGAATGCTGCTGACAGGTTTAGGCGCGGGCATTCTCAACGGCGACACTCAGAAGGCGATCATGGCGTGCGTGCCGACCAATCGGACCGGCATGGCTTCCGGCATCAGCACCACGACCCGGTTCACCGCGATTGTCACATCGGTCGGAGTGCTTGGAGCGGTGCTTGCCGCGCGGACGCGCGTTGGCCTTGATTCGAGCGCCGCGGCCATAAGTGGATCTGGCGTGCGGCTCGGCGCTGACTTCCTTTCGAGCGTGCTCGCGGGGGATGTCGTGCAAGCGACTGCTCATCTTCCGCCTGAAGCGAGAATGGCGATTGAACATGCGGCCCGGGTAAGTTTCGCCGGGGGTTTTGCATCGGCATTGTGTGTGGCGGGCGTGCTCGCAATGGTGATTGCCGCGGGCGTCTGGATACTGTCGAGCCGGCGCGAGGGACCGGACGCACGGCGTACTGGTTAATACCGCACCTTCCGCTTCCGGTGTCCAATAGGGCGATAAGCAAAGGCAACCCGCGCAGCGATGCCTTGTTCAGAAGAAAGCGAGTTTCATTCGCTCGCTACTTGGTCGTATAACCGCCGTTGATCAGGATGGTTTGCCCCGTGATCCACCACCCGTCGCTCACCAGATGACGGATGAAGGGCACCACATCTTCAATGTCGGTCAAACCCGTTTTAGAGAAGGGCGAGAGTGCGGCGGCGCTCCTGTGATAAGCCACGGCGTCCGCGCCCTCGGCAGGATAGAAGAACGGCGTGTCCATGGGGCCTGGCCCGACAGCCGTCACGGAGATGCCCCGCGCGCCGAATTCCTTTGCCGCCGCGCGCGTGAAATGCTCGACCGGCGCTTTGGTGCCGGCATAAGCGGCATAAAACGGTGTGAATGCGCCAAGCAGCGACGTGACCAGCGTGACGATCTTGCCATTGTCGTTCACGTGCTTGCCCGCTTCTCTGAGAAAGAAGAACGCAGACTTGGAATTCACCGCTGTCATTTCATCGTATTCGGCCTCGGAGATGTCGACTAACGACTTCTTGAGCACCTTGCCTACCGTATTGATCGCGATATCGGGGCGGCCCACGGCAGCGGCGACATCCGAGAACAGCTTCTCGACCGCGCCGGCCGAAGTCAGGTCGGCCTGGAAAGCGACCGCCGTGGCGCCTGCCGACTTGATCGCGGAAAGTGTCTCTTCCGCAGCGGCCTTCGACCCGGCGCTGTTGTAGTGGATTGCCACCGCCTTCGCGCCCTGCGCGGCGAGGTCCCGTGCAATCAGGCCACCGAGATTTTTCGCTCCGCCTGCGATGACGACGGTCTTGCCCTTGATGCTGTGGTTTGCCATGGTTCATCCCCAGTGCCGAAGCCGCCCTATGCGGCTTCTCATCTGGCTGGATGATATATTCCAGAAAAATCATTTAAATCTACTGTTTCTGACATCACTGGTCAGAAAAGTCGAACAGTGCAACGCGCATATCCGGACATGACGATAAGCAACGGCGGCAGCGCATGCTTACCTGATCCATACACAATCGAGCCGCGCGCTCGCGAAGCCAGGAGCACATGTGGATCGCATTGACCTGTTTCGCGTCTTTGCCCGCGTGGTCGAATGCGCGAATTTCACGCGCGCGGCGGACACGCTGGGTTTGCCCCGCTCATCGGTTTCCGCAGCGATCCAGGAACTGGAAGGACGGATTGGCGCGCGGCTGCTGCATCGGACAACTCGCAAGGTATCGCCGACACAGGACGGCGCGGCACTCTACGAACGCTGCCTGCGCCTGATCGCCGATGTCGAGGAGACCGAGAACCTTTTCCGGCCGACATCCGTGGGACCGAGCGGCACGGTGCGCATCGACGTGCCGGGCCGCATAGGACGGCTGATCGTCGCTCCCGCGTTACCGGCATTCCTTGCTTCCTATCCGAAAATCGATATTGCGCTCAGCCTTGCTGATCGCACGATCGACCTTGTTGAAGAAGGCGTGGACTGCGTGCTGCGCGTGGGCAAGCCGCATGATTCCGGCTTGATCGCGCGTCCCATTGGCGATCTGCCACTGATCAATGTCGCAAGCCCTCTTTATGTGTCACTTCACGGGACGCCTCGCACGCCCGGCGACATGGCAACCCATCAGGTTGTTCAGTATGCCTCACCATCGAGCGGACGTGCTGCACCATGGGAATGGCTCGAGGGCGACAGCGTCAGGACGCTGGCAACGCAAGGGCGCGTGACCGTCAACAGCGCGGAAGCATATATCGCATGTTGTCTTGCGGGGCTAGGCCTGATCCAGATTCCGGCCTATGACGTGCAGCAGCATCTGAGTGCGGGCGAACTGATCGAGGTGATGCCGGAATACCGGGCTGCGCCAATGCCGATGAATCTGCTCTATCCGCATCGGCAACATCTTTCGCGCAGGGTTCAGGTGTTCGCCGACTGGCTCGATACGTTGTTGAAAGCTCGACTCGTTTGCGATCCGGCAGGACGAAAGTGACATTGCCGATCAGCGCTTACGTGCTTGAATACGTTTCCGGTATTTTTGCAATGCTCAACCGCGAAGTACGTCACCTCATGCTCGCATTGAGCGCGGGGACGTCGGAAAACGCCTGTGCAATGAAGTCCATGAACACGATCGCGCGTCTTGGCAAAAGACGGTTGGCGACGTACAGGATCTGAATGGGCACCGGCGGCGCTTCGTAGCCGCTTAACAGGAGTTGCAGTTCGCCGCTTTCCAGGCCTGCTTCGAACAGCCATCTTGGCCCGTACGCAATGCCGACGCCGCTGATCACCGCTTCCTGAATGGCCTGCGGCGAATTGATTCGAAGCCGCCCCGACACGTGTATTTCGGAATCGCGGAAACGCCACGTACCGCCCGACGACAGCAGCGTGTAGACAATGCACTCATGCGCGCGCAGGTCGTCCGGCTCGCGCGGCGCGCCGTGACGGGCCACGTAAGCAGCGCTTGCAACGCATACGCGCTCGAACAGGCCGACGCGGCGTGCCTTGAGGGCGCTGTCCTCGAGATGACCGATGCGGATAGCCAGTTCGGCGCCTTCGTCGACCAGGTTCACGTATCGGTCGCTGATCTGGAGATCGAGCGCCAGGCGAGGGTAGCGGGCGAGGAAGGCCGGCACCTGTGGCATCACGAACGCGTGAGCCAGCGAGGTCGGACAGGCAACGCGCAACCACCCCGTAGGCTCCGCTTCGTCGCGCAGGGACGACTCCGATTCCGCGACGGCGTCGAGTATTCGTCGGACCTCCGCGTAGTAACGCTCGCCTTCGGGCGTCAGCGCGAGCCGGCGCGTTGTCCGCAGCAGCAGCCTGCTCTGAAGATGCTCCTCGAGCGCCGCCACATACCGGCTTACGTTGGGCTGCCCCAGGCCCAGATCGCGTGCGGCTGCGGAAAAGCTGCCGGTCTCCACTGCCCGGGCAAAGCAGGTCATCAACAGAAAACGATCCAAGCGCAGGCTCCCATGATCCATGCAATCAAAGCATGAATCATATGCAAATTCCCGGTCTTATCAAGACAAATGGGTAAGTTCATGCTTCGCACTGGTCGGCAGCGGGTTCCGCTGCTGGTGACATTCATCAATCAGGAGCGTCCTCATGTCCCGTCTGCAAGGCAAACGTACCCTCATCACCGGCGGCACTACCGGCATTGGCCTGGAAACCGCGAAACAATTCCTCGCCGAAGGCGCGCGTGTCGTTATCACCGGCAACAACCCCGACAGCATCGCCCGCGCGCGGACGGAACTGGGTTCCGATGTTCTCGCGGTACGAGCCGATTCGGCCGACGTCGCAGCACAGCGCCAACTCGCCGAAACGATCAAGACGCACTATGGCCAGCTCGACATCGCCTTTCTCAACGCCGGTGTGTCGGCGTGGGTGCCGATTGAAGAATGGACCGAGGAGATGTTCGACCGCTCCTTCGACATCAACGTCAAGGGGCCTTACTTCCTGATCCAGGCGCTGTTGCCAGTGTTCGCCAAGCCGGCATCGGTGGTGCTCAACACGTCGATCAACGCCCATGTTGGCGCGGCGCGCTCGTCGGTCTATGCCGCGACCAAGGCCGCGTTCCTGAGCATGTCGAAGACGCTGTCGGGCGAACTGCTCGAACGTGGCATCCGCGTCAACGCGGTCAGCCCCGGCCCGGTCGAAACGCTGCTGTACGACAAGCTGGGCATTCCCGACGCTTACCGCGAGCAGGTCAACAAGGACATCGCGGCGACCATTCCGTTCGGCCGCTTCGGCACGCCGGAAGAAGTCACCAAGGCCGTGCTGTACCTCGCCTCCGACGAATCCAGGTGGACGGTGGGCTCGGAAATCATCGTGGATGGCGGCCGCACGCTCAACGGCTGATAAATACGCGGGGAAAGAGGCGTCCACCTTTCCTGATCGGATGGCCGGCGGTTCACACGGGTTACGCACCTGCCTGAACTGACCGGCCTTTGGCGTGGGGACTTCCACATGTCCGCGGGTGTGGTAAAGGGCGCGAGCAGCAGATATCTGTCATCGATACGTCATTTAATTCGCGCCGTCCGCGCGCTACCATCCGGAGCATGCACCTGGGGGCGGATGGCCACCGTGCCGGCTGGGTCGTGCGCACCGGTATCCGCCTCGCCTTCATCCCGATCACGACAAAAAAGGAAACGGCATGACAAAAAAGGACGCCCCGTCTGTTGAATCCCGCCAAGCGGCCGAGACAGAGAAAACGCCGCTCGCGCCCAATCCCGGCCGCCGCACGTTTCTCGGCGGGGTTGCGGCGCTTGCCGTGGGTGGCGGACTCGCCGGCTGCGCCGCGCCCGATGGTGCAGGCGAGGGCCGCGTCGCGCGCAGCCTCGCTGGCGCCGAACTCGACGCCGCGCTGCGCGAGAACGTGAAGACCATTGTCGTGATCTATTCAGAAAACCGCAGCTTCAACAACCTGTTCGGGGATTTTCCCGGCGTCGAAAAGCCGCTTTCCTCGCTCAAGCCCGCCGACTACCTGCAGCGCGACCGTGATGGCGAGACCGTATTGCCGTCTCTGCCGCCTGTGCCGGGCGGATGGCTGCTCAAGGACCAGGTCGCCGATGGCGTCAGCTACCGCGCCGGGCAGCAGTATCAGGCGAATCTGCCCAATGCGCCGTTCGCGCTCAAGGGACCTGCCGGCGAAAACCTGCCGCTTTCGCTCGTCACGCACGACCTGTGGCATGTGTTCTATCAGAACCAGATGCAGATCAATGGCGGCCGCAACGACATGTTTGTCGCCTGGGCCGATTCCGCCGGCTTCACAATGGGCCACTACGCGAACGCGAGCTACGACCTGCGCATGTGGGACCTCGCAAGCGAATACGTGTTGTGCGACAACTTCTTCCAGGGCGCGTTCGGCGGGTCGTTTCTGAATCACCAGTATCTCGCCGCCGCCACGCCGCCGCGCTATGCAAACCCGCGCGAGAGCATCGCGAAGTTCCAGATTGCGGAGACTGTGAGCGGCCGCCCGGACGACCCCAACCTGAAACCGCTGACGGCTACGCCGGCAAGCGCGATGAACGGCACCCCGAAGTTCGGCCCGAGCGCACTCACGCCGCCCGAGACACTCGGCGACGGCACGACGCTGAGCTACGCCGTCAACACCATGTTGCCGCCATACGCACCGACGCCGCTTACGCCGGGTCCGGATGGTGTGGTGGATCTCCGGCTCGATGCGAACGCCATGGCGGTGCCGCCGCAAACCCACGATCACATTGGCGACAAGCTCGACAGGCGCGGCGTGCAATGGGCGTGGTACGCGGGCGCGTTCCAGGAGACGCTCGATCGTCACGGCGCGAATCTCACGAACGGCACGCCGGTGATACCGAACTTCCAGTATCACCATCAGCCGTTCAACTATTTCCGCAATCTCGGGCCGGGCACGGAGGCCCGCGCAAAACGTCTGCGCGACGGCGGCCTGGGCGACGACGAGAGCACGAACCGCTTTCTCGCCGATGCACGCGCCGGGCGTCTGCCCGCCGTCACCTTCTACAAGCCGCAGGGCAACCTGAACATGCATGCGGGTTATGCCGATGTCGCCTCGGGCGACCGCCACATCGTGCATGCGGTGAAGGCGCTGCGCGCGAGTCCGCAGTGGAAGAACATGGTCGTGATCGTGACTGTCGACGAAAACGGCGGCTGGTGGGATCACGTCGCGCCGCCGAAGGGTGATCGTTGGGGACCGGGCACGCGGGTGCCGGCGCTGGTCGTCTCGCCGTTCGCGAAGAAGGGTTATGTGGACCACACGGTCTACGACACGGGCTCGATACTGCGCCTCGTCACGCGTGTGTTCGCGCTTGAGACGCTCGACGGCCTGAAACTGCGCGATGACGCGATGCGCGCGCGCGGCCAGACGCCAATGGGCGATCTCACGCATGCGCTGACATTCGGCGCGTAAAAAGAGCAGGGCGTCACGCCACGGCGCCTCCCGTGCTCTCGCCTAATGCCTGCCGCCGCGCCGGCTGCGCTGGCGCTGGATGTGCTGGCTCCATGCGGCCGAGCGGTCGCGGATGAAGTTCGTAAGATCGGCGCTCGAAGCCGGCAGCGGGTCCGGCTCGACGTCATAGTGGCCTTTCTCGTTGCGAACCGGCAACGCGGCGACACGGGCGGCCTGCAGACGGTCGAGCCGCGACGGCGTCGACGCATTCTGGTGATGCGGGCTCGATACCGGCACCGTCACGTTCGCAAGCGGATCGTCGTCGCGCAGCTTGGCGAGCGTGAGCACGTCGCCGAGCGACGGTGCGGCCGCGTCGCGTTTCGTCAGCGGTTTGGTGCTCCAGCGTTCGTGAATGGTCGCCAGCACCGACGTGTGATCGATGGTTTTGCCCTTTGGCGCGCGGAACACGGTGCCGGCCTCGATCAGTGGCGAGACGAGCACGGCCGGCACGCGTAGGCCGAAGCGCGTGAAGTCGAAGCCGTATTCGCCGACCGTGCCGTCTCCGGGCGGTGTTGCGTTCGACGGCGGCGCGACGTGATCGTAGTTGCCGCCATGTTCATCGTAGGTGATGACGAGCAGCGTCGAGCGCCAGGCGCGGCCGTTTCTCAACGCGTAATAGGTATCGTGAATAAGCTGTTCGCCGGCGGCCACGTCGTAGTTCGGATGCTGGCTGTTGCCGGTTGCATCCCAGCTCGGCTCGAGGAACGTGAACGCGGGCAGCTTCCCGCTCGCGGCAAGCGCCTGGAAATCGCGGAAGTGACCGAAGTGGGATTCGTCGGCGTGCTGCACGTCGGGAAAATCATGGCGCGTGAGCGGGTCGCGGTTGTAGCCGAAGATCGCCCAGTCGGCCTTCGCGTCACCGAGGTCCGACATGCGGCCGAAAATGCTGGGGCACGTAAAGATCTTGACGTGATCGTCGAGATGGCCCTGCGAGGTGCCTGCAAGCGCGAACGCGCGGTTTGGCATGGTCATCGTGGGCGCGGAGGCGAACCAAGCATCGCAGACCGCGTAACCGCGCGCGAGCCCGGACAGCACCGGCAGCAGGTCAGGCGTGTACATGCCCATGATCTGCGACGGCGTGGTGCCGGGCAACGAATCCTTGTAGTGCTTCGCGAGATCGGACGCGATCGCCGACTTGAAGTTGAGCACGAAACCGCGATTGTCCGGCACGGCGTCTGAAGCAGGGTCGTCGGTCGAGAATAGCTGGTAGTTCGTATTGTAGAAGCCTTCGCCGGGATCGGCGCCCGGCATCAGGTACGGATTCGGATCGCTCGCCTTGATGCCGTAGACCGCGATTTCGCGGCCCGTGTCGTCGGGGTTCGACTCGTTGCCCGTGAGGCCGTCGAACGGGTGGCCCAGCGGGGAGCGATTTCCCGTGTCGCTGTAGAGGAAACCGAGCATCTGATCGAAGGACCGGTTTTCCAGCATCAGATACACAATGTGGTCGATTTTTGCGAGCTTGTTCGCCATGGCCGTCTCCTTTGCGAACTTCGCAAAGTACGGCGCTTGCGTGATCGTTGTGTGACCGGGGCCACGATATGTCGCCAACGCGTCGCCAACGCACACTGAGACTTTTTGATTGGAACGGCGGTTCGCCGAAAATGCCGCAATCGCTTACGAAGAAGTGATCTGTGCGGGAGGGAGCGTTTCCATCAGTTCGAATATCTTGTCGACCGGCACTGGCTTGGCGAAATAAAAGTCAAAACCGGCTTCTATTGCCTCCTTGTGAAACTCCGCCGTGGCGTATCCACTCAGGGCGATCAATGTCAGCGGCGACGCGTTGAACCTGTCGCGCAAGCTCACCGCAACATCGAAACCGGACATGTCAGGCAAGCCGATATCGACAATCGCCACGGTCGGCACGAACGATGTTTCCGGCGACAACGCCGATTTTCCGTCAAGCGCCACGCGGCACTCGTGACCGTTCATGGACAACAGGGTTTCCAGCGCGCACACCGAGTCTTCGTTGTCGTCAACGAGCAGAACTCTCTGGGCGTGGCCGCCGTAACCCGCCGTGATGCTCGCCGTTTCGTCCGGCGCCAGGTCGTGCGCGCGCGGCAGTTCGACCACGAACGTACTGCCTCGCCCGGTCCCGGCACTGTGCACGCTGACCGTGCCGCCATGATCGCGCACGAGACGCTGGACCACCGTCAATCCAATGCCGAGTCCCGCCTCCTGACGGGCAAGGCCCATCGACGCCTGCGCGAAGAGATCGAATACCCGAGGCAGCATGTCGGCGTCGATGCCCATGCCGCAATCGATCACCTCGACGCGCACGGTGCTTTCGTCGAAACCCGCGCGGATCCGGATTTCACCGGCTTCCAGGGTATAGCGCGCCGCGTTGTGAATGATATTGCTGAGCACCTGCTTCAGCCGTCCAACGTCGACACGCACCATCACCGGCTCAAGCGGATACTCCACCGTCACCCGGTGTCCGTATCGGGCCACTTCCGCCGAAGTCATCTCCACCGCGCCGTCGATCAGCGTACTGATCCGCACGATCTCGGTCTTCAGTTCTACCTTGCCGCGAGTCAGCCGCGCCACGTCGAGCAGGTCGTTGACCATGTGCGAAAGATGCTGCGTCTGGCGGCCGATCACGGCGAAGGTGCGAGCATGCATGTCGCTGACGGGTTCCGTGGAACGCTGCGCCACTTCGAGCGACAAGGAAATCGCGGACAGGGGATTGCGCAGTTCGTGCGCAAGCATGGCGAGAAATTCGTTCTTGCGCGCGTCCGCGTCCTCGAGTTCAGCCTTGTTGCGCCGCAGTTCCTCAAGCGCGAGCAGCATGTCGCGGTTTTGCCGTTCCAGTTCCTCAACGGGCGTCTGCGCTTTCCTGCGCATCAGTTGCTCGACCAGTCCGTTCAACTGCGTGGTCGTCAGGCGCGCAGTATCGCGGGGAAGCAGCATTTCCAGCGATACCGTCGTGCCCTGACCCGGCCCGGACGTGATGAAGAAGCCATCGGCCATGCGCCGGCTGCCAGGAATGCCGATGCCCGATGACTTTCCGCGGTAAGCCGCATCAGCCAGGAGTTCATCGAGATTTGCAATGCCCGGACCTTTATCCGTGATCTGCGCGACCACGCATTGCATGTTGATCGCCTCGCTGGCGTCGCCAACAAGAAAGGTCAGCGTGCCGCCTCCGGCGAACTGGACCGCATTGCGCGCAATCTCCGAAATGGCGGTGATGAAACGCGTGCGTTGCAGATTGTCGAGACCGAACAGTTCGCCTACCTGACGCGACCGGTCGCGGATCGCGACAAGGCTGAGATTGCTGCTGATCGGCGTGGAAAGGATTCGATGAAGCATGGGTCAAGCCGCCTTGATGACGACGACGGTGGCATCGTCCAGATCACGCGCGAAGTCGCGATGCAGCACGGCGGCAATCAGGCTCGGATGATGTTGAATCAAACCGGGATGCCGGGTGAGATTCCAGCGCGTCGAAAGGCCGTCGGTAGTGAGGATCATCGCGCTGCGAGCGGTCCAGGTCACCTCGGCCTCGCGCACCAGACGCATGTTGTAGCCAACGGTGCCGTCGGTCGACAGCAGGTGCTGGCTCGATTCGCCCGACGCGACAATGCCGACAATATTGCCAACGCCCGCGAACTTGACCACGCCGGCGGCGGTATCGATTTGCGCAACCGCCATCACTGCGCCGCGAGTCGCCTTCAGGCCCTGGTGTGCGCTGCGAAGAATGCTGCCGGGAGAATCGGCCTTGCCGGATTGGCGAAAGATTTCGACGGCCCGCTGGGATGCGTCCGAAGCAAGCGGTCCATGTCCAAGGCCATCGAGCACGACGGCGCGCAACTGGCCTTCCTGTTCCTCGACGGCCCATGCGTCGCCGCAGACTTCCTGGCCCGCCTTGGGTGTGGATCGGGCGCCGATCGAATAGCGCGAGGCGCCGGCTGTCGCAGAGCGTCCGTTCTGTATTCGGGCAAGCACTGCGGTGCCGGCGCCGGCAACCGAATAAACATCGAACAGGTGCGATTGCCGCGACATGGTGCCAAGTCCCGCACCGAGACTGCCGCCGGTCGAAAATCCGTCGCGCCGGGCTGTATCGAGGTTCGCGATGCCTGGCCCGCGGTCGAGCGCGAGCAGTTCAATGCCAAGCGTCTCGCCGTCTGCATAGCGTCGCAGCAGAATTTCGCCGCGATCCGCGTACTTGATGATGTTGGTCGCCGCTTCGGTGACGACCAGCGCGGCGTCGGCCTGATAGCGCTCTGCAAACCCAAGGTTCTGAGCGAGCTTGATCGCCGCGCGGCGCGCCTCGGATACGCCGCTTTGATCGGTGAGACTCAGCGCCGCTTCCATTGAGTAATGCTCACTGTTGTCCCGCCGTTGACGGTCGACGTAATTTCGAAATCGTTGACAAGGCGCCGCGCGCCGCCCAGTCCCAATCCCATGCTTTTAGCCGTGCTGTAACCGTCCTCCAGCGCCCGGTCAATATCAGCAATCCCCGGACCTTGATCCGTGAATACGAGCTTGATGCCGGTGCGTCCATTGTGCTCGACCTCGATGATCGTGACCGTGCCCCCCTTGCCGTGGACCAGCGTGTTTCGCGCGAGCTCGCTCGCCGCCGTCACGAACTTGGTCCGCTCCAGCGTGCCGAATGCCATCTTCGTCGCGAGTTCCTGGATGAATTTGCGCGCGCCGTTGACTTGATCGGACGTGCGAATTTCCAGAACGGCGGGGCTCAGCGCAACTATGAGGGTTCTCCCGTTTGATCCGCCGCGTCATCGAGCGACTGGCGCAGCAGCGCCATGCCCTTGTCGACATCGAGCGCCGTGCGGATCCCTTTCAGCGACATCCCGAGCTCGACCAGCGTGATCGCCACGGCCGGCCGCATGCCCACCAGTACCGTGGCTGCGTCGAGCACGCGCGCCATGGCGGCGATGTGTCCGAGCGTCCGGCCAATGAACGAGTCGACAATCTCGAGCGCCGAGATATCGATCAGTACGCCCCGCGCGCGCGTCTGCTCTATGCGCGAAGTCAGGTCGTCCTGAAGATTCAATACCAGCTCGTCATGGAGTTCGACCTGGATCGATACAAGCAGAAAATCGCCAAGCTTCAGAACCGGAATTTGCTCCATACCTATTCGCCCGTTCTGGCGCTGCCGAGCTTGCTTACTGTCAAGCCGACCCGGCGCAGCGCGATCTTCAGCGCTTCAGCTAGCGTGGCTTTGGTCACGACGTCCCCCAGATCCACGCCCAGATGTACGATCGTTTGTGCAATTTGCGGGCGGATGCCGCTGATGATGCACTCGGCGCCCATCAGGCGAGCGGCCGCGACGGTCTTGAGCAAATGCTGCGCGACCAGTGTGTCGACGGTCGGCACGCCAGTGATGTCGATGATCGCGATCGCGGCTTCGTTTTCCACTATTGAATCAAGCAGGCTCTCCATGACGACCTGAGTGCGTTCGCTGTCGAGCGTGCCAATAAGCGGAAGCGCGACGATTGAATCCCACAGCTTGACGACCGGTGTGGTGAGGTCGAGCAGTTCCTGCTGCTGCCGTTCTATGATTTGCTGGCGGCTTTTCTGGTACTCGGACACGGTGACCAGGCCGAGCTTGTCCAGCACTTGCGTCAGTTTCCAGAATTCCGAGTTGAGACTGTCCGCGTCCGCTCCGGATTGGCGAAGACCCTCGAACAACGGCTTCTTAAGCGAAAAAACGAAGGTTGCAGTTTCTTCCGGAGAGAAACCCTGCACGACGCGCTCGCGCGATAACTTCGCCAGGTGACTCCGCACGTCGTTCCACTCAGCCCCGGTCATTTCCTCGTCGTAGTCATTTTTGACCGCGTTCGCGAATATCGACAAAAATGCGCGCGAAGCTTCCTTGACGTCAGCCTCCGACAGCAGGTCCTGCCGCGCACCACCCGAAAGTTGCTCGGCGATCCACGTTGTAAGTATTTTTGCTTCGTCTTTGACTAAAACTTCGCTTAAACCAGCGCGCTTGCTCAAGTGTTTCTCCTAATCGCTATTCACGGATGTTTTGCGGCATGTGATTATATGGGACAATCTCAAAAATCCCGATTCGGACCCAGGATCTTTCGTGTTGTAACGGCCTGGTTCAATTCAGCGCGTTCCTGGCGCTTCGATTCGCGGGACGACGATTCTCCGGTCTTGCATCGCGCCAGACCTGCTAGATCCGCTGGACCGGTCATCAGGCCAGTTCGCGACTTTGAGCGACTTCATTGCGCTCGCCTTGGCCGCTCTCTCATTTCCGCGAGAATCGCGATCTTGCTCGTCTTGCAACTTGCGTGGCCGGTTCGCACTTTACAAACATCGCCTGTATTACCCTTGTTGCCCGATGACGCAGCGCGCCGGCAATTGACGTGTGCATGCCCTATACTACTTTTCCAACTATTGTCCACCCGGCAACATTTCTTTCGCTTTGTTTCCAACCGCTGCAAGTGCGTCCACGAATATGACCTTAAATACCAGCGGCAGCCTCGGCGATGTCAACAGCGAACATCGCTACGAACTGCTCGTGACGAGCGTCAGTGACTATGCAATCTATATGCTGGATCCAACCGGCCACGTGGTCAGCTGGAATACGGGCGCGCGGCGGTTCAAGGGGTACGAGAAGGACGAGATCCTCGGGCAACACTTCTCGGTCTTCTATACGGAAGAGGACCGGGTCGCGGGAAAGCCGGCACTCGCGCTCAGCACAGCGCAGGCCGACGGGAGATTCGAGGGTGAGGGATGGCGTGTGCGTAAAGACGGCTCACGCTTTTGGGCTAGTGTCGTCGTTGACCGGATTATCGACGCGACGGGTACGTTTGTCGGCTTCGCCAAGATTACCCGGGACATTACCGAACGCAAGGCGGCCCACGAGGCGTTGCGCGTGAGCGAGGAACAGTTCCGGCTGCTCGTTCAGGGCGTGACCGACTATGCCATCTACATGCTTTCCCCAACCGGCGAGGTCACGAACTGGAACGCAGGCGCGGCGCGCATCAAAGGCTATACGGACAAGGAAGTTATCGGCACGCATTTCGAGCGGTTTTATACAGAGGCCGACCGCGCCAGCGGATTGCCGGCCCGCGCACTCGCCGCGGCCAAGCGAGACGGCCGGTTCGAACATGAGGGCTGGCGCGTACGGAAGGACGGGAGCACCTTTTGGGCGCATGCTGTCGTTGACATCATCCGCGATGGAACCGGCCGGCACATCGGGTTCGCCAAGGTCACGCGCGATATCACCGAGCGCAAGCATGCGGCCGAAGCTTTGGAACGCGCCAATGCGGCATTGGCCCAGTCGCAGAAAATGGAAGCGATCGGACGCCTTACAGGCGGTGTCGCACACGATTTCAACAACCTCTTGCAGGTGATCAGCGGAAATTTGCAACTCCTCGCGCAAGACGTTGCGGGAATGGGCAGACCCGAGCAGCGCGTGCGCAACGCACTGGCGGGCGTGACACGCGGCGCCAAGCTCGCTGCCCAACTGCTGGCTTTCGGCCGGCGCCAGCCGCTCGCGCCAAAGGTGGTGAACCTTGGCCGCTTCATACGCAATCTCGACGACATGTTCAGACGCGCCCTCGGTGACGGCATACAGGTGGAGACCGTTGTTTCGGGGGGATTGTGGAATACGTTTGTCGATCCGTATCAAGTGGAACACGCCATCTTGAATCTCGCGATCAACGGACGTGACGCAATGCAGGGACATGGGCGCCTGACCATCGAGGCGGGCAACGCCGCGCTGGACGACAATTATGTCCGGAGCAACCCCGGCGCGGAGACGGGCCAGTACGTGATGGTCGCGGTCACCGATACGGGTTCGGGCATAGCGCCGGACTTGATGGAACGGGTGCTCGAACCTTTCTTCACGACCAAGCCGGAAGGTCAGGGCACGGGCCTCGGATTGAGCATGGTATATGGCTTCGTCAAGCAATCGGGCGGCCATCTCAAGCTTTATAGCGAAGTGGGTCACGGCACAACGGTGCGAATCTACCTGCCGCGGGCCCTGCAGGAAGAAGACACCGTCGTCGAGATAGACGCAGGGCCGGTCACCGGCGGCAGCGAAACGATCCTTGTTGCGGAAGACGACGAGGACGTGCGCCGCACGGTCGTGGAACTCTTGTCCAATCTCGGCTACCGGATACTCCTAGCCAAGGACGCAATGAGCGCGCTGGCGATCATCGAGAGTGGCGTGCCTATCGATCTGCTGTTCACCGACGTGGTCATGCCGGGCAGCTTGAGCAGTCCGGAGCTGGCACGCAAGGCTCGTGAGCGGCTTCCAAGTATTGGCGTCCTCTTCACGTCCGGCTACACGCAAAACGCGATAGTGCATGGGGGCAAGCTCGACCCGGGCGTCGAGTTGCTGAGCAAGCCCTATTCGCGTGAAGCGCTAGCCCGCAAGATTCGTCATGTGCTGCGCAACCAGGAGCAACGCGAGGCGGCGGCTGCGGCGCTCTCTGCGGCTAAACCTGCAACCGCCCATTTGCCCGCGGCGTTCGCCTCGCAGCAGGTACTGCTCGTAGAAGACGACGATCTGGTGCGCGCCGGAACGATAGAAATGTTGAACCGTCTTGGAATCGCTCCCTTGCAAGCTGCCAACGGCGCCGCGGCAATGAGCGTCCTGGAAGCACAACCAGTCGACGTGCTGATTGTCGACATCGGATTGCCGGATATTTCCGGTATTGACCTGGCGATCAACGCCAGCAGCCGCTTCCGCCAGTTGCGCATTGTCGTCGCGTCCGGGTACGACATTGTCCTGAGCCCGGAACAGCGCACGATGCTGCCAACGGCTCGCATTCTGCGAAAGCCCTATGACGCGCTGGATCTGTCGCGTGTCCTGGGTTCGCATTCCGACTGAAAAATCGGAATTGGCCCGGGCGCCGGTCCAGCGGTGTCGCATTGACTCGAGCGCGATTCAACGGACTCGCGCTTTTTCCACAGTTACATTGTCCGCGGCACGAATTCGAGCGTACCGGCGAGCACGGTCAGAAGAATCAAGACGAGCGGCACATGGACGATCAACTGCGTGAACGTGAATCCCACGATATCCCGCGCGCGCAATCCGAGCACGCCGAGCAGCGGCAGCATCCAGAACGGATTGATCAGGTTCGGCAATGCCTCGGCCGCGTTGTACACCTGCACGGCCCAGCCAAGATGCACGCGCAGGTCGCTCGCCGCCTGCATCACATACGGCGCTTCAATAATCCACTTGCCGCCGCCCGACGGCACGAAAAATCCCAGGATGGCGGAGTACGCGCCCATTACGGCCGGAAACGACATGTGCGACGACACTGAAACAAAGAACGCCGCGAGCACATGCGAAAGCGCCTCGCCGCCGGGGGCCGCCGCCTTCGTCAGCATGAACGCGATACCGCCGTATAACGGAAACTGGATCAGCACGCCCGCCACCGAAGGCACCGACGCTTTCACCGCCTGCAGGAACCGATACGGCCGCCAGTGCAGCAACATGCCGAGCATCAGGAACAGGAAGTTGTAGGTGTTGAGGTTCGAGATGGCGAGGAGCGGGTCCTTGCTCGAGAATTCATGAACGAGCCATCCAGCACCCAGCGCCACCAGTACGATGGTCAGCAGCGGACTGTGTTCGAGCCAGTCGCCCGGACGTTGGGCGCGTGCGGCTTGCATGGGCGCTTCGGACAGGTCCACGCCCAGATCCGCCGCGCTCACCACGCGTTCGTCGCGCGGCGACGAGAACCACGCAATGGCGAGCGAGACGACCGCGAGCGCCGCGGCCATGAGCATCGATTGCGGCAGGAAAATGGTCTGCGAGAAGGGCAGCACGCCCGTGATGTCGCTGATCGCCTTGGGCAGGCTCGCCGGATTCGCCTGCAGTTGCGCGGCGGCCGAACTCAGGCCGAGCGCCCAGGTTGCGCCCATGCCGAGATACGCCGCTGCGCCGGCCGCGCGATAGTCCATGGCGAGATCGCCGCGGCGTGCCAGCGCCCGCGCGAGCAGGCCGCTGAAGATCAGGCTGATCGCCCAGTTGAACATCGACAGGACAATGCTGACCAGCGCGACGAACGTGATCGCGGCGCGCCCCGAGCGCGGCAGGCGGGTAAGCATCGCGATGAGTCTCGACGCCGGCGTGGAAACGGCGACCACGTAGCCGGTAATCGCGATCATCGCCATTTGCATGGTGAAGGGAATCAGGCTCCAGAAACCATCGCCGAACGTCTGCGCAACCTGGGTTGCAGGCGCGCCGATGGCGAGTGCCCCGAGCGCCACGGCGGCTACCGCGATGGCCGCGAAAACGTAGGCATCGGGGAACCAGCGTTCCGACCAGCGCGCAACAGCAATGGCAACGCGTTCAAGGAAGCCGCTCCCGGAGGGCGGCGCGGTTCTTTCGAGCGTGGTCGTGTTTTTCATGGGTTCTCGCTTGGGCGTGGTAGTGGTAGTAATCGTGGAAATGGCGTCATGGGATTTCGAGGCGTGCTCATGCATCGATTTCCAGATCGGAAACGGGAATGGCCTGGCAACCGAGCAACATGCCGGGTTCGTCAGGCGCTTCGCCGTTAAGGTGCGCCGCGTCGCCCTTGATCAGGCGAACGGCGCAGCTTTCGCATTGCCCGACGCGGCAACCGCTTGGCATCGCGATGCCCAGTTTTTCGGCAAACTCCAGCAGCGTTCCGGATACCGGCTGCCACTGCGCCACGCGGCCGCTGCGTCGAAACGTGACGGTATGCGTGCGCTCACCTGCGGGAAGGGCACGCGGCGGCGAGCGGAACTCCTCGTGGAATATGTCGAAGCCCGGCATGCCACGCGCAATAAGGCCGGTGCGCACGGCGTGCATCATTGGCGCGGGTCCGCACATGTAGACGCGCGCGCGCAGCCTGATGTGCTCGTCGGTCACCACGGCGTCGGTGATCCGTGCGCCGCCGTAGTAATCAATGACGTCCAGTTGCGGCAGTTCGGCGCGCAATGCCGCAAGGCGCGCCTTGAACGCATGTGTCGCGCTGCCCCGGTTTGCGTAATGCAATTCGATTTTCGGCGGCGCCGCGTCCATCAATACAAGTGTTTCGAGCTGGCTGATGAAAGGCGTAATGCCGATCCCGCCCGCGATCAGCACGACCGGTTGTGGCGACTGCAGGGGCAAGGTGAAGCGGCCGGCGGGCGCACGCAATTCCACCTGCGCGCCGCGTTCAATGCGCCTGTGCAGATGCGACGAAAGCGCGCCATGCCACTCCGCGCCGGTATCGTCAACGCCGCGCTGATGCCTGACCGCGATGCTGTAATGCGTTCGCGACTTTAGCCGCGCAGGCCCCGTCAGCGAATAAGCGCGTGCAAGCGGCTCCCCGCCATGTCCGGGATCGACGCGGATGGACACATGCTGGCCCGGCTGGAAATCGGGCAAGCCGCCGTGATCGGCGGGCGTGAGATCCAGGCCGATGACACCATCGGCGATCGGCTGGGTGTTGCTCACGATGAACGGACGCCATCCGGTCCAGCCACGGCGCGCGATATCAAATAGCGGATCGCGCGCGATGTCGCAGCGAAACGACCGCAGCGGCACGGAGCCGCTTGTCGGGTCCGCATGGTCCGACGAGATCAGGCCGTTGTAATGGCTGTTGCCCGGTCCGTCGAGCGTAAAGCCGGGTGCGCCAATCTCGGGACAGGCTTGCCACCAGCCGAATTCCGCGACAACGGTATCCGGTTGCAATGCATCGACCCGGCGTGCGATGAAGCGCGCGATACCGTTGCGCGTGGTGACGATCACCGGATCACCGTCCGCGATCTGGCGCGCCTGTGCAATGCCCGTGGCGATATCGAGCATGGGCTGCGGCGAGCGTTTCCTGAGCGACACGAGCGAGCGATGCTGGCTGTGGCAAAAATGGCCGTTCTTCGCCGAGGACAGAACGAAGGGAAAACGGCTTCCCGCGAGGTTCTCCTCGGCTGGTCTGACGAACCTCGGCAGCGGCGCTTGGCCGTGCCGGTGCAGCAACGCCGAATACAGTTCAACGCGCCCGGTTTCGGTCGCGAAACCCGTGGTTTCATAATGCTTTTCACGCTCGGGCAAGGGCATGCTGATACCACCGGGCTGCTCGCGAAGCTGCGCGACCGTAACCCCGAGCGGCGCGAGCATGTGATTCCATCCGGCTTCGAGAGAGCCGTCGAAGAAGTCGCGTTGCATGCCGAGCCGGCAAGCAAGGTCAAAGACAATCTCGTTGTCCGAGCGCGCTTCGTCTCGTGGCTCGACAAAGCGGCGGCGCAGTTGCACATGCGTTTGCGACGCCGCGTTCAATTCGAAGCCCACGCGCAAGCCCTCGCGTTCCCACGGCGTGCCGACCGGCAACAGGATGTCGGCGTAGCGTGCCGTGGGTGTTTCGAACAGATCGCAATGCACGTGAAATTCGAGCGCTTCCAGCGCGCGGCGCGCCGTTGAAATATCGGCCTGCGATGCGAGTGGATTTGCGCCAAAACCGAACATTGCGCGCACCGGATACGGCTCGCCTTCCAGAATGGCGCGATACGTATCGCGCGCGGTCACCCAGCCGTGCGCGGGCGGCCCCAGCGGACGCTCGGCAAGCCCGAGCGCCTTCTTGCGCTGCTCGGGTGCGAGTTGCGCGAGGTCGCTGATCGCATTCACGGGAAGCTTCGGATACAGGCGATTGCCGCCGGTTTTATCGAAGCAACCGGTCAGCGCGTACAAGACGGCCATGGCGCGTTCGGTCTGCGTTGCGTTGGTATGCTGTCCAACGCCTGACCACGCGTGATACGCAATCCTTTTCGACGACCCGATCAGCCGCGCCGCCGCAATAATGGTCTCAGCCGGAATGCTCGTGAGTTCCGACACATGCGCGGGCGTATATATCGCGGCTTCGCGCTCGAGCAATTCGAACGCCGGGTGACAGCGAATGCGGCCGTCAGCGGTGTCTATATCGAATGTGCCGCGCAGCGCGCCCTGCGTTCCAGTGCTCAGGCCTGCTGTGCCCCACGTCAGCACGCGGTTATCGGACGCGTTTGCATCCACGTCACGTTCGCGCAGGAACGCGCCATTGTCCTCGCGCACGAGAACCGGGCCATTGGTCCAGCGCCGCACGAAGGATTCGTCGTATTGGCCGTCCCGGATCAGCAGGTGGATCAGGCCGAGGGCAAGCGCGGCGTCGGTGCCGGGGCGCACGCGCAGCCATACCTCCGCCTGCTGCGCGAGCCCGGTCGGACGCGGGTCGACCACAAGCAGCTTCGCGCCGTTGGCGCGGCCGGCGCCCACAGCGTTCGCCTGCGCAAGCCACGCCGCCGCCGGATTGTGGCCCCACAACATGATGAGATCGGCGTGTTCCATGTCGGGCGTCGGCATGCCGCAGCCAAACGTGAACGCGTGCGCAAAGTCCTTGTGCCAGTTGCAAATCTCCGTGGCATAGCAAATATTCGGACTGCCATACAAACGCACGAACCGCTCGATCCAGTCGATGCTGTCCGACAACGGCGTGCCGCTTGGCGTGGTAATGGCGAACACGACGGACTCCGCGCCGCTTTCGCGCCGGATCGCGCTCAGGCGCTCGCTGACTTCGCTGAGCGCCTCGTCCCACGAAATGCGTTGCCAGCCCGGATCGGCGGCGTGCTTCGGGTTCGTGCGCCGAAGCGGATATTTCAGACGGTGCGGACTATGGACGAGCTCCGGCGCGGCGCGCCCCTTCATGCACATGGCCGAGCCTGTCGGATGCGACGGATCGGGGCGTACGCTGACCAGTTGCCCGTCGCGAACTGTATTGAGGGTGCCGCACCGTGAACGGCACAAGGTGCAGTAGCCCGGTGTTTCTATCGATTTCATCGGAGGGAATGCGTTGACGGGTGCTGAAAATCGATCCTAGGGTGGCCAAAATAATATTGATAATTCAAAATTAAGAACTTGCGATATTGGCAAAATCAATGGACTTCACGCTGCGGCAAATACGGTATTTCATTGCGACGGCCGAGACCGGGCAGATCTCGAAGGCAGCTTTGCGCTGCAATATTTCGCAATCGTCGATGACCATCGCGCTCAAGAGCCTGGAAGAAGCGCTTGGTGCCGAGTTGTTTATCCGGCATTCAAAAGGCTTGCGTTTAAGCGACGCTGGCGAGCGCTTCCTGCGTCACGCGCAGCAAATCGATGCCGCCGCCCGCCATGCCGCCGACGACATGCGCGAGCGGCCCGACGGGTTGTCGGGCACGCTGCGCATTGGCGTGACGGACACGATTTCGGCTTATTTGATGCCAACGCTGCAGCTTGCGCTCAAGCGGCGATTTCCGGATCTGTCGCTGGTGCTGTTCGAACGCGAACGCGTCGAGGTGGAGCAGGCTATTGTTGAAGGGCAGCTTGATCTGGGCATTGTGCTGGTTTCGAATGCGGCGCTTCGCGAAGATATAGAGGGCGAAACGCTGCTGCGTTCGGCGCGGCATTTGTGGGTCGCGCCCGATCATCCGCTCGCCGCGCTGGAGAGCGCATCACTCGCCGATGTCGCACATCATGACTTCCTGCTGCTCGACATGGACGAGCATGTGAATACGGCGCATCGCTATTGGGCGCATTGGGGATTGACGCCGCCGGTAGCCTTCCAGAGCAAGTCGATTGAAGGAATCCGAAGCATGGTGGCGCAGGGTGTGGGCGTGACGATCCTGTCGGACCTGGTCTACCGCCCGTGGTCGCTGGAAGGCGGCCGCATTGTGCGAAGGCCCGTTGTGAATGCGGTGCCGACAATGGATGTCGGCATCATCTGGGCCAGGGACAGGGGCTTTCCGCATCACGGCGATTCGCTGCGCGATTTCCTGCGCGTGACCTTGCGTGAATCGCGCAATTGAGCCTGTGGTCCGCGACTTCTCCATTTTTTAGATGAACCTAGAGCGCGGCCTCGCGGTACTTCGCGAACTTCGACGTTTGCCCGATCCCCGGGTTGAAGCAGTTGCAAGGATCAAGCTGCTTGTAAAACGCGGCGAGCTGGGGTTTCGCGTGGTACAGGTGACCCACATTGTGCTCCGCCGGATATTCGGCGCCGCGATCATCCAGCAGAGTCCACATCCTGTGTTCGACTTCAAGGCAATCGTTTCCCTTCTTCACGATGTAATCCTGATGGAAGACATGGCAGAGGAAGTGGCCGTAATACAGCTTGATTGCAATCGTCTCTTCAATCTCGGGCGGCAAGGTCTCGATCCAGTCGCGATCGTTGCGACGCAGCGCAATATCGAGCGCAACAATGTCCTCCACTTCCCGCGTATGCACGGCCCGGTAACGGACCGCTGCGCCAGCAGCGGCGAAACGGTGCAGGAATGCTTTCCGGCCTTCTTCGTCGGTACATTCGAAAAAGCCGCCCGTGGCGTTCTCAAAGTAGCTTGAGAGAAAGGCACGCGTTTCTTCGACACTTTCGGCCGCCACTTTCAACATTAGGTGATGTTCGTACTTGTCGCGATACTGCTTCATGCGCGCCGGCAGATGGCTTGGAAACAGCCGACTCGCAGCCTGCAACACGCGGTCGGTGAAGTGCGAAGGGGCAAATCCGATGCGGTCGAACAGTGCATCGAAACGGCTTTTCAGTCCGAACAGCGCGGGCAGCCTGGACGTGCCGAGATAATTGATTGCGAGGAAGGTATCCTTGCCGTACTCCTCCGCAATATCGAAGGCGTCGCGATGAAGATATTCGCCCGAGATCGGCAGGTGCTTGAACTCATGAAGCGCGTGACGGCGGATCTCAGTCAGTTCGTCGGGCCGGTTCGTGCCGATATAAAAGACCTTTGCGTCCTGATCGATTGGAAACGTGTCGAGCCTGACTGCGAACACCATCACCTTGCCGGCCGAGCCGGACGCTTCATGGAGCCGCTGCGGGTCCGCGTTGAATCGCGCGGGCGTCTCGGCATCGATCTCGCGCACATGAGCTGCATAACCATGGTCCGATCCCGCGCCCGCGTCATGCCGGATATCGACGTCTGAAAACTCGCCTCGGTCGAGCCGTCCAAGCATGTCGCCGGGCAATTCGCCGAGCTCGATTCCCAGATGGTTGACGAGATTCAGTTTGCCGGTTGCATCGACTTGCCCAAACAAAGCCATCTCCGTATACGCCGGGCCGCGATGCACCAACGCGCCGCCCGAGTTGTTGCACACACCACCGAAAACCGACGCGCCGATGCAACTCGAGCCGATCACCGAATGCGGTTCGCGGCCAAGCGGCTTCAGCGTTTTTTCCAACTGGTCGAGGGTTGCGCCTGGCAGGCAGACCACCTGCGTACCGTCATTGATGACGTACACGTTCTTCATGCGGCTCGTGCTGACGATCACGATGTCCCGGTCATAGTCGTTGCCATCGGGCGTCGAGCCGCCCGTGAGCCCTGTGTTAGACGCCTGCGTGATGACGATCACATTCGACGCGATGCACGCCTGCAGCACGTTCCATTGTTCGGCGATCGTCCCGGGACGCACCACCGCCAGCGCCTTGCCGGCGCCAAAACGAAAGCCTGTGCGGTAGCGGCGGGTTGCGCCTTCATCGGTCAGCGTGTGCTTCTTGCCGACAATGCCGCGCAATGTCGCGATCAACTTGCTGGCCGCGTCGGCCGGGAGTGTTGCCAGTGGTGCGCGTGCTGTTGACATTGGAATCTCCTGAGAAAAGTTGGACGTGATCCGCTGCCGCTATCTCCAACCGACCTGGCTGCGGCGTTTCAGCGCATCGGGTTGACTCAAAGGTTAAAATCAGCGCGGTCATTCGTCCAATATCTTGCGAACACATTTTGGAGACGAAAAAGATATGGAATTTCGTCAGTTACGCTATTTCCTTGCCGTCGCGGAGCATCTGCATTTCACCGATGCAGCCGCGCATCTCGGGATTGCCCAGCCGCCCTTGAGTCAGCAGATCCTGAAGCTCGAGCGGGAAATCGGCACACGTCTATTCATCCGGCATCCGCGCCGCGTGGAACTGACTGAAGCGGGACGGCTCTTTCGCGCGAGCGCGCGGCGGATCGTGGATGACGCGCAGCAGGCGTTTGTGGATGTGCAGAATGCGGGACGCGGCGAGACGGGCCGGCTGTCGCTCGGGTTCGCGGGTTCCACGGTATTTCATCCAATGGTGGCGACGACGATGCAGCACTATCGGCATGCATATGAGCGCGTCGCGATCAGTTGCGAAGAAAGCAATAGCGCGGCCTTGCTCGACAAGGTCGCCGAGCGGCAACTCGACGCTGCCCTCGTGCGCATGCCGCTCAACTGCCGGGACTTGATCGTCGAACCGCTGGCCGACGAAGCCATGCTGGCGGTACTGCCGGCGAACCATCGCTTGAACCTGCGGCGGCGCGTCGATCTGGCGAACCTTGCCGATGATCCGTTCATTCTCTTTCCACGCCCAATCGGTCCTGATCTATACGACTCGATCATCAGCGCCTGCCGCGAAGCGGGCTTCGCTCCCTCGATCAGCATGGAGTCGCCACAAATATCGTCGGCAGCCAATCTTGTTGCGGCGGGGTTCGGCGTTGCGGTGGTTCCCGCGTCGATCCGGCAGATCCAGGTCGAAGGAGTGTCGTATCACGAACTGCAGGGCAAGCCACTTTCGACTGGCATTGCGCTGGTTCATAGACCACGCGAAAAATCGGCGACCGTGCTGAACTTCGTCAAGATCTTGAGGCAGCAGCGACTGGCCGCGCGCGTTGGCGGCAGCGCCTGATCACGGCCGCCCTGCGGTTGCAATCGCGACGCCTACTATTGCGACTGCCATCGCCCACCACGCCGTTGAGGGTAAAACTTCGCCCAGCATTGCGTAGGACATCAACGCAGCCCCTGGCGGCACGAAGAAGAACAGGGACGCTACTTGCGACACCTTGCCCGCGCGCGTCATGGCAAGCAGCAGCGTGATGGCGATCAGCGAGTTGCCGATCACGAGGTACAGGAGCGTGGCGACGAACGCGCCGGTCCATTGAACGTGCATCGTTTCGAACGAGACGGACAAAGGCGCGCAAATCGCAAAACCAATGGCGTACTGGATCAGATTCGCGCTCAGCGGGTCCTGGCGCGTACCGAAGCGCTTCTCGTAAAGCATTGCGGCGGTCATGCCGGCGAGCGCGCCGGCCGCCAGAAGCAACGCGCTCAATGACTGGACTTCCACATGGCCGCGCGCCGCGATCACACCGGCCGCGCCGGCCAGGCCGAGTACCAGCCCAATCCACTTGCGGGCGCTGACGCGTTCGGCAACCAGCACGGGTGCGAGCACGCCGACAATGATCGGCTGCAACGACACCACGAGAGCAAGAACGGTTGACGAAAGGCTCGCTGTCAACGACAGATAGCTCAAGCCGAAGTACATCACCTGAACCAGAAAGCCGGTCACGGCCAGATGCATCCACGCTCGTGCGGTGCGTGGCCAGACAGGACGCCGCCATACGCACAGCACGAGCAGCACGGCCACGCTCAACGCGAAGCGGATGGACAGGAAGGCGAGCGGCGTTGCGTAACGAAGGCCGATCTTCGCGATCGGAAAGCCGGCCGACCACAGGACGAGAAATATTGCCGGCGCCGCTGCAATGAGCCAGCGGCGCTCCGCCGATGCCGGGACTGATGCCTGATCCATCTCAGTTGTTCTCCTGTAGCGACACGCATGATTGCAACCCAGGACGCGGCGCGTGACAAGCGCTGTTTATCGGCCATTGTTTGCGCGAATCAGGTTTACCCGTAAACCATGTGAACGTTCGCATTGACGGGTTTACTTCCGCGGAAGCTTGGCTATATTAAGGATGTGAACGATCACATTGCGGGAAAAAATGAAATCAGAAGAAATCAATCGCGCGCCCACCTTAAAGGATGTCGGCAGACGGGCTGGCGTGTCGTACCAGACTGTTTCCCGCGTGATGAACGGCTCAGAGCGCGTGAGTCCTGCTACGCGGGATCTCGTTGTCGCTGCGGCGCAGCAGCTTGGTTTCAGGATGAACCGCGTGGCGGGCAGCCTGCGGACGAACCGGTCGCGCACCATCGGGCTGGTGATGTCGGATGTGGCCAACCTGTTCTTCGCGGAGGTTGTCGGCGGCGTTGAAGCCGAAGCGGCGCTGAATGATTACTCCGTGATTCTTGCGAACAGCGGCGAAGATCTCGAGCGTGAGCGCGAGGCGGTAATGGGGCTGATGGAGCGGCGTGTCGACGGCTTGATCGTTGCGCCCGCGGAAGGCGATCACGGTTATATGGAGCGTGATCTGCCGGAGCGGCTTCCGCTGGTGGCGATCAACCGCATGATCGACGAACCCGCTTGCGGCGCGGTGCTGAGCGACAACGAAGGCGGTGCGCGCCTTGCAGTGCAATATCTGCTCGAACGCGGCCACACGCGCATTGGTGCGCTGGCAGGCTCCCGAGGACTCATGACGTCGCGGGAACGGATTGCCGGCTTCAAGGCGACCTTGAAAGCCGCGCGCGTTCCCGTGCGGCGCGACTGGATACGGTTCGGTGGGCTTCAGGCCAACTCGGCCTACGCCGCGGCGCTGGCCTTGCTCGATACCGGTGACCGGCCTGGCGCATTGTTCGCCACCAGCAACACGATTGCCGAAGGCGTGCTGCTGGCAATGCGCGAACTGGGCCTTCAACGCAATAGCGACGTTGAAGTGATCTGCTTTGACGACGTGCCCTGGGCACGTCTTGTCGATCCGCCAATGCCCGTCATTGCTCAGGACACCCATCAAATTGGCCGGATCGCGGTGCGCATGCTGCTTGGACTGATCGGGCAGGATGGCTCGCGGCCGGAGATCGTCAGGCTGCCCACGCGCCTGATGACCAACGAGATTGTGTTGCCCGAGCGGGCATTGAAACCGTCGGCCGCTGGGGATGCAAAGCCTCTCAAACGTGAAAGGAGCGCGGCGGGCGTTAATGCGAAGACGCGCAGCACGGGAGACGTGTCATGAGTCATCCTTCTGCCCTTTTGCATCCAGATCTTGCATTGAGTCCGGTGACGCTTGCTCCCTGTGCGTTCGAACAGGCATTCAAGCACACCGCGCATGCGGGCTTCAAGGGCATTGGTTTGCGCTACGATCAGTTCGAACAGTATCTGGCGCAAGGAGGAACATTCGACGAGGTACGTGGCTGGCTGAGCGAATACGGCCTGCACGTCGCCGAGGCCGCGTTTCTTGCCGAATGGCAATACCACGGCGGTCTGCCGCTCGTGAGCCGCCGGCAACGCGGCGGCGGCGCTGACGAAACGCGCGAACGGCTGCTGCATCGCCTGCATGCGTTCCTTCGGCATTGCGAGCAGTTCGAATGCGCGAACGTGACCGCCGTTCCCGCCTTGCGTGAAACGGGCGAACTTGCGGTCGCCGCCGAGGAATTCGCGTCGCTGTGCGATCTGGCACGGCCCTATGGCGTGCGCCTGTGCCTCGAATTCATGGGAACGTCGCCGGAGATATCCACGCTGGCAAGCGCCACGGAACTCGTGAACCTCGCCAACCGGGCGAATGGCGGCGTGTTGATCGATACCTTCCTGTTCCACCAGGGCGGTTCGCTCGTAAGCGATATCGAACGGATCGCGCCCGAGCGGATCTTCAACGTGCAACTCGCCGATGCAAAAGACAAGCCAGCCGCGCAACTCGACATGCTCGCCGACCGTCTTTTCCCGGGCGAAGGCGTGGTCCCGGTCCAGGCAATCGTGAATGCACTCCTCGCGCGTGGGTACGACGGCTGGTGGACCGTCGAGCTATTCAACCCGGACTTTGCGCGCATCGATCCTGCTTCGCTTGCGGCACGCGCGGCGGCATCGGCAACTGCTTTGTTCGACAACTCGCTAACCGGCAGAAGAATCGCAGGAGCCCGCGCATGAACTTCGATCTTCAAGGCGTGATGGTGACCGGCAGCGCGGGTGGTTTGGGCCGCGCGGTGGCGCTGGGCCTCGCCGCGCACGGCGTAAGCACCATTTGCGTGGATGCGAACCACGGAGGCCTCGCGCAGACCGCGAAAGAGGTCGAGGCGCTGGGCGCGCGCTGCCTGCCTGTCGCCGCCGATCTGGCGTCGGAGGCGTCGATTGCCAGCGTGTTCCAGCAGGCCGGCGATAGCGGCATCGCGCTCGACGGCATCGTTACCTGCGCCGGCATCACGAACAAGACGCGCGTGCTCGATCTGACTGTGAGCGAGTGGGATCGCGTCATGAACATCAATCTGCGCGGCACCTTTCTGTGCGTGCAGCAGGCGCTTCGCACAATGATCCCGCACAAACGCGGACGCATTGTGACGGTGGCATCGGATACGGCGAAACGTGGCGCAGGCCGCCTGTCAACGTCTGCTTACGGTGCGTCCAAAGGCGGTGTGGTCACGCTGACACGTTCACTCGCACGCGAACTCGCGGTTCATCGCGGTGCGATTCGCGTGAACTGCCTGTGCCCCGGACCCATCTGGACGGACATGCATCTGGGCATGACCGAGCAGGAGCGCCAGACAGTCGAGAACTCGGTACTGATGGGCCGCTTCGCCCGGCCGGAGGAAATCGCCGCAGGCGTGTTGTTCCTGCTATCGGACGAGGCCTCGTTCGTCTATGGCGAAACATTGATGGTGGATGGCGGGGTGGTACTCGACTAACCACCTCACGGACGGGCATGTGCCTGGACGAGGATTACGCAACCGGTCATCAAGGAGAGAAGCAGATGGACACGTTCAAGGGGAAAGTCGCTGTTGTCACGGGTGCGGGACGCGGTATTGGTACTGTCATCGCGCGTTACCTGATTGCCGAGGGCGCGACTGTGTATGTCCCGGATCTCGACGGCGAGCGCTCGCGCGAGGCTGCGAAGCAGCTAGGCGAAGCCGCTAGGCCGGCGACGCTGGACGTGACGTCCGCCACTCAGGTGAAGGCGTTCTTTCACCACGTTGACGAAGAGGCGGGGGGCGCGGATCTGCTGGTGAATTGCGCGGGCGGTTACGCGCCGCTCGTGCCGACGCTGAACATCACCGAAGCCGAATACGACCTCGTGATGGACTCGAACCTGAAGGGCACGTTCCTCTGCTGTCAGGCCGCGATTGCCTCGATGATCAAGCGCAGCGGCGGCGCGATCCTGAACTTCAGCTCGCTCGCCGGCAGGCAGACGAGCCCTGCGCTCGGTTCGCCCTATACCGCGGCGAAAGCGGGCGTGCTCGGACTCACGCGTCATCTGGCGAAGGAGTTCGGTGCTAACGGCGTGCGTGTCAATGCGGTGGCGCCTGGCACGACCGAAGGCGAACGCGTTGCGGGACTGCTCACGCAGGATGATCGCGCGCGCCAACTGGCCGGCATACCGCTCGGCCGTTTCACCACGGCGGAAGATCTCGCGGACGTCGCGGTCTTTCTGCTCTCGGAACGCGCCCGCTACATCACGGGCGCGACCATCGACGTCAATGGCGGCGTGCTGACCATCTAGGCCGCTGGCCGCGATCGAGCGGAGGACATCATGCGCACGGTGTACGTTGTCGGAACCTGTGACACGAAGGGCGCCGAACTCGGGTTCGTGCGGGAACGGCTGCTCTCGGCAGGCGTGCCCGCATTGCTCGTGGACGTTGGTACGCTTGGTGCGCCGCGCGACGGCGTGCGGCCGGATATCGATGCAAGTACGGTCGCCGGATACCATCCGGACGGCGCGGCGGCGAGCAATGCGGTGGATCGGGGGACGGCCATCGCGGCAATGGGCTGCGCGCTGTCGCGATTCCTCGCGGGGCGGCAAGACGTAGGCGGCGTGATCGGCCTGGGCGGTTCGGGCAACACCGCGCTCGTCACCGAGGCGATGCGCGCGCAACCGGTGGGCTTGCCGAAAGTCATGGTATCGACGGTGGCCTCGGGCAACGTTGCGCCCTACGTGGGCACGAGCGATCTCATGCTGATGTATTCCGTGGTCGATATCGCGGGGCTGAACCGCATCAGCCGCGCGATTCTCTCGAATGCAGCGAGCGCGATGGCCGGCATGGTGAAGGGCGATGCATCCATCGGGAGCGCTGGCTCGACCCTGGCAGTGAAGCCAACGCTTGGCATCACCATGTTCGGCGTGACCACGCGCGCGGTCGATTTATTGCGTGAGCGGTTGGACAGGCAATACGAGTGCCTCGTCTTTCACGCGACCGGCACGGGCGGCCAGTCGCTCGAAAAGCTGATCGATAGCGGCATGATCGAAGGTGCAATCGATCTCACCACCACGGAAGTGGCGGACTTTCTCGCAGGCGGCGTGTTTCCCTGTCTTGCTGACCGCTTCGGCGCGATTGCACGCACGAAAGTGCCGTACGTGGCTTCATGCGGCGCGCTCGACATGGTGAACTTCGGCGCGCCTGAAACGGTGCCCGCGCGTTACGCGCAACGCCTCTTCTACCGGCACAATCCGCAGGTCACGCTGATGCGTACATCGGTCGACGAGTGCCGGCGTATTGGCGAATGGATCGCACAACGGCTCAACCGCTGCGAAGGGCCTGTCAGGTTCTTGATTCCGGAGCGGGGTGTATCGGCCATTGACGCCGAGGGCATGCCCTTCTACGACCCCGGCGCCGACCATGCATTGTTCGACGCCATAGAGGCCACGTTCCAGCCAACGCGGATGCGGCGCATCGAGCGCCTGCCGTTTCACATCAACGATGCCGCTTTCGCCGATGCCGCCGCCGCCGCGTATGCCGGGCTCGCCGGCACGCGGTCCAGATCCCACGACATGACGAGGTGAACAAGCCATGCCACGTTTCGAGAGAACCGCGTTGCTCGCACGTTATAGAGAGATGATCGCGCGGCGTGAGCCGATTGTCGGCGGCGGCGCGGGTACGGGCCTGTCGGCCAAATGCGAGGAAGCGGGCGGTATCGACCTGATTGTGATCTACAACTCGGGACGCTACCGGATGGCGGGACGGGGCTCGCTGGCGGGGCTACTTGCGTATGGCAACGCGAATGACATTGTCAAGGACATGGCGCGCGAGGTCTTGCCGGTAGTCAAACATACGCCGGTGCTTGCCGGCGTGAACGGCACCGATCCGTTCGCCGACATGGACCGCTTGCTAGACGAACTCGCGCAGATGGGTTTCTCCGGAGTCCAGAATTTTCCGACCGTGGGTTTGATCGATGGCACCTTCCGGCAGAACCTGGAGGAAACAGGCATTAGCTACGCGCTTGAAGTGGAGATGATTCGCATGGCGCGGCGCAAGGACTTGCTGACCACGCCCTATGTGTTCAACGCGGACGACGCCGCGGCCATGGCTGAAGCAGGCGCCGACATCATCGTGGCGCATCTCGGGCTGACGAGCGGCGGCGCGATCGGCGCGAAGACCGGCGTGGCGCTCGAGGACTGTCCGGCGCTGATCGAGGCGTGGGCGCTGGCGGCGCGACAAGTGCGCGACGACATCATCGTGCTGTGTCATGGCGGCCCGATCTCGACGCCCGAAGATGCGGCTTATGTACTGAGATCATGCCCGTCGTGCCACGGCTTTTATGGCGCAAGTTCGATGGAGCGCCTGCCCACGGAAATTGCGCTGACGCAGCGAACGAAGGAATTCAAGGCGATTTCGCGCGATGGCGAACGTAGGGTTTAACGCATCGCGCTCAAGCTTGCGACGATGAACCAGGAGGCAGGGATGAGCCATGTGCCGGGCATTGCAGTGATCGGTTGCGGACGGATTTCGCGCTCGCATCTCTCGGCGGTGTCGTCGCAGCCGGAACTCGCCACGTTGATTGCGACCGTGGACAGCGACCTCCGTCTCGCGCAGGAAGCGGCGGCGCGCTACGGCGCACAAGTCGCGCTCGACAGCGTGGAGCAGGCGCTCGCTCGCAGCGATATCGACGCCGTGGTGATCTGCCTGCCCAATCATCTGCATGCGCCGGTGGCTATCCAGGCAGCGCGCGCCGGCAAGCACATCCTGGTTGAAAAGCCGATGGCCGATACCGCCGGGGACGCGCGTGAAATGGCTGCAGCCGCGCATGAGCATTGCGTGATCCTTGCTGTCGCGCAATGCAGACGCCATTTCCGGGCGATCCGCTATCTGTCGGACCATCACGCGCAGTTCGGCCGGCTTATTTCCGCGCAGGTCAGCCTCGGCGTGTACTGGCCCGATGCGCAGGCCGAATGGTGGCGTGAAGCCGACAAGGCGAGCGGCCTCGTGGTGGCGCTAAACGGCCCTCATGCGCTTGATTTCGTGCAGATGATGATGCGCGACGATCCGCTGCGGGTGCACGCGGAAGCTGTGCGCAACAACGACTTCTGGGCTGGCGAAGACGAAGCGATGATGCTGCTCGCCTATCCGGGCGGACGTCTTGCATCGGTACATCTGTCGTTCAATCAGCGGCCGGTCGAGAACCGCAAGGTGCTCGTGTTCGAACGCGGCACCGCCGTGGTCGAGCACGACACGCAACTGACTTTCAACGGCGACCTGCTGGTCGCGCAAGGCGATGACGAGAAGCGTCATTACCTCGACGAAGCAATCGAATTCCAGCGGCAGTTCCGCGAATTCGCGCTCGCCATGGCCGGGCAGCCGAACCATTCCGTCAGCGCGGACGAAGGCATCAGGCTGATGCGCACGCTCGACGCGGTGCATCAGGCGTTTCGCAGCGGAGAAACCGTGGCGCTGCCGGGCGTGGTGAAGGACGCGCAATCAGCGGACGCAGTACCGTAGCGTCAAGCCAGTTTCATCGGCTAAAAAATAACGGAGACAAGCGGTATCGCCGGGCATACCGGCACAAGCAGGTAAAGGAGGGTGCGGATCATGGACAAGCCAGTTCGTCGTCTGGTATTGAAAAGCGGCGCGGCGCTCTTTGCCGCGCCGCTGGTGGCGCGCTTTGCGCGCGCGGCGGAGTATCGGATCAAGATCGGCAGCGACACGCCGCCGGCCTATGCAATGAACGTGCGGATCAAGGAGGCCGCCGAGCGAATCAAGACGCGTACCAACGGACGCGTTGAAATGAACGTATTTCCGAATAGCCAGTTGGGCAGCGACATGCTCAACCAGGTTCATAGCGGTTCGCTGGATTTTTTTCTTTCCTCGTCGCAACTGGCGGTGCCGCTCGTGCCCGCCTGTGCGTTGCCGGGGCTCGCCTATGGCCTCAAGGACACGCCCGCCGCCTTCAAGGCACTCGACGGCGACGTGGGCGCTTATCTGCGCGGCCAGATGGAAAAAGTCGGGCTCTTCGCCATTCCGGCGATGATGCAGGGCGGCTGGCGGCAGATCATCAGCAACAAGCCGATCAAGTCGCCGGACGACCTGCAAGGCTTCAAGATCCGAGTGCCTATCAGCCCCATGTGGGTATCGCAATTCAAGGCGCTCGGCGCGAGCCCGACGCCCATCAGCATCAACGAACTCTACACGGCCTTGCAGACGAAAGTGGTGGATGGCGCGGAAAACTACCCGTCGCTTCTATACGCAATGAAGCTGTACGAGATCCAGAAATACCTCAGCATGACGAACCATATGTGGGACGGCTACTGGATTCTCGGCAACCAGCGCATGTGGGCGGCCATGCCGAAGGATCTGCAGGCCGTGATCACGGAAGAGTTCACGCGTTCCGTGCTGGCGCAGCGCGACGACATGGTGAAGGTGGATGCGGCCGTACCGGACCAGATGACCAAGGCGGGCATCACGATCATCAATCCCGATCGCGAGACGTTTCGCAACAAGCTCAAGCAGGCGGGTTACTACGCGGAATGGCGCGAAAAATTCGGCCCGCAAGCCTGGGCGTTGCTCGAAAAATATACCGGTCCGCTGGGGTGAGCCATGCGTATTGCCTTGACTGAGAACCGGCTCAAGCTGCAGCACTTGTTCGGAGCGCTGGAGCGTGGCCTCGTGCTGATTACCGAAGGCGTCGCCGGTTTGCTGGTGGCGGCCGAAATCGTGCTGCTTCTGATCGGCGTGGTGTCGCGTTATGTGTTTCATCATTCGCTGGTCTGGTCCGATTCGCTCGCCTCGCTGCTGTTTCTGTGGCTCGCAATGATGGGAGCAGTCGTCGCCTTCCAGCGCAACGAACATATGCGCATGGCCGCGTTTGTCCGGATGGCGCCGCCGGCGTGGCAGGCTTTCTGGCGCGCACTGGCGTTGATCGCGCCACTGGCTTTTCTCGTGCTCGTGTGCGGGGCAACGCTCGATTACGTGATCGACGAAGCCAATCTGACGGATCCGGCGCTCGATATCTCGAATGCGTGGCGCGCCGCTGCAATGCCCGCGGGCATCTGCCTGATGATGGCGAGTTCGCTGTTCCAGCTCGCCCGGCTGGAGCATTGGCGGCCGGTGCTTGCCGCTGTCGCGCTGACCGGCACGGTGGGCCTCGGCCTTTATCTGCTGCAACCCGTGCTGCTCGGAATCGGCAGTTGGAACCTCATCATCTTCTTTGTCGGCGTGGTGGGATTGTGCGTGTTTTCAGGCGTGCCGATCGCATTCTCGTTCAGCCTTGCGTCGTTCGGGTATCTGGCCATCGCCACGCATCTGCCTTTGCTGGTGATGGCGAGCCGGATGGATCAGGGCATGTCGCAGATCGTGCTGCTCGCGGTGCCGCTCTTCGTGATCCTTGGCATGTTGATGGAAATGACCGGCATGGCGAAAGCGCTGGTGGCTTTTCTCGCCAACCTGCTGGGGCATATTCCGGGCGGTCTCTCGTATGTGCTCGTCGGCGCAATGTATCTGGTGTCGGGTATTTCCGGTTCCAAGTCGGCGGACATGGCGGCGCTGGCGCCGGTGCTGTATCCAGAGATGAAGGCGCGCGGCACGAAACCCGGCGAATTTGTCGCGCTGCTCTCGGCGACCGCCGCGCAAACCGAAACCATTCCGCCGAGCCTGGTGCTCATCATTCTTGGTTCTGTCACCAGTGTGTCGATTGGCGCGCTGTTCACAGGCGGCTTGCTGCCGGGCCTTGTGGTCGGACTGATGCTCTGCGCACTCGTCTGGTGGCGGCATCGCCATGCGCCGCGTGAAGAGGGGAGCACCGCCGTGCGGCCCACGCATCGCGAAGTGTTTCGCAGTTTCTGGATCGCGCTGCCGGCGCTTGCGTTGCCATTTGTGATCCGCCTTGCAGTGGTCGAGGGCGTGGCGACTGCAACGGAAGTATCGACGATCGGCATTGTCTATACCGTGCTCGCGGGGCTGCTGATCTACCGCCGTTTCGACGTGCGGCGCGTCTGGCCCATCCTCGTGGGAACGGCCGCGCTGTCCGGCGCAATCCTCTTGATCATTGGCGCGGCGACGAGTATGGCGTGGTGCCTGACGCAATCCGGTTTCTCCGACAATCTCGCCAGTCTCTTCGGGCAATTGCCGGGCGGGAAGGCGACGTTCGTGATTGCGTCGATGGCGCTGTTCATCGTGCTCGGCAGCTTGCTCGAAGGCATTCCCGCGATCGTGCTGTTCGGCCCACTGTTGTTCCCGATTGCTGAAACAGTCGGCGTGCACCCGGTGCATTACGCGATGATCGCCATTCTCGCGATGGGCATGGGACTCTTCGCGCCGCCATTCGGCGTGGGGTATTACACGGCCTGCGCGATCAACCGGATCAATCCGGAAGACGGGATGAAACCGATGGTTGCCTACATGCTCGCGCTGGGATTCGGTTTGATTCTGGTCGCTGCAATACCGTGGATTTCGACTGGATTTCTTTAGCCTGCATTCGGCTATTTCCGGCGGCGGCAACCCGGTCGATGCCGCCGCCGCACCGCGTCACGCAAGCGCGTGGTATGCCTCCGTGTTTTCGGCGAATGTCTTCGGCAATCCCGCCCTCGCGATAGCGCCCACGAACGGTTCCCCCGGCAACCACGAGGCCACGAGTTCCCGAACGCCGAGCAGGGCGGTTATATCTATGCCCGTTTTCATCCCCTCGGATTCCAGCAGGAACACGGTGTCCTCAGTGTTGATGTTGCCGGTGGCATTGGGCGCGAATGGGCAACCGCCAAGTCCGCCGAGCGACGAATCGAAACTGCGCACGCCGGCGTCGAGCGCGGCGTACACGTTTGCAAGCCCGAGGCCGCGCGTATCGTGGAAGTGGCAGGTCACGGAACGGTCGCCCGTCAGCGCAAGCACTTGCCGCATCATCTTGCGCACCTGCCCCGGGTTCGCATACCCGACCGTGTCCGCAATGGCAATGTGATCGGCGCCCGCTTTCAGCAGCGTTTCAACGATCCTGAGGACATGAGCTTCATCGACACGTCCGGCAATCGTGCAGCCGAACGCCGTTGCCACACCCGCGCCAAGCTTGATATCGCGCCGTCCAGTTTCGTCGCGTGCGGCGACGATGTTGCTGAAGTCATCGACGGATTGCGCCGTGCTGCGCCGAACGTTCTTCAGGTTGTGCTCATTACTCGCCGATAAAACGTAGTGCACGTTCTTCAGGCCGGTATCGAAAGCGCGCTGGGCGCCTTTCAGGTTCGGCACCAGTGCGGAAGCACGCAATCCTTCGATCCTCAATGCCCCGCGCGCGACTTCGTCTGAATCGGCGAACTGCGGCACGATCTTGGGCGGCACGAACGACGTTACCTCGATGTCCGCGCAACCTGCCGCGACCATCCGTCTGCACCATTCCAGTTTCTGTTCCGTGCCGAGAATGGTCTTGACCATCTGCAAGCCGTCACGCAATCCGACTTCCGTGACCTGGACGTAGCTATCGTTCATATTGGTTCCTGTTTGCTTTACTGGATTGCCGCGTTCGCCGAATGCCCTGCGTCGGCTTCGGGCTCGTCGCCGGACTTGGCCTGCATCGCGCGGGTCTGTGGCGCAAACAGGATCACCGCCAGCGATCCAATCACCATCAGCAATGCAATTGCGCCGAGTCCGCCGACCATGCTGCCGGTCATTGTCTTGATCGAGCCGATGATCATCGGGCTGACGAATCCGCCGAGCAAGCCGACGCAATTGATGATCGCAACGCCGCCTGCTGCGCCGCTGCCACGGATGTAATCAGTGGAGATCGCCCAGATCAGCGGATTGGGGGCGAGGATGCCAGCCGTCGCCACGGAAAGTGCTATCAGCGACAACGCGAGGTTCCCTGCCAGAAGACTCGCCGCGACAAGACCAATAGCGCCCGCGATCATTGCGCCACCGCAATGCCAGCGGCGCTCCATGGTGCGATCCGAGTGGCGGTTCAACAGGATCAGCGCGACCCAGCTAACGAAGTACGGAATGGCCGAGTAACCGCCGATTGCCAGCGGATTCGATACACCCGAGTTCTTGATCAGCGTAGGCAGCCAGAAGCCGATTGCAAACACGCCGGCAATCTGCGAGAACCACACGAAGCCCATCAGGTACACGCGCGGATCACGCAGGGCGCGAGCAAAGGTATGTTCCGCGTGACCGCTGCCGAAGCTCGAACTCTTGCGAAGATCGTCCACGATCATCTTCTTTTCTGGCGCTGTGAGCCACTTCGCTTCTTCGGGACTATTGTCCAGATAGAAATACGCGGCCACGCCGAGCACGCTTGCCGGCAATCCCTGGACGATGAACATCCATTGCCATCCGTGCATGCCGTGAAAGCCGTTCATGTGTGTGACGAGCCAGCCGGACATCGGGCCGCCGAAGAGACCGGCGATGCCCGTTGCGCACGTGAAGATGGCGATGACTTTGGCGCGGCGCTCGACCGGATACCAGCGTGTCAGGTAGAAAATCACGCCGGGATAAAGACCCGCTTCCGACAGGCCGAGCAGGAAACGCACGCTGTAAAGATGCACGGGCAAGGTAACGAACGCGGTTGCCGCGGCAACGATGCCCCAGAGAATCATGATGCGCGAGAACGTCTTCTTTACGCCAATGCGGGCAAGGAGCAGGTTGCTCGGCACTTCCATGAGTACGTAGCCGAGAAAAAAGATGCCTGCGCCAATGCTGTACGTCAGGTCGCTAAAGCCGACGTCCTGCTTCATGTCGAGTTGCGCGATCCCGATGTTGATGCGATCGAGAAACGCAAACACGTAGCAAAGAAACAGGAATGGGATCAGCCTGCGCGTGATTTTCGCGTAGGCGCGGTCTGCGTCATATGCCGGCGCAGAAGGCATAACCGATGTATCCGGTGTAACAGGGCTCATGATGCGTGTCTCCTCCAGTATTTGGCCGGACGATCGACGCCGTCCGTTCCAGTTTGCTGCGTGACTGCGTGTGTGTTTGTTGCTCGCCGTTGTTACCGCTATCGGTTACGGCTATCGGCCCTTGAACTTCGGTTGCCGTTTTTCGTTGTATGCGCTGATGCCCTCCAGCCGGTCCTCGGTTGGAATCAGCCGGTTATAGGCTTCGATCTCCACATACAGCCCCGTGCGAAGGTCGGCCTGCATGCCAAGGTCGATTGCCTTCTTTGCCTGGGTCACCGAAAGCGGCGCGCTCGTGCAGATGTCGCGTGCTGCATTCAATGCTTCCGGCAGGACCTCGCGTGCATCGCAGAGCTTGTTGACCACGCCCCACGCAAGCGCTTCTTCTGCTGAAAACCGCGCGCCGCGAAAGATGAGTTCCTTCGCGCGCCGCGCGCCGATAGTACGTGGCAACTGCTGCGTGCCGCCGCCGCCCGGCATGATGCCGCGCTTGACTTCGGTAAAACCGAACACCGCATTCTTCGATGCGTACGCAAAGTCGCAAGCCAGCATCAGTTCAAGTCCGCCCGCAACCGCCGAACCGTTCGCCGCGCAGATAAGCGGGACCGGACAGTTCGTGAGCGCGCGGTTCATGCGCTCGAACAGATAATGCTGGCGGCCGAATTGTTCGTCGGTCATGCCTTCGCGTTGCTTCAGATCCGCGCCGCCACAAAAAGTACGCTCGCCCGCCGCCGTCAGGACGACGCATCGGTAGAGCTCAGGATCGAGCTCTATGGCGCCGAACACGCGGATCAGTTCGCGTCCCATCTGTGTGCTGATTGCATTCGATACTTCCGGCCGGTTCAGCCGGACAACGAGAATATCGGAATCGACTTCTTCGAGCTGCAACGTAGTGAGGGCGTCCGTGCCCAGATATTCGTTGATCTTCACAGTGTTTCCTGAGAGGTTGTGTCGAGCAGATGATTGTGTTCGCCAAGCCCCGGCGCCCGGCCAATATTGTCAGGGCGCACTCCCCCAAACGATATGGGCAGGCCGACCACGGTGGCCGCGTCGTCGGAGGTACGTCTGAGGATATCGAGCGCCTGCGTCTGCTCGTGGCCAACCACCTGATCGATGCTCTGTATCGGGCCGCAGGGAATGCCGGCGGTATCGAGCGTATCGAGCCAGTACGACGCGGGCTTCGCGCGAAAAGCTTCCTGCAGCAATTCGATCAGTGCAACGCGATTGCTTACGCGCGCGCCGTTCGTGATGAAACGGGAATCGTCGGCGAGCGCGGGAACGCCTAGCACCGCGCAGAGCTTGCGGAACAGGCCGTCGTTGCCGACCGCGACCATGATGGTCGCGTCGGCGCAGTCGAACGCCTGATGCGGGACGATGCCGGCGGTGCCGGAACCCCATCGTCCGGGCAATGCGCCACAGGCGAGGTAATCGGCGATCTGCATGCCGCCCCAACTAAGCGCCGTTTCGTATAGCGAGACATCCACGAGTTCGCCCGCGCCGGTCAATTGCCGCCGAAAGAGCGCGGCCAGCACGCCGACGGCGGCCCAGAGTCCCGTGCCCATGTCGTTGATCGATACCGGAATGCGGCTCGCCGGTTGACCAGGACCGCCCATGAAACTCATCAATCCACCCAGCGCCTGCACCAGCGGATCGTAGCCGGGCTTCTCGCGCAGCGGTCCCACCGTGCCGAACGCGCCGAGGTTGCAGTAGACGAGCGAAGGTTTGTCGGCCATCAGTTGCGCTGCACCCAGACCGTACTTTTCAACGCCGCCTGCTCTCAGGTTTTGCAGCACGACATCCGCGCGCCGCTCGATCAGTCCCTTCAGCAACGTCGCTTCCTCCGGGTTGCTCAGCGACATCGAGATGCTCGACTTGCCGTGGTTGATCGCGTGGAAGAGGGCGGCGGCGCCGTCGATGAAAGGAGGACCCCAGTCGCGCGCGTAGTCCCCTTTTCCGGCGTTCTCGATCTTGATCACCTGCGCGCCGAGCGAGCCGAGGATCATGCCCGCGTAAGGCGCGGCGAGACTGTGGCCAATCTCGACCACGCAAATTCCGGCAAGCGGCAAGGGCTTGTGCTGCCTGGTTTGCACAGTAACGTCCTCACTCATGCGCGACAGCCAGCGCCGGCGTGTCTTCAGGCTCGACGTTGTACAGCCGTCGCGCGGCGTCCGCGCTGATGTAGCCGTCGGCAATGTCGCCGATAACCCGTTCGCGCTCGCGCTCGAGCGGATCGCCGTAACCGCCGCTGCCCGCGGGCTGCACGATCACACGCTCGCCGCGCCGGACCACGGTCTGGCCGCCCTTGGCCGCAACAGTCGTGGTGGTGCCATCGGTTTTCTCGACGCTGCAAAGAAACGGGGTTCCCGCAAGACCGCCGAAATGTCCTTCGGGCGCGGAGCGGCCCCGTTCGCCGGAGACGGTGAAGGTGGCTTCGTCGTAGTCGACGCGATACACCCGGCGCGAGGTCAATCCGCCCCGATACCGCCCAGCGCCTCCCGTGTCCGCCACGAGGGACCATTCTTCGAGCAGGAGCGGCGAGCTGCGTTCGATCATCTCCACCGACTGGCTGCCGGCATTGCCCACATAGACGCGAATGCCGCTCACGCCGTCCTTGTCTGCGCGTGCGCCCATGCCGCCGGCGTGGACGTCGTGCATGGTGACGAATGCTTGTCCCGTTTGCTCGACGCGCGCGGCGTTCGTATCGCGTCCGCTGAAAATGCCGGCGCAGGACGCACAGTTGCTCTGCCCGACAATGCGCTCCGGAATCGCGGGCGCAAGCGCCTTCAACAGCAGATCGATCACGCGTGGCGATGTTTCGGTGTTACCCGACACGACCGAGGCCGGATACTGGCAGTTCAACACGCTTCCTTCAGGCGCGATGATCGTGACCGGCCTGTAGCAACCCTGATTGATTGGAATGCTGATGTCGGTGATTGCCTTGACGGTGAACCACGTGCTGTTGCACGTCACCGACAATGGGCAGTTGATGCCGCCGCGCACTTGCGCGCCGGTGCCCGTATAGTCGAACGTCACGTGGTCGTCGGCAACGGTGATCTTGACTTTCAGCAGCGGGCGCTCCTGCTTCCAGCCATGCGCCTCTATAGGATCGAGATATTCCTCTGCCTCGTAAGTTCCGTTCGGAATCCTGCCGATAGCCGCGCGGATCAGCTTCTCTGAATGGTCGAGGCTCTGGCTCATGGCGGCACGCAGATCGGCGACGCCGTATTTGTCGACGAGATCGACAAGACGGCGCTCGCCCACGAACGTACCTGCGTACTGCGCCTGGATGTCGAGCAGCAATTCGTGCGAATTGCGGCTGTTGCGGCTCAGGATTTCCAGCACGTCACGCACCGGCTTGTCGTCGCGATACAAGCGCACGGGCGGAATGCGGATGCCTTCTGCGAATACATCCCACGTGGTGACCGTATAACTGCCCGGCGACTGGCCGCCAATGTCCGTCCAGTGGCCGCGGGTCATGACAAACGCGACGATCTCCTCGCCCACGAACACCGGCCGCGTGAACTGCACGTCGGGCTGGTGATTGCCGCCGCCCACATACGCGTCGTTGCTCACGATCACGTCGCCGGGGCGAAGATTTTCGCGGCCGATCGCTTCAACGGAAACGCGCGTGGAGATGACGGCGGAGCCGAGCATCGTGGGAATGTCGTTGCCCTGGGCCACGAGTTGCATCTCGGCGTCGAAGATCGCGGCGGACGAATCGCCGCTTGCGTGCATGAGCGGGCTGCCGGCGGTGCGCATCATCGCGATCTTCATTTCACGCGCGATGGCAAAAAGACTGCTGCGAATAATTTCGTAGGTAACGATATCCATGTTCAGGCCGCCAGTTCGATCACAAGGTTCAGGGCTTCATCCACAACAGCGTTCTGCGCCGTTTTCAGCACCGCGCAACTGCTGTGCTCCTCAATGACAGCAGGCCCCTCCACGCGCGCGCCGACCGCAAGCGCGCTGCGCTGATAGACGGGCAGGGCGTGCTTCGCGCCATCGAAATAGACTTCGCGCGTGGCCTTCGGTTTGAGTCCGGACGCCGCGGCCTTGGCGGATTGAGCAACCCCGCCGCGCCAGCCGGTTTGCGTGACGATCTGCATGCGCAGGTTCGCGACGACGATGGGCTTGTCGGCGCTCACGAAATTCCACAGGCGTTGATGCGCCGCTTCGAAACCGCCCGCGAGCGCGTGGCACAAGCCTTCGGCATGACCCTGCACTTCGACGGTGATGACATCGGGTTGCCCGGCATAGCGGCAATCCGCAAGACGCACGATACGAGCGCTTTCAGGATCGACGTCGAGCCTGCGAAGCTCGGTTGCACCGAGTTCGAGGAGTTCGGAGAATTGCGAGAAAAGCGTGGTGTCGTCGAGATGATCGAGGTCTCGTTCAACCGGGCGCTGATAGTCGTATTGCTGATCTGCGACCGTCATGCCGAACGCGCTGAACAAACCCGGAAGCGGAGGAATCACCACGCGGCGAATGCCCATTTGCTGCGCGAGATCCAGTGCGTGGACCGGACCCGCGCCGCCGTAGCAGATATAAGAGAACTCGCGCGGATCGTAGCCGCGCTCGACCGTCATGATGCGAATGGCTTGCGCCATCAGCGCGTTGGCAACGGAGCGCACCGTCTGCGCCGCTTCGAGCACGCTCATGCCGAGCGGCTTCGCCACGCGTTCTTCCACCACACGATACGCGGCCTTTGCATCGAGCCTGAATTCGCCGCCAAGAAAGCTTTCCGGATCGATGTAACCCAACACGAGATTGCAGTCCGTCACGGTGGCGCGCTCCCCGCCACGGCCGTAGCAGGCCGGTCCCGGATCGGCGCCCGCGCTCTCCGGTCCAATGCGCACGCCGCCGCCTGCGTCGATCCATACAATCGAGCCGCCGCCCGCGCCGACCGAATCGATGTCGATACTCGGGCTTCGCACCGCGTACGTATGCAACAGGCTCTTGTTGCGCAATTCGGGCCGGAACTCGCGGATGAGCGAGACATCGAACGTGGTGCCGCCCATGTCGCCCAGAATCGCGTTACGCAGGCCGCTTTTTTCGCAACTGCGAATGGCCGCGCTGACGCCGCCGGCGGGACCGGATTCGAGCAATACGATAGGCCGGTCCGCAACCACCGCCGTGCTCGCGAGGCCACCGTTCGACTGCATGAAGAGCAGCTTGCCGTTGAAGCCGAGATCGCCGAGAGCGTGGCCGAGACGCTCGATGTATCGCCCGCAAACGGGCCCGAGCATGGCGTTGATGACGGTCGAACTCGTGCGCTCGTACTCCATGACTTCGGGATTGACGTCGTGCGATGCACAGATGAACCGGTCCGGCAGCAGCCGCCGCAATGTCTCGACGGCTTCGCGTTCGTGCTGCGGATTCACGTGTGCATGCAGGAAGGAAACTGCGACCGCCTCCACGTCGGAGTCGCGGATCATGGCGGCCAGATCGTTCAGTTCGCTGCGCTGCAACGGTGCTTCAATGTGTCCTTCGAACGTCATGCGCTCGGTGACTTCCAGGCGCCAGCGGCGTTCAACAAGTGGACGCGGGTTATCGAACAAGAGGTCGTAGAGATCGGCCCGGTCATGCCGCGATACACGCCGCAATTCGAGGATGTCGCGAAAGCCGCGCGTGGTGATCAACGCGGTCTTCGCGCCCGTTCCTTCAACGACCATGTTGGTCGCCATGGTCGTGCCGTGCCCGAGAAACGACACGTCCGCGCTTGTCGAGCCCGATATCTCCAGGATGCGCCGGTAGCCTTCCATCGCGCCGACGACCCGGTCGCGGGGTGTGGTCGGGACCTTTGTCGACCAGACCTGGCCGCTTGCATCGTCCACCATGACAACGTCGGTGAAGGTGCCTCCCACGTCGATTCCAATTCTTCTCACGCTGTCTCATCTCCACGGTTGCGGGTTTCGTGGCGCGGCGTTTGATCGGCTATGATCGAACGCCCGCCGTCATGCCCTGCTCATTGAATGGGATGAGTGTAGAGAGCTGCGGCGCGCACGGATAATGAAACCTTCCGATCACGTGAGACTGTGGAGTTATATCGGTGATAACCAGTATCGATGCAATCCTCAGGCGCTTGCGCGGCAGCCACATCGCCCTGCTGATTGCGCTCGACGACCACGGCTCGCTGCGTCGCGCAGCGCAGCAGGTGTCGCTGTCGCAACCTGCCACGACCAAATCCCTGCGCGAAATCGAGTCGATGTTCGGTGCCGAACTGTTCGCGCGATCACCGCGCGGCATTGTGGCCAATGAACTCGGCCGCTGCGTGATCCGTCACGCGCGCACGCTGCGCGCGGAAGTCGGCGCGTTGCGCGACGAGCTTGCCGCAATCATGCGCGGCAGGGGCGGCACGCTTGCCATTGGCGCCGTCATGGGCGCGGTCCCGGGTTGGCTCACACCCACGCTAAGGGCGCTGCGCGAAGAGGAACCGGATGTGTCCGTGGAAGTATGGGAGGACAACAGCGCGCGCCTGCTTTCCATGCTCGACCAGCGCACGCTCGACCTTGTGCTTGGAAGGCCGAGCGTCAGCGTTCATCCGGAGGCTTACGACTTCATTCCCCTTGCGGTGGAAGAGATGTGCATTGTCGTGGATGGCGCCCACGAACTCGCGCGCAAGCCGGATGTCAGCTTGCAGGACATCGCGGGTAATCCGTGGATTGTGCCGCAGGCGCATCTCCCGCTGCGTTCGCTGCTGGAGCAGGTGTTCGAGGACGAAGGCTTGCCGTTTCCCGCTTACGCCACCGAGACCACGTCCACGTTCGCCACCCTTGCGTTGCTGCGTTCAGGCGATGGTGCGGTTGGCCTGATTCCCGTGCTCGTCGCGCAATATTTCGCGCAAGGCGGATTGATCGGCATACTGCCGATCAAGATTACGCGTACTGGCGCGCCTTACGGCATTGCTACGCGCAAGGGCGCGACGCTTACGCGCCCTGTGCAGATGTTCATCGATCTCTGCCGCGACCGGATTGATCAGCCGGGCTGAGACATTGCGATTCAGACACTGCCGGACTATCTGCAAGACCATATGCGTGCATGTCGACGCCATGGGTAAGCAGCTTGCATCGCGTATGGACGAGTCCTTATTGACCTCGGCAAACGAAAACGAACCGTGAGGCAGAGATTCACGCGTTTCACCGTATTGCGATACTCTTCGATTGTTTCCTTCCACTGAGCTGTGCGAGCTTGTAAGCCAGGTTGTAAGCAAGCTTTCGCGCATTGCAGCAGCACTGAACAAGGACCATCATGTCGACCGCTTCTCCCGATTCTTCCAATTCTCCAGTCTGGTTTATCACGGGTTGCTCGACCGGCTTCGGGCGGGAAATCGCACAGGCCGTGCTGGCGCGCGGCTGGCGTGCCGTCGTGACCGCACGGGACCCGGACAGCGTTGCCGACCTGGCGAATTCGCACGCCGGGCACGCGCTCGCGCTTAAGCTCGATGTCACTTCTCCAGATGCCGTGACCGCGGCGGTAGCCGAAGCGAAAGCCAGGTTCGGCCGTATCGACGTGCTCGTCAACAATGCCGGATACGGTTATCTGTCGGCAGTGGAAGAAGGTGAGGACAATGAAGTCCGCGCCATGTTCGAAGTCAATTTCTTCGGCGCGGTGAGCGCCATCAAGGCCGTCTTGCCTGTGATGCGTGAACAGGGCGCAGGACACATCGTCAATATCACGTCGGTTGGCGGGCTGGTCGGCAATCCGGGCAGCGGCTATTACGCTGCGACCAAATTTGCGTTGGAAGGCTTGGGCGAAGCACTCGCGCGCGAGACTTCCGGGTTGGGTATCAAGGTCACGACCGTGGAACCGGGACCATTCCGGACGGACTGGGCAGGGCGGTCGCTCAAACAGACCAGCAAGACCATCGATGCCTACGCGTCGATCGCTGGCAGGCGCCGGTCTGACATTGCCGCAAACAGCGGCCGCCAGCCGGGCGATCCGGTACGCGCGGCGCTGGCGATCATCGCGGCAGTCGAGGCGGACTCGCCGCCTTCGAACCTTGTACTCGGCAAACAAGGGCTTGGTGTGGTTCGCAAGAAACTCGCGGGGCTCATCAACGATCTGGACACGTGGGAAGCAACGACGCTTGGTGCGGACTTTCCCGACTGACATCTCTTGTCGTGCCGGGCGCGCTTGACGTGCATGGATGTACTTACGTCACCGATAGACCGGCATTCTGGCGAGGCTTGCTTTCGAGACGATGGCGAATGGACGCGGGCTTGAGTTCTGCGCACAGGGCAACGATGCATGAGGCGATGACCGGGTCAGCCGCACGAAAGCAGCTAACCCGGCGTTCGGCCGCTCAGGAGTTCAGCAGTTCCGGGACCTGTTTGAGTGGCCCTGTGCTCGCGCCGCTCGATGCATTTTCCAGCAGATGAACTTCCCATCCGCGCTGTTGCAGCCAGTAGGCGGTCGTGACGGCGCGGGTGCCGTCGTCATCGATCAACACTAGGCGCGCGCCGCGAGTCGCCACCGTGCGATGCGACACCGCGAGCAATTGTCCTCCCGGCGCCGAGATGGAACCCGCAACGTGACCGGCTTCGTACTCTTCGGCCGAGCGGATGTCGAGCAGATACGTCGTGCGTTTCGTTGTGTCGGCAAGCCACGCCTCGACGCCTTGTTGATTTACAGTCCTGATTTTTTGTCGTTCGCCGAGCGCCTGTGCGTGCTTTATGCCGAAGGCGGCCGCGCCGCTGCTGGCGGGCGCACGCTTCTCGCCGCCGGTCGCGAGCTCAAGCGTTGCCCGCGTCCAACCCGCAGTACCGTCCTCGAGAAAGGCGACGCGGTTCGGCACTTGCGCGTCGATGAGCGTCTGCGCCCCGATGATCGCACGCGGAAGTCCGGCGCACGACACAACCACGAACGTGTCCGGATTGGGAACCTGATCCAGGAAGCGATACAGGATCTCTTCGCCCGGTGCGTTCACTGCGCCCGGCACGTGGCCACGCGCGAATTCGTCGCGGGTGCGCGTGTCGATCACGATGACATTCTCTTTCGCGTCGTACAGCTTCTTGAGTTGTTCGGCTTCGATTGACGGTGTACCGCGCAAATCGCGCACGCTCTCCGAAAAGATGATGCCGGGAATATCGAACGTGGGCAGTCCGTTCAAGCCGTCCGCGGTCCACGCGGGAATGCCGCCGTTGAGGATGTTGATGTCGGTATAGCCAAGTCCTTCCAGTATGGCCGCGCCTTGTTCTGCTGCGTTGTCGCCATCATCGATAAGTACGAGCCGAACCGACTTTCGTGGGACGAAACGCTGTACGCCGCGCTCCAGGTTTTCGAGCGGCAGATTGGTGGCGAAGAGCGGGTGTCCTTTAGCGAACGCCTCCACCGACCTCAGATCGAGCAGCGCGAGTTCGTTTCCTGTGCCAAGGCCGCCTTCCGTTAACCACGTTTGCAGCGTTGCGCGATGAATATGTCGAATGCTCATGATGATCTCTTGTTAAGTTATCTTGAATGATTTAGTGAAGCCAACATAGAGTAAAAGCGAACCGACAGCAAACTCAACGAAGCGATTGCGGGATCGTTATTCTGAATACCGCGACACGCTAGATCCGCAGTCCTGCCTGCTTCAACAAGGGAAGAATCCGTTCTCCGAAGTATGTGAGGTCCGGCAGGAAATCGAAGAAACCGAGTTGCACCCCGTCCACGCCGGTTCTTTTGAGCGCTACGAGCTGATCGACCACTTGTTCCGGTGTCCCGATGATTTCTATGTTGCCGCCAATGCCGCGGCCTTGTTTCTGCGATTCATCCTTGCGTCCGCGCCATGCGTGCGCGTCGCTGTCATAACTGCGGTCCCCGCTCGATACAGTGTTCGCCACGATTGCATCGGCATACGCGTTGGCTTCGCGCTCGGTGTCGCGGCTCACGATGACCGGGTTGATCACGGTGCGCACCGTGCGGCCCGCGCGCGCCGCTTGCGCCTTGATATTGGCAATATGAGCAGGCAACGTTTCGAGTGCGCTGTCGATATGCGCGCCCCCCGGGCTCGT
>NZ_FCOC02000007.1 GCF_001544455.2 Caballeronia sordidicola
ACTGGTTTCGTGGGGTTGTGTGCTTGCCCGAGAGCGCTAGTGGCGAAGCGTGTGGATGTAGGGGTTCGGAGGGGGAGGGTTTCAGGTGTTGTTGGTTATGGCGTCGAGGGTTCTTTTGAAGTCCCAAGCAGATCTGCGTGCACGCTTGGTCTCTTTAAGAATTAGCGGTTGGAAGGCGTTTTCTTTGCTTCGTTTCTTTGTCGCCGTTGGACAAAGAAATGAAGTCCCGCCACGGATAGTGGCTAACAGTGCTAAAGAGGAACAACAAACAGGGACCGCGCGTAGGCGCAAAAAGCAGGACCCGACCACCCGCCACCCCGCCCCCGTCCTCCCCTTATAATCCCCCGATCCCCGCTTCTTTTTACACGCAATTTTCGGCAGAACCCACCCCATGAGTGACAACACGCTTGCGAAGAGTTTCGAGCCCCAAAACATCGAATCCCACTGGGGACCGGAATGGGAAAAGCGCGGCTACTCCGCGCCCACCCTCGAAGAGGGAAAAAAAGACTTCTCGATCCAGCTTCCGCCGCCCAACGTCACCGGCACGCTGCATATGGGTCACGCGTTCAACCAGACCATCATGGACAGCCTCACGCGCTATCACCGCATGCTCGGCGAAAACACCATGTGGCTGCCCGGCACGGACCACGCGGGCATCGCGACCCAGATCGTGGTCGAGCGCCAACTCGACGCCAAAGGCATTTCACGCCACGACCTGGGCCGCGAGGAATTCCTGAAACGCGTTTGGGAATGGAAACAGCAATCGGGCTCGACCATTACGGGACAGGTCCGGCGCCTCGGCGCCTCCATCGACTGGTCGCGGGAATACTTCACGATGGACGACAAAATGTCGACAGCCGTGCAGGATGTTTTCGTGACGCTCTACAAGCAGGGCCTGATCTATCGCGGAAAGCGCCTGGTGAACTGGGATCCGGTACTGGGCACGGCCGTGTCGGACCTCGAAGTGGTCAGCGAGGAGGAAGCCGGCAATCTGTGGCACATCAACTATCCACTGCCGGACGGCTCGGGCCACGTAACGGTCGCAACCACCCGGCCGGAAACCATGCTCGGCGACACAGCCGTGATGGTCCATCCGGAAGACGAGCGTTACGCGCATCTGATCGGCAAGACCGTGATGCTGCCGCTCTCGGATCGCGAGATCCCCGTGATCGCCGACGATTATGTGGATCGCGAATTCGGAACCGGCGTGGTCAAGGTCACCCCGGCGCACGATTTCAACGACTATCAGGTCGGCTTGCGCCACAAGCTGCCGATGATCGAGATCCTCACGCTCGACGCGAAAATCAACGACAACGCGCCCGAAAAATATCGCGGCCTGGACCGGTTAGACGCCCGCAAGCAGGTCGTAGCCGACCTGGAAGCGCTCGGCCTGCTCGAATCCGTCAAGCCCCACACGCTGATGGTGCCGCGCGGCGACCGCACGAGCGTGGTGATCGAGCCCATGCTGACGGACCAGTGGTTCGTCGCCATGAGCAAGCCGGCGCCCGAAGGCACGTTCCATCCGGGTAAATCGATTGCGGAAACGGCGCTCGACGTCGTGCGCAACGGCGAAATAAAGTTCGTGCCGGAAAACTGGTCGACCACGTATTACCAGTGGCTCGAAAATATCCAGGACTGGTGTATCTCCCGCCAACTCTGGTGGGGCCATCAGATCCCCGCGTGGTACGGTGAGAACGGCGAGATCTTTGTGGCGAAGACGGAAGCCGAAGCCCGTGCGGAAGCCATCGAAAAAGGCTATACGGGCGCGCTCAAACGGGACGACGACGTGCTCGACACGTGGTTTTCGTCCGCCTTGGTGCCGTTTTCGTCTCTGGGATGGCCGAACGAGACGCCGGAACTGAAGCATTTCCTGCCTTCGTCGGTGCTTGTCACGGGTTTCGACATCATCTTCTTCTGGGTCGCCCGCATGGTCATGATGACCACGCATTTCACCGGTAAGGTCCCGTTCGGCACGGTCTACGTGCACGGCCTCGTGCGCGATGCGGAAGGCCAGAAGATGTCGAAGAGCAAGGGCAACACGCTCGACCCTATCGACATAGTCGATGGAATCGATCTGGAAACGCTCGTCGCCAAGCGTATTACGGGTCTGATGAACCCGAAGCAAGCCGAAAAGATCGAGAAAAAGACCCGCAAGGAGTTCCCGAACGGAATTCAGCCGTATGGCACGGATGCCTTGCGCTTCACCATGGCGTCGATGGCTACACTCGGTCGCAACGTGAATTTTGATCTGGCAAGGTGCGAGGGGTATCGTAATTTTTGCAACAAACTCTGGAACGCTACACGCTTTGTCCTGATGAATACCGAAGGCCACGATTGTGGTTTCGGCAAGCCGGAAGAATGCGAAGCAGGCGATTGCGGTCCCGGCGGATATCTGCATTTTTCCCAGGCGGACTTCTGGATCGTGTCGCTGTTGCAGCGCGTGGAAGCCGAAGTCGAGAAAGGTTTTGCGGATTACCGGTTTGATAATGTAGCGAGCGCGATCTACAAATTCGTTTGGGACGAGTACTGCGACTGGTATCTGGAACTGGCGAAAGTGCAGATTCAGAACGGCGCGCCCGAGCAGCAGCGCGCGACGCGCCGCACCTTGCTGCGCGTGCTGGAAACCGTGCTGCGCCTCGCGCATCCGATCATTCCGTTCATCACGGAAGCCTTGTGGCAAAAGGTCGCGCCGCTGACCGACCTGTATCCGCAGCACGCCAATGGCGGCGAGGCGACATCGATCATGATCCAGCGCTATCCGCAGGCGCAGCCATCGAAAATCGATGATTCGTCAGAACAGTGGGCGGCCGAACTGAAAGCAGTGATCGATGCATGTCGTAATCTGCGCGGCGAAATGAATTTGTCGCCGGCGGTGAAGGTGCCGCTGCTGGCAACGGGCGACGAGGCGCAGTTGAAATCCTTCGCGCCTTATATTCAGGCGCTGGCGCGTTTGTCGGAGGTAAAGATCATCGCCGACGAAACCGCGCTCGACGCAGAGGCAAGTGGCGCGCCAGTTGCTATCGTAGGATCGAACAAGCTGGTGCTGAAGGTCGAAATCGATGTCGCTGCTGAACGCGAACGGCTCACGAAGGAAGTGGACCGCTTGACGCAGGAAATCGGTCGTGCCCGTGTGAAGCTGGAAAACGAGAGTTTTGTGGCCCGCGCGCCGGCCGCCGTGGTTGAACAGGAACGCAAGCGGCTGGTTGAATTCGAGTCGACGGCTGACAAGCTGAAAGCGCAGCTTTCACGCTTGCCGGCCTGATGTTTCAACGCGGTGGCACGACTGGAAACTTACCCACGACTTGTTTCGTCTATAGCAAAGTGCACTTCGACGCGTGAAGAATTAATCTCGTCGCACTTTTTTATCAACGCCTCAACCTGCATCATGGCATTGGCTTGCCAGCCCACGAATTTCAGGCTTGACGTTTAAACACGATAAGAGGATCAGGGTCATCAAATGCTAAAAGTTACGAAAGCGGTTTTCCCGGTTGCGGGTCTCGGTACCCGGTTCCTCCCCGCGACCAAGGCCAGCCCGAAGGAAATGCTGCCCGTCGTCGACAAGCCGCTGATTCAATACGCGGTGGAAGAAGCCATGGCGGCCGGCATCACGGAAATGATTTTCGTGACCGGGCGCAGCAAGCGCGCCATCGAAGATCACTTCGACAAATCGTATGAGATCGAAGCCGAACTGGAAGCGCGCGGCAAGCAAAAACTGCTCGACCTCGTTCGCAGCATCAAGCCAAGCCACGTGGACTGTTTCTACGTGCGTCAGGCAGAAGCGCTCGGCCTCGGCCACGCGGTGCTGTGCGCGGAAAAGCTGGTGGGCGACAACCCGTTCGCCGTCATCCTGGCCGATGACTTGTTGTACGGCACGCCGCCCGTCATGACGCAGATGATTGAGGTGTTCGATCACTATCACAGCTCGGTAATCGGCGTGGAAGAGATCCCGGCTCAGGACTCGAAGTCGTATGGTGTTATTGACGGGAAAGAGTGGGAAGACAACATTTTCAAGTTGTCGGGCATCGTGGAAAAGCCGGAACCCGCCGTGGCGCCGTCCAATCTCGGCGTGGTCGGCCGCTATGTGCTGAAGCCGCGTGTTTTCGATCATATTCGCGCGTTGAAGCCGGGCGCTGGCGGCGAATTGCAACTCACGGACGCCATTCAGTCTCTGCTCGCCGACGAACAAGTGCTCGCGTACAAATATCACGGCACGCGTTTTGATTGCGGCAGTAAGCTGGGATATCTGAAAGCGACCGTGGAATTTGCGTTGCGTCACCCGGAAGTCGCGGCTGACTTCCAGGAATATCTGAACACGCGCTCGCCGCATCTGGTCGGGTAAGGACTGCTTCAGGCGCCGTCATGGCGCCTGGAAAACAAAAAAAGCCCATGATTTTCATCATGGGCTTTTTTATTTCGCCGCGCCGGTCAGCGCCGCCGCATCAGGAAGGTGAAGACCTTGTCGTGCGACGTGGATTCCACCAGTTCGTTGCCCGTCTGCTTCGAAAACGCGGCGAAGTCGCGCTGGGAACCAGGATCGGTCGCGAGGACCTTCAATATCTGACCGCTTTGCATGTCGGCCAGCGCCTTCTTTGCCCGCAGGATGGGCAGCGGACACATGAGCCCGCGCGCGTCGACTTCCTTGTGCACTTCCATCGAATGAGCCTTGTTCGAACTTGCTTTTGTAAGAGTTCGATTTTACCCCAGTGCCTAAAAATTCACCGCTTGTCCCCGGGCCAGGGATTCCCTCATGGCGATGCCTATGCGTGTCGCTTCCCGCGCGTCTGCGAGCGTGAGACCCGTCGCCGGGCCGCCGTTGAGCGACGCCACGAACGCTTCCGCCTCATTCAGGAACGCGTGTTCGAAGCGCTCGAAGAACGTCGGCGTGCATTCGTTGCGAATGCCGGTGGCGTCGAATATCTCCACGCGATTCACCCGCGGATTGTTGCCCACCGATAACGCCCCGCCCGTTCCCACAACTTCCGTCTGGGTATCGTGGCCGTGCGCGCTGGTGCGCGATGCATGGAAAACCGCCATGCAACCGCCTTCGAACTCGCAAACCGCGACGCCGTTGTCGATATCCCCGCATGCCGCCAGACCTTCGTGGATGGCGATCGTGCCGCTTGCGAACACGCGCGTGGCGCGCGGATTGCCGAGCATCCAGCGCGCAAGGTCGATGTCGTGCACGCTGCAATCGAGAAACAGGCCGCCCGACGTCGGCGCGAAGCGCACGAAGAAACCATCGGGATCGTTTTTATCGACGGTTTGCGAGCGGACCATGAACGGCCGGCCGATCGCGCCTTCGCGAATCTTGTTGAAGGCGTCGCGATAACTGGCGTCGAAGCGGCGCACGAATCCGATCATCACCTGAAGTTCGGGAAACCGCGCGCTTTCTTCGATAACCCGATCGCACTGCGCCAGATCGAGCGACAACGGTTTTTCGCAGAACACGTGCTTGCCGGCCCGCAACGCCGCGATGATCTGATCGGCGTGCAAGGACGTTGGCGTGACGAGCCAGACGGCATCGAGCGATGTGTCTTGCAGCATGGATTCGTAATCGCCATGCAGCGCGAGTTCGGGCAGGTTCGCGACCGCCCAATCACGCTCGGCCGCGACCGGACTGCACGCGGCGGCAAGCGTCGCCCCCGGCACGTGCCACGCGAGATTGCGTGCATGACGCTGTCCGAGCCGTCCCAATCCAGCAATGCCAATCCGCACGGGCGCTTTCATGCCGCGCCCAGCTTGATGATGGTTCCTTCGCGCCATGAACGCGTGGCGGCTTCGGCGAGTTCGAGCGCTTTCATGCCATCGGCGACGGTCGTGCGGACCGGCTTGCCTTCCTGGATGGCATCGAAGAAATGCGCAATTTCCAGCGCATAAGCCGCACGATAACGCTCGAGGAAAAACGCTTCGGGGACGTCATTCGAAACCGCCCTCTTCGAGTAAGCCGTGACTTCGGTCGGGCGAACATTGCCCGCTTGCAGCATGCCTTTGCTGCCAAGCAATTCGAAGCGCTGGTCATAGCCGTACGCCGCGCGCCGCGTCGTGTTGATCTGGCACAAGCGGCCGCGTTTCGTGCGGATCGTGACGGCAGTCGAGTCGATATCGCCCGCTTCGGCAATCGCCGGATCGGTCAGGCAGCTTCCGGTCGCGTGCAGCGTGTCGGCTTCGTCGTCGAGCATCCAGCGGAAGATGTCGAAGTCGTGGATCAGCATGTCCTTGAAGATGCCGCCCGAATGCCTGATGTAATCCACCGGCGGCGCGCCCGGATCGCGGCTCGTGACCACCAGCATTTCCGGATCGCCGATTTCGCCCGCATCCACGCGCGCCTTCAATGCGGAAAAGGTTGGATCGAAGCGGCGCTGGAACCCTATCATGCATACCACGTCGGCTTTCGCGACGGCATCGGCGCAAGCGCGCGCACGTTCCAGCGTCAGGTCGACGGGCTTTTCGCAGAACACGTGTTTCTTTTGCGCCGCCGATTTCAGGATCAGATCGGCGTGGGTATCGGTGCTCGAACAGACCACCGTCGCGCCGATGGACGCATCGCCGAGCGCGCCTTCCACGTCCGCCACTTGCGCACCGTGGAGCGCAGCCAGCGCGGCGGCGGCTTCCTTGTTCACATCCACGACATATTTCAGCCGCACGCCCGGCTGTTTCGCCAGATTCGCCGCATGGATCTTGCCGATGCGCCCCGCTCCGAAAACTGCTACATCAATCGTCATAGCCGCCTGTCTCCCTTGATTCTTCTACGTTCAGTTCAAGCCGGTACGCAAGCGCGATGAACAGCGCCTGGCACAGGCAGATCGTGCTCGTCAGCGAGCGAAACGCGAACGCGCTGCCCTCCTTCACGAACAAATGCGCGCTCGCGTGACGCGCGAGCGGCGAAAGCTGGCCGTCGGTAATGACCAATGTCTTGGCGCCATGATGCTGCGCCGCGCGCACGCAGTACTGCGTCTCCTTGCCATACGGCGCGAAGCTGATGGCGATCACCACGTCGCCCTTCTTCACGCTGCGAATCTGTTCCCGATACATCCCGCCAAAGCCCGACACCAGATGCACGCGCTTGGCCGTGTGCTGCAGCGCGTAGACAATGTAGCTCGCAACCGGAAACGAGCGCCGCACGCCAATCACATAGATGTTCTCGGCTTGCTCCAGCATTTTCACAGCGGCTTCGAATTGTTCGTCGTCCAGACCTGCTTCGAGTTCGGCCAGGCCGTTCTGGCTCGCCGCAATGAATTCCCGCGCGACCGATCCACCCGACAGCTTGCCGGGCTTTTCATCGATAAGTTTCCTGATGCGCTGCTGATAGCTTTGCGCCGAGCCGTTCTGGCCCGTGTACGCCTGCTTGAAGATGGCCTGAAGGTCGGAGAAGCCAGAAAACCCGAAGCGCTGCGCAAAGCGCACGACCGCGGAAGGATGCACGCCGCACGCGCTCGCAATGTCGCCAGTGCGATCCATCATCACGTTGCTGCGATGCTGTTCCATGTACGTCGCCACACTCTTCAACTGGCGCGGGAGCGTGTCGTAAGCCTCGGTGATGCGCCGCATGAGTTCGTCGACCGTTTCGACGTCCGTTGTCATTTCCTGTGTGTCGTCCTTCATGCGGCGCTCTTTGAATTTCCCGTATTCGATGCAACCGATTATAGATATCTCCTGTCATAAATGGAATGAATTTTCCAAACATCAGGTAGTTAAACTTCCTATTGCATAGCGTTAAGACTTGTCCTAATCTTGGTCGTGAGCGAAGGGGCGTGAACGCTAAGCGCACGCCACCCGATGTTCATCCAGAAAAACAACCGTGATAGGTGGAGACAATGAGACTTTGCAATGGCCGAGCCGCCCTGCGCGCGCTCGCGGCGGCTGCCGCCTTGTGCGGCGCAGCGGCACTGAGCGCTCAGGCGGCCCATGCGGCTCCTGATGCCCACTTCGTTTTGATCAGCCACGCGCCGGACTCCGACTCGTGGTGGAACACCATCAAGAACGCCATCAAACAGGCCGACGAGGACTTCAACGTCGAGACGGATTACCGCAATCCGCCCAACGGTGATCTCGCCGATATGTCGCGGTTGATCGAGCAGGCGGCGGCGCGCAACTACGATGGCGTGATCGCGACCATCGCGGATTTCGACGTTCTCAAGAGTTCGATGAACAAGGTGACCGCGAAGAAGATTCCACTTGTCACGATCAACTCGGGCACTGAAGAACAAAGTGCGCAGCTTGGCGCGATCATGCACATTGGCCAGCCTGAATATGTCGCGGGGCACGCGGCCGGCGAGAAAGCGAAAGCTGCGGGCATCAAGTCGTTCCTGTGCGTGAACCATCTCGCGACCAATGTGGTGTCGTTCGATCGCTGCCGTGGTTTCGCCGATGCCATCGGCGTGGATTACAAACCGGCGACGCTCGATTCGGGACAGGACCCTACCGAGATCCAGTCGAAAGTCAGCGCTTATCTGCGTAATCATCCGAACACGCAGGCCATCCTGACGCTCGGACCGACGCCTGCTTCGGCCACGCTGAAAGCCGTGCAGCAGATGGGTCTGGAAAAGAAGATCTGGTTTGCGACCTTCGACTTTTCCGATGACATCGCGAAAGCCATTCAATCCGGCACGATCCAGTTCGCAATCGATCAGCAGCCGTACTTGCAAGGCTATATCCCGGTCGCCGTGCTGGCGATCGTGAAGCACGACAAGACGACCGATCCGGTGAAGATCCGCCAGATCCTCGAAGCCAATCCGAAGTTCAAGGCGCGGCTCGCGACATATGGCCTTCAGCCTTCATACGGCCCGAAGAATATTCGTTCGGGACCGGGCTTCATCACGAAGGACAACATCGACAAGGTGTTGAAATTCGCAGGCCAATACAGGTGATTTATCGCGGGCGGGGTTTCAGGTCTTCTCCGGCCTGACTGCGCCGTTTCGCAGCACTGCTTTCTCTCAACGCGCCGCCGCTCGAAGTCTCTCAGGCGGCCGGCCGCGCGCTTCAAGGAGCCATCATGGGTATAGCCGGCAAGCACGTTTCTCCCCTTTCCAATGCGGCCGACTCAGCCAGCGCGCCGGCCACGGCCACGCCCGCCGACGAACGTGTCAGGCGTCAATCGTGGTTCGGCCACCTGTTGAACCGTCCGGAGTTCGCCGCGATATCCGGCGCGGTGCTCGTGTTCATTGTGTTCGGCGTGGGCGCCGGCAGTTCGGGCATGTTCAACCTCGACGGCGTGATGAACTGGTCGCAAGTCGCGGCGTATCTCGGCCTGCTTGCAGTCGGTGCCTGCTTGCTGATGATTGCGGGCGAGTTCGATCTGTCCATCGGCTCCATGATCGGTTTCGCCGGCATGATGGTCGCGATTCCATCGGTGTATTTTCATTGGCCGCTGTCGGTGGCGATCCTGTTCGCCTTCATTTGCTCGATGCTGCTCGGCGCATTGAACGGGTATCTGGTGGTGAAAACGCGGCTGCCTTCGTTCATCGTCACGCTGGCGTTCCTGTTTATCTTGCGCGGCTTGACGCTCGCGCTCTCCATTCTCTTCGCGGATCGCACGATCATTTCCGGCGTTGGCGATCTCGCGCAAAACGACTGGCTCGCCAACACGCTGTTTCATGGCGTCGCATTGCATGGATTTTTTGCGTGGCTCGGGCATATGGGTATCGGCAAGTTGCTCGATAGCGGCGAACCGCTCGTGCCCGGCATTCCAAAAGTCATCCTGTGGTGGCTCGGCCTCGCCGCGGTGAGCGCGTTCGTGCTTGCGAAGACGCGTTTCGGCAACTGGATTCTTGCCGTCGGCGGCGATGCAAACGCAGCGAAGAATGTCGGCGTACCGGTACGGCGCGTGAAGATTTCGTTGTTCGTGCTCACCGCGTTCTGCTCCTGTTTGTTCGCGGTGCTGCAGGTCTGCGACATCGGTTCCGCTGCCGCCGATCGCGGTCTGCAAAAGGAATTCGAAGCGATCATCGCGGCGGTGATTGGCGGGACGCTGCTCACGGGCGGATACGGATCGGTGATCGGCGCGTGCTTCGGGGCGCTGATCTTTGGCGTGGTGCAGATCGGCATTACGTACACGAACGTCAGCTCCGACTGGTTCCGCGTGTTCCTCGGCGTGATGCTGCTGATCGCGGTGCTGTTCAATCACTACGTGCGTCGTCGCGTTTCACAGGCTCAATAAGGGGAGCGGTCATGGCAGACCAGGACACCATTCTCGCGCTGGAAAATGTCAGCAAGTTCTTTGGCCGCGTGATCGCGCTGAACGGCGTGACGTTGCGTTTGAAGCGTGGCGAAGTGCATTGCCTGCTTGGCGACAACGGCGCGGGCAAATCCACGTTGATCAAGACGCTCGCGGGCGTTCATGCGCCCTCTTCCGGCGAATATCTCGTCGATGGAAAACCAGTGCATTTCGGCTCGCCCAAAGAAGCGCTCGATATGGGTATTGCAACCGTGTATCAGGATCTTGCGCTCGTGCCTTTGCTGTCGGTCGCACGGAACTTCTTCATGGGGCGCGAGCCGCAGAAGAAGCTTTTCGGATTCCTGAACGTGATGGACCTCGATCTGGCGGCACAGACATCGAGCGCGCGTCTTTCCGAAATGGGCATCAACGTGCGTGACGCGCATCAACCCATCGGCACCATGTCAGGCGGCGAGAAACAATGCCTCGCGATCGCGCGGGCGATCCATTTCGGCGCGCGCGTGCTGATCCTCGATGAACCCACGGCCGCGCTCGGCGTGAAGCAATCGTTCAACGTACTGCGCTTGATCCATACGGCGCGCGCGAAAGGCATCTCCGTGATCTTCATCACGCACAACGTGCATCACGCGTATCCCATCGGCGATTCGTTCACGCTGCTCAATCGCGGGCGCTCCATGGGCACGTTCACCAAAGACACGATCACGAAGAACGAAGTCCTCGACATGATGGCGGGCGGGGCCGAGATGCAGCAGATGATGAGTGAACTGGAAGATGCCCCGGCTTGAACACAGGCTCCCTCGCGCACTTCATCTATTCCCAAGGATCGAACATGGCATTGCACTCATCAACCGGATCGCGATTCGCTCAGGGGCGAACGCGCGACGTCGTGTGTCTCGGGCGGATCGCGGTCGACCTCTATGCGCAACAGGTCGGCGCGCGGCTTGAAGATGTATCGAGTTTCGCGAAGTATCTTGGCGGCTCGTCGGCAAATATTGCTTTCGGATGCGCACGGCTAGGACTTAAGTCCGCAATGCTCTCGCGCGTGGGCAACGATCACATGGGCCGCTTTCTCACCGAAACGCTGGAACGCGAAGGATGCGACACCAGCCATCTACGCATCGATCATGAGCGGTTGACGGGGCTGGTCCTGCTCGGCCTTGAAGATCGCGATACGTTTCCGCTCGTGTTCTATCGCGATGATTGCGCCGATATGGCCGTCGACGAAAACGACTTCGACGAAGCGTTCATTGCTTCGTCGAAAGCATTGTTGATTACAGGTACGCATTTCTCCACGGATCAGGTCAACCGCACGAGCCGTCGCGCGCTTGATTACGCGCGGCGCAATCAGGTTCGCACAGTGCTGGATATCGATTACCGGCCGGTGCTGTGGGGACTGACCGGCAAGGCCGACGGCGAGACGCGGTTTGTCGCGAACGACGGCGTCACCGCTCATCTGCAAGGCATTCTGCCTTTGATGGATCTCGTGATCGGCACCGAAGAAGAATTCCGGATTGCCGGCGGCAAGGACACGCTGATCGATGCACTTGCCGCCGTGCGCTCCGTCACCGACGCCACGCTCGTCGTCAAACGCGGACCGATGGGCTGCTCGATCATCGAAAGCGATATTCCCGTGTCGATAGACGACGCACCCGTTCACGGCGGCGTGGAAGTCGAAGTGCTGAACGTGCTGGGTGCGGGCGATGCATTCGCCGCCGGCTTCCTCGCCGGCTGGCTGCGCGACGAACCCATGGAGGCGTGCGCACGCACGGCCAACGCATGCGGCGCGCTGGTCGTGTCGCGTCACGGCTGTGCGCCGGCCATGCCCACGCCCGCCGAACTGTCCTACTTTCTCGATGCCGCCCGCGCCGATCCCATTCGCATGCGCCGTCCCGACCGCGATGCGACGCTCGCGCGTGTGCATCGTGTGACGCCCGCTCGAAAGCAATGGAACGAAGTGCTTGGTTTTGCCTTCGATCATCGCAACCAGTTCTTCGAACTTGCGCAGCAAACCGGCGCCGATGAAACCCGCATTGCCGAACTCAAGGCCTTGTTCGTGCAAGCCGTGGCGCAAACAGAAACGGAACGCGGACTTGAAGGACGTATCGGCGTGTTGATCGATGATCGCTATGGTCAGGACGCGCTGAATGCGGCGACCGGACGCGGCTGGTGGATCGGGCGTCCGGTGGAGTTGCCGGGATCGATGCCGCTCGTCTTCGATCACGGCCGGTCGATTGGAACCACGCTGATCGAGTGGCCGCGCGAGCACGTTGCGAAGTGCCTCGTGCACTATCACCCTGACCATCCGCACGAAATCCGCCTTGAACAGGAAGCGCAGATTCGCGCGCTTTACGACGCGGTTCAGGCGAGCGGCCACGAACTGCTGCTCGAAGTGATCGTGCCGAAGAATGGTCCGCCTGTTGCCGAAGACACAGCGCTGCGGTCCCTGAAGCGGCTCTATAACCTCGGTATCTATCCTGAATGGTGGAAGCTCGAACCCATGAGCGCGAAGCAATGGGAAGCCGTCGATGCGCTGATTGCCGAGCGTGATCCGGCGTGCCGCGGCGTGGTGTTGCTGGGTTTGTCGGCGGCGGTGGACCAGCTTTGCGAGGGCTTTAAACCAGCGGCTTTATCGAAGACATGCCGTGGGTTTACCGTCGGCCGCACGATCTTCCACGAGCCGAGCCACGCGTGGCTTAGTGGCGCAATCGACGATGCCGAACTCATTGCGCGGGTCCGGCGTACGTTCGAAACGCTGATCGATGCCTGGACAGAAGCGCGCGCCACCTCGGGCGCGCAAGCCACCACGCAGGAGCAGGCAGCATGAACAGCACGATCCGTTTGACGGCTGCGCAGGCGCTGGTCCGCTACCTTGCCGCGCAGCAAACCGAAGATGGCGAAGCGCTCTTCGGCGGCGTCTTCGCCATCTTCGGGCATGGCAATGTGGCGGGGATGGGCGAGGCGTTATATGCCCATCGCGAGACCTTGCCGACTTATCGCGCGCACAACGAGCAAGCCATGGCGCACGCCGCCATAGCGTATGCGAAAGCGCACTTTCGCCGCCGGATGATGGCGGTGACTACGTCCATTGGTCCGGGCGCGACGAACCTCGTGACGGCTGCCGCGCTGGCGCATGTGAACCGCTTGCCCGTGTTGTTGCTGCCCGGCGATATCTTCGTGTCGCGCGCGCCCGATCCCGTTCTGCAGCAAGTGGAAGATTTCGCCGATGGCAACGTGTCCGCGAACGATACGTTGAAACCCGTCTCGCGTTACTTCGACCGCATCGTGCATCCGGCGCAATTGCTGAGCGCGCTACCTCGCGCAATCCGCGTATTGACCGACGCCGCATTGTGCGGCCCGGTCACGCTCGCGTTGCCTCAAGATGTGCAGGCCATGGCGTACGACTATCCCGCTTCGTTCTTCGAGCCGCGCGCGGTATCGTTCCATGCGCCCGCGCCCGCAGCCGATGACATCACACGCGCCGCCACTGCATTGCGCGCCGCTAAAAAGCCCTTGCTCGTATCCGGCGGCGGCGTGCTTTACGGCCTTGCGACCGGTGCGTTGCGTTCTTTCTCGGAGCGCCACGGCATTCCTGTCGCCGAAACCCAGGCCGGAAAGGGTGCGCTCGAATGGGATCATCCGCTGAACCTGGGCGGTATCGGCGTGACCGGATCGGAGGCCGCGAACGCGTTGGCAAATGACGCCGATTGCGTGCTCGCGGTTGGCACTCGCCTGCAGGATTTCACGACGGGATCGAACACGTTGTTCACGCAGGCACAGATCATCGGCATCAACGCAAATGCATTTGATGCCCTGAAACAAGGTGCTCTGGCAGTGGAAGCCGATGCAAGGCTCGCACTCGATGCACTCAGCACGACACTCGATGACTGGCGTACATCGCCGCCATGGACCGCACGCGCACACGAACTCGCTGATAGCTGGCGCGCGAGCGTCGACCATGTGACGAACGCGCCACAGCAGGACAACACATTGCCGCGCGAAGCCGACGTGATCGGCGCGGTGCAGCGTTCGAGCGTGCAATCGGCGGCCAATGACATTGTGGTTTGCGCGGCAGGAACCTTGCCTGCCGATTTGCAGAAGCTCTGGCGCACGAGTACGCCGGGCGGTTATCACGTCGAATACGGTTACTCGTGCATGGGTTATGAAATTGCCGGTGCGTTGGGTACGAAACTCGCGCGGCCTGAGCGCGAAGTGATCGTGATTATTGGCGACGGCAGCTATCTGATGATGAACAGCGAACTGGCTACCTCCGTCATGCTTGGGGCGAAGATCATCGTCGTGCTGCTCGACAACCGTGGTTACGGTTGCATCAACCGCTTGCAGCAAGCGTGCGGCGGCGCGCCGTTCAACAACCTGATAGCCGATTGCCGCCAGGGTCCTGAAGGCGCGCCGTTCATCGACTTCGCCATGCACGCGCGTTCGCTGGGCGCGAGCGCGGAGCATGTTGCGAATACCGATGAACTCGAAGCCGCGATGCAGCGTGCGCGGGCATCGACGAAATCGTATCTGGTCAGCATCGATACCGACCCCGCGCGTCCCACGGAAGAAGGCGGCTGGTGGTGGGAAGTCGCAGTGCCCGAAGTGTCGTCGCGTGAAGCGGTACGCGCGGCGCGCGCTGACTACGAGCACAAACTCACGGTGCGCTCGAAGCGCACGAAGGAATAAAGATGAGCACGTTCGACGTACGAATCGGCATCAATCCGCTTTCATGGATGAACGACGATTTGCCCTCCCTCGGCGGTGAAACACCGCTGAGCGTCGCGCTGACGGAAGGCAAGAAGATCGGCTACGAAGGCTTTGAACTTGGCAACAAATTCCCGCGTGAAGCGCAAGCGCTGAAAAAGTTGCTGGCTGAATACGATCTGGCGCTCGTGTCCGGCTGGTATTCCGGACGCCTCGCCGAGCGTAGCGCGGAAGACGAAATCGCCGCCGTGGGTCCGCATCTGGATCTGCTGGCGAAGAACGGCGCGACGGTGATGGTCTACGGCGAGGTGGCGGATTCGATTCAGGGTTCCCCGCGGCCGCTCTATCAGCGCCCCCGTTTTTTCTCCGATGATCGATGGTCCGAGTACGCAAGACGTCTCGACACGTTCGCTGAATACACATTGTCGAAAGGCGTTCGCGTGGCGTACCACCATCACATGGGCGCCTATGTCGAGACGCCTTCGGACGTGGACAAGCTGATGAGCCTGACCGGCAATTCGGTTGGCCTGCTATTCGATGCAGGACATATCACGTTCGCGGGCGGCGATCCGCTCGCCGTGCTCGACAAGCACATCGGCCGCGTTTGCCATGTTCATTGCAAGGACGTGCGGCCCGACATCATCAAGCTCGCGCGCAATCGCAACTGGAGTTTTCTCGACGCAGTCATCAACGGTGCGTTCACCGTTCCCGGCGACGGCGCGGTCGACTTTCCATCGATCATCGCGCGATTGAAACGGCAGGGGTATCACGGCTGGCTGGTGGTCGAAGCTGAGCAAGACCCCGTTATTGCAACGAGCTATGCGTATGCCGAGAAAGGCTACAAGACGCTGCGCGCGCTCGTTGATCAATCATTTCAGGAGGCAGCATGAGCCTGCTCGTCAAGGCGTCGCGCGAAGGTCAGACCATCGCGCGCGTCACGCCGGAAACCGCGTTGTGGAAGCATGTGGGGTTTGCTGCGTATCGGCTCGAAACCGGCGATATCGTGCATGTGAATGAAGCGAAACGCGAGGTGTGCATCGTGGTGTTGTCGGGAACCGTCAGCATCGAGGCAGGCGATCACAGGTGGGAAAAGCTCGGTTCGCGCGACAGCGTATTCAAAGACACCGCGCCCTATGCCGTGTATCTGCCGCCGAAACTCGCCGCTACCGTGCGCGCGGATCGCGATGCCGAGATCGGCGTGGCAAGCGCGCCCGCTACCGGGATATATCCACCGCGGCTCATCGAGCCTTCCCAAATGAAACGATCGACTCGCGGCAAGGGCGCGAATACGCGATACGTATGCGATATTCTTCCGCAAACCGAACCGGCCGAAGGCTTGCTCGTTGTCGAAGTGAAGACGCCTGGCGGTCATGCATCGAGCTATCCGCCGCACAAGCATGACAAAGACAACGTGCCGGTGGAGAGCTCGCTCGAAGAGACTTATTATCATCGGCTGAATCCGCCGCAAGGATTCGCGTTTCAGCGCGTGTATACGGATGAACGCGATATCGATGAAACCATGGCCGTTGAAGATCACGACGTGGTCATGGTGCCGCGCGGCTATCATCCGGTCGTGGTGCCGTATGGTTACGACAACTACTATCTGAACGTGATGGCCGGCGACAAACGCACCTGGCACTTCAAGAACGACCCGAAGCACGAGTGGATTGTGGAAAGGGACAGCACGCCTTCCTAGTCAGCTGCCTACGGAAAGCCATTCCCGTGTGATGCGTTCGTCTGCTGCGAACGCATTGGGTGTGCCGTCGAAAACAATCGTTCCATGCCCCATTACGGCAATGCGCGTTGCGAGTTCACGCGCAATCGTCATGCGCTGTTCGATCAGCAGAATAGCCACGCCTCGCGCCTGCAAGCTCTTCAGGCACGCGGCGACCTGGGCCACGATCTGAGGCGCGAGACCTTCGGTAGGTTCATCGACGATCACGAACGATGGGTCGCCCACCAAGGTGCGCGCGAGTGCAAGCATCTGCTGTTCGCCGCCGGACAGGAGACCCGCTTTCACGGCCTTGCGTTCGTGCAGTATCGGGAAAAGCTGCTCGGCGTTTGCTATGTCGAAACTCGATCCACCACGTTTTATTCCCAGTAACAAGTTCTCGCGAACGCTTAGTGTGGGGAAAACATCGCGTTGCTCGGGGACATAACCCAAGCCCATTCGCGCGATGGCGTGCGGCCGCTTTCCAAGTATCGATACCCCACGATAATTCGCCACGCCTTCTGCACGCACGAGTCCCATCAGCGCTTTGGCAAGCGTGGAGCGTCCCGAACCATTGCGCCCCGCAAGCACGACGACCTCGCCTTCATCGATACACAAGCTCACGCCATGCAGTACGTGACTTGACCCGTACCATGCGTTCAGGCCTTCGATTTCAAGGAGCGCGGTCATATTGCGTCACCGAGATACGCCGATCGAACGGCTGCGTTCGCGGCGACTTCATCGGGCGTTCCGCTTGCAACCAAGCGGCCGTGCACCAGCACCGAGATTGTGTCGGCGAGCGCAAAAACGGCTTCCATGTCGTGCTCGACAATCAACAGCGTCTTACCTTGTGTTGTCGCGCGGATCAACGCGAGTGCACGCGCCGCTTCCGAGCGGTTCATGCCGGCAGTGGGTTCATCGAGCAGGATTGTGGACGCCCCTGATGACAGCGCAAGCCCCAGATCCAGCGCGCGCAGTTCCGCATGACTGAGGTTTGCAGCGGGTTCGCCCCTGCGCTCGAACAAACCGATTGATTCAAGGACCCGCCGGGTTTCATGATCGATTGCATTCGACCCGAACCATCTCGCTTTCCACGACGTCCGGGCGCCAAGCACCGCGCATCGAAGGTTGTCCCATACGCTGAGACCGGCGAACACGCTGGAGGTCTGGAAGCTGCGCGCAAGGCCCATGCGTCCCAGCCGATACGCAGGCAACCCCGTGACATCCATGCCGTCGAGAATGACACGGCCGCTCGTTGGCCGCGTGCGTCCCGCGACAAGATCGAACAGCGTCGATTTGCCCGCGCCGTTCGGCCCGATCAACGCATGACGCTCGCCTTGCCGAACGCTAAGATCAACGCCGCGCAGGATCTGCGTGGCGCCGAAGCGCTTCGTGATTTGCCTGAGTTCGAGCGCGGTGTTCATCGAGCGCGCCGGGATTGTCTTGTAAGCGCCAAGGCGACCATGGCGCTGAACAATGCGAAGCCCCACGGCCCGATTCGATGACCATCGAGCAGCAAGCCCGCGACGTGCGCAAGGCCGTCGCCGTGGCTATCGAATTGAAGTGCGTAGGCGAGTTCCATCGAGATGACAATGGCAATCAGCCACGCAACGAAAGCACCTGAAACAAGCGCTGTTCCGGTAAATCCGCCGCGCGATCTCTCGGCCATCACCCCGGCAATTCCCTTCGGTGCGGCGACTACGGTCCACACAAAAAACAGCCCGAGGTATGCCACCCATGCAGGCGACACGCTCGCCACCGCGACACTGAAAAACGTGAGCAGCACGGCACCGATAATCGGCCCGAAGAACGTGGCCGTTCCGCCGATCACCACGGCAATCAGCACGCTTGCCGAGCGCGCCAACCCCACGCCTTCCGCCGATGCAAGCTCCACGTTGATCACACCGAGACCGCCCGCGACACCCGCGAAGAATGCCGCCATAACCACCATGACGAAGCGCACGCGCCGCGGATCGAAGCCAATGGCCGCGGCGCGCACAGGGTTGTCGCGGACTGCGTTTGCCACGCGTACAAATGGCGTGCGCGAAAAAACGAACATCGTGAGACATGCGAGCAGGCACCAGGCGGCAATCAACGCATATGGCTGGATCGAGGGTCCGAAGCTCAGGCCGGCAATCGCAGGGCCGCTCGCACGATCGATGGAAACACCGCCCTCGCCGCCGAACCATCCCGGCACGAGCCAGACCGCCGCAGCAACCATTTCACCGATACCCAGCGTGATCATCGCGAACGTGGTGCCGGCCCGGCGAGTCGACAGGAAGCCGAACACGACGCCGGCGAGCGAGGCAGCAAGACCGCTGATGAAAGGCAGCAACGGCAATGGCACGCGATAGTGGTTGAAGCAATGCGCGGCGGCAAACGCGCCAAGACCCGCGTACACGGCGTGACCAAAGGAAAGCAAGCCAGTCTCGCCGAGCAGCAGATTGAATGAAAGCGCAAACACGATCATGGTCGCGGTTTGCGCGAGATACGCAAGCAGCCAGCTTTGGGCGCCGAACACGGGCGGCAACGCGAGACCCGCGGCGAGCAGCAGCCACGGCGCAAGACCTCTGAGCTTATGCGTCGTCATCGCTACGCTGTCCGAAAAGTCCGCGCGGCCGCAACGCAAGCATGGCGACAAGCAGCACGTAGGGCAGCACAGGCGCGATCTGCGCGATGCTCAATGCGGCCCAGGCAGGCGGCAAGGCGCCGCCCATCGCCCTTGAGATCGCACCCAGCGACACTGTTGTCCCAACCGCGAACGTCTGCACGCAACCAATCAAGAGCGAAGCCGCAAGCGCACCGCCGATCGATCCCAGCCCACCCACGACAACCACCACGAACACGATCGGCCCGATGTTATCTGCCATCGACGGTTCGATTACGAACAACGGTGCGCCGATCACGCCGGCCAGCGCGGCAAGCGCCGTACCGGCGGCAAAGACGAGGGTGAACACCCGCGGCACGTCGTGCCCGAGCGTCTCGACCGTCGATGCATGCGTGAGCGCGGCGCGTACAACAAGCCCTATCCGCGATACCCGCAATACCGCGTACAAGGCCACAAGCATGGCGATGGACACGCACATCATGAACGCCCGATACCGCGGAAATGCGGCACCGAAAAGCGTGAACAAAGGACCATCGAGAGAAGGCGGAACAAGCGCGTTGAACGGGGCAAGGCCCCAGGCCAGCTTGACCGCTTCAGCGATCAGATACGCGGCGCCGAATGTCAGCAACAGTTCGGCAAGCGCGCCGCGCACTGCGATTCGCCGCAACAGGAAGCGCTCGAACGCCCCGCCAAGCGCGCCAACGATCAATGGTGAAACAACCAGCGCGAACCAGAAGCCCCACCGCGCCGCGAGCGCGTAGCCAACATACGCGCCGAGCATGTAGAAGCTTGCGTGAGCGAAGTTGAGCACGCCCATCATGCTGAAGATCAGCGTGAGCCCCGCCGACAGCATGAACAGCAACAACCCGATGCTCACTCCATTCAGAAAGTTGATTGCGAACCACTGAACGAATGCGTCCACGGTCGACGCGCCTAGCCTGTCACGAGCGGCTCGAGCGCGGCCACGAGCGCGTCGGGCAGCGGCACCGGACGGCGCGTATCGCGATCCACATAGACATGCACGAAATGCCCTTGCGCCGCGGGTTGATCGGACCCGGCGCTGAAGATGCCGACTTCGTACCGCACGCTCGTCGTACCGAGCCGAGCAACGCGAAGACCTGCATCGATACGCTCGGGAAACGCCAGCGATGCAAAGTAGCTGCAATGCGTCTCGACCACAAGGCCGATGGTCTTGCCGGACTCCGGATCAAGCGCACCCTTGCGGATCAGATACTCGTTCACCACGGTATCGAAGTAGCTGTAGTACACCACGTTGTTCACGTGGCCGTAGAGGTCGTTATCGGACCAGCGCGTGTTGATGGGCAGGAAGTGCGGATAGGCCGCGCGCGTTGCAGGTACAGGCCGGCTCATGGATCAGAACGACTCCTTGAGCATGCGCCGATAATCCTCCGCGCTCGCTTCGCGCGGATTCGTCTTGTGGCAATGATCGGCGAGCGCGCCCTGAATGATCTTGTCGAACATGCTTTCTTCCACGCCCATTTGCGACAGGCGCGTCGGCAAGCCGAGGCGTTCCGTCATGTCGTGAAGCGCCTGGGCAAGGTCTGCATCGGCGGGAAGATTCATCACGCGGCGCATGCGCGCAAAACGCTTGTCAGCGACCACGCTCGGCGCGCTTTCGTTAAAGCGCAGCACGGCCGGAAGAACCACCGCGTTCAGCGTGCCGTGATGCAGGCCGGTGCGGCCGTTTATGACCAGCCCGCCCATTGGGTGCGAGAGCGAATGCACGCATCCCAAGCCCTTCTGGAACGCCATCGCGCCCTGCATGGACGCGCTCATCATGTTGAGCCGCGCATCGCGGTCCTGGCCGTCGTGCGTCGCTTTTTCTATATTCGCCCATGCCCGTTCAAGCCCGTCGAGCGCAATGCCGTCGGCCGGCGGATTGAACGCGGAGCCAAGAAACGTTTCGATGCAATGCGCGATCGCGTCCATGCCGGTCGCCGCCGTCAGCATGGGCGGCAAACCCAGCGTCAGGGATGGATCGCAGATCGCCGACTTCGGCAGCAGATGCCACGAATGAAAGCCGAGCTTGCGGCCGTCTTCCAGAATGATGATCGCGCCGCGCGCTACTTCGCTGCCAGTGCCCGATGTAGTCGGCACGGCAATCAGCGGCGCGGCTTGCGACGTGATCTTGTTGCTGCCGCCTTCAATGGTCGCGTATTCGGTGAGCGTGCCGGGATGTGTTGCTGCAATCGCCACGCCCTTCGCCAGGTCGATTGACGAACCCCCGCCCACCGCGATCAGGCCGTCGCAGCCTTCGCTCTTGTAGAGCGCGGCGGCTTTCATCACCACGGCTTCAGTCGGATTCGACGGCGTCTCGTCGAAAATGGGAACAGCGCCAGCGTCGAGAGTCATCGCCTGAACGGTCTGCGAAACCAGTCCCGCCGCGAGCACACCCTTGTCCGTGATGATCAGCGGCCGCTTGATGTCAATGCGCGCGCACTCGCCGTCGAGCGACGCCAGCGCGTCGAAACCAAGATGGATATGCGTGAGATAAAAGATGAAAGCCATGACGTGTCCCCGTTGTAGTCTGCGTCAGGCATGTTAGGAGTGCCGCGAGAGTCAGTCAATCGCGTCCGTCAATGGCACGAAATGTCACGTTTTCAGGCTCACCGGCCGCACTTACTGCCCCGGCCGGTCCACATATTCCACCGCCAGCCCGCGCCGGCGCATCCATTGCGCCACCGCGTGGCCGGTTCCCGCGCGCCACGGCCTCAGGTTCGCCGGCTCGACCAGCCGGTATTCGAGCAATTCCGGCGAAAGCGAGATCGTCCCGTTCGCCTTCACGTGATAAGCAATGATCAGCTCGTTCTTGCGGATGAACTCATATACGCCAACCAGTTCCACCGATTCCGCGACCAGCGAGGTTTCTTCGAGCACTTCCCGCGCGATGCCCTCTTCCGGCGTCTCGCCGTTTTCGAGAAAGCCCGTGATCAGCGCGAACATGCCCTCGACCCACGCCGCGTTGCGCGCGAGCAGGATCTTGCCCTCGTATTCCACGATCGCCGCAACGACCGGTAATGGGTTATTCCAGTGAACGAAACCGCATTCCGGGTCCGGACACGCAAGCCGCACACGACCGCCCTCATGCGCGACATCGGCACGTTCGACCAGCTTATTCGCGTCGCGCGGACAGAATTGGTATTCGATCATGTTGGAATTCCGTGAGTTCGAGAGGTCAGCGGGCGGCGCACAGCGCGCGGATTTCGTCCGTGAATTGTTCCACCGTCTCGGCCAGCGTGTCCCATGCGCACATCAGCCGGCAGCCGCCCGAGCCGATGAACTGATAGAACTTCCAGCCCTTCGCGCGCAGCGCCTGCGCCACGTGCGGCGGCAGTTCCGCGAAAACGGCGTTGGCTTGCGGCTTGAACATCACCTTCACGCCATCTATGCCGGCAAGCCGTTCGGCCATCAACTGGGCCATCGCGTTGGCATGTTTCGCGTTGCGCAGCCAGACATCGTTGTTCAGAAGTCCCAGCCAGGGTGCGGAAATAAAGCGCATCTTCGACGCCAGTTGCCCCGCCTGCTTGAGCCTGTAAGCGAAATCGACGGCCAGTGTCTTGTCGAAGAAAATCACCGCCTCGCCGACCGGCAAGCCGTTTTTCGTGCCGCCAAAACACAGCACGTCCACGCCCGCGCGCCACGTGATTTCGGACGGATGCACGTTGAGCGACGCCACCGCGTTCGCAAACCGCGCGCCATCCATGTGCACTTTCAAGTGCCGGCGCTTGGCAATGGCTGCAATCGCGCGAATTTCCTCGACGCTATAAACGGTGCCCACTTCGGTGGATTGCGTGAGCGTGACGACCTTGGGCTTCGGATAATGGATATCCGCGCGCCGCGTCACGATTGTTTCGATGGCATCGGGCGTCAGCTTTCCATCTATACCCGGCGCCGTCAGCAGCTTCGAGCCGCCCGAGAAAAATTCGGGGCCGCCGCATTCGTCGGTTTCTATGTGCGCCAGTTCGTGGCAAATCAGCGAGTGATACGACTGGCAGAGAGAGGCCAGCGCCAGCGAATTGGCGGCCGTGCCGTTGAAGACGAAGAACACTTCGCAATCGGTCTGGAACAGGTCGCGGATGCGATCGCACACGCCTTGAGTCCAGGAATCGTCGCCATAAGCCGGCTCGTGGCCGCTGTTATTGGCTTCTATAAGCGCTGCCAGTGCTTCCGGGCAAATGCCGGCGTAATTGTCGGAGGCGAAATGTTGCATGCGGTCGGGAGGCAGGGCGATGTGGAGGTGGCCATCATTTTAGCGGTTCGCGTCCGAATTCGCGGGAACGCCATTAAGACGCTGCCGCGAGTTTCATTGCCCGGGCCTAAGACCTATGCGGACTGTTCCGACTTACTTTTCGGCCGGTTGGCTTGCCGCCGCGGCCTGCTGCGCCTGCTTGTCCTTCTTGTTCGCCTCGTGATGGCCGATCGCGCAACCGCCAGCCGCGCCCACCGCGCCGTGCTTGCCTGCTACGTGACCCGCCACGCCGCCGACTGCCGCGCCTTCCAGACATCCCTTGGCATACACCGCGCCGGTTGCGAACAGCATCGAGGATGCAAGTGCGAGCGTGACAAATTTCCGATTCATGAATGTGATCCTTTTATAGTCGATGCGCTGGACTTCGTGTCCGCGCTGACCCAGGAATCCGCAAGGTGCGTACCTGTCGATCTGCTTGCAACGGACGATTGAGATGAAAAAGCCCGCCGTGCTGCACACACGGCGGGCTTGCTGACATCGTTGACGATTGCTTAGAGCTTCGCCTTGACCCACTCGTTGACGCCGGCGAGCGCCGCCGCAAGATTCTGCGGCTCGGTGCCGCCGGCCTGCGCCATATCCGGCCGCCCACCGCCCTTGCCGCCGACCTGCTGCGCGACAAAATTCACGAGTTCGCCCGCCTTCACCTTCTTCGATGCCTCCGCCGTCACGCCCGCAATCAGGCTGACCTTGTTGCCATCGACGGCAGCGAGCACGATCGCCGCATTCTTCAGCTTGTCCTTCAATTTATCGACGGTTTCGCGCAGCGTCTTGCCATCCGCGCCCGGCAATTGCGCAGCCAGCACATGCACGCCGCCGATCTCGACCGCTTGCGACACGAGTTCGTCGCCCTGGCTCGACGCCAGCTTCGACTTCAGCGCGCCAAGTTCCTTTTCCAGCGACTTCACGTGTTCCTGAACCTGCGTGATGCGCTGGGTCAGTTCCGACGGCTGCGCCTTCAATGCCGCCGATGCCGCGTTGATGCGCGCGTCGAGTTCCTGCACAAAACGCACGGCGTTGTCGCCGGTAATGGCTTCCACGCGACGAATTCCCGCCGCCACGCCGCCTTCCATCACGATCTTGAACAGGCCGATATCGCCCGTGCGATTCACGTGCGTACCGCCGCACAATTCGCGCGAGAAGCCAAGGTCGAGCACGCGCACTTCGTCGCCGTATTTCTCGCCGAAGAGCGCCATTGCGCCGCCCTTCACGGCTTCGTCGTAGGGCATCACGCGCACGATGCCCGGCGCATTCGCCAGCACTTCGGCATTCACGATTTCTTCCACGCGGCGAATCTGCTCGTCCGTCATGGGCGCGTTGTGCGCGAAGTCGAAGCGGGTCTTGTCGGGATCGACCAGCGAACCCTTTTGCTGCACGTGGCTGCCGAGCACCTCGCGCAGCGCCTTGTGCATCAGGTGCGTCGCCGAGTGATTGCGCGCCGTGCGAAGACGCCGGACCGTATCGATCTCGGCCTTCACCACGTCGCCCGCTTTCAGCGTGCCCTGCTCGACCGTGCCGTGATGACCGACGACGTCCGATTGCACCTTGAGCGTATCGGCAACGGCAAAACGCACGGCGGCGTTCGCGAGCACACCCTGATCGCCTGCCTGACCGCCCGACTCCGCGTAGAACGGCGTGTGATCGAGCACGACCACGGCTTGCTGCCCGGCCTGCGCTTCTTTCACCGATGCCCCGTCCACATAGATTGCAACGATCCTGGCGTCATCGAAAATCTCGTTTTCGTAGCCGTGGAATGTGGTTTTCTCACCCGCGTATTCCAGACCTTGCGCCGACTTGAACTTGCCAGCCGAGCGCGCCTGTTCGCGCTGACGCGCCATGGCTTCGTCGAAGGCGGCTTCGTCCACGGTGATACCGCGCTCGCGGCACACGTCCGCCGTCAGATCCAGCGGGAAACCGAACGTGTCGTGCAGCTTGAATGCGAGTTCGCCGTCGAGTTGCTTGGAGCCTTTGGCATCGAGTTCGGCCAACGCTGTTTCGAGCATCGACATGCCATGCTCGATGGTCTCGAAGAAGCGCTCTTCTTCCTGTTTCAGCACTTCCGTGACGCGCGTTTGGGCGTCTTTCAACTCTGGGTAGGCCGCTCCCATTTCCTCGACCAGATCGGCCACGAGCTTGTGGAAAAACGCGCTCTTGCGGCCGAGCTTGTAACCGTGACGGATCGCGCGGCGCACGATCCGGCGCAGCACATAACCACGGCCTTCGTTGCCGGGAATGACGCCATCGACAATCAGGAACGAGCACGCGCGGATATGGTCGGCGATGACCTTGAGCGAATTGTTCGTAAGATCCGGCGTGCTGGTTTCGCGGGCTGCAGCCTTGATCAGCGCCTGGAACAGGTCGATTTCATAATTGCTGTGCACATGCTGGAGGACAGCCGCGAGACGTTCGAGACCCATGCCGGTATCCACACTCTGCTTGGGCAGCTTCGTCATGTTGCCCTGAGTGTCGCGATTGAACTGCATGAACACGAGATTCCATATCTCGATAAAGCGGTCTCCGTCCTCTTCGGGCGATCCCGGCGGCCCGCCCCATACTTCCGGGCCGTGGTCGTAGAACACTTCCGAGCACGGGCCGCACGGGCCGGTGTCGCCCATGGTCCAGAAGTTATCCGACGCGTAGCGCGCGCCCTTGTTGTCGCCAATGCGGATGATCCGCTCTTTCGGCACGCCGATTTCATTTTCCCAGATGGCGAAGGCTTCGTCGTCTTCCTGGTAGACCGTGACGGTCAGCTTTTCCGGCGGGAGGCCGTAGACCTTGGTCAGCAATTCCCAGCAATAGTGGATCGCGTCGCGTTTGAAATAATCGCCGAACGAGAAGTTGCCAAGCATTTCGAAAAACGTGTGGTGGCGGGCCGTATAGCCGACGTTTTCGAGGTCGTTGTGCTTGCCGCCTGCGCGTACGCTGCGCTGGGAGGTGGTTGCGCGCGAGTATGGGCGGGTTTCAGTGCCCAGGAACACGTCCTTGAATTGAACCATGCCGGAGTTCGTGAACAGCAACGTAGGATCGTTGCCCGGCACGAGGCTCGACGAGCGGACAATCGTGTGGCCCTTCGATTCAAAAAACTTGAGGAATTTCTCGCGGATGTCGGCGGCTTTCATGGCTTGCGGGTCTGCTGTTTTTTACGGCTCGGCGCGGGGATGGGCTTTGAACTCTGCCAATGCGCGCGGGGCCAGGGGCCTGATTCTGGATTGTCGATTATACGGGAATGGGGCGGGGGAAACGCTGGCGCTGGGAGGGGTTGCGACGGGGTGGTGATGCCGGGTGCCGCTTTTTTGAGTCTTTGCGCATTCCTTGTGCGTTGATATTCTTAGCACTGTTAGCCACTGTCCGTGGCGGGACTTCATTTCTTTTTCCAAACGGCGAAAAAGAAACGAAGCAAAGAAAACGCCTTTCAACCGCTAATTCTTAAGTGCACCAAGCGTGCAGTGATATCTGCTTGGGACTTCAAAAGAACGCTCAGCGCATAACCCGGGACAGCTGAAACCCTTCCCCTCCGTCCACAGATACCCACACGCTTCGCCACCCGTGTTTGTGGCAGCTAATCAAGACGCAGAAGCAGAAAGCCGAAAGAGCGCCGCCTTTTTACCTCACTCCGGCGCCGACCAACCCGCCCGCCGCCGCGCCAGCTACCGTTCCCAACGGGCCGCCCGTCAAAACATAGCCCAACGCGCCGCCCGCTGCAGCCCCAATCCCCGCGTGCGCCTGCGTCCGGCTCATTGCACACCCCGACATCGCCGAAATCATTACCGCAACCGCCGCAACCCGAATCGATACCCGCGTAATCTTTTTCATGATGATGTTTCCTTTTTATTGTCAATGCCGCCCGCCCCAAACCTTTCAATCTAATTGTTTCAGGACGCGAAGCTATCTTAAAATCGTCTCATCATTGCCGACAACGCGATTTACCTCCCGTTACGCCCGATACATCCAGTATTGAAACGCCGTTTGTTCGTGCCGCCGCAATGCGTGTCGCAACCGCGCCGCACATCGCGCGGCAAAATCCCGGCGCGCGCTGCCCCGTCGCGGTTGCTAAGGTAGAATCGTTGGATCAAATCAGTCTTACGAACGCAAGCCGCACGCATCCGCACGCTAGCGCCCTCGTCCGCTTTTCTCGCTCTTCTTCTTTTACGCATGAACACCGATCGCAACGACGCCCCGGCGGTAACCAACTTCATCCGCAATATCATCGACGAAGACAATCGCAACGGCAAATGGTCGCAGCGGGTTGAAACACGCTTCCCGCCCGAGCCGAACGGTTATCTGCATATTGGCCATGCGAAGAGTATTTGCGTCAATTTCGGCATCGCGCGCGACTACGGCGGCGTGTGCCACCTGCGTTTCGACGACACAAACCCGGAAAAGGAAAGCGTCGAATACGTCGAATCCATCATCGACGCCGTCAAGTGGCTCGGCTTCGACTGGCACAAGGACGGCCAGGAATTCCTGTACTTCGCAAGCGACTACTACGACAAACTCTACGAATTCGCCGAACTGCTGATCGAGCGCGGCCAGGCGTACGTAGATAGCCAAACGGCCGAAGAAATGCGCGCGACGCGCGGCTCGGCGCAGGAACCCGGCAAGAATTCTCCGTTCCGCGACCGCTCGCCAGCAGAAAACCTGGACCTGTTCCGCCGCATGAAAGCCGGCGAATTTCAGGAAGGCGAACACGTGCTGCGCGCGAAAATCGACATGGCGTCGCCGAATTTCAACATGCGCGATCCCGTGATTTACCGGATCCGTTTCGCACATCACTATCGGACCGGCGACACGTGGTGCATCTATCCCATGTACGACTACACGCATTGCGTGTCGGACGCGCTTGAAAACATTACGCATTCGCTGTGCACGCTCGAATTCGAAGACCATCGTCCGTTGTACGACTGGTTCCTGAATCAACTCGCCGACGACGGAAAATTCACTCGCCCGTTGCCGCAGCAAATCGAGTTTTCGCGCCTGAACCTGACGTACGCCATCACGAGCAAGCGCAAGCTGCTGCAACTGGTCGCCGAGAATCACGTGGATGGATGGGACGACCCGCGCATGCCGACTATCGTTGGCGTTCGGCGTCGCGGTTTCACGCCGGAAAGCATTCGCCTCATGTGCGATCGCGTGGCCGTGACGAAGGTCGATTCATGGATCGACATGAGCGTGCTGGAAGGCGCGCTACGCGACGATCTCGACGAAAAAGCGCCGCGCGCAATCGCCGTGCTGGACCCGTTGAAGCTGATCATTGACAACTACCCGGAAGGCACGAGCGAAATGTGCAGCGCGCCCGTTCATCCGCATCATCCGGACCGTGGCGTGCGTGAGTTTCCGTTTTCGCGGGACTTGTGGATCGAACGCGAGGACTTTCAGGAAGAACCCAAGAAAGGCTATTTCCGCTTGTTCCCAGGCAACAAGGTGCGGCTCAAATACGGCTTCGTGGTCGAATGCACCGGCGCGGACAAGGACGAAAACGGCAACATCACAGCCGTGCACTGCAATTACTTCCCGGACAGCAAATCGGGTACGGAAGGCGCGAACGCCTACAAGGTCAAGGGCACGATTCACTGGGTCAGCGCAAAAGACGCCTATGAAGCCGAAGTCCGGCTCTACGATCGACTCTTCAAGGAGCCGCAACCGGGAGCCGGCGGCGCTGAATTCCTCGACGCGTTGAATCCGGACTCAAAGCGCATCGTTCGCGCCTATCTCGAGCCGTCCGCGCGCAATGCCAACGCGGAAGATCGATTCCAGTTCGAACGCCATGGTTATTTTGTGGCTGACCGCGTGGATTCGAAGCCGGGTGTTCCGGTGTTCAATCGTATTGTCAGTTTGCGCGATAGCTGGGGCAAACCGGCCTAAAGCCGGTGCGGCGGTTATCAACGAACGCTCACACATTGCCGGAGAACGGATTGAATCGCACCTTGCCACGATTGTCCGTCCGTGCAATGTGCAGGGTGACTGGGTTCGCGCTGCTGATGGCGGCGCAGATGGCTTGCGCGAGTCCGGCGGAACAACCTGAGGCGTCGCCCACGTTGCGTAAAATCGCCGAGAACAACAGCATTGTTCTTGGCGTGCGCGAATCGTCGGTACCGTTCTCCTATCTGGATGCAAAGCAGCAGCCTATTGGCTATTCGCAAAGCATCGCGCTCAAGATAGTCGATGAAGTCCGGCGCCGCCTTGGAAAACCGCATCTTGCCGTGAGCACGGTAGTGGTGACTTCCACGAACCGTTTGTCTTACGTGGTCAACCATCAGATCGACCTTGAATGCGGTTCGACCGCTCATATTCGCGATCGTGAACAGCTCGTCGCGTTTTCAAACAGCTTCTTCGACTATGGCATCCGGATGGCGGTGAAGCGCAAGTCCGGCATTCGGAACTACAGTGACCTCGCCGGCAAGACCGTATCCACAACCGCCGGCACGTCCGACGAACAGTTGATCCGCGAACTCTCGCTAAACCAGAAGCTCGATCTGCGAATCATCAGCGCCCGGGATCATGCCGAAGGTTTCAATGCGATAAAGACCGGCCGCGCTGTCGCTTTCGTCATGGATGATCCGCTGCTCTACGGAAAGATCGCGCAAGAAGGCGCAGCGCAACGCGACTACGTGGTCACCGGAGACCCGCTCGCGCATGAAGCGTATGCATGCATCATGCGCAAGGGCGACCCTGTCTTCAAGCAACTGGCCGACGACGTGATTGCCGGCATGCAGCGTTCAGGCGAAGCGGAAAAGCTCTACAACACGTGGTTCATGCAACCCATTCCGCCCGACAACATCAACCTGCGCTTTCCGCTTTCGCAGGAAATGAGAGCGCTGTTCGCGAACCCGAACGACCGCCCATCGGATAATTGAGCGGCGGCATTGGCGGCTCAATCCAGCGTCTGATGCAGTTCCGCGAGCGACAAGGTAGTCTGGAAAAGCCGCGCGAGGCTGCGGCTTGCATATTCATCGACATCAGTCTGCGACACCCAACGGTACGCGTCCATTTCTGGAATCATGGTGCCGTCCCGGCGACGCGGGAAATACGACTCGCAAATGCAGTCCTCCAGCCTCACCTCGGCCTCAGTGACGCGCACGGCAAACAAATGCAGGTCCTTGTCCCGCCGATACACAAAGCGCCCAAGATCCTTTAGCCGCTCGGCAGGCAGCACAATGCCCGTCTCTTCCACGAGCTCGCGCAACGCAGCTTCAACGGGCTCCTCGCCCTCCTCGCCCTGGCCTTTGGGAATGTCCCAGTGCGACGTTTCGGTCGCGTGGCAGAGCAACACATCGCCTTGCGTGTTGAGTATCACGACGCCGCACGAAACCGTCCGCTCAGCCATTCGATGACCTGCCGGATCGAGACCCGACAGGCTGCCTACGAAGCTTTGAATGAAGAACGATCACTGTTTCAGAAGCGCCCAACTGCCGCCATTGGTCTTGCAAACAGTCGGAGCCCAGGTCTGCGTCTGACCCTTGGCGTGCGCGACCATGGTCAGCTTGCGACAGGTACGGTCGCTTTTCTTGTCCGTGTCCGACGGCGTGATCGTACCGTTGATTGCTACCGGATTGCCGGCGCCTTCATTGTTCCAGTCAAACGACTCGCCGTCCTGCTTGGTATCGAGTGCGGTGTGCGCTGCCTTGTTGAGCATTTGAAGATCGCGCTGCTTCATATACGTGATGGGTGTGTTGTTCAGGAACCCGAGGTTCGCCGCCTGCGCTGCGCCACCGCCCAGCAGAACGCAACTCGCGATCAGTGACAACGCCATTTGGGCGGAGATGCGTTTGAGCCCGCGAGTTGACTGTGACATGAACATGAGATGTTCTCCCTCGTTGATATTGGTTGATTTTCTGCGCGGATCGCCATTCGGCATGCAGGGACTGGATGGCGGAGGCCAATCGTCTGGCGTCGAGGATAGCATGAGGCTACACGTGCTCAGCAAGCGCAAAAGCGCGGCCAAATGGCCGTCACGTGTGTATTTCAGAGTTATGCAGGACGATCTCGGACACGTCCGATAGAGCCGGCAAAGGAGCAAAACTAACATCGACGACTTGTCGACTTTTGCTCCTCCCTGTCATGGACACCGTTTTCGCCAGCGCGCTCACGCCCACACTTTATGGATGCCTGTGCATCGCGGTGGTTGCGTGTGCGTTTGTCATGCCAAAGGGTTTGATAGCGGTGGATCGGCTCCTTGCAAGACGACCCGAGCGGTCCGAATGGGCTGACTGGACGCAAGAGCCGCGACATGTCGATGCCATGGAGCCAGCCCTCTGGCCACGCGTCCTCACCGCCATAGGCTGCGCGCTGCTGTTCGCAGCGCTGCTTACGCTTATGTTTTTATGCCAGCAACTTGCGCTGTAACGCGCAGGGCCAACATGAGACGCCGCAGGAAGTGTCGAAATGTTCGTGGTACGGCAGGAGGGACTCGAACCCCCGCCCCTCGGCTTAGAAGGCCGATGCTCTATCCAGCTGAGCTACTGCCGCGTTGCAGACGATCCGCGATTTTACCTCATTGAACGCGCGCGGGGCCCCATTACAGGCCCCGCGTCATTCCGGCTGCATCAGGTCGGCTTCAAACCGGTTGCGGATGCAACATGAACCAGCCAAGGCAGAACGCTCCCGCGATCAGGCAATACACGCCGAAGGCCGCAAGCCGCCCCTTTCCTTCGAAATATCGCATCAGGAAACGCACGCTCAAATACGCGGCAATTCCCGTCAGAACGCCGCCAAGGATGGCATCGGCGAGTTGATCGGGCGCGTGAAAGAGCTTGGGCAATTCGAGTACGCCCGCCGCGAAAATAATCGGCGTGCCGAGCAGGAACGAAAACTCGGCCGCCTTTTCGGCACTCAGGCCCGCACCCACACCCGCGATGATCGTCAAACCGCTACGCGAAAATCCCGGAATCAGCGCGCCAATCTGCGCCAGGCCAACCAGAAAAGCCTGCTTGAACGTCAGATCTTCCGGCGCGCGTTGTGCGCGGGCCCGCGTCAAGCGGTCGCCCAGCCACAGCAGCACACCGTTGACCATCAGCGCGACCGCGACGATCCGAAGGTCATGGAACAGCGCTTCGAGGCGCTTCTCGAGCACCAGGCCCACGATACCCGTAGGAATCGTGCCGATGATCAGCGCCCACATCATGTGACCATCGGCGTTCTGGCGCCCGCGCAGCGATCCAATAAAACCGATCACCAACGCAATCCAGCGCTTGCGGAAATACCACAGCAGCGCCAGCGCCGTACCAAGATGCAATGCGACGAGAAATGGCAGCAACTGAGGCGCATGTTTGTCGATATGCATGCCGATCAAGCCGGGCACGAGAAGGGTATGGCCAAGACTGCTGACCGGAAACAGTTCGGTCACGCCCTGCAGGACGCTCAGGAAAATCAGAAACCACAAAGTCACGCGTCGATCCTCTTTCGTTGTTGGCGACAGGCTAGCGACAAGATCGCAAAGCCGCGGCGGTGCAGCATACGGCACGCAAAACGCGCCGATTATGCCGGTCGCCAAAAGCAGCGCCAAGCATTTGCGTGCGAGATCGCGCAAACGAAAGCTTATTGTTAGATATATGAATTCAAAAAGAAATTAAAAAAGGCTCGTCGATTAAGACGAGCCTTTTTATGCATTCCGACATGACAACGTCACGGTCTTAGCTTGTAGAAGAACAAAGCGGTTCCAGCGCCGAACGTGCCAAAAATAAATACTCCAAACATCATAGCCAGATCCATATCATCCTCGCCGTTCGTAGGATCATCTCAACGATAGGATCGTCAAGGCCACAAAATGTTTCATCCGCGTTACATCGTGTGTTCATTATCGGGGTAATGAAACCGGCTGTGTCAGTCGCAATTTCCCCAAAAGGGTTTCCCCGTAGAATTGAGCGCGAACCACTCATTCTCGCCGCTCTGCTGAACAATCGATCCATGGAGACCGCCCCTATGCCAACGACGCCCGATATCCTGGAAATCAAACGTGACGACGCCGTCCTCGAACTCGCCCCGCACGCCGGCGCACGCCTGATGACGTGGCGCGTAGGCGGCGAGCCGGTTATCTTCTGGCCTGCCGCACCGGACTGGTCCAACTTCGTCAAGATTCGCGGTGGCAATCCCTTGCTGTTCCCGTTTCTCGGCCGCCATTTCGTGGACGGCCAGATTGGCAAGTGGCGCGACCCGGAAGGCGTTGTGCATGACCTCCCCATGCACGGTTTCGCGCGCAATCTGCCGTTCGAGCACAGGAAGGATGCAGACGGGCACGGCGTCCGCATGACGCTTGTCGACAACGACTTCACCCGCCAGGGCTATCCATTCGCATTTCGTTTCGAAGCGGCATACCGTCTGGTCGATGGCGTGACGCTCGATGTCGAATTGACGACCTCGAATCCTGGCGAAGTGCCGCTGCCCTATTATTCCGGCCACCATTTTTACTTCGCGCTGCCGCACGATCAGCGAGGCATCAGCAGCATCGAACTGCCGCGCACGGAAATGCGCCGGCAACGCGATGACGGCTCGATCAGCGAGCCGGAAGCCGGCAAGATGCTTTACGGAATCGATGACCCCGCCATTCTCGACCGTTTCCACTGCTTTACGGGTCCGTCCGACCAACCGGTGCGGCTCGTGACGCCGGGACTGAAACGCGCGGTGAATTTCGACCTTCAACGTCCTGACTCGGTGCCCTGGTATGCAGTGACGACGTGGACCGAAGCGCCGGCGTCGGATTTTTATTGCGTGGAGCCGTGGGTCGGTCTGCCGGACGCCATACACAACGGCCACGGGCTGCGCTGGCTTGCGCCGGGAAAGACTGAGACGGCAGCGCTCAGGCTGACCATTTCCCCAGCGTCCTGACCACAACAAACGCAACGGACACGGGATTGCACACGCGCTTCTGAGTGCGGCAGCGCGAGGACGTTAAAATCATATCTTTCGACGTTATGCGTTTTGTTTGTCCGCCGTGGCTCTTCGGGTTGTGCGGCGTTTTGCGAGGTTCTGAGTTTGACAAAAATAATTCGACGGCTGGCCTGCGCGACCTTGGTCGCAGTGCTCGCCGCGTGTGGCTCCGCACCTGTCGGACCGGGGTTTTATCGTGTGGAACGGGGCGACACCGTGTCGAAGATCGCCCGGGCGAACCGGACATCGGTGCAGAATATCGCGCGCTGGAACAATCTCACCGATCCGAACGCTATTGAAGTCGATCAGGTGCTGCGCGTCGCGCCGCCGGCGGGGACCGCTATCGCGTCGTCTTCGTCGTCATCTTCACCTTCTTCCGGCATGGGCGGCGGCGCAAGTTCCGCGGACACGGCGCCGGCTGTCTCCGGCGGCGCGGTCAAACCCGCCACCAGCATTTCGCTGATCTGGCCGGCACAAGGGGCGGTGATTCGCGGATTCGACGGCAAGGGTTCAAAGGGTATCGATATCGGCGGAACGCCCGGCGCGCAGATCGTGGCGGCCGCGGCCGGTTCGGTGGTTTATGCGGGAAACGGCTTGCGCGGTTACGGCAATCTGCTGATCGTGAAGCACAACGCCGACTACCTCACCGCTTACGCGCATAACCGCGCGCTGCTCGTGAAGGAAGGCCAGAGCGTCACGCAAGGCCAGCCCATCGCGGAAATGGGCGATAGCGACACAAACCGCGTGATGCTGCACTTCGAATTGCGCTACAAGGGTAGTTCGATCGATCCGTCGCGCTATCTGCCATCCCGATAGATACATCGGCGCAACGCAAGCTCCGGTACGTTCAATCAGTTACAAGGAAGATTCAATGAAAGAGAATGTCAGCGCCTCGGCGCTTGGAAAACTGGCCGTGACGGCTGCTGTCCTGACGCTTGCGGCCGCGCTGGCAGGTTGCGCGAATTCAGCGAAACGCACGTATTTGCCAACCGGAGACACAGGCTTTGCCATCAACTGCAGCGGCGGCGACGCCAGCACGAGCTGGGCCGAATGCTACAAAAAGGCGGGAGAAATATGCGGGTCGTATGGCTACGACGTTGTTTCGAAGGATGTGGACAACGGCGCGACGTCGGGCGGATCGGTCGCGGGAATTTTTGGCGCGAACGTCAAGAACCGGTCGATGGTGATTCGCTGCAAGCAATGATGCTCGCGCGGCTCGCTGCCGCGTGATTTTTCACGGCGTCCCCAAGCCGCTTGCTTTCTTCGCGCATGTCTGGAACATGCAGCGAGCCGAGCAGCCGCGCTGCACGCCATCGTCCTGACAACGGATCGATGTGCGACGCGAATACCAGCAGCGAAATCATCGCAAGCGGGCAAAGAGCAAGAAAGATCCACAGCGCCATCATGATCTGTTTCAACTGAAGAGATATTCGATCATACCGTTGCAGCAAGAATTTCGCATGACACCCGCTTATCTCAATTTTACACCGTAATAATTACATGGCGCGGCATAAGCTGAACAACCCGTTTTGCAATGGTCGGCCACAGCCACATTGCGTTACGCGTTGATACAAGTGATCACAATCCTCGGGATTGTTGCATCCTAAGATGTCTTCAGCCCGCGCCTCTCTGCGCGAACAGGTCCCGCGGGTCAGAAGCGCCGATGTGCCCGCATCGGCGTTTCGCCTTTCTTCCTGGCGGCCCAGCACTTTCCCGGCTTTTATCAGAGGACGACGTTCTGATCGATCAGGCTCGCCATGCAAAAGGCCGTTCCGACTCACGCCGCAACGGCCTTTTGCCCTCCGCCACGTCCCCTCACTCAATGCGAAGCGTGATCGTGGTCGTGCGTGTGCGCGCCCGGATCTTCAGCCGCCTGACACGCCGGACAGATACCCTTTAGTTCGATATCGTCGCCCGCCAGCCTGTATCCGCTCGCCTCGACCTGCGACAGCAGGCTCTGGCGCAACTGCTTTTGCTGCTGCAACTCGGTGACGCGCCCGCATTGCTGGCAAACCACCAGCACGCCATGCTGGCAATGCGTCAGATCGTGACAAACCGTAAACGCGTTGATGGACTCAATCCGATGAATAAGCCCCGCCGAGAGCAAAAAATCCAGCGCCCGATAAACCGTGGGCGGCGATGCATTGGGATGCATTGCGCGCATTTCGTCGAGCAGCGTGTAAGCCTTGGTCGCGCGCCCTGACGTCAGCAGTAGTTCCAGCACCGTGCGGCGGATGGGCGTGAGCTTTTGACCGCGTTCGCGACAATAGTCGTCGGCCATGGTGACCGCGGCTTGAAGCGCGTCTGGGGACGAATGGTCGTGAGACCGGGCGGCGTTGGCGGGCGTGTTCATGGGCAAATTATACGCTGCCGCGGCGCGCGGACAGCCATTAGGCGCGCGGCGTGCTGGCGATCATTGCGGCCGCGCCGGCTGGCCGGACGTGGCGGGCGCGATGATCATGACGGGCGGCGTGGTATCGGTCGGGACGCCCTTGTAGTCGGGCGGATCCTGCGGAATCACGCGATGCGGCGTTGGATCGGCACATGCCGAAAGGAATACGGAGCAGGCAAACAGAACGGCAAAGCGCGGCATGGACGGCCCGGATATGGTTTTCGTGGATTTGAAGACGAAGCAGGAAGAGTAAACGATATCGGGGATTGCGACCGAATCGCCACCGAATCGCCACCGAATGGCAATTGAATGCAACGCAGTGGGCAGCAAACCAACCATGCGGAAAACGACGCGCAGAAAGAAGCACAAAAATGACAAAGGGGTCGCGAGTTGAACTCGTGACCCCTTCATGTGTAACGTGGTCGGAGCGAAAGGATTCGAACCTTCGACCCTCTGATCCCAAATCAGATGCGCTACCAGGCTGCGCTACGCTCCGACAAGAGCGAGACTATAGCGTGTACTGGGTACCGGCGCAATCAAAAACGCTCGAGACCCTAAAAGGAGATAGTCGATGAACCTCATTCTCTGGCGCCACGCCGAAGCCGAAGACCAAGCCGCGAGCGACCTCGCGCGGCAGCTAACAGGCCGCGGCGTCAAGCAGGCCCAAGCGGCGGCGAAATGGCTGAAAAGCCGTATCGATGACGACGCAATCTTTCTTGTCAGTCCCGCCACGCGCACCATCCAGACAATGGAAGCCTTCGGCGACCGGTATCAGGTTGTGAAGGAAATCGCGCCGGGCGCCGACGCGCAAGCCGCGCTCGACGCAGCACAATGGCCCCAGGGCGCTGCGGAAACGGTCGTGGTGGTCGGACACCAGCCGACGCTTGGGCGCGCCGCGGCTTTGCTCATGACAGGGCACGAAGCCGACTGGACCATGAAGAAGGCCGGCATCTGGTGGTTCCAGGGCCGTTCGCGCGCGGGCGACGATCAAATCGTACTGCGCGCCGTCACGAGTCCCGAGCTGCTTTGAACCTGTAAAACCCGCCTGGTCCACGGAGGACTCACAGCGCTCGCAGTGACGCTTCATTGAATCGTCACTGTGATGCCATGCGAGCGTCATTCGCGATCCTTACATTGTCGGCTATCGGTAATACGTCAGCCAAATCCATCTGGGGATTGTCAATGCAGGAATCGACGACGCACGCTTTCGTGAACCCATCGAACGCTTTAGGCGGCGCAGCAGGACCGACCGCCACAGAGTCCCGCGTGCGCCTGCCGCGTGCCGCCGAGACGGTCACGGCGCAGCACAGGCTGCGGGTCTCGTGGGCACACTCGGAAACCGAGCTTCGCGAAGCGCAGCGCCTGCGATACCGCGTATTCGCCGACGAAATGGGCGCTCAGTTAAAAGGTCCAGCGGGCCTTGACGTCGATGCATTCGATGCCTTTTGCGACCACCTGCTGGTCCGCGACCTGGATACGTTGAAGGTCGTGGGCACGTACCGGGTATTGCCGCCGCATCAGGCCGTGCGCGCCGGCCGTCTCTATGCCGAGAGCGAATTCGATGTCTCGCGCCTCGCCCATCTGCGTCCGAAGCTGGTCGAAGTGGGCCGCTCGTGCGTGCATGCCGATTACCGGAGCGGCGCGGTCATCATGTCGCTGTGGGGCGGTCTTGCCGCGTACATGAAGCAAAACGGCTACGAGACCATGCTGGGCTGCGCGAGTGTATCGATGGCCGATGGCGGCCACTACGCCGCAGATCTCTTCGACGGGATGGACAAGGACGCGTTCACGGCGCTGGAATACCGCGCGTTCGCTCACACGCCGCTGCCGGTGCAGGAATTGCGAACGGGCGCGCAAGTAACCCCGCCGCCACTGGTCAAGGGTTATCTGCGACTGGGCGCAAAAATCTGCGGCGCGCCGGCCTGGGATCCTGACTTCAACACGGCCGACTTCCTGACCCTGCTGCGCCTGACCGATATCAACGAACGCTACGCGCGGCATTTCATGGCCGACTGAACGCGACGCAGGATCGATGGCGCCCCCCGACCCCGCCCGCTCCCTGGGGCGCCAATCAAACACCCGTATAAACCACCCGATAAGGCTTGCCGATCTTCTCCCACTCGGCCGCTTCCTGCACGAGGCTATAGTCGGTCAGCGGATTCAGCGAGACCCACTCGTTGGGCAGCTTCACGTCGAAACCACCATTGGCGGACGTGACTTCGATGGCCGGCAAGCCGACATCGGCGCGTCTTCTGCACAGCAGCGCCGCCAGCCGCAGACAGAACAGCAACGTCCAGTCGACATCGCGCGCCTGCGAAAGCTTGCCGAGCTTGCCAACGTGTCCAAGCACCAGACCCGCCAGCCGCGCCTGATCGGTACGCGAGAAACCCGGCATATCGGCATGACTCGCGATGTACGCCGAATGCTTGTGATACGCGCTATGCGAGATGGAAAGGCCGATCTCGTGCAGCGCCGCGGCCCATTCGAGGAACATCTTGTTCTCGATCCGGCGATCGGCGTCGATGGAAGACTCGCCTGCTTCGAGCTGCTCGTAGAAACCGACAGCAAGCTGCGCAATGCGCCCCGATTGCGCGCCATCGACCGCGTAGCGCCGTTTGAATCCTTCCACGGTAACGGTCCGCATGTCCTGATGCTGCGTGCGGCCGAGCAGGTCGTAGAGCACGCCGAGACGCAACGCGCCGTCGGTGGTATCGACGTATTCGATGCCCAGTTCCTCAAACACGCCAAGCATGATCGACAAGCCGCCGGCGAGCACCGGAATCCGGTCGGCCTTCAGCGCAATGAGCTTCAGCCGGTTCACGTTCTCGGCCTTGATCAACGCTTTTTTCAGCCGCTCCAGACCGCCGCGCGAAATGCCGTGCGTGATGCCGGGATCGTTGAAGCCATTGGCTTCGATCAGTTCAGCCAGCGCGCGCGCCGTGCCCGATGATCCGATCGCCTGGTCCCAGCCGGTTTGCTTGTACTCGCTGGAGATAATCTCGATTTCACGCTTGGCGGCGAGTTCGGCCTGCCGCATGCAGTATTCGTCCACATTGCCGGCGGCGAAGAATTGCCGGCTATGGCTCACGCAGCCTATGTACAAGCTTTCCATATGGATAGGCGTGTAATGCGACCCGATGATGAATTCCGTCGAACCGCCGCCGATGTCCACCACGAGCCGTTTGCCCGCACTCGCGGGAACGGAGTGTGCGGCGCCTGCATAGATCAGGCGCGCTTCCTCGCGTCCGGCAATCACTTCGATGGGAAATCCGAGCGCGTTCTGCGCTTCGGCGAGAAATTCTTCGGCGTTCTTCGCCACGCGCAGCGTGTTGGTTGCAACCGCGCGCACGTGATCGGGATGGAAGTCGCGCAGCCGTTCGCCGAAACGCTTGAGCGCGTCCCAGCCGCGCAGTTGCGACGCGCGATCGAGGAATTTGTCGCGCGAGAGGCCCGCCGCGAGGCGCACCGGTTCGCGCAGCGCGTCGACCTGATAGATCGGGCTGCCTGCAGGCGTCTCTTCAACGCGTCCGACGATCAGCCTGAAGCTGTTCGATCCAAGATCTACGGCTGCCAAAAGATGAGGGGAATTGACCATCGATTTTTTAGATTCCGTAGGGTTGTGTCCGCAAATGCATGGCGTTCAGGTGCGATGATCTGATCGCATGCCGCGGCGCGCCGATTTTAATTCCAAGCGGACCGCTCTGCTGGTCTGGTGAAAAGCAAATGAAACAAACAAAGAGGATAAATCGAATCTGAGGTGAACCCAGGCGAATCTTGCCAGAGTCGACCTTACGCGCGCCCTGCGTTAAATTCGTGACATTATGATTTCATAAAAACGTCATCATATTGTGGTTCATTCCGGGCGATCCTTGCGTATTCTGTTTTTGTGAGTACTTTTCCATACTGATGTCCAACCGCTCCCCCCTTCTGAACCGCGAACTGGGCATTCTGGGTTTTAACGAACGCGTATTGTCGCAAGCCGCCGATACCGCCGTTCCCCTGCTCGAACGACTCCGCTTCATCTGCATCACCAGCAGCAATCTCGACGAATTCTTCGAAGTCCGCATGGCCGGCATGCAGGAACAGATGCGAGACAACCCAGGCTCGCTTTCGCCCGATGGCATGTCGTTGCAGCATGTGTACGATCTCGTGGTCGAGCGCGCGCATCGGCTGGTGCATCAGCAATACGCGATGCTGCAGGACAGCGTGTATCCCGCGCTCGAAAGCGAAGGCATCTATTTTCATGGCGTGGAGTCCTGGACCGAGGCACAGACCGACTGGGCGCGCGACTACTTTCAAAACGAGTTGCTGCCGGTGCTGACACCCATCGGGCTTGATCCCGCGCATCCGTTTCCGCGTGTGCTGAACAAGAGCCTGAACTTCGTCATAGAACTCGAAGGCAAGGATGCGTTCGGGCGTCAGGCGGTCATGGGCATTGTCCAGGCGCCGCGTGCGCTGCCCCGGCTCGTGCGCATGCCCGAAGCGCTGTCGGGATATCCGCATGGCTTCGTGCTGTTGAGCTCGTTGATGCAGCGTTTCGTGGACCAGTTGTTTCCGCATCTGGTCGTGCGCAGTTGCAACCAGTTCCGTATCACGCGCAACAGCGAACTGTTCGTCGATGAAGACGAAATCACCAATCTGCGCGTGGCGCTCCAGGGCGAATTGCCGGCGCGGCATCTGGGCAATGCGGTGCGCCTGGAAGTATCGGCGGAAACGCCGCCTCATATGGTCCGCCGGCTTCTGGACGAGAGCGAACTGAATGATCGCGATTGTTATCGCGTGAACGGGCCGGTGAATCTCGTGCGCCTCATGCAGTTGCCCGAAATGGTCGACCGGCCCGACCTCAAGTTCGTCCCGCATATTCCCGCCGTGCCGAGGGAGATCGCGAACGCGGCCAATCTGTTTGATGTCATCGATAAAGGCGATGTGCTTCTGCATCACCCGTACGAGAGCTTTCAGCCGGTGCTGGAGTTGCTGTTGCAAGCTGCGAAGGACCCGCAAGTGGTCGCGATCAAGCAGACGATCTATCGCACGGGAACGGATTCGCCGCTGATGGACGCCTTGATGCAGGCCGCGCGCAACGGCAAGGAAGTGACCGTGGTCGTGGAGTTGCTCGCGCGTTTCGATGAAGAGACGAACATCAACTGGGCTTCGCAACTGGAGGCCGTCGGTGCGCACGTGGTCTATGGCGTGGTCGGCCACAAATGCCACGCGAAAATGATGCTGATCGTGCGGCGTGTGTCGCAGGGCGGCAAGATGATGCTCAGGCGTTATGCGCATCTGGGAACGGGAAATTACCATCCGCGTACCGCGCGTCTTTATACCGACTTCGGCATGATGACGTCGAACCAGGAAGTCTGCGAAGACGTGCATCATGTGTTCCAGCAACTTACCGGCATTGGCGGCGAGTTGCGTTTGCATCAGCTCTGGCAAGCGCCTTTCACGCTGCATCCGAATCTCATGGATGCCATTCGCGCCGAAGCCGACAATGCCCGCGCAGGCAAGAAGGCGCGAATCGTCGCCAAGATGAACGCGCTGCTCGAACCGACCGTGATCGCCGCCTTGTATGAAGCGTCGCAGGCGGGCGTGAAGATCGATTTGATCGTACGCGGTGTGTGCGCATTGAAACCCGGCGTGGAAGACCTGTCCGAGAACATTACCGTGCGGTCGATCGTCGGGCGTTTTCTCGAGCATCACCGCATCTTCTATTTTTATGCGGGCGGTGAGGAGAAGGTGTATTTATCGAGCGCGGACTGGATGGACCGCAACTTCTTTCGCCGCGTCGAAGTGGCGTTTCCCGTGAATGACCGGCGCCTGAAACGGCGGGTGATCGCGGAAGGTTTGTCGGCTTTTCTCGGCGATAACCAGTCCGCATGGCTCATGCAAAGCGATGGTCATTATCGGCGGCGGCGGCCAGGAAAATCCATGCGCAGTGCGCAGCTTGGATTGCTGACGAAGTTCTGCTCGTAACCGCAACGCTTCAACCGATCCGCGGCGCTTCAGGCCGCGATCGACTTTCTCAGCGACGTGCGCGCGGCCGGAAACCTGACCGAAAACGTGCTGCCGCGTCCTTCTTCGCTTTTGACTTCGAGGTCCGCGTGATGGCGCTGCAATACGTGCTTCACGATGGCCAATCCTAGGCCCGTGCCGCCGGTATCGCGAGACCGGCTTCTATCCACGCGATAAAACCGCTCCGTCAAACGCGGAATGTGTTCGGCTGGAATGCCGAGTCCGCTATCGCGCACTGAAAATACCGCGCGATCACGAATGCGTTGCCACGTGACATCGATCGTGCCGCCGTCCGGCGTATATCGGATTGCATTGGTCACCAGATTGGCGAGCGCACTGACAATCTCGGTTTCGGAACCGGAGACCGTCAGCGCTTCGTCAACGTTGAACGTGATCCGATGCCGGCCGCCGGATAAATTGTCGGCGTCTTCTTCGAGATGACGCAAAACCGCCCGCATATCGAGCACATCCTCGCTCGGCGGTTTGCCGTCGCCTTCAAGATTCGCCAGCACGAGCAGGTCACGCACAATGTTCTGCATGCGCGCCGATTGCTGTTCCATCATCTCCAGATAACGCGCGCGGTCGGCTTCATCCAGTGGAATCTCGCGCATGGTTTCGAGAAAGCCCGACAACACGGTCAACGGCGTCTTCAACTCATGCGAAACGTTCGCGACAAAATCGCGCCGCATGGAATCCGTTCGTTCCAGTTCGGTTATATCCTGCGTGAGGATCAGCTTGCGATTTTCACCGTATGGAAATATCTGCACGGACAACACATGTTGCCGGTTCGCGCCCATTCCACGCATGACCAGCACTTCCTCATAATGCTGCGAGGCGAGATACCGGACAAACTCGGGTTGACGCACGAGATGGGTTATATGCTGGCGCAGATCGCGTTTTGCATCGAGCCCGAAATGCGTTTCCGCAATGGCATTGCACCATTCGATCTGATCGGTATCGTCGAGCATGGCCACGCCATTCGGCGACGCCTGAATACCCTGGATAAAACGCGAATGCTGCTGCTCGACCTGACGCACCTGCGCATGCCAGCGCTTGGCGAGTTTATGCAGCCGATAATAAATCTCGCCCCACACCCCCGGCGCGCTCGGCACTTCGCCATATACGGGTGCGTCCAGCAAGCGCCAGAGACGCTGAGTATGAAAGGTCGTGAAGAGTGTCTGCAGAACCAGCATGACGAGCGCAAAACAGAGCGCAGTGCGCAAACCAAGCAGCGCACCAACGATCACGCTCAATATCGCGAGTAACGCGAGGGACACGAGGGAACGCGTCCAGATGATATTCATGAATTAGCGGATCGAGATTATTGCCACGCGATCCCACGACCCCGATTGGTCGCGGGTTTCATGCACTTTTTATCAAGCGCTCTTGGCGAGCCGATACCCACTGCCACGAACCGTTTCAATCATAGCATCGCAACCCGCGGGCTTTAAAGCCGCCCGCAAGCGCTTGATATGCACGTCCACCGTCCGCTCTTCAACGAATACGTGATCGCCCCAGACCTGATCGAGCAATTGCGTGCGGCTATGCACGCGTTCCGGATGCGTCATGAAAAAGTGCAACAGCCGGAATTCGGTCGGACCAAGATCGAGCTTGATGTCGTCGGAATGACCATTTGCGTGCGCAGCCACCCGATGCGTAGCCGGATCAAGACGCAAGCCATTGATGGCCACCACGTCCTCCGTCAATTGCGGCGCGCGCCGGCGCAATACCGCCTTGATCCGCGCCATCAGTTCCTTGGGAGAAAACGGCTTGGTCACATAATCGTCCGCGCCGATTTCAAGCCCAAGCACTTTATCCTGCTCGTCGCCACGCGCGGTAAGCATGATGATCGGAATGTGTTTCGTGCGTTCGTTGCCGCGTAATTCCCGAGCGAAGGCTATACCGGATTTACCCGGCAGCATCCAGTCGAGAAGCACCAGGTCCGGCAATACGTCGCTGATCAGGTTTTGCGCCTGTTCCGCGTTATAAGCACGAATGGGGCAATGGCCCGCGTGTTGCAGATTCACCGAAATCAATTCGGAAATCGCGGGTTCGTCTTCTATAACGAGAATGCTGCTGGGCATCGGCACCTCTGTAACCTTCTTCGCGTAAGTTATCTAACGGCAATGGGAACCAAGTGAAACTTCAGCTCAGCGCTTCGCGTTCAAGCTGATCGCGCGACACATGGCGGACATCCGTACCCTTCACAATGTAAATAATGAATTCCGCAATGTTCTTCGCGTGATCGCCAATCCGTTCAACCGCTTTCGCGATGAACAGATAATCGAGTCCCGCTGAAATCATGCGCGGATCTTCCATCATGTATGTGATGAGCTTGCGCACGAACGCGCGGAATTCTTCGTCGATGGCTTTGTCGTCGCGCACGATCTGCGCAGCGGCAACCGTGTCGAGGCGCGCGAATGCATCGAGCGCGCGGCGCAGGATGGATACCGCCATTTCCCCGGACAACTTGATTTCCGCGATATTCACGTTACGGCCCATGCCGTCTTCGTTGATGCGCTTCACGCGCTTCGCGATTTTCTCGGCTTCGTCGCCGGCGCGTTCCAGATTCGTAATGGTCTTCGAGATTGCCATCAACAAGCGCAAGTCGCGTGCGGCCGGCTGGCGGCGCGCGATGATATTGCTGCATTCCTCGTCGATTTCGACTTCCATGGTATTCAGGCGCTGCTCGGCCAGAATCACCTTGTCGGCAATGTCGATATCGAACGCGTTGAGCGCCTGCATGGCATTGATGATCTGCGACTCGACCAAGCCGCCCATTTCCAGCACTTTGGACGAAACCGCGTTCAGATCGGCGTCGAACTGGCTCGACAAATGTTTATCGGACATATGTGCTCCTGAAGTCCTTTTTTAGCCCGTATGACTGCGAGAGATCCATCGCGGACTCACCCAAACCGGCCGGTGATGTAATCTTCCGTTTCCTTGCGGGACGGCTTGATAAAGATTTTTTCCGTATCGCCGAATTCGATCAATTCGCCCAGATACATATAAGCAGTGTAGTCCGAACAACGTGCCGCCTGCTGCATGTTGTGCGTAACGATCACCACCGTATAGTCATTCTTCAGTTCGGCGATCAATTCTTCGATCCGGCCCGTCGAAATAGGGTCGAGCGCGGAACACGGTTCGTCGAGCAACAGCACTTCAGGGCGGATCGCGATACCGCGCGCAATGCAAAGGCGCTGCTGCTGGCCGCCCGACAAGCCATAACCGCTTTGCTGCAGCTTGTCCTTCACTTCGTTCCACAGCGCCGCTTTCGTCAGCGCCCATTCAACGCGGTCGTCCATCTCCGAGCGCGACAGTTGCTCGAACATCTTCACGCCGAACGCAATGTTGTCGTAGATCGACATGGGGAACGGCGTCGGTTTCTGAAACACCATGCCCACGCGTGCGCGCAACAGCGAAATATCGCGGCGCGTGTCGAGCAGATTGTTGCCATCCATCAGGATCTCGCCTTCCGCGCGCTGCTCCGGATAAAGCGCATACATCTTGTTGAAGGTGCGCAGCAAGGTGGACTTGCCGCAACCCGACGGCCCGATAAACGCCGTCACCTTGTGCTCCGGAATGCGCAGGTTGATGTTCTTCAGCGCATGGAACTTGTTGTAGAAGAAGTTGAGGTTGTTCACCTCGATCTTCGGTTTCATCGACCCGGCTGGAGGCGCCTGGTGCGTCGGCTTGAAACTGCCCGGCACGGCGCCGCGTTCCACGGGGTCCTTGTTTGCATCGGTGGCCGGACTGGCGTTCCGGGTGCTCACATCGCCTGCGACTGTGTTCATGGAAGTTTCCGCCTTATTTTTTCGAGAAGATCGTGCGCGCGAGAATGTTCAGACCGAGCACGCCGAGCGTGATCAGGAACACACCGGCCCACGCGAGCGCTTGCCATTGGGGGAACGGGCTCATCGCGAACTTGTAGATGGTGACCGGCAAGTTGGCGACGGGCTGGCTCATGTCCCACGAGAAGAATTGATTCGACAATGCGGTGAACAGGAGCGGCGCCGTCTCGCCGGTGATACGGGCGACGGCGAGCAGGACACCCGTCACAATGCCGCTTACCGATGCCTTCAGCGTGATCGATGTCACCATCTTCCACTTCGGCGTACCGAGCGCGAAGGCTGCTTCGCGCAGCGCATTCGGCACGAGCCGCAGCATGTTCTCGGTCGTGCGGATCACAATAGGAATCTGCAGCAACGCCAGCGCGATCACGCCCGCCCAGCCGCTGAAACGCCCCGAATGTGCGACCACGATGGCATACACAAACAGGCCGATCACAATCGACGGCGCGGACAGCAGAATGTCGTTGATGAAGCGGGTCACGCTTGCAAGCCAGCGCTTGTCGCCGTATTCGGCGAGATATACGCCTGCGAGCACGCCAAGCGGCGTACCGATAAACGTGGCAAGCACCACAAGCATCAAGCTGCCGACAATGGCGTTGAGCAAACCGCCGCCATCCGTGTTGGGCGGCGGCGTGTTCTGCGTGAACAATTCGATCGACATGCCGCCAACACCCAGCTTCACCGTGGTGAAGAGAATCCATATCAGCCACAGCAGGCCAAACGCCATTGCCGCCAGCGACAACACCAGCGCAACCACATTCTTGCTGCGCCGGCGGCGCTGCAGCTTGATTCGCGTGGAGGCTTCGCGTTCCGGATTGCCGGAGCCGGGAAATTGCATCGTCGGCTGGCTCATTTTCCGCCCTCCCCTTTTTCGAGGCGAAGCAGCATGAGCTTCGACAATGACAGCACAACGAACGTGATCAGGAACAGGATCAGCCCGAGTTCCATCAGCGCCGACGTATGCAGGCCCGGACTCGCTTCAGCAAACTCGTTCGCGAGCGCCGAGGTGATGCTGTTGCCCGGTGAAAACAGCGAGACGTTATCGAGCAGATTCGTATTGCCGATCACGAACGTCACCGCCATGGTCTCGCCGAGCGCGCGGCCGAGACCGAGCATCACGCCGCCAATCACGCCGGTTCGCGTGAACGGCAACACGATCTTCCACATGACTTCCCAGGTCGTGCAGCCAATGCCATACGCCGACTCCTTGAGCAGCACGGGCGTGACTTCGAACACATCGCGCATCACTGCCGCAATGTACGGAATGATCATGATCGCGAGAATCACGCCGGCGCACAAAATGCCGATACCAATAGGCGGCCCCTGAAAGAAGCGGCCGATCAGCCAGACGTCGCCAAGCAGGTGTCCCAGCGGCTTTTCGAAGTACGTGGCGAAGAGCGGGGAAAACACCAGCAAGCCCCACATGCCGTAGACAATCGAGGGAATTGCCGCGAGCAATTCGATAGCGACGCCGAGCGGCCGGCGCAGCCACGCGGGCGCGAGCTCGGTCAGAAACAGCGCAATGCCGAAACTCACCGGCACGGCGATGATCAATGCAATGATCGATGTGGCAATCGTGCCGTAGATAGGCACGAGCGCGCCGAAGCTATCCGTTTGCGGATCCCATTCGGAGCGCCAAAGAAAACTGGGGCCAAACTTTTGCAGCGTGGGCAGCGAAGCCACCACCAGCGACACGATAATGCCGCCCAGCAGCAAGAGCGTGACCACTGCGGCGAGCCGCGCAAGGCCGCCGAAAACGATATCACCGAGTTGTCCCGGCGCGCGCTGGGCGCGGCTTGCGGGCGGAGTCGATGCGAGGTTGATGTCCGACATGGGAGCCTTCGGAAGGACCGCGCGGCGGCTGCCGCGCGGATCTTGATGCACTTAAAGGACTAGGAACCAGAAAGCCTGCGCGTGTTGCTTAAGTTTGCATCGAGCAATACTGATACGCCCGATGCAAACCCATATAAAGCTTACTGAACGACCGCCTTGCCCGACGCGTCCTTCACCTTCGCCTTCCACTGCGTTTCGATTTCAGCAGTCACCGAATCCGGCAACGGAATGTAGTCGAGTTCGTTCGCTGCTTGCGTACCGTTCTTGAACGCCCAGCCGAAGAACTTCAGCGTTTCCGCACCTTGCGCTTCCTTTTCCTGCGTCGTGTGCAGCAGCACGAACGTGGCGCCCACGATTGGCCATGCATCCTTGCCCGGCTCGTTCGTCAGGATCTGGTAGAACGACTTCGACCAGTCCGCGCTGGCTGCCGCTGCCTTGAACGTTTCCGTCTTCGGCTCGACCACGGCGCCCGCCGAGTTCTTCATGTCGACGTACGTCATCTTGTTCTGTTTAGCGTACGCCCATTCCACATAACCGATAGCACCCGGCAAACGCTGAACGAACGCGGCAACGCCGTCGTTACCCTTGCCGCCCGTGCCTGTCGGCCAGTTGACCGTCGAACCTTCGCCAACCTTGCTCTTCCACTCGGCGTTCACCTTGGACAAGTAGTTCGTCCAGATGAAGCTCGTGCCCGAACCATCCGCGCGGCGCACGACGGCAATGTCGGTATCCGGCAGTTTGACCTTCGGGTTCAGCGCGGCAATGGCCGGGTCGTTCCACTTCTTGATCTTGCCCAGATAGATATCGCCGAGCACTTCGCCCGACAACGTCAGTTCGCCCGCCTTGATGCCCGGAACGTTGATCGCCGGAACTACGCCGCCAACCACTGTCGGGAACTGGAAAAGCCCCTCCTTCGCCAGTTCGTCATCTTTGAGGGGTGCGTCCGAGCCAGCGAAATCCACCGTCTTCGCGATGATTTGCTTGATGCCGCCCGACGAACCGATGCCTTGGTAGTTGACCTTGCCGCCGCCCGACTTCTGGTACGTATCGGCCCATTTCGTGTAAATCGGTGCAGCGAAGGTGCTGCCCGCGCCAGTGATGTCGGCAGCTTGGGCCGACATCGCGAACATTGCGCCGACGATGCCTGCGAGCGCGGTGTGCATCAATTTCATGTGATCTCCAGGGTTGTGAGCAAGTGGCTCGACACCGCGAAGGATAGGTTCTCTGTGTGACAGTTCGATGACGAATGATGAAGCCAGCGTGACAACGTGCTTACGGCTTGAAAGTTATATTAGCCGACTGAAAAGCACACGTTTGCGAGGCTCTTAAACCGGCGCATAACAAAAACGCCACGATCGGGTCGTGGCGTTCTTGTTGTCGCGCAGAGGTGCCAAGATCTCAGGCGGTTGCGTCCTTCACGACTTTAGCGATGGTTTCCGCGTGCCGGATAGCGTCGGTTTGCGACGCCGCCTCCACCATCACGCGCAATACCGGCTCGGTTCCCGATGGGCGAATCAGCACGCGCCCTTTCGATTCAAGCTCGCGCTCGGCCTCGGCGATGGCACGCTTGATCGCGTCGCTGCTCTTCCAGTCAGCGCCCGGACTCATGCGCACGTTGATCAGCTTTTGCGGGAACAGGCTGACGCCCTCCAGCAGTTCGGCAAGCGTGCGCCCGCTGCGCTTGACCGCTGCAAGCACTAGCAGCGCGGAGACGATGCCATCGCCAGTGGAATGCCGGTCCAGCGACAAGATGTGGCCGGAGCCTTCCGCACCCAGAACCCAGTTGTTCTCGCGCAGCTTTTCGAGAACATAACGATCGCCCACCGCCGCACGTACGAGCTGCACGCCGCCCTTTTTCAAGGCCACTTCGACCGCCATGTTGGTCATCAACGTGCCTACCGCGCCGTCGATCTTTCCGTCTGTCGCAATCCGGTCGTTGACCAGCACGTAGAGCAATTCGTCGCCGTTGTAGAGCCGGCCGGAGGCATCGACGATCTGCAGACGGTCAGCGTCGCCATCGAGCGCAATGCCCATATGCGCCTGATGTTCCCTGACCGCCTTGACCAGTGCGTCGGGCGCCGTTGCACCCACGCCGTCATTGATATTGAAGCCGTTCGGCGACACGCCGATGGTCACGACTTCCGCGCCCAGTTCGTGAAATACCTGGGGCGCTACGTCATACGCTGCGCCATGCGCGCAGTCGACAACCAGCTTCAGGCCATGCAGGTCGAAACTCGCCGGAAACGTACTCTTACAAAATTCGATATATCGGCCGCGGGCATCGTCCAGCCGGCGTGCCTTGCCGAGCAACTCCGAGGGAGCGCAGGACATGGGTTCGTCGAGTTGCGCTTCGATCTGCAACTCGACGTCGTCCGGGAGCTTGTTGCCATCGGCGGAGAAAAACTTGATGCCGTTGTCGTAGTACGGGTTGTGTGAGGCGCTGATCACCACGCCCGCAGCGAGACGCAAGGCGCGCGTGAGGTAAGCCACGCCCGGCGTAGGGATCGGGCCAGCCAGCATCACGTCGACACCCGCCGCTGAAAAACCCGATTCCAGCGCTGCCTCGAGCATGTAGCCCGACACCCGCGTGTCCTTGCCGATCAACACCGTCGGGCGAGTGCCGCGCTGCGCCCATTGATCCGCGCCCGCGAGCACCTTGCCGGCCGCATAGCCAAGGCGCAGTACAAAGTCCGGTGTGATCGGCGCCTCGCCAACCTTGCCTCGAATGCCATCGGTTCCAAAATATCGACGTGCCATTTTTTTGTTCGTATCCTCGCGCAGAACGCGCTTGATCTAGTTGTGTGTTGATGAGTGCCGCCCGCGCGAGGTCTATACCCATCGCGCCCCTCTTTTACTGCGAACGGTCAGCCGCGTCCCGAACCGCTTGCCAAACCTTGAGCGCGTCTGCGGTTGCAGCGACATCGTGCACACGCACAATCGACGCGCCCCGCTCCACAACGCACACCGCGGCCGCCACGCTCGCCGCAGCCCGCTCCGACGGATGAGCCCGGCCGGTGACGGCGCCGAGCATCGATTTGCGCGACATTCCCGCCAGCAGCGGTACATTCAGGCTCGTGGGCCGCGTGTCGGCGAAATGGGCCAATAAGTCGTAATTATGAACCGTCACGGACTTGCCGAAGCCAAATCCTGGGTCAAGACAGATCCGATTTTGCGCGATGTCAACCTTGGTCAATGTGCGAACCCGCTCATCGAAGAACGCACGGACCTCCGCAACAACGTCGCGGTAGACAGGTTCATGCTTCTGCATGGTTTCCGGCTCACCCAGCATGTGCATCACGCATAAACCACAGGCGCTGTTCTTGACGGCGTCGAGCGCGCCTTCACGGCGAAACCCCCAGATGTCATTGACCATGTCTGCGCCCGCATTTACCGCGGCGCTCATGACGGCAGGCTTGTAGGTATCGATGGAAAGCGGCACGCCCGTCGAGCGCAACGCCTCGATTACCGGAATCACGCGTTCGAGCTCCTCGTTGAGCGGCACGGCCGGTGCACCGGGTCGGGTAGATTCGCCGCCGATATCTATCATGTCGGCGCCGTCGCGAATCATCGCTTCCGCTTGAGCGAGCGCAGCATCGCGGGATACGAAACGGCCGCCGTCTGAAAACGAATCGGGCGTCACGTTCAGGATTCCCATAATTAGAGGGCGTTCGAACGTGAGCGTGAATCGGCCGCATTGAAGAGGCTGGACAAGGGTTTGCATGATCATGGCCGCGGTGACAACGCGCTCAAAAACAAAAAAGGGCTGGTGTGAACAACACACCAGCCCTTTCAACTACTTCGGGTTCACGTCAGGCGGAAGCAGGCGCCGTCGCGTTACCCGGTTTGACTTCAGCGCCGGTATTCCCGCCACCGGCCGAAGGATCGCTCGACGGCGGTGGCAGATTCTTCGGCGGACGCGGCGGACGACCACCCATGATGTCGCTGATCTGATCTGCGTCGATGGTTTCCCATTCCAGCAGCGCCTTCGTCATGGCTTCGACCTTGTCGCGGTTGTCTTCCAGCAGCTTGCGGGCAAGACCATATTGTTCGTCGAGAATCCGGCGAATTTCGGCATCGACCTTTTGCTGCGTGGCTTCGGACACCGTCTTCGACGCCATCTTGCCAAACATGCCGTCCTGCTCGGTATCGACATAAACCATCGTGCCGAGCACGTCCGACATGCCGTAGCGCGTCACCATGTCGCGCGCCATCTTGGTCGCGCGCTCGAAGTCATTCGAAGCGCCTGTGGACATGGAATTCAGGAACACTTCTTCCGCTGCGCGACCGCCGAACAGAATGGCAATTTCCTCAAGCATCTTGTCGCGATACAGATTCACGCGATCATGTTCCGGCAACTGCCACGTCACGCCCAACGCCCAGCCACGCGGCATGATGGTGACCTTATGAACCGGATCGGCGTGCGGCAACAGCTTGGCAACCACGGCGTGACCCGACTCGTGGAACGCCGTATTGCGGCGCTCCTCTTCACGCATCACGGCGGACTTGCGTTCCGGGCCCATGAAGATCTTGTCTTTCGCGTCTTCGAAATCCGCCATCTCGACAATTCGCTTGCCGCGGCGTGCCGCAAACAGCGCGGCTTCGTTCACCAGGTTGGCCAGATCGGCGCCCGAGAAGCCCGGCGTGCCACGAGCAATCACCGAAGCATCGACGTCGTTCGAAATGGGCACCTTACGCAGGTGGACTTTCATGATGTGTTCGCGGCCGCGAATATCCGGCAGACCCACATACACCTGACGGTCGAAACGGCCCGGACGCAGCAGCGCCTTGTCCAACACATCCGAACGGTTCGTCGCGGCGATCACGATCACGCCGGAGTTCGCTTCGAAGCCGTCCATTTCCACGAGCATCTGGTTCAACGTCTGTTCGCGTTCGTCATTACCGCCGCCCATGCCAGCGCCGCGATGACGGCCCACAGCATCGATTTCGTCGATAAAAACGATACAAGGCGCGTGCTTCTTGGCCTGTTCGAACATGTCACGCACCCGTGCTGCGCCGACACCTACGAACATTTCCACGAAGTCGGAACCGGAGATGCTGAAAAACGGTACTTTGGCTTCGCCGGCGATGGCACGCGCCAGCAGCGTCTTACCGGTCCCCGGAGGACCAACCAGCAGCACGCCGCGTGGAATCCGGCCACCCAGTTTCTGGAATTTCTGCGGATCACGCAGGAAGTCGACGAGCTCGGAAACTTCTTCCTTTGCTTCGTCGCAACCGGCGACATCGGTGAAATTGATTGCGTTGTTGTTTTCGTCGATCAGCCGCGCTCGCGACTTGCCGAACGAAAACGCGCCGCCTTTCCCGCCGCCCTGCATCTGCCGCATCATGAAAAACCAGAAACCGATGATCAGGATCGTCGGTCCGAGGTAATACAGCGCGGAAACGAGCGCGTTGGGTTCGTCGTCAGCCTTGCCGCTGACCTGAACGCCGTACTTCATCAGGTCGCCGACCATCCAGATGTCGCCAGGCGACACGATCTGGTATTTCTGACCGTCTGCGGGAGTGACGGTGAGATTACGGCCCTGCACGGTTACGGTCTTGACCTTGCCGGTCTTCGCGTCGTCCATGAACTGCGAATACGACACACCTTCCTGGACGCGGGGCTTGTCGAACTGCTTGAACACCGTGAACAGCACCAGTGCGATAACCAGCCACACCGCTGCCTTAGAAAACATATTGTTGTTCAAAGCACCACTCCTTCACTCATAGACGGGCGCCTACATTCGCCTTGCGGCACCACGAAAGCATTCTAATCCAGACCGCAAACCCCTGCTATAACCTTTAACTAGCGGGAAGATAGCGGCCCGGATCCGATTTTTGGACCTTTTCGGCCAAAATGCGCGCAGGACAACGCGTCCCGCGAGGCATTTTCTCCGGCAACCCTCAATCACGACGCTTGAGTTGCCTGCCCAAAATAAACGTTTCGGACGATTTATCCCGCGACGCCTTGGGTTTGCGCGGCGCGACGATTTTGAATTGATGCTTGAACTTTTCTACGATCTGACTATAGCCACTGCCGTGAAAACATTTGACCAGCAAGGCACCATCCGGTTTCAGGTGGTTTTGCGAGAACTCCAGCGCCAGATCACACAGATGCTCCATTCGGGCTGCATCCGCACTCGCAACACCTGAGAGGTTGGGGGCCATGTCCGAGATTACAAGATCGACCTGATAATCTCCGACCAATTCTTTGAGCTGATCCAGTACTGAATCCTCCCGAAAGTCGCCCTGGAAGAACGTCACGTCGGCAATGGGTTCCATCGGCAGGATGTCGAGCGCAATTATCTTGCCATCTATGCCGCCTTCGCGCGTGTCGCCGCGGTTCGCGCCTTTCGCGAGCTTGTTGCGTACGTACTGGCTCCAGCTACCTGGCGTGGATCCCAGGTCCACGATGATCTGACCAGGTTTGATCAACTTGTCCTGCTCGTCGATTTCCTTCAGCTTGTACGCGGCGCGCGCCCGGTACCCCTCGCGCTGGGCGAGTTTCACGTACGGGTCGTTGATGTGGTCGTGCAGCCACGAGTAGTTGAAGCGGTTTTTTGCCATTAAGAATGAACTCTTGCTGCGTGAAACTGTGCTTTTAGCGGATAATACGCGTCTAATTCAGGCTGCTGCTCATATTTGAGGCAGCATTCGTCGGTGTAGACAGCTAGTTTCGGCGCTATCGCGCCCTTGTATTTGCCTGCGGTGCCTGAACTGATAGCTGGATGCCTCAATGCCCGCAAGGCACTTCGGCCAATCTGGCAGTAGGTGGGCCCCAAGTGCGGCACCTGAGTTCCGGCGATTAAAGATTCGTTAAAATCAAGTCCGTTTGCTCGCCGCATCATGCGCCGCCCGTCATGTCCGGAGCAAGGCGTTCCGCCCTGCCCGTCTTTGTTATTGCAATCGCGACCGTTTAGCCGCTTTTACGCTACGGCGCCTCTCATTTTAGTCGAGTCCGTTACTTCTCATGCCAGCTCTCAAACTTTCTCCTGCCCAACGAGCCGACCTGCGCTCCCAGGCTCACGCGCTCAAGCCCGTTGTACTCATTGGCGGCGAAGGGCTGACCGAAGCCGTGCTGGCTGAAATCGAAGTGCATCTTGCAGCGCACCAGCTCATCAAGATCCGGGTTTTCGGCGATGACCGCGAAGCCCGTGTCGCCGCTTACGCTGAAATCTGCGACCGCCTGGGCGCAGCGCCCGTCCAGCAGATCGGCAAGCTGCTCGTGGTGTGGCGCCCGGAAGACGATGCCGCACCAGCCGGGCGGCCGCGTACCGCTGGCGTTCGCGGCGCAAACCGCGTCGCGCCGCCGAGCGCCGGCGAAGCTGCCGACGCCTCGGCCAAGGGCCGCGCCCCGCGCGTGGTCAAGGTCGTCAAGATCACGCGAGACGCCCCCGTTGTCCGCAAGCCGAAGAAGCAAAAATTGCTGGTTCGCGGCAACGAGCGCGTGACCGCGGGCGGCAACGTGAAACGCGCGAAAAAGCGCTTGCCCAGCGCTAAGCGTCACCACCAATCGTCGAAATAAACTGCCGTCCCGAATAAAGGAGCCGGTGACGTCCCGATATTCGCGGACGTCACCGGCTTTTTTTAGCCGCGCGCGCGACGCGCTGCGACGCTGGCCGTCTTGCCCTTCGGAACAGCGGTTTGCGCGGGGAATCGTCCAGGCGGCAGACGCCAGAACAACACAAGCCCCAGCACGCTCTCGATCAAATAAAACGCGCTCGATACGCCGTGCAACATGCCAAACCGGCTTGCATAGGGCGATTGCGCGAGTTCCATGCCGCCCTCTTGAGCCGCCACACGCAGCGCGTTCATGAATGGCTGCAACGCAAAATAGCCGATCAGCACGCACAACAGCATGCCCGCGATTACCCAGCGCGTACGTTTATATTCTTCAAAACCCGTACGCACCAGGCGATTCGCCATGACCAACAGCACGAGCGCGCACGCGACACCCAGCATGCCCTCGATGCGAAATAGCTGCGCCGCGACCGATCCCGCGGAGGTCCGGTCGAGCATGCTGAACAGCACGGGTGCGGCAATGTAGCCCAGAGTCAGCATGCTGCCGACCCAGATCATGGCGACGATCCGAAAGAATCGATGAGCCATCAGACGTACTTGACCGCGATGACTTCGTACTCGCGCGCGCCGCTCGGCGCCTGCACCGACGCGACATCGCCCTCCGTCTTGCCAATCAGCGCACGTGCGATGGGCGAGCTGATGGAAACCAGGCCGTGGTCGATATCCGCCTCATCGTCGCCGACGATCTGATACGTCACCGTTTTGCCCGAATCCAGGTCTTCCAGCTCGACGGTCGCGCCAAAGATCACCCGGCCGTCGGCTTCCACCTCGGTCGGATCGATGACCTGCGCGCCCGCCAGCTTCGACTCGAGCTCGGCAATCCGGCCTTCGATGAAGCCCTGCTTCTCTTTGGCGGCGTCGTATTCCGCGTTTTCCGACAGGTCTCCCTGCGCGCGTGCTTCGGCAATTGAATTGACGACCGCCGGGCGTTCCACGGATTTCAGATGTTGCAATTCGTCGCGCAACAACGCTGCGCCACGTTTAGTCAAAGGAACTGTGCTCATAACCAACTCATTACGCAAAAATGCAGACGTAAAAAAATTACCGCGGTTAAGTGCATCCCCCGGTAAAAATGGGAGACGCCGCTTAACCGCGGCCCTTGATGCTTAGACTTCGCTTGGAGACTGCTGATACTGCTGAGACTCGAATCAGAAGCCTTAGTTTAGGCGAGCATGCAGTCCTTGTAAATCATAGACTTCCAGGTCCTTCAGATATCGGAGGCCTTCGACCGCCGCACGGGCGCCGGACATGGTTGTGTAGTACGTGACCTTGTTGGCCTGTGCGCTCATGCGGATCGAACGCGAATCGGCGATTGCGGCGCGCGTTTCATCCACGGTCGTGAAGACCAGCGCAATTTCACCGTTCTTGATCATGTCGACAATGTGCGGACGTCCGTCCTTCACCTTGTTCACGACCTTGACCGGCACACCCGCCGCTTCGATCGCCGCCGCCGTGCCTTTGGTCGCCACGATCGGATAGCCCAGCTCGTGCAGCATGGTCGCGACTTCCACGGCCTTTTGCTTGTCGGCGTCCATCACGGTCAGGAGAACCGTGCCGCTTTCCGGCAAGCGGGATCCCGCCGCGAGTTGCGACTTGAAGAGCGCCTCGCCGAACGTGCGGCCCACGCCCATGACTTCGCCTGTTGAGCGCATTTCAGGTCCGAGCACCGGATCGACAGCCGGGAATTTCACGAACGGGAACACCGCTTCCTTCACGCTGAAATAAGGCGGAATCACTTCCTTCGTAACGCCTTGCGCCGCCAGCTTCTGGCCGACCATCGCGCGCGCGGCGATTTTCGCGAGCGGCAAACCCGTCGCCTTCGATACATACGGCACCGTGCGCGAAGCACGCGGATTCACTTCCAGCACGTAGATAACGTCCTGTTTCGAGCCGTCGTCGCGCGGCACCTGCTGGATAGCGAACTGCACGTTCATCAGGCCAACCACGTTCAGCGCACGCGCCATTGCGCCGGTCTGGCGCTTGAGTTCGTCGATGGTTTCCTGCGACAGCGAATACGGCGGCAGCGAGCAAGCCGAGTCGCCGGAATGCACGCCTGCCTGTTCGATATGCTCCATCACGCCACCGATAAACACCGCTTCGCCGTCCGAAATGCAATCCACGTCGCATTCGATTGCGTCGTTGAGGAAGCGGTCGAGCAGCACCGGCGAATCGTGCGAGACCTTTACGGCCTCGCGCATGTAGCGTTCGAGATCGCGCGGTTCGTGGACGATTTCCATCGCGCGGCCGCCGAGCACGTACGACGGGCGCACAACCAGCGGATAGCCGATTTCCCCGGCGAGACGCAGCGCTTCGTCTTCGGCACGCGCGGTGCGGTTCGGCGGCTGACGCAAGTTCAGGTCCTGCAGCAACTTCTGGAAACGCTCGCGGTCTTCGGCGGCGTCGATCATGTCAGGCGACGTTCCGACAATCGGCACGCCGTTCGCTTCCAGATCCAGGGCGAGCTTCAACGGCGTCTGCCCGCCGTATTGCACGATCACGCCAACCGGCTTTTCCAGATCGACGATTTCAAGCACGTCTTCCAGCGTCAGCGATTCGAAGTACAGGCGATCGGACGTGTCGTAGTCGGTGGAAACGGTCTCGGGATTGCAGTTGACCATGATGGTTTCATAGCCGTCTTCGCGCATCGCAAGCGCTGCATGCACGCAGCAATAATCGAATTCGATGCCCTGCCCAATCCGGTTCGGGCCGCCGCCGAGCACCATGATCTTCTTTTTGTCCGTGGGATTGGCTTCGCACTCTTCCTCGTAGGTCGAATACATGTAGGCCGTTTTTGTCGCGAATTCGGCCGCGCACGTGTCCACGCGCTTGTAGACCGGACGCACTTTCAATGCGTGGCGATGGCGGCGCACAGCCGTTTGATCCGAGCCAAGCAGCTTTGCCAAGCGCCGGTCCGAGAAACCGCTCTGCTTCAGATACAGCATTTCGTCCTTGGTCAGGCTCTCGACCGTGCGACCGCCCAGCGCCTTTTCCTTCTGGATGATCTGCTCGATTTGCGCGAGGAACCACGGATCGATCGACGTTTCCTCGAAGATTTCCTGAGCGCTCAGGCCGAGACGGAACGCGTCGCCCAGGAACCAGATCCGGTCCGGACCCGGCTCGCCGATTTCGCGAATCACTTCGTCGCGGCTGGTGGTCTTTTCATCGAGCCCGTCGACGCCGACTTCCAGGCCGCGCAACGCCTTCTGGAACGATTCCTGGAACGTGCGGCCAATCGCCATCACTTCGCCGACCGACTTCATTTGCGTCGTCAGGCGTGCATCGGCCTCGCGGAATTTTTCGAACGCGAAACGCGGAATCTTCGTGACCACATAGTCGATGGTCGGCTCGAACGACGCCGGCGTCTGACCGCCGGTGATCTCGTTCTTCAACTCGTCGAGCGTATAACCCACGGCCAGCTTCGCGGCGACCTTGGCAATCGGGAAACCCGTCGCCTTCGACGCCAGCGCCGACGAACGCGACACGCGCGGATTCATCTCGATCACGACCATGCGGCCGTCTTTCGGGTTGATCGCGAACTGCACGTTCGAGCCGCCGGTGTCCACGCCAATCTCGCGCAGCACCGCGAGCGACGCGTTACGCAGGATCTGGTATTCCTTGTCCGTGAGCGTCTGGGCCGGCGCGACCGTGATGGAGTCGCCGGTATGCACGCCCATCGGGTCCAGGTTTTCGATAGAGCAGACGATGATGCAATTGTCCTTGGTGTCGCGCACCACTTCCATTTCGAACTCTTTCCAGCCGAGCAGCGACTCTTCGATCAGCAGTTCGCGAGTGGGCGACAAATCCAGTCCGCGGCGGCAGATTTCCTCGAATTCTTCGCGGTTGTATGCAATCCCGCCGCCCGATCCGCCGAGCGTGAACGAAGGACGAATCACGGTCGGATAACCGCCGCTGCCGGTCTGCGCAGCGATATCCGCCTGCACCTGCAGCGCTTCTTCCATGGAATGCGCGATGCCCGACTTGGCCGAACCCAGGCCAATCTTCGTCATGGCTTCCTTGAACTTCTGGCGGTCTTCGGCTTTATCGATCGCTTCTGGCGACGCGCCGATCAACTCGACCTTGTACTTTTCCAGCACGCCGTGATGGAACAGATCGAGCGCGCAGTTGAGCGCGGTTTGTCCGCCCATGGTTGGAAGGATTGCGTCGGGGCGTTCCTTGTCGATGATGCGCTCGACCACTTCCCATGTGATCGGCTCGATATACGTGACGTCGGCCGTGTTCGGGTCGGTCATGATCGTCGCGGGATTGCTGTTGACGAGAATGACCTTGTAGCCTTCCTCGCGCAACGCCTTGCACGCCTGCGCGCCCGAATAATCGAACTCGCACGCCTGGCCGATGATGATCGGCCCCGCGCCGATGATGAGGATGCTCTTGATGTCTGTCCGCTTCGGCATAACTGCTCTCAATGATGTGTGTTGCGTGTTCTGGTCCAGCCCGCGTCTTCAGGCGGCTTCTTTCTGCGCTTCCATCAGGCCAACGAAGCGATCGAACAAGTAAGCAATATCGTTCGGTCCCGGCGATGCTTCCGGATGTCCCTGGAAGCAGAAAGCGGGTTTGTCGGTGAGCGCGAAGCCCTGCAGCGTGCCGTCGAAAAGCGACGTGTGCGTGACCTTTGCGTTGGTGGGGAGCGTTGCGGCATCGACGGCAAAACCGTGGTTCTGCGACGTAATCACCACGCGGCCGTCTTCCAGATCCTTTACCGGATGATTTGCGCCGTGATGGCCCGTTTTCATCTTCATGGTTTTGGCGCCGACCGCCAGGCCCATGATCTGGTGACCAAGGCAAATGCCGAAAGTGGGAATGCCGGCCTTGATGAACTCGCGCGTTGCCGCGATGGCGTAGTCGCACGGTTCCGGGTCGCCCGGGCCGTTCGAGAGAAAGATGCCGTCAGGATTGAGCGCAAGGGCTTGGGCGGCAGTGGCTTCAGCGGGCAGCACGGTGACGTGGCAGCCGCGCTCGGCCAGCATGCGCAGGATGTTGTACTTCACGCCGTAGTCGAACGCGACCACACGATACTGCGCCGCCGTCTGTTCGCCGTAGCCGCTTTCGAGCTTCCATTCGGACTGCTTCCACTCGTACTGCTCTTTCGTGGAAACGACCTTGGCCAAATCCATTCCGGACAAACCGGGGAACGAGCGCGCGAGTTCCAGGGCTTTCGCTTCGTCGTCGCCCGCAAGAATGCAGCCGTTTTGCGCGCCTTTGTCACGCAGGATACGCGTGAGCTTGCGAGTATCGATATTGGAAATCGCGACGACGTTTTCGGCTTTCAGATAATCGGCGAGCGACTGTTCAGAACGAAAATTCGACGCAAGCACCGGCAGATCGCGAATGATCAGGCCGGCGGCATGGACTTTGGCGGATTCGACATCGTCAGCGTTCACGCCGACATTGCCGATATGCGGATACGTCAGCGTGACGATTTGCTGCGCGTAGCTCGGATCAGTCAGGATTTCCTGATAACCGGTGATGGCGGTGTTGAACACCACTTCGCCGATCGTGTGACCGGACGCGCCGATCGAATGACCACGAAAGACCGTGCCGTCGGCGAGTGCGAGGATTGCGGGAGAGAATGACGGCAACACGGGAGGCTCCTTTGGAACACCCTGTTTGCCGACCTGTCATCCGACCGTGGGGTCGCGCGCGGCCTTGTACGTGGCGCGCGCAGAGCGCATCGCGTTCCGAGGCGTGGCGCCTCGAGCGCGGTGGATGAACGGTGAGTGGGAGGTAGGCGCTAGGGTGTAGGTTGATTTGCTCAAACCTTCGAATTATAGCCCGAAATAGCCCTTCCCTTCAAATTTGAGACGCGCCGTATGCAAGACGCGTTCCAGGCCCTGTACTCAAGCCATACCCGGCGGCCTTCGCGCAGCTAAGACGCCATGCCCCGGTGTTTTTCGAGAACGCTGCCTGGCAATGCATACCAGATGGCGCTTGCGATCTGCAGTGCGATCAGCACGCCCCACACGCTCAAGTGCGCAACGACTGGATAGCGCCCGGCTTGCGCAGGCCAGTGCGACAGCATTGCGCCGATTCCGACCTGCAGGCCGAAGATCAGGATGAACAGCACGAGTGTCAACGTGCTGTGAGCCCGGCCGATCATGTGCGTCGGAAAGTATTCGGCCATCACGGCGTAGCTCAGAATGCCCGTCCCGCCGAAAATCCCGTAGCACGCAATCAGGAACGCGGGTGAAATCGGCGCCCGTGCGAGCATCAGCAACTGAACGAGCACGAAAAGCGCCATGCCGAACCCGCAGAAGGCGTACACGGTGACGCCGCGTCTGGCCAGGCTGCGCGCCGCCGCGCCGAAACTCACGCAGCCGATCATCATTGCTATTCCGAGCACCGATACCAGCACTGCTGCGTATTCGGCGCTGAGGTTCATGACATCAAGCAGATAGGGCCTGATCCAGAGCGACTGCATGGCGTAGAAAACGCCCTGCGTCACCACCGGAAACGATGCAATCTTCCAGAACGTACCACTGCGCAAGATATGCCACGTGCCCTTGAACTGCGTGAGCATATCCGTGTTCCGATGCACGCCTTCACGGCGTTCTGGTGCGAACACGAAGATGGCCACGGCCACCGCGAGCGTCATGACAACGAGCCCAAAGCAGATATGACGCCAGTCGGTCACGCCGAGCAGCAAGGCGAGCGGCGAACCGACGACCACGCCGCCCAGACCGCCTACCGCCATGACCAGGCCATTGACCATGGGCAATTGCGCGACGGGAAGGATTTGCGCCAGCGCCTTGAACGCCGCGCTCATGCACACCGACACGCCAACGCCGATCAGCAAGCGCCCCGCCATCATGCCGCCGATACCCCGCGCCGCGCCAAACACGCCAATCCCGAGAGCCGCGAAAAGCAGCATGCCGGCCGTGACGCGGCGTGGACCAAAGCGGTCGAGCAACATGCCGACGGGAATCTGCGCGGCGGCAAAACCAAGAAAATACAGCGATGTAAGCAAGCCAAGATCGGCCGCCGACAGCCCGAGATCATGTGTGATGTACGGGGCGAAGCCCAGGTTTACGCCACGGAACACGTACGAAACAAAGTATCCGGCCGAGAACAGGAAGAACACGCGAAGGCTGGCGGAGGACGTCATGTGCAGCGCAGGGGCTTTATAGAATTTGAAGCGGCAGTTTAACGTGCGCGCCCAAATGAAAACGCCGTCACCTTGGTGACGGCGTGGATTCTTGACCGCGTGGACAGCTTGTTATTTCTTTTTGTCCTTGCCGGTCTTCGTGCTTTTCGACGCCGCCGCGACCGGCTTGACCGCTATCGGCTTCGCTTTCGCCGGCGCACTGGTTTTCTCGGCAACGCGCGTCACCTTGGCTGGCGCGGCGCTGCCCTTGGCATTACGCGACGAAACGCCCTTCGATTGCGGTGCGTGCGTGCCGATCTTCGTCACGCCGCCCTTCGTCCGGCTCGTCACGCTCACCGTCTCGACGCGAACCGGACCCGGCTCCGCCGGCACGGCACGGCCAACCGGCACATGCAACACCATCACCTGGCCTGGCAACACCGAATCGCGATGCGTCCGGTTCCAGCCCTTCAACTGCCCGACCGAGACGTTGTATCGATCGGCGAAGGTCGACATGGACTGCGCGCGGCGCACGCGAATCAGCATCTTGCGCGTATCCGGGACATCGGGTTCGACGGCAAGCATGGCGCTTTCGGCGACGTCGGCGCTGATGTCCTCGTCGTCGTCATCGCCGCGCGGCACCACGATGGTCGATCCCGCCTTCAGCCGCATGCCCGCCGGAATCCGGTTCACGGACATCAGCGTATCCGGGTCCACGCCGATTTTCTGCGCGATAACAGCAGGCGTCGCACGTTCGCTCACCGTATAAGTGGTCCACGACGACAACGCGCCCGAATACGACTTCAGGTTTTTCTGGAAGGCGTTGGCGTTGTCGAAAGGAAGCAGGATTTGCGGATTGGTCGCGCCCAGGATCACCGGCTTCGCAAACGACGGATTCAGCGAACGAAACTCCTCCACCGTCATGCCCGCGAGCCGGGCGGCCATGGTCACGTCGATGTCGCGCGCCGTGGTCACGGTCACGAAATACGGGTGGTTCGGAATATCCGGCAATGTGAGGCCATACATCTGCGGATTCGCGATGATGTTTTTCACGGCCTGCAGCTTCGGCACGTAGTTGCGCGTTTCATTGGGCATGCGCAGGCTTTGGTAGTCCGTGGGCAAACCAAGCGCCTCGTTCTTCGCGATCGCGCGCTGCACGCTGCCCTCGCCCCAGTTATACGCGGCGAGCGCCAGATGCCAGTCGCCGAACATGTCATGAAGCCGCGACAGGTAATCGAGCGCCGCGCTCGTCGACGCCAGCACGTCGCGCCGCTCATCCTGAAACATGTTCTGCTTCAGGTTGTAGTCGCGGCCGGTGCCCGGCACGAACTGCCACATGCCGGCGGCCTTCGCCACGGAAAGCGCCTGCGGGTTATAGGCGGATTCGATGAATGGCAGCAACGCGAGCTCGGTCGGCATGTGCCGCTGTTCGAGTTCCTCGACAATGTGATACAGGTATTTTTGCGACCGCCCCGTCATGCGCTCGACGTAATCCGGGCGTTGCGCGTACCAGCTCACCTGCATGTCGACGAGGTCGCTTTGCAGATCGGGAATCTGGAAACCACGGCGGATACGGCCCCACAAGTCGCCATCAGGTCCGGAAAGCGAATCGACTGATGTCTTGTCGACGTTGATCGTTTCGCGGGCGGCGGCAGTCTTGCGAATGGTGTCGGCTACGGCTTGCTGCTTCTGGGCGGAAGGGAGTGAAGATAGGGAATTGGTCGCTGTCGGTCCCTGGCTGGCACATGCAGCCAAAGTCAGGACGAGTAGCGCGCTAAAAATCAATCGCATGAACGTCTCGGATTCCAAAAAATGTGCTTGGAAATTTGGACCCGATAGTACGGAACCGCACTCTTTACGTCAATATAAATGCAAAAAACATAGCAAAATCCGGGCTCTGCAAAGCTTTTCAACGTTTCAGATGAAGATATCCGCAGGGCTACGCGGGTCAGCGAAATTTGTCCTTCCAGCCGCGCATGAGTGTGAACGCATCAAGCCGATCATGCACTGGGCGATTGAATTGTGCAGCAAGCGTGGCCTGGACTTTTTCATTATCGACACGAAGGAACGGATTGGCCTGGCGTTCGTGCGAAAGCGTGGTGGGAATGGTCGGCCGATGGCGGGCGCGCAGGCTTTCCGCTTCTTTTTGCCATGCGGCGAGCGCAGGATTATCGGGATCTGCCGCGCGCGCAAAGCGGATGTTCGACAACGTATATTCATGCGCACAATGAACGCGCGTCGCGTCTGGAAGCGCGGCGAGCGCATCAAGGGAATTCAGCATTTGCTCTGGCGTGCCTTCAAAGAGCCGGCCACAGCCGCTTGCAAAAAGTGTGTCGCCACAGAATAGATGGGGCGTACCCTGCGGGTCTGCCGCCTGGAAATACGCGATATGCCCGGCCGTATGCCCCGGCACGTCGATCACCGAAAATTCCAGCGCCGGACTCGCAATACTGACGATATCGCCCTGCTTCACGCGCCGCGTCAGATGGTCGATCTTCTCGCTGGCCGGGCCGGTCACCGGGATTTCACCCTCGGCCGAATGGCTAACGAGCAGCTTCGCAACGCCGCCGACGTGGTCGTGATGGTGGTGCGTGAGTAAAATAGCAGCCAGCCGCAAGCCGCGCTTCGTCAGATAGGCGTCGACCGGCGCGGCGTCGCCCGGGTCGACCACGACGGCATCCTGGCCGTCGGAAATCACCCAGATGTAGTTGTCTTCAAACGCCGGAACCGGCACGTACTCAAGCGTTTTCATAAGGCGACTCACCCGAACATGTCAGAGCGAACGATTATAGACTGGCCCGCCTGGACGCTCTCCGCGCCCGGCCGCTATGTGCTCGACTGGGAGCAGGCGCAGCTCGACCGAGTGGTATCGGATATTTTTGGCTATCACGCGCTGCAGCTGGGTCTCCCCGGACTCGACGCATTGCGCGAGAATCGCATGCCGTATCGCGGCCTCGTGCTCGATACCGCCAGCGCCGCCAGCGCGCCTTTCACGCTCCCGCCGCCCGCTTCCGCTGACGTACGGCCGGGCGTGACCGCGCTGCCATCGGCTAGCCGTGGTTTGCACGCGCCAGAGGGGCGCAGCGCCGTGTGGTGTGACCTGCTGGACTTGCCGTTCGAGGCGCAGAGCGTCGATTTGCTCGTCATGCCGCATACGCTCGAATTCACGAGCGATCCGCACCGCTTGTTGCGCGAAGCCGAACGCGTGCTGATGCCCGAGGGCCAGTTGATCATTCTCGGTTTCAATTCGCTCAGCTTGTGGGGCGCGCGGCAATCGCTCGGCAAGGTCGCCGGCAAGCCGTTCGTGCCGTCCGCGCATGAAATGATCGCGTTCACGCGGATCAAGGACTGGATCAAGCTGCTCGGATTCGATCTTGAACGCGGGCGCTTCGGCTGTTATCGTCCGCCTCTTCTCACCGATCAGTGGCTCGCGCGCTATCAGTTCATGGAAGCCGCCGGCGACCGCTGGTGGCCGATCTTCGGCGCCGCCTACATGATCACCGCCATCAAACGCGTGCGCGGCATGCGCCTGATCGGACCGCGCAAGCTGAAAAAAACCGCCCTCGCGCCGGGCCTGGCCCCGGTCGCCACGCCGCACACACGCAACGAGCATTGATGACACAAACTGCCAGCGACAAAGTAATCGACATCTATACCGACGGCGCTTGCAAGGGCAATCCCGGTCCGGGTGGCTGGGGCGCGCTGCTGCGCTTTGGTGACCAGGAAAAGGAATTGTTCGGCGGCGAAACGCCGACAACCAACAACCGCATGGAACTGATGGGCGTGATTTCGGCGCTCGAGGCGCTCAAACGCCCGTGCCGCGTTGTGATCCACACCGATTCGCAATATGTGCAGAAAGGCATCAGCGAATGGATTCACGGGTGGAAAAAGAAAAACTGGATGACGGCCGCTAAAACGCCTGTCAAGAACGCGGATCTCTGGAAACGGCTCGACGCGCTGGTGGTCCAGCATCAGATTGAATGGCGCTGGGTGAAAGGCCATGCCGGCCATCCGGAAAATGAACGCGCCGACGCGCTCGCGAATCGCGGCGTGACCTCACTCGCGGAAGGATAATTTTTATTTCTATGCGCCAACTCGTACTCGATACCGAAACAACCGGCCTCAATGCCCGCACGGGCGACCGCATTATTGAAATTGGCTGTGTTGAGCTTGTGAATCGACGGCTCACCGGCAACAACCTGCACTTTTACGTGAATCCGGGACGCGACAGCGACCCGGGCGCGCTCGCGGTGCACGGCCTCACAACGGAATTTCTCAGCGATAAACCCCGCTTCGCCGACATTGCCGCCGAGTTGCGTGATTTCGTGGCGGGCGCCGAACTGATTATCCACAACGCCCCGTTCGACGTCGGCTTCATGGACGTCGAATTCGCGCTCCTCGGCATGCCCTGCGTGAAGGACGTGTGCGGCGGCGTGATCGATACGCTCGTACAGGCGAAGCAGATGTTTCCCGGCAAACGCAATTCACTCGATGCGTTATGCGACCGCTTTGGCATCAGCAATGCGCACCGGACGCTGCATGGCGCGTTGCTCGACTCGGAGTTGCTCGCGGAAGTTTATCTGGCCATGACGCGCGGCCAGGAAAGTCTGGTCATCGACATGCTTGGCGAAATGCCTGTGTCCGGTCCTGGACATGCGCCGCGCATTGCGCTCGATGATTTGCAGTTGCCGGTGCTGATGGCGTCGGAGGAAGAATTGAGCGCGCATCTCGCCGCCCTCGATGATCTCGATAAAGCGGTCAAGGGCACGAGCGTCTGGAGAATCGAAACGGTTATCGATGTTGAAGTTTCGGTCACGCCTTGAACCGGCGAACATAATTATTGAAGCACCGGAGGAATCACTTTACGAAACGGCGGCGCTCTGACATAATCCAAAGCTCTTCGGGTGGTTAGCTCAGCGGTAGAGCACTGCCTTCACACGGCAGGGGTCACAGGTTCAATCCCTGTACCACCCACCAGGATTTTGCGGTTGAGTCTGCATCGCGTTGAAAAAAGCCCTCGGCGCAAGCTCGAGGGCTTTTTCTTTGGGGCGCCGCGCATTGCGAACTTCACCCCGCCCAAATCCCGCGCGCCATTCCAGTTGCGGCAATCACCATCACGATAATCAGGCCGGCCTCTGCATCGCTCATTGCGGCGTATTTGCGTGCCTTGCCAAGATCGATTGCGGCGCCACGTCCAACGCCCATCCGCCATTTGATCAACGCCATCATCGGCGAGATTTCGATCAAGAGAATCAGCACAAGCGCTGTCATTTTCAGATGGAAAAGCGGCTCGTGAAGATAATAAGCACTTCCTTTTTCGAAACCGCCGAACGCGCGCGTCGCGCCTGTCACCAGCAGGATCAGTGCAGCGACGCCCCAGATGTTGTCGGCGCGAAAAACCTGTTTGAGGCGCGCGGAATTGGCGTTAAGGGAACTGGCGGGATCAAGCTGACGCAGCGCCCTCGCCCGGCCGAAAACCGATGCAAGCGCAAATCCAAACGCCAGCAAGTGAATGGCTGCGAGACCCCATTGAGCGAGCATGCGTTCTCCTTGGCCAATCAAACATTGAACCGGCAAGCCGAGATGTGCGCTAGTTCAGGCTTTGCCCCAATGAAACCTCCAGCGCCCGCGCCGCCTTCCGATCGCCTTCGCTGCTGAGCGGCGTGCGGAAAACAGTCTTGCGGTTATGCCCGGCGGCCGCAGGTGAATCCCACAGCAACTCCATTCTGGCGCGTGCGGCGCGTCCGAACACACCGCGCTTTGCGGGCGTCGCGGTACTGACCGTTTCGCTATCGCCACCAGAACTACCGGAGCTGTCGGACGACTTGAAACCGTCCGGCCACTTCACCGACAACTCCCGCGCGTCGTACTGACCGAGCTTGCGGCTTTCGGCCCAGACCACGGCGGTGCGGGTAGTGTTATCGATGGAAATGGCATAGCGGCCAATAGCGAATCTGCGCGCGGCGAAATTCGAGCGCCAGAGCGCGCGCGGCCGGCAAATCCACAGCACCACGGCATAGAGCGCGGGTGCGACGAGCAGCCAGCCGTTGGTTTGCGCAAGCGCGTGCAAGGCGCTTTTCCAACCGGCGGTCCACGTGAAAAAGCCGACCGACCAGACAGCGAACACAAAACTCAACAGCGCGAGCAGGCGCAACGCCTGCCGCAACCATTGCGGCAACGGATGAAGCGGCCGTTCAGCACGAGCCCGCGCCCCCGGAAGGAACAACAAGAGGAACAGGAGAACAAGGTTGATGCAAGCCCACGGCGAGGAAGTCATCGCACGCATGGACGACAAATAGCCCATTTGCGACATCGAGAACATCCAGCGCGCGACGAGCACGAGTCCGATCGCGCGCAGTGCGAAGACGGTGCCCGCGCCCGCAGCCGCCGCGACCGGTGCCGGTCTCGCACTATTTTGCTTCGTTCTCGCCAAAACTTCGCTCCTGTTCACAACTGTCCCCGTTCGCACGATTCAAATATTTGCCGGCGCGCAATGTGATCCTTGTTGGAACGTCCACGTTCAACCGTCCATTTCCGCCAGTTTCGCCCGCTTTCGATAAAGCCAGCACATTATAGGGAGAATGTCGAAGCTGCCATGAGGCTTGCCCCTCCAACCCGCCGATAACCCATGCAGCCTGGACTTACAGTGTGTCAAAACAACAACGCCCCGCGCGCCTGACGGCGCACGGGGCGTTGTTCGGTCACGCGCGTGGGTGACGCGCATGAAGCCCGGACTTAGCTGGCGTTGACTTCGCGCAGCACGGTGCGGCGCTTCGTGCGGAGCAGTTCCTCGTAGGTCTGGACGTAGCGGGCCGCCATGACCTTCGACGAAAAACGCGTTTCGAACGCCTGGCGCACCTTGGCGCGCGGCAGCGTATGAAGGCGCTTCACAGCGGCGATTGCGCTGAGTTCATCTTCCACGACAAAACCCGACACACCGTTTTCGATCACTTCCGGCACTGAACCACGATTGAACGCGATGACCGGCGTACCACACGCCATGGCTTCGATCATCACGAGACCGAACGGCTCCGGCCAGTCGATCGGGAACAACAGCGCGTGCGCGTTGCCGAGGAACTCCGTCTTCTGCTGCTCGTTGATTTCGCCCACATATTCAACATGCGGCAGCGCGAACAACGGCTTGATCTGCTCTTCGTAATAGGCGCGGTCGGCGTTATCGATCTTTGCGGCGATCTTGATCTTCATGCCCGCTGCGCCGGCAATACGAATTGCCCGGTCAACGCGCTTTTCCGGCGAGATACGGCCGAGGAACGCCAGATAACCCGGCTGCACGTTGGGAACCGGCGTCAGCAGGTTTTCCGGCAGGCCGTGATAGACCGTCGAGAGCCAGTTGGCTTGCGGCAGCGGCTGGCGCTGGTTGTCCGAGATCGAGACGACGGGCGCTTCGTTGAACGTGCTGAAGATCGGCTGCAGTTCCGGCAGGTCGAGACGGCCATGCATGGTCGTCAGGAACGGTACGGGCTGGCGCGAGAACAGCGAAAACGGGTAATAGTCGATGTGGAAATGCAGCACGTCGAATTCGTCGGCGCGACGGCGCACTTCTTCCAGCAGCAACATGTGCGGCGCCATGGTGTCGCGAATGGTCGGATCGAGGCGCAGCGCTTGCGGCCAGAACGCTTCGAGTTTCGCGGACGTTTGCGAATCACCGCTCGCGAACAGCGTGACGTCGTGACCGGCCTCAACCAGGGCTTCGGTCAGATAGGACACCACGCGCTCCGTGCCGCCGTAGAACTTCGGGGGAACGGCTTCGTGGAGAGGCGCGATTTGAGCGATTCGCATGTCGAAAACTCCTAATAATGTCAGGCAAATTGATGCGCTTGGCATCGGTCATGTTTAATCAAGCGAATCGCCCACCCGGGCCCGGCACCATGCTGGTTGTCCAGTGAAATGGCCGGAAGCACGAGAAAAAACTGCGATGCTTCGCTGTTGCTTTGGTGTTTCGGCGTACTCGAATATTGAGCCATCAGCCCTTTTGCTTCAGGCGTCTGTTTCCGAGGGTGATCCCAAAGAGCAAGATCGGGTCCATCTCGTAAAACCGGCGCACCTAGCGATAAACGCACAACCTGCGGGGCCGTTGACCGGAACCTACAAGAAGCTGTCAAAAAATCTAAGGGGAAACCCGCACGAAGTATCGAGGTTTTTACACAGCTTTCAAGCCCACATTTCAACTTATTTACGTTGTTACAGCGTCGAATACACTTTGCAAGCCCTTGTTTATCAAGGATGTTCTACATTGTACGAACAGTTCGCAAAGCACCCCGGAAATATCCGGGGAACAACCTCGCCATGATTTCGCCAGCCCGCAATGACCGGCGCGACCTGGCCTGTCATGTCGACCAACGCGATTTCGCCCACAGCGGGACCGCCACGTGCTCATACCCTGCGCAGGAAGTTACAGGAAGTATTCGGCCGTTCGCCGGGCAACCAGGCGAACGATGGCAAGTCATTCGCGCCAAGCGGCGAACGTTGCACAAGTTCCGTCGCCGCCGGGCATCGGTATCCGTCAAACCGGCCCGCTTTCGCTGAAATTGCGCCTGTTCTGATGGATAAGTGCCACGGAAAGGCCTACACGAGACGATTTGGCTCGCTACACTGGCTACAATTCAACCTTGTCGCTGTGCGGCTTTGGCTGGATTGCCGGGGACTGCCCGACGCGCCCTGCTTGTGGCGACAGCGAAGCACCGCGCTCAACCGCTCTACTCGACCTAAAACGACCAATTGGACCAACTCACAGTCTCCCAGCGTAACGTACACAACGCGAAGCTAGCGAGCTATGCGCATCGCCCGCTTGCGTTCCTGTTCCGTTACATCCGCCGGCATCCTGTCGCTCATACCATTGTGCTGGTCAGCGTGCTGGCCGCCGTTGGTTGCGCGCTCGCCTCGCAGTACGCGATCAAGCATTTGATCGATGTGCTCGGCCAGGGCCGCGGCCATCCCGGCCCGCTTTGGGCTGCGTTCATGATCCTGGTCGGCCTGATCGCCGCCGATAACCTGCTATGGCGGGTTGGCGGCTGGGTCGGCGCGCATGCGTTCGTCGTGGTGACGGGCGACTTGCGGCGCGATCTTTTTTCATATCTGAGCGGCCATTCGCCAACCTATTTCTCCGAAAAGCAGCCCGGCATGCTGGCGAGCCGGATCACGGCGACATCGAACGCGATCTACACCGCTGAAAACACCATGGCGTGGAACGTGTTGCCACCGTGCATCGCGGTGATCGGCGCGATCTTCATGATCGTTGCGGTCAATCCGCTGATGGCCGGCGGACTGTTGCTCGCCTCCGCCATTCTCGCTTTTGTGCTGTACCGGCTTGCAGGGCGAGGCTCGGCGCGGCATCACACGTTTGCGTCGAAGGCGGCTTCGGTTGACGGCGAACTCGTCGATGTCATCGGCAACATGGCGCTCGTGCGTGCGTTCGGCATGACCTTTCGCGAGCAAAAGCGCTTTGGCTCGACGGTCAAGGCCGAGATGGTCGCGCGCCAGCAAAGCTTGCTATATCTCGAAAAATTGCGGCTGTTCCATGCGGTGGTCACGGCAATCCTGTCTGCAGGACTGCTCGGCTGGGCGCTGTGGCTGTGGTCGAAAGGCCAGGCGACTTCCGGCGACATCGTGCTGGTCAGCTCGCTCGGCTTCACCATCCTTCACGGCACGCGGGATCTTGCCGTAGCGCTGGTGGACGTCACTCAGCACGTCGCACGTCTTTCGGAAGCCGTGCAAACGCTGCTCGAACCGCACGGCATGCCGGACCGGTCGGATGCCACTGAACTTGTGCCGCAAGGCGGCCGCGTCGACTTCGAAGAGGTGACATTCGCTTATCCGCGACGCCGTCCGATTCTCGATAAATTCAACCTGCACATTGAGCCGGGTCAGCGCGTCGGGCTGATCGGCAAGTCGGGCGCGGGGAAATCCACTGTGCTCGCGCTGCTGCAACGCTTCTATGAAGCGCAAGGCGGCGCGATCAAGGTCGACGGACAGGATATTTCGCTGATTACACAAGACAGCCTGCGGCTTTCCATCGCGCTCGTTCCGCAGGATATCTCGCTGTTTCATCGGACGGTGTACGAGAACATTGCGTATGGCCGGCCCGAAGCCACGCGGGAAGAAGTGCTGGCGGCGGCTCGCGAAGCGCGCTGCACGGATTTCATCGAAGCCATGCCGGAAGGGTTCGATACCATCGTCGGCGACCGGGGCGTGAAGTTGTCGGGCGGCCAGCGCCAGCGGATTGCCATCGCCCGCGCGATTCTGAAGAACGCGCCCATCCTGCTGCTCGATGAAGCCACTTCCGCGCTCGATAGTTCCTCCGAGGAAGCCATTCAGCAAGCGCTCGACCGGCTGATGGTCGGCCGTACGGTGATCGCGATTGCGCACCGGCTGTCGACGCTGCAGGGCTTCGACCGGATCATCGTGATGAGCGCGGGCAAGGTGATTGACGACGGATCGCCGCAGCAATTGCGGGATCGTCCGGGGTTGTATCGGGAATTGTTGTCCAAGCAGCACGGCAAGTTGCCGCCAACCACCATGCCCTCGCAGCAGATCGCCGCCAAGGCCGAACAAACGTAACGGGCTTCTACCAACCGTTCACGCTTCGAAAAATCCGCTTCGGTTTTCATACCGAAGCGGATTTTTTTTATGTCATGCCTGAAGGTCGCGCATGAAATTGTCGCGCCAGACCGAAACGTTGTTCTCGCGAAGTTGCGTGAACATTTCGGCATGGCGGGCGCGGCGTTCGGCCAATGGCATGGCGAGAGCCGTGGCCAGTGCATCGGCCATGCCGGCGATATCGAGGGGATTCACAATCAGCGCGCCGTTCAGTTCCTGCGCCGCCCCAGCGAATTGCGACAAGACCAATACGCCTGGATCGTCCGGATCTTGCGCCGCGACGTATTCCTTGGCGACGAGGTTCATGCCGTCGCGCAAAGGCGTGACAAAACCCACATGCGACGCGTGAAAGAGCGCGGCGAGCACGGGGCGCTCGTACTGCCGGTGGATGTAGCGGATCGGCGTCCAGTCCAATTCCGCGTACCGGCCGTTGATGCGCCCGGATTCCGCTTCCAGTTGCAGGCGGATGTCCTTGTAGGTGTCCATGTCGGCGCGCGTGGGCGGCGCGATCTGCACGAACGAAACGTTATTGCGCTGCGCAGGCTCGAATTCCAGCAGCTTTTCGAACGCGCGAAAGCGCTCGACCAGACCCTTCGAATAATCCAGGCGGTCCACGCTCATGATCAGCTTGCGGTCGCGCAGCGTGGTCTTCACGGTCTGCACTTCTCGCCCGCTTTCGCCGTCCTTGGCAAGCGCGGCGATTTCATCGGGATACACGCCGATTGGATAAGCGCCCGCCCGCAACGTCTTGCCAAAGGCGCTCACGGCATTCGGCTCGCCCGCAATGCGCGTGACCGTGCCGTTCGCCTCCGTCTCGATGTAATCGCAAAACGCGCGCAAATCCGGCGCGGTCTGGAAGCCGAGAAGATCGTAGGAACACAACGCCGCGGCCAGCACGCGATGACGCGGCACGCTCAGCAGAACCTGCGACGCTGGAAACGGAATGTGCAGGAAGAAGCCGATGCGATTGGTCACGCCCTCGTCCCGCAGCGCCTGCGCAAACGGGATCAGATGATAGTCGTGGACCCAAATGACATCGTCGGGTCTGAGCAGCGGGGCGAGTTGCTTCGCGAGCCATCGGTTCACGCGGCAATAGCCTTCGAATTCATCGCGATCGAACTGGATCAGATCCGGCCGATAGTGAAACGCGGGCCAAAGCGTGGCGTTTGAAAATCCGCGGTAATACTGGTCGTAGTCACGCTGCGCGAGCCCGATGGTCGCAAACGTCACGCGCCCACGCTCTTCGAGCTTGATGGCTTCGGGCGCTTCGGCCACCACGTCGCCGCTCCAGCCGAACCACATGCCGCCGGTTTCCTTGAGCGCGTCGTACACGCCGACTGCAAGGCCGCCCGCCGCGGGGCCGCCTTCGGAGATTGGCGCGACGCGGTTCGAAACAATGATCAGGCGGCTCACGAACGGATTCCTTGAATGCCGGCTACGCCTTGCAGCCACGCAATCAGCGCACCGACTGATTCCAGACGCGCATGCGCGAGCGTATCGCCCGCGCCCACCTTGATCGACAGGCCGTTGCGTTCGTTCACGACCGCGAAGCCTTTTTCATCGGTCAGATCGTCGCCCACAAACACCGGGCGGCGGCCCGTAAACGGCGGTTCCTCGAGAAACGCACGCACTGCGCGGCCTTTATCGACGTCCTTTGGCTTGATCTCGTAGACCATCTTGCCGGGCTGCAGTACGTAGGCATCGGCGTATTGGGCGACGAGTTTCTCCGTCGCCTCGCGCGCCGCCGGGCCGCGATCCGGCGCGTTGCGGTAGTGCAGCGCGAGCGCAGCGCCCTTGATCTCCAGCAGCATGCCGGGATTCGCCTTCATCACGTTTTCGAGCACGTGTTCCATGCGCATCAGGCGTTCGTCGTTGAATCCCACGCGATGCACGTCCGCGTTCGAATCGCGGCGCTCGGCGCCGTGAAGACCGGCGACCGGAATATCCGGCATATTGAGAAACGAGTCGATGCTGTCGATCCCGCGTCCCGACACGATCGCCACCGCGCCGTTGGTCGCACGACGCAAGGCGTCCAGGATGGGAGGTACGGCCGGCGAGACCACAACGCCATCGGGCGTGGAAGCGAGTTCGACGAGCGTGCCGTCGAAGTCGAAGAAAAAAGCGGTCTCGGCGAGCGGGAGTTTTTCAGGAAGGTTTTGCATCGATATCTGCCTTTAAGCCGTGACGGACCGGAAAAGTGTGCGCATGTTACCGCGCTTTGCCGCTGCATCCGGACGTCCTTGCAAGCCGCACGCCCGCAAAATGGATTCGCAAGCCGGTGATCCGCCAGTCTGCGGCAAAACGTCTCGAACGTGCGCGCGGGACAGCAAGCGCACAGCAAGGCCCTCTATTCTGAGATAAAGTCGGCCCCGCATGACGTCGCGAAACATCTTGTGACGAATCATCCGGTCTGCCGCCTTCATGCATCCACTTTGTCCGAGTTGCACATGCCTTCCTGGTTCCAGTTTCAACGCCGCGGCCGCCTGCCCGCCTTGCTTGCCGCGCTGGTTTTCAGCGCCGCGCTTGCCGCGTGCTCGCATCCCGACACTACGCCCTGGAAACTGACCGACGTCAGTGGCCACCTTCCCGACCTTGACTTCCATCTGACCGACGATACCGGCAAACCCGCCACCGGCCAGTCGTTCGCCGGCAAGACCACGATCGTCTACTTTGGCTACACGCACTGCCCGGATGTCTGCCCGGAAACGATGGCGCGGCTGATGCAGGTCTTGCAGAAGCTCGGACCCGACGCTAAGAACACGCGCATTGCATTCATCACCGTTGATCCCGCACGCGATACGGCCGCTGCCCTGCACGAATACGTGCGTGCGTTCGACGCCGAACATGCAATCGGGCTGACGGGTACGGATGGGGAAATTGAGGGGCTGGCGAAGCGGTATCGCGTGGCTTATCAGATGGAGAAGCGCGATCCGTCGGGGGCTTACGACGTCACGCACAGTTCGGCCGTCTATATCTTCGATACCCACGGCCACGCGCGCCTGCTCGCGACCGAAATTGATTCCATCGATAACATCGCGAGCGATCTGCGCCGTGTGATCGATTCGACGTCCTAGCGCGGGCCGGCTTCGCGGCGCATCCAGATATGCGGAATGTCGTCCTCGAGATGAACGTCCGAGATGGGTTCGAAGCCGGAACTCGCGTAGAAGCGCTGCAAGTGAGCCTGGGCGTGCAGACGAATGGCGCGCCCGGGCCATTGCTGCGCAATGTGCTCGAGCGTGCGTTCGAGCATGGCCTGGCCTAACCCGATACCCCGAAACGGCGCCCGAGTGAGAACCCGTCCGATGCGAACGTCGCCGGTTTCATCGGGCGGAAGGACGCGCAGATAGCCGGCGAGTTCAGCGTGGGTCGTTTGACCAAGCACAAGCAGATGCCATGCATCGGTATCCTGACCGTCTATGTCGGCATACAAGCACTGTTGCTCGATTACGAACACTTCGCTGCGGGCCGCGAGCACGGTGTAAACATCGAATGCGTCAAGTTCGTTGAACGAGGCCCAGCGCCAATCGAATTCAGAGTAGAGGTTGGTCATGGATGCGTCTCACTTGAAGAAGTTTCGATGCCCGCGGATGGCTTGCAGACGCCATATCAAAAAGAAAAGCCCCGACCAAGTCAGGGCTTTTTCTTTTTGAATCCTGGAGGCGCGAGCCGGAGTCGAACCGGCCTAAACGGCTTTGCAGGCCGCTGCATAACCGCTTTGCTATCGCGCCAGAAGCGGGGACTACGTGAACTTTCCGGGCCACCAAACAAAAAGGGAAGCTTGGCTTCCCCTTTAGTGGAGCGGGAGACGAGGCTCGAACTCGCGACCTCAACCTTGGCAAGGTTGCGCTCTACCAGCTGAGCTACTCCCGCATCTTGCCTTGCACTGTACTGCCAGCTACCGGCTTACCATTGCCAGCAACCTCTGAATCTGGAGCGGGAGACGAGGCTCGAACTCGCGACCTCAACCTTGGCAAGGTTGCGCTCTACCAGCTGAGCTACTCCCGCATCTTGCCGACTTCTTCTGCCAATTTACTGCTTTTGTACTTCATCAGACGCTGCGTTGCGATGTTTTGTTTCGCGTGCATCCGACAGAAACGAGATTATGGAGAAGCCCAACTTTAGTGTCAAGAGCTTTGTATGTGCCCCATCACTTTTCGCCGTAATCAACTATGTCATCCATCGATCACAGCATGCCGCCGCGCTCACGAATCTGCGGCCATGCGAGTTTCATGTAATAGAGCATAGACCAGACCGTGAGGAACGCGGCAACATAGATCAACCAAAGACCCCACACGCGCGTATCGATAACGACAGGCGTGCCCGCAATCTTGAGCGGCCCGTAGAACAGCAACATGGGAATTGCAACCATCTGGCAAACGGTCTTGAATTTGCCAAGCGAATTCACGGCCACGCTCTTCGATGCCCCGATCTGCGCCATCCATTCCCGCAACGCTGAAATCGTGATCTCGCGTCCTACTATGACCAGCGCGATCACTGCGTTCAGCCGCATCAGTTGCACGAGGATCAGCAACGCGGCGGTGACCATGAGCTTGTCGGCCACGGGGTCGAGAAACGCACCGAACGCCGATGTCTGGTTGAGCTTGCGCGCCATATAGCCATCAAGCCAGTCGGTCAGCGCGGCGAGCACGAAGATGACCATGCCGACCAGGTTGCGATGGTCCGGGCTCATCATCATGTCCGGCAAATAGAAGACGCCCACGACGAGCGGAATCAGCACGATTCGCAGCCACGTCAGGAAAATCGGAAAATTAAACGGCATGGGCGTGACTCTTATTGAGAGGTGCCATTGTGCCGCGTCGACTTATATGTCACAAGCCGACGGGCCGGACGTCCGGACGTTGCGTTCAATGCAACTGCCGGTAGATCTGCTCGGCCAGCGCCTGCGATATCCCTTCCACGCTCGCGAGATCTTCCACGCTCGCCGCCTGCACGCCGCGCAATCCGCCAAAGCGCGACAGCAGCCGCTGACGCCGTTTTGCACCAATGCCCTCGAGCTCTTCGAGCCGCGACGTCTGCCGCGTCTTCGCCCGCTTCGCGCGCATGCCGGTAATTGCGAACCGATGCGCTTCGTCGCGGATCTGCGCGACCAGCATCAGCGCCGCGCTTTCCTTGCCGAGTTCAAGCGGCGTGCGGGTATCGGCGAAAATCAGGGTTTCAAGACCCACCTTACGCCCTTCTCCTTTCGCCACGCCAACCAGCATGCTGCGGTCGAGCCCCAGTTCGGCGAAGACTTGCCGCGCGATCTCGACCTGCCCCTTGCCACCATCGATCAACACGATATTCGGCAGGCGGCCGCCCGGCGGCGTGGGTTCGGCAACATCGGCGGCGTCCGATTGCGGCGCTTCGGACGGGTCCAGTTCAACCGGTTCATCCGAAGCACGCGCCGCGGCTTGCGCGACCATCTTCTCGTAACGGCGCGTGAGGACCTGGCGCATCGCGGCGTAATCGTCGCCGGGCGTGATGCCGGTGATGTTGTAGCGACGGTATTCCGCCGTCTGCATCTTGTGATGGTGATACACCACGCACGATGCCTGCGTGGCCTCGCCCATGGTGTGGCTGATGTCGAAACATTCGATGCGCAACTGCGCGAGATCGGCCATCTCGAGGCTCAGCGTATCCGCGAGCGAGCGCGTGCGCGCCTGTTGCGAACCTTGTTCGGACAACAGCCGCGCAAGGGCGAGCTTCGCGTTGGATTCGGCCATGGACAGCCACACGCGCTTTTGTCCCTGCGGCTGACGCAACAGCGTGACCTTGTGCCCGGCTTGCTCCATCAACAAATCCACGAGTTCGCGATTGGCCGGCGCGTGGCTCACGACCAGCACCGGCGGCACGCGATTACCAATGTAATGCTGCGCGATGAACGCCTCCAGCACTTCAGCCTCGAGCGCGCCCTGGCGCTGTGATTCGGTGGCCTGATCCGGCTGCGCCGCGCCTGTTTCCGCAATGTCATCCTGCATCTCGCCGGTCGTCGCATGCGCCTCGAAGTCCTGTTCCATCGACGCAAGCGTGCCGGGCGGCAATGCGATTTCGCCGGCGTTCGCGTCCACTTGCTCGATGACGATATGGCCGGCGCTCTCCGCGATGTCGTCATCGTCCAACCCGTCGGCCATGTCCTCAGGCATGGCGTCTTCTATGGCCAGCGCTGCTTCGACATGCGTCGGGAAATACGCCTTGTCGCCGAGATGACGGCCACCGCGCACCATCGCGAGGTTCACGCAGACCTTGCCGCCCAGCGCCGCGACCGCGAGGATATCGACGTCGTTGTCACCGCCCACTTCTATCGCCTGCTGATGCAGCACGGTGGAAAGCGAGCTCATTTGGTTGCGCACGGCGGCGGCCTGCTCGAACTTGAGATCGGCGGCGAACGCGTGCATTTTCTGCTCGAGTTCCTTCATCACTTCGCCCTGCCGCCCAAGCAGGAAACGCGATGCGTTCGACACATCGCGCGCGTAATCTTCTTCATCGATCAAACCAACGCACGGTCCCGTGCATCGTCCGATCTGATGCAGCAGGCAAGGCCGCGTGCGATTGGTGAAGACGGAGTCCTCGCACGTGCGCAGCTGGAACACGCGCTGCAAAATCTGGATACTCTCGCGCACGGCCCAGGCGCTCGGGAACGGACCAAAGTATTGGTTCTTCTTGTCCACGCTGCCGCGGTAATACGCCATGCGCGGAAACTTGTGCCCGGTCAGCTTGAGATAGGGATAAGACTTGTCGTCGCGAAACAGGATGTTGTAACGCGGCGTGAGCGCCTTGATCAGATTATTCTCAAGCAACAGCGCTTCTGCTTCGGATCGTGTGACGGTCGTTTCTATCTTTCGAATCCGCGTCACCATCATCGCGATGCGCGGCGAAAGCAGCGTCTTCGTAAAATAGCTCGACACACGCTTTTTCAGGTCGCGCGCTTTCCCGACGTACAGCACGTTGCCGTTTTCGTCGTAGTAGCGGTACACGCCCGGCAGGTGCGGCAACTGGGCCAGGTTCTTTTTAGGGTCGAAAACGTCGGATTCGGTCATGCAGGAATGATATGCGGGGAGTTCGTCTGGCGGCCTCTGGACCGGCGCGGTTGACTTGAAAACGCGCATGACGCGCGAATCGTTATCCTCAAAAATGCCAGTTTAGTGCAAACCACACTCAGGCTCGTTGTTCACCATCGATCAGCGGTTCGTCGCCGCTCAAGCACTCATGCCGCCTTCATCGCAACATTCTCCGGGGCTCGCCGGTAACGAGAGCCACCCGAGCAACACCGCCAGCGATATCGCGTGCGATATTTTTTGCGAAGTCATCGACAACTTTGGCGATATCGGCGTCTGCTGGCGGCTCGCGCGCCAGCTCAAGGCGGAGCATGGCTGGCAGGTGCGCCTTTTCGTCGATGACCTCAAGGCCTTTCACGCGCTCTGTCCCGCCGTGGACGCTGCGCTCGCGCGCCAGGAGGCCGAGGGCGTGATCATCGAGCACTGGCATGCGCCCACGCACGCGGGCGACACGCTGCAGATCGCCGATGTGGTGATCGAAGCGTTCGGCTGCGAGTTGCCCGCCATCTACGTCACCGCAATGGCACGCCGCGAGCGCAAGCCTGTATGGCTGAACCTGGAATACCTGAGCGCCGAGGACTGGGTCGCGGATTTCCACTTGCGGCCGTCGCCGCATCCTCGTTATGCGATCAACAAGACGTTTTTCTTTCCGGGCCTCGGCGCGGGAACGGGCGGCGTGCTGAAGGAACGCGCACTCGATACCGCGCGCGAGACATTCCAGCGCGAGGCGTGGTGGCAGGAACGTGTCGGTACTGCCGCGCCCGAATCCGCAACGACCGTCATCTCGCTGTTCGCGTATGAAAATCCAGCCATCGATTTATTGCTGGAGCAGTGGCGCGATTCCGCTGCGCCTGTGGTCTTGCTGGTGCCGGAGGGGCGCATATCGGGCGCGGTCGCACGCTTTTTCGGATTGCGTGGTTTCGCGGCGGGATCGAAGGCGCAAAGCGGGTCAATAACGGCCTATGCGCTGGGTTTTGTCGAGCAGCCGCTCTTCGACGCCTTGCTGTGGGCCTCCGATATCAATTTCGTGCGCGGCGAGGATTCCTTCGTGCGGGCGCAATGGGCGCAAAAACCTTTCGTCTGGCATATTTATCCGCAGGCCGACGACGCGCATCTGCCGAAGCTCGACGCCGCGCTCGCGCACTACGCAAACGGCTTGCCGGATGGGGCGCGAACGTCGCTGGAACGGTTCTGGCATGCCTGGAACGGCGTGGGCACGCCCGACTGGTCCGATTTCTGGGGGTATCGCGAGGTTCTGGAGCAGCGCGCCGCCGATTGGGCGCAAGAACTGGCGCGCATCGGCGATCTGGCTGGAAATCTGGCGGAATACGCGAAATCTCAGTTAAAATAAGCGGTTATCCAACGGCTTACAGTTCGGAACACGTGCAAGGCACAGCGAAGGCACAAGCGGCGCACGGTTCCGGGCGGATTCCACGGTGGATGGGTGAAAAGCGCCCAGGCGCGCGGTATGGCGTGGGATGGAATAGGCAGGATATCCGCAGCATCCAACTCTCAAAGCCGGCCGCCAACACCGCAGCGATCAGGCTCACATTTTCGTACAGGACAGTTTTTCAATATGAAGACCGCACAAGAACTCCGCGTCGGCAACGTCGTGATGATCGGCAGCGATGCCATGGTCGTGCAGAAAGCCGAATACAACAAATCCGGCCGCAATTCGGCCGTCGTGAAAATGAAGTTCCGTAACCTGCTCTCCGCAGGCAACATGGAATCGGTGTACAAGGCGGACGACAAGTTCGACGTCGTCCAGCTCGACCGCAAGGAAGTGACGTACTCGTATTTCGCCGATCCCATGTACGTGTTCATGGACGCGGACTACAACCAGTTCGAAGTCGAAGCCGACATGATGGGCGACGCCCTGCACTACCTCGAAGACGGCATGCCGTGCGAAGTGGTGTTCTACAACGAGAAAGCCATCTCGGTCGAACTGCCGACCACGCTGGTGCGCGAGATCATCTACACGGAACCGGCTGTGAAGGGCGATACCTCGTCGGGCAAGGTGCTGAAGACGGCCAAGCTCACCACGGGTTTCGAACTGCAAGTACCGCTTTTCTGCAATATCGGCGACAAGATCGAAATCGATACGCGCACGAACGAGTATCGCAGCCGCGCATAGGCGTTGCAGCGCATCTAGCGCCGCGTCGGAAGTTAGAAAAAGCGCCCCAAAGGGCGCTTTTTCTTTTTGCTGAACATTCTTGCCAATTCAGGCAAACTTTACCGCTCCGTATCTCTAAATTACGATAGAAACCTCTCGCGACATGCAAGGCGCGCTGCTAACTACCTGATTCGTCTACCACACACTGATGGCATGAAACCTGCTCTGATTGATATGACCGCGTAATGTATGCGCGGAATTTTTCAACTTCCGACACAAGAAAAAATGCCCAATACCAAAGCCACGTTTGCCCGCCTTGTCCTTGCTGCTGTTTGCGCGGTTCCCGCGATTGCCATTACCGCCGGATGTTCGTCGACGCCTACCCATGAATCGGCCGGCGAATACACCACCGATACCGCGCTGACCACGAAGGTGAAAACGGCGCTGCTGGAAGATCCAGGCCTGAAGTCATTGTCGGTGAGCGTCAAGACGTATCGGAGCGAAGTGCTGTTGTCGGGTTTCGTGGACTCGCCGAATCAGATTCAGAAGGCGGTTTCGGTCGCGCGTGGAGTAGAAGGCGTGCAGTCCGTCAAGAACGACCTGCATGTGAAGCCGCAATAAGAACCAAAGCAGCGGCGCTTGCGTGAGCGGACCGGCTTGTAAGCCGGCCGCGCCACGCGGAATCAGTATTGAGCGTTAGCAGGACGAAGACCCGCCGGTGTCATGCGATGAGCGGAATGTAAGCGTCGAGCCAATCTGAGTTCGAAGCGCGAACGTCCGGCGCCGCCACCGCCAGGTATCGAGACGTTTGCCGGGGATCGCCATCGGGGTGATTGGCCACGAACGTCATTCAGACCCATTTAACACGCCGTGTCCGCCATGCCACACGCTTTGATTGTCGAAGACGATCCGAACAGCCTTTCCGGCTTGTCCGCCATTCTCGCGGCCGATGGTTTTTCCGTCGATACCGCGACCACGCTCGCCGAGGCGCGCTCCGCCCTGACGCGCTTCATCCCGGATGTCGTGCTCGTCGACTTGAATCTGCCTGACGGCAGTGGCCTCGACCTGCTGCACAATCTGCCTGCACAACCGCCCGGCGGCGCATTGCCGGTCATCGTGATGACGGGCAATGCAACCGTGGAAAGCGCTATTGAAGGCTTGCGGCAAGGCATCTGGGATTACCTGCTCAAGCCGGTGAATATTCCACGCCTGCGCAGCTTGCTCGCGCGCATTCCGCGTCCGTACGAACTCACCGAAGAAGTCGGCGCACTGCGCAGCACGCTGCGCGAACTCGGCCACTTCGGCAGCATGCTCGGACGCAGCCCCGCTATCCAACATGTCTACGACCTGATCGAACATACCGCGCCAACGGAAGCCGCCGTGCTGATCTGCGGCGAAGCGGGCACTGGCAAGAAGGTCGCGGCCCGCACGCTGCACGACATGAGCCGGCGGCGCAAAGGTCCGTTCGTTTCGTTCGATTGCGCCGCGTCCAGCGACATGGGCGCGCGTTCGATGGAAAGCCTGATGTTCGGCCACGAGCGCGGCGCGTTCGCCGGTGCGGAAAACCGCGAACCGGGTTTGCTCGAACAGGCTGGCGGCGGCACCTTGTTCCTCGATCAACTCGATGCATTGCCAATCGCCCAGCAGGAAGCGCTGTTGCGTGCGCTCGATTCGCAGACGTTCATGCGCGTTGGCGGCAGTAACAAGATCGTCACGGATTTCCGGCTGCTGGCGTCGACCAGAATGTCGCCGAAAGACGCCGTCGCCGAGGGCAAGCTCCGCGAGGATCTGTTCCAGCGTTTGAATGCGTCGTCGATTGCGATGCCGCCCTTGCGCGATCGTGGCGACGATATAGCGCTGCTCGCGGAGCATTTTGTCTACGAGCTCAATCGCGAAAATCACGTGAGCGGCATTACAAGCGGCGCGCCCAAGCGCGTGAGTCCGGATTTCATCCGTGAATGCCTTGCGGCGGAATGGCCGGGCAACGTGCGCGAACTGCGCGAGCGGGTCCGGCGCGCGTATCACGCATCCGGCGATGTGATCGAAACCCTTCGCGCCGATGAACAGACGAGCGCAGGTGGGCGCGGCCTGAACGGCACCAGCGTTCAGGTCACGGTGGGAACCGCGCTCGCCGATGTGGAGGACATGCTGATCCGGGCAACGCTCGAAGCAGTTGGCGGCACGCGGCATAGGGCCGCGACGCTGCTTGGGATCAGCCCTAAGACGCTTTACAACAAGCTGCAGCGCATGAAGCTGGAGTGATCCGGACTAATTCGTTTGAAAAAAAGCCGGTGGTTTCTTCGCAGAAATCACCGGCTTTTGCATTCGCACATCAACAATGTACGTCTTAGCCCAACGCCTTTTTCACCAGCGCCACCGCCTGCTGATATTCGACTTGCGACATCAGCTTGTTCCAGCGCCAGGCGTGTCCTCTTGGCCGCATCCGCTTCAACCGCGTCTGCGATGCCTTCGTCTGCTGGAATGTCAGCCGGTCCAGCACCTTTTCAGCTTCTTCCGGCTGGTTGCAGATCAGCACCATGTCGCATCCAGCCGTCAGCGCTGTGGTCGCGGCTTCGGTCAGCGTGCCACCGGCGCGCGCGGCTTCCATCGAAAGGTCGTCGCTGAAGATTGCGCCGTTGAAGCCTAATTTGCCGCGCAAGATATCCTGCAACCACACGCGCGAAAAACCGGCGGGTTTTTCATCGACTTGCGGATAGATCACGTGCGCCGGAATCACCGAAGCCAGCGACATGCCCAGCCAGTCGTACGGCTTGGTATCGGCGGCGAGGATGTCTTCGAGCGAGCGATCGTCCACCGGCATGGCGACATGCGAATCCGCCGATGCAAATCCATGCCCCGGAAAATGCTTGCCGCAATTCGCCATGCCCGCGAGCGCGAGGCCGTGGTTCAGGCTCTTGGCGAGCACGGTCACCACCCGCGGATCGCTGTGCAGCGCACGGTCGCCGATCACCTTCGAATGCCCGTAATCGAGGTCGAGCACGGGCGTAAAACTCATATCGATACCGCACGCCCGCAACTCCGCCGCCAGCACATAACCGAACGCGGTCGCGGTTTTCGTCGCGAGCAGAACGTCACGGTCCCAGAGCGCGCCGAGCTTGCCCGGCGCCGGCAGGACGGTGAAGCCATCGGTGCGAAAGCGCTGCACACGGCCGCCTTCGTGATCCACGGCAATCAGGATGTCGTCACGCACCGCGCGAATCGCGTCGGTCAGCGCGGCGAGTTGCGTGCGATCCTGAAAGTGCCGCGTGAAAAGGATGATGCCGCCAGTCATCGGATGGTCGATACGGCGGATGTCGGCGTCGGAGAGCGTGGTGCCGGCCACGTCGAGCATGACCGGGCCGGGAGTGCGTTTTAAAGAGTTCAAATTGAAAGAGACAAAGTCAGGGGTTTAAGTAGTCTTGGCGCTCGGGCGCTCAGGTATTGGTTTCCGCGATCACGAATGACACCGCGTAGTCGCGTTCATCGGTGATCGTGACCTGTGCCGTAATGCCGCGTGCTGCTAGCCATTCGGCGAGTTCGCCCGATGCCACCACGATCGGCTTGCCGCTTGGTTCGTTGAGCGTCTGGACTGCGCGCCAGGTCATTGGCCAGTGCATGCCCAGGCCGATCGCCTTGGAAAACGCTTCCTTGGCCGAGAAACGCGTGGCGAGAAACGCGAGGCCGCGCACTTCGGAGCGCGCCTTGCGGGCATGATAGACGCGCAGTTCGTCCGCGCCGAGCACCTTTTCGGCGAAGCGCCCTTTCGTGCGCTCCATCACGCCCGCGATGCGGCTTACCTGAACGAGATCCGTACCGATTCCATAGATCGCCATGGCGGGTTTATCGCGAAGATGTGGCGGCTAGGCGCGACGCCACCATGATCGCCTTCATTTCGCGCACGGCGTTATCCCAGCCGGCGAAGATCGCGTGCGCAACAATTGCATGACCGATGTTCAACTCCACAATGCCTTCGAGCGCCGCGATTGGCTGCACGTTCGTGTAGTGCAAACCATGCCCCGCATTCACCTTCAGCCCAAGCGAGTTGCCAAAATCGACGCTGCGCGCCACGCGCTCGAATTCCTTTTGCTGCGTGGCTTCGTCGTGCGCTTCGGCGTAGCAGCCCGTATGCAGTTCGATCACCGGCGCGCCCGATTCATACGCCGCGCGGATCTGGGTTTCATCGGCGTCGATAAACAGCGACACTCGCGCGCCCGCTTGCCTCAATTGCTCGCACGCGGCTTTCACCGCGTTGAACTGGCCGGCGACGTCGAGCCCCCCTTCCGTGGTCAGTTCCTGGCGCTTTTCCGGCACGAGACACACGTCGTGCGGACGAACGCCGCACGCTATGTCCAGCATCTCCTGCGTGACCGCGCATTCGAGGTTCATCCGCGTCTTGAGCAACGGACGCAGCGCGTGCACGTCGGCATCGAGAATATGGCGGCGATCTTCCCGCAAATGCAGCGTGATGGCGTCAGCGCCCGCTTCTTCAGCCTGGAGCGCGGCGCGGACAGGATCGGGATAGTGCGTGCCGCGCGCGTTGCGCAGCGTGGCGACGTGATCGATGTTGACGCCCAGATCGATCACATTCGCGGGCGACGAAAGAAAGAAGCTCATGGATTTGGCAGCTCAGAGATTTTGCAGGTCGATCAGGATTTGACGGGTGGCGAGCGGCGTCCCGCCAAGGTACACGTTCAGCAGAAAGCGCATCAGCGTCTTGCTTTGCGCGGCCGTCTGCGGGCGGCCGTATTCGTCCTTCTCCATATCGAGAAGCGTCTGACCCGCGATCACGGGCCATTGCGACGGGACATCGTCCGACGCTTCGCGCACGCCGCGTTCCGGATCGAACACATATTTCTGCCCGGCCACAACTGGCTGGCGCGTGATGGTCTTGTTGAGCGCCATTGCGTAACCGGTTTCGCGCAACAACACGCGCTCGAACGATCGCAGCGCGTGCAACGCCGGCTCGCCGTGCGCAAGACGCGACAACGTCAACACGTAATGATTGAACAGCGCCGGATGCGCGTCCTCGCGCGCGCAGAACTTGACGAGCAGTTCGTTGACGTAAAAACCGCAGAGCAACGCGTCGCCGGCAAGCGGCAACATGCCGCCGACCCATTCCGCTTGCGTCAGGGTACGGACTTCGCCCTTCCCGGTCCACGATAAACCCAGCGGCTGGAACGTTTGCAGCACGCCGCGCAACGCGGAATGCGGCCGTTTTGCGCCCTTGGCGACGAGCGCCACGCGGCCATGATCGCGGGAAAACACGTCGAGAACCAGGCTCGTTTCCCGATACGGATAGCTGTGCAGCACGAACGACGGCTGCTCCGCGATACGAAAGTCCGAGCGCGGCGCGGCGCGCGGCGGCTTGGGTGGTCTGGCTTGCCTGGGTTCTTTGGGTTCTTTTGGCGCAGCAGGTTGGGCTGGCGTTTTTGCCGAAGCAGCACGCGTCCCGCGCTTCTTTGGCGCGGGCGTTGCAGACTCGCCGACGCTGAAGTTATCGTCAGCGAGCGGATCGGAGTCGGCGTTGGAAGACTGGGTCATCCACGCGTCATTCGTACCCATAGGCGCGCAGTCCCGCTTCGTTGTCCGCCCAGCCGCTCTTCACCTTGATGAAGGTTTCGAGGTACACGGGGCCGTCGAAAAGCTTCTCCATGTCGAGGCGCGCCTCGGTGCTGATCTGCTTCAGCTTGGCGCCCTTCTGGCCAATGATCATCGCCTTGTGGGTATCGCGTTCCACGAGAATGGTCGCGAAAATCCGGCGCAGCCGACCTTCGGTTTCCCATTTGTCGATCATCACCGTGCTTGTGTACGGCAATTCGTCGCCTGTCCAGCGGAACACTTTTTCACGCAGAATTTCGGCGGCGAGAAAACGCTCGCTGCGATCGGTCAGATCGTCTTCGCCATAGATGGGCGAACCCTCCGGCAAATACGGCTTCACGACTGTCATCAGACGCGCGATGTCGTCAGGATGCTTCGCGGTCATCGGCACGATTTCCTTGAAGTCGTGCAACGCGCTCATTTTCTGCATGAACGGGAACAGCGTCTCTTTGTCGGTGACGTGATCCAGCTTGTTCGCAATCAAAAGGCACGGCGTGTCGTTCGGAATCAGGTCGAGCACCTTCTGGTCGTCAGGGCCAAAACGGCCGGCTTCGATTACGAACAGAATGGCATCGACCGCCGTCAGCGTGGACGTCACCGCGCGGTTCAGCGAGCGGTTCAGCGCGCCGCTGTGCTTGGTCTGGAAGCCGGGTGTGTCGACGAAAATGTATTGTGCGTCCTCGAGCGTATGAATGCCGGTGATCCGGTGCCGCGTGGTCTGCGCCTTGCGCGACGTGATGCTGACTTTCTGTCCGACGAGCGCGTTCATCAAGGTCGATTTGCCGACGTTCGGCCGGCCGACGATCGCGACCATGCCGCAGCGGAAACCAGGGGGAGTGGGAGCGTTCATAGATGTTTGCAGCTACAGATTCGTTGGGACGCGTGGCGTCGGGAGTATGCGATTGGCCGGCGCGTTAGCTTCGGATTCAGCTTCAGCGCGGTCAATGGCCTGTGTCGGCCGCGCGTGCGACGTTTTCGTCGACGCTCGCTTCCGCGTGCGCCTCAACACTTTCCTCGGCCACGCCGCTCTTCTGAGCCACGACGGAAGCCTCTTCGCGCTGAGATGCGGATTTATCGATGACCGGCGATTCCGTTGCCGACTTGTTTGACGGCTTTGCCGCAGTCTTTTCGGCGCTTTTTTCCACCGGGTTATGCACAGGATTATCCACCGCCTGTGGTGGAGTGGGAGCTGGTTGTTTATCGGCGGTTTTATCGGCGTTTTTGTCGGCCCGTTCCGCCCGATGGATCGTCGTGCGCTCGGCTTTCTCCAACGCCGCGGCCGTTCCCGCCGATGACTCCACATGCGACGCACGAATCACAGCCAGCGGCGCGGTGGCCGGGCGCTCGGAATCGTTATGCGTACCGCTGGCGCCGTTGGCCGCACTCGCGCGCGCACGCTCACGCCGGTCAGGCGCCCGGAGATCCAGCGCAGCCTGAACACCGGTCACGCCGGGTACGACTTCCTGTTCCGCAAGCTTCGCCGCGCGAGCGCCCTTGCGCTTCGGCTTCGTCGTGAGCGCAGGTGTTGCAGAAGCAAGCTCGTCCAGCGCTTTCTTCGCCGCGGCCTGTTCCGCTGCACGGCGGCTTGCGCCCGAACCGGATACTTTCACGTCGAGCTTCGGCACCGTGCATTCCACTTCGAACTGCTGGTTGTGCGCAGCCCCGTGTGTCGCGACGACGGTATAAGTCGGCAACGCGATCTTGTGGCCTTGCAGGTATTCCTGCAGCAGCGTCTTGGCGTCCTTGCCGATGGTGCGTGGATCGATGTGATCGAGAATCGGCGTGTAGAGCCGTTTGATGACCTGAAGCGCCGCGTCGAAACCGCCATCCAGGAAAACCGCGCCGAAGATGGCTTCCAGCGTATCGGCCAGGATGGATGGGCGGCGAAAGCCACCGCTGCGCAGTTCCCCTTCGCCCAGCCGCAAGGCCTCCGAGACGTTGAGCGCCTGTGCAATCTCATAAAGCGACTGCTGCTTGACCAGATTCGCGCGAACGCGAGAAAGATCGCCTTCGTCGAGTTTTGCGAATCGTTGGAACAAAAGCGCAGCCACCACGCAATTTAGAACGGAATCTCCAAGAAATTCGAGTCGTTCATTGTGCGTGGCACTGTGACTGCGATGGGTCATCGCCTGGCGCAGCAATTCCGCATTGCGAAATTCGTACTGAAGCCGGCTTTCCAACGGGGTTGAGGGCATGGGCAGAGTATAACGCGGGCGCCGGAGCGGACGATTCCGGCTGAAAAACAGAAAATCGAAAATAAAACCGATACGGCAAGCACACGTTAGCCGCGTTTCTTCGTGCTGTTTCTAGCGGCCAACGTAGCGTGTCATGCAGCGTGTTCAAACGCGTTCATTAATGAATACGCCGCGTATTCCCGCGGCGTAGTAGTCGAACCATTTATACAAGATTGACGCGCTTCAATGGAATGAACCAATGCGCTTCAAACTGCTGAAGTTCATCCAGATAAAGAAGGCGCGGCCGACAATATTCGCATCGGGCACAAAACCCCAATAGCGGCTGTCCGCACTGTTGTCGCGATTGTCGCCCATCATGAAATAGCTGCCGGGCGGCACCTTGCAGATCACGCCCTGCGCGTTGTAGTTGCAATTGTCGCGATTCGGAAAATCGTCCGCGCCAATAACAAACGGCGGCACTTGCGCGTTGTTCAGAATGGCATTCTTGCGGCCATCCAGATCTTCTTCAAACTGCTTTGCATAACCAATACGTTCGTCATCGAAATAATCAGGCAACGGAGTTTCGGGAACCGCCTTGCCGTTGATGGTCAGCTTCTTGTCCTGATACGCGACGGTATCGCCCGGAAGACCAATCACGCGCTTGATGTAATCCACCGATTCGTCTTTCGGATAACGGAACACCACGACGTCACCGCGCTTGAGCGGCGTACCGCTGGTCAGCTTGGTGTTGCTGATGGGCAGGCGCAAACCGTATTCGAATTTATTGACCAGAATAAAGTCGCCCACCAATAACGTCGGCACCATTGATCCAGACGGAATCTTGAACGGCTCGACTACAAACGAACGCACGACGAAAACCACGAGAATGACCGGAAAGAAACTCGCCGAATATTCCAGATACCATGGCTGGCGAAGTTTCTCGTCGCGCAGGCGAGCGCGCGTTTGCGGCGCGTGTTCGTCGGCGAAACGCGGTTCGAGGCGTGCCTGCTGCTTGTCGAATTCGGCTACCGCTGCATCCGCCGCGCGCCGCCGTTGCGGCTCGAATACCAGTTTATCGAACACCCACGCGATCCCCGTCAAAATGACGAGTACCAAAAGAATCAACGCAAAATTCATCAATCGTTTCCGGTTGTTTTATTAATCTTCGACGCGAAGAATCGCGAGGAAAGCTTCTTGCGGAATCTCGACGGAACCGACCTGCTTCATGCGCTTCTTGCCGGCCTTCTGCTTTTCCAGAAGCTTTTTCTTTCGGGAGATATCGCCGCCGTAGCACTTTGCCAGAACGTTCTTACGCAATGCTTTAATGTTTTCACGCGCAATGATATTCGCGCCAATGGTCGCCTGGATCGCCACGTCATACATCTGCCGCGGAATCAGTTCGCGCATTTTCGACGCCACTTCGCGTCCGCGATGCTGGCTCTGCGACCGGTGCGTGATCACCGACAATGCGTCGACCTTGTCGCCATTGATCAGCATGTCGACCTTCACCACGTCGGAAGCACGATATTCCTTGAACTCGTAATCCATGGACGCATAACCGCGCGACGTGGATTTCAGGCGATCGAAGAAATCGAGCACGATTTCCGCCATCGGGATTTCGTATGTGAGTTGCACCTGACGGCCGTGATACTGCATGTTGACCTGCTGCCCGCGCTTGTTCGTGCACAGCGTGATCACCGACCCGACGTATTCCTGCGGCATGTACAGGTTCACGGTCACAATAGGCTCGCGCACTTCTTCAATGTACGAAGGCTCCGGCATCTTGGCCGGATTCTCCACCTGAATCAGTTCCCCGTCGCGTTTCACGACTTCGTACACCACGGTCGGCGCCGTGGTGATGAGATCCATGTCGAATTCGCGCTCAAGGCGTTCCTGCACGATCTCCATATGCAAAAGGCCGAGAAAGCCGCATCGGAACCCGAAGCCGAGCGCCTGCGACACTTCCGGCTCGTACTGCAGCGACGCGTCGTTGAGCTTGAGCTTTTCGAGCGATTCACGCAGCGCGTCGTACTGGTTCGCCTCGACCGGATACAAACCGGCGAACACCTGCGGCTTCACTTCCTTGAAACCGGGCAGCGGCGCGTCGGCCGGACGTGCGACCGTGGTGACCGTGTCACCCACTTTGGCGGCCTGCAGTTCCTTGATACCCGCAATAATGAAACCCACCTGCCCCGCCGACAGCGCCGCCAAGTTGGTGGCTTTCGGCGCGAACACGCCGAGATGCTCGACCGGATAGACCGCACCGGACGCCATCATCTTGATCTTGTCTTTCGGGCGCAGCGTGCCGTTCTTGATGCGCACGAGCATGACCACGCCGACGTAGTTGTCGAACCACGAGTCGATGATCAGCGCCTGCAGCGGCGCGTCCGGATCGCCCTTCGGCGGCGGCACCTTGGCGATCAGCGCTTCGAGCACGTCCGTCACGCCGAGGCCGGTTTTGGCGCTGCAATGCGTTGCGTCGGTTGCATCGATACCGATCACGTCTTCGATTTCCGCAATCGCGTTGTCGGGATCGGCCGCCGGCAAGTCGATCTTGTTGAGCACCGGCACGACTTCCACGCCGAGTTCGATGGCCATGTAGCAGTTGGCGACCGTCTGCGCTTCCACGCCCTGGCTCGCGTCCACGACCAGCAACGCGCCTTCGCATGCGGAGAGCGAGCGGCTGACCTCGTATGAAAAGTCGACGTGTCCGGGGGTGTCGATGAGATTCAGGTTATAGACCTGGCCGTCGCGCGCCTTGTAAGTCAGCGCTGCGGTTTGCGCCTTGATCGTGATGCCGCGCTCGCGCTCGAGATCCATGGAGTCGAGGACCTGCGCGTCCATCTCGCGGTCGGACAAGCCGCCGCAAAGGTGGATGATGCGGTCGGCCAGCGTCGATTTGCCGTGGTCGATATGCGCAATGATCGAGAAGTTACGAATATGATTCATTCAGTGCCGATCAAGCAAAAAGGCGCGCCCAGACAAACGCGGAGCACGCCTTGAAAATGGGGTGAAAAACCCGTCTATTTTAGCCGAAAAGGGCAGCCAACGGCGGATTTTACGGGAAAGGTCCGATTGTTCATGGACTTGAGGACGATCCAAGAAGCGCATTGCGCACGCGCGCTCGGTCCAGATGGTAATGACACAGTTGCGCGCCATCGAACACCAGAACGGGCACGAGCTCGTCATAAAGCGCTTCGAGCGCCCGGTCGCTGTCTATATCGATCCATTCGACCCGCACGCCGAACTCCGCCGCTATTGGCTCGAGTTCGGCACGCATTTCCTCGCAAAGATGGCACCACGCGCGCCCATAAAGCACGAGCGTCCCCACTTCGCGTTACTTCCGTTACTTCTGCGCCGACGCGCGCGGGCGTAACGGCACGAACTGCGTGTTGTCGCCACGGCGTATGAGCACGGCGACCATCTTGCTTGGATCGACGTTTTGCGCGACGGCGTCGAACTGCTTTGCGCTCGTGATATCCGTGTCGCCAATACGCAGGATGATGTCGCCCTTCTGGAAGCCCGCACGCGCCGCCGGACCCTCCACCGCATCCACCTGCACGCCGTTCGTGATCTTCAGCGACTTCTTCTGGTCAGCCGGAATGTCGCTCACGGCAATCCCGAGCGCATTGCTCGGTGCGCGTTCCTTGGGCGGCGACGGCTTTTTGGTCTCGGCTTTCGTGACCTTGTCCGGCTGCATTTCCGCAATGGTGATCGGCAATTCGCGCGACTGGCCCTTGCGCCATACGGTGATCGTGGCCTTCGTACCGGGCTTCGTGTCACCGACCATGCGCGGCAAGTCGGTCGCCGTGGACACGTCATGGCCGTTGTATTTCAGGATGATGTCGCCCGGCTGGATGCCGGCCTTGTCGGCGGGACCGCCTGCTTCAACGCTGCTCACCAGCGCCCCTTGCGCCTTCGGGAGCCCGAGAGAGTCGGCCACTTCCTTGGTCACTTCGCCAATCGCCACCGCGATACGGCCACGCACCACCTTGCCGCCGGTCTTCAGTTGATCCGCGACGCGCATGGCTTCATCGATAGGAATGGCGAACGAAATCCCCATGAAGCCGCCAGTACGGCTATAGATCTGTGAATTGATGCCGATCACTTCGCCGGCCATGTTGATGAGCGGTCCGCCGGAATTGCCTGGATTTACCGCGACGTCCGTCTGGATAAAAGGCAGGTAATCGCCGGTATCGCGCCCCTTTGCACTGACAATACCCGCCGTCACGGTGTTATCGAGGCCGAACGGCGAGCCGATTGCCAGCACCCATTCGCCCACGCGCACCTTGTTCGAGTCGCCCATGGTGATGGCGGGCAAGCTCGTCGCCTGGATTTTCACCACGGCGACGTCCGTACGTTCATCGACGCCTACCAGCTTGGCTTTGAACTCGCGCTTGTCGGTGAGCGTGACGTAGATGGTGTCGGCGTCGTCGACCACGTGGGCGTTGGTCATCACGTAACCATCGGCAGACATGATGAAACCGGAACCCACGCCGCTGCTCTGCTCGGAATTGTCCTGATTGTCGGGGCTGTCCTGCGGCGCACTGCGGTTTCCGCGGCCACTGCCGCCGCCGCTATCGCCGCCCTGATCGCCTCCGCCGCCACCGTTTCCGCCGCGCGGCGAACCGGGAGACCCCGGCGTACCGGGCATCGGAATGCCGAAAAATCGCCGGAAAAATTCCGACATGTCGCCGTTATCCATGCCGGGCGGCAAGCCGCGCAAATCATTGCTGCTGCTCACACGCGTGGTCGTGCGGATATTCACCACCGACGGCCCGACGCGGTCCACGAGCGTAGTGAAGTCGGGCAGGTTCACTATGGGCACCGCGCCAGTCGATGCAACCGGCGCAGCCGCCGGTGCGACTGCCGATGTTGCGGCGCTCGCTGCGGATGCGGTCGCCGCGAAGGTCGCAAGCGGCAGGCATGCAGCAAGCGCCGCGGCCGTAAGGAAGGTGCGCAGCGAGAGGTTGCTCATATCTTGATGGGCCGAGGAATTACTTGGAAGGCTTGTATTCTATGGCAGAAGCAAATTGCTGCAACGTAGCTTGGGGAACTTCACCTAGCAAGGTAATCCAGAAATCCCCGCGACGCTTGACCAGTACGTGTGTCGCGCCACTGTCGCCGGCGCCTTCCTTACGTGAATTCTTTTCTACGGGCTCGACAAATATAGAGATTGCCGCAAGGCCATCAGAAAAAACAGCTTGATCGACGGGGATGGGCGGTTGCCCTTCCTCACGCGACGCCATTGGCCTGCGCAACTCGCGAATCTCGCGAAAACCAGGGACATTGGGCGTGATCTTCCAGCCTTGCGCTTCCATATCCACTGGTTGAACCGGCGGCCGCACAACTGTCCACCCGTTTATATTCTTGATGCCGTTCGCGATTGCCGACCGGTCGACCGTGCCGCCGATCTTGACTTGCGAAAACGAAAGCTGTTCGAGGACCTGGCCGTCAGGCCCGAGCGTCTGCGCGCGCAACAAGAGACCGGTCTTCGAATCGGCCCAGAACTTGTAAGCAAATCGCCAGGCGTCTTTCGGATCAAGCTCGATAACCTGACTATCGATACCCGCGACGCGATCTGTGCCGAGAATTTTCGGATCGTAGACAGACAGGACCTGCTCGCCACCGGTAGCCAGCAGCGACGGGAACGAATCCTTGTTCTGACGTTTTTCGACGACCAGCAGATGACGTTCAGGCACGAACGTATACATGTCGTCGTCATGGCGAAGCATCTTGCGCGGCTTGCCGTCCAGACTTTCCAACGACTCATACTCGCCGTCGCTGCGGGCTGCGGAATGGGTTATCCGCGACGATTGCACCGTTGTTCCACGCTGGTAGACGAAGGTGCCTTCGTAATTCTGCTGCTGTGCGGCTTCGTGAATCCGGTTGAGCAGATCCGCAGCCGACTTGCGCGAGGCAGTTGAATCGTCGCCTTGCGGGGAACCGCCTTGCGCCGAAGCTCCAGATGCCGCGGATAACAACGCGACTGCACAGAGCAATAGAACCGGCAGCCGCCCCCAATGAGTCGTTTTCTTCAACCGCACAAGTTGCATCAGTTATTGACCTTGGCTCGTAGCCGCAGTGCGGATCAAAGGCGTTGAGCCCGGCATGACGGGCTGTTGGGAGAATTGCTGATGCGCTTCCAGATACTGGTCGAGACTCGCATCACGAATGATGTTCGCTTCAACGACCGGCGAGCGCAGCGTGGCGGCCGGCATTGAAGCCATCGCGACGCGCTGCACATGATCCGATGAAGACACGCTTGCGACTTGCACGCCGCTGTGGGAATCGACACCCTGCAACTGGGGCACGACAATCCACGTGAGCGTAGCCGCAGCAGCCGCGACTGCGAACGCCGGCACGACGCGCCGGCGGAACACGCCCGAGCGCACGCGCTCGGCTGCCGCAGCCGGAATGGACGCTGGCGCGAATACATGCGCTTCAGCCTCGAACCGCGCCGAAAACGCGTTCATGAACGCGCTGCTGGCTGCGGGACTTGTCGCCAGATCGTCGGAACGCAGAGCATCGCCGATCAAGTGATAGTCCGACCACGCCGCGCGGTCTTTCTGCGTAAATCCGGAAAGAAACTGGCTAATGTCGCCTGAATCGTCGAACGATTCTCCGTCGACAAAAGCGGAAAGACGCTCGCCTTGCGACCCAGCTTGCGATTGCACCGAAACCGACCCCATGATGCTCCCCATCTTGACTGCACCTGTAGTGACACTACCTGACCCAGATACCGCATCCCTGCCCCGCGCAACCTCGCTGCTACCAGCGCTTGCCTTCGGGAGTGTCCAGCAATGGACGCAATTTTGCCGCAATGGCTTCGCGAGCACGAAAAATTCTCGATCTGACGGTCCCTATAGGGCAATCCATCATTTCGGCAATTTCTTCGTAGCTCAGACCTTCAATTTCACGAAGAGTTATGGCGGTGCGCAGCTCTTCCGGTAAAACCGCCATCGCAGCATTGACCGTCTGTGCGATCTGCTTGCTCATCAACATCGACTCAGGCGTGTTGATATCCCTTAGTTGGTCTGCGTCGGAGAAAGTTTCCGCTTCTTCTGCATCGGCTTCGGTAGAAGTTGGAGCACGCCGGCTTTGAGTGGCAAGATAGTTCTTTGCCGTGTTCACCGCAATCCGGTAAAGCCACGTGTAAAACGCCGATTCTCCGCGAAATTGCGGCAACGCGCGATAAGCCTTGATAAAGGCGTCTTGCGCGACGTCCTCCACCTCGGCGGGATCGCGGACGAGCCGCGAGATAAGCCGGATAATCTTGCGCTGATATTTGGCGACCAGAAGCTCGAACGCTGCTTTATCGCCCTTCTGCACGCGTTCGACCAGTAACTGATCGATTTCTTTTTCGCTCACCTGGGAAATCCGTTAACTTTGGGGGTGCTACGCGGAGGGCTATTGTAGCGTTACGCCACCGGGGCGCGCCGAACGCTCATTGGCGGTTACAAGCGTTACAGGTGTTCCTGGGCGCAGCGCCGTGCGCGCACGGCCAGTTCGCGAAACGCGCTTGCGCCGGCCAATGAATCGGCGGGGACGAGAAGCGGCTCGGACCGGCCATCGGCGGAAACCAGGACCAAGGCAAGCAGACGATCGCTCCAATGGGCACAACCGGATATTTGCCGATACTGCGCGTGGCCCTTGCGGTCCCAAGTCGTCAAGCCATCCTGCCCAATCTCGAATGCGACGGGGCGGCGACGTTCGCCACTGAGCGCCATGCTTCCAAGCCCGATCACGACAATGAACGCCGCGACGCAGGCGTCAAAAACACCGGAATACGCCGCGACCGTCTGGAACACGGCGCCGGCCGCGACTGCCACGAACGCCACCGTGGCGCCCGACAACAATCGCGATGGGGTGATTTCCTGGCGGCGGGATAACCCGGCGAATGCTTCCGCCGAAGCCTCCCGCTGCGATTCAAGCGTACTCATCACTCGCTGGTTCTCCGCGAGCACGTAAGCGCGAGACGCCCGGTGGCGTTCAATGCCGCTTGAAAACGAGCGTGCCGTTCGTGCCGCCGAAGCCGAACGAATTTTTCAGCGCCACGTCGATCTTCATTTCCCGCGCTTCGTTCGCGCAGTAGTCCAGATCACACGCCGGATCCTGGTTAAAGATGTTGATGGTCGGCGGCGATACCTGATGATGCAGCGCCAGCACCGTGAACACCGACTCCAGTCCGCCTGCGCCGCCGAGCAGGTGCCCGGTCATCGACTTGGTGGAGTTCACGACGATTTTCTTCGCGTGGTCACCAAAGGTGTTCTTGATACCGATTGTTTCCGCCAGATCGCCGAGCGGCGTGGACGTGCCGTGCGCGTTCAGGTAATGCACTTCGTCGGGATTGACCTGGGCGTTTTTCAACGCATTGCGCATGCTGCGGCGCGCGCCGTCGCCATCCTCAGGCGGCGCGGTCATGTGATATGCGTCGCCGCTCATGCCGTAGCCGCTGACTTCCGCATAAATCTTCGCGCCGCGTGCCTTCGCGTGTTCGTACTCTTCAAGCACCATCACGCCAGCGCCTTCGCCCAGCACAAACCCGTCGCGATCCTTGTCCCACGGACGGCTAGCGGTTGCCGGGTCATCATTGCGTTGCGACAGCGCGCGCGCCGCCGCGAATCCGCCCACACCCAGCGGCGACACGGTGGCTTCGGATCCACCGCAGATCATCACGTCGGCGTCTCCGTATTCGATCAGCCGCGAACCTTCTCCAATGCAATGCAGCCCTGTGGTGCAGGCAGTCACGATCGCGAGATTCGGCCCTTTCAACCCAAACCGGATGGACAGGTGGCCAGAGATCATGTTGATGATCGACGCCGGCACGAAGAACGGAGATATCCGGCGCGGGCCGCGATTGAGCAATTCCGTTTGCGTGACTTCGATCATCGGCAAGCCGCCAATTCCCGAGCCCACCACAACACCTACGCGCTCCGAGTTCTCTTCGGTGATTTCAAGCCCGCTGTCCTGCATGGCCTGAACACCGGCCGCAATGCCGTAATGGATAAAGGTATCCATGTGGCGCGCTTCCTTTGCCGGCATATAGTCTTCGACATTGAAGCCCTTGACTTCACCGGCAAAGCGCGTGGAGAAGTTCGTTGCGTCGAACTTCGTGATCTCGGCGATGCCCGACTTGCCGGCGACCAGATTGGCCCAGCCGTCGGCAACGGTATTGCCGACAGGCGAAATCAGCCCAAGGCCTGTAACAACAACACGACGACGGCTCACGGTAACCCCTTATCCATAAATGACAAAAAGCAAAAGCCACAAGATTCACAGGAAATTGCCCTGTGAGCCCTGTGGCCGTTAAATCGGTTCGAAGCGCGGTTCGAAGCGCAACAGAGCGTCAACCCCGAATATCGTAGCAGTAGCTGCGCTTGGCTCTTAAGCCTTGACGTTCGCGCGAGCGTAGTCGATTGCTTGCTGAACCGTCGTGATCTTTTCCGCTTCTTCGTCCGGAATTTCCATGCCGAATTCGTCTTCGAGAGCCATCACGAGTTCGACGGTGTCGAGCGAGTCAGCGCCCAGATCGTTCACGAACGAAGCTTCGTTCTTGATTTCAGCTTCGGCGACGCCCAGTTGTTCGGCGACGATCTTCTTCACGCGCTGTTCGATATTGTCCATGCAGCCCTCCGAGGGAAATGTAGTTCAAAAACACAAGTGCGCGCATTTTATCAGGTTTGTACCCGTAATAACCCACGCACAAATCAGGTTTGCTTCACGTGCGACGCCCGTCAAATGCACGTCACACCCTTTCAACGTCACCGGCTAGCTACAGCGCATTTCGCGTCTCGCGCAGCTTGCTTTCAACAAGCATTTTGCGCACCCGCCAAGGCGCGGATATTAACGAAATGCCTGTCACATGTACATGCCGCCGTTCACATGGAGCGTGGTTCCCGTGATGTAGCCCGCGTGCGGCGAAGCGAGGAAAGCCACAGCATGAGCGATATCCTCGGGGCTGCCCAGTCGGCCGAGTGGTATCTGTGCTGTGAGCGCCGCGCGCTGCGCTTCCGGCAAGACCTTGGTCATGTCGGTATCGATAAAACCCGGCGCAATGCAGTTCACCGTGATTCCGCGGCTGCCGATTTCTCGCGCCAGGGCGCGCGTCATGCCCGCCACGCCAGCCTTCGCGGCCGCGTAGTTCGCCTGGCCCGGATTGCCCGAAGAAGCCACCACCGACGTGATATTGATGATCCGTCCGCCGCGCGCTTTCATCATCGGGCGCAGAACGGCGCGCGACAGGCGGAAGACGGCGCGCAGGTTCGTGTCGATAACAGCGTCGAATTCTTCGTCTTTCATGCGCATCGCCAATTGATCTTTGGTGATCCCGGCGTTGTTCACGAGCACATTCAGCGCGCCAAATTCCTTCACCACGCCGTCGATAAACCCCTCGCTCGCGGCGGCGTCCGTCACGTCCAGCACCGCGCCGCGGCCTTGCACGCCGGCTTCCTTCAGCGCTGCGGTGATTGCTTCGGCGCCGCTTTCGCTGGTCGCCGTGCCAATCACGGTCGCGCCCTGACGCGCGAGTTCGAGCGCGATCGAGCGTCCGATTCCTCGCGATGCACCCGTTACGACCACAATCTGCTTGTCCAGACTCATGTTTTATCCGTTCCTTGTCTTGTTCAGCCGGCGAGCAGCGTGCGAACTTCGTCGAGCGAAGCGGGATCGAAAATCGACGCACCGACGAGCGCGCCATCTATACGCTTCGTCAAACCGTTCAGCACCTTGCCCGGACCGCATTCGATCACATGCGTGACGCCTTCACGCGCCATTTTCTGCACCGTTTCCACCCATCGCACGGGACCCGCCGCCTGACGCACGAGCGCATCCTTGATGGCGGCCGGTTCGGCGACGCTGGCAACATCGATGTTATTGATCAGCGGAATCTGCGGCACGTCAATTTCGACGCTCGCCAGATATTCGCGCAACTGATCCGACGCGGGCCTAAGCAACGACGAATGAAACGGCGCCGAAACCGGCAGCGGCAGCGCGCGCTTCGCGCCCTTCGCCTTGGCCAGTTCGCAGGCCTTTTCCACGCCGGCTTTCGCGCCCGCGATCACCACTTGCGAAGGCGCGTTGAAGTTGACCGCTTCCACAATGCCGGCCGCCGATGCTTCCGCGCAGACGGCGCGCACGGCGTCGTCGTCGAGACCCAGGATTGCGGCCATGCCGCCTTCGCCCACGGGAACCGCGCTCTGCATGGCTTGCGCACGAAAGCGCACGAGCGGCAGGGCGTCCGAAAATTTCAGCGCGCCGGCCGCCACCAACGCAGTGTATTCGCCGAGGCTGTGTCCAGCCACCAGCGCCGGCTTCAGCCCAGTTTCCTTCTCCCACACACGATAAATTGCATAAGCGGCCGTCAACATCACAGGCTGCGTGTTGGTCGTGAGTCCAAGATCTTCCGCCGGACCTTCGGCAATCAGTTTGCCCAGATCCTGGCCGAGTGCATCGGATGCCTGTTGCACGGTTTCGCGCACTACGGCGTGATCGGCGAATGCGTTGAGCATGCCGACCGATTGGGAGCCTTGTCCCGGAAAAACGAACGCGAATTTCATGACGTCCTTACTCAATTGGATGGGTCGAATGGCCAATGCGGCCAGGCAACGCGGGCACTGACGCCGCGTTCAGTAGCGGATGACCGAAGCGCCCCAGGTGAAGCCGCCGCCGACGCCTTCTATCAGCACATGCTGGCCGCGCTTGATGCGGCCGTCGCGCACCGCGACGTCGAGTGCGAGCGGAATCGAAGCCGCCGACGTATTGCCATGCTCGCCGACGGTCACGACCATGCGTTCGAGCGGCACATGAAGCTTCTTCGCCGTGCTTTCCATGATGCGGATATTGGCTTGATGCGGAATTAGCCAGTCGATGTCGCCAGCCGTAAGCCGCGCCTTTTCCAGCGCCTCGACGGCCACTTTCTCGAGCACTTTCACAGCGAGCTTGAAGACTGCCTGGCCGTCCATGTGCAGGAACGCGCTGCCTTCTATCACACCCTTGTTCACATTGCCCGGCGTGCACAGGATGCTCGAATGGCTGCCGTCCGCGTGAAGCGCGCTCGACAGCACGCCCGGTTCGTCCGACGCCTGCAGGATGACCGCGCCCGCGCCGTCACCAAACAGCACGCAGGTGGTGCGGTCGTTGAAATCGAGGATACGGGAGAACGTTTCGGCGCCCACGACGAGCGCCGTGCGATTCATGCCGCCGCGAATGAAGCTGTCGGCGGTGGCGACGGCGTAGGCAAAACCGGAGCAGACCGCCTGGATATCGAATGCGGCGCCGCCATTCTTGATACCGAGCTTGTTCTGCAGCAGGCAGGCCGTGCTGGGAAAGACAAAGTCAGGCGTGGAGGTCGCCACGATAATCAGGTCGATCGATTCCGGATCGATTCCCGCTGCTTCAATCGCCTGGCGCGACGCGTGCAGGGCGAGTTCGCTCGTGGTCTGATCGGGCGCGGCGAAGTGGCGCGCGTGGATGCCTGTGCGAGCGACGATCCATTCATCGCTCGTTTCCACGCCTTGCCTGGCCAGCCGGTCGGCCAGATCCTGATTCGTGACGCGATCGGCTGGCAGATAACTGCCCGTTCCGATCACACGGGAATAGAGATTCGATTGAGCCATTATGCCTTCGAGGGTAGCGCGGCGCCCGGTGCGCCCGGCTGCACGAGCGGGCGTGAAACGGCCGCGTCGCCGGAGGCGGCTGATGCTGCCGGGTCCACGGTCACGGCTGCGTCAGCGGCAGTGTCCAGCGCCGCTTGTTGCACAGGCGCAGCATTTTCTTCCATGGCGCGTACGAGCCGTTCCAGCACGCCATTTTTGACCGCATCATACCCGCGTTTGATAGCCCACTCAAACCCGTAGGCTTGCGCCGAGCCATGGCTTTTGATGACGAGGCCGCGCAACCCGAGGAGCGCCGCGCCGTTGTATTGGGCGGGATCGACGCGTCGTTTGAAGCGCTTGAGAACCGGCAGTGCGACGATCGCCATCAGCTTGGTCGCGAGTGACCGGCTGAATTCCTCGCGGATCATGTCGGTGAGCATTTGCGCGAGACCTTCCGACGTCTTCAGCGCCACGTTGCCGACAAATCCGTCGCAGACGACTACGTCTGTTGTGCCTTTATAGATGTCATTGCCTTCCACGTTGCCGTAGAAGTTGAGCGTGCTTGCGCGCAGCAGTTCGCCGGCGCGCTTGATTGTGTCGTTGCCCTTGATGACTTCTTCGCCAATGTTGAGCAGGCCGATGGTCGGCCGCTCCTTGCTGCCGATAGCGGCCACCAGCGCATGTCCCATCTCGGCGAACTGCAGCAGGTGCTGCGGCTCGCAGTCCACGTTCGCGCCCAGGTCGAGCACGGTGGTGAAGCCTTTCTGGCTCGGCATGGCAAACGCGATAGCCGGCCGTTCTATGCCCGGCAGCGTCTTGAGCACGTAACGCGACACGGCCATCAATGCGCCCGTGTTGCCCGCCGAAATGCAGGTCTGCGCCTGCCCTTCCTTGACGAGATTGAGCGCCACGCGCATCGACGAATCCTTCTTCCGGCGCAGCGCGACTTCCACCGGGTCGTCCATCTCGACTACTTCCGTAGCCGGGACGACTGTCAGCCGGGTTTCGCCGGCGGCCTTGCACTTCTTCAACTGCGCGCGAATAGCCGACTCGATGCCGACGAGCAGCAAATGCGCATCGGGATGCGAACGCACGAAACTGACAGCGGCGGGAACGGTCACGGACGGGCCGTGGTCGCCTCCCATGCAGTCGATGGTGATCTTTACGGTCATGGAGTGCGACGAATTTCAGGCACAAAAAAGCGGCAGTGAAATGCCGCCTTCTTGTTACACCAGGAAGATGTCAAACGCGAGCGACCGTAGCTCAATTCATGTGTCAGACCATGAGTCAAGACGGCGACGCGAGACGCACCAAGCGTCGCGGACGCATTGCCCGCAGTACGCTTAATCGTTCTTCGTCTTGATGACTTTCTTGCCACGATAGTAGCCGTTCGGGCTCACGTGGTGACGCAGATGGACTTCACCCGTGCCCGGCTCAACGGCCAGCGCCGGCGCCGTGAGGAAGTCGTGCGAACGATGCATGCCGCGCTTGGACGGCGATTTCTTGTTTTGCTGAACTGCCATGATGACTCCAGAAAAATTTTGCGAATTCTAACACAGCTCGACACACCGGCGACCCTGACCTGAAGCCAGCGAGCCCGTCCGGACGCATCGCGCCGAATGACGATCCGATACCCGGCTTGAGCGCCGGACATCACTACTTTTTTTTAATGCGTGTCGTTGCCGGAACCGCCCTGCTTGAGCTTGCCGAGCGCGGCGAAGGGGTTGGGCCTGTTTGAGCCGCTGCCCGAACCGCCATCCTGCCGCGATCCTGCTTCGCCATTCAGACCACCTTCGTCCAGCTCGCCCTCGGCGCTGTAGAGATCCGTGTTCAGGCTCTCGTGCACTTCGGGACACACGTCGTGCTTGGGCACGAGCGGCAAGGACAACAACAATTCCTCTTCGATCAAGTCGATGAGATCGAACTGGCGCGAGCCCACGATCACCTCGACTTCATCGTTGTCCAGCGGAAATTCATCTGCTTCTTCTTCCGTCAACACAATGCGATACGTTGCGTCGACATCAAGGTGCTGCGAATACGGCGATAAACAACGCTGACATTCGATCCAGACCGAACCGTGCACGGCAAGCCGCAAATATGGCTGCGGCGCTTCGGTGCCGTCGTCCTGCAACTCGGGCTGCATGGAGCCTTCGGCCTGCCATGAAAACACCGTGTCGCGATCGGGCGCGTCCGCCGGCACTTCACTGAGCAGACGCGGCAACTGCGAAACCCGTACACCGCCCGCCGCCTGCCGGCGGCTCTGGGCAAAGTCGAACAGGTCGAGTGCGCGCAAGTCCTCGGGACATGCAGGTTTGCCAGGATTTTGTGTCATGTGCGCTCCTGCGATGGGTCGTTACCGCGACGGCTGAAAAAGCGTGTGCACGGAACACGACCGAGATGGAAGCTGCAGTATGCACCGCACTTAACCCGTCCGGCTGGTGTGGTTTATCCGGATTTTACCGGACAAGGCGAAGCACGCTTATGACGCTTCCAACGCTTCTGGCCCTGAAAACCACAACATATCTCGGTACACTTCCGGCCGTCGCGCTTCACTGCAGGCCGCACTGCACGCCGTCGCTCATTTCATCGCGCTCTTATTCAATCAAACGCAAAAACTGCTTGAACACCCTGCGCGCACCGATGAAAAGCCCAAAACTATAGCGGCTTTGTCTTTTCGAGTCAAACACTTATGCTTCGGGTTGCGGCGCAAACACCGCAACCGCCAATCTCCTTGTCTAGCCGGTCCTTTTCATGCCCGATGTCTCAAATAAGCCGCGTCTCGTCCTTGCATCGAGTTCGCGTTATCGACGGGAATTGCTCGAACGCCTGCGCGTTCCGTTCGATGTAATCACACCCGACATAGACGAAACGCCGCTCGACGCGGAAACGCCCGAAGCCACGGCCCTGCGGCTTTCGGAGGCGAAAGCCCGTACGGCAGCGAAGCGCGTGACGGACGCGGCCGGCGCTCTGGTTATCGGCTCGGACCAGGTCGCCACCTGCGACGGCCGGCAGATCGGCAAGCCCGGCACGCACGACAATGCGCGCGCCCAACTCCAGTTTATGCGCGGCAAAAGCGTCGAGTTCCATAGCGCGTTATGCCTTTTCGATAGCCGCACGGGCAACGTCCAGACCGCCGATATCGTTACCCGCGTGCAGTTTCGCGATCTTTCCGATGACGAAATCGAAGCCTATCTACTCGCCGAAACGCCGTACGACGTGGCAGGAAGCGCGAAATCGGAGGGATTAGGCATCACGCTCGTCTCAGCCATTCATTCCGACGATTCCACCGCGCTGATCGGCTTGCCGCTGATCGCGTTGTCGAAAATGCTGCGCGTGGCCGGATTTCCTTTGGTGGAGGCAGCATGAGCGGCGTTCTGTATCTGATTCCCAACACGCTCGGCGAAGGCGACAGCGCCGCGCTGGCCCACGTCCTGCCCGAACCGGTTCGGGCACGCGCGGCGGCGCTGCAGTATTACATCGGCGAAAACGCGAAAACCACGCGCGCATTCCTCAAGAAAGTCGGAACCGAGCGTCCGATCCAGGAAATCGAAATCCGCGAGTTGAACGTCAACACGCCGCCGGGCGAAGTCGAAAAGCTGCTAGCGCCGATTCTGGGCGGCACTGACGCAGGACTCGTTTCCGAGGCCGGTTGCCCCGCGGTCGCCGATCCGGGCGCCCTGCTCGTGCGCCGTGCGCATGAACGCGGCGTGAAAGTCGTACCGTTTGTTGGACCGAGTTCGATTTTGCTGGCGTTGATGGCGTCGGGAATGAACGGCCAGAGCTTTGCGTTCAACGGCTACCTTCCCGTCGATGCCGCCGAGCGCGGCAAACGTCTGCGGGACCTTGAAATGCTATCGAGAAAAGCGAACCAGACGCAAATTTTTATCGAAACGCCGTATCGGAATCGTGCGTTGCTGGACACGTTGCTCGCGACTTGTGCACCGTCGACGCTCGTTTGCGTCGCGGTGGACCTGACATTGCCGGAGGAAACGATCGTTACGCGAACGGTAGCCGAATGGAAAAAGAAAACCGCACCCGAACTGCATAAGCGGCCGGCGATTTTCCTGCTGCTGGGTGCATAAAACATAAAAAACGCTCGCCGGGAACGTCCACGGCGAGCGTTTTCATTGCCGACGGAAAACTATTTCAACTGCATTTTCCCGCTCGTCATCAGCGCCTCTATGGATGCGTTTCCAGCCGCCGCGCCAAATTTGCGCGCAACGCGTTCGCCAATGCTCTCTTTCTGCGTGTAATCAACAAGATCCGGCTGCTTCACAATCTCACGCGCGACGTAATCCGCGTCGCCGAAACCATCGGCGAGACCCAGTTCCACGCTTTTCTGGCCGGTCCAGAACATGCCCGAGAAGATGTCGGGACTGTCTTTCAGGCGCGATCCGCGGCCTTTTTTGACGGCATCGATGAATTGCGTATGGATCTGGTCCAGCATTTCCTGCGCGTGCGCATCCATTACCGGCGTTTCAGGCGAGAACGGATCGAACGCGCCCTTGTTCGCGCCGGACGTATGCAGGCGGCGTTCCACGCCAAGCTTGCTCATCAGGCCAGTGAAACCAAAACCGTCCATCAGCACGCCAATCGAGCCAACGATGCTCGCCTTATCGACGTAAATCTTGTCAGCAGCAGCAGCGGCGTAATAGCCACCCGACGCGCACATGTCGTTTACGACCACGTAAAGCGGCTTCGACGGATACTTCGTCCGCAAGCGCGTGATTTCCCGATTGATGATGCCCGCCTGCACCGGACTGCCGCCGGGGCTATTGCAGCGAAGGATCACGGCGGCCGTGGCGTCGTCTTCGAACGCGCTGTCGAGCGCCGCGTTGACGTTGTCAGCGCTTGCGTCGCTATTGGCGGAAATTTCGCCTTCGAGTTCGACCAACGCCGTGTGCCGAGCAGTCTTCGATACCTTGTCGCTGGTGAAATCGAATGCCCGCCAGACCGCAACCGCGAGGATGGCGAGAAAAACGAAACGAAAGAAAATGCGCCAGCGGCGCGCCGAGCGCTGCTCGTTGATCGCCGCGAGCGCGATGCGTTCAAGCGCGGCGCGCTCCCAGTTTTCACTCCGTGGGGCGCCCGCGGGCGCCGGACGCAACGGGTCGGAAGGTTCTGTGGGAATGTGATCGGACATGCGTCGCCTGGTTGACTGATTAAAGATTGAATCGGGAGTTTTTGGTTCAAGCGGGGCGCAGGTCGTCGTCGGGAAGCCAGAAAACAGCATGGCCTTCCGGCGTATCGCGCTCTTCGGTTTCAACCTTGCGCAAACGCGCGCCGCGGCACGGACCGCCGACGCATTTCCCGGTATCCGGCTCGTAAATTGCGCCGTGGGTCGCGCACATCAAGTATAAGCCGGAGCTCTCGAAGAACTTGCCTTCGGACCAGTCCAGCTCCATGGGCACGTGCGCGCACTGGTTGAGATAGCCGAACGGCCTGCCGTCGTAGCGAACGAAAAACACCGTGGCTTCGCCGCTTTTGCCGGCTGCGCTGCGGCGAACGCCATCGCCGCCATCGACCAGTTCCTCCGATGCGCAGATCCGCACCGCTTCAGGCGGCGTTCCCGTCATGCGTTCTCCCGCAACCAGTCGCCGAGCGCGGTCACGTTTTCGGCGACGAAAAGCGGCTCGAGCGCATGCAGCGACTTCGCCGGATGCGCGCCATACGTCACGCCAACCGACGCCGCGCCCGCATTCTTCGCCATTTGCAGGTCGTGCGTTGTGTCGCCGACCATCACCGTGCGGTTCACGTTCTGACCCAGTTCGCGGGTCAGTTCGTGCAGCATCGCGGGATGCGGTTTGGAGAAGGTCTCGTCGGCGCAGCGCGTTCCGTCGAAAAGGCTCGTCAGGCGCGACTGGTCGAGCGCCCGGTTCAGGCCCACGCGGCTTTTTCCCGTCGCGACCGCCAGCAGATAACCCTCGTCACGCAGGTTTTGCAGCATCTGGCGCACGCCCTCGAAGAGTTCGGTTTGCTCACCCTTGATCAGGTAATGAAAGCGATACCGCTCCGCCAGCTTCGGATAATCGGTGGGATCGAGCGTGGGCGCCGCGATCTGCAACGCGTCGCGCAGGCCAAGCCCGATGACGTAGCTCGCGGCTTCGTCGGCGGGAACGGGCAGGCTCAGGTCGCGGCAGGCCGCCTGAATGCTGCGCGTAATGTGCGCCGTGGAGTCCATCAAGGTGCCATCCCAGTCGAAGACAATCAGGTCGAATTGCTGACGCGCCATTACTGTGTCTCTCTGGAAAATTGTTTGAGTTGTTCGATGAACCGCCTGCATTCGGCCGGCAGCGGCGCTTCGACCTGGAGCGTCTCGCCCGTTGCCGGATGAACCAGTTTCAGGCGGAAAGCGTGCAGGAACATGCGTTTTAGCGACGGCTTTGCATCGGGACGCACCAGATTCTTGTTCAGCGCGAAGTCGCCGTATTTGGCGTCGCCGGCAATCGGCAGGCCAATGTGCGCCATATGCACGCGAATCTGGTGCGTGCGGCCGGTTTTAAGTTCGGCCTCGACCCAGGCGTATTCGTCGAAGCGCTCGATCAGGTTGAAAACAGTGTGCGATGCCAACCCGTCGTCCTGAACCCGCACGCGCCGTTCGCCTTCGGGCGTCAGATATTTGTGCAAGGATTCTTTCACGATCCTTCGGCGCCCCCAGCCTGCCGGCCACTCGCCGTGGCCAACTGCCTGATAGCGTTTATCGATTTTGTTGTCGCGCATCTGTTCGTGCAGGTTCACGAGCGCCGAGCGTTTTTTCGCGAGCATCAGCACGCCGGACGTCTCACGGTCCAACCGATGCACCAATTCGAGGAACTTCGCCTGCGGACGCGCATTGCGTAACTGCTCGATCACGCCGAACGCTACGCCGCTGCCGCCATGAACGGCGACGCCAGCGGGTTTGTTGATCACGATCAGATGATCGTCCTCAAACAGTATGGGGAATTCGGCGGCTGGCGCATTCGAGGAAACCGGTGTCTCGTCCAGTTGAGCGGTACGAATGGGCGGCACGCGAACCAGATCGCCCATTTCCAGCCGATATGCCGCGTCAATGCGCCCTTTGTTCACACGAACTTCGCCGCTGCGCAAAATCCGGTAAATGTGGCTTTTCGGCACGCCTTTACAGACGCGAAGTAAAAAATTGTCGATGCGCTGACCCGCTGCGTTCTCGTCGATCTCGATCATCGAGACCTGTTCGCTTGCGACCTTTTTATGGGATGTTTTGCCTAACTCATTCATTCTGAATATAATTTGCGGACAGTCTGGAAAAAGCCAGTAAGCTGGCCGGATGTTGTCAGACTGTACAGGTGCAAGCGGACAACCGTTATTTTACTTGCGCCCAGGGCCAGTTGCTCACCCGGAAAACGGAGTAACGAGTTGCACGCACGGCGATATCGCGCGGCAGGGACGGTGCCCACAGGCGCGTTCGGTCGAGTCGATCGCCGACACGGTAACGGATTTTTGGCGATCAAGAATTTTATCGGCGAGAGTTGATGAAGGCCGGATTTTATTCGGCCGGGTCCGGATTCGACCCCGGGTATCAGGCAGGTATCGAAAAGATATTGGGCGGATATCAGGTATTGGGCGACCGGAACGTCGGCGCTTTGCCGTAGCGAAGAAAACAATGGTCTGCCGCAAGCTGCGCTGAAACGGGCGAAGCGTGGCGGACGTTGTAACAAGGCGAGACACCCAACGCGGTTGATCGGGCGCTTTGAGCGCCTGAAAAGCCACAACGGCAGTCTGCCGCAGTTTTGAACTAGAGCCTGGCCGTTTTGCTTACCCGCGATTTTGCGAGAGAAAACGCCGGCTGAAAACGAAACTGCTGCAGGATGCATCCGGCTGCTGCTGGCTGCGCTGCTGGCTCCTCGATTTGTTTGCTGGACGTCGAGCCGCAGTGCTGTGCCGCTTAAGCCGACAGCCGTCGAATCACGGCGTGTCAAACCTGTTCGCATGTGCCCAGGGCTTTCTACCTGTCGCGGCGTATTTCGCCGCACGTTGGTGGCAAAGCCCGCCTCAGGCAATTCTCCGAGCCAGAACTCCCGCGCCCAGCGTGCTTTGTGACAACAAACAACAAAGCGCGGCGCGCCCGCCCTCCTGCTTCATGCGACTGACAACCGCGTGAATTCGCTCGATGGGGGCCGGTAGAGCCGCTCTGGAGCCGTCCAATGAAACGCATGCTGTTTAACGCGACGCAGCAAGAAGAATTGCGCGTCGCTATCGTCGATGGGCAAAAACTCATCGATATCGACATCGAAACCGCCGGGCGCGAACAGCGCAAAGGCAATATCTACAAGGGAGTTGTGACTCGCATCGAGCCGTCGCTCGAAGCCTGTTTTGTGAACTACGGCGAGGACCGCCATGGTTTCCTGCCGTTCAAGGAAGTCGCCCGCCAGTATTTCAAGGACGGCGTGGACATGCGCTCCGCACGCATTCAGGACGCGTTGCGCGAAGGCCAGGAACTGATCGTTCAGGTCGAAAAGGAAGAGCGCGGCAACAAGGGCGCGGCCCTGACCACGTTTATTTCGCTTGCCGGACGGTATCTCGTCTTGATGCCGAACAACCCGCGCGGCGGCGGTGTATCGCGCCGGATCGAGGGCGACGAGCGCCAGGAATTGCGCGAAACCATGTCGCAGCTCGATTTGCCGGATGGCATGAGCATCATCGCGCGAACAGCGGGGATTGGCCGTTCGGCCGAAGAACTGCAGTGGGATCTGAACTACCTGATGCAACTGTGGCGCGCGGTGGAAGCGGCGTCGCAAAGCGGCGTGGCTGGCAAGCCGATGCTGATTTATCTCGAATCCAGCCTCGTGATCCGCGCAATCCGCGACTACTTCCAGCCGGATATCGGCGAAATTCTCATCGATACCACCGAAATCCATGACCAGGCCAGCGCCTTCATGGACATCGTGATGCCGGATAACTTGAGCAAAGTTAAGCGCTATCACGACGACGTTCCCCTCTTCTCCCGTTTCCAGATCGAACACCAGATCGAAACCGCGTATTCGCGCACGGTGCCGCTGCCTTCGGGCGGCGCGATCGTGATCGACCACACGGAAGCGCTGGTGGCCATCGACGTGAACTCGGCGCGCTCGACCAAGGGCGCGGATATCGAGGAAACGGCGACCCGCACGAACCTCGAAGCCGCCGACGAAGTCGCGCGCCAGTTGCGCCTGCGCGATCTGGGCGGGCTGATCGTGATCGACTTTATCGACATGGAATCGGCCAAGAGCCAGCGCGAAGTCGAGCAACGCCTGAAAGACGCGTTGAAGCACGATCGTGCGCGCGTACAAATGGGCAAGATTTCGCGCTTCGGCTTGATGGAACTGTCGCGTCAGCGGCTGCGTCCGGCGCTCTCCGAAGGCAGCCATGTGACGTGCCCGCGTTGTAACGGCACGGGCCATATCCGCGATACCGAATCGTCCGCGCTGCAAGTGCTGCGGATCATTCAGGAAGAAGCAATGAAGGAAAACACCGCGGCAATTCATTGCCAGGTGCCGGTGGAAGTCACTGCTTTCCTGCTGAACGAAAAACGTTCGGAAATCAACAAGATCGAGTCGCGTTTCAAGGTCAACGTGGTGTTGATCCCGAACAAGCATCTCGAAACGCCGCATTACAAGCTGGAACGCCTGCGTCACGACGATACGCGTCTGGACGAGCCGCGGGCATCGTGGAAGATGGCCGAGGAAGCCGCGCACGAGCTGGAATCCGAAACGGGTTACAGCAAGCGCACCGAGGAAGTGAAGCCCAAGCAGGAAGCAATGGTCAAGGGCATTACGCCGGCTTCGCCCGCGCCCAGCGCGCCGGTGAAGGTGGCGGCGGCTCCGGTCGCGGCACCCGCGCCGGTGGCGGCATCGACGGGCGGGTTTATCGGCTGGCTGAAGAATCTGTTTGGCGTGCAGCCAGAAGTGAAACCGGCGCCAGCGCCTGTCGTTGCGCCCGCACCGGCGCGTCCGGTCCGCGGCGAGCGGCCGGAACGCTCGGGCCAGGGAGGCGATCGCAACCGGAATCGTCGTGGTGGCGCTGGTTCGCGAGATAGCGCAGCGAGTACCGGCACGGCGAGCGCACCGGGCACGGCAGGCGGGCGTCAAAGCCCGCGCCGCGAGGAACGCGAACCGAAGGAAGGACGCGAACCGCGTGATACGCGCGAACTGCGGGAGCCGAAGGAGCCCCGTGAATCGCGCGGTGGCCGTGAAGGCCGTGAGCCGCGCGAGGCGCGTGAAGGCCGCGAACCGCGCGAGGCCCGCGAAGGCCGTGAGCCGCGGGAACAGCGTGAGCCACGCGAACCGCGTGAATCACGCGATAACCGCGAGCGCGCTGAAGCGGTCGATCGTAGCGAACGCCGGGAACGCGGTGAGCGCAAGAAACCTCAGCCGGAAGCGGCCGTCGAAGCATTGACGCAAGGTGAAACAGCGGCATCCGATCTGGCGGAAGCGCGCCAGGCAGGTCAGGAATCGCAGCAAAACGGCAATGCCGACGCATTGCAGGCCGATCAGGCTAGCGCGGCGCGTGAAGGCGAAGAGCGCCGTCGTCGTCGCCGGGGCCGTCGCGGCGGACGTCGCGATCGCGAAGAAGAAGGCGTGACGGTCAATCAGGCAGCGGATATTGCGGAAGGCGAAGGCACGGCTGAAAGTACCGATCCGGAGCGCGCTCAGGCTGGCGTGTTCGATACCGACGGCGACGACACGCGCGATTTCGCGCCTGCCGCAACCAAGCCCCAGGTTCAACCATCGGCTGTAACGGTCGAGCCGATTGCGGCTGCCGCCGTTGCCGTGACGGAATTGCCCGAGCCGGTTCGCGCGGTGCCGGTCGAACCGGTCCAGGCAGTCGAACCAGCGGCGCCAGTCGCAGCAGAACCGGTCGCCGAACCAATTGAAGCAAAGCACGCGGAAGCCGAAGGGTTCGTGGTGCAGCACGAGGCGCATGAAGTTCACGCGCATCAGGCTGAAACGCCCGCGATCAACGTGTTCGAGAAGCCGGCAACCCCGCGGCCTGTCGAAAACCCGTTTGGCCCGACGCCCAGGGTAGCGGAAGAAAAGCCGGCGAGCCCGTTCATCGACACCCCGAAGGCAGAGGAACCCGTCGTTGCTCAGGCGGAGCCCCAAGCAGCTTCTCATGCGGCGCCGCAAACCGCTGAAACGCTTGCCCAGCCTGCGGAGCCGTTGAAAACGGCGGCTGTCGCCGCATCGCCGACGTCGGAAATGGTATCGGCCGTTGCGCCGGCCGCGCCAGTCGTCGCGCCGCCGTCCGCACCGGTCGAGTCCGAGCCGGTCAAGACCTTCGAGGCCGTTGAAATCGCAGCGCCGTCCCCTGCAGCGCCCGCCATTGCTCCGGTCGCGCTGAAGGAAGACGCGCTCAAGCCGATGCTGGATACAGCCGGCCTCGTCTGGGTGAACACCGACGCCGACAAGCTTCGTGCAGCACGTGAAGCCGCGGCACAGGTCGAAGCACCGAAACGCGTGGTACGCGAGCGCAAGCGCCTGCCGCCGCTCGACTCCGCGCCCATGCAGCAGGTCGAAACGGGCAAGGACGTTCAATAAGTACGCTTGATAGCGTTTGATGCTTCAGTAAAGCGTCACGGACTTCCGGTCCGTGACGCTTTTTTTTTCTTGCGCGTGAAAAACACCACAAAGCACTGCCGCGGATCACTGCTGATCCGCCCTTCCGCTAAAATGAGACGTTCGAAGTTAATAGCAGCCGAGCGGCCGTTTCTCCGAACACTTGTCGCCGCTGCTTGCGAGAAATAAAACGATCATGTCCCGACGCATCATTCCCGTCACCGATGTCACCGCGATCCCGGCCTTCCCGGGAGCCGTGGCGACGCCGACCGGATTGCTCACCGACAGGCTGTCACGCGATTTGCGCGATCTGCGCATTTCGGTGACCGATCGTTGCAATTTTCGCTGCGTGTACTGCATGCCGCGCGAAGTCTTCGATAAAAACTATGAATTCCTGCCGCACAGCGCGCTGCTTTCGTTCGAAGAAATCGAACGGCTGGCACGGCTCTTTGTCGCCCATGGCGTCGAGAAGATCCGGCTGACCGGCGGCGAACCGCTGTTGCGAAAGAACATCGAATTCCTGATTGAACGGCTGGCGCTGATGCGTACGCCCGAAGGCCGGCCGCTCGACATCACGCTGACCACCAACGGCTCCATCCTCGCCCGCAAGGCCCGGTCGCTAAAGGACGCGGGTTTGTCGCGTGTCACGGTGAGCCTCGACGCGCTCGATGACGCGTTGTTTCGCCGCATGAATGACGCCGACTTCGCCGTCGCCGACGTGCTCGACGGCATCGATGCCGCGCATGCAGTCGGCCTGGCGCCGCTGAAGGTGAACATGGTCGTCAAACGCGGCACGAACGACGCCGAAATCGTGCCCATGGCGCGTCATTTCAAGGGCAGCGGCACGGTGCTGCGGTTCATCGAATACATGGATGTGGGCGCGTCGAACGGCTGGAACATGAGCGAAGTGCTGCCATCGGCGGAAGTTGTTTCGCGCATTGCCGAGCATTTTCCGCTGCGTCCGCTTGACGCTCACAACGACGCCGAAACCGCGCAACGATGGGGTTATCAGGACGGCAGCGGAGAAATTGGCGTCATTTCAAGTGTCACGCGGGCATTTTGCGGGACTTGCACGCGAGCGCGCTTATCCACGGAAGGCAAGCTGTACTTGTGCCTGTTTGCAACTTCGGGACACGATCTGCGCGCGCTGGTTCGCAGCGGCGCGAGCGACGCGACCATTGCCACCGCGATCGCGCGAATCTGGGAAGCGCGCACTGACCGCTATTCGGAACTTAGGGGCAGCAATTCGCTGCCCGACGTAGACCCGGACGCACGCCGCGTCGAAATGTCGTACATCGGCGGCTGACATGACCGAGCCGGCGCCAAAAGCGCTTTCGAAGCACGACATGACCGGCGTGGTGCTGGCCGGTGGACGTGGATCGCGCATGGGCGGCGTGGACAAGGGCTTGCAGCCGCTGAACCTGGAACCGCTCGCGGTGCACGCGCTGCGCCGGCTCTCGCCGCAATGCGGCGCCATGCTGATCAGCGCAAACCGCAGTCTCGAAATGTATGCGCAGCTTGGCATGCCGTTCCGGGCCAAGGTCATTGTCGACGCATTCCCGGACTTCCCCGGCCCACTTGCCGGCATGTCGGCGGCGTTACACGCGGCGCAGACCGGGTTCGTGCTCTTCGCGCCATGCGATGCGCCTTTCATCGATACCCATCTGGCCGAGCGGCTATCGGAAAAACTGCTTGCCGGAAATGCGGATATCGCCGTCGCGAGCGTGATTGACGCCGCTGGCGATCAGCACATGCATCCGGTCTTCGCGCTCCTGCGAGCATCATTGGCCGACGATCTCGACGCGTTTATCCGCGCCGGAGAACGCAAGGTCCGCGCGTGGTACGCGCGCCACAAGGCGGTAGAAGTGACCTTCACCAACGAGCGTGCGTTTTACAATGTCAACGATCTGCAGCAGCTAGCCGACCTCGAGCGCAACTAATCGCGAGTTCGTTTCAGTTTGCTGCGAGCCATTGGCTTGCCAGATGTCGCGGTCATGCCGTGCATCTCAACACGTCTGCCTCTCCATCCATCCGCCTGCGGGCTTTGCGTCGCGACTCCGCGCTGTTTTTACCCATCGATGAACTCATCCAGGCACTTTTCGAGCTGCGTCGCCGAGTACGATCCGAACGCGCTGCCCGTCAGCGCGGCGCAGGAGATCGTGCGTCAATGGGCGTTGCCGCGCGGGCGTGCCGAAGTGGAGCGCGTGCGGCTATTCGATGCGCTGGACCGCGTGCTGGCTGAAGACGTCGTCTCGCCGATCAACGTTCCTTCCCACGACAATTCCGCCATGGACGGCTACGCGTTCGACGGCGTGGCGCTCGAAGAAGCCGGTCGTGAAGGCCAAGTTGAGCTCAAGGTCGCCGGCAAGGCGCTCGCCGGACAACCGTTTGCAGGCGTGGCGCTCTCCGCGCAATGCGTGCGTATCATGACGGGCGCGCTGATCCCGCCCGGTTGCGACACGATTGTTCCGCAAGAACTCGTGCAACGCACGGGAGACACGATCACGTTCGGCACGGCGGGGATCAGGCGCGGCGTGAATCGGCGGCTCGCGGGGGAAGATCTTGCACAAGGTCAGCCGGCATTGCGTGCAGGGCGAATCGTGCGGGCATCGGATATTGGTTTGCTGGCTTCGTTGGGCATTGCCGAAATCGCCGTGCGGCGGCGTTTGCGGGTCGCCTTTTTCTCGACCGGCGACGAATTGCGCGCGGTCGGCGAGGCGCTACCACCGGGTTCCATTTACGACAGCAACCGCTACACGCTTTACGCCACGCTGCGCCGGATGAACGTGGAGCCCGTCGATCTGGGCATTGTGCGCGACGACCGCGCATCGCTTGAACAGGCGCTGCGCCGGGCAACGCGGGAAGCCGATGTTGTAATCAGTTCGGGCGGCGTGTCGGTTGGCGACGCCGATTTCACGCGCGACCTGATGAATACGCTCGGCGACGTCGCGTTCTGGAAGATTGCGATGCGTCCGGGCCGGCCGCTCGCATTCGGCCGTTTGTGGTCCGGTGCGCGTCCCGGCGACGGTGAGTCGGCGTTGTTCTTTGGCTTGCCCGGCAATCCGGTTGCCGTCATGGCGACGTTTTATTTCATCGTGCGGGAGGCGCTGCTTGCCATGTCGGGCGCCACGGCGCATGCGTTGCCATTGATATCGGCGACGAGCACGAATCCACTATCCAAACGCGCCGGGCGCACGGAGTTCCAGCGCGGTATCGCGCAGCGCGACAACGCCGGGCGTTGGCACGTGGTCACGACCGGGCCGCAAGGATCGGGCGTGCTGAGTTCAATGAGCGAAGCCAATTGCTTCATTGTCCTCAGGCACGAGGCAGGCAATATAGATGCAGGAGACAGCGTCGATATCCTGCCATTCGACGGCCTAATCTAGTTTCAAAGAGTTTTCGATAACCGCTTCAAGAATCCAGGCTGTAACGCGGTCATCACACGGGTGGCTAAAGCTGTGGATTCGAACGCATTGCACTACGACTGACGGGGCTTTTCCTTCATGAAAAAACAGATTTCGTTCATCGCACCGGGACAAACCGCCAAAGCGCTGATTCTCGTATATCTCACGTTCAGCGTGCCAATTGTGTTGCTCGGCGTGCTGGTCGCGTTCTTCCGATATGGCTCCGTGGAACTCAGCACCGTGACAAGCGCACTGCTGCTCAACGCAATCCTGGGGTTCATCCTGTTGTGGATTGCGTGTCACGCATACAACTGGGTGGCGTCGCGATTTGGCGGCATCGAGATCGTGTTGTCCGACGCGCCGGAAGAAGCGTGATGAGCGCGGTAATCCGCACCGCGGCGCCCAGCGATATCAACGCGATTTTTGGACTCATGCTGGAGTTGGCCGAGTTTGAAAAGCTGACGCACTTTTTCACGGCGACTGAATCCGGCTTGCACGACGCACTGTTCGGCGCACGGCCCGCCGCGGAAGCCATGGTCGCCGAGGAGAACGGGGTTATCGTGGCTTATGCCCTGTTCTTCCAGAACTACTCCACTTTCCTTGGAAAGCGCGGGTTGTATCTCGAAGACCTTTACGTGAAGCCGGCTATTCGCGGTAGCGGACTCGGCACGCAGATGCTGCGCGCCCTCGCGGCGCTGGCAGTGGAACGTCAGTGTGGCCGTTTCGAATGGACCGTGCTGGATTGGAACGTGAACGCCATCGGCTTCTACGAGAAAATGGGCGCAACGGTGCTGCCCGACTGGCGCATCGTGCGCATTACGGGCGAAGACCTCGCAAGGCTGGCTTCGCCTGCTGTGACTGCTGGTTAAGCGTCCGGCTCCTCGCGATCCGCGTCGGCTTCATGCCCGAGCAGGTTGGCCGCCTGCTCACCCGGCAAAGCTTCTACATCGCGTAGTTTCTTGCTCATCTGCCGGGTGCGCGTTTCCGCCGATTCAATGGACCGCGTCACCGCCTCCAATTGCGAGCGGGTCTTCGAGAGCACTTCTCCAAACTTCCTGAACTCCGTTTTCACCGCGCCGAGCACTTGCCAGACTTCGCTGGAACGCTGCTCGATCGCGAGTGTCCTGAAGCCCATTTGCAGGCTGTTGAGCAAAGCGGTCAGCGTGGTCGGACCCGTCACACTCACACGATACTCACGCTGCAAGAAGTCCGTGAGCCCTGGACGGCGCAGAATCTCCGCATACAGACCTTCCGTGGGAAGGAACAGCAACGCGAAGTCCGTGGTGTGCGGCGGCGCGACGTACTTCTGCGCGATGGTTTTTGCTTCTGCGCGAATGCGGCCCTCAAGCGCGCGCGACGCCTCTTCCACCGCAACCGGATCGGCTCGATCCTGAGCGTCGATCAGACGTTCGTAATCCTCGCGCGGAAATTTTGCGTCGATGGGAAGCCAAACCGGCGTCGCCACTGCGTTCGTCCCGCTTTGGCCGGGGGCGTCGTGACGGCCCGGCAGCTTGATCGCGAATTCCACGCGGTCGTTGCTCTTTGGAATCGTCGCGACATTCTTCGCGTACTGATCTGGCGTAAGCAATTGTTCGAGCAGCGACTCCAGTTGCACTTCGCCCCACGTCCCGCGTGTCTTGACGTTGGTCAGCACTTTCTTCAAGTCGCCGACACCCGCGGCCAGCGTCTGCATTTCTCCCAATCCACGATGCACCTGCTCCAGCCTGTCCGAGACCAGCTTGAACGATTCACCAAGACGCTGTTCCAGCGTGGCGTGAAGTTTTTCATCGACGGTGCGGCGCATTTCTTCGAGCTTCGCCGCGTTGTTCGCTTCAATGTCCTTCAGCCGCGCTTCCAGCGTGGTTCGCACTTCACTCAAGCGCCGGTCGTTCGACTCCGACATCTGCGCCAGTTGCAGCGTCAAGGCATCGCCGAAACGCTTGAGCGCCTGGCTTTGTTCGTCGCGTGCATGCTGGCTTTGCTGGACGTTGCTTTCCGTCAACGCAAGCAATTGCCGCGAGAACGCTTCGAGCTGCGCGTTCTGCACGTTCGACATGCTCGCGAGTTGCGTGGCAAGCGTCTGCTGGAACTGGGCGAACGCACCGCCCGCTTCCGTGCGCGACGCACGCGATGTCTCGACCACTTCGCTTCTCACATTGCGTTCGAGGCGTTCTTGAGCACGCGCGTGTGCGTCGCCCATATCGATGACCCGATCAGTGAGCGCCTCGAACTGCTCTTCAATATTCGTCTCGCGCTTCGGCCGCAACAACAGGATCAGCGCAATCACCAGCGTGATTGCGAGGACGGCGACCGCAACGCTCAACAGCAGCAACATCGTCATTTCTTCAGGACTTCCGGACTTCCGGATTGATCGGGTTCGGCGGATTGCCGGCGCGCGGCCCTTCACCCAAAGCGGCGATCAGGTTGTCGGCCGCGAGATTCGCCATGGCGCGGCGTGTGGATTCGGTCGCGCTCGCAATATGCGGCGTCAGCACGACATTCGACAAACCCAGGAAATCGCGATTGAAATTGGGCTCGCCTTCAAAGACATCGAGCCCCGCTGCGGCGATGGTCTTGTTGCGCAGGGCCTGGATCAGCGCGGTGTCGTCGACAATTCCTCCGCGCGCGATATTGGTCAGTGTTGCCGTGGATTTCATGCTCGCCAGTTCAGCCGCGCCGATGGTGTGATGGTTCTCGGCGGTGTACGGCAACACCAGCACCACGTGATCGGCCTGCTTGAGCAAATCGGCCTTCGATGCATACTCCGCATTCAACTCCGCCTCAATAGCCGGCGCAACGCGAGAACGGTTGTGATAAATCACGCGCATGTTGAACCCGCGCGCACGCCGGGCCAGCGCTTGACCAATGCGGCCCATGCCGATCACCCCAAGCGTTGAGCCGTAAATATCCGCGCCGAGAAACGCGTCGTACGACCACGTGCCCCATTTGCCCGCGCGCAGGAAATGCTCGGACTCCGTGATGCGTCGCGCGGCCGCCATCATCAGCGCCCAGCCAAAGTCCGCGGTGCTTTCGTTCAGGACGTCGGGCGTGTTCGTGCCGAGCACACCGTGGGCGTTGAGCGCCTGCATGTCGAAGTTGTTGTATCCCACGGCCATGTTCGACACAACCTTCAAATTTGGCGCGCCTTCCAGAACCTTCGCCGTCACGGGGTCTCCCGCCAGCAAGGCGCCGTCGCGGTCGGCCATGCGGCGCGCGAATTCGTCGGCGGGAAGCGGCGCGCCGGGATTGGCGTCGACTTCGAAATACTGTCGCAGACGTTCGATCACGTCCGGGAAGATGGGGCGGGCAACCAGCACTTTCTTCATCGACTTCTCCTCAAAAGAACAACCATCCGGTGAGCAGGAACAAGGGTAGCAAGACGATCGCCGACCAGCCCATATATCCGAAGAAACCGGGCATTACAACGCCGCGGGATTCGGCGATCGCCTTGACCATGAAATTGGGCGCGTTGCCTATATAGCTGTTCGCGCCCATGAACACCGCGCCCGCGGAGATTGCGGCAAGCGTTGTAGCGCCGGTCGTCATGAGCGTTTGCGCGTCGCCGCCAGCGAGATTGAAGAACACAAGATATGTCGGCGCGTTGTCGAGAAACGACGAGAGCAACCCCGTCGCCCAGAAGTACGCAATGTCGATAGGCTTGCCGCTCGAGTCGGTGACCAGGTGCACGATGCCCGCGAACGCTCCGTTCTCCCCGGCGCGCAAAATCATGATCACTGGCGCAATGGTGATGAAGATGGCGGCGAAGAGCTTCGCGACCTCCTCGATGGGCGCCCAGTTGAACGCGTTTCCCGTGCGGGCGCTCTTCGGCGTGAGCTTGAGCGACAGAAGCGTCACTGCAACAAGCAGCACGTCGCGCACGAGATTCTGCAGCGCGATGTGCGTGCCGAAAATATCGAATTCGATGCCCGGTTTCCACACGCCGCTGCTCAGCACCAGCACGACAACTGCCGCGAGCAAGACAAAATTGACCTTGCCGTCAATGCTCAGCGGCATCATCACGGTAGTCTTAGGCGGCACGTCTTCCCTCGCGTAGTGATAGCGGTCGAGCGCGTAGAACAGTGCCAGCAAGATGGCGCATATAAACAGCGTCGGCTTGACGAGATGCACGGTGGTCCAGAAAAAACTGACGCCGTTCAGGAAGCCGAGGAACAACGGCGGATCACCGAGCGGCGAAAGCGAACCACCCGCGTTGGCCACCAGAAAAATGAAGAACACCACTCGATGCGCGCGGTTCTTGCGCTTTTCGTTCGCGCGCAAGAGCGGTCGTATCAGCAGCATGGCGGCGCCGGTCGTTCCCATGATGCTGGCGAGCAGGGTTCCGAGCGCAAGCAGCGTGGTGTTCACTCGAGGGGAACCGCGCAGATCGCCGTTCAGGCAAATTCCTCCGGCAACGGTGAAGAGTGCCGTTAGCAAGATGATGAACGGAACATATTCTTCCAGCATGGCGTGGACGAACGTGGCAAAGGCGGCCTGCGCGCCGAAGCCGATCGCGAATGGCACGAGAAACGCGAGTCCCCACGCTGCCGATATCTTGCCGAAATGGCTGTGCCAGACATGTGGCACGACCAACGGCGCAATGGCGATGCAAAGCAGGATGCCCGCGAACGGCATTGCCCAAAATGGCGAAAGCGAAGCGCCATCAAGCGTTGCCGCGGATGCATTGAGCGGCAGCGCAGCCAGCGCGAGAACCTGCAGCAACCAACGCATGTTCCGGCCGCTTTGCCTGCTTGAATTCCGGCATGCGGCCGATGACTTCATGTGATGGGTCCTCGTTGGCCTGTGCGTCGATCAAGGACTTGATTATAACGAGCGGGCCATCCACGCAACCCTAGACCGAGCGGCTAACGCTCGACCGGATTGCGCCGAACTTGCGCGCCAGGCGCTACAGTTCTCCCACAGGCTTGGCGATATCGAAGACCTGGCGCAGATAGGCGAGATAAGCCTGGTCTTCGCACATGTTCTTGCCGGGAGAATCAGAGAGTTTGGCGACCGGCTGGCCGTTGCAGCGAACCATCTTGATGACGATCTGCAGCGGCTGATAGCCAAGGTCGTTGGTGAGATTCGTGCCCACGCCGAAGGCAAGCTGGCAACGGCCGCGAAAGCGCTCGTAGAGGCGCAGCACTTTGGGAATATCGAGTGCGTCCGAGAAGACCAGCACCTTGGTCCGCGGGTCGCAGCGATTTTGCTCGTAGTGACGGATCAGGCGCTCGCCCCAGTCGAACGGATCGCCGGAGTCGTGACGCGCGCCGTCGAAAAGCTTGCAGAAGTACATGTCGAAGTCGTTGAGAAACGCCTTCATGCCGTAGACGTCGGAGAGCGCAATGCCCAGGTCACCTCTATATTCTTTTGCCCACATCTCGAAGCCGAACACTTGCGAATCGCGCAGGCGCGGACCAAGCGCCTGGCAAGCCTGCAAGTATTCGTGCGCCATCGTGCCGAGCGGCCGAAGGCCATGCTTCATTGCGTAATAGACGTTGCTCGTGCCGGTGAACTGCTCGCCCAGGCCTTCCTTCAATTTCAGGATGACCTCTTCATGCCACTTGCCGGAGAACCGGCGGCGGGTGCCGTAGTCGGCGATCTTGCAGTCGGAGACCTCAGGACGTCCGCCGAGCAACTGGATCTTGTCGCGCAGACGGTCGCGGCCGGTTTCGAATGTCGGATCGCGCTGGGTATTGCGGAAATAGACTTCGTTGACAATCGCCAGAACGGGGATTTCGAACAGGATGGTGTGCAGCCACGGACCAACAATATCAATGTCGATCTCGCCATTGTTCTTCTCCGACGGCTTGATGGTCACCGACTTTTCGTTGAGGTGAAAGAGCGCCAGGAAGTCGATGAAATCGCTCTTGATAAAGCGCATCCGCCGAAGGTATTCGAGCTCTTCCTCGGCGAAGCGCAGTTCGCAAAGCCCACGCACTTCCTCACGAATTTCATCGATGTACGGAACGAGATCGACGCCCTGCGTACGGCATCGAAATTTGTATTCCGCGTGTGCTGCCGGGAAATGATGCAGGACCACCTGCATCATGGTGAACTTGTAGAGGTCGGTATCGAGCAGCGAATGGATGATCATGGTTCCAGACGAACGGCTAGTACAACAGATAGAACCGCCAGGCAAAAACCCGCGGATGAAACCGCAAACAAACCCGGCCCGCCGCGGCGCATTTTCTATGCACTGGCTGGTTTGCCCCGGCGGCCTCGAATGCATGTTACCCGAAGTGCCAGGCGTGAGCGCCGTGCGCCGAAGCCCGCGGGAGGCCACGAGCCGGACCTGCATGGGCCCATAAACAAATCACTAAAGGATATAAAGCCTGCAGGAACGGGGTCGCGCTCATATTTACCGGTACGCTACAATATTGGTTTTGGCGCGCGCAATGTGCTGCAGTGTGCTGCAATACACACTTCCCCCCCGGCTGCCCAGCCAGGAAAGAGACTGTTGGTTCAAGACCGAGCCCAACGTCCGGGTTGCCCCGCCGCCCCCACGAATTTCGCATGCAGGAGCCTGAATGACTCACGTTGTGACCGAAAGCTGCATCAAGTGCCGTTACACCGATTGCGTGGACGTGTGCCCGGTGGACTGCTTCCGCGAAGGTCCCAATTTCCTCTCGATCGATCCGGACGAGTGCATCGACTGCGCCGTATGCGTGGCTGAATGCCCGGTCAACGCAATCTATGCTGAAGAAGATGTGCCGGGTGACCAGCAGCACTTCATCGAGTTGAACGCAGAGCTCTCGCGCTCCTGGCCGAGCATCACCAAGACAAAGGCGCCATTGCCCGAGGCTGATGAATTCAAGGACGTCAAAGAGAAGCTCGAACTGCTCGAACGCTGATCCGTTTTGCCGCGTCTTTTCGCGGCGCGGCAAGCATCCATCGCGCACTGGAAATTTTTAAATCGAGATGAATGCGGGGTGTTGACAGGCTAGATTCCCCTCCATATAATTTCGTTTCTCTGCTGCAGATGTTCCCCGATAGCTCAGTTGGTAGAGCGCCGGACTGTTAATCCGTAGGTCCCTGGTTCGAGCCCAGGTCGGGGAGCCAAAAAGGTTCCAGACAAAAAGCCCAATCGAAAGATTGGGCTTTTTGCGTTTGGTTTGGGGAATACATCGTTCTGATACTTGGTGCTTCAAGGGACGATCATCGATCAGGACACCATTGAATATTAATGGTCGTCAGACAACGGTATAATCTCGATCATTACCCGTCGACTGACCCAAGGAGCGTTTCCGATGGCCGAACCCCTCGCATCCGTCGCGACACCCCGGCGTGCCCGCAATCTGGCGGAGAGCGTGTTCGACTACGTAATCGAACAGATCGAGTCCGCCGCCCTGAAACCCGGCGACAAGCTGCCGACCGAAGCGAAGCTCATGGCCACGCTTGGCGTGAGCCGCACTGTCGTGCGCGAAGGTATTTCGCGGTTGCAGGCGAACGAGGTCATCGAAACGCGGCACGGCATCGGCAGCTTCGTGCTGGAACCGCGACGTGAGAAGCTCGGCATCGACATGGTGCCGGCCACCACGCTGCGCGATGTTCTCTCCGTCCTCGAATTGCGCATCAGCCTCGAAACGGAATGCGCCGGTCTGGCCGCGCAACGCGCACAGCCCGAAGATATCGTGCGCATGCGCGCCGCGCTCGACGCAATCGAAGCCACCAGCCGCAACGGCAGCGACAGCGTCGCGGCCGATCTCCAGTTCCACATCGCGCTCGCCCGGGCGACGGGCAACCGCTATTTCGTCGATATCCTGACGCAAATGGGAACGGCGCTGATCCCGCGAAACCGCATCGACTCAGCCGGTATCGCCAAGGCGGATCCGAAGGCATATATGTCGCTGGTGAATCTCGAACACGAAAGCATCCTTGAAGCCATCATCCGGCACGACGCCGAAAGCGCCCGCGCCGCCATGCGCATGCATTTGTCGAATAGCCGCGAGCGTCTGCGCCGCGCCAATCAGGCCACTGATGTAAACGGCTGAAGCGTTTCTGCGTTCTTTGCTTCTTGCCCTGCCTCGCCCAGCTTTTCCATGAAAACAGGCAAACTCATCTTGTCTGACGTCATACTTTGATGGATACTACCCGTATCAAGCGGCAGTGTGTGACTTCTTTCGAGCATAGACACATTGACCTGCACGAGACGATTTCGGGTTAATACTCATTCTGTCGAGAATCCGGTCAAACATAGAATGTCATCAGACAACGTATCACGACGTTTTGGGCATTGAGCCGCTTCAAATTTCAATTCACGATCGAACATGACAACACCTCAAGAACTCAAGAAAATCGTTTCCGAAGGCCTGCTGTCTTTCCCGTTGACCGACTTCGATGAACAGGGCGACTTCCGCGCCGATACCTATGCCGAACGTCTCGAATGGCTGGCGCCCTATGGCGCGACGGCATTGTTCGCCGCGGGCGGCACGGGCGAATTCTTCTCGCTGACGCAAAGCGACTATTCGAACGTGATCCGCACGGCTACGGAAACCTGCAAGGGCAAGGTGCCCATTCTCGCCGGCGCCGGCGGTCCGACGCGCATTGCCATCGCTTATGCGCAGGAGGCCGAGCGCCTGGGCGCGAACGGTATCCTGCTGATGCCGCATTACCTCACGGAAGCAAGCCAAGAAGGGATTGCGGCGCACGTGGAACAGGTGTGCAAGGCGGTGAAGAATATCGGTGTGATCGTGTATAACCGCGCGAATTCCCGGCTCAATGCGGACATGCTGGAACGTCTTGCCGACAGTTGCCCGAACCTGATCGGCTTCAAGGACGGCGTGGGCGAGATTGAAAACATGGTGACGATCCGCCGCCGTCTAGGCGACCGCTTTTCGTATCTCGGCGGCTTGCCGACCGCCGAGGTTTATGCCGAGGCGTACAAGGCGCTCGGCGTGCCGGTGTATTCATCGGCGGTATTCAACTTCATTCCGAAAACGGCGATGGAGTTTTATCGCGCGGTCACGGCGCAGGATCATGCAACGACCGGCCGTCTGCTCGACGAGTTCTTCATGCCGTATCTGGCAATTCGCAACCGGCGCGCGGGGTACGCGGTGAGTATCGTCAAGGCGGGCGCGAAGCTGATCGGGCGCAGCGCCGGTCCGGTGCGCGCGCCGCTGACCGACCTCACCGAAGACGAGATGGCGCAACTCGACGTGCTGATCAAGAAGCTCGGCTCGCAGTAGTCGTTTATGGCAAAAACCCGTTCCAGTGAATGCTCGCGGGAACGGGTTTTGTGCATCTGGATACGCGTCAGGTCAGCCCGCGAGCAAGACCACAGTCAACGACCGAACGCCTTGCGCGCCGCGAATCAGCACGCCTTCAATGTCCGCCGTCGCTGAAGGCCCGGTTACAAGCACGGCGTATCGTGCGCTCTTGAAGTCATCTTGCCTGTACACATCCTGCAGGCCATCCACAATCCGCGCAGGGTCGAGCAGCACCACGAGATGCTGCACGAGATAGCCAATCGAATTGACGATGTATTCGTCCTCGCTGAACCACACCGAGCCGGTTTCCGCCACGCCAAAACGCGCGCGCACGACGCCCGCATCGACGTCCTGAAGCAAAGCCGGCGACATCCCGGCGTCGAGCGCGCGGTTCCCATCGATACCCGCAACCGCCGACGCCACAACCGCATCCGCTCCGAAACGTTCGGCCAGAAGCGCACGCACCGTTTCAAGCGACTCACCTTCGACCACGGTTCCACCCATCGCGGCCAGCGCCGTTCGAAAACGTTCGAGACGCTCGCCGGGAGGTGTGTCGAAGAGGGGCACTTCCGGGCGTGGACGTCCCGCCGGTTGCGCCGCGCGGATCCTGGCCAGAAAAGCTTCACGCGTTGTCGTCATTTTTGCGTCGCCTTGCGATTTTTCTTGTACCACTCGTGAAAGGTTTCAGCCGGCGATTCGGGCAAGTCGCGTTGACGGCCCCAGATGTTCAGCGGGTTGTACAGCACGAAGTTCGGCAAGCGCTTGAGCGCACCGCCAAGCGACGCCACCGTGCCGCGATACAGCGTCGGACTGGCAAGCAGGCGTCCGGCCATCTTCAGCACTTCGGCCTTCACGAACGGCACTTCGTGATTCGCCGCGATCACCTCGCGCCATTTGTAAATCTGCTCGTGGATGTTCACCTTCGTCGGGCAGACGTTCGTGCAACTGCCGTTAAGCGTCGATGCAAACGGCAAACTGCTGAAGCGCTTCATGTCGTAAGTAGGATTGATGATCGCGCCAATCGGCCCCGAGTACGTGAAGCCATATGACAAGCCGCCACTACGCCGATAAACCGGGCACGTATTCATGCACGCGCCGCAGCGGATGCATTTGAGCGAGTACCAGAAATCTTCCATGGCGAGACGCTCGGAACGGCCGTGATCCACGAGGATGTAGTGCATTTCCGAACCCGGACGCGGCGCGCGAAAATGCGACGTGTATTGCGTGATGGGCGAGCCGAGCGCGCTGCGCGACAACATGCGCACGAACACGCCCAGATCCGATATCTTCGGGATCAGTTTTTCAATACCTATCGATGCAATATGCAGCGGCGGCACATTCGCAGACAAATCCGCGTTGCCCTCGTTCGTGCACACCACGACCGTGCCTGTCTCCGCGACCGCGAAGTTGCAGCCTGTCATGCCCGCCGTTTTCTCGCGCACGAAATACGGCCGCGTGTTCATGCGCTGGCTTTCCGCAAGATAGTGGATGTCGCTGTTCTGCGGATCCGTGCCGATCGTGCGGCCAAACAGTTCGGCGACATCGGCGCGCAACTTGTGCACGGCCGGCACGACCATGTGGCTCGGGTCCTGATTGTCCAGTTGCTGGATGCGTTCGCCCAGATCCGTTTCCATCACCGTGATGCCGCGCGGCTCAATGTATTCGCGCATCTTGCATTCATCGGTAAGCATGGATTTGCTCTTGACGAGCGTGGTCATGCCGCGCTCGGACATCAGCTTGTAGACGATCTCGTTGTGTTCTTCGGCGGTGGCCGCGTAATGCACGGTCACGCCGTGCGATTCGGCCTGGCTGATGAACTGTTCGAGATAATCCGAAAGATGAGAAAGCGTGTGCTCCTTGATCCCCGATGCCAGTTCCCGCAGCGTTTCCCACTCCGGCATGCCGTGCGCTTGCGCATCGCGTTTGCTGCGCAGATCCCAGAGACGTTTGTCGTGGAAAGCGAGGTGATCCGTCTTCGCTATGAACGCGCCCGCCGCCTTCGCGTGATCGAGCCGTTTGCTCTTTCCCTTCACGACGTCGCTCATGCGCGTGCTCCGTTCAGGACCTGGGCGATGTGGATAAACCGCGCATCGGCTTTCATTCGTTCGGCGCAACCTTGCTGGTGCATGAGGCACGACATGTCGCCGGACACGATGTACTGCGCGCCCGCGCCCACGTGATCGCGGACTTTGTCCTGCCCCATTCTCACCGATACCGCTTCTTCCGTGACCGAGAACGTGCCGCCAAAACCGCAGCATTCGTCGGGCCGGGCCGGTGTGACGAATTCGATGCCCTTCACGCCTTCGAGCAGCGCCCGCGGCTTTGAGAACGGCACGCCGCCAATCTCAGATGCCGACACCTCCTTCAAATGCCGGATTGCGCTGCAGCTATTGTGCAACCCGACCCGATGCGGAAATTCGGCCCACGGGAATTCGCGGACTTCGAGGACATCGTGGAGGAACTCGACGAGTTCGTAGGCGCTGGTTCGGACCTTGCGCACCGAAGCCGTTTGTTCGATTGCCGTCAGATGTTCGCGCACATGATGAATGCAACTCGCCGATGGTCCGACCACGTAGTCGTAGTCCGCGAAATTGCGGGCGAACACGCGTTCGGCGCCGGCGGCTTCTTTCTGGGCGCCGCTGTTTGCCATCGGCTGGCCGCAGCACGTCTGTTCTTCAGGATAGTCGACTTCCACGCCCAGACGTTCGAGCAGTTCGAGCGTCGCGACGCCGACTTCGGGATAGAACGCGTCGATGAAACAGGGGACGAACAGGGCAACTTTCATGTTGTTTTTACGCTGGCGCTTGGGGATTTTGGGTTGCTGGCGCTTTGGTATTTTTGTTTGCTGGTCAGCTTGGTCTGACCAAGACTTTAAAGTTTGTGGTGTTTCATGTCAAACTAGGGGTCCTGGGGGGTCCAGGTTGACGGTGGGTTGCTGCTTTTCAGGTGTTCGCGCGTTCAGTGTTTGTTGTTATTTTTAGCACTGTTGGCCACTATCCGTGGCGGGACTTCATTTCTTTTTCCAACGGCGAAAAAGAAACGAAGCAAAGAAAACGCCTTTCAACCGCTAATTCTTAAGGAGCCCGAGCGTGCAGTTTTGAACTGCTTGGTACCCCAAAAGCACGCTCGGCGCATACCGCCCAACAGTTGAAACCCTCCCCCTCCGTCAACGAATACCCACACGCTTCGCCACCAGTGTGGGTAGACGTTAATACGGAAACCTGGTTTGTGCCCGCTCACGCACAAACGAAGAGGTTGGCCGTGCAAGTTCCAGAACTTTGTGGACTTGCCCGAGAACACAGGTGGCGAAGCGTGTGGATGTAGGGATTCGGAGGGGGAGGGTTTCAGGTGTTGGCGGTTATGGCGTCGAGGGTTCTTTTGAAGTCCCAAGCAGATCTGCGTGCACGCTTGGTCTCTTTAAGAATTAGCGGTTGGAAGGCGTTTTCTTTGCTTCGTTTCTTTTTCGCCGTTGGAAAAAGAAATGAAGTCCCGCCACGGACAGTGGCTAACAGTGCTAAAAAAATCAGCTAAAGCAGACCGCGCGCAGGCGCAAATAGCAGCAACCCTGCATCAACCCCGACCGCCCCGAACAACTGCCCAAACGAAACTCCAAGTGCGAACGCCCCTCCCTTTCCAACCTGTCCAGTCCTACACCCGCGTGCGAATCGCCGATGTAGTGGCCGACCAGGTCCGCGCCCTGATCACAAGCGGCGCGCTGCTTCCGGGTCAGCGCCTGCCCGCCGAACGCGACCTTGCGGAACAACTCAACGTCTCGCGGCCATCGTTGCGAGAAGCGTTGATCCGGCTGGAATCGGATGGTTTCATCCGCGCCGTTGCCCGCGGCGGTTTCGAAGTCTCGGACGTCACCGCGCCCCTCGTGTCCGCCCCGCTCGCCGCGCTGCTGAGCCAACACCCACGAGCCAGCGCCGACGTGCTCGAACTGCGCCACGGACTTGAATCGCTCGCCACAGCCTACGCGGCCGAACGCGCCACCGATACCGATCTTGCTCGCATCGCCGCAGCATTCCAGGCGCTGAAAACGGCGGCCATCGAGCCAAAGCGCACGCGCATTGCCGAGCACGACGCCGCGTTCCATCTGGCAATCGCCGACGCCACCCACAACCTCGCGCTCGCCCACGTCATGCACGGGCTGCACGAACTGGTGCGTGAATCCATGCTGACCTCGCATCGGCTGGTCGATTACGACGATCAGGTCGAAGCGGATCTGCTCGCGCAACATCAGGCCATTTTCGACGCCATCATCGCCCGCGATTCGCAACGCGCCCGCGACGCTGCGGGCGCGCATCTGGACTATGTGCGCACGCTGTATCGTGACAGGCCGCTCAAGCCCGAAGCGCCTCGCCAATCCGCAAAAAACCATAACCCGGAGACCACGCAATGAACATATCGAGCGCCCATTGGGGCGACCTTCCGGACGGCACGTCCGTCGAGCTCCACACACTCAGCCACGACAACGGCTTGCGGGTCTCGGTCACGAATCTGGGCGCGGCGCTCGTCTCGTGGTTCGCGCCGGATCGTGACGGCCGTCTCGCCGATATCCTCCTCGGCCACGACACACCCGCCGCCTACACCCAAGGTCCGGCCCACATGGGCGCAACCGTTGGACGCTGGGCGAACCGCATTGCAGGCGCGCGCTTTTCACTCGACGGGCACGAGTACCCGCTCGAAGCAAACCAGCCGCCGAACTCGCTGCACGGCGGATCGACGGGCTTTAGCTACAGGCTCTGGCAAGCGAAGCACACGGACGAATCGCTCGTGCTCAGGCTGGAATCGCCCGATGGCGATAACGGTTTTCCCGGTGCGCTCACGGTCCAGGTCACGTACACGTTCAGCGCGGCGGGCGAGTTGACGATCGCCTACGACGCCTTCACCGACGCGCCCACGCCGCTCAACCTCACGAATCACGCGTATTTCAACTTGTCGGGCGTACCGTCGAGCATTGCGGATCACGAAATCGAAATCGCAGCGGACCAGTTTTTCGCCATCGATGAAAACACGATTCCGACCACGCTCGAAGAGCTCGCCGATACCCCGTTCGATTTCCGCAAGCCGGCTGCTGTCGGAGCGCGAATCGATACGCAGGATAACGAGCAGGTGAGGCTGGCGAATGGCGGGATCGATCATTGTTATGTGCTGCGTTCAATCGGCGCGGTGACCGAGTTGCCCGAATTGCAGCGCGCAGCAAGCGTCTACCATCCGGCAAGCGGGCGCGAACTGACTGTATCGACAACTGAACGCGGACTCGTCTTTTACACGAGCAATCATCTGGAAGGCGAACCGGGCAAGCAAGGCGTGATCTACAGGAAGCATGGCGCGTTGTGCCTGGAAGCCGGCGGATTTCCCAACCAGATCAACATGGACAGCGCTGAAGACGTCATCCTGCGTCCGAACGAGCGCTACAGACAGGTCACGCAATACACCACGAGCGTCCGATAGGAGCCCGCCTACAACCATATAGGACAGGCGCGGCTATCAGCGCAGCGGCCTCTCACGGATACTGAATCCATCAAATCAGATATCTAACGGAGGAAGACATGCCTTATCTACTTGGTTGGCTGCTCGGTGTTCCGGTGATCGTGCTGGTGATCCTGTATCTGATCTTCCACTGAGCACGCATTTCAATCGGATGGAGCGAGGGCGTCGTTACAATACGACGCCTTTTTTGTTTTTCCACCCCGAAGGATTCCGATGAAACGCGCTCTCCCCCTACTTGCGTCGCTCGCGGCGCTCTTCGTCATGCCTGGTTTGCATGCCGAGGAAATCGCCAGCGTGAACACGAACTTCCGGTTCACCGGTTCGGACCGCGTCACGGTCGAGGCGTACGACGACCCGGGCGTTGCCGGCGTCACCTGCTATGTCTCGCGTGCGCGAACGGGTGGCGTCAAGGGGACGCTGGGCATTGCCGAAGATCCATCCGAAGCGTCAATAGCCTGCCGTCAGGTCGGCCCGATCAAAATCGACGCGCCGCTCAAGCAGAAAGCCGATGTGTTCTCGGAGCGCATGTCGTTTATCTTCAAGACCTTGCACGTGGTGCGTGTCGTCGATGCCAAGCGCAATACCCTGGTCTATCTGACGTATAGCGACCGGATTGCCACCGGCAGCGCGAAGAACAGCGTGACCGCCGTGCCCATGCCGGCCGGCACGACCATCCCGGTCAAGTAGCGTGACGCCGGCGATTGGACGGTTTCCTCCAGCGCCCTAAAGTTTCCCGCCTCGCCGCCGATATAAAGACGAATGGCCATCGCTCTAATGGCGACGCCAACTGTCTTTCCGCGCCCGTTCAACAGTCGATGCGCGGGACGCGCGAACCGGGACACACCATGGGTCAGATCACCCTTTCATTCAAAGACGAAACGCTCGCCGCGCTGCGCCGCGATTTCGATACGTTCATCCGCCTGTCGCTCAAGTTCGATCCGCAATTCGTCACGCCGTCGTTCGAAGACTTCTTGCGCGCAAAACTGCTCGACAACCCCACGCCGCTCACCGAGCAAGCAGTCCAGCGGATGTTGCAGAACGGCCAGTACGCATGGGCCAAGCGTGCGCTCGACAAGGAGTTTCCGGACGTAGTGGACATGATGATGCGTCAGGCCGCGGAACACGGTTTCGGCTTCGCGGTGCGCTCGGACTGGTCGGCCGACGATCTGCTGAAGGCCGCGCGCACGTGGGCGACCTTGATCGTGACGGAGGCAAAAGGCGATCCGGCGCAAATCGATTCGCTCGCCGGGCAGATCAAGTCGGCGGCAACGGATATCCAGGATCTCGAGCAGAAGATGCAGACGCCCGCGTGGCGTCTTGCCGATTCATTGCGTCAGCGCGTGTATGAAACGAGGATTGCAACCGAGCACAGCGTGGGTTCGACGGCGCGCGAAAAGCTTGGAGAATTACGCTGTTTGTTGAGGCTTGGGATGTTTCATGGTTCGATATCCAAGCAGGAAGCGCAGCAAGTATTGGAGCAATTGCGATCGCTCAAGCCGGAGATCTTCGTTGAAGAGCCGTATGACGGCTTTACACGCTTTGGCAACTGGCTTCGCGCCATCTTCACGCCGGAACGCAAGGCGCCGAAGCCATCGCGGGCAGAGCACTAAGCCGCGCGGTGCCGGCTTCCTTCTATTCCCACATCTTCTTCAGCCGCGCGGCAATGTCCAGCTTCGCCTTCGCCGCTGCCGCCAATCCCGCGGCGGTCGGCGCAGCAGGCTCCGGCACGTGCGGCCACGCGCGCGCTTCGAATTGCGGCATCAGATGCGCGGGAATGAAACGCGTACGCGCCGCCCACACGTGACGGTCGCCCATGGCGGTCTGGTTGTGCACGTAGAACCGCTGCGGCGTAACAATGTGCAGATCCTCTTTTGCCCGCGTCATGGCGACGTATAACAGCCGCCGTTCTTCATCGATCTCCTCGTCGCTGCCCGTGCCCATGTCCGACGGAATGCAGCCGTCCACGCCGTTGAGCACAAACACGTTCTTCCATTCCTGACCCTTCGCGGAATGGATGGTGGAGAGAATCAGATAGTCTTCATCGATAAGCGGCACACCCGATTCGTCGCTCGTGGCATCGGGCGGATCGAGTGTGAGTTCCGTGAGGAAACGCTCGCGCGTGGGATACGTCGATGCAATGCTTTCCATCTGCAGCACGTCGCCATGGCGGATTGCCGCGTCTTCGTGATTGCGTTCCAGATGCGGTTCGTACCAGCGCCGGATCATCTCGAATTCTGCCGGCCAGCCGCTTTCCCGCGCGCAGACCTTCGCCATCAACCCGGCGAAGACCGGCCAGTCCTCACTCGCGCGTGGTGGCGGCGCGAATGCCGCCAACGCGGCTGACGTATCGCCGCGCTCCGCCACCTGATCCAGTACGCGTCCAGCGATGGCCGGTCCGATACCCGGCAGCAACTGCACCACGCGAAATCCCGCAACGCGGTCCCGCGGGTTCTCGGCCCAGCGCAATACGGCCAACATATCTTTTACATGGACGGAATCGAGGAACTTCAACCCGCCGAACTTCACGAACGGAATGTTGCGCCGCGTGAGCTCGATTTCGAGCGCCGCGCTGTGATGGGCGGCACGGAACAGCACGGCTTGCTGCTTGAGCGTCATGCCGCCTTCCCGCGCTTCGAGCACCTGCTCGACCACATAGCGCGCCTGATCGGCTTCGTCGGCGACGGAAACAAGGCGCGGCCGTTGCGCCGACGCCTTGTCCGTCCAGAGGTTTTTTGTGTATCGCTCGGTGGCGAGCCCGATCACCGCATTCGATGCCGCCAGGATCGGCTGCGTGGAGCGGTAGTTACGCTCGAGCGTCACGCATTTGGCGGGCGGATCGAAGTGATTCGGAAAATCGAGGATGTTGCGCACCGTCGCGCCGCGAAACGAGTAGATGGACTGCGCATCGTCGCCGACAACGGTCAGGCCGCGGCCATCGGGTTTCATTGAAAGCAGGATGGACGCCTGGAGCTTGTTGGTGTCCTGGTATTCATCGACAAGCACATAGTCGAAACGGCTCGACAAATCAGCCGCCACCGATGGCTCCGCCGCCAGATGCGACCAGTAGAGCAGCAGGTCGTCATAGTCGAGCACGCTTTGCTGCTGCTTCGCGTGGACGTAGGCGGCGAAGAGACGCCGCAGGTCGTCTTCCCATTCGCGGCACCACGGAAACGCCTGGTCGAGCACGGTCGCCAGCGGCGCACCCGTATTGACCACGCGCGAGTAGATGGCAAAGCACGTGGACTTGGCCGGAAAGCGCTTTTCCTTCGCCGATAAACCCAGTTCGTGCCGCACGAGGTTCATCAGATCGGCGGAATCCTCACGGTCGTTGATGGTGAATGACGGCGACAGTCCGACCAGATCCGCGTAGTCGCGCAACAAACGCGCGCCCACGCTGTGAAACGTGCCCGACCAAGTGAGCCCCTGTGCCAACCCGCTGCGATTTCCAAGCGCATGTGTGGCAATGCGCGTCACCCGGCGCGTCATTTCGCTGGCCGCGCGCCGCGAAAAAGTCAGCAGCAGGATTCGGCGCGGATCGGCGCCCTTTACCAGCAAGTGCGCCACACGATGCGCAAGCGTGTTCGTCTTGCCCGATCCCGCACCCGCGATCACGAGCAACGCGCCAGCCGGATTCTTGACATCGGTTCCGTATTCCACGGCTTCGCGCTGGGCCTCGTTGAGCTTGGCGAGATAAAGCGCCGTATCCGGAACGGCGGATTCTACTTTCGGCGATGGTTCGACAGCAGGGACGGGAATGGGCGAAAGCACGGCGCGTCATCACAAAAACGGGTGACGCACACTGTATATCCATACAACCTGCTCACGCAAGCGCTTGATTGTGGAACGCTTTTGGCCCTTAAAAACAATGGCCCGCCGAGCTTGCGCTCGACGGGCCATGCCAATGCCTAAAACATCCGGGCAAAGATCAATCCGCTTTCTTTGCGCTCTTCAGCTTCGCATCAGCCGCGGCTTCGTTCGCCTCGGATTGCGATTCGGTCTTCTTCTTGTCGGCCTTGGCTTGCGCGACATTCGCATCCTTGTCGGCGTCAGCCTGCTTCTTTGCTGCCTTCTTTTCGGCGTGCGTGGGCTCGGTGGTGGTTTGCGCTATCGATGCGGTCGCAGCGGTCGCAAACGCGCCAGCAAGCAAGGTAGCCAATAAACGATGTGTGGTCCGCGTCATCATGTTCTCCTTCTATTTTTTATAAACGCGGCGCAATGAATCTGGCCGCGTTCATCGATACATTGCGCTTAGTGCTGCAGGTTCGTGTCCTGCGGGCCATTCGGTTCGGCGGACTTGAGTTCGTCATTGGCCGTTTGCTTGTCGGCTTTCTTGTTGATCTTGGCGTTGCGCACTTGCTCCTTGTATTGCTCCTTGGCTTCCTTGCTGGTCGCCTTCATTTCCTGCTTGGACGCCTTCTTCGATGCCTTGTACTCGGCATTGGCCTGAGCGTTCGCATTGCGCTTCTGAACGAGTGGATCCGTAGGCGCCGGAGCCGTGAGATTTTGCGGCGCGGGCGTCACCTGGGCGGGTGTCTGGCCACCAGCATCGGCGGCGGACGGCTGTGCGGTCTGCGCGAACGCGGAACCTGCAAGAGCGACAAAAGCAGTACCGAGCAGCATCTTCTTGACTTGCGACATATTCAATTCCTCTCTGACGATTGTTGTTACCGGGACAGTGGCAACGCAGGCGGCGTAAATCGTGTCCTGAGACCGCCCTGGATACCTTTCTGGTAGTCGCATTGCAACCGCCCGTTCTGTTCACAACTGACTACGTAATACGATTGACCCTATGCCAGCCGCCGGGTTCGATGAAATCCGTCACTGTTACCGAAGGTTTCATTTGCTGACATATTGTCAAGCAGGCAACGGCCGGATTTACCGGGACAGTGCTGCAGTCGCACATGGCGTGCCCGGTTCTGAAATGCTGAATGGAATTACGGTCTTCCGCTGGTTTATGATGTGCGCCCCGCCCGGTCTCAACCCGGGTCTCACCTGCGAAGAACTTCCATGCCACGCCTAGAATTCACGCTCACGGGCGATTACGTCGAACTGCACAATCTGCTCAAGATCATGGGTCTCGCCGACAGCGGCGGCTCCGCGAAGATGCGCGTAGCCGCTGGCGAGGTGAAGGTCGACGGCAAGATCGAGTTGCGCAAAACGCGCAAGATCCGCGCGGGCCAAACGGTTTTTATCGATGACACCACGATCAAAATTCGCAAGCCGGCATGATCGCGGCGCCCGGTGCAGCCCGCGCATGACGGCGGCAAAGTTTTACATGGGCATGGGTTGGAAGGCGGGGTTGGAGGCGCGATAATCAGCACTGCGCAACGGCTCGTTCAAGCAGCATCCAGGCGTGACCCGGCCGCCGTTCAAGCACGTTTTCCCATGTCGATTTAGAATTAATCAAGGCCGCATCATTGAATGCATGCGGCTGATTTCGTTATATCCGCGCAACACCAGCGCAGTACCCGAAGATCGGCTGGCCGCGCGCTCCATTCCGGCAATCATTCCTTCTGTTGCAACGCGTGGCGTCCGCTCAAGGACCGGCACAGCCCCTGCCCCGCATCATCCCGACGAATTTCGGTCGCAGGACATGCAAAGGTTCACAGGCTCGCGGCTTTCGAACGGGCCGCTGACTGAACCGTTTGAATCGTTAAATATTTGTGTCCGGGCCAAGCATTTCGCCCGACGCTTTTCTGCCCTCTCTGGAGCACATTCCATGTACAAGACCCACGCTTACGCCGCACGTTCCGCCACCACGCCGCTCAGCCCTTTCGAGTTCGAACGCCGCGAGCTCACCGCGCACGACGTGCGTATCGACATCCTGTTCTGCGGCGTGTGCCACTCGGATCTGCACACGGCGCGCAGCGAATGGGCCGGCACGGTGTACCCAAACGTTCCAGGCCATGAGATTGTGGGCCGCGTCGTCGAAGTCGGATCGGAAGTCTCGAAGTTCAAGGTCGGGCAACTGGCGGGCGTCGGCTGCATGGTCGATTCTTGCCGCACCTGTCCGAGTTGCCAGGAAGGCCTCGAACAATATTGCGAAGGTCCGGGCGGGTTCGTCGGCACGTATAACGCACCCGACAAACACACGGGCGGCGTGACGTACGGCGGGTATTCCACCCAGATCGTCGTCGACGAAGCCTTCACGCTGCATATCCCCGAGAACCTCGAACTCGCCGCTGTCGCGCCGCTCCTGTGCGCCGGCATCACGACGTATTCACCGCTGCGCCACTGGAACATCCAGCCGGGGCAGAAGGTCGGCATCGTGGGATTGGGCGGCCTTGGACACATGGGCGTGAAAATCGCGGCCGCGCTTGGCGCGCATGTGGTGCTGTTCACCACGTCGCAGAGCAAGGTGGAAGATGCAAAGCGCCTGGGCGCGCATGACGTGGTGATCTCGAAGGACGCGGATCAGATGGCCAAGCACGCCAACAGCTTCGACTACATCCTGAACACCGTCGCCGCATCCCACGATCTCGACGCGTTTGTCACGCTGCTCAAGCGCGATGGCGCAATGACGCTCGTCGGCGTGCCGGAACATCCGCATCCGTCGCCGTCCATCGGCAACCTGATTTTCAAGCGGCGCTCGCTCGCGGGTTCGCTGATTGGCGGTATCGAGGAAACGCAGGAAATGCTCGATTTCTGCGGCAAGCACGGAATTACGTCGGATATTGAAATGATCCGCATGGACGAAATCAATACCGCGTATGACCGGATGCTCAAGAGCGACGTGAAATACCGCTTCGTGATCGACATGAGCTCGATCAAGCAATAAGCTACAAGGCTTTCGTTCTCTTTCGCCGGCTTCGGGTTCAGCGCAATGCGCGCCTGAGCACCAAAGTACGGCCGGAACGAGCGGGCGATGCAGGGCCAAAAACGGCCCGCGCATCGCCCGTTACCGTTTTTGCGCCGTTTTCTTGCTACATGCGCCGGTGCGAGCTTCTGATTTCCTGTCATGCCAACCAGAATAAATCGCGGCGACGCGCCGCCAAGCCTCTCCCGTCATGCCGCCGATACCGCCAGGCTCGCCGCGCCGCTCGCCATCTCGCAACTTTCGCAAATGGCGATGGGCGTAACCGACACCATCCTGCTTGGATCGCTCGGACCCGATTCGCTCGCCGCCGGTGGGCTGGGCGCGAACCTGTTTTTTGTCGTGGTCGTGCTGCTGCAGGGCGTGCTGACATCGGTGAGCGTGTCCGTTTCGCACGCGCGCGGCGCGAACAACGATCACCTTGTGCCGAACATCTACTGGACGGGCTTCGTGCTGTCGCTGCTGCTCGCCATTCCGGCGTTCCTGCTGATGAGCTTCGCGGAGCCGATCCTGCTCGCGTTCCACGAGCCCGTGATGCTGGCGAAAAACGTCGGCGAGTATTGCGCGGTGCTGCGCTGGGGCGCGCCGGGCAGCCTGATCGGGATCGGCATGATGCGCGCGTTCCTGCCGGCTATCGGGGCGGCGAAGCGGCTGTTGTGGGTATCGATTGGCGGCGTGTTCGTGAACGGGTTTCTCAACTATGGCCTGATCCATGGCGCGTACGGCTTGCCGGAGATCGGCTTTCTCGGCTCGGCGGTCGCGACCACCATCACCGTCTGGGGAACCGCGCTGACGCTGGTCGCCTTCCTGCATCTGCGTGCGCGATACAAGCATTTTGTCGCCGCGTCGCGCCCGCGCCTGCCGTTGATGGGCGAACTGTTCGGCATCGGCTGGCCGGTCGCGATCACCTACGGCGTTGAATCGATGCTGTTTCTTGCCACCGGCATGACCGTGGGCACGCTCGGCGAAGCACCGCTCGCGGCGCACCAGATCGCGCTGAACGTGGCGTCGGTGGCCTTCATGGTGCCGCTGGCTATCGGGCAGGCGGCGAACGTGCGCGTGGGGTACTGGATCGGCGCGGGCGTGCCGGTGGCCGCGCGTCATGCGGGCTTCGTCGCGCTGGCGCTCGGCGTGGCGTTCATGGCGCTGTCGGGCTGCGTGCTGGTGCTGGCGCCGCACGCGATCGTGGGGCTGTATCTGCATCTCGATGACCCGAAGAATGCCCAGACGGTCGCGCTGGCGGCGTCGCTGCTCGGCGTGGCGGCGGTGTTCCAGATTGTCGATGGCATGCAGACGGTAGCCTCCGGCGTGCTGCGCGGGCTGAAAGATACGCGCGTGCCCATGCTCGCCGCCGCGTTTGGCTACTGGGGCATCGGTTTCCCTACGGGCTACCTGCTGGCGTTTCATTTCGGCGGCGGGACAAAAGGCCTGTGGTGGGGACTCGCGGCGGGACTCGCGAGCGTGGCCGCGCTGATGACCTTCCGCTTCGACCGGATGAGCCGGCGGCTTATCGCCGGCGGCACGTTGCCGGCCACTGGAGAAACCGGGGAAACGTCGCGCCATACGGCATGAGCCCCATGAGGCCGAATAAGTTAAGCAGGCATTGTTGGTTGGAATCGGAGCAATCCGCGGATACGATCAAACCGTCTCCTTGAGACTCATCCAGTAACAGGGGTATTAGGCCCGCTTCGTTGAAGCGGGCTTTTTTTCGCCCGAGCGATCAGCAACGCCTTCCACGTCGTTTTTTCTCCAATCGAACCGTTCCGCGTGTCCGTACCCGATTTCCCATAAAATGTGCTCGCGTGATCCTCGGGCGTTCAAACGAGATCCTGCCGTGAGAACGACAAGGAAGGCGCGTCCAAAGCGCCATCGGATCATAAAAATCGCTCGGGAAAGAAGAGAAATGGACGTGTCGGACAGCAGCATGCAGTCATTGAATATCCCCGCCCTGAAAGGCCAACAACCCGATACGGCCGGTTCCAAAGCGACCGGTTCAAGCGCTGTGTCCCGCGGTATCCGGCTCGCCGCAGTCGCCCTGACCGCGCTCGTGCTCACGGCCTGCGCCACGCGCCCGCCAGCCACCGCATTCGATCATCCGGTCACGCACGCGCTCTCAGCCACCGCCGAGACACCCCTGCGCGCCGCGCTCGCGCCCAAGGAGGCCGCGCATCCTGGCGAATCCGGCGTCCTCCTGCTGCCGACCGGCACCGAGGCGCTGCAGGCGCGCATCGCGCTGGCGCGCGCCGCGACGAAAACGCTCGACATGCAGTACTACATCGCGGAAGAAGACAACACGGGCAAGCTGCTGCTCGGCGCGGCGCTTTACGCGGCGGATCGCGGCGTAAAAGTGCGCATGCTGGTCGATGACCTGAATTTCAAGGACATCGACCAGATCATGGCGGCGCTGAATTCGCACGACAACATCGATATCCGCGTTTTCAATCCGTTCGGCAGCGCCACCCGAAGTTTTGGCGAGCGCACCCGCAACCTGCTGACGAACGTCGATCACTTCACGCGCCGCATGCACAACAAGGCGATGATCTCCGACAACCAGATCGCGATCATCGGCGGCCGCAATCTGGGCGACGAATATTTCAGCGCGAGTCCGACCATCCAGTTTCGCGATCTCGACGCGTTCGTTGCAGGGCCGGTGACGCACGAGATATCGGCGAGCTTTGACGACTATTGGAACAGCTCGATTGCGTATCCGCTGCGCGCGCTGAACAAGCAGAAATTCGATCCCGCCGATCTCGATAAAACCCGCGCCGACCTGCGCCAGCACTGGAAGGACCAGGCCGATCCGCTGAACGCAAAGCCGCTCAACGCCACGCCGCTTTCCCAGCAGATTACGCAGGAAAGCCTTGGCCTCACGTGGGCGCGCACGGAATTCAAGGCCGATTCGCCGATCAAGATCGAGCATCCCGATCCGGACTACAAGAGCCCGCCGCTGGACCGCCTCATCGAACTCTCGAACGAGGCGCGGAGCGGCGTCCTGATCGTCTCGCCCTATTTCGTGCCGCATGACGAGGGCGTGAAAGCCCTCGCCGCAATCACCGGAAAAGGCGTGAAGGTCGAAATCCTGACCAATTCGCTGGCTGCAACGGACGCCGTCGCCGTCCAGGCAGGTTATGCGCCGTATCGCGTGCCGATGCTCAAGGCCGGCGTCGATCTGTACGAGTTGAAGCCCGTGATTGCCGAAGGCGCCGGGCAGCCGCGCGCGGGCCTGTTCGGATCGCAATCGCGCGCGAGCCTTCATGCCAAGGCATACGTGATCGATCGCAGTATCCTTGTAATCGGTTCCATGAACCTCGATCCGCGCTCGGCGTCCCTCAACACGGAACTCGTGCTGATCGTGTACAACAAACAGATTGCCGGCGCGGCCGCCGAATTGTTCGATCGCGGCATTGCGCCGGCAACGGCGTATCGTGTGGAGCTCGCATCCCCCGCAGTACTGGCAGGCTTGAGGAACACCGGCTCGCCAATGTCACCGCTTATCTGGACCACCGAAGAAAATGGCCAGGTGCGCACGTATAACTTCGATCCGCAAGCCGGGCTGTACCGGAATCTGCTGACGGGTTTGTTCATGTTGCTGCCCGTCGATTCGCAACTTTGAGCGTGTGGATTTCCGATTGTGCAGGCCCTTTCGCAATGAGGGTTCGTGCTGACGCCAGGCGCTCAGCCCGGGACCCGATTCAAAACCGAACCTGAAGGAGCAAGCAGTCATGACGGACAACGCAAGACTCGAGAAAGACACTTTCGGCGAGATCGCCGTGCCGAACGACAAGCTTTGGGGCGCGCAGACGCAGCGCTCGTTGCAAAACTTCAAGATATCGAGCGAAAAGCAATCGCCCGAACTGATCGATGCGCTTGCCATCGTCAAGCGTGCTTCGGCAGAAGTGAACGCCGAACTGAAAGTGCTCGCCGCCGACAAGGCGCAGGCAATCATCGCGGCCGCCGACGAAATTCTCGCGGGCAAGCATTCCGATGAATTTCCGCTTGCCGTGTGGCAAACGGGCTCCGGCACGCAGACGAACATGAATCTCAACGAGGTGATCGCGAATCGTGCGAGCGAACTGATGGGCGGTGAGCGCGGCGAAGCCCGCAAGGTGCATCCGAACGACGACGTGAATCGCGGGCAATCATCGAACGATGTGTTTCCGACCGCCATGCACATTGCCGCGGCCGTGGCGATCGTCAAGCATCTGGTGCCGTCGCTCAAGACGCTGCGCGCCACGCTCGATAAAAAATCGAAGGACTTCGATTCGATCGTGAAGATTGGCCGCACGCATTTGCAGGACGCAACGCCGCTCACGTTAGGACAGGAATTCTCCGGCTATGTCGCGCAACTCGATCAAGGCATCCGGCATGTCGAATCCACCTTGCCGCATCTGTATCAACTGGCGCTTGGCGGCACTGCGGTCGGCACGGGCTTGAACGCGCATCCCGAATTCGCGGTGAAGGTCGCGAACGCGATCGGCAAGCTTACGGGCCTGCCGTTCGAAACCGCGCCGAACAAGTTCGAAGTGATGGCCGCCGCCGACGCGCTCGTGTTCGCGCACGGCGCGCTCAAGACCATTGCTGCCGGTTTGATGAAGATCGCCAACGACATCCGCTGGCTTTCGAGCGGACCGCGTTGCGGGCTGGGCGAGTTGTCGATTCCGGAAAACGAACCGGGCAGCTCGATCATGCCGGGTAAGGTGAATCCAACGCAATCCGAAGCAGTCACCATGCTGTGCTGCCAGGTGTTTGGCAATGACGTCGCGGTGAATTTCGGCGGCGCGAGCGGCAATTTCGAATTGAACGTGTTTCGCCCGATGATCGCCCACAACGTGCTGCAATCGGTGCGTCTTCTCGCCGACGGCGCGCAAAGCTTCAATGATAACTGCGCGGTTGGCATCGAGCCGAACAAGCCGCGTATAGAAAGTTTGCTGAATGAATCGCTGATGCTCGTGACGGCGTTGAACCCGCATATTGGCTACGACAAGGCCGCGAAGATCGCGAAGCAGGCACATAAGGAAGGAACGACGCTGAAAGCGTCGGCGCTCAAGCTTGGCTATGTGACGGAAGCCGAGTTCGACGAGTGGGTGAAGCCAGAAGATATGGTCGGAAAGAAGTAAAAGTGAAATGGCAGCGGTTGATCGTACTTAACCGCTGCCATCTTCGTGCAATGAATCTATCGTGCTGCCATGAAACCCAGTTCCACCGCATGCGCAAGAAGCTTCTTGCCGGAATCCTCGAAAATATGACCGAGACGTTTATCAATGTCTTTGTCGGCCACCTCAACGTCGCCAATGCGCAGTTTCAGGCCCGTCGCAACCATTGAGCGCTTCAGGCGTGCGACCAGTTCCTTGGTATCCTTGGCGAGCGCTTTTTGCGGATCGGTCTTTTCATTGAGTGTTGCGAATATCAACTGATCAAGCGTGCTGATACCCGCTCCGCCGCCTTGCCGGACCGAAGCCAACGCGCCCCACACTTCCCCGCGCTCGACTCGCGATAGCAAAACAGCGTTGAGCCGATCCGCCGCAACGCGCGGTTGTTCCGCGCCGTAACGCACGGCCGTCTCGCCAACGGCAATCGAGAGGCGCAGCAGACCCAGAATCGCGTCAAGCGAAAGCCCTGCGAACTCGGGCGAGTCAAAGACTTGGGCGAGCGTCGTTTCCGAGCGGCGCAGCAAATCGAACAATGGCTTGTGGTGACTGTCGGCGCGAGTGATCGTGGCGTGTTCCAGGCTCGCCTCGGGCTTATAGGCCGCAGACGAGTTACCCCACAGATAAACGTGTTGCGCCTGCTCGCGCAGGCGGGCATCGGAAAGCGGCGCCTTGCCTCGCACGAAGATATCCGAGCGGAATGCCCGGTTCACGAAGTAATCGCGCACTTCTTCGGCTTCCAAAGGATCGGTGAGCGTTTCCAGCATTTCGCGCTGGCTGTCCGTCAGCCACGCAACCGGAGTCATATGGGAAAAACGCGCGCTACCCGCAAAACTCAGCTTCGCCTCGGTCATTTCCCGAGCGATATCGGTAAAGTGAAACGGCGTCCATTTCTCATGCAAATACTCATGAATGAGATAGTTTTTGTCCTGGTTATCGAAATTTTCCGCGCGGCCCCGCGAGTCAGGGTTGCGCAAGAAGTGCAATGCTTCCAGGCCCTTCACCTTCGTCACCAGTTCGTTGGCCTTTGACCAGCCGCCGGTTTTTCCCGCTCCGAGCGTCAGCAGCCGTTGCAGCGGCATGATCTGCGCGCAACCGACCATTGCGTTATAGCTCACCTGAACCACGCCGCCCGGTTTCAGGTAACGCGTGAGGAACTGCATGATCTGGGCGCGAGTCTGGTCCGATACCCACGAGATGATGCCGTGCAAGGTGATGTAGTCGAACAAAGGCAGGTCGACCTTGCCTTCTGCAAGCTCGCCGAAACCGTTTTCCAGCAAGGTGAGGTTCGGCAGGCGTGCTTCGTCGCGTATGGATGACGCGTTCAACACGTGCAACGGGTTGAAATCGCAGGCGTAGAACTCGCCGGTGGGATGGGTTGCAGCCAGGATCAGCGAAGTCAGTCCCTGGCCAAAGCCAAGTTCGCAATATGTGAATTTTTCGAGCGATGGCGGCTGTACGCGCTGCATCACGAGACACGCGTTCAGGAAGCTGGGACTCTGTTCCTGATAGTAGCCGGTCGTGTATGCAACCGAGCTGTTGTAGCCGGCAGTCCAGGTCATGGTGTTTCCTCATTCATGTTGGGTGTTGCGCTCTAGCCCGATAGGCGGCTATTACACGGTGCGCCGAACTATGCCAATAACGCACACGTTCATGAATGAGAAAGGTCTTATTTGCTTCTTTTGGCTATCAAATTAATTAGCCGGATAGATGGCGATACCCACGCGCTTCAGCGCTGTTCAAACCTTGCCGGCGGCGACCTCTTCCGGCTTCAGTTCGACGATGGCATCGAGTGCGTCCTTGACGTCCATCGCGTATTTGGCCAGCCGTTTCTGCTCGTCGGTTAGCGGCACGAAGGACGGGACCGGGACCGGCTTGCCCTGTTCATCGACGGCGACGAATACCATCAGGCAATCCGTTGTCTGCTGCAAGACGCCGCTCTTCGGATCTCCTGCATGCACCGATATATGCAAATGCATGCTCGTACGTCCGGTCGCGACAACCCGCGCCCGCAATTCCACGAGATTGCCAACCAGGATTGGCCGGCGAAAGCGGATATTGCCCACGCTCACAGTGACGCAATAACGTCCGGACCACACTGCGGCGCACGCGTAGGCCGTCTCGTCCATCCATTTCATCAGCGCGCCGCCGTGGACCTTCCCGCCGAAATTGACGGACGTCGGCTCGGCGAGGAAACGAAACGTGGTTTCGGACCGGTCGGTGATGGGCGCATCGGTTGAATAAGAAAGCGGCGCGGCAATGTTCATGGGGATGTAAGGCGCGCCCAGCGGAGCTGCCAGTCAAGTGGAATTGCCAAATTATACGAGTCTCAAAATGATGGCACGTCCGCGGCAATATCGTGTGGATGCGTCGTCAACGCTTATTTGCGCACCGAAATTCCTTCGTCGATCACACCGTACATGGTGATTCCGCTCGACCCGCCCGCCGACGACGATCCGCCCGACGTCCCCGCACACCCGGCACACACCGCTGCAAGCAGCGCCACAACCACAAGTTTCAGCATGAAAAATCCCCTGCATGACCGCATTCCAGCACGAAATACCCATTCTAGCGCGGCGCTTCGACGGCGCTCGGCGTTGCTGCAGGCTCTGCATTCATATTTCATCTGCCGATGAAACATCGCGTGCGCCATGCGTTTAAAGTAGTGTCAATCGAAGGAGGTTTTCATGACTCTCAATCACGACGATGCACGCCCGTTTCCCGGCTTATCGCGCATTGGTGCGCTGCTCGCGGACCCGGGACGCGCCGCCATGCTCTGGGCGCTGATGGATGGCACCGCGCGCCCCGCCGGTGAACTGACCATGATTGCCGGCATATCGCCATCGGCGGCGAGCGGGCATTTCGCGCGGCTCATCGAAAGCGGTCTGCTCGCGCTCGAGGTCAGCGGACGGCATCGTTACTATCGAATCGCCACGCCCGACATTGCGATGGCAATCGAAGCCCTCGCCAATCTTGCGCAGGCGAGCGCGCCGTTGCGCGAACCGGCACTGCCTCCCGCCCAGACGCCACGACGCGCGTCGGCCGTGCCGCTCGACATGCGCTATGCGCGAACCTGTTATGACCATCTCGCCGGCGAGCTGGCTGTTCGATTGTTCGACCGGATGCTGACATCGAACTGGCTGGAGGTCGTGCCGGGAGGATCGTTGGCGAGCACATCCGGGTCCACGCGGGCCGGACCCGCCACGCTCGATGCAACGGCGAAAGGAATCGACGCATTCTCGCAACTCGGCATCGATCTGAAGGCGCAAAAAGCGCGGCGGCGACGCTTCGCTTGCACATGCATCGACTGGAGCGAGCGCCGGCCGCATCTCGGCGGCGCGCTGGGCGCGGCATTTCTCGACGCTTGTACTCAACATGGCTGGCTGGAAACAACGTCCCGAAGGCGCATTCTGCGCGTCACGCCATCTGGCGAGCGGCATTTCGCGGCTGTCCTTGGCAACGCGTAAAGCTATTGGACGACTCATGCGCTGAATTTCAGGCGCATTCCATGACGGTTGCGCACCGACCAAATATGACAATCAAAAATTCGGTTCGCCTGTAAAGTTTTTGACTCGCCTGTGATGTGAAGGTACGCGGCGTTCAGCTTATCGAATAGGGAATGGGAGACACGAAACCAGTCGAAGGCGTGCCTTGCGTCGGATCAGGCGTGGACCCGAAACAGGCATCGCACTTCAATGGAGAATAACAATGATCGTATCGCCGCATCGACTCACGCTCACCGCGCTCGCAGCGCTCAGCGTGCTTGCCGCACCGTTCGCGCTTGCACAGCAGGCCGCGTTTGCGCCTGCCAAGGACGCCACGGCCATCACCCGGCAAGACAACCTCGCGACCTACCAGCAACTTCCTTTCGCCGATAAAAGCGACTTCGAAGACGCGCAGCGCGGCTTCATGGGCACGCTTGCATCCGGCACGTTCCAGACCGACGCCGGCGGCACGAGCTGGGACCTGAACAAGTACGCGTTCCTGAAAGGCGACGCGCCCGACACGGTCAATCCGAGCTTGTGGCGCATCGCACAACTGAACATGTTCACCGGCCTGTTCAAGGTAACGGACCGCGTGTATCAGGTGCGCGGGCTCGATCTCGCGAACATGACGATCATCGAAGGCGACACGGGCCTCATCCTGATCGACGTGCTGACAACACGGGAAGCCGCGCGCGCCGCGCTGGACCTGTATTTCCAGCATCGGCCGAAGAAGCCGGTGGTGGCCGTGATCTACACGCACAGCCACGCGGATCATTACGGCGGCGTAAAGGGCGTGATCGACGAAGCCGATGCAAAGAGCGGCAAGGTCAAGGTCGTCGCTCCGGCAGGCTTCCTGCAGGAAGCCGTGGCGGAGAACATCTACGCAGGAAATGCAATGGGCCGGCGCTCCCTGTATCAATACGGCGCCATGCTGCCGGCGAGCGCGCGCGGGCAGATCGACGCCGGGCTCGGCAAGACCACCTCACGCGGCAACCTCGGCTTGATCGCGCCGAACGACACCGTGGAAAAAACCGGCGATACCCGCGTGATCGATGGCATTCAGTTCGAGTTCCAGATGGCGCCCGGCACCGAAGCACCGTCCGAAATGCTGATCTACATGCCGCAGTTCAAGCTGCTGGATACCGCTGAGGACACCACGCACACCATGCACAACCTGTACACGCTGCGCGGCGCGCAGGTACGTGACACGGTGCAATGGTGGAAAACCATCAACGAAGCCATTCTGCGCTACGGCGACCGCACGGACGTGGTGATCGCGCAGCATCACTGGCCGACATGGGGTCAGCAAAAGGTCGTGAACTACATGGCCGACCAGCGCGACATGCTCAAGTATCTGCATGACCAGACGCTGCGTCTCGCGAACGCCGGCTACACCATGACGGAGATCGGGGATCAGGTTCAGTTGCCCGACAGCATTGGCAAGAAGTGGTACAACCGCGGCTATTACGGCTCCGTGAATCACAACGCGAAGGGCATCTACCAGCGTTACCTCGGCTGGTATGACTCGAATCCGGCGAACCTGCATCCGTTGCCGCCAGAAGACGAGTCGAAGCATTTCGTGGAATTCATGGGCGGCGCCGACGCCGTGATCGCGAAGGCCACTCAATCATTCGATAAAGGCGATTACCGCTGGGTCGCGACCGTAATGAACAAGGTCGTTTTCGCGGATCCGTCCAACAAGGCAGCCCGGGATCTTGAAGCCGATGCGCTCGAACAACTCGGTTACCAGACCGAGAACCCGACGTGGCGCAATGAGTACCTGATGGGCGCGTTCGAGTTGCGCAACGGCGTGCCGAAGGGCAAGGGCATCAACATGGCGTCGCCCGACTCCATCGCGGCAATGAGCCCTGACATGCTGCTCGACTACATGGGGATCCGGCTCAACGGTCCGAAAGCTGATGGCAAGCACGCGGTCATCAACTGGAATCTCGGCGATGGCAGGAAATACGGCATCGAGCTGCGCAATTCCACTTTGATCTATACCGAAGGTGTCACGCTGGCCAACCCGGACGCGACGCTCAACATGAGCAAGAACGAGTTCGCCAGGCTCCTGATGAGTGGCACGCAGGCCGCCAGCGACAAAGTCAGCGGAAACATTCAAAAGGTAAGCGAGTTGTTTGGTCTTCTCGATACCTTTGATTCGATGTTCAACATCGTCACGCCTTGACGTTTTGATGATTGCGCTTTCCGGTCGCCGGAAAGCGCATTGAAACCACAGCTTTTAGTTTGGCGCTTTAAATCGCCGCTTTAAATGGCGATAGGCGCCTTGATACCCGGGTGATATTGATACCCTTCGATTTCGAAATCCTCGTATTTATAATCGAAGATCGACTCGGGTTTTCTCGCCAGTTTGAGCTTGGGCAGCGGATACGGCTCGCGGCTCAATTGCAGGTCTACCTGTTCCAGATGGTTCAGGTAGATATGGCAATCGCCGCCAGTCCACACCAGTTCGCCAACATCCAGATCGCATTGCTGGGCAAGCATATGTGTGAGCAACGCGTAGCTCGCAATGTTGAACGGCGTGCCCAGAAACACATCCTGACTGCGGCAATACAGCAGGCAACTCAGCTTGCCGTCGTTCACGTAGAACTGGGCGAGGCAATGACATGGCGCGAGCGCCATCCGGCCGGCGCGGGCGTTATCGAGGGGAGACATGGATTCGTCGGGGAAATCCGCCACGTTCAACGCTGTGAGCATCAGCCGCCGTGAATTCGGGCGCGTCTTGATCTGGTGGACGAGCCCGCTGACCTGATCGACCAAAGTGCCGTCGCTCTTTGGCCAGAAGCGCCATTGATGACCGTATACCGGACCCAGGTTTCCGTTCTCGTCCGCCCATTCGTCCCAGATCGTCACGCCGTGGTCGTTCAGATACTTGATGTTGGTGTCGCCGTTCAGGAACCACAGCAGTTCATAGACCACGCTCTTCATGTGAATGCGCTTGGTCGTCACGATCGGAAAACCCGCCGCCAGGTCGAACCGCAATTGCCGGCCAAACGTGCTGATCGTCCCCGTGCCGGTCCTGTCCATCTTCCGGGCGCCGCGCTCGAGAATGTCTTTGAGCAGTTCTTGATACTGGATCATGGAAAGGTAGTTCGCTAAAAAGTGGCCCGTGGCCTGTCTGCCTGTTCTGGCTGAAGATTTCGCGGCGCGTGGAGGGCTGCGCACGCTCGCCATGCCGTGGAGCATGACAAGAATCCAGCCGCCGATAAAACCAAACCACGATTTTACCAAGGCCCGAAGGCAGAGGTGCAGAGGCGTTTTGCGGGGGTTAAATATGTGCGATCCGCGGTGGTTCGGGCGAACCCGCGGGTTTTGGCGAACTTAGATGAAATCAGCCGGCCGGCGGCCGTCACGCGCGGCTAGATATTCAGCCGCGCGTGACATGTTCCGTGGGTGCATCGACTTCGATATGGCGCATGCCATGCGCGCTGAGCAACCTGTAGAGCGTGACGCGCGAAATGCCAAGTTCCTGCGCGGCGTCGCCAAGACGGCCCCGATGGCGCAGCAACGCGAGCTCAATCGCCTGCCGCTCCGCCGCCTCGCGCGCTTGTGCAAGCGACACCGGCGCAACTTCCACGTACTCGCCCAGTTCGAGGTCGCGCGCGCTGATCTGCCGCCCTTCGGACATCACAATGGCACGACGCACGCGGTTGATCAGCTCACGCACGTTGCCGGGCCAGCCGTAGTTGTGAATTGCAGCGATAGCATCGGGCGCGAAACCGCGAAGACGCCGGCTCGCGTCCTTCTTGAAGCGGTCCAGCATGTGTTTCGCCAGCAATTCGATGTCCTTGCCGCGCGCCCGCAGCGGCGGTTCATCGATTTGCAGCACGCATAAACGGTGATACAGGTCGGCGCGAAACCGCCCTTCGATCATGGCCGTCTGCATGTCCACGTGCGTGGCCGAGATGATGCGTACATCGACGGGCGTGGAGCCGTGTCCGCCCAGCCGCTCGACCTTGCGCTCCTGCAGGAAACGCAGCAGGCTCGCCTGGCTTTCGAGCGGCAAGTCGCCGATTTCATCGAGGAACAGCGTGCCGCCATTGGCCGCTTCCACACGCCCGATCTTGCGCTGGTTCGCGCCAGTAAAGGCACCGCGCTCGTAACCGAACAGTTCCGATTGCAGGAGATGCGCGGGGATGGCGCCACAATTGATCGCAACAAACGGCTGTTCGCGCCGGGCGGAACGTTCGTGGATGGCAACCGCGGTCAGTTCCTTGCCCGTGCCGGATTCGCCGGAGATGAAGACCGGAGCGTCGGTCATGGCGACCTTGCGGATGGAGCGGAACAGGCTGAGCATGGCGTCGCAGGAGCCGACCATTTCGCCTTCCGCGCGACCGTCGCGTGAATCGTTCGATGCGTTTTCGTGCAAGGCCACCATGCCATAAGCATGGCCAACCGCATCCACCACACGGTCATTCGATGTTGGCAACGTCACGTAGTCGAAGCAGTAGTCGCGAATCAGCCTGCGAACGGCCGCGTCCTCGAGCTGGCCTGTCACGGTTGCCGCGACCCAGCCAACATTGGTGAGCGTCAGCGACGCTTCCAGCGCCGCCAGTTCATGCGCTTCAAAGTTGCTGGATAAATCCAGCAAACCACCAGTTGCAAGATCGTTGCGAAGCCACCGGCGTGCATCCTTGGCGTTGGAAACCACCTCGATGTGCCAGCCCCTTTCCTCGAACCGGGCGCACAAGGGCGCACTAGGGTCACGAGTCACATAGATTAATTGCCGCCGAGCGACTTCCATTGTTCTGATCCTTTCGTCAACGGTCGTTGAAAAGGTCGCGCCGGTAAATGCCCTCGATCACGTTGCAGACGTCGAAGACTCGCGTACTTCTAGCGAACGGTCATTCGGAAAACTGCAAACGGTGAAACCCCGGAAGCGACGAGTGCTGTCGCGCGGTTCATAAACGAACCTGTTTTGTTTCTACTGCTGTTTTTGAGAGACTACTATAAAGCGAATACTTCGAAAACAAATATCCGCAACAATGTCTGCCATCTCGTTGCTGAAGCAATGCCGTATGCGATTCAATACGGTGATCTGTTTTAATAAGCGGTTTGCAAATACATTAAATAAGACAATATCATTTACACGCTTCCTGGTAAAAATGCGCGTCAATCGCGTTTCGTTTCAACGGTGAAACATTTTCAGCGGTTTTTTTATTGCGTTGTCAGAGAATTTTCGTCCAGCTCAATTAGGTTGGGCGAATGCGGTGGATGGCATATGTCTCGCTAATAAAAGCGAATCACGGAGATTCGCCATGGAAATTGCCAGCACCGCCGTCAGATACGGAAAAAACGCCATTCCGCAACGGTTTGCCGCGGCGGCGACGGCGTGGATTGTACTGGGAAGTTCAAGCGGCAACGTTTGCGCGCAGAATAGTATGAATCATTCCCCGACGATTACCCCCTTGTTTGAATCTGGGTTTATGCTGCGATTGTCCGGATTTGAAACATTAGCGGTACGGACTAATCCGCCAGCCATCTCTGTGGAACAACTTATAGAGAAACCCGGTGAAAGCGGCGGTGCATCGGTTGAGAACATTATTCAAGTTTTCGCAACGGCGCAAGCCGGTTCGGCACCTGTTCGTTTTGACCAGCCTGCGTCGTTTATGGAACAGGATGACGACGCGCTTGCGAAGGTCTCGGTGACAGACGAATGGACGCCCGTGCTCACGCAAACACCAAACAGCGTCACGCTCTGGGATGAGATCGCGCCGCCATTGCCATCGCCGGTTCCCAATGACAACACAGCGGTGCATTCCACGCCCGGCGAGGTCGCAAACACAGAGGCGCACACTACGCAATAGGCGGCCAGGACTCAATTTTCGGCGCGTTTGACGAGCGCGCCGGAGCAGGAGCGTCGGGTAGAATCTGCGGCTTGATTTATCTCAACGCTGTAGGGTTCATTACCATGACGACGCTCACACTGATCGTCGCCCGTGCGCGCAATGGCGTGATCGGACGCGACAACCAACTACCCTGGCGCCTGCCCGAAGATCTGGCGTTCTTCAAACGCACCACAATGGGCGCGCCGATTGTCATGGGCCGCAAGACTCACGAATCCATCGGCCGTGTTCTGCCGGGAAGGCGCAACATTGTGGTGACGCGCGACGCCGGGCGCCGTTTCGATGGCTGCGACACGGTCACAGGCCTGTCCGGCGCGCTGGAAATAGCCGCGCGCGACGACGCGAAGGAAGTGTTCCTGATCGGTGGCGCGCAACTGTTCCGCGAAGGCTGGCAGTTTGCTCAGAAGCTCATCGTGACCGAGATCGATGCGGATTTCGAAGGCGATATCTCGATCGAGGCCCCCGATCCACACATCTGGGAAGAGCGTTCGCGCGAGACGCATCACGCGGCCGCGCCGAATGATTTCCACTATTCGTTCGTGACATACGAGCGGCGCGCCTGACAGGCTACCAAGCGACAAAAAGCCCGGCAACGTATCCGTTCCCCGGGCTTTGACTCTGGCAGCGCTCCTCGGCTTTTACTGTCCTGCAATCGTCATCTTTTCGATCAGCACAGAGCCAATTTCCTTGTTCCCGCGCACGACCGTATCCGCACCGATTGCCTCGATGCGCCGGAACATCTCCTGCAGCGTGCTCGCCACCGTGATTTCCTCGACCGGATACTGGATCTTGCCGTTCTCCACCCAGAATCCCGATGCACCGCGCGAATAGTCGCCCGTCACGTAGTTCACGCCCTGCCCCATCAGTTCGGTAAGCAACAGGCCCGTACCGAGCTTCTTGAGCATTTCCTCGAAGTCATCGCCCGGTTTTGTCAGCGAACTGCGCAGCGAAAGATTGTGCGAACCGCCCGCGTTACCCGTGGTTTTCATGCCGAGCTTGCGCGCCGAGTAGGTCGAAAGGAAATAACCCTGCACCACGCCATCCTCGACCACGTTGCGGCGCTGCGTGCGCACGCCTTCCTCGTCGAATGGGGCGCTGCCCATTCCGCCCTTCACGTGCGGGTCCTCGACCACCTGGACATGCGGCGCGAAAACGGGTTTGCCGAGGCTATCGACCAAAAACGACGTCTTCCGATACAGCGCGCCACCGCTGACAGCCTGCACGAACGCACCCAGGATGCCCGCCGCGAGCGGCGCTTCGAACATCACGCGGCATTTGCGCGTATCGAGACTGCGCGCGCCCAATCTCGCCAGCGCACGATGCGCGGCGTATCGGCCGATTGCTTCGGGGTCGGCGAGATCGGCGGCATTTCTCTTCGACGTGTACCAGTCGTCGCGCTGCATGTCGCGCCCCGAGCCCGCAATAGGCGCGCACGCCACGTAATGCCGTGAAAACGGATAGCCGCCCATGAAACCGCGCGACGTAGCAAGCACGAACTGCGAATGTTGCGCCGAAACGCTTGCGCCTTCCGAATTCTGGATGCGTTTATCGACGGCAAAAGCCGCGTCTTCTGCACGGCGCGCGAGGTCGGCCGCTTCTTCGGCGTTGATGTCCCACGGATGGTAGAGATCCAGATCCCGCGGCGCCATTTCGAGCAGTTCCGCTTCGGCCAGGCCGGCAGCGCTGTCTTCGGCCGTGAAGCGGGCGATGTTGTAGGCCGCGGCCACGGTGTCTTTCAACGCGGCGCGCGTGAAATCCGAAGTGCTCGCGTTACCACGCTTATTGCCGATGAACACCGTGACGCCGACCATTTTGTCGCGATTGTGCTCGATGGTTTCCACCTCGCCGCGACGCACGCTGACCGAAAGGCCATCGCCTTCCGAGATTTCAGTGGCGGCGTCGGTTCCGCCGAGTTCTTTTGCATGCCGCAGGATATCGGACGCAATTTCCTTCAGCTCGTCCTGGGTGTGCGGGAAAAAGCGTTGCCTCACGTCCATGTCTGCTGCCATTTTTGTCTGCCTGTGGGTTGCTCGAGTTGCGGAAGGGTTCGGTAGCGGTAGCGCCGGAAAAATCTTGCCGGCGCGGTGCTCGCCATGAGTGCTTCCGTGTATCGCAGGATCATAGCAAGTCCAGAGGGGTTTGGTTTCGCTCCCCTTGCGCGCGGTACTCGGGTGGCGCCTCGCTCGGGCGCCCAGTGGGCCGCGTCGAACAAGTACAATACCGCGATGAACCGTAAAACCCGCACGCAACCCATAAATCCGGCCGTCGCCACCGAACAGGATGGCAGCGAGCACGGTTACGACCGTCCGAGTAAATCCCAGCTCAAACGGGACATGCTTGCGCTGCAAGTGCTCGGGGTCGCGTTGATCGAACTGCCAAAAGATGCGCTCAAGCGCATGCCCATGCCTGAAAAGCTCGACGACGCCGTTCGCGACGCACGAAAGATCACAGATCACGAAGGCAAGCGCCGTCAGGTGCAATACGTCGGCCGCGTAATGCGCTCGCTCACCGACGAAGAAACGGCAGCACTGCGCACGGCGCTCGATACGTATCGCGGCGTCAATCGCGCGGAAACGGCGAAGCTCCACTGGATCGAACACACGCGCGAAAAGCTGCTCGCCGACGACTCTGCCCTCACCGATTTCATCCGCCAGCATCCCGGTGTCGATCCGCAGGAAGGCCGCACGCTGATTCGCAACGCCCGCAAGGAACGCGAGCAGAGCAAGCCGCCGCGCTATTTCCGCGAACTGTTCCAGTGGATCAAGACCGCGGCGGGCGTGGACGAAGAAGATGAAAGCGCGGCCGAGGCGGAAGACGGCAATGAAATCGAATTCCCGCAACGAGACGACGACGATGGCTACAAAGCGTGATCATCCCGACGAATTGCTGATTGGACTGGTATCGATCAGCGATCGCGCGTCGCAGGGCGTGTATGAGGACAAGGGCATTCCCTCGCTGCAGGAATGGCTCGCGAGCGCGCTCAGTTCGCCGTGGCGCGCCGAAACACGCCTGATTCACGACGACGCGGCCACCATTTCGGCCACGCTCACGGAACTAGTCGATGAAACCGGCTGCGACCTGATCCTGACAACAGGCGGAACGGGCCCGTCGCGCCGCGATGTAACGCCGGAGGCCACGCTGGCGGTTGCGACCAAGCCGATGTCCGGTTTCGGCGAGCAAATGCGCCAGATCAGCCTGAACTTCGTACCTACGGCAATCTTGTCGCGCCAGGTGGCTGTGATTCGTGAAACGGCGGATCACGCGGCGTTGATTGTGAATTTGCCCGGCCAGCCGAAATCGATTCGCGAGACGCTGGAAGGTCTGCGCGACGCGGATGGCAAGCCGAAAGTGCCAGGAATCTTCGCGGCAATTCCGTACTGCATTGATCTGATCGGTGGGCCGTATATGGAAACGCGGCCCGAAGTGGTCGCCGCGTTCCGCCCGAAGAACGCGATCAGGCCGACGAAGACTTAAAACGTCCGGCCTTGCGCTTCAAGCCGTTCCGGTTTCGCCGGTTCCGCCGGTCGCTGACGGAATCAGGAAATGCTCGCGGTAGTACTTGAGTTCGTCGATGGATTCGTGGATATCGGCGAGCGCCGTGTGCATTGCGCGCTTCTGGAAACCCTTATAGATGGCCGGCTGCCAGCGGCGGCACAATTCCTTGAGCGTGCTGACGTCGAGGTTGCGGTAATGGAAGAACGTTTCAAGTTCCGGCATCCACCGGGCCATGAAACGGCGATCCTGGCAGATGGAATTGCCGCACATCGGCGACTTGCCCGGCGGGACGTACTGGCCGAGGAATTCGCGGATTTGCCGCGTGGCTTCGGCTTCATCCACCGTCGACGCCTTCACGCGTTCGGTCAGCCCCGAGCGGCCATGCGTGTTGCGGTTCCATTCATCCATCTTGCCGAGCACCGTTTCGTCCTGGTGAATCGCGAGCACCGGACCTTCCACGAGTTTATCGAGCGTTGAATTCGTCACGACGACCGCGATTTCTATAATGCGGTCGTTATCGGGTTCGAGGCCCGTCATTTCCATGTCGAGCCAGACAAGGTTCATGTCGCTGCGAACGAGTTCGGACGAGCTGGCGGAAGAAGAGGAATCGAGCACGGAATCGGCCATGGGAGGGCAACCTGGATGGGTTTGGCGCCGGGAACGGCGCTTAGGGATTTGCAGGACCCGGCCGTTCGGCTAACGCGCAATAAGCCATGCGCGCTGTGACGGCCAAGAACCTATAATTCTCGCATAATTCAATCGCGCATATTTCAATCGGATTTCCGCTGATGTCCAATATCAATCTCGCGTTCTCGGTCGTGTTTGTCGTGGCGCTGGTCGGCATGGTCGGCACCAAGCTGTGGCTTGCGTCGCGCCAGATCCGGCACGTCGCCGCGCATCGCAGGCAGGTGCCGCCGCAGTTCCTGCAAACCATTCCGCTCGCCGCTCACCAGCGTGCCGCCGACTACACTGTCGAGCGCACGCGCCTGACAATGGTCGAAGTCGTGGTGAGCGCGGCGTTGCTGATTGCGCTGACGCTGCTCGGCGGTATTCAGCAAATCGATCTGGCCGTCACCGGCTGGCTCGGCCGCGGCTATATAGGGCAGATGGCGCTGGTGGCTATTGTGGTGGCGATCACGAGCGTGGTGGATCTGCCTTTCGATTACATCCGGCATTTCGTGATCGAAGAGAAGTTCGGCTTCAACCGCATGACAAAGAAGCTTTTTTTCCTCGACCTCGTCAAGGGTGTGGTGCTGGGCGCGGGTATTGGCTTGCCCGTATTGTTCGTGACCCTGTGGCTGATGAATCAGGCGGGCGCGCTGTGGTGGCTGTGGGCGTGGGTGCTGCTGGTCGCGTTCCAGATGCTCGTGCTGATCCTGTACCCGACCTTTATCGCGCCGCTTTTCAACAAGTTCGAACCGTTGAAAGACGAGGCGCTGCGGGCGCGCATTGAAAACCTGATGTCGCGCACGGGCTTTGCTGCAAAGGGCTTGTTCGTGATGGACGGCAGCCGCCGCTCGGCGCACGGCAACGCATATTTCACGGGTTTCGGCGCGGCCAAGCGGATTGTTTTCTTCGATACCCTTCTCGCCCGGCTCTCCGGCAGCGAAATTGAAGCGGTGCTCGCGCATGAACTGGGTCACTTCAAACGCCGCCACGTGATCAAGCGCCTGGTCGTGACTTTCGTGCTCAGCCTGGTGATGCTCGCGCTGCTCGGCTGGCTTGCACAATGCGTGTGGTTTTATGAGGGACTTGGCGTCCGGCCATCGCTGATCGGCAACAACAACGGCCTTGCGCTCGTGCTGTTCATGCTGGCGCTGCCGGTCTTCATGTTCTTCGTGACGCCGCTTGGCAGCTTGAGTTCACGCAAGCATGAGTTCGAGGCCGACGCTTTTGCCGCGAGCCAGACCGATCCACGCGACCTCGTCAATGCGCTTGTGAAGCTATATGAGGACAATGCGTCCACGCTCACGCCCGATCCTCTCTACACCGCGTTCTACGCGTCGCATCCGCCTGCGTCGCAGCGCATCGAGCGCCTGATGCAATTCGCCGCATGAGGCCGCGCACCGCGAAGAAACCGGCGAACGCGCGCATCGAGGGAAAAGTCATTGCCGCTCATGGACGGCATTATCTCGTCGCCCCTGCGGATGGCAGCGTGATGCTGCAATGTTTCCCGCGCGGCAAACGCAGCGAGATAGCCGTGGGCGACAACGTGCAGTACGAGCAGTCATCGGCGGATCAGGGTGTGATTGTCGAGATTGGTGAGCGCCGCAATCTGCTTTACCGGTCCGACCAGTTCAAATCGAAACTCTTCGCCGCCAATCTCGATCAATTGATGATCGTGCTGGGCACCGAGCCGCATTTCAGCGAGGACTTGCTCGGCCGCGCGTTGATTGCGGCCGAAGCGCACGGTCTGGAACCGCTGATCGTGTTGAACAAGATCGACATGGAGGGACCGCTCGCGGTCGCGCGCAAGCGTCTGGCGCTGTATCGGGAGCTTGGATATACGGTCGTGGAATTATCGGCGAAGGCGGCGCCGCAGCACGTTCACGATCAACTCGATGCGCGTCTTGCGAACCGTTCCACGCTGTTGCTTGGACAGTCTGGCATGGGCAAGTCGACGCTTGTGAATATTCTGATTCCGAATGCAGAGGTAGCGACGCGGGAGATATCGAAGGCGTTGAACAGCGGGCGGCACACGACCACGTTCACGCGTTTGTATCCGTTGCCTGGCGGAGGATCGCTGATCGACTCGCCGGGGTTCCAGGAGTTCGGGCTGCACCACTTGTCCGAAGGGCAACTGGAGCGCGCGTTCGCTGATTTCCGGCCTTTTCTTGGGCAATGCCGCTTCTACAATTGCCGGCATTTGCAGGAGCCGGGCTGCGCGATTCTGGAAGCAATGGCGGAAGGCAAAATCCGCCCGGCGCGTCATCAGTTGTATGCGCAGCTCGTGCACGAGGCCAGCCAGATTGTTCGATAACTTTACCGCATGAAAAAACTGACGCGGGCTCCGAACTTGATCACGGCGCATCACTGGATGAATGTGCTGACGACTGCGGGGATAGCGTGCGAGTTGCACAACCGGTATTTGAGTGGTGCGATGGGTGAGATTCCGGCGGACCAGTGCGCACCAGAAATCTGGATACTGGACGACCGCGACGAGGCGTTGGCAACGGGCGTACTGGACCGAGCGAGAAATGGTCCGGCAAATGCAAGAGCATGGCGATGCCAGCACTGCGGCGAATGGCTGGAAGGGCAATTCACGGTATGCTGGCAATGCGGAACGGCCCGAGACCCGCTGAATGACGAATAAGGCGGCCCAGGTCCAGACAAGCGATACAACCGGTACGGCCTGACAAGCGAAGCGTGTGAGGTAACGCAAAAAGGCGAGCAGGTTCTTTTCAACGGCTACGGATGACTAGGGCGTTAGCCAAGGCGTGCCACGAAAAGAGCTGTGCGAAGCGGGTAATTTAGTGGTTGTGGTGTAAAGGCGTTTTCTTTGCTTCGTTTCTTTTTCGCCGTTTGGAAAAAGAAATGAAGTGCCGCCACGCACAGTGGCAACGCTAATAGACCAAAGCGAAATCAAGTTCCCAGAAGAAGGAAGCGTTGGCAACCCACCAACCCACCAATCCGCCAGCGCGAGCAAAAACCAAAACCCTAAGCCAACCAAACCGCGATGCTCAGCATGAGCAACAAAAGCATCCACAGGATCACAGCCCGCCAGACAAGTCCAACTGCAGACTGCAAAGTCCGAGGCGTGCAATCATCGCCGACTGGCAGCGGGCTGGCATCGCCAACGGCCAAAGCTTCCACGCTAAGTGGCTCGGCCAGAGGTCCAGCCAGCCGGGCCCCAAGCGCCCCGCTCCCTGCAGCAAGCAGAACCCCTTCATTAGCATCGGGCCACTGCTTCGCGTGATTACGCCACGCATAAATAGCGTCCTCAAAATTCCCCACAATAGCGAACCCGAGCGCGGTCAACCGTGCAGGCACCCAATCGATGAAAAAGAATGCCCGCTGAGCAAAAGTGGAGAACGCGGGCGTGCGTTCGTCAGTAGGCTGCACCCACGACCGCGCCAGATACTCCGCGATCCGGTACAACACTGCGCCCGCTGGCCCGACAGGAATCAAAAACCAGAAAAACACGCCAAACACATGCCGATGCGAAGCCACGACCGCATGAACCAGCGTATGCCGGACAATCTCGCTGACGGGCATATCGAGGGTATCGATACCGGTCCATTCATTGAGAATCTCGCGGGCGCGCGGAACGTCGTCGTTATTCAGCGCGAGATGGATGTCGGTGAAATAGTGGCTGAACTGCCGGAACCCGAGCGTGAAGTACACGATCACGACGTTCCACAAGAATGCCAGCACGAAGTTGATGCGATACAGAACGTAGTAGATCAGCCCGACGGCCAAAGTCCACGGCAGCACGACGACCAGCCACGCGAGCACGCCATGCCGCTGCTTGCCGGCATCGAAGCCATGAGCCGCGGATTCCGCATGGTACTGAAGCAGCGCCGAAACAGGATTCTGCGGCGAAAGCGCGCGCAATTGCTCAATGATAAGAGCCAGCAATACAGAGAAAAAAGTCATGCGATGCGCCGGGACATTCGAGTTTTACGAATTTCTTGTAAAGATAGCACAGCACCGATGCTGCCAGAGGGACACATCGGACGAAGCGCCATTCGAGTGCCGACACATTACGCGTCACGCGGCGAGGAAGCGATAGAAATTGCGTAACATACCTGCCGTTGCGCCCCAGATGAAATAGGGAGACGCGTTCCCGGCCGGCGTGAAAGGCATCGCAAAAAAACGACGCTCGCCGCCTTCCCATCGAAACACGCGGGTCTGGTGATTGGCCGGGTCCATGAGGAACGCGAGCGGGACTTCGAAGATATCGGCAACTTCGAGGGTGTCCGCATGGAGTTCGATTGGAGGATGGACCAGCGCGACCACCGGCGTCACGCGAAACCCCGTTCCGGTCAGATAGTCAGGCAGCTCGCCAAGCACTTCCACGTGCTCGGCTTCAAGACCGACTTCCTCTTGCGCCTCGCGAAGCGCGGTCGCCGCGGCGTCGGCATCGCCGGGTTCCTCGCGCCCGCCGGGAAAGCTGATCTGCCCGGCGTGGTTCGACAAATGATCGGCGCGCTGCGTGAGAAGCACGGTCAGGCCGCCGTCGCGCACCACTAGCGCAATCAGCACCGACGCCACGCGCGGGTCCCCGCCCAGCGCCTTGATCTTGTCGTCGCGTGCGTCCGGTGTCCAGTCGAGCGTCTGCGCGAACCTTGCACGCATGCCGTCCGGTGTCAGGACGTCTTCGCGCACGCGCGGCAAATCTGCGCTGGTCGATTCGATCGGCAGGATTTCAGGCTCGAGAATGCGGGGAGTCGACGACTTGTTCGGAGGCACGTGGGACTTGGCTGCTTGAATGGAATGGTTTGATTCAGGCGCCGTGAACGAAGGCGCAAACCATGATTTGACCACACCAATGAAAAAAGCACCCGCGAGGGTGCTTTTTCGGTGCAGCTTTCAGCGCAAGGATTACGCCTTTGCAGCAGCACGGTCTTTCGACACGAGCTTTTCCTTGATCCGAGCCGACTTGCCCGAACGTTCGCGCAAGTAGTACAGCTTTGCACGACGCACGTCACCACGACGCTTCACGACAATGCTCGCGAGCAGCGGCGAGTAGGTCTGGAACGTACGCTCGACGCCTTCGCCCGACGAAATCTTGCGAACGATGAAATTCGAGTTCAAACCACGGTTACGCTTCGAAATCACGACGCCTTCGTAAGCCTGGACACGCTTGCGCGTACCTTCGACCACGTTGACGCTGACGATCACCGTATCGCCGGGGGCGAATTCGGGAATCGACTTTTCGCCGAGTGCACGCGCGATCTCTTCTTTTTCGAGTTGCTCAATCAGATTCATTACTGACTCCTGGAGCCATCTTGCCGGAGTTGTTTGCCATGTTGGTGGCCCCGGTAGAGGATGGGTTCACATCTGGCGCCTGCCTGATTCAGGCGTAGCGCCGCCCTTTTGTCCCGCCTTGGAACAAGGCCGAAAGCCTACTGCGCTTTCGACCCTTCCTTGGCGAGACTTGCAAGCCATGCCTCATCGGCACGACTCAACATTTTATTCCTGCGCGCCTTTTCTATGAGATCGGGCCGCTTTTCCTGCGTATTCTTAAGCGATTCACGCCTGCGCCATGCCTCGATTTCCTTATGATGGCCGCCAAGCAGCACATCCGGAACGCGCACGCCGCCATATTCTTCAGGGCGCGTGTAGTGCGGACAATCGAGCAGCACATCGACAAAACTATCCTGCACCGCCGACTGCGAATCGTTCAGCACGCCGGGCAACTGACGCACCACAGCGTCCATGAGCGCCATGGCCGGCAATTCGCCGCCGGACAAAACGAAGTCGCCGAGACTGATTTCTTCGTCCACCACACGATCGATCAACCGCTGGTCGATCGCTTCATAACGGCCACACAGCATGACCAGCCCGGGCTCCTGAGCGATTTGCATCACGCGCCCATGGTCCAGCGTTTTCCCTTGTGGCGACATCATCACCACGCGCGTCCCGCTAATGCCCTGCTCTGCCTGCGCCGCTTTCGCAGCCGATATTGCGTCTTCCAGAGGGCGCGCCAGCATCACCATGCCCGGGCCGCCGCCATAAGGACGATCGTCGATGGTCCGGTAATTGTCCGTGGTGAAATCGCGCGGATTCCACGTGCGCAGGCCAAACCGTTCTTGCTTCACTGCCCGGCTGGTAATACCCCAGTCGGTCAGCGCACGAAACATTTCGGGAAAGAGCGTCACGACGTCAAACTGCATCGCTCTCTCCTTGCAGTGATGGGTCTGGCCGATGAATCAATAGTCGGCGTCCCAGTCAACGACAATCTTGCGCGCCGCCTGATCCACCGTCTTCACATACACGCCAACAAACGGAATCAGCCGTTCGCCAGTTGCGGGCGAACCGTCCTTGCCCGTAGCCGGAAATTCCACGCGCATGATGGAATGCGCGCCATTGTCGATCATGCCGGCAACCTGGCCCAGGGCCACGTTCGCTTCATTCACGACATCCAGGCCGATCAGATCGACCCAGTAGAATTCGTCTTCGCCAGTAAGCTTCGGGAAGTCGCTGCGCAACACATGGATGCTGTGGCCACGCAACGCATACGCCATGTCGCGGTCATTGCAGCCGGCCAAATGCGCGACGACCGTGTCGCTATGCACTTTCGATTGCAGGCAGCGAACTGCCTTGCGCTCGTTTCCCTTGACCAGCCACCAGCGTTTTGCCGCGAGCATTGCGTCGCCGCCGTGTCCTGCATGCGCGTGCGGCGCGATCTTGACCCAGCCCTTAAGGCCGTAAGCATCTACGATGGCGCCGACTTCAATGGCGTCGTTGGGCAATGTTTCGACCGTGTCGATAGATCCCGATTCGCCTGAAACGTCGATAGCCACGCGGCGCGCTGCCGGCTTGCGGACAAATGCGCCAAACGTGGCATCGTTCTCTTCAGGCTTTTCGCCACGCTCGGCTTTCAAACCTGAGTCTGAAGCGGAGTCACGCGTCGACATGAGCCAATCTCCCGCGAACCTCGGCAGCAAGAATCGATCGGATCACGCGTACCCGAACGATCGACTGCGGCCGCTGCACTTAAGCAGCCGGCTGAGCTTGTTGCGATTGCTTGACCAGACGTGCAACCGTCGGCGACAGCTGCGCGCCGTTGTCTTGCCAGTACGTCAGGCGATCCTGAGCGATGCGCAGGGCTTCGCCTTTGGTCGCGACCGGGTTGTAGAAACCCACGCGTTCGATAAAGCGGCCATCACGGCGGCTACGCGAATCGGTTGCGACGATGTTGTAAAACGGGCGCTTCTTGGAGCCGCCACGTGCCAAGCGGATGATAACCATGCTGAAATCCTTGAAAACCGGGGTTCGGAACTACCAAAACACGCGATTATAGCGGTAAAACGATGCCTTAACAAACACTTGCATCGATTAATCGAGATGAAACGGGACGTGGTGCGTGCCGTTCGGCCAACGACGGGCGCCCGGAAAGTACCGCATACAGAGCTTTTCAGGGCTTTGGAACAAGTTTCGACGCGCCTTTTTAGGGACCGTTCGATTAAAAGGGTCCAGTTTTTCTGCAAGCACTTCAACGATCGGCTACGCGTGGCCGGTCGCGGCAAAGCAGTAAGCGCGGCCTAGCCAACGGCTGCGAGCGTAGAATGCCGCTTCGACGCAAAAGTATTGCCCCTCGCGTCCCGTGTTTCCACCGACTCTCTTTTCAGCCGCCGATGAACAACCCGTCCTCCACTGTCACGCATCCCTCTAACCCGGCGCCGCATGGTCGTTTCCGATCGAAAACGCTGACGGCCGCGCTTGCCTTTTTTCTCGGCAGCATTGGGGCACATCGCTTTTATCTGTATGGTTTGCGCGACAAATTCGGTTGGACGCACATTGCGGGCATCCTGCTCGGTCTCACGGGCTACATGCTGCTCGCCGCGAGCGAACGCGCATCGATATTGGGCTGGGTGCTCGTCGTGCCCGGCGCCGCTTCGCTGCTGGCGGCATTCTTGTCGGCGATCGTCTACGGATTGCGGCCCGACGAAAAATGGGATGCCCAGTTCAATTCGCAAACGGGACAGCACAGCGATTCCGGTTGGACTGTGATCTTCATAGTGATCTTCTCACTGTTGTTCGGGGCGTTCATGCTGATGGCAGGTCTTGCGCTCACCTTCCAGACTTACTTCGAAGGGCAGGTTCAGGCCGCCAAGGAGCTATCTCAGTAATCTTGTTCGGGTGTGAGAGACCTTGCTTCCCCAACGTCAAAACAAGGTCATCTGCGGACTGTCCACGACTGGCCGCTTCGGCATGCGCTTTCCTGGCCGAAATTCCGACATATCCAGAATGCCGCGTTGCCGCTGGTTCAGTCCAAGCCGGCGGGCGGCATGATGAAAGCGTTGCTTGAGCATGTCCGCCCAAATGCCCTCGCCTTTCATGCGCTTCGAAAAATCCGAATCGTAGTCCTTGCCGCCGCGCATGTCGCGTACTCGCCCCATCACGCGTTCCGCCCGGTCGGGGAAATGGGCCGCGAGCCAATCCTTGAATAGCGGCGCGACTTCCCACGGCAGCCTCAGCACAATATAGCTCGCGCTGGTCGCGCCTGCTTCGGCGCAGGCCTCCAGCACCCGTTCCATGTCGGGTTCCGTAACGAACGGGATCATGGGTGCGACGCTCACGCCGACCGGAATGCCGGCGTCGGCGAGTGTACGGATTGTGCGCAGCCGCCTTGCCGGCGTAGCGGCGCGCGGTTCGAGCGTGCGTGCGATGTCGGCGTCGAGCGTGGTGATGGTTACGGCGACGATCACCTGTCCCTTTTGGGCCATTGGCGCCAGCAAGTCGATGTCGCGCTCGATCAGCGACGATTTCGTGATGGCCGCAAATGGATGTCCACGCTCGCTCAAAATCTCGATTACGCGCCTTGTGATACCCAAGTTACGTTCGACAGGCTGATATGCATCCGTGTTGACGCCGAGCGCGATGGGTTCTGGCTGATACGACCGCTTGTCCAGTTCGCGCTGGAGCAATTCTCCGGCGTTGACCTTCGCGTATATACGGCTTTCGAAATCCAATCCCGGCGACAACCCCAGATAACTATGCGTCGGCCGCGCAAAACAGTAGATGCAGCCATGCTCGCACCCGCGGTACGGGTTCAAGGACACGCTGAATGGAATATCGGGCGATGAGTTGCGCGTAAGGATGCTCTTCGCACGTTCCTCGAACACTTGAGTACGCAGCGCCGGCGCACCTTCCGTCTCGCTGTTTTGATCCGTATGCGTCCAGCCGTCGTCTATGCGCTCCCGCGCGTCCTTTTCGTAGCGCCCCTGAATATTCGTGACCGCGCCACGGCCTTTAAAAGCGGCAGGCGGAGCAACGGGATATTCCGAATCGAGTGAATCCATGATCGAGGTGTACGTTCAGAGAGACAAAAAATACTGTATAAATATACAGTAAATCTACTCGCTCGCAAGCCCCGTTGACGAATTCCCCAATGCTCCGATCTACCCCTCTACAGCAATGGCAAGACTCTCCTTGATTTCCTCCATGACCACGTAGCTTTTTGACTGCACCGCGCCTGGAAGCTGCAACAGGATGTCGCCGAGAAGCTTCCGGTAATCCGCCATCTCGCCAATCCGCGCCTTGATTAGATAGTCGAAATCGCCGGAAACGAGATGACATTCCAGAACTTCCGGAATCCGCTGCACCTCCCTCCGAAACTGTTCAAACATGTTGCCGCTCTTGTGATCCAGCGTGATCTCCACGAATACCAGCAGCGACGCCCCTAGCTGATGCGGATTCACGCGCGCGTAATAGCCCGAAATCACGTCGTCGCGCTCCATGCGTTTCACGCGTTCAATGCACGGCGTCACGGAAAGCCCGACCTGCTCGGCGAGTTCCTTCATGGCGATACGGCCATCCTGCTGAAGGATCCGCAGAATCCGCCGATCGATCTTATCCAGCTCCCGTACCGAATTCCTCTGAGTTCTCATTGGGTTCTACTGAAAAGTAAGAAAATACAATAACAAAAACTACTGAACTCTCAATACTATAGTCGATACCACTATGTAACCCGCTACTCACCCGGCTTCCTGCAAAACGAAGCGATGACCGGCGGAATGTCACTTTGCACGGAGCAAGACATGCAAGTCGTAATTCTGGGAAGCGGGGTTGTTGGCGTGACGAGCGCTTATTATCTGGCCCGGGCGGGACACGAAGTCACGGTCATCGACCGGGAAGCAGGGCCCGCGCTTGAAACGAGTTTCGCCAACGCGGGACAGATTTCGCCCGGCTATGCGTCGCCGTGGGCGGCGCCCGGTGTGCCGCTCAAGGCAGTGAAATGGATGTTTGAAAAACACGCGCCGCTTGCCATTCGTCTGGACGGAACATCGTTTCAGTTGAAGTGGATGTGGCAGATGCTGCAAAACTGCACGCAAGAACGTTATTCGGTGAACAAAGGCCGAATGGTCCGTTTGGCCGAATACAGCCGCGACTGCCTGCAGGCGCTGCGCGCGGACACGGGCATCGAATACGAAGGACGTACCGGCGGCACGCTGCAATTGTTCCGGACGCAACAGCAACTGGACGGTGCGGCAAAGGACATCGCTGTATTGCGCGACGCGAATGTGCCGTTCGAATTGCTCATGCCGGCCGATCTGCACAAGGCGGAACCTGCGCTCGCGGCGGTATCGCACAAGCTGACGGGCGGCCTGCGCCTGCCGAACGACGAGACCGGCGATTGCCAGAAATTCACCACGCGCCTGGCCGCAATGGCCGAGCAACTCGGCGTGAAATTCCGCTACAACACGCCTATTGACGCCCTCGCGATCAGCGGCGGCCGGATCGCGGGCGTCCAATGCGGCGGCGAACTTGTTCGCGGCGACTCCTACGTGGTCGCACTCGGCTCATACTCCACGAAACTGCTTGGCGACCTCGTCAAGATTCCTGTTTATCCGCTGAAGGGCTATTCACTCACCGCGCCCGTTGTAAGCGAGCATGCCGCGCCGGTCTCCACCGTGCTTGATGAAACCTACAAGATCGCGATCACGCGTTTTGACGACCGCATTCGCGTTGGAGGAATGGCGGAGATTGTCGGCTTCGATTCTTCCTTGCGCCAGGCACGCCGTGAAACGTTGGAAATGTGCGTGAACGACCTGTTCCCGGGCGGCGGGGACACGGCAAAGGCATCGTTCTGGACCGGACTGCGTCCCATGACGCCGGACGGCACGCCGATAGTTGGCCGCACGCCGCTGCCGAACCTTTACCTGAACACGGGACACGGCACGCTCGGCTGGACAATGTCATGTGGTTCCGGCCAACTCCTGGCCGACCTGATGTCCGGCAAGCAGCCGGCAATCCAGTCCGACGATTTATCGGTGCATCGCTATTTGGGCGAAGTGCGTGCGAGCGGCAGACCCGCGTACGCACGCGCGTGATTTGACCATGCGGCGTTAGCACGAAAGAGAAAGGCCGTCCCTGCAAGGAGACGGCCTTTTTTAACGCTTCAACACTCAATGCATTTAGAACTGCGCTTCGTTCAACGCAAGATACCCTTCCTGCCCGTTGCCGCTGACAATCGACGCCTCGATACCCGGCGCCTGCGACAAGACATGCTCGGCAAAGAACTGCGCCGTTGCAATCTTCGCGTCGTAAAACGCCTGATCTTCGGCGCGTTTATCCGATGCCACCAGCAGCGCCCGCGCCATTTGCCATCCGCCGAGCACAATGCCTGCGAGCTTCAGATAAGGCACGCTGCCGGCAAACGCCGCGTTCGGGTCGCTCTTCACCTTCGCGACCATGAACTCGACCACACGCGCCAACGCTAGACTGCCCGCGCTCAAGTGCCGGTGCATGGACTTGAACGCCTGCCCTTCCCGATCGGCCAAAAGCGCGATGGTCTGATCCATCTGCGCAAGCATCGCCAACGCGGTCGCGCCGCCGTCGCGCACGGTCTTGCGGCCAATCAGGTCATTCGCCTGGATCGCGGTCGTGCCTTCGTAGATGGAAAGAATCCGGGCATCACGATAATGCTGGGCCGCGCCCGTTTCCTCGATAAAACCCATGCCGCCATGAACCTGCACGCCAAGGCTCGTGACATCGACGGACAGCTCCGTGCTCCAGCCTTTCACGATCGGCACGAGGAATTCGTAGATGGCCTGATGATTTGCCCGGGTGGCTTCATCGGGATGATGGTGCGCGAAGTCGCAATGCGCCGCCGCCACGTAAGCGAGCGAGCGCGACGCCTCGGTCAGCGAGCGCATGGTCAGCAGCATGCGGCGCACGTCGGGATGATGAATGATCGATACCGGTTGTTTCGCCGAGCCATCGACCGGCCGGCTCTGCACGCGCTCCTTCGCAAACGCAACGGCCTTCTGGTAAGCCCGCTCGGAAACGGCCACGCCCTGCAATCCGACCGCGAAGCGCGCGGCGTTCATCATGATGAACATGTATTCGAGCCCGCGATTTTCCTCGCCGATCAACTCGCCGACCGCGCCGCCGTGGTCGCCGAATTGCAGCACGGCGGTCGGGCTCGCCTTGATCCCGAGCTTGTGTTCAATCGATACGCAATGCACGTCGTTACGCTCGCCGGGCGCGCCGGTTTTATCGGCGAGGAACTTGGGAACGATGAACAGCGATATGCCCTTCACGCCATCGGGCGCGCCAGGCGTGCGCGCCAGCACGAGATGAGCGATGTTCTTCGCCATGTCGTGTTCGCCGTAGGTGATGAATATTTTTGTGCCGAATACCTTGTACGTGCCGTCGCCTTGCGGCTCGGCGCGCGTGCGCACGAGCGCGAGATCGGAGCCCGCTTGCGGCTCGGTCAGGTTCATGGTGCCGGTCCATTCGCCCGAAATCAGCTTTGGCACATAGCGCTGCTTTTGTTCGTCGGTGCCGGCGGTGAGCAGCGCTTCGATAGCGCCATCGGTGAGCAGCGGGCACAAAGCGAACGACAGGTTTGCCGCATTCAACATTTCTATACACGGCGTCGCGATGAGTTTCGGCAGGCCTTGTCCATCGTATTCGACCGGATGCAGCACGCCTTGCCAGCCGCCTTCGCCGAACTGGCGAAAAGCGTCCTTGAATCCCGGCGTGGTGATCACTTCGCCGTTTTTCCACGCGCTCGGATTCCTGTCGCCCTCAACGTTCAGCGGCGCGACCACTTCCCCGTTGAAACGCGCGGCTTCTTCGAGCACGGCGCGAGCGGTGTCGAGGCTGGCGTCCTCGAAACCCGGCAGCGCCGCGATACTCTCAATGTCCGCGAGTTCCTTCATCACGAACAACATGTCCTTGACGGGCGCGTTATAGCTCATGTCTTGTCTCCCCACTAGATGTAAAAAGGGGCGCACATGCGTCGCCCCTTTTTTGTCGTCCGGCTTTATTCAACCAGTCAGCCCAGCTCTTTCACCAACTCCGGCACCACGGTGAACAAATCGCCCACGAGTCCGTAGTCCGCGACGCCGAAGATAGGCGCTTCGGCGTCCTTGTTGATCGCGACGATGACCTTCGAATCCTTCATCCCGGCCAAATGCTGGATCGCGCCCGAAATGCCCACAGCAACGTACAAGTTCGGCGCCACGATCTTGCCTGTTTGCCCGACCTGATAATCGTTCGGGACGAACCCTGCGTCGACTGCAGCACGCGATGCACCCAGCGCCGCGCCCAGCTTGTCCGCCAAAGGCTCAAGCACAGCCGTGTAGTTCTCGCCGTTGCCAAGACCTCGGCCGCCCGACACGATGATCTGCGCCGATGTCAGTTCCGGCCGGTCCAGCTTGGTCACTTCGCGGCTCACGAACTTCGAGATGCCCGAGTCCGCAGCAGCTTCGATTTTCTCGACCGGCGCACTGCCGCCTTCCCCCGAGACTGGATCGAAGCCCGTAGAGCGCACGGTGATGACCTTGATGGCGTCGCTTGATTGAACGGTCGCGATTGCGTTGCCCGCGTAGATTGGCCGCTCGAACGTGTCGGCGCTGTCCACCGCGGTGATGTCGCTGATCTGCGCCACGTCCAGATGCGCTGCAATGCGCGGCGCGATGTTCTTGCCGTACGCGGTTGCCGGCGCGAGGATATGCGAATAGTTCTTCGCAATCTGCAACACGGTGCCCTCGATGTTCTCCGCGAGTCCTTCGGCGAGTTGCGGCGCATCGGCCAGAAGCACCTTCGAAACACCTGCGATTTTTGCGGCGGCATCGGCTGCGCCTTGTGCGTTCGCGCCAGCCACGAGCACGTGCACGTCGCCCCCAATCTTCGATGCAGCCGCGATGGTGTTCAGCGTCGCTGCCTTGATGGATGCGTTGTCGTGTTCTGCAATTACAAGAATGGTCACTTTCTCAACTCCCTCACAGAACCTTGGCTTCGGTCTTCAGCTTCTCGACCAGCGTCTTCACGTCCGGCACCTTCACGCCAGCGGAGCGCTGCGGCGGTTCGGCGACTTTCAGCGTCTTGAGACGCGGTGTGACATCCACGCCGAGATCGGCAGGCTTGATGGTTTCCATCGGCTTTTTCTTGGCCTTCATGATGTTCGGCAGCGTGACGTAGCGCGGCTCGTTCAGGCGCAAATCCGTGGTGATGACGGCGGGAAGCGTCAGCGACAAGGTTTCGGAACCGCCATCGATTTCACGCGCAACGGAAACGCGGCCGTCGGCCACTGTCACCTTCGACGCAAACGTCGCCTGCGGCAAACCAGCCAACGCGGCAAGCATCTGGCCCGTCTGGTTCGAATCGTCGTCAATGGCCTGCTTGCCAAGGATGATCAGTTGCGGCTGTTCTTTATCGACCAGCGCCTTGAGGATCTTCGCGACCGCGAGCGGCTGCAATTCCTCAGTCGATTCAACCAGGATTGCCCGATCCGCGCCAATCGCCATGGCCGTGCGCAGCGTCTCCTGGCATTGCGTCACGCCGCACGACACTGCGATCACCTCGGTCGCCACGCCCGCTTCACGCAGGCGCACGGCTTCTTCCACGGCGATTTCATCGAACGGATTCATTGACATCTTCACGTTCGCGATATCGACTGCACTGCCATCCGGCTTTACCCGGACCTTCACGTTGTAGTCGACCACGCGTTTGACTGGTACCAAGATTTTCATGCACACGCTCCTGAGTTACGAATACGTCACCAGTCCCATTATAACGAGTGACTCCCGTCGTCGAACGCCAAGGACGCAACGGTGACAACCCGCCGCGAAAGGACTCGTCAAGTTTTTGAATTCAGTAAGATTCTTATTCTTTACAGAACGACCGTGCTATTTTACGCACGATCTGTCTTCCGAGACAATCGGGGATTTGCTCTAAAACCCTGTTCGGCGACGCAGACGCTATCATCAGCGCCATCCTGACACAGCCGATCTGCCATGCCGAAAGTCGAGCGCAGCACGTATTCCACCAGCAGCGTTGCCACGCGCGATGGCATCGACCTTTTTCTGCACCGATGGGAAGCCGCCCCGTCGTTCCCCAAGCCGCTGGCGAGAATCGCACTGGTGCACGGGCTGGCCGAACATGCGCGGCGTTACGAGGCGCTGGCGCTGCGGCTGAATGCGGCGGGCATCGAACTGATTGCAATGGATCTGCGCGGTCACGGCAGGTCGCCGGGCGAGCGCGTGTGGATCGATTCCATCAATGACTATCTGCTCGATACCGACGCCCTGCTGAGCGCAGCGCAATCGACCGCGCCTTCCGGCGTGCCGCTGCTGCTGATGGGTCATAGCATGGGCGGCGCGATTGCCGCGCTGTACGCAGCCGAGCGCTTGCCGGAAAGTGGCCGCACGCTCGCGGGTCTGATTCTGTCGAGCGCGGCGTTGAGAATGCCGGCCAGTGCGCCGCGCTGGAAACTGGCGATGGGCGGCGTCGTCAGCCGCTTCATGCCGCGCTTTCCGGCGATGGCCATCGACCCCGCAACGTTGTCGCGCGCCCACGGCGTAGTCGAGGCGAACCGGCGTGATCCGCTTGTTCATCATCAGGCGATTCCCGCGCGCACGGTCGCGGAGATTGGCTCGGCCATGGCGCGCATTGAAGCCCGGAGGCAATCGATCACGTTGCCGCTGTTCGTTTTTCACGGCACCCACGATGCGCTGACGAATCCGGACGGCAGCCGCGAATTCGAAGCCCATGCAGGTTCGACCGACAAGACGCTATTGATGCTGGAAGGTAGCTACCACGAGACGCTCAACGATCTTGACCGCGATCGTGTGATCAAGGCGTTGATTGACTGGACGCTCGTGCGCGCGGACCTGCATCTAAACAGGAATTGACGCGTGGCCGTTGCGGCATCAAATTTCGGCCAGCGCACGCACATGCGCGACCACGCTGCGCCCGAGCGCCGAAAGGTTATAGCCGCCTTCGAGCGAACTGACTATGCGCCCTTTGGCATGCCGCCGCGCCACCGTGCAAATCTGCTCGGTCAGCCACGTATAGTCGTCCTCGACCAGGCCCATGTTGCCAAGATCGTCCTCGCGATGCGCGTCGAAACCTGCCGAGACGAAGATCATCTCCGGCTTGAATTCGTTGAGCCTCGGCAACCACATCATGTCGACGGCTTCACGCACCGCCATGCCTTTCGTACGCGCCGGCATGGGCAGGTTGACCATGTTCGGGGCGTGATTACCGGCGCCGCTGTAGGGGTAGAACGGGTGCTGGAAGAAGCTGCACATGAGCACGCGCGGATCGCCTGAAAAGGCGGCTTCGGTGCCGTTGCCGTGATGCACATCGAAGTCGATGATCGCCACGCGCTGCAGGCCATGCACCTCGAGCGCGTGACGCGCTGCAATGGCTATGTTGTTGAAGAAACAAAAGCCCATGGCGCGCGCCGGTTCCGCGTGATGTCCGGGCGGGCGCACGCTGCAAAATGCGTTGTCATAGGTGCCGGCGATCACGGCGTCGGTGGCCGCCACCGCCGCGCCCGCTGCGCGCAGAGCCGCGTGATATGAGCCGGGCGACATCAGCGTGTCGGGATCGATCTCCGCGTAGCCCGTCAATGGCGCCGTCTGCTTCACGAAGTCGATATGCGCCTGTGTGTGAACCCGCGCCAGATCCTCGACGCTTGCGAACGGCGCTTCTTCGCGCTCGATCAACGAATCGATACGGGCTGCAATCAACTGGTCCTCGATTGCCTGAAGACGGGCGGGACACTCGGGATGCCACGGCCCCATGTCGTGAAGAAGGCAATCTGGATGGGTATAGAAGCCGGTAGCCATGATGGTTTGCCGCGCCGGACGGCCGCGCGTGTCTCTCGAAACGTTCAGATGTTTTTGTCATACGCGATGCGGGACTTCGATTGCCTTTCGATCTGTCCTTCGACCTGCCCAAGCCATGGCAAGAAGCGATATCGCGCGGTTTCCCGTTAAGTTACCACACTGAAACCAATACGCATGTTGGATACGGGTTTGCGGACTCCCGCGCGTGAGCCGGCTTTCGGGATAGCCTTGAAAACACGTCGGTTATACTGACCCGAATCTTGTATGCACTGTGCGCATTTCCCGCGCGCCTCGCGTTATTCCGCCATAACTTCGCTCACTATGACCTTCAAGTTTGCTTCGATCAGCTTGCCTCTTTCGGCGCGAACCACGCGCCGTGCGACCGCGCGCTTCATCTCAATCGCCTGTCTTGCTGGTGCGCTCGGCGCGTTAAGTACTGGCCGGGCAGCGGCGCAAGGCTCGCCGCAACCCGCGGTGCCGCAAGGGCAAGACTTCGAAGAAGAAATTGTGCCGCAGCGCTACGCGAACAATCCGAATGTAGACGCGTTCATCAACGATCTCGTCGCGCGTTATGACTTCGATTCCGGCTCGCTGCACGCACTCTTTAACCGCGTGAGCTACTCCGCTACCGCCGTCAAGCTGGTCTTGCCCTCGCCCACGCCCGCCACCAAGAACTGGCGTGCCTATCAGGCGCGTTTCATCGAGCCGGTACGCATAGCCGCCGGCGTGAAGTTCTGGCGCGCGAACCAGGCCGCGCTGCAACGTGCGTCGGATCAATATGGCGTGCCGCCGGAGGCGATCGTCGGGATTATCGGCGTGGAGACCATCTATGGCCGTTACATGGGCAATTTCCGCGCGCTCGACGCATTGACCACGCTGACCTTCGATTACCCCAACACGCCGAATCGCGAAGAACGGCAGGCGACATTCCGCAAGAATCTGGAGGATCTGCTGGTCTGGACACACGATCAGCAAATCGATCCCACCACGGTGCTGGGCTCGTACACCGGTGCTATCGGCATTCCGCAATTCCTGCCTAGCAGCATCGTGAAATACGCCGTCGATTTCGATGGCAATGGCCATATCGATTTGCGAACGAGCAGCGCGGACGCCATTGGCAGCGTGGCGAATTACCTGAAACAGCATGGCTGGGAGTCCGGACGCCCGGTGGTCTGGAAGATCGCCGGCGATGTGGGCAGTCAGGGAATTGCGCAAGCCGCAGCCGACGGCCAGCCCGAGCCGCACTGGTCGCTCGCGCAGCTCACGAAAGCGGGCATGCTGATGGGTGAGCCAGGGCTCAATACTTCCGCAGAAGCGGGAACGCCCGTAACGGTCGTCGATTTGCCGACGCCGGGCCGCTTGACGGAATACACGCTTGGACTAAAGAACTTCTATGTGCTGACCCGGTATAACCGCAGTTTTTTCTACGCGCTCGCCGTGTATCAACTGGGCGAAGCGGTCAAGGCGCAAATGGCAGCGGGTGGAGGAGTATCTGCTTCGCAATGAACGACGCCTCATTCAGACGTTAAAAAGCCCGGACTTTTCCGGGCTTTTTAACGTCCTTTCTTCGGCTAATACCAGGCATCAGGCCGGAAACACGCCTGTCGACAAATAGCGGTCGCCACGATCGCAAACCACGAACACGATGGTCGCGTTCTCAACCTGACGCGCCACGCGCAGCGCTACTTCGCATGCGCCGGCGGCGGAGATTCCACAGAAGATGCCTTCCACCGATGCCAACCGCCGCGCCATGGCTTCGGATGCTGCCTGACTGACACTTTCCGTTCGATCCACGCGGCTACGATCGAAGATCTTCGGCAAATACGCTTCAGGCCATTTGCGAATGCCAGGAATACGCGAACCCTCTTCCGGCTGCGCGCCGACAATCTCGATCTTTTCGTTCTGCTCCTTTAAATACTGCGATACACCCATGATCGTGCCGGTCGTGCCCATTGCGGAAACGAAGTGGGTAATGCGCCCTTCCGTATCGCGCCACAACTCCGGACCCGTGGTCTCATAGTGAGCGACCGGATTATCAGGATTGGCAAACTGGTCAAGGATCGTGCCTTTGCCGTCGCGCTGCATTTGCTCGGCCAGATCGCGCGCGTATTCCATGCCGCCCGTCACCGGCGTGAGCACGATTTCCGCGCCGTATGCGGCCATGCTCTGGCGGCGTTCAATCGACAGATCCTCCGGCATCAGCAGCACCATCTTGTAGCCGCGAATAGCGGCCGCCATGGCAAGTGCAATGCCCGTGTTGCCGCTGGTCGATTCGATCAGCGTGTCGCCGGGCTTGATACGGCCACGCTCTTCCGCCTTCTTGATCATGGACAGCGCCGGGCGGTCCTTCACCGAGCCCGCCGGGTTGTTGCCCTCCAGCTTGCCGAGGATCACGTTGTTTCGCGCGCGGATTTCGTCGTCCGGAATCCGGACCAGTTGCACCAGCGGCGTATTGCCAATGGTGTCTTCAATAGTTTTGTAAGCCATAGCGGTCTTGTCTGCTGCGAAACGTAGAGCTTTTGATTGTAGCCCACGGGTTCTTTTGATGCCGCCGGCCCTATTGGGCTCAGGGGTGCACAGGCATTGAGAGCATGCGCTCAAAAGCTGCGCGAAAAACCGCATCGGCCGACCGGCGCGCCGGCCGATGCGTACGGCACTACTTCTTCACGACAACCGCGCCGGCAGCCGGCTTGGCTAAGGTTCCCCCAGCGGGTTTGCCAGCGGCTCCCGCCGCAGCTACCGCTGCCCCGCCCGAGCCGATGGTCAGCCCTTCGGCCTGCAGTCTCTCGACCGTCTTGCCGCCCATTCCCTTGACGCGCTTACTGAGCTCGGCCGCGTCCTTGAAAGGGCCGTGCGCCTCGCGTTCGTCGAGAATGGCTTTTGCCTTTGCCGGGCCGATGCCCTTGATACCGCGCAAGGCGTCGGAATTGGCCGCGTTGATATCGACGGCAGCGAACGCCGACGCCATTGATACAGCCAGCGCAAACGCGGCAACAAATTTCTTGATCATGTGAGTCTCCCTTGAAAACCGGTCCGCGCTGATCGCTGACCGGGAGACCCAGTGTAGAAAAACGGCAAGCGCTTTTATAGCTGACCGAATAGCCAACGCACGTAGCGATCGACGCCTTCCTGTACCGTCAGGAACGGTGCGTCGTAGCCTGCATCGCGCAGCTTCGACTGGTTCGCCTGCGTGAAGCATTGATACTTGCCGCGCAGTGCGTCGGGAAACGGAATGTATTCGATCAAGCCGCGCTGCACGAGCTCGGCGAGCGACAGCGGCGGCTCGCCGTTGATTGCGCGCAACGAGTTCACCACCGTCGACGCAATGTCGTTGAACGGCTGCGCGCGCCCAGTGCCGAGATTGAAGATTCCCGACTTCTCCGGATGATCGAAGAAGTGCAGGTTCACCTTGGTCACGTCTTCCACGGAAACGAAATCGCGCGTCTGCTCGCCCGCGCCATAACCGTTGTATTCGCCGAACAGCTTCACTTTGCCATCGGCACGAAACTGGTTGAAGTTGTGGAACGCTACCGAAGCCATGCGCCCTTTGTGGGTCTCGCGCTGACCATACACGTTGAAGTACCGGAAGCCCGCAATCTGGCTTTTTGCGGTCGGCAGGATCTGGCGAATGATTTGATCGAAGAGGAATTTCGAATAGCCGTATACATTCAGCGGCTTCTCCAGTTCGCGGTTTTCCACGAATTCGCTCGATCCGCCATAAACCGCCGCCGACGATGCATACAGAAACTGCACGCCATTTGCGAGGCAAGTATCCAGCACGTCTCGACTGTAGCGGAAGTTGTTTTCCATCATGTAGCGGCCGTCCGTCTCCATGGTGTCGGAGCACGCGCCTTCGTGGAAAACGGCTTTCACCTTGCCGAAATCGCCGCGTTTGAAGCGCGCGACGAACTCGGTTTTATCGAGATAATCGTCGATCTCGCAATCGACCAGGTTCTTGAATTTATCGGCGCGCGTCAGGTTGTCGACCGCGATCACCCGTTGTTCGCCACGCTCGTTGAGCGCCTTGACGATATTGCTGCCAATAAAACCGGCCGCGCCGGTAACGATGATTGTCATGGTGGTTTTAGCCGAATATCAGGCGAAAAGTTCGTTGTAGTCCACGGTCGCCGTACCCAGTTTTCCGACGACGATTCCCGCCGCCCGGTTGGCGTAAGCGATGGAGTCAATCAGCGGCACGCCCGCGCCCAGCATGGTTGCAACGGTTGCAATGACCGTGTCTCCCGCACCCGAAACATCATACACTTCGCGTGCATCGGCCTGCGTGTGGACGACTTTGTCGGCGGTGAAAAGCGTCATGCCTTCTTCCGAGCGCGTAAGCAAGAGCGCGCTGATTTCCAGCGATTCGCGCAACGCGGTCACGCGCGCCAGCAAATCTTCTTCGGAATTCCAGCGCCCGACCACTTCGCGCAATTCGGCGCGGTTCGGCGTGATCAGCGTGGCGCCGCGATAACGGTCCCAGTCGTCGCCCTTCGGATCGACCAGCACGGCTTTGCCGGTTCGGCGGGAGTCCGCGATCATCTGCGTGACGTGCGTCAAACCGCCCTTCGCGTAGTCCGACATCAGGATCACATCGTGTTGCGGCAAAAGTGTTTCGAAGCGTGCAAGGCACGCGCTCAACACTTCGTGCGTGGGCGAGTTCTCGAAATCGACGCGCAGCAGTTGCTGCTGCCGCGATAAAACGCGCAGCTTGATGGTCGTGAGCAACTCCGGATCGCGCTCCAGATGAGCCGTCACGCGGCTCTCGTCCAGCAACTGGACAATGCACTCGCCGGGCTCGTCGTGCCCGACCACGCACAGGAGGCCGGCTTGCGCACCGAGCGCCGCCGCGTTGCGCGCGACGTTGGCCGCGCCGCCAAGCCGGTCCTCCTTGCGCTGCACGTGCACGACCGGCACCGGCGCTTCCGGGGAGATACGGTTCACGTCGCCAAACCAGTAGCGGTCGAGCATCACGTCGCCGACCACCAGCACGCGCGCCGCGGCAATGCGAGCGCGCGGAACCGAAGCAATCCGGCTCACCGACGCACCCGATGCGATTTCAGGCGTGAGTGAGTTCGACATGGGGACGTCCTATTGCAAAATAATCGATGCCGAGTTCCGCCATCGCCTCGGGTTCATACAGGTTGCGGCCGTCGAAGATGACGGGCATCTTGAGTTCGCTCTTCAAATGCGCGAAGTCCGGACTCTTGAATTCCTTCCACTCGGTCACGATCACGAGCGCATCCGCGCCCGGCAGCGCGTCTTTTTGTGAATCGACAAAAAGAAGGCGCTCGAGTTGATCGGCTTTGTCGGCGAGATCGAGCGCGAAAACGCGGCGGCTTTCCGCCAGCGCCACGGGATCGTAGGCACGCACCGTCGCGCCCCGCGCAAGCAGCGCGCCGATCAGCGGGCGGCTCGACGCTTCGCGCATGTCGTCGGTATTCGGCTTGAACGCGAGCCCCCACACGGCGAACGTGCGCCCGCGCAAGTCTTCGCCCATGCGCTTCGTGATCTTCGTGACGAGTATTTCCTTCTGCAGATCGTTCACTTCTTCGACCGCTTCTAGAATCCGCAGCCGATGCCCGTTTTCGCGCGCCGTTTGTGCGAGCGCCTGCACGTCCTTCGGGAAACACGAACCGCCATAACCGCAACCTGCGTACAGGAAGTGGTAACCGATGCGCGGATCCGATCCAATCCCACGACGCACCGCCTCGATGTCCGCACCGACTGCATCGGCGAGATTCGAGAGATCGTTCATGAACGAGATGCGCGTGGCCAGCATGGCGTTGGCCGCGTATTTCGTGAACTCGGCCGAGCGCACGTCCATATAGAGCGTGCGCTCGTGATTGCGGTTGAACGGCGCGTAAAGAACCTTGATCTTTTCGCGCGCGCGCTGGCCGGCTTCGTCGTCGTCAACGCCTAGCACGATGCGGTCAGGACGCATGAAGTCATCAACGGCCGCGCCTTCTTTCAGGAACTCAGGATTCGACAGCACGGAGAACCCGTTCTGTCCGGTCGGCTCGATGCCGCGCTCCCGCAACTGCTCTTCGATCACCCGGCGAACGTGCTGGGCCGTGCCGACCGGGACCGTGGATTTATCGACGATCACTTTAAAGCCGTTCGCATATCGCCCGATGTTTCGCGCCGCTTCGAGCACGTATTGCAGATCCGCAGAACCGTCTTCGTCGGGAGGCGTTCCCACAGCAATGAACTGAATCTCGCCGTGCTCGACGCTCTCTTTTATATCGGTCGAAAAGCGAATCCGCCCCGCGGCCCGAGTGCGCTTGAGCATTTCGAGAAGGCCCGGTTCGTGGATCGGCACGCCGCCGTTGTTGAGGATGTCGATCTTGGTCGGATCGACATCGAGGCAGAGCACGTCGTTACCGATTTCAGCAAGGCACGCGCCGGTCACAAGTCCGACGTAGCCCGTCCCGATGATGGATATTTTCATATGCGTTCCGGAGGATCCGGTGAGTGTCGAAAATCAGGCCACGACGGCCACGAAATCCGATCGATTTAAACATTGCATGCACCATGCGGGACCTGGGTCCCTGGCGCGCAATTGGCCCGCACGGGCGACCGATGCGCTCACCTTCAGGCGGCTGCGGTGATCGGTTCCACCCGGCGCGGTGCATAGGTTTCCCAGCCACTGCAGCCTGGGCATTGCCAATAAAAAAGACGCGCGCGAAAACCACAATTCTGGCACGTGTAGCGCGGCAGGTTTTTGGTCCGCTGCTTGACGAGCGCACGCATGAGTTCGAGTTCGCTACGGCGCGGCTCCTCGGCGGTCGCCACTTGCGCCTCCAGCAACCGCGTCATGCCTGCGAGGTTCGGCGACGTCTGCATCTGATGCCGCGCGAGCGTGTGCGCAGCATCTAGCCCGCGCAGTTCGGATACATGCTTGAACGCGACGTCGAGTAGATCATTGGTCGGATAGCGGTTTACAAAGTCGACCAGCAGATCCACGCCTTCGGCGGTCCGGCCAAGTTGCGTGTAGGCTTGCACCAGCTTTTCCGCGACCAGTGGCAGATAGGCCGGGTTTTGCGCCTCCACCCGGCGCCAGCACACAATTGCCGCTTCCAGGTCGCCGCCGGCTGCATCCACATCGCCAACTAGGATAGTCGCGCGCACGTTCTCCGGATTCGCCGCGAGCGCAAGTTTCAACTCGGCGCGCGCATCGGCAGGGTTCTTGCGCTGCAGCGCTTCCTGTGCGAGCTCGCAATGAAACTGCGCAACTTCCTTGGCGAGCGAAGCCGCACCCATTTGCTCGATGCGCTCGGCCGTGGCAATCGACTTGTTCCAGTCCTTTTCGATCTCGTAAATGGTCAGCAGCGCCCGTTGCGCACCAAGCGCGTACTCACCCGCCTCGAGCGAGCGGAACGTCTCTTCCGCACGATCGAGCAGGCCCGCTTTCAGGAAATCCTGCCCGAGTTCGTACAGCGCGTGATCGCGCTCGGCGACAGGAAGATCGGGACGACTCAGCAAATTTTGATGCACGCGGATCGCGCGGTCGGTTTCCCCGCGCCGGCGAAACAGATTGCCGAGTGCAAAGTGCAGTTCGATGGTTTCAGGATCGAGCTTCGCCACTTCAATAAACGCATCGATGGCTTTGTCGTGCTGCTCGTTCAGCAGGAAATTGAGGCCGCGAAAGTACGAGCGCGGCAGATTGGCGTTTTCGGACAGTAGCGTTTTCAGGTCATAGCGGGAAGCCATCCAGCCAAGCGCAAACGCGACGGGAATGACAAGCAACCACCAGAAATCTAGATCCATGCGAATTATTGTTTAAGTTAGGGGCGAATGCGGCGATTGCGTGACGCCGGCGCCAAGCGCATTCACGCTTGCGACCCGTTAAATCAGTGGCGGCATGGGCGGGTCCTGCGGGACGACCGGCACGTCACGCACCGTGCGCAACTCCCGCTTGAGCCGGGCATTTTCCATCCTCAGGCGAAATACTGTCGGCAGCGAGGACAGCAATCCGGCCAGCAAGCCGACCACAAAAAACGCCAGCCCGATCAGGATAAGCGGCGCACTCCACGAATAGCCGGCAAGGAAATTAAGCGTCGCCGTTTGCGTGTTGGCGAGCGCAAGCACCAGCAACACGATGAAAACGAGGATACGAATCAGCCAGACAAAAAATTTCATAAGGGTCTCTTTGACGGCAATAACCGGATGAAGCGGCTCATAACCAAGCCACGGCTTTCGCTGACGCGCAATGCGCGCGCCACGTCGCCGGAGGTGGGTGAGCGTCCGGTATTGTAATTGATGCGTATGGAGCGAAGCGCAAAGCTTGGGGCGTTAGGCCGATCGGTCTACCCGGACACATTGCCGCGCAGGCATAAAAAAAGCACCCGGATGGGTGCTTTTTTCGGTCATTTGCCGCTGGCTATGCGGCGCTTGAACCGCCAGGAATTGGACGTTGATCAAACGATATCGTCGTCTTCGTCGCTGTCCGGTTCATTCGACTGCTTCAGCGGCTCGCCCGCCCGCCCATCGACACGTTCACGCAACTCCTTGCCCGGTTTGAAATGCGGTACGAATTTCTCCGGTACCAGCACTTTTTCCCCTGACTTGGGATTGCGGCCAACGCGCGATGGCCGGCGATTGAGCCCGAAACTGCCGAAGCCGCGAATTTCAATGCGATGACCATTTGCCAAGGCGTCCGACATCGCATCGAGCATCGTCTTCACTGCGAAATCCGCATCTTTAAGAACAAGTTGCGGAAATCGCAGCGCCAGTTGGGCGACCAATTCCGATTTGGTCATGCTGCAGCAATACCTGCGGCTTAGCTGTTCTGGCCGTCGAGCTTGGCCTTCAACAGCGCGCCAAGGTTCGTCGTGCCGGTTGCGGCCGTGCTTGAGTCAGCCGAAGCCAGACCACGGATAGCTTCCTGTTGCTCAGCCGAATCCTTGGCCTTGATCGACAGGTTGATGCCACGCGACTTGCGATCGATGTTGATAATCATCGCGTTGACCTTGTCGCCTTCCTTCAGCACGTTGCGAGCATCTTCCACGCGGTCCTGAGCGATTTCCGAAGCACGCAGATAACCTTCCACGTCCGCCGTCAACGTCACGACTGCGCCCTTCGCGTCAACCGACTTGACCACGCCGTCAACCGTCGCACCCTTGTCGTTCATTGCCACGAAATTGCTGAACGGATCGCCTTCGAGCTGCTTGATACCCAGGGAAATGCGTTCCTTCTCCACGTCGATGCCCAGAACGATTGCCTGAACTTCGTCGCCCTTCTTGTACTTGCGAACTGCTTCTTCGCCCGTTTCGCTCCACGACAGGTCCGAGAGGTGAACCAGACCATCGATGCCGCCCGGCAAACCGATGAACACGCCGAAGTCGGTGATCGACTTGATGGCGCCTTCCAGCTTGTCGCCCTTCTTGAAGTTGCGGCTGAAGTCGTCCCACGGGTTCGGCTTGCACTGCTTCATGCCGAGGCTGATGCGGCGGCGGTCTTCGTCGATTTCGAGAACCATGACTTCGACTTCGTCGCCAAGCTGCACAACCTTCGACGGTGCAACGTTCTTGTTCGTCCAGTCCATTTCCGACACGTGAACCAGGCCTTCGATGCCCGATTCCACTTCAACGAATGCGCCGTAGTCGGTGATGTTCGTGACCTTGCCGAACAGGCGCGTGCCCGACGGGTAGCGGCGGGAAATGCCTTCCCACGGATCGTCGCCGAGTTGCTTGATACCCAGCGAAACGCGGTTCTTCTCTTGGTCGAACTTGAGGATCTTCGCGGTGACTTCCTGGCCAACCGACAGCACTTCGCTCGGGTGACGCACACGACGCCATGCGATGTCCGTGATGTGCAGCAGGCCGTCGATACCGCCGAGGTCCACGAATGCGCCGTAGTCGGTGATGTTCTTGACCACGCCTTCCACGATCGCGCCTTCCTTCAGCGTTTCGAGCAGCTTTGCGCGCTCTTCGCCTTGTGTGGCTTCGATCACGGCGCGGCGCGACAACACGACGTTGTTACGCTTGCGGTCGAGCTTGATCACGCGGAATTCGAGGGTCTTGCCTTCGTACGGGGTCGTGTCCTTGACCGGACGCGTGTCAACCAGCGAACCCGGCAGGAACGCGCGGATGCCGTTGACCATTACGGTCATGCCGCCCTTGACCTTGCCCGTGATCGTGCCGGTCACGAGTTCGTTGTTGTCCAGCGCTTTTTCCAGCGACAGCCACGAAGCCAGACGCTTCGCCTTGTCACGCGACAGGATAGTGTCGCCATAACCGTTTTCCAGCGCATCGATAGCCACTGAAACAAAGTCGCCCGCCTGCACTTCTACCTCGCCCGCGTCGTTCAGAAATTCTTCGAGCGGGATGTAGGCTTCGGACTTGAGACCAGCGTTGACAACCACGAAATTGTGGTCGACACGCACGACTTCGGCGGAGATGACTTCACCCGCACGCATGTCCTGCTTGGTCAACGACTCTTCGAACAGAGCCGCAAAAGATTCGGTATTCGGGGTAGATGTTTGCAGGTCGGACATAAAAATCTATAGTTGCGCGGCTACTTCGCGTTTGCCTGCCCGAAACATTCGGGCTGATTGCAAGAAAAAAGCGAGCGCCACACGGGGTTGAGGGGTTAAAACATGCTCCATGTTTCTCATGGAGCTCCAACGAACTTCCAGAACTTCGGCCGACAAATCTGTCGGCTTTTTGCAACACGTAAACAACGAATACAGCGCCTTAAACGTGAATTGCCTTGTACCACCCGATGATCTGATCGACCGCCTGGTCGATGGAGAGTCCGGAAGTGTCCAGGGTCTTCGCGTCCACTGCGGGCTTGAGCGGTGCGGCCGCGCGGCTGCTGTCCCGTGCGTCCCGCTCGCGCAAATCTCGCAGCAAGTCTTCCATATTAGCAGAAAAGCCTTTTTGTATCAATTGCTTATGCCGCCGCGCGGCGCGCGCTTCCACGCTCGCCGTGAGGAATACCTTGAGCGTTGCATCGGGGAAAATAACAGTTCCCATGTCGCGGCCATCCGCGACGAGCCCCGGAGGCTTGCGGAACGCGCGTTGGCGGGCAATCAGCGCCGTCCTAACCTGACTGTGCACCGCAATCGCCGACGCGCGGTTGCCGACTTCCTCGGCGCGAATCTCGGTGGAAACGTCTACGCCATCGAGTTGCGCGCAGCCTTCGCGAAACGTGATGTGAAGCTCGGCCACGAGTTCCGCGAGTGCATCGCCGTTATCGGGCTCGATGTTGTAACGCGCGCTCGCCAGTGCGGTGAGCCTGTACAACGCGCCGCTATCGAGCAAATGGAAGCCCAGTGTGGCCGCGACCACGGCGGCCACGGTGCCCTTGCCCGAGGCCGTTGGGCCGTCGATGGTAATGACCGGCGTTTGATGAAAGGGACGGGTCGGTTTCATCGCGGGCGTCCCGGGCGGCCAAGAACGGCCCGTCTATATATATAAGTCACAGTCATCACGCCCTCGCCAGCCGGGCAAATTGCTCGAAGTAATCCGGGAAAGTCTTCGCCACGCATTTCGGATCGTTGATGCGCACCGGCACGCGCCCGAGGCTCACGAGCGAGAAACACATGGCCATCCGATGATCGTCGTAGGTGTCGATAGCCGCATTCGGCGTGAGTTGCGCCGGCGGCGTCACGACCAAATAGTCCGCGCCCTCTTCCACCGTTGCGCCGACCTTGCGCAGTTCGGTGGCCATTGCGGCGATGCGGTCGGTTTCCTTCACGCGCCAGCTCGCAATATTGCGCAGCGTGGTCGTGCCGTTGGCGAACAGCGCCGCGACTGCAATGGTCATGGCGGCATCCGGGATCAGGTTGAAATCCATGTCGATGGGCGTTAGGCGGCCGTCGTCGGATTCCACGCCGCGCACTTCGATCCAGTCGTCGCCGAGCATCACGTTCGCGCCCATGCGGATCAGCGCATCGGCGAAATTCACGTCGCCCTGAATGCTCGCGCGGCCCACGCCTTCCACGCGCAGCGGCCCGCCGCCCAGCGCGCCGGCCGCGAGAAAATATGACGCCGACGACGCGTCGCCTTCCACCGCGATCGCGCCCGGCGATTGATAACGGGCGCCCGCCGGCAGCGTGAAGCGCGACCAGCCGTCGCGCTCGACGGTCATCCCGAAACACTCCATCAGCTTGATCGTGATCTCTATATACGGTTTCGAAATCAGTTCGCCTTCAACTTCGATCACGATCGGGCCGCGCGTGCTGTGCGCAAGCGGCAAGCTCATCAACAGCGCGGTCAGGAACTGGCTGGAAACGTCGCCGCGAACCTTGATCGGCTGATCGACGGAAATCTGCGCCGGGTGGATGCGCAGCGGCGGGAATCCAGCGTTTCCTTCGTAATCGATCGCGGCGCCGATCTGGCGCAGGCCATCCACAAGATCGCCGATCGGCCGCTCGTGCATGCGCGGCACGCCATGCACGCGATATTCGCCACCGTTCAACGCAAGCGCCGCCGTGAGCGGCCGCACCGCGGTGCCGGCGTTGCCGAGAAACAGTTGCGCCGCTTTCACGGGAAAGCCGCCGCCCGTGCCCTTCACGACGCAACGCTCGCCATCGTTCTTGACTTCGACGCCGAGCGTATCGAGCGCGGCGAGCATGACGCGGGTATCGTCGGAATCAAGAAGATTGGTGATGACCGTTTCGCCTTGCGCCAACGCGGCGAGCAGCAGAACGCGGTTAGAAATGCTCTTCGATCCGGGCAGCCGGAGCGTGCCGGACGCACGTGAAAAAGGTCCGAGATCGAGATGTTCCATGTGCAAGTCCAGTTAACTATTGTGCGGAATCGTCGGCGGTTTTGATCGCGCCGCCTTGTTGCCATTGGCTTCGCGCCTGGCGCGAGCGCTCGAATGCGGCTTCGAGCGCGGCGGCGTCGGAAGCTTCGATAGCCTGGCGAAAACGCGCCAGTACGTGGGTATAAGCATCGATTTCGGTCAGCAACGCCGCGCGGTTCGCGATACACACGTCGCGCCACATTTCCGGGCTCGATGCCGCGATCCGCGTGAAATCGCGAAAACCGCCCGCCGCGAACGAGAATTTCAGCGCGGCGTCCGGCGCTTCCAGAATCTGTTCGACGAGCGCGAACGACAACACGTGCGGCAAGTGGCTCACCGCCGCGAACACGCCGTCGTGCTGCTCGGCGCTCATCCGATGCACGCAGGCGCCCGTTTCACGCCACATTTCGGCGACGCGTTCCACGGATTGCGGCGCGTTCTCCGGGAGCGGACAGAGCACCACGTTTTTATCGACGTAAAGATCGGGCAGCGCGGCATCAACACCGCTCGACTCACGGCCGGCTATGGGATGGCCCGGCACGAACTGCGCAGCACGCGCGCCAAGCGCTGCATGCGCTGCGGCAACGGCATCATTTTTTGTGCTGCCGGCATCGGTGACTATAGTGCGTGCGTCCAGGAACGGCACGATCCTTCGCAGCAGCGGCTCGGTTTGCGCAACGGGCGCCGCGATCAGGACAAAATCGGCATCGTGCAGCGCTTTTTCCAGCGCGGTGTCGTCGTCAAAAAGTACGGCGGAATCGATCACGCCAAGTTCCAGCGCGCGTTCGACGGATCTCGCAGAACGGCCGACGCCGATGATTTCGCCCGTCGCGCCGGCGCGTTCGCGCAACGCGCGCGCAAGCGATCCGCCGATCAGGCCGACACCGAAAATCACGAGTTTATTGAATGAGAACGCAGCCACGGCACATCGATAAAAACGCGCCCGAAGGCGCGAGAGTGAAAAATCAAGGGCTCGCATGCAAGCCCCAGGCGAACCCTGAAACGATCAGGCTGTTGCCGCCAACGCTTTTTCGAGCGCGGCAATAAACGCCTCGTTTTCTTCCGGCAAACCAATCGTGACACGCAGCCACGGCAACAGGCCATAGTTCGCCACCGGGCGCACGATCACGCCCTGCCTGAGCAACGCGAGATTGACGCGCTGGCCGGCGGCGTCGTCCTGGCCCACGCGCACCATCACGAAGTTGCCGTCTGAGGGCACGTATTCCAGGCCGAGTTTATCGAACGCTTCGGTCAGCCGGCGATAACCCGCCGCGTTGATCTCCGCGCTCTTCGTGAGAAACGCCGTGTCCTTCAACGCAGCGATAGCCGCGGCTTGCGCGAGCGAATTCACATTGAACGGCTGGCGCAGCCGGTTCAGCAAATCGGTCTGTTCCGGCTGGGCGATGGCAAAACCCACGCGCAATCCAGCCAGACCGAACGCCTTGGAAAAAGTCCGTGACACGATCAGGTTCGGATAACGACGCACCCATTCGATGGAATCGTAGCGCTTGTCCTGCGCCAGGTATTCCGTGTACGCCTCGTCCAGCACGATTGCCACGTGCCGCGGCACGCGCGAGATAAATGCTTCGAGCGCCGGACCTTCAATGAAGGTACCCGTTGGGTTGTTCGGATTCGCGACGAACACGAGCCGCGTGTCGTCGGCGATTGCGGCGAGCATCGCATCCAGATCGTGACCGTATTTCACAGCCGGCACGACAATCGCGCGCGCCCCCAGGCCTTGTGTGGCAAGCGCATAGACCGCGAACGAGTATTGCGAATAAACCACCGACTGGCCCTTTTCCACCAATGCATGCGCGGCAATTTCGAGAATATCGTTGCTGCCGTTGCCAAGCGTGATCCACTCCGGCGGCACGCCATAGCGCTCGCCGAGCGCGGCCTTCAACTCGAAGCCGTTCGAATCCGGATAGCGGCCGAGTTCGGCCATGGCTTGCGTCATCGCGCGCTTCGCCGATTCGGGCATGCCAAGCGGATTTTCATTCGATGCGAGCTTCACGATGTCCGCTTCGTTCAACCCAAATTCACGCGCCACTTCCGAGATCGGCTTGCCGGCAATATAAGGCGCGATCGCACGCACGTAGGAAGGGCCGAATTGCGATGTCATAGTTTCTCCAGCGTTTTTTATCAGGACTCAACGAGCGCGCGGATACGATCCAAGGACCTTGAGGAACTCGGCTTTTTCGCCGAGTTCGGCGAGCGCGGCGGCGACGGCGGCATCGTCGCGATGGCCTTCGACGTCGATATAAAAGTAGTATTCCCACGTGCCGACGCGCGCCGGGCGCGACTCGAAACGCGTCATCGACACACCATGCCGTGCCAGCGGTTCAAGCAGTTTCAGCAATGCGCCGGGCTCGTTCGCCACCGAAACAATCAGCGAAGTCTGGTCGAACCCGCTCGCGCCGGTGCGCTCCTTGCCAATCATCACAAAGCGCGTGCGGTTATGCGGGTCGTCCTGAATCATGGAACTGACCACGCCCAGGCCGTAATGCGTTGCGGCCCGGTCGCCGGCAATCGCGGCAATGGTCGGGTCGTCGACCGCGAGCCGCGCCGCTTCCGCATTGCTCGATACCGCCTGGCGCGTCAACGTGGGCGCATTCGCGGTCAACCAATGCTGGCATTGCGCGAGCGCTTGCGGATGGGCAAACACACGCGTCACGCCTTCGAGCGAGCCAGTTGCGCTCAACAAATTATGGTGAATCGGCAAGGCCAGTTCGCCGCCGATCACAAGCGATGTCTGCAACAGCAGATCCAGCGTCCGCGACACCGCGCCTTCCGCCGAATTCTCGACCGGCACGACACCAAACTCGGCCGCGCCCGCTTCAACGGAACGAAACACTTCGTCGATGGAGGGACACGGCAAGCCTTCAATGGAATGTCCGAAATACTCGAACATCGCCTGCTCGCTGTACGTGCCAACCGGTCCGAGAAACGCGGCCCGAAGCGTCTGTTCGAGCGCGCGGCTGGCCGCCATGATTTCACGCCAGATCGCGCTGATGTGATCGCCGCCGAGCGGTCCTTCGCTCATGTCCTGGAGCCGCGCGATCACCTGCAGTTCGCGTTCCGGGCGAAACACCGGCGCGTTGAAATGCTTTTTCACTTCGCCCACTTCGAGCGCGACCGCGGCACGCTGGTTCAGGAGCGCGATGAGTTGCGCGTCGAGCGCATCGATGCGTTCACGCAGTGGTTTGAGTCGAGAATTAAGGTCGTCGTCCATGCAATGTTTGTTTGAGTCGGTCAGGCAAGGTGAAGCATCAAAAAGAAAACGCCGCCAGCGTCAAGCGCTGGCCTGCTCGAATTCCTTCATATACTCAACAAGCGTCTTCACCGCTTCGAGCGGCACGGCGTTATAGATGGACGCGCGCATGCCGCCGACCGACTTGTGGCCTTTCAGCTGCAGCAGGCCGCGCGCTTTCGCGCCGGCCAGGAATGCTTCGTTACGGGTTTCGTCGGCGAGAAAAAACGGTACGTTCATTCTCGAGCGCGACTGACGCTCAACTTTGTTCAGATAGAAACTGCTCGAGTCGATGGTGTCATACAGCAGCGACGACTTCTCTATGCTGCGCGCCTCCATGACTTGCAGTCCGCCCTGCTTTTTCAGCCACTTGAAAACGAGGCCGGCAATGTAGATGGCGTAGGTGGGCGGCGTGTTGTACATGGAATTGTTTTCGGCGATGGTCTTCCATTCGAACGCCGAAGGACAAATAGCCAGCGCGCGATCGAGCAGATCCTCGCGCACGATCACGACCGTCACGCCCGCCATGCCGATATTCTTCTGCGCGCCGCCAAAGAGCACGCCATATTTGGCGATGTCCATCGGGCGGGAAAGAATGTGCGACGAAGCGTCGGCAACCAGCGGCACGGAACCGAGATCGGGAATCTCGAACGTTTCCACGCCGTCGATGGTTTCGTTCGTGCAGAGATGGACGTACGCGGGGTCGTCGGAGAGATGCCATTCGGCGATCTTCGGGACGTGCGTGAAGCCCTGGTCCGTCTTGCCGTTTGCCGCGATATGCGGCGTGCCGTATTTCTGCGCTTCCTTGAACGATTTCTGCGACCAGGAACCGGTCACCACGAAATCCGCCGTCTTGCGCGATCCAAGCAGGTTCAACGGCACGATGGCGTTCTCGCCAATCCCGCCGCCCTGCAGGAACAAGATCCGGTGCGACGCGGGCACCTTGAGCAGATCGCGAAGATCGGTCAGCGCCGCTTCATGAATCGACATGAATTCGGCACCGCGATGACTCATTTCCATCACGCTCATTCCACTGCCGTTCCAGTCGAGCATTTCGTCGGCAGCTTGACGGAGTACTTCTTCGGGCATTGCAGCAGGACCAGCGGAGAAATTGAACACGCGCATGAGAATAGAGACCCCGAAAAGCCGGACGCGACGGCGAGCACCTCAGCGATAACGCTGAATCACACCGAAACCGCGCCTGAAAAAGAAATGGCTGTTTGCGTATGCACGCAAACAGCCATTATCGCACCGTCCCGAAAACCCGCCAAACTACGACCGCGCTGGCAACCTCGCTCGCGGCCTCCGGTTGGCGAGCCGGTAACTTTACTTAGCCGGCTTGACGGCTGCCACTTCCCTGTCTGCTTGCGTACGCGTTGCCTTGATCGATTGCGGCATGTACTTTTGCATCAGGCCGTTCACCACGTCACGACCAACCTGGTCCTGAACCTGGATGAACTTGCGTCCTGTCGGGCTCTTGTAGAACGTCGTCAGGTCGTTGATTTCAGCCGTGGTGTAGTACTTCGCGTAAGCGTCGTACTGAGCTTGCATGGCGTCCTGACGGAACGAGTCGGTTGCAAACACCTGACCTGCCGAGTCAACCAGCTTCGGTACCGTGTCCTTCTGGAGCTGAGGAACTGCCGCTTGTTTCTGCTTGTCGTTCAGCGTCTTGTTTTCGCTCAGAGCGTCGGACAAGATGGCCGGAACCAGTTGCTTCGACTGCATTTGCGCGCTGTTACCAATGGCGCCGACGAGCTTTTGCGCGTCGATTGCATCCAGCAGGCTCTTGATCGCAGCTTGCTTCGCCGGATCCGGAGCCGCTGTAGCCGCAGCCGATGCCGGCGCTGCCGATTGGCTCTGGAGCGATTGAGCCGATGCGAAAGCCGGTACCAAAGCAGCCAGCAAGATCCATTGTTTAAACTGTTTTTGCATCATTACTCCCTTAAAAAATTTTCGTTTCTACTGCTGCGCGAGTCGGCATGTAACGTGGACATGCCTCAAGTTCGCGCAGCTTATAGATTCAAGCTTTCAGAAACAGAACGAGTGCTCGTCACCCAGGCGGCGCTCAGGACGGTGTGTCCTCGCCGCCTTCGGACGTGTCATCGGGACTGTCGCCAGCGTCGCCGGCTGATGGCGTGTCGAGCGAGTCAGACGCATCACCTTCCAGATCCGCGTCGAGTTCGACCGCCACTTCCGCCTCGGCGATGTGCTGCAGGCCGGATAGCTTCGTGCCGTCGTCAAGACTAATGAGTGTAACACCTTGGGTTGCACGGCCCATCTCACGAATCTCCGACACGCGAGTACGAATCAGCACGCCCGTATTGGTGATGAGCATGATCTCGCTTTCCGGCTCCACGAGCGTTGCGGCGACCACCTTGCCGTTACGTTCCGAAGTCTGGATGGCGATCATGCCCTTCGTGCCGCGGCCATGACGCGTGTACTCGCCAATCGGCGTGCGCTTGCCAAACCCGTTCTCGGTCGCGGTCAGTACCGACTGGTTCTCGCCGCCCGCCACCAGCAGCGCGATGACCTGCTGCCCGTCTTCCAGTTGCATGCCGCGCACGCCGCGGGCTTCACGGCCCATGGCGCGAACGTCGTTTTCGTCGAAGCGAACTGCCTTGCCCGAATCCGAGAACAGCATCACGTCATGCTCGCCGTCCGTGATCGCCGCGCCGATCAGGAAGTCGCCCTCATCCAGTCCAACCGCAATGATGCCCTTGCGCAGCGGCCGGCTGAATGCTTCCAGCGGCGTCTTCTTGACCGTACCCAGCGAGGTCGCCATGAAGACATACTTGTCGGCCGAAAATTCCTTGATCGGCAGCACGACGTTGATCTTCTCGCCGTCCTGCAGCGGGAACATATTGACGATCGGACGGCCGCGCGAGTTCCGCGAACCTTGTGGAACCTCGTACACCTTGATCCAGTAGACACGGCCGCGGTTCGAGAAGCACAGCATGTGATCGTGGGTATTCGCGATGAACAGCGTGTCGATCCAGTCGTCTTCCTTCATCTGCGTGGCCTGCTTGCCGCGCCCGCCGCGCTTTTGCGCCCGATACTCGGAAAGCGGCTGCGACTTCACATAACCGGTGTGCGACATGGTCACGACCATTTCCTGCGGCGTGATCAGGTCTTCTGTGTTCAGTTCCGTGGCGTTCAGTTCAATGCGCGAACGGCGCTCGTCGCCGAATTCGGCGCGAACCGTCGTCAATTCCTCGACGATGATTCCGCGAATCCGCTCCGGCCGCGCGAGGATATCGAGCAAATCGGCGATCTGCGCCATGACGTCCTTGTACTCGCCGACAATCTTGTCCTGCTCGAGCCCCGTCAGGCGTTGCAGGCGCATCTGCAGGATTTCCTGCGCCTGAACGTCCGACAGCTTGTACAGGCCATCCGCCTGCATGCCGTACGCCGGGTTCAAACCTTCCGGCCGATACGCCTGGCGCCCGCCCGACGCTTCGGTTTCCGCGCGCGACAGCATTTCGCGCACGATTTCCGAGTCCCAGGCGTTGTTCATCAAGTCCTGCTTTGCGATCGGCGGAGTCGGCGCGGCCTTGATGATGCGGATGAATTCGTCGATATTCGCGAGCGCCACCGCCAGGCCTTCCAGCACGTGGCCGCGATCCCGCGCCTTGCGCAGTTCGTATACAGTGCGCCGCGTCAGCACTTCCCGCCGATGCGACAGGAAACACTCCAGCATCTGCTTCAGGTTCAAGAGGCGCGGCTGGCCGTCGACCAGCGCGACCATGTTCATGCCGAACGTATCCTGAAGCTGCGTCAGCTTGTACAGGTTGTTCAGCACGACTTCCGGCACTTCGCCGCGCTTCAGCTCGACGACCACGCGCATGCCGCTCTTGTCGGATTCGTCGCGAATGTCCGAGATGCCTTCGATCTTCTTCTCGTTCACGAGCTCGGCGATGCGCTCGAGCAGCGTGCGCTTGTTCACCTGATACGGAATTTCGTCGACGATGATCGCCATGCGCTGGCCGCGATCGATCTCTTCGAAGTGCGTGGTCGCGCGCATCACAACGCGTCCGCGTCCCGTGCGATAACCGTCGCGCACGCCCGAGACGCCGTAGATCACGCCGGCCGTCGGGAAATCCGGCGCGGGCACGATCTCGATCAGTTCGTCGATGGTCGTGTCGGGATTGTTGAGCAGATGCATGCAGGCATCGACGATTTCGCGGAGGTTGTGCGGCGGAATGTTCGTCGCCATGCCCACCGCGATACCGGCCGAGCCATTGATCAGGAGATTTGGAATACGCGCCGGAAGCACTAGCGGCTCGCTTTCGCTGCCGTCGTAGTTCGGACCGAAGTCGACCGTTTCCTTGTCGATATCCGCCAGCAGTTCGTGGCCGATCTTCGCCATCCGGATTTCGGTGTATCGCATGGCCGCGGCGTTGTCGCCGTCGACCGAACCGAAATTGCCCTGCCCGTCCACCAGCATGTAGCGCAGCGAAAACGGCTGCGCCATCCGCACGATGGTGTCGTAGACAGACTGGTCGCCGTGCGGATGATATTTACCGATCACGTCGCCGACAATACGCGCCGACTTCTTGTAAGCGCGATTCCAGTCGTTGTTCAGTTCGTGCATGGAATACAGCGCGCGACGGTGAACAGGCTTCAAGCCGTCGCGGACATCGGGGAGCGCTCGCCCCACGATCACGCTCATCGCGTAATCGAGATATGAGCGGCGCATTTCCTCCTCGAGGGAGATTGGCAGGGTCTCTTTGGCGAATTGATCCATTTATCCGTGTCTTGAACTGTGCGGCGCCGGCGCGGAATAAACGTCCCTTTCGCGACGTTTTCCCCTCGATTCACCGGCGTTCAGCATCGGCATTGCGAACGCAACGCATCACGCGATTCTAACATGCGCGACATCCGCGCCCGGCAGTGCTGCGTATATACATATAGTCAGTGAGAAGTCACCGGGCAATGGCGCGGGATCACAGGGAACTTTTTCGACAATTTGAAATACATTCGTAGCGAAAGCTTACAATTTGCTTCACGCAACTATGTGAAAACGTCAGACTAACCCGTTATGATCGCGATTCCCGGGTTTTTGACGCTGCTACCAAGGCGCGAAATACCGTCGAAAAAAATGTATTGATGTTTTGCCAAAAAGTTCCGTCGTGGCACGTATCATGCGCATAAGACGCGCATATCAAACCCTGCTTTTCCCATGCCCCGTCTTGTTGCGCATGCACCACATAAGGTTGCGGGCGTTGGGGGCCCGGGGATATTTTTATCGTTGCAAGGGAACGATATGGCAAAATGCCAACGCACAAAGTTAGACACTGCTCGAAGTCTACACACAGCGTTTTGTTCCGCGGTAATGTTATACTTCGAGCAATGTATGACTTGTCTTTGTCAACAAGGCTCGCAGTAAACCTGCGGTAATCTCAATTTCGAGAGGAGAAATATGAATAAACTTTCAAAGCTCGCGTTCATTGCAGCTACCGCAGTTATGGCTGCATCGGCTATGGCGCAATCGGTCCCGGCTTCACGTCAGGCAGTCAATGACAACTGGGTGAACGGCACGGGCGAATATGTGTGGATGAACGGTACGAACGAGCTTTGCTGGCGCGATGCGTTCTGGACGCCGGCTACGGCAAACGCAAAGTGCGACGGCGCGCTGGTTGCACAAGCACCGACGCCGCCGGCACCGGCTGCTCCGGTTGCTCCGGTCATCCAAAGCCAGAAGGTTACGTATCAAGCTGACGCTCTGTTCGACTTCGACAAGGCAATCCTGAAGCCGGCTGGCAAGGTCAAGCTTGACGATCTCGCTTCGAAGATTGGCGACCTGAACCTGGAAGTCGTGGTCGCAACGGGTTACACCGACCGCATTGGTTCGGACAAGTACAACGATCGTCTGTCCTTGCGTCGTGCACAAGCTGTCAAGGCATACCTGGTCAGCAAGGGCATCGAAGCCAACCGTATCTATACGGAAGGCAAGGGCAAGCGCAACCCGGTTACCACCGGTTGCAACCAGAAGAACCGCAAGCAACTTATCGCCTGCCTCGCACCGGATCGTCGCGTGGAAGTGGAAGTTGTTGGAACCTCGCGTCAGCCGCAGCAATAAGCGACTGTTTGCCGCAGGATCAAAGCCCCGCTTCGGCGGGGCTTTTTTTATGGGCGCTCGCCGCCCCCAAGCCGGCTGCCACGTTTTACCCGGTCGCGCCACCGCCTATATACTGGTGCCTGACCGTTTACGACTTTCGTTTCAAGGCTATGCGCACATGATCAACGCCGATCCCCACGAGCTTCAGAAATTCAGCGAGCTGGCTCACCGCTGGTGGGACCCGAATGCCGAGTTCAAACCGCTGCATGAACTGAATCCCGTGCGCCTCGACTGGATCGACGGCCTCGCCCATCTGCCGGGCAAGCGCGCGCTGGATATCGGCTGTGGCGGTGGAATCCTGTCCGAATCCATGGCGGTACGCGGCGCGAGCGTGAAAGGCGTGGATCTGTCGGCGAGTGCGTTGGGCGTGGCCGACCTGCACAGCCTCGAGAGTGGCGTGGAAGTGGCGTACGAGGAAATCGCGGCGGAAGCGCTCGCCGCGCGTGAACCCGCCACGTATGACATCGTGACGTGCATGGAAATGCTGGAACACGTACCCGATCCCGCTGGAATCGTCCAGGCCTGCGCCACATTGGTGAAACCGGGCGGCTGGGTGTTCTTCTCCACGCTGAACCGGAACGCCAAGGCGTACCTGTTTGCCGTGATTGGCGCAGAGTACATTGCCCGGATGCTGCCGCGCGGCACGCACGACTACGCGCGCTTCATCAAGCCGTCAGAACTTGCGCAACACGTGCGTTCGGCGCAATTGGATATCGTCGAGATCAAGGGGATTACATACCGGCCGCTCTCGAAGCGCTTCGGCCTCTCCGACGACACCAGCATCAATTACATGATGGCTTGCCGGCGCGTGGCATGACGGGAACGAACATGAACGATCGCCCAAAGGACAACTCGAATTCCACAGACGCGGACCCGGTGCAGCCGAACGTCATCGAACCGGTACGGACAGTGATGAGCGACGATCCAACGCCTTATCCCCAGCACGAGAAGGATCGGGACAGGCTGAAACTATGCCAGGCGATCCTGTTCGATCTGGACGGCACGATCGCCGATACCGCGCCCGACCTCGTTGCCGCCGTCAACAAGATGCGCCACGACCGCGGGCTCGAGATGCGGCCGCTGGAAACCTTGCGGCCGCTGGCGTCGGCGGGTGCGCGGGGTCTGCTCGGCGGCGCGTTTGAGATAAGTCCGGAGCATCCGGATTACGCGTCCATGCGCGAGGAATTCCTCGCCAACTACGAAGCGGATTTGTGCATTGAAACCACGCTGTTTCCGGGTATCGATGAACTGCTCGATCAGCTCGACGCCCGCGGCGTGCGCTGGGGCATCGTGACGAACAAGGTGACCCGGCTGGCGGAGCCGCTCGTGGCGTTGCTCGGGCTGGCCGAACGGGCGGCATGCCTGGTTTGCGGCGATACCACTTCGCACTCCAAGCCTCACCCGGCGCCATTGCTGCACGCCGCCGAGTTGATGGAAGAGAAACCGGAGCAGGTTGTCTACGTGGGCGACGATCTGCGCGATGTCCAAGCGGGTTTCGCGGCCGGCATGGTCACGGTTGCGGCAGCCTACGGATACTGCGGCACGGACTTGCCGCCCACGCGATGGCACGCCGATCATGTGGTGGAAACGACCGTCGAACTGCAGGAATTGCTCAGGGACGTGCAATGACTTGCGGTGTCTTTCAGGCTCATTGGCGCTGGCGCTATGCGCGAATGGTTCTGTGAGATAATACGCAATGCTTCGGGGGCGACCTGGTTTCGACAGGGGTTGCGAAGCGGCTAGGGCATACCGAGGACCCGTCACCTCGTAAATCAATGGGAAAAACGTAACTGCAAACGACGAAACGTTCGCACTGGCAGCCTAAGGGCCGCCTGCCTCTCCCTAGTTTACTGACGGACTAGAGTCGCAAGACCGGTAGCAATACCGAGAGAGGTCATATACGTCAGATAAGCCTTGTCGGCGTCACGACGCCAAGGTCGAAAATCTAGTGAATCGCCGAAGCGAAGCGTGTTCGTCCGCGTCGCCAGGTTAAATCAAATGATAGAACTAAGTATGTAGAACTGGTCGTAGAGCGCTACTGGACGCGGGTTCGATTCCCGCCGCCTCCACCAATACCGCTTCCGGTTTTCTTGCCGGAAACAAGACCCCGCGTGCCGCAAGGCATGCGGGGTTTTGCATTTCAGGTCCGCACAATCGGCCAACTCCTTCCTCCATGTTCGCTCGGCAACGGAACGTCCCGCCGCTACACTTCAAGCTGCCAGATTCGTCGATTCAGCAGACAAAAATGCCATACGGGGGAATCATGCAAGGAAGCCGTTCCATGCGCAGGTTGGCGGTTGCGTGCGGGTTGTCGTTGTTATCGATCATGCTCTGGGCCATCGGCGCCCTGCTTTCCCCGGTCATGGCCCAGACGCCCGCGCCCGCCGCCGACTGCCACGCCGGTTCACTCATCACCGTCGTCGCCCATCTCGACGACGATCTGCTCTTCGTCAACCCAGGCATCAGCGACAAGCTCGCCGCCGGCTGGTGCGTGACCACCGTGCACCTGATCGGCGGCGCGAACGGCGCCAACTTCGACTACGTCAAACTCCGCGAGAAAGGCACGCGCCTCGCCTACGCGCGCATGGCCGGCGTGCCCGACGACTGGATTGAATCCACGGTCGATTTCGCCGGCAAACCCGTGCATCAGATGCTGCTCAGACAACAACCGCGCGTGAAGCTGCTCGAAGTCCGCCTGCCCGGCGGCGGCGTGCGTGGCGGGCGCGTGCCGCTTGGATTGCTGTGGGACAAGGGCGAAAGCATCGAAACGTATCCTTTGAACGCCGATGGCTCGAACACGATCAAGTACGACCGCGCCGCGCTGATCGCGAGCGTGCGCGCCATGCTCGCGCCGGCAACCGAGATCTATACGCTCAACCCGGACACCGTCCCGTTCATCGAGCATCCGGATCACATCTACGCCGCGCGCATCACGCGGGTCGCGGCGCAGGGACTCGGCCGCGATATCCCTATCGGCTATCACGTGACATATCCGACCGGCGGCCTGCCCAAGAACCTTAGCGCCGCCGATACCCAAAAGAAACGCGACGACGTGGCGTCGTATTTCGCCATCGACGGCGACGACAACGGCGGCCATGTTTTCGGCGAATATCAGTGGGACGGCAACTGGGTCGCGCGCCGCTACTGGACACGCGCGCACGCGAGCGATCCGGGGCCGGATTTCCAGCCGCGCCCGATGCAGATCGTCAATGAATATTCGAGCCAGTGCGTGACGTCGGCGGGCGCGGGCGCCGCGCCCGCCCTCGCCGCTTGCACGGGCGCGAAGACGCAGGACTGGCACTGGCAAGAGGTATCGGCGGCGCCGGGAACCAAGAACACGGCGCAACTCGTCGATGAAACCACGCGTCAATGTGTCGCCGAACGCGACGGCGGCTTGATCGAGGAAGCGTGCTCGCCGCCGGATTCCGCCGATGCCGCCCAGAAGTGGACACCCTGGGATTTCGGCTATGTGTACACGCCTCTTGGCCATTGTCTTGCCGCCCGCAATGGCGCGCTCGCGGCGGGCGGGTGCTCGTCGCTCACGGCCGAGTCGCGCTGGGCGCCATCGGCGCGAACGCAATGGACCGATAACCGCGAGGAAGGCGCGCTGTTCGGCGACGTGCGCGGCGACACGGTGGACGGCGGCGTGGACGAGCGCCGCCCGAGCGCGGTCTATGTGCAACGTCGCAAGGACGGGCCGGGCTTCAACGTTTGGGTCGCGGACATGTCGCGGCTGGAAACAGCGGAGCCCTGGTATCTGAACGCCGTGCCCTTCGACCCGCGCGCCACCGCGCCCACCTGCACGGCGAACACGCTGTGCTTCGACAGCGTGCGTTTCCTGCTCGGCGACTTCGATGGCGACGGCCGAGACGACCTGATGGTGATCTCGCCGCGCAACGGCGGCACGGCGTTCTGGCTCATGCGCAGCACAGGCACGCGCTTCGAGGCGCCACGGCTCTGGTATCAGACGAGCACGGCATGGAAGCCCGCAAATGCACAGCAATATGTAGCGGGCAATTTCACGGGAAGCGGACGCGCCGACGTCATGATCGCGCATAAACGCGGCGATGGCGGACTGAACCTGTGGCTGCTGGCGAGCACAGGCAAAACTGGCCGCGCGCCCGCATTATGGATGCAGGCAAGCGGCATTAGCGCAAGCGCACGTTTCCTGCCGGTTCATACGGCGGGCACGTCGCGAGCCGGTCTTGTCGCGCTTGAAAATGTGGATGGCGCGATCGCGCTCACGCAATTGACGAGCTCCGGCAGCGCGTTCGAGGGTGCGTTGCGCGGCAATACGTATCCGCAGTTTTCATCGGCGATGACGAAGGTCGCGGCCGGCGATATAGACGGCGACGGAACCGATGACCTCGTCATGCTGCAGCCGCGCGGCGATGGTCCTGATATCGATGTCTGGACGATCCGGCGCGGGGCCACGCTCGCCACGCCGGTGCTTGCCGGGACGCTGAAGGAGTCGTCGTATGCGGACGCGCTGCCGCATATTGTGCAGCGTGATCGTCAGGCGACACTGGTGCTGTTCAAGCGCGCCAACGCGAAACTCGGCCCGTTCTACTACACGGGCGGCGCGCCAATGTTGATTGGCTATGACTTCGACACCACACGTAAGCTCGGCGCGGCGCAAATCTGGAGCGAGATGCCCGGGCTTTTTTCCGAGTCGCTGTGGCTGAGGAATCTGTCGCAGTGAGCTCACGGTAAAGCTGTCCCGCCAATAAAAAAGCGCGCCGCCGATAGCCCCGGCGGCGCGCTTTTTAGTACCGGCAATCAACCCATCCGCACCTGCAGATTCAGCACGTCCGACGCAATCGCGAGATACCGGTCAGCCGTGCTTTGCAACGTCAGCCCATTCAGCGGACGCGTAGCCCGCGGTTGGGAAAGCGCGGCGAGCAGCGCGCGGCCGTACGCATCGGCGTCACTGGTATCGAGCAGCGCGACGCCCGCAAAAGCATCGGCGAACGCAAACGACGGAATCGCGTTTCCAACCACAGGAATGCCGGAAGCCAGCGCCTCAAGAAACCCGATGCTATGCGCCTCGAAACTGGAGGGCATGGCGAACGCACGCGACTCGCGCAGGATTTCGGCCACGTTGTTCTGCGGTCCCGCGATCACCACGCGGTCGTTCAGGCCGAGTTCATCGACAAGCTTCACGATCGCCGCGTGATACGCCAGATTCTCGATCACGCCGCACAGCAGCAGGCGCACATCGGGATCGACTGCCGCCACGCGCGCGAATGCCTGCACCGTCTGCAACTGGTTCTTCTCGGGGATATAACGCCCGATCTGGACGATCTGCCGGATTCCCGTGGACGGCAGCGGTTCGCTTGCATGCGTGAAACGCGAAATATCGACGCCATTCGGCACCACGATCATGGAGGGATGAGAACCGACTTCCTTCACGTAATCATCGATATTCTTCTGCGACACGCCAATCACCGCTTTTGCACGCCCCGACAACAAGCGCTCTGCAATCAGCAGCGCGTTGTTTGCGAAGTCATTGGCGCCGGAGTGCATGACCCAAACAATAGGCACGCGCGTGGGCAACGCGCGAACATACAGCGCGGGAATGGTGGCGTGGGCGAAAATGATGTCGGGTTTGAAGCGGCGAATGGCGCGATGCAGGAACAACAAGCGGCCGAGCTTGCCGAGCGATCGCTGAGGGAACAGACACAGGACATTGTTCGCGCGCAACTCGGCGCTGATGTGCTCGAAATCGTCGTGTTCCGGCATCAACGAAGTGATGCAAACATCGTGACCGCCTTGCTGGTGTCCGATCGCCACGCCCTTTGCCAATACCTCGGCCCCCGATAAACGGGGTGCAAGAACGACTTGAAGAATTCTCATTTGGCTGTCTTCCCCTCGCCTCTCTAAAGCGTTCTTCCTGCCCATCCGCCGGATGGACTGTGTCCGTCAGAGTGACCTTCCCGGCACGCTTTCTATCGCGCGCGGCCACTCAGCCGGCTCGCTTCATTGTTTTTTATGAAAGTTAAGTGTTCCGATCACTGAAGACCGTTCAACGCACGCAACGATAAGATACCCGAGCGCATGCCGTGCACGCCGCCATCAAGTAGCATTAATCGGTCGGTAATGAGTGGTAGCAGACGCTAAGACAAATGAAGCGTCGAGTCGGCGCCGACCCGAAGAGAAATCGCGGAATGGAAGCAGGGTTAACACTGGGGTTCCAGCCTTGGCGTGAACCTGGCGGCCGGAAGCAAGCACAAGACATACGCCGCACACGTAATTCGCTATCCATGCCACAAGCGAAACCGTGTGCGTCTGAAGGCGCGCGTTATGCTTTGGTTACTTACTACGGGTTACTCGCCATCCTTCGGGCATTGCAGGTTGCAGCCGTTCGGATCGCCCAGATCACCGCGCCGGCGCTTGGCGGTCACATTGTTCTGGTACTTGTCGGAAGGCGCGGACGCAGCGAACTGCAACTGCGGATGTTCCTTCAGCCTGAACTGATCCTGCAGGATACCGCCCGGAATACCCGGCGAATTCTGTGCAAACGCAACGGGCACGAAGGCGACGGCGCCAGCAATAAATGCGATCAACGCGGCAATACTCAAAAGCAATTTCATGGCAGCAGTACGGTCAGTAAGCGGATCCCTGAGCGGGTCAATAATCGAGTCTGTGAGAAAGAGTTCGATTAAACGTTCGGCCTGATGTTCCTGCTGGCCTGCGAGGAGACACCGGAGCGCGAACCCCGATTCTAAACGCAAGCTCCGCAATCGGCCCGTTGCGCGGGCTTCGGGGATGTATCGGTGTATTACATTGGCTTACAACGTACGGGTTTCGCTCGCGCCGCCAAGCGCCGCTTCCACGTCGAGCAGTTCGCCACAATGCAACGGATCGTAGCCTTCGAGATGCGCCACGCTGCCCTTGAACGCGGCGCTGCGCAGGACGTCGAGCACGCCGGCAAGCTGGGTATCGTCGAGCTTGTCGCGGTCGCAGGCGAACAGATAATCCTCGTCGATGATCGGAATGAAATCGAGTGCGAACTGCTGCGCCGCCGGCTGCACGCCGAAGCCGAGATCGGCCATGCCGCTCGCGACAAACGCGGCAATCGCCGAATGCGTCAGTTCGGCCGTGGCATAACCGTTGATGGTCGCGGGATTCACGCCAATCTTGCGCAGCGCCAGGTCCAGCAACATGCGCGTGCCCGAACCGGGCTGGCGATTGACGAAGCGGATGTCGTCGCGCGCAAGGTCGCGCAACCCGCGTATGCCTTTTGGATTGCCCTTGGCCAGGAAAAGCCCCTGCGTGCGTCGCGTCAAGTGAATCAGCCTGTGCCGCCCCGCGTCCAGCCACGGCCGATAAATTTCCCCGCACGCCTCGCGAAACTCGCCAATCGGCAAATGAAAACCCGCGAGTTCGCACTCGCCGCGCGCCAATGCACTCACGGCTTCGGCGCTTTCGCGGTATTTGATATCAGCGGGAATTCGCTTTTCGGCCAGCGCGCCAACGAGCGCGGCAACCGCATAACCATGCGACGCGTGAATCCGGATCTCGGTGACCGTGCGCGATAAACGCCGGTTCAACTCACCGGCTACCTCGCTCGCTACAGCCTGAAGCGGACCATCGAGCCGTTCGTTCGACAAGCGCTGCGCCCGCAACACAGCCTCGCCCAACTCCGACAACACCGACCCGCGCCCGCGCGACTTGGTGATCAGCGCGCCGCCCAGCCGCGTCTCGATTTCGCGCAATAGGCCCCATGCATGCCGATAGGATAAACCCTTAGCCGACGCGGCTTGCGCGATGCTTCCAGTCTGGGAAACGAGTAATAAAAGCGGCACAGCCGCGCTGAGACTGGCTTCGCGGCCTGCCGCATCGCGCAAGACGAGTTCGGTTCGGCATTCGACGTCGATCATATGCAGTTGTTGTTCCTATTGCCATCGACTGGATAGCCTCGTATCTTGCATATCAGAGGCTCGGTAAAGCGATTATAAGACCGATATATGCATTTATAAAACATATGCCGAGCGATGGAGACTTCCCCACATGATCCAGATTGCCAGCAGTCACGAGAATGACCCCGCGCTCACGCCAGACGAGCGCGTTGCACGCCATTTGAAACCGGGCGCGTCGCTGATCGCCGTGCTGCACGCGATCCAGGACGAGGCTGGCTATGTTCCAGCCGATCTCATTGGCCCGCTTGCACAGGCGATGTCGCTTTCGCGCGCCGAAGTGCATGGCGTGATCACCTACTATCACCACTTCCGCTCGGAACCGCCCGCGCGCGTGACCGTGCAGCTTTGCCGCGCCGAAGCATGCAAAAGCATGGGAACCGAGGCGCTGGCGGCGCATATCGAAGGACATACGGGCTGCCGGTTCGATTCCGGCCATCACACGGATACCGAACTGGAGACGGTGTATTGCCTCGGACAATGCGCGTTGTCGCCGGCCATGACGATCAACGGCGAGCTGTACGCGCGCGTCACGCCGCAAAAGTTCGACCGGCTGTATGAAGAGGCGCGCGTCCAGTCGAGCGCGGAGGACCTGGTATGACACGCATCTACGTCCCTTGCGATTCGTCGGCGTTGGCCCTTGGCGCAAATCGCGTCGCGCTGGCTATTGCTGCCGAAGCCGATAAACGCGGCATTGAAATCGAAGTCGTGCGCAACGGCTCGCGCGGCATGTTGTGGCTCGAACCGCTCGTTGAAGTGGAGACGGCGGAAGGCCGTATCGGCTATTCGAATGTCGATGAAGGCGATGTCGCCGCGCTTTTCGATGCCGGTTTTGTGAATGGCGGCTTGCATGAAAAAAGCATCGGCGTGGTCGACACCATGCCGTGGCTTGCCAAACAGCAGCGCCTGACGTTCGCACGCATTGGCATCACGGACCCGCTTTCCACCGATGACTATGTCGCCCACGGCGGCCTGGAAGGTCTGCGAAAAGCGCTGGAAACCGATGGCGACGCAGCCTGCGAAGCGCTACTTGAATCGGGCTTGCGTGGACGTGGCGGCGCGGCGTTCCCGGCCGGCATCAAATGGCGCACGGTGCGCGCGGCCCAGGCGCCGCAAAAATACGTCGTCTGCAACGCCGATGAAGGCGATTCCGGCACGTTCTCCGACCGGCTGGTCATGGAAAGCGATCCGTACATGTTGATCGAAGGGATGATCATCGCGGGGATCGTGACGAACGCCACGAAGGGATATATCTACGTGCGCAGCGAATATCCGCATGCGATCACGACGCTGAACCGCGCAATCGAGCGCGCGCGTGAGGCCGGTTGGCTGGGCGAGAACGTGCTCGGCAGCGGCAAGGTCTTCGAACTGGAAGTCGCCAAGGGCGCGGGTTCATATGTGTGCGGTGAAGAAACGGCGCTGCTCGAATCGCTTGAGGGCAAGCGCGGCGTGGTGCGCGCAAAGCCGCCAGTGCCCGCGCTGGTCGGTTTGTTCGGCCAGCCGACAGTAATCAACAACGTCATCACGCTCGCGACCGTGCCCATCATTTTCGCAAAAGGCGCGGCGTTTTATCGCGACTTCGGCATGGGCCGCTCACGCGGCACGCTGCCTTTCCAGATTGCCGGCAACGTGAAGCAAGGCGGCCTGGTGGAACTCGCGTTCGGCGTCACGTTGCGTGAACTGATCTATGAATACGGCGGCGGCACGGCGAGCGGCCGGCCGGCGCGCGCGGTGCAGGTCGGCGGTCCGCTCGGCACGTATTTGCCCGAAAGCCAGTGGGACATCCCCATGGACTATGAAGCGTACGCGGCGGTCGGCGCGGTGGTCGGGCACGGCGGCATCGTGATCCACGACGACACCTCCAACCTCGCCGATCTCGCCCAATACGCCATGCACTTTTGCGCGGTCGAATCCTGCGGCAAATGCACGCCCTGCCGGATCGGTTCAACGCGCGGCGTTGAAGTCATCGCGAAGATTCGCGACGGCGATACATCGCCGAAACAGGTCACGCTGCTGCGCGAACTGTGCGACACCATGCTCGGCGGATCGCTTTGCGCGATGGGCGGCATGACGCCTTATCCGGTGATGTCCGCACTCGATCATTTCCCCGAAGACTTCGGTCTCTCGCGTAAGCCGTCGCAGAAAGCGGCTTAAAAGAAGGAGCACACACATGTCCAGTTCTTCCTGCGGTTCCGGCAATTGCGCCTGCAAGACCAAGCTGCGCGATCCCTTCGACGATACCGACTACGGCACGCCGCTGCGTCATGCGGATATTGACGTGACGCTCGATATCGACGGCCAGTCGGTCACGGTTCCTGCCGGGACGTCGGTGATGCGAGCCGCTATTGAAGCCGGTGTAAACGTGCCGAAACTCTGCGCGACGGATTCGCTCGAGCCTTTCGGTTCCTGCCGTCTATGCCTAGTCGAGATTGAAGGCAAGCGCGGTTATCCGGCGTCGTGCACAACGCCCGTTGAAGCGGGCATGAAAGTGCGCACACAAACGGACAAGCTGCAGTCGCTGCGCAAGAACGTGATGGAGCTGTACATCTCCGATCACCCGCTCGATTGCCTGACCTGCCCCGCCAACGGCGATTGCGAACTGCAGGACATGGCCGGCGTGGTTGGCCTGCGCGAAGTTCGATATGGCTATGAAGGCGCAAACCACCTGAAGGACAAGAAGGACGAATCGAATCCGTATTTCACGTATGACGCGTCGAAGTGCATCGTGTGTAATCGCTGCGTGCGCGCGTGCGAGGAAACGCAAGGCACGTTCGCGCTGACTATCGCGGGACGCGGCTTCGAGTCGCGCGTGGCCGCGAGCGAAAACCAGCCGTTCATGGAGTCGGAATGCGTGTCGTGCGGCGCGTGCGTGGCCGCGTGCCCGACCGCGACGCTGCAGGAAAAGAGCGTGATCATGCTCGGCCAGCCCGAGCATTCGGTCACGACTACCTGCGCGTATTGCGGCGTTGGCTGCTCGCTGAAAGCGGAGATGAAAGGCAGTCAGGTCGTGCGCATGGTGCCAAACAAGAACGGCCAGGCCAACGATGGTCACGCGTGCGTCAAGGGCCGCTTTGCGTGGGGTTACGCCACGCACAAGGACCGCATCACCAAGCCGATGATCCGCGCGAAGATCACCGATCCGTGGCGCGAAGTGACCTGGGAAGAAGCGCTTTCGTATGCGGCGAGCGAATTCCGCCGCATTCAGGACAAGTACGGCGTGGATTCGATTGGCGGGATTACGTCGTCACGATGCACGAACGAGGAAACCTACCTTGTGCAGAAACTCGTGCGCGCGGCGTTCGGCAATAACAATGTCGATACCTGCGCCCGCGTTTGCCATTCGCCGACGGGTTATGGCCTGAAGACGACGCTGGGTGAATCGGCGGGAACGCAGACTTTTGCATCCGTCGAAAAGGCCGACGTAATCATGGTGATCGGCGCGAATCCGACCGATGGTCACCCGGTGTTCGCATCGCGCCTGAAGCGCCGCGTGCGTGAAGGCGCGCAACTGCTCGTGGTGGACCCACGCCGTATCGATATTGTTAACACGCCGCATGTGAAGGCGTCGCATCATCTGGCGCTGCGTCCAGGCACGAACGTGGCGATGGTCAATTCGCTCGCCCACGTGATCGTCACCGAAGGGCTCGTGGACGAAGCGTTTGTTGCCGAGCGCTGCGAAGCGCGTGCATTCCAGCAATGGCGCGACTTTGTGTCGGCGGAAGAAAATTCGCCCGAAGCCATGGAAGCCATCACCGGCGTTCCGGCCCAATCCGTGCGCGAAGCGGCGCGCATCTATGCGAACGCGGCCAACGGCGCGATCTACTACGGCCTCGGCGTGACGGAACATGCGCAAGGCTCGACGACCGTCATGGGTATCGCGAACCTCGCGATGGCGACGGGCAACATCGGCCGCGAAGGTGTGGGCGTGAATCCGCTGCGTGGCCAGAACAACGTGCAGGGTTCGTGCGACATGGGTTCGTTCCCGCACGAGTTGCCGGGCTATCGCCATATTGGCGACGCGGCCGTGCGCGCATTGTTCGAAGAAGCGTGGAGCGTGAAGCTGCAGTCGGAACCGGGCCTGCGCATTCCAAACATGTTCGACGCCGCCGTTCACGGCAGCTTCCTCGGCCTTTATTGCCAGGGCGAGGACATCGTCCAGTCGGACCCGAACACGCAGCATGTGTCGAAGGCGTTGTCGTCGATGGAATGTATTGTCGTGCAGGATATTTTCCTGAACGAAACCGCCAAGTACGCGCACGTGTTCCTGCCAGGTTCGTCGTTCCTCGAAAAGGACGGCACGTTCACGAACGCGGAACGCCGCATCTCGCGCGTGCGCAAGGTCATGCCGCCGCTGCCGGGTCTCGCCGACTGGGAAGTGACGATCAAGCTGGCGCGCGCGCTGGGTTATGAAATGGGCTACACGCATCCGTCGCAGATCATGGACGAGATCGCAAGCCTTACGCCCACGTTCACGGGTGTGTCCTACAAGCGTCTCGATGAGCTTGGCAGCATCCAGTGGCCATGCAATGCGCAGGCGCCGGACGGCACGCCGACCATGCATATCGATGAATTCGTGCGCGGCAAGGGCCACTTCGTGATCACGAAGTTCATTGCGACGCCGGAGAAGGTCACGCGCAAATACCCGCTGTTGCTGACCACGGGGCGGATTTTGTCGCAGTACAACGTGGGCGCGCAGACGCGGCGCACGGAGAACTCGCGCTGGCACGACGAGGACCGGCTGGAGATTCATCCGCACGACGCCGAGGAACGCGGCATCAAGGCGGACGACTGGGTGGGCATTGAATCGCGTGCGGGGCAGACCGTGCTGCGCGCGAAGATCACCGAGCGCATGCAGCCGGGCGTGGTGTATACGACCTTCCATTTCCCGGAATCCGGCGCGAACGTGATCACGACCGATTCTTCCGATTGGGCCACGAACTGTCCGGAGTACAAGGTGACAGCGGTGCAGGTGATGCCCGTCGAGCAGCCGTCGCAATGGCAGAAGGATTATTCGGCGTTCAATGTTCAGCAGCTCGAGTTCCTGAACTTGCGCGAGTTGCCGGTCACATCGGGGAAATAATCATGGATGTGAACAGCCTGGTGGAAATGGCGAATCAGATTGGCGAATTCTTCGACTCGATGCCGGATCACGAGGAAGCGGTCGATGGCATCGCCAATCACATTCACAAGTTCTGGGCGCCGCGCATGCGGATCGCGCTGCTTAACGGACTGGACGATGCGGAGGTTAGCGGGCGGCTTGAGCCGATCGTGCTGAAGGCGTTGACCAAGCATCGGGAGGCGTTGACGCCGGCGGTGACAGCTTGATCCCTTACTCGTCCTTCCCCGCCCCGAACCACGTCTCGCAGTGCCTCAACAAAGCCTGCGTATCCGAAGGCGCGCGCCCGCGCGCCGCAATGTACCCATCCGGGCGCACCAGATAAAAGCAAGGCCGCGTTCGCCCATACGCTTCGGTGAGCGATCGCGCGCCGTCACCGCCTTTATCCGTGATACGCCAGACGCGCACCGAATTCGGCAGCACCTCTTCCACGGATTTCGCGAGATCATCCAGATCCTTGTCGCGCAGCGCATGCGCGACGGTCAGCGTCGCGGGCGCCATCGCGATGTCGTCTTCCTCCGACGGCTTCACCATCAGGAACAGCGAGAAATACGCGGGGTCGTGAAGGTCGAAAAGACAGCCGACACCCGGCGCCCGCCCGAGCGGTCCATCGACGACATGCACCCACGCATCCGGCGCGCGCTCGCCGGCTCGCGGACCGCCGTCGAGCCCGCGATCGAGCGTCAACGGGCTGCGCCTATACTGAATAGACAACTCGCTGACCGTGCGCCGCGCGGCATCGCGCAAGGGACCAATCGCCGATAAAGCCGGCATCACGTGATCGCGGATCAGCTTCATCGGACCATGTTCTGCAGCGGCCATCTGCGTCATGAAACTCGATGTCCGCAGCACTTCCCGCTCTATGGGATGACGTTCGGTGTGGTACGTATCGAGCAAACGGTCGGGCGCCACGCCCGTGAGCATCCGCGCGATCTTCCAGCCAAGATTGAACGCTTCCTGAATGCCCGTGTTCATGCCCTGAGCGCCGGCCGGACTGTGGACATGCGCGGCGTCGCCAGCGAGAAATACGCGTCCCGAGCGCAGCCGGTCCGCCATGCGATTGTTCAATCGAAAATTCGATGACCACGCGAGATTCCTCACCGTCACCCGATGATGAATGCGCCGCGCCACAATCTCGCGGCATTCATCGAGCGTGGGGGCCGCGCTTTTGGGCGGAATGTCCGCCGCGTCCGGCGACTGCGCCGCCGCGCGTTGATCCGCGATCAGCCGCGTGCGGCCGTCGCCCATCGGGAATAACGTGGCAATGCCCTCGCCCGATGCAAAAATATGGAACTCGTCGTCGGGCCATTCGGTATCGGCCTGGAGATCGGCGAGCAGGAAAGTCTGCTCGAAGGTTTTTCCCGTGAACTCGATATTCAAGCCATGCCGCACCATGCTGTGCGCGCCGTCCGCACCGATCAGGTAAGACGGGCGCAGGTGTTCTTCGGCACCGTTCGGGTGACGCAGCGTTGCCTCCAGACCTGCCGATCCCTGGTTGAAATGCACCAGTTCCACGCCGCGCTCCACGCGCACGCCGAACGTTTCAACATGCTCGGTCATCAGGCGTTCGGTGACGGCCTGGTCAAGGAAAAGAAGATACGGATAACGCGTTTGCAGCGGATCGAAATCGAGCCGCATGAGACGCTGTCCGTTCGAATAGAGATTGCCAATGCGCGCCCGGTGACCACGCTCAAGAAACGGTTCCACCAGCCTATGCTGCTCGAACAGTTCGAGCGTGCGCGCCTGGATGCCGATTGCGCGCGACCATGGCGAAGGCTCCGGGGCTTTGTCGACCAGGCGCACGGGAATGCCGGCGCGCGACAGGCTCATGGCGGCGGCGAGCCCCGTTGGACCAGCGCCCGCGATGAGCACCGGCGCTACGTCGAGTGATTTGTGTCGGTTCGGCTGCGGCGGGTGCATGCGCTTCTCCATCAAACGTCACTGGCTCAAGTGTACGCCGGTCCGAAATGCGCAAACGCCGGAGAACCACGCGCTCAGTGCGCGTGCGCCTTCGCGCCCATCTTTTCTCCCAGCGCGCAACCGTGTTCCGTCGTGCCCATTTCCACCTGCAGCGTCGCGTGATGCATCGCGTAATCGCGACGCAGCGTTCCCACAATCGAATCGACAAAAACATCGCCCGGATGCCCCGCCGGCATGACGATATGCGCGGTCATCGCGTTCTCCGTGGTGGAAAGCGCCCAGACGTGGAGATCGTGGACATCGGTCACGCCCGGCAGATCCGCCAGATACTTTTCAATACGCGGCTTGTCCACGCCCGGCGGCACGGCGGCCATGGCGAGCCGCATGGCGTCGCGGCCCAGTCCCCACGTGCCGGCCACGATCACCGCGACCACGACAATGCTCATTGCCGGGTCGATCCAGCTCGCGCCCGTGAAAAGGATCACGAGGCCGCTGATGGCGACCGCGGCGGAAATGCCGGCGTCGCCCGCCATGTGCAGGAACGCGCCGCGTATGTTCAGGTCTTCCTTGCTGCCGCGCATGAAAAGCCACGCGGAAAAGCCGTTGACCACGAGACCTATGGTGGCAACGACGAATACGTCGAGTCCCGCGACCGGCGCCGGATTGAACAAGCGCTGAACCGCTTCGAGCACAATCGCGCCGCACGCGAACAGCAGCAGCGCGGCGTTGGCGAGCGAAGCCAGGATGGAAGAACTGCCGAGCCCGAACGTATAGCGTTCCGACGGTTTGCGCGCGCCGAGCCAGACCGCGCCCCACGCGAGCAGAAGGCCGAGGACGTCGGAGAGATTGTGGCCTGCGTCGGCAAGCAGTGCGGTGGAATGCGCGATGAACCCGTACACGGCCTGCACGATCACGATCACCATGTTCAGCCCGACCGCAATGGCGAAAGTGCGGCCCTGACCAGCCTGCGGCGCGTGATGGTGATGATGGCCGCCTTTGTGATCATGGCCTTGATCATGCTCATGAGCGTGCGCATTCCCGTGGTCGTGATGCTCATGGTGGTGTGACGGTTGAGGTGCCATTTATTCGTTGTCCGGTCTGAAATCGGCGTGAGGCTCGGCGACATGTTCGAGCAGTTCGGCGAGCATGCCGCTGATGTGTTTATCCGCGGCAAGATAGAAAACCTGCTTGCCTTCGCGCTCGGCACGCACAATCCGCGCCGCCCGCAACAAGCGCAAATGGTGGCTGACAAGCGACGCCGACAACCCCAGCGATTCCGCAATCGCGCCCACCGGCGAACGCCCTTCCACGCACGTCAACACAATGCGCAGACGCGTGGGATCGCCGAGCAGGCGGAACAGGTCGGCGAGGGGAACGACACGCTCGTCGGTTGAAACTTCGCTCAAAACCAGCGGAGAAGACACGATTGGCTTTCATCCAACATATGAACAGGTGTTCATATGTTATTGACACAACCTTCGTGCGTCAACGCAAAAATCGCGATCGGCGGTGAACGTGTGGGAAAATGGCGTGTTCGCATTCGATTTCCCTCAATGGATACAGTTTTTGCACGCGGCTTCGCGGCGCATCGCGACGGCCGCCTGACCGAAGCGGAACGCGACTATCAAGCCGCGCTCGCCGCAGAGCCCTCCCACGTCGACGCACTTCATCTGCTCGGCGTGCTGCGCCACCAGCAAGGCCAGCACGCGGAAGCGGCTGATCTGGTGCGTCGCGCAGTGGACCTGCGTCCCGCCGATCCCGCGCTACAGCTCAACCTCGGCAACGCGCTGAAAGCGCTCGGCCGAATAGACGACGCCATCGAACGCTTTCGCAATGCGCTGGATCTGGAACCCGGCTTTTCGCTCGCGCAATACAACTTGGGCAACGCGTACGCGGCAGCGGGACGCCACGAAGACGCCGCCGACGCCTTCGAAAAAGCCCTGCGCCTGCAACCCGGCGACGCGCCCACCTGGAACAACTTCGGCAATGCGCTGCTCGGCATGCGCCGTTTCGAGGAAGGCGCGAAGGCGTTTCGCCGCGCGCTGCAAATCCGGCCGGGCCATGCGGGCGCGCACAACAATCTCGGCATGGCGCTCAATGCACTCGGCGACACCCACGGCGCTATCGGACAATTTCGCGAAGCCATTGCTGCCGAGCCGAACTATGTCGCGGCGCATTTCAATCTGGGCAATCTGCTCGATGCCGCCGGCCGTCCGCACGAAGCCGTGCCGGTGCTGCAGAAAGTGCTGCGCATGCAGCCGCAATTCGCGCCCGCGCACTTCGGGCTGGGGCATGCGCTTGCGGCTATCGGCGAATACGAAGCCGCCTTGCCGCAATTCGAGCGCGCGGTAGGACTCGATCCAAAGTACGGCGTGGCGTGGCTTGGCCTCGGCAACGCGCATCTTGCACTCGGCGCGCATAAACCGGCGCTGCGTGCCTTCGATCAGGCGTTGCGCCTCGATCCCGGTCTTGTCGCGGCGAACCTGAATCGCGCCATTACACTGCTCGCCCTTGGCGACTACGCTCGCGGACTGCCGGCTTATGAATGGCGCCTGCGCGCGCCGACCACCCTCCCGCCACCTGCGTTGCCCGTGTGGAAAGGCGCACCGCTGCCGCGCGAAACGCTGTTGATCCGGGCCGAACAAGGTTTCGGCGATACCTTGCAGTTCGTGCGTTTCGTGCCGTTTGTCGCCAGGCTCGTTGGCCAGGTCGTGCTCGAAGTGCAACCGGCGCTGGTCGCGTTGCTCGAACCCGCGGCCCACGCCGCAGGCGTCACGCTGAAAAGCCTGGCTGCATCGACACCTGCAACACCCACTGACGCCGACGCATTTGTTCCGCTGCTCAGCCTGCCGCTGGCGCTGGGGGTATCGACTATGGAAATGGTGCCGGCGCGCACGCCGTATCTCGTGGTGCCGGCGGCGTACCGGAAAAAATGGCGCGGGTCGCTTGGCGGCCAGTCGAAGCGCAAGCTGGGGATCACGTGGTCCGGACGCATTCAACCGGGAGAAACGCGGAGCGCCCCGCTTGCGTCGCTCGAGCCGCTGTTCAGCCTGGAAGGCATCGACTGGATTGTGCTGCAACCTACGTTCACCGCCGAAGAACGCGCCCTTCTCGACGCCCATCCGCGCGCGCGTTTTATCCAGCGGCTCGAAAACAAGCTCGAGAGTTTCGCCGATACCGCCGCGATCATCGATCGTATGGATGGTGTCGTGTCCATCGATACCGCTGTCGCCCACCTGACCGGCGCGCTCGGAAAACCGCTGTGGCTGATGCTGCCGTTCGCCGCCGACTGGCGTTGGGGTATCGATACACCTTCGAGCGCGTGGTATCCGAAAGCGCATCTGTTCCGGCAGGCGAAACCCGGCGCGTGGGATGAAGTCATCGAACGGGTGGCGAAGGATGTCGCGGCGTCGTCATAGCGTTGAGACGCGCCCCGGCCCGAAATGAAAAACCCCTCGTCGAGGGGTTTTTGTTCCAGCGTGACGGGCAGAAACCGTCAGGCCGTCTTGTACTGATTGCGCGCCTCGCTGGACCGATACAACACCAGCGTGGCGATCAGTCCGCATACCGCCGCGAGTCCCATCCATACACCGGGCGCCGCCTTGTTTCCGGTCGCGTGAATCAGGTACGTGGAGATGGCGGGTGTGAATCCGCCAATGGTCGTCGCCAGGCTGTACGCAAGCGAGAAACCCGTGGTACGCACTTCCACCGGCATGACTTCGGTAAGCGCCACGACCATCGCGCCGTTATAGCTGCCGTAGAGGAACGAGAGCCACAACTCCACGCCAAGCAGGCGCAGGAACGACGGATCCGCGACCAGCCATTGCACCGCCGGATACGAAGTGAGAATGGTCAGGATGGTAAAGAACAGCAGCACCGGCCGGCGCCCCACGCGGTCGGACACCGCGCCGGCAAGCGGCAGCCAGACGAGATTCGACAAACCGACGAACACCGTCACCACCAGGGTATCGAGGGAAGAAAGCTTCAGCACTTCCTTGCCGAACGTCGGCGTGTATGCCGTGATCATGTAGAACGACACGGTCGTCATGATCACCATGCCCATGCCGGCGAGCACGACGCCCCAGTTGGAGGCCATGGACGTCATGATTTCGCCCATCGACGGACGGTGTTTACGCGCGAGGAACTCATCGGTTTCCTGCAACGAGCGCCGGATGATGAACAGGAACGGCACGATCAGGCAGCCGATGATGAACGGCACGCGCCATCCCCAGGCGGTCATCTGGTCGGGCGGCAAAATCCGGCTCATGACCACGCCGATCAGCGCGGCGAACACCACGGCCACTTGCTGGCTGCCCGACTGCCATGAGCAATAGAAGCCCTTGTTGCCCTTCGTCGCGATCTCGGACAGATACACCGACACGCCGCCCAGTTCCACGCCCGCCGAAAAACCCTGCAGCAAGCGGCCAAGCAACACGATGATCGGCGCGAAAACCCCGATGGTCGCGTATCCCGGAATCACCGCGACCAGCAATGTGCCAATGGCCATCATGGTCAGCGTGAGAATCAGGCCCTTCCTGCGGCCATGATGATCGATATACGCGCCAAGCACGATGGCGCCGATCGGACGCATCAGGAAGCCGGCGCCAAACACCGAGAGCGCAAGCATCAGCGAAGCGAATTCGTTGCCGCTCGGAAAGTACGTCTTCGCGATGGACGAGGCGTAATAGCCATAGACCATGAAGTCGTACATTTCCAGGAAATTGCCGCTGACGACGCGAAACACCGATTTCGCCTTCGACTCTTTCGCGGGCGTTGCATGTGAAGGGATGGACATGACTATCTCTAAAAACTCTGTCTAAGGATGCTGGCCGGATTGCGCTGAAAGCGCGTCGCCCGATGCAGAATGAAATGTTGGAGTGGTAGCAGCCGGTTTGCTTGCGCGGTGCAAAATGCCAAGAGCCTAGCTACGCTTCGTTGCTCGAGAAGAGACGAAACGCCTCGAAACCGCTACAAAAACGCACAAGAAGCTAATTTATCAGGGTTAACCAGTACATTTACCTAAACACCACAAGTGTCAATGTTACAGGGCGAATGTGAAACGCGCCCGCGCCGTACTCGCGTATTTGCACTTAAAATTTCTTAAATTTGCCTTACATATACATATAAATCAGCCTTCAAAATATGTTTCGCAAACGGGGTTCGTTTTGCGAATGGCGACATCCAACGACTCCGCGCTTATCGCGAGCATGCATGCGCGGAGTTGGGCAGCGGCATATCGCGGCATCCTGCCGGACACATTTCTCGACAAAGAATTGGCCGATGACCGGGCGGCGCACTGGAACACACGCTTCAACGAACTCGCCGGCGGTGCGGGCGAGGTTTTTATCGCTGTCGTCAATGATCAGCCAGCAGGGTTCGTATGCGTGATCGCCCCCGACGAAACGGGCAGCGTGCTCGTTGACAATCTGCACGCCATGCCCGAAGCCAGAGGCACAGGATTGGGCACCGCGATGCTCGCGACCGCATCGCAATGGGCTGCGGATCGTGGCGCGAAGAACATGCATCTATATGTGCTTGAACCGAATGTTGCGGCAATCGGCTTCTATGAATCGCACGGATGGCGTTTGGCGGGCCGTGAAGATGACACGATGGGCGGCATAGATATCATCGCGTTGCGCTATACCCTGCCGATCGGCTGATGCCTCGGCGTTTGCTTTGCCTTCGTGCAATCGCTGGCGTAATCTCGTTCAACGCCTCTTGCTGGATGCATGACAACGTATCCGGCACAGATTGGCCTGTCTCGCTGAAACGTACGTCGCGTCCGTATCCAATCAGCGTTTTTTTCACTCCGAGCGCCATCGAATGATGGAACTAAGAAGGTTCTGAGCGACGCGCCAAGCTGGCGCTGGGTATGATCGAGGGCTGTTCTGTGGCGGGTCCGGCAAGGTGAAGTATCTGGCACCTTCGTAGCAACATCCGGACGATGCCCACACGGCTGCCCCGCTTGTTAATTCGTTGAGCAGTCCTGACGCCCGCTTTCGGATATGAGAAAAAGATGAATGCTCCTCTGGTCGTTGTACAAGGCGATCTGCTTCTGCCAACCCTGTACCCGCTCGCCGGTATGCCTAACGCCGTGTATGGCGAAGAGTGGACGCTGACTCGCGCGCGTCCGGCTTTAACCGAATATGAAATTCCGTTTTACGCGGCGCGATTTCTCACGGCTTATGTCAGTCCGCTGTCTCTTCCCAACGAGCATTTTCCATACACGCCAGCGAGTCTGTGGGGCAAGTTCAAACGCAACGATGAAATCGCACAGATCGAGCAGAATCCTCTCGCCGATTCCGTTCATGCGTCTCCTTCAGTCGAGGAACCGGCGCAGTTCGAGTTCGAACCGTTCACCGCGCCTGTCGATCATCCGGTACGGAAACAGCCTGCAAATGATCGTCACAAAATGGCGGCCGGAGGTGCAATTGCACTGGCGTGCGCTGCGTTTATTGCATGGGCACTGTTCGGGACTCGAATTGGTCATCAGAGTCCGGAAGTAAAGCCAGCGACGGTTGCGTTGAATGCAACGCCCGTAGCGAAGCCCATGGCCGACGCGACGATTGGTCATGCTTCGCCTGTCGTGCCCCCTGTTTCCATGTCTGCAGCTTTGGACAGTTCCGCTTCCGTCGCGACATCTGCCAAGCCTTCGACCGTCGTGGTTGCGGCTTTACCTGCATTGCAGACACCTTCCGCGACAACTGTTGCAAAGCCAGCGGCCGTCATTGCCGGCGCAACCGCCAAATCATCCGTACACACAAGCGAAGTCGCCAGCGACAACGCGAAAACCACCGCCAAGGCAACGGCGGAATGGGCGAAGGTTCGCGTCAAAGGCAAGCGTCCGGCAGCAGTCGTCCGCGAAGCGAGAAACTACGAAGTCGTGCAACGGCGCCACGGTCATGAATATAGAGGCACGCCGGTTTATCGCAGCAGTGGATACGACACGCCGCTTGCGTCGCCAAGCCGTCGCACCTATGCACACGATGACATGCGCACGAGCTCAACGGGTTCGTCGCTCAGCGTGGCCGAGATGTACAGCATGCTCGCGCACTCGGCTGTCCTCGACGACAACAGCGGCGCCACTCGCCAGACGGTTCGCGCAACTTCCGTTGCCACGCCGCGCGCAGGTTCCGGCGATTCATCGAACTGGAGTTCCGACCTGAGCCAACGCCGTGTCACCGACGCGGGATCGCAATTCGCCAAGTAACCAGACGGTATCGTGGCGAAAGGCACGGCACGCGTTTCTAACGCGCCGCGCCTGGCACCGGACCCTCACCTAATTTAGAAGCCCCGCACCATGAAGTCCTGCTCCATCTCCACCGTTCTACAAGCGTTGTTCGTTGTTGCCATCGGGTTCGGCTCGACCGTCGCGAATGCTTATCAGCCCGTGGGCACACTGCTCTCGGCAACGGGTCTTGCAGACCCTGTGCGTCCCGTACCCGCCTATGGATCAATGGACGATTTCCAGGACGGCACGTCCAGCGGACAGGCTACGGGGAATGTATCGGAGCTCAGGCAGATGGTCCAGGCGAAGAAGCTCACCGAGTTGCGTGTCACGTATAACGGCAACTATGGCGCTGCGCTCTTTTTCTATCCGCAGGAGATGGTGTATTACGTTGCGTTGTTTCAGGACAAGAATTTCTGGCGCGTGGTGAAGTCCCAGGACAATGTGCACGCGGAAACGGTCTACGCGCAATTTGCGAGAAAGAGTTACGCGCTCGCCGAGGGCGAAATCCAGCGCACGCAACTGCAGGCACAAAAGGCGCTGCTGGAGCGTGTGATCGCGGTATCGAACGATCGGGCGCAACGGCTCACGGCCGACCTTTCCATTGCCCGAGCGCAGGAAAGTGAAGTATCACAACGTCAGCAGCAAATGCAGGCAGAATCCATGGCGTTGCAGAACGACAAGTCCAACGCCGAGCGTCGTTTGCGCGCGCTCCAGCAGCAGGTCCAGCAGCTTCAGGAACAAAGCGAAGCGGGGATCGCGCAGTAACTCTTTCACAACAGCACAAAGGCCGCTTCAACTGACGTTGAAGCGGCCTTTATGGTTATGGTTGCTGCGGTTTTTGCAGAAGCTCGCCTAGAACCGCGTTTCACGCGCCACGCGCAGGAACGTATCGAGCAGCGGCGTGCAATCCAGCAGTTCATCCCCGCCCGCGCGATGAAACTCCGGGTGCCATTGCACACCCATCACGAACGGCGCGCGCCGGTAACGCACTGCCTCGATAATCCCGTCCGCCGCCGATACCGCCTCGATGTTCAGATCGCGGCCAATCGTCTTGACCGCCTGGTGGTGGATCGAATTGACGAGCGCTTCGCGATGACCGGGAAACATGTTGACGAGCGTGGAGCCATCGGGGAAACGAATCGGATGACGATGCTGGTCGTATTGCTCATTGACGTGGATGCCGGCCGTCGGGACATCTGTGGCAATGTCCTGATACAGCGTGCCGCCGAACGCCACATTGATCAACTGGCAGCCTCGGCACACGCCCAGCACAGGCTTTCCCGATTCGATGAACTCATGCAGCAGTTCCAGTTCGTACATATCGCGAACACGGTCGCCGGGCCATTCGTGGCGCGTCGCCGCTTCCGTGTAGGACTGCGGCGAAACATCCGCGCCGCCTTGAAGCAAGAGGCCATCAAGATGCTTCGCGTAATCACGCAACCGGATATTGCTCGGATGCAGCATGCCCTGATGACCGACCGTGGGAATCATGAATACAAGCACGTCACGCGACATCACCCAATGCGCGATGGACTCTTCGAGATATTGCAGCGTCTTCCCGCGCAATCCTTTCGCGCCCGGCTCCGGATGAAAAATGCGCGCGGATACGCCAATTCTGAGCGTCCGTTGCGTGATGCGCTGCCCCGCGCGGTCGAATATCTGCCGGGCGCGCGCCTTGATCACGCGGCCGAACACCGACCATGCGGAATCGCTCTGGCGCAGATAAGCAGGCGGCGCTTGCGTGCCGGAGGGCGCTTCCGGTGGTATGGGCGGAGGATGAAACGTGCCGAAATCAGGCGCGGCCGTGAATTCGGGAGGCAGTGCGCTCGTGCGCGCCCGTACCGTTTCCGCATCGATTTCCGCCTTTGTTTCAGCGGTTTCCGCAGCCTGCGCTTCAGTCGCGATTTCAACCTCTTCCGCGAGACTCGCTTCGGCTTCGGTTGCCGACTCGATTTCTTTCGCCAAGCCTGCTTTCAAGTGAAGGGGCGAATTCGGAGCAGCCGGTTTTTCGATGCCCGCCTTCGCGCCGCCCGTGCGCGCCGCGCTTTCTTGCGCAGACGTGGCGGCCGCAGCCGCTTTGCGGGCTTCGGCTGCATCTTCACGCTGGGCTTTGGCTGTATCGACAGGTTCTACCGTTGATGCGCTCGACGGCGCATCTGTCGATGCACGCTCCGCCGCGCTCGCCGCCGGGCCAGGCTGTGCGGCCGCGGGGACATGGGTGACTTTCTGAGATGACGCGGATGGGACTGCCGGATCAGGATTGGGAATCTGCGGATTTGAGTCCGTGGACGCCACGGCAGGAATTGCGGTGTCGGGCGTACCCGAATTTGACGACTTGTTTTCGCTCATTCCGATAGAGGCGCTGTGCGCTTTAAGAATGGTCAGAGTTCAATTATCCGCCTCTGGTCCGGGAGCGGCAAACCATCAAACAATTGGTCACATTATCGGAGGAAACAAACATTTCGTGCCGTTAATGATCGCGGGGCTCTTCAAAAGTTTCTCGGAGTGCGATCTGCATGGTCGCGTGGATTTTCACGCACCAGCGCCACAGCACACTCAGCAAAAGCGCCGCGCAAATCAGGACAGCGATCATCAGCCCAAACGGAGGAAGAATGCCGCCCGACAGCACGGTGACCAGCAAGAAGACGCCGAACATGGCAAGGATCGGGATCAGGCCGGAGATGGCGGAACGCAACGCGCTAGTGAAGCGGCCCGCCTTCGCGGGTTGCACGCTCACCTCGGCGAGCATCAACGCAAGCGACTGCAGCTTGCGATAGACCGCGACGAGAAACGGCATCGACACCAGCAACGCCGCGCTCCAGATGGCCACGCGCTGCGCGTCGTTGGTGGGCAGCCAGCGGGCAAGATATCCGGTGGCGATGGGCGCCGAATACGAAGCGGCGAGAAAAATGGCGGCAACCAGCGCAAGATTGACTGCGATCTGCACCACGATGCGCCGGGTCATGCTGAAGAGCGTTGGGCCGCCGGTGTCGGGCGACAGGCTCCCGAGCCATTGCGAATAGAGTCCGAAGGTATTGGCGACCGGAACCGGCATGGAACCGGCAATGCGCCGGGTGATTGGATCGGCAGCCTTGATCAGATATGGCGTGAACAAGGTCGTCAACGCGGAAACCGCAACCGCGATCGGATACAGGAAGCTGCTGGTCACTTTCAGCGACACCCCCAGCGAAGCAATGATGAATGAGAACTCGCCGATCTGCGCAACGCTCATGCCGACGCGCATCGACGTGCGCCCATCCCTACCGGCGAGAAACGTCCCGAGCCCGCATGACACAATCTTGCCCAGCACGACCGCGATGGTGATGACCGTAATCGGCCACCAGTAATCCACAAGGACGGTCGGATTCAGCATCAGCCCGATGGTCACGAAAAAGATGGCGGAGAACATGTCGCGAACCGGCGCAATCAGATGCTCGATACGCTGCAGATTCCGCGATTCGGCCATGATCGCGCCGATCAGAAACGCCCCGAGCGCGATGCTGTAGTCGAGCTTAACCACCAACAGACAGAAGCCGAAACAGAAGCCAAGGACGGTGACGAGCAGCATTTCGTCGCTCTTGGCTTTCGCCACATAGTCGAGCGCACGCGGCACGATCAGGATGCCGACGACCATCGACACAGTCATGAACAGCAGCAGTTTGCCCAGCGTGACAAACGCCACGCCCGCCGACACCGAGCCCGTTTGTGCGATGCCCGAAAGCAGTACGAGCATGGCGATCGCGAGAATATCCTCCACGATCAGAATGCCGAAGATCAGTTGCGCGAACGGCTCGCCCTTCATGCCGAGCTCGGAAAGCGCCTTGACGATAATGGTCGTGGAAGAAATGGCGAGCATGGCGCCGAGGAACAGCGAATCCATCGCGTTCCAGCCGAACCATTGCCCGATCTCATAGCCGATCCAGATCATCAGCACGATCTCGGACGCCGCCGCCACGAAAGCCGTTGCACCAACCTTGAACAGCTTTTTCAGACTGAATTCCAATCCGAGGGAAAACATCAGGAAGACCACGCCGAGTTCGCCGAGTGTCTGGATGGTGGCTTCGTCGTGGATAAGCTGGAAAGGCGGCGTATAGGGACCAATGATCACGCCCGCCACGATATATCCCAATACGACCGGCTGCTTCAGGCGATGAAAGAGCACGGTGACCACGCCCGCAATCGCCATGATTACCGCCAGATCCTGAATGAAGCCAATCGCGTGATGCATCCGCAAACCCTTACAAAAAGCACACAAGGATGCTGATAGTACCGCAACAAGTTTTTACATTGATGACCGGGACGTTCAGAACAGGGACAAATGACATACGCCATCGGACTGGGCCGACGACGATTTAAATGACAAGAACGACCGCTGGCCGAGCCTTGGAGATTTTGAAGACTTGAAGCGAATACGGCCTGAAGCTGTGTCAGGCCGCCCTTGCACGAAGTCCGCTCAGACGGCGGCTTCGTCTTCCTCGCCGGTACGAATGCGGATCACGCGCTCGACGTCGGTCACAAAGATCTTGCCGTCGCCAATCTTGCCGGTCCGCGCTGCGCCAATGATGGCGTCGATAACCTGATCCGTCTGCGCGTCCGCCACCACGACTTCAATCTTGACCTTGGGCAGAAAGTCGACGACATACTCCGCCCCGCGATATAGCTCGGTATGGCCTTTCTGCCGGCCGAAGCCCTTGACCTCGGTGACGGTCAACCCGGTAAGACCGGCGGTGGCCAGCGCTTCACGTACTTCGTCCAGCTTGAACGGCTTGATGACTGCGGTAATGCGTTTCATGGCGCGCCTCGTTAAATGATGTCGCCACATAGATGGCGAATGGTGCGGATGGGTAATTAACGAACTACAAATCGATGCTTTGATTCTAGCTGCGTTTTCGCGGTCCACAGCAAGCATCTCGCATTAACGTACCGATCCCACGCCAAAAGCCATCGATATTCGCGGATTTACGCGCAAATATGGTGCAAACGCCTCACTCCGCAGGAATGTTCTTCAAATCGTTCATCCAGACGATGGATTCCGAATCGCTCGGCGCGCGCCAATCTCCGCGCGGTGAAAGCGAGCCGCCCGTGCCTACCTTTGGCGCATTTGGAATGCATGAGCGTTTGAACTGGCTGGTCCTGAAGAACCGGTCAAGGAAGATACCAAGATTGCGTTTCAGGTCCGCTAACTCGTACTGGTTTCTCGCAACGTGCGCGCCTTCCGGCCACTCGCCGGCGTCGCGATCTTTCCAGGCCGTGTACGCGAGGAACGCCACCTTGGAGGGCGCGAAGCCGAAGCGCAGCGTGTAATAAAGGTTGAAGTCCTGCAACTCATATGGGCCGATCACGCTCTCGGTCTTCTGCTCGGGAGCGCCATTCGCCTTGCCTGGAACGAGTTCGGGGCTGATGTCGGTATTCAGGATGTTGATCAGGACGTCCGAGCCCGAATTGCCGATCTGTCCCGTCTCCGCGACCCAACGGACCAGATGCGTAATCAGTGTTTTCGGAACGCTGGCGTTCACGTTGTAGTGCGACATGTGATCGCCCACGCCATAGGTGCACCATCCAAGCGCAAGTTCGCTCAGGTCGCCCGTGCCGATCACAATGCCGCCCTTGAAATTCGCGAGCCGGAACAGATGATTTGTGCGCTCGCCTGCCTGCACGTTCTCGAACGTGATGTCGTAGTCTTCCTTGCCGGACGCATAGGGATGACCCAGGTCCTTCAGCATCTGCTCGCAGCTCGGCCTGATATCGATCTCGCTTGCAGAACAGCCAACCACTTCCATCAGTTGCCGCGCCTGGGACAGCGTCCGGTCGCTGGTCGCGAAACCGGGCATGGTCACGCCGAGAATATTCGTGCGCGGCAGCTTCAGACGGTCCATTGCCTTGGCGCAGACAAGCAGCGCATGCGTTGAATCCAGTCCTCCCGAGATGCCGATCACCACCTTCGAAATACCGCTTGCCGACAAACGCTGCACGAGCGCCTGCACCTGGATGTTGTAAACCTCGTTGCAGCGCTCGTCGCGGCGCTTCGGATCCGATGGCACGTACGGGAACCGCTCCACGGCGCGATCGAGCGGCAATACGCGGCCGAGCGGAAGCTCCAGAGCGAACCGGATGGTCTCGAACGCGGAGACTTCGTCGGCGTGCCGGCGTACCGACTGGCCGAACGTGGTCTGGCGCATGCGCTCGCGCGAGAGCCGCTCAAGATCGACATCGGCGAAAACGAGGTGCGACGTGTCCAGGAAGCGCTCGGATTCGGCGAGCAACTCGCCGTTTTCGTAGATGATCGCCTGGCCGTCCCATGCCAGATCGGTTGTCGACTCGCCCCTTCCCGCCGAAGTGTACAAATAGGCGGACAGGCATCGGGCGGATTGCTGCGACACCAGTTGATGCCGATAACCCGCCTTGCCCACCACCACGTTCGAGGCCGACAGATTCACCAATACCGTTGCGCCCGCGAGCGCCGCAAAGGACGACGGAGGAATGGGCACCCAGACGTCCTCGCAGATTTCCACATGAAAACGCAGCAGCGGCAAATCGGCGATTTCGAACAGCAGCGACGAACCGAACGGCACGTCCGAGCCCAGCAGATTCACCCGATCAACCTGCGCGTTCTCGGCCGCGCTGAACTGCCGCGCTTCATAGAACTCGCCGTAGTTCGGCAGATAGCTCTTCGGCACGACGCCCTGAATCCGGCCGCTCGCGACCACGACGGCGCAGTTGAAAAGCGTGTGCTCCACGCGCAACGGCATGCCGACGATCATTGCAATCGACACGCTTTTCGATGCCGCCACCACCGTTGCCAGCGCTTCCTCGCAAGCGTCGAGCAAAGCGCGCTGATGGAACAGGTCGTCACAGGAATAGGCCGAGATACCGAGTTCCGGGAATGCCACGAGAACGGCGCCATTCGCCGCCGCCTGCTTCGCCAGTTCAATGGTTTCAGCCGCGTTGAACGCCGGATCGGCGACTTTGCAGCGCGGCACGCCCACTGCCACGCGCGCGAAATCGTGACTATAAAGATTGAAGAATCGGTTTTTCATCTTGAGCTTGTCCATACGATGCCCCGTATTCGGGGTCCTGTTCCGGCGCATGACGGGTTGAGAACTACGGTTGAGAAACGAAAGCATTTCGACATGATGATAAGTCGAGTTGCCATTTCCAGGCACGTATTACCATCGACGTTGGCCATTCGGCCAGGTTTTCAGCAAAAACGTCAAACCTTTTTGCGGAATGGCGTGTGCGCTTCGAGCTCTTGAATATGCTGGTCCATTGCGGCCGTTTCTTCATCGAGGAACTCGCTGATCGCATGCGCGAATCGCGGGTCCGCAACCCAGTGCGCGGACCATGTCGGCGTGGGCAGCATGCCGCGCGACATCTTGTGCACGCCCTGCGCGCCGCCTTCGAAGCGCGCAAGTCCATGCACGATGCAATATTCAATGCCCTGCATGTAGCAGGTCTCGAAATGCAGCCCCGAGACAAACTCTTTCGTGCCCCAGTAACGGCCGAACATCACGTCGCCGCCGATCATGTTCAGCGCGCACGCGAGCCGCTTGCCATCGGCTTCGGCGATCACGAGCAGCATGCTTTCGGGCGCGGCTGCGTGGATCTGGCCGAAGAATTCGCGCGACAGATATGGCGGATTCCAGTGCTCGCGATACGTGTTTTCATAGCACGCGTAGAAGAAATCGAGCGCGTCAGTATCGATTTGCGCACCGCGCAGCCAGGTGTAGCTCACGCCGGCATCGGTTACGCGGCGGCGGTCCTGTTTCACCTTTTTGCGCTTGTCGTGGCTCATGGTGGCGAGAAACGCGTCAAAGCTTTCGTATCCGCCGGCTGCGTTTTCCCAGTGGAACTGCACGCCTTCGCGCAGCATGTAACCGGCTTCCGTCAGCGCTTCGAGATCCTGCTCCTGCGGAAAAAGCACGTGCAACGACGACAGTTCCAACTGCTTTGACAACTCTATCGCCCCGCGGGCCAGCATCACGCGCTCCGCGTGCGTGCCGGCGATCAGGCGGGGCCCGGTCACAGGCGAAAACGGCACCGCCGATAACCCTTTCGGATAGTACGGAATGCCGTTGCGCTCGAAGGCGTCGGCCCAGGCGTGATCGAACACGTATTCGCCGCGCGAGTGTTTCTTGAGATAAAGCGGCATGACGCCGGCAAGCTGGCCGTCGCGTTTGAGCAGCAGGAAATGGGGACGCCAGCCGGTTCGAGCCACCGCGCAGCCCGTATCCTGCAACGCGGAGAGGAATTCGTGACGGACGAACGGGTTGTCGCCGGCGAGACGGTTCCATTCGTCAGGGCTCACGGTATCGAGCGAATCGACCACATGTATTTCGACCGTGCGGTTCAACGGGCTTACCTCGCTTCGAGCTTGTTCATGGCTGCTGCCGTGCGCCTGGTGCGGCGCGGAACGGTTATTCTCGCCGAAGTCGCAGGTTTTTGTCGGAGCGGGGTGTGTGCGGGCTTGAGGGATAATGCGCGGCATCCGGTTTTCATCTTCTGCCTCATGCCCTGGTTCCTGTACCTCATCGAATGCGCCGACGGAAGTCTCTACACCGGGATTGCTACGGATGTCGATGCGCGGTTCGCCAAGCACCTGAGCGGCGATGGCGCGAGATATACGCGCTCGCGCAAGCCCGTGGCCGTGCGGGCTTCGTTTGAGTTGAGCGGCCGCGCAGAGGCATCGCGGGCGGAATATTGGGTGAAACGGCTGAAGGTGGCGCGCAAATGGGCGTTGGTGGCGGGTGAACTGGCGCTGTCGGAAGTTATGCCGGCAGAAGACATTGAGGATGAAGGCGCCCAGCAGGTCGATACATAAAAAAACCGCCCGGTCCTGCCATCAGGCAGGACCGGGCGGGTCTACTGTATTTCGAAAGTTAGCGGCTGAATTACTTCTTGAAGTTAGCCACGCCTTCGGTAATTTCCTTGTGGGCTGCTTCCACGCCCTGCCAGCCTTCGACCTTTACCCACTTGCCTTTCTCGAGCGCCTTGTATTGCTCGAAGAAATGCTTGATCTGGTCCTTCAGGTATTCCGGCACGTCATCGACTGTTTTCATGTGCGCCGTCATTGGGCAGATCTTGTCGTGGGCAACGGCAACCAGCTTCGCGTCCACGCCGGACTCATCCGTCATCTGCAACATGCCCAAGGCACGCGCGCGGACCACGGAACCTGCCAGCAGCGGGAACGGCGTGATTACCAGCACGTCGACCGGATCGCCGTCGCCCGAAAGCGTCTGCGGAATGAAACCGTAATTGGCGGGATACCGCATGCCCGTGCCGATGAAACGGTCAACCACGAGCAGGCCCATGTCCTTGTCCGCCTCGTACTTCACCGGATCGCTTTGCGCCGGGATCTCGATGATCACGTTGAAGTCCTGCGGAAGATCCTTGCCTGCGGGTACGTTGTTAAAGCTCATATGCACTCTCTTCGAAGTGGAAATTCAGGGTCGGGAGATAGGCGAATTCGACGAATCCGGTACACGCCAAAGCGGCGATTTACTGCGTCGCGGCGTTACACGTGAAGCGTCACCGTTCAGCCACGGCGCGATTTTCATGCCGCTTGCGCGCCCATCACGCCGCGTATTTGCGTCATTATAGCCAATCGAAGCGCGCACTCCGGTGGCTGCGGACGGCCGGGAAAACAGCGCAAATCACGCTGGAAATATCGCGCGCGGGCGGCAAACCAGCCGCATGCGTCCATTCAACCAATCGACGAAAACAGGAGACAGGCATGGAAGAGGCAAAGCATTTCATTGGCAACAAGTGGGCCGCGGCGGCAAGCAATGAGACGATTTCCGTCCTCGATCCGTCCGACGGCCAGGTCTTCGCGCAGCTCGCCCGCGGCAACGCGGCGGATATCGATCGCGCGGTCCAGTCGGCGCGGCGCGCCTATGAAGGCGCCTGGGGCAATGCGAGCGCGGCGGAGCGCGGCCGCGTGCTGTATCGGCTCTCGATGATCATTGCCGCCCATCAGGACGAACTCGCGCATCTCGAAGCACGGGATACCGGCAAGCCGCTCAAGCAGGCGCATGCCGATGCCGCCGGTATCGCGCGGTATTTCGAGTTCTATGCGGGCGCTGCCGACAAGCTCCACGGCGAAACCCTGCCCTATCAGCACGGCTTTACCGTACTGACCATTCGCGAACCGCACGGCGTGACCGGGCATATCGTGCCGTGGAACTATCCGCTGCAGATCTTCGGGCGCAGCGTTGCCGCCGCGCTCGCGGCGGGCAACGCGTGCGTGGTGAAACCGGCGGAAGACGCGTGTTTGTCCATATTGCGCATAGCCGAACTGGCCGCCGAGGCGGGTTTGCCGGAAGGCGCGCTGAACATTGTCACCGGTTACGGATATGAAGCCGGCGCCGCGCTCGCGCGTCATCCGGGCATCGATCACATTTCGTTCACCGGCTCGCCCGCCACCGGCGCGGCAGTCGTCAAGATGGCCGCCGATAACCACGTGCCCGTCACGCTGGAACTCGGCGGCAAGTCGCCGCAAATCGTCTTCGCCGATGCCGACTTCGACGCCGCCCTGCCCATCCTTGTCTCGGCGATCGTGCAGAACGCGGGGCAAACCTGCTCGGCGGGCAGCCGCGTGCTGATAGAACGAGCCGCTTACGAGCCGCTGCTGGATCGCTTGAGCGAGGCGTTCAGCGCGTTGAAGGTCGGGCCGAGCACGCTCGATCTCGATTGCGGCCCGCTCATCAGCGCAAAGCAGCAGCAGCGCGTGTGGGATTTTCTCTCCGATGCCCAGCACGATGGCATTGCAATGGCCGCGCACGGCGAAGTGGTTGCCGAAGCGCCGGAAGCGGGGTTTTACCAGGCGCCGACGCTTCTGCGCGATGTGCCACCGTCTCACCGGCTGGCGCGAGAAGAGGTATTCGGTCCGGTCCTGTGCGCCATGCCGTTCGACGACGAAACCGATGCCCTGAAACTCGCCAACGGTACGGACTTCGGGCTGGTCGCGGGCATCTGGACACGCGATGGCGGAAGGCAAATGCGCATTGCGCGCAAGGTGCGCTCGGGGCAAGTGTTCATCAATAACTATGGCGCGGGCGGCGGTATCGAATTGCCGTTTGGCGGAGTCAAGCATTCGGGGCACGGCCGCGAGAAAGGCTTCGAGGCGCTGTATGGATTCACGGTGCTTAAAACCATCGCCATCAAACACGGTTGAATAATCAAACCAGGAGACGACATGAGACTGCAAGGCAAGACGGCAATTGTGACGGGCGGCGGATCGGGATTCGGCGAAGGCATTGCGAAGACGTTTGCGCGCGAGGGCGCGAATGTCGTGGTGAACGACCTCAACGGGGCATCGGCGGAACGGGTCGCGAGCGAGATTGCGGTGAATGGCGGCAAGGCGATTGCCGTTGCCGGCGATGTGACGAAACAAGCCGACTGGAAGACGCTTTTCGATGCCGCCATTGAAGACTTCGGCAGCGTTCAGGTCGTGGTGAACAACGCGGGCACGACGCACAGGAACAAGCCGGTGATGGAAGTCACAGAAGCCGAATTCGACCGCGTCTACGCGGTGAACGTGAAAAGCATCTATCACAGCGTGACGCAATTCGTGCCCTATTTCCGCTCGGTTGGCGGCGGGGCGTTCATCAATGTGGCATCGACGGCGGGCGTGCGGCCGCGGCCCGGATTGGTCTGGTACAACGGCAGCAAGGCGGCGGTGATCATTGCGAGCAAGGCGCTGGCGGTCGAACTCGGACCCGACCGGATCCGCGTGAATTGCATCAACCCGGTGATGGGCGAAACCGGCTTGCTGTCCGAGTTCATGGGCATGGAAGATACGCCCGCGAACCGTCAGAAGTTCCTGGCGACGATTCCGCTGGGACGCCTCTCCACGCCGCAGGACATTGCGAACGCGGCGTTGTATCTCGCCTCCGATGACGCCGAGTTCATTACCGGCGTGGCGCTCGAAGTCGACGGCGGACGCTGCGTCTGAACTCTCGGGGAAAGCCTCTGGCGGATGCTTGGCGCTTGGTGTTTTCCCCATATAAAACAGACGCTTGCAGGCGATGCCTAACGACTAGAATCGTTACTCCCACCGATAAAAATATTCAGGAGACAGCATGGCCAGTACCGCGGATGAGTTTCACCGGCCGGGCGCGGGCGCGCCGCTTTCAGCGTTCGAAGCCGCAACGTACAAGAAAGTCGCGTGGCGGCTCTCGCCGTTGTTGCTGCTTTGCTATGTCGTCGCGTATCTGGATCGCGTGAATGTGGGCTTCGCCAAGTTGCAGATGTCCACCGACCTTGGCCTGAGCGACGCCGTTTATGGCTTCGGCGCGGGCATCTTTTTCTTCGGCTATTTCATCTTCGAGATTCCGAGCAACATCATCCTTCATAAGGTCGGCGCGCGGGTCTGGATTGCGCGGATCATGATTACGTGGGGCATCATCTCGGCGCTCACCATGTTCATCACCACGCCCACCATGTTCTACGTGATGCGCTTTTTATTGGGCGTGGCCGAAGCCGGATTTTTCCCCGGCATCATCTTGTATCTCACGTACTGGTTTCCGGCGGAACGGCGCGGGCGCATGACGACGTTGTTCATGACCGCGATCGCCGTGTCGGGGCTGATCGGCGGACCGGTGTCGGGCTGGATCATGAAGAGCTTCGATGGCGTCAACGGCTGGCATTCATGGCAATGGCTGTTCTTGCTCGAAGGGCTTCCTTCGATCGTGGTCGGGATTCTGGTGTTTATCTTCATGGACGACCGGATCGCCAAGGCGAAGTGGCTGACAGCCGAAGAGCGTGAACTGCTGGAGAGGAACATCGCGAAGGACAACGTCGAGAAAGTCGATATGCCCGTGCGCGAGGTGCTGAAAAATGGCCGCGTATGGTCGATGAGCCTGACGTATTTTTCCTTCGTGATGGGCTTGTATGGCGTGAGCTTCTGGCTGCCAACGATCATCAAGGCGACCGGGGTGACGGATGCGCTGAATATCGGGTTGTTATCGGCGATTCCGTTTGGCGCGGCGGTGATCGGGATGCTGCTGGTCGCGCGCAGTGCGGACAAGCGGGGCGAACGGCGGTGGCATATTGCTGTTCCGGCTGCGGTCGGCGCGTTGGGGTTGGTGCTGTCGGTCGTGTGGTCGACGAATACGCCCTTGGCAATGCTCGGCCTTACTTTGGCGACAATGGGCATTCTCACGACGCTGCCGCTGTTCTGGAGTTTGCCTACAGCCATGCTGGCGGGCACCGGCGCTGCTGCGGGAATCGCGATGATCAATTCGCTTGGGAATTTGGCGGGATTTCTGAGCCCTTATCTCGTTGGATGGTTGAAACAGGTGACCGCGTCCAACGCCAGCGGCATGTATATGCTCGCGGCGTTTATGGTTTTGGGCGGATTGCTCGCGTTGAGCGTGCCTAAGCGGGTAGTGAATCGTTAAGCGCTGCCTTGCTCGTCACCGGACCCGGGCATCCGGTGACGGCGTGGACAGTAATTGCTCGTCTTGCCTTATCGAGACCGTCTGGCTCATCAACCGTTGCAATAGCGCTGCGCGCTCCACCTCTAAGCCTCCCGCACCGCCATAAGGCGCTCTCCCTGCCCACGCACCAAAATCATGCATCCGACGAATTCCGTCGATGCGCATCATCGCCCCGCAGCATCTGAAACCCCCGCCCATCCAGCATTCCGCTCCAATTGGCATACCCCTTGCAGTACCTCCTTAACTGACTCTCCGTCAGCGATATCAAAAACCACCAGACACCCGCTTTAAAACAAACATATCGGCAAGGGGAAATACATGAAACGACGCAGTCTTCTGAAGTTCGGCTCCATGTCGGGTGCACTCGCCATTGCGGGACAATTGCCTATTACCAAAGCGCAAGCCGCCGATACCGGACCGATTAAAGTCGGCGTTCTCCATTCACTCTCGGGCACGATGGCGATTTCGGAAACATCGCTGAAAGACACTGCGCTAATGACCATCGCCCAGATCAATGCAAGCGGTGGCGTGCTGGGGCGTCAACTTGAACCGGTCGTCGTGGACCCGGCATCGAACTGGCCGCTCTTCGCCGAAAAAGCCCGCCAACTGATCTCGCAAGACAAGGTGGCCGTGACGTTCGGCTGCTGGACTTCCGTGTCGCGTAAATCGGTGCTGCCCGTGTTCGAGGAACTCAACGGCCTGCTCTTCTACCCGGTGCAGTACGAGGGCGAAGAGATGTCGAAGAACGTGTTCTACACAGGCGCCGCGCCGAATCAGCAAGCCATCCCCGCAACCGAATATCTGATGAGCAAGGAAGGCGGCGGCGCGAAGCGCTTCTTCCTGCTCGGCACCGACTATGTGTATCCACGCACGACAAACAAGATCCTGCGGGCATTCCTGCACTCGAAGGGCGTGAAGGACGACGACATTCAAGAGGTCTACACACCGTTTGGCCACGCCGACTATCAGACCATCGTTGCGAACATCAAGACGTTTTCCCAAGGCGGCAAGACCTGCGTGATCTCCACGGTTAACGGCGACTCGAACGTGCCGTTCTATAAGGAACTGGGCAATCAGGGATTGAAGGCGACCGATGTGCCGGTCGTGGCGTTCTCGGTGGGTGAAGAGGAACTGCGCGGCATCGATACAAAACCGCTCGTCGGCAATCTGGCCGCGTGGAATTACTTCATGTCGCTGAAGAACCCGGAGAACACGAAGTTCAAGGCCATGTTCGCCGACTGGGTGAAGAAGAACAACCTGCCGGGCGGCACGAAGCGCGTGACGAACGACCCAATGGAAGCAACCTTCGTCGGCATCCATATGTGGAAGCAGGCGGTTGAAAAAGCGAAGAGCGTCGATGTCGATAAAGTGCGCGTGGCCATGGTCGGCCAGAAGTTCGCGGCGCCGTCGGGCTTCACGCTCGAGATGGACGGCAACCACCACTTGCACAAGCCGGTGATGATCGGCGAGGTGCGTGCGGACGGCCAGTTCAACGTCGTGTGGCGCACGAAGACCGCGATCCGCGCGCAGCCGTGGAGCCCGTACATTCCGGGCAACGAAGGCAAGCCGGATGTCGTCAGCTCGATTCCCGAGTTCCTGCGCCGCCGCCGCGTTGCTTAAGGTTTCATAGTGTTTCACAAGCTTCACTAAGTATTCAGTCGAAGACCGGACCGCCGCGCTCGAAGTACAACTACAAGAGCGGCGGTTCGTATGTTCTACCTGACAGGCCATTCATGACTGATTCGATTCTTCGCTTCGCTCGCCGTGGCCTCTGCGCAATCCTGATTGCCTGCATGCCGCTTGCCGCGTTCGCGGCACTCACAACCGATGACCTCGCGCCGCTCGCCGCCGACGATTTCGACGCCAAATCCGCTGCCATCGACAAACTGATCGCCAACGCCGACGCGCCCTCTATCGCTGTTTTGAACGCGCTCGCCGACAGTTCCCTGGTCGCCACCGACGCTGGCCGTGTCCTCATCCAGACCGATGACGGCAACAAGGACCCGCTGACCAGCAAGACCGTTGAAGCGCCCGACGCACAACCGGTCACGCTGAACAACCTGCTGCGCTCGAAGGTATCGGGCGCGTTGTCGGGCTTGCAACTGGCGTCGCCGGATATTGAAAAGCGGCGCGCCGCAATCGATGAATTGCTGAAGAACGCCGATCCGTCGATCAAACCGCTCGTCGACAAAGCCCGCGCGAAAGAGACCGACCCGACGCTGAAAAAGCGCCTCGATACGCTTTGGGCAACAACCGCCCTTCACGACACCGACGCCAACAAGCGCCTCGAAGCCGTGCAACTGGTTGCCGCGCGTCACGACCTCGACATGAATGAACTGCTGCGTCCGATCGTGGTGAAGAACGCCGACGGCACGTTCGCCGAACCCGACGCGCGCGTGCGTGCGGCGGCGCAAGCGGGCATAGAAGAACTCGACTCCATTCAGCGACGCGGCCAGATTGCCGGCACGATCTTCGCGGGTTTATCGCTCGGCAGCGTGTTGTTGCTGGCCGCGCTTGGGCTTGCGATCACGTATGGTTTGATCGGCGTGATCAACATGGCGCACGGTGAATTCCTGATGATCGGCGCATATGCCACGTACGTTGTCCAGAACCTCGTGCAGCATTACGCGCCCGCTGCGTTCAACTGGTATCCGCTATTTGCCGTACCCGTTTCATTCGCGGCGGCGGCGGTGGTTGGCATTGTGCTGGAAAGGCTTGTGTTGAAACATCTCTACGGGCGTCCGCTCGAAACGCTGCTGACCACGTTCGGCATCAGCCTGATTCTCATACAGGCAACGCGCACTATCTTCGGCGCGCAGAACGTGCAAGTGACCAATCCATCGTGGATGAGCGGCGGCGTGTCCGTCATGCAGAACCTGATCCTGCCTTATAACCGCCTGACGATTCTCGGCTTCTCGCTCGTTGTCGTGCTGCTAGCGTGGGTCGTACTGACGAAAACGCGGCTTGGCCTCTTCGTTCGCGCCGTCACGCAGAACCGTCGGATGGCGGCCTGCGTGGGCGTGAAAACGGCGCGCGTCGATTCGTATGCGTTCGCTTTTGGCGCGGGGATCGCAGGACTGGGTGGTTGTGCGTTGTCGCAGATCGGCAATATCGGGCCGGACCTGGGGCAGAGCTACATCATCGATTCGTTCATGACGGTGGTGCTTGGCGGCGTCGGACAACTGGCGGGCACGGTGATCGGCGGATTCGGGCTCGGGCTTGTCAGCAAGACAATCGAGCCGTTCTGGGGCGCGGTGCTCGCGAAGATCGCGGTGCTCGTGCTGATCGTGCTGTTCATCCAGAAGCGTCCGCAAGGCATGTTTGCCCTGAAGGGCCGAAGCGCGGAGGCTTGAGATGAATACACCCAACGTCTCCGCGAATCTCGACGTCGCGCCTCAACCGGACGAGCAGGCGAAGCGCGAAGGTTTCGCGCTCGGCCTGCCGCCGCGCGCCGCGCTCTTGCCACGCAGCGGCTGGATTGCGCTGATCGCGTTCATCATTGCGATGGGAATCTGCGTACCGGTCGCCGCTTTAGTGCTGCCGGAATCGAGCGCTTTCCATCTCAGCGCCTATTCGATGACGCTCGTCGGCAAGCTGATGTGCTATGCAATCGGCGCGTTGGCGCTTGATCTCGTCTGGGGATACTGTGGCATCTTGAGCCTGGGTCATGCGCTGTTTTTTGCGCTCGGCGGATACGCAATGGGCATGTACCTGATGCGCTCCATCGGCCGCGAGGGAAATTATCAAAGCGACCTGCCCGACTTCATGGTGTTCCTCGACTGGCACAAGCTGCCGTGGTATTGGCAAGGCACGGAACATCTCTGGTATGCATTGTTGCTGGTGATCGTGGTGCCGGGCGTGCTGGCGTGGGTGTTCGGCTTCTTCACGTTCCGGTCGCGCGTGAAAGGCGTGTACCTCTCGATCATCACGCAAGCCATGACGTTCGCCGCCATGCTGCTGTTCTATCGCAACGAAACGGGCTTCGGCGGCAACAACGGTTTTACGGACTTCAAGCGCATCGCGGGCTTTCCGATCACCGCGGCCAGCACACGAACCGTGTTGTTCCTGATGACGCTTGGCGTGCTGATCCTTGCGTTCATCGCGGCGCGGGCGATCGTCACGTCGAAGCTCGGACGCGTCGTGACCGGTGTGCGCGATGGCGAAGCGCGGCTGATGTTCCTCGGCTACAGCCCGCTTGCCTACAAGCTCTTTATCTGGACCGTCTCGGCCGTGTTGTGCGGCATCGCGGGCGCGTTGTATGTGCCGCAAGTCGGGATCATCAACCCGAACGAAATGTCGCCGGGGAACTCCATCGAAATGGCGATCTGGGTGGCGGTCGGCGGACGTGGAACGTTGATTGGGCCGATCATCGGCGCGTTTGCTGTGAATGGCGCAAAGAGCTTTTTCACGGCGAATTTCCCCGAATACTGGCTGTTCTTTCTCGGCCTGATCTTCACGCTCGTGCCCTTGCTGCTGCCAGGCGGAATCATGGGTCTCATCGACATGGCGATGCGCAAGAAGAAAGCCGGAGGGCATTCACATTGATCACCTCACCTAATGCGTATAACGCCCTGATTGTGGACCTGCCGCCCTTACCCGAACTGAACGAACGCAATCAGAACGGCATCACGGGACTCGGCCACGTGCTCGATCCGGGTGCCATCGACGTGTCGCACGGCACGATTCTTTATCTCGAAGACGTGACGGTGAGCTTCGATGGTTTCCGTGCACTGAACAAGCTGACCTTGTCGATTGACGTGGGCGAACTGCGCTGCGTGATCGGTCCGAACGGCGCAGGCAAGACCACGATGATGGACGTCATCACCGGCAAGACGCGTCCGGATTCAGGCAAGGTTTTTCTCGGCCAGACGTTCGATCTCGCGCGCATGTCGGAGCCGGTGATTGCACGCACGGGCATTGGGCGCAAGTTCCAGAAACCGACCGTGTTCGAGAATCATCCGGTCTGGGAGAACCTCGAACTTGCGATGAAAACGGACAAGGGCTGGCTTGCATCGTTGCGTTCAAAACTGGATCGCGAGGCGCAGGCGCGCATCGAGGAAACGCTCGAACTGATCCATCTCGAAGCCGACGCCACGCGTTTTGCCGGCGAGCTGTCGCACGGCCAGAAGCAGCGGCTCGAGATTGGCATGTTGCTGATGCAGCAACCGGCGCTCCTTTTGCTCGATGAACCCGCCGCCGGCATGACGGACCACGAGACCATGCAGCTTGCCGAGTTGCTCAACAAGCTGCGCGGCACCTGTTCGATGATGGTCGTGGAACACGACATGGAATTCGTCGCGGCGCTTTCTGGCGACACGGGCCGCGTGACGGTCATGGCCGAAGGCAGCGTGCTTGCGCACGGCACGCTTGACGAAGTGAAGCGCGACGAGAAAGTGATCGAGTCGTATCTCGGCCGCTGACCGGGCCACCACGGAACCCCAAAATGCTCGAAGTCGATTCACTCAACCAGTTCTACGGCGGCAGCCACATCCTTCGCGATGTGAAGATGACCGTGCCCGATGGAAAGCTGACGGTATTGCTCGGCCGCAACGGCGTAGGCAAGACAACGCTGTTGCGCTGCCTGATGGGCGTCGTCCCGACCAAAAGCGGCACGATCTCATGGCGCGGCGCGAAGATTTCCTCCATGCCGACTTACAGGCGCGTATCGAGCGGTCTTGCTTATGTACCGCAAGGACGCGATATTTTCGGCCGGCTCACCGTCGAGGAAAATCTGCTGGTGGGCGCGGCGAGCCGCAAGGCGCCATCGAAAGTACCGGATCGCATCTACGAACTTTTCCCCGTGCTCAAAGAGATGAAACACCGGCGTGGCGGCGATTTGTCGGGCGGTCAGCAACAGCAGCTCGCGATTGGCCGCGCGCTGATGAGCGAACCGCAACTGCTGATTCTCGACGAACCAACAGAAGGCATTCAGCCGTCGATCATCCAGGATATCGGGCGGACGTTGCGCCAGCTTGTGGACGAAATGGGCATGACCGTGTTGCTCGTGGAGCAGTATTACGACTTCGCGCGTGAACTCGCCGACCGGTATTGGGTGATGAGCCGCGGCGAAATCGTGGCGGGCGGTGCGGGCGCGGATATGGAAGCCGAAGGCGTGCGGGAGTTGATTGCTGTCTGACGCACGCCTTAACATGGCGGCTCGTTCCGATCATTGAAGCCTCATGCACCACGACCCTGTCGCTGCACTTTTACCGTTGTCCGACGCTCACGAATGGCACGGCAAGCTCGAGCTTGGCTTCACACACCAAATGCCCGGGCGAACCGCGCTGACGCATCGCAGGCACGTTGGCCCGTTGCGCATGCAGCGCGCCCTGTACCCCGAAGGCGATGCTATTTGCCACGCGGTGATCGTGCATCCGCCGGGCGGCGTGGCGGGCGGAGACCGGCTCGCAATCGATATCGATCTGGCCGCGCAGACTCACGCGGTCATCACGACGCCCGGCGCGACCAAGTGGTACAAGGCGAACGGCAAGCTCGCGACGCAGCGCATTGGCATCCACGTTGGCGCGAACGCGAAGCTCGACTGGCTGCCGCAGAACAACATCGTGTTTGAATCGTCGAATGTGGCGCTCGATTTCACGCTGACGATGCACGAGACGGCAACGGCCATAGGCTGGGACGCGATGCAGTTGGGCCGTCAGGCGGCCGGCGAAAGATGGTCGGAAGGAAAGCTGGCCGCGATTGCACGGATCAAGGACAGCGCCGGCCGTTTGCGCTGGTACGAGCGCACGCTGCTTACCGCGGGCGACCCGTTGCGCCACGCGCCGCAGGGTCTCGCCGGTTTCCCCACGTATGGCACGTTATGGGCGCTTGGCCCGGCTTGCGACGACGCGCTGGCGGAATCCATTACGGCCAACCTTCCGTTCAACGACACCGTGCGCGCCGCAGCGTCTTGCGTGGCGTCTGGCATTTTGATCGTGCGCGCCGCAAGCCATTCCATGGAGGCGCTGCAACTTCTGATGACGCAATGCTGGACGACGTTGCGCCCGCTGATTCACGGTACCGATGCAAAACCGTTGCGGATCTGGACAACTTAGATGTTACATCACGGCAGTATAGCCATGTAGGACCGACGTCGGGTCTTCAGCTAAACCGCGTGATAGACATTCCCCGTAGCTGCCTGGGCGCGCGATTTTCCGTATCGTGGCATTTCGTCGTATGTTCGGCCGTTCAACTCTCGGCCCGTACGGTCTTTGCGCACTCCACCCCATTGTTTGAAAAAGAACGCGATTCGAAACGCACGGCATTGTTTGCGTATTGACTGTACCCACTCTTCGTTCATTGGACGTGCTCCGCTACCAGACTCGCCACCAACGATCACCCAATTGATCCCCGACAGGGGCAATTTGTCGAGTGGTCCGATCAACGGCTCGCACGAAAGAAATTTCACTTTCGCCGGAGTGGAAGCTAGATCAACCACGCGTCCGACAACGCGCTCGTCTTCTACACTCACACCCATCCATACGTTCGGTGGCCATGGGAGAAGATGTGCCAGTTCGGCTAAACGAGTCGAGCGTTTAGTAAGAACCTGAAACGTATGCTGCGGACATTCGACCATGGTCTTAAAAACTGCCTGGATGAATTCAAGCGGAACATCTTCTTGGAACAGATCGCTCATGGAGTTTACAAAAACTATCCGCGGCCTTTTCCAACGTCGCGGCGTATCGATTAGATCGTGATGGAGTGTGGGAGCAAACCCATTTTCATAGCGATTGCTACCCATCGCTTTTAAGCGCTTTGCCATACGCTCTGCGTAGCAGTGCTTGCACCCTTGACTGATTTTGATGCAACCCGTCACCGGGTTCCACGTCATCTCAGTCCATTCGATATTTGTGGTTGTGGCCATAAGAGCAGCAGCGGCTATGTGAACGTATCGCAGTATACAGGCGATAGACCTCTAGAAAAGTGTCTTGTTACGTATGTCGCAAGCGTCGCGCCAAAGCCTTTCTGCCAAGTCGTGTTTGGTGAGCAAGCACAGCCAGTACATTGTCGACTCCTTGCTGTTCCTCACCGGGTACATGGTGTCGCAAACCCGAAGACCGGTCCCATTGACAAGCATCTTCCAATGATTGATGAAAGCTTCACGCATCTCATGCTTCGACGACTGCTCAAGTATTATTGAACGCCACTGCGGCGCAAAATTATCCAATGGAGATTTCTCACTGTGAAGCCCAGATGCGATATTGCGCTGGATATCACCCGTGCTTAGGTGAACCACAATATCGATTCTTCTCAATTCGGATAGTTTTTGAATAATCGAGAAGTGAAGATGGCCTGCGTTGTACGGATCAAGTAGCGCAAGATGAAAGCCCTCAGGATCAAGTTTCGGAAGGACCCAATCAATAGGTATGGTCGGCACGACCAACTTTTGAATGCACCGGCACTCCCAATTTTCGCAACCTTGCGTCGCATGCTTCGAGAAATTTCGGCTCGGCATCAGCTATAAAAAAATCCGAAAACGTACCTGGGCGTTGTTGGGCCATATTCCAGGCGGCGAGTGGACCTCCGTCCGCGAAGACGGGCGTATGCTTTATCTTCACGCGGCCGGTTCCTGCAAATAAATCGACATAGGTACGCTGAAATTTATATTTCCGTCGCGTTGCCCAAGACGCATCGATATATCGTTTGATTATTCGATGCTTTTCTTCTGTAACCCAACGTCCGACTTCCATTACAGGTAACCCGTCCGCGGGATCGTAGACGATTTTAGTTGTGCTAGCCAAGGTTTGCTCCTTAAATGATTCGCGGCCCCAGGCACGAGCGATCGGCTCATAACAATCAATTGTTGTGGGAATCCGCTAATCTCTTGAATAGCGCGTTAGCGTTTGTAATGCTGACTGGACTTAATAAAGTATCATGCGGCGCGTGAACATCATCTTGAGTAATTTCTTAAAATCAACCGTCAGGGTAACGATTTTTTGTCATCCCCTTGATAAGCGGAACAAGGCGCAACGGCGTATTGACGTGTTTGTTGCTGCATCATCGAACGTTGTGCGTTTTGACATGCACTTAAACAAGGCGTTTTTCCGCGTCATTTCGGTGCAACGAAGTATGCTCGACCGCGTTTGGCCTTACCCATCAAGGCTCCAAGCCGATGGCACGACTCTCGCTTCACCATCTTTTCGACGAGTGCATCCAACAACGACCGCACCGCACCACACCGCCTCAAGGAAAGCCAACAATGACCAGCACGTTTCGCCGCAACGCCCTCCGTACGCTCGCCACCGCCCTTCTCGCCCTTCCGGCGCTCGCTTTGACCTCGATTACCGCCCACGCCGACGCGCTCGACAACATCACGAAAGCCGGCACGCTCAAAGTCGCCGTGCCGGAGGATTACCCGCCGTTCGGCGCGGTTGGCGGCGACATGAAGCCACAAGGCTATGACATCGACATGGCTGCGCTCCTCGCCAAATCGCTTGGTGTGAAGCTGGAACTCGTACCAGTCAACAGCGCGAATCGCGTGCCGTATCTGACGACGAACAAAGTGGATCTGGTGATTTCATCGCTGGGAAAAACGCCTGATCGCGAAAAGGTCATGGACTTTTCGGCCGCGTACGCGCCGTACTTCCAGGGCGTATTCGGCCCCGCCGACATCAAGGTCGCGGGCCCCGCCGACCTGAACGGCAAGACCGTAGGCGCCACGCGCGGCGCACTGGAGGAAATCGCGCTCACGCAAATGGCGCCGACCGCGAACATCAAGCGCTTCGAAGACAACAACGCGACCATCCAGGCGTTTCTCTCGGGTCAGGTCCAGTTGATCGCGGCGGGCAATATCGTGGCGGCGGCAATCCTCGCGAAGAATCCGCCGCGCCGTCCGGAACCGAAATTCGTGATCAAGAACTCGCCGTGCTTTGTCGGGATGAACAAGAACGAACCGCGCCTGCTTGCGAAGGTCGATGCCGCCATCGCGCAGTCGAAGAAGGACGGCACGCTTGAAGCCATGTCGCAAAAGTGGTTCAAGGCGCCACTGCCGGCTGGCCTGTAATCTCCAATCTCGCTCGAACACTGAAATCAATCAATAAGGCGCCGGTCAATGGCATATCAACTTCAGTTCGGCGACCTCGGGCAGTACGCGGGCATGTTCGCGAGCGGCGCGGCGATCACGCTCGGACTCACGGCTGTATCGACCGTGCTTGGCCTCGCCGTCGGCATTCTCGGGGCGGCGGGCAAAGGCAGCAAGTATCCGGCGTTGCGATCGTTCGTGGGCGGATACGTGGAGGCGATCCGCAATACGCCGTTCATCGTCCAGTTGTTCTTTGTGTTCTTCGGACTGCCGGCGTTGGGTATTCGCATCGATGAATACGTCGCCGCCGTGCTCGCAATGACGCTCAATCTCGGCGCGTATTCGGTGGAGATCATCCGCTCGGGAATCGCGGCGGTGCCGAAGGGACATCTGGAAGCGGCGGCATCGTTGGCGATGACGCGTGGCGAGACCTTCCGGCATGTGGTTCTGCCGCAAGCCATAGCGAAGGTGTTTCCTGCGCTCACCAGCCAGATCGTGATCACGATGCTCGGCTCGGCGGTGGTGTCGCAGATCTCGGTGTCCGACCTGACCTATGCGGCGAGCTACATCCAGTCGCGCAACTTCCGCGCGTTCGAAACCTACTTCCTGATTACCGCGATGTACCTCGTGATGGCGATCATCCTGCGCTTCCTGCTTAACGAAGCCGGCAAGCGCATGTTCGCCCGCAACCCGCGAGGCGCGCGATGATCGAATTTACGTTCGAGCAAATCCTGGAGAATCTCCTGCTCGCGGCGCGCTGGACAATCGTGCTGTCGATTGTCTCGTTCGTGGCGGGCGGGATCGTGGGTTTCGTGCTGCTCGTGATGCGTGTATCGAGTTCGCGGGTCTTGCGGACCATCGTGAAGCTCTACATCGAAATATTCCAGGGCACGCCGCTCCTGATGCAACTGTTCCTCGTGTTCTTCGGCTTGCCTTTGCTTGGCGTCGAAGTCCAGCCGTGGATTGCGGCAACGGTCGGCCTCACGCTTTTCACGAGCGCGTATCTGGCGGAAATCTGGCGCGGCTGCGTGGAAGCGATTCCGAAAGGCCAATGGGAAGCATCGTCGAGTCTTGCGATGAACTACTTCGAGCAATTGCGCCACGTGATTCTTCCGCAAGCCACGCGCATCGCGATTGGACCGACGGTCGGTTTCGGCGTTCAGGCCGTGAAGGATACGGCTCTCGTTTCGATCATCGGCTTCACTGAACTCACCAAGGCGGGCACGATGATTTCGAACGCGACGTTCCGCCCTTTCGTGGTCTACGGTCTCGTTGCAGTGATCTACTTCGTGATCTGTTATCCGCTTACCCGTTACGCGCGCACGCTCGAAAGGAAATGGAATGCCGCTCGTTGAAACGCAAAACCTCAAGAAGCAATTCGGCGCGAACCAGGTCCTGAAGGGCATCGATTTTTCGGTGGAACCGGGACAGGTGGTCGCGATCATCGGGCGCAGCGGTTCGGGCAAGAGCACGTTGCTGCGGACCTTGAACGGTCTGGAAAGCATCGACGAAGGATCGATAGAAATCGACGGCGAACATATCGATGCACGTCACGCCGACCTGCGCGCATTGCGCCTGAAAGTGGGCATGGTGTTCCAGCAATACAACCTGTTTCCGCATCTGACGGCCGGGCAAAACGTGATGCTCGCGCAAACGGTGGTCAAGAAAGTCCACAAGGCGAAGGCGCGCGCAACCGCCGAGCAAGTGCTCGAACGCGTCGGTCTCGCCGATAAATTCAACGCGTATCCCGAGCAACTCTCCGGCGGCCAGCAGCAGCGCGTGGCGATTGCCCGTGCGCTCGCCATGAAGCCAACCGTTCTTCTCTGCGATGAAATCACCTCCGCGCTCGATCCGGAACTCGTGGGCGAAGTGCTGGCCGTGGTTGAAAGTCTTGCCGCCGATGGCATGACGCTCATCATGGTCACGCATGAGATGCGCTTTGCGCGCCGGGTATCGAACAAGGTCGTGTTCATGCATCAGGGGCGCGTGTGGGAAAGCGGCACACCGGAAGAGATTTTCGAGCGGCCGACGACTATCGAACTGCGCAAGTTCATCCAGTGAAGCGCCAATGATTCTGTAGGGAAGCGATGCTAGGATTCGCACCGAAAAACCGCGACCCACTCAAAACATCTTCCGAGCCATGAAGCTAACTCACCGCGAAAAAGACAAGCTGCTGATCTTCACCGCCGCATTGCTGGCGGAGCGGCGCCGCGCACGCGGACTGAAGCTGAACTATCCGGAAGCCGTGGCGTTCATTTCGGCCGCGTTGATGGAAGCAGCGCGCGACGGGCGCACGGTCGCCGACGTCATGCACTACGGCACCACCCTGCTCACGCGCGACGACGTCATGGAAGGCGTGCCGGAAATGATCCCCGACATCCAGATTGAAGCGACGTTCCCCGATGGCACCAAGCTCGTGACCGTCCACCATCCGATTCCCTGATTCACCGAAGGAGCCGCACATGATCCCGGGCGAATATCTCATCGACGATGGTGAGCACGAACTCAACGCGGGCCGCGAAACCGTGTCCGTGACGGTATCGAATACGGGAGACCGGCCGGTTCAGGTCGGCTCGCATTTTCATTTCTTCGAAGTCAATACGGCGCTCACGTTCGAGCGCGACAAGGCGCGCGGCTTCCGGCTGAACATTGCATCGGGTACGGCCGTGCGCTTCGAGCCGGGCCAGGAGCGCACGGTCGAACTCGTGGCACTGGCGGGCGAACGCCACGTCTATGGTTTCAACGGCCTCGTGATGGGCCCGCTTTGATCTCAACTTCAGGATTATCGACATGACGCTACGCATCGGACGCCGCGCCTACGCGGAGATGTTCGGCCCGACCACCGGCGACCGCGTGCGTCTCGCCGACACCGACCTCGTGATCGAAGTCGAACGCGACTTCACCACCTACGGCGAAGAGGTAAAGTTCGGCGGCGGCAAGGTGATCCGCGACGGCATGGGCCAGTCGCAACGCGTACATGCCGACGTCGTGGATACGGTCGTGACGAATGCGCTGATCCTCGATTACTGGGGCATCGTGAAGGCGGATATCGGCATCAAGGATGGGCGCGTATTTGCGATCGGCAAGGCAGGGAATCCGGATATCCAGCCGGGCGTGACGATCGCAATCGGCGGCGCGACCGAAGTGATTGCCGGCGAAGGGATGATCGTGACGGCGGGGGGTATCGACTCGCATATTCACTTCATCAGCCCACAGCAGATCGATGAAGCGCTGGCTTCGGGCGTAACGACCATGCTCGGCGGCGGCACCGGCCCCGCGACCGGCACGAACGCGACAACCTGCACGCCGGGTCCGTGGCATCTCGAACGCATGCTGCAAGCCGCCGATGGCTGGCCCGTGAACCTGGGCTTTCTCGGCAAGGGCAATGTCAGCGTGCCGGCGCCGCTGGTCGAACAGATCAAGGCTGGCGCGATTGGCCTGAAGCTGCACGAGGACTGGGGCACGACGCCCGCCGCCATCGACAATTGCCTGTCCGTTGCCGACGATACCGACACACAAGTCGCCATTCACACGGACACGCTGAACGAAGCGGGTTTCGTGGAAACGACGGTCGCGGCGTTCAAGGGCCGCACCATCCACACGTATCACACTGAAGGCGCGGGCGGCGGCCACGCGCCGGACATCATCAAGGTGTGCGGCGAATCGAACGTGTTGCCATCTTCCACCAATCCCACGCGCCCGTACACCATCAACACGCTCGACGAACACCTCGACATGCTGATGGTCTGCCATCACCTGGATCCATCGATTGCGGAAGACATTGCGTTCGCCGAATCGCGCATCCGGCGCGAGACGATTGCCGCCGAAGACATCCTTCACGACCTGGGCGCGCTGTCCATGCTGTCCTCCGATTCGCAGGCGATGGGCCGTGTCGGCGAAGTCGTCATGCGCACCTGGCAAACCGCGCACAAGATGAAAACGCAACGCGGCGCGCTGCCCGAAGACAACGCGCGCCACGATAATTTCCGCGCGAAACGGTATGTCGCCAAATACACGATCAACCCCGCGATCACGCATGGCATTGCGCACGAAGTGGGTTCCATCGAACCCGGCAAATGGGCCGATCTCGTGTTCTGGGAACCGGCGTTCTTCGGCGTGAAACCCGCGATGATCCTCAAGGGCGGCATGATCGCCGTCGCCCAGATGGGCGACCCGAACGCATCCATTCCAACGCCGCAGCCAGTTCATTATCGCGAGATGTTCGCCACGCGCGGCGGGGCGCTTGGCAAGACGTCGCTGACGTTTGTATCGCAGATGGCTTTGGACGCCGGCATCGGCGAAAAATATGGCCTGAAGAAACAGGTCGTCGCCGTGAAGAACTGCCGGAACGTCTCGAAGGCCGACATGATTCACAATGCGTACAGGCCGTCGATTACCGTCGATCCGGAAACCTATCAGGTGGTAGCCGACGGCCAGTTGCTCACCTGCGAGCCGGCAACCGTCCTGCCGATGGCGCAGCGCTACTTCCTTTTTTGAGGCTCAAATGCGCACGATCGACAAACGTATCGAAGCAAAACTGGCCGCACCGCTGATCAAGCGCGCGCCGACGCTCACCCTTCCCTTCGACGACCGCTGCAAGAGCCGTCTCGCCGCCCGGCTGGATAACGGCGAGGAGATCGCGCTGGTGCTGCCGCGCGGCACGGTGCTGCGCGACGGCGATATGCTCGTGGCCGACGACGGCGCGCTGGTTCGCGTGATCGCCGCAGAACAGGATGTGCTGATCGTGCACGCGCATGACGCCGTTACCTTGACGCGCGCGGCTTACCATCTGGGCAATCGCCACACGCCTGTGGAAGTCGGCGCGGGACAATTGAAACTGGAAGCCGATCCGGTGCTGGAAGACATGTTGAAGCGCCTCGGCGCGCATGTGGATCACGCGCTGGCGCCGTTCCAGCCTGAAACCGGCGCGTACGGCGGTGGCCACAAGCACGGCCACGACGAGACCTTCGTGGAAGACTACGCACTCGCGCAAAAGGTCTTCGATGACCATCACGGCCATTCGCGCGATCACGGTCATTCACATGGCCACGGCCACGATCACGGCGACCATTCGCAATGCTCGCACGGGCACGAGGGCCACGATCACGACCACGGTCATGCGCACCGCTGAGCTCACGGCGCTGCTTCATCTTGCGTCGCCGGCGCTGCCCATTGGCGCATTCAGTTACTCGCAGGGTCTGGAATCGGCAATAGAACATGGTTTTATCCGCGACGGCGACAGCGCCCGCGACTGGATTGCGAGCGGCCTGATACATGTCCTCGCCCGCGGCGAACTGCCGTTTCTCGCGCACCAGATGAACCGCTGGCGCACGCACGACGCGGCCGGACTGACCCAGGCCGATGAAGAATTCCTCGCCAGCCGGGAATCGGCGGAATTGCGCCGCGAGACGCAGCAAATGGGCTGGTCGCTCGCGCAGTTGTGCACGCAGCTCGAATGGGGCGACGCCGCGCGCCTCGCCACGCTGAACGCCATCAAGCCAATCTCGCAGCCAACGGCGTTCGCGTTCGCCGCTTTCGCCCATGACGCCGCGCCCGACGCCGCCCTCGCCGCCTACGCTTTCGCGTGGGTGGAAAACCAGGCGGCGGCTGCCTTGAAAGCCGTGCCGCTCGGCCAGATCGCGGGACAACGGATCATCGTGGCGCTGCGCGTTGCAATCGACCAGGCGGTCGAACAGGCGCTCGCCACTTCGCCTGCGGACATCAACACTTTCGCGCCGCAACTCGGCATTCTTTCAGCGCGTCACGAGTCGCAGTACTCGCGCCTATTTCGCTCCTAGCTCAAAACCATGAACGCTCCTGTCTATTCCGCGGCCGCCCGCCGCACCAAGAAACTGCCGCCGTTGCGCGTGGGCGTGGGCGGCCCCGTCGGTTCGGGCAAGACCACGCTGCTCGAAATGCTCTGCAAGGCCATGCGCGAAAAATACGACCTTGTCGCCATCACCAACGACATCTACACGAAGGAAGACCAGCGCCTGCTCACCGTGGCCGGCGCGTTGCCCGCCGAGCGCATCATGGGCGTGGAAACGGGCGGCTGCCCGCACACGGCCATTCGCGAGGACGCGTCGATCAACCTCGAAGCCGTCGACCAGATGATCGAACGCTTTCCGGACGCGGATATCGTGTTCATCGAGTCGGGCGGCGACAATCTCGCGGCAACTTTCAGCCCGGAATTGTCGGACCTGACCATTTACGTGATCGACGTCGCTGGCGGAGAAAAAATTCCGCGCAAGGGCGGACCGGGCATTACGAAATCCGATCTGCTGGTGATCAACAAGATCGATCTCGCGCCGTACGTGGGGGCAAATCTCGACATCATGGCCTCCGACGCCAGGAAAATGCGCGGCGAACGCCCGTTCGTCATGTGCAACCTGAAAGCGCTGGACGGGCTGGATCAGGTGGTGAGTTTTATCGAAAAGAAGGGTTTGCTTACGGTTTGACGGGGCTGGAGGCGTAAGTCCGGTCGGCGCGCGGCGGCGAAACTGCGTCCGCTTCACCGAGTGCGTTAGGATATTGCCTTAAATATTCCAATGGCTGCCGCCAGTACCGGGAGAATTTCGATCGACAGTCCCGCCGATACCACCGTCCTGCTGGAACGTGCTTCCATGGCCTCCCTGGCGTCCCGAGAGCGCGTCGGGCAATCCTCGCCGCGCGTTTCAGTACTGTTTCATGTCGCGGATTTCAACGATGGCGGCATCGAGTCGTCGCTGATGCAGTGGTTGCGCATCTTCGACCGTGCGCGTTTTGCGGTGACGCTTTCGGTGATGTTTTCATCGCCTGCGTTCGAACAGCGCTTTCGCGCGCAGATTCCGGCGGATGTCACGGTCGAGATCCTCACCAACAAACCCTGGCTCAACGTCTTCCAGAAGCGCCGCTACGCGCACACGCTGAGCAAGCTCGGCCGCGTTGGCCGCGACGTGTTCAACACACTCGCCGTGCGGCCGCACGTGAAAGCGCGCGTCGCGGAACTGGCGCTGCGTCACGACATCATCATCGACTTCGACATGTCCTTGCGCCGGCTCGCCGGGCGTTTCGGCAACGCGTGGCTCGGCGTGAATCATTTCAGTTTCGACGCACGGCTCGGCGGCCGGCGCCGGAAAATGAAACGGTTGCTGACGCAGTACGGCCGTTACGACGGCATCGCGGCGCTGAACCGCCATATGGCCGAGGAAGCAACCGCGCTGTTCCACGGGCGTCTGCGCAATGTGTTCGTGCTGCCGAATGCGATCGATATCGACCGGATTCGCGAGAATGCCGCGGCCGCGGAAGCGCCGCCGTGTCCCGGGCCGTACATCGTTTCCGTGGCGCGGCTCGATGAAATCCAGAAGGATCACCGGACCTTGCTGCGCGCGTACGCGCAGTTGGCGGCGAAACATGGGGACCTGGAGGAAGACCTCGTGATCGTCGGCGACGGCGGATTTCGTGCCGAACTGGAAGCGCTTGCGGCCAAACTGGGTGTTGGCGCACGCGTGCATTTCACGGGGTATCGGAACAATCCGCACGCGATCGTCGCGGGCGCGAGCGCGCTGGTGCTGAGTTCGCGCTATGAAGGCATGCCGATGGTTTTGCTCGAGGCGCTGGCGCTGGGAAAACCGGTGATTTCCACCGATTGCCCGACGGGGCCGCGCGAGATTCTCGACGATGGCAAGTTCGGCTTGCTGGTTCCGGTCGGCGACGTGGACGCGATGGCGCACGCAATATCGCGATTGATTCTGGACGATGCACTGCGCGATGGATTTACGCGCACGGCACTCGCCCGGGCGCGGGAATATGGCGTGGACGCCAGCAACGAGCGGTTTGTCGCGTGTATGGAGCGGCTGCTGGCGGGACGCGGAAGTGAAGTTGGTTAGCGTGGTTTGACCAAACCGCAGCGCTGATCAAGCCGGATCGTGGAGTGAAAAGCCGTTTGCCGATTCCTCTGCATTGGTCTGCAACAACGTCCCCAACGCCTCCACCGTCCTCGCCGTCGCCCCCCGATGCTTCGCCGCGAACGCCGATGCCGCCGCGCTCATGGCCTGGCGGCGGGGTTTATCGGTGAAAAGATCGCGCAGGCCGCGCGCCAGCGCCGCCGGATCGCTCACGCGCAACGCCGCGCCTTCAGTAATCGCGTCGTTCGTCGCCTGCGTGAAATTGAAAGTGTGCGGCCCGATCAGCACCGGCACGCCCGCCGCGCACGCCTCGATCAGGTTCTGCCCGCCGAGAGGCAACAAACTCCCCCCGATAAACGCCACATCCGACGCCGCGTAGTACGCGCCGAGTTCGCCCATCGAATCGCCGAGCAGCACATTGATGTCCGATGGCAACGGCGGCGCGGCATCGATACCCGATCCTGCCGCCGCCGCGCGTCCCGCCCACGTCGAGCGCCGCACGTGGTTCAGCGCCGCGCCGTTGACCAGCGCGGCGACTTCGTCGAAGCGCTGCGGATGGCGTGGCACGAGAATCAGCAATGCGTCGGGCACGTGGTTACGCAGCGCGGTGAACGCCTGCAGCACGAGCGCTTCCTCGCCTTCGCGCGTGCTCGCCGCCACCCAGACAGGCCGCCCGCCAATCGCCGCGCGCCACGCGTGGCCGCGTGCGCCGAGTTCGGGCGGCGCGGACATGTCGAACTTGAGGTTGCCGAGCACCGCGACATTGCGCGCGCCCAGGGCGCTCAGGCGCTCGGCGTCCGACGGCGTCTGCGCCAGCACCCGCGTGAAACCGCCGAATACCTCGCGCGTCGCATTGCCGAACTTCGCCGCGCGCTTGAACGATCTCGCCGACATCCGCGCGTTCGTCAGCACCAGCGGGACGCCGGCGCGCTTGCATTCATCGATAAGCGTTGGCCAGACTTCCGTCTCCATCACGATCCCAAGCGAAGGCCGCCACGCGCGCAAGAATCGCCGCACGAGCCAGGGTGAATCGTAGGGAAGATAGCTGCGCGAAACGCGCTCGCCGAACAACTGCTCGCCGGTCGCGCGACCGCTCGGCGTCATGTGCGTGAGGAGGATCCGGGCGTCGGGAAACGCGCGCTGCAACGCTTCGATCAACGGTTGCGCCGCACGCGTCTCTCCAACCGAAACCGCGTGAACCCAGATCAGCGGCGCGACGTCGTCGCCACGGCGAACGGGACCAAAACCAAAGCGCTCGCCGATATGCTCGCGATACCCGCGCTCGCGCCGCGACCGGATCAAAAGCCGCAGCACGGCGAGCGGCGCGACGATCCACCACAACGCGCGATACACGAGCCTCAGCATCGGCGATCCGTCAAGGGACAGCGCGCGACGTGCGCATCCAGCGGCCAGGCGGCGCTCAAACCAGCGCCCGTCCCTTCAGGCGCTGCAAGATGCCAAGCGGCGCGCAGTCGGGCTGGACCATCGCGTTCACCGGGAGGAAGAAGGTCTGCTCCATCATGTACTGGCCGGCCATCACGGCGTGGGAGGTTTGATCGGAGAAACAGACCCATACGCAGCCGGGCGGAAACGGCATTTCCTCCTGCGGCGATGTCTTTTGATAACCAATGTCGGCTTTCATTGCGTCATGCAAATGAAGCATCAGGTGATCGTATTCGCTGCGCGGCGTTTTGGTGATCTTCAGCAAGTTCATGAGCCAGGCCGAACCTGGAACCGGCGGTTTGATCGACGGCAGGAAGCGCTTCGCCATGTCCTCGAACGGCTCGCCGACGCGCCACACGCGCGGTGCGCCATCGGGATTGACGTTCGTGAACACGCGCAGGATGCGCTCGCCGTAATTGGGCCGCGACGGGAAGGCATCGACGTGAAGGCGGCTGTCGTCCTTGCGCCACGACGTCTCGCGCGTTTCCACGCGATGCAGCCGCAGGCTGGTCGGCGCCACGCGCAGCTTGCCGCGATATTCGGGGAAAAGACCGTCCACGAGCGAGCGTGCGTTCGCCTGATATCGGGCGATCAATGCGCGCACGGCGGATTGCGTGACCGCGTCGCCGAGTACGCCGGCGAGCGCGCCGCCATTGGGCGCGAGACTGATGTTCTTGCGCTCGGGATCGGCGACTTTCGGGTCGAGCAGCGCGCGCTCGCCGCCTTCTATGGCAAAGGCCAGATGCGGAAAGTACAGCACCTTGCCGCGTTCCACGCCGGCCAGTAGCGCCTCGCGCGGCACGGAGAGCTGCTGGCCCTGCCAGTCGGCGGAAGCGACTTCGATGATTTGAGATTCGGTCATGAGCCTTCGATTGTTTGGATGAGCGAGTGAGCGGTCAAGCTATCAACATGCCGAAACGGCTTTGAATCGATCCGAAATCAGTTTCGATTCGCCGTCCGTTCGACGAGCGAGCCGCATTTTCGCTCAAACCGGCCGCAAAATCCGCTGCCTGCAACGCTGGGCTTGATGGGCCTCAAGAATGAGCAACGCTGCGGGCAGGCACTCGCGGCTATGCCCGACAAAAGCCCTCACAGCAACCCGAAACTCGCGAGCGTCGCCTTGACCTGCTGCAAGGTCGGATGCTGCGCGGCGCTGCCAAGATTCACCACGCGCGGCGACCAGTAACCGCCCGTGCGCCATGCGGTGGAGAAATTGTACAACTCGATGGTCGGACGCTTGAGCGCCGCTGCGATATGCACGAGTCCTGTGTCCACGCCGACCGTCGCCGCGGCGCCGTCGATCAAGCCGACCACCGCCGGCAACGAGAGCCGGGGCGGCACCACGGCGGCCGCGCCGAATTCTTTGGCTAATTTCTCGCTCGTTTCGCGTTCGGCGGCGCTGCCCCACGGCAATACAATCGATACCCCTCGGCGGATCAGTGACTGGCCGAGTTCGATCCAGGCGGTATCGGGCCATTGTTTATCGGCGCGGGACGTGGCGTGGACGAACACCACATAGGGCACCGGCAGGTTGAGATCCGCTTGCGACAAAGCAAGCGCGGCGCGGCGCGTGTCCATTCCGAAGTCGATGTTGTCGGTGGGTTCCGGGCGCGGGTCGCCGAGTGCGGCGGCGACCAGTTGGCGCGTGCGTTCGACCACGTGCGTGCGCGGTTCGATGGGAATGCGTTTGTTGTAGAAGAAACGTACGGGCCATTCGTAGCCGGCGCCGTCGGTGCGGTTTCCAAGGCCGACCAGGGTGCCGCGCGCCCAGCTTGCGACCCAGGCGGTTTTGATGAGGCCCTGGCAATCGATGACCAGATCATAGTTTTCCGCGGCGAGCATGTGCCGGAAGCGCCGGATTTCGCGCCAGTTATCGAGGGAAAAAAAGCGTTTGCGCCAGCGCCGCAGGGAAAATGGGATGGCGCGGCGCACGCCGTGGACGAGTTCTACCAGGCTGGTGAAGCTTTCTTCGACTAGCCAGTCGATTTGTGCATCCGGGTGGATGCGGTGGATATCGGCGATGGCCGGCATGTTGTGGACGACATCACCGAGGGATGATACCCGGACTATCAGGATCTTTTTCACGCTGGACGGGGTGGGGTTTTAATTGAGCGGAGGTTGGCGCTCGGGGCCCGGTAGGGGTTGCTGGCGCTTTTGGTGGGAGGTGCTGCTGGGTTGCTGCTTTTTAGCTCTGCGCGCGGTTTTTGTTCGTTGATCTTTTTAGCACTGTTAGCCACTGTCCGTGGCGGGACTTCATTTCTTTTTCCAACGGCGAAAAAGAAACGAAGCAAAGAAAACGCCTTCCAACCGCTAATTCTTAAGGAGACCAAGCGTGCACGCAGACCTGCTTGGGACTTCAAAAGAACCCTCGACGCCATAACCACCAACACCTGAAACCCTCCCCCTCCGAACCCCTACATCCACACGCTTCGCCACTAGCGCTCTCGGGCAAGCACACAAC
>NZ_FCOC02000008.1 GCF_001544455.2 Caballeronia sordidicola
AAACAGAGATTGATAAAGTCAAAACCCGACATCTCTAAAAAGTTTGAACCCCGACATCTGAACTTAGCCTCGACATTTACCGACATTTGAACTTAACGGGGACATTTACGTGTGCGAACTCGAGCGGCTCAAAGTGATTCAAGCTGTGATAGACCGGATGCTCAAGCTAAAGAAAACCGGATTCATTTGGCCTTCTTGAGTCCAAGACAATAATCGTCTGTCCACGCAGCCAGTCCCATTATTCGCGTTTCCCGACAGATGAATTCGCATTGCCTTCCTTTATCCACGACGTTGACATCCCTAGGATTGACGCACTCGCAGGAACGGGAGAAACCCGTCGCGCCGCTCCTGTATTGCATGAACCCTAGGGAATCTTATCGATGCTCCAGCGCACCACGCATGCTTCTCCAACGGCGCCCTCGTCAAAACGAGCCAAAACCCTTGTTCTCATTGCGGTGATTTTGGCCTGCATCAGCTTGCCTCTGAGTCTTTCCGCGGGACCTGCCGCTCAGACATTCATCGGTCGAGACCTTGCGGGAGGCACCGTTGCGCTTTCCTGGATCACCAACGCGTTCATGCTCGCCTGCGGCAGCACCTTGATGGTGGCCGGCGCGCTTGCCGATCACTATGGCCGCAAGAAAATCTTCTTCATCGGCATGCTGGTCATGACGGTCGTTTCGCTTCTGATGCCGCTCGCCCCAAGCGTCTTGTGGCTCGATTTCCTTCGCGTCCCGCATGGTCTTGCGGCGGCGTGCGCTTATGCCGGCGGCGTATCCATGCTGGCCCAGGAATTCGAAGGTCCCGCACGCGTCAGGATTTTCAGCCTTATAGGAATCGCGTTTGGCGCAGGCCTGGCCTTTGGCCCGACTCTGGCCGGTATCCTGATCGCTTCTTTCAGTTGGCATGCGGTCTTTCTCAGCAGTGCGCTTATCAGTGGTATTGCGCTGGTCCTGTGCATTTTCTTCATGACGGACAGCAAGAATCCTTCGGCGCATGGTCTTGACTGGGCAGGAGCCGGCACCTTCACCCTCATGTTGACGCTCTTCACCTTCGCAGTGGTTGAAGCCCCAGTGCATGGATGGACGAGTCCGCTCGTCCTGGGACTCTTTCTGGCGAGCGCTCTGGTGCTGGCCCTCTTTGTCGTGATCGAGATGAGAGTCTTGAATCCCATGCTCGATCTCAGCCTTTTTCGCTATCCGCGCTTCCTGGGCGCACAACTTCTGCCGCTTGCGACCGCGTATTCGTATATCGCGCTGCTGGTTATTCTGCCGCTGCGGTTCATCGGGATTGAAGGACTCAATGCACTCGATGCTGGCATCCTGATGCTTTATTTCTCGGCGCCCCTGCTCTTTATTCCGTTCTTTTCGGCGATGCTTACCCGATTTATTCCGGTCGGCATCCTTTCGGGTCTGGGCATGCTCATCTCGGTCGCGGGCCTCTTTTTATTCACTCAGGTGCCACTCGGAGATCATGGCGTCCTGATGCGCATGGATCTGGTTTTGATCGGGCTGGGTGCTGCCATCCCATGGGGATTGATGGATAACCTCGCCGTCAGTGTCGTTCCCAGCGACAAAGCCGGTATGGCTGTTGGTATCTTCGGCGCCTTGCGCGTTTCGATTGATAGCACGGCCATGGCTATCGTAGGTTCGTTGCTGGCATTTTTTGCGCGCCAAACCCTGACCAGAATCAGGCCCGATCAGAATCCGGACACGCTGGCGTCAGGTGCAGCGCAGCTTGCTGCCGGAACGCTGGCGAAAGCCGGATCGATCCTTTCGGACTTCGATCATGCACACCTGCTTCTCGCCTATGACCTTGCGTTCAAGCAGCTTCTTTGGGTCGCGATTATCCTGACCCTGATTGCTGCCGTCCTGGTCTTTGCGCTGCTTGGGCGGGTTCGTTCCGACCACGGAGAAGTTAAAGCCGATAAGGAGGACGAAACGCATCGTGGGATAGCTGCGCCGTTGGCACAAGAATCGCCTGCCCTCGATTAATGAATTCCTGAGTAGCACCCCCGCGCTGAGTCATGCATTACTCCCTGCACTTAGGCCTCGGGGCAGCTAAATGCCCAAGGTCTTGCGCGAAACTCCGCATCATCTGCCCTGATCTCAGCCACGCGAAATATTCGGACGCACGCATAACAACGCCGCCACGGCGAGCGCTGCCGCCGCCGTCTCAAGCGACGTTGCGAACGAATGATGCGATGTGTACATTGCATTGGCGACAAGCGGTCCGACTATCTGCCCAACGCCGAAGCACGCGGTCATCATTGCAAGAATGCTGATGCGCATGGTGTGCGCGACGCGACGCGCGGCCAGCATCGCAATGGTCGCGGTGCCCATGAACGTCCCGCCTACGATCAATGCACTGCCAAGATACCCGATGGGGTTCGCAGCTAGCACCGGCAAGACAACGCCCACCGCCTGCAGCGCTAGATTCAGAAACAGTGCCCGCCTCGTGCCAAGCCGCATGTGGACCGCATGCCATACAAAGCACGACGGTATGGCGCCCAGACCAAACAGTGCCCAGACCTGGATTGGATCGATTGAACCAATAGCGTCCCTGACGAAGAGCGGCAGATAGGTTGCTGTGATGATGTAGCCGAAGCCGGCAAGTCCATAGAGCGCTATCAGCGGTTTCGCGCCAAGCGCGGGAAAGGACTCGTGGCCGTGTAACGCAGCACGCGTTTGCGTGTCGTGGACCGGACGTGCATCGAGACCGGGTAGCGCAACTGCCCCGAGGACCACCGCACCGGCAGCCAATACCCACCAAAGTCCTGCGCTATGCAGGCCGGAAGCACGGCCGGCGACGAGCATTTCGGACGACAGCACAATGCCGATGCCCACGCCTGCATAGAGCATGGGCGCGCCGCGTGTGTGACCGCGATGCTGCAAGAGCCAGAGAGAAGCCGCCACCATGGTGACCGCGCTGACAGCGCCCGTCATCCCGCGCATGGCGATGATCAACCAGGGCGCATTCAACAACGCCGTCACACCGAGACAAACCGCGATGCCCACAAGCGCAAGCATGCACAACCTGCGCGAGTGCCGCGGATGAACGGCCGCAGTCAGCAATGCCCCAGCCAGATAACCGGCATAGTTGGCGGAAGCGGCGAGCGTTCCCTGATGCACGGTAAGCACTGCATCGCTGACCATGACCGGGTAGATGCCTGTAAAAGCAAACCGTCCGAATCCCATTCCAACCGCCATGACGAGCGCGGCAACCAGCGCGGCCATACCCTGGCCTGCAGTCGATGAAACCTGCCGGATCGTGCTCATGACAATGCCCCTTTGGTGGACCGAAGCTTTGGCATGAATGGCGTAAGCGCCTCGCGCAGTGCGTTGTATGCAGCGGTCTGATATCCACTTCGATAGACCAGCCACGTATCCACTTTCGCGACGACGTGTGTGCGGAACTTCGGTGGTTCGCGCAGCAGCTCGAGCACGCTGCGCGGTACGAGCGACACGCATCCCCCCGCCGCTACGCATGCGAGCATGCTGTGATACGAACCGACCTCCTGGATGTCGGGTGGCGATGCGCCCTGCCCGAGCCACTCTTCGGCGAGCACGCGATAACTGCAGCCCTGCGCGAATGCGGCAAGCGAACGCACGGCAACGTCCTCGCCCCGGCGAACCACGCCATGTCCGGGCGGCAGCACCAGCAGTATCTCTTCGCGAAAGACCGGTTCGCCGTGAAGTCCCGCAGCCTCCAGATCCGATGCCGATGTCATGTCGCCACAAGGCGGCAACGCCGCGAACGCGCAATCGATGAGACCAGTGCTCACTTGTTCAAGCAACTGCCTGGAAGGCGCCGTCGAGATCCGGAGCTGGACCTCCGGATACTGGACGTGAAGCGCTGCAAGCGGACCGGGTAAACGAGCCGCCGCCGTACTTTCCATGGTGCCGATCCTGAGCGTGCCCGACGGTGCTTGCGGGGCGAGCACCTGCCGCGCTTCGTCGGCAAGCGCGAGCATGCGGTTCGCATAGCCGAGAAAGCGTTCGCCTTCGGCACTTAGCGTCAGCCGATTGCCATCGCGCCGAAACAGCGCAACACCCAGCTCTTCTTCCAACTGCTGGATTCGCGTCGTGACGTTCGATTGCACCCGGCCAAGCCGCTTGGCCGCGCGGGTCACGCTGAGTTCGGCGGCAACGACACAAAAAATGTCGAGAGTCGTATGGTCCACTTAAATCTCTGATAGAGAACGATGTAAACATATTATTCCCAAATAGAGATAATATGCAAGCCACGTACTTCTTTTCGCGGTCACTGATCAACGCTCCCACGGACAATCGAGGTTTCCATGAATCAGCAAGCAGCCGGCGTACTCAGCTATGCCGAGCGCAACGCGCCTTATTGGCGGCGCAATCTTTTCGTCTGCGTGTTCGGATCCTTCACGACCCTGCTGAGCCTGAGTATGTTGTTGCCGTTCCTTCCGCTATACGTCGAGCAGTTGGGCGTGCGAACGCCATCGGCAATCGTGCAGTGGTCGGGCGTCGCCTTTGGCGCGACGTTTTTTGGCACTGCGATTACGGCACCGCTCTGGGGCCGTCTTGCCGACCGGTACGGGCGCAAGCCAATGCTGGTGCGCGCGGCGCTCGGCATGGCTGTCGTGATGTCCTTGATCGGCCTGGTTCATAACCTGACCGAGCTTGTCGTGCTGCGTTTGATGGCCGGATTGATTGGCGGTTACGCATCCGCGTCAATAGTCATGGTCGGCACACAAGTTCCGCGCGAACGTTCAGGATGGGCGCTCGGCGTGCTGTCTACAGGTGCGCTCGCCGGCAATCTCGTGGGGCCGCTGGTCGGCGGCTTTCTGCCTACATGGGTCGGCATCCGCGGAACGTTCTTCGTAGGCGGCGCGATCATTGCGGTCGCTGCCATTCTCACCATCTTCGTGGTCCGGGAGAACTTCGATCGCGCCATCGACACAAGGAAACGGACCAACCCGGGTGTGGCGTCGTTGCCATCCGTCAATCGCGGGGTGATCGCCGTGTTGCTCGTGACGGCAATGATGGTGTTGCTGGCAAACATGTCGATAGAACCGATCATTACCGTCTTCATCGAAGAACTCGGCGTGGCCGGAGATCACGTTTCACGCATGGCAGGCATTGTGATGGCGGCCTCGGCGTTCGGCAGCATGCTGACCGCCGCACGGCTTGGCGCCCTCGCTGACCGGATTGGAAGCGCCAGGGTAATCATTGGATGTCTGGCCGCAACGGCCGTGGTCCTCGTGCCGCAGGCGTTTGTCACCCAATGGTGGCAGCTTGCCATTCTTCGCGGCCTGATGGGCATGTCGCTTGCCGGATTGCTTCCATCGATTGCGAAGGAAGTGCGGCATGCAGTTGCCGATCACAACTCGGGCAAGACCCTCGGATTCCTGCAGTCCGCTCAATTCAGCGGACAGGTCATTGGTCCGTTGATTGGCGGCCAGATTGGCGCACATGTCAGCTTGCGCGCTGTGTTTTTTGTGACTGCAGCCCTGCTGCTCGTTTGCGCGGGTTTGAACGGGTGGACGAGGCGCGAAACCGTGAGATAGAAATGGCAAGGCGAGTTCGCTTCAGCGTGAAGCGAACGTGCTGTTTTCATGCGAGCGCGTGCTCAACCGCCAAATTGTGCGTTCAGCGTCTTGCCGGGCGCCGCGCCCTCAAACCCATCGAAACGCCCTTCTGCCAGCAACTCGGCTGCACGCATGAAACCTCCCCATGCCGCGCGCGCCAGCGCGCCTCCCACGCTCACGCGCCGCACGCCGAGGGCCGCGATCTCGTCCACGGTCAACTCGCTCGCAGACCCAACCAGCAGATTGACCGGCTTTGGCGCAACCGCCGCGACTACGGCCGCAATCTGTTCACGCGTGCTGATTCCCGGCGCATACAAGCAATCCGCGCCCGCGTCCGAATACGCTTTTAATCTCGCGATAGCATCCGCCAGATCCGGCCGCCCGGCGATGAAATTTTCCGCGCGGCCCACGAGCAAGGTGTCCCCGCCTGCTGCATTGATCGCCCTTCGCGCAGCCCGCAATCGCTCGACCGCAACGTCGATGCTATATAGCGGTTCGTCGGCATTGCCCGTCGAATCTTCGATCGACAATCCGGCCGCGCCTGTCTCGATTGCCAGGCGTACGCTTTCGGCGACGCCGTTGGCATCGGTGGCATAGCCGCTTTCGAAGTCCGCGTTGACCGGCAAATCGGTCGATGCAACCATGTTCCGCAGATGCGTCAGGATCAGGTCGCGCGCGACGGTGTCGTCCGCGTGTCCCTGCGACCATGCGAAGCCGGAACTGGTGGTCGCCAGGGCCTTGAAGCCGAGGCTTTGCAGATACCGTGCGCTGCCGACGTCCCAGGGATTGGGGATCACGAAACAGCCTTCTTCATGAAGGGTACGAAATACAGCGCGTTTTTCGGCAATAGATCGGGTCATTTGAAGTCTCACTATTAGCGCATGAAAGTCGGGCGGTTGCCCTGAGAGGAATACTAAGCGCTTCCTTCTCCACTGTGCGATTTTCGCGGTAATGCGCTCCACGCGGGGCGAATCATCAAGCAGTCCGCGCTTCACACGTTCGCAATGGACGCTCGACCGGCGTATCGAGGACAAGCCGGCCGAACTCCTTAGCTGCCAGCGTCTTTTCACCCTTGCCCCACAGCAGCCTGAATTCGGCCTCGGGCAATGCGGGCAGGCCGTACTGCCCGTCGATGACGGCGATCCCCGGTTCCAGATCGTCACGCGTGAACACGGTAACGCCCAGTCCCGCCATCACGGCCGCACGAATGCCCGATTGACTCGACGACGTAAACGCCACATGCCAGTCCACGGCCAGGGCATCGAGCGTTTCGACAGCCACGCGCCGGTTCACGCAAGGCGCGGGAAAAAACGCCATCGGCAGCGACGCACCCTCGCGCAGTTCAACCGATTCAGCCGCGACCCAGACAAAACGCGTGCGGCGCAACACGATGCCTTCGTCACCGCTCTTGCGCTTATGGTCGCGTACGCACAAGACCACGGCGAGATCGAGTTCCTGCGCGTCGACCATGGCTTCCGAATCGATACTCATGCCAACACTGACATCGAGCCTCACGTTCGGAAATGCCCGCGAGAATTGTGTCAGCAACACGGGCAGGCGTTCGCCCATGAAAATATCGGGCGCGCCGAAACGCACCACGCCTGATGCCGGCGACGAATGAAAGCGCTGCGTAACCGCCTGCATTGCGTCGAGTATTTGGGTGGCATACCGCAGGAAATCCGCACCGTCTTCCGTCAGCGTGAGCGCGCGCGTCGTTCGATAAAGCAACAGCCTGCCAACTTCTTCTTCGAGCCGGCGGATCTGGTGGCTAATCGCAGATTGCGTGAGATTCAAGCGCCGCGCGGCCTTGGTGAAGCCGCCCGCTTCGGTGACAGCAATAAATGCACGCAGCAAGGCAGGATCGAGATTCACGATAAATCCGATGATGAAGTGATTTAATGAATGATAGTAAATTAAATCATTTCCGTCATGGCGGTGATTTGCCGAGAATGGGACTGACACTTTCGTACATCCTTTTCCGGTAGATCCTCATGGATGATTCGCGTCACGGCTTGCGGCCCGTCGTGCTCACACTGCTGTTGAGCGCCGTGATTGCCGCGACCTATGGCTTCGGCGTCTATCTGTTTCCGGTCGTATTGCCGGAAATGAAACACGAGATCGGCTTCGGCTACGCGCAGGCCGGCTATATCACCGCAGCCAGGCAGATTGCGAATGTCGCGATGGCCTTGCTGTCCGGGCTCGCCGCATCGCGTTTTGGCGCGGCCAGAGTCATGCTCGCGGCCACCGCACTCTCGGCCGTGGGACTTGCGTGTCTGGCATTCGCTCAAGACGCGTGGCTCGTGGGCGTGGTGATGGTTGCACTCAACGCATGTGCGGCGGCGACCTGGGTTCCCATGATGGCGCTCGTTGCTCCATTGATCGATGAACGGCATCAGGCAAAAGCCATCGGCGTGATTGGCAGCGGCACCAACTATGGCGTACTGCTCAACGGCCTTTTGGTGCCGGCGTTGATGGCGTTATGGGGATGGCGTTCAGTCTGGCTCGCAACCGCATTGCTTACGGCGGCACTCAGCGTTGTGATCGTGCTGCTGTTTGCGCGGCTCGGTACGTCAAGGCAAGCGGCGAGCGCCCGGCCACGGACAACACGTCCGCGCATGGAAGTACGCTCGATGCTGTCGCGGCGCTGGCTGCTCGTCTATGCCATTGCGCTGCTGTCGGGCTTCGCGGGCGTTCCCTTCGTCACCTACTTCTCGGCTTACGCACACGACGACCTGCATCTCGGACTCAACGTCACCGCGCATGCCTGGGCCCTGGTAGGGCTCGCCGGTGCGGTGAGCGGCCTGGCGCTCGGCATGATTGGCGACGCACGATCCGCTGCCGGACAACGGCAACGCGACGGCATGCGCACGGCGCTGATAAGCGCAAGCATCCTGTTGCTGTGCGCATCGGCGATAACAGCATCGCGGCCCGGCGTTCTTGCGCTGATGATCGCGGCGGTCGCGTTCGGCTTTTCGTTCTTTCCGCTTTTCGGACTGCTTCATGCTTATGTTGGCAAGACGAGCGCGCCGGCATTCGCGGCTATTGTTTGCGGCGTCTGCGAAGCGTCGTTTGGTGTGGGCGGCGCAGCGGGCAACCTGATCGGTGGCCTGTGCAAGAGCGTATCCGGATCGTTTCAACCGGTTTATGTCTGCGCCGCCATTGCTTCCCTTCTTGTTGTGGGACTGACGTGGTTTGTGCCGGGCGTGCGGCGAGCGCCACAGGCCAACCCATGCGCGCTCGCGAACTTGCGTTGAAGGTCGAAAGTCGAAAGTTCGAATACCGCCTAATTTTGCGCGTCGAGCAGATCCTCGATCATCACCGGCAGCCTTCTTACCCGTACACCCGTCGCGTGATAAATAGCACCCGTGATCGCCGCCGCGATGCCCGCTAACCCGATCTCCGCGATACCCCTTGCCCCGAGCTCGTTGAAGATCGTATCGGGATGATCCAGGAACGTGACATCGAGCCTGGGTGTATCCGCATGAGACGCCATGATGTAGTCGGCCAGATTGCTGTTGATGGGCGCGCCCGTGCGTTTGTCGTAACTCGTGTGTTCGAACAGCGCCATGCCCACGCCCATCACAATCGCGCCTTCTATCTGGTTGCGCCCTGCCTTCAGATTGAGGATGCGCCCGGCGTCGATTACCGTCGTGACGCGGCTCACCCGCAGTTGTGCGATTTCCGGCTGCCACGTGACTTCGGCGAAATGAGCGCCATACGAATGGATCGAGTATTTCTTCTTCAGCGGATCGTCGAAGCCGCCCTTCGCGCTCGCGCTTCCCGAGGCGGCATGCATCTTTGCGGCGCCGAGAATCTCGGCAAAAGGCACGCCGCGCTCAGGCGCTTCGTTCTTCGAATGCACGCGGCCATTGCTGAACGCGAGCGTATCCGCCTTCGCGCCTTCGAATGGCGAGCCGGAGACCGAAGCCGCGCGTTCGAGTACAGCCTTGATCGCCGCGCGCGCGGCATCGGAGACGGCTGGAATCAACGATGCCGTCGCCGCCGAGCCACCCGAGATCGGGCCACGCGGCAAAGCGGTGTCGCCCAGTCCGACTTCGATCCTGTTCAGCGGCAAGCCGGTTTGCGCGGCCACGAGTTGCGCAAGAACGGTGTACGTTCCCGTGCCGATATCCTGCGTCCCGCACACCACCCGCGCGGTCCCATCGGCACGCAGATCCACGGTAGCGTCAGCCGAAAATCGTATGCCGGGCCAACTGCACGCGCCTACGCCCCAGCCGAGTGTGAGCCCATCGCGTTTCATTGAACCAATGCCCGGCGTGCGTTGCGCCCAGCCAAATTTATCGGCGCCGGTTCGCAGGCATTCCGCCAGATGACGCGATGAAAACGGCAGGCCGCTGCTTTCATCCACGCTCGGTTCGTTTTTTAGGCGCAGTTCCACGGGGTCCATATTCAGCTCGGCCGCCAGTTCGTCCATGGCCGATTCGAGCGCGAACAATCCCGGCACCGCGCCGGGTCCGCGCATGGCGGTCGGCGACCCCACATTGCGTGCAACCGTGCCCGCTGTCACACGCAGGTTCGGCGTGCTGTAAAGACCCGGCGTGGCCTCGCCACAATCTTCTGCGTAGGTATCGAGGATCGACGTGTGGTTGAGATAATCCTGCCGGATGGATGTCAGCGTACCATCCTCTTTCGCCGATAAACGCATGCGCTGCTGCGTGAGTGGCCGGTGTCCGACGTTCTGGAACATCATCTTGCGATTGAGCACCAGCTTGACCGGATGCCCCGTATGACGCGTCGCGGCAGCGGCAAGCAACGAGTGCGGCCACATCCACAGCTTGCCGCCGAAGCCCGATCCAAGATAACGCGAGATCACCCGGACCTTTTCCTTAGGTAAGCCAAGCATCTGCACGAGCGTGCCCTGATGATTGGAAATGGCCTGCGTGGTTTCGTAGAACGTGTAGGAATCGCCGTCCCAGTAGGCAACCGTGGCGTGCAGTTCGATCGGATTGTGCGTCTCGACCGGCGTGACGTAGGTTTCATCTATCTTCACGGGCGACGCATCAAATGCGCTGGCCGCATCGCCACGTTCGCTTTCCACATCCGATTCTTTGGCGCTCGCAAGCGTGGTGCTCACATCGTGCTCCGATGTTTCATAACCGACCTTGATCGCCGCCGCCGCGGCGCTTGCGGCCTCGAAAGTATCGGCAATAACCAGCGCGACGTACTGTCCGTAGTAGCGGATCACATCGTCTTCGAACGGCGGGCGCGCTTCATCGACAAAACCTGTGTCCATCGAATTGCCGGCGATCCGATAAAACCGCCCGATATTCCCCCGATGCAGCACCGCATGCACACCCGGCATGGCTTCGGCAGCGGCGAACTCGAGCGACACAAGCTTGCCGCTCGCGATGGTGCTGCCCACTGGAACCGCGTGCAGCATGTCCGGCAAATCGACATCGGACGTATAGGTTGCTTCACCGCTGACTTTCAGCGGGCCATCGATGCGCGAATGCCCGCGGCCAATGACGTCATGAGCGTCATGAACTGCCTGCGATGATTCAGATATGGTAGACATGGAGCGTTCCTTTATGCGGTCAGGTTGAACGCGTGACGAGCGTCAGCGCATGCACAAGGCAGCGTTGCGCGAGCTCAACCTTGAAGCCATTTTCAGATTGCGGCTGAGCCTGGGCCAGTGCGTCGCTTGCCGCGCGCCTGAAGCTCGCGGCATCTGGCGTGGCCGATGCAAGCGCGGCTTCTGCTTCGCGCGATCGCCAAGGCTTTGTGCCGACTCCGCCGAGCGCCACGCGCGCATGGCTGATATGGCCATCGGTGACACTGACCACCACCGCCGCCGAGACCAGCGCAAACTCATACGACGCACGATCGCGCAGTTTCAGATACAGCGAGCGGCTGCCTGTTGCTGGCGGCGGCAACGTGACATGCGTGATGAGATCGCCGGGTTCGAGCATGGTTTCGCGCTCCGGCGTATGACCCGGCAGCAGGAAGAAATCGTCGATGGCCACGCTGCGTTCGCCGCGCGTCCCCTGAATATGAACCACTGCGTCGAGCGCCATCAGCGCCACGTTCATGTCGGACGGATTGCTTGCAATGCATGAATCGCTGACGCCTAGAATGGCTTGCGTGCGGTTGAAGCCGTTGATTGCCGCGCACCCGGATCCGGGATTGCGCTTGTTGCAGGCCATTGCGGTATCGCGGAAATAGACGCATCGGGTGCGCTGCAGCAGATTGCCACCGGTCGTCGCCATGTTGCGCAATTGCGCCGATGCACCGGCAAGCAGCGCTTGCGACAGCACCGGGTAAGCATCGTGAATCAGCGGATGGTTGGCGAGATCGGCATTGCGCACTGTCGCGCCAATCTTCACACCGCCGTCGGCCGTTGCTTGGACCTCGCCAAGCGGCAAGCGGCTGATGTCGAGCACCCTGCCCGGCCGTTCCACGTTCAACTTCATCAGGTCGAGCAGCGTGGTGCCGCCCGCAAGAAAACGCACTTCGGCGCCTTGCTGCGCCGTGTGCGATGCAGCACCGTGCTTGATCGCGTCCTGCACGTCGCGCGCGCGGGATAGTTCGAAGAGATCCATGGCGGCGGCTCCTCAGGCTTTGCCGCGCACGGTCTGGATCGCCGCGACAATGTTCTGATAAGCGCCGCAGCGGCACAGGTTGCCGCTCATGGCTTCGCGCACGTCGGCGTCGCTCGCGCCGACAGGTTCGCCGAGTAGCGCGACCGCCGACATGATCTGCCCGGACGTACAGTAGCCGCACTGATAGCCATCGCACTCAACGAACGAGGCTTGCATGGGATGCAGCGCGTCGGAACTGCCGATGCCTTCTATGGTGGTGATATCGTCGCCCGCGTGGTTCGCCGCGAGACACAGGCAAGAATTGACGCGGCGTCCGTTGACGTGCACCGTGCACGCGCCACACTGCCCGTGGTCGCATCCCTTCTTGGTGCCAGTAAGGTGCAAATGCTCTCGTAATGCGTCGAGCAAGGTGGTGCGAGGATCGAGCGACATCGCGTAATTTCTGCCGTTGACTGAAAGCTCGACGGCAATAGTGACGGATTCGGTCGTACGCGCAGTCACGTTCTGATTGTTCGATACCGGCGCTTCGGCTTTGGGCCCGACCGTTTCATCCAATAGGCGCGTGGGGGAAGACTGGACATTCATGGCGGAAATCTCCTGGCTGTGGGGGCATGGAGAAGTCGGTTGCATCGAACGCACTCACGCGACTGGCAGTCAGCTTACCGATGCGTTGCCGGTAACTGGCGGGTGCGTGTGGAAGCCCCAAAATTTGCGTCGATGACCAACGACGTGGCTAGTATAAGCAGCCATTTGCAACTCTGCTAATTCACATTCCCAAAGGCAGCGGGAACGTTTTTTGATGCGGTATCGAATAAAATAATGGCGCGTTCTCAATGACGCGCCATTTGGATTTTTAGGTAATCGCACCAATTTGCCACGGGACGAATTCGTTCTGCCCGTAGCCATGCACTTCGCTCTTCGACAACGTGCCCGACGCTGTTTCCAGCATCAGTTCGAAAATCTCCTGACCGAGTTCATCGACGCTCTTTTCACCGTCGAGAATCGAGCCGCAGTTCAAGTCGATATCTTCTTCCTGACGCTTCCACAAAGCAGTATTCGTGCTGAACTTGAGCGACGGCGATGGCGCGCATCCGTATGCGGAACCGCGTCCCGTCGTGAAGCAGATAAGGTTTGCGCCGCCCGCGACCTGCCCTGTCGCCGACACCGGATCGTAGCCCGGCGTGTCCATGAACACGAGGCCGCGCGCACTGACATGCTCGGCATACCGATATACATCAACAAGGTTCGTTGTCCCGCCCTTCGCCACTGCGCCGAGGGATTTCTCGAGGATCGTCGTGAGTCCGCCCGCCTTGTTGCCCGCCGACGGATTGTTGTTCAGGTCGGCGTTCATTCGCGCGCAATATTCCTCCCACCAATGAATGCGTTCGATCAGCTTGTCGCCCACTTCCTTCGATACTGCCCGCCGCGTCAGCAAGTGTTCCGCGCCATAAATCTCAGGCGTCTCAGAGAGGATGGCCGTGCCGCCGTGCGCGACAAGACGATCGACCGCTGCGCCGAGCGCGGGATTCGCCGTTATCCCCGAATAGCCATCCGATCCGCCGCATTGCAGGCCGATCACGAGATGGCTTGCATCGACACGTTCGCGCACCACTTCGTTTGCGTCCCCGAGCATTACCTTGATGGCTTCAATACCCGCCGCAACCGTGCGCGCCGTGCCGCCCGTTGCCTGGATCGTCATGGTCTTCAGTCGGGCGCCTGTCTGAAGATGCTGTTCCTGCAGGAGTCCATCGATCTGATTGGTCTCGCAGCCGAGCCCGACCATCAGCACGCCGGCAAAATTCGCATGCCGCGCATAGCCACCAAGCGTGCGGCGAAGCATCTGCAGCGCCTCGCCTTCGGAGTCGACCGCGCAGCCCTGACCATGCGTGAGCGCGACCACGCCATCCACGTTCGGAAACGCGGCAAGCGCTTCGGGATGTACGTCACGCCGAAAATAGTCAGCAATAGCGCGCGCGGCTGTGGCCGAGCAATTCACGGACGTAAGCACACCGATGTAATGGCGCGTCGCGATTCGTCCATCGGGACGGCGGATGCCCAGGAAGGTCGCGGGCTGCGCTACACGTTGCGTGGGTTTGGCGTCGGCGCCGAACGCATAGTCGCGAGCGAAATCGCCCATCGCGAGGTTATGCACGTGCACATGCTCGCCCACTTCAATGTCACGCTTCGCGAAGCCTATGATCTGTCCATAGCGACGCACCGCCTGACCTTGCGCGAGCGCCTTGACCGCAATCTTGTGCCCGGCCGGAATCAGGCCGCGAACCGTAACGTCGCCATCGGCGAGTTGCATGCCGGCGACAAGCTGATGGCGCGCGATAAGCACGTCGTCGACAGGATTGAGGCGCACCGTCGCCGAATTTGCAGTGGCTGTTTCGATTACCGATTTCATGTTGGTTTCTCCGTCGTTCGCGCGATAGTCCGCGTCACTGCCCCTCAGCGCGAGGCCGTTTTCGATGCAGCCAGTTGCCCTGCTTCCTGACGGCGCCCTCGCATACCGATACTCAACAGCAGCAGCACGCCGATCACACCCGCCACCGCGAGCGCGCCCATGCCCGCGCGCTGACTCTGAAAGAGGGTCTCGACCGCGGTCTTCAACGTGGGCGCAATGAAACCGCCAAGGTTGCCCAACGCGCCGATCAACGCGATACCGCTCGCTGCCGCCGTCCCGCTCAGATATGCCGTAGGCAGTGTCCAGAACAGCGGCTGCACGACCACGAAGCCGATGGTGGCCACGCAAAACGCGAACAGCACGGGCACGAGATGCGTGCCCATCGTCGAAAATCCTATTCCCGCTGCCGCCATGACCAGCATCAGCACCGCGACTTCACGATGCTTGCCGCGTGCATCGGCATAACCCGTCACGAAACGCAACGCCACTAGCGCACAGAACCACGGAATCGCAGTGAGAAAGCCCACCTTTGCGCCTATTGCCGTGCCGGTCAGTTCGGAGATGCGAGTAGGCAGATAGAAGATCACACCGTACACGCTGACCTGGATCGCGAAGTAGATAGCGACGAAGCGCAGCACGTTCCAGTTGCCGAGCGCGGCAAGCGCAGTCGTCGGACCATGCGCCACCTTGTGGCGATCCTCCGCCGCGATGGCCGATTCGAGCGCATCTTTTTCGGCGTCTGTCAGCCACTTCGCGTGACGTGGCTTGCTTACAAGATAGAAGAACGCGATCACGCCCACAACGGACGCAGCCAGCCCTTCGATCAGGAACATCCACTGCCAGTTGCGCAAGCCGAGCAAACCGCCCATGACTTCCATCAGATAGCCGGACAACGGACTGCCGAGCACGAGCGCGACCGGCACGCCAAAGTAATAGATGCCGAGCGCCTTGCCGCGTTCTCTCGCCGGAAACCAGTACGTTGAATAGAGGATCACGCCCGGAGAAAAGCCGGCTTCCGCCACACCGAGAATAAAGCGCAGCACGTAGAACGCCGTCTCGTTGTGCGCGAACATCATAGCCGCCGACGCAATGCCCCACGTGACCATGATGCGGCTCAACCAGAGCTTCGCGCCAACACGATGCAGCATCATGTTGCTCGGAATCTCGAACACCGCATAGCCGATAAAAAAGATCCCGGCGCCCAGCGCAAACGCGGCATTACCAATGTTCGAATCGACCTGCAGCGCCTGCTTGACGAAGCCGACGTTGGACCGGTCGAGCATGGATAGCGCGAACATCAGCGCGAGAAAAGGTGTCAGGCGCAACCGCGCTTTGCGCACGGCGCTCGCCAGCGGCTGGGACGAGAGTGCCTGGGTCTGCATGTGTGTTGTCTCCATCGTGAGGACGCCGGATCCGCCCCGGTCTATTGATCTGGCATCACTCTAAGCCAACTCGGGAATAAACATCCAATCGCTTATTGGCTACAATCGATTCCATCCGGTTATGAGTCGATACAGGTTAACCCTCCATGTCGAAACCTTCCGCGCTGGTTTTATCGGCCATTCTTGGCCGTCTGCGATACCGACACCTGCAGTTGCTCGACATTCTGGGACGCACGCGCAACATGCGCGTCACCGCCGAGCAGATGCATATGACGCAGCCCGCAGCGACCAAAATTCTCGGCGACATGGAAAGCCTGCTCGACGCGCCGCTGTTCGAGCGGCTGCCGCGCGAGATGAGGCCGACCGAACTGGGACATCTTGCCTTGCGGTATGCAAACACCGCGCTCGGCGATCTCGGGCGCTTTGTCGGCGAGTTCGCGACGCTGAAAAATGGCGGCTATGGACACATCACGGTCGGCGCGATTTCAGCCTCGGCGGCGCAACTGGTGACGGCCGGTATTGGCGAGATCCGCCGAATGCGGCCGCAGTTGGTCGTAAAATTATTCGAACTCAGCAGCGATCAACTCGCAATCTGGCTGGACGAAAAGAAGCTGGACGTCATGGTCGGCCGGCTGACCGAGCCGCGTCATCATGCGTTGTTCGACTTCGAGGTACTCGCCGCCGAACCGGTCTGCGTGGTGGCGGGAAGCCATCATCCGCTACTGAAGAAGCGCAAGCTGGAACTGGCCGATCTTGCCGAATGGCCCTGGATTCTTTATCCGCAGGCCACTGCGATAAGGCAGTTATTCGAGGAGACGTTCTCGGCCGCGGCCATTCCTGTACCGGTCGGGATGGTGGAACTGACGTCGATTTTTTCCGCGCTGGAACTCCTGCAGGCCACCGACATGATTTCATTGCAGCCACAAGCCGCTGTCGAAAAATATGTGAATCACGGCTTGCTGGGACAGCTTCCAGTTCCGATCCGCCGCATCATGACCAGTTACGGAATCGTGACGCGCAAGCATGAGACGCCCGCGCAGCCGGTGCAGGAATTTATCGGCATATTGCGGTTGCTGGCAGCCGGAAAGGAGAATCCTTGAGCGTTGCCTCGTAACCCTTTGTGCCAGGGCCAACTCATGACCGAACAAACGCTTAAAGTCGAAACACCATGAATCTGCGCCATCTGCACGCGTTTGTCGTACTTGCGGAAGAACTGAACTTCAGCCGAGCGGCGGATCGACTGCATGTCGCACAGCCGGCGCTCAGCCAGCAGATTCGCGCGCTGGAGGACCGGCTCGGCACGCAGCTCGTGGATCGGGGCAGCCGTCCGCTGCGGCTCACCGAAGCAGGGAGCTATCTGTGCATCGAGGCGCGGCAGATCCTTGCATCGTTCGATCAGGCCGCGCTCGGCACGCGTGAAATCGGACTCGGCTTGCGCGGATGGCTCGGCATAGGCTTCACCCGTTCGTCGATGTATAGCGTGCTGCCGCCCGCGCTCAAGGCGTTCCACCTCGCCTATCCCAACGTGGAACTGAAGCTCTTCGAGATGCTCACCGAAGAACAGACCGACGCGCTTCACGAGACGCGGATTCATATCGGCATCGGGCGGCAGGTTCAGGACATCGCAGGCTGCACGACGCTGCCGCTGTTGCATGAGCGCGTAACCGTTGTGCTGTCGCCCGACCATCCGCTTGCGCGCGCAAAGTCCGTGCGTATCGCGCAACTCGCCGATACCCCGCTGGTCCTCTACCCGAAGCATTCGAACGGACAGTATTCGCGATTCGTGGAGTCGCTTTATCGGAATGCGGGCGTCACGCCGCATATCGCGCATCAGGCCTATGAAATCCAGACCGCCATTGCGCTGGTTGCGGCCGGACTGGGTGTGACGTTCGTGGGTGAGTCGGTCGCGCGGCACGGCCGCTCCGACGTCGTCTATGTGCGCCTGAACGCGCCTCTGGCTTCCCAGATCACGACGCTGTCGGCGAGCTTTCGCAGCGACGACACGTCATCCCATCTTCAGGCCTTCCTCAAGTGCCTGGCGCCCGTGCCCCGGAAACCGCGCGCCGCACTATAAGAAAATCATTATAAAAAGATAAAAACACGGTCTTGGACGCGCGGTGCGCAGGTTCGTAACATGGCTATACCGGTCATGCACTGGATGCAGCACAGCGCCCGCAGCAGTTCTGGTTTTCGCATGGCAAACCAATTGGCGTTCACGGCGGACAACGCGGCATCGCCCGCGGGAATACGCTCGCCTCTGCCATAAGCGAACCATACATATGACGCCCGGTCCACGGGCGCCCGAAAAGACAGGAGACGTCGATGATCGACCCAATTGAAAGCGCGACTATGCGCAAGGTTTACGGCCGTCTCATGCCGTTGCTCTTCGCCATGATGTTCTTCAATTACCTGGACCGGATCAACATCGGCTTCGCCGCGCTCGACATGAACAAGCAGCTCGGCTTCAGCCCCGCTGTCTTCGGCTGTGCGGGGAGCATCTTTTTCTTCGGCTACATGCTGCTCGAAGTCCCGAGCAATCTCCTGTTGCACCGGCTCGGCGCGCGGCGCTGGATCGCGCGGATTCTCCTGACATGGGGCGCTGTGGCAGCCGCTACCGCGTTTGTCTTCAGCGAGTCGAGTTTCTACGTGCTGCGCTTCCTGCTGGGCGTGATGGAAGCGGGCTTTCTGCCCGGCGTTGCCGTGTATCTCACGAAGTGGTTTCCGTTGCGCTACCGGGCGCGCGCGGTCGGCGGCTACATCATCGCGGGATCTTTTTCGGCGGTGCTGGGCGGCCCTATTTCAACCGCGCTGATGACCTACGCGAACGGGCCGCTCGGCCTGCAGGGATGGCAATGGATGTTCATCCTGGAAGGCGTTCCCGCCATGCTGCTCGGTCTCCTGACCTTGCGCCTGATGACCGAGCGCCCCTCGGAAGCGGCGTGGCTCTCGCCGGAACAGCAACACTGGCTCGAGTCCACGCTCGCGAAAGAGCGCGAAGCGCTCGGCGCAGATAAACATTTTCCGATGCTGCGCGTAGCCAGTGACATCCGCGTATGGAGCCTTGCCTGTCTCTTCGGCTGCGCGCTCGTGGGTATCTATGGCCTCTTCCTGTGGCTGCCGCAGATCGTGAAGAGCCTTGGTCATTTGAGCAACCTCGAAGTCGGATTTCTTTCCGCCATGCCGCCGCTTCTTGGTGTTGTCGGCACGATGGTCATCAGCCGCAGTTCCGACCGGACCGGCGACCGGAAAAAGCATCTTGCCTTCGTCTACGGAATGAGCGCGCTCGCCATTGCAGGCAGCGCGTATGCGCCGAATCCGGTGATCGCCTACGCGCTGCTTTGCGTGACGGGTCTCTTTATCTATGCCGGAAATCCGCTGTTCTGGAGTCTCGCCTCGTCGTTCAGGACGGGCGCCGCGGGTGCTGCGACCATTGCGCTGATCAACACCATCGCGCAGTTCGGCGGCCTCGTTGGTCCCTGGAGCATCGGGCTCGTGCGCAACGCGACCGGCAGCTTCAAGTTAGCCCTGCTGACCATTGCGGCCTTCCTGATCGTGGCGACCATCATTGCGCTGGTAATGCGGGTGAAGCCATCGGAAGACGAACACGACTCGCTGCCTGCGGGCGATTCCCCTGCGGGACATCTTCATTAAGCCTCGATCTGGAAACCAGCAATGATTATCGACTGTCACGGCCACTACACGACATCCCCGCCCGAGCATGAAGCTTGGCGGGCAGCGCAGATTGCCGCGCTGAAGGACGGACTCCCACCGCCGCCGCGCCCGGTCATTTCCGACGAACAGATACGCGAGAGCATCGAGACGGGACAGTTGCGCATTCAGCGCGAGCGCGGCACCGACCTGACGATCTTCTCGCCGCGCGCAGCCGGCATGGGCCATCACCTGGCAGGTGCCGAGGCCAACGCGCGCTGGTCGCAAGAGAGCAACGACCTGGTTCATCGCGTCTGCTCGTTGTTCCCGCGCAACTTCGTAGGCGTTTGCCAATTGCCGCAAGCGCCTGGCGTAGCGCCTTCGAATTGCATTGCCGAGTTGCGCCGATGCGTCGAGGAACTCGGATTCGTTGGATGCAACCTGAATCCCGATCCTTCCGGTGGCCATTGGAGCGGCTTGCCGCTGACCGACCGCTCCTGGTATCCGCTATACGAAGCGATGGTCGAACTCGACGTGCCCGCGATGATCCACGTGTCGTCGTCATGCAATCCGAATTTCCATGCGACCGGCGCGCACTACATCAATGGCGATACGTCCGCATTCATGCAGTTGCTGACAGCCGATCTGTTCGCTGACTTTCCTGCGTTGCGTTTCATCATCCCGCATGGCGGTGGCGCAGTGCCGTATCACTGGGGCCGGTATCGCGGGCTCGCCCAGGACATGAATAGGCCTTTGCTGAAGGACTATCTGCTCAAGAACGTGTTCTTCGATACCTGCGTGTATCACCAGGCCGGCACCGACCTGCTGGCGAAGGTCATACCTGTCGAGAACATCCTGTTCGCATCGGAGACGATTGGCGCGGTTCAGGGCATCGATCCCGAGACAGGCCATTACTACGACGATACGCGCCGTTATATCGACGCCATTGAATGGCTGACCGACGACGACCGCCAGCGCATTTACGAAGGCAATGCGCGCACCGTATATGCGCGTCTTTCGAACCAGCTTACCCGCCAGTTTTCCTGAAGGAGATGACAGTCATGAACCAACCTGGATGGCGTCGCAATGCATCCGCTAGCCAAGCGAGTCCTGAAATACTCGAAGTCCTGCGCGGCCTTGCCGTATCGCTATTGAGCGACAACATGGCGCGCGTGAGCGGCACGACAGGACTCATGCCTTATCACAAAGCCAGGCCGATGGCCGGGACGGCAGTGACCGTGCGCACGCGTCCGGGCGACAATCTCGCGATTCATCGGGGCTTCGATTTTTGCCGCCCCGGAGACGTGCTCGTGATCGACGGCGGCGGCGACGTAACACAAGCGCTCATGGGCGAAATCATGGCAACCTACGCCGAAAGCCTCGGGGTGCAGGGGCTGGTGATCGATGGCGCAATCCGTGACGTCGGCGCATTAAGCGCGCATGACTTTCCCGTTTACGCACGCGGCGCCACGCATCGCGGGCCGTATAAGAACGGGCCCGGAGAAGTCAACGTGCCGGTGAGTGTGGGCGGCATGGTCGTGCATCCGGGAGACATCGTGGTCGGCGACGAAGACGGCGTCCTCGCGATTGCTCCCGGAGACGTGAGCGCGGTGATCGAAGGCGCGAAGCGACAGGCGGGCAAGGAAGCCGCCGCGCTTCGATCCATCGCCGAGGGACGTTTCGACCGCGCGTGGATTGAAGCGCAAGAGAAAAAGATGATGGGCGCTTAACCCGCTGTGCGGCGCCGCTTGAACGAGTCGATAAACAACGCGTTGTCGACGGCGCTTCCTACCGATACCCGCATGCACGTCTCATAGCCCGCTTCACGCCACGGCTTCACGATCACGCCATCGGCGAGCATGCGCGCGGCGAGCGCCGCAGCGTCCTCGCCGCAATCGAAGAAGAGGAAATTGGCGAGTGAAGGCGCGGGATCGATGCCGAGCGCTTCGAGCGCAGCTCGCATCTGCGCTCGCCCAGCGCGCGCATCTTCCACGCTCGCCGCAACATGTCCCTCATCTTGAAACGCGATCGCAGCCGCTTCCTGCGCGATCTGGTTGATGTTGAACGGCGTGCGCACGCGGTCCATCAGGCCCGCCAGTTCCGGCGCCGACGCGATCCCGTACCCCACGCGCAGCCCGGCAAGCCCATAGGCCTTCGAAAAAGTACGCAGCAGCAGCCATGGCAGTCGTGTTTCACGCAGTATCGCGAGGCTGTCGGGATAATCTTCTTCGTTCTCAGCGTACTCGAAATAGGCCTCGTCCCATAGCACGAGTGTATTCGGCGATACCGCGTCCAGCAGCCGTCGCATCTCCTTCGCGTTCATTGCACAACCAACGGGATTGCTCGGATTACTAACGATCAACATTCGCGTTTGCGGCGAGAGTGCGGCAATCAACGCGTCGACATCGAATTCAAAATCGAAGCGCATGGGCACAGTGATGACATTCGCGCCGACGCTTTGCGGATAAATGATGTGCAGGCCGAACGATGGCACCACGGTGACCACGTCTTCGCCCGCGGCTATAAACGTATGCGCCGCAATGGCAAGCAAATCTTCCGAGCCGTTGCCAAACAAGATCTGTTCAGGTTCGACGCCCAGCTTGTCCGCAATCATTGCGCGCAACACGCTGCATGAAGGATCCGGATACAGCGCGAGCGAAGCAGCGGTCGTCCACTGGGTGAGATGTGCCAAAACCGCCGTACTTGCCCCGCGCGGGTTTTCATTGCTGCCGAGTTTCGCGACGTGCGGCACGTCATAACGCGTCCGCACGGCGTCGCTTGAAAGACCCGCGTTGTAAGCAGGCAAGCCACGCACTTCAGCACGCAGTCCGTCCATAAAACCTTTCACGCTCATTAGATTCCTTCCTGATTATCCGCCGCGGGCAGCACCTTGCCTGGATTGAGAATGCCGCGCGGGTCGAGCGCGTGCTTGATCGCACGCATGCACGCGAGTTCCGCGGGACTGCGCGAGTAGCCGAGAAATGACCGCTTGAGCAAGCCAATCCCGTGTTCCGCGGATATGGAACCCTTGTAGTCGCGCACCATGCCATATAGTGCACGATCGACCTCCTCCACGGTGACACCGGGAATCGATCGGGCGTCGAGCGTGACGTGCAGATTCGAGTCGCCGATATGCCCGAAGTACACGCCATGATGCGTGGGCCAGCGCGCCCTAAAATCCCTGCGACAGGCATCGACGAAATGCCCGATCTCGCCTATGGGCAAACTCACGTCGAAGTTGATCGGTTCCAGTTTCACCGGCAACTCCGCCGTTGCTTCACGGATCGCCCAAAGCGCTTGCGTCTCGGCTTGCGACTGCGCGACCACCGCATTGAGCACCACTCCGGCTTCAAGCTGCGCGTTGAGCGCCGCAGCAAAGCGCTCGCCGTGGTCATCGGAAAAACCCGCCTGCTCAATAAGCGCGTACAACGGATACGCATTGCCCAGCGGCGATTGTCCCGAACGCGTCAGCGATACACCGAAGTCGTAAAACTCCGGCCACATGATTTCGAATGCGCCTATTTCATCGCCGAACGTGGATTGCAGCGCGCGCAACAGCGCAACCGCGCCGTCGTAGTCATTCAATGCGCATAGCGCCGTGCTTCGAGCCGCCCGACGCGGTTTCAGGCGCAACACCGCGCGCGTGATGATGCCGAGCGTCCCCTCTGATCCAATGAACAGATTGCGCAGGTCGTAGCCCGTATTGTTCTTGACCATCTTGTTCATGGAACTGAGCACGCTGCCATCGGCGAGCACGGCTTCAAGACCCAGCACCTGCTCGCGTGCCGTGCCCGACTGCAGCACACGAATGCCGCCCGCGTTCGTGGCGAGATTGCCGCCGATCTGGCAGGAACCTCGCGCGCCGAGATCCAGTGCGAATTCGAAACCTGCGGCTTGCGCGGCGTCCTGGACAGTCTGCAACGTGGTGCCGGCAAGCACCGTCATGGTCGCGGCTGCCCGGTCGAGTTCTTCGATACCTACGAGCCGTTCCATCGAAATGCAGACGTCTTTGCCCGAGGGAATGGAGCCGCCGGCCAGGCCCGTCATGCCGCCTTGCGGCACGACACTTTGATGCGCCTCATTGCAAAGCCGCAAGACGTCCGAGACCTCGCTTACGGTTCGCGGCAACACAACCGCCAGCGGTGCAACTGCCGAACGCCCGCTCCAGTCGCCAAGATAGCGCGGCTCGATTGCATCGCCGGAACGCACCGACTCCGGACCGAGTACATCAATCAGCTTTTGTACGATCGGCTTCATTGCATGCTCAGCCATTAGCGCGCTTCTTTCTATAACCCATTGAGTCGTTGATGCGCCCGAGTATGTAGTCGCCTGCCGCGACCGGAACATAAAGCGGCGGTGCGCCATCAAGACCAAGGTCTCGAGGATCGACGCGTGCGCCGTAGGTTGGATCGTAAAACGTGGCGATCGAATAACGCTCCTTGCCCGAACGATTGATCACCCGATGCAGCGTGGAACGAAAGCGGTCGTTGGACCATCGCGCAAGCAGATCGCCGACGTTCACCACCAGCGTGCCAGGAATCGGCGGCGCGTCGATCCAGCTACCGGTGGCAAGCTCCTTCACCTGCAAGCCGCCTATGTTGTCCTGCCACAGAAGCGTAATGCAACCGTAGTCCGTATGCGGCGCCACACCGAACTGGTCGGCGTCGGACTTGGGCGCTTGCGGCGGGTAATAGACCATCTGCGTGCGCTGCATGCGCTTCGTGTACTTGTCGGCAAAAAACGCTTCATCGATATCCAGGCTCACCGCCACTGCCCGCAATAAATCCGCGCCACAGGCGCCGACGGCTTCGTAGTAGCCGTACAGCGCGGGACGCAACGACGGCATAAAATCCGGCCAGTTGTTAGGACCCCGCAAGGCTTCGCCCGCGAGCACGCTGGGATCGTCCTCGGGCAACTCCAGGCCGATGCTGAAAAATTCCTTGTAGTCGGGCTTGGTCGCCTGATACATGACGGCGTCGCCAAGCGCATTGAAGCCACGGTGCCGATGATTCACCGCCACGCGACGCTTCACTTCCGGCGGATGCGCAAAGAATTCGCTTGCGCCCTTAACTGCGCTATCTAGCACGTCCGAAGGCACGCCATGATTGCTCACATAGAAAAAACCGATGCTTGTGCACGCATCACGGATAGCAGCAGCGGCTTCTCGCAAGCCGACGGTATCGTGCGCGCGAACAGCCGCCATATCGACAACAGGAATATGGGAAGCCAGACTCATCCGTAACTCCAGGGTTGATGTCAGGTTTGCAAACCGTCGATACCGCACGCTCGAAACTCAGGGACGTACGGTGGCGGGCGGTATATACACCACGTACTTACTACGTCAGATCCGTCGTGACGCGCGTTGGTAGCAACGACCTGCGTATAAGTCAGGACCACGCGCAAGACCGCGTCAACATTGTCTGTATATACCGCCAATTACGCGAACGCAACCCGGCGTTTGTTCGAACTTGAACATGCCTCCATGCAAGCCCGATACTGCCTTTCACGAAGTATTTTTGACACGCTTGGCAATGCAAATTGACGGTATATACTGAATCGCGTCATCTGGAATTCAGCATGCTTGCTCACCATCCGCCCATCAAAACCGCTCGCTAAACAAAGCCGGGTTCTCTTATATCAGGGGAGTTCAACAATGAATGTGTTCTCGAAGTTGAAGGGTCGCCTGCTCGTGACCGCATGGGTCATGGCGGCGATTTCGGTTTCAGCGCATGCGGACGACCAGTTGGCGAAGGTCAAGAAGGCGGGAGAACTGGTCGTTGGAACCGAGATGCAATTCGCTCCGTTCGACTTCCTGGAAAACGGTCAGCAACAAGGCTTCAACAAGGACTTCTTTGCTGAACTCTCGAAGGAAATGGGCGTGAAGGTACGCTCCATAGACTTACCCTGGCCGAGCGTGCTGCCGGGCCTGGAAGCCGGCAAGTTCGACATTGTCAGCGGTCCCGTGACCATCACCAAGGCGCGCATGGAGCGCTACGAATTCATGCTGCCGATTGCGGACGGCACGGTCGCCCTTCTCAAGCGCGCAAACGACGCAAGCATCAAGACGAACGCCGACGTCGCCGGCAAGGCGGTCGGCGGCGGCAAGGCAACCGCCCAGCTCGACCAGTTGAAGCAATATGTCGCCACACTCCCGGGCAAGACCAGCGTGCGTGAATACATCGATAACAACCAGGCTTATGCCGACCTTGCGGCAGGCCGGATCGTCGCCGTGGGCAACTCGCTGCCGAACATTGCCTATGTGGCGCGCCAGCGTCCCGACACCTTCGCCGTGGTGCAACCGCCGTTCGGCACGAAAGTGTATTTCGGTTATCTCGGGCGCAAGGACGCAGACAGCAAGCCGCTGCTCAATGCGATCAACCAGGCGATCATCAAGATGCATGGCGACGGGCGCCTTGCCGCCCTGCAAAAGAAGTGGTTCGGCGTGACCATGGATACGCCGACAACCATGCCAACGCCTAACTATTGATCCGGGAACCGATAGTGGTTCGCCGCGCCTTCGAATTCCCGCCGGACAGCCCATGTTCAGCCTTCATGCATTGTTGGACGCCCTGCCGCTTCTCATCAAGGCCGCGCAAGCCACGGTCCTGATTTCACTCGTCGGGCTCGTGGTGGGATTTGTCGTTGCGATCGGCGTGTGCAGCGCGCGGCTTTCCAGGAACCGCGTTGTGTCGAAGCTCGGTGGCGCGTATGTCGGTTTCTTTCGCGGCGTGCCGCTGCTCGTGCAGCTTCTGCTGACCTATTATTTCCTGCCCTTCATAGGCATCAACGTGCCGCCGCTGGTCGCCGCGGCCGCGGCGGTTTCCCTGTGCGAGGCCGCTTATCTCGCGGAGATCCTGCGTGGCGGTTTTATCGGCATTGCGCATGGGCAACTGGAAGCCGCGCAATTGCTCGGCTTGTCGCGCATGCAGGCCGTGCTGCGAATTCAGGTGCCGCAGGCGCTGCGCACGACACTGCCCTCGCTCGTCAATGAAATGGTGATGCTCGTGAAAGCGTCTTCGCTGATCTCGGTCGTGGGTGTCGCCGACGTCACGCGCACCGCGCAGAATATTGCGGCGAGCACGTACCGGCCGCTCGAAGCGTATGTGGCGGCCGGGCTGGTGTATCTCGTCATCAACGGTGCGCTCTCGCTCGCGGGTCATCGCGCCGAGCGCCGCCAGGCTCAAGCTGCGGCGTAGCATGGCCATTCATTTCGATCCAACCGTTCTCACCGGTTCCCTGCCCGCCCTGGCCGAAGGCTTCGCGACAACCATCGCCGTGTGGATTGGCGGCGTGATGATCGGCATGGCTATTGGCTTCGCCATCGCGATTCTGCAAATTTTCTGCGGCAAGTGGGTGCGCGGGTTCCTGCGCGCGTATATCGAGATTTTTCGCGGCACGCCATTTCTTGTACAACTTTTCGTGCTGTATTACGGCGGTCCGTCACTGGGGCTGTCGCTTGAACCGTTGACGGCCGGTATCGTGGGATTGGGCTTGTACGGCAGCGCGTATTTCGCTGAAGCATTTCGTTCGGGCTTTACTTCCGTGCCGCGCGGCCACATTGAAGCCGCGCAGTGTCTCGGCTTCACGCGGCTGCAAGTCATCATGCGCGTACAGTTGCCGCAGATGCTGGTGATCATCGTACCGGCGTTGACGAACCTAATTATCGTGCTGAGCAAGGAGACTGCCGTGCTGTCGGTTGTCACGGTGCCGGAGTTGACGTTCGTGCTAACGGGCATCGGCTCGGAAAAGTTTGCATTCGTCGAGACACTCCTCGCGCTGTGCGTGTGTTATCTCGTGCTCGTGGAAGCCGCTTCACGGGCGGGACAGTGGGTCGAACTGCGTGTCGGCCGATTCCTTGCACGATGAATCCATGAACGGCAGCAACACACAACGCGAGTGCTGAATCATGAAAAAACCGCTCAATGGCAACGCGCCGGCGCAAACCGAATATCTCGTCGATGCCCGGCATGTCGGCAAGCATTTCGGCACGCTCAAGGTGCTGGACGACGTATCGCTCGCCGTGCGCAAGTCGGAGGTGACGTGCATCATCGGGCCATCGGGTTCAGGCAAGAGCACCTTGCTGCGATCGCTTGCGTTCCTGGAGGAATACAGCGAAGGCGAGATCTACATTGAGGGAGAATTGCTCGGCTACGTGACCGGACGCAACGGCAAGCGCGTGCGCGCACCGCAGGCCGAGATCAACCGCGTGCGCCGTAACGTGGGCATGGTGTTCCAGCAGTTCAACCTGTGGCCGCACATGACGGCCATGGAAAATGTCGCCGAAGCGCTCGTGCGGGTGCGCAAGCTGCCGAAGGCCGAAGCGCACAAACGCGCGCTAGCAATGCTCGATAAAGTCGGCCTCGCCGATCGCGCGAACAATCACCCCGCGCGCCTTTCCGGCGGCCAGCAGCAGCGCGTGGCGATTGCCCGGGCGCTGGCAATGGAACCGCACATCATGCTCTTCGACGAACCCACGTCGGCGCTCGATCCCGAACTCGTTGGCGAAGTGCTGCAAGTCATGAAGAACCTCGCCAACGACGGCATGACCATGGTCATCGTCACGCATGAAATGGGGTTTGCGGCGCAGGTGGCCGACACCGTCGTGTTTATCGATCATGGCAGGATTGCCGCGCACGGTTCGCCCGAGGATGTGTTCCATAATGCGCAGCAACCGCGCCTTCGCCAGTTTCTGCAAAACTATCTCGACCGCAATGCATTCTGGGCGCGTCGCGAGGAAACCGCTCCGGGCGCCGTGCCGGTCGCGACCGAATCCAGCAGGATATGACGAACATGAATACGAACGGGCTTTCCAATCCAGCGCCGGCGCCCTCTGAGGCTGCCGCGCCGCTCGCACGCTACGAGCGCGTGAAGGAACATATCCGCACGCGCATTCTCTCCGGTGAATGGCGGCCGGGTGACCGGATTCCATCGGAGATGACGCTGGTCGGCGAACTGGGTGTGTCGCGCATGACCATCAACCGTGCATTGCGCGAGTTGACCGAGCAAGGTGTATTGACGCGCTTTTCGGGCGTCGGGACGTTCATTGCAGAAGAGAAGCCGCAATCCACGTTACTGATGATCGCGCACATAGGCGACGAGATCCGCGCCCGCGGTCACGAGTACGGTTACTCCATCATGCTCGCCGCGCGCGAGGCGGCCGCAAGCGATGTTTCCGCCGCGCTCGGTCTTGCGCCGGGCGCGTCCGTGTTTCATGTGGTGTGCGTGCATCGTGAAAACGGCGTGCCGGTGCAACTCGAAGACCGGTATGTGAACCCGGAAGTCGCACCGCATTTTCTCGAGCAGGATTTTTCGGCCGTGCGGCCGTCGGAGTATTTGTTCAACACCGTGCCGGCGCACGAGGTGGAGCATGTCGTGGATGCCGTGCTTCCATCACGCGCCGATGCAAAGCTGCTCGAGATCGGAGCCGATCAGCCGTGCCTGACACTGGTGCGCCGCACATGGGCCAACAACGTGGCGGTGACGTTCGCGCGCTTCGTGCATCCTGGCACGCGGTATCGGCTGGGATGCCGTTTCAGCAGCGACAGCATGCAGCGGCAGAGTTGACCACGCATCTGCCGCTGCAAGGTGCAAAGCTTAAAGCACGCCGTGCGATGCGAATTGCAGCGGGCAGAATCCGGCAATCTTGCCGCTCGTGACCTGCTTCGCCACCGCCACAATGTCGGGCGCGAAGTAATGATCGAGTTCGTAGTGCTCCACGTCGGTGCGAATGGACTGCATGACGGGCTGCAGACGCGGGCTCGTGAGATGCGGAGCGCGCAGGTCCACGCCTTGTGCCGCCGCGAGCAGTTCGATTGCGAGAATATGCGTGACGTTCTCGGCAATATCGCCAAGCTTGCGGGCCGCGAACGTTGCCATGGAGACGTGATCTTCCTGGTTCGCCGAGGTCGGCAACGAGTCGACCGAAGCCGGATGCGCGTAGGTCTTGTTCTCCGACGCAAGCGCCGCCGCCGTCACGTGCGCGATCATGAAACCCGAGTTCACGCCGCCATCGCGAACCAGAAAAGGCGGCAGGCCAGAGAGCGTGGCGTCGATCAACAATGCAATCCGGCGTTCCGCCAATGCGCCGATTTCCGCTGCGGCAATGGCGAGGTTGTCGGCCGCGAACGCGACCGGTTCCGCGTGAAAGTTGCCGCCTGAAAGCACTTCGCCGGTGTCCGGGAAAATCAGCGGATTGTCCGATACGGCGTTCGCTTCGATCAGCAACACATTGCCGGCGTGACGGATCTGGTCGAGGCATGCGCCCATGACTTGCGGCTGGCATCGCAGGCTGTAGGGGTCCTGAACCTTGTCGCAATCCTGATGCGACAGGTTGATGTCCGAACCGTCCAGCAACGTGCGATAGGCAGCCGCTGCATCGATCTGGCCTTGATGGCCGCGCAACGCGTGAATGCGGGCGTCGAAGGGAACGACAGAACCCATGGCGGCGTCCACCGACAACGCGCCCGACACCAATCCCGTGCGATACAGGTCTTCGATTGCGAACATGTTGTACAACGCAAGCGCTGTGGATGCCTGCGTGCCGTTGAGCAGCGCGAGCCCTTCCTTTGCTTGCAGCGTCAGCGGCGCGAGTCCCACCGACTTGAGGCCGTCGAGCGCGGGGGCAATTTTTCCATCGAGAAACACTTCGCCGATACCCATCAGGACGCCCGACATATGCGCGAGCGGCGCAAGGTCGCCCGATGCGCCAACCGACCCTTTGACAGGAATGACAGGCAGCACGTCCGCGTTGAACAGCGTGATCATGGCGTCCATCACCTTGCGGCGAATGCCGGAGTGACCGCGCCCGAGGCTCGACAATTTCAGCGCCATCAACAGGCGTACAACGGGCGGCGACATGGGCTCGCCTACCCCGACCGCGTGCGATAAAACCAGATTGCGCTGCAGGAGTTCAAGCTGGTCGGCGGGAATATGGGTGTTGGCGAGGCGCCCGAAACCCGTGTTGATGCCGTAGGCCGGCAAACCTTTCGCGGCGATCTCCTCGACCGCTTTCGCGCTGGCGTCGATAGCCGCGTGGCTTGCGGCATCGAGTTCCAGCTGGACGCGCTCACGGGCGATCTGGCGCAGTTGCGGGAGAGTGAGTTTGCCGGGGGTTAGCTTGATCATCGGTTGTCCTTGGGCTGTGAGGCTGCGCGTTTTCGCGCAAGGCTATCTTGTCTATACAAGAGCATACCCGCGAGTCTAGGACAACAAAATCGGTATATACAAGTACTTTTTAGATTCGGGCTACGTGAAAGCGGCGGGAAATTTTGGCTCGCGGCGGCCGTACTGGGGCTTTGCGCATAAAAGGTGGAAATAAAATCGAATCGTGAAATTTTAAACCCTGGCATCCGCTCCGCTCATTCCGTGTCATGAAATTTCCTGTCTATACCGCGTGAGTGCCACGGCAACTGCGGCAACGCGGTTCAACGTCAGAATTCGCGAAGTTGGCTTCCAGATGCATTGAACTTCATATGCCCGCTTTGTGCGCCGCAAAAATCAGCCGCAGCCCCAGCAAGGCGACCGCCGTCGCGGCAACGCGATCCACCCATTTCTTCCCACGCAGATAAACCTCACGCGGACGACGGCTCGAAAAACACAATGCAACGATGGTGTACCAGCCAGCCTCGATTCCGAAAAGCATGGGAGGCAGAACGAGATAGCACCAGAGCGGCGGATGTTGGGGTAAGAGCGCCGCGAAAATACTGCCATACCAGATGGCGGTCTTCGGATTGCTGAGTTGCGTGGTGAGTCCAATCAAGAACGACTTGCGCAGGTTCCGGTTCTGCGCAGAACGCGCCTGGTCCACCGATAACGGACTTGATGCACCACGCCAGATATTGAACGCGATATAGATCAGATAAAGGCCGCCGGCAATTTTCAAGGCCACGTAAAGCCACTCGACCGCCGACAGCAGCGTATACAAACCCGCAAGCGCGATGCCGCTAAAGAAGACTCCGCCCACGCCCATGCCGAGCGCGGTAGCGAGTCCATCGGCGCGAGACAGGCCGATTGCGTTGCGCGCGACCAGTACAAAGCTCGGACCTGGGCTCATGGCGCCCATCAATATTGCAGCGAGAATGGCAAGAACGGCGGCTGATGCGGTCATCGGCGAAGCTCCTTTTTGCGAGCGGCGAAGCGTTTTCGAGATCATGAAAATAACACGGTAACGCAGGCTGATCCAGCGCTCGCGCAACGCCTCAACGGTATTTTGAAATCGAGTCGAATCCGATGCAGCCCTAACGAAGCGTCGTACCGTTCAACGTGATCTGCCTGACCGCGCTCGATTGCAGATTCCACTTCACGGCAATCGCGGCGTACGTCCCGTTGGCGATCAACGTATTGAGCGCGCCGAGCACGGCGTCGCGCAATCTCGCATTCGACTTCGCGAACGCAATGCCTTCGGGCGATGTCGCAAACGGTTCACCGATCGGCTTGTACGTATTCGGCTCAAGCTTCATGACGTACGGCAGGGTTTCGCTGCCCTGCACGCCTGCTGCAATCCGGCCCTGCTTGAGCTGCAGACGCGCCGCGGATGTGTCCTCGGTTCCCGCCACGTCTATTGCGGCCTTGCTCGCGCCTTCGCAATGTTTCGCGCTCCATGCGGTGGTATCGGCGGGGAAGGATGTGCTGCGGCTCGTTCCGACCGGTTTGCCGCAAAGATCCGTGGCCTGCCTGATCTCGTTTGCACGCGACGCGAGGATATAAAACTGCGCGCCCGAATTCAGGTAGTCCAGAAAATCCGCTGTATCGCGACGACCCGGGACATCGCTTAAACCGCTCAGGATCATATCGACACGACCCGTCGCCAGCGACGGCAACAATTGTTCGAACGCCGACTCCTGCCAGTCGAGCTTCACACCCAGTTGCTTTGCAATCGCGTTGCCAAGATCAATGTCGAAACCGACCAGATCGCCGCTCTCTGGATCCTTGTATTCCATCGGCGGATAGATGGAATTCACCGCGACCTTGATCACCTTCGACTTCATGATTGCATCGGGCAAGGCCTGCGCGTTCGCGCCGCTTGCGAACAGACACGTCAACAGACACGCCGACAGGCACACGGTCATCAGGTTGGAAACGGCACGCATCGGGTTCAGCTTTTTCATGGAAGTCACCCCTGGATGAAAGGTCTGGTTGAGTCGGATGTCGCGCTTTGATATGGCGAGGTGCGTGCCTAACGCAGTACAGGGCGCGCGTCCGCGTTGCCGTCGAGCCACTGCGCGAGCGTTCGTGCATCGGCGAGATGGTCGAGATCGAGCACCGCGGTTTCAATCGCGTTGATCGATGCTTCGGGAAGCGTCAGGCTCGCCAGCGCGCGGAACTTCGCAGCCAGGTCTGCATCGGAAACGGGGTTGCGCGGGTCGCCACGCGGCACGTTGACCTGTTGCGAACGCGGCTCGGCGCCGGACATGGCGAGCGTGATGATCGGCTCGTCCAAATCCGACATGGCGGGATCGATCTCGAGCGTGATACGTTGCATGGCGGCTGCAATGCGAGGGTCGCGACGCTGTGCATCGAGGTACGCGCCTATGCCCGCGTGACCGTTGACCAGCACCGTGGCGATAGCATATGGCAAGCTCATCTGCGCCGACGCGAGCGTGTTCAGGTCACGTCCACCGCACATCTGATTCACGAAGGCGCTCAGGCTGACATGCACGCCGGTCAGGTTGTCCAGGTCCGCCGCTCGCCCCTGCAAGAGTTCCAGCGTGGCATCAATGGCCGCATGCGTGCTTCGGCACGCGGCGTGCGGTTTGATCGAACAGCGCATTAGCTTCCACACAATGCCGAGATCCGCGAGCAAGGCGTCGGGTTGCTGCGTATTGCGTGCGAAGGCGTTGAAAAAACCGCCCCATACATCCTCGAAAATCTGCTTTGGACCACTGATATTCTCTCGCGCGAGCAATGCGGCAAGCAATCCGCCCTCTGCCGCGCGGCCCGTATGCATGCGTTTTGTCTGCGATGCATCATGGATGAAGCCCCACAATCCGCCGCTGAAACTTCCGGCGTGGCCGAGTGCTGCTGCAATCCCGGTGGCATCGAGGCCAAGCAGACGCGCGCTCGTAGCAGCCGCGCCGAACACGCCACACGTCATGGTGGAATGCCAGCCGGTGTTGTTATGCGGCGAATATCCTCCGCATGCTTCGAGCACGCGGCGGCCGACGTCATAGCCAATCACCACTGCTGTCAGGAATTCTCGCCCCGATACTGGCCGCCCGGTGCAGGCAAGCGCGGCGAATGCCGCGGGCAGTACAACCGCGCCCGAATGATCGCAACCGCCGGCGTCATCGAGTTCGAGGGCATGGGCCGCAACGCCGTTGACGAAGGCGGCGTCGCGTGCGTTGAAGCTCGAGGACGTACCCCATGCGCGCACATGGCCCACGCTTCCCATGCTCATTACTGCACGCGTGCTGCGCGCTTCAACTGCCGCAGCGCCACCCAACGCGGCGCCAAGCGTATCGAGGATATGGCGCTTTGCTTTATGCACGACGGCGTCTGGCAGCGAGTCGCCTGAAGTCTCGCCGATAAAATCCGCCAGTCTCTGCGACAAGGTCGATTCGCGCGTGTTCATGCGTGCTCCTGCCAGTGCCGTGCATACACCTCGACCGGATGACCGGGCTCGTTGCTCGTAACGCGCTCGCGCCACCACGCGGCCATCTCCGCCCCGGTCGCAATCCAGACATCGTTGTGCGAGCGGATATGGGCGAGCAGTTCGCGCAGTACGTCAATGCGCCCCGCCGTGCCGATAATTTCCGGATGAAGCCTCAGCACAAAGCACAATCCAAAACGATGAAACGCCGCGAAGTCATGCTTCCAGTTAGCAAGCACTTCACGATAAGACGGAATACGCGGCTGCCCGACAGGCACCGCCGGCGAGAGGTTGTACGCGAAGTAAGGTTCGTCTTCGAGTTCGTAGTGCAGGGGCAATTCAACAAGCGGCGGCTTGGTCAGCACGGCATTCGTATCCGGCAGATGGAGGTAAGGAAGATCGTCGCCGCGCCAGGACGACGACCATGTGACGCCTTCGTCCCGTAGAAAGTCCGTGAAGCCCGGCGCCCAGTTTCCAGTGAACGAGCGAAAGCCTTCAGCACGGCGGCCGGTGACGTGTTCAAGCGCGGCTTGCCCTCGCGTGAAGACATCCTTTTGCTGGCCGAGCGTGAGCGCATCGAAGTTTTCGCACACGTAACCGATATTGCCGATCTCGTGTTTCTGCCCTGCTATCCGGGCAAGCAGTTCCGAATGCGTCTCGGCCACGCGGCCCGGCACGAACCAGCTTGAACGGACATCAAATTCTTCCAGCGCACCGAGCACGCGATCCACGCCGCGTTTCGCGCCATAACGCCATACCGACAGCGATTTTTCCCGGCCCGCAATGCGTGGCTCCTGCATAAGGATGCCGTGTTCATCGTTGAAATCGACCGTGACGACCACGGCGCTTCGCGCATCCTGCGGCCAGCGCGAAGGGTGTTCTGCCTGTTTCTCCTGCATCGCTCAGGCCTCCTTCGGATTCATGGGTGCGTACTCGTCGTGCCACCATTGCGCCACATCGCGGCACGTGGAGAACCACACGTCGCCTTTCGCGTGCATGTGATCGAGCAGGCTCTCAAGCAGCGCAATGCGCCCCGGCTTGCCCGAGACCTTCGGATGAAACAGCGTGGTCAGACACAGTCCGTCGCGATGCGAACCGTCGAACTCACGGCGCCAGTTGTCGAGCGTGGTGTCGTAGCTGGCAATGCGATCCAGGCTCGCCGGGAAGTTCGGATTGCGGTGATACGCAAGCGACGCATAGTCGTCCATCTCCCAGCGCCCGGGGATCTCGACCAGGGGCGTACCGCCGCGTTGCGCGGGAAGGAAGTAAGGACGATCGTCGCCGCGCATGGAGCTCGAATAGCGCACGCCGGCTTCCATCAGTACGCCGATAGTGTCAGGCCCCCAGTCGCCCGAGGGCGTGCGGAAACCGACCGGGCGCATGCCGAGATATTTGTCGAAGACTTGCGCCGAGCGTTCCATCACCGCGCGCTGTGCATCGCGGTCGAGCGTCCAGAATGCTTCATGCTTGTAGCCGTGATAGCCGATCTCATGACCGCCTTCCAGGATCGCCGCGCATTGTGTCGGCCAGTTCTCGAGGACCCACGCGGGCACGAAGAACGTGGCGGGTACGTTGCGTTCCGCGAGCATGCCGAGCAAACGGCCCAAGGCGCGCCACGGGCCGTAACTGCCGAGCGTGAAATACGCCGGGTTGTTCCAGATCGAACCGTCGAGCATGGCGTCGCCAGTGGGACCATCGAGATCGAAAGCGAGTGCGAAGCAGGATCGCTTTCCATCGGGCCAGCGTGGTCTGTCGAGATCAGTTGCCGGCATTGATGAACGCCTTCTGGTCTGAGTGTTGACTCATGCGAAATCTCCACGGAACTGATGATTTGCAGCGGTGGCTAGCGATCAAAAACGCAAAGCGGCCCACGCCATTCCACCGATTTTATGAACGCCAATTTCTGGCCCACCAACGGTAAAATCTCATGGTTACCATGCACAACTTGCATAAATGAAAATCGAGCGATATCCGCCGTTCAATGTTCTGCAGTCGCTGCTCGTAGTTGCGCGGTGCGGGAATTTCACGGCGGCTTCACAGCAGTTGTTCCTGAGCCAGAGCGCCGTCAGCCGGCATATCCAGCAGATCGAGGAGTATTTCGGCTGCGCGCTTTTCGTGCGCCATACGCGCATGGTCGTCCCGACGGAGGCGTGCCAGCGGCTGGTGCCGATCGTGGAAGAGTTGCTGGCAACCGCGCGCCGATCCATGCATGTCACGAGCACGGGCGGCCAGACAGTGACCTTGCGCGTCACGCCCACACTCGCCGCGCGCTGGCTGATGCCGCGCCTGCCGAGCTTCTATGAGGATGTGCCGGGAACGCAGCTCAATATAGATACCGCGTGGTTCCTGCCGACCAATTTCGGCGAAGGCACGCTAGATGCCGCCATTCTCTTTGGCAACGGCCGTTGGGACGGGCTGGAAGCGACGTGCCTGATGCGGGAAAGACTGACGCCGGTGTGCTCGCCGCAGACGGCGCACGGAGAGCCGCCGCTGCGCACGCCGGCAGACCTGAAACGGCACACGTTGCTGCATTCGAGCTTTGGGCGGCGCGGCTGGATGTTATGGCTGCAGCAGGAAAGCGATGAGCTTGCTTCGCATGCGTATCGGGAGCAAGTCTTCGATACGCTCGACCTCGCGTTTGGCGCAGCCGTTCGCGGGATGGGCGTCGCGCTGGGCGACTTGAATCTGGTGCAGGAGAATCTGGCGAACGGCGCGCTGGTAGCGCCGTTCGACCGTGTGCTGGAATCGGGCTCGGGATATTACCTCGTGCATCCGCCGCGCAATGAATATCGCGAGAAACTCAGGCCGCTGCTTGCGTGGTTGCAGGGGATTGCGGCGGCAAATCTGTACACAGGCTAATGCGTGACTGTCCTGTCCATTGTCTTCAGACTCAGACCAAAAGCAGTATTGGCGTAAGCGAGATTCAACCGTCGCACCGCCAAATGCCATCTGTTTTCTGCGAAATCACCGACCTGCGGGCTTTTCGGAAAATTAGGACAATGCTTATGCCCCAAAGATCAATAATTCGATACATTTGTTTCCCGACGAATATTCGTGATTTTCCAGTATGGAACGTCTCAATCGTTGACGTTTATTCGCGGAAAAGATGGGAAGCATCTTTTCCGGAAGTGTCGAGGTCGAATATGGTTATTAATTTTTATCGAATTAGCAGGAATGGAGGTCTTAATGGATTCGCTTGATTCAGCGCACAGATTCATGGGCGGGGTTTTTCTCGGAGCGCTTGTTGCTGCGGCACTTTCACTTCTTCTCGGCTACGCCGGCGACTATATTCCCTTTATTGCAGCAATGCCGCCGATTGAGAAAATCGTCATATCGGCAATCATCTCGATCATTGTCGTATGCGCAAAGCCGTGCATAGAAAAATTTATTCAAAAACGCGACGAAGATAATCCTGTGCTACGTGAAGACCGGAATTCGGTCATTCGCGGAAGGATTACCGGAGTTCCCTTGGGTGTTATCGTTGCGATTCTGATTCAAATTTATATTATTGCCTAGCAAGTATGCACGCCGATTAAGTTAGCCAGATATCCGGAACATGTTGAGCTCATGAATCAGCAAATAGATACGCCAACGCTATCGACCGTTATCCCTTGCCACAATGGTGCAAGCACATTGGCTCGCGCCATTCTTTCCGCAATAAACCAGGTCGAGCTAAATGAACTCGTAGTTGTAGTGGACGCGTCTTCCGACAACAGCGCGCTCATTGCACAGCAGTTCGCGCAATCCGATCCGCGAGTACGCGTCATCGATCTCGTGACGCGAGGTGGGCCGGGGTTCGCGCGCAACATCGGCGCGGCTGCGGCCACCGGCGACATCCTGTGTTTTCTCGATTCCGACGACGAGCACTTACCCGGGTATTACAAGTTTGCAAAAGCCGCACTCACGGCCAATCCGCAGTGGGGAGCGGTGAAATCGGGTGCCGAGATCGTCGGCCTGCCCGCGGACCTTTCTTGCGAAGACAGTGATCCGCGCTACGCCGCCGCCATGTACTCGGCGCCCTGGAATCTTGCAATGCGCAGGCCGCTTTTCTGGCTGGTTGGAGGTTTCCCCCAAAGCGCACTCTTTCTCGGCGAGTTCGGCGGCGAAGACATCGCGTTGAACAGGGCATTTCATGCCAACTTTCCAGTTGCAATTACCGCGCTAAAGTTCTGTCGGCATTACAACCATCACAATTCGCACCTCGAAAGGTTTCTGCGGCGCGCTACCGTGGTTGACGGAGAGATAGTGGTCAGCAAAGGTCAGCCGGATAAACGCGATCTTGCGGTGAATGACGCAGTGCTCCAGCACGTCGCCCAGGCGGCAGCCAACCGCTCTGTGCTATCGCGTTACATGGCCCTGGATCAGCCCTGAACAAGCGCCGGAAAAAGATAATGCCGGCGCTTCTCGCCACGAGCGCCCCGCTATTCGGAAAACGCACGAGTTCCAGCCGGGTTGGCCGTCGCCGTGGTTATATGACGCGAGGCCAACCCCCGATCCCTCTTGCCTTGTATGATGGTCTGCAAAGCTGCTACTGGAGCTATTGCGGCAAGCGCTGCGCGTCGTGGGACCCGCCTCGCGGGTAAAGGCAGGAACCTCCACGTCAGCAACAGCAGCGCAAGGAATGCCGGGCATCCATTGACCTTCATCTCCGCAGGTTCGCTATGCGCCAGATTCGGATCGAGCATTGCTTTGGTCAACGACGAAGCGTCGCGCAGGCGTGCATAGCCAAAACCAATTCGCGAGGCCACAGAAGCCAGATACTCACCGCGCAGCGACGACAACTCTTCGTGACTCTCAGCCGTGGTTGGCTTGCCCGGAATTGTCGGAACCTGGATGACCTGATCGGCACGCCAGAAACCTGTCCTGTTGCCGTTCGCATCTGTCTTCGGAACGCTGACCGGCTGATCGCCACCCACGCCGATCAACCAGCCGCGCACCTTGCTATCGGCGATCGCGCGAACCCGGTCATTCGATGGCAACACAGGCGGCGCTTCCTGCCCATCGGTAAAAAATATCACGGCGCTGTTCATCCCGACCTGCTCCGCCGTATGCACCGCCGAATAAATTCCACCTTCGGCCACGCGGCTCCAATTGGTCCAACGCATACGCCCATTGATCTCGTCGAGCGACGAAAGCAGCGCATCGAAGTTGCCGCATACTTCAATGGGCGGCATCAACAACAAGGTTCGCTGGCCGGTGAAAATGCTCCATCCGAGCTTCGATCCACAGGGCAATTTGCCAAGCGTCTCGCGCATGGCCGCACGCGCGTAATCGAGCCGGCTCAACGGAATCTGGCCGCTGCCGACATCTTCCGTATCCATGCTTTGCGTGATGTCGAACGTGACGATGTAGTTGGCGTTGTCGCGCGGCAGCTTTACAGGCGGCATGACAAGGGCGGCGATCAGCAACAGCAGCGCGAGGGTAATCGGCCATTGGCGTTTTCCGGCAAGGCCCCGCGCGAGCGCCCGGATCATCATGGCAGATCCTCGGCTTGCGCGCCGCGAAGCTTCACGTCGTGCTGTTCCTTCACGTCGGGTTCGTCGGCGCCCTGCACCGCTTCCGGTGCGAGCCACAGTACACGCTCGAGGTTGTAGCGCGCGTCCCAGTCGTCCGGGCTCACGCGCAGCAACTGCCTGTAGCGTTGCTTCGCCTGCTCGAGCAGCGGCAACGATCTGACCGGCCCCGCGCTGCCCTCGCCTGTCGCCTGCCGCACGTACATATTGCCCAGGTCGAATAGCGCATCGTTCGCGACGCGTCCCGAGTTTTCGTCCTGGATCAATGCATCGTAGAGTTTTTGCGCGTCGGCATAGGCTTGCGATTTCGATAACACCATCGCGCGCGCGAGCCGGACTTCGGGCGCATCCACGTTTTGACTTTGCGGGTTTGCAACTGCTTGCGCGATATCGGCTGCATGCTTCAATTGCAGTGCGTCATAAACCGCGACGACCGCACAACCTAGTGCGATCACGCCGAACGCGATGTGCACCGTCGAGCGCTTCATGCCCAGCTCCTCACCTGAATGAGATGCAGCGCAAGCAGCAAGGTGCACAACATGAGCGCGGCCGCGAAGCAATATGAACTTTGATCCTGGCGCGGCAACTGTTCCACGAACGACACCTGATACTTCTGCTGCCGGTTGATGTCGGCCATGGCGGCGGCCATTGCGTCGGCATCGCTTGCCTGATAGAGATGATACGGGGACCTGAGCGTAAGGAAGAACCGATGCAACTCGGCTTCCGCAGACGCGTCGCTGGCGGCCAGCGCCCGCAGGTCGGGACTATAGACGCCGCTGCGCAAGTAGATGAAATACAGGTCGATGCGATTGCGCGCAAGCCCTTCTTCAATGTCACGGCGCGCTTGTGCGTCGAGTCGTGCGCCGCCGTCGGAGACGAGTACGATTGCGCGCCGCGCATCGAAGCTGCGGCCGTCGAACTGGCCGATCGCCGCCTTGAGGCCGCGATCAAGCTGCGTGTCCGCCATGCCACGGCCAATGCCGGTTCCGCCGATTGCATCCAGAATGATCCGGTGATTCGCCGTGAAGCGCACCACGGGGATCGGGCTGATGCCGAACATCATGAAAGCGAGGCGATCGTTGGGACGTTCGTCGACGAAACGGGTGATCGAACGCCGCGCCACTTCGTTCTTCGACATGCCGCGTGAATCGATGGGCTGTCCACCCATTGAGTCGTCCATGCTTGAACTGCGGTCCATGAGAATGAGGATCTCGGCGCCCGTACCGGTGCGCAACGCGCTCAGGTTGGAGCGGCCCGGACCCGCCAGCCCCACGACAATGGCAAGAATGGTCAGCATGGCGCATGCTCTCCACAGCCATCCCACAGCGCGTCCAACCTGATCGGCCGGCAGCCATCCAATGTACGAAAAGCTGAGCGTATCGCCTCGCCGGCGCAGCAGAGGCAAGAGCGCGAGCGGCAAGAGCACGAGTGCCCAGGGCTGAGCGAAATCGACAGGCGACGTCATCGCTGCTGCCGCCTTTGCGCGCGATAAAGCGAGCGGCATAAGTCCGGTAAGGAGAATTCGGCATCGGACAAAGGCAGTTCACGCGATGCAAAAAACCGCTCCCCGGAGTGCTGGTAGAAGCGTTCAAGCTGCGCATGCATGGGCCGCAAATAAGGCGCCTTCGCGAACAACGCGGCAAGCGTTCCCGCATGCACGACTTGCCCGGCTGTCTCATTCAACGCTCGATGCAAACACAGCCAATCGCGCGCGCCGCTATTCTTTCCATCGTCCTTCGAGCCCCGCATCTCGTTCCATGCGCGCGCGAACGGCAGGCGTTCTGCATCGCGGCGATTACGCCATTGCCACCAGCCGAACCACGCCAGAAGCGTTAGCGCGAGCACACCGAGCGTCCACGTCATCTGCCGGCGCAGCGGCGCGGTTCCCACAACCCACGCCTGCCGGTCAGGCCGCAACGCCTGAAGATCGCCTGTTGAAAACGCCGTCTGCGGCGTTAACGGACTCACGCTCACGGGCCACTCTGGCACCTGCAACGCACTGCCGCCGGGTACGTTCAACGTCAGCGATGGCAGCATGACGGTAGTCAGCGCTTGCGGTGCATTGGTGATCTGGTAGTCGATCGTGAGCCACGCGCGGCCTTGCGCGTCGTGTTCGATCCGGGGATTGCGCCGCTCGAACCAGACGCCGGCACGCCCGGTCGATGGCATCGCCACGTTGCCCTTTGACGGGAGCAAGATGCGTTGCGTCAGGACGTCCCCAATCACATGTCCGAAGGCGCGCGGTTGCTCGACGGTGGCAGCCTGCATCGTCAATGCAATCGAGCAGAGAGTGATGGCGGCCAGCCCGCGCGCGAAAAATCTCATGCGGCTGCTTCCAGGAAGTATCGCGACAACGCTTCTGCGCTGAATGCTCCTTCAATGTAGAAGGGTTGCAAGCCGCGTTTGTCGAAGAGACTGTTTATTTCGGCGCGCCGGCGCAGCACGCCCGTACGCCAGTCCTGACGCGTTTTTTCGCGCAACCACAGGGTTCGCCGGTCACCCGTTTCAGCGTCGTCCACGCTCAGCAGCGAGCCGTGACCGGGCGGCTCGGTCTCCGCGCGATCCCAGACGATCATCGGGATCACGTAGGCATGCGTCAGCGTATCGAGCACCTTCGGCAAGCGCGTGAGCGGCCAGTGAAAGTCCGACACAATAAAAATAATGCCCTGCCGCCCCGCCAGTTTCGCGACCGACTTCTCAAGTCCATCGATACCGCCCGCCACGCCCGGCATCCGCGCGGCCTCCCGCAGCAGGCTGGCCAAAACGTCGCCCACGCCCTGACCGTAGCGCGCCGGCGAATACAGTTCTTCGCGCTCGGTTGCGTCGAAGGCGAGCATGCCAACCTGGTCTCCCGCGCGAAAAGCGCTATATCCCAGCGCTTCGACAAAATCTGCCGCCACGTCCAGCTTCGTCTTAAGCAGCCCGAAATGCATGGACGCGGATACGTCGATAACCACATAAACCGGCACCGCGACTCTTTGAAGATGAACCCGCACGAGCCATTCGGCGGGAATGGCGCGCATGCTCGCGCGCAAATCCATGCGGCGCGGGTCCGGGTGATCGAACAGGCGCGCGTGCATGGCGAATGCCTGACCCGCGCCGAAGCTCGAACCCGGATGCGAGCCAGGACGCGAACCACCGGCGCGCATCGGCAACCGGTAGTGAAATTCTGGCATCGCGCTGAATGTATTCATGATTTCAAGGCACCGCGACTTTTGCCATGATCTGCGCAATCAATGCTTCCGCGAGTTCCTGCCGGCGCAACTCGTAAATAGGCGTGAAGAACACGCGATGACCGAGCGCGGGCAGCAAGACCGCGTGAATATCCTCGGGAATCAGATGCGAGCGGCCTGCGAGCCACGCAATCACGCGCGCGGCCCGCAGCATGGCGCTCATGCCGCGCGGACTCGCGCCAACGAGAATGAGCCGCTGCATGTCGACGTTATCCAGCGCGATATCAAAGTGTTGCGGGTTTTCAGTCGCCTGCCAGATGTCGAGCACGTAGCGCTCGATAGTCGCGCTGGCGCTCACGCTGCGCTGAATGTCCGCGCCAATGCTGTTCAGTTCTTCCCACCGGACCACGCCCGGCGTGACTTGCTCAAGCAGCGTGTCGACATCGTGGAAAACAGGATCGAACACCAGCGCGCGGCGCACGTCCGGGTCGGACGGCGTCGGCATGCTTAGCTCGAAGAGAAACCGGTCGCGTGCCGCCGATGCCAACTCGAACGTTTCCTCGCGCTCGACCTTGTTCCTGTCGGCGAACACGATCATGTGCGGAAAACGATATTCCCGGTCGAACGCCGAGACGGAACGCTCGGCCATTGCGCGCAGCAGGAGCGATTGCACTTGCGGCCGGGCACGGTTGATCTCGTTGAAGAAGAATGTGGTCAGCCTTTCGCCGTGCCGCAGCAAAGGCCCGGGATCGATCCGCGGCTTGCCCTCGGCATCCACGTAGGTGTGGTAGACGAGATCCCCCGGCATCATGTCGATGGTGCCTTCAACCCGTCCAAAATCCCCGCCGATAGCACGAGAGAACGCTCGCAGCACCGTGGTTTTCCCGACCCCGACACCGCCTTCGAGCAGCACATGTCCACGCGCAAACAGCGCTACGTTGATGAGGCGAACGGTGTCTCGCTGCCCGATCACGGCTTTTGCCACGCTCTGTTCGACGCGCAACGCACTCTCGCGCCAATCCTGCAGGTGCTCGTCAAAAGCCATCTATCGGGTCTCCATTCGCACGGCGGCACCGTGCCGGAATCAACGCGCCGATCAGGCCATGCATAAGTCATACCGAGCTATGAGAACCTTGGTAACAGTAACAAGAGCGCCTTGAATTCAGCGACCGGGAAACAGACTGTCACAGCATTCGATACACCTTGTGCCTGCGCTGCTGCATCGCAACTCATCACGCCTTGACGCCGATTGGGCACATCGGATGCTGAATGAAAGAAGTAATGCAGCGCGAACGGCGCTGTCCAAACCTGAAGAACATTTGGAGAAAATCATGAAGACCATGATCGTGGCAGCGTGCCTGCTTGCGGGTATTGGAAGCACGTGTGCCTATGCGCAAAACAGCGGGAACAAAAGTACGGCGAACAGCGGAACGGCCACACAGGGCAATCCCGCGAGCGCAGGCGAAGCGATGGGTCAGCCCGCAAGTGCGGGAACCAGCACGTCGGGTAACCAAGGTTCGCTGATGCAACAACGGCAGAAAGCAATGTCGCCGCAAGGCGCATCAGGCGGCGCAGCCACGGGCACGATGAAGCAATGAGGCAAGCGCAAGCAAAAGCGCAGCGCAGCAAAGTCGTGCGCTTTAAACGATCGCCCCTGGCTGGCTTGCGCGCTTCAAACGCCAGGCCAATCCGGTTTGCGCACGCAACAGGGTTAAGCGACCGCTTGCCTCAAGCTCTATACGCTGATCGATGACATCGGCAGGGATAGTATTGAAATCGAACAAGCCATAATGATGCGCAATCAATGCCCGGGCGCCACTGTTTTTGGCGAGCGCAACAGCTTCGTCGAGCGTGAAGTTTCCGGGCACGCCATTGCCGCTGCGCTCGGCATCGCGACCGTTCACGGGCAGCAGCGCCACGTGCGGCTCGAACGCCGACACTGCTTCATCGAGCCCAGCATACGGCACGCAATCGCCCGAGTGATACATACGCAATCCGCTTGCTTCTATCGCGTAGCCCAGCCACGGATAGCGCCCCTCGGCGTCCCGATCCAGCGACTCGTGCGCGGACGCAATCGGCGATACGAAGCAGCCGGGAAGGACCTCGATCCGCTCGCCCGCATTCACCGGAACCAGACGTTCGCTGTCAACGCCACACCGCTTGATTGCTTCATCGACGACCGCTGCGGGAACCACGAACCTGAGATTTTGGAACTGCCGGCCAAGCGGCTGCAATGTTCCGGGGTCCATATGATCCGTGTGCCGATGCGTGCACAACACGACATCCAGCCGGTCGAGCTCATCGGGCAAGACCGGCGCTGCCATCATTCGTGTATGAGGAAACTTCGTGCCCTTGTACTTCTGCGCGAGCGAGTCCGAGAGATACGGATCGATCAACATCCTGAAGCCACCAGACTCGATCACGAATCCAGCCTGCCCGAGCCAGTACAACACGACTTCGCCATGACGAGGCGCCGCGCCGGAATCGGCCAGCCGTTCGCGCAAGGACGTGGAAAAAGTCTCGGTCAGCAGCTGCACGTCACCAGCAGACATAACCGCCATCGGCGAGCACGATCGATCCCGTCATGAGGCTCGATGCATCGCTTGAGAGGAACAGGATCACCGACGCAACTTCGTCCATGCGTCCGAGCCGGTTCATGGGCGTGCCGCCCACCCATTTGTCGAACATTTCCTTGTTCTGATACACGTAGGTATTCATCTCGGTATCGATATACGTAGGCGCAACCGCATTCACCCGCACGCCGCGCGCGCCCCATTCGGCCGCAAGCGACCGCGTAAGGTGATGTACGCCCGCCTTCGACGCGTTGTAGTTCGCCTGTTCCTGCGGACGATTGACAATGAACCCCGACATCGACCCCACGTTCACGATACTGCCCGCGCCGCGCGCAAGCATGCCTTTGCCGAACGCGCGGCAAGCCCAGAACACGCCGTTGAGATTAACGTCGATCACCTTGTTCCAGACTTCGTCCGACATGGTTTCCGCAGGATGATTCGAGATCGCGATACCCGCGTTGTTCACGAGCACGTCCACGCGCCCATGCCGCGCGACCACTGCGTCATTCACGCGTTGCGCCGCGCTCGAATCGGTGACATCGAGCAATTCGGTTTCAGCGCGATACCCCTTCGCCGCAAGGTCTGCCGCAGCTTTATCCAGCAACTCCGCGTTCATGTCGGTGAGGACCACGAGCGCGCCGGCTTCCGCCAGCGCCTCGGCCGTGGCGAACCCGATACCGCGCGCGGCGCCCGTCACCACGGCGATCTTTTTATCGAGCTTGAATTTGTCGAGATACATGCGTGAGTCTTCCTTAAACTGTTTTGGCTGGCGCGGGTTTGCCCGCTTGCGCCGCGATGCGGCTGATTTCATCGAAGCCGGGACCGCTCACCGGAATCTCGACGTGAAAGACTTCGGCGATCACGCGCGTCCATCCATAGATGAAGTAAGTCCAGCCGTCCTCTATCTGCAGCTTGCGTGCGGTTTCCTGCGCGCGCGCCTGATCGAGGAAAACCAGATCGCCACGATAATTCAGGTCCCACACGACCGCGCGTTCCGGGAACGTGGCCGCGTTGCTCAGCGGTGAGCCCGGGGCGTCCTTGCCGAGGCCCGTCGCGTTGATCACGAGCGCGCCCGGCGACAGCCGCGCGAGCACGGCGTCGTTATCTTCGGGTCGCGGAGCCACGACATATTCGCACGGTACATCGAATTCGAGTTCACGATGAATACGTTCGATTTCTTCGAGCCGTCCCGCCGACCGGTTCGATACGATCACCTTCGAAGGACGGTTCGCGCCCCGCGCCTTTTGCATCAGATGCCACGTCAGCGCAATGGTCGAACCGCCCGCGCCCATTGAAAACACTTCCGCGCCGGTGTTGGCGAAATGGTTCGCCGGCAGAAAACCATCGAGCGACAAGCCCGATGTAATGGGATCCTTGGCATGACAGATGAATTTTCCATCCTGCTTTGACAGGCAACTTGTCTCGCCCATGATCCTGGCGGTTGGATCGATGACGTCGAAGAGGTCCTTGCACGCCGCGTACAGATCTATCTTGTGCGTAGTCACCAGCGCGCCAACCGACATTGGATCGTGCTTCAGGAATTCCACCGCTTCCCTGTACGCCTCGGGCGCCGCATGCGGCTGGAAGTCGATGCCTTTGATCTCGACATCGCCAAGACCGAGATGCTTCGCCCATTCCGGGAACACTCGCATGATGGAACTCTGCGCCGTCGTGACGCCAATGAAGTAGAACGTCGGACTCGGCGCGGCCTGGTATTTTGCGGAAGCGCTCATCGGCCGGCTCCTTCTGTGGCGAGCGCGCCGCGCGCGAGCAGCGCCTGAACTTCTTCGGGCGTGCGCTCCTTGTAATCGGGATTCGGCTCGCTGCGCCACGACCCCGCGCCGTCATCGACAATGCGCAACTTCATGCCGTTCGACTGCTCGATGATCGCGTAATCCTGCCCCGAATCCGCCGGATAACAAAACAGCATCACGAAGTCCTCCCGTCCAAGGTTCACCGACCGATGAATCCAGCGCGGCGGCACGTAACACGCCGTGTTCGCCTTCACCTCGACCACGCGCGTGTCGCCGGAGGGCGACTCCATCAGCATCACGCCGTGACCCTTCAGGCCGAAATAAAGCTCGGGCCGGTCTATGGCCGCGTGAATGTGGCCGCGCGTCATGAAGAATTCGTCGCCGACCTTTCCCGGGCTCATGCGCGTCACGCCCGTGATCAGGTCGCCGGGATTGCTGTTCGGCCGATGATCGGTGACTTCGTACACGACCTCGTCTCCGCGCGCGGCTGCAAGCGCATTGAACGCGGCGCTGTCGGCGTAAAGCCCGCTCAGGTCGCGAAGGAATTTCTGATAGCGCGAGCCGGTGCCATTCATCAGGCCCGTCTGCAAATCGACATCGAAGGAACGGGGTTCAGGCCATTGCATCGGGTCCATCTCCTGGAAAAGTGCAAGCCGCCTCGCGCAGCAAAGCGAACGTTAGTTTTAATAATGATATAGTTAACTTAAATACAAAACATCAGGGTTTTCCCCGTCACTTCGACACTGTTTTTCGGCTTAATGATAGCTATACTATCGTTCAAGGTGTGCAGAGACAACGTTACTTCTACTTAAGTTGAATCGGCGTTTCTGCTCATGGAAGGAAAGCTGGAAGCGAACCATTGCTCGATCCCATCTGCTGGAGACATTCAATGCAAGACAAGCAGCCCTCCGGACACACTCAGCCCAACGCCGCGGTTACGGCGCTGCGCGAGGCGCTCGGAGCCGACGTGGTCAGCCTTCCGCATGAATTCGCGGGGCGCAGGAACTCGGATTCGAGCCGCATGCCCTGCGACGAACCGTTGGCATTGATCCGTCCGCGCACGACCGAACAGGTCGCGACCGTCATGCGGATTTGCCACGAGCACAGGCAGCCGGTCGTCACGCAAGGCGGACTGACGGGCCTCGCGGGCGGCGCGTGCTTGCTCGGCGGAGAGGTTGCGCTGAGCCTGGAACTGATGAACGGCGTAGAAGCCATCGACGAAGTCGGCGCGGCCATGACGGTCTGGTGCGGCACGCCGCTTCAGGTCGTGCAGGAAGCCGCCGATGCCGCCGGTTTCATGTTTCCGCTCGACCTCGGCGCGCGCGGAAGCTGCACGGTAGGCGGCAACCTCGCGACGAACGCAGGCGGAAACCGCGTGATCAAGTACGGAATGATGCGCGATCAGGTGCTGGACATCGAGGCGGTGCTCGCGGACGGCAGTGTGGTCGGCGGCTTGCGCAAGATGATCAAGAACAACACCGGCTACGACCTGCGCCACGTGTTGATTGGCAGCGAGGGAACGCTCGGCGTCATCACGCGCGCCGTGCTGCGGCTGCGGCCAAAACCGCGGGCGGTATCGACGGCATGGTGCGGATTGCCGGACTACGACGCGGTCACCACGCTCTTGCGACGCGCTCAGGAAGGCTTGCCCGCCGGCGTCTCGTCCTTCGAGGTCATGTGGCCTGGTTACTACGATTTCGTGTTGTCGCGGTTGCCCGAATTGCGCGCGCCGCTCGAAGGCAGGCACGCGTATTACGTGCTGCTCGAAAGCAGCGGCGCCGACCCGCAACGGCAAGCGGACGCGTTCGAGGATTTCCTCGCTGAGATGCTGGAGACAGGCGTGATCAGCGACGCCGCCCTCGCCTCCTCCGAATCCGACGCCGCCGCGTTCTGGGCGATCCGCGACGCCCCCGGCGAGTATCAGCGCCTGATTCCCGGCCGCGTTTCCTTCGACGTGAGCTTTTCGATCACAGACGTGGGCCGCGCCGCGCACGAATGCGAAAAGCTGCTTCGCGCGCGCTGGCCCAACGCAACGATCCTCATCTACGGGCATCTCGGCGACGGCAACCTGCATATCGTCGTGCAGGAACCCGACTGGCCGCCGACGACCGCGCCCCAAGTGCAGGAAGTCGTCTATGGCGTGACCGGCGCAATGGGCGGATCGGTCTCGGCCGAACACGGCATTGGCACGAAGAAACTGAAGGTGCTCGGGTTATCGAGGACACCGGCCGAACTGGCCGCGATGCGCGCAGTGAAAGCCGCGCTCGATCCGCTGAACATCTTGAACCCAGGCAAGTTGTTGTTGAACGTTGTTTAAAAATCCCGATAAAAGGAGGAGACATGACGCGATTCGTGAAGAAGGTGATGTGTGGTGTGGCGCTGGCAGTCGCAGGTGTAATCGCGGCATCGCCGGCAATGGCCGCCGACAAGATGAAAGTGGGTATCTCCATGAAGGTGCTCAACGCGCCTTATTTTTCGGCCGCCATGGAATCGGCCAAGGCGCGCGCGGCCGAACTCGGCAATGACGTCATCACGGCCGACGCGCAAGGCAAGATGGGCAAGCAGATTTCGGACGTCGAAGACATGCTGACGCGCGGCATCAAGGTGCTGATCATCGATCCGGCCGATCCAAAAGGTCTCGTCAACGTGGTCAACACAGCGACCGCCGCGGGCGTCAAGGTGATCGTGATCGACAGCACGCTCGATCCCAAAGCCAACTACCTGACACTCGTGCAATCGTCCAACCGCGAGAACGGTGCGCTGGTTGGTTCGTGGGTCGTCGACACCATGGGCGACAAGCCGCTGAAGATCGCGCTGATCTCGGGCGAGAAAGGCAATCCGGTTGGCAAGGAACGGCGCGATGGCGTGATTGAAGGGATTGTCGAAGCGCAGCTTGCGAAGACCGGCAAGGTCAACTTGCAGATCGTGGGCCAGGGCTGGGGCAACTGGTCCGACGAAGGCGGCCTGAAGGCGATGGAAGATCTGCTCGTCGCCAACAAGGACATCAACATGGTGCTCGGCGAAAACGACAGCATGGTGCTGGGCGCGCGGCGCGCCATCGAAAGCGCGAACCGCACGGGCATCACGCTGGTTGCCGCCGCCGATGGCCAGAAGGAAGCGCTCAACCTGATCAAGCAGGGCAAGTACGGCGCGACCGCGCTGAACGATCCGGCGCTGGTTGCGCGTACGGCGGTGGATATTGGCGTGAAGGCGGCGAAGGGTGAAGCCACCAACGTGCCGAAGATCTCGTACACGCCGTCCGCTGCAATCTACAAGAGCAACGTCGACAAGTACTACAACCCCAAGGCGATTTTCTAACGCCTGCGGGTTCATGCAAGAGCGCGCCGGCGAGTCCGGTGCGTCCCGCATTCTGGAGACACCTTCCTATGATTCCCTTTATTGCGCTGACCGGCGTGGACAAACGCTTCGGCGGCATTCACGCCATCGAGGGCGTGGATTTCGACGTCTTCAGCGGCGAAGTCCACGCGCTGGTCGGCGAGAACGGCGCGGGCAAGTCCACGCTGATGCGCATTATCGGCGGCGGTCATCAGCCCGATTCCGGGACGATCAAGGTCGAAGGACACGAGATGTCCTTTCGCAATCCGCACGCGGCGATGGAAGAAGGCATCGCGGTGATTCATCAGGAAACGGCGTTGGCGCCGGATCTGTCCGTGGCGGAAAACGTGTTCCTGGGCGCGTTGCCGGCGGTCATCGACTGGGGAACGCTGCGCAGGAATGCACGTGCGCTGATCGCAAGTCTCGGCTTCGATATCGATCCCGCCGCGCTCGTCGCCGACCTGTCGGCTGCGCAATGCCAGGTGATCGAGATTGCCAAGGCGCTGAGCCGTCAAGTGAAGCTCCTCGTACTCGATGAGCCCACGGCCGCACTCGCGCCATCGGATGCGAACAAGCTGCTTGAAATCGTGCGCGAGCTGCGTTCGCGGGGCGTGGGCATTGTTTATATTTCGCATCGGCTGGAAGAGGTGTTTGCGATCGCGGACCGCATCACTGTGCTGAAAGACGGCAAGCGCGTGGACACCATCAAGCCGGCCGACGTCACCATGGACGGCCTGATCCGCAAGATGGTCGGCCGCCCTCTTTCCGTGCTGTTTCCACAACGCCATGCCACGCTCGGCAAGGAAGTGCTGAAGGTCACGGCGCTGGTGCGCGGTCATGCGGTGCGCAACGTATCGTTCACGCTGCGCGCCGGTGAAGTGGTCGGCCTGGGCGGGCTGATCGGCTCGGGACGCACGGAAGTCGCACGCCTGATCTTCGGCGCGGACACGCGCGATTCCGGCACCATCGAATTGAATCAAAAGGTCATGGCGATCCGCTCGCCAATGGCCGCGGTCAAGGCCGGTATCGGCTTCGTGCCGGAAGACCGCAAGGGGCAAGGCGCGGTGTTATCCATGCCGATTCGCGTCAACGCCACGCTCGCCGCGCTGAAGTCGGTAAGCAGTCCGGGAGGGTTCCTCGCCTTCGGCCGCGAACGCGCCTTCGTGCAAAAGCTGATGGAACAACTGCGCATCAAGGCGCGCTCCATGGACGCCGATGTCTCCACGCTCTCGGGCGGCAATCAGCAAAAAGTCGTGCTGGCGAAATGGTTCCACGCGGACGGCGACCTCATCATCCTCGACGAACCCACGCGCGGCGTGGACGTAGGCGCGAAGGTCGAAATCTATACGCTCATCAACCAGCTTGCCGAACGCGGCAAGGCGGTGCTCGTGATTTCATCCGAACATCAGGAACTCATGGGCCTGTGCGATCGAATCCTGGTGATGGGCGAAGGCGAGATTCGCGGCGAACTGCAACCCGCCGATTTCAGCGAGGAACAGATCCTCTCGCTGTCGCTGCGCCGCGCGCCGGACGAAGCGCCGGCCACGCTCACTCATTAAATGCATTGTGAATAATCCGGAGACCCGCATCATGAATCCCAGCGCCGTCACCCCGAAAACGCATCCGGCGAGCTCGGCACAGGCCCACGCAAAACAATGGTGGTCCGTCGCGCGACGCTTCAACACGGTCGCAATCCTGATCGTGCTCGTGATTGCCGCGTCGTTTGTATCCAGCGACTTTTTCTCCGTGCCCAACCTGTCGAACATTTCGCGTCAGGTCGCGGGCGTCGGCATCATGTCGGTGGGCATGCTGCTGGTCGTGCTGACGGGCGGTATCGATCTGTCGGTGGGTTCCATCGCCGCGCTTGGCAGCGTGTTGTCCGCATTGCTGATTCCGCAGTACGGGCTGACGGTCGCCCTCCTCGCCACACTGGTTATCGGCGGCTTTTGCGGCTTCGTATCCGGCGCGCTGATCGCTTGGTTTCGCTTGACGCCGTTCGTTGTCACGCTCGCCATGATGACGGTCGCGCGCGGTGTCGCGATGATCGTGTCGAACGGCTCGCCTATTCTCGTCGATGACCCCGGCCAGGCCCTGCTCGACTTCGGCCGTCATTCGTACTTCGGCATTCCCGGTCCCACGCTCGTGATGCTGATCGTGTTCGTGATCGGCGGCATTGCGTTGAACCGCTTGCGCGCGGGCCGCGTGGTTCGCGCGATAGGATCGAACGAAGAAGCCGTGCGGCTTTCCGGCGTGCCGGTTGCACGTCATGTGCTTGGCACGTATGTCAGCTCGGGATTGCTGGCGGCGCTCGCCGGCATTATCTCGACGTCGCGCGCGGGCGTGGGCGCGCCGACCGTTGGCGTGGGCGATGAACTCACCGTGATCGCGGCGGTGGTGATCGGCGGCGCGAGCCTTGCCGGTGGCAAGGGCGGCGCGCTGAACACGCTGATGGGCGTGCTGATTCTTGGCGTGATCGGCAACATCATGAATCTGGCGAGCGTGCCGGGATACCATCAGCAAGTGGTGATGGGCGTGATCATTGTCGCGGCCGTGCTGTCGCAGCGCGGCGCGCGGTTCTGGCGCCGCTAGGCGGAGCCGCCGCGTTTTCCGGCTAATCCGATACACTTGGAAGCCAGGTATCAACGCAGGACATCCGCACAAAGAGCACGAAGCACGGGGCGCCGCTTGCGGCGCCCCGTTCATAATGAACGAAGGAATATCGAGTGCCCGATTACAACATCCTCGAACTGATCGACCGCGCGCGTCCCAATCTGCGCCGTGGCAGCCGGCAAGTGGCCGAGTACATTCTCGCAAACCTCGGTTCCATCTCAGACATCAACCTGGCCGAACTCGCGCGCAACGCGAAAGTGAGCGAGCCTACCGTGCTGCGGTTTTGCGCATCGCTCGGGTGCAGCGGCTTCAAGGACTTCAAGATTCGCGTGGTGCAGAGTCTCGCGCTCGGCGCGCCCGCCACGCATTCGGTACTCGGCAGGGCCGATGATCCTGAAACCGTCGCGACCAAGATCTTCGACTACACCATTACAAGCCTCGACTGGGCGCGCAAGAAGCTGGATTTCGCTGCCGTCGGACGCGCGGTCGATCTGCTGGCGAAAGCGCGGCGCATCGAGTTCTTCGGGTTCGGCGCGTCGGGCATTGTCGCCCTGGACGCGCAGCAGAAGTTTCCGCTCTTCGGCGTGCCGTGCGTTGCGCACCAGGATTCGCATCAGCAATTCATTGCGGCGTCCATGCTGAAGCCCGGCGACGCCGTGGTCGCCATTTCCAACACCGGGTCCACGCGATCATTGATCGAAGTCGCGCGAACGGCGAAAGAACGCGGCGCGAGTGTGATTGTCATCACCGGCTCGAATAGCCCGCTGACGAACTTTTCCGATGTCGCGGTCATTGCCGAGACGCTCGAAAACACGGACGTATACACGCCGACGACCTCGCGCCTCGCCGCCCTTGTGATTATCGATATCCTTTCGACGAGCGTAGCGCTGCGCAAGGGCGAGGCGCATACGCTCGAAGTGCTGGACATGAAAAAGCGTCTTGCGGACATGCGTTCCACGGGCGTGATTTGAATCGATGAAATGGCTCAGCCTTCTCCATCGAGATAAAACGAGCCTTCCATCACGCTTACGCATGTCCCGCCGATACGCACGCGCGGCTGACCGTCATGAACATCCACGGTTGTAATCAACACGCTCGGGCGGCCCATATCGACGCCCTGGCTCACACTCAGCAACAACCTGGACTCACCCCGCACGTCAGCAATAAGCGCCACGGCTGCCGCGGTCGCGCTGCCCGTAGCAGGATCTTCGGTCATGCGCGGCGTGAACATCCGGGACTGGATATCGCAGGATGTGTCGTTGCCGACATCTCGCGTATAGGCATAGATCGATACCGCGCCATCGACGGGCAGCACCTTCTTGTAGTCCACGAGACTGGGAATGCACCGGCGCAACGCTTCCCGCGATGCAAGCTCGGCCACGACAAACGGCAGGCCGACAGACGCCACTTGCGGCGCGTGAGCGTCGGTGCGGATATCGGATGCATCGAGCGACAAACAGGCGGCCACGCTTTCGGCCGAGAGCGTCGACAGGCGTGTCAGCCGTTCCGGCACGGTGAGTTCCGCGCCGGCCACGACTCCGCCCTGCTTCATTTGCGTGACCGGCACCAGGCCCGCGGCCTCCTCGAACACGAGCCGGTCGGGCAATGGCGTTCCGTTCGCCGCGGCTCGCGTTGCAAGGACGAACGCGGTGCCTATGTTCGGATGCCCGGCAAACGGAATCTCGCGGCTTGGCGTGAAAATGCGGACCCAGGCGGTATGCGCCGGGTCGCGCGGCGGCAATACGAAGGTGGTTTCGCTGTAGCCGAACTCGGCGGTTATCGCCTGCATCTGGCTGGTGGAGAGACCTTCTGCGTCCAGCACGACGGCGACCGGATTGCCGTGGAATCGTGTGTGGGTAAAGACGTCCGCTGTGACGTAACGACGGTTCATGGCTCATGCCCCTGTAGGATGATGCACCCGCGACAAGCCCTGATTGTGGCCTTATCCATCGGTCATGCACCATGTACAGTTGCGTCAGCGAGCATTGGGCCAGCATCCCGGATTCACCGGATCACATGCACAGTTTTATGACTGCGAACACACCGCCGGCGATCTCGCTGGCATCTCGCTGGAAAACAGAAGCTGCTGAAAGACCCTGGCTCACGCTCGAAGCCCAAGCCGTCAAACCCCGCTTGCGTATCCGCCGTCCACCGGCAACGTCACGCCCGTGATGAACGCCGACGCCGGCGATGCCAAAAACAGCGTCGCCCCAACGAGGTCGTCGACTTCGCCCCAGCGCTTGAGCGCGCTGCGCGCGGCGATCTTGTCGGCGCTCGCCGGCATTTCCCAGAGCGCGCGCGTCATGTCTGTCCGATGATAGCCCGGCGCGATCGCATTCACGCGCACGCCCGCGGGCCCGAACGCGTGCGCAAGCGAACGCGTCAGGCCCAGAATGCCCGTCTTGCTCGCGCAGTACGCGGGCACTTCCACGTCGGCGATATAGCTAAGCATCGAGGCCACGTTCACAATCGAGCCGTGGGCGCGCTCAAGCATGTCGCGAGACGCCATCGCGAGGCGCATGGCGGCGGTCAAGTTCACATCGATCACTTCGCGAAAGACATCGTCACGATATTCGTCGGCGGGACGCGCGACGCCCGCTGCATTCACCAGCACATCGAGCGCGCTCAATGTTGCGACGAACGCCTTGATTGCTTCGTTGTCGCGCACATCCAGTTGCTCGAAGCGAATGCCCTTGAGCGTAGTGTCCGCGCGCAAGGCCTCGAGCTTTCGCGCCGAACTGCCTGTCGCGATCACTTGCGCGCCGAGCGCGGCGAACCCTTGCGCGATCGCGAGGCCAATGCCGCTCGTTGCGCCCGATACGAGCACCTTCTTTCCATCGAAAAGGCCGGGACGGAACGCCGCCGTTTCCTGACCCTTGAGTTCAGTTGTCATGTTGTCTCTCGTGTAGATTGATTAGTCAACCTGATCGAATCGGGCCGCATAGCGGTCCATCGCTTTCAATGCGGCAATGACCAAAGGTACATCAACGGGATACGGTTCGTTGTGGATGATCTCGCCCGCGCGGCAGGCACGCTTCGCCACGGTTTCGAGCGCGGCCTGATCGGCGACGTCCACGTTGATTTGGGAAAGCCGCGTCGGCAAGCCGACTGCCCGGCAGAATTCAAAGACACGTCGCCGCTCGCCGTCTGGCACCGCCGATAAAAACAGCGATGCGAGCACGCCAATCGCGACCTTCTCGCCATGCAGCAAGCCGTGCGACGAAGGCAGGTCCGCCAGGCCATGATGAATCGCGTGCGCCGCCGCAACGCCGCCCGACTCGAAGCCAATGCCCGAAAGCAATACGGTCGCCTCCAGCGTGGCGTCGAAATCCGGCGTCACGATTTGCGCTCGGCAATCGTCCACCGCCTGCACCGCATGCGCGAACAAGGTATCGCGGCACAGCTTTGCGGCTTCGAACGCGAGCGCCGTGCCACGGCCGCCGCACAGATTCTTCGCATAAGCACGGCGGCAGGCATCGGCTTCATAAAAGGTCGCGAGCGCATCGCCAATCCCCGCGATAAAAAATCGCACCGGCGCGCGCACGATCAGGCTGGTATCGAGCAGCACGAGATCCGGGTTCCGACGTACAAAACGATCGCGCACCACGCGGCCTTCCTCGTCGTAGATCACGGCGAGCGCGGAACACGGCGCATCGGACGCCGCGATGGTCGGCACGCAGACGAACGGCAGGCGCAGGTCATCGGCGGCGGCGCGGCCGGTATCGACCACCTTGCCGCCGCCAAACGACACCACGATGTTCGCTCCGCTCTCGCGAATCCATTCAGCGGCGGCGGCGACCGAACGCTCGGTGCAGGCGGCATCGACGGCGCGCACGACAAGTTTCACGCGCTCGGCCTTCGATAACGCCGGCTGCAATAACGAAGCGACGTTGCTGTCGACGAGACACGCGGCGTGCGTGCCGAGACGCGCGAGCTCGGCATCGAGTGAATCGAGCGCGCCTGCGCCCTGGACATATCGTGAAGGGAAGATGCTGGTTCTGAGCATGGTCGTGGATCAGGAGTCAAGTTGAACGCCGAGTGCGGCGGCGAGTTCATGTTCGGAGAAGACTACTTCGGAGCTGTCGGGGAAAGACGCCGCCGCGCTCGCATGTTCCGGCCACGCGAGCACGCGCATGCCGGCCGCAATGGCCGCACGCGCACCTGTTGGACTGTCTTCGACCACGACTGCTTCGTCCGGCGTGACGCGCAGCAGCCACGCAGCGCGTTCGTAGGGTTCGGGATCGGGCTTGCCGGCGCGCACGTCGTTCGCGCTGATCGAGACGAGTTGCGGGTCCTGCAGATCAAGTGCGCGAAGCCCGGCTTCGAGCAACATGCGCGATGAATTCGATACGATCGCCTGCCGGATCCCTGCCGCGCGCACGGCGTGATACACGCTCAACGCGCCGGGGCGCGGTTGCATATTTGCCGCCGCGGACACGTAGTGGCGTGCGCGCGTCATGGACCATTGACCGTAGTCGAAATCGATGCCGAAACGCGTACTGCAATAGCGATGAACCTCGCGTCCGGTCTTGCCGAATATCGATGCGTGCAGGTCGTCGTCTGCCTCCAGTCCGTGCTGCTTCAGCACGGCGACGAGCGTGTCCAGATGCAGCGCTTCGCTGTCGGCGAGCGTACCGTCCATGTCCCATAGAACTGCCTTGATTGCGCGCGTCATGCATGGATCTCGGCAAGACGATCGAGGTCGTCATAGAACTGTTGCGAACTCGCGTAGAGCCGCTCGAAGATTGGCATCATCCGGTCGTAGATGTCGCTCGCGCTCGGGTCCGGCTGGACCTCCCGCTCGAACTGCACGAAGGCTGCAACGGCGTCGGCCACGCGCGCAAACTGGCCGTGCGCGGTGGCCGCCAGAATCGCGCAGCCCATCACGCCGCACTCCACTTGCGCCGGTACGAGAATCGGGGTTCGATACATGCTCGCCTTGATGTCGAGCCACAGCGCCGCCTTCGCCCCGCCGCTCGCGGCAACGAGCCGCTCCATGCGCACGCCCGCCGATTCGATCACGCCAATGTGCCGTCGCACGCCGAACGCGACCCCTTCCAACACCGCCCGATGCAGATGCGCCGCGCCATGTTTCGCGCCGATGCCAAAGAATTGCGCCCGCGAATTCGAGTGCTCGCCGAGACGTTCGCCGGTGAGATACGGCAGGAAAAAAAGGCCTTCGGAGCCGACCGGCGCTTCGGCCGCCTTTTGCGCGACGGCTTCGTAGCTCAACGCGTTTTCGTGAAACGCGCGACGCGCCCAGCGCACGGCGTCGCCGCCTGAGTCGAGCAGCATGAAGCGTCCCCAAAGCCCTTCGGCGGTCGCCACGTTCGATACTTCCGGATGAAGCATGGGGGTATCGGCGATCACGGTAATGATGGACGACGTACCAGTGATGTCCGACCCGAGACCGGGCGCGTACACTCCCGAACCGAGCACGGACAGCGGATAATCCGCGCCGCCGACGAGCACCGGCGTGCCTTCACGCAAGCCGGTTGCTTCGGCGGCGTTCGCCGTGACGCTTCCAAGGATTTCCTGCGGCGAGCGGATGGGCGGAAACTTGCCGATATCGAGGCCGAGCGCATCGAGCATCGGCCGGGACCAGGTCCGCGTTTGCGGGTCCATCAGGAAGCTCGTGGATGCGTCGCTCCAGTCCCACGCGCGTTCGCCGGTCAGCCGGAAATTGATGTAATCCTTTGACATGAACACGGTCGCGGCGCGCTCGTACGCCTCGGGTTCGTTCTGCTTGAGCCATTGCAGCTTGAAACCGGGCCACGCGGGCGTCGCGGGGTTCGCCGTCAGCGGAAGATATGAAGTGGATGCGTTGCGGGCCCGGAAGGCTTCGACTTGGGCGAGCGTGCGTTTGTCGTTCCAGAGCGGCGCGGTTTCGCGGGTGAGCCGGCCGTCGGCATCGATCAGGACCGTGCCGTGCATCTGGCCGCATGCGCAGACAGCAGCAATGTTCGCAGCGGCGTTCGGGACGCTTTCAAGCACTTCGCGAATGGCGCCGGCAGCGCCTTGCCACCAGTCCGCCGGGCGTTGTTCGGACCAGCCGTAACGGGGCACGATCTGCTCGTGCTCGCGCGCGGCCATCTTCACAATTGTTCCACGTCCATTGACGAGGGCAGCGCGGACACTGCCCGTGCCAACGTCGATGGCAAGGTAATACGTCTCCATGACCCGAGTCCCCAGGTATTGCCTGAACGAGCGAATTCGTCGTGCGAAAGATACGCCGCGACCACGCCAAGCTTCTAATTAACGTTATCTTGACTACGTTTTGTAGCCATGTCAATTAGCTGCTAATGCTTATTCTGCCTTGCATATTCAGTTCAGGCTCTGGAAAATCTCGGTTTCAGTCTCCTACTTTCGTTGTTTTCACTAACTTTATTTTCTGACGATGCGGAAGGTGCTTCCGCATCGCCGCGCTGCCGGAAACGTCAATACAGCACGTTCTTCGCGACCGGCTGATCGATGTTGCCTTTGTCGACCATGACCACGCCTGTATCGACGAATTTCGGCGGCGATTTCTTCTCGATCACGCCGACCACCGTTTCGATTCCTTTGTAGCCCATCTGATAGGAACCCTGCACGGCGATCGCCTGGATCGTGCCGTCCTTCACGAAGTTCTGCAGATCCTGATTGCCATCGAAACCGATGGCCACGATCTTTCCGGCCTTGCCCGACTGCGCCAGCGCGCGGCCCATGCCAACGGCGGTCGGTTCGTTCGCACCGAAAATGCCCTTGAGGTCGGGGTTCGCGGCAAGCACGTCAGTGGTCTGGTTCAACGCGTTCGCCATTTGCGATTGCGAGTAGAACGGACCCACCACGGTCAGCTTCGAATGCGCCTCCAGGTACTTGCGGAATCCGCCAACGCGCGCGGCTTCCGAACCCGCGCCGGCCACGTACGACATCAGCGCGATCTTGCCCGTCTGCCCAACCTTCGCAATCAGGGCCTGGGCGCACAACTCGCCAGCCTTGGCGTTGTCGGTGGAAAGGAAAGCCTGGTAATACTGTTTGCCCGAATCGGACAACGCCGAGTCGATGATCACCACCGGGATATGCGCCTCCCAGGCCTTCTTGACAGCCGGCACGAGCGCGTCGGGATCGGAAGCGGCCAGCACGATGCCCGAGACCTTACGGTTCACCGCGTTCTCGACCATGTTCACTTCGGCTGCGATGTCCGACTCGGCGGCCGGCCCCTGGAAGGTCATGGTGTAGCCCTTCTCCTTGGCCATGGCCGCAGTCGCGCCCTTGTTGACGTTCTGCCAGTAGTTCGAATCGGCGCTCTTCACGATCACCGCGATCTCGCCGCCTGCGGCAAAGGCCGTGCTCGCGGCAACAGTCAGCACGGCGGCAAACATTGCCTTGCTTGTCAGTTTCATGGTCAGTTTCATGTCTCGCTCCTTTGGTTTTATAAGACCTCTTCGGCCCGCTTCACTTGGTGCTCGTCGAACGCTTCGGATTCCTTCACGCTCGATAAAACTCATCGCCGGTTTCGAATCTGGTCGATCCAAACCGTGCCCAGAATCACGAGGCCAATGATGATCTGCTGGATGAAACTCGATACGCCGTTCATGTTCAATCCATTGCGCAAGATGCCGATCACGAACGCGCCAATGGCCGTCCCCGAGATCGTGCCCACGCCGCCCATCAGCGACGTTCCGCCGATCACCGCGCTGGCGATGGCATCGAGTTCGTACATCACGCCTTCGTTCGGCTGCGCGGTCACGAGCCGCGACATCAGCACGCAGCCGGTCAGACCCGCCAACGCACCGGACAACACGTAGGTGAAAAGCTTCACGCGATTCACGTTCACGCCCGACAAACGCGCCGCTTCCGCATTCGATCCAACCGCGTAGATATGCCGTCCCAGCGACGTGCGGCTGAGCATGATCGCCACCAGAACGGCGAGCACGACCATGATGATCACCGGATACGGAATGCCGGGAAAGACCACGTCGGGAAAACCATCCGAACCCATCCGGACGATGCGGAACAGCGACCCGTTGCCGAGTTCGGCAAACGAATCGCCGAGACCCGATACCGGCCGCGCGCCGGTAATCTGCAGCGCAAGTCCACGCGCGACAAGCATCATCCCCAACGTCGCGATAAACGGCGGCAAGCCCATGCGCGTGACGAATATGCCGTTGAACGCGCCGCAAATCGCCCCGACGATCACGCCGCCCAGCATGCCAACGGGCACCGGAACGCCCGCCTTCACGAGCAGCGCGGCGGCCACGCCGGACAGCGCCAGCACGGAACCCACCGACAGGTCGATACCACCGGTAATGATCACGCACGTAGCACCGAGCCCGAGATACGCAATCGACGTCACCTGCAGCGCGACCGTCATGCCGTTGCCCAGAGACATGAACGCGTTGCTCGTCGCGGAGAACACGACCACGAGCATCACCAGGCTGCCGAGCGCGGCGAACTTCTGTATCAGGTCGCGCCGGCGTTCACGAGCGCGTGCGCGATCGGCATGAGCGGGATCGGTAGTCATCTCAAGCATGGGTCGTCCGTCCTGATGCGTAGTGCATGATTTCTTCCTGATTGGTGTTGCGGGTTTCGAGCACGCCCGCTATTTCGCCTTCGTGGAACACGGCCACGCGGTCGGTCATGCCCATGATTTCGGGCAACTCGGAACTGATCAATACAACGCCAATGCCCTGGGCCGCGAGCCGGTCCATGAGTTCGTAGATGGCGTATTTCGCGCCAACGTCGATGCCGCGCGTGGGTTCGTCGAAGAAAAGAATTTTCGATTCACGGAACAGCCATTTGCTGATCACCACTTTCTGCTGATTGCCGCCCGACAGATTGCGCGTGATCTGGTTGGCGCCCGGCGTGCGGATGCCGAGCGCATCGATATATTTGCGCGCGACCTTCCCTTCTTCCTCGAAGCGGATAAATCCGCCCGCGCCCGACACCGCTTCCACGTTCGCGAGCGTGATGTTCTTTGCCACCGTCATCTGCAGCGCGAGGCCATTGCCCTTGCGGTCTTCCGAGAGATAGGCAATGCCGTTGCGGATTGCATCGATAGGCGAATGAATCGACAAGCGCTCGCCGCCCAGATGAACGTCGCCCGCGTCCACCGGATCGGCGCCGAACACCGCGCGCGCCACTTCCGTCCGGCCCGATCCCATCAAGCCTGCAAAGCCCAGGATCTCGCCGCGACGCAATTCGAAGCTCACCGGCCCGAACACTTCGCGGCGCTTGAGTCCGTTGACGCTCAGCAGGACGTCGCTGGAAGGCTGCGATTTGCGTTCGGGGAAAACGTCGTCCAGAGCGCGGCCGACCATATGCGACACCACTTGTTCAATGGTCGTGGCGGCAAAGTCGTCGGTGGAAATCGTGCGGCCATCGCGCAGCACGGTCACGCGGTCGGCGATCTCCGCAAGCTCGTCCAGCCGGTGCGAGATATACACAATCCCCACGCCCGACTGGCGCAGTTCCTTGATGATCCGAAACAGGTGCACCGTCTCGGATTCGGTCAGCGACGACGTAGGTTCGTCCATGATCAGAAGCCGCGCGTTCAGCGACAGCGCCTTGGCAATCTCGATCATCTGCTGCTGCGCGACCGACAGCGCCCCCACCAGCGTGCGCGGCTTGAGCGGCAAGCCGATCCGGTCAAGCGCAGCTTGCGAATCGGCGGCAAGACGAGCGCGATCGATAAACAATCCGCGCTTCGGCTCGCGCGCCAAGAAGATGTTTTCAGCGATCGACAAATGCGGAATCAGGTTCAGTTCCTGATGAATGATCGCGATGCCGGCGGCTTGCGCATCGAGCGTGGAAGCGAAGTGCTGCACGCGGCCATCGAGATAGATCTCGCCTTCATCCGGCCGGTATTGGCCGCTGACAATTTTCATCAGCGTCGATTTACCCGCGCCGTTTTCGCCGCAAATGGCATGGACTTCGCCCGCGCGAACGTCGAAGCTGACGTTCTGCAGCGCGATCACGCCGGGAAAGCGCTTGCCCACGCCGCTCAGACGCAGCAAGGATTCCGCTGATGCGCGATGCGCGGGCCCGTGGTCCGGCACGACACGCGGTTCGGCCGTCATGTTCATTGCACGGCCCGCGAGACTGATTGGGACGGATGCATCGGCTTGTGTCTCCTCGATGTAAGTCGATCCTGCAGTCAAAGTGGTCAAGCCAATTTAGTGTTTGAAGAGGCGGCCTGACCTGCTGCTAATGATAATGGCGTTATGCCTGCGCTGGAATCGAGGTATTTACCCTTATATCCAACGACATACGCCTCAGGCGATGCTGACGCGAATTGGTCAAGCCACCTTACACGTTTCGCGTTACGCATCCGAGTCCCATGACATCACTCGTCAAACCCGTTGAGACACGGCGGCTATATCAGTCCATCGCCGATCAGATCAATACGCTGATCCGCCATGGCAGTTTCCAGGCCGGCACACGGCTGCCGCCGGAACGTGAACTGGCGCAGCAACTCGGGGTATCGCGTCCCTCGCTGCGCGAAGCGTTGATCGCGCTGGAAATTCGCGGACAGGTCGAGATCCGGATGGGCTCGGGTGTCTACGTCTGCGATGGCGGAAACGAAACGTCGCCCCTCACCGCCATGGGAGAAAGTCCAACCGAACTCATGCAGGCGCGCGCGGCGATTGAAGGATCGGTGATCGTGCTGGCTTGCACGCGGCTCACGTCCGATGGCACGGCCAAGCTGCAGAAAAGCCTGGATATCATGCGTGAACTGATCGCAGCGGGCCGTTCACCGTTGGAACCCGATCGCCAGTTCCATATGACGATTGCCGAGATTGCCGGGAATTCCGTACTGACGCGGCTCGTGGGCGAATTGTTCGACGGTCGCAACGATCCTATCGCGGCCAAAGCCAGTGTGCTTTCGGAGAACATCACGACCTGGGGCGTCGCGTTATCCGAGCATGAACGGATTCTCAGGTCGCTCGAAGCGCGCGATCCGATCGCTGCGCAGGCAGCGATTCGCTCGCATTTGAAGGCGTCGGAGGAACGGTGGGTCGGCGACGCGTAAGCACGCGTTGCGCCACCGGACCGATGTCCTAACGCCCAAAAAAACTTTCCGCCACACCTCGTTATCATTTGTGTCGTTTTTTTGGTGGCACAAATGATAACGATTCGCATTCGTGTATAATTCGCGCGGTTGTCAGTTCTTGTTGTCCAGTTGTAAGTCCAAACTCGCAAGTCCAGACATTACCCCACTACAAAGCACCGTTCCGTTGCCCATCGCCGCCTGATGGATCGACGGGGCGAAATCACGACCACTTCGCTACTGCACTCCTTCGATGCTTCCAATCAAACAGCAATCGCTTCGCGTCCGGCCGATGTCCGCTGCCGTCCGTCACGTTTTCCTCCGCGCGGCAGTGCCGCTTGCCATGGGTGTCGCCGGTATTGCGGGTGTTGCGGGGAGTGCGCATGCACAAAGCAACGGCACGGCCGACGCCGCCGACAAAACCTTGCCCGCGGTGAAGGTACAGGGAACCGCGGAAGCGCTGCCCGGCGATTTCGCACCGACATACAGTGGCGGTCAGGTCGCGCGCGGCGCGAGCTTTGGCGTGCTGGGTGACCAGAAGATGATTGACGTGCCATTCAGCATGACCACGTACACGTCGAAGCTGATCGAGGACCAGCAGGCGCGAACGCTTGCCGATGTGCTCGACAACGATCCGTCCGTTCGCTCCAGCCTCGGTTTCGGTAACCAGTCGCAAGTGTTCGTTATCCGTGGTTTCCAGTTGAACGGCGACGACATCTCGCTCAACGGGCTCTACGGCATCACCCCACGTCAACTCGTGGCCACGGAAACGCTGGAACGCGTGGATGTGTTCAAGGGCGCCAACGCTTTTCTGAACGGCGCGTCGCCGACCGGATCGTCCATTGGCGGCGGTGTGAACCTGCAATTGAAACGCGCCGACGATAAACCCCTGACACGCGTGACGGTGGAGGGAACGGCGTCGGGCGAACTCGGCACGCACGTGGATGTGGGCCGCCGCTTCGGCAGCGAAGGCCAGTTCGGTGTTCGCGTGAACAGTTTTGTGCGCGATGGCGAAACCAGTGTCGACGACGAGCACAGGCGCAGTACCGCGACGTCGGTTTCGCTGGATTATCGTGGCGACAAATTGCGTCTTTACGGTGACTTCCTCTACCAGCGCGAACGCGCCAACGAAGCGCGCCCCACGGTCAATCTGAGCGGTACCGACATTGTGATCCCGGCGGTTCCGTCGGCGACGCATAACTACGCGCAACCGTGGTCATTCACCGCGCTCGAAGACACGGTTGGCATTGCGCGCGCCGAATACGACTTCATGCCGGGATGGACCGCGTATGTGGCAGGCGGCGTGCATCACGCGAACGAGCATGGCGATTACTCGTCGCCGAATTTCAACGGCGATACAGGGTTGACGACGGCATATCGCTTGGGCGTTCCGCGCAAGACCGACGCCTACTCAACCGAAGGCGGCGTGCACGGACGGTTCAATACCGGTCCTGTCTCGCACTTCGTGACCTTAGGCGGGTCGCTCACAAGTATTGAAGACCGCTCGGCCTTCGATTTCTCCAGCACCTTCAATACCGACCTCTACAACACGCCTCAGGTGCCGCGCCCGTCCGCAAGCCCGGTCGGCAATTTCGCGGATCCGTTCGTGACGGACCGCGTGCTGATCCGCAGCGTGGCGGTATCGGACACGCTCGGCTTTCTCAACGATCGTGTGCTGTTCACGCTTGGCGCCCGACGCCAGGAGTTGCACCAGAACAACTACGACACAGGCACTGGCAATCTCACGTCGTCATACAACGACTCCATCACCACGCCGATTCTCGGACTCGTAGTCAAACCGTGGCAAAACGTCGCGTTCTTCGCCAATCGCAGCGAAGCGCTGGCTCAGGGACAACCGGCGCCATCGACGGCAGCAAACTTCGGCACGAATCTCGCACCGTCGCGCTCGAAACAATATGAGGTCGGCGTGAAATACGACACGAACCACTTTGGTTCGACGTTTTCGGCGTATCAGATCGAAGAGCCGACCGCGTACACCAACGCCGACAATATCTTCGCGGCGAACGGGCGCGAGCGGCATCGCGGGCTGGAAGCATCCATCACGGGCGAACCGATGCAAGGCGTGCGCTTGCTGGCAGGTGCGTCCTACATCCAGGCCGAATTGCTCAATACCGCTGGCGGCCTGACCGACGGCAATCGTCCTACTGGCGTGCCCGCGTTCCTGTTCAACCTCGGCGCGGAGTACGACATTCCGATGGTGCCCGGCCTGACCGTGACCGCACGGTATCTCCACACGGGCAAGCAATACTTCGACGTTGCCAACACCGCATCGATTTCATCGTGGAATCGTTTCGACCTCGGCGCGCGCTATGCGACCAACGTGTTCCACAAGAACACGACCTTCCGGATCAGCGTGCTGAACGTGGCGAACAAGGCCTACTGGGAATCGGCCTCCACGTCGGGCCAGGGATACCTGACCCAAGGTGCACCACGCACGTTCCTGTTCTCGATGACAACGGACTTTTAACAAGGACGTGGTGTTGTAAAACAAAGGCGCCGATGGAAGTTTCATCGGCGCCTTTTTGCGTCCGGATCATGCTCTTCACGTGCCGTGGAGAGGGCGTCCCCAAACGCTATCCCGCCCACCCGTCGCGACACGCCGCGCCGTTACCCGCAGCATCCATCCGAAGCAGCCCGCTGCAATCAGCGCACAGATATCGACGCCAACGGTCGCGGAATCGAACCACATTCCCGTCGATGGAACCAGCCATCCAATAACCGATGCCGCCGGCACGAGCAAGGTGGCGCAGATCGTCAGCGCCAGCAATTCGACCGATCCACGCGCAGCGCCCCGCAGGAACGCCCAGCCAATGCTCGCCAGAAAAACCGTGTAATAGATCCGTGCATGCCACGCAGGCAGATCCGCGACGCGCCCGCTCAGCAATTTCCCGGCGGCGAGTGTCGCGGAGATCCCGGCCATGCAACCGAGCGTCACGCCCACCGTCAGCGCGGCCATGAAATAAGTGGATGGCCGTTGCTTCACCACGCCGCTTTCCCCGCGACGCTCGGCCTTGCGACGGCTCTCGATCCACAACAGGTTGCCCGAGTAAAACAGGAACGCGCCGCCGAGCCCCAGGAACAAATACGCCCATTGAATCGTTTCGCCGCCATAGCTGCCAAAATGCAGCGCGAAAAATGCACTGGTGGCCGCGGACCACGCGGTGCCATCAGCGCCGGGAAGAAATTGCGCATTCAGGAAACGGCCGGAAACGGGATCGAGCAACGCGAAGCCGCCGCTGCGCGCGAGATAACGCGGATCATCGCCGGCCACGAACACGGTGGCGCCGGGTTCCCCTGCTCCCCGATAACTCAGTTCGCGAGGCTCGAACGCAGGCGCGCGCTGTTTCACGGCGGCGAGAATTTGCCCGGGCGCAAGCAGCCTTGTGGGGTCGACGCCCGGCTCGACCGGCGCCTTCGCAAAATACGGGTTCTGCGCTTGCCTGGTGGCATCGAGCGTGCCGCCGTAGATCACGCGGTCCTGCACCGGAAAGATGTAGTCGTTCAATCCGAACGCGACGACCGATAGCGCCATCACCACATGAAACGGCAGGCTCAGGATGCCAACGACGTTATGCGCATCAAGCCACATCCGCTTGAGGTTCCTGCCCACGCGCACGACGAACAGATCCTTGATCAGGCTCGGCAACAGCACGATCACGCCCGACACCAGCGCGAGCCCGTACACCAGCGACACCACGCCCATCACGCCCATGCCAACGCTGAAACCGCCGGGAATGCCGGCCGTCATGTGCAGGATATCGATAAAACGCGCCGCGTCCGAGAGCCCACGGGTTTGTGTCCGAAGCTTGCCCGCAGTATCGAGCGTGGCGGAAATACGCTGCGCCTTGCCCCTTGCACGCCACGATAAACTCGCTTGTCCCTCGGGTTCGAGCCGCAAGGTGAACTGCCGCCGCGCGTCGGGAAAAGAAGCCAGCGTCTGTTCTATCACCGAAGATGCCTGCGTCAAGGGAAAGACCTGCGTGTTGGCGGCGGGCGGCGTGACCCATGCGTCGAGCGTGTCCTTGAACATGGTCACCGCGCCCGCATAGAACGCGATAAAAAGCGCGAGACCGGCAACAATGCCCGTCCACGTATGAACCGTCTTGTAGACGCGAATGACGTCGCTGCGCATGCTTTCTCAGTGAGCCGACAAAAAGTGACGGGCCAGCGCGAACATCGCAAAACCGAATGCATTGGCGCCGCCAAGCCAGAGCCACGCGCGCAGGCCGCTGCGAAACACGAAGCTCGCGCTCATCACGCCGATCCATACCGGTGGCACGAGCCACATCGCGACCTGGAATTTGTTTTGTGCATCGAGCGGACCGGGCGTGAGACAGGCGAGCAACCCGCTCGCGGCAATCCCGATCCCAAATCCGCCGATAACGCCCGCAAGCGTCTTGAGCGTCCAGTCGCGCGACAGATTTTCGCGGTCGCGCCCGGATTTGCCTGCCTTCGAACTCACCGCGAAGCGCCCTGCAATCGCGACCGCGCAAGCAGCACGCCGATGAACGGACACGCCGTGAGACATGCCATGACCGCGGTGAAAACCACGGCAAGCGATGTCGCCGGATTCAGCCCTTTCGCGCCGATCACGAACGCCGTGCTCACGAACACAGTCGCGAGCGTCCTGCAAGGCCGGGGCGCGAGCGGTGCGCGCAACCATCGCTGCCCGGGGGCCGCGAGATAAAACAACAGGGAGCCGGCGATCGCGAACAAAACGGATGCCGGCATGAAGAGGTCATGCATCGAAAGAAAGCGCGATTTAGCTGCCCAAGACGAACAAACAGATTTCGGGCACGTTATTGAGAATCATTATCATACAGAAATTCACGATTCAGCGTGGCGTTGACTTGGTGCCTCGCAGGCGTACAGCTAAATGCAAACGGCCCGCGTGAAAGCGGGCCGCTGGAACAGATGTACTGCAACAACGTAATGCCGGGAGTTTCATGCCGGAAGCTTCAATTCGAACCAGCGGCAAAATCCTGCTTGACCTTACCGACGTTGCTCAATGCAAAACGTCATTGCGCCTATTGCCGCTTGCTCGCCTCCTTCTTCAGCTTCTTTGCTTCTTTCTTTTCTTTAGGCGATTTAAGGGCGACCTTTTTCTCGGTTTTCTTCGCGTCCTGGGCTTTGCTCATAATGTGCTCCGTGGTTGGTCTTGAATCTTACCCGGGTTATGGCCCGGGCTGGCTACGGCCTGTGTCAATCGATCCGTGAACGCAGTTCTTCGGCGCTCACGAGCAGCGCCTGATAGCCGGAGCGCGCGTGCTCGGGCAGATCCGGATCGCCAACAAGCGTTCCAAGCGTTTCGATCACGCTATATAGAATGCCCTTTGCAGCCTTGGCGGCCAGGACGCCCGATGAGTAGGAACTGTCGACGTGGCTGATCGCTGCGTCGAAGTGATCCTGCTCGGGCGGCTCGGTCGCGCTGACTGAAGCATTGACAGGCGTGCCGCGGTCTTCTGTCGGGTTGGGTTCCATGATGATCGGCCTCTTTGGTTGGTACATGATTCTCTGCTGCTACATACAATATCAGTCGCTTGCCGGCTGGATCGGCTGGATCCTATGCACGCGACGTTCCACCGCAGGTTCGCGAACCGGCGCGCCGCATTCCGTCAAGAGCGAACGCAGTTCGAGAATGACCGGAAACACCTCGTGATTATGATCGGCGCCCTGCCTGTCGTGCGCTTCCTGCTCGCGTTCCACGATCCACCGGTCTTCCTTGAAGATACGCTCGGTGAACCACACCAGCAATGGCCACGCGGCATCGAGAATGCCCGGAATCTTCGGCCGCCGGATGGACAGCAGACCGAACGTGCGGTTCGTGCGCTGCTCGGCGTCGAGCGGCACGTATGCAATCCACAGATCCATCACCATCGTCTGGTCCTTGGTACGGATCCGGAGCGTCTGGTACGGATATTCCGTGCGGATCGTCATTACGTCCTTGTTGTTGTCGTCGGGCTTGGTGCCACGTTTCTGGCTGAACACGAGCGCTTCGCCAATCGGCTGCTTGCCCTCTTCGCGCGCGAACGTGTAATTCACCTCCACCCAGTCCGCGCCCCGGCTGCGCCCGACCGAACGCGCCTTCATCTGGCCCATCTGCTTGCGATGCAGGAACTGATGGTTCATGTCCATCAGGTTCTCGTGCATGAAGGTGTAGTGGCACTTCACCTCGCGGCCGAAGCGGCGGGTTTTATAGGCTTTATCGCCGACAGAACCCAGCGCCGGGAACGGCACGGTTTCAGCGAGCAATGGATCGCCCGGGAAGATGAAGATCAGGCCGGCTTCTTCGCGGCACGGGTACGAGCGCACGCCGTTGGGCAGACGCTCGCGCCCTAGATAAGGCACGTCGATGCACTTGCCCGAGCAGTCGTAGGTCCAGCCGTGATAACAGCACCGGATGGATTCGCCGTCGACGACCCCCGCATGCAGCGGCACCTGCCGATGCGCGCAGCGGTCTTCGAGCGCAAACACCTTGTCGCTTTCGGTACGGACCAGCACGACCGGTTCGCCCGCGAACTTCACGCCATGCGCTTTACCACGCTTGACTTCGCGCGACCACGCGACGGGATACCAGTGATCGGGATGAATATCGACGCGGCGCAGATCGCGCGGCGGGGTTTGAGGATGTTCGGCAGGCGTGCCGCTCGTGACGGCGTCCTGCTGCAGCGCTACATGCATGTACGATGCCTCCGCTTGAGGGTATCGGCGAAAATCGGCGGAAAACCGCCGAAACTGGCGAAAAAATGTTTTTGGGGAGACGGCGTAACCAACGGGTCTCACGCAGTCTACACGCGAGAGGCCATTTAAGGCGCAAAGGCGCAGCGCTGAAAGTTCGGCGAAGGCCTGCGGGGCGGGCATCGGACCGGAAAATACAGCGCTTTTGCGAAGCGCCGCCGGCAAGCCCGGCCGGCATCCTGGCTAGATCCGCGCGCGCCTGAATACCAGGCTGAAGTTGTTGGCGGGCATGGGCACGACTTCTTCCATCAGCAAGCCTGCCCGCCTTCCCAGCTCCACGACGTCCTCCATATTGCGCACCCCCCATTCGGGATGGGTCGCGCGAAGCTGGGTATCGAAGGCTTCGTTGGACGGCGCCGTGTGCGTGCCCTCGCGTTTGTAAGGACCATAGAGGAACAGGACGCCGTCGTTGGTCAGCCGCTCGCCTGCGCCCCGGAACAGCGCTTCGGCCGCAGCCCACGGCGCGATGTGGATCATGTTGATGCAGACGATTGCCGCAAGCGAATCCGGCACGGGCCATGGGCTGGCGCATACATCCAGCTCGATCGGCGGGTTCAGGTTGGCGAGCGCGGCATGAGCCCGCCATGCATCGATGGACGCGCGCGACGCCGCGTCCGGGTCGCTTGGCTGCCACGTGATGCCCGGCAGCGCGGCCGCAACGTGCACCGCGTGCTGCCCGGTGCCGCTCGCGATTTCGAGCACAATGCCGGTCTTCGGCAACACGCGCACGAGGACATCGCGGATCACGTCGCGATTACGCGTGGCAGCGGGCGCAACGCGGCGCGAGGTATCAGGCGTGCCGGAATTATCGGAACTCACAACGCGTCTCCAGATGAAGTGTTGGCGAGCGTAAGCGCACCGTTTGCGCGGGTCAAGCGAAGATGCAGAGCGGCGCCACGCCTCATACGGCGGGCTCAGGAACAGCCGGCTTTGGGGAGGCCCGAATCCTGCTTCTTCGTGCGGCCCTCAATCAAACCTGTGTATCCTGACGCACTTGGCCGGCGCTGGACACTCGTACTTGAAACGCCGGAGACCGGCCTGCCGTGGGCGAAGCGGATCGCCATATCGCAGGAAACGCGAATGCCGGCCGTCCCGGTCCATCTCACTCCATGGAGCCTTTCATGAATCCCGAGCAACCCGATTCCCGTTCAGGCGAGCAAAACCCAAGCTCTGAGACCATGAGCGAAGAGCTCATCAACTTCGCCGCCGAAGTCTTCGATACCGCCCGCCGCGGCGACGCCGCCATGCTCGACGCGCTGCTGCACAAGGGCTTGCCGCCGAACATGCGCAATGACAAGGGCGACACGCTCGTCATGCTCGCGAGCTACCACGGACACGCCGACGCCGTGCGCGTGCTGCTTAAGCATAAAGCCGATCCGAACCTGCGCAACGACAACGGCCAGACGCCGATTGCAGGCGCGGCGTTCAAGGGTTACAAGCCGGTTATCGAAGCGTTGCTCGAACATGGCGCCGACGTGGAAGGCGCATCGCCCGACGGCCGCACGGCGCTGATGATCGCGGCCATGTTCAATCGCGTGGAAATGGTCGAATTCCTGATCGAGCACGGCGCGAATCCGGACGCCCGCGACGCAAACGGCTTTACCGCACGCGACGCCGCCGCGAAAATGGGCGCCCCCGACACCGTCGCGCGTCTCGCCCAGGCAACCGAAGCGAAATCGCGGCCGCCGGGCGTTTGATTAGCACCAACACAACGGCAGTAAAACCGAAGTAAAAACCGATAACCCCGCGCCATCGAGTCCTCCCATCGGCGGCGCACGATTCTTTGAAGGTGATCCGGCAACATGGAGCTCTTGTGATGAGTGGCGGCTTCCCGCGGGGCGGTTTCCCGCTTCGAGCGTACGACTGGCGCTGGCGCACGATGGCCAGGACGCTTGCGATCCTGATCGGCCTGGCGGTTCTCTCGGTCATGTCCGGATGCAGCCTGTTCCCGACACAACCGGCCGCGCCGATCATCGATTTGTCGACGCCGCAGCCGGCAAGCGAGCCCGAAGTCGTGGAACCGGAAGAGGAGCCAGCCTCCGCGCCGGTCGTCGCGCAACCGCCGGCCGAGCAAAAAGCGCCGCGTCCGAAACCGAAGCGCCGTGTTGTCGTGCCCAAGAAACCGCCGCCGCCTCCGCCTCCGCCCGTGGAAGAGAAAGCGCCGCCGGCTCCGCCGCCGCTTCTCACCACGCGCATCCTGCAGCACGAACAGATTCATGGCCTGCTCGACACCGAGATCCAGCGCGACGGCAAGGTCGTCGGCCGGGCGGTGGACATGTATGTGGATGCCACGGCCAAACCCCGGCTCATGGTCGTGAACCTGTCGGGCTTCCTCGGCGTGGGCGACCGCAAGGTCACGTTCCCGTGGAGCGCGTTCCGCTTCAATCCGCTGGACAAGAAAGCGCCCGTCACGTTCGTGATGCCCGCGCCGGCGAACGGCAAGGCCAAGCCGGAAGCCCCGCCAAAACCCGGGTCGGTCGCCGATATCCCGCCGTCCCTCGCGCAGCTTGTCGATTCGAACGTCACGCAGAAAAGCGGCGCGCGCATGGGCCGGGTGGTCGACGTGCTGATCGATTCACAGGCGCAGCCGCAGGCGCTCGTGATCGATCTCTCGGATTCCCTCGCTGGCGACAAGCGGCAAGTCGCGGCCAACTGGCCGGACCTGCATGTGATTTCGCGCAACAAGGTGCTGCAATTGCAACTCGATTTCACCGATACACAGATCAAGGCAGCGCCCACGTATTCGCCCGATCAGCCGATCAAGATCGTCTCGCCGGTCGTTCCGCCAGCGGAGCCAGCTGCGGCGTCGGCGCCGGAAGCTGCATCGGCATCGGCGGCGGTGCCGGCTTCAACGTCCTCGGGTCCGGTGTCGGCTGCAGCATCCGCCGCACGGCCCTCGAAACAATGAGGACGATCTGAAATATGGTTACTGCACGAAGTCTGCGCGCGCTGGATTGGCTGAACTTTTTCGTCGCGAATGTGCAGACAGGTTTTGGGCCTTTCATCGCGTCCTATCTTGCCGCGAACAAATGGACACAGGGCGAGATCGGGCTGATGCTGAGCGTCGGCACGATCAGCGCGATGGCGAGCCAGTTGCCAGCCGGCGCGCTCGTCGATGCCTTGCGCAACAAGAAAGGCGCGGCCGCCGCCGCGATCATCGCGATCATTGTCAGCGCGCTGCTGCTCGGCGCGAGCCCCACGTTCGTCTCCGTGTTCGCGGCCGAAGTGCTGCACGGGTTCGCCAGTTGCATGCTCGTTCCCGCCATGGCCGCGATCTCGCTCGCCCTCGTCTCGCGCGCCGATCTCGGCGACCGGCTGGGACGCAACGCGCGCTGGGCGTCCATAGGCAGCGCGCTGACGGCGGCCTTGATGGGCGTGTTTGGCGAATACCTGTCGCTGCGCTCGGTGTTTTTCCTCACGGCCGCGCTGGCGTTGCCGGCGCTCGTGGCGTTGAACATGATCCATCACGAGATGCCGCCCGTCGTGCCGCGCATGAAAAAGGCGGCGGCGAAAGCAGGCGCGAATCTCGCCGATGCCTTGGGTTCGGCGGGCGGCGAGCGCCCCGAAAGCCTGCGCGATTTGCTGCGCGATCCGCGTTTGCTGACGTTCGCGGCGTGCGTGGTGCTGTTCCACTTGTCGAACGCGGCGATGTTGAATCTCGCCGCCGGCGAAGTGACCGCGCACATGGGCGACAACGTTCAACTGGTGATCGCGGCCTGCATTATCGTTCCGCAATTTATCGTGGCCGGGCTGTCGCCGTGGGTCGGACGGCAGGCGCAAAGCTGGGGACGGCGGCCGGTGCTGATACTCGGTTTCTCCGCGCTGCCCTTGCGTGCGCTGCTGTTCGCGGCGGCCAGCAGCGCGAGCAGCCCTTATCTGCTCGTGCCGGTGCAAATGCTCGACGGTATCAGCGCAGCGGTGTTCGGCGTGATGCTGCCGCTGATCGCAGCCGACGTGGCCGGTGGCAAGGGCCGGTATAACCTGTGTATCGGCTTCTTCGGGCTCGCGGCGGGAATTGGCGCGACCCTGAGTACGGCGATCGCCGGGTTTGTCGCCGACAAATTTGGTGTGAACACGAGCTTTTTCGGACTTGCGGGCGCGGGTGCACTGGCTGTCGCACTGGTTTGGCTGGCCATGCCGGAAACACGCGACGCCGCCGCCAGCGAAGAAGCCGCAAAAAAGAAGGAAGTTACGCCGGCGGGGTGAACCGATATGACAGAGACGGGCGTGAACGAAGGATTTTCATGGTCGCGCCATGAAGGCGTGGTGACGATCCGGCTGACGCGCGTTGCGCAGCACAACCGGATCGATCCCGCCGACATTGCCGGGTTGCGGGAATCGGTTGCCAATGCCTCAAGCAATGCGGATTCAATCGCACTTGTGATCACCGGGTCCGGTAACGCTACGTTCAGTTCCGGCTATACCCTTGCGGCGCTGGCTGCAGGCAATATCGATGATTCATTCGAAAGCCTGCTGAACGAACTCGAAACGTGCCCACTACCTACGATTTGCGCACTAAATGGCAGCGCCTACGGCGGCGCGACGGATCTCGCGCTGTGCTGCGATATCCGGATTGGCGTTGAAGGGTCGCGAATGTTCATGCCTGCGGCGCGCATTGGCTTGCACTATTACCCGGACGGCATGCGGCGCTACATTCGTGAACTTGGACTTGCGCAGGCCAAGCGGCTGTTCCTCACAGGCATGACAATCGATGCGCCGGAAATGCTGCGGATCGGCTTTCTGACCGATCTGGTCGCTGCCGAACAGTTGACAACGTGCACGACGGAGTACATCGATGCGTTGCGTGCCTGCGAACCGGACGCGGTACGGTCGATGAAACGACAATTGAACGCCATCGCCGCGAGCGACCCGTCCGCGTTGGCCGATCGATCCGCATACCAGGCTTCGCTTCAAAGTCCAGCGATCGCAGAACGCATCAAGCGTCGCCGAAGCTGAATCAAACCAACGGCTTCAACATCCCCAACAACGTAGGAATCAGCTCGCTCACGGTCGGATGAATATGCATTGCGCGCTGAAGCGTGGTGTACGGCGCATCGGCGTTCATGATGTCGATGAACGTATGAATTGCTTCGTCGCCTTCAATGCCGAGTATCGCCGCGCCGAGAATCTTCTTCGTTCCCGGGTCCACCAGCACTTTCATGAATCCATCCGTCTCGCCGCGCTCGCGCGCCCGGCCGACGCGCGACATCGGCATGGTGGCGATCAGCGCGGGACGGCCGTCCTTGCGTACGTCGGCTTCGCTCATACCCACGCGCGCAAACGGCGGATCGACAAAAACCGCATAGCACATGATCCGCGAATCGACGCTGCGCGATTCGCCATCGACCACGTTCGATGCAATGATTTCGTAGTCGTTGTATGACGTATGCGTGAACGCGCCGCGGCCGTTGACGTCGCCCAGCGCCCAGACGCCCTCAGTTTTGGTGCGAAGCTGGCCGTCGACATCGACCAAGCCGTGCTTATTCGGCACAATGCCTGCTTGCTCCAGTCCAAGGTCGTCGGTGTTCGGCGTGCGCCCGGTGGCGAACAGCAAATGCGATGCATCGATGCTCTTGCCGTCCTTCAGCAAGATCCGCACGCCGTCGTCCACGGCCTCGACTTTCGACGTCTCGGTGTTGAACCGGAACTCTACGCCATCGCGCGACAAGACCTTCTGCACTTGCTCCGCGAAGTCCTTGTCCTCACGCGCCAGGACCCGCGCGCCCCTGACGAGCACGGTCACCCGGCTGCCGAAGCGCGCGAACATCTGCGCAAATTCAAGCGCGATATAACTCCCGCCCACGATCGCCAGATGGTCGGGCAAATCGGTCAATTCCAGAATCGTGGAATTCGTCAGATATGAAATTCTGTCCAATCCCTCGATTTCCGGCACGGTTGCCCGCGTCCCGGTATTGATGAAAATGGCGTCGGCCGAAAGTTCGTGCTGCTGGCCGTCGTTGCCCTGCACGCTGATGGAATGCGGCCCGGTAAAACGCCCGTGACCGTTGAACACAGTCACGCCCGGCGTATCCCGCAACCACTTCTCCACGCCGCTGCGCGATTCGCCGATCACCTCGTCCTTGCGCGCCTTGACCCGCGCCAGATCCACGCGCACGCCGCACGCCAGAATCACGCCGTAATCCGCCGCGTGACGCGCCACGTGCGCCGCGCGGGCGCTTGCCACATACGTCTTGGTCGGCGTGCATCCCACATTCACGCACGTACCGCCGAACAAGGATCGCTCGATCACCGCCGTGCGCTTGCCGCTCCCGGCAAGCTTGACTGCAAGCGGCGCACCGCCTTGTCCGGTCCCGATCACGATGGCATCGAAGTGTTGCGGCATGTTCAATCTCCTCCTGATTTGACGATCAAGGTGTCCAGCGAGGGCTGCGGTTTTCGCATGGTAGCTCGCCACGGCCGCCGATGCAGCAGGAAAGGTCCGCGCCGCGCGTGCGTTTTACGCATGGACGGGTCGAGATTTAATCGCTTGTGGCCGAGTGTCACGCCCGATAAAACTACCGCCATTCACGTCGCGGATCCGCTGCGGCGCTTCTTCCGGGCAATCACGATGCGCACCTACCGAAATTTCATCGACGGCCGCCTGATCGACTCATCGTCCGATCGGTTTGCCGATGTCGATAATCCCGCCACTACTGAAATCATCGCGCGCGTCACGCTCGCTTCAAATGACGATGCGCTCGCCGCCGTGGAGGCTGCGTCCCGGGCGCAGAAAAAGTGGCGCAAGCTGAGCGCGATCGAACGTGGCGAACATTTGCGCCGTTTCGCCGACGCCATCGTGGAACGCGCGCCGCAGATCGGCGCGGCGCTCGCGCTGGAATCGGGCAAGAGCGTGGCGGATTCGGAAAACGAAGCCCGCTACGCCGCCGACATCACCCGCTATCACGCAGAATGGGCGCGCCGGATAGAAGGCGAAGTGATCCCCAGCGACACCCCGAATGAAAACCTCGTGCTGCATCGCGAGCCGATTGGCGTGGTCGCCTGCCTGATCCCGTTCAACTATCCGGTCTACACGCTCTTGCGCAAGGTCGCGCCCGCGCTGATCACAGGCAACGCGGTCGTGGTCCGGCCGAGCAACAACACGCCCACCTCCGCTTTCGAGATCGCCGAAGCCGCGCAGCAAGCGGGCCTGCCCGCCGGCATCTTCAACGTGCTCGCCATGGACCACGCGACCGCGGGCACAGTCTGCACGCATCCGGCCGTTGGCATGATCACGCTCACCGGCAGCGTGAACGCGGGGCGCATCGTGCTGGATTACTGCAAGGCGAATATCGCGAAACCTTCGCTGGAACTCGGCGGCAAGGCGCCCGCGATCATCGAGCCGGACGCCGATCTGGAAGCGGCGGCGAGCGCCATTGTTGGATCGAAGACCACGCATTGCGGGCAGTTGTGTACCGCGATGGAGCGCGTCTACGTCCACGCGAGCGTGCATGATCGTTTTGTCGAGTTGCTGCGCGCGAAAATGAGCGCGGTGAGTTTCGGCGACCGGGCAAAGGACGCATCGAAGATGGGGCCGCTGGTGAGCCGCACTGCCCAACAAAACATTCACGCCATGGTCGAGCGCGCGGTCGCCGAGGGTGCGAGCGTCGCGACCGGCGGCACGTTGCCCGACTGCGCCGGCTATTTCTACCCGCCCACACTGTTGCTCAATTGCCGCCACGACATGGAAATCGTGCGCGAGGAAATCTTCGGGCCGGTGCTGCCGGTGATCCCGTACAACACGCTCGACGAAGTCCTCGCAATGGCCAACGATCATCAATACGGCTTGTCGTCGGTGCTTTATACGGAGAACTATCGCACCGTAATGCGCGTGGCCAACGAGATCGAAGCAGGCGAACTGTACGTGAACCGCACGCCGGCCGATCCGTACCAGGGCTTCCACGCCGGCTGGAAACGTTCGGGGCTCGGCGGCGACGACGGCAAGCACGGCATGCTCGAATTCACCCAGACGCGCCTCGTCGTCATGAAGTACTGAATTTCCCCAACCCTGCACATCGATAAAAACGGCGCGCCTTGACGAGCGCGCTGAAGGAGACATATTGTGGATAAAACCTTGACCGGCATCACGCCGGCAGCCATTGAACCCAGCAGCTCGCAGCGCTACCTGCAGCTTCTGCTGCTCGTCATTGCCGCCGGCGCGATCTACCCGCTGCTGTATTTGCGTCAGGTCTATCAGACCCCGATGCTCGAGTTTTTTCATATCGACAACAGCCAGCTCGGTTATCTGTATTCGATACTCGGCACCGTTTTTCTATTCTGTTATTTGCCGAGCGGCTGGCTTGCCGACCGCATTGCGCCGCGTTTCCTGATCTGCTTTTCGCTGATGGCGACCGGCGCGCTCGGGCTGGTCTATTCGACCGCGCCGAGTTTCCCGGTCTTGTTCGCCGTGTTCTGCTGCTGGGGATTGACCACGGGCCTGACTTTCTGGGCGTCGATTCTCAAGCGCGTCAAGACCATCGCCCGGCGCGACGAACAAGGCCGCTTCTTCGGTTTGCTCGATGGCGGCCGTGGCCTGATCGAAGCGCTGCTCGCAACCGTCGCGCTCGTGATCTTCGCCACCGCGACCGAAAAACATGGCCTGCCGACGAACACCGGTTTTCGTTATGTGGTTTATCTGTATTCGGGGTTTTGCATTGGCCTTGGATTGCTGATGGCGCTGGTAAAAGAACCGCCCGCGACACCACAAGAACGTCAGCAAGCCGCCGACAACCTCAAGCAGAAACATAATCTTGGGCGCGATCTCCTCACGCTCATGCGCATTCCGCAACTCTGGCTGATGGCGGCCGTCGTGTTCTGCGGATACCAGATCTTCTGGGCGACCTACAGCTTTTCCGCGTACTTGCAGGTCGGCGACCTGAAGATGACCGTGGTGATGGCGGGCACGCTCACCACGCTCAAGCTGTGGATGCGGCCTATTGGCGGCATAGGCGGCGGGTATCTTGGCGATCGTTTCTCCACGCTTGGCGTCCTCGCGAGCGCATTGTTTCTTGCAGCGGCCGGGCTCGTGGCGCTGACCGTGCTGCCGAAAATGCATATCGACCCGCATGTGGGCGTTGTCGTCATCGCAATCGTGGTGCTGGTGATCGGCATCCTGACGTACGCCATTCGCGGGCTTTACTGGTCGCTGCTCGACGATTGCGGCATTCCGTTGCGTATCACGGGCCTCGCGATCGGCCTGGTTTCGCTGATCGGTTACTCGCCCGATGTGTTCCTGCCACTGGTGAACGGCTGGACAACCGAGCATTTCCCCGGCCTTCCCGGCTACCAGATCTATTTCTCCTACATCGCTGTGGTCAGCGTGATCGGCGGCGTGGCCGCCCTCGCCCTGATGCGCATGCGCAAGACCGTTACAAAGGATGCCATCCGATGAAAATCGTCTCTCTCGAAACGCATTTCGTAGCCGTGCCGCCACCGCATCTAGGCGGCATGTACTGGATCTTCGTGAAACTGAAAACGGCTTGCGGGATTGAAGGCGTGGGCGAAATCTATTCGGCGACGTTCCATCCGAAAGCGATGGCCCACATCATCGACGACGTCTTCGGCCGTTACTTGCAGGACCACGATCCGCACCACGTCGAGCGCTTTTTCCGCGAAGCCTATTCGAGCGGCTTCACGCAACGCCCCGACCTCACCATGATGGGTGTCGTGAGCGGCCTCGAGATGGCGTGCTGGGACATTATAGGCAAGGCGGCGGACAAGCCGGTGTACGAGCTGATGGGCGGTCTGGTGAACGACCGGCTGCGCTCATACACGTATCTGTATCCGAAGAACGCCGCGGGTGAATACGATTACGACGATGTCGACCTTGCCGCCGAATGCGCCGTGAAGAACGCGGAACTCGGCTTCACCGCGGTCAAGTTCGACCCGGCTGGGCCGTACACCGCGTATTCCGGACATCAGCTTTCGCTGGACGTGCTCGAGCGCTGCGAGACGTTCTGCAAGCGCATCCGCGAAGCCGTCGGCAACCGATGCGACCTGCTGTTCGGCACGCACGGGCAGATGGTTCCATCGTCGGCGATTCGTCTTGCCCAGCGCCTTGAGAAATACGATCCGCTGTGGTTCGAAGAGCCCGTTCCTCCTGGCCAGGAAGACGCCATGGCGCAAGTCGCGCGGCACACAAGCATTCCGATTGCGGCGGGCGAGCGGCTTACCACCAAGTACGAATTCTTCAAGCTGCTGCGCTCGGGCGCGGCATCGATTCTTCAATTGAACGTCGCGCGCTGCGGCGGCCTGCTCGAAGCAAAGAAGATCGCGGCGCTCGCCGAAGTCCATTACGCGCAGATCGCACCGCACCTCTACAACGGTCCCATTGGCGCGGCCGCGAGCATCCAGCTTGCCGCGTGCACGCCCAATTTCCTGATCCAGGAAAGCATCGGCACGTGGGACGGCTTCCATTCGCAGATCCTGAAGACGCCGATCAAATGGGAAGACGGCTACATCATTCCGTCGAAGGCGCCGGGACTCGGCGTGGAACTGAACATGGACGTGGTGCGCGCGCATTCCCCCTATACCGGCGACCGCCTGCACTTGCAGATGGCGTCAAAGCCCGCCGATGTACGGGATTCTTCTCCGGCCAGAGGCTGAGGCGAGCAACCAGATATGACTTACGACTACATCATTGTGGGCGCCGGATCGGCCGGTTGCGTCCTGGCGGAACGGCTGTCGGAATCGGGGCAATATTCCGTGCTGGTTCTCGAAGCCGGCGGCAAGGCCGATTCCTTCTGGTTCAAAATACCCGTGGGATTTGCAAAGACGTACTACGATCCCGGCTGCAACTGGATGTATTACTCCGAGCCCGAGGCGGAACTCGCCGGCCGCAAGATCTACGCGCCGCGCGGCAAGGTGCAAGGCGGTTCGGGCTCCATCAACGCAATGATCTTCGTGCGCGGCGCGCCCCGCGATTTCGACGACTGGGCCGCGGCCGGCAACCCGGGCTGGTCGTACAAGGACGTGCTGCCGTATTTCCGCAAGCTCGAGACGCACGCCGCGGGCGACACGGCCGTGCACGGTTCGAGCGGCCCGATCCACGTGACATCGATGAAAGACGGCATTCATCCCATTACGCGCCATTTTCTCGATGCCTGCGACGAACTGAAATTTCCGCGCAACGACGACTTCAACGGCGCGCACATTGAAGGCGCGGGCGTGTACGACGTGAATACACGCAACGGTCAGCGTGCATCGAGCAACGTGGGGTATCTGGGACCGGCGTTGAAGCGCTCGAATGTGACTATTGAACATCACGCGCTGACCACGCGCGTCATGTTCGACGGACGCCGTGCAACAGGCGTTGAAGTTTCCCAGAACGGCGTCAAGCGGACCTTCAACGCGAAGCGCGAAGTGCTGCTGTGCGCGGGCGCGGTCGATACCCCGAAGCTGCTGCAACTCTCGGGCGTCGGCCCGGCGCAACTGCTTGCGCGCCACGGCATTCCCGTTGTGCATGCGCTTGCCGCTGTTGGCCAGAACCTGCAGGATCACCTGTGCGCGAGCTATTACTATCGAGCGAATATTCCGACGCTCAACGGCGACTTCAGTTCGCTTCTGGGCAAGCTGAAACTCGGGCTGCAATACTTGCTGACGCGCAAGGGACCGCTTGCGATGAGCGTGAACCAGGCGGGTGGATTTTTCAGCACTGATTCCGCTAGCGAACACGCGAACATACAGCTTTACTTCAATCCGCTGTCCTATCGGATTCCGAAGTCGAGCCGCTCGCAACTCACGCCCGAACCCTATCCCGGCTTCCTGCTCGCGTTCAATCCGTGCCGCCCGACGAGCCGTGGTTCTATCGAAATAGCGTCCGCGAATCCAGCCGATGCCGCGCTGATCCGCGCGAACTACCTGACGACGCAAAAGGATATCGACGAAGTGATCCAGGGCAGCCGCCTGATCCGTTCCATCATGAAGGCGAATGCGTTGCGCGCGGTGACGGTGGAAGAAACATTGCCGGGAGAGCCGCTCGTGCCCGATGGCGACGACGCCGCCATGCTCGAGTATTTCCGCGCGAACAGCGGCTCGATCTATCACCTGTGCGGTTCATGCGCGATGGGACCGGATGCCCGGACCGCCGTAGTGGACAATCGCTTGCGCGTGCACGGCCTGGACGCGTTGCGGATCGTGGATGCGTCGATTTTCCCGAACGTCACCTCCGGCAACATCAACGCGCCGGTGATGATGGTCGCGGAAAAAGCCGCGCAGATGATCCTGGACGACGCCACCACGCCAGGTTTCGTTCAACGCAAGGCGCTCGCCGCCGCTTCGGCCTGAAGCCATTGCTGGAACAAGCGCTGCGTCCCGCTTGCACGCTGCTCGGGACGCAGCACGAACCAGTACGATTGCCGTCCTTCGATCTCCACGTCGAGCACTTGCCGCAACTGCCCCGACGCCAGTTCGGCCGCGATCATGTGGCGATCGGCAATGGTGATGCCCATGCCGTCGACGGCCGCTTGTATCGATAAATCGAGCACGTCGAACTCGTGGCCGCCGTCCGTATCGACGCCTTCCACACGCGCCGCGTCCAGCCAGTGCTGCCACGTCAAATAGCGCTGGTCCTCACCCGAAAGCACATGCAAAAGCGTGTAGCGGTTCAAATCCACAGGCGCGCCCTCGCCTTCGCGGTCCAGTAAAGCCGGCGCCGCCACTGCAATATGCCGCTCGTGCATCAGCAAGGTGCTTTCCAGGTTGCTCCATTCACCATCGCCGAAACGAACCGCGCAATCCAGCCGGTTCGAATCCGTGATGCCATCTTCCACGCGCGTGGTGATGCTCAGATCCAGGTCGGGGAACGCCTCGCGCAGACGGCCGAGACGCGGCACGAGCCAGCGAGCCGCGAACGTGGGCGGAACGTTGATGCGCAGCCGGTTCACATCGTTTTTTTGGCTGATCGCGCGCACGGTCAGCTCGATCTTGTCGAACGATTGCTGCAGCGCGCGCAAGAGCACCCGGCCGCTGGGCGTCAGCACCAGATGTTGATGTCGGCGCGAAAAGAGCGTCTCGCCAACCTGTTCCTCGAGTTGCCGGACCTGCCGGCTTACCGCGCTTTGCGTGACGCTGAGCAGCGTCGCGGCGCGGGTAAAGCTGCCGGTGGTCCCGGCAGCCTCGAAGGCTTTCAGCGCATTGAGCGCAGGCATTTTGCGTTTCACAGGGTTTGAGTGATTCGATGGTTCATGGTCCCGGGAGGTCGGGCGCGGTGCGTTCTTCCATTCGCGTGATCTCGTTTGCGTAATGTTACGCAGCCCGCCACCGCAACTGTGGCGATTTCATCATTTCACGCATTGGAGGGAGAAGCGGGCCGTCCGGCATTATCCGCTGGATGATCCTGGTTGCCCTATCGTGGCACGTCCCTTGCTCAAACAGGCCTACGTCGTACCCACCTCAGGCTCTCATGACCGAAACGATATGGTTTCTCGTCGTTGGCGGTGTGCTCATCTTCATGGGGCTTGCCAGCTCGACGTTCAAAGAACTGCCCATCAGCAGCGCAATGGTGTACCTCGCCATCGGTTTTGGCCTCGGTCCATTTGGCGCCGGCCTGCTCAGGATCGATCTGCTCGGCGAAGCCACCGTGCTGCGCCGCATAACCGAAGTCGCCATGCTCGTGTCGCTTTTTGCTATCGGCCTGCGGCTGCGCGTGCCACCGACCGACCGGATCTGGCTGTTGCCGTTGCGACTCGGGCTTGTGGCGATGGTCGCGACCGTCGCCATTATGACGCTTGCCTGTGTCTTCGTGCTGCACATGAGTTGGGGACCCGCACTGCTGATCGCCGCAATGCTCGCGCCCACCGACCCCGTCCTTGCCCACGATGTCCAGGTTCAGGTGCCCGGCGACGTCGACCTCCTGCGCTTTTCGCTGACCGGCGAAGGCGGCCTCAACGATGGCATCGCGCTGCCGTTCGCGTTGCTGGGCATTGCGGTATGCAACTACGAGGCGTCGCCGCAACAGGCGTTAAGCTGGCATTTCGCTGGCGACGCGCTTTGGGGCGTCGCTGGGGCATTGGCCGTCGGCTGGCTTCTGGGTGACCTCGCTGTGCGGCTGATTGCGTATCTGCGCACGCGCCATAGCCTCGCGCTCGGGCCAGAAGGTTTTTACGCACTCGGCCTTATCGCGCTTTCGTATGGCGTAGCCGAACTGATGCATACCTACGCGTTCCTCGCCGTATTCGCCGCCGGCCTCGCAATGCGCCGTGTCGAACAAAAGGCGAGCGGCGATAAATCCGCGCACGAAGCGGTAGGCAAGATCGACGCGCAAGACGTAGGCGCGACCGCGTCCGATCCAGACCGCGCGCACGCGTTTGTTGCTGAACGGGTGCTCGGGTTCACCATCGAACTCGAACGCATTGCCGAGGTCGCGGTCATGCTGATGGTGGGAAGCGTGCTCGCGAATGTCTGGGATCGGCTGTTCACGTGGCACAGCGCGGCGGTCATTGCGTTGCTGTTTTTAGTGGCGCGGCCGGTGTCGGTGCAGGCGTCGCTTATCGGCTCGTCGGCTACGCGATCGCAGCGCCTGCTCACCAGTTGGTTCGGCATCCGCGGCGTCGGGTCGTTTTATTATTTGCTCTACGCGCTGGAGCATGCGCCCCGAAGCGCGGCCGAACCGTTGGCGCCGCTGGTGCTGGCGGTGATCGCGGCTTCGGTGATCCTCCATGGCATCACGTCCACGCCGTTGATGAACCGCTATCGAGGATGAGATTCCGGGGCGGCTTTCACGGCCGCCCCGCTCCTTTCAAGCTTCCTCTAGCGCCCGAGCGCTCGTGACTTCGAGTGCGCCTTCATACAGCCGTCCGAAGCGGTTTTCCAGGAAGGCCTGCAAAGGCACCTCCTCCTGCCGGATAAAGCCGTGACCCGGCAATACACGCTCGCGGAACAAATCGAGCTCGGCGCAAACCGCACCGGCCGTCGTGATCTGGATGGCGCTCATGGGCACACCACATACTTTCTTCGCGAAAATCTTCCGCGTGAAGACGTCCTGCACCAGACGGCCGTCGCGCATGCCGGTCGCCGTCACGAAAACCAGCACCACGTCCTGCGCCGTCGCTGGCACCGCGCGCCGCAACATGGCCTTCAATCCGTCACGATCGCTCGACATCCGCAAATCATCGAGCAGGAACTTCATCAACTCGCGATGGCCCGGATAACGCACCGACTTGTAGTCGAGCGACTCCACCTTCCCCGCCAGCGTCTCGCACAGGGTACCCAGGCCGCCCGATGTATTGAACGCCTCGTACTCGGTGCCATCAAGCGAAAAATGCTCCAGGCCTTCCAGCGGCTGGACCCATTGCGTATTGCCATCGCGAATTGCTTCGCATGGCTGACAATACTCGTTGATCAAGCCGTCGATACTCCACGTCAGGTTGTACTTCAATGCGTTTGTCGGGAACTCGGGCAGCGCGCCGACGCGCATCTTGACTTCGCGCAATTCGGTGAAACGCTTCGCCAGATCGTTCGCCACAATGCCGATAAAACCCGGCGCGAGCCCGCATTGCGGCATGAACGCGTGCGCTGAATCGCCGGCGATGGCGCGAATCGCATGCGTTGCGCGCACGTCCTCGGTCAGGTCGAAGTAATGCACGCCGGCCGCTTTCGCCGCTGTTGCAACGGTCACCGCAAGGTAATAAGGCATTGCGTTGATAAGCGCATCGAAACCCTGCAGGGCGAGGCGCAACGCATTGGCGTCGGCGCAATCGACTCGCCGTGCCGGAATATCCTGCGCTTCCAGAAGGCCGAGCGCGTGTGCGTCGCGGTCGAAGACCACGACTTCATAGTCACCGGTTTCACGCAGCAAACGAGCGATGCTCTGGCCAATCAGGCCTGCGCCGATGAGGGCTATTTTCATGTTTATCTCCTTGATGGCGTCACGGGGTAATCCCTGAACGCCAGTTTAGGAGCGCATGAATATTGATTAAAGACACAAAAAGATGCGAATCGACATCGATTTTCGACGTTTTGACCAATTTTCGATACAAAACGTCGAAATCCGATAATGCGAGCCGCTAACTCAGCCCGCCCCGATCCACCTTGCGCGCAAGAATGATCGACGTCGTGGTGCGCTCAACGCCTTCCAGCCCGCCGATTTCATCGAGGAGATCGTTGAGCCTGTCGGGCGAGTCGGCCCGCAGCCACGCGACATAATCGAACTCGCCGCTCACCGCGCAAAGCAGTTGCATCTCCGGCATCCTGGCGAACCGCTTTTGCACGTCGCGGCCATACTTCGGTGCGAGCTTGATGCCTACATAAGCCTGGATGCTGGCGTCGAGCACGTCCTGCCCGAGCCGCACGCCATAACCGGCTATGACGCCGGACTTCTCGAGCCGCGCGAGTCTGGCGATCACCGTGGTGCGCGCAATGCCAAGCTGGCGCGCCAGTTCGGCCACGCTCTCGCGCGCGTTCGCCTGCAACGAAGCAACGAGATTCCGGTCGATATCGTCAAGTTGATCGAGACGCGGCGGTCGCATGGAAACAAGATCCTTTCAAGGAGAGGTGAGACATTAGAGCACGGCCCTCGATCTGCGCCGGGTGCATCGAGTTGGTTAAACTGCGGGTCTTCATGTGAATTTTTCGCAGTCGTATCGGTTGTAAGCAGTTGTGGCAATGAAAGCTGGGCCGCGTGCTAACGTGATATTAATAGCGCGTTGCCAAGCAGCACATGAGGTATTTCGCGTGTATCGCTTGCCCCTTATCTATGGAACCAAGGTGTCATCCATGAAAAAAACACTCGTTGCACTGGCCGCCTCGCTCGCCCTCTCGACCGCATTTGCCCAGTCATCCGCTCCGGCTGCAGCGTCAGCGCCGGATGCGGCGGCAGCGCGCGGCCAGGCTCGCGAAGCCCACGTGGAGCAACGCATTGCCGACTTGCACAGCAAGCTGAAGATCACGTCGGCGCAGGAAGATCAATGGAACAAGTTCGCCGATGTCATGCGCGATAACGGTCACACCATCGGCGAGTTGTATCGCCAGCGTATCGCGCTCGGTTCGAACACTAGCGCCGTGGACGACATGAAGCAGTACGCGCAGATCACGCAAGCGCAAGCGGACGGCACGAAGCGCCTCGTGGATGCATTCGAGCCGCTTTACGCGAGCCTTTCGCCGGAACAGAAGAAGCTCGCCGACGTCAACTTCCATCAAAACGCTCGACGTGGCGAACACAAGGGCCGGCGTGCGCCGCGCGCGAAGGTTACGCCGGATAGCATTGCGCCGGACGCGGCATCCTCAACGAAGCCGTAAGTACTTGTTTTCAAGCGTAAGTCTTGCGGCAACAGCTTGAGGCGAATGGCAAAAAGCGCTTGCATCGGCATATCGATGCAAGCGCTTTTTAGTTTGCCGTGTGCAAAACGCAAGGCTTGGCGTTACGATCCCGGTTTCCTTTGGGCTTCGGCCTTTCACATTACAGCGCATGACATCGATTATCCTGATCCAGCTCGACCTCACTTCCGACCCCGCCGCCCGGCGCGTGGTGAAAGACGAAACCGTCGATGTCCAGTTCGCGCACGAGGCCGGTTCGCTGATGAGCCTGGAAGGTCCGAACCGCTATGAGATCGGCGATGCATTGATCACGGGCGCGACGGGCGAACGCTGGGTGGTGTCGCGAGATCGATTCGATGCGAAATATGTTCCACGCGATGAAATCAAACACGGCGACGCGGGCGCGTACAGGAACGTTCCGGCGGCCGTGCTCGCGAAGCAGATGCACGAAGCGTTTTCGATCGCGCGATCGGACGCGGGCGACGTGCTGCACGGCGTGGCCGGCGACTGGGTCATGCAATACGCGCCGGGCGACTACGGCGTGGTGAAAGCCGCGCGTTTCGCGAAGGTCTACAAGCCGGCATAAGCGGGATTCAACCTCGGCTTGAAGTCCGGACCCATCCCTATTCAGGCGAAATCGTCGCCCATATCGATCGCCACGTTCCGCGGAACCGTTTCCCCGTTCGCATACATCTCCTCGAGCGCGCCCAGTTCCGTTTCCACATACGCGCGCAGCACGGCGTAACTGCGCGCGTGCATGCGCGGCGGCATTGCCCTATAACGCGCAAGCGCGGCGGGATCGAAGTGAATATCGATGGCAATGCGCCGCGCCGTCGTCCCGAAACGCATGGCGATGTAATGAATCACTAGCGACACCCGGCCGTCGTCGCCGGAACGCTCGACGAATTGCGTCTGCTCCGGAAACAGGTCGCTGATAACGCGCGCCAGAATCTCGATATCGGCGCTTGGACATTCGAATTGATATTCGTCGCTCATCTCAGGCTCCGGTCTTCACGCGCGCTTCACGGTCGGCCGCTACCCGCACGCCGATGAAATATCGCCGCAACGCCCGCATCACAATAAGCCCGAACACCAGATAGACGGCATCCGCCGCGAGCAGCGGAATCAGCCGCGCCTGATAAAGCGCAATGGGCAACGCAATCAGCGCATGCGCCACGATCATGAACGGCAGCGTAAAGCGGAAACGCTCGCGCAGCATGTGCCACATCGCGACCGAGAAACCGATCTGGAAAACGAACGCCGCCGCGCGTTCTACCAGAAACAGCGCGGCGGATTCGGGCGTCAGGCTGTTCAGCACAATATGCAGCCGCAGCAGCGACTCGGCGGGAACGCTCGTGAAATACTGATCGAGCAGGTTGCGGTCGGCGAGCGTGGCGTACAAAAGCCATTGAAGCTGGACCAGCACGCCGACGAGCCACGCTTCAGCACCGCCATGACCGATTCCATAGCCCAGCGCCGTACCCGGCTTCTGCAGGGAAACGGGATTGCGCCGCGCCAGCCATTTCATGCCCACGAAGCGCCCGACTTCCTCGCAGATGCCTGTCGCCAATGCGCCGTAGATCACGAACAACGCCGGATTCATCAGCAAGCCAACCGTCGTGGCGTTGCTCAGTACGAGACCATGCAGGCCGCGTTCGATGACCATCGAAAAAAGCGCGAATACCGCTATGCCGACGATCACGTCGCGCCGCTCGAAGCCGTAGCGCGGCCTCATCCTGCGATACAGCCAGATAGGCAACACCGCGATCAGCAGCGTTGCGAGCGTAAGGCAAACCAGCGTCAAGACACTTACCATCAATCAATTCCTCAAAACCGTATAGCCCGGATTGTGCCAGTCCGCGCGAGTGGTCAGTGCATGGTCATTGCGTGGTCGAAGCCCGTATAACCAGTTCGCCCGGCAGCAGGCATTCACGCGGCGCGACGATTGCGCCTTCAATGCGTTCGTGCAGGAATTCGACCGCTCGCTCGCCTATGGTATAGGTCGGCTGGCGCACGGTCGTCATGCCGGCGAGTTCGGCCCACTCGGAATCGTCGATGCACATCAGCGCCGCACCGCGCTGCCAGTCCGCGCCATGGCGCTCCTTCATATGCAGCGCCACACGCAGCGCGACCGGCGCGTTCGCGGCAAACAGCGCGATACGGCGCTTGCGTTGCCGGGCGGCTTCGATACACACATCGATTCCGTCGAGCGCCCCAGCGGCCTGCTCGACATTATCCAGGTCGAGCACGATTGTCGCGCCCGACACCCCAAGGGCGACGATAGTGTCACGAAACGCCGCCTCGCGCACGCGGCGCGAGCTCACATGCGTAAAAGGCTGCACCACGAACACGAGTTCATCGAAACCCTGTTCCGTCAGGTGACGAATCGCCGCCGCGACCGCTGCGGTGTTATCGAGTCCGACCATGTCCGTGACGAGTCCTTCAATGGAACGGTCCACCAGCACGACCGGCACCCCGCCGCGCGCGAGCGTCTCCAGCGTTTCTTCCTTCACGCCAAGCGCATTCACGATCACGCCTTCCACGCGGTACGTGCTCAGCAACTGCAGGTATCGCCGCTCAAGATCGACCTCATTTGCCGCGTGGCAGATCAGCGGCATGTAGCCGAACGCATGGCACGCGGCCTCCACGCCCTGCAGCACTTCGACCGAATACGGATTCGTCAGGTCCGCGAGCAACATGCCGACAAGCCTGTTACGGCCGCGTTTCAGTCCGCGCGCCATCTGGTTTGGCCGGTAGTCCAGCCTGGCGATCGCTTCTTCTATGCGCTCTCGCAGGTCCTTCGAAAGCAGGCCCGTCTCGCCGTTCAGATAACGCGAGATGCTGGTCTTGCCGGTGCCGGCTTCACGGGCTACGTCGGTGATGGTCGCCCGGCGATCGTTGGGAAGGTGGTCTCTTGGCATGGTCTCGTTCGCCCATCGGTTGTGTTCCGGTAAAAACAAAGCGCGCCGCAGCGCGCTTTGTTGGTTGCCACAGATTCACGCCACGGCGCTCAGCGCTTCACCTTCACCGCTTCCGGATTCACCATATTGCTGGTCAGTGTGCCGTTGAGCGCGCCGATCAGGTTCTCGGCGGCGTTCTTGTTCATCGCGTGCCGGGTTTCGTGCGTGGCCGAGCCAATATGCGGGAGCGCGACCACGTTCTTCAGCTTGAGCAAGGGCGAGTCGGCTGCGAGCGGTTCCTTGACAAACACATCGAGACCCGCAGCCAGAATGGTGCCGTCTTGCAGCGCTTCGATCAGCGCGGATTCATCGACAGTCGGTCCGCGCGATGCGTTGATCAGGATCGCGCTCGGCTTCATTTTCTTCAGTTGCGCCGCGCCGATCAGGTTGCGCGTCTCGGCGGTCAGCGGCACTTGCAGCAGCACGAAATCCGAAGTAGCAAGCAATTCGTCGAGTTCAACTTTCCTTGCGCCGTAATCGCGTTCGGCCTGTTCGTTCGCGCTGCGGTTCGTGTAGAGCACGCGCATCCGGAAGCCCAGCGACGCACGCCGTGCAACCGCCCCGCCAATGCGCCCCAGGCCGATGATGCCCAGCGTCTTGCCCTGCACATCGACGCCAAACTGTTCTTCGCCAATGCTCTTCGTCCACTTGCCCGCCTTTACCCAATCCGCAAGTTCCACGACGCGGCGCGCGCTTGCGAGGATCAACGCGAACACCGTGTCCGCCGTCGATTCCGTCAGCACGTCCGGCGTATTCGTGAGCAGGATGCCCCGGCGGTTCAGGTCGTCGATATCGAAGGCATCGAAGCCCACGGACACCGTCGCCAGCGCCTTGAGCTTCGTCGCGCCCTCGAGCATGGCGGGCGTGATTGGCGCGCTCGCACCGATCGCGCCATCGGCGTCCTTCAATGCCGCGACGAACGCGTCGTGCTGCTTCGGATCGACGGTCGTGACGTCCGCGTGTTCCTGCAGATAGCCAAGCACGTCGGCTGGCAGCGGCTTGTACGCGACGATTTTCTTTTTCATCGAACGGGTCCTGTGGATCAGATATCGGATTAGTGAGCGGCCAGTTTAGCGGCCGGCGCAACGGGTTGCGGTTTCACGGCAAGCGTCAGGATGACGGCGGCCACGAGCGCCGCGCTCATGAACACATACGACGCCGCGGGAGATCCTGTCGCGCCGTTCAAATAACCGACCACGTAGGAACCCACGAACGAGCCGAGCGCGCCCATGCTGTTGATCAGCGCCATTGCGCCGCCCGCGACGTTCTTCGGCAGGAGTTCCGGCACGATCGCGAAGAACGGACCATAAGGTGCGTACATGGCCGCGCCCGCGATCACGAGCAATGCATACGACGCCCAGAAATTCGTCGATCCCAGCATGTACGATCCCGCGAACGCGAACGCGCCGATCAGCAGGAACGGCCATACAAAAAGCTTGCGGCGTTCGAGTTTGTCCGATGCCCAGGACGCCGCGATCATCGCAATGGTCGCCGCGAGATACGGCACGGCGGAAAGCCAGCCGGTCTCGACCATGCCGAACGTGGAAGCGTTCTTGAGAATGGACGGCAGCCACAGCACGAAACCATACACGCCGATGCTCCAGCAGAAATACTGCGCGGAAAGCTTCATCACGGCCGGTGATTTGAACGCCTCGCCGTAGTTCTTGACCGGTTTGATCGCGGCTTGTTCCGCGCGCAGGGTTTCATCGAGCGCGCGCTTTTCCTGATCGGAAAGCCATTTCACCTGCGCCGGCTTGTCCTGCACGATAAACCACCAGATCACCGCCCAGATGATCGCCGGCACGCCTTCGACCACGAACATATGGCGCCAGCCAAACGCGTTGATCAGATAGCCCGACACCACCGACATCCACAGCACCGTGACCGGATTGCCGAGAATCAGGAACGTGTTGGCGCGCGAGCGCTCGGATTTCGTGAACCAGTTCGAGATGAAGATCAGCATGGCCGGCATCACGGCGGCCTCCACGATGCCGAGGACAAAGCGCAGCGCCATCAGCGAGGGAATGTTGGTCACCACGCCGGTCAGCGCCGCGCATCCGCCCCACAGGATCAGGCTTGTGAACACGAGCTTTTTCACGCTGCGCCGTTCGGCGTAGATGGCGCCGGGGATCTGGAAGAAAAAATAGCCGAGGAAAAACAACGCGCCGATCAGCGATGCCAGCCCCTTGCTGATCCCAAGATCGTGATTGATCCCCGCCGCCGATGCAAAGCCGAAGTTCGCCCGGTCGAGGTACGCGAGGCTGTAGGTGATGAACACGATCGGCATGATCGTCCACCAGCGGCGCACCGCGAGTGTGGGCTTGTTTGACGTGCTGTCGCTGATTTGTTGCATGCCTGGTCTCCTTTTTTGCACTCGCGCGCGATCAAGCGGCGTGTATGGCCGCGGGTGCGTGTTCCAGCTTGTCGAGTTCGGCGCGTGTAGGCAGGCCCTCGCTGTCGCCGATCACCTGGATTGCCAGCGCGCCGATGCGGTTGCCGCGCGACAACGCGTGACGCACATCGCGGCCTTCGAGCAGCGCGCTGACCACGCCGACGGCGAAACCATCGCCGGCGCCCACCGTGTCCACGACCTTTTCGACCGGGATCGCCGGCACCGTGCCCTGGTCGTTGTCCGCGGTGCGGAAATACGCGCCGTGCGCGCCGAGCTTTACCACGACGCCCTTCGCGCCCTGATCCAGATAAAACTGCGCAATGTCCTCGGGCGCCGTGTAGCCCGTCAGGATCTTGCCTTCGCTTACCCCCGGCATGACCCAGTCGGCGTGCGCGGCGAGCGCATTGAGCGCTTCGGCCATGGCTTCCTGCGACGGCCAGAGCGTGGGACGCAGGTTTGGATCGAAGGAAACGGTCTTGCCGGCCTTGCGCATTTCTGTCGCCATGTGGAACGCGAGTTCGCGCGATGTCGCCGAGATCGCGGGCGCCACGCCCGTCAAATGCAAATGGCGTGCGCCGAGCACGTAGTCCGCAACGTAGTCATCGAGCGACAAATGGCTCGCCGCCGACCCTTTGCGAAAATATTCGATGGCCGGATCGCTGCCGTCGTCGTTCTTCGATTTCAACTGGAACGCGGTGGGATAGCGGTCGTCGACTGTCACGCGGCTCGAGTCAATGCCTTCTTGCGCGAGCACATCGAGCACATAGCGGCCGAACGAATCATGGCCCACGCGGCTCATCCAGCCGACCTTGAAACCAAGCCGCGACAAGCCGATCGCCACATTCAGGTCGGCCCCGGCCACGCGCTTGGCAAAGTGTCCGACCTTGGCCAGATCGCCGGTTTCGGTCGCGACAAACAGCGTCATGGCTTCGCCGTAGGTCACGACGTCGAGTGCTGGGATCATGTTCGGTCCTTCGGTATTCATGTTCATTGAGTGCGTGTGCCGGGTTCGTGCTGGATTTTTATGCTGTTGCGATTTGCTGGACGTATCGGGCGGCATCGTCCGCCATGTGCGCCGGGTCAAACGGGAATTCGATACCACGCGGAACGTCGCGCGGGAGTTGAGCGAGGAGCGTGGTGAAGTAGGTGTCGTCCATTGCGGGCGCGGTTGCGAAACGCCGTGCGCCCTCGCCCTGCACGGCCTTGCAATGCACATATGTGACGTATTCCCCCAAGCGCTTTGCCGCGTCCAGCGGGTCCTGATTGGCCCAGCGCCAGTTGCCGGTATCGAAGGTCATCGAAAGTGTGTGTTTCCGTGGTTTCAATGCTTCGAACAAGGCCGCGAACGCATCGATCGTCCCACCTGCTTTCAGTTGACCGTTCTCGACCACGACCTTTGATTTCGACCCGGCGACGCCGGCAATCAGCCGATCAAGCGTGCTTTCGTCAGTTGCCGTGCCGGTCACCGGCGATCCGCCAAGCTGAAACTTGACGATACGCGCGCCGAGCGCATCGGCTTCGGCGAGCGTCAATGTCATCGCGGATTCATCGAGCGCGCCTTGGTCGTCAAACAACGTCGCAGGCGTGGAGTAGACCGGCCACATACCGGCGGCGCGGATCTTGTCGCCGAGTTCGCGCAGGGAATCGGGCTGCGACTGGGTGTCGTCAGCAAACAATTCGCGGCGCACTTCAAAGCCTGCCGCGCCCGCCTTCGCCGCGACCGCAGCCCAATGTGCGTGACCGTCGCGGCGAATTGCTTCCACCCCAAAGGCACTCGCCACGATGACAATCGGGACGTTCGTGACACGCGCGGTATTTTTGACCAGATTTACGGAATTGCCCTTTTCCACGATCGAATTCGCCCGATTATTTGCTTGGAACCGGTTCCAAATGCAGTTTTGAAAAAAGACGCGTGTGCGTCTCGATATGAGTGGAATGATCCGCCACCGGCCACTCAGTCGCCATCATGGATATCCCTAGGGCATTTCATCTGTCTAACGGATTGGCGCGACGCTTTCAGACTCCGCCTTCCAGACACAGCGCATAAAAGCTCGCCGCGACCCGCGACGGCGTGACTGCATGCGGCATCAGGATCGAAAACCGCCGCGTCAGAGGCTCCGGCGCGATTCGCAAACACTGCAGCGCGCCGTCCTCGTGCCGCATCGACATGGCCGATACAAAACCAACTCCCATTCCCGCCCTGACCGCTTCCTTCACGCCCTCCACACCCGCGATTTCCAGCGCGACGCGCATTTGCACGCCCGCCCGCGCGCACGCGCGCTCAACCAGTTGGCGCACGCCCGACCCCGCCTCGCGCAACACCAGCGGTCCGGCGCACAGCGCTTCCAGCGTGGCTTCGCCGTGCGCCTTCGACCAGGCGTGACCACTCGGCGCGATCGCCACGATCTCGTCCTCGCGCCACGCCGTGGCTTCGGTCCCCGGCGGCAGATCGGCGCCCACCGGCCCTTCGATCATGGCGATATCGAGCGAACCGAGCGCCGCGACGATCTCGGCCGTATTGCCGTCGATGGTATGAATAGTCACATCCGGATGTTGTCTGCGAAACGCCGCGATCAGATAAGGCAGAAGATAACTTGCGGGCGTTGTGCTCGCGCCGATCCGCAGTGTGCCGCTTTCAAGCCCGCGCAGAGCGTTGCGGTAAGCATGCGCCTGGGCGAAGGTTTCCCGGATTCGCGAGGCATACACGGCGAGTTGCTCGCCGGCAGCGGTCAGCCTTACGCCACGGCCATCGCGCTGATAAAGCGGCTCGCCAAACTCGTCCTGCAGCTGGCGCAACTGCCCGGACACCGCGGGCTGGGACAAATGCAGCGCAACCGCCGCCCGGCTGATGTTTCCATGCTCTGCAACAGTTGCAAACGTTATAAGCTGCTCAGGGGTCATATTGGTGAATGTATCAGTCCAGCCGATATTTTACATTCTAAATGACGATTTTTCATATCGATATATCGAGAATAGGATTGCATGGTCAAACCAAGGTGAAAAAACCATGTCCTCCGTCACTACGCCCGCCACTCACCACCGCGCGCCAGCCAGCCAGACGCGCGGCCAACTGAACGGCATTTTGTTTGTCGCGCTCTTCGCCGCCGCGGTCACGCAGGTATCGGCATTGCCGGTTGTCGCGAATCTGGGGCTGAGTCCGCTGATCGTCGGGATTGTCGCGGGCGCCATCTACGGCAACGCACTGCGCGACGGCATGCCGGAAAGCTGGGCATCGGGCGTGAACTTCTCGGCACGTAAGCTGTTGCGTATCGCCGTGGGATTTTTCGGACTGCGCGTGAGTCTGCAGGAAATCGCTCAGGTCGGGTTGCCTGGGCTGACGGTATCGGTGCTGGTAGTGGTGAGCACGCTTGCTATTGGCACGTGGGCGGGCATAAAGCTGATGAAGCTCGATCGCGATACAGCCCTGCTCACCGCCGCGGGCAGCGCGATTTGTGGCGCGGCAGCGGTCCTTGCGTTCGAATCGACGCTGCAATCCGAGCCGCATAAAAGCGCGATGGCCGTCGGCAGCGTGGTGCTGTTCGGCACGCTTTCCATGTTCCTTTACCCGCTCGCCGTGCACCTTGGCTGGTTGCATCTGGATACGCTGGGCGTGGGCTTGTTTTTCGGCGGCACGATTCACGAAGTCGCGCAGGTCGTGGGCGCGGCAAGCAACGTCAGCCCGGAAGCGACGCATATTGCGACCATCGTGAAAATGACGCGCGTGATGTTGCTCGTGCCGGTGCTGCTGGTGATCGGCATGTGGGTGAACCGGTCGCGCAGCGCCGCTCACGGTGCAAAGCGCAAGCTCGCCATTCCCTGGTTCGCGCTTGGTTTCCTTGCGCTGGTTATCGTGAATTCGCTGCACGTCTTGCCCGATACCACCACGCACACGCTCAATACGCTCGACACGTTCGCGCTCACCATGGCAATGACCGCGCTGGGAATCGAAACGCGGGTGGCGCAGATTCGCCGGGCCGGACCGCGTGCGCTGGTGACGGGGGCGATTCTGTATGCTTGGCTGATCGGCGGTGGACTTCTGATTACGATGGGTGTCGAAAAGCTGTTGAGATAATCGGCACCGATCACCTGGGCCTATGTGACAATTTTTCGAGTGAAGATCGCGAAACGCGCGAAAAATAAGTTTTTCAAATCAAATGCGCTTTCGCGACCCTAAACGTGCAAATGGCGTCCAGGCGAATCCGCTTACGGATATAGCGACCTTACGAATCATTCACGTTTGAATCCACGCGCCCTGCCATTCGTCGGCACAGCCGTTGCTACTTCCTCTTGCTCCGAAGCACAGCTTCACACGCGAGGACATGACGAATGGCGTACGAACTTTATTACTGGGACGGACTTCAGGGCCGCGGCGAATTTGTCCGGCTCGCACTTGAAGACGCGGGCGCGGACTACGTGGATGTCGTGCGCGGCGCGAAGAAAGACGGTCAAGGAATGGGCGCGATGACGAAGATCATCGAAAGCAAGAGCGAACCGCAGATTCCCTACGCTCCGCCGTTCCTGAAAGACGGCGAACTGATCGTGCCGCACGTCGCGAACATCTTGTTGTACCTTGGCCCCAGGCTCGGCCTCGCGCCCAAGGATGAAGGCCAGCGCTACGTAGCGAACGGCCTGCAGCTCACCATTGCCGACATGGTGACGGAGGTCCACGACACGCATCACCCGCTCGCCTCGGGCCTCTATTACGAGGACCAGAAAGATGCGGCGAAAGCGCGCGCGAAGGATTTCATCGATAATCGGATTCCCAAGTTCATGGGCTATTTCGAGCGTGTGCTCAAGCAAAATCCGCACGGCGACAAACACATGATCACCGACAAAACCACGTACGTGGACCTGTCGATATTCCAGCTCGTGGAAGGCCTGCACTATGCCTTCCCACGCGCGACAAAAAAGTTTGTGAAGCAATACCCGCGCGTGCAGGCGCTCCACGACGCCGTGCTGGAACGGCCAAACATTGCCGGGTATGTGGATTCGGAACGCCGGATTCCCTTCAATGAATCCGGCATCTTCCGTCATTATCCCGAACTGGATCAGGACGCCTGACCCGGACGGCCCTTGGATCAACGTAGACGAACGCAGTCAAAAGGAGCATCAGATGGTTGAAACGATTCCCTCATTCGGACTGGGCACTTTTCGTGTGGATGCCGAAAAGACCGTGAACGCGGTCAAAAGCGCGCTGCAACTGGGTTACCGCCATATCGACACCGCGAAGTTCTACAACAACGAAGAGTCCGTTGGCAAAGGCGTGCGCGACTCGGGCATTCCGCGCGAGGACATCTGGGTCACGACGAAGGTCTGGCACGACCAGTTGCGCCGTGCAGACGTGGTGAAAAGCCTTGTCGATAGCCACAAGAAACTGAACATCGGCACGATCGATCTTGCGCTGGTTCACTGGCCGTCGCCGGACAGCGTGGTGCCGATTGCCGAAACCATCGCGGGATTCCAGGATGCGCAGAAAGAAGGGCTGATCCGCCATTTCGGCGTATCGAACTTCACTGCTCCCTTGCTCGAGGAAGCGCTCAACGCGCCGGGCGGCGAAGGCATTGTGACGAACCAGTTCGAAATCAGCCCGTTCCTCGCGAACCGCAAGCTGGTCGAGGCAACGCAAAAGCTCGGCGTGAAAGCCACCGCCTACATGCCGCTTGGCGAAAGCCGCGCGCACAAGGATCCAACGCTCAACGAAATCGCGAAGAAACACGGCGTGACAGCGGCGCAAGTGACCTTCGCGTGGTTGTTGTCGCGCGATATCGTGGTGCTGTCGGCATCGACCAATCCGGAGCATCAGCAAACGAACTGGGACTCGCAAAAACTCAAGCTCGACGCCGACGACATCAAGAAAATCGACGCGTTAGACGAAGGCGAACGCCACGCCAAGCCGCCGTTCGCGCCGAAGTGGTGAGGTAGCAGCCTGACTGCCGGGAAACCCGGCCTTGCGCATGCAAGGCCGGGTTTTTTGTTGCCGCGAGCCGTCTGAACACACCGCGCAACCGGTCCCCACGGCCTGTCCCGGGTGATATCCTTGGCCCCGCATTCATCCGACTCGATCCAAGTCAAGCCAGGCTCACGTGCTGTCATTTCTCCTCAAGCTGCGTACCCGGGTACAGCGCCGGTTCCGTTTCTCCGAAGCCCATACCATGCTCGTATGGGCGGTCATTGTCGGCGTGGCCGGCGCGTTTGCGACGGCGGCATTCCGGATCGGTATCGACGAACTGCAGCGTCTGTTTGGCGGCGCGAACGGCAACTTCGTCGAGATGGCGACGCGCCTGCCGTGGCCAGTGCGCGTGGCGTTGCCCACGGCGGGCGGCTTGATCGCGGGATTGTGTCTCCTGATGGCGCGACGCCTTCCGGCGAGCCAGGCGCACGCCGACTATATGGAAGCCGTGACCATCGGCGACGGCGTCGTGCCGGTCTCGCAAAGTTTGTGGCGCAGCGTCTCGTCGCTCTTCACCATTGCGAGCGGCGGCTCCATTGGACGCGAAGGATCGATGGTCCAGCTCGCGGCGCTCTGTTCATCCCTGATCGGCCGATGGGTACACTTCGATCCCGCACGCCTGCGCCTGCTGGTTGCGTGCGGCGCGGCGGCCGGGATCACGTCGGCTTACAACGCGCCCATTGCCGGCGCGTTTTTCGTGACCGAGATCGTGCTCGGTTCCATCGTCATGGAAAGCTTCGGGCCGATCGTGGTGTCGTCGGTGGTCGCGAACATCACGATGCGAGAATTCGCGGGGTATCGGCCGCCTTACGAAATGCCGGTGTTCCCGACGGTGACGGGCGTCGAAGTGCTGTTGTTCGTGGCGCTCGGATTGATCTGCGGCGTGCTCGCGCCGTATTTCCTGCGGTTGCTTTCGGCATCGAAGGAACGCTTTGCCCGACTGCCCTTGCCTGTGCCCATCCGGCTCGCGCTCGGCGGACTGATTGTCGGCGGGATTTCCGTCTGGTATCCCGAGGTCTGGGGCAACGGCTACGAAGTCGTGAATTCGATCCTGCATCACGCATGGACCTGGGAAGCGCTCGCCGCCGTGCTGCTGTTCAAGATTGTCGCGACCGCCGCAACCGCCGGTTCGGGCGCGGTCGGCGGGATCTTCACGCCGACGCTCTTCGTGGGCGCGGTGGTCGGCTGCCTGTTCGGACTCGCGGCGCACGCCATCTGGCCGCACTCCACGTCAGCACCCTTCGCCTACGCAATGGTCGGCATGGGCGCGTTTCTCGCCGCCGCCACGCACGCGCCGCTCATGGCGATCCTGATGATCTTCGAAATGACGCTGAGCTATCAGGTCATGCTGCCGCTGATGCTGTCATGCGTGGTGGCGTTTTTCATCGCGCGGGCGTCGGCGCAGACGTCCATGTACGAAGTGACCTTGCGCCGCAACCGCGACGAAAAAGAACGCCTGCGCCTTGCCGCCACGCAGATGCGCGAACTCGTGAAACCCGCCGACACGGTGGTCCAGCTCGACGCGGACGTGAAAGCAATGACACGCGTGTTCCTCGAATATCCGGTCAAGTATCTGTATGTCGTCGATGCAGACAACCAGTTTCGCGGCGTGGTCGCGCTGAAGGACATCACGTCCGACCTGCTGGACGAACGCAATACCGAAGCGAAGAAGGCGGCGGATTATCTGCAGCCGCATTTCGATGTATTGACGCCGAACATGTCGCTCGGCGAAGCGCTCCAGCACTTCCTTGCGTTTCAGGGCGAGCGCCTGCCAGTCATCGACTGCGCGGCGCGGCCGGTGTTGCTCGGCGTGGTGTACAAGACCTCGCTGCTGGACGCCTATTTCCGGCTGAATCCGTCATCGCGTTGAATGGCGGGCCAAATCAGGACAAACCCGCGTTGAAATTGCGCACGGCGTGCAAAAACGCGGCGCGGGTCGCGAAGGAGGATAGAACGGGCGCTTCTAGAAATCACTCGAACAACTGCCGCTCGTACCCTGTCCACACAACCTTCTCGTGATCTCGAAAATCCTCAGCCGAATCTCGTTTGAACCGTCAAAGCCGATTGGCATAGCCTTTGCTCGAATCATCGCTAAAATTACTGTACTGCCTTGATCTGATTCGTTTTGTTGTCAGGAGGGTTGGCGATGAAAACCTCGACGGTGTTATCCATGGCGCTGGTCTCCGTGTCCTGCTACGCGGCGCCGCTTCATACGAGCGACGACGCGGCCTACGCCGCACGGCAGGAGCAAGCCATGCGCGTCGCGCTTGCCTTGCGCGCAAACGCAGCGCCGGTTTCGCCTCCCGCGCCGGACATCGCCGCGCAGGAAATCGATCACGCGCGCTGGCGTCACGTGCCGCTGCCGAAGTCGCGCTCGCCGAGCCACGGCATGGCGAGCCAGGTCGTGCAGGTCCGCACATAATTATTTGAACGACAACAAAGGATACAAATGACGGATACACGCATCAGCGAAAGCCTCAACTACGAGCCCATCGACGATGAAATTGCGCAAGTCCTGCGCGACATGAAGTTTCCGGCCAACAAGGACGGAATTGTCGATGCAGCCCGTGCCGCCGGCGTCAGCAACGACGTGATCGCCATTTTCGATGGATTGCCGGAACAGGATTACGCAAGTGCGGACTCGGTGGAGCAACTGCTCGGCAGCAATGGTGCGTCGGGCATATCGGCCTGAACCGCCGATATTCTGAGCATCAGACAGACCCGATTTTCTCCGCCCCGAATACCACGCGGCTGAAAAACTTCGCAAGCACGGCTTCGGACATCTCGGCACCACACGCTTGCGGATCCGACGTATAAAAAAACTGCATCCCGTCGATCAACGCCGTCAGGCCCAGCGCCAGTTCTTCGGCCGGCATGGGCAGCGGTGTTCCCGCCCGCTCCGAAAACGCGACAATATACGCCGTCGTTGTCTGCAACAGTTCCCGGATAAACGCATTGAATTGCGCGCGAAATTTTGCATCGCGGCTTGATTGCAATTTCGCCTCGACCCACAACAGAAAACACTTGTTGTCGCGATAACACTCGCTGTAATACTGCAGGAGCCGGGCTTCCATGTCGGCTCGGCTCGCTTCGCCGTCGAAGATGGAATGCAGCCGCTTCATGATGACGTCATGGTCGCGTTTGAGCAGTTCCAGGAACAACGCGGACTTGCTGCCGAAGTTCGAATAAAAAGCGCCGCGCGTATAGCCGGCCGACCCTGCGATGTCCTCGACACTCGCAGCGACAAATCCCTTCTTCATGAACACAGCTTGAGCAGCGTCCATCAAACGCTCTCTCGTCTGATCGCGACTCTGTTCCCGGGTGAGGCGAATTCGTTTCATGCGCGGAAGTCTATCATCTCAAAAATTTTGATACAGCCTCGATTCCAAATACAGTGTTGTATTAGAATGCACGATGTATTTGGTAGCGGCAAGTCCGAAAGCTTATGGGCATTGGCTTTCCAGCGCTTCGAGCGCCGCGCCCAAACCGCTCCAACATCTTGAAACGCGCTGCGGCAGACTGGATTGGCGTTGCGCGCCCAAACGTTTTGCGTCGAGGTCATTCGTGATACTGCAAGTCTGCCGTCGCATGTTTGCGTTGTTACTGCCGGGAGGCGCCAGGGTTTCGCGGCGCACCGCGTTAATCAGCTCGGTTGGCGTGCTCGCCGTCGTGGCGCTCGCGGCATGCGGCAAGAAGGAAGCGCCGCCCGCCGTCCTGCGTCCGGTGGTCGCCGTCGCCGCAGAAGCGGATACGAAGGCTTTGCAGTCGTCGTTGCCGGGGACCATCGAATCGCGCTATTCCACCCCGCTTTCGTTCCGGGTTGGTGGAAAGATCATCGAGCGCCGTGTGCGTCTCGGTGACCGGGTGAAGGCGGGCGAAATCGTGGCGCGCCTCGATCCCGCCGATAACACCAAGAACGCCGCAAGCGCGGCCGCGCAACTCTCCGCCGCTCAGCATCAGTTGACCTACGCCGAGCAGCAGGTCACGCGCGACCGCGCACAGGCGCAGGAAAATCTGATCTCGCGCGCGCAGCTCGAACAGACCGAAAACGCCTACGCCGCCGCGCTCGCACAGCGTAATCAGGCTCAGGCGCAGGCGGCGTTATCGCAGGATCAGCTGAAATACACCACGCTCGCCGCCGATAAAGCCGGCGTCATCACGGCGGAACAGGCCGATACAGGGCAAAACGTCTCCGCGGGGCAAGCGGTCTACAACCTCGCGTGGAGCGGGGAAATCGACGTGGTGTCCGACGTGCCGGAAACGTCGCTTGGCGCGCTCGCGGTTGGGCAGACCGCCACGGTCACTATCGGCGCGCTTTCCGGCAAGACATTCACGGCGCGCGTGCGGGAAGTGTCGCCCGCCGCGGATGCGCAAAGCCGGACGTATCGCGTGAGGCTGACTCTGGAATCGCCCACGCCGGAAGTCCGGCTCGGCATGACCGCCGATGTTGCGTTCGCCCAGGCGGCGGCGTCTTCCGCCTCCGGCACGCCAGCGCAGTCGTTCACGCTGCCCTCCACCGCGCTCTTTCATACGGGCAAGCTGCCTGCGGTCTGGATCGTCAAGGCCGACAATGCGCTCGAGTTGCGCCGCGTCGAGGTCTCGCGTTACGGCGAACGCACGGTGACGGTGTCGCAAGGGATTTCGGCAGGCGACCGCGTCGTGTGGCAAGGCGTCCATACCGTTTCCGCCGGCGAGAAAGTCCGCGTGGTCGCGCCGCTGCATCCAGAAGACTTCGCATCATGAGCGATCAGGATCGGGATCAGTCTGCCCGCGAAAAGGCGGCGGCTTCGGGCGATTATCGTCACGAGGAAGGCAGCTTCAATCTTTCTGCCTGGGCGTTGCGGCATCAGGCGCTGGTCGTGTTCCTGATCGCGATGGCGACCATTTTCGGCGTGCTCGCGTACACGCGGCTCGCGCAATCCGAAGACCCGCCGTTCACGTTCCGCGTGATGGTCATCCAGACCTTCTGGCCTGGCGCGACCGCGCGGCAGGTGCAGGAACAGGTCACCGACAAGATCGCGAAGAAGCTGCAGGAAACGCCATCCACGGATTTCCTGCGCAGCTATTCGCGCCCCGGCGAATCGCTTCTCTTCTTTACCATGAAAGACGGCGCGCCCGCGAAGGAGGTGCCGGAAGAGTGGTATCAGGTCCGGAAAAAAGTCGGCGACATTGCGTACACGCTGCCTCCCGGCGTGCAGGGACCGTATTTCAACGATGAATTCGGCGACGTCTTCACGAACATCTATACGCTCGAAGGAGATGGCTTTTCGCCGGCCCAGCTACACGATTACGCCGACTCGCTGCGCACCGTCCTGCTGCGCGTTCCCGGCGTCGCGAAGGTCAATTATTTCGGCGATCAGGACGAACGCGTCTACGTCGAGATATCGAATACGCAACTCACCCGGCTTGGCATATCGCCGCAACAGATCGCGCAGGCTATAGACGGACAGAACGCCGTCGCCCCCGCCGGCACAATGAACACGCCCAACGACCGCGTGTTCGTGCGCCCGAGCGGGCAGATCACCGACATGGCCGCCCTCGCCGACACGCTCATCCGCGTGAACGGCCGCTCGTTTCGCCTCGGCGACATTGCGACCATCAGGCGCGGTTATCTCGATCCGCCCGCCACGCAAATGCGCTCGGCTGAGAAGCCGGTGCTCGGTATCGGCATCACCATGCAGCCGGGGCAGGACGTCGTGCGTCTTGGCCGGGCGCTGGACGCTCAAGTGGCGCAACTGCGCACGCAGCTTCCCGCCGGGCTCGTGCTGAACGAAGTGTCGAGCATGCCGCACGCGGTATCGAAGTCGGTCGACGACTTTCTCGAAGCCGTGGCCGAAGCGGTCGTGATCGTGCTGATCGTGAGCCTTGTTTCGCTCGGGTTTCGCACCGGCATGGTGGTCGTGATCTCGATTCCGGTCGTGCTCGCGGTAACCGCGCTCTTCATGTATCTCTTCGATATCGGCCTGCACAAGGTCTCGCTTGGCACACTGATCCTCGCGCTCGGCCTGCTGGTCGACGACGCGATCATCGCGGTGGAAATGATGGCCGTGAAGCTCGAGCAAGGATGGAACCGCTCGCGCGCCGCGGCTTACGCGTACACCAGCACGGCGTTCCCTATGCTCACCGGCACGCTTGTCACCGTCGGCGGTTTCCTGCCGATCGCGCTCGCCAAATCCAGCACGGGCGAATACACGCGCTCGATCTTCGAGGTGTCCGCGATCGCGCTGATTGCGTCGTGGTTCGCGGCGGTCGTGCTGATTCCGCTGCTCGGCTACAAGCTGCTGCCGGAGCGCAAGCGCGAGGCGCATCACGCGCCCGATCATGAACACGACATTTACGACACGAAGTTCTACACGCGGCTGCGCGGCTGGCTCACGTGGTGTATCGAGCGGCGTTTCGTGGTGCTCGGCATCACGATCGTGCTGTTCGTGATCGCCATGGCGGGCTTCACGCTCGTGCCGCAGCAGTTCTTCCCGAGTTCGGACCGCTCCGAACTGCTGGTCGATGTCCGCCTGCAGGAAGGCGCGTCGTTCGACGCCACGTTGCGCGAAACCAGGCGTCTCGAGAAGGTGCTCGAAGGACGGCCCGAGATCGATCATGTGGTGAATTTTGTCGGCACGGGCGCGCCGCGTTTTTACCTGCCGCTCGACCAGCAGTTGCCGCAGCCCAACTTCGCGCAGTTCGTGATCACGGCGAAATCCGTGGAGGACCGCGAGAAACTGGCAAGCTGGCTCGGACCCGTGTTGCGCGAGAAGTTTTCATCGATACGAACGCGTTTGTCGCGACTCGAAAACGGACCGCCGGTCGGCTATCCGGTCCAATTCCGCGTCAGCGGCGACGACCTGCCGACGGTGCGCGGCATCGCGGAAAAAGTCTTCGCCGAAATGCGCGCCGACAGCGGCACGTCCAACGTTCAATACGATTGGGACGAACCCTCGGAGCGTTCGGTGCGCTTTCAGATCGACCAGAAGAAAGCGCGTGAACTCGGCGTGAGCTCGCAGGACGTGTCCAACTTCCTTGCAATGCAGTTCACCGGTTACACGGTCACGCAGTATCGCGAGCGCGACAAGCTGATCAGCGTCGACCTGCGCGCGCCGCTGCGTGAACGCGTCGATCCGGCGAGACTCGCCACGCTCGCCATGCCAACGCCCAATGGCGCCGTGCCGCTCGGGACGATCGGTCATGTCGTCAACGATCTGGAATATGGCGTGATCTGGGAACGGGATCGTCAGCCGACCATCACCGTGCAATCGGATGTGCGCGCGGGCGCGCAAGGTATCGACGTGACGCATGCCATAGAAAAGAAACTCGGCACGCTGCGCGCGAGCCTGCCGGTGGGTTACAGGATCGAAGTGGGCGGCCCGGTTGAGGAAAGCGGCAAGGGTCAGGCTTCCATCAATGCGCAAATGCCGATCATGGTGATCGTCGTGCTGACGCTGCTGATGATCCAGTTGCAGAGCTTCGCACGCGTGATGATGGTCGTGCTGACCGCGCCGCTAGGGCTGATCGGCGTGGTGATCACGCTGCTGCTTTTCAACAAGCCGTTTGGTTTTGTCGCCATGCTGGGTGTGATCGCCATGTTCGGAATCATCATGCGCAACTCCGTGATTCTCGTGGATCAGATCGAGCAGGACATCGCGGCGGGACATCCGCGCTTCGACGCCATTGTGGGCGCAACCGTGCGGCGCTTCCGGCCGATAACGCTGACAGCCGCGGCCGCTGTGCTCGCGCTGATCCCGCTCCTGCGCAGCAACTTCTTCGGCCCGATGGCGACCGCGCTGATGGGCGGCATCACGAGCGCCACCGTGCTCACGCTGTTTTACCTGCCGGCGTTGTATGCAGCTTCGTTCAGGGTGAAGCACCATGAGCGCGCGGGTCATCAGGACCCCAACACGCCCGCTGCTGGCGACGGAGGCCGCTCATGATGCGCTTTTCCTTGACCACGCTTGCGTTCGCGTCAGTGCTCTCGGCGTGCTCGTTCGGACCGGACGGCAAGCCGCCCGCGTTGCCGCCTGTGTCGCATTACGGCGTCACGGCGCAGCCGTCGCATACCGTCTCGGCCGAAGGCGTCTCACAAACCTTCGATGCCAGCGCGAAGCCCGTTCCCGACTGGTGGAAGCTCTACCGGTCCGACGCGCTGAACGCGCTTGTAGACGAAGGCCTGCGCAACAGCCCGAACCTCGCCGCCGCCGACAAAAGCCTCGCGGCCGCGCGCGAGCAACTGCGGGCGCAGATCGGCTCGTCGATGCTGCCGAGCATCGACCTGGGCGGCCAGGTCGACCGCGAGCGTGCTATCGGCGTGCCGAATTTCGGTCCGCCAACGGTGCTCTATAACCTGTTCGTCGGCCAGATCCGTGCGCAATACACGTTCGATCTGTTCGGTGCGGCGCGCCTGGCCGACCGCGCGCTGGCGGCCCAGGTGGACAGCCAGTCCTGGCAATTCGATGCCGCCCGCCGCGCGCTTGCCGCGAACATCGTGACGGGCGCGATCGGCGCCGCCGCGTTGCGCGCGCAAATCGATACGACCGAGCGCCTCGTCGTTCTCGCCGACGAAGACGCGCGCGAGACGCAGCGCCGCTATGAACTTGGCTCCGCCTCGCGTTCGGACGCGCTCAACGCGCGATCGAGCGCGGCCGGGCTTGCGGCTTCGCTTCCCGGCCTCAAGGCGCAATGGCTCTCGACGCGTCATGCGCTCGCCGTGATGCTCGGCCGCACGCCCGATCAGGCGCCGCCCGATCTCGACCTCGCGGCGCTCACGGTGCCGGCGAACGTGCCGGTCGTGGTGCCGTCGGACCTGCTTGCAAGCCGCCCCGACATCCAGGCCGCCGATGCCTTGCTCAAGGCCGCCGCCGCGCAGGTCGGCGTGGCGACCGCGCAGATGTTCCCGAGCTTGTCGCTGTCGGCGCAAATGGGCAAGGCCGGTTTTAGCTGGCCCACGGCGCTCTCCGGCGCGGGCGCGATCTGGGGCATTGGCGCGTCGCTCTCGCAGCCGCTCTTTCACGGCGGCGCGCTGCTCGCGCAAAAGCGCGCGGCGCAGGCGAGCTACGAGGCTGCGGTCTCGCAGTACAAGCAAACGGTCCTGACGGCGTTCCGCAATGTCGCCGATTCCCTCGCGGCGCTCGAGCAGGACAACGAGGCGCTCAGTTTCGCCGATACCGCTAGCCGCACGTCCATGAGCGTCTTCTCCGATTCCACGGCACGTGCGCGGCTCGGCGCCATTGCGCCTTCGTCGGTACGCGCAAGCGAACGGCAATACCGGAACGCAAGGCTCGACGCGATCCGGTACGAAAGTGCGCGCCTCACCGATACCGCGCTCCTGTTCCAGGCAATGGGCTCGCCGAACGGCGGCGCGGCAAACGTCGCGGCAGCGGCTGATCCCGCCAAATAACCTGTCACATTGTTGAACGCTCTTTTACGAACCGTGCACCCGGAACGAAACCATTCACTATTCAGATAAATCGTGTTATTTCGAACGCGCATTTGCCATAGGCTGACGATCTTTCGTGCAATCTGAGGAAATGCCATGTCTCGACCACCCATTCGCGATGTCTTCCGGCTTGCCCGTTTGGGACTGGATAAAGTCGCGCTGGCATGCGCTGCCTTCAGCTTGATGCATGCAAGCGCTCGTGCCGCAGAAGCGCCAGCGGCGGAAGCTGTGAGCATCGATCAATGGGCTGCGCAATCGAGCGATCAGGTCGCGCGGCGTTCCATTAATGACGATGCGTGGGTAAATCTGTCGGCAGCCCATGTCGCGCAAGACGATGCATGGAGCGCGCCGCCCGCGCCACTGCGCGTAGCAACGCCGCCGCGCGAGACATTGCCTGTCGCCAACGAGGCAATTCAGCAAATACGACCGCCGCAACACGCAAGCGCGCTGGTAATGGACGGCTCGGACTGGAATGAAACGCCGCGCGGCCGCTCGCCCGGATTGATTGCGGGCAACAACGCGTGGCGCAACCGCATCGCGCCCGAGACAGCACGAACCATCGAACGCAACCCGGCCGAACAGAACCGGAGCGGCGAGCCGGCAACAGCATCCAAATATGAAGGTGTCTTGCAGCCTGATCCGTGGAGCGTGTCCGCAGCCCCTTCCGTGGGAGCCGACAGCACAGCAGATTGGCAGAACCTCAAAGTCGCGTCCACGACGCAGCAGCGGACATGCAGCCGTGACTGGAGTATTTTCTCCGGCGCGGGTTGCCTGGATTCGAGAAAGGCGCCAGACCCTGCGAAAGACCAGGGAACAGGCAACGCGAATCCACGGCCGCTCTAAGCTGATCCGCCGGCTTCGACCCGGTTGCGGCCATCGCGTTTCGCACGGTACAGCGCCAGATCCGCCGCTTCGATCAGTTGTTTCACGTTCTCTCCCGGTTGCGGCACCTGCGTCACGCCGCCCACGCTGATGGTCACGCATTTGGCCAGCGACCCGGTATGCGGCACGGCGAGCGCCTCCACGGCCATGCGGATTTTCTCGCCGAGAACACGCAACCCGGTCGCCAACGTAGACGGCAACACCACCGCGAACTCCTCGCCACCGAAGCGCGCCGCCAGATCTGCAGGGCGGTTGAGGCACGACTCAATGGCGCGCGCAACGAGCTTGAGCACGTCGTCGCCGGCAACGTGGCCGTAGGTATCGTTGTAGGACTTGAAGTTATCCACGTCGATCATCAGGAAACCGAGTGACGACTTGTCGCGTGCGGCGCGCTTCCATTCGGCGCTCATGTAGTCGTCAAGACAGCGCCGGTTCGACAAACCCGTAAGCCCGTCGGAATTCGTCAGGCGTTGCAGCTCCAGATTCGTTTCCAGCAGCTTTTGCTGTGACTGGCGCAACGCCCGATACGCGTCGTCGCGCTGCAGGAGATTCAGGTATGAGCGCGAGTGGTATCGAATCCTCGCGATCAGTTCAATGCTGTCCGGCAGCTTCACCAGATAGTCGTTGGCGCCCGCGGCGAACGCGGCGCTCTTGATCCGCGGCTCATCCTTGGTGGACAGCACGATGATCGGAATATCGCGCGTTGCCTCATGCCCGCGATACTGCCGCACCAGCGTCAGGCCGTCCACGCCGGGCATCACCAGGTCCTGCAGGATCACGGTCGGCCGCGTGGCCTGCGCGACGCGCAATGCGTCCTCGGGATTCGCGCAGTAATGGAAGTCGAGCCTTGGTTGATCGACGAGCATTCGGCGCACGGCTTCCGCAACGATTGTCTGGTCATCGACAAGCAGCACCATGACCGAACTCTCCGCGGCGCTCGGCGTGTTCAACGCTTCGGCGACCAGATCCGTGAGCGAGTCGGCGGCGAGCGTGGCGGAAGCCGAAGTGTCCCCGGCCGCATCTTTCGGGGCGGCCTGCCCGCTTTCCGACTCACGTCGGGCGCGCTCTGCCAGCGGATCTGCGTTTCGATGTTCCATGACTGTCCTGTGTGATCCTGAATACTCGATCAGTGTTCAAGCGCATTTTGGCGAAAGTTCAAATGCCTCGCCTGCGCGACGATGCGAACGCACCGACCACGGCGTTCGCGATGTTCTGAAGCGGCAGGATGGAAACGGCCGCATTGATCGCGGCAGCCGCTTTCGGCATGCCATATACGGCGCACGTCGCCTCGTCCTGCGCGATCGTGTGATATCCGTTCGCACGCATGGCGGCCAGGCCTGCGGCGCCGTCCCGGCCCATGCCGGTCAGGAGCACGCCGACCGCGTTGCCGTTCCAGCGCGCGACCACGCTGTTGAAAAACACATCGATGGAAGGCCGGTATGGCGTCGACATCGGGTCTTCCGTGTAGGCGAGCCGGTTACCGGCGCCAAAATGCAGGTGGTCGTTGGTTGCCGCCAGCAGCACTTTGCCCGGCTCCGGGCGGTCGCCCTCGCGCGCCACGCGCACCGGCAATCTGGACTGCGCGTTCAGCCAGTCGGCCATGCCGACGGCAAACGCCTGATCCACATGCTGCACGATGACCGTCGCCGGTGTGAAATCGGCAGGCAGCGCGGCGAGCAGCACGGCAAGTGCACCGGGTCCGCCTGCCGACGCGCCAATCGCGAGCAAGGCGGTGCCGGATGTTATACGCGGCGCGGCGTCCAGTGGATTCGCTGCCGCTTTCGCGCGCTGCTGCGCCCCGATCTGATCGATCTTGGCGATCAGCGCGGCGATTCCGCGCTTCGCGTCGGGACCCGCGAGCGCGGGTGTATCGACAGCATCGAGCGCACCCGCCCCCATTGCCTCGTACACGCGCCACGCGTTTGCACCTACATCCACGGTCACGATCAGGATCGCGCACGGCGCCTGGCGCATGATGCGCCGCGTGGCTTCCGTGCCGTCCATGTGCGGCATCACGAGATCCATCAGGACGACATCGGGCTTCTGCGCCGTGCAGTAGTCCACGGCCTGCTCACCGTCGGTCGCGACCCAGACCACTTCGAAATCATCCCGCGTCGCCAGCGCCGAGCGCATGGCTTCCACTGCAAGCGGCATGTCGTTCACAATTCCGATCTTCATTGCGCGCCCCTTCTGTCTCTCGTTTTACGGGTGGGTGATCACGGCTGCGCCTCGCCGATCAGGTCGCGCACGGCATCAAGCAGGGTTTGATCGTGGAAACTGCCTTTGGCCAGATAGTAATCCGCGCCCGCATCCAGCCCGCGCTGACGGTCTTCCGCGCGGTCCTTGTACGACACGATCATGACCGGCGTGTCGCGCAGTTGCGGATCGCGCCGGATCAGCGCCACCAGTTCAATACCGTCCAGCCGCGGCATGTCGATGTCCGTGATCACCAGATCGAAACGATCGCTGCGCACCGCGTTCCAGCCGTCCATGCCATCGACTGCAATGGTCACGTCGTAACCGCGGCTCGCGAGCAGCTTGCGTTCGAGTTCACGCACGGTCAGCGAGTCGTCGACCACCAGCACGCGCTTTTTCGGCACGGCGGCCGCCTGGGCCGTACCTTGCGAAACGCGGCCGAGTTCACCATCGACAACCAGCTTTTCCACGGCGCGCAGCCAATCATCGAGATCGGCGATCAGGAGCGGATCGCCGTTTTCCATCAACGCGCCCGCCGCTATGTTGGGGACCTTGCCCAGGCGTTTGTCGAGCGGCTGCACGACCAGCATGCGCTCGCCGAGGAACCGGTCGACCACCACGCCGTAGGTCGCCGCGCCCTGCCCGATCACGACCACATTGAGCGCGTTGCCGGCGGCATTGAACGTGCCGGCGCGCAGGATCTGGTGCGCCGTGACAATGCCGAGCCGCCGCCCTTCGAACTCGAAATGCTGATGGCCTTCGAGCAGTTCGATTGATGCACGCGGCAACACGAGCGTGCGCACGACATGCGCGAGCGGCAGGCCGTAAGGCTCGCCATCGATTTCCACGATCAGGCTGCGGATTACCGACAACGTCAGCGGCAGTTGCATCAGGAAACGCGTGCCGGCCAGCGCTTCCTGCGTGACGCGCAAGCTGCCGCGCACCTGGCGCACGACGTCGTGCACCGCGTCGAGACCGACGCCGCGGCCGGAAACGTCGGTGACCGTATCGCGCATGGAAAAGCCGGGAAGAAACAGGAATTCGAGCAATTCGGCTTCCGACAGACGCGCGGCCGTCGTTTCGCTGGACAGGCGTTTTTGCACGATCGCCCGGCGCAGCGCGGCCAGATCGACGCCGCCGCCGTCATCGCTCACGCTGATGAAAAGCGATCCCGCGCTGTGGCGCGCCTCGAGCGTGATCGTGCCCTCGGGCGGCTTGCCGAGCGCCTGGCGGATCGACGGCGCCTCAATGCCGTGATCCACGGCGTTGCGCAACAAATGGCCGAGCGGCGCTTCGAGCATGTCGAGGATGTCGCGGTCCACTTCCGTGGTTTCGCCCGCGATCACGAGACGCACCTGTTTATCGAGCGAGCGGGCGACGTCGCGGACCATGCGCGCAAAACCGCCGGTGGCGTCGACGAAAGGACGCATCCGGCATTCGAGCGCTTCGTCGTAAAGCTGCTGCGAGAGATGCGTCGCACGGCGGTCGTAGTTTTCGAGTTCGACCAGGCGCTCGCCCAACTGTCGCTGCGCTTCGGCATTGAGGCGGCGGATTTCATCGAGCGCGGCGAGCGTGCGCACGTCGAGCGCGGCAGTCGGCGTCATGCCGGATTCGGGATTCGAACTCCGCGATGATTCCGTCAGCGATTCATGCAGGAAATCGAGCGCCCGGCTGGCGTCGCGCTGAATGCGCTTCACGCGCAGCATGGATTGCGCGAACGGCTTGAGCCAGCGCGATTCCACCAGCGATTCGCCCGAATGGCTGAGCAGGCGGTCAAGGGTATCCGTACGCACGCGCAGCATGCGGGTCGATTCACGTTGTTCGGCAGGCGACCAGGCTGGCAGCGGGCGCTCGGGTTCGGGCCCGCGTGGCATGTCCTCGGAAACCGGCGCGGCAAGCGTCAATTCCTTCGATAGACCAAAAAACGCGTCGGTAACCGGCGTCTCGGACGAAGGCCTGTCGACCTCAAACGCGTCGCCGTTCATCCGCCCGTTCAGTTCATCGACGAACGTATCCACCTCCGCTTGCGGCACGGTTTCGTCGCCGGAAGCCTGGCCAATCCGCACGATCAGGTCGACGCCCGCCAGCAGCACGTCGATCATGGCGGCGTCCACGTTCACGCGCCCCTGCTGCGCGCCGACGAAGCAATCCTCCATGACGTGCGCGAGGCTTACGCCGACCGGTATGCCAACAATCCGCGCCGCGCCCTTCAGCGAATGCGCGGCGCGCATGCAGGCTTCGAGCGTGACCGGATCGCGGGGCGCGCGTTCGAGCGCGAGCAGGCCGTCGCTCAGGATCTGCGCCTGCGTGCGTGCTTCCTCGCGAAACAGGTCGACGAGCGAGGCGCCGCTCATGTCAGGCTCCGGTTCAGGGTTTCGAACAGCTTGGCGGCGTCGAGCAAACCGACCGTCACGCCCTTGCACGCCGTGACCGCGATCGCATGCGAGGCGGACATGCTCGCGATGGTCGCGGGGACTTCCTGGAAATCGGCGCGCGCGAATCGATGCACACCATCGACGGCATCGACCGGAAACACGGTCGGGTTCGCAAGCTCGCCGCGCTGGATGCCATCGGCTGCGGGTTCGACCACGAGCAGGCGTGCGAGATCGCGGGCATCGACGGCCTGTTGCGAGCCTTCCCGCCGTCCGTCCTGAGCGAATTCCGACTCGATCCCGAAAAGCCGCGCGAGCGAGGCGCACACGAGCAGCGCCCCGCGGATGTTCACCACCCCAAGCACGGCCCGATGCCGCCGGTGCGGCAGCGAGTGGATCGGCCTCAGTTGCGCGACCTGCTGGAAGATGGCCGTGGGCAGCCCGAGCCATTCTTCGCCGATACGAAACACGAGCCACGACGTGGTATCGGCTTCCCGCGCGGTTCGACTGGTGAAGGGTTGCGTGGTCAGCGAATGCGGCGGCTGATTTTCGATCTCCCTATCCACGGTTCGCTCGCGGTCGAGCACGCGCGCCGCCGCGGCATCGTGCACGGGACAATTGCGGCAATGGACATGGCCCGGCAGGCGCGAACACGAGCCGTCACCTCGCACGCCAATGCGGTTCCAGCAATCGTCAATGGGCGCGGCTCCAGCGGTCTCGCGAAGTGCATCCGGGACCGGAGCATGGACATCACGCATCGCGTCCTCCCAATGCCCGTCCTGCGCGCGCCAGCAGCAACTGGGCGCCCGCGCGATCGCCCTCCAGCCCCAGTACGGCAGCCAGATGCGTCAACGCTTCGGCATGCCCGGGATCGAGATACAGCGCGCGTTTGTAGTGGCCGCGCGCCTCGGTCTGCGCGCCTTGTGCATCGGCGAGCACGCCCAGCAGGTAATACGCGTCCGCGCTCGACGGATTGGCCTTGAGATACGTTTGCGCGACAGCCGACGCTTCGGACAAGGAGCCGCCATCGGCCAGGGCGTGCGCCTGCTCCAGCGTGCCGTGTTTTTGCTGCATCAGTGTTGACGCTTGCAACGCTCGCGGCGGTTGCGTCCTCGAAGCGGGAACTAACACCGGACGCGTCGCGCCGGGCTGGGATCTGCCCAGTCCGCTTGATTCGCTCAGCAGCGCGCCCGCCCGCAACGTGAAGGTGTTCGCCGCGGCGAGATTCAAGCTTGCGGAGGCGTGTCGTGGCGCGCCGTATTGCGCCTGGAATTCCATTTCACGTTCCGCCTTCGCAATGGCGCCGTACAGCGCCAGCGTCCCCGTGTCCTGCAGGCCAGGGCTTTGGGTGTTGTCGAACGGTGTGCGGCCTTTCTCCGGCCGCCGGAACGCAAACGCAAGCGCGAGTTTCGCCGACGCCATTCCTTCGCGCATCATCAAGCCGGTTTCCGCCGGTCCGACAAAGAGCGTTCCGCCGGGCGCGAGCAGCCCATCCAGCACAGTCACCGCGTTGCGTTGCGTCTCGCGGTCGAAGTAGATCAGCACATTGCGGCAAAACACGAAGTCGAACGGTTCGAGCGTCTTCGCATCGAGCGTGAGCAGGTTCGCCTGGCGAAAGCGCACGCGCTCCGCGACGTCGGGCGAAAGCCGCCAAAGATCTCCCGATGCCTTGAAGTGGCGGTCGCGAAATCCAAGCGCGCGGCTGCGGAACGCATTGCTGCCGTAGCTTGCCGCGCGCGCGAAATCGAGCGCGTGGCCGCTGATGTCGATGGCGTCGATAGTAAAGCGCTCCGGCGCAATGCCCGCGTCGAGAAGCGCCATGGCAATGGTATACGCCTCCTCGCCCGTCGAGCACGGCATGCTCAGGATGCGCACCGGCTTGAACGGCTGCTCAGCAAGTCGCGTGCGCACGAGCGTGACGAGCGCGTTGAATGCTTCGCCATCGCGGAAAAACCACGTCTCCGGCACGACCACCGACTCAATCAACGCCTGCATCTGCTGCGGTACGCCGTTCACGGCAACCCAGAAATCATCGATACCCAAGGCGTCGACGTTCGAAGCGTTGATCGCGCGCCACGCGGCGAACTGGTCCGCCACGGCGCGCTCGATCGCGTTTTCGCCAATGGACGCCGCATCCAGCCCGATGGTCCGATGCAGCAACGCCGCAAAGCGCGCGACCTGCTCGCGCGGCAACGGTTCGCGCGTGCTTTCGTGAAGCGCGTCGAGCGGCCGGCGGATTGGGCTGGGGATGAGGTCGTGTTTCATGCCGCGCTTTCGGTGAAGAGTTGCGCCTGTACGTGATCCGGCAGCAGATGTTCGACCCGGACCCACTGCACGAAACCTTGCGCGTCGCGCGCAAGCGGCCCGAGATACCGGGCTTGCGCCGCTTCCACACCTGAGTGGCTGAACGCGGTTGCATCGAGGGAAAGCGTGCGGATGGCGCGCTCAAGCATAATTGCAAGCCGCCGCTGCTCCACGCCCGCAGGCGTCTTGTGCGGGTAATACACCAGCGCAAGGCGTGTCGATAAACGTTCGAGCGAGCGGCGCCCGAGCGCAAGCGCCGCCAGGTCGATGACTGGCACCGGCGCACCCTCATGCTCGAAAATGCCCGCCACCCAGGCCGGCACGCCCGGCATGGTTTTCAGTGGCACGAGCGGCAACATCCGTTCGATCTGCGAACTGTCGAGGACGTAGCGGTCGTGATCGAGCGTGAACTGGACGAAGAGCATGGCCGTTTCAGGTCTTCAGGTCGCCACTTTGAAACGCGATACACCCGTGCGCAGGCCGTTGGCGGTATGCGTGAGATCATCGATAGCTTGGGTCGACTGACGCAGCGACTCCGCTGTTTGCTGCGCGGCCTCGGACAATTGCGCGAGCGCCTGCGTGATCTGATCGGCGCCGCTCGCCTGCGTCTGCATGCCTTCGTTGACCATCACGAAACGCGGTGCGAGCGTCTGGACCTGCATGATGATCTGCGACAACTGACCGCCCACCTGCTGCACGTCGGTCATGCCGCGCCGCACTTCTTCCGAAAACTTGTCCATGCCCATCACGCCCGCGGCCACCGCCGACTGGATCTCCTTCACCATCTGTTCGATATCGAAAGTGGCGACCGCCGTCTGGTCCGCAAGCCGGCGAATCTCGGTCGCCACCACCGCGAAACCGCGCCCGTATTCGCCCGCCTTCTCCGCTTCGATAGCCGCGTTCAGCGACAGCAAGTTGGTCTGGTCGGCGACCTTCGTAATGGTGGCGACCACCTGATTGATGTTGCTCGCGCGTTCGTTGAGGATCGCGAGCTTGCCGTTCACCGAACCGGCCGCTTCCATCACGAGGCGCATGGTGTCTTCCATGCGCGTGAGGCCGATTTGCCCCGTGCCGGCGAGTTGCGCGGACTGCTCGGCCACGCCCGAGACTTCGTTCATGGTGCGCACGAGATCGCGGGAGGTCGCGAAGATTTCCCGCGACGTCGCGCCAATTTCAGTGGTTGTCGCTGCGGTCTCGCTTGCCGTGGCTTGCTGTTCCCGAGCGGTCGCGGCGATTTCCGCCACCGAGGTCGTCACCTGGAGCGCCGACTTCTGCGCCTGTCCGACCAGGCCGGTCAGTTCGTCGGTCATGCGGTTAAAACCTGCGCCGAGCGTGCTGAATTCATCGCCGCGATCGAGGTGCAGCCGTTGCGAAAGATCGCCGGTCCGCATTGCATCGACGACTTCGACCAGACGCTGCATTGGGATCGTGATGGCCTTGAGCAACAGGAAGCCCGCCCACGCCGCCACGAAAAATGTCACGAGCAACACGACGAGCAACGTGATTTCAGCTTTCGTGACCGAATGGCGAATGCTCTGTGCCGACTTGATCTGCTGCGCATTGTTCAGTTCCACCAGCTCGCGAACGGCCGTCCGTCCCGCCTCCCAGATCGGCGTGAGCTGTGTGTTGAAGGCTGTCGCAGCCGCGGCCTTCGATGCAGGCAAGTCCGCGAGGATTTGCGCCTGGATCGGTGCGTAGAGCGTGCGTTGCTGCTTGAAATCGTTGAAGAGACGCCGGTCGTCGTCATCGAAAATGGTCGCGGCGTACTTGTCCATCAGCTTGTCGAGCGACTCCTTGGTTTCTGCTGCACGCTGCGTGTCACGCTTGATCTGGTCGGGCTCGGCGTCGATGTATATCAGGCGCTGCGTCACCGTGTAGTTCTCGAACCAGGACGCGCGGATGGTCGTGGCGAGATATACGCCCGGTGAAAAATCGGCTTCCTGGCTCTGTGCGTCGCGATCGATGTCGCGGAACAACGCGTAGGACACCACGGCCATCACCAGCATCAACGCCAGGATCAAGCCAAAGCTCGCAAGTATTCGATTTCGAATGGTCAACTGCCTCACGCATGAACCTTTATGGTTGAGTCCGCGTCCGGACAAAGAAACGCCGGCGCAATTTTAAGACGGAAAACAAAACAACCTGCGAATTGATATGGAGATATTTGTTGGTTATCTGCCAATGCGGGTTTTGTTTATATCGAGCAAGCGTTCGAAGCGCGGACAAAACTTATACACAGAAATTGGGGAGCACTCTGTTGATAACGTGCTGATAAGCGGCGGCCCATATTGAAAACAAACGGTTTTCAGTCACCGCTTCAAAGTGTTCGAAAAAAGCATTCGGAGATCGGTGTCACGCCAGGTTGTACACACAAACTGTGGACGGCCCTGTGGACAACCCTGGGCCTATGTCCGCAACTCTTTGATTTTTTGCAGAAAAACGAGAGCGATTCGTTTTGATACACGAAGCGTGGGACAGATTCGCGAGTCGTGACCGCACGTGTCATACCCAAGAAATATTCATGGGCGTGGTGATTGGCGCAGCTCGGCACCTGACTTACTGAACGCAGCCTCAAAATAGGGGCGATTTAAAAACGCCGATCTCAAGCCAAGCGCTTGCGTTCAGTGAGCGCCGCCAGCCGGCCGTTTTGGCTTCGTGACCGGCAACGGACCTGTGCGGCGAACCTCGCCATGAATGCGCGCGAGCAGATCGTCTTGATACCGTTCGTCGGCGGTGAGCCGGTTGACGACCGTTTCAAATGCGGCGTCGATACGCAACAACACCGCCTGCGCCTCGGCACCCTTCAGACCAAGGCGCTCGCCGTACGCCACAAGTTGTGCGGGCACAGGAAACACTTTGGATTTATTCAGGTTCAATGCCATGCGGCCATCGAGTGACGGATAAATCCCTGTGCAGACGACGTCGTAAATTGGCGAAAGCCGGCGCGCTCCGGTCGGATTCTCATACACGATCCCGATGTTTTTCATATGGGCATCGCCGTCGCGAAGAAAGCACGACAACGCAACGCGTTCGAACAGCCGGATGGCCTGCGCGCGAAAATCAGCGCCGGTGTAAACCTCGACCGCCCTCGCGATCATTTCGTAGCTGCCGCAATATTTATCGTTGCCTGTCAGCACGCTCATATCTTCGAAACCAAGCGCGGCGCCATCCGGCGTGCGGTCGAAACGAGCCATGACAAACAGCAGGCCGTCGTCGGAGAGCCAGAAATCCGGCACTTCAAAGCCTGCTTCGAGCGCGACCGACATACAAAGAAACTCGTTGCGCGCGATGCCCGGAAAATCGTCGCCCTCCGATTTCACGATGACCGTCTTGAGGGGCAGTGCTGCATGCGAATCGATGGTGGCTGCTTCGGCGGATGCAACCCCGGAAGCCGGCAACAGCGGCACGACGGTCTTGGGCTGCACGCCCGAAATGCCGGAACCCAATGCGTACTTGCTCACCAGCCGCTCGAAGAGTTGACCCGACGGCGACGACAGCAATTCGTCCAGCCGCTCGCCCTCGCCTTCGGGCACCGATTCGCCGCGCAGCGCATACGTCAGGCGGCCAATCTGGTTCCGGCCGGCGAGAAACAGCAGGAACATATCGCTCGGCGTGCCAAACCTCGCCAGCCGTTCTTCGATGATGTAGCGCAGATAACCTTCCGGCCTGTTCATTGCGAATACGCTCATCAACGCACCGCTGCTGTAGCTCTTGCGGCGCACGGGCATGGTCAGCGACACGGCGGCGCTTGCCTCGACGTCGCCGTAGTTGAAAACGAAGGTGCTTTCTTTCGCCAGCAATCCCGCGATGCCTTGAGGCGTGTGTACATCGAGTTGACGAATTTTGTCGAAGAGGGTTTCGAGGTCGACCCCTGCGGGAGGCGTGCTCATTCCTCCTCCCGGAAGAAGAAGTCCAGGTCTTCGTAGACGACCGTGTCCTTGGGTCGCAAGGTCAGGTCGTAACCGAGCGCATTCGCCATCCTGCAGAACTCGTGAAGTCCGACGTTCTGCGCGGTTTCCGCATTGGTGATCGTGCGCCGCGACACGCCTGCGCGTTCAGCAAGCGTCTGCTGGCTCATGCGGTGCTCGCGACGAAGCGTACGTAGTTCGCCCGCGACTCGTTCACCATTTCCAATAGGGTTGGGATTTTTGCGCGTCATAATGCGCAATTATAGTCAGCATCTTTAATTTGAGCACTATATTGCTCAAATTAAATTTTTTGTAGATGTTTTCAGAAAACGGTTTTGCGCATAATTCTGCGCTTATGTCGATAAAATACAAGAAATGCGCATCTTGATGCGCATTTCTTGTTATAGCGGCTAGCTTCAGCCGACCTTCAGCTTCCTCGATACGCCGCCGCACTAGCTGGCGACGGCGCTGCCGGCTGGGCCTTCGCGCCCTTCGCGCCGGTGGATGCCGGAGCCGATGCCGCCGCCGGATTCGACACACCCGGTTCCATATATCCGGGCGCGCCCTTCGCTTTTTGTTTTTGCCCGGGCGGCGGCGCGGATGGCGCTTGCCGCATGTCCGTAAGCATTTGCGTACACGGCAACGGCTTGTTGTTACTCGGCGCGATCAACGGAATCAGTGCGGCGAATGGATTCAACAATCCGAGCCCAACCGCCGCTGCGCCACGCGCTGCCAGCGCACCCGCATCCACGCCCACATGCGGGTCCTTGAACGTTCCCTTCACATAAAGCGGCGAGCGCAGCGAAAACACCCGGAAGCCCTTCGTATGCGGATGAATGCCCAGATTCATCTCCTCGGTCTTGAGATTGATGGTGCCGTCCATGTTGATCACGGCGTCGTCGGTATCGAGGGCGAATACGCGCGATTCAAGCACGCCGTTGGTCGCCACGAAATCAGCCGCAGCGCAGTTGATTTTCACGTCACGCTTGCCGAAGAGTTTCTCGTACACCGCGTTCGCCACGTTCAGGCCAGCCGCCTCCATATAAAGCCGGCTGACGGTGCCATCGGTGATGAGCGTTTTCACCTCGCCATTCATCGTGCCGGCGAGCGCGGCAGGAGAATTGCCGGTCGCGGACAGCGCCGCGTCGCCATTCACTTCGCCCAAAGCCGATTGCATCGTCTTGACGGTCGGCAAGAGCTGCTTCAACTTCAGATGCCGCGCCGATGTCGAGAAACGGCCCTTGAGCGGCACGCCGCTGCCATCCAGATGAATGTCCGATGACAACGTTCCCCCCGCCACGCCGAACTTCAGCGGTTCGAATGACAACACGCCGTCCTTCATCACGACATGCGTGTAAAGATCCGAGATCGGCAGCGCTGGATCCTTGACGATCTTGCGGCCGGTGAACTTCACGTCGGCGTCAATGGCCTTCCAGCGGTCCGTCTTGAATTCTTCGGTCGGCAATGCTTTCGCGGAAGGCTGTTTCTCGGTTTCGCCGCGCTTGGCCTTGTTTGCGTTGGAATCGGCACCGATAATCGGCGCAAGATCCGAGAATTGAAGAAGGTTCGACACAAGCTCGCCCGAAAGCAACGGACGCGGCTTGCGCCCGACAAACGTCAGTGATCCGTTAAGATCGCTGCCGCCCACCCGGCCGGTGAAGTTTTCGTACTTGAAGACGTTGCCGTCCTCGCGGAACTGGCCGACCAGACGCCCTTCCGTGGCGTATGGCGGTGTGGTCGGCAAGGTTACGCCAACAATCGGATAGAGGTGATCGAGACTCACGCCTTGCAGCCAGAGGCGCAGGTCGAGCGCGGCCAGATGCGCCGGGTCCGTCACCGTGCCCACAAACGCAATATGCGTGTCGCCGATACGAACGTCCGCCTGCACCGGGAACGGGCGCATTGCGTCCTGCAAGGCCAGCACGCCGCCCACCTTGCCATCGCCGGATACCGCTACGTTGTTGTACTTCCCCTTGACCGACCAGCCAATGCCATACGGCGGCACCGGGGGCTTGGGCGCGTCCTTGGTCGTGATGCTCGTGTTGGCGGAAACGCTCGCGGGGTTCGGCGCGCTCGCGTTGGCGGCGGCTGCGGCGGACGCCGCCGAGGCCGCTGCCGCTTCCGATGCCGCGGCTTTATCGACTTGCTGGTTGAGCTTTTTCGCGCCGCTCTTGCCCACCTGCTCCGCGGACGATTTCTGCGATGCAGCTTCCTGCTGCTTCATCACGTCGCCAATAGGAATCATCTGGCCAAGCGTGTTTACGACCGCCTGCATGTCCGCTTTCGTGATTTCATCGGCGTAGGCGATATTGCCTTTATTCAGCGCGATATCGTGAAGCTGCAGATTCCACGTGGACGGTTCCGTGGATTGCTTGAACTTGAATGTCCAGTTATTGCGGTTGTCTTTCAGGCGTTCGAGATCAACCGACGGGTTCACCAGATTGATGGATGGAATAACGATATTGCGCGCGAGCAGCGGCAATATCTCGACCTGGAAATCGATTTCGTCCAGTGTCGCGAAGTATTTCTGTTTGGTCCAGTCCGGATTGGCGACCGTGATCTTTTCGGCGGAAAAACGGGGCCACGGAACCCATCGGCGCCAGCCGGTTTCATTGGGCGGGCGCTGCCAGCCGACCTTCAGATCGCCGGTGATCTGAAACTCCCGGCCAATGGCTTGCGAAACCTTGTCGTCAATCCACGGTCTCGCGCGATTCCAGTCGAAAGTCAGGAACACGATCACCAGAACGGCGATCAGCACGAGCAGAACCGCGACGGTCCAACCCACTATTTTTCCGATTTTCCGGCCAATTGCCATCGTGGCATCCTCATTTTTCTCTTGGATTAGGGGTCAGCACATCGCGTGCCCGGCGTGCTTTATGATTGCGCTCAAATAACAATCCGATCCGTCAACGCAATGCCCACACAAGCCGACACGCCGCCGCTGCGCGCCATTGCGCTCACACGCCGCGATCCCGCGCGCAACGTCCTCCTTCTGCACCCAACTACGTTTGCCCTTGCCGCGGGACAGCGCGCGGTCGTCACAGGACCATCGGGGTCAGGCAAGAGCGTGCTCCTGCGGGCGCTCGCGCTGCTCGATCCGGTCGATGACGGCGTGATCCAGTGGCGCGGACGGCCGGTCGCGCGCGGCGGCATTCCCTCGTACAGGCGGCGCGTGGCCTACATTGCACAGCGGCCCGCCATGCTCGACGGCAGCGTGGAAGACAACTTGCGTTACCCGTTCTCGCTGAAGGTGTATCGCGATGTGCGCTTCGATCGTGAGCGTGTGGTCGAACTCGCACGGCGCGCCGGCCGCGAAGCCGATTTCCTCGACAAAAGCGCGAGCGATTTATCGGGTGGCGAAGCGCAGATAGCCGCGCTGATCCGCGTGCTGCAAGTCGCCCCCGACATCCTGCTTCTCGACGAACCCACCGCGTCCCTTGATCCGGCCTCGGCGCTGGAAATAGAAGCGCTGGTCGACGCATGGTTCAACGATGGCCGCGGCGAACGCGCCAGCATCTGGGTATCGCATGATCCGGCCCAGGCTAAACGTGTGGGCGAACGCCACCTCGTCATGACCGCCGGGGTCTTGTCATGAGCGGCTACCAGACGCTGAGTCTTGCCGATATCGGGATCGCGGCGGCGCTGGTCCTCGTGAACGGCGTGTTGTCCGTGCTGCTGAAGCTCGACCTCGAACGCAAGCTCGCGTGGGCGGCGGCGAGAACCGTCGTGCAGTTGCTGGCCATTGGCTATGTGCTTGGTTGGGTTTTTCAGCACGCGCGCTGGTACGTCGTGCTCCCGTTGATGGCATTGATGACATTGATCGCGGGGCTGTCGGCGTCGAACCGTGGACGGCGCACGTACGCCGGGCAGCGCGCGGACAGCATTGTGTCGATCTGGGTGAGTTCGTGGCTCGTGGCGGCGGTGGGATTGTTCGTCGTGATCCGAATTCATCCGTGGTACGAACCTCAGTACGCCATTCCTATTCTCGGGATGATCCTCGGCAATACGCTGACGGGCGTGTCGCTCGGCATCGAACGGATGACGGAAGAACTGACGGCGGGACGCGGCGTCGTGGAAATGTCGCTCGCACTTGGCGCGACGCGCTGGGAAGCGGCCCAGGGTCCGGCGCGGCAGGCGGTGCGCGCGGGCATGATTCCAACGTTGAACCAGATGACCGTGGTCGGACTTGTGAGTTTGCCGGGGATGATGACGGGCCAGGTTCTCGCCGGGCAATCGCCGCTGCAGGCGGTGCGCTATCAAATCGTGATCATGTTCTTCATCGCGGCCGCGTCGGCGCTCGGCACGGTGGGCGCGGTGCTGATGACTTACCGGCGGCTGTTTTCGGCGGAACACCGCTTCATGGCGTCGAAGCTGGCCGAGAGAAAAACCAGCCGCAGATGAGCGGCCAGCCGCTTCATGCGGCGCCCGGCCGCCGCGCGAACGTATGGATCAGCGACTCGAGCCGCGCAAAATTCACCGGCTTCGTGAGGTGATCGAGAAAACCTGCTTCGTGGCATCGACGGATATCTTCGTCCATGCCGTAACCGGTGATCGCAACGGATGGCTTGCCAGGCTGCAATCCCGCCCATGCGCGCGCGACGTCGAGGCCGCTGCCGTCAGGCAGGCCGATGTCGCTGACAAGCAGGTCGAACGTATCCGATGCCGCCACCGACAACGCTTGTGCAACGGTCGTGGCAACGGTGACCTGATGACCGAGCACTTCCAGAACCTGCGCCATGGCCGACGACGTATATTCGTTGTCCTCGACCAGCAAGACCTTCAGCGAGCGCACGATTTCATCGGGATCCTGAGCCGCGCTCGGCGACGCCTCGTCCTGCGCGCCGGATTTGACCAGCGGCAGCGTCAGCGTGAAACGCGCGCCCTTGTCGCGTCCGTCGCTCTGAGCGGTCAGCGTGCCGCCGTGCTTCAAAGCCAGCGTGCTCGCGATGGCAAGTCCCAGTCCCAATCCGCCGAACGCGCGGGTAATGGAATCGTCGGCTTGCTCGAAGGCCGAAAAGATGCGCGGCAATGCCTCGGCGCTGATGCCGATCCCGCTGTCGGTCACGGAAATGGCAATGGTCGATGCATCCGGATTCCACATCCGCACCGCAATACGCCCGCCCGCCGGCGTGAACTTCACCGCGTTCTTCATCAGGTTCCAGACGATCTGCTGCAGGCGCGCGGCATCGCCGAAAACCAGCGTCGAGCTTGCGCCGAGGGTGGTTTCCAGCGTCAGTCCCTTGCCGCGCAAATCCGACTCGGACATGTCGAGCGCGCTCGACATCAGCGTCTCGAGCACCACGTTCGCAAAATTCAGCGACAGCTTGCCGCGCGCGATGCTGGTCAGATCAAGCAGATCGTCGATCAGGCGCGCCTCCAGCTCCACGTTGCGCCGGATCAATTCGAGCGTGGGCTGGGCTTCGGCCGGCAGCGTGTGGCGCATTTCGAGCAGCCGGACGGCGGCCACGATAGGCGTCAAGGGCGTGCGCAATTCGTGCGACAACACCGCAAGGAAGTGGTCCTTCGCCCGATTCGCTGTTTCCGCCTGTTCTTTCGCGACACGCAAGGCGTCGGCGGCCATGTGTTCTTCGGTGACGTCGCGAATGATCTTCGAATAGCCGATCAGGTCGCCATTTTCCGCACGGATGGCAGTGGTCACGCCCGATGCGAAAAACGAGCGGCCGTCGTTGCGCCACAACCAGCGGTCGTCGCTTGCGCTGCCCTCGGCTTGTGCCGTCGCCAGTTCGGCGCCAAATATATCGGCCTCGCGATCTTCCGGGCCGTAGAACACTTCGGCGGACCGGCCAACCACGTCATGCGCCGAAAACCCCAGAATGCGCTCCGATGCCGCGTTCCACGTCCGTATTCTGCCCTCCTGGTCGAGCGTGATGACGGCGTAGTCCTTCAATGCGTCGACCAGCAGCCGGAAATGCGTCTCCGTTTCGCGCAGCGCGCGTTCGACGGCAATGCGCTGCGCGCGCTCCGCGCTCTCCGTCATCGCGCGGCGCACGACCGCCGGCAAGCGCTGCAAACGTTGCTTGAGCACGTAATCCGTGGCGCCGCGCTTGAGCATATCGACGGCGTGTTCCTCGCCGAGCACGCCGGAGACAAAGATAAAGGGCGTATTCGGCACCCGTTCACGGGCGATCGCGAGCGCTTCCACGCCGGAAAACACCGGCATGACGAAATCGGCGAGGATGACATCGAAATCAGACGTCTCCAGCGCCGCGATGAAATCCTGTTCGGTATAGACAATCTGCACGTCGACCTTGTAGTCGGCACGCTCCAACTGAGTCAGGGTCAGTTCCGCGTCGAGCGCGTTGTCTTCTACGAGAAGCAGGTGTAAAGGCTGCATGGTCTATGTCTCAGGCGAACCGGCGCGCGCAGCAAGGCGCCGGACAGACGAAATAGCGCGTGTGGTTCATTCTGGAGCCGGTTGACGGCGCACCCGCATGGAACCGGGCGGCGGCTCGTTCAGCACGGCCCAGAACACCCCCAGATCCGCGATGGCTTCAACGAACTCGTTGAACTCGACCGGCTTCACCACATAGGCATTCACGCCGAGCGCGTAGCTGCGCACGAGATCCTGCTCTTCACGCGACGAAGTCAGCATGACAACAGGAATGGACTTCAGCGTCTCGCTCGTGCGAATGGTCTCGAGCACTTCCAGGCCATCGATCTTCGGCAGCTTCAGGTCGAGCAGGATGACCGCCGGATTGCCGGGGTTGCGCGTGCTCCAATCGCCTTCGCAGCGCAGGTAGTCGATCGCCTCCTGTCCGTCGCGCGCCACGATCACTTCATTGGCGAGCTGGCTTTTATCGAGTGCGACGAGCGTCAGTTCGAGATCGCTGGGATTGTCTTCCACAAGCAGGATGGGTTTCAGCATGGTCTGAATTGGACTGATTTTTTAAATAACGCGGGTCCGACGGGGCCGCCCAAACATGTTCACTTCGATGACGGCGCGGCTCCGGGCTTGCGCTCCTTGCCATCGGTATTCACGGAATCCGTCCTGAACACCTTGGGCAGCGAGAAATGAAATGCGGCCCCTTCGCCCTCACGGCCTTCGGCCCACGTCCGGCCGTCGTGCCGCTCGATGATCCGGCGCACATTGGCGAGCCCTATGCCGGTGCCGTCGAACTCTTCCGCGCGATGCAGCCGCTGGAACACCCCGAACAGCTTGTTCACATACTTCATGTTGAAACCGACGCCATTATCCCGCACGCTCAGGATGTATTCGTCGGCCGTCGAATTGACCGACAGTTCGATTTTCGCCGATTCTCGCGTGCGCGTGTATTTCACGGCGTTCGAAAACAGGTTGCGCAATGCGATCTGGAGGAACGCTGGGTCGCCGGTGACGCTCGGCAGCTCTGGAATGATCCATTCGACTTTCCGGTTGGCGGTTTCGGCACCGAACTCCTGCATGACGGATTGCACTAACTGGTTCAGGTCGACTTGCACCGGACGCAGCGCCGCACGGCCCATCTGCGAAAACGTCAGCAAGTCGTCCACCAGCACGCCCGCGAGCCGCGCCGAGTCCAGCATGTTGGTAAGAAAGCGCCGGCTGCGCTCGGAGAGCTTGTCGCCCTCGGTCTCACGCAGCAGATCGCCGTATCCCGCGATGTGACGCAGCGGCGCGCGCAAATCGTGCGACACCGAATATGAAAAGGCTTCGAGTTCCTTGTTCGCGCGGCGCAGTTCGTTTGCCAGTTCCGCCAGTTCCTCGGCGCGGCGCAGCACGATGTTGAGCATCGATGCACGGAATTCAGCCGCTATTTCAAGTTCCACCGGACGCCAGTGCAGCGACCGGTTGCGCACGATTTCGAGCCAGGGCGCGAAGTCCTTGCGCGGCGCCACGCTGCCATCCTGATTCGATACACGCTTGACCGGCTCGCCGGCCCACTTGATGGTGCGCGTGGCTTCCGGCCGGAACCAGATCACGTAATTGCGGAAAATCTGCGAGATGGGCACCGCCAGGATGCCGCTCGCGGTATCGATGTGAAGGGACGCGCGCGGCCACTCTTCCGGCAGCGAGTCGGTCGCATAGACGCCCGTGGTGCTTGATTCGAGCCATTGCGCCAACGCGAGCACGGTCTCGGCGTCGGGCGTTGCGCCCACGAGCGAAACCTGGCCGTCCGCGACGATCGCAGCACCGCGCGAACCGGCGAAGCACAACAATTCGTCGGGCGCCGATTCGAGGGCCACGCGGTAGTCGTCGTGATCCGAGAGCCTCGCTATAAGCCGTGACATCGTGGCGCGCAAGCTCAGCAAATAAGCGGCCTCGGCGCGTTCCTCCTTCGCCTCGATCTGCAGCGAAACGAGCTGCCCAAGATGCTCGACCGCCATGCGCACTTCGAACGGCACCAGTTGCGCGTCATGGTCGTGGCAGGAAATCAGGCCCCAGAGCTTGCCGCGCACGACCAGCGACACCGACATGGACGCAAACGTGCCCATGTTGCGCATGTATTCGAGATGGATCGGCGAAAAGCTGCGCAGCGACGTATAGGTCAGATCGAGTGGCCGTCCCGTGACGGGGCTGAGGGGCGGCACGATTCGGGCGGCGCGGGCGTCGACGTTCGCGACCAGCCGCGCGCGCTGCTTGACGTAAAGCGCGCGTGCCTGGCGCGGGATATCGGAGGCGGGAAAGGTCTGGTGCAGGAACGATGCGTAGCTGTCGTCCCTGTCTTCGGCCAATACGTGGCTGCGGCCTTCCTCGTCGAAATTGTAGAAAAGCACGCGGCCAAAACCTGTGATGCGCCTGACCTCGCGCACACTTAGCTCCGCCAGTTCGGCCACCGTTTCGACGTCCTGCATGCTGCGCGTGAAAGTGCGCACGAGCGGATAGATCGATGCAAACACATCCGCGTTCGGATGGCGCGCGACTTCCAGCTCGACAATCAGGTTGCCATCGTGCCGATGAACGGTGATATCGAATTCGGCTCCATCGGCGGGCGCAGCCGGGTCTGTCTCCGTCTTCGTCTGCGGCCGGTAAAGCACGTTCTCCGCCACGCCGATGTAAAGCGGCGTCCGGTCGAGCACCGCGGTCGCCTTCGCGTGCGCGATGCGCGCCGCAACATCAGCGCCAAGCAGCACATCGACCGGCTCGCCCAGCAACTGTTCAACCGGCCGGCCCGCGAGCACCGCAAGATTTTCGCTCGCCTGGAGGATCGTGAAGGTATCGGACAGGCACAGCAAATATCCATGAGGCTGGATACCGCCGGGAATGTGGATCGGCTCGGCGTCGCATTGCGCATTGGCCGCGCCCGAAGCCAGCGTGAGATGACGCGCCTTCGCGTCGGGCAAGGCCGAGGAATACGGGATCTCGCCATCCGCCATACGCGCTGTCACGCTCATACCTTGCGTAGGCTCTGATCCACTGCTCATGCCGTTGCCCCCGAATCTGCGCGAACCGCGCCCAGCCAGTCGTGCAAGCCCTCGAAAGTGGCAATGGCAGCCTCCGCTGCAGCGTCGTACTGGTCGCGTGGCACAGTGGCGCTCGCCGTCTCGCGAAATGCATTCCACATGCTGCCGGTCCGTGCGCCGTAGCCATCGAAATAAGCGTTGCCGAAGCCCGCTTCGAAATCGAACAGCTTTGCGACATGCGGTGCGATGAACCGCCCGCCAAGCGTCGAACCTTCCATGACATACATGGATCCGAACACGCGGCCCATGGTGTTCATCAGCGGCAGATGGCTAACCCTGGGCGCCTGTTGAGCATGCGTTGCATCACCGGTTAGAAACGCCAGATCCGCTTCTAGGAGCCGCGCTTTCCGGCGTGCTTCGAAAAACGGGCGCAAATGCGTCGGCATGGAGATCGCCACCGCTTCTTCCCACGGGGTGACATAACCGTAAAAGCCGTCCAGCAGCGCGACGTAGTCTTCACGAGACCACTCGGTGCGCATCAGGTCCAACTCATTCTCAAGCCGGGTATGACTTTCGGCGGTTGCGGTTTTCAGAAGGGACAGAAGATCGTATTGCATGGTCCGTTCATGGTTTTTCCATGGGTTCGCTGCACGGCGTGCAGCGCCTGGCTCAATGCCGCATTGCGACGCCGCGTGAGACACGCAGCACTGCAGCGGCCGCCTCGATGGAACTGAGAGGTTGATTTGCGTAAGCGCGGATATCGGCAAGGATTACCGGAACCCGGGCATCGGCCACGCTGAAAAGGTAGGAATAACTGCCGCGAACTCCCTTGAACGCCTTTACCAGCTTGGCTTACGCGCCGATCACACCGGTTTTCGATTCCGCGGGCCCATTCTACGCAAGAGGCGCTTTGTTGACCACGGGCAGCATTCCTGGCGATGACGAATCAGGGCTTGCGCGGGCTGTTCGTGTTCGCGTGCTCGTCCGTTTGCGTACGCTCCTGATAGTCAGCGCCGCCTCGCCGGTCCGTGTCTTCCAGCCCGCGCTCCAGGTCTTCATGCGCCTGTTCACCGACCCGGCGCGGCTCGCCGTCATCCTGCGAGGCCGGGCTTTCATCGGTCTCGTGCGGAAGAGGCGCGACAGTCCCGTCGTCGTGTTTCTGCTGGGCGGCGCGTTTGCTTTCCAGTTCGCGGCCATTTTTCGTGGGACCACTGCGCGTGGCGTCGTCGTGGGATGTCGTGCGTTGTTGCGTCATTGCTGCCTCCGCAGTTCAAGCGTGTGTTTCAAGCTCGCGGTTCACTTGATATCGAGCCGCTTTTTCATGGAAGCGGTGATGCGTTGCTTGGTCTTTGCGTAGTCGGCCCACGGGTCGGCCTCGAGTTCATCCAGACGCTCATGCAGGTTGCCGATATTCCATTGATCGCCGGCCGTGGTGGTCTCGAGTTCATCCCAGCCAATGGGCACCGATGCCCCCATCCCCGGCCGTGCGCGCAACGAGTATGCCGCGACGGTGCTGGAGCCGCGGTTGTTGCGCAAGTAGTCGACAAATATCTTGTCCTGGCGATTCTGCTTGCCCATCTTCGCCGAGAAATACTTCGGCAACGCGCTGGCCATATGTTGCGCGACCGCTTGCGAGAAACCTTTTATTTCGTCCCAACCGGCTTGCGCAGTGAGCGGCACGACCACGTGCAATCCCTTGCCGCCGCTCGTCTTGCAAAAGCACACGAGGCCGAGTTCTTTGAGCAGTTCGCGCGTGAGGCGCGCGGCTTCCTTCATCCGGTCCCAGCCGAGTCCTTCGCCGGGGTCAAGGTCGAACACCATGCGGTCCGGTTTTTCCAGCTTTGCCGCGAGCGCATTCCACGTATGCATCTCGATCGTGCCCATTTGCGCGGCGCCCACCAGCGCACCGACTGTTTCAATCGTGATGAGCGCGGGATGGCCAGGATCAATACCGGGATGCTGGGTAACATTCGGGATCGTGAGCTTTTCGCTGTGCTTCTGAAAGAACAGTTCTCCGCCGATATCCCCTGGCGCCCGCACCAGCGATACCGGCCGGTCCTTCAAATGCGGCAACATCCACGGCGCGACAGCTTCGTAGTAAAGAGCGAGGTCGAGCTTGCTCGTGCCCGTCGACGGGTCGAGTATGCGATCCGGATGACTGACCTTCACGCCGGCGACCATCTCGGTTCCGGCCGAACCGCGGGAGGTTTTTTTTGCGGGTGCTTTTTTCGCAGCGGCTTTCCTGGCGGCGGCACTGGTTTTGCTCGCAGACTTCGCCGCGGTTTTTTTCGCGGTTTTTTTCGTGGCCGCCGGGGCGGCTTCGTCTTCGTCGTTCAACACGACCTCCTCCGTCGATTTCGGCTCTTCCTTCACGATCTCCTTTGCGGGTTTATCGGTTCGCAGGCTGACGAACGATGCCTGCCGGACGATCCGCTCCGAAGTCCATTCAGCAAAGTTGCATTCGGCGACAAGCTCAGGTTTCACCCAATGCACCGGCGTGCGGCTGCGTTCTTTCGGCGCTGACGCGAACGGCATCTTCGCGGTCTCGCGCTTGTCCAGCGCCTTCTTGACATCACGCAGGGTGTTCGCGTCGAAACCGCTGCCCACGCGCCCGGCATAGTGCAGCTTGCCTTTCGCGTCATGAATGCCGAGCAGCAAGGCACCGAACTCGCCGCGGCTGCCTGTCGGCTCCGAATATCCGCCGATCACGAACTCCTGACGCCGCCTGCATTTCAGCTTGATCCAGCTACTGCTGCGGCCCGGCGTATAACCGCTGTCGCGACGCTTGCCGATAATGCCTTCCAGCGCCATGTCGCAAGCGCTTTTCAGCAGATCGTCGGCGCCGAATTCAAAGTCGGCGGAAAAGCGCAGCACGTCGTCATCCAGCGGTTCGAGCAGCGCTTGCAGGATGGCCCGGCGTTGCACGAGCGGCACGTGGCGCAGGTCGTAGCCGTTCAGGTAAGGGATATCGAAGAAATAGATGGCGATGTCTTGCGGACGATTCGTATCGAAGGCGTTCTGCAGTTTCTGGAAGTTCGGCAAGTCGTTGTCGTCAAGCACCACGGCTTCGCCGTCGAGCCACGCGTTCTGCACGTCCAGCGTGTCGAGCGCCTTGACCTGACGGCTGAATTTGTCGGTCCAGTCGTGGCCGTTGCGCGTGAAAAATCGCACCTTCTCCGCCTTCCCACCAGCCTCGCGGTCGATGCGAACCATGACCCGATATCCGTCGAACTTGATCTCGTAGGTCCAGTCGCCACTCGATGGCGGCGCGTCAACCAGCGTCGCGAGTTGCGGCTTCATGGTGGCCGGAAGCCTGGCCTTGACCGCGTCCTGGATGGCCGGGTTATCGGCGAGCGTTCGGAGCGACTCACCGCTCCTGTTCGCCACGATATCCGGCCTCGGCCGCTCGGGACTCTTGCCTTGATCCTTGACGGCCGGCCGTTTCGGCGATGGCGCGGCTTTCGTGGTCCTGGCGGCGTTCTTGCGCTCGGCGCGCTCGCGCACCTCACCGCTTTTCGTACGCGCGCCAAGCGAATCGCTCATCACGCTGCCGGGCTTCTTCACCAGTACGTCGTAGTCGGCTTCGCTGCGGGCTTCGTCGTCGCGCTCCTTGATGAGCAGCCACTGTTCCTTGTCGCTGTTGCCGCGCATGTGGCTGCGAACGAGCGTCCAGCCGCCCTGCAGCTTTTCGCCGTGAAGCACGAACTTGAGCTTGCCCTTTTCATAGGTGGCGCGCGCTTCGTCAATGCTCCCGCTTTGCGGCGCCCACGTCCCGCGATCCCACACGATCACGCTGCCGGCGCCATAATTGCCCTCGGGAATATCACCTTCGAACGAACCGTAATCGATCGGATGGTCTTCCACATGCACGGCAAGCCTTTTCACCGACGGATCCAGGCTCAGACCCTTCGGCACGGCCCAGGACTTGAGGGTGCCATCGAGTTCGAGCCGGAAGTCGTAGTGCAGGCGGCGCGCGTCGTGCTCCTGGATGACGAATGAAAGCGCGCTCGCCTGAGCCTTTTTCGATGCGCGTCTGGCCCTGGCCTTCTCGGCGGCGTCGCCGGAAGGCTCGGGCGTCTGATTGAAACGCCGCATGCGCTGATAGGTTTCGAGTTTTCCGGCCATCGGCGGGTCCGCTTGGGTGGTGCGTTCTTCAGGCGCGTTTGCGGCGCGTGGCCGTCTTGCGCGCGGGTTTCGCCGCGGCAGCCGGTTCCTCCGCATCCGATGCATCGTCGTCGCTGCCGGACGCTGTCGCCTTCGAGCCACGCTTGGCCGCGGGCTTGCCCTTCTTCAAGCTGCGCTTGAGCAACTCCGACAAATCCAGAATCTCCGCCGACGACTTGCGCGGCGTGCCGTCCTCGACCTCGGACACTTCCTCCGTCTTGCCTTCCTTCACCTTCTTCTCGACCAGCGCCATGATGTCTTCGCGAAACGTATCGTGGTAGTCGTGCGGGTTCCACGTATCGCTCATGTCGTCTATCAGCCGCTGCGCCATCTCCAGCTCTTTCGGCGTCACGCCGGCTTTCTTCGGGTCTTCGTCGGGCAGCTTGAACTGATCGAAATCGCGCACTTCGTCGGCCCAGCGCAAGGTGTTGAGCGCCAGCGCCGGACCGACCGGAATCAGCGCCGCCAGATGCTGCTTGTTATGCAGCACCACACTCGCGATACCGACTTTCCCCGACGCCTTCAACGCGTCGCGCAGGAGCGCATAGACCTTCTCGCCCTTGCGGTCGGGCGCGAGGTAATACGGCGTATCGAGGGAAAGAAACGAAATGTCGGGCGCCTCGACGAACGCGAGGATATCGACGGTTTGCGTCGATTCGGGATTGGCCGAGCGGATCTCTGCGTCGCTCATCACGACGTACTTCCCTTTCTCGTATTCAAAACCGCGCACGATATTCTCGCGCGTGACGTCCTTGCCCGTGTTCTTGTTGAACTGCTTGTAGCCGATGGGATCCATCGAGCGTTTATCGAGCAGGTTGAAGCCGACTTTCTCCGACTGTGTAGCCGGATAAAGCTGTACGGGGACGTGGACCAGCCCGAAGCTGATCGCGCCTTTCCAGATCATGTGTGGCATTGCGCTGTGACCTTCTGGCTGGTATCGGCGTTGCAGTCGACGGTTCATGAACCGCGCAAGGAGCGCGGACCGTCATTGCGTCGCAGAAAACGTGCCAGATGGAAAACGCTGCGAGCCGGAGTTTTACTTGCGGCTCGCGCTGACGGTGAGCCTTGTACCGTCGCTGAGCGTCAGCGATTTTTCCGCACCGCCGGTGGGCATCGTGAAATGCACCATCTGGCTGAAGGAATTGTCGGTGGGGCATTGCAGTTTCTTGCCCGCTACCGTGACTGTTGTCGCCGCGCGCGGCGCGTGGCCCTGGAAGTTCAACTGGACATCGGCGTCGCCGTTACTGGCAATCACCGCGGAAAAGCGGATCTTCACTTGGCGCACCGTCACACCAATGGCGTTGCGGATGGAGCCCACGTCCGGGCATGTATCCGGGACGTTTTGCGCACCGCCGGCAGGTTTGCTTTGCCACGTGAAGTCATCGGTCTGTCCGGAGCGGATCGTGCGCGTTTCCTGCTCGTTGCCCCACGCCTTCGACACCATCTTGACCGTGTATTTGATCGGGCCGTCGTTGGCGACTTCCGACATCACCTTGATGCCCGGCGTCGCATGCGCCGACGAAGCAAGAAAGCCCAGCGCCAGGGCCACGCTGGCAACCCGGTGAAACCGAACGAAATCCAGACGATCGATCATGCGTTGCCCTCCGTTTGCAGCCGTCACGCGAAAAGCACGAATCCCGGAGAGACCAGGAACGGCGCCCGAGGAAGCTCGGACCGCGCGCAAGGCGCGTCCAGTCTAGCGCGACGCGCACTGCGGGCTTCTCATGGGAAACCCGCGGCGCACTCGGCGTGCAACGCAACAGCGCATCGGTTCAGGCGGCGAATCAGAAGCCCGTCAGCACCAGCTTGCCGATCGCGCGCCCTTCTTCCAGAAGGCGATGCGCCTCGCGCAGGTTCGCCGCGTTGATCTTGCCGAGATCACGGCCGAGCGTCGTCTTGATCGTGCCTGCGTCGATCAGTCGCGCCACTTCCGTCAGCAGCTTGTGCTGTTCGATCATGTCCGGCGTACCGAACATGGCGCGCGTGAACATGAATTCCCAGTGGAACGCAGCGCTCTTTGCCTTCAGCAATTCGACCGCAATCGGCTTGCTGTTTTCCACGATCGTGCAAATACCGCCTTGCGGCGCGATGACCGCGGCGGCGGCCGGGAAATGCTTGTCGGTATCGTTAAAGATGAGCACGTAGTCCACTTGCTCGAAGCCGGCGTCTTTCAATTGCTTCGGCATGTCGCCGAAATGATCCACGATGTGATCCGCGCCCAGTTCCGTCGCCCATTTCGCCGATTCCGGCCGCGACGCGGTTGCGATCACCTTCAGCTTCGCCACTTTCTTCGCAAGCTGAATGCCGATGGAACCCACGCCGCCCGCGCCGCCCACGATCAGCACGGACTTGCCCGCATCCTGCCCTTGCGCCGATACCCCAAGCCGGTCGAACAGCGCTTCCCAGGCAGTGATGGTGGTAAGCGGCAAAGCGGCGGCATGCGAGAAATCAAGCGACGCCGGCTTCTTGCCAACGATGCGTTCATCGACGAGATGGAATTCGCTGTTCGTGCCGGGCCGCGTGATGCTGCCCGCATAGAACACCTGGTCGCCGACCTTGAAAAGCGTGACGTCCGGGCCAACCGCTTCCACCGTGCCCGATGCATCCCAGCCCAGCACGCGCGACGACTCTTCAACCTTGTCCTTGGGCGCACGGACTTTTGTATCGACGGGATTTACGCCGATCGCTTCAACTTTCACCAGCAGGTCGTGACCGGTTGGCGCGGGTTTGTCGATCTCGACATCCGTCAGCGATTCGGGATTGGAAATTGGAAGGTAACGAGTCAGGGCAACGGCTTTCATGGGTAGCTCCTTCAAGGTTGAGCATGGACTGCAAGGCATGAACCCATCTTATTGAAATGCAGCTTCGCAGAGAACCACGGTAATCAATAAAACATCTTCAGCCAGAGCACGAAAATCGTCAAAGCTACCAGACATTCCTGACCGATGCGCATAGGACAAGTCAGGAGTTCATCTCGAAAGAATAGAAATAGGAGTTTGCTTATTTTTGAGCGTCTCGGCTGGTTTGATTATCTGAATGCACCGACCGCGAAACCGATTTTTGAATAGCACGATTCACTATTTACGGGTGTACAAAATAAGCCTTGTACAATCCGTTTTTTGGGGGTACATTATTAATGCCGATCTCATACAACGCGTTGAAGAATGAGATGAATATCCGGGACCGTGGTTTGTCCTTCGAGGCGGTACGCGACCTGGACATGTCGAGTGCGCTGATTGTCGAAGACACCCGGAAGGGTTATGAAGAGCGGCGTTTTCAGGCGCTCGGTTTGATCGAAGCCCGGCTTCACATGCTGGTATTCACACCGCGGGGCAACAAAATGCACGTCATCAGCCTGCGAAAAGCGAACATACGTGAGATCAAGAGATATGAACAAGCACAGTAAGACAGAAGCGCTGGACGACAACCCGGAATGGACCGACGCGGAATTCGCCCAGGCGCGTCCCGCTGCCGAGGTGTTGCCGGAGCTATATGGACAGGAACGCGCCCGGGAACTGATGCGTCCGCGCGGACGGCCGAAGCTCGAAAATCCGAAACTGCCTGTCAAGCTGCGCATCGATCCAGACGTGGTCGACGCGTACAAAGCGCAGGGAGATGGCTGGCAAACGCGCATGAACGCCGCGTTGCGTCACTACGCGAAGTCTCACGGGTTGATGCGCTGAAAACGTGCCGCCCATCCCGTCATTCCACACGTACCCGCGCCGTCACGAATCCTCGAAATCGCGCGCGGGCAGCGCGTGATGGTTCACTAGCCAGCCCATACGCAGGAAAGCGCGCCACGAATCGCCCGATCGCAATCCGGGCTTCAAGACGCGCCAACGATAACCCCGCACACTGGTGAATGCCGAATCCAAACGCGAGGTGCCGGTTCGGCGCTCGGGTGATATCGAACTTATCGGCGTGATCGAATTGCTCGGGGTCGCGGTTCGCCGCGCCAATGCAAAGCGTCACGGGCGTCCCGCGCGCCACCGCAACGTCCGCAATCTGTGTGTCCACGGTTGCTATCCGGTTACCTAGCTGATTTGAACTCTCGTAACGCAGGCATTCCTCGATTGCGCTTTCTATCAGCGCTGGCTGAGCAAGGAGGCGCGCGCGTTGCTCCGGCCATTGCGCGAGCAAGACGATGCCGTTACCAATCAGGTTGGTAGTCGTTTCGTGACCGCCGTTCAGGATAAAGATGCAGTTGTGCAGCAGTTCCGCCTCATTCAGCCGCTCTCCGTCAGACTCGCTTTGAATGAGCCGAGTCAGAACATCATGCTGCGGATCACCTGGTTTTTCGCGTCGGCGCGCGACCAGTGTCACGAGGTAATCGATGAACTCCGTCACCGCGCGGTTTCCCGTTTCATGCTGCTGCGCCGTGAGCGCCGGTTCGAGCGCGCCGAGAATCGCGAGCGACCATTCGCGCAGCGGTGCACGTTCGTCGTGAGGCACATTGAGCAGATTGCCGATCACCTCGACTGGAATCGCCGATGCAAACCCATCGATCAGGTCTATTTCGCCGCGCGCGGCCGCCCGGTCGAGCAAGCCATCCACCAGGCGCACGAGGCCGGGTTCCATCGCGGCGATCGCGCGTGCTGTCAGCGCGCCTGAAATGAGCTTGCGCACGCGCGCGTGGCGCGGCGGGTCGTTGAAGACGAGGCTGGTCGTGTGGTGCGCGAAAAGCGGTGTGTCAACGCCGTACTTCGGACCAAACTCCACAGTCTTGTCCGAGCTGAAGGTCTTCGGATCGCGATAGACGGCCTGTACGTCCTTGTATCGCGTGAGAAAGAGCGAACCGTCGGGCATTTTCCTGATTGGCTCGGCGGCGCGCAACGCGTCGTAGACCGGATACGGATCGGCGTAGAACGCAGCGTCGAGCTGGCGAAGGTCGAAGGCACGCGCGCGTTCGGTCGGGGTCATGCGGGTCTCCGGTCTATATTCCGACGTTGATGATAACGGCGCTGCGCGTGCATCCGCCATCGGTCGGGACCATTACAATGTCGGTCTTTCGCGCGTTTTCCTCTCGTCAAACTCTTTCGCCGCCCGTCATGAACCTTGTCATCCAAAGCCTGGAACCGATTGCCGATACCCATCTGAAACCGCTCGCCGCCCTCGCCCGCTCGCGGCAAACGGAACGTGCGGCAGCGGATGGCACGGTGCTTAAGTTAAGCGGCGCTGATCCGCTGCAACGGCCGGACATCGATGCGTATTGCGGCACGCATCGGCTGGACTACGCGTTCATGGCGCCAGGCGCGCGCCTTGCCGACTTCGGTCTCGTTGCAATGGACATGGATTCGACGCTGATCACGATTGAATGCATCGACGAAATCGCGGACTTTTGCGGCCTGAAGGCGGAAGTCGCGGCGATCACAGAAGCATCGATGCGTGGCGAAATCAAGGACTTCAACGAAAGCCTGACGCGTCGCGTCGCGCTGCTGAAGGGACTTGATGCAAGCGCGCTCGAACGCGTGTACGAGGAACGGCTGCGTCTGTCGCCGGGGGCGGAAACAATGCTCGCCGAGGTCCGCGCCGCCGGTCTGAAAACGCTGCTGGTTTCCGGCGGATTCACGTTCTTCACCGAAAAATTGAAAGCACGCCTCGGACTCGATTTCACGCGCGCGAACACGCTCGAAATCGTCGATGGGAAACTGACCGGCAAGGTGATTGGCGAGATCGTCAACGCCGAGGTGAAAGCACGCACGTTGCGCGAAACCTGCGCTCAGCTAGGCATCGATCCGGGGCGAACCATCGCCATGGGCGATGGTTCGAACGATCTGAAGATGATGGCGGAGGCGGGGTTATCGGTGGCGTTCCGGGCGAAGCCGGTCGTGCGGGAAGCAGCGACGCTGGCGTTGAACTTTGTAGGACTGGACGGATTGTTGAAGCTATTTTAAAGGCGGTTTTACAGGCCACCTTTAAAACGTTTCAGCCGCTCAGCCCATCCAGCGCCCGCTCCAGGTCCGCGCGCAGATCCGCTTCGTCTTCCAGACCAATATACAAGCGCACCAGCACGCCCTCGTGCGGCCATACATTGGCGGTGCGCATCGACTTGATGTTGTACGGCATGGCGAGACTGTTCGCGCCGCCCCAGCTCCAGCCAATCGCGAAGTTTTCGAGCGCCTCGACGAATGTGTCGATTTGCGCCGGGCTATAGCGTTTGTCGAAGACCATCGAAAATAGGCCGCCTGCGCCCGTGAAGTCGCGTTCAAAGAACATGTGTCCCGGACAATCCGGCAAAGCCGGATGCAACACCGTGGTAATTTCCGGCCGCGTCTTCAGCCAGCGCGCGAGCGAAAGCGCGGTCCGGTCATGCGCGTCAAAGCGAATCTTCATGCTCGGCAAACTTCGCAGCACGAGCGAACAATCGTCCGACGACACGCCAAGCCCCATGCGCATGCGTGCACGTTTGAGACGCGCGTGAAGGTTTTTATCGGCGGTGATGATGGCGCCCATCAAAATGTCGCTGCCGCCCGACTGATACTTCGTCAACGCCTGCACCGAAATATCGACGCCGTGTTCGAACGGCTTGAACGCAAGACCCGCCGAATACGTGTTGTCGATAGCACTCAGCACCTGGTGCGAACGCGCGATCTGCGTGATTGCCGGCACGTCCTGCACTTCCATGGTCACCGAACCCGGCGCTTCCAGCCAGATCAGCTTAGTGTTCGGCTGGATCAACGCTTCGATGCCCGCGCCGATCAACGGATCGTAATACGTCACTTCCAGGCCGAAATCCTCGGCGAGCCAGTCCGCGTGCTCGCGATTGGGCGAGTATGCGTTATCGGGAATCAGCACGTGATCGCCGGACTTGACGAGCGCGAAGTACACATTCGATATCGCCGATAACCCCGACGGCTGCAACAGCGCGTGCTGGCCGCCTTCGATCACCGCGAGCCGCTGCGCGAGAGCAAGCGACGTAGGCGTGGCGTGCAATCCGTAGCGCCACTGACTGTCGTCGTGCCAGACGAGCGCGCGCATGGTGGCGAGATCCGGGAACACGACCGTCGATGCACGCGCCACCGGGACGGAAAACGACTGGAAACCGGGCGTGAGTTTGTCCTCGGGATGGACGATGCGGGTCTGCAAGCTGCGTTCTTTCGACGAATGGCTGGAATCGGTCATGAAATGTCCTGCTTATCGGGCTCCATGAGCGGAGCCATAAGAAAAAATGTCATGCGGAACGGGGGAGGTTTAAACGCACTTACTCGCCCATGATCACATTGCTCACTCCGCCCACCGCATTGCGCGGCGGTGCAGGTTCGAGCGATGGCGCGGCGGACTGCGGCGCTTGCGGCGCAAGCGCGCCACTCGCGCGAGCGGGCGGCAATCCCGCGCCGACAGGCTTGAGTTCAAACGGCACGGGATTGGAATCGTCGGCATTCATGCGCTCGCCGGACACGCTGCCATCGGCCGCGAACTTGCCGACCCAGTTCCCGGTAATGTGCGTGCCGTCGGTCGATTCTTCGATCTCGAGCGTATCGCCGTCACGGTCACCCGCCACCACGATTACCGTCGCACTTCCCGCAAACCGGTATTCACCGTGCACGCCCGACGCTTCGTCGGTCTTAGCACCGAGTTTCATCTCGATCTGCCTGTCGCCGAGCGTGCCAACGTACACCGGAAACCGCGCGAACGCGGGATCGGGCGTCAAAGGTTTGGCGGGCGGCAACGCCAGCGTTTCGATAGCCTCCGACGTTCCCGGCGCGCGCAGGCCAAGATCGCCCGGCGTGCTCGCGGCACGCGCCGCCGCGACCGGGCGCGAGCCATCGGGCGGCATGGCCGAATTACATCCGGCGAGCACCAGCGCTGCCATCGCCACTGCCGCCACTTTCAATTGCGTCATCGAATGATCTCTGCCTGGTTTCTCATGCACGTTCGAAAATTGCCGCGATACCCTGCCCGCCGCCAATACACATCGTCACGAGCGCATATCGTCCGCCCGTGCGCTGGAGTTCGTACAACGCTTTCACGGTGATCAACGCGCCTGTCGCGCCAATCGGATGACCCAGGGAAATGCCAGAACCGTTCGGGTTCACCAATGCCTGATCGAGCGCCAGTTCCTTCGATACCGCGCAAGCTTGCGCCGCGAACGCTTCATTGGATGGAATCGAAGGGATCGTGCAGCGCGCCGAGCATCATGTCGACAAGACGGGCGTCGCCCATGCGCTGGCCGAAACGCGCGGCGGGCGCAAGATACGGCGCGCGGCTCATGCTTTCCGCGCCGCCGCCAATTGCGATATCCGTATCGCCAAGCAGGATGGATTGCGCCGCGGACACGATCGCCTGCAACCCCGAGCCGCACAAACGGTTGACGGTCAACGCCGGCGCATGTTGCGTCACGCCGCCGTTCAGCGCCGCGACACGCGCGAGATACATGTCCTTCGGTTCGGTCTGGATCACGTTGCCGAACACGACGTGACCGACGTCGTCCCCGGACAAATCCGCCCGCGATAAAACCTCGCGCACCACGCGCGCGCCGAGATCGGTCGGACTGAAGTCCTTCAACGCGCCGCCGAAATCGCCGATTGCAGTGCGCACACCGCTCACCACCACCACTTCACGCTGCGTCATGAAAGCTCCTTGATCCGCTTTTTAAACTTCGCCCCACAGGTCATGGCCGTCGGCGCCGGTGATCTTCACCGAAACGAAGTCGCCCGCCTTGTAGCGTTTGGACGCCTTCTTCGCCGGCTCGATATACACCACGCCGTCGATCTCGGGCGCGTCCGCCGCGGTACGTCCGACGCCACCCTCGACGCTGATTTCATCGACCAGCACTTTCAGCGTCTTGCCCACCTTGCGCTTCATGCGCGCGGCCGACAACTCCTCGGCCAGTTCCATGAACCGCGCGCGGCGTTCTTCGCGGACTTCGTCGGGCAACCCGCCATCGAGTTCGTTCGCCGTTGCACCTTCGACCGGTGAATAGGCGAAACAGCCCACACGATCCAGGTCGGCGATACGAATAAAGTCCAGCAAGGTTTGAAACTGCTCTTCCGTCTCACCAGGAAAGCCCGCGATGAACGTGCTGCGGATCGTCAGATCCGGACACATGGCGCGCCATTTCTGCACGCGTTCGAGCACCTTTTCGGCGTTCGCCGGGCGTTTCATGCGCTTGAGCACTTCAGGATGCGCGTGCTGGAATGGCACATCGAGATACGGCAGCACGTGGCCTTTGAGCGGACCTTCGGCCATCAGCGGAATGACCTCGTCCACGCTCGGATACGGATAAACGTAGTGCAGGCGCACCCATGCGCCGTACTGCGCCGCCAGTTCGCCAAGCGCGCCGACGAGATCGGTCATGCGCGTCTTGACCGGCTTGCCGTTCCAGAAACCGGTGCGGTATTTGACATCGACGCCATATGCGCTCGTGTCCTGCGAGATCACGAGCAATTCCTTGACGCCGGATTTGAACAGGTTTTCGGCTTCGAGCATCACGTCGGCGATGGGACGCGAGACCAGATCGCCGCGCATCGACGGGATGATGCAGAACGTGCAGCGATGATTACAGCCTTCCGATATCTTCAGATACGCATAATGGCGCGGCGTGAGCTTGATGCCGGCGGGCGGCACGAGATCGACGAACGGATCGTGCGGCTTGGGCAAATGCTGATGCACGTGGATCATGACTTCGGCAGTTGCATGCGGACCGGTCACCGCCAGCACTTTCGGATGCACTTCCTCGATCAGGCCCGTCCCGCTGGCACTTTTTTTCGCTCCGAGACAACCGGTCACGATCACCTTGCCGTTTTCGTGCAGCGCTTCGCCGATGGCGTCGAGGCTTTCCTGCACGGCTTCATCGATAAAACCGCAGGTGTTCACGACGACGAGATCAGCGCCGTCGTAGGAGCTCGAAATTTCGTAACCTTCAGCGCGCAGTTGCGTGATGATCTGTTCGGAGTCGACCAGGGCTTTCGGGCATCCAAGGCTTACGAACCCCACTTTGGGGGCTGTGGGCGTGGTGATCAGGGACATAGTGTGTTCTGGCGATGTGAGTGCCGCGTGGCTTGGGCGAGCCGGCGGGCACGAAGCTAACGAGCGCAGCGGCGCGCGAGCTGCCGTGAGCGTCACCGCTGAAAAGCAGGACAAAAGACGCTTGGAGAGGCAATAACCGGCGCGGCATCCGCCACAGGGCGACTATTCGCCGTGGGCGCTGCGCTGCAAAGCGGTATTGTACCGTGAGGCGGATGGGGAGGAATGGCGTGGAACGGGCAAGGCGGAGTTGACGGGTCGACAGCCTGGCGGAGCCAACCCGTCCACCCCTACTTTTTCTCCCCCGGGCCACCCGTCCCCGTTGGATTCGGATTTGGAAACGGAAACGTGCTGAACATCGATTTCGCCTGGTTCTGCATCTGCTCCTGCATCTGCACGAACATGTTCTTCGATTGCTCGATATAGCTCGTCATCATCCCCTGCATCATGGGCGCCTGCATGTTCATGAACTGCGACCACACTTCCGGGTTCAACTGCGTGCCATTGCCGCCTTCGATCAGGCCCTTCGACTGGTCGGTGAGCTTGTGCTGGATATCGATGAACGCCTGGATGTTCTTTTCCAGATACGTGCCCATCATCCCCTGCATGGCGTTGCCGTAGAAACGAATGATCTGCGAAAGCATGACCGATGAAAACATCGGCAGCCCGCCACTCTCCTCCTCCAGAATGATCTGCAGCAAGATGCTGCGCGTCAGATCCTCGGACGACTTGGCGTCCATCACCTTGAAGTCTTCCTGGTCGAGCACGAGCTGCTTGACGTCGGAAAGCGTGATGTAGGTGCTGGTTTCGGTATCGTAGAGCCGGCGATTCGGATATTTTTTTATGAGCCGTTCGGCGGATTTCTTTGTAGTGGTCATGTAACGCCTTTAAACGCAAAACTCGAACTGTGCCGGCGGACTTCATGTGCTTCCAGCAACGGAAGCCACCGGTTCGTAGTGGGCGCCGAGGGTCACGGGCAACGGCGCAGAAAGGTCTCCCTGATCTTTCACGCCGCCCGGAGCGCCCTCGCGCCCTCAGCCCATATGCAGGCCGCCATTCAGCGAGAAGTCGGCGCCGGTCGAGAAACCCGATTCCTCCGATGCCAGCCACGCCACGATCGACCCGATTTCCTCCGGCCGGCCGAGCCGGCGTACAGGAATGGTCGCGACGATTTTCTCCAGCACGTCCGGACGGATCGACTTCACCATGTCGGTGCCGATATACCCCGGCGAAATGGTATTGACCGTCACGCCCTTGGTCGCAACTTCTTGCGCCAGCGCCATGGTGAAGCCGTGAATGCCGGCCTTCGCCGTCGAATAGTTCGTCTGGCCGAACTGCCCTTTCTGACCGTTCACCGACGAAATATTGATGATGCGCCCGAACCCACGCTCGACCATGCCGTCGATCACCTGCTTGGTCACGTTGAAGAGACTCGTCAGGTTGGTATCGATGACCGCCGTCCAGTCTTCGTGGGTCATCTTGCGGAACACGACGTCCCGCGTGATGCCGGCGTTGTTCACCAGCACGTCGATCTCGCCGACTTCGGCCTTGACCTTGTCGAAGGCGTTCTTGGTCGACTCCCAGTCGCCCACGTTGCCCTCGGAGGCAATGAAGTCGTAGCCGAGCGCCTTTTGTTCATCGAGCCATTTGACCCGGCGTGGCGAATTCGGCCCGCAGCCGGCGACAACCGTGAACCCGTCCTTATGCAGCCGCTGGCAGATGCTCGTGCCAATGCCGCCCATGCCGCCCGTTACGTACGCTACTCGTTTAGTCATTGCTCGCTCCGGTTATCGTTATGCGCGCTGGAACAGCGCGCCGTGCTCGTTCGCACGGTCTCCCTCAAGGGCGCTCGAGTGCGAGCGCCACGCCCATGCCGCCGCCAATGCACAGCGACGCCAGCCCCTTCTTCGCATCCCGTTTTTGCATCTCGTGCAGCAGCGTGACGAGAATCCGGCAACCGGACGCGCCAATCGGATGGCCGATGGCGATGGCGCCGCCGTTCACGTTTATTTTCGATGTATCCCAGCCCATTTGCTGATGCACCGCCAGCGCCTGAGCCGCGAAAGCTTCGTTGATCTCCATCAGGTCGAGGTCGCCCACCGACCAGCCGGCACGTTCGAGACATCGCTTCGATGCCGGCACCGGGCCCATGCCCATCACCTTAGGATCGACGCCCGCGTTCGCGTACGCCTTGATCCGCGCGAGCGGCGTCAGGCCGAGCGCATCGGCTTTCTTCGCCGACATCACGATCACGGCCGCGGCGCCGTCGTTCAATCCGGATGCGTTGGCGGCCGTCACCGTGCCTTCCTTCGAAAACGCCGGTTTGAGCGACGCCAGTGATTCCGCCGTCACGCCGTGACGCACGAATTCGTCGGTGGCGAAGCGCACGGGGTCGCCTTTGCGTTGCGGAATCTCGACAGGCACGATTTCATCGTCGAAACGGCCGGATTTTTGCGCCGCTTCCGCCTTGTTCTGCGACAACGCAGCAAACGCGTCCTGATCCGCGCGCGAAATGCCATATTCCTTCGCGACATTTTCTGCCGTGACGCCCATGTGGATGGAATTGAACGCATCCCACAGGCCGTCGACGATCATGGAATCGATCAGCTTGGCGTCGCCCATGCGGAAACCGTCGCGCGAACCCGGCAGCACATGCGGCGCCGCGCTCATGTTTTCCTGGCCGCCGGCGACCACGATCTCGGCGTCGCCGGCAATGATCGCGTTCGCCGCGAGCATGACGGCCTTCAGGCCCGAGCCGCACACCTTGTTGATGGTCATGCCGGGCACCGCGTTCGGGAAGCCCGCCTTGATCAGCGCCTGGCGCGCCGGATTCTGGCCGGAACCCGCCGTCAGCACCTGGCCGAGGATCACTTCGCTGATCTGCTCGGGTTTCAGGTTGGCGCGCTCCAGCACCGCGCGCAGCACGACTGCGCCAAGATCAGGCGCGGCGATCTTCGCCAGCGACCCGCCGAATTTGCCGACGGCCGTTCGTGCGGCCGATACGATCACTACGTCTGTCATTTTCAGTTCCCTATGAGTATCGAAAGTAATAGCCGGGTGTGCGCCGGCTCACAACTTGCCGGCTCGATGCATCACGCGATGTGTATCAGGCAATGCGGGCAGCGCTCTCGACCGTATCCGGGTCTTGCGTCATTACCCGCTTACTGTTGACCCGTCGCGGACGAATTGCAATCAGGTCTGGTCCGCATTCGGCCTTCCCGCGCTCGTTCGCCCGCTCCCACGCCGATCACTGATCCCGCTGCAAGACATACCGCCCCGGCGCCGGCTCGATCACCGGGAAATCCTCCGACCCGAGTTCCGGCTTCGGCTTCACTTTCTTGCCGCCGTAACCATCGAGCCACGCGGTCCACGTCGTCCACCAGCTGCCCGGATGCTCGGTCGCGCCTTCGAACCAGTCATCGGACGAGTCAGGCAGGGTTTTGCCGTCCGTGTCCAGCTTCCAGAAACTGCGCTTGTTCTTGGACGGCGGATTGATCACGCCCGCAATATGTCCCGACGCGCCGAGCACGAACGTCTGCGGCCCGGTCAGCAACGGCGCGGACGCGTAAGCCGCCGTCCACGGCACGATGTGATCCTCGCGCGATCCGTACAGGAACGTAGGCACGTCGATCAGCGACAAATCCACCGGTTCGCCGCACGTCGTAAGTTCGCCGGGGTTGCGCAGGCGATTTTCCAGATACGTGTTGCGCAGATACCAGACGAACATCGGTCCGGGAAGATTGGTGGAGTCGCTGTTCCAGTAGAGCAGGTCGAACGCCTGCGGCGTGCGGCCCTTCAGGTAGTTGTCCACCACGTAGTTCCACACCAGGTCGTTCGGGCGCAGATACGAGAAGGTGTTCGCAAACTCGACGCCGCGCATGAGACCCACAGGCGCGCCGTCCTGGCCGCCGATAGTCTGCTCGCGCATCTTCACGTGCTGTTCATCGATAAACACATCCAGCACGCCCGTGTCCGAGAAATCGAGCATGGCGGTGAGCAAGGTCATGGACGCCGCCGGATGTTCTCCGCGCGCGGCCAGCACGGCCAGCGCGGTCGCGAGCATGGTGCCGCCCACGCAGAAGCCGAGCGTGTTGATCTGCTCGCGCCCGCTGATCTGCTTGACCACATCGATAGGCGTAAGCACGCCTTCGTCGATGTAATCGTCCCACGTCTTGTGCGCGATCGTCGCATCCGCATTACGCCACGAGATCATGAAAACCTGATGGCCGGCGTCGAGCGCATGACCGACGAGCGAGCCTTCCGGCTGCAAGTCCAGGATATAAAACTTGTTGATGCAAGGCGGCACGATCAACAACGGCCGCTCGCGAACCGTCGCGGTATGCGGCGTGTACTGGATCAGTTGCAGCAGGTCGTTTTCGAACACGACCGAGCCTTGCGCGGTGGCGATGTTCTTGCCCACCACGAAACCGGATTCATCGCTTTGCTGGATCTTGCCGCGCTGCATGTCGGCAAGCAGATTCATCATGCCCTTTTGCAGGCTTTCTCCACGGCTTTCGATCAATGCCTTCTGTGCATCCGGATTCAATGCAATGTAGTTGCTCGGCGACGCCGCAGCCGCCCATTGCTGCACGGCAAAGCGAATCCGTTCGCGCGTCCTGGCGTCGCCTTCGACCGCTTCCGCGAGTTCCTGCAGATACCGCGCGTTCAGCACATACCATGCGGCGGCAAACGCGAAGCCGGGCGTGGATTGCCATGCGCCCCCGCTAAAACGCCGGTCCTTCAACGCCGACAAATCGATGCTCTGCGCACTCGCCTGCTTCATGAGTTCCGTGGCGTCGCGCGAGAAACCGGACTGCAGTTCCTGCAGGCGCTGTGCGGGGATGGCGGCCATCGGGATTTTCGGCATGGCGGGCATGCCGGACACGGGCGGGAACATCGACTGGAGGTTGCCATTGCTGCCGGAAAAACCCGGAAACCCGGCAAAGCCCGGCATCGCGCTCATGGTGGCGAACGGATTTGCAGAAGCCGGCGACCCCTGGCCCGGATTGGCTTGTGCGACAAGCTTTTGCCACAGAGCAGGATCGGCGACCGAGCGCCATGTATTGAGCCACTGCTCGAACATCTTTTGCACGCCAGCGGGATCCGCGCCTGGCATGCCAAACGGAGAGTTCGGTGCAGCGTCCGTGGCAGCCTTGGCTTTAGCCGACTGACGTGACGAATCTGGCGACGAACCCGGTGAGGATGAAGAAGACGATCTGGAGGCAGCCATATCCGCGTTTGACCTAAGCGTCCCGAAAGACTGAGTTGCTGAGAGAGGCGTGACGTGGAGCCGCGTCGGGAATCATCGCGAATGAAGTGCCGCGCGCGTGAGCGTCCGACCGCGATGATGTGACCTTGCTTACGCCGTGCGCTTTGTGAAACATTCTTGCTCCACGGTGCAAGGCGTGTCAATGCGTCGCCTTGATTTTGACGCAGTGCGATATTTTTTTCATCATCGTTTTCCCGATGTAATCAAACGATCGGCCGATGAAATTTGTTGCGCAACATAAATGCCATGCATGCGCTCCGGGGCAGCGCCGCGAAGTTCAATCGGCGAGCCAGATCATCGCGGCCATGCGGCCGGTTGTCCGCTCCCGCCTGTACGAATAGAACCGTTCGGCTTCGTTAAACGTGCAGTGCGTTGCGCCGTGCACGTTCTGCGGCAAGACACCCGCCAGTTCCAGTCGCAGACGCGCGAGCGCGTAAAGATTGGCAAGGTATTTGCCCTTTTGCTCGCGCGCAACGAACGCGGCGGCCACGGCGTCTCGGTGCGCGGGATCGGCTGCACTCGCGAAAGCTTCGAGCACATCCTCGCCGACTTCGAAAGCCGCCGGTCCGATCGCCGGTCCAAGCCATGCATGCAATGTTTCCATGCGCGCGCTAGCGAGACGTGCCACTCGTAACGCAGTCTTTTCCACGATACCGCCAGCAAGTCCGCGCCACCCCGCATGAGCCGCGCCTACCGCGCGGCCGGCGGTATCGCAGAAAAGCACCGGCAGGCAATCCGCCACCATCACCGCGCACACAGCGCCCGCGCGATCGGTCACGACGGCGTCCGCCTTGACCTCCGATGCGGGAGAACCCGCACAGCGGTCGATCACCTTGCCCGCTTCTTCGATATCGACGCCATGCACCTGCGTAAGCCACGCAATAGGCGCCCCCGTCAGCTCGACCACGCGGCGGCGGTTTTCAAGCACCGCTTGCGGCGCGTCGCCGGTGTGCAAGCCAAGATTCAAGCCGCCCCGGCCGTTGGCCCCGCCGAACGGCGCCCGGCTCACGCCGCCATTGCGCGTGGTCGCAAGCGCATGCACGCGCTTCGATACCGCCGCCGGTCCGCTCGACCAGTCAGGCCAGAGACAATCGTCGTGACGAAGCGGCGCGTGGTCCGCGAAAGCGGCCCGGGAAGATTGGCTCATCGCGCTCATTCCTCGTCGTCATCTTCGTCGTATTCAATCGGCTGCGACTCATCCCAGCCGCCGCGCGCCCGGGTGTCGTAACCTTCTTCCTCGATGAAATCCTCGTCTTCCGGATCGAGATCCGTCGATTCATCCCGGCCAAGCCCGAGTTCCGCGGCCAGCGCTTCAATGTCGTCAGGCACGTCCGCGCGCCAGCTTATGTCGCGCCCCGTGGTCGGGTGAATCAGGCCGAGCCGCCAGGCGTGCAGCGCCTGCCGGTTGAAGCCGTCGGGAAGCGGCTGCACGGAGCGCTTGCCGCGCGCGTGGCCGTAGATCGGGTCGCCCAGCAACGGATGGCGGATATGCGCGCAATGCACGCGAATCTGGTGTGTACGGCCGGTATCGAGATCGCAATGCACGGCGGACACGGGCTGCTGGTTCCACATCGCCCGGTCGATGGTGCGGTAATGCGTGCGGGCGTATTTCCCCGATGCGCTTTCGACCACCGCCATGCGCGTGCGGTCGCGCGGGTCGCGGCCGATGGGCGCGTCGATCGTGCCCTCGTCCGGCATCGTTCCCCACACCAGCGCGACGTAGCGGCGCTTCACCGTGCGCGCCTGCAACTGGCGCGTGAGGATGGTTTGCGCCTCGAGCGTGCGGGCAACGACCATGAGTCCGGAAGTCTCCTTGTCCAGCCGATGCACGATACCCGCGCGCGGCAAGCCAGCGGCGGCGTCGCCATATCGGTAAAGCAGGCCGTTGAGCAGCGTGCCGCTCCAGTTGCCCGCGGCCGGATGCACGACCATGCCGGCCGGCTTGTTGATGACCACGAGCGCGTCGTCTTCATAAACGATGTCGAGCGGCACCGGTTCCGGCGTGAACGCAAGCTGCTCGGGCAGGAGATCGGGAATCAGCGTGATCGTGGCGCCCAAAGGCACGGGCTGACGGATCCTGGCCGGCGCGCCGTCGACCTGTACGCGCTGTGCATCGATCCACGTCTGCAGGCGGCTGCGCGAGAATTCCGGGAACAGGCGCGCCATGACCTTGTCGAGGCGCTCGCCGGCGTACTCGTCCGGCACAGCAATCGTTCGCGGCGTTTCGGCATCGGCGCGGCGCGCGTGCAGGTTGGTAGAAACAGGCGCATCGGGCGTCTGCGTTTCACGCTCCAATGCGGTCAAATCGTCCGGACGTGCGTCGTCGGCCGATGTGCTTGGGCTATAATCTTTGCTGCGATCTTTGGTACGACTTGTACTTGAGCGGGTCATTTAGACTGAAAGCTGGGAATTAGCCAGAAAGGCATGAGCTAGAAAATGCAAGCACTGATGCGAGCCGTGAATCAAGCTTTGAAAACCGTTTTGAACCCTGTGCGCCAGTTGATCAGGCTATCGTCGAATTCGTCTGTCAGGGTTGCGGCGCTGGCTGCGGGTGCCGTTTTTGTCGCGGGCTGTCATGGTTTGCCCGAGAAAACCGACGAAACGGCAACGTGGAATAACGGCAAATTATACTCGGAGGCGCAGGATGCGCTGACCGGCGGCGACTTTGGCAAATGCGCGAAGTATTTCGAGGGCCTCGAAGGCCGCGACCCGTTCGGACATTTTGCGCAGCAGGCGCAGATCAACGTTGCATATTGCAACTGGAAAGACGGTGAAACCGCATCGGCAGATGCCGCCATCGACCGCTTCATCAAGCTGCACCCGGATCATCCGGACATTGCCTACGCGTATTACCTGAAGGGCATGATCCACTTCAACGACGACCTCGGTCTGTTCGGCCGCTTCTCCGGTCAGGACATGAGCGAGCGCGATCCGAAGTCGCTGCGCGAATCGTACGATGCGTTCAAGGTCGTGGTCGACCGTTATCCGCAAAGCAAGTACGCGCCGGATGCGGCGCAGCGCATGCGCTATATCGTGAACGCACTTGCTTCGCATGAGGTTCACGCTGCCGATTATTACTATCGGCGTGGTGCTTATGTGGCCGCGATCAATCGCGCGCAACTGGCCATTCGCGAATACAGGAATGCGCCTGCTACCGAAGATGCGCTGCATATCATGATGCTGTCGTATGGAAAGCTGGACCAGCCGCAACTGGAAGGCGACACGAAGCGCGTGCTGGCCGCCACGTTCCCGGACAGCCCGTATATCACCGGCAAGTCACGGCCGGGCAAGGAAAACAAGTCCTGGTGGCAGATCTGGTAAGCACGTTGATACGTTGATCGTAGAAATTAAAAACCCGGCTTTTGAAAGCCGGGTTTTTTGTTATGTGCGCGTCTGAATCGAAGCGTCTTTCCTATTCGCCTGCTTGCGCTATCGCCGTTTCAGGATCAGTGAAGAATGCGCGCACCACTTCTATTTCCCGTGTGCGCTTGAACGGCGGAAGGCTTTGCCAGATACGCCGGCCATAAGGTTTATCGACGAGACGGGTATCGCAGATCATCAGCACGCCGCGATCCGTTTCCGCGCGGATCAGTCGCCCCGCGCCCTGCTTGAGCGTGATCACCGCCTGCGGCAACTGATGCACGGCAAACGGACTCAAGCCTTTCTTCGTCAGCGCATCCAGTCTCGCCGACAGCACCGGATCGTCGGGCGGCGCAAACGGCAGCTTGTCGATGACCACCAGCGACAGCGCGTCGCCGCGCACGTCCACGCCCTCCCAGAAACTCTGGCTGCCGACCAGGATCGCATTGCCATAAGAACGGAAACGGTCGAGCAATTCGGTGCGGCTCGCGTCGCCTTGAACCAGCAGCGGATAATCCCAGCCGCGCCGCTCGATTGTGTCGCGCAAGCGGTTCGCAATACGATCGACGGCGCGTAGCGTGGTACACAGGAAAAACACGCCACCCTTCGATGCCTCGATGACAGGCAAGGCAGCGTCGAATACGGCGTCGGTGAAATTCGGCGACGACGGTTGCGGCAAGTTGCGCGGCACGTACAGCAAGCCTTGCGCTGGGTAATCGAAGGGACTGGGCAGCGTCATGGAGCGCCGCGCGTTCAGGCCCATTTGCGCGGCGTAATGCGTGAAGTCGCCACGCACGGATAACGTCGCCGAGGTGAAGATCCACGCACGCGGCACGCCCGCGCGCTGCTTCGAAAAAATCGGCGCAACGGACAGCGGCGTTTCATGCAACTGGACCGTGTGCGAGAACACCTCGATCCATCGGACCATTTCGTTTGGATCGGCCTTCGTGGCGGCGTCTTTTTCCTGCGCGACCGCTTTTTCAACAGGCGTAGGCGGCGCGGTCCAGCCGCCCAGCAAACCCTGCAGTTCGCGAGCGCGCCGCTGCAACGCACCCAGAGATTCCGCCCGTTCAGCATGAGCGTTCAGCGCTGCCGTGAGCGCATCGAGATGCGCTTCGAGCGTGTCGAGGGCATCGAACAAAGGATGATCGTCGGCGAGCTGGCCGAGCGACATGCGCACCGAGTCTTCTTTGAACGCAAGCCGCACATCGCGCGCCGCGCGCTCCAGCGCCGCGCCGAGTTTGGTCCAGTCGGAGAAGTCGCGCGCGTGGCTCAGGCCTTCGGCGACCGCGTCGCGAGCCAGTTCGAGAAACTGCGTGGTGGAAACGGTCTCGCCGAAAAAGAGCGTCGCCGTTTCGGGAAGCTGGTGCGCTTCGTCGAAGATGATGGTGTTCGCAGTCGGCAGCAACTCGGCCATGCCGGTGTCGCGGAGCATGACATCGGCGAAAAAGAGGTGGTGATTCACTACCACGATGTCAGCCTGCTGCGCCTCGCGCCGGGCCTGCATCACGAAGCATTCCTTGTACTGCGGGCATTCCTGGCCAAGACAATTGTCGCGCGTGGACGTGACCATTGGCCAGACCGGCGAATTCTCGGGCACGCTTGCAAGTTCAGCTTTGTCGCCGGTGCGCGTGATCTTCGCGAAGCGGATGATCTCCTGCAAATGCGCCGTGTCCTGGCGCGTCGGCAAGCGGCCGTTATCAGCGGTGCGCTGCAGGTAGTAATGGCATAGATAATTCGCGCGGCCTTTGAGCATCGCAACGGAAACCGGCACCGCGAGCGCGTCGCGCACAGTCGGAATGTCGCGCTGGAAAAGCTGGTCCTGCAAATGCTTGGTGCCGGTCGAGACGATCACCTTGCCGCCCCATAACATGGCCGGCACGAGATACGCGAAGGTCTTGCCCGTCCCTGTCCCGGCTTCCACGATCAACGTGTTCTCGCCGCCATCCACGCCCGTGGAGGCGGTCGCAAGGCCTACCTCGTCCCCGTTTTCCTCGACGGCCACTGGCGCATCCGAAGGACCCAGCTTGCGCGCGGGACGGCGTTGTGCGTCGAACATGGCGGGTTCGGGCATGGCGCGGCCGGACGCTTCCATTGCGGCCGCGACTGCGCGCGCCATGTCGATTTGCGACGCGCGCGAGCGATAACCATCGATTTGACGCGCCAGCAAGCCCTCGGCAGCAAAAATCGCGTCGAGTTCGGTGCGGCGTTTGGCGCCAAGCGTGAGCGAAAGCGATGTGTCGGCGACACCCGCTTTCGCGTCCGGCTTCAGCACGGATTCCGCGTTGTCTGTCACGGCGTTGTCGGGCGAATTCAAAGGGAAGGTTCCTGCTTTGTAGCGTGGGTGTCTTGCCGCGCGCGCCGCTGAAGTGCGTGACGCCGTTTCAGCGCGCGTCCGGTTCCAACTGTAACTGCAGCAGGATGATCGTGTCCTTGACCTTGAGCTTGCGCTTTTTCAGGCGCCTGATTTCCAGCTCGTTGATGCCCGGCACATCCGCCATCTTGCCAATCAGGCTGTCGAGGCCATGATGCTCCGCCTGCAACTGCCCGATACGCTCGCGGATCGTACCCGTGTCCACTGCTGCTGCAGGATATGCGTGCATGTTCGGCTCCTCTCGTCGCGGCGAACCGCTCGGAATCACTGGCGGCATCGCCCGAGGTTGCTGTCCACATTCCGACCTTCGTCAGCTTACTTCGGTTGTTGCTGCTGCTTGAGTTGCTCCTGATGCGCGCGATCCGCGGCTTCCTGCTGCGCGCGCTGCTGCTGTTTGACAGCCGCTTCCTTCTGCCGTGCCTGAACTTCCGCCTGGTGCTCGGCGGCGTCGCGCTGCTTCGCTTCGAAGCGCGCGGCCTTCTCGTCGCGATTGCGTGCGTCCTGCACGCCCCGCGCGGCGGCATCGTCGAGTTTCTTCTGGTAATCAGCCTGCTTGCGGTCGTAATCCGCCTGGTTCTGCGCACGCTGCGGTGCTTCGGCTTTGCGCTGCGCTTCGGACAGTGCGTTCTGGCGCTGCTTTTCAGCGAACGATTCCGCGCTCGCCTTTTCACTCGCCGCGCGCTGCGGCGCTTCCGCTTCGTATTGCGCGCGCTTGATCGCAGTCTGCTGGTCGCGCTGCTGTGCGTGTTGCAGGCGTTGTTCGTCGTCTAGCGCGAGCTGCTCCTTGCGGATCTGCTGGCTCACATCGCGTTTCTCCGCCCGGGCGGCATTGAGGCAATGATTGACGAAAAAGTTGCTGTAACAGTCGTGCTGCTTGACCGCATATCGATAGTTGTTTTCCTCGCTGCGCACGTCCAGCGCTTTTTGACGCGCGCCGAAACCGTTCGTGTCCGCGTCCGCTGCATTGGCGGCATTCGCACCGGTCGCGCTGGCGTTGTCAAGCGGCGATTCCGTCACCGAGGTGCCCGGATTGATAGGCTTCGGCGTCTGCGCCATGGCTCCGTGCACAAAACCCGCGCACGCCAGCACGGCCACCACGGCACCAAGTGAACGAAGCCATCGCGAGTAAGAGCGCGCAACGTGACGCGTGTGACGCGCGGCCAACGAATCGACTGGAGCAGTCGGCAAAACGGACAAAGGGCGGGAGGTCGGCAACGTGGTGGCCAGCGTGTTGAACAATGTATTGAAATGCAGCTTCTACGATGGCGAAATTCTATCACCGCGCGCCGGAGGCCTCCGGCATTTATGGCAAAATGCCCCGCTTCACCAACCCGGCAAACGTGTTCGCGCGGATTCAAGTGAAATGCGCGGCGCGCGAAAGCCCCTGATGAGCCAGCAGGCAGACGCAGACACCCATGACGGAAACCGTAGCACTCAAGATTGTCCAGCGCATCGCCACCGAGTTGAACGTGCAGCCGCGCCAGGTCGCCGCCACCGTGCAACTTCTCGACGAAGGGTCCACCGTTCCGTTTATCGCCCGTTATAGAAAGGAAGTGACAGGCAATCTCGACGACACGCAATTGCGCACGCTCGAGGAACGGCTCGTTTATCTTCGCGAACTCGAGGACCGGCGCGCGGCGATTGTCCTGAGCATCGACGAACAAGGCAAGCTCACGCCCGAACTGCGCGCCGCCATTGAAGGCGCCGACAGCAAGCAGGTGCTCGAAGACCTGTATCTCCCGTATAAGCCGAAGCGCCGCACCCGCGCGATGATCGCCCGCGAAGCCGGCCTGCAGCCGCTTGCGGACGCCCTCCTCGCCGACCCGAAGCTCGATCCGCAAACGGAAGCCGCGCGTTATGTGGATACGGAAAAAGGCGTCGCCGATACCAAGGCCGCGCTCGATGGCGCCCGCGACGTTCTTTCGGAGCAATTTGGCGAAACCGCGGAGATTCTCGGCAAGGTGCGCGAATATCTGTTCAAGCAGGGCAGCGTGATATCGACCGTGGTCGAAGGCAAGGAAACCGAAGAAGGCGAGAAATTCCGCGATTATTACGATTACTCAGAAACCATTCGCACGGTGCCGTCGCATCGCGCGCTGGCGCTGTTTCGCGGTCGCAATGCGGGCATTCTGTCCGTCAAGCTGGGATTGGGCGGAGAACTCGACGCACAAGTGCCGCACCCGGGCGAGACGCTGATCGCGAACCACGTTGGCATCGCCAATCAAGGCCGCCCCGCCGACAAATGGCTGGCCGACGTCTGCCGCTGGTGCTGGCGCGTGAAGGTGCAGCCGAATATTGAAAACGATCTGCTCACGAACCTGCGCGAAGAAGCCGAAGGCGAAGCAATCCGTGTGTTCGCGCGCAACCTGAAAGATCTTTTGCTGGCGGCGCCGGCGGGTCCGAAAGCGGTGATCGGACTCGATCCGGGCATGCGCACGGGCGTGAAAGTGGCGGTCGTGGATCGCACCGGCAAGCTGCTTGCAACCGATGTCATCTACCCGCACGAACCGCGACGCGACTGGGACGGCTCGCTTGCCAAGCTCGCGCGCATCGCGGCGCAAACGCAAGCCGAACTGATCAGCATTGGCAACGGCACCGCGTCGCGCGAAACGGACAAGCTCGCGAGCGAGTTGATTGCGAAACACCCCGAGTTGAAGTTGCAGAAGATCGTGGTGTCGGAAGCGGGTGCATCGATTTATTCGGCATCCGAACTGGCATCGAAGGAATTTCCCGATCTCGACGTGACCTTGCGCGGCGCTGTTTCCATCGCGCGGCGGCTGCAGGATCCGCTCGCCGAACTCGTCAAGATCGACCCCAAAGCGATCGGCGTGGGCCAGTATCAGCACGACGTGAATCAGCGCGAACTCGCGCGCTCGCTGGACGCCGTGGTCGAGGATTGCGTGAACGCGGTCGGCGTGGACGCGAACACGGCATCGGTCGCGCTGCTGGCGCGGGTCTCGGGATTGAATGCGACATTGGCGCGCAATATCGTCGATTTCCGCGATACCAACGGTCCCTTCGCGTCGCGCGACCAGTTGAAGAAAGTCCCCCGTCTCGGCGATAAAACCTTCGAGCAGGCCGCCGGATTTTTGCGCATCAATAACGGCGTGAATCCGCTGGATCGTTCTTCGGTGCACCCGGAGGCGTATCCGGTCGTCGAGCGAATCCTGGCGAAGATCAAGAAGCACGCCGCCGATGTCATGGGCAAGCGCGAAGCTTTATCGGGTCTGTCGCCAGCGGATTTCGTCGATGAGCGTTTTGGTCTTCCCACCATCCGCGACATTCTGGCCGAGCTCGAAAAGCCGGGCCGGGATCCACGTCCCGAGTTCAAGACGGCCACGTTCCGCGAAGGCGTCGAAAAACTTTCTGATCTGACGCCGGGGATGATCCTGGAAGGCGTGGTCACGAACGTGGCGGCGTTTGGCGCGTTTATCGACATTGGCGTGCATCAGGACGGACTCGTGCATGTGTCGGCGATGTCGACCAAGTTCATCAAGGACCCGCACGAAGTCGTGAAGGCGGGTCAGGTTGTGAAGGTGAAAGTGCTGGAAACCGATGTGAAGCGCCAGCGGATCGCGCTGACCATGCGTCTGGACGACGACTTCGCGCCTGAAGGCGCTTCGCCGCAGCAACAGCAACGCGGCGGCCAGGATCGTCGGGGCGGTGGCGGCAGCGCTCGCGATGTACGGGGCAACAGCAATGGCAACGGCGGCGGCCGTCGCGAGCCGGAAGCGGCAAGCGCAATGGCGGCGGCATTCGCGAAACTGAAGAAATAAGCCGCCACGAATCGGCAAAGCAGAAACAAGAACGGCCCATCGAAAGATGGGCCGTTTCTTTTCATCAATCAGTCAACAACACAGCGCTCAAATCTCGATCTTCGTTCCAAGCTCGACCACGCGGTTCGCCGGAATGCTGAAGAAGTCCGTGGGCTTCGCGGCGTTCTGGTGCATCCACGCAAACACGCGCTCGCGCCACACCGACATGCCCGGCAACTGCGTCGGCACGACGGTCTCGCGCGCCATGAAGAACGACGTATCCATGAGCTCGAACGTCATGTCGTGTGTACGCCCGATTTCGTGCAATACGGCTTTCACATCCGGCGTTTCATTGAACCCATACTGAGCTTTTACAAGGAACAACCCGCCGCCCGCGTCCTTTACTTCCACGCGCGTGCTGTCGTCCACATACGGGACATCGCGCGTCGCGAAATTCAGGAAAATCGTGCGCTCGTGCAGGACCTTGTTGTGTTTCAGGTTATGCAACAAGCTCACTGGCACAAGCGAATCGCTGCCGGTCAGGTAGATCGCCGTGCCGGATACGCGATGCGGCGGGTGCGCAAGCAGGCCCTGCAGAAACGGCATGAGCGGAATACCATCGGCGGCGGTCCGGTCCTTGACGATCATGCGGCCCTTGAACCACGTCATCAGCAGGAAGAACAATACGCCGCCGATACCCAGCGGCAGCCAGCCGCCCTGCTCGATCTTGAGCAGGCTCGCGCCGAAGAATCCAACATCGATAATAAAAAACACGCTGATGATTCCGCCCACCAGGAACTTGTTCCAGCCCCACAGTTTGGTCATCACGACCGACGCAAGAATGGTCGTGACCAGCATGGTCGCCGTAACGGCAAGCCCATATGCCGCGGCGAGATTCTCCGAGCTCTTGAAGCCAATCACGATGCACAGGATGATGAACAGCAGCATCCAGTTCACGACCGGAATATAAATCTGCCCGATGGCCAGATCCGAGGTATGCAGAATCTTCATGCGCGGCACGTAACCCAGCTGAATGGCCTGGCTCGTCAGCGAATACGCGCCCGAAATCACGGCTTGCGACGCGATCACAGTCGCGATGGTCGACAAGATCACAAGCGGCAGCAGCGCCCAGTCAGGCGCCATCAGGAAGAACGGGCTTTCACGCGCTTCGGGCGAGTGCATCAGAAGCGCGCCCTGGCCGAAATAGTTGAGCAGCAGCGAGGGCATGACGAGGCCGTACCAGCCGTATCGGATTGGCTTGGCGCCAAAGTGGCCCATGTCGGCATAGAGTGCCTCGGCGCCGGTCAGCACCAGCACGACCGAACCCAACACGATATACGCCTGCAACACATGCGCCTGCATGAACGAAAACGCGTAATACGGATTCAGCGCGACCAGCACGCGCGGCATTTGCACGATATGAAAGACGCCCATTACGGCAAGCGTGACGAACCACACGAGCATGATCGGGCCGAACAGCTTGCCCACCACCGACGTGCCGCGCCGCTGAATCCAGAACAGCATCACGAGAATGACGATGGTGATCGGGATCACGTAATTCGCGAGCTTCGGCGAGGCGATTTCCAGCCCTTCCACCGCCGATATCACCGACATCGCAGGCGTAATCACCGCGTCGCCATAGAACATGCAGGCGCCGAAAATGCCGAGCATCATCAGCACGCCGGTCGCCCGGCCAGATTCTTTCAGCGTGCGCAACGCCAGCGTCATGAGCGCGAGCACGCCGCCTTCGCCGTTATTGTCCGCGCGCATGACGAAAAGCACATATTTGATGCCCACCACGATCACGATCGCCCAGAACAGCAGCGAAATAACCCCAAGGATGGCAGCTTCATTGAGCTCGATGCCGTGTGATTTGCTGAACGCCTCTTTCAGCGCATAGAGCGGGCTCGTACCAATGTCGCCGAACACTACGCCAATAGCGGCGAGCGCCAGGGCAGGCAGCGGTTGTTTGCGCTCGTGCGCGTGGGTCATTGTTGTCATAAACGCGGGGGAGCCGTCCTGATCGGAAAAAACGAACGCCATTCTAACGCCGGGCCTGCTGTCCCACCGTCGTGTTGTGATACCGCGACGACCATGAAGATGAAGCGATTTGACATTGCGGTGAAGTCACTAAGATGCATGGGCGATGATCGTGAAAATGCCGTCCGAGCATGCTAACAGGCTATCGAACGGCATTTTGATTTTGGTGCAGAAAGGGAAGTGGAAGAATCAGTTGCGCTCGTCGTGCAGGCCGCGCTTGATCCACGCACCGAGGTTGTGCGGCCGGACCGTGTCCCACTCCTCGAACGGCTGATGAATCCACGGATTCGTTTCAAGAAACTGAACGTAATAGTCGGGCTTGACCTTGGAACAGCCTTTGTACCAGAGCACGGCCGAGCGTACCGCCGTCACCGCGGGATAACGCTCCTTCAAATGCTGCTGAACGCGCGAAAGCGTGACCCCCGAATCGACCAGATCGTCGACCAGCAGCACGTTACCGGACAACTCGCCTCGGGTCATCGTGATGTATTGACCGATATCGAGCGCGCCCTGCTCCGTGCCCGCCGCCTCACGGTAGGAACTCGTCGCCAGGATGGCGAGCGGCAGATCGTAGATGCGCGAAAGCTGGTCGCCCACGCGCAGTCCGCCACGCGCGAGACACAGGATATTGTCGAACTTCCAGCCCGAGTCGTGCACCGAAAGCGCCAGCAACTCGATCAGGCGGTGATATTCGTCCCAGCCCACCCAAAGGTTGCGGTCGTCGTTGCGCGGGTCTTTCATCGCGATCATGGTCAATGTTCTATGAATACGTAAAGCGGTTGAAAATGCAAAGTGGCCGCACATTCGCGGCCACTTGGGTCTTGGCTAGACGCTCAAGGTCTTAAACCTTGAACGGATGACGCAGCAGGATGGTCTCGTCGCGGTCCGGACCTGTCGACACCATGTCGATAGGCACGCCCGCCACTTCCTGCACCCGCGACAGATATTTGCGCGCGGTTTCCGGCAAGCTGTCCCATTGCGTAATGCCGATGGTGCTTTCCTTCCAGCCGCCAAACGTCTCGTACACCGGCTCGCAACGCGCCACTTCCGACGCGCCGCGCGGCAGGATGTCGACGTCCTTGCCGTCGAGCTTGTAGCCCACGCACAGCTTCACTTCGTCCAGTCCGTCCAGCACGTCGAGCTTGGTCATGCACAGGCCCGAGATGCCATTGATCTGGATGGAACGGCGCAGCGCGGCGGCGTCGAGCCAGCCGGTGCGGCGCGGACGCCCCGTGACCGAGCCGAACTCCTTGCCAACCGTCGCAAGCGTCAGGCCGATCTGTTCCTGACGATGTATGTTGTCCGCATCGTACAACTCGCTCGGGAACGGTCCCGCGCCCACGCGCGTGCAGTACGCTTTCGTGATGCCGAGAATGTAATTGAGCTTCTGCGGACCCACGCCCGCGCCCGCCGTTGCAGCGCCCGCCACGCAATTGCTCGACGTGACATACGGATACGTGCCGTGGTCGATGTCGAGCAGCGTGCCTTGCGCACCTTCGAACAACAGGTTGCGGCCAGCGTGGTTTTCGTCGTAAAGACGGCGCGAAACGTCCGTCACCATGGGCGCGAGGCGCTCGGCATAGCCGAACATGGTGTCGAGCGTTTCCTGATAGTCCACGGCGGCCGCGCCGAGGTAACCCGTCAGCACGAAGTTATGGAAGTCCAGTGTTTCGCGCAGGCGTTCGGCGAACACTTCACGGTCGTACAGGTCCTGCACACGCAGTCCGCGGCGGCCGACCTTGTCTTCATACGCCGGACCAATGCCGCGTCCTGTCGTGCCGATCTTCGCCGCGCCGCGGCGTGCTTCGCGCGCCTGGTCAATGGCAATGTGATACGGAAGGATCAGGTTGGCGGCTTCGGAAATGAACAGGCGCTTCTGGACGTCGACACCGACCGCTTCCAGTTCGCCGATTTCCTTAAACAGCGCTTCCGGCGACAAGACCACGCCATTGCCAATGTAGCAAGCCGTGCCGGCGCGCATGATGCCCGACGGAATCAGGCGGAGGATGGTCTTCTTGCCGCCGATAATCAGCGTATGGCCGGCGTTGTGACCGCCCTGGAAGCGCACGACGCCCTGGGCGTGGTCCGTCAACCAGTCGACGATCTTGCCCTTGCCCTCATCACCCCACTGGGTGCCGACCACGACGACGTTGCGCCCCGGGTTCACATTCACTGCGCTGGCAGACATGTCAATTTGATAGCTGGTTAAAAAAGCATTTTACCTATGTTCGCCGAAGGTTCCGAGTTTTTCCCGGTATTTGCGAACGCTTATCGACTTTGTGTCGATTGGATGAGGCTGGAGTCTTGTCTGACGCTTGCCGCCCTGAATCGCGTGGGCAAACGCCGGAGCCGCTAGGAACGGGCCTCGACGACCCATTTCCCGTCGCGCTCGACCAGCACGCGGTCGAATGCGAACTCGTCGAGATCATGGTCGTGTCCAGGCAACGCCTGGATCACCACTTCGCCCGCATCGCGCAGTTGCGCAACCGCAGCGCGCAGCGGCTCGTCGTGATTCCACGGGGCGAGTACCGCACTGCCGCGGGCGTCGATGGGAGAAATGCGCGCAACTTCGCGCAGGTCCAGCGAGAAACCCGTCGCCGGACGCGCGCGTCCGTAGGCGAGGCCCACGTCGTCGTAACGCCCGCCGCGCGCCACCGCGTTCGGCACGCCGTCCACATAAGCCGAGAACATCACGCCGCTGTGATACGCATAGCCGCGAAGATCGGCGAGATCGATCATCAGTTCGGCGCCATTGGCCTGATGCGCGAGGAACGCGAGGTCATCGAGTGCACGGGAAATCGCCGGCAGGTTTGGCAGTCGGGCGCGCGCGTCTTCGAGCACCGACGCATCGCCGTACAGCGACGGCAACGCGCGCAGGGCGTCGCGGGTGACATCGCCGAGCTTCGCCGTCAGTTCGTTCAGGCGCGGCACGTCTTTGGCCGCGAGTGCGGCGTAGAGCGACTCACCAAGCGCGGCGGCGGCGGGTTCCAGTTCGAGCAAAGCCCGCAGAACACCTGAATGGCACAAGTCAAGGCGCACTTTGTTCAGGCCGCTCAGATGCAGCGAATCGAGCATCAACTGCTGGATTTCGAGATCCGCCTCAAGACCCGCATGACCGTAAATTTCCGCGCCAATCTGAATCTGCTCGCGCGTCGCATGCAAGCCGCGCGGCCGCGTATGCAGCACGTTGCCCGCATAGCAAAGGCGCGTCACGCCTTGCCGGTTGAGCAAATGCGCATCGATACGCGATACCTGCGGCGTAATGTCAGCGCGCATGCCGAGCGTGCGTCCGGACAACTGGTCGACAAGCTTGAACGTGCGCAGGTCCAGGTCGCGGCCGCCGCCCGTCAACAGTGACTCGATGTACTCAAGCATCGGCGGCATCACGAGCTCGTAGCCATACGAACGAAAACGGTCGAGCAGCCGGCGGCGCAATTCTTCGATCTTGCGCGCCTCGGACGGCAAGACGTCGGCAATATTCTCAGGGAGTAACCAGGTGGACATCGGGGCGTTTCCTACGGAACGTTTTGAGCGCGGCGGTGCGGGTGGACGTGGCATCGCCGGTCGGTCAGGATAATCTTTTGATCTGCGGGCGGCTACTGGCGGTTTCGGGCCGGCTCGCCCGGCGGCATTTCAGGTCGCAATCAGCAGCAGAATCACGCCAAGCACCATCGCGATCAGACCGCCGATGCGAATCTGATGCGGCGGCCGCTGGGCGATCCGGCGGAACGTGTCGCGCCAGGAGTTCGGGAAGACGAACGGAAACATCCCTTCGATAATCAGCATCAACGCAATCGCGAGCAGTAACGATGCAGCCATGTCCATTCGATAAATTGCGCCGCGGCTCGCACCGCGGCGCTTCGGAAGCTCAGCGCTTGCGCGCGAGCGCCGGGGTGGTGGCATCGGCGGCGCTCGGCGCAGCGCCATTCGGGCTGCGCATGAAGCGGAAGAAATCGCTGCTCGGATCGACAACCATCACGTCGCCGGCATTGAACGTCTTTTTATACGCTTCGAGGCTTTGATAGAACTGGTAGAACTGCGGATCGACGCCGTACGCGTCGGCGGCAATCGACGCAGCCCGGCCGTCGCCCTCGCCCTTGATGGTCTGCGCTTCCTTGTAGGCGTCGGCGAGAATGGCTTCTTGCTGGCGATCCGCATTGGCCTTGATGGCGTCGGCGTCGGCCGTGCCCTTCGCGCGCTCTTCAGCCGCCGCCTGCTGGCGCGCCGCGATCATGCGCTTGTAGACCGAATCCGCCACCGCGGCCGGGAAGTCGATGCGCGTGAGCTGCACGTCCACGAGTTCCACGCCGAACGCCGCTGCCGGCTGCTCGATCGCCTTCTGCGCTTCCGTGCCAATAGCCTGCTGCTCGCCGAGCACGTCGCCAAGTGTCCGCTTGGTGAACGACGAGGTCAGCGCGGTGCGCGTGAGCGCGGCCAGCCGGTCCTGCGCTGTCTGCGTGTTCTTCTCGTTGCTTTCAAAAAGCTTGAGCGGATCCGCGACGCGATACTTGATGACCGTATTGGCAATCACCTCGTTCTGGTCGGACGTATTGAAACGGTCCGTGCCCGCTTCATCGAGCGTGAGCGTGCGCGTGTCGATCAGCGTAAGCGTCTGGAACGGCGGCGGCAGCTTGAAATGCAGGCCGGGCGTGACGAGCTTCGGCTCGCCGCCACCATGCGCGGTAACCACGCCGGCGTGGCGTTCGTCGACCACGAACATCATGGAAGAGCCGATGAACAACACGACCACCACGGCAACTACGAGAGCCACGATTCGATTCATGATCGCGCCCCTCATTGCGTGTCGTCTTCACGCGAACGCGAACGGAACGCGTCGCGCGAGCGCAATGGATCACCACCGGTCGTTTTCGCCGATGCCGACGCCGGGGAAGAAGCCGCCGCGCTCGCCGCGATGCTGGCGGACGCGGTTTGCGCCGCGACCGCTGACGCGGCCTGCGCGCTTTCGGCACGCGCGTCCTGCGTGATCGAGCCGCCTATACCGGCGACACCTGCGGGCGCAGCGCCAACCGGCTGATTCGGCGCGGCAGCCGATGCCTCCGGCGCGCCGCTTGCCGGCGCGGCCGCATTCGCGCGCTGGCGGTTTGCATCGACGAGCTTGTCGAGCGGCAGATAGACCACGTTGTTGGAACTCTTGCTGTCGACGAATACCTTCGTCGCCCGCGAATAGATCTGCTGCATTGTTTCCAGATACATGCGTTGACGAATCACTGCCGGCGCCTTCGAATATTCTGCATAAACCTGCTTGAAGCGCTCGGCATTGCCTTGCGCCTGCGAAACGGCCCGGTTGCTATAGCCCTTGGCTTCGTCGATCATGCGCGCCGCGTCGGTCTTCGCACGCGGCAGAAGCTGGTCAGCGTAGGCCTTGGCGGTATCCACCGCGCGTTCGTTGTCCTGGCGCACCTTCGCCGCTTCTTCGAACGCGGGTTGAACCTGAGCCGGCACCTGCACGCTTTGAATGGTCACGCCGGTCACCTGCAAGCCGGTCTGGTAAGCATCCAGCGATGCCTGAATGCGATCGACCAGCTTTGCGCGCAATGCTTCGTGATCCTTGAAGAGCAACTCGTCCGTGCTGTGCGTACCGGCGATCTCGCGAATGGCGGCCTGCGCCGACTCCGTCACGTTCTGTTCGGGATCGAGATTGCGGAACAGGTAATCCGTTGCCGACTTGATCTGATACTGCACGGCAAAGCGAACGTCGACAATATCCGCGTCGTGCGTAAGCAGCGACGCGTCGCGGACATTGGCATGTGTGAGCGTGTTGTTGCGCCCGATATCCACCGAACGGATCTGCGACGTATTGACGATCTCGTGCGACTCGAACGGATATGGCAGGCGCCAGTGCACGCCCTGCTCGGCCTGGCCTTCGTACTTGCCAAAGCGCGACACGACGCCCACATTGCCGTCCTGCACGACAAACACGCCGCTGCCGAGATAGATCGCAATCAACGCACCGACAACAATCCCGAAGCCGATCTTCGCGCCACGGCCGTTATCTGGACGCGGACCGCCGCCCGCCGGCTTCTTGCCGAACAGGCCCGCGAGCTTCTTGTTGAAGTCGCGCCACATCTCGTCGAGATCCGGCGGTCCCTCACCGTCCTTGTCCTTCGATGGACGCTTCTGTTCCTGCGGACGCTTCGGATCCTGGCCTTTAGTGTCGCCATTGCCGTCGCCCCGCCCCCAGCGCGGATCGTTGATCGAAAAGACGGCATGCGAAAGCTGCCGGGTACTCCGCTCGTTGTAGTCGTTCACTCGGTGATTCACCATTAGACAGCCGGGTCAATGCAAATCGGAACAAATCAGTGCCCGTGCTCGGGGACCTTGCGGTCTTCACTTTCGTCGGCTGGCCGGTGGTCTTCCGGTAGCGTGGTTCCGTCGTCGGATGTGCTATCCATGGACTCCGGCACGATTGTGCCGTCCGGAAGTTCCGTGTACTCGTTGTTATCTTTAGGTTCGGAAGCCGCAAATTCGGCGATTGCCGCGCGCAGCGCGTCGAGTCCCTGACCCGTTCTCGCGCTCAAAAAGACGCGCAAAATATTACCATACTCGTCCCTTTCAACCGCATCGTTGCGGGCCGCGAGCTCAGGCACCGCATCGATCTTGTTGAACACGAGAATCTGCGGAACGCCGTCGGCGCCAATGCTGCTCAGCACCTTGTTCACTTCTTCGATCTGATCGAGCCGCACCATGCTCGACGCATCCACCACGTGCAGCAGCAAGTCGGACTGAACGGTTTCCTCGAGCGTCGCGCGGAACGCCGCGACGAGCTGGTGAGGCAGGTCGCGAATGAAACCCACCGTATCCGATATCACCGCCTGCCCCGCTTCCTCACCGAGATAGATCCGGCGCGAAGTGGTATCGAGCGTGGCGAACAGCTGGTCCGCCGCGTAGGCTTGCGCCTTTGTCAACGCATTGAACAACGTTGACTTGCCCGCATTCGTATAACCCACGAGCGACACCGACGTGGTCCGGTTGCGCTCGCGCTGGCGGCGCTGCGTGCCGTGCTGGCGCTGCAGCTTCGCCAGCCGCGCCTTCAACGCCTTGATCCGCTCGCCAATCAGCCGGCGGTCGGTTTCAAGCTGCGTTTCACCCGGTCCGCGCAAACCGATACCGCCCTTCTGCCGCTCGAGGTGAGTCCACGCGCGAATCAACCGCGTGGACAAGTACTGGAGTTGCGCGAGTTCGACCTGCAGCTTGCCTTCGTGACTACGGGCACGCTGCGCAAAAATATCGAGGATAAGACTGGTCCGGTCGATCACGCGCAGTTCCAGCGCGGTTTCCAGATTGCGCTGCTGCGCGGGCGCCAAGGCGTGATTGAAAATGACGAGTTCCACGTCGTTGGCAACGCACGCGAGGCGCAGCTCTTCGACTTTGCCGCTGCCGACAAACATCTTGGCATCAGGGCTGGAACGACGGCCGGTCAGGGTAACGGCGGGATGGGCGCCCGCACTTTGTGCGAGCAGACTGAGTTCTTCGAGACTGGCGTCGAAATCGATTTTCCCGAAGTCGACACCCACAAGCGCTGCGTTGATCAAATTGATGTTTTCATTTTGAAGCGACCGGTGAATTAGCATGTTTATTCATGCCGTCGCACCGGACGCTGCGAGGTTTAGGGCGTTTCGGCATCCGGGTGGAAATTCACCGGACGCGCTGGCACGACCGTGGAAATGGCGTGCTTGTAGACCATCTGGGTAACTGTATTCCGGAGCAACACGACGTACTGGTCGAACGATTCAATATTGCCTTGCAGCTTGATGCCGTTGACCAGATAGATCGACACCGGCACATGCTCTTTTCGCAGTGCGTTCAAAAACGGGTCTTGTAACAATTGCCCTTTGTTGCTCATAGCAAACTCCGTATTATTTTTGCAGGTTAACGTGATTGCGACGAAGAAAAAGAGATCCGCCGTCAATCGCTACACTATAGCCGATTTTCATTTTCGCACCAGCGCGCGCCGGCCGCCCAAAACCCGGCGAAACGCTTGATGCACGCGGGATTCAGCCAGACTTCAGCCCTTATCCGCGTAAGGATTCGCACTCGAACGAAACTCTATGCGCAATGGAGTCCCAACCAGCCCAAAAGTTTCTCTGAAGCGCCCTTCGAGGTAGCGTTTATAGGTGTCGGTGATCGCGTCGAGCGCATTTCCGTGCACGACAATGATCGGGGGATTCTGCCCGCCCTGATGCGCATAACGCAGCTTCGGACGGATCGGGCCGCGACGCCGCGGCTGCTGGAACTCCACGGCGTCAATCAGCGCGCGCGTGAGCTTCGGCGTTGGCAGCTTTGCCATGGCGGCGGCGTAAGCGTCGTCGACAGATTTCATCAACTGGCTAATACCGGTTTTCTCCAGCGCCGACACGTAATGAAATTTAGCAAAGTCCAAAAACTTGAGCTTGCGTGTCAGGTCAGCCTTGGTGCGCTCGCGCACATGGGAATCGAGCCCGTCCCATTTGTTCACGCCGACCACCAGCGCACGCCCCTGTTCAACCACGAATCCCGCGATGTGCGCGTCCTGCTCGGAGATGTCCTGCTGCGCATCGAGCAGCAGGATCACCACGTTCGCGTCTGAAATCGACTGCAGCGTCTTCACCACCGAGAACTTCTCGATCGCTTCGAACACCTTGCCGCGACGACGCAAACCCGCTGTATCGATCAGTGTGTACTTGCGGCCACTTCGCTCGAAATCAACATAGATGGAATCGCGCGTGGTGCCGGGCATGTCGAACGCGATCACGCGCTCCTCGCCAACCAGTGCGTTTATCAGCGTGGACTTGCCGACGTTCGGACGTCCGACGATGGCGATCTTCACACCGCGCGCAGCCTTCTCCTCCGGGTCTTCTTCCGGCTGGCCGGCGTACGCGATCTCGAGTGCATCGCCGATCATTTCCGTCACGCCGTCGCCGTGCGCTGCCGAAATGGCGCGCGGGTCGCCGAGGCCAAGCTCATAGAAGTCAGCGGCCACTGCGCTGTACTTCATGCCTTCGGCCTTGTTGACGACGAGAAAGAGCGGCCGGCCCGTCTTGCGCAGATAGTCCGCAATCGCCTTGTCTTGTGGCGCGAGGCCGTTGCGGCCGTCGGTAATGAACACGACCACGTCGGCCTCTTCCACCGCCTGACGCGTCTGACGAGCCATTTCATGCAGGATGCCGTCTTTCGCGACCGGCTCGAAACCGCCGGTATCCACGACCAGATACGGACGGTCGCCCACGCGGCCTTCGCCATAATGGCGGTCGCGTGTGAGACCGGGCAAGTCGGCGACGAGGGCGTCGCGCGAACGCGTCAGGCGGTTGAAGAGCGTCGATTTCCCCACATTGGGGCGCCCCACGAGGGCAATTACGGGTTTCATCAGATGGTGTTCTTGGTTGAACGCAAGGCGGATCATTCCGGCCCAGCGTGCGCCGGATGTCACTCCGGAAACGGCGAACCGCGAGTGCGCGATCCGGCGGTGTGTCGAAAATTAGCACGGTTCCAGCGGATCGGTCGCTGGATGCAGCATGTGCGGTTGTTTTTAACTTCCTGCTGATCGGTCCTGCCGGCCCGTTCGAGGCGCATCTGGAACGCGTTGAGCGCTCCGTCGAAAACATGAATTTGCGCGCCCAGCGGCAGGAATGCAGATGCCGGGATAAACGGTGTGCCGTTGCCAATGCTGCTTGTGCGCTTATTTGCCGCACGACAGATTCGTCATGTGCAGCGTTGATGAATCGATTCTATTCGCACGGCGCGGACTTAAAAAAACAAAAAGTCCGTAGAAACACGAGCGGCCGGCAAAACCGGCCCGCTCGTCAGCTCAATCCAGACCCTCAGCGCGGACGGAAACCGTACAGGCCGCCGTCATGCGTCTGGATCACCAGCGTGTCGCCGGCCAGAACCGGTGCAGCCGTGATTGCGCTGCCGTCGGTCTTGGCGCGGCCGACAAATTCGCCATTGGTCGTGGAAAGGAAATGTACAAAACCTTGATAGTCGCCGATCACGACCGCGCGACCCAGAATGAACGGCACGCTGACCGTGCGATTCTTCAGCTTGTCGTTCTTCCAGAGCGAGGTGCCGTCGATCGCGCTGAATGCGTTGACCACCGACCAGTCGTCACCCGCCGCCACGACTTCATTGTCCTGCGCGAGACCGCTGTCGCTCGAGAAGTTCTTTTCCCATTGCGGACGGCCCGAGTTGGCATCGAAACAGCCGATGCGGCCCTGGAACGTCACCGCACAGGTCTCCGATCCGACCAGCGTCGGCGCACCCGTCACGTCGTTGATACGTTCGACTTCGGTCACGCCCTTCGGGAATGAAACCGGCGTCTGCCAGTATGCGTCGCCGGTTTGCAGGTTGATTGCCGCGAACGTGCCGCCCGGGAAACCCGCCAACACCGCCTGCGATGCCGCGAACGTCATGCCGGCCGCAACACGCAGGTTCAGCGGCACCGCGCGCGCCTGGAACATCCACTTCTGCTCGCCCGTTTGCGAATTGAACGCCACGATCTTGCCGTCAATGGTGCGGACGATCACGAGGTCGTTGCCCACGAGCGGCGGCGAGATGATTTCGCCCGGCGCCGTAGCCGTCCACAGTTGCTTGCCGTCAGGTCCGAGCACGAACACACTGCCCTTCAGGCCACCGACCGCGGTCAGGTTGCCATCGGTACCCACGCCCGCCGACAGATCGTCCTTGAGCTTGACGCGCCATACATCCTGACCCGTCTTCGCATCGATCTTCGCAACGGTGCCGTTCGCACCCGCCGCAAACACAGCGTCGCCGACGGCAACCGGCGAGAACATGTAGCGTCCAGCCTTGCCGACGCTCGCCTTCCAGGCCTGCTCCACATTCAGAACGGGCTTGATCTCGACAAGCGGAGTCGGCACCCGGCGCTCGTCCTTGGTGGCACAGGCCGTGAGCATGACCGACATCGCGCAGGCGAGCGGCAGAGCGTAGCGTTTCAGAAAATTCATCGGTGGACGCAACATGGATAAGGTGAAATCGGTTGATCGGTGTGCTGCGCGAAACCCGCTTGAAATAGCCGGGAACCCGCGACTTTAACCCATTGAGCAACGCACTCGCATAAAGACCACGGTTGATGCGTGACTCAATCCAGCGCTAGCCGCCCAGCGCGTCGAGCTTGAACTGGATCAACTGGCGCGCGGACGAGTCGGATTGCGGCAGCGAATCGAGCGCCAGTTTATAGGCGGTGCGCGCGTCGTCGCGCTTGCCTTGCGCCGCCAGCAAATCGCCGCGACGGTCCGCCACCACGCCCTTGAACGCGTCGAGCGGTTCGTCGGCCAGCACTTTCAGGCCGGCGTCGTAGGCTTTTTCATCGAGGAGAATCAACGACAGCCGCAGTTTCGCGATCTGCTTGTATTCAGCATCCTTTGCGTGATCGATGACCCATTGCAATTGCGTTTTCGCGCCTGCGCTGTCGCCGCTCATGTATAGGGATTTGGCTGCGGCGAGCGCGGTCATCTGCGCGTAGGCGGTACCGCCGAACTTGTCTTCCATGTCCGAGGAAACGCGCGAAATCAGCGTCTTGTCGCCCGCGGCCACAGCCTGCTGGACCTGATCGTAGAGGACAGCGGCTTCGGCGGCCTGCCTGCGTTGCCAGAAGTTCCAGCCGTTCCAGCCTGCCGCGACCACGAGTACCGCGAGCACGATCCAGGTCGTGGAGTTGCCCCATTTGGCCCACCAGGCCTTCAGGTTTTCAAGTGACTCTTGTTCTTCGTGATAGCTCATGCCCAGCGTATTCCTTGACTGCTCTTGTGTTCGCGTGCAATGCCGCGCGCCATTGTTTCGGTCCATCGCACGGGGCTTTCCGCGCGACGCCGCCGGACAATCAGTCGGCGCCGTCGTCGGCGGTTGCCACCATCGCATTGATTAGAAATTCGGTCAAGTCTTCCACAGGCACGGTGGCCTGCTCGTTCTTTTGACCCGTTGATTCAAGCGATGTCGCGCGCAACGGCTTGACGCCCACCATGCCCTGCGCAAGCTCGTTTTCGCCGAGTACGACTGCAAATGCCGCACCGCTCGCATCGGCTTTTTTCATTTGCGACTTGAAGCTCGCCGCGGCGCCATCCGGGCTGCAATGAAGGATGACGTCGAGGCCGGTATCGCGCAAACGCTCCGCGATGATAAACGCCTGCAACGCCGCAGCCTCGCCTTGATGCACGACGTAGATGTCCGTGCCTTCCGGCGCCGGCACGAGATCTTCTTCTTTCAGCAATTCAAGAATCCGCTCGACGCCCATGGCCCAGCCGCACGCAGCCGCCGCCTTGCCGCCAAGCTGCTCGATCAGCGGATCGTAGCGCCCGCCGCCCGCGACCGTGCCTTGCGAGCCAAGCTTGTCGGTCACCCACTCGAACACGGTCAGATTGTAGTAATCAAGACCGCGAACGAGACGCGGGTTGATCGTGAACGGCACGTTGTTCGCCTTCAGCAAACGCTGAACGCCTTCAAAGTGCGCAAGCGATTCGGGCCCGAGAAAATCGACAAGCTTTGGCGCGTTCTGCGCGATTTCCTGCATCGCCGGATTTTTCGTGTCGAGCACGCGCAACGGGTTCGTATAGAGACGGCGTTTCGCTTCTTCATCGAGTGTGTCGATGTGTTGCTCGAGATAGGCGATCAGTTCCTTCCGGTGCGCTGCGCGTTCTTCAGGCTGACCAAGCGAATTCAGTTCCAGACGGATACCGGAGAGCCCGAGATCGTCCCACAGGCGCTGACACATCATGATGATTTCAGCATCGGTGTCCGGACCTGCAAAACCAAGCGCTTCCACGCCAACCTGATGAAACTGCCGATACCGCCCACGCTGCGGACGCTCGTGACGGAACATCGGCCCGACATACCAGAGCCGCTTCGGGCCGTCGTACAGCAAATTGTGTTCAATCGTCGCGCGCACCACTGCGGCCGTGTTCTCCGGTCGCAGTGTGAGTTGCTCGCCATTGAGCGCGTCGGTGAAGCTGTACATTTCCTTCTCGACAATATCCGTCACTTCGCCAATGCCGCGCGTGAACAGTTGCGTATGCTCGAGAATGGGCGTGCGGATCTGCTGGTAGCCGTAGGCCCGCAGCATCGACTTCACGGTACTTTCGAAGAATTCGTACAACGCGGCGTGCTCGGGCAGGATGTCGTTCATCCCTTTCACGCCGCTCAGCTTTTCAAGCTTTTTCTTGACTTCAGTCATCTGTCTTTAGATTGTTTCTGCCTGCGCGGTTTCGCGCTTGCCATAAGTGCGCGTGACGTAATCGCTGACGATTTGCTGGAACTCCTGAGCGATATGTTCGCCGCGCAACGTCTTGACCTTCACGCCGTCAATAAACACCGGCGCCGCGGGATTCTCGCCCGAACCCGGCAAGCTGATGCCAATATTCGCCTGCTTGGATTCACCCGGCCCGTTCACGATGCAACCCATCACCGCAACATGCATCTTCTCGACGCCGGGGAACTGATCGCGCCAGACCGGCATTTCGTTGCGCAGGTAAGTCTGAATCTGCGAGGCCAGTTCCTGGAACAACGTGCTCGTGGTGCGCCCGCAGCCTGGGCAGGCAATGACCATTGGCGTGAACGAACGCAAGCCCATGGTCTGCAGGATTTCCTGCCCGACGATCACTTCGCCAGTTCGCGCGCCGCCGGGTTCGGGCGTGAGCGAAATCCGGATGGTGTCGCCGATGCCCTCTTGCAACAGCACCGACAACGCCGCCGTCGACGCCACAATGCCTTTCGAGCCCATTCCCGCTTCGGTGAGCCCAAGGTGCAGTGCGAAGCTGCAGCGCTTGGCCAGTTCGCGATAAACCGCGATCAAGTCCTGCACGCCGCTGACCTTGCACGACAAAATGATCTGATCGCGCCGCAAGCCGAGTTCGACCGCACGTTCCGCCGAGCCGATCGCCGACTGGATCAATGCCTCGTACATCACGCTTTGCGCTTCCCAGGGTGTTGCACGCGCGGCGTTTTCGTCCATCATGCGCGCGAGCAGGTCCTGGTCGAGACTTCCCCAGTTCACCCCGATCCGCACCGGCTTGTCGTAACGCGCGGCCGCTTCGATCATCTGGGCAAATTGTGTGTCGCGTTTTGCGCCAGCACCGACGTTGCCCGGATTGATACGATATTTCGACAGCGCTTCCGCGCAAGCAGGATAGTCGCGCAGCAGCGTGTGACCGTTGTAATGGAAATCGCCGACGAGCGGCACGGTCACACCCATTCGGTCGAGCTGTTCGCGCACGGCCGGTACCGCCGCCGCGGCTTCAGGCGTGTTCACCGTGATCCGCACCAGCTCCGAGCCGGCTTGCGCCAGTTCCTTGATCTGAATTGCCGTACCAATTGCATCTGCGGTGTCGGTGTTTGTCATCGACTGGACGCGCACGGGCGAATCGCCGCCAATGGTGACGAGCTGGCCGCCCCATCGAACGTCAACCGCGTGCGACGCCCTTCGTTTCCACGATCCGCCGAAGACAGGCTCCGACGAACAAATCCTGCTTTCAATTAGGGGTTGTTGAGCTTCGGATTGCATCTAAATGGCCCTCTGCGTTGCCGGATACCGCACGGTGACGCGTTTCTGGAATGAATGAGACTCAAGGACAAGGAACGGCGTTTGAAAATTCGCAACGCCTCGCCGAAATCTTCGCACGGTTTCGTGTCAGACCTGAAGATCGAGGCCAGACGGCTCGATTCAGCGCAGCACGAGAACCGGCCAGCATCCGTTGTTCGCCAAACCCCGGCGCGCTTCGCCCGGAGCTTGCGGCATCCGCCTCACGGCAAGGAAAAACGCGCGACATTGCCTTTGGCCGGTCCGAACTTGGCAGGATCGACCGGCTGTCCATCGAACGTCAGCGAGTCGAGACCCGCGCGATTTCCAACGGTGATCTTGAACGGCGCGTCTCCCGCTACGCGCTGCACCGAATCGGCCTTGACCAGACCCGAGAAGACTTCCTTACCGTCCTTCTGGCGCACGCTGAACCAGCTATCGCGCGCCACCTTTAATTCGAGCGTATTTGCACCGGTCCCAACCACAGCGGCAGCCGACGCAGGCGCCTCGGGTTTAGCCGCGTTCGCGAGCGGCACGGCGGCCGGGACGCTTGCGCCCTTGGCGGCCGTGCCCTGAACAGCCGTAATAGTCGAGGAAGACGCGGGCAGCGCGTTCGTGCCCAACGGACTCGGCATTGGCTGAGCGGCCGCTTGCTGCGCGGTCGAATTATTCGATGCAGCGCCACTCGCAGCCGTATCGCCAGGTGCGACCGAACCCGCGTTTGCGCTGGACTCTTCGGACGCGACCACGGCCGAGCCCGAGCTCGTTTCGCCGCCCGCCGACTGACTCGCACCATTGGCGCTAGCCTTCAATCGTGAGAGCCACGCCGCCGAGTCGCCGCCGGTATGCCACATTGCAAGCGCGATCACCGCGACAATTACTGCCGCGACACCCCACAACCAGGACCGGCGCTTCGGCGAACTGCCAAGCGGCACCGAGACACGGCCGCGAGGCAATCCCGCGCCCGACGACGCGGGCAACGACAAATTCTGTTCTACCGGACCATTGGCCTGACGCAGCGCTGCCGTGAACGGTGCGGGATCCGCGCCCATGATCTTCGCGTAACTGCGCACGATGCCCGCTGCAAAGTTGCGATCCGGAAAAAGGCTAAGATCGCCACTTTCGAGCGCGCGCAACTTTTGCGGCGATACCTTCAGCCGCGCAGACACGTCATCCAGCGACCAGTTCTTCGCCTCGCGAAGTTGCGTTAGACGAACGCCCACCGCTGCGACCGACTCAAGGCCCGCTGCTGCCTGGACTCCGCCCTGCACTGCGCTCGGAGTGTGCTCCGGCTGGCTTGCGGACACAGGCCCGGCCTGACCGCCCGACTGGCCACCTTTATGAGCGCCAAATGGCGTCGGGTGCTGCGGCTCACTCATCCCAATTTCCTCGCATCGATTCTTTTTTGTCGCTGCTCGGCTTCGTTGCCGAGCACGGCGCTACCGCACGAAACTGCCGCACCGGCGTTGCAGACCGCTTTATAACAAAATGCACGGTGTTGTGCGCCGACTTTGATCGTTTATTGCCGAATTTTCCGATTTCGCAACCGAATGGCACATATCGGCTAATTAACTAACGCGCGTGCAGCCGCAACGCCGTGGCGGCTTGGCCGATACGCGCGTCAAACAGCCCGAACCTCAATAACCTTCGACGCCTTGCCCATGCGCTGCGCAAGACGCGTACGGTCCTGTACCGCGCCGGCCAGTTGCCCGCACGCTGCATCGATGTCGTCGCCGCGGGTCTTACGCACCGTGGTCACAACACCGGCGTCCATCAATACCTGTGCAAAACGCTTGATTTGTTCATTGCCGGATCGCGTCAATCCGGATTCAGGGAATGGATTGAACGGAATCAGATTGAATTTGCACGGTACGTCGCGAGTCAGCGCAACGAGCTCCTGAGCATGCGCCTCGCTGTCATTCACACCGTCGAGCATGCAATACTCGAACGTGATGAAATCGCGGGGCGCCACTTTCAAATAACGCTGGCACGCGGCCATCAGTTCGCGCAGCGGATACTTCTTGTTGAGCGGCACAAGCATGTCGCGCAGCGGATCATTCGGCGCATGCAGGGACACGGCGAGCGCCACCGGCAAATCCGCGCCAAGCCGGTCCATCATGGGCACGACGCCCGACGTGGACAAGGTCACCCGGCGCCGCGACAACCCGTAGGCGTTGTCGTCGAGCATCAGGCGCATGGCGGGCACCACGGCGTCGTAATTGAGCAACGGTTCGCCCATGCCCATCATCACGACATTGGTCACGACGCGGTCCGCTTTGCCGTTGTTCGGCACGCCATAAGTACCGCTCCTGGATGCACGCAGCGCAAATTCCGCCATTCGCAACTGGCCGATGATTTCGCCCGTGCTCAGGTTGCGGGAAAACCCCTGCTTGCCGGTCGAGCAGAACCGGCAATTGACCGCGCAGCCCGCTTGCGATGAAACGCACAGCGTGCCGCGATTTTCTTCTGGAATGTAGACAGTCTCGACCGCGTTGCTGTTGCCCACGTCGATCAGCCATTTGCGCGTGCCGTCGGTGGAAACGTGGTCGCGAACGATGGCGGGCATGTCCAGACTTGCCCGGCCTTTCAATTTCTCGCGCAATGATTTCGCGAGATCGGTCATGCCGTCGAAATCGTCAACGCCGAACTGGTGGATCCAGCGCTGCAATTGCTTGGCGCGAAACGGCTTCTCCCCCAGGCTGTCGCAATATGCAACGAGCCCGGCGGCATCGAGATCCAGAAGGTTGACGGTGGAAGCTGTCATTCGATTTCTGCCATTTCCTGATAAGCGAAGCCGGAGGCGTTCGAAGTCGCGCTCCGGTCATTTCGCGCCAATTCCTGCGATAAATCTACTCCCGAATCAACGCGAATAAACGTTTACTTCGGGGAAGAAGAACGCGATTTCCTGACGCGCGGTCTCTGCTGCGTCCGACCCGTGCACTGCATTAGCGTCGATGCTGTCCGCGAAATCAGCGCGGATCGTGCCCTTGTCCGCCTTCTTCGGATCCGTTGCGCCCATCAGGTCACGGTTCGTCAGGATGGCGTTTTCGCCTTCCAGCGCCTGGATCATCACCGGGCCGGAGATCATGAATTCAACGAGGTCCTTGAAGAACGGACGCGCAGCGTGGACTGCGTAGAACTTTTCCGCGTCAGCACGCGACAGGTGAACCATGCGAGCTGCGATAATCTTCAGGCCCGCCTGTTCAAAACGGCTGTAGATCTGGCCAATCACATTCTTTGCCACTGCATCCGGTTTGATAATCGACAGGGTGCGCTCGATTGCCATGAAAAACTCCAAAAAATGAACGGGTTACGAATATAAATGAATCGACAATTGTAGCACGAAGCGTTGTATGATTGCGATGGAAACCTTACGGCATCGTAAGTATCAAAGCACATGTGCAGTAACGAAATGCGCGGTAATTTTAATGACCCGCTCGTTGCGGTGCAGCACCGTTGAATTTGGCGCAACATAGACGCATATTGCGTCTGTAAGGGCCCGCCAGTGGCCCGCAACGCTGCGGCGTAGAACAAGTCGGGCCAGTATTTTTTGAACCAGGTTGCTTTACACAAGTTTAGGCAAGGAGAGAAACCATGAACGAGTCCCCTTACGGTTTTGGCCGTACCGGCAGCGTCACGTCGTCCGAAACCCGCAACCGTGTGTTGCGCAATACGTATTGGCTACTCGCCCTCTCGATGGTGCCGACAGTTCTCGGCGCCTGGGTCGGCGTTGCAACGGGCTTTTCGCTGTTTGCAGCGACCAGCCCGGCCATGAGCTTCATTGCCTTCCTCGCGATAGCGTTCGGCTTCATGTTTGCTATCGAACGCACGAAAAACAGCAGCCTGGGCGTCGTCGTACTGCTTGGTTTCACGTTCTTCATGGGACTGATGCTGTCGCGCATGCTGAGCTTCATTCTCGGCTTCTCGAACGGACCGCAGCTCATCATGATGGCCTTTGGTGGCACGGGCGTGATCTTCGCGGCCATGGCGACCATCGCAACGGTCAGCAAGCGCGACTTTTCCGGCCTCGGCAAGTGGCTGTTCGTGGGCGTGCTCGTGCTGCTGCTCGCTGCGTTCGCGAACGTATTCCTGCACTTGCCCGCATTGATGCTGACAGTGTCCGTGCTGGCGATCGTGATCTTCTCGGCGTATATGCTGTTCGACGTCCAGCGCGTTGTGAACGGCGGCGAGACGAATTACATCAGTGCCGCACTCGCAATCTATCTGGACCTGTACAACGTATTCACGAACCTGCTCGCGTTACTCGGTATTTTCGGCGGCAACCGGAACTGATCTGGTCCTCGAAAGTTTCAAACAAAAAAACCGGCCTTTCTGGAGGCCGGTTTTTTTATGCCTGGCGCAAACGCATCCGGATAGACGAAGAATCAGTCTCGTTCGAATAATGCGATCGACTCGACGTGCGACGTGTGCGGAAACATGTTCATCACGCCGGCGCCCTTGAGCCGGTAACCCGCCTCCCGGACAAGCACGCCCGCGTCGCGCGCGAGCGTTGCAGGATTGCACGATACATACACAATACGCCCAGGCATCACGTCGTAGTCCCCATGCTGCGCCAGTTCAGCAAGCGCCTTCGACACTGCCAGCGCACCGTCGCGAGGGGGATCCACGAGGTATTTATCGAAGCGTCCGAGTGCACGCAGATCGTCGGCCGTGACTTCGAACAGGTTTCGGCATGCGAACGATGTATGACCATCCACGCCATTCGCCCTGGCATTTTCGAGCGCGCGCTGCGTAAGCCCTTCGCTGCCTTCAATACCCATCACTTCACGCGACACCCGCGCAAGCGGCAGCGTGAAATTGCCGATACCGCAAAAAAGATCCAGTACGCGATCCGCGCGTGAAGGCGCCAGCAATCGCAACGCGCGACTCACCAGCACGCGGTTGATCTGATGATTGACCTGCGTGAAATCGGTTGGCTTGAACGGCATCCGGATATTGAACTCCGGCAAGGTGTACGCCAGTTCACGTTCGACCGGATGAAACGGATATGCGGTATCGGGTCCTTTGGGTTGCAACCAGAACTGTACGCCGTGCCTGTCGGCGAAGGCACGGACCAGCGCCTCGTCGGCCTCGGTCAACGGTTCAAGAATCCGCAGGACCAGCGCCGTGATTTCGGCGCCCACAGCGACTTCGATTTGCGGCAGGCGATCGCGAACGGAAAGATCCTGAACAAGCTTGCGAAGCGGCATGAGCAGCGCCGACACGTGTGGCGTCAGCACCTCGCAAGTTGGCATATCGGCGACAAAATCGCTTTTCTTCTCATGAAATCCGACCAGCGCGCCGCCCTTTCCCGCGATCAGCCGAACGGATAGACGCGCGCGATAACGATAACCCCAAGACGGCCCATGAATCGGCCGGTAGATTGTCTCGGCGCGCAGCTTGCCAATGTGTTCGAGGTTGTCCTCGAGCACCCGCTGCTTGACCGCGATCTGTGCACGCACATCGAGATGCTGCATGGAGCAGCCGCCGCATTTACTGAAATAGGGACATTTCGGACGCGTCCGCATCACGCTTTCGCGCAATACCTTGACCAATAGCCCCTGCTCGAATGCCGCTTTCCGGCGAAAGGTCGCATACGAGACACGTTCGCCCGGCAGCGCGCCTTCCACGAAAATAACCTTGCCCGCCGAACCGTCTTCCGTACGCGTGCGGCCGACGCCCTGGGCCTCCATATCTAGCGACTGGATTTCGATCTCGAGTGGTGCCGCCGCGGGGTCGAGCGGAACGATTCGTCCAGGCGGATTCCATCGGCGATTGGATTTTTTACGAGCGCGAGGCACCTGCGGACTTCCTGACTGATATATGAATTGAAGGGAAAGACTGCGAAGGCGGGAATTGTAAACGATGCCGCACCAGCAATCGGCAGATGCCTATTGGCCGAACGCCGCAAGGTATTCGGCCCAGTGCGGCGCGGGTTCCAGCGCGAGCGCGTTTTTCACCACGTTGATTTCATCAACATATTCCTCTTGGGAAAACCCGCCGCGCATCAACTGGAAGCGGCAATACATCAGGTAAGTATTGACCACGTCGGTCTCGCAGTAATTGCGGATTTCGTCGAGCCGCCCTTCCGAATACGCCTGCCAGACCTTGCCGCCGTCCATGCCCAGTTTTCCCGGAAAACCACACAGCTTTGCGAGAGCGTCCAGAGGTGCATTCGCGCGTGCCTGATACATCGCGAGCACATCCATGAGGTCGGTGTGGCGTGCGTGATAACGGCTGATGTAATTGTTGTAGCGGAATTCGCGGTCATCGTTGCCCAGGTCCCAGTATCGGGAAGCCGTTACGCCATGAATCAACGCGCGATAGTGCAAGACCGGCAGGTCGAAACCGCCGCCGTTCCACGACACGAGTTGAGGCGTGTATTTCTCGATCACGCGAAAAAACGACTGGATCAGCGCAGCTTCCGAATCCGTGGTGGCGCCGAGCGAGCGCACGCGAAAACCGGTGTTGTCGCGGAACACGCATGAAATGGCGGCGATGCGCTGCAAATGGTGCGGCAGGAAGTCATTGCCGACCCGTTCGCGGCGCGCGGCGAAGGCGTGCTCGGCGACTTCGGCGTCGGTGAGCGTGGCGGGGAGATCTTCGAGACGGCGAATACCCTCGACATCGGGGATTGTCTCGATATCGAATACGAGAATGGGAGTCATTACTTGATTGGATTCGGCGTTTTTCTAAGGAAAGCGCTGACCGGTCGCCGCCTGACTACAAACCACTACAACACCGCATCTTTGCGCACGCCGTTCGATGCAAAAAAACGCTTCAGCCGCACCAGCGCCTCTTGCTGGATCTGGCGCACTCGTTCACGCGTCAGGCCCATTTCGTCGGCGAGTTCCTCGAGCGTGGCCGGTTCGATGTGATTCAAGCCAAAACGGCGTTCGATCACGTGCCGGTGTTTGTCGGAAAGACGCGAAAGCCAGAGCTTCGTCAGCGTTTCCAGTTCGCGATGCTGGACTTCGGAATCGGGAGACTGGCTGGCGTCGTCGGAAAGCAGGTCGAGCAAGCTGCTCGCCGGATCAAGGTCCAGCGGCGCATCCAGCGACGCCGTGTGTTCATTCAGCGCCAGGATGTCAGTGACTTCCTCGGGCGTCTTGCCGGTGAGATGCGCGATGTCGTCAATACTCGCGTCGCGTCTATCCGGCGCTATGGCCGCCGTGGAATTAGCCGAGCTTTTCTCGAGATGGCGTTTCGCGCGCAGCACCTGATTGAGTTCACGAATCACGTGAACGGGCAAACGCACTGTGCGCGCCTGATTCATGATTGCGCGCTCTATGCTCTGGCGGATCCACCATGTGGCATAGGTCGAAAACCGGAAACCACGCGTAGGATCGAATTTTTCGATCGCGTGCATCAGGCCGAGATTGCCTTCCTCGATCAAATCGAGCAGCGGCACACCTCGATTGAGATAACCCTTCGCGATACTCACCACCAGCCGCAGATTGCGCTCGATCATCACCTGCCGCGCTTCGAACTCACCGGCTTTAGCGAGCCGCGAGTAACGCTGCTCTTCTTCGACAGTCAAGAGCGGCTTTACGCTAATACGATTCAGGTAATGCTGAATGGTGTCGGCGGTCAGTTCGGCCTGCAGGATCGACTTGAAGTCGTCGACGTCGGGCACGGAATCGTTTGCGCCCTCCGCTGCATCCTTGCCACCTGATCCGCTTTCTTCGTCACCGTCGAGTTCGGCTTCAACCGTTTCGGATTCCGACTCGTCTGCGTGGCTCGAAGCGCCGTCTTCCACCGTTGTCTGCGTGGGTCGGCTGATTGGCTCAGTCTCGGCTTGCGGCGGGCGGCGCTTCGATTTAGGCATGGTGATTTCGCTTATTGCGGCGGCAAATACGTCAGAGGGTCGACAGGTTTGCCCTGCCGGCGAACTTCGAAATGCAACATCACACGGTCCGAATCGCTGTTGCCCATCTCGGCGATCTTCTGCCCTTTTGTCACCGCGTCACCTTCTTTTACCATCAAAGCGCGGTTATGTGCGTACGCGGTCAGAAAAGTTGCGTCGTGCTTGATGATGATGAGATTACCGTATCCGCGCAGCCCGTTGCCGGAATAAACGACGCGTCCATCCGCCGATGCATTGACCGGATCTCCGGGCGATCCGCCAATATTGACGCCTTTGTTCTTCGCGTCGTCGAACGTGCCGAGAATCGGTCCACGCGCAGGCCAGATGAATGCCGGCTGACCCGCCGGCGCCGCTGCTGCGCCGTTGTCAATCCCACTCGCTCCCGGCTGATTCATCGCCAATCCTGGCGCCACCGCCGGCGCTGTCCCAGGCAACGGGGCAGGCGCCGTACCCATACCGGACGATGAACCGTAAGCAGGCGCGGTCGGCAGGGTTGCGCCGTTGGAATTGTAATTGTTCGCGCCATACGTGTTCGTCAGCGGCTGGGCCTGCACGCCTCCACCTGCGATAGGAGCGGTAGAAACACCCGGCGTTGCGGCGGCGAGATTCGCGCCCGGAGGTGCGACCCGAAGCAATTGATCGACTTCGATCTGATTCGGGTTCGTCATGTTGTTCCACGACGCAATATCGCGATAATTCTGACCGTTTTCCAGCGCAATCCGGTATAGGGTGTCACCCGGTTTCACGCGGTAATAGCCCGGCGGCGGCGGACCGGGCGGCAACACGGCGCCATCCTGAGCGGCTTGCGTCCCGATAGCGGCTCCGGTCCGGTCGACGACGGGCGCGTTGTCCATCCGTGTTGCGCACGCAGCCAGCACGGACAGCGCCGCGACGCACACCATGCGCTGAACCGCCGTCAAACCGCGGTTTGCGCTCACTTCTTGTTTAGCACGCAACATACTCATCGGTGTCAAATCACTCCGGATTTTAAAGGTACAAAGAAAACCCTATCAAGCTGCGACTCGCGCCACTGCGTGGGCGAAACGCGCTCGACGAGCGTCAGTATCTGCGCTTGCGCCGTCTGGGAACCGACCGGCGCAACCAGCCTGCCGCCAACAGCGAGTTGATCAAGCAGCGCCTGCGGCACATCAAGCCCCGCACACGCTATGACAATAGCGTCGAACGGCGCGGCCGCCGGCAATCCGAGCCGGCCATCGCCGTAATGGAGACGGATATTCGGCACACGCAAAGGACGCAAATTCAACTTCGCGCGCTCCGACAACGGCCGAATCCGCTCGATGGAATACACGTCCGTGGCGACCTGCGACAGCACGGCTGCCTGATATCCGCAGCCCGTACCGATCTCCAGCACGCTCTTGAGCGTGCGCCCCGCCGCAACCAATTCGATCATTCGCGCGACGACAGACGGTTTCGAGATCGTCTGGTGATGACCAATCGGCAGCGCAGCGTCCTCATAGGCCTGCGCGGCAAGCCCCGGATCGACGAACATGTGACGCGGCACTGCGGACATTGCCGCGAGCACACGCGGGTCCGTGATACCGTTTGCACGCAGCCGTTCGACCATTCGCTCGCGCACGCGTTCCGATGTCAAGGCATGCGTGCCGGTGTGCGTGCCTTGCAGCGGCGTCTTGCGGACATTACCCGGCCTGATGTCCGGTTGCTGCACCAGCTTCGCCTCCGGCACGGCCTCAATTTTCGCGCTCACGGCCGAGTCCCGCATCGCATTCGCGCGGGCGCCCGAACGCAATGCGCCCGGTTGATGATGAGCCACGACTGCGGACGGTTTCGTGACCGGGTGTGGCTTGACTGCCGGACGATGAACCTCGCCTGCCGAAGCGCCTCGCGGGCCAGCGGTTTCAGCAACGCCGACCGGCTTGACTGCTGCTTTCACAGTCGCTGCGGGCTTGACGATGGCATTGGTTTTCGTTCCGGAATGAAGCGCCGTCGACAATTTTGCAACCTTTGCACCGGCCGGTTTCAGCGTGGCCGCGCCTGCGTTGTGCACCGCGGCTGCCGGCCGTGCCGCACCGTTCCCGCCAGTAATCGACTTGAACGCCGGCTTGCCGGCCGACCTAGCATTCGACTTGCCGCTTGCATCCGGACGCGCAGTTGCTTTGCGCGGCTCGCGCACCAGATCAGCGAGCGCCAGCGGAAAGCGTTTCGCACGTTCGTCCGTCATGAACGGCGGCTCCGTGCCTCGGCCCACTCGCGTGTAGCGGGCAACAGCTTGGTATGCGTGAGATCCAGTTGCAGCGGCGTAATTGAAACATGTCCGTTCGCAACGGCGTGAAAATCTGTGCCTTCGCTTGCATCGAGCGCGTCGCCGGATGGCCCGATCCACCAGATGGGGTTTCCGCGTGGATCGATCTGCCGGATCACCGGTTGCGACGGATGACGTTTGCCAAGCCGCGTAATGCGCCACTCTCCCATCTGCTCATAGGGAAGACTCGGAATATTCACATTCAGCAACGGATGGCCGGGCATGGGATGCGCCAGAAAATGCGCAACGATGTCGGCAGCCACGCGAGCGGCGTCTTCCAGATGTAACCAGTCGCGGCCAACCAGCGAAAACGCAATGGCCGGCACGCCGAACATGAAGCCCTCGGTTGCAGCCGCCACGGTCCCTGAATACAGCGTGTCCTCGCCCATGTTCTGGCCGTTATTGATACCCGAGACGACGAGATCCGGCTGCGTTTCCAGCATGCCTGTCAGCGCGATGTGCACGGAGTCCGTGGGCGTACCGTTCACGTAGTTAAAACCGTTGGGCGCACTGTGAATGGTGAGCGGCCGGGAGAGCGTAAGCGAGTTCGAAGCGCCGCTGCAATTCTGCTCGGGCGCCATGACCGTGACTTGGCCAAGCGGCTGCAGCGCCGCGTGCAGCACGTTGAGCCCGCGAGCCAGATAACCGTCGTCGTTGCTGAGTAGGATTTGCATTGGACGATTGTAACCGAGGAAAGATGGCGCGCGGACTGGCGGCGGAGCCCTCGGCCGAACGGTCAGGTTTTCCCTGAAACACGCGCTGCTTCAAGCCGTTTTATTAGACCAGATGGCTAACGCGGTACGTGCAGAGGCACAGCCGGACAAAGCCGTTCTACACTGGACGCGTCAAGATATTTCAACGGAGGGGTGATGCGTACCATTCGATGCCGTCAATACGAACCACTTGAATCACTCGTGTTCGAAACCTTGCCTGACCTACATCTTCTCGGTGTCGCCGGCGCTTGGCTGCCACTTCATCAGGCGGCGCTCGACCAGCGCGACGATGCCGTCGAGAATCAACGCAAACGCCGTAAGCACGAGAATCCCCGCGAATACAGTGTTGATATCGAAAGTGCCTTCCGCCTGCAGGATCAGGTATCCGACGCCCCGCGCCGAGCCCAGGTATTCGCCGACTACGGAGCCCACAAACGCAAGTCCCACCGATGTATGCAGACTCGAAAACACCCAGCTTGTCGCGCTCGGCAAATATACGTGCGTGAGCAATTGCTTTCGATTGGCGCCGAGCATGCGGGCGTTCGCCAGCACGACAGGACTCACCTCCTTGACACCCTGATAGACATTGAAGAACACGATGAAAAAGACCAGCGTGACGCCGAGCGCCACTTTCGACCAGATCCCAAGCCCGAACCAGACGGCGAAGATCGGCGCGAGGATCACGCGCGGCATGGAGTTCGCGGCCTTGATGTACGGGTCGAAGAGCGCGCTCATCATGGGAGCAAGAGCGAGCCACAAGCCAACGCCCAATCCCAAGACCGTACCTATCACAAACGCGAGCACGGTTTCTATCAGCGTGACCCACAGATGCACGTAGATCTCGCCGGTCGTAAACCACTGCCAGATGCGCAGCAACACCTTCTGCGGTTCGCCGAAGAAGAATGCGGCCTTGCTTGAATCGTCGAAATAAAAAGCCGGCAGCAATGTCGGGCTGGTCAACACGTACCAGAGTACGAAACACAGCACGAGCACCAACCACTGCCACAAGACCAGGTTTGCGCGGTTCGGGCGCAACGTTTTCCACATGATCGGGATGCTCTTTTAATCAGTTTAAACGGCGGTCAACTGTTGCTTGTAGCCCTTCAGGACCTCTTCTCGCAGCACGGACCAGATTTGCGCGTGCAGTTCCACAAAGCGAGGATGCGAGCGGATTTCGGCAACATCGCGCGGACGCGGCAGATCGATTACAAACTCGCCGATCGGATGCGTGCCCGGACCCGCCGACAACACCACCACGCGATCGGACAACGAAATCGCCTCATCAAGGTCATGCGTGATGAACAGCACGGCTTTGCGCTTGGCGGCCCACAGCTCGAGCAGCTCGTTTTCCATCAACTGGCGGGTTTGGATATCGAGCGCGGAAAACGGCTCATCCATCAGGATGATGTCGGGATCGAGGATCAGCGTCTGCGCCATGCCCACGCGCTTGCGCATGCCGCCCGACAACTGGTGCGGATAGCGATCGCCGAAACCGCCAAGGCCCACGCGTTTCAACCATTCTTCGCCCATCGCGCGCGCTTCGTCTTTAGGCACGCCCCTGAACGACAGACCTGCCGTGACGTTGTCGAGCGCCGAGCGCCACGGCATCAGCGCTTCGGCCTGGAACATGTAGCCGGCGCGGCGATTGATTCCCTGGAGTTCATTGCCGAAGACATTGATCGTGCCCGAGGAAGGTGCGAGCAAACCCGCGCCCACGTTCAGCAGCGTGGACTTGCCGCAACCCGTGGGACCCACGACCGAGACAAACTCTCCGGGCGCTACACGCAGCGTTGTTCCCTTGACCGCCGTGTAGCGCGAGCGCCGGTCATCGCGGGAAATAAACGTGCAGGTAACGTTTTCCAGCGCAAGCGCGGGAACCTGTGTGGTTATCTGCAGCATCGTTCAGGCCTTGACCGTGGCCAAGGCTTTCTTCACAAAGTCGTTGGTCCACGTCTTCGACAAATCGATCGGCTTGCCTTTCACGGTTTCATCGAAAGCCTGAAGGGTCTTGAGCGACGTCGCGGGACCGTTCGCCGGCATCAGCCCGTCGGGAGACATGGCTTCCTTCACGTGCTGCCACGCGTCCAAATAGAGCGAACTGTCGCCGAGCAAGTAGGCTTCCGGTACCGTCGAAATCAGGTCCTTGCCCGATGCGGTTTGAAGCCATTTCAGCGCGCGAACCATGGCGTTCGTGAGCGCCTGCGTGGTGTTCGGGTTCTTCGCGATGAAACTTTGCGACGCATACAGGCAACCCGCCGGCATGTCGCCGCCGAAGACCGCACGCGTGTCCGCAAGTGTTCGCGTGTCCGAAACCACGCGGATATCGCCGGAGCGCTCCAGCTTGGTCATGACCGGATCGAGATTTGCCATGGCGTCGATCTGGCCCGACTGCAACGCGGCGACCGCTCCCGCTCCCGCACCCACGCCAATGAACGAGACGTCGCTCGCGCTGAGCCCGGCCTTGGCCAGTACGAAGCTCGCCATGATGGAAGTCGACGAACCGGGCGCGGTCACGCCGATTTTCTTGCCTTTGAGATCGGCAATGCTCTTGTAATTCGGCATCGCTTTCTTCGATACCGCCAGCACGATCTGCGGCGCGCGCCCTTGCAGCACGAACTCGCGGAACATCTGCCCTTTCGCCTGCAGCAGCAGCGTATGTTCGAACGCGCCCGACACCACGTCCGCGCTGCCGCCCACCGCCGCCTGCAACGCCTTCGCGCCGCCGGCAAAATCGGATATCTCGATCTCGAGGCCTTCGTCCTTGAAGTAGTTGCGGCGCTCCGCAATAGTGAGCGGCAGATAGTAAAAGAGGTTCTTGCCGCCGACCGCGATCGAAATCTTAGGATGTTCCAGTTTCGCTTGCCCAAACGCGAACGGGGTATCGATCAGCGTGCCGGCAGCGAGCGCCGCGCCGCTTGCGATGAAAGTCCTGCGTTGCATCTTGTCTCCTTGATTTTTTATTTTTTGCGGCTTTATCGGGGAAGCCAAGGCATACGCCGAGGTCTGTGCCGAAACTCAAATCGCCTTGTTCGCCCGCAATCTTGCAATCTCGTCAGGATCATACCCGAGCGATTGCAGGACTTCATCGGTGTGTTCACCGAGTTGCGGCCCAAGCCACCGCGTCTCTCCGGGGGTTTCGGAAAGCTTGGGCGTCACGTTCGGCAGCGCAATCTCGCGGCCGTCCTGCCACGGAAAATGCTGGATCATCTGGCGCGCGATGTATTGCGGATCGGCGAACATATCGGCGACGCTGTAGATGCGGCCGGCGGGCACATCGGCCGCGTTGAGCACGGCGAGCGCTTCATCGATGGAACGTGTGCAGAGCCAGACGCGGATGGCGTCATCGATTTCCCGTGTGCGCGGCACCCTCCCATCATTCGACGCCAGCGCGGGATCGTTGCCCAGATCGTCACGGCCGATCGCCATCATCAGGCGCTTGAAAATGGGATCGCTGTTGCCGCCAATCACAATGCTGCCATCGCGGCACGGATAGGTATTGGAGGGCACGATACCCGGCAGCGAAGCGCCCGTGCGCTCGCGGACCATGCCGTACACGCCGTATTCCGGCACCACGCTTTCCATCATGTTGAAGACGGCTTCATACAACGCGACGTCCACGACCTGCCCTTTGCCGCCGTTCGCCTGCCGGTGATGCAGCGCCATCAGGGCGCCTATCACGCCGTGGAGCGCCGCGATGGAGTCCCCAATGGAAATGCCAATGCGCGGCGGCGGCAGGTCGGGGTAGCCCGTGATATGACGCAATCCGCCCATGGACTCGGCAATCGCGCCAAACCCCGGCCGGTCACGATACGGCCCGGTCTGGCCGTATCCGGACAAACGCACCATGACGAGGCCTGGATTCCCGGCGGACAGGACTTCATAGCCGAGCCCGAGTTTCTCGAGCAATCCCGGCCGAAAATTCTCGACGACAATATCGGCTTCCTTCGCGAGCCGGCGGACAATTTCCTTGCCTTCCGGGGCCTTCAGATTGATCGTCACCGATTTTTTATTGCGCGCCTGGACGGCCCACCATAGCGATGTGCCGCCCACTTCCGGATAGAGCTTGCGCCATTTGCGCAGCGGATCGCCGCCGTTCGGATCTTCGATCTTGATGACGTCGGCGCCGAACTCGCCCATGAAACGCGAGGCGAACGGCCCGGCGATCAGCGTGCCGAGTTCGAGCACCTTGACGCCGGCGAGCGGTCCCGAGGATGCGCCCATGCTGTCTCCTGACGTGTTGTTTTGATTGCGGTGTTGAAGCAAGGATGTGACGAACAGCCTAAAGCGGAATCTCGAGCGCCTGAAAACGCGGCGAACCATCCGCGAGCGTGTCGTTGAAGATCGCGGCCGGGCGCACCCATAATCCATGGTCGTGCGGCCACAGATGCTCGTAGACGATCATCGATTCTTCGGTTTCGGAATGCCGCGCCACGCCGATCACGCGATACAAGCCGCCCTTGTAGTGGCGATGCGTCGCCAGCGCCAATGCTTCTGCTTCGGTCATGTCTGTTTTCCCTTGGCCGTCTGCCGTCTTCCGCCGACTTCCGCCGTCTATATGGAACATCTACACGGAGCGCCGATCCAGCATCGCGCGCGCGATCGTGCCTGCATCGACGTATTCGAGTTCGCCGCCCACCGGTACGCCGCGGGCCAGCCGCGTCACCTTGAGACCTTTTGATTTCAGCGTCTGCGCGAGGTAATGCGCAGTTGCCTCGCCCTCGTTCGTAAAGTTCGTGGCAAGCACGATTTCCTTCACGATTCCGTCAGTGGCACGCTGGATCAGGCGATCGAAATGAATTTCCTTGGGCCCGATTCCATCGAGCGGACTCAGCCGGCCCATCAGCACGAAGTACAGCCCACTGTAGGTCAGCGTCTGCTCCAGCATGATCTGGTCAGCGGGCGTTTCGACCACGCACAGCATTTCGGCGTCGCGCTCCGGGTCGCTGCAGACTTCGCAGATCGCCGCTTCGGTGAACGTGTTGCATTTCTCGCAGTGCTGCAGATGCTCGGTCGCGAACATCAGCGACCGGCCGAGCTTTTCCGCGCCCGGACGATCGTGCTGCATGAGGTGATAGGCCATGCGCTGCGCCGACTTGGGACCCACGCCCGGCAGTGCGCGCAGCGCTTCGACGAGCGCCGACAAGGCGGAAGGTTGTTTCATGCGCGGTGGCCGTTGGTCTCGGAATGAATATGCCGGCGGCTTAGAACGGCAGCTTGAAACCCGGCGGCATTGGCATGCCGGCGGTCATGCCGCTCATTTTTTGCTGCGTGGTGGCTTCGGCCTTGCGCACGGCGTCGTTGAACGCGGCAGCGACCAGGTCTTCCAGCATATCCTTGTCATCGGCGAGCAGGCTCGGGTCAATCACGACCCGGCGCACGTCGTTCTTGCAGGTCATCGTCACTTTTACGAGACCGGCGCCCGACTGGCCTTCCACTTCAATAAGCGCGAGTTCGTCCTGCGCCTTCTTCATGTTGTCCTGCATTTGCTGCGCTTGCTTCATCAAGCCGGCGAGTTGGTTCTTCATCATGATCGGGCTCCTTACGGGAAACGGATGGAAAACTGGATGTGTGCTGCGGGTGCCGAGTCCGGCTCAGGTCCGCGCTGGCAACGAATGTGCGCCTTGCCTTGGGGCGCTTTAAAATGATGTTCTAGTGTTCTCTGCAAACTCAATTCGCCGATGCCGCGCTTTGGCCGCCCTGCGCATTGCTTTCCGGCGCGATCGGCTTGATGGATCCCTGCACGATCCTCGCGCCAAAATCGCGGATCAGCGACTGTACAAAAGGGTTCTGCGTGATCTCCTTTTCCGCCTGCTGCTGGCGTTCGGCGCGAAGCGCTGCATCGACGGCCGCAGCGGTACGGCGCGCGGCTCCGACGCTCACAATCACTTCGAGAGTCCGGCCGAGCTTCTCGGTCAACGCGGTTTTCAGCTTCGCGACTTGTGCGCTTTCGGCGTATTGGGGAACGGGCACGACAAGCGTTATCGATCCGGCGTCGCAGGCCGTCAGTTCGCTGTTGAACGCGAGCTGATAAGCAATGCCTTTCAACGACAAGTCCACGGCCAGCGCCGGCCAGTCGCCGCTCACGCCGATTGCGTCGAGCGCAATGGCTGGCGGGAGGGGACGGAGATCCGCCTTGACTTCCGGTTTAAAGCCGGGCGCGTCGTTAAAACGCACGTCGTCGGGACCGCTTTCGAACGCGGGCATGGAACCGTCGTCGGGCGACATGAAATAAGCATCGTCCGATGACGCCGGCTGGTAGTCATCCAGCGGTATTTCTTCCCACGGCGGCACGGCGTCGCCGCTGCGTTGATCGCGGGCGTTCGTATTCGCGTTCGTGCTTGTGCTGCTACTGGCGGAAGAACCGGGCCGGACATTGCTCGCGGTATCGCTTCGCTCAGGCGCCGCGGGACGGCGCGGCACCGGAACCTGCACGATCGGCGCGGCCTTTGGCGCGACGGCTTTGCGCACCGGTTCGGCGACGCGCGCCCCTCGATCCGACGATACCCGCATGCCGGCGCTGCGCAGCACGTCAAGCGCCGCACTCGCGCCGCCGGGTGCGCGCGGCAAGAGGATTGCCGGATTTTCAACCGGTGCGTTCCGGGTCGCTTCTGTTGCCGAGCGCTCGGCAAGTTCGTGAGCGGCAGCGGCTATTGGCGCAGGCGCCGGTCCTGGCTTGGAAATCCCGGATGGCGGCTCGATTTCGGCCGGGACTTCGGGCTCGGCGATTTCAAGCGAAGAGGTATCGACGGGAGTTTGTATGCTCGTCTCCAGCGCACTCGCGGCAGCCGGCGCGGCTGTCGAAGCAGCAGGGACATCAGCCAAACCGCCCTCGATACCTTTCGCTCCTACTTCAGATGCGCCCAGGGAAGGTGCCGCATCGACAGCGGCTTGCTCTGCCGCCTTCGAACCGCGCACCCCGCCATCAACGTCAATGCGCTCACTCGATGCCGACGGCTGAGTCGCACCATGCGGACGCGTCGCCACATCCGCAGCGCGAGTTGTGGCGGCTGCTACGCTGCTGGGCGCGGCCCCTCGGACGCTCGCCCCCGTTTCCGCAGCTTTCACGCGCGCACCTCCACCGCCCCCCGGACCACCGGCAGGTTCGAACGCAAGCATCCGCAGCAGCGTCATTGTGAAGCCGGCGTATTCGTCGGGCGCGAGACCCAGTTCGCCACGTCCGATCGTCGCAATCTGGTAGAACAGTTGAACGTGTTCGGCGCTGAGCGCATCGGCGAAGCGGCGGATATCCGCGGCCTCGGGCCATTCATCGAGCACCGATGCCGGCGCGAACTGCGCCCATGCAATCTTGTGCAGCAATCCGGCGAGATCCTGCAGCGCCGTGGAAAACGACAGGCTTCGCAACGCCATCTCGTCCGCGATCGCGAGCACCCCGGGCCCGTCGCCTTCCGCGAGTGTATCGAGCAAACGGATCAGATAGCTCTGGTCGAGCGCGCCGAGCATGCCGCGCACGGCTTCCTCTGTGACCTGATTTGCCGAATAAGCGATGGCCTGATCAGTCAGAGATAGCGCGTCGCGCATGCTCCCGTCTGCCGCACGCGATAACAACCGCAATGCCTGCGGCTCGTAAGGGATCTTTTCCTCGCCAAGCACGTGTTCCAGATGCCCGACAATATGCCCCGCCGGCATCTGCTTCAAATTGAACTGCAGACAACGCGACAACACGGTGACCGGGATCTTCTGCGGATCGGTGGTGGCGAGGATGAACTTGACGTGCGCAGGCGGCTCTTCGAGCGTTTTCAACATGGCGTTGAACGCGTGGTTCGTGAGCATGTGGACTTCGTCGATCATGTAGACCTTGAAGCGCGCGTCGACCGGAGCGTACACAGCACGCTCGAGGAGCGCCGCCATTTCGTCCACGCCGCGATTACTGGCCGCGTCCATCTCCACATAATCGACAAACCGTCCTTCGTCGATTTCCTTGCACGCCCGGCAGACGCCGCACGGCGTTGAGGTCACACCGGTCTCGCAATTGAGCGCCTTGGCGAAGATGCGCGACAGCGTCGTCTTGCCGACACCGCGCGTTCCTGTGAACAGGTAAGCGTGGTGCAGCCGCCCGCCGTCGAGCGCGTGCGTAAGCGCGCGAACCACGTGCTCCTGGCCGACGAGCGAGGCGAAAGATTTGGGGCGCCACTTGCGTGCGAGAACTTGATAGGTCATGCCGAAATTGTATCAGCAACGTCAAGAGGCCAAGCGTTTCCCAGGGCGGGATGACACGTGCCACACAAAGCATTTGGCGTGGCGCACAAAGAGCATGAAATCAGTTCGAATAACGGAGGGGCTTGCGCAAAAATACACGCGTCAGGCACGTCACGATGCGCATTGAAATGCGACATGACGGCCATACATTCGAAGCAGGAGGAATGAACCGGAAGCGGAGATAGTACGAAAACACAAAGCGAAGGTGACGAGCCCGACCCTCGGCACTGGTAGAAAACGGCTGTGGCTGCTTCGTTCCCGACCTGACCAGGTTGACCGCGCCACCATGCGAGGAGGCCCGTCACAGAGAATCATATCAGAGAAGGATTGCGCCGCCCACTCCCCGGCTGTAATGGGCTGGAATACACGCTTCATGAATCCGGCTCGAACGAACTTTCCCAAGCAGCCTCGGCGCATAAAAATCGTGCGCTGCGTGATGAAACAGACGTGTCCGGGTGTGTCCTATCGGTACCCGGCAACAGATAGCAAAGTAGGCTAAGATGACATTTTGAAGCCCCGGTAAAACACCGTGTGGCGGGCGAAAGCGGCTTATCAGGCAGCGGCTGCGCCCACCCAAGCGAGCGGTTCTACACCCCGCAGCGCGGGCGAACAATTTCCTTGTTTTGGTGTATCGTGGCGAGCATTCAAACGCGGGCCTCGAATTCAGAGAGGTATTCAATAATGAGCGAATCGATCAAACATATTAGCGACGCATCCTTTGACCAGGACGTGACGAAGTCCGACAAACCCGTTCTGCTCGATTTCTGGGCCGAATGGTGCGGTCCCTGCAAGATGATTGCGCCCATCCTCGACGAAGTCGCCAAGGATTACGGCGATCGCCTGCAAATTGCAAAGATCAATGTGGACGAGCATCAGTCCACCCCCGTGAAGTTCGGTGTGCGCGGCATCCCCACGCTGATCCTGTTCAAGAACGGTGCAGTCGCGGCGCAAAAGGTCGGCGCCCTGTCGAAGTCGCAATTGACCGCGTTCCTCGACAGCAACCTGTGAGATTGAATCCGGAGCGCCAGCGGCCGGCAAGCTGGCGGGCGCTTCGGATACAGCGGCAAGCTCGTAGCTCTACTCGGTCCGGCGTGAATACCGATTCATGCGCCAGATCAATGCGCTGGGTCAATACAAGTAAAAAAGATTAGCTGCACGTGTGAGATTCTCGCAGAATGTTGTGCGACCACAACATGAGCGAATTCCCCTGCCACCAAGCCTAGCCGAGGCTCTGTCGGCATGTGCTATGCTAGAATCCTAAGACTGCAAGACCAAGACGGTTTAGGTCCTTGAGCGTTCAGCTCACTTCTCCTCCCAAATTCTCTGTTGTACCTCTTCTCCCTGGCGGGAAATCCGTATGCATTTATCCGAGCTCAAGTCTCAGCACGTCTCCGCATTGATCGAAATGGCCAATGGCCTGGAGATCGAAAACGCCAATCGCCTGCGCAAGCAGGAATTGATGTTCGCGATTCTTAAAAAGCGCGCCAAGACTGGCGACACGATTTTCGGCGACGGCACGCTCGAAGTATTGCCGGACGGTTTCGGCTTTCTGCGCTCTCCCGAGACTTCCTATCTCGCCAGCACGGACGATATCTACATCAGCCCGTCGCAGATCCGCCGCTTCAACCTGCACACCGGCGACACCATTGAAGGTGAAGTGCGCACGCCGAAAGACGGCGAGCGCTATTTCGCGCTGGTCAAGGTGGACAAGGTCAACGGCCAGGCGCCGGAAGCCTCGAAGCACAAGATCATGTTCGAGAACCTGACGCCGCTGCATCCGAACAAGCCGTTGCCGCTTGAGCGCGAAATGCGCGGGGAAGAGAACGTGACGGGCCGGATCATCGACATGATCTCGCCTATTGGCAAAGGTCAGCGCGGCTTGCTGGTGGCGTCGCCGAAATCGGGCAAGACGGTGATGCTGCAGCACATCGCGCACGCCATCAAATCGAATCATCCGGATATCGTGCTGTTCGTGCTGCTGATCGACGAACGCCCGGAAGAAGTGACGGAAATGCAGCGCTCGGTGGTTGGCGAAGTGATCGCTTCCACGTTCGACGAACCGGCCGCGCGCCACGTGCAAGTCGCGGAAATGGTGATCGAGAAGGCCAAGCGCCTGGTCGAAATGAAGCACGACGTCGTGATTCTGCTCGACTCCATCACGCGTCTCGCACGCGCCTACAACACGGTCGTGCCGGCTTCGGGCAAGGTGCTGACCGGTGGTGTCGATGCAAACGCGCTGCAACGGCCGAAACGATTCTTTGGCGCGGCGCGCAACATCGAGGAAGGCGGATCGCTGACCATCATTGGCACGGCGTTGATCGAAACCGGCAGCCGGATGGACGACGTGATCTATGAAGAGTTCAAGGGCACGGGCAACATGGAAGTGCATCTGGAACGCCGGCTTGCTGAAAAGCGCGTTTATCCGTCGATCAACCTCAACAAGTCGGGCACGCGCCGCGAAGAACTGCTGATCAAGCCGGACCTGCTGCAAAAGGTCTGGGTGCTGCGCAAGTTCATTCACGACATGGACGAGGTCGAATCCATGGAATTCCTGCTGGACAAGATTCGTCAGACCAAGAACAACGCTGAATTCTTCGACCTGATGCGCCGCGGCGGCAGTTAAGCCCGGACACCAGAAGGAAACACTGCAAGCCGCCCGCATTCGCGGGCGGCTTTTTTTCGTGTATCGAAATCAGTGACGCGATTGGTAACGTGAACGTTCACGTCCATGTTGATCTATAATTCGCAGATCATCCTGACCGCCGGACCAAAACCGACCGACGCCATGTCCGAAGAACTTCTGACCGTACGCGATGCAGCCGAACGTCTCGGCGTCACGCCCCGCACGCTGAAATATTACGAAGAGCGCGGACTTGTGGTGCCAAGCCGCAGCGAGGGCCGGTACAGGCTGTACGACGCGAACGATCTGGAACGCTTCGGTCGGATTCTACGGCTGAGGTCGCTTGGGTTTTCGCTGCACGGAATTGTCGAGATGCTCAAGCGGCCGCTCGAAAAAACCGAGGCCGGCCAAAACCGTTATTCGCCGGATTCGCTGGCCGAAATCAGGAAAGGCTTGAGGCAACAACTAGATGCCATCGATTCACGCATCGAATCCGTGCGCCGCGAACTCAACGAAGCACAGGCCGTGCGCGCGGAGTTGCGGCTCGACCTGGATTACGTGGAGGCGCGGCTCGCGGGCCACTCCGCCGATGCGCTGCTCGAACATCAATCGAAAGCACGGGCCAGGCCGGGGAGCAAGAAGTAATGAGCGCCCGGGCACCCGTATTTGTGGTCGAGCGGTTGCGCGGCGACTTCTTCCCGTGGATGCTCGCGCTGGTCACCGGCCTCGATTACTTCGACAACGCCATCTTCTCGTTTTTTGCGAGCTACATTGCGGGCGGAATCAACGCATCACCGGATGAACTCGTGTGGTCATCGAGTGCCTACGCGGTCGCCGCCGTCCTCGGGATCCTGCAGCAGCAATGGTGGGTCGACCGGCTCGGGCATCGCCGCTACGTGGCCGGGTGCATGCTGTTCTACGGATGCGGCGCAATACTGTCGGCGCTTACGCAAAACTCGCTCGAACTCATGTTCACGCGCGGGCTTCAAGGCTATTTCATCGGCCCGATGATGGGCGCCTGCCGCATCCTGATCCAGATCAGCTTCACGCCGCAAAAACGCGCCGGCGCAACACGCGCGTTCCTGATGTTGATCGTAGGCAGCAGCGCGATCGCGCCGTTGCTCGGCGGCTGGCTGGTTTCGCATTTCGACTGGCGTGCGCTCTTTGCCTGCACGGCGCCTGTGGCGTTTGCGTTCGCGGGCCTTGCATTGATCGCGCTGCCCGATTCGGGCAATGTTCATCGCGACGAACGGGGTGCCACGCCGTTCTGGCCGTATCTGTTATTCGCATTCGCTCAGGGCGCGCTGCAGATCGTGATGCAACAAGTGCGGTTCGAGCACTTCACCACGTCACCCACGCTCGTCATGCTGACCGCGGCGGGTATTGGCGCCCTCGTGTGGTTTGCATGGCATCAGTGGCATCACCCTGCTCCGCTGGTTCGCCTTCACGCGTTACGAGAACGCTCGTTCCAGATCGGCCTTCTGCTCTACATGCTCTATTACTTCGAGTCCACGGGATTCAGCTATCTGATCGCGCGTTTCCTCGAACAGGGACTCGGCTATCCGGTCGAGAATGCAGGCCGGCTTGTGGGAATTACGTCGCTGATATCGGGGTCCGCGCTGTTTCTCTATTTCAGATACACGAAGTTCGTCACGCGCAAGAAATGGATCATCGTGCCGGGTTTTGCGATTGCAGCGCTCGTTGGATGGCTGATGACGCGCATGTCGCCGGGCGTGGCGCAAATCGACCTCCTTCTGCCGATGCTGCTGCGCGGCCTGTTGCTGCTTTTTATCGTGTTGCCGGTGGCGAATCTCACGTTCAAGATCTTCGCGATCGAGGAATTCACGCATGGTTACCGGCTGAAGAATATCGTGCGGCAGTTGACGCTGTCGTTTGCAACGGCGGCAGTGATAATCGTGGAACAGCACAGGCAGGCGCTGCATGAATCCCGGCTCGCCGAGGCCGTGAATCCGTACAATCCGGAGTTCCAGAACGCCGTAGCCGCGCTGGCGCACGGATTTGCCGCCGCCGGGCATACGGCCGGCGAAGCGCATGCGCTCGCCATCGTGACAATTTCGCGCATGGTCACGCAGCAGGCGAGTTTCCTGGCGTCGCTCGATGGTTTTTACTTCATGATGGGCGTCGCGGTGTGCGGCGGTCTGTTCGCGTTGTGGCAAAAGCAGATTGACTGAATTCGAGAGACTGACACGGACCGCATGGCCAATTTTCTGACTCGCCTCATCGGCGGGAATCGCCGGGAGCGGGCGCTGCGCAAGTACGCGATCGAAGATACGCTCTGGCGCGCGACGCTCGACCGGTTGCCGTTTTTCGGACATCTCGATTCGGGCGATCTCGCGCGCTTGCGGGAGAACACGACGCTGTTTATCGCGGAAAAGGAGTTTTCGACGGCGCACGACCTGCCGCTGACCGACGCGATGATCGTCGCCATCGCCGTACAGGCGTGTTTGCCCGTGCTCAATCTGAGCCTGGAGTTGTATCGCGGATGGGTCGGAGTGATCGTGTATCCGGGCGAATTCGTCATCAGGAAAACGGTGGAGGACGAAGACGGCGTGGTGCACGAGATCGAGCACGACGCCAGCGGCGAAGCGTGGGAAGGCGGCCCGGTGGTGTTGTCGTGGGAAGACGCGCAAATGACCGATGGCGAGGACGCGTACAACGTCGTGATTCATGAGTTTGCGCACAAGATCGACATGCTCAACGGCGAGGCGGACGGGCACCCGCCGCTGTATCGAAAATGGCATGCGCCGCTCGATTCCGCTGCATGGAACGATGTCTTCGATCACGCCTACGATCATTTTTGCGCCCAGGTCGACGCCGTTTCAGATCGCCGATGGTACCGTTTCGAGCGCGAATCCCTGATCGATCCTTATGCTGCCGATCATCCGTCGGAGTTTTTCGCGATATGCAGCGAGGCGCTTTTTGTCAAGCCAGCGGCCTTCGAACGGGTATATCCAGAGTTGTACAGGCTGCTCGCGCGGTATTACCGGCAGGACCCGGCGGGTGTGGGTGCGCTTGCATAAACCCACAGGACGTCGCCCGCAGAAAGCCCGCAAAAACATGCCAAACAACTGATTTTCTGGCATAATCCACGGTTTTCGACCTCAGGCAAGTGGCTCGCGCTCGGAAAAGTTCCACTGGAAGTACCGTCGAGTACTTTGAGCGCATGCAGAGCGGGCTGGCTACCAACAGATACCAAAGGAAATACCATGAAAGAAGGCATTCACCCGAATTACCGCGAAGTGCTGTTCGTCGACATGTCGAACGATTTCAAGTTCGTGACGCGTTCGACCATCAACACGCGCGAAACCGGCGAGTTCGAAGGCGAAGAGTACCCGCTGGCAAAGATCGAAGTGTCGTCGGAATCGCATCCGTTCTACACCGGTCAGCAAAAGATCATGGACACGGCCGGCCGCGTCGAGAAGTTCAACAAGAAGTTCGCAGCGTTCTCGTCGAAGAAGTAATTCACTTGGACTGCAGCACGGCAGGACTGAAGAAAGGCAGCGAAAGCTGCCTTTTTTTTCGCCGCTTTTTCCCATTTTTTCACGGAAAGCCACGCCTGGACGCACCGCAATGACGCGCGCCGCGGCTCCCGTCTACAATGCCGGATTCGTTAAAAATTGCACTAACTAGAAAGTGACGAAAAATCGTCACGAAAACCGCGTGCGTCCGGCATCTCCGTCACGATCCGGCGCCGCCGCCTCGCCCAATCAGTTCTGTTTTCTGTCGCCACCGCATGCGAAATGTCGTCCGCCTGACCGCCTCCGCAACCAGCGCCCTGCCGCGCTGGCTGCTGCTCGCCATATGTATTGTCTACGCGTCGTTTGGCCTGTTTGGCCGCGACCCCTGGAAAAACGAGGACGCGGCGGGTTTCGGCGTGATGTGGACGATGGCCAACGGAGACCTGAAGGACTGGCTCTTGCCGAATCTGGTCGGCAAGGCGCTGACCGCCGATGGTCCCTTCGTCTACTGGTTTGGCGCGGGTTTCATTCGCCTGCTGAGTCCCTGGGTCGATGCCAGCAACGCCTCGCGGGTCGTCACCGGCTTGCTGTTCTGTATTGCGTGCGCATTCGTCTGGTACACGGCCTACCTGCTTGGCCGCCGCGACGAAGCCCAGCCTTTCAAATATGCGTTTGGCGGCGAGCCCGAGCCGCGCGACTATGGCCGCACGCTTGCCGACGGCGCCCTCTTGATCCTGCTCGCCTGCTTCGGCCTCGCCGAGCGCGGCCACGAGACCACGCCGCAGCTTGCGCAGTTCGCCGGCACGGCCATGCTGGTGTACGGCCTCGTGCGCAGTTGCGACAAACCCATTCAGGGCGCGCTCATCTGGGGTGCGGCGATCGGCCTGGTCGGCTTGTCGAGCAGTCCGGTCCTTGTGCTCGCGCTTCTGATCTGCACGCTCGCCATGACGGTGATTGTGCGCGAAGTGCGGCCGTTTTACCTGCTCGTGCTCGGCGTGCCGCTTGCGGTCGTCGTGATCGGCGCATGGGTCTGGCCGGTGCTGCACTTTTTTCCCGACGACGGCGAATGGTGGCTGCGCCAATGGTGGCGCAACAGTTTCGACTCGTTCTCCGGTTCGCCGATCCTCGCGCTTTCCTACGCGTTCAAGAACCTGCCGCTGTTCACCTGGCCGGCATGGCCGCTCGCCATCTGGACCTTCGTGAGCTGGGCGGGACTGCGGCGCTCGCCGCACGTGGCGGTGCCGGTATCGGTGATCGGGCCGTTGCTGGTGCTCGTGATCCTGCAGAGCCATCAGTCGAACCGGCTGTTCATGCTGCTGCTGCCGCCGCTTTCCGTACTCGCCACCTTCGCGCTGCCCACGCTCAAGCGTGGCGCGATCAACGCCATCGACTGGTTCGCGATGCTGAGCTTCACCCTCCTCGCCACCTTCGTCTGGCTGGTCTGGACGGCGGGTCTCTACGGTTTTCCCGCGCCGCTCGCCCGCAATCTCGCGCGGCTCGCACCCGGTTTCCAGCCGGAATTCAAGATCCTCTCGTTCATATGCGCGGTAGCGGTGACGGTGTGCTGGTTCTCGCTCGCGCGTTGGCGGCTTTCGCGGCATCCGAAGGTCTTGTGGCGCAGCGTGGTGCTTTCGAGCGCCGGCACCACCCTGATGTGGGTGCTGCTGATGACACTGTGGCTTCCAGTGGTGAACTACAGCCGGACGTATCGTGACGTGGCGGAGCAGATTGCCGACCACCTTCCGGCCGATTACACGTGCATTTCCCCGGTCCGCCTGGGCGATGCGCAGATCGCGACGTTCGCTTATTTCGGCGGCATGCATTTCGCCTTCGATGAAGACTGCGACGTCATCCTGCGCCAGGACACACAGGATTACGGCGAGCCGTCGTCCATCTCCACGTTTGCATGGAAACTCGTGTGGGAAGGCCGGCGCGTCGCCGACCGCGACGAGCGTTTCCGGCTGTATGTGCGCATCGAGCGGCCTGTTCCGCCGATCAGGCGGCCCGGTCCGAAGGCGCTGCGCCGGAGCGCGAACTGACCATGTGGCCAGACGTACGGAAGATCGCGGCGCTTGCGTGGCCGGTGCTGATCGGACAACTGGCGATCATTGCTTTCGGCGTAATCGATACCGCCATGGTCGGCCGCTTTTCCGCCACCGACCTGGCCGCGCTCGGCCTGGGTTCATCGATATACATTTCCGTCTACATTGGCCTGACCGGCATTCTCACCGCCTTGCAGCCCATCGCCGGACAACTGTTCGGCGCGCGGCAGGAAGCGGAGATCGGCGAGGAAGTGCGCCAGGCGTTGTGGCTCGCGGCGGTGTTGTCGGTGATTGGCTTCGTCTGCCTGTATTTTCCGCAACCGCTCCTGAGCATCGCCGATGCCCCGCCAGCGCTTCATGAACGCACCCTCTCCTATTTGCGCATTCTCTCGCTGGGTTTGCCCGCGAGTCTCGCGTTTCGCGTCTACAGTTCGCTCGCCAACGCGCTCGGCAAGCCGCGCCTCGTAATGTTCCTGCAAATCGGCGCGCTCGTGCTGAAAGTGCCGCTCAACCTGTGGTTCATTTTCGGCGGTTTCGGCATGCCGGCGCTGGGCGGCCCGGGCTGCGCCATCGCGAGTACGCTGATCAACTGGCTGATTGCGATCGTCGGACTGACGGTCCTCGTGCGCGTCGAGTTCTTCCGGCCGCTCGGCATCTTTTCGCGCTTTTGCTGGCCGGTGTGGCAACGTCAAAAGGCGCTGCTCAAACTCGGCATTCCGATGGGTTTGTCCTATCTCATCGAAGTGACGTCGTACACGTTCATGGCGCTGTTCATCTCGCACTTCGGCACAACCACGCTTGCCGGTCATCAGATCACGGGCAATATTGGCGCGGTGCTCTACATGACTCCGCTTTCCATTGGCGTGGCTTCGGCCACGTTGGTCTCGCAGGCGCTCGGCGCGCAACGTTTCGATGCCGCCCGCTCCCTCGCGCGCCACGGCATTGCGCTCTCATGCGCAATTGCGTGCGTGTACGGCATCGTGCTGTTCGCGCTGCGGCCGTACGTGCTGATGGCTTACACGCCGGATGCACAGGTGATCGCCGCAGCCATGCCGCTGCTCGCGATCGTCGTGTTCTATCACCTCTTCGACGCCCTCCAGATCACCACGGCGTTCGTGCTGCGAGCCTACAAGGTCGCGGTCGTGCCAACGGTCATCTACGCCGTTGCGCTGTGGGGAATCGGGCTGGGCGGCGGTTATCTGCTCGGCTTCAACGTAGGCGGATTTGCGCCGCCGTGGCTGCAAGGCGCGCGCGGCTTCTGGGTCGCGAATTCGGCGAGCCTGGGCGTGGCGGGCGTCGGACTGTTTCTCTATTGGCGCAAAGTGAGCCGGCGGCATATCGCCTGATGCGCAACACCGCGCATTCAATGCAAACAATCTGAGAATTCTTGTCGCGCGATGGAAACAACGGGCAAGGATGACGTAATGCTCCGGTAAAATCGCCAGCGATTTTGGCCATCCTGGAGCGTAATCGATGATCGGCGTCATAAAAAAACGAACATGGCCGCTGGCTTCGGCCGTCGCTGTCGCATTGGTGGCAACGGGATTTCTTGGTGCCACGCATCGCGCCGACGCCGCCCGCACGGTAAGCGTTTCGCCGCAAGGCAAGGTGACGCAGGTGCGGCAGGTGGTGGTCAAGTTCGACGAAGCCATGACCGCGTTTGGCGACGCGGCCGCGAAACCGCCGGCCCAGGTACATTGCAGCGGCGGCGCGTCGGCTGGCTCGGCCCATTGGATCGACAGTAAGACGTGGGCCTACGATTTCAATCAGGACCTGAGTCCCGGCATGCGCTGCTCGGTGACACTCGCCGACGGCCTCAAATCCAGCACCGGCAATGCGCTCACCGGACCGCGCGAGTATCGATTTGAAACGGGCGGCCCGTTCGTCCTCGGCGTCATGCCGAGCTACGGCGAAATAGAAGAAAACCAGTTCTTCGTGCTGCGCCTGAACGGCCCTGCAACCGAAGCATCGGCGCTGCAAAACATCTGGTGCGAATCGAACGGATTGGGTAACCGCATTCCCGTGAAATCCGTCGACACCACGTCGCGCACAGCGCTTCTCAAGCACTTCCATCTCGAGAAAGACAGCGCACGCGTCCTCACGCTTGCTTGCCAGCAGACCTTGCCGTCGGCGACCAAGATGCAACTCGTGTACGGCCGTGGCGTAACAGGTCCGAGCGGTCTAGCGAACGACGTGGAAAAGCGCTTCGACTTCGATGTCCGCGAACCCTTCACCGCGAGTTTCTCGTGCGAACGCGAAAACGCAAAAGCGCCTTGCACGCCGTTGCGTCCGCTGCGGATTCGTTTCAGTTCGCCCGTGCCGCGCGCCGACGCCGCGAAGATCACGCTGCATGGCCCGGGCGGCAATGCAGCACCGAAATTCGATCCAGACGAAAAAGACAGCGAAATCAGCACGGTCGAGTTCGCGGCGCCGTTGCCGGAACACGCAGATTTATCAATCGAATTGCCAAATGGATTGAAGGACGCGAGCGGCCGCGCGTTGTCCAATGCGGATCTCTTTCCGCTGAAAACCGCAACCGCGCCCATGCCGCCGCTTGCGAAGTTTTCATCGTCCACGTTCGGGATCATCGAGCGCTTCGCCGAGCCGAACATGCCCGCCATGTTGCCGGTCACGCTGCGCCACGTGGAAGCCGACCTGAAGGTCAGCGGATTGAACGCGGGCGCATCGAGCGTGACCGAGTTGCGTGTGGACGCGGACACGGATATTCGCCGATGGATGAAGACCGTCGACCGGTTCGACGGCTTCTCCATGCCGGTCTCGCAAATCGAAGAGGACATGCCGCAGGCGCTTCACACCGGTATCAAGCCGGTCTACGCGCCGGGCAGCACGGCAAAAAATCCGCAAATCGATATCCGCTCGCTGTCCCTGCTCGCAAAGCAGCCGGGCGTCGAGACCTTGAGCGTGCCGCAAGCTGATCCGAAGTCCTTGCGGCCGTTCGAAGTGGTCGGCATCCCGCTCGCGAAACCGGGCTTTTATGTGGTCGAACTGGCGTCGCCGGCGCTTGGGGCGTCGCTGCTTGGCAAGCCGCAAGCCATGTATGTGCGCACGTCCGTTCTGGTCACGAACCTTGGCGTGCACTTCAAGCAGGGACGCGAGAACAGCATTGTCTGGGTGACGGCGCTCGACAGCGGCAAATCCGTGCCCAACGCGCAAGTCCGCGTGAGCGATTGCAACGGCGCCCAGATCGCCGAGGCGAAAACGGATGCGCAAGGCATCGCGACAATCAACAAACCGCTCGCGGCGCTCAACGACTGCAATGAAAATAGTCTTGATTGGTCGGGATTTTTCGTATCGGCGCGTGTGGATGATCCGAAGACCGGACCCGACATGGCGTTCGTGCGCTCGGACTGGAATCGCGGCATCGAGAACTGGCGTTTCAATGTCCCGACCGACATGAGCCGCGATCACACCACGCGCGCCACGACCGTGTTCGACCGGACACTCTTGCGCGCGGGCGAAACGGTGTCCATGAAGCATCTGATGCGCGAGGAAACGCTCGGCGGTTTTGCATTCCCGGCGCATATGCCATCGCGCGTGACGATCCGGCATCTGGGCAGCGGCCAGACTTATCGCCTGCCGCTCAAATGGACCGCCGATCACAGCGCGGATTCCACCTTTCCCATTCCCGCCGCGGCGAAGCTCGGCGAATACAGCGTGACGCTGGACGATGGCAAGGTCGACGCCAGCGACGACGATTCCGCGTCCAGTTCCATGAGCATCGATACAGGCAGTTTCCGCGTCGAAGAATTCCGTCTTCCGGTGTTCAAGGGATCAATCGGGATACGCGACCAGAAAACCGGCGCGCTCGTGGCGGCGAAGGAAGCGCCGCTCGCGGTGCAGATTGAATATGTGTCGGGTGGACCGGCGTCGAACCTGCCTGTGCAAATATCGGCGTTGATGAAAGACGCATCGCCGCCGTTCGCTTCGCAGTTCGAATCGTTCAGTTTCGCGCCTTATAAAAAGCCTGCCGACGACGGCGCCAGCGCGCCCGCAACCCAGGGCGACGACGACAATTCCGGCTTGCAGGAAGACACATCGACAGCCAAACTCGTCGCCGATAAAACCGCGCTCACACTCGACCGCAATGGCGCGGGAACGCTGACGCTCAAGTCGCTTCCGGTGGTCGAAGCGCCGAAACGGCTGGCGCTGGAAGCGACCTTCGCCGACCCGAACGGCGAGATCCAGACATTGCGCGGCGACGCCACGCTCTGGCCCGCCGAGGTTGCCGTGGGCATCAAGGCGGGAGATTGGGTATCGGTTGGGAACGCGGTGCCGGTCCAGGCGCTTGCCGTCGATTTGCAGGGCAAGCCGAGAGCAGGCGTTGCACTGGAAATCCGCGGCGTCGCGCGCACCATGACGAGTTCGCGCAAGCGCATGGTCGGCGGTTTCTACGCCTACGACAACCACACGGAAACCAAAGACCTGGGGACGCTGTGCAGCGGCAAGAGCGACGACCACGGCCTGCTTTCCTGCGATGCAAAACTCAAGGAAGCCGGCAACGTGGATTTGATCGCGGTCGCGAAAGACGGCGATGGACGCGTGGCCAACGCGACCACGTCGGTGTGGGTGACGCGCGAAGACCAGCTCTGGTTCGGCGGCGAAAATACGGACCGCATTGACGTGTTGCCCGAGAAAACCAGCTACGAACCCGGCGAAACCGCGCGCTTCCAGGTACGCATGCCGTTCCGTTTCGCGACCGCGCTCGTTGCCGTGGAGCGCGAAGGCATTGTGGAAACGAAGGTCGTGGAACTCGATGGCAGGAATCCGACTATCGAATTAAAGGTGAAGGATACGTGGGGGCCGAACGTGTACGTCTCGGTACTTGCGATTCGCGGGCGGATTCACGAAGTGCCCTGGTATTCGTTCTTCACCTGGGGCTGGAAATCGCCGCTCGACTGGGCGCACGCATTCTGGTACGAAGGCCGGCAATATGAAGCGCCAACGCCGCTCGTCGATTTGTCGAAGCCGGCTTTCCGATACGGCCTGGGCGAAATCAAGGTCGGCACGGCCACGCACAAGCTTGGCGTGACGGTCACGCCCGACGCAAAGTCGTATGCCGTGCGCTCGAAGGCCCACGTCAAGGTCCGCGTGAGCTTGCCCGGCGGCAAACCCGCGCCTGCTGGCACGCAAATCGCGCTCGCCGCGGTGGATGAAGCCCTGCTCGAACTCATGCCGAACGAAAGCTGGAACGTGCTCGACGCCATGCTGCAACGGCGCGCGTATGGCGTCGAGACATCGACGGCGCAAATGGAGATCATCGGGCGCCGGCATTTTGGACGCAAGGCCGTGCCCGCAGGCGGCGGCGGCGGACATAGCGCGACGCGCGAACTCTTCGATACGCTCTTGCTCTGGAACCCGCGCGTCACCTTGGATGCAAACGGCGAGGCCACCGTCGACGTGCCTTTGAACGATGCGTTGACGAGTTTCCGTATCGTTGCAATAGCGGCCGTCGGCGCGGGGCAATTCGGGACGGGAAGCGCATCGATACGCAGCACGCAGGACCTGCAACTGATCTCGGGCTTGCCGCCGCTCGTGCGCGTGGGCGACCAGTTCCGCGCCCTCTTCACGCTGCGTAACACGACCGCGCGCAGCATGCAGGTCGTGGTCACGCCGAACGTGCCTTCACTCGACCTGAAGGCGCAGACGGTGGAGCTTGGGCCGGATTCATCGAAGGAAATCGCCTGGGACGTGAAAACGCCGGACGCGATCGGGCTCGCGGCAACCGGCGCGTTGAACTGGCAAGTGAACGCGGCCGAGCAAGGCGGTCCGAAAGCCGCCGACGCGATCAAGCTCACGCAACGCGTCGTGGCGGCCATTCCCGTGACCGTTCAACAGGCGACCATCACGCAAGTCGATGGCGCTTACACCTTGCCGGTCGCGCCGCCGGAGACGGCGGTGGCATCGGCCGATGGTCAGATCCGCGGCGGCATTGCGGTGACTTTGCAGCCCAAACTCGCCGATGGCTTGCCAGGCGTGCGCCGCTGGTTCGAACGTTATCCGTATAGTTGCCTCGAGCAGCAGACATCGCGTTCGCTTGGACTCGACGATCTCGCGCAATGGCAAACCGTGATTTCGCGCATGCCGTCGTATCTGGATAGCGACGGGCTCGCGAACTACTTCCCGCCCGCCGACGATTCACGTGCCTACGGCAGTCCGGCTTTGTCGGCGTATCTGCTTGCTGTCAGCGACGAAGCTTCGAAAGCGGATCGCCGCTACGCCCTGCCCGACGATCTGCGCGACAGGCTCGCGGGCGCGCTGACGAACTTCGTGGAAGGCAAGATCCAGCGCACGTTCTGGTCGCCGCGCCAGGATCTGGATTTCGTGAAGCTCTCGGCAATCGAGGCGTTGTCGCGGTATGGGCTCGCCGAACCGCGCATGCTCGGCTCGATCACGATTGCGCCGAACCAGTGGCCCACGTCCGCGCTGCTCGATTACTACGCGATCCTTTCGCGGGTGAACGGCATTGCGCAACGCGACGACCAGCGCGCGCAAGTCGATCAGATCCTGCGCGCGAGAATGACGTATTCGGGCACGCGCCTGACCTTCTCGACCGCCGCCGATGACGACCTTTACTGGCTCATGACTGGCCCGGAAACGAACGCGGCGCGCATGGCGTTGCTTTTCGCCGATAACCCGTCGTGGAAGGACGAAATGCCCCGGCTGATCGGCGGATTGCTTGCATTGCAGAAGAACGGCGCGTGGGACACCACGACATCGAATCTGTGGGGCAAGCTTGCCGTCGAGCGCTTCTCGCGCGTATTCGAAAGCACGCCGGTTGCGGGACAAACGAAAATTGCGCTCGGCGGAGTCGAGAAAGCCATCGACTGGAATACGCCCGCCGTGCCTGCTTCGGCCGCTTCGGTCGCCACTCCGCGCAGCGTGACGTTGCCGTGGAGTTCCGGCGCGCTGAACCTCACGCAGGACGGCAGCGGAAAACCCTGGGCGACCATCGAAAGCCTTGCGGCCGTTGCGCTGAAGGCACCGTTCGCCGCGGGTTACCGGATCACCAAGACCATCACGCCGCTCAATCCCGCCGTGAAAGGCACGCTTTCGCGCGGCGACATTGTGCGCGTGCATCTGGATATCGATGCCCAAAGCGACATGACGTGGGTCGTCGTGAACGATCCGGTTCCGGCAGGCGCAACGATTCTCGGCTCGGGTCTTGGCCGCGATTCGGAAGCCGCGACCGAAGGCGAAAAGAGTCCGCAAGGTGCATGGCCGGCGTTCGCGGAACGGGGTTTCGATGGATATCGCGCGTACTACGACTATCTGCCGAAGGGAAAACTGGCGGTGGAATATACGGTCCGCCTGAATAACGCGGGCACGTTCGGCTTGCCGCCAACGCGCGTGGAAGCGCTGTACGCGCCATCTGTCTTCGGCGCGATTCCGAATGCAACCGTGGTCGTCGCGCCGCTTGCCGCCGCCAAATAAGCCCATGAGATAAGCCGATGAAACGCGCCGCTCTCGCTCTTCTCGGATGCATGCTCGCCGGCTCGGCTTACGCAATGCCGAGCTTCGACGAAGTGCGCTCGGGCTGGCGCAGTTCCGATTGGGTGCTGCTTGGCCGCGATGGCGAGCCGCTGCAGCGCACGCGCATCGATACAAAGGAGCGGCGCGGCGACTGGGTCGCGTTGCAGGATGTATCGCCGGCGTTGCGCGAGGCGATTGTCGTTTCGGAGGACAAGCGGTTCTACGAGCATAGCGGTGTCGACTGGCGTGGCGCCGCTGCCGCCGCGTGGGCGAACCTGTGGAATACGCGCACGCGCGGCGCGTCGACGGTGACCATGCAACTGACCGGTTTGATCGATGACGATCGCCAGCCAGGCCGAAGATCGGTTACCGAAAAAGCGACGCAAACGGTCGGCGCGTTGTGGCTCGACCACGCGTGGCGCAAGGATCAAATTCTCGAGGCGTATCTCAATCTCGTGCCGTTTCGCGGTGAAATTGTCGGCTTGTCCGCTTTATCGCAGACGTTGTTTGGCAAGCTGCCTTCTGGATTGAACGAGCGTGAGGCGGCGCTTACGGCCGCGCTCGTGCGCGCGCCGAATGCGAATTACGCGAAGGTATCGGCGCGTGCGTGCGGGATCTTGCGCGACATGAAACGGCCAAAGTCATCGACGGCGGACCCGTGCATGAACCTCGACAGCTACGTTCAATTGACGTTGACGCACACGGCGTCGGCAGCGCAACGCCCGTCCGATTCGGAATCGCTCGCGCCGCACTTCGCGCGCCGTATTGCAAGCGAAGTCCATCCGCAAGCCGGCGCGCGTATTTCATCCACGCTCGATACACGCCTTCAGCGCTTCGCCCGCGATACGCTCGCGCGCACCTTGCTCGAACTCAACGCGCGCGCGCATCAACGCAACGTGCACGACGGCGCGGTCATCGTCATGGACAACCGCAGCGGCGAGATTCTCGCGTGGGTCGGCTCGGCGGGCGGTTTGTCGAATGCGCCGGAAGTCGATGCGGTTCTCGCATTGCGTCAGGCCGGATCGACGTTGAAGCCGTTTTTATACGCTAAGGCCATCGATGAAAAGCGTCTCACGCCGGCAACCTTGCTCGACGACGCCCCGCTCGATCTCGCCACCGGCGGCGGCCTGTATATCCCGCAAAATTACGATCACGATTTCAAGGGTTGGGTGAGCATGCGCACGGCGCTGGGGTCGTCATTGAATGTGCCCGCGGTGCGCACGCTCGTGATGGTCACGCCGCACAAGTTCGCGAAGACCCTCGTGTCACTCGGCTTGCCGCTCACGCAAGCCGGCGATTACTACGGCTTCAGCCTCGCGCTGGGCAGCGCCGACGTGACGCTCGTCTCGCTTGCAAACGCGTATCGCACGCTGGCTAACGGCGGTCTCGCCGGACCCATGTTCGATCTCCCCGCGCATGCGTCCGCTGTACCGAACAAGCGCATTTTCAGCCCGCAGGCGAGCTTTATCGTGACCAACATTCTCGCCGACAACAACGCCCGCACCCGCACATTCGGCTTTGACAGCGTGCTCGCCACGCGCTTTTTCAGCGCCGTGAAAACCGGCACGAGCAAGGACATGCGCGATAACTGGGCGGTCGGGTACACGTCGCGCAACACGGTCGGGGTGTGGGTCGGCAACGCCGACGGCGCGCCAATGTGGGACGTCTCCGGCGTGACCGGCGCGGCGCCCGTGTGGGCGGCGGTCGTCAATTACCTGCATCGGCACACGGCGAGCTCCGCTCCTACAGCGCCTGCGGGCGTGGTGCGCATGAAGATCGTGTATCAGAACGATATAGAGCCGGCGCGCGATGACTGGTTTCTAAGCGGGACCGAGATGTCGCGGATCGCGTTATCGGCGAATGCGGAAGGAGCCGCGCCCGGCAAAGGCACGGTCAACGGCGGTGCGGCGCGGATCGCCACGCCGACTGACGGCACGATCTTCGCGCTCGATCCGGATATTCCCGCCTCCCGCCAGCGCGTCTGGTTCGAAAGCGGACAAGGCGCGTCCTCGGGCAGTGCATGGCGTCTGGACGGCAAGCCGGCCGGGCGCGCGCAACGCATGGCGTGGCTGCCGTGGCCTGGACATCACACATTGGAACTTATCGATAAACGCGGCGAAGTGGTCGATTCGGTGAAATTCGAGGTGCGCGGCGCATTTGCAAAGACCAGGACGAAGGGCTGAAACACGTGGACAAGATAGATGGCCCAAGTTAATCGCCACGACATTCAGAAACTGTTAAATCTTGCCGGAAACTTCCTTATCCGCCACGCCACTGGCGATAATTGCCACAGAGAAGCGAAACGTCGCGGGGCAAGCGGTTCGACGGCAAAATAATAGCCGGCCCTGTTGTCAAAATTAATGCTGCCCGGGCTAATCGGCCTTCTCCGCCGTTATCCTGACGATCGTTTTGTCCTATGCTAGTTGGACTTTCTGGCCAAGCTTCCAGTAAAGTCGTGACGGCTACCGCGACACTGATTTCTCCTTTTTGCTTTTAACCTGGAGCACTTGTCATGCTTAAAAAGCTGTTGATGCTGTTTCTGGTCTTCTCGTTGTCGATTGGCGCCGCATTCGCGGCCACTGACGTGAACACCGCGGATCAATCCTCGCTCGAAGCCATCAAAGGGCTGGGGCCGGTGAAGTCGAAAGCGATCATCGACGAACGGACTGCGAACGGTCCGTTCAAGGACGCCGACGATCTCGCCAGTCGTGTGAAAGGGCTTGGCACGAAGTCCGTGACGCATCTGGAGGAAGCCGGTTTGACCATCGGCGGCTCATCCGCGCCGCCAACCGGCGCGAAGCCCGCCGCGAACAAAACGCCTGTCACGAGCACGAGCGCTGCGCCGGGTAAATCGACAGTGAAGTCGTCGGCTGCTGCAACGGCCGCCACTTCGCCCGCCGCGACGACCGCCACTACGCCCGCGGTCACGCCGGATGCGGCCTCGGCTCCGAAGGGCAGAAAATCGAAGAAAGCAAAAGCGGCGGACGCTGCAAGCAGCTCTACCACTACAACCGCCGACGCGGCATCTGGCGCGAGCGGCGCCAAGGCGTCGAAGAAGTCAAAGAAGAAGAAAGCCGCGAGCGACGCGGCAGCAACCTGAGGACAGCGACGCATTGACGCGCGTTTGAGCCTTGACGCAACGAGCGTGTCATTCGTGCAATGGCCACCGGCACAACGTTCGAAATCAAGCCTCGAAATCAGGCGCGCTCAGGTCGCCATGCAGCAGAACAACCGCCGTCCTGCGGGACGGCGCCTTCTTCGCCCGGCAAGCAACGGCAACACAACCGCCGGGCGATATCAACCCGTACTGCTTTTGAGAGAGACAGCCATGAGCCTACTCGATACCCTCGCCTCCTCGTTTGGCAAATCGTCACCGGAAGGTGGCGGCGCAGCACCGGCCGGTCTGGTCGCCATAGCAATGGAATTCATCAACAACCAGCCGGGTGGCCTGACCGGACTGATCCAGCGCTTCCATGAAAACGGCGCGGGCGATGTTGTCTCGTCATGGATCGGTCATGGCGAAAACAAGCCGATCAGCTCCGACACCCTGACTAACGTGCTCGGCTCGGGCGCGGTCACGGACCTCGCGCAAAAAGCGGGCGTGTCGGGCGACCAGTTGAGCGGCATGCTGGCAGCAGTGCTGCCGCATCTCGTGGACAAGGCCACGCCCAACGGCGAAGTGCCGGCAGACGGCAAGCTCGATCTGACGAGCGTGCTGGGTTCGCTGGGTGGTCTGGGCGCACTGGGCGGATTGCTTGGCAAAGGCGAAGAACCGAAGGCCTGATCGGTCTGCTTGACGCTTGATGCAGGAAAAAGGGGCAACGGAGTGATCCGTTGCCCCTTTTCACATCAGTGCTTGTAGCCTTGGCGCGCGAGCAGCTTCCAGCTATTGCCGTACTTCTTCCACACCATCAGTTGATCGAGTTCGACGTCGGTCTGTTTGCCTCCGCTTTCCACCGTTGTCGAAAAATGATCCCGGACAATGGCGTTATCGCCGGCGAGTGTGGTGCTCGGCTGAGTCAGATCGATGCGCTTGTAGTGCGTCTGACCGCTCGTGATCGTCTCGATATAAACCTGCTGGTTCTGGACCGTGGCGTTCGAATGTCCATAACTCAATGTGGGCGTGGTCAGTGCCTTCAGTTCGGCGCCGTTGCCGGCGATCATTGCCGCGTGCAGACGCTGGACGGCCGAGTCCAGGGATGCCTGATCGCTGGTTTTGGCGTACACGTTCACCGAGCCGACACACGCAATAGCCGCCACCAACAACAATTTGATTTTTTTCATGTAGAAGTCAGGTTGGTTTATTGAACAGACGTCCTATAACTATCGCCTTAAATTAATTCGAAGGTGGCTTATTTTTACTCCAATTTAGATATGACGTCAGATAACTCAGCCCAGATTATCACGATGTCCTAGTGTCGCTAAACGGGGTAAACCCAAAGCCCTTCCTGATCCGGACAAAAAAACGCCCGATGAATATCACCGGGCGCTCTTATCAAACTACCAACAGCGTCTTAATGCACGACGCGATCAAACACCAGTTCGCCATCTCGCGTATCGACGGGAATCACGTCCTTCGGTCCGAACTTGCCGGCCAGGATCAGCTTCGCGACCGGGTTCTCGATCTGCTGCTGGATCGCGCGCTTCAACGGACGCGCACCGAACACCGGGTCGTAACCAACCTTGCCGATCAACTCGAGCGCGGAGTCGGACACATCGAGTTGCATCTCCAGCTTCGCGAGCCGCTCGTGCAGCCGCTGCAACTGAATCTTCGCGATCGACTGAATGTTGCTGCGGTCGAGCGAATGGAACACGACAACGTCGTCGATACGATTCAGGAACTCCGGCCTGAAATGCAGCTTGACCTCTTCCCACACCGCGTCCTTCACCGCTTCGTGCGGCTCGCCGACCATCGACTGGATCACGTGCGATCCAAGGTTCGATGTCATCACGATAACCGTGTTCTTGAAGTCCACGGTGCGCCCTTGCCCGTCGGTCATGCGGCCATCGTCGAGCACCTGCAGCAGCACATTGAACACATCCGGATGCGCCTTTTCGATTTCATCGAGCAGGATCACGCTGTACGGCTTGCGGCGCACGAGTTCGGTCAGATAACCGCCCTCTTCATAACCCACATACCCGGGCGGCGCACCAATCAAACGCGCGACGCTGTGCTTCTCCATGAATTCGCTCATGTCGATACGGATCAGGTGATCCTCCGAATCGAACAGGAACGCGGCGAGCGCCTTGCACAACTCGGTCTTGCCCACGCCCGTCGGCCCGAGGAACAGGAACGAACCATACGGCCGATTCGGGTCCGACAAACCCGCGCGCGAACGGCGGATTGCGTCGGCCACCGCGCCAATCGCTTCGTCCTGGCCAATCACGCGTTCATGCAGCTTGGCTTCGATCTGCAGGAGCTTGTCGCGCTCGCCCTGCATCATCCGCGACACAGGAATGCCCGTGGCGCGCGACACGACTTCCGCGATTTCCTCGGCGCCCACTTGCGTGCGCAACAGGCGCGGCCGTGTGGGATTGCTTTGCTCCGCGGTTTCAGCTTGCGTCACCTGCTTCAACTGCGCTTCGAGCCCCGGCAACTTGCCATACTGCAATTCGGCGACTTTTTCGAGCTTGCCTTCGCGCTGCAAACGCACGATATCGGCGCGCACTTTCTCGATCTCTTCCTTGAGCGTGGCGCTGCCCTGAACGGCGGCTTTTTCCGCCATCCAGATTTCCTCGAGATCGGAATACTCGCGATCCAGCCGCTCGATTTCCTCCTCGATCAATTGCAGGCGCTTCTGCGATGCATCGTCCTTCTCCTTCTTGACCGCTTCGCGTTCAATCTTCAACTGGATCAGGCGACGGTCGAGCCGGTCCATCTCTTCGGGCTTCGAATCGATTTCCATCTTGATGCGCGACGCCGCTTCATCGATCAGATCGATAGCCTTGTCGGGCAGGAAACGGTCCGTGATATAGCGATGCGACAGCTCCGCCGCCGCGACGATCGCCGGATCGGTGATCTCCACGCCGTGATGCAGTTCGTACTTTTCCTGCAGGCCGCGCAGGATCGCGATGGTCGCTTCCACCGACGGTTCATCGACAAGCACTTTCTGGAAACGCCGTTCGAGCGCCGCGTCCTTCTCGATGTACTTGCGGTATTCGTCCAGCGTGGTCGCGCCGATGCAATGCAGTTCGCCGCGCGAGAGCGCCGGCTTCAGCATGTTGCCCGCATCCATTGCGCCTTCGGCTTTACCGGCGCCGACCATCGTATGGATTTCATCGATAAAGACGATGGTCTGCCCTTCGTCCTTCGCGATGTCGCTCAGCACTGCCTTGAGGCGTTCTTCGAACTCTCCGCGATACTTCGCGCCCGCCAGCAGCGCGGCCATATCGAGCGAAAGCACGCGTTTGCTCTTGAGCGATTCCGGCACTTCGCCGTTCACGATCCGCTGCGCCAGACCTTCCACAATTGCGGTCTTGCCCACGCCCGGTTCGCCGATCAGCACCGGATTGTTCTTCGTCCGGCGCTGCAAAATCTGGATGGAGCGGCGAATTTCATCGTCGCGCCCGATCACCGGATCGAGCTTCCCGGCGCGCGCGCGCTCGGTCAGGTCGACCGTGTATTTCTTCAACGCGCCGCGCTGGCTTTCCGCGTCCTGGCTATGCACCTGGCCGCCGCCGCGCACGGTATTGATCGCGGCTTCGAGCGCCTTGCGCGTCAAACCATGCTGCTTCGCGATGCGGCCGGCTTCTCCTTTGTCGTCGGCCACGGCGAGCAGGAACATCTCGCTCGCAATGAACGTGTCGTTCAGCTTCTGCGCTTCCTTGTCGGCGCTGTTCAGCAAGCCGGCGAGATCCCGGCTGACCTGGACGTTGCCGTCCGTGCCCTGAACTTGCGGCAAACGCGTCATTGCGTCTTTCAACGCGGTTTCCAGCGCCTGAACCTGCACGCCCGCTTGCGAGAGCAGCGAGCGCGCGGAGCCGTCCTGCTGTGCAATCAGCGCAGCAAGCAGATGAACCGGTTCGATATATTGATTGTCATTGCCGACCGCGAGACTTTGCGCGTCGGCGAGTGCTTCTTGAAACTTGGTAGTGAGCTTGTCGATTCTCATATTGAGACCTCCAAATCGGGATGTATTCAAAATGAGGCGCGATCGGGCACTTTCAAGCGCTTCGATGCCCGGAAACGGCAATTTTTTGCGTAAATCGTCAAAACGGGCGGGGACGGTGCGGTCAGGCCTCGCGGCTTGAAACCGGAGTGCCGGATACGCGACGGCGCGCGGTCAGTGAACGAGCGCGCCGGCCGATATGGAGCCGCCAGCTTAACTTCGGCCAGCGATCTGCCCGGAAATGCCTGCATCCGTTTTTAGGGAAGGCGCGAACCGCATGATACCGAGCAGGCCCGCCAGTTCGTCGGCTGGCGATGCCAGATCACCGATGGTATGCCTGTCGAGTTCCGCGAGGAAAGCATCCCGCGCCGCCGCGAATACGCCCTTCAACTGGCAATGAGACTGAATCACGCAATGGCGGCGGGACTCGTTTTCACCGGCAAAGCAACCGACGATGTCAAAGTCGCTCTCCGTCTTACGCACCACCTCGCCGATGGTCAAAAACGGCGTGCGGGCGTCCAGTCTCAAACCGCCGTTGCGGCCGCGAACGGTTTCCACCCAGCCAAGTTCGCCAAGCCGCTGCACTACTTTCATCAAGTGATTCTTCGAAATGCCGTATGCCTCCGAAATCTCCTGGATCGTCGAGAGACCTTCCGGCCGAACGGCGAGATAAAGCATGACGCGCAACGAATAGTCGGTGTAATCGGTTAGTCGCATGAGGGTAATCGCGTAAATGGTCGCGTTATTCAGCCGCGTTCCCCGGGACGCGCGTGCAGCCGGCTCGCCAAACAGCGCCCCGGATTCAAGCCGCTATTGATATGGCGCGTGCGTGAACCCGGACTCAGCATGCTCGGTCATCGATGCGGCAAGCGGTCGCTTCCGGCTAAACAGGTTTCGAGCTTGACGTCGATTATCATGAAAGCCGGCTCTGCAAAAACCGCGAAATTGCATTTTGCTAACGGCGCTATTCTGCGACAGATTTCAGGTTTATTCATCCTTCCCGAAATTGCTTATGGAATGTGCCGCGAAATTAAAAGGGCCGGTTCAACATGCTGAATATGTTTGCTGCTGAATTCCCGGCGCTGCGCCGCGTTTAAATCACCGCCTCCACATGTCGAAAGATCTCGCTGTCCAATCCTCATCACCTGCGCCCGCTTCACAGCCTAGCGAAGCGAATATCCGCGAACTCGTTGACGCTTTCTACAAGCGTGTGGACGATGACCCTTTGCTCGGCCCGATATTTTCAAGCGAACTGAGTGGCCGATGGGATGCTCACTTGGCGAAGATGACGACTTTCTGGTCGAGCCTGGTTCTGGGAACGAAGGACTATCGCGGCAATGTGCAGGAAGCGCATCGGCCGCTTGGCAATATCGAGCCGCAGCACTTTGCCCGCTGGCTCTCGCTTTTTCTCGATACCGTCCAAAACCGTTACGAACCTGCCGCAGCCGTGCAGTTCATGGAACCGGCGCTGCGTATTGCGCAAAGCCTGCAATTGAGTAAGTTCGGCTGGGACTACCGCATTCCTGACACGCAGCTTGCGTTGCTGGCGTCGCTCAAACGCTTGCGAAGAGGCGAGCCCGCCGGGCATGAAACAGAAGCCGATCTACCCGATCGGAGCAGCGGCGCGCCATTCCCTGTGAATGTGACGGGCGTCGAGAACAACGGGTCCTGAGCGTCGGAGCTTAGTTCGCGCCTTTGGGTCCGCCGGCACGCCACCGGGCAAGCGCGGTATCGTCCGACTCGCGTGCATCGACCCATTTCTCGCCGTGTTCCGTTTTCTCTTTTTTCCAGAACGGCGCCTGGGTCTTCAAATAATCCATCACGAAAGCGCAGGATTCGAACGCTTCGGCCCGATGCACCGCGGTCGTCGCGACCAGCACGATCTGATCGAGCGGCAACAGCTTTCCCACCCGATGCACAATCAGCACGTCAGAACCCGTCCAGCGTTCCCGCGCCTGCGCTGCAATCTTCTCCAGCGCCTTTTCGGTCATGCCGGGATAGTGCTCCAGCTCCATTGCCCGGACGCTCTGGCCTTCGTTTAGGTCGCGAACCGTTCCCACAAAGCAGGCGACCGCGCCGACCTTGGGGTTATCGGCACGCAGCGCGGCAACTTCGGCGCTGATATCGAAATCGGCTTCCTGCACGCGGATTCGGGTCATCTCAACCGCCCGTCACAGGTGGGAAAAACGCAACCTCGCAGCCTTCCGTGATGCGCCGCGACGGGTCCGTCATCTCGTGATTGCACGCCATTCGCAGCGTGCGGCCTTCGGCGAGCGTTTCGGCCCAAACACCGCCGCGCGCGCGCAGCCAGGCGCGGACATCGCCCACGCTTGCAATCCCGTCCGGCACTTCGACACTTTCGTTTGCCACACCGAGCGCTTCGCGCACGCTCGCAAAAAACCGCAATTCGACTTTCATGATCACCTTCAACGCATCAATTCTGAAAACGGGATAAAACGCACGATTTCGCCTGTCTGGATGGCGTGATCGGGCGGGTTATCGATGAGGCCATCGCCCCATACCGTCGATGTCAGCACCGCCGAGCTCTGGTTGCCGAACACGTCCAGGCCGCCCGCATCGTTCACGCGGGCGCGCAGGAATTCGTTGCGCCGGTCGCCCTTTTTCTGCGTGAAATCCGCGCGCATGGAATACACGCGCGGCTTTACCGTTTCCACGCCCGCCAGACGCAGGATGAAGGGCCGCACGAACAGCAGGAACGTGCAGAAACTCGAGACCGGATTGCCCGGCAAGCCGATAAAAAACGCTTCTTCCCCAAGCCGCGAAGCCTCGCGCCGAACCGCGCCGAACGCCAGCGGCTTGCCGGGTTTCATCGCGATTTGCCACATGGAGATTCGCCCTTCGGCTTCCACGGCGGGTTTGACATGATCCTCCTCTCCCACCGATACCCCGCCGCACGTGAGGATCAGGTCATGGTCACGCGCCGCGCGCCGCAGCGTTTCGCGTGTCGCGTCCAGCCGGTCCGGCACGATACCCAGGTCCGTCACGTCGCAATCCAGTCTGGCGAGCAGCGCGCGCAGCGTAAAACGGTTCGAATTGTAGATTGCGCCCGGCCGCAGCGGTTCGCCGGGCATGGTGAGTTCGTCGCCGGTAAAAAACACGGCCACGCGCACGCGGCGCACGACTTCGAGCGTGGCGCATCCCACCGACGCCGCCAGCCCGAGCGCCTGCGGTGTCAGCCGGGTGCCGGCGGCCAGGATGACGGAATCGCGGCGAATATCGGCGCCCTGCTGCGTGATCCACTCGCCTTCTGCCGGAGCCTGGGAAAAGCGCGCGCGGGAATCGTCGAGACGAACCATTTCCTGCATCACGATGGTGTCCGCGCCCGGCGGCACGGTCGCGCCGGTAAAGATCCGCGCGGCCGTGCCGGCGGCGAGCGGCTCGGCCGCCGCGCCGGCCGGCACCCGCTGCGACACCGGCAGCGTGACGCCGTTTGCATCGGACGCCTGGGCAAGATCGGCGGCCTGGACCGCATAGCCGTCCATGGCGCTGGTGCGCATGGGCGGCACGTCCAGCGGCGACACTACATCGGCGGCGAGTACGCGCCCGAGCGCGTTGGCGGTATCGACGGTTTCCGCGCCATCCACCCGGCGCGCGGCTGCGAGCAAGGTGGCGAGCGCATCGGCGGTGGACAACATTGGCGGGCGTGAAGCAGCGGGCATGATGGACATCGGCGGGAATGTTTGGTGAACCGTGAAATGGGCGGAGCAGGAAAACGGCGCGTCCGAAGCACTTATTGTAGCGAGGCAACAGCCAAACGCGCTGATTCGCTCCCGCCCGATCCGCAGGCTCCCAGACCATTCGGCAGGTATCGGCGCCCTTCCCAGCCATGCCGCGCGCCCCGGCCTCGGTGATACACTCGCACGACACTTTCAGACTTTTCCCCTATGAAATTCTGCTCCGTCTGCGGTCATGAAGTCAGCCTGCTTATTCCGCCCGGCGACAACCGCGAACGTTTCGTCTGTGGCAACTGCGGCACGGTGCATTATCAGAATCCGCGCAACGTGGTCGGAACCGTGCCCGTGTGGGACGAAAAGGTCTTGCTGTGCCGTCGCGCGATCGAACCGCGCTACGGCTACTGGACGCTGCCAGCGGGTTTCATGGAGATGAACGAGACGACCAGCGAAGGCGCTTCGCGCGAGACGCTGGAAGAAGCCGGCGCGCGCGTGGAGATCCAGAGCCTTTTCACGCTGCTCAATGTGCCGCACGTTCATCAGGTGCATCTGTTTTACCTCGCGCGCCTGCTGGACCTGGACATCGATGCAGGCGAGGAAAGCCTGGAAGTGAAACTCTTCGATGAAAGCGAGATCCCCTGGGACGAGATCGCATTCCCGACCGTTGGCCAGACGCTGCGCTTCTTTTTCGCCGATCGCGCCGCCGGCACCTATTCCCTGCACACCGGCGACATCTTCCGCTCATTGCGCGAAGGCTGAGCGGCGAGCGCATCATGGTTCCATGGCTCGCTTCCGACGATCCGTTTCCTCCCGTCGAGCGCGCGCTCGGCGAGGCGAGCGGCGCGCCGGGTTTGCTCGCGGCGAGCGCGGAGCTGCAAGGCGCGCGGCTGGTCGACGCCTATCAGCACGGGATCTTCCCCTGGTATTCCGATGGCCAGCCAGTGCTCTGGTGGAGCCCGGACCCGCGCATGGTCCTGGTTCCAGACGAATTCAAGGTCTCCGATTCGCTGCGCAAGACGCTGCGGCGCGTGTTGAGAGACGCAGCGTGGGAGATCCGCGTGGACCATGATTTTGCGGGCGTGATGCGCGCGTGCGCGCAGACGCCGCGCGAAGGCCAGCGCGGCACGTGGATCACGGCGGATATCGTGGAGGCGTATTCGTCGCTGCATCGCGAAGGGCGGGCGCACAGCATTGAAACCTGGTTCGAAGGCAAACGCGTCGGCGGTCTTTACGGCGTGTCGTTCGGACGGATGTTTTTCGGCGAATCGATGTTCGCGCATAGAACCGACGCCTCGAAAATCGCGCTCGCGGGACTCGTCGGACACTTGCGCCACCATAAAATAGAGATGATAGACTGCCAGCAGAATACGTCGCATCTGGCGTCGCTGGGCGGGCGCGAGATCACGCGGAAAGCTTTTTTGAGACATTTGCGCGATGCCGTGTTCGAGCCGCCGATACCCTGGCAGTTCGATAAATCGGCGCTGCTCGCAACGCTCGGCGCGCAAGTGTCGTTGTGAATGCGGGTTCGCGCGGAAAGCTGAAACCGCATTGAGATCAGCGGCGCCGATCGAAGATCATTGAGTAATTTGCATTGTGTGCCTTGCTTAACAGCGACGTTTAACCGGCAACACAGCGAGACGACAGAAGCCTAGAACGAGAGCTGCCAACGTGACTCACCCCAATGAGCTGCCGCTTTCACCGCTTTCGGCGTTGCAATTCTATGCAACGGCGCCGTATCCCTGCAGCTACCTCGACGGGCGCATTGCGCGCTCCCAGGTCGCGACGCCAAGCCACCTGATCAATTCCGACGTCTACACCGAGCTCGTCAAGGCGGGTTTCCGGCGCTCGGGCGTGTTCACCTACCGGCCCTATTGCGACGGCTGCCGCGCGTGCGTGCCGGTGCGGCTGCCCATTGACGGATTCAAGCCGAACCGTACTCAGCGGCGCGTCTGGAAACTGCATGGCGGGCTCGTCGCGAGCGTCGCGCCCCTGCACTACGACGAAGAGCATTACACACTCTACATGCGCTACCAGTCCGCACGGCACGCGGGCGGCGGCATGGACCGCGACAGCCGCGACCAGTACGAACAGTTCCTCCTGCAAAGCCGGATCAACTCGCGGCTCGTGGAATTTCGCGAGCCGGTGACGGCTATGGAGGGCATGGAAAGCGGCGACGGCAAGCCCAACAGCGATCCCCCTGAAAAGGGCGTCCTGCGCATGATCAGCATGATCGACATCCTTGGGGACGGTCTGTCCTCGGTCTATACATTCTTCGACCCGGACCTGCCGCATACCAGCTTCGGCACCTACAACATCCTGTGGCAAATCGAGCAGGCGCGCAGCCTCGACCTGCCGTACGTGTATCTTGGCTACTGGATCCGCGAAAGCGAAAAAATGGCGTACAAGGCCAACTTCCGGCCGCTCGAAGGATTGATCGACGGCCGCTGGGGGCTGCTCGATCCCGTCACGATGCACTCCGCCGGAACACCGCCAATGCCCGGCAAGATGGCTGCGGACAAGCCGCGTCGTTGATGAAGGATCGTCCTGCGGAACACGGCGCTTCGTTCCCCATTTTCACCATTCCGAAACAGCTTTTCAGCCGCCGCCGGTAAAGCCGTTAAAATGGCGCGTCTCAATTTTCGCCGTTCCGGCCTCTTCTCGTGTTCAGTTCCCTCTACCCGCTTGCCCGCGCGCAACTTTTTCGCATGGATGCGGAAGATGCCCATCACCTGACGCTGCGCATGCTGGGCGCCGCTGGCCGCACCGGGCTTGCCGGCATGCTCGCCGAGCGCGCCCCCGATTCCCCGCGCACGGTCATGGGCCTGAACTTTCGCAATCCCGTCGGGCTGGCGGCCGGGCTGGACAAGGAAGGCGCGTGTATTGACGGGTTGGCGTCGCTCGGGTTTGGATTTATCGAAGTGGGAACGGTCACGCCGCGCGCGCAGCCCGGCAATCCGCGTCCGCGCATGTTCCGGCTGCCCGACGCACAGGCGCTCATCAACCGGCTCGGTTTCAATAACCGCGGCGTCGACCAGTTCGTGGAGAACGTGCAGGCCGCGCGGTATCGCGGGATTCTGGGGCTGAACATCGGGAAAAATGCGGATACGCCGATTGAGCGCGCCGCGGAGGATTATTTGTATTGCCTCGAGCGCGTGTATCCGTTCGCGAGCTACGTGACCATCAACATCTCGTCGCCCAATACGAAGAACCTGCGCCAGTTGCAAGGCGCGGGCGAACTCGACGCGCTGCTCGGCGCATTGAAAGACAAGCAGCAACGCCTCTCCGACATGCACGGCAAGCTCGTGCCGCTCGCGCTCAAGATCGCCCCCGATCTCGACGACGAACAGATCAAGGAGATCGCCGCCACCCTGCTGCGCCACAAAATAGACGCCGTGATTGCGACCAACACCACGTTGTCGCGCACGGCTGTCGCCGGCATGAAACACAGCGACGAAGCAGGCGGATTGTCCGGCAAGCCGGTGTTCGAGGCATCGAATGCGGTGATTCGAAAACTGCGCGCGGAGCTCGGCGACGCGGTGCCGATCATTGGCGTGGGCGGCATCATGTCCGGCGACGATGCGCGCGAGAAGCTCGCGGCGGGCGCGTCGCTGGTACAGATCTATACGGGCTTGATTTATCGCGGACCGGCGCTCGTGACCGAGTGCGTCGAAGCGCTGGCGAGTCACGGCGCAGTTGTCTGAGGCGCGTTGCATCACTACCTGACCTCATACCCACATGAGGAATCGATATGAAACCGCGGCTGCGATTTCGCTATCATCGCCGCACTTCGGATTTACCCAACACAGATTCAGACAAAGGCAAACAACACATGAAACTGACCTTCTTCAAGAAAGTACTCGTGGCAGGATTGATCGGCGCGTCGCTCTCGGCTGTTGCTCATGCCGAAGACCTGCTGGATTCCGTCAAGCAGCGCGGTACGTTGCGCATTGGGCTGGAAGGCACCTTTCCGCCGTTCAACTCGAAAACGCCGCAAGGTGAACTGGTCGGTTTCGACGTGGATATTGCCAAGGCCGTTGCCGCGAAGCTCGGCGTGAAGCCCGAATTTGTCACGACCGAATGGAGCGGGATCATTGCCGGCCTGCAGGCAGGCAAGTTCGACGTGATCGTGAATCAGGTCGGCATCACCGACGCGCGCAAGCAGACGCTCGATTTCTCGCCGGCCTACACGTATTCGAATGCGCAACTGATCCAGCGCAAGGACGACACGCGTGAGTTCAAGACGCTCGATGACCTGAAGGGCAAGAAGCTCGGCGTGGGTCTGGGCACCAACTACATGGACATGGCGAAGGCGGTTCCGGGTATCGATGTAAAGACGTATCCGGGCGCGCCGGAATACTTGCGCGATCTGGCGTCGAACCGGCTGGACGCCGCGTTGAACGACCGATTGATGCTCGCGTACCTGATGAAAAATTCGCAGTTGCCGCTGCGTACCGGCGCGAATGTGGGTCCGGGCAATCCGTCGGGCATTCCGTTCAAGAAGGGCAATCCGAAGTTCCAGAAAGCCATTGACGACGCGATGACCCAGCTCGAAGCCGATGGCACCTTCACGAAGATCTCGGACAAGTGGTTCGGTATCGACGTGACGAAGCCCGCCAAGTAAGCCTGTCAAGCAGCAACCGTTTCTTTTACGCCTTCGGCATCGGGGCGGCGTCTTCCTGATGCCGCCCTTGGCTTTTGATGCCTGCCCGACTGTCACGAAGCCAACTTCATTCCCTCATGTCCACGACATCTCTCCTCGTTCAATCGATACCGGCTCTTGCGCAAGGCGCCGTGCTGACGATCAAGTTCGCGGTCTACTCGATGTTTTTTGGCCTGATCGCGGCCATCGTGCTCGCGGTCATGGGTATCAGCCGCAGCAAGACGCTGGTGGGTATCGGGCGCGCCTACGTGAGCGTGATGCGCGGGACACCGCTGCTGGTGCAGATCTTCGTGATTTACTACGGGCTGCCGAGCATCGGGATTTCACTCGATCCAACGCCGGCCGGGGTCATCGCGTTGTCGGCGAATGCCGCGGCTTATTTGTCGGAAAGCATGCGCGGGGCGATTCTCGGGATCCAGAGCGGGCAGTGGCTCGCGGCTTACAGCCTTGGACTTTCAAGGACGCAGACGCTGCGCTATGTGATCGGGCCGCAGGCGCTGCGCATTGCCGTGCCGAGTCTTTCAAACAGCCTCATTAGCTTGATCAAGGATACGTCGCTGGTGTCCGTGATTACGGTGACGGAATTGCTGCGCAGCGCTCAGGAAGTGATCGCCGCCACGTATCAGCCTTTGCCGTTGTATCTGGCCGCCGCCGTGGTTTATTGGGTGCTTTGCAGCGTGCTGGAATTCGTGCAGCGGCGGTTCGAGCGACGGTTGGCTTTGCCGGGAAGGCATTAGCATCACGGCGCTGGGGAACGCCTGACGCCTATCCGTCCAGCCGCGCCCCGAATCTTCCCAGGCGGGGAAAGTAGTGGCGCTCGGGATCCAGCGAATACGCCACCCTTCGTGCCCGCCCCATCAACTCATCGCGCGGGAAAAAACCAAAATACCGCGAATCCGCGCTGTCGTCGCGGTTGTCTCCCAGCATCAGATATTGTCCCTTCGGCACCGTGACCGGTCCGAACGAGCGTCGCGGACTCGGCGCCAATACCGATAACCTCACGACATGCGAAACGCGTCCCAGTTTTTCATCGAGATACTCGCCCGGTGACGATGCGTCGCCCGCCACGCCCGTGATGTCGGCCGGCTGATACGCGGCCCGCCTGCCATCGATATAAAGCACGTTGTCACGCATTGCGACCACGTCGCCGGGAAGGCCGATCAGCCTTTTTACGATCAGCTCGTGCGCCGCCGACGAATCCACGGTCACGATATCCCCGCGCTGCGGATCATGAAGATGCAGGATCGCGATGTGCGTGAACGGCACGCGCAAATCGTAAGCCATCTTGTCGACGACAATCCGGTCGCCTTCGCGAATGGTCGGCAACATGGAACCGCTCGGAACCACGTTCCAGTCCGCAATCGCACTTCGAAACAGGGCCATCAGGACCAGAAACGCCACCAGCTTGCGATTGTCGCGCCAGAGTCGGGATAAGAATCGCATGGTAGGAATGCCCGGCAGGTGAAGACGTCGCAGGGTATCGTGCAAACCTGAAACGACGCTTAAACAGGGTCGTACGTCAAGCCGGTCCGTCACTCGGTTTCGAACGGGAAACGCACGCCAAGATCGCGGCGGGCGGCGTCGGTGATGGAGATCATCTGCATCGATACCGCATGCCGCATGACGGGACTTTCAGTCGCCCCGCTTCGCAGCAGTTCGCAGAAATGCGCGGTCTCGTAGTTGAGGCCGCCGCCTTCGAACGGTTCATCGAGCTCGACCGTGCGGCCATCGAGATAACGAATGGTCGCGCGCGCCGGGTTCCACCAGTTCTCGTGAATCGTCACGGTGCCGCCCGTAGCTGCGAGCAACGCGTCGCCCTTGCCCTGAAGATCCATGCCGCAAAACAGTTGCGCCACGCCGCGTTCGTGCCGGACATTCAGGCTCGCGAAACTATCTACGCCGCTTTGCCCGAGCCGCCCGAACGTCTGCACTTCAAGCGGTTCGCCGAGCCAGTCGACCGCAAGGAACGCCTCGTAGATACCGATGTCGAGTAACGCGCCGCCGCCCATTTCCATGGAGTAGGAAGGATGGTCGAGCGGAACATTCGCGATGGAACACCCGGCTCGAACCAGCCCGATCTGGCCGACCGGATCCGCTGCAAGATGCCCGCGCAACCGGGTATAGAGCGGATAGAACGGCGGTTTCATGGCTTCCATGAAGAGGATTTTCGAGGCCCGCGCGGCATCGATCATCTGTTGCAACGCACGCGCGTTGACGGCCGCGGGTTTCTCGCAAAGCACGGCACGGCCCGCCTTGAAAGCACGCAGCGCGTACTCGGGATGGCTGTTCTGCATGGTCGCGAGATAGAGCGCGTCGATGTTGCCGAGCATCGCGTCGAAGCTCTCGAAAGCAGTTGTCTGGAACTTGTCGGCGAAAGCGCGCGTGGGTTCGGGCCGGCGCGACCAGACGCCTGCGAGTTGCGTTCCCGGTACAAAGGCCAACCCCTCGGCGAACCGGTGCGCAATCCGTCCGGCACCGACAATACCCCAACGAATCGTGCTTTCTTCATTCATCTGTTGCGCTCCTGAATTGATGGTCGTGACTCGGTCAGCGCTCATTGTCCACTAAGGGCGCGATTGTCGGGAAGCAGGAAGCGGGGGGAAGCGGAAGATGACGCGAAGAAAGGGAGTGTAACGTTTGCGTAGGGAAGAACCCTGAATCCGGCGCCAGAAGCGCCCGGCCACGAATGACGTGACCAGAATCCGGGCAGCCCTCGCTTGAAATCCGCCGGTACTGTCCCGGTGTCAAGCGTGGAGCCGTGTTACGGCAGCCTGCGGAATCAAGCGCCCGCTGACTGCGATTCGCCGACAGGCGGAGAAGAATCATCCTCGCGCCGTTCAAGCGAAAATGCACGCCCGACTTCCTCGGCCGTGACATCGATCAGCCGGCTCATCGCGCGTTCGGCCGCAGCGGCGTCGCGTGCACCGATCGCTTCCACGACCTCACGCTGCGCGCCGAGCGTCGCTTCACGCATTGTCGCAATGCCTTCCACGATCGGATACACCGTCACCAGCGCACCGCGCACGATAGCGGTCATCTGCTGGAAGAACTGATTGCCGCTCGCCGCGACAATGCGCGTGTGAAGCGCGACATCGGCGGCCTGGAACTCGGGCTCGCCTGTTTCGAGCGACGACAGGGCGTCGAACGCCTCCCGAATCCCGGCAATCTCGTCAGGCGTTGCACGCGCCGCCGCCAGGGCAGCCGCACGCGGCTCGATCAACATGCGGAACTCGATCACGTCGCGCAGGAACGCCTGATCGGGCGTGGCCCGAAAGCGCCAGCTCACGACGTCTTCATCGATCAGCCGCCAGTCGCTCATCGGCCGGATGCGCGTGCCCGTCTTGGGCCGCACGTCCAGCATGTGACGCGCGAGAAGCATGGAGAGCGCCTCTCGCATCACGGTCCGACTGACGTCGAACTCCTTCGACAGAACGTCCTGCGGCGGCAGGATCGCGCCATACTTTTGTTCGACGATGCCCGATACGAGCCCGTCCATCACCTTGGCTACCAGTGATCGCTCTTTATTTTCGTCCATCACCCCTCTCCCCTTGCGCCCTGCATTGTGTCCCTGCGTATCCGGCAAGCTTCCCCAAGCTCCCGGAACCGCACGCCTGAGCCGTGCCAATGAACCGGCAATGCCACACCGTGCTCGATAAATTGCGTGTTCAATACCGCGAACGCCAGTCGGAAAGTCCCTTTGAAGGGTTATCCCTGCCGGCGCCGCAGCGCTGCTTCGGCAACCGCTGTAGTAAGTACTCCGTGCTTCCCTGTTGCCTTTGTGCCCCGCCTTGACCCGCAAACTTCCTTGGAGTCAGCTTCGCTGGCCGGGTTCATGCATCCGTCTGGCGCTTCTTTTTATCCGCGACGCGTCCGTACTGATCGTCGAAGCGGACAATGTCGTCTTCGCCCAAATATGTGCCCGACTGCACCTCGATCATTTCCAGCGGCGTCTTGCCGGGATTTTCCAGTCGATGCGTGGTGCCAAGCGGAATGTAAGTGGACTGGTTTTCAGTCACGAGGAACGTCTCTTCACCTCGTGTAACAAGCGCCGTGCCGCACACGACAATCCAGTGCTCCGCGCGATGGTGATGCATCTGCAGCGAAAGCCGCTGACCGGGTTGCACCACGATCCGCTTCACCTGGAAGCGCTCGCCGTGTTCGATCGAATCGTAAAAGCCCCAGGGACGCTGCACCTTGCGATGATCGTGCGCCTCCGTACCTTTCGCGGCTTTCAGGCGGCCGACCATCGCTTTCACTTCCTGCACCCGGTCCTTCGACGCCACCAGGACCGCATCGGCCGTTTCAACCACGACCACGCCGCTCACGCCCACGCACGCCACGAGCCGGCCATCCGAATGCGCGAAGCTGTCTTCGGACCCTTCGAAAAGCACGCGGCCGCGCGCCACGTTGCCGTCTTCATCTTTACTGGACATGTCCCACACGGCGTCCCACGCACCGACGTCGGACCAGCCGGCCGCGAGCGGCACGACCACGCCCGGGAAACCCGGCTCGTGCGCAATGCGTTCCATCACCGCGAAATCGATGGAGTCCGACGGACACGCTTCGAACGCGTCGACATCGAGTTGAGTGAAGCCGTCCTGATGCAGCCCGCGTTCGAACGCGGCAATGCACGCGGCGTGAATGGCGGGTTGAAAGTGTTCGATCGCGGCGAGCCACACGGACGCACGGCACACAAAAATGCCGCTGTTCCACAAGTATTCGCCCGATGCCAGATATTGCTCGGCAATCTCACGCCGCGGTTTTTCCACGAAGCGTTCGAGCACGCGCGCTTCCATGGCGTGAGCGCTCGACCGTTCGAGCGCAGCGCCAGCCTTGATGTATCCGTACCCTGTTTCTATCTTGTCCGGCACGATGCCCAGCGTGACGAGCGCGCCGCCTGCGGCATGCTCGATCGCGGTCGCAATGGTGCGCTGGAACGCTTCGAGATCGGCGACGGCGTGGTCCGCGGGCATGGCGACCATGACGGGATCGACGCCCGGTACGGCCGCGAGCGCGGCCCACGCGGCGAGCGTGAGCGCCGGCGCGGTATTACGCGCACATGGTTCGAGCACGATGCGCGCATGGCGGCCGTTGCGTTCGATCTGCTGAGCCGTGAGCAATTTGTGCTCCGATCCGCAGACCACAATCAGTTCGTCGGCGGTATCAAATGGCATGCCTGTGTCGACGCTAACCGATCCATCGCCTGACGCATCGAGTCCGTCGAGACGGCGCAACGTGGCTTCCAGCAGCGACTCCGAACCCATGAGTTCGATCAGTTGCTTGGGAAACTGCTGCCGCGATAACGGCCAGAGACGGGTGCCGGAGCCGCCTGCGAGAATGACGGGCTGCACACGCACGCTCACGGCGCTCTCCGCGGCCGCGCTCGCAAGGGGATGGTTGGACACGTCCACGATGACTCCTGATGCGTTGAAGCTGATTGGGGGCTGAACGCGTCGAACAGGTGCGGACGCGCGGAACACACGCATCGATTGATGCGCCATTTAAGCAGGCAAATCTTTTTAGTTCTGTGCGCGCGCGAACGCCCGCACGTTGTTATGTCGTCGGTATTTCACGAATTTCACGGGCAAACACGGCGCTTGTCTGCGGTCGCGGGAAATGCGCACCGCTCATCCCGCGCCCTGCAGCACGCGTTGCCGCAAGCGCATCGCGACCTCGCGCAATTCGCTCGACTCGACCAGCGACCATCCAAGATTACCCACGACCAGAACCACGCCGATAGCCGCCATGCCTCGCAGCGAATCCATGTAGTCCGCGCATAGCGTGGCGACGACCAGGAACACGAGATGCCCCGCCATGTTGCGCAAGATGGGTTGTGGCTTGAGCTTGGAAAAGTAGAGGAACGCCGCGTAATCGAAGAAAGTTTTCGCAACTACCGCGACACCCGCGCCGAGCAGCCCATACCAGCGAATGCCCAGCCACAGGACAAGCGCGAACACTGGCAAGCCAATCCAGCCGACCCGCGCCACGTGCGCCGGATTGGCCTTGGCCTGGATCAGCACGCTCATGATGCTCGACTGTCCCGCAAGCCATACGCCAATCACAAGTACCCGTCCGACAGGCGCGGACTGCACGCCCATCTCGTGGCCGAGCCAGATGTTCAGGAACGGGGCCAGTGCGAACAGCGCAACCACCACGCACGGTGTGAATGCGCAGTTGAGAAACGCCAGCGCCTGATGCGAGAGCGCACCGGCGTGCTCGCTGCCGGATGCTGAAAAGCGCGGAAAAAGCGTGCGCAACATGGCGCTTGGCAGCAGGTTCAGGCGCGTGACCAGGTTCTGCGGCGTGGCGTAGTACGCCACGGATTTCGCGCCCAGCATGGAGCCGATCACCACCCGGTCCAGTGTGGTCGCGATCATGTTCGCGCCTGAAAACAGCAACAGCCAGCGGCCATAATTGAAAAGTTCGCGGATCAGCGGCCATTCGGGCCCGGAAATGCGCGTAATGCCAAGTGCGCGAAAAGTGCCATAGCCAAGCAGCAGCGCCGCAAGAAAACGCGCGATAACCGCAGCCGGCACGACCACGGCCAGCGAGGGCGAGAACAGATACAACGCGGCAAGCGGCAGCAATTGAAACAGGAACGTGCCGACGGTCTGGTTGGTGTTGTAGAGCGCGAACTTTTCCACGCCGCCGATCGCGCCGCTGAACACCCACGACACATTGGCGATCGGCACGGCGATCGCGATCCACGGCAGCGCTTGCAGCACTTCGCGCTGGAATGCCGGCGCGATGGTCGCAATATGCACCACGTAGATATAGGCGCCGAACCAGATCATGATGGCGCCCGCAAAACCTGTCGCAAGATTCAGGAAGAAAGCGCTCCAGAAAATGCGCTGGATGCTGCCGTCGTTTGTATCACGCGCCTTGGCGATGTGATTTTCGGTCGCCATCGAAATGCCGAGGTCGAGCACGCTGAAATAGCCGATCAACGCCCACACCAGGTTGATGACGCCATACCGTTCAATGCCCATGCCATGGATATAGGCCGGCACCGTCGCGAGCGAGACGAACACGGGCAGGATCAACCCGGCGAAATTGATCGCGATGTTCTTGATAAGACTTTTTTCCATGGAGCGACGGCCGATTGCAACGAAATCACACAGGATGAACCCGGGGACCGCCAAGAAGCTTGCGGTAATGCGCGCACGTTCAGACGTGTCGCGTAGTGCATATATTGACGCTCCGGCTTGCAAGCAGGTTGACAGCCGAACATCAGACAATTGTTGTAGGGTAAATCCCTAGCGCCCCCGGGGTCTGTGCGAATACGTACGTACCCGAGGGCGGCTTGCAATTCGTTACATTCGCTGTGCTTGCTGCGGTTCGAGAATGTCCGCATGCCGCTCCTCGCGACCTTGTGTGCGGCGGTGAACGGATGGCACAACGGTAAGCAAACGCGTCCGCCGGCGTTCGGACTCCGCAGGTTGCAGCGACGCGTCACGAACAAAATCGATAAGCGAAACCATCAGGCTTTCGCGTGCCGGATAAGAGAAACACGCATGATCGAGCGTCCCGCGATGAATCGTTTCCACGTTGCGCCACTTGCGCATGCGCCGGCCGCCCGCGCCAAAGAACACCGCGAACTCTTCCAGGCCAGCATCGGCTTCACCGTAGATGAAACGCACCTTGACGCCGCGCTCACCGAGGCCGCGGACCATCGCCCGCACGCGCGAGCCGATGGTGTCCACACCCACTGTGCGTTCCGCGATATACGCCATGCTCGCCGCGAACCGCGTGCGCATGCGTCGTGCAAGCTCACGTGCGATTGGGGCGATCTTGCGCTCACCACGCAAGACGCGCTTCCATTTGTGAGCGGTCGCAAAAGAACGGACGAACGTGCTGGTCGCGGTCCGCGGACGATTTTCCTGGCCGGCTGGCAGCATCGGATCTTCGGGGGAACTGAACCTGGGCGTATTCACCAGCGTCAGCGATCGGATGTAAGGACTGACCGTTGCAGCGTGCAGGCACAAATAAGCGCCCGAGCACACGCCGAAGCACGAAACCTCGTCCAGACCGCGCGACGCCAGATACCCGGCCGCCGCCACTACGTCGTCAACGTTCCTGCGGCTAAACAGCATGGAGAGCGGCCGATGATCGACGGGCGCCGCGCTGTCGCCGAGTGCGCCGACGTCGAAACGAAGGGACGCAATACCTTCGCGTGCAAGCCGGCGCGCAAGCGTCACGGAAATGCGGGCGTCACCAATGCGATGGGTCGCTCCCGGGTTCACGAATATGACCGAGCGGCGCGACGCCGTGCCGTTTAACGGCTCACAAAGAATCCCGAACAAGCGGCCGTTATCGAAGATGACGGGCGTTTCGCGCACGCCGTTATCGATGAGCATCGCGGCTGGTGGGTTCTTCGCGATCGCAGCGCTTGAAAGCGCGGGCGGGCCCAGCCATTCGACAATGCGCGCAATTGTCTCGCGCGGCGTTTCGGTCACGCCGGATTCCTGCATGAACGCGCTGCATTCGTCGAAGCTTTCGAGGGCCGCGTCCGCTCCGGCGGCCGAGCAGGCATCGACGAGTTTTTTTGAACGCACGGGATCGTAGGAATCGAGCACGAGCAAACGGCGCGGCGGATGCTCCACAAGCCGGGCATCGCGCAACAACTCGAATTTGCCCAATTTCGCCACGCTGGAAGCCATCAGGCGATGCCCGACAACTTCAGCGTAATCGGTATCGGCCGGCGCCCGTTCGACATAAAGGCCGCCAGTCTCAAGCCAGTTCTGCTGCAGCAGGCGCAACTCGCGAAGATATTGCCGGCCCGACAGGACCGGCGCGAGCAGCACGAGCTCACGTATATTCTCATCGGCCGCGACCTGTGCCGCGAGCGTTGCGCCAAGGCGCAATCCGCACAGCGCGACCTCGGTTACGCCGGTGGTCTGTTTCAGGAAAGCCACGGCTGCGCGAATGCTTTGCAGCCAGCGCTCGAGTTGCTCCTTGCCCGCGCCGGGATCCTCGGACTCGCCGGCGGAGTCGCCGGTGCCGGCGTAATCGAAGCGCAGCGTGGGCGTTCCAGCCGCCGCAAGCTGCTCGGCCAGCACCCGCCAGCCCTTGTGTACCCACATTGCCTCACGGCCGAACGGCTGGCACAGTACAACCCCTCGTGTGGCGGACGACGCGCCCGCGTGCAGCCAGCCAAAACAGTCATTGAAAGTTACAGGCTTCATCTCAGCATTGCGCCCCGAAAGAGCGTTGGTATTAAGTTGTGGGCGTATTACACGTTTTGTAAGACGTTCATTCAGTGCGCCCGCACACACACTTTCGACCCCGCCCTGATTTTTCCGCCACGAGCGTAAAAACCTGCTGGGAACCCGCAACGTTGCGCCATCCGATGTTCGATGTCCCACAGACGCATGTTTCTGCGGCAAGTCAAATAGCGCATCACGCCGCGCCGTGCATGCGCGGCACACGACAAAAACGCCGGGGAAACAAATGGCCACCACCTCTCACGAATCCAGTCAGCCTGCCGCGCCGTGCTTTTCGGTCTGCATCTGCACACGCGACCGGCCGGAGGACCTCGCCCGGGCATTGCGTTCGGTCGAAGCGTCGACTTATCCGGCGCATCAGATCATTGTGTCGGACGACAGTAAGGAACCGCACACGCGCGCGATGGTGACTTCCGAGTTTCCGCAAGTTGTGTTTCTCGAGGGACCGCGCCGCGGACTGGGCGCAAACCGCAACAACGCGCTCGACGCTGTCACCGGCACGCACGTGGCGTTCATTGACGACGACGCTACCCTCTCCGCTGACTTCCTCGCGCGGACGGCGCAGTCGCTCCAGAATGGCGGCCAGCATCCGGAAAAACTGATTATTACGGGTTACGAACTGAATCACGGCACGCGGATTTTCGCGAATGCAGTCACGTTCCTAGGTTTTCAGTCTCGGCCTTATAAGGCCGGCGACTATCACAACACCGTGGTCATCAATAGCGCCGTGTTTCCGGCCTGGCTTTTCAAGGTGATCCGTTTCGACGAACATCTCATCTATGGCTACGATGAAGTCGATATCCTGATGCGCGCCACGCTGCAGGGAAAATGCGCGGTCCGCACGCTGCCTGAAGTGTTCAATTGCCATTATCCGTCGATGGTGAACCGCGAGTACTACGCCTCGTTCGTGGAGGCTTCGCGCATCTACGTGACGCACAAGCGTTACCGCTGGTTTGAACGCAATCGCACGAAGGCGGCCGTGTTCCTGACACTGGCCGTGGCTCACAACCTGCTGCACAACCTGCGCGCACATGGACCGAAGGGCCTCTCGCGCAGCATGCGCACCGTCTCGCTCGCGCGCGGCTATATTCGCCGATACACCCCGGAAGGACTCGCCCTGCAAAATGAAAATAACTGTACTTGTACCCACGTACCGTCGAACCTCGGATCTCGCCCGGTGCCTTGATGCGCTCGCGCGGCAGCAGCGCGCGCCCGATGAAGTTCTGGTCGTGTGCCGCGGCGCCGATGAAGAGACGCAAGCCTGGCTCGCGATCGAAAAATCGCGGGCGCGTTTGCCGCTCGTGAAGGTGGAGGTGTCGCAGGGCGGCCAGGTTGCCGCGTTGAATGCAGGACTGGATGCCGTCACGGGTGACATTGTCGCGATCACCGATGACGACGCCGCGCCTCGCCCGGCGTGGCTGCAGCGCATTGAAACGCATTTCGCGGACGCGCCGGATGTTGGTGGCGTGGGTGGCCGCGACTGGGTGCACGAACATGGCGAGACGCTTGATGCGTCCGAGCAGGATGTTGGCCGCTGGCAGTTTCCGGGCCGCGCGATCGGCAATCATCATCTGGGCGTGGGTGCGGCGCGGGACGTGGATTTCCTGAAGGGCGCGAACATGAGTTATCGCGTGAGTGCGATTCGCGGCGGCGCTATTCGCTTCGATACGCGTTTGCGCGGAACGGGCGCACAGGTCAACAACGACATGGCGTTCGCTTCGGCGGTGCGGCGTGCGGGATGGCGTCTGGTCTACGATCCGGCTGTGGAAGTGGATCATTATCCGGCGCAGCGTTTCGATGAAGATTCGCGTGCGGTGCGGGGTAGCCGGAGCTGGGTTGCGATCGAGAACGAGTCGTATAACCTGCATCTGGTCGTGCGGGACGAATATCGCGGGGTGCGGCGGCGCATTGCATTGATGTGGCTGATGGTCGTGGGGCATGGCGCGTGTTTGGGGTGGGTTAATCTGGGGCGGGCTCGCTTTCTGCATCGGGAAGGGACAGCGTTGCAGCGCTGGCGTGCAGCACGTAGTGGGGCGGCCATCGCCAAGAGGGATTTTGCTACGCGGCGGTTGCAGAATGCGCAGGGGGAGTTGGTCGGGTAGACCGGGGGGTTGGTGGGTTGTGGGTCGTTGGTCGTCGGCCGTTGGGGGTCCTGCTTTTTGCGCCTGCGCGCGGTCCCTGTTCGTTGGTCCTCTTTAGCACTGTTAGCCACTGTCCGTGGCGGGACTTCATTTCTTTTTCCAACGGCGAAAAAGAAACGAAGCAAAGAAAACGCC
>NZ_FCOC02000009.1 GCF_001544455.2 Caballeronia sordidicola
CACTGAGTTGTTCATAGCTTTGTCCCATGCAACATATCCTATTTCAAAGGTGTTGCACTTGTACCTTGAAAACGCCCTTCGTTTCTTTTTCGCCGTTGAAAAAAGAAATGAAGTCCCGCCACGGATAGTGGCTAACAGTGCTAAATAAATCAGGCAAACCAAACCGCGCGAAAGCTCCGACCGACAGGAAGCGCCCCTCAAATGCACCCTCAAATCATGCACATCCGATATGGTTATCTGCAATCAATATTTAACCGAAGAATAAGTGAATGTTAGCCTTTGAGTAGATCCACCGGACAGCCGCCCCCGGCTCAAACGCCCAAGGACATTCACCAATGAGCACCCTCCCCGCCACCTCCATCCTCAAGCTCCACACCAAACCCATCCGCAAATTCTGGTTCGACGAAGCCCCTCCCCCGGCATCGCTCGCGGCAGAACGCCGGCATCGTCTCGAGCGTTTAGCGGGCGCATTCCGCCTGTTCGCCCGATATGGTTTCGACCAGGGCCTCGCCGGTCACATCACGGCGCGCGACCCTGAATGGACCGATCACTTCTGGGTCAACCCTTTAGGGCGGCACTTTTCACGCATGCGCGTTTCCGACTTGCTGCTCGTGAATAGTGAGGGCGAGATCGCAGTGGGAAAGGGACCGGTCAATCAGGCCGCATTTGCCATTCATGCCGCGATTCATGAAGCACGCCCGGACATTGTCGCGGCGGCGCACACCCATTCGCTATATGGCAAGGCATGGTCGACACTCGGCCGCAAGCTCGATCCGCTGACGCAGGACTCGTGCTCATTCTATGAGGATCACGAACTATTCGATGATTTCCAGGGGGTCGTTCTCGACACGAAAGAAGGCGCCCGCATTGCCAACGCACTCGGTTCGAGCAAGGCTGTGATACTGAAAAACCACGGCATCCTGACCGCAGGCCCGACAGTGGAAGCCGCCGCATGGTGGTATCTCGCGCTCGATAACGCATGTCACACCCAACTGTTGGCGGAGGCTGCGGGCAAGCCTCAACCCATTCCACACGAAGTCGCCGCGCTCACGCACGAGCGCGTGGGACGTCCCGGCGGCGCGCTGTTTTCATTCCAGAGCTTGTACGAAGGGCTGGTGGAAGCCGAACCGGACTTGCTGGACTGACAAAACCCTGAGCGTGGACCGCCAACCCTCCCACCGTCCACGCCTCGCAACCTGTTTCAGGCCTTCGCTATCTGCGTATCCGATATCGCCCGGACATCGATCCGCCTTGGCAGGATGGCATCGCGAAACGCACTATCCGCCACCTTTTGCAGCGCGACGATATCGCCATCGGCGACGAAGCGCTGCTTCAGCGCGGAGCGCGCGGTAATCGTTTTAGCGGCATCGAGCGGGAGGCGCGTCAGGGATGCATACACACGCGCGTATTCATCGGGATTGGCAATCGCCCAGTCACCCGCGCGCTGGAAGCGCTGCAGCACGTCCGCTATCGCAAGCCGCTTCAATGGATTTGCTGCCGCCTCGCCCGACGCCGTAATAAACCCCAATCCACTATTTATCCCGGTCCCGTCGCGCAGCACTCGCGCGCCGTGCTGCACGGCAGTGCCGAAATACGGATCGAAGGTCGCCCATACCTCGATACTGCCAGAAGCAAACGCAGTGAACGCATCGACCGGCAACACGAATCGCACCGATACATCGTCACGCGAAAGCCCTGCCTCTGCGAGCGCCCCATAGAGCTGGAATTGCGAAATGCTGCCCCGCGCCGACGATACGAACACCGTGCGTCCCTTGAGATCCGCGACGCTGCGCAGCTTCGAATTTGCAGGCACGAGAATGCCCAGTTGCGCCCCGGAGCCCACCCGCGTCGCGACGATCTTGAGCGTGGGATCGCCGACAGCCGCCGCCAGCACGGGCAAGTCGCCCGCCGGAGCGATATCGACCGCGCCGGCGCGCTGCGCTTCGAAAAGCGGCGCCGCACCTTGAAAATTGGCCCATTTGAACGCGTACGGCGTGCCATCGAGCACTTTCGCAGCCTCGGCCAGCGCGCGCGTGCCGCCCGCCTGATCGCCTAGGACTAGCGTGACGGAGGATAGCGCGGCGGCGCTTACTGACAACGGCGCCAATACACCGACTGCCGCCATCGCCGGGGCGGCTCCCAACAAGCGCAACGCGCGGCGCCTCGCGGCGAAAGCTTCGAAACCAGCCATATGCATCGACCCTCATGGACAAAACCAGCGCCCAGAGTATCGATGCGCGTGCGCCTTGAGAATTATTCAATTCCCATATGGTTATGAGGCTTTATGGCCTAAGCAATGCATGTTCTTCGAGTGCGTGGGAAGGACGACCGGACTACCAAAAAATCAAAAAAAACCGTTGACACGCTATCTTAAGATATATATCTTAAGATCTGTTTTACGATAATCCACGGAGTTCCACGATGAGACGCCATCACACACGCGCATACGATTCCTCGATTTTTGAAGGCCACCCCGCCCTGCATTCGCTCTGGCACGCGATTGGCCGCCACCATCATCGCCATCATAACGACGACCGCTTCGGTGGCCATGGCGGCCCCGGTGGTGGCGGATTCGGCGGCGGCGAGGACGGCATGCCCCGAGGCCGAAAATTCACATCCGACGACCTGCAACTGCTTCTGCTCGCCCTGCTCGCCGAGCAACCGCGCCACGGCTACGAGTTGATCAAGGCGCTCGAAGTCCGCTCGAACGGTTTTTACACGCCGAGTCCGGGCATGGTCTATCCGGCGCTGACCTATCTGGAAGAACTTGGCTACGCGACCGTCGAACTGGAAGGCAACCGCAAGCGTTATGCACTCGCGGAACCGGGCCGTGAGCATCTGGCGGCCAACCGCGAGCGCGTCGACATCATGTTCGCCAAGCTAAGCCACTTTGCCCGCAAGATGGATTCGGTGCGCCGCGCGTTTGCAGGCCAGGCGCCCGATGAAAACGGCGAAGGCAACGACAGCAACACGTGGCTGCCAGAATTCATCCAGGCTCGCCGCGCACTGAAACATGCGCTGCTGATGCGAACAGAAGCAAGCCCCGACGAGCAACGCCGGATCGCGGCCATTCTCATGCGCGCCACGGCTGAAATAGAAGGCAAGGCGGCGAGCGATCCAGCTTGATTGAGCCTTGTACCAACCCGCACTTTTCAAGGAAAGACAGCATGCAAAACAGACCTGATCTGGCGGTCGTTCGCGTTCGCCACGCACTCAAATTCCGCTTGCTTCAGGTCAAGCGGGTTCATCTGGTGACGCCCCATCTCGTGCGCGTCACGCTCGGCGGCGAAGATCTTCACGACTTCGAATCCGCATCGTTCGATGACCATATCAAGGTCTTCTTTCCGTCTCCCGGCGACGACAAACCCGCGTTGCCCAGCGCCGGTCCGAACGGTCCTGTGTTCGCGGAAGACCAGCCGCGACCCGTCGCGCGAGATTTCACACCGCGCCGTTTTGATCGGGAAGCACGCGAACTGGATATCGAGTTCGCGTTGCATGAAGCAGGGCCCGCGGCGACTTGGGCGAGCCAGGCACAGGTTGGACAGTATCTTGGCATTGGAGGTCCCCGTGGTTCGTTCACCATTCCCACGGGCTTCGACTGGCATCTTCTCATTGGCGACGAAACCGCGCTGCCCGCCATCGCACGTCGCCTGGAAGAGTTGCCTGCGGGAACGCGGGTTGCAGCGTTGATAGAAGTCGAGGACCCTTCCGCGCGCATCGAGTTCGATACAAGAACGGACTTGTACGCGGAGTGGCGCTACCGGAGCGAATCCGATTTCCCAGGCGGCGCGCTGTTGCTCGCGCTGCGCGAAATGTATTTGCCCAATGGCGAAGGTTATGTGTGGGCGGCGGGTGAATCGAGCGTCATTCGCGCGGTCCGCCAGCATCTGTGCACGGAACGCGGTATTGATAAAACCCGCGTTCGTGCTTCCAGCTACTGGAAACGCGGAGCGGTGGCGGTTCATGAGTCAATCGACGACTAGACAGGAATAAACAGCGCCGGGTCCGCAATAAACAATAATCAGGATGGCTATGTATAGTCTGGATACAACTCGGGAGCGGCGTCTGCTATGGCTGCTCGCGCTGACGCAATTTACCATCATCATGGACTTCATGGTCATGATGCCGCTTGGCCCGCAAATCATGCGGAGTTTTCAGATTTCCCCTGCCGCGTTTGCGACCGCGGTTTCGGCGTACTCATGGTGTTCGGGTCTTTCCGGCCTGTTGGGCGCGACGTATATAGATCGCTTCGATCGTCGTCGGTTACTGCTGGGCGTATATGCATTGTTTGCTTTGTCGAACCTTGCTTGCGCTCTTGCACCAAGCTTCTCCATCCTGCTTTTCGCGCGCGCGTTCGCGGGCATTACGGGTGGCATGCTGGGGTCGGTCGTAATGGCCATTGTCAGCGACGTCATTCCCGTTGCAAGGCGAGGCGCCGCGACCGGCACCATCATGACGGCCTTTTCGCTCGCGGCGGTAGCCGGCGTCCCTGCGGGCATCCTGCTTGGCGCGCGGTTCGGGTGGTACACGCCATTCATCCTGCTGACGGCGCTTTCGGTATTGATCTGGCTTGGCAGCATGCGCATTGTGCCCGCGCTGTCCGAACATCTGGGACGGCAACAGCCTGCATTGCGAAGCGTGTTGCCGGGGCTATGGAGGCTTCTGTCGAATCCACGTCACATGAGCGCATTTGCGATGACCTTTGTTGTCATGGGTTCGCAGATGCTGGTGATTCCGTTCATATCGCCCATACTGGTCGCCAATCACGGCGTCCAGCCAGCGCAGTTGTCATGGCTTTACATGGGCGGCGGCGCGGCGACGTTTTTCACATCGCGTTTTATCGGCCGACTTTCCGATCGCTACGGCAGCCGCAAGATGTTTCGCGTGATGGTCGCTGTCTCGCTGCTGCCAATCTTGTTTGTCACGCATTTGCCGAGTCTGCCGTACGTTGCGTTGTTACTGTTTTTCCCAGTATTCATGGTGACAGTTTCGGGCCGCATGGTTCCCATGCAGGCGCTGCTTACGACTGTTCCCGCACCCGCCAACCGTGGCGCATTCCTCAGCACGAACAGTGCACTTCAGGCGCTTGGCAGCGGCTGCGGTGCGTGGCTCGGAGGCTTGTTGCTGTCGAGCAATGCCAATGGAAGTATTCAAGGCTACGGGACCAATGGCTGGCTTGCGACTGTTCTTGTCGTGCTTGCCGCAGCGTGGATCAGCCGCGTGAAATCTTCGTCGGAGAAGCCTGTGTCTAGCGCCGTTTCCGCGGAAGCGGTCAGCGAAGCATGAGCTCGTGCAGATCAGCTTTGTTCAGTGATCTGCCACAGGACAAACCTTATTTCGTCATAACCCAGGCATTGCACAATGCATTGCTAACCGGTAATCTTGCATTTACGCAATAACAAAATCTTCATTGAATTTCGTGACCAGGCCCGCGCACATCTGCTTTGCTGGAATCGAGTTCAACTCGATGTCCGGCAGCGTGCGCACTGCCCGTCCGTTTGCGGCCTCTGTTTCTCCACCTGTCGCGTCTGCTGCAAATCCTCCCAATTCGCCTCCGAACGCTGTTACCCCAGGCGCGGTAGCGCCTCCGCGCACGCGCGTTTGCGGCTGATTATCAGCTACTGAATCCGCGGTAACCGGCTCGACCGCCGCACCTTGCGTGCCGTGGCGGCGTGACTGTGTTCGCCGTTGTTATCTATTCCCTCGACAGGTGAATGAATCATGGTCTTTATAAAAACAGCCCTCGCGGCCTATGGCTCGACGGCGCTCTTCGTGTTGCTCTGGAGTAGCGGGGCGATCGTTTCGGAAACGGGACTCCAGCATGCCAGTGCCCTTCCCTTTCTCGTCTTGCGCTTCGCGCTCGCTTCAGCCGTGCTCGCGGCTTTGGGCACATGGCGTGGGCGATGGTTGCCCGCGCCAGGAACAAGGCTTCAAGTTGCGTTCACTGGTGGCCTGCTGACCGGTGGTTATTCCACCTGCTATTTGCTCGCGCTCAACCACGGAATAACGCCTGGTGTGCTCGCCACCATTCTTGGCGTTCAGCCCGTATTGACGCTGTTGCTTGTGGAACGGCGCTGGACGACCTCTCGTGTGAGCGGGCTCTTGCTTGCGTTGAGTGGCCTGTGCCTGGTGATGCTCGGGGCGGGAAAAGTCGGATCCTTTCCAATCGTGGGACTGCTGTTCGCGTCCGCATCGCTGGGTTGCATGACGTTTGGTGCCATTTTGCAAAAGCGCGTGAAACAACAACCCATCGACGTACTGCCCTTGCAGAACGCGGTTAGCCTGATGCTTTGCGTAATGTTGCTGCCGTTGCAACCGTCGAGCATCGCGTTGAATACAGGACTGCTCCTGCCGTTGCTCTGGCTCGGCATTGTGATATCGGTATTCGCGCAGTTGTTGTTCTACCGCCTCGTGCGTGCCGGGAATCTGGTCGACGTGACAAGCCTGTTCTATCTCGTACCGGTATTTACGGCGATCATGGATTACGCGTTTCTGGGTAATCGCCTAGCGCCCGATGGCGTAGCCGGAATGGGGTCGATCCTCGCCGGACTCGTCCTTGTCTTTCGTGCAACACCTGCGCAAAGGCGCTAAATCCACGTAGGCGGCTAAATTGCCCGGAGATGGCTTTAAAAATACGTCTCCGGGCAATTGCGGTCCATGCAATGCTTAGGACTTCACCGCGATCACATCGACCTCCACCAGCCATTCAGGACGCGCAAGCGCGGTCACGGTCAGACCCGTCGATACCGCATGCACACCCTTCAACCAGCGTCCAACCACGCGATACACCGCCTCGCGATACCGCACATCGGTAAGGTAGATTGTCACCTTGCAGATATCCTCGACCTTGCTGCCAGCTTCTTCCAGCAGCATCTTCACATTGGCCATGGCTTTCTCAGCCTGCGCTGCCGCGTCGCCAATACCAACCGACTCGTACGTCTCCAGATCCTGCCCAATTTGTCCGCGCAGGAAGATCATATTGCCGGCCACAACGGCCTGTGCAAGATCATTATCGAGCGACTGTTCAGGGTACGTGACCTTCGTGTTGAACGGGCGAATGCGAGTGTGTTCCATGATGTCTCTCAGCAGATGAATCTCGGTTAGGGGCCGTTGACGGAATTAACGGCGATTGTCGAAATAGCCAGCACGGATAGCCGTGCCAATCAGGTTCAGAATCAGGCGCCCGGCCGTCATGCACGAGATCTGGTTCACATCCTTCTCAGGCTGAATCTCGACGATATCCATGCCCACCACACGTCCCTTCTTCACGAGACCGTGAATCAGCTTGCGCGCTTGCAGGAACGTCACGCCGCCCGGCGCAGGACCCGCAACGGCCGGCATGACGGAAGGATCGAGACCATCGGCGTCAATGGTCAGGTAGTAGTTGCCGCCATCGGGAATGCGCGCGAGTACCGCGTCCATGCCAATATCATGAAGCTCATAGGCGGTGATTAATTCAGAGCCGTACGCCTTGGCTGCGCGGAATTCTTCCGGACGGCCGCTGCCTTGCGCACGCAATCCAATCTGCACGATCTTTGCGACATGCTTCATTTCGGAAGCCCGGCGAATCGGGCTGGAGAGACCGTCGCGCACACCGTTCACTTCATCGCGCCAGTCGAGGTGAGCATCGACATGAACCAGCGTGATCGGGCCGAGACTGTCGAACGCGCGCAATACGGGCGTAGTAATGCCGTGATCGCCACCCATTACGATAGGCAATGCGCCCGCCGCCAGAATCTTGCGCACGACCTGTTCAACGCGCTCATAGTGGCTGCCCGGAGCGGCGAGGTCTGCGATCACATCGCCACAATCGACAAAGCGGATATCCGCGCGTTCCTGCAACAGCGGCCCGTCGATATCGAAATCATAGTGACCCGGCGAGCGCACCACGCGGTCGGTGGCCTGGCGAATGGCTGTTGGCGCGTTGGTCTGGTCGTTGGTGAAATCGGCGGCAGAATACGCGGAGCCGTAGGGCATGCCAAGCACGGCAATGTCGGCTTCGAGATTGTCGAGGTCCATCGCCAGCTCGGAATAGAGCAGCGTCTTGTGGCCCGTCTTCGGAGCAACTGTCAGTGGTTTTGCCATGATAAGGAATCCTTTATTGATGAGTTTTGACTACGCCGGGAAGAACGCAGTATCAGACGCGCCGGTAGCGGGTTGCGTAACGCTCCGACCATTGCCCGGCCACGTCGAGCAGAACGCTGCACAGCCAGTAGATGAGCGCGGTGGTGCCTAGAACTTCAACGTAAGCGAAGGTGTCGGCGGTAAGCAGGTTACTTTGATAGGTCAGCTCGGTCAGGCTCATGACCGAGAATATGGACGAGTCCTTGAACATCATGATCGTGAGGCTGGTGGTAGCCGGCGCGAGAACACCGAAGATCTGCGGCAACACCACGTAACGCTGCACTTGAATACCTGATAACCCAAGCGAGCGCGCCGCCTGCACCTGTCCATGCGCCAGACTGCCGAATGCGGCGCGCAGGATTTCGCAGAAGTAACCTCCCGTGTAAAAAGCCGTCGCGGCCACGCCGATGGCAAACGCGGGCATGGAGACGCCCAGCTTCGGCAATCCGAAAAAACTTAGATAGACGAGTATCAGGAAAGGGACGTTACGCACGATCTCCACGTAGGAGAGCGCCACTGCGCGCAGCACACGCCACGCGGACGCCCGGAAATACGCGGCAATGGTGCCGGCCACGATGCCAAGTGGAATACCGAGGACGCAAACTTGAGCCGTAACCTTCAGTCCCTTTAAAAGCGGAAGAATGGACGATTGAACAATAGCCAGATCAATGGACATTGGGCAGCACTTTCGCCACACGGCGTTCGAGTCCGCGCGACGCTGACGACGCGACAAACAGAATGGCAAAGTAGACTGCCGCCGTCGCGGAGAACACCTGCAGCGGCAAATTGGTTTGCAGCGTGGCATCTCGCGCGACCGTTGCGAGATCGTGCACCGCGATGATCGACATGAGCGAGGAGGCTTTCAACAGCATCGTGAATTCGTTGGTCAGCGGCGGTATGGAACGATAAAAAAGCTGCGGGAAAACAATGTACCTCCACACTTGAAACGCGGGCATGCCGAGCGCGCGCGCCGCCGGAATCTGTCCACGGCCAAGCGAATTCAATGCGCCGCGCAGGATCTCGGAGACATACGCCGCCGTGTTCAATGCAAGCGCAAGAATGCCTGCCTGTAGCGGCGAGATATTCAGGTTGAGCACCGCGGGCAACACGTAGTACGCCACCAGCATCTGGATCAGCGCGGGCGTGCCGCGTATCACGCTGACGTAGAGAATCACGAGCCACGCGAGCGCGCGGCCGCCATGCTGGCGTATGAGCAGCAGCGCCGCACCAATCAGGATGCCGAGCGCAAACGCGGCCACGCTCGACAAAACCGTCGTAACCGCACCCGCGATAACATCGTGGAAAAACGGCGCGAGCACGGCAAGGTGGCTGCCTAGAAAAGCAAACATGCAGCGCTCCGCCTCAGACCGCGCCTTCGGGCAGATAGCCACTGGTTGGCAGGTTCATTGTGTAACCGAACCACTTCTTTTGCATCTGCGCGAGCTGACCGCTTTTCGTCAGTTCGGTAAGCGACGTGTTGATGAACGTGCGAATTTCCAGATCCTGCGGATTCGCGACCCATGCAAGCACTTTTGGTTCGCCAATCTTGCCGATCACGCGGAATTGCCCCGGCTCTTTCTTCATCAGCACAGCAACAATGTTCGACGGCATGATGCCAATATCGAGCGTCTTGTTTGTCAACGCGACCATGACATCCGGATATGCCTGGAACAACTTGATGTCGGCGTAGCCCGCGCCCTTGCTTTTCAGCTGTGTATCAAAAGCCTGCGCAATAGGCTGCGACGACGAACCCATCTGCGTGCCAACCACATGGCCCGCCGCGTCTTCGGCCTTGGCAATGGCATTGTCGCTGGAGCGCACGACCAGCACCGTATCGACAACGCCTACCGGTTCCGAGAAAGCAAAGCGCTTCGCGCGTTCCGGGTTGATGCCCACGCTCGTCGCAACGAAGTCGAACTTGTGTGTCATCAGGCCGGGCAGCAATCCCTGAAACGGCAGGTTGACCTGGTTGAGCGTCACGCCAAGCTTGCTCGCCATGTATTCCAGAATGTCGTGACCGTAGCCCACCACTTTGCCGTTTTCCACGAATTCAAAGGGCTCGTAAGCTGCCTCGGTTCCAACTGTAAGTTTGCCTCGCTTGCGAATGTCCGCGAGCGTTCCGCCTTCCGCGAAAGCGAAAGAGGGCAAGGCCATCGCGAGCGAAACGCCGCCGGCCATGGTGATGAATTTGCGGCGGTCGAGCTTGATCATGTGATTCCCCGAAAACGTTGAAAAGCATGGATGGGGAGAAATGTAGGTAGTCAAAAAAGTTTTGAAAAACCATTTTTTCGTTGTTATGGTTCCGGAAATCAAAACCTTCTTGGGCCTGCGTCGATGAAAAAAATGGATCTGACCGAGCGCGACTTGCGTTCGCTGCGCGTATTTTGCGCGGCGGCGCAAGCAAGCGGATTCGCGGCGGCGGAGCGCGCCTTGTCAATGTCCAAGGCGTCGATCAGCAGGCATATCAACGAGGTCGAAACGCATCTCGGGCTCAAGCTATGCGAGCGTGGTCCCGGAGGATTCCAACTGACGGAGGGCGGGGAAGTCGCGCTGCGGGTAGCGTTGCAGGCACTTGAAGCGCTGGAGCGCATCAAGCCGGAAGTCGATGCCGTACGCGGAATCCTGTCCGGGCCGTTATTGCTGGGAACGTCGGAGCATGTGCTTACGCATGAGGGGTGCCGCATTTCGGAAGCGCTGGGCGAGTTGCACCGGATTGCGCCATTGGTCAGGCCGACGTTGTCGGTGATGACGTTCAGCGACCTGGGCGTGGCGCTTACCGAACGCCGCGTGCAGATAGCCATTCGTGGCGCTTACAAACGAATCCGGGCGTTTCGGCATTACCCGCTTTTTACCGAGACGCATCGCGTGTTTTATCGGCCGGCGGCTGCGGGTGAAATTCGTGCAAATGAAGACACGCGCGTTTTACCCCTTGTTTACAGGCCTCATCCGTTCGTCGAGGATGCGCTCGCGACACAGGGATTCACACAGGGACTCGAAGTGAGCGGGCTGGAGGCCGTTGCCATGATGGTCGCTACCGGCCGCTACGTTGGCTTGTTGCCCGAGCACTATGCAGCGCAGCTTTCTCCCCGTTATGAGTTCGCGGTCCTGCCCGGATCACCGTTTTATTCCATGCCCTTTTGCGCCATCGTGGAAGAAGCGCGGCCTCTCACGCGCAGCGCGGAAGCGTTCCTGAATCTTTTGCTGGAGGTGCATCGTTAAGCGATCAAGCGCTTCCAACGGATAGCTCGACAGGTGCGGTCTTGCCCCAGCGTACTGTCGCGAGCATTGACGCCACGACGATCAAGCCACCGCCAACCCACGCCATGACTGAAATTCTTTCGCCAAGCCAGAGCCACGCGAACAACGCGCCGAATGCGGGCTCGCTGCCCATCAACAATGCAACGCGGGTGGGACTGCTGCGCTTGATCGCATAGTTCTGGGCGAAGAACGCGAATAGCGTGCACGCAAGCACCAGATAAAACACGCTGATCCAGAACGGTATATGGTCCGCCAAAGCAGGGATATGTTGCCATTGCCCTGGCGCGAAAACGAGGGCCACGGCGGCGCTACCAAATGCGACCACGCCAGATTGCACGGCTGTCACGGACAATGGCGGCAACGCGGAATCGCCCATGACACGCTTGGTCACGCACACATTAAGTGCACGCAGGAACGCGGCCGCCAGTATCAGCGCGTCGCCGGGATTGAAGACGAACTTGCCGTCATTCGCCAGCAACCACGCGCCCAATAGCGAGAGCGCAACCGCGCCCCATTCCACGCGACCTGGCTTGCGCTTGAGCAGGAACCACTCCACCAGCGGCGTCAGCACGACGCACAGGCTGATCAGGAACGCGGCGTTAGCGGCGCGCGTGAGCAGCACGCCAAAAGTTTCACAAAGAAAAATTCCGAGCAACAACATGCCCGCTATCAACACGCCGCGCAAAGTCCGCGTATTAGCGTGACGCAAATGGAGCAATGCCGGCGACAACACGACAAACGTCATGCCAAACCGCAATGTCAGCAAGCCCAACACCGGATAAAACACGAGTGCGTTCTTGACGACGCCGTAGCTCGTGCCCCATACCACGGCGACCAATAGCAGCATCAAATCGGATAGCAATAACAAGCGGTCTTGCTTAGGCATGGCGGACCTCTATGAAAGAGTCCGTATTGTCGAGCGTTGCGCTTAAGGCGATAATCGGGTCCGGACGCACAGCTTTTGTGTCGCACATGCATTAATCAGGCGTCCAACTCCGTGCGTTTCACAACGCCACTGGCGACCAACCGATGAACCCTACAGAACTCTTTGCGTTGCTTCCGGATATGGCTGTATTTGCGCGCGTTGTCGATTCCGGTAATTTTTCGGTGGCGGCGCGCCAGCTTGGCAGTACGCCTTCGACCGTGAGCCGCCAGATCAAGCGCCTTGAAGAAGCATTGGCAACGCGACTGCTGGAGCGCTCTACGCGCAAGGTGCGGGTCACCGAGTCAGGCGAACAGGTGGTTCGATACTGCCGCGACATGCTGAGCGCTGCTTCGGGCGCAGTGGATGCGGCGGGCTCACTTGCCGGGCGGCCGCAAGGCAAGGTCGGTCTTAGTGCGCCGACCGCTTTTGCAAAGACCGTGATTCATCCGTTAGTGCCGGAATTTTTGCGCACGTATGCAGATGTCGATCTGCAGTTGCTTTACGCGGATCATGAGGTCGATCCGCTTCATGACGACATCGACCTTGTTATCCGGTTGACGGAACATCCGCCGCCGGGTTTGGCGGGACGGCGGCTGGGCTCGGTTCGCTGGGTGTTATGTGCATCGCCGGCTTACTTGAAGGCTCGTGGCAAACCGCTGCATCCTCGCGATCTGGCGCAGCATGACTGCCTGTACCTGGGCGAAACCGCCGATGACAATCGCTGGCGATTCCGCCGCGGTTCGGAGGCAGCGACCGTGGAGGTCCACGGGCGTTATATAGCGAATCACGCGGGGGCGAGGCTTGAGGCTGCGCTGCAAGACTTTGGCATTGCAAACCTGCCTGAGTTTACTGCTGAGGATTCGTTGTCGCGGGGTGAACTGGTGCAGGTGCTCGATGACTGGACGCTGGCGGCGCAGGCCTATGTGGGCGCGGTCTGGTTGCTTTATCCGCCGAACAGGTTTTTGCCGCCCAAGGTGCGGGTGTTGATCGATTATCTGGTTGAGAAAGGCGTTGGGGCGTAAATGGTAAAACGCCATGCGCGAGCATTAGTGCCCTAAGCCATCCGTTTCTCTTCGCTATACTCAATACACTGAAACTCCACGGCAACCATCATGGCTCACACGCTTTCAGTCGGTGCATCAAGCGAATCGTCCAAACCAATACGGCTCGATTCCGACGCGATCATGCGGGCGCGCATCGAGCTGGCGGCGTGTTTCCAGCTCGCCGCTCAGCGTGGATTCGAGGAAGGCGTTTGCAATCATTTTTCGGCGGTCGTACCAGGACACGACGACCTGTTCTTCGTCAATCCCTACGGATATGCGTTCGCGGAAATGACGGCGTCGCGCCTTCTCGTCTGTGATTTCGAAGGACATGTGATTGACGGCGTGGGCAAGCCCGAAGCAACGGCGTTTTTTATCCACGCGCGCCTGCATCGATCAAAACCGCGCCTGAAGGCGGCGTTCCATACCCACATGCCGAACGCGACTGCACTGTGTTTGCTGGAAGGGCCGCCGCTGCTTTGGCTCGGTCAAACCGCGCTCAAGTTCTATGGCCGTACCGCCGTCGACGAGCATTACAACGGTCTGGCATTGGACACGTCGGAAGGGGACCGCATTGCTTCTGCAATGGGTGATGCCGATGTGCTTTTCCTCAAGAATCATGGCGTGATGGTGGGCGGCGCGAGCATCGCAGAAGCATGGGACGATCTCTATTATCTGGAGCGCGCGGCGGAGGTACAACTAAAGGCCATGGCAAGCAATCGCCCGCTCAAACCCATACCGCATGAAGTGGCGCAGCATGCCTACGAGCAGATGCGCCTAAGCGACGCGGAAAGCGCACGCGCACATCTGGACAGCGCGCTGCGCATATTGCGCAATCAGGGAAACAGGTTCGAGGAATAGATTATTTCGAATGTTCTGGAATGACGGCAGCGCCGCTGCCGTCATTGATCAAATACAACTCGGTTGAGTTACAACCACTTATGAGGCCATCGGTGGCCGCGCACGAAGTTATTGAAGACCAGCGCAATGACCAGCAGCACGCAAACCCCCGCCAACACCGGCACGAAAAAAAATCCCGCCGATGCATTGCCGCTCAACATGATCACAAGCGGATCAGCTCCGGCTGGAGGATGGATGCAGCGTCCAAGCTGCATGAGCCCGATAGCGAGTCCAACAGCCAGCGCCATCTGCCAGATCCCCGGTCCCGCCAGCCAGAACATGGCAAGCCCGACCGCGGCGGAAAGCAAATGGCCGAAGACGAGATTGCGCGGCTGGGCAAAGGCGCTATCGGGCGCGCCAAAAAGCAGCACGCTCGACGCACCGAATGGCGCGATCACCAGGGGACTGCTTGTGACATGCCCCAGCCATGCAAGCAATCCTATTGCGCACGTCCCGCCCAGAAAACCAAATAGTGCCTGTTTGAAGTGAGTTGGAGCGACGGCTGGCGCCGCTCTTGCAATCCGCTCGTTCATAAGGTCTAACGTCCTTGCAATCTGGCACGCCGCCAATGGAGGCCGGCGTGCCGGTAACGTTATGCCTTCTTGTAACGGGCCGCTTCTTCAGAGCCCTTCGTCGCATTGCCTGCGCTGTACGAGTGGGCGCCCACGCCGGCGAGACGGCCGCCATCGACGATCAGATACTCGTCGCGAATCGGCTCGTTGGCGAACCAGCATTCGAGAATCTCACGCGTACCAGCCGCATAACGCGCCTGTGCGGAAAGCGTCGTGCCCGACGTATGCGGCGTCATGCCCTGATGCGGCATGGTGCGCCACGGATGATCGCTCGGCGCCGGTTGCGGGAACCAGACGTCGCCCGCATAACCCGCCAGTTGACCGCTTTCCAGCGCACGAACAATGGCGTCCCGATCCACGATCTTGCCGCGTGCCGTGTTGATGATGTAGGCACCACGCTTCATCTTGTTGATCATCGCTTCGTTGAAGAGATGCTCGGTTTCCGGATGCAGCGGGCAGTTGATGGTGACGATATCGCAGACTTTAGCAAGGGACTCGACAGTCGGATGCCACGTCGCGCCCAACTCGCGCTCGACGTTCTCCGGCAAGCGATGGCGATCGGTGTAATGCAGCTTGACGTCGAACGGCTTGAGGCGGCGCAACACAGCCGCACCAATGCGCCCGGCCGCTACCGTACCCACGTTCATGCCTTCCAGGTCGTATGCACGCGACACGCAATCCGCGATGTTCCAGCCGCCCTTCTTGACCCACTCATGCGAGGGCAGATAGTTGCGAACCTGCGAGAGGATCATCATTACAACGTGCTCAGCCACGCTGATGCTGTTGCAGAACGTGACTTCGGCAACGGTAATGCCACGGTCGATTGCAGCCTGCAGGTCGACGTGATCCGAGCCAATGCCTGCGGTCAGTGCAAGCTTCAGCTTGGGCGCTTTTGCAATGCGCTCAGCCGTCAGGTATGCGGGCCAGAACGGTTGTGAAATAACGATTTCGGCGTCGGCGAGTTCACGCTCGAACGTGGAATTCGGGCCGTCTTTATCTGACGTGACAACGAGTGTGTGACCTTGCGATTCCAGGAACTTGCGCAGGCCCAGTTCGCCCGACACGCTGCCCAGCAATTCGCCCGGCTTGAAATCAATTGCCTTGGGCGTGGGTGCGGTTTGGCCGTCGTGATACTTCGTGATATTGGGAACGTCATCCCGCGCGTACTTCTTCGGCATTCCGTCAACGGGATCATCGTATAAAACGCATAGAACCTTGGCCATGATTGTCTCCACTCCACTTTGATTTGATTAACACCGGCGCCTCTGGCGTAAGGCGCCGCCTCGTCGAACATGAGGTTGGTACGTCGACGAAGAGCAGTGTCGCGAAGTCGCGTCGGCGGGTCCAATCGTTTGGATGGATCAAGTGATAAGCACGTGTTATCAACGCGCGCGAACGTGCGCTGCAGGCCTTTAAAGGCTTGGCTCAGGTTGTTTGAACAGGAGTCGGCACTAGCGCGTCGAAGTCGCGCTGAAGGTCGAGTTGCTCGACCGAGCGCCACATGGCGGCGACCAGGGGCGGCAGCGTATTGCGGTTGCGCGCAATCAGGCCAATGCCTCGGGTCAGTTCGGGCAGCAAGAGCGACGCACGCACGGCGTTGCCCACGGGAAGCACGCTTAGTAAACTGTGAGGAAATATGCTGTATAAACCGGCGTGCTGGATATGAGCATAGAGAGAGAGCAGTGAATCCGTCTCGAGCACGACGCGAGGCTGTACGTTTCCCCGCCGGAACGCAGCATTGATCACCTGACGGTTCTGCATTGTCGAAGTAAGCAGCCCAAGCGGCAATTCGCTGACATCGCTCCACGGCTGCGTAGGCGCGCTTGAATTCTTTCCGGCATGCGCAGGGGACAGCAGCATATAGCGTTCGAGATAGAGCGGCAGGACGCTAAAACCGGCTTGCACCTGATCGTCGAGATAGGTCAGGCCGACATCGAGTTCATATTCGTCAAGCTGGCGAAGTATGGCGTCGGAGCTTAACGAGCGAACCTCGAAGCGCATGTCCGGATGCTCGCGCATGCAAGGCGCAAGCATGCGCGCTGTCACCGGCATGATGGTCGGAATCGCCCCGATGCGCAGTGTGCCGATGAGTTTCACTTGCGCGGCGGACGCGTCGTGCCGCATGTTCTGAAGCGACGCCAGTGTTTGTTTTGCCCATCCGAGCACCCGTTCGCCGTCTTCGGTAAACCCGACGAACCGCCGCGTTCGCTCGACAATCACCAGGCCAAGCTCTGCTTCCAGGGTGCGAATGGCCGAGGACAGCGCGGGCTGGGACACGTGGCAAGCCTCGGCCGCACGCGCAAAATGTTTCTCCCTTGCCAACGTGACGAGATACTCGAGCTGGCGAATGAACATCGATTTCCTTGGGTTTGCTGTTTATCCGTCGAGATCCATCGCACGTCTTTGCGCCCGCGCGTGCTAGACAAGCAGATCTTCGTAGAAAGCGCCGAAAGGCCGAGTTGGATGCGCAATCTGAATCTCGAGAATCCACAACCCGGCGTCCGGGTGCGGCTGGAAATCGCCGAGCTTGCCCGCCTTATAAATGGCGTGCGGAAAATCGCTCACGCGATGTCCCTTGATATCCAGATTCAGTTTCCATCCCAGCGCGTGCGCGCGTTCGGCTGCGTAGTCGTACAACGCCTTGCCGCCCGCGCCGGTTGTACGCCAATGGTGTTCGACTTCGTCGAAAACAGTCTTTGCTGCTTGTGCGCACGCGCGCATCTCGGCGTCCGCGCCTACAACGAATGTAGCCCCTGAATCCCCTTCATGGCCCTGCCAGACCACGCCAAGGTCCACAAAAAAGATGTCGTCGTTCTTAAGCCGTGGATCGCCTTCGGAAGGCTGCTTGAATGTTCGCAGCGTGTTTTCTCCAAAACGGATCAGGATGGGATGCCAGATCCGCTCCATTTCCATGTCCTGGAGAACGCGCTTGCATTCGACTACCGCTTCCGACTCGAGCATACCGGGCTGGATTTTCGAGGCAACGCGCTCCACCACATCCCACGTCCTGTCGCGGGCATGACGCATGGATTCGAGAACGAATTTTTCGCCGACAGCTTCTTGTGCGCTATTCAACACCTGAACGCTCCACCGTTATATCCTTGCAAATATATCGACGGCGACCGGGAAAGTCTACCTTCGTGACGAAAGCCGCCGGGTCAGGCGTTGAAGAATTCGACTGCGAACTTGATCAATTCCGCCTGACCCTCAATGTCAAGTTTTCGCCTGATCGACATTCGGTGCGTCTCGACCGTCCTGACGGAAAGCCCGTGCAGAACCGCAATCTGCTTGTTGGATAAGCCGTTTGCAAGATCGCGCAGCAATTCCTGCTCGCGCGGCGTGAGTTTCTCGATCTGCCTATAGCGTCCGCGATCCGTCACGTGTCCTTTGACGGGCGCTGCGGCAACCTGCTTGAGATGATCATTGAAATAGGTTCCGCCGCTGAGAATGGTATGGATGGCCGCGATGATTTCCGTCGCCGGTGCATCCTTGAGCACGTATCCGCTCGCGCCCGCCGCACGCGCTTCGGCCATGTACTCGGCGTTGTTGTGCATCGATAAAACCAGTACATGCATTGCAGGATGGCGTTGCCTTATTTCACGCGCAAGCGCCACGCCGCTGCCGCCTTTCATGCTGAGATCCGTCAGCACCAGACGCGGCGCAAGGCGTTCGATAGCCCTGAGCGCGTCCGGCATGTTGCTCGCCTCGCCCACCACCCTGAAGCCGCCGATGGAATCGAGACGCAGTCGCAACCCGTCACGCACGAGTTGATGGTCGTCTACCAGCAGGATGTCGATAGTGCCTGTCATGTGCTCGCGTGGCTCAAAGCGATTGAAGTGAGTTCCACCGGGATCGCGGCTGTCACGCCAGTCCACCCGGGTCTGGATTCGATCATGAAGGTACCGCTGAGAGACTCGACACGTTCGCGCATGTTGCGTAATCCAATACCCTGCCGCGGGTCCGACTGGACCGCGCCCGAACCGAAGCCGATACCGTCATCCACGATCGTCAGGATCACTTGCCCCGGTGTACAGGTCAGCGTGACCCGGGCGTTGGCCGCATTTGCATGGCGCTGGATATTCGTCAGCGCTTCCTGCGCGACACGAAATAGCGCTGTGTTCACCGCATCGGGTAAAGGATGCGCGTCGTTCTGCGTCGCGTTGACCGTGATGTTCGTATGCGGTGTCTTGCCCATTTCGTTGAATTCGAGCGCTAGCTGCCGCAGCGCCGCGCCCAGGCCGAAATCATCGAGCATCGCCGGACGCAGATCGTGGGAGATCTGCCGGATTTCGGCAAGAGTCCGGTTAGTCTGCGCCAATGCATTCTGTATGGGCGGTCCGCTTGGATCGTCCCGGCCAGCGTCGGCCGGCCTTAGCGCAAGTGCGGACTCAAGCAGCAACTTGATGGACACGAGCATCTGGCTGATACCGTCATGCAGTTCGCGAGAAAGGCGCCCCCGTTCAGCCTCTTGCGATTGCACGACCTGACGCGCCATGAGCTTCAGTTGCGCGTCCGAGCTGCGGTGATCGGTGACGTTCATTGCTATGCCGCACGCGCCAATAAACCCCATTCCCAGCGCACCGATCAACCCGATCAGGAACAGCGTGTGACGAATATTCGACGAAGCCTGACGACCGGTTTGCGACAGCGCCATATTGACATCGTCCAGATAGATTCCGGTGCCGACCATCCATCCCCATCGGTCGAACGTAACCACGTAACCGAGCTTCGATTCCATTTTGTGAGTTGAAGGACGCTCCCACAGATATTCGACAAGACCGCCGCCGCTACGCGCCTTGGCCAATAGCGACTGAATGGTAAGCGCCCCATGAGGATCGTGCATGGACCACAGGTTGGTGCCAACGAGTTGCGCGAGCCGGGGATGCATCAGCAAATTGCCTTGCAGGTCGTAGACGAAAAAATAGCCGTCGCTGCCAAACTCCAGTTTTGACAGGATAGCCAGCGCCTGGGCGCGCGTGGCTTCGTCGTCGCGGCCCGAATTGTAGAGCGGCGCAACCGCGCTTTCCGCAAGCGCAACGTAATTCTTGAGTTCGACTTCCTTGCTGCTGCGGTAAGCCGCTGCAATTTCGCGCTGCTCCGAATTCGACAGCGCGCGAGCCTGGAAAGCCACGGCAATAGCAATCGTGGCCATTGCTCCGATGAATGGCAAAAGGGCAAGAATCAGCCATTTTCGCTTCATCCCGTGCAGAGAGAGTCGCATTGATTTTTCCTGCCTGAATGCTGGACTTGTTTGGGCGTACAGCGCCGTCCAGCCCCGAATTGTGCCATTTCGCCACGACAAGGGCTTTTGGCATGCCCACGGCCTGCGTAGTATTACGTAGGGTGATTCCGCTCTTGACGTCCAGGAGATCGGCTTAGCATATGCCTTGCAAGCCCAGGTTTTAGCGTCACTAGCGCCCCTACGTATTACTACGGAAGGCGGCGAGCGAAATTACGCCAATACTCCGGCTCCAGTTCGAAAAGAAGCGGGTCCCAGGAGATAGATATGAGTTCAGAGAGCGCTTCCCCCGGAAAACGCGCGGCCGGCAGGCTGTTGCTGTTGATTCCTTACGTCGCCCTATTGTGGCTGCCCTTTTATAACGACGCGCGCCCGTCTTTCGCCGGATTTCCCTTTTTCTATTGGTACCAGTTGCTCTGGGTGCCGCTGACGTCGCTGATCTTGTACGTCATTTACAGGTGGGTCCGATAATGCCGACGACATTCGACTGGACCTCCGGTCTTGTATTCCTGGGATTCTTTGCACTGGTCACGGTGCTGGGCTTTTTTGCGGCGCGCTGGAAAGCAGGCGACCTGACTCAATTGCACGAATGGGGCCTCGGCGGCCGCCAGTTCGGCGCTGTCATTTCATGGTTCCTGGTGGGCGGCGACTTCTACACTGCGTACACGGTGATCGCGGTGCCCGCGCTCGTCTACGCAGTCGGTGCATATGGCTTCTTCGCGCTGCCCTACACGATCATCGTGTATCCGTTCGTGTTCGCGGTCATGCCCAGGCTCTGGGCGGCTTGCCACAAGAACAATCACATTACCGCCGCCGACTTCGTGCAGGGTATCTATGGCGGGCGCTGGTTTGCCGCGGCCATTGCACTGACCGGCATCATTGCGACGATGCCATACATAGCGTTGCAACTGGTCGGCATGCAAGTGGTGATCAAGAGCCTTGGCGTGACCGGCGAAACGCCGCTGGTGATCGCGTTCATCATCCTCGCGGTGTACACGTATGCAAGCGGCCTGCGCGCACCCGCCATGATCGCCTTCGTCAAGGACATCATGATTTATATCGTGGTGATCGCAGCGATCTGGCTCATTCCAAGCAAGCTTGGAGGCTATGCATCCGTATTCGACGCGGCCGATCATTTCTTCACGGCCAAGGGTGGAACGACCGGCATCACGCTCAAGGCAAGCCAGTTCACCGCTTACGCGTCGCTTGCGTTTGGATCTGCAATGGCGGCCTTCATGTATCCGCACACGCTCACCGGCGTGCTCAGTTCCAAGAGCGCCAAAACGATCAAGCAAAATGCGATCGCCTTGCCTGCCTATACGCTGCTGCTCGGCCTGATTGCGCTCCTCGGCTACATGGCGATTGCCGCCGGCGTGAAAGTCACTTCACCAACAGACGTGGTCCCGGCGCTGTTCCTCAAGCTGTTCCCGTCGTGGTTCGTGGGCTTTGCAGCAGCCGCGATCGCGATCAGTGCGCTGGTGCCTGCCGCGATCATGTCGATTGGTTCGGCCAATTTGTTCACGCGTAATTTGTGGAAGCCGCTGGTACAGCCGAACATTACGCCTGCGCAGGAAGCGACCAATGCGAAGATTGTGTCGCTGGCGGTCAAACTGGGCGCGCTGATATTCATCATTTTCCTGCCGACCCAGTTTGCGATCGACCTGCAATTGCTTGGCGGCGTGTGGATCCTGCAGACGTTCCCGGCGGTCGTATTTTCGCTCTATACGCGCTGGCTCAAGCTGCCCGCCTTGTTTATCGGCTGGCTGGCGGGTATAGGTCTTGGCACCACACTGGTATTCATGCAAGGCCTCAAGCCAATTTATGCTTTGCACCTGGGCGCTACTACGTATCCGGTCTATATCGGCGTGCTTGCGCTGGCGGTCAATATTATTGTGACGCTTGTGCTGTCTGCCGTATTCCCTGCGCGGATTGCTTCAGCAACGCGCTCGACAGCTTGAGTAAGCTCATTTGGCTTCGGTAACATGCCGAAGCCATTTTGAAAGGTAACGTCCAAACCGAGCGGCAAATCGACGCGCTTAAGCAAAAGCAAATCTTGCGTCGATTACTTCAATGCGCTCCCCGGCTCGTCTTTCCTTGGCGATGGACTAGCCGGCCGCGCTTCCAGGCCGAGTCGTTCGTGCTCGATCTGAATCGCATTTCTCCACGCGTACCGCGAGTCCAAGTTCAGATTCCCCGGCCGCCAGCGCCCCATCCGCGCAACTGCTAACATGCGAGTCGCCTGGACAGGCGTCCAGGCGCGCCCGGATTTCCTTACTTAATTCAAGCTGCCATGTCTCTATTCGATCTGCTCGTGCCGTGGGAACCCTCTTTTGGGCTCGTGGCCGTGTTCGCAGTGACGGCAGCGCTTTTTGCCCGCGGGTCGCGCCGCATTCGGATCAGCCGTACCCGTCAGGGTGCTTTCTGGACTGGCCTTGTAATGTTTTATATCGCGCTGCATACGCGGCTCGATTACTACGCCGAGCACGAATTCTTTGTGCACAGGCTCCAGCATCTCGTTTTGCATCACCTGGCGCCGCTGATCCTGATGGCCGCCTACCCTGGCAGCGCGCTCAGGGCCGGAATGCCCTTGCGTTGCCGCAGCGCGCTGCGGCGCTGGCAATACCGCCGTCCTGCGCGCCTCTTTGCGGCCTTCGTGCTGAACCCTACCTTCATTTCGGTAGCCTTTGTCGTATCGGTGGTGTTCTGGCTGATTCCATCGGTCCAATTCGTTGCGATGCTCGACTGGCGCATCTATACGTTCATGAACTGGTCAGTGGCCATAAGCGGATTGCTCTATTGGTGGATGCTGCTCGATCATCGTCCGCATCCGCCCAGCCGTACACGGCCGGGCTTGCGTGTGCTGTCCCCCGTCATCACCATGACGCCCCAGATTCTGGTCGGGGCGGTCATCACTTTCTCAAGTCACGACCTGTACCCAATTTTCACGCTGTGCGGCCGCGCATTCACGTCGGTTCCGGCAGCACTCGACCAAAGCCTTGGCGGACTCATCATGTGGGTGCCCGCTGCCGTGCTGGAAGCAATTGGCGCAATGATGGCGCTGCGTCATCTCATGCGGCTTTCAGAATTGCCGCAGCGTGCGGCGCCAAAATCGAAAGCCGGGAAAAACCAGGCAACGAAGCCCATTCTTGCAAAGTAAGCACGAGGCGCCTCCAATCCCGACGCTGGTCAAATTTCGCAGGCTAACGAATTCATTTGGTGGCCAGCCGCGAAATTAACACCGGTTCAGCGCCTCGAGCGTCCAGAATGGGCGCTCGACACACATTGCCACTCCGCGCTTTATCAAAAATACATGCGAAAGCGCGTCTAATTAAGGTCTCTAAGATCCGGTCAAGCCGTACTTCGCTCAAGAGATGTAAGAAAACCCGGATTTTATGATCGACAATTGTAATCCGGTAAAAATATCCCTATATCTCGCTGCCAAACCACCCAAAACGTCAACACGCGTCGTACAATTTCGCGCCGCCTCCTCCTAATTTATAAATATCCGGCATCGCAATGGTTAACCTGAGATTGAAGTCTTGGGCCGGGGATGCCCTGTCCACGGTGTGTGCCGTGCTGCTTTTCGTGGTCATGTTCGACCATATGACCGCAGTTAAATACATTGGCCTCGGCGTTCTCATCGCAATTCTCGCTTTGCTCGCCTTTAACTCTTTGCGAGACAAAGCAAGCAGGCGCTTGCTGCCCGCGCAACCCTTGTTGATCGCCTTAAGTGCCTGGGCGCTGTGGACTTTAATGTCGGCGGCGTGGTCTTTCGATCGTGCATTGTCCCTTGGCGCATGGCGCGACGAAGTCTTTTATCCGCTTGCCGGGTTCTTCGGCTTCTGGTTGATTGGAAAGGAAGCGCTTAACAAACGGCGATTACAAACAGTGGTGTGGGTAGCCTGCCTGATATTGGCGATCGCCAGCGTTGTCTTCTTCAACGACCTGGATCCCGCTATTCCGAAACCGGGTCTCCTGCACTTTTATGCTCGCGTTGGACATACGAGCACGCTTGCGCTCATGGCCATTCCGCTTTTTGCCTCGATGATCTCCGATCCCAATACGAGATTTCGAGGGCTTACGGGCATTGCATTTTGCGTGGTCATTGGTGGCGCAACATTGAACCGCTTTTTTTGGATCGCGCTCGCCGTGGTGGCCGTGGTACTGCTCTGGCCACGTTCGCCGCACGACCGCTTGCGCGCATGGACCGCGCTCGGCACACTGCTCGTGGCAACGCTGGCCGCTGTCGGCTTCAGCAACAAGCTGCGGCTCATGGATCTGCGTGCGAACGCAGCAACGGCTAATTCGGCGCAGGCATTGTCAGTTCCTCCGGTGAGCGCCTTGCGCGTGACTGCCAGCACGTCCGACCGCCCAACCTCCTTGCCGCACTCAGCGCATGTCCTCGCCGGGTCAAGTATTGCCAGCAGCGTAAATCGCGCCATGTCATCTGACGCGCGGCCAAGAATATGGGCGTTTTATTTGAGTCAGGTGCCGGCGCATCCGTGGTTGGGTGTTGGCTTTGGCAAGCCGTTGCCATCGCTTGCATATGAAAGCGTCATTCCGGACGATCTTGTCAAACTGGATGGCAATGTGCGAACCCATGCGCATAACATCTTCCTCAATACGCTGCTACAGGTCGGCGCTATAGGACTGCTTATCCAGCTTGCCGTGTTCACGTGCCTTGCCAATCAATTCTTCGCCATACGCCACGCTTATCCTCAGCTGTTCCGCGCGGGGTTCGCGCTGATCCTGGGCATGCTCGCCAAGAACCTGACCGACGACTTCATGTGGCAATCGACCATGCTGATGTTCTGGTCATATTCCGGCTGGCTGCTGGGTCAAACCGCAGTTCGCCTGAACGCGCTCAAGGCAACGACGCCTTTCTATCAGGCACCGCGAAGCGCCCGTGAAATCACGCTCGTGGAGCGGCCGCTGGAGCCCGCGAGCAGCTAAAAAGCCGTCCAAAAACGGGTACGCCCGCGGGTGCCACCGCCAAGTGATTTTCTTCGAACAAGCGAGGAAATCGCGGTCGATTTATGGTAAATGTAGCGACCGAAAAATACAGAAGATTTACAACCGGTTGTTAGCGCACCTATCCGAGAACACTCACAAATGAAAACAAGATTATTTTGCTGCGCACTAACGGCCCTCACACTTTCGGCATGCGGCGGCGGTGGCAGTGATAACAGCGGAGCGGTGAGCTTTGCCCAGCCCGATACATCCGGCGGCGTGGCGCAAGGTTTTTATGAAGGCACCGACACGGCGGGCGATGTGGTGAACGGCGTGGTGCTCGATACGGGCGTGTTCTACTTTGTGTACGCAAATCAGACGTCCAACACGCTGGGTCTTGTGCAGGGTACGGCAAGCCGCGCGAATGGCCCGTTGACGTCGACGGATGCGCGCAACTATGTCATTGCTCAAAATATAGTGACGCCTGAGAACATCGCGTTTTCGTTCGTGGCGCAAAGCAGCTTGAACGGCACGATTACGCCCGTCGCTTCAGGCAGCACGCCAGTCAATTTCACGACCCAATACAGCGCGGCCTACGATCTGGCTCCGAACCTCGCCGCCATCGCGGGCACCTACACTGCCGAGGCAGGATCGATCAAGGGCGGTGAATCCGTGTCGGTCACAATCGCCGCCTCAGGCGCGGTATCGGGTCGCGGTACGAGCGGATGCGTATTCACCGGAACCGCAACGCCGCACGGTTCGAAGAATGTCTACGACGTCACGGTCACGTTTGGCGGTTTGCCTTGCATTTATGCAAACAGGACGCTGACGGGCATACTCGCCGTCAATAACAACGCGCTGCTCGCCATTGCGCCGCTTGCCGACCGCAGCGACGCCTTCGTTCTGGCCGGGTCGAAGTAAGTGCGCAAGGGGCGCTAAGCCCCACGCACATACTTTTCCAGTCCCTTAGCCAAGATCGCAAAAGCAATCTTGCAACTGGGGTTATCGCGCAGGTCCTTGTGCATGGCGAGCCATGTATCGAGCTTGAGCGATACCCGCTTGGGGAAAAGCCGCACAAGCTCAGGATCGCGCCGGGCAAGACCAACCTGGCAAATGCCGATACCAAATCCTGCCCTCAACATTGCAAGCGAAGCAAGGTCACTGTCCGTACGCAATGCGAGCAGCTCGCGGCGCCATTCCGGCATTTGCGTTTTCATACCACGGATAAACGCGGTTTCCTTATCGAAACCGATCAGCGCATGGTTTTCCAGTTCGCCGATCCGCAAGGGTCTGCCACGCCGCGCCAGGTAGTCCTTACGTGCGTACATGCCCAGCTCCACGTCTCCCATACGTCGTGCGATCAACACGCCCTGACTGGGCCGCTGCATACGCACCGCAATATCCGCGTCACGCTGCAGCAAATCCTCGATGCGATTGGACGACATCAACTCGATCGTCAGTTCAGGATAAGCGGCGTGCAACTCCGTCACGATAGCCGGCAAGACCTCGACGGTGATCACCTCGCTCGCCGTGATGCGAATGGTGCCGCACACCCCTGCTCCCTGACTCGATGCGGCGCGCAGCAACGCCGTGCTAGTCGATTCCAGTGCCTGTGCATACGGACGCAACGCGAGCGCTTCCTGCGTCGGACTTAAACCCTGTTGCGTGCGAATAAAAAGCGCATAGCCGAGGGCCTCCTCAAGAGCGTCCACGTGGCGGCCGACTGTTGGCTGCGTAAGCCCTAGCGAGCGCGCCGCGCCGGACAACGAACCTTCTCGCAGCACGTCCAGAAACGTACGATAAAAATCCCAGCTCAGTCCGGATTCGTTCATACAAAAATGTATACCTGATCTATCGATTTCGACAATTTCATTTAATCACGATTCGCGCAAGAATTGTCGCTATTGAAAACCAGGAGGCAAAGATGAGCAACGAACGAATCGCATTGGTGCTGGGCGCCACGGGTGGAATTGGCGGAGAAGTGGCGCGTCAACTTTCCAGGCATGGCTGGCAAGTGCGCGCGCTGCATCGCCAACCCGCGCACCTGACCCAGCGGGATGAACGTTTCGAATGGCGACAAGGCGACGCAATGAATCGCGACGATGTCATCGCGGCCGCGAGCGGCGCAAAGCTCATCGTTCATGCGGTCAATCCGCCCGGATATCGCAACTGGGCGGCGCTGGTATTGCCCATGATCGACAACACCATCGCGGCGGCGCAAGCCTCAGTTGCGAGAATTCTTCTGCCTGGCACACTCTATAACTACGGACCCGACGCGCTGCCATTGCTCACCGAAACGTCGCCTCAGAATCCGGTCACGCGCAAGGGTGCAATCCGTGTTGAACTAGAGCGACGCTTAAAGGACGCGACGGAAAATGGCGTGCGCAGTCTTGTCGTCCGTGCAGGCGATTTCTTTGGACCGGGCAGTACGGGCAATAGCTGGTTCTCAAGCGGACTGGTGAAGCCGGGTAAGCCGGTGCGAACCCTGTTCTATCCGGGCAAACGCGGCACTGGACATCAGTGGGCCTACGTGCCGGACGTAGCGCAAACAATGGTGCGGCTGGTAGAACGAGAACACACGCTTCCTGCGTTCGCCACTTATCACATGCAGGGACATTGGGACAGCGACGGCACCCGCATGATCAGCGCGATCAAACACGCCGTCGATCGGCCGCATGCCAAGGTCTATGCTTTTCCGTGGTGGGCTTTACCTGTCATCGCTCCATTTTCGGAAACATTTCGAGAGCTTCGCGAAATGGGATATCTGTGGAGAGAGCCCGTTCGCATGGACAATGCTTCGCTGCTGAGTGTGCTAGGTGAAGAACCGCACACACCCTGGAACGAAGCGGTAAAGACCACTTTGAACGCGCTGCATTGCCTTGAAACACGTTGAGCGCTAAACCTCAATTCAATTCGTTCAAGATAAACCATTACAAATCACAGAGAGTAAAGCGCCGGATTGCACACGTGATCCGGGCAACTATTTCTTCGGTAATTATTAGATCCAGGTTATAAGCCATGCACTAAATGCATCGCGCGCATATTGCGAGATGATTGGTCACTAATTTTCCGTGGTTAAAAGCAAACGTTGGCTATTTCGATTTCAAAGCTTTATTATGAGTTTCATCTTCCTCAATCATCCCGGCGGCCTTTAGGCCCATAGCCGGCGCGTGGTTAACGGCCGTCATTCGTAAAACTTTAGACCGCCCTCCCAATTTTCTCCATTTAAAACAAAAATAATCCCTGACTAAAAAGTCTTTTCATCAAACCCCGGCTTTTCTTCTATTTAGTCACTGCTTGGTAACATTCGAGACACACCATGCGAGTCTCTTCAGATAACCATATCGCTCACAAAGACAACCTGTCTTTAGTGAAGGCCTGATAAGACTGTTTGGACCGGGGGTTCTCAAATGACTATTCGTCATCGCATCACGCTATTGGTGGTCCTGATGTTTGTCGCGCTATCCGCCATAGGCGGCTATGCCGTGTACCAGACACGCGCCGGCGCCGCCGAGGTCAGGAAGGTAACGGAAGGCGTCGTTCCCAGTGCGCTTGCATCGGCCGATCTGGTCTCGCAAGTCAAGGACGTGCAACTGGCAACCATGACCCTCGTCTATTCGCCCGACGGCAACATGGTGGCGCAGGCGCAAGAAGAATTGAAGGCGAAGAAGCTCGCGCTGCAACAGGCGCTTGCCTTGCAGGGAAGAGATGCTGCAAGCCACGCGCAAGTGGGTCTGGTCTCGCAAGCGAATGACAGCCTCGAGAACTATTTCTCGGCAATCGCCGATACAGCCAAGATGAAGGCTGAAGGAAAGGCCGAGCTTGCTCAAGCCTACTTGTTCGCCAACGTCGCCCAGTACAGGGACGAGCTCGAAGGCATAGTCGAAACACTTCGCGTGGAGAAGAACCGCGAGAAAGATGACGCGATCTCCGCGCTGAACCAGACGCTTGCAACAACGGCGACCGCTATAGCCATAGTCACGGGCATAGCAGTCTTGCTGCTGACAACCATCGGTTCATTGCTGTACCGGCAGATCACGCGACCGCTCAGCAGCATGCAGGCCATGATGAGCGAGATTGCCTCTAGCCAGGACTTTACGCGCCGCGTGCCGGTGGGACGCATGGACGAGGTGGGCCATTCCATCGTGGCGTTCAACGGCATGATCGAAAAGATCCAGCAGAACTCCGCGTTGCTCAAGCAGAAGACCGCGGATATCCAGGCAATGCTGCAAAACATGCAGCAAGGCATACTGACCGTGGTGGAAGGCGCGACCGTTCATGCGGAATATTCGGCGCATCTCGAAGCCATCTTCGAGACCAACGAGATCGCCGGACGAGAGTTGATGGACCTGGTGTTCACCAATACCGATCTTGGCGTGGATGCACGATCGCAAGTCGATGCGGCAATCAACGCCTGCCTCGGAGAAGACAGCATCAACTTCGAATTCAACCAGCATCTGCTCGTGCGCGAGACCGCTAAGCGCATGGCCGATGGCCGCGTCAAGATTCTCGATTTGAGCTGGTCGGCCATCACGGACGAGACAGACATCATAGTGCGCCTCATGTTGTGCGTGCGCGACGTAACCGAACTGCGTCAACTCGCGGCTGAAACAAGCGAACAAAAGCGCCAGCTCGAAATGATCGGCGAGATCCTCGCGGTCAATCAGGAGAAGTTCCATCAGTTCATCGAGAGTTCGGCGGGCTTCGTGAGCGAGAACGAGCGGATCATCCGCGAACATCGTCAGGCCAATGGCGCGGCAATCGCCGAACTGTTCCGCAACATGCACACCATCAAGGGTAACGCGCGGACTTATAGCCTTCAGTACCTGACCGACGTCGTGCACGAGACAGAGCAGAGCTACGATGCGCTGCGCCGCGACGACGCCGCGCAGGAATGGGATCAGGAAGGCCTGGCTCAGGAACTTGCACGCGTGCGCGATGTGATCGAGCGCTACGCGCATATTAACGAGGTGAGTCTCGGCCGCAAAGGGCCAGGGCGCGGCAGCAACGCGGAGCGCTATCTGACGGTGGATATCGAGCATATCCAGGCAAGCCTGCGTCAACTCGAGGCCGTCAATCTCGGCAACCCCGCCGACCTGATCGCCATGCGCGACGCGATGCATCAGACGCTGCGCTTGCTCGGCACTGAAAGCATTGGCGAGGTGCTCGCAGGCGTGCTGGATTCATTGCCGTCACTTGCAAAGGAACTTGGCAAGGATGCACCGGTAGTTCGCATTCGCAACAACGATCATAGGCTGCGCAGTCAGGCCAGCGGCGCGCTGAAGAACGTATTCATGCATCTGCTGCGCAATTCGGTGGACCATGGGCTCGAAACGCCGGACGTTCGTACGTCGCAAGGCAAGGCATCCAGCGGCACCATAGAAATTGAAATGAGCGTCGACACGGATACGCTTCAAATCACGTTGAGCGATGACGGCCGCGGACTCGCCCTTGGCCACATTCGCAACATTGCAGTGGAGCGCGGCTGGATCGGCGCGGACGAAACACCCAGCGACGAAGCGATTGCCGATCTGATTTTCCGTCCAGGCTTTTCCACCGCCGAGAAGGTGACGGAAGTATCGGGTCGCGGTGTGGGCATGGACGCCGTGCGCGATTTTCTCAAGCGCGAGAACGGCAGTATCGAACTGCGCTTCACCGATAGTCGCACGGGCGCCCCATTCCGCCAGTTCCAGACAGTCGTGAGCCTGCCGGACAGCATTCTGGTGCGCAGCGCCTTGTCACGCGCTCACCACGAAAGCGACGCTGTCACCGCCTGAACCGCACCCTGAAGGATGAATCGTGATTGAACAGTATCTCCTGGCCGCACTGGCAGGTTGTGCGGTAACCGCCGCCGGTGCCTGGTCCTTGCACAAGTTGTACATCGTCAAGCAGGCTGCGCGTCTTCAATCCGGAGACGCGGCCCGGGTCAAGTCGCAAATGGAAGAGCTCGCGCGCCTGAGCGCATCGGCTGACCAGCGCGATGAAGAATGCCGCGTGCTCGAAGCGGAGCTTGCGCAACTGCGCGATGATCTCGCACGACAATCCGCGATTTCGGAAGAACACCGTGCAGCGCTCGCGGCGGCCATCGACGACAAGGATCAGTGGCTCGATCACGCAAAGCGAATAGCCGACGAAGCGTCGAGGCTCAAGGCGCTCGCCTCCACTTTCGAGCGATGGCACGAACAGATGATCTCGCTCATGGCGCAGAACCAGGACATGCACGCGAAGAATCACGAGCTGTCATCCATCGTCAAGCATGTAGTGATCGTCTCGCTCAACGCTTCAATAGAAGCGGCTCGCGCGGGCGCGGCGGGACGCGGTTTCGCCGTCGTGGCAGGCGAAGTGCGCACGCTCGCGGCGCGCTCGGAAGAGTTGTCGCGCAGCTACCGCGACAGCCTGCATCGCAACGACCTGACCACCACCGCGACCTTCCAGGATATCCAGGCGGGCGGAAAGATGATCACGGCGTCGCTGAGCAGCGTGGAAGTGCTCGCGGATCAATTTCAATCAAGGCTTCACTAGGCATCAGGCAGCAACATGATCAGCAGCAACGCACAGGCGAGCATTGAAGGTCTTTTCATGAAGGCGGTCCGGTCAAGGCTGCCTCAGGAAGCGGAGGATACCTGCGACATCGTCCTGCTCGCGCGAGACGAGAACTCAATGAACGTGCGGGATTCAAATGTCGTTTTCCTTACTATTTCATCCATCCAGTTCCGGATCTTGCTGGTATTTCATTTCGACGAAGATGAACGCACACGCGGCTATTTCGTCAAGGACGTAGAAGAAGGGTCGCTACGCGACGCATTGCTCGAAACCTGCAATCTCTGCTGTGGCGCGATGAACCAGGAGCTGCTTCGATATTTCCCGGATCTCGGCATGTCCACCCCCTATGTATTGAGCGCCCGCTGCCTCTCTTATCTTGAGGAGTTAAAGCCTGACTATCTTGCGTCTTACGCCATCACCATCAGCGGATCGGTAAAGCTTGGGGCAACCGTTTGTTTTTGCGCGCATGCGCCTGTCGACTTTATCGCCGATGTGAACATGGCCGAGGAAACCAGCGGCGAGCTCGAATTGTTCTAAGGGCCAGCGAGCAAGTCCGCTCCGATTTGCATTAGAGGAAAGAAAGGAAAATATCATGTCGAAAATTCTCGTAGTGGATGACTCGAGCACCGTGCGCGACGAGGTCGCCGGTTTCTTGCGAAAGAATGGCCTCGATGTCGATACCGCTGTCGACGGTCGCGACGGACTCGCTAAACTGAAGTCGAGCCCCGGCATCAAGCTCGTGATCAGCGACGTCAACATGCCGAACATGGACGGCCTGACAATGGTCGAAAAAATTCGCGGCGAGCTTGCAAACAAGACGGTGAACGTCATCATGCTGACAACCGAAAGCAGCCCCGCTATGAAGGAACGCGGGAAGGCCGCCGGAGTCAAGGGCTGGATCGTCAAGCCGTTCAAGGGCGACGCGGTGCTGGAAACCTTCAGGAAACTCGCGAGTTAGTCAGACGTTACGGCGCGCGCCATCGAGGCGCGCGGCCGTTTCAAATTCCCTCTCCCCGCTTCACTCGCAAACCGTCTACTCTTTCCTGTAAAGCGGCCGCGCCGCCGCTTTTTTTCGTTCCGCCACAATATTCCCGTTTGTGGATCGTCATCAGGCGTATGGAACCGCCGAAGCCTCTGGGCCCGAACATCATCGAAAGCGACAACGATATCACCGCAACCGTCTTGCGTGAGCGCTCGAAGCTCGGAAATTTTATCCGGCGCCGTGTGCACGATCCCAGCGACGCCGAAGACATCCTGCAGGATGTGCTGCATGAATTCGTCCAGGCGTACCGGCTGCCCGAGCCTATAGAACAGGTCAGCGCGTGGCTGTTCCGGGTGGCGCGCAATCGCATCATCGACCGTTTTCGCAAGAAAAGAGAGCAGCCGCTGAGTGAGACCGGCGATGAAGCCGACGACGAATACCGGCTGGATCTCGCGCTCCCGGCGCAGGACGGCGGTCCCGAAGCGGCCTATGCGCGATCCGTGCTGCTCGCGGCGTTGCAGGAAGCCATCGACGAGCTTCCGCCAAATCAACGCGACATTTTCATCGCCCACGAACTGGAAGGGCGCGGCTTTAAAGAGCTTGCGTCGGAAACCGGCGTGAGCATCAACACCTTGCTTGCTCGCAAGCGTTATGCGGTGCTGCATTTGCGCACGCGTTTGCAGCCTGTGTATGACGACCTGAATATTTAAGGAGAAAACAGATGAATTTCCGATTGAAGATATTGGCCAAGATAGTTTTGGCATTGATCGCGGTCGCTGCTTTGGGATGGCTGGTCATGACCTTGTGGAACTGGGTCGTTCCGGCGTTATTCGTTGGCGGCCGTCTGATTGATTTTCCGCATGCACTGGGCCTTCTGGTATTGAGCCGGATACTGTTCGGCGGTTTCCGGGGACACGGCGGAGGCTGGCGTGGACGGCGGGAATGGCGGCGCTGGGAACGAATGACGCCTGAAGAGCGCGAGCAATTCAAGAACAACCGGTGTTCAGTTCGCAAGCCGCGTCAGGCTGACAGTGTATGAGCGTCGAACACGCGTCCACGGCCGGGGCCGGATTAGGGTCCCCCGCTGCCTGCAAGCAGGCGCCCGGCGTTATCGTACCGGTGGTGAACCTGAAGCGTTGCGAAGGCAAGGCCGACTGTGCCGTAGTCTGCCCGGAAGACGTGTTCCTGATTCGCCGCATCGACACAGCGGACTATGCCCGCATGGGGCCGTTGAATAAACTCAAGCTGCGCGTGCATGGAATGAAAGTCGCCTATACGCCCAACGCAAACGCGTGCCGCGCATGCGGCTTGTGCGTCACCGCATGTCCTGAGCGCGCGATTACTTTAGCGAAGGCTATCCAGGAAGCTTGAGGCAACACCCATTGGCCTTCGATACCACCGGCGCATCGCGTGCTAGCATGCCAGCAACCAGACTCAGCGGGTGCGCTTGATCGAGGCGCTGCAAAAAGCCTTGCAACGTTCAAGCGTCGTGCCCGGGTTTCTACTGAGCCTAACTTGCCATTGCACGGAGGTGTTCAGATGACCACGATCACGAATCTGTCTGTCAGGGACATTCGCTTTCCGACCTCGCGATCGCTCGACGGCTCCGACGCAATGAACGCCGCGCCGGACTATTCCGCCACCTACGTCATCCTCGAAACCGACTCGCCCGCGCATCTGTCGGGCCACGGCCTCACGTTCACCATCGGACGTGGCAATGAAATCTGCGTAGCCGCGGTCAATGCGCTTGCGCCGCTGATCATCGGCAAGAAGATCGAGGACATCACCGCAAACATGGGCGCGTTCTGGCGCGCCTTTACGTCGGACAGTCAATTGCGATGGATCGGCCCGGACAAAGGCGCAATCCATCTCGCGACGGCCGCGGTCGTCAATGCAGTCTGGGACCTGTGGGCGAAATCCGCGCAGAAACCTGTATGGAAATTGCTCGTTGACATGAACCCCGAGGAACTGGTGCGCTGCCTCGACTTCCGTTACGTCACGGACGCGCTCACGCCCGAGGAAGCGCTCGCAATCCTGCGCCGCCACGCGGCAACACGTGCCGAACGCGAGCAGGAAATGCTGGCTCAGGGCTATCCGGCTTACACCACATCGGCGGGCTGGCTTGGCTATGACGACGACAAGATCCGCCGGCTCGCGCGCGAAGGCGTGGCGCAGGGATGGACACATTTCAAGCAGAAGGTGGGCGGCGACATAGAAGAAGATATTCGTCGTGCACGCATTCTTCGCGACGAGATCGGCGCCGATCGCAAGCTGATGATGGACGCCAATCAGGTATGGGATGTCGATCAAGCCGTTGCGAACATGCGCCGCCTGGCCGCGTTCGATCCGTGGTGGATCGAAGAGCCCACGAGCCCTGACGATATCCTCGGCCACGCCACCATCCGCCGCCGGATTGCACCCATTGGCGTTGCCACCGGCGAGCATTGCCAGAACCGCGTGATGTTCAAGCAATTGCTGCAGGAAGGGGCCATCGATTTTTGTCAGATCGACAGTTGCCGGATGGGCGGCCTGAACGAAGTGATCGTGGTATTGCTCATGGCGGCGAAGTTCGGCGTGCCAGTATGCCCGCATGCGGGCGGCGTGGGCTTATGCGAGTACGTCCAGCATATTTCTATATTCGACTATGTCTGCGTCTCGGCGTCTCTCGAGAATCGCGTGCTCGAATACGTCGATCATCTGCATGAACATTTCGTCAGTCCGGTCGTGATTCGCAACGGCCGATATATGCCGCCGGCATCGGCTGGCTACAGCATTGAAATGCACGCGGATTCGCTCGAGCGTTTTCATTTCCCCGATGGTGAAGGCTGGGCTTAACGTCTTACGCGGGTCAAAAGTCTCATCGAAGCGGCCGCTATCCACTATTCAGGCGATAGAATTTTGGCACGCTATCATTTGAACGCGATCGTGGTCAGTCAGGTCTACATTCGATCCAGCATTCAAAAAAATCAACGACGGAAAATCAATGCAAGCCCTGATAAAGGCAGTCTTCGGCGACGAACAAGGCCCCATGCGCCAAAAGATCATCAGCATTTATGCCTTACTGATTGCCTTCAACGTAAGTGCCTGGATTTGGGCCTTCATCGCATTCCACAACTATCCCCTGCTGCTCGGAACCAGCCTGCTTGCATACTCTTTCGGCTTGCGTCATGCGGTTGACGCCGACCATATTGCGGCTATCGACAATGTCACGCGCAAGCTCATGCATGACGGCAAGCGCCCTATCACCGTAGGCTTGATGTTCTCGCTGGGACATTCGACTGTTGTGGTGCTGGCGTCGGTGGCAATTGCAGCAACCGCCATGGCGCTGCAAACGCGAATGACGGAATTCAAGGAGATTGGCGGGCTGGTCGGCACGCTGGTTTCCACGTTCTTCCTGTTCGCCATCGCGATCATGAATCTGATTATTTTGCGCGCGGTAATCGGCGCATTTCGCCGCGTGCGCCGTGGCGAACCTTATGCGGAAGAAGACTTCGACTTGCTGCTCGCGAACCGCGGTTTTCTCGCCCGTATTTTCAGGCCGCTCTTTCGCCTGATTACGAAAAGCCGCCACATGTACCTGCTTGGCTTTCTTTTCGGCCTCGGGTTCGATACCGCCACCGAAGTCGGCCTGCTTGGCATTTCCGCCGCAGGCGCGTCGCAAGGCCTGCCGATCTGGTCGATCGTCGTGTTTCCCGTGCTGTTCACCGCGGGCATGACGCTGATCGATACAACCGACAGCATCCTGATGCTCGGCGCGTACGGCTGGGCTTTCGTCAAGCCTATCCGCAAGCTCTATTACAACATCACCATTACCACGATCTCCGTGGTCGTCGCGCTGCTGGTCGGAAGTATCGAGGGGCTGGGACTGCTTGCGGACAAGCTGCAACTCAGCGGGTGGTTCTGGAACGCGATCGGCAACCTCAACGATAACTTCGGCATGATCGGCTACGTGATCATTGCCGTGTTTGCAGCAAGCTGGCTGATCTCGGCCGCCGTGTACCGATGGAAACGGTTCGACGAACTCGAAACGTAATCAGCGCGCGGGGCAATCAAGCCCATGCGAGCTCCATGAACACACGGCAAAGCGCTTCCATGCCACGGGCGTCGTCGGCATCGAAGCGATGCACAATGGGGCTGTCAACGTCCCACACGCCGGCGAGCGTTCCGTCCTTTGCGATCAACGGCACCACGATCTCCGATTGCGATGCGGAGTCGCACGCAATGTGTCCGGGAAAGTCGTGGACGTCGCGAACGACCTGCGTCTCGCGCGTTTGTGCTGCTGTTCCGCAGACGCCTTTGCCAAGCGCTATGCGAACGCAGGCCGGTTTTCCCTGGAATGGACCCACGACAAGTTCGACGCCGTCGAAGAAATAAAAGCCGCTCCAGTTCAAGTCCGGCAACGTGTGATAAACGAGCGCCGAAAAATTCGCGGCGTTGGCAATGCGATCGGTTTCATCGCTTAGAAGCGAGCGGGCCTGCGCAAGCAGTTCTTCGTATTGCGCGGCTTTTGGGGCGGTACTGCGCTGGATTGCTAGCGACATAGAAATGCGTGTTGGCTATAAAGAGGTTGACGGCTCAACCGGTGCTTCAACATATCACAGCGCATTGGAATCGGCTCGAACGCTGAACGCTATGGCGGCGGCATAACCGTCGAAATCATCGAGCCACGCGAAACCTAATCCTTCCGGAATCCGGCTGTTCGCCAAATCGATGGACTTCAATCCGTCGCCGCTGCCAATGCCCGCGCCGGTTGCTTTCAGCAATGCTTCCTTAGCGGTCCAGCACTGGTAAAAATCGCGCACATTACTTATTTTCAGCGCTTCTTCTTTCACGCATACGATCCCCAATAGCGCTCGCCAGTCGAGCGCCTGATTCGCTTCTTCAATATCAACGCCGACGGCCCGTTTCATCGATACAGCAATCAGGACGCGCTCGCCCGAGTGCGACACGTTGAAGGAGACGTGCGGATACGCGACGAGCGATGGCCGGCCATAAGCGCCCGCCCCGAACTCAAGCTGCGCAGGATCGCGGCGCACGTGCGCGCCGAGAATTTCGCGCAAGCCCGAACGCGCGGACGCAAACCGCAAACGGTCCTCGATCCGCTTGTAACGCCCCATCCGCTCGCGCTCGCTTGGGCTGAGAAAGCGGCTGATGGCGTCCGTGTCTTGCCTCAGATCCACATCCAAGCGCCACAACTCGACATCCGAGGGCCAGCGTCCCTGGTTGGCAATCGGAATCGGCGAAATAAGCATCGGCCAGAGCAATTAAAAGGAGGCAAAAAGGAAACGGGAAGTATAAAGGCTTGTCACGACAAATTCATGGTATTGAGAATCATTTGCAATTAGCGGCGAATTTAGCGATCATGGATGCCTTTGGAAAATCTGGACATTCCTATGGAAACCATGATTCCGGCTGGCGCCGATGCGTTGCGTGTATTGATGACGCGCCAGTCTCACTGGCCGCTTAGCGAACCCGCGCCTGACGACGCACAGCTCAGGCAGATCTTCGATACCGCCCTGCGCGCGCCCGACCATGGCGGTTTGCGTCCGTGGCGGTTCGTCCTGATTCGCGGCGACGCCCGGCTGAAACTCGGCGAAGTGCTGGTGGATCTGGCGTCTTCGCGCTCACCCGGCGAACCCCATTCGGCGCACGAACACCGCCGCAGCCGGGCGCTGGCCGCGCCCGTGGTAATCGCGGTGGTGGCATCGGTCACGACCCGGACCAAGGTGCCTGAAGTCGAGCAACTGCTGGCAGTCGGCGCAGCTGCCATGAACATGCTGAACGCCGTCCACGCGATGGGTTTCGGCGGCTTCTGGGCGACCGGCGCGGACAGTTATGAGCCGGGAATGCATCGCGCGCTAGGCCTTGCCGACAACGACCGCTTGCTCGGATTCCTGTTTGTCGGCACGCCGCCCCAAGGCGTGCGCGCAGTCGAGCGCCCTTCCAGCGAAGCCTATGTCACCGAGTGGTTCGAGGCGAGCGCATAACCGGTACCCATATGGCAAGCCTTGTTCCAAATGACGCACCGTGCGCGGAGCGAAGCCGTGATGACACCGCGCCGATAAAGCGAGCCGATCACAGTCCGCCGCCACAGTTCGTGCCATTGCGCATGAACGAAACATTGTCGATCGATCCATGCGTGCCTGCGCGCGGCGAGGTCTTCGTATTCCGGTTTCGAAGTCAATGGCAGCGCATCAGCGCGCACGATGCCGCAACCTGGCTGACTCAGGACGAGACACGCCGGGCGGCCTTGCTGCCAAGTCCGGCACTGCGCTACCGCTATATATCGAGTCGCGCCGTGCTCAGGCTTGCCGTGGCACGGCTACTGGACTGCGCGCCGGATACCGTCGATCTGCGTGACGACACGAAAGGCCGCTTGCTTGCGCAGGCCACGGGAAGCGACGCAGTTCTTTGCGCGGATATTGGCTATGCGGGCGTGTGGATCATGCTCGGCATCAGCGCGACGCATGTTGGACTGGGCACGTCGCTGCCGTCGTTCCGGTCGGGCTCCGACGACACTAATCCGCCGATTTCCGATGGCTCCAAAGGCTCCAATGGCTTCAGTGCCGTGGCGTTCGGAAGACAACGCGCGCGCGACAACAGCATGCTGAGCGCCGCGGGGTATCGCTCTTCCATAGACAGTGCGCGGGTATCGCCATTTGTTGAAAGACATACCCATGAACTGGCCGCGCGCGAGCCGTGGTACGTATTCGATTTGCCCATGCCCGGACAACTCTGTGCATCGATTTGCAGTGCTGCGCCGTTGAACATCATCCATGCATTTGGATGGAGTAAACGCAATGAGAACGGACGATAGCCGGGATGCGGACGCTTTAAGCCGCCGGGTAATCGCCATCGCTGGCAAGTCTCATTCATGGAGGCGATGACCGTCTGCTCGCAACGAAGCGAGCAATCACGTTCAGCCAGGAAACGCTCTTACGCGCTTACCAGGTAATCCGCGCGGTTCTTGTCAGCAATCCAGTGCGGCGCACGCCCGCGTCCTGACCACGTCGCGCCAGTAACGGCATCGCGATATTTAGGCACGGCCGCCGAGACTTGCGCCTTTGCCGGAACGTTGTGCCCCATCAACTCGGACAGCGAAATCTTGTATTCGCCCATTTTCGCGACTATTTCCGCGAGGACGATTTCCGCCTGACGTTGCCGCGCAACTTCCAATTGATTCTGCAGCGCTTCGCGCTGCGCAAGCAGTTCTTTGAGAGTGGGCATTTCAGTTTGCATTATAAAAGTGAGTCTTCAAAAGCGCGTTGATGTTCTTTGGGTGCAGCATTCCCGAATGCGATTGCATAACCACTATCGAGGATAGCCGGACTGCTCCGCTGCAATGAGCCGATACAATGAGCCAATGCAATCGGATAAACAGGAAATCCAGTTTGGGCTTCAACAGCGTTGATTCAGTATCCTGCCCCGATTTGGCCGCGAACCTAGATGAGGTGCGTGCCGGGAAATGTCAGCAGAGGAAAAGACCAGGAAAGCCGCAGGACGACTTCTCGCCTCTTCGTGGCAGCGGAGCCAAGTGTACGCGTTTATTCGGCGACGCGCATCAACAGCGCCGCATTGCCGCCATTAAAGCATACGAACCGGTATTCCAATAATCGGAAATCAGCGCTACGTTGAAAATGCTTCATTAACGCTGGGACTGAGGACTTATTGTAATGTTCCGCATCAATGCCGGGATAATTGGCGTGCATAACCGGCTCACATCACGGTCACAGATTCGCCAGCCTGCGGGTAACCAGATCGAGCAACGCCCGCAATCTTGCAAGCCGACGCAAGCCGGATGATATTCAAACCACACGTCGCGTCCCGGTGGCGTTTCACTCAGTTCGATGCGGCGAATACCCTGCGTGGTGTCTCCAGGCGGACACGGCAGCACGGTGAGCCCGGCGCCTTGCGCGCACATTTTCGCTCAGCGCGCCGCCACAAGCGCGACCGGCCGCGCAAACCGCTTCGCTCCGACAACGCACAAAACCACGGCGGTGGCGACGGCCACCATCGACCAGCCAACCGGTTCATGAAGCAGGGTTGCCGCGAGCAACAGCCCGAAAAAGGGTTGAAGCAATTGAAGCTGGCCGACAGCGGCAATGCCGCCCTGAGCGAGCCCGCGATACCAGAACACAAAGCCGATCAGCATGCTGAACAAAGACACGTAGGCGAGCCCCCACCACGCGGATTCGCTGATTCCGGCCCACGATACGGGCAAGGTCGCCAGCGCGGCCGGGATCATCACGGGCAGCGACATGACCAACGCCCACGATATGACCTGCCAGCCGCCGAGCTTGCGCGAGAGCCGCGCACCTTCCGCGTAGCCAAGGCCGCAGACGATCACGGCGCCGATCATCAATCCGTCGCCAATAGACGACGCCCCTTGGCCCTGCATCAGCGCAAAACCTGCAACAAGCGCCGCGCCCAGACCTGAAAAAAGCCAGAACGCCGGGCGCGGCCGCTCGCCGCCACGCACGACGCCGAAGATCGCGGTGGTGAGCGGCAACACTGCCACGAAAACCACCGAATGCGCCGCCGTGATGTGCTTGAGCGCGAGCGCGGTCAGCAACGGAAAGCCGATGACCACGCCGGACGCCACGACAGCCAGCGGTATCAGGTCATGGCGCTCCGGCCGCTTTTCGCGAAATACCAGCAAGAGCGCAAGCCCAAGCGCGCCCGCTATGCACGCACGCGCCACGGTCAAAAACAGCGGGTCGAAGCCCGCAATCGCAAGACGCGTAGCGGGAAGCGATCCGCTGAAGATCAGCATGCCGAGGAAGCCGTTCGTCCAGCCGCTTGCTGCCTTGTCCGTCTTGTTCATTCCCGTACCTTTCTGGATTCAAGCCAGCAGTATCGGGCGAAGATGCGTGGCTTTTCCAGAGACAGTGCATTACAGTTCACCCAAACTGTCCTGATCGAAAACCAGTACACATGAAAGACACTACACAAGCCGAAGCCGGCACGCTCGTTGAACGGGTGATGCAGGCGATTCAGCAGCGGATCTCCGGCCGCACGCTCGCAGCGGGCGCACGCCTGCCGTCCATTCGCGGTCTGGCGGAGACGCTGCGGGTATCGAAATCCACGGTGGTCGAGGCGTATGACCGGCTTGCGGCCGAGGGGGTCATCCAGTCGCGTCGCGGTTCGGGCTTTTACGTCACGAGCCATTTGCCGCCGCTTTCGCTGACAGAACTCGGTCCGCTTCTGGATCGCGCGGTCGATCCGTTCTGGGTGTCGCGCCAGTCGCTGGATGCCGCCGATGACACCCTGAAAGCCGGCTGCGGCTGGCTGCCCGGATCGTGGCTGCCGGAGACCGGAATCCGCCGCGCCTTGCGAACCGCCGCACGCGCGGACGTCGCCATGCTTGCCGATTACGCCACGTCGCTCGGGCTTCCGGCGCTTCGGCACCTGCTCGCGCGGCGCATGGCGGAGCGCGGAATAGAAGCCGCGCCCGACCAGATCATGCTCACCGAATCCGGCACGCAGGCGATCGATCTGCTCTGCCGCTTCCTGCTGGAACCAGGCGATACGGTACTCGTCGACGACCCTTGTTATTTCAACTTCCTCGCGCTGCTGCGGGCACATCGGGTGAAAATCGTCAGCGTGCCCTACACGCCCGCAGGATCCGACGTAACCCTGTTCGCACAAGCGCTGGCCGAGCATCGGCCGCGTCTTTACATCACGAACTCGGCGCTGCACAACCCGACAGGGGCGACACTTTCGCCTGTAGTCGCGCATCGCCTGCTCAAGCTCGCCGATCAGGCCGGGCTGACGATTATCGAAGACGATATTTTCGGCGACTTCGAGCATGAGCCGTCTCCCCGGCTCGCGGCGTTCGACGGCCTCGACCGGGTCGTCCATATCGGCAGCTTTTCCAAGAGCCTTTCGGCTGCGATGCGTTGCGGGTTTATCGCGGCGCGCCACGACTGGATTGAAGGCTTGGTCGACCTGAAGATCGGTACGTCGTTCAGCAGTGGACGGCTTTCGTCGGAACTCGTGTTGAGCGTGCTGAAAGACGGCGCATATCGCAAGCATATGGAAGGGGTGCGCGAACGCCTGTCCCGTTCCATGGGACCGGTGAGCGCCAGGCTGGATGCGCTTGGTATCAAGCCGTGGATTGAGCCGCGTGGCGGCATGTTTCTCTGGTGCGCATTGCCGGCGGGAATAGACGCGGCGGACGTCGCCCGGCGCGCGCTGGTTGAGAACGTGGTGCTTGCGCCGGGCAATGCATTCAGCGTAGCGCAGTCCGCCAGCCGTTTTCTGCGCTTTAACGTGGCGCAATGCGGCGACCCGCGCGTCTTCAGGGTGCTTGAGCGCGCCATGCGCGGGTAGTGCTCAGGACAGTCGCGCCAGCGTCTCGGCTATCAGCACGCGCGTGAATTCGCCTGCGGGCATTTCCCGCGCGAGGCGTGCCGCCTGCCCGGACCACAGGCTCGTGAAATCGCCCTTGCCCGCCTCCTCGGCTTTCGCCTTCAACGGCGCGAGCGCAGCCGATGCAAGCGGAAACGCAGGCGCCGCTTCTGACAGCGGCCCGACTTCCCGCATCACCCGGTTCATGATCCCGCGAGCCGGCCGTCCTGTGAACACGTTGGTCACGGCCGTGGAATCATCGCTCGATTCGCGCAGCGCAACGCGATGCACCTCCGGCACCCGGGCTTCCGGACAGAACAGATAAGCCGTGCCAATCTGCACCGCCGACGCACCCAGCGCAAGCGCGGCAACAATTCCGCGTGCGTCGGCAATGCCGCCCGCCGCAATGACCGGCACCGATACAGCGTCGGCGACCTGCGGCACCAGCGCAAAGGTGCCGACCTGCGTCGCCATCTCGTGATTCAGGAATGTACCGCGATGCCCGCCTGCCTCAAGCCCCATTGCAATGATCGCGTCGCAGCCATGTGCTTCGAGCCAGCGTGCTTCCGCCACCGTCGTTGCCGACGCGATGATTTTTGCCCCCGTCGCCTTGACGCGATCGAACAGCGCTTTCTCCGGCAGTCCGAAATGAAAGCTCACGACCTCCGGCTTGAACGCTTCGACGACTTCGCAAAAGTCGCTATCGAAGGGACGACGGACCGCGCCTGCCGGCGTCAGTTCCGGATCGATCCCGTGTTCGACGTAATACCCGGCAAGCCGCGCGCGCCACCTGAGGTTGCGCGCGGCATCGGCTTCTGGCGGCGTGTGGCAAAAGAAATTGAGGTTGACCGGCGCGTGCGTTTTCGAGCGGATCAACGTCAGCGCTTCCCGCGCCTGCTCAACGCTCAACAGGGCGCAGGGCAAAGAAGCCAGACCGCCCGCTTCGCCCACCGCGATGGCAAGTTCCGGCGTGCCCGGTCCCGCCATGGGCGCAAGAATGATAGGTGCATCAATGCCAAATAAATCGATGATTCGACGATCGCGCCAGGTGGCCATGTTGCTTCCTTTCTTCATGATGTGGCTTAAGGCAAAGTCCTCGCCAAGCTTAGCAAGCTTTGACGCAGGAGAGCGGCGCTTTGATGTGATAATCGCTATCACTTGTTCCGATACCGGGAGTCGACATGGACGCCGCCGATCTGCGCATCTTCGAGTCGGTCGCACGAAATGGCAGTATGAATCGCGCGGCATTCGAGTTGCATACCGTGCAATCGAACGTGACTGCCCGCATTCGGTTGCTTGAAGAAGAACTCCGCGCACCGCTCTTTCACCGGCATCATCGGGGCGTTGAATTGACGGCGGCGGGACGCAGGCTTCTGCCTTTCGCGAGGCAAATGGCGCGCCTGCTTGACGATGCCCGCACTGCAGTGAAAGACGAAGGCGTAGCGAGCGGTCCGCTTGCGCTAGGCACGCTCGAAACCACCGCCGCGTTACGCATGCCGAATGTGCTTGCCGAGTTCACGCTAGCCTATCCGAAGGTCGAACTCGTGGTGCGCACGGGCACCACGGCGAGTCTGCTGGAAGATGTCTTGCAGTATCGGCTCGATGGCGCGTTTGTCGCCGGTCCCATCGACCACAACGATCTGCATGCCGAAACCATCTTCCGCGAGGAAATGGCGCTCGTGACCGCGCGCGGGGTTCGATCCGTCAAAGACCTCGCGCAACTGGGCAGGGTGAAGACCATCGTGTTCCGACAGGGATGCTCGTATCGCGTGCGGCTCGACAGCGTGCTCACACGGCTTGGCTTGCAGGTCAGCACGCCGCTCGAATTCGGCTCGCTCGACGCCATGCTTGGATGCGTCGCGGCGGGCGTGGGCGTCACGCTCCTGCCCAAGGGCGTGGTCATGGCGGCGCTGCGTGAAGGGCGCGTCGCGTTGCATGCGCTCGCGCCTGAAGACGCCTTAGTGGAGACCGTTTTCGTGCGCCGTCGGGACGTGTACGCAAGCACCGCCTTGAATGCCTTTCTCGCCATCGCGCGGCCGGTGACGGCTCCTGCGCTTTTGCCCGCTTGAAACATGCTGCGGGGCCGCTGGTTTTATCGATAAAAACATGCTTGACTTAGAGTGCGCTCCAAGTCCTACCATGCATGACGTAGTAACGAGAAATAGCCATGAAAATCGGTGATATCGCGAAACATACGGGACTGACAGCGCACACGATCCGCTATTACGAGCGAATCGGATTGCTGCCGTTCGCACCGCGTGACCGCACGGGCCGACGTGTCTACGACGCGTCGGTGCTGACGTGGATCGAATTCCTCGGCCGTCTCAAGACGACCGGCATGACGATCCAGGAAATGCTGCGTTATGCGCAGCTTCGCGCGCAGGGCGCGGCGACCGGGAAAGAACGCAGCGCGTTGCTGGCCGCGCATCGCGACAACGTCCGCATTCGAGTGGCTGAACTTCAGGCCTGCCTCGCCGTTCTCGACACCAAGATAGCAGGCTACGCCAATACCGAACCCATTCTTCCCGGGACGAAACATGCAAAGCACGAGCGCACACGTAGCAAATCAGGAAAGCCGGCTCGAACGCGGCAAACGAGTGTTGTCGGAGATTGACGGCACGGCGGGCGAAAAGGTCGTTAGTTCGCTCGCCGATATCGCGCCGGATTTCGCTCAATATCTGCTTGAGTTTCCATTCGGCGATATCTACTCAAGACCCGGTCTCGATGTACGGGCGCGGGAAATCGCGACCATCGCCGCACTGACCGCAATGGGCACAGCGACGCCTCAGTTGAAGGTGCATATTGCCGCAGGCCTGAACGTCGGAATCACGCGCGATGAGATTGTCGAGATCGTCATGCAGATGGCAGTCTATGCGGGTTTTCCGGCAGCGCTGAACGGCTTGTTTGCCGCGAAGGAAGTCTTCCAGGCGCATGTGGATTGAGGAGGTTCTTCGGGCATTGCTCAGGCGATTTGCTCAGGCGACGCCTGCTCCTCGCGCCGACGTTGACCATCTGCGCTGCATTGCTTCCACGAGTTGCCGCCATAGAAATTCGGCGGCCGGCGACAAGCGCCGCCCTACCCGGCGGATCACCTGGCTGCTGAATTCGCGCGCTATCGGATGCTCGAGTTCGAGCGCGACCAGACGCCCCGCATCCAGATACTGGCGCGCTGCATCAGTGGACATGAAGGCCACGCCCAGGCCTGCCGCTGCAATTGCCTGAGCGGCGGAAAACAGGTCGCACCGGTACGAAGGCGTCACGCTAAGCCGTTCTGCACGGATGATGGCGTCGAGATACTGCTGCACGCCAAAGCGCTCCGGCATGAAGATCAGCCGCTGGTCGCGCAACTGTTCGAAGCGAATCCGGCGCTCGCCGGCAAGCGCGTGACGCGGACTGACAAGCGCGCAAAACGGCGCCGCGCGAAAGACCCGCGCGCGAATCGCGGGATCGCTGCCGCCGCCCGCGCACAAGCCCAGGTCGACGTCGTCGTTACGCACCATCGCAATGATTTCGGAGGTCGCACCGCTACGAAATTCCACCACGATGTCAGGAAACTGCAAGCTGAACCGCTCCAGAACGGTCGCAAGCAAATTTTCGATAAACCCCTCGCCCACGCCAATTCCAAGCCGCCCGCGCCGCAGGCTCTTGAAGTCTTCCAGTTGGGCAAGCATGTCGGCGTCGCGGCGCGTGCTCTCGCGAAAATGTTCCACGAGACTCATGCCGATTTCGGTCAACACCGCGCGCCGCCCGCTTCGTTCGAGCAGGACAACGCCGTATTCGCTTTCGAGTTGCCCGACCTGCCGGCTGATTACGGAGGGATTGATACCCAGTGCATCCGCCGCGGCCCGCACGCCGCCGTGCAACTCGACTTCATGCAGGTAACGCAGGCTTCGAGCGGTGAACCCGTTTTCACGCGAAGCGGAAAGATTGATGGACATGACGTTGTATGTTGACATTCAAGTCAACATTATCGGCCAGGTAACGTCATTGATTGGTGGTTTTTGCAGCGGAATACTGCCCCATTCCGTTTCCCCAAATACAGGCCTTGCCGACCATGGAAAATACCAAGGGTTTCTGCTTACTCGAAGACACGAGCGATCTGCGCGATGAACTGAGCGTCATTCGCCATCATCTCCACCAGAATCCAGAGCTCGCGTACAAGGAATTCCAGACCTCCGACTTCGTGGCGCAGAAACTTGAAGCGTGGGGCTACAAGCTCACGCGCGGTTTGGGCGGAACGGGCATGGTCGCGTCGCTCACGGCGGGCACGGGAACGCGCGCGGTCGCCGTCCGAGCCGATATGGACGCATTGCCTATCGCGGAGGAAACGGGGCTGCCGTATGCAAGCTGCAACGCCGGCCTGATGCACGCCTGCGGGCACGACGGCCACACCACCATGGTCCTTGGGGCGGCGCGCCATCTCGCCCGCACGCGCGCATTCAACGGCACGGTTCACCTCGTATTCCAGCCCGCCGAGGAAATCGGCGCGGACAGCGGCGCGAAACGCATGATTGAAGACGGCCTCTTCGAGCGCTTCCCATGCGAAGCGATCTTCGGGCTGCACAACCATCCCGGCTATCCCACCGGCACGTTCATGTTCCGCAGCGGGCCGTTCATGGCGGCGTCGGATACGGTCAACATCACCGTCCATGGCCGCGGCGGCCATGCGGCGCGCCCGCATCTGGCGGTCGACCCCGTGGTGATCGGCGCGGCACTCGTGGGCGCATTGCAGACGGTCGTCGCGCGCAGTATCGACCCGATGCAAACGGCCGTTGTCACCGTCGGCGCATTCAATGCGGGGCACGCGGCGAACGTCATTCCGGAATCGGCGCGCCTGCAGATCAGCGTTCGCTCCTTCGACGCCACCGTGCGCCAGCAGCTTGAAACACGCATTCGCGCACTCGCCGAAGCACACGCAAGCGGCTATGGCGCGAAGATCGATATCGACTACGTGCCGGGTTATCCGGTCGTGATCAACAGCGTTGCGGAAACGGAACTGGCGCTCGAAGTAGCGCGCGAACTGGTGGGCGAAGAACGTGTCGTGAACAATTTTGGCCCTATCGCCGGAAGCGAGGACTTCGCTTATTACCTGCAGCAAAAGCCGGGATGCTTCTTGCGCCTCGGCAACGGCGAAGGCGCGCCGATGCTTCACAACGCGTCCTACGATTTCAACGACGACAACCTGACCGTCGGCGCAGCGTACTGGACGCGTCTGGTCGAACGGTTCCTCGCGCGATAAGAAAAACCATCTACGGGTTCCCCATGGCGACCACCACAGTTCAACCTGCCAAAGCCGTATCGCAAAGCAAGATCGTGATTGCGGCGATCATCGGCAACTTGCTCGAGTTCTTCGACTTCACCGTCTACAGCTTTTTCGCGCTGACGATAGCCAAGCTGTTTTTCCCGGCGCACGATCCGGTGGTGTCGACATTGCTTGCGTTATCCGCGTTCGCGATTGGCTTCGTCGCGCGTCCGGTCGGCGGTTTCGTGCTCGGACATTACGCCGACAAACGCGGTCGCCGCGCCGCCCTCACGCTCACCATCTTCCTGATGGCGCTCGGCTCGGCAATGATCGGCCTCGCGCCGACTTACGCGAGCATAGGACTCGCCGCGCCCGCGCTCATCATCTTCGCGCGCCTGTTGCAAGGCTTCGCGCAAGGCGGCGAGTTCGGCGCGGCGACGGCCACGCTGCTTGAAACGGGATCGGCGAAAGGACGGGGATTTCGCGCAAGCTGGCAACTCGCAAGCCAGGGCGCGGCTGCGTTGATGGGCTCCGGCATCGCGGCATTGCTCACGTATCAATTGAGTCCCGAGCAACTGCTCGACTGGGGATGGCGCGTGCCGTTCCTGATCGGCACGGCGATCATGCCCGTGGGCGTTTATCTGCGCCGCCACATTGTGGAAGAGCCGCCGAAGGCGGCGAAGACCCAGGCATATGCGTTCGAACCAGGGATGGTCCGCAAGTGGATCCTGACCGTGTTCGCGATCATGGGCATGACGGTCGCGACCTATGTGCTGATGTATTTTATTCCCACCTACATGATCCAGTATCTCAAGGTGCCGGCGAAGCTCTCCATGTTGGTCTCGATCAGCGCGGCTATTTCCTCATTGGCGCTGTGCCCGGTGTGGGGCGCGTTATCGGACAGGATGCAGCGGCGCAAACCGTTGATTCTGGTTGGGCGTGTTGCGCTGATCGCGCTGCTTTATCCATGCTTCTGGCTGATGAACCAGTTTCCCTCGCTGCCCGTGGTGATGAGTCTGATCGTGTTGCTGATGCTGTTCTATACGATGGGTTCCGCGCCCGCCTATTCGCTGATGCCGGAGAATTTTCCCAAGCATCTGCGCGCGGGATATCTGGCGAGCGCCTATGCGGTGGCGGTATCGGTATTCGGCGGGAGCGCTCAACTGGTGGTCGCGTGGTTGATCAAGGTGACGGGCAATACCATGGCGCCGGCGTGGTACATGATCGTGTGCGTGGTCATCTCGCTGATAGCCGTCTCCATGCTCGACGAAACGGGCGGCCGCGAACTGACCTGACCAATCGTTGCCGGAGTCGTGATCGAAAAAAGCCGGCCGCTCAAGCGTTTTATGTCGCCGGCGAAATAAAAGCTTGAGTGCGGTGAACAGCAATCGAACAACCATTAAGACCGCAAGCGCACTGTCAGCGACCTATACTTTTGCCAAGCGCTGTTCGTTGGCAAAGCGTCATGACATCCACTCAACGCGCCGCGCTTTTCGTCTAACCACGCAATGAGGAGGACGCCATGACCCGCAAATACATAGACTGCCGGGAATTTCCCAGCGAAATGAACTGCAGTATCGCGCTGTCTGCAGACTCTGACGAAGAGCTTCTCGACGCAGCGGTACAGCATGCAGTGACCGTTCACAAGCACACCGACTCGCCTGAACTGCGCTCACAACTGAGCGCGCTTTTTCGTCAGGGGACTCCGCCGGTAGAGTCGCCTCGCGCCGCCTAGGAAACGCCCGCGTGATTGAACGACGTGCTTTTAAAGGAGCGCATCATGGCAGTCGATCAGGCAAGACTCGATGCATTCATGGGTGGATTCGTGCACGACCTCGGGGCTGTGATGCACGCGGCCACGGTGGTCGTGGGCGATCAGCTTGGACTTTATAAAGCGCTTGCTGCAAAACCTTTACTCCCGGAAGAACTCGCACGCGAAACCGAAACCGACGCACGATATGTACGCGAGTGGCTGAGCGCTCAGGCAGCGAGCGGCTACGTCAATTACGATCCCGCGTCCGGCCGCTTCAGCCTGAGCGAAGAACAGTCGTTCGCGCTCGCGCAGGAAGGCAGCCCCGCCTTCATTCCGGGCGCATTCCAGATCGCCGTCGCGCAGTTCAAGATCATTCCAAAGATGCTCAAGTCCTTCAAGACAGGACTCGGCGTGGGTTGGCACGAGCACGACGTGTCGCTCTTTCACGGCACCGAGCGCTTCTTTCGCCCGGGATATGCCGCATATCTCGTGAACGACTGGATTCCATCGCTGGACGGAATGAAGGCGAAGCTCGACGAAGGCGTGCGCGTTGCGGATATTGGCTGCGGGCACGGGGCGTCCACGGTCATCATGGCGCAGGCTTTTCCGGAATCCACCTTCGTAGGTTACGACTATCACGAGCCGTCCATTGCATATGCAAAAGAAGCGGCGGCAAGCGCGGGTGTGGGCGACCGTGTGAGTTTCGAGGTCGCTTCTGCTGCCGACTATCCCGGCCGCGATTACGACTTCGTCACCATGTTCGATTGCCTGCACGACATGGGCGATCCGCTTGCGGCATCGCGCCACGTGTTCGAGACCCTCCGAAACGACGGCACCTGGATGATCGTGGAGCCGTTCGCCAACGACGAACTCGAAGGCAACCTGAATCCGGTAGGACGGATCTTTTATTCGGCTTCCACGCTGATATGCACACCGGCTTCGAAAGCGCAGCCCGGCGCAATGTGCCTCGGTGCTCAGGCCGGGGAGCGGCGCATCAGGGAAGTCGTGACGGGAGGAGGATTCCAGCAGTTTCGCCGCGCAACCGCTACGTCGTTCAATCTTGTCTTTGAAGCACGCCGCTGATTGGATTCGGCAAACCGCCTTATGCTGACTTCCTGGTTTTCCTCGCGGCGCCGGCCGTTGTCAAACGCTTTCTCGCGGCCGGCGCGGCGGGCTTGGGCAGCTTGGCTGCAGACTTGACGGCGGCCCTGGCCGCTACTTTCGAGCTGCTTTTGCTTTCGCTCGCCGCGGTCTCGCGCGCCCATTTTTCAAGCAGCGTACGCGTCTGCTCGCGCACGATTCCCTTCAGGAATTCGCCCTTCTCCACATCGATTTCCTTCCAGCCGAGCAACGCGAGCGTTGTGCGCGGCGCGACGTGGAACATGAGCAGCTGGCCGTGCATGCTGATCATCCGGATCAAGGTGCCGGGGTCATCGGGTTGCGTGCCTGTGATGCGCGCCATCAGCCGAGCACTGACGTCGTTCAGCGGCTGGCGCACGCGGCGCGTCAGGATTTCGGTTGCGATCATTGGCTCATGGCCCACCTGTTCGCGCGCGAAGAACAGCCGGTGATTCGTCGTCCCGCAGCCTTTTGCAAACATCCGGTCGGCAATGGCCTCCTGAATGCGAATGAAAGCATCGATCAGCACTGGCATGGCTCCGCCGCTTTCCAGCACGTGCGTTGCATGCGCTATGACAGGCCCGAAATTGACCACGGCTTCGTCCGCCATATATTCGGCGCACGCGCGATACACACCCTCTTTGTTCTCGAAGTAATACTGCAGCGCCGGTGCATTGACGCCCGCACGCGCCGCGATTTCGCGCGTGGATGCACCGTCGAAACCGTGTTCTCCAAAAGATTCGATCGCCGCCACAATAATCCGCAGGCGTGTTTCGTCTCCACGTACGTACCCGCCCTCTGGCGGACGGCGCAGCCGCTTTGTGTCGTTCATTCCAGCCTCCCAGCGTCCAGGTGCAAAAATATATCACTTGACACATTTTTACCAACTGGAATAATTCTTCCGATTGGAATAAATTGGATCGATAAACGATGTCAACAACAGTTGATTCACCGGGGCAGGATCGCCTGCCGCAAGACACTGCCGCTCCCGCTCCGCGCTCGCGAAGGCGCCTGATCCTGCTCGGCGTCGGGCTCGTGGCCATTGTGGCTGGCGGAATCTGGCTCGCACGCTGGTGGACGGTCGGGCGCTTCATTGAAAGCACGGACGACGCCTATCTCCAGGCCGACAGCGTCACGGTCGCGCCGAAAGTCAGCGGCTATGTGACCGACGTGTACGTGGGCGACAACGCGACCGTCAAGGCGGGCGACCCGCTCGTGCGGCTCGATACGCGCCAGTACCAGGCTTCGCTCGACCAGGCCGAGGCGACGATTGCGGCGCGCACGGCGGATATCCAGAAGGCGCAGGCCGATATCTTGCAGCAGCGGGCGAATATCGATCAGTCCAAGGCACAGGAGCAGGTCGCCCGTTTCAGCGCCCAGCATGCGCGCGATGAAGTCCAGCGTTACGCGCCGCTCACCGCCACGGGCGCGGAGACCAGCGAGCGCCTCGCGCAGCTTGTCAATACCCGCGATCAGGCCAACGCAACGCTCGCGGCCAATGCGGCGGCGGTGAAGTCGGCCGAAACCCAGATCGCTTCCACCACGGCGCAAATCGCCCAGGCGCGCGCCCAACTGGAAGCCGCGCAGGCCAGCGCCAAGCAGGCGCAACTCGACATGCAGGACACCATCGTGCGCAGCGCCTTGCCCGGCAAGGTCGGCGACCGCTCGGTGCGGGTCGGCCAATACGTGCAGCCCGGAACGCGGATGATGAGCGTGGTCCCCATACAGAGCACGTATCTGGTCGCCAACTTCAAAGAAACGCAGGTCGGCCACATGCGTATTGGCCAGCCGGTGACGCTGCACGTGGATGCGCTGTCGGGCACCGACCTGCACGGCGTGGTGGACAGCTTCGCGCCGGGCACGGGCGCGCAGTTCGCGCTGCTGCCGCCGGAAAACGCGACCGGCAACTTCACGAAGATCGTCCAGCGCGTGCCGGTGCGCATTCGTATCAATACCGGTCCGGAAACGCGCAGCGTGCTGCTGCCGGGTTTGTCGGTGACCGCCGACGTCGATACCCGCTCGTCCCGCGAAGGCGACAAGCGCATCGAAGCCGAGAACAATCATGGCTGAGGCGACCAGCACGGCGCCCGCCGCGCCCGCGCCGGAAGCCGAGCGCGCGAGCGCGGCGGACTGGCTCGCCGTTGCCGCCGGTTCGCTGGGCGCGCTGATGGCGACGCTGGATATTTCGATCACGAACTCGGCGCTGCCGCAGATCCAGGGTGAGATCGGCGCGACGGGCACGGAAGGCACGTGGATCTCGACGGGCTACCTCATGTCCGAGATCGTCATGATCCCGCTTGCCGCGTGGCTGACCCGCGTGTTCGGCTTGCGCAATTTCCTGCTCGCCAATGCGACGCTGTTCATCCTGTTTTCCATGATGTGCGGCTGGTCCCACAGCTTGCCGATGATGATCGCCGGGCGCATTGGCCAGGGTTTCGCTGGCGGCGCGATGATCCCGACAGCGCAGACCATCATCCGCACGCGGCTGCCGCGCTCGCAGATGCCCGTTGGCATGACCATGTTCGGCCTGATCGTGCTGCTGGGTCCGTTGCTGGGTCCGGTGCTTGGCGGCTGGCTTGCGGAAAACATTAGCTGGTCATGGTGTTTCTTCATCAACCTGCCCGTGTGCATTGCGCTGATCACGTTGCTGATTGTGGGGCTGCCGTCGGACCGGCCGAACTGGAGCACCTTCCTGAAGGCTGACTGGATCGGCATTGTGGGGCTCACCATTGGCCTGAGTTCGTTGACCGTGGTGCTTGAGGAAGGCCAGCGCGAACGCTGGTTCGAATCCAGCATGATCGTGACGCTGAGTTGCGTGACGCTGGCGGGTTTCCTGCTGATCGCCATCTCGCAGTTTGTCGCGAAAAAACCCATCATGCGGCTGAGCCTGCTGCAGAACCCGCGTTATGCAAGCGTCATCATCATTGTGTTCGCGGTCGGCGCGGGTCTGTATGGCGTGTCGTATCTGCTGCCGCAGTTTCTTGGCATCGTGTCGGGATACAACGCGCAGCAATCGGGCGCGATCATGCTGATATCCGGCGTGCCGGCGTTCCTCATCATGCCGTTCCTCCCGCGCATTCTCGGCAAGCTCGACTTTCGCGTGCTGGTGATCGCGGGGCTCGTGCTGTTCGCGTGGAGCTGCATGCTGGACATCGATTTGACAGCGCAAAGCGTGGGCCACGATTTCTTCTGGTCGCAACTGATTCGCGGCTGCGCGCAGATCCTCGCACTGATGCCGCTGAACCAGGCGTCCATGGCCGCCGTCTCGCGCGAAGACTCAGGCGATGCAGCCGGCCTCTACAACATGGCGCGCAATCTCGGCGGCTCGGTGGGACTGGCGATCATCGGCACGGTCATCGACCGACGCACGACGTTCCATACCGCCATGATCCGCGAGTCGCTGACGGCGAATTCGGTGATCGGCCAGGACCGCGTTGCGTCCAGCGCCGCCAGCTGGTTCGCGCAAACCGGCGACATGGCCTACGCGAAGATGCGCGCGATCGGTCAGATAGCCGCCCAAATCCACATGCAGGCCACGGTGATCACCTATTCGGAGACGTTCTACCTGCTCGGTCTCGCGCTGCTTGCCTGCATACCGCTCGCGCTGTTGCTCAAAACGCCCAGCGGACCCGTGTCGTCCTCCGCCGGCCATTGACGGCTAAAAAAATGATATCGACGATGTTTTCTCGCTCTACGCCTCCTTTCGTTCTCACGCTGCTTGCGGTTGTCGCCACGTCCGTGCTTTCCGCCTGCACTGTCGGTCCCGACTACGCCGGCGCACCGCAAGTCGCGCCGGACGCCGCGCACGCGCCGGGTTTCGTGCGCACGCCAGCAGCCGGCATGGCGAGCACGCGCGCGCCGAGCCAATGGTGGCTCGCGCTCAACGATCCGCAACTGAACGCGCTGATCGACGCCGCGCTCGCCCATAACCCTGACGTGCACGCCGCGCAGGCGCGCTTGCGCGAAGCGCGGGCGCAGTTGCAGCACTCGAAGGCGAACGGCATGCCGACCGCGTCATTCGACGCCGCCGCGCTGCGCACGCGCTCGCCCGACCTCAATTCGTTGTCGGCGTCTCAAGATGGTTCGTCGGGTTCGTCTGGCCGTGGTCCGCTGCAGCTCTATACCGCGGGCTTCGATGCATCGTGGGAAATCGACCTGTTCGGCGGCACGCGGCGCGCGGTCGAAGCGGCGTCGGCGCAAGCGGACGCCGTGGATGCCGATCTCGCCGATACCCAGGTTTCGCTCACCGCCGAAGTTGCGCAGGCGTATATCGATTTGCGCGACGAGCAACATCGGCTGCAACTGGCCCAGCAAAGCGCCGAGCTCGAGCAGCAGATGCTCACGTTGACGCAGCAGCGCCGGGCGGGCGGCACGGCGGCGGACGTCGATGTGGAACGTCTGACCACACAGGTTGAAAACACCCGCGCCACGCTGACGCCGCTCGACCAGCAAGTGACCGAGTCGCTCGACCAGCTAGCGATGCTGACGGGCCAGGCGCCGGGCGCGCTGGATGACGAGTTGTCGGCGCTACGTGAAATGCCGGCGCTGCCCGCTTCAATACCCGTCGGCGATCCGGCTTCAATGCTGCAGCAGCGGCCCGATATTCGCGCCGCCGAACGGCGGCTGGCATCGAGCAATGCGCAGATCGGCGAGCAGACGGCCAGCTTCTTTCCGAAGGTGACCTTGCTCGGCGACCTCGGTTTCAGCGCCGCCGATCCCGGCCATCTCGTGCGCAAGAACAGCTTCTCCTGGCTTGGCGTGCCGTATCTGCAATGGAACATCCTCGACTTCGGACGCACGTTGTCGAACGTTCACAGCGCGGAGGCTTCGCGTGATGAAGCCGACGCCAAGTACACGAAAGCCGTGCTCGGCGCGTTGCAGGACGCCAATACGTCGTTGTCGCGATACGGGCATCAGCGTGAACATCTGGTTACGCTGCAGAACGTGCAGGCATCGGCGGACAGGTCGGCTACGCTCACGCGCCAGCGGTATCGCGCGGGGGCGTCGAGTCTTATCGACTTGCTCGATACGCAGCGCACCCAGTTCAGCGCCCAGCAGAACGTGGTCGCGGGGCAAGCGGAATTGCTGAAGGATTTCGTCTCGCTGCAAAAAAGTCTTGGACTCGGCTGGCGCTTGAACGGCTGACGGACCGCCTCAGGTTCTATACACGCCGCCATTGGCCGATGTCTTTCGTTGCGCGCGCTCCGTCAACATGTCATTGCGAGTGGACGCGCCCGGCAACTGACGGCGCATGAAGATATCTGTACGATCCTCATCCGTTGATACGGGCGCGGTAAGCGCCCGTATCACCACGACGCAGACGAATGCCAGGATCACGATCACTGCGGGAATCTCATACCAGATCGGGTTCATATAATCACCTCCTCCGAGTAGTGTGAAAAGTACTGCTGCGATGCTCAGGTTTTATCGCGAAGCGTGATGACTTCCGCGGGTTTCGCACTCGCGACGCCTCGGGCGCGAATGAAGGGCAAGGTCTTTACAACACCTGTGGCGAGCGCCGTGCCCGCCAGGATGATCAGGCACGCGCCCACCATTCCCGCCGATACCCGCTCGCCAAGAAACATGGCGCCCCAGAGAATGCCGAAGACCGGGATCACGAACGTCACGGTGATCGTGCGCGCCGGGCCGACCACAGAAATCAGGTGGAAGAACACCATATAGGCGACGCCCGTGCACGCAACGCCGAGCGCGATCACCGATCCCCACGCGAGCGTGGAAACCGGCGCGGCAGGCCACCAGAAAATTGCGAAGGGCAACAGTACGATGCTCGCGCCTGTCATGGTTCCGGCTGCCACCGTCAGTGAATCGACGCCGGTAAGACGCCGCTTCGTATAGCTCGCCGCCATGCCATAGAGCAGTGTCGCGCCCAATGCGGCGGCAGCGGCAAGGGCAGTTGTCGAAGCCGATACGCCCGCGTTTGCCGGCGTTGCGATCTGATTCCAGACCAGCGCGAGCACGCCCGCAAAACCTATTGCAAGGCCCGCGACGCGCAGCGTGCTCAAGCGATCCTTCAGCCACAGGAACGCAACAATCGCGCCCCAAAGCGGCGTGGTCGCGTTGATCACCGACGTCACGCCCGCCGACAGCGTAAGCTCCGCGAACGCGAACAGGCAGAACGGCGCGGCGGAGTTCAGGATGCCCACCACCAGCAGCGAACCCGCATGCTTGCGCACGGTGTTCAAGGCTTCGCGCGCGGGCCGGCGTGTGAAGAGCAGCGCGAGCAGGAACAACGCGCCAATGCCTACGCGCAACGCCATCAGCGGCGCGACGCCAAGGTCTGTCACGCCCACGCGGATAAAGAGAAACGATCCGCCCCAAAGGGCCGCGAGAATGAGCAGTTGAACGATGTTGGTCGGGTTCATGGCGAGGGCCGTCGCGTAAGTTGAGCCGGAAGGCGGAGCCATCATAACGATGCCCGGAAGCACGATGTTTCACGCTGAAGCGAAATGTCACCGGCCGGCGTCAGGCGGCGAGTCTGCGAATCAAGCTGACATCGTAGGCGCGCGCGTGATGGGCTTCAAACGAGCAATTCTCACCGGTATGTGAGAAAAATTGCTATCGCTTCTTGCGGTCTCATTCGTGTTGCTGCCATGTCGTTCGCGAGAGCATCTCCGGTTATCGGCACGAGCGTGCAAATCTGAAGGCGCACATATCCCGATGTCCCCAATGCGCGCGATCCGCAAGAATCGCGCTACGGGCCGTAGTGCGGCTCAAGCAGAAGCGATCAAACCAGCGCCTCCTGTTTATTCAAGAAAACTAAACGATATCCGAGGAAACCAAGCGCGCGGCGCTTCTCGCCGATGCCCCGCGCGTTCATCGCCATGTTCAATAACTTCACGATTCGTCGCGGTCTTACGATCACCATCGCCGGATACACGCTTGCGCTGGTCGCCGTACTGCTCGCCGCCGCGCTTTGCCTGCGCCAGAGCAACCAGTCGCTCGAACAGATGGTCGCCACCGATACCGCCGCGATCACGCACCTCAAGACGAGTTCGCAGCGGCTCCTGCAGGTGCGGCTTGCGCTTGGCAGCTACGAGACGCTGTTCATGCTTGGCAAGGCCGGCGACGACTTGCTGCCGAACGCGCGCAAGACGCTCAAGATCAGCGACGCCGAGTTCGACGCCTATCTCGCGAAGCCGCGCGATACGCAGGAAGAGCCGCTCGCGCAAGCCGCCAGGACCGCGCGCGCGGCGTTGATTGCGAAGGCGCTGAATCTGGAATTCGATGCCCTCGCGCAAAACGACTTCACCACGTTCCGCACGCTGCAGGTCCAGACGGCGGATGGTTTATATGCAACCTACGACCGCGCGATGTCCGCGCTCGAAGCGTTTCAGATCGCGCGTCAGCAAGCGCGCTTTGCACAGGCGCAAGAGCAGTTTCACGCCATGGCGACCGGCGCCGTAGTGGTCGCGGCGCTTGCGCTGGTACTCGGGTTTATCGCGCGGCGTGCGCTGAGCGCGGCCGTGATGAAGCCGATTGAATCCGCGATTCACCACTTCGAGCAAATCGCGGCGGGGGATTTGACGGCGACTATCGATGCATCGCGCAACAACGAAATGGGCCGTCTGTTCGCGGCACTCAAACGCATGCAGCAAGGGCTTGTCGGGACCGTCACGCAGGTGCGCGGCGGCACCGGCGCGATCTCTCACGGCGCGCGGGAAATCGCGGCGGGCAACATCGACTTGTCGCAGCGCACTGAAGAACAGGCCGCTTCGTTGCAGCAGACGGCGTCGAGCATGGAGCAATTGACGGCAACCGTGAGGCAGAACGCCGACAATGCGCGGCAAGCGAGCGAGCTGGCGGTAGATGCATCGACCACGGCGGTGCGCGGCGGCACGGTGGTCGGCAAGTTCGTTCACACCATGGACGATATCGCGACGAGTTCGACGCGGATTGCGGACATCATCGGCGTGATTGAAGGGATCGCGTTCCAGACGAATATCCTGGCGCTGAATGCGGCGGTGGAAGCGGCGCGCGCGGGCGAGGAAGGACGTGGTTTCGCCGTGGTGGCCGGCGAAGTCCGCAGTCTCGCGCAACGCAGCGCGGCGGCGGCAAAGGAGATCAAGGAACTGATCAATGCATCGGCGGACAAGGTTCAGACGGGCAACGCGCTCGCGGGTCAGGCCGGGCAGACAATGGGCGAAGTCGTCGCGGCGGTGAAGCGCGTGTCGGACATCATTGGCGAGATCAGCGCGGCTTCGTCGGAGCAGACGGGCGGGATCGAGCTGATCAATCGCGCCGTCGCGCAAATGGATGAAGTCACGCAGCAGAACGCCGCGCTGGTGGAAGAAGCGGCGGCAGCGGCGGCTTCGCTCGAGCAACAGGCCGGGAAGCTGGATGTGGCGGTGGCGGTGTTTCGGGTTTGAATCTTTGCTTATGGACCTATCACCCTCCCCGCAAACATCGCCCCGTAATACTCGCGCCCCTGGCTCAGATGCGCGCTGAACGCGAACCCGCGCGCCAGCATCTCGTTCATGTCGGCGCGAGTAATCTTCATCACGTAACTGTGCTCGGTGGTCATCAGCCGGCAACTTCCCTGCGTTTCCGACGCACTGAACCATTTTCCCGCGTCCGCATGTCCCGCCGGATAAGCGCGGCCGTCGCGTTCGACTTGCCATCGGCCGTCGAGCAGGATCCAGTACGCGTCGTCTTTCGGCGTTGACGCGCACTCCGCCACGACCGTCCCCGCCTGCGCTTCCCATTCACGCGAATGGTCGATGGTCCAGCGCAACTGCTCGTGGTTCAACCCCGTAAAAAACGGAGTCTTCCTGAGCAGATACAAGTACGTCGTCGATGCCTTCATGGCCGTCCTGTCTCCCTCGCCAGCGAAATGCTGCTGACCGCATGCAACGGTCAACAGCAACAGAAGGCAAACCCGGGCGCGGCGAACCAGACGCCCGGCGTCCACATGTGATCTCCCGAGCGACATGCGGATGCCGTCAGGCGAGACCGCCATTGCCGCGCAGAACCTGTCCGTTGACCCAGCCCGAATCCGTGCCCGCCAGGAACGAGACAATCGATGCAATATCTTCTGGTTGACCAAGGCGTTGCAGCGGCGGCATGTTGGCGAAGGTCTTGATCTGTTCTTCGGTCTTGCCATCGAGAAAAAGCGAGGTCGCGATCGGACCCGGCGCGACTGCATTCACACGAATGCCGCGGCCGCGCAACTCCTTCGCGAACACATGCGTGAAGGCTTCTACCGCAGCTTTCGTCGCGTTATAGATGGCGTAGCCGGGCATGTTCAGCGCGAGCGTGGTGCTGGAAAAATTCACGATGCGCCCGCCGTCGTTCATGCGCGCCGCCGCTTCGCGCAGCGTGTTGAACGTGCCGCGAACGTTGATGCCGAAGGTCTGGTCGTAAAGCGCGTCGGAGGTTTCGGCGAGCGGCACGGTCTTGAGCACGCCGGCGTTGTTCACCAGCACGTCGATCTTGCCAAGCTGCTGCTCCGTGGCGTCGAACAGGGCGCGGACATCGGCCGCGTTCGATACATCCGCCTTGATCGCCACGGCTTTCGTGCCTTTTGCCGCCAGTTCCGCAACGAGCGCGTCGGCTTCTTTCGAGCTCGATGCATAGTTGATGGCGACGGCAAAACCATCATCCGCGAGACGCCGCGCCACTTCAGCGCCGATACCGCGCGATGCGCCCGTGACAATGGCAACCTGGTTGTTCTTGCCTGCATTCATGATCTGCTCCTTGACGGTGTGTGATAGGCGTAATGAAGTATCGATCATTCGCGTTCGCGGATAATTAGCCGGATTTCGGTAATATCGTTCCATTCACTTCAACAATAAAACGAGCGCCCAAACCATGGACCGGTTTCAGGAAATGCAGGTGTTTGTCCGTATCGCCGAGCGCAACAGCTTCACGCAAGCCGCCGACGACTTGCTGATCCCGCGCGCCACCGTGACGAACCTGCTCAAGCGCATGGAGGAGCGCCTCGGCACGCGGCTGCTCGAACGCACCACGCGCACCGTGCGCCTCACGCACGACGGCGAGGCGTTCTACCGGCGCTGCGTGCGCCTGATTGCCGACCTGGAGGAAGCCGAAGGCTCGTTTCGCAACGTCGCGCCGAAGGGCCTCTTGCGCGTGAACGTGCAAGGAACGCTCGCCAAACATTTCGTGGTGCCGGCGCTGCCTGGGTTTATCGCGCAATTTCCGGAGATCGAATTGCAGATCGGCGAGGACGACCGGCTGGTCGACCTGGTGCGCGAGGGAATCGATTGCGTACTGCGTGCAGGCACGCTGCAGGATTCATCAATGGTCGGACGCCGCGTCGCGCTGATGGAGCAAGTGACGGTCGCGAGCCCCGCCTATCTCACGCAGTACGGCGTGCCCGGGACGCTCGAAAGTTTGAGCGCGCATCGCGCGGTGAACTATATTTCGAGAGGATCGGGGCGGATTTATCCGCTGGAATTCACCGTCGATGACCGCGTGGTCGAGATGCGCCTGCCTGCGGCGGTGTCGGTGACCGGCGCGGATTTGTATACGGGCGCGGCAATGGCGGGACTGGGGATGGTTCAGGTGCCGCGGTATCGGGTGAAAGAAGAATTGTCGGAGGGAAAGCTCGAGATCGTGCTCGCCGAGTTTGCGCCGCCGCCCATGCCGGTTAGCGTGCTTTATCCGCAGAACCGGCAGTTGTCGTCGCGCGTGCGGGTTTTTGCCCAATGGCTCAGGGAGATATTCGAAGCGGCTTTTTGAACCGGCATGACGCCGCTCGCCTGCCCCGAAAACGGGCGTATATTTGGTTCCCTGAGTTGATCCCCCGAGTCTGCGGATAAACACGGCGTAGCGATTCCTGGAGAAATACCATGGCGAACTGGACACCGGATCCGAGCTTCTACCCTTCCCCGCGCATGGCGATGAAAGCCCCGCCCGAGACGCTCGCCTATGTCGCCAGTTTCGATCCCACGCGACAGGTTCCGGACGCCATCGCGGTAATCGACGTGGACCCCGCATCCTCCACGTATTCGCAGTTGCTCAACAACGTCGCCATGCCCAATGCGGGCGACGAGTTACATCATTTCGGCTGGAATGCATGCAGTTCGTGCCTGTGCCCGAACGCGCCCCATGCACACGCCGAGCGCCGTTATCTCGTGGTGCCGGGCTTGCGGTCATCGAGAATCCATATCCTCGACACCAAAGCGGACCCGCGCAATCCAAAAATCGTGCGCGTGCTGGAACCGGCCGAAGTCGCCGAGAAAGCGGGTTATACGCGCCCGCATACGGTCCATTGCGGACCTGAAGGAATTTATGTCGCGGCGCTCGGCAATGCGCATGGCGAAGCGCCGGGCGGCATCTTCCTGATGGATCACGAAACCTTCGACATACGCGGCCAATGGGAAATCGATCGCGGGCCGCAACAGCTCGCTTACGACGCATGGTGGCATCTCGGACACGACACGCTCGTCACGAGCGAATGGGGCCTGCCCGCCACGTTTGAAAACGGTCTCGTGCCTGAAATCTTGCTGGGCGGCAAGTATGGCCACAAGCTGCATTTCTGGGATCTGCATACGCGCAAGCACAAGCAGGAAATCGATTTCGGCGAGGAGAACCAGCTCGTGTTCGAACTGCGTCCAGCGCACGATCCGACCCGGGCATACGGCTTCGTCAATTCGGTGATCAGCCTGAAGGATCTGTCGTCGTCAATCTGGACGTGGTATCGAGACGGGGACAAGTGGGCGGTGAAAAAGATCATCGAGATTCCCGCCGAGCCCGCCGACGCCGATCTGCTGCCGCCCATGCTCAAAGGCTTCGGCGCGGTGCCGCCGCTGGTGACGGATATCGACCTGTCGATGGACGATCGTTTTCTCTACGTGGCCTGCTGGGGTACGGGCGACCTGCGCCAATACGATGTATCCGATCCGTTCGCGCCCAGGCTCACGGGAACGGTGCGAATAGGCGGCATTGTCTCGCGCGAATCGCATCCGAAAGCAGATGGCCGCGCGCTCAACGGCGGCCCGCAAATGGTCGAAGTGAGCCGCGACGGACGGCGCGTGTATTTCACCAATTCGCTGTATGGCGTGATCGATGAGCAGTTTTATCCCGAAGGCCTGAAGGGCTGGATGGTCAAGCTCGACGCGGCGCCCGATGGCGGTATCGAATTCGATCCGCGCTTTCTGGTGGAGTGGCCGGCGACACATCGGCCGCATCAGGTGAGGCTAGAGGGCGGGGATTGTTCGTCGGACTCCTACTGCTACCCCTGAGCGCCCGGACGTGGCCTGGGAATGGGTCGCCATCGCCGGGCTTGGGATTTTCCACGGCATCAATCCAGCCATGGGATGGCTGTTCGCGGTGGCGCTCGGACTGCACAGGCGTAGCCGGCGCGCGGTGCTGTGGGCAGTTGCGCCCATGGCGCTCGGGCATGCGCTGTCGATTGCGGTCGTGGCGGGTCTGGTGCTCGCCACGGGCTTCGTCTTCAACGGTCATGCGATCCGCATTGTCAGCGGTGGGCTGCTGATTGCGTGGGCCGCCTATCATCTTCGATACGGCCACCGGCACCGCGTGCGTGTCGGCATGACCACGGAGTTCGCCGGGCTCGTTCTATGGTCGTTCCTGATGGCGACCGCGCACGGCGCGGGATTGATGCTGGTTCCCGTCCTGATTCCGCTATGCGGCGCAATGCCGGCTCATTCCTCCGGACCATTGCTCGTTTCACTTGCCGCGGTCGGCCTGCATACGCTGGCCACGTTGCTCGTGACCGGCGCGATAGCGCTGCTTGTGTATGACTGGCTCGGCGTGGGCGTGTTGCGACGGGGCTGGATCAACTTCGACTCGCTCTGGACGGCGGGACTGGCCGGCACGGGCCTGTTGCTGATCGCGACCGCGTGATAAGGCATTGGACGGGTGGGTTATATTCACCGTGCTTTTGAAGACCCACTGTTCAAGGAGTGCATCATGATTATCGAAGAAAACAATCAGCTCATGCTGCGGCCGCTCGAGCGCACCGACCTTCACTTCGTACACGGACTGAACAACAACGCCAAGATCATGCGCTACTGGTTTGAGGAGCCTTACGAAACCTTCTCGGAACTCTCGCAGCTTTATGATCGTCACGTGCATGACCTGCGCGAACGCCGCTTTGTTGCCGTCGATAAGACCGGCGAACCCATCGGCCTCGCCGAATTGATCGAACTCGACTACATCCACAGGCGCGGTGAATTTCAGATCATCATTGCACCCAGCGCGCAAGGCCAGGGATATGCAACAAGCGCCACGCTGCTCGCAACCGACTACGCCTTTTCCGTGCTCAACATGCGCAAACTGTATCTGATCATGGATGTTTCGAATACGGCCGCCATTCATGTCTATGAGAAATGCGGGTTCAGGCGGGAGGCGGAACTGATCGAGGAATTTTTTGGCAACGGCAAGTATCACAACGCTTACCGGATGTGCATTTTCCAGCACGAGTTTCTCAAGCAGGGAGAGCCTGAAAAGCAGGCTGAAACACTGGCCGGGAAATAAACTGGGAATCAAGCCGCAATAGCGTTTAAGCAACGCGCGACGCACCATCGCAAAGAATTTGTGCACCGCGAAAGTGAATTTTAAGCAAACGCTAAAGTAACTGCTTCAAAGGCCGATATCGCCTTTAACAGGCGTGGCATTATCACGTCCAGACGCGCTTCTGTTCGAGCTGTCGTCTAGCGGCAACCAGGCCTTCAACGTCTGTTGATCATGGCGCGTTGCCTCACGTTGCATGATCCATGATCCGACACGGCTGCACACCATGAAGCGGAACCTGTTCTTCCGGATGCTGGCTCGCCTGCGAGTCGGCCGAAAACTCCTGCTTATCTACCTGCTCGACTTGAGCGCGGTGGTTTTCATCAGCGGCATCCTGATTCACGAGAAGTACATCGCCATCGATTTCTCCGACAAGGAGATCGTCGGCAATGCCTACCTTCATGTCGTGCGCGACGCGCTGATCGATGTCACCCTGATCGGCGCGGGCAAGCACGTGCCGCCGGCCACGCTGCAACAGGACGCCGAACGTCTCGCGGCCGCCGAGCAGCAATACGGCGCGAACATGCAGAGCGCCGCGCTCAACGACCACGTGCGCGACACGCTGAAAGCGCTTGCCGGAGAGGCTCGGCCCACGTCCGTAGCCGTCACCGATGCCCTCACCGCCTGCCGCGAACTCATTACCCGCGTGGGCAACCAGTCGAACCTCATTCTGGACCCCGACCTCGACAGCTATTACGCGATGTCGCTCTCGGTACTGCGTTATCCCGCGCTGCTCGAATCCATCAATGGCATTGGCGTGCAGTTGCGCGACACGCCCGCAACGCCGCTGAAAGCCGAGCAGATGCGCACGCGCTATCTCGTGCTCGAAGGCCAGCTCGACGCCGTGCTGCAAGGACTCAAATCGGATTTCGCCGAAGCAACCGCCGCCAACCATGGACTGAAAGTATTGCTCGCGCCTTCGGCCGGCAAGATGCTGGAAGCGATCGAGGCCTATCGCGAAGTCGCGCGTGCAACCGTGGACCTTGGGGCATCCGTTGACCCGGCGCTCCTGAAGACCGCTGACGAGGCGCAGCAGGCCGTGGTGGAGAGCGCGCGCGACTCGTGGCGCGAGACAGGCGCGGAACTCACCAGCCTCTTGCGCGCCCGTGTAAGCGGCCTGTTTTCGCGCATGTGGCTGCATCTGGGCACCGCGCTGTTTCTCCTGTGCGGCATTCTGGTGATGGTCTTTTTCGTCGCGCAACAGATCTCGCGGCCGCTGCGCCAGCTCGCACGCGTCATGGACACCGTTCGCCGCACTGGCGACCACTCGTTGCGCGCAAGCTGGCCCAGTCAGGATGAAATCGGCCAACTCGTGATCGGTTTCAACGAGATGCTCGAACAACTCGATCACGAACGCGACATACAAAAGGAACTGGCCGCGACCGCGCGTGCGTCGGAAGCGCAGCACGCACTGGTCGAAGCCACGCCGGTGCCCATGGTCGTGACCGCGATTCCCGGCCATGAAATTCTTCACGCCAACAAGCCCGCGCTTTTCTGGCTGAATCACGGGGGCACCGACCCGTGGGCGCGCGGACTGGATTCCGCAGTACGCGCGCGCTTTTTCCAGCAATTGTCCGATCGCGGCGCTGTCGACCAGTTCGAAGTCCGCTGGCGCGCAACCGATGAACCTACATGGGCCATGCTGTCGGCGCGCCGGCTGGTCTTTCAGGGACAGGACGCGGTCCTCACGGCCTTCACGCCGATCGACCAGATCAAGCTCATGGAGCAGCGCCTGGAGCTGTGGGCGAAGGTATTCGAGGCGTCGTCGGAAGCCATTCTTATCCTCGACGCCGACTACCGGCTGCTCACGGCGAATCCCTCGTTTTATCGCGCGACAGGCTACGGCGCCGACGATGTACTGCGCAAACAGCCCGATTTCATTTCAATTGGCCTGGCAAGCGTGAATGAAGTATCGAGCGTCGCCGCGGCGGTCGGCCGCGCAAGCAACTGGCATGGCGAGGCGCAGGTCCGCCGCCCGCATGGCGGTGAATATCCGGCGTGGCTGATCGTGAGCGCCGTGCGCGACAAACGCGGCAACGTCTCGCATTACATCTGCACGCTGATCGACGTCACCGAGCGCAAGCGCAGCGAAGCACGCATCCAGTTCCTCGCCGAACACGACGTGCTCACCGAACTGCCGAACCGCGCGCTTTTCTCAAAGCGGCTCGATAACGAACTGCACAAGTCCGAGCGCAGCGGCGATTGCGCGGCGGTGCTGTTTATCGATCTTGACCGCTTCAAGAACATCAACGATTCGCTCGGCCATCATGTTGGCGACGGCTTGCTGCGCTCCGTGTCACGCCGGCTGCTGGCCGCGGTCCGCGCCGGCGACATAGTCAGCCGGCTGGGCGGCGACGAGTTCACCGTTGCGCTCAGCGGCGTATGCAGCACGGCGGAAGCAGCGCAGATCATCGACGAAAGGCTCATTCCGCTTTTGCGCGAGCCCCATCAGATCGGCGGACTGACGCTGCAGGTGTCGAGCAGTATCGGCGTGGCGATGTACCCCGCCGATGGACACGACATCAGCACGCTCATGCAGAACGCCGACGCCGCCATGTATCAAGCCAAGGCCGACGGCCGCAATCTCGTGCGGTTCTTCTCGCCCGACATGGCGGAGCGCACGCGGCTGCGCCTGTCGATCGAGACGTGCCTGCGCTCGGCTATCGAGCTTCATGAATTGCGGCTCGCGTTCCAGCCGTGTCTCGACGCGCAGACCGGCGCGCTTGCAGGTGTAGAAGGATTGCTGCGATGGACCAGTCCCGAGCTTGGACTGGTTGAGCCGGCGCAGTTCATTCACATTGCCGAGGAAACGGGATTGATCATCCCCATTGGCGCGTGGGTGATTGGCGAAGCGTGCCGCCAGATCGCGCAATGGCGCGACGAAGAATCGATGAACGTGAAAGTGTCGATCAATCTCTCGGCCATCCAGTTACGCGATACCAACGTGGTCGAAATCGTGCGTCACGCGCTCGCTGCGCACCGCGTGGACCCCGGGCTGCTCGAACTGGAGATCACGGAAACGGTGCTGATGGACAGCGCTGAAAACTATCTCGACGCCATTACCGGGCTCCGCGCGCTGGGCGTAAAACTCTCGCTCGACGACTTCGGCACGGGCTATTCGAGCCTGAGCTATCTGAATCGTTTCCCGCTTGACCGGATCAAGATAGATCGTGCGTTCGTGCATGACATGCTCGATACCGCTGGCGACCTCGCGGTGATCAAATCGATCATAGAACTGGGTCATGAGCTTGGATTGAAGGTCGTGGCGGAAGGTGTGGAGACCGAACGCGAGGCGCAGATCCTGCGCGGCATAGGCTGCGACGAACTCCAGGGATTCCTGTTTGCGCAACCCATGGCGCCGTCGCTCCTTTCGTCATGGGCCAACGAACAGGCGCTTGCCTGACGCATCCTTCTGCGCTTGACGATTTTAAAAAGGCGCTACGTCGACCGTCTTACACGTGAAAACGAACACGGAGACGTCATGCCCAATCGATATCCCATCATCTACATTCGCGGTTACGCCATGACCGTGTCGGAACGAAACGATACGGCCGCGGACCCTTTCTGCGGCTTCAACGTAGGGTCCACGCTATACCGCGCCACAGGCTCGACGGACAGGCATCCCGCGAAATTCGTGTTCGAGTCGCCACTTGTCAGGCTTGCGTCTGAGTATCAATACCAGCATGTCTATCAGGACGGATACGACATCATGGACCCCGACTGGTCGCCGCCGCGTGACGACGCGGGGAATACGATCCCCGGAATCCCGGCTTCATCGATCATCATCTACCGCTATTACGACGACGGCTCGGCGCTGCTGGGCGACGGCAAGTCCCGAAAGGTCGAGGTCTATGCCCAAGGCCTGAACGACCTGCTACTGAGGGTGAAGGAGCTTGTGCTGCAGCATCGGCCGGCCGACGGCAGCCCGCCCATGACGGACAAGGACTTCAAGTATTACCTTGTCGCCCACTCCATGGGCGGCCTCGTGGCGCGCGCGTTCCTGCACAGCACAAGCAGCGGGTTCCAAGAGATGCGCGAAGCCGCGGACAAGTTCTTTACCTTCGCCACGCCGCACAACGGCATTGACGTCCTCGGCATCAACGTCCCGTCATGGCTGACCCTTGAACAACAGAACACGTTCAACCGCGCGGAGATGACGACCTACCTGAACCTGCAGCAGATATCGCCCCAGTTCAACGGCCGCGTCGACCTTATTCCGCAAAGCGCCATGCCTTCGGACCGGATCTTTTGCATGGTCGGGACGAATCGCGGCGACTACGAGGTGTTGCAAGGCGTTGTCCGCGCGTTTGTTGGCGACGGCAGCGACGGACTCGTGCGCGTCGACAATGCATCCCTTTGGGGTGTCGACGACAACATGGCAACGAAGCAAGTCGCAACCAACTATGCATTTCGTTCGCACTCCGGATATTTTGGCATTGTCAATTCGGAGGAGGCATACCAGAATCTGGTGAGGTTCTTGTTCGGCGACGTCCGTGTCGATATCTGGGCCGACATAGACAGTGTCACCCTGCCGGATGCTCTCGTGTCACAGGCGTCCGATGTCACCGCGCTGTATCAGTTCGAAATCTGCGCGTCGCCAAAAGGCAAGCGCTGGTTCCTCACGCGGCGAAAGTCCGTGGAAGACTCGCCCGCCGTTCGGTCGCATGCGCAATTGACCGGCACCAACGCGATCGCAAAAAAGGTCTATCTGGGAAGCGTGTTTCTTGCAAAGAAGTCGCGGGTTGACCGTAGTTCGTCAACACTTTCGTACGCGATGATCTTCGCCGCCAAGGTCCCCGACTATGAAATCAACAAGCGCTTTTGGCCCGACGGACATTTCGAAGGTGCGGACCTGTTTCAGGGGAACGCAATCGTGCGAGTCACGCCGCCGCCCGCCGGTGCGCCCGCCGGTCCGTGGACGGTCGAGTATGGCTGGGCCAACAGCACGACCCAGACAACCGCAATCGACTTCACGCAGGGAACGCCGCCGGATATTACTATTCCGTTCGCCAGCGTCGGCACGCCGGGAATCAAAGGCGCGCTGCGCATGGTAGTCCGGCCCTGGTCCTGAAGAGAAAGAGGGACCGCCGCGCGGCCCCTCTTTCAAGCATGTCCGTCAATAAGCGTTCGAGTGGCGCAGGCCCTTGAACACCGTTGCCGCGATGATCTTCATGTCGAGGCCGAAAGACCAGTTCCCGAGGTAATACAGATCGTGCGCCACGCGTCCTTCCATCTTTTCGATGCGATCCGTTTCGCCGCGAAAGCCGTTGACCTGAGCCCAGCCTGTGATGCCCGGCTTGATCCGGTAGCGATGGATATAACCCGACACGACTTTCTGGTAAAGATCGTCGTGCTCAAGCGCATGCGGCCGCGGCCCCACCACCGACATGTCGCCGCGCAGCACATTGAAGAACTGCGGCAGCTCATCCAGGCTCGTGCGCCGCAGGAAGGCACCGACGCGCGTAATGCGCGGATCGCCGCGCGTGGCCTGCTCCAGAACACCTTCTTTCTGCACATGCTGGCGCATGGAGCGGAACTTGTAGATGTTGAAGACCTGGCCATCGGCGCCCTTGCGGCGTTGCGTGAAGAACACCGGACCGGGCGAACTGAGCTTCACGGCGATAGCGCACGCAATCATGATCGGCGACACAGCGAGCAAAGCCCCCGCTGCGAAGATCCGGTCGAAGATTTCCTTTTGCATCAGCGCATTCGGCGGCAGCGGCGAGGCAGCAAGGTTGATCGTCGGCACACCGAGAAGACTCGTCACGCTGCCTTCGAATAACGAAAGCGCGCGCACGTCGGGCATGAAACGGATGTTGACGAGGTCGTTGCGAAACTCATCGACAAGCTTCAGTATCGTGCGCTCTTCGGTGAGCGGCAACGCGAGCCAGACTTCCGCCACGTTCTGCGTGCGGACATAATTGGCGAACGCTTCGTGGTCTTCGAACACCGGCACGCGGGTGTTCGTCTTCGTGGCTGCCTGCACGTTGTATGCGGCCGTTGCGCGAAACCCGGCGGCCGGCGCCGTATCGATCTTGCGAATGATCGCATCGCAATGATCGCCAATACCGGCGACCGCGACCTGCGACAGGTTCAACCCGGCATGGCGAACCCGTCCCAGCACGGTATGCGTCACCATGCGCCCCGCGATCATTGCCGCACCCGCTATCCCGGTCCAGTAAGCGAACCAGAGCCGCGAGACAAAGTCGATGCGATGCAGCGAGAACATCAGCGCCATTGCACACACCTGCACGATCAGCCAGCTCAGTGCGACCTGTCCGGCAAGCGCGCTCTTCGAGCGCCCCCGCCATGACTCGTACACGCCAAACGCCGGAAACACGGCAAGCGAAAACGCGGCGGCGAAAGCCACGAATGCCAGATAGAAACTACGTTGCGAGACGTCGTCGAAACGAATCTGCGACGCGACGAGCGCACCGCCCACGATCATCGAAACGTCGAACAGCCTCGCCAGTAGCTTGCTTATTCCACGCATGTTCTTCTCCCCGAACGAATCTGTTTCTGGCTTAACTACGGCCATACTTGTCGTCAAATCTGACGATGTCGTCTTCGCCAAGGTAAGTGCCCGATTGCACTTCAATGATTTCGAGCGGCACGCGGCCCGGGTTTTCAAGCCGGTGCTTCACGCCCAGCGGGATATAGACCGATTCGTTTTCGCTCAGGAGAATTTCTTCTTCGCCACGCGTGACGAGCGCGGTTCCGCTCACTACGACCCAATGCTCGGCGCGATGATGATGCATCTGCAGCGACAGGCGCGCGCCCGGATTCACCACGATGCGTTTGACCTGAAAACGCGGACCATTGTCGATGGAATCGTAGAAGCCCCACGGACGACGCACCTTCCTGTGCATGTCGGCTTCCGGTGACTTCGCCAGCTTGATGCGCGACACAAGGCCTTTGATGTCCTGCACGCGCGAGCGATCAGCCACGAGCACGGCGTCGTCGGTTTCGACCACGATCAGGTTGTTGGTGCCCACGCATGCCACCAGCCTGCCGCCTTCCGAACGCGCATAACTTGCAGTCGCACCTTCGAACAGCACGCGGCCGCTTCCCACGTTGCCGTCTTCGTCCTTCTCCATCGCGTCGCACACGGCGTCCCACGAACCGAGATCGGACCACCCTGCTTCAAGCGGCACGACCACGCCCTTGAACGGCGAGCCCGGCTTGCCAAGATGCTCCATCACGGCATAGTCGATGGAGTCCGACGGCGACGTGGCGAACGCGCTTGCGTTGGGGCGGAAGTATTCGTCGGAACGGGTTGCCTGCTTGAACGACGCCGCGCATGCGGCATGCATTTCCGGCTGAAGCTGTTCGAGTGCAGCGAGCCACACCGACGCGCGCACGATGAAGATGCCGCTGTTCCACCAGTAGTTGCCCGATGCAACATATTGCCCGGCAAGCTCGGCTGCAGGCTTCTCGACAAAGCGCTCGATCATGTGCGCGCCGTGATCGAGCGGCGCGCCAAGGCGGATGTAACCGAAGCCGGTGTCAGGGCGTGTTGGCGGAATGCCGAGCGTTGCGATCTCGCCCGCTTGCGCGTGACGTGCGGCAATATCGATAGCGCTGTGAAGCGCTGCAAGGTCCGCTATGGCGTGATCCGCCGGCATTGCGACGAGGATTGCATCCTCGCCGTCGGCACACGCCGCCAGCGCGGCAAGCGTAAGCGCTGGCGCTGTGTCGCGGCGTGCGGGCTCAACAACGATTCGCGCCGTCACGCCAATGGAACGAACCTGCTCGGCGGTCGCAAACCGGTGATCCTCGCCACACACGATAACCGGGTCGGCCGCGACTTCCCAACCTGCCGGGAAGCCTTTCATACGCGTCACGGTGGCTTGCAACAACGACTCGTCGCCAACCACGCCAATCAGTTGCTTCGGAAAATGTTCACGCGACACAGGCCACAAACGCGTGCCCGAACCGCCCGCAAGAATCACTTGTATGAGACGGCGGCAATCCATTGCCGTGCCTTCGACAACCGTTGCGCCAGCGGCATCGTCGATACCCAACTTCAGCTTGTCCATTTTCAGATTCCTCGTGCTTGAGCCCGTTGACGGGCGTTTCTCTGCGTGCCAACTATTTCGGCGCGATGAAAATGCGTAAATAATTTCCGCTTGATCCGCGAATTCGCTGCGGCGCGGAGACTTGCCGTCGCGCATTGGAAAATGCGAATCGGCAGGTCATGCGTCTCCTGGCTTGATCAAGTTGGATCGTGCCGTTGTTGTCGACTGGACGCGCTCGCTCTAATGTCTAAAGGAGCGCGAAACGTACGCGAACCAGCACCTGACAATGCACCGGCTGCGCCCGAATTTTTGGCAGCGCGGATTGGCCAACCAAGGCCGCGCTTAAGGTTTAAAGAAGGAGCGCGAGGCCGGGCGTCATTCCCAAGTCCATTCGCTCGCTCAGACTTTCCTGACAGTTGACCAAGACGTTGCTCGAAGACTGCGATACAAAACGGCTAGCTGGCGGCCCCTGGCGTTGCGCAATAAAGCCCTGCAGAGAAGAAGAAAACCGGGACGACTGAATTTGCAAAACAGGGCGGAGTAGAACTTAAAGGTTGGCGGGACCAGGCATCAACCACCCTCTCGCATCGGCTAGCCTAAGAAAACAGCGTTTGAAAAAGCGTGCTCGATGAACAGGATCATATGCAGACTAAATGGCATTAGGGTTTTCCTGGCGCAAAGCGATGAGATTTTGGCGCGGGATCCATGGTCTTGCTTAGCGCATCTTCAAGCCTGTTTTTGCCAGGCAGCGCGAACACGTCAGCATTGCTGATAATGTGACAGGGTGTTAATGGAATACTCTCTGATTTACCTGTCGAATATTACGTTTAGTAGCATTATATAAAGTCGAAACAGCAAAGTTTCTATTTTCACCACGCGAATCTATTGCTAAAAATCGCCGGACTGAAAACCCCGAGCAATGCGTGCGTATGTCATGCGCGCAGGCGACAATCGCTCTCCTTCGCCAAAACATCTGTTTAATACGCCGCCGCGCGCCGATGAATCGAACGTATGCGCGCCTGGCGTCTCAAACAGAGTCCGCCAAGACCCCACGTTTTAATTGATCTGCCCCACACGGCACCTGGCACCAGTAAAATTCAGCACGAGCGCACGACTTGCATCGCGTGTTCTTCACATCGCTTGACGACCTTGGCTTGAACGGCCGTCAATGAACGGCCGTGCGCCGTCTACACAAAGGGACCCGCAATGGCTTACATAACGCTGCTGGCGTTATTTCTTACCGTCACCAACCTCGTGCCAATCAGCGCCGTGGGATTGCTGCCCATATTCCTGTGCGGCTGGCGCTTTTTTGGCAGGAGCTATCCGCGGTTCATGACGCCGCTGCTCGCGTTCACGGCGCTCGCCGTGATCTCGACAATGCTGTACGACCCAGGCTCTCTCGTCACATTCGAGTTCTACCGGCGGGATGGCAACTTCTTTATTTCCTATGCACCCATCCTCGCGGGCTGCCTGTATGTTCATCGCTGGGATCTGAACAAGGTCTTGCGCACGTTCTACACGTTCGCGATAGTGCTGAATATTCCGCTCTACCTGTACTACATCGCGCAAAGCGGCCTGCTGGGCATTTTCACAAACCCGGACCTGAGCTTTGGCAGTTACTTCATTGCTCGCAATGCGGCGGGGGGATTCCTTGCCATGTTGTTTTGCCTTGGCCTCGCCTGCTACCTGCAACAACGCAGCAAGCTGCTTCTGGCAATGCTTGGGTTCAACCTGCTGATGCTGTTTTCCACATATAGCCGGGGGTCGTTGCTGGGCGCCGTGGCGGTTCTGCCGTATCTGTTTTTCGGGCGCAAGCGCTGGTGTCTCGCCACGCTTATGGTGGGCCTTCTGGCCGGTTCGATTGCCATGGCGATCCATAACACCGATCCCACGGTCAATTACATGGGCTACACATTCACTATCGCAAATGCCGACGCCAAGGTCGCGAACCTCAACATCCGCTATGAATGGCTGTGGCCGCGCGCCCTCAAGTATTTCGAGCAGAGCCCGATCATCGGCCTGGGTTTTGGTTCGTTCGACGACCAGATTCACACCGTGACCTCGTACTTCGGACTGTTCGGCATTCCGTCGGGAATCACAGTCGAACATAGTGATTCACATGCTCACAACTCGTATCTGAATTTTCTCGCCGAAACTGGCATAGTCGGGCTTACGCTCATGCTGGCGTTCTACTGGCGACTCATCCAGTGGGCCAAGGACGGCGCTGCGGCTTCGGCCATTGCTGCGCGAGGCGTGAATTTCACCGGCTTCAGATTCGTCGAGTTGTCGGCTATTTGTTTGCTCGTCATGGCCGCGACGGAGCACCGGCTGGTGTCGCCGTCGAACGTGCTGATCCTTTCGCTCGTGGTGTCGTTGCTGCTGGCCTGGCGTCCGCCAGCACGCTATTCAATGTAATTGCGCACTATCCGGTTGCCGGCCGTCTCCACTGTAAAAGACGGCCGGAAGCCGCTACCTTTGCTTCGGCTTGACGCCGGCAAATACAAGGACGATTTGATTTTATGTGGCCTGTGTTCACTAACATCGGCGATGCCGCCATGACGCTGCCCGCTGCATTCATCTGTGCAGTGTGGATCGCGAAGTCGGACATGCGGCTGGCCTTTCGCTGGGCGCTGGCGCTCGCACTCGGCATGGCGCTGGTTGGCGTAACCAAGATACTGTACGCGGGTTGGGACGTCTCGTTTCCCGCTGCGGATTTTCGCGTCATCAGCGGACACGCAATGCTGTCAACGTCCGTATGGACCGTGACCTTCGCCTTGCTGCTGAGAAGCTGGCGTCTGCCGCCCGCTCTTGGCATTGTCGCGGGCTTGCTGCTCGGCGTATTCACCGGACTCGCGCGAGTTCATGACCAATCGCATTCGTTATCGGAAGTCGTGATCGGCTGGGCGCTCGGCGCGGTGGTGGCGGCAGTGGTCTTGCGAAGCGCGTGGCGCGTGCAAACGCAGCGCTTTAGTCCCGTCGGCGCGACGGCAATCCTGTTGTTCGTCTCAGTGTTAACCTACGGACATACGGCGCCTTTCGAACGCCTGATCGATGCTCACTCGGCCGGACTTCATAATCGCTTTGCAGCCAACATCGCGCGGTTTTTCTGATCGCGCGACTTGACCAACAAGCGCGAACGCCGGTCTATCCGTAGTCCGCCAGCGAATGTTCTTCGACCGGCTCGATGTCTTTTACCGGATAGAGGAACGGCACGTCGGGACGGGCACGCGGCAGCTTCGCATCGATAAAATCCACGAGCTTCGCCTTGAAGTTCTCCGCCGAGAATTGCTCCGCATTCCTTCTGCATTGCCGCGGATCGAACAGACTCGCATGGGTTTCGAACTGGCTGACGGCGGCCAACAGGGACTCCGTTGTCTGTTCACGGAAGAATACGCCGGTTGGCCGCTCCCGCGGAAGACCAATGACGGATTCAAGCGCCCCGCCCTTGCCGAATGCAATGACCGGCGTGCCGCACGCTTGCGCCTCGACAATCGAAATACCAAAGTCTTCTTCCGCGGCAAACACAAACGCACGTGCACGGCGCAAGTGGTCGAGCAGGACTTCGAACGACTGATAGCCGAGGATCGTGACATTCTCCCCCGCGATGGCCCGAATGCGTTTCATCTCGGGACCGTCGCCAATCACGACCAGCTTGCGCTCGGGCGTCTGCGAGAACGCCTTCACGATCAAGTCGATGCGCTTATAAGGCACCATGCGGGACGCTGTCACGTAGAAGTCGTCTTTCTCCGTGCACAAGGTCATGCCCTTGAAATCGACGGGTGGATAAAGCACCGTTGCATCGCGCTGATAAGCCTTCTTGATGCGTCTCGCAATGAACTGCGAGTTCGCCAGGAGATAGTCCACGCCATTGGCCGAACGCGCGTCCCAACCGCGAATGTAATGCAGCAGCACGCGCGCCATCACCGACTTCATGCCATTGGCCAAGCCTGATTCGCGCAAGTACTGATGCTGCAAATCCCATGCATAGCGAATGGGCGAATGCACATAGCTGACATGCATCTGGTCCGGACCGGTCAGCACCCCTTTGGCCACGGCGTGCGAACTCGAAATAACGAGGTCATAGCCGGATAGGTCGAGTTGTTCGATGGCAAGCGGCATCAGCGGCAGATATCCGCGATACCGCTTTTTGGCAAATGGCAGCTTCTGGATAAACGATGTCTTGACCGTCTTGCCTCTCAGGCAGGCGCGGTCCTCCAGGAAATCGACAAGCGCAAAAACATCGGCTTGCGGATAGCATTCAATGATGTGCTGGAGCACTTTTTCAGCGCCACCCGACACCACCAGCCAGTCGTGAACAATAGCAACTTTCACTTCTACCTCCTGTACGTTTAAGGCCGCAAGCGCCTCTGGATGCGCCGTTGTTTCCGGGTCATGCAAAGCGTGACGAAGAAGGCGCCCTGTGGGGCTTTACGCCGGGCGCAAACCGCAACGCGACGACGACGGATTCGAACCTGTGACTCATTCCTTGCCGCTGACCTGCGTGCGCGGACCAAAGGCGGTTCGGAACGCTGAAAGCGCGCGGGCCGAACCCGGCAGCAGCGCCGTCATGTCCGAACGAACCATCAGGCCCATGAGCATTGCGGAAAGCGTGGCTTCTCCAATCACGCGCGCAAACGCCATACCGATAGCGCCGTAATGCGGTGCGAGAAACAGCGCGGCCGCAAGGTTGGCAAGTCCGGAAGCCAATCCTGCGATTGCAAGCAGGTGATCCTTCTTGCGCGGCACGAATACATAGAACGCGACGAACTGGTTGAAGGCCGCGAAAGGAAACATGACTGCGAGACACTGCAGCACGTGCGCGCTGGGAGTGAACGCCGCGCCGAGGATCAAAGGCAGGATGAAAGGCGACAAGGTGAGCGCGCCGCACATTGCAAGCAGCCCGTATCCCATCAGCAGGGTTGCGCCACGGCGGCTGGTGATGCGAGCGCCGTCGTTGTCGCCTTGTGAGAGTTGCCGCGAGATGGTCGGAATAAAGACTTGCGCGGCGGGACCCATCAAGCTCAGGCCGATTGTTGCGAAACGTTCGGCTGCTCCGAAGTAACCGACCTGGGGCGGCGTGGACAGCAGCGTAAGCAAATAGGTCGACGAAGCCGTCAACACAGCTGAACCCGTGGAGTAGCAAAACAACATGGTCGAGCCGCGAATCAGCGGCACAATACCGTTGAGCCGGAACCTCGGCAACCCGATATGCGCAAACGTCAGGGCGTAAGAGATTGCTGCGGAGATCGCGCCGGCGATCAGCAGACTTGCAACAACCCAAACCGAATCCGCGGGACCTCTCACTATTGAGAGAATCAGTACGAGACTCAGCGCAAAGCCGACAACTTCGAGAATGATGGGCGTACGAAAGCGCTGGCGTCCCTGGAACAGCCAGCCCAAATTAAGCGCGGACACTATGCCAAGCGCCGTTGCCAGCAGTCCCATCGCGGGCCGCTCGGACAGGGTTGGAGAACACAGCGTGGCGACAACGCCAATGACAATGCCTATTGCACACGTGAAGACGCGCGCGCTCGAATGCAGCGAGAAGACGTCATTGTGGTGACTTGCTTCATGCGACTTTGCAACATCGCGCATGCCGACAATCGTGAATCCGTAGCTCGAAAGCATCCAGATCACATTCATGAGCGACATGGCCGCCAGCACGCGGCCATATTCGGTTACGCCGAGCACCCGTCCATAAAAGGGGATGACCACAATGAGGTACAGATACCTCATCACGTATCCGCCGTAGACAAACACTAGAATCTTGGCGTTTTCTTTCTTGTCCATTCCGCTCTCTCTTAAGCTGCGTTAGCGTGCAGCCACGCGACGGCGGGCCAGCGGGTTCGCGATATATCGCACCGCGTAGTCCGACAAAGGCGCATACGGTAAAAGGCAGAGGCTCGACAACACCAGCGTGCCGACTTTTTTCTTGACGCCCCAAAACGGGTTCGCGACGATCGAATGCAGGTAGCTGTGGGACTCGCGCGTCATCCAATGCCAGCGCGCAGCTAACGGTGCGTGGTACACGCCCGAACAGAAATGCGCCTTCTCGTGAGAGAAGTCATGAAAGGAGCTCGGCAATTCCACATCAAGACGCGAGCGCGCGATTTCCTTGAGCGTCATCCAGCGCATGTTGAGTGCCTTGGGCGCCTTGGTCAGGCTTTCGGAATTTGCGAACGACACACTAGGCGCGCTCGTGTTATGCACGCGGTAAGCGCCTAATGATCTGGAAATCGTCGCGACCGGTCCAAGCAACGCCACGCCATAGATGGCATAGAAGTCGGCGCCATAGCGGTTGACGCTCGATTGCGGAACGGGAAATATCTTGCGCAGCGCGCTGACTCGATAAGCATTGCCGGACGCCGGCGGCGACGGATACAACCAGCCGCGCCTAAGCAAGCTGCCGCAGTCCGCGGGCGGCTCCGAGTGCGGCACGTGCGTACCCGTGAGCTCCCCTTCGGAACCGATCACATCCAGGCGGAATTGCACCTTCGTGTACTCGCCCTCATTGAAAGCGCGCACAACTTCCGACACCGCCGACGGATAGAGCAGGTCGTCGGAATCGAGCAGGATGGCGTAGTCGGTATCGATGATTTCGACCGCGCAGTTATAAGCGGAGACCTGGCCGCCGTTCTCCTTGAACACCGCCTCGACGCGCGATCCATAACTTTCGATGAGCGCGCGCGATCCATCGGTCGAGCCGTCGTCGATGACCACCACGCGTGTTGCCGGATAGTCCTGGCCCAGCGCCGACCCGATCGCCTGTGCAAGAAAGCGCTCGTAGTTGTAATTGCAGATGACAACGGTCACTTGTTTCATGATGCCTCTGTACGGGCTATTTATTTCGATGGGCAAAGTCATGCTGCCTGTCTCGAACTGACGACGATATACGCCAGATGTACCGGCACTTCCGGCGGCTTCCTTGGTGCTCCATTGACGTTTGCGGGAACCTTGAAACGGATATTCAGAGCGCCGCTGTCCCAGTCGAGGGCGACGTCGCTTGCAGGTGCGGCTTGCCCAGTCAGGGCATCGATAAACCTTACGTCCGGCTGGCGCGCCACCGGCGCCTTGAGCCCCGGCACCGACACCGTGCGCCAACCCGCCGGCGCGGCCACCTGAAAGACGAGGTCCTTGTCTGAATACAGCGCGCCGCCGGCAACATCCGGGCCAAACTTCAGCGGCACGGGTACAGGCGCAAGCGCACCCGGCACGGTCCGGTTCAACACAACCAATGCCCGCCCCGAGACCGTGTATTTCCGCGGGTTTCCGCGTTGCGTCAGACGGAAAGGCTCGACGCCATCCCAGTGAAAGACCATCGATACGTACTTGTCCGGGTCATCCCAGTTTCGGTCGAGCGCCCATACCGCGAAGTCAAAGAAGTACCGCGCCAGATAGTGCGGGTCTTCCATGTAGCGGTCGCCGATCTCGGTCTGCCAGATTCCGCGCGCGGGTCCGTTTCGCACGTATCGCTCGTATAAAGGATCGAGTTCCGCGACTTTCATGTAATGAATGTCGAGATAGTCGACCCAGTCGATCATGCGTGCATTGACTACGGGGCTCCTGTATTCAAGCCACTTGATGTAGGTATCCACACCGCCCTGATCCGGCCAGCCGCCATACACGATGTAGCAGCGGTACTTGCGTATGATCCGCGCAGCGGGAATATGAATACGCTCGACGTAGTCCTGCATGGCGCGGTCATACACGCCATCCTTCCCGCCCGCTGCCGGACCATGCCAGAACGTCGCCTGTTGCAGACCGCCCGACAAGCGCCCCGCCGCCTCATTCCAGATCTGGAAATAGCGCACGTTGTAAGGCGGTGCCGAATACTTCCGGACCACCGCATCGACGTACTGCGTCCACGCGTTGACATCGACTGGTGCGGATTTGGAATCGTCTGCAACCGTGGCGTTCCACCCCGGCGTATAAGCGAGCAGCAACAGCGAGCGAAAGCCGTTGCGGTTGTTGCTGAGCAGCACCGGCGGCAGGTTGCTGTCGTAACTCGGACCGGTTCTGTCGATGCGCATTGCATCGCGGGGCGAATCGGGCTGACCCGGACCCGCTACATCGCGCCCCCAGGAGATGCCCATCTGATGCCACATGGCGATGTCCGCCGGCGCGCCCGCCCAGCCATTGCTTCCGATCAACTGCGTCATGCGGCGCGTGCCGGTATCGCCCGAACGGGGAACAGCAACGGCCGTCGCAGCCACCGCGTGAAACGGCACGCTCGCCAGCGCCGCGAGCGTCTGCAACGCACGTCGCCTTGCATGGCTGTGGCGCTGCTTAAACATGGGCCCACTCCGGATACGGACTCATTGGGCTTAGCCTGCGGACGTGCGGGGCGAGAGGTTGAACGGACGCCGGTTAGCTTCGTCCTGCAGGATCGCAAGCAAGTCACGCGCCGCGCGATCCCAGCGAAATTCGCGCGCGTGCAGCAAGCCGATCTCGCGATAATGCTGGCGCAACTGGCTGTCGCTCATCATGAGCGACACCTTCTGCGCAATGTCGTCGGCGGAGGTTGCATCGCAATACATGACCGCTTGCCCGCAGGCTTCGGGAATCGACGCATGCGTGGACGCAATCACGGGACAACCGCAATACATGGCCTCGAGCGGCGGCAATCCGAATCCTTCGTACAGCGATGGAAAAATCAGGCAGGCGGCGCTTTCATAAAGTGCCTTCAATTCGCCGTCGGATACGAAGCCCGCCCATATGATCCGCTGGTCCTCGGCCGCCGCGTCGAGCGCGGCGCTGCTCGCCGCCTTGAACACGCGCGAGTTCTTGCCGCCGGCAATCACGAACTTCAGGTTCGGCAAATGCCCAAGCTGCTTGATGGCTTCGAGCGCGCGCTGAAGGTTCTTGCGCGGGTCGAGGCTGCCCACGATCACGCAATACGAATCCTTCGTTAACCGCAAACGGTCGATGACCGCCGGGTCGGAAGCAATGCGGTCGAGATGATCCGCGCCGGGAGGCAGGACGACCACACGCGACTTGTCGATCTTCATGTGATGACAGATCCGCTCTTGCGAGAAGGTCGAGATGGTCAGGATCAGCGGTTCGAGGCGCGGCAGTATCGAAAACCGCAGCTTGTACCAGAGCAGGAATTTCTTGGAGAACGCTTCGGGCACGTCGAAGACGGCCATGTCGTGAACCATCACGATCTGCCTGCGCTTGAAGAGCGGATTCGTATTGCACAGGTTGACGAGCGTTGTTCTTCTCGATGCGATCGGCAGCGTGATCTGTTCCCAGAGATTCCCGCGGAACCATGGAAAACGCCGCTGGCGCTTGAGAAGCGTGCCAGGGGCCACTGCGTCCTGCGGCACGAACACTTCAAGCTCCTTGCCCGGCGTTCCACGCATCTGCATTGCCCGTGTCAATTCAAAAGCAACACGCTGTACGCCGGTGATTCTTTGCGACGTGAACTTCCCATTGATTGCTATGGCCATTGCACTTTCCCTTGAACGATGTAGCGCGCTCCCGGCGTGGGCGCGCTGATGAAGCAGCGAACTCAGTGAACCGTCTCTACGTCACCGTGGTCGCTCGCATAGTTCGTGGCATAGCCATAGCCGCGGTTGCTTCGGCGAAGCGGTATTCCGTTGAAAACCGCACCCGCGATCCGCCCTTCGGCACGCGCGAGCTTCCTGACCGTATCGGCGATTTCTTCCTCGCTTTGCATGCCCGAGCGCAGCACCAGCAGCGACGAACCCGCTTCGCTGGCAATGATCGAGGCATCGGTCACCGCGAGGAACGGGGGCGTGTCCACGATCACGAGATCGAACTGCTTGCCGAGCCGGTCCAGCAGGTCCCTGAACCCCTGCTGCATGAGCAGGGCTGCCGGGTTGGCCGGACGCGTGCCGCATGAAATGAACGACACACCTTCCACGCCCACGTGGCGCAACGCATTACGCACCGGCATGCGGTTGGACAGCACTTCGGACAGGCCGCCCCGGTTGCGCTGCTTGAAGAACGACGCAAGGTGACCACGGCGCATGTCTGCGTCGATGAGAAGAACCCGTGCGCCGGTCTCGGCATGCAGCACCGCGAGATTCGCCGCGACGAAGCTCTTTCCCGCCGATGGCGTGGGACCGGTGACCATCACGATGTTGTTCGGTGCATGAGCGAGATCGCGCGTCAGCGCGGTGCGCACTGCACGCAGCGCCTCGACAGACGGGTCGTGCGGAAAGCGCGCGGCAAGCACCCTGCTGCCAACGCCATCCAGCGTGCCGGCGTCGCTGAAGTCTCCTACCGGCTCAGCACGCGGAAACGGCAGCCCAGGTTTCAGGACAGGTGGCAGCGCCTTCTTGGGCACGCCCGCACTGCTGGGATCGAGCCGCATCTGTTGCTGGCTGAACAGTACCTCGCCGAGGACCGGCACACTCAGACGGCGCTCCACGTAGCGAGGGTCCGTCACGCCGATCATCACGTGGCGGCGCATGAAGACGAGGAACACGCCGGTGAGCAATCCGAGCACCACGCCGCCGCCGAGTACCACGGGGCGATTCGGCTTGACCGGACGATGCGGCCGCACGGCGGAGTCGACCACATGCGCGCCGCCCGAGGTACTCGCGCGCCGCACAGTCAGTTGTTCGGCCTTCTGGACCATGCCAAGGTAGATTGTTTCAGCGACCTTCTGCGCGCGGATCAGGTCGACGCTTTCGCGCTCGGAGGTCGGCATGCTGCGAAAACGTCCGTCGAATTCACCCTTCGCCTTGTTCAGTTGGGCGAGTTGCGTATCGATGTTCTGCACCCAGCGGCTAGTCGGCGTGAAGCGCTCCAATAATTGCGTGCGTTGCAATTGAAGCGAAGCGATCTGGCGATCGAAATCGATACCGCCCTGAAGGAACGACTGCGCTTCTGCCGTAGGTTGCATCGAGTTGGAGGTCGACCGGTAGCTCTTCAACGCCTCTTCAGCCTTGCGCAAATCGGCCAGCAGACGCGGGAGTTCTCCATTGATGAACGCGAGCGTCTTTGTGTCGTTGGATTGCCGGCTTGCAATCGCCGTTGCGAGATATTGCTCGGCAAGCGCGTTGGTGACCTCGGTCGCCTTCGCGGGGCTCTTGTCCGTGTATTCGATTTCTATCAGGCCGGAGTCCTTGACCTTGTCGCTGACTTTCACGGTATTGGCGAAGCGCTTGACGGCGTCGAGGTCATTCCAGCGAATCACTTCAAACGACGTACCGGGACGCGCATCCAGTTGCTTCAACACGATCGAGACGCCGTTCGCGCTTGCGGGAACTCCCACCATGCCGCTGACCAGCAACTCATTCGATGGGCCACGCAGTTCATACCGGCCGCCATCGAGCGCGATGAGCTTGAGCTTCTCTTCTTCCAGGTTCTGCGGAACATCGAGGCTGCCCACCTGCACACGCTCGCCACCCCAGGCAAAGGACTTGAGCCCGAGCCACGGCTTCGACGGTTCGCCTGGCGTCGCAAATTTTTCCGCGATGTCGCCGAGAAGCGGGAACATGTGCGGCGTGACCGAGACGTCGAACCGGTATTTTTCGATCACGGGCTCAAGCACGGAGCGGCTGCGCATCACGGCCATTTCTTCGCTCGGAGCGGGCGCGGGTGGCGGCAACGTTTCCTGATTCTGCAGCGCGATACCCAACTGGTTCTGCTCTGGCGGGTCCACACGGATGAGCACGTCGGCAGAGTAGATCGGAGGCGCAATGAAGATGTAGGCCACCGCTAACGCGACGACAACAACCGTCGCGACCAGGATCTCCCAGATGTGATCCCGCATCAGGTTGATCATGTCCTTGGCGCTGAGCTGCCCGCGCTCGTGATCTGCGGACGGTGATAGCGAATTTGAAGGGTAGTAATCCACCGGCGTATTCCTTCGATGTTCAATGTATGTCGCGACCGTGCGGCGAGGGCGCCGCTGCCGGGTATTGCCGCACGACTTCGCGGCCCGCTGAATGGTGGTGAACGGCTGACGATTTCCAGCGGCCAGCCGGCTTTATCCACAGAAATAGTTGCCTAGGGAAACGCTGAGCGTGTATCCCGATGGCTCTCCCGGAGCGGCTTAGGCGTGTGTCCCAGAACGGTGTCTGAAGTGGCGAGCAGTACCTCGCGATCGGCCACGATCACAGCCGGCGCCTGCACCACGCGGGCATCCGCTCTCGTGATCGCCATCCGGATATTTTCGAGACATTTCATAGACCCTTCCACGATATGTACTCCAAAATGTTCAATAACCTGATCGAATTTCGAGAGATATTGCAGCCTGCACAAAGCATTCCCGGCCTTTCGCAACTCGACGCTGGCCGCACGCTAAAACGAGCCACCCTCAAGCAACCATCTCTCTCGCCGGCACGCGCGGCAGCAGCCTGCTGAACTCACGTGCCACGATGCCGTAACACACGCACGCTTCGGCTCGCAATGCTTCGCGGTCGCGAACCGTAATGCAGCACCGGCCGGTATGGATCACGCCCGCATCCTGCAGCTTGCTTACCGCCGCGCTTACGCCTTCGCGCCGCACACCGAGCATCTCGGCGATCAATTGATGGCTCACCTGTACTTCGTTTCCCGGCATACGGTCTGTCTCGATCAACAGCCATCGGCACAATTGTTCGTAGACCGAGTGGTACCGGTTGCAGATCACCGTTTGTGCAACCTGTACGAGCAATGCCTGCATGTATAGCAACAACAATCGCCGCAGTTCGTCTGAAGTGGCGAACCGCTGCTGCAGGGCCGCTGCTTTCATCCGGTACGCCGTCCCTTCGAACTGCACCTGGACACACATCGGCATCGTCTTTCCGCCAGTCAGAACGGGTACGCCTATCATTCCTTCTGCACCGACCGCCGCAATTTCATTCGACGATCCTTCCACCATGCGGTGGATCAACGACACGACCGCCGTCACGGGAAAGTAGACGTGCTCGATTGCTTGCCCGCTCTCGCACAGCACCTGGCCTTCTCGAAGTTGAACGGCCTCAAGAAGCGGCTGCAGTGCCTGCCATTCATGAACAGGCAACGCGTCAAGCAGATGGTTCGTGTGCCCTTCGTCCTCGGCTCTTAGCATGTAGAGTGCCCTGTTGTTTCCCGTCAACGGTGCGCAGCCCGCAAGCAAGCCGTCCATCGCTGCGCCTGAGAACATGGAGAACTGCTTACTGCCAGCTCACGTTTGCATGCTTTCGCAGGTTCTGCGCCAATGCGACACGTTGCTCATGAAGGCATCGGGATGAATACGTCATACGCGGCGAGCGGCTAAACCCGGATCGCGGACAACAGTTCCGATTGATAAAAACGCAGACCCCGAATCGTCAAAATTACTGCCTGGTTTTCTCGCAGCTCTCGACGTGTATCAGGTTGGATTTATGGACTCGCCGCGGCGCACTGCATGCTGGAGGCTGTTCCAGGCGCCGCAAGCGTGTTTCGAAAAAGCAGCGTTTAACTTCCCGTAATCTTCTGAGGAATGAAAACCCGATTTCCTTTTCATGTTGCGTTGAAGCATAGACCGGGGAAATCGAATGAAATCGGTCAAGGCTTAAAATCAAGAACTATTGGCCGATTATGTTGAACCCTTTACGGGAATCCTAGGGAAAGAAAGAATTGTTGCGATCTGCAATATGTGTAACAGATATTATATCTATCGAAACTTTCCTCTTTTTCTGGTCTTCTACTACATTCTATAGAAGCCGGACACATCATGTCATGCAGGAACGAAAGCAGCTAAGGCATTGTTCTGTATAGGTTTAAACAAAAGCCTTTGACACTTTTCCCCTGTCTGTTTCTGTTTTTATATTAATAATATGGACCGGAAATTATTTCCGCATATGGTTAATGTTTAAGCAGTTGCCTTTGATCAAGAGTAATTATTTCTTAATCATGCCGACGTATGCGCCATTCATTAGGTCGACTCCGCCAATTCGTCAATTGGTTATTGCGGAGACCTACGCTGTGCTGCACAAAGTCACGCATGCAGCTTTGGAGGATTAAATAGTGGACACTCTGACGGACTTTTATCGGCCTGGCGACCTACATCACCGGGATGAATCCAAAGTTAATAAGCGGCACATCGGACTGCTGGTTTCGAACGAATGCTCCGTGGCGAACGCCGGAGCGATCGGCGAGGCTTTTCGGCTGGCTAACGAGTTCGAACAGGCCGGTGGCGGAGAACCTCCCTATCGTCTGTCAGTACTGTCGGACACGGGCGGCTTCGTCACAAGCTCGTCCAGCATCTCGATCTGGACGCAGAAGCTCGAGACGTATGCATTGATCGATTTCCATGCATTTTTCGTGGCCTGCCGCGACGCAGACACCTCAGGAGGTCCTGACGACCGCCTTCTGTCATGGATGTCACGCCCCACCCACGACGCATCCCTGCGCAGTCAGCCGGGCGCCAACTCCGTCTTTGATCCAAAGAACCTGGCACGATCCCCGGTGCCGATCTTTTGGTTCAAGGACGCACCGGTCGCAGACTGGTCTACCGCTACGACACCCGCGGACATGGCGCTTGCGCAAATTGAACGTGACCTGAGCGCCGACACCGCGCGAAGGATTGCCCGCGTGCTGCAACCTCATGCCATACAGCGCACGAAACCAGACCTCGACGATCTGAACGCGCGCACGACAACAGAGAAGATTCACGAATCAGCCCGCTGGATCAAGGAAAACTACAGCAAGCCGATTTCAGTTGCGCAGGCGGCCGAATCGGCCGCAATGAGCAAACGCAATTATCTTCGGCGCTTCAAGTCTGAGTTCGGAGTAACGCCACTGGAATACCTGATACGGACACGCTTTGAAATCGTGTGCACGTTGCTGATGGATACCGATCTTCCTATCGACAAGATCGCAAGACGGTGCGGCATGGGTGACGGCAACCGGTTAGGACGACTATTCAGACAACGTTTCGGTGTTTCGCCCATGCATTTCCGGACGCGCGGGCAGATCCGGACAGGCGCGCAGTCGCTCGATGCGACTGGGGCCAAAGAGCCAATAGTCAATTTCCCTCAGCGGGACGCTGCATCATTGGAACGCAGGCCAGTCGCGTTGAGCGTGGATGGAAAACATGCGTAAAACCAGGACAGGGCAGCTCGGCGAGTGGCATGCCGCTCCGAACCCGGGCAGTTCTTCAGCGCTACCGCTAAAGGAGATTGCCGCTCCGAATTCAGCGGCCTTCAAGGCGGCGGAGCAGCCGCTCAGGAAGCCCGCAGCAATGCAAGCGTCAGCCTCGTTTGGGAGGAAGATCAAGGAAGGCGCGAAGTCGATGTTGCCCGACGTCCTGTTTCTGACTCTGATGCACCGGAAATTCATGGGCCGCTTTCCAAGGCTGCTTCAGCCGGCCACATTCAACGAGAAGATACTGCAACGTAGTCTTGCACCTGATCCGCGCTATGCGGGACTGACCGACAAACTGACCGTTCGCGACTATGTGAAGAACAAGCTCGGCGAGGCGCATCTGGTTCCACTGATAGCAGCGCCGGACAGCTTTACCCGAGCTGTCTTCGATGCCCTGCCGACCTCGTTCGTCATGAAGGCGAATCATGGCAGCAGCTTCGTGGAAGTGGTGCGGGACAAGTCGCAAACATCGTTCGAGAAATTGCAGGCGCTTGCCGAACGATGGCTCGCCACCGATTTTTATCATGTTGGCCGCGAGCGGCATTACCGGAAGATCGAGCGGCGGATCTTCTTTGAAAAACTCCTGCTCGACAAGAATGGCCAGATCCCCGCCGACTACAAATTGCATTGTTTCGGCGGAAACACCGGGCGGCCGGTCATGTACATTCTGGTGATCTCGGACCGGTTCGGGAACAACACGCACGGCGACGTGTATGACATTCACTGGAACCACCTCGATATCGCCATCGGCTATTACAAACGTAGCGAAACACCGGCGCCCGCGCCCGAGAATCTCAAGGCGATACTGGATACCGCCGCCGTTCTGGCGGAAGACTTCGACTACGTTCGCGTGGATCTGTACGCGCCAGACAACGAGATCTACTTTGGTGAACTGACGTTCACTCCGGGCGCAGGTGTTCTACCGTTTACCCCGGACGGCATCGACTATGAATGGGGACGGCTGCTGGCCTAAGCGAGGGAACGCTCAGCGTTCCGCGCCGGTTATTTTTCGCCAAAGATTTTCCCAAAACACTCCCTGCCTTTCCTGGTCAAAATCCCGCCTAGACTGAGCCACACAGCCGTTATGACCAGCAAGAAAATCATGACGGTCATGCCGAACAACGATTTGGCATCGACGAATTTGATCGGCTTCATCTGCGTGCTCATTGCGTAATGGATAGTGCAAGTGGCCGCGCGCACGAAATGGAATGCAGGAGGTCGCAATTCCGGCGCGATTCACAAGCTGCTACTTTACTGCGGAACATCGGATGATTGGGGTTTGATGCTCTCGCAATCCAGGCCTGGCCCCGAAGCCAGGACAGTCAGATAAAAGCGTGTGAGCCAAAATTAGATGGTATTGCGTCAATATAGTTCGCACATCTATGCAACCGATTGCACACGGCGTCTTGACCATTCATAACGGCAAGAGCCGGGATAGCGCTGCGCTATCCCGGCTCTCGTGGACCTAACGATCACCAACCTTGTGGACTATTTCTATACGTCGGCATGCGACGCCGTAAAGCCGGTGAACGCGGCGTAAGGCGCGCTAAGCGGTGCACCGTTGATCATGATCCCATAGGTGCTGTTCCCGCTATCGAGCACGTAGTACATCACGGACTGAATGTTGTGCGTCTTTCTGGCGTTATAGAAATTGCCCAATTGCGTCGTGATGTAGTTCGCCCGATAAGCCTGGGTTTGCTCAGGGCCTGTGTTCCACTCGGTGATCATGAACGGAACGCCGTAACGCGCCTTGCAGTACGTGGGCAGATCGATGCCAGGTCCTGCGCCGTCCGTGCCGATATTGAAGATGTCGCCATACACTTCGTAGTTGTGCCACGTAGTGATGTCCCAGCGAACCTGCGGATAACCACGGCTTCCGTCGGGTTGCATGCCTTCCCATAACGCATCCGACGCACCCACGTCCGCCACGCAAAAGTTGATGCCACACTTCGCGTTCGGCTGGACCGACTTGACACCGTCGATCATGCCGCGCATCACGCCACGCATGGAAGGCCAGTTGGCATTGTTGAAGTCGACGGCCTTGGTCCCCGCTTCCGTGAAGTTCATGATGGTGGAATTCTGGCGGGTCAGTTCGTTGCCGCATTCGTACATGGTGACGCCGTACTGCTTGAGTGCATTCGCAACCGCCGATGCGACCATGTAACCCTGGTTGTAGGCAACACTCTCGCTGCTCAGAACGTTGCCGTTGGCGTCCGTCATACCCTGATTGATCAGCACCAACAGTGTCATACCAGCCGCCTGAAACGCTGCCGCCAGTTTGGTCACGGCGGCGAGTTGCTGCGGATCATTGGTGCACCCGACTCGGTAGCTCTTGCATCCCATGCTGGTCAGAATCGAGACGATCTGGGCCGGGGTATAGGTGAAGTCCCAGTGGCCGTTCACACCGAAGAAGCTGCCAGCGGTAGCGGCAACAGGGGTGCACGGATCGGTAGATGCAAGCCAGCCAGCCGCGTCGGTCCACGCATAGAACTGGCCGCTGGTGTTCTTGTGCCACATTATGCCGCCGTACCAGAGAAGCAAGGCTACGTTGTAGTTGATACCAACGACAGCGCCATCCCTGTAGATGACTCCACCGGAGACTGTCCACTTGCGGCCCAGTTTATCGATGAGGACCGAGCCCGAGGGGATGGTTGCGCCATCGGCCGAGATGCCGGCCGTGCGCGGATCAAGACATGCCGACCATCCCGATCCGTTCCACGAATAGAACTGGCCCGCGGTGTTCTCGTGATAAACGGTGCCGCTATACCAGAGCGCCAGGGCAACGTTGTAGTTGACGCCTGCAACCGCACCGTTCCTGTACACCACACCTCCCGAGAGGGTCCAGACATTGCCCGAGTTGTCGATGATCGAAGAAGCGGAAGGCAGGCTCGTGCCGTTGGCGGATGCCGGGCTCGCGGCATTGGCAACTGCGTTTCCAACTGCGGCACCGTTCGTAGCGTTGTTCGCAACAGCACCGGCAGCACTGCCGATCCCGTCGCTCGAACCACCGCCGCAGGCGGTCAGAAGATAGCTACCGCCGAAAGCGGTGAGGCAACCGAGAAATTGACGTCGTTTTATCATGGCGAGTTTGTCCACTGTCGAGAAAAGCCCGACAGAAAATAAGCAGATATTTTTTAGTTTTTGACACACGAAACGCTTTTGGCAGACAAAGCAGCCAAGGCGCTTTACTTACTTCGTATGTCTAACTAACCCGAGACTCATTTGACCCATTCCGTGCTCAGTACCGAATGGCGCGCTAAACGATTTGGACAACTTGCGACTTGGGGACACGACTACGAAGGCACACCCTTCCCGGCGGTTGCCGACGCAACCACTCGCCTTCGACGTGTATTAGGAAACGCTGACGCGAACCCCGACCCCGTATCGCGGCTGTCAAAGCAGTCGCTTTATCGTCCATCACGCAAACGTTTGACCGAGAATGCCGCTAACTTGAGCGATTCGGCAAAGTCTACCTTCTCACCTGATCACTAGGGTAAATAGTACCCGGAATGTGCGGTAGCACACAAACGAATAAGTAATATTCAGTTAAATAGCGAAATTTTTCCTATGGCTTGTTGCGGCGCAAAAGTATTTGCTCAAGAACCGCAACATAAAATAAGATGATTTCGGAAAAATTTATACTTATCCGACCCTTATCAATGTTTTCGGAATTAACTACTAGGCCGACAAATAAACAAATACGATTTATCCGCCGAATCCGGTAAAAAATTATTCGTATGATGTTTATATCTGTCGGATATTAAACAGACAAATAGCGCGACGCGCGCACTTGGCTTGCGATCCGTTTCCCAAAAGAAACACGCGGGAACAGTTAAGTCTTACCAGATCTGGATAAGGCGTAATCGTTTCGGTAATTTAAACCGATTTTCCGAACTACTCATAGCGAATTAATTTCCGAATTCACTGTTACTCCGCCACCTGCACCTTGCGCTGCTTTTACATCCCGCTTTCCGTCAATTCGCTGCTTTCCAATTCAATTTTTGTCCTCTTTTTATTGAATTCCCAGCCTCGTTATCCGATCGATACCGCATTCGGCGGTCCATGAGCGCGAGCAATTGCTCGTGCATGCATTTGCTTCCCACGCCAATGCTCGAAACCATAGCTTTAATCTGACTTAGCTACGCTCGACCTTCGTGCTAATTTCTGATTCCGTTCATCCATCAGTCGTGATTCATTCGCCATGCAGAACAATAATTCCAGTCACGAAAAATCCATCCTGAAAAGACTCCGGAAACAGTTGATCGTTACCCTCGTGGTCACGGCTAAACGAGTACTTGCGCTTCACGCCGCAAGGTGCAGATTTGCCGTTGCTGGTCGAATGGGTGCGCGCGTTTATCGGCTACGAATTTGTCTGGGAGCTTGAGTTGCGCATTAAATCGCTGAGCGCGACGCCCGCGACTATTGGCGGCCCTGAACGGCTGGGCTGGTCTGGATGGCTCGGACGCTCTCCAACGGGCGATCCGATTACCGGCATGCGCTTCGAGCCCGAGCAGCATTCCGCGACGACACACTAGCAAACGGATCTCGATATGAACGCGAAGAAACAAGCGACCGCCAAGGCGCGGCCGAACGAGGCGGTGAGTCACGACTGGCTCGCGCCCATCTCCACTGACGCCCCGTGTGGTCCCGATCTTGAGTACGACCCTGAGTATGTGGTCATGTCAGCGAAATCGACGGCGCAGCCCGATGCGCAGTACGGCAATTTCGTGGGCTCGGCTGAAACCGTCAACTGGGGTGATATCGATCGCGATTGCCGCAGACTGATGCTTCGCACGAAGGACATACGAATAGCCGTGTTGTTCACGCGATGCCGCACACGACTGGCCGGCGCCATGGGCTTTCGCGAAGGTAGGACTACTTGCGCGCTTGCTTGAAACGTATCCCGATACGGTTCACCCGCAACTGGCGGTGGATTCGGATCGCGAGGCCGCGCTGGAGATTCGCGCAAACGCGCTACAGGCGTTGACCGATACCGATGGCTTGTTATCGGACCTTCGGGAAGTGACGTTTGGAAAGGCGTCGGTGGCTCGGCTGCAAGTGCGCGATGTCGAGCGCGCGTTTGCAAGACCGCGTCCGGTCGATGCCTTGTCTCAGGATTCGGTTACGCAACAGCTTGAGGCGCTGCGTGAACGCGATCCGTCGAGTCTTGTTGGGTTCGACCAGGCTTGCTCCAGTCTTGCTGCAATCACCGCATGGTGCGAGAACAACCTCGGCACGTTCTCGCCGGATTTATCGGCGCTGAGCAAGGTATTGGGGCTTTTTGCGGGTCCGGCGGATGTTGGAATTGACGATAGCGACATCGAACTGGACACCATCGATCAAGAAATGTCCTTGACTGAGCCTTTGGTAGCAACGCTCGAAAACCCTCCGGTCAGCGATGCAGTTGCATCGCAAGCGGAGAGCGTTGAAGTTGCGCCGTCCATGCGGGTCTCGCGCACCTCAATGACCAATCGACAAATGGCGCTGGAGAGCATTCGCCAGGCGCGGGCGTGGTTTGAAGTCAACGAACCCAGTAGCCCGATTCCGGTTTTGCTCAAGCGCGCGGAACAGTTTGTGGGCGCGCGGTATGCACAAACTGTCCGGGCTATCCCGGCTGATCTACTCGCGCAATGGGATAGCGAAGCCGAGACGCAATTGTAGATATCGATGAACATGTCGCGCTTACATGCAAAAAGCAGCCGTCCGAGAAGCCCCAACCAATCTCACTCCCCCACCTCAATCCCAAGCTCCCCCGCCATCCGTTCAACCAGCACCCGCAACCTTGCCACTTCATCGCTTAACCGCTTCTGTTCCGCCTTCAGCAGTTCGAAGTCGTTATAAGAAACGGGATCGTCGACCATTGCGCTCGTCGATACCTCGCTGACCGTAACCTCACCGCACAGCAAATGCGCCCAGCGGCTTTCACGTTCGCCCGGCGTACGCGGCAGCTTGATCACGCGCGGCGGTTCGCGCCCCGCGAGTTCATCGAGAAACGCCTCGACCGACGAAATATCCGCGAAACTGTGCAGGCGCGCAGCGTTCAAACGCAATTCAGCCGGCGTCTGCGGCCCGCGCAGAATCAATGTGGTAAGCAACGCGGCCGCCTGGCTCGGAATGCCCAACGAACGCGTGATGTTGTGCTCGAAACGCGGCACGCGGCTGCTGCTGCCTTCGAACACGAGGCTCAGGCGCTTGAGTTCATCAATGGCCGTCAGCACATCGGCTTCGGTAACGTTCATCACCGGCGACCGCGCGGTTTTCTGGTTGCAACCAAGCGTCAGCGCGTTCACCGACAGCGGATAAGCATCCGGCACCGTGTGCTGCTTCTCGACAAGCACGCCCAGCACGCGCGCCTCCAGAGGTGTCAGGGAACGCATCGCGGGACGCGAAGGGGCATCGGGAGTGGAGTTCATGCGTGACGGAACCAGGTGCGACTACTTGAATTCGGACCCGGCGCGGACCGGGCAGAGGATCGCCGTGTATAAACGACAACCCCTATGATATCCGCCCCGCCGGATCACGAGAATACCGGCCGCCCTCAGGCGTTCAACCGCGTTTCAATACGCGCGACCAGCCGATTTATCCACACACGCAGCAATCGATCCGATGGCGCGAGCAGCGTCGAACCTGCAACGATCCTGTACACCTTGTTGCGTGTGATCTTGGAGATCCTGGCCGGATCGAGCCAGTCGTCGTTGTTGACGAGCAGCACCAGCGTTTCGAGTCCGATCAGCACCGGCCACAAGCACGAAAGCCTCAGCCGGATCGACAATGCAGGAATGGCGAGCGCATAGTCGACGGCCGCGCGATAGTGATTCAGCGTCAGGCGCAAAAGCTCGAACAGAAGCGGCTGCGCACGACGCGAGCTGCCCGGTTCAAGCAGGTCTTGTGGCGTCAGACCATATTGACCCAGCATGGGCAACGGTAGATAACACCTGCCAATGCGCAAGTCCTTGCTGCAGTCACGCAATACGTTGGTCATCTGCAACGCTTTTCCGAAACGAACACCGCGCGACAGCATGATTTCGGACGGCCCTTTCAACGTGCCCGGCATGTGCGCGTAAGTCATCCTCGTCCAGAACTCGCCAACACATCCCGCGACCAGGTACGTATATGTATCGAGTTCTTCCAGCGTGTTCAGCGCCTTGATGCGTCCCGACGATTCATCGGGGAACGTGCGCAGATCGAATTCCATGCCCTGCGTGAGCGTCGATACAATCCCGCGCACCGCGTCCCGGTCCGGATCACTCAACTGGGACAGCACGGTCAATGCGGCGCCCGTCGATTCAAGCAGGACTTTTTCATCGGAGAGGCTTTGCTGACCTGCCACTTCCTGCGTGAGACGGCGTGTGAACGTGCCGTCGTCGGGTGCGCCGTTCACCAGGTTTCGCAGCGACAGCAGCAATTCGAGCCGCTGCGCCGGGGGAATCAGCGAGGTATCCGCAATCGTGTCCGCCGCCCGGGCCAGCAGATAGGCGAGCCCGACCGGATCGCGCATGCCGGCAGGCAGCACGCGCAGCGTGAGATAGAAGGACCGCGAAACGCCCTTCAGAAGCGGACCGAGAAGTACGGCCCGGGTGGGATTACGCATTGGATGGAATCTGGTCGGTGTTGGACAAATCGTGCTGCCGAATTGTATCCGCGTTCCGCGCAGCGCTCTTCCTTGCGCGTTCACGGCGACTCCACCGTCCATCCTGCAAGCGTTATTCGCCGAGCGCGGTCACCGTGATCTCGACCAGCAACTCGGGCGCGGCCAGCTTCGACTCGACTGTCGCCCGCGTTGGCGCGCAACCCGGCGCGACCCACGCGTCCCACACTTCGTTCATGCCGGCGAAGTCGCGGGCAATGTCGGCAAGCCAGATTTGCGCGGAGATCAACCGCGTCTTGTCGATACCTGCCTGCGCGAGATATCCATCGATCTTCGCCAGCACCTGCTGCGTTTGCAGCTTCACATCGGGCGTGCGGTCGTTCGACGTCTGGCCGCCGATAAACACCAGCCCCGCTGCTTTCACAACACGGCTCATGCGTTGATTCGATTCAAGCCTGACGATATCGGTCATACGATTCCTTTAGAGATTAAAAATGGCTTCAATTAACGTAGTTCAACTCGCAGCTACAGGAGCGCCATTCAACGCCTCGAAGCGGTCGATGGCAAACGCATCGAGCGGCAGCGACGCCACGCCATCGAGCACGAGTTCGGACACCAGCTTGCCGCAGCCTGGTCCAAGCTGGAACCCGCTGCCGCAATATCCAAACGAATAAGTCAGGTTCGACGCGCGTTTGCTGCGCGAGATCACCGGCAGGGAATCATCGGTGAACGCCTCCACGCCCGCCCACGCGCGGTTGATGCCGAGGTGGCGCAGATGCGGAAACAGGTCCACCACGGTATTCGCGCTCTTTACCAGCCGTCCGAAATCGACTTCGCCATGACGCCCCGGCAAATCCGCGATGCCGATCAGCTTTCCGCCGATCACGACCGTGCCGTTATCGAATTGCTTGAACGACAATGGCCTGCCCGTTGCGCCGAGCGTCGCGCGGCAGAATGGCGCCACGCGATGCGTGACCATCAACATCAGCCCTTCCGGATGAACCGGAACCGGCTCGCCGGCTTGCGCCGCAAGCTCGCCCGCCCACGCGCCTGCGGTGACAACAAGTTGCGCCGCGGAGAAAACGCCGCGCGGCGTATGCGCAATCCAGCGTTCCCCAACCTGTTCGATGCGCGTAACGGGCGTGCCTTCATGAAACACCGCACCGTGACGCTGCGCTGCAATCCGGAACGCGGTCGTGGCGCGAAACGGCAGCGCGTAGCCATCGTGTTCCACCCAGATACCGCCGGTCACGTGCGGCGTGATCGCCGGTTCGAGTTCACGCAAGGTCTCGCGATCGATGATCTTTTCATGCGTGAAACCGTGCGATTCAAGCAGCGCGACACGTTCGCGGCATTCATCGAGTTCGGCTTCGGTTTCCGCAATCTTCAACTGCCCCGATGCAACGAAACCCGCCTCGTCGCCGACTGTTTCCACGATGTTGTGCCAAATTTCACGCGACATCAGCGCCAACGGGATCTCGGGCACGGGACGGCCAAGCGTGCGCACGCCACCCGCGTTCACACCGGACGCATGCCGTCCAATGTAGTCGGCTTCCAGCACAGTCACGCTCACGCCACGGCGCGCGAGATGGAACGCGCTGCTCGATCCGTGCAGGCCGCCGCCGATCACGAGCACGTCCGACTCGTTGGCTGCAGGCTTATTCACCGGCGAGTTCTCCGAGCGTGAGCGGTTTGATCGGCGGGCGGATGCGGTAGTAGCCGACCGTTTCCGGCGCGACACTGCGTGCGTCGGCGATGACTTCAGTGACCGTCAGGCCGCACATGCGTCCCTGGCACGGACCCATGCCGCATCGGCCGAACGACTTGGCCTGGTTCGGTCCAAGACAACCCAGTTCCACGAATTGACGCAACTGGCCCGCTGTCACTTCTTCGCAACGGCATACGATCACTTCGTCTTTGGGCACGCGGTTTTCATCGCGGGGACGATACAGGCTGTCGAGGAACGGACGAATCCGCATCACCTCGGCCAGGCGGCGAAAACGCGGCGCGGCGCTTTGATCGCGGGTCTTTGCATCGATGGCGCCGAGTTGCGCGGCAATCGCGAGCGCGGTCAGTTCCCCCTGCATTTGCGCCGCCTGCGCGCCGCCGATACCCCCGCCGTCGCCCGCCACGAAAATACCGGGGACATCGAGTTCGCCCCATTGATCGGTTGTCGGGGTGAAGCAGAGTTGCGCGTCGTCCCATTTGTGCGATGCCCGCAGCGACAGCGAGAACTGCGTGTTGGGCACCACGCCCTGATGCAGCAGGATCACCTTTGCCTCGATCCGATGCGACACGCCCCGCACGGAAAAACTCAGCGCATTGGCGCGCTCCGCGCCGTCTTCGCCAATCACGCCTTCCACGCGCAGATCGTCGGCGGCTTCGTGCATTGGCACGCCGGCGTCGCGCAGCGTGCGCATCAACTGCAAGCCCTTGCTCAGGTAGGGCCACGCGCGCAGCGCGGACACCATGTGGCGCTTCGCGCGCCAGCGGTCCTCGTGGCGGGTGGTATCGACGAGCGCACGAATCGGCACGCCTGCGCGCACATATTGCCAGCCAAGCAGATAAAGAAGCGGTCCGCAGCCGACGAGAACCGGCGGCTCGCTCGGCACTTCGCCCGCGCTCTTCAGCAGGATCTGCGCGGCGCCCGCGGTCAGTACGCCGGGCAAGGTCCAGCCTGGGATAGGGAACGGCCGTTCGAGCGCGCCGGTTGCGAGCACCACGCGTTTTGCCTCGAAGCTGCCGACCTTGCCGTCTTTCAGGTAATGCACCGTCTTTTCGCGCGTCACTTGCCAGACGGACGCGTTCGGCACGTATCGCGCGCCGGAGCGGGCAAACGCCGTCGCGATCGCGCTGCCTGCCTGATAGTCAGGACCGAGGATGTGGCGGCGCTGCGCATCGCTGCGTTCTATCGCACGATAAATCTGGCCGCCGACCGACTCCTGTTCATCCAGCACGACGACGGACAGGCCCGCGCGCGTCGCCTGCGTGGCGGCGGAAAGCCCGGCGGGACCGGCGCCGATCACGGCGACATCGATGGATTCAGCGGCCATGAGCACTCTCCTTCATCTGCAACGCGTTCTCGCCGGACGGGGGAGGAAGATCGCTCGCGCCTTCCTGCGAGTGAATGCGCATGCCGTCGCGCACGGTCACGAGACAACTTTGCCGGCTCGGTACGCCATCGATTTCCACGAGGCATTCGAAACACGCGCCCATCATGCAGTACGGTGCGCGCGGCGCGCCGGAAACCGGCGTGGCGCGAAAACGCTGGACGCCCGCCGCAAGCAATGCGGCGGCAACGGAACGACCGCCCGGCACGTTGAGCGGCTGGTCGTTGAACCAGATCTGGACGATGTCGTCGGCCACGGCGGGCGCGACCGGTGCAAGCACCCTGAATAGCGGTTTGGATGTCATATCGATGCGCAAGGTCGGTGTTCGGGAATAGCTGGAATAACGCGGCTAATGTGCATTGGCGGCAACCTGGGCCGAGTCGAGAAACCGTCCTCCGCGAAACGCGGGAAGCTCTTCGGGAATCTCGCCGCCGGCCACCCATGGCGCGATGCGTTTTGCATGCGCGGCGGCAAGCGTGACGCCGCTATGGCAGGTCACGACAAACGCGCCAGGGTATTGCAACGATTGCTCGTAGATTGGAAACCCGTCGGGACTGTAGACGCGCAACGCGGCCCACGTGCGTACGAGCCGCACATTCTTGAGCATGGGAAAGCTGCGCACGCCGCGACGCGCGATGGCCGACAACACATCGGTGGTGGTGAAGTCGTTGTAGCCGGCTTCTTCCATGGAGTCGCCGAACTGCACCGAGCCTTCGTCGGTCTGGCGCACGTTGATGGTCGGATAGTGCAGAAAAGGCGCGACGCGCTCGCTCACCAGAACCTGACCGCGGTTCGGCGCAACGGGCGCATGCAGGCCGACCTGCGGACTCAGCGCACGATTGCCAAGACCGGCGGAGAGCACCACGCGCGGCGCGCGCCATACCGCGTTCCTTCCATGGACCGCGAAGCCGCCCGAATCCGGCACGATACGTCCAATGTCCTCGCCACTCACGAGCTTCACGCCGCGCCGCTGCATGCCTTCATGAAGCGCGCGCAACAGCTTGAGCGGGTTCACGTGGCCGTCCATGGGCGTGTAGCTCGCGCCGATCACTTCAGGTCCAACGGCGGGCAGGCGCTCGCGCAACGCTTTTGCATCGAGTAATTCAAACGGGTAATCGCCGCCAAGTTCCGCTTGCAACGTCGACAGGCGTTTCTCGCGCTCGGCCATTTCGTCGTCGGAAAAGCAGAGGTGGAAACCGCCCGGCTGCTTGAGCGATACATCGATTCCTGTTTCCTCCAGGAGCGCCGCCGCGAGCCCCGGCCACAATCGCGACGAACTGCGCGTCCATCGGCCATAGGGTGAGAGGCCGTAGCCCTTGCCCTGCACCCACACCAGCCCGAAGTTGCCACGCGATGCACGAAAGCCGCCGTCGCCCTGATCCAGCACCGTCACTTTCAAGCCTTCGCATGCGAGCCCGTAGGCCACCGTGGTTCCCACCAGTCCGCCCCCGACCACCAGCACGTCGGGACTGTCGACTGCATTGCCTTTCATCGTGTCTCTCCTATCAGGACGCGGTCCAGACCCACCATGCGGTCAAGCACGAGCATCAGGATCACTGTTCCCACAATCATCACCGTCGACACCGAAGCGACCAGCGGATCGATCGTCTGGGCAATCTGGTTGTACATTGCAACGGGCAGCGTGGTGGTGCCCGGCGTCGCGACGAAAATGGTCATGGTGAGTTCGTCGAAGCTCTGGATGAACGACAACACCCATCCGCCCGCCACGCCGGTACGGATCATGGGCAACACCACGCGGCGAAACGCCGTGAAGCGGCTTGCTCCGCACGACAGCGCCGCGCGCTCGGCATCTCGATCGAGCCCGACGGCCGAAGACAACGCGAGGCGCAACGCATACGGCAACACAATGATCACGTGCGTTGCGCACAGCGCCCAGAACGAGCCGCCGAGTCCGAGCAGGCTCAGGAACCGCAGGAACGCAATGCCGAGCACGACAGCGGGAATCATCATTGGCGAAAGGAAAAAGCCGGTGAGCGCTCCGCGTCCGGGAAAGCGATACCGCGCAATTGCAAGCGCCGCCGGCACCGCAAGCGCCACGCCAATGGTCGATGCAACCAGCGCAAGCTTCAGCGACAACAGGAACGCATCGAGGATCTGGTCATTCTCAAGAATGGCCTTGAACCAGCGTAGCGACGCGCCATCGAAAGGCAGTGAGATAAAGCCCTTGTCGGTGAACGCCACAGCGATCACCACGACCAGCGGCGCGGCAATGAACGTCAAGAACAGCGCATTGAACAAGAGACCCAGGAACCCGTTTTGTTTCATGACGTCTCCCGGTTCAGTCGAAGATGTGTTTGAAACGGCGCTCGGCAAGCCGGCTGCAGCCCATCACAATCGCCACGTTCGCAATCAGCAACAGCACCGCGATCGTCGCACCCAGCGGCCAGTTGAGCGTGCCGAGGAATTCATCGTAGGCGGCGGTCGCGACCACTTTCAAGCGGCGTCCGCCAATCAGCGCAGGCGTTGCGAACGCCGATGCCGACAGCGCGAACACGATGATCGAACCCGATAGGATGCCCGGCAGGATCTGCGGCAGCACCACACGGCGAAACACGCGAAACGGAGACGCGCCCATTGAAAGACCTGCCCATTCCACTTGCGGATCGAGCTTCTGCAACGTGGCCCATACCGACATCACCATGAATGGCACGAGCACGTGCGTCAGCGCGATGATGACGCCGGTCATGGTGAACACGAGCCGGATGGGTTCGGACGTGATGTGCAATGCCTGAAGCGCGTTATTCAGTACACCGTTGTTGCCGAGCAGGATTTGCCAGCCGAGCGTACGCACGACCACCGATATCAGCAGGGGTCCAAGCACGATCAGGAGGCAGATCGATTGCCAGGGCCGCTTCATGCGCGCGAGCACGATGGTTTCCGGCACGCCGAGCACAATGCAGAAGAACGTCACCGCGAATGCGAGCGCAGCCGTGCGGCCGAAAATGGCGCCGTAATACGGATCGGTGACGACCTCGAAGTAGTTGCGCCATGTGTAGGTGGCGAGCGTGCCGGCGGTGTCGCTGAAGACGTGGAAGGACAGTACGAACGTCAACACCAACGGAACGAGCAGCAAGCCGCAGAACAAGAGCAGCGCCGGCGCCGACAGGATCCACGGCGCGGCGCCGGCGCGATCGTCGTCAAGCGTGGCCATCGAACGCCTCCGTTTGCAGCACGCGCAAGTCGTCATCCGACCACATCAGGCCCACTTGCTCGCCTTCCCCGGGCGGAGGCGCGCCATTGTTCGGCTGCGCGACGCTCACTTGTCCAAGGCCTGTATCGATGAGCAAAAGCCATTGGTTGCCCGTGAACACGCGCGTGGTGATGCGGCCCGTCGCGCGGATGTCGCCAACGCCATAGTTGGCCAGATGCACCTTCTCCGGCCGGATATATACGTTGACCTTGCCCTGCACGTGGCGTCCTTCGTGCGGCACCTTGAGCGTCGTGCCGGCCACGTCGACTTCCGCGCATCGGCCATTGCGGCGCAGCACTTCACCCGGCAACAAATTCGTCTTGCCAAGGAACGCCGATGCAAACGGCGTCTCCGGCCGCTCGTACGCTTCGAACGGCGTGCTCAACTGCGCAATGGTTCCACGATGCATTACCGCAATCCGATCGCTCATGGTCATGGCTTCGACCTGATCGTGCGTGACAAGGATCGTGGTAATGCCGAGGCGCTTCTGGATGCCCCTCAATTCAATATGCATTTCCTCGCGCAGCTTGGCGTCGAGATTGGACATGGGTTCATCGAGCAAAAGAAGTTCGGGCCGCATCGCGAGCGCGCGAGCAATCGCCACACGCTGCCTTTGTCCGCCCGACAACTCTTTCGGATAGCGCCCGCCAAGTCCCGTCAGACGCACGAGCTCGAGCGCCTCGGCCACGCGTTGCGCGCGCGCCGCGCGTTTCATGTTGCGCATCTCGAGACCGAAGCCCACGTTGCCATCAACGGTCATGTGCGGGAACAACGCATAGCTCTGGAACACCACGCCCATGCCGCGTTTTTCCGGGCGTTCGTGCGTGATGTCGCGGCCATCGAGCAAGATGGTGCCGCTGGTCGGCGTGACAAAGCCGGCGATCATCTGCAAGGTCGTTGTCTTGCCGCAACCGGATGGACCGAGCAATGACAAGAACTCACCGCGCTCAACGCCGAGGTCGATCTGCTCGATTGCCGTGAAGTCGCCGTAGCGCTTCGAAATGCCTTTGAGTGTCAGAAAGCTCATGGGGGTTCTTGTCTGCGTGTTAGTGTTTTTCAGCGTTCAACGGTGCGATTCCAGCGATCCGTCCATTCCGTCCTGTGCTGGTTGATCGTCGTCCAGTCCACTGCAATCAGCTTGGCGATCTGATCGGGCCCATAAGGCACGCGCGCGGCAACTTCAGGCGACAATTTGACCGTCTTGTTGACGGGACCCAGACCGATTGCCTGCGCCTGGATGGCCTGCACTTCCGGACTCAGCAGATACTGGATGAACTGCTGCGAGAGCGCCGGCTGCGCGTTTTCCGCCACCGAACAGGCGGCCACCTGCAGCGCCACGCCGCCTTCCTTCGGATAGAAGAACTTGAGCGGAAAGCCGGTGTTCTGCAAGGCGACCGCCCGGCCGCTTCCGTATGGCGCGAGAATCACGTCGCCGCTTTGCATCAGGCCGTCCATCTCGCCGGGCGTGGGCGCCCACGAAAGCACATCGGGCGCGACTTGTTTGGTGATCGCGTTGAAACCCGGATCGATATTTTTTTCGCCGCCGCCGTTCATGCGCGCGAGCATCACGAGCGTATGCAGCCCGTAGGTATTCGTGATCGGCGGAACACCCAGCTTGCCTTTCAGGCGTTTGTCGGTGAGGACATTCCATGAGTCGGGAGCCGGCAGGCCCATCTTCTTGAACGCGTCCGCGTTATAGCCAATGCCGGTCGCGACCATTCCAACGCCCACCGAAGTCGGCCCAAGACGCGCAAGCGGGTACAGGTCCTTCATGACCGGCGCTTCATCTATCTTTCCGCACAAACCCGCTTGCATGGCCTGATACATGGGGCCGTCATCCATCACCGCGACGTTGATCTGCTCATGACCCTTTTGCGCTTGTAGCTTCGCGAGCGTGTCGCTGGAATTGCCCGCCACGTAGACAATCTTGACGTCATGCGCTTTCTCGAACGGCGGAATGATCTTCTGCCGATACATGGTCTCGTTCGAGCCGCCCACATTGGCGACATATAACGTCGTCTCGGCATGCGCCAGTGGCGTGACAAGCACGCCTGCAATGCCGAATGCGGCAGCACGCTTTCGCAGAGATGAACGGGAAGACGACGAGCGACGGACGTGCTGCAGTTCTTTCATGTGCGTTTTCTCCAGACAGTGCAGGGTCGGATGTTCAACGAATGTGGGGTAGGCAAATTTATTTTGTTCGTCGCAAGGCATATCGTCCAATACGAATAAAATAACTACCCATACAACAATGATATGGGTTGCCTTTCATGAATCTTAAGCACATCGAGGCGTTCCGGGCTGTGATGCTCGCGGGTTCCATGACCGCTGCAGCGAAGGAACTGTTCACGTCGCAGCCCAATATCAGCCGCCTGATTACGCAGTTGGAACGTGAAACCGGGCTGCAATTGTTCCTGCGCAGCGGCGTGCGGCTGATTCCTACAAGTGAAGGGAACTCGTTTTTCCGCGAGGTGGAGCGCGCGTATGTGGGCCTGCAGGGGCTGACGAATGCTGCGGCGCAAATCAAGAATCTCGGCACCGGGCGATTGCGCATTGCAGCAATGCCCTCCGCGGGAATGACACTCGTGCCGCATGCAATCCAGCGCTTCCAGGCGAAATATCCGGAAGTCACTGTGTCGCTCCATGTGAATACATCGGGCACGGTCAATCACTGGACCAGTTCGCAGTTTTGCGATCTCGGGGTCGCCATCTATTCGAGCGAGGCGTCGAATTGCGAAGTCGAGTTGTTATCGAAGGTCGCGGCGGTATGCGTGCTGCCGGCGGGTCATCGGCTGGCAAAAAAGGCTGCGCTCAAGCCGAAGGATTTCGCGGGCGAGCCGTTCGTATCGTTATGTCATGGCGACGGCACACGCACGCTGATGGACGAAGCCTTCACGCGCGCGGGCGTTGAGCGCGTGCTCGCAATCGAAGCGCAGTACGCGGCGATCTGCTGCGAGATGGTCCGGTGCGGAATGGGCGTGACGCTCGCGCATCCAATCGTGGCGCAGGACTTTGCGGGACCCGAGATCGCGATCCGGCCGTTTTCGCCGGCGGTAATGTTCCCCATGTATCTGCTGTTCCCGCCTCATCAGCCAAGGGCGCGGTTGACGATGGATTTCGTCGATATGCTGAAGGAAACACACGATGACCAGCTTGCAGCCGTGGACAAGCCGCAGCGGTTAAAGCGTGCATGAGCGGGGTCCCGGGCGAGTAAAGCGCGCTGCTCTCCCACTAGAGACTATTGACGCGGTGCGCGGGCTTATCGAGAATCCCAGACGGCAGACAAGCCAAACAACGACCGGGACTACGATGCGCGCTTGCTTCAGGAAGTTGGTACGGGGTCTGATCGTGATCGGTCTGACAGGCAACGCATTCGCGGTCGTGGCGCAGGACGAGGGCGCAAACGCAAACGCCGCGCCAACCGAGGAAGCCGCTTCCGCTGCCGCTGCGCGGCCCGCCTCGGGACCGGCTGCGAACACACCGCGCGCGGCGGAGCGTCCGCGCACCGCGCGCGCATCGGCTGCAAGCGATACCGCCAGCGGCGTCAAGCCGGACAACGCCATCCCGGTCCCGCCCGAAACGCAATCGGTCACGCAGCATTCCATCAAGCTCGATGGCAAGAAGGTCGACTACACCGCAACAGCCGGCAATCTGCTCTTGCGCAACAACGCGGGCCAGGCCGAAGCCAGCATCTTCTACGTGGCTTACACGTCCGACGCAAAGCACGCCGCCACGCGCCCCATCACCTTTCTCTTCAACGGCGGCCCGGGCGCGGGCAGCATGTTTCTCCTGATGGGATCGTTCGGACCAAAACGCGCGCATACATCGAGTCCGGCGATCACGCCACCCGCGCCTTACGTGCTCGCTGATAACCCGGACAGTCTTCTCGGCACCACCGATCTTGTGTTTATCGACGCCCCCGGCGCGGGTTTTTCGCGCATCGTGGGCCGCGCGACCGGCAAGCAGTTCTGGGGTGTGGATGAAGACCTTGGCGCGTTCGAGCGTTTCATCGAGCGATACCTGAGCGTCAACCAGCGCTGGAACTCGCCCAAGTATCTGCTTGGCGAATCGTATGGCACAGCGCGCGCCGCCATGCTTGCGTACCGATTGAGCCAGAACAACATTGCGTTGAATGGCGTGGTGCTGATGTCGTCGGTGCTCAACTCGGCCACGCGCGCGCCTGGCACCGACCTTGAAGCGGTGAGCTATCTGCCCACGTACGCCGCCATTGCGTGGTATCACGACAAACTGGTCCCCAAGCCACCTGATTTGCACGCCTATCTCAACGAAGTCCGCGCATTCGCGGCGGGCCCTTACGCAGAGGCGCTGGCGAAAGGGGACGCACTGCCGGATTCCGAACGCGACGCCATTGCGGCGCGCGTCGCCGGATACACAGGGCTCACCGCCGAGTACGTCAAACAGACGCGGCTCGAAATCTGGCCATCGCGTTTTCGCAAGCAACTGCTGCGCGGCGAATCGCGCAGTCTCGGACGATACGACGCGCGCTTCGAGGGTATCGACTATGACGACGCCGCCGAGCATCCCGATTACGATGCTTCGGTGACCAGCGTGGCAAGCGCATTCGATGCCGCGTTACATCAGCATCTCGTGCAGGATCTTCATTTCGAGGCGCCGGATGCGTATCGCGTATTCAATGACAGCGCGTTGACGCAATGGAACTGGAAGCATCGGGCGTCATGGGGCGAGCAGTTGTCGCAGCCTTACGCGGCAGGCGACCTTGCTGCGGCGATGCGGCAAAACCCGCGCCTTCGCGTGCTTTCGCTCAATGGATATTTCGATCTGGCAACGCCATTCTTTCAGACCGAATACGACCTGTCGCACATGGGCCTGGACCCGTCCTTGCGCGCGAACGTCCAGCGCGCGTATTACCCGACCGGGCACATGATCTATCTCGACGACGCGGCGCTGCACGCGTTAAAGAGCGACCTGACGCGCTTTTATAAAGCGGACGACGGCGCGAGCCGTTGAACCGAGCTTGGACTCGCTTACCTAGCGACCTCGTATCCGTCGGTCAGCGTATTAAGAAACGCGACAACGTCCTTGATTTCGGCTTCGTTCATCGCGGGCTGCTCGCCGGGCTTGCGGTCGAACGGCGCTTCCGTATTGATGTTCGACCAGTAGCGCTTGGGCAGGTCATCGAACTTCTGCACCTTGCCGTGTATCACCGGATAGAACTTCTCCGGGTTGGTATCGCGCTGGACATAGAAGCGCACCACTTCATCCAGCGAGTGATAAATGCCATTGTGGAAGAACGCCTTGCGCGTTGCCACATTGCGCAGCGAGGGCGTCCTGAAGATGCCGCAATATTCGGACTGGCCCTTGAGATCCTTGCGCTCCGGCCCGCATGCGCCAAGATCGAAAAATTTCGGATCGCGGTTGACAGGCAACGCGCGGTTGCGCGGCACGCCAACAGCAATCAGACCAAAGTCGCTGAACTGCGGCGGCGAGCCGTCCTTCGCGCGCTGGCTGATATGGCACGCGGCGCAGTTGCCCTTCTTTTCATCGTTGAAAAGCTCGAGGCCGCGCAGTTCCGCTTCATTCAGTTTCGCTTTGCCTGCAAGGAACGCGTCGAACTTGCTCGTATACGGATAGAACTTTTGCGGCGTCTGTTCAAAGGCTTCGAGAGAACGGAGAATGGCGTCGAACGCCTTGTCGTCCTGGTCGAATACTTGCGCGCCGAACGCCTCGCGGAACTCGCCCGCGTAGGGCGCGGCCTTGACCGCCGCCACCACTTGCGCCGGCGTGCTGCCCATTTCAAACGATGACGTCAACGGTATGCGCGCCTGATCCGCGCCATGATCCACCCGCCCGTCCCATGTCAGGCCGCCGGTCGGGCCAGCATCGACGCTTTCGTCCCCTTCGTCGTCCGAGTCGTGAAAATGCTGCGTGAATTGCGGCACCGACTGGAGATAACGCAACGAAGGCACCGCGCGAAATCCAGGCCTGTGCATGTCGCTTCCACCCAGTTGCACCGACAACCCGTTCGGTGGCCCGAACGCATGACTTGGACTGTGGCACGACGCGCACGCGAGTTTGCCCGACCCCGAGAGCGATGGGTCCATGAACATCTTCTCGCCCACCGACGTCATCAGCTTCACCTGCGCAAAGACCTGCGCGCGAGATTTCGCTTCGCTTGCACTGTAAGACCCGGCTTGCGGCGCCGTTGAAGCTGCGTGTGAATCGCAACCGCTAAGGATGATTGATGACACGCACAACGCGGCCAGGGACAGCGATAAGGAAACGATGGATGGCATATGCATAAGGCTTCAGAGAGAAGACGAAGCGTATGACGTTCGTATGTCACTCACGTGACATGACAAATGCCCTTCGTTGTTTCCGTTAAAACCTGACACAGTCTTACTTATTGAAAGCTATATTAAATGTTCCTGTCAAATCCGCTTGGGACACTGCGGCACCGGCAAACATCCAGATCCACCCCGCCGGTTCCCCAACGACAGAGACCTATCGATGAACAAGAAACTCGTCCTCGCCGTGCCGCTCACGGCGTCGATCGCATTCGGCCTATACGCATGCGGCGGCAATGACGACAAGAAAGCCGACCTGACATCGGTGAAGAATATTGTCGTGATCTACGCGGAAAACCGCAGCTTCGACAACCTCTACGGCAACTTCCCGGGCGCGAACGGGCTACAAGGCGTGACGGCCGCAAGCGCGCAGCAGCTCGACCGCGACGGCAGCGTGCTTCCGGTATTGCCGCCCGTCTGGAGCGGCCTGACTGCGACCGGCGTCACGCCCGTAGTCACGCAAGCCATGACCGCGAACTTGCCGAATGCGCCGTTTGCCATTGACGATCCGGCGGGTTTCAACACGCCTTTGTCGCTGACCACGCGTGACCTGTATCACCGTTTCTATGAAAACCAGATGCAGATCAATGGCGGCAAGAACGACAAGTTCGCCGCGTGGGCCGACTCGGGCGGCCTTGTCATGGGTCACTACAACACCAACGCCGACAAGCTGCCGCTCTACAAGATCGCCCAGCAATTCACGCTCGCCGACAACTTCTTCATGGGCGCATTCGGTGGCTCGTTCCTGAACCACCAGTGGCTCGTCTGCGCATGCACGCCGATCTATCCGAACGCGGACAAGAGCGTCGCGTCCGGATCGATTTCGTCGGTGAATGCGGATGGTGTGTCGCTGAAACTGACGGCGACATCGCCGGCATCGGCTATCGCGGGCATTCCGAAGTTCGTCAATTCGGGCAACCTGACGCCTGATTTCTTCGCCATCAACACAATGCAGCCGCCGTATCAGCCAAGCGGCAACACACCGCCCGCGGGCGGCGACGCAACCCTCGCCGATCCGGCCGTGGCAACCACGCTGCCGCCGCAAACGCAGACGCATATTGGCGATCTGCTGAACACGGCGAACGTATCGTGGGCGTGGTACGGCGGGTCGTGGGGCGCGGCGCTCGCCGATCGCACGAAGATCAGCGGCTCAACGAACTCGGTGCCGAACTTCCAGACGCATCATCAGCCGTTCAACTACTTCGCCGACCTCGCGCCGGGTACGGCCAACCGCACGCAGCATTTGCTGGATGGCGGCACGGACGGCTCGGAGTTCATCAAGGCAATCGATGCGGGCACGCTACCGTCCGTTGCGTTCTACAAGCCGCAAGGCAACTTGAACGAGCACGCGGGTTATACGGACGTGGCTTCGGGCGATGCGCACATTGCGAACGTGATCCAGCATCTGCAAGCGAGCCCGCAGTGGAAGAACATGGTCGTTGTGGTGACCTACGATGAAAACGGCGGTTTCTGGGATCACGTCGCGCCGCCGAAGGGTGACCGCTGGGGTCCGGGCACGCGCATTCCGGCGCTCGTGATTTCGCCGTACGCGAAAAAGGGCTTTGTCGATCACACGCAATACGACACGACCTCGATCCTGCGCCTGATTACCACGCGCTATTCGTTGCCGAAGCTGCCGGGCCTGACGGCACGCGACGCCGCAATGGTCGCAGCCGGCGGCAAGCCGATGGGCGATCTGACGGCGGCACTGGACTTCTGATAGCCAAGCCTCATGGAAAAAAGCGCGATGCGGCTTGAAAGCCCATCGCGCTTTTTTTGTTAGTACCTGGAGACCGCATAAAAAAATCCGCGGTTGGCGATCCGGAACACCGGACCCACCAACCTCGGACATGTACTTCCAAGTCTTCGTTAAGCCTGCGAACAAACAGGCAGCGCGCTTAATGCGCGAGGAACGATCTCAACTTCTCCGACCGGCTCGGATGCACGAGCTTGCGCATTGCCTTGCTTTCGATCTGACGAATCCGCTCGCGGGTCACATCGAACTGCTTGCCGACTTCTTCCAATGTATGGTCGGAAACCGTGTCGATACCAAAGCGCATTCTCAACACCTTCGCCTCGCGCGGCGACAGCGAATCCAGCGCGTCCTTGATCGCAAGACGCATGTCCGCGTGCATGGCGGCATCTGCCGGCGACTCGGTCGCCGAATCTTCCACCATGTCGCCGAGCGTGGTGTCGCCGTCTTCGCCCAAGGGCGTTTCCAGTGAAACCGGCTGACGCGCGATCTTCAGGATGCTGCGAACCTTCTCTTCCGACAAGTCGAGCCGAACCGCCAACACCGAAGGATGCGCTTCCTGCCCGGTCTGCTGCAGGATTTCACGCGATACACGGTTCAGCTTGTTGATGGTCTCGATCATGTGCACCGGCACACGAATGGTACGGCCCTGATCGGCGAGCGAACGTGTCACAGCCTGGCGAACCCACCACGTTGCGTACGTGGAAAACTTCCAGCCGCGCCGGTATTCGAACTTGTCCACGGCCTTCATCAAGCCGATGTTGCCTTCCTGGATCAGATCCAGGAAATGCATGCCGCGATTCACGTACTTCTTTGCAATCGAAATCACGAGACGCAAGTTCGCTTCCGTCATCTCGCGCTTTGCCTGACGCATCTTGTGCTCGGCCGACGTCATCTGCTTGTTGAGCGCCTTCAGTTGCGACAGCGGCAACATCAGTTGCGATTCGATTTCGATCAGCTTTTGCTGTTCGGCCTGAATCGCGGGTAACGCGCGTTCGAGCGCCTTGCCGTATGCGCTCGATGCCGCCGCGTGACGCATGGTCCACTCGAGATCGGTCTCGTGACCCGGGAACACTTCAACGAACTTCTCGCGCGGCATGCCCGCGAGGTCGACAGCGATCTTCAGGATACGGCGTTCAATGGCGCGAACCTGCTCGACCTGCTCATGCACCTCGGCGCACAACCGGTCGATGGTCCGGGCGGTAAACCGCACGGTCGCCAGTTCATTCTGGATATGTTCCTGCACCGTCGGCCAGTCGCCGGTACGCGAATCGTTGGCGCTGTAAGCCGCATGGAATGCGTCGAACTGATCGCGCACGTTGACGAAAATAGGCAGGCAATCGCGCAGCAAGTGCTTGAGGCGCGTGGCGTTCGCGCGCGTGGCCTGTTCGTCGTCGGTTTCGCCTTCTTCGTCGTCGCTTTCCGATGCAAGCTCGGCTTCGTCGAGTTCCGCGTCCGCGTCGTCAACGACTGCTTCGTCGAGCGTGCTCGCGTCCTTGAAGCCGTCCACGAGTTCGTCGATGCGCAATTCGCCCGCCACGACCTTGTCCACGGTCGTCAGCAGCGTGACAACCGTAGACGGGCACGCGAAGGCCGCCTTGATCATTTCGCCAAGGCCATCTTCAATGCGCTTCGCAATCTCGATTTCGCCGGCGCGGGTCAACAACTCCGTGCTGCCCATTTCACGCATGTACATGCGCACCGGGTCGGTCGTGCGGCCGAATTCCGAGTCCACGGTCGCAAGCGTGACTTCCGCTTCTTCGTCCGATTGTTCGTCCGACACGGCGGTCGGCGTGGAGTCGTTCAGCAGCAGCGTCTCGGAGTCCGGCGCTTCTTCATAGACCGCTACGCCCATGTCGCGGAACGTGCTGACGATGGTTTCGATAGCCGACGTCTGGGCAAAGTTACCGGGCAGGTGGTCGTTGATCTCCGCGTGCGTGAGGTAGCCTTGCTGCTTTCCTAGCTGGATCAACGCGCGCATCTGGCGTTGACGTTCGTCGGCCTGTTCGGGCGAGACGACGCCTTCGTCCATTGAAGGACGCGACAGCTTGTCTGCGGACCCACGGCGGGCTTTCGATTTCTTGGCAGGAACGCCGTTTCCGGCGGTAGATTCGGTTGGATCAAAACTTGTCATACATTTCCTCGATGGCCTTGCTCTGAGAAAAGCAATCCGGTGCACAGGCGGTCACACACGCGCACTACCGTGAAGACCGACAGGATCGTCACCTCGGGTTGAGCTAATCAATGCGTTGATTCGAGCAAGCTGAATCAGTTGGAGGCGGGGCGCGCTAACAAGCGCAGGATTCGCGCGGGCCGTACAGTCTATAGCAACTTCGTTGCTGCGAGTGCGTTACGCGCCAATAAACAGGCGTTTCCGGCATTCACACGCAGCGAAACAACAACATTCGGCCGGATACGAACACATTTGCGGACGAATCGAGCCGAATCAAGGCCGTAGAAGGCTTGATGGCGTCTTTGCATCGCTTTGATCGCACCCTGTTTGATTTCAATTTCTGAAGAGTGTCTGAAGGCGGCGCCGGTGTTTTCAGACCCATACCAAACCGAAAAAATCCCCTGCTCTGGCTGCGGCATCATGCCGCAGCCAGTCCGTTCAATGCCTATTTTGCGTTGGCGAAAACGCCTATTTTAATCGCATTACGATTAAAGGCATTTCAATGCGATTTTTTTCTTCATATCCTGCTCTTCAGACGCGGGCTTTGGCTGCTCAAAGTAACGCCCGGCGTCCGATCCGAGGAACTGGAACATGAATGACGTCACCCCGTTGATTGCCGCGCTGAAAACCGAGATCGGAGCCGACGCAGTGTTGACCGACGCCGCCGATCTCGCGCCTTTCACTGAAGACTGGCGCGGCCGGTATAAAGGACCTGCCGCAGCGGTCGTGCAGCCGTCGAACACGGCGCAGGTCGCGGCAATCGTCCGGCTGTGCGCGGCGCGCGGCGTGCCGGTCCTGCCGCAAGGCGGAAACACCAGTCTTTGCGCTGGCGCCATCCCGCGCAATGAGGGCGTGGCGCCGGTCATCGTCAATCTGGCGCGCATGCGCCGCATTCGTCACATCGACGCCGCCAATGGCTCGATGGAAGTCGAAGCGGGCTGCGTGCTCAAGACGGTGCAAGACGCAGCGGCGGCGGAAAACCGGCTGTACGCAGTGAGCCTCGGTGCGGAAGGCTCATGCCAGATCGGTGGAAATTTATCGACGAATGCGGGCGGTACGGGCGTCGTGCGCTATGGCAACACCCGCGACAACGTGCTCGGCCTGGAAGTGGTTCTCGCCGATGGCACCGTCTGGAACGGCTTGCGTGCCTTGCGCAAGGACAATACGGGACTCGATCTGAAGCATTTGTTCATCGGCACGGAAGGCACGCTCGGGATCATCACGGCGGCAACGCTCAAGCTGCATCCGCTGCCAACGCAACATGCGCTCGCGTGGTTCGCGCCCTCAGACCCCGCTGCCGCACTGCAGATTCTCGGTTTGTTCCAGGCAGCATGCGGCTCGCGCCTGAGCGCCTTCGAGATGATCAACCGGCGTCAGCTGGAACTGGTTATCCAACACGTGCCGGGGCGGCGCAATCCACTCGGCGAACTGCATGAATGGCACGTACTGGTCGAACTCGCCGATACCAGCGGCGGCGACGAAATGGCCGCGCTGCTTCAGCAAACGCTCGAGCACGCGGCTGAACAAGGCCTTATCCACGACGCAATCCTCGCGAGCAACGAGACTCAACGCGCAACGCTCTGGGAGATTCGCCACAGCGTGTCCGAGGCAAACAAGAAGGCGGGCGTGGGCCTCACGACCGACTGCGCGGTGCCGGTTTCGGCGGTGCCGGCGTTTATTGAACGAGCGACGCAAGCGGTGCACGCAATTGTCCCGGCGCTCGACATTCTCGTGGTTGCGCATCTCGGCGACGGCAACGCGCATTTCATTCCCTTCTTCACCTTCGACGCCTGGCGCGAACTCGCCGATCCCGCCGCGATGGCGGCCGCCATGCGCCGCTGCGTAAACGATGTCGCGCACGAATTACACGGCACGTTCAGCGCCGAGCATGGTGTTGGACAAACCGGCTTGCCGGAGATGGCGCATTACAAATCACCCGCGGAACTTGCCTTGATGCGCACCGTGAAAACCGCGCTCGATCCGCGAAACCTGCTTAATCCGGGACGTTTGATTCCTTGAACTGCCCGGCCCGATCCGGGCCACCTGAAGAAGCCCGGACACTCGCACCCCTAGCGTTTCTGTTTTCATCCACACCCTTGGAGCCGACATGAAAAAGCAGCCCGCACGCGATGAGATTCAAGCGATACAAAATCCCGGCCGCCGCACGGTCATCAAGACTGCTGCCGCCGGCGCGGCGGCGGTCGCGTTTCCGTTTGTCTGGACGCCATCGCGGGCAGCAAGCAAACGGATCGTGATTCGCGACGATGGCGGCATCTACACGAAAGCGTATGGCGCCGTGTTCTACAAGCCTTTCACCGAAAAAACCGGCATTGAAGTGGTCGGCGTACAGGCAAATGCCGAACCTACCGCGCAGATCAAGAGCATGGTCGAGACCGGCAGCTACACCTGGGACATGGCGAAGATCAGCCAGCCCGCAATCCTGCTGCTCACCGGCGGCGGCAAGGAATATCTGGAAAAGCACGGCCTTGAATCCGACCCGGCAGTCGCGAAGATTCCATCGCAATACATGTCGCCGTATGGCGTAGGCACGAATGTTTATACAACGGTGCTCGCCTATCGCACGGATGCGTTCAAGGGACGCAAGGCGCCTTCGTCATGGGCCGACATGTGGAACGTCAAGGATTATCCGGGCCGTCGCGGACTGCGCAAATATCCGTTCGATACTTTCGAAGAAGCGCTGATGGGCGACGGCGTGCCGACCTCGCAGGTATATCCGGTCAATTTCGACAAAGGCATTGCGAGTCTCGACAAGATTTCGAAGCACGTCGATGTGTGGTGGACAACCGGCGCGCAAGTCGAACAGATGCTCGGCTCGGGCGAAGTCGACATGATCAGCACATGGGTATCGCGCGCGCAGTCGGCGATTGCAAACGGCGCGCCCGTGGCGATTGTCTGGAACCAGAACATCTGGGGTTGCGACAACTGGTCGATCCTCAAAGGCACGCCAAACGCCGCGGCGTGCCGCGAGTTCATCAAGTTCGCGTCCGACCCTAAACGGCAGGCCGCGCTCGTGGAATACTTCCCCGCAGGTGTTACGCAGCCCGAAGCATTCAACTTCATCAAGCCGGAAATCGCGAAGAATTGCCCGACGTTCCCGGAGAACATGAAGAACGGTCTGCATATCGACGCGAAATTCTGGCAGGAAAAACAAAGCGTTGGACTCGAACGGTTCAATAGCTGGATCCTGACGTAACCCCTTTTTGTCACCGCGTTTTATTGCCAGGGATGTCATCACCATGTCTGCCTCGAACCTTCAAATCACGGGACTGTGCAAGCGCTACGGTGACTTTGTCGCGCTTGCGCCCATCGATCTCGACGTCGCCCAGGGCGAATTCCTGACCCTGCTCGGGCCGAGCGGTTCGGGCAAGACCACGTTGCTGAGTCTTATCGCGGGATTGTCGCAACCCGACGACGGACAGGTGCGCATCAATGGTACGGACGTGACGTATGGCGCGCCGTATGAACGCGACATCGGCATGGTGTTTCAGAACTATGCGCTGTTCCCGCACATGACGGTCGCGGAGAACGTTGCGTTCCCGTTGCAGATGCGCAAGACCGACGCAAAGGCGACGCGCGAGAAGGTCATGCAGGCGCTGGAAATGGTGCATCTGCCGCATGTTGCCGGGCGTTATCCGCGAGAGTTGTCGGGCGGCCAGCAGCAGCGGATTGCGCTTGCGCGCTGCATGGTGTATCGGCCGTCGATCATTCTGATGGATGAACCGCTCGGCGCGCTCGACAAGAAATTGCGCGACCAGATGCAACTGGAGATCAAGCGGATTCATCGCGATCTCGGCACGACGATTGTGTACGTCACGCACGACCAGGAGGAAGCGATGACCATGTCCGATCGCATCTGCCTGATGAACGCGGGGTCGATCGCGCAGCTTGGCTCGCCGGCCGATCTGTATTTCCGTCCGAAGAGCGTGTTCGTTGCGGACTTCCTGGGTGAATCGAATCTGCTCGATGCGGTCGTGACCAGCCGTATTGGCGATGAGGTTCGGATCAGCGTGCAAGGCGGCGCGAACGTAAACGCCATGGCTTATGACGCCGTGATCCGCGACGGCAAGCCTGTGAAACTGATGCTCCGTCCGCAAAACCTGCAGATCCACGATGGACCGCCAGCGGAGTTCATCAATGGCGGCACGCTGTCGGCGAAACTCACCGACATCATGGTGACGGGCAGCATGACGAAGCTTTATCTGCAGTCGCATATCACCGACGCAGCGCCGCTCGTCGCGGCATTCCCCACCAACCGGCTCGGCGGCCAGTACGAAATCGGGCAGACGCTCGGGCTTTCGTGGTTGACGGCGGACGCCGTGGCCATTGCGGGGTAAATGATGAATCGCTCCGCCCTGATTGCTGGACAGACGCGTTCCGATACGCCGCCGCATCGGCCGGCACGGTGGCGCGCATGGTTGCGCCCCGGCGCGATGAGCGCACCGATCGTGATCCTGCTGCTCGTGATGCTGGTCTATCCCGTCGGCCAACTGCTGCTCTTGAGCGTGCATAACGGCACGGGTTTCACGCTCGTGGAATACAAGCGGCTCTTTGCGTCGTCGGTCTATGTGGATGTGTTGCTGATCACGCTGAAGGTGTCCTTGTGGACCACGTTCTTCTCCGTGCTCACCGGTTATCCGATCGCGTATCTGATTTCATCGCTTACGCGGGAGCGCAAGAACCGCCTGCTGTTCTGGGTCTTGCTGTCCTTCTGGACCAGCTTTCTCGTGCGCACGTTTGCTTGGGTCGTCCTGCTTGGGCGCAATGGCGTGATCAATCAGGTGCTGATGGGACTGGGGATTATCGACCGGCCGTTGAACCTGCTTTATAACTTTTCCGCGGTGATCGTCGGGATGGTTCACGCGCTGATGCCGCTTGCGGTGCTGACCATGTTGTCGGTCATGGAGAACATAGACCGGCGTTTGCCGAGCGCTGCGGCAACCCTTGGCGCGCGGCCGGGCACGGTATTCTGGAAAGTGTATTTCCCGTTATCGCTGCCGGGCGTCGCGGCGGGCGCGTTGATGGTGTTCGTGACCGCCATCGGCTTCTTCATTACGCCCACGCTGCTCGGCGGACGCCATCAGACCATGATCACGCAACTGATCATCGACCAGGTGATGCAGGCGTTGAACTGGGGCTTCGCGGGCGCCATTTCCGTGCTGCTGCTGGCTGTCGTTTTGATCGTGTTCCTGATCTACGACCGTCTCGTGGGCCTTTCCACCATGGCTGGAGGCGCCTCCGCACGCGGTCCGAAACATGGCGGCGGATTGAGCCGCAAGCTCGGCGACCTGATCCTGACGGCGCTCGGCAACGCCACCGATTTCATGATCGGCCTGCTCCCCAAACGCCGCAAGCGCGCGGCCGCTGGTGCGAGCCTGAGCTTGCGCGTAGTCGTGATCCTGCTGCTGGTGTTCCTGAGCGCGCCCGCGTTTCTCATGATCCCGCTTTCCTTCGATGCCGCTTCCGGCCTTGCGTGGCCGCCGCACGGATTTTCGCTGCAGTGGTATCGGCAGATGACGGATTCTCCCTTGTGGATGCAGGCCGTCACGCGTTCCATGCTCGTGGGTGTGGGCACCGGCATTCTTTCCATGCTGATCGGCACGCCCGCCGCCTTCCTGCTCGTGCGCGGCGGCATGAAAGGCAAGGCCGCGATGCTCGCGTTCGTCCTCGCGCCAATCGTGGTCCCACGCATGATCATTGCGGTTGGCGTGTTCTATTTCTTTGCGAAGATCGGGCTGATCGGGTCGTCTTATGGACTCGTGCTCGCGCATACGGTGGTTGCCGTACCCTATGTGGTGATCACCATGATGGCGGTGCTTCGCAACTACGACACGCGGCTCGACCTCGCCGCGCAAAGCATGGGCGCGCGTCCGTGGGCCACCTTGCGCCGGGTCACGTTTCCGATTCTCGGCGCAGGTCTGATGTCGTCGTTCCTGTTCGCGTTCGCCACTTCGTTCGATGAACTGACCATTGCGCTGTTCTCGTCGGGCGGATTGAGCACGACCTTGCCCAAGCAGTTCTGGGACGAAATCACAATGCAGATTTCGCCGGTGATCGCAGCGGTATCGACGTGCTTGTTCGTGTTTATCGCGGTGCTGATCTGGGTCGCCGATCGCTTGCGCCGGCGCAGCCTTGCTTCTTGAAAACCATCGTTTTACAGGACTTCCTCATGCTTTCAGCTCAACAACTGCGTGGCGTTTTTCCCGCCATTCCGACCCCCGTCAATCCCGACGACAGCATCAACGCCGAGGCCGCGCGCGCCTTGATGCGCTATCTGCTCAAGCAAGGCGTGGATGGCGTGGTGCCGCTTGGCGGCACGGGCGAATACGGCGCGCTCTCGCGTGCAGAACGCATTCGCATGGCCGGGATCACGGCGCAGGAAGCGGCTGGCCAGATTCCGGTGATCGCGGGCGTGCTGGATCCGGGTTATCACGATGCAATGCAGGCTGGGAAGGACTTCGCCGCTGCCGGCGCAGACGGTCTGCTGGTGCTGACGCCGTACTACACCAACCCGACGCAAGGCGGCATACGCGATTATTTCCTGCGCTACGCCGACGAATCGCCGTTGCCGATCCTCATCTATGAGATCCCGTATCGCACGCGGATTGCGATCGCGCCCGAAGTGCTGCACGAGTTGTCGAAGCATGAGCGGATCATTGGCATGAAGGCGTGCAACACCGACATGTGGCACTTCCTGCGCACGGTTGCAGGCGTGGACGAATCGTTTGCCGTGCTGAGCGGCGAGGACACGCTGTTCCCGCTGCATGTTGCAGCAGGCGCGCGCGGTGGCATCGTGGTGACGGCGACGTTGTTGCCCACCGCGTGGAAAAAGATTTACGAGCTGGCGCGCGAAGGCAGGACGCAGGATGCGCTCGCGTTGCATCGCTCGCTGATCCCGCTGATGAACATGGCGTTCGCCGAGACCAATCCCGGCCCAATGAAGTCGGTAATGGACCTGATCGACGTCCACGCGCCCGACATGCTGGCGCCTCTGGTTCAGGCGGACCCGGCATTGTCGGCGAACTTGCGCGTGGAACTCGAAAAGCAGCTCGCTCTGTTCGAACGCAAGCTTTGATTTGACGCTCAGCGCTTGTAGCCGGAAAGCCGCGCCTTGGAAATGGATGTCGCGGCGACCTGCACGTGCTGCGCGAGTTCGGCCTCGACACGCTCGATGGACCAGCGCGACGTGGGCACCGAAATGTTGATCGCGGCGACGGCCATGCCGCCGTGATCGGTCACCGGCGCGGCCACCGAAATATCGCCGAGCACGGTTTCGTTTTCGATCACCGCATAACCGCGCCGCGCCACTTTGCGCACGCGTTCAAGCAGCTTGTCCGGATTGGTTTCGGTGTAGTGCGTGATGGGATCGAGCCGCGTTTGCGAAAGGATTTCGCGCACGCGTTCATCGGAGAGACGCGACAGGATTGCGATGCCCGACGCCGTGAACATGGCCGGCAAGCGCGCGCCGACCACAATGTCGATATTGACCAGATGCTGCCCCGGAAAGCGCGCGACGAACACGATCTCGTGGCCGTCGAGCTCCTGGAGGTTGGTGGTTTCGCCGAGGCGGCGGCTGATGTCCAGAAGGTATGGCGACGCTTTGTCGATGAGTTCGTTGGCGCGCACGTAGTTGTACGAGAACTGCAGCACCTTGGTGGTCAGGCCGTAGTTGCGCGTTTCCGGCACGCGATAAAGATACCCGAGCACTTCGAGCGTATGCACGAGGCGCTGCGTGGCGCTGCGGTCAAGGCCGGACGCGCGCGCAATATCTACGAGGGTCATGTGGCGGCTCGGGCCGTCGAATGCGTGCAGGACCTGGAAGGCTTTTTCAGTTGATCCGACAAAGAGCGACGAGCGGCGAGCCTCTTTTTCGCCTGACTCTTCCGGCTTGCCGACAGCGCTTTTGGACATGCTTGTTTGGATTTTGATGTATCGGATTGTGATTATCACAATTGTAGTGCAATCGAATCGGGGAGCTTGAATGGTTTCATCGGTCGCGGATTACAGGCTTGCTGCGCGACGGCGCTTGCCGCGCTTAGCGTTCGATTATCTCGATGGCGGAGCCGAGGACGGCGACGCGCTGGAGCGCAATAACAATGCATATAAGCAGTGGCTTTTCAAACCGCGCGTGCTGAAAGACGTGTCCCTTTGCTCTGCCTCGACGCGGTTTTTCGGACGCGAAGCCGCAGCGCCGATGATCGTCGGGCCGACGGGTTTGAACGGCCTTTTCTGGCCCCGTGCCGACGAACTGCTTGCTCAGGCGGCGAGCCGCGCGGGTTTGCCGTTTGCGTTGTCGACGGCTTCCACGTCGCTGCTCGAAGATGTGCGCGCCGCCGCGCAGCAGGGCGACCTGTGGATGCAGCTTTACGTGCAGCAGGATCGCGCAATTGCGGAGGACATCATGCGGCGTGCAAGCGCTGCAGGTTATTCGACACTTCTCCTGACCGTCGATGTCCCTGTGCACGGCAAACGCGATCACGACACACGCAATGGATTCAAATTGCCATTGAAGCTGACGCCGAAACTTGTCGCCGATTGCGTGACGCATCCGCTATGGTCGCTGCAAATGGCGCGCTTCGGTTCGCCGCAGTTGAAGAACATCGCGAAGAGCGTTGGCGAGCGTGCGGATTTATCGCGTCATTCCGCCATGTTGAGCCGGCAGATGGACCTGAGTCTGGGATGGGCGGATCTCGATTGGGTGCGCAAACATTGGAGCGGCAAGGTGATCGTCAAGGGGGTGATGAGCGCCGACGATGCAGCGCTTGCGGTAAAACACGGTGCGGATGGCATCGTGGTATCGAATCACGGCGGGCGGCAATTGGGCAGCACGTTCGCGCCTGTTGAAGTACTGCCGGGGATCGTGGACGCGGTCGGCGACAAATTGACGGTCTTGATTGATGGCGGCGTGCGCCGCGGCAGCGATGCATTGAAAGCCATCGCGCTCGGCGCGCACGGCGTCCTGCTCGGACGCGCGCCGCTGTACGGCGTGGCGGCAAACGGCTTGCCGGGCGCCGCCGGTGTCCTGGCACTGATGCATGACGAAATGACGATCGCGATGCGCTTGCTTGGATGCCAGACGCTTGCGGACCTCGGCCCCGCGTTCATTGGCAATGCAAACGAAGCAATGAGTGAAGTAACGCATCGCAGGTTACATTGCAGAACATGAAGCGGTTAAGCCGCCCTCTATAATCCCGCCTTTCGAAGCGGTTCCGTTCTCGTTTCAAAACGCGTTCGCACTGCATCGACTGTCACGATTATTTGAGGAATCATGCCTACACTCCCACCCTGCCCACTCTGCGCGATGGAAAACACTTACGCCGACGCGGAGCGCATCATCTGCGCGGACTGCGGTCACGAATGGTCCGCAACTGAAGCGGCTTCCCCCGACGACGACGAAACGTCCGTCGTCAAGGATTCGAACGGCAACGTACTTGCCAACGGCGATTCGGTGGTCCTGATAAAGGACCTGAAAGTCAAAGGCTCGTCGATCACGCTGAAAGTCGGCACGAAGGTAAAAAGCATCCGGCTTGTTGGCGGCGACCATGAAGTCGACTGCAAGATGGACGCCGGCAGCTTCATGCTCAAGGCCTGCTATTTGAAGAAGGTCTAGGCTTTCGCCGGATTTCCGTTCGCATCCGTATCAAAGGTTTGCGACTGGAACGCGAAGAAAAACGCGCGCCATGTATTGTTCGGATACGCAATCATCAGCGCGCCGTCCTGGTATGCACCGTTGTCCCCTGCGTACTGGCCGCCGTTGCCCTGGTTCATGTGGATATCGTGAACGCCGTTGCCGGGAACGAAGTGGAAATACTGATCCGGCTTGCCTTGTTCGGGACCCCATCGCGACCCGAACGCATACACAATCGATCCCTCCATGGCCATTGCGGTCACCACCGCGTCTTCCAGTTTGTCTTTCAGGTCGTTGTTCACGCCGGGTGCGTCGGGCGGCACGGGTTTCATCGATTTCGTATCGACCATACCACCGCGAACGTAGTCGATCGCGAGTCCTCCGGGCGTGGATGGCAACTTGGTGAAGCCCGGCGCAAGCGCGCCCAACTCGCTCAAGAATTTATCGGGCAGCGTATCCAGTTCTTCAAACAACACGGTTGATGGCGCGTGGGGCGCCGACGATTTCACGTTCGATGCAATTCGAAAAACCGTCGTGCCGCCATGAACGAGGATCTGGTAGTGGTCGTCGTCGGCATTGCGAAGATGGCCGGTTATTGTGCCCTTGAGCACCCCGTAATTCACTGACATGCGTTTCTCCCTGATTGGCGTACGAGCCGAAGTTTATTTTGCAGCAAGGTTCGGGCCGTTCATGATGCCGGCGGTCAGGATTACGGAAACTCCGAAAAAACCGGTTCAATGTGCGTTTGCCATCAAACCGTCAAGAAAATATGCCTGGCGCCTCTTGGCATTCGTGCATCTCTATTGTTGTGTGCGCCTGAAAACATTTCGTCCGTGAAAGCGAATGTAATGTCACCAGCACGACTCTTTCATCACGTAGAGTTCCCCGTTCGAACACCGTAACCGCCCATGGCTTTGCGCATTCATGAACGCACACACTCTCACCGACCACCACGTCAGCGACAGCATCGAACATAGCGGCGGCCAGCGCCTGGGCCGAGCATTTGCCGCACGACTCGACATGACCATCAAGCGCTCGGGACTGACTTCGCAGCGCGTGGCGAAATCGCTTGGCGTGACCGAGGGCGACGTTGCGCTGTGGCGCGCAGGAATTACACTGCCGCGTAACGCCGATTGCCAGCGTCTAGCCGAATTGCTGCACGTGGATATCTCCTGGCTGAGCGGCCGGTCCGCGCCAGCCGAAAGACGATAGCGCGAACAGGACGCGCTAAGCCGCCAGGCTCCAGCGCGCCTTGCCCATTGCCTTGGCGACGTTCAGGGCTTTATCGGCGGCGTTGAGCGCGGTCAGGACGTCGAAGCCGTGATCCGGCACGAGCGCCACGCCAATGCTCGCGCCAACATTGACCGAGACGTTCGACGTCAACGCGAACGCCGCCGACATTTCGTTGATCAGCCGGTCCGCAAACGCAGCGGCGTCATTGCGATCCGGCACGCTCATGGTCACCACGTATTCGTCGCCGCCTATACGAAACACCATGTCGTCCGGACCTTTCAGCGCATTCAGACGTCCGCCGATCATCACGAGCAGCAGGTCGCCGGCTTCGTGTCCATATTGGTCGTTGACGGGCTTGAAACCGTCCAGGTCAATGTAGAGCACCGCGACTTTTCCGCGCTTGCCCGGCACCGCCTTGTACCGTGTCTGCGATGCATGGATCAATCCCGCGCGATTGGGCAAACCGGTCAGTGCGTCATGCCGCGCGCGATAATCGTTTTCCCTTTCAGCTTTCATGGTGGAAACGAGCAGTCCGTTAAGACGGAACGCGGCAATGCTCATTGCCACCAGATAAAAAGGTATCTGAATCAGCGTCAGCGTGAGGATAAGTTCTTTGGACATTGCGGCGGCAATGCAGCAAGGACCCAGCGACAACAAAATCATGATGGCGACGAGCCGCGGCGCACCGAAATTCCTGAAGCAGATTCCGCCCACCATGGCAGCCGCCGACAGGCAGGAAAGCGTCGCGGCAATCCAGTCGTTACTCAGGATACTGATGAACGCGCCATAGCCAACGCTTGCGCCCCACAGCACGCCTAGAAGCAAGTAGACATCTGTGTAAGTCGGCTGTCCGCGTCGCGCGGCCCGATGCGCCGCGACCAAAAGGATCAGGCGCGTACCGCACAGCAGCACTTCCATAATTACCCACGCCATGAACGCCGGCGTGGGTTCCCTCAAGGTGATGGCGATCGAAACGGCGATGGTGTTGAGAACGCCGCCGGCAAAAATAGGCAGGGTGCCAAAAAGACTTCCGATCAACGCAACCCGTATGTCGTCCGGTACGTCGTGGCCGGAATGGCACAACCACGTTGTGAACCGCCAGCGAGGCAAACTGAACGGCGCTAATTTGTTATCCATGGATCTTCGCTTTTTTTGCGCGACTGCTTTTGCCACGTCGGCATCGCAGCTTCTGCCTGCCATGGACTCAATCGGTGTGTTCAATATCTGTCTATCAAACAAATAACGCAGGCGGTCTTTATTAATCCCCGAACTGCCCCGTTGACATGTGCCGGGCTGCCGCAAAACATGGCCCGCGCATGCACGTATTCTAAGCTTGCTTAACACCCGATAACCAGTCAAGCCAAGTGAATCAGTGGTGAATCGCCTCTAACCTGGCTCGGCGGATTTTAACCGGGCCGTCTTCTTCGAGACAGGATCGTGTCTAGATTCGATTACGCGTTATCGGGGTTATCGGCGTGAATGCGATAATCTTGAGCCGTTAATATGCACGTCCAATTCCGCCAGCCACGCTGGTATGGCTTGACTCACGAAAGCTTCGCGTTTCTACTAACGCCCCTGTCAGGAATTGCTTGCCCCATGCGGTGCTGAGGAGAACAATGCGCGGCCCCACCAAAAAACAACTGTCGTTAGTCGAACTGGTCGACCAAGGCCTGAGCGTCGAGGAGATTGCGATGCGCACGGGCAAGCTCGTGGCATCGGTTCACAAACAGTTGAACCGGGTCCGGCGCAAAGTGCGCGAGGGGCACTTTGCGCCCGCACCGCTGCCTATCGAGCTGGCAGCGGCGACGCCGCGCATCTATCTTGCCGGTTTCGACGTTTTCCGTTCCGACGCCATGAGTCACGGCGAGACGCTCAAGGCGATGTGCCAGTCGCGCGGGACGATAGGCTTGTATCCGCTTGACGGGCAGGTTCCCGGCGAGCTGGATCATCTCGGCAAGGCGCAATGGATTTGCCGCGCAAATATGGAAGCGATCCGTTCGGCGGATATTGTCATGGCGAATCTCAACGACTTCCGCGGCGCTGGAGAGCCGGACAGCGGCACCGCGTTCGAGGCGGGATTTGCCGCCGCGCTAGGCAAACCAATATGGGCTTACACCGGCGATAACCGCACGCTGATCGAGCGTGTATCGGTTAAAAAAGACGGCGGCGCTTCTTATTGCGCCAACGGCTTTGTGGTCGAGGATTTCGGCTTGAAGTTCAATCTCATGCTTGCGTGTTCAGCACGTATTGTCGTAGGCGGCCCGGAGGATTGTCTCGACGCGATGGCCGCGGAGGGACTGATTTAAATTGCTTTAAACAATGGGACCATCGGCCTGCTGGCGCCGGATAGCAACCATTATGGAACTCCCTACAATCAGCACAATACCGGCAAGCGACACCATGCCTATGGTCTCGCCCCACGCCACGTAGCCAAAGATCGCGGCCCACACAATGCTCGTGTAGTTATACGGCGCGAGCGCGCTGGCATCGGCTTGGCGGAAAGCCATGGTCATCAGCAATTGACCCGTGCCGGCGAGGACGCCGACCAGCGCCAGAATTGCGAGCGAATCCAGCGTGGGCGGCGTCCAGGCGAACATCAGCGAGAAGCCGCTGACCACCGCGCCAATCAAAGTGAAGTAAAGCACGGTGACGCCGGAGTCATCGCTTGCGCGAAGCCGCTTGATCTGCAAGATCGACAACGCGCCGAATATCGCGCTGAGAATCAACAGCAACGGACCAAGCAACTCGTCTGATCGCTGCTCGGACGCACGACCAGCAACACGCCAATAAAGCCGATGGCCGCCGCGCCCGCATCGCGCCGCCTCAACGTTTCCTTAAGCAGCAAGGGGGCCAGCGCGATCACGAAAATCGTCTCCGAATAGACGATGGCAACGGCCTCGCTCAACGGCACGTAAGGCAAGCCGGCAAAGAAAAGTCCAAGCGCGCAAAGCAAGGTGATCGCCCGCAGCGTCTGCGCCTTGATGTCAAGGTTCATCAAGCGTCGCGCCAGCGGTTTGCTGCTTTGAAGGCTTATGACGATAGCGGGCAGCAGGCCGAAAACCATCCGGAAGAAGGTTACTTCGTTCGCTGGATAGCGAAGGCTGAGCGACTTCGCGAGAGCATCGACCAACGCAAAGCAAAGCATGGCGGCGAGAATCTGCGTGACGCTGCGCAGCGGCACGGCTTTGCTTTGCGCGATCGAAAGAGGCATGAGGTTCACGTTTCCCGGGTAAAACGGCGGCTTTGAACACCGCATAGCTTAGCACCGGGAATTCGCGAACAGAACCGCGTATTCGCTCAGCCGGCCCGCTGTGTCGGCTGGCGTCAATCCGTTGTCGTTTTAGGGTTTTGCCGCGCTCAGGCCGTTATATCGCTGCCTAGAATCGCGCCCTCGTCCTTCAGCGCACTGATGCGTTCATCGGAGAAACCATATTCGCGCAGCACTTCCCACGTATGTTGCCCCAAAAGCGGCGCGGGCACGGGGGATTGCGTGCGGCCATCGGAGAAATGAATTGGCAGACCCAGGCCGCGCATTCGTCCTGCTAGCGGATGCGTCGTTTCCACGATCATCCCGCGCGCCAGCGCCTGCTCGTGCGCGACCGCTTCCGGCACACCAAGCACCGGACCCGACGGCAAGCCGATTGCATCGAACATCGCGAGCCATTCGCTTGTTGTCCGCTCGATCAGCCGGTTCGTCAGGATCTCCACCAGCACGCCGCGATGCTTCATGCGCCCGGCATTGGTCTTGAAACGCTCGTCGTCAGCCAGGCCCGGAATATCCAGCGCGCCGACCAGGCGCTCGTAGTTGCTCTGGTTCGCCGCACCGATATTCACCCAGCCATCGCTCGTGCGAAACGCCTGATAAGGCGCGCTCGTCGGATTCGCCGAGCCTGCTTTCGGCAACACGGTGCCGTCGGCAAAATAGTTGGCGAAGGCCCAATACATCTGCTGCAAACCCGCTTCGAACAGCGATGTGTCGACCATCTGCCCCAGGCCAGTTCTCTGCTTGCCCGCATACGCCGCGCAAATGCCAAGCGCCGCGAGAATGCCCGCATTGATGTCGGTCACGGGCGAACCGGCCTTGATCGGCGCCTGTCCCGGTTCGCCAGTCATGCTCATCAAACCGCTCATGCCTTGCGCGATGAGGTCGAAGCCGCCTTTATCGGCCATCGGACCGCTGCGCCCGAAGCCCGATATCGCGCAATAGATCAGCCCGGGATTGTCAGCCTTTAGCGCCTCGTAACCCATGCCAAGTTTTTCCATCGTGCCGCGCCGATAGTTCTCCGTGACCACGTCGGCCGTAGCAAGCATCTTGCGCAGTACTTCACGTCCGCCATCGGTTTTCAGGTTGATCGCGACACCGCGTTTGTTGCGGTTCACGATCATGAACGACGCCGATTCACCGCCCTCCAGAATAGGCGCGAAGCGGCGGCAATCGTCGCCGCCGGGAATCTTTTCGACCTTGATGACGTCCGCGCCCATGTCGGCGAGCATCATGCCGCAAATGGGTCCGGACATGATGTGCGCGAGTTCGATCACACGCATGCCGGCGAGCGGTCCCGGGCTTTTACTATCGGATGTTTCGTGTTCTGCCATATCAACGCCCCTTGAATTCCGGTTTGACCTTGTCGAGGAAGGCCTGATAGCCGGTGCGGAAATCTTCCGTGCCAAAGCACGCGAAACCTTCATCGCGTTCTGCGTCGGTGAGCGGCGCCGGGTTCATTGCGCGCTTGACGAACTGCTTGTGCCAGCGCGCGACAAGCGGAGCACCATCGGCAATACGGCGTGCGGTTGCCAGCGTCTCGTTTGTCACCTGATCGTCGGGAACGATTCGGGTGACGAGGCCTTTCGCGAATGCCTCTTCTGCATCGAAGATACGGCCCTCGAGCAATATCTCCAGCGCCACGGCGCGGCCGGCAAGCTGCACGAGCGCGTCCAGTTCCGCATGCGCCATCACGAGGCCCAGGTTCTTGATTGGCACACCGAAGCGGCTCGATTCGCCGCAAATGCGCAGGTCGCACATTGCGGCAATTTCAAGTCCACCGCCCACGCATATTCCGCGAATCATCGCGACGATCGGATGGCGGCACGCATCGAGCGACGCCAGCGTGCGATGCATGATCGCGCCATACGCACGCGCCTGTTCCACGTTGGACCGGTCGGTGCGAAACTCCGCTATGTCGTTGCCCGGCGAGAACGCTTTTTCTCCCGCGCCGCGAAGGACGATGCAGCGCAGGGCGTCATCGGCGGAAAGCGTGTCGATGGTTTCGCCCAGCGCTTGCCAGAGCGGCTTGGTCATCGCGTTGAGTTTCGCTGGCCGGTCGATGACAACCGTAGCGATGGTCTCCTCACGCTCGACTCGAATGGAAGCGTCAGTCACGTCGTCTCCTCTTATACGAACTTGCGCAGCGGCTCGGCGTTCTCGCCTGCGGCGGGTACGTCCGCGAGCATCCGGTCCGGCCGCATGGTGAACGAGAGCACGATGCCAACCGCCATCAGGATCATGGATACCGTGAACGGCAGGTTCCAGTTCCCCGTCCGGTCGATAAGAAATCCGCCTGCAACCGGGCTGATGATCGCGGCCAACGCCGAACCTGAATTCATGATGCCGCTGGCAGTGCCCGCATGTTTCGGCGCGATATCCATGGGCACGGCCCACATCGGTCCGATCGTCATTTCGTTGAAGAAGAAGCCGCCGCTCAGGCACAGCGCCGCCAACGTGATCGACATGTTGGACACGAGCATGATTGGCGCAAGCGAGAGCAGCGTCAGCAACATGCACACGCCGACCATCACGTTGCGCGCGAGGCGAAGGTTCTTACTGCGCCGCAAGATGCGATCCGTCACCGATCCACCCAGCCAGTCGCCCAGCACGCCCGCAAAGAAAACGCCTGAAGCAAAGAGCGCGGACTTGCCCAACTGCATGTGGTAGTTGTGAAGGAAGTACTGCGGAATCCATCCAAGGAAGAGCCACAACACCCAGCCATAGCAGAAGTAGACGGCCGTGACCGGCGCCATGCGTCCGAGCAACGCACGCCACGGCACGGGCGTTCTCTGCTTCACGCCGGAGAACGATGAAAGCGTCTCGCACTCGGCGTCGGTGATGGCGCTATGTTCGCGCGGGTTATCGCGGAAATAGAAGATCCACACGACCGCCCAAAGAAAGCTCACGATCCCCGTCACAATGAACGCGCCGCGCCAGCTTGTCGCAATCATCAGCCACACGATCAACGGCGGCGCAACGGCGTTGCCAATGCGCGATGCCGCGTGCGTGACGCCTTGGGCAAAGCCGCGTTTATCGGCGGGCATCCAGTTCGACATGGCGCGCGTGGCGGTCGGGAACGTCGCACCTTCGCCCAGTCCAAGCAGCAAGCGCGCAATGATCAGTGATATGAACCCGCCGGACAGTCCCGTCATGACCGTTGCGCCCGCCCAGATCACGGCGCATACAGCGAGTGTCCGACGCGGCCCGAACCTGTCGCCAACCCATCCGCCGATGATCTGGAACACGAGATACGGATAAGCGAATGCAGAGAAAACAAAACCAATTTGCGTATGCGACAAATGCAGTTCCGCGCCGAACTGCGAGGCTGCGGTGCTGACATTGACTCGGTCGACATACGTGATGAAATACATGGCGCACAGCAGTAGCAAAACGCGCGTCGTAGCTCGACGGAACATCATCGTCTCCTTGATTAGTGCGTGCTTCATCGCGACGCCCTGGAGCGCCTGAAGCGAACTGCATCCGGAACTTCGAAAAGCCTTAGTGGTTGGGTATGGCAGCGGTGCTGCGAATCCTGGGCTTGCGCGGTCGTGTCATGCTTGTCTCCAGTGCGCGAACTTCTGAATACGTCCGCTATGTGTACGAAGCGATTCCGGCTTTCAAGAATTCTTTAGCGCGGACGCAAGAACGCGGGCAACGTGCATTGCCTTCGCATTCGTTCCGTCGGCTATTTGATGGCGGCAACTGGTGCCGTCGGCAACAATCAGCGCGCCTGCCGCCTTGCGTATGGCAGGCAGCAGCGACAACTCGGCCATCGCTTTGGACGCCGCATAGTGTTCAGCTTCATAGCCAAAACTGCCGGCCATTCCACAACACGACGATTCGATCACCTGCACCTCCAGCGAAGGAATCCAGCCAAGCACGGCCTGAACCGGGCGAAATACATCGAATGCTTTTTGATGACAGTGGCCGTGCACGAGCGCCTTTGGATTGGCGATCGATTTCAACGAAAGCCGCAAGCGCCCCGCCTGTTTTTCCTTCACCAGGAATTCTTCGAACAGAAACGATGTCTGCGCGAGCTTGCGCGCTTCCTCGCCATAGCCATAGTCGAGGAATTCATCGCGAAATGACAGCAGGCACGAAGGTTCGAGACCCACGACAGGCACGCCGCGTTCAATGAACGGCCGCAGCGTATCGAGCGTGCGGCGCGCTTCGGCTTTCGCTTCATCGACTTTTCCCGCCGACAAAAACGTGCGTCCGCAACACAGTGGACGTTCGCCGTCTTTCAGGTTCAGATGGACGGTATAACCCGCGGCCTCCAGCACCTGCTTGGCCGCGCGTGCATTGTCCGGCTCCATGTAGTTGTTGAACGTATCGACGAACAGCAGCACTTCCTTGCCATTGACCGAGGGCGGCAAAGGCTGTTCAGCCGTCGATAAAAACGCTGCAACGAACTTCGGGAACGCGCGTTCAGGCGCAAGGCCAAGACGCGTCTTGAGCCAGCCGGCGACCCGCGGCAGACGTTCCACCGAACCGAACAACGAAGGCACGCGGCTCGCATAAGGCGCATACCGCGGCATGAATCCCACCAGCCGATCGCGCAAGCGCAGTCCGTTCTTCGCGGTCCACGCAGCGCGCGCCTCGATCTTGATCTTCGCCATGTCGACGCCCGTCGGGCAATCGCGCTTGCAGCCCTTGCACGACACACACAGATCCAGCACGTCTTTCACGTCCTGGCTTGCGAGCCCTTCGTCGCCGAGTTGCCCGCTGATCGCGAGCCGCAACGTATTCGCGCGGCCACGCGTCACATGCTGCTCGTCCTTTGTGATCCGATAACTCGGGCACATCGTGCCTGCATCGAACTTGCGGCAATGGCCATTGTTGTTGCACATCTCGACCGCTTTCGCGAGACCGCCGGTGCGGTCGTCGCCAGTACCCTCCGGCGTTTCGTCGCCGGTCAGCGGATCACGCGTCACGTTCCATTGCGACCAGTCGAGTTGCGTCTTGAGCGCCCGTTCACGGTACGACGGCGGGAAACGGAAGTTGCTCGCGTCGTCCATCTTCGGCGGGTTCACGATGCGATCCGGACTCATGCGATTCTCGGGATCGAATAACGTCTTGATCTCGCGGAACGCCTCATTGATTCGGGGTCCGTACTGCCATGCGACCCATTCGCCACGACACAAACCGTCGCCGTGTTCGCCCGAATAAGCGCCCTTGTATTCGCGCACCAGCGCCGACGCTTCTTCCGCGATCGCGCGCATCTTTTGCGCGCCGTCGCGGCGCATGTCCAGAATCGGCCGCACGTGCAGCGTGCCCACGCTCGCATGGGCGTACCACGTGCCTTCGGTATGGTGCTTGTGAAAGACCTCGGTAAGACGTGTCGTGTACTGCGCGAGATGCTCGAGCGGCACCGCGCAATCTTCAATGAACGAAACCGGCTTGCCGTCGCCCTTCATGCTCATCATGATATTGAGCCCGGCCTTGCGCACTTCCCACAGGGCCTTTTGCTGCGCGGCCTCGGGCATCTCGACAACTGAACCGGGCAAGCCGAGATCGCCCATCAGTTCAACAAGCTGCGCAAGCTTGGCGAGTTGCACGGCTTTATCGGCGCCTGCAAACTCGACCAGCAACACCGCTTGCGGCTGACCCACCAGCGCCTTTTCAATGACCGGCCGAAACGCCGGATTGGACATCGAAAGATCGATCATGGTGCGATCGACGAGTTCCACCGCAACCGGACCCAGCTTGACGATGTGCTGCGTCATGTCCATTGCGTCGTAGAACGTCGGGAAGTTCACGACGCCCAGCGTCTTGTGTTCCGGGAGCGGCCAGAGCTTCAACGTGAGCCGCCGGCTGAACGCGAGCGTGCCTTCCGAGCCAACCAGCAGATGCGCGAGGTTCGGTTCGCCATTGGCGCTGAAGGGCAACGGGCTTTGGCAATCGAAGAGATCGATGTTGTAGCCCGCCACGCGCCTCAACACCTTCGGCACCTGCTCGCGGATTTCATCGCGTTCGCGTTGTGCGATGCGTTGTATGTCTTCAATCAGGGAGCGCATGCGCGCATCCGGGGACATCGCGCTCAAAGCGCCGAACGCCGCTTGATGACCGTCAGCCAGCACGGCGTCGATGGACGCAACGTTGTGCACCATGATCCCGTATTCCATGGAACGGGAGCCACACGAATTGTTGCCCGCCATGCCGCCGATCGTGCACTGCGCACTTGTCGATACATCCACGGGAAACCACAAGCCATGTGGTTTGAGCCACGCGTTCAGATGATCCAGCACCACGCCCGGTTCCACTGTCACGGTGCGCGCTTCGGCGTCGAAATCGACAATGTTGTTGAGCCACTTGCTTGTATCGATAATCAGCGCTTCACCAATCGTCTGCCCGCACTGGCTCGTTCCCGCGCCGCGTGCGAGCACGGGCGCACGGGCGTCGCGCGCTATGTCCAGCGCGAGCAGCAAGTCGGCCTGGTCGCGTGGCACGACAACGCCCATCGGCATGATCTGATAGATCGATGCATCGGTCGCATAACGGCCGCGCGCCGCGCGGTCGAACAGCACGTCGCCTTTCAGCTCGCGGCGCAATCGCGCGGCGAGCGGAGAAAGCGTGGCCCTGGCCGATTCCGGCATCAGGTGGATCGGCTGGACGAGTGCTTCGGGGGATCGGGTCAGCATCGCTCTGGCGTATTCTCAGGCAGCCGCTTTCAAGGCGGGCGCCGCGGCGTTGTTCGTCAGGTAGTCCATTGCCGCGAGCACGCCGCTTGCCGCGAGTTTCACGCCTGCCAGCTTGAGACCCATCTCGCAGCCTGAAAGCGTCGCCATCAATGTGAGGTCGTTGCAGTCGCCAAGGTGCCCGATGCGAAACATGCGGCCCTTCAGCTTTCCGAGTCCCGTACCCAGCGACATGTCGAACTTCTCGTAGATCAGCTTGCGGACCGCGTCGGCGTCCACGCCTTCAGGCGTCATCACGCCCGTCAGCACCGGCGAATACACAGCCGGATCGGCGCACTGGATCTCGAGGCCCCACGCGTTCACCGCCGCGCGGCACGCCGCCGCCAGCCGCTGGTGACGCGCAAAGACGTTGTCGAGGCCTTCGTCGCCGATCATCTCGAGCGCTTCCGACAAGCCATATAATAAGTTCGTATTCGGCGTGTACGGCCAGTAACCACTCTTGTTCATCTCGATGATTTCATCCCACGCCCAGAACGCGCGCGGCAGCGTGGCCGTCTTGCCCGCCTCGATCGCCTTCTTCGATACCGCGTTGAAGCTGATCCCCGGCGGCAGCATCAACCCTTTTTGCGAGCCGGACACGGTGACGTCCACGCCCCATTCGTCATGCCGGTAATCCGCTGAAGCGAGCCCGGAAATCGTATCGACGAGAAACAGCGCCGGGTGGCCCGCCGCGTCGATCGCCCGGCGCACCGCCGCGATGTCCGACGTGACGCCCGTCGATGTCTCGTTGTGCACAACGCAGACCGCCTTGATCACGCGCTGCGTGTCTTCGCGCAAACGGGCTTCGATCATGTCGGCCTGCACGCCGCGCCGCCAACCTTCAATGCCGGGCAAACCGAGAAACTCCGGCTTGAGTCCGAGGTTCTCGGCCATTTTTTTCCAGAGCGTCGCGAAATGGCCGGTCTCGAACATCAGCACCGTGTCGCCGGGGCTGAGGGTATTGCACAGCGCCGCCTCCCATGCGCCCGTGCCCGACGCGGGATAGATCACCACGGGTTGCGCGGTCTTGAAGATCGCCTTGATGCCGTCGAGCACCTTCAGCCCGAGCGCACCGAATTCCGGCCCGCGATGGTCGATGGTCGGATAACTCATCGCGCGCAGGATGCGGTCGGGCACGGGGCTCGGCCCAGGAATCTGCAGGAAATGGCGACCGGCGGGATGGAAATCGAGCTTCAACATGATGCGTCCTTTGAATTTTGCATGCAAAATACTCTAACGCAGCGTTGCATCGACTGAAAGCGATAAATGCTTGTTTTTCTTAGGTGAAAACCCGTCCCTAGGGTTTTCTGGGAGCGGCGCGGTAAAATCGCGTCAACAGAATGACTAGAGGTATTGCATGCAAAATGATCGTGTCGCGGATCGCGAATTCACGCTTCCCAAAGTCGAGCGGCAACGTCTGCACGACACGGTGGTCGATCACCTGCGCAATTTCATCGTGGAAGGGCTGCTTGCGCCGGGCATGAAGTTGAACGAGCGCACGCTGTGCGAGACGCTCGGCATTTCGCGCACGCCGTTGCGCGAGGCGTTGAAGGTCCTTGCGTCGGAGGGTTTGATCGACATCCTGCCGAACCGGGGTGCATCGGTTTCACAGATGAGCGACGCGGAGATTCGCGAGACGTTCGAACTGATGGGCGGACTCGAAGCGTTTTCGGGGGAACTCGCGTGCGAGCGCATCACGCCTGCCGAACTCAGCGACATCAAGGCGTTGCACTACGCCATGCTCGCCTGCCGCGAGCAGAACGATCTTTCCGGGTACTACAGCCGCAATCAGGCTATCCACGACAAGATCAACAACGCCGCGCGGAACTCCGCGTTGCGGCAGACGTATGTATCGGTGAACCGGCGGTTGCAGGCGCTGCGATTCCGCTCGAATTTCCAGACCACGAAGTGGGACAGCGCGATCCGCGATCATGAAGCCATGATCGCAGCCCTCGAATCACGCGATGGAAAGCGCATGGCCGAAATCATGCGCGCACATTTGATGGCGAAGCGCGACGCGGTGCTCGCCGAGCGGACCATGACAACCGTGAAGCCGATTTCTGAAGGCGGGACGTTGCCGGGATGATCGAGCCCGCAACGCCGCCTTGCATGACACCTGCGGCACATAGACCCGCGCGCCTCTGAAGATCTAAAACGCACCGCCTAAGCGGATGCGTCACGCCCCTCGTATAAATCCATTTGATGGGATCATAAAAATTCATAATTATTTTTATGGTTTTCAGCTTTGTACAGTCCGATGCACTCGCCACGCGCCACGAACCCAAAAAGGCGCGACGAACACATTTCACACGCTCATCGGACCACCATGAAACTACTCAAGCTTGCTCCTCTCGCAATGCTCGGCGCGTTCACCGCCACGTCGTATGCGCAAAGCAGCGTCACGCTCTACGGCCTGATTTCAGGGGGAATCGGCTTCGCGACGAACCAGGGCGGACACAACGCGTATCAGGCGCTGAGCGGCACGAACCAGAATCCGCGCTGGGGCCTGAAGGGGCGTGAGGACCTGGGCGGCGGCTTGAGCGCGGTCTTCCAGCTCGAAAACGGCTTCAACATCATGACCGGCACGGCCGCGCAAAATGGCCGCGAGTTCGGCCGCCTCGCCGCCGTGGGTCTATCGGATAAAAAGTACGGCACGCTGACCCTCGGCCGCCAGTACGACGCCATTCACGACTACATTGGCCCGGTGATCATTGCGAGCAACGGCGTGAATATTGGCGATAACGACAACGGCTACAACGACATCCGCATCCAGAATTCGGTGAAGTACGTGAGCCCCGATTATCGCGGGCTGAAGGCAACGGCCATTTACGGCTTCAGCAATTCAACCGGTTTCGGCGACAACAACGCCTACAGCTTCGGCATTGGTTACGAGCATGGTCCGCTGCGCTGGAGTGCGGTCTACGCGCAATACAACCATCCGTTCAGCAGCACGAATTCCGACGGCGCGATCTCGAACGATTATTCGTCGCCCATCCTGATCTTCGATAAAAGCGCGACCAATCCCTCGGTGTTCGCGAAGAAGCAGCGCATTGCCGGCACGGGTGGTTTCTACACAATCGGCAAGGCCCAGTTCGCAGCGCTTTTCACCGATGTCCATTACGATTACCTCGACAACTCGCACCTGCACTTGCAGAACTTCGGCGTGAACGTGGTGTACACCATGACGCCTTCGCTGTTCCTCGGCGCGGCGTACGGCTACACGGACGGCAAGTACGACGTCATCAACCAGAAGCCCGCGTGGCATCAGGTCAACTTGCAGGCCGACTATTTCCTCTCGAAGCGCACGGACGTGGCATTGACCGTGATCGGCCAGCAAGCCGCCGGGGACGCGCAGCACGCGCAGATCTTCGCCTTCGCGCGCTCCACGACCACGCGCCAACTGGTCGCCACCCTCGGCATGCGCCACGTATTCTGAACATGAGCCAGACTTCGAGTTTTACCCGACGCAGTTTCCTGAAGGCATCGGCTGCGCTGAGCGCTTCAGCTTTGTTCAACCCGCTCGCGCATGCGGCGGGCGAGCGCCGCACGGTGATCATCGACTGCGATCCGGGTCAGGACGACGCCATCGCCATCCTGTTCGCGCTCGGCGCGCGCGACCGGCTCGACGTGCGCGCGTTGACCGCCGTGGCGGGCAATGTGCCGCTGAACCTGACGGAGCGCAACGCGCGCATCATCCGCGACTGGGCGGGCGCCACGAAAACACTGCCCGTCTATGCGGGCTGCCCGCGTCCGCTCATGCGCGAACTGATTACCGCCGCGAACGTGCACGGCAAGACCGGGCTGGAAGGCGTCGAACTGCACGAGCCGCTCGGCGCGCTTGGCGGCCAGCACGCGGTGGCGTATCTCATCGATACCTTGAAAGCCGCGCCGCCGAAAAGCGTCACGCTGTGCGCGATCGGACCGCTCACGAACATTGCGACCGCGCTGACCGAAGCGCCCGAAATCCGCGACGCGCTACGCGAAATCGTGCTGATGGGCGGCGCGTTCTTCGAGCGCGGCAACATCACGCCGGCCGCCGAATTCAACGTGTATGTCGATCCGCAAGCGGCGAGCATCGTGTTCTCGAGCGGCGTTCCGATTGTCGTGCTGCCGCGCGATGTCGCCGTGAAAGCGCCGATCACGCCGGCTCGCATTGCGCCGATCCGCGCGATTGGCAACCGCTGCGGCGCGATTGTCGCGGACATCATGGCGGCCGAAGTGAAGTACCAGAAAGGCCGCCGGGGCGTGGAAGAAGCGCCGATGTACGATCCCACCGCCGCAGGTTATCTGGTCGATCCGAGCCTGTTCAAAGGCAAGCTGGTGAACGTGGTGGTCGAAACAACCGGCCAATGGACGCTGGGTGAAACGATCGTCGACTGGTCAGGACATAGCGGGCGGACGCCCAACGCGACGTGGATCACGGATGTCGATGCCGACGCGTTCTACGCTGCGCTGCGCGCCAGCATTGCGACGCTGCCTTGAGCCGCGCGGAGCTTAAATGTGCGCGGCGACAAAGTCCCAACACGCTTTTACGTGCGGGCCGCGGTCGACGCCTGCCAGGGAAATCAGCGCAATGGCGCGGGTGACGCGAGGTTTATCGAGTCGCAGCGCGATCAGTTCGGGGTCGTGCAGATGCAGGGTGTAAAGACTCGGCATGACCGCGATCGCGAGCCCGTTGCGCGCCAACGCATACAGCGGCTCGGTGTATTCCATGGTGTAGGTCACCGAGAGACGCAGCTTTTCGTCGCCGCTGGTTCTATGCAAGGTATCGCTCACGCTGCCGCGCACGAACACGGCAAGATCGCGGCCCACGAGCTTTTTCCACGGCACGGTCTTGAGCTTCGCGAGCGGGTCGTCACGCCGCACGACGACTACGATCTCGTCCTCGAAGACATCCCTGAAACGCAGGGCTTCGTGGTTCGCTTCCGGCTCGTGCACGCCAACGCCGATATCCGCCACGCCGTCGCGCACGGCGTCGATCAGCGCCGTGTTCGGCAAGTCGGTAAGCGTGAAGCGCAGCGCGGGCCGCTGTTCGCGAAAGGCGTTGAGCACGGGCAGCAAGCGTCCCGCCACCGACGGAATCATCGCAATGCGCACGGTCTGCAGCCGTTCGAGGAACGTGCTCGCCATGTCGTCGAACGTGCCGCGCGCGTGGTTCAGCAAGCGCTCGGCGAGCGGCAGGATGCTCGCGCCCGCGTCGGTGAGCGTCAGGCGATGCGCGGAGCGCAGGAACAGCGGGCCGCCGAGCAGGAATTCGATCTGACGGATCGCGGCGGTCAGCGCGGGTTGCGTGAGCGAGAGCGACTGTGCGGCTTGCGTGAAGCTGCGCGCATGCGCGAGCGCGACGAAGTACTGCACTTGCCGCAAGGTCAGCGCGGGCAACGGGCCTGAACGATCGGACATGAAGCGCTACCAGTTGGATAGATGCGCCGCAGTATAAAACGCGTGTGCGCCGGCCCGCGCTCAAGGAAAAAATAGTGAACAAGGAATCTTCGATGGCTTCTCCCGATGCAACCGTAACCCACAAGCCGGGCGGCTGGCTGGATCGCCGCTTTGCGTTGAGCGAGCGCAAGACCAGCGTGCGCGTCGAGACGCTCGCGGGCATCACGTCGTTCCTGGCGGCGGCGTATCTGCTCGTGGTGATTCCGTCATTGCTTGCCACCGGCGGCATGGATCGCGGCGCGGCGACGACCTCGACCATCATCGTGTTCGTCCTGAGCACGGTCCTGATGGGGCTTTATACGAACCTGCCATTCATTGTCGGGCCGGGCATTGGAGGGTCCGTGATCCTCGGCGTGACGCTTGCCGCCACGGAACATGTCGCGTGGCAAACCGGACTGGGCATTGCATTCGTCTCCGGACTGCTGTTCCTGATTCTCACGCTGGTCGGGGCACGAAGCCTTGTCGTGCGGTTGATTCCACAGCAGATCAAGCTGGGGCTGGGTGCATCGATCGGGCTGTTTATCGCGGTGCTGGGATTTCGCAACGCGGGCATGGTGATCGCGAACGCCAGGACCAATGCGCTCGCGCTCGGCGACTTTTCGCGTCCCGGCACAATTGTGGCGTTGATCGGACTGGCGGCCGCCGTGGTGCTGCAGGGCCGGAAAATCCCCGGCGCGATTCTCTGGGCAATCCTGATTGCCGCGGCTGCGGGCGTGCCGCTCGGCGTCACGCATCTGCCGTCGACCATGATCTCCCTGCCGCACGACATCATGCCGGTCGCGTTCAAGCTGGACATTCCGGGCGCGCTGACGGTCGCGGCCATTCCGTATTTGTTCGTGTTCTTCGCCGCCGAGTTTTTCTCGACCCTCGGCACGACGCTCGCGGTCGGCGCAAAAGCCAATCTTCTCGATGAAAACGCCAACCTGCCGAACATCAATCGCCCATTCCTGGTCGATTCGATCGCGGCCACGCTCGGTCCCGTGCTCGGCATTCCGGCCTTGACCGCGCTGGTCGAATCCGCGGCGGGCGTGGAAGCGGGCGGGCGCAGCGGGTTTTCGTCGCTCGCGGCCGCGGCCATGTTCGCGCTGATGCTGCTGTTCGTGCCGGTCGCGCTCGCGATCCCGAAAGAAGCCACGGCGCCCGCGCTGATCCTGATTGGCCTGTCGATGTTCAGCACCATCCGCCACGCGCATTTCGATGATTTCACCGACGCTTTCCCGGTCCTTTCCATGGTCCTGCTCACGCTGATGTCGAACAGTTTCGGCACGGGCATTGCGGGCGGCCTGCTGTGCTTCGTGATCGTGAAACTGCTCGCCGGACGCTTCAAGGAAGTGCCGTGGGGTCTCGTCGTGCTGGCCATTCCGCTTGGGTATTACTTCTGGACCGTAGTCAAGCATCATTAATTTTCGCATCACCGCTAGTACCGGGAACCATGAAAGAAACGAACGAGACATACGGCAACGTGCCGGCTTCACGCACGGGAATAGAAATCACGGATGCGCACCGCGCATTTTTCAAGGCGATTCCGAAGGCCGAACTGCATTGCCATCTGTTGGGCGCGGTCCGCCACGAGACGTTCGTGGCGCTCGCGCAAAAGAGCCGTGCGCCGATCGAGCGCGCCGAAATCGATGCGTTTTATACGCGCGGCGACAAGCCTGTCGGCGTGTTGCGCGTGCTGCGTGCGCTCGACGAATACCTTCTAACGGGCCCGGACGACCTGCATCGGATCACGTATGAATATCTCGAGGACGCCGCCGCCCATAACGTGCGCCATGCCGAGTTTTTCTGGAATCCGACAGGAACGGTGCGTGTATCGAAAATTGAATACGGCGATGCGCAGGCGGGCATTGTCCAGGCGATCCGCGACGCGTCGCGCGACTTCGGCATGTCGGCCCGGCTGATTCCGAGCATTGACCGCGAAGCCGATCCGGACGAAGCAGTGGCGTTGGTCGAATGGATGAAAGCGCATTGCGCCGATGAAGTCGCCGGCATCGGCATTGATTATCGCGAGAACGACCGGCCGCCGGAATTGTTCTGGAAGGCGTATCGCAATGCGCGCGAAGCGGGGTTCCGGACGACCGCGCACGCGGGCGAATTCGGCATGCCGTGGCGCAACGTGGAAACGGCTATCGAGTTATTGAAAGTGGACCGGCTGGATCACGGCTATACGATTGTCGATAATCCCGCGCTCGCGGCGAAGTACGCCGCGAGCGGCATTGTCTTCACCGTGGTGCCGACCAACTCGTACTATTTGCGCACATTGCCGCCGGAGCACTGGGCCGAGCGGCATCCGATTCGCCGGATGCCGGAACTGGGCCTGAAGATTCATCCGAATACCGACGATCCCACGCTGCACAAGGTAAATCCGAGCGAAGCCTGGGAACTGATGTTCAGCCACTTCGGTTTTGGTCTGGATGATCTGCGCGGCTTCATGATCAATGGCATCGACGGCGCGTGGATCGACCCAGCCACGCGCGAAACGTGGCGCACGTCATGGCTCGCGGAATTCGACAACCTCGCGAAACCGTTAGCCTGAATGGTTGAATTTTTTATCGCGCGGGTGCTCGTGCGAAAACCCGCTTATCATCGCGCGTTGACGTTCAGACACACAAAGCACCGCGCGCATGCAACCAGCAGGTAACGAATCAACGCAGCCTTCCGGCACGAAGCCCGGGGGCATTGTCGTCGCGACGATCATAGGCAACGCGTTCGTTGCCTATGACTTTACGGTCTACAGCTTTTCGGCGCTGATTATCGGCCGGCTGTTCTTTCCGTCCAATAATCCGCTCTCCTCGCTCCTGCTTTCGCTGGGAACGTTTGGCGCGGGTTTTGTCATGCGTCCGCTCGGCGCGATGTTTATTGGCCATGTGGCAGGCACGCGCGGGCGCAAAACTGCCATGACGTGGTCGATCACGCTCATGACGCTCGGCACATGGCTGATCGCGTGCCTGCCGACTGTCGCGTCCATTGGCGTCACTGCAACGTGGCTGATGGTGATCGCGCGGCTGATGCAAGGGCTCGCCGCGGGCGGGGAGATCGGCCCGGCGTCGGCGGTGCTGATGGAATCCGTGCCGCACGACCGGCGCTGTTATCTGACAAGCTGGCGCGGCGCGAGCCAGGGCGCGGCGGCGTTCGCGGCCGCGCTGGTCGGCGCGATCACCACCGCGCTGCTTTCACCCGAAGCCATGCACGACTGGGGCTGGCGCATTCCCTTCGTGCTCGGCGGTTTCATCGGTCCGGTGGGATGGTATTTGCGGCGGCGCATGCCATCCGTCACCATCAACGCGCCCGAACGGCCGCGTTTCACCACCATCTTCAGGCAACACGCGCGCACGCTCTGCTGCGGCACGCTGATGATGGCCGCGCCGTCGGTTGGCATCTATATCACCGTGTTTTATATGCCGAGCTATCTGGTGCGCACGCTGCACCGGCCGGCTGCGATCAGCCTCCTGATCGCCAGTCTCTCCGGCCTCGTGATCCTGGTCGTCAATCCGCTCGTCGCGCGCATGGCCGACCGGCAGGCGAGCCGCAAGCCGATTCAGTACCTGATGCTCGCGATCTGCCTCGTGCTGACGTATCCCACGTTTCTCGCGCTCAAGACGGGCGTGAGCGACGCAGCCGCAACCGCGATCATCCTGGCGTACGTGGCTCTGGCGCTCAACAACGCGGGCGCGAGCACGGTCATGATGCTGGAAGCGTTTGCGCCTTCGCACCGCGCCGCCGCGCTTTCGATGATGTACAGCTTCGGCGTGACACTCTTCGGCGGATTTTCGCCGCTTATCGTGACGTGGCTGATCGCCGCGACCCGCAATCCGATGATGCCCGCGTGGTATCTGGTCGCCGCGACATGCATCACGCTGTTCGCGCTGTGGCGCTTTCCAGCGCCCGCGCGTTGATCTCGCGCTGAGTTATTTTCCGCCCGGCCCGTACGGCGACAACACGCCGGGTGTGCCCGCGCGCTGCAACTCGAAGGCGCGCACGCGCGCATCCTGCGGACTCATGCCGTAAGCGCGCCGGAACGCGCGCGTGAAATCCGACGCGCTCCTGAAACCCAGCCCGTAGGCAATATCGATGACTTGCAGGTTGGGAAAGCGCACCAGTTCGCCGGCCGCTTCCCGCAAGCGCCGGTTGCGGATGTACGCGCCCAGGCCGCCTTCATGCTCGAACCATCGATAAATCGTCGCGCGCTTGAGTTGCAGCGCTTCGACCACGCTCGACGGCGACAGCTCCGGCTGATGCAGGTTTGCCTCAATGTATCTGCGCACTTGGTTCAGCACAGCGACCTGGACCGCCGCGCGAGCGTCGCCGGAGAGACGCACCTGCTTGCGAAACGCGGCAATCAGCAGTTGCGTGGCGGCGTCTAGCTCGCCCTGCGCCTGCACGGCGCTCATGCGCGGCAGATGGCGCGCGAGCGCGTTGGCGTGGTCGAAAACGAGCTGGGTCAGCGGCGAGCCTTGCTCCACGATGCGGCCGTGGATTGAGTCCGCTCCGGGAAACGCCGCGTCCACCACTGCTTTCGGCGCAAAAAGTGTCAGCACATGGCAAGCGGGACGCTCGACGCGAAACGGCTGATCCAGATCGAACGCAATCATTCCGCCCGATGAATTCGCCGCGCTGCGTTTGGTGGGCGTGCCCGAAACCTGGCCCACGCCGCCTTCCACGAACAGATGGAACACGTAGTCGCGACGCATGTCGGCGGAAACTCTCGCCACCGAGCGCTCAAGCGTGAGCGCGTCCGTGCGTGAATCGGTAAAGACGATGTCGCCGGCCACGTATTTATCGATACGACCGCGAAAACCATCGGCGAGTTGCGACTTTGCGGGCGGCACGTCCACCACGTGCCCGACCCGTTCCCGCCATGCGAGCAACTGGCCGGTCCTCGCCACGCCGTGCGTACTGAACGTGTTGCGGGTAATGCCGGCAGAAAGCGCGTCGTCTGGAAGGAAGGGCGATGACATGTGCGTTGAGCGCCTGGGCGGGTCCTGGTGAATCAAAAATAGGCGCACGCCGGGGCGTCGCCAATTTAATTTTGAAAACTGAGACGTGGGGTAAAGCGGAGCAAAACCGCCGCGCTATGGTTGAGTTATTGAATCACCTTCCATCTCCCCATCTCGCGCCGACCCAAGCGTTTACGGCGGCAAGCGTGGGAATCGTAGGTTCGCGCTAAAAATCGCGCAGCGGTCTCCATTTTTCGTCGACCGCTGGGCGCGCGCTGCACGAATCGCTCGGCGGCGCCGCGCAATAATCGAACAAGGCACTATCACGGCCCCGTTAGAAACGGTGCGGCCGGTAAAGGTCGACGAGGTATTGGTATGAACGCCCAGAAGAAAACGCCGCGGCCCGGAACCGAAAATCTGCTGCCGGCAAGTTTAGCCGATCAGCGACTCGACCATCTGGAGCGCATGATCCGCACGATCGTGAAAAACAGCCCGGCTGGCGCCGTGCACGGCATGGACCCTGATTACTGGCAAAGCCGTATCCAGGCGCTTGTCGATGAAAGCAACCTGCTGGTCGTCCAGCAGCAAAGGGTGCGACGCCTGCTGACGGAACTCCAGAAGCGCGCGAAAAGCATCACGATGGACCGGTCGGCGGCCTAGGGCATCTTTGCCCTGGATGTACGGTCCGCCGCGCGCGTCTTCCAGGAAAAACACCGCGCAGGCGAACCGCCCAAGGCAGCTTGACGCGCCGCGCTCAGTTGCCGATCTTCAGCAGTTCCACTTCAAAGGTCAGCGTGCTGTTCGGCGGAATGGCGCCCACGCCGCGATCGCCATAAGCCGTGGCCGGCGGGCAAACCAGCTTGGCCTTTTCGCCGACTTTCATCTTTTGAAGGCCTTGGGTCCAGCACGGGACAACGCGTCCAAGCGGGAACGATGCCGGCGTGCCGCGTTTATACGATGAGTCGAATTCGGTGCCGTCCGCGAGCGTGCCGCGGTAGTTCACCGTGACCGTATCGGCGGCGGTCGGCTGTGCGCCCGTACCCGCCTTCAGTTGCGTGACGGTCACGCCCGAAGGCAGCGTTTCCGTAGCGGCGGCGGCATACGCCGATGAAGCAATCAAGACCATCGAAAGCAAAAGCGAAACTTTTTTCATAAAACGTCCAGAGTATTTCGTGGGTGAAATGGCGTGCCCGATCACTCGAATAACGCGAAATCGAGCCGGATACCATAGCACGGCCGTGGGGTTTCCAGACGTGTGCCGGGACGGTAACGCGGGAACTGCAGTAGCATCGGCGGCAACGAAAACCAACTTCGGTGCTGCCATGAACGTCACGCCTTTTCAGATAGCCATCTCCGATAGCGCGCTGCACGACCTTCAGGAGCGCTTGTCTCGCGTGCGCTGGCCGCACAGTCTTGCGGATTCGGGATGGAGCGAAGGAACGGATGAGGCGTTCCTCAAGCGCCTTGTCGACTATTGGCAAAATTCGTTCGACTGGCGCGCTCAGGAATCGCGGCTCAACGCGCTGCCGCAATTCACCACGGGTATAGACGATAAAACCATTCACTTCGTGCATCGGCGGGGAAATGGGCCGGCGCCGTTGCCGCTGATCCTCACGCATGGCTGGCCGGGATCGTTCATGGAAATGGAGGCAATCATTCCCCTTCTCGCCGATCCCGCCAGCCACGGCGGCGATCCGCGCGATGCGTTTGACGTCGTGGTGCCGTCGCTGCCCGGATATGGATTTTCGTCCGCGCCATGCGCGCCGGGTACGGGACCGTTCGAGGTCGCGCGCCTGTGGGCAGCGCTGATGAAGCGTCTTGGCTACGAACGGTTCGGCGCGCAAGGCGGCGACTGGGGTTCGAGCGTGTCCACGTGGCTGGCGTTCCAGAATCCGGAAAACGTGGCCGGGCTTCATCTGAATTACATTCCGGGGTCGTATCGGCCGCCGCTGGGTAACGGTGAGACGCCGCTTTTTTCGCCGGAAGAAACGCAATTTCTCGATACAGCCAAAACCTGGGCCGACGCGGAAGGCGGCTACGGGCACATACAGGGCACCAAACCTCAGACGCTCGCGTTTGGGCTGAACGACTCGCCAGCGGGTCTGGCGGCGTGGATAGTGGAGAAATTCCGCGGATGGAGCGATTGCGGCGGCGACGTCGAACGGGTGTTTTCGCTCGATGCGTTGCTGACGAACATTTCCATCTACTGGTTCACGGGCACGATAGGGTCATCGTTTCGCATGTATCTGGAGAGCCGGCGGCGGCCGGTGCATTTTGCGAGCGGACAACGCGTGTTGCCGCCGACCGGCATTGCGCATTATCCGCACGAATTGCCGATGCCGCCGCGCTCGTGGATCGAACGCGTCTACAATCTTCAGCGATACACCACCATGCCACGAGGCGGCCACTTCGCCGCCATGGAAACGCCGCATGAACTCGCGGAAGAGATCCGGACGTTTTTCAGGCCGCTGCGCTGAATCTCGAGCGCCGGACTACAGCAGATCTTTCGCCAGTCCGGCTTCGGGCAGCGTGGCGACGGCACCGGGCCGTCGCAGCATCTTGTCGACTTCGCCCGCGTGCAGTTCTTCCACGTGGATCATCTGCCGCGCGTATTCCTCGAGCGCTATCGAGCGGCCTTCGACCTGCGCCAGCAACGCCCGGTAGTGACCCAGCGCGATCTTTTCACTTTCGAGCGACTCGCGAAGAATGGAGCCTATGTCGAAGGTATGGGAATCGAGCAAAGGTCCGATTTCAAGCGACGGATACGCGCCGAGCGTCGTGATCCATTCGCCGGCCTGCTGCGCGTGCAGCAGAGATTCGTCGGCTTGTTCCCTCAACCACCCGACAATGGGAATGCGGCCGAAGCCGAATACGAGGAATGAATAGTGGGTGTATCGGACGACGCCGGCGAGTTCCGATTCGAGGATCTCGTTAAGAATTTCGACGACTCTTTGCTGATTGATTTCCGGCATCTTCGCCTCCAAAGGCGGGCACTGGTTCGCTCAGGACGGACAGCGTTTTTCATGGTGCGCCTCAAGCGGCGCGAAGATCAAGCGCGTTGCTTTGCGCGCCGCAGCAAAGCGGTGGGTGCTTAGAGTTCTTCCAGTCGCCGGTGTGCACTCACGGCAATCCCAAGCGGCAACACAACGCCCACCATCACGCCCAGCAGCGAACCGAACGCATGCGCCACCGCTGCGGGCGTCAGCAGTGAAAAATGCAAACCGCATATTGCCAGCCACGTCGCCAGGGTTTCAAAGGTTTGTATCAACATGACGCCGCCCCAGTTTGCCCCTTACTCACATCAGTTTGGATGGCTTCTTGGGCCGGTTGGACGCGTTGCCAGAGCACGGCCACGTGGTTTCTTTGGCCCAGATTGCCTAAACCTGCCTTCAGCAGCATGACAAGACGCGAAACAAATGGCGATGCAAAGCGGGACATGGCAGCAGTAATGAGCAGTTGTGCGTTTATTACCGCAAACATCACGCCCGGTCCTGCCACACCGCTCGATCTATTCTTCTAATAATTATCCGCCCTTGTCCCGTGGGGTTTTCGGCGGTTTTCGCGCAACGCGTATGGCTGGAAAACCTGCGCGGCGAACTGCGTTTTTATCGATCAAACCGTGCGCTTCGCCGCGTCTTTTCCAGGGCGGACGCTTTTCAGGTCATCCTTGCCGATGCCTGGCAATCACTTTTCATCGTCTAGAAGCGTGCGGATCATCCGCCCGGGATTCGCCATGAACGCGCGCATGATCTGGACGTGTTCGGTGTCGTCGTAATTCACGCGCGCAACGCCGTCGGCAGTGAACTGGTAAATCCACGCGTCCGGATAGGCCATGAGAACGGGCGAATGCGTGGCAATGACAAATTGCGAGTCGTCGCCCGCCAGGTCGTGGATGCGCGCCAGCGCGGCAAGCTGGCGTTGCGGCGAAAGCGCCGACTCGGGTTCGTCCAGCAGATACAGTCCCTTGCCGCCAAAGCGGTTCATCAACAGCGCGAGAAACGCCTCGCCGTGAGATCGCTCGTGCAGCGACTGCCCGCCGTAAGAGTTAATGACCGGAGGGCCAAGGCCGCCGGCGGCATCAAGATTTTCGATTTCCGTCGCGACGTTGAAGAAACTTTCGGCGCGCAGGAAAAATCCATCCCTCGGCTTCTTGAAGCCCTTGGCGACGCGAAGATACGCGTCGAGCGTGGAATGGGACGACCGGGTATCGAAGCGAAAATTCCGCGTGCCGCCTTCCGCGTTGAAACCCATGGAAACGGCAATCGCTTCCAGCAGCGTCGACTTCCCCGAGCCGTTTTCACCGACGAAAAACGTCACCTGCGGATGCAGGTCGAGCGTGTCCAGCGACCGAACCGCGGGAAGCGAAAACGGATAAGCATCGAACGAGTCGACCTTGTCCCGCTGCAATGTGATGCGGCTAATGTACTGGCTGGAAATCATGCGTGCGCGATGAGCTTGGCGAAGCGCTATCTTAGCGTGTCGCCAGGCCCGCGCCGGGCCCGCGCCTCACGCCTCCACGATCATTTCAAAGCCGCCGTAGATCATGCGTTTGCCATCGAACGGCATGGGATTCTTGTCGGGCTGCACGCGCGGATCGGCCATCACCGCTTTCATGCCGTCGTCGCGCGCCTGACGCGACGGCCAGAGGATCCACGAGAACACGACCGTCTCGTCGTCCTTGCGCTTGACGGCCATTGGAAACGAAGTCAGCGTGCCTTCCGGCACATCGTCTCCCCAGCACTCGACAACTTTCAGCGCGCCGTGCTCCTTGAAAACGCCCGCCGCCATCTGCGCGTGCTGCCGGAACGCCTCGCGGTTGGCCGTGGGCACGGCGGCAACAAATCCATCGACATAAGTCATGAAGCATCTCCTGTTCGATCATTCGAAAGAAGGAAGCACGCACAACGAGGCTGCGCGCTCCCTTACCTGACGACGAATGGCCTTGCAGGAAATCGACATGCCTTTTTAGCTGACCGGCGCGGGTTCGGGCGCTGGCGCCGGCACGTGCTGCGCAATCTGCTCGCGAAGCTTGATCAGCGCCAGCACCGTATCGATAGTCGGCGTTGCCTGCCCGACCAGCCGGCCCATTTCCTGCACCACGGTCAGCAACGGGTCGATTTCCATCGGACGATTGGCTTCCAGATCCTGCAGCATGGAAGTCTTGTGCGCGCCGACGGCACCCGCGCCGTCAATGCGCTTTTCGACATCGACGCGAAAATGCACGCCAAAACGTTCCGCGATGGACTTGGCTTCCAGCATCATGGTCCGCGATACATCGCGCGTTGCAGGATCGCTCGTGATCACGTCGAGCGTTGCGTGGGTCAGCGCGCTGATCGGATTGAAGCAGAGATTGCCCCACAGCTTGAGCCAGATCTCGTCGCGGATATTGTCGCGGATGGGCGCGTCGAGTCCGGCCGCCACCATGATTTCGCTCAGTTTCTGAATCCGCTCGGTGCGCTCGCCGCTCGGCTCACCGATAGGAAATTTTTTGCCGTACACATGGCGGATCACACCGGGTTCCGTGATCTCGGCTGCGGGGTACACCACGCAGCCAATCGCGCGCTCGGCTCCGAGTTGCTTCCACTGCGTGCCGCCCGGGTCGATGCTGTCGAGCGTGGTATCCGCAAACTCGCCGCCGTGCTTGTGGAAATACCAGTAGGGAATGCCGTTGACGGCGGTGACGATGGCGGTATCGGGACCCAGCAGCGGTTGCATTGCGCCGACCACGCCCGGCACCGAATGCGCCTTCAACGCAATGATCACGTAGTCCTGAACACCGAGTTCACGTGGGTCGGACGAACATCGCACCTTGACGGTCCGCTCGGTTCCGTCGATCTGCAGCCGCACGCCCTTCGACTGCATGGCCGCCAGATGCGGGCCACGCGCGACGAAACTGACATCCGCGCCGGCTAAAGCGAGTTGCGCGCCCAAGTACGCGCCGATCGCGCCGGCGCCATATACACAGATTTTCATCGGTCTCTTCCTGTTTTAAATAACGAATTCTGTCGGGCCGGACGAAAGCCTCAGTCCGGCTTCAGGCGATGCGAATATCTCGGCGCGTGGTTGAAAGCCGCTGTTTCGTTCATGCCGTGCGGCAGCGACGGTCTCCACGTCGCGCGCCGGCATCCTTATGGGGTGCGTTGACTGCTCAGGCTGAAACCATGATGGCAACCTTCATCCATTAACGAAAGTGAAAGTTTCTTATGCCTTGGATTAGTTAAAGCTTATATATTTCGGATGCCTTATAAAATTCGGACGTGCATAGCCGGCGCGCGATTTTCAGGCGCGCGTACACGTGCAGCGTTTAATTACATCGTACCTAAACGCGGGCAATCCGCAGCAGGTTTGTCGTGCCGGATTCGCCGAACGGCATGCCGGCTGCAATGGCGACCTGATCGCCCGGGCTCGCGAAGCCTTCCCGCGCAGCGGTACCGCACGCGGCGCTCACCATTTCGTCGACGGAACCAATATCCGGGCTTACCGTGGAGTGCACGCCCCACACCAGCGCGAGACGGCGTGCGGTCGCAAGCTTCGGCGTAATGCTCAGGATAGGCGCTGCCGGACGCTGGCGCGCGGCGCGCAAGCTCGTGTGTCCCGACGTGGTGTAGGTCACCGCGACCACCGCATTGATCGTTTGCGCAACATCGCGCAACGCGGCGCAAATCGCATCGCCCGGCGTGTTCAACGGCAGTTCATGCTGCGCGTCGATCAGGCTGCGATACAACGGATCGTGCTCCACTTCCTTGATGATGCGGTCCATCATCGCGACCGCCTGCACCGGGAAAGCACCGCTGGCCGATTCCGCCGAAAGCATGACGGCATCAGCGCCGTCGTAGATTGCCGTAGCCACGTCGGACGCCTCCGCGCGGGTCGGCACGGGCGCGGCGATCATGGACTCGAGCATTTGCGTGGCGATGATCACCGGCTTGCCGTGGCTGCGGCATGACCGAAGGATGCGCTTTTGGACTCCCGGCACGCGCTCGGGCGGAAGTTCCACGCCCAGGTCGCCACGCGCGACCATCACAGAATCGGACGCCTGAACGATTTCATCCAGACGATCCAGCGCCGCCGGTTTTTCCAGCTTGACCATCAGGCCGGCGCGATCGCCTATCAACTCGCGGGCATCGACCAGATCTTCCGGACGCTGCACGAACGAGAGCGCGATCCAGTCCGCGCCGAGCGACAACGCGAACTCCAGGTCGACGCGATCCTTTTGCGTCAGCACGGGAATCGGCAGGATGGTGTCCGGCACGTTCACGCCCTTTCTGTCCGACAACGCGCCACCGTGCTTCACGCGGGTACGGATGCGCTCGCCGTTGTTATCGAGTACTTCGAGGCGCAGCTTGCCGTCGTCGAGCAGCAGCGACTGGCCCGCGGCCACGACCTCGAACAACTCGGGATGCGGCAGGTACACACGATTCACGTCGCCGGGTGCGGGGTTGGTATCGAGTGAAAATTCCGCGCCTTCGGCCAGCATCACCTTGCCCGCGGCAAACGGGCCGACCCGCAACTTGGGACCCTGCATGTCGGCGAGGATGGAAATGGGCCGGCCGGAAACGCGCTCGACTTCGCGCACGAGGTCGTAGCGGCGCTTGTGATCCGCGTGAGAACCGTGGCTGAAGTTCAGGCGGAACACGTCCGCGCCCGCGTTGAAGAGTTGCGTGATCGTATCGATATCGGAAGTCGCGGGACCGAGCGTGGCGACAATCCTGGCTTTGCGTGAGCGGATCATGGGATTCCAGTCTTGTGATCAGGCGGCCGACAACTGGCGCAGCAACGCGTCGACGCTCGTCTTGGCGTCGCCGAACAGCATGCGCGTGTTGTCCTTGTAGAAAAGCGGATTGTCCACGCCCGCATAGCCGGTCGCCATGCCGCGCTTGGACACCACCACCGTGCGCGCCTTCCACACTTCGAGCACCGGCATGCCTGCAATCGGACTGCCCGGATCTTCCAGCGCACCCGGATTCACAATGTCGTTCGCGCCGATCACGAGCACGACATCCGTGGTGTGGAAGTCCTCGTTGATCTCGTCCATTTCGAGCACGATGTCATAGGGCACCTTCGCTTCCGCGAGCAGCACGTTCATATGGCCGGGCAAGCGGCCCGCGACCGGATGAATGCCGAAGCGGACGCGCACGCCGAGTGCCTCGAGCTTGCGCGTAATGTCGCTGATGGTCGTCTGCGCCTGCGCCACGGCCATGCCGTAACCCGGCACGATAATGACCTCGGAGGCATCGCGCAGGATGGTGCAGACTTCATCGATGCTGGTCGCCACCACTTCGCCGCCCACGTCCGCCGTGCTCGTTCCGCTCGCCGCGCCGAAGCCGCCAAGGATCACCGACAAGAAGCTGCGGTTCATCGCGCGGCACATGATGTAGCTCAGGATCGCGCCGCTAGAGCCGACCAGCGCGCCGGTCGTGATCAGCAGGTCGTTGCTGAGCATGAAGCCCGTTGCGGCGGCCGCCCATCCGGAATAGCTGTTGAGCATGGAGACGACCACGGGCATGTCCGCGCCGCCGATCGCCATCACGAGATGCACGCCGAGCGCCGCGGCGAGCACGATCATGATGAGCAACGCGGTGATGCCGTCGGCGATCACGTTTGCCGTGAGGAACCGGTATCCCAACGCCACGCACGCCGCGAGCACCGCGAGGTTCAGAAGGTGCCGCGCGGGCAAGACGAGCGGCTTGCCGCTGATCGTGCCTTGCAGTTTCAGGAACGCGACAATGGATCCCGTGAAGGTGATCGTGCCAATGAACACGCCGAGATAGATCTCGCACAGGTGGATGGTCAGTTCGGCGCCGGCAATATCGCCAAGCGGCATCAGGTAGTTGGTGAAGCCGATCAGCACCGCCGCCAGTCCCACGAAGCTGTGCAGCACGGCGACAAGCTGCGGCATTTGCGTCATCTCGACACGCCGTGCGAGCACGGCGCCGATCGCCGCGCCAATCACGGCCGCCGCCAGCACGACCGCGAGCCCCGCTCCTTGCGCAATGAGGAGCGTCGCGACGACGGCGATCAGCATGCCCGCGACGCCATACAGGTTGCCCCGGCGCGCGGTGCTCGGATGACTCAGTCCGCGCAGGCTCAGGATGAAGAGCACGGCCGCGCCCAGATACGCAATGTTGCCAATTCCGTTCAGCATGTTTTTTCTCCTTAATTGCGCTGAAACATCTTCAACATGCGCTGGGTCACGAGGAACCCGCCCGCAATGTTGATCGTGGCAACCAGCAACGCGATACCGCCAAGCACCGTCACCAGCGTGTCGGACGTGCCGAGTTGCAACAGCGCGCCGATCACGATGATCCCGCTGATCGCATTGGTCACGCTCATCAGCGGCGTGTGCAACGCGGGCGTCACGTTCCAGACCACCTGGTAACCCACGAACACCGCGAGCACGAAGACGGTCAGATGCGCGACGAACGCAGGCGGCGCGACCGCGCCGAGCGCGAGCAGCGCCAATGCGGCGACGGCCAGAATCACAACCGAGACGAAACCATTGCGCGGCTCTTCCTTGACTTCCGCCGCTACTGGCTTCGCGGGAGCGGGTTTGTGCGCCGCGATGGCAACCGTTTTCGGCGGGGGCGGCGGCCAGCTCACGGCGCCTTCATGCACGACGGTCGCGCCACGCATCACATCGTCGTCCATGTTGATCTTCGCGACGCCATCTTTCTGCGGCGTCAGATCGGTCAGCAAGTGACGGATGTTCGTGCCGTAAAGCTGGCTCGACTGCGTCGCCATGCGACTCGCGAGATCGGTGTAACCGACTATCGATACACCGTGGACCTGCACCACTTCGCCCGGCTGGGTAAGTTCGCAATTGCCGCCCTGCTCGGCCGCCATGTCCACGATCACGCTGCCCGCGCGCATCATGCCGACCATCTCGGCGGTGATCAGCTTCGGCGCGGGCTTGCCCGGAATCAGCGCGGTCGTGACGATGATGTCGACTTCCTTCGCCTGCGCCGCAAAGAGCGCCATTTCCGCCGCGATGAACTCCGCGCTCATCTGTTTCGCGTAGCCACCGCCGCCGCTACCTTCTTCCTCCATGTCGACCGTGAGGAACACCGCGCCCATGCTTTCGACTTGCTGCTCGACTTCGGCGCGCGTATCGAAAGCACGCACGATGGCGCCCAGACCACGTGCCGCGCCAATCGCCGCGAGACCTGCAACGCCTGCGCCGATCACCAGCACTTTCGCCGGCGGCATCTTGCCGGCCGCGGTGATCTGTCCGGTGAACACGCGCCCGAAATGCTGCGCCGCTTCAATGACCGCGCGATAACCCGCCATGTTCGCCATCGAGCTGAGTGCGTCCAGCTTTTGCGCGCGCGAGATGCGGGGAACGCTGTCCATCGCCATGACGTTGGCGCCAGCCGCGGCAAGCTGTGCAAGAAGCGCCGCGTTTTGCGCGGGCCAGATGAAGCTGATCAGCGTTGCGCCTCGCTTGAGCAACGCGGCTTCATGCGGCTCCGGCGCGCGCACCTTGATCACAATGTCGGCGTCGGACCATAACGCGTTCGTGTCGCTCACAATGTGTGCGCCGGCTGTGCGGTAGGCGTCGTCATCGAATGAGGCGGCGAGTCCCGCCTGCGATTCCACATTCACGGAGAAGCCAAGCTTCAGCAACTGGCCGACGGTCTCGGGCGTCGCTGCAACGCGGCGCTCGCCCGCGCGGATCTCGCGCGGCACTGCAATGGTCATCGCCATGTCAGACTCCGCCCGCTAAAACGTTCGACAACACGCCAATCCCGCCGATGGACACTTCAACCGTCGCGCCATCCTTGATCGATCCCACGCCAACGGACGTACCGCACGCGATCACGTCGCCAGGTTCGAGCGTCATGTCCTGCGAGATCAGGCTCACTTGCTGCGCGGGCGAAAAGATCATGTCCGAGAGCGGATAGTTCTGGCGCTCGACACCATCGAGCCGCGTGATGACATGTGCGTTACGCCAGTCGAAATCGCGCTGGATCGCGGGTCCAATGCAACTGAATGTATCGAAGCCCTTCGAGCGGCACCATTGCGCGAAGTTGGGATCTTCGTTGAGGAGTTCGGCGGCGGTGACGTCGTTGATGCAGCTATAGCCGAAGATGTAGTCGTCGGCTTCTTCTGCCGATACATTGCTGCAGCGCTTGCCAATCACAATGGCAAGTTCGCCTTCATACGCAATCTTGCCGTTGTACGCTTTCGGACGCTGGATAGGTTCGCCGTGGCCGATCACGGAGGTTGGCGGCTTGATGAGAAAGAGCGGATGAGAGGGCGCGGCCTTTCCCAGCTTTTCGGAAAGGGCGTGAAAGTTGTTCCAGAGCGCGACGACTTTTGTCGGTACGCACGGGCTCAGCAGCGTGACGTCTTCCCGGCTCAGCAGCTTCGCGCCCGGCGTTGCCGTCCCGAACATCTCGCCGTCGTACTGCGTGATGCGATGGTTTTCCAGAACGCCGAAACCCGTCTGGCCGTGCGCGTTCCGAAACCGTATCCACGTTTTCATCGAATGTCTCCTGCAAGTTTTTATGGGGTGCGCTGACGCCGCCGCATGGGCCGCGTCGCGTCATCTTTTTGTGCGAGCCCGCGCTCAAATGGCGCCGACAGCCCGCAAATGCGCAATCTGTTCCGGCTGGTAACCCAGTTCGGCCATCACTTCATCCGTGTGTTCGCCGAGCAATGGCGAACGCGTGACTTCAGTGGGGCTATCGGACAATTTGATAGGATTGCCAACAGTCAGATATTTTCCGCGCACCGGATGATCGACTTCCACAATGGTTCCGGTTTCGCGCAGCGACTGTTCTTCGGCGATTTCTTTCATCGAAAGGATCGGGCCGCATGGAATGTCGTACTTGTTCAGGATGTCCATGGCCTGGAACTTGGTCTTCGTCATGGTCCAGCGTTCGATCTCGGCGAAGATGTCCTTCAGGTGCGGCAAGCGCGCGGCGGCCGTGGCGTAGTCCGGATCGGTCGCCCATTCTTCCTTGCCGATCACGTTGCAGATCTTTGCCCACACGGGCGCTTGCGTAATGAAATAGATATACGCGTTCGGATCGGTTTCCCAGCCCTTGCATTTCAGGATCCAACCGGGCTGGCCGCCGCCCGATGCATTGCCCGCACGCGGCACGGCTTCGCCGAACTCTCCATTGGGATACTGCGGGTATTCCTTCATCACGCCGGTGCGTTCGAGGCGCTGCTGGTCGCGCAACTTCACGCGGCACAGATTGAGCACGCTGTCCTGCATGGCGGACAACACGTACTGGCCGCGGCCGGTCGAATGACGCTGATACAGCGCCGTGACAATGCCAAGCGCCAGATGCAGCCCGGTTCCCGAGTCGCCGATCTGCGCGCCGGTCACAACGGGAGGACCATCGTCGAAACCTGTGGTCGACGCGGCTCCGCCCACGCATTGCGCGACGTTCTCGTAAACCTTGCAATCTTCATAGGGTCCGGGACCAAAGCCTTTCACCGACGCCACGATCATGCGCGGATTCAGTTCCTGCACGCGCTCCCAGGTGAAGCCCATCCGGTCCAGCGCACCCGGCGCGAAATTCTCGACCATGACGTCGCACACCTGGATCAGCTCTTCCAGAACCTGCTTGCCTTCGGGATTTTTTGTGTCGATGGTGACCGAACGCTTGTTGTGGTTCAGCATCGTGAAATAAAGGCTGTCCGCCTCCGGGATGTCGCGAAGCTGGTCACGCGTGACGTCGCCCACGCCCGCCCGCTCCACCTTGATCACGTCCGCGCCGAACCACGCCAGCAACTGCGTGCAGGTCGGCCCCGACTGCACGTGCGTGAAGTCGAGGATCTTCACACCCTCCAATGCCTTGCCCATTTTCGTCTCCCTAAATTGATCCTTGTCTGCCTGGCATTGCGCTCGGTTCGGTTGCCGGACTTTGCCGGCTTATCTACCGTGGGCTGCTCATGGGTCGGCGACGGCTTGCGCGTCGGGCAAACTGCTTTGGTTCGCCCCTTCTGATATATCGTATTTTGAACATCGTATTTCTGCAACCGCTTTTATTGCTTATTTAGTCTGACGTCGCGCATTTGTTTTATGCGTCCGCTGAGTCGGTGAATGTGCGCGAGTTATCAGACATTTTATTAGGCGGCTAATTCAGGATTACCAATCATTAAACGCCCAGGCGTTAGTTAGCGCGCGGGCGCGGTGCTCAGCATTGCCATTGCCACGCGGCGCGCACCGGCTATTGCCGCGGCTTCGCTTTCGAACACGGCTTCGTCCACCACATGCTGATACGGCAGCAAGCCGGATTGGGCCTGCTGGTTTTCATCGACGGTGCGAATGGCGAGATAGGCCGCCCAGCCGCCGTTGTGGATCAACTGCATCGCGGACAGTTCGAGTTTGTATTGCCCAAGGACCTCGACGTGCATTTGAAATCTCCTGTTAAATCCTGACGATGGGAAGCCGCGACGCGCAGGCGTGCGCGAGCGGCACGTTGGCGCGTGATTCATCCGTAAGGGTATCGACGGCTGCGGCGGTTGACCGACTTGTAATCGATCGCGATTCCGCCAAATCTGGAAGGGCAGTGATTCAGTCAACGCGGCGTCCGCTTTGTGACGCCGCATTGTGCGGGGTCTCGAAGAATGAGACCCCGGTGCTTCGACTACTTTTTGCTACATGAACCAGACGCTCACACTGCCTGGATTTCCTTCAGGTTGAAGATTTCCTGCTGGCTGTAACCGAGGCTCGCCAAAACTTCTTCCGTGTGCTCGCCGAGCAGCGGCGAAGCGGTCACTTCCGGCTTCAGGTCCGAAAACTTGATCGGGCTGCCGACCGTGAGATACGAGCCGCGAACGCTGTGCGGCACTTCCACGATCGTGCCGCTTGCGCGCAGCGACGGATCGTTCGCCAGTTCCTTCATGGTCAGCACTGGCGCACACGGAATATCGAACTTGCGCAGGATATCGACAGCTTCGAATTTCGTCTTGTCGGCAAGCCACTCTTCAATGGTCGCGAAGATATCGAAGATGTGCGGTTGACGTGCCTCAGCCGTCTTGTACGCCGGGTCGTCGATCCATTCCGGCTTGCCAAGCGCCTTGCAGATTGGCGCCCAGGCATGACCCTGGATCGTGAAGTAGATGTACGCGTTCGGGTCCGTTTCCCAGCCCTTGCATTTCAGGATCCAGCCCGGCTGACCGCCGCCGCCGGCGTTGCCGCCGCGCGGAACCACGTCGCTGAATTCGCCGTGCGGATACTGCGGATACTCTTCCAGATAACCCACGCGGTCCAGACGCTGCTGGTCGCGCAGCTTCACGCGGCACAGGTTCAACACGCTGTCCTGCATCGATACCGCGACCTTCTGGCCCTTGCCGGTTTTATCGCGGCCAATCAGGGCCGTCAGAATGCCGATGGCCAGATGCATGCCCGTGTTGCTGTCGCCGAGCGCGGCGGCGCTGATGGTCGGAGGACCGTCCCAGAAGCCGGTGGTCGATGCCGCGCCGCCCGCACACTGAGCGACGTTTTCATAGACTTTCAGGTCGTCGTAATGATGGCCGTCGCTGAAGCCTTTCACCGACGCCACGATCATCTTCGGGTTCAACTCATTCAACCGTTCCCACGAAAAACCCATCCGGTCGAGCGCGCCCGGACCAAAGTTCTCCACCAGCACATCGGACTCGCGGATCAGCTTTTCCAGCACTTCCTTGCCTTCGGGCTTTTTCGTGTCGAGCGTGAGGGACTTCTTGTTGCTGTTCAACATGGTGAAGTACAGCGCGTCGGCGTCGGGAATGTCGCGCAACTGGTTACGTGTCACATCGCCCGAACCTGGACGTTCGACCTTGATCACGTCTGCACCGAACCACGCGAGTAACTGCGTACAGGCCGGGCCGGCCTGGACGTGCGTGAAGTCGATGATCTTGATGCCGTCGAGTGGTTTGCTCATGTCATGTCTCCTTGGGCGTTGCCTTACTTTTTCATCGCCGCGCTTTGCGGATTGAGGTTCGTCAGACGGCCGCTCTCCGTGCCGGCAGCTTCGTCGATAACAGCGTTGATCAGCGTCGGCTTGCCTGATGCAATACCTTCCAGCAGCGCCTTGGTCAGTTGCGCCGGCGTCTCGGCGTTAAAGCCCACGCCGCCGAACGCCTCGATCATCTTGTCGTAGCGCGCGCCCTTCACGAACACGGTCGGCGCAACGTCCTTGCCGCCGGTCGGGTTCACGTCCGTGCCGCGATACACGCCGTTGTTATTGAAGACGATGGTGACAACGGGCAGGTCGTATCGGCAGATGGTTTCGAGTTCCATGCCGCTGAAGCCAAACGCGCTGTCGCCTTCGATGGCGACCACCGGCTTGCCGCTCGTCACAGCCGCGCCAATCGCGAAGCCCATGCCGATGCCCATGATTCCCCACGTGCCGGAATCGAAGCGCTTGCGCGGTTCGTACATGTCGATGATGCTGCGCGCATAGTCCAGCGTGTTCGCGCCTTCGTTCACCACGTTGATGTCCGGACGCGTCTTCAGCACGTCGCGGATTGCGCGCAAGGCGCTGTGGAAGTTCATCGGCGACGGATTTTGCTCGAGCGTCGCGGCCATCTTCGCGAGGTTCTTGCTCTTCCTTTCCGTGATCGCGCCGGTCCATTCCACGCTCGGCTTCGTGAAGCCGCCCGACTGGATTTCCGTCAGCAGCGCCGACACGCACGAACCAATGTCGCCGATCACCGGCGCGGCGATCGCAACGTTGCTGTCGATTTCCGTCGGCGAAATGTCGATCTGGACGAACTTCTTCGGTGCCGCGCCCCACGTCTTGCCCTTGCCGTGCGACAGCAGCCAGTTCAGCCGCGCGCCGATCAGCACCACGACGTCCGCTTCCTGCAGCACGAACGAGCGGGCAGCCGACGCCGATTGTTCGTGTGTATCGGGCAAGAGGCCCTTCGCCATGGACATCGGCAGATACGGAATGCCGCTCTTCTCCACGAATGCGCGGATTTCAGCGTCGGCTTGCGCGTAGGCCGCGCCCTTGCCGAGCAAGATCAGCGGACGCTTCGCGCCCTTCAATACGTCGATTGCGCGCTTGACCGAATCCGGAGCGGGAAGCTGGCTCGGCGCGGCATCGACAACCTTGATCAGCGATTGCTGCGCCTTGACGGCATCGATGGTCTGCGCGAGCAGCTTGGCCGGCAGGTCCAGATAAACACCGCCCGGACGCCCGGACACAGCCGCACGGATCGCACGCGCGATACCGACGCCAATATCCTCCGCATGCAATACGCGATACGCGGCCTTCGCATACGGCTTCGCCGCGTTCAACTGGTCCATTTCCTCATAGTCGCCCTGCTGCAAGTCGACGATCTCACGCTCGCTCGAACCGCTGATCAGGATCATCGGGAAGCAGTTGGTGGTCGCGTTGGCGAGCGCGGTCAGGCCATTCAGGAAGCCCGGCGCGGACACAGTCAGGCAGATGCCCGGCTTCTTGGTCATGTAACCGGCGATGGCGGCTGCGTTGCCCGCATGCTGCTCATGGCGAAAGCCAATAAAGCGCATGCCTTCGGCTTGCGCGAGACGCGCGAGGTCCGTGATGGGAATGCCCACCAGACCGAAAATGGTGTGAATGTCGTTCAGCTTCAGTGCATCGATGACCAGATGAAATCCATCCGTCGTTTCCGCCTTCTTTTCTTCCAGCGTGTCGTTTGCAGTGGCGCTCTGCGGATTGCTTACTACTTCGGCCATGACGTCTCCTCCTTTGGCGGGGTGTTTGTGTAGTTCGTGATATACAATATTCCACACACAGTATTAGTCAAGCAGCTTTTTGTTTCGATACGTCATTGCTGCACTGCGGCGAATAGGTTTGGGACGATTTGATACGGTTCCTGGCGCTTTTATGTTTGCGTTGCACCAACTTGCGGTGACTTCGGAATTTTTGCGGCCAATGAATTTTGGTTGATTTCCGGCCTCGTAAAAACAAGCGGCAGGTTGAAAGCCTTGGCCGTTTTGAACGGGGTTGAGTGGTGAGAAAGTCAGGCGCAAACGCTTGCGTAAAACCATACGGATTCCTAACAGTAACGGGCTGTGAGCGAACATAGTCAGCCGGATTTACACGGCCTCAAGCCAAACGCAGCCAAACAAAACCACGACCCTCAATCGAGAAAATCGCAATTCGTCTCCACGAATTGCGCGAGTTCCACCGAATGCTGCCGGACGAGACTTTCGACGCGCTCAGTATCCCGCTGCTCCAGCGCCTCAATGATATGCATGTGATCCACGATCGATCGCGACGCGCGGTCGCTCTGCGCAATCGTCATGCGGCGGATTGCGCGCACATGAACGAAGAGGTTTTTCATTGTGTCGAGAATCACCTGCGATTGCGATAACTCCAGAATCGCCTGATGAAACGCGAGGTTTGCTTCCGAATACTCTTCTATATGGTCGGCCGGCGTGGCATCGCGGAAATCGTCGAACATGCGGCGCAATCCCGCTATGTCCTCCTCCGACGCGTGCAGCGTCGCGAGCCGCGCGGCCATGCTTTCGAGCGCAGCCCACATATAGATCATGTCGACGATTTCGCGCTTCGTCTTGCGCTGAATATAGATGCCGCGTCGCGGCACCGTGCGCAGGAAACCTTCCTGTTCAAGCAGCGTCATCGCCTCGCGAACCGGCGTCCGGCTCACGCCGAGCGCTTCGGTCAGTTCCTTTTCGTCGAGCCGGATCTCTTCGCGCGACCGGTAAATATCCGCATCGGCAATAGCCTGCTTCAGCCGCGCATACGCCTGGTCGCGCAACGAAGCCGATGCACTGATCGGCACAAGTGCAAGCGTCAGGGGCGTCGGGCGGATTCCAACATACGTATCAGCCATTGAGGTGGGTGTCTCCCTGTTGGTATGAAGCGCAGCATCATTATTTAAATATACCCAATATGGTATATCAAGAACAAACGCAGCATAAACCCGTTTTACGCGTTCATGTGATATCGGGTTTTCCCTAGCCGTTGCGTTGCTCGGGCGGGCGTCGTTTTCGCGGACGCTTATAATCTGGCGCGGTTAACGGCGTTATAGCTTCATCTGACTTCGCGCCGGACCAACGGATCCAATCGCTCAATCCATCTATCAGGCGCGTTGCCCTCTGCGCCGGCATACGGACATCCACCCTATTCCCAGAGAGACCATGACCATTTCCATCTACAACGCATCCGTCCCGGTCTTCAAGCAAATGCTGACGGCTTTGTCCGAGGTGCTGCGCAAAGCCGAAGTGCACGCAACCGAAAAGAACATCGAACCGAACGCGCTGTTGCAGGCACGCCTGTTCCCGGACATGTTCCCGCTCGTGCGCCAGGTGCAGATCGCCGTTGATTTCTCGAAGGGCGTAAGCTCGCGGCTCGCAGGCGCTGAAGTACCGTCATGGCCCGATACCGAAGTCACGTTCGCCGATCTGCAGGCGCTGGTTGCAAAGGCGCTGGCCCACATCGCATCGTTCGATGCCGCGCAATTCGAAGGCAGCGAAAACAAGGAGATCGTGCTGCGCCCGGGTACGCCGAAAGAGAAGAAGCTCAACGGCAGCGCTTATCTGCAGCACTACGGTTTGCCGCAGTTCTTCTTTCACGTCACGACCGCGTACGCCATCCTGCGTCACAACGGAGTGGATATTGGCAAGCGCGACTACATGGGCGCTTATTGAGCGTTGATTGTTGAACATTGGCTTTCGCTGTGCGCCAGGTCTTCAGCCGGCGCGAAAGTGTCTGGTCGTATCGTCTCGTTCGAGGCGATACGTTCGCTCGCATGTCATCGAACTCCCGTTGATCGATCGTGCGCCGAGGGCGTGCCGGTTCTAGGTGTTTAACCCGAGCAAACGCGCTCCTTAAGGGAAAACACAGGGCCGCTAAAGCAGCGTAATAGCCCGCTATTACCCGGTTTTCTGCCAACGTTGCATACTGAAGCGACGCCATGACACGAGCCGCGCATGACCAAATTCCTCCACCTGATGATCCGCGTCCAGGCGCTGGATCGCTCTATTGCGTTCTATCAGGACGCGTTCGGCATGCGCGAATCGCATCGCCTTGATTTCGATACTTTTACGCTCGTTTATCTTCGCGATCCACAGAGCGGCGCGGAGATTGAACTCACGCTGAACAAGGGGACGGCCACGCCCTATACGCACGGCACGGGCTACGGTCACGTGGCGTTCGCCGTCGACGATCTGGCCACGTTCCGCGATCGTTTGATCAGCCAGGGCATGCAGCCGGGCGAACTCAAGTCGCTCACGCACGATGGCGCTGTCGCCGCGCGCTTTTTCTTCATTACGGATCCCGACGGCTACAAGATCGAAGTGTTATCGAGGGAGGGCCACTACGTATGAACTGACGCAGGTACTGGACAACTATAAAAGGAGACAATCATGCCCAAGGCAATCCCCATTGCCGTCGTCGCCGCCGAAGGCCTTCAAGGTTCCGCGGCCGGTTTACATACACATACACATCTCGCCGTGCCGCCCGCGCGCGTGAGCCGCCGGCACTTCCTCCAGGGTTCCGTGGTCCTGTCCGGCGTACTGGCGGCCGGCACGCCCATCGCGCTGCTCGCGCCCAGTCGCGCGTGGGCGGTGGAACTGACTCACATCGATCAGTCCCAGGCCGACGCCATCATGACGCTCTCGCGCACGCTCTACCCGCACAAGACGTTGCCCGACGCGGTCTACGCGCTGGCCGTGAAGGATGTCGATGCGAAAGCCACCGATCAGAAGACCATGGACGTGATCAAGAACGGCGTGGCGAAACTGAACGACGCGGCGCAGGGCAAATGGACCGGCAATGGGACGCTCTCCGACGCGCAGCGCACGGCGATCGTCGAGGCAAATCAGACCGATCCGTTCGTGCTGCTCGTGCGCGCGCAATGCGTCACCTCGCTCTATAACAACGACATGTCGTTTGCGCACTTCGGCTACGAAGGCGAAGCGTTCAGCAAGGGCGGCTACGTGGGCCGCGGATTCAACGACCTGACATGGTTGCCGAATCCGCCTGCCGGCGCGAGTCCGCCGGTCGCCTGAACCCGAACCTGAACGCAAAAACTGCCGAGGAGGCAAGCATGGCTAAGTTCGACTACAACGACGATTCCGTTGTCGTGATCGTCGGTTCGGGCGCGGGCGGCGGGACGCTCGCGAACGAGTTGTGCCAGAAGGGCGTGAAAGTCGTAGTACTGGAAGCGGGCAAGCGCCAGTCATCGGCCACGTTCATCAACGACGAATGGAAATCTTTCGGGCAACTCGCCTGGACCGACAAGCGCACTACATCCGGAGACTGGCGCGTCGCGAAGGACTTCCCCGAGTTGCCGGCGTGGATCTGCAAGACCGTCGGCGGCACGACAACACATTGGGCGGGCGCGTCGCTGCGCTTTCACGAACACGAGTTCAAGGCGCGCACCACGTATGGTTCCATCGATCAAGCGAATCTGCTCGACTGGCCGATCACGCTTTCAGACCTGCAACCGTACTACGCGCGCGCCGAGAACAAGATGGGCGTGACGCGCACAAACGGCATTCCGGGACTGCCGGGCAACAACAACTTCAAGGTCTTCTACGATGGCGCGACCAAGGTCGGCTACAAGGATTGCAACACCGGGCACATGGCGATCAACAGCCGCCCACGCGCGGGACGTGGCCAGTGCATGCAACTGGGATTCTGCTTCCAGGGCTGCAAATCGGGTGCGAAATGGTCCACGCTCTACACCGAGATCCCCGCAGGGGAAGCAACCGGGCGCCTAGAAGTGCGTCCCGAGTCGCATGTGATGCGTATTGAAACGAACGCGGCGGGAAAGGCAAGCAGCGTGATCTATACGGACGCCGATGGCAAACAACAACGCCAGCGCGCACGCGTGGTCTGCGTCGCGGGCAATTCCATAGAAACGCCGCGGCTCTTGTTGCTCTCGGAATCATCGAAACATCCTGACGGACTTGCAAACAGTTCGGGCCAGGTCGGACGGAACTACATGCGCCATACAACGGGGTCCGTCTACGGCGTGTTCAAGGAGCCGGTGCATTTCTATAGGGGAACGGTGATGGCGGGCATCATCACCGACGAAGCCGGGTTCAATCCGAAGCGCGGCTTCGCGGGCGGCTACGAGATGGAGACCATCTCGCTCGGCCTGCCGTTTGCCGCGGCGTTCTTTGACCCGGGCGCGTGGGGATCGGACTTTACCTACTATATGGATAACTACGCAAATACCGCGGGCATGTGGATAGTCGGCGAGGACATGCCGCGCGAGACGAACCGCGTCACGTTGAATCATGACGTGAAGGATCAGATCGGCTTGCCGGTGGCGAACGTCCATTACGACGACCATCCGAACGATACTGCCATGCGCGAGCATGCGTTCAAGCAGGGCGAGGCCATCTATACAGCCGCGGGCGCGGTCAAGACGTTGCGTACCCCGCCCTATCCGTCCACGCACAATCTCGGCACTTGCAGGATGAGCGCGAAACCGGGCGACGGCGTCTGCAACAAGCACGGCCAGACTTTCGATGTCCCCAACCTCTTCATCTCCGACGGCAGCCAGTTCACGACCAGCGCGGCCGAAAATCCAACGCTCACCATCGTGACGCTGGCAATCCGGCAATCGGATTACATAGCGGACCAGATGAAACGCCGCAGCATCTAGACGCTGCAACGGAGCCGCCATCGGGCGGTTCCGCCTTCACTGCAAGGAGTTCGTTCATGTGCAGGATCTACGCTCAAACCGATCCGATTCTCTACGAATGCCGCGCGCGCTCGGTGCGCATCAGCGGCGTGACGACAACCATCCGGCTGGAGAACCTGTTCTGGCAGACGCTGTCCGAACTCGCCGCCGACAACGACATGACCACCAACCAGCTCATCGCCAAGTTGCATGAGGAGATCACGCAGCATCTCGGCGAGACGACGAACTTTGCATCGTTCCTTCGCGTCACCTGTCTTCGATATCAAGGACTAAGAGCGAACGCGTCGATGGACTTTCGAAGCCACGTGACGAGCAATGCGGCAGACAAGGTGGCGGGCTGATCGATGAAGAAAGGGTCGAGCGGAACTCTTTGCCTTGCGTTTGAATTTGCGTTTCTATTCACCCTCTTCACAGCGCAGCCGGCGCGTGCGACGCCGGACGGTGCGGCGGCTTTGGCAATCGTGCAGAAGAACAATTGCCTTGGATGTCATGCGGTGAAAACGCAGGTCGTCGGCCCGGCTTATCAGGCGGTCGCAAAAAAGTACAAGAACGATCCTTCCGCGCCTGAGAGGCTATTTGCGAAAGTCCGCAACGGCGGCGCCGGTGTCTGGGGTGAAATTCCGATGCCGCCCAATCCCACTATCAGCGATGCCGATTTACACACGGTCATTGACTGGATCCTTGGCGGGGCAAAGTGATTGGCTAAGGCCGGCAGCGCGTTGATGGCTGCATCTAGGTAAAACCCCTTATTTCGCGTGCCCTCCTCACGCACTAATCTCGCATCACCTTCAAACAGAACGACGTTCTGTCTAACAGAACAAAACGAACGAGACGCCCGCAGGAGGGTTGAAAATGGCAAGTCTGCCAATCGATGCGACTAGTGGATCGCAAAAACCAAACGCCGGCGGCAGGGAAACCGTGCCCGGCATCAACGCGCGCATTGATCGCCTGCCCGCCACGCGCTCCGTGTGGGCGCTGGTTTTCATGCTGTCCATTGGCGGCTGGTTTGAATTCTACGACCTGTTTTTTACCGCCTACGTAGGTCCGGGCCTTGTGAAAAGCGGCTTGTACTCGACCACCACGGCGTCGTTCTTCGGCGTGTCGGGGCTTGGCGCGTTCGTGGCGGCATCGTTCGCGGGCTTGTTCATCGGCACGTTCTTCCTGGCAGGACTCGCCGATAAATACGGCCGCAAGACCATCTTCACCGTGTCGCTGCTCTGGTATTCCATAGCGACCCTGGTCATGGCGTTCCAGAGCACCGCACCCGCCATCAATATATGGCGGCTGATTGCGGGCATTGGCGTGGGCGTGGAGCTCGTCACCATCGATACCTACGTCAGTGAACTCGTGCCAAAGCACTTGCGCGGCCGCGCGTTCGCGTTCGTCCACCTCGTGCAATACACGGCCGTTCCGTCGGTCGCGTTTTTCGCGTGGTGGCTCGTGCCGCAAAAGCCGTTCGGTCTCGACGGCTGGCGCTGGGTGGTGATCATCGGTGCGCTGGGTGCGCTCGTGGTGTGGGCGATCCGCCAGCGCGTTCCGGAAAGTCCACGCTGGCTCGCGCAGCAGGGCCGCGCCGCGCAAGCCGAATACGTGCTTCACGCACTCGAAACGAAAGTCGCCGCGCAGTACGGACGTGCGCTGCCGGAGCCTGTCGCGACCGTCGAACCGGCGACCACCAAAGCCGCGTTTCGCGAAATCTGGCAACCGCCGTATCGCAAGCGCGCGATCACCATGCTTGTCTTCAACTTCTTCCAGGCGATCGGCTTCTACGGTTTCGCTTCCTGGGTGCCCACGCTGCTTGTCTCCAAAGGCGTCACGATCACGCATAGCCTGCTGTATTCGTTTGTCATCGCGATCTCGAATCCGTTCGGGCCGCTGCTCGGGATGGCGATTGCAGACCGCATCGAACGAAAGACGCTGATTGTGCTGTCCGCGCTCGGCATTGCGGTGTTCGGGAGTGTGTTTGCAACGCAGACATCGCCCGTCATGCTGATGATTCTCGGCGTGCTGATTACGTTGTGCGGCACCTTGCTCTCGGTCGGGTATCACGCGTACCAGACCGAGCTTTTCCCAACGCGGCTGCGCGCACGCGCCGTGGGTCTCGTCTATTCCATCTCGCGTCTTTCCGCCATGTTCTCCGGTTTCATGATCGCGTTCGCCTTGCGTCACTTCGAAGTGACGGGCGTGTTCGCGCTGATTAGCGCATCGATGATCATGGTGATGGGCGCCATCGGCATCTTTGGACCGCGCACGAACAATCGCAATCTGGACGAGATTTCCCATTGATGTCGAGCGTTGCGCCATATGTAGGTTGGGTATTTTTGGACAAGAGGGTTTGACATGACGCTTCCGTTAGCAGGAATACGGGTGCTGGATTTATCGAATGTGCTCGCCGGGCCGTTCTGCGCGTATCAGCTTGCGCTGCTCGGCGCCGAAGTGATCAAGGTCGAGCATCCCGAAGGCGGCGATCTTGCCCGGCGGCTCGGCGCTGACAAGGAAGCGTCGGCGCGGGATATGGGCGCTTCGTTTGTTGCAGTGAACGCGGGCAAGCAATCGATCACGCTGAATCTTAAAGACGCACGCGGCAAGGAAATTTTGCGCTCGCTGGTGAAGACCGCGGACGTACTTGTCGAGAATTTCCGGCCCGGCGTGATGACGCGTCTTGAACTCGGCTACGAAGCGCTCAGCGAAATCAATCCGAAACTCGTCTATTGTGCTATCTCCGGATTTGGTAAGGATGGCGAATTATCGAAGCGCCCGGCTTACGATCAGATCATCCAGGGCATTTCCGGCGTGATGAGCGTAACCGGCGATCCGGAAAGCGCGCCCTTGCGGGTCGGTTATCCCGTGTCGGACACGGTCGGCGGACTGACCGCCGCATTCGGGATTTGCGCCGCGCTGGTCGACGCGCGCGCCAGCGGCCGCGGACGGATGCTGGATGTATCCATGCTGGAAGCCACGCTTTCTACCATGGGCTGGGTCGTGTCAAACTACCTGAACGCAGGCGTCACGCCAGCGCCAATGGGCAACGAAAACTTCACGGCCGCGCCCTCCGGCACGTTCAGGACCGGCGACGGTTTGCTCAACATCGCGGCAAACGAGACCCGGCAGTTCGTGAGTTTGTGCCGCTTGATCGGGCGGCCGGATCTCGCCGATGACCCGCGCTTTTCGGAACGCAACACGCGCAAGGTGAATCGTGCGGCGTTGAAGGCGGAGATAGAAACCGCGTTGGCCTCGGACAGCGCGGTGAACTGGGACGCGAAATTCATCGAAGCCGGCGTGCCCGCCGGACGCGTGATGTCGGTGCCCGAAATCCTCGCGCATCCGCATATGGTATCGCGCGAATTCGTGCATGAATTCAACGGCGATGACGCCGCAACACGGCAACGCGTCACGCGCGCGGGTTTTCGTTTCGCCGATACCGACACCGCGCCCGCATCGCCCGCGCCGGTGTTGTCCGCGAACACACGCGAACATCTTTCCGCACTGGGTTTCGACGCAACGGAAATCGATCAGCTACGCGCCGAAGGAGTGATCTGAACATGACGCAGGAATTTGACGCCGCCGCGCTCGCCGCGGATTACTGGAGCACCTCGATCATCGATATCCATCCGGGGTCGATCAACGTGCGCGGTTTTCCGATCCAGGAACTGATTGGCTCGATAAGTTTCCCGCAGATGATCTGGCTGATGTTGCGCGGAGAATTGCCCGATAAAAACCAGGCAGGTTTATTTGAAGCCGCGCTGGTGGCGTCGGTGGACCACGGGCCGCACGCACCTTCCATCGCCATCTCGCGCATGGCGACGAGTTGCGGTTTGCCGCTGAACGGCGCAATGGCTTCCGCGATCAACGCACTCGACGACGTCCACGGGGGCGCCGGCCAGCAAGCTGTCGAGCTATACGATTCGATCGTCGCGCTGGAGAACGCGGGCGCCGCGCTGGAAGATGCGGTCGAGCAAGGCGTCGATGCGTTTATCGGCGAACGCGGCAAGTATCTGCCGGGCTTCGGGCACAGGTTTCATCCTGTGGATCCGCGCGCAACCAGGCTGCTTGCTTTAGTCGATGCCAGCGTTGAACACGGCGTGATCGGCGGAAAATATGCGGCGGTCGCGCGGGGTATCGAGGCGTTATTGAAAGCGCGCAAGAACAAGCCGGTGCCGATGAACATCGATGGCGCGACCGCCGTGATTTATGCCGAGCTTGGCTTTGCGCCCGAGCTTGCGCGCGGCGTGTTTTGTTTGTCGCGGGCGGTGGGCATCTTGTCGCATGCGTGGGAGCAGCGCGGCCGGAAAGAACGCAATAAAGGTCCGATGCCGCGTCAGATGGCGTACAAGTACACGGGCAAGCCCGAGCGTCATCTGGCCTGAACGTCCGCCACGCGGCGCTGCGCGGCGCGCAACGCGCGGGCGTCACCGCCGAGCGCATCGGTTGCGCGCGCGGCGCAATCGAACAGCGCGTCAAGGTTGTTTGCAACGAACGCCTGATCAATACGCGAGCTCGGTCCCGCAAGCGTAATCACGCCGCGCAAGGTCTGGCGAACACCGAAGACGGGCATCGATACACCCGCGGTTTCCCGGTCGCGCTCGCCCATCGATACATAATAGAAGTCCTCGCGAATCTGCTCGAAGACCTCGCCCGGCTTGCCGCCAAAAGCCAGCAGCGCCATTCCGCCCGAACCGCTTTCCAGCGGCAACACATCGCCTTCGCGCACGTGATAACGCACGGCGTGCGTCGAATCCACACGATGCAAACACACGCGCACGCCGTCGTCGCGAACATAAAACGACACGCTTTCGCCGCTGATTTCGGCGAGTTCGCGCATGAGCGGAACGAGAATGTCGCCCAGATTCAGGCTGCGTTGATACACGGCGCCCAGCATGAACGTGGACGGCCCCAGCTGATAGCGGCCGTCGTCGCGACGCAGCAGCAAACGGTGCTGGATCAGCGCGCCAGCAAGGCGCAACAGCGTGCTCTTGTACAGACCGGTCCGGGCGGCGAGTTCGGCGAGCGTGAGGGCGTCGTCGTCGGGGCGGAATGCAAAAAGAATCGCACACGCGCGGTCGATGACAGCAACGCCGTCGCCCGCTTTCGGGCCAGGTTTATCGGCGGGCGTTGTTGGCATGGTGACGTGACGTTGTTGTATTGAAGGGGAAATTTTACGCGATGCGAGTTAGGCGGGATATGGCCGTCTGGATAACTGGCCGGCAAGAAGAAAGACGCGGCGCGGGCAGATTGTTAGTTGCTTTTTCGCTTAATCCGACATTGGATCGAGGAACGCCCGGTTCGAGAAACGTGTCGAACGGCAACGATCATGCATCGAGGCACTTCGGGAGAGCGCACATGGTAAACGACCCGCAAACCGCACAAACCGCACGAACAGCGAGGCTTGAAATTGCGTACACGACATCCGGTCCCGCTGACGGTCCGCCCGTTCTGCTGCTGCACGGCTGGCCCGACGCCGCGCGTGCCTGGACACCCGTGGCAGCGCGTCTCGCCGAATCGGGCTTTCGCACCATCGTCCCGGATCTGCGCGGCCACGGCCAAACCCGCTTTCTCTCGCCAGGCATTCTTCGCGACGCATCGGCCGCCGCGCTCGCGCAGGATGCAATCGACCTTGCTGACGCGCTCGGCGTTGAACATTTCGATGTGGTCGGCCACGACTGGGGTGCGCGTGCGGCCTACACGCTGGCGGCGCTGTTCCCCGAACGCATCGGTCGAATCGCTGCCCTTGCTCTCGCGTTTCAACCCAATGCCGCGTTCGAGTTACCCCGTTTCAGCCAGGCGCGCAAGTTCTGGTATCAATGGTTCATGTCGCTCGATGACGGTCCCGCCGCGCTCGCCGCCGATCCCAAAGGGTTTGCACGTTTGCAGTGGGACACGTGGTCGCCGCCGGGCTGGTTCGATGACAACGAATTTGCGCGCACCGCCGCTGCTTTCGATAACCCCGACTGGGTGCCGATCACACTCAACGGATATCGCCGGCGCTGGCGTGAGGGCGAAGTGTCCGATCCTGAGTACGCTGCGTTGCAGTCAAGACTGGCTGGCATCGACCGGATTTCGGTACCGACGCTGATGATCCAGGGCGGCGCGGATTTCTGCGATGAACCGGCGTCGTCGGAAGGAATGGATCGGCATTTCACTGGCGGATACCGGCGCGTGGTGCTGAATGGAGTCGGCCACTTTCCACCAAGGGAAGCGCCCGGCGCGGTGGCGGATCTGCTCATCGCGCATTTGAAGGCCTAATCCTTCGACAACAGCCGCAAGATCCGTCTGTCATGGCGCACCTGAATGACTTCCGCGATCTCGAGTCGGGCCGCGTCGGGATGCGCCGGATTCAGCACATAATTGGTCGCGGGCAAAATGGCGCTCGGCACTTTCAGCAACGCGGTTGTTCCGCTGGCCAACCATTCGGTGCCGGCCGATTGCGTCCATTGCATGTCGGTGCGCCAGTCTTCGGGGGTATCGGCTTCGAGCAGTTCCGCGATCGGGATGTCGTCCGGCACTTCAATGCGCAGCAGCTGGTAGGAATCCGGAACGTATTCCGAGTGACTCAGTTCCTGGTGGACGAGAATTTCGAGCAGCGCCGAGGCCGGGTGTTCAGCGAGATACGCAACCGGCTGCCCCGTGAAATGCCAGCGCCCCGGCGCGCGCAATCCGCCAATGCCTTTCAGATCGGCGTAATTGCTGATGCGCCAAAGCTCCATCAGCCGAAATACCCTTCGTCCAGTTGCACGAGCGCTTCTTCGACCAGCCGCGCGCCGTGTTCCGTGCTGGCCATATCGAGCGCGGTCTTTCCGCCAAAACGACGTTGCCGGCTTCTCAGCCACTGCATCGACTTGTCCTGATTGTCGAAAACCGTGTCGGACTGCGCGACGAGCTTTGCGAGGCGGATGGCCTTGTCGGATTCCTCGGTCGAGAGACGTTCCTGGTTTTGCCTGCGATGCGTGAGCGTTCGGCGCGGAATGATGAAATTCAGCTCGTCCGCTTTCAGGCCGTGCGCCGACAACCGGTCGATGACATCGACCGCTACCCGTTCGCTCGCGAGTTCCGCGAGATCCAGTCCGGAGTGAATCGACGCGTCGAGCAACTCCGCGAGCAACGCGAATTCGGCCCGCTTTGGATTGACGGACCCGGTGGGTTTGAAAGCGACGGCGATCATGGCGAAATCCTCAAAATCCTGCCTTGGCAATTTGCACATTCATTATAGGCATTTTGCCGATGCGTTGCGAGTCCCGTCTACACGTGTCCAGATGCGTTCGCGGGTTCGGTCCGCGCGCTCAATATCCGGGAGAGGTTGACCTCGATCCAGTCGGCCAGCGAACTCACCTGCCGCGCGACCTCGTCGCCCAGCGGCGTCAGCCGATAGTCGACGTGCGGCGGCACTACGTCATACGACGTACGCACGACAAACCCATCGGCGGCTAGCCACTGCAACGTCTGCGCGAGCATTTTTTCGCTTACGCCATCCACCTTGCGGCGCAGGTCGCTGAAACGGCACGTCTTTTCATCCAGCAGCACCATCAGTACGAGCACGCCCCACCGGCTGGTTACGTGCTTGAGCACTTCGCGCGACGGACAGTCGGCCGAAAGCAACTCGCCGCGTCGAACGAGTTCGGACAGCGGTACGGTTTCTATGGGCAATTCGAAATTCGACTTCACGGATACTTACCTCGGCGTACGTACTTACGAAAAGTTAGTTTATCCGATACCGTGCGGATTCGGTCGTGTCCCGCGCCGTTTTTTAACCGTTCAAGGAGTCACTTCATGATTGCTGTCACCGGAGCCACCGGCCAACTTGGCCGGCTTGTTATAGAAGCATTGTTGAAAACCGTGCCCGCCTCGCAGATCGTCGCGGCCGCGCGCACGCCCGAGAAGGCCGCCGATCTTGCCGCCCGCGGTGTGCAGGTCAGGCGTGCGGATTACAACGAGCCCGCGACGCTCGACGCGGCGTTCGCGGGCGTCAAGAAGCTGCTGCTGGTTTCATCGAGCGAAATTGGCAAGCGCGGCACGCAGCATCGTGCGGCTATTGATGCAGCCCGCCGCGCGGGTGTCGAATTGATCGCCTACACCAGCGTGTTGCACGCCGATACCTCGCCGCTCGGTCTTGCGGGCGAGCATCGCGAAACCGAAGCGGCGTTGCGCGACTCGGGCGTGCCGTTTGTCGTGTTGCGCAACGGCTGGTACACGGAGAACTACACAGGCAGCCTTGCGCCCGCGCTTGAGCATGGCGCGATTCTCGGCAACTCGCGCGATGGCCGGATTTCATCGGCTGCCCGCGCCGACTATGCCGAAGCGGCGGCGCTCGTGATAACCCGCGGCCCGCAAGCTGGCCAAATCTACGAGCTGGCGGGCGACACCGCCTACACCCTCACCGATCTCGCGGCGGAAGTCGCGCGGCAATCGGGTAAAGCGGTGGTGTATCGAGACCTGTCCGAGGCCGACTATAAAGCGGCGTTGATCGGCGTCGGTCTCCCCGAGCCCGTGGCCGCATTGATCTCCGACTCGGGAACAGGCACCGTGAAAGGCGCCCTCTTCGATGACAGCCATCAATTGAGCGCAATCCTCGGACGCCCGACCACGCCACTCGCTACGGTTGTTGCTGCGGCGCTCGCCAGGTAACCGGCCATGACGCGCGGTCGATGCACAAGGCCGCGCGATCTTCGGATCCAATGTCACTCTGTATACTTATCAGATGTAGCGTTTTTTATTGTCAAACTAAGCCCACGCTGGTAGCCTTCCTCCAACCTCTTGAAACCAAAGCATAATTAATTCGATTCTGGTCGCCTTGAACACGCCCTCCGTCCGCAATCCCGAGAACCGCGCTTCCATAAAGCGGCTCACACGCGAACACTTCGCACTGTATCGCGGGTATCTGGACGGCGTGTCGATCGAACAATTGCACGCCACATACGGCGACGCGGCCACGGACGTACGCGGCACACGACGTCTTATCGGGTTATTGCGCGATACCCTTTCGAGCGCCGCCCGCCGGACCCGCGATGTCGAGGCAACGCATCTCTTGCGTCTGCGGCCCGGCAGCATTCCCGATGCAGAACGCGTTGCTGCCAGCGCGTTGCCGACGCTCGCCGCGTATCGCGAGGCCGTCGATCCGAACGGATTTCATAGCGAAGCCGAACTGCTTGAGCTTTATCGGGCGGAATATTCGCAGGAAAACGCTCCGCTTGATCGCCGGGCATCCAGGAACGCGCGCTTGCGCCGCCGTCAGGCCGACGCGCTCGCCCGGATGGAAAACAGCCTGGTTCAGGCGCCTCAGCCCGACCATCCGGTGTCGAGCTGGCTTGAACCTGCAATCGCGGACAGATTGCAACGGGCGCATATATATACGCTTGCCGATCTGCTGGGGTTTATTGAACGCCGGGGGCATCGCTGGCACGCCGGGGTGGAGCGCGTCGGGCCGAAAGCAGCACGGCGCATCGTGGACTGGCTTTCCCTTCACGCGGATTCGTTGGGCCACACGCTGTCGAAACGCGCCGTCACGCCGCGCCGGCGCTTGGCCAGCAATGATCCGGCGCTCGTGCGGCCACGCCAGCAGGGAATCGTACCGCTGGAAGCGCTCGATGTGCCGGCACTACTGGACGGATCCGCCGGCACGAACCGCATGGTCCGGCCTGCGGTGGACTGCGGCTTCGACACTGATTTGCAGGCGATCAATGCGTGGCTTACAAGTCGTCAGCACAGTCTTCACACGGTTCGTGCATATCGGCGCGAATCGGAACGGTTGCTTCTTTGGGCGATTCACGCGAAGGGAAAAGCGCTGTCGTCGTTGAGCAGCGGCGACTGCGCGGAATATATCGAGACATTTCTGATCGATCCGCAGCCCGCCGCCCGGTGGATTGGAAGCGCGAAAATCGAGCGGACACACCCCGATTGGCGCCCCTTTATTGGCGCGCTTTCGGACCGTAGCCGAGAAACGGCCCGGGCGATTCTGCACGCAATGGGCGAGTGGCTGGTAGGCCAGGACTATCTGGCGAGCAACCCGTTTGCCCGCTGCGCGAGTGTCGCAACCGGACCGCGCATCGACGTCGCCGGACGGTCCTTGAGCTGCGGCCAGTGGCGTAACGTCGTTCAGTCGAACACGCGCGTGCATTACTCGGAACGCGAATTACGCGATTTTTTGGCTCTAAGCCTTGCATACTCGACTGGCTTGCGGCGAGCGGAACTAGCCCGCGCCACGACAAGCCATCTGGTCAAGGCCGTGTCCGAAAACTCTCGTAACCCGGATAATCTCTGCTGGCAACTCATGGTGTCAGGCCCGGATCGCCGCATTCCGATTCCTCAGTCCGTCGTGGAACTGCTTATCGCCAGCCTGCGTGCTCGCGGGCTGCCTGGGAATCCGGTTGCCTGCGCACCCCATACCCCGCTTCTTGCAAATTTTCGGACAGGACATTCCCTCACGCCGGATGGAATTGGGCAGGTATTTCGCCGCGTGCTTGCTGGCGTGATTCCGAAGCTGGCCCGCGATCCGAGCACGCACTGGATCCGCCACACTCATTCGCATCACGCGCTTCGACAAGGCGCGGACTGTCGGGAAATCCAGGCTCGCCTCGGCCATGCGCACCTTTCCACGACGCGACTTTACGTCAAGGCAGTGTTTGTTCGCGGGACCACCTGAGGTAAAACAGGCCTGGTTCCTACAATCCAGTGCTTAAAATTCCCCGGTCCGCGCTGATTCCGCAGACCTAAAGCAGGGTCAACCGCCTGTTTTCCCTCAAGTCATTTCTCATCTTTCTGCCCGCAGTCCATTACCCGCGTGCCTTTCCGGCCGTCGGCACGTGGCAAAGTTTACTTGCGTTTACTCCGTATACCTCTTAGTCTTCGGTTACCGTCGGTTCTACCTTTTAAGGGAGAATCCACGTTTTTGGTAGAACCAGCACCACCGGGAAGAACACATGGATATCAACCTTTCGACGCCACCTATCGAGGTGACGCCGGACGACCTCGTCAATTTGGCGGCGCGCTCCGCCAAAATGCTTGAGCGAATTCGCACGCAGATGCTCCAACCGTTTCCGCGGAAGGTTGCCCCGGTGTTCCCGAGCGGCAAACTCCAGGAACTGTGCGGCATCGACAAAGCCCGCTTCTCCTATCTGATCAAGAAAGGCGAACTTCCGCAGGGGACGCAAGAAAAGCCTGGCGCAGCCCGACAGTTCACATTGGCGGAAACCATTGAGTGGGTCCGCGCGGAACGCAAGCCCAGGCAACGTCCCGAGGGGAAAAAAGGCAAGGTCATCGCGATTGGCAACTTCAAGGGCGGTGTCACCAAGACCACGACATCCATGGTGCTCGCGCAAGGTTTGTCCCTGCGGCATGGTCGTCGCGTGTTGCATATCGACATGGACCCGCAGGGCAGCGCAACCACGCTGTACGGCATAAACCCGCACGCTGAAATCAATGGCGATCAAACCATTCTGCCTCTGATCGAAGCGTACGTAAGCGGAGAAGCCTTCAGCATGAAAAATCTCCCGATGCAAACGTATTGGGAGAACCTCGACCTCATACCTTCGTCGACCGATCTTTTCAACGCCGAATTCATGCTGCCAGCGCGCGTTCATGCGTCCCCGAGCGCTAAATTCTGGAATGTGCTGAATGACGGACTGGAAGATCTCAAGGATGAGTACGACTACATCATCATAGACACGGCGCCCACCCTGAGCTATCTCACCATCAACGCGCTGTTTGCGGCCGATGGCGTCATTGTTCCAGTGATGCCCGACACCCTTTCATTCGCATCGATGGTGCAGTTCTGGTCGCTTTTCTCGGATATGGTCTCCGGAATGAAGCAGTTTGGAGAATCCGCCGACGAAGCCAAGGTGTTCGATTTCATCGATATTCTGGTTACGCGCATGCCTAACAAGGCTAACGCGTCGATCGTACGCGACTGGGTTATCACTACATACGGCGAGCGGGTCCTGCCCGTTGAAATTCCGGAGACAGACCTCGCGCGCACGACCACGAACGATTTTTCCACGGTGTACGACTTTCCTAACTACGACGGCAACGCGGCGACACTGCGGCGCATTCGCGTGCCCTACGATCAGGTTGTTGATTTGATCGACAGCAAGGTTTGTTACCTCTGGGACAAGGAGTAAGCATGTCTACAGCAGCGAAACAAAAAGCCAAGGCGGCAGGCATCCGTCTTGACGACGACAGCAACGACGCCCCTTCTGAGCCGCTTGCTCCACGCACGGCGCCGGGGCAATTGATTGGATTGCAAGGGCGCGTTCATAGCCAGCAAGCAGAGATCGAAAAACTGAAACGCGCGCTTGAACAGCGGGCTCCCGGCAAGATCCCGCTCAACAAACTTCACGAAATACCCGGTCGCCGGCGTCGATTGACAAGCGCCGAGTATGCCGAGCTTAAAGCCAACTTGACCGCTTACCCGCTCGCTCAGCCAATCACAGTACGGGAGCGGCCGGATGGCGAGTACGACATCGTGGCCGGGCACAATCGTGCTTCGGTTTATCGGGAAATTGGACGCACAGAAATCGACGGCATTGTGCTCGACATCGATGCATCGATGGTCGAGTACGCCGCTTTTTTCTCCAACCTGTTATCGCCGACACTTTCCGACTTCGAGAAGTTTTGGGGTTTCAAGTCGCTGCAGGACTCGACGGGAATCACCAAGGAAGAACTGGCAAAGGCGGCGGGCATTAGTGATTCACACGTTGGCCGGATCATGAAGTTCGATCTCCTGCCCGACGAAAGCAAGAATCTGCTGGCCACTCGGCCAGAGCGACTGGGTAGCAACGCCGCCGAGCAAATGGCCAAGGCGGTTGCGGAAGGCCGCGAAGACAAGGTCAAGGCCGCAATTGAACGCCTGATAAACGACGAGGCTTTCACGCAAGCTCAGGCAATCGCCGCCACCAAAGCGCCTCGCGCATCTCGCGAACGCATTGAACCGATGATTATTCGTCGGGGCGCAAAAAAAGTTTGTCAAATCTCAGCCCGCAACGGTGTTGTAGGCGTGTCTTTTTCAGGCAGCGCCGCAGATGACGCTGAGCAATGGGCGGAGCGAATCCGCACATTTATCGAAACAGAACTCGGAAAACAATGATCCCTAGTAGGGAACACATTGAAATCAACGAGTTAGCAACAAGAGGTTGGCAATCCCTTGGGAGTTGAGCGGGAACTCAAAATTCTCCCTAGTAGGGAAGGCTTCAAAATCATGGACTTAGTTTAACGATCGAGAACAACGATGATCTAGTTTAAACGCAGAAAGACAAAAGCCTTCGGTGGGAACCGAAGGCTTTTGATTTAACCGGGCTTCGCTGTCGCTTGCCCACCGCTGCATTTCTCCGACGGGAATCGGATAAAGGCCCAACACCTCGAAGTGTAGCGGATAGCGATCGGCAGTCAAGCGTTTCTCTTCCATTTTTCTAGAAATGGACGTGTGACATGCTTATCGCGCAACATTCCGTTGCTGGCGAGGGGTTTGTGTACCCTCTTCCACTCCACGACGATTCCACTGCTACCGATCAAAACGCACTGGATGCATTTCTGGCGCATCAATCCAATCTGCCCTGGGTGGTGTTTCGGGCCGCGCACCGCGCTGCCAATTATCCTGAGCTACCAGCCCGTGCAAGGGCTGTATTGGCCGCGCTTGCGCGCACGGTCGACGCCAACAACCCCTACGCGTCCATATTCGCCCGCCGTGAACTTCTCACTGGCCGAGCCATGCAGTCTATGCGAACGTTTTATCGCAGCCTTGACGATCTTGAAGCCGCCGGATTGATCGAGCGCGCTCCGCAAAAACGTTATGGCAACGCGGGCTTGTTTGGGCGCGCCTACCTGCACCTCACGGAACGTTCCGCGATGGTCCTGGGTTATATCTCTCCGTCTCCCGATACCGAAGCAAGCGAGTCCCACGCATCAAGGGATAGTAGCGTCGCCACGTTCTCTCAAACTTTTGAGGCTCCGTGTGCCAGCGTGGCAGACGGAGCTATATATAAGGATCTATTCCCTAAGAATCAAAAGAGACAACCAGGCGCCGTTCCTGCCGACCTCGAGCGCCTGCTGGGTTTGGGTTTTCGTCAATTTTTGATTTTCAAACTCATGCGTGAAGCAAAGGCTCAAGCCAAGCTGCTCTCCGATGTTGTCGAGGCAACCTGGGACCATCTGAAACAGGCCAAGCGCCCGATCAGCTATCTTCGCGCCCTGCTGCGCTCACCCGTCGACTTTAGCCATCAGATTCGCGCAAAACGCACCGCTGACGAACACAAGGCCCGTGACGTCGCCCGCGCAGCGCAGATCACAGCCACCGTGCACGAATGCGCCGGTCGGACTTTTATCGACGATGCCTACAGCAAACTCGTCGTTGTATCGAATGACGCCCGGTCGATTTTCGTACAAGATCGCCGCGAGGTTTCGCCTCGTGTCGCAACCGGACAGTGGGCCGAATCGTTCGTTGCGGCGCTCAAGGCAAAAGCTTTGAAGCAAGCAACTCAGAAGCAGATCGCTGACTTCCGCGAAAGATGCATGGGCAACGCCGTACGAAGCACCGCCGAGTGCAACACATCTGTCCGGATAGCCCATCCACGTGCACGTACCGCAGATATTGGTGACCGGCTTGAGGAAATGAAACGCACCCTACGGGCGGCGTGCGCAGGCGTCAATCGGGCGAGCCCAAGTCTTCCCTCGATTAGCGAATCCTCATTGAACCAGCCCTCTGCTCGATAAACCCCAGCCGACGGATAGTTTCACGCGAGGCGTTCAACGTGAGTCGGGCAACGTATCCAACCGGCGGATGTGGGACCGAGAATGCAGTGCACCCGAGACGCTAGCATCGGCGCTCAGTGCCATTTCGTGGTTACAGCGGAAACGGACAGACGAGCCGCTACGGGATACGAAGCGCATAGGGCGAACCCGATTCATGCCGTACGGGAAGGCTCTGGACATCGTTGTCCCGCGTATTAAGAAACTTCATTTAGCAACTAACGGTCGATTAGATTAGCGTCCACCACAATTTGGCGGCGAGCCGAAATTCAATCTGATTGCATCCGTTCGCAGGCAAGTCGAATCTAGTTAAGGAAAACCCGAATAGATATCAACTTGACTGATTGTATTACAGTCGTACAATACCAAAACCGATTTGGCAATCCCCAATAGATCGCGCCAAATACAGCACGAAAAAGAAGCACACACCCGCGTGAAGGAAGGACATCGCCGAGCCGCCGCCAATCTGGTCGTCAGATTGAGAGGATGGCCGAATCTTGATGAAAGGGTGGCGACATACTTTTCCGACCGATGCGAAAAGTGATTAGTTGAAAGAGTCGCACGGGCTGAACGCGGCGAAGCGCCTTATTCAATTCGTACCCTACGAAATCGATAAGGAAACCAAACCATGTCAACGAAGGCGAATGCTAATGGATAGCAATGAACGTTTTGAAAAAGGATTCGAAAACAGAAAAGAAGTTCTCGGCGCGGAGCACGTAGAAAAGTCCTGGGCTGCGGCTGACGACTTTAACCGGCCGATGCAAAAGCTCGTCACCGAGTACTGTTGGGGCGAGATATGGGGAGATGAGACGCTGTCATTCAAGACGCGCAGCATAGTCAACCTTGCAATGCTGACAGCAATGAGCCAGCACCACGAACTTGCTGTCCACGTGAAAGGTGCGCTCAGGAACGGAGTAACGAAGCAAGAGATTCGCGCCGTGTTGATGCAAGCGTCGGTGTACTGTGGGGCGCCACTCGCGCTCGCAGCCTTTCGCGTGGCAGGTGACGCGATCAAGGCATACGAGACGGGACACGAGAAAAAGTAAACGTCACATAGTGCCTTAGGCATTCGTCAGCCAACTGTCATGGCAACGCGTGACATATCGAAGAAAATCACCGCAAGGAAATTGATGCCTGCCTCGCCGCGAGTGTGGCGCAGGCCGCTGCACATTCGCGTGTATCGATTGTAGAAAAGCAGCCATGCACATTGAATGAAATAGCCGCGAAAATACTGTCCCTCGCTATCTGCGTCAACCGAGGAGAAGCCGCTTGCTCGATAGCAAGCGGCCCTCTTTCATTCGATGTTCGCACGTACGGCTCAATGACCGAAATAAACTGTGTGGTTGCTGTCCGACGGGCCCGTTTGCGCACGAATCCCGGAAGCGGACGTACCGCTAGTCGACGGCCCATAAGAAGTTGCCGCTACACCGCGCTCTTCCTGCACGCGTTGTTCGGCAGCCTGCGTTTTTGCGGGGTAGGTCGTACGTTCGGCATCAGGGTTATATCCTGATTGCTCCATTTGCAGAAGGTCGTTTTTGACTGCGGAGCGCGTGACTTGGGTGTTGTCCTGAGCAAAGGCAAACGCCGGTGTTGCCAACGCCGATGCAATCACAACTGCCGGAATAAGTGACCTGATCATGATGAAACCTCCTTTGGATGTTGTTAAGGAGGTACATGCAAACCGCAGGCCTGCCCCATGCATCAGGTGAGTATCGAACCCGCGCTAACCGGGCGACAATCGCCCGAAGTGCGCGGCGTCGCTTCTTATAATCGCTCGCCGCCGACGAGAATTTGTCCAAAAAATCAGCGCGCGATACATCGCGTGGCGAATTCCTCCGCTGAGCACCTCACGATATCTCCCTGCGCCACATCTTTATTTCTTTTCCTTGTTTTCGAAAACCAACGCAAACGCCTACGATGGTTCCTTGAACGCATCAATTCGACACCGTGAGCTGCTCACAATCCGACACTCATGAACTACAACGATCCCGATCCGCGCATGTCCACTCCGGTCGCCACGTCCGATACTTCGGCACCGATTGCCAGGGGCGACGACGCCTACGAGCGCATCCGGCGCGACGTGCTGTCGTGCAAACTCATGCCCGGCTCGACGGTGACGGAAAGCCAGTTGATGACAGATTACGAAATTGGCAAGACGAGTTGCCGTATCGCGCTTGTGCGGCTCGCGCACGAAGGCTTCATGCGCTCGCTTCCGCGACAGGGTTACAGGATCACGCCGATCACGCTGAAAGACGTCGAAGAAGTCTTTGCGTTGCGCGTCCAGCTTGAACCGCTGGCTGCACGTCTTGCTTGTGGCCGTGTTGACGTCGAGTTGCTCAAACGTCTCGAAGCCGCGTGCCGGGTGCCGCATCCTGAGCGCGCATTGTCTGCGCAGATCGATGTATTTCTGGACGCCAACCGCGAGTTTCATCTCGCCATCGCCGCAGCGAGCGGCAACGAACGATTGCACCGGACGCTGGCAAGCCTGCTGGATGAAATGTCGCGCCTCGTGGCGCTAGGCTTTGGCGTTCAAGGCACGAAGCCCGAGATCAAGCATGACCACAACGCGATGATCGATGCGTTTATCGCCGGCGACGGACGCCGTGCCGAGACCATCGCGCGCCGTCACATCGAGACGTTCCAGACCATGACAATGGAAAAGGTCTACGCAAGCCTGTCGAGCGCGGGCGCGTCGCTGCCGCTCTATACGGTCGCGGAGTTGCGTCGATGAGCGCTGCAATATCCACTGCAATATCTCTTCGCGGCGTAGGCAAGCAGTTTGGCTCGCTGCAGGTGCTGGACGGCGTTTCTTTCGATGTCGCCCAAAGCGAGATCGTGGCGCTTCTTGGTACGTCGGGTTGCGGCAAGAGCACCTTGCTGAACATGGTCGCGGGGTTGATCGAGCCAAGCGCGGGCGAGCTATGGATCGACGGTAAGCATACCGAAGGAACGAAGGACCGTAACGCGCTGGCTTATATGTTTCAGGAAGACCGCTTGCTCCCATGGCGCACGGCGCGCGCCAACGCAGAGTTCGGCCTGGAAGCCGCAGTCCCCGCCATCCCCGCGCACGAACGCCATGCGCGTGCGAATGCGGTGCTCAATCTCGTGGGGCTGCAAGGTTTTGCCGATGCCCATCCGCATCAGTTATCCGGCGGCATGCGCAGTCGCGTGGCGCTGGCTCGCAGCCTGGTTACGGGACCGCGCATCCTGCTGATGGACGAACCGTTTTCGAAGCTTGATCCGCAAATGCGCACGCAGATGCACGAAGAATTGCTGCGCATTCACGCGATGCAAAACATGACCGTCCTCTTCGTCACGCACGACGTGGAGGAGGCGATCGTGCTGGCCGACCGCGTGGTCGTGCTCGCACCGCGTCCCGGGCGCGTGCGCGAGATTGTCGGCGTCGACCTGCCGCGCCCGCGCAGCGCCACCGATCCCGCCGTTGCCGAGGCGATCCGCCAACTGCGTCTCCTGATCTGACCTATGGCTACTATTCCGCGAAGTTCGTTCGCCCCGACCGTTGCGCAACGCGTGGCGCTTGTTGTATTGCTGCTGGCGCTCTGGTCGCTTGCGTCGCTGCGCATGCCGCAATTCGTGCTGCCCGGACCGCAGAGAGTCGCGCATGCGTTCGTGGCGCTGGTGCAAGGCGGCACTTTTTTCGATGACCTTGGCGTCACGCTGTATCGCGTGGTGGGAGGGTTTCTGTTGGCTGCGGCCGTGGGTGCGCCGCTTGGCATTGCGCTCGGATCGAACCCGCGGGTCGCGCACTTTTTCGAGCCGCTGCTCTCGATTGTAAATACGGTTTCGTCGGCAATATGGGCCGTGTTCGCCATCATCTGGTTCGGCATCTCGAATGCGACAACCATCTTCGTGGTGTTCATGACGGCCATGCCGCTGATCCTGACTAACGTATGGCAAGGCGCGCTGACTGTAGATGGCAATCTCGTAGAACTTGCCCGCAGTTTTCGCATGTCGCAAACACAGATCATGCGCAAGATTTTCTTGCCGACCATCTTGCCGCATTTCTTTGCCGGCGCGCGGCTTGCGTTTGGTTTTGGCTGGCGTGTGTCGCTGGTCGCGGAGACCATCGGGTCGTCGAACGGGATTGGATATCGCTTGCGGCAAGCGGCGGATCTCGTGCAGACCGATCAGGTTTTCGCGTGGACTGCGACATTGGTCGTCCTGATGCTTGCACTTGAAGCGGGCGTGCTGAAGCCGCTCGAACGCCGCCTGTTTCGCTGGAAAAAAACCGACTGAACCAGATGAACCAAACGGGATGAGGATAATGAAACGCTTTGATTTATTCAGGAGAGCGGCGCTTGTTACGGCCATTGCAGCAAGTGCGGCACTGGGCGGCGTGCGCGCGGCGCAAGCGGCGCCGATACGCATTGGCTACTGGACGAGTGGCGTGAGCCTTGGCTTTGGCGCGGTGCTCGAAGCGCAGAAGTTCCTGCAGCAACGCGGGCTGGATGTGACCTTCGTGCATTTCGCCGATGTCAACGCGCCCAATCGCGCACTGGCCGCAAACGCAATCGACTTCGCTTTTGCGGCTCCCGCATCGGCCGTCTTCAGCACTGCCGCCGACGGCGTGCCGTTGAAGATCGTGCTCGCAACACAACCCGCCGATGTCGAATTCGTCGCGCCGGAAGACTCGCCCATCAAATCGCTCGCCGACCTGCGCGGCAAGAAGGTCGGCATGTCGCCGCCGGGTAGTTCGGTTGCATCGATTGCAACTGCAGTCCTGCAGGGCAACAACGGCATCAAGCCTGCCGACTTCTCGATTGTTCCTGGAAACGAAGGCCGCCTTGCGCAGTTTCTCGTGCAAAAACAGGTCGATGCGGCCGCCTTGCGCGCCGTGACCATCGCGCAATTGAAGGAGCTGAAGGTGAAGCGCCTGGGCAGTTTCGGCGGCGAATGGAAAAAGCTCACGAAGTCGGACGCGACGCCCTACATTGGCGTGAGCGCGATCCGTGCGGATTATCTCGCCCAGCATCCGCAAGACGTGGCGAAGCTGATTGCCGGCATGCGCACCGCGTTGCAATGGGGCGCGGCGCATCAGGGCGACGTTGCCACGATCCTGCAAAAGAGCGCGAACTTGCCGGCTGAGGACGCGCAGGCCTACGCTGCGCGCTGGTCGGACATCAATCGCGTGACCTTCGAGCCTATCGATCTGGACACGCTCAAACGCGAACATCAGATTTTCGTGGACGGTGGCGTGATCAAGGGCGCATTGCCCGCCAATCTGTTCGATACCGCCCCATACGCCGCATCGAAATCAATTCAGTAACGTGGAGAAGACACTGTGACAACCGCTATTGCATCGACCATGAAAGCGCTCGTGCTGAACGAACATGGCGACCTTGATCAACTGCATGTGGTCAGCGACAAGCCCGTGCCAAAAGCCACGTCCGGGCATGTGGTGATTCGCGTGCGTGCATCATCGTTCAACTATCACGATGTATTCACGGTGAAGGGCATGCCCGGTATCAAGGTGCCGTTTCCAGTGGTGATCGGGCTCGACATGGCCGGCGACATCGCGGAAGTGGGCGAGGGCGTTGAAGGCTGGAAGCCGGGTGATCGCGTGCTCGTGAATCCGCTGTATCCGGAGAAGGGCCTGATGGGCGAAATGCTGGATGGCGGCATGGCGCAGTATTGCCTCGTGTCCGTGGCCCAGTTGATCCCGCTGCCCGACGCCGTGAGCTACGACGCCGCGTCCGCCTTGCCCGTGGCCTACGGCACGGCGCACCGCATGCTTGTCACGCACAGGACGGTCAAGGCCGGCGACCGCGTGCTGATCCTCGGCGCGAGCGGCGGGGTGGGCACGGCGTGCATCCTGATCGCGAAGCAACTGGGCGCCGAAGTGATCGCGTGCGCGGGCAGCGACGAGAAGTGCGAGCAACTGAAAGCGCTCGGCGCCGATCAGACGGTCAACTACAAGACCACGGATTTCTCGAAGTGGGCCATTGGACAGTATGGCAAGCCGCAACGCCGGACCTACGACGGCGGTGTCGACGTGGTCGTGAACTTCACCGGCGGCGACACGTGGGTGCCCTCGCTGAAATGCCTCAAGCGCGGCGGCACACTGCTCGTATGCGGCGCGACGGCCGGACATGCGCCGGCGGAAGACCTGCGATACATCTGGAGCTTCGAGCTGAAGATCATCGGCTCCAACAGTTTCTACGATGAAAACCTGCGCGCGTTGCTCGACCAGATCGCAACAGGTGAACTCGTGCCTGCCATCGACCGGACGTTGCCGCTCGAAGAAGCGGCCGAAGGGCTGCGTCTGATTCGCGATCGCGAGGTGCTAGGCAAGGTCGTGGTCAATCCGTGAATCCAATGTTGGGCAAAGTCGAAATCGAGAGAAAACATCATGAGCGAAGCAACGTTACCGTCCGCGCAGGATATCGAGGCGCGCCTTCGTCGCGGCCCGTTCCACGAATGGCTTGGGCTGAAAGTGGTATCGGTGGGTGAGGGCGAGATTGAACTCACGGCCGCGTGGCGCGAAGAGTGGGTCGTGAATCCGGACAAGGGCTACACGCACGGCGGCATTCTCGCCGCGCTCGTGGATCTCGCGGCGGATTGGGCGCTGGTGTCGAAAACAGGGCGCGGCGTGCCTACCATCGACTTGCGTGTGGACTATCATCGCGCGGCGTTCAAGGGTGACCTGACCGTGAAAGGCAAGGTGGTCAAGTTCGGCTCGCAAGTGTCGGTCGCCGAGGCGCAAGTCTTCGATAAAGAGGGCAAGCTCGTCGCAAGCGGACGCGGCGCGTATTCGACCGCGACAGCTTCGCCCGCAACGCCGCCATCCGTGCCGTGATGTTGCCGCTCGATCACCTGGTCATCAACACGCGCTTCGATACCGACGCCGCTCAAGCCATCTTCGAGCAACTCGGTTTCACGGTCGCGCCGCGCGGATATCACACGCTCGGCTCGATCAATCACGCGATCGTATTCGATGACCACTATCTCGAACTGATCGGTCTGCCTGCCGATGGCAAGACCGTGCGCGAGGAGATCCTGAACAGTCCCCTCGGCGCAGACGGTCTCGTGTTTCGCACCGAAGATCCGGATGCGACCTTTGCAAGGTTGCAGCAGGCAGGCTTCGATACGACTCCGCCGCAGACATTTTCGCGCCCGGTTGAACCGCTTGGCGACGCGCGTTTCACGACGGTGCGCCTGAAAGCCGGTCAGCTCGATGGCGGCCGCGTCTATTTTTGCCAGCACCTGACGCCCGAGTTCGTGTTTCGTGACGAATGGCAGCATCATCCGAACGGCGCGACTGGCTTGAGCGCGCTGCATCTGGTCGATGTAGCGCCCGAACCCTACATGCAACTCGGCGAGATCGCGCCCGGCTTCGCGCTGGCTTACTGGACACGCAAGACCTTCGATGAGCATTTCGGCGCAATGGCCGCGCACGTCGCGGCGCGTGGACCGCGTTACGCCGCGATCACCGTGCGTACTCCAGCGTGGCGATCGATCGAGCCAATGGCGAGCGCGGCTGGCTTGCCCGCTGTAGTCGAAGCAGATCGAGTGCTCGTTGCGTTGCCGCGCTTCGATACCTTGCTGGAATTCATCTCATGACGTTCCCCACCAATCTCGGTGCGTTGATTGCCCGCGACTCTGCGGACAACGACGCCGTTGCAATCATCGGCCTTGATGAAGCATTCAATGCGCGCCGGTATACGTTCGCCGAACTCGACGCCATCGCGGACGCCGTTGCGCATACGCTTCATCGGCAATACGCGCGCGGTGAACGCATCGCGGTGCTCGCTGCGAACTCCGCCGAATATGTCGCGACCCTGCTTGGCATCATGCGCGCGGGGCTGGTTGCCGTGCCGGTCAACTACAAGTTCCCGCGAGCGCTGATTGCAGAGGTTATTGCCGACAGCGGCGCGCGAATGGTATTCAGTGATCCGAAGCGTTCAGCCGATACGCCTGATGCGCTGCCGCGAATCGTCTTCGACAGTCCCGACGAAACGCAAGGTTTCGCTGCCTTCATCGCAGAAGCCAAGGCTCATCGCGGTCCGTTCGAACCGGTCGCGCCGAATGAAAACGAAGCCGCGCTATTTCTCTACACATCGGGATCGACGGGCCGGCCCAAAGGTGTCGTGCTTTCGCACGCGAGTCATTTGTGGGTTGTCGAGACGCGCCTGAAAGCGCAGCCGTTGCAGAGCGAACGCGTGCTGATCGCAGCGCCGCTTTATCACATGAACGCGCTGGCGCTGGCGTTTCTGGCGCTCGCCGCACGCGCCACGACCGTGCTCATGCCGGCGTTCAACGCGCGCAACTACATTCGCGCTATCGATACGTATAGATGCACCTGGCTCACCTCCGTCCCGCCCATGATCGCCATGATGATGCAGGAGCGGGACCTGCTTTCGCGAACAGATCTATCGTCGGTACGTTACGTGCGCATGGGCTCCGCTCCGGTCAGCGGCGCGTTGCTCGACCAGATCCACACGTTGTTGCCGAACGCGAAAGTGATCAATGCATACGGCACGACCGAAGGCGGTCCCGTGGTGTTCGGCCCGCATCCCGGCGGCTTGCCGACGCCGCCCCTGGCTGTTGGCGTGGCGCATCCGCAAGTGCAGCTTCGCCTGGTCGATACAAACGGGCAGCCCGCCGACGAGGGCGAACTGGAAATGCGCAGTCCCGGTCTGATGAACGGTTATCACAATCGCGCGGACCTTGCGCCGCCGATCACGGCCGATGGTTTTTATCGTTCGGGCGACGTATTTCGCCGCGATGAAAACGGCTTCTATACATTCATCGGGCGACGTGACGACATGTTCGTGTCGGGCGGCGAAAACATCTTTCCCGGCGATGTGGAAAAGATGCTGGAGCGGCATCCGCTGATTCAGCAAGCGAGCGTGATTCCCGTGGATGACGCCATCAAGGGTACGAAGCCCGTTGCGTTCATCGTGAGAAAGCCGGGCGCGCAATTGAGCGCGGAGGCCGTGAAAAAGTTCGCGCTCGAACATGCGCCGGCGTATCAGCATCCGCGGCAAGTGTGGTTCGTCGAGGCGTTTCCGCTGGCGTCGACGAACAAGATCGACCGCGCGGCGCTCAAGCGCGATGCGGCTACGCGCCTGGCGGGCGAAGGTCACCCACCGCGCGACCTTCAAGACGAGTGATCGATTCGCGCGATGAATATGCTTGCAGGCCGTGCTTAATGAGTGGCTGGCGGTGTGGCTTGAGGCGCAAACAGCTTGTCGTAGGCGGCGAGCAATGTGCCGTGGATGGCGCTTCCTTCGAAATCGGGGCCGAGCATGGGAAGGCCGAAGAAACGCTCCTTGCCGTCGACCAGCGCCTGCGCCTGACGCAGCGTTTGCGCACCATACAGCAGCGTCAACGAGCGTCCAAACTCGCCGGGTTCATCGAGATTGAGCAACGCCTCGACGCAGCGATACACCAGCCAGCGCGCATGGTTCATCTGCCGGTAATGATGGATCCAGTCGCAGCCTTCGCGCGCCGCTTCCCTGTCGCCTATTGCCAGCGCCAGCAACGTCTTCAACTCGCCAACGCGCAGTTCCTTCCATGTCGTCCCGACCGGAACGGCCAGCCCGAGAATTTCCCACAGCGGGCGTTCGTCGCCGAGATTCATGGTCTGGAGATCGTCCAGCAGCCTCTGGCATTCGTCGTCCTCGAGTTCGTTCAGGCGCACGAGCGCCGGACGAATCTCGTTGCCCACGCTGTTGTTCTCCCATTGCAGGTCTTCAACCGGATAAATCTCCGACATGCCGGGCACGAGGATGCGGCAGGCGTAGACATCGAGTTCTTCGAAATCGGAGATATACACATCACGGTCTTCAGCCGCGATACACGCGCACAACCAGTCGTAATCTTCCTGCGTGGTCGTGCTGAAATTCCAGTCGGCGAACTGATAATCGGGTTCTTCGCCAAGGAATTCCCAGCTCACCACACCGCTTGAATCCACGAAGTGAATCTCGAGATTTGCGACCGCGGTGATTTCGTCCATATCGAAACCGGCTTCGGGGAAGTTCTCCAGCGACGCGAGCGACCGGCCTTGCAGCAACTCGGTCAGTGCACGTTCCAGCGCGATTTCAAAACGCGGATGCGCGCCGAAACTCGGAAACACGCCTTGATCCTTCGGATGCAGCAAGGTCACGTTCATCACCGGATAATGGCCGCCGAGCGACGCGTCCTTCACCAGAATGCCGAAACCGGCGTCGCGCAAAGCCTTCACGCCGGCAGCAATTCCCGGGTAACGCGCGATCACGTCTTCTGGAACATCCGGCAGGCACAGACCTTCGCTGATGATGCGGTACTTCACGTGGCGCTCGAAGATTTCGGACAGCGCTTGCGTGCGCGCTTCGAGCTTCGTGTTGCCCGCCGACATGCCGTTGCTGACATACAGATTGCCGATCAGGTTCACCGGGAACCACGTGATTTCGCCGTCGCGCAGACGCGTGTAAGGCAACGCGCAGATACCGCGATCCACGTTGCCGGAGTTCAGATCGACCATCACTGAGCCGTCTATGTCGCTATCCGGGTTGTAGTACGCATGCAATTCCGGATTCAGCAATTCTTTCGGCCACGTACCATCATCCGTGGGTGCGAACCAGCGTTCCTGCGGGTAATGAACAAACGGACGCGCGGCGCGGGTTTCGCCGAGATAGAAGTGCGTCCAGAAATAATGGCAGCCAAGGCGCTCGAAAAACTCGCCCAGCGCGCTGGCGCGCGCGGCCAGTTCGGACGCGCCCTTGCCGTTGGTGAACAGCAGCGGACAATCGCGGTCGCGCATATGCACGGACCAGATGTTCTCCGCCGGGTTGAGCCACGAGCTTTCATCGAGGAAAAAGCCGCGCGCCGCAAGCTTCTGCGTCATGGTGGCAATGGAGGTTTCCAGCGATGCATCCTTGCCGGGAATGAAGCTTTCAGTTTGCATGATGCGGTGCCTTCATAGAGGAGGAGGTCAGGCGCGGCGCCGGAACCATCCTGTGAGCGATAACCGGTCGCGCGTGGCGGGCAGTACTTCGTGCAGCATGTCGGCGGAGAGAAACACCGCAATCCGGCTCGCGACAGGTGAAATGTCACGTGGGTGCGAGCCCGCTGGATGCAGCCGCAGCGCACCGCCGTGCTCCGGCAGCCAGGCGGCATTCAAGTAGACGACGACTGAAACGGTGCGGCTGTCGTCGTCCCGGAAGCGGTCGCGATGCGGCTTGTACGCGGCCCCTGGCGTGTAGAACGCGAAGTGGCTTTCGTATTCGTCGAGTCCCAGGAACAGCCCGCGATTCAGCGCGATCCGCAGCGTTTCCATGATCGCCAGATACTGGTCGCAGGCTTTGGACTGACCCGCTTGCAGCCATTGGATCCGGTCGCCGCGTATTTCGGGTTGCAGCGTGCGCGCCGCGCCCTGGCCGACCCGCGCGAGCGTCAAGGTTCCAGCGGTCGCCAGCGCCGCACATTCCAGCGCGAGCGCAACGGTGAGTTCCGGCGGCAAGAAGATGTCCTGCTCCGACCAGCCATGTTCATGCATCGCGTCGACAATGTGTCGATGCGTGTCATCTGCGCACGCATCGGAATGCGCCGGCGAATGCGGTCGAGTCACTTATAGGGTCACTTCAATGTGCCTTCGAACGAAGGAGCGGGCTGGAAGGTCGGACGTTTCGTCCGGGGCGGGAAATCGGCGGGCTGGGGCTTGAATCCGGGCGGTCGATATTAACACCCGGGCGCGAGCGTTCTCGCAGACTCGGATCTGCCGTTAGTGCGGGACGTGAAATGCAAAGAAGAAAAAAGTAAAAGCGCTTCGTTGACCGGCGCCCGCCGCGCCACGCATCATGCCCCGACACTTTCCCTTTCGGCTTCACATGTCCGCGAATCCTCCCCGCTTTGGCATCTGGGCGCTTGTCCACGGTAGCCGCGCAGCACTTCAAGATCCCGACGAACCCTACGACGCCTCCTGGACCCGCAACCGCGAACTGATTCTGGAAGCCGAGCGTCTCGGCTTCGACGCCACGCTGATTGCGCAGCACACCATCAATCCGCACGATGAAAAGCTCGACCAGCTCGAAGCGTGGACGGCCTCGGCGGCGATCGCGGCGCTGACCCGGCGTATCGAGATCATCACGGCAATCAAGCCGTATCTCTATCACCCGGTCGTGCTCGCGAAAATGGCGCTGCAGATCGAGGAGATCAGCGGCGGGCGCTTTGCGCTCAATCTGGTCAACGCATGGAACCGTCCGGAACTGGCGAAGGCGGGCATCGGCTTTGCCGAGCATGACGAGCGCTATGCGTATGGCCACGAATGGATCAGCGTGGTGAGTTCGCTCTTGCGCGGCGAGCGAACCACGTTCAAGGGCCGGCATTTCGATGTCGAGGACTACCTGCTGCGGCCCGCGAGCGCGTACCGCGAGCGTCCGCGAATCTACGTGGGCGGCGAGTCCGAACCGGCCCGCGCGCTGGTTGCCGACAAAGGCGACGTCTGGTTCATCAACGGCCAGCCGCTTGCGGACGTGCAGCATCTCATAGCCGATGTCGCCGCGCGCGAGCGCACAGGCGCGGCGTTGCGGTTTGGGTTATCGGCGTTTGTGATCGCGCGCGAGACCGAAAGAGAAGCGCAGGATCATCTCGATCATCTGTTCGAACTCGCCGCGAAGGATGCGCCGTTGCGCGAAATCGTGAAGCAGAACAGCGATCCGAAAACGGTCATGCACCAGACCTTCAGCAAGTCGGCGCGCGTGGGAACGAACGGCGGCACGGCGGCGGGTCTGGTTGGAAGCTACGCGACGGTTGCCGAGCGCATCGTGGCATTTCATCGGGCGGGGATCGAATTGTTCATGCTGCAATTCCAGCCCTTCGAAACCGATATGCGCCGCTTCGCACTGGAAGTCATTCCGCGCGTGCGTGAGCTTGCGGCGGACTAAAGGCGCACCATGCTTGGCTTCTAGAGCCGCACAATGACCCCCCGCATGCATTCATCAATGCGAGGCCACCGGGTCGAGCCCCGTCTGCTTCACGACGGGCAACGCAGCGGGCGACGCCAGATACTGAAGCAGCGCCTTTGCCTCGGCCGGATGCTGCGCGCCCACCGGAATGCCTGCGGCGAAGCGCGTGACCGATTGCACCGAGCCGGGGATCTTGCCCACAAACGTCACGCCTGGCACGGGCAGCAGTTCGCTCACCTGCTGAAAGCCAACCTCGTATTCACCCGTTGCAACCACTGACGCCACCGGAATCTTCGGGACCATGGTCGCCTTCGGTCGAATCTGGTCCTCGATCCCGAGCCGCTTGAACAACTCGTTCTGTATGTACACACCGCTGGCGCTGTCCGAGTAAGCAATGGACTTCGCATGCAGCAGCGTGTCTTTCAATGCATCGATCGTGCCGATATCCGGTTTCGGCGCGCCAGTACGCACAACCATCCCAATAGGCGAGTCTGCAAGCTCGACGCGTGAACCCGGAATGACCTTGCCTTGCTTGATCAGGTCATCGAGCGCATAGCCGACCATGATGACGACATCGGCGGGTTCGCCACGCGCCAGCCGGTTTGGAATGGCTTCGGGCGCTTTCCCCATCGACGGGCCGAGCGCCGTGTCGAGCGTATTGCCGCTCGTCGCCGCGAATTGCGGCCCGAGGATCTTGTAGGCGGCAGTGAAGCCGCCTGAACTCATTACGTGTAATTCGGCGGCCTGCGCTGAAATGGCGGCCGTCAAGCCGATGAACGCACACGCAGACAGCTTCAGCAAGAACGATTTCATGAGAGTCATGGATGGTTTGTAAGTCGATGAAAGCGGCAATCCGCAGCCGCGAAAGTGTAAGCGCCAGGAGCCGGCAGGTCGCTAGGGGACAGCCCGGGATAGGCCGCCGCGCGAACTGTTAAATAGTGAAAACTACGCTTAAATCGCGAGTCATCGGCGGTAGAGTGGCGTATCGAAAACGCAATAGAAGTTTTGTTCCCAATTCGGAGAACTGTTTAATCCAGCGCGTGGGAGGCCGACCATGAAGCGATCAAAACGTCAGCTCGGGGATATCTGTGAAAAGCAAAAGGCTTTACCAGGGAAATCACGCGTCGAGTATTATCGATGCTGAAATAACGCATATCCGGACTGTAATGTTTCGCTGCGTCCGCTTAAGCGCCGATGGCGCGATTTTCCAGGCGCGGTATTGGCGAAACCGCTTGATGACGTTACGGGATTGCGGTCTGAGCCATATGCAGCGCGACGCGGTGCAATCCCTTTTGAGCGGACTTGCTGAACGCGATTAAATCGACATTCCATCGAGAACAAAGGCCGGGGGGCTAGCAATGTTGTGCAAATCAAGCGGAGGTCCGGTTGCGTTGAAGTCGCCGATCCGGCCTGGCCAAGCCGCCAGCGGCCTGCGCCGGCTGACACTGGATCTTGAAGCCGACCGCCACGCACGCGCGGCTGTCGAGGCATATGCGGATTCATGCGCGGATGAGTTGCCCTGGCTGGCCGATATTCTGCGCAAAAAGCTTGACGCGTTAAACCGGTCGGTGGAACCCTCCCGGGATCTGTTTTCAGGCTTGAATAGTGATGAGGACGGTCCGATTCCGCTGACCCATTGCGAACAAACAGCACGGCGGTTGATGACGTTCGCGCGCATGTGTGCAAAGGCGAGAGAGGATTATTCAGCGGCAGCGTGGGACCACGTAATGAAAAGCCTCGACAAGATGCTGATTCAAAATGCGATAAATAGCCGTTAAAAAGTATAATAAAACGCCGGACAGGTTTTAGACTGAAAAAATTAACGCCTTACGTATTTGGCAAGTCGACTCGAACGGTTAGCAAAAGACGGTCTGGATTATTCAACGGGGAATCAGGCAATGCGGATTTGCGTGTTGGACGACGACCTGAGCCAGACGGAATACGTGGCTCAGACACTGACCTCGGCGGGGCATGTGTGTCAGCTATTCACGGACGGCAAGAGCCTGATTCATGAACTCAGGCGCCAGCCATTCGACCTGTTGCTGCTGGACTGGAACATGCCGGAAATGCCGGGAGACATTGTGCTGAAATGGATCAGGCAAAATCTCACCACGAATTTGCCGGTTCTGTTCCTGACAAGCCGCAGCCTGGAAAGCGATATCGTCAAGATGCTCAACGCCGGCGCCGACGACTACATTCTCAAGCCGGTTTCGCCGCCCGTGCTGCTCGCGCGCGTGGAGGCGTTGCTGCGCCGGATTTATCTGCAGCAAAAAGACGCGGCGCATGAGACCTACGGCATTTATAGATTCGATATCGCCACTCAACTCGCCGCGGTCAATGGCGAAACGGTCGCGCTGACACAAAAGGAATTCGAACTGGCGCTGCTGCTGTTTCGCAACCTGTCGCGGCCGTTATCGCGCACGCATATTCGCGAGTCGGTGTGGCGGCAAGATGTCGACATTCCCTCGCGCACCATCGATACACACGTGTCGCAGATCCGCTCCAAGCTGGTGTTGCGGCCTCAAAACGGTTACCGCATCACGCCGATTTATAGCTACGGCTACCGGCTGGAAAAAGTGGGGGAATGATTCGTCGTGAATGGGTTCAGTCAAACCGGGCGCGCCGCCGCGATGGTGTCCGCCATCGTCCTTTGCGTGCATCCCGCGCACGCGAAGCGCATGCCGCCCGACATTACGCCGTACGTGGTGCAGTCCGACGATTCGCTCTACACGCTCGCTGACCGGTACATGGAGAGTCCTGACGACTGGCGGCTTTTGCGCGATCTCAATTACGTCGCGAATCCGCGCCGTTTGCAGGTCAATTCTCGCCTTGCCATGCCGACCGCGCGCCTCAGGCAGGTGTCGCTGACCGCGCGGGTAGAGGCGGTGCGCGGCAGCGTCGAAAAAAGCACGGCGCCGGGCGTGCCATTCATCCCGGTCGGCGCCGGCGCGTTGCTGCAAGAGGGCGACGAAGTCCGCACGGGCCGCGACGCATTCGTATCGATGACACTGCCTGACGGATCGCACGTCGTGTTGCCATCGAGCAGCCGGATCCGGATCGCGCGCTTGCGCAAGACGCTCCTCACGGGCGCGGTCGAGCGGCGCTTCGACCTCAAGCAAGGCGAAGTCACGACCGATGTCACACCGCTCAGGAATCCGCGCGATTCGTTCCGCGTCACCTCGCCTTCAGTGGTCGCGGGCGTGCGCGGCACGCGTTTTCGCGTGAATTATCTGGCACAGCAGGACGCCACGACGGTCGAAGTGCTCGCGGGCAAGATCGGCGTGGACAGTTCGCCGGATGGTTCGGCCACGCCGCAACCGCTTCCGGGCGACGCCGAGACGGTGGTCGTGGCGGGCTATGGCAACGTCACGCTCACGGGCGCAACCGCGGGCGCTCCGGTGCCGCTGCTGGGTGCGCCCGATATTGTGGAACCGGACAGGCTGCAGCGTTTCGCGCAGGTCGAATTCGACTTGACGCCGGTCGATGGCGCCAGCGCGTATCGCACGGAGATCGCCGCCGACGCCGGTTTCCTCGACCTGCTGCGTGACCAGCGTTCGACTGGCCGGCACGTGGCCTTCGACGACATTCCGGATGGCAACTACTTCGTGCGCGTGTCCGCCACGGACCGGCAAGGCATAGACGGCTTGCCGCAAGTGTTCACGTTCATCCGCCGCGTCGATACCACCAACCCCAGCGCCGCGCCGACCGAAAGCGGCGGCTATGCGTTTCGCTGGCACGTGGACAGCGCGTCACCCGGCGCGCGGTATCGGTTCGTCCTGTCCACGCACGCCGACCTGAGCGCGCCGCTTGTCGATCTGCTCGATGTAGCCGGCGGCGCCATGTCAGTCGCGCATCTGGCGCCGGGCACGTACTACTGGAGCATCGGTGTCGATGTCTTCGAGAACGGCCGCGTCGTCTCGGTTCCCGGCGAAATCCATTCGTTCAACCAGACGCGATAGGCGCGACGCATGCCATGGCGCCTTCCTTTTCATAACCGGCGCAGGCCAGGTCCGTCGACGGGCAAGCGGTTTTTGCTCGAATGGACGCTGATCGGCGCAATCGGGATTGCGGCCGTGGTTCATGGCGTCGTCAGCCCGCTGACGGAGCGCGCGAGCTTCCTGTTCTACGACCAGCTGCTGCTGCATTCGAAACGCGAGGCGGCGCGGGACATCGTGATCGTTGCTATCGACGACGAAAGCATCGCCGAACTCGGGCGCTGGCCGTGGCCGCGCGACACGCACGCGGCGCTGCTGGAGCAGATCGCGAAAGCGAAGCCGCGCGCCATTGCTTACGACGTGCTGTTCACGGAGTCATCGCCCGGCGACGCCGCTTTCGCCAACGCAATGAAACGCGTGCCGACCTATCTGCCATTGCTGGTCGATCGCCAGCCGGTCAACCAGAGCGCGCCGGCCGCCGTCGAACCGGTTGCAGCGCTGCGCGATGCCGCCGCGGGCATTGGGCATATCGATCTCGATGTCGACCGCGACGGCATTGCGCGAAGCGTCTCGCTCTTCGAAGGCAGCGGCCGCGCGTGGTGGCCGGGGCTGATGGTGCCGGTGTACCGGGCGTTGCGCGGGCCGCGTGCGCTGCTCCCCGGCATGCAAAGAAAGGAAGCCGCTCCCGCCGATGACCTCAAGCGCGCACATCGAATGATGATTCCGTTCTCGCGTGCATCGGTCGAATACCCGCGCGTGTCGTTTGCATCCGCAATGCGCGGCCAGGCGCCGCCCGAGTTCTTCGCGGGCAAGATCGTGCTTGTCGGCGCAACGGCCGCCGGATTGCGCGACCGTTTTGCCACGCCGATATCCGGCGCTGTCGGCGAATTGCCGGGTGTCGATATCCACGCGACGATCCTCGACGCGCTGCTCAATGACAGCGCCATCGAACCCATGGACGATCACGCCGCCGCGTGGGCCAATGTCCTGCCCATCGTGCTGTTGCTGGGCGGCTTGCTGGTGATGTCGCCGTTCCAGTCGCTGATACTGACAATCGGGCTCGCGCTCGCCAGCCTCGTCGCGAGCGCCGCGCTGATGTATGCGCGCTCGTGCTGGCTGTCGCCGGTTCCCGCGCTCGGCGGCCTTGTGCTGATCTATTTGCTGTGGAGCTGGCGGCGTCTCGAAGTCGCCATGTCCTATCTCGGCCAGGAACTGCGCCTGCTTGCCGCCGAACCGAACCTGCTGCCCGGGTCCGATCAAAAAGCGCAGGGCGCGGCCGGCGACGTGCTCGAACGGCTGATCGGACTCACGCGCGAGGCCGTGCAACGCCAGCGCAACATGCGGCAATTCATCTGGGACAGTCTGAACAGCCTGCCGGAACCCATCGTGGTCTGCGATCACGAAGGACGCATCCTGCTGGTCAACGACCCCGCGCGCTTCCAGCTTGGCCCCATGCATTTCACCGACATGTCCATCATGGACATGTTCAGCACGTTCCATTTCGTGCGCCTCGTCGATGAAACCAGCCGCGACGTTTCATGGCCTGCTGTCCTCGATCCTCGCGTGAGCGGCCATGCGGATGTGATGACGCGCGGCATTGAAGTGCGCGACCGCCGTGGCCGCGATCACATGCTGCGCTACGCGCCCTGCACGACCAGTACGGGCGGATTGCCGGGATGGATTGCAAGCTGGATCGATATCACCGCGCTGCACGCGTCCGAACGCCAGCGCGACGACATGCTGCACCTGCTGTCGCACGACATGCGTTCGCCGCAGGCATCCATCCTGGCGCTGCTCGAAACCGAGCGGCCGCATCTCGATTCGCCGCGCGCGGTGGACCTGATCGCGCGCGTTGAACGCTACGCGCGCCGCTCCCTCGCACTCGCCGATGACTTCGTGCAACTGGCGCGCGCCGAGTCGCAGCATTACCAGATGGAACTTTTGAACCTGCACGAACTTGCCATCGATGCCAGCGACGAGATCTGGCCGCAGGCCAATGCCAAGCATATCGATGTGCGATGCGGCTGCGAGGGCGAACACTTCTGGGTGCTGGCCGACCGTTCCCTGATGACGCGCGCGCTGATCAACCTGCTCAGCAACGCGGTCAAATACAGCCCGCCCGCGACGCGCGTGGATTGCATCGTCAGGGCGACGCCCGAGGCTGTGATCTGCGTGGTCCGCGATCAGGGCTACGGGATTGCGCGCGAACAGCAGGCGCATCTCTTCGAGCGCTTTCGCCGTTTTCACGCCGCCGGGCAGCCCGCGAGCGATGGCACCGGTCTTGGCATGGCGTTCGTCAAGACCGTGGTCAGCCGTCACGCGGGCGACATCGCGATTGAAAGCGGCCTGAACATGGGCACGACCGTGACGATCACGCTGCGCACGCACGCCGTCGAGCCATAACGAATTCGAGGAGCAAAGTGAAACTACGATCAATGTCAGGCGCTGTGCTTCTTCTCGCGTTGCTGGGCGGCTGCGCGGGCGAGCAACCGGTGCGCGTCAGCGCATATCGCGAAAGCGCTTTTTCCACGGACAGCGCCGCGATGACTTATGCGCTTCAATTGCAGGCGGGGGCGGACAGCAATGCTGCCCGGTTACTCGATGACGCAATGACGGCCCAGGGTCTGCGGCCCGCATCCACGGACAACGCCGACTATCTGATCGAGCTTGGCTACGCGACCCGCCCACAGCGCGTCCGGGTTCAGGCCGCGTGTTTGGCGGCGGCGTCCGAAAGCGCGTGCGGCGACACTGAAGCGCCGCCGGGATTCTTTGGGCGCAAGCGATACGTGCACGCGCTGACGGTTCAATTTGTGGGACGCGCGAGCGGGGCGACGGTGTATCGGGTCAGCGTCACGCACGCCGATCGCGATCCGGATCCAGACGCGGCGTTACCCGCGCTGATGAAGTGCGCATTCGCGGGATTTCCGTTGCAAAATGCCGAACGGCGCGAGCTTGCGCGCTGCGATTGAAGGCTGTTTAACGTCTCCAGGGCGTTCGCGCGCCATCACTTCACGACATGCAGTCCCTTCGCGAGCACCACGCCTTTCTCGCGATTGATGAGCCACACATCGCCAACATGCGCATGCAGCGTCGCGGTGCGCGTGGTGATGTCGGTGGGTTCTTCGTTGGTTGGATCGCTATGCTCGACGGTCTCGGTCAGATAAGGCGGCACGACCCGGCAAATCAGCACAAGCGCAAGATCGCCGTCGCCCGCGGCTTCGAACTCTGCTTCCGGCAACACAAAGCGCCCGCGTACCGTGGTCTTGTTGCGCTTGGCCGCAGTAATGTCCAGTTCGATCACATCGACGTTCTGGATGTATCCCTTCGCCTTCGCCTCCGCCGCGATGACCAGCTTCCGCCCGCCCGGTCCCATGATGGTTTTTTTCAGCACGATGGCATCGGGATGATCGCTGTCCGAGAGGTCTACGTCGACGGTCATGACATGGACTTTTGCGCGATACCTGATGCCATACGGCGCCGGCACCACGAACGCGAGATCGCGGGCCAGATTCGCGTCTGTCAGCACGGGATCGTGGAGCGTCTTGGGCAGCGCCGTGCCGATCAGGTCTTCCACGCGATGAGCGAACGTGCGTGTCTTGCCGGGTGTGAGTTTCCTGGCAAGCGCGTCCCTGACGGCCACGGGGTCGTCGCCGGTGAAATTGGGCGTCACGGCCAGTTCGGCCGCAGGCGCCGGCGCCGTGCCGCTGGCGGGTTGCGCCTGCACTTGCCCCGATAAACACAAAAGCACGCAAGCGGCGCCAAGGCTCGCACGCCCGAATGGCTGAAGACGCATTAGCAGACTCCCCATGGATGATCGCGGACCGCTGGCTGGTCTTCGTACTGCTTGAGCAGCACATCAGTTTCCAATTCTATTCGATGGTGCCGGCCGCAATTAAATCGACTGCGCGAGGTGTAGAGTCTATTGAGTCTCTTGAATCAATGCGCTTTTTCTTGCAGACACTCCAAGGATAAATCGATATGAAATCGCCAGTCATTTGCGTGCTGATCGCCGGGCTTAGGACATGAGCGGGCCGCTGAAGGGGATTCGCGCGGTCGAAATGGTGGGGCTCGGTCCCGGCCCGTTCGCCGCCATGATGCTCGCCGACATGGGCGCTGAAGTCATTCGCATCGACCGGAAACCGGCAAGCGGCGCGACGCCTTATCCCATGCAGGGCACCCGGTTCGACGTGATGGCGCGCGGGCGTCGCTCCCTGGCTCTCGACCTGAAGCAACCGGAAGGGCGCGAACTGGCGCTGCATCTGATCGGTCAGGCCGATGCGTTGATCGAAGGATTTCGCCCCGGCGTCATGGAGCGGCTCGGGCTTGGACCGGACATATGTCTCGGGCGCAATCCGAAGCTCGTCTATGGACGCGTGACCGGCTGGGGCCAGGACGGGCCGCTCGCCAACGCCGCCGGCCACGACCTCAACTACATCGCGATGAGCGGCATGCTGCACGAGATCGGCCACGCCGGCGCGCCGCCGGTGCCGCCGCTGAACCTGCTGGGGGACTTTGGCGGGGGCGGGATGATGCTCGCGTTCGGCGTGCTGTGCGCGCTGCTGGAGGCGCGAGGCTCGGGGCAGGGACAGGTCGTCGACGCGGCCATGGTCGAGGGCTCGGCGCTGCTTGGCGCGATGATCTACGGCTACAAGGCGTTCGGTGCATGGACGGGCGAACGCGGCTCGGCCATGCTTGCTGGCGGCGCGCATTTCTACACTACGTACGCGTGCTCGGACGGCAAGTTCGTATCGGTGGGATCGATCGAGCCGCAGTTCTACGCGCTGCTGCTCAAGCTCTGCGATATCCACGATCCCGAGTTCGACAATCACATGGACCGCAGCAAATGGCCAGCGTTGAAAACGAAGATCGCCGCCATCTTCGCGACAAAACCACGGCAGGCGTGGTGCGAGTTGATGGAAGGCACAGACGTGTGTTTCGCGCCGGTTCTCGACATGGACGAAGCGCCGCTGCACGCGCATAACCGGGCGCGCGGCGTGTTTGTTGATATCGATGGCGTGACGCAGCCGGGACCCGCGCCGCGATTCAGCCGCACCGCGCCCGAAGTGAGCGCGCCGCCCGCGAGTCCGGGACAGCACAGCGAAGCGATTCTCCGCGACTGGAATGTACCGGGAGAGACTATCGAGTTGCTTCGGCAAAAGAACGTGATCTAGGCACTGCCGCGCGTTACTCCGCCACGGGCTCCTCGGCCACTTTGCGTCGCCCGACGACCGACTCGAAGAACTGCTCATAGCGCCTGTGGCATGCGCGCCAGCCGAACTCATCGGTGGCGAGGGTGTTGGCGGAGCTTTGAGCCGCCGCCGGCCAGGAATCGCTGATCGCGCGCACGATGCCGGGAAGTTCGCTGATGTCGTCGAAGAGACGGACGTTGTCGAACTTGTTGGCCGCCCATTTCATGAAGGGCGTCGAGCGCGAGATCACGAGCGGCACGCGTCCGATTGCCTCGAAAAAGGCGCCGCTCACCAGCATGGAATCGGCCGCGTGCGGCAGGATGATCACGTCCGTGTTGACGACGTCTTGCGCGAACTCGGCATCCGACAGGAACTTGGCGTCCAGATTTACGGCGCTTCGCAGCGACCGTCTGTCGAGAATTTCGTTGAGCGTCGCGAGATACGCCTCGGTGCCCAGACCGGCGATAAGCAGATTGCATTCGCTGGGCCAGTTTTCCAGAACGGCGTCGATTTGCTTATAAGGACGGATCACGCCGAGCAGCGAAAACAATGGCTTGCCGCTGTCTTTCTTCGGCACGGTCGGCGATTGACCCGGCGCATCCCAGTAGAGCGGATGTGGGAGATACGTGGCGTTGTATTTCTCTTCGAAGTTCGGCGCATGGACCACACGGAAATCGGCCAGTCCGCGAATGAACGACATGACGCGCTTGGCGAGCCGCCTGTTGAAGCCGGTTGTGTCGTGAACCACGTGGTCATGCACAAAGTACACCGTCTTCGCTCTTGCAACGGTTATCAGCGTGCAATAGAAAGCGAAAAGCAGGCTGCCCGAGACGCTGAACTGGGCGCGGCCTTTTTCCCGCTTGAATGGCCGGTATTCGAGCCAGTGAAACACCAGTACGTTGTCCGGTTTGAATAGCTGGGCGAATCCGCCTTGCAGCAAACCCTTGACTGAAAGGGGCATGACCTCGTAGCCAATCTCGGTGAATAGATTTTTCTGTATCTCTATATAGCGATTGGTGTAGTTGGTGAATGGGCACATCAGGATTTTCGTGCGCGACTCATTCGACTGCCTGCTGTCCTGGTTGCTGATCTTGGTCATATGCACGTATCCGGTTGGACTGATTCGAAAGGATCGTCGCGAGCGAATGCCGAACGGCAAGGATCGCCGCCCGGGCTGCAGATCGGTAAGCCAATCTTCCTGGGAATGCGCAACGGCGACGCAGATACTTGATCGGCCTCAGCTTAACATCCGGTAAAACGGCGTGCTGTATCGATTTGTATGTCTGATATGCGATCTGGTATTAAATGGCCGATTATGGTGGCCGATTATGTTGAGCCGGATTTAATCGAATGGCTGATTTAATCGAAATGTAATTGCTTGATAAACTGCTTTCAACCCGGCTTCAACCCGGCGCGAATCTCACCACAATCCGGCTATAAGGCACGTTTCGATCGACCGTCACGGCGCCCACTCCCTTGCCGGCATAGGTCGTCACCAGCCGCATGCCGAGACCCGTGCCTTGCGGTTTCGGAAAGTCGTTCGGAAACCCGTCGCCTTCGTCCTCGACTGCGAGCAACACAGCGTCGCTCGTGCGTTCAAGCTTGACGCGCACCTTGCCGCGGCCGTATTTGAGCGCATTGGTCACGAGTTCAGCCGTGACAAGCCCGAGCGGCGCGAGGCGCGCGGCAGGCAACACAACAGATTCACCTTCGAGGATGACTTCCCGGTCGGCGACGAGTTCGGCCAGGTCGGCGGTCAGCCCGCGCAAGTAGCTGGTTGCGTCCGTGGCTTCGGCGCCATCGTCCTGATAGAGCCGATGGTGCACGGAGCCGACAGTGCGCACCCGCGTGGCGGCGGCCTGCAACTGCATGGTGACGGATTTGTCGCCTGCAAGGTTCGCCTGGAGCGCGAGCAGCGTCTGCACGAGTTGCAGGCTGTTGCGCACGCGGTGGTGCACTTCCTTCATCATCAGCGCGGAGTTGCCCAACTGGATTTCCTGGCTCGACACCAGCGCGGCAAGCTTCTCTTCATTCTCGTGCCGCTCGGTCACGTCGCGCATGGTGAGCACGACGCGTTTGACGTGGTCGTCGGTATCGCGGATCGGCGAGACCGACACGTCCCACCAGCGCGCATCGCCGGTGAAGGTCGGGCAGGGGCCTTCGAAGCGCGTGGGTTCGCCTCGCGCCGCCGCCTCCAGCGCGTGCAGAACCTTGCCGCGCTGCTCCTCGGGCCAGAGGTCCAGGCAATGCGTGCCGCCAATGTCCGCGAAGTCGTCGATACTCAACGCCGCGAGCCCGTTGTCGTTCATGAACTCCACACCGCCTTCCAGCGACAGCACCTGAATGCAATCGGTGCTCGCGTTCAGCACGCTGGTGGAAAACAGTTCGTCGGCGTCCGTCTGGGATTCGGCCACGAGGCGCTCGCGGCTCATTGAGATCACATTCGCGATGGCTTCCAGGAAAACAATGTCGGTTTCGCTGAAGTCTTCGTCGTCGGAACTGTCGGCTTCCAGCACCCCGAAGGTTTCCGGAATGCCGCGAATCGGCACGTTGATGGCGCGCTTGATGCCATGGCGGGTCAGCAGTTCGGGCGTGCGAAAGCGGTGTTCCGCGCCCAGGTGATTGGAGAGCACCGGCTGCCCGCTCGTGAAAGCGTGGCCGGCGGGACTGGCGTCGTCCGCGCTCAGTTCGGTCGTGCCAATATCCGCCGGGTCCCAGCCCACGCCCGCTTCCAGCACGAAGGTCTGGCTTTCCGGCTGATAACGCAGGACTTTGACAAAGCGCGAATGCAATCCCGCCGATACCGCCTTGCACGCTTCGTCGAGCAGTGCGTCGGCGTTGTGCAGGCGCAGGACGGAGGTCGCGAACTGGACGGCGATTTCGTGCTGCAGTCGCAAGCGGCTTACCGACCGGTCTACTGCGCTGCGGATGGTTTCTTCGGGTGGCAATGCGTCCATCAAACTCTCCTCGGCGGCAGCGCCGTGTCGGTGTGTATCACGCGCCGACGATCCGCCTTTGATACACGATTCTAACCGCGAGAACAATCTTGACGATTTCTGGCTGATTCCGATGAATTGTTGGCGTGCGATTCCGGGCCGCTCCGCCGAGAAAACGAAGCGCATGTACGCGTATTCCCGGATGTTATGATCGTAACAACATAATGTTAGAATGCTGTATCGATTAACCGGAAAATGTTGTGCGTTGCACAACCGGCCCTACTCATGCTCGATGTCGCCTCCCAATCTGTCGTTCCGTTGCGCGGAAAACCTCAAGCCGGCCATGCCGAGCGCAATCCCGGCGTGCCGCTGGATCTGTCGTGGATCGACGGTTTGCGCGTGAATCAATCGGCGGTCGGCCGGCGCGTCAGTACGCTCGGCACGCGCCGCGCCGTCAAGAAGGACGCGCAGGCCGCGTGGCTGCTGAAGGCAATCACGTGCATTGACCTGACCACGCTCAATGGCGACGATACCGCCGCGCGCGTGGAACGCCTGTGCGCGAAGGCACGCCGCCCGGTGCGCGACGACCTGCTCGAAGCGCTCGGCATGCCGCCCGGCATTACAACCGGCGCGGTGTGCGTGTATCACCGCTTTGTTGCGACCGCGGTCGCGGCGCTTCACGGCAGCGGCATTCCGGTCGCGGCGGTATCGACGGGATTTCCCGCTGGCCTGATTCCGCACCCGCTGAAGCTGAAGGAAATCGAGGCGTCTGTTGCAGACGGCGCGGCGGAAATCGATATTGTCGTCACGCGCGAACACGTGCTGACGGGCAACTGGCAAGCCCTCTACGACGAAATGCGCGATTTTCGCGCGGCATGCGGCCCGGCGCATATCAAGGCGATTCTCGCAACGGGCGATATCCGCACGCTGTCGAACATCGCCAAGGCGTCGATGGTCTGCATGATGGCCGGCGCCGACTTCATCAAGACGTCGACGGGCAAGGAAGGCGTGAACGCCACGCTCGACGTCTCGCTCGTCATGGTGCGCATGATTCGCGAATACCTCGAGCGCACCGGCGTGATGATCGGCTTCAAGCCTGCGGGCGGCGTGTCCACGGCCAAGTCGGTGCTCGAATACCAGATCCTGATGAAAGAGGAACTCGGCCGCGAATGGCTCGAACCGGAGCTGTTTCGAATCGGCGCGTCGAGCCTGCTCGCCGATATAGAACGGCAACTCGAGCATCACGTGACTGGCCGGTATTCGGCTTTTCACCGGCATCCTGTGGCATGACATTCGCCTGAATTCTCCGCATCACTCTCTTACATGAGCTCCCAATGAGCGTAGCCGACTACTTCTCCTCGATGGATTACGGACCTGCACCGGAAGACGATGGCGCCGCGCGCGCGTGGCTGGACCAGCATGCGAACGGCTTGGGTCATTTCATCGATGGCGCGTTTCGCGAGCCGTCAGCCGGCGAGCGCTTCGACTCCACGGAACCCGCTACCGGGCGGTTGCTTGCAAGCATTGCGCAAGGCGATCAGGCGGATGTCGATGCGGCGGTCGATGCCGCCGAACGTGCGTTGCCTGCGTGGCAGGCGCTGGGCGGCGCGGGCCGTGCGCGTCATTTGTATGCGTTGTCGCGGATGGTCCAGCGCAATGCGCGCCTTTTTTCCGTGCTCGAATCGCTCGATAACGGCAAGCCGATCCGCGAGTCGCGCGACATCGACATACCGCTTGTGGCAAGGCATTTCCTGCATCACGCGGGTTGGGCGCAATTGCAGGACCGCGAGTTCGCCGAGTGGGCGCCGCTGGGTGTGATCGGCCAGATCGTGCCGTGGAATTTTCCGCTGCTGATGCTCTCGTGGAAGATCGCGCCCGCGCTTGCGCTCGGCAATTGCGTGGTGCTGAAGCCGGCCGAATACACGCCGCTCACCGCGTTGCTGTTCGCCGAACTGGCGGCGCGCGCGGGTTTGCCCGCGGGCGTGCTGAACGTGGTCACGGGCGACGGCCGCACGGGCGCCGCGCTGGTCGAGCATCCGCGCGTGGCGAAGATTGCGTTCACGGGTTCTACCGAAGTCGGCAAGCAGATTCGCGTGGTGACCGCGGGATCGGGTAAATCGCTGACGCTGGAACTGGGCGGCAAGTCGCCTTTCATCGTCTTCGATGACGCCGATCTCGACAGCGCGGTGGAAGGTGTCGTCGATGCGATCTGGTTCAACCAGGGACAAGTATGTTGCGCGGGTTCGCGGCTGCTCGTGCAGGAAGGCGTGGAAAAGCGGTTCATCGACAAGCTGAAGCGCCGCATGGATACGCTGCGCGTGGGGCCATCGCTCGACAAGGGCATCGACATGGGCGCGATTGTCGATACGGTCCAGCTCGAACGCATTCAGTCGCTGGTGGCGCGCGGGGTTGAGGAAGGCTGCGAGATTCATCAGCCCAAAGGCGTGCGGATGCCGGATGAAGGCGCGTTCTATCCGCCGACCCTGGTGACTAATGTCGCGCCGTCGTCCACGCTGGCGCAACACGAAATCTTCGGGCCCGTGCTCGTGACCATGAGCTTTCGCACGCCCGACGAAGCCGTCGCGCTGGCGAATCATTCGCGCTATGGGCTCGCCGCGAGCGTGTGGAGCGAGACCATTGGCCGCGCACTCGATATTGCGCCGCGTCTGGAATGCGGCGTGGTCTGGATCAACGCGACCAATCTCTTCGACGCGGGCGTGGGCTTCGGCGGATATCGCGAATCGGGCTTCGGTCGCGAAGGCGGACGCGAGGGGATTTACGAGTATCTGAAGCCGCGTGCGTGGTCTAAGCTGGCCGTCCGCACTGCTGCTTCTGCGCAGGCCGCCGCGTCCGTGTCCGCTTCTGGTCCTGCTTCGGAAAGCAACGTCAGCGCGCTGGATCGCACGGCGAAATTGTTTATCGGCGGGAAGCAGGTGCGGCCGGATAGCGGTTATACGCGGCTCGTGCATGCGCCGTCGGGCAATATCGTGGGCGAGGTCGGCGAGGGCAGCCGCAAGGACGTGCGCAATGCGGTGGCTGCCGCGCGCGGCGCGGGAAAGTGGTCGCAAGCGAGCACGCACAACCGCGCGCAAGTGCTGTATTACCTCGCGGAAAACCTGTCGGCGCGTTCGGACGAATTCGCGCGGCAACTCGTGGCGCGAACCGGCGTGTCTTCGGCGCTTGCTGCCCGCGAAGTCGAGGCATCGATCACGCGGTTGTTCACTTACGGCGCGTGGGCCGACAAGTTCGATGGCGCGGTGCATTCGCCGCCGCTCAAAGGCGTGGCGCTCGCAATGCACGAACCGCTCGGCGTGATCGGCGTGGTGTGTCCGGACGAAGCGCCGCTCCTGGGCCTCGTTTCGCTGATTGCGCCGGCGCTTGCATTGGGCAATCGCGTGGTGGCCGTGCCGAGCGAAACTTGCCCGCTGATGGCGACGGATTTTTATCAGGTGGTCGAGACGTCGGACGTGCCGGCGGGCGCGCTGAACATCGTCACGGGCGAGCGCAAGCCGCTGGCCTCGACGCTCGCGAAGCATGACGATGTCGACGCGCTCTGGTCGTTCGGCGGCGCGGATGTATCGGCGATGGTGGAACGTGAGTCCGTTGGCAACCTGAAGCGCACGTTCGTGGATCATGGCCGCGTATTCGACTGGTTCGATTCGAACGTGGCGGAAGGCTTGCCGTTCCTGCGGCAAGCCGTGCAGGTAAAGAACATCTGGATTCCCTATGGCGACTGAGTCCTGACCCGGACGCACCGAGGGCGAATCCGCAGTAGAAGCAGAAGAAATAGAATCGTGAGCGCTTGACCTCGCACGACAGCGAGGCCGCTCAACTGAAGGAGACACAATGCTCAAGAATCTCGATCCGCTGCTGAACGCCGACATCCTGCATGCGCTTTGCGCAATGGGCCACGGTGACGAAGTCGTGATCTGCGATGCCAATTTCCCCGCCGATTCCGTCGCGCGCCAGACCGTTCTCGGCCACGTGCTGCGACTCGACGGCGTGGATGCGCCGCGCGCGATCCGCGCGGTGCTGTCGGTATTTCCGCTGGACAGTTTTGTCGATCATCCCGCCGAGCGCATGGAAGTCGTCGGCGACGCAAACGCGCTTCCCGCCGTGCAACGCGAAGCACAGAGCGAAGTCGATGCGGCCGAAGGCCGTGCCACGCCGTTTGCTTCTGTCGAACGCTTCGCGTTCTATGAGCGTGCGAAGAAAGCGTATTGCGTGATCGCGACCGGCGAAGCGCGCGGCTATGGCTGCTTCATCTTCAAAAAGGGCGTGAACCTTGCGCCCGACGCGCCTTCGGGGAACGCCAAATGAGCCGCAGCGTCGTCATTCTCGGCATCTACGTGACGGACCTGACGTTTCGCGCCGCGCGCATGCCGCTGCTGGGCGAGACCATTGCCGGATCGGCTTTCGCGATGGGACCCGGCGGCAAGGGTTCGAATCAGGCGGTCGCAGCGGCGCGCGCGGGCGCCAACGTGATCTTCTGCACGCGCCTGGGCGCGGACGCATTCGGCGAGATTGCGCGCTCGACGTGGGCCGCCGAAGGCATCACGGCGCGTGCCACAGCAACGCCGGGCGTGGCCACGGGCGCGGCGCATATCTTCGTGGACGACGTCACGGGCGGCAACGCGATCATCGTGGCGTCCGGGGCCGCGGGACATCTGTGCCCGGAAGACGTGGACGCCATCGAGGCGGACATAGCGTCCGCCGCTGTCTTCGTCACGCAGCTCGAACAACCCGTTGAGGCGGCGCGGCGCGGGCTGGAAATCGCGCATCGGCATGGTGTGACGACCGTGTTCAATCCAGCACCGGCGTTCCCGCTAGATGACGGCATCTTCCCGCTGTGCGACTACATCACGCCGAATGAAACCGAAGCGACGGCGCTTACGGGCGTAGCCATCTCCTGCGTGGACGACGCACGCAAAGCCGCCGATGTATTGCTTGGCAAAGGCGTGAAAGCGGTGATCGTGACGCTTGGCGAAGCGGGCGCGTTGCTGCATACGCCCGAGGAATCGGTGCTGGTGCCGGCGTTCAATTGCGGCCGTGTCGTGGAAACGGCGGGCGCGGGCGACGGCTTTACCGGCGGTTTCGCGGCGGCGCTCGCACGCGGCGAAAGTGCGCTCGATGCAGTACGTTTCGGCTGCGCGCTCGCGAGCCTGTCGGTGACGCGCGCCGGTACTGCGCCGTCCATGCCGAAGCTCGCCGAGATTCACGCCGTGCTCGGCGAACAAGCTCAACATTCCTGAACGGAGGAGCGCCCGGATGTCTGCATCGAAATGGCTCGCCGAATGGCTCGCCGACCGGCAACTGAATTTCCTGGTCGCGGTAAACCTGCTGGTCGTGATCGTTGCGACGGTTTTATCGCACGGACAGTTCGTCGATATCGACAACCTCCAGTCGATGGGAAGCCAGTTGCCCGAGCTTGGCTTGCTCGCGCTCGGCATCATGCTCTCGATGGTATCGGGCAATGGCGGCATTGACCTGTCGGGTGTCGCGCTCGCCAATCTTTCCGGCATGGTCGCGGCGCTGGTGCTGCCCATGTTCATTTCCGCCGACGATTCACCCGTGCTCTATACGGCTGTCTTCTGCGCGATCACCGTGTCGCTCGGATTGATCGGCGGCTTGATGAACGGCGTGATCATCGCGCGGCTGAAGCTCACGCCGATTCTATGCACGCTCGGCACGTCGTTGTTGTTCACGGGCATTGCCGTGGTGTTGAGCAACGGCGCGTCGGTGCGCGTGGAATATCTCGATGCGCTTTCGGCAATCGGCAATGGCACGTTCCTGCAAGTGCCCATATCGCTGTGGATCTTTGTGGCGACCGTGTTGCTGCTCGGCTGGCTGTTGAAGCGCACGCCGTTCGGCTTGCGGCTCTACCTGATGGGCACGAATCCGAAGGCCGCGTTCTACGCCGGCATTCCGCGCGACCGCATGCTGATCGTGACGTATGGCATGTGTGGCGTGCTGGCGTCGCTTGCCGGACTGATCAGCGCGACGCATACGTCAAGCGCGAAGTGGGATTACGGCAACTCGTACTTGCTGATCGCAATCCTGATCGCCGTGATGGGCGGCGTGAATCCTGCGGGCGGTTATGGGCGCATTGTGTGCGTGTTCCTCGCCGCAACCGTGCTGCAGTTTTTGTCGAGCCTTTTCAACTTGCTGGGTGTATCGCAGTTCTTTGGCGACTGCGCCTGGGGTTTTCTGCTGCTGGCGTCGCTGGCGCTGGCCGGTGGCGAACGCGTTCGCGCGATCTTCGGATTGGGCGGCGCCGCGCCCGTAACGAAGGTGCCAAAACCACCCGCTGCATGACTTTCGCTTCATCTCATGTGCTGCACATACGAACCATAACGGAGACAAACGCATGAAACTCAATCGTATTGCCATCGCGCTCGCCGCTGTCACGCTGACTGGCGGCATCATTGCCGCCGCGCAAGCCGCGACCAATGAAACCATCGTCACGGTGGTGAAGGTCACGGGCATCAACTGGTTCAATCGCATGGACGACGGCGTGAAGGAATTCGCCAAGGACAATCCCGGCGTGAACGCGTATCAAACGGGTCCGGGACGTGCGGACGCGGCGCAGCAACTGAAGATCATCGAAGACCTGATTGCGAAGAAGGTCACGGCTATTGCGGTGGTTCCGTACGATCCGCCAACGCTCGAACCCGCGCTCAAGAAAGCGATGGATCGCGGCATCAAGGTGGTCACGCATGAAGCGGACAACGCCAAGAACACCATGGTCGATATCGAAGCCTTCGATAACACCGCGTACGGCGCGGGTCTGAACGAACGTCTCGCGAAGTGCATGGGTTCGCAAGGCAAGTGGGCGGTGCTCGTTGGCTCGCTTGGCAGCCGTTCGCAGGTTCAATGGGCGGACGGCGGTATTGGCAATGCAAAGCAGAAGTATCCGAAGATGGATCTGGTCGAGCCGAAACTCGAAACCAATAACGACGGCGAACGCGCGTATCAGGTTGCAAAGGAAGTGCTGCGCAAGCACCCGGATTTGACGGGCTTTCAGGGGTCGTCGTCGCTGGATGTGATCGGCATTGGCCGCGCGGTGGAAGAGGCGGGCAAGGTCGGCAAGATCTGCGTGTATGGCACCGGACTGCCAACGGAAGCGGGCAAGTTCCTCGAAAGCGGCGCGATCAACGGCATCGCCTTCTGGGACCCGAAGCTCGCGGGCGAGGCAATGAACAAGATCGCGAAGATGCTCGTGGATGGCAAGACGGTTGCGAACGGCTCGGACCTGGGTATCGTTGGCTATAACAAGGTCACGGTGAGCAAGGGGCCGGGCAAGGGCATCATCGTGCGCGGCACCGGCTGGGTCGACGTCGACAAGACCAACTACAAGCAGTACCCGTTCTGATCGCAGCCGACCGCATGCAAGGCGTGCATGGCGTCCCGAAAGGAACCATGCGCGCTGTCGTCAAGAAGCTTGAAAGGGTTGAAGGTTCAATGATGAGTACAGTCCCGCTTCTCGAAGTCGTCGATATCCATAAACGCTTTACCGGCGTCTATGCGCTGCGTGGCGTGAGCCTCGCGTTCGAGCGTGGGCAGATCTATCACCTGCTCGGCGAGAACGGCTGCGGCAAGAGCACGCTGATCAAGATCATCTCGGGCGCGCAGCCGCCCGATCAGGGCGAGCTTGTGATCGAAGGCGTGCGGCATGCGCGGCTGGCGCCGCTGGAAGCGTTGTCGGCGGGTATCGAGACCGTGTATCAGGATCTTTCGCTGCTGCCGAACATGAGCGTGGCGGAGAACGTGGGTTTGACTTCGGAACTCGCTGAACATGGCGGCCGGCTTGCGCGGACCTTCGATCGCCGGGCGCTCGCACGCACGGCCGCACGCGCGCTCGAAGCCGTGGGTCTTCCCGGCGACGCCGACTTTCAGGCGACGCTGGTAGAACAATTGCCGCTGGCAACGCGGCAACTCGTGGCGATCGCGCGCGCGATTGCGAGCGAAGCGAAGTTCGTGATCATGGATGAACCCACGACATCGCTCACGCAAAAGGAAGTCGATAACCTGATCGCAGTGCTCGCGAAGCTGCGCGCCGATGGCGTCGCGGTGCTGTTCGTGAGCCACAAGCTCGACGAGTGCTACGCCATTGGCGGCGAAGTGATCGTGCTGCGTGACGGCCAGAAGATGGCGCAAGGTCCTATCGAAAATTATACGAAGGCGCAGATCGGCGAGTTGATGACGGGCAAGCAGCTATCGAACGAGCGGTATCGGAAGGCCGGGGTCGCGGATGGGCGCGACACCGTGCTGGACGTCAAGGGCTTATCGCGTTCGGGCCAGTTCGCCGATGTCACGTTCTCGCTGCATCGCGGAGAGATTCTTGGCGTGACCGGCTTGCTGGATTCGGGGCGCAACGAACTCGCGCGAGCGCTGGCGGGCGTCGCGCCCGCGGATAGCGGCACTGTCACGCTTGACGGTTCCGTCGTAAGGCTGAAAACGCCTTCGGACGCGAAGTGGCAACGCATTGGCTACGTGCCGGAAGACCGCCTGAACGAAGGCCTGTTCCTCGATAAATCCATCCGCGACAACGTCATCACCGCGTTGATATCGAGCTTGCGCGACCGCTTCGGGCAAGTGGACAGGAAGCGTGCGCGCGAGCTTGCCGAGCGCACGGTGAAGGACTTGCAGATCGCGACGCCGGACGTCGACAAACCCGTGCAATCGCTTTCGGGCGGCAACCAGCAGCGCGTGTTGATCGGCCGATGGCTCGCCATCGATCCGCGCGTACTGATCCTGCATGGGCCAACCGTTGGCGTGGACGTGGGATCGAAGGACATCATTTACCGCATCATGCAGCGGCTCGCGCAAGAGGACATTGGCATCATCCTGATCAGCGATGACCTGCCCGAACTGCTGCAGAATTCCGATCGAATCCTGATGATGAAGAAAGGCCGCGTTTCGAACGAATACCGGGCGGAACAGTTGACCGAGGCCGATCTTTACCACGCACTACTTTCAGAGGCAGCATGAGCGAGTCAATTCATCGCGTTGCTCAGACATCGCAGGTCAAGGCGCCGCTGGCCGACGTCGCGCCGCAAGTGCGGCAGTTGAGCTTTACGGCGCGTCTGGTGCGTAACCCGGAATGGTTCACGCTTGGGTTGATCATTGTCACGTGCCTGGTAGTCGGCACGCTCAATCCGCGCTTCTTCCAGTTCGCGACGGTCTTCGACTTGCTGCATTCCGGCACGACAGTCTCGCTTTTTGCGCTGGGGACGCTGGTGGTGCTGGCGTCGGGCGGTATCGATGTATCGTTCACCGCAATCGCCGCTTTCACGATGTACTCCATCACCAAGGCCGTGTTCGCATGGTGGCCGGATGCGCCGTTTGCGCTGATCCTGCTGTGTGGCGCGCTGGGCGGCGTGTTGCTGGGACTGATCAACGGCGTGCTCGTGCATCGGCTGAAAGCGCCTTCGTTGATCGTGACGATTGGCACGCAGTATTTGTATCGCGGTTTGCTGCTGACGTTCGTGGGGACGCAGTTCTTCATGAACATTCCGCACAGCATGGATAGCTTCGGGCGTCTGCCGCTGTTTTTCTATCACACGAACGACGGACTTCGGGCGGTGTTGCCGGTGTCGGTGATTGCGCTCTTTGTGGCAGCGGTCGTGACATGGTGGCTGCTGAATCGGACAATGATGGGACGCGGCGTCTATGCAATGGGCGGAAGCTTGCCGATTGCCGAGCGGCTCGGGTACAACCTGCGCGCGATTCACTTGTTCGTGTTCGGCTACACCGGAATGCTGGCGGGAATTGCCGGAATCCTGCATGTATCAACCAATCGGCTGGCGAATCCGTTTGATCTCGTCGGAACTGAACTCGATGTCATTGCCGCCGTGATTCTGGGCGGCGCGAGGATTACGGGCGGGACGGGAACCGTTGTCGGGACGCTGCTCGGCGTGGTGCTCGTTACGCTCATTAATAGCGTGCTGATCCTCGTCGGCGTGCCGAGCACCTGGCAGAAGGTGATTATCGGCGCATTTATTCTCGTGGCCGGAACTTTGTTTGCATTGGGAAGAAAGGCAAGGTAAAGGCAACGCTGGCCATGCGCCCGCGATAATCGCGACGTCAGTCGCGCTGCGTGGCGTACGGAAGTTTTCGGACCAGTTCGTCGAACACCAGCCGGATCCGTTTCGGCACGGGGCCGCGCTGCGGCCGGTATACGTGCAGCTTCCATGGCTCGGGCTCGAAGCGCCGCAGTATTCGCACCAATCGGCCGCTTTCCACATGCGGCCTCACCAGATATTCGGTGCATTGACTAAAGCCGATACCCGCGCATGCTGCCTCGATTTCGACCTCGGTATCGTCTGTCACGAACGCGGGCGATTGCGGCAGGAAATGCCGCTCGCCCCGGAAAATCCATGGCCAGGGCCGGCCGTTCGTGCGATCGATCAGGCTCGTGACCGGCATGGCTTCCAGATCCTTCAAATTCTTCGGCTCACCTATCCGCTCGATCAACGCGGGAGACCCGACCACCCAGATTGGCAACGGTCCAATCACGCGAGCGACAAAGCGGTTGTCGCCCATCACGCCGGCCCGCACGCCAATGTCGATCTGTTCGTCGACAACGGCGGACGGCGTATCGGACAGCCTCAGGTCGAGCACGAGACCCGGATGGCGCGTCATGAGGTCGGTGAGTTGCGGCTGGACGTAGCGCCGTCCCAGTCCGCCTGGCGCGGTGATCCTGACCGTGCCGGCCGCTTCGTCCGAGCCGACCGCGCTCGGGTCGAAAAGACCGTTGACCGCGCCCAGCGCCGCTTGTGCCTTGAGCGCGAACGACTGGCCGAATGCGGTGATCTGGATGTTCCGGGTACTGCGGTGAAACAGCGTCTCGCCCAATGACTGTTCCAGTTCGCGCACCGCGCGCGTGACGACCTGAGGCGAAACGCCAAGCCGTCGCGCCGCCTCGCGAAATGTTGGCGACGTTGACGCAGCGGCGAAAATCTTCAGGATTTCAAGTCGGTTGAGCATCGGTCGAAGGTGTCCATTATTCCAGGGAGAAGAACGAGGCCGGCTTTATTGTTCCCGGTCTGGATTTTCATGGCGTAAGGATTCAGGGTCAAGCGACGCCGATTAATTCCTCTTTTAGGAATTTTAAATGCCTGATTGTTCCATTTAAATCCATCTTCTATCTCTCCATACTTCCCTTCAAGCGTGGGGCGCATTCATCGATACACCGCACGCTCACTTGGTCAATCGGCGGCAACGTCACAGCAAGGAGGGATGAAGGCATGAACGCAGTCACGGCAACACAACGTCAGCTCGAAGGCAAGGTAGCGCTCGTCAGCGGGGCAAGTTCCGGTATTGGGCGCGCGACCGCGCTGGAGCTGGCCCGGCGCGGCGCGAAGGTGGTGGTCGCGGCCCGTCGCCGCGATGAGCTTGATCAGGTAGTTCAGGAAATAACCGCCGCGCATGGTGATGCCGCGGCCATCACGGTCGATGTGTCGAAGGAAGAGGATCTCAGGAACATGGTGGACTTCGCGGTGTCGACCTATGGACGGCTCGACGTCGCCTTCAACAACGCGGGCACCGAGGGCGTGTTCGCGCCGCTCCTGGAACAGGATGCCGAACGCTTTGACATGGTCTTCGAGCCCAACGTGCGCGGCGTGCTGAACGCAATGAAGTACGAAGCCGAGGTCATGCTCAGGCAGGGTTCGGGAAGCATCATCAACAACGCGTCGATGGGCGGCGTGATCGGCTTCGAAAATGCGTCGGTGTATATCGCGAGCAAGCACGCGGTGGTCGGCATGACGAAGACTGCATCGATTGAATGGTTTCGCCGCGGCGTGCGCGTGAACGCGCTGTGCCCCGGCCTGATCGAGACGCCTTTTCATCATCGGGGCATCTGGCCTTCGGTGGAAGCACAGCAATCGTTCGCGGCGGGAACGCCAGCGGGGCGCTGGGGATCGGCGGAGGAGATGGCCACTATCGTGGCGTTCCTGGCATCGGATGATTCGAGCTATGTATCGGGCCACTCGCTGATCGCCGACGGCGGCTATTCGATCGCCTGATGTGATCGAGCAGCGTTCTTCGCAGAATGAGTGGGCGACGCGCCCGAAGCCTCGCGTGGCTTCGGGCGCGCCGTATGCATGCGGCGGTTATAGGTTGAGCATCGACATTTCGTTGTCGCCGTAGCGCTTGCCTTGCACCGCATGCGCCGCGATGGCGGCATCTATCGCCTCGCGGTCGGCTGATGTGAGCTTCACGCTGGCCGACGCGATGTTCTCTTCAAGACGCGTGCGTTTGCGTGTGCCGGGAATTGCCGTGATCCACGGCTTCTGGGCGAGCACCCATGCAAGCGCAAGCTGGCCTGGGGTGATGCCTTTGCCGTTGGCAATATCGGTCAGGCTTTCGACCAGCGAAAGGTTCTTTTGCATCGCGTCGGGCTGGAAGCGCGGATGGCGGCGGCGCAGATCGTCCGATGCCAGCGCCTCACCGCGCTTGAATGCACCCGCCAGAAAGCCGCGGCCGAGCGGGCTGTACGCGACAAAGCCGATACCCAGTTCCTCGAGCGCACCAAGCAGTTGCGCTTCCGGATCGCGGGTCCAAAGGGAGTATTCGGTCTGCACGGCCGCGACCGGATGCACCGCGTGCGCCCGGCGTATCGTCGCCACGCTCGCCTCGGAAAGCCCGAAGTGCTTCACCTTGCCCGCCTTGACGAGATCGGCGACTGCGCCCGCAACGTCTTCGATCGGCACGTTCGGATCGACACGATGCTGGTAGAAAAGATCGATGTGGTCCGTGCGCAGCCGTTTGAGCGCTGCGTCCGCTACCTGCTTGATGTGCCCGGGGCGGCTGTTGACGCCAACGGGCAGCGGGCCGCCCGACGGATCGAGTTCGAAGCCGAACTTGGTCGCGATCACGACCTGTTCGCGCACGGGTTCCAGCGCTTCGCCGACCAGTTCCTCGTTGACCTTGGGGCCGTAGACCTCGGCTGTATCGAAGAATGTGACGCCAAGGCCGACCGCATCGCGGATTAGCGTGATCATTTCCTTTCTGTCGCCCGCGGCGCCATAGGCCCAGCTCATTCCCATGCAGCCGAGTCCGAGAGCGGATACTTCGAGCCCGCTTTTTCCAAGTGTGCGTTTTTCCATCATGTATCTCTCCTTTGGTTGGCAGCCGCGGCCGGTGTATCAGGGCTGCGCGATGAGTTCGGCGGCCTTCGCGCGCGCGGCGCGACGGCCCTGTTGATCTGCTTGGTGGCCGAGCAGCGTCCCTTCCACCGTGATCGGCTCGAAGCGGGTGATGCCTGCCATCCGGTCCCAGGTCCGCAGATACGCAACCTGATGGTCGAAGTCCGCTTCGGGGTAATCGCCGCCGAGCGGCGCGCCTCTCGCCGCAATCACGATGAGCCGTTTGCCGGCAAGCAGGCCGGTGAGGTTTTTTCCATCGAATGTGAACAGCAGGTCCTTCTGCGATACCGCGTCGATCAGGTGCTTGAGCCGGTACGGAATGCCGAAATTCCACATCGGCGTGCTGATGACGATGACATCGGCGTGTCGGAAGCGTTCGGCAAGTTGTCCAATCTGCCGCCATGCGCGGTCTTGTTCGGCGCTCATTGGCGTGCCTTCGATTCCGGCATATTTCGCACCGAGCGCCGGGCCGTCGAAGGGCGGCAATTCCGTGCGCCAGACATCGAGCGTATCCACCTCGCCTTGCGGATAAAGATCGTGCCAATGCCCAATAAGGCTTTGAGCGACATCGAGCGAAGCGGAACGCTCGGCGCGTGGCGACGCGACGACATGAAGCAGGCGCATGGATTCCCGGACGGACGAGGTTGGCTGTCTGGAATTATGGCCGCGCGAAGAGCGGGAATATAGGGGAGCGGCTGCGCATTCACTATTCCTCGCCGGGGAATAGTGACGTCTCGTTTCCGATGATGCTGACTGCTTTCAGTCCGCTCGCCGGTTTCGCTGAACCTTGCCAAAATGAAGCGACAGGTAGATCCCGATGGCGAGTCCCCCGGCAAGTCCCGCTGCGGCATCCGGGCCCATGTCCAGCGAGTTCGCGTTGTGCGCCGCGATCAGGAAGGCGATGGCGAGATTGGCGAATCCCCAGATTACGTTGACGAGCGGCGGGGAATTACCCACGCCTCTTGGCCGGGCAAACGGAGTAGGGAAAGCAAGTCCCTGCAAGCCGGAAGCCAGATGCGGGACGCAATTGCACACAAGCGCCCCGACGAAAAACGCCCAAACATGCTGCATGTGATTACCTCGATGGTAGTAGAAAATAAAAACGTCGCTGATGCGTTCAACAACTTCGAGTGTCTTCGGGTCCGGCGGTATCTGCCTTCACCGCAGTGCGCCGCGCGAGGAATCGGGCGGCCAGAGGACCGACGGCCAGCACGGCCACAAAGCGCGCCATCTGCATGGCCATCACGAAGCGCACATCCACGTTGCTCGACGCCGCGATGATCGCGACCGAATCCGCGCCTCCGGGACTTGTCGCCAGATACGCGGTCAGCGGGTCAATGCCGGCCACGGCGACGAGCGCTGCCCCAATCCCGCCGCACACTGCAATCAGGGCCAACGAGCACGCGATGATGCGGGGCAGCGCCCTTGCTGCGTGCGCAAGAAGCGCACGCGTGAATCTCAAGCCAATCCTCCAGCCCACGAACGCATAGGCCACGGCCAGCAACCAGTGCGGCAGTTCAATCGTGAGCCAGCCGTGACGCACCAGGACGACGCCGGCAACGAGCGTGACCAGCATCGGACCCATGGGGATTCGCAGCCGCCGTCCGAGAAGCGATCCAAGCACCGCGAGGGCGAGCGTCTTGGTCAGCGGCAACCAGGCGAGCGCGGGAAACCAGATGATCGCTGGTGCGACATGGTGCGGCCCCACGCCGCTTACCTTGGCCACGACGGAGGCGACCGCCGCCACCATCAGGACCCGCAGGTACTGCATGACGGCCACCAGTTGCGCGTCCGCGCCGTAAGCCTCGGCCATTAGCGTCATGATGGTCGCCGCGCCCGGGCTGACGCCCCATAACGCGGTAGTGCCCGGAAGGACGCGCATGCGGGCCAGCAGCCAACCGAGCACGCCGCTGGCCACGATCACGGAAAAAACGCCGGCGGCAAAAACGGGCCAGTGAACACTGAATTCGCCTACGGTCGACGACGGCAGCATTCCGGCGATCATGCAGCCGATGAGCCCTTGGACCGGGACGAAAGCGCGCGGCGTGAGCCGGAGTTTTCCGCCGTTGCCGCTAATGACGATCCCGGCAAGCAGAGGTCCGATCAACATGGCCGCTGGCACCCCAAGCCAGATGAGAACGGCGCCAAAGCCGACAGAGAGAACGATGAGCGCGGCCCACTGGAAGGCCGGCGTTGATTCCTCGATCCATCCTGAAAACCGGCGAAGCGTTTCATGAGTCATGGCTGGCGAGTGTGTGTGAGATCGGCGAGGGCAAGCGGCGGGTCAATCGCTTTTTGCGAGGATATCCTCGCAAAAATAGTAGAGGATGCCCTCGCATATGTCAACGATGACTGTAAAGAACCAATTTGGCCTCGATACATTAAGCTCCATGCGATGTAGTAAAATGAGAGGAAATACTCTCAAAACTTCGCATATCGGTTAGCCAGGATGAACTTGCCCAAACAGATTTCAGACGCCGCTCGTGGGTCCGAACCCAAAGGAGAAAAGGGCCGCCTGCGCGTTGCCGCGATCATGGAGGCTGGGGTTCAGGTGTTCACGGAGAAAGGTTATGACGCGGCGACCATGACCGAGATCGCTGCCCGCTCCGGGACGGCGATCGGCTCGCTTTATCGATTCTTTCCGTCAAAGGAGTCGCTCGCCGACGCGCTGCTGCTTCGTTACGCGCTTCACGTCAAGAATGGACTTGCCGAGATGGCGCAGCAGGTGTCGGAATTGCCGCTTGAAAGCGTGGCCGATGCGTTTGTCGACTTCATGCTTGTGCTGCAATCGCAGCGCAGCTTCGCAAATTCCCTGGTAGATGCGCGTGGGGCCAGCGCTGACGAACGCGCGCGGTTTCGCGAAGTGATGCGCGGGGGCGTGGCGGACATCCTGCGCCGGGCGATTCCCGGCTTGAGCCCGGCCAAGGCGAAGCTCATGTCGGTCGTGCTGCTTCACACACTCAAGGGCGTGGTCAATACCGCGAACGAAGAGCCCGCCATTCGAGCCATGCTCCTGACGGAAATCCGTGAACTCGTTCGCATCTATCTCGCGTCGGCATCCGGGCGCGGGTGAGGCGTGTTCTCCTGATCCAAAGAAAAACAATGCGCATCGCGACATACCAAACAGCCGTGAAGTGGTTGACTGGACTACCCACGGTAAAGCTGGTTCTGCTCGCGTTCGTGTGTACCTATGTTGCCGCCATTCCAACGATAGCCTTTGCTGTCTTTCATCCAGGAATGCCGTTCGGCGGCCCCGGCTGGGGAAAGAACGATCTCCTCAGGATTCTTTTGCTTGGCTGCTTATTGGCGCCGCTGCTTGAGACGGCAATAACGCAATGGGCTTGCATCCGACTTTTAGAAAAGCTCCGTTTTCCCACCGGAATGGCGATCGTGGTATCTGCCGCATTCTTTGCGTCAGGCCACAACTACAGCACGCTGTATATGTGCATGACATTTCTTATCGGACTGGTGCTTGCATCGGTATTTGCGATTGAGGATGCGAGAGACGGGCACCCGTTTTTAGCGACTCTTGCAGTCCATGCCTTGCGAAACTGGGTAACGGCTGGGTTCACGGTTTTCGTCCTGTGAACGGGAAAGCGGGCATTTTTATGCTCCCGGGCCAAACACCCCGTTAGACGCCGCGACAACTTCATGACAATCCATTGATCTCCTTGCAACGGGGTAGCGCTCACAGGCTTGTAACAACTCGTAATGAATGCGCTTGAGCGCGCCGGAATAAATGTGTGACCGGTTCGTTGAAAGGGGGCTGGCAAAGTTCGCTTTCGCGTTTGTCCATCGATATCAGGGAAGCCGAAAGGCGCGTTGAATTCTGTATCGAACTTCGCGAAGAAACGGTGCAAACGTGAATAAGAAGGGCTAATTTCGGCTTTTTTTTGAATATAAATCGTAACGATTTGCATTTACAGATTAAGCCTGAGCACGGCCTTATCAGCCTTGGACTGCAAACCCTGCGCTCGCATACGACATGACAACCGGCACCACGCAAAACAGGAGAATGGAACGTGAAGAAAATCGATGTCCGAAGGTTCGGAAAAAAGGCAAGCGCGGGCTTGGCCGGGTCACTCGTTGCACTGACGCTGGCCCATCCGGCAGCGGCTCAGGAAACGCCGCCATCCGGCAACAAGACAGGCAACGCGGTTGAAGCGCCGACATTGCCGCCCGTACAGGTCCGTGCAACATCCGGGCTGGCTCAGAACGATAACGTGAACGACCCCAGCCAGATCACGGGTGTAAGCAAGACGGGAACCGCGCTCAAGGACTTGCCCGCGAGCGTGCAGGTGATTCCGCGCGCGCTCCTGACCGAGCAAGGCGCGACCATGCTGCGTCAAGGCGTCAGCAATGCCAGCGGCGTGAACGTCGGCGGTCAGGATACCAAGGGCTATTACGATCACTTCCTGGTCCGTGGCCTGAACGCGCAGATCTATAACGACGGGTTCTCCGACGGCGACTTGCTGGGCGGCATCTCGCATTCGTTGAATGGCGTGGAGCGCATCGAGGTTCTGGAAGGTCCCGGCTCGGCGCTGTTCGGCAGCGGACCCCCTGGAGGCACGATCAATATCGTCCACTACGCGCCGTCCTCCGATTTCCATTTTGGCGGCAATGTGCAGTCGGGTTCGTTTGGCACCATCGGCGGTAGCGGTTATGTGACGGGACCGACCGGAATTTCGGGCTTGAACTATCGCGTCGACGCAACGGTATCGCGCTCCGATGGATTCCGTGATCTGGCCAGCCGCGATGAAGAAATCCGCCCGGCGTTCGAATGGAAGCTCGACAATCACAAGATCGATTTCTCAATCGATGCACGAGACATTCACGAAACGCCCGACTCGTACGGCCTGATCTATTTCAATGGATCGCCCATTACGGGCGTATCGCGCGACGCGAAATATTCGACGCCGTTTGCGTTCGCTCGCGGCAACTACGTTCGCCCGACGCTTACCGACGAGTGGAAGGTCAACGACTTCCTGACCATCAACAACCGCTTTTCGTATTTGCACCGCAGCCTCGACGTGCTGGGCAACGGCGACAGCACGAGTACGAAGGTGAGCGGCAATCAAGTGGTCGGCAGGCAACTGCGCCAGCAGGACGATTCGGATAACAGCATCGACTATCAGTTGGAGCCGGTGTGGCGCTTCGCGACCGGCAGCGTCAAGCACACGTTGCTGACGGGCTTCGAGTATCAGCACCAGACCATCGATACCGAACGCAGCACGGCAGATCTGCCGAACATTCCGAATGCATTCGCCCCGGTGCCACCGGAGACTTCGCTGGCCGGGCTGACGTTTCTCTGCGACGCCAAGCACTCGTGCGACAACGATCATCTGCTCGCCAATTACTACAGCGTTTATGCAACCGATCAGATCGACGTCACCGACAAGCTGAAAATCCGCGCGGGCGTACGCAAGGATTGGTGGGACACGTCGTTGACGCCGAACATCACGGTGCCTGGACGGTTCGACACGCAGGGAGACCCGCTCGTGGCCGGCATGACCAACACGCGCAACGACGCGCCGGTGAGCTGGAACGTCGGCGTGCTGTACAAGGTACTGCCGTGGATGTCGCCGTACTTTGGCATCTCGAAGAGCCATCTCGCTAACTTCAACTCCGAGAATACGCAAAATGGCATTGGCGCCCCGGAATCCGCGCTGCAATACGAAGCAGGCATCAAGTTTTCGTTTCTCGATGACAGGTACGTCCTGAACACGGCGCTATTCGACGTAAAGCGCGACAACGTGGCGTCGCTGACAACCATAAACAATATCGAAAGCGTCGTCTTCGACAGTCAACGCACGAAAGGCGCGGAAGCGTCCCTGGACGCGAGCCTCACGTCGCAATGGCATGTTATCGCCAATTTCACGGCGCAACAGGCGAAGATCACGGACAATCCGCAAGGTATTACGTCGGTCGGCAATCATCCTCAGGGCGCACCGGCGTACATCGCGAACTTGTGGACTACGTACAATTTTTCCATCGCGGGCGTGCCGGGTTTCCATGTCGGCGCGGGTGTCAACTATGTCAGCAAGACCTATAGCGATATCACGAACGTCAATTCCATTCCGTCGTATGTGATCGCGAATGCTGCAATTGGCTATGAAGCGCCCAAATGGGGAATCGATCTCAACGTTCACAATCTGACGGACCGGCGTTACTTCGTGGCGGCGAATGCCGCGGGAGCGTACGAGGGTGAATCGTTGAGCGCGTTCGTCAACGTCCACGCCAATTTTTGAGCGCGAAGAAAGTGGCGAGTAACAGGCGGATACGGAAAAGCGGCGCGGGGTACTCCGAAAAAAACGGCCGCATACAGGTGTAATGTATGCGGCAGGCACGCCGCCCCGAGGAGACCGTCATGAACGACACACAACGACTCGCTGCCTTGCGCATCGCCTTGATTGTCGTCGGTCTGATCGCCGTATTCGCGATCTGGCCGTTAATGATCCTGTGGCCATCCGGCTGGACGTGGCACAGCGGCCATTCCGACTATCCGCTGATGATCGTGGGGATATACGCGACGCTCGGCGTGTTTCTGCTGATTGCGTCGCGTGATCCGATGAAGCATCTGAGCCTGATCTGGTTCACGGTGTGGTCGAGCGTCGTGCACGGCACGATCATGGCGGCGCAATCCTTCGGCGTCGAAGCGGGCGGGGCGCACCATCTCGGCCATTTATTCGGCGATGTGCCTGCGCTGTTCGTTGTCGCGGCCGCGCTCGCTTTCTTGACGCCGCGCGGCGACAAGGTGCGCGCCTGACGCGTCGCCGCGGCTGCAAACTTCCTCAAACCTGAGCCATGCCGCCATCGACAAACAACTCGCTTCCGGTCATGAAGCTGCTTTCGTCGGATGCGAGGAACAGCGCGGCAGCGGCGGTTTCTTCCGGCTTCCCGATGCGTCCGAGCGGCGTCTGCGCGGTCAGACCGGCAATCATCGCTTCCTGATCGCTCGCCGGAACAAGACCATCGAGCAAGCCCGGCGTGGCGGTTGCCCCGGGAGACAGCACGTTCACGCGGATGCCGGTGCCCTTCAGATCCAGCGCCCAGCTTCGCGCAAGGTTGCGAATGGCAGCCTTGGTCGCGCTATACACGCTGAAAGCCGGCGTGCCCTTTGAACCGGTGGTCGAGCCGGTGAGGATGATCGACCCGCCCGCCGTCATCAGCGGCAGCGCCTTCTGAACCGTGAACAGCGTCCCCTTCACGTTGACGCCGAAGGTCCGGTCGAACGACGCCTCGGTAATGGCCCCAAGGGGCTGCATGTCGCCCAATCCTGCATTGGCGAACAGGACATCGATTCGTCCGTGCTCCGACTTGATCGTGGCAAAGATGCGATCGAGGTCCTCGAGTCTGGAGATATCTCCCTGGATCGATGTCGCACCCTGTCCGATTGCCTTGAGCGCCCGATCCAGCGCCTCCTTTCGACGGCCGACGATAACCACCTTCGCACCTTCCGCCGCGAAGCGCGTAGCCGCCGCCAGTCCAATGCCGCTATTGCCGCCCGTCACCACGGCAATTTTCCATCGAGCCTGCTCATAATCACCTCCTGAGGAATCAAGTAGGGAAGAGTAGACTTGAGCGAACAATTTGAACAGTATTTACCTTTTGGTAAGTACCTTGGCCGGAGTATCAGAAATGTCGACGATGAGCTTTACCTGCGGGCTGGACGCCGCTTTAGCGGTGCTTGGCGCGAAATGGAAACCCTTGATCCTGTTTCATCTCGCCCATGGCGTGCATCGCTATGGCGAACTGAAGCGTGCGGTGGGCGGCGTCAGCGACAAGGTGCTGATTCAGCAATTGAAAGAACTGCAGATGGACGAAGTGATCGAGCGAATCGACTTTAAGGAGATTCCGCCGAAGGTGGAATATTCCCTCACTGATTTTGGGCGGTCTCTGGCTGCGGCTTTAGCGCCGCTTTGCGCGTGGGGCGTTGAGCATATGAGCACCGTAGAGCGAATCAGCCTTCGCCGGCGCGCTGACGCCAGCATGGAGGACAGCAAAGTGCGGTGACGTACTTATCGGAAAGGTGACGGCCTGCATCTGGATGGGCCATTTCACCATCACTTCCTCCAGCTCATCCCCGTCTCCGTAATCACGGAATCGAACTGTTCCAGTTGCGAGAACCGCAGCGCCTTGACCTTCCCCAGCTTGCTGGCGTCGACAACAAGATGTCTTTCAACAGCGCTCTCCATTGCCGCCTGCTTGATCGCCACCTCGTGGAAATTCCAGCACGTCACGCCGCGCGTTTCGTCCACGCCACCCGCCGATATGAACGCCTTGTTGATCCCCATCCGCTTGAGCGTCTCGATGCTTTCATCGCTGGAAAACGAATCCGATGACGGCGCATAAACGCCGCCCAGCAAGATCATCCGGACGTTCGGCTTGCGCCGCAGAATCTCGGCCACATTCAGCGAATAACACACGACCGTCAGATGCATTTCCACAGGAATCAGCCGCGCCAAGGTAGTGAGCGTCGTGCCGCAGTCGATGAAGACCGTCTCGCTGTCCACCAGCAAGCGCGCGGCAACCGCCGACGCGTCCGCCTTGGCTTGCGCGAAGTGATCCTTTTCTTCGTCTATGGTATAGCCCGAACCATTGGGCACGTCCGAAGCGCGAACGATATAACCGCCAAGATAAGTGAAGGTCCCGGGACTCGATGCAATGTCGCGGCGCACCGTCATCTCCGATACATCCAACAGGGTCGCGGCGTCGCGAAGGCGCATGACGCTTTGTTCGCGCAAGGCTTCAGCAAGAATACGGAGGCGTTCGCTCTTGGTCATTGGGGAGAACGTGAGGGCGCGCGGCCAGCACCGAGTTATGAGTTGTTAGATTATGTTCGCCGGATGAAATGATTATAACAAGCGCGAGCGCGGAAAATGCTTTCCAATGTCGCCGGACGTATCTGAAGTTGCCCGCTAACAGCCGGCGGCGCGTGAGCGGATCAGCGCCGCAGCCGAACTGATCGACGTCTGCTCCACGGCGACCTTCGCGATACCCGGAAGGGCGTCGTCGGCGAGTTGCGTGAGCGTGCGCCCCGGCGGCATTTCCACGAACACCTGCATTCCGAGTTCGCTCAGCACGATGGTCGAGTCGTGCCACCGGACGGGATAACGCAGGTTCGTCGCGAGGTCCAGGCGCACCGCTTCGGCCTGCCGCAACGGACGCGCACCACGATTGCCGATGTACGGAATCGACGGCGCATTGAACGCGATCTTGCTTGCGGCTTCGGTGAGTTCGCGGGATGCGCTGTCGAGAAGCACGCAGTGCGACGGCACGCTTACCGCCAGGCGCTCGGCTTTGCGCGCGCCCGCGCGAAGCGCTGCCTGGCGCACCAGTTCGAGGTCGTTATCGGCGCCGGCCACCACGATCTGCCGTGGCGCGTTGAGGTTCGCGATGAACGCAGCCTTCGCATGCGTACCGGCAATGACGGCGTCCACTTCACGCTCGCCAAGCCCCGACATGGCAAGCATGCCGTAGCCCTGCGGATAAGCGCGCTCCATCAATTGCGCGCGCAGTTGCAGGAGCCTCAAAGCGTCATCGAAACTGATGGCGTTCGCCGCAACCGCTGCGCCGTATGCGCCTACCGACAACCCCGCGACCGCATCCGGCACGATGCCTTCATCGCGCAACGCACGCACCGTTGCAACGCCGGCGACAAACAAACCAAGCTGCACGGCAATGGTCGATCTCAATGTGTCGGCGCTATCGAGGTCAAGGACGTTCATATGCAACACGTCCGATGCCTCTTCGAAAGTCGACGCAATCCGCGCATGCGGCGAAGTTCCACCGAGCGTGTGCAGGAAGCCCGCGTACTGCGAGCCCTGGCCGGGAAAAAGGAAAGCGATCATGCGGTGCGGCTCGCTTGCCAGGGATCGGTGACGAGCTTCACGCCATCGGCTGATCGCAGCATGACGTGTGCGCCGGAACGTGCAAACTCAGCGAGAGAAAATGCGCCTTCGCACGTTTCGATCTGAACGTCGATGCGTGTTTTGTGTTCAAGAGCGGCGGCCGAAAGTGCATCGAACAGCTTCTTTGCTATAGAACGGCTTAAGGGTTCAGGCGCGCGCATTACAAGATCGAGATCGCTTGTATCGGTGACCGTCGGACATCCGCTTGCCAATTCGAAGCCCACGCTGCCCGCGGGTCCCCACGCGTATCCGGAGGAATCGCAGATAGGTGTTATGGTCCCGAGCAAGCGGAACGCCGCTAACGCCGCGCGAGTCGAGCACGGCTTTTTCATGCGAAGGACTTCGGGCGAGAGCACTTCCCGAACGTGCACCGGATCAATCCATGAACCGAAACGCTCGCTGCGCACCGCACCGCGAATTCCCACTGCAATGCGTCCCTCCAGATCGTACGCACGACGAACCACCACGAACGGTGCGCGTTCCAGTGAAGCTGCAACCCATGCAGGCGCATCCGCAAAAGCAGGCGTGTCTGGTCCGAGCCGCAGCAAGTCGTGCGGGCTCACGGCGCGTCCCATTGCTCCGCCATGCGCTTGCGCACTTCTATGGACGCAGCACGAATGCGTTTTGCATCCGCCGATTGCAAGCGTGACGAAAGATCGTTCGGACCTCGGCGGGCATCGTCCACGGCCGCGATCAACGAAGCCTGAACGCGCGCCACATCTTCGCGCGTGGGGGTATCGGCATTGATCCCTTCTATCAGTTCATGCAAGAGCCCAAGCTTTGCATACGCGCTCATCTTGTACGACATCGGCAGTACGCGATCACCGAGTTCATCGAGTCCCTCCACGCTGCGGCGTGTGACGCGCGCAGCCGCTTCCTTGCCCATTGCGTGCACGCTGATGCCGCTCGCGTCCAGCGCGATGATGCGGTTCGCCTGATAACCATGCGCGAGGAACGCGCCCGACATGGCGGGGCCGACAATCAACGCGATCACCGGATGCCCGGCGAGCCGCGCGCTCGCATAGGCGTCCACGCCCGCCGCGCACGCGAGATGGACACCAAGCAGTTCCTCGCGACGGCCATACGCCTGGCTTTTCACATCGACGATAGCAATGATCGGGCGCTTCACCGTTGCCTCGCGATCCGCGTCCATTGCCTCGCGCACCGCTCGCGCGAGCAGCCAGCCTTGTTCTAGTCCGACCACGTTGTCGGTGGCGCGCGGGAAGCGGTTGTGCGGGTCCGGAACAATGGCGATAAAGCGCGCGGTGGCATCGCCAAGCGCGGCGTCGGCACGGCGAACCGGACCATCGTCGTTAGCTTCACGCGATGTCAGCGCGTTGAACCAGATTTGTCCGCGTGTGGCGCTCATCATGCGTCTCCTTGCCAAAGCGTGCGCAGCACGGCGGGATCGATTGCCGAAGGATCGACGCGCGCAAGCCGTTCGAGTTGTTTATCGACTTGTTCCGTGCGGTGACTTTGTGGCAGGCCACTTTCGAATGCGCTCAGCACCGCGTCACGGACCTGATCCGTATCGTCTTCCACGAGCGTATCCACAAGGCCGACCGCCGCGCGTTGCTCGCCGCCGATCATCGACCAGATGAGCTTCCGGTCACGCGAATCGAGCTCTTCAACGCCCGCTTCCTGTTCGATCACCTCCGGTCCGTTCATGCCAAGCCGCGCCTGGCGCGTCATCACGAGATAGCTGCACAAGGCCGCGGCCAGCGACATTCCGCCGAAGCATCCCACCATCCCGCCGATCACGCCGACCACCGGCACATGGCGACGCAACGCGACAATCGCCGCCTGGATCTCCGCGATCACCGCGAGCCCGAGATTGGCTTCCTGCAGCCGCACGCCACCGGTTTCGAACAGGATCACGGGGCGTATCGCGCGGCCCGCTTCGAACTCGCGCAATGCAAATTCAAGCGATGCCGCGATCTTCGCGCCCGACACTTCGCCAATGCTGCCGCCTTGAAACGCAGGCTCGATCGCGGCAATGACCGCAGGTTCACCGCCGAGCGTTCCGCGCGCGATCACCGCGCCATCGTCGGACTGGCAGACTACGTTCTGCATCGCGAGCCATGGCGACTCGAGCCGGTCGAACGGCCCGAGTAACTCGCGGGACGTGCCCGGATCGAGCAGCGCGCGAGCACGTTCGCGCGCCGTCAGTTCTATGAAACTATGCCGTGCAATAAAGCTGTCGTGAGCGTTCATGGCGTGACTCCTTCGCTGGCTTCCACTACTTCGGCCAGCCGCAGCATCACGACGCCGGGTGTTGCGCCGAAGTCGTTCAATTCGAGTTTGGCGGCGCCGTCGTATCGCGAGAAAAACCGGTCGAGCACACTTTTCCAGACATGTTCATATCCGTCGACGCTCGTGCGGATCACGACTTCCGCACGATCCGTTGCCGATGGCGACAGCAGGATTTCCAGGTCTCCCGAACCAACGACACCCACATGCGCGCGTTGCGGCACGAGGCGTGTGGCGGGGTATTCGTAGCGCAGCTTTTCCATGGCGGAATCTCTCAGCGTCAGCCGACGCAGGCAAGGGTATCGAGAAAGAGCGTCGCGGCGAGCAAGTCCGCCGCTCCACCGGGCGACGCGTTCAATTCCAGCAACGTCCGGTCCAGACGCAGGAGCGCCGCGTAGCCTTCACGTTGCGATGCGCCGCCTGCTTGCAATACTTCGAGCGCGCCGGATTGCGCGGCTTCCAAAGCAACGCGGCCGCCCCGATGCAGAAGACAGGTGTCATCGAGCGTGGCGATGATGGCCGCCAACGCGTCGAGCCGCGCGGCGTTTTCGGAGGCGCCTTTTGAGCGGGAATCGCGCAGGGCGGGCAACCCGGCGTGAAGCACATGAGGAAAACCTTCTGCCGCCTGTCCTCGCGCACCGGCAACGCCAAAGCGTTGAATGACGCAAGCGCCATGTGTCGATGCAATGGACGAAGGCGCAAAACGATCCTCGAAGCGCGAGATAGCGGCGGCTTGCGAACACAGCGTTTCCGGATCGCTGGCGGGGTTCATCGCGGCTGCTGCAACCAGCAGCCCGACAATCCATATCGCGCCACGATGCGCATTGCTGCCGCCTGTTGCGCGCAGCATCGCGACTTCGCCTTCGCGGCCGATCCGCGCAAGCTGCTCGCGCAATCGTTGCGACGGTTCGGCATTTACCGACGCACGCGCCAGTGCAAGAAAGGTCGGCCGCAATGCACGAGCGGAACGCAGCATTGTGTTGAGGTCGAGATCACGATGCGCTCCGCTGCCACGCCGATCCACCAGCGCGGGTTTTGGCGTGAGGCAGGCTTCGTCGATCAACGCATTGACTGCGAGGTCGGCGAGCACCGACTGGTCGCATGCGGTGTCTTCAATGAGAGCGTGAGCGCAGCGCATGGCGCTCACCAGCCGCGAAATTTCGCGGGCGGCTGATACAAGCCGCCGGACCACGCCACCAGATCATCGATACTGCGCGCCGCGAGCAGCGAGCGCTTCGCTTCGCCGCGCCGAATGCCGAGGTCTTCCGGATACGCCACCACGCCGCGCCGGCGCAACTCCGCGGTCTTGGCCGGGTCGGCGCGCATGCCGATGGGTGTCACGCCGGCCACCGCCCGCAACGCCGCACGGCGCTCCTCAACGCCCTCTGCCGCGTGCAGATACGCGATCCCTTCCTCGGTGACCACGTGGCTCACGTCGTCGCCGTAGATCATCACCGGCGCGATCGGCATGTTGCTTTGCTTGCCGACGGCGATGGCATCGAGCGCATCGACAATGGTCGGCTCACCGCCTTTCTTGAACGTCTCGGCGGTCTGCACGACCAGTTTATGGCCGCGGCTTATTGCGCTGTTGGGTCCGTCGCTTTTCATCAACGATAACCACGCTTTGCTCGAATGCCGGCGTCCGCGCGGGTCGTGCCCCATGTTTGGCGCGCCGCCAAAACCGGCGAGACGGCCGAGCGTCACCGTCGAGGAATTCGCGTCCGCGTCCATCTGCAATGTCGAGCCGATAAACAGATCAACGCCGTATTGCCCGGCGAGCTGGCACAGCACGCGGTTCGAGCGCAGGCTGCCATCGCGTCCGGTGAAGAACACGTCGGATCGCGCTTCAATGTAGTCTTCCATTCCCACTTCGCTGCCGAAGCAATGCACGCTCTCCACCCATCCGCTTTCGATGGCGGGAATCAAGGTGGGATGCGGATTGAGCGCCCAGTGCGTGCAGATCTTGCCCTTGAGGCCGTGCGCCGCGCCATACGTGGGCAGGAGCAGTTCGATGGCGGCGGTATCGAAACCGATGCCGTGATTCAACGCCCGCACGCCATAACGTTCGTAAATGCCGCGCAGGGTCATCATGGCCATGAGAATCTGCAATTCGCCGATATGACGCGGATCGCGCGTGAACAACGGCTCGACCGCGAATGGCCGGTCCGCCTGCACGACCACATCGACCCATGAGCCGGGGATGTCGACACGCGGCAGTTCATCGACGATCTCGTTCACCTGCGCGACCACGATGCCATGACGAAATGCCGTCGCTTCTACAATGGTTGGCGTGTCTTCGGTATTCGGACCTGTGTAGAGATTGCCGTGCCGGTCGGCCTGCACTGCGCATACAAGCGCCACCTGTGGCGTCAGGTCGATGAACATACGCGCATATAGTTCGATATACGTATAAATCGCGCCAATCTCGAGTTGTCCGTCCTCGAGCAATTGCGCGACCCTCAGGCTCTGTGGACCGGCGAACGAGAAGTCCACCTTGCGCGCGATCCCGCGTTCGAACAACGTCAGGTGCTCCGGCCGGCTGATACTCGATATCAACAGATGCACGTCATGCACGCGCGACGGATCGAGCTTCGCGAACGCACGCGAAAGAAAATCCGCCTGCTTCTGATTGTTGCCTTCCAGCGCGACGCGGTCGCCGGATTGAATCAGCGTTTCCAGTGCATCGACAATGCGTTCCGATTTCAGCACGCCGCCATCGAGCCAGCCTTCGATTGCCTTCAGTCGCCGCGCCTTCTCCAGCGCTCGCGTGTTCCATTGGCGCGGCGCTGGGGCGGTTTCGGCGTGTTCGGAAGAATTCATGCGGTGGCCTCGGGTATGTCTTTTGAAGTCGGGCGCTTACGCTGACTTCGCTGTAGTGGAGGAGCGGCGGCGCTTCTTTGGCTGCGAGGCGTGTGCCTGCTTTTGCGCGTCATGAAGGAAACGATAAACCAGTTCGCCGGTCGCGAGCAGATGACGTGCAACCAGTGTCTGTGCCGCTTCGGTATCGCGAGCGTGCAGTGCCTGGAGAATGGCTTCGTGTTCGGCGTCGGACTGGCCCTTGAACGTGGGCATGCCGAACTTGAGACGCAGATACCGCTCGCCCCTCCGGTGCATGGTGCCAATCAGTTCCATCAGGTGCGGGCGTTCGGCGGGCGCATACAGACTCATATGAAACTGCTCGTTGCGCACAACATATAGCGCGGGATCAGGCTCGTTCGCAGCAGCTTCGAGCAGTTCGCGCGCCTCGGCAAGCGTTGCATCAGTATGGCGCTCGATTGCGATGCCTATCGCCAGACTTTCCAGCGATGCACGAATCTCGTAGATTTCGCGCGCCTCGTCAGGCGATTGAAGGCTGACCGATGCGCCCCGATTCTGTTCGATGGTGACCCAGCCTTCGCTGTCCAGTTGCCGGAACGCTTCGCGCACGGGAATGGCGCTCACTGAAAACTGCCTGGCAATGGCGTCCTGTCGTAGCGGCTCGCCCGGCAACAACGTACCTTCCACGATCGCCGAACGCAACGCATCCGCAATGTAACGGGACGTGCTTTGACGGGGTTCGAACTGCGCCTCGCGAAATGCCGGACTCAACTCGTTTTTCATGCGCGTTATTCACCGAAGCTAGGTACAAGTGCGGAGTGGTCATCCGTGCGATTTCAAATATTATATATGAAATCGCACCTTAAGCCTTCATGCAAGACCCGGTGCTTACCCGCAGACGCCCGATCCACGCACTAGAGCGCGTCGCTTTCAACCAGGAAGACATTCATGCCACGCACACTGGAACCATCGATCGCTGCCGCCCGGCGCACGCGAACGCCGCTGAACCGGACCCAGATCGTGGGTTTCTGGGGCGCGTGGGCGGGCTGGACGCTCGACGGAATGGACTCGTTCATCTACGCGCTGGTGTTGGCGCCGGCCCTGACAGAACTGTTGCCTCGTTCCGGCTATGCCGCCACGCCTGCGAATGTCGGCCTTGCTGGATCGATCCTGTTTGCGCTGTTTCTGGTGGGATGGGGTTTGTCGTTCATTTGGGGGCCGCTCGCTGACCGGTTTGGGCGCACCAAGGTGCTGGCCGCGACCATCTTCACGTTTGCGATTTTTACCGGGCTCGCCGCGACTTCGCATAGCGTTTGGGAACTGGGGATCTACCGGTTTCTGGCGGGCGTGGGCATTGGTGGAGAGTGGGCGCTCGCGGGTACGTATGTGGCGGAGGCCTGGCCTGAAGACCGGCGCAAGATGGGCGCCGGATATCTGCAGACGGGTTATTACGCCGGCTTCTTTATTGCTGCGGCGCTGAACTACACCATTGGCGCGACGTTTGGCTGGCGCGCAATGTTCCTGGTCGGCGTGGTGCCGGTCGTTGTGTCGATCATCGTGTTGCTGCGCGTGAAGGAAACCGACAAGTGGCAGAAGGTCGAGGCAACGGTGGTCAAGCAGGCCAGTTCGTTGCGTTCGATTTTTTCCGCGCAATACCGGCAGCGGACGATTGTTGCGACCGTGTTGCTGACCGTGGCGATTATTGGGTTATGGGCGGGGGCGGTGTATGAGCCTTCGGCGGTGATTCAGCTTGCGACGAAGGCCGGCATGACGAAGCCGGAAGCTGCGCGCATGGCGTCGATTGCGACGGGGTTATTGTCCATCGGTACGATTGTTGGATGTCTTGCGTTGCCGCCGATTGCGGAGAAGATCGGGCGTAGGCTTACGCTTGCGGTGTATTTCATCGGGATGGCAGTGTCGATTGTGCTGGCGTTTGGTTGGGCCTTTTATCTTGAGAACGGGCTCGTGCCGTTTATTGCCTTGCTGGTGGTGTTGGGGTTTTTTGGCGGGAATTTTGCTCTTTTCAGTTTGTGGCTGCCGGAGCAGTTTGAAACCCGCGTGAGAGCGACGGCGTTCGCGTTCTGTACATCGATTGGACGGTTTTTTGGGGCTATTGTGAATTTTGGCATCGGCGCGATGGTGCTGCACATGAAGACGCTCGGCGTGCCGATTGCACTAACTGCTGTCGCGTTTTTGATTGGTTTGGCAGTGATTCCGTTTGCGCCTGAAACGAAGGGGCAGGATTTGCCAGGTTGATAGGGCTGGGGCGGCGTGGGCGGGGTCCTGCTTTTTAGGGCTTCGTGCGTTCCCTGTTCGTTGGTCCTTTTTAGCACTGTTAGCCACTGTCCGTGGCGGGACTTCGTTTCTTTTTCCAACGGCGAAAAAGAAACGAAGCAAAGAAAACGCCTTCTAACCGCCAATTCTTAAGGAGACCAAGCGTGCAGTTTCGTCTGCTTGGGACTTCAAAAGAACGCTCAGCGTAAAACCACAGACAGTTGAACGCCTTCCCCTTCGTTCACGGATACCCACACGCTTCGCCACCCGTGTCTGTGGCAGTCAAACTCAAACCCGCGCGGCGCACCACCGCCGCATTAGCTAGACTTTCTCCGAGTTAAGGGCGTTTATTCCAGTTCAACTCCATCGAAAAATGAATGGGTAGGCAAAGGAGTAGTCGCATCGCATTTACCACGGAGAAAGCATATGTAACACCCACCGTCTCACCGCGCCCGTCTGCAAGATGATAACCAAACCTGGCTACCATTGGACGGCATGGGACTTTACTTGCCAGTGTCACCCGCTGGCACGAAAGGCTGGCTTTTCAAATACACCTTATTCGGTCGCCCGCGCGGAATGGGACTGGGTGCTTACCCCGCTATCCAATTAGCCGAGGCTCGTAATCTGATCGCCATTGCGCGATCGCTGAAAGCTAAGGGCGAAGACCCGCTCGTGGCGAAACAGCGCACGCGCCGAATTGCGTGGGCGGTTGCCGCCAATCGCATGACCGTGGAAGCGGTTGCTAAAACAATACATCCGCATTCAGTCGGCTGCCTGGACCGCGAAGTACGCAGCCGAATGGCAGCGCACATTCGACCAGTACGTGAAAGGAACGGCCCCGCGCGACTTCACCCGTCACCGAGGCGCGTACTGATCTCTCTCCGCGCGCTTGAAGAGTGGAAGCGTAAGAGACCGTCGGGAGTGGTTAAGCACAAACGACAAAGTTTCTTGCTGGCGATCCGGATGAGCGAAACAGTGGTTTGATCGGTGCGGATGCCCAGCCTTCACTGGATCGCCCTGAAGGGTATACCCGCGCTTGCTGTTCCATTAAGAGTTTTCGTATGTAAAGCGGGAGTTCGCTTCGGCATTCTGTGAAAGATCAAAAATCTTAAATAATACGAGAGGGTTATCCGCAGAATGAGCATCGTGACGCGATCAGAAATATCACAGGGCGCGCTTCCAGGCCACGCGAGCTACTTCCT
>NZ_FCOC02000010.1 GCF_001544455.2 Caballeronia sordidicola
TTGAACTTGCCATCGACGGGCACGTTCATTTGTTTGGACGTCGCCGTGACGGTGCTTTTGGTTGTATCGACCTGGGCCTGTGCGGCGGTCACGAAAAGCGTGACGGCGGCGCCTGCGAGCAGCCACCGGAAACGGGAAGTATGCATAGCGAGTGAAGATGAAGATATCGTTTCGATACGGCATGGTAGGTGAGCTTGTGCGCGACACATAGCCGCGCCAAGACAACACATTGTCCTGCCGGTGAAACTAATCGCGTGCGAACCAGCGCAAGCGTGAACTTGCCCGAGAGCGCTGGTGGCGAAGCGTGTGGATGTAGGGATACGGAGGGGAAGGGTTTCAGCTGACGGTGGTTATGGCGGCAACGGTTCTTTTGAAGTCCCAAGCAGATGAAACTGCGCGCTTGGGACACTTAAGAATTAGCGGTTGAAAGGCGTTTTCTTTGCTTCTGTTTCTTTTTCGCCGTTGGAAAAAGAAATGAAGTCCCGCCACGGACAGTGGCTAACAGTGCTAAAAAAATCATTAAAAACAAACTGCGAGAAGGCTCAAAAAGCAGGCAACCGAAACCCAACTCTCCCTACGGCTGAACCCCCGCATAAAACCGCGCTGCGGCATCGATCTCCTCGGCGGTCATATTCCTGGCGACATTCCGCATCTGCTCGCTGATATCGTTATGCCGGGTGCCATCGGCAAAAGCCTGCAATTGCCCTTTCGTATAGGCATAAGGCATTCCTTCGAGCCAGGGCGTTCCGGCTTTATGATCGATCCCGCCATGACATGACGCGCAAGAGGCGATATTACGCATGGGCGCGCCATGCGCCACAATATCCGGCATGGAAACAGGCGTCTGCGCATCCGATCGCGAAGCAACTGGCTTAGGCAAATAAGCATAATAAGCGCTTAGATCACGCATTTCCTGATCGCTAAGATTGGCGACCATTGGTGACATGACCGCATTGCGTCGCGCCCCGGACTGAAAGTCAAGCAACTGCTTATAGATCACCGAAGAAAACTGACCAGCGAGATTCGGCGTATTGGCGTCGCTCACGCCCACTGCACCATGACACATCGTGCATCGCAGGGCCAGCGTCGCGCCACGTCCAATGGAAGCGCTGCTCGGTGCGCCAAGCAATTGCGGCGTCATGGCAACAAGACTTGTCTGCGTCAAAGGCACGGGCGTCGCCGCCGAGATGCGCAGCCATTGTTGCGGCACGCCTGCCGCGCTGCAGATCGCATTCCAGACGCCCTGGAACGGCTGATCCTTTTGCGCCGACGGCAACCAGATAAACCCGATGCCGGCAGACAGCAAGACAAGCGCCAGCATGCCGCCTACGGTGACGGTGAACCAGCGATTGCGTAACGAGAAGAGGCGTTCTTCGTTCATCGCTGCGGCCCTCCAATCCGAATTGCGGGCACGGACGTGTCCGAGCGCGACACGAGCGATGCTACCGGATAGCCGTAGTTGAAAAGCGTCAAGCCGATCATCAACGCGAGCCACAAGCCGAAGCTGTTCAATGCGACTGGAATGGTCTTCGATTCATGCACCGCCGCGCTAAAGCGAAACTCTTCCACCACCACACGCGGCCCGCGATGCGCACGAATCAGCACGACGAAAAACATCACCGCCGACACCACCAGGATCAGCCCGCCGATAGTCGATATGATCACCGACATGGCCTGCGCGGCAAGCTCCGGATCGGTGTAATCGAAGAAGGCCATGCGCCGCGGCATGCCGAGAATACCCGTGAAATGCCAGGGAAAAGTCAGCACGATCATGCCGACGAACCACAGCCACAACTGCCAGCGCATCAGCTTGAGTTGAGTCATTGCACGGCCGGTCAGATGCGGCCAGAGATCATAAGCAATCGCAAAGTACATGATGACGATCGCGCCTGCGAAGATCAGATGAAAATGGCCTGTGACCCATTGTGTGTTGTGGACGGTCGAATCAAGCTGGTAGCTCATGTTGATGATGCCGCCCGCGCCGCCAAAACCCAGCATCACGAACGAAAACGCGAGCGCAAGCATCATCGGGTTTTCCCAGGGCAGCGCCTTGAGCCAGCCAAAAGTGCCGCGCCCACCGCGCAAGCGCGCAGCGATCTCCACCGACGCGCAGATGGTGAACACCGTCAACAAGGTCGGCACTGCAACAAGCGCTGTGAACACCGAGTGCATGAACTTGAAGCCGGAGCCCACTTGCGGATCGGCAAAAAGATGGTGAATGCCGATCGGCATGGAAACCACGAGGAACAGGATGAACGAGATGCGCGCCATTGAATCGCTGTAAAGGCGGCCGCCGATTGCACGCGGCATGATCGTGTAATACGCAATGTAGGCCGGCATCAGCCAGAAGTAGACGATGGCGTGCAGCGTCCATGAGAAGAACACACGGGCAAGCCCGGCGTCGATGGTCGTCTTGAAGCCCAATGCCACGGGCAGGATCTGGAACAGGATCTCGATGGCCGCGCCCACGGCGGTCCATCCCCACAAATAAGCGCCCGCAACGCTCGCGAACATGGCGAGTGGCACAGGCACGCCACGATTTTCACGCTTCCACGCGATCAGGTTGACCGACATCAGCGCGACCCAGATCCACGAGCCCACGACCACCAGCACAATGCCGATATAAAAGAACGCGTTGGCGATCATCGGCGGATAGAACGTATAGAGCACGGACGCCAGTCCCATGGCGACCGGGACCATCGCGGTGACAGTGCCAACTGCAACGAGAATGAAACCGGCCCATGCCCAGCGCACGCCGATCAACGTTTTTTTCAGCGAGAGTTCGGTCACCGCGTAGCCGAAACCCATTGCGATCAGCGTGGGAAACACATAGCCCATCGCCGAACCGTGCGCCGTCACGGAGCGGTAATAAAGCTCAGGATTGTGCAGCCAGGGATGCAGCGGACTGCGCACCCACATCTGCCATGCGCCGAGCAGCAACGCGCCGCCGAAGCTGATGAAGCCGAGCCAGAAATGCGCGAGAACGAGTCGCTTGCTATTTAACACAGCTAAGTCTCCGCGAACCGTTAGCGTTTGCCATCTTGAGGAAAGCCGTTTTATCGATGACCTTCACATGCGCCCACATGCCCTGATGCCCGGTGCCGCAGAATTCGTGGCACGGCATCAGATGTTCGGCGGGTTGCGTGAACGTGGTCTTGAAGGTCGAGATATAACCAGGCTCGAGCATTGAATTGATATTGGTATTAGTGATCAGGAAACCATGCACGACATCCGCGCTTGTGGCGCGAAACGTGATGGGAGTATCGGCTGGAATCAGCAGGCATTGCGGCGTGAACGAGTACTGTTGCGCGACGACGCGCACCGTCACGGAGCCATCGGCTTCGACCGCGCTGCCCAGATTGCTCTCGATAAATTCGCCGCTTACATTGAGCGTATCGGGCTGCACGGTTTCCACGCGCGAAGGCGGCATCATTGCCCAATGCAGTCCCGTGAAAACCGTCATGGCGACAAGCACGCACAGGATGATTGCCACGAGCAGCGCCCACTTGCGCTCGATACGCGCGGCGATGTCCGCCGATGCATGCGGCTGGTGTTCATTGCTCATTGGATAACGCCACGCGGCAGGAAGACCAGGAAATAAAACGCGAACCACAAGCCAATGACAATGGCCGTTGCAATGCCGGCAAGCGCAATGGCGCCGTGCGGGCCGTCACGCACGATTTCATCGACGGCGGCATCTTCGTTTTCTGAATCAGTCATGACGTCCTCAATAAAGTGGCGCTGAGCGCAACACGTTGACATCCTTCGCACTCACGGATGTGCCGTGATTTCCCCAGGCTGTGCGTATATAAGTGACCACGGCCGCAACCTCCACATCCGAGAGCGATTGCGCGAAAGGCGGCATACCGTAAGGCATGGGGTTTTTCTTCGTACCGGGCGCATAACCACCATTGAGCACCATGCGGATCGGGTTCACCGACGACGTCATCTGGATGGACTGGTTCGCAGCAAGCGGCGGGAAATGCGGCAGCTTGCCCTGCCCTTGCGCCGCGTGACAGACGGCGCATTGCGCGTCGTAGATCTTCTTGCCGAGCGGCGACATGGTGTTCTTTTCTTCAGCGAGGGCCGGTGTGGGCGGCGTGATCTTTTCACCGGCGCGTGATGGCAGCGTCTTCAGGTACACCGCAACCGAACGAATGTCTTCGTCGGTCAGATACTGGAAGCTATCGTAGACGACTTCCGCCATGGGACCGTACACGGCGCCCCGGTTCGACACACCCGCCTGCAGCAAATCGGCAATATCTTCGATACTCCAGTCGCCAAGCCCTGCTTCCTTATTCGATGTCAGGGACGGGGCATACCAGTTCTGGATCGGGATCAGGCCGCCTTCGAATCGCCTCGAGGCCGAGTTGCCACCCAATGCGTTGATCGCGGTATGGCACATCGTGCAATGACCCAGACCTTCGACCAGATACGCGCCACGGTTCCATTCAACGGACTGCGTGGAATCAGGCTGGTATTCCCCGGCACGGAAATACAGGGTGCGCCAGCCGTACAGCAGGGAGCGCTGGTTGAATGGAAACCGCAACTCATGCGCGCGGTTGGCCTGCTGGATGGGCGGCGTGGACTGGAGATACGCAAAGATCGCATCGGAATCGGCGCGCGTGACCTTGGTATATGACGCGAACGGCATGGCGGGATAAAGCAGCTCGCCGTTGCGCGACTTGCCAGTGTGCATCATGGTGTAGAACTCGTCCGAGGTCCACTTGCCGATACCGCTTTCCTTATCCGACGAAATGTTTGGCGTATAGAGCGTGCCGAATGGTGTTTCCATCGGCCGGCCGCCGCCAAAGAGTTTGCCGGCGGGTACGGTATGACACGCAACGCAATCGCCCGCGCGCGCAAGATATTCGCCGCGTGCGACGACTGACGGGTCTGCGGCTTGCGCAGCCGACACGACAACGAACATGCAAAGAAGCATCAGGGCCCGGAAACTGAACACGTCGATTTCCTCGCCTTATGGGTTGGGGACGGTGCCGCAAGCAAGCGGCATCTTGAGCGAACCGGCTGCAACCGGCACAGGGTTAGCGGGCGCCGGCAACGACGCCAGATAGGCTGCTATGGCCGTGATGTCGCGCTCGGCCAGTTTGGTGGTTATGTCATGCATGCAATCGGGCGCAAGCGTTTTACGGGTACCGTAGCGCCACGCGCCCAACTGCGCGCTGATGTAGTCGGCATGCAAACCGAGCAGGCCGGGAATAGCGGGCTCCATGCCGGTAAGCGCCGCACCGTGGCAAGCGGCGCATGCGGGAATCTTGCGCGACGGGGCACCGTTATTCACGAGCGACTTGCCAAGCGCCAGCGTTGCCGGGTCGGCGGTGACGGGTGCAAGCACAGGAAATGGCGGCCGCTCGCCGGCAAAATGTTCAGCGATCTGACGTAGATAGGCGTCGGGCAGATAAGCCAATAAATAATTCATTGGCGGGTATTGCCGGCGGCCGTCTCTAAAGGCGAGCAACTGGTTGTAGAGATAACCTGCGGGTTTGCCCGAGAGCCGCGGATAATAATCGTTGCTGGTGCCTTCACCTTGTGCGCCGTGACACGCGGCGCACGCCAGGACACGTGCCTGCATGGTGTCTGGCGCCTTTTCAGCGGGCGGCTCGCCGGCGGCGAATGCACCGACGCTTGAAACTGCGAGCAGCACTAGTGTGATGACGACGCTGCGAATGCCCACCGTTGTGTCCTCTATCGGGTTTTTGTATCTGTAGTCATGTGCTACAGCGAATTCTTATACGACGTACTGTGCTGGCAGTTGGACTTGATTTTGCCAGCCGCGGCGTGCGGCTTGATCGAAGCTTAAAGCACTTAAGCCATTTTGCCGAGCGCCAACATCCACATGACCTGGCGAATTATTAATCAATTGAGTAATGATTCAAAAGCTCGAAACGAAGAGCTTTGACGTTCAATGATCGAGATCAATAAATAACGGAAATTTCATTTCACGTACGCAGTTCCTTAAATCAATTCTTTAGCGAAAACCCAATGGGGCAAGCGCGGGGAACCGCTAGGCACCCGTGGCTTAAGCGATATAGGTATGAGCAAAATCTTTATTTCAACCCTAAGCGCCTGGCGAGCCGGTTAAGGTTGGCCCGATCCAGTTGCAGTTCGCGCGCAGTCGACGCCCAGTTCTGGTTGTTGCGCACAAGCGCATCCTGCAGCACGGCACGTTCAAACGATATGACAGCGCTGCGGAAATCGGCTGCGGCGGCTTCTGGCCTGGTGGCACCGGCAGTAGCACTTTCGTTCCGGGCATCGTCCAGTCCAAGATGGGCGGCGGTCAGTGTAAGAATACGGGGATGCTCGGCTTGCGCCGCGAGCGCTTTCAACGCACTGCGGCCAATCAGATGTTCAAGCTCACGCACATTGCCGGGCCATGCGTAGTCCAGCAATGCAGTTTGGGCGTCGCTTGCAAGACGCAGACTCGACAACCCCAGCCGCGAGCGGTTTTCTTCAAGGAAGCTCCCGGCGAGCATCAATACGTCGCGTCCGCGCTCGCGCAATGGCGGCACCCGCAGCGGATACACGCTAAGCCGATGATAAAAATCCGCTCTAAGCCGCCCTGCCTTTACTTCTTCCACGAGATCGCGGTTGGTTGCCGCGATCACGCGGACATCGACGGAATGATCGCGATCGGAACCTATGCGCTGAAGCTGGCCATTCTGCAGGACGCGCAATAGCTTTGCCTGCACGCCAAGCGAAAGTTCGCCGACTTCATCGAGGAAGAGCGTCCCGCCATGAGCAAGCTCGAACTTGCCGCGCCGATCCGCCAACGCACCCGAAAATGCACCCCGTACATGACCAAACAATTCGCTTTCTACCAGCGTGTCGGGCAAAGCCGCGCAATTCAGGCTGATCAGGGGTTTGTTCGCGCGCGGCGACGCCGCGTGAATCGCGTTGGCGACAAGCTCCTTGCCAACGCCCGTCTCCCCGGTGATCAACACGGTCAGGTCGCTCCCGGCAACAATTCCGATCTCCTGCATCATGCGCTTATGCGCCTTGCTGTTGCCAATCATCGTGCGGCGGTTTTGTCCGTGAGCTTGCCTGTACGCTTCAGCGTGCCGGCTTTCCTCCTCACCGGTGCGAGCCAGCGTATCGATGCGTTCCACCACGCTGACAGTGGCCGCGGCGAGGCTCAGGAACGCACTGAGCGACGCCATGTCGATGCCGTCGAAACGCGCCGGATCGAGTGCGTCGAGCGTGAGCAATCCCCACGGCCGTCCGTTGATGACGAGCGGACATCCAAGGCAATCGTGCACTTCGAGATGGCCCGATACCGCCTGGACGAGGCCGTCGTAGGGATCAGGAAGATCGGAGTCCGCAGCAAAGCGCGTCGGCTCGGGATTGGCAAGCAGTTGCACGAAACGCGGGTGATCCGCTACACGAAAGCGCCGCCCGAGCGTATCCACGCTCAACCCTTCAATAGCCAGCGGCACCAGCGTATCGCCTTCCAGCCGCAGCAACGCGGCAGCGTCGGCGGGGAATAACGTACGCATGGTGTGCAGCAGGCGCCGGTAACGCTGCGCGTCGGCGAGATCGCGCGACAAATCCTGCATGAGCGGCACTAGGGCATCAAGCAAAAGGCCTGGAGTCAATTTGACTTCGGTATGAGTCTTTTTGACCAGAGTCGATTTAACCATTCCAATTCATAACCCATTGATTCAAATAGGATGAAAGTGTGGCACGAATCGTGGATAAAAAGGTACAGCAACCGCTTAACTCCGCGCAACTCAACCCACGACAAGGAATTCCAACATGCTTTCCGCAGAACACCGTGCCATCGTCAAGGCAACCGTTCCTCTTCTCGAAAGCGGCGGCGAGGCGCTGACCACGCATTTCTATGAGCTATTGATGACTGAGCACCCCGAGGTGCGCCCCTATTTCAACCAGGCCCATCAGGCGAGCGGCGCTCAACCGCGTGCGCTCGCCAACGGCGTGCTCATGTACGCAAAGCACATCGATCAGCTCGATCAATTGGGCGGTCTGGTTTCGCAGATCGTGAACAAGCACGTCGCGCTCAATATCCTGCCCGAGCACTACCCGCTCGTTGGCGCATGCCTGCTCCGGTCCATTCGCGAAGTGCTCGGCGCGGAGGTCGCCACGGACGCCGTGATCGAAGCATGGGCCGCCGCTTACGGGCAACTTGCCGACCTGCTGATCGGCCTCGAGGAATCGATGTACGCCGAACGCGAAAACGCACCGGGCGGCTGGCGCGGAACGCGGTTATTCCGGGTCGCGCGCAAGGTCGTGGAGAGCGACGAGATCACGTCGTTCTATTTGCGCCCGGATGACGGCGGGGAATTGCTCGCCTTCCACCCGGGGCAATATATTGGCGTTCGGCTAGTGCTCGACGGCGAAGAACTCCGCCGTAATTATTCGCTATCGGCGGCGGCAAACGGGCGTGAATACCGCATCAGCGTAAAGCGCGAGGCCAACGGACGAGTGTCGAATCATCTGCATGCCAATCTCAAGGAGAACGACAGCATTGAACTGCTGGCGCCAGCGGGTGACTTCAAACTCGAACCCGGCGACAAACCGCTCGTGCTGATCACGGGCGGCGTTGGCATCACGCCTGCGCTTGCCATGCTCGAAGCAGCACTAAGCACCGAACGGCACGTGTATTTCATTCATGCAACGCGCCATGGCGGTGTCCACGCATTTCGCGATTTTGTCGATGCACAGGCGGAAAAACATCCGCAATTAAAGCGCTTCTATTGTTATTCCGAGTCACGTGCAGACGATGCGCCAGCACATGGCACGGGTTATCTGGATGAAGCGCGCCTCGCGAAATGGTTGCCGCAAACGCGCGATGTCGACGCTTATTTTCTAGGTCCGCTGCCATTCATGAAAGCGATGAAGCGGACCTTGAAGGCGCTCGGTGTGCCCGAAACGCAGACTCGTCATGAATTTTTTGGCCCGGCGGCGGCGCTCGAATGAGCGTGCCTGCATGTCATACCGGGTCTTGTGCTCGCTAGCCGCTTGATGCTCGCTCGGCTCTCGCTTGAGGGGATGTGATCGGCGCTCCAGCCTATCCGCATCCGCTCAAGCGAGCGCCCTTTCGTTGTTCCTGAATATGTTGCCGCTTACGAACCTGCATAGATATTGCAGAAACTAACGGGGCCGACACACGTATCATGACCTTGCGTTCCGCCCATTGGCATACGCGGTGCGCTCACGCTCGAACCCGAAGCCACGCCGCCATACGCAGCGGAATTTTGCTGGCGCTTGGCGAACTGGTTTTGAAATGCGGGGCTGATATCCGGATACGATGAATCAGTGACGTACTCCGAACCATTTTGCTGCGCTTCCACGAGTTGCTGACGCACTTCGGCGCGGGTGAGGCCTTGTGCAAATGCGCTCGATGAGACGAGGACAGCGGCGGACAAGGCAAACAGGGCAAGCTTCTTCATTTTTCGACTCCAGTTGATTGAGAGATTCCAACGTGAATTCATGCGGTTGGTACAAGGGCTAACCCCTCTCTCACTGTTTTTATTCCTGGAATTTTCGAAAATATCATGAGTTTGTCTTATGCACGTCACGCGCTTTCGTCGTGCTGACGAGCCGCTTGAATTTCGCGCGGAATTGCTAGCATCGGAAATATATAAGGACTCGCAAAAAAGCCGCCGGAGGGTTTATCCTCCAGCGGCTTAGGACACGCGTGACCTGGCAGAAGTTGTTATAGCGCCTGCACTTGCACCGGCGCTCCCGGCATGCCCGACACTTGCGGAGCGATCACCAGGTAGCGCCGTTTATCCACGGATGCATTGGCGCCCGGCGCGACCACCTGCCTGATCTGGCCAATCGCGTTGACGATAGCGGACCCCGCGGGATTGGTCATGAACCTGGCCAGCGACTCTATCTTGCCGCTGCCGTCGGGGTTATCGGAGAGTCCGAGTACGTAGGGGGATTTCGGCGTGAGACCGGTTGCGGACGCCTGCAGCACCTGCAGCAATCCCTGGTCAAACAGCGCGACGCTGGTAGGCGCGCTACCATTCGTATTGCTGCCGCCCACTGCGACCATGCTCAGGTGTGCCGTCTCGCCCGCAAGCCCGAGCGGCTGCGTGTTTTGCGTGCCATCGCCTTCAGGCACTGCATTCGGCACATAGGTGACCGCTTGCGGCGCCTGCCCGATCGGAACCGTTGCAATGACCTTGTTGGTCAGCGTATCGATTGCCGTGATCGCGTCGGCGTTTTCCAGACCTACATACACACGCGTGCCGTCGCCCGACGGCCAGATGCCATGCGGCAAGTTGCCAACGTCAATGGTGGCGACCTGCGAGAAGTCATCGGTGCGGAACACCTTCACCTGATTCAATCCGCCGACAGTGACATATGCAAACGTGCCGTGAGCGTTATGCACGATGTTCACGTGATTGGTGATGGGACCCGTGTCGATCACCTTGAGCGTAGCGAACGGCGGGCGCGCATCGAAGACCTGCGTCTTGCCGGTGTCCTTGAGCGTGAACCACACCTGCTTGCCATCGGGCGTGGCCGCGATGTTCGGACAGAACGGGCTCGTCTGCGTGACCTTCCCGACAATCGTGTGATCCGCAACCGACACTACGTCGACCTCCGGATTGAACGATGAACACACGTAGCCGTACTTGCCATCGGGCGAGAAAATCTGCATGCCCGGACCTGCGGGCGTCACAATGCGAGTCTTTTCCTCGTAGGTGTGTCCGTCTAGCACAGACACATAGTTTTCACCGCGCACGGTGACCCAGACTTCATTGCCATCCGGCGTGAAGAACGCTTCGTGCGGCGCGCGCCCGACGTAGGTCACATGCTTGACCGCGTTGGTCTGGGTATCGATGAAAGAAACCGAATTCGAACCGATCGAGACCACCGCAATCGTCTTGTGATCGGGTGAGAAACCCATGCCGTGCACCAGCACCTGTCCCTTGTATAAAGGGCTGAAATTGCCCGGCGACGGATCACCGAGACGAATCACGCCAACGAGTTTGTTATCGGCCGGGTCTGTTACCGAAACCGTGTTGGAAAACTGCTCGGCGGCGTAGACGCGGTCGTGATGACTGATCGCCACGTCGGGCGCCGATGCAAGACCGGGCGCCTGACCTGCAAACGCAAGCGATGAAACCGCGGACAGCACTGCGGAAAATAAATAAACTCGTTTCATTTCGACTCCTGTTTCATGCGCATGGACGACATGGGCATGCTCATTGTTTTGGTTGAAGATGCTTCGGGAGGAACTGCATGGGGTGAGGCTGGTGAAGACGGTGGTTGCGCCTGATCCGGGGCCGGCGCCGAAGGCGGCAACGGCTGACCGAGCGCGAGCCGCATCGCGATGATTTCCTGCTGTTGTTCAACGACGATTTCCTGCGCGATGCGTCTTAACTGCTCGTTGTGTCCATAGCGCAATTCGGCCTGGGCCATGTCGATGGCGCCCTGATGATGGGGAAGCATCATGCCCACGAAGTCATGGTCGACATCGCCGCTCGGCTTGATCGACATGGCGTCCATCATGCGCGTCATGGCGTCGTCGTTCTCCGCAAGGAACGGAGCTTCAGGGCCTGCATTCGAAGGGCCGGCCGCATGCGCGAGCGAGACACCCATGCCTAGCGACATCACAACAACAGGAAAGACCGCGGCAGTAACAAAGCGGGCACGCGAGGCAGTAAGGAAAATGGAAGGCATGGCATGCACCTCGTGAAGGACTTGAAAGGACGGCAATGCCAGCGCTAACCACTCCACCCCATGCTTTATTCCAGAATATTTTCTTTAAACGATCGGCGCGGAACGCCTGGCGATGAATTCAGCGGAATTCGCCGGAATCTTGTATAAGAATCTGCGGTTGAGGCAAACCAAAAATATCCCCACGACAACTGGAGTTGCAGATGACGACCCTTTCCATAAACGGCGAATCGCACACGGTCGACGCCCCGCCCGACATGCCCTTGCTTTGGGTGCTCCGCGACCTGGTGGGCCTCACAGGCACCAAATTCGGCTGCGGCATAGCGCAGTGCGGCGCGTGCACCGTCCACCTCGACGGCGTCGCCGTACGATCCTGCGTACTGCCAGTCGCAGCCGTCGGGGCCCGCAAGGTGACGACCATCGAAGCGGTCAGCGCCACGCCCGCCGGCAAGAAAGTGCAGGACGCCTGGGTCGCGCTGGACGTCGTGCAGTGCGGTTACTGTCAGTCGGGTCAGGTGATGTCGGCGGCCTCGCTCATTGCCTCGAATCCCAATCCCTCCGACGCGGATATCGACGCCGCCATGGCCGGCAACATCTGCCGCTGCGGCACCTACAACCGCATTCGCGCCGCGGTCAAGCACGCCGCCAAGGGGGCGTGACATGTCGCGAGGACTGCTCGAAGCACAAAATCGCCGCGCGCCCGATGGCGTGAGCCGGCGTACATTCCTGAAGCTAGGTGTGTCGGTAGGCGCTGCAATAGGCGGCGGCCTGATGCTCGGCTTCAGCGTGCCCGCTGCGAGCCAGGGCGAAGCGCCCAAGGGCAAATCCGTGATTGGCGGCGACGCCAGCGAGACGCCGCAAAGCGGCGTGTTCCAACCCAACGCGTTCATCCAGATCGATGCCAGCGGCAAGGTGACCCTGGTGATTCCCAAGGTGGAAATGGGCCAGGGCATCTACACATCCATCCCCATGCTGATCGCGGAAGAACTCGAGGTGCCGCTGGACAGCGTCGTGATCGATCACGCGCCGCCTGACGAAAAACTCTTCACGGACCCGTTGCTCGGTGGCCAGCTAACCGGCGGCTCGACGTCCATTCGCTACGCATGGGAACCCATGCGCCGCGCCGGTGCAACGGCGCGCGTGCTGCTGATCTCCGCTGCAGCACAACAATGGCAGGTCGATCCGGCGACGTGTCACGCCGAACGCGGCGAAGTGGTGCACGCCGCGACCAGCCGGCGAATCGGCTACGGACAACTGACCGACGCCGCTTCGAAGCTTCCCGCGCCGGAAAAAATAACGCTCAAGGATCCTAAGGATTTCAAGCTGATCGGCACGGCGTACAAGCGCCTCGATTCGCCGGAAAAAGTCGATGGCACGGCAGTGTTCGGTCTCGATGTCCGGCTGCCCGGCATGGTGTATGCCGCGATCGTGAACAGCCCGGTGTTCGGCGGCACGCTGGTTTCGGTCGACGACACCAGTGCAAAGAAGATTCCGGGCGTGCGTCAGGTGATTCGTTTCGACAACGGCGTGGCCGTGGTCGGCGATCACACGTGGGCCGCCAAACGCGGCGCGGCGGCGCTCGACCTGAAGTGGAACGAGGGCCGCAGCGCCGATTTTTCGACGGCGAAGGTCGTTCAGCAACTCGCAGATGCATCGAAGCGCGAGGGAGCGGTCGCCCGCAAGGACGGCGATACGAAGAAAGGCTTCAACGACGCCAAGACGCGCGTCGACGCCATATATCAGCAGCCCTTTCTTGCACACGCCACCATGGAGCCGGTGAACTGCACGGTCTCGGTGCGCGCCGACGGTTGCGACATCTGGGTCGGTACGCAAGTGCCCACGCGCGCCGTCGATACAGCCATGAAGATCACCGGCCTTCCCGCCGACAAGATCACGGTGCACAACCATCTGCTCGGCGGCGGTTTTGGCCGGCGTCTGGAGACTGACTTCATCGCGCAGGCCCTGAAGATCGGCAAGCAAGTCGGCACGCCCGTGAAGGTCACGTACACGCGCGAAGAGGACGTGCAGCACGACATGTATCGCCCGTATTACTACGACGTCATTTCTGCCGGACTCGACGCCAATGGAAAACCGGTCGCGTGGCAGCACCGGATTGTCGGGTCATCGGTCATGGCGCGCTTTGCGCCGCCCGCTTTCAAGAACGGGCTCGATCCGGACGCGGTCGAAGTCTCGGCGCAACTGCCCTACGATTTGCCGAACCAGTTCATCGACTACGTTCGCCAGGAGCCAATGGACATTCCCACCGCGTTCTGGCGCGGCGTGGGTCCAACGCGCGGCACCTTTGTGGTGGAAAGTTTCATCGACGAACTTGCGGCCCAGGCCAAGATCGATCCGGTTAAGTATCGCCATGACCTGCTCGGCAAGACGCCGCGTGCGCAGAACGTGCTCGACGTTGCTGCCCAGAAAGCCGGCTGGGGCAACACGCCGCCGAAGGGCCAGGGACGCGGGGTATCGGTCATGCACGCGTTTGGAAGCTTCTTCGGCATGGTGGTGGACGTCACCGTGAACGGCGACGGCGAGGTCGCCGTCAACCGCGTGGTGTGCGCAGTCGATTGCGGCATGGTCGTGAATCCGAATACCGTTGAAGCACAGATTCAGGGCGGCATTATTTTCGGCATCACGGCGGCGCTCTATAGCGAGATCACAATCAAGGACGGTCGCGTCGAGCAAGCCAATTTCACCGACTACCGCATGCTGCGCATCGACCAGACACCGCCAATCGAGGTGCATATAGTCAAGAGCAGCGAGGCGCCCGGCGGGATCGGCGAACCGGGCACGGCAGCGCTCGCGCCCGCGCTGACCAACGCGATCTACGCCGCTACCGGCAAACGTCTGCGGCAATTGCCCGTGGGCCGTCAACTGCTGAGCGCGTGAGGAAACCCATAATGATCAAACAACTTGTTTCCGCGATCGCTCTCACGCTTGGCGTCCCGCTGCTTTCACTGGCCGCCGCGCCCGCCGACGACGCGCTTGTAGCCCGTGGCGCATATCTCGCGAAAGCCGGCGATTGCGTGGCGTGTCATTCCGCGCCCAAGGGCAAGCCGTTCGCGGGCGGCCTGCCCATGAACACGCCCATGGGCAGGATCTACACCACCAACATCACGCCGGACCCGGAGACGGGAATCGGCAAATGGACCGAGGAGGATTTTGAAAAGGCGGTGCGCCAGGGGGTGTCGAAGGACGGACACAACCTGTATCCGGCCATGCCCTACCCGTCCTATGCCAAGGTCCGCGACGACGACGTGAAGGCGTTGTACGCGTACTTCATGAAGGGCGTGGCGCCGGTGAACCAGGCGAATCGTCCATCGGATATTCCGTTTCCGCTGAACATGCGCTGGCCGCTCAAATTCTGGAACATGGTGTTCCTCGATAAAGGCGTCTACCACGACAAGGACGGCCATGACGTGGCGTGGAACCGCGGCGCGTACCTGATTCAGGGACTCGGCCATTGCAGTTCGTGCCATACGCCTCGCGGCATTGCATTCCAGGAGAAGGCGCTCGATGAAAGCGGCAGTGCATGGCTTACGGGCGGCGTGCTCGACGGCTGGTTTGCGTCGAACCTGACTGGCGAGCAGAACGTCGGACTGGGACGCTGGTCCGACGCCGATCTCACCCAGTTCCTGAAGACCGGAGCGAACGCGCACGCAACGGCGTTCGGGTCCATGACCGACGTGATCAACCACAGCACGCAAGGCATGAACGATCAGGATATTGCGGCCATGTCGGCGTATCTGAAGTCGTTGCCGCCAGCGGGCGGCACGCACGCGCCGGCTTATGCGTACGATCCGAAAGCAACCACGGCATTGCTCGCCCATCCCGCCAACGACGCCGGCGCGAAAGTCTACACCGCGTATTGCATGCATTGCCACGGCGTGGATGGCAAGGCGTTCGCCCCGCTGCTCGCGCCGCTTGCGGGCAATCCGAACCTGCTCGAGAAAGATGCTTCGTCGTTGATCAACGTCACGTTGAACGGCACGCAGGATCTCGTGATCCAGGGCATTCCGGCAGCTTACCCGATGCCGAAATACGCGCCGGTGCTAAGCGATCAGCAAATCGCCGATGTCCTGACGTTCATTCGCGCCGGCTGGAACAATGGCGCGCCGGCGGTTGCGCCAAGCGATGTTGCGAAGCTGCGAAAGTCGACGCAAGCCGCACAGTAGCCGATGAAAAAACGGCGGCGGACTTTCAGATCCGCCGCCGCTTTCTATTTTTTTAATTACTCCGATGCCACTTTCAACAACACCGGCTGATCCCTGTAAAACGCCGGGTACAGACGCTTGAGGTTTTCGACCTTGGGCAGGTCGTTGATCGCAATATATGGCGCATCCGGATGCAGCGTCAGGTAATTCTGGTGATACGACTCCGCCGGATAAAAGCCCTTGAGCGCGTCCGTCCTGGTGACAATAGGCGCTGGAAACACATGCGCCTTATCCAGTTGCGCGATATAGCTTTGCGCCACGCGCTTTTGCATGTCGTTGGCCGGAAAGATTGCCGACCGGTATTGCGTGCCGCTATCCGGACCCTGCCGGTTCAACTGGGTCGGATCGTGCGCGACCGAAAAATAGATCCGCAGCAATTGCCCGTAAGTCACCTTGGTTGGATCGTAGGTGATCTGCACCGACTCGGCGTGACCGGTCTGCCCGCCGCTCACGGTGTCGTATTGCGCGGTATTGGCCTGGCCGCCCGCATACCCCGAGACGACTTTCGTCACACCATTGACGTGCTGGAACACGCCCTGCACGCCCCAGAAACAGCCGCCTGCCAGCACGGCAGTTTCCTGATGCGTGGCGCCGACGGGTTCATCGACCACGGGCGGCGCCAGCATGACCGCGGCTTCGGAAGAATGCGCGACGTGCATCGACAGAAACAGGACGGTCGCGCCCAGACTGATTGCACTTAGCAGGCCGACGCCGCGCGAGCGGACAACGCCCAGGGTTTTTTGCTTAGGGACATGCATGATGAGCCTCCGGGTTTCGGAACGCCTTGCGTGCAGCGCAAGCCGCGGGCAAGGCTCCTTTCGGCTTATGTTAGCGCGCCCGGCGAAGCTTGGACGATTGATGACAAAGATGTCATCGAGTGGTCAGAGAAAGGTCCGTAAATCCCGGCGCCAGTCAGGCTGGACTCAGCAGATCGGCAAGCGCTATTGCGATGATTTGAGTCGCCACCTTCAGGTCTTCGAGCGCCACCCGTTCGTCCGCCCGATGTCCGTTCGCCTCGAGCAGCGTGCGCGGCCCCGCGCCATAAATGACGGTCGGGACGCCCGCTTCGCAGTACAGGCGGGCGTCGGTATAGAGCGGCACGCCTTCGGTCGGAATGTCGCGCTGCAGCGTAACCCTCGCTGCGCGCTGCAACGCTTGCGACAGGCGGTCGGCTCCATCGAGCGAACGCAGCGGAGAAGTGACAAGCACTTCCTCGATATCCACGCTGATTCCCGGCAAACCCTCGACCGCAGCCACGATCAACGCCTTGAGCCGATGTAATACATGCTGAGGATTTTCCTCGGGCACCACCCGGCGATCGAGCCGCAACGCGACCTTGTCGGGCACCACATTGGTATTGATGCCGCCCTTGATCAGGCCGACAACCAGCGTGGGATGATCGATGCCCGGCGTATTCGAATGAATATCACGCAACGCAGCGCGATGTGCATACAGCGCATTGAGCACCGCGGATGCGGCTTCCAGCGCGTCATGACCGGTTTCGGGCCGTGCCGCGTGAGCCGACTTGCCGCGCACGGTGACTTCGAGGTGGATTGCGCCGTTGTGCGCGGTCGTGATCGCGTACGAAAAACCGGCGCATATTGCGTAGTCCGGCTTGACGATACCTTCCCTCAGCAGCCAGCCGGGTCCTATCAGACCACCGGTTTCCTCGTCGTACGTGAAATGCAGTTCGACCGTACCCGCGAGCACCGCGCCGCTATCGATCAAGGCTTTCAGCGCAAACGCATAAGTGGCGAAGTCCGACTTCGATACCGCCGCGCCCCGGCCATACATGAAGCCATCGCGGATTTCCGCGCCGTAGGGCTCCGCGCTCCAGCCATCGCCGGGCGGGACCACATCGCCATGCGCATTCAGCGCAATGACCGGCCCAGCGCCAAAGCGATGACGAATCACCAGGTTCGTTGCACTGATCATGCCGGCGCGGTGAACGTCTTCAGTGGAAACCGCGTGCCGCTCGACATCAAAGCCCATTTGTTCAAGCCATTTTGCAGCCATTTCGGCGTGCTCCGCGCAGTCGCCGGGTGGATTGTCCGAAGGCTTTTGCACAAGCGCGCGAAGGAACGCGATCTCCTGGTCGAACTGGCTGTCGACGTGGGCTAACAAGGTTGCAGCTAGGGTGTCTTGTGTCATGTGCTTGAATCTGGCGTGGGTGTGGAGGCTTGCGGCATGTGTCGTCGAGGCTCGTTCGTTTGAGCAAATCCGATGGCCAATCGAGCCGTAAGCTTAGCGGACTCGAAGCGCGGCCAGCTAAGCCAGGCCGAATTCCTCGCATAACGGAACGCTTCAAACTTCTCTTTGATCAATGCCGCTTTGATCGCACATTATTGCAAAGCCCGGCAGCAATCGCGTTTCTTTTGCAATCAATTAACGACCATTCTCGGCTAAGCTTTTACCTTCATCAATAGCGTCAATGAGCACTTCAATGAACCACCGAGACAATGCCGCGGCGCTCGACCGCGACGACCCGCTAGGCCCTTTGCGCGAACAGTTTGCGCTGAACGACGGCGTCATCTATCTGGACGGTAATTCGCTTGGCGTGCCGCCTAAAGCGGCGGCATCGCGCGCGGCAGCAATCATTGCGGGCGAATGGGGCGACGGGCTGATCCGCTCGTGGAATACGGCAGGTTGGTTCGCCTGGCCCAAGCGTCTCGGCAATAAGCTCGCCCCGTTGATTGGCGCGGCGGAAGACGAAGTGGTCGTCACCGACACCATTTCAATCAACCTTTTCAAGGTGTTGTCCGCCGCGTTGCGAGTGGCGAACGAGCGCGATCCCAAGCGTCGCGTGATTGTTTCGGAACGCTCGAATTTTCCCACGGACCTCTACATTGCACAGGGTTTGATCGAACAACTGGATCGCGGTTATGAACTGCGCCTGGTCGATCACGCGTCGGAACTCACGGGCGCTATCGATGAAAACACCGCGCTCGGCATGATCACGCATGTGAACTATCGCACTGGCGCAATGCACGACATGGCGGCGCTCACGCGCATCATTCACGAGAAAGGCGCGCTTGCCGTCTGGGATCTCGCGCATTCGGCAGGCGCTGTTCCGGTCGACCTCAACGGCGCGAACGCGGATTATGCCGTTGGGTGTACGTATAAATACCTGAACGGCGGACCGGGGTCGCCCGCTTTTATCTGGGTGCCAAAGCACCTTCAAGGGGCGTTCTCGCAACCGCTTTCCGGCTGGTGGGGCCACAAGAAACCGTTCGACATGGTTCCCGAATATCGCCCGGACGACGGCATCGGCCGCTTTCTATGCGGCACCCAGCCCATCATTTCCATGGGACTGGTCGAATGCGGCCTCGACGTTTTCGGGCAGACCAGCGTGGCGGCGCTGCGACGAAAGTCGCTTGCGCTGAGCGATCTTTTTATCGATCTTGTCGAGACGCGATGCCGCGAATTCCCCTTGCAACTCGTCACGCCGCGAGCGCATACCGAACGCGGATCGCAGGCGAGCTTCGAGCATCCGCACGGTTATGAAGTCATGCAGGCGCTGATTGCGCGAAACGTGATTGGCGACTATCGCGAGCCGCGCATCCTGCGTTTCGGCTTCACGCCGCTCTATACGCGCTACGTAGACGTCTGGGACGCAGTGGAGATCCTTCGCGACGTGCTTGAAACCGAAGCGTGGCGGGCACCCGAATACGCCGAACGCGGCGCGGTAACCTGAGCCCGGGAGCACGCGCGATGACTCGACCAGACGACAAGCAATCCGGTACGTGCCCGATGAGCCAGGGCGCATCCGCCGACGCAAACTCAAACGCAAACGCAAACCCGCAAGGCTGGCACGACGCCCAACTCGACTTCGCGCATTCCATGAGTTACGGCGACTACCTGTCGCTCGGAACGCTGCTTTCGGCGCAACATCCGTTGTCGCCGGATCACAACGAGATGTTGTTCATCGTGCAGCATCAGACAAGCGAACTGTGGATGAAGCTCGCGCTCTACGAACTGAACGCGGCGCTTGCCGCGGTGCATCGCGACGAACTGCCGCCCGCCTTCAAGATGCTCGCGCGCGTATCGCGAATACTCGATCAGCTTGTGCAGGCGTGGAGCGTGCTCGCGACCATGACGCCTTCCGAATATACCGCCATGCGGCCGTATCTTGGGGCATCGTCCGGGTTCCAGTCGCATCAGTACCGGCAGATCGAGTTCCTGCTGGGCAACAAGAATGCGCAGATGCTCAAGGCCCATGCGCATCGGCCGGATGTGTTCGCCGAAGTAAAGGCGACGCTCGAAGCGCCCTCTTTCTACGATGAAGTCATCCGCCTGCTCGCGCGCCGTGGTTTTCCGATTGCGCGGGAAAGGCTTCAACGCGACTGGACGCAGCCCACCCAACCCGACGCGAGCGTGGAAGCCGCATGGCTCGACATTTATCGAAATCCGGGCGAGCACTGGGATCTGTACGAGATGGCGGAAGAACTGGTTGATCTCGAAGATTCATTTCGGCAATGGCGCTTTCGCCACGTGACCACGGTGGAACGCATCATAGGTTTCAAGCAAGGCACCGGTGGTACGAACGGCGCGCCTTATTTGCGCAAGATGCTTGACGTGGTGCTGTTTCCTGAGCTTTGGCATGTCAGGACGGTGCTCTAGCGTCAGCCGGCGTGCGGGTTGCGGGTTTGGGATATTCGGGGGGGCGGCGCGCGCCGGTTCGCCAGCGCGCAGCGCGTTGCGCGACTTTCCCCGATAATGACCCGCATGAAAACACTCCTCCCGACCTTTCACGCGCGGCGCCTGCTGCTCGCGCTGCCCGCGGCACTGCTGCTGGTGTCCTGCGCGACGCCTGACGCGCCAGCATCCACTTCCCTCGATACCGCCATCGCCGCGCCCTATCGAGGCCAGAAAGCACAGGCTCGCGATGTCTACCGGCATCCAAAGCAAACGCTGGAATTCTTCGGCGTCGCGCCAACGCAAAGCGTGCTGGAGATCGCTCCGGGCGGCGGCTGGTACACGGACATCCTGGGCCCCTATTTAAAGGACCACGGGACCTTGTACGAGGCTGAATACGTTGGCGTGCCCGGCTCGCTGCCGGAAGCCGAAGCCCGCAGCAACGCTGCATTCGAGCAGAAGCTCGCAGCGAACCCGGCGATCTACGGCCACGTCCCTTTCGGCACGTTGCAGTCCGGGCAGTTCACCGGCTTGCCTGCGGGGCTGCAAGTGGATAGCGTGCTGACCTTCCGCAATATCCATAACTGGATAGAAGACGGTCAGATCGACGCCAACCTGCGGGCGTTTTATTCGGTGCTCAAACCCGGCGGCGTGCTTGGCGTGGAAGAACATCGCGCGAAGCCGGGAACGCCGTTGCAACAGATGATCGATACAGGCTACCTCACCGAAGCCTATGTGATCCAGCACGCGCAAGCCGCCGGTTTCAGGCTCGCGGCGAGCAGCGCGATCAACGACAATCCGCGCGATACAAAGGATTATCCCAACGGTGTCTGGTCATTGCCGCCGACGTATCGCGGCGGCGACGTGGATCGCGCGCGCTTTGCGGCTATTGGCGAATCGGATCGCATGACCCTGCGCTTCGTCAAGCCTTGAAGCTGCCAACGTCACGCCGGACCGGAAGGCCCATGCAAAAGCCCGATGCCGTCACAAGACTGACGCCTGCCCGCTTGCGGCAGGCGTTGCTGACGCTCGCCACGATCTTTCTCATTGCGGCCTGTACAACCAAGACCCAGTCCGCTGAACCTCAAGGTGCAGGCATGGCCCATCACACGGCTGACGGTTATCAAAACAATTACTCGCCGCTGCCGCGTGCGTCGCTTCTGAAATGGCAATGGGAGCGCTTGATCAATGGCTTGCCGAAGCCGCCGGCCAATGGCTATCACTTCCCGGTGGATCATCCGGATATTGCATGGATCAGGGCGAATCGGACCGAGACCACGCTGACGTGGATCGGTCACGCAACCGCGTTGTTGCAAATGAATGGTGTGAACATCGTCACCGACCCAATGTTCTCAAAGCGTGCCTCGCCGTTCCAGTTCATCGGGCCCGAACGCAAGGTTCCGCCCGGAATTGCGCTTGCCGACCTGCCGCATGTCGATATCGTCCTGATCTCGCATAACCATTACGATCACCTGGACACCGCGAGCGTAGAGCAGTTGAACAAGCAGGCTGGCGGTCCGCCGCTCTTTCTCGTGCCGATGGGCATCAAGTCATGGATGCACGACAAGGGCATCGACAACGTGCAGGAACTCGACTGGTGGAACGAGACGCACGCAAGTGGCCTGGATGTGTTTTTCGTTCCCAGCCGCCACTGGTCCGCGCGCGGTCTCGGGGACCGGGCGAAGACGCTTTGGGGCGGCTGGGTCGTCAAGACGCCGGCGGGCAACGCACATCCGTTCTCTTTCTATTTTGCAGGCGACACCGGCTATTCCCCGGACTTCAAGGACATCGGCAATCGCTTCGGCGGTTTTGATCTATCGCTGATTCCGATTGGCGCGTACGCGCCCGAGTGGTTCATGCGCCCGCAGCACGTCAATCCTTTTGAAGCCGTGCAGATCCATCGGGACGTACATTCGAAGAAATCGATAGGCATTCACTGGGGCACCTTCGAGCTAGCCGATGATCCGCTCGACGAAGCGCCGCGGCTGTTGAAGCAGGCGGTCACGGAAGCGGGCTTGCCGGAGGATGCGTTTGTAGTCTTGCATCATGGACAGATGATCAAGCTTGGCGATGACGCAAATACCGGAAAAACATCGGCCAGATAAACCGCACCCCAGCCTAATGCGCGCGCCTGTGATTGAGCGCAATGAACACGGCCATCAGGATCAGGAATGCGAGCACCAGCAAGGTCGCATTGAGCAACACATGCGGATAGCCAAGCTCGCCTACATCGATAAACGGATAAGGATAAAAATCCGACGTGCTGCCGCGCCACAACGTGACGCAAAGATAACCGAGCGGATAGATCAGCCAGAGCAGCGTCTTGTGCAAGGTCAGGTGAAAGCGCGGCACGAATAGCACCCAGTAAAACGCGGATAAAACCGGCACCACGGTATGCAGGCACTCGTTCAACACAGCCCGATAACCCGAAGGTGTCCATAGGTATCGAAGCAGGAGGTTGTAAGCGAGCCCCACGAACACGATATAAACCACGACCGCCGTGACGACCGGAGGCTTGCGGAAAAAACGTCCGATGGGCGAACCCGCTCTCGCCGCCACGCAGGAAAAGCAGAGGGCAACCGCGAAGATCGTGAGGTTGGTCAGATAGCTGCTCAAGCGTTCGATGCCATCGAATACGCTCAGGCCGCGTGCAAGCATGCGGTGGACGGTGATGTCGGTTTGCGCGGCAAGCGCCAGCCACGCGATGGTCGCTATGCAGGCCGCTAGAAGCAAGGACGCCGTACTCGGCGTATGCAATGGCAACTCGTGCTCCGCTGGCTGCTGATGTGGCAGATCGGGCGGCGAGGATGTTTGCGAGGGAGTGAGCTTCGACATGCCACGATTTTATACGTGGAGAAAATACACTGCTGGCGCGGGAATACTCAGGCTTCGACAGCCCGGCTCAGGATATCTTGAAGAGGTTCTGCGAGCCCCGTACGTAAAGGCTTTCGGCCTTCAGCAGTATGCGCTCGCGATTAAGGTCGAAGGCCGCGAGCACGGCGGATTCGCCCGAACCCATCTGTGGATTGAAGATGGACAGTGCGGCGTTGTCGATCTGGAACGCGATTTCCCGCGAACCGTCATATCCCCAAAAGCACACGCAATGACGCGACGTATCGTACGAACGGCTTGGGTTGGGGAAATTGAGTTTCATACGCCATCGTAGTCTCTTTCACGCAAACGGCGCGACGCCCTTTTTCATAGTGATTACCCTAGCCGCGCATTGTTTTCTGACTTGAGCACATCGATGATCGTGTTAGCCGTACGGATTTTGTAATGAGCAGACACGTCCGCGCTTCAAGTAGACTTTCATCCCACGCATTCGATTGACACCACCACGCCAGCCCTTGTGAAACCTGTCAACTTCCGCCTGACCGCCGCCATTGTCGCGAGCGCCCTCTTTATGCAGAACATGGACGGCACCATTGTTGCAACCGCGTTGCCGTCCATGGCGCGCGATCTTGGTGTCGATCCGGTCCACTTGAGCAGCGCGATCACGGCCTATCTGGTTGCGTTGACCGTCTTCATTCCCGCGAGCGGCTGGGTCGCCGACCGCTTCGGCGCGAAACGCGTCTTCATGTGGGCCATCGCCTTGTTCACGGTGTCTTCCGTCGCATGCGCAGCCGCGGCAAACCTGCCTCAACTGATCGGCGCGCGTATTGTGCAAGGGCTCGGTGGTGCCATGATGGTCCCCGTCGGCCGCCTGATCCTGTTTCGTGGCGTCAAGCGCGAAGAACTGCTGCAAGCGACCACATGGCTGACAATGCCTGCGCTCATCGGCCCGTTGATGGGACCTCCGCTAGGAGGATTTCTTACCGACGCGCTGTCGTGGCGCAGTATCTTCTGGGTCAACGTGCCGGTGGGTATCGTGGGGATTCTTCTGGCGTGGCGTCTGTTGCCCGCCTCGCCCGCCGAGCGTCCGGTGCCGCCCGACCTGCGCGGCATGATGTTGATTGGCGGATCGCTGACGCTTTTCATGATCGGCATTGAATGCGCCGGGCGCGGCGTGCTTCCGCCGTTCGCGGCGCCGGCTTGCATTGCGGCGGGCGTGCTGGTTTTCTGGCTGGCGCTCAGGCATTGCCGGCGAGTGCCGGACCCGGCCGTGGACTTTTCGCTGCTCGCCATTCCGACCTTCCATGCCGCGACCGTTGCAGGAAGCCTCTTTCGCGCGGGCGCGGGCGCGTTGCCGTTTCTGGTGCCGCTGACACTGCAAGCCGGGTTCGGTTATAGCGCGTCCGCCAGCGGACTCGTCACGTTCGCAAGCGCATTGGGATCGTTCTGCATGCGGCCGATGACGTCGACCGCCTTGCGGCATTTTTCCGTGCGCACGGTCCTGTGCGCGGGCAGCGTTTCGTTTGCCGCCATGCTGGTCGCGTGCTCCTTCATGTCGCAAAGCTGGCCGGCGATCGCCATCTTCCTGTTGCTGCTGTTCGGCGGATTGTCACGCTCGCTCGGTTTCGCCACCATGGGCGCGCTGGCTTTCGCCGATGTCCCCAAGGACCAGCTTGCATCGGCCACGTCGTTTCAAGGGACCGCGCAGCAGTTGATGAAAGCCGTGGGCGTAACTGTCGCCGCGGGCACGATCCAGGTGACCATGATCCTGTCGCCGGGGACGCATGCCGAGCGCTGGCAACTGGCTGCGGCGTTCATTGTCACGGCGCTGGTCGTCCTGGCTTCCTTTCCGATGTTCGCCCGCATGCCGCCGGAAGCCGGCGAAGGCATCTCTGCGGCTCGCGGGCGCGGACGCGGCGCCGCGGCAGAACTGAAGTAATCAATCACGCGCCGATCAGCACGCCCGTCCTGAACGGAATTGCGCCGGTGACGCGGCCAAGCGGCGCACCCGCTATCACGAAGCGAATCGCGCGGCGCATGTAGAAAATGCCATCGTTCTTCGTGGTCAGCGTGGTGACTTCGTCCGTGATTGGATCGACGATATCGAAGACCGGATCGCCCGCCTTCAGATGCGCGCCAACCGCCGCGCGGTGCACCAGCACACCGCTGACAGGCGCAATGAACTGCTCGCTGCCTGCAAGCGGCGTAGCGGGATGATTGAGCGGCGGCAACGCGCGCGCTTCGCCTGCAATCACACCCCGATGCGTCAGGTAATCGAGGATCCCTTCCGCGTCCTGCTCGGCGAACTCGTACGTCACGTCGCGCTGTCCGCGATGCTCGACCGTCAATGCAACATTGGGCGCGGCGAGCGGCGCGGTATCGCCAAGAAGCGCGCGCACTTCGTTCCACAACTGCGTGTGGACTTCATCGAATGACTGGCCGCCCGAGTCGGCTGCGAGCAGCACGCCGCTTGCACCCAAATAACGCGCGAGCGGCTCGACGGCCGGCCAGCTTGCCGGACTCGTGTATAGATGCATGGTTGCTTCGAGCGAGCAATGCAGGTCGATGATCAGATCGGCGTCAGCGGCCATCACCATCATCTCGCGGCGCAGCGACTCGAACTCGTTTTTCGGCTTCACTTCGGAGAGCATCTCGCATACGGCGCGGCGCAGCAAACGGGTATTGGTGTCGGCATCCTGAGTCCATTGCGTGCCGATGCGCTCCATCAACGCGCCCGCTTGCGGCAGCGGAAAACTCCGGTTGAAGTTGTGGCCGCTGTTCAGTTCGAAACGTCCGAGGAACTGTCCGAGCACATGCTGCGAAAGCCCGATCGGATTTGCAACCGGCACCAGGATGACCTCGCCTTGAATGCGCCCCGCGTTTTCCAGTTCGATCAGGCGATGCTTGAGCCGCCACGCGGTGAGCATGGCGGGCGTTTCGTCGGCATGCAGCGACGCCTGCATGTAGACCTTCTGCCCCGCACCCGGCGTGCCGAAGTGAAAGCTGACAAACTCGCGATGAGTGCCTATGGAAGTTGACACCAGCGGCGTGCGTTGAATATGCATTTGATGCTCCTGCAAAAACCATGAAAGACGGCGCGGTCGGCGCTTAACTGCCGCTTAGTTCCCGTACACGTCGAAGTCGAAATACTTGCGCGAAATCTTCTGATAAGTGCCGTCCGCGCGCATGCTCGTTATGGCCTGGTCGATCTTCGCCTTGAGCGCCGTGTCGTCCTTGCGCATGCCGATGCCCGTGCCGTGATCGCCCATTTCCAGCGGGCCGCCGACAAACCCGAAGCCCTGGCCTCTGGAGGTCTTCAGGAAGCCGTGCTCCGCTTCAACCGACCCGAGCAGCGCCGCGTCAAGACGGCCCGATGTCAGGTCGTTGAAGACGCCTTCCTGACTCTGGTACGCCACGACCTCCGCGCCGGCCGGCTGCCAGTTCTTCTGCGCATACGTCTCGAACTGCGTGCCGCTCTGCACGCCAATGCGCTTGCCGCGCAAACCGTCCGCGCTCACTGTCATGGGTGCGCCGGCTTTCGCAATCAGCCGCGACTTGAACTGGAACAGCTTGGTCGAAAACGCGATCTGCTGCATGCGCTTTTCGGTAATCGCCATCGACGAAATGATCGCGTCGATCTTGCGCGCCTGAAGCGCCGGGATCATGCCGGAGAATTCCATTTCGACCCATTCGCAATGCATCGCAATGCGGCGGCAGATTTCATCGGCGAGATCGACGTCGAAACCGGCCACGTGACCATCAGGCGTCTTGACGTCCATGGGCGGATACGTCGGATCGATGCCAAGCCGCAATACGTTGGCGTCCTTGGCAGAGGCTGGCATGGCGAAGGCCATTGCCGCCGTCATGGCGATCGCGGCGGCGGCGCGCTTGGGGAAGAAAGTTTTCATCGGCGCTCACTTCGTAGGTGATTGCAACGGGTTGTCGGGAAGCTGTCCGAATAGTAAGAGTGCAAAATGCCCTCAAACAGGGCCGATTTACTTATCATGATCACTTTTACATATCACTCGATTCATATCACTTAACCGGGCGGTGCATGTGGAACTGACCTTGACCCAACTTCGCGTGTTTGTCGCGGTCGCGCAAGCCGGCAGCCTGCGCGCAGCGGCACGCCGCCTTGGCATTGCGCAAAGCGGCGTGACGCAGCAATTGAGAAAGCTCGAGATCACCGCTGGCGGCCCGTTGTTCGAGCGCGGGCATCGCGGGGCGCGCCTGACCTCCATTGGCGAGCGGCTGAGAATTCGCGCCGATGTCATTCTCGGCGAATGCGCGAGGACCGAGGAAGAAATGCGCCAGTTGCGCGGCGAACTGACGGGACAGGTCTCGCTTGGCGTCGCGGCCGAGGCCATGATGCGCCTGTTCCCCGCGCTGCTCGCGAGTTTCCGTGAGCGGTGTCCGCGTATCGACGTGCATCTGACGAGCGCAACGTCACGCGTATTGACTGCGTGGGTGCGGGACGGAAGTCTGGATTTCGCGCTGGCGCTGGTGGCGCAAGAGGCCGATATCCATGATCTCGATGCCACCACGTTGTTCGAGTCTCCGGTCGCGGTGATTGCGCGGCGTGATCATCCCCTGGTAAAAGCCAGGTCCTTGCGAGCCTTGCGGCACTGCAACTGGGTCAGCACGCGGCCACGTCATCCGGGCGACGTCGCCAATCGCTTGTCCGTCCTGTTCGACGATGCGGGGTTCGAACCGCCGAACATTGCAGCAACTACAGAAGCCGTATTCGATACCCTGCACTGCGTGGCAAACAGCGATTATTTATCGCTCGAACCCGTGCGCCTCGCCGAACATCCGTTCTTCCGCGAGCATGTATCGGTGGTGCCGATCAAGGAGCGCGTGCCGAGCACACGCGTCTGCCTGCTCAGGCGAGCCGGCGTTCCATTGACACCGGTTGCTCAGGAACTCTCCTCCATGGCGGTATCGTTTGCGCGAATGGTGCCGGGACCGCACAAGAATGCATGATGAAACGCACGCGCTTGTGCGCGGAACCCTCGCGCGAAATATCGCGCGTTTTACCGGCTATCATGTCGATCCGGACGACACCTCCGGCTTTGGGACACTTTCATGACAGACAAGAAATCATCAGACGCCGCGCCACGCGAGACCACGGCCATGCTGCGCCATTGGCACGACACCGCGCCGAACGACCGTCTTGCCCATTTGATGAAGGACGCAACGCGCGCGATGGTGCGGGCCATGCAGTTGCGTCTGGCCGAGCACGCCGTGTCATACGGACACTGGACCTTCTTGCGGATACTGTGGGAAACCGATGGCCTCACGCAACGCGAACTGAGCGCGCAGGCTGGCGTAATGGAACCGACCACGTTCGCCGCCGTGAGGGCAATGGAAGCCATGGGCTTTGTGGAACGTCAGCAAATGCCGGAGAACAAAAAGAACATCCACGTTTTCCTGACCGAACAGGGCCGCGCACTAAAAGAAAAACTCGTGCCGCTCGCGGAAGAAGTGAACGAGATCAGCGTGACGGGCATGAGCGAACGCGATGTCAAGACGGCGCGCAAAGTATTGCTTGCCGTGATCGAAAACCTCGCCGAGGACGAACTCGGCTCAACGAACCCGCGTCGACGGGTGCTGTCGACGCGGGAACTCGGACGGCTGATTGCAGGGCGTGGCGATGTGGTCGAAGACCGGTGATATGACCAGGACGGCCGCAGCGCCCCCGGCTCTTTAAACCGGCGCCGGATTGCGCTCGGCGAACCCGCTCTGATGCCAATACGGGTACGGCAGCGTAGTTGCGCTGGCCTTGTCCAGAATCGCGATCTGCTCGGCGCTCAACGACCAGCCAATGCTGCCCAGGTTCTCGCGGAACTGCGCTTCATCGCGCGCGCCCACGATCACATTCGCCACGGTAGGACGCTGCAGCAGCCAGTTCAGCGCAATCTGCGGCACGCTCTTGCCCGTTTCCTTCGCAACGGCGTCGAGAGCATCGACTACCCCGTAGAGGTATTCGTCGGCAACAGGCGGCCCTTTGTCCGCCGTCACGTGCAAGCGGCTGTTCGCCGGCAGCGGCGTGCCGCGGCGGATCTTGCCGGTTAGGCGTCCCCATCCCAACGGACTCCATACGATCGTGGAAACCTTCTGATCGAGTCCAAGCGGCATCAGTTCATGCTCGAAATCGCGGCCAATCAGCGAGTAATACGCCTGATGCGCCGAATGCCGCGCGAGTCCTTCGCGATCCGATGCCGACAGCGACTTCATCAAGTGCCAGCCGGAAAAATTCGAACAGCCGATCACGCGGATCTTGCCCGCGCGCACGAAGTCATCGAGCGTGCGGAGCGTTTCTTCCACGCGCGTCATCGCGTCGAAACCATGAAGCTGGTAGATGTCGATGTAGTCGGTGTTCAGGCGCTTCAGACTGCCGTTGATGGACTCGGTCAGATGATGCCGGGTCGAGCCGACATCGTTCAAGCCTTCGCCGAAACGGAACGTGCCCTTGGTCGATACGATCACCTGCGAACGCCGTCCGGCAATCGCCTTGCCAAGGATTTCCTCGGCCATGCCGTCCGAATAGATGTCGGCGCTGTCGAACATTGAAACGCCCGCGTCAAGCGCGATATCGACCAGCCGCCGCGCGCCGTCCGCGTCGGTGCTGCCCCACGCCTTGAAAAAATCGTTGCCACCGCCGAACGTGCCAGTGCCGAGGCTTAGCACCGGAACTTTGAATCCTGATTCGCCTAACAAGCGATATTCCATTTCAGTCGCTTCCTTTCCAGTTGAAGGGGAATGAATCCGCCCGGTTCGATAAGACCGTGGCGGGATGATCTGCCATGCCTCGGCTTACTTCGATCCTTCCGGGAAATCCGCGCCAACGGTCGTCTTCTCCCATGTATCGAAGTCATGCTTGAGCAAATCGACCTTCTTGCGCGCGAGTTCCAGCGCAGCCTTGCCGAGCAGCAAGCGCAACGGCGGCGTGTCCGACAGCGCCGCGTCGATGATCGCCTGCGCCGCGCGAACCGGATCGCCCGCCTGATTGCCGCTGCGCGCTTCGGTCTGCTTGCGGCGCTCGCCGGCGGTGTCCGCGTAGGCGTCGATGCGCGTTGCCGATTGCTTGATCGACGGACCTGCCCAGTTCGTGCGGAACGGTCCCGGTTCAACGATCAGCACGTCGATACCCAGCGGCTTGACTTCAATGGCGAGCGACTCGGAGATGCCTTCCACCGCATACTTGGTGCCGTGGTAATAGCCGGTGGCCGCGAAGCTGGTGATGCCGCCAATCGATGAAATGTTCACGACCAGTCCGCTCTTCTGTTCGCGCATGATGGGCAGCACGGCTTTGGTCATATCGACAAGACCAAATACATTGGTCTCGAACATCGCGCGCACGGCGTCGTCCTCGCCTTCTTCGATCGCCGCCAGATAACCATAGCCGGCGTTATTTACCAAAGCGTCGATGCGTCCGAATTTTTTCGTCGATTGAGCAACGACATCCACGATCTGCTTGCGGTCGGTGACGTCGAGTTGCAGCGCAAGCGAAGTCTCCTGATAGCCTTCGGTCAGGTCCTTGAGCGTCGATGGATCACGCGCGGTGACTACGGCCCGCCAGCCGCGCTCGAGCACGAGTTTCGCGAGTTCACGGCCAAAACCTGTCGAGCAGCCGGTGATCAGCCATACGGGGTTGTCGCGATTCATCATGGAAAGCTCCTGTTCATGTTGAGGAAAGTGGATTGAATCAATGCGGGGAATTTCGTTGGGGATCGCCGAGCGTGCTAAGCAGCGAATGGTGTCCGGATGATGCGCCGGATGTGCCGCCAGAACCGTGCCCATGCGAAGGCGCCCGGCTAAAGCTTACTCGCGATGCGCATTTGCAGCACAAGTGACCGCGAAGCAGCCTGGCCATTATTCGAGCATTGAGTCAAACGGTGGGGCAGCAAATACAGAAATATTAAAGCCGCCCAACAATGCATTTACAGGTTTTTGCGTGGGACACGCTCGTTGTTATTCGAGCATCCAAATCCGGCGTTACGTTGCATTCAGGTGCGAGGTTCCAGTTTTCAAAAACATCGAATCGGGGAACAAACGTAATCAGTTCAAGCCCCAACAAGATTATCCGAGGGACAACTGCGCCGCATTAATTCAGTCACCTTTACTACGGACTCCGGTCTATCACTCGCTCCTGCCGCATTATTCCCCCATTGCGGATGGATGCTGGCCGATTATGCCCACTCATTGGGCGGCCTTAACAAACCATGCAAATTTCTCGGTATATGGCTCACCTGTCGGGCATTTTGGCGGATACAAGATATTCGTATCTTCCACGATGCTTATAAAGCGTGCCACTTAATACGGCGCGATTCAAATCAGCAACAAATTCCCGGATCACGATTTGGACGACAAACCAATGGAAATTTTTCCTTGTACGCTGGTATTTGTCGATATGCAGGCGGCTACCAGTCCCAACAGCACAAGTAAAGATCCGCTCTCTTACGCGCGTCAGGCGCTGTGCCTGAACAAAAGCCTGCTGCGTGCCGGCATGCCTCGCCTTACCATTTTCACGAATGCCCGCGATCGTGTTGAGTCGCTTTGCGCCGCCGAGCCTGCCGCGCAGCGCCCGTATGTGGTCGAGTTGATCACAAGCATCGACGTGCCACGGAACACGGAATTTTACGGCGCGCATTTCAAGCTCGACCTGCTTGAGCAAGTAACGGACATGCTCCGGCCGGATACGCTGCTCATGCTGCTGGATTCGGATATCGTTGCAATGCGGCCGCTCGATCAAGCGTTGCTCAAGCGTTGCGCGGACGTGGGCGTAGGCGCGTTCGATATTTCCGATCAGGTATTCCCGGCGTATGGAAGCGACTGCGTGATACAGGATCTGGAAATCGTTGCAGGCACGCATCTGCTCAACCCACGCTGGTTCGGCGGTGAATTCCTGTTGAGCACGCCGGCGTTCCTCAGGACGCTGGTGCCGCGCGCACGTGCCCATTGCGAACGATATCTGGACCAGATCGCGCGCCTTCAACATCACGGCGACGAATCGTTCGTGTCAGCAGCGCTCAACACCCTCGCCGACGAAGGCCAGCAGATCGTGGAACTCGGCGCGTATCAGGCTATAGGCCGGCACTGGACGGGCAATACGCATCGTGATCTGCGATGGTTCCAGCATTGCTCGTTCGTGCATCTGCCGGACGGCAAGGCGCTGATCGAACGCGAGTCGCGTCATGCGGAGTTCGTCCCCAAACGCTTCTGGCGTGCTGTGTCGAAGGCGCACTGGTTGAATCGCGCACGCTTTGGCATCAAGCTCTGCTTCGAGGCAACGTCGGTCGCGCCAAGGCTGCGCAAAATGATTACACCCGGCAAACACGTGCCGAGTGTAAGCACCGTCACAAAGCCTTCATCCGTGGATACTTTTGCGGCCCAAGCCAGTTCGCATCGCGTCGAAGAAAGCAGCAAGGAGCCGGTCTCCTGAATCCGGCGGCCGTGGCAACCTTCATACCGATTCCCGAATAAATCGTCGGCCACGGCACGCGGGTTGCGCAGGCAATGCAACAACCATTGCCAGGAGGCGCAAATGAGCCAGACATTCAAGGTGAAGGATCACGTGAGCTGGAACACCCCGCAAGGCGAAACCAGCGGACGTGTCACGCGTGTGATCAAGGAACATACGAAACTGGATGGGCATGCCGTCAGCGCTACAGCCGACGATCCGAGTTACGAGGTCGAAAGCGAAAAGAGCGGCAAGCGCGCGGTACACAAGGGCGGCGCGCTGCACAAGGTGAAAAGCTGATCCTGTGCTTGCCGGCGTGGACATCTTCAAGCAGCTTCAGGTAGTTTCGAACGCGTAGCAGGCATCGCGCTTGCATACGCGTTTCTGCATTTGCCTTGCGGCAAGATCATAATGGCTGTTCATCCGCTGCCGGCGCCCGCTGGCGCTGTTGCAAGGTAGCGCCCGGTTCTACCCCGTTTGCAGCGTAATCGCAGACCTACAGGAGTGTCGACATGACCCTTGGCTATACCAAACCGCTCTACATCCTTCCGTTCGATCACCGCGCGTCCTACATCAAAGGCATGTTCAACCTGAAAGCGCCTCTGACGGACGAGCAGCATGCGAAGGTATCGGACAGCAAGCAACTGATTTATGAAGGTTTCAAGAACGCATTGTCGCAAGGGGTATCGGCGGATGCGGCGGGCATTCTGGTCGATGAGGAATTCGGCGCCAGCATCCTCGCCGACGCAACCAAGAACCACATCATCACGGCGGTATCGACGGAACAAAGCGGCTCGGACGAATTCCTGTTCGAATACGGCGACGACTTTGAGAAGCATCTCGATTCGGTCAAGCCGACCTTCGCGAAAGCGCTGGTTCGCTATAACCCGGAAGGCGATGCCGAATTGAACAAGCGCCAGACCGCGCGCCTCAAGCAGCTTTCCGACTACTGCACGAAGAAACAAGTGCCTTTCATGTTCGAACTGCTGGTTCCCGCCACGGATGCGCAACTCGAAAAGGTTGGCAAGGACAAGGACGCCTACGACCTCAAGCTCCGGCCAACGCTGATGCGCAATGCCATTGAAGCGCTGCAGGATGCGGGCGTCGAGCCGGCGGTGTGGAAGATCGAAGGACTGGACCAGCGCGATGACGCGGTGAAGCTCGTGGAAACTGCTCAACGCGGCGGCCGCACAGACGTGGGCTGCATCATCCTCGGGCGCGGCGCGAGCGACGAGAAGGTCAAGGCGTGGCTCAAGACGGCGGCCAGCGTTCCGGGGTTTATTGGCTTCGCGGTTGGACGCACGAGTTTCTTCGAACCCGTGGCCGATTTCGAAGCGAAAAAGATCAGCCGCGAGGACGCAGCCAAGGAGATTGGCCGGCGCTATCGCGGATGGGTGGATACGTTCGAAAGCGGCCGGCAGGCTTGACGTCCTGAATCAGCGGGCGCGGCCCGGCTCACGCCGCTGCGCTCGCAACCAGCGAAGCTGCAAGCAGCGCTTGTGTGTAGGGATGCGCGGGTGCTTGCAGCACTTGCATGGTCTCCCCTATCTCCACGATCCTTCCCGCCTTCATCACCACGACCCTGTGCGCCATTGCGCGCATCACGGCAAGGTCATGCGTGATGAACAGGTAACTGAGCGTGTATTTTTTCTGCAGGCGCGTGAGCAGGTTGAGCACCTGCTGCTGTATCGATACGTCCAGCGCGCTCGTCGGTTCATCGAGCACGAGCAGTTCAGGTTCGACCGCAAGCGCCCTCGCTATGGCAATACGCTGCCGCTGGCCGCCCGAAAATTCCTGCGGATAACGCGGCAGGACATCGGCCGGCAAGCCTACTTCGTCGAGCAATTCCGCGACGCGCCGGCGCCGTGCGGTTGCATCCACCTCCGGCCGATGCAACGCGATCCCTTCGCCCACGATCTGCTCGACGGTCATGCGTGGAGAAAGCGATCCGTATGGGTCCTGGAACACGCCCTGCAGCCGCGACGAAATCATCCGCCGCGAGTTTGCGCTCCTGAGCGTGGAGACAGGCTGTCCGTCGATATGAATTCCACCTTGCGCCGGCCGCTGCAAGCCGAGGATCGTTGCAGCCAGCGTGGACTTTCCCGAACCGGATTCGCCTACCACGCCGAGCGTTTCACCCCGGCGCAACGTGATGTCGATATCCTGCAACGCCCTGAACGACGACTGCGTGAAAGCGGAGCGCCAGCCCTTCGCCGGAGCCCGGTAATCGACGGCCAGACCTTGCACCTCAAGCAGGCGGCGCGCGTTCGGCGCAATGGGCTCAATAGCGCGCCTCGGCTCGCTGTCGAGCAGGCGGCGCGTATAGGGATGCTGCGGATTCGCAAACAATGCGGCCGTTGTGTTGGTTTCGACCAGTACGCCTTTTTCCATGACCGCGACACGTTGCGCGAAACGCTTCACCAGGTTCAGGTCATGCGTGATGAGCAGCACCGCCATGCCGCGCTCGGCCGCTTCCTGTTCCTGCAAGCCAATGAGCAAGTCGACGATCTGCTGGCGCACGGTGACATCGAGCGCGGTGGTGGGTTCGTCCGCGAGCAGGAGCCGCGGGCGGCATGCAAGCGCCATTGCGATCATCGCGCGTTGCCGCTGGCCACCGGATAATTGATGCGGATAACAATCTATACGGCGCTCCGGCTCCGGAATCCCCGTGCGCCGCAACAGTTCAATACCGCGTTCGCGCGCCGCATTGGGCCGCATGCCTTCGTGCAGACGCAAGCTCTCCGCAATCTGCTTGCCGATGGTGAACAACGGATTGAGCGCGGTCATTGGTTCCTGGAAGACCATTGCAACGTCGCGGCCGCGAATGCCGCGCATCTGCTGCTCGGTCTTTTGCAGGAGGTCATCGCCGTCCAGCAGGATGCGTCCGGCCTGGCGCGCGTTCTCAACGAGCCCGAGTATCGACAGCGCCGTGACGCTTTTTCCCGATCCCGACTCGCCGACGAGCGCGACCCGTTCGCCCCGCGCAATCGAAAGGTTCAGATCCTGCACGACGGCTTTATCGCCGAAATGGATGGAGAGGTGATCGAGTTGCAACAAGGGCGTGGTCATTTCCGGACGCCTCCAAAGGCGGAGCCGCGCGTGCGCGTATCGAGGGCAGTGCGCAACGCGTCGCCCATGAAGGTCAGCAGCAGCAACGTCACCACCAGCGCGCCGAATGCGGCGCCCGATATCCACCATGCGTCGAGATTGTTCTTGCCTTCGGCAAGCAGTTCGCCAAGGCTGGGAGTGGGCGCGGGCACGCCAAGGCCCAGAAAATCCAGGCTAGTCAACGCGAGAATGGCCGCGCTCATGCGAAACGGCAGAAAGGTGATCACGGGCGTAAGGCTGTTGGGCAATACATGCCGCCACATGATCTGCCAGTTGGAAAGGCCCATGGTGCGGGCCGCTCGCACGTAGTCGAGCGAGCGGTTGCGCAGGAACTCGGCGCGTACATAGTCCGAGAGCGCCAGCCACCCGAACGCCGACAACAGGATGAAAAGCAGCCACAGGGTGGGCTCGAATATCGACGCAAAGATGATGAGCAGGTACAGGTCCGGCATGGAACTCCATATCTCGATCAGGCGCTGCCCGATCAGGTCGGTGCGCCCGCCGTAGAATCCCTGCACGGCGCCCGCCAGAACGCCCAGCACGACGCCGGAAACCGTCAGCGCCATTGCCATGAGCACGGACAGCCGGAAGCCGTACAGCAGGCGCGAAAACACGTCGCGGCCGAACTGGTCCGTGCCGATCCAGTTCGCGGCGGACGGCGGCGCGGGGTTGGGCCGCGTCGCGAAGTAATCGACTGTGTCGTAGTGAAAATGGATTGGCGGATAAATCGCGAAATTGCCTTTCGATTCCAGCCGGTCCCGGATATACGGATCCAGATAATTCGTACGCGCCGGAAAGTCGCCGCCGAAGATCTTTTCCGAATAGTCCTTCACCACCGGGAAATAGTAGTGCCCTTCATAGCACACGATCAGCGGGCGGTCGTTCGCAAGCACTTCGCCGAGCAGGCTGATCGCAAACAGCACCGCGAACACGATGCTGCTCCAGTAGCCGAGCCGCTGGGTCTTGAAACGCAGCCATACACGCCGCCCGGGCGACAGAGAAGGCGTGGGCTCGGGCAGCTTCGGCGGCGGGCTCACGCGCTCACCGGTCCAGCCGGTCGAACTGGATGCGGGGGTCGACGAGGACATAACAGACATCTGCAATGAGCTTGGTCACAAGACCAATCAGGGTGAAGAGGAACAGTGATCCGAGCACGACGGGATAGTCGCGGCGGATCACCGAGTCGTAGGAAAGCTGGCCCATACCGTCGAGGGAAAACAGCGTCTCGATCAGCAGGTTGCCGTTGAGGAACGCGCCCACGAACGCGGCGGGCAGTCCGGTCAGAAGTGGAATCATCGCGTTGCGCAGCACGTGTTTCCACAGCACGTCGCGCTGCGGCGCGCCCTTCGCTCGCGCGGTCAGGACGTATTGCCGCCCGATCTCCTCCAGGAAGGTGTTCTTGGTCAGGATGGTGACGATCGCGAAGTTGCCGACGACCGACGCGGTAACCGGCAACGCGATATGCCACAGGTAGTCGAGCACCTTGCCCGCCATGCTGAGCTGGTCGAAGTCATCGGAGGTCAACCCGCGCATGGGGAACACTTGCCACATGGAGCCGCCGCCGAAAAGCATCAGCAGCAGCACGCCAAGCACGAATCCGGGGATCGCGTACCCGGCAAGGACCAGGATGCTGGTCGCGGTGTCGAAGCGGGAACCGTTGCGTATGGCCTTCGAAATACCCAGCGGCACCGCGATCAGATAGGTCAGCAAGACTGTCCATAGTCCAAGCGTCACGGAAACAGGCAGCTTGGAACGGATCACGGCCCATACGCTCTGGTGCTGATAATACGATTGCCCCAGGTCGAAGCTTGCGTAATTCTTCAACATGCTGAAGTAGCGAACGAGCGGCGGTTTATCGAAGCCGAACTGCTTTTTCAACTGCTCGACCTGCTGCGGGTCCACGCCCTGCCCACCGTGATAACCACCGCCTCCGCCCGCTTCGCCGCCATGGTTCACGCCGTGGCGTAGCTGACTCATGATCTGTTCAACGGGACCGCCCGGCACGAACTGCGTGACCACGAAGGTGAGCGTGACCACGCCAATCAATGTGGGGATCATCAGCAACAGGCGTCTCAGGATATAAGCGGCCATAGGGACTCAATGGGTTGGCGCAGTGCTGGCTGTAGCCACCGGTTTAACGAACCAGTAATCGATCAGCCAGTCTTCGGCGTAGTACGAGTTCGGCAGAACCTTCGGATAACCCATGCGCGCCTTGTAGCCCACGCGCACATTGGGTGCGTAGTATTCGGGCACAATGTAATAGCCGTTGATCAGGACGCGGTCGAGCGCGTGCGTGGCGGTCTGCAAATCAGCGAGCGTGTTGGCCGTGAGCGCGGCGTCGATCATTGCATCGGCGGCTTTCGATCTGACGCCTGGAAAATTCTCCGAGCCCGGTTGAGATGCCGCAGCGCTGCCGAAGCGCCGCGTGAGTTCCCCGCCCGGAATGGTCACCGGCGAATAGACGTACGTGGTCATGTCGAAGTCGAACGCGTCCATGCGCTTGCCATAGAGCGCACTGTCGAGTTCGCGCATGTGCGCCTGAATGCCAAGCGTTTGCAACTGCTGCACGTAAGGCATGATCACGCCGTCCATGCCGGGCTGGTCGTCCATGATTTCAATGGACATGGCCGTGCCGTTCGCGTCGCGCAACGCACCATCGCGATAGTTCCATCCCGCCTCGTTGAGCAGCGCCTGAGCTTCGCGCAAGTTCGCGCGCAGGGAGTGCGGCGGCGTGGTGTCGGGCTGCCTGAGCATCGGGCCGAACACGGCGGCGGGAAGCTCCGGACGATACGGCTCAAGCAACGCCAGTTCCTTCGCATCGGGCACGCCCGTAGCGCCGAACGGACTGTCCTGGAAGTAACTGCCGGTGCGCCGGTATTGCCCGTAGAACGTCAGCCGGTTGAGCCATTCGTAGTCGAACGCGAGCGTAAGCGCACGCCTCACGCGAGGATCGGCGAACTGGGGTTTGCGCGTGTTGATGAAAATGCCCTGCATCTGCGCGGGGCCATCGGGAAACAGGCCTCTTCTAAGCGATCCGTTTGCGATGTTCTTGCCGACGTACTTACGCGCCCAGGTACCCGACGAATACTCCACGCGCATATCCGTGTGCCCGGCCTTGAAGTCTTCGAGCGACGTGTAGTGGTCGGTAAAGAGGCGGAATGTAATGCGTTTGAAGCGGTACATGCCGCGTCGCGACGGCAGGTCCGCGGCCCAGTAATCCGGGTTGCGCGCGTAGGTAATCTGCTTGTCGTTCTTGCGTTGCTCGATCAGGTACGCACCGCTTGCAAGCGGCGGGACATTGGCGATCTTGTCGAACGAAGGCCGCGTGCCGTCCGGCTTCATGCCCCATTTCGGCGAGAACACCCAGAGGTCGCCGGCAATCAGCGGTGCATCGCGGCGTGCTTCCCTGAAATCGAAACGCACCGTCAGGCGGTCAAGCACCGTCGCCTTTGCGATGTTGGCGAACTGCGAATTGTAGATGGGCGAAACCTGGTTGCTCGCGAGGGTATCGAAGGAATACTTCACGTCGGCGGCGGTAATCGCATCGCCGTTGGAAAAGCGCGCCTTTGGGTTGATATGGAAGGTCGCCGACTTGCCGTCCGGTGCGACATTGACATCGTCCGCTATCAACGGATATTCCGATGCCAGTTCATCCCAGCTTCGCTGCATCAGCGTGTCGAACATGAGGTTCTTCAGGTCGGGCGCGGGTGCGCCGCGAACCAGGAACGGATTCATGGAATCGTAGCTTTGCAGTTCGTCGTAATTCTGGAAATTCATGTCGCCGTCATTTGGCGCGTCGGGGTCCGCGTAGTCGAAATGCGTGAAGCCAGCCGGATATTTCGGCTCGTCGTATTGCGCAATCGATGGACTCGCAAAAGCACCGTGGACCACCAACACCATGCCAAGCGCGAGCGTCGTGAACGTCCTGCGCCGGACCGCTCTTACCTCATTACTCATCGTCGCTCGCGGTTGTCTTGAACGAGAACTGCACCTCGCCCACGTATGGCTCGGGATTCTTCTCGCATTTATAGCCCTTGCCTGCCGCGATCACGGCTTCGTTGAAGACGGATGTTGGTGGCGAGACGCGCATGATCTTCACCTCGCTTACCTGGCCGTCAGTGCCAATCGACAAACGCGCCGTTACCGTCGCCGAAATTCCGTCCTGCAGCGCTTTGCGGGGAATCTGCGGTTGCACGGACTGGCAATGTCCGCGGCCGTCCACCACGCCATGCAATCCGGGCGCAGGTGCAGGTGCCGGCGCGGCCGCCGCTGCAACGGGCGCAGCCGGCGTTGTATTGGCAGGCGCTGTTGCAAGTGCCGGCGCGTTCGGCGCGGGAGTGGCCGCAGCCGGAATATTGGCTTCCCTGGGCGCTGGCGCCGGCTTTGCAGGCGGCGGCTTGGGCGTGGGCAGCGGCTTGGGTTTCACTGGCGTCGGCCTGGGTTTCTCCACGGGCGTGGGCGCGGGCGGCGGCTCGATCTTTTGCACCTCCGGCGGTGGAGGCGGCGGCGGTGGAGGCGGCGCCATGGTCACGCGCATCTCCTTGGGCGGCGTTTGCAACGGCGCGAAGCTTACATGTGTGAGGCCGTAGATCATCAGCCCTGTCACGACGATCGCCGCCGCGACGAACACGCCCATCGGCTGATGCCGATGCTGTGCGTGAGCGGACGCCCACAGCGCGCCCTTCAAGGGTTCATGCGAATCGTTCATGACGGGTCTGGACTCAGTGCTTGATGATGTACAGGTCTTCGCTGCGGTAGTGGTCCATCGGATTCTTCGTGGAATAACCACCCACGTAGCTTTTCACGAGGCGCACCAGCGTGTATTGCAGCAGCGGCAACATTGGATAGTCTTCCATTGCAAGCTTGCCGGCTTCTGTTTGCAGCTTCTGCCGCGTGGCGGGATCGGTGGAGTTCGACGCGTCGCGCATCAGGGCGTCGGCTTTCGGGTTGCACGCCTGGTTGTCGTTTTGTTCCGAGCCGCATTGAACCAGCGTGAGGAACGTGCTTGCGTCGTTGTAATCGGCCACCCAGCCGTTGCGCGCGATCTGATAGTCGCCGTCATGGCGCTTTTTAAGCAACACCTTGAATTCCATGGCCTGGATATCGGTGTCAAGTCCGAGCTTGCTCTTCCATTCCGATGCCGCGAAGATAGCCATTTTCTTGTGATATTCGCTGGTGTTCATCGCGAACTGCAGCTTGGTGCCCGGCTTCACGCCCGCTTCGGCCAGCAGTTTTTTAGCTTCCTCCACACGCTTCGCCATGGGCCAGGAAGCCCAGTCGTAGGCGCTGACATCCGCGCCCTTAACGCCTTTCACAATCACGCCATACGCCGGGATCTGCCCGTCGGCCGTGACGCGCTGCGCGAGGATGTCGCGATCGATCACCATGGACAAGGCCTTGCGAACGCGTACGTCCTTCAGCAACGGATCTTTGTTGTTGAACGAGTAATAGCGCAAGCCGAGCATGGGCGCCGCGCGCATCTCGTTCGGATACGCCTGCTTGTAGCGCGCGAACGTTCCCGATGGCAATTGATAAACCCAGTCGTCGCCACCGGACTCGTATTGCTTTACGTCGGTGTTTTCATCTTCTATAGGCAGGTACGTGACCTGATTCAATTGCACGTAGCCCGCGTTCCAGTAATTCGGGTTTTTCGCGAGCACGAGCCGGTTGTTGACTTGCCAATCCTTCAGCATGAACGCGCCGTTGCTCACAAGCTTGCCGGGCTTGGTCCAGTCCTTGCCGTTTTTCTCCATCGCCGCCTTGTTGATGGGCCCGAAGTTCGTGTTCGTCATCAGGTCGGGCAGGAAGGGCACGGGATACGGCGTCTTTATCTGCAACGTATTCGCGTCGATAGCCGTCACGCCCAGCGACGCAACCGGCTTCTTGCCCGCGACAATCTCTGTTCCGTTCAGCAGGAACATGCCGTAGGTGTTCGCATAGGGCGAGGCTGTTTTCGGATCGACAAGCCGCTGGCAGCCGAAGACAAAATCCGCGGCCGTGACCGGTTCGCCGTTGGACCACCGGGCGTTCTTTCGCAGATGAAAGATCCATGTGGTCGGGTCTTTCATTTCCCACTTCTCGGCGACGCCGGGCACCGTTTCGCCATCGGAGCGAACGGCGGTCAGGCCTTCGAAGAGATCACGCGTGACGGTATTGGCCGGCACGGATTCGGCGACGTTGGGATCGAGCGTCTCGACTTCGCTGCCGTTGTTGCGCACCAGTTCCTGCTTCGCGGCGAGTTGCGTGCCGGGCGGGATGACGGCCGCGTTTGAAAGGCTGGGAGCGCTCGCGGCGCTGAACAGACAGGTTACGAGCAAAACAGGCAAGCCGCGCAAAGAACGATTCGATGAAACGAAAAACATCAGGAAACTCCCGGAATACATGACTTTCCGCCAACAGCCATCGGCGGTTACAGCGGCCCTCGACATGCCTTGCACGATCACAAGACATGTCGAAGTTCAGGGTTGTGTACAGACCGTTATTCGTCGTCGCTGCCTGGCGCGGTCTTGAACGAGAACGTCACCTCGCCCACATAGGCCTCGGCATTCTTCTCGCACTTGTATGCCTTGGCGGCGGTCGTGACGGCGTCATTGAACACCGAAGTCGGCGGCGTGGTCCTGACGATCTTCACTGCGCCCACGCTGCCATCCGGATTGATCGTCAGATGTGCGACCACGTCCGCCGAGATGCCGTCCTGCAGCGCCTTGCGCGGAATCTGCGGCTGCACCGACTGGCAATGCCCTCGGCCATCGACCACGCCGTGCAATGCAGGCGGTGCAACGGGCGCGGCGCCCGTTGCCGCCACAGGCGGACTGGGCGGCGAACTGGACGGCGTGGTCGCCACGGCGGGCGCATTGGCGGACGGGTTCGCGGCAGCCGGAATCTGCGCTTCCTTAGGCGCCGCCGACGGCTTCGCCGGCGGCGGCCTGGGCGTGGGCAGCGGCTTCGGCTCGACCTTCTTCGGCACCGGCTTTTGCGGCGTGGGAGCCGGTGGAGGCTCGAGCTTCTTCACCTCGGGCGGCGGCGGTGGCGGAGGTGGCGGAGGCGCCATGCGAACCCGCAGTTCTTTGGGCGGCGGCGGTGCATCGGGCGTGAAGTTCACATGCGAAAGACCGGCGATCAGCAACAGCTCGACCAGCAGCGCGGCGCCGACCGCGACTTTCATCGATACCTTGCCGTCTTTCGCCGCACCCCTGGACGCCCACAGCGCCCCGTCCAGAGGCACGCGAGGCGTGCTGACCAGATGTACGGGAGCGTTCATGTCGAAGGATTCGTCGCCAGTGCCACGGAACTGATGCCGGCGGCGCGCACCAGGTCCATGACGTGAATGATGTTCTTGTAGCTCGTGCCTTCGTCGCCGGAGATGGCGACATCGACCTTCTTTGAATCACCCACGAGGCCCTTCAAATGCGCGGTGAGTTCGTCGGGCGTGATGGGCTTCGCGTCGAGATAAAGCTCGTCGGTCTTCGTCACGCCGATCGATACCTTGATGGTCTGCTGCAACGCTTCAGCGGTGCTGGATTGCGGCAGGTCCAGCTTGATGCCCGCGCCCTGGATCATCTTGAGCGTGGCGAGCATGAAGAAGACCAGCAGGAACATCATGATGTCGATCATCGGGATGATCTCGATGCGTGCCTTCTCTTCCGCGCCCAGATAGTGACTGCGGTGATTTCTACTCATCTCAAACCTCTTCTGTTTCCAAACGGCACCCGGTCAATGCATGCCCTTCATACGGCCAGTGAAGCACTCTCATGCGGCACACGCTTGCCGCAATCTCATGCTGCGATCTCGGGGCGCACATCCGCGTTGCGGCGAACCGGCGCAGAGAAGCGCGAGACCAGCAACGACTTGATCAGGTCGAACTGATTGACCGTCATGCGGATACGTTTGTTGAAGTAGTTGAGAAAGATCACGCAGATGATGGCAATGACAAGACCGCATGCCGTAGCGGTAAGCGCATGTCCAATACCGCCCGTCACGCCGTTGGGGTTTGCCGTGCCGCTCGCGCCCAGCACGTTGAACGATTCCACCATGCCGATGATCGTGCCAAGCAGTCCGAGCAGCGGCCCGAGCGTGACGGCGGTATCGAGCACCCAGAGGTTACGGTCGAGGCGCGGCATCTGGAACATGATCGCCTCTTCCACTTCGCGCTCCACCACCGCTTCGTCGCGCCCATTGACCTTCATTGCGGTCTTCACGAGTTCGGCCTGCACGGTCGAGTCGTAGTGCTTGACGAGCTTCGCGGCATCTTCCGGATGATTGGCCTTCAGCAGCTTCAGATCATGCTCGATGGTCTTGCCTGCGCGCACCGCTCTGGCGAAGAACACCATGCGCTCGATGATGACGGCCATGCCCAGCAGGAAAATGACGCCAAGGAGGGGAATGAGGCCCATCGACTGGACCGAATAATTAATGAGGGTATTCAGCACTGCGGACTCCGGTTAGGACAAACGACGCTAATCATTTTTTAGATGACGGTAGTTCTTTGAGCGGGCAGCTTCGTTTCGACGCCGCTCGTAAAAGCGCGACCTTCTAAGCAACGGCTATGCCAGGAGATACGCCAGCCTTTTACCGGCGATGGGCCAAATGCCTATTACGCGTTGATCTTACGGCGAATTTTAGTTTGTTGACCGATCCTGTTTTCGCGAACTTTTTTTGCAGTCGTTGCCGTACTGCCAATATCGCATAGATGGAAGCCTGATAATCCCGTCAAAGCCGACCAGTGAAATAAGAAAACCCATCCTTTGTGCAACAAATGATTACTCTGGTGCTTATGAAAGAATTTCGTAATGAATATGCGGAAGGTATCTTTCCGATTATCGTCCGCTTCATATGCTCCTAAACCCTAGGCCTTCTGGATAGACGCAATCCCTCCATGGCAAAGAGTTTCATCGAGGGTATTACAAAAGCGCATTGATTATGTTTATACTGTGCACACCCGCCGTGACAACCCCAAAATCGACTTTCAAAGCGTAATGCACAACGCGATGCATTAGCTCCCTTTCAAGGTGCAAGTTTTGCACCACTATATTTAGACGAATCACTCTAAATCACGCTATTTACAACATTATTCCAAATTAATAAATGGTAATGAGCGTTAAATTGACCGTTTCTTGTTATTCACTAAACAACAATTCTCAATAAAAATAAAACGCATTTATTTCAAATCCTTATTGCATAAATAAATAGCCGTATCCGGCTTTTCCGCTTATCCCTTTTCCCAAATTGGCATAACTCGTGCTCTTGGTGCTGCCGCTTATCAACGGCGCCTTTCAACACGATTGAGATTGCGCCTTGACTGACGATGCTCAAACAACGCATTCAGCGTTTTAAACGCGCCCCGCAATAAAAAGCGTTGAAAAGCATCGCGTGACCGGTTCGTGCAACACACACGTCCCGGCCGGGTTGGTTCGATCAAATATGCTCACTGACAAGAGGGAGAGCACGTGAAACAGAAGAGATTGGTAACGGCGATCAAGGGCATCATTGGCGCCGAACTCGTGCTGAGCGCCGCATTCAATCCGATGGCGCACGCACAGACCGCAGACCCAAGCGGCACCGGTGGCGCTTCGGGTACGACTTCCGCGACCACGGCCGCGCCTGCTGCATCCACGCCGGCAACGGCTCCGACCAAACTTGAAAAAGTGGAAGTCACGGGGTCGCTGATCCGCACATCGGACAAGGTAGGCAACACAGAAGTCCAGACTGTGACAGCCAAGGAGATCGAACAAAGCGGATACACCACCGTGGCCGATTTCCTGCGCGGCGTGTCGGCGAACTCGGCGAGCAGCTGGTCGCAATCGACCATGAACAGCACGGCTCCGGGCGGCGCGGGCATTGCACTGCGCGGTCTCTCGGAGAAGTACACGCTGGTTCTGGTCGACGGCCAGCGCGTCGCGAACTACGCGCAAGCGGTCAACTTCACCGACACCTTCTTCGACATCAACACGATCCCGCTGAACACCATCGACCGGATCGAGATCGTGAAGACCGGCGCGGTATCGCAATACGGCTCCGACGCCATTGCGGGCGTGGTCAACATCATCACGAAGAAAAACTTCCAGGGTTTCCAGATCGACAGCCAGCTCGGCAAGGCGCAGCACCCCGGTGACGCGCAAGGCAGCTTCAGCGTGCTCGGCGGCTTCGGCAATCTCAACACGGACCGTTTCAACGTCACGGGTTCGGCAAGCTGGTATCGCGATTCGGGCTCCACACTCGCCGACCGCGACATGACGAGCAGCCAGGACTTCACGCGCTTCGGCGGCACCAACGCGCCAGCAGGCAACAACCAGCAAAGCTTCTGGACCGCGCCGGACGGCACCAACGTCCCGCTCAATCCGTGCCCGCCGAACACCACGACGGGCCGCACGGGCGGCACCACGTGTACCTACAACACGGCCCACGACTACTCGCTGGTTCCTTCGACCACGCGGCTGAACGCCAAGGTGCGCGGCACGTTCAAGATCAACGACGACATGCAGGCGTACGCCGAGTTCTGGGGCAGCCGCGACGAGACCGTGCAGTACGGCGGCCTGCAGTCGGCGAGCAGCTTGTCGAACGTGTACAACCCGGCGACCAACAGCATCTCGCCGCTCAACCGCACTGTGCCGGGTGGCAATCCGTTCAACCCGTTCGGCGTCGATACCCCGATCAACTACACCTTCCCGACCGCCGGCGTTGGCGTGGATACGGTCTCGACCTTCTGGAAGGCATCGACGGGGATCAAGGGATCGTTCACCACGCCGAAGCTTGGCGACTGGGACTGGTCGGTGGACGCGGGCCATTCGCAAAGCACGGTGGACAGCCACTTCTACAACTCGCTGGATGTGGCGGGCTGGCAGAACGTGCTGCAAAACGGCACGTACAACTTCCTGAACCCGGGCTCGACGCCCAACGGCCTGGACGGCGTATTCAGGGACGACTTCCAGCAAGCCATCACGAAGCTCGATACGGTCAGCGCGAAAACGTCGACGTCCAACCTCTTCACGCTGCCCACGGGCAACGTGGGCCTGGGTCTTGGCACCGAGTTCCGGCATGAGAGCTCGATCATCAACCCGCGCACCTATTCGTCGCTGGGTATCGTGTCGCCGGCGCAGATCCAGACGGTGGACGGCTCGCGCAACGTGGCGGCCGTGTTCTACCAGGTCGAGATTCCGATCATCCGCGCGCTGACGTTCACCCAATCGGGCCGCTATGACCACTACAGCGACTTTGGCGGCGCGTTCTCGCCGAGCTTCGCATTGCGTTATCAGCCGGTGCAGGCATTCACGACCTATGCGTCGTTCAGCCGTGGTTTCCGTGCGCCGACACTCGTCGAAAACGCACAGGCGTCGTACACGGGACACCAGAACCTGACCGACCCGTTTGATCCGCGCGGCCCGACCAAAGCGTTCACGACCGAGTTCACGAACGGCAATCCGAACCTTCAGCCTGAGCACACGAAGAACTACAACATCGGCTTCCAGTTGTCGCCGGATGCAACAACCGACATTGGCGCGGGCTTCTACAAGGTGCGCATTGACGGTGTAATCGGCACGCCGGATCCGGTGGCGGTACTCGCCGCGAACGATCCGACCCAGGTGATCCGCAACCCGGACGGCACGCTGCGCTATATCAACTCGCAGTTCATCAACCTGGGCTCGCTCGATACAGACGGCTTCGACTTCAACTGGCGCAAGACGGTGGGCACGCCGGTGGGTTCGTTCACGCTGTCCGGTGACTGGGCCTATGTGTGGCATTTCAAGCTTCACAGCCCGGGCGCGGCGACAGCGGATTTCGCCGGCAACAATCTGGCGTTGAACCAACCGTTCGGTGCATCGAATCCGCGCTGGAAGGGCAACACGGACCTGACCTGGGACTATCGCAAGTTCACGACCACGCTGACATGGCAATACACCGGTCCGTACACGAACGCGATTGCGGATATCAACGGGGACACGCCCTTGTCGGTGGCTTCATATAGCCAGTTCAACCTGTTCACGAGCTATCACGGCTTCAAGAACTGGACCATCTACGCAGGCATCAACAACCTGTTCGATAAAAAGCCTCCGTTCGATACCGAATGGACCTCGGGCGCGGACCTGACGGGCTACGACCAGTCGCTCTACACCAACGTGGGACGCTTCTTCCAGGTCGGCGCGACGTACCGGTTCAAGTAAGCCTCTTCAAGCAACATGGCCGGATCTGTCCGGGACACGGAACGCTTTCGTGTCCCGGACAGTGCGTTTACAGGGCCGCTTTACAGACGGATTTTCTTCAAGTTCCTCAAAGCCAAACATTCGGATACCGAACCAGATTGTGAACAGGCCGCTGTTATCGGCCAGATCAATGTCACTATCCGCCACGAAATGTGCGCAAGCCCACATAGACCACGATACAGCGAGAAGAAAGTGTCGCCGATGCGCGTCAATGCGGCCTACAAAACATACCGGGCTACTAACTTCTGAACTAATTGCACTATTCTTATATGAACAATCCGGCTCGCCTGATCGTGACGTGGGCCGGCACAAACATCTGCCCAGAGGGCTTCGGCATGAGCCTGTTATCTTTTCGCGCGCCCGTCCTGTATGCAGCGTGTCATCGCTGCGGCAATGCGCTGACTCACGGCGAAGATGAATGCCCGCATTGCGGCACGAACCAGTCGCGCGCCCTGCGCACGCTGGGTACGCCCAGCTCGGTCGACTATGGGGCAAACGTGGTGCTGATGCCCGGCCGCATGCTTGTGCCCTATCCGAGCGTGCCCGACGAGCTCGATACCAAGATGAACATCGCGCGTGAAAGAAAGCGCGTGTTGAAGCGCGTGGCGTTCTATCTGGCAAGCGGCGGAATGCTTGCGCTCGCGCTAGGACTGGCTCACGCACCGGCGCTAAGGTCGCCTGCCGTGCAGCGGCTGGCCGCGCTGCCGGAGCCCGCGGCGCGCAAGGCTGTGATTGTTCCTGTTGTTACCGAGAATCACGCGGACGTCGGCGTGCCCGCCAGCGCAACGGTGTTCGCCGCCGCGAGTTCGACGGGCACGCAGCAGCCACTGCCCGCGCCCGCGCCTGCGCCGCAAGCGATTGCCGCCGAGAAGCCGGCGCCGGTCAAGCCTGCCATCCCCACTACTATGGTTTCGACCGAGGCCACGACGCATGCAGTGAAGACAACGCCGAATCAGTCAAGCCAGCCTGTTGCGCCGGTTATCGCGAAGCAGGCGGTTCCTGAGAAACCTGTGGCCACAACGCCGCCCATTGCGACAGCAGCAAAATCCATTGCACCGTCGGCGGTTGCGGACACAACAACAGCCAAGACCGCAGACGCAAGTCCGCCCATATACGAAACAGCCGCCAGGTATTCACTGGCTACGCTCGCAACAGTGGAAGCGCATGCGCGTGCGTTCAATGACACGGTCGCGGACAACTACAACATGTTGCTGGCGTTGGTTGCATCGACGATCCATCCGGATCCGGCTTCCGATACCACGCTCGCAAGCAAGCCAGATATTGCGACACCGCCAGACACTACACGTCCGCCAGGCAAACCGGCTGACGTTGCAATAGCTGCTGCTCCCGCGCCGCAAATCGCATCGACGAAAACCGTGGCGGCGCCCGTTGTCAACGTGCCGGACATCCCCTCACCCAAGGCCGCCGCCACGATCCCGGCCGTGCTCGCCCCGAGCCCGACCGCTACCGCGGACGTTCCCATTGCGAGCCACGCGCCGCAGCCCTCCGCGCTGACTGAAAACGGTTTGCCGCGCATGTCGATGACCCCCATCTCACCGGCGATGACCGCCGAGCGGCCGCCAGCGGGCAGCCCCGGCGAGACGCTCTACATTGCGCGGCTGGCGCTGCTCACGAACGACCTGAGCGCCGCGCGCAAGAACCTCGCGGAGGTTCCATCGACACTTTCGGACGACGTTGAAGCGAAACGCATTCGTGACGAGCTGGCCCAGCGAGAAAGCGCGCGCGACGCCGCCATGCAGCGTGCCCGGGCCTGCGACGCCGCGTCTTCCTGGCGCTGCGCGCGCCGTTATGCGAAGGAAGCAATTGCAATCGATACAAGCTATCCGGATTCGCGCGTCCTGCTCAAGCGAGTGAATTTCAAGGCGGCGCAAGCGAAGAAAGCCGCCGACGCAGCCGCGCTGGTGGCGGCGAACAATGCCGCGCATCCGCCCGTGCATACCGCGCCGATCCGCGAGGCGGTCGCCATGCCGGCTGTCCCGCGCGGCACAATACCGAGTGCAAACCTGCAGAGCACATACACGGCAGCGGCAGCGCCATCGGCTTCGTCGTCATCGGCCGGCAACAGCGCACCGCATCTGTTCGCCGCGCCCGCCGTGCGCGCCCCGCACGAAGCGCATGTCATCCATGACGCGCGTGAAATGCGGCCTGTTGTCGAGACACGCGAGCCGGTTATCGTGCCGCCGCCCGCGAAGACACCGGAGCCGGATACGTCCGAGTCACGCGTGTTCGGCGGCGGCGTGCCGATCCGCCCACCAGGCCGGGGAGAAGCGCACTGAGCATCGGCATCGATCCGGACGTACGCGACGTACGCTAGCTCGCCGGTATCGTGACGATCGGCGTCTTGGCGTCCTGATTGGATTCGGCCAGCGCCATCAGCATCTGCACCACGGTGAACGCGTACTTCGAATCGAAATCCCTCCGGTCGATCCAGTATTGCGAAGGTCCGTACTGGATATCGATGTACGCATCCTCGGGCGGCTTCTGCCCGACATGGACAATGATCGTGGGACGCGTCTCCACCCCGATCAAGCCAATGGTCGGCTTCGTCGACCCATGCGCCACCAGTTCTTCCGGCACGTCGACCTGCGCTCCGAGGTCGGTGAGAATGCCGAGCACGGAACGTGTGACCATTGGAATGCGTTCGCCGCGCTGGGCCGATTGCCCATAGACGACCTCATACGTCTTCGTCTTCGGTGACAACTTCAACAGGTTGCGCACCAGCATCAGGTCCTTCGACGTCTCGGCGTTCTCACCGCTCGTAGTCGCGCCCAGCGTGATGTACACGCGGCTCACATGGTCCTCGTCGCGCGTCTCGACGTTAAGCTGACCCGCAAGCTGAAGCCGCCGGAACGCCTGGATCAGTTCGAAGAAACCCACGCTGCCGTTCGCGTTAGGACCGCCCATCGCGTTCGCGTTCTGCAAGCCGCCAATGGATTGCGCGGTGATCCGCAACAGCAAGTCGATGGGAATCGCGCTTTCGGCCAGCGGCAGCACGAGCGCCGGCGCAAGCGGACGGATATAAGCCGTTGCAAAGGCTTGTCCGGTTGTCGGCGTGAAGGTGAAGGTCGGATGGTTCGAGTAGGAAACGCTGCCTGTTGCAGCGGCGAAGTTCTGCGTGGTGTCGCCAGCGCTGAACGTGGAACCTGCGGTGGCATCGAACGTGTAGGCGGCGATGATCTGGCTGACGCTCAGGAACGCCGGCGAGTCGGCGAAGCGGATGCCTACGAGCGCCGCGAGTATCTCGCGCTTTTTCGCTTCGCCCAACGCTCTTGCGTAATCGACCTGATCGGCCTTGAGCCGTTTGGGACCGATGGCGGAACAACCACCGGCAGTAATGCAGACACACAACATGGCGGAAAGGAGCGCTTTTCGTCTCATTCAGCTTGGGGCCCTGGTCAATGCGGGCAGCACCGTGCCGCCCGGCGAACCGGTGGGCGGCCGCAAATTCTGTTCCCCGACGCCGGTTTCCTCTGCACAATCCGGATGAATCCGCCCTGCTATTGCGGCGTCGATGGCGTCGTCGCGTTGTTCGGGCTGGCCGAACCTGTCGCCCCGGAGCCGTACGTAGCCTTCTCTGCACGCTGGATATCGTTTGGATAATTCGATTCATTGGCCGCCGGCTTGTAGCCGTGCGCTTCGAGATTCTTCAGGTCCGCTTTCTCCGAGGCACGCGTCGGCGGCGAGTTATTCGGCTGCGCGGTTTGCGCCTGCGCGGATGACGCAAATGCAATTGTCATCGTCACGACTACAAAACCGGTACGTGCGGAATGAAATTTCGACATGGCGGCCTCTCGACTTTGAACACGACAGCGCACTACGCTTGTGCGCGCTATTGCCCCGATTGACCATGCTCCGCATTCACCTTGCTCTGAGCTTTCTGAATGTCCTGCGGATAATCGTTGCGATCCGCACTCGGGTTGTAGCCGTTCTTCTCCAGTTCGCCCAGCTCCGCGGAATTCTTCGCGCGTGCGGCTTTTCTGTCGGCCTTACGCTGGGCTTTCTGCGCTTGCTTTGACATCGGTTGCGCAGCCGATGCCGCGTCCGCACTTTGAGCGAAGGAATCAGGCGTTGCGCCCACGATTATTCCAAGCGACGCCAGCAAGGTGATCGATGCAATCCGGGCTCGTGACATGACACACCTCTCCTTTAGGAAACACGCCGCCGTGTGCTGGCTGGGCACACGCTATGAATCCAGTCGTGCGGCCGCACGCCTGACAAGCTCGGTGCGAATTGCGCGGCCTTTCTCGCCGCGCTTCCACACCAGGTCCACAACAGCCTTAGGCGCTGTATCGGGCGTGCCTGAATTGAAGGGCGGCGCGGGCGCATATTCCAGTTGAAGCTGGATGGCCTGGGCTTCCGTCTCGCCAATCAAGCCGGTCAATAGCGTCAGCGCAAAATCGATGCCCGCCGTCACGCCGCCTCCGGTCATCAAGTTACCGTCCTGAACGACACGCTCTTTGACCGGAATTGCCCCGAACTGCTCCAGCAAGTGATGAAACGCCCAATGCGTGGTTGCGCGGCGTCCGTGCAGCAAACCGGCCGCGCCAAGGACAAGCGCGCCCGTGCAGACGGACGTCATGAAGCGCACGCCAGCCGCTTGCTGCTTGATGAAATCGAGTGCGGCAGCGTCTTCCATCAATTCATTGACGCCCAAGCCGCCCGGCACGCACAACACGTCGAGCTGCGGGCAATCGCTGTAAATAATCGTCGGCGTCAACAACAGGCCGCTGCTCGACTTCACGGGATCGAGCGTCCCGGCAATCAGGTGGACCGTTGCGCCTGGAACGGACGCGAAGACATCGTGAGGACCGGTCAGATCGAGTTGCTGCACGTTGGGGAAAACAAGAAAGCCGATATGCAATGCCATGGGATAAACCTCGTGAAGAGTGAACGCGCGAACTGGACGCACTGACGATACCCCGCTACCCTTTGGCGTGATTACCAATTAACCCTCGTTTTACGCCACTTTCCAGGCCGCCAACATGAAAAAGACGCCACGCGGTATCGATATTTACGCGTTTCCCGACGTCCAGCTACTTGATGTTGCCGGTCCCTTGCAGGTCTTTGCGTCGGCCAATGAACTCTCGCTCGCTGCGGGAAGCCGCGCGCCATACGTGCCGCGCGTCATTGCAGCCGTTTCCGGCGAGATCCGGAGCACGGCGGGACTCGGCCTCGTTGCGCATCCATTGCCGCTGGCGAGTGAGACAGCCGATACGTTGATCATCGCGGGCGGCCGCGGTGTCCATGCAGCGTCGAGGGAAACCGCGCAGGTGGCGTGGATCAGGGAGCGGGCGCAGCGCTGCCGCAGGGTGGCGTCGGTATGCACGGGCGCGTTCCTGCTCGCTGCGGCCGGTCTGCTCGATAAACGCCGCGCCGTCACACACTGGGCGCACTGCGAGCAGCTCGGCGAGCGCTATCCGGCGGTCAATGTGGACCCTGCCCCCATCTTCATTCGCGACGGCACGGTATGGACGTCGGCGGGGGTGACGGCAGGTATCGACCTCGCGCTCGCGCTGGTCGAGGACGATCTCGGCCGCGCGCTCGCGCTGGAAGTCGCCCGCGAACTCGTGGTTTTTCTCAAGCGCCCAGGCGGCCAGGCACAGTTCAGCGCGACGTTATCGCTGCAAAAAGCGGGAGACCGTTTTGGCGAACTGCACGCGTGGATCGCGGAAAACATGGCGTCGGACCTGTCCGTCGCGACGCTCGCCGAGCGCGCTGGCATGAGCGAACGCAGTTTCGTGCGGCACTATCGGGCGCAAACCGGCGTCACGCCCGCGCGCGCTATCGAACAACTGCGGCTCGAAGCGGCGCGGCGTCTTCTCGGCGATACCGCGTTTCCGATCAAACGTGTGGCGGCGCGCTGTGGATTTGGATCGGAGGAAACCATGCGACGCGGTTTTTTGCGCTCGACCGGCGTCACGCCGCAAGCATATCGTGAACGATTTTCCGCCAACGGAGGCGAGCCGGACGTGCAGCCATAAATAGTGGCAGTGCAGCAATGCAAATTTGCCCCGAATTTCGAGTTGTTGCGCCATGCGAAGGATTTGATATTTCGAGATAATGCTGCATTGCATCGTCTCAAACCCACATTCTCCGCTCAATGTCCATTATCGATATCCCCGACAATTCCGCAGGAAGCCCGCTCGACCGTGTCATCGCGCCTTTTGGAGCCGGTCCGGCGGAGGTCGCGCTAGCGGTCGGCGGACTGGCGATCGGCACGGGCGAATTCGCTTCCATGACCATCCTGCCGATCATCGCGCACGGACTCGATACGTCGCTGCCCACCATGGGCCACATCATCAGCGCCTATGCGCTCGGTGTCGTGATCGGCGCGCCGCTCATCACCATTTTCTTCGCCAAGATTCCGCGCCGCGCGATGCTGATCGGCCTGATGCTGATGTTCGCATTCGGCAACTTGCTGAGCGCGCTTGCGCCCAATTACACGCTGCTGCTGATCGCGCGTTTTATTTCAGGCGTGCCGCACGGCGCGTATTTCGGCGTGGCCGCGCTGACAGCGGCGTCGCTGGTGCCGCCCGACCGGCGCGCGCGGGCGGTCGGGCGCGTGATGCTGGGACTGACCATCGCGAATATTTTCGGCGTGCCGCTTGCAACCTGGCTTGGTCAATGGCTCGGCTGGCGCGCGGATTTCCTGCTGGTCGGCACGCTCGGTATCCTTACGATGATCGGCGTGCGCGTCTTTCTTCCACCCATCCACGCCGGGGGCGCAACGCCCCGGCGCGAACTCGGCGTATTCCGCCGCGCGCAGGTCTGGTTGACGCTTTCGGTCATCGCGGTCGGTTTCGGCGGCTTGTTCGCGGTCTATACGTACATCACGCCGACGCTCTTGAACGTGACCCACGTCGCGCCGTGGCGCGTGCCGCTGCTGCTCGGCGCGCTTGGGGTCGGCATGACGGCGGGCAGCCTGATAGGAGGCGTACTCGCCGACAAATCCCGGCTGTGGACCATTTTCGGCATGCTGATCTGGAACGCGGCGGCGCTGGCGGCATTCGCGTATTCATCGGCAAACGAATGGACCGCCACGCTCAATCTCTTCGCAATGGGGCTCGGCATTGCCGTGGTCCCGGCCGTGCAGACTCGCCTGATGGACGTGGCCGGCGATGCGCAAACCGTAGCAGCCGCGCTCAATCACTCAGCCTTCAACATTGCGAACGCGCTGGGCGCGTGGGCTGGCGGCGTGGTCGTGGCGCTCGGTTTCGGCCTTGAGGCAACTGGCTGGACAGGCGCGCTTCTCGCGTGCGGCGGAATCGTGTTGCTGGGGGTTTCGGTTGGGGTCGAACGGCGCGCTATGGCGCCGCGTCCGCGCACGGCAAGCGCGTAAGCCGAAATAAGCGCCGAATAAATCAGGGCGGTATTCAACTCCTTTCGCACGTCGCATAATGCGGTGTTTTTTGCTGGCCGGACAATCGGCCCGCTATGATGCCCTACGGCGCTCCTAAAGCCGGAAGCCGCATTGCCGTTATTACAATCAGGCCTGGCACTATTCGAGGTTGCTGCCAAAGCACCCGCCGCGCCCGCCACGCCGATTTGTATACGCCGACGTCGAACAAAAAGTGAGTGAGGAGCCGCAACGCCGTCGGCTCGGAGCGCTGATGAACGTCTATACCGTGAAGCCGGCCACGCCTGTGGCGGATGCAAGCCGCGACGACACCGCCGCGGGTTTTGCGCGCCCCGCCGCCAATGCGCCGAGGCGCGTGAATACGGATACGTGCATCGATTCGTTATTGCGCAATGCCGCCACGCTCATCGACACAACCTGTTGGGCGTGGTATCAGCCCGGCACCGGCATGCATCTCGCGGCCCAGGGTTCTCTTGACGATGGCTGGCCAGCCATCCTTCCCGCCGACGACTTCCACGCCTTTTGCACGACACACCGTCTGTGCCTGTGGCCAACCGGGAGCGGCGAAAACATCCTCGGCTGGCTGCTCGCGCCGACGGCGCATGCCGCAAACCGCACGCTCGCCGACTTTGCGCGCAGTCTTGGCGAAGCGCTCCAGACAGACGCACTGGCGCGCGCGCAGAACACGCAGCGCGTGCTCTACGAGATCGCTTATCTCGCGAGTTCGGTTCGCGACCGCTCAGAATTCCTGCTCGGCGTGCATCGGCAGCTTGCCACGCTGATCGATGCCGAGAATTTCTATCTCGCGCTCTACAACCCGTCGAACAACGAGATTACGTATCCGTATTACGTCGATGTCATCGACACTTGCGCGCTCGACCCCGCCGCCTATGACACGCTCGATTCGTCGTGCCTGTCGCTCACCGGCCAGGTCCTGACCACGGGCCAGCCGCTGCTGATCGACGCGGCGGGCATTGCCGCGGCCGAGCACGAAGGCCGCTTCTATTGCGTGGGCGACCGGCCCGAGTTCTGGATGGGCGCGCCGCTCAAGAACGCATCCGACGAAGTGTTCGGCATGATCGCGATGCAGGTCTACGACGTGGCGCGCATCTTTAGCGTGGAAGACCGCGCGCTCTTCCTGGTGGTCGCGCGTCATGTGGCAATGGCGCTCGACCGCATCCTGCATCGGGCGGATCTTGAAGAAACCGTGTCGCGCCGGACCGCTGAGCTGTCCGAGGTGAATCGCGCCCTGCGCCTTGAAATAGCGGAACGAAAGCGCGCTGAGCACTTGCAAGGCGCGCTGTTCCAGATCGCCGAACTGTCGAGTCGGCATGGCGACATGCTGGAATTTTTCCGCAGCCTTCACGGCATTGTCGGCGAGTTGCTGTATGCGCGGAATTTCTTTGTCGCGCTTGTGGACAACGCGACGCAGAGCGTGTCGTTCCCCTATTACGTCGACGAACTGCTGAACGATTATCCGGCTCCGCGGCGTGGCCGGCGCGGCCTCACCGAGTACGTGATCCGCAAGCGCCGGCCCTGCCTGATCGATCTCGCCGAGGCAACGCGGCTGGTGGAAACGGGCGAGATGGAAAGCTCGGGCGAGAGCATCAAGCTGCGCTCGTGGCTCGGCATTCCGCTTTTCGACGGAGACGAAGTACGCGGCGTGCTCGCGGTGCAAAGCTATTCGTCGCAAGTGCGATATTCGCAGCGCGATCAGGAACTGCTGACTTTCGTATCGCGCCATATCGATACCGCGCTGTCACGCCGCAGCGCCGCCGAAGCGCTGCACGTGGCCAATCTGGAACTCGAACAGCGCGTGCAGAACCGCACGCGCGAACTCGACGAAGCCAACGCGCGCCTGCAGCACGAGAACTCGCACGACGCGCTGACGGGCCTGCCTAACCGCAGCCACATGCTGCAGCGGCTGCAGGAAGCGTGGCGCGATCATCATGCCGACGGGGAACAACTGGCGGTGATGTTTATCGACCTGGACCGTTTCAAGGTTGTGAACGACAGCCTTGGCCATCATTTCGGCGACATGCTGCTGGTGCAGGCCGCGAGCCGGCTGAGAAGCTGCCTGCGCGACACCGACCTGCTCGCGCGCCTGGGCGGCGACGAGTTCGCCGTGCTCTCTCCGGGCGCTTCGCTCGACACCGCGGTCGATATTGCCGAGAGCATTCTCGCCGCGTTCGACCTGCCGTTTCATATTGATGACCACGTGGTGTTTTCATCGTGCAGCATTGGCATCGTGAGTCCGGACGAGCAGTTTCATAAAGAGCCGGCCGATCTTCTGCGCGACGCCGATACCGCGATGTATCGCGTGAAAAATGGCGGACGCGACAGCTTCGTGGTCTTCAACCATGAGCTTCGGCGCGAGGTATCGGATCAGGTCGAGCGCGAAGGGGCGCTGCGCAATGCGCTCAAGCGCGACGACGAACTCGTGCCGTATTTCCAGCCCATTGTCAGCGCGAGGTCAGGTCAGCTCGTTGCGCTCGAAGCATTGATCCGATGGCGTCAGCCCGATGGCAGCGTGATTGCGCCGGGCGAATTCCTGCCGGCCGTGGAAGGCCTGCGCCTGATCGGGCGGCTCGATCTGTACATGCTGACACGGGTCGCGATCATCCTCGCGCAGCCCGGGCACGCGGACTGGCCGCCGGTCCATGTGAACTGCTCGAGCTACAGCATGACCCGCGCGGAATTCGCCGACGACGTCCTCGCGCTGCTTGCGCGCCATGGCGTGGCGCCCTCGCGCATCTGCCTGGAACTCACGGAAGGCGCGCTCGTCGCCGAGCCCGATCTCGCGAGACGATCAATGCAGCGTCTCGCCGATCACGGCATGTCGGTCGTGCTCGATGACTTCGGCGCGGGATTTTCGTCGCTGAGTTACGTGCATCAATATCGCTTCAGCGGCCTGAAGATAGACCGCTCGTTTATCTTCGAGCTGACCACGAGTCCACGCAGCCGCGCGATCGTCCGGGCCATCGTGAGGATGGCGGAGTCGCTGGACCTCACCGTGGTGGCCGAAGGCGTGGAAGACGCCGCGACGCTCGCCGTGCTGCGCGAAATGGGTGCGGCGCAGGCGCAGGGTTATTACTTCTCGCCGCCCATCCCGCTCGAAGCGCTCCTTCTCAGCAAGCTCGCGCCCCGGCTGCAGATGCTGGCGCAAGATCCCTGAGCCAACGCTGCCGGCTTGCGCCAGTTCGCCTATGCTGTGAACTGAACCGGCAAAACGCGAGGTATCTCTCATGCGCCCCCCTTTCGCCGACGCGCGGCGTCGACGGCTGCTGCTGCTCGCCGCGAGCGGCACGTTGCTTCCCTTCGCTCTTCCGCCTGCCTTCGCACAGGCGACTGCCATGAACAAGCGCGCGATTCCATCGACCGGAGAAATGCTGCCCGTGGTCGGCTGCGGCACCTGGCGCACCTTCGACGTAGGCAGCGATCCCGCCGCACAGGCGCGGCTCGCCGAAGTGCTGCAAATACTCTTCGACAATGGCGGCTCGGTCATCGATTCGTCGCCCATGTATGGATCTTCAGAAGCCGTCGCGGGGTCGGTGTTGACGCGCATCGGCGGACACAAGCGCGCGTTCGTGGCAACCAAGGTCTGGACCGAAGGGCGCGATGCCGGCATTGCGCAAATGGAGACGTCGCTGCGTCTTTGGCAGCAGCCGCGCATAGACCTGATGCAGATTCACAACCTGCTCGACTGGCGCACGCAACTCTCCACCCTGCGCGACTGGAAAGCGCGCGGACTGATCCGTTATATCGGCGTGACGCACTATACGTCGAGCGCATTCAGCGAAGTGGAAGCGGTCATGCGCTCCGAGAAAATCGATTTCGTGCAGATCAACTACGCCGCCGATGACCGCGCAGCCGAAGACACCTTGCTGCCTCTGGCTAAAGAACGGGGCATTGCTGTGATCGTGAACCAGCCGTTTGGCGGCGGCGGCCTGCTTGGGCGGCTGAAGGGAAAACCCGTGCCCGATTGGAGCCGGGAAATCGGCTGTGCAACATGGGCGCAACTTCTGCTCAAGTACGTGCTCGCGCATCCGGCGGTGACATGCGTGATTCCCGGAACCGGGCGGCCCGACTATATGCGCGATAACGTGCGCGCCGGATTCGGTAGGTATCCCGATGAATCCACGAGGAAGCTCATTGTAGAAAGCGTAGCCTGATGTGCAGCACGCCGGCAACGTTCCAGCCTCGGAGTTACCCCATTTGCGCCGGACGGCACATTTCGTCGACGGCTTCGCACGCATCCAATACCACTTGAGCGAGTTCCACGAGTTCGGTTTCAGCCGTCGATGTAGCGTCGGCAAGCGATACGACTGCGGCGTCGAGTTCCGCGGCGGTGCCAGCCTCGTTTGAAAAATAAGTCAAAGGCAAGCTCGCCAGGGCTTCGGCGTTCGCCGACGCTTCGTCAGTCAGCGCGCACAAACGCACGAGGTTCTCGCATAAGAGCTCGAGAGCTTGAGTCGCGCATGCATGCAAAGCGGCGTCACCTGCGGGATCGTCCGCCGTGGCGTCGAGCACGGCCCGCGACCTCTCCACTTCACGTGCAAGCGCATAACTCCGGTCGCGCGCCGCGCCAAGGCGTTGCGCGTAGTCGGCAAGCAGCGAGACCTGCTGCGCCATATTCGTTGCCATCATCTTCTCATGCCCTCTCTGCTCGCCCGGCAGACGCGCCGTGCCAGACACGTGCCTGTGCGGCCGAGCCATTGCATTGTTTTATGGTAAGTGGCGCCTGAACGCTCCACCAACAACGCCTTTACGGCATGTAAGGGATAAGCTTTAACGAATTCTTCATATATTCGTGCGCAAACAAACGCAGCCCGGGCGCAAACGTTTGATGCTTGGTCGCGGTCGTTCAAGGCATTCGGCATGCGTCATGATTTGCCATTCCCGATCCGCGGAGAACGCCGTGAAACTATCGCCTGCGATTGCGTTTTCCGGATTCGACGCGTGCTTGCCGTAACCGATTTCTTTGGCAACCGGAACAGTTTCTGCCAACGCGCCGTCCGGACAGTCTTTCCTTATCGATTATTCCGGCAAGCGGTCGAGCGAGCTTGGCTCATGCATTGGACAGCCATTGAATTTACCGCGAAAATCCGACGACATTTCATAAGCGGGCTTGCGCGAGCGCTGCACGCCGCCTATTGGCCGATGCGCGCTCAGGCCATGCCATGGGCTGAAGGCGAGACCGTCGTCGACTGCGGCGGACCGGGCGTCGGTCCACGCGGGTTGCGGCGCCACGCGAATGCGTGCTACTGGCACGAAGGGACTCTCTTCTTCTGACCATTGCTTCGATGCATCCTCGACCGGCATCTTCCCGATGTCGGTTGCAAGTTGCACACGCACCTCCCACTCGCCGCCTGTCGTGGCAAAGAATGTGTTGACCGCTTCACGCAAGCCATTGGGTTTGTCGTCGAGATCGACGGGTGCATCTTTTAGCGCCACGAGTTCCGGCGATACCGGAACAACCGCGATCTTTCCATAGTAAGAGCCGTACAGAAGCGGCACCACGGTCGTGTAAGTCTCGCCGAGCAGGTTCGTTTTCGGATGGCCGCCCAGGCTCTTCAAGGTGCCGCTCTCACCACCCAAAGCTTCGACTGCAGCCTCTGTTCCGCGCAATACCGCCGATAACGCCTGCTTCACGCCGGGCGCTTTGTCGGTTGTCTTCGCCAGCGCCTTGAGCGTGGTGAGAAACGCCTTTGGCGTTGCGGCCGTGAAAGCGAACGCGTTTTGCATGACGAAGTCCTGAGTCGATTGGCCTTCTGCGCCAGGCAATCGCTCTCCTTCCACGCCGATGATTTTTATTGCAAGGCCGCGCGGTGTCGAGACTTTGTCATCGAGGATATCGCCGGGGTTGGTCGAGAAGCGCATCACTACAGGAAAGGTGCCCGCCTTGGCGAACGCGCCTTGTGCGAGTTCAGGTGGCAGCCCTTCCGGCACCGTCAGTTCGCCTTGCAACAAGCCATGACTCTTCGCATGAACGCTGCGCACTGCATGACCATAATCGGCAGATGTGGTTTCGATGATGCCGCGCAATGTCTTGACCAACTCTTCGGTTGTTTCGCCTTCATCAGCGGGGATCTGCTCGAAAGTGGAATCGAACAGGATAGGACGGACAGCGAGGGGCGTCGACATGGTGGGGCTCCGATGAATTTATTGAACGTGCACCGGCCAATCAATGCAATCACTGTTCCCGAATTTCGCTTGGGCCGGCGCATACGAAAACCCATCTTTTGTCCAACACATTTATTACTGAATTATTACGTCGGGGAAGTTATTTCCTTTATTTAATAATTCCTACACGTGTAATTTCTATCCTCTCTTCCAGTTCATTTCGTGTCATGCGCCAGCGCATGACAACGTTTGCCTATGGTCCAGAGGACGCTCGTGTTTAACAGACCCGTTACTACCGGCCGGATGCTTGGCGCGCTGTTTGTTTGCACGATGCTTGCCGCCTGCGGCGATCACGATTCGCCGTCTTCATCCGCGCAGTCCGCCGCTGCCGTATCTCCTTCACAGCAAACCGAGACACCCGCGCCCGCTTCAGCGGGTTCGTCGGATATCCAGAACTGGGCATTGCAGCAGACACAGCCATCCGCGGCTGTCTCGATCATTGCCCCGCCCAAAGAATCACCCGCTTCGCCTGCGTCCGACCCCCTGCTGCCTCCCGTGATTCACGAGGCGGAGTGATATCGAAGTACGACCCGCAACCTCGCTCACAACACTCTCCTCTCCACGACTGATCAAGACCATGACCTTAAAAAGCCGACGTGACTTCCTCAGGGCTGCCGTACAGGCAGCCGGTTCCGCCACAGCAATGGGCGTCGTGCCCGCAGGCATACGCAACGCACTCGCCATTCCCGCAAACAATGTCCACGGCAGCATCCAGGACGTCGAGCACATCGTCGTGCTGATGCAGGAAAATCGCTCGTTCGATCATTACTTCGGCACGCTGCAAGGCGTGCGCGGTTTCGGTGATACGCGTGCCGTGAAGTTGCCCAATGGCAAGCCTGTCTTCAATCAACCACTGGCCGCGGGTCTTGGCGAAGTGCTGCCGTTCCGTCCCAGCGCGCCGGATCTCGGCAACCAGTTCATCCAGGACTTGCCCCATGACTGGACCTCGGGCAAGGGCGCTTATCACGATGGCCGCTACGACCAGTGGGTGCCGTACAAAGGCACGACCACCATGGCGTATCTGACGCGTGAAGACATTCCGTTTCACTATCAGCTAGCCGATGCTTTCACGATCTGCGACGCGTACCATTGCTCGATCAACTCATCGACAGACCCGAACCGGTATTACATGTGGACCGGCTGGATTGGCAACGACGGCAACGGCGGCGGACCCGTGGTCGACAACGCAGAGCTTGGCTACGGCTGGTCTTCCTATCCGGAAGTGCTGGAGAAAGCGAACATCTCCTGGAAGATCTATCAGGATGCAGGCACGGGACTCGATGCAAATGGCTCGTGGGGCTGGACCAACGATCCGTACATTGGCAACTATGGCGACAACGCGCTGCTTTACCTGAACCAGTATCGCAACGCGCAGCCAGGCAGCGCCCTGTATCAGAAGGCACGCACCGGCACGAACGCGCAAGCCGGCGACGGTTATTTCGACATCCTCAAGCGCGACGTGCAGAACAACGCGTTGCCGCAAGTCTCGTGGATCGTGGCGCCTGAAGCGTTTTCGGAACATCCGAACTGGCCGGCAAACTACGGCGCGTGGTATGTCGATCAGGTACTGCAGATCCTTACGTCGAATCCGGAGGTTTGGAGCAAGACGGTGTTGCTCATCAACTATGACGAGAACGATGGCTTCTTCGATCACGTCGTGCCGCCGTTCCCGCCAACATCTGCCGCTAATGGCAAGTCCACGGTCAGTATCGTCAACGAAATCTTCCCGGGTAGTTCGACATATCAGAGCGGCGCGTATGGGCTCGGAACCCGGGTGCCGATGCTCGTGGTCTCGCCCTGGTCGAAAGGCGGTTTCGTGTGTTCGGAAGTTTTCGATCACACCTCGGTGATTCAGTTCATCGAAAAGCGTTTTGGCTCGCGCCCGAACGTACTCGAATCGAATATCACGCCGTGGCGCCGGGCAATCTGCGGCGACCTGACGTCGGCGTTCAATTTCAAGAACCCGAACGCAGCCGTTCCGTCGCTCCCTGATACCAGTTCTTACGCTCCTGTTCAGAAGGTTCGTCATCCCGACTATGTTCCGGTTCCGCCCGCCGTTCAGGCCGTGCCGAAACAGGAACCCGGCGTGCGGCAAGCACGTGCGCTGCCCTATGAACTGTTCGTTCATGCGCACGCAGGCACCACGAATGGCGTCACGTTCGATTTCATCAATACCGGTAGCGTTGGTGCGACGTTTCTGGTCTTTACCGCCAACAGCGCGGTCGCTCCAAGTTGCTATACGGTCGAAGCTGGAAAGCGGCTGCGCGACGATTTGCCGTTGGGACTTTCAAATGCCTACGATTATGTGATTCACGGGCCTAATGGTTTTCTGCGGCGTTTTGCCGGGAAGGCCGTCGAGCAGCATTGGTGGAGCGACAATCAGGCAATCGCCGAAGTCGTGGAAGGTTACGATGTTGCTAATGGCAATCTTCAGTTGCGGTTGAAGAATCTTGGGACCGGGCGGTGTAATTTCATCATCAAAAGCGCTTACGAAACCGGAGCGACCATCAAGCAGCCCATTCGCGGTGGTGGGACCGAGACGGTGTATCTCGACTTGCGTGAATCGTTTGGATGGTATGACGTCACTATTACCATCGATACCGATAGCTCGTTTCATCGGCGTTTTGCCGGGCATGTGGAGACCGGGAAGAGCAGCATGACCGATCCTGCGCTGGGCAGCTAGGGCTTTTTTTTCGGGGACGTTGCCAAGAGGTTGTGGCGTCGCCCGAAGGATTTTTTTGGGCAGCAGCTCTGCGTTTATGCCGGGTTGCTGCTTTTTTGGTTTTCGCGCATTTCTTGCTATTGTTTTATTGAGCACTATTAGCCACTGTCCGTGGCGGGACTTCATTTCTTTTTCCAACGGCGAAAAAGAAACGAACAAAGAAAACGCCTTCCAACCGCTAATTCTTAAGTGGACCAAGCGTGCAGTTTCATCTGCTTGGGACTTCAAAAGAACCGTTGCCGCCATAACCACCAACACCTGAAACCCTTCCCCTCCGAACCCCTACATCCACACGCTTCGCCACCAGCGTTCTCGGGCAAGCTCTCGCGCTCTATCGTTTTTTCCCTCACGTTCCCGTGTAGCCTACGGGGCGGGTCGAGTTTGATTGCGCCACGGCAGCGTTTTTTGACACCACGTATAACGGTGCTTCCGTCAAATTCAGCGACACCACTCCGTTGCTGTAAGCAACACTGGATGCATTGCCCATCCAGTCAAGTGTCTGTACCGTGCCGCTCGTTCCCGGCGCATCTACCGTGAGCACGTAGCCCACACTATAGGTCTGGCTGAAACCCGCACTCGCGCTCCATACCGCATTGTTGTGCGTCCATAACGCCGTCACCACATCGCCCGTCCCCCGCTGTTGGAACGCGTATGCGTAGACGCCCGACGGCGTGCCCGTTACGGGTCCAAGCGTAGTGGTGCCGTCAAGCACACGCGTCATCGCCGCGACCGCCAGCGCCGCTGGCTTCGGGCTCACGTTGCTCGCACCAAATGAGCCCTGCGCATTGGACAAATCGAAGAACGTGCCATATCCCGTCTCGCCCGGATAATCCGCGCCGTAAAACACGTAGGTCTGGTCCGCACCCTCACCCAGCAAAATAATATGAGTCCGCGCCACGATTGCACCCTGCGCAAACAATACATTCGCGCTCGGATAGTCAGTGCCGTACGACGTTCCAAGGTCGTAGCTGATGCCGGTTTCAGTGACATACAACTTCATGCCCGGACGGTAATCCGCCTGCATTTCCTGCCGCAAATTGCGCATCTCGTTCATGAGCGCATTCGCAGCGTTGGCCGGATCAGGGTCGGTCGCAAAACGCTCCGGCGGATGCGACGGCGATGTGCCCGCGTCGTAGTATCCATGCGTGGCTATGCCATCCAGATACCGCGCAAGACCAAGCGGCGCCATGGTCTTCAGACGCTGCGTGGTCAGCGACGGAAAAGCCCCCGTCGGCCCCATCACAACAGCATTGGGATCCGTCGCGTGAAGTCCCGTGTAAGCGAGCCTGTACAGCGCCACGAAATCCGCATTCGATCCCAACCACGTCTGGTCCGGCTCCCACGTGACCTGATAGTAGTTGCCGGTCATCGCCGGAAAATACTTCTCGCGCATTGCTTCGGTTTCCGAACCAACCTGACTCATGTATGCCTGGTAACCCGCCTGATCGGTCGGCAAGTACGAACTGTCATTGAATGCCGCGGTCGGACTGTCCCATCCCGGAATGCCGTCCAGACGCACCAGCCGCATGATCTCGCCCGCGGCATAACCGGTATCGGTGGTCGTGGCCGTGGCGGCAAAACTGTTGGGGCCGTTCGGCTCGGTGCTGGACAACTGCCGGTCGTCGATCGTGGAACTTATCCCCAGCGCGCGAAGCATCGCCGTCCAGCCGTTGAAACCCTGCATGCCGAACCGGTGCTGCTCCTGATGAGCATAGGTGGGCGCGGGCAGGCTCGACGTCACGTCAGGCAATACGCCAAAGGTCGCGAAACCCGTCGGGCGCGTTCCCGATGCCTGAACACTTCCACCCGCCTTCGCCAATGTCGCCGACACAGCGAAATACCCCGCCACGGTCGACGTGCAACTGAGCACCGTCGTACTGCCACCCGATGGCGCCGCAAAACCGCCGCTCGCCACCGTCTTGCCCAGTGCGTCGCTCACGTTCCAGGCAAGCGTATCGGCAGCCGGCGGATTCGTGGAGATCGCAAGCTGGAAGGTCGAACCCGACGCGAACATACGTGTTCCGTCGGCGCTGGATGTATCGGCCGAAATCAATCCACCAACCGACGATGACGCGCTTGTGACGGGCGACGCACACGTCATGCGCAACGGCGCATTCGTCACGGTGGACGAAGAAGCCGCTGCCGGCGTTGCCCCCGTCGTTGCACCCGTCGTTGAGCCAGCCGTTGCGCCCGCAGTACCCGCCGTTCCCGACGCGCTGTCTGAGGTCCCACCTGATGTACCACCCGAGGCTGTCGCGGAGGTGCCGGAAGCAGTCGGCGAGGGGTTGCCACTTGCGGCAGTGGCCGCGCTGCCATTGGCGGCGTCGCCGGAACCGCCTCCGCCACACGCCGCCAAGGTCAGCAAAACTAAACAAATTGAAGAGCTGAATAATGCGGTTTTTTTCATTTGAATGATCGCCTGGTCGTAGCGATGAAACAGCATCGGGCGCAGCAGTGCTGCCAAGTACCCTGGAGGAACTCGGCGAAGAATTTGCATCAGGAGAAATAGACCGGCAGAAATGGGTATCGCGATTAATACACTTACACGATAAATGACCCACACCACACTTCTGCGATCCGAATGGATGTTACATAGACGAAACGTTTTGAACCAGCAAAAAAGACGTAACATGTTGTAACGTCTGACTAATAATCGGTAAAAATTAAATCATCAGAATAATGTTTTATCGACTTTGAGTGGGTGGACAGGGATTGCGATATGGCGATGTTTCCAGCTCATTAATTAATCAGACAAAACAGGATTTTCAGCGTGTCAAAATTGAACCATTTTTTAGCGGTCAAACCGAGCTGGGAGCGCCGTGACCGTGACTTGCGTCCGCACCCATGTTTCCGCGGCTCGAGTTCATTGTTTATTTTCAGAAATTCGCGATCCGCATATATATCGGCGATCAAGTTCCGCGTGAAAAAGGCCATCGCAATTCCTGCGTAGTGTTCGCCCGAATTAACGGAGCGATTTCTTGAAACTTGAGCTTTTCCTTTCATGAAATGCTTCCAACTTCAGCCCACCAGGCATGCCGGCTTATTAATCCTGAAAGGAGCCTTTTTAATACGCAGCGTTGCCCATGCCCCGACCGGCGTCGAAACGGCCATGCTGTTGCGAGGGCCAAGCACGAACGCGGAAATCCCGGCGGGCTGCGACGCCGTCCGTTCTGACCGTGCTTATCCGCGTTGCCTTTATAATCCGCCATGATTCCAATTTCCTGCCTCTCCGCCCGCCGCCCTCTTCGCGATTCCCGCGAAGTCCTTTTCTATGCGGCGGTCTCATGAAAACGCCAAAAAGACTGTTGCCATTGCTGGAAGAAGGGCTTATCGACGAAGTCATCGGCCAGTTGATGAGCGGCAAGGAAGCGACCGTGTACGTAGTGCGAAGCGGCGACTCCACGCGCTGCGCGAAGGTCTACAAGGACGCAAAGCAGCGTAGCTTCCGCCAGGCGGCGTCGTATCGCGAAGGACGCTCGGTGAAGAACAGCCGGCAAGCACGCGCAATGGAAAAAGGCACGCGCTACGGCCGCCAGATGCAGGAGGAAGCGTGGCAGAACGCGGAGGTCGATGCGTTATTCAGGCTCGCCAATGCGGGCGTTCGCGTGCCGCAGCCGTACATCTGCACTGACGGCGTGCTGTTGATGGAACTCGTGGTCGACGCCCAGGGTGACGTTGCGCCGCGTCTGAACGACGTCGATATGAGCCACGACCGCGCGCTCGAATTGCACGACGCGCTGCTGCGTGAAGTCGTGCGCATGCTGTGCGCGGGCATGATCCACGGCGACCTGTCGGAATACAACATCCTGCTTGCGTCCGATGGCCCGGTGATCATCGACCTGCCGCAGGCGGTGGACGCCGCCGGCAACAACGAAGCGGCCGCCATGCTGCAACGCGACGTCGATAACCTCGCGACTTACTTCGGCCAGTTCGCGCCGGAGTTGCTGAAAACAAGCTACGGCAAGGAAATGTGGGCGCTATACGAAGCGGGATTGCTGAGCGTGGATACAAAGCTCACAGGCCACGTCGAATCCGATACTACCCCGGTCGATCTCGAAGCCGTGATGCAGGAAATCGAGGACATCCGGCTGGAAGAAGAAGCACGCATTCGCCGCGAGCAGGAACTCGGCAGCTAGATCCCGCTAACGGCTGCGTTCGAGCGCATCCGCCAGGCCGGACAACACCGGCCCGCATTGCGCTTCGACCTTGAATTGCAGAAGCGCATCCGCCCGGGTGCGCCCCAGATTGACCGCCGCGATCGGCTTGCCGGCACGCGCCGCCCACTCGCAAAACCGGAAGCCCGAATACACCATCAGCGACGAGCCGATCACAAGCATTGCATCGGCCTGGTCGAGCGCGGCCGCGGCTGCATCCACGCGCGTGCGTGGCACGCCCTCGCCAAAAAACACCACATCCGGTTTCAGCATTCCGCCACAGCGCAGGCAGGGTGGCGCATGGAATGCGTTGAAATCGTAGCCTTCGAGTTGCGCGTCGCCGTCCGCCACAGGCAACGCGGCCAGTCCAACAAAGCCCGGATTATCGGCAATGAGCCGCTGCTGGAGCGCGGCGCGCGGGGTTTCATCGCCGCACTCCATGCAGCGAACGCGGCCGATGTTGCCGTGCAGTTCGATCACATCGGTATTGCCCGCGCTCGTATGCAGTCCGTCGACGTTTTGCGTAACGAGCCGCTGAAAGACGCCAAGGCGTTCCAGCCGCGCCACCGCCAGATGCGCGGCATTTGGCGTAGCGCCTGCGACCATGGGCCAGCCGATCATGCTGCGTGCCCAATAGCGTTTGCGCGAAAATTCGGAGCCGATAAAATCCTTCAGCAAGATCGGCGCGCGCCCGGTGCGCTGCCCTTCTTCGTCGCGATAACAAGGTATTCCGGATTCCGTACTAATTCCCGCGCCGGACAATACGAACAGCCGCGGATATCGTTCGATGAATTCATGAAGCGGATCTAAGAGCGCGACAAGCGCGCTGGTCTGGGCAGGGTTCATTGCTGAAATGGTAATGGCTTTACGTTTTGTCTGCTCGCGGCGAACAACGGTGTTTTCTATTCCGCCTGCCTGGAAAGCCGAGTTCCCGAGGCGAGACCGATCGACACACGCAGCCCTCTTTGCGTTAGCCTTGCGTTAACTGCGGGGAACACGCGAGGTTTGCCGTGTTTCCCCAAGCGCTTTTTTGTCCGATGGCAAAATATTTCCTCGTGAAATACAACTCAAAAAACTGAAACAGTGTCCCTATCCAGGCCCGCTAATCGAAACAAACCAGGTGCCGCGTTTTGCACCACGTTATTCACCGGCGCTTTATGTGCGGCGCTGACGTTCCCGACTTCCGCTTCCGCCCAGGAACTGAACGTTCTGGCCGGACCACTGATCAGCCGGGGCGAGAACTCCTATTCGTGGGAAGGGAGCTATCGCGAAGGCCTCGGGCGCTATGCGGCATGGAGTTTCTCGTGGATCAACGAGGGACACATTCCCGACCATCATCGCGATGGGCAAACGGTGCAACTCTGGGCCCGCCTGCCACTCTGGCGCGACCGGTTCGAGCTATCGGCGGGAGCGGGACCGTATCGATACTTCGACACCACCGCCGCGCGCGCCGGTAACACCTATTCGAATACGCATGGCTGGGGCGCGGTGTGGAGCGCGCGCGCGGCGTATTACTTCGACCGCCGCTGGATCGCGCAAATGCAGGTGAATCACGTGCAGGCGTTCGGCGGTCCGGACACGACCGCGCTTCTGTTCGGCGTGGGTTATCAACTCGATGCAAACGGCGAACCCGGCCCGCGTCAAAGGCCAACGCCGCGAACGTCGGACGTTACCGGCAACGAACTGACGGTCATGCTCGGCAAGACGATCCTGAACAGCTATGACTCGGAGTCGTCCGTGGCGGAAAGCGTGGAGTATCGGCGCGGCCTGACCCGTTACATCGACATGAGCGCGTCGTACATTCATGAAGGCGGCCACATTCAGTCCCGGCGCGACGGCATTGCGCTGCAACTGTGGGCTACCCGCGCGTTTTTCAACGACCGGTTCACGCTCGGCGTGGGAGCGGGTCCGTATATCGCGATCACGCAGAACGACGATCTGCCCGACAACCGTACCGGCGACGGGCGGGTTTCCGGGCTGGTATCGATGTCGGCGAGTTACCGGTTCGGGAAAAACTGGCTGACCCGGCTCACCTGGAATCGGGTCGTCACGCGTTATGACCGGGACACCGACCTGATCGAAGCGGGCGTGGGCTGGCGGTTTTAGCGCTCATGCGCTGGCCGGTTTCGGGAACAGCGGATACGCGACCAGTGCGCACGCGGCCGCGACCAGCCAGACCAATCCCCACGATCCCGCCGAAAGCACATGCGGAATCGACAAAGGCGTGACGAACAATCCAACGTACACAGCCGTGTTCGTCATGCCGAGCGCGGTTCCCGCGCGCTCCTTGCCGCTCAGTGTGGCGAGTTCGGTATAGGCCACGCCGTGCCAGGCCGACACGCAAATACCGGCGAACACGATCAACCCGATCAGCCACGCGGCCGGCAATCCATATTGAGTCCCCGCCGCCAGCACCACGAACGACGCCACCGCGATCAGTGTCGATACCTTCGTATAGGCGCGCCGGTTGCCGTGTTTGTCGGTGAAACGGCCGCTCCAGACACGCATGATCATGGCGCCGAGCTGTAGGGCGACCATCGTGGCGGTAATGCCGCGCAGGCCGGCGTGTGCGAAATCGTGCAGGAAGACCGTGGCGAATGTCAGCACCGAAAATTGCGGAATGCACAGGATGCCGATACCCAGCACCATGCGCCAGATCATCGCGTCGCGCAGCGGGCTGATGCCGGCGGCAACCGGCACGCGCGCGCCGGACGCGGGGTTCGCGGACGTGTCGGCCGTGTCGGCCGTCTCAGGCGGCTCGTGAAGCCAGCGCCACGCGAGCCACCCCGACGCTGAGCACATGACCGCCAGCGCGCCATACACGAGCCTGAAACCGCCAGTGGAAGCGAGCCACGGCAGGATCAGCGCGCCAATTCCACCGCCCAGCGGGACGGCGGTCTGGCGGATGCTCATCGCGAGGCCGCGCTCGCCTTCCTGGAACCAGCGCATGATCGCGCGTCCGCTCGATCCGTTGACGCTTCCGCCGAGCAGCCCGACGCCGCACATCGATAAAACCAGCCACGACAATGCAGGCACCGACGCCGCCGATGGCGCCACGAACAGCATCATGGCGAACAGTGCGGCGGCCGTCGTGGTCAGTCCGCTCAACAGGATCGGCCGGTCGCCCCAGCGGTCGGTCGCGACGCCCCACGGCAATTCCGATAACGCCACGCCGAGTCCCATTGCGCCAAGCGCGAGCCCGAGCGCCGCATTGCCCAGGTGATAGTCAGCCCGCAGCCAGACGGCCGTGGTCGGAATGCCCGCGATCGCCGCCGAAAAACTGACGTTAGCCGCCACGCCAACGCCGAGCACTTTCCACCTGTGCGACGCGCTCAGGCCGCGCCGAGTCCCAGCGGTGAGGGGCACTGCACATTGGGTTTCCATGGGTCGAGCTTCCGTTTTTGCGATTGATGGACTCAGTGTGCCGCACCGCGATGATCCTGAATATCAAGTAATATCGCATCGATGCTTCCATAAAACAGGACGATCCGCCATGTCACAGACCAATTTCGATATTGCGTCGCTGCGTACGTTTGTTGTCGGCATGGAACTTGGAAGTTTCGCGAAGGCGGCGGACCGGGTCGGACGCTCGACTTCGGCAGTCAGCGCGCAAATCAAGAAGCTCGAAGAACAGGCGGGCGCGCCGTTGTTCAAGAAGGCGGGCCGCAACCTCGCGCTGACCGATGCCGGCGAAACCATGCTGCGCTTCGCGCGCCGTCTGCTCGATCTCAACGACGAAGCCGCCGTCGCCGTGCGCGGCCCGGATCTGGAGGGCTGGATCAGGCTCGGCCTGCAGGAGGATTTCGGCGAGGTCATGCTCCCGGACGTGCTCGGCCGGTTTTCGCGCGCACACCCGAAAGTGCGCATCGAGGCGCGCGTGGCGCGCAATACGGAGCTGCTGGAACGCATCGATTCGAACGAACTCGACCTTGCGCTGATCTGGGGCGACGCGGCATTGGCGGCGCGGGAAGTCCGGGTGGGCGTGCAGCATGAACTGATCGCCGAGCCGAGAATGTGCTGGATCGGTTCGTCCACCCTGCCCTGGAATCCGGAGGCCGGCGAGCCGCTGCCGCTGGTCGCGTTCGATCGCGCGTGCCTGTTTTTCAGCGCGGCCACCGCCGAACTCGATCGCGCGAACATACGCTGGCGCGTCGCGTTCACAAGCCCGAGCCTGTCCGGTTTATGGGCGGCCGCAGCGGCGGGTCTCGGGCTGACCGTGCGCACGCAATATGGCCTGCCGCGAGCGGTGTGCGCGCTCGACGCACACGCTGCCGGGCTGCCGGAACTGCCGTCCTTGCCGCTTTCGCTGATGCGGGCATCGGCGAGTTGCACGCCGCCCGTGGAGCGCCTTGCATCGATCATTCTCGAATCCGTGCGTGGCGGGTCGGCCTCGTTCGAACGCATGGCCGCCTGAGCGCCTGCCTGGCGCGCTCGTTTTCGACGGCCCGCTTTTTGCTGAATCCGTCGTGAACCACAGACGGGAGTGCAACATGGCCGGTTCCATGCAGCATGCAGCGAAGCTGGACGATATTCCCGAGGACCGCGGCATAAGAGTCACGCTGTCCGAAACCCCAATCCTCCTGGTCAGGCAAGGCGGCGACGTCCATGCTTTTTCCGCGGATTGTCCGCATGCGGGCGCGCCGCTCGAAAAAGGCGCCGTGTGCAATGGCCGCATTGTGTGCCCGTGGCACAAGGGCACTTTTGCCGTCGCGGATGGCGGGTTGATCGAACCACCGGCGCTGATCGGCTTGAAACGATATCCGGTCGCGATTGAAAACGGCGACGTGCTCGTCTCGCCGGAAGCAAAGGAACCGCCCACGCGCGTCCCAGCCGCCGATACGCGCACGATGGCGATCATCGGCGCAGGCGCGGCCGGCGCTGCGGCCTGTACCGCACTGCGGGAGTCGGGCTTCGATGGCCGCATCGTGCTGATTGGACCCGAGCACGGCGAACCCTACGATCGAACCGCGCTGAGCAAATTCGTGACTGCAGGCGACATGCCGCCCGACGAAGTGCCGCCGCTGCTCCCGGAAGGTTTCGCCACGAAGCAACGCATAGAGCGCGTCGAAGCCCAGGCGGTCAAACTCGATGCAGCCGATAAACGCATCGACCTGCCCAGCGAACTCTCGCTGCACTACGACGCCGCGCTGATCTGCACGGGCGGCATTCCCAAGCCCATGGACGTGCCCGGCGCGAACTTGCGCCGCGTGCATCTGCTGCGCTCGCGCGACGACGCCGCAATGCTCGTCGCCTCTTTCGATGGCGCGAAAAACGCGGTCATTGCCGGTGCGAGTTTTATCGGACTGGAGGTGGCGTCTTCGCTCAGGAAACGAGGCCTGAGCGTGACTGTAATTGCGCCGGGAAAGATTGCGCTCGCTTCGCAATTCGGCGACGAACTCGGCCGGATGTTCCAGACGCTCCATGAAAAAAATGGCGTTGTGTTCCGCATGGAATCGAAGGTCAAGGCATTTATCGGCGACGATACTGTCAACGAGGTCGAACTCGACAGCGGCGAAAAGATTGCGGCGGATGTTGTGATCGTTGGAACCGGCATAAAGCCGGCGACGGACTTCCTGCAAGGCGTCACGCTGGCGGATGACGGCGGCATTCCCGTCGATACCGCCATGCGCGCCGCGCACGGACTTTACGCCGCCGGAGACGTCGCGCAATTCCCTTTGCCACGCGCGGACCAGCACCTGCGTATCGAACACTGGCGGGTCGCCCAGCAACACGCACGCGTGGCCGCGCTGAACATGGCGGGCGGCGACGAGCACTACACCGGCGTGCCGTACTTCTGGACCTATCACTTCGGCAAGCGCTTCGAATACCTCGGCCACGCAAGCGAGCACGACGATGTCGTCATCGACGGCGACCTTGGATCACAGGTTTTCATCGCTTATATGATGAAGGATGGCAACGTGGCTGCGGTTGTCGCGTGCGAGCGCGAAGCATCTACCGCGAGGCTCGCCGAAGCCATGCGTTCCACGCTGACGCTCGAAGAAGCGCGCCGCGCCGCCGGCGAAGGCTGACAGCACCATGACGACCAAGCCCATCGGCATGTTCCCGGATCAGCAGCCCGAGCAACTCGACCAATGCCGCCGATGCATGCTCTGGGAAGCCGCGACCCAGGCAGTGCCGGGAATAGGCCCGCATCGCGCACCCCTGATGATGGTCGGCGAGCAACCCGGCGATCAGGAGGATCTGCAAGGCAAGCCGTTTGTAGGACCGGCCGGCGCGCTTCTCGACAACGCGCTTCGGGAAGCCGGCGTAAAGCGCTCGCAGGTCTATGTGACCAACGCGGTGAAACATTTCAAATGGGAGCCGCGAGGCAAGCGCCGGATGCATAAAACCCCGGCGCAACGCGAGGTGGATGCATGTCATTACTGGATTGAACGCGAGCTTGCGGAACATGATCCCAGGGTCATCGTGGCGCTGGGCGCGACCGCCTTGAAGTCCGTGCTGCAGAAGTCGACCGTGAAATTACAAGCGTCGATGGGCGAGGCGATAGAGCACGACGGACGTCTGGTCATCGCGACGTTTCATCCGTCGTATGCACTTCGTGCACCGGATGCCGAGACACGCGACAGCGCATTTCGCGCGATCGTGGAGGCGTTGAGACAGGCTCATCGTCTGATCGACAAGCACAGCAAATAGTGGAGGAAACACCATGGCAGCAGCAGCGAAAACCAGCGGCAAACGCAACACGTCCCGGCAAAAACATGCCCGCGCCAAACCGGCGGCAACGGGTTCGAAACGCTGGTCGCATCATGTGATGGAAACCAGCGACGCAATGGACATCAAGAAGGACATTTTCAAGGAAGGCAACGCGCAGGAAATAGCCGACTCGCTGAAGAAGTCGTCCACGCGCAGCAACCGGCGCAAGGGCACGCCGTTCCAGTCGGCCATGTCGATGCTGAATTTCTATATCAATCGCGCGGGGCGCAACTTGCCGAAATCACGGCGCACCGTACTCGATAACGCGAAAAAGCGCCTGCGCGAAGCGTTCGGGCGAAAACCGTGAGGCTTCGCGGTTCGAGGGAACGTAAGTTGCTGCATCGCCTAGCTGTTCTGACGAGCCGTTGGCCACCGATGTATGAGTCATTCAAGGAGATGTCATGCCTGAGAACACCGAACTCAACCCCGGCGATGAAGCCGCTCCCGGCACGCCGGGCACTGGCGAGAACATCTGCCCGGCTTGCAACGGTTCCGGCAAGAAGGACGGCGGAAAGTGCGAAACGTGCGCGGGCACGGGTAAGGTCGTGGAAGGAATCGGCGGTGCTTGACCCGCAAAACACGCGCGACGCGGCGGCGCCAAGCGCGGTGAAAATCTGATGGCCCGGCGCGCTGCATCGACGGATGAACTGTTTGCCGTGGCCGAAGCCACCTTGATCGGTCTTTACAACGCAGGCGTACTCTCTCCCGCCGTCCTGGAGCGCGTGGTCGCGGGCTTTGCGGACAGCTCGATCGACTGGCATTCAAGGCCCACGCGCAAGAGCGTGGATGGCAAGTCGCTGCATGAAGTCGTCGCCATTACGATGATGCCAGGGCGCGCCATCCGCAATCCATCGAAGGAGTTCTTTGCGGTCATCGGGCACGTTGGAGGCAGCAGCGTAACGGCTCCGGACGAGCAGGAAAACCCCGAAGAATCCGCCGCCGACGAACCTGACGATGACCTCATGAACCAGCTTGCCGAAATGAGCAGCAAGAGCAGCGCCGGGCGCAAGCGAGCCGCGAAAACCACCCGCGAGTCAGCGCCGTCCCCCGGTTTCAATCCCCTTTTCCACGCCGCGCCGCCGGGCCGCTCCCGCAAGTCATAGCATTGTCTTTGACCCATGTCATGGTGCAATGACAACGCAATCCAGCTACACACGGCACAATATGCAAGACCTGACCGGCGACCCGCATGTGCGAACCGGCACGCATCACCGGCCGAGCCAGAGTGACACCGCACCATCTTTCAACGGATATCAACGGACACGACATGGACACACAGGCAACCTCCAGTACCCCGCGCCTTTCCCCCGACGAATTACGCAAGATCGATGCATATTGGCGCGCCTGCAATTATTTATCGGTGGGCATGATTTATTTGCGCGCCAATCCGCTTTTGCGCGAACCGCTGAAAACCGAGCACATCAAGCGGCGTCTTCTCGGACACTGGGGTTCGGATCCGGGCCAGTCCTTTACCTGGGTCCATCTCAACCGGCTGATCATCAAGGAAGACCTGAATGTAATGTTCGTTTCGGGCCCGGGTCATGGCGCGCCTGCGACATTGTCGAACTCGTATCTCGAAGGCTATTACTCCGAGGTCTATCCGGATCGCAGCGCCGACGAAACCGGCATGCTGCGCCTGTTCAGGCTGTTTTCGTCGCCGGGAGGAATCGGGTCGCATTGCACGCCCGAAACCCCAGGATCGATTCACGAAGGCGGCGAACTGGGCTACAGCCTTTCGCATGGCTTTGGCGCGGCTTTCGATAACCCCGACCTGATCGTGGCCGTGATGGTCGGCGACGGCGAAGCGGAAACGGGACCGCTTGCGACGTCTTGGCATTCGAATAAATTCCTCAATCCCATAGAAGACGGCGCGGTTCTTCCCATCCTGCACTTGAACGGCTACAAGATCGCGAACCCGACCATCCTGGCGCGCATTCCGCAGGAGGAACTCGAAGCGCTGATGACGGGTTACGGTTACAAACCCCACTTCGTATCGGGCTCGGACCCGGCGACCATGCATGAACTCATGGCGAAGACGCTGGAAACCTGCATCGGCGAGATCCGCGCCATTCAGGCACATGCGCGTTCCACCGGCGACACCACGCGTCCGCGCTGGCCCATGATCGTGCTGCGCTCGCCGAAGGGCTGGACCGGTCCGAAGGAAGTGGACGGTCACAAGGTCGAGGATTTCTGGCGCGCGCATCAGGTGCCGGTGCTCGATCCCGCGACCAGCGCGAAAAGCCTGAAGGTGGTGGAAGCATGGATGCGCAGCTACAAGCCGGAAGAGCTGTTCGATGAAAACGGCACGCTCATTGAAGAGCTGCGCGAGATGGCGCCGAAGGGCGATCGCCGCATCAGCGCGAATCCGCATGCCAATGGCGGCAGGCTGCGCCGTTCGCTGGACCTGCCGGATATCCGCGACTACGCCTACAAGGTCAAGGACCCCGGCGACACGTATCAGTCGACAACGGCCGTGCTCGCCACGTGGCTGCGCGACGTCATCAAGCGCAACATGCACACGTTCAAGCTGTTCGGCCCCGATGAAACCGCAAGCAATAAGCTAGACGGCGTGTATGAGGCATCGGGCAAGCGCTGGATTGCGGAGTTCAAGCCGGAGGACAGCGACGGCGGCGCTTTGTCGACCGATGGCCGCGTGATGGAAATGCTGAGCGAACACACGCTCGAAGGCTGGTTCGAAGGCTACGTGCTCACCGGTCGCCACGGTCTCTTTGCAACCTACGAAGCGTTCGTGCATGTGATCGATTCCATGTTCAACCAGCACGCGAAATGGCTGGAAAAAGCGAAGAACGAACTCGACTGGCGCGCGCCCGTGCCTTCGGTGAACCTGCTGATCACGTCGCTGGTATGGCGTCAGGATCACAATGGTTTTACGCATCAGGACCCGGGTTTCCTCGATGTCGTCACGAACAAGAGTCCCGAAGTGGTGCGCATCTATTTGCCGCCCGATGCGAACTGCCTCCTGAGCGTGATGGACCATTGCCTGCGTTCCCGCGACTACGTGAACGTGATCGTCGCGGACAAGCAGCCGCACCTGCAGTATCTCGACATGGAGGCGGCGCTCGCGCACTGCGCCAAGGGCATTGGCATCTGGGACTGGGCGTCGACAGACCAGAACAGCGAGCCCGACGTGGTCATGGCGTGCGCCGGCGATATTGCAACCATGGAGTCGCTGGCCGCCGTGGAAATCCTCAAGGAGCGCTTCCCGGACCTCAAGATCCGTTTTGTCAATGTGGTCGACCTGTTCCGCCTGATGCCCGACACCGATCATCCGCACGGTTTGTCGGATCGCGATTTCGATTCCATTTTCTCGCGCGAAAAACCGGTCATCTTCAACTTCCACTCATATCCGTCGCTGGTTCACAAGCTCACGTACAACCGCACGAATCACGAGAACATGCACGTGCATGGATATCGTGAGCGCGGCAACATCAACACGCCGTTCGAACTTGCGGTCATCAATCAGGTGGACCGCTTTTCATTGTGTGTCGATGTGATCGATCGTGTGCCGCGCTTGCGCGATACGGGCGCGCATACGAAGAACTGGCTCAAGGATCAGATCAACGAGAGCATTGGCTACGCGCACGCGGAAGGCATCGATCGCGATGAAATCCGCAACTGGGCGTGGAAGGGCTGACGCCATGGCACAGGACATCCTGGTGTTGAACAGCGGATCGTCGTCGCTGAAGTTTGGCGTGTATGCGCCGGATGGCGGCGACGAGAAAGCATGGTTGACGGGCAGCGCGAAAGGGATCGGGCGCGAGGATGGGTCGTTGACCATGCGTTCCGCGGACGGATCCATAGATATTCAGCAGAGCCATGTAATGGAGTCGCAGCACGACGCGCTGCAGCACGTGGCCGACGCCTTGCATGAGCATCTCGGTCAACCGCTTGCCGGAGTTGGGCATCGCATTGTGCATGGCGGTCCGCACCTGCGAATGCACGCGCTGATCACGGACAAGGTCACGCAAACGCTTCGCGACGCCGTGCAATTCGCGCCGCTGCATCTGCCGCAATCGCTCGCGCTGCTCGAACAGGCGCAGGAGATTTTCAACGATGTACCGCATTACGCCTGCCTCGATACCGCGTTCCACCAGACCATGCCCGCGCGCGCCACGCACCTGGCGCTTCCCAGGCACTACGCCGCCGAAGGCGTGGTGCGCTACGGCTTTCACGGCCTCTCGTATGAGTCGATTGTGTCGAGTCTCGGCCACGATCTGCCTGAGCGGCTCGTGGTCGCGCATCTGGGCAGCGGCGCGAGCCTGTGCGCCATCCACAATGGCCGGTCAATCGATACCACCATGGGCCTGACGCCAACCGGCGGCATCCCCATGGCGACGCGCACCGGCGAACTCGACCCCGGCGTGTTCGTGTATCTGATGCGAACAGGCGGACTGGATGCCGACACGCTCGAGCATCTGATCAACAAGGAGAGCGGCCTGAAAGGTCTCTCCGATTCGAACGACGACATGCAGGCCCTGCTGCAACGCAGTGACGCGGACGCTGAACTTGCCATCGATATTTTTTGCACCGCCGTGCGCAAGACCATTGGCGCTTATGCGGCGTTGATGGGCGGACTAGACCGTGTGGTGTTCACGGGCGGAATTGGCGAACATGCCAGTTCGGTGCGCGAACGCATCTGCCAAGGCCTCGAATTCCTCCACGTCCGGTTCGACGTGATCGAGACGCAAGAGGAAAAGCAGATTGCGCGTCACTGCCGCACGCTGCTGACCGAAAGTATTTAGTAGGGAATGTGAATTGCTAAGGGCTTGGTCCATGTGAGTTCAAGGACGCCGGAGCATTCAATGCCAGACCGCAGCCGTCGCAGTTCGACATGCCGCTGACCGCGCCCGTACAGCACATTCACGGCAGCGACAGCGCACCGCTGAACTATTTCCTTCACGCGGCAGGTCCCGCGGCTGCTCCTACGCTTACGCTGGACTGGATTTTTACGGCTATCTGCGTTCTGGTATGCGTGATCGTCGGCGTCTTGCTGATCGTCGCAATCCATCGGCGACGGGCAAACGCGCCGCTCGATCAACTCGTTCAGGGCAATGACGGCTTGCGATGGATCGTGATCGGCGTGGGTCTGTCAGTGCCCGTGCTTGTCGCCATGCTGGTCTATGCGCTCGTCACGCTCAACCGTGTCGCGACGCCCGCTGAAACGCCCGCATTGACGATTACAGTGACGGCGTACGACTGGTGGTGGAAGGTCGCCTACGACGATGCCGCCGACGCTTCCCTGCGTTTCGTCACCGCGAACGAAATTCATATTCCCGCTGGCGAACCCGTACGCATCAAGCTGAAAAGCGCGGACGTGATTCATACGTTCTGGGTGCCGAGACTTGCTGGCAAGACGCAGGCGATCCCCGGCCAGACCAATGAGCAATGGCTTCAGGCCGATGTGCCTGGGGTCTATCGCGGACAATGTTCGCAGTTTTGCGGCGCACAGCATGCGCATATGGCGTTCGAGGTAGTCGCCGAAAACCGTGCGGAGTTCGCCGCATGGAGCGCGGCGCAAGCGCGCGTGCCCGCGTCATCGAACAATGCGAATGTCAGCGCCGGCAAAACCCTCTTCCTCGATAAATGCGCCGGCTGTCATGCTGTGCGCGGTTCGGACGCGCAAGGCGCTCAGGCGCCCGACCTCACGCATCTGGACTCGCGCCGGCTGATCGCGGCGGGCACGCTTACGAACACGGCGGAAAACCAGCTTGCATGGATCACGGGTGCGCAACGCATCAAGCCTGACTCGCTGATGCCGGGCATTGCGTTGAAACGCGAAGAAGCGGCGAACTTGTCCGCGTATCTCGCCACACTCAAATAGACCAACGAGGAGCGACGGTTCATGAGCGACCTGTCATCGGTGGATTCGCGTGTTCCTGAAACCGGCCGCGTGCCCGAGGGAAGCGCGCGTGAAAAGCGTCTTGCCGAAATATGGGAAACGGCGCCCGGCTGGCGCGGCTGGTTATCGACGGTCGATCACAAAAGCATTGGCTTGCGTTATCTCGTGACGGCGTTCGTGTTCCTGCTGATGGGCGGCGTGGAAGCGCTGATCATGCGCGTGCAGCTTGCACGCCCTGACGCCACCGTACTCACCCCGGAGCAATACAGCCAGCTCTTCACCATGCACGGCGTAACGATGATTTTCCTCTATGCCCTGCCTGTACTTTCAGGGTTTTCCAACTACCTGTGGCCGCTGATCCTCGGCGCGCGCGACATGGCGTTCCCGCGCCTGAACGCGCTTTCGTACTGGCTGTTCCTCTTCGCGGGCATCTTCCTTTATTCGAGCTTTCCATTCGGACAAGCGCCCAACGCGGGATGGTTCAACTATGTGCCGCTGTCCGGCCTCGAATACAACACGGGTCCGAACATCGATATCTATGCGCTCGGCATGGTGCTGCTCGGTGCGTCGACCACGGTGGGCTCCGCCAATTTCGTGGTCACGCTGATCCGCATGCGCGCGCCGGGCATGTCGATCGATCGCGTGCCAGTGCTGGTATGGGGCACGCTTACGGCATCGGGCGGCAACCTGCTTGCAGTGCCCGCGGTCAGCCTCGCGTTCTTCCTGCTCTGGCTCGACCGCCAGTTCGGCACGCATTTCTTCGATGTCCTCAACGGCGGCCGTCCGTTGCTCTGGCAGCATCTCTTCTGGATGTTCGCCCATCCGTGGGTCTACGCCGTCGTGCTGCCAGCAATGGGCATTGTGTCCGACGCGCTGCCGGTTTTCTGCCGCCGCCGGCTGGTCGGTTATACGCCCGTGGCGTTGTCGACGGTCGCGACCATGGTGATTGGTTTTATCGTGTGGATCCATCATATGTTCGCCACTGGCATTCCGGCGCTGGCGCTCGCGTTCTTCGGCTCGGCGAGCATGGTCATCGCGATTCCCAGCGCGGTGGCGACCTTCGCGTGGATTGCGACCATCTGGACGGGACGCCCCGTATTCAGGGTTCCGTTCCTTTACTTCGCGGGTTTCGTGCTGCTCTTCGTGATCGGCGGCGTCTCTGGCGTGATGACGGCCGCAGTTCCGCTCGACTGGCAACTCAACGATACCTACTTCGTCGTCGCGCATCTGCATTACGTACTGCTCGGCATCAACGTGTTTCCCGTGATTGGTGGCGTGGTGTTCTGGTTTCCGAAGTTCACCGGACGCATGATGACGGAACGATTCGGCAAGCTCACCTTCTGGGTGATGTTCATTGGTTTCAATCTCGGCTTTTTTCCGATGCACATAGCGGGACTGCTCGGCATGCCGCGACGCATCTATACGTACTCCGGCGACATGGGCTGGAACACGGTGAACATGGTGACGTCCATCGGCTCGTTCGTATTTGCGGCGGGGGTGCTGATGTTTATCGGCGACCTTGTGTGGAGCTATAAACGCGGGCCTGCCGCCGGCAAGAATCCGTGGGATGCGCCCACGCTCGAATGGTCGGTTTCGTCGCCCCCTCCGCCCTATAACTTCGCGACCATACCGGTTGTGGAAAGCGGTCATCCGCTGTGGGAAGAACGCATCGAAGCAGGGAATCCGCGTGCGCGCCGGAGCGTGCTCGACGAAGGCATGATCCTCGATCACGGCCGCGAAGCGCTCGCCACGCGCGCGCTCGACGGACGTCCCGACGCCATCCTGAAGATGCCCGGTGACTCTTACGCGCCGTTCTTCCTTGGCCTGTTCGCCACGCTGCTGTTCGCCGCCATGCTGCTGCACATCTGGTGGCTCGCGTTCGCCACGCTGTTGGGATTCGCCGCTTCGCTCGTGGCATGGCTGTGGCCCGAGCGTGCGCTCGTTCAACGTGAACCTCAGGGAGACGCGCTTGGCTGATCTGACGAACGATGCGCTGGACGCGGCGCGGCCGCTGCCCGTGGGCACGGCAGGACGGCACTCCGGCGGCTGGTGGGGCATGTGGATGCTGATCGCAACCGAGGCGGCGCTGTTCGCTTATCTGATCTTCAGCTACCTGTATCTCTTCTCGCAGGGCGGCGGCAAATGGCCGCCCGATGGCATGCCGAAGATGGGGCCGGCGCTCTTCAATACCGCCGTGCTGCTGACCAGCAGTCTCTTTGTCGTGCTATGCGAGCACGCGGTGAAACGCGGAAGGCGACGCCTTGCAGTGATCTGGGTGGGCATTGCAATCGTGCTGGGCATGCTGTTCACAGGCGTGCAATTGAAGGAATGGCACGATCATCCCTATGGACCCGCGTCGCATCTGTACGGCTCGCTCTACTTCACCATTACGGGCTTTCACATGTTGCACGTGGTGGCTGGGCTTATCGTGCTCGGCTTGCTGCTGGCGTGGACCGCGCTAGGTTACTTCGATGACCGGCGCCATACGGTGCTGACTGTAGGCGGGATGTACTGGCATTTCGTCGATATCGTCTGGCTCTTCATCTTCACCACGCTTTATATCAGCCCTTACGTGCTCTAGGAGATACGCCGTGCCGGCACGCCGACCCATCGCGCTTCAGGTCATGCAGCAGATATACGCGCTGCTCGGCGCGCCGCTCGCGTGGATCGTGCAGATCTGCGTGTGCGAAGCGCTCGCGGCACAGGCGTGTTATCCGGCGCAGGATCCATTGGTGCATCCCAGGCTGCCGGCCTTGCATGCCTACATTGGCGCGGTGAGTCTGGTGGCGCTTGCCGTCGCCTTGGGCGGCCTTGTCGCCGCCTGGCGCGGCTGGCGCTCGACCGGCGCGGGTAAGGAACCCGATCCCGACCGCAGGGCCGCACGCTTCGTGTATCGCGTTGCCATCCTCGCGAGCCCCATGTTCGTGCTCGGCCTGATTGCGACGGCGCTCGCCGCGCTTATTGTTTCGCCGTGCAAACCCTGGTGAGCCCGATGCGATCCGCCATCTTCGCCCTCCTGTGTCTGTTTGCGCTTGTAAGGCAAACTTACGCCCAGGATGCCGGTCAGGCGCTGATCGCACGCGGCGGCTATCTGGCGAAGGCCGCGGACTGCGCCGGTTGCCATACCGCGCCCCAGGGCGGCGCGCCCTTCGCGGGCGGCCTCGGCATGGCCTCGCCCTTCGGCACGATCGTCAGCAGCAACATCACGCCCGACAAACAATACGGCATTGGCGACTACAGCTATGACGACTTTGCGCGAACCTTGCGCGAGGGCGTGGCGCGCGGCGGCAAGCATCTATATCCGGCGATGCCCTACCCGTCGTTCTCGAAGATCAACGACGACGACATGCACGCCCTCTACGCGTATTTCATGCACGGCGTTGAGCCCGTCGCCCGCGCTGCACCGCCGACAAAGCTGCCCTTCCCGTTCAATCAGCGCTGGGCGCTCGCCTTCTGGAATTTCGCATTCGCGCCAAATGGGCTGTATGTGGTCCGCGCGGATCGCGATGCGCAATGGAACCGTGGCGCGTATCTCGTGCAATCCCTGGGGCATTGCGGCGCGTGTCACACGCCACGCGGTCCGGCGTACCAGGAACGCGGTTACACCGAGTCGTCCCGGCAATACCTCACGGGCGGGACCAACGATCACTGGTTCGCCCCCAATCTCACCGGCGACACGGGCGCTGGCCTCGGCCGCATGCATGAGGATGAGATCGCGACGTTCCTGAAATCAGGACATGGCGGCGGCCTGGTCGCTTTCGGCAGCATGGTGCAGGTCGTGGAAGACAGCACGCAGTACATGAACGACGATGACCTGGACGCCATCGCGCATTATCTGAAGAGCCTGCCGCCGGAGAAACCCTCAGGGACGTACGAACCTCGATCGCTTGCGGCAAGGCAGACAACAGCGGCGGCGCGCACGGGTAATATCGAACGGCCCGGCGCGGGAGTCTACCTTTCGTACTGCGCCAAGTGCCACGGTGATCAAGCACAAGGCACGGCGCAAGAGTATCCAAAACTCGCGGGCAACCCGTCCGTGTTGAGCGCCGACACCACGTCGCTGATTCGCCTCATGATCGAGGGCGGCAATTCGCCCGACACAAGACAAGGGCCGCCGCGCAAGAACATGCCCGCCTATGCGGGCACGTTGACCAACACCGAGATCGCACAAGTGCTGACGTTCATCAGGACGACCTGGGGTAACAATGCGTCCCCCGTCACCACGCGCGATGTGATCCGCTTGCGCGACGAGATCCACAAGTAGTGGCGCGCTCAAGCCTGTTTATCTGTATCACCGCCGCGCTCACCACCCGCGTCACCGTCGTGCGTTTCTCCACCATGCGCGCCGCGCCAGAAAAACACCTGCTCGACGGCGGCAATCAGCGCATCGAGCGAAACAGGCTTTGTCAGCGAAAGGTCGAATCCTTTTGCCCTTGACCCGTTCTCATCCACGCTTGCCGGATAACCCGTCAATGCAATTGCGGGCAAGTTCGCGAACTGAGGGTTTGAGCGCACCTGGTCGATGAGTTCATGACCACTGATTCCAGGCATGCCGATGTCGCAAAGCAGAAGGTCGACAGGTTCATGATCGAGGTACGCAAGCGCTTCGCTGCCGCTGTGCGCAGTCATGACCACGGCGCCTTCGAGTTGCAGCAATGCGGCGAACGCAATCGCGGTTTCCGCGTCGTCGTCGACCACGAGCGTGCGCACGCCCGCCAGCAAACCGTTGCGCTCCTGTTCTTCCGTGGTGGTCCGGGCAGGCCGGCCTTCCACGAGCGGGAGCCAGACGCTCACGGTGGTCCCGCGCCCCGCGCCATCCGACTGCGCGAGCACGCGGCCCGCGTGCATTTCCACGAGTTGCTTGACCAGCGCGAGTCCAATTCCCATGCCACCGCCTGTCCTGCGGCGTGCTTCAATGCCCTGAGAGAACATCTCGAAGATGTGCGGCAACAACGACGCTTCGATGCCAATGCCGGTATCGGTCACGTCGATACGCAGTTCGTCGCCTTCCCGGCTTAAGCGCACGGAAACCGACCCGCCGCGCGGCGTGAACTTCAGTGCGTTGCTCAGCAGGTTCCACACGATCTGGTCGAAGCGTACTAAATCCACCTTGGTCCATAGCGGCTCGTCCAGCCCGACGAACGACAGCGCAATACCGCGCGACGCGGCTTCGGCCTCGGCGGCGGCTGCAATGGTTGCAAGCATCTGTGCGACGTCGCCCGCCGCGAGATTGAGCGCGAGCTTGCCCGTGCGTACACGCGACAGGTCAAGCAAGTCGTCGATGATCTTGGCCTGTCCCACTACGGCCCGCTGGATAGCCTGCGCTGCGAGCTGGATGACCTGCACGCCGCGCGCTTCCGGAATGCGCGACAACATCTCCGCCTTCACATGGATCAGGTTGAGCGGATGTTTCAATTCGTGCGACAGCATGGCCAGGAAATCGTCTTTCAACCGGTTCGCGGCTTCGGCTTGCGCGCGCACGGCACGCTCTTGTGCAAGCTGGGTCTGGCGTGCATCGTCCTGGGTCTTGCGATCGGTCAGGTCACGCAGGATCTTTGCGTATCCGGTGAATTTTGGATCGTTGAGCGGCGTCACCACGCCGCTGCAATACACGCGGCGGCCGCCCTTCGCGACTTGCCAGCGTTCGTCGTCGGCGCGCCCGTCGTGCTGGGCGATTTCACGCTCGCGCCCAGGGGCGCCTATCTCGCGATCCTTCGAGGTGTAGATCACTTCTATATTCAGCCCGACTGCTTCGTGCTCCGAATAACCGAACACACGCTCGGCGCCAGCATTCCAGCTCACGATACGGCCATCCGGGTCCTGCACGATGATCGCGAAGTCGTTGGTCGTCTGGGCTGCGAGCCGCAGGCGCTCTTCGCCGGCCCGCACGTTTGCCTCGGCGCTGCGGCGCGCGGTCGTTTCGATAAGACTCAGCAGCGCGCCGTCGATCCGATCGTCTGCCGTCCGGTATGGCAGCAAACGTGCGAGGAACCACCGGCCGTCGCTGGACGCCACTTCCCGCTCGATCAGCCTCAACGACTGGAATGTCGCGCTGACGTCATCGGCGAGTTCGGGGTAGTTCAGCTTGTGCGTGATGTCAAAGAGCGAGCGCCCCACGTCCGCGCCGATCAGGTTGAACACCGTGGCGGCGCTGGGCGTGTAGCGCTTGATGAACATCCCGCGGTCGACGAAGATCGTCGCAATGTCCGTGGACGTGATCAGGTTCTGCAGGTCGTCGTTGGCCTTGCCGGTTTCCTCGATTCTCGTCTGCAGTTCCGCGTTGACCGTGATGAGTTCCTCGTTGACCGACTGCAGCTCTTCCTTGCTGGTTTCGAGTTCTTCCGTTGCCGACCTCAGTTCCTCGTTGATGGCCTGCAATTCCTCGTTCGACGCTTTCAGTTCCTCGGTCGACGTTTCATACTGCTCGATAGTCGTCTGCAACTGCTCCTTGCTCAGGTGCAATTCCTGTTCGAGCTGCTGCATCACGGTCTCGTGGCCGGCATCGTATTGCGCCGCCACCACGTTTTCCGTCATCGCCTCCTGTACTTCATCGAACAGGACGAGGACGAAGTCCCCATCGGCGGCGGCGTCGTGAAACGGGCGCACCGTCATGTTCACGAAGGACGGATGCCCGTCACGCTGCAGCTTCACGCGGCGCGCTTCCACGCTGTTGCCTGTCTGCACAGCCTGAAACAGCGCCGTGCGCAGGTCGAGCCGCAGTTCGGGCAACACGACTGCAATCAGGTTGCTCGATGGCTCGCCGCCGACATAACGCAGGAAACGGCCGGCGTTGTCGGACATGTGAACGATCTTCGAATCCCGGTTCACGATCACGCTTGGCGGCGCATATTGTTCCAGCACGCGCTGGTGCAACGCGTTGAACGAGAAGTTGCGGCGTCCCGGAACCATCGCGTACGCCCGCTCCTCATTGCTCGGAGCCCGTCCCGCGTTTATGGTCGGCGAAGCCAGCGCAGGACGGTGCGGCAACTTGGCCGCCTTCGCGCGATACACCCGGTTCTTCTTGTCCACGATCGTGAACAGGTCTTCCACCGAGTCGGCCGATTCGGAACTGCCAAGAAACAGATATCCGTTGGGATAGAGCGCGTAATGGAACATTTCGAGCACCTGATGCTGCACGCTCCGGTCCAGATAGATCAGCAGATTGCGGCAGGAGACCATGTCGAGGCGCGAGAACGGCGGATCGCGCAGCACGTTGTGCATGGCGAACAGGATCTTCTCGCGGATGCTCTTCACGACCTCGTAGTGCGCGCCCGTCTTGACAAAGAATTGCCGCAACGAAGACGGCGGCACATCCGTCATGATCGACTCCGGGTACACGCCGGCCCGCGCGCGGGAGACCGCGCTTTCGTCGATATCGGTGGCGAACACCTGGATATTGGCCGTCGAGCGAAGCAACTCACGCTGCTCTGAAAGCAGGATGGCAAGCGAATACGCTTCTTCGCCCGACGAACATCCCGCCACCCACGTCCTGACCTGATCGCCCTCGTTCTTGCCCTGGAACAGCGCGGGCAAGACGTCGCGCCCGATAGATTCGAAAGCTTCCCGATCGCGGAAAAAGCTCGTCACGCCAATCAGCATGTCCTTGAGCAACGCGCCCGTTTCGCGGCCGTTTTCCCTCAACAGGTCACGGTACGCAATCAGGTCCGGTACGCCGTTCACCTGCAGACGCCGCTCGATGCGGCGCAACATGGTGGCGCGCTTATAAAAACGAAAATCGTGGCCCGTGCGCGATCGCAAAGTGGAAAGGATGTCTTGCAGCGCTACCTCTGCTTCACCCCGGCGGTCGGCTCGCTCATTCGGGCTCAACGAGGGTGGATCTGCCTCCGGCAGCGCGATACGCTTCGCGTTGTTCCATATATCCAGCAACCGCTGCGGCATTTCCACGACAGGCATCACCAGATCGACCTGGTCTGTCTGGATGGCGTTCTGTGGCATCTCGGCGTATTCGGCGTCGTTCGGTTCCTGCGCGAGCGTCACGCCGCCGCGCTCCTTCACGGTCGCGATGCCTACCGCGCCATCACTGCCGGTTCCCGACATGACGATGCACATGACATGCTGGCCATGCGCCTCGGCGAGACTGCGAAACATCCGGTCTATGCTGACCGGGCGGCCGGTGTTGGGTTCGACATCGCGTGCATTCAGATAACCGTCCGACATGGTCAGGTTCTTGCCCGGCGCGATGACATACACGTGATTCGGTTCAATTGGAATCGGCCCGCTGACCTGCAGCACACGCATGCGGGTCACGTTCTGCAGGACCTTGTCAGCGCTGCTGACGTGCTTCGCCGACATATGCAGGACGACAACGAACGCCATGCCCATATCCGCCGGGGCATTTTCGAAAAAACGCAGCAATGCCTGGACGCCACCTGCGGAGGCGCCTATGCCGACGACGGGAAAACTCAGCGAACTCGAACGGTGCGCGGAGCCCGGACCGTCATCGGCCGCGTTCTCATGACCGGTGCCATTGCTCTTCGGCGGGACCGTCGATGTTGATATCTCACTCACTCCAGGGCCTCGCTCGTGACGCTTCAATGGTCGATAGATGCCGCTTCGCCTGACTCACAGCGGGGCAACGATGATCCTCGCGGGCGCATCCAAACGGATCCGACCGGCTAAAAACGCCATCCATGCTCGCTCGCTTGCTTGCTTGTGTCTCGCTTGGGCGGACGCCATTATATTCAAGCCGCGTTCAATAGGGACAGAAGGACGATTCTCGACGGACTTGCTTTCTCAACAGAAGTGCTTGATAGCCATGCGCCCGTCAAACCTGGAAGAAAGCGTTCCAGTCCGCTAATCAGGGCCGGCAAGGGCCGATGCGTGTTCAACCCGTTTTCGGTTTCACGCTGACTCATACACACGAAAGCATCACCACCAGGTGACACTGTATCGACTGCCCCATCCGGCAATTCCGCGCGCGGACCGATTGGCAATTTTAACTCCGATACGAGGCTGGCCGAGGCACGCATCCAAAATGGTGCGCAATGCGCATGCCGTTGGTAATCATCGTTTGCCCGAGGTTCGCGGCATGGAAACGCGCAGCAACGTACTTGAAGACTTTAAGTCTTCAGGGGAATGCGGCGGGTGTTTTCGCAGCACTCGGAAATTCCTGCGTGTCCCCACTTTTACTAAAGCAAATCCCTATGTTTAGCCGTCAACTTTTCCGTTGACGGCCCGTTAAAGTGTTTGGAGCAGTATGAAAAACCGATTCATTCGATGGAAACCGCGCCGTGGCATCACTTCCCCTCTTCGATCCGACCCTGCAAACTACCCTCGTGGCGCCCAGCAGCCGTGAACTGACGTACCGGGCACAGCGACTGATCGCCGATATGCGCGATAGCCTCACCGCAACGGTCACGCTCGCAGTCACCGGAGTGCTCGCAATTTTATTGCTTGAGGCGTGGGATCTTCCGGATACGCTGGTCCTCGGCCTCCAGGAGATCGTCGGCGTTGTCGTATTCGCTACCTGCACATGGCTCATGTATGAACGCGGCGAGAAAAAACTACAGCTGTATTCATTCGAACCCGCAGACCACACCATGACGGGCGAAATACGCGCACTGCTCAATCGCCTGCCGGACGGAGCAGCGTATCAGCGCGCCATCGATGCCGAACAGCGCCCATACACGACAGGCGAACTGGACGAAATTCGTACGCGCGTGAGAGCTTTCTTCCCGGCTGAGTGAGTCGAGGCGTCTTCGGCACTCAAGACAGTGATTTCTACGCGGACGTGAGCCCGTGAGACAGCGTCCCCGGTATCAGGTCCGCGTTTTGCGTTTTCAGGCGCATCGTGTCCTGCCCGAAAACGCCATGTCCGAAACTTTTTCGCGGCCGCTGGTCGTGTCCCCGCATTTCGACGACGCCGTCTTCAGTTGTGGCGCCCTGCTCGCCGCGCACGCCGGCGCGGTCGTTCATACCGTTTTCTCCGGCTGCCCGGCTGACCAAGTAACAACGGATTGGGACCGGCAGTGCGGCTTTGACAATGCGGCGCAAGCGATGCAAGAGCGCGCCCGCGAGGACGACCGGGCACTGCATACTCTCGGCGCAACGCCTGAGCGGGGCGGATTTCTCGACGCGCAATACGTGCCTTACGGCGCACATCCAAGCACCGAGGCAATCGCGCGGACACTCGACGAAGCAGTTCACAGGTGCAGCACGCACACACTCCTCATTCCGTTCGGGCTCTTCCACTCGGATCATGAACTCGCGCATCGGGCTTGCATCGACGTCTGGCGGGCGAACCCCTCGCTCGAATGCGTCGCTTACGAAGATGCGCTCTACCGGCGCATGTCCGGACGCTTGCAAGCGCGCCTCGCGGAACTCGCCACGCGCGGTATCGTCGCGACGCCGGAGCCTTTGCATCGGCATGCGAATCAACGCGAACAAGCGCTCAAGCAAGATGCCGTCAGAGCATACCCGAGTCAGCTCAAGGCGTTCGGACCGGAGGGGTACGACGACGTCTTTTGCACCGAACGCTTCTGGAAGCTCGAGCAAGCCAAATGAAAAACGATGCCCTGCGCATTGACCCAGACGCTGCTCCGCAAACGGCCCCGGGTCCGCGTATATCGGTCGTCGTGCTCACTTATAACCGCTGTGTGCAGGTACTCGAAACGCTCGGCCGGCTGTGCGCGTTACCGGAACGACCGCCCGTGGTGGTCGTCGACAATGGCTCGTCCGATGGCACGGCACAACGGATCGCCGAACGCTTCCCCCATGTCACGCTCGTGATTGCGCAGAAAAATCCTGGCGCGGCCGGTCGCAATCTCGGCGTAGCGAGCGTCATTACCGAATACGTGGCCTTTTGCGACGACGACACGTGGTGGCATGCAGGGTCGCTGCCGCGGGCTGTGGAGCTATTGGATCGAACACCGCGCGCGGGCGTGCTCAATGCGCGGGTTCTCGTTGACGAAGCCGGTGAAACCGATGACACGTGTAAGCTGATGGCGCGCAGCCCGCTTGATTCCACCGGTCTTCCGGGGCCTTCCCTGATTGGTTACATGGCGGGTGCATGTGTGTTTCGCACGTCACTCTATCGGCAGATAGGGGGCTATGAGCCGCGCTTGTTCATTGGCGGCGAAGAAGAACTCGTGTCCCTCGACGTTCTGGCAAGCGGCTTCGCCATCGTGTATGCCGAAGAACTCATTCTTTACCATCATCCCTCGCCGCTGCGGGACAGCGGCTTGCGCAGGCGCATGCTCGCCCGCAATGCCGCGTGGGTCGCATGGATGCGCCTGTCGTGGCGTGAGGCGTGGACCGCCACGCGGTTCGCTTTCAATGTCATTCGCCGTGAAGGTGCTTTTCCTCGCGACGCCGTCACGCTGGTTGCAGCATTGCCGTGGGCGCTGTCCCGGCGCCGCAGGATTTCTGCTGACGTTTCGCGCATGCGCGAAGAGGTGTGGCGTGCCGAGCGTGACATCGCAGCCGAGAGATAACCCGGATACGCATTGCATCACTAACTAAATAAGCAAGCATACGCACGCAAAATAAATGCGTGGGTATCGCAACGAACCAACGCTTCTATCGTTCACTCGGCGAGTGGCACAACGAATGCTGTGTCTGGTGCAGTCCGCAATTCGCCAGCGGCCGTCATTCTCCAGTAAAAGACCTTCTCCAGGGACGCCATCGTGAAGATCGCACTCGTCAGCGAACATGCGTCGCCGCTCGCCGTTGCCGGCGGCGTCGATAGCGGCGGTCAAAATATCTACGTCGCAAACGTAGCGCGTCAACTTGCCCGCAAGGGACATCAGGCCGATGTCTTTACGCGCTGTGACAGGTCGTTGTTGCCGCTTGTATCCCGCTTCGATGGGACACGTGTCATCAATGTACCGGCCGGTCCCGCGAAGCAATTGGCAAAGGAGAATTTACTGCCGTATATGGACGAATTCGCCCGCTTCGTGATCCAGTTTTTTCGCAATGAACGCACGCAATACGACGTAGTCCATGCGAATTTTTTCATGTCGGGCCTCGTGGGATTGCGCGTGAAGCAAGCCATGGGCATACCTCTGGTGACGACCTTCCATGCGCTGGGTCGCGTGAGACGCCTGCATCAGGGAGCAGAGGACGGCTTCCCGGACGAACGCTTCGCCATAGAAGACGCGGTCGTTCGGGGTTCGGATTCGATAATCGCCGAGTGTCCACAGGATACGTCCGACCTGGTGTCGCTTTATGAAGCGGACCCGGCGCGGATCGATCTCGTGCCGTGCGGCTTTGACAGCGACGAATTTCATCCTGCTGACAAACACGCGGCACGTGTCGAACTGGGCTGGCCGCAGGACCGCTTTATCGTGCTGCAGCTTGGACGCATGGTGCCGCGCAAGGGCATTGACAACGTGGTGCGGGCCATTGGCCTGTGCAACAGGAAACTGGATGAAGACGCACATCTCTATGTGGTCGGCGGTAACTCGGATGAAGCGAACGAAATCGCAACGCCCGAGATCGGCCGCTTGAGAGGCCTTGCTCACGAGTGTGGCGTGCCGGAGTACGTTCACTTCCTCGGCCGTCGCTCGCGCGCTCGTCTGCGTCTTTATTACAACGCGGCGGATGTATTTGTCACAACGCCATGGTACGAACCGTTTGGCATCACTCCGCTTGAGGCAATGGCATGCAGCACGCCGGTGATAGGCGCGGACGTGGGCGGCATTCGCTACTCGGTCGCGCATGGCGAAACCGGATTGCTCGTTGCGCCGAAAGATCCATTGGCGTTGGCCCATGCACTCGTCACGTTGAAGACCGACCCTCAGCTCGCACGCTCGATGGGGGAAGCAGGCCTTGTACGTGCCCGCGAGATGTTCACATGGGACGGTGTTACGGACACCCTGGCAAGCGTCTATGCGCGCGTCTCGGGCATTGCTGCGAGCGAAGCGGATGTGACAAGACAACGCGCGGCCGGAGGCGCATCGGCATGACGTCCCGGCGTGTAATGCATGAACCGCGGAAGCGTCGCGCGGCTGTGTTCCTCGACAAGGATGGCACCTTGCTCGTCGATGTTCCGTACAACGTAGAACCGGAACTGATGCAACTCGCGCCCGGTGCGTTCGAGGCACTGCAGATTTTCGCGCGCATCGGCGTTCCGGTTTATGTGATCAGCAACCAGAGCGGCGTGGCGCTCGACAGGTTTCCTGTCGAAGCCTTGAATGCCGTCGAAATGCGGCTGCACGAACTTGTCAAGAGATGCGGCGCGAGCCTGTCCGGCATCTACTGGTGCCCGCATCACCCGCAAGGCAGTATCGCGCCCTACAAGCGCTCGTGCAGTTGCCGCAAGCCCTCACCCGGCATGTTGCTGGCGGCGGCAGACGATCATCACATCGCACTGGAGTCGAGCTGGTTCATCGGCGACATCCTGGACGACGTCGAAGCAGGCAATCGCGCGGGGTGCCGCACCATCTTGCTGGACAACGGCAATGAAACCGTCTGGCGTCGCGGGCCGTATCGCGAACCGTTTTGTGTCGCGGGCGATCTTCAGCAGGCGGCGCTCACGGTTCAAAGCGCCCTGCAGGCCACGGAGCTTGTGCAATGAAAGAGGCGCCCATGGTCAACATCGTCATGGATTCCCATGCGCGCGCACCCGCGGCGCAGCCGGCACGTCCTTGGGGCGAGGAAGTCAGGCGCATTCTCTGCGTCCGGCTCGACAACCTGGGCGACGTGCTCATGACCACACCCGCCTTGCATGCGTTGCGTACATCGGCGCCGGGTCGCCACATCACACTGCTCGCATCGCGTTCGGGCGCACAGGCAGCCGGTTACGTCGACGACATCGACAATGTGATCGACTACGACGCACCCTGGATCAAGAACGATCGCGCAGCCGATGCGGCCGTCGATCTCGACATGTGTGCACGTTTGCGCAACGCGCGCTTCGACGCGGCCGTGATCTTCACGGTCTATAGCCAGAATCCGATGCCCGCTGCCATGCTGTGCCATCTGGCGGGCATTCCGAGACGGCTTGCGCATTGCCGTGAAAACCCCTATGCCCTGCTGACGGACTGGGTCGCCGAACCAGAGCCGCAGACGGGAATACGTCACGAAGTCGAACGGCAACTGAGCCTCGTGCAGCACATTGGCGCGCATTCGGCCGACCAGCGCATGCACTTCAACGTGCGTGCGCACGATATTGCGTCGCTCACGACCAAGCTCGCCGAGCGCGGAGTTTCGCTCGACACACCCTTCCTCACGATGCATCCCGGCGCGACGGCAGCTTCCCGGCGTTATCCGGCGGAGCGGTTTGCGCAGGCGGCCGCAAAGCTTGCAGAGTCGACTGGCTGGCCCGTGTTGATTACCGGCGGTCCTGGCGAAGCCGACCTCTGCGCTCAGGTTGGCGGATCGCACGAAAAGACCGTCAATCTGGCGGGCGCGCTTGAACTCGGAGAACTCGCCGCGCTGATTGCGCGCACGAAGGTACTGATATCGAATAACAGCGGTCCTGTGCATATTGCGTCCGCACTTGGAACGCCAGTCGTTGACCTGTATGCGCTCACGAATCCTCAGCACACGCCGTGGAAAACACCGCACGTCGTACTCAATCACGATGTGCCATGCCGGTGGTGTTACCGCAGCGTATGTCCCGAAGGACATCATGCGTGCCTCACTGGCGTATCGGTGGAGGATGTCGTCAATGCAGCAATGCGGCTTCTGCGCGACGCGGAATCGCCGGCAGCAGCACAGGCCTTACTTGCAACCTCATGAACCCTTTTCTCAATCAAGGCGACAGGACATGTACACATTGGGAATCAACGCGGTGTATCACGACAGCGCCGCTGCGCTGATCAAGGACGGTACGGTCGTTGCGGCCGCTGAGGACGAGCGCTTCACGCATATCAAGCATGCAAAGCGGCCGGTGCCGTTTTCGACGTGGCAACTGCCGTTCGACGCCATCGACTATTGTCTGAAGGAAGCGGGGATCGAACTTGCCGATGTCGATCACGTCGCCTATTCATACGACCCGAAACTGCTTTCGTCGATGCCCTCGCACGTAGGTACGACCATCGAACTGCCGCTCGAACCTGGCGTGAAGCCGCTGACCAATCCCTCCGAATCGCCGTGGGATCCCTTGTTCTTAAGCTACATAGTGAACGCGCGCGCGCAATTGGTGGACGGCGCACCGCATCATCTGATGAAACGCTTTCGGAGCGGCGGCCGCAAACCGCGCTTCGAATGGCATTACGTCGACCATCACCTTTCCCATGAAGCGAGCGCGTTTCTGGCCGCGCCTTTCTCCAATACCTCAGTGCTTACCATGGACGGACGCGGTGAAGGAGTGACGACCAGCCTCGGGAAATTCGTCAATGGAGAATACACACGGCTCAGGCAGGTCGAGCTGCCGCATTCGCTGGGCCTTCTTTATGAAACGGTAACCAGCTATCTGGGTTTCCTGCACTCTTCCGACGAATACAAGGTCATGGCCCTCGCGTCATATGGCAGGCCCGAACACGTAGATGTGTTCCGGCAGATCGTGAAGTACCGGCAAGACGGAACCTATACGGTCGATGCGCCTCGTCTTGTGGAGCGCTTCGGCCCCCCGCGTGAACGTGGTGGGCTGCTTGCGCAGCGGCACTTCGACATCGCGCATTCCCTGCAAGTCGTGCTGGAAGAGACCGTGCTGAAACTGGCCGGATGGCTGCACGAACAAACCGGTCTCAGCACTCTCTCGATGGCCGGAGGCGTGGCGCTGAATTGCGTGATGAACTCACGCGTGCGGGATCGCGGCCCGTTCAGCGACGTCTGGGTGCAACCCGCATCGGGCGATGCGGGAACCGCGCTGGGCGCGGCGCTCTGGACCGACTATCGCAAGCGCGCAGAGGCTGGCGACCGTTCGCGCAAGTGGCAAATGGATAACGCCTACCTTGGACCCGCGTTTGCCGACGAAGAGATCGAACGACTGCTCAAGTGGACGAAAGCGCCGTATCGGCGGATGCGCGACGTGGCGGCGGAGACCGCAGACATCCTCGCGCAAAACAAGGTCATCGGCTGGTATCAGGGCCGCACGGAGTTCGGCCCGCGAGCGCTTGGTGCACGCTCCATTCTTGCGTCGCCCGTGGATCCGTCCATGCAGGCGAAGCTCAACGAAATCAAGGATCGCGAAGACTTCCGGCCGGTCGCGCCCGTTGTCATGGAGGAATACGCAAACGAATGGTTCGTGGACGGTGGCGTGGCGCCATTCATGTTGTTCGTTTTCGACGTGCGTCCCGCGAAGGAAACGCAAATTCCCGCCGTGCGTCACGTCGATGGAACCGCGCGCGTGCAGACGGTGAACCGCCAACAACATGCGCTTTACTATGACCTGATCGACGCCTTCCGCAAACGAACCGGCGTGCCGGTGCTTGTCAACACGTCGTTCAACACGCGCGGTGAGCCGATGGTGAATTCCCCACGCGATGCGCTGGAATCTTTCTGGACTTCGCCGCTGGATGCACTCGTGATCGGCTCGTTCCTGATCGAAAAAAACGGGGTTCGCGCATGAGCACGTTCACGGCGGATTCGCTCGATACCTTCGAGAACGCAGAGTCCGGCGCGAACGCGCTGGCAGCCGATTCCACGTTTTCCGCAACGCCGGACATCTCCGTGGTCGTTCCAACCTACAGGCGCCCGGCAATGCTCGAGCGTTGTCTTGCGTCCATCCTGACGCAAGACTTCGATCCAGCGCGCTTCGAAATCATCGTGTGCGATGACGGTCCGGACGAAGCCACTCGCGCGAGCGTTGAACGTATCGCGCTCGAGCATGCGAACACCGGGCCTCATGTGCGATACGTGGCCGTCACCGCGACCCAGGGGCCTGCCGGCGCACGCAACGCGGGATGGCGTCTTTCGCGAGCGAACAACATAGCGTTCACCGACGACGATACCCAGCCCGATGCACGCTGGTTATCGTCGGGGGTGAAGGCGCTTGCGGCGGGGGCCGACGCGGTATCGGGGCGCATCATCGTGCCATTGGGTGCTCGCCCGACAGACTACGAAAACGACGCCGCCGGTCTCGCCAATGCCGAGTTCGCAACAGCCAACACGTTTGCGCGGCGGTCCGCGCTGGAACGTATCGGAGGGTTCGATGCAAGGTATACGTCGGCCTGGCGTGAAGACTCCGACTTGCAGTTCGCGTTCATGGAAGCAGGCGTCCCGATTGCCCGCGCCGACGACGCAATCGTGCTGCATCCCGTTCGCCCGGCACGCTGGGGCGTGAGCATCTCGCAGCAAAGGAAGAGCCAATTCGACGCGTTGCTTTATAAAAAGTATCCTGCACTTTTCAAGGCCCGCATCCGCAGCGCGCCGCCATTGCTGTATTACGCAATCATCGTGGCCGCTATCGTTACCCTCGCCGGCAGTGCTTACGGTCATCATCGGCTTGCCGGATTTGCAGCTGTTGCATGGATCGCTATGACAGCATGGTTTTGCACCCAGCGTCTGCGGCATACGTCGCGCGCGCCTTTGCACGTAATGGAAATGGCATGCACGTCAATTGTCATTCCTTTCCTTTCGATCTATTGGCGGCTCTACGGCGCGCTGAAATTCAGGGTGCTTTTCTTATGACCGAACGCATCGCGATCTTCCGCGCATTGCAGTTGGGCGACATGCTATGCGCCGTTCCCGCACTGCGCGCATTGCGCCGGGCGAAACCCGACGCGCATATTGCATTGATCGGCTTGCCTTGGGCGCAGAGCTTCGTCATGCGCTATGCGCATCTCGTCGATGAATTGATCGTGTTCCCCGGCGCTGTCGGCTTTCCCGAGCAAGCCGAGACGGATGAGTATCTCGAACGTTTTTTGGACGAGATGCGCGCGCGGCGTCTGGACCTCGCCATTCAGATGCATGGAAGCGGCGGCGTTGCAAACGACATTGCCGGGCGAATGGGTGCACGCGCCAACGCGGGTTTCGTTCAGCCTGGCGAAGTGAAGCGTGATGGCATGTTCATCGAATGGCCGGATACGCTCAACGAAATCCTGCGCTATACCGCCTTGATGAGCGCCTTGGGCATCGGCTCTCACGACACGAGCCTCGAGATTCCCTTGAAGGTCGAAGATCTGGCCGAATACCACGAGCTTGTTCGCCGTTTCGACTTGAGACCGGACCGCCTTGTACTGATCCATCCGGGCGCTCAACTGCCATCGCGCCGATGGCCTGCGGAGCGCTTCGCTCAGGTAGCCTCAGCGCTTGCCGGCGAAGGCTGGCAGATCGCGATCACGGGCGCCGCCAGCGAACACCCGCTTGCTTCGGTCGTCGCTGCCGCAACCACATGCCGCCCGATCAATCTTGCAGGAAAAACGTCGCTTGGAGGTCTTGCCGCGCTCGTATCCCATGCCCGGCTGGTGGTCTGCAACGACACCGGTTTGTCGCACGTCGCCGCCGCGATGAGGACATGCAGCGTGGTAATCGCATCGGGCAGCGACACGCGCAGATGGGCGCCGCTCGACCGAGACCGGCATCACGTTCTTGCGGACTATCCATCATGCCGCCCGTGTGCGTTTCGCGAGTGTCCCTACGGGCATCCGTGCGCGCGCAACGTGCGTGTTGAACATGTGGTCGAGGCCGCCCTTCATCAACTCTTTCAGTTCTCGACCGCGCATGCCGAATAACGCTCCCCGGCGCCTGCGCGTTCTTACATGGCACGTGCATGGCAACTATCTTTACTACCTGACTCAGGCGAATCACGACTTTTACCTCGTGACCAAGCCCGGCAGTCCACCCGGTTACGCCGGCGCTGGCGGCGTCTTGCCATGGGGCGCCAACGTGCATGAGGTGCCTGCGGATCAAGTGGCATCGCAGGAATTCGATGTGATCCTGTTTCAGCATAAAACCCAATGGGACGACGACCGCATTGACGTCCTGAACGACGAACAACGCCATCTGCCGCGAGTTTATATAGAACATGATCCGCCGCAGGAAAACCCGTTCGCGCAGCAGCACTGGGTGAATGATCCCAAGACGCTGCTGGTCCACGTGACGCATTTCAACCAGCTCATGTGGGATTCCGGCGAAACGCCGACGCGTGTGATCGAGCATGGCGTAGTCGTGCCCGAGGGCGTGCGTCATACCGGGGAGAAAGAACGTGGCGTGGTGGTCATCAACCATCTGCGGCAACGCGGCCGGCGTCTTGGCAGCGACATCTACGCCGATGTAAAAAACCACGTACCGCTGGATCTGGTCGGCATGGACGCACAGTCCGCGGGCGGCCTGGGCGAGATCGGCAATCTGGACCTGGCGGCATTTACCGCGCAATACCGCTTCTTTTTCAATCCAATCCGCTGGACCAGCCTCGGTCTCGCGATAGTCGAGGCCATGACCATCGGCATGCCGATTATCGGACTGGCGACAACCGAACTCGCGACGGTCATACGCAACGGAGAAAGCGGTTACATCGATACGAACGTGCCCGCGTTGATCGACGTGATGCAACGCCTGATTCGCGATCCGTCCGAAGCGCGACGGCTAGGCGACGGCGCGCGAAAAGTCGCAATGGAACGCTTTCACATAGACCGGTTCGTCAAGGACTGGGACGAGACGCTGCGGTATGTCGCGACTTAACCTTGAGCACTTGGGGGCATCATGAAAGAACATCATCGCAAGCGCATTCTGGTGACTGGCGGCGCCGGGTTCCTGGGCTCGCATCTGTGCGAGCGGCTCGTGGCGCAGGGACACGATGTCCTCTGCGTGGATAACTTCTATACCGGCACCAAAGACAACATTGCGCACTTGCTGGATTGCGCGAACTTCGAACTGATGCGTCACGACGTGACGTTTCCGCTCTATGTGGAAGTGGACGAGATCTACAACCTCGCTTGCCCTGCCTCACCCATCCACTACCAGCACGACCCCGTGCAGACCACGAAGACGAGCGTCCATGGCGCGATCAACATGCTCGGTCTCGCCAAGCGTGTGAAGGCGCGCATCTTCCAGGCTTCCACGAGCGAAGTCTATGGCGACGCGCGCGTTCATCCGCAAAAGGAAGATTATTGGGGTCACGTGAACCCGCTTGGTCCACGCGCCTGTTACGACGAAGGCAAGCGCTGCGCCGAAACGCTCTTCATGGATTACCGGCGGCAACACGGCCTGTCGATCAAAATTGCACGAATCTTCAATACATACGGTCCTCGCATGCATCCCTCGGATGGCCGGGTCATCTCCAACTTCATGATGCAGGCGCTTGCCGGCAAACCGGTCACCATCTACGGCGACGGCTCGCAGACGCGTTCATTCTGTTATGTGGATGACATGATCGACGCATTCATTCGCCTCATGAACAGCCCGGAAGAAGTCACAGGGCCGATGAATCTCGGCAATCCGCACGAGTTGTCCATGCTGGCGATTGCGCGAAAAATAATCGAGTCGACAGGGTCGTCTTCCGAAGTCATGTTCGAGCCGCTGCCGATGGACGATCCATGTCATCGGCAACCGGACATAACGTTTGCCCAGAACACGCTCGGCTGGCAACCCGCCACCGGACTCGACGATGGATTAAAACGTACCGGAGACTATTTTCGCCGGTTGACCCAGGCGGCTGCGGCCCGGGCGAAGCTGCCGTCCATGGCGTGACTTGCAGCGCGCGACGCCCGTGTGATTGGACGCCACGCGTGCCGACTAGCTCTTCGAAGGAAGCACGCTCGACAACACCTGTTTAGCCGTATCGAGTATCACGCTGCCTTGATCCGGATCGCCTTGCAACAACGTGGAAGCAAAAGCCTTCGCCTGCTTCACGGTGATATGCGGCGGCAGCGGCGGCACGTTCGGGTCCGTTTTCACCTCGACAAGAACCGGCCGGTCTGAAGCAAGCGCTTCATCGAACACAGCGCCGAGCCGCTCGGGATCGTCCACGAAGATTCCTTTCATGCCGATCAGTTCCGCGAACTTGTGATAAGGCACGTCGGGAATCTGTTGCGACGCCTCGAACTTCGGATCGCCTTCCATCACGCGCTGCTCCCACGTCACCTGATTCAGATCCTGATTATTGAAAACGACACAGACCCATGCGGCCTCAGCCGGCTGCCGATATTTCATCAATGTGATCAACTCGGCCATGTTATTCATCTGCATGGCGCCGTCGCCGACCATTGCGATCACAGGCCGGTCACGATACGCAAAACGCGCAGCAATCGCGTACGGAACCGCAGCGCCCATCGATGCAAGGCCGCCCGAAAGCGAGCACATCATGCCGCTCCTGACCTGGATATCGCGGGCATACCAGTTTGCGCACGATCCGGAATCGCTCGTCACGATGGCGTTTTCCGGCAGCCGCGATGAAAGCTCGACCGCCACGCGTTGCGGATTGACCGGCGTGGCGCTTTGCATTGCTCGGTCGTGAAGGGTCTCGTGCCAGTTCCGGTTCCACCGGGAAATCCGGTCACGCCAGCTATTTGCCGTCTTTTGCTCGAGGAGCGGCAACAGCGCCCGCAAGGTCTCGGCTGCGTCGCCCTGCAGGTTGACATCCATTGGATAACGCAGGCTCAGCATGTCGCCTTTCACGTCGATCTGGACACCCCGCGCCTGCCCCTCCTTCGGCAAGAATTCCGCGTACGGAAAACCCGAACCGATCATCAGCAAGGTATCGCACTCGGTCATCAGCTTATAGCTCGGCTCGGTGCCGAGCAGACCGATCGAACCCGTCACCCAGGGGAGATCGTCGGGCAGCACGGCCTTGCCGAGCAGCGCCTTGGCGACACCCGCGCCGAGCCTGTCGGCGACCGCGATCAGTTCGTCTCCTGCTTCGAGCGCACCCGCGCCCGCGAGTATGGCGACGCGCCTTCCTTCGTTGAGCACCGCGGCCGCGCGTTCCAGATCGGCGGCGTATGGCACTATTTTCGGCGCGGTCCATCCCACGCCCGAGTGCAACGTTCCGTGTGCACGGCCGGGCTCTTCATACGGCGTCTCCTGCAAATCGTTCGGTAAAATGATCGCTGTCACGCGGCGTTCGGATAGCGCAATCCTGACTGCCCGGTCAACGAGATGGCGCACTTGCGAAGGCACGCTCGCCTGCTGCACGAACGAACCAGCCACGTCCTTGAACATCGAGGCCAAATCCAGTTCCTGCTGGTAGTGGCCGCCAAGCGCGGACCGCGCCTGCTGCCCGACGATAGCAAGTACCGGCATGTGGTCCATGCGTGCGTCGTAGAGTCCTGTAATCAGGTGCGATGCCCCAGGCCCCGAAGTCGCAATGCATACGCCCAACTCGCCAGTGAATTTTGCGTGCGCGCATGCCATGAACGCGGCCATTTCCTCGTGCCGTGCCTGGATGAATTCGATCTTGTCGGGCGCGCGGCCCATTGCACCGAATACGCCGTTGATGCCGTCACCGGGATAACCGAACATCCTGCGAACGCCCCACGCGTGGAGCCTCGCTACGATAAAGTCGCCTACTGTCTGCGTCACTGCAGCCTCCTGTACGTTTGCGTGCGTTCACTCGACGCAAGGCCCGCGCCCGGCCTCAGTCGCGACGCACATGAAAAAGCGCGACTCGAAGAGCCGCGCTTTCTTCATACAGCCACGCCTGAAGGTGTCACTGTCCCTTCGTGTCGCTGCTTGCGTTTGCTCCGGGCATGTTGGTTGTGTCGGTTGCGGATTTACGCGTCATCTTCTTGTGAGTCTTGCCGCTTTTTGCCATGGTTCCGGAAGCCGGGTCGCCGCCACTTGTCACGCCCGCGGTCGCAGCGCTATGCGCGTTGCCGCCGCCCGACCCACCGTTGCCATTGCCTCCGCCTGCACCGCCACCGCTTTGCGCAAGCGCGGCAGTGGACAAAGCTGCGAACAAACCTGCCATCAAGATTCGTTTTCCATCTTTCATGGAATCACTCCAATGTTGTATCGAATGGATTTCGCGCTGGCTGCTTACTGCGCCGTGACGCCCTTCTTCGCCGCAAGCGCCTGCGCCATCTTGTAGTGATCCTCGATCGTGGGCAGCGCCTTGGTCGCAGCCTTCTTCAAGTCCGCGTTTTGTCCGTCCGAGATTTCCTTCTGGAATGCGTCGACAGCCTCCTTGTGGCCTTCAACGCCTACCTTGCTGATATAGGCCGTGTCGAATTCCTTGCCCTTTAGCGGCTTCAACGAATCAAGGATCGACGTGTCCGAGTTGTCCTTGGGTACGGTGACGCCCTTCGGTGCGGCCATCTTCAACTGCACAGTCAGTTTGGTGTGATCCATCATCATGTGCCGCGCGAACGACTTCACGTCCTTGTCGCTGGAATTGGTCATGGCGATCTTGGCTGCATCTATTTCCGTGGACGATGACATCGAGGCAGCCTGCACAAATGCCTTGTCCTGATCCGGAAGCGGATTTGCCATCGTGGTGGAAGCAGCTTGCGTCTGCGCATGAACCAGCGGCGCGCTTGTTATCAGGCAAGCTGCGAGCAATGCGGAAAGAGTCGTGGTCTTCATTCGGTTCTCCGTAGATCGAAATTGAAAGTCGTATCGGAGACACAGCAACCCTCATACCAAGCGGGCATGTTAGTATTTTACTGTACATCCATACAGTAATCATGCCCGAGCAATCCTGCTATGTCGTCGCGGTCCGCGCGCTTTGCGAATTCACCGCGAAGCAGGGCGACCTCGACTTGCGCTTCACGCCATCGCCTACCGCACAACAGGGCATGGCCGGGCACAAGGTTGTCGCCGGGCGTCGCAACGACCGCTACCAGACGGAAATCACACTGTCCGACACCTTCGGCGCGCTGCATGTGCGCGGTCGCGCCGATGGATACGACCCCGGCCTGAACCAGCTCGAAGAGATCAAGACGTATCGCGGGAAACTGGATGCGATCCCCGAAAACCATCGCCATTTGCATTGGGCGCAAGCGCGAATCTACGGGTGGCTGTGCTGCAGGAAAATGGCGCTCTCCGAAATCAACATCGCACTGGTTTATTTCGATATCGCCAGCGAGAAAGAGACCGTATTTGCGGAAACACAATCCGCTGGTGCGCTGCGTGAGCATTTCGAACTGCAGTGCGCCCGGTTTCTTTCTTGGGCGCAACGGGAGATGGCGCACGCTTCGCAACGCAACGCCTCGCTCGATGCAATGGTTTTCCCGCATGCGTCGTTTCGCACCGGCCAGCGCGAACTGGCGGCGGCGATCTATCGCGCCGCCATGCATGAACGCTGCGTAATGGCGCAAGCGCCAACAGGTATTGGCAAGACGCTCGGCAGCCTGTTTCCGCTTCTCAAAGCGTGGCCCGCGCAACAACTCGACAAGATCTTCTTTCTTACGGCCAAGAGTTCGGGCCGCCAGCTCGCACTTGACGCCCTGACCACGCTTGGCCGTACAACACCGCTGCGCGTCCTTGAACTGGTTGCGCGCGACAAGGCCTGCGAGCATCCCAACCAGGCCTGTCACGGCGAGTCCTGTCCCCTTGCGCGGGGTTTCTACGATCGTCTTCCCGCCGCTCGCACGGCGGCGTTGAAAGTGACGCAACTCGATCGCGAGAAGCTACGCGAGGTCGCCCTCGAACATTCGGTATGTCCGTATTACCTGAGCCAGGAACTGGCGCGCTGGAGCGACGTGATCGTCGGCGACTACAACTATTACTTCGATACCAGCGCAATGCTCTTCGCGCTTGCCGAATCGAAGGAATGGCGTGTAAGCGTTTTGGTCGACGAAGCGCACAATTTGGTCGAACGGGCGCGCACAATGTACTCGGCAACGCTTGACGAAGCGCGTTTTCGCAGCGTTCGCGGCGGTGCGCCTGCGCCGCTCAAGCGCGCGTTCGATCAGGTGGGGCGTGCATGGAAAACGCTCTCGGGCGCCCAGACCATTGAATATGCAGTGCATGAAACGCTGCCGGCGCAGTTGCTTGCGACGCTGGAAAACATGGTGGCGGTCATCACGGAATTCGTCGGCGAGCAGCCTGCCGCGCTCGATCGCGACACGTTGCGTTTTTACTTCGACGCCATGCATTTCGTGCGCATTGCGGAGCGCTTCGACACGCATTCCCTCTTCGATGTCACCCTCGCTGGCGCGCGCCAACAGAGCGTGCTTTGCCTGCGTAACCGCGTGCCAGCGCCCCATCTCAAAGCGCGCTTTGCACGGGCGCACTCGGTGGCGTTATTCTCGGCCACGCTCGCACCCACGCATTTTTATCGTGACATGCTTGGCCTGCCCGAAACCTGCATGAACGTGGACGTCGCCTCGCCGTTTCATGCGGATCAGTTGCAGGTTCGCGTGGTGGCGAACGTCTCCACGCGTTATCGTGATCGCGAGCGGTCCGTGCCGCAACTCGTCGAACTCATTGCCGCACAGTATCGTCGGGCGCCAGGCAACTATCTCAGCTTTTTCAGCAGCTTTGAATATCTCGAACAGGTCGCAAGCGCGTTGCGCCGCGAATATCCGGACATCGAAGTCTGGCAACAAACGCGCGCGATGAGCGAAGCAGATCAGCAGGGATTTCTCGCGCGTTTCACCGAGGCCAGCAGCGGCGTTGGTTTTGCGGTGCTCGGCGGATCGTTTGGAGAAGGTATCGATCTCGCGGGGAAACGCTTGATTGGCGCGTTTATCGCCACGCTTGGATTGCCGCAGATCAACCCGGTCAACCAACAGATGAAAGCGCACATGGAGCAGCAATTTAGCGCGGGATACGACTATACCTATCTGTTTCCGGGCCTGCAGAAGGTGGTGCAGGCGGCTGGCCGTGTGATCCGGGGACAACATGACCGTGGCGTTCTTTATCTCATCGACGACCGCTTTGCGCACGCCGAAGTGCGCCGGCTGTTCCCTGCATGGTGGGAAGTGCAAATCGTGCGTCACGTGAGCATGCCTCGGGCACCGGTATTGCTCTGAGTGAGTGACCCCACACACATGGAGCCGTCATGGCCGATACAAAAAAACAGGATGCGCTGACAATGCTCGAAGAAGAGCATCGCGCGGTAGAAAAGCTATTCGATGCCTTCGAGCGCGCCGAGGAAGACGATCTGGAACGCAAGGCGACTCTGGTGCAGCGTGCCTGCGAACTGCTGACCATGCATGCGATCGTGGAGGAAGAGATTCTCTATCCCGCCGCGAAGGATGCGCTGGACAAGGACGACAAGGACGATGTCAACGAAGCGTACGTGGAACACTTTCTCGTCAAGACGCTGATCGAGAAATTCACGACCATGCACGCTGGCGACGAAGGTTTCGACGCCACCTTCAAGGTGCTGACCGAAAACGTGAAGCACCATGTGGAAGAGGAAGAGTCGGAACTGTTCCCGGAACTGCGTAAAACCAGGCTTGATCTCGTGGCAATGGGCGAACGCATTGCAAAACGCCGCGCGGCGCTGCAAAATAAAATTACCGAGGTTGCCACTTCACACTGACGGCGCGCGGGGCATTGAACCCGGCAGACGTATTGAACGGTCTGCAGCTTTGCTAACATGCAAAACAACTGCCGATCAGATCAACACGTCCCGCATCGCGGGCACGGCTTTCCCTGGAGGGCAACTTGTGACCCTATTCGTCTATATAAACACCGCTGGCCATCATCAGGCTCGCGAAAGCGACCTGATTGAAATCGACGCAGCAGGTTTTCTTGTCGACATGGGTTCCGTGCTGGTCGATCAATGCAGCAACGCATTGGTATCGACTGCCCGTCCAGCGTTGCAACAGGTCATTCGCCGCATCAATCCGGGCGATACGCTGGTGGTGGCCCGCCTGGGCTACCTCGGAAACGGCGTGGGCGATGTAGTATCCACACTCAGCAGGCTCGCGGCCAAGCGCGCGCACGCCATCTGCCTCGACTCGGGCAAGAACGACTTATGCGTCAACGGCGACGACTCGCCAATTCGCATGCTGCAGCTCGCCGCAGAACTCGAACGCGATGCAAAACGCGCTCGCGCGCTCGACGCCGCCGCCATTGCGAAGCAAGTCGGTGCTCCGCAGGGACGGCCGGCGTCGTTGTCTGCTTTGCAACGGCAGCAGGCGCTGAGCGCGCTCGCTGCGGGCAGCACCGTGACGGCCGTTGCGCGAGTGTTCAGTACGTCGCGCCAGACGATTATCCGGTTACGCGACGCGAGTCCCAGACCGATGACAACGCGGGATAACGTCGTGTGACAAGCGGTTTGGCTTGACGTGCGTATAGATGTACCGCTCTCCAACACCACATCGCTTCAGCGCGCGGTTCGAGAATTAGAGAGCAACATCCGGCGTGCACAGGAACGGCAAGTCGCGCAAACTCGGCGCATTGAATTCGCCAGGAAAAACCGCCGATGGACCTTCTGAACACCGATCTCGCAACACGCGTCGACACAATCGACTGGCGCCGATTAGAAGATGATCTGAATCAATTCGGATGCGCGACCGTCGATCAACTCCTCACCGCCGGGGAATGCGACACGCTCTCAGCGCTTTATGCGCAGGACGCGTTGTATAGAAGCCGCGTGGTCATGGCGCGTCACGGATTCGGGCGCGGTGAGTACAAGTATTATCGCTATCCGCTTCCCGAGATTATTGGCACTTTGCGGGAAACGGTTTATCCGCATCTTGCGCCCGTCGCGAATAGATGGAATGCGCTTATGGGTATCGACGCGCGTTATCCGGCCGATCACGCGGATTTTATAAATCGATGCCACGCCGCGGGGCAAACCCGCCCCACGCCTTTGATCCTTCAATATGCCGAAGGCGACTACAACTGCCTGCATCAGGATTTATACGGCGAGCACGTGTTTCCAATACAGTTGGCGATCCTGTTGTCCGTTCCGGGACGGGATTTCACGGGCGGCGAATTTGTCATGACCGAGCAGCGGCCGCGCATGCAGTCGCGGGCCGAAGTTGTGCCCCTGGCACAGGGCGATGCCGTGATCTTCGCCGTGCATCACCGCCCGGTGAATGGCACGCGCGGGGTGTATCGGGTCAATCTGCGGCATGGCGTAAGCCGGTTGCGTTTCGGGCACCGGCATACGGCGGGCGTGATTTTCCATGACGCGACGTGACTTGACGTGATCCAACCCATTGCAGGTCAGGCCACCAACTCACTCATTCTCGTCGAAGTAATGCCCAAAACGAACCTGCTTCGTCTTGATATAGCGTTCGTTTTCCTCGCGCATTGGAATGGCCAGCGCCACGCGCTCGCATACCGGAATGTCGTGCTTCAAAAGCGTATCGAACTTCGAAGGGTTATTGCTCATCAGGCGCACTGAACGTACATCCAGCGCCCGCAAGATCGCGGCGGCGGAGTCGTATTCCCGGGCGTCGTCCGGAAGACCGAGGTGCAGGTTGGCGTCGACGGTGTCGTAGCCCTGCTCCTGCAACGCATATGCACGGATCTTGTTTGCGAGACCAATGCCACGCCCTTCGTGACCGCGCAAATAAAGCAGGATCCCACGGTTTTCCGCCGCGATATACCGCATCGCCAGGTCAAGCTGCTCGCCGCAGTCGCACCGGTACGAGCCGAAAACATCGCCGGTGACGCATTCCGAATGCAGGCGGCACAGCACGGATTCGCCATTGCTGACATCGCCCATCACGAGCGTCAAATGTTCCGCACCCGTGCTTTTCACGCGATACACATGCGACTCGAACACGCCGTAACGCGTGGGAATCGTGGCCTTCGCCACGAGTTCGACGCATTCGTCGTTGGCAGCAACCGCTGCGACAGCTTCGGCAGTGGATGCCGTTGAATCGGAAACGTTTTTCATGTTCTCTTGTACAGCATTGAAAGGCGTGAACCGCATGCCGGGATGTTTTTGGGCCGCCGGCTGAACCGGTAACTTTATCAATATGCGGTGTCGCCCGGTCCGACATGTTAAAACGCCGGGGAAATATTTGCAGCCAGCGCAACCCGCAACCTTCGCTTTGCGCATGAAAGCGCACGAGTTCGACTCGAATCCGGCATATGGAAAGAAGAACGTCTCGCTTCGATAAAAATTCCCCGGTTGGTAAAGTACATGACTACCTAGCCAACTACTCCAGTCATCGTCCATGCCCAATCCAAGCCGCCTGCCCCGTTTGTCATTCATTCCCGCTCAAATGGCCCGCGCCGCGGCGTCCGTGCTGATTGCTCTGGGCGCATCAGGCGCCATATCGGGCGCGGCGCACGCGGCGGGCGGCACGCTCGTGTTCTGCTCGGAGGGCAGCCCGGCCGGCTTCGATTCCGCGCAATACACCACCAGCACCGACTTCGACGCCGGCGCGCACGCGGTCTACGACACACTGGTCGAATTCAAGCGCGGTTCACTGGACCTCGTTCCAGGCCTTGCAGAAAAATGGGACGAGTCCGCCGACGCGAAGACCTTCACGTTCCACCTGCGACACGGCGTCAAGTTCCAGGCGACCGACTGGTTCAAGCCCACGCGCGACTTCAATGCAGACGACGTCGTCTTCACGTTCAAACGCATGATCGACCCGGAAAACGCCTTTCAGAAAGCGCACCCGGTCAGCTTCCCGTATTTGAGCGACCTCGGATACGACAAGAACATTGCATCGGTGGAAAAACTCGATGACTACACCGTGCGCTTCACGCTGCACACGTCCGACGTGGTTTTTGTGCGAAACATTGCGATGGAGTTCGCATCGATTCTCTCGGCGCAATACGCCGACCAGTTGCTCAAGGCGGGCAAGACCGAAGACCTGAACCAGAAGCCCGTGGGCACCGGCCCGTTCGTGTTTCGCGACTATCAGAAAGACGCAACCATTCGCTATGACGCGCATCCGGACTTCTGGAACAAGAAGGACGTGCATATAGCGAAGCTGGTGTTCTCCATCACGCCCGACGCCGCCGTGCGCATGCAGAAACTGACGAGCGGCGAATGTCAGATGACCTCGTACGCCCGTCCCGCGGACATCCAGAGCGCGCGCAACAATCCCAAGCTGGCGGTGTTGTCGAGTGTCGGGTTCAACGTGGCTTATGTAGGTTACAACACCACGCACAAGCCGCTGGATAACGTGCTCGTCAGGCGTGCACTGGATATGTCCATCGACAAACAGGCGATCCTGAAGAGCGTCTATGAAGGTGCGGCGACCGTTGCGTCGAACCCCATGCCACCTTCGCAATGGTCCTATAACACGGCGCTGAAAGACGCGCCATACGATCCGGCAAAGGCACGCGACCTGCTCAAGGAGGCGGGTTTTCCGAACGGTTTCGCCATTTCGCTCTGGGCCATGCCCGTGCAGCGCGGCTATAACCCGAACGCACGTCTCATGGCGCAACTGATCCAGTCGGACTGGGCGAAAATTGGCGTGAAAGCGAACATCGTCTCGTACGAATGGGCCGAATACAACAAGCGCGCGAAGCAGGCCGGGGAACACGATGCCATCCTCTACGGCTGGATGGGCGACAACGGCGATCCGGATAACTGGCTTGGCACCACGCTCGGTTGCGATGCCGTTCACGGCAGCAACATGGCGAAGTGGTGCAACAGGCAATTCGACGATCTGCTTGGCAAAGCGCGCCTGATCACCGACCAGAACGCCCGCACGAAGCTTTATGAACAGGCGCAAGTCGTGTTCAAGGATCAGGTGCCTTACACGCCGCTTGCCCACGCCAATGCGTTCCAGTTGATGACAAAGAACGTAAAAGGCTACGAGCTGAGCCCGTTGGGCGGACACCGGTTCGACGGGGTATCGCTGGACTGATTTTCAGGCGCGGTAGGGCACGGCGGCGGCCAGAAACAGCCGCCGCCCGGATTTTATGCCGCCTTACGCCGGCTGCTCGAAACTCCCGGGACTCTTGTCCGTCGCGCTCCATTTCGGCGTGCGGGTCTTGTCGGCTTTCTGCAAACCAGCCTTCAGCCCTTCCAGATCGAAATCCTTCGTGTAGACCGGCGCTCCGGGCTGATGCCGCCATGAATTGGCGATACCGCCGTTGTCGAAAGCATCGAAGCCCATTTCATTCACCAGTTGCATTACGACCGCCTTGGCGTCGGCGTTGTCGCCCGAAACCGGCAGCGCAATGCGCCCCTGCGTGCCTTCCGGCTTGCCGTTATTGCGCAAATGCGCCGCATAGATGTTGTTGAACGCCTTGATGACCGGACGCCCGATCTGCTTCGCAACCCACTCGCTTTCCAGCATTCCGGACTCGATCCCGTCGATCCTGCCATCGCGCTCTCGCGGATAATAATTGCCGGTATCGATAATCACGGTGGTATCCGGCACGTCCGCAAACAGACCGGCAGGCAGATTCAGCACCTTCTTTTCCGGAATCGTCACCACGATCACGTCCGCGTCGCGCACGACATCGGCGAGTTCGGCAGGTTTCGCGCCGGTTTCCGCCGCGACGTCAGCCAATGTAGCTGGCCCCCGCGAATTGCCGATCAGCACGTCATGACCGCGCTCGGTCCAGCGCAGCGCCAATACTTGCCCGATATTTCCCGCACCAATAATTCCGATTTTCATATCGCCTCCGTTCGTTGAAAAAGCACGCCGTGCAAGGCGCGCAACGCCTATGCCCGATTGTGCCCGACGCGCTAGAATGCCGCCGCGGCGTGCGTCATAGGCAATTCACATCGGCGTCATTGAATCATTCGATTTACCTAATTAAGGGCAAACCCGCATACTTCGTCTCATTCCTTAACTACTTCAACCACTTCAACACAAGGACATACGCAATGCCGATCATCAACAGCCAGGTCAAACCGTTCAAGGCAACCGCTTATCACAATGGCGATTTCGTAACCGTCACCGACGAAAGCCTGAAGGGCAAGTGGTCCGTGCTGGTGTTCTACCCGGCTGACTTCACGTTCGTCTGCCCGACGGAACTCGGCGATCTGGCCGACCGTTACGCAGAATTCAAGAAGCTCGGCGTGGAAATCTACGGCGTGTCGACCGACACCCACTTCACGCACAAGGCATGGCACGACACGTCGGACACGATTGGCAAGATCCAGTATCCGATGATCGCCGACCCGACGCTGGCAATCTCGCGCAACTTCGACGTGCTGATCGAGGAAGAAGGCCTGGCCCTGCGCGGCACGTTCGTGGTCAACCCGGAAGGCGAGATCAAGCTGTGCGAAATCCACGACAACGGCATTGGCCGTGACGCGGGCGAATTGCTGCGCAAGGTTCAGGCAGCGCAGTACATTGCGGCACACCCGGGCGAAGTTTGCCCCGCCAAGTGGACGCCGGGCGCTGAAACGCTGACCCCGTCGCTCGACCTGATCGGCAAGATCTAAGCTTTTCGAAGCCGTATCACGTCTGAAAAACTGCTGTAAAGCGCTGTACTGTCCGGGCCGTTCGCGGCCCGGATGTCTGTCAGCACGCCTCCAGAACAAAATCATCTTTAAACGGACTCGAAACCGCCATGCTGGAAGCCAACCTCAAGACTCAGTTGAAAGCGTATCTGGAAAAGGTCAGCCGGCCGATCGAGATCGTCGCTTCGCTCGATGACTCGCCGAAATCGGCCGAGTTGAAAGATCTGCTCGACGAAATCGCCACGCTGTCGGACCGCATCGCGGTGATCGAAAAGCGCGACGATTCGGAGCGCAAGCCGTCGTTTTCCATCGGCGAACCGGGCAAGCCCACGGGCATCCGCTTCGCGGGCATTCCGATGGGCCATGAATTCACATCGCTCGTGCTGGCGCTGCTGCAAACCGGCGGCCACCCGGTCAAGCTCGACGACGCCGTGATCGAACAGATCCGCGCGCTCGACGGCGACTATCAGTTTGAAACGTATATCTCGCTGTCATGCCAGAACTGCCCGGAAGTCGTGCAGGCGCTGAACGTGATGGCGCTCATCAATCCGCGCATCCGCCAGGTCACCATCGACGGCGCGCTGTTCCAGGACGAAGTCGAACAACGCCAGATCATGGCCGTGCCGACCGTCTACATGAACGGCGAAGTGTTCGGCCAGGGCCGTACCGGCGTGAAGGAAATTTTGGCCAAGCTCGACAGCAACGCTGGCGCGCGGGCCGCGAAGGAACTCGAAGGCAAGGGCACGTTCGACGTGCTGATCGTCGGCGGCGGCCCGGCTGGCGCGGCTGCGGCCATCTATTCAGCGCGCAAGGGCATCTCGACGGGCGTGGCTGCTGAACGCTTCGGTGGCCAGGTGCTGGACACGCTCGCCATCGAAAACTTCGTCTCGGTGAAGGAAACCGAAGGACCCCAGTTCGCGACGGCGCTGGAACAGCACGTCAAGAGTTATGACGTCGACATCATGGACGTGCAGCGCGCCGAAGCGCTCGTGCCGGGGAAGATTCATGAAGTGCGCCTGGCCAACGGCGCGGTGCTGAAGGCAAAGACGATTGTGCTGGCGACCGGCGCGCGGTGGCGCGAAATCAACGTGCCGGGCGAGAAGGAATATCGCAATCATGGCGTGGCGTATTGCCCGCATTGCGACGGTCCGCTCTTCAAGGGCAAGCGGGTCGCTGTGATCGGCGGCGGCAATTCCGGCGTTGAGGCGGCGATCGATCTGGCCGGTATCGTGAGCGCGGTGACGCTGATCGAATTCGGCGCCGAGTTGCGTGCCGATGCCGTTTTGCAGCGCAAGCTGCGCAGCCTGAAGAACGTGACAATCGTGACGCAAGCGCAGACCACGGAAGTCACCGGCGACGGCAAGAAGGTCAACGGGCTTTCCTATAAGGATCTCCGCTCGGGTGACGCGAAGCACATCGAACTGGAAGGCGTGTTCGTGCAGATCGGCCTCGTGCCGAATACCGAATGGCTCAAGGGCACGGTGGAATTGTCGCGCCACGGCGAAATCGTGGTCGACGCAAAGGGCGCAACGTCAGTTCCAGGCGTATTCGCCGCTGGCGACGTCACGACGGTGCCGTACAAGCAGATTGTGATTGCAGTGGGCGAAGGCGCGAAAGCATCGCTTAGCGCGTTCGATTATCTGATCCGCAATTCAGTGCCAGATGAAGTCGAAGCAGGTGCTGAAGAAGCGGTCGCGTGATTTTAATTTTATTGCCGGCCGGATATTAATCCGCTAGGTATTCAGCTTTACCGGACCGCCCGATAATCGCGATGCGATTGATTATCGGGCGTTTTGCTTTTCCCGCGTTTTTTCTCAGTTTTTCCTCACCAATCCTCTGAGGAAATCTAAAGTTTCCTTTTGCCATGCCGTAGAAGCTTGAAACATCAGCCTTCGAGGTGAGCGGCCATGGGAATCCTGGACAACACCCTTTTTACTTTCTTTCGCGGCGACGCGCGTGCAAATCCTGCTGTAAGCCAAAGGCTTGAGCGGACGCTGGAGCGGGAAAGCGCGCTGCGGCGTGAACTGGCGCAATTGAAAACGCGGGTAGCGGCAAGTGCGCCGGAACTGCAGGTCAAGATGGATCTCATGCAGTTCGATGTCACCCAGGAGAAAGCCGCGGTTGCCAGCCTCACCGCGGCATTGATGCAGGCGCAGGAAGATCTGGAACTGGAGAAAGCGAACCGCTCGGCCGCCATCCATTTGCTCAAGAAACATGGCGTGGTGGACGGCGTTGCATATTCCAGCTTCACGCGCGAGGAACGGGTCGAGCTGATTGCATCGGCAATGGATGAAGTCGTGGGCAGCGAGACCACCCTTCGCTGGAAAGCCCGCTCGCCGGCCAGCGCAAAATCGAGTTCAAGGAAAGGCGCTTGAAGGAGCGTGAATACTAGGAGGGTCTGCGTTCTGCCAACCCTACCTTTCCGATATGTTTAGCTCGGATCGATATTTAAGATTCGCATATGCCGATGTTAGCCTTCAAGGCAATCGGCAGGCGTCATGAAGCATTTCTTCGCGCACTGCCTGTCAGTGTCATTTAGCGAGGAGCGTCATTCGTGAGCGTCGAATTCATCGGCATGATCCAGCAGCACAAGGTCTCGGAAACCCATCTGGCGCGCGGCCCGGCTGTCGATATTGGCTACACGCGCGACTTCGCGCAGGCCCACGAGAAAGCCGGCTTCGATCGCATTCTCGTCCCCTATCAGTCGACCAGCCCCGACGCCATGCTGACGGTCGCCTACGCGGCCGGCGTCACGGAGCGCATTCATTTCATGCTTGCGCATCGTCCGGGATTTGTCGCGCCCACACTTGCCGCACGCCAGATCGCGACGCTCGACCAGTTGAGCGGCGGCCGCCTTGCGGTGCACTTCATCTCGGGCGGCAGCGATGTTGAGCAACGCCGCGACGGCGACTTTCTTTCGCACGACGAACGCTACGCCCGCACCGACGAATATCTGCATGTGCTGCGCCGCGTTTGGACCGAATCAAAACCCTTCGATCACGAAGGCCGCTATTACCGCTTCGAACAAGCGTTCTCCGAAGTCAAGCCAAAACAGGCGCCATACGTGCCGATCTACTTCGGCGGTGCATCGACGCCAGCCCTTGAAGTGGCTGGCAAGCATGCGGACGTGTACGCGCTCTGGGGCGAGTCGAAGGATCAGGTTCACGAGCAGGTGACACGCGTTCGCGCCGAAGCGGCCAAACACGGGCGTGACGTGCGCTTCTCGGTATCGTTCCGGCCGATTCTCGCGGCCACCGAAAAGGCCGCATGGGAACGCGCCGACCATATCCTCGCAGAAACACGGCGGCTGCGCGCGCAACAAGGTCTGGGCGAAGCGACGCCTCAGCAGAGCGAAGGCGCGCGCCGCCTGCTCGCGGCGGCGGGAGACGGCGTGCGCGCCGATGACCGCCTCTGGACCGGTGTCGCAAAAGAAATTGGCGGACGTTCGAATTCAACAGCGCTCGTAGGCACGCCTTCACAAGTTGCAGAAACGCTGGCCGAGTATCACGCGCTGGGCGTCACCACATTCCTGATTCGCGGCTTCGATCCGCTCGAAGACGCGCTCGACTATGGCCGCGAACTGATCCCGCTCACCCGCGAGCTGACATCGCGGGTTGCACATGCCGCTTGAAAAGTTGCGGGGGTTTATCGGCGAGATTGCGCAGCTTGTCGATGACCGTTTGCCCGAAGCGCAATTGCTCGAACGCGGCGCGGCATTGCTTGGCGCATTGATCGCTGAAGATGACTGGCTGCCCGATGCCTACGCGCAACCGTCGCCTGACCGGTATCAACAATTTCTGCTCTACGCCGATGCGCGCCAGCGCTTTTCGGTCGTCAGCTTCGTCTGGGGACCGGGGCAGCAAACCCCGGTTCACGATCACACGGTCTGGGGACTCGTGGGCGTATTGCGCGGCGCCGAGCTCGCGCGTTCCTACGTTCGCGATGACCATGGCGCGCTGATCACGAAAGGCGAGGACGCGCTGCTCGAACGCGGCGCGGTCGCAGCGGTGTCTCCGCACATTGGCGATATTCATCGCGTGAGCAATGCGTTCGATGACCGCGTATCGATCAGCATCCACGTGTACGGTGCGAATATCGGCAGCATTTCGCGGCATGTCTATCCCGCCGATGGTCCGCCGAAACCGTTCGTCTCCGGCTACACCAACGACACGCTTCCCAATCTCTGGAACCTCTCGAAGGAACGACTTCATTCATGAGCGCCACCCCTCTGCGCAGTTTCAACGACGTGCGCGAAGCCCTTATTTCAAAGCGCGAAATCGCCTTCCTCGATGTACGCGAAGAAGATCCGCACGCGCAGCGCCATCCGCTGTTTGCCGCGAATTTTCCGCTTTCGAAGATCGAGCTGGATGCCTTCACCAAGTTGCCGCGCCAGAGCGTACCGATCGTGCTTCTGGATGACGGCGAAGGTCTCGCACCACGCGCGGCGCGCCGTTTCGAAGCGCTCGGTTATACCGATGTGTCAGTTTTCGACGGCGGGCTGAAAGGCTGGGAACGTGCTGGCGGCGAAGTCTTTCGCGACGTCAACGTCCCGAGCAAGGCGTTCGGCGAGTTGGTGGAAGCGAAGCGGCACACGCCGGCGTTATCGGCCGAAGCCGTCAATGCCTTGCTGAAAAGCGGCGAGGATGTCGTCGTGCTGGACGCCCGCCGCTACGACGAATATCAGACGATGAACATTCCCGGCAGCATCAGCGTGCCGGGCGCTGAACTCGTATTGCGCGCACGCGCGCTCGCGCCTGATCCGAAGACGCGCGTGATCGTGAATTGCGCGGGGCGCACGCGCAGCATTATCGGTACGCAGTCGCTCGTGAATGCGGGGCTTCCCAATCCTGTATCGGCATTGCGTAACGGCACGATCGGCTGGCTGCTTGCAGGCCAGACGCTCGCGCATGGCAGCGCCACGCAGTTCGCCGCCACCGACGGCCGCGCGGACGAAGCACTGCATGAAGCGTCGCGGGAATCGGCGCGTTCGGTGGCGGATCGCGCCGGTGTCAAGCGCACGACCTACGCCGACGCGCAACGCTGGGCGCAAGACACGAACCGCACGACCTATCGCTTCGATGTGCGCACGCCGGGCGAATACGAACACGCGCACGCATCCGGTTATCAAGGCGCGCCGGGCGGCCAGCTCGTGCAGGAAACGGAGATGTTCGCGCCCGTTCGCGGCGCGCGCATCGTGCTCTTCGACGACGACGGCGTGCGCGCCAACATGACGGCGTCGTGGCTCGCGCAGATGAACAACGACGTTTATGTGATCGATGACGCAAGCAGCGCCCCGCTCACCGAACACGGCCCGTGGCGCGGTGCAAAACCGCAGCCCTCCGCCCTTCCGGCGATCACCGCGAAAGATCTCTCCAAGCTGCTGGACGATCCATCGAGCCAGACGATCGTGCTCGACTTCACCGCAAGCGCGAATCATGTGAAGGGACACATTCCGGGCGCATGGTGGGCCGTGCGCTCGCGGCTGCCCGAAGACTTGCCCGCATTGCCGGACGCGAAGCAATACGTCGTCACCTGCGCATCAAGCGCGCTGGCAGCCTACGCCGGCCCCGAGGTTGCGGCGCTGACCGGCAAGCCTGTCCTGCTGCTTGAGGGCGGCACGGCGTCATGGATTGCGGCCGGCCTGCCGCTCGAAAAAGGCGAGACACGTCTGGCTTCGCCGCGCATCGATCGATACAGGCGGCCGTATGAAGGCACCGACGGGCCGCACGAAGCAATGAACGCGTATCTCGAATGGGAATACGGCCTCGTCGCGCAGTTGGAACGCGACGGCACGCACGGCTTTTTCGTGATCTGAAGTAAAAGGAATGACGCGCGCGGGCGTGACGCGCGTCATTCCAAGAGCGACGATTAGCAAAGCAGAACTATGCGTTTGTCTAATGTCCCGGCGATCCGTATTGTGAATCTTTTCTCTTGCATGGATGATTCATGAAACGACGCAGTCTTCTGCTTAGCGCCGCCCTGACTGCTTTCACGGCGCTCGCGCCGCTTGTCTCGAACGCCGAAACCGTTTTGAAAGTCGGCGACCAGCAGTTGCAGACGCGCGGCATTCTTGAGGCATCGGGACAGTTGAAAGACGTCCCTTACACGATCGAGTGGTTCAACTTTCCCGCAGCACAGCCGCTGGGTGAAGCATTGAATGCAGGCGCAATCGATGTCGGCGGTTTGGGCGACGCGCCGTTGATCTTCGCTTACGCGGCAGGCGCACGCGTTCGCGCCGTGGCCGCCACGCGCTCTCAACCTGTCGACCTTGCGATCCTCGTGCCGGAAGGCTCGCCGATCAAAAGCGCGGCCGACCTGAAGGGCAAACGCATTGCAACCACACGCGGGTCGATCGGCCATTTCCTTGCCGTCGCCACGCTGGAACGCGCGGGCATCAAGCTCTCCGACGTCACGTTCCAATACATGCAGCCTGCCGACGCCAAGTCGGCACTCGAATCAGGCAACGTGGACGCATGGTCCACGTGGGACCCTTACGTTGCGCTCGGCGAATTGCGTGACAAGAACCGCAGCGTGGCGAATGGCGTGGGCCTCTCGTCGGGTCTGAGCTTTCAGGCCGCAACCGATGCATCGCTTGCAACCAAGCGCGCGCAAATCGATGACTTCGTGCATCGCGTGGCGGAAGGCCAGCGCTGGGCGTTGACGCATCCGGATGAAGTCGCGGCAATCCAGTCGCGCGTGACGCACTTGCCGGTCGATGTGCTCAAGGTCGTTTATCAGCGCGCGCAGTTGAAGCCGATCGTGATCGACAAAGCCGTGATCGCCGAACAGCAACGCACCGCCGACCTGTACGTTCGCGCGGGCGTGATCAAGACCACGCTCGATGTCACGCCAAGCTTCGATACCCAATTCACCGCGCACTGACGGGTCCCCTCATGACCCTCTGTTCGCGCTTGCACAACAACCCGGCGCGCATTTGCCGAAAAGCATTCGCCGTACCGCATTCGCCACGCTTCAATACTATTTTTGAGGAAACGTCATCATGAGCGTTGAATTCATCGGCTATGTCAGTCATCAGGAATCGAGCGAAATCCACTTGCCGCAAGGACCCGCAGTCAATCCGCCGTACATCGCGGCAGTTGCCCAGGCGCATGAATACGGCGGTTTCGACCGCGTGCTGATTGCGCATTCGAGTGCGTCGCCGGACGGCTTTCAGATCGCATCGTTCGTGGCGCAGCAGACGAAGCGGCTGGGTATCCTGCTTGCGCATCGGCCAGGCTTTGTTGCGCCGACACTCGCCGCACGCCAGCTCGCGACGCTGGATCATTTCAGCGCGGGACGCACGGCGGTCCACATCATTTCCGGCGGCGACAATACGGAACAGCAACGCGACGGCGATTTCCTCGAACACGACGACCGATACAAGCGCACCGACGAATATCTCGACGTCGTCAAGCAATCGTGGACAAGCGAAAAACCATTCGATCACGATGGCGAGTTTTATAAGGTACGTGGCCATCGCTCGTTGATCCGCCCTGTGCAAAAGCCCCACCTGCCGGTGTATTTCGGCGGATCGTCGGAAGCCGCCATACAGGTTGCAGGCAAACATGCAGACGTGTTCGCGCTCTGGGGCGAGTCGCTTGCGCAAGTCGCCGAGACCATCGAACGCGTGCGTGCCGCGGCCCGTGTGCATGGACGCGAGCATGCAATCCGCTTCAGTCTCTCGCTGCGGCCGATCATTGCCGCCACGGAGGATGCTGCGTGGGCGCGCGCCGAATCCATCCTGGAACGGGCGAAACAAGTGGTAACGAGCAATCCTAACTTCACGCGCCGTCCGAGCGAGCCGAAAAACATCGGTTCTCAGCGTCTGCTCGCCGAAGCGGCGAAAGGCACGGTAGTCGATAAACGGTTGTGGACAGGGATCGCCGCGCTGACAAAAGCGGCGGGCAATTCCACGTCGCTGGTGGGTACGCCCGCGCAAGTGACCGAAGCGTTGATCGAGTACTACCGTCTTGGGATCTCGACGTTCCTCATTCGCGGTTTCGATCCGCTTGAAGACGCGCTTGCTTATGGACGCGATCTTTTGCCGCTCGTGCGTGCCGCCGTGGCGAAAGAAGAAAGCGCGGGCGCCGTGGAGGAACGGGAGACGGTCCACGCCTGATTCAGGCACTGTGAAACCAATGATCCGGGCAGGATTCCTGCCCGGATCATCACACCTTCGCGAGATAGTCCGATACGTTGATCTTCTGCGGCAAGACGCTGCGTGCCGCGAGCCAGTCCGCCGCTTTCTGCAGGTCCTGAACAAAGGCCTTATCGGCGACGCCATGCATGTTGAACTTGCGCTTCATGCCCGCAAGCGTATTGCGGACCTCGTCGCTGTAATGACCTTGCTGCTGCGCAATGGTCTCGGCTTCCTGCGAATTGTCCGACGCCCATTTCGCCTCCTGCTGATAAGCTGCGTTCACCGCCTTCACGATATCGGCGTTGTCTTCCGAAAACTTGCGCGTGGTCACGTACGAGTTGAAATCGATCTGGAAATCCAGGTCGCGCCCTTCCAGGAAGATGTTATGGCCTTTGTAGTTCGCACGCGCAATATCGACGCCGGGACTCCACATGGACCATGCATCGATCTTGCCTTGCGAGAACGCCGGCGCTGCATCGGGCGGATTGAGGTACACCATCTTCACGGCATCGCGCGGCACCTTGTGCTTTTCGAGCGCGGCCACCAGCAGGAATTCTCCAAGTCCCGAGCGATTCACCGCAACGGTCTTGCCGACGAGATCCTCGACCTTATCGATACCCGACCCATCCTTCGCAATGATCGCCGTGCTACGCGGATCGACCACGCAAAACTGCGTGAACACAAGTGGCGAACCCGCGATCATGGCCGCGAGCGCGGGCGTCGTGCTGCCGCCGAAACTGAAGTCCGCGCTGCCGCCGGTCACAGCGGCGAGCGACGGCGCGTGATTCGGAAACGGTCCGATCCATTGCACCTTGATGTTGTCCCTGGCCAGCGTCTTTTCGAATTCGCCGCGGACCTTCGCGAGCATCGGCAGGCCGCCGAGTCCCCATCCAAGGCGCACGGTATCGGTCTTGCGGCTGCCGCACGCAGCGAGTCCGGTTGCCAACGCCGATGCAGCGACGGTGCTTTGAAGAAAACGGCGGCGGGACCACGGAGACTTGCTTGCAATTGACATGGCGGTTCTATCTGGAACGGGTGAACGGGATCGCGCCCGGCGTTTTTGCGGGCGAGAGGCGACAGTGAAACAAGTTGAATGGGCTAATGAGCAGCAGTATCGGCGTCAACACCGAGTTGCGCGAGCAGCGTGTCGCGCAAGGCCGCCCTGGTCTGTTCCGTCACCCGATACTCGGCGGCAATCGCACCGTCACGCATGATCAACGCGCGATCGGCGAGCGCGATGGCTTCATCGACGTCATGCGTGACGAGCAACACACCGGGCTGATGGCGTTCTATCAGATGTTTCACCAGCCGCTGCATCCTGATTCGCGTGAGCGCGTCGAGCGCGGCAAAAGGTTCGTCGAGCAGCAGCAACTGGGGCTCCTGCACAAGCGCACGCGCGAGGGCAACGCGCTGCGCCTGACCACCAGACAGATTGCGCGGCCAGTCTTCGAGGCGTTCGCCAAGGCCCACTTCCGCGAGCGCGGCTTGTGCGGCGGCACGGCTTTGCGGACCAGGCGCGAGACCAAGCGCGACGTTTTGCTCAAGCGTTTCCCATGGCAGCAGGCGCGGTTCCTGAAACACGATGGCAGGCAGGCGCGGCCCGTCGATAGAACCGCCATCAACGGGATCGAGTCCCGACAGCGCCCGCAGCAACGTGGTTTTGCCACAGCCGCTTTCGCCGAGCAGCGCGACGAATTCGCCGCGTTCGATCCGCAGATTCAGACTATCGATCACAACACGCTTGCCATACAAGCGTCGCAGGTTACGAACGACGACGGCCGCGCCCGATGGTGTCGACGGTGCATTCATGAGCGCGGAGCCTTTGCAAAGTTCACGTGCCACGACAGCAAGCGGCGCTCGAGGAAGCGCGCGAACGCATCGGCCAGCACGCCGATCACGGCATAGATCACAATGGTCATCACGATCACATCGGTACGCAGGAATTCGCGTGCGTCCATGGCGAGAAAACCGATACCCGTGCTGGTCGCAATCGTCTCGGCCACGACCAGCGCGAGCCATGCGGTGGCGAGCGCATAACGAACGCCGGCCAGCACCGAAGGCAACGCGCCCGGCAATACGATGCGGCGGATCAGCGTACGGTTCGACAGCCCGAGCACGCGGCCAAGTTCGATCAGCTTGGGATCGACCTGTCGAATGCCTAGCACCGTGTTGATATAAATGGGAAACATCACGCCCAGCGAGACGAGAAAGATCTTGCCCGCCTCGCCCACGCCGAACCATACGATCACCAGCGGCAACACGGCGAGAAACGGAATGGCGCGCAGCATCTGCACGTTGCGGTCCAGAAAAGCCTCCGCGACTTTTGAAAAGCCGACAGCTGTACCGAGCGCAAAACCAATCGACCCGCCGATCACGAATCCTGTTGCGGCGCGCAGCAGGCTGACCGCCATATCGCCGAGAAGACGCCCTTCCTTGACAAGCTGGAATGCCGTGAGCGCGACCTTCGATGGCGCCGGCAACACGTTCGGCGACAACGCGCCGAGACGTGCGAACAGTTCCCATACGATCAGCAACAAGACGGGCATGCCCCAGGACACATAGCGCAGCCACGGCGCTAGCGCGGCGGCATGGTTGGCTTTGCGGGCGATCGGCGGCAGCACATCGGCATCGCGATCATCGGCGGCATGGAGAACGGATGACCCGCGGGCGAATACTTCTGCCATGGGTGGAAGACTCCTTTTGTCCATAGTCCAGCAGCAACAAGCTACTAGCCACACGATGTTAAACAAAAGGAAAAATACTGGAACCACATAAAACTTCTATGCTTAGAACGCGTGCCGCGCTAAGACTTCAACCCTCCACCGCCCGCCCGTGCGCCAGCGCCATCTGAACGAATTGCCTGCCCATTGGCGACAATACGCCTACACGGCGCGTAACGATGCCGAAGGTCTGCGACTTCGACTTGAACCCGATCGGCACGATACGCAGCATCCCATGCTCGCAAAAAACCCGGGCCACGCCCGCGGGCAACACCGAAACCAGGTCGGCGCTGCATCGAAGCAAAGTCACTGTGACAAAGGTCGACGCCGTGGAAATCGCGCTCATCGGCACTTGCGCGCCGGCCAGGTCCATCTCGCGCGCGAGCATCGCCTGCATGGGCATTGCGCTCGGGTATGTCACCCACCTGTGCCCGGCGAGGTCCGCAAAGCTCAGGTCACCGGAAGGAAACGGCGGGTGGTCGTAACCCACCACCACCGACAACGGCTCGTCCCCAAGCGGCTGATAGTGATACTTCGACGGCTCGTCGCTCACGATCGAGCGGCCGACCACGAGATCCAGGCGTCCTTCATCGAGCAGCGACAGCATGCGCGCGCTCGTGTCCTCGACGATTTCTATCGATAACCCCGGGTTGCTCTCCTGCAAACTGTTCAGGACCGGCACGACCAGATCCGGCACCGATCCCATGATGGCGCCTACCGCCAGCCGCCCGCCCGTGCCGGAGCGAATATCCGCGACTTCCTGGCACAACGCGGTCAGGTCGGCCGCGAGCAACCGCGCGTAGCGGATCACGCAATGCCCGAACTGGTTCGGCACGAGCCCCTTCTTCGCGCGCTCGAACAGCGGCCCTTCGAGCATGGATTCGAGTTCGGCAAGCGCCTTGCTCGCGGCGGATTGCGTCATCGACATCGCGCTCGATGCCTTGTGCAGCGACTTGTGATCGTCAAGCGCAATGAGCAGTTGAAGCTGCTTCATGCGCAGGCGGCTCATCAATACGTCCAGCGTCGATTTCATGGCGATAACCGGAAGGTTTTGGGTGAGTCGCGAAAGCGATCACGAGATGGAAAGGTTTCACTATACAACGCCAGCACGCTCGCCCTATAGTGGCCCCAAATCAGAATTGGAGACTTTCATGACCCAACCGATCTATCGCGGCGTGTTCCCGGTCGCGCCCACCGTCTTCGATTCCGCCGGACGGCTTGATTTGAACGGCCAGCGCCGCGCGATCGATTTCATGATCGACGCCGGATCGCACGGCCTATGCATCCTCGCCAATTTCTCCGAGCAGTTCGCCCTCACCGACGACGAACGCGCCGCCGTGCAGAAAACGGTGCTCGAACACGTGGCCGGCCGCGTGCCGGTGATCGTGACGACCACCCATTTCAGCAGCGACGTCTGCGCGGCCCGCAGCCGCGCGGCGCAGGACGCGGGCGCCGCGATGGTCATGGTCATGCCGCCATATCACGGCGCGACCATCCGCGTGGGCGAGCGCGGCATTTACGAATTCTTTGACCGGGTTTCAGACGCAATCGATATCCCGATCATGATTCAGGATGCGCCCGTCGCCGGCACGCCGCTCTCTGCGCCCTTCCTTGCCAAGCTCGCGAAGGAAGTGCAGAACGTCTCGTACTTCAAGATCGAGACGGCGCAGGCGGCATCCAAGCTGCGTGAACTGATCGAACTCGGCGGCGACGCGGTCGTGGGCCCGTGGGATGGCGAGGAAGCGATCACATTGATCCCGGATTTCGATGCAGGCGCAACCGGCGCAATGACCGGCGGCGGCTATCCGGACGGTATCCGCAAGATTGTCGATGCGTACACGGCCGGCGACACGGAACGCGCCGCCGACCTTTACGAGCAGTGGCTACCACTGATCAATTACGAAAACCGCCAGTGCGGCCTTGCAGCCTGCAAGACGCTGATGATGGAAGGCGGCGTGATCCGTTCGGACGCAACGCGCCACCCATTCGCGCCGATGCACCCCGCCACGCGCGCCGGCCTTCTTAAAGTCGCACGCCGGCTCGACCCGCTCGTCCTGAGCTGGGGCAAATGACGCATGCATCCACGCCTCTTTACACACTGACACTATCCAAGGATTCGAATCATCATGGAAATTTCCAGCGATCTGTTGATCGGCAAACAGAGTGTTCACGGCACGAACGGCGCGATCAAGGGCGTCGATGCGGCCACCGGTGAACCGCTCGCCCCGGCCTTTGGTGGCGCGACGCTGGCGCAGCTTGAAGACGCATGCGCGCTTGCCTGGGCAGCGTCGGATGTGTATCGCGAATTGCCGCTCGAGACACGCGCCAGATTCCTCGAAACGATCGCGCAGAACATCCTTGATATCGGCGATGTGCTGATCGAGCGGTGTGTCGCGGAAAGCGGCTTGCCGCGTGGGCGCATTGAAGGCGAGCGCGGCCGGACTGTCGGCCAGTTGCGCATGTTCGCGGCAGTCGTGCGTGAAGGCGATTTCCTTGGCGTGCGTATCGATCCGGCGCAGCCGCAGCGTCAGCCGCTGCCGCGCGTGGACCTGCGCCTGCGTTACGTGCCGCTCGGTCCGGTCGCCGTATTCGGCGCGAGCAATTTTCCGCTGGCGTTCTCGGTGGCTGGCGGCGACACCGCTTCCGCATTCGCCGCAGGTTGCCCCGTGATCGCGAAGGCGCACTCGGCGCATCCGGGTACGTCGGCGCTGGTCGGCGCGGCCGTGCAAAAAGCGGTCGCGGATTGCGGCTTGCCTGAAGGCACGTTCTCCCTTCTCTTCGATAGCGGCCGGGATATTGGCCAGGGTCTGGTGTCGGACCGGCGCATCAAGGCAGTCGGTTTCACCGGCTCGCGCGGAGGCGGCACGGCGCTGATGAAGCTCGCGGCCGCGCGTCGCGAACCCATCCCCGTCTACGCGGAAATGAGCAGCATCAACCCTGTCCTGCTTTTTCCGAACGCGCTGAAGAATCGCGGTGCGGCAATCGGCAAGGCGTTCGCAAGCTCGCTCGCCCTGGGCGCCGGTCAGTTCTGCACGAACCCGGGACTGGTCCTCGCGGTCGATGGACCCGATCTCGACGCTTTCATTCAAGCAACCTCGGCCGCGCTCGCCGATATTCCCGCGGCGACCATGCTGACGCCGGGCATTCACCGCGCGTATGTATCGGCGCTCGGCAAGACGGCCGAACACAGCGATGTCAAGACGCTCGCGCGCGGCGGCGAAGCCAAGGGCGCAACGCAGGGGCAAGCGGCGCTGTTCTCGACGACTGCCGCAGCATTTCGCGCGAACGCGGAATTGCAGGAAGAGATCTTCGGCGCGGCTTCGCTGATCGTGCGTTGCCCTGACCTTGCCACCCTGTTCGATCTGATCGAAGAACTGGAAGGTCAGTTGACGGCAGCACTGCACATCGATGAAGCCGACTACGCCGATGCCGCCAAGATCCTGCCCGCACTCGAACGCCGTACGGGGCGGATTCTCGTGAACGGGTTCGGCACAGGTGTGGAAGTGGGCCACGCAATGGTCCATGGCGGTCCGTTTCCATCCACCGCCGATGGACGTTCCACGTCGGTCGGCAGTCTCGCCATCGATCGTTTCCTGCGCCCAGTGAGCTATCAGGACATGCCCGATGCACTGTTACCCGATGCGCTCAAGACGGAAAACCCGCTTGGCCTGAATCGTCGTATCGACGGCAAGCTGCAGTTGAGCAAATAAAGTTGTTCCAGGCTTCGGGGCGGCGGTCGACTGCTGCCCCGAACGCCGATCCATTCGTGTGCGGAATCTCCACGAGCGCACGTCTACACCTTCCCCTCCAGCGCATGCCTCTGAAAAAAAATCCAGTTTTGACCGCGCACATTTGCGTGCTGCGCAACGCATGGCGTTGCTCCGAGCCGGCGTAATCGGACAGAACCTAGCTCGCTGACGACGAATCCGCAGGTCGCTTTTACATGTCGATGCGCGCCTTGCGCGACAAAGCCAGCACGGGCATTTACCGGCCGTGTTCGCGCGCCAGCCGCGTATGGACGACGTCATGGACGATGTGTTGACGGCATCGCGGAGATGTCACATATTGGTTCCGGCTCGCTTGGCGCATGTCCAGCCTAGGGAGTCCGAAGCAATATCATCGTACGAGCGCCGATTCGTCTGAATTAACCGGACGCGCAAGCGGTATGGACAACCCTTGTGTCCCGGGAGGTTTTTCGCATGGCCCGTCTTTTCTTTCCCTCTTCTGTCAAATCCGCGACGTGCATGCGTTGCGGCAATTCCATGCCAGACGACGCCGAGACATGCCCGCATTGCGGCGCCGATCACGGCGGCGGCTCCATCGTGGCCGGGAAGACCGCAACGTTCTCAAACGGACTGCGCCTGCCGCTCGTGGCGCGCCGGGGATCGCTGGCGGCGCCCTCGCCCTATCCCAGTCTGCCTGAAGAAGCCGAACTCGCCGGGACCGGCGAGCATCGCTGGGACAACTCGAAGAGCATCACGCTTGCCGCTGTCATGTTGGCATTGATCGCCGGTGGCGTGATTTATTCGCAAACTGGCGAGCGTGAAGGCACAAGCACGCCGGCGCCAACCGGTCACAGTGCCTATGGCGCCATCGATATGAAAGCAGCGCAAGGCGCGTCCGCGCCGGAATCGGCGGCTGTAAACCGTTTCGCGGCCGCACCGCCGGCAAAACCGGCAGCGCAGACGCAGACGCCGGCCGCCGCGGCGCCCACGGTCGTAGCCATACCGGCGGCGACCATAGACAATCTGCAGGCCACGCGCGACGCCATGGAACGCGGCGACCTGAGCACCGCCCGCCGCCGTTTCTCCAGGATTCCGGCGGCGCAACTGGGCGCGGGCAACATCCAGCGCACCCAGTCCGAGCTTGCGAGCCTGGAGCACACCCGCGACAGCCTTCTGCAAACAGCGCGCGGTTGCGAGGCAACGGGCTCGTGGATATGCGTGCGCCAGAATGCGCGTGACGTGCTGGCAATCGATGCGAGCAATGTCGAAGCACAAACGCTTGTCGAGCACGCGATCACGCGTTCGGGCTGGCTGAACAAGACGCCGCCCGCGACGGCGCATGCTGCGCCGAAATCAGGTGGAACTACGCCGCTGGCAACGGCGACTTCACCCGCGTTTGTCGCGGGACAACACCCCGGCGCCGCGACGGCATCAATACCCGCGCCTGCGCGAAAAGTTGTGCCGCCGCCTGCCGTGCAATCGCGTCCCATCCCCGTCATGCCCGCCACGGTGACAGCCACTACACAACCGGCGCCGGTCGCCTCGGACTCGACGCGTGTGAGCACGGGATCGCATGCGCCGCTGGCTTCATCCAGATATGTGCCGGCGTCTCAACCAGCGTCCTTGCCTTCAACATCGACATTCATTCCGATGCCCGATGGCCCGGAAGCGGCGACCGTACGCGCTGTGTCACCTGCCGCACCGGCGGCCGTCCGTACACCGTCGGTGGACACCGCAACGTCTCGCACCGCGAATCAGCCCGCGCCCGTCACCGAGTCGACTCCCGTGCGTGCGGCAGTGGTCCAGCCGTCGATACCGTCCACCTCGGCCGCGCCCGTCCGCAACACCACGGATCCCGACGCCGAAGAGCGCGCGATCCTCGAATCCGGCTGGACCAAGGGGCAATCGCAGAAGCCACCTTCTCAATCGCAATAGACCTGAGACGCACGGCATACGAGAAGTACACGATCAAACAAGGAGACCTGGAGGAGACAAAACGGCCGTGCCAGGAGACGCGAGCCACACTGATCAATGCGTGCAATAAACGTAGCCAAACACATTAAAAAGACTCACACGACATCATGCGCAAGACCGTACTCATGCTCGTCGCCCTGCTCGGGCTCTCGGGCTTCGTGGGCAGCGCCCACGCGCAAGCCGATTACAAGATCGTCACCGGACCTGAACGCGGCACCTATATCCAGATCGGCCAGGACCTGGCGAAATGGGTCGCGGATCCCATCAACATGAGCCTGGACGTGCTGGCGTCGAAGGGCTCCGCCGAGAACGTGCAACGCATGCGTTACGAGCCGGGCGTGAAATTCGCGCTCGTGCAATCGGACGTGTACCAGGCCTATCTGGATATGGCGAAAGCCGGCAACGCCGAAGCGGGCAAGATCATTGAGCCGCTGCGCCTCATCATGCCGCTCTATAACGAAGAGATCTACTTCGTGGTCCGTTCCGATTCGCCGATCAACTACATCCACGAGATCAAGGACAAGAACATCAGCGTGGGACTGATCGGAAGCGGCACCGCGCAATCGGCAACCACGCTCTACAAGCTGATGTTCAACCAGCCTATTCCGGAAGCGCAGGCGCAGCACTACAGCAATGAGGACGCGCTCGCCAAGCTGATCGTTCGCAAGCTCGACGTGGCGATCATCGTCGCGGGTCAGCCGGCGAAGCTTTTTCAGGATCTGAATCCGGAGTTGCTGAGCCAGATCAAGCTGCTCAAGCTCGATCCGTCAGTACCCGAGACGGCGCGCGCCGAGCAGACCTATTTTCCGGCGACGATCCGCACGACGAGCTATCCGAACTGGATCAAGGAAGACTCGCCGACACTGACGGTGAAGGCGTTCCTCGTGACCTACGACTACAACCTGCGCGGTACGGTTGGAGCAATGACGCAGTTCGCGGATTCGCTCTGTACTCACTTCGATGAACTGCAAGCCAACGGTCATCCGAAATGGAAGCAAGTGAAGCTGGAACTGCCGCCCTTGAGCCGGGGATGGAAATATTATCCGCCGATAGAAAAGCATTTGCGCGCGTGCATCAAGAAGACCGCATCGGCCAGCACCCCGCCGGTGACACAGCGCGCACCCAGGCGCGCCTGCACCGATGCCGAAAAAGTGCTGATGCTCTGCAACGAGTAACTACTTCGTCACGAGCTCGGCTTCCTGAGGAACAGCCGCGCCGCCAACGGGCATGCTGCCCGCTACGTCGGTCACGCGCGGCTGCAGGAGCAATGCAACCAGCCCGCTCCATCCGGTCTGGTGCGACGCGCCCACGCCGCGCCCCGTGTCGCCGTGAAAATACTCGTGAAACAGCACGAGATCATCCGAACGCGGATCCGCCTGCAATTGCGGGTACGCAGCCATCACCGGACGCCGGCCGTTCTTGTCCTTCAGGAACAGGCGTGTCAGGCGCTTCGCGAGTTCGTCGGCGATTGCGCTCAGCGAAAGCTTTTCGCCCGATCCCGTTGGATATTCCACGCGAAAATCATCGCCGTAATATCGATGAAACTCGTACAGCGATTCGATCAGCAGATAGTTGACCGGCATCCAGACCGGGCCGCGCCAGTTCGAGTTGCCGCCGAACACACGTGAATCCGATTCCGCGGGCAAATACTTCACGCAAAAACGGTCGCCGTTATGCTGCAGCACGAACGGCTCGTCCTGATGCACCCGCGACAACGCGCGCACGCCATAGTCGGAGAGGAATTCGGTTTCATCCAGCATGCGCCTGAGCAGCGCTTTCATGCGATGCCCGCGCAACACCGAAAGCAGCAGGCTATTGCCCTTGCCCGGTTCGTCCCATCGCGACACGAGCTTCGCCAGATCCGGACGATGCTCGAGGAACCATGTGAGGCGATCGCGCAATCCAGGCAAGTGACCGTGCAGATGTTCTTCGAGCACATGCACTGCGAACAACGGAATCAGGCCCACGATAGAGCGAATGCGCATCGGCACGCTGGTGCCGTCGGGAAGTTGCAGCACGTCGTAGAAGAACTCGTCGCGTTCGTCCCAGAGACCGGTTTCGCAGGTATCGCTGCAACTGACGGCTTCGGCTATGTACAGAAAATGCTCGAAGAACTTCACGCCGATATCGACAAAAACGTGATTCGCGACCGCAAGTTCGAGCGCGATGCGCATCAGGTCGAGCGCGTAAGCGGCCATCCACGCGGTGCCATCCGATTGATCGATACGGCCGCCCGTTGGCAGCGGCGCCGACCGGTCGAAGATGCCAATGTTATCCAGCCCGAGAAAACCGCCCTGGAAAATGTTGCGGCCATCGGTGTCCTTGCGGTTCACCCACCACGAGAAGTTCAGCAGCAGCTTGTGGAAAACGAGTTCGAGAAAGTCGCGATCCGTCTTGCCCGTAATGGCGCGATCGATTTCGTAGACACGCCATGTGGCCCATGCGTGGACCGGCGGATTGGCGTCGCCGAAAGCCCATTCGTAAGCAGGCAATTGCCCGTTCGGATGCTGGTAGCGATCCTTGACCAGCAGCAGCAACTGGCGCTTTGCAAACGCAGGATCAATCAGTGCGAACGCTGCTGCATGAAAGGCCAGATCCCACGATGCATACCACGGGTATTCCCATTTGTCGGGCATGGAAACAATGTCCGCGTTGCACAAATGCCGCCAGTCGGCGTCGCGGCCACGCTTGCGGCCAGCGGGTGGCGTAGGCTGCAACGGGTCGCCGTCCATCCAGCGCGTGATATCGAACATATAAAACTGCTTGGACCACAACATGCCCGCAAGCGCCTGACGCTGCACGAGGCGCTGGTCGGCGTCGTCCATTTCGTGCTGCAGGCCAGCGTAGAACGCATCCGCTTCCGCAATGCGGCGGGCGAACAGTGCATCGATATCAAGCGGCTGGCGGTCAGTATCGGCATCGGCTTCGGGACGCCAGCGCAGGGTGATAATCGAGCGGCCATACGCGGGCACTTCAATATGCGCGTGCGCAGCGGCGCGCGTGCCGGCATCGCGGCGAATGGCGTTTTCCTCGCCATGAACGATGTAATCGTTGAAGCCGTCCTTGAACGGTCCCGCGCCTTCTGAGTTGAAAAGACGCCTGACGTTGGTCTCGTTCTCGCAGAACACCCAGTCGACAGTTGCGCCGCGCGCTTGCGCCGTCACGACCATGGGCGCGTGGCCGTTGCAATGCGCGATCACGCGTGTGCCTTTCGCATCGGACTGCAACTTCAGCGATGGCTTCTCCGCGTTTTTCCACGACCATGTGTTGCGCGCCCAGATCTGCGGCAACAGGTCGATGACCGCCGGATGATCCGCGCGGTTCTCGACCGTCACCCGCATCACGATGTCCTCGGGCGTATGCTTTGCATATTCGATGTGGACATCGAAGTACTTGTTGTCCTCGAAGACTCCTGTATCGAGCACTTCATACTCGGGCATGTCCGCGCCGCGCCGGCCGTTTTCCGCAACGAGATCGTCATAGGGAAAAGCCGCGTGCGGATACTTGTACAGCATGCGCATATAGGAATGCGTGGGCGTGCCGTCGACGTAGAAATAAATCTCCTTCACGTCCTCGCCGTGATTGCCCTGCGCGTTCGTCAGACCGAATAAACGCTCTTTCAGGATGGCGTCGCGACCGTTCCACATGGCGAGCGACACGCACCAGTTGAGCTTGTCGTCGCTGAATCCCGCAATGCCGTCCTCGCCCCATCGGTATGCCCGGCTGCGCGCATGATCGTGCGGAAAATAGTCCCAGGCCGTGCCGTTCTCGCTGTAATCCTCGCGCACCGTGCCCCATTGACGCTCGCTGAGATACGGACCCCAGCGTTGCCAGCGCGAACAGTCGGTGGAATGAAGACGCGATCCTTCGATGGTATCGAGCGACTTGGTGGCGCGCAGTGGCGGCATGGTGCGTCCTTTGGTTTTGCGTGACAGTAAGACCGATAATCTAGCGCGTTTCTCGCGGCATCGTCTTTAATCGTCAGGTATCGGTAACAAGCAGGCGTTCAATGCGCATCAGTTCGCCGAGCGACCACGCCTGGAACGGCGTGCCCCCGGGCGTATGCGGCGCATCGGCGTCCGCGACTTCCGAGACATGATCGAGCCCCGCCCGGTGCAAATGATCGTGCAGCGGCTTCAGGAAGCGCTCGCGGGCCTGCGCCTTGCACGCTGCGTCATTGCCGTGCACGCGCAGCCATGCCTCCACGAAGGCCCCAAGCAGCCACGGCCATACGGTGCCCTGATGATAGGCGCCATCGCGTTCGAGCGGCGTGCCGGTGTATCGGCCCTTGTAAGCGGGGTCTTGCGGCGACAAGGTGCGCATGCCCATTGGCGTAAGCAAAAGCTGCTCGCATTGGTCGACGATGGCACGCGCGCTGTCCGGGTTGTCGATCAACGAAAACGGCAAGCCGCCCACCGCAAAAAGCTGGTTCGGCCGAACGGAATGATCGATTTCACCGGATTCGTGGTCGACGTCCACGACGTCGTAAAGCGCGCCGCTGGCGGGGTCGGTGAAACGTTGTTGAAACGCGTGCGTCGCGCGTGTGGCCGCTTCGGTTCTGCGCGGATTCCACGCAGCGGCAACGCGCAATGCATTGATCCACAACGCCTGCACTTCAACCGGCTTGCCGATGCGCGGCGTCACCACCCAGTCGGCCACTTTCGCGTCCATCCACGTCAGTTGGACGCCGGGAACGCCGGCGCGCAGCAGGCCATCTTTGGGATCGGCGGCGATCTGATAACGCGTGCCGCTGGTGTAGCCGTCGAGGATTGCATCCACGGCCTGCCGCAAGCGCTCAACTGTTTTTTCGCCGGCGTGTCCCGTTGCCAGATAGTCGTGAACCGCGATCACGAACCACAACGAGGCATCGACCGAGTTGTATTCCGGCGCGCCGCCGCTGTCGGGAAACCGGTTGGGCAGCATGCCTTCCGAGATCGTGCCGGACCATTCGAGCAGGATCGATTCGGCGTCGCCGAGACGGCCCGACGCAATCAACAAGCCGCGCATTGCGATGAACGTGTCGCGGCCCCAGTCGGTGAACCATGGGAATCCCGCGAGGATGGTGGTGCCTTCGTTTCGCGCCACGACGTAGCTGTCGGCGGAACGTTCAAGCGTGGAGGAAAAAGTCGCGCGGCGCGCTCGCTCGGTCTCCGCAATTTGCGTGGCGGTTGCCTCAGCGCTTGCAGCCGCGCCCTCATTCGCACTCAACACGAGCACCGCATCCCCACGCAATAAATCGAAGGAAAAAACGCCGGGTGTCGCGAGGTCTTCATTGAAATCCATGCCGCGTTCGCGCTCGACCGTGTAGCAGAAGTTGCGATACCAGTCGGGCGCGTGGACATACGATCCATTCGATGCCGCGACCACGGCGGGCACATCGCCATAGGCTTGCCAGCGGATCTGATCGCCACTTTGAACGTAGTCGAAATTGAACGCGGCATTCTCGTGATGCAGCGCATGATAGTCGCGGCCCGACATCAAAGGCCGCACTTTCAACGTCAGCGCGCCGTTATCGAGCCGCCAGCGAAGCACCGTGCGCGCGCTCGCCTTCCCGACAAGAACCTCGGCCGTGAGTGTCTGCGCGTCGCCGATCTGGAAGCGCCATGTGGGCCACGGTTCGGTGTCGAATGAAAGCAGGCTCGCCGATATGTCCGGCCACACCGATCCTTCGCCATAGCGCTGCATGGTAAGCGGAATGCGGGTGTTTCCCGATGCATCTTCCAGCCACGCTTCCACGCCGTTCACGAGCACCATGCGTCCCGTGGGCGGTTGCGTGGCGCTTAGCAACAACGCGTGGTATCGGCGGGTGCGCTCGGTGCTCGCCGTCCCGGAAGCGAAGCCGCCGAACCCTTCGGCTTCGAGCCATTCGTCGTTGAGACGTCCTTCGCGAGCGGGAGAATCGATGCGCGTCATGTCTTCGGTTGCTGCCGGTATGTTCTGAGACCCTTCGCCGCCTGCGCCCGAATCCTGTTTTGCACGAGCGACGTCCACCCAAGCAGCAAACCCTTCAATCCCAGCGCCTGACGGCTCCAGGCCCAGAGATCGAAGCTGTCGTGATGTTCGACAATCAGGCCGTCGCGAATCACGAAGCGCGCGTTGATGCGGTTCACGACCATGCGGCCGGTCTGAGAAAAGCGATAGGTCGCGACCCAGTTCGCCGTCGCCGTCTGCCCGATGGTTTTGATGTCGCCGAAGGTCAGCGAAAACTCGGCTGCCCGCGCGAGCAGCATGCGCCACATGTCGGAGGCTTCTCGGCCGCGCAGCATGCCGAACACGGGATCGCTGAATTCGATGTCGGGCGCGTAGCAAGCGGCCATCGCTTCAGCGTCGCAACGCTGGAAGGCTTCATAGAAACGCTGGATCAAGGCGGCGTTCGGGTCCGTCATGTTCGGTCTCGTCAAGGAGAATCAGAGCACTGCTGGTCGAAAGCTTAAACCATCAACATGGACACGGCGTGGATGATCAGGCCAACCAAGCCGCCGACCAGCGTGCCGTTCACGCGGATGAACTGCAGGTCGCGGCCCACGCTCAGTTCCACGTCGCGCACGAGCGTGGCGTCATCCCAGTTGCGTACGGTCGCAGCAATATGCCTGGCAATACCCTCGCGCAGTTCCGGCGCGAGCGAACGAAGCGCGTCGCGCATATGCTCGTTGATCGATTCGCGCAGCGCGGGATCGTCGCTCAACGCTGACGCAAACGACGAAGCCGCGCCCGTCACCTTCCTGTTCAGGGTGGAATCAGGTTGGGAAAGATCGCGGCGCAGCCAGTCCTTGAATTCGTCCCACAGGCCATTTACGTAGGTGCGCAATTCCGGACGTTCGAGCCATTCGCGCTTGTGCTGATCGATACGCTCGCGAAACGCCGGGTCCGATTTCAGCCTCTCTATAAACCCTTCCACCGAGCGGTCAAACGCCTTGCGTCGCTCGTGTTCCGGGTCGTCGCTGATGTCATGCAGCCATTTGTTCGCGCCACGCACCAAGCCGCCGGCAAACTTGTTGCCGAGGTCTTCGGCGCTCAGGCCCACAAAGCCCAGCATGCCGATCAGTTTCGGATATTCCTCACCGGCCACTTCAATGATCTTCCCGGCGAGAATGCCCTGCACTTCTTCGCGGTCAAGCCATTGCGCGAGTTCGCGCAGGCCTTCGTCGAGCAGCATCTGATGGCGGCGATCCGCCGTCATGGTCGACAGCAAAGCGCCGACCGCGCCCGCCAGATCGAACTGTCCGGCGCGACGGCGCAGTGCTTCGTGGAGCATCGACTTGACGCGTTCGTCGTCGATGAACTCAAGCATCTGGCTTGCCGCCGCGACCGCCTTCTTGCCCAGCAGCGCCGCGTTTGCCGGTTCGGCAAGCCATACGGCGAGACGGCCCGCGGGATCGAAGGTGTTCACGCGGGCGACCAGCGCGTCGGTGCCGAGGAATTTATCCCGGACGAATTCCGCGAGGTTGTCCGCGACGCGGGCCTTGTTCGCCGGAAGAATGGCCGTGTGCGGGATCGGCAAACCGAGCGGATGACGAAACAGCGCAACGACCGCGAACCAGTCGGCCAGCGCGCCGACCATGGCCGCTTCGGCAAAAGCCGCGACCCATGCCCAGGCGCCCGCCTCGTGCTGGCTTCTCGCGAGCACGAACAGCGCGGCCGCCGCCAGCAACAGGCCGGTGGCGAACCATTTCATTTTCTTCAATGCGACTGCTTTGTCCTGCGTTGCCATTGCGGTTCGATGGTGATGTTCAGTGGAATAAGGGCGCCAGCATACCAGCGCAAAGGCGATATCTCACAGCCCGTCGCGTTGAAGTTGCCGCAACGCGGCCATCGCGGCATTGGCCGACTCGACAGGCACGAACACGTGATCGTGATACGCCGCCGCGACCACGTTGCAACAGACATTCGCCTTTCCGAGCGCGGTCGCGAACGCCGCCGTCAGCCCGACCGCCTGGAGATCCGAGTGCACGGTCAACGTGATCCAGGCCGCGCGGAACAGCGGTTCGAACCCCGCCTTCAACGCCTCGGCTTCCTCCACGATGACCGTCAGGCCTTCGCGCTCGCGAAAGGTCGCGACCGGCGTCAGGCCGGATAAATCGATGTCGAACGGCACGCTCGCATACACATAGACGCCCGGCTGCAATTCCGGCGACATCGATGCAAGCAATGTGTTGAGATCGCTGACCGGCTTCGACATGACTTGAACCTCCCGCAGTATTTTTGTCCGCCAGCCGGCCGCGCGATTGATCGATACACTCGCTTCAGGCAACCCTCGAGGAGTGACAGACATGATTTCCGATCGCAGCGAAGTGACTCGCATGATTCTCGCCGCCAAGGTGAGCAAAGGGCTGAAATGGGCCGACGTGGCGGAGAAAGTCGGCTTGAGCAAGGAATGGGTGACGGCCGGCTGCCTGGGGCAGATGACCTTTTCCAAGGCGCAGGCCGAAGTCGTCGGCGCATGCTTCGATCTCTCCGACGAAGCCGTCGCCTGGTTGCAGATTGTGCCCTATAAAGGCTCGCTGCCAACCGCCGTTCCGACCGACCCGCTGATCTACCGATGGTACGAGATCGTGAACGTCTACGGGACGACGATCAAGGAACTGATCCACGAGGAATTCGGCGATGGAATCATGAGCGCCATCGACTTCTCGATGGACATCCAGCGCGAACCCGATCCCAAGGGGGACCGGGTCAACGTGGTTTTATCGGGCAAGTTCCTGCCCTACAAAAGTTACTGAACTTCCTCGGCCGGAACTGCCGTGCCACGCTCCAGAACCGGCCGCAGCGCCGCGCCGGTGTGGCTGCGCGGATTCCTGGACAGCGTCTCGGGATCGGTCGATGCCACGATCGATCCACCTTCCGTGCCGCCTTCCGGTCCCAGATCGATGACCCAGTCGGCCTCGGCGATCACGTCCAGATCGTGCTCGATCACAACCACCGAATGGCCGCCGTCCACCAGCCTGTGAAGCACGCGAATCAGCTTTGCAACGTCGGCCATGTGCAGCCCGACGGTGGGCTCATCGAGCACGTACAACGTGTGCGGCGCTTTCTGCCCACGGCGGCCGATGTCGTCCCGCACCTTCGACAATTCCGTCACCAGCTTGATCCGCTGCGCCTCGCCGCCCGACAACGTAGGCGACGGCTGGCCAAGCGTCAGATAGCCCAGCCCGACATCCTTCATCAGTTGCAGCGGATGCGCGATGCTCTGCATTGCCGAGAAGAACTCGACGGCTTCGTCGATCTCCATGGTCAGGACTTCGCCGATGTTCTTCCCGCGCCACGTCACCGCCAGCGTCTCGGGATTGAAGCGCTGTCCGTGGCAGACGTCGCACGGCACTTTCACGTCCGGCAGGAAACTCATCGCGATGGTGCGCACGCCCTGGCCCTCGCAGGCCGGGCAGCGTCCTTCGCCGGTATTGAACGAGAAACGCGACGGCGTGTAGCCGCGCGCGCGCGATTCGAGCGTGTCGGCGAACAGCTTGCGGATGGTGTCCCACATGCCGATGTAAGTAGCCGGGCACGAACGCGGCGTCTTGCCGATCGGCGTCTGGTCGACTTCGAGCACCCGGTCGATGGTCTCGAAGCCGGTCACTTCCGTGCAACCTTGCCAACGATGCGTGACATCGAATTTCGGACGCGGCGCTTCACGCGACAACACGCTCGAACGGTTGCGCGCCGGCATATCGGCCTGCGCGGTCTTGCGGGCGCGGCGGGTAGCCGGCGACGACAACACCGAGCGCCCGACGGCATCGAGCAGATTGGTCATCAGCACGTCGCGAGCGAGCGTCGACTTGCCGGAACCGCTCACGCCGGTGATGGCGATCAGGCGTCCGAGCGGCATGCTCGCGGTGACGTTGCGCAGATTGTGCAACGTCGCGCCATGCACCGTGAGCCAGTTTTCCGGCGTGGCGGCGCGTTTTGCGGTTGCCGTCTTTACGTCGCGTCGCGGCTGCAGCGGATGCTGGATCGGGTTCGCCAGATATTGGCCCGTGAGCGAATCAGGCTGCGCCGACAGGTCGGCGACCACGCCTTGCGCCACGACCGTGCCGCCGCGCTTGCCCGCACCCGGACCAATGTCGATGATGTGATCCGCGCGGCGAATAGTGTCCTCGTCATGCTCCACGACAACCAGCGTATTGCCCTTGTCGCCGAGCTTCTTGAGCGCGTCGAGCAGAATCTTGTTGTCGCGCGGATGCAGTCCGATCGTCGGTTCATCGAGCACGTAGCACACGCCCTGCAGGTTGCTCCCGAGCTGCGCCGCGAGACGGATGCGCTGCGCTTCGCCGCCGGACAGCGTGGGCGCCGCGCGGTCGAGGCTCAAATAACCGAGGCCAACTTCTTCGAGGAATTGCAGGCGTCCTTCGATTTCGCTGACAACGTCGCGCGCAATATCCGCATCGCGCCCCTTGAGCTTCAGTTTGTTGACCCAGCCGCGCGTGGCGCTGACCGTCCATCGGCCGACTTCCGTGATCGGCTGATTACCGAACGTCACCGCGCGCGCGACTTCGTTCAGGCGCGTGCCTTCGCAATCCGGGCACGGCTGGTCGCCGACGTCATCGGGCTCCTGTTGCGCCGATGGAATCGTCTGTTCCCGGCCGCGAACGTCTTCGGACAGCAAGGTGTCGTCATACGCCTCGCGCTGCTCGCGCGTGAGCTTGACGCCAGTTCCCACGCATGTATGGCACCAGCCATGCTTGCTGTTGTACGAGAACATGCGCGGATCGAGTTCCGGGTAGCTCGTGCCGCACACCGGGCATGCGCGCTTGGTCGAGAACACGCGGATTTCACCGACGTGCTTCGTGCCCTTCTTGCCGCCATTGAGCGCGCCATGCAGGTCGTCGAGCGGCGCGAGCAGATGCATCACGCCCTTGCCGAGTTCGAGCGTGTCCTCGAGCATCTTCCTGAGCGATGCTTCGTCGTTCACGCTGACAATCAGGTCGCCAACCGGCAACTCGATGGTGTGCTCCCTGAACCGGTCGATCTTCGGCCACGGGTCGACCGGCAGGAACTCGCCATCCACGCGCAAGTGCGTATGGCCGCGGGTTTTTGCCCATTTTGCGAGGTCTGTATAGATTCCCTTGCGGTTCACGACAAGCGGCGCAAGCAAGCCGATATGCTGGCCCTTGAAGTCACGCAGGATCTGCGCGACGATCGATTCAGCGCTTTGCGCCGTGACCGGCGCGCCGTCGTGAATGCAATGCTGAATGCCGAGCTTCACATACAGAAGCCGCAGGAAATGCCAGACTTCCGACGTGGTGGCGACCGTGCTCTTGCGCCCGCCACGCGATAAACGCTGCTCGATGGCAACGGTCGGCGGAATGCCGTAGACGGCATCGACTTCGGGCCGTCCCGCCGGCTGCACAATGGAACGCGCATACGCGTTGAGCGATTCCAGATAACGGCGCTGCCCTTCGTGGAAGAGGATATCGAAGGCGAGCGTGGACTTGCCCGAACCCGATACGCCCGTAATCACGTTGAACTTGCCGTGCGGGATATCCACATCGAGCGACTTCAGATTGTGTTCACGTGCATTGACAATACGCACCACGTCCTCGCCCTGCAACGCGCGCCGCGCGGCAGCAACTTCAGCCGCGAGTTGTAACGGTACGCCAGAAGCGCGCTTTTGCGCGGCGCCTGGCGCCATTGCTTCTTCATAATCGAGCAGAGCCTTGCCGGTATGCGATTGTTCGCATGCCGAAACATCGTCCGGCGTGCCGACGCAAACCACCAGGCCGCCGGCGTCGCCGCCTTCTGGACCCAGGTCGATGATCCAGTCGGCGGCGCGGATCACATCGAGATTGTGCTCGATCACGATCAGCGAATGGCCACGCTCGAGCAGCCGTCTCAACGCCTGCATCAGCTTGGCGATATCGTCGAAATGCAGACCGGTCGTCGGTTCGTCGAACATGAACAGGCGCCCCGGCTTGTTGCCGCTCGCCTGCGCCGTTTCCGCGAGGAATCCCGCTAATTTAAGGCGTTGCGCTTCGCCGCCCGAGAGCGTGGGGACGGGTTGCCCAAGCTTCACGTATTCGAGTCCAACGTCCACAATGGGCTGCAACACGCGCAGCACTTCCTTGTCCTGCGCAAAGCACGCAACGGCTTCGCTCACAGTCAGGTCGAGCACGTCGGCGACGCTCAGCGAGCGTCCATCGCGCTCGATCTGCACATCCAGGATTTCCGCCCGATACCGCCGGCCATCGCAATCCGGGCAACGCAAGTAGACGTCGCTCAGGAACTGCATCTCGACGTGCTCGAAGCCCGACCCGCCGCAAGTCGGACAGCGTCCGTCGCCGGAGTTGAAACTGAACATGCCCGCGCTGTAGCCGCGCTGCGCTGCCAGCGGCGCCTTTGCGAACAGCTTGCGGATTTCATCGAATGCGCCAACGTAGCTTGCCGGATTCGAACGCGCCGTGCGTCCAATAGGCGATTGATCCACGAAGATGACTTCGCTCAGCGCGTCGGCACCCTGCAACGCGCGGAACGCACCCGGCGTTTCCGTCGCCTTGCCGAAATGGCGCAGCAAGGCCGGTGCGAGCACGTCCTGAATCAGCGTCGATTTACCCGAGCCCGATACGCCCGTCACGCATACCAGACGCTGCAACGGAATCTCGACCGTGACGTCGCGCAAGTTGTGCTCCGTCGCGCCTTCGAGCACGAGCCGCGGCGTCTTTGCATCGACCGCGCGGCGCTGCCAGTTCGACGCGTGCGCCACGTGCTTGCGGCCGCCGAGATACGCGCCGGTGAGTGTTTCGCTGTGTTCGATGTCGTTCGGCGAACCGTCATAGACAATCGAGCCGCCGCGTTCGCCCGGTCCCGGACCCATGTCGATAAGACGATCCGCCGCGAGCATCACCGACGGATCGTGCTCCACGACCACGAGCGTATTGCCCGCGTCGCGCAACCGGTGCATGGCCTCCACAATGCGGTTCAGATCGCGCGGATGCAGGCCGATACTCGGTTCATCGAGCACGAACAGCGTGTTCACGAGCGACGTGCCAAGCGCGGTGGTCAGGTTGATCCGCTGCACTTCGCCGCCCGAAAGCGTTCTGCTCTGACGATCCAGCGTGAGATAACCCAGGCCGACATCGCAGAGATATTTCAGTCGCGTGCGGACTTCGTTGTGCAGCAGCTTGAGCGCGTCGTCGAGCAAGGTGCTCGGCAATGTGAGCGAATCGAAGAACCGTCGAATCCGGTCGATAGGCATCAGCATCAGGTCATGCAGCGTCAGCCCGGGCAGCGCTTCCAGTTGCGGACGCGTCCATTCCACGCCGGCCGGAAGGAAACGGTCAGCCGGATTCAGCACGGCGTCAGCCTGCTCCTTCGTGCCGAGACGCCATAGCAGCGCTTCGGTTTTCAGCCGCGCGCCTTCGCACACCGGACACTTCGTATAGCTGCGATATTTCGACAGCAATACGCGGATGTGCATCTTGTAAGCCTTCGACTCGAGATAATCGAAGAAACGCTGCACGCCGTACCACTGGTTCTGCCACTTGCCCGTCCAGTCCGGCGAGCCGTTGATGACCCAGTCGCGCTCCTTCTGCGTCAGTTCACTCCATGGCACCCCAAGGCGAATACCCGCCTTCGCGCCATAGCGCAACAAGTCGTCCTGGTTTTCCTGCCATGCGGGTGTCTGCAACGTCTTGATCGCGCCACCGCGCAGGGTCTTGCGCTCGTCGGGAATCACAAGGCCGAGATCCACGCCGATCACGCGGCCAAAACCACGGCACGTTTCGCACGCGCCGTACGCCGAGTTGAATGAGAACAATGCGGGTTGTGGATCGGCGTAGCGAATATCGCTCTCCGGGCTGTGCAGGCCCGTTGAAAAACGCCACGTCGGAACGTCCGCTTTTTCAGGCGCTTCTTCGCCCGATTCCGGCAGCACATAAACGTTCACGCGCCCCGTGCCGCGCAGCAACGCACCTTCGATGGCCTCGAGCGCTCGCGAGCGTTCCGTGTTCTGCAAACGGAACCGGTCGGCGACGACGTCGAGCATCTGCCGTCCGTCCTGATGCCGTTTCGCCTGCACGCGCGTATAGCCGCTTGCGGAAAGCCACTGCGCGACTTCTTCGTCGCTCGCGGATTCCGGCAGCTCAACGGGGAAGGTAATCGCAATACGCGGGTCGTTCGCCTTCGTGCGCTCCAGCAATTCCACGTAGATGGTTTCGGGCGTGTCATGCCGGACCTGATGCGAGGTCTTTTTATCGAAGAGTTCGGCGGCGCGTGCGTAGAACAGCTTGAGGTGATCGTTCAACTCGGTCATTGTGCCGACCGTCGAGCGCGAACTGCGCACCGGATTCGTCTGGTCGATGGCAATGGCCGGCGGCACGCCATCCACGCGGTCGACCTGCGGACGATCCATCCGGTCCAGGAATTGCCGCGCATACGCGCTGAAAGTCTCGACGTAGCGGCGCTGGCCTTCGGCGTAGAGGGTATCGAAAACGAGGCTCGATTTACCGGAGCCCGAAGGACCGGTCACCACGGTCATCTGGCCCGTGTACAGGTCCAGGTCGATGTTCTTGAGATTGTGCTGGCGAGCGCCGCGAATGCGGATTGCGTTGTTGGATGCCAATTTTTCCTAACCGGTTCAATGAGTTAGATCGTCCACCCGTGCGCCCTTCAACAATCCGGCTCGCTTGACAGCCGCCATGACAAGGCATGCATGGGTGAGATAACCGCAGATGAAGTCGATACTGTACACCCATACAGTGCTTTCAGCAGACGACGGCCTAATCGCGAACCGCGACAATGGCTTCAATCTCCACCGTGATATTTCCCGGCAAGGATCCAACGCCGACAGCTGAACGCGAATGCCGCCCAGCCTCGCCGAATACGTCGATGAAAAGATCCGAGCAGCCATTGATCACGCGCGGATGGTCGGCGAAATCCGGCGTTGCGTTGACCATGCCGAGCAGCTTCACGATGCGCGTCACGCGGCCGAGATCGCCCAGTTCCGCATGCAGCACGGAGAGCAGATTGAGGCCAACAAGCTGCGCGTGGTTGTACGCTTCGTCGGTGGAGACGTCATTGCCGACCTTGCCCTTCATCAAACGGCCGGAGTCGTCGAGCGGCCCTTGCCCGGACAAGAACAGCAGGTTGCCTTCGCGTGTGCAATGAGTGAAGTTGCCTATCGGCGCGGGCACGTCCTGAAGCTTCAATCCGCGAGCCCGCAGTCGGTCGTAGCAGTTCATCTCAGTCGAAAATACCATGTTGCGTCAGTTCTCTTTCAGTGGGGAAGACAAGGGAAAAAAGCCGGACCGCCGGCGTTCAAGCCACGGATTCCGATGCACGGCGATGCCAGCCGAGGCGCGTTTCTATGCGTGCGGCGACGACCTTCAGTTCATCGCCGAATTGTTCAGTACTCTGAAGCGCTTTCGCCTCGGGCATCACAATCGAAATGGTGAAAACGCAGTCGCCAGCCTGATCGAGGACGGGCGCAGCGAGGCACGCAACCGATGCATCCGATTCGCCGATCTGGATGGACAAGCGCGCATCCAGCGCTTCGCGGGCCATGCGTGCGAGTACATCGGGCCTCGTTTCGGCGCGCGCGGTAGGCGACGATTTCGCATGCCGCGCGAAATACGCAACACGTTCGGCATCCGGCAAATGCCCCACGAGCAATCGCCCGGATGCTGTCCAATTGAGCGGCACGCGGCTTCCCACACGCGACGTCACGCGAAAATGTCCCGGTCCTTCCGCCATTTGCAGCACGACCATCATTCCCTCTTCGAGCCCGCAGACCTGCACGGTTTCACCAACCTGCGCCGAGAGGCGGTTCATTTCCTCGTGCGCGACCGCGAGGTAATCGAGCGAACTGGCATACGTCAAACCATAACCATACAAGCGCGAGCCCAGCCAGATGGCGCCATCGGGCGTACGTGCAAGCAGGTTCTTCTCGACCAGGTCATTGATGATGGAATACACAGTGGAAAGCGGTGCGCCGACACTGCGCGCGATTTCATACGCAGTGGTCGGCCGGCCGGCTTCCTGCAAGGCGTCGAGGATCTGCACCGCGCGGTCGATCGCACTGGTGCGAGTACGCGGCGCGGCGACATCCTGACTGGTTCGCGCCACGTTCGCGTCAGGTTCCTGCACGGGATCACGGGGCTTGCGAGTCATTGCACTCCTCAGGGCTGATTGTTTTTGTCTAGTTGACGCAGGGAAATCGTATGCTAATCTAATACACAATTACAACATATGTTCCATAATAAAGGAACATCAGGAGCCGCACGATGGATTTTTATTCTCGCCTAGGCCTGCGCCCCGTCATCAATGTGAACGGCACGATGACGAGTCTTGGCGCGTCCATCGTGGCGCCGCCGGTGATTGAAGCCGTGGCTTCGATCCTGCCGCAGTTCGTCGAGATCGACGACTTGCAGCGCAAGGCGTCGGCCGCAATCGCTCGAGCTTGCGGCAGCGAAGGCGGCTACGTCACGGCGTCGTGTTCGGCAGCGATCACCCTCGGCATCGCCGCGACCATGACGGGCGACGACGCCGGCCTGATCGAACGCCTGCCGGATACCAGCGGCATGCGTAACGAAGTTGTCATCCAGACGGGTCATCTCGTCAATTATGGCGCACCCATCGACCAGGCGATCCGCCTCGCCGGCGCGCGCGTTGTGCCGGTGGGCGCCGCGACCGAAGCGCATGGCTATCAACTGGCGTCCACCATCACCGAACGCACGACCGCGGCGCTATACGTGGTCTCGCATCACACGGTGCAGTTCGGGCTGATCCAGGTCGAGGAATTCATTGCCGAAGCGCATGCCAGGGGCGTGCCGGTCATTGTCGATGCAGCCTCCGAATACGACCTCACGCGTTTCATTGCAGCCGGCGCCGATCTCGTGCTGTATTCGGCGCACAAGTTTCTTGGCGGCTTGACGGCCGGGATCGTGGCGGGCCGGAAAACACTCGTGCGTGCCGCGTATTTCCAGAATGGCGGCATCGGGCGGGGCATGAAAGTCGGCAAGGAAGGCATCGCGGGAGCGATCGCCGCGCTCGAACAATGGCAGCACCGCGATCATGCGGCGGCACGCGCACGCGAGCGCGGCTATCTGGACCTGTGGATCGCCGGACTGAGCGGCCGTCCGGGCATACGTGCAGAAACCGATGCCGATCCGACCGGCAATCCGCTCGATCGCCTGAAGCTTTCCATCGATCCACGCAATGCGCGTATCAGCGCGTGGGATCTCGCCGACGCGCTCTCGCATCCTCCGGCGGGCAGCATGCCCGTGATCGTTCGTGACCACGAAGCCGAACTGAACTTCTTTTTCATCGATCCGTGCAATTTGCATCCCGGTCAGGAACATGTTGTTCTTGAGCGCCTGCTCGCGGAACTCGAGCGCGCGCAACGCGCGCCGGAACCGTTGATTACGCCGTTTTATCAGCGCGATGCGCGACGTCTTTCGGGCCGCCGCAACTGGCCTGACTGAGCTTTTCCTGCACGACTTTTCTTGTATGACCGCTTCGCCGGAGTAATTTCCGGCGTTGCTTCGCCCTGCATGTTTAGTAATCCCTATGCCCGTTGAAGACAATAAAAATTCGTCGACGGACGCCCTTCTTTCGACCAGAGGAAACCCAGATGCACAAGCAGATTCTTCGCACGGCGATTGCCGTCGCCGTGACCGGAAGCTTCGCGCATACCGCTTTTGCGCAAAGCGGCGTGACGCTCTACGGTATCGTGGATGCAGGCTTTACCTATACCAACAACCAGAAAGGCAGCAGCGCCTACCAGGCGACGCAAGGCAACGTGCAAGGATCCCGCTGGGGCTTGCTCGGCACTGAAGACCTGGGCGGCGGCAACAAGGCGTCGTTCAGGCTCGAGAATGGTTTCAGCCTGGAATCGGGCGCGTCGGGCCAGGGCGGACGCATCTTCGGCCGCAGTGCATGGGTCGCGTTGAGCAATGACAAGGCGGGTACGATTACGCTCGGACGCCAATACAACAGCGTGCAGGATTATTTGTCGAACCTGCAGATCAACGGCGTTGGCGCGCTCAGCCAGTACGGCAACGCCATCTATGACAACGACGACCTGAACAACACGTATCGCACGAGCAATGCGGTCAAGTACACCACACCGACGTTCGCCGGTCTGACCGCCAACGCCATGTACGCGTTTTCAAACACCGCGGGCGACTTTGCGAACAACCGGGCGTGGAGCGTAGGCGCCGATTATGCCGCCGGGCCGGTGCGTCTCGACGCTGCTTACTCGCTCGTCAATCACCCCGCGTCGAACACGGCGGGCGCGGCGCCATCGGACAACTACTACAGCACCAGTTCGTCCATTATCAGCAACGTGGCGCGCAATCAGGTGTGGGGTGCGGGCGGCGCGTATGCGTTCGGCCCCGCGACCGTCGCACTGCTTTATACGAATTCACACTTCGACCTGCTGACCGGCGGCAGCTTGCGCTTCGCCAACTACGAGGCGAGCGTGCGTTATCAGTTCACGCCGGCCACGCTGCTGTCGCTCGGCTATATCTATACGAGCCAGAACAGCAGCTCCGCCGCGGCAGCGAACGCCCACTACAACCAGCTTGCACTGGGCGGCGAATATTTCCTGTCGAAGACCACCGATCTTTATTTGAACGGCATCTACCAGCGTTCATCGGGCGCCAAGGCATGGGTTGAAGGCGTCACGAATCCTTCGAGCAACAACGGCCAGATCGTGGCCGTTGCGGGCATTCGTCACAAGTTCTAATCCCGTATGCCGGACCGTGCGCTTTGCACGGTCCGGTTTCTCTACGATCGATATCTTGGAGCCTCTATGGCGACTGTCCAGGGAAGTCTGTTACTTGTCTACGCGCTGGTCGCGATCATCGCGCTCGTCGTGCTGATCGCGCGTTTCAAGCTCAATCCGTTTATTACGCTGATGGTGGTGTCGGTCGCGCTCGCGCTCGCCGTCGGCATGCCGATGACGTCCATTCTCAAGTCGTTCGAGACGGGCGTGGGCGGCACGCTCGGACACATTGCGATCGTCGTGGGACTGGGCACCATGCTCGGCAAGATGATGGCCGAGTCCGGCGGCGCCGAACGCATTGCGCGCACGTTGATCGATTTGTTCGGCCCGAAGAACGTGCATTGGGCGATGATGTGTATCGCGTTCCTTGTCGGCTTGCCGGTGTTCTTTGAAGTCGGTTTCGTGTTGCTGATTCCGATCGCGTTCAACGTCGCGCAGCGCACCGGCACGTCGATGATCCGCGTCGGCATTCCAATGGTCGCGGGTCTTTCCGTCGTGCATGGCCTGATTCCACCACATCCGGCCGCGTTGCTGGCGGTGACCGCGTACAACGCGGATATCGGGCATACGATTTTCTATGCGCTGATAGTCGGCATTCCCACGGCCATCATCGCCGGCCCCTTGTTTTCCAGGCTGATTGCGAAGTTCGTGGTGCTGGAAGGCGTGAATCCGATGGCGAAGCAGTTCATCGAACAGGACGCGGCACGCGCCACACAAAAACTGCCGGGCTTCGGCATCACGCTGCTGACCGTGCTGTTGCCAGTGCTGCTGATGCTGGTTGGCAGTTGGGCGGATCTGATCGCGCCGCCGCAGTCCACGGTGAACAACGTCTTGCGTTTGATCGGCCATCCCGACATGGCGTTGCTGCTCGCGGTGCTGCTCAGCTTTTATACATTCGGTTCCGCGCGCGGCTTCAACCGGGAGTCCATTCTCAAGTTCACCAACGAGTGTCTCGCGCCCACGGCAAGTATCACGCTCGTGGTGGGAGCGGGCGCGGGATTCGGCCGTATCCTGATCGACAGCGGCGCGTCCAAGGCTATCGTGGATGTCGCGACCGGCGCGCATGTGCCCCTCTTGATCCTTGCTTGGCTCGTGGCTGCGCTGATTCGCGTTGCGACCGGCTCCGCCACCGTCGCCATGGCGACCGCAGCGGGCATCATTGCGCCCATAGCGGCAGCGGCGGCATCGACGGCGACCGGCGCGCGTCCCGAATTGCTCGTGCTTGCCACGGGCGCGGGTTCGCTGATCCTGTCGCATGTGAACGACGGCGGTTTCTGGCTGGTCAAGGAATATTTCGGCATGACCGTCACCCAGACCTTCAAGACATGGACTGTCTGTGAAACGATTATCTCCGTGACAGCATTGGCATTTACGCTGGGTCTTGCGGCTGTCATCTGACTGCATGTCCGATGAAGATGCCCAGAGTGTTCCGGGCATCTGTTTATATTTTCAAGCGGGTCCCGCCAGATAGCCCGTGATCCGCTGCTGCAGGAAATCGCGCAACGCATTGATCGTGGGAGAAAGCATCAGCCTGTGCGCGCAAACCAGACTCAACGGCGCGCGCTCGCCTTCCAGCTCTGTCAACAACGCCTGAAGCGCGCCGCTGCGCAGGTCGCCAAGCACATCGATTCTCGATTTATATGCGAGACCATGCCCCGCGATTGCCCATCGACGGACCAGTTCGCCGTCATCACTGCTGCGATTGCCACGCACATTGACCGAAGCCGGTTCGCCGCCGGAATAAAACGTCCAATGATCGTGCACCGTATCGCTTAGCGAAAAGCGCAGGCAGTTGTGCTTGAGCAAATCTTCCGGGACAAGCGGGTAATCGTGCTGGGATAAATAAGTCGGCGACGCACACAACACCCGCCGGTTTTCCGGGGCCAATGGCAATGCAATCAGGGTCGAATCCTCGGGCGTTCCATAGCGGACCGCGAGGTCGACCGCGTTGCTGAACATGTTGGTCACGCGGTCGCCAATACGAACCTGCAGCGTGACGTCCGGATATTTGGTCTGAAATTCATCGAGCCAGGGCGCGAGCACGTGTCGTCCAAGATCCGATGGAATAGAGAGCGACACTGTCCCGCCTATAGCCTGGCGACCCCGCGCCACAGCGTGCCGCCCGGCTTCGACTTCCCCAATGACATTGCGCGCGTACTGAAGATATCGCTCGCCATCCGGCGTGAGCCGCAAGCTGCGCGTCGAGCGCGCCAGCAACCGGACGCCTAGCTCGTTTTCCAGCCGCTTGAGCCCGGCACTCGCTACGGACGGCGTCAAGTTCAGTTGCCGCGCGGCCGCCGACAAGCTGCTGCTATCTGCCGCTGTCACGAAGATAAGCAGGTCTTCAAGTTTGATCATGGGAACAGGAAATTAAAAAGACATGGCTTTATTGCACAATACGGCTGAAGTGTTTCCGGTATTTCGACGAACATTCGGGAAATAGTTTGTCCGTTAGCCGCTTTCGAAGCAGGCACGCCGGAAAATCGGGCCAAGTGCGAAAGATATCGGGTTCCCTGGCCGCAAGCCGGGCAAGCCCGATTGGAGCGTAACTGGTATAACGACATACTTAGCGTCGTAAAAGGCCGCTCCCACGGAGCGCAAACTTGGCTGCATCAACCCGCGATTTCCTACGCACCATGACCACTCAGACTCCTTCCGCTGCGCCCGACCTCCCTGTCGACATGATCATTTTCGGCGGCGCCGGCGATCTGTCCGCACGCAAGCTTCTGCCCGCGCTGTATATGGCGCATCTGCACGATAACCTGCCGGCGCAGACGCGCATTATCGCCATTGGCCGCCGCGACTGGTCGCGCGAACAGTACGTGCAGTTCGTCCAGGAACAGTCCAAACCTTTCGTCGATGCAAAGGCGCTCGACCCGCAGGCGTGGGACACGTTTCTCGGCCTGTTCGAATACGTGCGCATCAACATCGACCAGCCGGGCGATTACCTGAACCTCGCCGAAGCCGCGCGCAAGGATGTCTGCCGCGTGTTTTATCTCGCGACGTCGCCGGAACTCTTCACGACCATCTGCGACAACCTTGCGGCGTCCGGCCTTGTCGATGCGAATTCGCGCGTCGTGCTGGAAAAACCGCTGGGTCACGACCTTGCTTCGGCGCAGGCTATCAACGCGTCGGTGGGACGTCATTTCAACGAAGCGCAGATTTATCGCATCGATCATTATCTGGGCAAGGAAACGGTGCAGAACCTGATGGTGCTGCGCTTTGGCAACGCGATCTTCGGGCCATTGTGGCAAGCGCCGTACATCAAGAGCGTGCAGATCACGGTAGCGGAAACAGTGGGCGTGGGCAGCCGTGCGGGCTTCTATGACCAGACCGGCGCATTGCGCGACATGGTGCAGAACCACCTGCTGCAACTGTTGTGCATCGTGGCCATGGAACCGCCAGTGTCGCTCGATCCCGACGCGGTGCGCGACGAAAAACTCAAGGTGCTGCGCTCGCTGCGCAAGATGACCGTTGCCGATATCGCCCGCGATACCGTACGCGGTCAATACAGCCCGGGCGCGATTGGCGGCGAGCCGGTCAAGGGTTATCTGGAAGAAGACAACGTGCCAACGGAGAGCCGTGCGGAAACCTTCGTGGCCATTCGCGCGCATATCAACAACTGGCGCTGGGCGAACGTGCCCTTTTTCCTGCGCACGGGCAAGCGGCTGCAGAAGAAGCAATCGGAGATCGTGATCGAATTCGCCGACCTGCCGTTTTCGATTATCCCAAGCGGTCCGCGTAACTACGGCAACCGCCTGATTATCCAGTTGCAGCCGGAAGAATCGATCCAGTTGCAGATGCTCGCCAAGGAGCCCGGCAGCGGCATGCATATGCTGCCCGTGAACCTGAATCTCGACTTGCAGCAGGCGTTCACCGAACGTCGCGCGGAAGCGTACGAGCGTCTGCTGATCGACGTGATGCGCGGCCGGCTGACGCACTTCATGCGTCGCGATGAACTGGAAGCGGCGTGGGCGTGGGTGGAACCGATTCTCGACGGCTGGAAAGAACTGAACGATCGTCCGCGTACCTATACGGCGGGCACGTTTGGACCGGCGGCGTCGTCGGCCTTGATGGCACGGGAAAACATGGCGTGGGCCGAAGAGAGCTGAGGCGCAAGACCCGCTTTCAGTTGAAACAAAACGCGCGGCCGTCATGGCCGCGCGTTTTTTTTCATACGTCGATACGTCGATACGTTGATTACCAGGCAGCGATCACCGCACCCGCGTACTTCCCTTCGATGAACTGCTTGACCTCCGCCGAGTGATAAGCCGCGACGAGCTTTGCTACCCACGGCTTGTCTTTATCGGCGGCGCGAATGGCGATGATGTTCGAATACGGGCCATTCGGATCTTCAATTGCGATTGCGTCCTGCTTGGGCTTCAACCCCGCTTCCATCGCAAAGTTCGTATTGATCGCGGCTGCGTCGACGTCGGCGAGCGAACGCGGGATTTGCGCGGCATCGAGTTCAACGATCTTCAGTTTCCTCGGATTCTCGACAATATCGAGCGGTGTCGCTTTCAAGCCGGCGTCCGCGCGCAATTTCAGCAAGCCGTTCTTCTGCAGCAGCAACAAAGCGCGGCCGCCGTTGGTCGGATCGTTCGGCACCGCGATGCGCGCGCCCGCGGGCAACGCCGAGAGCGACTTGAACTTCTTCGAATAGATGCCCATGGGGAACGTGACGGTATCCGCAATCTTGATGATCTTGTAGCCGCGGTCCTTCACTTGCGCGTCCAGATATGGCGCGTGCTGATAACTGTTGGCGTCGAGATCGCCCGATGCCAGCGCCGCGTTCGGCTGCACGTAGTCCGCGAATTCCACGATCTTGATGTCCAGGCCATTCTTCGCGGCCACTTGCCTGACTACTTCCATGACCTGCGCATGCGGACCGCCGGTCACGCCGACCTTGATGGTTTCGTCGGCTTGAGCGACGTTGGCGAAAAGCGCTGCTGCGCCAATCACGGCGGCCAGCTTGAAGATGAATCGACGTTGCATTACCAACCCCTGAGCTTTATATGAAAACTTATTTATGACTAAGACGACGCACGAGCCAGTCGCCGAATGACTGCACCAGTTGCACGAACACAATCAGGATTACGACCACCGTCAGCATCACTTCTGGAAGGAAACGCTGGTAACCGTAACGAATCCCCAGGTCGCCGAGACCACCGCCGCCAATTGCGCCCGCCATCGCCGAATAACCGACCAGCGACACGAACGTAATCGTCAATCCCGCGACCACGCCCGGCAACGACTCCGGCAGCAGCACCTTGAATACGATCTGGCTTGTCGTGGCGCCCATGGCTTGCGCTGCTTCGATCAAGCCTCGATCGACTTCGCGCAGCGCGGTTTCAACGAGCCGCGCAACAAACGGCGCGGCCGCGATGGTCAGCGGAACGACGGCCGCCATGGTGCCAATGGACGAACCGACCACCAGCCGCGTGAACGGAATCACCGCGACCAGCAGGATGATAAACGGTGTCGAGCGCACGGCGTTCACAATGCCGCCCATGACACGGTTCACGCCGAGATTGCGCAACACGCCGTCGCGGTCGGTGAGATAAAGCAGTATGCCGAGCGGCACGCCCAGCGCCGCGCCGACGAGTCCGGAAATGCCCACCATCAAGAGCGTTTCCCAGAACGACTGGACGAACATATCGAACATTTCACTCAACATGGGACATCTCCTCCACCACCACACCTTGTTCACGCAAGTACGCAATCGCTTCGGCCACGTTCGCCGGCTGGCCGCCCGCGAGCACGGCAAGCGAGCCGAACGCCTGGCCCTGGATCTCGTCGATCTGCCCGTGCAGGATATTGAAATCGAGTTCGAAGCGGCGGATGGTCTCGGAGAGAATCGGCTGGTCCACGCCCGACCCGGTGAACGCGAGCCGCAACAAATGGCCGCCGGTCTTCAGGCGCTCGGCCACGCGTGCTTTCAACGCGGGCGGCAGCTCGTGCGCAATGACATCGCCAATCAGCGCGCGCGTGACTTCATGATGCGGCTGCATGAAGACATCGACCACGTTGCCTTCCTCCACCACGCGGCCTGCGTCAAGCACGGCAACGCGGTCGCAGACCTGCTTGATCACGTCCATCTGATGCGTGATCAGAACGATGGTGAGGCCGAGTTCCTTGTTGATCTTGCGCAGCAGATCGAGAATCGAACGCGTGGTCTCGGGGTCGAGTGCGGAGGTGGCTTCGTCCGAGAGCAGCACCTTCGGCTTGCTGGCGAGCGCCCGGGCAATGCCTACGCGCTGCTTCTGGCCGCCGCTGATCTGCGCCGGATACCGGTCCTTTTGCGTCGTCAGGCCGACGAGATCCAGCAGCGGCAACACGGTCGCTTCAATCTCGCCGCGCTTCATGCCGGCCAGTTCGAGCGGCAGCGCGACGTTGTCGAAGACGGTGCGCGACGACAGCAAATTGAAATGCTGGAAGATCATGCCGATATCGCGGCGCGCCGTGCGCAACTGCGCGGCCGAGAGTGTGGTGAGGTCGTGGCCGTCCACGATCACACTGCCTTCGCTCGGCCGCGTCAGCAGGTTGATGGTGCGCACCAACGTGCTTTTCCCGGCGCCGCTGCGCCCGATGATGCCGAACACTTCGCCCGGCGGTATCGTCAAGTTGACGTTATGCAATGCTTCGATCCAGCCTCGTGGGCCTGCGAAACGTTGCGACAGATTGCGTATTTCGATCATGTAAACGAAAAAAAGCGACGAACTCCCCATTGAGCAACATCGCTCGGGCAAGCCGGCCGCCGTTCATCCCTGGTTCTAGAGAGGCGAAAGTTTAACGTAACCGGTGTGATCGCCTTAATAATCAATTGCGAAGCGCTAATTACTTAAGCGTATGAGTGCCCTGCGGCGAGGCTTGGCAGGGGAGAAATGTGCGTTGAAATACGCAAAATGCATATCGATTCAAGCAAAGCTCGGTTCCATCGGAGAAAATCGGTCGCTAAGATGAAGAAATGATCCGCTGCGTTTCTTTGGCTCGCTTTGTTTCGGCCGGCCGCAGCCCCACCGCACTCCTGGGAGTATTTCGTTGAAGAGCTTCGAATTTCGCCGCCCGCTCGTGGTTGGCATTGGCGGCACGACCCGCGCGGCTTCATCGACCGAACGCGCACTCCGTCTTGCATTGCTCGGCGCCGAGGCCGAGGGCGCGCGCACGCGCCTGTTCGGCGGCACCTTCCTGCACAGCCTGCCGCACTACGCACCAGAGCACAAGGAACGCAGCGCGGCCCAGGTCGAACTGATCGAAGCCGTTCGTGAAGCGGACGCGGTGATCATCGGCACTCCGGGATATCACGGCGGGGTCTCGGGGCTCGTCAAGAACGCGCTGGACACGCTGGAAGAGCTTAGCAACGACCGGCGCCCCTATCTCGACGGCCGGGCGGTTGGTTGCGTGGTGACGGCGTATGGATGGCAAGGCGGCGGTGCCGTGCTGACATCCCTGCGTTCCATTGTCCATGCGCTGCGCGGCTGGCCGACGCCCTATGGCGCGGCCGTGAACTCGCTGGAAACACGCTTTGAGACCATCGATACCTGCTCCGATCCGAAGGTCGCCGAGCAACTCGCAACCGTAGGCCGGCAAGCTGCGCAATTCGCGCTGGCGTTCAATGCCCGCGAGGCAATCGCCGAACTCGATACGGCGCGTTGAGTTTGCTGCGCGACGAAAGCACAAACGCCTGGCCCGTTCACCGCGCCAGGCTTTTTGCTTTTTGCCTTTTGCCTTTTTGCTTTTGGCGCCGCAATTCTCAAGCGACCGAACGGGTTTCCGGCAGACTCATTCGCGTGATCCGGGCGGCGTCGAAGCTGCGTTGAATGCTTGACGCCAATACGTCGACAGCAGCCTGGAGCTTCCCCGGTTCATACGGCTGGACCAGCCAGATGTCGACGGCCGGGTCGAAATCCGCCGCCTTCACAACTTCTAGGCGCCCGGCGTGTTCACTTGTTTCGAGCAACGGCAAGGGTACGAGACCCAGGCCTACGCCGTCGGCAACAAGTCCGAGCTGCAACTCGGACCCGAGCGTTTCCAGGTTGATCTTGAGCGGCAGACCCTGCGCGGCAAGCGTCCTTTGCAGTCCGGCACGAAAACCGCAACCGTCCGGATTGAGCACCCAGCCATGCTGATGCAGATCCTTCAGGCGATGCACGCGCGGTTTCAACGCACCTTTCTGAGCGACGATCACCACCTCGATACGGCCTAGCGACCGTGCCGCGAGCGGCGCTGCGAAATGCTGATTGGAAGGCAGCAGCATGACAGCCGCATCGAATGCGCCGTCTTCCGCTTGCTGAAGCAACTGACCGCCCCAACCGGTGGAGACGCGGGCTTTCAGATCGGGATGCACGCGCTTGAGTTCACGCAGGGCATCGACCAATGCGAGTTCCGCGACCGTTTGCACCACGCCGATACGCAAGGGGCCGGCAAGCGGCGCGTTGCTCGCGACCAATCCGCGCAACACGCCAGATTCGCGAACGATCACCCGGCACTGCTCGTAGAGCGCGCGCCCCGCCGATGTCGGTTTCAGAGGCTTGGTCCTGCGGTCGAGCAGTTCAACGCCGAGCGCTTCTTCCAGGCTCTGGATGCGCCGTGTGACGGCGGGCTGCGTTGTTTCAAGCCACTCGGACGCAAGCGTGAGCGACTGGCAACGTACGACCGCGACAAATGCCTCGATATCATCCAACTTCATTGGAACGCGTTCCCGCGAGTCGGAACGGAAGAAAGCAGGCGGTCCAGGTCACAGCGCTTTTTCATACATCGATCAAATGAGTCTCGGGGCATAAAAGTCTGATCATTGTTCAGGATGCACGCCGGTGGCACTAGTCCTTGAACGGCAATTCCGGGGTAAATACAAAGGAGTCGACCACATATCCCATATGGAAGTACCCGCTGCACGCGCATGTGGCGATGCGTTCGAGATGATACGGCTCGCGCGCTGTTTCTCGCGCGAGACTGGCGGCCGCAGCGCGCCGTGCACGCCACTGACGCAGCACCTCACTGCCCCAGCTCCTGAAGATGGCTTTCTGTTCGGACATCGCTGTTCTCCTTGAACGCCTGACCGGCGCGGCGCGCTCCGGCCACCGCATTTATAAGGTAGGCGAAAGTTAATCGTGCGGATACCATCTTTTATTCATTTGCATATCTGCCGATCATTCTGTAGCTAAGGCCGGGATACCGTGGCCTACGTTCGTTATCCAAAGCAGTGGCGTCCGGATTGAACGCTTGCGTCCTGCGCATCGCCTTCACCACATTTGCTTCTTTCCAATCCCCTCTTCGAGCGGCTTTGCTTCTGCCAATTGCTTGTTTCCCTTGTCAAGCGGCGCTGGCTAATCTGGGTGCGTGCAATTCACTGCATCGAATACCGGAGGTCAAACAAGCATGCACTACAAGGGCTATGAAGTCGCTCCCGCCGCACAACCGCTGCCGAGCGGTCTGTTCGCCGCCAACCTGGTCATTCAGGACGAAGCGTCGCTGCAAAAACGCGCTTATGTTTTCGACGCGCTCGACTACTTCTTCGAATCCGACCTCGCCGTGGCCTACGCGGCGCGCTGGGCGCGCATGTGGATCGATAACCGGCGCTTGTCGCGTGCGTGATGCGAGCTTCCATGCATCCTTTCAAATTTGCATAACGACATGAAAACAGATTCGTTCCAACACCGCGAAAGTCGTGAGACGATGCGGCCCTGCTAACCAGAAAGAGTTTCCACATGCATCGCAGAACTATCATTGCAAGCGTCGCGTTCGCCGCGCTTGGCGCAGTATTCGGCACGGCCCATGCGGAAGACGCGCCCCTGCGCGTCGGCACCATGAGCGGCCCGGACGCGCAGATCTGGACCGAGGTGTCGAAGGTCGCGGCCCGTGAAGGCCTCAAGATCAAGGTGATCGAATTCAACGATTACATCCAGCCCAACGCGGCGCTCGACGCGGGCGACCTGGACGCCAACGGCTTCCAGCACCAGCCGTTCCTCGATAGCCAGATCAAGCAGCGCGGCTACAAGATCGTCAACGTGGGCCTGACCTATGTCGCGCCCATGGGCTTCTACTCAAAGAAGATCAAGTCGCTGAAGGACCTGCCCCAAGGCGCCAAGGTCGGTATCCAGAACGATCCGTCGAACGGCAATCGCGCGCTATTGCTGCTGCAAAAGAACGGCGTGATCAAATTGAAGGCGGGCGTGGGCAAGGACGGCGTGAATGCAACGCCGCTCGACGTGGTTGAAAATCCGAAGGGTATCAAGCTGGTTGAACTCGATTCGGCTCAGTTGCCGCGTTCGCTGGACGACCTCACCGCTGCGTCGATCAACACGGACTACGCAGTGAAGGCCGGCTTGCAGCCAACCAAAGACGCTATCGCCATTGAAGACCTGAAGGGCCCGTACGCCAACCTGATCGCCGTTCGCGAGAAGGATCGCAATGCACCCTGGGTCAAGAAACTGGTATCGGCCTATGAGTCGCCCGATGTGAAGAACTACATCGATACGCAGTTCAAAGGTTCCATCATTCCGGCCTTCTGATCTGAACGGGGGTCAAGTAAAACGGGGCGAACCAAGGTTCGCCCCGTTTGCATTAGAGCCGTGCAATCGAGACTTCCGTCGACTTCACGAACGCGATGACTTCGCTGCCCACCTTGAGCTCGAGTTCGTCGACCGAGCGCGTGGTGATCACCGACGTCACAATGCCATGCGGCGTCTCCACATCGACCTCGGATACCACCGAGCCGCGAATGATTTCCTTGATGTGGCCTTTGAACTGGTTGCGTACGTTGATTGCTGTGATGCCCATGTGATGCTCCCTTTTTTAACGAGTCATGCCGGGGCCGGTCGACATCGGCAAAGTGTTGCCATGGCTTAATCGACCATGACCTAGGCAACCTGCACGCCATGCTTGAGCACGCGCGACAGAACCTGTTCTTCCAGCTCTGCAAAACCTTCCGCCGTGCGCGTGCGCGGACGTGCGAGCGTGATGGCGGCGTCGAAGGAAATCCTGCCTTCTTCGATCAGCACGATGCGCTCGCCCAGCGCCACGGCTTCCTGAACGTCGTGTGTGACCAGAAGCGCCGTAAAACCATGCTCGCGCCATAGCCGCTCGATCAACGCGTGCATTTCGATGCGCGTCAACGCATCGAGCGCGCCAAGCGGTTCGTCCAGCAACAGCAAATCCGGCCGATGCACAAGCGCGCGAGCAAGCGCCACGCGTTGACGCTGGCCACCTGACAATTGCGCCGGCCAGTCGCCCTCGCGCGCGCTCAAGCCAACTTCCGCAAGCGTAGCCCGCGCGTCCTCACGCGACGATTTCGGCAAGCCCAGCATCACGTTTTGCAGCACGCTTTTCCATGGCAACAGACGTGCGTCCTGAAACATGATGCGCGTCTGCAATTCGCTCGAACCTTCAGCCGCGTTGCGGCGCACGACACCGCCCGTGGCTTTCTCAAGCCCGGCAATCAGGCGCAGCAGCGTGGACTTGCCGCAACCGCTGCGTCCGACTATGGACACGAAACTGCCGCGCTCAATGGCGAAATCGAAATTGGAGAGCACCTTGCGGCTGCCGAAATGTTTATCGACGCCCTGGAGCGCGACGGCCATGTCCGCGGGATTCGAACGCGGCGAAGGAGACGCCGGCGTGCGCTCGCGTGCAACGACCCGCGGTTGGTCATTGGCGAACGCGACGTTGCCCGATGAAAGAACCGATGTCACGATTTTGCTCCCTTCTGATAAGCAGGATGCCAGCGCAGCGTCGCGCGCTCGATGGATTTTGCGAGCATGTCGGCGAGCTTGCCGAGCAACGCGTACAGCAAGATGCCGACCACCACTACGTCGGTCTGCAGGAACTCACGCGCGTTCATGGTCATGTATCCAATCCCCGATTGCGCCGAGATGGTTTCCGCCACGATCAGCATTACCCACATGAGGCCGAACGCGAAACGCACGCCCACGAGAATGGACGGCAACGCTCCCGGAAGTATCACGTCGCGATACAACGAGAAACCCGAGAGTCCGTAGCTGCGCGCCATCTCGATCAGGTCTGCATCGACAGAACGAATGCCGTGATATGTATTGGTGTAAACCGGAAAGAACACGCCAAGCGCAACGAGGAACAGCTTCGCTTCCTCGCCAATCCCGAACCACAGGATCACCAGCGGAATCATGGCGAGCGCGGGGATGTTGCGGATCATCTGCACGGTCGAGTCGAGCGCGACTTCGGCCGGTTTGAAGAGACCCGTACCCAGTCCGAGCACAAAACCAATGCCGCCGCCGATCGCAAAACCCGTCAACGCGCGCCACGCGCTCACCTTCACGTTCGCCCACATATCGCCGGACTGGATCAGTTCCCAGGCGGCCTTGACGACCGCGAGCGGTTCAGGCAGGACACGCGACGACAGGCCGCCTGTTCGCGCCGCCAGTTCCCATGCAACGAGGATCAGGATGGGCACGAGCCATGGCGCTGCCTGCACGCCGGCACGACGAAGAAATGGAAGTCCGTTCATTGTGCTTCCCTGTTTCAGCTCTGCGATGCACGCGGCAGATACGACGTGCCCACGATCTCGCCGAACGGTCCCGACAACGGACCCGCCGCGCGCTCTTTCTGCTCGCGCGGCAGCAGCGGGAACACGAGTTCGGCGAACCGGTACGACTCTTCAAGATGCGGATAGCCGGACAGGATGAACGTATCGATACCAAGCGCCGCGTACTCCTTCATCAGGCCCGCGACCTGCTCCGGATTGCCGACAAGCGCCGTGCCCGCGCCACCGCGCACGAGACCGACGCCGGCCCACAAGTGTGGATAGACTTCGAGCTTGTCGCGCTGGCCGCCATGCAACGCCGCCATGCGTCGCTGGCCCTCCGAATCCATCTTGGCGAACGACGCCTGAGCGCGCTGGATGGTTTCGTCGTCGAGCTTGCTGATGAGCTTGTCCGCGTCCGCCCATGCCTCTTCTTCCGTCTCGCGCACGATCACATGCAGGCGGATGCCGAACTTGATCGTGCGGCCTTTTTCTGCGGCGCGGCGGCGAATGTCGCTGATCTTCTTTTCGACTTCCGCGGGCGGCTCGCCCCAGGTCAGATACGTATCGATATGATCGGCCGCGATCTCGTGAGCTGCCGGCGAGGAACCGCCAAACCACAGCGGCGGATGCGCTTTCTGCACGGGCGGATAAAGCACCTTGCCGCCCTTCGACGTCAGATGCTTGCCTTCGTAATCGATCGAACCGCCTTCGTGCGACGACTCCAGCAAGCCACGCCAGATGCTCAGGAATTCGTCCGTGACTTCATAGCGCGTATCGTGATCATTGAACACGCCGTCGCCCGCCAGTTCGACCGGATCGCCGCCCGTCACCACATTGATCAGCAAACGCCCATGGGACAAGCGGTCGAACGTGGACGCCATGCGCGCCGACAACCCCGGCGAACTCAGCCCCGGACGGATCGCCACCAGGAACTTGAGGCGCTTCGTTGCCGGAATCAGGCTCGACGCCACGACCCACGCGTCTTCGCACGAACGGCCCGTGGGCAGCAGGACGCCTTCATAACCGAGCGTATCGGCAGCTACCGCGATCTGGCGGAAGTAGTCATAGTCCGCGGCGCGCGCGCCTTGGGTCGTGCCGAGATAACGGCTGTCGCCGTGCGTCGGAATGAACCAGAAAACATTCATTGTCGTGCTCCTGCCTTGCTTATTGAATCGAGGTTCAGCGCGTGCCGTGCGGTCTATCCGCCAAGCGGAAATGAGTAGCCGTAAATGCGAGTGCATGCGCCGGACCCGCGCCCGTTCCGATGAATCATCTTAGCGACGCGCACTTTTCCCATGAACGATTTATTTGAGCTAAGGTTCTCGCCAATTCTGCTTACGCGTCTCAAGTGACGCCTTAGCGATGGTTCCGTGAACGCATTAGCCGACGTTCCAGCGTGCATCGGCGACGGCCAGCTTTTTCGGAATCAGCTTAAGGTCCGTAAATACGTCGGCGATTTGCTGCTGATACGCAATCGTCTCCGGCGTGATCGGCTGCACGCCATAGGCCGTACGTTTCAGCGCGCGTTCGAGCGTGGGTGTGTCTAGCCCGACCAGCGGCGATAAAAGTTTGGCGACATCGGGGATATTGTCCCGGCCCCATTGATCGACGTGATCCAGTTCTTCCAGTAGCGCGCGCACGAGAAGCGGCTGGGCCGTCGCGAACTTGCGCGTCGCGAGGTAATACTGCGTGTTGCGCACGAGATTCGTGCCGTCCGCGATCACCCGCGCGTTTGCCTGCCGTTCCACGGCGGCGAGATACGGATCCCAGATCACCCATGCATCCACGCTGCCTTGCACGAACGCAGCGCGTGCGTCGGCAGGAGCCAGGTAGACCGGCTGGATATCGGTGTAGGAAAGCTTGGCATTCTTCAATGCTTCAACAAGAAGGTAATGGACGTTCGAACCCTTGTTCAAAGCCACTTTCTTGCCGCGCAGATCCGCTACGGAGCGGATTGGCGAAGCCTGCTGCACGACGATTGCCTCGCCCTGCGGCGCGGGCGGTTCGTTGCCCACATAGACAAAATCCACGCCCGCTGCCTGCGCGAAAATAGGCGGCGTTTCTCCGACCGTGCCTGCATCGACCGCGCCTGCATTGAGTCCTTCGAGCAGTTGCGGACCCGCCGGGAATTCAAGCCATTGCACCGTGATCCCCTGCGCGGCAAGCCGCTTGTCGAGCGTGCCGCGGGCTTTCAGAACCACGAAGTTGCCGTACTTCTGATAGCCGATACGAAACACCTTTTCCGAACCGTCGGCAACCGCGTTCTGGCTGGTAAGGAGCGCCGCGGTTCCGGTCAACGCGCTGGTTGCGCCTGCACCAAGCGCCGCGAGTTTGAGCAATGCTTTACGACGCGATGCAATGGCAAGTGATTTTTTATCGGGCATGGGAATGCCTCCCTGGATGAATGAATGCTCAGGCCGGTGTGGTCGGAAAGCCGGGTTCACTTGAAGCAAAACCGCCTGCAAGCGCGGGCGGTTTTGGGAACACGGCTTTGTCGATTGGTCATTCGCTAAGGTTGTTTGACAACACCTTCCGCGGCGACGTTGGCGCTGGTTGCCGTATTCGCCGCAACCGCCTTGCGCGATGCAAAGTCCCAGACGAGTGCGCTCGCGGTATCGACGGGCTTTGGCAAGAGCTTCGCCTGGTAGAAACTGTCGGCTATGGCCTGTTGCTCGCCGAAATTCTTCGCCGCAACCGCGCGCACTGCATACGTGCGGCGTGAATTGGCGCGCTCCACCGTCGCCTGATCGAGTCCCCACACCGGCGCTAGAATCCTGGCCGCATCTTGCGGGTGCGCCTTGGTCCAGACACCGGCCGCGACCAGTTGCTTGAAGACGATATCGACGATCTGCGGGTACTTTTGCGCGAACGGAGTCGATGCGAGGTAATAGCGCTGATAGGACGCGAGGCCATCGCCACGGATCAGAATGCGTGCGCCCGGATCCAGTTCCACCGAAGCCACGTACGGGTCCCATGCGAACCACGCGTCCACGTCATTGCGCTCGAAAGCCGCTCGCGCGTCGGCGGGCGCGAGATAGCTGATCTTGACATCGGCGGGCGTCAGCTTCGCGCGGGCAAGCGCGGACAGCAACAGATAGTGGACGCCAGCCGCCTTGGTCACGGCAATACGCTTGCCCTTGAGGTCGGCGAGCGAATGAATGGGTGCATCGCGATGAACAATTACTGCCTGCGCCGAAGGCGACGGCGTTTCCTGCGCGACATAAACAAAATTGGCGTTCGCCGCCTGCGCGAAGACTGGAACCGTGTCAGCCACGTCGGCGCTAACGTCCACGGCGTCGGCATTCAGCGCCTCCGTAAGCGGTAATCCGCTTGCAAACTCGCTCCACTCTATTCGCACGTTCAGCGGTGCGACCGCCTTTTCCAGCGTGCCGCGCGCCTTGAGGATTGCAATCAGCGTGGACGATTTCTGAAAGCCGATGCGCAGCTTGACGGGGTCGCCCGATGGCGTTTGCGCAACCGCGTTAATGGCAAAGGAAGCCAATAACGCCATTGCAACGCAGGCGGCAAGGCGGTTAAGGATTTTCATGGAGACGAGCAGGAAAGGAAGCCAGCCGATGATGTTAGCAATGCACGCAGGCGCGACTAAACGATCATTCCTGATATCGATTGCATCGAAAATGCTGACGGTGGCTTTCCAAACGGAAGCTGTCTGGTCACCGCTTGAAATCGGCGGCCTGATCCCGCATCTCAAGTTCCATTTATCCGGAGCACGACCATGGGAAGCCGTCCCCAATTTATCGATGACATGTCGCGCGGCGCCGCCGAGGCCGCCCTTTCGACTCCCCTCGGCGACGAAGCGCTCCTCGACGCATACTCGCGCACGGTCATCGGCGCGCTTGAACGCGTGCAGCAAGCAGTTGCGTTCATCTCAGTCGAACGGCACGTGGCTAGCGGAGCCAATGGCCGCAATCCACGCGGTACGCAAGGTGGAACCGGATCGGGTTTCATTTTCACACCCGACGGCTATCTCCTGACCAATAGCCACGTCGTGCACGGCGCGACGCATATTCGCGTCACGCTCGCCGACGGGGGTACGTTCGACGCCGATCTGGTCGGCGACGACCCCGACAGCGACCTCGCGGTGCTGCGCATCGGCTCAGCCGAAGTATTGCCGCATGTCGAACTCGGTGAATCCGGCAAGCTTCGCGTTGGACAGATCGCGATTGCCGTGGGGAATCCGCTTGGCCTCGCCCAGACCGTTACGACCGGCGTTGTCTCGGCGCTCGGCCGCTCCTTGCGATCCAATTCCGGACGCATGATCTACGACGTGATCCAGACCGACGCGGCGCTGAACCCGGGCAATTCGGGCGGTCCGCTGATCAACTCGGCGGGACAGGTCATTGGCGTGAACACGGCGATCATCGCGGGCGCGCAGGCCATTTCGTTCGCGACCGCCATCGACACCGCCAAGTGGGTCATCATGCAGCTCTTCGCTCACGGACGCGTGCGGCGCGCGTACATAGGCGTAGCGGGGACAACGTCGCCCATCTCGCGACGCGTGCAGCGCTACTTCGGCTTGCCTTCGGCCAGCGGCGTGCATGTGATGGAAGTGGTGAAAGCAAGTCCCGCAGCAACCGGCGGATTGCGCACGGGCGACCGCATTGTCGCTATCGACGCGTTGCCCGTGGACAGCGTCGACAGCTTGCAGCGGAGCCTGGATGTAACGCGTATTGACCGCGTCGTGAACGTCACCGTGCTGCGCGGCGCGCAAAAACTCGAGCTGGAGGTCACGCCTGTCGAGCAGGCTGCATGACCCTATGTCATGAAGCCGCCCGCTTACTCGTGACCTCGCGCGCGGCCTCGCGCCATGCTCGAAAACACGCCATCGCGTTTGATCAGGCCGTGGAACATGGCCGCGCCCAAATGCGCGAGGAAGGTCGCGAACAGCAATAACCCAAGGGTCGTATGCGCCGAGCGCAAGAACGCGTAGAGCCGCACGTCTTGTGGCGCGATGGGCGGCAAGTAGACCGATCCGAACAGATGGACTGGAAAGCCGCCCGCCGACAGCATCGACCAGCCGACGAGCGGCATGGCGAACAACAGCGCATAAAAGACCCAGTGCGAAAGATGGGCGATGTGCTGCTGCCAACGCGGCATGTCATCGGGCAAAGGCGGCGTGCGGTGCGTCAATCGAACGATGAACCGCATGCTCACCAGCACGAGGATTGCAATGCCGAGCGGCTTGTGGATTGCAATCAGCGTCTGATGCCATGAAGACAACGTGGCCACCATTCCCACGCCAATGAACAACATGGCTATGACAAGCGGCGCCATCAGCCAGTGGAAAAAACGCGCGGCGGGACTGAAATGTCGATGTTCGGCGCTCATTGGGGATTCCGTGTCGATGCTTGAGAGGACGCCTGAGCGGATACCTGAGCACGCGCTTCCTCATGCGTGCGGCGATTATAAGAGACCGCGTAGGCCGACGAGCGTGCCGCCAGTAGCGGATCGTCGGACGGTTTCAGGCCGGTGGGAAGAATGGTCGGATCGTAGTTGATATCGCGGCAATCGCCATCGGCTTGCGGCGTTTCGCGTTCGATCACAAGCGTACCCGCGTCAATGTGCGGCCGGTCTTCGGGCCACGCCTGGGTTGCGTCGTTGGTCACGTCGCCGGGTTGGGCAACAGTCAGCACGAGATGCCAGCGCAACGGGCCATTTGCCAGGCGGCCGCGCAATTCGGCATCGAGGAAATCGTGCTCGCCCTTCTGGTCGGCAGTGACCGGCGAATACTGCGCCTCGGGCACCATGGACCAGCGGATGAAATGCGTCTTGCCGCTTGCATCAATAGCGCGAAACGCATTGATGCCGTAGTACGCGGCGTTTCCAAAACTCGATGACGGCGGATGGTTTTTCACCCATGCCTGAAACGGTTGGGTCTCCGGATGCGCGGCAAAAAACGTCTTGAGCTTGGCGGGATCGGGTTTGCCGGTCGCGGGATCCGGTTGCAATGCGACCAGTTGAGCAAAGAAAGCCTGCGGCGTATTGACAATAAACACCGGCGTATTATTCATGCCGGTGCGCCATTGCTGGCCGTCGGGCAGCTTGAAATCAAGCGCAAGACTGCGCACCGGAACGCTGGCATCCGGAGCGGAGGGATTGCTTCCGGGAATCGCAAAACGGCCTACAACCGGAGTACGCATTGCAGTGAACACGCTTGCACTCGATATATCCGACGCTTGCCCGTTCCCTTCGAAATACCCCTCCACGCAAACGCCTTTAGCGTGATTGCGGCGAAATCCCGGATGAACGCCCGCATTCGCTTCGAACGTATTGACAATACGTTGCGGCGTCAGGCGCTGGGGCGCGGCGAAGCCCGATGCATACACAAAAGCGCCGCCCATTGCAGCCACAACCGCGCCTATGACCGCCAGCCGGAATAGCGGAATGGATTGCCGTGAGCGATGCCGGTCCGAAGGGGGAGGATGTTTGTTCATGGCTGATTTTTTGATTCGATATCCTGATGGACCAGGATTTCACTTTGATGTCGACGGCGACTCCGGCGCATCACGCCGGAGTCAGCCAGAAGTTTTACTGAGTGGACGTCCGCGGCTTAACGTCGCCCATCTGTGTCAACTGCGAATAGACGTCATGCGAAAGCTCGAGCAATACCTTGCGGTCGATCGCGCCCGAAACCGCATAGCCGAAGTCGCCATCGATCCAATAGAACACATTCACCGAGCCATCCTGATACAGCTTGAACGCGGTCGTGTCCGAGCTGATCTTTCTATGCGAAATGCATAGCGTAATGCGTTCGCCCTTCGCGTCGTGATACATGAACTGCGCGACCGGACCATCGTCGCCGGGCAACAGGCGCCCGCCCATCAGTTCGAAACCGACACGCGTGAGCACAGGCGGCCGGACGTCGGTGCCAAGCCTCTTGGAGACCCACGTCACCAGTTCCTGCTCGCGATCGGCGCCAACTTCGACGGGCCGCATCACTTCGGGCGCATACATCACGTGCGCAACGGCAGACTGGCGCGCGAACGATTCGCCGGGCGTGAAGCTCGCGCGTTCCACATGCCCGCTGCCACCGCTGCCCGGCATCAACGCACGACCGCCCACGTTGCTCATCATGCCGCCCACGCCAATGCCCACGCCTATTACGAGCGCCGCCGCCATTCCGGCGAACTGCGGCCAGTTTGCAGCGTCGCGCCAGCGGCGGCGCTCGGGCGGCAACAGCCGTTGCGGCACGGGTTCGCTCAGCACGCGATCGTAGCGGTCGTGGAACATGCTGTTCAACGAAAAATAGTCGCTGATCTTGGTGGCGAGTCCTTCGTCGTGTTCCAGCAGCCGATCGATCTCATCGCGGCGATGCTCGGCCAGCGATCCGTCCACGTAGGCGTGGATTTCGTCTTCGGTAATCGGTGTTTGTTGTTCGCTCATCGCACCACCTGTAATTTAGCGCCGGGTTGCGCGCCCGCCATCAGCGCGCGCAGTCTCTCACGTCCGCGCGAAAGCCGCGACATGACGGTCCCTATGGGAATTTCCAGCGCCTGCGCGACATCGGAATAACTCATTTCTTCCAGCCCAACCAGCAGCACGACCTGGCGTTGATCGAGCGGCAGCCGCTGCAGCGCGAAATCAAGATCGCGCATTTCAAGCGACTGCGTTTGCGTGCCGGCCACGGCGAACTCGCGCTCGGAAATATTCTCGTCATCGACGGAAACATGCACCGCCTTCACGCCCGCGCGGCGCGCCTGATTCGCGAATACGTTATGCATGATGGTAAAAAGCCACGCGCGCATGTCGGTGCCAGTCTGGAATTTCTCGGTATGCCGGAGCGCGCGTTCGAGCGTGTCCTGAACCAGGTCGTCGGCAAGGTCGCGATTATTGATCAACGCTCGCGCGTAGCGGCGTAATCGCGGTACATGTTCCATTAACTCGTCACGGACGCCCATCGGCCTTCCTTCATTTTGTAAGCTTGTGCCGGCGCTGAGCAAAAAACGCCGCTGTGAATGATCGGGCTAACACCGCGTTTTGCGGGTTATTCCCTTTCCTCGCGTCTTTTTTAGTTGCCCGTCATCAAGTCCGCAGCGCGCATCAGACCGCGCGTGTTCGCGCGCCCGGCCAGCACGTAGCGTTTTCCGCCCGCAGTCCACTCGAGCAGGCGCGTTTCACCTATGCGATGCGCCCGCCACTGCGGCTGCGGTTTTGCCATGATCCCGGGCGCAACCAGCAGGACCGCTGCGTCGCCCGCCGCATTCCGGTACACATACTCTGACGCCGAGGCAAACGGCCCCAGGGACATGTCGCGGCGCGCAGCCGGATGAAATCCTACGACATATAAGTTAGGCGCGTCCGCCAGCGCCTTCGCCGAGCTTGCATAACCGCTCGCGCCGGTCGCCATGTCCTGCGACGCGACCGCCTGCTCGAGCGCCATGATCGACGCATTGTCGAGCGCGGAATCCGAGATGTCGAAGGCGAACAGTCCGCCTGCGACGAGCGCCAGCGCGGCTGCAGCGGCGATCAGCGCAGTGCTGATCGATCTTCTTGGCGCCGGAGGAGCAGATTTGCGCGGGGGCGATTCGTCGGCAGGTTCGTGAAAGGCATTCTGCATTTGCTGGTTGAGCCGTCCATAGAACGCTACACGATGCGCCTCGTCAGGCCGCTTTTGCAAGTAGCGCTGGACGCTGGACGCGCGTTTCGGATCGAGCATGCCGTCGGCGTAAGCCTGGACATCGGACTCGGAGAGCCTGGATTCCGAAGGTGGTTTTGCTATGGACATGATTGATTGGAAAATTGCTGTCGGTATAAGGCGAACACAGTATGAAGCGATTTATTCCGTTTGCGCATGGCCTCAGGCTACGCGCCAGAACACCCCGCCAGCCGGAAAAGAAAAGCGTCCCTGAGCGCGTAAACACAATCCATCACGGCTTATTCCCGTCAAATTCAAATTTTTCCGTTCATGAAAATAATCGGCTTTGTCGGGAATATCGCGGGCTTTTGCCGGGTTCTCTCCAATGCACACAGCGCAAAAACACTTAACCCTTTTAATCTCTTTGGAGAAGAACATGAAAGTCCTCGCCATCGCTCTCGTAGCCCTTGGAACTATTGCTTCAGCTAGCGCATTCGCACAGACCAAGACCCGCGCGCAGGTCTATCAGGAATTGATTCAGGCACAGAAAGACGGCCGCGATTTTGTGACGGACACCTCTTACCCCGACGTCAATCCAATCTTCGCGCATCAACTCGAGCAACAGCAAACGCGCCTTGCTCAAGAGCGGGCAAACAACGCAGTGGCAAACACAACGCCGGCAAGCGCCAGCGAAACCAACTAACGCTCGCGCGCCCATATTGAGCCCTTGAGCCCAGGCATCGAAAAACATGTTTAGCAGTTGGCTAAATACATCGGATCACTAACTTTATTGAGGTCATCATGAAAAAATTCCTTATCTCCGCACTGGTTCTCTCGTCGGCGTTGGCAGCACCGGCTTTCACGTTCGCCCAGAGCAACGGCCCCGTGACGCGCGCGCAGGTCAAGGCCGAACTCGCTCAACTCGAAAAGGCCGGCTATAGCCCGGGCGGCGAAGACGTGAACTATCCGCAGGACATTCAGGCCGCCGAGCAGAAAGTCTGGGAACAACAAGGCATTGCGACGCGTTCGTATGGATCGTCTACAGGCAGCACATCGGCGTCGGGCGCACGGGCTGACGTTGCTCGTGACGCGGCAAAACCGGTCTACTTCGGTCACTGAATGAGCGGCCTCGCCTGTGCCACTTCGCATGAACCGGTAAACTCCAGAGGCGAACGCACCTTCCTCTGGAGACATCCGTATGAAACAGGCGCTCCATCACCTGAGCGTGACCACGCGCACGCGCGGTCTGCACGAAATCACCCGCGAGACCCGTAATTGGATCGGCGAGCAAGGTATCGAAACCGGACTGCTTACAGTATTCCTCCGGCATACATCGGCTTCGCTGCTGATCCAGGAAAACGCCGATCCCGACGTACGCACCGACCTCGAACAATACTTCGAGACGATCGCCCCGGAAGCGCCGGGCCGCTACGTTCACGACGCCGAAGGCCCCGACGACATGCCCGCACATTTGCGCACTGCGCTGACACAAGTCCAGCTATCCATTCCAGTCAGCAACGGCCGCATGGTTCTCGGCACCTGGCAAGGTATCTACGTGTTTGAACATCGCCGCGTTTCGCACACACGCGACGTCGTATTGCACCTTTTGGGCGAGTAATTTAATATACGCAGCGCGTACATTACCTCCCGGAGCGTCCGACATGCCTCTTCAACAACAAACCCTGCTTCGCGACGCCATGCGCCGCCTGAACATGACGCGCGATGCATTTGCAAACCGGATCGGCGTGGCGCGACGAGCCCTCGATACCTGGTTGCTTCCGGATGAGTCAGCCGAATCGCGCGCAATGCCCGAGATTGCAAGCCGCTACGTCATGGAGATATTGGAGAGGACACCCGCCGGCGACGAATATACGCAACGCGTACAATCTCCTTCCATTCTGTACGAAGGCCGCCCGCACCTGCTTTCAGTCGATCAGTTCACGCGCGATTCTGTCGAAGCCTTGTTCCGGGTCGCGGACACCATGCAACCTATCGCGCGGCGGCAAAAAATTACCCGTGTGCTGGAAGGCGCGGTGCTTGCCAATCTTTTCTTCGAGGCAAGCACCCGCACGCGCGTGAGCTTCGGCGCTGCCTTCTGCCGGCTCGGCGGCTCGGTATGCGACACGACGGGCTTCACGTTTTCATCGATGGCGAAAGGCGAGTCCATTTACGATACCAGCCGCGTGATCAGCGGTTACGCAGACGCGCTCGTGGTGCGCCATCCCGAGAAAGGATCGGTCGCTGAGTTCGTACGCGCGACCAATGTGCCGGTGATCAACGCCGGTGACGGCCCCGGCGAACACCCGAGCCAGGCGTTGCTCGATCTCTACACCATCCAGCGGGAATTTTCACGTGTGGGCAAGATCGTCGACGGCTCGCACATCGCAATGGTGGGCGACCTCAAATACGGGCGCACGGTCCACTCGCTTGCTAAGCTGCTGGCGTTGTATCGCGGGATGAAGTTCACGTTGATCTCGCCGGCGTCGCTTGAAATGCCCGCGTCCATTCTCGATCAGATCACGCGCGGCGACCATGTGGTCGAGCAGACAAGCGATTTGCACGCCGGTCTGAAAGGCGCCGACGTGGTGTATGCCACGCGCATTCAGAAAGAGCGTTTCGCCGATGAATCCATCGAAGGCTATACGCCTGACTTTCAAATCAATCAGGCACTGGTTGAAAGCGTATGCGGGCCCGACACGCTGATCATGCATCCGCTGCCACGCGATGGCCGTCCCGGCGCCAACGACCTGAGCACCGATCTCAACCATGATCCAAGGCTTGCCATCTTTCGGCAAACCGATAACGGCATTCCGGTGCGCATGGCCATTTTCGCGGTCTTGCTGGGCGTGGAAAAACAGGTCCAGCATTCCATGCGCGATGCTGCTTGGAAGGCGCCGGCTTACATCGGCCCGGATGACGCGGTTTTTCACGGCGTCGACTAAGTCCGTTTATACGGCGGCGCTGGAAAATTTAACGCGCCGTTTACGCACGAAAAGATACGCTGCAAGTCATCCCGAACACAGGAGCTTGCAACGTCATGAACCTTGTACTCGAAAGAATCATCGGCTCGGCAACCAACGGTAAATCTGCGGAGCGGGAAACCGCGGCAACGCCGTGCGCGTCGCGGGTTCATCTTTCTGCCGTGCTTCGCAGCGCCCAGGACGAAGCCGCGAGGGAGCGCCTTCGCCGCCTCTTTCATTCACCGCTCGGCGTATATGTGAGCCAGGCGTCGCGCGATCACGACGATCTGAGGCTTGTATTCGACGTTGCAATGGAAGATCTCGACTTCACCGTTCGCACCTTGCATCAGGTGCTGCCGGAGGCTGTTATCGAGGCCGTGCGTCCGCGCGTGTTCACCCACAGGCGCGAGCACTGACCTACGGCGCTTCAACCGATCAGGCTTGCGCCAGCGAGAAATCGACTGCGGCGCGGGCGTGGAGCGCGGTGGTATCGAGCAGGGGTACGGGGCTGTCCTCCGCCTTCACCAGCAGCATGATTTCCGTGCATCCCAGCACGATAGCTTCGGCACCGCGCGCCGCCAACGCATGAATGACATCGCGATACAGCTTGCGCGATTCCTCCGTCACGATCCCAAGACACAACTCGCGATAGATGATGTCGTGAACGACCGCCTGCTCCACAGCCTCAGGAACGATCGTGGCGATTCCATGCCGCTCCAGAAGCCGGTCGCGGAAGAAACTTTCGCGCATGGAGAACGCGGTGCCAATAAAGCCGACTCGGCGCACGCCGCGTCTTTGAGCTTCGATGCCAGTCGGATCCACGATATGCAGGAACGGCACGGACACCGCGGCGGCGACTTGAGGCGCGACCAGATGCATGGTGTTCGTGCAGAGCACAATGCAATGCGCACCGCCCGCCTCGAGATGACGCGCAGCCTCGCTCAGCCGGATACCTGCAATGTTCCATTGTCCGTCGCGTTGCAGCCGTTCGATGGGCGCGAAATTCACGCTATGCAACAGCACTTGCGCCGAGTTCAGTCCACCAAGCCGCGCGCGGACATCCTGGTTGATCAGCCGATAGTATTCAGCGGTCGATTCCCAACTCATCCCGCCGATCATGCCTATGGTTCGCATCGTAGTCATGCCGCCGTCCCGTCTTTCTGATTAATAGAAACGACATAGTGCAGCCAAGTGCGGCGGGCCGCCAGAGCAAAAATTTCGAGGCAATCGACGGCCACGTTTAACCTAGTGTTTGCGTGCAATCGCGCAACTGTGATCCTGCAACTCCTCCGACGATGCGAAGTCGCCCTCCGCCCGGCGCACGTGATCGTTGAGCAGGAAAAATGCAGGCTTGCCTTCGGGCGTGGTCGTGCCGGTCAGCAACAACGTCTGGTCCGCCATCTTGCCGCCCTCCCTCGCAACATCGGCCGCGAGCAACTTGAACGGATCGACGGAATCGAGCGTGGCGTCATCAATGCGCCTGATCCTGTATGCATGGCCGCGCAACGGCGTGGGAAACACAGACCATTGCGTACCGATCTTCGGGCCCTGTTCGCGCAACGCATCGACGACATCGGGCGCCAGGCAATCTATGTGGATATGCAACTGATTCTGCGAACGCCCGCTGGTGGAATTGATCGCGAGCGAGAGTTCGTCCCGAGGCAATTGCTCGCCGAGTTTCGCCGTAACGAAGCGTCGCGATTCCCATGCGGCGCGCCAGTAATTCGGCGAGTCTGCGCTCAACAATTCAGGACTTTCGATGCCGCCAATGCGCTTTGTCGGAATCAGCAAATACTGCGCAATACCGTTGATGTCTTTGAGCACCGCGTAGCCTTGAGCCGCATCGACATCGACGCACTTCTGCGGCACGTCTGCCCCGCGCGCGGCCGGCTCACATGAGTTGTGAACGATCTGCCATAGCGCATTGGGATTGCCGGCACACGCCGTAGCAAGAAACGCAGCCGCGAGCGCGCTCGCGAAAAAACAAAGAAGCCGGAAGTTCCGCATTGGGGCGAGCGATTGAAAAGGACAGGCCGCATCGTAGCAAGAGCGCATTACGTCTGCTTGACACGACTTCCGGCATCACATGACGGGCAGGTGCAGATGATGCGGATGCTCGACCGTGTCCGCTATCAGCCTTAGCGCGTCTTCGCATTCATCCAGGTTCTTCGGTCCGCCAAGACATACGCGAATAGCTTCGGGCGGATTGCCGTCGGTTGCAAACGCCGTGGCGGACACCGCTCCAATCCCTTGCGAACGCAACTGCAGGGCAAGCTCCGACGCTTGCCATCCGCACGCGGAATCAATCGGCATCCAGAAATGAAAGCCGGCGGGATCAGCGTCGAACTTCCATTTCGACAACACGCGCGATGCGATTTCCTGTCGCGCGGCGGATTCGGCCCGAATGGCGTCGAGCATGAGGTCGGCGGTGCCGTCCCTCACCCATTGCGTGGCAAGCAGCATGGTGAACGGACTCGCCATGACCGTGGTTGCGCGCAATGCGCCGGCAAGATGCTGCGCGCGCCGCGACGATGGCGCGCGGATATAGGCGACCCGAAGCCCCGCGCCAAAGCTCTTCGAGAAACCCGTCACGTAATACGTCAGATCCGGTGCGAACGAGACCATTGCGTCAGGTGCGTTCACGGGCAGCATGCCATATGCATCGTCCTCGATGATCGGCACGCTGTATCTCAGCGCAACGTCGGCCAGCGCCTCGCGTCGTTTCGATGAAAGCGTGACCGTGCTCGGGTTCTGGATGGTCGGATTGCAATAGAACGCGTTTGGTTTGTCGCTTCTGCACAGCGCTTCGAATGCGTGAGCGAGCGGACCGTCGTCGTCGCGCGCGAGCGCCTGCAAACGCACGCCGAGTTGCGCGGCGATTGCCTTGATGCCGGGGTACGCCAGCGTATCCAGACAGATCATGCCGCCCGGCCGCGCAAGCTGCGAGACAAGCGCCACGAGCGCTGTGAATGCCGGGGCAAACGAGCACCTTGTCTTCATCGCAGTCGTCGAAACGCCGCTTAAGCCATTGCGTTGCGGCTGCGCGATCGTCAGGAGTCCCGCCGAAATCCTGATACCGCAGCAGACGATAAGGATCGGTCGCCGCAAAAAGACGCGCCGCCGACTCGCGCAATCGGGCGGCAAGCTCGGCGGGTTCGGGCGGCATGTTCATGGTCATCTCGACACTGCTTCCGCCCGACAACGGCAGCGTCGCCGTCCTGCCGCGAACGAAGGTCCCGCTTCCCGCACGCGAATCGAGCAGACCTCGCTTGCGCGCTTCGGCGTAGGCACGTGCGACAGTCGTGTAATTGAGCTGCAGTTCATCAGCTAGATCACGCAAACCCGGCAACCGGTCGCGTGGACGCAAGCGCCCGCTGGCCAGATCTTCTTCGATTAATTCCGGAATCAGCAAATAAGCCGGCTTGCGGCTTTCTGTCAATTTTCTGATCCAGTGATGAGTGAGACTGGTCATGAAACGATCTCTGATTTGATGCGGTTTAAAAACGATAGCACGAGGCGCATCGAAAAAAATAAGTTGATTGCATTGGATGATCGCATGATGAATCGCCCGATGGCCAATCAATGCACGGATTGAGCGTTTATTGCACCAGCAGGGAGCGGCTGCACCAGGAAATCCCGCCCGTATTGGTGCGCCCGGAACATTGCCCCGGGCCTGATCCCATGCCCGACAAGGCCTCCAGCGCATCCTCTGAAAATATTTACGCCCCCGCCGAGTCCTGATCGTCTGAATGATCGGGTATTGATCGCATTAACACAGCGATTCAATGGCATGCCCGTTGCATTTATCTTCCTTGCAAGCCGTCTGTCGGGTATCGATTAAAAAACCGGATACCCATGATTATCGATGTATTAAATCGTCTATTTAATGGAGATTAGAATGCCTGCCGTCAATATCCCGATGCACAAGAAAGGCGATTATCTTGTCGACTATGAAGAGAAGGTATTTGAAGACGTCAAGGCCGCCCCAGGCGAAAAGGCGCTGGTGACGTTTCATACCGTCGCTTTCGAAGGTTCCATCGGCTTTGTGAATCTGCTGCAGGCCACGCGGCTCTTGCGCAAGGGCTTCGAGACGTCGGTGCTGCTCTATGGTCCCGGCGTGACGCTCGGGTTGCAACGCGGCTTTCCCACGCTCGGAGACGAAGCATTCCCCGGCCATCTGAACTTCAACAAGCAGATCCAGAAGTTCATGGAAGAAGGCGGCAAGGTCTACGCATGCCGCTTCGCGTTGCAGGCGCTTTATGGCCAGGGCGAGGCGTCGCTGATCGAAGGCATCAAGCCCATCAGCCCGCTCGACGTGCTCGACATCCAGTTGCTGCATAGAAAAGACGGCGCGTTGATCATCAATACGTGGACCGTCTGACATCGTTTGCAACTCACGACCACGGAATGACCATGCCCGACAAGAGAATCGTCCGTGCCGCCGCGGTCCAGATCGCACCGGATCTGGAGCGGCCCGGCGGCACGCTCGAGAAAGTCCTCGCAACACTGGACGAAGCCGCGCGCCAGGGCGTGCAGTTGATTGTCTTCCCCGAGACCTTCTTGCCCTACTACCCGTACTTTTCATTCGTGCGGACGCCGGTTGCGTCGGGAGCCGAGCATATGCGGCTCTACGACGAAGCCGTCACGGTGCCAGGCCCGGTTACGCACGCAGTGTCCGAGCGGGCACGCCGGCACGGCATGGTCGTCGTGCTCGGTGTGAACGAGCGCGATCATGGGAGCCTCTACAACGCCCAGCTTATCTTCGACACAACCGGCGAGCTGCTTCTCAAGCGCCGCAAGATCACGCCCACGTTTCACGAGCGAATGATCTGGGGCATGGGCGACGCGGCGGGCCTGAAGGTGGCGCAAACGAGTATCGGGAGAGTGGGCGCGCTCGCGTGCTGGGAGCACTACAACCCGCTCGCGCGCTACGCGCTGATGACGCAGCACGAAGAGATTCATTGCAGCCAGTTTCCCGGCTCGCTCGTCGGTCCCATCTTCGGCGAACAGATCGAAGTGACCATCCGGCACCACGCGCTGGAGTCCGGCTGCTTCGTGATCAATTCAACAGGATGGCTAACCGAATCGCAGATCGAGTCCATCACGAGCGAGCCCGGTTTGCAGAAGGCCCTTCGCGGCGGCTGCAACACCGCCATCATCTCGCCCGAGGGCCAGCATCTCGCGCCACCATTGCGCGAAGGCGAAGGTCTGGTGATCGCCGACCTGGACATGTCCCTCATCACCAAGCGCAAACGCATGATGGATTCGGTCGGCCACTACGCCCGGCCCGAATTACTGAGCCTTGCGATCAACGACCGGCCCGCCGTTACGTCGGCTCCCATGAACAGCTTCTCACCTTCAACCGGGGGATTGCATCTTGAACGCGAACGCGAGCGAGACACTGTCGGCCACGAGCCGGCAATTGATGACTGAACTGCAATCGGCAGGCTTGCGTCTTGCCGATCCTGGCGCGGGCGTCAGCGTGGCAAGCCGGCGCGGCGGCGCGGGGCCGTCGGACCACAAGGCGGTGACCATCGACGGGGTGACGATCATGGTGCCGGTGCATACCAGCACGGCATGGCGTTCGCCGTTCGTCGCGTCCGCGCCGGATGCAAGCGGCAGCAGCGCGTTGCTGCGTGGCGCCATTCCCATCGCGAATATCAGCTTCCCGAAGGCGCCACGTTTCTACGCAATGCAAACCTTCGACGGCGTGCCCTACTCGCACATCGCGACCTTGCACGGGTCCGACGTGCTCGCGACAACGGTCCTGCAGACCTGCATCCGCTACGAAAGCCGCAAGAAGACCTGCAAGTTCTGCGCGATCGGCCAGTCGCTGGCAGCGGGCCGCACGATCGCGCGCAAGACACCAGAGCAGTTGGCGGAAGTCGCGCGCGCAGCGGTCCTGCTCGACGGCGTCAAGCATATGGTCCTCACCACCGGCACGCCATCCACGAAGGATCGCGGCGCGCAGATCCTGTGCGAGAGTGCATTTGCAATCAAGGCGGCGGTCGACTTGCCAATCCAGGCGCAATGCGAACCGCCCGACGACGACAAGTGGTTCGAGCGCATGCGTGCAAGCGGTATCGATACGCTCGGCATGCACCTCGAAGTGGTCACGCTCGCGCTGCGCGAACAGATCATGCCGGGCAAGGCGAGCGTGCCGATCTCGCGCTACATGGAATCGTTCAGGGCGGCCGTCGCCGTGTTCGGTCGCGGCCAGGTGAGCACGTACATTCTCGCGGGGCTGGGAGACACCGCTGAAGCCATTCTGTCGATATCGCGTGAACTCGTTGATATTGGCGTGTACCCGTTCGTGGTGCCGTTCGTGCCGATCAGCGGCACGCCGCTCGAAGATCATCCCGCGCCCTCGCCCGAATTCATGAAGTCCGTGCTGCAGCCGCTCGGCGCAATGGTGTCCGCAGGCGGCATGCGTTCGGGCGATATCAAGGCGGGCTGCGGCAAATGCGGCGCGTGTTCGTCGCTGTCGTCCTACGAGGTCTGAACCATGCTCGCCGATACCGAAGACCTCGCCCGGCTCTACATGCCCGCCAGCTACACGATCAAGTGGATCACGCTGCCGTGGGAGGCGCGTGAGGCGTACAAGCTGCGCCGCGCGGTGTTCTGCGTCGAGCAAGGGATTTTTCCAGGCGATGACCGCGATGAAATAGATGATCGCGCACAACTTCTTGTAGCTGTGAGCTGCGTAGGCGGAATGCCGGAACAGGTGGTCGGCACAGTGCGGATTCACGAGGACGAACCGGACGTCTGGACCGGCTCGCGGCTCGCGGTGCACGCGGCGTTCCGGCGCCACGGTAAGATCGGCGCGACATTGATCAGGCTTGCAGTCAGCAGCGCGCATGCGCTGGGATGCAGGACCTTCCTCGCGCACGTGCAGAGCCAGAACGCGCCCTTGTTTCATTCGCTGCACTGGACCACGTTGTCTGAGGAACTTATGCACGGACGGCCGCATCATCTCATGCGCGCAGACCTCGATTTTTACCCGCCGTGCATCACGCCCCATAGCGGTTTCGTGACACACTATTCGTCCTCGCGGAGCGCCGCATGAACGTGGCCGGCCTCGTCGCGGCGCTGAGGGAGACGCGCGGCTTTCGCCACAAGACGGACATAGCCGGCGTGATGTCCTCGCTTGCGCGGCACGGTTCAGGTTCGTCTTCGGCCATTGCCAATGGCGACGACTGCGCAGCTATTCCCGACGGCGACGGCTACCTGCTGTTCGCCATCGAAGGCATGGTCAGCGACTTCGTGCGCGACATGCCGTGGTTCGCGGGCTACAGCAGCGTGATGGTCAACGTCAGCGACATCTACGCGATGGGCGGCCGCCCCGTTGCCGTAGTCGACGCGCTCTGGAGTGACGGCTTGCAGCGTGCCGAAGATGTGCTTGCCGGCATGGCGGCGGCATCGCAGGCATATGGCGTGCCCATTGTGGGCGGACATAGCAATACGCGCAGCGACCAGGCGCAACTGGCGGTATCGATTCTTGGACGCGCGAAGAAATTGCTGTCCAGTTTCAACGCGAGGCCCGGCGATCGTCTGATGATGGCGGTCGATCTGCGCGGTCGCTTCGAAGATCCCTATCCGTTCTGGAACGCGTCGGTGGGTGCGCCTGCAGAACGCTTGCGTGCGGACCTCGAAATCCTTTCCACACTTGCAGAAAGCGGTCTCTGCGATGCCGCCAAGGACATCAGCATGGCCGGAGCCTTGGGCACGGCGTTGATGCTGCTGGAATGCTCGCGGGTTGGCGCAAGCATTGATCTATCACGCTTGCCCGCGCCCGCTGGGGTCGAGCGCTTGCGATGGCTGACCGCGTTTCCCAGCTTCGGCTTTGTGATGTCCGTGCGTGAAGAAAACGTTACGCGCGTCGAACAGATGTTCAGGGAACGCGAGCTCGCCTGCGCGGTGATCGGCACCGTGAACGCCTCGCGCAAGGTCTCGCTTCATGATGGTGACGACACAGCGCAGTTATGGAACTTCGAGGATGAAGCGTTCATAACGTCAGGGGGAACGACGTAATGCGCGTCGCTCTCACCACGCATTCGGTCAATCCGCGCGGCGGCGTGGTGCACGCGCTCGAACTTGCCAGCGCGCTTGTGGAAGCAGGCCACGACGTCACGATCTTCGCGCCTGCAGCGCCGGGAGAATCGCTCTTTCGCGAGCCGCCATGCAGGGTGATTCTCGCCACCATCGAAGGCTCGCAGCAGAACACGGTGGCCATGGTGGATGCGCGTCTGCGCGCCTTGAAGGCCAGCTTGAAAGCTTGCGATCCTGGCAGCTTCGACGTGTTGCACGCACAAGACAGCATCAGCGGGAACGCGCTCGCCGAACTCAGGGAAGAAGGAGCAATAGCGGGTTTTATCCGCACGGTTCACCATCTGGACCACTTCGACAACCCGCGCCTCGCCGCGTGGCAAACGCGCGCATGGAGAGATGCGGATCGCGTGCTGTGCGTAAGCGAGATGTGGACACGCGTCATGCGAGACACGTACGGAATCGATGCCGTCATGATATCGAATGGTGTCGACCTGTCACGTTACTCCGCCCAGCGCACACCTCAGGACGCGGCTTTGGATATCCACGGATCGCCGGTTGTCCTGGCCGTTGGCGGCATTGAAGCCCGTAAGAATACAGCCACGCTGCTCGACGCATTCGCGGAACTCATTCAACGCTTCCCGCAAGCCCGACTTGTAATCGCGGGCGGTGCAAGTCTGCTTGACCACAACGCATACGCGCTCGCCTTCATGCAACGCGTGGCGGCGCTTGGCCTCGACCATGCGGTGACAGTAACAGGACCACTTGACGACGCGCACATGCCAGCGCTGTTCCGCCGGGCCGACGTCCTCGCGATGGTTTCGCTACGTGAAGGCTTCGGCCTCGTCGTGCTCGAAGCCCTTGCAAGCGGCACGCCGGTGGTGGCGTCCCGCATTGCGCCGTTCACCGAATATCTCGACGACACAACCTGTTGCTGGGCAACGCCCACCGATGCTGCATCGATTGCAGACGCCCTTGAGCGCGTTATCCGTGGCCGTCATCAGACCGATTTCACGCACGCCGTGCCCGCGCTGCTTGCGCGCATGAGCTGGCAAGCGTCGGCGCGAAAGCATCTCGACATCTATGGCAGTTTGCTTGCAAGCCGCACTCTCAACACACTTCAGGAACCCGCCATGCCGGTCATGCACTTTCGAATCCAGTGGCCCGATAACAGCGAAGAGAACTGCTATTCGCCTTCCCAGGTCGTCAGCGATTTCTTCACGCCAGGCCAGGATTATCCCGTCGATGACTTCCTCTTGCGTGCGCGCGAAGCATTGAACATCGCATCCGAACGCGTGCGTGAGAAGTACGGCTTCGCGTGCTCGGCAGCCATGGACCAGCTCGCGAAAATCGAGGTCGACGCAGAACGTTTCATGGACGAACCCGACGCCCGGGTCAAGGTCATCGCGCTCGTCTGAGCGCCGCCATTTTTTATCGAGGACGCATCATGTCGCACCTATCAGCGAACACGACGCACTACAGCGTGATAGTAGTGGGCGGCGGACAAGCAGGTCTGTCCGCGAGCTACTATCTCAAGCAGGCGGGTATCGATCATCTCGTGCTGGAAAAAAACACCATCACGCACACGTGGCGCTCGCAACGCTGGGATGCGTTCTGCCTTGTCACGCCGAACTGGCAATGCGCATTGCCTGGTTATCCGTACGCTGGCGACGACCCTCATGGTTTCATGAAAAAGGACGAGATCGTTGCGTACCTCGACGGCTTCATTAAGGCCGTCGATGCGCCCGTCATGGAGCATACGGAAGTTCAGCGGGTCGTGAGGAATGACGAAGGCGGCTTCAGCGTGTCGACCAGTCAGGGGCAGTTCACAGCGGACCAGATCGTGATTGCATCGGGCGGATATCACACGCCGATCGTGCCGCGCATGGCCGAGCGGCTGCCGCGTTCGATCATGCAGGTGCAGTCGTCGGAATATCGAAATCCGCAGTCACTGCCTGGCGGCGCCGTGCTTGTTGTCGGCTCGGGCCAGTCGGGCGCGCAGATTGCCGAGGACCTACATCTCGCGGGAAGAAAGGTGATCCTCGCCGTAGGCGAAGCGCCGCGATGCGCACGCTTCTACAGGGGCCGTGACGTGGTCGACTGGCTTGCAGACATGAAGTACTACGACATGCCCGTGGAGCAGCATCCGTTGCGCGAAGGCGTACGCGACAACACCAATCACTACGTGACCGGCCGTGATGGCGGACGCGATATCGACCTGCGCAAGTTCGCCGCCGAAGGCATGGAACTGTATGGCCGATTGCAGGATTTGCGGGACGGCGTGCTGCACTTCGCGCCAAACCTCACCGAGAATCTCGACTGCGCCGACCAGACATTCAATGGCATCAACGCGGGAATCGATGCGTTTATTGAAAAGAACGGTATCGATGCACCGCCGGGATGGCGCTACGAACCCATATGGTCACCTGCTGAAGAACGCACCACGCTGGACCTTCAGGCGAGTGGTATTGGTTCAGTCGTCTGGTGTATCGGCTTTACGCCAGACTTCAGTTGGCTCGACGCGCCCATCTTCAATGGCCGTGGTTACCCCGCCCACACGCGCGGCGTTACACCGGTCGACGGCATCTATTTCGTTGGCTTGCCGTGGTTGCACACATGGGGTTCGGGACGTTTTTCGGGCGTGGCGCGCGACGCCGAGTATGTCGTGAACAAGGTTGCTGCGTATCGGAAGATCACGGCGCACGATGAAATCACGGCGTGAAAAAGCCGGCGCACAGAGGCGCCGGCTCCCGGAATCCCTCGTGAATCTCAAGCCGCCTTCACGACCTTATCCCCCTCGCGATGAATCGGATGCGGCTCTTTCAAGTGATTGGCAATCCGCGTTGCATCGAAGTAAGCGCCGTTTGGCGGACGCTTCAGATAGTGCCCCGCGCCCTTGACGGCACGCAGGTCGCCATCGGCCCACGCATGCGCGCCGCGCGTGAGCGTATGCGTTGCGAGACCTTGCACGGTCAAGCCTTCGAACACGTTGAAGTCCACCTTCTGATGATGCGTCTTCACCGAGATCGTCTTGCTCGCGGCCGGGTCCCAGACAACCAGATCGGCATCGGCGCCCACTTGCACCGCGCCCTTGCGCGGGAACAGATTGAAGATCTGCGCGGCATTGGTTGACGTCACGCGCACAAACTCGTTTGGCGTAAGACGTCCCTGATTCACGCCGTAATGCCAGAGAATCGCCATGCGGTCTTCCACGCCGCCGCAACCGTTAGGAATGCGCGTGAAATCCTCACGCCCCATCGCTTTCTGCGAAGCGCAAAACACGCAGTGATCGGTCGCCGTGGTATGCAGTTGCCCGGACTGCAGGCCGCGCCACAATGCCTCGCGATGCTCGCTCGTTCGAAACGGCGGACTCATCACGTGCGCGGCCGCACGGGTCCAGTCGGGATCGCTATACACGGATTCGTCGATGACCAGATGCCCCGGCAGCACTTCCGCGAACACGCGCTGTCCTTCGCTGCGCGCACGCGTGATGACATCGACAGCATCTTTCGACGATACATGCACGATGTAGATGGGCACGCCCAGCACCTGGGCAATCCGTATCGCGCGATTGGCCGCCTCGCCCTCGACTTCGGGCGGCCGCGACAACGGATGCGCTTCCGGTCCTGTGAAGCCTTTCGCAAGCAACTGCTTCTGAAGCTGAAAGACCAGCTCGCCGTTCTCGGCGTGCACGGTCGGCAATGCGCCCAGTTCCAGCGAGCGGGCGAAGCTGTTCACGAGCACTTCGTCGTCGGCCATGATTGCATTCTTGTAGGCCATGAAATGCTTGAAGCTGGACACGCCATGCTCATGCACGAGCGTGCCCATGTCCCGATGCACCGACTCGTCCCACCACGTCACGGCCACATGAAAGCCATAATCCGCCGATGCCTTTTCCGCCCAGCCGCGCCATTCGCTGAACGCTTCCATGAGCGGCTGCTTCGGACTTGGAATCACGAAGTCGATAATGCTCGTGGTGCCTCCCGACAGACCCGCCGCGGTGCCGGTATAAAAGTCGTCGCTGGCCGTCGTTCCCATGAACGGCAGCTCCATGTGGGTATGCGGATCGATCCCGCCGGGCATTACATATTGCCCGGATGCATCGATGGTTTCGGTGCCCGCCGGCGCATCCAGGTCGAGCCCGATCTGCAGGATCGTGCCTCCCTCCCTGGAGTCTGCGCACAGCACGTCCGCACGATACGTGCGCTCGGCGTCTATGATCGTGCCGCCACGAATCAGGATCGTCATCTGCCTGTCTCCTGTGAAGTCCTGTTTTGAATCCCGTTAAATCTCAGGCGCGAACCACGCGCGCCGTCGGGCTCTTGCCCATCTTCATCCATGCGCCATACACAATCGACGCAAGCGCCAGTCCCACGAACCACGCGTAGGTATAGAGCGTGTTGAAAAACGCTGGCACGTTGGGAAACGATGCGGGAAATGCCGTATGCAGGAAGCCCGGCAAGTTCGGCAAGACGCCCACGATCAGCGCGACCACGGCCGCCATGTTCCATCCTCCGGTGTAGCTGTACTCGCCGTTTTCATCGAAGAGTTCGCGCGTGTCAAGCCGCGTTCCGCGGATCAGGAAGTAGTCGACCATCAGAATGCCGGCAACCGGTCCGAGCAACGCGGAATACCCCACGAGCCACGTAAAAATATATCCCTGCGTGGTCGCGAGAATCTTCCAGGGCATCATGACGATCGCGATCAACGCCGTGATCATGCCGCCCACGCGATACGAAATGCGCTTGGGCCACAGGCTCGAAAAGTCATACGCGGGACCCACGAGATTCGCGGCGAGATTGCAACTCATGGTGTCGAGCGTCAGGATGATCAGCGCCACGCCCACGCCTATGCCCGTCATGCGGCTCGTGAGATCTATCGGGTCCCAGATCGCCTTGCCATAGATCACCACCGTCGCCGACGTCACCACGACCGAGATCACGGACAGCAGCGCCATGGGCGCCGGCAAGCCGATCGATTGCCCGATGATCTGGTCTTTTTGCGAGCGCGCGAATCGCGTGAAGTCGGGAATGTTCAGCGCAAGCGTGGCCCAGAAACCGACCATGGCGGTGAGTCCCGGCCAGAATGTGGTCCAGAACAAACCTTCCTTCTTGCCGCCCGCCACGAACTGCGAAGGCTGCGCGAGCATGGCGCCCACACCGCCCGCCTTCGATGTCGCCCACCATACGAGCGCGAGGCACATGACAATCTTGATCGGCGCGGACCAGCTTTCAAGGAAGCGGATGGAGTCGGTGCCACGCAAGATAAAGTAAAGCTGGATCAGCCAGAAGAACAGGAAACACGCGAGTTGCCCGAGCGAGATGTCGAGAAAAGGCAATGGCGCGCCGTGCGTCGTGTTACCGGCCAGGATATTGAGCAGGGTATAGATGGCGCTTCCGCCCAGCCACGTCTGAATGCCGTACCAGCCGCACGCAACGATTGCCCGCAGCAAGGCCGGAAGTCGCGCGCCCTTCGTCCCGAAGGACGAGCGCACCAGCACGGCGTACGGAATGCCGTGCTTGGCGCCCGCGTGGCCCACGAGCAGCATGGGAACGAGCACGATCATGTTGCCGAGCAACACGGTTATCACCGCCTGCCACGGCGACATGCCCTCTTCGGTCAGGCCGGCGGCGAGCATGTACGACGCAATGTTCATCACCATGCCAACCCAGAGCGCCGCGAAGTGATACCACTTCCAGGTGCGCTGCGCGGCGCTGGTCGGCGCCAGGTCGTCGTTATATAAACTGCTGCTGGCGCCGGCCGCGAACTGCGGGTCGACGGAATGCGCTGTCTGCTTCATCGGGTTGATCTCCTCAAGATCGTTGCGGTCCGCGCCCGGATCGGTTTGTAACTCATTTCGGGCGTCGGCCGTCTGGGGACGTTGGGTGACAAGCGCTGTTTATCGAAAACTTCTGAACGCTAGGCGGCCTTGACGCTTTCTTCAACGTCCGCGGCCACGCGCGCCGGATTGTTCGGGTGTGTCGTCCAGTTCGCATAGTCGCCCGCGTCCACGCGTTCCATGGTGATGCATTGCTCGACCGGACACACATGCATGCATAAATTGCACCCGACGCATTCGGAATCCATCACCTCGAAATGGCGCTTGCCGTCTTTCTCGCGCATGATCGCCTGATGCGCGGTGTCTTCGCAAGCGATGTGACAAAGACCGCATTGAATGCACTTGTCCTGGTCGATGCGCGCCTTGATGTCGTACTTCAGGTTCAGGTATTTCCAGTCGGTGACATTCTGCACCGCACGTCCACGAATATCGTCGAGCGTGGCGTAGCCTTTTTCATCCATCCAGTTGGACAGGCCATCGGCGAGATCGGCGACGATCCGGAACCCGTAGTGCATCGCGGCCGTGCAGACCTGCACGTTGCCCGCGCCCAGCACCATGAATTCGGCGGCGTCGCGCCACGTCGAAATACCGCCGATTCCCGAGATGGGCAAATCCGGCGTTTCAGGATCACGCGAAATTTCAGCGACCATGTTCAAGGCAATCGGTTTTACAGCCGGGCCGCAGTATCCACCATGTGTGCCCTTGCCGTCGACTGTCGGCATGGGCGCCATGACGTCGAGATCGACGGCGACGATCGAATTGATGGTATTGATGAGCGACACGGCGTCCGCCCCGCCCTTGTACGCGGCCCGCGCGCTCGTGCGGATATCGCTGATATTCGGCGTCAGCTTCACAATGCATGGCAACCGCGTGCCTTCCTTGACCCAGCGCGTGACCATTTCTACGTATTCGGGCACCTGGCCGACCGCCGCGCCCATGCCGCGCTCGCTCATGCCGTGCGGACAGCCGAAATTCAGTTCCACGCCATCGGCGCCCGTGTCTTCCACGAGCGGCAGGATCCATTTCCAGTCGCGCTCGTTGCACGGCACCATCAGGGAGACGATCAGCGCGCGATCCGGCCAGTCGCGTTTGACCTCCCTGATTTCTTTCAGGTTGATATCGAGCGGACGGTCCGTGATCAACTCGATGTTGTTCAACCCCGCGATGCGCTGGCCGTTCCACTGGACCGCGCCATAACGGGAACTCACGTTCACCACGTGCGGATCGAGGCCCAGCGTTTTCCAGACCGCGCCGCCCCAGCCCGCCTCGAACGCGCGGTTGACGTTGTAGGCTTTGTCGGTGGGTGGTGCGGATGCGAGCCAGAAAGGATTCGGCGATGTGATGCCAACAAACGTGCTGCGAAGATCGGCCATGGGCTGGCTCCGTTATCGTGGGATATTTTTTAAGCAGCCTTGATGGCCGTCGCTGCAAAGGACGCATGGATGGCTTGTGCCGCGAGCTTGCCGTCCTGCACGGCCTGCACCGTCAGATCCATACCGCCATGCGCCGCGCAATCGCCTCCTGCCCAGACGTCCGGAAGCGTTGTGCGGCCGCTGGCGTCCACTGCAATGCGGCTGCCGTCGAGTGTGAGCATGGCGCTTTCCATGGCATCGGAGACGAGGGTTTGCCCGATCGCCTTGAGCACCATGTCGGCCTCGATCACGAACCGGTCGCCGTGCGGGTTTTCGAATTCGACGCCCGTCACCTGATCACCCGCGTTCAATAAACGCACGGGCTTCGCGTGCGTGATGATCGACACGCCGTTATGCTGTGCGAACTCGCGCTCGGCCCAGGTTGCGCCCATTGTTTCCACGCCGCGCCGGTAGGCCATGGTCACGGTTTGCGCGCCAAGCTTGCGGCTTTGCACAGCGGCGTCAATAGCCGTATTGCCGCCGCCGATCACCACCACGCGACGTCCAACCGGCACGCTCGCGAGGTCATCGGCCTGACGCACCTGTTCGATGAAATCAACCGCGTTGTACACCCCATGCAGCATTTCGCCTTCCACTTCGAGCGCACGCACGCCGGCCAGGCCAATGGCGAGGAATACCGCGTCATGCTGCTTGCGAAGCGTATCCAGCGTGACGTCGCGGCCAAGCATCACGCCGTTTTTCACTTCAATGCCGCCAACCGAATACAGCCATTCGACTTCACGCTGCGCGAAGTCCTCCACGACCTTGTATGCGGCGATTCCATACTCGTTCAGGCCGCCAGGCTTGGGCAATGCGTCGAAAATGGTGACACGATGCCCGCCAAGCGCGAGCGTATGCGCACATGCAAGGCCGGCCGGCCCCGCGCCCACGACAGCCACATGACGCCCTGTCTCGGCGGCGCGTTTGAACAGCGGTTCGCCGCGGCTCATCGCCCAATCGGTTGCGTGCCGTTGCAAGGCACCGATCGCAACTGGTTTGTCATCCTGATGATTGCGGACGCACGCACCTTCGCAGAGGATTTCCGTGGGACAAACCCGGGCGCACATGCCACCGAGCGGATTGGCCGAAAGAATGTCGAGCGCCGCGCCCTTCAGGTTGCCGTTGCCGATCTTGCGGATAAAGCTGGGAATATCGATCTTCGTAGGACACGCATTGATGCAAGGCGCGTCGTAGCAATAGTGGCAACGGCTGGACGCAGCCGCGGCCGCGGTGGCATCCAGCAATGGCGCAACGTCTGAGAACTCACACGCCAGTTGTTCTTGCGACAGCCTGTTCGAGGCTATGTCGCCGAATGGCTCGCCGAACGGCTCGCCGGAGGGCTTCATGGTCATACGCGTCCTTCCTGAACGTGGGGATTGTTTATGAGCGCGGTTCTTATTGACCGGCGCGTTCCAGCATGGCGTGAAGCAGCACGTTGGCGCCCGCCTCGATCCATTCCTCCGACGCATCCTCGATCTCGTTGTGACTGATGCCATCGACACACGGCACGAAGACCATGGACGTGGGCGCGACCTTGGACAAATAACATGCATCGTGTCCCGCACCCGACACCATGTTGCGATGCGCATAACCAAACCGCTCGGCAGCGGCGCGCACGGACGCGACGCAGGCGGTATCGAACGCGATGGGCGCGTAGTAGAAAATCTGCTCGAGCCCGGTTTCCAGCCCGATGCCGCTTGCGATCTTCTCCACGCCCTCGCGCAACGCGGCGTCCATCTTCGCCAGCACGGCGTCGTCCGGATGACGGAAATCGACTGTGAAAAACACCCGCCCGGGAATCACGTTGCGCGAGTTCGGATGGACCTGCATCATGCCGACCGTCGCGCACGCAAGCGGCGCGTGATCCAGTCCAATGCGGTTCACGAGTTCAACCACCCGCGACGCGCCCAGCAACGCATCGCGGCGGCGCGGCATGGGCGTGGGACCCGCATGCGCCTCCTGTCCGGTCAGTGTGATCTCGTACCAGCGCTGGCCTTGCGCGTCGGTGACTACGCCAATCGTCATGTTTTCCGCTTCGAGAATCGGCCCCTGTTCAATGTGCAACTCGAACGCCGCGTAAAGCTTACGGCCACCGCAAGGTTCGCTGCCGGCATAACCAATGCGCTCCAGCTCCTCGCCAATCGTCTTGCCATCCACGTCCTTGCGCGACAAGCCGTAGTCCAGCGTGAATTCGCCCGCGAACACGCCCGAGGCCACCATGGCGGGCGCGAAACGCGAGCCTTCCTCGTTGGTCCAGATCACGACTTCCACCGGATGCTCGGTCTCGATGCCGCGATCGTTCAGTGTCCTGATGACTTCTATACCGCCAAGAATGCCGTAGATGCCATCGAAGCGGCCGCCCGTTGGCTGCGAGTCCGCATGCGAGCCCGTGACGACCGGCGCGGCTTCCAGATTACGTCCCGCGCGACGCATGAAGACGTTGCCCATCTGGTCGACCGTCACCGTGCAGCCGGCCTCCTTCGCCCAGCTCACGATCAGGTCGCGGCCTTCCTTGTCGAGATCGGTGAGGGCGAGGCGGCACACGCCGCCCTTGGGCGTCGCGCCGATCTTCGCCATCGTCATGAGGCTGTCCCACAGGCGCTTGCCGTTGACCCGGATCGATGTATCCAGCGCTGAATCAGTCACCGCGTTCATGTCGCGTTCTCCTTGGCGTAGTGCTCGAATGTGGGTACGTATATGGTGCATGCGCGTCGGCTTTTGGGGCGCTTGCGCACGTCTGCTGTGCAGCTTGCGCGCGTCTTTAAGCAGCGTCCAATATCCGGTTGTTATCGCTTTGCAAATCCTGTCCAACTGGACAGGTTGTAGCCGATTAATATTTGCAAATCAATGTCTTTCGGGGTTTCCGATAGTTCGAAAGCCAGAGCGAGAAGCGTGCCATTGCGACGCAGCAGAGCGCGCGCGTACTCGCGAATACGCTGTGCAGCGTGGGCGGCAAACCGAATAGAATGAGGCGCGCAGCGCCATCCGAGGACAATGATGAGAGACGACGAAGCGACAGCCGGGGCACCCAAAGACGACGTGGCGCCCGCTCCATTGCGGCGGCGCAAGGCGCACATTCGCGAGACCAATGAAGCGCATCTTCTGGCGTGCGCGGAGGCGGTATTCGCCGAACGCGGACTCGAAGGTGCGAGTACGGCGATGATCGCGGAGCGCGCCGGCTTGCCGAAAGCCAACCTGCATTACTACTTTCCGACCAAGCTCGCGCTGTATCGGCGGGTACTGGAAGATTTGTTCGATGACTGGCATCGGGCAGCCGATACCTTCGAAACCAGCGATGACCCGGTCGAAGCCATCAGCGGTTATGTCCGCACGAAAATGGAGTTATCGCGCCGCCGGCCGCTTGGCTCGAAAGTCTGGGCGAGCGAGATCATTCACGGCGCGGTGCATATGCAGGACATCCTGACCGAACGCGTTAAGCCATGGCTCGACACACGCGTGGTCGTGATAGATCGCTGGGTCGCACGCGGACTGCTCGCGCCAACGGACGCGCAAACCCTGTTGTTCATGATCTGGGCGACCACCCAGCATTACGCGGATTTCGATGCGCAGATTCGCGCGCTGAAGGGCAAGCGCGCGTTATCGCAGAAAGCCTTCGATACCGCCACCGAAGAAGTCGTCAAGCTCGTGATCCGCGCGTGCGGCGCGAAGTCGCCGGAATAGTAAAAAGAAACAAAAAAAACTCGCCGGCCGCGTTCGTGCGGAGGGCGAGTTTTTTTATGTGGTGCGTCAAGCCGGTGAATGGGCCTCGCGCCGCCTTGCTAAATTACCGCTGTTCGATCCAATCGGCTTAGTGACCGAAGAAAACCGAGCCGGGAGCGTTTTGCACCGGAGCAGAACCGCGAACGCCGGCTGCCGATGTGCCGCTCGTCGACGGACCATACGACGTTGCTGCCTGGTTTTGTGCGTCCACACGCGCCTGAGCAGCCTGGATGTTGGCCGGATAGTTGATCTGGTCGCCCGCCGGGTTGTAGCCGGCCTTTTCCAGTTGAACCAGTTGCGCCTTCACTTCAGCGCGCGTGACCGGGCCGTTGTTATCGCTGGTTTGAGCGAATGCGAACGTCGGTGCGGCGAGTGCCGACACGATAACAACTGCGGGAATAAGTGACTTGAACATGGTGAAACCTCCAGTATTTTGTTTGTCGTCTCGAAACGGTTTCAGAACTCAATCAGCAATTTCTGAATTCGTTTCGGATGTATGAAGTCTATGCTTCCTGCACTAGAGGGAAAACCCTTATTTACGCGAAACATCATTGTTCGTTTCGCAATAATGGTGAAGAAGTTTCGATAGAAATCAGGAAGATCACTTTAATTCGAGTAATTATTGCCGAAAATAACTGATTTTTCGTTGAGGCTCACATGCGTGAGCGTCTGAATATGGCAGTAATGTCATATTCAACAAGAATCCCCGCCTTTCTTGGCAAACCTCGCCAAAAATCAGAAATGCCCGGTGAACTGATAACGGTCGCCCGGATGCCAGAGATTCGCCACCGACGCCACCGCATCCCGCGACCACGTCCGCCGATGCAGCATCAGGCACGGCGCGCCGCTTTTCATCGATAACGCCATACCCGTCGCCTCGTCCGGCAGCGCCGCTTCAATCCGGTATTCAACGCGCTGCAATGGCGCGGCGACCATCAGATACTGGTTCGGGGTAATCAGCGTGAAATCCTGGCGCGCATATTCCGGCGCAAGCGCAGGATTGACCCAGCGCTCTTCCAGCTGAATGGGCAGATCGTTTTCGAAATGCAGCACGCGCGAATGAAATACCGGACTGCCTTCGGTGAGATGCATTTCCAGCGCCAGGCGCTCGTCGAGTATCGATGCGCCGAGATGCATGACTTCCGCCCGGTGTGCATGGCCGCGCCCGATGATCTCGTCGGAAATGCTGCGGATTTCGACAAGCGTCGATGCGTATTTAGGTTGCGCGACAAACGTACCCGCGCCCTGCACGCGCGTGAGGATCTGCTCGGCGGTCAGTTCGCGCAACGCCCGGTTGACCGTCATTCGCGCCACTTTGAATTCGCGTGCGAGTTCATTTTCGGACGGCACCTGATCGCCCTCCTTCCATTCGCCCGCATGAATGCGCGTAAGAATGTGATCCTTGATTTCCTGATACGCGGGCGTACTCATGCTGTAGTTGCAGCGTCCATTTAAGCGATCCTGTCTATACAAGTTTCAACTAAGTCTAAACAAACAAAGGCACTGCAACAAGGCGGGAATCACCTTAAGCTTTAAATCCGCTTATTCCTTACGGCACTTGTCTATACCGGATTCAGACGCTTTTGCATCCGGAAATTGGTGAAGCGCGCGCCCCGTACTTCCACGACCTGCGTCCTGACCACTTCAAAACCATTTGCTTCGAAGAACGGGCGCGCTGTAGTGCTGGCGTCGGTAGTGACGAAGGCGAGATGACCCGCCCGCGCTTCACGCTCGACCTGACCGAGCAGCGCGCTCGCCACGCCGGTCCGCTGACAGTCCGGATGGACGAACAGCATGTCTATATGCCCGCTGCCTTCAAGATCGCTGAATCCCGCAATCCCGCCGTTGACGACCGCAACCCATGTCGGCCGATCCAGACGCCGCCGGGACCACACAGTACGGTCGGCCTGCGCCCACGCATCGACCTGGGCCGCGTCGTAATCGCGCGACGCAATCTCGCGGATCGCACGCAGAAACACGTCGATCACCGCGTCGAGGTCAGAGGCTTCGTAGCGGCGGATGGCAATGCCCATGGTGAACTTCAGCGCGCGAGAGACACCGTGGCGATACCCAAAATGGTCATCACGACCGACGCCGTCACGTGTATCGCGATCTCTCCCGCGGCCCAGCCGTAGCGCCCTTGCTGCAAATGCGCGACGACTTCGGCGGAGAACGTCGAGAAAGTGGAAAGACCGCCCATCAAACCGGTGATGATGAAAAGCCGCCATTCCAGCGATATGTCGGGGAAACGCGCGAACCACGCCACCGCAACGCCAATCACATATCCGGCTATGACATTCGCCGCGAACGTGCCGAGCGGGAGATTGGGATAGACGGCGTTCAGACGCAGGCCAAGGAACCATCGAAACAGGGAACCGAGCGCGCCGCCAATGCCTACAGCCAGAATCGACAGATACATGAAGGAACCGGTTTAAAGAGGAATGAGCGCCAGCCGCTCGATCAACTGCTTACGGCCCGCTTCCACGATGGTTTCACCCGATGCCGATAACCGCGCGCTCCACGTGCCGTCGCGGCGTTGCTCCCAGGTGCCGCATTCGTGGCCGTCGAGCAGCAGCGAGCCACGCGCGACCAGTTGGGAATCCGTGGGATCGAGGACGGTGTCGTCGTTGTGTTCAAGCTTGACGGTTCGCATGAGCTGGCGCGCGTGAGGTGGCACAAGGCAGTAATAATAGATGAAGCCGTTGATGACGCGTGCTTTAACCGTTTCGTGCAAGCGCCGCGCCGCCTTTCATGCACAATACGAGGTCGCCGCTCCCACGGCCCGTGTCCGTTCCATCCTTTCGCTTCCTTGTTTGCGCATGACTCTCGACACCATCCTCGACACATTGCAACAGCACTATCCTACGCATCACTGGGCGCAATTCGCGCTCGGCATGCTGTTGCTCGTGCTGGCTGCACTGTTTGCACAGTGGGTGGTCGCGCGGATCGTCCTTTACTTCGCGCATCGGCTGCTGGTGCTGACCGAGCACGACGCATGGGACAAAGCGCTCGCCCGGCATCGCGCCTATCACCAGCTTTGGTACGCGGTGCCATTCGCCGTGGTCGCGATCGGCATTGGCGAGGTGCCTTTCATAGGCCACGTTGCCGACCTGATCGAGCGGCTCGCGCACGCGGGCGCGTGGATCTGCGTGTTCTTCGCCATGGGCGGCGCCCTGAGCGCCTGGCAGGACGTGTATGCAGCGAGCACGCAGGCGCAGACGCGCTCCATCAAGGGCTATATACAGATCGGCAAGCTCGCGCTCGCACTGATCTGCGGCGTGCTGGTGCTCTCTATCGTGATCGACCGGTCGCCCTTGTGGATGCTCTCCGGCCTCGGCGCGCTTTCCGCCGTGCTGCTGCTTGTCTTCAAGGACACGTTGTTGTCGCTGGTGGCGAGCACGCAGCTCACATCGAATGACATGCTGCGCATTGGCGACTGGATCGAGATGCCGCAATCCAACGCCGATGGCTTCGTGAAGGACATCGCGCTGCATACCGTGAAGGTGCAGAACTGGGACAACACGGTGACGACCGTGCCTACGTACAAGCTCTTTTCGGAGAGCTACCGCAACTATCGGCAGATGTTCGAATCGGGCGGGCGGCGCATCAAGCGCACGCTACGCATCGACGCCACGTGCGTGCGTTTTCTCACCGATACCGAGACCGCGCATCTCAAGCAATTTCGCCTGCTGCACGATTATCTGGAAGAAAAGCAGCTCGAGGTCGACCAAGCCAACAAGAACCTGGGCGAACTCGCGAGCGAACCGGCCAACCGGCGGCGGCTGACGAATATCGGCACGTTTCGCGCGTATGGGCTTGCGTATCTGCAGCGGCATCCGGAGATCCGGCAGGACATGTCGATGATGGTTCGCATGATGGAGCCTCAGTCGGAGGGCATTCCCATCGAGGTGTATTGTTTTACGGCGGTCACCGCATGGACACAGTACGAGCGCATCCAGGGCGACGTGTTCGATCACCTGCTAGCCATCCTTCCGGAAATGGGCTTGCGCCTGTATCAAGCGCCTTCGGGCGCGGACATGAGCGGGCTGGTGGGCGCGCGCATCGGCGTGCAAACGAGCAATTCGGCTTCCACTCAAAGCTTGATGGGCAATGCGGACAACGGGCGTCTGCGCGGTGAACTGCCCACGGTGTAAATGAAAAGACGGCTGGAGAAGCAGGCAAGAATCCGCGATTTTTATGTATTCACGCGAACCGTCCTGATCCTTAAAGTGTGAACCTTGCCGGTATTCCTTTTTGATGTTCGAAGTATCGAAGGGATCACGCCGGTCAACGCATTCATCGCTTCTACAGGAAAACTCCCGTGACCGATCGCGTTCATGCCATGCGTGTTTTCATACGCGTCGTAGATACCAACAGTTTCTCCCGCGCCGCCGAGTCCCTAGGCATGCCGCGCGCAACTGTTTCCACGACCATTCAACAACTCGAGGCGCTGCTCGGCGTGCAATTGCTCGCACGCACGACCCGGCGCCTCAATCTCACGGCCGAAGGCGCCGCGTGCTATGAGCGCTGCGTGCGCATCGTGGCGGATATCGACGACCTGGAATCGGGCTTTCATGGCCGCGAGGAGCGCTTGCGCGGCCGCTTGCGCATCGAGATGCCCGATACCGTCGCGACCTCGCTGGTCGTGCCCGCGCTGCCGGATTTTCATGCGCGCTACCCGCATATAGAGCTATCGATTGGCGTGAGCAACCGCGCCGTCGATCTGGTCGGCGAAGGCGTCGATTGCAGCATTCAGCTTGGCGAACTGCCGGACTCCGGGCTGATCGCGCGGCGGCTCGGCAGCTTCGAGCACGTGACCTGCGCAACGCCCGCTTACCTGGAAGCGCACGGCACGCCGAAGACGCTCGATGACCTCGCGCATCATGTGGCGGTGAACTGCGTGTCGGTGCGTACAGGACGCCCGTGCGATTTCGACTTTGAAGTCGACGGCGAAGCTGTGGCCGTGAAAATGGCCGGGTTCGTGCAAGTCACCGACGAGCACGCGTATCTCGCGTGCGGCCTGCAAGGACTCGGGCTGATCCAGCCGCCGCGCATTGCCGCGCTGCCGTACCTGCGTTCGGGCGAATTGCGCGAAGTGCTGCCGCAGTGGAAGTCGATGCCCATGAATGTATCGGTGGCGTTCGTCAAGACCCGGCAAGCGGCGCCGCGGGTGAGCGCGTTCGTGGACTGGCTCGCGGAACTGTTCGAGCGCACGCAGGAAATGGACGATACGCTCACGCGGCTGTTTCGCACGGCGCGGCGTCCGGTGGCGATGTCGCCGAGGCAGGTCCAGCCGGTGCGCGCGACGACCGACTCACTCGATACCCGCGACGAAGACACGCACGAGGACGAGGAAACGGCCAGCGAATCTTGACGGCACGTGCAGGCGCTCATGCTGGCCGTATCGGCTGAGCCGCCTGCTCGCCCACCACTGTGTTCCACTTGCGCACTTCCCAGCGCGTGACCAATCCCTCGGTCACATACGGATCGGCCCGTGCGAATGCTTCAGGCACGGCGGCCGAATCCGCATCGAAGAGCAGCATCGCGCGATCCACGGGCGCCTCCAGCGCGCCACCCAGCAGCAATTCCCCACGCCCGACCGCCGCCCAGGCATACGTCAGATGACGCTCGCGGAACGCCGCCCGCCGCGCCATATAGTCGTCGCTCAATTCATAAATCAAAAGCAGATACATACGCTTGTCTCCGTTTAGAGGCCGACTGTGGGCTGTCTGTGGGCAGCCTGTGGGCCGTTGAAACTCGCAACGGGATCTTCCCGAAGCAACTTTGGAAAATGAAGAAACTGCGTCCGCCACGCCGGGTGTGCGATCATGGCGACGTTTCAGACGCGTCATGTCTGCACGCTCGTGCAAATCGAGCTGCGGCGCACGGGCTCGCCATGTCACGAGCGGATGATCCAGTTGCCCCTGCTTGCGCGTTTTAAGCGTTCTTTCCATTTTCCTCGCGGACCCTCGCCGCGCCTGCTTTTGCCATAACTCCTCTTCGGCATCCGGCTACAGGCCGATCGCCGGAGTTCAACCTCACCCGGCGCTCATCACATTGGTTCGCCGCCCGTCTCAAAGGGCCAACTTGAACAATCTCGGTTTTGCGCTCGTCGTAGCGCTGCTGCGCGCACTCGCGCGGCTACCTTATGGCTTGGTCGCGCGCGTGGGCAGCGTACTCGGAGCGCTGCTTTATTACATTCCTAGCCGTCGAAAACATATTGTGCAAGTCAATCTGCAATTGTGTTTTCCAGGCAAGACCGCAGCCGAATACAAACTCCTTGGGCGTTCACATTTTCGTCACGTTGTGCGCAGTTATGTAGAGCGCGGCGTGCAATGGTTCGGAACGGCCAATGCCATCGAAAAGCTGGTCAAACTCGAAAGCCACATCGATCTTGACGACGAAAACGCCCCGCCCACCATTTTCATGGGTTTTCATTTCGTCGCCATTGAAGTGGGCTGCATGCTGTATTCCATGAAACTGCCCATCACCGCGCTCTATACGCCCATGTCGAGCAAGAAGCTGAACACGCTCGCAATCGAACAGCGCGGCCGCTTCGGCGCCGACATGGTGATGCGTGCCGACAGCGCGCGACGCATTCTCAAGCTGCTGCGCGGCGGCGGATCGGTCATGCTGGCAGCGGACATGGACCACGGCATCGAAAACTCGGTGTTCGTGCCGTTTTTCGGCGTGCCGGCGTGCACGCTCACGTCGGTGTCGAGGCTTGCACGGCTTGGCCGCGCGCGCGTGGTGCCGTTCGTCACGGAAGTGCTGCCTGACTACAAGGGCTACAAGATGACGATTTTCGAGCCGCTTGCCGACTATCCGTCAGACAGCGATGAAATCGACGCACGCCGCATGAACGAGTTTCTTGAATCGCAAGTGGAGCGATTTCCGGAACAGTACTACTGGGTGCATCGGCGATTCAAGCATCGGCCCGAGGGCGCGCCGGCTGTGTACTGACCGGCCCGTAGGTCTTGCCGCTTATCACGGGCGCTTATTCCGGCTTTCGGAAATCGTTGTCCACCCACGCCTGAGCGCTCGTCTTGCTGAACTTGAATCCCGCCGGGACGCGCACGTGCGCCAGCACCGCGCCGAACATGTCGAGCGCCTTCAGATCCGCGTAGGGATCGTCCTCGTCAGGGACGATATCCAGCGTCACGGTAACGTCTTCTCCGTTCGCGCGAACCGTCACATCCTTATGAAGCATCGCATGGCGCTGCTGCTCGTGGCGGCGCAATACTTCGGACGCAGTCTTGATCAGCGTGCGAAATGCGTTCGGGTCAAGCGGCTTGGGGTTCTTCTTGTCGCGGCCCATGGTCCACGGACCCGTGAGCGCAGGTTCTGCTTCGCCATCCTTGATCATCTCGACGGCCCAGCCGTCGTCGTCCTCGTTCTTGATCACGCGGGCCGTCCAGCCGTCGTCGCGCCATAGACGCGCCTCGTGAATCGTATTGTCTTCTTCGGCGTTGAGGTCGTGATCTGAATCGGAAACAGTCATGGAGCAGTGTTCTATTTGAGTGGCCGGTTTAATGGCATTAAGACGGTGCGAGGTGAAACAAGAACGCAAGGCGTCGCCGCGCAGTGTCGAATTGACGAATTTTAACTGCAAGAAGCGGCGGCATCGTCGAAAATGCCTGGACGCTGGCCGATCGGTCTACGCAACGACATCACGTGCCCAGCGCCCGGACAACCCGGGACACTCGCCAACACTTCGGAGGAATCTCTATGCTTTCACTAATCGGCACCATTATCGTCGGGGGCATCATTGGTTTGATCGCCCGTGCGATCAAACCCGGCGACGACAGCATGGGCTGGATCATGACGATCGTGCTCGGCATTGCCGGCTCGCTGATAGCGGGCTATGCAGGCCGCGCGATGGGCTGGTACCAGGAAGGACAACCGGCTGGCTGGATCGCGTCGGTGATCGGCGCAATCATTCTGCTGGTGATCTGGGGGCTCGTGACGAAACGCCGGGCCTGACTGGCATTTATACGCACTCGCATGCGGCGGAACCTCGCCTGATGCACTCGGCTGAAAAGGCTGTTCCGGCGAAAGCTGGAACAGCCTTTTTTATGCGCAAAATCAGTAACAAAAGCATTAGACACTCAGTCCCGACTTCAGGAACAGCACATGGCGCGGTGCGAAGTGCGCGTAGAGCGGCAAAATCGCGCCGCCCATGGCCCGCGCATCGGCGCCAATCTCGCCTTCCACCAAACGCGGACGCAGCATGCCTTGCCAGTCGAACGCATCGAGCGCGGCGTTCGTACGGCTCAACACCTCGCGCAACAACGCCCGATCAAGCTCGCCGTCGATCACGATGGCGTCAAGGTCGACCAACGCCGCCGCCGAAGCAATCGCCGATGCCAGCGCGGGACACGCATCCCGAAGCCACGCATCGCACAGCGGCCACAATTGCGCCGAGAGCGCGCGCTGATCGTGCGCGGCCGCCGCGGGAAATCCGGCTTCCGTGAAGCGCTTCTCGAGCACGTAGACAGATGCAACGTTCAGCAACTGCGGTGCGCCTTCGGACCTGAGCGGAAACGATCCGACCGCACCCGCATTGCCCTTTGGTCCGGCATGCAGGCGGCCATCGATCACGAGACCACCGCCAATAAAGGTACCAATAAACACATACAGGAAATCGCGCAATCCGCGTCCTTGTCCCATCAACAACTCGGCGGCGCATGCAGCGGTCGTGTCCTTCGCGAACTCCACGGGCAACGCCGTGAGCGCCTGGACGCGCGCGCGAATATCGATCTCGTTCCAAGCGGCGAAGACCTCGGGCGGCGTGTCGAAGAAGGTGCGCCATCCGCCCAGCCACAAAGGCGCCGCCACGCCGATACCGACCACCTTGCCGGCGTTATCGGCGAGCGCGTTTATCATCTGATCGAGTTTGCCGGCAAGCAGCTTGAACACCGTGCGCGGATCGGGATATGCATAACCAGTCGTCTCGCGCGCATGCACCTGACCCGCGAAATCCATGGTCAGCACATCAAGACTGCGCCGCCCCACTTTCACGCCGATGGAAAACGCGCCGTCCGCGCGCAGCGAGATCGGCACGGACGGCTGTCCCATGCGCCCCTGTACGCGCGTTCTTGGTTCGCGCGCAAGCAGGCCGTCATCGATCAGACGATCCACGATCAGCGACGCAGTCTGCGAACTCAAGCGCGTCAACCTCGCGATATCCGATTTGGGCAGCGGCCCATGTACGCGCACCGCCTGCAGCACGATGCGCTCGTTCATTTGCCGCATGCCGGCCGGTTTGGGGGTCGCGCTGGACGTTGTAGGGGACGTCGCGCCGGACGTGGCCGTGGGCGGGCTCATTGCGCTCAGGCAATCGCCTGGACGTCGGCCTGCTTGGCGCCGGTCATGATCGCCACCGCCTCGGACATATGGATGTCGCGCGTATTGACAAGCGCCGCACGCCGCCCAAGGCGCTGGATATGGATGCGGTCAGCGATTTCGAACACATGCGGCATGTTGTGGCTGATCAGGATCACCGGCAAGCCGCGATCGCGCACGCGCCGGATCAACTCCAGCACCATGTTGGATTCCTTCACGCCGAGCGCGGCGGTGGGTTCATCGAGGATCACGACATGCCGTGCGAAAGCCGCGCTGCGCGCCACCGCAACGCCCTGGCGCTGACCGCCGGAAAGCGTTTCGACCGCCTGTTTCATGGAGCGGATGCCGATCTGCAAGCCTTCCATATGGGCGATGGCTTCCTGCAGCATGCGTCGCTTGTCGATCATCTTGAATACCGAGCCGAGCACGCCCGGACGCTTGAGCTCGCGCCCGAGAAACAGGTTTTCCGCGATGCTCATGGCCGGCGCGACCGCGAGATCCTGGTACACGGTTTCTATGCCTTGCGCGCGGGCATCGAGCGGACTGCGGAAATGGACGGGCTTGCCATCGAGCAGGATCTCACCTTCGTCCGGCACGAGCGCGCCCGAAAGTGCCTTGATCAGCGACGATTTTCCCGCGCCGTTATCGCCGATGACCGCCATGATCTCGCCGGGCAGCAGTTCGAAATCGACGCCGTCGAGCGCGGTGACGGAGCCGTAGCGCTTGATGACGCCGCGCGCTTCCAGGACAAGCTTGCGTGTGTCGTTCATGGCCGTGACTCCTTTAAGCGCGAGGCCGCGCGAGCTTGTCCGCGGCAACCGCGAGAATCACCAGAATGCCGGTGATCAGGATTTGATAAACCGACGACACGCCGATCAGCGTCAGGCCGTTGCGAAACACGCCGACAATCAGCGCACCCAGCAACGTGCCGACAATCGTGCCGCGTCCGCCGAAGAGGCTTGTGCCGCCGAGCACGACCGCCGTGATGGAATCGAGGTTCTCCGTCTGCCCGGCTTGCGGATCGCCCACGCCCGTTCGCGCCACGGACAACAACGCCGCAATGCCGTAGAAAAATCCCGCGAGCGTGTACACGGTGATCAGGATCTTCTGCGACGAAAGCCCCATCAGCCGCGCCGCTTCGGCGTTGTTTCCAAGCGCGTAGAGATGGCGCCCAGGCACGGTATCGCGCAGTACGAACCACACGACCAGATACATCAGCAGGGTCAGCACCGTGCCATACGTGACTTCCGCGCCGCCGAGATGAAACGTGGTGCCGAAGAACATCATGGCGTCGGGCAGGTTCGTGACGCTCTCGGCATTCGAATAGACCTGCGTCAATGCGAACGCAATGTTGAGCGTGCCAAGCGTCACGATAAACGCCGGCAACTTGATCTTCGTGATCAAGGCACCGTTCAGTAATCCAAATAATGCGCTTGCACCGACGCCGCATAGGATTGCAAGCACGGGCGGTATGCCAAGCGTCACGGCGAACTTGGTCATGATGATGGAGCCGAACGCCATCACCATGCCGCACGACAGGTCAATACCGCCAGTCAGCACGATCAGCGTCTGGCCAATGGCGATCACGGCCACGACCATGGTTTGCTGAAGGATCAGCGAGAGGTTCTGGATCGACAGGAAGCGGTTGCTTTGCCAGATGAAAAACGCGCAGGCGATCACGAGCGCGGCGAGCGGGCCAATGTCCGTGAGTGACGGCAAGCGGTCGGCGAACGCTGTGCGGCTGGCCGTGGGAGAGGTGGATTGCGTCATGATTCGGGACCTCGACAGCGACAAACAAAAGGCGCCGCATGCTGCGTTCAGGCACTCAGCACGGCATGCGGCGTGGCAGCTTACTTGTTGCCCCAGCAGTTATCCAGGCCGAACTTCGTGTCCTTGGCGGTGACGCCGTTGGCGGGTTTATCGGTGATGAGCGTCACGCCCGTGTCGTGATAGCCGGTCGCCTTCTTGCCCGTCTTCGCGTAGTCGATACCCGCCTGCACACCTTGCGCCGCCATCACGAGCGGATATTGCTGCGAGGTCGCGGCGAAGTTGCCCGACTTCACATTGCGCACGCCCTCGCAGCCGCCGTCGATAGACACGATCATCACGCCCTTGTCCTTGCCCGCTGCCTTGAGCGCGCGATAAGCACCTGCCGCAGCCGGCTCGTTGATCGTATAGACGAGGTTGATATCCGGCACTTTCTGCAGGCAGTTTTCCATCGCCGTCTGGCCCTTCGATTGATCGCCACGCGTGTCCTGGCTGCAGACAATCGACGGATCGCCTTCCTTCACGCCGAAGCCCTGCAGGAAGCCGTTATGACGCAGCACGCCGACCGACACGCCCGGAGCCAGATCGAGCGTCGCGATCTTCGCGGGCTTGCCGCCGAGCGACGCCTTTGCATACTCGCCAATCAGCACGCCCGCCTTGAAGTTATCGGTGGCGAAAAGCGCGTCGGTGGCGTCCTGCGGTTCGGTCGGGGTGTCGAGGGCAATCACGAGAATGCCTGCCGCACGCGCTTTCTTGAGCGTCGGGACAATGGCCTTGGTGTCGCTCGGCGTAATCAGGATGGCCTTGACGCCGGCCGTGATCATGTTTTCCACAGCGGTGACCTGGCTGGCATTGTCGCCGTCGAACTTGCCGCTGGCGGTGATCAGTTTCACGCCGCCTTTGGTGGCGGCCTCTTCGGCGCCCTGCTTCATCTTGACGAAGAACGGATTCGTTTCGGTCTTGGTAATCAGCCCGATGGCGATCTGGTCCGCGGCCAAAGCGACGCCTGAACCGAGAATCGATGCAACGGCCAAGCCAAGGAAAGACGCACGGACGGCGGCACGCCGAAGATTTTTCATGTCTCGCTCCACTGTTTTTATGGACCGGCGCTTTCCGGGAGAGAAGCGCTTGAGGTCCGTTTGTCGACTAAATCAATTGACTTTATTTAGTACAGCAGCGGTGGAAGGACAAGTCAAGAAAAGCCGCTTGATGAGTGAAGTGCGCCGCAACATGAACGACGGAAAATAAATCCAGGTATTCGCACGCGCGTTGCGAAGGCCGATTGTTGCGGCGCGTCTACGGATAAACACCAAGCAGGAGGAAGAAACAGGAAACCTGGCAAATTGAATTGTTTTCCGGAATTTTCTCCGGTTATGGTTTACCAGCATTTTTATCAACCATATGGGTGTCACGCATCATGAGCGCACTTGAAGCCCTTCACGCCGTTGTTACGAGCGAAGATTCGCCGCAGATCATTCGCGACCACGTTGTCGACGCGTTGCAATTTGCCTTGCGCAACAAGCCGGGCTTTTTCACGACGAAGGAAGTGCAATGGCTCGCGCAGTGGGATGACACGCGTATCCCGATTGCGGCGACGAAGATATTGAAAGAGATGAAGACGGACTAAGTAAAGTACGCCCTAGTGCAGCCCGGCCTTGTCGACAAGATCAAACGAGAACGCCAGCGCCTTGTCGCCGGCAATCCGGTCGATAAACTCGATCACGTCCGGGTCTTTCACGAAACTGGCGGCGGAAACCGCGCCAAGAATTGCGCCGCTTTCCTGCGGTTTGGCGATCAGGAAACCCTGCACATAATCAACGCCGATGTCCTTCAGCGCGCGCAGCGTATCGATATCCTCGACCCATTCCGCCACGCTGCGCATCCCAAGATTGCGGGCCAGCGCAACAATCGCCTCGACAATGGCGATATCGGCCGGATGCGCGCACATCGTGCGGATAAACTCGCCGTCTATCTTGAGGGCATCGGCGGAAAGATCCTTGAGATACTTGAACGACGTGTATCCCGCCCCGAAGTCGTCGAGCGCGATCTTGCCACCCAGATCATGCACCCGCGCGATAAACCGCTGCGTATTGCCAAGATCGTGCAACGCGACACTCTCAGTAATCTCAAGACACAGGTAAGGCACCACATGCCGGTAACGTGCGAACAGCGCGAAGGCATCTTCCATGAACTGCTCGTCGTTCAGCGACCCGCCACTCAGATTCACGCAGATAAACCGCGTATTCCGAAGCGAAGCCTGATGCTTCTCGATCCATTCGAGCAGCGTGGTAATCACCCATTTGTCGATGGCCGCAATATTCCCCGACTCTTCCGCCGCCACGATCACCTTGCCCGCGGGCAGCGTCGCGCCGTCGGGCGCGCGCATGCGCAACAGCACTTCGAAATTCAGCGACTCGGTCGGCGCGGTAAGCGACATGATCGGCTGCATCACGAGGAATAATCCGGGCGGCAGTCGATTGCGTCCCAGCGTTTCCACAAGCTTCAGTTCCTCTGCGCGTTCCTCGAACGCCGCCGCACCTTTGCGATACGTCACCATTCTTACGTTGGAGCTTTTCTTGGCCTCGCGGCACGCACGATCCGCGTGCGAAAGCGCATCCTGCACGCGCACGCCCGTCGAGCATTCGACCAGTCCAACGGACGCCTTGACCTGGAACGCGCGATTGCCGACCTGATACGGCGTGTCGCTCAACGCGCTCATCAATTGCTGGCAACAGTCGACGGCTTCGTCTATCGACATGCCGCTCATCACGCATACGAATTCGTCGCCGCCGATGCGTCCGAACGGAAAAGCCGTTCCAAACAGCGCACGGGTACGCGCCGCGACCTGCTTGAGGACTTCGTCGCCGGCGCGATGCCCGAAGAGATCGTTCACGAGCTTGAAACGATCGAGATCCACATAAGCAAGCGCCCACGACGACGCCTCTTCGCTTTGCGCTGCAATCGCCTTCTCAACACCACGCCGGTTGAGCGAGCCCGTGAGCGGATCGTGCGCAACCAGAAAGCGCAAGCGCTCGATAGCCTTCGAGCGCTCCGTCACGTCCTGCAGCGAGCCCTCGATCCAGCCGTTCGAGCGCGTGGCCTTCAGCAGGAAGCGCCGTTCGCCATTGCCGCGCGAGTGCGCACCGCCCATTTCAAGTTCGCCCTCGCTGCCCTTCGACGCCAGCGCCTGCAGCGCCCCCCATGCCCCCGATTCGAAGTAATCGTTCCAGTGCCGCACCTTGTACTCGGATTTCTGCAACGCGAGCATGGAACGCAGCGCGGGGTTGGCGCGCACGAAGTGACCGGCGGTATCGAGGGTAAACAAGCCGATGGGCGTCACGTCGTACGTGTTGCGCAATTCCGTCTGCGCTTGCCGGCGACGCTCGCGCTCCGCCCGCATTTGTTCGGCGATGGCAAACGCCGCCATCATGCTCGACGACAACGCCGCCATCACGGTATTCACGCCTCCGACCAGCAGCTTGATGCCGAACGCCGCGCCCATTACTTCGGAGAATGTGGCGAACAGCACGATCGCAAGCGACCCGACATACCACAACACAGTGCGCGAACGCGTAATCCACACCAGCCGCGCAAGCAGGAAAATCAATACGAATACGCCAAAGCCCGTGATTACCCAAAGCGTTGGAATAAATCGCGAATAAGGAAGCGCGATGGCCGCGCCCAACAGCACAAGTCCGACATACTGGATGATCCTCAGCAGCCATCTATAGCCGATCGCCTTCAGTTCGCGGCGAAACAGCGAGGCGAACAACGCGGCTGTCAGCAGGTAATACGCGGCGAATGTCAGTTGCCGCAGGCTTTGCATGTACTCGGGCGGAATGACGCGCCCGAGCCATTGCATGTCCCATCCCATTGCGTTGGCGCAAAGCCGCAAATTACCGACCAGCCAGACCGCGAAGATCACGTAGGTCCATTCGCGGTTGATCATCGCCGTGACGAAAACAAACACGGCTAGCGTCAGCAAGCCGCCCGCAATCAACCCCGAGCTTTCCTCGAAGTCGAGCGCCGCATTGCGCAACGCCGGACCGTTCCAGGCGAGCGCCGTGATCTGCGCCGGGCCGGAGAACGTGCCACGGCACAGCACGCTCACGGATTGAACCAGGTGGCCGAGATGCAATGAGAATCCGGCCTTGACCGGCGCAAGCTCATTGGTCGTGCTCAGCCGGTTGGCGGTCCCCAGCGATTGCAGGCTCGACGCCACCCAGCACGACAGCGTTTGCGCGTGCCGGGAAGGAAGTTCCGCATAAGTGGACTGTTCCGAACTCATGCTGGGAACGGTGAATTCAAACCAGAAGGGTTCTTCCGACAGTCGGGTATTGAAGCGGTTAGTGGTCACGGCGCCAGGCATGCGCTGCAACGCCGAAGCCGGATCGAGCGTACCGCCCGGATCCTTCACCACGTGCAGGGGCAACGTGAGCCCGCCCTTCGAATCGAATTGCTGCGTGCCCCAGATCAGGGTTGCGACGGTGCCGAGAGCGATAAGAGTGGGAACAATATAAACGGCGAACGCGTACAGGAACCGATCGATATTCGACCCGGTAAATCCGGACTTGGCCCGCGAAAATAAGGCACCCAACGCCATACCTGGATTTCCCCCGTAATGCATGACGTGCATGACGCAAGCCGCAAAAGTAGTGGCGAAACAACGTTATTAACTACCCGGTTGAATCGCCACCACCTTCTCCTGTGACCTCGGCAGTCAGGCCGACGGGCTATCTCTTATTACCTGCCAAAGCTAAGTTGCGATGCTTCCGGGCATCGTACCGGTTCCGGACGGAAAGATAAATCCGGCATCTCCAGATTGAGATCCGGATGATCGGTGTGAACCATGAACCTGAATAACGGATGTTTCGCTTCCTGCCAACGGCGGCGCGCCGCCATGACGTCCTTGGCAAGCACCCGGTGCGGTAATCCGCCAACATGCGCCATTGGCAGGAATTCCCTTTCACCGAATACGTCCTCAAACAGCATCGCTTCATATTCACGGTCGAGCGGCGCACGCGCCGTGATAACCATATAATCGACAAGCTGCTGCTCGCAATAAAGCCACAGTGCCTTGCAGAGCATTACTTTAACGACCCGCCCAATACCACCGCCCGCCACACCCAGCCGTGTCGCTTCGGCGAGCCGGCTGTTAGCCAGCCATTCAGGCAGACGCACGGATTGTTCCACAGCCAGGGGCGTATATTCATTCGTTTGAATACGCATTGTGCCAACCGGCGCGCCATCGAGTTTCGACTCCGCGAGAAGCACCGCCACGCCTGCATCGCGATCGCACTCTTCAATGCCAAGCTTGGCGGCGAAGGACGGCAAATGCCGCGCATAGGCAAGGCGCCGGATATCGACGACTTTCTCGAGATCGGCACTTTCTCGAACTATCCGAATAGTAAATGGCATGGATTCGCGCTTTCTGAGCGTTTCTACCGCACACTCCAGCGTTTCTAACCCGGCGCGTTGGTCCATAAGGCGACCGCATAAAATGCTGCTTTGGTCCGCATGATCGAGCTTTTCCATTTTTGTTACCCCAATTTGTGGCGAGAAGGAGGATGCCGCGATGCGCTTGACTTTATGCAAGCCACATGCACGACGATTTAAGTCTCGCCTAAAGGCAATTGACGGGGTAAGGGATGGTTGTTAAAACTTTGAAGAAATCTAAAAAAACGACATTCCTAATGCTTTTCAGGTTTTATCCGTAGTTTTAACTCGATTAATTTCGTATTATGAAAATCTATTCGGAGATACGGCGGAATTCAGGGATTATTGGGAATTCGGGTTAAGTGTTCTTGGCCGGGACATGCACCCGCAACGTGCGTGTTTATATAAAGCAGCTGTGCCTTGTGTTTAGAAAAAGCATATTCGAGCTTTGCAGCGGGCAAATGAAAACAGGAAAAAATGACTGAAATCGGCGGCGACAGTATTTTCTTCCAGTCTACTTCGCTACGGCGTGTTATTGCAGGTTAGAGGCATATTGGAAATCGTTTCCAACTCTTGAATAAAGCGCGGGCGCCATTGGGCATTGTGGTCACGTCCAGCGGATGTCCTGACATCCGCTGGGGAAATTCCGGGTGCGCTTCAGTCTTCGTCGTCCAGCCAGGGAATGTCCACGTCGGTGATGAATGCGACCATTGCGAGCGGACGTCCTTCCTGGCGGCCGATCTTGCCGTCCGCCCGCTGCCATTCGCAGCGCAGGACGGTTGCCGGCGTGTCGGCCATCAGCGTGACCGTGCGCAACTCGTCAGGGTCCGCGTCTTCCACTGGACCGTCCAGCGACACCAGGAGCTGTTGCGGCCACATGCCATCGACCGGGTCGTAAATCTTGTCGCCGTCGTGGATCACCACAAACGCTTCCACGCCAATCGTTGCCGATGCCTCCACAATCATCTTGCCAAGCGCGCGCAGCACAGCGGTTGCGCGGCCAGAGTTGGCCTGACGGATGGCAAGGTCGCCGCGAGTCAGCGCCTGCTCCAGTTTCGGGTTGGTTTTCTGTTGGGCCATCGGGTTGCCTCCGTAACTTGATTACCGTTCGACGGGTACGGCCCGCCGAGAGTTGCAAGGCCGGATCGTACCATTGCCGTCCCAAATTTACCGCTTGGCGCCCCTCGTGCGGAACTTGTCGAAGCGCCGCAAACTCTTGTCCATCAACCTGCGGTCAGTGCGCGCGCAAGAAATTCGCCGCCTGCCTTGAGCGCGGTCACATTGCCGGGTTCAAAGGTCCAATGGCCGGCTGCATCGACTATTGAAAGCTGGGCGCGAGGCCAAGCGTCGGCGAGCGCGAGCGCCTGATCCGCGGGACACACCATGTCGAAGCGGCCGTGCACGAGCACGCACGGCAGATGCGCGATCCTGCCAATGCGAGGCAACAACGGCTCGGGCGGCAGCTCATGCGCCATGTAGTGATGTTCGAGCAGCGACATGGAGATGGCAGCAGCGTTGGATTCGCGCGTCTCCTCGGGCGATGCCTGGGGCCGGGCCGGCTCAGTGCCGGCGGCTTCGGCAGCGTCGGCTTTGGTCGCCACAGGCTTGTTCACCACCGACAGCGTGGCTTCATATCCGGACCATGCTCGTGCGAGCTTGATGCCGGCTTCGTCGAAACGGGCGAGCGGCGCGCCGGTCAGCGACAGGATTTCAGCCGCGTTGAGCGGGTACTCGCCGCTCGCGGCTTCGATTGCATCGAGAAACTTGCGATGTGCGTCGGGAAACACACGCTGCACGTCCCACAGGAACCAGTCGATATCCTGCCGGCGAGCGAGGAAAATCCCGCGCAGCAAGAAGCCGCGGCAGCGCTCCGGATGCGTCACGCCGTAGCTCAGCGCGAGCGTCGTGCCCCACGAGCCGCCGAACAATGCCCACTTTTCGATGCCGAGCAACACCCGCAGCTTTTCCATGTCGCTGACGAGTTCCTTCGTGCCGTTATGTTCCAGCTTGCCAAAGGGTGTGGACTTGCCGCAACCGCGCTGGTCGAAGAAGACCATCCGCCACTTCGATGCATCCAGCACGTCTCCCCACTTCAGGTTCATGGCGCCGCCCGGGCCGCCATGCACGATCAGCATCACCGGCGCGTCCTTCGGGCCTTGCGCGCGCCAATAGATCGAATGCCCATCGCCCACATCGAGCATGCCTTCGTCGAAAGCCGGCGCCTGTGCAGCCGATAAATCTTCCGGAACCGGGGTCTTTACTTCGTTGCCTGCATCGTCCGTCATTGGAACTCCGTTGAAGAGAGATCAAGCGCCTCCCTGTATCTGACTGTGTGTCTGCACGAGTGACCGCGCCGCCCTGCCGGATTTTGGAATCAGGACACGGATCGCCGCACACGCTATCCTTCGGGTTTCGCGCGCCGTGGTTGCTCACGTTTGCCGAACTCAGGCCGCCGGACCCGATGGCGGCCTGTGTCCTCCCGCCTTTCGCGGCGCTTCAGCCAAGTTTTTACCATCGCCTGATACTTAATGCATCGAACCTTCGTCAAGTGGCTATTCGCGACCTACCTGCTTGGCAGCGGCACAGTGTGGTCCATCCTGATTCTGCCTTTGTTTCCATTTGTCGGCCGCAGCGGCCGCTACTGGCTCGCGAAGCAATGGTGCCGCGCAATGGTCAAGATGATGCGCGTGATTACCGGCGTGTCGTGTTCGGTGGAAGGACTCGAAAACCTGCCGGACGAGCCGTTCATCATGCTGTGCCGGCACGAATCGACGTGGGAAACGCTTGCCTTCATGGCGCTGTTTCCACGCCGGATCAGTTTTGTATTCAAAAGCGATCTCAAGCGTATCCCGTTCTTCGGCTGGGTGCTGAAAGGCCTCGACATGGTGAGCCTGGATCGCGGTTCGCCGCGTCAGGCGCATCAGGCCGTCACGCGCGAATGTGCAGGGAAGCTTGCGCTGGGCGACGTCGTGGTGATCTTTCCCGAAGGCACGCGGGTGGCGCATGACGCGCCGTTGAAGCTGGCGTCGGGCGGAGTGCGCCTCGCGTGTTCCACGCAGGTGCCCGCCGTGCCGGTCGTGCACAACGCGGGGAAGTACTGGCCGGCCAAAGGCTGGCCGGATCAGCCCGGCCATATTCGCGTGATCGTGTTGCCGCCGTTGCCCGCTGATTGTGTGGTGCCTCAGGAGTTGAACCGGCTCGCTCAGGAACGCATGGAGAAGGAGATGGCGCGGCTTGCATGAGCAACCGCTCCCGCGCGCCGGCTCAAAAAGGCCGGCGGCGCTTGGCGGCGCACAGCCTGTCCACCGCTGACAACAACGCTTCCACCTCGACGGGCTTTTGCAGATAACCATCGTAATGAACGAAAGCCGGTGGATGCGGATGCCCCGAAATCATCAGGAAGGGAATGTGCGCCATCGCCGAATTGGTCTTCATGGTCTGGCATAGCAACGCGCCGCCAAGCCCCGGCATCTTCCAGTCGGACACCACAATGTCCACGCTGTTTTCGCCCAGTAACGCGAGCGCGCCGTTGCCGTCGAACGCGGACAGCACCCTGCATTCCTGCGATTGCATGCACAGGGTCCACGCTTCGATAGTCTCGGGATCGTCGTCGACGAGCAATACGGTTTTCATCTTGCGGGCGGCTTTGATGGCGTCTTGGTCAATGAGGTCTGGGCAGTGAGACATCACAAAGCGGGAATTGGTTGCACGCAGATATCTTGCCCATGCTTACAGTACGTTTTGCCTGTAGGCGAAATGCATCGCTGCTTCACGCAATACGCGTCGCTTGTTTTTGGAGCACTTGCTTCGAGCCACTTATATAGCTTTTATCGCACGTATGCTAATGGGGTTTTGCCGATGCCGCTCGCGCGGTAACAAGTGCCTGCAGCAAGACTTAAGGCCAGCTATTTCATACCGATGCGCACCGTTTCGCGCTCGCGTCCTGCGTCGCGGATTGCATCAATAAGATCCTCAAGTGCCGCCCGCCTCGCGCGATCATGACGGAGGATCAGACCGATGGATTCATCTGCGCTGGCGAAAGGCATGGGCAAGCGCGCCAAGAGTTTCAACGCGATGTCATGCTCGACCACGCTCCACGGCACGAACCAAACCGCGTCGTTGTGCAATGCAAGAGCGCGCCCGAGCGACACCGACAATGTCTCGATCAGCGAACTCAAGGCCTGCGCCCCAAACGCCGTCAGTACGCTCTCGGCCGACTGGCGGATCAACGTCCCGAATGGCGGCACCACTACTGGAAATCGCGCAAGCAACGCAGCCGTGACACTGTTTTCGTGTACGAGCGGATGATCGTGACGAACCACGACCGTCAGCGGTTCGCGATACAACTGCTCGAAGGTCATCCCGAGCATGCCTTCGGGTTCGGACAGCCGGCCGATGACCAGATCGGCATCGGCGGATTTGAGGCGTTCGAGCAACTGCGAGTTCGACCCCGTCCATACTTTCACCGACACCCCCGGCCACCGCGCTCGAAACGCTGCAAGCACTGGCGGCAGCAAGACAGACCCGACCGTGGGCAGAACGCCGAGCGAAACCGTGCCGGGATGCTCGATCCCATGCCGGGACAATTCGTCCACGCCTTCGCGCAACGCGCCCACGCACGCGGCGGCATGCGGCGCAAACAGACGTCCTTCGCGCGTGGGCTCGGCGCCGCGCCGGCCGCGTTCGAACAAACGCACGCTCAGGATGGATTCGAGTTCCGCAATCGTCTTCGATACCGCCGGCTGCGTGATCGAAAGACTATCCGCGGCACGCTGCACGCTGCCGAACTGCATCACAGCCAGGAAACATTGCAGATGCCGGAACTTGATCCGCCCGCTGGTCAGACTGCCGAGCGGGGAGGCGGACGCAGCGCTAAACGAGGATTCGTTATCCATGACGATAGGTTATGTCTGAATGCACGAAACGACATTTTCCATAACTTCATCGCTTAGATAAAGTGTCGATCAAAATGTGGAGGCGAATGCCCTGCTTTCTTGTTTCCGCTCTTTCATACCCATCTGCAAGACCCGAAGGAAACGATGTTCCTCGACCTTCGAGAAACTACCGCCATGGGGCAAGACCGGGCGTACGGTATTGATGGTTTATGATGTCGAACGCTCGAACCCGCCTGCATTGCGCCATGAAAGACGATCAATCTCCCAGCCCGCTTTACCTCAAGCTCTTCTCGGAAACCGCCCAGATAGAATGGTCCGAACTGCAGCGTTTTTTTGCGCGCGGCGTGCTGCTGAAAGTGGCGCGCGATATCGATCTGGTCAGCGTGGCCGAAGCCGTTGCGAGTGACGATACCCGGCAAGTGACCGAATGGCTCTCCTCAGGGTTGCTCGAACGCACGACCGCCGAGACCGCCGCCGATCTTGCTGAACGCAACCCGGAATTGTGGGCCGTGGTGGTGTCGCCGTGGGTTTGCGTGCAGGAACGCGGCTGATCTCTTACGCCGGACGCGGCGTCAGTTTGCGCCAGAGCGTGGTCTTGCTGATACCCAGCGCCTTCGCCGTTCTATCACGGTCGCCGCCGAACGAATCCAGCATCGAGCGTATTTCGTCCGCCTCCACCTTGCGGCTGCGCGCCTTGAGCGATTCCACGTTTGAATTCGACGTTGTTTCCTCGAGTTCCGGCGCAATCGATCTCATTAGCCTGGGTGTCAACTTCAACGGCTTCGCAGCCGTGTCTTCCAGTTCGACCGAAATCCGTTCAATCACGTTCTGCAATTCGCGCACGTTTCCGGGCCATGCATAAGCCACGAGCATTGGCATTACCGGTTCGAGCGTCTTGAGCGCGGCATCCGGCGAAGCAAGCCGCCCGGTGCGCCACAACAACTGTGCAGCCAGCGCCGGTACGTCAGCCGACCGCTCGCGCAACGGCGGCAGCGTCAGATTCAAGATATTCAGCCGATAGTAAAGGTCCGCGCGAAACTCGCCCGTCTTCACGCGCTCGCTCAACGCGCGGTGCGTTGCCGCGACGATCCGCACATCGACCTGTAGCGGCTCCGTGGAACCCAGCCGTACAACCTCGCGCTCTTGCAGCACGCGCAGCAAACGGCTTTGCAGCGGTAACGGCATTTCGCCGATTTCATCGAGGAAAAGCGTGCCGCGATGCGCCGATTCAATCAGCCCCGCCTTGCCGCCACGCCGCGCGCCAGTAAATGCGCCCTCTTCGTAGCCAAACAATTCGCTTTCCAGAAGCGTCTCCGGAAACGCGCCGCAATTGAACGCGACAAAAGCAAAGTCACGCCGCGCGCTTTCGCTGTGAATACCCTGCGCGACGAGTTCTTTTCCTGTGCCGCTTTCACCGCGAATCAGCACGGTGGCGTCCGAGCGGGCATAACGGCGCGCGCGCTGTCGAATCTGCTCGATCGCGTGGCTGCCGCCGTTCAGGTCGCCGATTTTGTATCGCGTCGTGAGGGCCGGTGCGCGTTGCCGCGTGCGCACCGACCGGTCCATGCGCTGCAACGCCATCGACTCCTGAAACGTGACGATGGAACCCGATGCCGCCGATGCATCCCCCCAGGCGCTTCGATGCACCACATAATTCGTCCCGCGTACCGTTTCCAGCGACTCGCCGGGCTCGCTCGGCACCGCGCTCGCCACCTCGGGCGCCAGGTCACGCAAGCGCCTGCCGACCACTTGCGACGGCGCAAGCTGTAGCATCTCGGCCATCTTGCCGCTCAGCGCTTCTATACGGCCATCGGCGGCAAGCGCAATCACGCCATCGCGCAGATGTTGCAGGACCTGATCCAGCCTGCGGCGGCGCTGCGTCTCGCCAAGCGTTGCACGGGCCACTTCGAGCGCGGTTTCGAACGCGCCCTGAACCGAGGCGCGCGAGTACAGGAACACCGACTTCATGCCGGCCTTTTCAGCGAGTTCCGTGACAAGTCCCGGCCCGACGACCGTCTGCACCCCGCGATCGCGCAAGTCCAGCACGCACGATTCCGCATCCTCCGCAGACACATACGACGCACATTCGATCGCCGCGCCGAACGCCCGGAAAAAGCGCGCCACTTCGGCGGGCGTTTCGCCATGCATCACGAGACCGACTGGATCACCCTCGCGCCGCGCGCGCGCCAGTGCGTGCATGACGTCGAATCCGGTCGGGTTCACCAGCACGACCGGCACGCCAATCCGCACCTTGAGATAAGCCCCGTTCGATCCGGCAGCCACCACCACGTCCGGGCGCGCATCGCCGGCGTTTTCGATCTCATGCACGGCGTCCTCGTACCCGAGCGGCACGATCCTCAGATCGGCAATGCCGTCATATTCGGCCGCCATGTCGCGATACAGATCGCGCAATTTGCTGATACCGACGGCCCAGATACGTGGAGGAGGATTCATGACAGAACTCGATTGAAGATGCCAGAGTTTAATTCAATTTTGCAATATCTCATTGCATTTATGAAATTTTCAGCCGCCGACAAAAAAGGCTAATCTGTTCTCAATCAATGACTTGACGTACTGGCAGACAACTTGCGCTATAAGGCGTGATCAACGGAGACCTGATATGAGTACAGCTGCAACACTAAGCGCCGGCGCGAAGTTCCGCGCGGCGGTCGCGGCCGAGAAGCCCCTGCAACTCGTCGGCGCGATCAATGCGAATCACGCGCTGCTCGCCCAGCATGCCGGCTTCAAGGCAATTTACCTGTCGGGCGGCGGCGTATCGGCCGGATCGCTGGGACTGCCCGACCTCGGCATTTCCACGCTCGACGACGTCCTCACCGACGTCCGCCGCATAACCGACGTATGCGACCTGCCGCTGATGGTCGACGTCGATACCGGCTTCGGCCCGAGCGCCTTCAACATTGCGCGCACGGTCAAGTCGCTGATCAAGGCCGGCGCCGGCGCGATGCATATCGAAGACCAGGTGGGCGCGAAACGCTGCGGTCATCGGCCGGGCAAGGCGATCGTCTCGCAGCAGGAAATGGCAGATCGAGTGAGGGCCGCTGTCGACGCCCGCACCGACGCGAACTTCGTCGTCATGGCGCGTACCGACGCCCTTGCGGTGGAAGGCCTGGACGCGGCGATCGACCGTGCGCGCGCGTGTGTGGAGGCCGGCGCGGACATGATCTTCCCGGAAGCGATGACCGATCTCAAGATGTACAAACAATTCGTCGATGCCGTGAAGGTCCCGGTGCTTGCCAACATCACGGAGTTCGGATCGACGCCGCTTTTCACTGTCGAGGAATTGCGCAGCGTGGATGTTTCCATCGTGCTGTATCCGCTCTCCGCTTTCCGCGCAATGAACAAGGCCGCGGAAAACGTGTATCGCGCAATTCGCACCGATGGCACGCAAGCGAATGTGCTCGACACCATGCAAACGCGCGAGGAACTGTACAAGAGCATTGGTTACCACGACTTCGAGCAGAAGCTCGACGCGCTGTTCAACCAGGCAAAGTAACGGTGTTCATTCAGGAGACTGAAACAAATGAGCGATACCCTGACAAAAGAAGCACCCGCTGCCGGCGGCTTCAAACCGAAAAAATCCGTCGCGCTTTCAGGTG
>NZ_FCOC02000011.1 GCF_001544455.2 Caballeronia sordidicola
ACCGCGCTTGGCGGCCGACGCTTCGACTCTATTGAGGAACAGAACGCGTTTCTCGTGCGCTGGGAAGCGAACTGGGCATCCAAGCGCTTGCACGGCCGCGCCCGCCGTCAGGTCGAGGCGATGTTCCAGGAGGAGAAGCCGCACTTGCGGGCGCTGCCCCTGGCAGGATTCCGCTACTTCGAGCAGGTCGTTCGCACCGTACTCTTCTAGCACCAACAGATCTGCATCGCCAACGCTTCGGTTGGTAACTTTTCGGCTCGACCTGGATGCAATTCTTCTTGTCCGGATAGTTGTTGCTGTACTATCCCGAGCCAATAAACCGAAAGACAGATTTTTAATGACAAAAAACCTGGTGGATATAGGAAGAATGTTTCGCGGGAATACCAAATACTTCCAAAGTGTCGTCGCATGCGTTTTCGGTCTGTCTCTTATAATTTTTTATGCGAACCGCATGCCGACATCGGGAGACCTAGTCGCTCACTTCTTGCTGGTTGACGAGATCATGCGGCATGCAGGCGTCCGACCAGCTCCCGTCCCGAACATCGGTGCCATGGCGCTATATCCTCCGGGCGCCCATTGGCTAGCAGCGATCGTTGGCTGGGCTCAAGGATCCGGCCTTCTCGGAATGGTCGTCGTCTCGATCGTATCGGTCTTCGTCGCCTATCTCCTCATTGTGCATCTCGTCGATCCTGCTTCGCCTGCGAACGTAATCGCCTTCGCAGTGTTGCTGAGACTGCTTGTAAGGACGCACGCGCAAATCGGCTGGGAGATATCTGGGAACTTTTTTTATCCGCAAATCGTGGCCGACGTAATTTTCTTTTCCGTCCTGCTATGGCTAACTCATAACAACGGCGTGCTGTACCGCGCGCCAGTGGTCGTCGGGGCCGGCGCTCTTGCAATGTTTGTGCAACCGCTCGTGGCATTGCACATTCTTGCTGCGGGATCAATGCTGTTCGCCTATGATTCTCTCGCGCGATGGGTCAAGACCCGCCGGGTCCCTTCGGCCTCGATACTGGGAGCAATCGGGGTTGCCGGATCAGCCGTCTTAATGGCTTTTTTTCATCCGTCGTTTAGGGCAATGAGGCAGATCGCACAGCATGATGGAGGACTCGACCTCGGCATCCGATATCCTATGGCGGCAGCGGCAGGATGTAGCCTACTTGGTCTAGCCAGCCTTTGGAGGCACTTCTCGGGTCACGCCAAAGAAGACGATGCCGTGCTAGGTTCCGCTCTCGTCGCTTCAGTGTGTCTCGCATTTACGCAATTAGCGGCACTTGAGTTGGCTGGAGAGGGGTCAACTTATGCTGTAAAGAAGCATATGTTCATCATCGTCACGCTGGCAGCGGTAAATGCGGCGAGATTGATTGGTCAGAGCACCTCAAGGTTCGAGCGGCGTTGGCCGATTGGCTGGTTGATTTCCCCTGTGATTGCGGCAGCGATATCAGTCACCATCCTCAATACGTTCACCGCGCCGATAGCGCCTGCAATAAGGGCAATCAAGTATGCCAACACAGCTATCAAGAATCAAATTTCAGGATTTGTCCCTGGCGATGTTGTGGCGCTTGATTCACAAAATCCATTAGTAAGTCTAATGGTGACGATGGGACCGTTCCAACATCCTTATACGTGGTTTGGAGCAGGCTCGCCGACATTAGGTGCCAAACTAATTATGGTACCGAGAGACCGGAGCATTGATGCCAAATGTCCGTCTCGTTTTGCAGAAACTTATGACTATGTAATCGTAGCAGCGGAATGTCTAAAAAAATATACGGTTGGCAAGATGTTAGATTTCACGCTAAATGGTGATGGTCGTTTTTTTCTTGGCGATGGCTGGGGTATGCCAACAGGATCCGGGACCGTTTCTGATGGATCAAAAGAAGCCTTTATCAATCTGCAGCTTACCCGTTCGCATCCAAGCGAATATCTATTAACGGTCGATGCGGACGTGTTTCTGAACAAAGCTCATCCAACCCAGACTTTCGATGTAAAAGTCAATGGTGATCCAGTAGCGACGTGGACCTTCGATCTCAATAACTACAGCAGTTTAAAGGCGGCTGTCGTTCCTGGGGCCCTGGTACCCGGCGACGTCATGAAAATTTCAATCAGCGCGCGAGACCCGATCTCAGCGCATGAGATCGATCCGTCATCCTCTGATCCGCGAACTTTAGGATTAGGGCTAAAAAGGTTGACAGTAGATTAAGTCGTCGCGTCAGGGTTTCTGGACCGACTCCTCATCGGCAAGGCGACCCAAAAAGGCTTCCGCCGATTTTGAGCGATCAGGCCACTATCGCGGGAGACTCGCCGCAAATGCAAATGCTCGGTGTCACGATATCGCTGGTCTACAGCGGAAAGGCGTAGTGTATAAATAGAAGCGCCCGAATCGGCTGTCACCGAGCGGGCGCTAGCGGCTCAGAACCCCAACCATCACGAAGGGAAACCGAATCGTGTACAAGACTACCAACGTGCCCAGTTTGACAGTTCCGCGCACGCCGAAAGTTTTTCCTGTGGTCCAAGAGTTATGTCAACGGAACCCGCAACACAATCAACACCCCGCGCGCCAGCGCTACAAGGCCCGCTCGATTTTCCGGACAGCCCTCTGTCGAAGGCCGGCCGTGAGCCGCTGATGCTCGGCCTGTTCCTGCCGACGCAGACCGGCGGTTTCTCCCAATCGACCTATCCGCGCGGTACGGACTGGACTTTTGACTACAACCGTGCCTTGGTGCTGAAAGCGGAATCGCACGGTTTGACTTCGTGTTCGGCCTGCAGCAATGGGTGCCCAAGGGCGGTTTCGGTGGCGCCTCACATTACCGGGAAAACTTCCTTGATCTTTTATGTCGACCGTCGCGTTGAGTGCGATGACTAAACGCATTATCACGATCTCGACAGTACACATCCTATATGGCAGCTGGCATCCGCTACATCTCGCGCGCTTCGCGGCGACCGCCGATCATATTTCAGGCGGCAAGTTCGGGCTGAATATCGTGACAGGTTACGATGCGGCCGAACCGCTGATGTTTGGGATGAAGCGGATCGCGCATGACGAGCGCTATGAGCGTGCGGACGAGTTCGCATCGGTGATGGAGACCTTGTGGAGGGCAGCGAAAACGTTACCCATGAAGGTCGCTTCTATCAGCTCGAAAACGCGTATGTGTCGCCGCGGCCGCGTTACGGCCGCCCGATCATGGTGTCAGCGAGCGCGTCCCAGGCCGGTTTCGAGTACGCAGCTCGGCATTCGGACGTGGTGTTCACGTCGAGTCCGGCCGGGGCGGTGTTCGAGCGTGCGATCGAGGCGCTGCCAGAGCATGTGAAGCGGATTCGCGCACCGTATGCAGACACGGGGCGCTCGCCAAAAGTGATCATTTTCCCCCTCGTCATTTGCAAGCCGACGCGGCAAGAGGCGTTCGCGTATCGCGACGCGATCCTGGCGCAGGCAGACTACGAGTCGGTCAGGGCGTACACCGCGCGTCACTCGGGCGGCGATGCGCAGGGATGGAAGGAACACGTGCCGGCCGACCGGATTCTCGGCGGTCACATCCAGATTGTCGGCGACCCCGACGACGTGGCCGACGCGCTGCAGAAACTGCATGAAGCGGGCATCGACGGCGCGCAGATCGGCTTCTATGATTATGCGCCCGAACTGGATTTCTTTGCTGCGAACGTGCTGCCGTTGCTCCGAGCGCGAGGACTGAGGCTCGAGCACGAGTAGGAATCCGGAACCACGGCGCGGACCGGCTTATCTAGAAGCCGGTCACGTCTTTTTACATATTAAATAAATAGGATAACTAATGATAAAAAGAAAAATATACAGTGCTGCCGCACTGGCGTGGTTTGCGGCTGGCGCCCACGCGCAAAGCAGTGTGACGCTGTATGGCAGTATCGACGAGGGGGTGACGTACAACACGAATGCCAAAGGCAGTGGCACGGCACTCGCGGGTCCAATCGCTGTGCCTGATTTCTTTGGCTTGCGCGGCAGCGAGGATCTCGGGAATCATCTGAAAGCGGTGTTTGCGTTGCAGCACGGGTTTCTCTCCAATACCGGCGCCGGAACGATCGGTAATGAGGCGTTCAGCCATTTTGCATACGTGGGCTTGTCTTCACCCCAGTACGGTACGTTCACGATGGGTCGGCAACTTGACCTGACGACCGAGGCGCTGCGGCTCAATTCGAACGGCAGTATTCAGTACACGTTCTATCTGTTCCACCCGGCGAATCTCGACAACATCGGGATCATGGGCGATTCGATCAACAATTCGCTGCGTTATACGACACCGGAAATCGGTGGACTGACTGCGAGTGCTATTTACGGCCTGGACGACACGGTCACGCAACCGGGGCATGTGTTTTCCGCCGACGTGTTGTATAAGAATGGTCCGTTCCGTGCATCGGCGGTGTATAGCAGTTGGCGCAACCACGCGATCGATGTGGGGTCGAAGCTCGGCTATTCGAGTTTCCTCGGACAATCGCTCGCCACTGGGGCTGTTTTTAGTGCGAGGACACAGCGCATCAGCGGCCTGTCCGCGTTCTATTCAATCGGCCAGAAAGTGGACCTGCATGGCATGCTGACTCAGGTGAACTTGGGAACGGACACTGCTTCGGGTCGCATGCGTACGGTCGAGGCGGGCGCTGATTTCCATACCACTGTAGCAAACACCGTCAACGTCGGCGGGTATCTGTCATGGCTGACTGATACACGGTACGCGGAGGTGGGTGTCGGCGATATGTACAAGCTTTCGGTGCGGACCACGGTCTATGCGCAGCTCGCGTGGCAGCACGCAAGCGGCTCAGGCAATGCTGCCATCCCCCTGCTCGCACCGTCGTCCAGCGCTAATCAGGCGGCGTTGCGCATCGGCATGCATCACTTCTTCTGACGAGCGTTCAATGGATACTCAAGCGTCTGCAGACATACCAGGTGTGAGTCGCCGCGCGCTCGTTACGTTGATCGGCTTCGGCGCAATAGGCTCGACTGTGTTCGACGCGTTCGTTGACGATCCTGATATTGCCATCAGCCAGATAATCACATCGCCACGCAGCGTCGAAGCGGTGCAGCGCCGTGTCGGCACGTCGGTGGTGGTGGTCAGCTCAGTCGACGAACTACCTCAAAGGCCGCAGTTCGCGCTCGAATGTGCGGGGCATCGCGCAATCGGCGACCACGTAATTCCGCTTCTACGTCGCGGCGTTGACTGCGCGATTGCCTCCGTCGGGGCGCTCACTGACGATGCCCTTCGCGAAGCACTCAACGCTGCCGAGGTGGCTGGAGGCACGCGCGCGGCGCCCCTATCAGGGGCGGTCGGCGGTATCGACGCGCTGTCGGCTGCGGCGGTCGGCGTGCTTCACGAAGTTCGCTACACCGGCCGCAAGCCGGTTGACGCCTGGCGCGGCACGCTCGCCGATGCCGCTGGCAGGCTCAATGCCGTTTGTGGGGCGACCGTGATTTTTGATGGCACAGCTGGCGAGGCAGCGCGGCTTTACCCTAAGAACGCGAACGTCGCCGCGGCGGTGGCGCTGGCAGGCATCGGCTTCGGGCGTACACGTGTGCAGTTGATCGCTGATCCTGCTGCAACAACCAATACTCACATCGTTTGGGCACGCGGCGTATTCGGCGAGCTGCGCGTGGAGATCGACGGGAATCCGTCAGCGCAGAACCGGAAAACTTCCGCGTTGACGGCATTCAGCGCGATTCGTTTTCTGCGCGACCAATGTCTTGGACCACACACGGTCCGGACGTCCAGGAAAGAGCGTTTTCAAGACACGCGGGATTCAGATTAGCATTCTTAGTGACGCGTTCGGCATCGTACCCCAGGTCGATTAAAGTGCCCCGCCAAGTCCCAAACCTCCTGCACCGGCGTCGATGAACGTATGTGCGCTAACCACGTATTACTGGGGTTCTGGCGCAGTAGCCGATCTGCTATGGTGGCCGGTCCCGAGACGAGCAATGTAACGAATGATTAAGACCCAACGCCGCTGTGAGCAAGGCGCTCAAACGGCGGCATTATCCGCTGGACATAATGCTGACATGCGTGCGTTAGGATGTGGCCTATCCATTGAGTCTACGTCATCTGGAAGAAATGATGTCCGAGCGGGCAGTGTCGGTCGATCATTCGACGGTGCACCGGTGTGCTATCCAGTAGCCCCCTGCGCTCGGTAAGGCATTCGGACCGCGCAAGAAAAAGATTGGTCGAAGCTGGCGAATGGACGAGACCTACATCAAGGTCAAGGGCGAATGGAGGTGTGTGTCACGAACACAAGCGAGGAGCTTGTGATGCTGTACTAAAGACGGAAGTTGGCTTTCCGAAGCCGGCCTGCAGGGGCATGCTTCAAACCGCCCGGTGCTGCTGCGTTCAAAAGGCGTGGTAGTGAGCGACCGTGGAAAAGTCAGCCGTTGAGGATGGCAGGTAAGTATTGAGAAGATGAACGAAAGTGAACCCTCCGATGACGCATCGTTATTGCCTTAAAGCGCTGTCCATGCTGGCGACCACAATGCTCGGTCCGGCGCTTCGTGGACTGCTGGTGTGGGACATGAATGGAACATTTGATGAAGTTTATTCAATACCAGTGATGCAAGCCGCACGCGAAATGATGACGCCGTAGTGGGCAAGCACGTGCGTTATGCGCCGACCCTCGACTGTGTGCATATCAGTTCGTTCGGATTTGAGGGCGGGAGCGCGTTACGAGAGGGGATCAAGTAATGATCGAAGTCGGCTAAACCGTGTATGGCTCGAAGTCATACAACCGCTCCGGGTTGTCGACAAAAATCGCTTGTCGTAGCGACGCGTCGTTGACCCATTCACCAAACTGGTCGACAAGATCGGTGTCGTCGGGCATGGGTACGGGTATCGATGGGTGCGGCCAGTCGGTGCCCCATACGAGCTGATGCGGGTTCGCACCGATCAAGGCCTCGACGAAGGGCCGGGTGTCTTCGAAAGGCGTAGTCTGTCGGCTCGTGCTTCGATAGGTTCCCGACAACTTCACCCACGCGCGTCCCTCGCGCACCAGCGCAAGGAGATTCTGGAAACCCGCATTGCGGATGCCCTTGTTCGCCGGCACATGGCCCAGGTGATCGAACACGGCCGGCACGCGCAAGCGCTGAACCAGCGCGGGGAGATCGTCGATCGTCGAGACGTCGGCGAGAAACTGCAAGTGCCAGCCGAGTTCGCTGATGCGCTGCGCGAGCGTGCTTGCCGTGTCCATCGCCAGGCCCGCGCCGAACAGCAGGTTCAGCCGCACGCCGCGCGTGCCGAGACGATGAAATTCAGCAAGTTCGGCATCCGTGACGCTCGGCTCGACCACTAAGACCGCACGCATCGGTATCCGGCTCGCGGCCACCGCCTGCAGGCTGCGACGGTTGTCCATACCGTATGGGCTTGGCTGGACAATCACCGACCGCGCGATGCCCAGGGTCTGCGCCAGATGCTCATAGTCCGCAAGCGGCGCATCGGGCGGTGTATAGCTGCGTGCCGGCGCATACGGCCATTCGCTCGCCGGTCCGAATACATGGAAATGGCAGTCGACGGTACCGGGCGGCAATGGACTTCTTGGCGCGCGTGAAATCGCACGCGCCGGCTCACACACGGGATTGATCACGATTCAATGTTCCTTGGCGCGGGGAATCAGGAAGCCCGTCGCAGACGCCCGCGCCTTTGGTGCGACGCTCGGGGCTTCATAAGGCTTCTTCAAGGCTTGACCGTCGCGGCCACCTTGGTCAGTTTGAACAGGTCCGCGGGCGCCTCGCAATGCGCACAATTTACGCCAGGAACGTTCGGCGCCTGCTTGATGACATCGGCAGGCAGCGGCTGGATCGTCGCGCTTGGCGTCGGTGTGCCGTGCAACGCAGAGCTGAGCGACAGCTCGGGTGTGAGCACCGGATCAAACACTTCGGTGTTAAACGAATCGGGTACCTTGGTCGACGGGAAGGCATTACAGCCGTTGGTGAAGGTGTCCCCTGTGCACACCTTCACCTGGGCCGCCGGTACCCACGGCAGCGGATACTCGATGTTATGCACCGCCACCTTGCGTTTGCCGGTCAGCTCTTCCATCATCAACTTGAACGCGTAACCGGACACGTTGATCGGGTCTCCCGACGATATTCCATCAAGGCCGCGCTGCTTCAGATCGGCGTTGGCGAGCGCAAGACGAAAGCCGTTGGTGTTCTCGCCCGTTACCGGCACGAGCTTTTTCTGACCGCTTGCGAGCATCGCGGCCACGATGCCGTCCTCGCCGTTTTCGCCAAAGATCGCATCGACGTCCGGGTGTGCCGCAAGCGCCTTCGCTGTCTCCTGCTGCGTAGTCTGGCTGTTCCACATGCCGTAGTACTCGGCCACGATCTTGATGCCTGGATACTTTTTGAACACACTCATCGCGCCGTCGTAGTTCATTTTGTCGACAGAGTTGCCCGCGACGCCGCGATCGATGAACACATTGCCCTTGCCGTTAAGCTTGTTGACGAGCCATTGGGCGGTATTTGGTGCGAAACCGGCTGTGATGTAACTGACCGTGCGCGCGCATGGCTCGGTCACCGTGGCACTGTATGTGTAGACCAGCACGTGTTTTTCGCAAGCCTCGTGGATCGCGCGGTTCAGGCCGGTCGACGAGATCGGGAAGGTGATGATCGCGTCCGCGCCCGCCGACACCATGCTCTGGTATGCGGCCGCTTGCGCTTGTACGTCGGTGCCGGAAATGACGGTTTTCAGATCAACGAGCTTGTCGTAAGGCGGTGTCGCGGCGAGCGCCTTGATCAGGTTCGAGGTCTCGGTCTGATAGCCGTTGCCGCTGTAGCTCATGCTGAGGTAAACCTTGTATTTCTTCGGCGCAGTCTGCGCCTGAGAAGGCGCGACTGCGCCGACCAGCATGGCGGCGGCGAGCGCGAGCGAGCAGGTCTTCAAGCGTGTGCTGGAATTCATGTTTCCTCCTGATGGTGTCCGGGTAGGCCGGTCTTTAGGGTTGTGTTCTGCTTCTGAAACCACTGCGTTTGATGAGAAGTGCGAAATCGTCGCGCAGCAACACCAGGGCGACGAAGATCACTGCGCCGTAGATGATCGTGCGCCAGCCTTCGGCAATACCGAGCGACGACACGATGGTGGACAGCGTGGTTAGCAGGATCGCGCCGGCTGCGGCGCCCAGATAGATGCCGCGTCCTCCGACGATCGACGTCCCGCCGATCACCACCGCCGCAACCGACGGCAGCAGGTAGCTCTGGCCGAGCGTGAGCGTGACGCCGCGCACGTAGCCGAGCATCAGAATGCCGGCGAGGCCCGCGCTTGCGCCGCTGATGGCATAGGTCGCGATGGTGAGCCGGTGTACGGGCAGGCCTGCCACGTGCGCCGCGGTCGGGTTTGTGCCGAGCGCGTAGACCTTGCGGCCGAAGCTCGTCCGCATCTGCAGGAAGCAGCCGGCCGCAGTGCCGAGCACCATCAGGTACAGGATCGGGGCGCCGAGCGGCGTGCTCACGAACAACGAAGAGAGGGCAGCAGACGGCTGGCCGGCCGGCGTGCCTTGCGTGAAGCCGAGCGTGACACCATAGAGGATCACACCCATCGCCAGCGTCATGATGAACGGCGGAATCTTCACGAGACTCACGCCGATGCCGCTGCACGCACCGAGCGCGCCGGTGACCGCGAGGATCGCGGGCACGCCCCACACGACGGCCGAATCCGCACCGCCGATCCACTTGAACGCGAGCACGCCGCCCAGGGTCATCATCGAGGCGACGCTCAGGTCCAGGCCGCCGAGCAGGATCACCATCTGCTGGCCGAACGCGACCACCATCAGGAAGCTCGAGATCACGAGGATGGCCTTCATCTGCGCGAGGCTGCCGAAGTTCGGGCCGAGCACGCGTGAGGCGGCAATCAGCGCGAAGGAAATCGCGAACAGCGCGATGGCGGTGCGCACGTCGCGGTCGAGCCGGCTGAACCAGCCTGGCGCGGCTTCGCCGCCACGGGTATCGGCGGGGCGGCCGCTGGTGTCATTGGCGCCGTTGCTGCCGTTGGTCAAGGGCGTCTCGGTCATGCGTGCACCTCTTCGCGTGAGCTGAAGCGGGCGAAGAACACCGCCACCACCACCGCCGCGATCATCACTACACCCTGGAAGATGCCGGTATAAAACGATGACACGCCGGTGGAGAACAGCACCTTCTGCAGCAGCGTCAGGGTCAGCGCGCCGAGGATCGATCCCGCCACGCCGCCGCGTCCGCCCGAGAACGAAGTGCCTCCCAGCGCAATAGCCGCGAACACCAGCAACAAATACGGTTCGCCCGCGTTCGGCGTGCCCGTGGAGGTGAGGGCGCTCAGCATGAAGCCGGCGAGGCCATAGCAGACGCCCGCGAGCATGTACGCCACCAGCTTGATCCGCTTGACCGGCACGCCGGCCAGAACCGCAGCGGTTTCGTCGGCGCCGGTGGCGTAGAGGCCGACGCCCCAGTCGGTGCGGCGCAGCACGCGCCAGATCGCGTACGTCACCGCTGCGATCACAAGCGAGACCGGCACGATGCCGTGAATGCGGTCAGTCATCGTGTAGATCATGAAGTCGGAGACGTTGCCGCCGGGGGCGTCGAGGATTAGCAGCGCGGCGCCTGAGCAGACGATCATCGACGCGAGCGTGAGCGCGATGGATTGCAGGTTCCAGTACGCCACCAGGTAGCCGTTGATCGCACCCACGCCGGCGCCGGCCGCCATCGCGATGGCCACGCCCTGCAGCGCGCCCCACGGGCCGTCGCCGCCGTGCACCGCGACCAGCACGTTGGTGAGCGAAACCACGCCCGCTACCGAGAGGTCGAAGCCGCGCGTCAGCACGACCAGCGTGCCGCCGGCCGCCGCCAGCGCGAGCGGCAGACTGTTGTTGAAGATGTCCGTGATGACCGTGGCGCTCAGCGCGTCGGACTGCGTTGCCGCGAAGATCACGGTCATCACCGCGAGGATCACGACAATGATCGTGGTGCCGTCGCCAAGCAGACGCCGGGACAACGGCTCGGGGCGCAGCATGGCGGCCGCACGCGAGCGGCCGGAAGAGGGACGTGCCTGGTTCATGATGCGTGGGCTCCGTGTCCAGCCGCAAGGGCGACGAGGCGCGCCTCGGAAAGTTCGTCGCCGGACGCTTCTCCCGCGATGCGTCCGCCGTAGACGACCGCGCAGCGGTCGACAAGATGGATGAGTTCGGCCAGTTCGGTGGAATAGATCAGCGCCGCGCCGCCTTCTGCGACGAACGCGCGGATGACGTCGTAGATCAGCGCCTTGGTGCCGACATCGACGCCGCGCGTCGGGTCGAACAGGACCAGGTAGCGCGCGCCCGACATCAGCACGCGGCCAATCAGCGCCTTTTGCTGGTTGCCGCCGGAAAGCGCGCCGATCTTCAGCTTCAGGTATCGGCTCGAAAGGTCGACGCGTGCCGCTTCCTGGTTCACGGCGGCCCGCTCGCGTGCGCCGTTGACCACGCCGAAGTGGCCCAGCCGGCCGAGAATGGGCAGAGTCATGTTGCTGTCGGTGCGCAGGCTGAGGAACACGCCTTCGGTCTTGCGTTCCTCGGGCACGAAGCCGATGCCGGCTTTTGCCGCGTCAGCCGGAGTAGCCAGGCGTACGGACTTGCCGTCGATACGGATCTGTCCGCCGCGCACGGGCGTGAGGCCCGCGAGCATGCGGAACAGGTCGCGCTGTCCCTGGCCTTCCAGACCTGCGACGCCGACTATTTCTCCCTTGCCGACGGACAGCGTGATGTCGTTCACCGTACCGCCCGCGAGCTTGGTCACCCCGAACGCTTCCGCTCGTGCCACTGTCGATACGCTGCGCGCCGCGTGCGATTCGCGCGCGGCGGAGCCGACCATCATCTTGAAGATGCCGGCGTCCTCGATGCCTGCAAGCGACACCGTGCCGATGCTTTCGCCGTTGCGCAGCACCGTGCCGCGACGGCACAGCCGGCGCACTTCGGAAAGCCGGTGCGAGATGTACAGCACGCCGGCGCCGGCCGCGGTCACGCGCGCGAGGATATCGAAGAGCCAGGTCGGATCGGAGAGCGCCGCGGTGGGTTCGTCCAGCACCAGAAGACGTGGCCGACGAGCCACCGCGCGCATGATCTCGACGCGCTGTTTTTCGGCTAGCGAGAGCGCGCGTACGTACACACCCGGATGAATGTGAGCGAGGCCGTACTCCGCCAGCATTGCAGCGGCGCTCGCTTCGCTTGCCTTCACCGAGACAAGGCCGGCCGCGCCCTTTGCCTGCCGGGGCAGCATCAGGTTTTCGGCCACGCTCAGGTTCGGCAGCAGGCTCAACTCCTGGAATGCGGTCGAGACGCCGGCGGCGCGGGCGGCCATCGGATTAGCCGGCGTATAAGCGCGGCCGTCGAGCGTGAGCGTGCCGGTGTCGGGAGCGACAATGCCCGAGAGCACCTTGACGATAGTCGATTTGCCCGCGCCGTTCTCGCCGAGCAGCGCATGGATCTCACCCGGCTCGATGTCGAAAGACACGCGGCGTACCGCGACCGTCGCGCCGTAGGACTTGGCGATGTTCTGGATGCCGAGGATCGCCGGTGCGCCCTTGGACTGCACAAGAGCGTCAGCCATTGTAGACACCGCCGTCGATGCCGAAGGACTGCGCGGTGACGTAGGCCGATTCGTCGGAAGCAAGGTAGACGAAGAGTGGCGCGATTTCGTCGGCGCCGGCCTGGCGGCCGAGTGGCACGAGTGCCGCGATCTTTTCGTGCTGCGCGTTCGCGCCGCCCATGAAGTCGATGGCCGGCTGGTTGAACGCGGTATCCACCCAGCCGGGACAGATCGCATTCACGCGGATGTTGTCGGGTGCGAGTTCGAGCGCGAGCGCCGTCGTGAAGGCGATCACCGCGCCCTTGGAGGCCGAATAAGCGACCAGTCCCGGGCCGCCGCGCTTGCCCGCAAGCGACGACATATTGATGATCGAGCCTTTACCCGACTGCTTCAGATGCGGGATCGCGTGCTTCGCGCCAAAGAAATGCGCGCGCGCGTTCACCGCAAAGAGCGCATCCCAGTTGGCCTGATCGAATTCCGCGATCGCGCCCGAGCGCTGCAAGCCGGCGTTCTGTGCGAGCGCGTCGAGGCCGCCCAGCCACTCCACGCCGCGCCCGATCAGGTTGGCGACGCTCGCTTCACTTGTCACGTCGACCTGTACGAAATGTGCGGCGTCGCCGAGTTCCGCAACTACCGCGCGGCCGGCTTCCTCGGCTATGTCGCCGATCACCACGCGCGCGCCTTGCGCAATGAAGCTGCGCGCCGCTTCCTTGCCAATGTTGCCAATAGCGCCCGTGATGATGATGCGTTTTCCGAAGAGACGGCCTGCCATGAGGAACTCCTGAATGGAATGGGTTACCGGCTGCGCGAATTCGCGAGCAGGAAGCTTTCGATTGCCGGATTGCACAACTGCGGCTGCTCCATGGTCGGCATGTGCGCCGCACCGGGAATCGTGATCAGCTGGGCGTTGGGGATAGGACGAGCGATGCGTTCTAGGACAGGTAGCGGCGTCGAAGTATCGTCTTCACCCGCCACGACCAGCGTGGGGACGGCGATGCGGCCGATCACAGCGGCGGCGAGATCCATGTCGCGGATGGCGGCGGCGCAGCCGGCATAGCCGTCGAGTGAAGTGCCGAGGACCATTGCGCGCATCTTCTGCATCAGTTCGGGCTGCGCGCGCTTGAACGCGGGCGTGACCCAACGGTCGACCGATGCTTCGGCGAGCGGCGCTACGCCGATATCGCGCACTTCTATCACGCGCGCTTCCCACAACCCCTTCGGCGCCTCGCTCGTGGTAGCACACAGCGTGAGGCTCATCAACCGCTCGCCGTGCCATGCGCCCACGTATTGGCCGATCATTCCGCCGAGCGACAACCCGACGTAGTGCGCCTGCTCGATGCCGAGGTGGTCCATGAGGGCGAGCACATCGGCGGCGAGCAGGGCGAGCGAGTAGTCGCCGGGCGTGGCGCTGGAGCCGCCGTGGCCGCGGATGTCATAGCAGAGTACGGTAAAAGAGCGCGACAGCGTATCGAGCTGCGGCGCCCACATCGACAGATCCGCGGCGAACCCGTGACTCAGGATCACGACCGGCGCGCCGGGCTTGCCGGTCAGCGTGTAATGGGTCTGAATGCCGTTAGTGTCGGCCCGTGCTTCCATGTCTCCGATTCCCCGATAAGCGTTTTGCTCAGCGCTTTTCCAGCGAGCTGGAGCTAATGAAAACCGAGTGTCGATTTTGTCGCCAATTTTGTCAAACGTATTTGCGTCAAGGTAAACGCCAATATTGGCGCAACACGATGGAGGTAGAATGCGCGGACGTATAGGCAGCCGGAAGCGTCGGAGAGTGGCGCGGCGAGAACGACGAGAAAACTATCGAGGGAAAGGGTTTGGTCACGAAAACGGACGCACAGGCGGCGCAACTTGTGGAAGGCATCAAGTCGGACATCATCATCGGCCGGCTGCGTCCGCATCAGCGATTGGTCGAGGAAGAGATCAGCGCGCAGTTCAACGTTTCGCGGCATGTGTCCCGAGCGGCGCTCGTGCTTCTTGAACGCATGGGACTGGTCACGCGTCGGCCCAATCGCGGCGTAATCGTGCGCGACTTTTCCATGGAACAGGTCGAGCAGATCTATGAGGTCAGGATGATCCTGCAGCGCGAGGCAGCGAGCCGTGTGCCGATGCCGGCGCGGCCCCACGATCTCTCGCAGATCGAAGCGATCCATGCGGAATACTGCCGCGAGTTGGACGCGGGCAACCTGCTGCAGGTCAACGTGCTCAACGACGCGTTCCACCGGCGCATCTGGGCGACCTGTCCCAATCTTTACCTGGCCGAGACGATCGAGAAGCTGTGGGTCGAGACGACCGGGATCCGCTGGTACGGCGTCGGCGATCCGCAATTACTGTCGCATTCGCGCGAGCATCACGCCACCATGATCGAACAGTTGCGAAGCGGCGACCGCGACGGTTTCATGGCGCTCGCCGTTGATCACATCATGCCGCCGCTGGACGCATTCAGACGCGCGCACCGGGCCAGTTCCATGTTCGGCGCGGCGGTGTTACAGGAGCGTGAAACCGGATGAATCCGACCTACGAGATCCTGGTGCAGGGCAACAACCTGCGCCTGAAGAACGATTTCCTGGGCATTGCCAACGTCACCCTGATTCGCGGACATGACGGCCTGACGCTGTTCGACACCGGCGGCTATATCTCGCGCCTTGGTCTGCTGAAGGCGCTGCGCGACCGCGGCATTGAGCCCGCCGACATCAAAACAGTCTTTCTCTCGCATTTGCATTTCGACCACGCGCACAATATCGACCTGTTTGCGAATGCGCGCTTTGTCGTCAGCGAACGTGAGTGGGAATACGCGGCGTGTCCGCATCCGGAAGATCTGTTGCTGCCCTGGGGGATTCGCGAGCAGCTCTCGAAAGGCAAGGTCGAGTTCATCAAGGGCGAAGGGCAGTTGGACCGGGGCGTGCACTTCTTTCCGGCGCCCGGCCATACGCCCGGCTGCTACGGACTTGAACTGGACACCGCCGACCGGGGCCGCGTGATCATCGCCGGCGACGCGATCAAATACGCTAAGGAAGCGATCCTCAAGCGTTGCGACATGGCCTTCGACGAGGTCGACGTTGGTACGCGCACGATCAAGCGGATCCTCGAACGAGCCGACCGGATTGTGCCGGGTCATTTCCCCGAGTTGATCCGCCAGCCGGACGGCAACTTCAGTTGGGAAGAGTCCGCGCCGTTCGAACTGCTGATTCGCTAGCGCCGCTTGAAAAGCGAACGGGCCGCCACGAGTCGGCCCGTTCACAACGTACTACGTACTACATCTGCGCACTACATCTGCGCGCCGATCATCCAAGGCACAAACTCGTCATCGCCCACGCCGAGGGCTTCGCTGCGGCTCGGCTCTCCCGATGCGACCCGCAGGATCGCATCGAAGATTTCCTGGCCCTTCTGCCGCACCGTGGCGCTGCCGTCCATGATGTCGCCGCAGTTGATGTCCATGTCGTCGCGCATGCGGTTGAACATTTTCGTGTTGGTGGCGAGCTTGATGGAGGGTGCGGGCTTGGCGCCGAAGCACGAGCCGCGTCCCGTGGTGAAGACCACGAGATTCGCGCCGCTCGCGATCTGGCCGGTCGCACCCATTGGATCGTAGCCGGGCGCATCCATGAAAACGAGGCCGTGGGTATCGACCGGTTCGGCGTAGCGGTACACACCCATTAAAGGCGTCGAACCGCTTTTCGCGACCGCGCCAAGCGACTTTTCGAGGATCGTGGTGAGGCCTCCGGTCTTGTTGCCCGGCGTCGGATTGTTGTCGATGCTGCCTTTCTCGCGCTGCGCGTAGTCCTCCCACCAGTGAATCCGCTCGACGATCTTTTCGCCCACTTCACGCGAGACGGCGCGCCGGGTCAGCAAGTGCTCGGCGCCGTAGATTTCGGGCGTTTCGCTGAGGATAGCGGTGCCGCCGTGCTGCACCAGCAAGTCGACGGCCGCGCCCAGCGCCGGGTTCGCCGTAATGCCGGAGTAGCCATCCGAGCCGCCGCATTGCAGCGCGATGCTCAAGTGCGAGACCGGCAGCGGTTCGCGTTCGACGCGATTGGCCGCTGGCAGCATCTCGTTGACGGCGGCGATGGCCGCGTCGATGGTCTTCTGCGTACCGCCGAGTTCTTGCATGACGAGGGGCACGATCATCGAGCCGCTTTCCACGTTCTCCGCAACGAAAAGAGCACCCATCTGGTTTGCTTCGCAGCCGAGTCCGATCACGAGCACGCCAGCGAAATTGGCGTGCTTAACGTAGCCGCCGATCGTGCGGCGCAGTTGCTGGATGCCTTCGCCGTTATGGTCGATGCAGCAGCCGAAGCTGTGCGTGATGGGCACGACGCCGTCCACATTCGGATAGGCAGCGAGCGCGCCGGGTGCGGCGAAGTGCTGCGCCACGCGCTTGCTCACCGTAGCGGAGCAGTTCACGGTGCTGACTACGCCAATGTAGTTGCGCGTCGCGACGCGTCCGTCGGCACGGCGAAAGCCCTGGAACGTCAACGGCTGCGCCGCCGGGGCTACAGCCTTGACGTCGCTGCTGAACGCGTAGTCGCGGTCGAACGAGCCGATCGACATGTTGTGCGTATGGACGTGGTCGCCCGGTACGATGGCGTCGGTCGCGAAACCGATGATCTGACCATAGCGGCGTACGGCTTCGCCGACGGCGATCGGGCGCAGCGCGATCTTGTGCGCAGCCGGGACGTCGGCGCGCGCAACCAGGCCGCCGAATTCGGCGAGCGTCGTGCCGCTGGTGAGCGCATCGCGGGCAATGGCGACGTCGTCTGCGTCGTCGAGTTTGAGCGCGCGTGAAAGTGGGTCCATCATCGTTCTCCAGATCCATCGAATGTAGTGTGGGCGCCGATTTTTGCGGACACCTGAGGCAGGTCCGTCGGCTGGGAGTCATACTGCGATAATCGCGTGTCGACAGGAAATTGGTCGGACCACAAGGGAAGGCGGAGGACTCATGGCAACGGCTGGCATCACTCGCGCGGCGCTTGCGCATGTAATCAGGAAACTGGAAGACAGGATCCTCGACGCCAACTGGCGCAAGGAAACGCGCCTGCCTTCGGAGCGGGAGCTGGCAGCCGAATACGCCACCTCACGCGCCACCGTGCGCGAGGCGATCCAGCGTCTCGTCACGCGCGGCTTGCTGGAGACCCGTCGCGGCAGCGGCCTCTTCGTAAGCGCCCAGCAGCCGGCGCGCCTAAGCGCGCCTTGGCTGCAGTTGATCGCGGAAAATCCGCCAGTGCGGGGGGACACGCTGGAGTTTCGCCTGATCTTCGAATGCGCCGCCGCGCGTTTCGCGGCGACACGCGCGACTCCCGATCAACTGACTGAGATGGCATCGATTCTGGAGCGGATGCATCATGCAGTGCACGCACGGGACGTCGAAGCGGAGGCGCGCGCCGATGCCGAATTTCACGCGGTCCTTGCAACGGCGTCGCACAATCTGATGCTGAGCCATTTCTATGCGAGCGTGATCACTTTATTGCGCGAGCACATCACGAACAATACGTACGAGGCGTCGCATATCCAGCTCGACGGGGGAGAACTGGCACTGACACGCCTCGCCCAGCACAAGGCGATATATCGGGCCATACGCGCTCGCCGGCCCGACGCGGCCTTCAAGGCCATGCATGCGCACATTGATTTTGTCGGCAAGCAGTTCGCAGCGACATGATGGTTGGTACCGCCAAGCATTGGCTGGGAGCAGAATGTGAGTTTTATGGCAGGGTTCGAATGACTGAGGCGACCGGGTCATGGGATATGGTTGAGTCGAGCGGCGCGCGATTGCCATCGGTGCAAGTTGCCGTCTTTGTTTGCGCTGTAGTGAGTTTGAAAACCTCATTCTGGTAATGCGAACAAAAGGATAGTTGCCGCCCGCTTTTGCTGCATTAATTACGAATGCTCATACCTTACTCCTTTGATCGTGGCGTACTGTGCTCGTGCTGTCAGTCTTGAAATCGCAGCAGCACACATAAATTGGAGTTACTCGATGGGCCAACCATACGGGCGTTCACAGAGCGCGGGGAAGAGGTTGCAAGCGTCGCGTCAACCCCCAACGGGAAAGCCGGCGCAACGCACCAATAAAGCACTGCATAAAGCCTGTGCCGCCGCGGGAGTCAGCGCAGACGGCATCCGTTATCAAAACGCGAGTGTTCAAGTTGCTCGTCAACGCTGGGGGTGCCGAGAATCTTGCTCTCACGCTCGATTCATACTTGGCGCCCACTTCGGAGCCGGCAAACGGTGAGCGATTTACAGTCGAGACTGCGTTTTTCACATGGAAGCAACGCTGCGATTGCCGCGCGGGTTTTTTGATCAACCGTACCCTGTATTGACTCCAGAGTGCAACCCTATTGCTTTAACCCATGGGCTCGGGCTGTGTTTGCGGGAGGGAGTGGCAAGCGGCAGCTGGTTTGTCTCCTACGACGCCTGCACCCGCAAACGGTCCGACCTAAGCGCAACCTAAGCAGCGAAATCGGATCACGCCATCTGCGTTTAACTTTTTATTCAGGAGGAAACGATGTTGGATCCGACTATCCCTACTTCGCCCATTACGGTGCCGGATGCGCCATCGCCGAATGCACCGGTAGACCTCCCAGATGTCCCGGCGCGTCGACCGTCAGCCGCATCCGGTCTGTTCGTTCAATGCTGCCCTCGCTTTATGCCTGTCAGGAATGGGTGTTATCGACGGCACCTGCCTTCTTGGGATTGGCGCTGACGCTCATCATTTGCTCGTCGACAACACGCAGGAGCAAACCGATGAGCAACTTCCTAACCTACACGATCAATGACGCACCGGCCGATTCGAAGGCCAGCCTCGAAGACACGAAGCGCGCCTTTGGCTTTGTCCCCAACCTTCAGGCGAACATGGCGGAATCGCCAGCGCTGATAGCAGGTTACTCGGCGCTGTGGGACCTTTTTTCGAAAAGCACGCTGACGCCGCACGAACAGCAGATCGTCTATCTCACATCGAACTTTGAGAACAACTGCCACTACTGCATGGCCGGCCACAGCACGCTGGCAAAGATGCTCAAGTTGGATGCAGGCGTGATCGCCGCGCTGCGCGCCGGCACGCCGCTGCCCGATGCAAAGCTCGAAGCGCTGCATCGCTTCACGACGCTCGTGGTGCGTGAGCGTGGCTTGGTCCCGGACGGCGAAGTCGACGCATTCCTCGCTGCTGGCTACACCCGTCAGAATGTCCTCGAAGTGATCTTGGGCGTAGCGACCAAGGTGATGAGCAACTACACGAACCACATCGTCCACACCGAACTCGACGGCTTCATGGCGGGTAATGAGTGGACTAAGCCAGTCGCCGTCGCGGCTTAAGCCGTCGCCGGGAGCACTTGCGGCTCCGTCCGACCCCATACGGAATCTCTCCGAGGATGCGCAATGTCCACGTTCGACCGGTATTCAAACGCGTACTCTAACGCCAGACTGACCCGCACGCCAGACGGCGTGCTCGAAGTTCGCTTCCATACCGACGGCGCAAAGCTCGTCTTCAATGGCCATACTCATGAACAGTTCACCGATATGTTTCACCAAATCGGCGAAGATCCGGATAACCGCGTGGTTATCCTGACGGGTAGCGGCGACGCATTCATGGACGCGATTTCGCCGGAAGGTTTCGATTTCTTTACGCCGCGTGGCTACGACAAGATCTTCCGCGAAGGGCGCAAGATCCTGATGAACATCCTGGACATCGAAGTCCCGATGATTGCCGCGCTGAACGGCCCGGTCCTGCTGCATTCGGAATACGTCCTGCTGTGCGACATCGTGGTGGCCACGCCCGAGACGGTGTTCCAGGACATGCCGCACGCCGCATTCGGCATCGCTCCGAATGATGGCGTCCATCTGCTGTGGCCGGACATGATCGGCAGCATTCGCGGCCGGTACTTCGTGCTCACGCAGCAAAAGCTTGATGCTGCGGAAGCAAAGTCGCTGGGTGTAGTCAATGAGATCGTGCCTGCGGATCAATTGCTGGATCGTGCGCATGCCATCGCCGCGACTATCGCAAAGCAGCCACCGCTCACCACCAAATACACCCGCATCGGCCTCACCCAGCGCCTGCGTCGGGTGATCGACGAAGGCATCGGCTACGGCCTGGCGCTGGAAGGTATCACCGCAGCCGAAGTGGCGCGCATGGCAGCAGCGCAAAACGCCGCCTGAATCCACTGACCTTTCAATTCCGCAATTCCTTTATTCCTCTCGACGGAGAACGCTCATGTCACTGCAAGACAGACTCGACGCATTCCGGGCCGACTTCAAAGCAGGCAAGCCGCCGTTCAATGCGCCCCCGCAAATTCATCCGGTGATGGAACGCGCCACGGCAGAATTGATTGCGAGCGGCCATGCGGGTCGCGCGATCAAGGCCGGCGACCCGCGCGCCGCATTTCAACCTGAAAGATCAGAACGGCAATGACGTGTCTTCCGCCGCGCTGCTGGTGAAGGGCCCGCTGGACGTGACGTTTTATCGCGGCGTCTGGTGCCCGTACTGCAATATCGAATTGCAGGCGATCAACGAAGTGCTGCCGCAGATTCAGACATATGGCGCGAACGTCGTGGCGATCTCGCCGCAGACGCCGGTCAATAGCCGCAAGTCTGTGCGCACCAACGAACTCGGCTTCCCGGTGCTGAGCGACGTGAATGGTCAGACGGGCGCTGACTTCGGATTGCGTTTCGCGTTGCCCGACTATCTGGTCGAGTTGTACAAGAACCTGAAGAACGATCTGCCGGCGTTTAACAACGACCCGAGCTGGACCTTGCCGATGCCCGCGCGCTACGTCATCGGACAGGATGGCATCGTGCTGTATTCCGAAGTCAACCCGGATTACACGCGTCGTCCCGACCCGTCGGACATGTTCCCGGTTCTGGAAAAAGCGACGTCCAGCGCCTGAGCTTTATCGCTAAACGCTTACCACGCCGCGCCGGAGAACCCGGCGCGGCTTTTCGATTCCTTCCGGTTCGTAAAGGGCATTTGATGACACAGCGTACATTTCTCGTAACAGGCGCGACTAAGGGCATTGGCCTCGCGTTAACAGAACGGCTGCTTGCGGACGGCCACCAAGTCGTGGGTCTCGCGCGCGAAGCAAGCGATTTCCCAGGCGAACTGGTCAGCCGATCTTGCCGACCATGCCGCAACGAGTGCGGTATTGGATGATCTGGTGCGCCGTCACGCGTTCGATGGCGTGGTGAACAATGTCGCGCTCGTCAGACCTCAGCGTCTGGGTGAAGTCGTGCTCGACGATCTCGACGACGTCCTCGCGCTGAATCTTCACCCCGCCGTGCAGACCGTTCAGGCGCTGCTTCCCGGTATGCGGGCGCGTGGCTGGGGACGCGTCGTGAACATTTCCAGCCTGACGATTCTCGGCATGACGCAACGCACGGCCTATGCCGCGGCGAAAGCCGCGTTGGTGAGTTTTGCGCGATCGTGGGCACTGGAACTGGCTGGCACGGGCATTACGGTGAATGCCGTCGCACCAGGTCCGACAGAGACCGCGCTGTTTCGGGCGAACAATCCGCCGGGGAGCGCGGGCGAGAAGCGGTATCTGGCCTCAGTGCCGATGGGCCGCTTCGGTAAGCCCCATGAAATTGCCGCGACGATTGAATTGCTTCTGTCTGACGCGGCCGCTTTCATGACCGGTCAAACGCTGTACGTCGACGGTGGAGCATCAATCGGCAAGCTCGCTTTCTGAGGACGTACCGCCCGGGCTGCTGCCAGCGGCACCGAGTATCTCTTCCACGAAGGCGACAAAGGCGCGTGCCTTCGCACTCACCAGGCGCCCGGCCGGGAATACCGCCCACAGGTCGATCGAGGGCAATTCCCAGTCGATCAGTACCGCCTGGACCGAGCCGTCGGCGAGTTCCGGCGAGAACATCCATTCCGACGCGATTGCCAAGCCCATGCCGCCGAGCAAGGTCGTACGCATGCCCTCGGCGGCGCTCACGCTGACGCGCCCCGATACCACCACCGCCACTTCCTTTCCCTGCTGGCTGAACGCCCACGACTCGCCACCGCCTCGCAACGAATACACGATCACCTGATGCTGGCTGAGCTCCGCAGGCGTCTTCGGCACGCCCGCTTCGGCGAGATACGCGGGCGTGCCGACAACCAGCCGGCGGCTTTGCGCAAGGCGGCGCGCGGTCATGGTCGAATCGTCGAGCGATCCCATACGCAACGCAACGTCTACGCCTTTTTCGAGCAGGTCGATGGTGCGATCGTCCAGTACGATATCGATCTGCAGATTGGGGTGCCGGTCCAGAAAGGTCTTGAGAGCGGGCAGGATGTGCAGGCGCGCGAAGGTCACGGCGGCACTGATGCGAAGCGCACCGGACAGCCCGGTAGACACGTCGCGCGCGACATGCTCGGCAAGGTCCACTTCCTCGATTGCGCGCCGCGCGTGTTCGTAGAAACGCTGACCGGCATCGGTGGGCGTCAGCCCGCGTGTCGAGCGCAACACGAGTCGCACGCCGAGTCGCTCTTCGAGTTGCGCGATCGACTTCGAGACGGCCGGTTGCCCGAGTTTGAGCCGCTTTGCGGCTGCCGAGAACGAGCCCGCCTCCACTACGCTGACGTACGTTTCCATTGCTGCCATCCGGTCCATGCTGCTACTTCTCCTTGAAGGACCTTGAAGTCCGTATCGCGACTGAGAGGTTTTCAGCCGGAAGTCTATTGCGTCAGAACCAGGTCGATGTAATTGTGGGTGTCGGGCAGTCTTTGTAATCTGCATCGCAATTCACGGAAACGATTCGCTGAAATAAACAGCCCCGCCGCAGGTGATCCTGCGGCGGGGCTGTTCACAACGCTCGCTTCCGGTTCAGATAACCAGCGCGGTGCTGTGGAAGGGATAATCGGTGTAGCCGTGCGCATTGCCACCGTAGAACGTCGAGCGGTCGTAACGGTTCAGTGGCGCCCCGACGCGCAGTCGCTCGGGTAGATCCGGATTGGAGATGAACAGACGCCCGAACGCGACGAGATCGGAGTCGCCTGCCTCGATCATGCGATGCGCGCTGTCCGCAGTGAAGCCGCCTGCCACGATGAGCGTGCCTTTGAACACGCGCCGCAAGTCTTTCGCCGAGACCGCCGACACCGCTGCGGCGACGTCATCGTTACCGCGCACGCGTGGTTCGATCACATGCAGATACGCTAGTCCATAGCCATCCAGACGACGCGCGACGTAGCCGAACGTTGCGTGCGGATCGCTATCGGACATCGTGCCGTACGAACTTCCAGGCGAAAGACGAACCGCGATCTGGCCAGCGTCCCATACCGAACCGATTGCATCGAGCACCTCGAACAGGAAACGCGCGCGGTTCTCAAGCGAGCCGCCGTATGCATCCGTGCGGTGATTCGAGCCGTCCTGCAGAAACTGGTCGGGCAGATAACCATTGGCTGCATGCAATTCGACACCATCGAAACCGGCCTGTTTCGCGAGCACCGCCGCGTGACGGAATGCTTCGATCACGCCCGGAATCTCTTCGAGTGCGAGGGCACGCGGGAACACCTGTTCGACCTCGATAATCTGGCCGTTTTCGTCATGGATTGCCGAATGTTCATAGGCACGCACGGCAGAAGGCGCGACCGGCATTTCTCCGCCGATGTTGGCGGGGTGCGCCTGTCGTCCCGCATGCCACAGTTGCAGGAAGATACGTCCACCTTTTTCGTGGACGGCGTCGGTGACGCGTCGCCAGCCGCGCGCATGTCCTTCGGTGTAGATCCCCGGTGCGCCCGCATAGGCGAAGCCAAGTGGAGACACCGATGTCGCGTCGGAAATCAGCAAACCGCCCGACGAGGCGCGCTGCGCGTAGTAATCGACCATCAGATCGCCGGGAACATTGTGCGCGTCGGTGCGCATCCGTGTGAGTGGCGCCATGACGACGCGGTGGCTGACCGGATAGGGACCGACCTGAGTTTGGGTAAAGAGGGTGTTCATTGCGCGTTACCTGAGAAAAGGGAAAAGACCTCTGGATCTTCAGGGCAAGCGCGAATCTGCAGAAGACGGTACCGGGAGATAGCTGTCATTCCTGAGCGGAATAGTCAGAAGGGTGAGCCGTCGGGAGTCATTGGTCATTCCTCGCGGGAATAGCGCTTATCGCTCCGGCCGGACTTCACCGGATGTCGAATGCCACGCAAAGTTCGTCTCACGTCAAGCCGACATCTCTCTTAAAGGATTACACGCCATGTACCACGTTTATGCATTCGCTACACCCAATTCCGTTAAGGTGCCGATCGCACTCGAAGAACTCGGAATCGACTACACGCTACATGCCGTCAACGTTCGAAAGGGCGAGCAGAAAAGCGACGGATTTCTTGCATTGAATGCTAACGGGAAGGTGCCCGTACTGACCACCGACGACCGCAATTTCACGCTGACCGAGTCTTCGGCCATCCTTGTTTATCTCGCTGAAAAGCACGGCAAGCTACTCTCGCAAGACCCGGTGCGCCGGGCGCGCACGTTTGAACAACTGTTCGTCCATGCTTCCGGGCTGAGCCCAGCCTTCGGACAGGCGGGTTACTTCCTGAAATTTGCACCGAAGGTTGTGCCGCACGCCATCGAGCGCTTTTCCGGCGAAGCGAACCGGCAGCTGAAACTGCTCGACGCTACCCTTGCCAAGCAGCCGTTCGTTGCAGGCGACGAATATTCCATCGCGGATATTGCGCATTTTGGATGGATTTGGAGACGCGCCTTTCCGGACCTGACTTTCGACGAGACGCCCCATGTGCAACGCTGGTACGACGCGATGTTTGGGCGTCCGGCAGTGGTAAGAGCAATCGAGAAGCTCGAACTACTTGCGAGAGAAAACGGGTGAGGCGTGTCGGTACAATGGTTGTGGCCGTTCGTGTCCGGAAAAGGGTGCCAGTCCTCAAAGTGCAGATGTCTGTGATTTCCCAGGGCGTAATCAGCCGTGTTTCGCAAAAAATTCTTTAGCTACCGCGAGAATCCAGTCTCGGAAAACCACGCTTTGGGGGAGTGGCGGTTCCCCGGCCGGAAGGAAAAGATAATAGCTTCGGCCAGTCCTCAATGGACGATCGATTGCCAGAGTCACGGACCCTGCGCGCAACTCGCCCTCGATTAAAAAACTTGGCACTAAGCCAATGCCAAGGCCAGATGATACGGCTTCGATCAGGTGAGACGTCAGCTCGAATTGCGGTCCCACGTTCATTGAACGGTTGTCAAGAAATTGCTCCTCGAACCAGTTGCCCCATGCGTCCGGCCTTGCTGCTACGCGCAGCAGTAAATGGCGAAAGACGTCGGCCGGCTCCTTTATTGGCAAGGTCTCCGCCATGGCCGGACTCATGATTGGGAGTAACGTCTCATCGCAAATTTTATACGACACTACGCCCGGCCAAGGCGCCTCGCTTACGCCGATTACAGCATCAATACCCGAGCGTTCCAAATCGAAGTGACCGATACGCGAGTGCAAATTGATCTGGATACCTGTGTGTTTTTCGTAAAAATTTGATAGTCGCGGCATGAGCCATTTACTGGCGAATGTGGGCAGGGCGGCTAAGTCAAGGCTGCCTCGACCTGTCTGCGATGCGATCGCCTGAAGCGATGCACTGCGCACACGTTGCAACGCCACATCAATCTCCCGGTGATAGACCGAGCCGATCGCGGTCAAGGTGAGCTTCCTATTCGCTCTGCGAAAAAGGGGCACGCCGAGCAGTTCCTCAAGCGCTTGGACTTGCCTGCTAACGGCGCTTTGAGTCAAGACAAGATCTGACGCCGCCTCGGTAAAACTTAGGCGCCGCGCTGCGGCGTCAAAGGCGATCAGCAGAGACATTGAAGGTGTTAGGCGACGCGGATTCATTCATAAACCTCATGCAAAAGCTGACCAGAATTCGTTTGTAGTCAGAGTATGGGACGTGGACACTACGCAAACAAGAGGTGAGATCGCTAGGTGCAACACACAGTGTTTACCCGCTTGCACCGCGGTTCCGCTACCACAAACCGCGCACTGATTGTCCAACGATCGCTGCCAAACGGAGACAGGCAATGAGTCAGGCAATTTCGGCCGCATTCCCTTACGACATGCAAAGAGCACGCGTCCGTGACGCTGAAATGGCCTACGTGGACGTCGGCGAGGGAAAACCCATCGTGCTGCTGCACGGCAATCCGACTTCCTCGTACACATGGCGCAACGTGATTCCCTACCTGGAGCCACTCGGCCGGTGCCTAGCGCCCGATTTGATCGGCATGGGTCAATCCAGCCCCTCGCCTACGTACTCGTATCGCTTCGACGACCACGCAAAATATCTGGATGCCTGGTTCGAGCAACTGGATTTGCAGGAAGAAATAATTTTGGTCGTTCAGGACTGGGGGGCGGCGCTTGGCTTCGATCGGGCAGTGCGTTTTCCTGAATCCGTCGCTGGAATTGTCTACATGGAAGCTATGGTCCGGCCACGGCTGTGGACCGATATGCCGCCCGAGCGTCAGGCCGTCTTCCGGAAGTTGCGCGGAGCCGAGGGCGAGCAGATGGTGTTGGAGGAAAATTTCTTCGTGGACAAAATGCTCTTCGAACTCGGCGTGAAGCGACCGTTATCGACGGCAGAAAAAGAGGTCTACGCGAAGCCGTTCAAAACGCCGGGTGTATCGCGGCTGCCCACACTGGTCTGGCCACGTCAAATCCCCTTCGACGGCGATCCGCCGGACACCTTTGTACGGGTCAAGCGCTATAGCGACTGGCTTGCGCGGAGCGAGCATTTGCCGAAGCTCTTCATCAACGCCGACGAGGGGCACGGGACCGCAGGCGCAGCACGCGAATTTTGCCGCGCGTGGCCGAACCAGAAAGAGATCACCGTCAGCGCAAAACATTACGTACCCGAGGACTGTCCGCACGAAATCGGTCAAGCCGCTGCCGAGTTCGTCCGAGCGGTGCGCGGGCAAACTTTAGCAGAATGAAACACTCAACTAGCCGGATCTGAATACATGGCGTCGATCTACTCACCCTTGACTGGGCCAGAACACCGCGCTTCGGTCGAATCGGACGCTACGCGCTTGAGCAAACCCTGGCATGCGCTGCGGCAGGACTTGCAGCAAGCCTTGGGCGACTGCGTGCACTTCGATCGCGGCCATCTCGCTGTTTATGCGTCGGACGCCTCAAATTACCGACAGGTCCCGATTGCAGTCGTGGTCCCGCGCTCACTCGACGAGGTAAATGCTGGCGTGGCCATTTGCCGTAGGCACAAGGCGCCGGTTCTCATGCGTGGCGCCGGCACATCTATGAGCGGACAGGCCGTCAATACAGCGGTAGTGTTCGATATTTCCGCCCAATGTGCGGCCATCATTGACCTGGATCCCCGTGCGGGGACCGCCATCGTCGAACCTGGCGTAGTTTGCGATCAATTGCGCGACGCAGCTGAGGGTTACGGACTGACGTTCGCACCCGATCCGTCGACGCACAGCCGATGCACTATCGGCGGCATGATTGCCAATAATTCCTGCGGGCCCCATTCAGTCATGGCGGGCAAGACGCTGGAAAATGTTGAAGCGCTCGAGGTCATGACCTATGACGGCGCCCGGTTCTGGGTGGGACCAACCAGTGACGCTGAGCTTGAACGGATCATCGCGGTAGGTGGCAGGCGGGGGGAAATCTATGCGTCGTTGAAAGCCCTGCGCGATAAGTATGCCGACCGGATTAGGGCCAGGTTCCCGACGCTCAAGCGACGCGTATCCGGATACAACCTTGATCAGTTGCTGCCGGAAAACGGCTTCAATGTAGCGCGTGCGCTGGTGGGCACGGAAGGCACTTGCGCATTGACATTGCAAGCCAAGGTGCGCCTAGTCAAGAGTCCGAGCGAGCGTGTCGTGCTGGTACTGGGGTTTCCGGACATCTATGTGGCGGCTGATGCTGTCCCGGAATTTTTGCTGTGCAGCCCGATAGCGATTGAAGGGCTCGACCGCGCGATCATACGCGGCTTGCAAGCGCGCAAACTTGCAGCGGCAGAGATCGCAATGCTGCCGCCGGGTGACGCTTGGGTAGTCCTTGAATTTGGGGCGGATACGCTCCACGCGGCGACTGCTCTCGCCGAGCACGCTCACAGTGTCCTGTCCAGTCGCCAGTGCGGCCCGCAACCCACTAGCGCGCTAATCACAAGTCGCGATGATCAGAAACGCATCTGGTCCATCCGCGAGAACGGCGCCTCCAGTACGCAATTGTCCATCGACCCTAATGTAGTCGACCCCAAGGTGGGTTGGGAGGACGCAGCGGTGGACCCGGCGCGTTTAGGCGATTACTTGCGTGGCTTTCAGGCGCTTGTTGATCGCTACGGTTACCGCACGTCGCTTTTTGGGCACTTCGGTGACGGTTGCGTGCACGCGCGGGTCACGTTTGATCTGCGTAATGCACAAGGCGTGCTCGATTATCGTAATTTCGCGCGGGAAGCCGCACAACTCGTCGTCGAATATGGCGGGTCGCTATCTGGCGAGCACGGCGACGGGCAAGCGCGCGCCGAACTGCTTCCTATCATGTTCGGTGACGAGATCATGGAGGCCATGCACGTATTCAAGCGCATCTGGGATCCTGACAACCGCATGAACCCCGGCAAAATCGTCAATGCTAACCGGCTTGACGACCATCTGCGGCTGGGGCCGGATTACAAGGTCGTTAATTTTTCAACCCGTCTAAAGTTTCGAGGCGCTGAGGGCGATGGCTTCCAGCGAGCGCTCGAACGCTGCGTAGGCACTGGCCGATGCCGTTCTCATAAGGGCGGGACTATGTGTCCAAGCTTCCGTGCGACGCACGACGAGCGCTTTTCCACCCGCGGGCGCTCACGGTTGCTATGGGAAATGCTCCAGGGCGATCTGATCAACGAGGGCTGGCAAAGCGAGAACGTCAAGGAGGCGCTTGATACTTGTCTTGCATGCAAGGGATGTCGCAGCGATTGTCCCACGCATACGGACATGGCCTCATATAAGGCGGAGTTTCTCTCGCATTATTTCGAGAAGCACCGGCGACCCCGACAAGCGCTATCGATGGGACGCATTGGCGACTGGGCGCCACTCGCTGCGAGAATGCCTGCCGTTGCAAACTTCATGACTCAGACGCCGGTCCTGTCAGCGATAGCAAAGCGACTCGCCGGAGTAAGTGCTGCGCGGAGCCTGCCAAAGTTCGCTCCGAAGAGCTACCGCCGCAAGGCTATGGGTCGAATCGGCATCGGCAATGGTAGCGCTCCTAGCGTCATTCTTTGGGTTGACACATTTTGTGAGAATTTCCATCCGGAGATCGCCGAGGCGGCCGCAACGGTCCTAGGGCATGCTGGCTTCAACGCGGTCCTGCCAGCAAAAGCAATGTGTTGCGGGCGCCCATTGTACGACTTCGGCTATTTGGACCTTGCCCGCGAACGGCTTAAAACCATCCTTGACACGCTTTCGCCGATGCTTGAGGGGGAGTGCGCTCCCGTTGCATTAGTAGGGCTTGAGCCAGGCTGCATGTCGGTGTTCAAGGATGAATTGCTCAAGTTGTTTCCTGATGATCCCCGCGCCAAGTCTCTCAGTGACAAAACATATCTATTCGCCGACTTTCTCGCGGCGAATGCATATACGCCGCCGAAAATGGACGCTGAGGTAATCGTACATACGCATTGCCATCAAAAAGCTCTGTTCGGTACGGCAGGTGACAAGGCAATTCTCGACGCAATGGGAGTCACTGCAACAATGCTGGACAGCGGTTGTTGTGGGATGGCGGGGTCGTTTGGCTTTGACCCGAAGCATGCGGATATCTCGTCGACCGTTGGTGAACTGGTTTTGCTTCCTGCCATTCGAAGCTCGCCGCAGACTACCCTTGTCTTGAGCAACGGCTTTAGCTGCCGCGAGCAGATTCAACAGGGCACGGGCAGGCGGGTCGTGCATTTTGCGGAACTGCTCGCCATAGCGCACAAAGCCGCTCGCACTGCTCCGGTGGCGGACAGTCACGAAAAGGATCTTGCCCCGCTCCTTGGATGAGCAGTTCGAAAAAGCAGTCGCATTCTTCAACTTCACGGATATGAAATGATGACCTCTTTTAACGCTGAACTCCCTGCCCAACCACTTAGTGGCGTATTTGCACCCGCGCTGACGCCTTTCGATTCCGCGGGCAAGATTGATCAAAGGGTCTTTACTGCCCACTGCCGTTGGCTTGTCGACGCTGGCGTCGGACTCGCGGTTTTCGGTACTAATTCTGAAGCAGCATCGCTTTCACTCGGCGAGCGTCAGGACGCGCTGGAGGAATTGATCGTCTCGGGTTTAGACCCGCGGCGTTTCATGCCGGGAACGGGCACGTGTTCGGTTAAAGAGACCGTTGAGCTGACACGCCATGCACTCGGCCTAGGGGTCAGTGGCGTGCTAATGCTTCCGCCGTTCTACTACCCAGACCCGTCTGAGGATGGTCTTTTCAGCTATTTCGCCGATGTCATCGACACCGTGGCCGATGATCGCCTAAGGCTCTATCTCTATCACATACCGCAAATGACGGGCGTGCCGATCACGCTAGGTTTAATCGAGCGGTTGCTTAAGCGCTATAGCGGTACGGTTTGCGGACTGAAGGATTCTTCTGGCGACTGGTCAAATATCGAAGCTACGATCCGCGCCTTTTCCGCTGACGGCTTCAGTGTTTTCCCAGCCAGCGAAGCCTTGTTGGCCAAAGCGTTGCCACTGGGCGCCGTGGGTTGCATCAGCGCAACAGCAAATATGAATCCATTTGGACTCGCCCGCTATTACCAGTCGCTAGTTACGGCCCCGGACGCGCACGCGCCAGACGAAGCCATGACATTGGCGGTACGCCGCGTCTTCTCGTCCATGCCAATGATTCCTGCAATGAAGTACACGCTTTCGCAAGTCACAGCGTCTCCCGGTTGGGCTGACGTCCGGCCACCACTCACTTCGCTGTCTGAGCAAGATCGTTTAACGCTCGACCAAGCTCTGAAGGAAATCGGCTTTCAGATGGAGGGACTCAGCGCCTTTGTCTGAAAGCAAATCGCGATCACCGATCACGATAATCGATTGCAGCTTCGCACGGAAAGAGTTTGGGCAGTTCACGCGTCGCCTCATTGGCGGAGCTGAAATTAGAACCCAGACCTAAACCTTATATTGGAGACTTTGATGAATGGCATTCAAGGCTATGCAGACCATCCCCAAGTAACTGCGTCCTATGGGCGACTGTCCAAACCTGCGCTTGTATTGGTAATGTGCCTGCTAGGCACGTCCTATATGTTCAACGCAATGGACAGGCAGGTGTTCCCCTCGCTGCTGACTGCAATACGCGGTACATACGGCCTGTCCCTCGCGCAGGCAGGTTTCGTGAGCACCGTTTTCACCATTAATGTCGCTGCTTTTGGCGCGCTTGGCGGCTGGTTTTACGCGCGCTTCACGCGCAAGTCCATCTTGGTTGGCGGCCTCATCGCGTACTCGGTATTCACGTTGATCACACCGCTTGCGCAGGGGTTCGTCACACTCGCGGCATATCGAGCGCTGACTGGCGTCGGGGAGGCGTTACAGGTCGGCGCACTTTACTGCTGCCTGGGTGGCTACTTTGCACGCTCACGTGGCGCAGCAATGGGATGCATGCAGGCGTTCTTCGGGCTCGGCGCGTTGATGGGACCCATCATCGGAACTCGTCTGCATCAATCGTTCGGACAATGGGAGATGCCGTTTTATGTCTTTGGCGTGGCGGGAATAGTCGTGGCTGTGTTGCTTTCGCGGTTCATGCCGCCTGCTTTCAGCGAAGCTGTCGAGCAAATGGACGAAATGGAATCGTTCGATTCTGCGGCCGCGCGTGCCTCGAAATTATTAAACCGCAACGTGTGTCTTGGCGCGCTGTCCTTTTCATTGGTGGGTCTTTCGTTTTTCTCCTATACGGCGCTCTATGCCACGTATCTCCATGAACGCCTGGGATTCACGTCGGTTGCAGCGGGTTCTGCGTTAGGCATGTACGGCTTGGGCGCGATCGGTGCAGTGGTGGGCGGTTGGGCGGGCGATCGGCTCGGCAAGGCGGGCATCTTTGCTTGCCTCCTGGTGCTTGCGGCGGTGAGCTATTTGATGTTTCACGGAACTGCGCAGCCGCTGGTACACGGAATCCTCTCGCTCCTCTTCGGCTTGATGGTCAGTGGCTACTTCTACGCGCGGTTTGTCTCTGTGATCCAGCGAAGTGCCCCTCCTCAGAAGATCGGCTATGCCGTTGCTGCGGCGATGACAGGTTTCTACCTGAGTGGACCATTTGCCGGTTTCCTTTTCGGCGAACTCGTTGAGATATGGGGATGGTCGACAGCCGCCAACATCATGGTCGTTGCGCCCCCTTGCGTTGCAATCGTATTGATGTGTTTTTTTGACTTCTCCCGACTGCGCAAGGCCTGATCCTACTCTCTGCCGCCAGACAGAGGATGAGCGCGGGAACGCAGACGTAAAAAGCCACCAAGGCTTCTACCCATCATGTGTACTGTCGTGAGGTTAAAACGATGAACCAGCAAGTCACACAGCCCGGCCAGCGCAGAGCGCTCGTGATCGGCGCTTCCATGGCAGGACTTTTTGCGACCGCGCTGCTGCGCAAGCAGGGATGGATCGTCGATCTGTTCGAGCGGTCCGATGTGGAGCTTTTTGGCCGTGGAGCAGGAATAGTCACGCACAGCGAACTCCTCGCCGCGCTTGTCGAAAGTGGTGCGGACATCGAGCGCCTCGGCGTTGCCATTAACGACCGAATCGCACTTGATCAGCGCGACAATGTCATCGAGCGCCTCGCATATCCGCAGATTGTTACATCGTGGGATCGCCTGCATCAATTGATGCGGGACACGATCCCCAGCGAGCACCACCACCTCGGCTGCAATCTGCAATCCATCGAGCAAACGGAGAAGGGTGTCACCGCCCGTTTTTCGAACGGACGCGTAGAGCAAGCCGATCTGCTGATCGCCGCGGATGGTTACCGTTCCATGGTGCGCGGCATGTACATGCCTTCGGTCCAGCCTGCCTACGCAGGTTATGTGATTTGGCGCGGGGTAGCGGACGAAGCAGACATGCCGCTTTCCGCGAAGCAGACCATCTTCGACAAGTTCGCGTTCTTCCTTCCACCGAAAAACAAGATCATCGGCTATCCGATACCCGGCACCGACCACGCGCTCGAAGCGGGCAGACGCCGGTTCAACTGGGTCTGGTACAGGCCGGTCGATCCGCGGACACTCGAAGACATGCTCGTTGACGAGCAGGGCAATCATCACCCCGTCTCCATTCCGCCGCCGCTCGTGCGCCAAGCGTTGATTGATGAATTGAAACAGGCCGCGGCAACAACTCTGCCTCCTTCGTTCAGTGACACATTGTCAGTGATCCCGCGGCCGTTCTTCACACCAATCTACGACCTGTACTGTCCAAAGATGGTGTTTGGACGGGTTGCCCTGATCGGCGATGCCGCATCGGTAGGCAGGCCGCACATCGGTATGGGTGTCGCGAAGGCTGCCGCCGACGCGCAAGTGTTGGCCCGGCTTGCCGGCGATCCGTCGACGACGGTCGATGAAGCGCTGGCGGCGTTTGAAAAAGAGCGGCTCGTGGATGGACGGCGGGCGTTTGAACGTGGGCGCACGCTTGGCGAATATCTATTGCTGGACGAAGAGGCCGGTGTAGTCAATCACGATGATCACTGGCGGGAGTTTCATAGCGTCGCCGGAATCTTGAAAAATACAGCCTCGTCCGACTTCTTGAAATCACTCTGAGTCGTGCGCTTACCGTCAAATAACAAGCAAGGATCCACATATGTCCAGTCAATCGCTACCCGCCGCAGACTTCTCAAAGAACATGCGTCTCATCGGCTATTGCGACCAGGGAAACCGTCCGGATGGTGTCCAACTGATGGTCCATCATGGCTACGCCTACGTCGGGCATATGTTCTCGAAAGGATTCAGCGTTATCGATGTTCGGGACCCGCGCAATCCCGCAGCCGTCAATTATGTTTCAGCGCCTCCTGATACCTGGAACATCCATCTGCAAGCACACGACGACTTGCTCCTCGTGATTAACGCCAAGGATATGTTCGCCGCAACTGAGTTCCAAGACGAACGCGCCTACTACAGCGGTGCGCTCGGCGAAAAGGTGGGAACGGCAAGCCGAACAAGCACGCAACGCCATTGGCGCGCGGGCTTGGCCGTCTATGACATCTCGCGCCCGGATACGCCCTTTGAGATTGGCTTCATGTCAATCGACGGAGGCGGAATCCACCGACTGTGGTACACGGGTGGGCGTTGGGCGTATGCGTCCGCACTGCTTGACGGTTTCACTGATTACATCTTCATCACCATTGATATGTCCGATCCTCGGCGCCCTGTTGAAGCGGGACGCTTCTGGCTACCTGGCATGCATGCCGCAGGAGGCGAAACACCTAGCTGGGACACCTCACGCCGATATGGTCTGCACCATCCGATCGTGCACGGGGACACCGCTTATTGCGCGTGGCGCGACGCGGGGATGGTGGTGTTGAATGTGGCAGATCGGACCGCGCCAAAGCTCGTCGTGCATCGTAACTGGTCGCCGCCGTTTGGGGGCGGCACTCATAACTGCCTTCCGCTGCCTGAGCGCGACCTTCTTGTCGTACTCGACGAAGCGGTGCTCGACAATCAAGCCGACGGCGAGAAATTCATCTGGGTGTTCGATAATCGCGAGCCCTCGAATCCGACCAGCATTTCGACGCTGCCTTCGCCCAACGAAATAGACTACGCGGCAAAGCCCGGGCATTTCGGTCCACACAATCTCCACGAAAACCGCCCGGGTACATTCGTCAGCTCCGAAATCATAGTCGCGACCTATCAAAACGCCGGGGTCCGTGTCTTCGACATCCGTAATCAACACGAGCCGTCCGAAATCGCCGCACTGGTACCCCCTACGCCCAGTCGTCTCGTTGATAGCCGCCAGGGCAGGCCGTTAGTGATCCAATCGGCGGACGTTTTTGTGGATGCCAACGGGCTCATTTATTCGACTGACTACAACGGCGGCCTTTATGTGATGGAGGTCGAGTCATGGCGGTGAATGCAGCGATTATAGGGCTCGGATGGTGGGGACGACACCTGCTTAAGCAAATGCAACCATCACCGGCACTGAATTTTGTTGTGGCGGTCGGCAGCCGTGAACCTCATCGCGCGGTTGCGGAAGAATTCGAAATTCCGTTCACGCTGGATTTCGAAAGCGTTCTTAAAGACGCGCGCATTGATATGGTCGTGATCACAACACCTCATGCTTTTCACGCAAACCAGGTGATGCAAGCAGCGTCGTACCGCAAGCACGTCTTTTGCGAAAAGCCACTTTCGCTAACGCTTGCCGACGCCCGAGCATGTGCGCTCGCATGTCGGAGCGCCGGCGTGCGACTCGGGATCGGTCATGAACGCAGGTTCGAGGCGGCGCTTCGGGCCGCCTCTGCATTAGTCCGACGCGGGGAGCTTGGAAAAATCATGCATGCGGAAGGAAGCTTTAGCCATGACAAGCTTGCAAACCTGTCGAACGAAAACTGGCGATTGAAAGAAGCCGCATACGTGCCCCTTCCCCTGAGTGGGACCGGGATACATATGACGGATTTGTTCGCGGACCTTTTAGGCGGCATCACGGAGGTCTATGCATCTTCGCCGCTGCGCGATTCGAACGAGGCGTGCAAGACGCTTTCGCTTCACCTGCGGTTCGGCTCGGGGTCGACCGGGTATGTCAACTCAACCCTTGAGACTCCGCTGTACATGCGTATCGCGTTCTTCGGCACGAGCGGTTGGGTGGAGGTCCGCAATCTGGACCACCCGGACTCGCGCGGTGCAAGCGTCATGACGGTGCGAATGTCCGATGGATCCGAGCATACGAGCTGGTTCGAATGGAATGACTCGGTACGGGAAAATCTAGAGGCTTTTTGCAGGACGATCACGGCAAACGAAGTCTATCCGGTCTCGGATGCGCAGATGGTCGCTAATATCGCCGTCATGGAAGCAGTAAGCCAATCGTTGCGGGTCAATCGACCGGTTAGGCCAGAAGAGTAACCAAAGAGAAAAAGAAAACAACAGGAGACAAAAAATGAAAATTTTAGTTAGTTATACTACAGATATAGGACGATTTTTTTTCGTAGCAATTGCGCTTTTTGCCTGCCCATTTGCCCATGCGCAAACTTCGACACTGCAGCTCTATGGTCTGATAGATGAAGTCGTTGGTAACTTCAAAGCGAGCGGCGATCCTTCCTCGGTCGTTGGTCTGATGAACGGCGGACAGATTACATCGTTTTACGGCATACGCGGGACGGAGGATCTCGGAGGAGGATTGAAGGCAGGGTTCGCCGTGGAGAGCTATATTCTGGCAAACACCGGTCAGGGGGGCCGTTATGTTGGAGATGCGCTGTACTCGCGAAACGCCTATGTGGAGATTGCAAGTCCTTACGGTCTAGTACGTTTCGGGCGCCAGGTGACTCCGCTGTTCTACATCATGGCAAAGGCTAATCCGATGGGTGGGTCGTTTCGCTTCAGCCCTTTGATGACGCAGACATGGATTGTAGGTTATGGCAGGACAATGCTTGGCGACACCGGTTGGGATAGCGCGGCGCTTTATCAGTCGCCGTCGATTCTCGGTGTGACTTTTTCTGTTCAAGCAACTGCCCCGGGCAACGGCACTCATAATGAAACCGCTACGCTTGTGTACGACCACGGCCCCCTGTACATAGCCGGCGTCGCTCAACGGGTCAAAACTGGATTGGGCGTCGTTGCACCCATCTATCGGCAAGATGCATATTTTCTTGGCGCTACGTACGACTTTAACTACGTTCGTCTTTACGCCTCCTACACTCATACCGCATCATTCGATTTCGGCATTGTTAACGACACCTACCACGGTGGTGTGTCGATCCCAATTGGCGTATCGTCGCTGGAATTTGCCTACTCCCGCACAAACTCTACCCGTGAGGTGGGATCAATCGATGCTCATCGAAACACGGCAGGGGCGACCTTTGATTATCCGCTTTCCAAACGCACAGACGTATATGTCAGTTACTTGTACGACAAGCTGAGCGGCACTGGAACAGCTAATAGCTTCGGCGCAGGCATCAAGCATCGATTCTGAAAGACGGCCAACACGGCAAAGGCGTGATGATTGTTAGCGTCACTAAGCATCGTTTTCACCACACTGATTTGGTGCGTCACAGACTAACCAATCGTGAGTGCAGCCTAATCTAGTTGGGGCTGTTCGTTCATCGCTAACAGGGCGATATCTACTAATCAATACCATAATCAACAACCCAAAGACGACGCTCATGGAAAATCTTGCAGAAAAAAGAGTTTTAATTGTTGGAGGCAGTTCCGGAATCGGGGCTGCGTCAGCTCGGGCGTTTGCGGCTCGCGGTGCTCTCATAACCATCGCATCACGTAACCAAAGCAAGTTGGACTTTGCCGCTAACGAAATCGGAGGCGATATCGTCACTGCAATTCTTGATACAACGGACGAGACTTCTATTGAGAGTTTCTTTGCCAACGCGAACTCTTTCGACCACATCGTTGTATCGGCCGCCGAGACGGCGAGCGGGCCTATAGGGCAACTCGTCCTTGCTGAGGCCTATGCGTCGATGAACAGTAAATTCTGGGGTGCTTACCGAATCGCGAAAGCAGCCAAAATAACCGACGGTGGCTCTTTGACGCTCGTTTCCGGATTTCTTAGCATCCGGCCGAGCAAGAGTTCCGTATTGCAAGGTGCTATTAATGCGGCGCTAGAGGCCTTGGCGCGTGGCTTGGCGCTTGAGCTTTCTCCCGTCAGGGTGAATACCGTTTCTCCAGGACTCGTCGCTACGTCGTTATGGTCAAAGCTCAACAACGAAGCACGTCAGGCGATGTTCGAAGCCGCGGCCGCGCGCTTGCCCGCTCGGTGCGTCGGTCAGCCTGAAGACGTAGCGAACGCTGTTGTCTACTTGGCCACAACGCCGTATGCAACCGGTTCCACTGTTGTCGTCGATGGTGGAGGGTCGATCGCTTGAGCGATGCCTCTTATTGTGGCTGGAGGGTCGACCGGTAATTGGCCACGACATTATGAACGGCACACCTCAGATCACCGTCGGCAACGTGACCTTCGAATTAAGTCGCTAATTTGTTAACAAGCTCGCCAGGGCTAGCACAACGTTGGAGCACCCTTACATGCAAAATAAGCCCATTCTCGGCTTCGCTGAAGTTACCGCCATTCTCGAAGCCGCTCGCGTCGAAGCAGAGCATTACAAGTGGCCAGTCTCGATTGTTGCGGTTGACGATGGCGGACATCCGCTCGGCCTGGTGCGTCTAGACGGTTGTTCGCCGATCGGCGCATACATCGCGACGGAAAAAGCCCGCACCGCCGCACTCGGACGACGCGAGACTGTTAGCTACGAGGACATGGTAAACGCGGGGCGCAGTGCGTTTCTGAGCGCACCCATCGTGACCTCGCTCGCGGGCGGCGTTCCGGTGATAGTGAGTGGTCACGTCGTTGGCGCAGTGGGTGTATCGGGGGTTAAGCCGGAACAGGACGCACAGGTAGCTAAGGTAGGCGCGCGGGCAATCGAAGGTTAAAAGACCAAATTAATGAAGCGAAAACTTAGGTAATGAATTCGACTGAAACGGAGCAATTACGTCATGAGTCAAATGATCAAACGCAACGGCCTCCGAATAGCGGCCGTCTTTAACCAGTTCGTCGAGGAGGAGGCATTGCCCGGCACAGGTGTCTCAAGCGAACATTTTTGGACCGGCTTGGCCGCTCTCGTGCACGATCTCGGTCCCAAGAACCGCGCGCTGCTTGGCGAGCGCGATAGGCTTCAGGACGAGGTGGACACGTGGCACGGTTCCAACCCGGGTCCGTTGCGTGACCTAGTAGCATATCGGGCGTTTCTCGAGAGGATCGGCTATCTTGTCCCGGCCACGCCCGTCGTCAAAGTGTGTACTACAAACATCGACACGGAGATCGCTGAGCAAGCCGGCCCGCAACTGGTCGTGCCGCTGTCAAACGTGCGCTACGCGCTCAATGCTGCAAACGCGCGCTGGGGCAGCCTATACGATGCCCTATACGGAACCGACGCGATATCCGACACCGGCGGTGCCGAGCGTACCAAAGTTTTTAATCCTACTCGCGGCGCGATGGTGATCGCCCGCGCCCGAGCGTTTCTTGACGAAGCCGCGCCGCTTTCGAATGGCTCGCACACTGACGCCAGGCTCTACGCCGTCGAAGACGGCAATCTTTTAGTTACACTTACCTCGGGCATAAGCAGCCTGAAAAGTCCCGATCAGTTTGTCGGCTTTCAAGGCGAGGCGGGCGCACCATCTGCCATCTTACTCAAGCATCATGGCCTGCACTTTGAGATACAGATTGACGCCACTGATCCCGTCGGCAGGACCGATTTGGCGCACGTCAAGGACGTGCTCATGGAAGCTGCCGTGTCGACCATTATCGACTGCGAGGATTCGGTTGCGGCCGTCGATGCCGCCGATAAGGTACGGCTTTATCGGAATTGGACAGGCCTGATGAAGGGGAATCTCACCGAAGATGTGACGAAAGACGGGAAGTCCTTCACGAGGCGCCTTAGCCCAGACCGCGAATATCAAAGACCGGACGGCAGTATCGTCAAATTGCATGGCCGCTCGCTCCTGTTTGTGCGTAACGTTGGTCATTTGATGACTAATCCAACGATCATTGATCGCGATGGACATGAGATTCCTGAGGGCATGCTTGACGCGGTAATGACTACGCTTGGCGCGATGAACGACCTGATAAACAAGCGCAACTCGCGCACAGGCTCGATTTACATCGTCAAGCCCAAGATGCATGGGCCCGCCGAAGTAGCGTTTGCGTCGGAACTGTTTGGGCGCGTCGAAGCGCTGCTTGGCTTGCCGGGGAACACCATCAAGATGGGCATTATGGACGAAGAAAGGCGTACCAGCGTCAACTTGCTCGCGTGCATTGGCGCGGCCGCGGCGCGGGTCGCGTTTATAAACACAGGCTTCCTTGACCGGACCGGCGACGAAATGCACACCGCTATGCGCGCTGGCCCGATGATACGCAAGGGCGACATGAAATCGTCGAAATGGATCGCAGCATACGAGCGTAATAATGTGCTGGCAGGCCTAAGCGCAGGCCTACGAGGGCGGGCGCAGATCGGCAAGGGCATGTGGGCAATGCCCGACTTGATGCGCGCGATGCTGGAACAAAAGATCGAACACCCGAAGGCAGGCGCAAACACCGCATGGGTACCCTCGCCAACCGCTGCAACGCTACATGCGCTGCACTATCACATGGTCGATGTGCGAGCCGTGCAACGGGCGATGGAAAAGACGTCCTACGAGAGTATTCGTGACGAACTGCTTGATGACTTGCTCGCCATTCCGGTTGTTGAAAAATCCGACTGGTCTGCCGACCAAATTCAAAGTGAGCTGGATAACAATGCGCAGGGCATCCTTGGTTACGTCGTGCGTTGGGTTGATCAAGGTATTGAGGTCGGTCGGAATCCGTGGACGCCAACGGGTTAAGCAGCGATTTTACTCAAATAGAATCGCTGCGTGAAAGCGGCCGGCGACAGATAGTCCAAACGCGCCTGGGTGCGCTGCCGGTTATAAAAGATCTCGATGTATTCCGTGATTTCTTTCTGCGCCTGATTGCGGGTCACGAACTTGCGATGATAGACGAGTTCATTTTTCAGCGAACCCCAGAAGGATTCAATCGGTGCGTTGTCGAAGCAATTTCCTCGTCGGCTCATTGAGGCCTGCATGCCGAACTGTTTGAGGAGCTTCTGATAGGCGTGAGCGCAGTATTGACTGCCGCGATCCGTGTGCTGTATCAGACCGGCCGGTGGTCGGTGTGACGCGACAGCCCGAAACAGTGCCTGCATGACCAGCTGTTTTGTCATGCGCTCGCTCATCGCGTAGCCGACTACCTCTCCGCTAAACAGGTCCTTGAGGCCGGCAAGATACAGCCATCCCTCATCAGTCGCGATATAAGTGATGTCGCCACACCAGACCTGATTCGGCCCGCTCACCTTGAAATCCTGGTTCAACAGGTTCGGTGCAACTGGCAGGTTGTGCGTGGAATTGGTCGTCGCCTTGAACTTGCGCTTTTGCTTGCATCGCAGGCCGAGCTTCGCCCGCAAACGCTTGATGCGGTGAACACCAATCTGGACACCGTGGTTCGCCAGATCCTTCTGTAGCCGTTCCGGGCCGAAGGTTTGTCGGGTACGCTCGTGAGCTGCGCGCACCTGCGCTTCGAGTTGAAGCTCCTGCTCAGCGTGCAGCGACAGCGGCCGTGTGCGCCAGGCATAGTAGCCGCTGATGGACACGCCCAGGAACCGGCACATCGGCGGCACCGGGTAATGCTGTCGCATCTGTTCGATAACGCCGTACTTCACCGCGACTCCTTCGCGAAGTACGTCGCAAACTTTTTTAACAGATCGCGCTCCATCTTCACTTCTGCCAACTCTCGCTTGAGCCGCCCCAGCTCTGCCTCGATCTCTGTCGGTGGTTTCTGGTTTTGCCCAACGTTCTCCAGCTTGCCGTCCTTTGCCGCGCGAACCCAGTTCGCCAACGTCTTCATCGAAATAGACAGTCGACGCGCCGCTTCGGACACGCTAACGCCGTCAGTCATTGCCAGCTTTACTGCCTCTTCACGAAATTCCTTCGTGTACACGGCTTTGGGGATTCGGTTCATCAATGCCTCCATTCCTCAATTCTACGGAATGTTGGCGTCCACTTTTTTCAGCCGACCTCATAAAGTGCAGGAGCGAAAAACTTCGACACTTGGCTTGAGATCAATGCTGTTGCCATAAGGGAGATCACGAGCGCGTGTCCGTTTATCATCTCGATGACAATGACGAAAGCGGTAATCGGGCTTTGTGTGACCGCCGCGAGATAACCTACCATGCCCAGTGCGATGAGCATTGGGAGTTGCATGTCGCCGAATAAGAGATGCAATGCATTGCCAATACCAGCGCCGATTGCTAACGAAGGCGCAAATAGGCCACCCGGCACGCCAGGCAAATACGATCCGATCATTGAAAGCATTTTAAGAAAAGGATAGGTCACCCCGAGCTGTGCGTGACCTTCGAGCATATCGCGCGCCTCTACATAACCGCTGCCGAAGGTGTGGTCGCTTGAGAGAACGCCGATCACCGCGATGATTAGTCCGCAAGCGGCTCCGAAGGCGACCGGTCGACGAGCGCGCCAGCGCACAACTGATGCGGGTAACCATCGATGCGTGTTAAGTAGAAGCCAGCAGAAAACGCCTCCTGCTACGCCGCACAGTACGCCAATTAGCAAGACCGCGACGGCGAGCAAGTGGGGGAACTGTCCGCTGACATCGATGGTGCCGAAGTAAATGTAATTGCCTTGCAATCCGAGAGAGACGATCCCGGCAAAAATGATTGCGGTGATCAGCACGCCGCTCGTGCGTTGCTCAAAGCTTCGAGTCAATTCCTCAATCGCAAAGACTACACCGGCAAGCGGCGCGTTGAACGCTGCCGAGAGGCCCGCAGCTGCTCCGGCGAGCGCCAGCCTGCGTTCCAGTTCAAAACCCCGAATTGCGCGAAATCGTGCTGGATAAAAGCGCTTTAGGCTATACATGAGCGAAGCCCCCACATGAATAGTGGGACCTTCACGTCCAATGGTGAACCCGCCGAGGATGGAAAGGAATGACACTGCAACCTTGCCGATTAGGATCCTAAAGCTGAGCAGACGGGGCGCAAGCGCTCCGTCATCGTGAAGTGTTGCGATGACTTGGGGAATGCCGCTTCCCTCGGCACCCGCGAAATAGCGACGAGTTAGCCAGACTCCTATCGCACCAATGACTGGCGTGATAAGGAGTGGAAGCCACCAATCACGCGAAACATAATGAAGAAAAATCTTGTACCCGAAATCAATCAGTCGCGCGTAGAGAACCGCGACTAGCCCAGTTGCGATAGCACCCAGCCAAAAGACGCCGTAATGCAACCACAATCTCCGCGCACGCTGGATCGTTCGTTTATCAATGAATTTCTGGATTGGCATGTACTCGTCGCTGACAACGTTAGCGTTCGAAACATAGCATAGTGTGCCATATCCGACACAACAGAACGGGCATAAATAACCGGCTGGTATTTGCGGAAGCATTACTGGCCTTGTTTTGTTGATTTGCATCCAAATCTGACCCCCCGTGGGTCAGGATTCCGTGCAAACCAACAACCGGTGATAGAAAAGGCTTCGGGCCAGCCAGCGGTAGAATGCTGCAACCGAAAACAGTGAGACGCAACGAACGGAACAGGTGGCCGTTGAACATCTGGAGATTGACATGGAAAATCTTGACCTGACCGACAGCCCGTCGAGCCGCAAACCCGTCAACAATATCGCGCGGTACTGGTGTTGCGAGGTCTTAGGCGAGCTGGACTTTCTCTCGGGTCGCTTCAACAGCCAGCGCTATAGCCAGCACTGGCACGAAGGACCGACTATTGGCGTCATCACGCGGGGAACGAAGCGCTTCTCATGCCGCGGCCAGACGCATGAACTGTCGACCGGCTCGTGGATGCTGATCAACCCCGACGAAGTCCACAAGGGTGAAGCGGTTGACAGCAATGGATGGAGCCAGCGCCTGATCTATCCCGCTGTCGACTGGATACTGCGTCTGTGCGATGAACTCGAGGTCCATGCGCCGCGGGTTATCGCACCTCGTTTTGCCCGCGCAACAGCGTTCGACGCAGAGACGAGCGATCGCTTCGTGCAGGCTCATCGAGCGGCTGAACTGATGCACTACGAAGGCACGATCTCGCAGATCGAAGCGGAGGCGTCGATGCTTTACGCGATGCAATCGGTGTTGTCGCGTTACTTGTTATCGAAAGCGATTACGGACACCCCTCATCCCGCCGATACCACGTTTGATCGCTTACAACCCGCCCTCGATCTGATCGATAGTAATCTGGCCGCCGACCTGAGTCTTGACGCGCTGGCCGGCTCTATCGGCGTGGGGCGCTTTCATTTCCTGCGCATGTTCAGGGCGGCCGTGGGCGTCGCGCCTCATGCGTACGTATTGCATAGCCGCGTCGCGCGGGCGAAGCAACTTCTCGACGGCGGCATGAGCGCCAGTGCCGCCGCACTCGATGTCGGCTTCTTCGATCAAAGCCATTTTTCCAACGCGTTTCGCAATGCCTATGGAACGACGCCGACGAGTTATCTCGCAAGACATCGCGGCGTTTCAACGGACTGATGTCAATATCTTGCAAGACGCCGCCGCAAGGTCGCGATAGGCTTGTATCGAACCGGCGCTGCCTATGCCTGCGATAGGTGTGCGATGCGCCGGCAACATTCGAATACAAGGAGAACTTGCATGAGTGCATCGAAACATCATCGCTATGACGTTGCCGACATTGAGATGCGGCTTGCCAACTTGCGTACTGCATCGGGATACGCGCTGGGCATGGAGATGCTGCAAGGCATGGTCAATATCACGGCGAGTGCGACTGCACTGGGACTTCCCGCGCCGCGCGATATTGACGATCTGCTGCAAAATGAACGCGCGGTGGAAGTCCGCACCGTCATCGATGCGCTGGCCGACAGTCCAGGCTCTGCGCATATCGTATCCGCACAAGACGTGCGCTTCGCGCCGCTCGTCACGCGGCCGGAAAAGATTCTCTGCGTGGGGTTTAACTATCGGGAGCACGCAGCGGAAACGAACACGCCGATTCCCCAGAAGCCGCCGTTGTTCGCCAAGTTCGCGAACGCGCTGAATCACCATGAAGGCGTAGTGGCGCTTCCCGTGAATGCCGATGACCGCTTCGACTATGAGACGGAACTCGTGATTGTCATAGGCCGGGCCTGCGCGAAGGTGTCGGTCGACGATGCGCTCGATTACGTCGCCGGCTATGCAACGGGTAACGACATCAGCGCGCGAAGCCTTCAAACGGTGACGACGCAATTCACGGCAGGCAAGGCGTCCGATGGATTCGCGCCCATTGGACCGTGGCTGGTGCCGGCGGGACAGATCGCGGATCCACAGGAGCTTACGCTGCGAACGTTCGTCAACGGTGAAAAGCGCCAGGACTGGAGCACCGCCGACATGATCTTCAACTGCCGGCAGGTGATCAGTTACGCGGCCAGTTTCATGACGCTGAAAGCCGGCGATGTCATCTTCACTGGCACGCCGCAAGGCGTTATCTTCGGCGAAAAAATACCGGCTGAACAAAGGCGATGGCTGCGCGCGGGTGATGAAGTCGTCTCGTCTATAGAACGACTCGGCGACCTGCGCGTCAGGCTTGCCTGAAGGAGCATACGATGACAAACGAACTGACTGAGGGTGACGCTCAAGGCGTCGCTAAGCGCACGCCTACCGGCACAGTCGACCGCATGACGGTGCTCAATGGTGGCGAAGCGCATGTATCCGATATCTCTCAATGGTCGCCCGGCGTGAACGTCGGACAGCCTGCGGTGTTCAGTAACAATGCATACCTGATCCAGCATGGCGCGGACTTGATGCTCTGGGACACGGGCCTCGACGATTCCATGATCGACATTCCCGGCGGCAGGGTCATGGCGCACGACGTACGCGGTATTGTTAAGAAAACGCTTGCCTCGCAGCTTGAAGAGATGGGCATATCGCCAGAGCAGGTCACGCATATTGCGTTCTCTCACGCGCACTTTGATCACGTGGGCAACAGCCGATACTTCTCCGGCGCGACGTGGCATGTGCAGCGGTTCGAATACGACGCCATGTTCGGCACTAATACGACTCAACTCGGTTTCCTCCCCGAGCTCTACGAGACGATGCGTAATAATCCGGTCAACATGCTCGGCGGGCATCACGACGTTTTCGGAGATGGCGCCGTGGTCGTTCACGCGACACCTGGACATACGCCCGGCCATCAGTCACTGCTCGTGCGCCTGCCGGATCGAGGACCGGTGGTGTTGAGCGGGGATGTCGCGCATTTTCATCAGAACTTTTGTTGCCGTCGCGTTCCGCTTTTCAACTTCGACAAGCCTCGCTCTGTCGATTCAATGAACTATGTAGACGCACTCGTCGCGCGCGAACAGGCCGAGCTCTGGATCAATCATGACAAGGCGCAATCGGAGACGATTCCCCATGCGCCGCAATGGATCAAGTAGCTTCAAATTGGCCGAGCAATCGCGGGGCACTTAGATTCGTGTTGATTCCGTCAGTCGGGCTACGTTAAGAGTGATCTGACCGGACACAACGGCTATTTTACTGTCGAAGACCGTGCGAGGATGCTTGTCCATTACGCATTGCTCACTGGCGAGGAGGCCGTGATCGGCCACTTTGTCGAAGCAAGCGATGGAATGCCTTGGTAAGTATCCGATAGCAGCACGGTGAAGGTCCGCTTCTGGGTTTGAAGATACTTACCGCAGATCCCTTTCCGGGCTCGCAGCAACGACCGTTTCGTCTGCCGCTTCGGTCGTGCGACGAAGGCAGCCACTACCTCAGTAGTTAGCCGATGAGCCTCCTTCGACTCGGGTACGTTCAGTGACCGTTTTCGGGGTGTTACCGACGCTCGAAAGTCCAACCGCGTCATCAAGTGAACTTCGCTTCCTGCCCACGATGTGTCGAGCTTCGAAATTACTTTCTCGCAGGCTTTGATCTGCTCCGTTTATAATGGGGATGTTTTTTATGTCTCCCGGGCCGCGATGTTCTCTGCGCCGGCGACGCTAGATGCACATGTTGAGATGTGCGTCCATGACGCTCAGTTGTTACCAAATATCTGCAGGCAAGACCATGCCCGACGAGTGTTTTTTTTTTGGTCAGGCGTTGGTCTGCAGGGCAACGAACCTATGTACGACCTACAGGGCTCGTCAAGAAACAGTCCGCATTGTGATCCGACTTGATTTCGCAATCCTTCAGGGCGGCGAAACGCTCAGACGAAGGTGCCCCGATCGGATCCGGGTCGAATTGGCGATTTTAAGGGTGTTCGGCGACACTACGGTGCGGAGATGCTAACTAACAACTCACCCGGCCATGTGCTGCGCTTGTTCGCCCGACATGGCGTCGGCGCTGAAGCGCGGCACGTGCTGTGCGGCGAGCCCCCGGCTGATCGGTAACCCGCGCTCATGTTGAGCTCGACACGCTTGGCACTCACCCGGATCGGACTGTGAATCTCGCTATGCGATATGGTCTGTTTGTCTCGGTCGATCCCAAACATGCTTCCGCGCACGTTAAGGGCAGTGGCAAGGCAAACAAACTCACTGGTTTCGATAACCTCTTGCTTTTCTCGAGAAGCGAATTCGCTCGATACATCTCCTAAGGTGAGGCAACGGTAAAAGCGCTTAGAACTTCCGTCGTGCTGTTTGCGCATCAGGGTCGCTTTCTGGACTGAATGTTGTGAGACGGGTTACGACGCCTTTCGGCAAGCGACCGATCCAACTAGTCGTAGCAGTCCCCGGTACACGCCAACGCAGCGATCAGCAGTCTCGTAGTACAGAAATGCGGCGGATTATGACGTGCCGCCGCAGGACAAGGGCTCTATCGAGGTCAGCGAGTAGCTGTGAAATGACTTTCAAAGTCGGAGTTGTGCGGGGGCAAGTCTCGAATCGCTTTTTGAATAACTGTATTTGTTGCTTGCTATCAAAGACGCCCGAATTGCTGCCGATTTTATAGCTGTGGCTAGCATCAACACACATTCGTAAGTGAGAATGCAAGCTCGATCGTTGATTAAGCTTCTGCTTTGTGTTCGCCTGAGCGATAAAACCTTGCAAATTCCAAAGAATAGATTACCGCAAATTCATAGAATTTTTAATCCACCGATTCCCCAATGACCGTTGGAAGTAAACTGTTTTGACTGACCTCGTGAACGACTTAAACGTGATTGCGATGAGACGCATGCTGTCGTCTGTGTAACTGAGTGGTTACTTCCTTCTAAGCCTGGTCGTTCCGTAAAGCCACTGGCTATTTATTTTTGCAATCGCGTGTAGAGGTGCAGGGACTATTGTTGAACGCTTTTAAACTTCGGTTTAGACCGAGCCGTTGGCTTATGCTGATCTTGAAACTCCTACTATTCTCTTGTATTTTATAGCGTGTCTTAGTCGTCGGGTAAAGCGGTCAAGAACGACGAACTGACAAGGGAGGTGTCAATACTGTGCTGAATCGAAATCTACTCATTTGAATCGTCGCGCAGGCGTGGCGGCCTCCGGGTTAACTACTGCTGATCACCAGAAAAAGCTGTCCTCATGATGTTGTCGCTGTAAACAGGCCGGTTAAAGTTGCAAACTTGCTTGATACATAGAGCTCTACGTGGTGTCGAGTAACACTCAGTTTTTGATTGCGTCAGACCGTGCAGGAACTTCTCCCAACTGTGACACTTGCGGCGTAGTATTATGCAGCTTAAATGATGCTTTCCGGTAAGAGTTACGTTCTAATGTTAAGAGCTTGACTATTTGAGCCAGCAGTTTTTCTGATTTTTTCACAACTAGACTGGATTATCTGAGATGCCACTTGACGATGTTTCCGCAATTAGTAATTTGGGGTCTTTGCTTTCACTTGATGGCAAAATTGTGGCGCCTTACGATCTCGAATTTTCGAATGGACCGATGACCGGCTACCGGGCGCTCGGACTTTCAAATGGAGTTTTCAACGCGGCGCTGGCTGCGTTCAGACTTGATTATGCGTTTATATCGCAGGTAATAGTAATAAATGGCATGGGAGTGACGCTTGGGGATTCTATTGTCGGAATAACCGCGCTTCTCGCGATTAAGGCGAATTTTCCGAATATTTCCTTTAAGATTTTTCGGCCGCGACATACGGCCAAATTTGTAAAGCAGCTTTATGAACTTGCTTCGCCGTTATTAGGCACTATTGTCGACTTGCCCGTTAAACTCTACCCGCTGGCGCAAGGGGAGTTACGCATCGATATCGGTAACCATTTGTTTTGGCCGAAATTCGCCGAATTGCCGATGATCGATTTTTTTATTGATGCAATGGGTATAACGCCCCAATCAATTTCTGCCGAACGTAAGCGCAACCAATGGCTCAAGGGCATAAGCCTACCGAACACGCAAGTAATCAACGGCGAATATGTGCTGCTGTGTCCCACCGCTAGCACTCCGGTACGGAGTATTCCGGTGTCGCAGCGCGCGCGTCTAGCTGAAGCGCTGTGGCAACACTTCAGGCTCCCTGTGGCGGGGTTTGGCGCGATCGACCACGCCCATTACATTGATCTAACGCCACGTTCACCCGACACGGCGCATTTCATCGCTTGGATAAAGGGCGCGCGTTACGTGGTCACGCCCGACACAGCCGCGCTGCACATAGCTGCCGGATTCGACATTCCCACTACAGCGTTTTTCACCACAATCGCGCCGGATTTGCGTGTGCGCGACTACCCGCATTGTCATTCGATAGATCTATCGCTTCCGCAATTAGCAGGTATCCATGCAAGCAATCGGACGAAAGATATAGAACTGATCGAGCGTGCATATAACGCGCTGAGTGCAGATCGTTTTTTTATGTAACTACTTAACATTTGTTAAGTGCATACCTCAAAACTTCGACGTAAAGTCGGAATAAATTACCTATAATTGTAAGAATTAAAAATGATATAGGTCGCTGAAAATCTACTGCTTTGTCATATTCGGGCAAACCATTAGGATGGTATGCTTCCTGCACGTATTCTTCATACCCTATGACAAAGGGTGGATCGTGCGCCGCAATGAACCGGTTTTGCACCACGGCGCAGATTGAAAGCCTTTTCGCATGCACCAATTTGTTGTTTTTAGCAAACGTTTGCGAACACTTCGAATTTCTTGATTCAGCGTGGTGCGAGTGATTTTCACCTAATTTCACTCCTTACGCTCGGTTCAACATTCGCAGCGCGGTCCGACTGCATGGAGCAACCCAATGTTTTTCGACGAACTCAGCAATGAAGAGTGGGCGCTGATTGCGCCGCTTGTGGCCGAAGGCGAAATCCGTGAACATCGTCGGGGACGGCCGCGCGCGCATCCGCGCACTATCGTGAACGCGGTGCTGTGGATTCTCACGACTGGCGACACATGGTCGAAGCTTCCCAGTCACTATCCAACCGTGCCGACCTGCCGCCGGCGTTTCAACGACTGGCAAATGGATGGCACGCTGATTGAAATGGTGACGCGGCTCGCTGCACGCGGCCGGTCGTTCGCCATCGTTCCAACCGTGCCGGTGGAAGCGCCGCAGCGCCAGGCGCAAACCGCATATGAATGCGATCGCCTTCGCGGCGTGTTCTGGCAGAACCCGGAGTCGTGGGGCGCTGGCGACGGCCGCGGTGCGAACGCGGTGGATGCACTGTTCGCCGCCGTGCCGCGCCGCTTGCCGGAAGCGCACGACATCGCGCGCGCCAATGCGCCCGTGCCGCTGTCCGCCAGTCGAAAGGCAATGATCATGAACGTGCCGCGAGCGGCGTATTACGACGCTTCGCGCAGCGTGGGACGTCCGCTTGACCCCGTACCCATGGCTTTCGAACCGGACTGCACCCCGGTTCACGACGGTCACGGCTACACCATCTATGCCATCGCGCGTCCCGTCGCGGGCAGCATGTTTCGCGGCTGGGCCGAGATCGTCAAGGATGGGCGGCGCGTGGAGCGTTCAGGTCTGATAGGACCGCGATACGGCATCGCCGAGGAAGCGGCGGCTTACGCGCTCGATTGGTCGCGTAGATGGATCGCGTCGCAGTCCACACGAATCACGCATCCGGGGCAGGCCGACTCGGACGATGTGCAACTTGCCACGCCTGAAACGGCGTCCGCCGAGGCTTTGAATCATGTGCCGCAAGGCGAACGCGCCACACCGGTTGAAGTCCGGAGCTTGGCCGACGTGCAGGGATAGATCGTCACGCGTTGGCAATAATGAAGAAGTAATACGTCACGCCATGCGGCGCGCTGAAATCGCGCACCGCATGGCGCTCTTTATTGCCGGCCGTATTTATCGTCGAAACGGACGATATCGTCCTCGCCCAGATACGTGCCCGACTGCACTTCAATGATCTCGAGCGGCATCTTTCCCGGATTCTCCAGTCGATGTTGCACGCCAATCGGAATATAGATGGACTCGTTCTCGGCGAGAATGAACTCTTCCTTGCCACGCGTCACGAGCGCCGTGCCACGCACCACGACCCAATGTTCCGCGCGGTGATGATGCATTTGCAGCGACAACCGCGCGCCCGGTTTCACCACAATGCGTTTTACCTGAAAACGCTCGCCGTTATCGACGGAATCGTAATGGCCCCACGGCCGGTGCACCTTGCGGTGATCCGCCGCTTCCTTGCCTTGCTCCGCCTTGATGCGCCCGACTATGGCCTTCACGTCCTGCACGCACGCCTTGTCCGCGACGAGAATGGCATCCGCGGTTTCAACGATCACCAGGTTGTGCGTTCCCACGCAGGCAATCAGGCGTCCTTCGGAATGCGCATAGGTCGATGTGGAACCCTGGAACATCACGCGGCCGCGCGCGACGTTTTCCTCGCTGTCTTTCGGCAGAATCTTCCAGATTGCGTCCCATGAACCGACGTCGGACCAGCCCGCGTTAAGCGGTACAACGGCGCCCGCGCAGATGCTTTGATCGGCAGCAAGTTGTTCCATCACCGCGTAGTCGATGGAATCCGAAGGCGAAGCCGCGAACGCGTCCTTGTCGAGACGGAAGAACTCGCCGTCGCGCGTGCCGGCGTCGCAGGCGGCGCGGCAGGCGGCGTGAATGGCCGGCTGGAAGTGCTCGATGGCTTTGAGCCACACGGATGCACGCACGATAAAAATCCCCGCATTCCACCAGTATTCGCCCGAGCTCACATACTGGCGCGCAAGTTCGAGATGCGGTTTTTCCACGAACTTTTCGAGCGGCCATGCGCCCGAACCAAGCATCTGTTGCCCAACCTTGATATACCCGTATCCCGTGTCCGCATGCGTCGGCACAATGCACATCGTGACGATCGCTCCGTCTTCCGCGCATTTAGCCCCCGCGCCGATTGCCTTGTGAAATGCTTCGCTATCCGTAACAACGTGATCCGCAGGCATGACAACGAGGATGGCGTCGCCGCCAGCGGACAGCGCGTGCATGGCGGCGACGGTCAGCGCAGGCGCGGTGTTGCGCGCGACCGGTTCGAGCAGGAGGTCCGCCTTGGCGGCGGCGGAGCGCAACTGATCGGCGGTCGTGAAGCGATGATCCTCGCCGCACACGATGATCGCATTGTCGACGCGCGCCGTGCCGTATGTCAGGCCGTCCAGCCTTTGCGCCGTCGATTGCAACAGCGACTGGTCGCCGATCAGGCCGATCAACTGTTTCGGAAAATGCTCGCGCGACATGGGCCACAGGCGGGTTCCCGCGCCACCGGCCAGGATGACCGGCTGGATTCTCAGCCTGGTTTCCAATGCGGCAGGCGTGTGCGGAGCGCTGACAAGGGTTGTATCGATGGCGGTCATGAAGGGGTGACTCCTTGAGCTTGAACGGGTATTGCAATTTTTAGCACGTAGTTAATAGGCGATAAATCAAAAAACCAGAAAATAATCGATAACCATATGCAAACCGGTAAGAGCGTCATTAAACGTAACCGGACCGGGGAGATGAATTTTTTTCTTACGCTTCGAGAATTTTTTCTCGAAAAATAATTGCTGGATGACTTGCTGAAAGCCTTTCTGAACAAGCCTTCCGGCGGTCCTCGGCAACGACAAAAAATCCTCTTGCCCTCATGGCTTACGACGCTCAACGCGCAATTCAATCCCTCTCGTGACAAAAATAAATCGGTTAAAAACTGGAATTAATTCGCGCATTATTTTGCGGTTGCAGCATGAATTTAATTCCAGCCTTATACGGGTATGTACCAAGGCGTGTGGCGAACCATTTGGCGAAGCCGTGCCACCGCCCTGGGATTTCCACCCGAGGTGTCCAACATGTTGAGCGTGCTTTCGAGAATGATCGACATAGCGATGGTCGCGCTGGGCGCGTGGCTCGCCGCGTCGCTGCACGCGGGAAATGCGGTATGGCTGGATGACATGCAAAGCACGCTGCTTGCATTCAATTGCGTGCTGGTGATCATGACGTTCCCGTCGTTCGGAATCTATAAGTCATGGCGCGGCAAGCCCGTCTACGACCTCCTGTTACGCGTGACGGTAGCGTGGCTGATGGTGGAGGGCGCGGGCGTCCTGCTGACCTTCAGCGTACACCGTGCGGATTTGTTGTCGCGTTTGTGGTTGCTTTACTGGGGCGTGGCCGCTGCCGCGCTGCTCATGATTTCGAAGGCGGCCGTGCACGCCACGCTCAAGTCGCTGCGGCGTGAAGGCTTCAACCAGAAGGCGGTCGCCATTGTGGGCGCGGCGCCCTACGGACAGTTCCTGATCGAGCAGATGCGCAGCCGACCAGAAGCGGGTTTCCGCCCGGTGTACGTATTTGACGAGGCTCTTGCTGAAGAAACCCTTGCGGGCGTGCCGGTCAGCCGCGATCTGGCCGACCTCACGCAACTGGTTCGCCGCCGCGCGATTCGTGAGCTATGGCTTGCCTTGCCGATTTCGCAGGAACGGACCATTCACAAACTCGTCGCCGAGTTCCGCGATGACTTCGTGAACATCCGCTTTATCCCCGACGTGCGCAGCCTGTCGTTCTTCAATCACGCCGTGGTGGATTTGCTTGGTGTGCCGGCGATCAATCTGGCGGCGTCGCCGATTACGGATTTGAAGGTGCTGCCCAAGCGCGTCTTTGACCGGATGTTTGCAGCAGTCGTGCTGCTGAGTCTCGCGCCTCTGATGATCGTGCTCGCGGTGGCCGTGAAGCTGTCGTCGCCGGGGCCGGTTTTCTTCAAGCAAAAACGCAAGGGCATAGACGGTAACGAGTTCGAGATCTACAAGTTCCGCTCCATGCGCGTTCACAAGGAAACGGCGGGGCACGTGACGCAGGCAAAGAAGGGCGACAAACGCGTGACGCGCGTGGGCGCATTCCTGCGGCGTACGAGCCTCGACGAACTGCCGCAGTTCATCAACGTGCTGCGCGGCGAGATGTCGGTCGTCGGACCGCGCCCGCATGCGCTCGAACACGACGACATCTACAAGGACCTCGTGAAGGGCTACATGTACCGGTATCGCATCAAACCCGGCATTACCGGATGGGCGCAAGTGAACGGTTTTCGCGGTGAGACCGACCGCATTGAAAAGATGATGGGGCGCGTGAAACTCGATCTGTACTACATGCAGCACTGGACCTTCGGACTCGACATGAAGATTGTCGCGATGACTTTGTGGAAGGGTTTCGCCGGTGCGAACGCTTATTAAAACAATCAACCAAGAACGCTTGAACAACTTGCCAACCCTGGAGCGCGTGCTATGAAACTCACCATCATTGGAAGCGGCTATGTAGGCCTCGTGACGGGCGCGTGCCTCGCCGATATTGGCAACGACGTCTTCTGTCTCGACCTCGACGAACGCAAGATCGCGATCCTCAACGGTGGCGGCGTGCCGATCCATGAACCGGGCTTGCAGGAAGTCATCGCACGTAATCGCGCAGCGGGACGCCTGACGTTTTCCACCGATGTAAAAGCCGCGGTCGAGCACGGCGAAGTGCTGTTCATTGCAGTGGGTACGCCCTCGGACGAAGACGGCTCCGCCGACCTGAAGTACGTGCTCGCGGCGGCGCGCGACATTGGCCGCTACATGAATAACTTCAAGGTGATCGTCGATAAATCCACGGTGCCGGTCGGCACGGCGCGCCGCGTGAAGGCGGCGATCGATCAGGAACTCGCCGAGCGCGGCGAATCGCACATGTTCTCGGTTGTATCGAATCCGGAATTCCTGAAGGAAGGCGCGGCTATCGACGACTTCACGCGGCCCGATCGCATTGTGCTGGGTTGCGACGACGACGTCCCGGGCGAACGCGCGCGCGAACGCATGAAGCGCCTGTATTCGCCGTTCAACCGCAATCACGAACGCACGCTTTACATGGATGTGCGCTCGGCCGAGTTCACCAAGTACGCAGCGAACGCGATGCTTGCCACGCGGATCTCGTTCATGAACGAACTTGCGAATTTCGCTGATCGCGTGGGCGCGGATATTGAAGCGGTGCGCCGGGGTATTGGCTCTGATCCGCGCATTGGCTACGACTTCCTGTATGCGGGATGCGGTTATGGCGGCTCGTGTTTTCCGAAGGACGTGCGCTCGCTGATTCAGACGGCGGGCGAATACGACGAGCAGATGGAAATTCTGAAGGCTGTGACATCGGTGAACGAGGCTCAAAAACAAACCCTCGCGAACAAGATCGTCGCGCGTCTTGGCAATGACCTGAGCGGCAAGAAATTTGCGCTGTGGGGCCTCGCATTCAAGCCGAATACCGACGACATGCGCGACGCCCCGAGCCGCATATTGATTGCGGCATTGCTGGAACGCGGCGCGACGATCAGCGCCTATGATCCGGTTGCGACCGATGAAGCGCAGCGTGTCATTGCGCTCGATCTTCGCGATACACCCGAGCAGCTCTCACGCTTGAGCTATGCAAAAGACCACGCCGAAACGCTCGACGGCGCGGACGCATTGATCATCGTGACGGAGTGGAAGGCGTTCAAGAGCCCGGACTTCGACGGCATGAAACGCCGTCTGAAAACACCGCTCATTTTCGATGGCCGCAATCTTTACGAGCCAGAAACCATGGCCGAAATCGGTATCGAATATCACGCGATCGGGCGGGGTGTGCGGCAAGCGGCCAAGTCGCCGGTCACCGCATAAACCCATCAAACCCCTTAAAACGCAGCATAAAAAACATTCTGGAGCAAAGCGCGATGACCGGTTCAAGGACCCGGCGTTCGCGCCATGCGCCGCTTTATTGGACACACTCACGGTCTCGTTCAAGGACACCGCTCACATGTTTCAAAGCGTCTTGATTGTCTGCCATGCGAATGTCTGCCGGAGTCCGGTCGCCGAGATGCTGTTTCGCGCGCACGCGGCGCGGATGACAGCCACGCATGCGAGACACGGGATCGAATTCAGCTCTGCAGGGCTCGTTGTTCAAGAGGGCCGCACTATCGATTCAACCATGTCGCGCCTGCTGATGGAACGCGATGTCGATTCATCGGGGCACGCAGCACGCCAGCTCGATCGCGCCATGGCGCGCGCCGTCGATCTGATTCTGGTGCCCGAGCGCAAGCACATCGCCGCGATTGAAGAGATGGAACCGGTCACGCGCGGCAAGGTGCATCTGCTCGGCAAGTGGGAGGACGCTGAAGTGGCCGATCCTTATGGCCGCCATGAAACCGCCTATCGCGAGAGCTTCGGGCTTATTGAACGTCTGGTCCAGGGATGGCTGAATAAAATATGGTGAACCGGTCTCTAGCTTTTACTGTTTCCGCGGTCTTTTCGCTGACGACTTTTCTGTCGGCTTGCGGCGCGCTGCCGGGTTATAGCCTGAACACATCGCGCCTGCAGGACAACGATCCCACGCCGACGGCGACCTATCCGGTGCGCCTGATTTCGGCAGACGTCATCCTGCAGCAGAACCGTCCGGCGACAGCCGCGCCATTGCCGCCTGCGCGGTTTGCCGACCCTGCGCAGTATGTTTATCGCGTGGCGCCGCAGGACATTATTGGCATCACCGTGTGGGATCATCCGGAGCTCACCACGCAGCAGGGGCAGACCTTGTCGGCGGGCGGCAACACCACGCAAACCGTGGCCGGCGCGCTCGCGCAGCCGTACACCACGGCGTTGCCGGGCCAGGCCGATCCGTTCGGGCAGACCGTGTCGCCCGACGGCACCATCTTCTTCCCGTTTCTCAACAAGGTTCACGTGGCGGGCAAGACCGCGGGCGAGATTCGCGATCAGCTTGCCGCGGCTTTGTCGCCGTATTTGAAAAAGCCTCAAGTCGATGTGCGCGTACTCGCGTACAGAAGCCAGAAGGTGTCGGTGACGGGTGAAGTAAAGGCGCCCGGGCCGCTTGCAATGAGCGACGTGCCGCTCACGCTGGTCGATGCCATCACGCGTTCCGGCGGCACGACGGCGGACGCCGACCTGCAGCGCGTGCGCCTCACGCGCAACGGCAAGCTGTATCAGCTCGACGCGGATGGCGTGCTCGATCGAGGCGAAATAGATCAGAACGTGATGCTTCAGGCAGGTGATATCGTCAACGTCCCCGACCGAACCGACAGCCGCGTGTTCGTGATGGGCGAAGTCAAGACGCCGTTGCCTGTGTCGATGATGAAAGGCCGCCTCACGATCGCTGACGCGCTGACGCAAGCCGGCGGCATTCTGGATACCGACGCGAACGCGCGGCAGATCTACGTGGTGCGCGGCGCGCGCGAGAAACCTGAATCGCCCGATATCTACAGGCTCGACCTGACCCAACCGGACTCCCTGCTGCTGTCCACGCAGTTCCGGCTGCAACCGCTCGATGTGGTGTACGTGGGCACGGCCGGCTCGGTGCAGTTCAACCGTCTAGTCAACCAGGTCCTGCCGACGTTGCAGACCATCTTCTACCTGAAGCAACTGACGCGCTGATCGTCATGACGCGTCAAATCAACAGGGATTGAATCGTGAGCACGCCAGCACATTCCTATCAGGGCAAGACAGAAGAAGAGGACGTCGTTCTCGGGCAGTTGCTGCAGGTGATCATCGACGACATCTGGTGGCTCGCCGGGATCGCAGCGTTTATTGTGCTCGCGGCGGGCGCGTATTGCTATGTCGCCAAGCCTGTGTATTCCGCCGATGCGCACGTGCGTGTCGAGCAGTCCGACAACACGTCGCAAGCGCTCACGCAGACGCAGACCGGCGCGGCTATCGGCAATTCGTCGGGCGCGCTGCCAACCGATGCGGAGATCGAGATCATCAAGAGCCGCGGCGTGGTCGCGCCGGTCGTCACACAGTGCAAGCTCAATTTCTCCGTGACGCCGATGACCGTGCCGCTGCTGGGCAGTCTCGCAGGGCGTCTCGCGACGCCAGGCAAGCCGTCGAAGCCGTGGCTCGGCATGACGTCTTACGCGTGGGGTGGCGAGCAGGCCGCGATCGATTCCATTGAAGTCGTCCAGCCGCTGGAAGGGCAGAAGCTCACGCTGACCGCGCTTGCCAACAAGCGTTATTCGCTCGCGACGCCTGATGGACGTCAGTTGCTTGAAGGCACGGTCGGCACGATGGAAAGCGGCAATGGCGTGAACATCAACGTGGCGAAACTGGTCGCGCGTCCGGGCACGCGGTTCACCGTGGTCCGTGCCAACGACCTCGACGCCATCGCTTCGTTCCAGTCGGGCATCACGGTCGCGGAACAGGGCAAGGCGACGGGCGTGATCCAGATATCGCTCGAAAACGGTGACCCGGCGCGCGCTGCGGAAATTGCGAACGCGCTGGCCGATTCGTATCTGCATCAGCACATAGAAAGCAAGCAAGCCGATGCCGAAAAAATGCTCGCGTTCCTGAAGAGCGAGCAGCCACGTCTGAAGGGCGATCTGGAGCATGCGGAGGCTGCGCTCACCGAGTATCAAAGCAAATCCGGCTCAATCAATGCAAGCGATGAAGCCAAGGTTTATCTTGAAGGCAGCATCAGCTACGAAGCACAAATCTCAGGGCTCAAGTTGCAGATCGCAACGTTGAACCAGCGCTACAACAGCGCGCATCCGGCGTTGATTGTCGCGCAGCAGCAGTTGAGCCAGCTTGAAGCGGAGCGCGCGCGTTTTGGCGAGCGCTTTCGTAACCTGCCCGCATCGGAAGTGAAGGCCGTGTCGCTGCAACGCGACGCGAAAGTGGCCGAAGACATCTACGTGCTGCTGCTCAACCGCGTGCAGGAGTTGTCGGTGCAGAAGGCGGGCACGGGCGGCAACGTGCATATAGTCGATGCCGCGCTTCGCCCGGGCGCGCCGATCAAGCCGAAGAAAGTGCTGATCATGTCGGCTGCGGTGATCCTGGGAGTGATCCTTGGCACGGGCTTTGTGTTCCTTCGTCGCGCGATGTTCAAGGGCATCGTGGACCCGGACAAGGTCGAGCGTCTGGCAGGTTTGCCGCTGATCGGGCTCGTGCCGTTGAGCGTGGAACAAGTGAAGCTCGACGCTGAAGCGAAGCGCACCGAGCGCGACCGCGATCGTGTCCTGCCAATTCTCGCGACCATGCGCCCGAACGATGTCTGCGTGGAAATCATGCGCAGCTTGCGCACGTCGCTGCAATTCACGCTGATGGAAGCACGCAACCACACCGTGATGTTGACGGGGCCGGCATCGGGCGTAGGGAAGAGTTTTCTGGCGGTGAATCTGGCGGTGCTGCTGGCGGCATCGGGCAAGAAAGTGCTGCTGATCGACGCTGACATGCGGCGCGGCAAGCTCGAGCGTTCGTTCGGTCTCGAGCGTGCGAACGGACTGGCTGAACTGCTTGCCGGAACCATCGGCCTGGAACAGGCGATTCGCACCACGCGCACGCCGTTGCTCAGTTTCATGCCTGCGGGCAAGCGTCCGGAGAATCCTTCGGAACTGCTGATGTCGCCGCGCCTGCAGCAGTATCTGGATGGCCTCGGGCGTGTCTATGACGTGGTCTTCATCGATACCCCGCCGGTTCTCGCGGTCACGGATGCATCGATTATCGGCAAGCTGTCGGGCAGCAACTTCCTTGTGATGCGCTCGGGCGCACACAACGAAATGGAAATTTCCGACGCCATCCGGCGTTTGCGTACAGCGGGCATTCCGCTTGCCGGCGCGATCATGAACGGCATGGCGCAGCGCTCGCGCGGCTATAACCGCGGGCACTATGCGGCGGTTGAAGACTACCTGAACGTTTGACGCATCGGAGCGCGCATGACATCGACCCTGACCATCTCCGTGCTGGTTCCAACGTATCGCCGTCCCACCGATTTGCAGCGATGCCTCGCGGCGTTGCGTGCGCAAGCGCGTCCGGCGAATGAAGTGCTGATCGTGGCTCGCCCTGAAGATGAGGCCACGCACTGCGCGATAGAAACTGAAATGGCCGCGCCTAATCCGTTCGAGTTGCGCGTGATCGAAACGGGACTGGGCGGTCAGGTTGCGGCGTTGAACCGCGGGCTCGATGCGGCGCGCGGCGATATTGTCGCGATCACCGACGACGACGCCGCGCCGCGCATCGACTGGCTTGCGCGCATTGATCATGCGTTCGCGAACGATGCTTCGCTCGGCGCGCTGGGCGGCCGCGACTGGGTCTTCGAGCGCGGCGCATTGCTCGATGGCGAACGGACCGAAGTCGGCCAGATCCGCCGCACGGGCAAGGTCATTGGCAACCATCATCTGGGCGTTGGCGAGCCGCGCGAAGTCTGGTTGCTCAAGGGCGCCAACATGATCTATCGGCGCGCGGCCGTGGGCGGTCTGCGTTTCGATACGCGCTTGCGAGGCAAGGGCGCGCAGCCTTGCAACGACTTGTCGTTTAGCTTGAGCGTGAAGCGCACGGGCTGGAAGATGGTCTACGATCCGCGCGTCGCGGTCGATCATTTCCCGGCAGAACGTTTCGATGACAACGGCCGCGACGCACAAACGCTAGGCGCGCTCGCCGACACCGCATACAACGTGCATCTGGTGCTGCGTGAACATCTTGGGCCGGTCGCGCGACATATTGCGTGGTACTGGTACGCGCTCATCGGCACGCGCGCGATGCCGGGATTCGCGCACACGCTGCTCGCGCTCGCACTCACCCGCGATACCGCTTGCTGGACGCGTTATCGCGCCATGCGCCGGGGCGCGCACGACGCCCGCCGCGACGCGCAGCACGAGCCTGCGGCCTACGCGCTCGCCATGCGCGGCCATTCCGATGGAGCGAAAGCCGCATGAGCCGCGTATCGAGAGTCCGCAATACCAAGCAGCACGGCGACGCGGAGACTTCCTTCGTGCAGCCGACGAAGGTCCACGTTCATCTTTTCTATGGCGCGGACCCGCGGTTTTATCGAAAGGGCGAGAACATCGGTTGCCTTTATGGGTATCACCATGCGGAGTCGCCGGAACTGGCGCTGACGTATTCCCGCGATGAACCCGAGAACAAGATCGTGCGTCTCGTGAGACGCGGATTAAAAGCGGCGCTCGGCTTCGACTTCATCCATACGTGGCGCAACCGCGCCGAGATACTGAATTCGGATGTGGTGTGGACGCATACGGAACACGAGCATTTATCGGCGGCATTGTTGCTCTTGATAAAAGGACGCGCGCGCGGCAATCCGATGTTGCTCGCGCAAAGCGTCTGGCTCTTCGATAAATGGGCGGGTTTTGGCGCGTTAAGAAAGTTCTTTTACAGGAAACTGCTCGCACGCGCCGATGTACTGACCACGCATGCCACGGAGAACGCACAAATGGCGCGCGACTATCTGAAGCGTGACGTGCAACAGGTTTTCTACGGCATCAATCCGCGCGACTTCCCGCTGCTGGAACCGGCTGCGTGGCAACCGAACACGCCCGTTCGGATCGGTGCGATTGGGAATGATCGCGACCGCGACTGGGAGTCGCTCGTGAAGGCATTCCGCCAGAATCCGGCGCATGAGGTGCGCATAGCGACGCGCCGGCGGGTATCGAAGGAACTGCATGCCGGCAATGTGAAAATCGCGCCCGCCATTGGTCTCAAGGCAGCGCGTGAACTCTACGACTGGGCCGATGTGATCGTCGTGCCGTTGCGGCATAACACGCATGTATCGGGTATTACGGTCGTGCTGGAAGCGGTCGCGTTGGGCAAGCCGGTGATTGTCTCCGACGTCGGTTCATTGCGCGATTATTTTGGCTCGGAACATGTGTTCTATGTGCCGCCGCACGACGTGCAGGCGTTGCAGCGAACGCTTGATGTAATCGTCGCCAATCCCGCGCTTGCGTTGCAGCGCGCGCAGGCGGCGAGCCGTCATTTTGCGGCGCGCGATTACACCACGCGTCAATTTGCAATGCAGCATGTGCGCATCACGCAGGACTTCATGCATAGGGTGCGCCCGGTTGAGGCTCCGTTGCATGCGGACATTGGCAACGTTGCGCCTTCGCGTGGAGCAAACTGAACGATGAGCACGCCGGCCGCACCGCGCACGCCGAAGTTCATCGCCGATCTGATCGAGAACGGCGGGAAGCCCGCGCGTGCCGGATTCCTTGGCCTGTTTCGCGACGACCCCAAACATTGGGTGCCGCAGACCGGATTCTGGGCGTTCACGCTGCTGCTCATACTTGCGCATCAGGGCACGATCCTGACGCTTGCGTTTCCGTTTTTATCGACCGCGGTTGGCCTTTGGCTTTACTTCAAGAGTCCCGCGCGGTACATCGGCTTCGTGTGGTGGCAGTGGTTCCTGAGTCCCGAAGTGCGACGCCTCGCCGACTACGCGAAGGGCGGCTTCACGCCAACCAGCCTGATCCAGATCGCGCCCGTGGTCGTCACCATGATCTGCGCGCTGACCGTCGTGCGGCATTACCGCGTGCTTGCCGAGCGGCGCGGCTTGCCGGTGCTCCTGATTCTTTTGGGGCTCGCCTATGCGTACTTGATCGGCGTGATGTCAAATGGCCCGATGGCGGCGACCTACGACCTCGCTGCATGGCTCTATCCGGTACTGATCGGCTTTCATATCATGGTCCATGCACGCGAGTATCCGAAGTATCGCCAGGCGATCCTCGATACCTTCATCTGGGGCATGCTCTTCATGGGCGGCTACGGCCTCGTGCAGTTCTTCGTCATGCCGGCGTGGGACGCCATGTGGATGATCGGTTCGCAAATGGCGTCGCAGGGCGACCCCGTGCGCCTCGGCGTGCGCGTGTTCAGCACCATGAATTCATCAGGCCCGTTCGCACTCGCCATGATGGCCGCGCTCACCTTCACCATGGCCGGCACGCAGAGCGTGCGCTGGCTCGCGGGCGGTCTTGGTTTCATATCGTTCGGACTATGCATGGTGCGCTCGACATGGGGCGGCTGGGTCATCGCCATGGTGTTGCAACTGATCAAGGCAAGCAACAAGGTGCGCGTGCGGATTTTGATTGGCGCGGTGGTGCTGGTGGCGCTCTCCGTGCCGCTGCTCACCTTCGGTCCGATCGCCGACAAGATGGCGACGCGCCTGCAGTCGATCACCAATCTCAGCGACGACAACAGCTACGCCGCGCGCAACGAGTTCTACGCATCGTTTGCCAAAACCGCTTTCACCGATGTATCCGGCGAAGGATTCGGCGCGACCGGCGCGTCGACCAAGCTGTCGAGTTCCAACGGCGACCTCGGCAAATACGGCAGCTTCGACAGCGGCGTGATGAACGTGCCGTTCGTGCTCGGCTGGCCGGGTTCGCTGATGTATCTCGCGGGGCTTGGCCTGCTGCTGATGCGCGCCTTTCGCGCTTCGTTCTCGCTGCGCGACGACAAATACGCGCAAGCCTCGTTGAGCGTGGCGTTTGCGATTGTCGGCATGCTGGTCTTCACCAACACGTTCACGTCGATTGGCGGAATGATCCTTTACATGGGCCTGTGTTCCGTCCTTGCCGCACGCCACCACATGCGGCTCGAAAAGAGGCGGGCGCGCGCGCTCTTCGAACAATCCATTCCACAAAAGGCACTCCGATGAGAATTGCCATCGTCACCCATGTCGTGCGTCATAACGACGGGCAAGGCCGCGTGAACTATGAGATCGCGCGTGCCGCGCTGGCGGAAGGCCATCAGGTCACGCTGCTCGCGTCTCACGTGGCGCCGGAACTGGCCGCCGAACCGCGTTTGAAGTGGGTTGAGATCAAGGTCGGACGCTTCTGGCCGACAAAGCTTTTCAAGCAGCAGGTTTTCGCGCTGAAGACCGCGATATGGCTGAAGAAACATAAAAAAGAATATGACGTGTTGCATGTGAATGGGTTCATATCGTGGGCCAGAGCCGATGTGAACACCGCGCACTTCGTACATGGCGGGTGGCTGCGCAGTCCTTATTATCCGTTCAAACTGACCGGCGGCTTGTGGTCCGCTTACCAGGTTCTTTATAGCCGCGTGAACGCAAGGCTCGAACATTGGGCCTATCAACGCTCGAAGGTCATTGCGGCGGTGTCGGAGAAGGTCGCTGTCGAGATTCGTGCGAATGGTACGGATAGCGAACGGATTGAAGTCGTCTATAACGGTGTGGACACAAGCGCGTTCGTAGCGGCGCGGCGCGCGGGCAGCGACCGGGCGTCGTTCTCGCTTCCCGGCGATGCCTGTCTGCTCCTTTTCGTTGGCGACCTGCGCACACCGCGCAAGAACCTCGATACCGTTATGAAAGCGCTGTTGCAGCTTCCATCCAACGTTCATCTGGCGGTCGCCGGCTACATTCCGGGCAGTCCCTATCCCGAAGAAGCCAAGGCGCTTGGCATTGGCGAGCGCGTGCATTTTCTTGGACTTGTGAAGAACATGCCAACGCTCATGCATTCGGTCGATGCCTTCGTCTTTCCCTCGCGATACGAAGCCATGAGCCTGTCGCTGCTCGAAGCGCTCGCGGCCGGCTTGCCGATCATCACGGCGAAGACGGCAGGCGGGGCGGAGATTATCGACACGGATTGCGGCATCGTGCTCGACGATCCAGACGATGCAACCGCGCTCGCGGGAGCGATTGCCAAACTCGCCGATGCGCCGGATTTGCGCCGCGAAATGGGCGCTGCCGCCCGCTTGCTGGCTGACCAGTTCGGCTGGGCGCGAATGGCGCGGCGCTATCTGGATTTGTATCGCGGCTTTGCGAATCAGGCGGGTGCCACGGCAACATCGAGCGATGTCCAGCAGGTCGAAGGCGGAGCCGCGAAGGCCGTATAGCGCGCTTCCGGCGCTGTCGTTATCCATTAACATTATTGAGCGGGGTCGGTGATATGAGCACACAAGCCATCAAGTCGCTGCAGATCGGGATGCATTGGTTTCCTGAGCGCGCGGGCGGTCTGGACCGCATGTATCACACGCTGGTTGGCGCGTTGCCGGGTGCGGGCGTCACGGTGCGAGGCGTGGTTGCCGGGTCGGCGCGGGTTGCCGCCGATACCGAGGGTGCCATTCGCGGTTTCGGCCCGGCGGCGCAGTCGTTGCCGCGCCGCTTGATGGCGGCGCGCCGTGCGTTGCGCGCTTCGTTGAGCCGTGAGCGGCCTGACGTGGTCTCGTCGCATTTCGCGCTTTACACGTTCCCTGGTCTCGATGTGACCCGTGGCATTCCGCAGGTTTCGCATTTCCAGGGGCCGTGGGCTGACGAGAGTCATGTGGAGGGTGCGGATTCCATTGGACAACGAACCAAGCGCATGCTTGAGCAGCGTGTGTATGCGCGTTCTACGCGGCTGATTGTTTTATCGGAGGCATTTGGCGAGATCTTGCAGTCGCGTTATTCCATACCTGCTGAGCGGATTCGCGTGGTGCCGGGATGTGTCGATGTCTCGCAGTTCAACTTGCCGTTAAGTCGTGCCGATGCGCGGCGGCGCTTGCAGTTGCCGCAGGATCGTCCGGTGGTGCTGGCTGTGCGGCGGCTCGTGCGGCGCATGGGGCTGGAGGATCTGATTGAAGCGATGAAGCGCGTGAAGGCGAAGCAGCCGGACGTGTTGTTGCTGATCGCGGGGAAGGGGCGGTTGGCTGAGGAGCTGCAGGCGCGCATCACGGACGCTGATCTCGACGATAACGTGCGTCTTCTGGGGTTCGTGCCGGATCGGCATTTGGCGGCGCTTTATCGGGCGGCGGATGTGAGTATTGTGCCGACTGTGGCGCTTGAGGGGTTTGGGTTGATTACGGTGGAGTCACTGGCCTCGGGGACGCCGGTGCTTGTGACGCCGGTGGGCGGGTTGCCGGAGGCGGTGGCGCCATTGTCAGGGAATCTTGTGTTGGCTTCTACTGGCGTTGATGCTATTGCTGACGGGTTGATCGGTGCACTCGATGGGTCGCTTGTTTTGCCAAGCGAGCAGGCATGTCGGGCATATGCCAAGGCGAATTTCGATACGCCGGTTATCGCCCGGCGGGTGGCTTCTGTTTATAGCGAAGCTATTGAGGTGGGGGTTTTGCATTAGAGGGGCGGGGTGGGGTAGGGACCTGCTTTTTAGGGCTTTGCGCGTTCCCTGCTCGTTGTTCCTCTTTAACACTGTTAGCCACTGTCCGTGGCGGGACTTCATTTCTTTTTCCAACGGCGAAAAAGAAACGAAGCAAAGAAAACGCCTTACAACCGCTAATTCTTAAAGAGACCAAGCGTGCATTTATATCTGCTTGGGACTTCAAAAGAACCCTCGACGCCATAACCACCAGCACCTGAAACCCTTCCCCTCCGGACCGCTACATCCACACGCTTCGCCACCCGTGTTCTCGGGCAAGCACACAACCCCACGAAACCAGTACGGCCAAACACCCCATTTGCGTGCAAGCACGCAAATGGGCGCGCGCTGCGCGCCGCGTTTTCCGGTTTGACGGCTACTCACACTGGTGGCGAAGCGTGTGGGTAGCCGTAAACGGAGCGGGAGGGGTTCAACTGTCCGGGGTTATGCGCTGAGCGTTCTTTTGAAGTCCCAAGCAGATGTCCGTGCACGCTTGGTCTACTTAAGAATTGGCGGTTGAAAGGCGTTTTCTTTGCTTCGTTTCTTTTTCGCCGTTGGAAAAAGAAATGAAGTCCCGCCACGGACAGTGGCCAACAGTGCTAAAGAGGACCAACGAACACGGAACGCGCGCAGGCGCAAAAAGCAGGCCCCCACCCGCTACCCCGGGCGAAAGCACCAAAAACCCCCAATTCCCGCCAATCCCAAATGATAAAATCCCCCGATGAAAAAAATCGTCATCCTGATTTCCGGACGGGGAACCAACATGGAAGCCGTCGCACGGGCATGCGTGCGCGAAGACTGGCCGGCGCGGGTGGCAGCTGTCATCTCGAACCGTCCTGACGCCGCTGGTCTCGCATTCGCAACGGCCAACGGCATCGAAACAAAGGTGGTCGATCATCGCGAATTCGAATCGCGCGAAGCATTCGATCAAATACTTGCACGCACTATCGACAGTTTCGAACCCGATCTCGTCGTGCTCGCCGGTTTCATGCGCGTGCTGACCAACGCGTTCGTTGAACACTACGCGGGACGCATGATCAACGTTCATCCGTCGCTGCTGCCATGCTTTCCAGGGCTCAAGACGCATCAGCAAGCCCTCGACGCCGGCGTCCAGATCCACGGCGCAAGCGTCCATTTTGTCACGCCAACGCTCGATCATGGCCCGATCGTCGCGCAAGCGGCGGTTCCGGTCATGGCCGGCGACAACGCGGCCGCGCTCGCCAATCGAGTGCTGGCCGTGGAACACGTAATTTACCCACGCGCGGTGCGCTGGTTCGTCGAAGGGCGTCTTGCCATCGACGGCGAGCGTGTCGTGCTCACGCCACCAGAGCCGCAATGGCTCTTTGCCGACATTGCCGGGGAGGGCGTATGAGGCTTCATGGATTTTTGATAGGACAAACAGAGACGTTGCTCGCGGACGTATTGCGTTTCAGCGGTCCCGCTGACGCCGCCACCAGCCGTTTTTTCCGCGCACACCCGAAGCTCGGGCACAACGAACGCGGTGTAATCGCCGAAGCGGTGTTCGCGGTCTTGCGCCGAAAGATGGAGTTCTCGCATCTCGCGGAAAGCGGATCGGGCAACCTGGCGCGGCGTCTCGCGTTGCTGGGATTGATGCAGACGGCGGGTTTGTCGGCGGTAAAGCCGTTCATCTCCGCCGATGAATACCAGTGGCTCAACCAGGTATCGAAGATCGATCCGGGCAGTCTGCCGGTACGCGTGCGTACGAACTTGCCGCAGTGGATCTACGACGCCATGACCAAGCGTTTCGATACCGATGAACTAGCCCAGCTCGCCGCCGCGCTGAATTACCCGGCGCCGCTGGACTTGCGCGCGAACCCGATCAAGGCCACGCGCGATCAGGTTATCAAGACGCTGACGGAAGCGGGAATCGACGCCGGCGAAATGCCGTTCGCGCCTTATGGCGTGCGGGTGGACGGCAAGCCGGCACTGACGCGCCTGCAACCGTTCCAGGACGGCTGGATTGAAGTGCAGGACGAAGGCAGTCAGCTTCTTTGTTCGCTGGTTGCGCCCCGGCGTGGCGAAATGATCGTGGATTTCTGCGCGGGCGCGGGCGGCAAGACGCTGGCGCTCGGCGCAATGATGCGCTCGTCGGGCCGTCTCTACGCCTTTGACGTATCTGACCGCCGGCTCGCGAAACTCAAGCCCCGCCTGGCTCGTAGCGGTTTATCGAACGTGAATCCGGTGCTGATCGACAGCGAGCACGACGCCAAGATCAAGCGGTTGGCGGGCAAGATCGACCGTGTTCTCGTCGATGCCCCCTGTTCCGGACTCGGCACTCTGCGGCGCAATCCCGATCTGAAATGGCGTCAGTCGCCGGAATCGGTGGCGGAACTCACGCCGAAGCAGCTTTCCATCCTGACCAGCGCCTCCCGGCTGGTGAAAGTGGGTGGGCGTCTCGTATACGCCACGTGCAGCATGCTCGAAGCGGAAAACGAGGGCGTGGTGACTCAGTTTCTGGCCGCGCATCCCGGATTCAAGCTGGTACCGGCGAAAGACGTGCTGGCCGAACAGCGCATTGATCTCGATACGGGCGACTATCTGCAACTGTGGCCGCACAAGCACGGCACGGATGGTTTTTTCGCCGCCGTGCTCGAACGTTTGCCGGTTGCGGCAAAAGAAGCCCCATCCGAAGAGACTGTGGCGGAATAAGCGATATCTGCTTGCGATCCCCGCGGAATGAAGGTGATTCCGTGGGCAAGCTTACGAAACGGGGGCGATCCGTATTGCCCCCACTAAATCCGGCGACAAATCAGCGGTCAAAATTCCCGCTACCGTTGCGCAAAATCAAAATTTTCTCCTATCGACACAAAGACTTGGAACGCATGACGTAAAATGCCGTCGAACCACGTGCATATTCCTTTCATGCACCCAACAGCCGTCGATCTGTTTTCGTTCGGCTATTTTTTCCGCCTTTCAGGTAAATTGCCTTGCTGAACTCATCGCTTGAATTTCTCGCCAACGGATTGTTGAACCTCTCGTGGTGGCAGATATTGCTGTTCACGCTCGTGATGACCCACATCACGATCATCGGTGTCACCGTCTATCTGCATCGCTGCCAGGCGCACCGCGCGCTGGAACTGCATCCTGCCGTAAGCCACTTTTTCCGTTTCTGGCTCTGGATGACCACCGGCATGCTGACCGGCCAATGGGCCGCGATCCACCGCAAACACCACGCCAAGTGCGAGACCGAAGAAGATCCGCACAGCCCGCAAACGCGCGGCATCTGGAAAGTCCTGCTCGAAGGCGCCGAGCTTTATCGTTCGGAAGCCAAGAACGAGGAAACCATGCGCCGGTTCAGTCACGGCACGCCGAACGACTGGATGGAGCGCAATGTCTACACGCGTTATCCCATTCTCGGCATCAGCATCATGATGGTTGTCGACGTTGCGCTGTTCGGCATCGTTGGCCTGTCGGTCTGGGCCGTGCAGATGATCTGGATCCCGTTCTGGGCAGCCGGCGTGGTCAACGGGCTGGCTCACTGGTGGGGTTATCGCAACTTCAATTCGGCAGACGCCAGCACGAACATCTTCCCGCTCGGCATCCTGATTGGCGGCGAAGAACTCCATAACAACCACCACACGTACGCAACGTCGGCGAAGCTGTCGAACAAGTGGTACGAATTCGATATTGGCTGGATGTATATCCGCATCATGTCGGCATTCAAGCTGGCCAAGGTCAAGAAGATTGCCCCTACGCCGCGTCTGTCGGCATCCAAGCCAGTGCTCGACCACGACACGCTCCAGGCTGTTCTGTCGAATCGCTATGAAGTGATGGCGCGATACGGCAAGGCGCTCAAGCGCGCGTATCGTCAGGAATTGTCGAAGCTGAAAGACGGCGGCGCCACCGATAAATATCAGTTGATGCGCGGTGCGCGCAAATGGGCGCACAAGGAAGAAGCGGGTCTGGACGAACCGCAACGCCAGCAGTTGCCGGCCTTGTTCTCGGACAATCACAAGCTGCGCACATATGTTGAGTTGCGTCAGGATCTGGCCGCCATGTGGGATCGTTCCAACGCATCGCGCGAACAACTGCTCGCGCAGTTGCAGGACTGGTGCCACAGGGCGGAGCAAAGCGGCATCAAGGCGCTGCAGGATTTTGCATCTCGCCTGCGCCGGTACGCCTGAAGCGCAATCGAAGCGCGACCTGAAACGCAAAACCTTCGTCACTGATATCCGTTAAAATTTCATGACGTTACGAGACCCCGCTCTGGCGGGGTTTTGTCGTTTTGCAACGGTGTAAGTGCATGCCGTTTTCACGAGACTGGAGACAGCCAGTAATGGAACAGGCGATAAAAAGCGTCGAGTACGACCGGCCGCAAGGGCTGACCTGCGGCATCGGGCAGGCGTGGGCGAAAGTGCCCGATGCGCCGTCGCAGGCGGAAAAGCGCGAGTTGAAGGAACGCATCCGTTCGTTGCTCGTGCACGAGAAAGCGGTGCTGGTCGCGCATTATTATGTCGATGCCGAGTTGCAGGAACTCGCCGATGAAACCGGCGGCTGCGTAGCGGATTCGCTGGAAATGGCGCGCTTCGGGCGCGATCATGCGGCGCAAACGCTGGTTGTCGCGGGTGTGCGATTCATGGGCGAGACGGCGAAGATACTCAGCCCCGAGAAGCGTGTGCTCATGCCCGACCTGGACGCGACCTGTTCACTGGATCTGGGATGCCCGGCCGACGAATTCTCGGCTTTCTGCGACGCGCATCCCGACCGAACGGTGGTGGTCTACGCGAACACCAGCGCGGCGGTGAAGGCGCGAGCGGACTGGATGGTGACGTCGTCTATTGGCTTGGAGATCGTCGCCGATCTGCACGCGCGCGGCGAGAAAATCCTCTGGGCGCCCGACCGGCATCTGGGCTCGTATATTCAGAAGCAAACCGGCGCCGACATGCTGTTGTGGCAAGGCTCGTGTCTTGTGCACGACGAATTCAAGGGTATCGAACTCGACCTGCTGCGCCATGAATATCCCGATGCAAAAATCCTCGTTCATCCTGAATCGCCAGAGGGCGTGGTCGCGTTGGCGGACGTGGTGGGATCGACGACCCAACTGATCGACGCCGCCGTGAAGCTCGACGCCAAGCGCTTTATTGTTGCGACAGATCTCGGCATCCTGCACAAGATGCGGCTCGCGGCGCCGGGGAAGGAGTTTATTGAAGCGCCCACGGCTGGCAACAGCGCAAGTTGCAAGAGTTGCGCGCATTGCCCATGGATGGCCATGAACGGCCTCGCGAATCTCGCGGCGGTTCTCGAGCGCGGCAACAATGAGATTTTCGTGGACAGCGCGATCGGCGAGCGCGCGCGTGTTCCTATCGACCGGATGCTCGATTTCGCCGCGCGTCACAAGAAACGCGTTCAGGCGAGCGGCGATCTGGCGAAGGATGGTCCGTTGTTTTCAAACGTTGGAGCGGCGTGAATGTCTTCTGCAAGTCATCTGGTTTCCCCTTTGTTCGATGAAATCCGCACGCAATACGGCGCAGCCTTCGATCAGGTGCTGGAGCGCAATGTAACGGACGCGCTCGCGGAGGACATCGGGGACGGCGACCGCACCGGTCTGCTGGTTCCGGCGGGTATTGAACGCACGGCGCGCATTATCGTTCGCGAGGAGGCGGTGCTGTGCGGCGTGCCATGGTTCGAAGCTGTTATGCGGCGCGTGGATGCGGCTATTCGCGTGGAATGGCTCTATCACGAAGGCGCGCGCATGAGCCAGAATTCGCCCGTGGTAGTGCTGCGCGGCCCGGCGCGCGCGCTGCTGACGGCCGAGCGCAACGCATTGAATTTCCTGCAGTTGCTTTCCGGCGTGGCGAGCGCGACGCGGCGTTACGTCGACGCAATAGAAGGCACGCGTGCGCGCATCCTCGATACCCGCAAAACCTTGCCTGGCTTGCGTCTCGCGCAGAAGTACGCGGTTCGCGTGGGCGGTGGCGCGAACCAGCGCCTCGCACTCTACGACGGCATTCTGATCAAGGAAAACCACATTGCCGCAGCGGGCGGCGTGGGCGCGGCAATGGATGCGGCGCTTGCGCTGAATGCCGGCGTGCCCGTCCAGATCGAAGTCGAGACGCTTGAGCAGTTGGAAACGGCGCTGGCGCATCGGGCGGAATCGGTTTTGCTCGACAACTTCAGTTTCGACGCAATGCGCGACGCCGTTGGCCTGACGGCTGGCCGCGCGGTGCTGGAAGTATCGGGCGGGGTGAACTTCAGCACCGTGCGCACGATTGCGGAGACGGGCGTGGACCGCATTTCCATTGGCGCGCTGACGAAGGATGTTCGGGCCACCGACTATTCGATGCGGCTGGAATAAAGCCCCAACGCGGGGCGCGGCGGCTGTGGCGTGCAATGCGCCATGACCTTGCGCCTCGTTTCTTTTCTGCACTACGTCGTGTCTAGACAACTTTGTGACGTTCTCCACAAAGCGGGTTCATTCATCGACGAATCTTCCTCGCCATTCCTCGTAACACCCTCGTAAGCCTTGCCCGTCAAGCGTCTCGGTATTTTCCCTAACTTTTCGCACTTGCCAACAAAAACCGTTGCCAGTCCTTTTTGTTCAATGCATGCTTGTCTATACAAGTTGGCGATTCGCCAATCGGTCAAACACTCATTCTGGAAAAGTGGCTCAACTATGACAGGCAAAATGAACTTGCTGGCTCGGCTCGCGGCATCGGTGGCCGTGGGTGTCATCGCTTTCGGCGCTGTCAGCGCTCCGGCAAAAGACTGGAAAACCGTCACGATCGCCACGGAAGGCGCGTACGAACCGTGGAACCTGACCTTGCCCGGCGGCAAGCTCGGCGGCTTCGAACCGGAACTCATCCAGAACGTCTGCGACCGCATCAAGATCCAGTGCAAGCTCGTGACGCAAGACTGGGACGGCATGATCGCGGGCCTGCAGGCAGGCAAGTTCGACGTGCTCATGGACGCCATTTCGGTCACGCCCGAGCGCGAAAAGATCATCGCGTTCTCGCGGCCTTACGCGTCCACGCCCGCGGCGTTCGTCGCGTCCGGCGATGCGCCGGCCGCGCTCGCCAAGCAGCCGGGAGCCGGGCAAATCGTGAAACTCACCGGCGATCCGGCTCACGACAAAGCCACCGTCGACGCATTGCGCGTGGCGCTGAAGGGCAAGACCATCGGCATTCAGTCGGGAACCGTGTACACCAAGTTCATCGATACGAACTTCAAGGACGTCGCGACCATCCGCGAGTACAAGACCGCGCCGGAGCATGACCTGGATCTGGTGGCGGGGCGCATCGACGTTGCGTTCGATGACAGCACGTACTGGGCATCGGCGTTCGCCAAGCCGGAAAACAAGGGCCTGGCGTTCACGGGACCGAAGATCTCGGGACCGGTCTGGGGTCCGGGCGAGGCGCTCGCATTCCGTCAGTCCGATAAAGACCTGAAGGCCAAGTTCGACGAAGGTATTGCCGCGGCGCTCGCCGACGGCACAGTCAAGCGTCTCTCAATGAAATGGATGAAGGTCGACGCAACGCCTTGATGGCCTGCTGACCACGTCCACCAATCCGGCGGGCGCGCGAGGAAAACCGTGCGTCCGGCGACGCAACACCGCAGGAGACAAAAGATGAGTCTGGTTCAACTACTCGGTTTCGGCGAACAGGGCTGGGGCGCCGCATTGCTGGTCGCGCTCCTCATGACTGTATTGCTCACCATCGCCGCGCTTGCCGTGGGCGCCGTGTTCGGGGCAATGGTCGCATCGGCGAAACTGTCGCGCAGCCGCACGTTGCGGGTTATCGGCGATGCCTACACCACGCTGTTTCGCGGTATTCCCGAACTGCTGATCATCTATCTTTTCTACTTCGGTGGATCGTCTGTCGTGACCGCCGTTGGACAGTTTTTCGGCGCCGATGGGTTTATCGGCGTGCCGCCGTTCGTGGTTGGCGCGCTTGCCATTGGGCTGATTTCCGGGTCGTATCAGGCGGAGGTTTATCGCTCGGCGGTGCTGGCGGTGTCGCGTGGCGAGATCGAGGCGGCGCGCGCGATCGGCATGTCCACGCCGACCATGTGGCGGCGCGTGCTGATTCCGCAAGTCGTGCGTTTCGCGCTGCCCGGCATTGGCAACGTGTGGCAGTTGAGCCTCAAGGATTCCGCGCTGATCGCCGTGACCGGGCTTTCCGAACTGATGCGCACGAGCCAGGTCGCGGCCGGGTCGACGCATCAATACTTCACGTTTTATGTGGTCGGCGGCGCGCTGTACCTGATTCTCACGAGCCTGTCGAACCGTGTCTTCGATCGCGCTGAAGCGCGCATCGGCCGGTCGTTCCGCGGCACGCTCGCGCGCCACTAAGACAAACGTTCCCAGGCGACTCCGATCATGAACATCGATTTCGAATTTCTCGGCGATACGCTGTCGAAACTCCTTGCCGCCGTGCCGACCACGCTGGGGCTTTTCGTCGCCTCGCTGATTCTGGGCGGACTGCTTTCGCTCGTGATCGTCGCGATGCGCGTAAGTCCCATCTGGGCGCTCAACCGTTTTGCGCGCGGCTACATTCTGGTATTTCGCGGCTCGCCGCTCTTGATCCAGATGTTCCTGGTCTATTACGGGCTCGGACAATTTCACGCGGTTCGCGCGAGTTTCGTCTGGCCCGTGCTGCGTGAACCCTACGCGTGCGCCATTCTTTCGCTGGCGCTGTGCACGGCCGGATACACCGCCGAAATCATTCGCGGCGGGCTGCAATCCGTGCCGCACGGCCAGATTGAAGCGGCGCTCGCGTGCGGCATGTCGCGCTGGACCGTGTTGCGCCGGATCATCGCGCCGATCACGCTGCGCTACGCATTGCCCGCGTATTCGACCGAAGCCGTGCTGCTCGTCAAATCGACGGCGCTGGCGAGTCTCGTCACCGTGTGGGACGTAACCGGCGTCGCGCAGCAGATCATCCAGCGAACCTACCGGACCATGGAAGTGTTCATCTGCGCGGCAGCCATTTATCTCGTGCTGAATTTCATCATCGTGCGCGCGCTCGGGATGCTCGAAAAGAAGCTCTCGCCGCATCTGCGCGACCGTAACGGCACGGCGTCGAAGAAGTCCGCGCCTGCGTCGCTCAAGGCGGCCACCGCGTCGGGCAGCTCGGACATCGATTCCTGAATCAGGGAGAACTCATGAACACCAGCAATTCCATTGCGCTCTCGGCGAGCAATATCCACAAGTCTTTCGGCGACGCACACGTGCTCAAGGGCATTTCCCTCGACGCGCACGAAGGCGACGTGATCTCGATTCTCGGCGCGAGCGGCTCGGGCAAAAGCACGTTCCTGCGCTGTATCAACATGCTTGAAACGCCGGACGACGGGGAAGTGAAGCTGGCGGGCGAGGCTATCGAAATGAAACGTGGCCGCGACGGACGCCTGCAGCCGGGCAACCGCAAGCAGGTCGACCGGATTCGCTCGCAACTCGGCATGGTGTTCCAGAGTTTCAATCTCTGGTCGCACATGACAGTGATGCAGAACGTGATCGAAGGGCCGTTGCGCGTTCAGAAACGCACGCGCGCTGAATGTGTGGAAGAAGCCGAGCAACTGCTGACGAAGGTCGGCTTGTATGAAAAGCGCGACGCTTATCCCGCACATTTGTCGGGCGGCCAGCAACAGCGCGTCGCGATTGCGCGCGCGTTGGCAATGCACCCGAAAGTCATGCTCTTCGACGAACCCACGTCCGCGCTCGACCCCGAACTGGTCGGCGAAGTGCTGCGCGTGATGCGCGCGCTCGCCGAAGAAGGGCGAACCATGCTCGTCGTCACGCACGAGATGGGGTTTGCGCGGCATGTGTCGAACCGGGTGATGTTCCTGCATCAAGGACAAGTCGATGCCGAAGGCGCACCCGACGACCTTTTCAACGGCCGATGCTCGGAGCGCTTCCAGCAGTTTGTATCGAGTCATCATTCACGTACGGCTAATTGATTTGCAAGCGAGGTTGACGTGCTGGCCAGTTCCTTTTTACAAGCGCCATCGATTGAACCCATGGTCATCGGCGCCGGATCGAGTGAAGGTTTTGACCATGGATATGCGCCGGCCGTGGTGAATCTCGATGCACCGCTCGGCTGGCGCGACATCGCGCGGATTGCACATGGCGCGAAGCTGGTCTTGTCGCCCGAGGCACGCGCGCGTATCGATCACGCGCGCGCGCTGGTCGAGCAGATTGTCGAGCGCCGGATTCGCGCTTATGGCGTGAATACGGGCGTGGGCGCGTTGTGCGACGTGGTCGTGTCGCCGTCCGAACAACGCACGTTGTCGCGCAATATCCTGATGAGTCACGCGGTGGGCGTGGGCGAACCGCTGCGGCGCGAGGAGACGCGCGCGATCATCGCGGCGGCGGTGAACAACTTCGCGCACGGGCGCTCGGGCGTGCGGCTGGAACTTGTCGATCTGCTCGTGACGCTGCTCGACAGCGGCGCGATTCCCGAAGTGCCGGCGTTCGGTTCTGTCGGCTACCTGAGTCATATGGCGCATATCGCGCTCGTGCTGATTGGCGAGGGTTTTGTCCGCGATGACACCGGCCGCACCAGCGCGGCTCGCGCGTTGCAGCAGCTTGAGCGCGAACCGCTGGTGCTGGAGGCGAAGGAGGGCCTGAGCGTCGTCAACGGCACGCCGTGCGTGACCGGGCTCGCATCGCTCGCACTGGCACGCACCGAACGCCTTTTGCAATGGGCCGACACCATTTCCGCAATGACCTTCGAGAACCTGCGCGGGCAGGCCGCCGCGTTCGACGCCGATTCGCTCGCGCTGCGGATATCGCCGGGATTGGCTGCGGTCGGTGCGCATTTGCGCGAGCTTCTCGCCGATAGCGGGATCATCGCGGCGTCGTTTGGACGAATCACGCAGGACCCGCTGAGCTTGCGCACGATTCCGCATGTCCACGGCGCGGCGCGCGATGTGTTCGCGACCACCGCCGAAGTCGTGAACCGCGAGCTTGCTTCCGTCACCGATAACCCCGTCGTCACCGGCACGCTGGCCGCGCCGCGTGTGTTTTCGCAGGCGCATGCGGTAGGCGCGTCCATCGGCCTTGCGATGGACAGCCTGAGCACCGCGGTCGCCGAAGTGGCCGCGATGGCAGAGCGGCGTATCGACCGGCTGGTCAATCCGCTGGTGAGCGGCCTGCCCGCGTTTCTCGCCGATAGCGGCGGCACCTGTTCCGGTTTCATGATCGCGCAGTACACGGCGGCTTCGCTGGTCGCGCACAACCGGCGGCTCGCGATGCCGGCAAGCCTCGATGGCGGCATCACGTCCGGTTTGCAGGAAGACCATTTGTGCCACGCAACGCCGGCTGCGCTCAAGGCGCTGGAGATCATCGCCAACGCGGAACGTATCTTTGCCATCGAGTTGCTCGCGGCGGCGCAAGCCTACGACCTGCAACCCGCTGAACTGACGCGCGCGCCGAAGACCGACGCGGTGTATCGGAGCGTGCGGGCAGCGATCTCGCCCTATCGCGATGACCGGCCGCTCGCGGGCGACATTGCCGCCGCCGTCGCCTTCGTCTGCGAAGCCGCTCCGGCGTTTTAGCGCCCGCTGTATAGACAGATTCGCGCCGCCGCTCAAGGGCGGCGTTTGCATTGCTTTTGCGTCTCGGGCGCCGTTCAGCCTCGCTCTCATCTCATTAAAGTAAACCCCTAGTCGAATCGATAAACGACCGCTTGCGCTCCTTTTTATTTTAATTCAGACTTGTATATACAACTTGTCGACCGGCTCCGCGAGATTCATTGAAAGCCGCGCCACCGGCCTCAAGACACCGAATACTTTCCATCCCGTCCGAGGAGTGCTTTGATGAAAAACCACAATCCGCGTCCACTGCGCGCACCGCGCGGCACCGAACTCACGTGCAAGAGCTGGCTGACCGAAGCGCCGTATCGGATGCTGTTGAACAACCTCGATCCCGAAGTTGCCGAGAATCCGGACAAGCTTGTGGTGTACGGCGGTATAGGCCGCGCGGCACGCAACTGGGAGTGTCTCGACAAGATTCTTGAAACGCTGCAACGCCTGGAAAGCGATGAATCGCTGCTGGTGCAGTCGGGCAAGCCGGTTGGTGTGTTCAAGACGCATGCAGACGCGCCGCGCGTATTGATCGCAAACTCGAACCTCGTGCCGAAATGGGCGACCTGGGAGCATTTCAACGAACTCGACCGCAAGGGTCTTTTCATGTACGGCCAGATGACGGCCGGAAGCTGGATCTATATCGGCAGCCAGGGGATCGTGCAGGGCACGTACGAAACGTTCGTGGAAGCGGCACGCCAGCACTTCAACGGCAGTTGGAAAGGCCGCTGGATCCTGACGGCGGGCCTGGGCGGCATGGGCGGCGCGCAACCGCTCGCGGCAACGCTGGCCGGGGCGGTATCGCTGAATATAGAGTGCGACCAGACGCGTATCGACTTCCGTCTGCGCACGCGCTACGTCGATAAACAGGCGAAGGACATCGACCACGCGCTCGAACTGATCAAGCAGCACACGGAAGCGGGCGATGCAATTTCCATCGCGCTTCTTGGCAACGCGGCCGAAGTGCTGCCGGAACTCGTGCGGCGCGCCAAGGCGGGCGCCATCAAGCCGGACCTCGTCACCGACCAGACCTCGTCGCACGATCTGATCAACGGTTATCTGCCGGCTGGTTGGAGTCTGGAAAAGTGGCGCGCAGCGTCGCTGGATGCATCGCAACACGCCGAACTCAAGGCGGCGGCGCAACGCTCATGCGCCCAGCACGTCCAAGCGATGCTCGATTTCCACGCCATGGGCATTCCCGCGGTCGATTACGGCAACAACCTGCGCCAGGTCGCCTTCGATGACGGCGTGAAGAACGCCTTCGATTTCCCCGGCTTCGTGCCCGCGTACATCCGCCCGCTGTTCTGCGAGGGCAAGGGCCCGTTCCGCTGGGTGGCGCTTTCCGGCGATCCGGAGGACATCTACAAGACCGACGCCAAGCTGAAAGAATTGTTCCCGCACAACGCCGGCATGAACCGCTGGCTCGACATGGCGCGCGATCGCATTGCGTTCCAGGGTTTGCCGGCGCGGATTTGCTGGCTCGGCCTGGGCGAGCGCCACGTCGCCGGTCTCGCGTTCAACGAGATGGTGAAGAACGGTGAGCTCAAGGCACCGATCGTCATTGGCCGTGATCATCTGGATACGGGTTCCGTTGCAAGTCCGAATCGCGAGACGGAAAGCATGAAGGACGGCACGGACGCCGTGTCCGACTGGCCGTTGCTCAACGCACTTCTGAATACTGCTGGCGGCGCGACATGGGTCAGCCTGCATCATGGCGGCGGCGTAGGCATGGGATATTCGCAGCACGCGGGCATGGTGATCGTCGCCGATGGGACGGACGCCGCGCACAAGCGTCTTGCGCGCGTGCTGGTCAACGACTGCGCGTCCGGCGTAATGCGCCATGGCGACGCGGGCTACGAGCAGGCAATCGAATGCGCGAAGAAGTTCGGCCTCGACTTGCCGTTCATCACGACCTGAAGCTGATATGTCCTTCGCCTTCAGCATCATTCGCGCGGCCGATCTGAAGGCCGTACCGTGGAAAAACGGCGGCGGCGCGACGCGGGAAATCGCGGCGTCGCCGAAGGGCGCTGCGTTCGATGCGTTCGACTGGCGCGTAAGCGTCGCGGACGTATCGGAGGCGGGCGCGTTTTCGGCGTTCAACGGGATTGACCGCGTGCTGACGCTGATCGAGGGCGAGCAGATGGTGCTTACCGATGCAACCGAGGGTCAATCTGCGGAGTACGTTCTCTCGCGCTGGGATTCGGTCGCGTTTGCGGGCGAATCGCCGATCACCGCGGAATTGCCGCACGGTCCCACGCGCGATTTCAACCTCATGCTGAGGCGCGATCGGGTCTCGGGGACCGTGATGGTACGGCGCGACGCCGGGCAACTGGACGTGCATCCGGGCAGCGTTGTGCTGGTCTGTGCGCTCGGTGAATTTGCGGTGGACGGCGAACGTTTGTCCCAAGGCGACGCGATGGTTTTCGATGCAAGCGAGAATGGCTCGCTAGGTATCGAGCCGCTTTCGCAAGACGCGGTTCTTATCGACGCGCGTATTGTTTCAAAGGATGTTGGACATGAGCTCCGCTGACAACCCGCAAGTCTGGCGCAACGCGCGCCTTGCACCGCGCGCCGACCCTGCAGAAGTAATCGAGAACGCGGCGATCGTGGTGCGCAATGGGCGTATTGAATGGTTCGGCGCCGAAGCGGAAATCCCTTCTGCGTTTGCCAATGCCGAAAGCCATGATCTGCAAGGGCGGCTTGTCACGCCGGGTCTTGTCGATTGCCACACGCACCTCGTCTACGCCGGAAACCGCGCCGAGGAATTCGCGATGCGGCTCGAAGGCGCGAGCTACGAAGACATCGCCAAACGCGGCGGCGGCATTGTCTCGACCGTGCGCAACACGCGCGCCGCAAGCGAGGACGAACTGTTCGCGCAGTCGCTGCGAAGGCTCGACGCGTTGCTTGCCGAAGGCGTGACGGCGCTGGAAATCAAGTCGGGTTATGGACTGGATCTGACCACGGAGCGCAAGATGCTGCGCGTTGCCCGGCGTTTGTCCGAAGCGCGGCCGGTGACCATCGCTACAACGTTTCTAGGTGCGCACGCGTTGCCGCCGGAATACGCCGGGCGCGCCGATGGCTACATCGCCCATGTTTGCGGCGAGATGCTGCCGGCGCTTGCGGCTGAAGGCCTGGTTGACGCCGTCGATGTATTTTGCGAGCGCATCGCGTTCACGCTGGAGCAGGCCGAACGCGTCTTCAACGCGGCGTCGAAGCTGAATTTGCCCGTGAAAATGCACGCGGAACAATTGTCGCTGATGGGCGGCGCGGCGCTCGCGGCGAAGCATCGCGCGTTATCCGCCGATCACCTCGAATTCCTCGATGAACCCGGCGCCATCGCCATGCGCGAATCGGGAACCGTGGCCGTGCTGCTGCCCGGCGCGTTCTATTTCATCCGCGAGAAACAACTGCCGCCAATCGACCTGCTGCGCCGTCATGGCGTGCCGATCGCGCTCGCCACCGACAGCAATCCGGGCACATCACCGAGCACGTCGCTGCTCCTGATGCTCAACATGGGCTGCACGTTGTTCCGTTTATCGGTGGCGGAAGTGCTGGCGGGTGTTACGCGCCACGGCGCAAAAGCACTCGGTCACGCCGATGTATCCGGCGAGATCCGGATCGGAGCGAAGGCGGATTTTGTCGCGTGGGATATCGAAACGCTGGCGGAACTGGCGTACTGGACCGGCCTCGACCGATGCGCGCTGGTCGTGCGGCACGGCGGCGTGACCGTGGACAAACGGAAATAATCCAGAAGCAATAGGAATACCTCATGACAAGAAACAGCCTGTTTGCCGAACATGCGCGTTTGCAGGACGGCTGGCGTCGCGATGTGCTGCTCGAATGGGACGATCACGGGACATTGGCCGCCGTGACGCCGGACGCCGTTCAGCCCGCGGGCGTTGCCAAAGCCAAGGGTCCGGTGCTCGCCGGCATGCCGAATCTCCATTCGCACGCGTTCCAGCGCGCAATGGCCGGTCTCACCGAATATCGCGCGAATCCGACCGATAGTTTCTGGAGCTGGCGCGACCTGATGTACCGGTTCGCCGCGCGCATTTCCCCGGACAGTCTCGGGGCGATCGCGCGCTGGCTGTATATCGAGATGCTGAAGGCGGGCTACACGTCGGTCTGCGAGTTCCACTACGTGCACAACGCGCCCGATGGCACGCTCTACGACAACCCCGCTGAAATGGCCGCGCGCGTGGTCGGCGCGGCGGAGCAAACGGGAATCGGCATGACGATGCTGCCCGTGCTTTACCAATACAGCGGCTTCGGCGCACGCGAGCCGACGCCGGGCCAGGCGCGTTTCATCCACACGCCGGAAAGCCTGCTCGAAACGCTCGTCTCCTTGCGTGGCGCGCAGCCCGAAAACGGCAATCTTCGATACGGCGTCGCGCCGCACTCGCTGCGGGCGGTATCGAAGGAAACGTTGACGCGCATGCTCGACGGCCTCGACCGCGAATTCCCCAGCGCGCCGGTGCACATTCATGTCGCGGAACAGACGGCCGAAGTCGATGCATGCCTCGACGTCCTGAAAGCGCGCCCGGTGCAATGGCTGCTCGATAACTTCGACGTGAACGAACGCTGGTGCCTCGTGCATGCAACCCATGTCGATGAAAACGAAGTCCGCGCGATGGCCGAAAGCCGCGCCATCGCCGGCCTGTGCCTGACAACAGAAGCCAATCTCGGCGACGGCATTTTTCCGACGCACGCCTATCTCGCCGCCAACGGGCGTTTTGGGCTGGGTTCGGACAGCCATATCGCGCTCGACTGGCGTTCCGAACTGCGCTTGCTGGAATACGGACAACGGCTCACGCGGCGCGAGCGCAACGTGCTTGCGTCGGACAAGCAGACGCACGTCGCCGATCGTCTCTTCGATGCCGCCACGCAAGGCGGCGCGTGCGCGACCGGCCGGGCTGTCGGCATGCTCGAAGCCGGCCGGCGCGCGGATTTCATCGTGCTCGATCCCGACCATTCGGCTATTGCGGGCCAGGCTCCGGATGCGTGGTTATCGGGCGTGGTGTTCTGCGAGCACGGCGAAACGCCGGTGCTGGATGTTTGTGTCGGCGGTAAAGTCGTGGTCGAGGCGCGCCGGCATTCTGATGAACGCGAGGCTTTCGATTCGTATCGGAACACGCTGGCGAGCTTGCTCAAATAAAGGAACGCACCGATGACCGATCAAGTTTTCACCTTGAAGCGCGGCACCGCGCCGCTGCTGATTTCGATTCCGCATGCCGGCACGCAGATTCCGGCGGATATTGCGGCCACGATGAATCCCATTGCCCGCGAAGTCGACGACACCGACTGGCATCTCGAACGGCTCTACGCGTTTGCCGTGGAAATGGGCGCATCGATTCTCGCGCCGTTCAACTCCCGCTACATGATCGACCTGAATCGGCCGCCAGATGGCGCGAATCTTTACCCTGGACGCGACACAACCGGCCTGTGTCCCATCGATACCTTCAACAGCGAGCCGCTTTATCCCGAAGGCGGCGCGCCGACTGAAGCACAGATTGCCGAGCGTCGCGAAAAATACTGGCTGCCGTATCACGACGCGCTCGCGGCCGAGCTTGTGCGGCTAAAAGCCGAGCATGGCAAGGTGCTGTTGTGGGAAGCGCATTCCATCCGTTCGCACGTGCCGCGTTTCTTCGATGGCAAGCTTTTCGATTTCAACTTCGGCACGGCCGGCGGCGAAAGTGCGGTCGCGGGTCTCGGCGAGCAACTCGAAGCCGTCGTTGCCAAACACGGCGCGTACACGGCCGTCGCGAACGGACGCTTCAAGGGCGGATACATCACGCGTCATTACGGCAAGCCGCAGGACGGCATTCATGCCGTGCAACTGGAACTGTCGCAGATCACTTACATGGAAGAGACCCGGCCATATCACTACGACGAAGCGCGCGCAGGCCAGGTCGGACCGTTGATCCAGGATCTGGTGCAGTGCGCGCTGGATGCCGTGCAAGCGGCTTGATTTCAGGCTTCCCGCCGCCTGACCACTGGCGGCGTGAGCACGGTCGGTAGCGCCTTGGGTAGGGTTTCCGGCCAATCGCGGCTGAAGTGCAGGCCGCGGCTTTCACGCCGCGAACACGCGCTTTCTACGATCATGGAAGCGACATCGACCAGATTGCGCAATTCGAGCAAATCCCGGCTTACCTTGAAATTCGCGTAGTACTCGTGGATCTCGTCACGCAGTAATGCAATCCGATGCTGCGCGCGTGCGAGGCGTTTGTCGGTGCGCACAATGCCCACGTAATTCCACATCAGCCGGCGCAACTCGTCCCAGTTATGCGCGACGACAACTTCCTCGTCCGGATCGGACACGCGGCTTTCGTCCCAGGCGGGCAGCGGCGCATGCGCGCTCGTCGCAAATCCTTCGGCTTCCATGGCCTGCGCCGCGGCGCGCCCGATCACGAGACATTCAAGCAGCGAATTGCTGGCAAGCCGGTTCGCGCCGTGCAAGCCAGTACACGACGTTTCCCCCACGGCAAAAAGCCCGGCGCGATCCGTGCGCCCCGCCAGGTCCGTCACCACGCCGCCGCAGGTGTAATGCGCGGCTGGAACGACGGGAATCGGCTCCTTCGTAATATCGATACCGAACTCGCGGCAACGCGCGAGGATGGTAGGGAAATGCTCTTGCAGGAACGCTTCGGGTTGGTGGCTGATATCGAGATACACGCAATCGATGCCGCGTTTCTTGATCTCGAAGTCGATCGCCCGGGCCACGATATCGCGCGGCGCAAGTTCGGCGCGCTCGTCGTGCGCGGGCATGAAGCGGGTTCCGTCCGGCAGCCGCAAGATCCCGCCTTCGCCGCGAACGGCTTCGGAAATCAGGAAGGATTTCGCGTACGGATGAAAGAGGCAGGTCGGATGGAACTGGATGAACTCCATGTTCGATACACGGCAACCAGCACGCCAGGCCATTGCAATGCCGTCGCCGGTGGCGGTATCCGGATTCGTGGTGTACAGATAAACCTTCCCGGCGCCGCCTGTCGCGAGCACGGTATGCGGCGCTTCTATGGTGACGGTGCGCCCGCTGGCAATATCGAGCGCATAAAGCCCGTGGCACCGATGCCCGGGAAGTCCAAGATGCTCGGACGTGATCAGGTCGATTGCGTGGTGATCTTCGAGGACCGTGATGTTCGGATGAGTGCGCACGCGTTCGTTGAGCGTGCTGACGACGGCGTGACCGGTGGCGTCCGCGGCATGAATCACGCGTCTGTGGCTATGACCCCCTTCGCGCGTCAGATGAAAGCCGAGTTCGGCGGACAGGTCGCGGGTGAACGGGACACCTTGCTCGATCAGCCATTCGATGGCAGCACGCCCGTTGTCCACAATGAACCGCGTGGCCGCTGCGTCGCACAGGCCGGCGCCGGCAATCAGCGTGTCGTCGACGTGATTGTCCGTGCTGTCGCCGGAGTCGAGCACCGCCGCAATGCCGCCCTGCGCCCAGTCGCTTGCGCCGTCGCTCACGCTGCGCTTGGCGAGGATCACGACGCGTCGCGTCTCCGCGAGATTCAAGGCGACGCTCAGACCCGCCAGCCCGCTGCCGATGATTGCCACATCGAAATTCATCCTGTCACGTCTCCGTCAGTAGTTGTCCGCCGTAACTTTCCGGATGCATGTGATTGGCATTCGAAGGTCTGGCCGACAAGCATAACGCGTGGCGTGTGCTTCGGTCACTTTGCCGTTCGGCCAATAGGGAGAACGGCAGCCGGAGCACATAAGCAAAAAGCCTCGCGTGAGCGAGGCTTTTTGTGCAGCGATACAACGGAACCAAGACCTTATTTGATCTTCGTTTCCTTGTACTCAACGTGCTTGCGGACAACGGGATCGAACTTCTTGATCGCCATCTTTTCCGGCATGTTGCGCTTGTTCTTGGTCGTCGTGTAGAAGTGACCCGTGCCAGCGGTCGATTCCAGCTTGATCTTGTCGCGTGCGCCCTTGGCCATTTTCGTGCTCCTTAGACTTCGCCACGTGCGCGCAAATCTGCGAGCACGGAGTCGATGCCGTTCTTGTCAATCAGGCGAAGGCCGGCGTTCGAGAGACGCAGACGAACCCAACGGTTTTCGCTTTCAACGAAGAAGCGACGGTTTTGCAGATTGGGCAGGAAACGACGCTTGGTGCGGTTGTTCGCATGGGAAACGTTGTTGCCGCTCATCGGCCCCTTCCCGGTTACTTGGCATACACGTGCCATGAGAGCACTCCTAATACGCTTTAATTCTGAGTTCGAACGCCAGATACACTTTTGGACCACTTCGACTACCGGAGAGGCTAGCCGACCAAGGACCGCGTACGCTCGGAACAGGTTGGTTGAAAGAAGCAAACCGAGATTCTAACCGCAAAAAACCAGCAAAATCAACTCTTTTTGGTATCGGACGAGGTATCGGGTCACGCCGGGAAGGAGCGGTTTCATGGCTTTTTCACCCTGCGAAGGCTGTCCGGGCGGTGATTTCGCCGCCATTGGCCGCGCAGGCGGCGTCAAGCCGGCATCCAGCCCTGTCGTGAAAAAGAAAATACTTCGTTCGACGCCACGACCAGATGGTCCAGCAGCCGGATATCGATGAGTGCGAGCGCTTCCGTAAGCAAGCGCGTGAGCCGCCGGTCGCTTGCGCTCGGCGTGACGCCGCCCGAAGGGTGATTATGCGCGACGATCAGGCTCGCCGCATTCAACGTCAGCGCGCGGCGTACGATCTCCCGCGGGTACACCGCCACGCGCGAAAGCGATCCTTTGGCCGATTCGTCGACCGTTATCAGGCAATGGCGGATGTCCAGAAACAGCGTCACAAACACCTCATTGGGCCGGTTACCGATCAGCCATTTCAAGTAGTCTTCCACTGCCTGGGGAGCGTCGAGCAACGGCCGGTCGCGGGTTTTCTCGGCCAGCGCGCGCTGGCACAGCTCGGACACTGCCAGCAGCAGCGCTGCCTTCGCCGGTCCGATCCCGCCAAACCTGCGTAATTCGGTTGCGGTTGCCCCGAGCACGCCCCGGATGGACTCGAACCGGGTGAGAAGGTCGCGCGCAACATCCACTGACGTCATGCCAGGGCGGCCAGTGTTCAGGAACAAAGCCAGCAATTCAGCATCCGACAACGCGTGCGCGCCATGCTGCAAAAGGCGTTCACGCGGCCGGTCGTGCTGCGGCCAGTCGAGAATGCGGGGCGTGGTGGCATTCTTCTCATCGGGTGCGGAAGCGCTCAGGAGTGCGTCGGCCGCGCGGGGGCCAGCCGCCGGTACTAATTCGAGACAAGCGTTCATGGCGCGTTTTCACCGAGGGCAAACCGGTTTTGCCGGATGGCTGGCCGTCTCACGTAGAGGTCGGCGACGCCCACGCACTGTGGCTTACAATGGAGGTTTCGCGCCTGTCTGGGCGCTTTGCTGATACCTTGTCGGGCATTTGCGTTCAATATCAGGCCTCCAGCGGCGGGACGCCAGGACGTCACTGCGCCGTGCCTGAATACGCTGCGGTTCTTTGTGCGACAGTGCTGGCTGACAAAGTAATTACGGCTCTTACGGCTACTACGATCAAACATGAGCATCATCGATATCTCTGAAGTGAAACCCGGTTCGCATGTCACGCTTCACTACCGGCTGGCGCTTGAGGATGGTGCGGACATTGTCAGCACGTTCGCCGACAAGCCCGCCACGCTTTTGCTGGGCGAGGGTCACCTTGCTCCGCCGCTTGAAGACATTCTGATGGGTCTGAAGGTCGGGCACCATTCGACCTTTCGGCTGACGCCCGAGCAGGCGTTCGGTCCGCGAAATCCCGAAATGCTGCAATGGGTGTCCCTCGCCACGCTGCGTGAAAACGCCATGATCGGTGAGGATTTTTCGCCCGGCGATCTCGTGGAATTCAACGCGCCTGGCGGCGGCCGTTACGCTGGCGTCCTCAAGGAAGTCGGCGAGACCTCCGCGCTGTTCGATTTCAATCATCCGCTTGCCGGCCAGCCGCTGGCGTTCGAAGTGAAAATCATCGGAATTCTGTAGCCATGAGCTCGACTGACACCCTTCTCGATGTCGAAATTCTTCTCGCCCAGCCGCGCGGTTTTTGCGCCGGCGTCGATCGCGCGATCGAAATCGTGGAGCGGGCGATTGCACTGTTCGGCGCGCCCATCTACGTGCGTCACGAGATCGTGCACAACGCTTATGTGGTCGAGGACCTGCGCAAGAAAGGCGCGGTATTCATCGAGGATCTGGCCGATGCGCCCGAGGGCAGCACGCTGATTTTCAGCGCGCACGGAGTCTCGAAGGCGGTTCGCGCCGAAGCTGAAACGCGTGGTTTGCGGGTGTTCGACGCCACGTGTCCGCTCGTGACCAAAGTGCATATGGAAGTCGCCAAGATGCGTCAGGACGGCTTCGATATCGTGATGATCGGGCACAAGGGCCATCCGGAAGTGGAAGGCACCATGGGCCAGAGCGGCCAGGGCATGCATCTGGTCGAGGATATCGAGGACGTGGAAGCGCTGGCGCTCACGGATCCGGATCGCATTGCCTATGTGACGCAGACCACGCTGTCGGTGGATGACGCGTCGGCGATCATCAATGCGCTGAAGTCTAAATATCCTTCGGTGAAAGAGCCGAAAAAACAGGATATTTGCTATGCCACGCAGAATCGCCAGGATGCGGTGAAGTTTCTCGCGCCACAGTGCGACGTGGTGATCGTGGTCGGGAGCCCGAATAGCTCGAATTCAAGCCGCTTGCGCGAAGTAGCCGAAAAGCGCGGCATTCCGGCCTATATGGTGGATTCGCCGACGCAAATCGATCCGAAATGGGTCGAGGGGAAAAAGCGCATTGGCGTGACGGCGGGTGCGTCGGCGCCCGAGGTGCTGGCCCAGGCGGTGATCGCACGCCTGCGGGAGTTGGGCGTTCGCAATGTGCGGCCGCTCGAGGGCATTGAGGAAAAAGTGTCATTTCCGTTGCCGCGTGGATTGACCTTGCCATCGGAGAAATGAACGGCGTGGAAGGGCTGACGGAAGTTACCGTCCCTCAAATAGAAAAACCGCTCCAATTTGCGTTGGCGCGGTTTTTTTTCGTAAAGAATGTTCAATTGGATGTCGTCAGTACAAGCGATGAGCCGTCGGCGCCGATTCACATCGGGATCGTGCACTGATAATGTGCATTAACCAGAAAATCCCGCAGGCGCTGCGCAAGGCTCTCATCGGTGTATACCCATAGTGCTAATCGCCGGTGCAACTTGCGCACCACCGTGGAGCGCAACCCGGTTGCGCTTTTGCGCCGATCCGCGTCGAAAACAGGGGTTGCAATGGAGGAAAACCCCTGTCAATCAACAATATTGCACGTCTCAAAAACCGAGTTACAATGCGCGCGTTCCAAGCCGGATGGGCTGGAGACTTCAGCTTTTCAAGGCGCCGGAGACCTATTGAATGCGAATTAAGTTTGGCTTTGTCGTGACCATTGCGGCAACAGTTGCGATGGCAACGGCATGCGGCAAAAAGAATGACAACGAGCCGGCGGCAGCGGCGCCGGGAGCTTCCGCGAGCGTTGCGGCAAGCGCGCCGCAAGTGGCGGCCTCGGTGACAGACGCGTCGGCTAGCGCGGCTTCAGCGCCAGTTCCCGCCAGCAATGCCACGGTCGTGAAAATCGGACATGTCGCGCCGCTCAGCGGACCGCTGGCCCATCTGGGACAGGACAATGAAAATGGCGCGCGGCTGGCTATCGAGGAAATCAGCGCGCAAGGCTTGACCATCGACGGACACGCAATTCACCTCGAACTCGACGCACAAGACGACGCCGCCGATCCGAAAAAAGGGCTCGCAGCAGCGCAGCAACTGGTGGCGGATCATGTGGCGGCGGTCGTCGGTCATTTGAATTCAGCGGTGTCGATTCCGGCTTCGAAAATCTATAGCGACGCAAACGTGGCGCAGATTTCCGGATCGACAACGAACCCGGGGTTCACCCAGCAAGGTTTCAAGACCACATTCCGGGTGATCCCGACGGACGCGCGCCAGGGCGCGGTCCTCGCGGGCTACGCGGTAAAGACGCTGCACGGCAAACGCATCGTGGTAGTGGACGACGCCAGCATCTACGGCCGCGGCCTCGCGAACGAATTCGCGAAGGCGGTGGTGGCGAACGGCGGCCGGATTGCGGGCCATGAAGCCACGACTGACAAAGCAAAAGACTTCAAGGCGATCCTGAACAAGATCAAGCGTGTCCAGCCCGACGTGGTGATGTTCGGCGGCATGGACGTAACAGCCGGTCCATTCGCGAAACAGGCGGCGGCGCTTGGCCTGAAGGCGAAAATCCTGGGCGGCGACGGAATCTGTTCCGCCGAGCTGGCCACGCTCGCGGGCAACGCCTTGCCGAACGTGGTCTGCACGGAACTCGGCGTGGGCTTGCCGAAACTCGATAAGGGCGCGGACTTCGAGAAGCGTTACGAAGCGCGTTTCCACTCGCCGGTCCAGAGCGATGCGCCGTTCACGTACGACGCGGTGTACGTCATTGTGGATGCAATGAAGCGCGCCAATTCAGTCGAAGCGCCCAAGGTGCTGACAGCAATCGGTTCGACGGATTTCAATGGTCTGACAGGGCACATTGCATTCGACGACAAAGGCGATCTGAAAGGCGGCGGCGCGATCACGCTAATCGATTTCAAGGATAACAAGAAGAACGTCATTGACGTCATCACGCCGTAATCCAGTCGTGCAGCGCGGTAAGGCGAATGCACATGGAGTTAAGGCAATCCCCTAGATACGTAGTCAGTTTCGGACGTTTTAGAGTTTTTTTTCAAGTACGCGCGATGCCGTTGCGTTTTTTTCTTCCCTTCGGTTTATCGGCCAGCGATAAAGCGTAAATCTAGTCGCACGGGCTAAGGAGCCTTCAATGGATATTTTCATCCAGCAGATTATCAACGGGCTGGTGCTGGGCAGCGTCTACGCCATCATCGCGTTGGGTTACACGATGGTGTACGGGATTCTCGGCATCATCAACTTTGCTCACGGCGACGTGCTGATGGTCGGGGCCATGGTCGCGCTCTCCGCCATCGGCGTGATGCAGAACCATTTTCCGGGCATGAACCACGCGCTGATGCTGGTCATCGCGCTGGCCATAGCGGCAATTGTCTGTGCAGTGGTGGGCTACACCATCGAGCGCGTGGCTTACCGGCCGTTGCGCCGCGCGCCGCGTCTCGCGCCGCTGATCACGGCCATCGGCGTGTCGATTCTCCTGCAGACGCTCGCCATGATGATCTGGGGCCGCAATCCGCTGGCCTTCCCGCAACTGCTGCCGACCGATCCGATCAACGTGATCACCGCCACCGCCGACCGTCCAGGCGCCGTGATTTCGATGACGGAAATCGTGATCATCGTGGTTGCGTTCATTGTGATGGGCGGCTTGCTGCTGCTGGTTCACAAGACGAAACTCGGCCGTGCGATGCGCGCCATTGCCGAGAACCCGGGCGTGGCGTCGCTGATGGGCGTGAACCCGAACTTCGTGATCTCGGCGACCTTCATGATCGGCTCGGCGCTGGCCGCACTGGCCGGCGTGATGATCGCCTCCGAATACGGCAACGCGCACTTCTACATGGGCTTTATTCCAGGGCTGAAAGCCTTTACCGCGGCGGTGCTGGGCGGTATCGGCAACCTGGGTGGCGCAATGGTCGGCGGCGTGCTGCTGGGACTGATCGAGCAACTGGGCGCGGGGTATATCGGCAATCTGACGGGCGGCGTGTTCGGCAGTAACTACCAGGACGTGTTCGCGTTCGTGGTGCTGATCATCGTGCTGGTGTTCCGTCCGTCGGGCTTGCTCGGCGAACGTGTCGCAGACCGCGCTTAAAACAGGGAGACCAAGCATGACTTCAATTCAACCAATCGAGCCGTCGACCACGCTCATCCCTGAACGCAAAACCGCAAAGAACTATGTGGTCACCGTGCTGGTCGCCGCACTCGTGGTCCTCGCGCCGATGATCATCGGCGCGGCCGGCGGCAATTACTGGGTCCGCGTGCTCGACTTCGCCATGCTCTACGTGATGCTCGCGCTGGGACTGAACGTGGTGGTGGGTTTCGCCGGCCTGCTGGACCTGGGCTATATCGCGTTCTATGCCGTGGGCGCTTATGTGGCCGCGTTGCTTTCGTCGCCGCAACTAACGTCGCAATTCGAATGGATTGCGCATATGTTCCCCGCCGGCCTGCACGCGCCAATCTGGGTGATCGTGCCGGTGGCCATGGCTCTGGCGGCTACCTTCGGCGTGCTGCTCGGTGCGCCGACCCTGCGTCTGCGCGGCGACTACCTCGCGATCGTGACCCTCGGTTTCGGGGAAATCGTCCGGATCTTCATGAACAACCTGGATCGTCCGGTCAACATCACGAACGGACCGAAGGGGATTACGGGCGTCGATCCGGTGTCGCTGTTCGGGTTTGATTTATCGAAGACGCATTCGTTGTTCGGATTCAACTTTCCGTCCGTCTACAACTATTACTACCTGTTCGTGCTGTGTTCGCTGTTCGTGATCTTCGTGTGCGTGCGCCTGCAGCACTCGCGGATTGGCCGCGCATGGGCCGCGATCCGCGAAGACGAAATCGCCGCGAAAGCAATGGGCATCAACACGCGTAACGTGAAGCTGCTGGCGTTCGCGATGGGCGCGTCCTTCGGCGGTTTGTCGGGCGCGATGTTCGGCACGTTCCAGGGTTTTGTATCGCCGGAATCGTTCACGTTCTGGGAGTCCATCGTGGTGCTCGCCTGCGTGGTGCTCGGCGGCATGGGCCACATTCCGGGCGTGATTCTGGGCGCGGTGCTGCTCGCCGTGTTCCCCGAATTCCTGCGCTCGACCATGGGTCCGTTGCAGAACGCCATCTTCGGCCATCAGATTGTCGACACGGAAGTCATCCGCCAGCTGCTGTACGGCCTCGCGATGGTGCTGATCATGCTGTATCGCTCGGAAGGCCTGTGGCCGTCGCCGAAACACGAAGACAAGATCGCGAAGATCGCAAAGCGCGCCGGCAAGAAGCCGGTCCGCGCCTGACGCCAGAAGAGAGCGGAGAAATACACAATGAGCGATAAACCCATTCGACTGTCGGTCAAGGGCGTGAACAAGCGCTTCGGCGGTTTGCAGGCGCTGTCCGAAGTCGGCCTGGAAATCAGGGAAGGCCAGATCTACGGTTTGATCGGCCCGAACGGCGCGGGCAAGACGACGTTCTTCAACGTGATCACGGGCTTGTACACGCCGGATTCGGGCTCGTTCGTGCTCGACGGAACGCCTTATACGCCGACCGCCGTGCATCAGGTGGCGAAGGCCGGCATTGCGCGCACGTTCCAGAACATCCGTTTGTTCGGCGGCATGACCGCGTTGGAAAACGTTATGGTCGGGCGGCACGTCCGCACCAAGCACGGGCTGATTGGCGCAGTGTTGCAGACGCCTTCGGAGCGCCGGGAAGAGAAGGAAATCAAGGAGCGCGCGCTGGAACTGCTCGAGTACGTGGGCGTGCTGCAGTACGCGGATTACACGTCGCGCAATCTGTCGTACGGGCATCAGCGGCGTCTGGAAATCGCGCGCGCATTGGCGACCGATCCAAAGCTGCTCGCACTCGATGAACCCGCCGCCGGCATGAACGCCACGGAAAAAGTGGAACTCACGCGCCTGCTCGACAAGATCCGCAGCGACGGCCGCACGATCCTGCTGATCGAACACGATGTGAAACTGGTGATGGGATTGTGCAACCGGATGACGGTGCTCGATTACGGCAAGGTGATCGCCGAGGGTCTGCCACAAGACGTGCAGAAGGATCCGAAGGTGATCGAGGCTTATCTCGGGGCAGGGGTTCACTGATGGCGACGACGAACGGAACGAACGGCATGGCTGCAGGAACGGCGATGCTGAAAATCAAGGGCCTGCAGGTGAGCTACGGCGGCATTCACGCGGTGAAGGGCGTGGATCTGGAGGTCGGGCAGGGCGAACTCGTGACGCTGATCGGCGCGAACGGTGCGGGCAAGACGACCACGATGAAAGCCATCACGGGACTCAAGCCGTATTCGGCGGGCGATATCGAATACATGGGCAAGTCGATCAAGGGCGTGCCGTCGCACGAACTGCTCAAGCGCGGCCTCGCGATGGTGCCGGAAGGCCGTGGCATTTTCGCGCGCATGTCGATTCTGGAAAACATGCAGATGGGCGCGTATTTGCGCGACGACAAGGACGAAATCCAGAAGGACACCGATCGCATGTTCGGTTTCTTCCCGCGCCTGAAGGAACGCGCGGCGCAATATGCGGGCACGTTGTCGGGCGGCGAGCAGCAGATGCTGGCAATGGCGCGCGCGTTGTTGTCGCGCCCGAAATTGCTCTTGCTCGATGAACCCTCGATGGGTCTCTCGCCGATCATGGTCGAGAAAATCTTCGAGGTGGTGCGCGAGATTTCCGCTGAAGGCCTGACGGTGCTGCTGGTCGAGCAAAACGCGCGGCTCGCGTTGCAGGCGGCGAATCGCGGCTACGTGATGGATTCGGGTCTGGTCACCATGTCCGGTGACGCGAAGCAGATGCTGGATGATCCGAAGGTTCGGGCAGCTTATCTGGGCGAATAATCTTCGCCGAGCAGTTGTTAAAAACCGCATGCCTGATCCAAGGCATGCGGTTTTTTACGCCGGAAGCCGCTTACCGAGACTGACGACTTCATCCATGTGATACCCGAGCTTTGCGTAGAACGCCCGCGTCTCCGGTTTGTTCGCCATGATCTGCAGATTGAGCTTCGGACATCCGATGGATGCGAGCGCACGTTCCGCGTGTTCAACCAGCGCGCGCCCATAGCCGTTTCCGCGCTGGTCCGCGGCGACCGCGAGCGAATACAGCCATCCGCGATGTCCGTCGTAGCCCGTCAGGACCGTGCCAATCACGCGCTCGCCCAGCACGCCGACGAAGAACAATTCGGGCTGCATGGCCATCTTGTTCCGTATCGATAAACGCGGATCACGCTGCGGTTTTCCAGGTGCCGCGTATTCGGGAAACGCCTCTGACCAGAGCGCGAGCACGGCGTCCGTGTCGCGCTCATCGAAAATGCGGATGTTCACAGCTTGTCGAGAATGGAACGCAGCATCGACATCATCAGATCGATCTCGTCGTTCGTCACGTTCAGCGCCGGCATGAAGCGCAGCAGGTTCGGACGTGCGGCGTTCAGCAGCAAGCCGTCCGGGCCCATGTCGCGCGCCATTTCCACAATCTTCGGACCGCTGTCATTATTTAGCAGCAGCGCGCGCAGCAGGCCTTCGCCGCGTTCGCCATTGAAGCCGCGCTCTTCCGAAAGCTGCAGCAACTGCGCCTTCAGATATTCGCCGCGTTCACGCACGCCTTCCAGAAAGCCCGGCGCCGTCAATTGCGAAATCACCGAATAACCCACGGCGGTCATCAACGGATTGCCGTTGTACGTGCCACCCTGATCGCCGGGTTCGAAGCAGGCGATTTCCTTGGTCGACAACAACGCCGCCAGCGGCACCCCGCCGCCAATGCCCTTGCCCAACGTCATGATGTCCGGCTCGACGCCCGACAATTCATACGCGAACAATGTGCCGGCGCGTCCGCAGCCGCTTTGCACTTCATCCACGATCATCAGCAGATTGTGCTTCTTCGTCAGCGCGCGCAACGCCTGCATGAATTCGCGCGTGGCCGGGATCACGCCGCCTTCGCCTTGAATGGGTTCGAGCATCACGCCGACGGTTTTATCGGTGATCAGTTTTTCAACCGATGCAATGTCGTTCAAGTCGGCCTTTGGAAAGCCCGGCACTTGCGGTGCATAAATGGTGTCCCAGCCCGGCTTGCCCGAGGCCGACATGGTCGCGAGCGTCCGGCCGTGGAAGCTGTGATCGAAGGTAATGATCTCGTACGCGCCGCCCCTGAATTTCTTGCCCCACTTGCGCGCGAGCTTGATCGCGCCTTCGTTGGCTTCCGCGCCGCTGTTGGCGAAGAACACTTTGTCGAAGCAGCTATTCGCGGTGAGCAGGCCGGCGAGCTGCGCCATCGGTGCGTTGTAGAACGCGGGCGACGGGTTGATCAGCGTGCGCGCCTGTTTGTTCAGGGCTTCGATCATGCCGTCGTTGCAATGGCCGAGACTGTTCACCGCCCAGCCCTGGATGAAATCCAGGTATCGCTTCTCGTTGTTGTCGTAGAGCCAGGAACCCTTGCCGTGCGTGAACACAATCTCGGGACGGTTCGTGATGAACATCAACGATTCAACGGGATACTCTTGGAAATTCATGACGGCGGGCTCCACAAAGACAGCAAAGGAAAAAAGCGGCGAAGGATGAAACGGTGCCGGAAATGCAAAAAGCCACGGATGTCCGTGGCTTCATGGTGGCGAAATGTGCGCAGGCTTGAAATCAAGCGCCAATCCGTGACGAGCCAGCGGCATCCCTAGGGAAGCGGCGAGCGGCGACGTCGAAGATGGGTCTGGAGGCTGAGCATTTGCGAAGAATACGATAGGAAGTTCGTGCATGTAAACCGTGACGGCCGATTTTTATCGGGCCGTCACGTTCCCGGCCCAACCATCAAACCGGATTTGCGAGATCGGCCGCGCTGGTGAACGAGTCGGCGTAAAACTCGTCTTCCGGCAAACGATGATGATTCGTGAAGTCACGCTGAGCCGATTCCACCATCACCGGCGCGCCGCACGCGTACACCTGGTACGCGCTCAAGTCTGGCAGATCTTCAATGACAGCACGATGAACAAAGCCGGTACGTCCTGTCCATTCGTCGGTACTGTCGGGTTCGGACAAGACCGGCACGAAGGAGAAGTTCGGCACTTCCCTGGCCCAGGTTTCGGCCAGCTCCATCATGTAAAGGTCTTGCTTGCGGCGGCCGCCCCAATAGAGCGTCATGGGCCGGTTCAGATTCTTGAACACCGCATGTTCGATGATCGCCTTGATCGGCGCGAAACCCGTTCCCGAGGCGAGCAGGATGATCGGCTTGTCCGAATCCTCACGCAGGAAGAATGTACCGAGCGGGCCTTCGAAGCGCAGGATGTCGCGCTCTTTCATGTTGCCGAACACGTGGTCCGTGAACGTGCCGCCGGGCATGTGGCGGATATGCAGCTCGATCGGGCCTTCGTGATGCGGCGGGCTCGCCATTGAATAGCTGCGGCGCTTGCCGTCCTTCAGGATGAATTCGATGTACTGTCCGGCCAGATACTGCAGGCGTTCGTTCGCGGGCAATTGCAGCTTCAGTTCCACGACATCCGTGCCCTTGCGTTCCAGCGCGTTCACGCGGCAAGGCAGCTTCTTGACCTGGACGTCGCCCACACCCGCTACTTCGCGGATATCGACCACGAGATCGCCCTTGGGCGTCGCGCAGCAGAGCAGCGCCATGCCGCGGGTTTTTTCGTCGTTGGACAATGCCGACGAGGAATGGGGCGCCTGGTCGACTTCGCCCGAAACGACCGTGCCCTTGCATGAACCACAGGCTCCGTTCTTGCAGCCGTAGGGAAGTCCGATACCCTGGCGCAGCGCTGCGAGCAACACTGCTTCGTCAGGTTCTACCTGAAACTGCCGGCCGCTTTGCCGGAGCGTAACGTTGAAAGCCATAGATCCTGGATGAGTTGGATGAAACAAAAGCCAAAGCGCTCGCGGCTACAATCGACAGCATGATCGCCACTCGAAAACTACGGCGCGCGCGTGTGCTGATTGCCGGTTGCGGCGACGTGGGCCTGCGCTGCGCGCCACTCCTGACTCAACGCGCTGCCGCACCCCGCGTGATCGCGCTGACAAGCCAGCCCGCGCGAGCCGCCGAACTGCGCGCAGCCGGCACAACGCCGCTTCTGGGCAACCTCGACGAGCGCCGCAGCTTGCGACGCCTCGCCGGGCTCGCCTCCACGGTGCTGCATCTCGCGCCACCCCAGAAATCCGGTAGTGACGATCTTCGCACCCGCGCGCTGATTGCAGCATTAAGCAGGCCGCGACGCTCGGTGGCGCGCATGGCGACCGCGGCGCTCGGCCGCCAGCGGGCATGGCGCGGATGGTTTCGCGCGACTTTCAAGCGCCGTGCCGGAGCCACAAAAAGAGCGTCTATTGTACCCGACCGGGTTTCGGGCGCGGTCGTGCGCAGGTTGCCCATACGCGTGGTTTACGCAAGCACGTCCGGCGTTTATGGCGATTGCGGCGGCGCCCGGATCGACGAAACCCGCCGCGTGCGGCCAGACAACGGGCGGGCGAAACGGCGGGTATCGGCGGAAATGCAATTGCGGCGCGCGACGCGGCGCGGTGCAATGAGCGCATCGATTGTGCGGATTCCCGGCATTTATGCGGCCAATCGCCTGCCGCTCGCCCGGTTGCAAAAAGGCACGCCCGCGCTCGCGGCCGCCGACGATGTCTTCACCAATCACATTCACGCCGACGATCTCGCAGCCATCATGGTGCTGGCAATACGGCGGGCACGGCCGCAGCGCGTGATCCACGCATCGGATGACAGCGAGTTGCGCATGGGCGACTATTTCGACCGTATTGCCGACGCATACGGCCTGCCGCGCGCGCCGCGCGTTTCACGCGAGGACGCAGAAGCGCAACTCGAGCCCATGATGCTTTCTTTCATGCGCGAGTCGCGACGTTTGAAAAACACCCGGCTTCGGGACGAGTTGCGTTATACGCTGCGATATCCGAGCATCGACGATTTTCTGAGCGGCGTCATGAGCGGTATCACAACGGGCATCACATCAGAACCGGCAACGTCTCGAGCAAAATGAAACAAAGCAATGCGCCGATCAGCGCCCCGATCAGATTTGGCTGGTAACGGTGGCGCAGATGCATCGTCACCATCAAACCGACAATAAACACCACGCTGATTGCCACGAACGCGATCATTGCAATGGTCATGTGGGCGGCCATGGCGGCCTCCTGCTTTTTTAATAGTCGTGAAAGCAGTATAGATTTAGGTCCGAAGAAAGGCATGCTGCAGTGCGGTTACAACGGGCTTGCATTTACGCAACGATCAGCGTGAATCGATAAACGCAGAAACATCAGCCAGCACTGTTGAATGTCCGCGCAAGGGCAACGCCAGCGCAGAAACAATCCGCACGTGACTGAACCCCTCGTAGTGCTTCACTTCCACCGAATCGCCGTGTTTGCGCAGCACGGCCGCGAGGCGGTCGGTGTTGCCTGGATCGACGGTGGTGTCGCCGGTGCCGGCGGCAAGGAACATGGGCGGTTCGTGGCCGGTGACGTAGTTGACCGGCTGGCTTTCGGGGCGCGTGCTGGCCGGGAATACATCGAGCAGCGTGCGGTCTTTTATCGGCAGGAAATCGTAAGGTCCGGCGAGGCCGATCACGCCGCACAGATCGGCTTTCGACATCGATTGCGACGCCAGATAATGCGGGTCCGTTGCAATCAACGCCGCGAGATGCGCGCCGGCGGAATGGCCCATGACGAACAGGCGGTTTGGATCGCCGCCGAATTCAGGCGCGTGATCACGCGCCCAGCGCACGGCGGCAGCGGCGTCATCGACGAAACCGGGGAAAGCCGTTTGCGGATACTTCCGATAGTCGGGCAGCACGGCCACGTAGCCGCGCGAGGTCAGCGCCTGAGCCACGAAAAGATAGTTGCCCCGGCTGCCGTTCTGCCAGCTTCCGCCATAAAAGAACACCACGACCGGGCGCTTTTCTCCTGGCGCGGCGGGCTGCGTTGGAACGTACGCATCGAGTTCCTGCGCCGGGTCCGCGCCATACGCTATGTCGGCTGTCTTCCGGTAGCCGCCGGATGGAATCGCCGCGTTCAGAAGCCTGACCGGGCTGCATGCGGCGAGCGCCGTGGCGCATAAGCTGGCAAATCCAAGCATGAGGGTGCGGCGCTTTTGTTGTACTGGCATGAAGACCGTAAAGGTGAAGGGATGCCAGGATTTACGCTCGGCGGGCCCGGATGGATGCAATGCGTTCAGCTTTGCCTGAGCATCGCCAGATCCGCGTCATTCAGCCAGCGCCACTGACCTTCGGCAAGATCGGCCGGCAGACCATATCCGCCAATACGTTCCCGATGCAGCTTTTCCACGCGATTTCCCGCCGCTGCAACCATGCGCTTGACCTGGTGATACTTACCTTCCAGCACGGACAGTTCCAGCAGCCGCTCGTCACGTCGATGCGCCGAGACGGCAGCTATCGGCTGTGGTTCGCCGTGCAGCAGGACGCCTTGCTGAAGGGCGCTGAGTTGCGCTTCATCGATAGGATGTTTCGTGGTCGCGAGATAGACCTTCGGCACCTTCTTTTTCGGCGATGTGAATGCGTGGACAAACGCGCCATCGTCGGACAAAAGCAGGAGGCCGGTCGTGTCCTGATCCAGCCGCCCGACGCATTGCACGCCGCGCTCCGCCAGTTGCGGCGGCAGCAGATGAAACACGCTCAGATGATGCTGCGGATCGCGCGAGCACTCGTAGGCCGCTGGCTTGTTCAGCGCCAGATACGCTTTCTCGCGATACTGCCAGCTCACGCCATCGACATCGAACGCGAAAAACTGAAGCATGTCGGATGCAATCAGCATGTCCGGATTGGTGCACGCCGCTCCGCCAATGGACACGCGCCCATCCGCGACCAGCGCGCGGCATTGGCGGCGCGATCCGAAGCCTTGTGTAAAGAGAATGCGTTCGAGATCCATCGGCGTTGCCTGGGCACATTGAAGCGAAGGGCGGGCGGACATTCTAGCAATGCGCGCGAAAGACGATCTTTCATGGATATGCCGCCGCATGGCGTCTATGCTTTTCGAGTTATTTCCCGGTTCAACTCATCACAAAGAAAACCTGACAACGCACTCACGCAATACCGGCACGACCCCCTCTTTTTTCCTCAAGGAGCAGGACATGGCAAAAAACACGGTTGCGGAATTTCTGGCGAAGACACTGGCCGCGGCGGGTGTCGAACGAATCTGGGGTGTGACGGGCGACAGCCTGAACGGGCTTGCCTACAGCCTCGATCAGGTCGGCTCGATCAAATGGATGCACACGCGGCACGAGGAGGTCGCGGCGTTCGCGGCAGGCGCCGACGCGGCGTCGACGGGCAAGCTCGCGGTGTGCGCCGGCAGTTGCGGCCCGGGCAATTTGCATCTGATCAACGGGTTGTACGACTGTCACAGGAATCAGCAGCCGGTATTGGCGATCGCCGCGCATATTCCGTCGTCGGAGATCGGGCTTGGGTATTTCCAGGAGACGCATCCGACCGCGCTTTTCAAGGAATGCAGCCATTACGTAGAGCTCGTGTCCAGCGCCGCGCAGTTTCCCCGTGTGCTCGCACGTGCAATGCGCACGGCAATTGAAGAACGCGGCGTGGCGGTGATCGTGCTGCCGGGCGACGTTGCGCTGAGCGAAGCGCCTGCCGAGACGCCCTCGTGGTCGGCTACGGGACCCTCGACCATCCTGCCGTCGGATATCGATATTGAACGGCTCGCGTCCATGCTGAACGAGTCGGAAGCCGTCACGCTCATGTGCGGCAGCGGCACGGCCGGCGCGCACGACGAAGTCGTCGCGCTCGCGGACGCGCTCGGCGCGCCAGTCGTGCACGCCATGCGCGGCAAGCAGTTCATTGAGTGGGACAATCCGTACGACGTCGGCATGACGGGGCTGATCGGCTTCAGCTCGGGCTATCACGCCATGATGTCGTGCGACACGCTGCTTTTGCTCGGCTGCGATTTCCCGTACCGCCCGTTCTATCCGACCGATGCCAAAATTATCCAAATCGACTGGCGCGGCTCGAGACTCGGCGCGCGAGCACCTTTGTCGCTCGGACTCGTCGGCACGGTGAAGGAAACGGTCGCCGCTGTGTTGCCAAAGATCGCGCGCAAGCCGGACCGCAGTTTCATCGATACCGCGCGCAAGCACTACGCATCGGCGAGAAAGGGACTCGACGAACTGGCGACACCCTCGGGTCCGGGCCGCCCGATCCATCCGCAATACCTGACGAAGCTGATCAACGAAGCCGCCGACGAAAACGCCATTTTCACCGCCGATGTCGGCACGCCGACCGTCTGGGCCGCGCGCTACCTGACAATGAACGGCAAGCGTCAGCTTCACGGCTCGTTCAACCACGGTTCCATGGCGAACGCCATGCCGCAGGCGCTTGGCGCGCAGGCAGGGCACCCCGGGCGGCAAGTGATTTCGTTATCGGGCGACGGCGGTTTGTCGATGCTGCTCGGCGACCTTTTAAGCGCCCGCCAACTTGGCCTGCCCATCAAGGTGGTGGTTTATAACAACAGTCTGCTTGGCTTCGTTTCAATGGAGCTGAAGGCCGCCGGTTACCTCGATACCAACGTTGATCTGGCCAAGACCGACTTCGCGGCAATCGCTCAGGGCGCGGGCATTTTCAGCGTCCGCGTGGAGGAGTCGGAAGACATCGCAGAGGCGCTGCAAAAGGCTTTCGCGCATCCGGGGCCGGCGCTCGTGGACGTGGTGACATCGAAACACGAGCTTGCCATGCCGCCAAAAGTGGGGCTGGCGCAGGCGAAAGGCTTCAGTCTCTACATGCTGCGGGCGATCCTGAACGGTCGCGGCGACGAAATCGTGGAACTCGCGAAGACGAATTTCCGATAGGAATATTCTGATTTCGTTGAAATTCTCGTTATTTCGAACAACAATGCGATGCTGCAATCGATTCACAACTCCAGGGAGATTTTCAATGAAGAAGTTTTCGCAAATTGCATTGGTTGGTGCACTCGCATTCGCGTTTGCAGGCGCGGCAATGGCTCAGGGCGCGGGCGGTGGCGGCGGTTCGAAGACCGACGTCAGCAAGCCGCCGGTGAGCCCGAAAGAACCCAAGCCGCATCTGCCGCACAGGCACAAAAAAGCGGCATCGGATGCGGGCGGCACGACGTTGCACCAGCAGGACAAGGCCTCGCATTTGAAGGGCGCATCGGCGGCCGCGGCTGCGTCGGCGATGGGTACGAACGACAAGGGCGCACCGCAATAAGCGGCCCTGGAGTGGATGTGGAAAAGCGGCACGCGTGAGCGTGCCGCTTTTTTATTGGCCGGAGCCTAACTGCCTAAAGCGTTTTTCCGATCTCGGACACTCACTCTTCGCTTGCCGCCGCGGGTTTTGAACGCCGGCTGCGCGGCGCTGTCTTGCGCGGCGTTTTCTTCGATGCGGCTTTTTTTGCAGCGGCGGGGACTTTTTCCGGCTGTGCGTCGCTGTCACTGTTCACGGTTTCAGCGATGGTGGCAACGTCAGCCAGCTCTGCCTGTGATGTCTTCGCCGCGACTTTCTTCGCTGCAACCTGACGTCCGCGCCGCGCTGCGCCCCGTTTCGGTTGTGGCTCCTCGTTCATCTCGCTCAGCAACGCGAGCGCTTCTTCCTCGCGCTGCCTGATTGCGGGTATCGGTGCGATTGCGGGCTCTTCAACCGTCACCGGCGCCCGTTCGAAGAACGGGTGTTCGTGAGACGCTTGAGACGTTTCGGGCTGGGCATCGGGTGCATCGGCAAACAGGGGTTCACGAGCTTGCTGCGGCCGGGCATTGCGTCCATTTCTGCGGTTGCGCTCTCTGCCGGATTTTTGGCGCGGTTCCGCGTCGGAAGCTTCATCAAACGGCGAACCCGGATACTGCTGTGGCTCGCTTTCGCGATTCCACTCGCTGCCGAATCCGATTTGCGCGCCGGTTTGAGTGTCGGTTTGCGAGTCGGCGGCTTCAGATTGGGCCTCAACGAAGAGCGGCTCGGAAACTTGGGCTCGCGTGTTGCGGCCTCTGCGGCGATTGCGCTCGCTACCCGATTTGGCCGCTTGACGGTTTTCCGTCGTCATGACCGGCGCCTCGACTTCACGCACCGTTTCCACAGCAGCGCTCGTCTGCGTCCTGAACACGAATGCGCCCGATTTTTCATCGCGGCCAACTTCCAGCAAACCGCGCGACTGCGCTTCCTCGAGCAGGTTGCCGAACGCGCGGAAGCCGTAGTACGACTCGTTGAAATCGGGCTTGCGCCGCTTGATCGCGCTCTTCAGCACTGACGCCCAGATCTTCCCGCTCTCGCCGCGCTCGGAGGCGAGGTCATCGAATGTTTCCACGGCGATCGCGATGGCTTTCGCCTTGCGCGCTTCGATTTCCTGCTTCGGTTGGCGATCGTCGTCGGCGCTGCGCTTGTTCGACGAAGATGCCGATGCCGCCGCCGCATGCGCATCGCGCGCGTCGCGCGCTTCACGGGCCTCGCGCGCTTCGCGCTTGGCGATGGCGCGTTGCTGCTCGCGCACGAGGTCATCGTAGAAGATGAATTCATCGCAATTTGCGACGAGCAGATCGGAGGTCGAATTTTTCACGCCCACGCCGATCACTTTCTTCGCGTTCTCACGCAACTTCGACACCAGCGGCGAAAAATCCGAGTCCCCGCTGATGATGACGAAGGTATCGACGTGCGATTTCGTATAACAAAGGTCGAGCGCGTCGACCACGAGGCGGATGTCCGCCGAATTCTTGCCCGACTGACGCACGTGTGGAATTTCGATCAGTTCGAAACTCGCTTCGTGCATGGCGGCTTTGAAACCCTTGTAGCGATCCCAGTCGCAATAAGCCTTTTTCACCACGATGCTGCCCTTGAGCAGCAGGCGTTCGAGCACCGGCATGATGTCGAACTTGTCGTACTTCGCGTCGCGCACGCCGAGGGCGACGTTTTCGAAGTCGCAAAACAACGCCATGCTGACGCTTTCGGGGAATGAGGCCATAGAAACTCCAGCAGAATGCCGGGTATGCACGGCAGTATTGAGAGCGCACATGATATCTGTTTGTGCGGTGCAGTTTGCGGTGTGGGGAATAATCAGCGGGCGGGGACGGGAGATGGATCAGGAAGGCGGACGCGCATGGTCTGCGTCACTTCATTACTGCGCGAAGGTTTTCCGCGCGCTGGAAACAATCAGCCTCGTCCGTAGCCGATGTCTTGCAGCAGCATGGCGTAAGCGCGTTGTTCGTCGCCGCCGCATTCGGCGATCAGGCTGTGCCAGTTGCGTCGCGCGAAGTGGCGGCGCACGAAAGCGAACACAATGAACCGGATTGCCCACGCCACGATGGCCAGTCCTAGGTAAACCGCAACGGGCATGAAGTACCAGCCGCCGAGTGTAAAGACGGCAAGGGCGAGATTAGCCAGCACCATGAGTGCGTTTGCCGTCGCCATCTGTACATAGAGTCGTCGCGCTGGATGTGCCATATGCCTTTCCCAAGACCATGGAAGGCTTTACGGCAGTGCCCGGTAAAACTTGAGCGCGCCTTGATCCGCTTCTTTCAAATCGATGATAAACACGCCGATTCGCGTTCGCATGAATAGGAACACGACTCATAGCCAGGACAGGCTTTTTGCGTAAGGACTTTGAGCTTTTGCGTGGTGCCCGGGGCCGGAATCGAACCGGCACGCCTTGCGGCGGGGGATTTTGAGTCCCCTGCGTCTACCAATTTCACCACCCGGGCAAACAGCATTTGAACTTGACCGGTAGACACGGAATAAATCCGACGCCAACCGGCAAGTCAGCGATTATGCCTAAATTCGTTTCCGGCGGCAAGCCTCTGAATGCTTGCCGCGGATCACGATGTTCACTGGCTCAAATACGTGAACTGCCCGCTCCAGATGACGCCCATCACGCTCGCCCGTTGATCCAGACCGACGTGGTCCGTGACGCTGGTACTGACCACGCCGTTCGGCACGACCAGTTCATGCGCGTGTTCCAGTTCCGAGCGCAACGCAACCCGAAACGCTGGCGTTCCAGGCTGCCCGGCCTTCAACGCGCGTCCGACGGCATCCTGCAAGCGCGGATAAACACCGGCTGCATCGCCGGCAAACTGGGTTACCGTGCCCTTGCCGTACTTCGCCTCGTAAGCGTCCACGAACGCGAGCGCCGCTTTCTTCGACGGATGATCCGCGGGCAGCGTCCGCGCGACCACGACCGGTTGTGTCGGGAACAGCGTGCCTTCCACGTCCTTGCCGCCGAGCTTGATGAATTCCGGCGTCGCAATGCCGTGCGTCTGGTAAATCGCGCCTTTATAACCGCGCTCGACCAGCGTGCGCTGCGGCAGCACGGTCGGCGTACCAGCGCCTGCGATCAGCACCGCGTCCGGTTTCGCCGCCATGAGCTTGAGAATCTGGCCGGTCACGCTGGCATCGGTTCGATTGAATCGCTCGCTCGCGACCACCTTGATATGCCGCAACTCCGCGAACTTCGAAAACTCGTTGAGCCAGCTATCGCCGTAACTATCGGCGAAACCGATGAAGCCAACCGTCTTCACATTCCGGGTGACCATGGTGCGGGTCATGACGTCGGCCATTGCGCGATCGGTCTGCGCCATCTTGAACGCCCACACTTTCTTGCCTTCCTGCGGTTCCACAACGGACGCCGAGCCGATCAGCGTGATCATCGGCGTCTGGTATTCGGCGACCGGATCAAGCGCCGCGAGCGCCGCCGGCGTGATGTTCGGTCCGACGATGACATCGACCTTGTCTTCCGTGATCAGCTTGCGGATGTTGCGCACGGCGGCGCCCGGATCGGAACCGTCGTCCAGGATGATGTAATCGGCCTGCTGTCCCGCGATGGTCTTCGGCCACATCAGCATGGCGTTCTTGCTCGTGATGCCAATGGCGGCCGCCGGCCCTGTGCTCGACAAGTCGATACCAACCTTCAACTGCGCGGTGGCCGCCGCGCTAAAAACCGCGAGCGCGCCGAACACGAGCGCCGGCGGCATGAACTTCGACAACTTCATTGGAGAGTCTCCGCGAAGAGATATGGTTTAAGTGTGGTTTAGGAAAGTCGGATCAAAGCTCGTAGCTTTCGTGCTCGCCGGAAAGCGCTTGTTCGATCAGTTTGCGGTTCATCGAAGGCGAAAGCAGTTCCACGAGCGTGTATACATAACTGCGCAAATACGCGCCTTGCTTCAGCGCGAGGCGCGTGACGTTCGTGCCGAACAAATGGCCAACGGGCATGGCGCGCAGATGTTTATCGCGTTCGGGATTGAAAGCGATATCCGCGAGAATTCCTACGCCCAGGCCAAGTTCCACGTAGGTCTTGATCACGTCGGCGTCAATGGCCTCGAGCACGATGTCCGGGCTCAGGTTGCGCAGCGCGAACGCCTGATTGATCTTCGAGCGCCCGGCGAACGCGTTGTCGTAGGTGATGATCGGGTATTGCGCGAGGTCGTCGAGCGTGAGCAGCTTGCGCTCGAGCAGTGGATGATCCGGCAGTGTGACGGCGACGTGATGCCACTGAAAGCAGGGTAGCGAAACCAGTTCTTTATAGTTGGCGATCGCCTCGGTCGCAATCGCGATATCCGCCTGATCGTGGATGACCATCTCGGCGACCTGCGTCGGGCTTCCTTGCAGAATTGAAAGGTGCACTTTGGGAAATCGCTTCTTAAATTCCGCAATGGCGGTCGGCAGCGAATACCGCGCCTGCGTGTGCGTGGCGGCAATCACGAGGTTGCCCTGATCCTGCGCCGCGTAATCCTTACCGACGCGCTTCAGGCTCTCTACTTCCTGCAAGATTTTTTCCACAGATGCCAGGATAATCCGACCCGGCTCCGTCAGCGAACGTACCCGTTTGCCATGACGCGTGAAGATCTCGACACCGAGTTCATCCTCAAGCTCGATGATCGCCTTCGATACCCCCGGCTGCGACGTGAACAGCGCTTTAGCGGCTTCGGTGAGGTTGTAATTCTGCCGGACGGCTTCGCGCACGAAGCGGAACTGGTGCAGATTCATATATAACCCATCCGCATATCAAAGTAATTTATCAGTCGTTTGCAATATATAGGAAGTTTATTACCATCGAGACAATTTTTCCAATATCGATATCTGTATTTGTCATAAGCAAATGAGGGCAATGTCCGAACGGCATTGCGGCTTGCGACTCTACTAATTTCGAGATACGGCGTGGCTAGGACGCCGTATTGACGGAACTACTAAAAACTGGGGCCCCCGAATGTATCAATACGATCAGATCGACCAGAAAATCGTCGACGAACGCGTCGCTCAATACAGCGACCAGGTGCGCCGCCGATTATCCGGCGAGTTGAGCGAAGAGGAATTCCGTCCGCTGCGCCTGCAGAACGGGCTCTACATGCAGCGCCACGCGTACATGCACCGCATCGCGATTCCATACGGCAATCTGCGCAGCGACCAGATGCGCATGCTTGGCACTATCGCGCGTGAACACGATCGTCATTACGGCCACTTTTCGACGCGGACGAACATTCAGTTCAACTGGATCAAGCTCGAAGAAACGCCCGAAATCTTGCGCAAATTGGCGTCGGTGCAAATGCACGGCATTCAGACCTCGGGCAATTGCATCCGCAATATCACGGCGGATCAGTTCGCCGGTGTCGCGCCCGATGAAATCGTCGATCCGCGTCCGTGGGCCGAAATCCTGCGTCAATGGTCGACGTTCCACCCGGAATTCGCGTGGCTGCCGCGCAAGTTCAAGATTGCGGTGAACGGTTCCGTGGAAGACCGCGCGGCCGTGCAAGTGCACGATCTTGGCGTGTATCTCAAGAAGAACGCAGCCGGCGAAGTGGTCGCGAGCATTCTCGCGGGCGGCGGTCTGGGACGCACGCCGATTGTCGGCGCGGTGATCAAGGAAGATTTGCCGTGGCAGCATTTGCTGACGTATTGCGAAGCGGTATTGCGCGTGTACAACCGCTACGGACGTCGCGACAATATGTATAAGGCGCGGATCAAGATTCTCGTGAAGGCGCTGAGCCCCGAAAAATTCGCGCGGCAAGTGGAAGAGGAATGGGCGCATCTGAAAGATGGTCCCTCCACGCTCACGCAGGAAGAAGTGACGCGCGTGTCGCAGTTCTTCGCGCCGCCTGCTTATGAAAAGCTGCCGGATACGGACGCGTCGTATGAAAAGCATCTCATTGAAAGCAAGCCGTTCGCACGCTGGATCGAGCGCAACGTGCGGCCGCACAAGGTGCCGGGCTATGCGTCCGTGACCTTGTCGCTGAAGCCCACGGGCATTGCGCCGGGCGATGCAACGGACGTGCAGATGGACGCGGTCGCCGATCTCGCCGATGAATTCTCGTTCGGTGAAATCCGCGTCTCGCACGAGCAGAACCTGATCCTTGCAAACGTGAAGAAGCGCGACTTGTTCACGGTGTGGGAACGCGCGAAGGCGCTGGGTTTTGCGACATCGAATATTGGTTTGCTCACCGACATCATTGCATGCCCGGGCGGCGATTTCTGCTCGCTTGCAAACGCGAAGTCCATTCCGATTGCACAAGCCATTCAGGAACGTTTCAGCGATCTCGACTATGTGTACGACCTGGGCGACCTGACGCTGAACATCTCGGGTTGTATCAACGCGTGCGGTCATCATCACATTGGCAACATCGGTGTTCTAGGTGTCGATAAGGACGGCTCGGAGTGGTATCAAGTAACGCTTGGCGGCGAGCAAAGCTCGGGTGCAACAGGCGCGCATCTCGGCCGCGTGATTGGCCCGTCGTTCTCGGCGGAAGAAATGCCCGACGTGGTGTCGCAAGTGATCGATACGTTCGTTGAGAATCGTATTGAAGGCGAGCGGTTCATCGAGACGTATGGCCGTATCGGCATTGCGCCGTTCAAGGAACGGGTGTACGCGTCGCGCCAGCCGGCGCATGCCTGAAACGTTAAGTTGAGTCGCTAAGGAATATTGCACATGGCTTTGATTATCAAGAATCGCGAAGTGGTCGAAGACGACTGGCATGTGGTGCGTGCCGGTGAAGACGGCGCGCTGCCGGCGGTCGATGCGCTCCTGCCCGGGAAGGTGATCGTGCCGTTCACGTGGTGGAAAGAGCACAAGGCGTCGCTCAGCTCGGCGCACAAGAAGGAACCTATCGGCATCTGGCTTGCTCCTGACGACGAACCTGCCGAACTGGTTGAAGACTTCGACAAGATCGCGCTGATCGCCGTCGATTTCCCCAAGTTCAGCGATGGCCGCGGCTTCAGCATCGGCCGTCTGCTGCGCGAGCGTTATCAGTGGACGGGTGAGTTGCGGGCAATCGGCGACGTATTGCGCGACCAGTTGCGCTTTCACGCGCGTTGCGGTTTCGACGCCTTCGCCGTTCGCGCCGACAAGGACATCCACGATGCCCTGAATGCATTCGGTGAACTGAGCATTCCGTATCAAGGCGCGGTCGACGACCCCAACCCGCTGTTCCGCCGCCGTGAAAAAGCAGCGGAGGCGGCTGCATGAATGCCGAACTGCAAGCCAAGGTCGAACGCCTTGACTCGTTGCTCGATTCCATTGCGCAACGTCATGCGAACGTCAAACTAGCCAGCAGCCTCGCCGCCGAAGACATGTTGCTCACGCACGCGATCCTTTCGCGCGGCGCGAAGATCGGCATCTTTTCGCTCAACACCGGCCGTCTGCATGCTGAAACGCTGGGCATGATCGATCGCGTAAAAGAGCGGTATGGTTACGATATCGAGCAGTTTCATCCGCTGCCCGAAGCGGTCGAAGAATACGTTCGCGATCACGGCCTGAACGCGTTCTATGAAAGCGTCGATCTGCGCAAAAGCTGTTGCGGAATCCGCAAGGTCGAACCGCTGAATCGCGCATTGAGCAACGTAAGCGCGTGGGTCACGGGACAGCGTCGCGAGCAGTCGGTAACGCGTGTGGAACTGCATGAGGAAGAGCACGACGCGCCGCGCGGAATCGCGAAATTCAATCCGCTCGCGGACTGGACCGAGGCGCAAGTCTGGGACTATCTGAAAGCCTTCGATGTCCCGGTCAACCCGCTGCATGCGCGCGGTTACCCGAGCATTGGCTGCGAGCCGTGCACGCGTGCGGTCCGTCCGGGCGAAGACAGCCGGGCGGGGCGCTGGTGGTGGGAATCGCGGGACACGAAGGAATGCGGCTTGCACATCACGAACATCCGGGTTGTGGAAGACCGCAGCGCAGCGCCGAGTTCGGCGCTCTAAACGTATTGATATTGACGCATGGCGCCGCCACGTGGTGCCATGCAAAGCAACCAAGGAACGACGCATATGAGCAGCACGCTCGATTCAACCGTCCCCGCGCCCATCGCGAATCGCGAAACGCGGATGGACCATCTCGACTGGCTCGAAGCAGAGTCGATTCATATCCTGCGTGAACTCGTCGCCGAATGCAGCAAGCCCGCCTTGCTGTTTTCAGGCGGCAAGGATTCGGTCGTCGTGCTGCATCTCGCGTTGAAGGCATTTGGTCTCGGATCGGGCCGCAAGACGGTGCTGCCGTTCCCGCTGGTTCACATCGACACCGGCCATAACTTCGATGAAGTGATCGACTTCCGCGATCGCCGCGCCGCTGAAATTGATGCGGAACTCGTGGTGGGTCACGTCGAGGATTCGATCAGGAAAGGCACTGTGCGCCTGCGTCGCGAAACGGATTCGCGTAACGCCGCGCAAGCGGTGACGTTGCTCGAGACCATCGAGGAACATGCGTATACGGCATTGATCGGCGGCGCGCGTCGCGACGAAGAAAAGGCTCGCGCGAAAGAGCGCATCTTCTCTTTCCGCGATGAATTCGGCCAGTGGGATCCGAAAGCGCAGCGCCCGGAATTGTGGAGTATCTATAACGCGCGCCTGCATAACGGCGAACATCTGCGCGTGTTCCCGATTTCGAACTGGACCGAACTGGATATCTGGCAATACATCGCTCGTGAGAAGCTTGAATTACCGTCGATTTATTACGCGCACAACCGCGAGATCATTCGACGCAACGGCTTGCTCGTGCCGCTGACGCCGCTTACGCCGTTGCAGGAAGGCGAAGTGTCGGAAACAGCGCTGGTGCGTTTCCGGACGGTTGGCGACATCAGTTGCACGTGCCCGGTTGCGAGCGATGCCGACGATGTCGAGAAGATCATCGCAGAAACGGCCGTGACGGAAATCACGGAGCGCGGCGCCACGCGCATGGACGATCAGGCGTCCGAAGCCGCGATGGAAACCCGCAAGAAACAAGGCTATTTCTAAGCATCGCGCCGCACACAAGGAACAGGGAAACACCATGAGTATTCATCAACCCGAAGACCTCGGCGTATTGCGATTCATCACGGCAGGCAGCGTGGACGACGGCAAGAGCACGCTGATCGGCCGCCTGCTGTTCGACAGCAAGGCGGTGTTGTCGGATCAGTTGTCGGCGTTGTCGCGTGCGAAAAACAAGCGCACCGTCGGCGATGAAATCGATTTGTCGCTGCTGACCGATGGCCTCGAAGCGGAGCGCGAGCAAGGCATTACCATCGACGTGGCGTACCGTTATTTTGCGACCGCGAAGCGCAAGTTCATCATTGCCGATACCCCCGGGCACGAGCAGTACACGCGCAACATGGTGACGGGTGCATCGACGGCGCACGCGGCGATCATTCTGGTGGACGCCACGCGCGTCACGTTCAAGGACGGCGTTGCGCAACTGCTCCCGCAAACGGTGCGTCATAGCGCCATCGTCAAGTTGCTTGGACTGCAGCATGTGATCGTTGCGATCAACAAGATGGACCTGGTCGAATTCAGCGAGTCGCGTTTCAATGAAATCCGCGACGCTTACGTGAGCCTCGCGCAACGTCTTGGTATCGGCGACGTGCGCTTTGTGCCGGTATCGGCGCTCAAGGGCGACAACATTGTGACGGCCAGCGAGCGCATGCCCTGGTACGCGGGCGAACCGCTGCTCGATCTGCTCGAAGCGCTGCCGGTTGCGCAGCCCGTCGATCAGGCGCTGCGTTTTCCGGTGCAATGGGTCGCGCGCCAGGACGGCAGCAAGGCCGACGATTTTCGCGGTTATATGGGGCGCGTCGAATCGGGCGAAGTGAAGCTTGGCGACACGATCACCGTGCTGCCCGCCAATCGCGACGCAACCGTGGCCGAAATCATCGCGCCGGTGCCGGGCGGTGTTGGGCAGGTGGATCGCGCGTTCGCGGGTCAGACGGTGACGATCCGTCTCGCGGAAGATGTCGACGTGTCGCGCGGCGATACATTTGTGCCGCGCAATGGCACGGGCGCCAGGATCGAGCCGGCGAAGAAGCTGGATGCAGACCTCTGCTGGTTCGACGAAGAGCCGCTTTCGCCGCAGCGCAAGTATCTGCTCAAGCAGACCACGAACACGGTGTTCGCGCGCATCGGCGCGATCAAGGAAGTGCTCGACGTGCATACATTGCTGCACTCCGTGGACCGCCGTGACCTGAACATGAACGACATTGGCCGCGTGGCGCTGACGCTGCAAAAGCCGATTGTCTGCGATGCCTACGATACGCATCAGGGCACGGGCGCGTTTGTTCTTATCGACGAAGCGACGCATCACACGGTTGCGGCCGGGATGATTCGCTCGTTCTCAGCCTGAGCGATGACTATGGGAAAGGTGTATTTGATCGGCGCGGGGCCGGGTGCTGCGGACCTGATCACCGTTCGCGGCGCGCGCTTGTTGAGCGAGGCGCAGGTGGTTCTGCACGATGCGCTGATCGAGCCGGCCATGTTGGATTACGCGCCTGACGCACGCAAGATTGCGGTCGGCAAGCGCTGCGGGCAGCGGTCGACGGCGCAGCATTTCATCAACAAGCAGATCGTCGATGCCGCGCTCGAACATGACGTCGTCGTGCGGTTGAAGGGCGGCGACCCCATGCTTTTCGGTCGCGCCGACGAAGAAATGCGCGCGCTGGAAGCGGCGGGTATCGAGTATGAGGTCGTGCCCGGAATCACGGCGGCGCTGGCGAGCGCGGCGACGCTGAAGCGCTCGCTGACGTTGCGCGGAGTATCGCGGAGTGTGGCTCTGGCAACGTACAGCCGCGCGCCGAGCAGCGACGAGATCCGCGAACAGGCAAGCGCCGATTCACTCGTATTCTATATGGGCCGCGACAGCGCGCCGGACATTGCGCAGCAACTCATCGATTCAGGGCGGCCGGGGTCGACGCCGGTTGCCATCGTCGAGGCTTGCAGTACGGAGCGCGAGCGCTCGCTGACGTTGACCCTGGGCGAAATGGCGCGTGGCGACGCACAGGCATGGCTCGATGCGTCGCAGCCAAGTTTGCTGATGATCGGCGAGGCCTTTGCGGAGCGGACGTTGGCAGCGGCCGGGCAGGTAAAAGCGGTGCTGCAAGTAGCGGCTTGATGGCTTGCTTGCTGGTTGAACAAGAGCCCCTGCATATCAACGGCAGGGGCTTTTTTATTTCAGGTTTTTTCTACTTCGCGCAGCCCGATGCTCTGCGGCTTGCGAAACGCCGAGGCGATCTTGTCGCACTCGGTCTTGGGGACATCGAACGCTTCGAAGCAGGTTCGCCACTCGCGCACAACGCCCGAGAGATGCTGGATGATTTCAGCAGCCACATGTTTCAGCAGGCCAAACCGCCCCGCAGCGGAGAGCGCGTTATCGAGCGTTGCAAGTCTGCCTTTGGCGGGACCAACGCCAAGCACCAGGAAACGTTCGGATCCGACTTGAGGCTTCGGCACGACATCGTACAGGTCGCTCAGTCGCCATCCCTTCTTGGCCCCGTCCCACACGAACGCATGATTGCGAAGATGATCGTCGTCGTTTGTCACGAGGATGTTGAACACCATGCGCTTGAACAACTCGGTCTTGTCGGCCGCGACAAAGCCGGTCGCGCCATGATCGCTGAGTGTATCGGCCAAGTCCGTATAGCTTGCGGACGCTGTATCGCTTTCGTGCATCTTGAGCATCGTTAGCGCGCTGACCACATGCCGTTTTCCAAAGCTCCCCTCGGGCAACAGCATGCGATCGAACCGCTCGATCAGCATGACGTCGCGTCCATCGGGCAGGTGGATGGACCGGGTCTCTGGAACCCGCATGCCGCACTGGCGGGCGAGTTCCAGCGTCGCGCGTTCCACCAGAGGCACGTTGAAACCATCCCGGGCGACGGGAAATTTCGCGACCCACTGGCGGTTGTCGTCGAGTAGAACCGCTTTGGGCCTTGCCCCGCCAAAAGTCGCCCCGACGCTGAAAAGCAGTTGCAATTTCTTTGGAACCGGCTTGCCGTCCTGGATCATCGCGGCTGCGTCGAGCAGATAGGTGAGCGATTTTGCATCGGGCAGCTTGCCGGGCTCCGCGGGCGCATTCGGGGCATCTCTGAAATCCAGCGCGCCAGTCCGGTGTGGACCAGCATGAGCAAGGTATTCGGTTTCCGGCAAGCCGTCAGGGGCTGCGCGCAACATATTTTCGATCACGCGCCTGCCCCATGAATCCGGCGCCGCATCCCGAATCGCGCCAAACAGCGCCAGTCCTGCCGGCGGTTGAAAGACCGTTTCCCTGGATTTTTTCGCTTCGTGCAGAGGCATGCTGACGGGGTCTACGGCTACAGCATTTGCGCGTTGCAGATATTTGTTGCCATAGACGAACGTCGATGCAATCGGCTTGATGCCTTCTTCAAGGAGTTCAAGCTTTCCAGCCGGAACGGCATCGGCCGCGCCCTCGAGTGCAATGAAGACGTACTTGCTCCAGGTCGACGTACTAGAAATCATAGTCGTCTGTCTTCGATGCGCTCTTGCGTGGGCGCACGCGGGACTCTATCTGACGGCGTGCTTCGCCTATTCGATCGTTTTGTGGATTTGCGAGCGGTTCGAGTGTTCCGAGAAGGCCTGCCCGGTCGAATGCCTGGAGCCACGACGCGAAGCTCACTGAAACGTCGCCACTTTCGATACGTACCAGTGTGCTTGGGCTGATGTTGGCACGTTCGGAAAAATCCTGCCTCGTCATGTTGCGCGCGATACGCGCGGCTGCGACTGCGCGTCCGAACAACGTTGCGCGTTGGTCCAGTTCCGGCGAAATGAATTCCTTGTTGTTCCGTTTCATTTTGTCTTATCTGACATATAAATCCGCTTAGTTATTCAGTATAGACAAAAATAGCAAAATATAAAATTTTAAGGTAAAAAAATAGTCATATCTGACCAATTAACAACCTTAAGTGGTCAGATATGACTATTTTTTTAATCTGGTGCGTTGCCGGGGTTAGCTAACTTGCTCCAGGCAATATCGCGCAATGGCATCAAGCACAGTGTCGTCTTCACCGACCGCCGTCGCGCACTTGATCTCTATCGATGGAAACATTGCGCGGCACCGTTCCAGCAATTCCGGGAGGTCTCGCCGGATATGGCCGCCCTGGCCGAAAAACACGGGCACGACGGTCATGCCATCGCAGCCGTCCGATCCGAGCTTTTCAATGGCCGTGGGTAAATCCGGCGTCATCAATTCAAGGAACGCAAGCGCCACCGGATCGCTGCGCTGAGCGCGCAGCTTCGCCGCCAGTCGCTCGAAGGGCTCGGCCCAGCGCGGATCGCGTGCGCCGTGGCCGAACAGAATCATGCCGTGCTTGCTCATTGCGTGCTCCGCAGAGGCGAAAACCTAATGCCGGTCGACCCAGCGCAAACCGATCAACCCGACGATCAAATAGACCAGCGCGGGCGCCGCGGCCGTTACGGGCGCGGGCCACGTATTCAACGTACCGATGTGAGAAAACAGCGTGTTGATCAACTGGAAGCTCATCCCGATCATGATCCCGCCGAAAACCTTCACGCCCACGACGCCAGCGCGCGTATGCAGGTACGCGAACGGCAGCGACAGTACCAGCATCACCAGCACCGCGAGGGGATAAAGAATCTTGCGCCAGAACGCGATCTGATAACGCTGCGAGTCCTGATGATTCTCCGTCAAATGCTGAATGTAGCGAAACAGGTTGAACATCGACATGCGGTCGGGCGACACCAGCAGCACCGACAAAATCTGCGGCGTCAACTCGGAGCGCAACGAATATTCCGGCAGCGTGGTCTGCTGCGCCCGATAAACCGGATTGAGCGCGTCGCCGGGATTCACCTTTTGCGGCGGTGCATCGACGAGTTGCGTGTCCGTCACGCCCGTGAGCTTCCAGTGACCGGGCGGCTGATACACGCCGCTTTTCGCAATGCGCACATTGGTCAGGTGCAGCAACGAATCGAACTCGTAGATGCGCACATCGGCAATGGTCGTGTCCGGATTCAGCGTGCCAACGTTCACGAATCGCGTAACCGGCTCGCCATCGGCGCGCGCAGTCAGCGTGTCCTTCACCCAGACGCCGGATTCGAAGTTCATCGATACTGACGACCCGAGCGCCTCCAGCCGAACCCTCTCCGAGAGCTGATCGGAATAGGGACCCACGACTTCGCCGATAACGTAGGTGAGCAGGACCATTGGAATGCCGATCTTCAGCAGCGACCGCAGCGCCTTGCCAGTCGACAATCCCGATACGCGGAAAATGGTGAACTCGGAGGCCGCGGCCATTTGCGCGAACACATAAATTGCGCTGATCAGCGCGGCGACCGGGATGATTTCGTAGAATCGCGACGGCGTCTGAAGCGCCACGCGCAGCACGGCCAGGCCGAACTTGTAGTTGCCATGCCCGACGGTGTTCAGTTCATTGATCAGATCGAAAAAGAAGAACAGGCCGGAGAATGCAAACAGGATGAAAATAAACGCGAGATAGATCTGACGCGCGAAGTACCGTTCGTAAATGCGCATGCGTCAGGCCCCTTTCGAACGCATCAGGTTCGACCACCGGAACAGCGGCCGATTGCGAATGCGCATCCAGAAAATGAACGCCACCAGCAGCGAAACAAGTATGTGCAGTCCGACCAGCCCGACGCCGAACGAAACCCGCCCCTGTTCAATCCACGACTGCACCACGTTCAGCAGGTTCGAATAGGTCAAATAGATCAGCACGGCCATGACGAGGTTGATGGTGCGGCTGCGTCGCGGATTCTGGTACGAAAGCGGGATGGCAAGCAGCATGAGGTTGATCGCGATGAGCGGCAGTCCGGCGCGCCACGCGATTTCGGCGAGATTCGTGCGGCTTGGGTTGGCCAGCAGCTCGTTCGTGTACATGCCCGTAGTCGATGGCGTATTCACGAACTGCTGGCTCTGGATCTTCACGCCGTAGCGCTCGAATTCCATGATCCGGAAGTTCGGCTGTCCGGGAACGCCGTCGTATCGGCGGCCATTTTCGAGCACGACGAAACGGTCGCCGTTCGCGTGCGTTTCGGTATGGCCGTTCTTCGATACCACCACGTCGAAAAAGAAGAACAGGCCGGAGAATGCAAACAGGATGAAAATAAACGCGAGATAGATCTGACGCGCGAAGTACCGTTCGTAAATGCGCATGCGTCAGGCCCCTTTCGAACGCATCAGGTTCGACCACCGGAACAGCGGCCGATTGCGAATGCGCATCCAGAAAATGAACGCCACCAGCAGCGAAACAAGTATGTGCAGTCCGACCAGCCCGACGCCGAACGAAACCCGCCCCTGTTCAATCCACGACTGCACCACGTTCAGCAGGTTCGAATAGGTCAAATAGATCAGCACGGCCATGACGAGGTTGATGGTGCGGCTGCGTCGCGGATTCTGGTACGAAAGCGGGATGGCAAGCAGCATGAGGTTGATCGCGATGAGCGGCAGTCCGGCGCGCCACGCGATTTCGGCGAGATTCGTGCGGCTTGGGTTGGCCAGCAGCTCGTTCGTGTACATGCCCGTAGTCGATGGCGTATTCACGAACTGCTGGCTCTGGATCTTCACGCCGTAGCGCTCGAATTCCATGATCCGGAAGTTCGGCTGTCCGGGAACGCCGTCGTATCGGCGGCCATTTTCGAGCACGACGAAACGGTCGCCGTTCGCGTGCGTTTCGGTATGGCCGTTCTTCGATACCACCACGTTCACCTTGCCGCCTTCCGTGCTCGTCACGAACACGTTTTGCACGTGGCCCTGATCCGGCGACATCTTCTCGATGAAAAACACGCGGTGGCTCGTGGGCGATTCGCGGAACTGGCCAGGCGCGAGGAGCGACACTTCATCGCGTTGTTGAAAGCGCGCCTTGATGAGCTTGCTCTGCTGGTTCGACCACGGCCAGCCGACGAACGCGAAGAAAATGATCAGGATGATGATCGGCGTGGAAAATTGGGCGACCGGTTTGATCAGCGCGGTCTGGCTCACGCCCGAGGCGAGCCATACGACCATTTCCGAGTCGCGATACCACCGTGTCAGCACGAAGAGAATGGACACGAACAGCGTGACGATCAGCATCACGGCGAGATAGCCGATCACCGTGAGCCCGATCAGCACGACAACGTCGCGTGGATCGACCTGGCCTGACGCCGCGAAGCCGACGATGCGGATCATCATGGTCGTCAGCATGATGGTCAGCAGCACCATGAATACGGCGCCGGCGGTGTACGCGAGTTCACGCTGAAGGGAGCGTTGGAAGATCATTGATTGATAGCTTGAAGCCGGCGGCGACGGATGGTTGGACGATGTGCGGGCCCATCTTGGCGGTCGCATCTGGCCGCCATGCGATGACAAACGTGCAAACTGGACGAAGTCATGAGGGCAGACATTCGATCCAGGCATCGCTACCTGTGACCGCCTCGGAAAAAATAGCGGATAATTGCGGCTTTCAGCCTTCAGCCAAGATTTTATCCGAGGATAAGCGCGATGGACTTTAGCATAAAAGCCTGTGATTGGAGCAAAGGCTCGGCAAATGGTTTCCTTAATGGAAAAGCCGATGTAGTAGTGCTCGGCGTGTTCGAAGCGCAGACGTTGACGGGCGCTGCCCGCGAGATCGATTTGGCGACCAAGGGTCTGCTCACGCGCACAGTGAAAGCCGGCGACATGAGCGGCAAGGCAGGTTCCACGCTGATGCTGACCGAAGTGACGGGCCTGGGGGCATCGCGCATCTTGCTGGTTGGTCTCGGCAAGCAGGACGGTTTCAACCAGAAGGCTTACACGGAAGCCGCACGCGCGGCGTGGCGCGCGCTGCTCGCCACGAAGATCGCAAATGTCGCGTTCACGCTGGCCCAGTTGCCCGTGCCGGAGCGCACCGGCGACTGGGGCGTGCGCTGCGCCATCCTCGCGCTGCGCGAGCAGACCTACAAGTTCACGCAAATGAAGAGCAAGCCGGAAAACGGCAATCGTGCGTTGAAAAAGGTCGTGTTCAGCATCGACGCAACCGACGAAAAAGCCGCAAAGCTCGCGGTCAAGCATGCCACGGCGCTTGCCAACGGCATGGACCTGACGCGCGATCTCGGCAATTTGCCGCCGAACGTCTGCACGCCGACCTACCTCGGCCAGACCGCGAAAAAACTCGGTAAGGACTTCAAGCTCAAGGTCGAAGTGCTCGGCCAGAAGCAGATCGAGGCGCTGGGCATGGGCTCGTTCCTCTCGGTGGCGAAGGGTTCTGTCGAACCGCCGGCGTTTATCGTGATGCATCATCAGGGCGCGGGCGCCAAGGCGGCGCCGGTGGTGCTCGTGGGCAAGGGCATTACATTCGATACCGGCGGCATTTCCATCAAGCCGGGCGACAGCATGGACGAGATGAAGTACGACATGCTCGGCGCCGGTTCCGTGTTCGGCACCATGCGCGCCATCGCGGAAATGGGATTGAAGCTCAACGTGATCGGTGTGGTTCCGACCTGCGAAAACATGCCCGCCGGCAACGCCGTGAAGCCGGGCGACATTGTCACGTCCATGTCCGGCACGACTATTGAAGTGCTGAACACCGACGCCGAAGGCCGCCTGATCCTGTGCGACGCGTTGACCTACGTGGAGCGCTTCAAACCGTCCGCCGTGATCGATATCGCCACGCTGACCGGCGCGTGCGTGGTCGCGCTCGGCCACCACAACACGGGCCTGTTCTCGAAGGACGACGCGCTGGCGGGCGAGTTGCTGGATGCATCGAAGGAAGCAGTCGACCCGACCTGGCGCATGCCGCTCGACGAGGAATACCAAGATCTGCTGAAGTCGAATTTCGCCGATGTCGCGAACATTGGCGGACGGCCGGGCGGCGCAATCACCGCGGCGTGTTTCCTGTCGCGTTTCACGCAGAACTATCCGTGGGCGCACCTCGATATTGCGGGTACGGCCTGGAAAAGCGGCGCAGCGAAAGGCGCAACGGGCCGTCCGGTGCCGTTGCTCACGCAATTCCTCGTGGATCGCGCGGGACAATGAGCTTGGTTGCACCGAGCACTAACCCGGAGGCGCGGGCATGACGCGTATCGACTTTCATTCGAATGTGGGTGACTCGATCGCGTACGCCTGCCGCCTTGCGCGCAAGGCGTATATGAGCGGCCAGCCATTGGTCGTGCTGGCCGAATCCGAGCGGCTCAAGCGTTTCGACGAACAGTTGTGGACGTTCAAGGCGCTCGAGTTCGTGCCGCATTGCATGGCGGACAGCGCGCTGGCGGCAGACACGCCGGTGTTGCTGGCGGCGTCGCTGGACGCGGTGCTGGAAAACCAGCAGCATCAGATCCTGCTGAACCTTGGCGCTGCCGTGCCGCCGCAATTCGCGCGCTTCGAGCGCCTGCTGGAAGTCGTCGGCAATGACGAACACGAACTCGTGGCCGGGCGCGAGCGCTACCGGTTCTATCGTGACCGGGGTTATGTGCTCAACAACTACAAACAGGGCGCGGGAGCGTGAAACCTCCGGGATGGCGCGCGGCCGGGTACAGGGTATGATCCCCAAAAACGCCGGCCGTAAGCGTCAACTCATGCCTGCCATCAAGACGGAGTCCACTCGTGCCCATCACCACCGCGCCCGATACGGCTGAATCACCCGATAATTTCGATTCCTCCATCCCCGTTCTCACCGATGTAATCGTACCGGGACGTCCCGAGCGCGCCCGCGTGGCGCCGCGCGCACCCGAGCCGGTGTTGTCGCAGGTGGCTTTGTCCGACGAAGTCACGCGCGGCACGGATCGCGACGCCGATCAGATCGCGGAAAGGCTGCGCGGGCGCTTTACGCATTTCCTCACCGGCGATGGCCGCGCGTTGATTGAAGAGCGATGCCGGGAATCGTTGCAGGAACATTCCACGTGGCTCGTCAGCCAGATCACGCGCGAAGTCGCGCTGGCGCTTGAAACCGAGTTGACCGAGTGGGTGCGCGAAGCGGTTGCAGACGAACTCGAACGGCGCGGCCGCGCCTGATCAATTCGATTTCATCGAGAGAATCCAGTCCGCCAATGCGTGCGCCTGATCGGGCGTGACCTGCGTATTGGCAGGCATTGGCACCACGCCCCAGTCGCCCACACCGCCTTCCGCAATCTTGCGCGCCAACATGGCGCGGGCGCCGGAAACGTCCGCGTATCGGGCGGCTATGTGCCTGAATGACGGCCCCATGAAATCGCGGGAAATTGAATGGCAGCTCATGCAGTTGCTGCCCTGAGCAAGCACGAGACGCGGATCGGCCGTCTGAGTAGCGGCGTCTGACGGCTGCTGCGCGTGGGTGTTTGCTGCGCCGCAAACGAGCATCCACGCAATTATCCATCTGCCGAATCGAATACCGAACGCCATGTGGTCTCCGCTGTTTTATCTGGGCCGCCGCGCCACAGTATAAAAGACGAGGGGCGCACGATCTGCATCGTGCGCCCCTGGACGTTCGGCTGCGAACCAAAGATCAGCCCGTCACCGCGCCCTTGTTCGCCGGCATGGCCAGTGCTGCGTATTTGGCCAGGACGCCGCGGGTATAACGCGGCGCGGGTTTTTTCCACTCGGCGCGCCGGCGTTCGATTTCAGCATCGTCCACGTTCAGTTGCAGGAGCAGCTTGTGGGCGTCGATAGTGATCGAATCGCCTTCCTTGACCAGCGCAATCGTGCCGCCCACGAACGCTTCCGGCGCAACGTGACCCACGACCATGCCCCACGTGCCGCCGGAGAAACGGCCGTCGGTGATGAGGCCCACGGATTCGCCCAGCCCCTGGCCGATGATCGCCGAGGTCGGCGCCAGCATTTCCGGCATGCCCGGACCGCCTTGCGGCCCGAGATAACGCAACACCACGATATCCCCCGCCTTGATCTGCCCCGCGACGATCGCGCTCATTGCGCTTTGCTCGTCCTCGAACACGCGCGCCGGGCCCGTGATGACCGGATTCTTCAGGCCGGTGATCTTGGCGACCGCGCCGTCCGTCGCCAGGTTGCCCTTCAGGATCGCGAGGTGGCCTTCGTCGTAAAGCGCTTTGTCGATGGGGAAAATCACGTCCTGGCCAGCGCGCGGTTTCGACGGCACGTCCTTCAGTTCTTCCGCAATGGTCTTGCCCGTGATCGTGATGCAATCGCCGTGCAGCATGCCTGCATCGAGCAGGATCTTGAGCACTTGTGGAATGCCGCCAGCCTTGTGAAGATCGGTCGCCACGTATTGACCCGATGGCTTCAGGTTGCAGATCACCGGCACTTTCTTGCGCATGCGCTCGAAGTCGTCAATGCTCCATTCGACTTCCGCCGCGTGCGCGATCGCGAGGTAATGCAGCACGGCGTTGGTCGAGCCGCCCGTTGCCATGATCAGCGCGACGGCGTTTTCTATCGATTTCTTCGTGATGATGTCGCGCGGCTTGAGGTCGGCTTTCACGGCTTCGACCAGCACGCGCGCCGATTCCGCCGCGGACGTGACTTTTTCCTCGTCGGGATTGGCCATCGTCGACGAATACATCAGCGACATGCCGAGCGCCTCGAACGACGAGCTCATGGTGTTCGCCGTGTACATGCCGCCGCACGATCCGCTCGACGGACACGCGTTTTTCTCGATGCCGTCGAAATCTTCCTTCGACATGCGTCCGGCCGAGAACTCGCCCACGGCTTCAAACGACGACACGATGGTCAGGTCCTTGCCCTTCCAGTTGCCCGGCCGAATGGTGCCGCCATACACGTAGATGCCCGGCACGTTCATGCGCGCGAGGCCGATCATGCCGCCCGGCATGTTCTTGTCGCAGCCGCCGATCACGACCACGCCGTCCATCCACTGGCCTTGCACCGCTGTTTCAATGCAATCCGCGATCACTTCGCGCGAGACGAGCGAGTACTTCATGCCTTCGGTGCCCATCGACATGCCGTCGGAAATCGTCGGCGTGCCGAAGATCTGCGGATTCGCGTCCGATTTGCGAATGGATTCGACAGCGGCATCGGCCAGTTTTTGCAAACCCGAATTGCACGGCGTGATGGTGGAATGACCGTTCGCGATGCCGATCATCGGCTTGTCGAAGTCTTCCTCCTTGTAGCCGAGGGCGTAATACATAGAGCGGTTCGGGGAACGCGCAACGCCTTGCGTGATGTTTTTCGAGCGGCGATTGAAGGCCATGTGGGGGCTCCTTGGGAATATTTTTATCTGATCGCAGAAGGATGGAGCTTCTGCGAACGCGTGTCCAATATATTATTCAGGGTCGATTAGGTCGTGGAAGGTATCAGTGGAAACGCGAAACATCGAACTCAGATTGTTGCGATATTTTGTGACCGTTGCGGAGGAAATGCACTTCGGGCGCGCCGCGGCGCGGCTCGCGATGACGCAACCGCCGTTATCGCAGGCCATCCGCTCGCTCGAAGAGATGCTCGGCGTGGCGCTGTTCGTGCGCACCAAGCGCTCGGTCGAGCTGACGCCGGTTGGCAAGGATCTGCTGCCGGAGGTGCGCCGGCTGCTGGCGGGCGCTGATTCTCTCAGGCCGCTCGCGCAGTCGCTCGCGCGAGGCGAAGCGGGCGTGTTGTCGCTGGCGTTCGTTTCCACCGCGGATTACGGGCTGCTGCCGCTGTTGCTGCGCGATTTCGGCGCGCGTTATCCCGGCGTGCGACTGCAACTCGTGGAAGCAACCAGCGACGTGCAGGTGGAGGAACTGGTCGCCGGGCGTATCGATGCCGGCCTTGTCATCCCGCCCCTGCCGCCGCGCCACGCCGTTGCGCTGTCGTATCTGCCGATCGCGCGCGAGCCGCTTGTCATCGCGATGTCGAGCGACGCCGCCGCCGGACTCGGGCAGGGCGCCGCCGAGTGGTCGGACACGCCGGTGAGCCTCCATCAACTCGCCGATGCCCCGCTCATCGTCTTTCCGCGCCGTCTCGCGCCGGATTTCTATGACATGATTATGGGCTGCTATGGCGCGGCCGGGCTGATTCCGCGTATCGGGCAGGAGGCTATCCAGATGCAGACCATTGTCAGTCTGGTGTCGGCTGGAATGGGCGTCGCGCTCGTGCCGCAGTCGCTGCGTCATCTGCGAAGGACCGGAGTGGTGTATCGTCCGTTGCTCGAATCCGGGCTCGTGGTCGAGACCGGACTCGTCTGGCGCGCGGCGGAGGTCAGCCCGGTGCTCGCCGGTTTTATCGATATAGTGCGCGCTCATGCAGCCACCGTCCCGGCGCTGCCGTGACTTCACCCCGTAAATAGAAACATGCTCATTCACCCGAATTTCGATCCCATCGCCATTCATCTGGGCCCGCTCGCCGTGCGCTGGTATGGCCTCATGTATTTGCTGGCTTTCATCCAGTGCATTGTGATCGGACGGATCCGGCTGCGTCTGCCTTACGTGTCGGCGCAGGGCTGGACCACGAAAGATATCGACGACATCTTGTTTTACGGCGTGCTCGGCACGATCCTGGGCGGCCGGCTGGGCTATGTGGTGTTCTACAAGTCGAGTTTTTATCTCGCCCATCCACTCGATATCTTCAAGGTATGGGAAGGCGGGATGTCCTTTCACGGCGGCATGCTCGGCGTGATTACCGCAATGATCGTGTTCGCGTGGCAGCGCAAGCGCACGTGGCTGCAGGTCACTGATTTCGTCGCGCCCATGGTGCCGCTAGGCCTTGCCGCGGGCCGCTTCGGCAATTTCATCAATGGCGAATTGTGGGGCCGCGTCACGAATCCGAATGCGCCCTGGGCCATGTTGTTCCAGAACGCTTCCGCCGATGACGCCATCTGGCTGCAAAAGCATCCCGATCTGGATGCGCAGTGGCATTTGCGCGCGATTTTCGACCGATATCAGATGTTGCCGCGCCATCCGTCGCAGTTATATGAGATTGCGCTGGAAGGTTTTGCGTTGTTTATTGTGGTGTGGCTGATATCGAGGAAGCAGCGGCCGGTTGGCGCGATTTCGGCGGTGTTTCTAATTGGTTATGGCGTCGCGCGATTTACCGTGGAGTTTGCTCGCGAGCCGGATGATTATCTCGGCTTGCTGGCTGCAAATCTATCGATGGGCCAATGGCTTTCCCTGCCAATGATTATCGTGGGAATTGGTTTGCTGATCTGGTCGTATAAGAGAGAACGCGCCATGCCTTCAAAACCCGCGAAAGTATCCTGATTGCCGAATCAACTCGCGCAGAACGACAAAAGCCTCGCGCGGAGCGAGGCTTTTTAACGCGTTACCAATGCTCTATTAAACCGTCAAGCCGACGCGTTTAACGATTCATCTGCACCGACCCGGACACATTCACGGTCACGGTCGACGTGCCCGCTTCAAGCGCCATGGGCGCGGCCATCTTTGCGTCTGCGCTCATGCTCCTGGCTGCCATCATCATCACCGGTCGCGGCGACGAGCCGTTATGCCCGATATTCACTTCACGAATTGCATAGCCGCTATAGCCGAACGCCTGCGACGAAGCCTGCGCCTGCTGCTTGAACGAAGCGATTGCCCGCGTGGAAAGCTTTTGCTCCGCCTCGCGCTGCGCCTCGGGCGACAACGAGAAGGTCACGCTGCCCACCTGCATGGAATCGCTCATTTTCCCGGCGAGCTTCGTTGCGGCCGTAAAGTCCTTCGATTCCAGCACGACTTCCGTGCGACCGCGCCACGCGGAAATACGGCCATCGCGATCCGTCGATGGATAAACGGTGAACGCGCCGCTATGGGCCGTCACGTTTTCGACGCCCTTCGCCATGCGCAGCGCGGCGTCGGCGCGCTGATTGAGCACGCTCGTCAATGACGCCGCGTCCTTCGCTTCCTGCTCGTAAAACAAGGTGATATCAACGACGTCCTGCGGCACGTCTTCGCTTGCTTGCGCAGAAAGCGACAACACGCCCGAAGGCTGCGCCTGCGTCACCACGTTTTGCGCGGACGCGCCCTGCGCCATGGCAGCGCCTGCAAGAAGGGCAATGGCCGCGAGTGCCGAAGTGGTGTTTTTCTTTGTCATCGATTAACTCCGTATGCATGAGTGCACGTCATTGTGACCGATGCTTAGTTGACGCACGTGCTCACGAAGTTCCCTTCAGTTTCCTTTAATGACGTTACAAAAAATGTTCGGTGATAAAGCGCCATTGCGCCTCGGTCACAGGCGTGATCGATAAACGATTGCCTCGCGCAAGCACCTGCATGTCGGCAAGCTCTGCGTGATCGCGAAGCGCGGAAAGCGGGATGAGCGGTGTCTTCTTGACGAAGTGAACATCGACAAGAAGCCACCGTGGCTTTTCCGGCGATGACTTTGGATCGTAGTAAGGACTGGATGAATCGAACTGCGTGGGATCGGGGTAAGCCGCGGACGATACTTTCGCAATACCGGCAATGCCCGGCTGCGGACAACTCGAGTGGTAAAAGAGAACGCCGTCGCCGATCTGCATGCCGTCGCGCATGAAGTTGCGCGCCTGGTAATTGCGCACGCCAGTCCAGGGCAAGGTTTTTTTCGGAGCATGCGCGAGATGGTCGATGCTCGCTTCGTCCGGTTCCGACTTCATCAGCCAATAGCGCATGAACGTGGCTCGCGGAAAAAGATGCGCTGCTTGAATGTTCACAGCACACCCGTACAAAAGAAAACGGCATCGGAAATTTCCGACGCCGTTCACTTGGGTCAAGCATGTTACGTGCAGCCTTGCGCGCAACTTCGCACATGCTGCTCAATCAGGTCCCCGCCCAAGCCGCTAGGCCGGCATCCTGAACCTGGGTTCAAGATTGGTCGCAGTAAGCAACACCTTGGGCTCATCAGACAGAGTGACGCGCTCGCCAGTGCTACAAGATCCCACAACCGTGCACAATGGCATTGGTTCAAGGAATATATGACCTTGGCAAACCAGGCAGGGAGCAATCACTGTACACCAATCGTCCCGACGATGCAGCACTGATACAGGAAAACTTTATGTCGATTGCATGGCGTCGAACCGTGTGCGCAATGCAATAACGTCCACGACATCACATGCGCCCCAAGCGTTAGCAAACATGTGCACGCTGGAATTCACTGCGCTTCGTATTGTGAAATCACCACGCCAAGCTGTTCATTCATTTGATGCATGGTGCGGCGAATTTCTTCGGCAGGGAACGCTTCGCCGTGACGCACGCTGTTCTGCAACTTGAGCAATTCCGACGCAAGCGACAACGCCGCCATTACCGCAATCCGATCCATGCCACGCACGCTGCTTGCATTGCGCACCTTCGACATTTCCGCGTCCACGCGCGCAACCGCTTCACGCAGTGCACCTTCCGTTTCTGGCGAGCAAGCGAGGCGGTACGGCGCGCCAAGAATGGATACCTCGATCTGCTTGGTCGTCATGCCTTTTCTCCGTGATGGTGTGATTCCTCGTGCAACGCGCCGTGCGCCGCTTCGGCGGTGTCCGGTTCGATGCTGGCATCAGGAGGCAAAAGGGCAAGCTGGTTATCCGGCTCGGGTGCGCTTTTCGCGCGCGGCAATTTTTCGAGAATTGCGTTGAGACGAACTTGCGCATCGTCGATTTTCGCCGATAACGAATCACGCTCCGCCATCAGGGCGTCGCGTTCCTCGCGCATTTGCGCGAGTTCTTTCTGCGCACCCGCAAACTCCGCGCGCAACTGGTCGAGTTGCTGGGCAATTGCGTCATGCGCCTGATGATGGCGTTCGCTGATCTTGATCAGCCGGCCAATATTTTGTGACAGTGATTCGAGTTCGTTGAGCATGTGCTGCGTCCTCTTAAGACCTCGCATTTTAGCGCGCTTCGCTGGCGCTTCAGAAATTTGGTTCGTTTCCAGACGTAACAGCAGTTGGAAGTCAATGCATTGGCGCGAGCCTTTATTCGTAAGGGGAAATGATTTATCCAGTTAAATTCCGCCGCCATTGACTGCGTGACGGCGAGCCAATCGACGCTTTTCAAAGTACCGCTTCAAGTTTGTTCGAAACTTGTCGGACCGCATGAAAACACGGGTGAATCGAACGCCCGATCAAATGCGGCAATGTCCCGCACGGCGGCATGTTCCCGCTTTCTTGACGGGTTCGCGCGCCGCTCTTAAACTCGCGCCACCTTGGTGCTCGCGCACGCTTGATCCAGCATGCGCAGTTAAACGGGAAGCAGGGAGCAAGGTCCGCCTGGACCGCGCCAACCTGCGCTGCCCCCGCAACGGTAAGCGACCGCAACGCAAGTTGCAAGCCGGTCCCACGCGTAACGTCCGGCCGCCTCGCGGCATTTCAACGGCATTTCACGACTCGAAATGGCACGGACGCCACGCTTATGCCACTGCGCCTTTGGCGCGGGAAGGCGGGCCGACGCGTCGTCAGCCCGGATACCGGCCTCGGGGAGAGCATCGCCTCGCGGCCGTGCTCGTCACGCATGGACTTGCGGGGAGCGGGTCGCGCATGCATTTACCGGATCGTCCTACATCATGGTTTCACCCATTACCCGCGCCGTGCTGCTGCTTTGCGGCAGTTTACCCGTTGTCGCGAGTGCCCAGTCCGTATCGGCAACTACCGTGGGTTCCAGCGAACCTGTCACGCTTGCGCCCGTCGTGGTGACGACGACTCGTGCGCCGCAAAAACTCGCCGATTCCATCGCGCAGACAACGCTTTTCGATCAGCAGGATATCGCCGATACCAACGCCACCGACGTCGCCGGCCTGCTCGCGCTCGGCGCAGGCGCGCAGATCACGCGCAACGGCGGCCCGGGTTCGAGCGCGAGCTTGTTCTTGCGCGGTGCGTCGTCGGCGCAGTCGCTCGTGTTGATCGATGGCGTGCGGGTGGAATCCGCCGGACTGAGCGCCGCGCAACTCTCGCAACTCATGCTCGATCAGATCGACCACGTGGAAGTGGTGAACGGTAATGTGTCGGCGCTGTACGGATCGAATGCGGTGGGCGGCGTCGTGCAGATCTTCACGAAGGACGGCGGCGATCATCCGCCGCGCTTCAACTTCGAGACCGAGGTAGGCAGCTATCACACGCAGCGCCAGCAGGTTGGCGCAAACGGCGCGCTCGATAAAGACGGCCGCACCACCTTCAGCGTGACGCTCTCGCGCGAAAAGACGGACGGGTTTTCATCGATCGATCCGGCAACCTCGCCGAATGTGAACCCGAACGCGAACGGCTATCTCAACGAGAGCGTGTCGGCAACGTTGCGGCACCAGTTCTCGAGCAAATGGGACGCGGGCGTGCGCTTCCTGCAATCGAACGGTATCAATAGTTTCGACAACGCTTTCGGCCTGCCCACCGACGACAACGAATCGCACAACCGCGTGCGCTCTACTTCGGTGTTTGCGAACGGCAAGATCACCGATAACTGGACCACGCATTTCACCGTGGCGCAGGGGCAGGATCGTGCGAACACGGAGTTGAACGGCGTCTACAACAGCAAGTTCAATTCTGAAAACCGGCAATACACCTGGCAGAACGATCTCGCGCTGACGCCGGATCACAAGTTTGTGTTCGGCTATGAACATCTCGACCAGACGCTGGATTCGGATCAGCTCACCGCGCCGGATCGCCATGTGAATTCGGGTTTCGCGGGTTACGTGGGCAACTTCGGCGCGAATCAATTTCAGGCGAACGTGCGGCGCGACCAGTATTCGGATTTTGGCGGCGCCAATAGTTATTACCTCGGCTACGGCTACTATTTCGATGCCCACTGGAAAGCCACGCTCAGCTATTCCGATGCATTCCGCGCGCCGAGCTTCGACGATCTGTACTATCCGTTCAGCGGCAATCCATCGATACAACCCGAGCGCAGCCACTCGGTCGAAGGCGCGTTGCAATATGCATCGGGCGCGGTGGGAATCCTGCGGCTGACCGCATTCCAGACGCGTTACACGAACCTGATCGACTACGTGTCGGACGGCAGCGGCTTTTTTATCGCGCAGAATGTGGGGCGCGCGAAGGTGCAGGGGCTTGAAGGATCGTGGCAAGGGCATGTGGGACGCACGGATGTCCGCGCGTCGTTCACGCTGCAAAATCCTGTCGATGAAACCAATCAGCAGGACCTCACGCGCCGCGCCCGGCGTTTTGCGACGCTCGCCGTGAACCGGTCGATAGGCGGCTGGCGCGTTGGCGGCGAATGGATCACGAGCGGCGCACGCGAGGACTTCGATTCCACGCTCGGCGGTTATGGTTTGGTGAATCTGTCGGCGCGATATGACATCACGAAGTCGTGGTACGTCGGCGCGCGCATCGACAACCTGTTCAACAAGGACTATCAGCTTGCGTATTCGTACAACACGCCACGGCGCGGCGCCTATATCACGCTCGGCTGGCAACAGCGGTGAAGCGCGATAACGCCCCGCGGATGGCCGCCCTACGGATGGCCGCCCCGCGCATGGCCGCCCAACGCGCCTTCATGATCTGGATCGCGCTCGCCTTCGCGGCGGCGGCCGTGCTGATTGCGTCGCTGGCAATTGGAAGCGTGCCCGTGTCGCCCGCGCGCGTCATGCATGCGCTTGTATCGCCGGGTAATGACGTGCTCGACGAAATCGTGCGTAGCCTGCGTTTGCCGCGCGCGCTTGGCGGCTTTGCATCCGGCGCGTTGCTCGCGATGGCCGGCGCGCTGCTGCAAGTCCTGCTGCGCAATCCGCTGGCCGAACCGTATGTGCTGGGTGTATCCGGCGGCGCGGCGGCGTTCGCGCTCGCCACCATGCTGTTTTCGATGTCATGGTGGAGTGTCGACGTTGCCGCATTCGCCGGCGCGTTTTTATCGATACTGCTCGTCCTCGGCCTTGCCCGGCGAGAGTTATGGCGTGGCGAACCGCAGGATGCATCGCCGAGATTGTTGCTCACCGGCGCGGTGATCGCGGCGGGTTGGGGCGCGTCGATCACGCTGATGCTTGCCATTGCGCCCGAGAACCGCCTGCGCGGCATGGTGTTCTGGCTGACCGGCGACCTGAACGGCGTTGCAATGCCTTGGCCCGGGATGATTGCCTTGGTGATCGCGCTGATCGCGATCGTGCCCGCGGCGCCGCAACTCAACGTGCTGCTGCGCGGCGATATTGCCGCCGAAGCGCTCGGCGTGCGCGTCGTGCGTTTGCGCTTGCGCGTGTATCTGGTTGCGTCGCTCGCGGCTGCTGCCGCTGTTACCACCGCCGGGACGATTGGTTTTATCGGGCTCGTGGTGCCGCATGTCTTGCGGCTCGCGTTCGGTAACGATCAGCGCATGTTGCTGCCTGCATCCGCGCTCGCGGGCGGCTTTGCTGTAATGGGCGCAGACCTGATCGCGCGCACCGTGATCGCGCCCGCTCAGTTGCCAGTGGGCGTCATCACGGCGCTGGTCGGCGTGCCGGTATTCTTGTGGATGTTGCTGAGGCGCGTGCGATGAACGGACTTCACGTCAACCGGCTTACCTTGCGCGCAGGGGATCGCGTGCTGGTCGCAGCGCTCACGCAGACTTTCGCGCCCGGCGAAATGTGGTGCATCGCGGGGCCGAATGGCGCGGGCAAGACAACCTTGATATCGGCGCTTGCGGGGTTATTGAAGGAAGCCGGGGAATCGATTTCCCTCGATGGACGCGTGCTTCGCGAATGGCGCTCGAATGATCTGGCGCGTCGCCGCGCGTTGATGCCTCAAGCTTCGCACGATGCATTCAGCGCGAGCGTTCTCGATACGGTCATGCTCAACCGCTTTCCGCATCTGACCGGCTGGGGTTGGGAGAGCGACGCGGATCGTGCGGCCGCGCACGGGGCGCTGGAAACGCTGGGCCTTGCCGCATTTGCGTCACGCGATATCCAGTCGCTTTCCGGCGGCGAACGTCAACGCGTTGCACTGGCCGCGGCCTTATGCCAGGAGGCGCCGCTTTTATTGCTCGATGAACCGCTCTCGCATCTCGACCTGCATCATCAGATCGATTGTCTCGAAGCGTTGAGCGCGTGGGTCACGACTCGCGAACGCAGCGTGATTTTCTCGTGCCACGATTTGAACCTTGCCCGGCGTTTCGCCACGCACGCCTTGCTGCTCGATGGCGCTGGCCACGCGCACGCAGGCCTCGCGCGCGAGGTCCTTACGCCCGAGCGCGCCGGCGCCGCATTTGGTTATCCGCTAACCTTGATCCAGCAGGACGGACACGAAGCGCTCGTGCCCGCCCTGCGTCCAATGTTCAAATCACCCTGACCCGACCATGCCCGACACATTTCCCCGCGCTGAACCGCTCGACCGGTCGGCGACAGCAGAGCTGCAACATGTCATCGATACCAAGACAAAACCGCCCGGAAGCCTTGGCCGGCTGGAATCGCTTGGCCTTCAGATCGGGCTGATCCAACGGACGGCGCGCCCGCGTATCGAGCGGCCGGTCATGATCGTTTTCGCCGGCGATCACGGCATTGCAGCCGAAGGCGTAAGTCCGTTTCCGCAAGAAGTGACCGTGCAGATGGTCGCGAATTTCGTCGCGGGCGGGGCGGCGATCAACGCGTTGTCGAAGGTATCGGGCATGACGCTCGAAGTCGTGGACGCGGGCGTGGCGAGCGCATTGCCGCCGGCCGAAGGGTTTGTCGACGCCGCCATCCGCCGCGGCGGCACGCGCAACTTCGCCCACGAACCTGCCATGACGCGCGACGAGGCGTTGCAGGCCATCGCGCGTGGCGCAGAACGCGTGCGGTATCACGCGGCGCTTGGCACCAATGTGATCGGCTTCGGTGAAATGGGCATCGCGAATACATCGGCGGCGGCGTGCTTGATGAGCCGTATCTGTGCGGTAGAAATAGATGCGTGCGTTGGGCGCGGCACCGGACTCGACGACGCCGGCCTGAACCGCAAGCGCGACGTGCTCGCAGCGGCGTTGAAAAAGCACGCTGTGTCCGCTGATCCAGTCGATACGCTCGCGACCTTCGGCGGCTTTGAAATCGCGATGATCGTGGGCGGTTTTCTCGCGGCGGCCGAAGCGCGGATGACGATTCTGGTGGATGGTTTTATCGTGACGTCGGCGCTGCTCGTCGCCCACGCAATCAATCCTGCCGTGCTCGATTACTGCGTGTTCGCGCATGCATCGGATGAAACGGGGCATCGGCGGATGCTCGACTATTTCGACGCAAAGCCCTTGCTGCAGCTTGGGCTTCGGCTTGGCGAAGGAACCGGCGCGGCGCTCGCGTTGCCGTTGTTGCGCGCGGCGGTGGCGTTCATCAACGAGATGGCGAGCTTCGAATCGGCCGGCGTTTCCGACAAGACCGCGTGACGCGCCCATGAACCGCCCTTCGCGGGAACTTCGATATTTCTTCACCGCGCTCGGGTATTTCACCCGCGTGCCGGTGCCGCGTTGGGTCGGCTTCGAGGCGGATTATCTGAACGCGGCGGCACGCTATTTTCCGTTGATCGGCGTGTTGATTGGCGGCTTTGGCGCAGTGGTTTATCTCGCTGCATTGCGAGTTTTTCCAGCGGGCGTGGCCGTGTTGTTATCGATGGCGGCAACGCTGCTCATAACCGGCGCGTTCCATGAGGACGGGCTGGCGGATTGCGCCGATGCGTTCGGCGGCGCTTATACCCGCGACGACACGCTGCGCATCATGCACGACTCGCGCATTGGCGCGTTCGGGGCGATTGCGTTGATCGTGGCGCTGGCTTTGAAATGGCAGACGCTGGCTTCAATGTTGCCTTTACGTACCGCCTGGATGATCGTCGCCGCGCACGCCGCAAGCCGCACGTTTGCGATCAGTTATCTCTGCACGCTCGATTACGTCCGTGCCGAAGGCAAGGCGAAACCGGTTGCGCAGAAGATGAGTTCGGGCGCATTCACGTTGGCGGCGGTGATCGGATTGCCCTGGTTGTTCTGGCCCGACTGGCGGCTTGGCTGCGTGACGATCGTGGCGCTGAGCGCGATGAGGTTTTTTATCGGGCGGTATTTTGTCAGGCGCATCGGTGGCTATACCGGCGATTGCCTCGGCTTCGCGCAGCAGCTTTTTGAACTCGCAATCTACCTGATCGGACTCGCATGGATCTCGTCCTGATTCGTCATCCGGCGGTGGGTATCGATGCCGGGATTTGCTATGGCCGCACGGATGTTCCGCTTCGTGCGAACGCCGCCGAATCCGCGCGTCTGCTGAGCGAGCGTTTGCAGACGCTGAAAGTGCCCGACGCCAGCGGCGGTTTATACACAAGCCCCTTGAGCCGATGCCGCTTGTTAGCTGAAGCATTAGGCCCCGTCCACGCCTCCGATGCACGCTTGCAGGAGCTCGATTTCGGCGCATGGGAAGGGCAGCGATGGGACGGCCTGGATCGCGCGATGCTCGATGCATGGGCGGCCGATCTGGAGCACGCGCGCGAGCATGGCGGCGAGAGTGTCGCGCAGTTTGCAAAGCGGGTTGCCGGTTGGGCGGATTCGGTTTGTACGGCTGATCACGAAGGTCCGGTTCACGTCATCACTCATGCTGGCGTCATGCGCGTCATGACAGGGCATCTTCTTGGCATCGCGCGTGCAAACGTCATTCAATGGCCGCTGGATTTCGGCGCGATCGTGTGGCTCAGGCGCGCGCGCGGCCAATGGCTTCTCGTGCGATGGAACGCCTGAACCTACTTCGGACGCCGCACTCTGGCCGCGGCGAGATCCTCGCATAAGGCTGCCGCGCCAAGCGCAAGCCGCGGTGTCGGCCGGTTGATCAAATCGCCGTCGATACCAAACAGGTTGCCGCGCGCGACTGCTTTCATGGAAGGCCATTTGCGCCATGTTTCCAGCGACGGCAACGCGCGCTCCGATTTCGTCGCGCCCTGTGTTGCGGTGACGATGGCTTCCGGGTCGGCGGCAAGTACGGCTTCGGTCGAGAGTGTCGGCACGAGCGGTTTCAAGCCGGCAAAAACATTGCGGCCGCCGCAGAGTTCAATGACTTCGCTGACCGTGTTCGAACCGTTTAGCGTCATCAGCGGATCATCCCAGACCTGATAGAACACGCTTACGGGCGATTGCGTTGCATAACGCGTTCGCAAGTTGCCGATGTCACGGCGAAACGCGTTCGACGCGGTGTTCGCTTCAGTCGACGTGCCGAGCAGGACGCCGAGTTTATCGATGGTCGCGGGAATGTCGTCGAGTGTGTGCGGCTCGCTGAAGAACAGCGGCACGTGCAGTTCGCCCAATCTGTCGAGTTGCCGCAACGCATTGCCATGCCGCCACACGACGATCAGATCGGGTTTCATCGCGACGATGCGTTCGAGGTCGAGCGATTTATTGTCGCCTACGCGCGGTATCGATCTGGCTTGCGGCGGGTAATCGCTGTAGTTCACCGCGCCGACAATGCGATCGCCGCCGCCCGCAGCAAAGAGCAGTTCGGTGACGTGCGGCGCGAGGCTGACGATGCGCTGCGCCGGAGCGCTCAACGTGACGGCTGTGCCGGCGTCGTCGGTGACGGTGAGTGCGTGCGCTTGGAAGGAAGCAGCAAAAAGGAACAGCGCAACAAGCGAGCGAAAGGTCATGCCTTTACCTGCAGCACGGCTGTTTTGAACGCGTGTTCAAACCGGGTCCATTGAGCGTCCGATCCTGTCAGCCCGATCCGCAAACTCGGCGATGCGCCATGTTCGAAAAGCCGCGTCCAGATCCCTTGTACGGCCAGCGCGTGCTGCAAATCCGCGGCGTTCGCCGTCTCGAACCATGCGAAAAGCGGCGTTGAATGGGGATCGAAACCGAGAGCACGGATCAATGCCGCAAGCCTCGCGCTATCGCGTGCCAACGTTTCGCGCGTTGCCGTTTGCCACGCGCGGTCGTTGAAAGCAGCGGACACCGCGTGGCGCGCCGGACCGCTCACCGTCCACGCGCCGAGCGTGTCGTTCAACGCATCGCGCAGAGGTTGCGCGGCCAGGACGAAGCCCGCGCGAATCCCCGCCAGCCCAAAGAACTTGCCAACCGAACGCAGCACGATCAATCCCTCGCGCGCGGTTTCCGCCGCGAGAGAAGCATTGTCATAAGCGTCTGCGAAAGCTTCATCGACGATCAAGGTGCCGTCGCGCGCTGTCAGTTGTTCATGCCAACCCAGCAAGACATCTCGTTCTATACGCTCGGCCGTCGGATTGTTAGGATTCGAAACGATTACGTGATCGACATCTTCGGGCAGATCGCCGGACGTCACATCGAGCGGCACGATCCGATGCCCCGCGCGTTGAAACGCCGGCGCGTATTCACCGTAAGTCAGCGGCGCGACCGCCGCGACGCCTTTTCGGAGCAGTCCAGGCAACGCGCGGATCGCGGCCTGACTCCCGGCGACAGGCAACGCGCCGGGCGCGCCATAGTGGCCCGCCGCGAGTTCGGCGAAACCATCGGCATCTTCGGGCAAGCGGCGCCATGCATCGGCGGGAACAGCCGGAACCGGATAAGCGCGCGGATTGATTCCCGTCGACAAATCCAGCCAGTCGCCGAGCGCGATTCCATACCGGCGCGCCGCTTCGTGCAAGTTTCCGCCGTGTCGGACCGGTTCAGCCATGAAGCCCCACGCTCATGAAAGCCAGCACCAGCAACAACACGAGCCAGAGCAGCGTCGTCCGATCGACCAGCCGCAGCGCCGCGACCACGTGCTGCGGCGTCGCGGTCATGCCGAAGCCCAGCACCGGCCGCGTTTCGAGTGTGCCGTGATACATCGCGGCGCCGCCGAGCAGCACGTTCAAGCTCCCCGCGCCCGACGCCATGACCGGTCCCGCGTTCGGGCTGTCCCACAGCGGCGCTTGCGTGCGCCAGCAATTCCACGCCGTGCGGGTATCGCCGAGAAGGGCGTAGCTTGCCGCCGTGAGCCGCGCGGGCACGTAGTTCAGGACATCGTCGAAACGGGCGGCCGCCCAGCCGAAGCGCAGATAACGCGGCGTCCTGTAACCCCACATGGCGTCGAGCGTGTTGGCGAGCCGGAACATCAGCGCGCCCGGACCGCCCGCGATCACGAACCAGAAGAGCGCGCCGAAGATCGCATCGTTGCCGTTTTCCAGCGCGGATTCGACGGCGGCGCGTGAAAGCGCGGCTTCGTCGGCATTGGCGGTTTCACGCGATACGATGCGCGCCGTCAGCGTACGCGCTTGCGCAAGATCGCCGCGGCCGAGCGCGCGGGCGATCGGCACGATGTGATCGCGCAGGCTTTTCGCGCCGAGCGCGAACCACAGGAGCGCGACGTGCACGGCGCAGGCAGCGGCGAAGGGCAGCACGCTCACTAGAATCCAGCTGATCAAAACGGGCGGCACGACAGCCGCGAACCACGCGAGGATTCCTGCTGGCCGCGCCCGGAATCCCGTGTTCATCCGGGCTTCAATGCGCGTCGCCAGCCGTCCGAACGCAACCAGCGGGTGACGCGTTGCGGGTTCACCAAAAATCCTGTCGATAACCACGCCCGCTATGGCGAGCATTGCCGTGACGTAAAAGGAGAGCAGCGCCATGTCAGCCCTTGAGCATGAGTGGCAGGCCTGCCACCATCATGGTCACATGCGCGCTCGCGGCGGCGACGCGCTGGTTAAGGCGGCCGAGTTCGTCCACATAGAGACGCGTGACGGAGCCCATGGGCACGACGCCAAGTCCTATCTCGTTGCTCACCACGATCACTTTTCCCTTGACGTGTGAGAGGGCGGCGTCGAAGGCGCTGAATGCTTGAAGCGGCGGGCCGTCGGGCGTGGTTCCATCGGCGGGGAAAAGCAGGTTGGCAAGCCACAGCGTCAGGCAGTCGATCAGCACGACATGTCCCTCGCGATCCAGCTCGCGCAGCGCGCGCCCAAGATCCAGCGGCGCTTCGACCAGCGCCCAATGCGCCGGCCGACGTTCGCGATGCAACGCCACGCGCGCCGCGAATTCGCTGTCGTTTTCGTCGATGCGCGCGGTGGCCACATAAGTGACGGGCAGACCACTTTCAGCGGCAATCCGTTCGGCAAACGCGCTCTTGCCCGAACGTGCGCCGCCGAGAATGAAGGTGAGGTCGGGTGAAGTCATCGCAATATTGTACCGGCGGGCGCTACCATAGCGGCTTCCGTTAAACCGGCAACCACCATGCAATTCGCACCGCGCGGCACGCTGATGATCCAGGGCACGACCTCCGACGCCGGCAAAAGCACGCTGGTCGCGGGCCTTTGCCGGCTGGCGCGGCGCGGCGGGATGAAGGTCGCGCCGTTCAAGCCGCAGAACATGGCGCTCAACAGCGCGGTCACCGTGGATGGCGGCGAAATCGGCCGCGCGCAGGCATTGCAGGCGATTGCGGCGGGTGTCGATGCCGAAATCGACTTCAATCCCGTGCTGCTCAAGCCAACGAGCGATCGTGGCGCGCAGGTGATCATCCACGGCCACGCGCACGCCAATCTCGACGCCCGCGCGTACCACGCGTACAAAACCATCGCCTTCGATGCCGTGCTCGCCTCATACGGCCGCCTGCAGCAACGGTTCGACGCGATCATCGTGGAAGGCGCAGGAAGTCCGGCCGAAGTGAACCTGCGGGACCGGGACATTGCCAATATGGGTTTTGCCGAGCGCGCGGATTGCCCGGTCGTGCTGGTGGCGGATATAGACCGTGGCGGCGTGTTCGCGCATTTGCTCGGGACGCTCGCGTGTTTGTCAGAGTCCGAGCGGGCGCGCGTTCGCGGTTTCGCGATCAACCGTTTTCGCGGCGACATCAGCTTGCTGCAACCCGGTCTGGACTGGCTCGAAGCGCAGACCGGCAAGCCGGTGCTGGGCGTCGTGCCATACCTGCACGGGCTTACGCTCGACGCCGAGGATATGCTGCCGAGCCAGTTGCACACGCGCGGCGACGGTGCCGAGGTGCTGAAAGTGATCGTTCCGGCGTTGCCGCGCATCAGCAATCACACCGATTTCGATGCATTGCGCGCGCATCCCCAAGTGGATTTTTCATACGTGCGCGCCGGGACCGCGCCGCCGCCGGCCGATCTGATCGTGCTGCCGGGATCGAAAAGCGTGCAGCGCGATCTGGCGTGGCTGCGCGAAAACGGCTGGGACAGGGCGATTGAACGGCATCTTCGATACGGCGGCAAAGTCCTGGGAATTTGTGGCGGCATGCAAATGCTGGGCCGTTCGATCGATGACCCCAACGGTTTCGAAGGCCCCGCCGGCTGCGTGATCGGCCTGGGACTGCTGGAACTCGATACCACGCTGACCGCCGACAAACTGCTCGATAACGTGAGCGGCCGGCTGACCATTGGCGGCGCGCCGTCACCAGTTCGCGGCTACGAAATCCACATGGGCCGCACGTCGGGCGTGGCGCTCGCCCGGCCGGCCGTCATGCTGGAAGGCGAGCGCCCGGACGGCGCCATCTCCGCCGATAACCAGATCGCCGCGACCTACCTTCATGGCATCTTCGATACCCCCGAAGCCTGCGCGGCGCTGCTCGAATGGGCCGGTTTGCGCGACGCGCAGAAGCTCGACTACCCGGCACTGCGCGAGGCCTCGCTGGACCGTCTTGCCGATACCCTCGGGGAATCGCTGGACCTCGAAGCGCTCGCGGCGTTATTCGGCTGAAGGCCGCTGCGGACTCAATACAGGATCATCTGCGTGCATCGAAACAGCGCGATGGTTTTCCCCTCGCCGTTCGTCACGATCGCGTCCCAGACCTGCGTGCTGCGTCCGAGATGCACGGCTGTCGCCTTCGCGGTAATCACGCCGTCGCGCGCGGTTCCCACGTGATTGCTCTTCAATTCGATGGTCGTGAAATTCTTGGCGCCTTCGGGCAAATGCGCGAGGCAAGCATAGCCGCAGCACGTGTCCGCCAGCCCGACCACGGTCGCCGCATGCAGGAAACCGTTGGGTGCGAGCACTTCCGGACGGATGGCGAGCGTGCCGGTGAGCGCGCCGCTTTCCACCGATACCACTTCCACGCCCAGTAAATCGGGCAGCGTGCCGCGCTGGCGTTTGCGCAAGTGTTCAAGGGTGACATCGGGGCGAAGTGCTGCCATTTCGGATGATCCTTAGGCTGAAGAGGCGGGTCTTTGACAGGTGCGTGGATTGAAACAAGTAAATCCGATAGTATCAACGGCTCGAACTTTTCACTTATTACAGCGCTTACGGAGCGGCCAGGTTTTCAGACCCGTCGCACCGGCAAAACACGTGGAAATGGATCTATGACGGTGATCGTGGTGGCAAATCCCAAGGGCGGCGTGGGCAAAAGCACGCTGTCGACGAATCTGGCTGGTTATTTCGCGGCGAACGGTGAATGGGTCGCGCTCGCGGACCTGGACAAACAGCAGTCGGCGCACGGCTGGCTTGGCCTGCGCTCCGACATGCTGCCGAAGATCGAAGAGTGGACCACCAACGTGGACGCACCGACCAAGCCGCCGAAAGGCCTGGAAAAAGCGGTCATCGATACCCCGGCCGGGATTCACGGCACACGGCTCGCGCTCGCGCTGGAACTGGCGGACAAGGTGATCGTGCCGCTGCAGCCATCCATGTTCGATATCCTCGCCACGCAGGATTTTCTCGTTCGTCTGCAGAAGGAAAAGGCTATCCGCAAGGGCAGTATCGAAGTCGGCGTAGTGGGAATGCGCGTAGACGCCCGCACGAAATCAGCGGATCAACTGCACCGGTTCGTTGAAGGGCTCGACTTGCCGGTGCTCGGTTATCTGCGCGATACCCAAAACTACGTGCAAGCCGCCGCGCACGGCCTGACCATCTGGGATGTGGCGCGAAGCCGGGTGGAGAAGGATCTCGAGCAGTGGCAACCGATTATTGAGTGGGTATCGAAGAAGTAGGTTTTTAGCCGAAAAAAAATGCCGGTGGCTTTTGCAGCCGACCGGCGTTTCATTGTGCGGGTTATGCCGCTGATTCAAGTCCAGTTCTGCGTTGGCACGTGATCGCGATTGCCCTTGATGCGATTTTTTTCATCGACAAAAACCAGATCCGGCTTCCAGCCTGCTTTCAGTTCGGTTTCGTCCACGAGCGCGAACGCCGCGATGATCACCAGGTCGCCCAACTGCGCGCGCCGCGCCGCCGAGCCGTTCAGCGAAATCATGCCGCTTCCGCGCTCGCCCTTGATGGCGTAGGTCGTCAGCCGCTCACCGTTGTTCACGTTCCAGATATCTATTTGCTCGTTCTCGACCAGATTCGCTGCCTCCAGCAGGTCTTCGTCGATTGCGCACGAGCCTTCGTAATGCAGTTCGCAATGCGTGACTGCCGCGCGATGAATCTTCGATTTCAACAGCGTTCGCTGCATGCGTTCCTCGTTCAGATTTCCAGGTTGTCGATAAGGCGCGTGGTGCCGAGTTTGGCCGCGGCCAGCACCACGAGCGGCGCGGCAGTGTCCGCAGGGCCGGGCGGCAGCAGATCGACACGCTTTCTCACCGCGATGTAATCCGGCTTCCAGCCCCGCTGGGCAAGCGATTCCACGGCTTCTTTCTCAATCGATGCAAAATCGCGATTGCCCGACAGCACGGCGTCGCGCACGCGATTCAAGGCTTGCGCCAGTACTGGCGCCTCGGCGCGCTCGGCCGCTGCCAGAAAGCGATTGCGCGAACTGAGCGCAAGTCCGTCGGTGTCGCGCACGGTTTCGGCGGCGACAATTTCAGTCGGCAGCGCGAATTGATGGCACATCTGCCGCACGATCATCAACTGCTGGTAATCCTTCTTGCCGAACACGGCCACGCGCGGCTGCACGCACGACATCAGTTTCATCACCACCGTGCACACGCCCTGAAAGAAGCCGGGCCGGAATTCGCCTTCCAGGATGTCGCCCAGATTGGTCGGCGGGTGCACGCGGTATTGCTGCGGTTCCGGATACAAATCCGCCTCGGTCGGCGCGAACAGCACATACACGTTCTCGGCCTGAAGCTTCTCGATATCGTCTTGCAGCGTGCGCGGGTATTTGTCGAAATCCTCGTTCGGCCCGAACTGTAGCCGGTTCACAAAAATGCTTGCTACAACCGGATCGCCATGCTGGCGCGCCAGGCGCATCAACGACAAATGGCCTTCGTGCAGGTTGCCCATTGTCGGAACGAAGGCGGTTCGGTTCTGGCCGCGCAATTGATCGCGCAGTTCATGGATTGAGCTGATGACTTTCATCTAGCGGGTGACTCCTTGCGGGCAGCGCAAAAAACGCGGCTCATGAGGCAAAAAAGGAAGGGTTATGGAATATTGCGCTTGATGGACGGTATTCGCGTTCACGCCGGCGAATACGCGAGTCTCACGTAGATAGGCGCGTACGGCTCGGCCTGGGTAATCTCGATCAGCGACTCACGCGACAATTCCAGCATGGCGATGAAATTCACGACCACGACTGGTACGCCGCGCGAGGGGTCGAAAAGATCGCCGAATTCCATGAAACGGGCGTTTTGCAGGCGTCGCAGGATCACGCTCATGTGTTCCCGTACCGACAATTCCTCACGCGAGATCTTGTGATGCTCGACCAGCCGCGCGCGCTTGATGACGTCGGCCCAGGCGGCGCGCAGGTCGTTGACATCGACATCCGGGAAACGTTGCGCCGAACTTTGCTCGACGTAGACGTCGGCCCGCAGAAAGTCGCGGCCAAGTTGCGGAATGCGATCCAGACGCTGCGCCGCGAGCTTCATTTGCTCGTATTCCAGCAGGCGCCGCACGAGTTCGGCGCGAGGATCTTCGGCTTCCTCGCCGGTATCCGCCTTTTTCACCGGCAGCAGCATGCGCGACTTGATCTCGATCAGCATGGCGGCCATCAGCAGATATTCCGCCGCGAGTTCCAGATTCGATTCGCGAATCTGGTCGACGTAGCCAAGATACTGGCGCGTCACGTCCGCCATCGGAATGTCCAGAACGTTGAAATTCTGCTTGCGGATCAGGTACAGCAACAGGTCGAGCGGACCTTCGAACGCCTCGAGAAAGATTTCGAGCGCGTCCGGCGGGATATACAGGTCAGTTGGCAGCTTCCAGAGCGGTTCGCCATACAGATGCGCGAACGCCACGCCGTCAATGGTATTCGGCGTGGAGTCGGTTGCCGGCGTGGCGAGCGCAGCGGCGCGATCGCCCGCGCGGTCCACAGATTGGTCGTCGGCGCGATGAGCCTTCGCCGGCTGTCCCGGATGATCCGCAGCGTGCTGCGCGTCGCGCGCGGAACTCACGTTCAGAAGTTCTGGTAATAGACGTAGGACGTTTGCTCGACACGCGATGTCTTGAGTTTCGAGCGTTCGTCAAGGTCGATAGGCTGCTTGTCCCACAGGAGCGCGCGGCCCTTGCGCTGTTCGTCTTCCAGCGAAGGTTTTTGCTCTTTCAGCTTGTTGATGAACTGGGTGATGTCCGACTGGTACATGATTCGACTTCCGTTGGCTCAGAGCGATTCAAAAACGGGCGCAGCGGCATTTCGGGTGAAACTCGGATGAAACGCCGCCGGGAACAAATGCAATTTTACCGCAAGCGTCAGGGCGCGGAGCGGTAAACCCGCGGGAAGAACGGGCGTTGGCCATCCGGCCTATAAAAGCGGCTCGATCGCTGGCAAGCCACCAAGTCCGTGGAAACCCTGTCATTAATTGCAAAATCGCGGAACAAGCGCGGTAATGAGCCGTCCAAGCCGCACTTCTGCATTTTGCGGAGCGCGTCCGGGAGCCCGCTGCGCCTGTTTTTGCGCCGCCGCGACGCAAGAATTCCGAGCACTCTCCGCATCGGTTGAATAAGCGCTTTCGGGACAGCCGGCGCCGCCGATGTGGTGAAATAGCGCCTGCTGAACCCACCGCCGTTTCGGGCGGAAGCAATCCCGCGTTGCCTAATACATTGTCTTATTCCACCCGGAGGTCACGTTTGGCGGGGCGCCTGTTTGATCTGCTGCGCTTCAGGCGCGGACAAGCCGAGCATCGGCGGCGGCGCTTGCTGCCGGTTGCATCGTCGAACGCGCCTTTCCGTGCGTCGTCATTCGTGCGTCGCGTTGTCTGGTCGCTCCACGCGCTGGCGCTTTGCGCCTTTGCGGTGCCCGCGCACGCCAAGTACGACGTGGATATCGATGCACCCCGCAGCGTGCGGTCACTGCTGAAAGACCATCTGGATTTGTCGCGATTCAAGAAACGCGACGACATCAGCGACGAACAATTCGATTTCCTTGTGACGGCCACCCCGCAGGAAGTGCGCGATCTCGTTGCCACCGACGGATACTTCACGCCCGTCGTGCGTACCGACGTCAAACGCGACGGCGACAAGCGCTCCGTGACCATTTCGGTCGATCCAGGTCCGCAGACCAAGGTGGCTTCCGTTTCGCTCACCTTCAAGGGGGCGATCACGGAAGAGGATCGTGCGCAGGAAAACACCGCGCGCTTCGCGTTTTCCATCCACGAGGGCGATCCTTTCTCGCAAGGCGCATGGGACGACGCGAAAAACGCGTCGCTGAAAGCGCTCCAGTCGCGGCGCTATCTGGGCGCGAAAATTTCGGAATCGAAGGCGCGGGTGAATCCGCGCACACATATTGTGGATTTGTCGGTGACGTTCGACAGCGGCCCGACCTTCACTTTCGGCAAGCTCGACGTGTCGGGTGTGCGGCGTTATCCCGAGCAGATCATCCACAACGTCAACCCCATCCACGAAGGCGATATCTACGACATCGCCCGCGTGAACGAATTGCAGCGGCAGTTGCAGAACACGCCGTATTACGCGTCAGTTGCCATAGACGCCGACAACGACGTGACCAAGCCCGTCGAAACGCCGATGCACCTGAAGGTCAGCGAATATCCGTACAACAGCGTGCGCTACGGCGTGGGCTATGCAACGGATACCGGGCCGCACATTCAGGGCGCCTATAGCTATCTGGACACGTTCGGGAAGGCTTATCCGTTCACGGTGTCGGGGCGTATCGACCAGACGCAGCAGTATGGACAGGTCCAGCTCGCCATGCCGCCGGGCAACCGGGCGTGGGTGAACAGCGTGCTCGCGTCGTACACCAACACCAATGTGTCCGATACACGCATCTACAGCGCCCGCGCGGGCGTGCAGCGTTCGCGCTCGCTGCAGAACATCGACACCACGTATGCGCTGCTTTTCTATGACGATCGGCTAACGCAGAACGTTGGACCGCCTACGACGAGCCGCGCGCTGGTACCTTCGTGGCAATGGGTGCGCCGCAACGTGGACGATCCGCTGTTTCCGCGCTCGGGCAACCTGATTCGCGCCGAAGCCGATTTCGCGATCAAGGGCATTCTCACCGACCAGACGTTCGGCCGTGTCTACACGAACCTGCTGCAATATCTGCCGCTTGGCAAGCGCGACCTGTTCGTGTTCCGGGCGGAGTTCGGCGGCGTGTTCACGGCGGGCGGGTCGAGCGGAATTCCGGCGTCGCTGCTGTTTCGCGCGGGCGGCGCCAATTCGGTACGGGGTTATGGCTATCAAAGTATTGGTCACGATGTTGGAGGCTCGGTGTTGCCGACCAAATATCTGATGACGGGCAGCACTGAATATCAGCACTGGTTTTCGCACGACTGGGGCGGCGCGGCCTTCTTCGACATAGGCGCCGCCGCCGACACCTGGAGCGAGCGGGTCTTCGAACCCGGCGCGGGCGTCGGCGTGCGCTGGCGCAGTCCGGTTGGACCCGTGAACGTGGACGTTGCATATGGTTTCAAGAACCGGGACATCCGTCCGTACCTGACGCTTGGAATTGCCTTTTGATGAGCTTGCATAACGTGTTTTTTCGCGCATGACGGAACGCAACGGCCAAACCCCTGGTGAGCAAGCGGACCCTTCGGAGGGCCGGGGCAATGACACGTCTGCTGACACCGTTCCGGCACCCAAGAAGCCGCGCGGCGGCTGGCGGCGTCTGGCCAAGTGGCTGGGCGGCATTGTCCTGGTCATCGTTCTATGCTTCGCCCTTGGCCTTGCAATGATCTTGTACGGCTTGAATAGCGAACGCGGCACGCGTTACGTGTGGCAGGCCGCTACGTCCCTGCTGGGCGGCCGCTTGAGCGGTACGCTCGATGGCGGCGCGATCTCGACCGGCCTGCGTTTGCGCAACGTGCACTGGAAAAGTCTCGACGGCGCGGGTACGGATATCGCGGTGGACAGCGTCTCCGGCCGATGGGAACTGACGCGCGCGCCGCTGCGGTTCACCATCGATTATTTGCATGTGGGAACGGTCGACGCCCGGATTGCGCCATCGCAGAAAAGCAGCGGCCCGGTCCAGTTGCCGACGGATTTGCGCTTGCCAATCCAGCTTGTTATCAGCGACGTCACGCTCGACAAGCTGCGCCTGCACGAAGGCGCGACGACCACGGAGTTTTCCCGCCTCGCGCTCTCGGGTCATAGCGACGGACGCCATCATGCAGCCACTGTCCAGCGCCTCGATACACCATTCGGTGCTGTCACGGCGGCGTTGAAACTCGATGGTGGCGCGCGGCCGTTTCCGCTGACGGGCGACCTTGGATATTCCGGCAAGGTGAGCGACGAAACCGTGCAGGTCGCCGCGCGCCTCGCGGGGTCGCTTGAAAACCTGACGGCGGATATCGATGCAAGCGGCATGAAGCTGAAGGGCAGTGCGCACGTGGAGGCCGAGCCGTTTGGCGAGGTGCCGCTCAAGCGCGCGCTCGTAAGCGTAGATCACGTGAATCCGCAGGCGTTCAGCGCGAGCGCGCCGTTCGCGGACCTCGCGCTGCGAGCCGAATTGAAGCCCGATCCAGCAACGCCCAACGCGCTTGTGGTGACCGGGCCCGTTTCCATTGTGAATGCGAAGCCGGGCACGGTGGACAAGCAGTTGATTCCGCTGATCGACGCGCGTGCGAACGTGAAACTCGATGCATCCGAGCAGACCATCTCGGGCTTGAATGTGCGTCTCTTGAAGGAGGCGACGCTCACAGGCGGCGGAGCCTTGAAAGATGGCAAGGGCGAGTTCGACCTGAAAGTGGCGAAACTCGATTTGAGCCAGATCGAATCGACGATCCGGCCGACGCAGTTTGGTGGCCCGATCGGCATCAAGCTTGCCGGCGACACGCAGACCATCACCCTCGATCTCAACGACGCCAAAGCCGCGTTGCGCGCGCAAGGCAAGATCACGCTGGACGCAAGGCAGACCGCCTTCGATAACGTGAAGTTGACTGCGGGGACCGGGCGTATTGAATTAAGCGGCGCGCTCAAGAAAGACGTGCATTCGACCTACGATGTGAAAGCGAAGATTGTTGATTTCAATCCGCTGCTGTTGTCCGAGCAACTGATCGCAACGCCGCCGCCCGCGAAGGGTGCCAAAAAGCCTGCTGCAAAACCGCGCACCATCGAAGCACGCGTGAATGGAACGCTCTCGGCCACCGGCGTTCTCGCGCCAGTGCTCACTACCAAAGCGCAATTCAAGCTGGGCGAAAGCGTCTACGACAACCTGCCGCTCACCGGCGCGGGCACCATTCAGGTCGTGGGCATGCGCATCCTGCCCAGTAACGCGACGCTTTCCATCGCGGGAAATAATGTGGATCTGAACGGTAGTTTCGGTACGCCGAGCGATCGATTGCGTTTTCGCATCGACGCCCCGCAGCTCGAACGTTTGGGATTTGGCCTCGCGGGTCTCGTCAAGGCGGACGGCGATCTGACCGGTTCCTTTGCGCATCCGAACGTGGCCGCGAACTATCAGGCAGACAGCGTGGTGTTCGGCGCCAATCGCGTGGGACATGCGGAAGGACGGGCCGAAGCGCGCGATGGCGCCAACGGAGCGCTGGTTTTCACGTTGAAGGCGCGCGATCTCAGCACTGACGGCGTCGATCTTTCGAGTCTCGATGCGAATTTGAACGGCACGCGCGCCAATCACACGCTCAACGCAACGGCCGTTGGAAAGTTGCGAGGCAACGCGGTCAATCTGACGCTCGCTGCAAACGGCCGGCTGACCGACGCCCGCGACGGCGCGCATTGGGACGGCACGGTCACGCGGTTGTCGAATAAAGGCACGCCGAATCTGAATCTCGAAACACCGCTTACCGTGAGCTACGCCCCGAATCACATTGCGCTGGGCGCAACGCGGTTGTCGGCGGAAGGCGCCGCGCTCGACCTGAAGTCGTTCGCGTTCGACAACGGCAGGATCAGTTCCGCGGGATCGCTCACCAACCTTTCCGTGCTCCGGATGCTCGAAATCCGCGAGGAACTAATGGGTGGTCCGCCGCCCATCAAGACCGATCTCGTATTCGACGGCGACTGGAACTTCGCGCTTGGCGCCACCGCAACGGGCTACATGCAAGTGAAGCGGCGCGGCGGCGACGTGTCCATCGACGCCGCCCGTGGCGTCGCTGCGCTCGGCATCACGGACATTGCAGCCCGCGCCGATTTCACCGGCGGCAACCGGCTTAACGCTACGCTGCATGCACAGGCGTCGCGTATCGGCGTGATCGACGCCAATGTCCACACTACGCTGGTTTCGCGCGACGGTGTCTTGACCGTGTCCGACGAAGCGCCGCTGAACGGCAGCATTGACGCCAGCGTGCCGACGCTGCGTACAACGGGCGGGCTGATCGGCCCGACCTATTTGCTCGATGGCCGGCTTGGCCTGAAGCTGACCATTGCGGGAATCGTGGCCAAGCCGACTGTGTCCGGCATGCTGACGGGCGACGCGCTTTCGGTAACGGTGATCGACCAGGGCGTGCAGTTGAAGGACGGCGTCATTCGTATAGCGTTGTCGGAAAATCTCGTCGATTTGCAGCAGGTCGAGTTCCACGGCGCGAGCGGCACGTTGCGCGCAACCGGCAAGGTGCGGCTCGATCAGGATCAGCCGGATCTGACGGCGAGCATTATTGCGGACAAGCTTGAGTTGTTCGCGTCGCCGGACCGGCAACTGCAATTGTCGGGCAGCGCGTCGGTGGCAAATGCTGGTTTGAAGGGCGGCATCAATATCGATGGCAAGTTCACCGTCGATCACGCGCTTTTCGACTTGCCGGAGCAATCCGCGCCGTCGCTTGGCGATGACGTCGTGATCGTGCGTCCCGACGGCACGGTGAAGGGCGAGGATCAGCATGTGATCGCGACTGGCGAGAAACCGGTGGGGGCGTTTGCGCCGCGCGCGAATATCGATATCGACCTCGGGCAGAGGTTCCGTTTCCGTGGCGCGGGCGCCGACCTGGGTCTCGCCGGCACCATCACCGCCATGAGCGCGCCGAACATGCCGCTGCGCGCGGTCGGCAACGTGCGGGTCACGCCGGGTTCAACGTACACGGCGTTCGGGCGGAAACTTGGCATCGAGAACGGATTTTTCACGTTCAACGGCCCGGTCACGAATCCCGGCATCAACATCCTCGCAATGCGGCGCAACCAGGAAATCGAAGCGGGCGTGCAAGTCACGGGAACGGTGCAGGCGCCCAACGCCAAGCTGATTTCCGAGCCGAACGTGCCGGACAACGAAAAGCTGTCGTGGCTGCTGTTCGGGCATGGCACGGACCAGGGCAACAACGTGGGCCAGCAAAGCGCGATGACCAACGCACTGGCATTGCTTGGAAGCGCAAGCGGCAAGCGCATCGCGCAGACCTTCGGGCTCGATGAGTTTTCCATCGGCACGAGTGAGGTCGGGCTGACCGATCCGCAAGTTGTGATGCTCTCGAAGGCAATCAATGAACGGCTCGTGCTCGGTTACGAGCAGGGGCTGCAATCCGCAAGCAACGCCATCAAGATGACGCTGAGCCTTTCCCGTTTCTGGTCCGTTTCCGCGTATGGCGGCACGTTCCAGGGGCTCGACCTGCTTTACACGCGACGCTTTGATTCGTGGGCGCGAAGGAACCGGCCCTCAGAAAAGTAGGGATGAAAAAAGAGCCGTTCAACGTCAGTTGAACGGCTCTTGTCTTCGCTCAGCCCGTGCCTTTACTTCACGCGCATTCCCGGTTTTGCGCCGCTGTGCGGCTCAAGGATATACAGGCCGGGTTCCGCTCTTTCGTCGTCGGACGAAGCAGCCAGCACCATGCCTTCCGACAGGCCGAACTTCATCTTGCGCGGCGCCAGGTTCGCGACCATCACCGTGAACTTGCCGATCAGATCGCTCGGTTGGTATGCCGACTTGATGCCGGAAAACACATTGCGCGTTTTCTCTTCGCCAACGTCCAGCGTCAATTGCAGCAGTTTGTCCGATCCTTCCACGGCCGTGCAATCCACGATCTTCGCAATACGCAGATCGACTTTCGCGAAATCATCGATGGAAATCGTGCCTTCTGCTTCCGGCGCTTTTTCCTTCACGGCTTTCTTCGACGCCGACGCCGATGCCGGTGCAGCAACCGAAGCCGCAGCCTGACCCGGCGCGACCGATTCACGATTCGCTGCGATCAACGCCTCGATCTGTTTCGGATCCACGCGCGTCATCAGGTGTTTATACGCGTTGATCGGCTGCGAAGCGCTGAGCGGCGTGGCTGCATGGGCCCAAACGAGCGGCTTGATGCCGAGAAACGCTTCCACCGATTCCGCCAGCAACGGCAACACCGGCTTCAACGCAAGCGACAGCAGCCTGAATGCCTCCAGGCTGACGCTGCAGGTTTCGTGCAGCGCGGCCGCGTTCGCCGGGTCCTTCGCCTGATCCCAAGGCTTCGAGGTATCGACATAACCGTTGACCGTATCGGCGAGTTCCATGGTCGTGCGCAGCGCGCGGCCGTATTCGCGCGCTTCGTATAGCGCCGCGATCTGCGGAATAGTCGCCCGCAATTGCTGCAACATTGGGTGATTCATCGCGCTGTCCTGCACGCGGCCATCGAAACGCTTGATCAGGAAACCCGCCGCCCGGCTCGCAATATTGATGTACTTGCCGACCAGATCGCTATTGACGCGCGCCTGAAAATCCTCGAGATTCAGGTCGATGTCTTCCATGGTGTGGTTCAGCTTCGCCGCGTAGTAATAGCGCAGCCACTCGGGATTGATGCCTGTATCGATTACGCTTTTCGCCGTGATGAACGTGCCGCGCGACTTCGACATCTTGGCGCCGTCGACGGTGAGAAAACCGTGAGCGAACACGTTAGTTGGCGTTCTATGACCGGAAAACTGCAGCATGGCCGGCCAGAACAGCGTGTGGAAATACAGGATGTCCTTGCCGATGAAGTGATATTGCTCCGTTTTCGATCCCGGCCGGATCCACTCTTCGAAATCGAGGCCGCGCGCATCCGCCAGGTTCTTGAAGCTGGCGTAATAGCCAACGGGCGCGTCTACCCAGACATAGAAATATTTGCCGGGCGCGCCCGGAATTTCAAAGCCAAAATAGGGCGAATCGCGCGAGATGTCCCAGTCGGCGAGCTTCGCTTCGCCTTTGTCGCCAAGCCATTCACGCATCTTGTTCGTGGCTTCCGGCTGCGCGAGGCCGCTGACCCAGCCGCGCAGAAAATCTTCGCAGCGCGGGTCGGAGAGACGGAAAAAGTAGTGCGTCGACGTCTTGCGGACCGGCGTTGCACCCGACACCACCGAATACGGGTTGATCAGGTCGAGCGGCTGGTAAGTCGAGCCGCAGACTTCGCAGTTGTCGCCATATTGGTCCTTCGCGCCACATTTCGGGCATTCGCCCTTGATGAAGCGGTCCGGCAGAAACATTTCCTTGACCGGGTCGTAGGCTTGCTCGATCTCGCGCGCATCGATCAGACCGGCTTCCTGCAGCGACTTATAGATGGATTCGCACAGGACGCGGTTTTCTTCGGCGTCGGTTGAGTAATAGTTGTCAAACGAGATGCCGAAACTGTCGAAATCGCGCTTGTGTTCCTTGCCTACGCGTTCGATCAGCTCTTTCGGCGTAATGCCTTCCTGCTCGGCGCGCAGCATGATCGGCGTGCCGTGGGTGTCGTCGGCACCGACGTAATAGACCTCGTGACCGTGCATTCGCAGCGTCCGGACCCAGATATCCGTCTGGATATATTCGACCATGTGGCCGATATGAATCTGACCGTTCGCGTACGGAAGCGCGGACGTGACCAGAATTCGGCGATGAGCGGGGGCGGAGGCGGGAATCGGTGTTGACGATGACATAAGGCGCTGGCCTGCGGTTGAAGATTCAGTGAATGCGTGAAAAAGCGAATCACGATTCTAGCAGGAGGAAGGCGCGGCGCCGGGGCGGGGGAGTTGGCGTACGCGAGGATGAACCTCGGGCGTTCTTAAATTCCGGACGAAAAAAAACCGGGGCAATATAGCGGGCCCCGGAGCAACAACGACAAGAGGAGAATGGCACGTGGCGGCACAACACACTGCCAGCCACCTACCGTTAATACAGACACACGCCGCGCGGCCAAAGTTTCAAATATTTTCTGATTCCCGCGATATTTTCGGGAATCGATCAAAACCCCGGCGATGCGGCGAAACTGTCAATCTCCCTTGTAAATCAATCCGCTTACTGCACCTGTCCAGGCTGAGCCGTGGCGCGCAGATAAATTTCAACGCGACGGTTCTGCGCACGGCCGGCTTCGGTGGAATTGTCGGCGATAGGCTGGGTCTGGCCCATGCCTTGCGCCGCCAGACGCTGCGCCGCTACGCCATGACCGGCGAGGTACGACGCCACGCTTTGCGCGCGATTTTGCGACAACGTCTGGTTGTAGGCCGGCTGGCCGGTGCTATCCGTATGGCCAACCACCTGGGCCACCAGTTCCGGGTGCTGCACCAGCGTCTGCGTGACCTGATCGAGCACCGGCGCGAAGGTCGGCTTGATTGCGTAGCTGTTGGTATCGAAGGAAATTGCGTTCGGAATGTTTACCTTCAGCGAACCATCCTGCTGCTCGGTCACTTGCGTGCCCGTGCCTTGCGTGGCGCCCGTCAGCTTGCCCTTGATGGCCTGCCAGTTGTAACCGGTAATGCCGCCCGCCGCCGCACCTACGCCCGCGCCGATTGCCGCGCCCTTGCCGCCGCCGAAGATCGCGCCAAGGCCCGCGCCGGTCGCGGCGCCAATACCCGTGCCGACTGCGGCATTGTTGCCCTGCTGGGTGGCGCAACCGGCGACCAGCGCGCCGGCTACTGCGATTACGGACAAGCGCGTCATCATTTTCGAGTTCATTGTCATTTCTCCAGGATTCAATCAAGGCAGCCGCCCGGTGAACGCAGGAGTTCCCCGTGGGGTCTTCCGGCGAGCCGTTGCGCCTGCCACTACAATACGGTCAAGGATTCAAGCGATTAAAACGATGCGTCCCCAGACCATGGCAGCGTGGGATAGTGCAGTGCACGCGTCCGTCACGCAATGTCGTGCAACAATTCCTTTCAAATTTCATACCGCGTGCGCGAAAGTGTTCGATCCCTTTTCGCAACAAGCGTTCCCACGGAGTCTCGATGAGTCTTGATCGCGCCCAGATCGACACCGCCCTCGGCGGTCTGATCGATCCCAATACCAGCCGCTCTTTTGCGGACACTAAAAGCATTCGCAACGTGACCATAGACGGCGCCAATGTCGGCGTCAATCTCGTGCTGGGCTATCCGGCGAAAAGTCAGTTCGAGGCTATACGCACGCTCGTGTCCGACACAATCACCAAGGTGCCCGGCGTGGCCGGCGTACGCGTGGATGTATCGTCGCAAGTGGTGGCGCACGCCGTCCAGCGCGGCGTGAAATTGTTGCCGAACGTCAAGAACATCATTGCGGTGGCGTCGGGCAAGGGCGGTGTCGGCAAAAGCACGACCGCAGTGAACCTGGCGCTTGCGCTGGCTTCGGAAGGCGCGTCGGTCGGCATGCTGGACGCCGATATCTACGGCCCCTCGCTGCCCATGATGCTCGGCATCAGCGGCCGGCCGGAGTCTCCCGATAATCAATCGATGAACCCGCTGGTCGGCCACGGCATCCAGGCGAATTCCATCGGCTTTCTGATCGAACAGGACAATCCGATGGTCTGGCGCGGCCCGATGGTCACGTCCGCGCTCGAACAATTGCTGCGCCAGACCAACTGGAAGGATCTGGATTACCTGGTCGTGGACATGCCGCCGGGCACGGGCGACATCCAGCTCACGCTGTCGCAGAAAGTGCCGGTGACGGGCGCGGTAATCGTCACCACGCCGCAGGATATCGCGCTGCTCGACGCCAAGAAGGGCTTGAAGATGTTCGAGAAGGTCGGCATTCCAATCTTAGGCATTGTCGAGAACATGAGCACGCATATCTGCTCCAATTGCGGCCACGAAGAACATATCTTCGGCGCGGGCGGCGGCGAGCGCATGTCGAAGGAATATGGCGTGCCGGTGCTTGGCAGCCTGCCGCTGGATATCGCCATCCGCGAGAAAACCGATGCCGGCCAGCCGACCGTGGTGTCGCAGCCGGACAGCAAGATCGCCGAGGCGTACCGGTCGATCGCGCGCAAGGTTGCGATCGCGATTGCGGAACGCCAGCGCGACATGACCTCGATGTTCCCGAGCATCGTGGTGCAGAACACCTGAACGGCGGCGGGCGCGAACGATATGACTCGTGCCTGTCGCTCAGGGATGTGCCTCAGGGATGTGCCTCATGCGTGTCGCGGTATCATGTGGCCTTCCATTGGCGCGGTCAGGTGAGCACACGGGGTGGTCGCGGGTCGCCATGAGGATTGCATGAAACGAAGATTCGACGGGTCTGGATCGGGCAGCCAGCCTGCCACGGCAAACCCGATCCTGAACACGGTGTCGCGCTGGCGAACGCGCGCGGTATTGGGCGTAGCCGCGGGCCTGGCAATGACCGCCGGCACATTGCTGCTTGGCGGCTGCGGCATTTTGTTCCAGACCCACGAGAAACGCGCCGATGCCACATTGCAACCCACCGCGGGCAGCAACGTGGCCGGGTCGGTGACGTTCATCGAACGCTCGGATGGCGTACAGGTTTCCTATAATCTGTCCGGCATGCCGCCTGACAGCGAGCACGCGCTGCAGATTCACGAGCGCGGGGATTGCATCGTCTCGAATTCATCCGATGGCGGCCCGGTCTTCGCACCCGCAGCGGACCGCAGCCGGTCGGGCTCGAAAGTGGAGGGCGACCTCGCCACCATTCGCGCCGACGCGAACGGCTCGGCGACCGGATTCATCGTGGCGCCCGATGTTTCGCTCGACGGCGTGCGCTCGGTGCTCGCGCGCGCCGTTCTGCTTCATCGCGATACCTCCGACTCGTACTCGCTCACGCCACGCGGCGCAGGACCCGCACTCGCGTGCGGCGTGATTCGTCAATGAAATCAGGCCACTAAAGCAATCAGCCTAGCTTCTTGGCCAGGTCCCGCCGCGTGGCTCATCACATCAAGTAAAATACGCGCTTCTCGGCGGCTCCCCCCGGCTTTGACGTGCTTCTGCACGCAATCCCGGCTTCCGGCCACGCCCTGTTTCAAGCACAGCGGCTTCTCCAAAGCTGCTTCTTTCGTTGGGTAGCGTTCCCTATGAGCATCAAGTCCGACAAGTGGATCCGGCGCATGGCCGAAGAGCACAAGATGATCGAGCCGTTCGTGCGCGATCAGGTGCGCGTGTCCGAAGACGGCAGGAAGATCGTGAGTTACGGCACGTCGAGCTATGGCTACGACATCCGCGTGGCGGACGAATTCAAGATATTCACGAACATCAATTCCACGATCGTCGACCCGAAGAATTTCGACGAGAAATCGTTTGTCGACTTCAAGGGCGACGTTTGCATCATTCCGCCGAATTCCTTCGCGCTGGCGCGCACGGTCGAGTATTTCCGGATTCCGCGCTCGTGCCTGACGGTGTGTCTCGGGAAATCCACCTACGCGCGCTGCGGGATCATTGTGAACGTGACGCCGTTCGAGCCGGAATGGGAAGGCTACGTGACGCTCGAATTCTCAAATACGACACCTTTACCTGCCAAAATCTACGCGAACGAAGGCGTGGCGCAGGTTCTCTTCTTTGAAAGCGACGAAATCTGCGAGACTTCCTACGCTGATCGTGGGGGCAAGTATCAAGGGCAAAGCGGCGTAACGCTGCCGAAAACCTGACGTTGCTGCTGCAGATAGTGCAGTTTGGAACGTCATTGCAACGCTTTTTGAAAGACCGCTGGACTCGAGCATGCACAACTCGGTCAGCGGTCGTTCCATTTGGAGATTCGCCTCATGAAGTTCCGTTTTCCCGTCGTCATCATCGACGAAGATTTTCGCTCCGAGAACATCTCGGGTTCCGGTATCCGCGCGCTCGCCGAGGCGATCGAGCGCGAAGGCGTCGAGGTGCTCGGGCTGACGAGTTACGGCGACCTGACTTCGTTTGCGCAGCAATCGAGCCGCGCGTCGTGTTTCATTTTGTCGATCGATGACGACGAATTGCTGCCGTATGCCGACAGCAACGTGGTGCTGGCCGAGGGCGATGCGCCAGAACTGGCGTCCGCCATCGTTGCGCTGCGCGCGTTCGTGCAGGCGGTGCGCCGGCGCAATGCCGACATTCCGATTTTCCTGTACGGCGAAACGCGCACGTCGCGGCACTTGCCCAACGACATCCTGCGCGAACTGCACGGCTTCATCCACATGTTCGAGGACACGCCGGAATTCGTCGCGCGCCACATCATTCGCGAGGCGAAGGTGTATCTCGACGCGCTCGCGCCGCCGTTCTTCAAGGAACTCGTGCAATACGCCGAAGAGGGTTCGTACTCGTGGCATTGCCCCGGACACTCGGGCGGCGTGGCGTTCCTGAAAAATCCGCTGGGCCAGATGTTCCATCAGTTTTTCGGCGAGAACATGTTGCGGGCGGACGTCTGCAATGCCGTCGATGAACTCGGCCAACTGCTCGATCACACCGGACCGGTGGCGGCGTCGGAGCGCAACGCGGCGCGCATTTTCAGCGCGGACCATTTGTTCTTCGTGACCAACGGCACGTCGACATCGAACAAGATTGTCTGGCACGCAACCGTCGCGCCGGGCGACATCGTGCTGGTCGATCGTAATTGCCACAAGTCGATCCTGCACGCCATCACCATGACGGGCGCGATTCCGGTGTTTTTGACGCCAACGCGCAATCACTTCGGCCTGATCGGGCCGATTCCGCGCGACGAATTCAAGCCGGAAAACATCCGCAAGAAGATCGAGGCCAATCCGTTCGCACGCGAAGCGCTCGCGAAGAACCCGAACGTGAAGCCGCGCATCCTGACGATCACGCAAAGCACGTACGACGGCATTGTCTACAACGTCGAGATGATCAAGGACCTGCTCGGCGACATGCTGGACACGCTTCACTTTGACGAAGCATGGCTGCCGCATGCCGAGTTCCACGAGTTCTATCAGGACATGCACGCCATTGGCGCGGGGCGTCCGCGTACGGGCGCGCTGGTGTTCGCCACGCATTCCACGCACAAGCTGCTCGCGGGCATTTCGCAGGCATCGCAGATCGTGGTTCAGGATTCGGAAAACAGCACGTTCGACAAACACCGCTTCAACGAAGCGTATTTGATGCATACGTCGACCAGCCCGCAATACGCGATCATCGCGTCGTGCGACGTGGCTGCGGCCATGATGGAGCCGCCGGGCGGCACGGCGCTGGTGGAAGAGTCGATTGCGGAAGCGCTCGATTTCCGCCGCGCCATGCGCAAGGTCGACGACGAATACGGCGACGACTGGTTCTTCAAGGTGTGGGGACCGGAAGCGTTGGCCGAGGAGGGTATTGGCGACCGCGAAGAATGGGTGTTGAAGCCGAACGACCACTGGCATGGTTTCGGTGCGCTCGCGGAAGGCTTCAACATGCTCGACCCGATCAAGGCGACCATCATCACGCCGGGGCTCGATGTTGACGGCGAGTTCGGCGAGACGGGCATTCCGGCTGCCATCGTGACGAAGTATCTGGCGGAGCACGGGATCATTGTGGAGAAGACCGGGCTTTATTCGTTCTTCATCATGTTCACCATCGGCATTACGAAGGGCCGCTGGAACTCCATGGTCACCGAACTGCAGCAGTTCAAGGACGACTACGATAACAACCAGCCGCTGTGGCGCGTGCTGCCCGATTTCATTGCACAGCATCCGTCGTATGAGCGCATGGGATTGCGCGATTTATGCGAGCAGATTCACAGTGTTTATCGTGCGAATGACATTGCGCGGCTGACGACCGAAATGTATCTCTCCAGCATGGAACCGGCCATGAAGCCGTCCGAAGCGTATGCGAAGCTGGTGCATCGCGAGATCGACCGGGTGCCTATCGACGAACTCGAAGGCCGCGTGACGACCATTCTGCTGACGCCGTACCCGCCGGGCATTCCGTTGCTGATTCCGGGCGAGCGGTTCAACAAGACCATCGTGGATTACTTGCGCTTTGCGCGCGAATTCAACGAACGCTTCCCGGGTTTCCATACGGATATTCACGGGCTGGTCGGTGAGATGATCAACGGGCGGATCGAGTATTTCGTCGATTGCGTGGCGCTCGAGCGTTAAGCCGAAAGCTAGATGGCAATGGAGAAGGCCCGCATAAGCTCAAGCGGGCCTTTTTCATTTAAGTCACGATAAACCTGCGTTCCGTCACCCCGGGTTCGGGCAAGCCTTTCGGCGGCCGCTTGAAGTCGGGATCGGCGGTCATGTCGTGGAGCATGTTTTCAAGCGCATCGCAGAGCGCATTGAGCGCGAGGTCGTTTTCTTCCAGGCCGAACGGATCTTCGATCTGCGCCGCGATGGCTTCCAGCGACATGAATGCATATGCGACGAGCAATGCGAAAAGAGGCGTCAGCACGCCCGCGCCATCGACAAGACCGAACGGCAGCAGCACGCAGAACAGGTAGACCGTCCGGTGGATCATCACTGAGTACGAGAAGGGCAACGGGGTGGACGCCAGACGCTCGCAGCCGCCGATCACACCCGAAAGCTCATTGAGATTCTGCTCGAATGCGAGCACGCCGTATCCGTCGAGCGCGCCTTCCTGGGCACGTACACCGGCCCATTCGCCGAGCCAGCGCAGGATGGTTGTCGATCGATTCTGCGCTTTGACCGTGCGCTGATATAACGCAGGCGTCAGGCGCGTGGCGAGATCGGGAAGCGCGTCGGTGCGGCGCATTTCGTGGCGCAGCGCATGACCAAGCGCGCCGATTGCCGCGATAAATTCATGTGTGTCCTCGGCCTTGACGCCGCGTGTCAGGGTCAGTGCCTGACGCGCGAGCGAACGGCCGTGAATGGACAATCCGCCCCAGAGTTTGCGGCCTTCCCACCAGCGCTCATAGCTCGCGCCATTGCGAAATCCGAGGAATACCGCGAGCGCGATGCCAACCAGGGCGAACGGCGGCGTGCCGAGTCCCACCGGATAATTGCGCACGTGATCGTGCATCACGATTGCCGCGACGGACAGCACGAAGATCAGCGCAAGCCGGGGCAGGAGTTGCGGAAGCACGGAGCCGCGCCAGACGAACAGCATGCGGAACCAGTGGAGTTTGGGGCGGATGATCATGGGAACCGGATTTGACTGAGTTGGCCGCATTCCATTGCTGGGATCCGGCGAGGCTGTAGCCGTATTGACTACGAATGTAGCCAATACGGCTACGTTGTGGGCTGGCCGGACCGTGACATCAACCTCACCCCAACGCCACCCGCGCCGCCTTCGCCGCTGCCCGAACCTGTTCCGGCGCTGTCCCGCCAGCGTGGTTCCGGCTCGCAACCGACCCTTCCAGCGTCAAGTACTCGAATACATCGTCGCCAATCAAATGCGCGACATTCGGCAACTCCGAGCGCATTTCCTCGAGCGTCAGATCCGCCAGGTCGCAGCCACGACCCACGCAGATGCGCACGGCGAGCGCCACGGCTTCGTGCGCATCGCGAAAGGGCAAGCCGCGTTTCACCAGATAATCGGCCAGATCCGTCGCCGTCGAAAAACCTTGCAACGCCGCCGCGCGCATGGCGTCCGGCTTGACCGTGATGCCCGCTGCCATTTCAGCGAAAATCCGCAGGGTGTCCGAGACGGTATCGACGGTATCGAACAGCGGTTCCTTGTCTTCCTGATTGTCCTTGTTGTACGCGAGCGGCTGACCCTTCATGAGCGTCAGCAACGAAACCAGATTGCCATTGACGCGTCCCGTCTTGCCACGCGCAAGTTCGGGCACGTCGGGGTTTTTCTTTTGCGGCATGATCGACGAGCCGGTGCAAAAACGATCAGCCAGATCGATGAAACCCACCCGCGGACTCATCCACAGCACGAGTTCTTCGGAGAAGCGCGAGACGTGCGTCATGATCAGCGCGGCGGCGGCCGTGAATTCGATGGCGAAATCGCGATCCGATACAGCGTCGAGCGAATTGGCGCAGATGCCATCGAAGCCGAGGGTTTTGGCAACGGCTTGACGATCGATCGGATAGCTCGTTCCAGCCAGCGCGGCAGCGCCCAGCGGCAAGCGATTCACGCGTTTGCGGCAATCGGCCATGCGTTCGCTGTCCCGCGTGAACATCTCCACATACGCCAGCAGGTGATGACCAAACGTCACGGGCTGCGCCACTTGCAGATGCGTGAAGCCCGGCATGATGGTTCCGGCATTCTGCTCAGCAATATCGATCAGCGCGCGGCGCAGTTCCACTAATAGCTCGCCAATCCGGTCAATCTCGCCACGCAGCCACAAACGGATATCGGTCGCGACCTGATCGTTGCGCGAGCGGCCGGTGTGCAGGCGCTTGCCGGCATCGCCAATAAGCGCAGTCAGCCGTGCCTCGATGTTCAGGTGCACGTCTTCGAGGTCGAGTTTCCATTCGAATTCGCCACGCTCGATTTCGCCCTGAATCTGCGTCATGCCTTTCTGGATGGCCTGGAAATCCGCATCGCCGATAATTTTCTGCGCGGCCAGCATGGCGGCGTGGGCGAGCGAACCCTGGATATCGACGAGCGCCAGACGCTTGTCGAAGAACACCGATGACGTATAGCGCTTGACCAGATCGGACATCGGTTCGTTGAAGCGAGCCGACCAGGCTTCGCCTTTCTTGTGCAGTTGGGACGTCATAGTGATGTTCGTAAGAGGACTGAAAACGAGGACGGAAAACGGCGGAACTGCCAATTTTACAGGCAATGACAAACCCGCAACCATTTGGGAGGCCGTCGAAAAGAAAAGGGGCGCCTTACGACGCCCCTTCGGATTCACTGCGTGAAAACCATCAAGCTGCCGGAATCACCTTACCCGTATAAACCACCGGCCCGGTCGGCCCATTGGGGTTCGGCGAGCCGCCAACCGGTTCGACCGAAACCGCCAGCACCGGATACGCACTCACAGAAGCGGCCTTGAACTTCGCGGTTCCGCCGACCGGCAGCACGCCGAGCGACACCGGATGTCCTTGCTTCGGCAAACCCCAAAGCTGCATGGATTTATCGGAAGGATCGGACGATCCGCTCAACCGCCGTACCGTCACTTCCGATGTCCTGTCGTCCCAGGTCACGAGCATGCGCGCGTTGGATTTTTCATCGGCGAGGGTGGCCACATAGCCAATGCGCGGTTCCTGCGCCACTTGCGGCACGGGCGTAGGCGTGGGTACGGGCGTTGTCGTGGAAAGCTCGCGCACCGACACCACGAGCGCGATAGCAGCAATGGCGGTCGCGGCGATCGACCAGCCGCGCCAGAACGACAGGTTCTCGAACCAGTTCGGTTTCGGGCGTGCGACCGGACGAGCCGCGGCTGCATCGCGGCGTGCATTCACGAGATTCAAGCGCCGTTCGATAGCCGGCCAGATTTCGGGAGGCGGCGCCACAGCCGGCCCGAGCTCGGTCATGGCCGCAAGCCGCAAGCGCCACGTTTCAACGGCCAGCCGGATGACGGGATCATGCTGCGAAATACTTTCGAATCGTCTTCGCGACCCGCCGCGCAATACGCCAAGCGTGTATTCGGCGGCAAGCTGATCGACGAGGCCTGCGTATCGATGCAGATCCATCACAGCCCTCCCAGGCACGTCTTGAGTTTTTCCAGGCCGCGACGAATCCACGACTTCACTGTGCCGAGCGGTACTTTGAGAACGTCGGCTACTTCGCTGTGGCTCTGGTCACGCAGGTACGCAAGCGCCACCGCCTGGCGCTGATTGGCTTCGAGCCGTTCCATGCAGATCGCGAGTTGCCGTGCTTCCTGGCTCATCAGCATCTGGTCGGAGGGATCTGCCTCGTTTGCCGGCAAGGTATCGTCCAACGCGTCGCTCCATTCGGTTTCGGCGCTGGCCCCGTTGGCTTTTTGCCGCCGCAAATAATCGAGTGCCCGGTTGCGGACGATCGCCGCCATCCAGGTCATCGGCGCGGACAGGCCTGCTTTGTAGTCGCCCGCGTATCGCCAGATATTGACGAACGCATCCTGCAAGACTTCTTCGGCCCACTCGCGCTTCACCAATATACGGAGCGCGAGGCCAAACAGTTTCGATGAAGTCAGATCGTAGAGCGCGCGCAACGCGGCGGCGTCTTCGGTGGCGACACGGTCGAGCAATTGCACGAGGGTGTCGGGTGTCGGGTCTTGAGAAAGGATTGTCGTCATGGGACCGGTCGGGTGGGCGGCGCGACTGATATTACCGAAATAATCGCGTTGATCCGCATTGGTTTTTTTGCATCCGGATGAATCCGTTTCGCTTTTTCAAACGTAATCACGGATACGAGCCCGTTTTGGCAAGCGCGAAAAATCCCGCGCAGCCGGCGCAGCTCACCACGTGTCCCCGTTCTCCTCCGGCCTTGGCCGGGGAGAAGCGGCTTCGCCCGGTCCAATAGGCCGGGCATTTTTTTGGCGCCGGGCGCGCGAATCCGCGCTTGAAACTGCCCGGCAATCTCCTGCTTAAACGCCCACCAGCATCACCAGCTTCAAATCCTCCCGATGCGCGGGCTTGAACGTAATCTGGTCGTACACAAGGCGGCCGCGCGTGGGATGGTTGAATTCCCGCGTGCCGCCTTCGCGCTCGCCCACATCCTGAGACGCCCAGAAACGCGCGAACGCATCGCTTGCGGCGCTGAGTGAATCGATCAGCGCGCGTGTCGGGGCATCGTTCAGATGACGAATCGAGTCGGCCCGGAACTCGGCCACCAGCCGTCGCGCCCGCGTCTCCCAATCCACGATCAGACTTTGCGCTCCCACCCCGGTAAAGGTGAACGAAAGCAGGTTGCGATCCTGCTCGCCATCAAGCCAGCCGACAAACAATTGCGCCGCCTGCACATTCCACCGCAGCGCGTTCCATTGGCGGTCGAGCACGTAGGCGGGGGCATCGATCAATTCCACGGATTTCAATAGCGATAGAGGCGCGTCCTGCGCCGCCGGATCGGGCTCGGCGGGATCGCGCTGGGCGGCGAGTTCAAACAGATAGGCGCGCTCGGCGCGCGAAAGCTGCAATGCCACGGCGATGCGCGCGAGGGCATCGGCGGAAGCCGACACCGGCCGTCCCTGCTCGATCCACGTGTACCAGGTCGGACTCACGCCGCACAATTGCGCAACTTCCTCGCGACGCAAACCGGGCGTGCGGCGGCGCGGACCGGGCGGCAAGCCGACCGCCATTGGCGAAAGCCGCTCGCGATGCGCACGGATAAAGTCGCCCAGCGCGCGCGCCGGGGTGGCATCGAGCGGCGGTGCGGTATTGGCGTTAGGCACGGAAGGGGACGACAAGGTCATGAGCACACGTTGAAATAGTTTCAATCCGACGTTCGGGTACTTTGGATACCAGAATAACCGCACAACTTGTACCGGTACAAGGCGGCGCTTATTGTAGCGTTGCAGTCGCCGAGAAAACACCCACAAAAACCTGGAGTTACCCATGAAACATCACGATCAGGTCGCCGACGCCTTCGGCTCGACCGCCGCCGCGTACCTCACGAGCGCTGTTCACGCAACCGGCGCTGACCTGCAGGAACTGGCGCGCGAAGTCGCGGCGGTTCCTGACGCTGTCGTGCTCGACCTGGGCTGCGGCGCTGGTCACGTGAGTTTTGCGGTCGCGCCGCACGCCAAAAACGTGGTGGCGTATGACATTGCGGAGCAGATGCTGGCGACCGTTGCCGCGGCGGCGAAAGATCGCGGGCTGGCGAACATCGCGACGCAACGAGGCCGCGCCGAGCGCCTGCCTTTTCCCGACGCCACCTTCGACCGCGTGTTGAGCCGCATGAGCGCTCATCATTGGCACGATGTGCCCGCCGCGCTCAAGGAAGTGCGGCGCGTGCTGAAACCGGGCGGCCGCGTGGTGTTCGTGGACATCGCGGGCGCGGATCATCCGTTACTCGATACCCATATCCAGGCCGTCGAAGTGCTGCGCGATGGCTCGCATATCCGGGATTATCGAGGCGACGAATGGCTGGCTTTATTCGGGCAGGCGGGATTCAAGGCTGAGATTCGCAGCCGCTGGCGCCTGCCGCTTGAATTCGATACATGGGTCGCGAGAATGCGCACGCCGCCGGAACGGGTGACGGCGATTCGTTCGCTGTGGAAAAACGCGCCCGACGAAGTGCGCCAGTATTTCGCGGTTCAGGACGATGGTTCGTTTGAACTGGATGCGCTGATGCTGGAAGCGGAGTGACGAAAAAGCCGGGTGGGATTCGAAACCGCCCGGCTTTGCATGGGACAAACCCGCCCCAGGAATCACCCCGTGTTACGCAACCCCGCCGCAATCCCGTTAATGGTCAAATGAATCCCGCGCCCCAGCCGCACGTTGTCATCGCCCGCGCGGTGCCGCTTGAGCAATTCCACCTGCAAGTGATTCAGCGGGTCCAGATACGGGAACCGGTTCTTGATCGAGCGCGCGAGCAGCGGGTTATTCGCGAGCCGTTCGCTGTGCCCCGTGATCTCCGACAACACGTTCGACGTCCGGTCCCATTCCGCCACGATCCGGCCGAACACGTGCTTGCGAAGCTTTTTATCGGTGACGAGCTGGGCATAGCGCGATGCCACCGCAATGTCGGTCTTCGCCAGCACCATGTCCATGTTCGAGAGCAGGTTCGCGAAAAACGGCCAGGTCTTGTGCATCTTCTTGAGCGTGGCGAGCCGCTTGTTGCGCTCGGCGGCGTCGGGCGCGGTATCTAGAAAATCCGTCACCGCGCTGCCAAAGCCATACCACCCGGTAAGAAGCAGACGGCATTGGCCCCACGAAAAGCCCCAGGGAATGGCACGCAGATCCTCGATCTTGCGTTGCTTCGGATCCTGGATTTTCCGCGATGCCGGCCGGCTGCCAATGTTCAGTTCGGCAATCTCTGAAATCGGCGTGGATTCGAAAAAGTATTCCTTGAACCCCGGCGTCTCGTACACGAGCGCGCGATACGCGGCCATCGCCGAATCGGACAGCGTCTGCATGATCGCTTCGAACGCGGGCAACTGGGCGGGCGTGTTTTCGTGCGGCAAAAGCGATGCCTCGAGCGTGGCCGCAACCACAAGCTCCAGATTACGACGCCCGATTTCCGGATTGCCGAACTTGCTGGCAATCACTTCGCCTTGCTCGGTCGTGCGGATCTGGCCATCGACGGTACCCGGCGGCTGCGACAAGATCGCCTGATACGTCGGACCACCGCCGCGCCCGACCGTGCCTCCGCGGCCATGAAAGAGCCGCAGCGTGGTCTTGTGCTGCCTGAACAACGCAACCAGCGCCAGTTCCGCCCGATACAACTCCCAGTTCGACGTAAGAAAACCGCCGTCCTTGTTGCTGTCGGAATAACCCAGCATGACTTCCTGCTCGCCGCCTTGCAGTTCGACCAGTTTGCTCACGCCCGGCAGCGCAAAAAAATCGCCCATGATATGCGGCGCGTTGCGCAGGTCGGCGATGGTTTCGAACAGCGGAATCACCATCAGGCCGTTGTGCGCCGGATCCTTGGCATGGCCAAGACGCCCTTGCAGCAAACCAGTTTCCTTCTGCAGCAACATGACTTCCAGCAAGTCGCTGACGGTTTCCGTGTGCGAAATGATGTAGTTGCGCACGGCCCGCGTGCCGAATTTCTCGCGCGTCACGCGCGCCGCTTCCAGCACGCCGAGTTCACTCCGGGCGAGGTCCGAATAATCGAAATAGGGCAGCCGCAGCGGTCGCGGCTGGGCCAGTTCGTTGAGCAGCAACGCAATCTTGTCGGCTTCGGGCAGCGCGGCGTAATCGTCCTGAACGCCCGCGCGCGCCAGCAATTCTGCAATCACCGCTTCATGAATGTCCGAACTCTGACGCAAGTCGATACTCGCCAGATGGAAGCCGAACACTTCCGCCGCGCGCGCCAAAGGTGACAGGCGCGGCGCCGACAAATACTCGCCATGATGCGCGGCGAGCGACTCGATCAGCACGTTGAGATCGGCGGCAAATTCCGTCGCCGATGCATACGGTTTCGCCGGATGACGGCTGCGCGCCGTAACCACGCCCGCGCCCAGACGCTCGTCGGCAGAAGCGACGAGCCGGGCATACACGCCAATCAACGCGCGCCGGTAGGGTTCGTCGGTACGATGCGGCGACGAATCCGGGGAGGCATCGGCGAGTTTCTTGAGCGCGTCGCTCGCGCCGGCCAGCAAGTTCGACACCGATAATTCCGCGCCGAGCTTATGCACCTGCTCCAGATAGTGTTCGAAGATCACCGTGGCCTGGCGCGTGATGGCGTGGACAAGCGTGGGCGCGGTGACGTTCGGATTGCCGTCGCGATCCCCGCCAATCCAGCTTCCCATCTGCAGGAACGCTGGCAACCGCGCGGGCAGGCCGTGCTCGGCGAGCGCGGCTTCTATGTCGGCGTAAAGCGCAGGAATTTCCTCGAGGAATGTCGCGCGGTAATACGACAGCGCGTTCTCGATTTCATCGGCAACGCTCAGGCGGGCGTCGCGCAACATCCGCGTTTGCCAAAGCGACGTGACGCGGGCGCGCAGCATCGATTCGTTGTGCGCACGTTCGCGCGCGGTCAGTTCCTGGTCGCGTTCGGCAAGCAGCCGCGCGACCTCGTGCTGCGCGTCGAGAATGCTCTTGCGCGAAACTTCGGTCGGGTGAGCGGTCAGGACGGGCACGATCAGGGCATCGTCGAAGAACTTCTGCAGCGTGGCCTTGGCCGTTGACGCATTCGGCGCCGCCTTCAACCGCTCGATTGCATACGCCATGGTGCCGGCTTGCGGCGCGGAGCCCGCGAGCGCGTGGATTCGCCGGCGCCGGTTGTGATGCCGGTCTTCCGCGATATTCGCCAGATGCGAAAAATAGCTGAACGCGCGCACGACGCTCACCGTCTGTTCGGGTGAAAGCGATTTCAGACGCTTGTCCAGCGCCTGCGAGGCCTCGCTGTCTTCCTCGCGACGAAACTTGACTGCCGTCTGACGAATCGATTCGACGACATCGAACACTTTGTCGCCTTCCTGCTCGCGCACCACGTCGCCGAGCAGGCGGCCGAGATAGCGGATGTCTTCGAAGAGCGGCAAGTCCTTGTCGTCGCGCGTGCGCGATGCGGTTTTGGGCGCGCCAGAGCCGCCAGTCGCAAGGGGCTTCCTGACGGCGGCAGCACGTGTTTTCGAAGCTTTGGCGACGGACGGTACATCGGCCGCGATGGCCTTGACGGACGAACCTTCATCCTTCGATACCGCATTGCGGCGGGGGCGGGCAGTGCGCGCCGATCCGGGAGACGTCACGTTGAATTCCTCTTGTTAGCCAACTTTAAAGCCACAGACTGAATATGGAAGCGTGCGGACGGGCGCATGAAACGACGTCCGGGTGCTCCGCCAAGCTGCTCTTGCAGTGTTACTGGGCGTTGCGGCTGAAGCTCGAGAAATCCAGGGCGATCAGCGGTATCAGCACCCGGGAATGCGTGCTTCGACCATGATGCGTGCCGCATGCCGCGGCGTGTGCCCTGCTGTCTCCGTCCTGCCGCATCGCTCCGGGCCCCTCAGTCGCGCCAGCGCGGCTCGGACTGTAATTGGGCTGTGGCGTGCGTGCTACCATTGTTTGTTATCCATCCCGTCATTCGATTGACCCGCAATGAACTCCGAGACGCCTTCCACGCCACCGCCCCGTACCTTGGTCATCGCCTCGCGGGAGAGCCGTCTAGCCATATGGCAGGCAGAGCACGTGCAGTTTGCGCTGCACAAATTATATCCATCTTGCGACGTCAAAATCCTCGGATTGACGACTCGCGGCGATCAGATTCTCGACCGGACCTTATCGAAGGTCGGCGGTAAAGGGCTCTTCGTCAAGGAACTCGAAGCGGCGCTCGCCGACGGCCGCGCGGACCTCGCCGTGCATTCGCTGAAAGACGTGCCCATGGAACTGCCCGACGGCTTCACGCTCAGCACCATCCTCGAACGCGAAGATCCCCGCGACGCCTTCGTCTCGTCGCATTTCGCGTCGCTTGGCGATTTGCCTCACGGCAGCATAGTGGGAACCTCGAGCCTGCGCCGCGAAGCCATGCTGCGCATGCATTTTCCTCATCTCGACGTGCGCCCGCTGCGCGGCAATCTTGATACCCGTTTGGCCAAGCTTGATCGCGGCGATTATGCAGCAATCATTCTTGCTGCAGCCGGTCTGATCCGGCTCGGGCTTGAAGCGCGGATTCGCGCGTATTTGTCGCCGGAAACGAGTTTGCCGGCGGCGGGACAAGGCGCGCTTGGCATCGAGATTCGCGCGGGCCGTGAAGACCTCGCGGCGTGGCTTGCGCCCTTGCATCATGCGGCCACCGCTGCGGCGGTCGAAGCGGAGCGCATGGTCTCGCGCTCGCTCGGCGGCAGTTGCGAAGTGCCGCTTGCCGCCTACGCCGAATGGCGCGGCGGCGCGCTGCACTTGCGCGGGTGTGTATCGACGGTCGATGGAACACGCGTACTTCGCGCCGAGGGCTCGGCGAACGGCGGTGACGCCGGTGCCGATGTTGACGTTCAAGCCGCGCTCGACCTCGGCGCCCGCGTTTCGGCGGAACTCGAAGCGCAAGGCGCAATGGACATCGTCCGCGAGCTGAGCACGGCGAGCGGCGCGCGCATTCCTCCTGCTGCTTCGCCCGTCGACTGATGGCGAGCGCTCACGATTCGACGCAATCACCGGGCGAGGGGACAATGCGGCAGTCGACCGTTGTCATCACGCGTCCGTCCGGCCAATCCATTGCATTAATCGCGATGCTCGAACGCGCCGGTTTCGCGCCGTTCGAGTTTCCGCTCATCGACATAGGCCCGGCCGCCGATACCGCCCCGCTTCAAGCCGCGCTGGGCGAGCTTTACGCGCCTGCCGAACTCGGATTCGCGCTCGTTGTATTTGTGTCGCCGAACGCGATTCAGCACGCGTTTGCCGCGCTGAGTGCGCCGTGGCCCACGCACGTTGCGCTTGGCGTGGTCGGACCCGGAAGCGTTGCCGCGCTCGCGCGCCAGGGTATCGCTGCGCCGGCCTATACGGTCATCAGTCCGGGCGCCGACGCCACGATCACCGAAACGCCGACCGATCCCCGCTACGATTCCGAGGCGCTGTACGCGGCGATCATGTCGCATTTCGGTCCCGATGGCCTCAAGAACAAACGTGTGCTGATAGTACGTGGCGACGGCGGCCGCGAATGGCTCGCGGATACGCTTGTTGATGCGGGCGCGAACGTGGAGAAAGTGGCGGCTTACACGCGCATCGTGCCGGAACCGTCCATGCGCGACTGGGAGCGCATTCACGAACTGCTGTCGGGCGAGCCGCACGCGTGGCTGCTCACCAGTTCGGAAGGCGTGCGCAACCTCGAAGAACTGGCTCGCGAATATCTCACCGCCGACGAAACCCTGACGCTCAAGCACGTGCCGCTTGTCACGCCGCATCCGCGTATTGCCGAAGCCGCGCGGCAGGCGGGTTTTGATAGGATTACGGTGTCCGGCGCCGGCGACGAACGCATCGTGCAGGCGTTCAGTGCGCTCTTGAACCCGGCTTCAGTCCCGGACGCAAAGGTTTCTGAGCGCCAGGAACAGGGATACGCGGCCTCGGCGGCAACGCCACCCGGCCAGTCCGGTCAAAAAATCAACCCGGAGTCCGCGCCGACGGATTCCAGGCCGGCCTCCGCGCCGGCTCACCAACCGGCTCAATCACGCATGACTGATTCGATCGATTCCAGCAAGGCTGCTTCTAAACCTGATCCTAAATCCGATCCCAAGTCCGCCGCGTCGGCGGCGCCGTCGAATCCGCCCAATACGCCGTTCACGCCGTATGAATCGCAGCCGCCTAAGCAGCGGCGCGGCGGCGCGGGCACGGCGCTGCTCTGGCTCGTGCTCGTGATCATCGTGGTGGTGGCGGGCGTGGGTGGTTTCATGCTCAACCGCAAGTTCGATCAACGGGATGCGCAACTCGCGCAGCGCATGCAGGCCAACGACGCGCAAACTGCCGCACTGCGCGCGCAAGCCGATCAGGCCGCCAGTTCGGTCAACGCCATCAACACGCAGATCATCCAGTTCCAGGGCAAGCTCACGGACGCACAGGCGCAAAGCCAGGCGCTGCAACAGCAATATCAGGATCTCGCGAGCAATCGCGACGACTGGACGCTCGCCGAAGTCGAGCAGATCCTGTCGAGCGCCAGCCAGCAATTGCAACTCACCGGCAACGTTCAGCTTGCACTCTTCGCGCTCCAAAGCGCCGACACGCGTCTTGCCGCGACCACGGGGCCGCAGATAGTGACGATCCGCAAGGCCATTGCGCAGGACATGGACAAGCTGCACGCCACGCCGTCCACCGATCTGACCGGCCTTGCCATCAAGCTCGATACCGCCATCGACCAGATCGACCGTCTGCCGCTCGCTGGTGAAGCGGCCATCGTGCCCGCGACCGCACACGCCGATACCCCCGGCGACAGCGCCGCCATTGCCGCCGCGACCAACCAGCCGCGCTGGAAGGTGTGGCTGCAGCAGCTAGCGGGCGGCATTGGGCAGCAGTTGTCGAGCCTGGTGTCGGTGCGGCGAATCGATAACGCCGACGCCATGCTCGCCTCGCCGGATCAAGGCTATTTCGTGCGCGAAAACGTGAAGCTGCGCTTATTGTCGGCGCGCTTGTCACTGTTGTCGCGCAGCGAACCTGCGCTCAAGTCAGACCTGAACGCCGCCGATACCGCGCTCGGCCGATACTTCGACGCGTCGTCGGGCAAGGTCAAGTCGGTGCGCGATCTGATCAAGCAGGTCAACGACGCATCCACCGCCGTGGCCGTGCCCGACCTGAACGCGAGTCTCGCGGCGGTCCACCAGTTCAAGCGAGGCGGATGATGACAATGCGCGGACTGATCTGGTTTGTGCTCCTGTTCGCGGCCGCCGCGGCGCTGGCGCTGGTCGGCGTGTTCGACGGCGGCCAGGTGCTGCTCGTGATCCCGCCGTATCGGGTCGATGTATCGCTGAACCTGTTCGTAGTGGCGCTGGTGGTGACGTTCATCGTGCTGTACGCGGTGCTGCGCGCCATCCGCAGCGTGTGGAAAATGCCGCAGCGCGTGTCGGCGTATCGCATGCGCTCGAGGCTTGCAAAGGCAAATGCGTCCTTGCGCGATGCGATCGGCCACTTGTACGCAGGACGTTTCTCGAAAGCGGAAAAGTCCGCGCGCGATTCTCTCTCCGTCGATGAAAACGTCGGCGCCGCCGGGTTGATCGGTGCAAAAGCCGCACACGAAATGCACGAGTACGCGCGCCGCGACGAGTGGCTCGCGAAGGTGACGGGCAGCGACTGGCAGGATGCGCGCTTGATGGCCACGGCAGACATGCGTGCCGACGGCCGCGACGCCGACGGCGCGCTCGTTGCACTGACCGAAATGCAGGCGCAGGGCGGCCGCCGGTTGCACGCGCAGCAGATCGCGTTGCGTGCGCAGCAGCAGTTGAAGAACTGGGGCGAAGTGCTGAAACTGGTCAAGACGCTGGAAAAACGCGAGGCGCTGCATCCGGCGGTCGCGGTGCGTTTGCGTCAGGTCGCCGCCGAGAATTTGCTGCGCGATCGCCGGCACAATCCGGATGCGCTGCTTGAGTTCTGGCAGTCGTTGTCTCCGGTCGAACGGCAGTCGCCGCGTCTGGCCGATCTTGCCGCCGAATTGCTGATCGCGCTGGACCGTCGCAACGACGCACGCAAGATTGTCGAGGAAGCGCTGAACCACAATTGGGACGCGCGTTTGCTGCGCCGGTATCCGGATTGCGCGTCTCCGGGCGACGCATTGCCGCTGATCCAGCGTGCCGAAGCGTGGCAGAAGGAGCGCACGGAAGACGCCGACCTGCTGTTCACGCTCGGCCGTTTGTGCCTGCATCAGCAGTTATGGGGCAAGGCGCAGGCATTCCTGGAATCGGCCTTGAAACTCGCCGATAATGAACCGCTCAAGATCCGCACGCATCGCGCGCTTGCCCGCTTGCACGAACAACTCGGCGATAGCGAAAAGGCGAGCCAGCATTATCGTGAGAGCGCGCTGGCGATGAACGTGGTCTGAGTTTTTGACGCTTCGAATAAACGCGAGCTCCTTCGTGCACGAAGGCTCGCGGTTTTTTTATTGCTTGCGGGTTATTGAGGCAGGGAACGCCGGCCAGTTGCCGGATTCGCCGTGCGCGGATGCGGCACGGCTGGCACCACAGGCAGCGCTGTGAGCGCGGTGTCGTCGGTCGGAGAGAGCAGCGAGTTCAGCGAAAGCACGTCGCTGTCGGTGAGACTTGCTGTGGACGCCTTCAATTTCAGCGAATTGATCAGCGTGTCGTAACGCGCTTTTGCGAGATCGCGGCGTGCCGAAAAAAGCTGATCCTGCGCGTTGAGCACGTCGATATTGATGCGCACGCCGACCTGATACCCAAGCAAGTTCGACTCAAGCGACGTACGCGCCGACCGTTCGGCGGTTTCGAGCGCGCGAACCTGAGCAAGTCCGCTCGATACCCCCAAAAATGCCTGTCGCGCCGATAACGCAGCCGAGCGCCGGGCTTGGTCCAGGTCGGCTTGCGACTTGTCTTCGAGCGCGAGCGTTTGCCGCACGCGGCTTTGCGTCGCGCCGCCCTCATAAAGCGGAATGGTGAGCTGAACGCCGACCGTTGCGTTGCTGTAGTAAGCGCCAAAATTGCCCAGTTCGGCCGCCGCCGCCGGGATGCCCGGACCAATGGTGCCCGCGCCGCTGCCAAAACCGCCGCCGAAATTTCCGCCGAAGTTGCCCGCGCCCGCAGCGCCCAGACTGCTCTTGGAATAGCTCGCGACAAGATCGAGCGACGGATAGTGACCGGCTTTCGCCTTCAATGTCTCACGCTGAGCATTCGATACAGCCAGTTGCTTGAGCACGACGTCATAGTTGGCATCGCGCGCGGCGTCAACCCACTGCTGCATGTCGGCGGGAACGGGCGGCGGCAGCGTCACGCCGCGAGCAAGGCCGTCCACGCGCGTCACCGGATGCCCGACGATCTGCTCCAGCGCAGCCAGTTTCACATCGAGATCGTTCTGCGCGGCAATCTCCTGCGAGACAGCCTGATCGTATTTGGCCTGGGCTTCGTTGGTATCGGTGATGGTGGCGCTGCCGGCGTCGAAGGAATGTTTCGCCGATTCGAGCTGCTGCGCAATCGATGCCTTCTGCGAGCGCACGATCGCGAGACTATCCTGGGCCGAAAGCGCGTCGAAGTAAGCCTGCCCGAGCCGCACGATCAAATCCTGACGCGCGGCCGCGAACTGCGCCTGAGCCGATGTCAGCGCGATCTGGCCTTGCTGGTAGCCCTGCCAGCTTGCGACGTTGATGAGCGGTTGAGTCAGCGAAACAACAAAGCCGTTGCTGTTGCCGTTCGATGCCGGAAAACCGCCGCCGAACTCGGTGCGCTGCTCATTGGCGGACAACGATGCCGACAGTTGCGGCAACAGTTTTGCCCGCGCCTGCGGCAGCTGTTCACTGTCGGCGGTGAGACTGGCGCGCGCGCCTTGAAGCTGCGCGTCCGTGTTGAGCGCTTCGTCGTAGAGCTGGTCGAGACCGACTGCCATTGCGGGCAAGCACGCCAGCCCGGCGCTGAGGCTGGACAGCGCCAGCGCGAACATCGGCCGCATGGAGATTCCGTGGTGACTAAAAAGGCTGAAGGAACGGCGAATCAGTACGTTGGCACGGCCGGATCGACTTGCTTCGACCATGCATCGATACCGCCGAACAGGTTGAACACCTGCGTAAAGCCGCGAGACTCCAGGAACATGCCCACTTGCGCGCTGCGGGCGCCGTGATGGCAGATGCAGACGATCTGCGCTTCGTCGTCCAGTTCTTCACTGCGGGCAGGAATGTCGCGCATCGGAATGGCGACAACGTTGGCCAGCCGGGCCGTTTCAAGTTCCCACGGTTCGCGGACGTCGAGCAGGACAGGAGCGGGGCGCGATGAATCGGCGAGCCATTCGGCCAGTTCGGGTGCGGACAGATTTTGCATGGGATTCCGGTGAAAAGGGCAAGCAGTCGGAGAGCAGGTCAGCTCGCCTGTGCCGCCGGCACAAACGTGTCACGTAAGGTTTAGCAAGTTAAGGCATGGGACCGGGAGCGCGTGCATTCATAAAACGCGCTCCCGGACAACTCAGAACTTGAAGCGCGAAGGTTGCACCGCGTTCTTGAGCGGCGCGATCAGCGTTTCAAAGATATCGGCCACGCGGAATTGCTTTTCGTCAACACGCGTGATGATCTGCGCTTTCATGACCGGCGCGCCGCCAACGAACGCCGCCAGCCGGCCGCCGATCTTCAGTTGATCGAGAAATTCCTGCGGCATGACCGGCAAACCGCCCGACACGCAAATGATGTCGTAGGTCTCGCCCTGGTTCCAGCCGCGTGCGCCATCGCCCAGCGCAACCTGTACATTCGACACACCGTTGGCCGCCAGATTGTCTTCGGCGAGCTTGGCGAGTTCCGGTTCAATCTCAACGGTTGTCACCGAGCGGCCGCGCGCGGCGAGCAGCGCTGCCATGTAGCCCGAACCCGCGCCGATTTCGAGCACGATCTCATGCTTTTTCACAGCCAGCTCTTGCAATACACGCGCTTCGACGCGTGGAAACAGCATGTGCTGGCCAGCCGGCAGCGGAATCTCGAGATCCGCGAACGCAATGTTGCGATACGCAGCGGGGACGAAATTTTCACGCTTGACGATCGACAGCAGGTTCAGGACGTCCTGGTCCAGCACATCCCAGGGGCGGATTTGCTGTTCGATCATGTTGAAACGCGCTTGCTCGATGTTCATGTTCAGTCTGCGGGTCGATCGACCGTTGAGGGTGGAGTTGACTTGGTGACGTACGCAATGACACCGCGTAATGCCGTGCTTATTTCTGCGCTTATTACTGTAAGTAAGCCGAAAATCGAAGTTGGATTGTAGCAAATCAACAAGTGCTGGACGTTGCGGCGGCAAGCGTTAGCCATTTGGGCGACGTTCAAGCGCGAGTTGAATCCGGCTTTAAAGCCCTCAATGCGGCAGCCGTACGTCCAGCACCAGCGTCACGAGCCTTGCAACAAGAATGAACCCGGTCGAAAGCAGCACGTTGTAGACGCCCAGCACGCCCATGGAATCGAGCCCGAGATACAGCCAGCAACCGGCGAACGCGCATACGGCATAAGGCCGAGAGTCGCGCAGGATCAGCGGAACTTCGTTGCACAGCACGTCCCGTATAATGCCGCCGAAAACGCCCGTCACCACGCCCATCAAGGCCGCGGTGAATGCGGGCATTTGCGCATCGAGTGCGATCGACGTGCCCGAAATGCTGAACAAACCAAGGCCGATTGCGTCCGCGACCAGCAATGCCCGCTGATCGAACAGGCGGGTCGTCAGGCGCAGGAACATGGGCGCCGTGAGCGCCAACGCGAAAATAACGATCACATAATCCTGGTGCTCGACCCAGTAAAACGGCCGGCGCGAGAGCAGGACATCGCGCACGGTCCCGCCGCCAAATGCCGTCGCGAGCGCGACCAGAAAGGCGCCGACCGCGTCCAGCCGGCGTTTTCTCGCTTCGATCAACCCCGATATTGCATACGCGAAGATTGCGAGTCCCTCCATGATGGCGATTGCCAGGGTAAGCCGGGGATGCACCTTCAAGGCCTCTTTCGCTGATCGCGATGACTGCGGGCGTCCCGGTCTTGCGGATGTCCATGATGATGCGGCGAGCCGGCCGGCTTCAGCAGCACAAGTACGGCGCCCGCGCCGCCATCGTGCGGCCGCGCCTGGCAAAACGCGATCACTTCCTCTTTCTGCACGAGCCACGCGCGAACCTTGCCTTTGAGCACCGGTTCGCGGCCGATCGAACCCAGTCCCTTGCCGTGAATCACGCGCAGGCAGCGCAGGCCGCGTTTCGCCGATTCCCGGATGAACTCCGACAACGCCTTGCGCGCTTCCTCGCGCCGCATGCCATGCAGGTCGAGCTGCGCCTGCACGATCCACGCGCCGCGCCGGAGCTTTCTCACCACCTCCTCACGAACGCCGTGGCGGCAATAGGAGAGTGAGTCGTCGGTATCGAGCAGGCTTTCGGGATCGTATTCGTCGGAGAGCGCCTCGTGCAGCACTGCTTCTTCGTCAAGGCGCGTCTGCAGCGGCAAGGGCGAAGGCGGCACGCGCGGCAGCGTCATGCGGGGCGGCGCCTTCAGCGGCTCGACTTCGCCGATAGCACGGCGGAACACGTCGGCGTCGGCGAGTGCTTCGCGCTCCGCCGCCATTGCGGCCTTGCGCTGGGACTTGCGCACCGCCGCCTGCGCCTCAAGCGATTCGCGCAGCGCGCCGAGCCCGGCGAGACCATCGCGTTTGAGCGCTGCCGACAGTTCTTCTTGTGTCGGCGGCGCTTTTCTCGATGCCGCGGCTGCGCCCGGCGCGATCTCGCGCGGGCGCTTGGGCCGGGGTTCGTTCGGATGGGGCAGGTTCTTGGGCATTGGAAGGCAGAAGAAAATGCGCGGCGGCGCCTTGGTTCACGGCGCTTTCCGGAAAGCCTTTTTAACATGGGAGCGCGGGAAAAGGACGCGCATGAAGATGCGTCCACGCGATTTTTGCCGCGCCTGAAACGGAAACGCCGGTCGATTCCAAAGGATCGCGACCGGCGTTTGACCATATCTGATGCTTCAAACCTCTAGCGCAACAGTTCCCGCGGCTTATCTCTCGGCTTCGGCGCTCATCGACCGGACGGCGGGGTTCTCGTGGATGCTTTCAAGATAGCGCTGCGCGTCGAGCGCGGCCATGCAGCCCGTTCCGGCGCTCGTAATGGCCTGGCGATAAATGTGATCCTGCACGTCACCAGCGGCAAACACGCCGTCTATGCTCGTGCCCGTCGCATTGCCCTGCAGGCCGCCGTTCGTGATGATGTAGCCGTTCTTCATTTCCAGTTGGCCCGCGAACAGGTCCGTGTTCGGCTTGTGGCCGATCGCGACGAACACGCCTTGCAGCGGCACTTCGCTGACCGTGCCTGTTTCCGTGCACTTGATCTGCAGGCCGGTCACGCCGCTTGCGTCGCCCTTGACTTCGTCGAGGACGTGATTCCACTTGATATCCACCACGCCTTCTTTTTCCTTCGCGAGCAGGCGGTCGATCAGGATCGGCTCGGCGCGGAATTTGTCCCGGCGATGAACCACCGTCACTTTCTTCGCGATACCCGCCAGATACAGCGCTTCTTCCACGGCTGTATTGCCGCCGCCGATCACGGCCACTTCGCCGTTCTTGTAGAAGAATCCGTCGCAGGTGGCGCACGCCGACACGCCCTTGCCCATGAACGCTTCTTCCGAAGGCACGCCCAGATATTGCGCCGATGCACCCGTCGCGATGATCAGCGAGTCGCACGTGTACTCGCCCGAGTCGCCGATCAGGCGGATTGGCCGTTCGGTCAGCTTGGCAGTGTGGATGTGATCGAACACAATTTCCGTGTTGAAACGCTCGGCATGTTCCAGCATGCGCTGCATCAGTTCCGGACCTTGCACGCCCAACGGATCGCCGGGCCAGTTCTCCACGTCGGTCGTGGTCATGAGCTGACCGCCTTGCGCCAGACCCGTGATGAGCAAGGGCGACAGGTTGGCGCGCGCCGCGTAGACAGCGGCGGAATAGCCAGCAGGACCGGAGCCGAGAATCAGCACTTTTGCGTGTTTGGGCGAAGACATGAGAGCAATCCGTTTGGTTAGGGCCAAACCGCCGGGCGATCAGACGGTTTATTTCGCAGAAGGCGCGGGCGGCCAGGAAAACCGTGCCGGCGGCGCACTAATGCCGTTGACCTGTATTTAGGTGCGAGTTCGCCATTATAAAGAGTGTCAACAAGCGCCGCCGAGTGATCCTTTCAATGGCGGCCATAGGGTGCGCTGGCACGTCCGGCGTGTAACGCGGCTGTTACAGGGTGAAACCGTGGTCCATTTTTGCTCGATCATCGCAACGCAGCGTTTACAATGCGTCCTTAACCCTGTCGGCTCGCCGTGAGATTCATGGTGGGCCAAAAGCCTTACGGATCAATGGCAAAAGCTACCTATTCTGCGAGTGCGCAGGCGTTGCCTCACCGCATGTCGCGCCTTTTTACCGAGATTCGATGGATCCTGCAGGTCGCGCTCGGCGTGTTCCTGCTCATGGCGCTCGTGAGCTACAGCCGCCACGATCCAAGCTGGACCCACGCCGCGCAAGTTGACCAGATCGCCAACTGGGCGGGGCGGGTGGGCGCGTGGACGGCGGACATCCTTCTGCTGCTCTTCGGCCTTTCCGCATATTGGTGGGTCGTGCTGCTCGCGCGGCGGATCATCGCAAATTACCGGCGGATCACCAATCACGAGACGCCGGCCGAGCAACCGCTGAAAGACCGCACGTGGCTTGCCGAGGCCTTCGCTTTCGTGCTGGTGCTGCTGGCAAGCGACGGTATTGAAGCGTTGCGCATGTGGTCGCTCAAGGTGCAGGTGCCGCGCGCGCCGGGCGGCGTGGTCGGCGAGGCCGTGGCGCATGCCGTTTCCCACGCGTTCGGCTTTACCGGCGCGACGCTGATCCTGTTGATTGCTCTGGCCATCGGCTTGTCGCTCTATTTCAACTTCTCCTGGCTTTCCGTCTGCGAAAAAACCGGCGACGGCATCATGGCCACCATTACGGGCGCAAGACTGCGCCGCGAAGCAGGGCGTGACCGCAAGCTCGGCGAAGCGGCGGCCGAAAAACGCGAAGGCAAGGTGGTACGGGGCCGCGTCAAGATTGAAGAGCAGGAACCGGTCATGATCGTGCCGCCGGCCGCGCCAGTGAAGTCGGCGCGGGTGGAAAAGGAAAAGCAGGTGCCGCTTTTCACCGATCTTCCCGGCGACTCCACGCTGCCGCCGCTGGCATTGCTCGACGCCGCGCCCGAAGTCAAGGAGACCATTTCCGCCGATACGCTCGAATACACGTCCCGCCTGATCGAGAAAAAACTCAAGGACTTCGGCGTGGAAGTGGCCGTGGTCGCCGCGTATCCGGGACCGGTCGTGACGCGTTACGAAATCGAACCTGCCACGGGCGTCAAAGGGTCGCAGATCGTGGGGCTGGCAAAGGATCTGGCGCGCTCGCTTTCGCTGGTTTCCATCCGCGTGGTCGAGACGATTCCGGGCAAGAATTTCATGGCGCTGGAGTTGCCGAACCAGCGCCGCCAGACCGTGCGTCTGTCCGAGATTCTCGGCTCGCAAGTTTATGCCGATGCCGCTTCGCCTTTGACCATGGGTCTCGGCAAGGATATTGGCGGAAAGCCGGTGTGCGCGGATCTCGCGAAAATGCCGCACTTGCTGGTGGCCGGCACGACCGGCTCGGGCAAATCGGTGGGTATCAACGCGATGATCCTGTCGCTGTTGTATAAGGCCACGGCCGACGAAGTGCGCATGATCCTCATCGATCCGAAGATGCTTGAAATGAGCGTCTACGAAGGCATTCCGCATCTGCTCTGCCCAGTTGTCACCGACATGCGGCAGGCCGGTCACGCGCTGAACTGGGCCGTGGCCGAGATGGAACGCCGTTACAAGCTGATGAGCAAGATGGGCGTGCGTAATCTCGCAGGCTTCAACAACAAGATCGACGAAGCCGCGAAGCGCGACGAGAAGATTCCCAACCCGTTCAGCCTGACGCCGGATGAACCCGAACCGCTGAACCGCTTGCCGACCATCGTGGTCGTGATCGACGAACTGGCCGACCTGATGATGGTTGTCGGCAAGAAGGTGGAAGAACTGATTGCCCGCATTGCGCAGAAGGCGCGCGCGGCCGGCATTCACCTGATTCTCGCCACGCAGCGGCCATCGGTGGACGTGATTACCGGCTTGATCAAGGCGAACGTGCCTACGCGCATGGCGTTCCAGGTGTCATCGAAGATCGACTCGCGGACCATTCTCGACCAGCAGGGCGCCGAGTCGCTGCTCGGCATGGGCGACATGCTTTATCTGCCGCCAGGTTCCGGCTTGCCGGTGCGCGTGCATGGCGCGTTTGTATCGGACGAAGAAGTGCACCGCGTGGTGAACAAGCTGAAGGAGCAGGGCGAGCCGAATTACATTGAGGGCATTCTTGAGGGCGGCGTGGCCGGGGACGGTGAAGAAGGCGCGCCGGGCGCGTCCGGTGGCGGCGACGGCGAAGCCGATCCGCTCTACGATCAGGCCGTCGAGATTGTGATCAAGAACAAGCGCGCATCCATCTCGCTCGTGCAGCGGCACCTGCGGATCGGTTATAACCGTGCAGCGCGGTTGCTCGAGCAAATGGAGAATTCGGGCCTGGTTTCAAGCATGTCTTCGAACGGCAATCGCGAAATTCTCACGCCCGCGCGTGAAGCAGAATAGGTTTCTGGAGGTTTCATTCATATGCAGTCAGTGTTCAGCAAGTCGTTTCATCGCGTGATTCAAGCAGGGGTTTTGAGTGCGTCAATGCTGCTTGCATCGCAGGCATTCGCAAGCGGCACCGAGCAGTTGAAGGCGTTTGTCGCGCAGGTCCATGCGGCGCACGGCACCTTTGTCCAGCGTGAGGTGAAGGCGCCGAGCAAGGCGGCTTCCGCCACGGCCACGCAGAACGCCGCGCCGAAAACATCGGGCACGGCGAGCGGCACGTTCACGTTCGCGCGGCCGGGGAAGTTCATCTGGTCGTATGAGAAGCCGTATGCGCAAGTGCTCCAGGCTGACGGCGACAAGCTCTATGTCTATGACAAGGACCTGAACCAGGTCACCGTGCGCGAGTTGGGCAATGCGCTGGGCGCGAGTCCCGCCGCGATCCTTTTTGGCAGCAATGATCTCGACAAGAATTTCACCCTGCGCGATGCAGGCGTGAAGGATGGCATCGACTGGCTGGAATTGACGCCGAAAGCGCAGGATACGCAGTTCCAGCAGGTGGGTATCGGCTTCAGGAACGGCAATCTCGAAGCCATGGAATTGCACGACGTATTCGGTAACGTGACCTTGCTGACGTTCTCGAATATCGAGAAGAACCCGCCGCTGAGAAACGATCAGTTCAAGTTCGTGGTGCCGAAGGGCGCCGATGTAATCAACGGTTGATCGCGGTTCAGGAAGCGAGGCGTTTGCAGCCTCGCTTGCAGTTGCACGGCGCTCAAGTCGCCGATGATCCGCTTTCCTGCCGCCGTCCCGCACCCGAAACCAGTGCCAGATAAGCCAGCGCGCCAATCACCAGCGCCGGCAGCGTGGCGCCGAGATTCGGCAGCCATTGGTTGATCGCGTGATAAGCCGCAATCCCGAGCGCCCATGCAACAAACGCGCTCACATGCCAGCCGGCCGAGAACGCGTACGGGCCGTGCCGATCGGTCAGCGCGGCGACCGCCACGCGACGTTTGCGCACAATGAAATGGTCCGCGAGCACCACGCCGAATAGCGGCGCAAAGACCGAGCCGATCAGCAGCAGGAAATTCTGGTACTTGCCCATCTGCACGAGCAGCGCGATCAGCGTGCACAACGCGCCGAATCCCGCCGATAACAACGGCACGCTCGCCTTCGCCCAAAACGTGCCGGTGGACACGGCGGCCGAATGGATATCGGCGAAGGCGTTGTCGATTTCATCGATGAGGATCAGCAGCAGCGCAATCCCGCCCGCGGCCTGCGCAAACGCCACAGTGAGCAATGCATCGCCGCCGCCCGCCGCGAGGCCGTAGAACGCGCCGAGCGCATAGAACCAGATATTCGCAATGCCGTAGCCGAACAGCGTGCCTCGAAACGTGCCGCCCGCGCTGCGGCCGAATCGCGTGTAATCCGCTATCAGCGGCAGCCATGAAAGCGGCATCGCGACAACCAGGTCGATACCCGCGCCGAACGGCATTTCGCCGGTGCCCGGCCGGTTCATCAGCGCGCCAATGTCCTGTTTCGACAGCAGGTTCCACGTGAGCCACCCCGCGCCGCCGAGCAGCAGCCACATGCCCCACGTGCGCAAGAAGCGGCGGACAAAGGACAGCGGGCCGGTGATCGCGAGAACCGCCGCCAGCAGGCCGAAAATCAGCGTCCAGATAAGCGGCATGGAGACGCCAAAGGACTGCTTGGCGAGGGCATCGGCGGAATCGCGCATCACGATGATTTCGAACGAACCCCAGCCCACGAGCTGCACCGCGTTGAGCACGGCGGGGACGGACGCGCCGCGAAGCCCGAGCGTGGGGCGCAGCGACGACATGGCGGCGAGCCCCGTGTCCGTGCCGACTACGCCGGCAAGCGCGAGCAACACTACGCCGATCACGGTGCCGAGCACGATGGCCACGAGCGCATGGGGCAAGGACATGCCCGGCACGAGCAGCGCGCCAGCCTGAGCCACCAGCAAGCCGATACCAAGCGAAAACCACAACGCGAAGGCATCCGATGTCCCGAACGCGCGGCGCGCGGCCGGAACGGGCAGCAGGGGAGCGTAAGTCGAGGCGCTGGTTTCGGTGGCGGTGTCGGTAGTGTTCTCTTGTGCCATTCGGATTTCGTCCTTATTTGCGAAGTTTGGGCCGGCTCGTGCGTGTTTTTATCGAAGAGAAACCGGGCGGGCGGCAACTGTCATAATCGACTATCGCAGCATTTTGAAGCAGCGCCGGCGTTTGTCTTGGAAAAGCGCACGAATTATCGCTGGCTTCGCGCTTGTTGCACCATTGCTGCATTCCCAGACTTATCCGGAAAATCCCAATCGCGCCATGTTCGAAGAAAACCGTGCCAATGTTCCCCTCGCCGAGCGTTTGCGTCCTCGTACCATTGACGAGGTGATCGGCCAGAAACATCTGTTGGGTCCCAACAAGCCGCTGCGCGTCGCATTCGAATCCGGCGAGGCGCATTCCATGATCCTCTGGGGGCCGCCCGGCGTGGGCAAGACCACGCTCGCGCGCTTGATGGCCGCCGCGTTTCATGCCGAGTTCATCTCGTTGTCGGCGGTGTTGTCGGGCGTGAAGGACATTCGCGAGGCCGTTGAACTCGCGCAGATTCATCGGGCGAACGGGCATCAGACGCTGGTTTTCGTGGACGAGGTGCATCGGTTCAACAAAAGCCAGCAGGACGCGTTCTTGCCGCACGTCGAGTCCGGGTTGTTCGTGTTCGTGGGCGCGACGACCGAGAATCCATCGTTCGAAGTCAACAGCGCGTTGTTGTCGCGGGCGGCGGTTTATGTGCTGAAGAGCCTGGATGAAAGCGAACTCGACGAATTGCTGGAGCGCGCGCAGGGCGAACTCGGCGGCCTGACGTTTTCCGATGACGCCCGCGCGGCGCTGATCGGCTCCGCCGATGGCGACGGCCGCAAGCTCCTCAACAATCTGGAAATCGTGGCGCGGGCGGCCGCGCAGCACAAGTCGACGCATATCGACGGCGAATTGCTCGGCAGCGCGCTGACTGAGAATCTGCGGCGCTTCGACAAAGGCGGCGATGCGTTCTACGACCAGATCAGCGCCTTGCACAAATCGGTTCGCGGCAGCAATCCGGACGCGACGCTTTACTGGTTTTGCAGAATGCTCGATGGCGGCGCCGATCCGCGCTATCTCGCGCGGCGAATCGTCCGGATGGCCTGGGAAGATATCGGTCTCGCCGATCCACGCGCTGGCCGCATCGCGCTCGACGCCGCCGAGACCTATGAGCGGCTTGGCACGCCGGAAGGCGAGCTCGCGCTGGCGCAGGCGCTGATCTATCTGGCGGTCGCGCCGAAGTCCAACGCTGGCTACAAGGCTTATAACGAGGCGCGGCGGTTTGTCGGCAAGGATCAGTCGCGCGGCGTGCCGGTTCATTTGCGCAACGCGCCGACCCGGCTGATGAAGGAGCTTGGATACGGCCATGAGTATCGATACGCGCACGACGAACCCGATGCCTTCGCGGCAGGTGAGACCTATTTGCCGGATGGCATGCGCGACCCGCACTGGTACGAGCCGACGCCGCGCGGGCTGGAAGGCAAGATCGGAGAAAAGATGGCGCGTCTCGCGGAACTCGACGCGCAATGGCGGCGCGAGCACAAGGGCGACAAAAAGTAGCGTATCGACGTTTCTCGGTTGACGCTGAATGCGTGGATCGATGCAAATCGATGCAGCAATTGCGGGTTTCGGCAGGCCAGACGGCTAACGCGTCCAAACCACGTCAACACGCATGGCGTGCTGCGTTAAAATCGCGGATTCGCATATTTGGAAGAACCGGCCCCGCCATGCTCGACATTCAACTCCTGCGCAAAGATCCAGACGCTGTCGCCAAGCGTCTGGCCCAACGCGGCTACACACTCGACGTCGCGGCATTCGCGGCACTGGAAGCGGAGCGCCGCGAAATCCAGACCCGCACTGAAGAACTGCAAATGCGCCGCAATACGCTGTCCAAGCAGATCGGCGCAATGAAAGGACGCGGCGAAGACACAGCGGCCGTCATGGCGGAAGTGGGGGGTATCGGCGAAACCATGAAGGCTTCGGCGGCGCAGCTTGAAGAGATTCAGAAGCGGCTGTCCGACCTCATGCTCGGCGTGCCCAATTTGCCGCACGAAAGCGTGCCTGTTGGCAACGACGAAGCCGGAAACGTGGAAGCGCGCCGCTGGGGTACGCCGCGTTCATTCGATTTTGAAGTGAAGGATCATGTTGATGTGGGTGCGCCGCTCGGGCTCGACTTCGAAACGGGCGCAAAGCTTTCGGGCGCGCGTTTCACCTTGCTGCGCGGGCAGATTGCGCGTCTGCATCGCGCGCTTGCACAGTTCATGATCGACACGCATACCGAGCAGCACGGTTATACGGAGGCGTACACGCCGTATATCGTGAATCCGGAAATCTTGGTGGGCACGGGCCAGTTGCCCAAGTTTGCCGATGACATGTTCCGTGTCGAAAAGGGCGGCGAGGAAAACACGGTCACCCAATACCTGATTTCGACCTCTGAAATTTCGCTGACGAACACGGTGCGGGAAAGCATCCTGGAAGCCTCGGCGTTGCCGGTCAAGCTCACCGCGCACTCACCGTGCTTTCGGTCCGAAGCCGGTTCGTACGGGCGCGATACGCGCGGTCTGATCCGTCAGCATCAATTCGATAAAGTCGAGATGGTGCAGGTCGTTTCGCCGGAAAAGTCGTATGACACGCTCGACGAAATGGTCGGCCACGCTGAAACCATCCTGCAGAAGCTCGAATTACCGTATCGCGTGATCACGCTGTGTACGGGCGACATGGGTTTTTCGGCATCGAAGACCTTCGACCTGGAGGTCTGGTTGCCGGCGCAGAACACGTATCGCGAGATATCGAGTTGCTCGAACACTGAAGCGTTCCAGGCGCGGCGCATGCAGGCGCGGTTTCGCAATGCGCAGGGCAAACCGGAGTTTGTCCATACGCTGAACGGTTCGGGCTTGGCGGTTGGCCGGACGCTTGTCGCGGTGCTGGAGAATTATCAGAATGCAGACGGATCGGTGACGGTTCCGGTAGCGTTGCGGCCGTACTTGCGTGGCGTCGAGAAACTGGCAGTGCCGGCATCGGAATAAGACGTGTCTGTTGTAACAGACTTACGAAAAGGGGCTTGGAAACCGGATTGGACTCGTCTATAATCTTTCTCTCGCTGGACATCGACCCGTTTAGCGAGAGCCGCTGCAAGCAGTGATGCGGCTGCAATAACTGGAAAGGTGGCAGAGTGGTCGAATGCGCTGGACTCGAAATCCAGTGTACCTTTAGGGGTACCGTGAGTTCGAATCTCACCCTTTCCGCCAAATTAAAAACACCCGCTGATCGCTAGATCAGCGGGTGTTTTGCTTTGTGGTCCGAAGTCGTAGCGCGGGTTGGCGCGTTTCAGCACTTCGGCAGCCGGCCTTCTATATCGGAGATGGTTTTTCCGTCCTGATTCCGGCCAATCGAACTGCGGCTCAGATTATTCGACGTCCGGCACGCCCAGTTGTCCGGCTTTTCGATACTTGGTACTGGCCGGTTCGCCCAGTCGTCAGCGCCTGAAGCTGGTTTGGGCTCGGACGCGCCGTCCAGTGCCCCTGTGATTGATGGCGCCCGATAAACGTGCGCCGGGAGGATCGACAAGGACACCGGGTTATCGGGCATGGGCACGGCAGGATCTGTAGCTTGTGCGTATGCCACATGACTTAGCGCATGGGCAATCAAGCCGGTCGCAAGCAGGCTTTTTCGAACAATAAAAGAGATTTGTTTCATGCGCTAATTCCGCTAATGGCAACTGTATGCCGCGAGCCCGGATGTATATCAGCAGTTGCGTGCGTTAAGGCGTCGTCAATTTCTCTGTACTTGGAATAGTCACGTCATCATTTCTTTAATCTGAATAACTTGATTTAGGCGTCTCTCCAGTACTCGCGAATGCACGGATAAATAATAGCGCGAAAATTCGTTGAGACCTTGTCATGCGCGGCTGAACAAGGTGTCGGTGATTCAATCGCCGGTTTCGTTGCGAAATCAAGTTGCGACCTTGCACGCCTTGACGCAACTGGGGTTTCGCCACATGCGTCCACGCACGCTGGCGTTCGTATCGATATAAATTGTGAAGCAAACTTAATAACGATAGCGTCACCCTTGGCGTGCATTTTTGCTTCTGATAATGACTAACCGAAAAGCCCCGGTGAATCAGATTTCACCGCGGCTTTTTATTCTTCAAAATGCTTATCAAGTTGTACATCGTGCAATATTGAAGCGCATTTCCGGTTCCGGTAATCCGCTGTAGTCTCGCTCCGATTTCTGTACTTTTACGGTTGACCCATACTGCGACGGTGTCAACGTCACCAGCCACGCGTTGGGCCCGACCACGAGTTCCGAGGCGCCGCCCGATTTCGACGTGGACAAGGCCGGAAGCCGGTCTTCAAGGCAATTGAAGATGTCCGGCGGCGCGCGCCTCGACGACACGAATATCACCGGGTTCGAAGCACGAAGTTCGGGACCGCTCGTGGAACTGCATGCGGTGAGCGCGAGTCCCGCGAACAAGGCCACCGGCAACGGGCACCATAAAGTAATCGAAAGAGCAAACGAAACAGCGCGACTTGAGGGCATTGGCGAAAGGCGTAGTTAAAACAAGACGCAAATAGAGCGTAAACCGCTCCGGGAAACAAGCCTGAATCACGAGAAACGCGGTGCCGTGTGGCTGCGCGGCGATGCGGAAAGCATTGGAAAAAGAGCGGGGTAGCGCGCGATGCTATCATCGCCGGCATCCTGAAATAATGCGCTGCGGACACCTTGATACTGGATCGAAGCCATATCGATACCGCGCGCCGACACACCAACGCTCCATGGCTATAACACTCAAGTCGCCCGGCGACATCGAAAAGCTGCGCATTTCCGGGCGCCTCGCCGCAGAAGTTCTTGCCATGATCGGCGAACACGTCAAGCCGGGCGTCACCACGGACGAGCTGGATGCGATCTGCAACCGCTTCATTGTCGACGAACTGAAGGCGATCCCCGCGAACGTGGGCTACATGGGTTTTACGAAGACCATCTGCACGTCAGTAAATCACGTGGTCTGTCACGGCATTCCGAGCGCACGGGAACTGAAGGATGGCGATATCGTCAACATCGATGTCGCGATCATCAAGGACGGTTATTTCGGCGATACGAGCCGCATGTATTACGCGGGTGCGCCGAGTCGCGAGGCAAAGCGTCTTTGCGACACAACCTATGAAGCCATGGTTGCCGGCATTCGCTCGGTGCGCCCGGGCGCGACGCTCGGCGACGTGGGTTACGCGATCCAGACGGTCGCCAACCGCGAGGGTTATTCGATCGTGCGGGAGTATTGCGGTCATGGAATTGGCCGTGTTTATCATGAAGATCCGCAAGTGCTGCATTACGGACAACCGGGCGCGGGCTTGCGCTTGAAACCGGGCCTTGTTTTTACCATCGAACCTATGGTGAATGCCGGCCGCGCTGCAACGCAGCAATCGCGCGACGGCTGGACGGTGACAACAAAGGACCGATCGCTTTCCGCGCAGTGGGAACACATGGTCGCCGTCACCGACGATGGCTACGAAGTGCTCACGCCTTGGCCCGACGGCACCGGCGAGTATGCGGCGCCGTGAATACACGGGCGGGCGCCAGAGCACATAGCCTGCAATAATGATTTGACTCGTTTGCCCGTTCGGTCGAAGCTACCAAATTAGACGAGCCAGACGAGCCGGCAAAAACAGCCTGAGACATAGCCTAAGAAGACTGCTTAAGAAGCTTGTGACAAGCTTGAGAGAAAAACACCCGCATGAGTCCTTCACTAACTGTTCACCGGATCGCCGCGCATCAAGGCGCAGTCCTGCGCGAACTTCGCACGGCCTCGTTGCGCGAAGCACCGTATGCGTTCGGGGAGACGCTGGAGGAAGCCTTGTCCGCCGATGTCTCGAGCTTCGACGAAACGGCTGATCGCCACGCGAATTCCGACATCACGGCATCTTTTATTTTGTACACGGAAGGCCATCCCGCAGGTCTTGTCGGTGCGTTCATCGAAGAGGCCGCGGAGCCGCGCGCTTTCGTTTATGCGTTGTGGGTCGCGCCGGCAGTGCGGCATTTGCGTGGCGGCGAGTTGCTGGTGAATGCCGCGACCCAATGGCTCGCGGAGCGGCGCGTGCACGACGTCTTTGCATGGATCGCCGATGGCAATCGCAATGCCATGCGGTTTTATGAGCGCCTGGGTTTTGGTCCGACCGGCGAGCGGCGCCGGATTCCCGCACATCCCGAGGAATTCGAGACGCTGCTGGTGCGTCGCGTGGGCGATCGCGCCGCGTAGTCCCGGACACGTGCATCCGCGCAATTGCCGCAACGGGATGGGCCGTGCGTGATAACGTGGCCTGTTCGTCCGCTCATGTTCTCTTCGCGGTTCCTCCAAGTTCTTTCTTTCCAGCGGACATCACGCTGCCTGTTGCAAAACGACACGACGCTTGCACGGCACCTGTATTGCAGCGGCAATCTGAAATTTTCCTGCTGTCCGCGCTCACGCCTGTAAAATACGCAAAAATTTTGGCTTTACCTATGTCGCTCAAAAAAACGCCCTTTTTCGAATTGCGCAGCGGCTCTGTCGACACGCTTTTGTTTGTCGTCAAGACTACCGACCTCGACGCGCTGCGCACGGAACTCACGCGGCGCTTCGAAGCGACTCCTGAATTTTTTGCGGGCGATACCGTCGCCATCGACGTGCGCCGGCTCGACGCGGGCGATCGTATATCGGTGAGCGAACTCGCGGCGTTGCTCGACAGCGTGCGCATGCGTCCTGTCGGCGTGGTGGCGTTGCCGGAGCAGGCGTGGGCGGCTGAAAACGCGTTGCCGTTGCTGGAGGCCCGCGACCGGCGAGGCGCGCCCAAGCCTTCAGTCGATGCCAACGTCGAAAACACTGAAGCCGTCGCCGTGATCGAAGCGGCAGTCGCGCAAGCGCCGCCGCCGGGCGCGCCGGCACCGAAGACCACGATCATCGACCGGCCGTTGCGTTCCGGGCAGCAGGTGTACGCGAAGGGCGATCTTGTCGTGCTCGGGCTCGTGAGCTACGGCGCCGAAGTGATCGCGGAAGGCAACATCCATATTTATGCGCCGTTGCGCGGCCGGGCGCTTGCGGGTGTCCACGGCAATCTCGACGCGCGCATTTTCTGCACTTGTCTTGAACCGGAACTGATTTCCATCGCCGGGATTTACAGGACGACGGAAACGCCGCTCACGCCGGATGTTCTGGGCAAGTCGGTGCAGATCTGGCTCGATGAAGAAAAACTCATGATCGAACCGTTGCGGCTGACCTGAGCGGCCTGATCAACATCAGCCAACGCGCGCCTGATGGGGACGGCGCGCATCAGGACGGCATGCCAGCGGATTTAATGGACGAACACAAGGTACAGGAATGGCAAAAATCATTGTGGTGACTTCGGGCAAGGGCGGCGTCGGCAAGACGACCACCAGCGCGAGCTTCGCATCGGCCCTCGCATTGCGCGGGCACAAGACGGCCGTGATCGACTTCGACGTCGGCCTGCGCAATCTCGATCTCATCATGGGCTGCGAACGCCGCGTGGTGTATGACCTCATTAATGTGATCCAGGGTGAAGCGAACCTGAACCAGGCGCTGATCAAGGACAAGAAGTGCGAGAACCTGTTCATCCTGCCGGCTTCGCAAACGCGCGACAAAGACGCGCTTACGCAAGACGGCGTGGAGAAGGTCATCAACGACCTGATCGCGATGGACTTCGAATACATTGTCTGCGACTCGCCGGCCGGGATTGAGTCGGGCGCGCTGCTCGCCATGCATTTCGCCGACGAAGCGCTGATCGTGACGAACCCGGAAGTGTCGTCGGTGCGTGATTCGGATCGCATTCTCGGCATTTTGTCGTCGAAGACGAAGCGTGCTATTGAAGGCAAGGAACCGGTCAAGGAACACTTGCTGATCACTCGCTACAACCCGAAGCGCGTGAGCGAAGGCGAGATGCTGTCGCTCACCGACATCCAGGAAATCCTGCGCATCGATCTGATTGGCGTGATTCCGGAGTCGGAAGCGGTGCTGCATGCGTCGAACCAGGGTTTGCCGGCCGTGCACCTCGATGGCACTGACGTGGCTGAAGCGTACAAGGACATCGTCTCGCGCTTTCTTGGCGAGGAAAAGTCCCTGCGCTTCACCGACTATCAGAAGCCAGGTCTGTTGCAACGCATCTTCGGCAACAAGTAAGGGGACGCAATGTCGATTCTTTCGTTTTTGCTGGGCGAGAAAAAGAAGTCCGCTTCGGTCGCGAAGGAACGCTTGCAGTTGATCATCGCGCACGAGCGCGCGGGTGGCCAGCCGGCCGCTGATTATCTGCCGGCGTTGCAACGAGAACTCGTTGCCGTGATTTCCAAGTATGTGAAGATCTCAAGCGACGATATTCGCGTGAGCCTGGAACGCCAGGACGATCTGGAAGTGCTCGAGGTGAAGATCGAGATTCCATCGGTCTGACGTATTTGATGTCACCTCAAAGCGGGTGAGAAAGCCGGAATCGATGTCTGATTCCGGTTTTCGCGTTTCTGCGGTTTACCGTTTGCGTGCGCGGAGTTATTGGGCGATGCCGAATTACATCAATATTCGGTTGCAGTTTAGCCATCGCCGTTACATGGGATTTGTCGGCTAAAGCGCGGGTTCGCGCATTGATTGGGTATCGCTGCATCGTTTCGTGTGCTGCGACTCACTCGAGAGGCCGATCATGAAAATTCGTTTGTTAATCGCCCAGGCGGCCATTGTCATGGCCGGTGTTGCCGCTGTCGCGGGAAGTGCGTCGGCCGAAGTCATCATCGTGGCGCCGAATGCGCCGCCGCCAGTTCGCGTGGAAGTCGCGCCGCCGGCGCGCGCCGGTTATGTGTGGGATCAGGGCCATTGGCGCTGGGAGCACGGGCAGTACGTGTGGAATCCGGGGCATTGGCAAGTCGAACGCGTGGGATATCACTGGGTGCCGGGACATTGGGTCGCGCGTCGCGGTGCGTGGCGATATATGCCGGGGCACTGGGCCTGAGGTTTATCGCTCGCCCGTGCGTTCGTTTAACCCCATGACGCGACGGGCGGCCAGTCACATGCCGCCCGCGCACCGGAGCTTCAGATGAAAACGAAACTGCTGATCGTCACCTTGCTCGCGACCTTGCTTGGCGGTTGTATCGTCGTGCCGGCGCATTCTTATGCGTACCGGCCGGCAGCGCGGGTCTACGTCTATTGAGTTTTATTTGGTCGCAGGCTCTTCTGCATCGACGGGCGTTTCAGTTTCAGGCACTTCAGGAGACGCTCGCGGCACGGGCAACGGCAACGGCGTCATGTAACGCTGGGCGAGCGCTTCGTACAACGGCGGCGCGAAAAAGCGCGACACGCGGCTCGCGATCAATGCCGTTGCCATGAGCGAGATCACCAGCGCGTGGCCGTCGATCATTTCCATGACGATCACGAACGACATGATCGGCGACTGCGTGACGGCCGCGAGATAACCGACCATGCCGAGCGCGATCAGCATCGACAACTGCATGTCGCCGAATACCATGTGCAGCACGTTGCCGAAACCCGCGCCAATGGAAAGCGAAGGCGCGAAAATGCCGCCGGGAATGCCGGGCAGATATGAGCCGATCATCGATACCATCTTGAGCAGCGGGTAGAACACCGAGAGATGTTCGTGCCCTTCCAGCAGACCTCGCGCTTCGGCGTAGCCGCTGCCGAACGTGGTGCCGCCTGAAACCAGCCCCACAATCGCGATGATCAAGCCGCACACCATGGCGAACACGACCGGCTTGGACGCATGCAGTTCGCGCAAGCGCGCGGGAATCCATCTCGATGTATTGAGCAGGAGCCAGCAGAACAAGCCGCCCGCGATACCCGTCACGACCGCCGTCAGCACTACGGCGACCGCGAGCAAACTGGGAAAATGCGCGCCGACGCTGATGGTTCCGAAATACGTGTAGTTGCCGTTCAGGCCCAACGCAACAATGCCCGCGAGGATGATCGCGGTGATCAGCACGCCGCTCGTGCGCGCTTCGAAGCTGCGCGTCAGCTCTTCAATGGCGAAGACAATGCCCGCCAACGGCGTATTGAATGCCGCCGATAACCCCGCCGCCGCGCCCGCGAGTACAAGCTGCCGTTCTATGCGCGCATTGGATCGAGGGAACAGGCGGCGAAGGTTGTACATCAGCGCTGCGCCGACCTGCACGGTCGGACCTTCGCGGCCGATGGTGAAACCGCCGAGTATCGCCAGGAAGGAGATGCCGATCTTGGCGGCCACAATGCCTGGCGACAACAGCCGCGTTCCAAGCCCTGGCGGACTATGCAGCACGGCGATAACCTGCGGAATGCCACTACCTTCGGAGCCGCGAAAAAACCTGCGCGTGAGCCAGACCGACAGCGCGGCGACGGCTGGCGTTAGGATCAGCGGCAGCCACACGTGGTCGTGCTGAACCAGGCGGAACGTGTTGTAACCCCAGTCGATGAGTCTTGCATAAAGCACCGCCACAAGTCCCACCACGATCGCGCCGACCCAGAAAATGCCGTATCGATGCCAGATACTGCGCGCGCGCCGGACAGTGCGGCGGGGAAGAGAACGGAGCACTCGATTCATGAGCAATAAGCCACGCGACCGGCTTTTGGCAAAGCGGTGATTATAACGACGCGCGTAACGAGAATCTGGATCGGTCGCCAATATCCATTGAGAGCAAAACAGAACGAATAGGGCAATATCAGCCGATAAAAGAAAAATGGGACGCCAGCCATCAGCCTGCGTCCCATAAACGCTCTTGTCGGGGTGGCAAGAGCGGAGAGAATGTCGAAAGCAAAACGCAATGCCACATTTGGCGATTTGTATAACGCGCAAACGTTTGAACAAACGCACAGGGCTAATGAAAGATTTATCGGCTAGTGTTAGAGAGTTCCGAATGTGCGGCGGTGTTTACTTCAAACGTAGCGGGAGATTTTCAGCTCGTGACTAGCTCAAAAGTGACCACGGCTGCAATGGCGCCCAGATTGGCAATCAGCGCCTCAAGCACAATGCCGCGCCAGCTCGTCGTCCGGAAACGCACAGCCAGCATGAGTGCGCTGAATAAGGCGATAGCAATCATCGCGACAACGTGGGCACTGTGAAGATGAATCCGCACGATTGCCTCATTTATGTGCAAAGTTTTTTCGAGTATAGACAGCGAGCGCCGGTACGCAAGTTGCGATTCTCCGGAAAAGATCAACGCCGCAGCCGTTCTAGCGTTAAGCGAATAATCTGACGGGAATTTTTGGAAGACATCTAGTACTAACCCGAGTTTGAACTGAACCCGCAAATTTGACCGGATTTGGCTGCCATTTGGTCTCTTTCGTATTTCTTGCAGACACGTTATTTCTTCGGAGTTGCATTCATGAGTTCGCCGAATCGCCGTTCCCTTGAAGTCGATTTCTTTCGGGGACTCGTGCTGCTCGTGATTGCCGTGGATCACATCTCCGGAAGCGTCTTGTCCCGCTTCACGCTTCATAGCTATGCGTTTTGCGATTCCGCCGAAGTATTCGTGTTCCTTGGCGGCTATGCGTCGGCTGCCGCCTATACGTCGATAGAGACGAGCCGCAGTCACACTGCCGCTTGCAGACGGTTCCTCAAGCGTAGTTGGGAAATCTATCGCGCGTATCTGTTTACGGCCGTGATGATGTTGCTGGGCGGCGCATTGCTCATGTGGTTGCGGGTCGATACGCCCATGCTGCAAATCACCGAATGGCCGGCGTTCCTGGCGCGTCCGCTCGGCCTTTCGTTCGATATCGCCACGTTGCGGCATCAGCCATATTTGTCGTCGGTGTTGCCGATGTACGCCATGTTCGCGCTCGCCGTACCTTTTGTCGTGCCGCTTGCACAGCGCAAACCTGTTGTCGTGCTGTTCGGCAGCCTGGGCATGTGGCTGTTTGCGTCGTCGCTCGCGCAATGGCTGCCTTCCGCCTACGCCGAAGGCTGGTCGTTCAACCCGTTCGCGTGGCAACTGATGTTCGCGCTGGGAATACTTTCGCGCGTCCAGCCGATCAGCGCGGAATTCCACAACTCGAAAACGGCGCGCTGGCTGACGCGTGCCGCCATTGTCGTGTTCCTGACGTTCGCTTTTGCCAAGCTGTTCCTCGAGACGCAGGCGCCGCCCGGATACATGAAGCAGAACCTCGCGACGCTGCGCATCGTGAGTTTTGTCGTGGTCGCGTGGCTGTTTGCACAAGCGGTCCATGCAGGCTGGATTCGCGCGATCGCTCAGGCTTTGCCCAGCGTGGTGAATGTGGGCAAACAAGGGCTTGTCTGTTTTATCGCGGGCGCGTGCATGTCGCTTGTCATCGACACAGCTTTGCGCGTGGTCTCGCTCGGCTCATACCAGTGGATGGCGGGATTGGGCGGCGACGCCGTAGCGATTGGCAGCCTGATCTGGCTCGCCGCCTTCTGGCGTGACAGGAAGGAGGCGCAGCGTACTCGGGTGCCCAAGCATCCCGCCGTGCCGGCGCATATGGCTAACCGGCGGGATCAGTAACGTGCGGAGTTAAAGCTTGATTTCCCGTGTCTCGCGCATACAGAGCACGCCGATCAGGCTGATCGCCGCCGCCACCGAAACATAGCCGCCGACCCACGTCAGGCCGCCGCGATTCGCCAGCAATTGCGCAATGTAAGGCGCCACCGACGCACCCAGAATCCCGCCCAGGTTGTACGCCACGCCTGCGCCCGTGTAGCGCACGTTGGTCGGGAACAACTCAGGCAGGAGCGCGCCCATGGGGGCGAACGTCACGCCCATCAGGAACAGTTCCATGGTCAGGAACAGCGCGACTGAAGCCGTGTTGCCGCTGCCGAGCAACGGCGCCATCGCGAAACCGGAGGCGATCGCTGCGATGCAACCCACGATCAGCACCGGACGGCGGCCGAATTTATCGCTGGCGAGCGCGGACAGCGGCGTGGCAATGGCCATGAAAACCACGGCGAAGCACAACAGGCCCAGGAATTTCTCACGCGTGAAATGCAGTGTCGACACGCCGTATGAAAGCGAGAAGACCGTCGAGATATAAAAGAGCGTATAGCAGACGATCATCGCGATCGCGCCAAGCAGCGTGGGCCCGAGATAGCGGCTCAGCAGCGTTGCCACGGGCACGCGCACACGCTCATGCTTTTCCACCGCCGCACGAAACGCTGGCGTTTCCGCGATTTTCAGGCGCACGTAGAGGCCGAGCACCACCAGCACCGCGCTCACAATAAACGGCACGCGCCAGCCCCAACTGCGGAATTGTTCGTCGGTGAGGGAAAGCGCCAGGCCGAAAAACAAGCCGTTCGATGCCAGAAATCCCACCGACGGCCCCAGTTGCGGGAACATTCCAAACCAGCCGCGCTTGCCCTGCGGTGCATATTCGGTTGCGAGAAGCGCAGCGCCGCCCCATTCGCCGCCCAGGCCGATGCCTTGTCCGAATCGCAGGATGCACAGCAGCACCGGCGCCAGGCTGCCAATGGACGCATAACCCGGCACGAAGCCGATCAGCGTCGTGGAAACGCCCATGACCAGAAGGGACGCGACCAGCGTCGATTTTCGTCCGATCCGGTCGCCGAAATGGCCGAACACGAACGAGCCGATTGGCCGGGCGATAAACGCGATGCCGAACGTCACAAACGCCGACAACGCTTGCGCAGCGGGCGAGCTATGCGGGAAAAAGACCGGTCCGATAACGAGCGCGGCGGCTGTGGCATAGACATAAAAGTCATAGAACTCGATTGCCGTACCGATAAAACTCGCGAAAATGACGCGGGCACTGCTCATTTTGGCGTCGCTCGCGGGCGATGCAGGCAGTGAAGGTGAAGCTGACGACATGGCGTCTCCGTTTTGGCCATCGCGCGCGGTTGTACGCGCTGCGGGACATTTCGATTAAGCGAACGAGGCGAACAAGCCAGATGGGGCAAGCAGACTGCGTCGACCTGCGCATGGGTGCGTCGCGGTATCGAGCGGGCGGGCGCATCGCACGGGCGCCGGTTGGGCGACCACGATGGCTTGGCCGGCGTGGCCGGCGAAAAGGGGTATCGAAAATTATAACGAGCACGGGTCGCGACCGGCAAGGAACTGTTTCTATAAGTGCGACGAAAGTTCCATTAATCGATAGTCGTCGCCTGCGGCGAATGCGCGCTTCTTAGCTGGAACTGGCCGTTGTCGTTGAAGAGCCAGTCTTCGAAGAGTTCGAGGTGTCCGTTGCCGTCGAGCAGCCGCGTGGGCGGCGCGGGCAGCGGGGACGCGCGGCGCAGCGAGGCGAGTGCGGTTGCTTCGGCTTCGTCGTCGCCATTGGTTCGATACACGGACGAATGGAGCACGCGGCCGTTGCGGTCCACGGTGTAAGCGACCACGACGAGCGAGCGGAGCATCGCTTGCGGCGTGCCTTTGAGCACCAGCGACGGATTGCGCTCGAAAATACGCTGCGCCACGCGCACCTTGTATTGATCGAGCGTCGCGCTGCTGACGGCGGCTGCGGGTTTCGGCGATTCGAGCGCGCTGGGCGGCGGGGTGATGGTGCACGCGGCGAGAAGGGCGGACAGCGCGATGCCCGGCATGAGCTGCGTGATTTTCAGGCTGAGAGTCATGGCGATAAAACTCCGGGGAAGTCGCTGCATCAATCTCAACCATATATAACGATGAACGCCGGGTCCATGTCTTGCTGCCCTAATTGCATTCCCACGTTTGCACGATGCAAGGAGAGCACCATGAGCCAGGATCCGTCAGACCTGAACAATCCGCAGCCTGCGGAACACAGTGACAACGAGGCGAGCAAGATGCCCGAACGCGACGACGAACATCGCAAGCAGGCGCCGAGCGACCAGCCCGGGAAGAAACCTGGGGAAGGGGAGCCCGATGTGGGGTGAGGGGTTTGGTGGTTGCGTTTGGTGTCAGGAGACCCGTATCGGTATGGATGCGGGTTTTTTCATTGCGGGAAGCATTGTTGCGGCATCGGGGAGATAGATTGGAAGATCGGCCGAAGAGGGTAGAACACGGTGGTGGGATTAATAAACCGTAGCCAGTAGGATACACTTAGGCCATGATTGAACTGCGGCAGACCCCGAGATTTGCACAATGGATCGATGGTCTACGCGATCTTCGAGCACGTGCGCGAATCCAGATCAGATTCGCCGTCTTGCTGGCGGGAACCTCGGTGATGTGAAGCCGGTCGGCGGCGGTGTCTCTGAGCTGCGAGTCGATGTTGGCCCTGGCTATCGTGTGTACTACGTGCAACGTCGCGGTGCTTTTATCCTGCTGCTATGCGGCGGCGATAAAAGCACACAACCCAACGACATCGCGCAGGCGCTTCACATGGCTCGCGAACTGGAGGATTGAATCATGCCCACTAAAACTATTCCCTACGATGTGGCTGAACACCTGCGCACGGAAGAGGAAATGCTTCTTTACATCGAAGCCGCTTTTGAAGAGGCTGGCGACGATGCCAGCTTTATCGCCAAAGCCCTTGGGGACGTTGCCCGTGCGCGCGGTATGACGCAGGTTGCCCGTGATGCGGGTTTGTCTCGCGAAAGCCTGTACAAGGCGCTTTCCGGTGACCGCAGTCCGGATTTTTCGACGTTGCTCAAGGTTATGCGCGCCCTCGGTATCCGGCTGCACCCAGAAGCTGCCTGATCGCGAAAGCGTTCTGGCGGAAGCGGTGAGATTCGAACTCACGGACGAGTCACCCCGTCGCTAGTTTTCAAGACTAGTGCCTTAAACCGCTCGGCCACGCTTCCACGTTTCACACTCAGCAACTGCACGACTACTGGAACAGCGCGCTTGAAACGGCGCACCTTTCCGGCAAGGCGCGTATTGTAGCGCAACTTCGCCGCCGGTTTAAGCCTTCGAAAGCGCGTCATCCTTCCAGCGATTTGGTCGCACGCAAACCGGGAAACAAGCGCATCCAGAGCAGCGCCACAACAATCGTTCCCGCTCCGCCAATCAACACCGCCGGCACCGCGCCAAACAGGCCCGCAGTCATCCCCGACTCGAATTCGCCCAGTTGATTCGATGTCCCGATAAACAGCGAGTTGATCGCGTTGACGCGTCCACGCATGTCATCGGGTGTTTGCAGTTGAACGAGCGAGTTGCGCACCACCACGCTGATCACATCCGACGCGCCCAGCGCGCCAAGCGCCAACGCGGATATGACAATGTTGCGCGATAACCCGAACACGATCGTCGCAATGCCGAACGCGATCACGCCGCCAAACAGCGCTGTCCCCGCGCGCTGCCGCAACGGAAAATGAGCCAGATAAACCGATCCGGCCAGCGCGCCGACCGCGGGCGCCGCGCGCAGGATCCCGAGCGCCCAGGGCCCGGCATGCAGAATGTCGCGCGCGAACACCGGCAGCAAAGCCGTCGCGCCGCCCAGCAGCACCGCGAACAGATCCAGCGACAATGCGCCCAGAATCACGGGCTTGCGTCGAATGAAAGCAATGCCCGAGAACAGCGATTCGAACGAAACCGGCGTACGCATGCGCACGGCCTGCTCGATTTTTATCGATGAAACCAGCAGCGCCGCCGCAACGAACGCCACCGATACCGCCCCGTACACCACGAGCGCGCCGAGCCCGTAGAGCAGCCCGCCCATTGCGGGGCCGAGAATCTGCGCGGTCTGGTTCGCGGACGTGGACCACGCGGTCGCGTACTGCAACTGCGCGCGCGGGATCAGGTTGGGCAGGAGCGCGGACATGGATGGCGATTCGAACGCCCGCGCCGATCCCGCAACGGCGGCGATCACATAGATCAGCTCTTGACTGGTTATTCCGCGCCATGTCGCAATGCACAAGGTCAACGCCGCCACGCCCTGAATTGCCTGGCAAACGAACGCAATCACGCGCCGGTCGTAACGGTCGGCCACGTGGCCGACCACGAGCGTAAGCAGGAACATGGGCAGGAACTGGGCGAGGCCAACGAGCCCGAGCGCGAACGCGCTATGCGTGATCGAATAAATCTGCCAGCCGATGGCGACCGACATCATCTGGAACGCCACCGACGACATCACCCGAGCGCTCCAGAAGAGCGCAAAGGGCCGGTGGCGCATGACCGACCCGGGCGGCAACGCAGGTGAAGAGGCGCTCAATTAACGGTTGTCCTTGATCGTTTTCGAGTCGGGATTCTTGAGGAACAGCGCCTGCAGATCGTTGAGAAAATCCTGGCCGCGCTGCGTGGGCGCAATGGTTTCAACATCGCGCGTGATCAGGCCGCGCTTTTCGGCTTCGACCAACGCGGATTCGATCGCGGACATGGCCAGACCCGTTCGTTCGTTGAACGAATGCACCGGAAAACCTTCGACGAGGCGCAACGTGTTGAGCATGAATTCGAAAGGCAGGTCGCGCGGACCCACTTCATGTTCTTCCTGGACCGCCGCACCCGCGAGCGCTTCGTCCATGTACGTGCCGGGATGTTTGTATCGAACCTGACGCACGATTTTTTGCGGAAAAGACAGCTTGGTATGCGCGCCCGCACCAATGCCGAGATAGTCGCCAAAGCGCCAGTAATTCAGGTTGTGCCGGCTCTTCCTGTTCGGCTTCGCGTAGGCCGACACTTCATAGCGCTCGTAACCCGCCGAAGCGGTACGCTCGTGAATCCAGTCCTGCATGTCGGCCGAGGCGTCGTCGTCGGGAACCGGCGGCGGGTACTTCGCGAACATCGTGTTCGGCTCGAGCGTCAGGTGATAAAGCGACAAATGCGGCGGCGCGAAACCGATCGCGGTGTCTATATCGGCGCGGCATTCGTCCAGCGTCTGCTCGGGCAGCGCGAACATCAGGTCGAGATTGAAGTTATCGAAGTTTTTCGCGGCGATTTCCACGGCCTCGCGCGCTTGCGTTGCATCGTGAATCCGGCCGAGTGCTTTCAAATGCCGCTCGTTAAAGCTCTGGATTCCTATCGATAAACGGTTTACCCCGCTCGCCCTGAACTGCGCGAACTTCGCGGCTTCGAACGTGCCGGGATTCGCTTCCAGGGTGATCTCGGCGTCGGCGTCCAGCGGCAGCAACGCGCGGGCATCGGAGAGAAGGCGGTCGAGTCCCTTCGCCGAGAGCAAACTGGGCGTGCCTCCGCCAATAAAAATGGAATGAACCTGACGGCCCCAGACCATTGGCAACGCGTGTTCGAGGTCGGCGCGCAACGCATCGAGATACCGGTCTTCAGGGAACGTCTGGCCTTTCCACTCGTGCGAATTGAAATCGCAATACGGGCACTTCTTCACGCACCACGGGAAATGCACATAAAGCGATAACGGCGGCAGCGACGTCAGGCGGATACTGCCCGGCGACGTGAACGCCTTCACGACGTTGATCGTTTGAGGACCCGGATTCACGAGACGTCCTTCAGCCGTTCCAGCAAATGCCGAAGCGCGATTGCGCGATGGCTGTTGGCGTTCTTGATGGCGGGATCGAGTTCTGCGGCGGTTTTTCCAAGCGATGGCACGAAGAAATGCGCATCGTAGCCAAAACCATTTGCACCGCGCGGAGCATCCAACACTTCGCCGTGCCAGCGGCCCTCTGCAATCAGCGGCTCGGGATCGTCGGCATGACGAACGAGCACGAGCACGGAGAAGAAATACGCGCGGCGGTCCGTTTCATTCGCGAGGTCGGCAACGAGCCGCGCGTTGTTCGCGGCATCGCTTTTTTCGCCGCCGTTCTGCAACTGCGCATAGCGTGCGGAATAGACGCCGGGCGCGCCGCGCAATGCGTGAACGCACAGGCCGGAGTCGTCGGCGAGCGCGGGAAGTCCGGTTGCCTTCGACGCATGCCGCGCCTTCGCCAGCGCATTTTCCACGAACGTCACGTGTGGTTCCTCGGCTTCCGGCACGCCGAGTTCGCCTTGTGTCACCAGGGCGATGCCCGCCGCGCTCAACAGCGCCGCAAACTCACGCAACTTGCCCGCGTTGTTCGACGCAAGCACGACGCGTTTCAACGCAATATCAGACACTGAGCAACTCCAGCGCGACCTTCTGCTTCGCTATCAATGTTTCTATGCCGCTTTGCGCCAGATCCAGCAGAGCGTTCATTTCGGCGCGCGTGAAAGGCACGCCTTCCGCCGTTCCCTGCACTTCGACAAAACCGCCAGCGCCCGTCATCACGACGTTCATGTCGGTATCGCATTGCGAATCTTCGTCGTAGTCGAGATCGAGCACCGGCTGGCCGTTGTACACGCCCACGGAAATCGCCGCGACAAATTCGTTGATCGGCGATTCCGCGATTTTTCCGGCGGTGATGAGCTTTGTGACGGCATCGTGGGCCGCGACGAATGCGCCTGTGATGCTCGCGGTGCGCGTGCCGCCATCGGCCTGGATCACGTCGCAATCGATATGCAGCGTGCGCGCACCGAGTTTGTTCAGGTCGAACACGGAACGCAGCGCGCGCCCGATCAGGCGCTGGATTTCCTGCGTGCGTCCGGTCTGTTTGCCGCGCGCCGCTTCGCGGTCGTTGCGGGTGTTTGTCGCGCGCGGCAGCATGCCGTATTCCGCGGTGAGCCAGCCTTGATCGCGGCCGCGCAGGAATTCGGGCACGCGCTCCGAAATGCTCGCGGTGCAGATCACTTTGGTGTCGCCGAATTCGACGAGGACCGAACCTTCCGCGTGCTTCGTGTAATGACGCGTGATGCGCACGTCGCGCAACTGGTTCGCGCGACGGCCGCTGGGGCGTGAAGACGGGGCGGGCGAGGTCAGCGGGGAATCTGTCATGGAGGCGATCAGGTGAAAAAGCGGTGAAGGGGGCCGGACGCTGGCCAGAGCACAAATTTTATCCGCAATCGGCATGAACGGCTGACTGGCGCGTTCGCCGCCAGCGCGCCAAGCTCCGCGTTTCCCGGGCGATACCGGCAAAAATGGGATAATGCCAGCTTCCTCGCCCGGCCAACATTGCATGCCATTCGCGCAGCTTCACGCCGGGCGTACTGAAGTGAACTGGCCGGGCGGTGCACGCGGTAAATGCATGCGCGCATATGGCCTTCAAAACGGACGCGATAATGATCTACAGCATGACAGGCTACGCCAGCGCCACGCGCGAGGTAGCGTCGGACGGCGCGGGCGCAAATGGTTCGGGCGTGGGGGTATCGGTGGAATTGCGCACGGTGAATTCGCGCTTTCTCGACATGAACTTCCGCATGCCGGAAGACGTTCGCTCATGTGAACCGCAATTGCGCGAAATGCTGATGAACAAGCTCTCGCGCGGCAAAGTCGATATTCGTATCAACCTGAATCGCGCCGAGCAGACGACCATTTCAGGCGTGCTCAATCGCGATGCCCTGTCGCAACTCGCCGCGCTGGAGCGTTCGGTGCTCGACGTTTTCCCCGATTCCGAACGCATGCGCACCGGCGAAATCCTGCGCTGGCCGGGCATTTTGTCGGAGAGCGGGGTATCGGCGGAAACGTTGCGCGACGCCGTGCTGGCGTGCGGCAAGCAGGCCATTGCGGAACTCATCGACGTGCGCGCCCGCGAAGGCGCCGCGCTTGGCGCCGTCCTGATCGCGAACGTGACGGAGATGGAGGCCATCGTCGCGCGCATCACGCCGCTCGTGCCCGAATTGATCACGAAGCATCAGCAGAAGATCGTGGAGCGCCTGCAGATTGCGCTTGGGATTGCCGCGCCAGAAAACACCACGGGCACGACGCAAAGCAGCATTCCACGCGAGGAAGTCGCTGAACGGATTCGCCAGGAAGTGACCATGTACGGCATCCGTATTGACATCAACGAGGAATTGCAGCGCCTCACCGCGCATCTGACGGAAACCCGTCATGTGCTGCAAAAGGGCGGTAAGGTCGGCAAGCGGCTCGACTTCATGATGCAGGAACTCAATCGCGAAGCGAACACGCTCGGCTCGAAAGCGGCCGCAAAAGAACTCGCGGATGCATCGATGACGCTCAAACTGCTCATCGAACAGATGCGCGAGCAAGTGCAGAACCTGGAGTGAAGGCGCAATGAACGACGCTCAACGCAACACTTACGCCGGCGTGTACCCTGGCAACCTGTTCATGGTCGTGGCGCCTTCGGGCGCGGGCAAGTCCACGCTGGTGAACGCACTGCTCGCGCAAGATGCGGCCATCCGACTGTCCGTGTCGTACACCACGCGCGAGCCGCGTCCGGGCGAGCAAGACGGCGTGCAATACCATTTTGCTTCCGTCGATGATTTCATGGCGCGTCACAACGCCGGCGAATTCCTCGAAAGCGCCGAAGTGCACGGCAATTACTACGCGACCTCGCGCGTATGGATTGAAGAACAGATGAAAAGCGGCCATGACGTGCTGCTCGAAATCGACTGGCAAGGCGCGCAGCAGGTCAAGAAACGCTTTCGCAATGCGGTGGAGATTTTCATTCTGCCGCCGTCGCTTGATGCGCTGGAAGAGCGTCTGAAAAAGCGCGGGCAGGATGCGCCGAACGTGATCGTGCGCCGTTTGCTCGCTGCCGGCAGCGAGATGGCGCACGCGCCGGAGGCCGAATATGTGCTGATCAACGAGAACTTCGAGCAGGCGCTGACGGAATTGCGCTGTCTCGTTGCCGCGACACGCCTGCGGTTTGGTTCGCAATATGCACGCCATACGCAGCTGTTCGTCGAGTTGGGCATACACTCGCCGCACGCCGAGTGAGCGGGCTTTCCGGTCACATAAGGTAGAATGAAGAACATATCGAGAAGGAATCAACCATGGCCCGCATCACTGTCGAAGACTGTCTGAAAATGATCCCCAATCGCTTCGAGCTCGCGCTCGCGGCAACGTACCGTGCGCGTCAACTCGCTCAAGGCCACACGCCGAAGATCGAAAGCCGCGACAAGCCGACTGTTGTAGCGCTGCGTGAAATCGCGGCGGGTCAGGTCGGTGTGGAAATGCTCAAGAAGGTTCCGGTCTAGGTTTTGATCCGGTTACCGGCCAGGGCAATTTTCGAATCAATGCGCATCTTTGTTAAAGCGACAGCTAACCACGGAGGCGACCATGAATCCAGTTCCATCGTCCGTCTCTGTGGACCCGCATCACGACGTGCTCAGCACTGAAACCGATGCAGATGCGCATATCGAGTTCAACGCTGAAAACCACGCGCACGACCACGATCAAGATGGAGATTCTCCATCGGCCGCGCGCAAGTACATAGATGCGGTTCTCGAACAGTCGTTTCGCCATCTGTTCGGGCCAACCGCCACGCCGGAGAAACCGCGCCGTCACGATGTCGTTTCCATCGCGAAACTGACGACTGAACTGGCCGCGTATCTTTCGCCGGAAGAAATCAAGCAGGTCAAACAGGCTTTCCATTTCAGCGACGAAGCCCATCTCGGGCAATATCGGCAGAGTGGCGAGCCGTACATCACGCATCCGGTCGCGGTCGCGGAAATCTGCGCAAGCTGGAAACTCGACGATCAATCCATCATGGCGGCGTTGCTCCATGACGTGATCGAAGATCAGGGCGTGACGAAAACCGAAATTGCGGAACGGTTCGGGCCGAAGGTCGCGGAACTTGTCGACGGCTTGTCGAAGCTCGACAAAATGGAGTTCCGCAATCGCGAGGAAGCGCAGGCGGAAAACTTCCGCAAGATGCTGCTCGCCATGGCGCGCGACGTGCGAGTGATCCTCGTCAAGCTGGCCGACCGCTTGCACAACATGCGCACGCTTGGCGCCGTGCCGGCGGAGAAGCGGCGTCGCGTGGCGCGCGAGACCATCGACATTTATGCGCCCATTGCGCACAGGCTCGGCCTGAACAATACGTATCGCGAACTGCAGGACTTGAGTTTCGCGAACTTCAATCCGCATCGCTATGCCACGCTCGAGCGCGCAGTCAAGGCCGCGCGAGGCAATCGGCGTGAAGTGGTCGGCAAGATCATGGAAGCGGTCCAGCGCACGATTGCCGACGCGAAGATCAAGGCGGACGTCACCGGGCGCGAGAAAACCATCTTCAGCATTTATAAGAAGATGCGCGACAAGCAGTTGTCTTTTTCGCAAGTGCTCGACGTGTACGGATTTCGCGTGGTGCTGGATACGGCGCTCGAGTGCTACACGTGCATAGGCGCATTGCATGCGCTCTACAAGCCGGTGCCGGGCAAGTTCAAGGACTACATCGCGATCCCGAAGGTGAATGGCTATCAGTCGTTGCACACCACGCTCGTGGGTCCGTTTGGCGCGCCTATCGAATTCCAGATCCGCACGCGCAAGATGCATGAAATCGCGGAGGCGGGCGTTGCCGCGCACTGGCTGTACAAGAACGGCGGCGCGGATCTCAACGATGTGCAAAAGCGCGCGCATCAATGGCTCAAGTCGCTGCTCGACATTCAAAGCGAAGCAGGGGACTCCAGCGAATTCCTCGAACACGTCAAGATCGACCTGTTTCCGGACGCGGTCTACGTGTTCACGCCCAAGTCGAAAATCATGCCGCTGCCGCGTGGCGCGACTGCACTCGACTTCGCGTATTCCATTCATAGCGATCTCGGCAACCAGTGTGTCGCGGTGAAGATCAACAACGAGTTGCTGCCGCTGCGCACCGAGTTGAAGAGCGGCGACATTGTTGAAGTGATTACCGCGCCGTATTCGAAGCCGAATCCCGCGTGGCTTGGGTTCGTGCGCACCGGTAAGGCCCGTTCGGCAATTCGTCACTACCTGAAGACGATGCGGCTGAATGAATCGGTGCAACTGGGCGAACGGCTTGTCGACCAAAGCCTCAAGGGCTATGGCCTGGCGCTTTCCGAAGTTACGCCGGAAGTGTGGGAAAAGCTGGTGCAATGGACCGGCAACAAGAGCCGACAGGAAATCTTCGCGGACATCGGCCTCGGCAGGCGTGTCGCTGCGGTGATGGCAAAGCGCATTGAAGTGCTGATGACCGGACGGGACGACGATGATTCCCCTCGCGAAAGCTTCACCACGAACACCGCGCCGCCAGTCGTGATTACCGGTACGGAAGGCATGTCGGTGCAGTTGTCGGCGTGCTGTCGCCCGATTCCCGGCGACGACATCATGGGTTATATCGGCATTGGGCTCGGCATGGCGATCCACACCACCGAGTGTCGCGTGGCGCAGCGTATTCATAGGCGCGATCCCGGCCGCTGGATCGACGTTGCCTGGGCGCCGCAGCCCGGCCGCCTTTTCGACGTCGCCATCAAAGTGCTCGTGAGCACGTCGAAGGGCGTATTCGCCCGCGTGGCCGCTGATATCACGTCTGCCGATGCCAATATCGTCCACATTGCAATGGACGAGGACGTGACGCAGGAATCCACCGTCTTGCGTTTCGTGATCCAGGTCAGTGACCGCGTGCATCTGGCAAACGTGATGCGGCGTGTCAGGACGAATCCGGACGTGATGCGCATTGCGCGTGAACGGCCGAGTGACGAGCCACATCACCGCAACACCGAAGGCGGCATGCGGATCGATCGCGAACGCGGCGACTATTGACGCGACTGACGTGGGCCTTGGCGCAGCCATTGGCTCGCGCGCAGAGGCTTTGATCGCCGCTGGAACGCGACCTGCGTGCCTTGTACCCATTCTGCGTACAACAAGGGGCACATATGAAAACATCGGAACTTGAAGGCGCCGAGCTCGACTATTGGGTCGCACGCGGGCTGCACGATTTCATCCGCGAAATCCATTTCACCGACGGCGGGCAGACGCTCGCCATTCGCGGTAACGATCGCGGGCGGGCGTGGGACGGGCGATTTTTGCCGTCGTCGTCCTGGGAAGCTGCTTCGGTTGTGCTGGAGCGCGCCTGCCGGCTTGAGATGAGCGACCACGGGCGTGGGGAGGTTGTCTGCACGGCGGTGTTCGGCAAGGACGGGCAGGAGGTGGCGGGGCGTGGTGCATCGTTGAGAATTGCGCTGCTTCGCGCCTTCCTGCTGCATGCGTTTGGAGAAACGGTAGACGATGATTATCCGCACCGGTCGCAAATGCTATTGGGCGAGCGAGCGGAGCCGCTGGGCGAACAGAGCGCGGTGGCATCGATTGAAGATGCGCCGGCACCGGATGGACGGATTGGGGATATAGGATCAGCCGCGCGGCAATAACCGGCGGCGCATTTGATCCAAAGACCGATCCCATGATTGCCGCAAAAACAAAAAGGGCCTTCCTCGCGGAAGGCCCTTCTTAAACTGGTGCGGCTGGCAGGATTCGAACCCACGACCCCTTGGTTCGTAGCCAAGTACTCTATCCATCTGAGCTACAGCCGC
>NZ_FCOC02000012.1 GCF_001544455.2 Caballeronia sordidicola
GGTGACGCTACGGGTTCAACGCCGCCTTCGGACGTAGCGCGTGCAGAAGGACTTGCATCAATTGCAGTTGGCTCGAATGCATACGCCAAAGGCACGAGCTCCACGGCTGTAGGCGTACAGGCTTACACGTCGGCGGCTGACGCGGTTGCTTTGGGCTCAGGCTCGGTGGCAAACACGGCGAACACCGTTTCGGTTGGTAATGACGGCACGAGTTCTTACACGGCGTACGACGCACAAGGCGTTGCGTACACCATCAAGAACCAGGCTAACACCCGCCGTCTCGTCAACATGGCCGCAGGTCAGAATGACACAGACGCAGTGAACGTGGGTCAGTTGAAGGGCGTGACCGCAGCAATTGGTGGTGGCGCAGCAGTTGGGCCGGACGGCAAGGTCGTAGCGCCGACGTTCGAAGTCAACGGTCAGAACTATGACACGATTGCAGATGCCATCAATGCTGCAGCAGTCAGTGGCGGCGGTACGGATGCAAACGCGGTTGCCTATGACAGCACGGCGAAGACCAAGGTCACGTTGGGTGGCGGCACGGCCGGCACCACGATCGCTAACGTGAAGGCGGGTGCCGCTGACATGGACGCAGTGAACCTGGCGCAGTTGAAGGCGGCTGGTCTGAGTGTTGACACGGCGGGCAAGGTGACGAACTCGTTCGTGGCGTACGACAGCACGGCAATGGGCAAGGTCACGCTGGGTGGCGGCACGGCTGGCACGACGATCGCAAACGTGAAGGCCGGTACCACGGCAACGGACGCAGTGAACCTGGGTCAGTTGACGGCTGCAGGCTTGACCGTTGACACGAACGGCAAGGCAACCAACGCATTCGTGGCGTATGACACCACGGCCAAGGGCAAGATCACGCTGGGCGGCGGCTCGGCTGGTACGACGATCGCGAACGTGAAGGCGGGTGCCGCTGACATGGACGCAGTGAACCTGGCGCAGTTGAAGGCAGCAGGCTTTAACGTTGACACGAACGGCAACGCAACCAACGCGTTTGTGGCGTATGACACCACGGCCAAGACTGGCGTGACGCTGGGCTCGGGTTCGGCTGGCGCGCAGATTCACAACCTGGTTGCAGGCACAACCGCAACGGACGCAGTGAACCTGGCGCAGTTGACGGCAGCAGGCTTGAACGTCGATACGGCTGGCAATGCAACGAACTCCTTCGTGGCGTACGACAGCACGGCGATGGACAAGGTCACGCTGGGTGGCGGCGCGGCCGGCACCACGATCACGAACGTGAAGGCTGGTACCACGGCAACAGACGCAGTGAACTTCTCGCAGTTGAAGCCCGTAGTTGATGCACTGGGCGGCGGCGCGGCGATTTCCGCGGCGGGTGTTGTAACCGGTCCGACGTACAGTATCAACAACCACAAATCGTATAACGTGGGCGATGCATTCAAGGACGTGGACCAAGGCTTGTCGGACTTGAACAGCGCGGTTGCAGCAATCACGGCGGATACGGGTGGCGCAGGATTGGTCGCTCAAGACGCTACGACGAGAAACATCACCGTAGGCAAGATGACTGACGGCACGGTTGTCGACATGACAAATTCGTCGGGTGTTCAGCGTACGATTACCGGTGTAGCTGCCGGTGCTGTGAACTCGTCGAGTTTCGACGCCATCAATGGCTCGCAACTGGCTGGTGTTTCATCGAGCTTCGCTACTGCAATCGGCGGCGGCGCAATGATGAACCCTGATGGTTCGATCACGCAGCCTTCGTTCAGCGTGGGTGGCGACACGGTACATAACGTTGGTGACGCAATCACCAACCTTGACGGCCGCGTTACTTCCAACACGGACAGCTTGGTGAATCTGCAAACCACGGTGAATAACATCACCAACGGTGGCGGAATCGCTAACCCGAACGCGGTGGCGTATGACTCGTCGGCACACGACCAGATCACCTTGGCTGGTAACGGCACGGCTGGTACGAAGTTGACGGGCCTGGCGGCTGGCGATATCTCGTCGGCTGACAGCACGGACGCTGTAACGGGCGGTCAGTTGTACGCTACGAATGCAGAAGTCGCTGCCCTGCAAAACACGGTGCAGAACTTCAACACCACCGGGACCGCGGGTATTGGCATCAACGGTAAAGATGGTAAGGACGGTGCACCGGCGGCAGCAGCATCCGCCAATGGCAGCGACGCAATCGCCATGGGTGACAATGCTTCGGCTTCCGGCGATCACGCAATCGTGATCGGCGGCGGTGCGACGGGTACGAATGACGGCGTGATTGCAATCGGCGGCAACGCCGGTGCGTCGGGCAAGGACTCCATCGCTATCGGCAACGGCGCCTCGGCTCCGGCAGACAACGCTGTGGCATTGGGTGCGCATTCGGTGGCGGATCGTGACAACACCGTGTCGGTTGGCTCGGCAGGTAACGAACGCCAGATCACGAACGTGGCAGCGGGTACACAAGGTACAGATGCAGTCAACCTGAACCAGATGAACTCGGCAGTGGGCGGTATTGCTCGCAAGGCGTACAGCGGTATTGCGGCAGCCACAGCGCTGACCATGATCCCGGACGTCGACGCGAACAAGACGTTGTCGATTGGTATTGGCGGCGGTACGTTCCAGGGCTATGCAGCAACGGCTATCGGCGGCACGGCTCGCATCACGCAAAACATCAAGGTGCGCGTGGGTGCAGGCTGGAGCGCAGCAGGGACGACGGTTGGTGCAGGTGCTTCGTACCAGTGGTAAGCAAGGTTTGATTGGAAGCCCGGTTCGGAAGAGCTGGGTTTCCGAAGACCTGAAAATTTAGATTGTTCTGCTGTACCGTAGTAATTTCAGCGGGTTCTTCTTTCGAGGAACCCGCTTTTTTTATTTGAAACCAGCCGCTATGGCGCGTTACCCACGCGTCTCTTGTTGAGCACGTCCTTGGCCTCGGCCAGGCGTTCGGCAAAATCGGGTCCGCGCGCCAGCGCCACGCCGACCGCCAAAATGTCGCCAATCGCCAGATGCGAAATCCGCGAAGTCATCGGCGAAAAAATATCGGTGTCCTCGTCTACATTCGCGAACAGGCTGACGCTTGCCATACGGGCGAGCGGCGAATTGCCATGCGTAATGGCGATCACTTTCGCATTGCCAGCCAGCGCCGACTTCACCGCATCCAGAATGTCTCGGGTACGTCCTGTATTTGAAATCACGACGACCACGTCGCCAGCACTCAAAAGCGCGGCGGAGGTGGTGTAGGTGTGTGGATCGGAATAGGCAACGCTCGGCACGCCGAGCCGGAAGAACTTGTGCTGGATGTCGAGCGCGGCGATACCCGAGCCGCCCGCACCATAGAATTCGATACGCCGGGCATCGGCTAATAACGAGATGGCTGTCGCCACGCTATCCGACGACAAGCTATTGCGCACCTGCAACAACGCGCCAATTGTCCGGTCCAGAACTTTGGCCGCCACGCCGGCGGCGGGTTCGTCGGCCCGGACGTCGCGAAAAACGGAGGGCGCGGGAACATCGGAGGCAATGCTTTGGGCCAGCCGGATCTTGAACTCGCGGAAACCTGAAAAGCCCAACGCGTGGCAGAAACGGGCGATAGTCGGCTGGCTAACACCGGCGCGCCTCGCGAAATCGGTCATTGCGAGGTCCACCACTTCTCGCGGAGCGTCGATCACGTAATCTGCAAGCTTGCGCTCGGAAGGGCGCAATTGCTCGCGCATTGCTTCGACTTGGGACAGCAACATCAGGAATCTCGCCTATGCTGGAATTGGAGGGACTATAGCTGACGCGTGGATATGTACAAAAACTACATGAATAATTGCAGTTCGAAGTTCGCGTCAAGCCATGATGTTGAGCTTCGCTTCCTTAAAACAGGGCGCGTAGGGGTTTTCCAGATAGCGATAATGTAGTTTTTCTACTAAGATCCGTTTGATCCGCTCGTTTGAGCAAATTTCATCCCGGCGTGCCCGGATGTTCGCCGACCCCAGGCGAAGGAGTCTCGATGGTTTCCCCTCATTCGCATCTCGCCAAGGTCACCAAACGTGTAATCGAGCGCAGCAGGCCGACGCGCGCGGCCTATCTGGCCCGAATCGCCGGCGCACAAGGCCATTTTCCAGCTCGCGGCGCGCTTTCCTGCGCCAACCTCGCGCACGGTTTTGCCGGCATGGAGGGCCAGGAAAAGATTTCGATCCGGTCAATTCGCGAGCCGAACATTGGCATTGTTTCGTCTTACAACGAGATGCTTTCGGCCCACGCGCCCTTCAAGAATTATCCCGACATCATCAAGCAAGCGGCGCGGGAGGCCGGCGGCGTTGCGCAATTCGCGGGCGGCGTGCCGGCCATGTGCGATGGCGTGACACAAGGCAATGCCGGCATGGAGCTATCGCTGTTTTCGCGTGAAGTCATTGCCATGAGCACGGCCGTGGCGCTGACCCACAATATGTTCGATGCCGCCCTGTGCCTCGGTATTTGCGACAAGATCGTTCCTGGCTTGCTGATAGGAGCGTTGCAATTCGGGCACTTGCCGACCATTTTCGTGCCGGCCGGTCCAATGACAAGCGGCTTGACCAACGACGACAAAGCCAAGGTCCGCCAGTTGTTCGCAACCGGCGGCTGCGACCGTGAAGCGCTGCTGGAAGCAGAAGCCGCGGCCTATCACGGCCACGGCACCTGCACGTTCTACGGAACGGCCAACAGCAACCAGATGCTGATGGAAGTCATGGGCCTTCATCTGCCGGGCTCTGCGTTTATTCATCCGCACACGCCGCTCAGGGACGCGCTCACAGCCGAGGCGGCGAGGCGAGTGCTGGAGTTGACCGCTGAGCGCGGACACTACACGCCCGTAGGCCATGTGGTCGATGAAAAAGCCATCGTGAATGGCATTGTTGCATTGCTGGCAACAGGCGGTTCGACCAATCACACCTTGCACCTGGTGGCAATAGCGCGGGCGGCGGGGATTGTTATCGACTGGAATGATTTCGACGAACTCTCGCAGGCCGTGCCGCTCACCGCGAGGATTTATCCGAATGGGAAAGCCGATGTGAATCACTTCCACGCAGCCGGCGGCATTGCGTTCCTGGTGCGGGATCTGCTGGAAGCCGGTCTGCTGCACGAGGACGTGCAAACTGTCGCGGGCCGCGGCCTCGCCCATTACACGCGCGAACCCAAATTGATCGACGGCAAGTTGCAATGGATCGAAGGTTCCGCAACCAGCCACGATACGAAAGTGCTGCGCACCCACAAGGAACCTTTTGCGCCCGACGGCGGCCTGCGCCTGATGCAGGGCAAGCTGGGACGCGGCGTGATCAAGATATCGGCGGTGGCGGAAGCTCACAGGCAGGTCAAGGCTCCGGCTATTGTTTTCGACTCGCAGGAGCAGGTGCAAGAGGCTTTTGACCGAGGCGAGCTAAAACGGGATTTCGTGGCTATCGTCCGCTTTCAGGGGGCGCGCGCCAATGGCATGCCGGAGTTGCACCGGTTGACGCCGCTTCTCGGCGTCTTGCAGGACCAGGGCTTTCATGTTGCGCTTGTCACGGACGGGCGTATGTCCGGCGCGTCGGGCAAAGTGCCGGCGGTTATCCACATATCTCCGGAAGCGTTGCTGCAGGGGCCGTTGGGCAAGGTGCGCACGGGCGACACCATTGTCATCGATGCAAACAGGGGCGTGCTGGACATAGAGATCGATGCAGGCGAATGGAACGCTCGCCCGGTCGAACAGCCGGCACATCAGGCGCAGAACGAGGTCGGATTCGGACGGGAACTGTTCGGAGTATTCCGCGCCGCTGCCATGCAGGCGGAACTTGGCGCGTCGGTGTTTGGTCCCATGGTCGGCGAGCAGGCTAACCGGGCAAGTGCAGAATCCGAACCACAGGAGCAGAAGAGATGAGATCAGTAAGTGAGATTGTGCGGCTTGGGCCGGTCATACCGGTGCTGGCGTTTGAATCGGCGGAACAGGGCGAGAACGTGTCGCGCGCATTGCACGCAGGCGGCGTCAAGGTCCTCGAGATCACGCTTCGCACGAAGGCGGGACTCGAGGCAATCGAACGCGCTTGCGGACTGGCGGATGACATAGTCGTGGGCGTTGGCACCATTACGCGGCCCGAGCATTGCGGGCAAGCGAAGAAAGCAGGCGCGCAATTCGGCGTCTCGCCAGGATTGACGAAGGACATTCATTCGGCGGCTCTCGATGCCGGTTTGCCTTTGTTACCCGGCGTCATGACGCCGACAGATATCATCGTGGCCCTGGAACTGGGCTATGAGATCGTGAAGCTGTTTCCAGCACAACAGGCGGGCGGCGTTGCGATGCTCCAGGCGCTGAACGGGCCTTTCCCCGGTCTGAAATTTTGCCCGACAGGGGGCATTACTGCCGAAACCGCGCCGAACTTCCTGGCGTTGCCGAACGTGGTGTGCGTTGGCGGCTCGTGGTTGACGCCGAAGGCAGCGCTGGCTTCGCAGAACTGGGAGGAAGTAACGCGCCTCGCGCGTGCCGCCAGCACGCTGGCGCCGGCCCAGTAAGGGGCACAAAGATGGCTACGAAGCCCCTGCGTTCACTGCGCGGGGGCTTTTTCACATTGGGACGCGACCGGAAGGCACGTTTCTCCCTCTGCAAGTAAAATCCCCCCGGTTGAACCTCGACTGCGCGAAGGCATGAGGCGAGTCCGCCGCGGCGCAGCATTTCTTTAGAACAAATCCGGAGGCGTTTTCATGGAGCCAGTCCACGGCAGCATGCTGCTGGTGTACGCGGTCATTGCCATAGCATTGCTGATACTGATGATCACGCGGTTCAAGGTCTATCCATTCCTTGTCCTGATCATCGTGTCGTTATTGCTGGGTCTCGCCGTTGGCATGCCAATGGACACCATTGTCAAGGCGTTCGAAACCGGCAACGGCAACACGCTTGGACACATTGCGATTGTGGTTGGCCTAGGCACCATGCTTGGCAAGATGATGGCCGAGTCCGGCGGCGCGGAGCGGATCGCGAACACGCTGATTGACCGGTTTGGCGAAAAGCATATCCACTGGGCCATGATGTGCGTGGCGATCATCGTCGGCCTGCCGGTCTTCTTTGAAGTCGGTTTTGTGCTGCTGATTCCGATTGCCTTCAACGTGGCTAAACGAACCAACAAGTCCTTGTTGCTGATCGGCTTGCCCATGGTCGCCGGTCTTTCCGTGGTGCATGGATTGATTCCGCCTCATCCGGCCGCGTTGCTCGCCGTGCAGGCGTATCACGCGGATATTGGCCGCACGATCGCTTATGGACTGATAGTTGGCATTCCCACTGCAATAGTCGCGGGACCGCTGTTTGCGCTCTTGATCAGCAGGCATATCAAGCTGCCTGAGAATAATCCGCTCGCGGCGCAGTTTATAGATTCACGCAAGGAAGGCGAAACGCGCGAGTTGCCGGGCTTCGGGATTACGCTGTTTACCATCTTGCTCCCGGTCATCCTCATGCTGGTTGGCAGTTGGGCCGACCTGGTTTCCGCGCCCAAATCGCTGCCCAATAACCTGCTGAAATTCGTAGGCAACGCGGACGTTGCCTTGCTTATTGCGGTGTTGTTCAGTTTCTGGAGCTTCGGCGCTTCACGTGGATTCAATCGCGAGCAGATCCAGAAGTTCTGCGGCGACTGCCTCGCGCCCATTGCGGGCATTACGTTGATTGTAGGAGCGGGCGGTGGCTTCGGTAACGTGCTGCGTGAAAGCGGGATATCGCAGCAACTGGTTGCCACTGCATCTGCCGCGCATTTGTCGCCATTGCTGCTTGGCTGGTTCGTGGCCGCGCTGATCCGGCTTGCCACAGGCTCCGCCACCGTCGCCATGACCACGGCATGTGGAATTGTCGCGCCCATAGCGGCGGCGTCGCATGGCGCGGTGAGTGCTGAATTGCTGGTGCTTGCCACGGGCTGTGGATCGCTGATTTTCTCGCACGTGAACGACGGCGGCTTCTGGCTCGTGAAGGAATACTTTGGCATGACGGTGGGCCAGACATTCAAGACATGGTCGCTTTGCGAAACGATTATTTCCCTCATGGGTTTGGGTTTGACCTTTGCGCTTGCGACGGTCGTATAAGGAGATATTTATGATATTGATCGTGATGGGCGTATCCGGTTGTGGCAAGACCACAATAGGCGAAATGCTGGCCGAACGGCTGAAATGTGATTTTGCTGATGCCGACAGTTTTCATAGTCAGGCAAACAAGGACAAGATGCACAAGGGCATTCCCTTGACGGATGACGACCGCTGGCCGTGGCTGAATGCGATTCGCGCTTCCATTGTCGAAAAGCGTGCTGACGGCACCACGCATGTCTATGCGTGTTCGGCGCTCAAGCGTGTTTATCGTGACATTCTTCGCAATGGCGACAAGGACGTGACCTTTGTCTATTTAAAGGGAACCGAGGAATTGCTGAAAGAGCGTATCAAGACGCGCAAGGGTCATTTCTTTGATCCTGCGTTATTGAAAAGTCAACTGGACACACTGGAAGCTCCGGGCCCAGATGAAGCAATTGAAGTGGATATTGCGTGGTCGCCGGAAAAAATAGTGAATACTGTATTGAGTGAAATGGACTACCGGTAACTCCGGTTTTTAGCGCATGATTCAGGCCTGCGGCATGCAGGCTTTGTAAATACCACACCGGTTCAGTGCAACGCTGGACCGGTTGCGGTTATCCGGACTACGTTAAAAGTTCGGACTGCGACACAGTTGATCCGCCGGACTCGCACATTGCAGGCGTGGCGCAAGGCTCGCGACATGTAGAAACCACGGCGTCGGCATGCAGCGTGACGCGCAACGTGTACGAGCTTCACGCTTGCGTGCCGAATTGCTGACTCAACAAGACGTGCAGATAACGTTGCATAACCCGGCAATGGGGACAGGAGATAGGTTTGCATCTAAAAGCCGCTGTCTCTAATTAAAACGCCAAAAGCGTTGCGGGGCCGACCTTGCAATACGTTTTGGTATCCGAAGGTTTTCCGAACTGAAACGGCTGGTAAATGTTTTTATGCGCCGCCGCCGCGCTTGTCTTCTGCATCAGTGTTTCCAGAAGCACGCTTAGCGCTGGCCGCCGGCGCTTTAAGACTTCTCTGGTATCGATGCAGTTGATTCGCAAGGAGAATTGCACCGCTCTCATTGCAAAATGGGCTTGAAGCACATTCCTCCTCGGGGAAACCGCATGTCCCATCAAGTGACCTGACTTCCCCCCTTAACTTCAGCAATAAAGGTAATTCAAGATGGCGATTCAATTAAAAGATCCGTCCCGGGCGGTGATCACATCGGTGGGCGGGGCGCTCAACGGTGGCACGGCAGACAGCACCACGCCGGTCATCAAGGGCACGGCGGACGCAGGTGACATTGTCGATGTTTACGATGGGGTGCGCTGGCTTGGCTCGGCAGTGGTCGCAGCCAACGGCACATGGTCGTTCACGCCTGCCACGCCGATCAAGGCTGGCACGCACTCGTTCGCGGCAATTGCCCATGACAGCGATGGCAACTACGGTGACTCGTCGGTGCCGATGAGCGTGCAGATCAACGCCGGTATTGTTCCGCCGGCGGCACCGTCGGTTGATTCGGTGACGGATAACGTAGGCCCGATCACAGGTCCGGTGCCGAAGAACGGCACGACCGACGACAACGACCCCACCATTGCCGGCAAGGGCGTGGCGGGTGACGTGGTGCACGTGAAGGACAACGGCACGGAAATCGGTTCGGCAACGGTTGACGCCAACGGCAACTGGTCGTTCAAGCCGGTCACGCCGCTGGCTGACGGCTCGCATGACATTACAGCTACGCAAACGGATCCGAAGACCGGAGCCACCAGCCCGGCATCGGCTGACTGGCCGTTCAAGGTCGACACAACCGCACCGGTTGCACCAGTCATTGTTTCGGTCAACGACGCAGTAGGCCCGATCACGGGTCCGGTGCCGAAGAACGGCACGACCGACGACAACGACCCGACCATCAAGGGCACGGGCACGGCGGGCGACGTGGTTCACGTCATGGACAACGGCAAGGAAATCGGCACGGCAACGGTTGACGCTTCGGGCAACTGGTCGCTCAAGCCGGCTACGCCGCTGGCCAATGGCGCGCATGACGTTACGGCCACGCAGGCGAACCCGGCAACGGGCAAGCTCAGTCCCGTATCGGCCGACTGGCCGTTCACTGTGGCCGCTGCACCAGCAGCACCGTCGGTTGATTCGGTGACGGACGCAGTAGGCCCGATCACGGGTCCGGTGCCGAAGAACGGCACGACCGACGACAACGACCCCACCATTGCCGGCAAGGGCGTGGCAGGTGACGTGGTGCACGTGAAGGACAACGGCACGGAAATCGGTTCGGCAACGGTTGACGCCAACGGCAACTGGTCGTTCAAGCCGGTCACGCCGTTGGCTGACGGCTCGCATGACATTACGGCTACGCAAACGGATCCGAAGACGGGCGCCACCAGCCCGGCCTCGGCTGACTGGCCGTTCAAGGTCGACACAACCGCGCCGGTTGCGCCGGTGGTCGTTTCGGTGAACGACGCAGTAGGCTCGATCACGGGTCCGGTGCCGAAGAACGGCGTAACCGACGACAACGACCCGACCATCAAGGGCACGGGCGTGGCGGGCGACGTGGTTCACGTCATGGACAACGGCAAGGAAATCGGCACGGCAAAGGTTGACGCGTCGGGCAACTGGTCGTTCAAGCCGGCCACGGCGCTGGCTGACGGCGCGCATGACATTACGGCCACGCAGGCGAACCCGGCAACGGGCAAGCTCAGTCCTGTATCGAACGACTGGCCGTTCACCGTGGACACGTATGTACCGCCCGCGCCGTCAGTTACTTCGGTAACGGACGCAGTAGGCCCGATCACGGGTCCGGTGGCGAAGAACGGCACGACCGACGACAACGACCCGACTATTGCGGGCCGGGGCATCAGCGGCAGCACCGTTCACGTCATGGACAACGGCAAGGAAATTGGCACGGCAACGGTCGACGCTTTGGGCAACTGGTCGCTCAAGCCGGCCACGCCGCTGGCTGACGGCTCGCACGACATCACGGCCATGCAAACGGATGCGGTAACGGGTGCAACCAGCCCGACCTCGACGGACTGGCCGTTCAAGGTCGACACAACCGCGCCGGCTCCGGTGATTGTTTCGGTGAACGACGCAGTAGGGCCGATCACGGGTCCGGTGCCGAAGAACGGCACGACCGACGACAACGACCCGACCATCAAGGGTACGGGTGTGGCGGGCGATGTCGTTCATATTAAGGACAACGGCACGGAAATTGGCACGGCAACGGTCGACGCGTCGGGCAACTGGTCGTTCAAGCCGGCTACGCCGCTGGCTGACGGCGCGCATGACATGACGGCCACGCAGACGAACGCGGCAACGGGCAAGGTAAGCCCTGCATCAGCCGACTGGCCGTTCAATGTTGTCACCACGCAACCCCCGGCAGAAACCGTATCGATCACGGGAATGGTGGATAACGCGTTGGGCACGCATCTGGCGCTCGCTAACGGCGGGACCACGTTTGACGCGAACCCCACGGTGAACGGTACGGTGTCGACCGCGCTGCAGACCGGAGAGACGCTCGTGGTTTACCGGGACGGGGTCAAGGTAGGCACCGCCACGGTGAACGGGAAGTCCTGGTCGTTCCAGGACTCAAATGTACCTGTCGGTAACCACACGTACACGGCCGACGTGGTGAGTGGGACGAGCCACGGCACTGTGTCGAACTCGTATGCCTTCACGGAGATCAGCACTGTGGGCCAGGTCATGGCCTTCAACAACCCAGCAGATAATAAAGCTTATTACGCCATAAACGTTGGCAACGCATTCTCCTCTGGCGGAGTCTTTGGCATCGCGGTCGACTCTGGTTACGGGCCATATTCCTTCGGCCCGGGCTTCAGTAGTGGTGGTGGGGGGGGGTGGGAGGTCAGTCCAGGTATATGGATCGCGTCGGTGTTTGGTTTCCCTTGGGAGCCGAGTCTGGCGTCGCCTGTTTATGTAGGGCTCACAACAAAATTTGGCTATTATCTTCCGGGAAGTACTACTTATATCCCGCTTGACAGTGGCAATCTAGCAAAATTTGCTACTCATCTAGGCGTGTGGTACAACTTTGATTCAGGTACCCTCCCTACCGGCGTCTCCGCTGTGCATCTGGACACCACGGTTGCCACGGACGACACGGCAACCACGCACGGCCTGTTAGGCGCGGCAGCGGCTGCCGATCCGGCAACCGACGCTCAGGCGCAGCACACCGCGGTTGGCGATCACCAGTCCTTCACCGGCACGTCCGGTCACGACACGGTGGACCTGAACATGGACCCGGCTGCCTACTTCAAGGAATCGACGGCTCACATTCAGGGCAGCACGGCGCATCCTGTGGAAGCAGCGGGTGCAGCGCCCGCTGTGAACACGCTGCACCTGACAGGCGATCACCAGATCCTCGACCTGACCTCGCTCACCGGCAAGACGGCGGCGGCGAAGATTTCGGGTATTGAAGTGATCGACCTGGGCGGCCATTCGAACAACCTGAAGCTCTCGCTTTCGGACGTGCTGAACCTGGGCGAACAGGACCTGTTCCAGAAGGACGGCCACCAGCAGATGATGGTGAACGGCTCGAATGGCGACACCGTGGACCTGTCGAACGCGCACATTGCGGGCGTGGCTGACGGTCAATGGCAACAGGCAGGGACGGCGCAAGTGGGCGGCGTGACGTACAACGTCTACGAACACTCGGGTGCGCATACCGAACTGCTGGTTCAGCAAGGCGTGCAAATCGCCCTGCATAACTAAGCAAGTTTTGTAGCGGCTGGCGGTTGCTCCAGAGAATCGCCAGCGAAACAGCAGCACAGTCGGAACAAAAGCCGTTGCGGGAGCAATCCCGCAACGGCTTTTTCGTTCTTGCGCAACCGGCGTTTCCCGGTCGAAGGTCCGAACCTTGCCTGACAAAAATAGATGGGCACAACGCATTGACACCACCCGACCGCGCTGCTGCCTATGTCGGATTCCACGACGCCCCGGCATCTTGAAAAAGGTCATCACAGTGGTTTTATTTTATTTTTATTTAAAGATACAACACGGTTTTCTGCATCAAGATCAAGCAAAGTCAAAAATTCTATAAATCGCTGCGTAAGCTTGATGTAATTAGGATTTTTCCGGTTTATACGCTTCATACCTCGTTTCAGAATCTGCAACGCGCATGAGCCGTGTGCATAGCGTCCATTTGCGCGACCCGCAGCCTGCACGCCATTTCGCGATGTACGAATGCCGGGCTGGTTCCGGGCTTGATCGATTCAACCAGAGGTATGAAATGGCATCAAACTACCAAAACCCCGCACAAGCGGGTTTCAAATCATCCGACAACGTAAGCGTTGTTCCTGTCATCACCGCTATCACGAGCGGACTGGATCCGTTGGCGACTCCAATCCCGTTCGGCAGCATGACAACCGCGCCGCATCCGGTCATCAGCGGCCTGGGCCAGCCGGGCGACATGATCGAACTTCGCGACGGTTCGCGGGTTGTCGGCATGGCAACCGTTGAAGCAGACGGTCACTGGGCCATTGGTCTGGGCGCGGTCGCCAATGGCGCGCACTCCATGACAGCGGTTTCAATTTCCAACGGCTCGACCAGCGCAACGTCGAACGCGTACGAGTTCAGCTATCAGGCCGTGCCTGTGGCGCAAGCGCCGGCTGAAACGCTGACGATCACGAACCTGAGCGATCACTCGGGAGCTAACGTTCCCTATCAAGGCATCGCGAACGATACGGCGCCGACAGTCCACGGCATCATGTCGTCGCTGCTGACGCTTGGCGAAACCATTTCGGTCTACCGTGATGGCGCGTTCCTGGGCACGGCAAGCACGAACGGCACGAACTGGACGTTCAACGACCAGGGCGTGACAGCGGGCAATCACGTCTACACGGCACGCGTGGAAAGTGCTGCGGGCAATGGCGCGTTCAGCAGCGTTTTTGCGTTCGTGGAGGCCGGTACTCTGGATCATGTTCCGGTGATTACATCCATCGCTGGCGCAGCGGGCAATGTGCCTGCAGGCAGCACAACGAACGAAGCACACCCGACCATCAGCGGCACAGGTCACGCAGGCGACATGATCGAACTGCGTGACGGCTCGAACATCGTGGGCCACGCAACGGTGGATGCATACGGTCACTGGAACATCGGTCTGGGTTCGGTGGCTGGCGGCGCGCATTCGCTGACGGCAGTTGCTATCGCCAACGGCTCGGTCAGCGCGGCTTCGAACGAATACGCGTTCAACTATCAAGCAGCATCCGTGACGCCGACGCCGGCCGCGCTGGTGATCACGAACCTGATCGACCACTCCACGGGCAACGTTGCCAATCAAGGCACTGTGAGCGATTCGTCGCCGACCGTTCAGGGCACGATGTCGTCCCTGCTGGTTCGTGGCGAAACCATTTCGGTTTATCGCGACGGCACGTTCCTGGGCACGGCAAGCACGAACGGCACGAACTGGACGTTCAACGACCAGGGCGTGACCGCGGGCAATCACGTCTACACGGCACGCGTGGAAAGCGCTGCGGGCAATGGCGCGTTCAGCAGCGGTTTTTCGTTCATGGAAGCGGGTGCTGTCGACCACGTTCCGGTGATTAGCGCAATTGCTGGCGCAGCGGGCAATGTGCCTGCAGGCGGCACCACGAGCGAAGCACACCCAACGGTCAGCGGCACGGGTCACGCGGGCGACATCATCGAATTGCGCGACGGCTCGAACATCGTCGGCCACGCAACGGTGGATGCATACGGTCACTGGAACATCGGTCTGGGTTCGGTGTCCGGCGGCGCGCACTCGCTGACGGCAGTTTCTATCGCCAACGGTTCGGTCAGCGCAGCTTCGAACGCATACGCGTTCAACTATCAGGCAGCGCCTGTGACGCCGGCGCCGGCTGAAACGCTGGTGATCACGAACCTGATTGACCACTCGGTGGGCAACATTTCCAATCAGGGCGTCACAAGCGATTCGTCGCCGACCGTTCAGGGCACGATGTCTTCGTTGCTGGTTCGTGGCGAAACCATTTCGGTTTATCGCGATGGCACGTTCCTGGGTACGGCAAGCACGAACGGCACGAAGTGGACGTTCAACGACCAGGGCGTGACCCCCGGCAATCACGTCTACACGGCACGCGTGGAAAGCGCTGTGGGCGCTGGCGCGTTCAGCAGCGGCTTTGGGTTCACCGAAGCGGGCGCTCCTTCGAATCACACGGCAGCAATCACCGCCGTCCTGGACGCGTTTGGCGCCCAGCAAGGCAACGTCCCGTCGGGCGGTATCACTGACGACCATCGTCCGGTTGTCAGCGGTACGGGTCATGCTGGCGACAGCATCGACGTAATGGATGGTGGCTGGGCCGTTGGTCACACCACGGTCGACTCGCATGGGAACTGGTCGGTGCAACTCGGCACGTTGGCCGATGGCGCACATTCGCTCACGGTACGGGCATACGGCGACGGAACGGTAACGTCCAATCCGGCTGCCTACGGGATCACGGTCTACACGGAAGCTGTTGCGCCGGTGGCAACCCACACGTTCGACCTGAGCGGCGATCCGGCTGCGTTCTTCCAGCAGAACAACGGCCATATCCAGGGTTCGAGCGGTGTCACGGATACGTTGCATCTGGCTGGCGACCATCAGGTCCTCGACTTGACCTCGCTGACGGGCAAGACCGCCGCGGCGAAGATTTCGAGCGTTGAAGTGTTCGATTTGGGCGGTCATCAGAACACGTTGAAGCTGTCGGTGCTGGACGTGCTGAACCTGGGCGAAACCGATCTGTTCCAGCATGACGGCAAGCAGCAGTTGATGGTGAACGGTCATGCCGGCGATGTGGTCGACATGGCCAATGCGCATGTCTCCGGTCTGTCCGACGGCAGTTGGTCGCAGCACGGCGTCACCACAATGGGCGGCGTGGTGTACAACGTGTACGAGCACTCGAGCGCACATACCGAATTGCTGGTTCAGCAAGGCGTGAATCTGGTCGTGCATTAAGTTGTGAAGTCCGCTTCGCTGGTGAAAGGAAGCGGATTGTTGAAAGCTGCACGGAAAGCCGTTCCAGGAAGTTTTGGAACGGCTTTTTTTGTTGTGCGCTGGTGATCGGGGCGTCCATTGGTCCAGTGTACGAAACCGTCTTTACTCAAACGCGAAATCCCTTATTTCAACGTTGTGATGGAGCGGCCGGGCAGACATGGATAGCGTATTGCTGTCTGGACACGTTGCTTGACTTGCGTGTTTGAGGAAACGTGAAAGCGCGACGTTGTTTATCTATGGTGGCTTTACACCGCGCAAGCGGAATATCGCCTCGGTTCCCTACTAGAAAAGGATACAAAAATGGCTTCTGAGTTTGTTGCCCGCATGCAGGCAGTCATTACAGATGTTGATGGAGTAACGGGAGGCGGAACGACAAGCGGCTACAGGTCGCTAATCAATGGAACAGCGGATCCTTACGCGACTATTGACGTGTATGACGGTACATCGTTGCTTGGCGTAGTTTCAGCAAACGGGCAAGGCGGCTGGTCGCTGCAACTTTCAGCGCCGTTATCTGACGGCATTCACGATTTTTCGGTGGTGCAGGCCGGCGACTTCGGCCTCAAAAGCACTTCCAGCTACTTTTCGATTAGCGTTATTGCGCCGGAGGAACCGCAATCACCATTCGATGAAACTATTTTGTACAGCAGCGCATCGCGGTCGAATGACAGGGTTTTGGACAACGCGACACCGTATTTCCCGCCCAATGCTTTTACATCGCACCGCGGGCGCCACCAATAAGGAATACTGCAGAGCGACCGGGCAGCGAAAAAAAGCCGTTCAATTGCTTGAACGGCTTTCCCTATTAATTCGATTAAAACGCGCGCTGTGTGTCCGCTATTTGATCCGCTGCGCCAGTTCAACCGCCTTGCCCACATATGATCCGGGCGTCATGGCGAGCAGCAATTGCTTCGCGTTATTGGGAATGGCAAGTCCGTTAATGAACGCCTGCAGGCCTTCTCGCGTAATGCCCTTGCCGCGCGTCAATTCCTTCAATTGCTCGTACGGATTTTCCACGCCGTATCGGCGCATGACGGTTTGAATCGGTTCCGCCAGCACTTCCCAGCAGTTATCCAGATCTTCATTCAGGCGCGCGGCGTTCACTTCGAGCTTGTCCAGTCCGCGAATCAGCGAATCATAGGAAAGCAGCGAATAGCCGAACGCCACGCCAATATTGCGCAGCACGGTGGAATCTGTCAGGTCGCGCTGCCAGCGCGAAATGGGCAACTTGTCGGCGAGATGGCGCAGCATTGCATTCGCCATGCCGAGGTTGCCCTCGGAGTTTTCGAAGTCGATGGGATTGACCTTATGCGGCATGGTCGATGAACCGATCTCTCCCGCCTTCGTCCGCTGCTTGAAATAGCCGACGGAGATATAACCCCATACGTCCCGATCGAGATCCAGCAGGATGGTGTTGGCGCGCGAGACGGCGTCGAATAGTTCGGCCATGTAGTCGTGCGGTTCAATCTGAATGGTGTACGGGTTGAATGTCAGCTTCAGCCGGTCCTCGATCACACCTTCCGCGAATGCTTCCCAATCGAATTCCGGATACGCGGAAAGATGCGCGTTGAAGTTGCCGACTGCGCCGTTCATCTTTCCGAGAACGGGCACTTCCGCGATCCGTTCAATGGCGTTTTGCAAGCGTGCGGCAACGTTCGCCATTTCCTTGCCGAGCGTGGTCGGGCTGGCCGGCTGACCGTGCGTGCGCGAGAGCATGGGTTGCGCGGCGTTGTCGTGCGCGAGCTTGATCAGGCGGTCATGCACGGAGCGCAGCGCGGGCAGGATCACGTGTTCGCGCGCGCCCGCGATCATCATGCCGTGCGACGTATTGTTGATGTCTTCCGACGTGCACGCGAAGTGGATGAATTCGCTCGCACGCTCGAGTTCCGGCTGACCCTTGACGGATTCCTTGAGCCAGTACTCGACGGCTTTCACGTCGTGATTCGTGACCTTTTCGATGTCCTTGATGCGCGCCGCGTCGTGCGCGGTGAAGCGTTCGGCGAGTTGCAGCAGGAAGTTTTCCGATGCTTCGGAAAAAGGCGGGATTTCATCGAAACCGGCCTGCGAAAGTGCGATCAGCCAGTGAATTTCCACCTTCACGCGGTGTTTCATGAACGCGTACTCGGACAACCAGTCGCGCAGCGCTTCGGTTTTGGCGGCATAGCGGCCGTCGAGCGGCGAAAGCGCGGTGAGCGCGAAAAGGGTATCGGGACGGGTATCGGACATGGGCGGGCCGCGGAAAAGAGGCGAAAGGGGAAGCAGAGATTTTAACATTTGCAAACCGGCCGCCGAACGACATGTAGATCGAGGACCTTTGGTCTAAATCCTAATTGTGTGCTAGCATTGCAGTCAATGACAGCAAACGAGGCATATTTTTCAATGGCAACGCTGACAATTCGGAATCTGGATGACCAGGTAAAGGCATTGCTCCGTGTGGAGGCGGCCCGGCATGGCCGTTCCATGGAGGAGGAGGTGCGAGTGATCCTGCAGAATGCGTTGACGGGAGCCGCGAACCCGACTGGCTCGATTGGTTTAGGCAGCCGTATTCATCAACGTTTTGCCCACTTGGCCGACGCCGGCCTGACATTGCCGGAGCGCAATGAAAAGCCGCGATCCGCTGAGTTTCTGGAATGATCGTTCTGGACACGAACGTCCTGTCGGAAATCATGCGGGCCGACCCTGACGAAAACGTACTCGCCTGGCTGGACTCCCAAAACGTACCGGACTTGCAGACCACGGCTATCACGATCGCGGAGTTGTTGTATGGCGTTGCGCGTCTGCCGCATGGCCGACGCAAAAGCGGCTTGCGCGGCGCCATAGAAACAATGCTCGAGGGCGAACTTGCAGGCAAGGTGCTGCCTTTCGACCATATTTCCGCGCACCGGTACGCCCTGCTCGTGGCTGAACGCGAGGCGCAAGGCCGGCCAATCAGTTCCGCCGATGCGCAAATTGCCGCCATCTGTCACAGCCGCGACGCAATGCTTGCCACGCGAAACGTCAAGGACTTCGAAGGAACGGGCGTTTTTGTCATCGACCCGTGGATCGCCGCGTAGCATGTTTGCGGCTGTTTCCGCTTATCGGTTCACTTGCCCCGCAGCGCCCGATCCAGCGCTTCCAGTTGCGCCGCTGTCCCGACATTCTCCCATCGCCCTTCATACAGCTCGCCCGTAGCGCGTCCCGCCGCGACTGTTTCCTGGTAATACGGTGTCAAGGCGCGCCGGGTGTTCGGTGCGAGATCGCGGAACATGCGGGTATCGTATAGACCGATGTTGCCGAACGTGTAGCGTTGCGCGCCATCCAGAGAAAGCGTTCCATTGAGTTCGAGAGCGAAATCCCCGTGCATGTGAAACGGTGGATTGGGAACCATGACCAGATGCATCGCCGGCTCGGATGCAAGCGCCAACGCCTGCGCGCGCGCTCGCAAACTCGCATAGTCGAAATCGCAGAACACGTCGCCGCTGACGGCCAGGAAAACCGCCGGCTCGTCTTGCGTTTCCAGCAACGGCCGCGCCTTCGCGATCCCGCCCGCCGTCTCCAGCGCATGCATTTCGTGCGAGTAGCGGATCTCGACGCCCCAGCGCGAACCGTCGCCCAGATTCGATTGAAGCATCCGTCCAAGCCACGCGTGATTGATCACGATGACTTCAAACCCCGCCGCCGCCAGCCGTTCGATTTGCCAGACAATCAGCGCCTTGCCGCCGACTTTCAGCAGTGGCTTGGGGCACGTATCCGTCAGTGGCCGCATGCGTTCGCCGCGCCCGGCGGCAAAGATCATTGCAGTATTCAAGGCGCTCATCAGAACGTATATCCCACATCCACCGCGCGGCCTTCGAGCGTGTCGAGCAAGCGTGCGAACGGCCGCAACGGCCTGTAGCGCTCGGAAACCTTCCTGGCATAGCCGATAAACCTCGGCAGATCGGCGAGATACTGCGGTTTTCCATCGCGATGATAAATCCGCGCGAAAAGCCCAAGCACCTTGATATGGCGCTGCAATCCCATCCATTCGATCTGCCGGTAAAACTCGCCGAAGTCGGCATCGACGGGCAATCCGGCTCGGCGCGCGCCTTCCCAGTAGTAGACGAAGCAATCGAGCTCGAATTCTTCTTCCCAACTGATGAACGCGTCGCGCAACAGCGACGCAATGTCATAGCTCAATGGGCCATAAACCGCGTCCTGAAAGTCGAGCACGCCGGGATTGGGTTCGGCGACCATGAGGTTGCGCGGCATGAAGTCACGCAGCATGAAAACCTGCGGCTGGGCCAGCGCGCTCTGCACGAGCACGTTGAAGGTCTCATCGAGCACCTTGCGTTCGGACGCTTCCAGCGTATGGCCAAGATGGCGCGCCGCGAACCACTCGGGCATCAACTCCATTTCGCGGCGTAAAAACGCTTCGTCGAAAGCGGGCAAAACGCCTTCCCGCGATGTCACTTGGAACCTGATCAACGCATCTATGGCCGCGCGCATCAGCGGGCGGGCGTTTTTTTCGTTGAGCACGGAGAGGTAGGTCGTGGTGCCGAGATCCGTCACCAGCATGAAGCCGGCATCGAAATCGGCCTCGAGAATCTGCGGCACGTGCACGCCGGCGTCGCGCAGCAACCCCGCGACCTGCACGAACTCGCGGCATTTTTCGGGCGGCGGGGCGTCGACGGCAATCAGCGTATGTCCAAACCCGCTTTCGGCAGTCAGCCGGAAATAGCGGCGAAAACTGGCGTCGGCGGAAGCGGGTGCAAGCGTTGAAAGATCCAGCCGATACCGCCCAGTCACAGTTTGTAGCCAGTCGTGAAGCTGTGTAAGGCGAAAATCAGGGGTTTGGGGCGTCATAAATTCTAAGGGTGAAACGTCTTGCCATATAATACCCCACGACTTTTTTAAGCATTCCGTTTGCATCGCGTGTAACGCCCGGCGCCCCGGCCTGCAAGAAGCCATGACGGCTTTGCGCAGGACGGGAGTTACCGCCCGCACCATCCATCGATCGATTCATTTTCGTTCGCAGCGAACCGAGAACTCCGGTGGCGCGAGTTCCGGTGGCTGTGCCCGGCTGCTCGCGCCTTCAGGTGTCGAGCGTCGAGCGCCGAGCGTGACGCGATTGAACAGCACTCAAACATGCCGCCACGACAGCTTTCCAAACCAGTTTTATCGCGCCCATTGCGTGATCCGCGGCCACGCAGGCGGCGGCTGTTCGCGGCGTTGATTGCGGTGCCGGGCCTCATGCCGGCCCTCGCGCACGCCCAGTTGTCGGGCCCCGCCGCGGACACCCAGCCGCTCGGCGACCCGTGGAGCCTGCGGCTTGCGCCCCAGCTCGAAGAACGGCCGCTCAGGCAGGGCGACCAGCCGGCCACGTTCGTGCTGGGCGACCGCACCAACGGCACAGCCGACCAGGACATGGCGGCGAAGGGTTCCGCGGAGTTGCGCCGCAACACGTCGGTGATCAAGTCGGATGCGCTGCACTACGACCAGGACACCGACATGGCCGACGCTTACGGCAATGTCAGGATCTTCAACAACGGCAATAGGTTCGTTGGCCCGGAAGCGCATTTGAAGGTGGAAGCGAACGAGGGTTACATGACGAACCCGAAGTACCGCTTCAACCTGTCGAACGGTTCGGGCAGCGCGGCGCGCGCGGACCTGATCGACGACGAGCAGACGCGCGTGGACCACGGCACGTACACGGCATGTTCGTGCGAAACGGACCCGGCGTGGTACATCAAGGGCACATCGTTTGATTTCGATACCGGCGCGAACGAAGGCGTGGCCCACAACGGCGTGCTGTTCTTCCAGGGCGTGCCGGTGTTCGCGAGCCCGTGGATGTCGTTTCCGCTTACCGGCGAACGCCGCAGCGGGATCTTGCCGCCCACGGTATCGCTGAATTCAACAACCGGTTTTGAAATCTCGCTGCCGTATTACTTCAATATCGCGCCGAACCGCGATCTGGTGGTGACACCGCGTCTCATGACGCGGCGCGGGCTTCAGTTGCAGTCGACCTTCCGGTATTTGTCGCCTACGTATTCGGGCACCATTACCGGCGAATTCCTGCCGAACGACATGCAGACGCATACGAACCGCTATGCGATCTACATTCAGCATCAGCAGAATTTCGGCGGCGGCTTCGCGGGTTACATCAACTACAACAAGGTCTCGGACAGCCAGTATCCGGAAGACCTCGGCAACGCCGCGAACCAGTTCCTGAACGGCACGCAAGTGCTGTATCAGCAGGAAGCCGGGTTGACCTACAACAACGGCCCGTGGTCCATCATCGCCCGCGAGCAGCGCTGGCAGACCCTGCCGCCGGCAGTGGCGCCGTATGCGCGCGAGCCGCAGTTGAACGTGCTGTACAACAAGTACAACGTAGGCGGCTTCGACTACGGCGCGGAGATGGACTACACGCGCTTCACTACCACCGTTGAGGACGCAACGAAAGGCCAGCGCGCGGTTTTCAACCCGTATTTGAGCTACAGCATCACGGGTCCGGGTTATTTCGTCACGCCGAAGGTCCAGTACCATCTGGCGTCGTACAACCTGACCCAGCTTGGCAGCGTGGCTTCCGGCACGCCCGTGGGCCAGCCGAAGAGCCTGACGGAATCCATTCCCACCGTCAGCTTCGACACCGGCCTGATCTTCGACCGTTCGGTCACGGTGTTCGGGCAGGATTACATCCAGACGCTGGAACCCCGGCTGTACTACGTGTACACGCCGTACCGGAACCAGGAGTTCGCGCCTATCTTCGATACCGGCCAGGCCGACTTCAGCCTCGCCGAAATCTACACGCCGAACACGTACGCCGGTAACGACCGCATTGCCGACGCAAACCGCCTGACGGTTGGCCTGACCTCGCGTTTCATCAACCCGGCGACGGGCGACGAACGCGCGCGTTTTGTCATCGCGCAGCAGTATTATTTCCAGCCGCAGCGCGTCACGATCACGGAAGGCCAGCCGCTCGACCAGGCGAAGCATTCCGACCTGATCCTGGGTGCGTCGTTCAAGCTGGGCGCCGGGTTTTCGCAGGAAACCGCGTTCCAATATAATGCCGACAACAACCAGCTCGTGCGCTCGAGCATTGGTTTCGGATTCAGTCCCGAAGCGCGCAAGGTCATCAATATTGGCTACCGGTACACGCGGGCGAACGAAACCACGCTGTCCACCCAGCCGATCAACCAGGTTCTGATCTCGGCACAATGGCCGCTTACGCGACACATTTATAGCGTCGGCCGGGTGAACTACGACCTGGCAAGCCATCGTCTCGTCGACGGGCTGCTGGGCTTCCAGTACGATGCCGACTGCTGGACGCTCGGCCTCGGCGTGCAGCGTTACGCAAACGGCGTCAATAGCACCGGTAGTAACAGCGCCGGCACGCGCGTGCTTGCGCAAATGACGTTCAAGGGCCTCTCGAACGTCGATAATGGCCTGACCGCGGCGTTCCGCGCCGGCGTCAACGGTTATACGCCGCCACCACCGCCGCCCGCGCCGCTTGCGCGTTATACCAATTACGAATGAGCACGCGGGTAGAGCCGGTTACGGCAGAAGTGCCAGCGGTACGCGACAGGGCGTATATTCGTGGGTTGGAGTGCGGCTGGAAAGGTACGAAGGGCACGAAGGGCACGCAGCAGCGCAAGGTAATAGGGCCGGTCACCGGCCGCAATCGATGGAGTATCTGTGTCAAACATGAACAAGTTTAAGTGGACAACGTTCGCGGCAAGCGCATGCGCCGCGGCTTTCCTGACCGGCCCCGCGGCGCACGCTCAGGCGTTGTCCACACCGGGCGGCGTGCAGATAGCGGACTCCGTGGTCGCGGTTGTGAACAATGACGTGATCACCGAGCGCGAGCTCAATGATCGCAGCAATCTCATCGTGCGCCGTTTGCAGCAGCAAAACGCGCCGGTGCCGCCGGCCGCGCAGTTGCAGCGTCAGGTGCTCGACCAGATGGTGCTGGAACGCATTCAGTTGCAGAAGGCGAACGAGGACAACATCACCATCGACGCCCCGACCGTGCAGCGCACGCTCGAGCGTCTCGCGCAGCAAAACCAGATGACGCTCGATGTGTATCGTGCGCGCATCGAGGCGCAAGGCGTGCCTTGGGACACTTTTCAGCGCGACGCCCGCACGGAGCTGACGCTCTCGAAGCTGCGTGAAAAAGAGGTGGACAGCAAGATCACGGTGTCCGACGCGGAAGTCGCGAACTACGTGGCAAGCCAGCGCGGACCGAACGCAGGCGGCGGCAACGACCTGCATTTGCAGCACATCATGTTCAAGGTGCCGGAAAACGCGTCGCAGGCTGACATTGCCGCTATTCAGGCAAAGGCCGAAGCCGTGTTGAACGAAGCACAAAGCGGGACCGACTTCACGAAGCTTGCGAAGAACAACACGCAGGACACCGATGCAGCCAAGGGCGGCGATCTCGGTTTCCGCACGCAGGCTTCGTTGCCGCCGTCGATTGTGACGGCGGTTTCGTCGCTGCGTCCGAACCAGGTGAATCCGCAACTGATTCGCACCGCAGGCGGCTTCGAAATCATCAAGCTGGTGGAGCGCCGCACGGGTCAGGGCCAAGCCGCCGATGCGCCGAAGCTCGTGCAAACGCACGTCCGCCACATCCTGCTGCGCGTGACCGACGGCACGTCGGAACCGGCGGCACGTCAAAAATTGCTCGAAATCAAGGCGGACGTAGCAAAGGGCGGCGATTTCGCCAACTACGCGCGCACGTACTCTTCGGACGGTTCGGCTTCGCAGGGTGGCGATCTCGGCTGGATCAGCCCGGGCGAAACCGTGCCGGAATTCGAGCGCGCCATGAACAACCTGAAAGACGGCGAAGTCAGCGATCCGGTGCGTTCGGAATACGGCTATCACCTGATCCAGGTGCTCGGACGCCGTGAAGCGGAAGGCTCGGTGCAGCAGCAACTCGATCTGGCGCGTCAGGCGATCGGCCAGCGCAAGGCCGAGCAGGCGTATTCCGACTGGCTGCGCGAACTGCGCGATACCGCTTACGTCCAGTACAAGGGCGCGGCCGCTCAGCAGGCCCTGAACCAGTAAAGGTTGTCCGCATGGAACCAGCCGGCCGTGTATTGTCGATAGCCATCACCACCGGGGAACCGGCCGGTGTGGGTCCTGAGTTGACAGTGGCGGCGCTGGCGCAAGCGGCTGAACGCTGGCCCGGCGTGACGTTCTCGGTGCTGGCCGACCGTGACCTGATGACGGAGCGCGCGGGTGCGTCGGCGTGGCTTTCGGGCAGTGCGCTGATTGAGATAGAGCATCACGCGCTGAGCGTTCCAGCCAAGGCAGGCACGCTCGACGCCGCGAACGGGCGCTACGTGCTCGGCCTGCTCGATACAGCAATCGACGGCGCAATGAGCGGACGGTTCGACGCCATCGTTACGGCGCCGCTGCAGAAAAGCACCATCAACGACGCCGGTGTTCCCTTCACCGGTCATACCGAGTATCTCGCCGAACGCACGCACACGCCGCGCGTGGTCATGATGCTCGCCGGTTCGGGCGAACGGCCGCTGCGCGTCGCGCTCGCCACCACTCACTTGCCGCTGAAGGATGTATCGGCGGCGCTGACGGTGGATGGCATTGTCGACACGCTGGACATCATTCATCGTGACCTGAAAGCCATGTTCGGCTTGCCCCAGCCGCGCATTCTCGTCACCGGACTGAATCCGCATGCGGGCGAAAACGGTTATCTCGGCCGCGAGGAAATCGATGTCATCACGCCAGCACTTGTGCGTGCGCGCGAAATGGGTATCGACGCGCCGGGCCCGTATCCCGCCGACACGCTGTTCCAGCCGCGTTATCTGAAAGACGCCGATTGCGTACTGGCCATGTTTCACGACCAGGGCCTGCCGGTCCTGAAGTACGCGACTTTCGGCGAAGGTATCAACGTGACGCTCGGCTTGCCGATCATCCGCACGTCTGTCGATCACGGCACCGCGCTCGATCTCGCCGGCACGGGCCGGGCGGACGCGGGCAGCCTGATTGCCGCCATCGATACCGCTGTTGCCATGGCGCGCCATCGTCGCGCGGCCTGATCCCTTATTGCAGTTCCTGACCGGTTTCTTCGATGTCCATCAAGCACCAGGGCCACTTCGCGCGCAAGCGCTTCGGGCAGAACTTTCTCGTTGACCAGGGCGTGATCGATTCCATAGTCGACACCATCGATCCGAAGCGCGGCGAACGCATGGTCGAGATTGGACCGGGATTGGCCGCGCTGACCGCGCCGCTGATCGAACGGCTTTCCACGCCTGAATCGCCGCTGCACGCCGTTGAACTGGATCGCGACCTGATCGGGCGGCTGGAGAAGCGCTTTGGCAATCTGCTCGCACTGCACGCGGGCGACGCGCTCGCGTTCGACTTCGGCTCGCTCGCGCTGGAAGGTGAAAAACCGTCGTTGCGGATTGTCGGAAACCTGCCGTACAACATTTCCAGCCCGCTGCTTTTCCATTTGACGACGTTCGCGCCGAAGGTCATCGACCAGCATTTCATGTTGCAGGACGAAGTGGTGGACCGCATGATCGCCGAGCCGGGAACCAAGGACTTTGGCCGGCTGACGGTGATGCTGCAGTACCGGTATTCCATCGACAAGCTGATCGATGTCCCACCCGAATCGTTCAATCCGCCGCCGAAAGTGAATTCGGCGATTGTCCGCATGATTCCGTATGCGCCGCACGAACTGCCCGCCGTCGATGACAAGGTGCTCGGCGAGGTCGTGCTGGCTGCCTTCTCGCAGCGTCGCAAGATGATGCGCAATACACTGGGTGTGTATCGTGACCGGGTTGACTTCGATGCACTTGGCTTCGATCTATCGCGGCGGGCTGAAGAAGTACCTGTGGCCGAATTCGTGAAGCTCGCGCAAACCGTGGCGCAGGCGCGCTGAGTTGTAGTTGTCGTGTGGTTGTAATTAAACGTCAGTTCGTTTTTCTTCCTCTCTCCACGTCGTTTTCCAGGCTTTTCCCCTCTTGATTCCATGCGCTCCCTGCATTCTTTCGATGCAAGGAATGCACTGGAGTTAATCGTCTCCTTAGCCTCAAATTAGCGACGCGCCTGGCTGCCTGGCTTTCATGCCACAGCCGCAGCCAGCGCGAGACGCGTGCGAGTTTGATTCGCACTACGAGACGACAAGGAGACGGGAGACGCATGAAGAGTTCAAGTGTTTTTGAGAAAAAAAGCAGATTCGGCGCGTGGCGTGCGCAGTGGTGCAAACTGGGTTTTGCGGTTCTGCCCGCAGCGCTGAGTTGTGGATCGAGCCACGCGCAGTCCAGTGTCACGCTCTATGGCGTTGCGGACGTGAGCATGCGATATCTTTCCAATGCGGACACGCATGGCAACGGCCGTTTCCTCATGGGACCGGGCGGCATGAGTGAAAGCCGCTGGGGCATCAAGGGCGTGGAAGATCTCGGCGGCGGCTGGTCGACTATATTCAAGCTGGAAAACCGCTTCTTCCTGAGTAACGGTCAAAGCGATCCGACCATGCCGTTCTTCAATGAAGCGCAGATCGGCATTCAATCCACGTCGTATGGACAGGTTGTGATTGGCCGCCAATACAACGTGATGATCGAAGGCATCACCATGGGTGGCTATTCGAGCAATCCATGGATTCCGTACGACTTCAATTTCCAGCCCGAAGTCACCATGACGGGCGGTATCTGGAGCAGCAACCAGATCCAGTATCACGGCAAGATCAAGGACTTTCGCTTCTCCACCGCGTATTCGTTCAGCGGCAACGCGGGCAAGCTGTCGTACGGCAGCCAATATGGCGTGGCCGCGGCCTACGCGCCCGGTGGCGGACCCATCTCGCTCGGCGGCGCGTTCAAGGAAACCAAGGACTCGCTCAATGGCAGCGACGCAAAAGCGTGGACCGTTGGCGGGTCGTACACGTGGGACAAGACCCGCTTTGCGCTGGGTTATATCGTCAACCAGAACGACAAGGGCTTTACCACGTTCGCCAACGGACCGTTCTCTGCACCAGGGCTTGCCGCGTTGAAGTACTCGGACTTCAAGCGCCGCCGAATGATCCTTGGCGGCATCACGCAGCATGTGGGCAGCACGTGGCATTTCGCGGCAAACGTCTGGCGCACGCTGCAGGACGGCAAGGCGCAATCGCAGGACGGCTCCGCATGGCAATATCAACTGGTTGCGGACTACGACTTGTCCAAGCGCACCGACGTGTATGTAGAAACCGATTATTCGCGCTATAAGGGCGATCTGATCGGCACGCAGTTGCAAGGCGTGAATGCGGTGAGTCTCGCTCAGAAAAGCACGCAACTTGGTGTAATGGTCGGCATTCGGCACCGGTTCTGACCGTGTGCCGGCGAAACGTCGCCTGAGCATGAGGGGGCGTTTCGCTTTTGAGGAAACGGACGTGGATGTTATAACCAGCCGGCGTTGAATCAGGCAGAAAACATTTAGGGCTGCGTCATACATCATGCATGAGATCAATTCGCGCCGACTGGCGCACCTTGTTGCGCTCGCCGAAGAGGGCAGCTTCGCGCGTGCGGCGGAGCGCGTGCATTTGAGCCAGCCGGCGTTGAGCCGCAGCATCCAGGCGCTGGAAGACGAATTCGATATCAAGCTTTTTGACCGTGCCGCACGCGGTGTTGCTACAACTGCTGCGGGAAAGTTGCTGGTCGAGCGAGCGCGGCGCGTGTTGTTCGAAGCCCGCTGTCTTTTTCGCGATGTCGAACTCGTCCGCTCCGACGCGCTCGGCGAAGTGAGAATCGGTCTTGGGGCGCATGCTGCCGATATCCTGTTTCCGGAACTGCTTGTCGAGTTCGCGCGGAAATATCCGGCCATCAAGATATCGCTGGAGATAGCCGAAGCGGGTACGCTGATGGAACAGCTACGCGCCGAGCGCGCTGATTTTGTGGTGGTGGATCGCCGGGAAACGGCTATTGCGCCCGACGTAACCATGCATCGTCTGACAGGTCACGACGGCGGCTGGTTCGTGCGGCCCGGGCATCCGCTGCTTGCGCGTGAGCCCGTGCCGCTCGCGGCGCTCCGGGAGTATCCGCTGGTGTCGGTGACGCTTTCGGCTTTCATGGCGGACGCCGTGCGCCGGCTGCTGAAGTTTCGCGCGCACGAAGCCATTCCGCTGCATCTGGAATGCAATGACGTCGCCGTGTTGAAGCGCGTTGTCGCGCGCACGGATGCCATCATGTTTTGCACGGCTTCATCGGTGCAACGGGACGCGTTGCATGAGCGGCTCGTGCGCGTGTCGATTGTGCATCCACGCAAGCTGGGTTTGCAATTCGCGCTGGTTTGTCTTGCGGACCGGACACAATCGGCGGCGGCCGAAGGCGCGCTCGCGCTCGCGGCTCAGATCATGAACGACGCCAGCCGCGCGGCGCGAGCGGCTCGTGGGACGCATCCCGCGCGAGCCATGACCCGGAGCCGATGAACCTCAAGCGCGCGCCCGGCCAGCCGGCGCATTTACCAGCCCAATGCCAATCACCACCAGCGCGGCCGCCATCACGAAGCGCGTGGTCAGCGTGTCGCCAAGCAAGACCACGCCAAACGCGACGCCGAAGATAGGCGTGAGGAACGAGAACACCGAAAGCCGCGATGCCATATAGCGCGTGAGCAGCCAGAACCACGTGAGATAACTCAGGAACGCCACTACTATCGCCTGATACGCGAGGCTCGCAATCGCAGCCGGCGTGATCGTGCCGATGTGGGTCTGATCGAGCGCGCAGGCGAGCCCGAGCAAGACAATCGCCGATACACCCAACTGGTAGAACAATGTCTTGCTCGCACTGACGCGAGCAAGCGGCGAGGCTCGGATCACGACGGTCGTCGCAGCCCAGAACACGCCGCCGAGAACGCCGAGTGCATCGCCCGCCGTGCCGCGCCAGGTTGATGCCGTATCGGGATTCGGATGCAGAAAGCCGTCAGCGAAAGCAATTGCAATGCCGCCGAACGCCAGCGCAATGCCAATCCACTGCACGCGCCGGAGTTTTTCCCCCGCCACGAAGAAGTGCAGCCCGAGCGCCATGAAACAGGGCGCGGTGTAGAGGAACACGACCATGCGCGTGGCGCTCGTGAGCGCCAATCCAAGGAAGATGCACACGAACTCGCCGCCGAACAGCACGCCAGCGAGCAGGCCGGACGCGAGGGTATCGTCGCGGCGAAAAAGCGCCACGCCGCGCGAGCGCGTCCACAACCACACCAGGACCGTCGCAATAGTCGAACGGATGCCCGCCTGGAGCAGCGGCGGGAACGAGACATTGGCGCCTTTGATTGCGACCTGCTGGAATCCCCACACCGCGCACAAGCCGATCATCAGCAGGATGGCGGTGGCGTCGGGCGCGCGGCGAACGGGAAGGGCGGTGCTCATGGAATATTTTGTCTCTTATGCGCCGCGCAGATGGCGCTTGTTTTTGTGTTGGCGTTGCGGTGCTACAGGTCGTCTAAACGGCGAAGGCTCCGCGGCTTCCGCACGGAGCCCGGTCATTCATCTCAAGCGTGCTTCTCGATCAGTTCGACTTTATAACCGTCCGGATCTTCCACGAACGCGATAACCGTCGTGCCGCCTTTCACCGGCCCCGCTTCGCGCGAGACCTTGCCGCCCGCTTCGCGAATGCGGTCGCATGCCGCGGCGGCGTTGTCCACTTCCAGCGCAATGTGTCCGTAGGCCGAACCCTGGTCGTACTTGTCGACGCCCCAGTTGTAGGTCAGTTCCAGCACGCTGTTTTCGCTTTCATCGCCGTAACCGACGAACGCCAGCGTGTACTTGTATTCCGTATTTTCGCTTTGGCGCAGCACTTTCATGCCGAGAATACGCGTGTAGAAATCGATAGAACGCTGCAAGTCGCCAACGCGCAGCATGGTGTGAAGAAGTCGCATGATGGGGTTCCTGTGAGGATTGTCGTTTGGCAGGAGCGGCCGCGTACCGTGTCTCATCTATGCGCGCGCACGGCGAAACGGCCACGCGTCAAATTGTATCGCCCTCGGCGAACGCTCGCAGGCGCGCAGCCCCGGCTAACTTCGGCGTCAAAGCAGCGGCAGCACTTCAGGTGGATGATGCTTGAGCGTATGCCGCGCTTCCCTGAAATCCGGAAAAATCGATTCGACCGTGCTCCAGAAACGCGCGCTGTGATTCATCTCGCGAAGGTGCGCGAGTTCGTGCGCGACCACGTAGTCAATGACATGCACCGGGAAATGAATCAGCCGCCAGTTGAGGCGGATCCTGCCTTCGCTGGAACAACTGCCCCAGCGCGTTGCTGCCGAGGACAACGCATATGTCTTGAATTCAACGCCAAGCTTCGCGGCGTACACAGGAAGGCGCTGACCGAACACTTCCAGCGCCTGTTTGTGTAACCAGCGTTGCACGCGCTCGCGTATGAGCGTTGTATCGGCGAGCGGAGGGAGGCCAAGCCAGAGCACGTTGGCGACGGTATCGAAGTGTGGTTGCGTTGCGCTCTTGCCGGTCGCGCCCGGCACGGCGGTCATCATCACGGTGATGTTTTGCCCGAGATACGGAAGCTGCGCGCCGTCCTTCCACACAATGCGCGGCACAACGCGTTGTTCAACACGCGTTTGCCATTCCTCGAGCTTCTTGAAGATCCACTTTTCTTTCTCGACAATCGCGCTTTCGATTGCGCCAATAGTCACCCAACGCGGCGCGGTAATCGCGAGACCTGTGCCGTCGATCATGAAACCGATGGTGCGTCGCGACGAACGCTTCAACCTATATTCGAGCGTCTTTGCGCCAAGCATCAGTTGCCGGGATCGCGTACCGTCGGGAGCACGTAAAGGCGGAGCGGGCGTAGCGGTTGTATCGGCGGGCGTAATGTCGCCGCGCAAGGTTGCAGGCAAGACGGGAGCGGCGCAATCGGCGGGCGAGGACACATGTTCCATCGGCGCGCCGAGCGGCAGATGGAGCGGCAAATCGAGTTGCTGTTTGTCGAGCGCGGCAGCCTGTTGCTGTCGCGTGGAAGTCTTCTGCATCGGCTCAGCTTGGCGCACGCGGCGCAGGAATGACGAAAAAAACGAAGCGAATGAATTCATGTGCCGGGAACACCAGCGCCGTAAAGTTACAGCCCTGTGGCCGCGCCCTGGGATTGCACAACAAAACGGTCGTCGGGACCATACGAATCCGGATCGATACGGCGCATTTCCGTTTCGATCCATTGCTCGACGCGCAAGTTGACTTCTTCCGCGGTGAGCCCCGTTGTCTCGATCGGACGGCCTATGGACAGTGTGACTATACCCGCATATTTGAGAAACGATTTGCGCGGCCAGACGTGCCCGGCGTTATGGGCGATGGGTACCACTGGCGCGCCGGCCGCAACCGCGAAACGCGCGCCGCCCGACTTGTACTTGCCTTGCCGGCCAACGGGCGTGCGTGTGCCTTCCGGGAACATGATGACCCACGCGCCTTCGGCCATGCGCTCGCGCCCTTGCCGCGCCACTGAAGCGAACGCGTCCTTGCCCTGACGCCTATCGATATGAACCATCTTCAGCATGCCCATGGTCCAGCCGAAGAACGGCACGAACAACAACTCGCGCTTGAAGACGTAGCAAAGCGGACGCGGCATCAACGCGGGGAACGCCAGCGTTTCCCACGCGGACTGGTGCTTGGCCAGGAGCACGGCGGGACCGTCGGGCAGGTTCTCCATGCCTTCGATCTTGTAGCGAATGCCAATCAGATACTGCATCACCACAATGGACGACTTGCACCAGAACGCCGCCATCCAGTAACGCCTTTCAGCGCCCAGGAACGGAAACGCGATGAAGCACGCGCACGCGTACGGCACCGTGTACACGACAAAATAAATCATCAACAACAGCGAACGAATGAAGCGCATCAGCTTGAATGAGTTCTATGAATCGACGAAATGCCGGCGCGTCAGTCGTGATCTTTGGCGAGGAAATCGAGCGCGAACGTGCGCAGGTCGTCGTGTACTTTTGTATTGGGCGGAAGATTACCTGCCGCCAGCGTTTTTTGTCCCTTGCCGGTCAGCACCAGATGCAGGTCGAAGCCGAGCAGGGCGCCTGACTGCAGGTCGCGCAGCGAATCGCCAACCACCGGCGTGCCTTGCGGATCGATCTCGAAGCGCTCCACGATCTGCTGCAACATGCCCGGCTTCGGCTTGCGGCATTCGCACTGGTCTTCCTGCGTATGCGGGCAGAAAAACACGGCGTCGATACGCCCGCCCACCGCCGCCACCGCCCGGTTCATCTTTTCATGCATGGCGTTGAGCGCGGCCATGTCGAAAAGACCGCGGCCAATACCCGACTGGTTCGACGCAATCGCCACGCGATACCCGGCCTGATTCAACCGCGCGATGGCTTCGAGACTGCCGGGAATGGCAACCCATTCTTCCGGCGACTTGATGAAGGCGTCCGAGTCGACGTTGATCACGCCGTCGCGGTCGAGGACCACCAGTTTCTTGTTTGCGTTGGCCGGCATGGTGTGTCGCATCAGGCAGCCAGCTTCGAGATGTCCGCGACGCAGTTCATCTGCTGATGCAGCGCGCCGAGCAGAGCCAGGCGGTTGCTTCGCAGCGCGGGATCTTCGGCGTTCACCATGACGTCGTTGAAGAAAGTGTCCACGGCGTCACGCAACGCGGACAACGCCGAGAGCGCCTCCGTGTAGTTGCGCTCGGCCAGTTGCTTCTGCACGAGCGGCGCGACCTGTTCCAGTTGTGCGTACAGCGCTTTTTCTGCGGCTTCCTGCAGGAGCGCGGGTTGCACGCTCGCCGGCACGCCTTCGGCCGACTTCTTCAAAATGTTGGAGATGCGCTTGTTCGCAGCCGCGAGCGATGCCGCTTCAGGCAGCGCCGCGAATTCGCGCACAGCATTGAGGCGCGCCACGATGTCGTCCAGCCGCGTGGGATTCAGGCTCAGCACGGCGTCGATTTCCACCGCGTTGAAACCGCGCTCACGCAACACGCCACGCAACCGGTCGATGAAAAACGCGTAGATTGCATCGGTCGAATCGGCGACTTGCGGCATATCGGCGAATTGCTTTTGCGCAGTGCGCAGCAAGTCGAACAAATCGATCGCCAGCTTCTTTTCCAGCAGGATTCGCAACACGCCAAGCGCATGGCGGCGCAACGCGAACGGATCTTTCTCGCCCGTTGGCTGCAAGCCGATACCCCAGATGCCCACGAGCGTTTCCAGCTTGTCAGCCAGCGCGACGGCGCTGCTTACGCCGGTGGATGGGGTTTCATCGCCGGAAAAACGCGGCTGATAATGTTCCGAACACGCGAGCGCGACTTCTTCCGGCTCGCCGTCGTGGCGCGCGTAGTACGTGCCCATGGTGCCCTGCAGTTCCGGGAACTCGCCAACCATGTCGGTGAGCAAGTCCGCTTTTGCGAGCAGAGCCGCGCGCTTGGTGACGGCCACGTCCACGCCGATCATCGGGGCGATTTCGCCTGCCAGTGCTTCGAGACGCTGGACGCGCTGCAGTTGCGAACCAAGCTTGTTGTGATACACCACGTTCGCGAGCTTCGGCACGCGGTCGGCGAGGCGCGTTTTCTTGTCCACTTCGAAGAAGAACTTGGCGTCGGCGAGACGCGGGCGGATGACCCGTTCATTGCCTTCCACAATATCGGCCGGCGTTTGGGTATCGATATTCGACACGATCAGGAAACGCGAGCGCAGCTTGCCGTGATCGTCGGTCAGCGCGAAATACTTCTGGTTCGTCTGCATGGTCAGGATCAGGCATTCCTGCGGCACTTGCAGGAACGATTCGTCGAAACGGCATTGATACACGACTGGCCATTCGACCAGCGCGTTCACTTCGTCCAGCAGCGACTCGGGCATGACCACGCGATCCTCGCCTGCGAGCGCGAGCAATTGCGTGCGAATGGATTCGCGGCGGTCATCGAAATTCGCGACAACCCGGCCCTTCGAGCGCAGCGTTTCCGAATAATCGTCGGCTTGACCAATAGCCACGATACCGCTCGACATGAAGCGATGACCCAGCGTGGTATCGCCTGAATCGATGCCCAGCGCGCTCACCGGCACGATGTCACGGCCATGCAGCGCAACCAGCCCATGTACCGGACGCACGAACTGAACGCTGCTGCCGTCCGGCCGCTGATATGTCATGACCTTTGGAATGGGCAGCTTGCCGAGCGTTTCCTGCAGCGCGGTTTGCAAGCCTTCGGCGAGCGTTGCGCCGGGTGCTGAATAGCGCAGGAAAAAAGCTTCGGCCTTGCCGTCTTGCGCGCGTTCCAGGTCTTCGAGCTTGAAGTCGGGGAAACCGAGCGCGGCGAGTTTCTTCGCGAGCGGCGGCGTGGGCTGGCCGTCTTGATCGAGCGCGACGGACACGGGCAGCACTTTCTCGCGCACTTGCCGCTCGGGCGCGACCGCGCGAACGTTCTTGATGAGCACGGCAAGACGGCGCGGCGTGGCGTACTTTTCGAAATTCGCTTCGCCTTCTATCAGGTCGCGCGCGGCAAGCCGCTGCACGATGCCTTCGGCAAACGAGGTGCCAAGGCGCGCGAGCGCCTTCGGCGGCAGTTCTTCTGTCAGCAGCTCGACGAGCAGCGATGCGTGGTTGGTTTCGGTCATTGTTATGTCGTGCTCGGGTCAGGCCTGATCGATATTGCGCTCGACCTTCAGCGCCGGCGCCCAGGCGGGCTTGGCGGCGTCTTCGGCGTCGGTGGTGAGTCCGGCTGCGGCGTGTACGGGATTGCCCAGCATCGGGAAACCGAGCGCCTCACGCGACTCGTAATAGGCCTTCGCGACAAGCCGCGAAAGATCGCGAATCCGGCCTATGTACGCCGCGCGCTCCGTCACGGAAATCGCGCCGCGCGCGTCGAGCAGGTTGAACGTGTGTCCTGCCTTCAGCACGAGTTCATACGCAGGCAACGCCAGCTTCGCCTCGATCATCTTCTTGGCTTCGGCTTCGTAGCTCTTGAAGAACGTGAACAGCAAGTCGACGTTCGCATGCTCGAAGTTGTACGTGGACTGCTCGACTTCGTTCTGGTGATACACGTCGCCGTAAGTGAGACGCCGCGTTTCACGACCGTTCGGGCCGTCTTCTTCCCATTCCGTCCACACGAGGTCGTAGACGTTCTCGACCTTTTGCAGATACATGGCAAGCCGTTCGAGCCCGTAGGTAATCTCGCCCAGCACCGGCTTGCAGTCGATACCGCCCACCTGCTGGAAGTACGTGAACTGCGTGACCTCCATGCCGTTCAGCCACACTTCCCAGCCGAGGCCCCACGCGCCGAGCGTCGGATTTTCCCAGTCGTCTTCCACGAACCGGACATCGTTCTGTTTCAGGTCGAAGCCAAGCGCTTCGAGCGAACCCAGATACAGGTCGAGAATGTTCTCGGGCGCGGGCTTCAGCACCACTTGATACTGATAGTAGTGCTGCAGACGGTTCGGATTGTCTCCGTAACGGCCGTCCTTCGGGCGGCGCGACGGCTGCACATACGCTGCTCGCCAAGGTTCCGGGCCGATCGCGCGCAGGAAGGTGTGCACGTGCGACGTGCCGGCGCCGACTTCCATGTCGATTGGCTGGAGAAGTGCGCAACCCTTGTTGTCCCAATAGGATTGCAGCGTCAGGATGATTTGCTGAAAAGTGAGCATGAATGCCTTTGAAGCGTGCCTTCGAAGTCAGGCCGGAAATTCCGACGGCCGGAGGGCTAAAACGTTGAATTTTAGCGGGAATAAGGGGCTAGCGCGACTTTTTGGGGTGGAACACCGCAGCCATAGGCCGTTCGGACGGGAAAACGTCGGCTATGCGCCGAGTCGTTTCCTCATTGGCACACAATTCATCGTCAGGCCGCGGGGCGAGCGGTATTGCGCGATTTCGTCGCCTTCAAAACCGAGCGAGCGGTAAAACGGCGCGGCGTTCAGCGTGGAATCGAGCCGTAGCCGCGTGCAACCCTCTGCACGCGCAAGCGTTTCGAGATGCGCGACGATTCCCGCGCCGATGCCCCGTTTCATGTACGCCGGATCCACGAAGATTGCATCGATCCTGCCGGTCGCGACATCGATCATGCCGGTTCCCACAACGCGGTCGTCCACGGTCGCGACCAGGAAGCGCTCTTCGACAGCATCGGCGAATGCTTTCGATGCCGCGCCGCCGGTCCATTCATCGAGTTGACTCAGCGGATACGCGCTGATGCATCCGCTCATCACGGCGGCGCGGCGGACGCGCCACGCGGCGTCCGCGTCGGCGCGCGTGGCTTTGCGGATCTTGAAGGACGGAAATGGCATGTTCCGGTTCAGTTCTTCCTGCGTCCCGGCGCGAACGCGAACCCAAACGCCAGCAGCAGCAACGACACCAGGATCACCGTCATGTTGCCGCTCGTCACATACGGCGTGCGGCCTGACGTGCCCTGCACGGTGGCGTCGAGGGAACCGGTGGTGTAGACCGGAAGCCTTGCCACCACTGCGCCGTTTGCGGCGATCACCGCAGTTGTGCCCGTGTTCGTTGCGCGAAGCATCGGGCGGCCGGTTTCGATCGAGCGCATGCGCGCCATCTGCAAATGCTGGTCGAGCGCGATGGTGTTGCCGAACCACGCAAGGTTCGTCGAGTTCACGAGAATTCCCGCGGGCGCTTCCTGCTCGCGGAGTGTTCGCGCGATTTCCTCGCCGAAAATATCCTCGTAGCAGATATCGACGGCAATTGGCTGGTTGTGCACGAAGAACGATTTCTGCACTGGGGGACCGCGTCCCAAATCTCCGAGCGGAATGCCCATGAGCGCGACGAACCAGTGGAAACCTGTTGGCACGAATTCACCGAAGGGCACGAGATGATGCTTGTCGTAGCGGTACACGTCCTTCTGGTTCGGCGTGATGCCGAACAGGCTATTGGCGTAGTCCGTCGCGCGGCCTTCGGGCGAAATGGTCACGCCGATAGCGCCAAACAAGATGGATGAATTAGTGGTGTCGGAGAAATTGCGCAGCGCTGAGGCCAGATCTTGCGGTACTTGCACGGCGAGAACGGGAAATGCGGTTTCAGGCGTCACGATCAGGTCAGCGGGTTTCTCTGTAATCAGCTTCCGGTAAAGCTGCAAGGACTGGTTCACGCCTTCCTGCTCGAACTTCATCTCCTGCTTCACGTTGCCTTGCAAGAGCCGCACGGTGAGCGGGGCGTTTGCGGGAAGCGTCCATTCGACCAGCGACAGCAGCATGCCCGACACAACCAGAACAATCGCCACAATGAACGGCGCGAACCTTGGAAACGGCGCGGCGCTGTGTCGAAATGTATAAAAACCCTGCACGACCAACGCGGCCACGAGCGCAAGCACCCAGCCGACGCCGTACACGCCTCCAATGGCGCCGAAGGCGGCCAATGGGCCGTCGACTTGAGCATAACCGCTTGCCAGCCACGGGAAGCCCGTGAAAACGAGGCCACGCAGCCATTCTCCGAGCGCCCAGGCGCTTGCGAAGGCGAACGCGCCATGCCATGTCGGGACGAAACGCGGCTCGCCGGCAGCCGGCACGACCGAGCCGTTGTCTTCATACCGGGCCCGGCCCGCGCAAAACGACCAGACGATGCCCGCAAGCGCCGGATAGATCGCGATGTACATGGAGAACAGCACAACGGCCGCAGCGGCAAGAGGCGCCGCCATGCCGCCGTAGTCGTGCATGCTGACGTAAAGCCACCATACGCCCGTGACGAAGTTGCCGAAGCCAAATGCCCATCCTGTCAGCGCCGCGCCTTTCCATCCGCTGGTTTTGGTGAGCCACGCGAAGAACAGCGTGAAAATGACCAGTTCCACCCAACCGCCGTGTGGCGTCGGCGCGAATGAAAGCGTATTCGCGCCGCCCAACACTGCCGCAACGAGGTAGTGCCAGAACGGCATGGACTGGGCGTTACTGATCCGGGCATTGCGCCGGAAGGCAAAGCGGGAATCGGCCATGGATTACGAAGTCGAACAGATGGAAAAGGATGGCGAGGCGTGACCGTCGCTCGTCATGATGTTGGCGCACAGCATGAACACGATTAATGACAGCGTTGAGCTGGCGTTTCCGTGTTCACGCCCGTTCTTAATCGTGGTCTTCGTCGCTGTCGCGCGACCGGCCATCGTGCGTGGGAATATTGGGCGCGCGCCGCACGCGCAGCACGTGAATCTGGCGGGCGTCGCCGCGCAGGATTTCGAACACGAAGTCGTCGATCTTCACCTTTTCCCCGCGATGCGGCACGCGCCCGAAGCGATGCGTCACCAGTCCGCCAATGGTGTCGACCTCGTCGTCGGAATAGTGCGTGCCGAATTCTTCGTTGAACTGTTCGATCCCCGTGAGCGCACGCACGCGATGCCGGCCGTCCGGCGTAGTAATGATGTTGCCGGCTTCTTCGTCGAAATCGTATTCGTCTTCTATGTCGCCAACAATCTGTTCCAGCACGTCTTCAATCGTGATCAGGCCGGCCACGCCGCCGTATTCGTCCACGACGATGGCAATGTGATTCCGGTTCACGCGAAAATCGTGCAACAGCACGTTCAGGCGTTTTGATTCGGGAATGAACACGGCGGGACGCAGCATGCCGCGCACATCGAATTCTTCCTCGTGGTAATAGCGCAGCAAGTCTTTCGCAAGCAGCACGCCGATTACGTTGTCACGATTGCTTTCGAATACCGGATAGCGGGAATGCGCTTTTTCCAGCATGAAAGGAATGAATTGCTCGGGCGTTTCAGCAATATTGATTGCGTCCATCTGGGCGCGCGGAATCATGATGTCGCGGGCGCAGAGTTCCGAAACCTGGAACACGCCTTCAATCATGGAGAGCGAATCCGCGTCTAGCAGATTGCGTTCGTGGGCGTCCTGGAGAACTTCCAGCAGTTCGTCGCGCGATTCCGGTTCGTGCGAGATGAAATCCGTCAGGCGCTCGAGCAGCGTGCGCTTTTCAGGTTTTTCAGCAGGTTTGTCGGTATATCGTCGACTGGGATAGGCGTCGTTCATAGTGGAGCGTGCGGAGTGTTCCGAACGCGAAATTACGGAAAGTTAAGAATACACCAAGGATATTTCGCGCCAATTGATACAGCGCGAACGCGTACAACGTCATGTGCAAACATCGTAACTGATAAATATGGGCGCAGTATGTCGAGCCGCCAACGTTGGCCGATCGGCCTGTTTTTCGCCCGGAAAATTTATTCCTGCGACGAATCCGCGTCCTTGCATCGCTGTAAAAGCGATTCCAGCGCGCGATCCGGCATGCCGCATTCGCGTAACGCCGCCACGGTTCGGCTGACATATTCGAGCGTGGTGCCGTATCGGCCGGTCGCGCAGCCGAACACGCGGCGCACGATCGGGTCGCCCAGCTTGCCGGTGTAAGTGGGCGCTTCCCGGCGCATCACGAATGCGAGCGCCTCGACGCGGCGGCCATCAATCAGCGTGCAAGGCAGCCAGGCCACGCGATACGAATTCATCGCCATTTCGCGCCGCCACAGTACTTCCAAGTGCTCGTCCGCGCCTTCGGCGGCGAGCCGGAACGCCATGCCGGAGCACGAACCGCCGCGATCCAGCGCCAGGACCAATCCCGGCTGTTCGGGCGTGCCGCGATTCACGCGCGACCACAAATACAGTCCGCGGTGATATCCGTGCACTTTGCTGCGCACCGTTTCCACGGCTGGCAAGCCCGGATTCCAGATCAGCGAGCCATAGCCGAAGAGCCAGAGATCAGTCTTGCGATCCCAGTGCGCCAGCGCTTTTTCACGCGATGCGAGAAGTTCCGCGTCGGTGAGCAGGCGCGATTCCGCGAAGACCGGCGGGTAGTCGCAGTCTACGGACGGTAATTCAGAAAGAGGGGAGGGATCGTCGGTCACGGCTCAATCAAGCAGCGGCAAATAAGGATCGGTGAAACCGAGCTTTTGCATGATGCCGGTTTCGATTGATTCCATTTCATCTGCCTCGGCGGAATCTTCGTGGTCGTAACCTTGTGCATGCAGCGTGCCGTGCACGATCAAGTGCGCGTAGTGCGCGGCGAGCGGCTTGTTCTGCTCGCGCGCCTCGCGTTCCACAACCGGGCAGCAAAGGATCAGGTCGCCGCTCACCGGATCGTCTTCCGACTCGGCGTACGCGAACGTCAGCACGTTCGTGGCGTAATCCTTTTGCCGATACGACCGGTTCAGCGTCCGGCCTTCATCGGCATCGACGAAACGCACGGTCAATTCAGCGTCCGCGAAAAGCGACGCCTTGATCCAGGCCGCGACCGTTGCGCGCGGCAACAGCGCCTTGTGCTCCGGATACGCCTTCGCGGCGGGAAATTGCAGCGTCAATGCAAGTTTCGGCATGACTGTTCCGCTGCTATTTGGCGGCTGCCGCGTCGGCATCGCGCTGTTGCTGCGCGTCGTAGGCTTCCACAATGCGCGCGACCAGCGGATGGCGCACCACGTCCACGCTCGTGAAGCGCGTCATGGCAATGCCGCGCACGTCCGCAAGAACGTGCTGCGCCTCGATCAACCCGCTCTTGTGTCCGCGTGGCAAGTCGACCTGCGTGGTGTCGCCGGTGACAACGGCCTTCGAGCCAAAGCCAATACGCGTGAGAAACATCTTCATCTGCTCGGGCGTGGTGTTCTGCGCCTCGTCCAGGATGATGAACGCGTGGTTCAGCGTGCGGCCGCGCATGTACGCGAGCGGCGCGATTTCGATCATCTGGCGCTCGAACATCTTCGCGGTTTTATCGAAGCCGAGGAGGTCGTAGAGCGCGTCGTACAACGGGCGCAGATACGGATCCACTTTCTGCGCGAGATCGCCCGGCAGGAAACCCAGGCGCTCGCCAGCTTCCACCGCCGGGCGCGTCAGGACAATCCGCTTGACCTGATCGCGTTCGAGCGCGTCGACCGCGCACGCCACCGCAAGGTACGTCTTTCCCGTACCCGCCGGGCCGATACCGAACGTCACGTCGTGCGCAATGATCTGCTTCAGGTACTCACGCTGCATGGGCGTGCGGCCACGCAGGTCGGCGCGCCGCGTGTACAGCTTCGGGCCGGGATCTTCCTCGTCGCCCAGGTCTATGGTCGCGCTGGGTTCATCGAAAGGATGATCGGGGTCGCCGCGAAAACGTGGATCGACAGGTTCCGAATTCAGATTATTCGATGGCCTGTCGCGCCGCGCCGCATTGCGCGCTTCGACGAGCGCCAGTTGAATGTCGTCCACCGACAGCGAATCCTTCGCGCGGTTGTAGAAATTCTCGAGCGCCGTGAGCGCCACTTTCGCGCCGCGCCCGCGGATGGTGATCTTGTGACCGCGGCGCGTGAGCGTCACGTCGAGCGCCTGCTCGATCTGCCGCAGGTTTTCGTCGAGCGGGCCACACAGGTTGGCGAGCCGCGCGTTGTCGTCGCGCGGTGCGGTGAATTCCATATGCTGCTGAGCGGTCTTCAAGGCGAGAGTCGGGGTCCTGTCGAAGCTTCAGTTAGTGAGTCGTGGCCGGCGTCAGAAGGAGTTCGCCGCGCAACGAGTGAGGATAGGCCACGTTGATTTCCACGTCGACCATCTGGCCGATCAGCCGCTTGTGCGACGAAATCGGCGCGGGGAAATTCACGACGCGATTGTTTTCCGTGCGTCCGGCCAGTTCGCTCGGGTCCTTGCGCGACGGCCCTTCCACCAGGATACGCTGCACCGATCCCAGCATGGAATGGCTGATTTTCGCGACATTCGCCTCGATGGTCGCCTGCAAATGCTGCAGGCGTTTGAGCTTCACTTCGCGCGGCGTGTCGTCGTGCAGGTTCGCGGCTGGCGTGCCGGGACGCGGGCTGTAGATAAACGAGAAGCTCGTGTCATAACTCATTTCGTCGATGAGCTTCATCATCTTCTGGAAATCGTCTTCGGTTTCCCCGGGGAATCCGACGATCATGTCGGTGGACAACGACAAATCCGGGCGGATCGCGCGCAATTTGCGGATCACGGACTTGTATTCGAGCACCGTATAACCGCGCTTCATGGCCATCAAAATGCGGTCCGAGCCATGCTGCACGGGCAAGTGCAAATGGCTCACAAGTTTGGGCACTTTCGCGTAGGTATCGATAAGACGCTGGGTGAATTCCTTCGGATGCGACGTGGTGTAGCGAATCCGTTCAATACCCGGAATTTCCGCCACATATTCGATCAGCGTGGCGAAGTCGGCAATGTCGGTGGAATGCTGCGTCACCGGCCCGCGATACGCATTCACGTTCTGTCCGAGCAGCGTGACTTCGCGCACGCCCTGATCGGCTAGGCCGGCGATTTCCGTGAGCACGTCGTCTAATGGCCGCGATACTTCCTCGCCGCGCGTATAGGGCACGACGCAATAGCTGCAGTACTTGCTGCAGCCTTCCATGATGGACACGAAGGCGCTCGGCCCATCCACGCGCGCCGGCGGCAGGTGATCGAACTTTTCGATTTCCGGAAACGAGATATCGACTTGGGAGCGTCCGCTGGAACGGCGTTTCGCGATCATCTCCGGCAGGCGGTGCAAGGTCTGCGGGCCGAACACGAGATCCACGTAAGGCGCACGCGAAACGATCGCCGCGCCTTCCTGGCTCGCCACGCAACCGCCCACGCCAATGATCAGGTTCGGATTCGCTTCCTTCAGTTCACGCACGCGGCCGAGGTCGGAAAAGACCTTTTCCTGCGCCTTTTCGCGCACGGAGCACGTGTTGAAGAGGATCACGTCCGCGTCTTCGGGCGTATTGGTCTGGGTCAGGCCATTGGTTGCGTTGAGCACGTCGACCATTTTGTCGGAGTCGTACTCGTTCATCTGGCAGCCAAAGGTCTTTACATACACTTTCTTGGTCATGAATTTCGCCGGTCGCAGTGATTAGTCTGGGGGCGCAGTTTTTAAAGCGTTAATAGGGTTCTTTCGCGGTTTAGCGCGCATTTGACCGAAAATAGCTTGAAATTGCGCGCTGCGTAACTCGATATTATAGCGCTCGCTCGACTTCCTGCCCCGTCCGTCCAGGTGGGTAGGCAAGGTCGCCGAGCAGTTCTTCCGTCGCCCGGGCGAAGCGTTCAGTGAGGAAATCGAGCAGCACCCGCACGCGCGGCGCCATGTATCGGTTCGCGTGGAAAAGCGCGTGGACGGCGGCCTCGTGCGAACACCAATCGGCCAGAAGCATTTTCAGCGCGCCCGAGCGGACGTCGGCGGCGATATCCCATATCGATTTATGCGCAATGCCCTGGCCCGCCAGCGCCCACGCGCGGGACAGCGCGCCGTCGTTGGTCTCCCAGGCGTCGTCGAGCGGGATTACATGCGAATAACGCTCTTCGCCACGCACGAAGTGGATTTCGTTGAGCGTGGCAGTCGCTGTCACCAGTACCGAGAACGAATGCCCGGCGAGATCAGCGGGCGTTTTCGGCTCGCCATGCTTCGCGAGATATTCCGGCGATGCGCACAGCACACGCCGGTTTGGCGCGAGGCGGCGCGCGACGAGGCTGGCGTCGGGCGGCAGGCCAAAGCGAATCGCGAGATCGATGTCCTCGCGCAACAAATTGGATACCGAATCCGCCAGCGTCAGCGCAAAGCTCACTTCGGGGTGGATCCGGCTGAATTCGTCGAGCCAATGGCACAGCAGGTTGCGGCCGAAATCCGATGTCGCGGAAATCCGCACCTTGCCGCGCACGAGGTTCTGGCCGGCATGCAGCGCGGCTTCGCCATCTTCTATGGCTTGAAGCGCAATCCGGCAATGCCTGAGATAAAGCTGGCCTTCGTCGGTGAGCCTGAGTTGGCGCGTGGTGCGCTCGAACAAGCGCGCGCTCAGCGATTTTTCCAGTTTGAGCAGGCGCGCACTTGCCGCGGCCGGCGATAACCCCAGCTTTCTCCCCGCCGCCGACAAGCTGCCGAGCGCCGCGGCTTCAACGAACAAACGCATATCGCCGAGTCGATCCATCGCCATTCTCAAATGAATTTTGATAATGCTTCAAATGCTACGCCAATTATCAAAATCGATCTGGTGACGGAAAATTGACGCGTTGCAGCGTAGGAAATCAACATGAAGCTTGATCACGCCACGATTGTTGCGCCCGACTGCGCGCCGATGCGCCAATTTTTCACCGATATAGCCGGCATGACGGTCGGCCCGCGTCCGCCATTCGGCATTGGCGGGTGCTGGCTTTATCTGGACGGCGCGCCCGTCTTGCATCTGATCGAAAGCGGTTCCGTGCTGGCAGCGCCAGCGGGCGGCCGAGCGGCGACACGCATCGATCACATTGCGTTGCGTGTAAGCGGCGAGGCCGAGTGGCAGGCGTTGCTCGCCCGGCTGCATGAACACGGCGTGCCGTTTTCCGAAGCTGAAGTGCCGGTGTCGGGCGAACGGCAAGTGTTCGTGCAGCTCGCGCCGGGCGTGGTCATCGAATTCGTGACCTCGCTTCACTGATTTCCTCTGGCCCAATTCAAAAACCCCCAAGGACATTTCGATGCCTATTCCACTTCTAGCGCTTGCCATCAGCGCCTTCGCCATCGGCACGACCGAGTTCGTGATCATGGGCCTTTTGCCGGATGTGGCCCGCGACCTGGCTGTGTCGATACCGTCTGCCGGCTTTCTCGTCACCGGCTACGCGCTTGGCGTGGCAGTGGGCGCGCCGCTGCTCGCCGTGCTCACCGCGAAATTGCCGCGCAAGCTTTCGCTGCAATTGCTGATGGGCGTATTCATTGTCGGCAACCTGATGTGCGCGGTCGCGCCCGGTTATTCCATGCTGATGGTGGCGCGCGTGGTCACCTCGTTCGCGCATGGTTCGTTTTTTGGCATCGGCGCGGTGGTGGCGGCGTCGCTCGTTCCGGCTGAAAAGCGGGCGAGCGCCATTGCGCTGATGTTCACCGGGCTCACCTTGGCGAACGTGCTGGGCGTGCCGTTCGGGACGTTCATCGGGCAGCAGTTCGGATGGCGCGCGACGTTCTGGGTGGTGTCGGCGCTCGGGTTGCTGTCGCTCGTCGGGGTTGCGGCGCTCGTGCCGAACAAGCACGATGCGGGACCGTCGAACTTCGGCCACGAGTTGCGCGTGCTGAAGGAGCCGCAAGTCTGGCTGGCGCTCGCCATGACCGTGCTCGGCTTTGGCGGCGTGTTCGTGGTGTTCACCTACATTGCGCCGATCCTTGAGCAAGTGAGCGGTTTCAGCCCGCATGGCGTGACGCTCGTGCTGGTGCTGTTCGGCATTGGCCTCACGATAGGCAACACGATTGGCGGCAAGCTCGCCGACCGCGCGCTGATGCCGTCGCTGATGGGCATTCTGGTCGCGCTCGCCGTCATCATGGCCGTGTTCGCGAGGACGAGCCACAACCAGCTCCTCGCTGCGATCACGATTTTCATCTGGGGCATTGCCGCTTTCGCGACCGTGCCGCCGCTGCAAACGCGCGTGGTGGAAAAGGCGAAGCACGCGCCCAATCTGGCGTCGACGCTCAATATTGGCGCGTTCAACCTGGGCAATGCCGGCGGTGCGTGGCTTGGCGGCGTGGTGTTGCAGCAAGGGCATCCGCTGGATTCGTTGCCGTGGGTCGCGGCGGTGGTGGCAATCGTGGCGCTGGCGGTGACGTGGTACGCAGCCCGGCTCGACGGACGCGCCGAAAATGCCAGCGCTGGCGCCGTGGATGCGATTTGATTTCGGCACGCCGGGCCGATCTCATTGACCCGGCGGCCTCAACCGACTAGCGTGTCGTGCCAGCCGCAATCACCTGGATTTTTTCGCGGCTTATTGCTTCAACACGCTTTTCGACTGGGGTTTTATGGAAGACATCACGCTGAGCCAATGCCTGAAGGGCGCATGGCGCGACGCTGCCGAGTCCGTGCGGCGCATGCCCACGCTTTTCTTGCTGGCATTCGTCCTGGTGCTCGCCACGGGCATTGCCGGATATCAGGAGCAGCTTTCAGAATCACCGTCAGCCAGCTCGCTTTCGTCGATGACCAATAGCAGCGCCCTGCACAGCGCCGCGCTGGGCCATTCGCTGACATCGCTCGGACTCGCGTTTTTGCAGTCGCTCGTGATCGCCGTGCTGGCCGTGCAAGTGATCCGCTTTGCAATGACGTTGAACCCGGAACCGGACGCGGCGGCGCCCGCCCAAGCAACACGCCTCTGGGACGCCGGTTTCCGCCGATATTTCCTGCTGTGCATCGCGTTGGTCGCGGCCTATGTGGGCGCGACCGTGGTCGTTGTGATCGCGTGGATCCTGATGCGGCTGGCGGGGTTGTCGAGCGGGACTTCGATGGCGGCCACCGCTACGCTTGCCGTGCTTGCGCTGTGCGGCATGAGCTATGTGTCGGGCCGTCTCGCGCTGCTGTTTCCTCACACGGCGGCCGGCGGCCATCTTGCCTGGCGCGCTGCATGGGAAGACACGCGCGGGCATTTCTGGGCGATTGCGTCTACGGCGGTGGTCGCCATTCTGCCAATCGTGGCAATTGCGACGGTGTTCACAGTACTTGCCGAGATGCTCGCCACGGCAGGTTCCATCGATAGCCTGAGCGTGGGTCTTCTGGTCGTGCAAAGCGTCGTCACGCTGCTTTATACGGCAACGACCGCTACTTGTTCGGTATGGCTTTACAAGAAGTTTGGCGCGGGTTTGAAGGCGCAACCTTAAGATGACGCTCAAGAAAAACGCGGCCTTCCGGGCCGCATTTTTTTGCTCGATACCCGCTTCAAACGGTTTCTTCCGTCGCTTGCGCTTCGTTCACCGTTTCCCGCGCGTTAGCCAGCGCCATCCGGAAATCAGCCAGTTCAGCAATCGTCAACACCGGAATATTCCGCGCTTTCACGAAAGCATCGATCTGAGAGCCGCGCGCCATCGTGCCATCCGGGTTCATCAGTTCACACAGCACGCCGGCGGGCTTGAGTCCGGCGAGGATCGCAAGATCGACCGTGCCTTCCGTGTGCCCGCGGCGCGTGAGGACGCCGCCTGGCTGCGCGCGCAGCGGAAACACATGACCGGGACTCACAATATCGCCTGGTTTCGCGTTATCCGCGATGGCCGCGCGGATCGTCGTCAGGCGATCCACCGCCGATACACCCGTGGTCACGCCTTCACGCGCTTCTATGGAGACAGTGAAGGCCGTGCCGTATTTGCTGCCGTTGTCGGCGACCATGGGCGGGAGCTGAAGCGCGCGAACGGCGTCGTCGGGAAGACACAGGCACACAATGCCGCTGCATTCGCGGATCATCAGCGCCATGCCTTCCACGCTGAGTTTTTCGGCCGCGTAGATCAGGTCGGCTTCGTTTTCGCGGTCATCGTCGTCCAGTAATGCGACGGCGCGGCCTTCGCGCAATGCTTGCAAGGCGGCGGCGATTCGGGAAGGGATAGGGACGGAGTTTTCGCCGGAACGCAGTTGCTCGAAGTCGGCAAATGCGTCGGGAATCAAGCGGTTGAGGCTGGAAGCAGCTACAGACATGGATGAAACGCTCTCGCAAAAAGGAATGGGCGAAAAACGTTTCAGGGCATTGCAAACAGGCAGAACGGCACGCGGAACGTGACAACGGGCGCACAAGCCCCGCGACACCCACGCGATACGGACATGACTATCTGCACATCTTCTCTCATCCGGACTATGACCGTCGGCTCTGGCATCGCACCAGATCTGCTGACCCCATGAAATGGTTCGCAAAAACACGGCGATCCACGTTCACGGGCGCTCGCGGGCTCACGACTGGCTTATTGATTTCTCACCGATCGCATACCGCCGGTGGGGAATTTCACCCCGCCCTGAAGACGTACTGATTTGTCGCTGAACACTTAAAACCGCGACTTATTTCAGGATACAACATGTCAAGCAATGTTGCAGCGGCGCTGGGCGCTGCGCGTTGGCTGACGAACGAACTTAGTTCGTCTCTTCAATCCGGCGCGAGTCCGCCGGCACATGCCAGCGCGGCGGCGTCTCCGCATTCACCGTCACCTGATACGCGCGCGCTTCCGTGCTGCCCGGATTGCGCAGCGCGTGAGGCTGATCGGCGTCGAACACGATTGCGTCGCCAGTGCCGAGCAACTGCGTGCGCTCGTGCACGCGAAGCTCAAGCGTGCCGTCGCTCACGACCAGATTGACCGTGGTTCCGGGCGCGCGCGGGCTGCCCGTCTCGGTGTGCAGCGGCGCGATTCGCAACTCATGGAATTCCGCCGATGCAGGCGCACTCAGCGGAAACAACGGCCGCGCCGAAAAGCGCCCATTCGATGTCACGAGACGCGTCGCCTGATCGGCCGCGAGAAACTCGATGCCATTTGTCGCGTGGCGACGCAAGAATGCCGCGACCGACACCTTCAGCGCGCCGGCAATCTTGTGCAGAACCTTGATGGATGGCACGCTGCGCGCCGATTCGATTTGCGCGAGCATTGCCCGCGAAACGCCGGAAGCGCGGGCGAGGGCGTCGAGTGATAATTGGCGCTCGGCGCGCAGCCGCGCCAGGTTCACGCCAACCAGGTACTCGAGCGCGTCGTTTGTTTCCTGTGCGCTTGTCTGAGGAACATGTTCCTCGCGACGAATTTCCGCCGATGCCGCCCGCGTTGCCTCGGCGCGTTCGGCCGGCGCGCGTGCATCGAACGGCTCGCGCACGAGTTCCAGCGATGAATAAGCCGGTGCAACCATGATGAGCCTCCATTCGGACGTGCCGCGCGGACCGGCGCGGCATCGGTGGAGGAAAGACTAGCATCGGCCTGACGTGCCTCAAACGAAGATATCGTCACACCGTTATCAGGCGCGGCAGGATTGGTATTTACACGGCAGTCCACGACGAAGCTTGAAGCGGCTGGACGAACCATCCGTCAATCCGGCGCGTCACCTCGTCAAGCGTTTCGGGTCCAACGTGCAGACCAAGTTTCGAGCGGCGCCAGAGAACGTCCTCGGCGCAGGTCGCCCATTCGTTGTCGCGCAAATAGCGCAGTTCTGCTTCGTAAAGCCCGGGCGCGATGGCATTGCCCAGATCGGCCAGCGACGTGGCATCTCCAAGCACTCGCTGCGCGCGTGTGCCGTAGGCTCGAGCGTACCGATGCGCGAGATCGGCCGGCAGCCACGGGTTCTTCTGCTGCAAGGACGCTAAGAACCGGTCGAAATCGGCATCGGCGATATCGCCGCCCGGCAATGGCGCGCCTTCGGTCCACGTCTTGCCCTTGGCGGGCGATTGAAGTGCTTCGCCAAGTTTGTCGACGGCTTCTTCCGCGAGCTTGCGAAAGGTCGTGATCTTTCCGCCAAACACCGATAACAACGGCGCCTGGTTCGCGGGTGTATCGAGTTCCAGCAGATAGTCGCGCGTGACCGCCGACGCGTTTTCAGCGTTCTCGTCTTCGAGCAGGCCGCGTACGCCCGAATAACTCCACCGAACGTCTTCCGGACCGATGTGTTTCTTGAAGTACCGGTTGATGGACTCGCACAAATACGCGGTCTCTTCCGGGCTGATCGTCACCTTCGACGAATCCCCGTGGTACTCCAGGTCGGTCGTACCGATCAGCGTGTAGTCATGCTCATAGGGAATCGCGAAAATGATGCGCTTGTCCGGATTCTGGAAGATGTACGCGTGATCGTGCTCGAACAGACGCTGCGTAACAATATGGCTGCCTTTGACCAGACGTACGGTGTGACGCGTGTGCGTGCCGCTGCCGAGCGTTCCTTTTAGCAGTTCGCTGACCCACGGACCCGCTGCGTTCGCAATCGAGCGCGCCTGGACGTCGAACGTCTCGCTGTGGCTGTCCATAAGCGTGGCGTGCCACAGACCGTCTTTCCGGTTTGCGTTCACGAGCCGCGTGCGCGTTTTTATAACGGCGCCGTGTTCCCGCGCATCGACCGCGTTCAGCACGACCAGGCGGGCGTCGTCCACCCAGCCATCGGAATAGACAAAGCCTCGCTTGATAGAATCGATAAGCGGCGCACCGGCTGGGTGCCTGCGCATGTCGATTCCTCTCGATCCCGGCAGCAACTGGCGGCGCGCGAGATGATCGTAAAGGAACAGGCCGGCGCGGATCATCCAGGCGGGCCGCAGGTTTGGCATGTGCGGCATCACGAAACGCAGCGGCCACATGATGTGGGGCGCGGCGCGCAGCAATACCTCTCGCTCCTGCAATGCCTTGCGTACGAGCGAATATTCGCCGTATTCCAGATAGCGCAGGCCACCATGAATAAGCTTGGTGCTCGATGACGACGTATGCGACGCGAGATCATCTTTCTCGCATAACAGCACGCTCAAGCCCCGGCCGGATGCGTCGCGCGCGATGCCCGTCCCATTGACCCCGCCGCCTACGACGAGCACATCGTAGAGATCACCTTGCATTGCTTGTTCGCCTCATGGCCGCACCCGCTCCGACACAACATAAATGTTCGAATTCGAAATTTAACGAACAAAAACGAAAATGTAAAGTCGGCTTAACGGCTAACGCTGTGTTTTGGCGAAAATCGGCGTTGTCGTCTTTGGCTATTCTGGCTGAAGCTTGCACAACTCATGGCCATTCGGCCGAGTGGCGTGAAGGCGGCGACAGACCGATACTGTCGGTGGCGAATGTGGCCAGTCAAACGAGGAGTGAACGGAATGCGAAAGTTGCTGATGGCAGGCGCGGTGGGAGCGCTGATGCTGAGTGGATGCGTCTCCACGCCCGACATGTCCGGGGCAATGGGCGCGCCTTCGTTAAGCGCGCTTCAGTCCATGTGCGGTACGGCGGCGGTGGATTACGGTGCGGATTCGCAGAGCGTGTATTCGGCGCTGTTCGACGCTTATGTGGCGCAAAAACGCGGAGGGTTATCGAAGGATCAATTCTGCGCGTTCCAGGCGGGGATCGCCGGGCAGCATTCGGCTTTCACGGCCAATCGCACGACCGCCGCACGAAGCGCGTGGGCTACGTTCTTCGCCGATCAGCGCGCGCAGGCGCTTAGCTGGCGCGCGGCCGTCGATCCAACGTTGCGCGCTGGCTAAGCTGCAAGACGAGCTGTAGAAGCGAGACCGGATCAGCGGGAATGACGCTTACGAGTACCGCTTGATTGCCTTCATGGTGGAATCGCCCGAGGCCGTGAGGCTCCAGAGCTGGCGTCCTGACGCGAGATTTTCGAGTTGCACGAGTTGGCGCTCGAGGAGGGCGTCGAGTTCGTCGCGAACCATGTCGATCTGGTTGGGCGCTTCCTGTAGCAGAAGCAGCGTGGCAAATTCATGCGGACTGAGCATCGTGTTCTCCATGACGATCGAACGGCACTTTGACCGGTCGGCGACCGGTGCATGTACTTCGGAACGTTGCGCGAGGCAGGAACTTCGAGCCGGCAGACCTATGGCGAACCGCTGCTTCCGGAGTGCTGGAAGCTGGCGTTGCGTTGCCGGGATTTGATTGTATGCAAGCGCCGCACGCGTGCCAAACGCTTGCGGAAAATATTGGGTTTGACTTTTGAGGGACGCGAAAGCGGTTCGGCTGGAGCCGGAAAACGTAGAAATTACCTGAAGTTCGTGCCGCAGCGCACACAAGAATTTAAGTTGCGCTCAGAGAAACGTTATTCGGCGATGTACACCTGCGTGTTCGCCGCAGCGAGCGTTTCGGCCATGTCGGGCGGCGTGGGGGCATCGGTGAAGAGCGCGTCGATCTGGTTCAGGTGGCCGAGCCGGACGAGCGCCGGGCGGCCGAATTTGGAATGATCGGCGGCGAGAAAAACGGTGCGAGCGTGGTTGATGATTGCTTCAGCCACGCGGACCTCGCGGGTATCGAAGTCGCGCAGCGTGCCATCGGGTTCAATGCTCGACGCGCCAATGATCGCGAAATCGACCTTGAACTGGCGGATGAAATCGATCGCAAGCTCGCCCACGATTCCTTTGTCCCAGGGCCGGACAATGCCGCCGGTGATCAGCACCTCGCAATCCGGGTAGCCGCTCATCATGCCGGCCACGTTGAGGTTGTTCGTGATCACGTGCAGGCCGCGATGCCGGTTGAGCGCCCGGGCGACTTCTTCGGTCGTGGTGCCGAGGTTGATGAAGAGCGACGCCTGGTCGGGAATGTGCGAGGCGACCAGCGCCGCGATGCGGCGCTTCTCGTCGTGAAACATGCGCTGGCGTGCAGTATAGGAGACGTTCTCCGAACTCGTTGGAAGGCTCGCGCCGCCATGATAGCGACGCAGCAGGTTCATGTCCGAGAGCCAGTTGACGTCGCGGCGAATGGTCTGCGGGGTGACGTCGAAATGCGTGGCGAGGTCCTCGACCGTCACGAAGCCATCGCGTTGCACCCAGTCGAGCAGCTCTTGCTGCCGTGCGTTCAAGGTGATGCGGGGATCTCGAGTCATGGCGTCTGTGCGTGCGCTTCAGTTCGTGAGGTGGCGGTATTGTAAGGGAAACGCCCGGCAGACCGGACAACGTGGCGCTCACAGACTCGTTATCATCGTCATCAAACTCGTGAGGAGGTCAAAGTTGATTATCGATGAGTGGTGTCCAGGCTCTGCTGGCGTCCTTCGCCGTTTTTACAATAGGCCTGTCTGCCAACTCGCGAACAAGCTCGCCGCAGCAGTTCGGTGAAATGGGCTTGTAAGCGCCATCAAAGTGTTGCGCTTGCGCCCGGTCAACATACCGCCAATCACTCGGTATGATTCGTGCTGAATTAAATAGTGTCCGGAACTGACCTATGGCTTGAACGGTCTCTCTTGGTGTCTGCAGCTTCGCTACAACCCGGCTAAGATGCAGGCTATAAGAAGTCTTCAACCACATGAGAACGCCACGACTCGATTGTTCATGGCGTTGCCTGATTTTCGGCCGGTTTGGCTGACGGCGCGTTCAGTACAGATTTGGGAGCGCGATATTTATGCACACTGATAGTACCCATGTGATGCCCTGGCGGATCGAAGACATCGACCTGTCCCGGATCGACCGGCGTAAAGCGGCATCCAACGAACATCTGCTCTTGTTGCTTTGCGCGGCTTCATTTATTGAAAGCGGCACTGATCTTTATACGAGCAACCTGAGCACCTATTTCAATGACGACCCCGAAGTCTCCTCCTGGCTCAACACCGAGTGGGAACCGGAGGAGATGCAGCATGGCCGCGCGTTGAAGACGTACATCAACCATGTGTGGCCGGAGTTCGACTGGGACACGGCGTTCAAGAACTTCTTCGCCGAATACTCGCTGACGTGTTCCGTCGAGGATTTCGAAAAGACGCGGGCTCTGGAAATGGTCGCGCGATGCGTGGTGGAAACCGGCACCGCGACCTTGTACCGGGCCATCAATGAATGCTCGGACGAACCGGTCCTGAAGCAGCTCACCGACAACATCCGTACTGACGAAGTCCGGCACTACAAGCATTTCTTCCGCTTCTTCAAGAAGTACAACAAGATCGAGGGCAACGGCCGCTTCGCCGTGCTGGGCGCGCTTTTACGACGCGTGATGGAAATCAAGAACGAAGATTCCGAGATCGCGCTGCGCCATGTTTTCGCCATACGTTATCCGGATCGCGCCAACGACACAGCGCACAATCGCGAACTGGCGGCGCGGGTGAACGCGTTGGTGCGCCGCAATTTGTCGGCGGATATGTGCGTCAAGATGCTGCTCAAACCGCTTGATCTGCCCGCGCGCATCCAGCCGAGCGTTCATTATCCGATCGCGAAGATCACGCAGCATGTCTTCTTCCGCTGAACGCTTGCGCGGTTCCGGCATGACACTTTGATCGATGGCCCGCTTTCGCGGGCCATCGTCCTTCACGGAGTTCCCAATGAACGATTCCCCTGCATCGGGTCCACGCAACATCGAGCACAGTACGTTCGACGAATGGCCGTTGCCGCTGCGCGCGCTGTTCGACGGCACGTCGATCGAGACAAAAACCGGTTTCACCGCATCGCTGCTCGCCGCCGACGAAGGCCGGATCCGGACGTCACTGCTGAGCGTGGGCGAACTGTTCGCGCCCGATCCGGGGAGCTTGTGTTTTTCGCTGTGGCCGCAGTCCAGGGCGGCGCGGGTGATATCGAAGACGGGCTTGGCGACGCTGACTTTCGTCTTCGATGAAGCGTTTTTCCAAGTGCAGCTTCAGGCGAAGGCCGTGCCGCTTGCGGACTCGCCGGTGACGTGCTTTATCGCGACGATCGAAAGCGGCGAGTGGCAGAAAGTGGCTTATGCCCGGCTCGTGCAAGGAATTGGATTTGCTTTTGCCGAAGGTCAGGAGAACGCCGTGCTGGAACGCTGGCGTCTACAAGTGGAAGGACTGAAGCGGGCCGCGAGCGTGGCGCCCTGAAACAAAAACAGCGGAGCTGTAAGCTCCGCTGCCTGAAACCTTACCGCAGTTCAATCAACGTCCGCGTTGCCCGGTACGCGGCGTATCACGTCGGCCAGCACCGCCGCCTTCACTACGAGGCTTGCCACCGAGCAATGCGCCGGCTGGCCGCGCGCCTTCAGGCTTGCGCGGCGCGGCGCCATTGCCGCCCGTCTTGGCCGCAACGGGTTTGGGCGAACGCGAACCATTGCCTCCGCCGCCGCCATTGCCGCCATGCGCCGGCTTCGCCGGTCCACGGCCACCGCCATTTGCCTGCTTCGGCGCGCCCTGACGTGGCGCACCTTGACGCGCACCGCCGCCGCCCTGGCTGCGTCGAAGAATGGGTTCGGGTTTCTGAGTCGGGTCCGGCTCGAATCCCGCGATCACTTCCTGTGGAATCGGGCGCTTGATCAGCCGTTCGATGTCCTTCAGCAACTGATGTTCATCGACGCAAACCAGCGATACCGCCTCGCCCGTTGCCCCAGCACGCCCCGTGCGTCCGATCCGGTGAACATAGTCCTCCGGCACGTTCGGCAGATCGAAGTTGACCACGTGCGGCAACTGATCAATATCGATACCGCGCGCCGCAATATCCGTCGCCACGAGCACCTGCAACGTGTTGTCCTTGAACTCGGCCAGGGCACGCGTGCGAGCCGACTGGCTCTTGTTGCCATGAATGGCGAGCGCGCTGATGCCGTCCTTCGTCAACTGTTCGGCCAGCCGGTTCGCGCCATGCTTCGTGCGCGAAAAAACCAGCACTTGAAACCAGTTGTTCTGCCGGATCAGGTGCGTAAGCAATTCGCGCTTCTTATCGCGATCGACCGGATGGATCTTTTGCGCGATCGCTTCAACGGTCGAATTGCGGCGCGCCACTTCGATCAGCGCCGGCTTGTCGAGCAGACTGTCGGCGAGGGTCTTGATTTCGTCGGAGAAAGTCGCCGAGAACAGAAGGTTCTGACGCTTCGGCGGCAGCTTGGCGAGCACGCGCTTGATGTCGTGAATGAAGCCCATGTCGAGCATGCGGTCGGCTTCATCGAGCACGAGGATTTCGAGCTTCGACAAGTCGATGGTCTTCTGCTGCATGTGATCGAGCAATCGTCCGGGCGTAGCCACGACAATATCCACGCCGCGCCGCAACGCGTCGATTTGCGGATTGATGCCAACGCCGCCGAACATTACCGTTGATTTCAGCTTCAGGTATTTGCCATAGGTGCGCACGCTCTCTTCGACCTGCGCCGCGAGTTCGCGCGTGGGCGTGAGGATCAGCGCGCGAACCGGGCGCTTCGCGCCTGCTGCGGGCGCCGGCGTTTCGGACAGGCGTTGCAGGATCGGCAGCGTAAAACCCGCGGTCTTGCCAGTGCCGGTTTGCGCGCCTGCAAGCAGGTCGCCGCCGTTCAGCACGGCAGGGATGGCCTGCGACTGGATAGGCGTGGGAGTTGTGTAGCCTTGTTCGATGACTGCGCGAAGCAAGGGTTCGGACAAGCCGAGGGAATCAAAAGACATAAGTGTTCACGGATTCTGTATGCCGACCGGCGTTGTCGCATGAGCCTCGAACAAAGCCCAGGGAAGCGGCTCGCAGGAAGAGGTGCGCACGCACGACGATCGAGGAAATCGGGCGGCATGACAATCGGGGCGCTCGCTCGAAGAAAAGAGCAGGGCGCCGGGAAAGTTGCCGCGAAGATCAACGCGCTATCAAGACACGCTGACTGGCGTTAAGTTGCATTTGAAGCGCGCACGCCTCAAATCATCAGGCATTGAGTGTCGATCAGGACAGGCTCACGCAACGTAGCGTGCAATGCTGATGAATTGACACAAGCTGCCGCCCAACACGAACAGGTGCCAGATGCCATGGCCGTGCCGGATGCGCTCGTCGTTGATGAAAAAGTAAATGCCGGCGCTGTAGATCAAGCCGCCTGCCAGCAGCCACGCCGTGCCGGCGGGCGGTAATGCTGTAACGAGAGGACGGATGGCTACGAGCGCGAGCCAGCCCATCATCACGTAAATCACCATCGATACACTGCGGGTTCGGCGCCCGAGCGTGAGTTCCTGAACAATGCCAAGCGCAGCCAGCCCCCAGCTTACCCCGAATAGCGACCAGCCCCACGGGCCGCGAAGCGTGACGAGCGTGAACGGCGTGTAGCTTCCCGCGATCAGCAAATAAATGGCCGAATGATCGCATTTCTGCAATATCGCCTTGGCGCGCGGGTTTCGGATGGAGTGGTAGAGCGTCGAGATTGTGTACAGGGCGAGCAGCATTGCGCCATACACAGCAAAGCTCACGATCTTGTACGGATCGCGTTCCAGCGACGCCATGGTCACAAGCGTTGCCAGTCCCGCCACCGACAGTACAGTGCCGACAAGATGGGTAACGCTATTGAACCGCTCACCAACGTGCATCGAAAAACATCCTCAACCACGTTGCGTTTCCCGCATGCAACGCCGCGCTTACCCGCTTTGTGAATTCACGAAATCACCGGCATTTTACCGCGAGACCGGTTGCAGGTTTCGCCAATCCCGATCCGCTTGATTGAGCACAATGGCCAACACAAAAAGGCCAGCATGAAAAGAAGAAGGGCGCCGCCCCGAATGCGAGGCCCGCGCCCTTCACTGCATTTTACGCTACTGCCGGCCCTGCTTCTTCAATCAGTCGAGCGGCGCCGAACGCAGGTTGCTGACTTGTTGCGGCGACACCGGCGTGCCGTGGTTGCCCCACGACATGCGGATGTACGTCACAACCGCAGCAACTTCCGTATCCGACAAGGCTTGCGCAAACGGCGGCATGCCATACGGATGCGGGTTGCCTTCGGTGCTCGGCGGATAACCACCGTTGAGCGTCATGCGGATCGGGTTCACGGCCGACTGCATCTGAATGGACTGGTTGTTGGCAAGCGGCGGATAAGCAGGCGGCTTTCCGAGACCGTTCTCGGCGTGGCACTTCGCGCAATTTTCCGTATAGATCTTCTTTCCCTGGACCAGCAGTTCGCCACCGAATTTCTCCGATGTCTCGAATTGCATGGTTTCCGGCGCTTCCTTCTTTTGCGGAATTGACTTGAGGTACGTGGTCATTGCACTGATGTCCGCGTCCGTCATGTATTGCAGGCTGTTGTGAACCACTTCGGCCATCGGACCGAACACCGCGCCACGCTGCGATACACCCGTCTTCAACAGGTCGTTGATGTCCTTCGCGTCCCAGTCGCCAAGACCTGCTTCCTTGTTCGACGTCAGCGAAGGCGCATACCAGTTCTGCAGCGGAATCAGGCCGCCGCCGAAGGCTGCCGAGCTGACCGGGCCGCCGAGCGGGTTGATCGATGTATGGCACATGCTGCAATGGCCAAGCCCTTCGATCAGGTAAGCACCGCGGTTCCATTCGACCGACTTGGTAGGATCCGGCTTGAACTCGCCTTCGCGGAAGAACAGCACGCGCCAGCCAATCAGCATGTTGCGCTGGTTGAACGGGAAGCGCAGTTCGTGCGGGCGGCTGGGTTCATTCACCGGCGGGACCGAGCGCATGTAAGCATACATGGCATCGGAGTCGGCGCGCGTCACCTTGGTGTAGGCGGTGAACGGCATGGCCGGATAAAGCAGGCTGCCGTCTTTTGAGCGGCCGTTATGAATCGACCGATAAAAATCGTCCGACGTCCATTTGCCAATGCCGTATTGATCGTCCGGCGTGATGTTCGGCGTGTACATGGTGCCGAACGGCGTCAGCATGGGCAGGCCGCCCGCGAACGTCTTGCCGCCGCGAACCGTGTGGCAGGCAATACAGTCGCCGGCGCGCGCCAGATATTCGCCGCGCTTGATCAATTCGGTCTGGTCGGCGGGCACGGCGGCGACAGCGCCGCTCGAATGGAATGCGTCGCCACCCGACCAGAGCGCGGCAGCGGCGGCGGCGGCCGTCAGGACAACAACCGCCGAGAGTGCGAACAGGGACTTGCGTTTCATATACTTATCGCTCCTCGCGCCTTATTGCGGTTCGCTGCCGCAGACAAGCGGCATCTTGCGTGAGCCAGCGGGCGCGGGTACCGGATTGGCCGGTGCGGTTTGCGTGGAAAGCCAGGCGGCGACAGCGGTTACGTCGTCGTCGGTCAGGCGGGATGCAATCTGTTGCATGCAGTCAGGCGCTTTCGCGTGACGCGAGCCCGCACGCCATGCGCCAAGCTGGGCGCTGATGTAGTCGGAGTGCAATCCCACGAGACCCGGAATAGCCGGTTCCATACCTGTGAGCGACGCGCCGTGGCATGCCGCGCAAGCCGGGATGTTTCTGGACGGATCGCCGTTCAGCACGATTTGCTGGCCCTTCGTCACAGTCGACGCCGACACGGTCGGCTTGGCCGGCTGCGGATAAGGCGGGCGCTGTTGCGAGAAATACGTGGCGATCTGATGAAGGTAGTCGTCCGAGAGATACGTGACGAGGTAGTTCATGGGCGGATACTTCCGGCGGCCTTCACGGAAGTTCTGCAACTGGTTGTACAGGTAGTCGGCGGGTTTGCCGGCAAGACGCGGGAAATAGTCGTTGTCCGTGCCTTCGCCGTGGACGCCGTGACATGCCGTGCAACCTTGCACGCGTGCAGCCATGGTATCCGGCGCGACGGGCTGGGCGGCCTGAGCTTCGGCTGCGCCGGCTGTGCTTGCGCCGCCCAGTGCACTGCCCAAAAGCGCCAGCGCCATTAGCGGGGCGAGCAACGGACGAAAGATGCGTCTTGAAGACACGCGACACTCCATGAATTTCGAGGACCTGCCGAGCTTCGTTCGGCCCGGTGCGAATATGTGGTGAACCATTGCCACATTGGCTCAGCGAGCCTCTGATGCGACGCGGCATTCTATCATCGTTGCCTGATGATGACTATTTGTGCCTCGGCTTGCTGCGTCTGGCTTTCAACCTTTACGCGACAATATGCCGCGCGACTGATCGACATGGGGTTTTGAACATCTTTAACTATTGATGGCCGGTCATATTCGACAAAGCATCGACTTGGTTTTAACTGTTTGTAGCATTTCGCGACGTTGTGCATCCCGTGGGTCCGTTCCGCTAGACTCGCGTTCCTGTGCCGCCGATTTGCTCGTGCAATGCATGGCGTACCTCATCTACGATCCTTCACCGAATTTCGAATGCAATCCTTGCCTGCTTCCTGCCCGACTCAAAACCCACGGGTGTGCGCATGAATGGCGATCCGCTCTGGTTGGCGCAGGTCCTCATCGCGGCGCTCGCCGATATTGCTTTTGCCTGTACGCTCGGCGCGGGCTTGCTGAGCATATGGTTATCGAAGGAGAAGGCGGCCGAAGGCAAGTCGCCTGCGCACGATGCGTGGCGAAAGGCGCGGCGATTGAGCCTCGGCGGCGCGGTCACGCTGGCGGTTGCGGATCTTGTACTGGTGTGGCTGCAGGCGGCATCGATGAGCGGCGCGCCTTTGTTCGACGCGTTTTCAGCTGTTATTGCCGTGGTCACCGGCACGCACGCAGGCATTGGCTGGGCAATCGCGTTTGCTGGCAGCGTATTGCTCGTGCTTGCCACGGTGTCCGCGAACGCAAAAGGCAGCCCGCGGCCCGGATTGTTCGCGATAGGCGCGCTCGTGGCCGCGGCCGGGAAGGCATCGATTGGTCATGCCGCGGACGCCGGCGCGTTTTCCCTGGCCGAAGGCGTGCAGACCGTCCATCTTCTCGCGACCGCGTTGTGGGGCGGCGTGGTGTTCGCGGGCGCGTGGCGCGTCTTGGCGTCGCTTGGGACATCGTTGGCGCGGGCGTTCTTGATCCGTATTGCCGGGAAGATTTCGACGCTGTCGGTTATCGCCGTATCGCTCGTGGTGTTGACCGGGATCTACAACGCGTGGCGCGGGCTCGGCGGCTCGGCGCAAGCGCTCGAAGCAAGCGCGTGGGGCCAGGCGCTGGTCGTAAAGGGCGTGCTGGTCGCAACCGCGTTGCTGCTAGGCGCAATGAACCGCTGGTCCGTGTTGCCGCGATTGCGGCGCACGGCATCAACCGTCGATGCACGCACGTTCAATGGCGTAATGCGTGTGGAAGCGGTGCTGATCGTTGCGGTGTTTTTTGCGGCTGCCGTGTTGTCGCACAGCGTGCCGGGATTTGCATCGGCGGGATAACGGGTTATTCGTAGCCGAGCTTGTGGCTCACGATAGGCGCGCAGAACAGCGCCAGCGCGCAACCGACCGCCTTGCCCTGCAATTCGACAAACGCCTTGTGCGACATGGGCGACGAAAACAGGACATCGGCGAGTTGCGGCAGGCAAAAGAGCACCGCCGCGCCAATGAAGCATCGCGTGACCACGGACAGGCGCCAGTTGTATTGAGCGCCCATGGCGGCGCAAACCACGCGCAGCACGCCGAACAGAACAAGCGCGCCAACGGCCATCTGGGTGCGGGTGTATTCGTCTGGAAGTGTATACATGCTGAACTCGTTCGCTTTATCGTCGCGCTCTTCCCGGGCGCATGGGTCGGAATTTTGTACACGAGATATTGCAAGACGCGGGCCAGACGTCAGTAATGCATGTAAGGCCTTGATGCGAAAGAGTTTTAGATTCTCAAAAAGTCTTTCTAAAGCGACGTAACGCGCTGAAAACGCCTGCTTTCTACGCGCGTTACGTAACGCAACCAAGACACATTCCTGTCTCGATAAAGCGCATTCTACGTTGAGTCGGGCGTCCTGTATCGTACGGTGCGCCGCAATTCCACGTTTCGAAAATCACCACTCGGCGACGCTGCCATCCGCGTGACGCCAGACCGGATTGCGCCAGCGATGACCAACCTTCGCCATCTCGCGCACTTTCTCCTCGTTCACTTCAATGCCCAAGCCCGGCCCTTGTGGAATCATCACCATGCCGTCTTCGTACTTGAAGACTTCCGGATTCTTGATGTAGTCGAGCAGGTCGTTGCCCTTGTTGTAGTGAATCCCGAGGCTTTGCTCCTGGATGAACGCGTTGTAGCTGACCGCGTCGATCTGCAAGCATGTAGCCAGCGCAATCGGGCCCAACGGACAATGCAGCGCCAGCGCGACGTCGTAGGCTTCGGCCATCGATGCAATCTTGCGGCACTCCGTAATGCCGCCCGCATGCGATGCGTCCGGCTGGATGATGTCCACATAACCGCCCGCCAGAATGTGCTTGAAGTCCCAGCGCGAATAGAGACGCTCGCCCAGCGCGATCGGTGTGCTCGTCTGGTTGACAATGTCGCGTAACGCCTCGACGTTCTCCGACAGCACCGGCTCCTCGATAAACAGCAGCTTGTACGGATCGAGTTCCTTCGCGAGGACTTTCGCCATCGGCTTGTGTACCCGCCCGTGGAAGTCCACGCCAATCCCGATATTCGGTCCCACCGCTTCACGCACGGCCGCTACATTGTTGATGACGGACTGAACCTTGTCGAAGGTATCGATGATCTGAAGTTCTTCCGAGCCGTTCATCTTCACCGCTTTGAAACCGCGATCCACGACCGCGCGCGCGTTGTTCGCCACGTCGCTTGGACGATCGCCGCCAATCCACGAATACACCTTGATGCGGTCGCGCACCTGGCCGCCGAGCAGAGCGTGAATGGGCACGCCATGATGCTTGCCCTTGATGTCCCACAGCGCCTGATCGACGCCCGCGATCGCGCTCATGCCGATCGGGCCGCCGCGATAAAACCCCGCGCGATACATCACCTGCCAGTGATCCTCGATCAACAGCGGGTCGCGGCCGATCAGGTAATCCGAAAGTTCATCGACTGCTGCCGCGACCGTGTGCGCGCGTCCTTCGACCACCGGCTCACCCCAGCCGACGATGCCTTCGTCCGTCGTGATCTTCAGAAAACACCAGCGCGGCGGAACGATAAAAGTTTCGAGCTTCGTGATTTTCATGCTGGCGTCTCCAGGTTTTCCGGTTAGTGAGGAACAAGGATTTCAATGCTATCAAAGTTTTGTTAGTCGTGTATATTAATAGTACTATTGGATGGAAAGGCTTGATGGGAAAGGCTCCGTATAATCCGATGATTTTTACGGCGGCATGTGCGCAAAAAAGGGGAAAGTCATTCAGCACGATTTGCACGGACGCGTGGCGTACGACCTTGGCACCGAGATTTTGCGTGGCGATTTCGCGCCCGCGTCCACGTTGCCGCGCGAAGCGGAACTGATGGAGCGCTTTGGCGTGAGCCGGACCGTGCTGCGCGAGGCGCTTCGCACGCTGACATCGAAGGGATTGATTGAATCGCGGCCGAAAATCGGCACGCGCGTGCGTCCACGAGACGCGTGGAATTTGCTCGATGCCGACGTGCTCGAGTGGTATTCGCGCGTTGCCATTCCCATGCAATTCGCGCTCAAGCTGCAGGAAATGCGCGAGATGATCGAGCCTTATGCCGCGGCTTTGGCGGCGGTCAATCACGATCAGAATACGTTGGTACGTCTGGACGAGGCCCATCAGGCGATGCTCGACGCTCGCACCGTGGATGAATGGGTGCGTGCCGATCTGCGCTTTCACTTGAGCGTGCTGAACGCATGCAGCAATGAGTTGCTCGTGCCGCTCGGGACGCTGATCGAGCGCACGCTCGAAGCCCAGTTGCAGTTGAACGCGCGGCGGGCGGAGGTTTTCAATGCATCGATGGCCGAACATACCGCCGTTTTCGATGCCATCGCCAAGAGGCAACCAAGCGCCGCGCGTGAAGCAATGGCCGGATTGCTCGGCGTGACGCGGGCGCGGATCGAGGGTTGACCGGTTCAAATTCACGCCTCCACAAACCGGCGATCGTTTCCATTTCGCGATAAAGTTGCAGGTCCGGGCGCGGTTTTGTTGACAGTGGTCAAGCAATAATTGATCAAAACGCTGCGCCCTGCACCCATTGCGAGGAGGCGCACGACTTGCCGCACGTTCCGATCTCCCTTGTGTCGTCCTGGGGCGCGTGGGCCGTGTTCGTCAGCGTGCTTGCCACGCAACTCGGCGTGCCTGTTCCCGCCGCTCCCATGCTCGTGCTTGCCGGAACGCTGGTCGCCGCCGGGTTAGCTTCGTTCTGGCATATGTTGGCCGCTGCGGTGCTCGCGGTGGTTATCGCCGATTCTCTTTGGTTCGCCGCCGGAAGGTTGTATGGCCGGCGGTTCCTGAACTCGCTCGTGCGCTTCTCGCTTTCCCTCGATACCACTTTGCGTACCGCCCGCAACTGGTTCGAGCGCTTCGGCGTGCCTCTGCTCGCGTTATCCAAATTCGTGCCGGGGCTTGGGCTGGTTTCATCGCCGCTGCTTGGGACCACGCAGATCGATGTGCGCGTGTTCGTATTCTGGGATCTCGTGGGCGCGAGTTTGTGGGCGTCGGCGTGGATGCTGGGCGGCGCGATTTTGAAGGCAGAGGTCGCAAATCTGCTCATCTTCGTGCGCACTTATGGGCTGACCGCGCTCGATGTGCTCGGGATGGCGGCTGGCGTATTCCTGGCATACCGATGGGTTCGGCGCGTGCAGTTTCGCCGATGGCTCGCGAAGTATCGGATAACGCCCGAACAACTCGACGAAATGATGCGCTCGGACTCACCACCCGTTATTTTCGATGCCCGGCCGGCCGAGATCCGCCGCAAGGAGGCGCACAGGATCAAGGGCGCGTTGCCGCTGGATCTGGAGGCGTCGGGGAAGATCGATGAGATGTTTCGCGAGCGCGAGGTGGTGATTTATTGCGTGTGTCCGAATGAGGCGACGGCCAAGCAGATCGCGCGGCAATTGAAGGCCAAAGGTTTTACGAATGTGCGGCCGCTGAAGGGCGGGCTGGATGCGTGGGAGAAGAAGGGGTTTCCGGTGGAGACGATTCCTTTGGACGTTTCGCGCCATGATGCTGATGCCGGCGCTTCAGTCGATGATCATGACATGGACGATATGGTTACTGTCAGGGCTACGGCGCCGGAGTGAGTTTCTTGGCTGTTGATTGCTGGTTAATCGGAGTTGCATCGGATGACGCTGTTGGATGGGGTGGATCCCTCGCAACTTTTTGGCTTGCCCATGCCCGATGTGGCTACGTTGGATCACGGTGTACAGGTGCCCTTTGTACAGACCGGGCATGAGCATCGGGAGGTCATGCTGTTCATTCACGGCTCACTGTGTGACTTTCGATACTGGAAGCCGCAGTTGGGGCCGCTTGCCAGGCAGTACCGCTGTGTTGCGCCTAGTCTCTCGCATTATTGGCCTTCGGGAAGGGCGGGGGCGCTTGGCGTTGCCGGGGATGCGCGGCCGTTTTGCTGGGATGCGCATGTCGATGAGATGGGGCAGTTTATTGAGCGGCTGGGTGTGGGCGCGGTGAATGTTGTCGGGCACTCGAGAGGCGGGTGTATCGCGTTTCATCTGGCTGGCCGGTATCCGGAGTTGGTGAAGTCGCTGGTGCTGGCCGATCCGGGTGGGCCGGTGGCCAAGGCCGGTTCGGATGCGATGTCGCGGACGGTGTTGCCCGCGCCGGTTAATGCGCTGCGGGCGAAGGCTGCGGAGTTGATTGCCGTGGGCGAGGTTGACGCGGGGCTGGAATTGTTTGTCGATTCGGTAAGCCGGCCGGGATTTTGGGCGCGGAGTCCGAGAGCGTTTCGGGCCATGGCGATTGATAACGCGAATACATTAGCGCGCCAATTCCGCGATCCGTTGCCGGCTTATGATGCGCGGGCCGCGGGTAAGGTGCGATGTCCTACGCTGCTTATCGATGGCGAGAAAAGTCCGAGGATGTTTCGGGATGCGGTGGGGGCGTTGGAGGGGTGGATTGAAGGTTCGCGAAGAGAGACTATTGAAGGCGCGTCGCATGGGATGAATGTGACGCATGCGGGGGTGTTTAATCGGATGCTTGCTACAAGCCAGTTCTGATGAGAACGCTCGGACGAAGGTGGTCACACATCGCCGACTTAGTTTCACAGTTTGGGTTTGCCGTCGAGGCAGTTTTCTCTGCTGACCCGAATCCAAGGGCGTGTGCTTCGGCTCGCGCTTTAGCAGTCCAACTGCTGACCCTGACGGCTGTACGACTTCGAACAGAGCAATGATCGCAGCTAATCGACGCGTGGGCCTAGTGTTCTTCGCTTCACGCGCTAAATCTGCGATCATTTCTTCGCAAGCGCGTGCATTATGAAGCCACTAACAGGCCGCATGCCGGTAGAATTCTGTTTTATGGATAGGCTTTCGAAAGAGCATCGGTCATGGCTCATGAGCCGTGTCAAATCGAAGGACACAACGCCAGAGCTTGTTGTTCGTAGCTTGCTATTTGCTATGGGTTTTAGGTATCGCCTACACGACCCGCGGTTACCTGGGCGCCCCGACATCGTGTTTGGACGAAAGCGAAAAGTAATCTTTGTTCACGGATGTTTTTGGCATGGACATAGAGGATGCCGTTACGGTCGGCTGCCAAAAACAAGGGTTGACTTCTGGGGCGGCAAAATCGAGCGCAACCGAGAGCGAGACCTGGTGAATCTGCAGAAGCTTGATGAAGCCAGTTGGCAAGCACTGACCGTTTGGCAGTGTGAATTGAAGGACCTCGACGGACTAGCCGACAGACTATATGAATTTCTCACATTCGAATAACCGCCCTGTGGGCATCGACCTATTTGCTGGTGCTGGCGGGTTATCACTGGGATTTGAGCAAGCCGGATTCGACATCGTCGCGGCCGTAGAGATCGACCCTATTCACTGTGCAACCCACGAATACAATTTTCCTGGGTCGAAAACAATATGCGCTAGTGTTGTTGATGTCACCGGCGAAGAGATAAGAGCGCTCGCGGAACTTGGTAATCGCGATATTGAGGTGGTCTTCGGTGGCGCACCATGTCAGGGCTTTTCTTTGATGGGCAAGCGGGCTTTAGACGACCCGCGAAACAAGCTTGTGTTTCACTATGTGCGAATTGTTCGAGAACTTAATCCGAAATATTGCGTTTTTGAGAACGTGAAAGGATTAACGCTTGGCGCGCATCGCAAATTTTTGGACGAGCTTATTGCTGCTTTGCACGACGCGGGGTACGACGTATTAATGCCATATAAGGTTTTAAATGCCGCCGAGTTTGGCGTACCGCAGGATAGACGGCGGCTATTTTTAGTCGGCACACGGAGAGGTGAGGTCCCGCCACATTATCCTGAACCAACAGGCCGTGTCACTGTTCGTGAAGCTATCGCTGATCTTCCTAATGCTGATTTGTTCGACGAACTGAAAGTTCAAGACAGTGTTGCAGTAGATTGGGTAACCCATGCCTCTTATGCTCGTCGCTTGCGGGGATTGGAGGCGGACGCGGACGACTTCAGTTATCCGCGCGAGTTCGATAGCGATATTCTTACAGCCAGCATGCGTACTGTACACACAGAGCTCTCAAAAAATCGATTTACCGAAACAAAATGCGGTGATACTGAACCGATAAGTCGTTTCCGAAAGCTTGATCCAGAGGGAATTTGCAATACGTTGCGTGCCGGTACCGATAGTGCGAGAGGAGCATTTACTTCTCCGCGTCCTATTCATCCTGTTTTCCCGCGCGTTATTACAGTTCGAGAGGCCGCGCGCCTTCATTCTTATCCTGACTGGTTTCGATTTCACATCACTAAATGGCACGGATTTAGGCAAATTGGCAACAGCGTCCCCCCTCTGCTGGCTCGTGCTGTTGGGAGGGAGATTCTCCAAGCGATGGGAATTGTAGCAACCAAACCAAGTCAATCCTTCGTTTTAAGAGATTCAAAGATTTTAGGGCTAGACATGAGCGCAGCAGCGCGTCGGTTTGGCGTTAAACATACGGTAATCGCGCAGCGATTACGGAAAAATAATTCAATTTTAGCGGCTGCGGAAGAGGGGCAGCTCCAACTGTTGACGGAACCTAAAGAATATGCCGAAGAGCAAAGCTGAAACTAGCGAAGTCACAACTTCTACGGTAAATCGCTATAGTGTGATAATCGAAGAGGTTTTCAAAGATCATTATGCTGCCGGAATTTATGAATTTGAGTTTGAACGTGACGAGCTTTTGGCAAAGGCCAAAAAACTTGAAATAAAGACTCCTCGAAATATTGGCGATCTGATCTATAGTTTTAGATATCGACAAGCGCTTCCTAAGTTCATTATCGACGCAGCGGATGACGGACTTGAGTGGATTATTAGGGGAGTAGGAGGAGCCAAATACCAATTTAAACAGGTACGGCTCAATCGAATTGTTCCTCGGGATGATTTGGTAACTATTAAGTTACCAGATTCTACGCCTGAAATCATAGCAGCTTACGCGTTATCTGATGAGCAGGCTCTGTTAGCAAAAGTCCGTTACAACAGGCTCGTCGACGTGTTTCTCGGGATCACGGCTTACTCGCTTCAGAATCATCTTCGTACGACGGTCAAAGGTGTTGGACAGATTGAAATTGACGAAGTGTATGTTGGACTTGATAGCAACGGAAGGCAATATGTTGTGCCAGTTCAGGCAAAAGGCGGAAATGATAAGCATGGGGTAGTACAAACCGAGCAGGACATCGCTTGCTGTCAAGAGAAGTTTGGGGCCTTAATTTGCCGACCAGTGTCGGCTCAATTCATGAGCAACGGCCGTATCGCAATGTTTGAGCTCACTGTTCAAGACAATGAGATGCGTGTTGTTGGTGAGAAACATTACCAACTGGTACCCGCGAAAAACATTTCCAGAGAAGATCTAGAAAACTACGGAGTTTGGGGAGGGTAGGGGTTGGAGGTCGCTGCTGCTTTGCAGCCCGTGGACAAAATGCCATGCCTGGCGCCAGAACTCCAATCAAGTATAAACAAAAAGCCGCCACTTCTCTCGAAGCAGCGGCTTTTTCAACAACTTGGTGGCGAATCAGGGATTCGAACCCCGGACCTGCGGATTATGATTCCGTCGCTCTAACCGGCTGAGCTAATTCGCCAAGAGATCGAGATTATGAAGAGGGTTGCAAAACCTGTCAACCCCTTCCAAACCGATTCCTATCGACAGCTTTGACGATCAATCCGAGTCATAAACCGCCGTCCCGCGGGTCTCCTTCACAAACAGCATCCCGATCACGAATGCGGCAACGGCAATGACAATCGGATACCACAACCCCGAAAAAATATTCCCCTTCGCGGCCACGATAGCAAACGCCGTAGCCGGCAAGAACCCGCCGAACCAGCCATTGCCGATGTGATACGGCAGCGACATCGACGTATACCGGATCCGCGCTGGGAACATCTCGACCAGCATCGCGGCAATCGGCCCATAAACCATCGTCACGTAGATCATCATGATGGTCAGGATCACAATAGCCATCGGCCAGTTGATCAGCGCCGGATCAGCCTTCGCCGGATAACCCGCCGACTTCAGCGTGCCGGCCAGCGTCTTGTCGAACGCGGCGCCCTGGACTTTTGCATCGGCAGCCTTGCCGTCGTACGTGTTCACCACCGTATCGCCCACCTTGATCTGCGCGAGCGTTCCAGCCGGCGCGGCCACGTTTTCGTAGTTCAAGCCGGACTTCGACAACGCGCTCTTGGCAATATCGCAGGAGGTCGTGAACTTCGATGTACCCACCGGGTTGAACTGGAACGAGCACTCGTCGGGATTGGCAATGACGGTGATCGGCGACTTCACGGTTGCGGCTTCGAGCGTCGGGTTCGTGTAGTGAGCGAGTGCATGGAAGAGCGGAAAATACGTCAGCGCGGCAATCAGGCAGCCCGCCATGATGATCGGCTTGCGCCCGATCTTGTCGGACAGCGACCCAAAGAACAGGAAGAACGGCGTGCCAATCAGCAGCGCGACGGCGACCATGATGTTGGCGCTCGTGCCATCGACCTTCAGCGTCTGCGTCAGGAAAAACAGCGTGTAGAACTGGCCCGTGTACCAGACAACCGCCTGTCCCATCGTCAGCCCGAGGAGCGCGAGCAGCACGATCTTCAGGTTCTTCCATTGACCGAATGCTTCGGTCAGCGGCGCCTTCGACGTCTTGCCCTCGGCCTTGATGCGCTCGAAAACCGGGGATTCATGCAGTTTCAGCCGGATCCAGACGGACACGCCAAGCAGCACGATCGACACCAGGAACGGCACGCGCCAGGCCCATGCCCCGAAGGTGTCTTCGCCCACGGCGGTACGCACCACAAGAATGACGATCAGCGAGATGAACAGGCCGAGCGTGGCCGTGGTCTGAATCCACGCCGTCCACGCGCCGCGCTTGTTGGAAGGCGCATGTTCTGCAACATATGTCGCCGCGCCGCCGTATTCGCCGCCGAGCGCGAGCCCCTGCAGCAGCCGCATGGCAATGAACAACACGGGCGCCGCTATGCCAATGGTCGCGTATCCGGGAAGCAAGCCGACCACAAAGGTCGACAAACCCATGATCACGATGGTCACAAGGAACGTGTATTTGCGGCCGACCATGTCGCCTAAACGCCCGAACACAATCGCCCCGAACGGACGCACGGCGAAACCCGCCGCGAAGCCAAGCAAGGTGAAGATGAAGGCGGCCGTCGGATTGACGCCGGAGAAGAAGGTCTTGCTGATATAGATGGCGAGCGAGCCCGCCAGATAGAAGTCATACCACTCGAATACCGTGCCTAGCGATGACGCGAAAATCACGCGCCGTTCTTCGCTTGTCATCGGCGCGTGGGAAATGCGCCCCTCGACCGTCGCCATGAATCATCTCCTGATCTTGATTTTGAATGGCGCCCCGCGAATGGCGGCACCGTGCACCGATTATTGGAGTGAAAACTTACGGCGTTCTGACGTGATGATGGTATGTGGTTTTTTGTGATGCATTGAGATGTTTGGAATAACGTCGCTCAAAAACTTATATGAAGCCCTCTTCTTCTGCTAACTATAGGTAAATTCACGACCTAAGAAAGTTCTCCTCGATGCTTGGTCAGGGTTTGTCCCGGGCAGGATAAACCCGCCTTAAGCCAACTCTGACGAGCGTTCCAGCTTGCCGAGGCGTCTCGTTGTACACATGGTCTCCGATATCGAGCGTGCCGCCATGCATGGTCACAATCTCCCGTACGATTGCCAAGCCCAGTCCACTGCCGTCACCTTCACGCCCCAGGATCCGATAAAACCGCTCCACCACGCGCGTTCGTTCCGCGGCCGGAATGCCCAATCCCGTGTCCTCGACCTCGAGAAAAACGCGGCGCGTATCCGAATCCTCGGTACGCACGCGGACGGTTATTCGGCCGCCGGGCGGGGTGTAGCGAATGGCGTTATCGATAAGATTTGACAGCATCTCGCGCAACATCACCATGTTGCCTTCCACTTCAACGGGATGCGGCGGCTCTTCATACCCAATGTCCATTCGCTTCGCCAACGCCGCCTGCACCCAGTCGCGCACGGCGAGCCGCGCGAGATCGGTGAGTTCGACGCGCGAGAAAATCTGCCCGGTCATCCGGTTCTCGGCGCGTGCAAGCGCAAGCAGTTGAGTGACGAGCCGCGCTGCGTGCTCGGAACTCGTCGCGATCTGTTCGAGCGAACGCTGCACTTCAGCGGGCACGTCCTGTCGCAACGCCAGTTCGGCCTGCGTCCGCAAACCGGCGAGTGGCGTTTTCATTTGATGGGCGGCGTCGGCTATGAAGCGCTTTTGCAACTCCATGTTCTGCTCGAGCCGGTTGAGCAAATCATTGAACGATGCCACCAGCGGCGCGATTTCCGGCGGCGCGCGACTCGCTTCGAGCGGGGAAAGGTCGTCCGGCCGGCGCGCCCGGATGTTTGACTGCAAGGCGTGCAGCGGCGCGAGCCCGCGCGAGAGCCCGAACCACACCAGTACGATGGCCAGCGGCAAGATCACGAATTGCGGCAGGATCACGCCCTTGATGATGTCGTTGGCCAACTGGCTGCGTTTATCGAGCGTTTCCGCCACCTGGATAAGCACCGGCTGCGACAGCGACGGCGATTCAACCGTCGTGTACGCCACGCGGATGTCGTTGCCGCGCAATACGTCGTCGCGAAATTCCACAATGCCGGGTTGCGGGCGGTCGTCGTTGTGGGGCAGGGGCATGTCGGCGTCGCCGCCTACCAGTTCGCCTCTCGTGCCAAGCACCTGGAAAAAAACGCTATCGACGTTATCCGCCCTCAGGAAATCACGCGTGGCATTCGGCAGCCGCAGTTCGGCCACGCCGTTGACCGGCTGGATCTGCCGGGCAAGCACGTAGGCGTCGGTTTCGAGCGCGCGGTCGAATGGCCCATTGGCAATCGACTTCGCGACCAGATACGTGACCGCGATGCTCATGGGCCACAACAAAAGCAGCGGCGCGAGCATCCAGTCGAGAATCTCACCGAACAACGAACGCGGCGCCGGCTCGCCGTCGGGCTCAAGTTGATCCGGGGGCGCGAAGGGGTTGGCGTAACGCGCGTCACGAGACACGTCGGGGTCCGCATTGAGCAGATCCGGCGACGGGTGTGGCAACTCGCGCAACGCCTGGGCGGCACGCTTGGAAGTAGCGGGCGAGCCCATAACGTGGTTACTTATAGTGAGGGCTGGACGACGTTGTCGGGCCAGCGTCCGCAGGTCCCGGCGGGACCGGAGCGGCGGCTGGCGCAACGGCTTTTTCAAGGCTATAGCCTAGCCCGCGAACGGTCATGATGCGCGCTCCACCGGGCTCGATTTTTTTTCTTAGCCGATGGACATAGACTTCGATCGCGTTATTGCTGACTTCCTCGCCCCACTCGCAAAGGTGGTTGACAAGCTGTTCCTTCGATACCAGCCGGCCAACCCTTTGCAGAAGGACTTCGAGCACGCCGAGTTCGCGCGCGGACAACTCGATGACCTGGTCGTTGATGGACGCAATGCGCCCGACCTGATCGAATGAAAGCGCGCCGTGCCTGACAACGGTAGGACCGCCGCCCGCGCCGCGCCGCGTGAGGGCGCGCACGCGGGCTTCGAGTTCGTTCAGCGCGAACGGTTTGGCCATGTAGTCGTCGGCGCCGAGGTCAAGGCCCTTGACGCGCTCGTCGACGCTGTCGGCGGCCGTCAGGATGAGCACGGGCATCTGCGAATTGCGGGCGCGCAGGCGCCGCAGGACTTCGAGGCCGGACATCATGGGTAGCCCCAGATCGAGGATCAGGAGGTCGAAAGTTTGCAGCGCAAGGGCGGTATCGGCTTCCACGCCGTGCTTGACGTGGTCCACCGCATACCCCGATTGGCGGAGTGATCGAACCAGACCGTCCGCGAGTATGCTGTCGTCTTCGGCAATGAGTATTCGCATCGTAGTGTGCGCAGAAAGCATTGCCGGCACCGCAATTCGCCCGGCGCGGCGGTCTCCAGGTGTTGTGGTGCGCTTGCAAGGTCACAGCGTGGTGTTGAAACTACGCGCGCTGATCCCACTTGCAAAAACACCTGTTTTTTTATACAGTGTCTGAAGCAGTGCACCCAGTGGGACAAAAGCCCCGCGGGCATGCGCCAGATGCCGTTCATCATAGCAAAGGACGATTCATGGAAGATAGCAAGAAAGGCCCGGGCGGGATGTCTGCGGAGAAGAGCAAGGCGCTGGCCGCTGCGCTGTCGCAGATCGAAAAGCAATTCGGCAAGGGGTCGATCATGCGACTCGGCGCTGGCGAAGTCATTGAAGACATCCAGGTGGTGTCGACTGGTTCGCTCGGACTGGATATTGCATTGGGCGTCGGCGGCTTGCCGCGCGGACGTGTGGTCGAGGTCTACGGTCCGGAATCGTCGGGCAAGACCACGCTGACGTTGCAAGTGATCGCGGAAATGCAGAAACTCGGCGGCACGGCGGCGTTTATTGACGCGGAACACGCACTCGACATTGCCTATGCGCAAAAGCTCGGCGTAAATCCGTCGGACCTGCTGATCTCGCAGCCGGATACGGGCGAGCAGGCGCTGGAAATCGCGGACGCTTTAGTGCGCTCGGGTTCCATCGACATGATCGTGATCGACTCGGTTGCGGCGCTGGTTCCGAAGGCTGAAATCGAAGGCGAAATGGGCGATTCGCTACCTGGCTTGCAAGCACGTTTGATGTCGCAGGCGCTGCGCAAGCTGACCGGCACAATCAAACGTACGAACTGTCTGGTGATTTTCATCAACCAGATTCGCATGAAGATTGGCGTCATGTTCGGCAATCCGGAAACCACAACGGGTGGTAATGCGCTGAAGTTCTACGCGTCCGTTCGTCTGGATATTCGCCGTATTGGCTCGATCAAGAAGAACGACGAAGTGATCGGCAATGAAACGCGCGTGAAGGTGGTGAAGAACAAGGTCGCGCCGCCATTCCGCGAAGCCATCTTCGACATTCTTTATGGCGAAGGTATCTCGCGTCAGGGCGAAATCATCGACTTGGGCGTGCAAGCCAAGTTGGTGGACAAAGCCGGTGCCTGGTACAGCTACAACGGCGAGCGGATTGGTCAGGGCAAAGACAACGCGCGTGAATTCCTGCGTGAGAATCCGGAAATGGCGCGCGAAATCGAGAACAAGATCCGCGAGTCGCTGGGCGTCAATGCAATGGCCGATGCACTGCCGGGCGTTGCCGAAGTGGCTGATGAAGAAGAATGAGTTTTAGGCGGTAAAGATGATGCGCAAGAGCCGGTTCGGATCGAAAACCGGTCGCGATTCAAGTCGTGACTCGGAGCAAGACGCGAAGGACGGTACGGACGGCTCGAAATCCTCAAGCGATGACGGTGAAAACATCTGCTGCGCTGAGGAAGAGATTGATCGCTATGAAAGAAGCAGCGACCGATATCGCGCGGCGTCAAACGAACGCGCTGATGCGGAGGGATCTGCATTGGCGCGTCGTTCATTTGGCAACACCTTCAGTAAAAGCGGTGGTGGTGGGTTTAAAGGCAGCAGCTTTTCGAGCAACAAAGACAGCGGCAGCAGCTTCGGCAGAAAAAGCAGCTTCGGCAAAACTGGCAATGCTTCGAGCCTTTCCGCCGGAACATCGAAAGCTGAGGCTATCGCAGCGAGCGCCATTCCTGATGAAAATGCTACGCCTGAAGAAGCCGAGTCCGTGTATGAGCGGTCAAGCGATCGTGCGTTTCCAAAGAAACGTAGTTCGTTTGGGGGCGGAGGGTTGGGGCGTTCGACTTCCGGAAGGTCATCGGCCAATGAATCAGATGACGTCTACGAGCGCTCCAGCGATAAAAAATTTGGACGAAGCAGTTCTGGCGGCGGCAACAAATCTTCATCCGGCACGAAGGCAGCCAGGAAGCCAGTTGACGGCGAAGATGTTTTCGAGCGATCGACCGACCGCGCCGCAAGCCGCCGAAGTGCTTTCTCAAAAAAGCTGACTGAAGATAAATCATCTACCGGGGTTGTAGATCCAGTTCAGCAACGGGCTGTGGCGAACGTCACAAACTCAGGCGATCGACTGAAGCAAGCGCAGGCCCTGGTTGAACAAACGCTTGTTCAAAAACCGCGTAGTGCATCCTCGAAAGCGGCGGTCACATCCACGCCTGAACGCTCAACGGCGACAGATCGGGCCATTGCAGGCGGCTTCGAGGACACGGCCGATCCCTTCGAACCGTTCGAACAATGCGTGCCTGCAGAAAGTAGCGCTCCGGATGCACGGCTCTCGAACGCAGACTCCGAATCGGTCTATTCCCGCGGAACGACCGGCCGAAGCAAACCGCCGGCAACTAGCGAAACCAAAAGAAAGCGCCCGCAGCTATCTCTACGTGGTCGAGCACTCGGTTATCTATCCCGCCGCGAACACAGCCGCGCGGAACTTACGCGTAAACTCACGCCGCACCTCACAGAAACCGATTCGCTGGAAACCTTGCTCGACGCACTTGAGCGGGAAGGCTGGTTATCGAATGAGCGTTTTGTCGAGAGTGTGGTTCACCGGCGCGGCGCGCGCCTGGGCACAAGCCGCATTGTGAATGAGCTCAAACGCAATGGCATAGACGAAACGCTTATTCAGGACGCTAACGCAGCGCTGAAAGACACCGAACTCGCGCGCGCGCGGGAAGTCTGGAGCAAAAAATACGGCGAACTGCCCGTCACACCGGCCGATCGCGCCAAACAGGCCCGCTTTCTGGCAACCCGGGGGTTCACCAGCGGCGTCATCATGAAAGTCTTGAAGGCCAGTGACGACGATTTCAGCATGGAAAAAGCCTGAAAGCGGCAAAAATCGCCCTGATTCAGCCTTAATCGGCCTTCCGGCAACTCCGTCCGGCTCAAAATGCCCAGTATGGTAAAATCTCGGCGTTTTCCCATTCCGGCCTTTCTCTGCACATGCCGCTTTCTCCGCCCGTTTCCCGTCAGTTGCGCCATCGCCGCGCGATTCGAATGGAAGCGTTTGAGCGTGATGACGGCTTGTGGGACATCGAGGCCTGCCTAACTGATGAAAAGCCGCGCGACGTCAAACTCGCGTCGGGCGTCCGGCCCCAAGGCCTGCCGATCCATGAACTCTGGCTGCGCATCACTATCGACCGCACGTTCGCTATCGTCGACGCCGAAGCGGCTTCCGATTGGGCGCCGTATGGTCAGTTGTGTTCAGCATCAAACCCGGCTTACGGGGCGCTCATCGGCCTCAATCTCATACAAAATTTCCGTCGTGAATCGAGCCGTTTGCTGGCCGGCACGACCGGTTGCACCCATCTCACGGAACTTTGCGCCGTATTGCCCACCGCTGCCATCCAGGCTTTCGCTGGCGAAGTCTGGAATACCGAAAAGGGCGGCGCGCCCGGGAAATCAACCGATACAGACAAATCGCCTTTCCAGCTCGGCCGTTGCAACGCATTGCGTTTCGATGGCGAGGCTGTCCGGCAACACTATCCACGCTGGTTCGGTCACGCGCCCAGGAGCGCGTCGGACGGAACTGCACGCATCGTGGAAAAGGACAGCGGACAAGGCCGGGAGCGCACTTGAGCCAGCTCAGCGAAACCCGCTTGAGCAGGTTCACCAGAACTGGCCGACCACGAAATACCAGCAAGATCAGCAGAATCAGCATGCGTCCGGCGACGCTTGTCATCGCCACCGGATACATTGCTCGGCGTAAATCTTCGTAATCAACCATTCGAAGTTCAATCCAACTCTCAGACTGAAGGAATCACGCATGAAGATTCACGAGTACCAGGGAAAGGAAATCCTGCGGAAGTTCGGCGTCGCGGTCCCGCGCGGCAAGCCCGTGTTCTCGGTGGACGATGCGGTCAAGGCCGCTGAAGAGCTGGGCGGCCCGGTATGGGTCGTCAAGGCTCAGATTCACGCTGGTGGCCGTGGTAAAGGCGGCGGCGTGAAGGTTGCGAAGACGCTGGACCAGGTTCGCGAATATTCGAACCAGATCCTCGGCATGCAGCTCGTCACGCACCAGACCGGCCCTGAAGGCCAAAAGGTGAACCGCCTCCTGATCGAAGAAGGCGCGGACATCAAGAAGGAACTGTACGTGGGCCTCGTGCTCGACCGCATCACGCAAAAAGTCGTGGTGATGGCATCGAGCGAAGGCGGCATGGACATTGAAGAAGTCGCGGAAAAGACGCCGGAACTGCTGCACAAGTTCGCCGTCGAGCCATCGACGGGCCTTGAAGACAAGGACGCCGACGATCTCTCGCGCAAGATCGGCATTCCCGAAGGTTCGATCCCGCAAGCTCGCGCGATCCTGCAAGGCCTGTACAAGGCATTCTGGGAAACGGATGCATCGCTGGCCGAAATCAACCCGCTGATCGTCACGGGCGACGGCAAGGTGATCGCACTCGACGCCAAGTTCAATTTCGATGCCAACGCGCTGTTCCGTCATCCGGACATCGTGGCGTATCGCGATCTGGACGAAGAAGATCCGGCTGAAGTGGAAGCATCGAAGTTCGATCTGGCCTACATCTCGCTCGATGGCAACATCGGCTGCCTGGTGAACGGCGCGGGTCTGGCAATGGCGACCATGGACACCATCAAGCTGTTCGGCGGCGAGCCGGCCAACTTCCTCGACGTGGGCGGCGGCGCCACGACCGAAAAGGTCACGGAAGCCTTCAAGATCATGTTGAAGAACCCGGGCCTGAAGGCGATCCTCGTGAACATTTTCGGCGGCATCATGCGCTGCGACGTGATCGCGGAAGGCGTGATCGAAGCCTCGAAGGCTGTGTCGCTGAAGGTTCCTCTGGTCGTGCGCATGAAGGGCACGAACGAAGATCTCGGCAAGAAGATGCTGGCGGATTCGGGCTTGCCCATCATCGCGGCCGACAGCATGGAAGAAGCTGCGCAGAAGGTCGTCGCGGCAGCCGAGGGCAAGTAAGCGCCAGGATCATTTCCGGCAATTACGAGCGTTCCACCAGACACGAAAGGCGGCGCTTTTCCGCCCGGCCGCGCCTTGAACCCAAGGTGCGCAGGTGAAAAGCGGCGTCGACGAACAGAGGCACACCATGTCGATTCTGATCAACAAAGACACGAAGGTTATTACCCAGGGCATTACCGGTAAGACCGGCCAGTTCCACACCCGCGCTTGCCGCGAGTACGCGAACGGCCGTGAGGCATACGTTGCGGGCGTGAACCCGAAGCGCGCGGGCGAAGACTTCGAAGGCATTCCAATCTACGCGAGCGTCGCGGAAGCGAAGGCTGAAACGGGCGCAACCGTTTCAGTGATCTACGTGCCGCCGGCAGGCGCCGCTGCTGCAATCTGGGAAGCGGTCGAAGCCGACCTGGATCTCGCGATCTGCATCACGGAAGGCATTCCCGTGCGCGACATGCTCGAGATCAAGGACCGTATGCGTCGCGAAAATCGCAAGACGCTGCTGCTCGGACCGAACTGCCCGGGCACGATCACGCCGGACGAACTGAAGATCGGCATCATGCCGGGTCACATTCACCGCAAGGGCCGCATTGGCGTGGTGTCGCGTTCGGGCACGCTCACGTACGAAGCGGTTGGCCAGTTGACGGCGATTGGTCTTGGCCAGTCGTCGGCCGTCGGCATTGGCGGCGATCCGATCAACGGCCTGAAGCACATCGACGTCATGAAGATGTTCAACGACGATCCCGACACGGACGCCGTGATCATGATCGGCGAGATCGGTGGCCCGGACGAAGCGAACGCGGCTTACTGGATCAAGGACAACATGAAGAAGCCGGTGGTTGGCTTCATTGCGGGTGTCACGGCTCCGGCCGGAAAGCGCATGGGCCACGCGGGCGCGCTGATTTCGGGCGGTGCGGATACGGCCGATGCCAAGCTGGAAATCATGGAAGCATGCGGTATCACCGTCACGAAGAACCCGTCGGAAATGGCGCGTTTGTTGAAGGCGATGCTTTAAGGAACGGCTGATCGACAGAAAACGCAGGCTTTTGATATGCTTATGTAAGCCTTGCGTAACACGTCGGTACTAAGAGCGGGGGAGCTGATGCTTCCCCGCTTTTTTGTTGGGCGTGCTTTTTGTTGCTGTCGCTCACCGGTTTTTTCATGCTCGAATTCTTCGCCACGCTCCATTGGGGCGCTGTTTTACAAATCATCATCATCGATATCCTGCTCGGCGGCGATAACGCGGTCGTCATCGCGCTCGCCGTGCGCAATCTGCCCGATCAACAACGCACTCGCGGCGTGCTGCTCGGCACGCTCGGCGCAATCATCCTTCGTGTGGTGCTGATCGCGTTCGCCGTCGTGCTGCTCGATATTCCGTTCCTCAAGTTTGTCGGTGGCCTTTTGCTGTTGTGGATCGGCGTGAAACTCATGATGCCGGATCACGGCGATCCGAACGTGAAACCGGCCGATCAGCTTTGGACCGCGATCAAGACCATCATCGTTGCCGACGCTGTCATGAGCCTCGACAACGTGATCGCGGTCGCGGGCGCCGCCGAGGCCGCCGATCCGCAGCATCGGCTCGCACTCGTGATCTTCGGCTTGCTCGTGAGCATTCCGCTGATCGTGTGGGGCAGCACGCTTGTGTTGAAGCTGATCGATAAATTCCCGATCGTGATCGCGCTCGGCGCCGGGTTGCTCGGATGGATCGCGGGCGGGTTGATCATTGGCGATCCGTTTATTGACCGCTGGCCCGCGCTGAACGTGCCGAGCGCGGAGTACGCCGCGCACATTGCGGGGGCTGTGCTGGTGCTGGCGGTTGGCTGGTTCTTCCGCAAGCGCGGGCGGGCCGCGCAATCCAACGCCGCACACTGATTTTGCCGTGAAGCGTTGGCCGTTTGGCTGACTGTCAGGGCCTTGCCGGGCTCAATAAGATCGAAGCGTCTGGATTGCATCACGCAGCCAGACGCTTCGTCCTTTTGGGAGTTCAGCAATGACAGTAGCGGTGTGCGGGTTCAAGAGCATCACGGAAGGCCAGTCGTGGTTTCGGCGGCTATTGGCGCGGGATAAAAAGAAGCGCTTGGGGCTGGGTTTTACGCTGATCGAGTTGATGATCGTGTTGGCAATTGTGGGGGTGGTCGCGGCGTATGCGATTCCGGCGTATCAGGATTATCTGGCGCGCAGCCGGGTGGGAGAGGGGTTGTCGCTCGCGTCTTCAGCGCGGTTGGCCGTGGCCGAAAATGCCGCGAGCGGATCTGATCTGGGCGGCGGATATTCCACGCCGCCAGGCACGCGTAACGTGGAATCCATTCACGTGGATGAAGACAACGGCCAGATCACCATTGCATATTCCACGCGTGTAGCGCCCGCCGGATCGAACACAATCGTTCTGGTGCCGTCCACGCCCGATAACGCCGAAGCGCCGACCGCGCGAACGGCTTTGACGAAGGGTTCGGTCCAGGCGGGATCTATAACTTGGGAATGCTTCGCCGCGACGAAATCATCGTCGTCGTTGCCAGCGCCGGGTGCAGGCCCGTTGCCATCCGAAGCAGCGACGTTGGCGCCGAATCTTGCACCGCCAGAATGCCGCGCTTAAGTTCCACGCCGGTTAGATCGTGCTGAAAAGGCTGACCGCATGAAACCGTAATCGCTGATTCGATTTGAAAGCGAGCACGCGGATTGCGTTCAGCTTCTCTGTTTTGCCGAAAGCGCCACGGATTTCTAACGATCGACCGCGATTTCAGCGCATTTCATGCCGGGCGCCGCACAGCATGAGTAATTTTTTGTATAGTGCGCCGGTTGCCGACGTTCCCGACCCCTCATGCCTTCAAATATCGCGCGCTACCTTACTCTTTCCGTCCTCTGTCTGGCGCTGACGATTCCATTTGCAGTCGTCAACCATACGTATCCCATTCCGACCTTCTACGCCGAGTACAGCGCGTTCGGGTTGTTCCTCGCGCTCGGCGCCGGAATGGCGCTGGTCGTGCGCTTGTCCGAGCCGCGTGTGGCGTTCGCGACGCCACTCATCGCGTTGATGCCGCTCGTGCTCGGGCTTTTGCTTGTGGCGCAGACAGTTGTACTTCCGGTCGCGCAGCCCTCCATGAACTGGCTCGGCGGCGGTTATCTGCTGGCGTCGTTTATTGCCGTGCATACCGGATATGGCTTCGTGCGCGCCGGAATGGCCGAGAAAGCGTTGCGCTGGGGCGCGTCGGCGTTGATCGTGGGCGGCCTGTTCGCCGTGTTCTGCCAGGTCGTGCAACTCTTTCATATGGAAGCGAAGTTTTCGCCGTTCGTGGTCGCCTACAACGTGAGCATTGAGCGCCGGCCGTTCGGCAACATGGCGCAGGCGAATCACCTTGCTACGTACATCGCGTTCGCGACCGCAGGGGCGCTTTATCTGGTACAGACGCGGCGCTTGCCTGTGGTCGTATGGTTCGCGCTCTCCGCGATATTTTCTGCGGGGCTTGCGCTGACGGTATCGCGTGGTCCGTGGTTGCAGATGGGCGTGATCGTGGTTGCCGGTTTATGGATGGCCTTGATCCAGGGCCGCCCGAGCGCCGCCGACGATCCCGACGCGCCCGCGAGCGATGCTGCCAAACATAAGGCGCGCGCATGGCTGGTTCCCGTCGTGCTGCTGGTGCTGTTCTTCGCGGTGAACGCCGCGATCCGATGGGCGAACGTGCGCTATCAGCTTGAACTGGGACAGTCGGCGGCGGAGCGCATGCAGGACGCGAACCAGATCGCGCCGCGCCTCGCGCTGTGGAAATACGGCTGGACCATGTTCTTGACGCATCCGTTGCTGGGTGTGGGCTGGGGCGAATTTCCGCTGCATCAGTTCGAGTTTGTGCGTGAACTCGGCGGTGTGGAGATCGCGAATAATTCGCACGATATCTTCATCGATCTGCTCGCCAAAACCGGTTTGCTTGGCTTGGCGATCGTGTTGTTCGGCGTGATTGGCTGGCTCGTGCGTGTGCTGCGCGCGCCGCATACGCCTGCGCGGATTTTTGCGCTCGCGTTGCTCGGTGTTCTGACAATGCACGCGCTTGTCGAATACCCGCAGCAGTACATGTTTTATCTGATGCCCGCCATGCTGATTTTTGGCTTGCTCGAAACGCGGCCTTTGCGACTGGTTTCGCGCTCGTTTTCGTTCGGGCTTTATGCTGTGCTGGTTGTCCTCGGCCTGCTTTCGCTTTATCCGGTGCTTCGCGATTACAACCGCGCGGAAGTGCTGTATTACGGTGCGCGGCCCGCAGAGCAGTACGCGGCGGATCCATCGTTCCTGTTTCGAGCGTGGGGCGAATATGGTGCGGCTACGTTGCTGCCCATGAACGGCCAGGATCTTGCCAGCAAGCTCGACAGGCATCGTCAGGCGATCGCGCTGTTGCCGGGAGAAACCGTCTTGCGTCGATACGCCGTGCTGCAGGCGCTGGCCGGTCAGAATCAGGACGCGCTCGATACCGTGGCGCGGCTGAAGATTTTCGCGACCGAGCTGCACGACTGGCCGACACAACTGGAGTCGGTGTTCAAGTCGCTCGATGAGCAGGGCAAGCCGGTCGCGGCGTTCAAGGCGGAACTGGTGAAGCTGTATGGCGTGCCGGCGGCATCGGAGACGGATGAAAGCGATGACGATGACGATGAGTGACGAGATCTGATTCCTGAAATCACCGTGTGGAAATAGACCAAGGCCGTTCCAGCGCAAGCTGGAACGGCCTTGGTCTTTCCGAACCGAAATCAACGAGGAAGGTGCTGTTCCTTCGCTACCCAATCCCCCGATTTCCCTCCATGCTTTTCCAAGACCTTCACATCGGTGATCGTCATCCCCCGATCCACCGCCTTGCACATGTCATAAACCGTCAACAGCCCGACCTGCACGGCCGTCAGTGCTTCCATCTCCACGCCGGTCCGCCCGACCGTTTCAACGCGCACTTCGCAATGCACGCCGGGCAATGTCTCATCGATGGAAAAATCCACCGCCACGCGCGTGAGCGCCAGCGGATGGCATAGCGGGATCAGGTCCGACGTGCGCTTCGCGCCCTGGATCGCGGCAATCCGTGCAACGCCGAGCACGTCGCCTTTCTTGGCTTTGCCGTCGCGGATCAGCGCGAGCGTGGCAGGCAGCATCGCGATGGAGCCGCGCGCAATTGCAATCCGCCGCGTTTCGCTTTTGTCGCCGACATCGACCATGTGCGCTTCGCCAGAAGCGTCGAAATGTGTAAGTCCGGACATGAATTCTCCTTGCATCGCGCTCATGATACCAGCGGCGTGCGGGTGGTCCACGCGCGCTCACGCTGCTACGATAAGCCTTTCCGGCCCATGCATCCGGCCATCCGTATAGCAAAGCTTGCCATGCGTCCAAACCGCCTGATCACAGTCGTGTTGTGCCTGACCGTGGGCCTGCCTCACGGCGCTTTCGCACAAACATCGGCACAAATACCGGCGCAAACACAGGCACAACCCGCAGCGGCTTCCAGCGATTCGCTGACTACACCGAGCGCGACTATCGACGCCAACGTCTTCGGCCTCTATGGCGGCGCTGCCGCGCGCTTCGCCAATCGGCCGGGTGAGAAAGCGGGTCTCCAGGCGTCGATGAACGCGCTCCAACTCCCCGATCTCGGCGATGGCTCCGGCGGCGCGCTCACGCCACAAGCCGAACGCCGTCTCGGTGAACGCCTGATGCGCGATCTACGGCGCGATCCGGATTATCTCGATGACTGGCTCATTCGCGATTACCTGAATTCGATCGCCGCGCGTTTGTCGGCGGCTGCGGCGACGCAATACATCGGCGGCTATCTGCCGGACTTCGATCTCTTTCCCGTGCGCGACGCGCAGATCAACGCGTTCTCCATGCCCGGCGGTTTTATCGGCGTGAACACGGGGCTGATCGCGACGACCCAGACAGAGTCGGAACTGGCGTCGGTGGTCGGGCACGAGATGGGACACGTGCTGCAGCGGCACATCGCGCGGATGATCGGTTCCAGCGAACGCAGCGGCTACGCGGCGATCGCGGCGATGTTGTTCGGCGTGCTCGCGGGCGTGGTGGCGCACAGCGGCGACCTGGGAATGGGAATCGCGATGGGCGGCCAGGCCTTCGCGCTCGATAACCAGCTGCGCTTTTCACGTTCGGCTGAACACGAAGCGGATCGCGTCGGCTTCCAGATGCTGAGCGCGGCGGGCTACGATCCGTACGCAATGGTCTCGTTTTTCGCCCGGCTCGACCGCACCGCGATGGGCGACAACGGCGTGCCGCCGTATCTGCGCACGCATCCGCTGACGGGCGAGCGCATGGCCGACATGGAGGATCGCGCGCGCCGGGTGGCCTACCGGCAGCCGCAGCAGGATCCGGAATACGGTTTCGTGCGAGCGCGCGCACGCGTGCTGCAGGTCAATTCAACGAGCGAATATCGCGATGTCGCGAGCCGGTTGCGCGCTGAAATCGAGGATCAGACGGCGCTGAACGTGGCCGCGAACTGGTACGGGATCGCGCTCGCGCAGACGCTTCAGTGCGACTACGATGCCGCGAACACATCGCTGGCCGAAGCTCGGAAAGTGTTCGACGCGGAATCGGCACAAGAGGATCGTCTCGCTTCGGGGGAACCGAAAACGGCTACCGTCAGCAACACTAACAACTCCATCCCGCCGCCGCTATCAATCGATGTCGCTTCGCCCGCGAGCGCGGCGCTGGCGTCGCTGAATGCCGTGTCGAAATCTCCTGCCAACGTCGTGAACCTGGGCACGGTCGCGGCGAAGCGTCCGCAAGTTCGCAGTTCGCCAAGCCTCGATGTCCTCGCCGCCGATATCGCGCGCCTCGCCGGTCACGACAACGAAGCGATCCATCTCGCCGATATCGCCCAGGCGCGTTGGCCGGCATCGCACGCGGCTATCGAAGCGCATTTGCAGGCGTTGTTATCGGCGCGCCGTTTTGCCGAAGCGCAGGCGCTGGCTCGCCGCGAGACGCGCGATGACCCCAATCAGCCCGACTGGTGGCGATACCTGGCGCAAGCGAGCGCGGGCGCGAACGACCCGATGCAGCAGCATCGCGCGATGGCGGAAAAGCTCGCGCTGGATGGCGCGTGGCCTTCGGCGATCCGGCAGTTGCAGGCCGCGCGCGATCTGAAGAACGCGGGTTTCTACGATTTATCGACGATATCCGCGCGGCTGCGCGACTTCGAGACGCGCTACAAGGAAGAGCGCGAGATGGAAAAGGACGACAGCTAGGCCGCCGCTTTCGCCGCCGGACTGGTGACGAAGCCGAAGCGTCCTGCCACGTCTTTGCGCGAGATGGGCTGCAAAGGCAAATCCAGGCCCGGCGCGAAGTGGAAAACGCCACCGTCTTCACTGAATTCCGCGTGCGATGCAAACATATCAAGGTCGTGATCGTGCAGCGCTGCGATTCGTGACCCAGCCGAAAAAAGCACATTTCCCTGATCGTCCAGCCACGCTTCGGACGGCTCGAACGCGCCACCCGCGTGATCGGTCAGCTTGAGCGCGCCGTCTGTTGCGGCCAGCCGCACGATCCATGGGGTATAACCCAGTTCCACATACACGCGCTGCGGACCGTTCTGGAAGAACCACTGACCGGTTTCATCGGCGGCGTAATTACGGTTGATAAAGCCCAGAAGCGCGTCGTGGCGGATGATATCGCCGGGCAAACCCGCCGCTTGCGTGGCGTCGTCGCGCATGCGCCACTGGCCGCGACGGTCGAGCAGCAGCCAGCCGGTGCAATGCGGGACATTCGGCCATTTGGCCAGCGCCTGCTTGACGATCTCATCCATGCGTGGAATCCGTGTTGGCCGAAGCCGCCGCGACTTGCCGCACATGCGTCTGCAAGTAGCCGAAAACCCGCTGCGATAACCAGTCGATACGTCCCGGAAACGGCCCGGTCATGAATCCGACGTGGCCGCCGTGCGCGGGCTGGTCGAGCGTGACCGCGGCGGATACTTCCGTCACCGATGGCAGCACGCGTCCGGGCAAGAACGGATCGTTGCGCGCGTTCAGCACGAGCGTGGGCGCCGCGATGCGCGGCAAAAACGGCCCCGTGGTGGCGCGGGTCCAATAGTCGTCGGTATCGCGGAAACCGTGGACTGGCGCGGTGACGGCGTTGTCGAATGCATGCATGGTGCGGGCGGCCAGCATGGCGTCGCGGTCGAAGAGGCCAGGGTACTGATCGAGTTTTGCGAGCGCCTTGCTCTTGAGCGTCTTGAGGAAACTGCGGGTGTACACCATGCCGAATCCCTGCGATATCGCGTGGCCGCCGGCGTGCACGTCGAGCGGCGCGGAGATCGCGGCGGCGGCATCGAGAATGGCGCTCGCGTCCTGTTCCTGCTCGCAAAGCCATCGTAACAACACGTTGCCGCCCAGCGAAACACCCGCCGCGACCACCGGCCCTTTGTGCTGCGCCTTCAGCCGGCGCAGGATCCAGTCGACTTCGGCGCTGTCGGCGAGATGGTAGAAGCGCGGCAGGAGATTCATTGAACCGCTGCAGCTTCGAAAATGCGGCACGACGCCAAGCCAGCCGCGCGCCTGGGCTTCGGCCATCAATACGCGCGCGTAGTGGGAATCCGAACTGCCTTCGAGGCCATGGAAGAGGACAAAAAGCGGCGCCTGGGGCTGTGATTGCGCGGTATCGGCAGCATTGCTACCGGCCTTGTCGAGCCAGTCAAGATCGATGAAATCGCCATCCGGCGTGGTCCATCGTTCCCTTCTGTATTCCACCATTGGCCGGCGCGCGAACAACGCGGGCACGATGGTCTGCGCGTGAGCGGTCGGCAGCCATCGCGGCGCCTGGTACAGCAGGTCGACCAACGGATCGACAATCGCATCCACAGCCGAGGGCGTTGAGGGCGCATCACCGTCCGATGCCGTCGCGCGCGCCGGGCCGGGAGCAATGAGGTGAGATGAACCGCGTTTCATGGCGCGCTATAGAACGAGATCGAACTTGAATACCAGCTTGGCAATAGGTGTAGGCAAGTCCATGAACACCTTCCGGCGAGCGTTCCTCAAACCATTCATGGACTTCTCCGCGTTCCAGCGTTCCAGCGCAACGCACCGCGAAGGCCGTTTCAATGCAGCGGACCCTGCCCATGACGCATTTTGGCGGCAACCTGACCGGCGGCTTCGTCTGGCATCGCACTCGCGTGGATATGCGCTATGCGCCATTCCCCACGTTCATGAACCATTACATAGGTGCTGAAAACCATCACCGGCGTGCTGCCCGGTTCGGCGGACTGATGTGCTTCCGCGATCGCGTAGACCACGGTGCCAAGGCTGTCGTAGACGCGGATATCGAGCGGCTCCACGGTCACCGGCTGGAGTTCGAGTTGCGCGGCAAGACCTGCGCGAATGCTGTCGAGGCCGCTCAGGTGCGAGCCGTCCGAACAGATGAACGTGGCGAATTCCTCGTCGATCCAGAGCGCCATCACGCTGTCGATATTGCCCTCCGAAACGGCCTGGTAGTAGGCGTTGAGGGTATCGGCGGCAGCTTCGAAGAGGCGGGCAAAACGTGGCATGGCTAGTGGGTCTCTAACGTTCGATGCACGGCGCCCAGTGTTTTGCGGACAAAAGACGCCACGGTTCGGTCAAGTTTCAAAAGCATGCCCCCGCTCGGGTGGCATTGGCGTGTCGGCGCTCGCATGAGGACGGCAACGTGCGCGGCCGATCAATGCAGGCCGTCATGCGTCCCGGCGCTGTGGCTCGATCAGGCGACTTTGACGAAGTTATGTGAAGCGGGCTTTAAAGCGGGCTTCATGCGGCACCAAGCACGCTGCATCAGCCACGCTGCGTCATCAACATGCCGCGCAGATCGCCGAAAACCTGGTCCGCGCCGAGTTCGCGCAGGCAGTTCAGATGACCCAGCGGACACTCGCGGGCAAAGCACGGACTGCATTCGAGGTGCAACCATTGTACCTTTGCGAGGTCGGAGAGGGGCGGCGTGTGGCGCGGGTCGGTCGAGCCGAACACCGCGACCAGCGGGCGGCGCAACGCGGCGGCGACGTGCATCAGGCCGGAATCGTTGGTGACCACGGCGCTTGCACGCGAAATCAGCGCGCACGCTTCGCCCAGCGATGTCTGGCCGCACAGGTTGCGCACGTTCGGCGCGCGGTCTGCGATTGCCTGCGCGATTGGCGCATCTTTCGGCGAGCCGAGCGCCACAATGCGGGCATACGGAAACGACTGCGCGATGAATTGCGCAAGCGATGCAAAATGCTCCGGCGGCCAGCGTTTGGCCGGACCAAACTCCGCGCCGGGACAAAATACAACGAGCGGCGCGCGGGTATCGAGATTGAAGCGCGTGGAAACACGCGCGGCTTCGTTCAGGTCGAGATCGAGACGCGGCACGGGCATGGAAACGGTCGCGTTTTCCTGCAGCCACGGCAGCTTCGCGCCCGGTGCGTAGGCGAGAGCGGCGTACTGGTTGACCATCGGTGGGCGCTGGTCTTTTTGCGGATTCGCATGCCGCACGTTGAGCAGGCCGTATCGGCTTTCGCCCTTGTAGCCCACGCGCAGGTTGATGCCGGCCATCCACGGAATCAGCGCCGATTTGAACGAATTCGGCAGCACATACGCGGCGTCGTAGCCAACGTCGCGCAGGTCGCTCGCGAGTTGCCACCGGCGCAGCATTTGCAGCTTGCCGTGAGCGAGATCGGTGGCGTAGACATCGTGGATCTCGGGCATGCGCTCCAGCACCGGCGCGACCCAGGCGGGCGCGACAGCGTCGATGACAATGCGCGGATGCAGTTTCTTGAGCAGCGAAAACAGCGGCTGCGCCATCAATGCGTCACCAATCCAGTTCGGGGCGATAACCAACGCGCGACGCATCTATTTAGATTCCAATCTCGAAAATGACGCAGCCTAAGCCGTTAAGCGTTTGCTGGCCGGTACAAATGGGGTGGTTGGCGCCTGGTGCGATGCGCGCCGGACGTCGAGGTAGGCTGTCATGTCCGGGAAAGCCGCCGGACATGACAGCGCGTATGTGCGTGATAAACGATAAAGCGTGTAGCCGCTTGCGCCGCCGCGGATCATTTGCCCCAGGCCGTCGCTAAATATTCGGCCTGCGGCAAGCAACGTGGTCAGTGACCCTTGATCGTTTCGCCGTCTTTCAGCTTGTAGCGCGTGCCGCAATATGGGCAACGTGCTTCGCCGTGCGAGATATCGAGAAACACGCGCGGGTGCGTGCTCCAGCGCGGCATGTTGGGATTCGGGCAGAACGCCGGCACGTCTTTCGCCGACAACTGCACCAGCGGCATTTCCTTCAGTTCGCTCTTCAGTTCACTCATCAGGAATCTCGTTCGGGTTCGTTTCTAAGTTCTATTCTGGGGACGCGGCGAACCGTTTCTACCGCCGGTTCGCCGCCGCACATCATGCGTGATATTTACTTGACCGCCGACAGCCAGTCCGCGTACTTCTCGTTCTTGCCGCTCACGATATCGAAGAAAGCGCTTTGCAGTTTCTCCGTGACCGGCCCGCGCTTGCCTTCGCCGATAGTGCGATTGTCCAGTTCCCGGATTGGCGTGACTTCGGCGGCCGTGCCGGTGAAGAAGGCTTCGTCGCAGGTATAAACCTCGTCGCGGGTGATGCGCTTCTCGATCACCGGAATGCCGAAGTCGCGTGCGAGCGTGATGACCGTGTCGCGCGTGATGCCGTCAAGGCACGACGCCAGATCCGGCGTATAGAGTTTGCCGTTGTTCACCAGGAAGAAGTTTTCGCCGGAGCCTTCGGAGACGTAGCCATCCACGTCGAGCAGCAGCGCTTCGTCGTAGCCGTCCGTGATGGCTTCCTGATTCGCGAGGATGGAGTTCACGTACCAGCCGGACGCCTTCGCGCGAACCATGGACACGTTCACATGATGACGCGTGAACGATGACGTTTTCACGCGGATGCCCTTCGCAATGCCGTCGTCGCCAAGATAGGCGCCCCACGGCCACGCGGCGATCGCGACGTGAATGGTGTTGCCCTTCGCCGATACCCCGAGCTTCTCCGATCCCACCCAGATGATCGGGCGGATATAGCAGGATTCGAGTTTGTTCACGCCGACCACTTCGAGCTGCGCGGCTTCAAGCGTGGCGTGGTCGAACGGGACTTCCATCTGGAAGATCTTGGCGGAATTGAGCAGCCGCTTGGTGTGATCCTTGAGGCGAAAGATCGACGTGCCGTTGCCGGTCTTGTAGGCACGCACGCCCTCGAAAACGCCCATGCCGTAGTGCAGCGTGTGGGTGAGCACATGGATGTTGGCGTCGCGCCAGTCGATCAGCTTGCCATCCATCCAGATCTTGCCGTCGCGGTCGGCCATTGACATACGTTTCTCCTGGCGAGTGTTGTGCACGTGTTTGAATGGGTCGCCAGCGCGGTTCCACGAGTGCACGGGAAGCCGGATTTCGATGCAAAACCGGCACGCGGCCAGACGACCAAAGACCGTTATTTTAGCGTCTTTTCGATTAAAAAATGGGCGCTGTCGGCCATTTGGCGCCTTTCACGACGCTATAATTCGCCTTTCGCCATCACGCGATGCGCTCCGGCTGCGCTTCCGGCCGCCGCTCAGAGCGCGGAAAACGCCGTAATGGAAGCGAACCGGCTTGATTTCCGGCGGAATTCAGGCTTATCGCGGTCCGATCCGTCAGCCGTCGCGCACTCAACCCGCACTCACTTCATGTTCGACCGGCTGTCAGACCTCAATCGACGCGCCTTCATAGACGGCGTCAAAACGCTTTCTCCCGCCGTCCCGGCAACGTTCTCGTGGGGTCTCGTCACCGGTATCGCAATGGCGAAGTCGGTGCTCACCGTGCCGCAGGCGCTCGGCATGTCGCTCGCGGCTTACGCCGGTTCGTCGCAACTTGCTGTGTTGCCGCTCTTCGCCGCAAAGCTGCCGCTCTGGACCATCCTCCTGACCGCCGCCATGGTCAACTTGCGTTTCGTGATTTTCAGCGCGGGCCTCGCGCCGCATTTCGGCTATCTGCCGCTGCGACGCCGCCTCGTGCTCGGCTATTTCAATGGCGACATCATCTATTTGATGTTCTCGAAGCGCAATTTCCCGGTCGGCTATCAGCCCGGCAAGGAGGCGTTTTTCTGGGGCATGGCGGCGACGAGCTGGTCGTCGTGGCAAGTGTCGTCAATCGCGGGAATCCTGCTTGCCAGCCTTTTCCCCGATAACTGGGGCCTCGAACTCGCCGGCACGCTCGCGCTGATTCCGCTCATTGTTTCGGCAATCGCCACGCGCTCTACGCTTGCCGCCGTGGGCGTGGCAAGCGTGATTGCGCTGATTACGCTGGATTTGCCTTATCGGCTGTCGTTGCCTTTGGCGGTCGTCTCGGCCTTGCTGGCCGGAACGTTCGCGGACCTGATGGCGGAGAAGATGGGCGCACGCGCCACGACAAAAGCAGTAACAGGAAGCTTGCCGCCTGAAAACCCGATCACCAGGGTGCCGCCGCGCGCCGCACTCGATGGCTCCAAAAAATCCCGGAGCATCCGATGACCACCGCTCAGGTATGGCTCGCCATCGCGGGCATGGCGCTGATCACCGGCTTCACGCGCGCGCTTTTCCTGATCGGCGGGGAACGCATGATCCTGCCCGAACGCGTGCAGCGTGCATTGCGCTACGCGCCTGCTGCGGCGCTCGTCTCGGTCGTCGTGCCTGACTTGCTTTCCACACCGAACGGACTTTCCATCGCGTTTTCGAACCATGCGCTGTACGCGTCGCTGTGCGGCCTCGCGTGGTTTTTGTGGCGGCGGAGCATGCTCGGGACAATCGTCGTGGGCATGGTCGTGTTTACCGCGTTGCGCTTGTTCGCCTGACCATAAGCAGTACATCGAGAATCGACTCATTGCGATGGTGCGTCGCAGCATGATTTTCTCGGGGCATTGTCGGCTATCCCGAATCCCGGGGATTTGCGTTGGCGGCGTTGGCGGCCGGTGGGTATCGGTTAAAATGGCCTTCTTGCTGTCGTATCCAATGAGGTCGAACGTGTATTCGGCAGTCACCGCACAAGAGCTTCACCCGCTTCGTTCTCCGTTGCCACGCTTCGCCGTTTCGACGCATCCGTCGCCGGCGCAAGCGGCCGCGCGATTCGCTTCATGTCCCGCACCCGGCTTGCTTGAGCCGTTCGAACGCCAGCACGCCGCGTCAGCTTCAATTTCCCCGTAGCATTCCTCGCGAGCAGCAAGTCCTTGATGCTGGCTTGCAAAGTCAATCGCCCGAACCGCTTTCCCTTCACCCGCTTACGCGCTGACTCCCATGACGAAAGTACTGCGTTTCACCGATTTGATCGCCGAAGGCAAAGTGTCCGGCAAACGTGTTTTCATCCGTGCCGATCTCAACGTGCCGCAAGACGACCAGGGCAACATCACCGAAGACACGCGCGTGCGCGCATCGGTCCCGGCCATACAGAAGGCGCTCGCAGCGGGAGCGGCCGTGATGGTCACCTCGCATCTCGGCCGGCCAACGGAAGGCCAGTTCAAGCCCGAGGACTCGCTCGCGCCGGTAGCCGCGCGTCTTGGCGAACTGCTCGGCCGCGAAGTGCCGCTGGTCGCCGATTGGGTCGACGGCGTGCAGGTCCAGCCAGGCCAGGTCGTGCTGCTCGAGAACTGCCGCTGCAACAAGGGTGAGAAGAAGAACGACGACGCGTTGTCACAGAAGCTCGCCAAACTCTGCGATATCTACGTGAACGACGCGTTTGGTACGGCGCATCGGGCGGAGGCGACCACGCACGGCATAGCGAAATATGCGCCCGTGGCGTGCGCCGGTCCGCTGCTCGCGGCTGAACTCGATGCGCTGGGCAAGGCGCTCGGCGAGCCGAAGCGTCCGCTGGTCGCAATCGTGGCGGGATCGAAGGTCTCCACGAAACTCACCATCCTCAAGTCGCTGGCCGAAAAAGTGGACCAGTTGATCGTGGGCGGCGGGATTGCAAACACCTTCATGCTGGCTTCCGGCTTGAAGATCGGCAAGTCGCTGGCGGAAAAGGATCTCGTCGATGAAGCCAAGACCATCATCAGCGAAGCGCGGGCACGCGGGGCATCGGTGCCAATTCCGAGCGACGTTGTGACCGCGAAGGAATTTGCCGCGACCGCGAAGGCGGAAACGAAGGCCGTCGATCAGGTTCAGGACGATGACCTGATCCTCGATATTGGCCCGGACACCGCCAAGGCGCTCGCCGCGCAACTGGAAAAAGCCGGCACGATTGTGTGGAACGGTCCGGTCGGCGTATTCGAATTCGATCAGTTCGGCAACGGCACAAAGACGTTGGCGGATGCCATCGCCAACTCGTCGGCGTTCTCGATTGCGGGCGGCGGCGATACGCTCGCCGCCATCCAGAAATACGGCATCCACGACAAGATTTCATACATCTCGACGGGCGGCGGCGCGTTCCTGGAATTCCTGGAAGGCAAAACGTTACCGGCGGTGGAAGTCCTCGAATCGCGGGCTTGATCCAATGACAAAAGCCACGTCGGAGTCGGATAGCGAGCGTTCTGTATTGGCCGTGGAAGAACTGGCGGAGAAGATGGTGGAAGACGTGGAGGGCAGTGTGGGCGAGGCGGCCCGCCATGCCCGCGCGGCTGAAGCGCTGTCTTCCCCGTCCGCGGAGGACGAGTCCGGCGCGGCTGCGCCCAGGCCGAAGCGTACGGCCCGCGCGCCGGCCCGGCGTGGCGGCAAGTTGAAGAAGGAAACGGCGGTCATGATTGGCGGCGCGAGTGCTGCGTCGCTGATTCCGGGCCCCGGGCAGTTATCGAATAGCCATCAAAAAGCGACGCTGGCACGATCCGGCGCGCGTTCGCAGGCGGAGACATTTGTATCCCCGTCGGCACACCGTACTCGCAGCGCTGTTTCAGGCGATACCACCCAGACGAGGAATTCCATGCATCGCGCTACAAAGATTGTCGCCACCATTGGCCCGGCTTCCAGTTCCCCCGAGATCCTGTTGCAGATGATCCAGGCCGGGCTCGACGTGGTCCGTTTCAACTTTTCGCACGGTACTGCCGACGACCATCGCCAGCGTGCGCAATACGTTCGCGACGCAGCGAAGCAATGTGGCCGCGAAGTTGCGCTGATGGCGGACCTGCAAGGCCCGAAGATCCGCGTGGGCAAGTTCGAGAATGGCAAGGTCACGTTGATTGCGGGCAACCCGTTCATTCTCGACGCACGCTGCGAGCTTGGTAACGACGAACGCGTAGGCCTCGACTATCCGGATCTGCCGCGCGATCTGCGTGGCGGCGACGTGCTGTTGCTCAACGACGGCCTGATCGTGCTCGACGTGGTGCGCGTGATTGGCGAAGAGATTCACACGACTGTGAAAGTGGGCGGCGACCTTTCGAACAACAAGGGTATCAACCGGCAGGGCGGCGGTTTGACAGCGCCGGCGTTGACCGAGAAGGACATGGAGGACATCAAGACCGCGATGTCGCTGGGCGCGGATTTTGTGGCGGTATCGTTTCCGAAGAACGCCACGGACATGGAAATGGCGCGGCAACTGGCGAATATTGCGGGCGCGCCTTACGGCATCAAGCCGAAGATGATTGCGAAGATCGAGCGCGCGGAGGCTATTCCGGCGTTGCAGGGGATTCTCGACGCATCCGACGGCATCATGGTTGCCCGTGGCGATCTGGCTGTGGAAGTGGGGAATGCGGCGGTTCCGGCGTTGCAAAAGCGCATGATCCGGATGGCGCGCGAGTCCAACAAGTTCGTGATTACTGCCACGCAGATGATGGAGTCGATGATTCACGCGCCGGTGCCCACGCGCGCGGAGGTATCGGATGTGGCGAATGCCGTGCTGGACGGGACGGATGCTGTGATGTTGTCGGCGGAGACGGCCGCGGGGAAATATCCGGTGACGACCATTGAGACGATGGCGGCGATTTGTCTTGAGGCGGAGAAGTCGGAGCAGAGTGAGCTGGACAAGGATTTCCTGGACCGGACGTTCACGCGGATCGATCAATCGATTGCGATGGGCGCGTTGTTCACCGCTTATCACCTGGGTGCGAAGGCGATTGTGGCGCTGACTGAGTCAGGCGCGACGGCGCTCTGGATGTCGCGGCATTGGTCGCATGTGCCGATTTTTGCTTTAACGCCGCGGATTGGCAGTGAGCGCACTATGGCGCTTTATCGGAATGTTACTTCGTTGCACCTGGATACGAACACCGATCGCGATGTTGCGCTTCAGCAAGCGCTGGAAGTGGTTGTTTCCAAAGGGTACGCGGCGCGCGGCGATATGGTGGTCTTGACCGTCGGGGAGCCGATGGGGCAAGCCGGCGGTACCAACGCGATGAAAATTGTCAGGGTGGGAGACCCGTTCTAGGGGCGCTGGCGCTTGGGGTTGGGAGCCTGCTGTTTTTGCTTTCGCGCGGTCCCTGTGCGTTGTTCCTCTTTAGCACTGTTGGCCACTGTCCGTGGCGGGACTTCATTTCTTTTTCCAACGGCGAAAAAGAAACGAAGCAAAGAAAACGCCTTCCAACCGCTAATTCTTAAAGAGACCAAGCGTGCAGTTTCATCTGCTTGGGACTTCAAAAGAACCCTCGACGCCATAACCACCAACACCTGAAACCCTCCCCCTCCGTATCCCTACATCCACACGCTTCGCCACCAGCGCTCTCGGGCAAGATCCACGGCCCAATCGGCGGCGGGCCGCCGCCGTCGCCCGTTTTGCGCCGTTGATTGAGAGGCTGGTTGAACTGTTGGTGCTTCGAGTTTTTTGATTTTTTGGGCTTTTGTTATTGCTTATGATGCGAGTGATGGCTACGCCTGGCTGCCTGGTGGCGAAAAGTATTCGCTGGTGTGGATTTCCGGATTGATGCCACGAACACTGGTGGCGAAGCGTGTGGATGTAGGGATACGGAGGGGAAGGGTTTCAGGTGTTGGTGGTTATGGCGTCGAGGGTTCTTTTGAAGTCCCAAGCAGATGAAACTGCACGCTTGGTCTCTTTAAGAATTAGCGGTTGGAAGGCGTTTTCTTTGCTTCGTTTCTTTTTCGCCGTTGGAAAAAGAAATGAAGTCCCGCCACGGACAGTGGCTAATAGTGCTAAAGAAATCAGCGAACAGGGAACGTGCGAAGGCATAAAAAGCAGCAACCCGGCATTGACTAAACCCACAAAAATCCAATCCCCAACAAAAACGTAGGCCGCCATGCCAAATGGCACCTCGCCCCGATGAGATTCCCGTAAAAACCTAATCAAAATGCGCCAAACCGTACGCAACCGCGTAAATCGCGCCGTGGCACCGGGCTAAAATAATACAAAACCAGGGCTGGCAGGCAGCAAAACCCCCAAGCCGCCGCAGGCAAGAAAAAGATAAACCAAGACAGAAAAATTCGTTTCATCTTAAGGAGTTAGACAATGCCTCTCGTATCAATGCGACAACTGCTGGATCACGCGGCTGAAAACGGCTACGCGCTCCCGGCGTTCAACGTGAACAACCTTGAGCAGGTCCAGGCCATCATGGCCGCCGCCGACGAAGTCAATGCGCCGGTCATCATGCAAGCCTCGGCGGGTGCGCGGAAATATGCCGGTGAGGCATTCCTGCGCCATCTGATCGAAGCGGCAGTCGAGTCGTATCCGCACATCCCGGTCGTCATGCACCAGGACCACGGCCAGTCGCCCGCGGTTTGCATGGCCGCAATCCGCAGCGGTTTCACCAGCGTGATGATGGACGGCTCGCTCGAAGCCGACGGCAAAAGCGTCGCATCGTACGAGTACAACGTCGACGTGTCCCGCAAAGTGGTCGAGGCGGCGCACTCCATTGGCGTGACGGTGGAAGCCGAACTCGGCGTGCTCGGCTCGCTCGAAACCATGAAGGGCGACAAGGAAGACGGCCACGGCGCCGAAGGCACCATGACCCGCGAGCAACTGCTCACCGACGTCGAACAAGCCGCCGACTTCGTGAAAAAAACCCAGTGCGATGCGCTGGCAATCGCCATCGGCACGTCGCACGGCGCGTACAAATTCACCAAGAAACCGACAGGCGATATCCTCGCCATCGAACGCATCAAGGAAATTCACCAGCGCATTCCGAACACGCACCTGGTCATGCACGGTTCGTCGTCGGTGCCGCAGGATCTGCTGGCCGAGATCCGCGAATTTGGCGGCGACATGAAAGAAACCTATGGCGTGCCGGTCGAGGAAATCCAGGAAGGCATTCGTCACGGCGTGCGCAAGGTGAATATCGATACCGACCTGCGTCTTGCGATCACGGGCGCGATCCGCCGCTATTTCGGCGAAAATCCGTCGAAATTCGATCCGCGCGACTACCTGAAACCCGCACGCGAAGCCGCGAAGAAAATCTGTCTCGAACGCTACGTCCAGTTCGGCTGCGAAGGCCAGGCAAGCAAGATCAAGCCCGTTCCGCTCGACAAGATCGCCGAAAAGTACAAGTCCGGCGAACTGGCCCAGATCGTCAAGTAAGCGCATTTCACGGCGGTTCGCCCCGAGTAAATTCGAGACAACCGCCGGACGCGTTTACAATGGCGCTGGATCGCGGTCGAGCGCCGGCTTTTCCAACCGGCGTCGAACGTAAAATCGATGAGTACCAAGGCTGATCCGCCGCAAGCCGGAACCAGCCGACACAACCCGCCGTTCCCGCAAGCCTCGGGGAACGGCGCGTTGGTTTTTTCGTTTATTTTTTGCTCTTTCTCTGCGTTTCTCTTTTTAGCCAGACGTTGCAGCACTTTTCCGGTAGATGACGATGTCCACCCAACATTCCCCGCTGTACGAATCCACGCTGAAATCGGTGCCCCTGCTCGGGCGCGGCAAAGTCCGCGACAACTACGCCGTCGGCAACGACAAGCTCCTGATCGTGACGACCGACCGGCTGTCCGCGTTCGACGTGATCATGGGCGAGCCGATCCCGAACAAGGGCCGCGTGCTGAATCAAATGGCCGATTTCTGGTTCGGGAAGCTTTCGCACATCGTGCCGAATCACAATACGGGCATCGATCCGGCAACCGTCGTGTCCGCCGAGGAAGCCGATCAGGTCGCAGGCCGCGCCGTGGTAGTGAAGCGCCTTGAGCCGATTCTGGTGGAAGCCGTGGTGCGCGGCTATCTGGCTGGCAGCGGCTGGAAAGACTATCAGGCGACGGGTTCGGTGTGCGGCGTGGCATTGCCGCCCGGCCTGCAAAACGCCGAAAAGCTGCCCGAGCCGATTTTCACGCCGGCCGCAAAAGCCGAAATGGGTCATCACGACGAAAACATCACCTACGATGAAATGGAACGCCGTATCGGCACTGAATTGTCGGCGACCATCCGCGATATTTCCATCAAGCTGTACAAGGAAGCGGCCGAGTACGCGGCGACGCGCGGGATCATCATCGCGGATACGAAGTTCGAATTCGGGCTCGACAACCGCGGCGAACTGTTCCTGATGGACGAAGTGCTGACCGCGGATTCGTCGCGATTCTGGCCGGCGGACGGCTACAAGGTGGGCACGAACCCGCCATCATTCGATAAACAATTCGTGCGCGACTGGCTCGAAACGCAATCGTGGGGCAAGACGCCGCCGGCGCCGAAGCTGCCGGACGACGTGATCGCCAAGACGGCCGAGAAGTACGAAGAGGCGTTGCAGCGCCTGACCGGGCAGTCGCTCGCGTAACGCGGCGCGCAATGAAGCGAAGACCAGAACCAAACCACCCCACAGGAATGCAGCACGATGAGCGAAGTCCAGGCCCACACGCATGACGCACCGTTGATCGGCGTGTTGATGGGTTCCAGTTCCGACTGGGACGTGATGAAAAACGCCGTCGCGATCCTGCAGGACTTCGGCGTGCCGTACGAGGCGAGGGTGGTCTCCGCGCACCGCATGCCCGACGAAATGTTCGCTTACGCCGAAAGCGCGCGCTCGCGCGGACTGGCCGCGATCATCGCGGGGGCGGGCGGCGCGGCGCATCTGCCGGGCATGCTCGCCGCCAAGACCACGGTGCCGGTGCTGGGCGTGCCGGTATCGAGCAAATACCTGAAGGGCGTCGATTCATTGCATTCGATCGTGCAGATGCCCAAGGGCGTGCCGGTCGCGACGTTTGCCATCGGCGAGGCGGGCGCGGCGAATGCGGCGCTGTTCGCGGTATCCCTGCTCGCCGTGACCCAAAGCGCCTACGCCGACAAGCTCGCCGCTTTCCGCGCCCGTCAGAACGACGCCGCGCATGCAATGGTCCTCCCGCCGCTTTAGACGCTTTGGAAAGCGACGAGCGCCAGCGCCAACGAAACACTCCCGGCCGCGACCGGCTGACCGACCTCACACGATGAACGCACACACTCAACCCAGTTCTCCCATCCAGCCGGGCGCGTGGCTCGGCATGGTCGGCGGCGGCCAGCTTGGCCGCATGTTCTGTTTCGCCGCGCAATCCATGGGCTATCGCGTGGCGGTGCTCGATCCGGACGAAACCAGTCCTGCCGGTTCCGTCGCCGATAAACACATCCGCGCCGCCTACGACGACGAAACCGCGCTCACCGAACTCGCGCGCCTGTGCGCGGCGGTATCGACGGAATTCGAGAACGTGCCGTCCGCCAGCCTCGATTTCCTCGCGAAGACGACGTTCGTCAGCCCGGCCGGCCGGTGCGTCGCGATCGCGCAGGATCGCGTGGCGGAAAAGCGCTTTATCGCGAGCGCGGGCGTGCCGGTCGCGCCGCACGTGGTGATCGAATCGCCGCAGGCGCTGGCCGCCTTGAGCGATGACGAAATCGACGCCGTGTTGCCCGGGATCCTGAAAACAGCGCGGCTCGGTTACGACGGCAAGGGCCAGACGAGCGTGCGCAACGCCGACGAAGTCCGCACCGCGTATGGTTCGCTTTCCGGCGTGCCGTGCGTGCTCGAAAAACGCATGCCGCTGAAATTCGAAGTATCCGTGCTGATTGCGCGGTCTGGCGACGGCAAATCGGCCGTTTTCCCGCTCGCGCAGAATCAGCACTTCGGCGGGATTCTGGCGAAGACGGTCGTGCCCGCGCCTGACGCATCGGCGGCGCTCGTTGCGCAGGCGCAGGACGCGGCGCTGACGATTGCGGCGAAACTGGATTACGTGGGCGTGTTGTGCGTGGAATTTTTCATCCTCGAAGACGGCTCGCTGATCGCCAACGAAATGGCGCCGCGCCCGCACAATTCCGGTCATTACACGGTCGATGCCTGCGCCACCAGCCAGTTCGAGCAGCAAGTGCGCGCAATGACCGGCATGCCGCTTGGCGATACGCGTCAGCATTCGCCCGCGGCCATGCTCAATATTCTCGGCGATGTCTGGTTCGATGGCGCCAAGGCTCACATGCCGCCGTGGCACGAAGTCATCGCGATGCCGGCCGCGCGCCTGCATCTATATGGCAAGGAAGAAGCGCGGCCCGGCCGCAAGATGGGCCACGTGAATTTCACGGCGGCAACGCTGGAAGAAGTGCGCACGGCGGCGCGCGACTGCGCCCGCATGCTGCACATTCAACTGGATTGAGCACATGACGTTCGAAGCGCCCAGCGTCGAGCAGATCACGGAGGCGGCCGCGTTGCTCGACGCCGGCCAACTGGTCGCGTTTCCGACCGAAACGGTCTACGGGCTGGGCGGCGATGCCGGGAATCCCGAGGCCATCGCGCGGATTTATGCGGCGAAAGGGCGGCCGTCGAATCATCCGGTGATCGTGCATCTGGCGCCCGGCAGCGATCCTGCGTTTTGGGTCCAGACGCTTTCCGCCGATGCACAAAAACTCATCGATGCCTTCTGGCCCGGCCCGCTCACGCTGATCCTGAAGCGCGCGCCGCATGTGCCCGCGGCGGTCAGCGGCGGGCAGGATTCGGTCGGGATCCGCTGCCCGTCGCATCCGGTCGCGCAGGCGTTGCTGACCGCGTTCAGCAGTTTGCGTAACGGTCACGGCGGCGTGGCGGGGCCATCGGCGAACCGCTTCGGGCACGTCAGCCCGACCACGGCGCAGCACGTCCGCGATGAATTCGGCGCGAGCATTCATGTACTCGATGGCGGCCCGGCGAAGGTGGGTATCGAGTCGACGATCCTGGATTTGTCGCGCGGTTTTCCGGCCTTGCTGCGGCCGGGGCACGTGAGTCCGGCTGACATCGCGGACGTGATCGGCACCATGCCGCGTCTGCCCGATGGCGCCGACGCCAGTGCGCCGCGTGCATCGGGAACGCTGAAGGCGCATTACGCGCCGCGCACGCCGCTGCGCTTGCTGCCATTCGATGCGCTCGAACCGCTGCTCGCCGCCCATCCGCTCAACGCCGATAAAAAGCTGGCGCTGGTCGCGCGGACATCGAGCGCGGGGAAATGGGCGGATGCGCCGAATGTGCATTTCGTCGCCGCGCCCGACGATCCGCAGAGTTACGCGCGCGAGTTGTACGGTTTGCTGCGCAAGCTGGATCGGGCGGACGTGGAGCGTATCTTGATCGAGACGCTGCCGGTATCGGCGCAATGGAGCGCTGTGAACGACAGGCTGGGTCGCGCGGCGGCGGCGTTCGAGGAGGAGAAGTAAACGCACTCCGCGCCACGCCATGAAAAACGCCCGATCTCGAAAGAACCGGGCGTTTTGCTTTTTACCGCGTCAAAACCAGCTTATTTCCCCAGACCCGCCTTTGCGATCTGCTGCTGCACGTAAGTGGAAAACAGCGAATACAGATGCGTGGTCGGGTGCACGGTATCCGCGTACATGTACGTCTGATCCGCGCCGGCCACCGTGTAGGTCTGCGGCGAGCAGAACAGCGAAGTGCCGAACGCCGTCGGATTGGGCTGACCAGCCTTTGTCGCGGCGGCGATCATCGCGGCGAGATTACAGGCCGTGCCCGTATTCGACACCGTAAAACCGTTCGCCTGATAGTTGGCCTGAACGCCGTCGATCCACGTGTAAGCATCGACGTAAATCACCTTCGACAACAACCCGGACTGTTGCAGCGCGCCTTGCAGCGTGCCGTTGAACAACTGCGTGACTTGCGACAGGGTCACGCCTTTATCGGCGCTGGCGAGCCCCTGCGGCGATCCGCCAATGTCCGGCACATTCGATACCAGCACGTTCGTGGCGCCCGCCTGAACCACGCGGCCAATAACTGTCGCCAGATCAATAGCCGCCTGGCTGATCGCGTCAGTCGCGGCCTTCTGCGCGGCGTTGCCCGCCGCGAGCGCGGCAGCCGGGGCAAGCGTCCCGGCCGCAACCTGCGCCTGGATCCCGGCGGCCGTGGCCTGTGCAACGGTCAGGTTGTAGAAGATGTCGTTGGCGCCGCCGTTCACCAGCACGAGCTGGTTGGCGCTGAACGTTCCATGCGCCGCGATGTACTGGGAGACCTGATCGTTGACGGGAATCGTCGTGGCTTGCGAGAAGTCCGCGTTCGCCGTGCCCGGCGTGGCGTGGCCCACGCCCGGCTGCAATTTCACGCGCGCGCCGCCTTGCGCGTAACCCAGGCCGCTTGCGGCCTGCAGCGGCACGCCAAAGCCGCCAGTGTTCGCGGCGGTGAGCGTATCGCCGTAATACTGTGCGACGCTTTGGGTCCAGACCTGACCGGGATTCGTCGTGAAACGGCCGCCGCCAAAGTTCGCGGTTGCAACGGGCGCATACGTGCCGACATCGGACAGGCTGTCGCCGAATGACACGACCTGCAGCTTCACGCCGCCCGCCGGCGTGTTGTTATTGTTGTCGTCGCTGCCGCCGCCGCACGCGGCCAATGCCGCGATCGCCGCGCACGCCACTGTGGTCTGGACAGCGCGCAGCCAGTAAGCGGGGCGTGCGGCGGGAATAGTTTGGGCGGGTTTCATCGGCGTCATCTCCTCGTTCCTCGTTTATCTGGTCATGTGGTCTGCATGCCGCTCTTCGAGGTACCTGTCGGCTTGCGTGGCAATAGCTTACCGAATCTTTTGCAAGATTTTGAGATGTTTCCTACGAGGGTTTCCCTGTGCTTGCGGACGGTGCCAGAGTGGGTTCCCGGCCGGTTTTATTCCATCGATCCCGTGCGGCGCGCGCCTTCGTACACCCATTCGAGCAACGCATCGTGGGCGGCGCGCGCCGCTTCCGAACGCGGGTCGTTGATGAAGCTCACCACCACGTAGCTCTCGCCGTTCGCCGCGCCCACGTACCCTGCAATTGCCCGAACGTCGCGCAACGTACCCGTCTTGATGTGCGCGTTGCCGAGCGCGCCCGCGTTCGTCAGGCGGTTGCGCATGGTGCCGTCCACGCCGGCAATGGGCAGGGATTCCGTGAAGACCTGCGCGACCGGGCTCGAGTTGGCGGCGGTCAGCAGATCGGCGAGCGACTGCGCCGTGATGTGTTCTTCGCGCGACAGGCCCGAACCGTTATCGAGATAAAGACCGGACATGGGCAATGCGCTCCTATGCAGGAACGCGGTAATTGCCGCCGCCGACTTTTGCGTGGTCGCGGGCGGTTTTCCGGTTGCGGCGCCAATGGTCAGGAACAGATTGCGCGCCATCACGTTATTGCTGAACTTGTTGATGTCCCGAACGATGTCCGACAGCACCGGGCTGCGATGCGTGCCGACCAGGCGTGCGCTGGCAGGCGTGGGACCTTCGCGCGTCACGCCGGCAAAGGTGCCGCCCGCCTGTTTCCATAACGCAAGGAAACCGCCCGCGAAGAACGTGGAGTGATCGAGCGCGGCGACGTTGATCGTGCGCGAGCCGCAGCGCAGCGGATAGTCGCCAACGAACGACGCTTGCACGAACCCGCCCGACGTTTGCGCCACGCTCGGCGACGCCGCCGGCAATGTTCCCGCGCACGCGCCGCGCGTTACGCGCAGTTCGTTATCGATCTGAAGCTGTGCCAGTTGCGGCAACACGTCGATGGAAACGCCGCCTTCCGGATTCGGCGTCAATGTGAACGACAGAGACTTGAACGCGTACAGGAGCGGGTCCGGGCCGACGTTGTAGGGCGCGGTTTCATCGGCGTCGAAGGCGGGGAGATCGCGCGTGGATGGATCAAAATAACGTTTGTCCAGCACCAGCGCGCCGTCGATCCCGGCAATGCCATTGCGGCGGATCTGGTTCACCAGGTCGATCAGCTCTTCCGGCACGAGTTTGGGGTCGCCGGTGCCCTGGATGTAGAGATTGCCGTGGAGGATGCCGTTGGTATCGACTTCGCCGTCGGCGTAGGCGGTCGTTTTCCAGCGATAGTCCGGTCCGAGCAGCGACAAGCCAGTGTAGGTCGTCACCAGCTTCATGGTGGACGCGGGCATCATCGGCTGGTTCGCATTAAGCGCCACGAGCGGCACGCCGGCGCTGCCAATGCGCTCGACCACCACGCTCACGGACGAAAGCGGCACGTGCGCACGCGCGAGCGCCGCCATGACCGTGGGCGGAAGCGGACCCGCCGGGACCGCGACGCGCTGGAAGTTGTTCCTGGCTGCGGCCTTCGCGGCCGCTCGTTTTACGGACGGTTTCCCCGCTTGTCTTGACGTCTGTTTTTGAGACTCGGCGGTCGATCCATTGCCGCTACGGGCTTCGGCGGGAGCGGATATTGAAACACCCAGCGCCGATAAGGCCACGGCAAGCGCCGTAAAAAAACGCCAACGTCTGCCGAAAGAAATGTTTGAGTTCTGCGATGGTGCTCTGTGCATGTGTTCGGATCGTGTTCTGCTGCGGTTTTGCGGAGTGCCGGTATTGTAGAGGCGCTCGTGATTACGATTGTTAATTCCGCGGCTTTCGGCGTTATCGCCAACGTGAGCCGCTGAGCCAAGGCGCATCGAAAAACGCCCGTCCGGCTGCATTCATTTTGCTTAAGCCCCGTTTAAGCCCCGCCCAGCCTGTCCCGGCTAGAATGAACGTCCGGGCCGCGAGGTCGCCAAGCTTAGAGCCGCAGAGCGAATCATGCGAATCCTGCTAGTTGAAGACGACAGAATGATTGCCGAGGGCGTGCGCAAGGCGCTACGGAGCGACGGTTTCGCAGTGGACTGGGTGCAGGACGGCGAAGCGGCGCTCACGGCTGTTGGCGGGGAACCTTACGACCTGATGCTGCTCGACCTGGGCCTTCCAAAGCGCGATGGTCTCGACGTCCTCAAAAGCCTGCGCGCCAAAGGCAACGCGCTTCCAGTCCTGATCGTGACAGCCCGCGATTCCATTGCCGACCGGGTCAAGGGCCTGGACGCCGGCGCGGACGACTACCTCGTCAAACCCTTCGATCTCGATGAACTCGGCGCCCGCATGCGCGCGCTGATCCGCCGCCACGCGGGCCGTGGCGACTCGCTTATTCGCCATGGCGCGCTGACGCTCGACCCCGTGGGTCATCAGGTCACGCTTGAGGGCAATGCCGTCGCGCTTTCCGCCCGCGAGTTCGCGCTGCTCGAAGCGCTCATGGCGCGCCCGGGCGCAGTCCTGTCCAAAAGCCAGCTCGAAGAAAAAATCTACGGCTGGGGCGAGGAAATCGGCAGCAATACGGTCGAGGTCTACATTCATTCGCTGCGCAAAAAGCTCGGACCCGATCTCATCCGCAACGTCCGCGGCCTCGGCTATATGGTGTCGAAGGAAGCCTGATGCATTCAATTCGCCGCCAACTGCTGGTGTGGCTGCTGGCGCTGGTTATCGTGGGCGTGGGGTTTGCGGGCTGGCTGATCTACCGGCAGGCGCTCGCCGAAGCCAACGAACTCTTCGACTATCAGCTTGAACAGATCGCGGCGGCGTTGCCATCGGAACCGTTTTCGTCGGTGCTGCAATCCCGCAGCGACAGCGACGAAGGCGTCGTGATCCAGATCTGGAACCGCAACGGCGTACTGATGTACTACTCGCATCCGCGCGTGCCGCTCGCGCCGCATGCGGAACTCGGCTTTTCCACCGAAGCCACCGCGCGCGGCGAATGGCGTGTGTATAGCGCGATTGTCGGCGATAACGTCGTGCAGCTCGCACAGCCGCTGTCCATCCGCAACCGGCTTGCGGCGGGCGTTGCGTGGCGTACCTTGTGGCCGCTCGTGCTGCTGCTGCCGCTGCTTGGCATGGCGATATGGATTATCGTCGGGCGTGGTTTGATGCCGTTGCAGCGCGTGACGCGCGCGCTCGACACGCGTCATCCGGAAGCGCTCGAACATCTTCCGGATAACCGCCTGCCTCAGGAAGTCGTGCCGGTCGTGCGCGCGTTGAACGCACTGCTCGACCGCCTCGCGACCGCGCTCGATACACAAAAGGCCTTCGTCGCCGATGCCGCACACGAACTTCGCACGCCGCTTGCCGCCGTGCAGATCCAATCGCAACTCGTCGCGCGCGCGAAGGACGACGCGTCGCGCAAGGAAGCGCTCGACGACTTGCAGGCCGGCATTACGCGCGCCACGCGCCTGGCTGAACAACTGCTTGCGCTTGCACGCTCGGAGCCCGATGGCAAGAACGCGACCACGCTCGTCGATCTGCACGCGCTGCTGGATGAATGCGTTGGCGCGTCGGTGCTGGTGGCGCAGCAGCGCGGCGTGGACCTGGGCATCGAGGCAAGCGAGGCAGCGACTGTCATGGGCGACCAGAACGCATTGCGCGTGATGTTCAACAATCTCATCGATAACGCCACGAAATACACGCCCGATGGCGGCCGTGTCGACGTCTGCCTGCGCGTCGCCGAGGGTGATCCGGTGGTCGAAATCTCCGATAACGGCCCCGGTATTCCCGCCGAGGAGCGCGAGCGCGTGTTCGACCGGTTTTATCGCGTGGGCGCGAGCGCCGACCGCGCACGCACGGACGTGGCGGGCAGCGGGCTGGGCCTGGCCATCGTGCGCAGGATCGCCGAGCAGCATGGCGCGAAGGTGGCGCTGGCGGAATCGAAAAGCGGCGGCCTGCTGGTATCGATCCGCTTCAATTCAGTCTGAATTCTTGGCTTTAAGTAACCTTTAAGCGGCGTCCCGTACGCTTCGTTTCATCATGAAGCGCATCCCCGAGGAGCACACGATGAAATCGAAGATACTGACCCGCAGCGCCGTTGCGGTAGCCGTTGCCGTCGCTTTGTCGGCGGGTTATGTGGCAGGTAACCATAACGTTGCTGCGCCCCAGGTCATCACGCCGGCGCAAGCCGCGATGATGCCCGCCGAAGCCGCCGCCAAGACCGGCATTCCCGATTTCTCCGGCCTGGTGGAAACCTATGGTCCGGCGGTCGTCAATATCAGCGCGAAGCATGTTGTGAAGACTGCGGCGCGGCGTGGCATGAACGGCGGAATGAATGGCGGAGCGAACGGCGGCAATCCGCAATTGCCGATCGATCCTAGCGACCCGTTTTATCAGTTTTTCAAGCACTTTTACGGTAACGGCGTGCCCGGCATGGGTGGCGACGGCAATGGCCCGAACGCCTCCGATACCCCCAGCGAAAGCCTTGGCTCGGGTTTCATTGTGAGCAGCGATGGCTATATCCTGACCAACGCGCATGTGGTCGACGGCGCGAATGTCGTCACAGTGAAAACCACCGACAAACGCGAATACCGCGCGAAGGTCGTCGGCGCGGACAAGCAGTCGGACGTCGCTGTGCTGAAGATCGATGCCAAGAGTCTTCCCGTGGTAAAGATCGGCGACCCGAACGGCAGCAAGGTCGGCCAGTGGGTGGTCGCGATCGGCTCGCCTTACGGTTTCGATAACACCGTGACCTCAGGCATCATTAGCGCGAAATCGCGTTCGCTGCCCAACGAGAACTACACGCCGTTCATCCAGACCGACGTGCCGGTGAATCCAGGGAATTCAGGCGGGCCGCTTTTCAACCTGCAAGGCGAAGTGATCGGCATCAACTCCATGATCTATTCGCAGACCGGCGGCTTCCAGGGGCTTTCGTTTGCTATCCCGATCAATGAAGCGATCAAGGTCAAGGATGCGTTGATCAAAACGGGACACGTGGATCGCGGCCGTCTCGGCGTAACGGTGCAGGGCATGAACCAGACGCTCGCAAAGTCGTTCGGCATGCAGAACTCGAACGGCGCGTTGGTGAGCTCGGTTGAACCGGGCGGTCCCGCGGCGAAGGCCGGTGTTGAACCTGGCGACGTGATCCTGTCGCTGAATGGCCTTGCTGTCGCGGACTCGAACGCGCTGCCGTCGCAAGTCGCGGGTTTGCCGCCAGGAAGCACGGCCAGGATTCAGGTCTGGCGCGACAAGAGCACGAAGGACCTGACGGTGACCGTAGGCGCGCTTAACGACGCGAAGACCGCGAGTGCGGGCGGCGCGGACAAAAACGAGTCGGCCTCGCAAGACACGCGTCTGGGCGTGGCGGTGCGTCCGCTGACGCCTGAAGAAAAGCAGAGCGCGTCCCTCTCGCGTGGCTTGCTGGTTCAGCAGTCGGGCGGCGCGGCGGAAAGCGCGGGCATTCAGGCCGGCGACGTGATCCTCGCGGTCAATGGCCAGCCGGTCACGACCGTGCAGCAATTGAAGACGATGGTCAAGAATGCCGGCGACAGCATCGCGTTGTTGATCCAGCGCGACGATGCGCAGATCTTCGTGCCGGTGGATCTGGGCTGAAGCGTAATCTCCGGGCTGCGGCGCAGCGGCCCGGAAAATAGGGAGGGATACGGGCACGAACTGTGCTGATTCGTCTGTTGAGATGCTGCTCGCGCCCGGAATGTCTGAAAGTAATCGACAGACCGGTGCGGGGCCGCAATCAGAACCCGCAACGCCGATGAAGGCGTCTGAAGTCCACCAGGAGCTGAACAGATGACCAAGACGACGAAAGCAGCGACGACTTACACAGTATCGAAGCACAGCCATTCCGGCTTGAAAAAAGTATCGATTGCGGTGCTCGCAGCCGCCATGACGTTTGGTGTGGCGGGCGGCGCATTTGCGCAGGCATCCAGCGCCGACACCAGCGACATGAGCAGCGCCGGCAACACGAACGGCGGCGGTTTGCCGCAAGTCCAGACGCAGGGGAACGTATCGTACACGTCGGGCGGCGTGGGGCTCGACGAATCGCATGCGCTGATTCGCGAACAGGCGCACTGGCCGCTGTCATTGCGTTTCACGGGACCGACAGCAGATTATCTCTCCGACGTCCACGTTCGCATTACCGACGAGAAAAACGCCGACGTGCTCAAAACCGACGCAATGGGCCCTTACATGCTCGTGAAGCTGCCGCCGGGACGTTACACGGTCTACGCCAAGTACAAGGACTCCGAGAAGAAACAAGCGGTGACGGTGGCTGGAAACGGCAAGGCCAAGGCGGCATTCCACTGGTCGACTCAGTAATTGTCTCAATAACCGGAACAAACTGCCGGACGCTACCGCATGCTGTGTGGTGCGGGACATAAACCCGCGCACAACGCTTGCACAACTCCCCCGGAGTTGTCTCATAATGAAAGCCACGGGTCCCGGAAAGCCCGTGGTTTTTTTGCGCGGGCGTAGCGCGTTGCTGCACGACGGCGCAGTTCAATGTCCCATATGGAAATAGTGTGGAAACCGCATGGAATGGCATGAAGACATGCATGAAGCCGGGAGCGCACAATGAACACCGAAACCCATCACATTGACATTTCGCTGAACACGCGGCGGCATCGCGTGATTCATCAGGGCGTGACGTTCGCGGACACCCGGGCGGCTTTGACCCTTGCCGAAACCGGGCATGATCCGGTGCATTATTTCCCGCGCGGCGACGTCAACATGGCGCGCCTTGCCAAATCCACGCATACCTCGCACTGCCCGTACAAGGGCGAAGCCACGTACTACCACTTGCTCACAGAAGAAGGTCCGATCGAAAACGCGGTCTGGAGCTACGAGGAGCCTTTGGAAAGCGTGGCGCAGATCAAGTGTTATCTGGCGTTTTATCCCACCCGCGTCGATCGTATCGATGAAACGTCGGGCACTTGATTACCTGATATCCGATTGAAAAACCGCCGGGCCAATACGAACGCAATGCGTGAGATTCAGGGGAGGTCGTAATGGAAGTCGCCGACGCTTTACGCATTCCGCTCGCCCCTGGCCTGGTGCGCGAGGCGTTGGGCGACCTGGCGCTGGTGCGTGCGAGCATCGATAACTGCGAATCGCTTTTGCGTCTGGCCGGCGGCGAGTACATTCTCGCGCTGACCGTGCCGCTCGGTGCGCTGCGCTCGCGCTACGTGATCCGCGCGCACGTGGCCGAGGCGCGCCGCCTGCCGCGACACGACGGGTCCGAGGGCGAAGTCGACGCGCAGACCCTGAGCTTCAAGGCGCGCGGCGAAGGCGTGGGGTCGTTGCGCGGACAAATTGCGGTCGCGTTGATTCCGGACGCGAACGGCGAATCGACATGGATTGAATACACGGTATGGGCGACGCTTTCCGGGCCGCTCGCGAGTTTGCCGCCGCGTCAGATCGAGAACGCGCTGCGCGAAGTAGCCGATGATTTTTTCGCCGAGTTTTGCGAAGTGGTGCGTGCGAAGCATGGCCATCCCGCGTTGCAGATGCCGGACGCGGCCATTTCGCGGCGGCACGTATTCCTGAGACCCATCGCCATGTCGGCGGCGTTCGCGCGTCCGGCCTCCGCTGCGGCGCAGAAGTCACGCGCAGCCGCCGCGGATGCTATCGGCGGGGTCTTGCGGCAGAGGCTGCACGGTCACGCGCCGCGGCATCATCCGCATAGCTTGCCTGCTTGGGCGTGGGCCGCCATGCTCGGTTGCGTCGCGCTCTTCCTGTTTCTCGCGCAGCACTACGGTCTGCAATAGCGCCGGATCTATTCGCCCCGGCGCAGCATGGACGGGCTGTAACGCATGACGTCGAAACAGGAGTCGATCAGCCTTTCCGATTCGTTCCTGAGGTCGATGCTCTCCGGCCACATCAGCGAATCGTAGAGAATGCCCGTGAACAGCGCGTGCAGGATGACCGTGGCGTGATGCGTGTCGAGCCTCGCCGGCAACTGGCCTTTATCGATCGCGTTCAACAGCCCGCGCTCGATCCTCTCCTTTCCCTCGCGTATGTTGGTCTGATGGCGCTCGCGCACCGGACCCATGTCTTCCACGAATTCGCACTTCAAAAACAGGATGTCGAAGACGCGCCGCCGCTGTTCGTCGAGCGCAATGTTGCGCATGCACCAGATGAAGATGTCGCGCATCCGGCCGAGCGGATCGGGCTCTTTCGTGTCGAGCGTTGCTTCCACCAGTTCATCGAGCGGTAACAGGCTGCGGTCGAACATGGCGGTGAAAAGATCGCCCTTGTTGGCAAAATGCCAGTAAATGGCGCCGCGCGTCACGCCGGCTTCGAGCGCGATGTCGGCCAGCGTTGTGCGGGACACGCCTTTCTCGAAGAACACGCGCTCGGCTGCATCCAGAATGCCGTTGCGCGTTTCCGCCGCTTCTTCCTTCGTTCGTCGGACCATTATTTCGTTAGTTCCAGCTTGCCTGCCCGTGCGCCAAGGTTCGACGCTTTCTTACATTATCCCGCAGCGACGTCACATATTTGTTTATCCCGCTTCGACGCTTCGAGACGATTCCTCTCGCGCTGCTCGTGTTCACGTACGATCGTCTCTTTTACGTTCATTCGTGAATGTATATACAATACCATCCGTCCAACGATAGCCCAAGCCGCATTGACCGGTTAATATCCGACACAGCTTTCAGCCGCCGCCCGTCCGCAAGGCCAATCCCAGGCCAGACAAGCGGCAGTCGCACGACATAGACGACGCCCGGCGCGGAACACGAATGTTGATCGGGGCACTGGTTTTTACGCCCAATGGCTACTGGTTTGCGTCTCAAGACGCTTGTTGCGGATCGCCTGCAGGAAGGTGGCCGCGCACTTATTTCAATCTCAGTCTTTGACAGAGGTCGCTCCATGCGCGTCGAACGGGTTCCATTCCGCTTAATCAGTGCCGCGACGGCTGCCCTAATCCTTGCAGCCTGCGGACAAAAACAATCAGCACCGCCGCCCCAGACGCCCGAAGTCGGCGTTGTTACCGTCCAGCCGACCACCGTTCCTGTCGTGAGCGAATTGCCGGGCCGCACGAGCGCGTTTCTCGTCGCCCAGGTGCGCGCGCGGGTCGACGGCATCGTGCTGCGCCGCGAATTCACTGAAGGTTCGGATGTGAAGGCGGGGCAGCGTCTTTACAAGATCGATCCTGCGCCGTTCATTGCGTCGCTGAACACGGCCAAGGCGACGCTCGCGAAGGCGCAAGCCAACGTCGTGACGCAAAACGCCCAGGCGGCGCGCTTCAAGATCCTCGTCGCGGCCAATGCGGTCAGCAAGCAGGACTACGACAACGCCGTGGCAACACAAGGCCAGGCTGCGGCGGACGTGGCGTCGGGCAAAGCTGCCGTCGATACCGCCCAGATCAACCTGGGCTATACGGATGTGGTGTCGCCCATTACGGGCCGCATCGGCTTGTCGCAGGTCACGCCGGGCGCGTATGTACAGGCGAGCGCGGCCACGCTGCTTACGACAGTCCAGCAACTGGACCCGGTCTACGTTGACCTGACGCAATCGAGCGTGGACGGCCTCAAGCTGCGCCGCGACATTCAGGAAGGGCGCCTGCAGACCGGTGGCCCGAACGCCGCCAAGGTCTCGCTGATCCTGGAAGACGGCCGCACGTATTCGGAACAGGGCAAGTTGCAATTCTCCGATGTAAGCGTCGATCAGGGCACGGGTTCCGTGACCGTGCGCGCGATTTTCCCGAACAAGGACCGCGTGCTGTTGCCGGGCATGTTCGTGCGTGCGCGGATTGACGAAGGCGTGAACAACAAGGCGCTCGTCGTGCCGCAAGTCGGCGTGACGCATGACCAGAAGGGTCAGCCCACGGCGCTCGTGGTCGGACCCGACAACAAGGTGGCGCTGCGCCAGTTGGTGACTTCCGGAACGTTCGGCTCGGGCTGGGTGGTCGACAGCGGCCTGAATCCGGGCGACCGCGTGATCGTGCAGGGCACGGACAAGGCGCGGCCGGGTTCGACTGTCAAGCCGGTCGACGCGCAACTGCCGCCGCCAGGCGCCCAGGGCGCTTCCGGCGCTGACGCGGGTTCGGCTCCGGCGGCTGCCGGCGCGAGCAGCGCGGCGGCTTCGAGCAGTCCGGCTCCGGCGGCAGCTTCCGCAGCTTCAGGCGCGTAATCAGGCGCAATCGACGGAATAACAGGGAGCCTGTTTCATGGCAAAGTTCTTTATCGATCGCCCGATTTTTGCATGGGTGATCGCGATTATTCTGATGCTGGCGGGGATCGCTTCGATCTTCACCTTGCCGATCGCGCAGTACCCGACGATCGCGCCGCCAGCCATTCAGATCAGTGCCACCTACCCGGGTGCGTCGGCTACGACCGTCGAAAACACGGTGACGCAGGTGATCGAGCAGCAGATGAGCGGCCTCGATCACTTGCTGTACCTGTCTTCGACCAGCGACGACTCCGGCACGGCCACCATCACGCTGACGTTCGCCGCCGGCACCAACCCTGACATTGCTCAGGTCCAGGTGCAAAACAAGCTGCAGCTCGCAACGCCGCTCCTGCCTCAAGCCGTGCAGCAGCTCGGCACCAAGGTGACGAAGTCGAGCAGCAGCTTTTTGGTGGTGATGGCGTTCGTGTCCACAGACGGCAGCATGGGCCGTTATGACCTCGCGAACTACGTGGCATCGAAGATTCAGGATCCGGTCAGCCGTATTGACGGGGTGGGTACGGTCACGCTGTTTGGCTCGCAATTCGCCATGCGGATTTGGCTGGACGCGACCAAGCTGAACAACTTCCAGCTAACGCCAATCGATGTCAAGAACGCCGTAGCGAACCAGAACGTGCAGGTCGCGGGCGGCGGACTGGGCGGCACGCCTGCCGTGCCGGGCCAGATGCTGCAGGCGACCATCACGGAAGCCACGCTGCTGCAAACGCCCGAGCAGTTCGGCAATATTTTGCTGAAGGTCAATGCAGACGGTTCGCAAGTGCGCATCAAGGACGTGGCGCGAATCGAGCTGGGCGGTGAAAACTACAACTTCGACACGAAGTACAACGGTCAGCCGACCGCCGGCTTCGGTATTCAGCTCGCCACGGGCGCCAACGCGCTCAACACGGCGAAGCTGGTGCGCGCGAAGATCGACGACCTGTCGAAGTATTTCCCGCCGGGCCTGGTCGTGAAGTATCCGTACGACACCACGCCGTTCGTGAGGCTGTCCATTGAAGAAGTGGTCAAGACGCTGATCGAAGGTATCGTGCTGGTGTTCCTGGTCATGTACCTGTTCCTGCAGAACCTGCGGGCCACGCTGATCCCGACGATCGCCGTGCCGGTGGTGCTGCTGGGTACGTTCGCGGTGATGGGCCTGGTCGGATTCTCCATCAACACGCTGTCCATGTTCGGGCTGGTGCTCGCCATCGGCTTGCTGGTGGACGATGCAATCGTGGTGGTGGAAAACGTCGAGCGGGTGATGGCCGAGGAGGGACTGTCTCCGAAGGAGGCGACCCGCAAGGCCATGGACCAGATTACCGGCGCGCTGGTCGGCGTGGCGCTCGTGCTCTCGGCCGTGTTCGTGCCGGTGGCGTTCTCGGGCGGATCGGTGGGCGCGATTTATCGCCAGTTCTCGCTGACCATTGTTGCGGCCATGATCTTGTCCGTGCTCACCGCGTTGATCCTGACGCCGGCCTTGTGCGCGACGATCCTGAAGCCTATCGACAAAGACCATCACGTCGAGAAGAAGGGTTTCTTCGGCTGGTTCAACCGGACGTTCACAAAGAGCCAGGACAAGTACCACAGCGGCGTGGAGCACGTGATCAAGCGCTCGGGCCGCTGGCTTGTGATCTATCTCGTCGTGATCGTCGCGGTGGGTTTCCTGTTCGTGCGTCTGCCGAAGTCGTTCCTGCCTGACGAAGACCAGGGCACCATGTTCGTGATCGTCCAGGCGCCGGCGGGCTCGACGCAGGAACGCACGGCCAAGGTTCTCGCCGATATCTCCGACTGGCTGCTGAAAGACCAGAAAGACATCGTCGATGCCGTGTTCACCGTGAACGGCTTCAGCTTTGCAGGCCGCGGCCAGAACTCCGGTCTCGTGTTCGTGCGGATGAAGGATTACGGGGAGCGGCAGCACGCGGACCAGAAGGTGGGCGCGCTCGTTGGACGCATGTTCGGGCACTTCGCGAGCTACAAGGACGCGATGGTCATTCCGGTGAATCCGCCGTCCATCCCCGAACTCGGCACGGCGTCGGGCTTCGACTTCGAGCTGGAGGATCGCTCGGGTGTCGGGCACGACGCGCTGATCCAGGCGCGCAACATGTTGCTGGGCATGGCTGCGAAGGATCCAACGGTTGCGCAGGTTCGTCCGAACGGCTTGAACGATACACCGCAGTTCAAGGTGAACATTGACCGCGAGAAGGCGAGCGCGCTGGGTGTTTCGCCAGCGGATATCGACAATGTGTTCTCGATTGCGTGGGGTTCGTCGTATGTGAACAACTTCCTCGACGTCGATAACCGGATCAAGAAGGTCTACATTCAGGGCGACGCGCAGTTCCGCATGAACCCGGAAGACCTGAACGACTGGTATGTGCGCAACAGTTCCGGCGGCATGGTGCCGTTCGGCGCATTCGGCTCGGGCAAGTGGATCTTCGGTTCGCCGAAACTCGAACGCTACAACGGTATTTCCGCGGTCGAAATCCAGGGCGCGGCAGGTCCGGGCAAGTCGACGGGGCAGGCCATGGCGGCTATCGAGGCCATGGCGGCGAAGTTGCCGGCCGGTATTGGCTACGAATGGACAGGCTTGTCGCTGCAGGAACGCCAGTCGGGTTCGCAGGCGCCGATTCTGTACGGCATCTCGATTCTCGTCGTGTTCCTGTGTCTCGCGGCGCTGTATGAAAGCTGGTCGATTCCGTTCTCGGTGATCATGGTGGTGCCGCTCGGTATTCTCGGCGCGCTGCTTGCGGCAACTTTGCGCGGGCTGGAAAACGACGTGTTCTTCCAGGTCGGCTTGCTGACCACGGTGGGTTTGTCGGCGAAGAACGCAATTCTGATCGTGGAATTCGCACGCGACTTGCGCTCGCAGGGCCGCACGACGGTCGAGGCGGCCATGGAAGCGGCGCGTCTGCGGTTGCGACCGATCCTGATGACGTCGCTGGCGTTTATTCTCGGCGTGCTGCCGCTCGCGATCAGTAACGGCGCGGGCTCGGCGAGCCAGCACGCGATTGGTACGGGCGTGATCGGCGGGATGTTGACGGCGACCTTCCTGGCTATTTTCATGATCCCGATGTTCTTCGTGGTGATCAGCAGAATCAGCCATGACAAGGGCACGCCGCATCATGACCACGGCGGCACGCCGGCTCCGGCCAAGGAAGGAAACTGAGATGCTAAAACACTCCTTGATAGCAGCAGCGGTCGCGTTGTTCGCGGCTGGCTGCACCATGGCGCCGAAGTACGTGCGCCCGGACGCGCCCGTCGACCAGACGTTCCCGCAGGGCGGCGTCTACGACAAGCAGCCGAGCGCGACCTCGGGCGACGCAAATGGCCGCAGCGCGGAAACGAAGCCGGCGGTGGACATCGGCTGGCGTGATTTCTTTGCCGATGCGCGCTTGCAGCGGATCGTGGAAATTGCGCTGAAGAACAACCGCGATTTGCGTGTATCCATGCTCAACGTCGCGTCCGCGCGTGCGCAGTATCAGATCACGCGCGCGGGCCTGTTTCCGACACTCGATGCAGTCGGCTCGCAAACGAAGCAGCGCACGCCGAGGGATCTGTCGTTCTTCGATCAGACGATCTCGAACCAGTATTCGGTTGGCGTGAATGCATCGTGGGAAATCGACTTCTTCGGGCGCATTCAAAGCTTGAAGGATCAGGCATTGGCGCAGTATTTCGCGCTGGCGGAAACGCGCAAGGCGGCGGAAATCTCGCTCGTCTCGCAAGTCGCCGACCAATACCTGACGATGCTTTCCGCAGACGATCAGCTGACCGTCACGCGCAATACGCTGAAGACAGCGGACGAGTCGTATCGGATCACGAAGCTGCAATTCGATAACGGCGTAGGTTCTGAGCTCGATGTGCGCCAGGCTCAGGGCGTCCAGCAACAGGCCGCCGCCAACCTGCAGTCGCAAATGCGCCTGCGGGCGCAGGCCGAAAATGCGCTGGTGCTTCTGGTCGGCGAGCCGTTGCCGACCGATCTGCCGGCCGGCTTGCCGCTCGACAGCCAGAACCTGCTCGCCGATATTCCTGCCGGCTTGCCGTCCGACCTGCTGGTGCGGCGTCCGGATATTGCGTCGGCGGAGCAGTCGCTGCTTGCGGCCAACGCGAACATCGGCGCGGCGCGCGCGGCATTCTTCCCGAAGATTTCCCTGACGGGAAGCTTCGGAACGTTGTCGCCGTCGCTTGGCGGATTGTTCAAGCCGGGCTCGGCTGCGTGGTCGTTCGCGCCGCAGATTTCGATTCCGATCTTCGAGGGCGGTGCGAACATTGCCAATCTCGATGTGGCGCAGATTCAGAAGCGTATTGAGATCGCGAACTACGAGAAGGCGATTCAGACCGCGTTCCGCGAAGTGGCGGACGGTTTGGCGGCGCGCGGTACGTACGATCAGCAGATTGAAGCGCTCGAATCGTTCACGAAATCGCAGTCGCGCCGGCTGGAATTGTCGGATCTGCGTTATCGCAACGGCGTGGACAGCTACCTTGCCGTGTTGACGGCGCAGGACGATTTATACACCGCGCAGCAATTGTTGATTACCGCGCGGCTGAACCGGGCGACCAACCTCGTGGATTTGTATCGTGAGCTGGGCGGCGGGTGGATCGAGCATGCGGGCGATCAGCCGCGTCCAGCGGATTTGATACCGGATTACCGGGATATCGGGACGCCTGCGACGGCGGCTCCGGCTTCCGCTGCGACCGTGGGTTCGGTTTCGACAGGACCGGCGAAGCTCGTGCCGGTGCAGCATTTGATGCCGGTTGCAAAACCGCAAGTCGATGCCGAAGGGAAAGCGGTTGGATCGGCGGGGTAATTCGCTTGTTGGGACTGGTTGGAAAAACCGCAGCTTTGGCTGCGGTTTTATGGCGGATATGAGCCGCACACAGGCTCACCGCTTCACTTTCGCCGTCCCATCGAAATCACGTCCGGCGTGCCGGATGGCGCACGTTGCATCGCGTTCCTTCTTCACTCCGTTGAACACAATATTGAGCAGCACCGCCGATACCGACGCGAGCAGAATCCCGCTGTGCAGAATCGGTTCGAGCGCGTGCGGCAACTGCGAGAAGAACTTCGGCGCAACGACCGGCACCAGTCCCAGCCCGATACTCACCGCCACGATAAACAGGTTGTGGTGATTCTTCACGAAATCGACCTTCGACAATACCTTGATTCCGTTCGCCGCGACCATCCCGAACATGACAATGCCAGCGCCGCCGAGCACGAACGGCGGCACTGAAGCCACCACTTGCGCCATCTTCGGAAAAAGCCCGAGCGCGACGAGGATCACGCCGCCCGTCGCGCAGACGAAGCGGCTTTTCACGCCCGTCACGCCGATCAGTCCGACATTCTGCGAAAACGATGTATGTGGAAACGAGTTGAAAATCCCGCCGATCAGCGTGCCGAGTCCATCGACTCTCAAGCCGCGTACCAGCGCATCCTGATCGACGGGGCGCTCGACCATGTCGCCGACGGCGAGGAACATGCCCGTCGATTCAATGAAGGTGACGAACATGACGATGACCATGGTCGCAATGGAAAGCGGGTCGAAGTGCGGCAGGCCGAAGTGAAACGGCAAGACCACGCCGACCCAGGGTGCACTCGTCACGCCGTCCAGATCGACGCGTCCGAGCGACATGGCAATCGCGAATCCCGCCACGATTCCCAGCAGCACTGAAATATTCGCGATGAAACCACGTCCGAACTTGTTGATCAGCAGGATCAGCATGAGCACGACCAGCGCGAGCAGCAGATAGACCGGGTTGCCGTATCCGGGATTTCCGACACCGCCGGCGGCCCAGTTGATCCCCACACCCATCAGCGACAAACCGATCACCGCGATCACCGTTCCGACCACCACGGGCGGGAAGAACCGCAGCAATTTTCCGATCATCGGCGCAAGAAAGATCCCGATCACACCCGCCGCGATCGTCGCGCCGAAAATATCGAGAATGCCCAAGCTGGGATTCGTGCCGATGGCGACCATTGGCCCGACGGCGGCGAACGTGCATCCCATGATGACCGGCAGGCGGATGCCGAAGATCCATAGCCCGAGCGTCTGGATCAACGTCGCGACGCCGCACGAAAACAGGTCCGCGCTGATCAGGAACGCGATCTGGTCCTTTGGCAGCTTGAGCGCCGCGCCGAGAATCAGCGGCACGGCGACGGCGCCTGCGTACATCACGAGTACATGCTGTATGCCTAATGTGAGCAACTGGGCGGCGGGCAAGCGTTCGTCGCACGGATGAACCGGGTTTGATGCCATGTCTTTTCTGTCTCCATTGTCGACCGGAGCCGGCTCTTCAGCGCTGACTCCGGTCCCATGCAATCTGGTTGCCGTGATCCGGCGTCTTGTTCGAGCATTCAAGGTAAGCGGCGTAAAAAGCAAGAACAAGTCGACGTTGGCGTATGGCCCTCTTAGCCGGGCTGATATGGCGCGTGTGGCTTAACATTGCGTCTTCCACGGCGAAGCGTTGGCTGGCGGGCGAAGAACGATTCGCGTCGCGCGAACGAGGGCGCCTCGATGCAAGGCGTGGTTATGATGGCTATCTGCGGCCGCGCATAGTCCATTTTTCGACAGCATGCCGGGCGTACGGGGTAAACCCGCCGCAACCGGGTTTTTCATGCGATTTTTGCGGGTGGCAAAACGCGATTGCGCCCTGCGCTTAAACTATCGCCGCACGTGTCCTTAAAGAAGTACGAAGACCTCATACAAATGTCCGATACCGCCAAGCCCCAGACACCTTTTCCCGATTTCCGCTCGCGCGAGTTCCTGCTCGATCACGCGTTGCGCACCATGACGTTCTATCACCCGCATTGCATGGATCCGGCGGGCGGTTTCTACCATTTCTACAAGGACAACGGCGCAATCTACGACCGGCGGACGCGGCACCTTGTATCGAGCACGCGGTTCGTTTTCACCTATGCAATGGCGTACAAGCATTTCGGCCTCGATGAATATCGCGGCGGCGTGCGGCATGGCATTGAATATCTGCGCGAGTTTCATCGGAATCCGGAAACCGGCGGTTATGCGTGGACGCTCGATGGCCGCGAAGTCACCGACGGCACGAATCATTGCTACGGTCTCGCATTCGTCGTGCTCGCCTACGCGAAGGCGCTCGAAGCGGGCTTCGAAGAAGCGCGCGCGTACCTGGAAGAAACGTGGGACCTGATGGAAACGCGCTTCTGGGACGCGGCGCACGGCTTGTACAAGGACGAAGCCAGCGCGGACTGGGTGGTGTCGGACTATCGCGGGCAGAACGCCAACATGCACGCCTGCGAGGCGATGCTCGCCGCGTTCGAGGCGTCGAAGGACGAGCGGTATCTCGATCGCGCCGCGCTCCTTGCGGACAACATGGTGAACCGTCAGGCCGCGCTGGCGGGCGGTCTCGTGTGGGAACACTACAAGCCGGACTGGTCGGTGGACTGGGAATACAACAAGGGCGACAAGACCAACATCTTCCGGCCGTGGGGATTCCAGCCGGGCCATCAGACGGAATGGGCGAAGCTCCTGCTGATCCTGGACCGGCATCGTCCGGAAGCGTGGCATGTGAAGCGCGCCCGCGAACTCTTCGACCAAGCCATGGAACGCTCGTGGGACCACGAGCACGGCGGCATGGTTTACGGCTTCGACGTGGAAGGCAAGTTCTACGACGAAGACAAGTATTTCTGGGTCCAGGCCGAATCACTGGCAACAGCCGCATTGCTCGCGGACCGCACCCGGCGCGACGGCGACGAAGCCGCCGCTACCCGCTACTGGAACGATTACCAGCGCTTGTGGGCCTATAGCTGGGAGCACTTCGTGGACCATAAATGGGGCGCGTGGTATCGAATCCTTGCGCGCGACAACACGAAGTACAGCGACGAAAAAAGCCCGGCCGGCAAGGTCGACTATCACACCATGGGCGCATGCTACGAAGTCCTGAACGTAGTCTGAACGCAGCCCGAAGAAAACCTGAATCAACGATCACAGAAAGGAGTCGGACACATGAAGACGAAAGCAGCCATTGCATGGGAAGCCGGAAAGCCGTTGACCATCGAGGAAGTCGATCTTGAAGGGCCGCGCGCCGGCGAAGTGCTGATCGAGGTGAAGGCAACGGGCATTTGCCACACCGACTACTACACGCTTTCGGGCGCGGATCCGGAAGGCATCTTCCCGGCAATTCTGGGGCATGAAGGCGCGGGCGTGATCGTCGATGTCGGGCCGGGAGTTGGCACCTTGAAGAAAGGCGATCACGTCATTCCGCTCTACACGCCCGAATGCCGCCAGTGCAAATTCTGCCTCTCGCGCAAGACCAACTTGTGCCAGGCCATCCGTTCCACCCAAGGCCGTGGCTTGATGCCGGACGCGACATCGCGTTTTTCCATCGACGGGAAACCGCTGTTCCATTACATGGGGACATCGACGTTTTCGAATTACATCGTCGTGCCGGAAATCGCGGTGGCGAAGGTTCGTGAAGACGCGCCTTTCGACAAGATCTGCTATATCGGCTGTGGCGTGACAACGGGCGTGGGCGCGGTCGTGTACTCGGCAAAGGTCGAAGCGGGCGCGAACGTGGTCGTGTTCGGGCTGGGCGGCATCGGCCTGAACGTGATCCAGGGCGCGAAGATGGTGGGCGCCGACAAGATCATCGGCGTGGATATCAATCCGGGTCGCGTGGAACTCGCGAAGAAGTTCGGCATGACGCACTTCATCAACCCGAACGACGTGCCGAACGTGGTCGATCACATCGTGCAACTCACCGATGGCGGCGCGGATTATTCCTTCGAATGCATCGGCAATACGAAGGTGATGCGTCAGGCGCTCGAATGCACGCACAAAGGCTGGGGACAGTCGTTCATCATTGGCGTGGCGGCGGCGGGGGAGGAAATCTCGACGCGTCCGTTCCAGCTCGTGACCGGCCGCGAATGGAAAGGCTCGGCATTCGGCGGCGCGCGCGGACGCACTGACGTGCCGAAGATCGTGGATTGGTACATGGAAGGCAAGATCAACATCGACGATCTGATCACGCACACGCTGCCGCTCGAGCGCATCAACGAAGGCTTCGACCTGATGAAAAAGGGAGAGTCGATTCGTTCGGTCGTGTTGTATTGATTGCGTGGAACGTCTCGCTGAAAAGGAACCAAGCCATGCTGGAACTCGTGGAAGAACATCGCTGCTTTGGCGGCGTGCAGCGGATTTACAAGCACGACTCGCAAACCATCGGCTTGCCGATGCGATTCTCCGTTTTCCTGCCGCCGCAAGCCGCGCACGCCAAGGTGCCCGCGTTGTTTTATCTCGCGGGGCTTACGTGTACGGAAGAGACGTTTGCGATCAAGGGCGGCGCGCAGCGCTATGCGACTGAGCACGGCATTGCGTTGATCTCACCCGATACCAGTCCGCGCGGCGCCGGCGTGCCGAACGAAAGTGACGCGTGGGATTTCGGCGTGGGCGCGGGGTTTTATGTCGATGCCACGCGGGAACCCTGGGCGCGGAATTATCGGATGTACTCGTATGTGACGCAGGAATTGCGCACGGCCGTTCTCGCGGAATTGCCCGTGCGTGAAGACCGCCTGGGCATCTTCGGCCATTCGATGGGCGGTCACGGCGCGCTGGTTCTGGCGCTGAGGAATCCGGATATCTACAAGTCGGTGTCGGCGTTTGCGCCGATTGCGGCGCCTTCGCATTGTCCGTGGGGCGAGAAGGCGTTTTCAGGTTATCTGGGCGATGACCGGGAAGCGTGGAAGCACTATGACGCGAGCGAACTGGTGAAAAGCGCAAAGGCGAAGTTTGAAGCGGGGATTTTGATCGACCAGGGTCTCGCCGATAATTTCCTCGCCACGCAATTGCATCCGGAGCGTTTCGAGGCGGCGGCGAAGGCGGCGGGGCAGGCTGTGACGCTGCGCCGGCACGAAGGCTATGACCACGGGTATTACTTTATCTCGACGTTTATTGGCGAGCACGTGGCGTTTCATGCGCGGACGCTGTGTGGGTGAGGCAAGTCCGTTTCTACTCGGTCCAATCTTCGAGTTTTAGGTTCGGTACATGTTGAAAGATTCTGTCATTCGAAACCAGAACGGCATCAACGCAGCGGGCGTGGGCGCCGATGAGCAGGTCCATTGGCGCGAGTGACTTTCCAAGTTGTTCTAGTTCGGCACGGAGCGTTCCGTATTCTTCGGCTGCCAAGGTGTCCCATGGCAGAACGTTCGCGCGTAGCAGGAACTCGTGGATACTCCGTCGCAGCTTTATTGCGTCCGGACGCTTTGCCAATCCAAATAACAGTTCTCCCTCTGTGATGGCGGAGATGCAAACGCTTGAGATGGATACGGCTTCGAGTCGCGGCATGACGCTCGTGTGTCTCTTGATCAGGTGACTGACCGTGTTCGTGTCAAGCATGTATCGCTTCACTCGTTCCATCCATCAAAGGGATCTTGCCGATGTGTTCCTTGATTGCGCTCGTTAGCATCTAGGAAGTCGTCGGGAACCTCGGTGGCCTTGAGTGCCTCGATAAAACTGTTCCAGTTCGTCGGTTTGCGCGAAAGAATCACGTCACCGGTTTCCGGATCACGGCGCACGAAAACTTCGTCGCCATCGAATCGATATTCCGCGGGTAATCTGACGGCTTGGCTACGGCCGTTGATAAATAGTTTCGCTGTCTGTTTCATCGCAATGCCCACACTGGGTAGATACCAAAGTATATACCCATCGGCATGTTTTATTTCCTTCCCAGCAAACTCACCCCATAAACCCCTGCGGCCAGCATCGTGATCCAGAAGCTGGTTGGCCAGTCGGTGTAATACGCCAGCGTCAACCCAACCCACGCTTGCCCGAGCGCGAAAACCGCTGCCAGCACAACACCGGTCGACAATCGCGTCGACACGTTTTGTGCCGCTGCTGCCGGGCCGACCATCAGCGCAAACACGAGCAGCACGCCGACAATCTGTGTCGACGCCGCCACCGCCAGCGCCGTGATCGCGAGAAACAATACGGACACGAGCCGCAGCGAAACGCCTTTGGCCTCAGCCAGTTCCGGCTGCAGCGACGCGAACAGTAACGGCCGCATGATTACGGCCAGTGCGCCGAGACTGACAACGGCGAGCCCGACCAGCACCACCAGCGTTTCATGGCTCACGCCAAGCACGTTGCCAAACAGCAGCGCGGTCGCCTGGCTTGCGTAGGCGGTAAAGAAGTGCAGAAACAACAACCCGAAACCGAGCGATAAAGACAGGATCACGCCAATGGCGACATCGCGTCCTGTCAGCTTTTCGCCGAGCGCGCCCATGCCGACGCCTGCAACAAGCGTGAAACCGACCATGCCCCAGAGCGGCGAGATACCCACGAGCACCGCGCCGGTCGCGCCGGTAAAACCCACGTGCGACAACGCGTGACCCGCGAAGGTCTGCCCGCGCAGCACCAGAAAGTATCCGACAATGCCCGCCAGCACCGCGACGATTCCCGACGCCGCGAAGGCGTTGCGCATGAACTCGTATTCAAACATCGTGGGAATGCGTTCCGGAGTGGTGATGAGCGTGACTGTGATCGTGGTCGTGGGAATGCGAATGACCGTCGGGACCGTCTTCGTGCGCGTGATCGAGCTTGTCGACTTCCACGTCGCCGGCCATGACAAAAATGCGGCCGTTCACGCGCATGACGTCAATGGGCGATCCGTAAAGCTGCGAAAGAACCGGCTTCGTAATGACTTCGTCGATAGTGCCAAGCGCCGCGCGGCCATTGCCGAGGTACAGCACGCGATCAATCGAGTTGAGCAGCGGATTGAGCTCGTGCGCCGAGAACAGCACGGTGATGCCAAGCTCGCGCTGCACGCGGCGCACGAGATCGACCACGCCTGTTTGATGACGCGGATCGAGGCTGATCAGGGGTTCGTCGAGTAATAAAAGCTTCGGGTCGCCGAGCAGGCATTGCGCAAGCAGCAAGCGCTGGCGTTCACCGCCTGACAGTTCCGACAACGGACGCGCGGCGAGCGCGCGGCCATCGACCAGATCGAGCACGCGATCCACATCCGCGTTCGCCGCCGCGCTCGCACGCGGCAAACCCCAGCGATGGCCGTCCGCCGCCATCGCGACAAAATCGCGGCCACGCACGCGCCGGCCGGCAAGGCCGCTGCGAATCTGCGGCATATAACCAATCGACGCATTGCCGCGTACGACCGCCGCGCCGTTCACGCGAATCGCGCCTTTCGATAACGGCAGCAAGCCGAGCATCGCGCGCATGAGCGTGGTCTTTCCGGCGCCATTCGGCCCCAGCACGCCGATAAACTCACCCGCCTCGACACTGAAGCTCGCGTCCTTCAGGATCGGCCGGCCGCCGAGTTCAAGCGTGACGTGCTCGACGGTAAGCGCGCTCGCTTTGATCGATGTCGTCATCAGGACGCATCCTCGAACTTCCAGCCAACCCGAACAATCATCGTGTCTTTCCCTGCAGCGCAGCCGACAATGCGTCGAGCTGCGACGTCATCCATGTCTGGAAGGTCTTGCCGGCGGGCAACGTCTCGGTGACGCTGATGCTCGGCACGTGTGAATCATGAGCTACTTTCAGCATGCGCTTGGTCAATGCTTCCGTTGCCTGACTGTTATAGATCAGCACGTGCACCTGACGCTCGCGCAGATCCTTTTCGAATGCGGCGATATCCGACGCGCTCGGTTCCGTATCGTTCATTGCGGCAAGCTGGAAACGGGCGTTGCGCATGTCCAGGCCGATCGCATCCGACATATAGCCGAACACCGGTTCCGTTGCCGTTACCGGCACGCCCTTGAACTGGCTCCTGAGCGCAGCAACCCGGGTATCGATGGGCTTCAGCGAGTTCAGGAACGTGTTCAAGCGTGTATCGTAATCGGCCTTGTGCGCCGGGTCCGCCTGGACCAGATATTGGCTCACCGCTTTCGCGACCGTCGGCATGGTGGCCGGGTCGTACCAAAGGTGGGGATTATCGCCGGATTTCTTGCCTGTCAGTTGAGCCGCGACGATCGTCGTGCGTCCTTTTCCCTTCGATGCCGCCAGCAGCTTGTCCATCCACGGATCGTAGTCGGCGCCGTTATACACGACAAGCGCCGCGTTCTGCAGCGCGCGCGCGGTTTTCGGGCTGGCTTCGAAGAGATGCGGATCTTCGTCCGGATTGCTCAGGATGCTCGTGACCTGAACGTGATTGCCGCCGAGTTGCCGCACGACATCGCCGTAGAAATTCTCGGCCGCGACCACCGCGACGGTGCCAGCGGCCGCTGTTTGCGCGTCAGCAGCGCCAGCAAAGCCCGCAGAGAAAAGGGCGGCGCAGGTCAATAAAGCGGCGGCAAGCTTGCTCATGGTGTTTCCTGGATAAATGTGGATGACGGGAACTGCGATTGGAATGCTGCTTGAGCGGCCTCGCTCAAATCGCTCGCGATGATATAACGTATCACTGTATTTTGCATCCACGGACATACTGCTGAAACCTCTCCAGGCGTTTCCGGGATAAGCCGCACTCCGCGCAAAGCCGCGCCGGTTGGGGTTTTCCCGCAGTTTTCGGCCGCTTTGCGCGCCGCAGCATCGAAACATGGCAACGCGCCTTGACACCGTCTCACTCGTCACCGATCATTCGACCACGCAGAGAGCAAATGATCGCGCGCAGAGCGTTCGCTCGGTATCGGGCGATCAGGATCGCGCGCGCAGCACAGTGCGAAGTCGGTCAAAGACGAACCGGAGACAACCGTGAAATTGCAGGACAAGGTAGCTATCGTGACGGGCGCGGCCAGCGGGATTGGCGAAGCGGTCACCAAACGATTTCTGGACGAGGGCGCGAAAGTTGTCGTCGTCGATCTGAAAGACGAAGCCGAACTGGCGCAGCGTTTTTCGGACTACGCGGGCAAGGTGCTGGCAGTAAAAGCCGATGTCACCCAGCGCGATGACCTGGAGCGCATTGTGTCCTCGACTGTCGGCAAATTCGGCGGCATCGACATCTTGTTCAATAACGCGGCGCTCTTCGACATGCGCCCGATCCTCGACGAATCCTGGGACATCTTCGACCGCCTTTTCGCGGTGAACGTGAAAGGCATGTTCTTCCTGATGCAACTTGTCGCGCAGCAAATGGTTAGTCAAGGCCGCGGCGGCAAGATCGTGAATATGTCGTCGCAGGCAGGACGTCGCGGCGAGGCGCTAGTTTCCCACTATTGCGCAACCAAAGCCGCCGTGATCAGCTACACGCAATCGGCGGCGCTCGGTCTCGCGCAACACGGCATCAACGTGAACAGCATTGCGCCAGGCGTGGTCGACACCCCCATGTGGGAAACCGTCGATGCGCTCTTCGCCAAATATGAAAACCGTCCGCTCGGCGAGAAGAAGCGCCTGGTTGGCGAAGCCGTACCGCTTGGACGCATGGGCCTGCCGAACGATCTGACGGGCGCGGCCTTGTTCCTGGTATCGGCGGATTCGGACTACATCACCGCGCAGACATTGAATGTCGACGGCGGCAACTGGATGAGCTAGGCAGGCGGGCGGCTCCCAACCGCCCGTATCAGATTCGAGTTTCACGAGTACCAGAAAGTACGTAGTAGCCCGTATCAATCCGATCAACCGATGATCGACGCGTCAAAGAAGCCCGCAGCACGAGCGCCGTGCTAACGATAAAGGAGACGAAACAACATGAAACGCGCCACATTCACCCTTAAAAACCTGCCGATGCGTTCGTTCGCGTGCGCCGCATTCGCTGCGGCCGCGCTTGTGCCGGTTGCTGCGAAGGCGGCGACCGTGACCATTGCGACACTCAACAACCCGGACATGATCGAGTTGAAGAAGCTGTCGCCGGCGTTCGAAAAAGCCAATCCGGATATCCAGTTGAAGTGGGTCATCCTCGAAGAAAACGTGCTGCGTCAGCGCGCCACCACCGACATCACCACGAACAGCGGCCAGTTCGACGTGATGGCGATCGGCACGTATGAAGCGCCGCAATGGGGCAAGCGCGGCTGGCTCGTGCCGATGACGAATCTTCCGGCTGCCTACGATCTCGACGACGTGGTGAAGACCGCACGCGATGGCCTCTCGTACAACGGCCAGTTGTACGCGCTGCCGTTCTACGTCGAAAGCTCGATGACGTATTACCGCAAGGATCTGTTCGACGCCGCTGGCCTGAAGATGCCGGATCAGCCGACCTACGACCAGATCAAGCAATTCGCCGACAAGCTCACCGACAAATCGAAAGGCCAGTACGGCATCTGCTTGCGCGGCAAGGCAGGTTGGGGCGAGAACATGGCGTTCGTATCGACGCTCGTGAACACCTTCGGCGGCCGCTGGTTCGACGAGAACTGGAAGGCGCAACTCGATACGCCGGAATGGCACAAGGCGATCACGTTCTATTCCGACCTGCTGAAGAACGACGGTCCTCCGGGAGCGAGCTCGAACGGCTTCAACGAGAACCTGACGCTGATGTCTTCGGGCAAGTGCGCGATGTGGATCGATGCAACGGTTGCAGCCGGCATGCTCTATAACAAGTCGCAATCGCAAGTGGCGGACAAGATTGGCTTTGCTGCCGCGCCGGTCGCCGTGACGCCGAAGGGCTCGCACTGGTTGTGGTCCTGGTCGCTGGCCATTCCGAAGACGTCGAAGTCGCAAGATGCCGCGAAGAAGTTCGCGACGTGGGCGACATCGAAGGAATACATTCAGTTGGCCGCGAAGGACGAAGGCTGGGCATCGGTTCCTCCGGGCACGCGCAAGTCGACGTACGCGAACGCTGACTACAAGAAGGCCGCGCCGTTTGGCGACTTCGTGTTGAATGCAATCGAGTCGGCGAACCCGAACGATTCATCGGCGAAGAAGATTCCGTACACCGGCGTTCAGTTCGTCGGCATTCCGGAATTCCAGTCGTTCGGTACGGTGGTCGGCCAGTCGATTGCCGGCGTGGTTGCGGGACAGACGACCGTGGACGCAGCGCTGAAAGCGGGTAACGCAGCCGCCGACCGTGCAGTGAAGCAGGCCGGTTATCAGAAGTAAAGCAAGTTCTCTGGCAGTCGAGGCCCACGCTCCTGGTGCCTAATGCAGTACAGCAGGCCGCGCCGCTCTTTCCACGGAAGAGTCCACGCGCGCGGCCTGCGCTTCATCGAGAGGTGACACGACCATGAGTCAACTTAATCCCCCCATATCGAATACATACGCGGAGTCCGCGGCCGAGCGCGACAAGAAACGCGCGAAGTCGGTGCGCTGGCTGATCACGCCGTCGACCGCCGTATTGTTCTTGTGGATGGCCATTCCGCTTGCGATGACCATCTGGTATTCGTTCTCGAAATACAACTTGCTGAATCCGGATGTCAAAGGGTTCGCGGGTATCGATAATTACGAGTTCCTTGCAACCGATCCCGCGTTCGGTCCGTCGATTGTTCATACGCTGGTGCTGATTGGCTCCGTGCTTGGAATCACGGTAATCGGCGGCGTGCTGCTCGCTGTGTTGTTCGACCGCAAGTTCATTGGGCAGGGCGTTGCACGCTTGCTCGTGATCGCGCCGTTTTTCGTCATGCCCACCGTTAGCGCACTGATCTGGAAGAACATGATCCTGCATCCGGTGTATGGCCTGGTTGCTGCGGCAATGCGATCGTTAGGGATGCAGCCGATCGACTGGTTTGGCGAATATCCGCTTTTTGCGGTGATCCTGATCGTGGCGTGGCAATGGCTGCCGTTCGCCTTCCTGATTCTTTTCACTGCAATCCAGTCGCTTGATCAGGAGCAGAAGGAAGCGGCGCGGATTGACGGCGCGGGCGCGTTCTCGATGTTCTTCTACATCACGCTGCCGCACCTGAAGCGCGCGATTGCCGTGGTCGTGATGATGGAAACCATTTTCCTGCTGTCGATCTTCGCTGAAATCTATACGACAACCGGCGGCGGTCCAGGCACGGCGACGACCAACCTGTCCTACCTGATCTACTCGCTCGGCCTGCAACAGTTCGACGTTGGCCTGGCTTCGGCGGGCGGCATCCTGGCGGTCGTGCTGGCGAATATCGTGGCGTTCTTCCTCGTGCGGATGCTCGCGAAGAACCTGAAAGGGGAGTACGAATCATGAGCCATCCCGTAACCGCAACAACGTCCGTGCCTATCCTGGATACGCTCAAGCGCAGCGTGCTTGGCGTGATTGCGTGGCTGTTCGCGCTGCTGCTGTTTTTCCCGATCTTCTGGATGACCATCACGGCGTTCAAGACGGAGCAGCAGGCATATTCGTCGTCGCTGATTTTCACGCCTACGCTCGATAGCTTCCGCGAGGTCTTTGCGCGCAGCAACTATTTTGCGTTCGCGTGGAATTCAATCCTGATCTCGGTTGGCGTCACGGTGATCTGCTTGTTGCTCGCCGTGCCGTGCGCCTACGCCATGGCGTTCTTCCCGACCAAGAAAACGCAGAAGGTTCTGCTGTGGATGCTGTCGACGAAGATGATGCCTTCGGTCGGCGTGCTCGTGCCCATCTACCTGCTGTGGAAGAACACCGGCATGCTCGATACGGTATGGGGTTTGATCATCGTTTATACGCTGATCAACTTGCCGATTGCCGTGTGGATGTCGTACACGTACTTCAACGAGATCCCGCGCGACATTCTGGAAGCAGGGCGCATAGACGGCGCGGCGACGTGGCAGGAAATCGTCTACCTGCTCATGCCGATGTCCCTGCCGGGGCTGGCGTCCACGGCGCTGTTGCTCGTGATCCTGTCCTGGAACGAGGCGTTCTGGAGCATCAACCTGTCGAGTTCGAACGCGGCGCCGCTGACGGTGTTCATTGCGTCTTATTCGAGTCCGGAAGGTTTGTTCTGGGCCAAGCTCTCGGCGGCGTCGTTGCTGGCAGTGGCGCCCATCCTGATCGTCGGCTGGCTGTCGCAGAAACAACTCGTGCGCGGCCTGACCTTCGGCGCAGTGAAGTAGCACCCGCAGCACTATAGAGGCCGATACAGTGAACTTGAATTTGTCCCAAGCCGGCGCGGCGGATGCATCCATTGCAGCCGCTGCCCACGACGACCACTTGCTGATATGCGATTGCGATGGCGTGCTGATCGACAGCGAAGCCATTGCGGGCCGCATGCTCGTGCAGGAAATCGAGGCGCTATGGCCTGGCGTGGACGCTGAACCTATCGTCACGCCGTTGCTTGGTTTGCGGATTGAAACGGTGCTCAGGCGCTCGGCCGACATACTCGGCAAGTCGCTCGACGCCGCGCAGATCGATGCGATCCGCGCTGTCGTGGAAGCGTCGGCGGTGGAAGCGCCGGCGGTCGATGGCATCGAGGCGGCCCTTGCCGGTATCGCGCTGCGCAAGGCCTGCGCAAGCAACAGCTTTACGTCGTACGTGGAAGCCGTGCTGAGCCGAACGGGTCTCGTGCGTTTTTTCGGCGAACGTCTTTTTTGCGCCGATACCGTGCCGAACCCGAAGCCCGCGCCCGACGTGTATCTCTCGGCTGCGCGCACGCTCAGGGTCGCGCCCGAGCGTTGCGTGGTGGTGGAAGACAGCGTGACCGGCGTGACGGCCGCCTCGGCGGCGGGCATGACGGTGCTGGGTTTCGTGGGCGGCGGTCATGCAAGTGAAGGACAAATCGATGCGCTGAAACGTGCTGGCGCAAGTGTCGTGTTCGACGAAATGGGACAGCTCCCCGCGCTTGTCGAGCAGTGGCTGCAAAACGCAAGCTTTGAACTGCCCTGAGCCTCGTGCTCGCAGAAAACAAAGCGAAGTTAAAGACGGAGACTCCATCATGGCAAGCCTGAATCTGCGCAACATCAACAAGCGCTACGAAGAAACCGAAGTGATTCGCAGCGTGAACCTCGATATCGCCGACGGTGAGTTCGTCGTGTTCGTGGGGCCAAGCGGTTGCGGCAAGTCCACGCTGATGCGGATGATCGCCGGCCTGGAAGATATCAGCGGCGGCGACCTGACTATCGACGGCGTGCGCGTGAACGACGTGCCGCCCGCCAAGCGCGGCATTGCGATGGTGTTCCAGTCGTACGCGTTGTATCCGCACATGACGCTCTACGACAACATGGCGTTTGGTTTGAAGCTTGCCGGCACGAAGAAGCCGGAAATCGACGCGGCGGTCAAGCAAGCCGCGAAGATTCTTCACATCGATCACTTGCTCGACAGGAAACCTAAGCAATTGTCGGGCGGGCAGCGTCAGCGGGTGGCTATCGGCCGGGCGATTACGCGCAAGCCAAAAGTGTTCCTCTTCGACGAACCGCTGTCCAACCTCGACGCCGCATTGCGCGTGAAGATGCGCCTCGAGTTTGCGCGCCTGCACGACGAGTTGAAGACGACCATGATCTACGTGACGCACGATCAGGTCGAAGCCATGACGCTCGCGGACAAGATCGTGGTGTTGTCGGCGGGGAATGTGGAGCAGGTCGGCACGCCGAACCAGCTTTATCACGCGCCGCAGAACAAGTTCGTGGCGGGGTTCATTGGATCGCCGAAGATGAATTTTTTCAATGGCGAAGTCACGCAGGTGCTAAGCGATGGCGTGCTCGTGAAGTATGCAACGGGTGAGACGCAGCTTGCCGCCGTTGAGCCGGGTAACGCCAGGGTTGGCGATGCCGTGATGATCGGCATTCGTCCCGAGCATTTGCATGCGGGGACGGCGGCGACGGTTGAGCACGGTGTATCGGCGAAGACAATGGCCGTCGAATCGCTTGGCGATGCCGCTTATCTGTACGCGGAGTCATCGGTGGCGCCGGATGGGATCATCGCCCGGATTCCGCCGCTCGAGCGCCATTCGCGTGGCGAAGTGCTCAAGCTCGGCGCCATGCCCGAGCATTGTCATCTGTTCAATGCCGAAGGGATTGCGTATCAACGGAAGATTGTGGAGGTGTTGTCGGCGGCTTGATTTTTTTGTGCGCTCACACGAAAACGCCCGGACATGTCCGGGTGTTTTCGCATTTGGAGCCTTGAAATCAAGCCTCCAACGCAGCCTGCGCGCATAACTCGTCCGTCACCAACCCCGACAGCCATTTCCCTTTCAACGCCGCAATTACCGCAGCGCGCTTTCTCATTCCGCCGGCAAAGCCGATCGTCGGGCGCTTCGGCGGCGTATCGAGCCGCAAGCTCGTCACGCGCTCGCCGGTCGTCGATTTCACCCTGACACCTTCAGCATCTATAGGCAATCCAAGCAGTTCTGCCACCGCGCCGCCTTCCATCATCTCTTCGACTTCGGCGGTCGTGATAAACCCGTCCTCGTGCAGCGGGCAGTTGATCCCCATGTTGCCGATACCAACGAACGCCACATCGGCGTTCTCGGACAATGCATCCACGATTCTGTACAACCGGTGATTGACCCACTGCGCACGCTCGGCGCGGCTATCGGCCATCAACGGTGCAGGCAGCATGAAATGTTTGCCGCCGGTCTTCTCGGAAAGGTGCTGCGCGACGTCGTAGCGGTTCGAGGAGCCGTCCTGGGCGATCGCTCCAACCATGGATACCAACCGGTGCTGCGGCCGCTCCAGTTGCCCGATTTGCGCAACCACGGCCTTGAGCGTCCGGCCGCTGCTGATCGAGACGACCAGTGGTTTTTCATCGGTGAGATAACGTTCCATGACTTGCGCGCCCGCGACCGCGAGCTTGCGGTCCACCTGCTCGGGCGAGTCGCCATCGATAGGAACGACCTCGCACATGGACAAACCGTAGCGCTTCGATAACTGCGCCGCCAGCGACAAGCAATCCGCCACGCGATGGTCCACGCGCACGCGGATCAGGTTCTTCTCCACCGCGAACGCAACGAGGCGTTGCGCGACGGGCCGCGAAATCTGCAGCTTCTCCGCGATTTCATTCTGCGTGTTTCCCGCGACGTAATAGAGCCACGCGGCGCGGGTGGCGAGATCGAGTTTTTCATTGGACTTGGGCACGGGAGCTCGATGTCAGGTCGTTTATATCGAATACACATGTAGAAACGCGCGCCATGGAGGCGCGCGGATTGATCGATATTGTGCACGCTCCGGCGCGCAGAGCTTGTTGAAATTCTTCTGCGCCGAATTGTCAGGCGAGGCGCGGCCGCGCCGGATCGAACAACGGTTTTACATGCTGATAAAGCTCGCGGAAACCCTTCAGCCGCTGCCGCAAGATTGCGTGGCGCGCCGGGTTCGGCACGAATTCATCCTTCACCGGCGGCTTTGCGAGCACGACAGCGGGGTCGCCGCCCGCCGCAAGCCAGCCGAGACGCGCCGCGCCCAATGCAGCGCCGGTTTCACCGCCGCCATGCGTGCGCGTGCGCGTGTTGAGGGCATCAGCCAATAACTGGCCCCAGTACTTGCTGCGCGCGCCGCCGCCCAGCAGCGACAACGCGTGTACTTCCGTGCCGGCTGCCTGCAATGCGTCGAGTCCATCGGTCAGCGCCAGCGTCACGCCTTCGAGCACCGCGTAACCGAGCAACGCGCGATCGGTCGCGTGCGTCATGCCGAAGAACACGCCTTGCGCGTACGGGTCGTTGTGCGGCGTGCGTTCACCGCTGAGATACGGCAGGAACAGCGGCGCGATTTCCAGCGCAGCAGGATCGAGCGCCTCGATTTCGGCGAGGAGCGTGGGTTCGTCGGTGGAGGTCAGTTTGCAGACCCAGCGCAAGCAACTCGCCGCCGACAACACCACGCTCATCTGATGCCATCTGTCCGGAATGGCGTGACAAAACGCATGCACGGCGGACGCCGGATTGGGCCGGAAGCGATCCCCGACAACGCACAACACGCCCGACGTTCCCAGCGATAAAAATCCATCGCCCGGTTCCGTAGCGCCGATACCCACCGCGCTCGCCGCGTTGTCGCCGCCACCGGCCGCGACGATCACCCCATCGCGCAAACCGAGTTCGCGGGCGAGTTCCGGCAGCAGCGTGCCCGACGGCTCGCTGCCCTCGGCGAGCGCCGGCATCTGCGCGCGCGTCATGCTGCACGCGGCGAGCAGTTCGTCCGACCAGTCACGGCGGGCCACATCGAGCCATAAGGTTCCGGCTGCATCTGAAGGGTCGGACACCTTCGTGCCTGTCAGATGCAAGCGTAGATAATCCTTTGGCAACAACACGCATGCCGTCCGGTTGAAAATCTCCGGCTCGTTGTGCTTCACCCACAGCAGCTTGGGCGCGGTGAAGCCGGGCATCGCGAGATTGCCAGCGATTGCATGCAACTCCGTCGCGGTTTGCGTCAGCTCGTCGCATTCCTTGTCGCTGCGCATGTCGTTCCAGAGAATCGCGGGACGCAGCACGCGGTCTTCGGAGTCGAGCAGCACGGCGCCGTGCATCTGTCCCGACAAGCCGATACCGCGAACCTGCGCGAACTCTTCCGGGAATTTATCGCGCAGGGCGAACAGGGCGGCACGCGTGCCGTCCCACCAGTCGAGCGGGTTTTGCTCCGACCAGCGCGGTTTCGGGCGCGATACGGTGAATGGCGTACCCGCTGTGCCCACTACGCTGCCGTCGCTCGCGAGCAGCAGGACTTTTACTTCGGAGGTGCCGAGATCGATGCCTAAATACATGGACGAACCCTTGTTGAAGGCTTGAAGCGGAGAAAACCGGAGGCGCTAATGTAGCGCCGCTGCCGGTGTTGCGCCATTGGCATAACACCGGACGGGGGTATGAAATGTGGGACGCTCAGGCGCGCTTTGCAAGCCACGCGTCGACTCGGTCCAGCGCCGCGCGCAGCACGCGTTCGAGATCAGCGCTCCCGGCAAGGCTGCCCCAAAGTAGCTTGTCCGCGACGAAAGCCTTCACCGGATCGGCCGCTTCGAAGAAAGCGTGCGCGCTCGCCGCGTCCATCACGCCGTCCTGATACGCGTACGGCAGCTTGCCTTCGTGCCAGCGTTCGAGAAAACGGAAGAACAGCGCGGGCAGCATGGCGGTCGCGTCCGGATCGGTCTTGCGTGCGAAACATTCACGCAACGTCGGCGCGATAAACCCCGGGATCTTCGAGAAACCATCGGCGGCCACGCGCTGGTTCGTGTCCTGAATATACGGATTGACGAAGCGGTCGAGCACGACATCGCGGTACTTTGCGAGGTCGATCGGGCTTGGCGACAGGCACGGGATCACGTCCTGCGTGACGTAGTCATCGGCGAGTGCGCGGATTTGCGCGTCCTGCGTGCCCTCGTGGATGTATTGATAGCCGATCAGCGTTCCCGCCCAGGCAATGCAGCTATGCGTGGCGTTGAGAATGCGGATCTTGGCTTCCTCGTAGGGATGCACAGAGTCGACCATTTCGGCCCCGACCTTTTCCCAGGCGGGACGTCCGGCGATGAACGCGTCCTCGATCACCCACTGAATGAATGCTTCGCCCATGACGGGCGCCTTGTCGTCGAAACCGGTAGCGGCCAGCACGCGTTCGCGCACATCCGGCGTGGGGCGCGGCGTGATGCGGTCGACCATCGCGTTTGGACACGCTGTGTTCGCGATCATCCATTCACGCAATGCCGTTTCGCCGCGCAACTGCAGGAATTCGAGCATGCCCGCCTTGAAGCGGTCGCCGTTGCTGCGCAGGTTGTCGCAGTTTTGCAGCGTCACCTTGCCTGCGTTCTGCTTCATGCGGGCATCCAGAATCGCGGCGAGCGCGCCGTAGATGGTCGTGCGCGCGCCTTTCAGGTCCGCGGCGAGATCGGGATTGGCTGTATCGAGCTTGTGATGTTCGTCGAGGTAATAACCGCCTTCGGTCACCGTGAACGATACGATCTTGCACTCGGGCGCCGCGCCTGCCGCAACCAGCGCGTCCAGGTCCGCGGCCCACGGCACGACCTTCTTGATCGAACGGATGGTCTCGTACTTGCGTTCACCCTGCGGCGTGACGGTTTCGAGCGTATAGGTGCCGTTCTGGGCGGCCAGCGCTTCGAGCACCGCATTCATGTCGCCGCGAATATTGCCGACGGTCAGCGACCAGCGCGTATCGCCCGATTCAATCAGGCGGTGCAGATACCACGCCTGATGCGCACGGTGAAAAGAACCCGCGCCGATGTGCAGGATCACATCGGCGGTTGTTTGGTTTTCGGACGTCATGGTGTCTTCCTCTGATCTGGATGCGCCGTGGGTTGTGCTTGGGGCGCGGTGCTGTGTCTCGTGCCGTGGCGGGTTCTGGCTGACGCCACTTGCCGTCACCACGATCATTTGCTCGTTCTGTGAGCGAATGATCGTATTCGATTCGATGAAAGTCAAGGCGCTCCGCAGCATTTAACGCGGTGAAAACGCGCTGCTGCTATGCACAAATTTTGACTCTTTCCGGCATCAGGACTTACCCGAATGCAAAAAAGTATCGGGGAGCAGTTCCATTTTCAGTGGTGAAATACCCGCGGCAAGGCTAATTTTCGGTCATGGCACGGCGCGAGGCATCCTCGTGAGTACATCGCGAACGCGGCCAGAAAAAAGCAGCGGGTCAGGAGGAAGACAAGATGCACACCATTTTGAATGACACGACATGTCGATGCGGCGCATGCGGCTACTGCCGTGCGGCACGCACTACCGCGCGTCGTGCCAACATCGTCCAGCCCGATCTCGAACTCGTGGATGTGGCGCGCGACGAGTCATTCAAAGTCTGGTCGCATGGTTACCCTTACCGCACCGTGCGCTGGCACTTCCATCCGCAGTACGAGATCCAGCTCATCACCACGACCACGGGCAAATACTTCGTTGGCGATCACATCGGCAGTTTCGTGCCGGGCAATCTGGTGATGATGGGACCGAACTTGCCGCACAACTGGGTCAGCGACGTGCCGCCCGGCGACCATGTGAACGAACGCTGTCTGATCCTGCAATTCGATGCGGAGTTCGTGGCGCGCGCCATCGACGTGTTTCCCGAACTGAAGCGCGTGGAATCCCTGCTCGATGCATCGTGCTGGGGCGTTTTGTTCACGCCGGAAACGGGCGCGGCGGCCGAACCGATCATGCGCGAGATGTTGAGCGCGCAAGGCATGCGGCGCATCACGCTGTTTCTGGCGCTGCTCGATCTGCTCGTGCAGAGCGCCAATCCCGTCAAGCTCGCGAGCGCCGCGTATCGTGCGGACCCGGCGCGTTATGCGGAGGCGCGCATCAATCATGTGCTTTCCTATATTGGCAAGAACCTGTCGCAGGAACTGCGCGAAACGGAACTTGCCGAACTCGCGGGGCAAAGCGCGAGCGCATTCTCGCGATATTTCCGCCGGCACACGGGCTTGCCGTTCGTGCAATACGTGAACCGTCTGCGCATCAATCTCGCGTGCCAGTTGCTGATGTCGGGAGAACTGAATATCACCGATATCTGCTATCAGGTCGGCTTTAACAACCTGTCCAATTTCAACCGGCAGTTCCTGTTGCTCAAGAACATGTCGCCTTCGCGATGGCGCGCTTACCAGCAGCTCAATGCTGCCAGTGCAACTGAATCGTCCGAGGCCGAGCCGGCGCTCGAAGCATTCGGCTAGCGCCTTCTTACTTTCCTGAGAAAACCGTGTAACGCGGTGCTTGAAAAAGCACCGCGCCGGGCGAACTCGTCCTCGCGGTTCGAGTGTTCCAACGACGTACCCAAGTCCAATCAACAAGAGATGGAGACAGCCATGCACGCTTTCGCTTTCCCGAAGAAACTCGCCCTCGCTACGTTAGGTCTCGCCACAGCGCTTTCAGTGGCGGGCGCACAGGCCGCCGAGCCATTGAAGATCGGCATGACGTTCCAGGAGTTGAACAATCCGTATTTCGTTTCCATGCAGAAGGCGTTGAACGAAGCGGCCGCGTCCATCGGGGCACAGGTTGTCGTGACCGACGCGCACCACGACGTCAGCAAGCAGGTCAGCGACGTTGAAGACATGCTGCAAAAGAAAATCGACATCCTGCTGGTGAATCCGACTGATTCGACCGGCATTGTTTCAGCCGTGAACGCCGCGAAGAAAGCGGGCGTGGTCGTGGTCGCGGTGGACGCCAACGCGAACGGCCCGGTGGACTCGTTCGTGGGATCGAAGAATTACGATGCCGGTGTCATGTCGTGCGAATACCTGGGCAAGACGCTCGGCAGCACGGGCGAAGTGGCGATCCTCGACGGCATTCCGGTCGTGCCGATTCTCGAACGCGTGCGCGGCTGCAAGGCGGCGCTCGCGAAGTTCCCGAACATCAAGATCGTCGATACACAGAACGGCAAGCAGGAACGCGCGACCGCGTTATCGGTCACCGAGAACATGATCCAGGCGCATCCGAATCTGAAGGGCGTGTTCAGTGTGAACGATGGTGGATCGATGGGCGCGCTGGCCGCTATCGAAGCGTCGGGCAAGGACATCAAGCTGACGAGCGTGGACGGTGCGCCGGAGGCGATCACGGCCATGCAGAAACCGGACTCGAAGTTCATTGAAACGTCGGCGCAATTTCCGCGCGATCAGGTGCGCATTGCAATTGGCATTGCGCTTGCGAAGAAGTGGGGCGCCAATGTGCCGAAGGCGATTCCTATCGACGTGAAGATGATCGACAAGAGCAACGCCAAGGGCTTTAGCTGGTAAGCGGGTTTCAAAAGCATTGTCCCGAGACACGTTCCGGCAGGTGAGCACGATGAACTCCATTCTCAGACTCGACAACATCACGAAGAGCTTTCCCGGCGTGAAGGCGTTGCAGGGCATTCATCTCGACGTGGCTGCCGGCGAAGTGCATGCGCTGCTCGGCGAGAACGGCGCGGGTAAGTCCACGCTGATGAAAATCCTGAGCGGCATATATCAGCCCGACGAAGGCACGATCACGCTCAACGGCGAGACCCGCGCGTTCGCGGATTATCACGATGCAGTCGCGGCCGGGATTGGCATCGTGTTCCAGGAATTCAGCCTGATTCCGTTTCTCAACGCGGTCGAGAACATCTTTCTCGGCCGCGAACTGAAGAAAGGATTCTTGCTGGACCGCGCAGCCATGCGGCGTTCGGCAGCGGAGATTTTCGCGCGGCTGAAAGTGGATGTCGACTTGTCCGTGCCGATTCGCGAACTGTCGGTGGCGCAGCAGCAGTTCATCGAGATCGGCAAGGCGTTGTCGCTTGAGGCGCGCATCCTGATCCTGGACGAACCCACTGCAACGCTCATGCCTTCGGAAGCGGAACATCTCTTTGTCATCATGCGCGAGTTGAAGACGCAAGGCGTGGCCATGATCTTCATCTCGCATCACCTCGATGAAATCTTTGAAGTGTGCGACCGCATCACGGTGTTGCGCGACGGCCAGTATGTGGGCGATACAGCCGTCGCCGATACGGACGTCAGCCGCCTTGTCGAGATGATGGTCGGACGCAAGATAGAGAACAGCTTTCCGCCAAAGCCCGCGCCGCGCGCGAGCGCGAAGACCGTGCTCGATGTCGAGGCATTGCAGATCGACAAGGACGGTCCCACGAATGCGTTCGCGTTGCGTGAAGGCGAGATTCTGGGCTTTGCCGGATTGGTCGGGTCGGGGCGCACGGAAACAGCGCTTGCGGTGATTGGCGCCGATCCCGCGCACGTGAAGAAAGTGAAGATCAACGGGACCGATATGAAGCTCGCCGATCCCGCGGCTTCTCTCGATGCTGGCATTGGCATCCTGCCCGAGAGCCGCAAGACTGAAGGTCTGATTACGGACTTCTCGATCAAGCAGAACATCTCGATCAACAACTTTGGCAAGTATCGGCAAGCGCGATTTTTTATCGACAGACGCAATGAAGCGCGAACCACCGCTGCGATCATGAAGCGCGTGGGCGTCAAGGCGCCGACCATGAATACGCAGGTGTCCACGTTATCCGGCGGAAACCAGCAGAAGGTCGTGATCGCGCGATGGCTGAATCACCACGCGAACATCTTGATCTTCGACGAACCCACGCGCGGTATCGACGTTGGCGCCAAGGCCGAGATCTACATGCTGATGCGCGAGCTGACCGAGCGGGGCTACGCAATCATCATGATCTCGTCGGAACTGCCCGAAATTGTTGGCATGAGCGATCGTGTGGCCGTGTTCCGGCAAGGCCGCATAGAAGCCATTCTCGAAGGCGACGAGATCACGTCGAATGCAATCATGACGCACGCAACCACCGCCCGTGCGTCAGCCGGGCAGGGAGTCAGCCATGAGTAAATTATCGATGGAACCCAAGACCGCGACCGTTGATCCGGCATCGCCGGGCGCACCCGTGCGCTTCACGTGGGCGGGACTCAAACGATCGACGATCTTTTATCCGTTCGTTGGTTTGATCGTCGTATGCGTGGTGATGGTGTTCGCGAGCAACAGCTTCTTGTCGGCGGCCAACATCGAGAACATCGCGCGGCAAGTGTCGATCAACGCGATCATCGCGGTCGGCATGACATGCGTGATCCTGACGGGCGGCATCGACTTGTCGGTGGGATCGGTCATGGCGTTGTCCGGCACACTTGCGGCGGGCCTGATGGTGTCGGGCCTGAATGCGGTCGCGGCATTGGTTGTGGGCATCGCCGTCGGGCTTGGCTTTGGCGTGGCGAACGGGCTGTTCGTGGCGTTCGCGGGCATGCCGCCGATCATCGTCACGCTCGCGACCATGGGCGTGGCCCGCGGGCTTGCGCTGATCTACACCGGCGGTTATCCAATCGACGGCTTGCCCGACTGGATCGCGTTCTTTGGCAATGGCAAAGTGCTTGGCGTGCAAATGCCCGTGGTCATCATGCTCGTGGTGTATTTCATTGCGTGGGTGTTGCTGGAACGCATGCCGTTCGGGCGATACGTCTACGCGATCGGCGGCAACGAGGACGCCACGCGTTTGTCGGGCGTACGCGTCGCGCGCGTCAAGCTGATCGTCTATGGATTGGCGGGGCTCACGTCGTCGCTTGCCGCCATTGTGTTGACCGCGCGTCTGATGAGCGGGCAGCCGAACGCCGGCGTGGGTTTCGAACTCGATGCAATCGCGGCCGTGGTCATGGGCGGAACGTCCATTTCGGGCGGCCGCGGATCGATTGTCGGCACGTTGATTGGCGCGCTGTTGCTCGGCGTACTGAATAACGGCTTGAATATGGTTGGTGTGAATCCGTATGTGCAGAACGTGATCAAGGGTGGAATCATCTTGCTAGCGATCTATATCAGTCGGGACCGCCGCCGTAAGTGACTAAAGAATAACGAATAGAAAAATGGAAACCGGCATTTCCTCAGCTAAACACGACGACTACAACGAGCGCACTATGAGCACATCAAATGAAGCGTTGAGCATGACGGCCATTGTCTGTCATGCGCCCAAGGATTATCGCGTCGAGACGGTCAAGCGGCCGAAGGCGGCGAGAAATGAACTGGTGATTCGCATTGCCGCATGCGGCATTTGCGCCAGCGACTGCAAATGTCATTCGGGCGCGAAGATGTTTTGGGGCGGCCCTAGTCCGTGGGTGAAAGCGCCCGTCATTCCGGGCCATGAATTCTTTGGTTATGTCGAGGAACTTGGCGATGGCGCGGCGGAACATTTCGGCGTGGAATTGGGCGAGCGCGTGATCGCCGAGCAGATCGTGCCTTGCGGCAAGTGCCGCTATTGCAAGTCCGGACAGTACTGGATGTGCGAAGTGCATAACATCTTCGGCTTTCAGCGCGAGGTTGCGGACGGCGGCATGGCGCAGTACATGCGTATTCCACCGACTGCCATCGTCCATAAGATTCCCGATGGCATATCACTGGAAGATGCGGCGATCATCGAACCGTTGGCGTGTGCGATCCATACGGTGAATCGCGGCGATATACAGCTTGACGACGTTGTGGTGATCGCGGGCGCGGGGCCGCTGGGTTTGATGATGACGCAAGTTGCGCATCTCAAGACGCCTAGAAAGCTCGTCGTGATCGATCTGGTGGAAGAGCGCCTTGCGCTTGCGCGGGAATATGGCGCGGACATCACGATCAATCCGAAGAACGAAGATGGTCTGGCGATCATCAAGTCCATCACGGATCAATATGGATGCGACGTGTACATCGAGACAACGGGCGCGCCCATTGGTGTATCGCAAGGACTCGAAATGATTCGCAAGCTTGGGCGCTTCGTCGAGTTCTCGGTGTTCGGAAGCGACACAACCGTGGACTGGTCGATCATTGGCGACCGCAAAGAACTGGATGTACGCGGCGCTCACCTCGGACCGTATTGTTACCCGATTGCCATCGACCTTCTTGCACGAGGCCTTGTGACATCCAAGGGTATTGTGACGCATGGCTTTACGCTGGAAGAATGGGATGAGGCAATCAAGGTCGCGGATTCGCTCGACTCGATCAAGGTTTTGTTGAAGCCGCGCTAAACTAGACCACGCACAATAAATCCGCCTGGGTCAGCGCGCGGAAAATCTTGAGACATGGAGCGAGGCAATGGCTTCTTACGTAATAGGCGTCGATATAGGCACGCAAAGCACCAAGGCTTTGCTGGTCGATCTGCAGGGCGGGATCGTCGCGCAGCATTCGAGCGCTTACCATCCCGACACGCCCAAGCCGCTTTGGGCGGAGCAGTGGCCGTCGGTGTGGCTCGACGCCGTGAAAAAGACAATCAAGGCTTGCGTGACGAAAGCCCTTGTCGAGGGCATCGTCAAAAGCGACATCAAGGCGGTCTGCATAGGCAGCTTGTACGGCGGATCTGGCATTCCCGTCGACGCTGAAATGCGCCCTTTATATCCATGTCTGATCTGGATGGATCGCCGTGCGACGCATGAAATGGAATGGGTCGAAAAGACTGTCGATACTACGCGGCTCAAGCAGATAACCGGCAATGGCATAGACAGCTATTACGGCTATACCAAGATGCTATGGCTCAAGAATAATCAGCCCGATGTATGGAGCAAGACCCGTTATTTCCTGCCGCCGAACGCGTACATCGTTCATGAACTGACAGGCGAACTGGCGGTCGATCATAGTTCGGCCGGAAATATTGGCGGTGTGTATGACATCGCCAGGCGGTCATGGTCGCAAGAAGCGTTGGACATGCTTGGCATTCCCGCTTCAATGATGCCCGCGCGGCTCGTGGATTCGTCGGAGATCGTGGGTGGCTTGCTGCCTGAATGTGCTGCTGAGCTTGGCCTTGCAAACGATACGCCGATCATTGCCGGTGGCGTGGATGCCGCCGTCGCCACTTTTGCTGCCGGCGTCACGCGCGCGGGCCACCATGTTGCGATGATCGGCACGAGCATGTGTTGGGGCTACATCAATCAGAACGTCGATGCCAGTCACGGTCTGATCAGCATGCCGCATGTCTACAACTCGCAGAAGGACATCTATATCTTTGGCGGCGCGATCACTGCGGGCGCGTCGGTCACGTGGTATCGCGAACAGTTTTGCCATGCGGAGACCGAAGCGGCGAAAGCAACCGCTCATGGCGATCCGCACAAGCTGCTTGAAGAGGCCGCGGCGAAAATAGCCGCCGGTTCCGATGGCGTTGTGTTCCTGCCGTATCTGATGGGCGAGCGCAGTCCGGTTTGGGACGCAAAGGCGAGCGGCACGTTCGTCGGGTTGAGTCTTTATCACACTCGTGCGACGTTGTATCGGGCTGTGCTGGAAGGCGTGGCGTTTGCGCTCAGGCACAACATGGAGGCGGGGCGTCGCGGTGCGCAGTCGCTGGATGAGAAGTTGATCGTCGTGGGCGGCGCGGCGCATTCCGATCTCTGGATGCAGATCATCGCGGACGTTACGGGGTATCCGGTGTGGTCGATCGAAGAAGAGGTCGAAGCCGCCATGGGCGCCGCGCTGCTTGCCGCTCTTGGCACGAACCTCATTACGCGCGAGACGGCCGAGGGAGGGTGGGTGACGTTGGTGGAACGCGCTCGTCCCGATGCCCAGCGTCAAAAGTTGTACGCCGAACGCTTTGGCGTGTATGTCGATCTTTATCCGGCTTTGAAGCCCATCATGCATCGCTTGCAGGCAAGTTGAATCATGCAAACACATTTCGATTTCAATGGGCAGTCGGTTTTGGTTACGGGTGCATCGAGCGGGATTGGACGGGCTATTGCCGTCATGTTGCGTGTTGCGGGGGCGCGGGTGGTCGCGGCCGGCCGCAATGTGGCTGCGTTGGATGCGCTTGCTAGTGAAACCGGCTGCGAGCCGTTGCTTCTCGATGTTTCCGATCCAGTGCGGATAGCGGAAGCTTTTGAAAATCTCGATGCCTTCGATGGCCTTGTGAATTGCTCCGGCACGACGGCGCTGGATAAAGCGATTGATTTCACCGCCGCCGATTTCGATCAGGTCATGGCAGTGAATGCACGCGGTGCGGCGCTGGTTGCGCAGCAAGTCGCGCGCGCGATGATCGCAGCAGGCAAGCGCGGCAGTATTGTGAATGTTTCGAGCCAGGCAGGGTTGGTCGGGCTCGAAGAGCATCTGGCTTATTGTGCTTCTAAGTCTGCACTTGATTCCATTACCCGGGTGATGTGTCTAGAGCTTGGGCCTTTTGGGATTCGCGTGAATAGCGTTAATCCAACCGTCACGCTTACGCCAATGGCCGTCAAGGCCTGGAGCGAACCCGCCAAGAGGGAGCCTGCTTTGAAGGCTATTCCCTTGGGACGGTTTGTTGAACCCGATGAGGTGGCCACGCCAGTGCTTTTTCTTTTGAGCAATGCTGCAGCCATGATTTCAGGGATTGTTTTGCCTGTTGATGGCGGGTTTATCGCGCGGTGAGGTTTTTGGGCGAGGGTCCTGCTTTTTTGGGTTTTGCGCGTTTCGTGTTCGTTGATCTTTCTAACACTGTTAGCCACTGTCCGTGGCGGGACTTCATTTCTTTTTCCAACGGCGAAAAAGAAACGAAGCAAAGAAAACGCCTTCCAACCGCTAATTCTTAAGGAGACCGAGCGTGCAGTGATATCTGCTTGGGACTTCAAAAGAACCCTCGACGCCATAACCACCAATACCTGAAACCCTCCCCCTCCGTATCCCTACATCCACACGCTTCGCCACCAGCGTTCTCGGGCAAGCTCCGCGCGCGCTTGCGCACTAGAGCATTTCGAGCGAGCGCTTTGATTTCGGTGGCTTGAATTGCGCGTCGATCTGCGACAGTTCTTCCTCCGATAACGTAATGTCCCGCGCCGCCGCATTTTCAATCACATGTGCTACGGTCGACGCTTTCGGGATCGCGATGACCTCCGGTTGCCGTAATACCCACGCAAGCGCAATTTGCATTGGCGACACACCGCGTGCCGCGGCAATATCGTTCAAGATACTTTGATTCGGCAGCCGCAGGTGGTCTACCGGACTGTAGGCCATCGCGGGTACACTTCTCTCACGCATCCAGGGTAGCAGGTCGAACTCCGGGCCGCGGCGCGCCACGTTGTACAAGATCTGATTTGCAGCGCAGCGGTTGCCGTTTTCAAGCGCAAAAAGTTCGATCATGTCGTCGGTGTCGAAATTGCTCACACCCCAGTGCCGAATCTTGCCAGCAGCCCTGAGACTCTCAAACCCCGCAATCACGCCTTCAAGATCCTCACCGCCGCGCCAGTGCAGCAAGTACAAATCGATTCGGTCAGTTTGCAACCGCTTCAGGCTTCGCTCGCATGCAGCCTTCACGCCGGTTTCACTGCCGTTGTGCGGATACACCTTGCTGACTATAAACAGCTCCTCCCTGCGATCACCCAACGCCTCAGCAATCAGTTTTTCACTGTCACCATCGCCATACATCTCGGCGGTATCTATAAGCGTCAGCCCTGAATCAACACCGGTTTGCAACGCCTTGATTTCTTCACCACGAACGCGCGAATTTTCGCCCATCTCCCATGTTCCCTGGCCCAATGCCGGGATCTGTTCTCCGGACAGAAGTCGAACGGTTTTGTTTTGCGAAGTCATCGGAAATCTCACACGGTCTTGAAGTCTGGTTGGGCCACGGATGCGCGCGCCAGTTCAATAATTTACAACACGGATGCGTGCAAACATGGTCCGTTCGCCAGCACGCATCCGTATGTTGATCAGACGAGACCCACCAGCAGGGGTCCCAGCAACGTCAGCAATACATTGGCCAGCGCATACGTGATCGCGAACGGCACCGTAGGCACCGCACTCTCGGTCTTGTCCAGCAGCGCGCCGAACGCAGGGTTCGCACTGCGCGACCCAGTCAGCGCGCCCGCCAAAAGCGCCGCGTTGGTGTATTTGAGGACGTAGCGGCCAAAGATCATGGTCAGGATGAGCGGCAAAACCGTGACGACTACACCCAGCAGGAAAATGGTCATGCCGCTTTGCTTGACCGTCACCACCGCCTGCAAGCCTGAATTCAAGCCGACAGCCGCCACGAACGCCGCAAGCCCGAAGTCCTTCATCAACTGCGACGCCGCCGAGGGCATGACGCCATACATCGGATGCTTGCCGCGCATCCAGCCGAACAGCAACCCCGCAAGCAGGCAGCCGCCGCCCGAACCCAGCGTCAGCGGCACCCCGCCAACATTCACCACGATCAAGCCAATCAACAATCCCAACACAATGCCCACACCCATATAGATGAAGTCCGTTTTGTTCGTGACGGGCAGTTCGTAACCGGCTGCATCGACGGCGCGCTTGGTGTCCTGCGGCGATCCGTAGAAGGTGATTACGTCACCATGCTCTAGCTTGGTTTCGGGCAGGATCGGCAACGGCTGGTCAGCACGCTTGATCTCCTGCACGAACACGCCATGGCGCAAATCGCGATCTACCGTCGTGCGCACCGCGGCGATCGTCATGTGATTCATGCCCTTTCTCGTGAACACGCCTTGCCGGTTCTGCATGACCACGCTGATGCCGTCGGTATCTGCTACTTCCTCGCCAATATTCGCTGCCGCCGCGACCATCACCTCGCGCCGCCCGACCACGAGCACAACGTCGTTCGCCTGCAACATCACGTCCGGACGCGGTTCCAGCGCCTTGCCGGCACGCCTGATCCGCTCGATGGTGATCATGTCCGACTCGGCCAGCTCGATCTCGGCGACCGTGCGGCCCGCAGCCCCGCCCGTCACGCTTCCAGCAGGAGCGCCGGTGATCCGGTAAGCGCGTCCGACCAGCTCCGGCAAGGCGGGCGTCTGTCCTGGTCCATGCGCGACAGAACCGCCAAGCAAGCTCTTCTCGGCTTCGGCGGCCGCTTCCTTCAAGCCTTGTCCCATGAACTTCGGCAGCACATTCACGCACACGATGATCGCGCCCAGCGACCCAAACACGTACGTCACGGCGTAGGCGATCGCCACATCGGATTGCAGGGACTTGGTCTCGGCCACGGGCAGGCCGAGCCGCGCGATGGCATCGCCCGCCGTACCGATGATCGCCGACTGCGTGAGCGCCCCGCCGGCCAACCCGGCCGCAATGCCCTTGTTCAGCCCGAAGAGCTTCGCGCACACGAGCACCGTCAGCAATGCGGAAACTGCCAGGAACACGGCCATTGCTATCTCGCGCAGCGTCTTGCGCGACAAGGAGTTGAAAAACTGCGGACCCGAGTCGTAGCCGACTGCGTAGATGAAGATGGCGAACATCACGGACTTGACGCCGTTATCGATCTGGACGCCAAACTGGCTGATCACGACCGCGGCCAGGAGCGAGCCGCCCACGCCGCCAAGCTGGAACTTCCCGAAGTTGATCTGGCCGATGAAGTAACCCGCCGCAAGCGACAGGAATAAAGCGATTTCCGGGGACTTCGTGAGAATCTGATGTATCCATTCCATAATGCCCTCGCTGGTTTGTGTACCGTCGGACTTCCCGCTTCAACGCCTTTACCGCACACTCCCGTTGCCTTTCAAAGACTTCCTACCCGAACTTGCCCGCAAGTCCGACAATCAGCGGCCCCATCAGCGGCAGCAGCACGTTCGATAACGCATACGTGATCGTGTAACCAATAACAGGCGTTGCGTTTCCTGTCACCCCAACCAGCGCGCTGATTGCCGGCGTGCTGCATTGCTGGCCCGCAATGGCGCCCAGCAGCATGGGCACTTCCAGCTTGAGCAGCCAGCGGCCGATGGCGAGCGAAACGAGCGCCGGCCCGAGCGTGATGACGACGCCCGCCGCCGGCAAGGCAATGCCGTATTCACGGATGAGGCGAATCGCGTCGGCGCCGGCGCCAAGACCCACCGCGGCGATAAATGTGCACAGCCCGAAGTCCTTGAGCACCTGCGCGGCGGCGGAAGGGAGCGACCCGATCAGCGGAAAACGCGAGCGGATCCAGCCGAACAACAATCCCGACAGCAGACAGCCGCCGCCCGTGCCGAGCGCGATCTGGATATCGCCCAGCCGGGCGCTCAAACGTCCTACGAGAATCCCGAGGATCACGCCAATGCCAAGAAAGACGAAATCGGTCTTCAGCGTCGCGCGCACGATATATCCAAGCTTCGCCGCGCCGCGCCTGACGTCCTCGGCGGCGCCAATCAGCGTCAGCACGTCGCCGCGATGCAACTGCGTCCCAGGCAGAGCGGGGATCGTGCTGTCGAGGCGCGTGACGGCCGAGATATAGACGCCATGGCTATCGGCCGGGGTTGCGCGGGCGCGTACCTGCGCCACGGTCAGGCCGTGCACTTCGCGCCGTGTGAGCATGACGTCGAGCGTTTCGGCGTAGACGTCCGCCACGTCGCTTCCGGTGACTTCCTCGCCAATGGACGGCAGCGCGTTCACCAATGCGGCGCGGCGCCCGCCGATCACAATGCGGTCGTCGCGCTTCAACACGAGACCCGGCTGCGCCTTGACTATCGAGCGGCCACGCATGACGCGTCCGACGGTGATCTCATTGCCAAAGCGCTGTTCCAGCGCGTCGACGCGCATCTGCGCCGCGCCTGTCACGCGGACTTCACGCGCCACCAGCGACGGCGCCGCGACTTGCTGCCCTTCCGCGAGCGCGCTGTCGCCGCCCAGGCTGCGCCACAGGCGCTCGGCTTCGTCGCGCAGGTTCACGCGCAGCATCAGCGGCGCGATCTGGCTCACGAACAGGACGATGGTGACAAGTCCGAACAGGTAACTCACGCTATACGCCGTGACAATATTGGCCTGCAGCCGCGCGATTTCGGCGGCGGGCAAGGACAGCTTGCCGATCACCTCGGATGCCGTGCCGACCACGGCGGATTCTGTCGCGGCGCCCGCAAGCAGTCCGGCTGCCGTGCCGCGATCGAGCTTGAACAACACAACCGCGCCCAGCACCAGTCCGATCACGACAACGATCTCCACGATTGAAAGCAGCCCGTAGCGCCAGCCCCGGCCGATATTCGCGAAGAATTGTGGACCTCCGGTGAAACCCAGTGCAAAGATGAACAGGGCGAAGGCGATGTTTTTAAGATCTGGAGAAAGCCGCGCACCGCTTTGACCCAGGATCAAGGCGACTATCAAGGTTCCGCAGACACCGCCCAACTGTATGGGCCCCAGCTTGAAAGAGCCGATGAAAAAGCCGATTGCCAGACTGGCGAACAAAGCTATCTCGGGTTGACGCGCCAAAAGATTCCAGATCATGAAATTATCACCTTGATTGCGTATTGATTTGCAACGATCAAATGCATGCAGCAATTGAATTAAGGATCCGGTTAATTATCTTATCACCTTTAAAGTTAAATTAATTGGATGAGCTATCGTCAGCTTTTGTAATTGTCAAGCTCCGATAACTTGATTTTTTATGTGGTTCTATTGTCGCGAAGACTTAATCTCGAACATACGCCATTAAATCGATTCAACTTGGAACGTACACGAAGCCTACCTCACTCTGCGTACCCGGAAGCGGCAACGGTCCTGCCAAAGCGGTTGTTTCCTTCAAAAATAACCGCTATTTGTTAGTAAAGCGACAAAAGTAGAACGCTGCGGGTCAAGGTTCGAATCAAAAACATGCATAAATCAGACGATCTATTCCAAAATCCGGGCAAGTGTAATTTTTCATTGCAATGACTTCGCAAATGTGAAAGTCTTACGTTAATGCGGAATGCAAACCAGAAATAAAGAAAGTGCAATCCGCATTGCGTCAACGCATTCGATTGACGCCGAATCAAAAAACGCTGCATGCGTGGGTGATACGCAATGCGGTTCAACGTTATTCAGGACACTGAGAGGTAAGACACGATGAATCAAATTCATGCAATGCGGGTTTTCGTGCGGGTGTCGGAAACCGAAAGCTTTAGAAGAGCTGCGCAACAACTGGATGTATCGAACGCTCTTGTTACTCGCGCGATTGCCATGCTCGAAGCACATCTGCGAACCCGGCTTATCAATCGCACGACTCGCAACCTCTCGCTTACGGAAGCCGGCACGCGTTATCTCGAAGGCTGCCGCGCATTATTGGAAGAACTCGATCATCTGGAATCGATGGTCGCTCATACAGAAGGAGACCCCAGTGGCACACTGCGCGTAGTTGCATCCGGATCATTGTCGTTGATGGCGCTGACACCGCTGATCGATGGATTCCGGCAGGTTTATCCGAAAGTCAATGTGCGCCTGACGCTGTCCGAGCGTCACGTCGATCTGGTGGAGGACGGCTTCGACGTGGGCATCGTCACCGCATTCATGGTGTCCAGCACGGCGCTCGTGGAACGTCCCGTTGCAACCAATACGCTGATTCCAGTCGCCACGCCCGCTTATCTTGAAGAGCACGGCTCGCCCAGCACGCCTGCCGACCTGCTTCATCATTCGTTCGTGGCACTGCCAAGCGAGATGCGCAGCGCCACCTGGCATTTCCGTCATCGCACCAACAGCAGCGCTGACCAGGTCACACTCTCGCCCGTCTATACGGTCAACAGCGCCCTGATGGTGCGGCTCGGCACGCTCGCTCACATGGGCATTTCAATCCTTCCCGAAGGCGTTGTGGCAGCCGACCTGGCGGATGGCTCCATGGTGCGCGTGCTGAGCGACTATGCAATCGACGACCCGGATGTCAAGGTGTCCATTGTTTATCCCGGGCGCCAGTATTTGCCTGCCAAGACCCGTGCGTTCATCGATTACACTCTTGAACATATGGGCCCGGGCGGAGAAGTTGGAGTGCCGCAGCAGCCGGACAGCATCCTGGCCCGGCTTTCGATGGTGCCGCCGGCAAGCGCTATTGCTAATTGAAACTGAAACATTGCATTAAAGCGGGGTTACAACTCGATGCCGATCTCCATGATCGTCTTCAGCAGCCGTCAATATGATCGTGACGTCTTCACCGAGGCAAACGCGACTTTCGGCTATACCCTGCAGTTCCAGGAATCGCAACTCGACGCGCAGACGGCGGTTCTCGCGCACGGTTGCAACGTGGTCTGTCCATTTGTAAATGACGTCGTCGACGAAGCTGTCCTTGGGACGCTTCGCGACGGCGGCACTCAACTGGTGGCGCTGCGCTCGGCGGGCTTTAACCACGTCGATCTGGACGCTGCAAAGCGATTCGGAATCGGCGTGGTCCGGGTGCCCGCTTATTCGCCTTACGCAGTAGCAGAACACGCAGCCGGATTAATCCTCACGCTTAATCGCAAGCTGCACCGCGCATATGCCCGGACTCGCGACGGCGACTTCTCGCTTAACGGTTTGCTGGGTTTCGATCTGCACGGAAAGACACTCGGGATTATTGGCACCGGAGTCATTGGACGTGTCTTCGGCAAAATCATGGCTGGTTTCGGCATGACCTTGCTTGCACACGATCCAGGACCGCCCGCATCAGACCTGATAGAAGCGGGAGCCCGATATTTGCCGCTTGAGGCGCTGCTGGCCCAGTCCGACATTGTCAGCTTGCATTGCCCGCTTCTGCCTTCCACATATCACCTGATCGACGCGGCCGCGCTCGCACAGATGAAACGCGGCGTAATGCTCATCAATACAGGACGCGGCGGGTTAATCGACAGCAGCGCACTTGTCGATGCATTGAAAAGCGGCCAGCTAGGTCATCTCGGTCTCGATGTCTATGAAGAAGAGGGCGGACTTTTCTTCGAAGATCATTCGAATCATCTTTTGCAGGATGATGTGCTTGCGCGGTTACTGTCCTTTCCGAACGTGATCGTTACTTCACACCAGGCGTTTTTCACGCGTGAAGCATTGAGCGAGATCGCAAATACAACCCTTGGTAATGTAAAAGCATGGTTCGACGGTTCACCGCGTAATCAGACTCATTTCTAATTTCGTTCATTCAGTGGGCGTGCAATAACATCACTTAATTCAATAAGATAATTTGATACCGGTCAATTGATTAGTACGGACATTTTATATTTATTTTGTATTCGTCATACAAATACGATTTTATGACGATGGCCTCGGTTTTTGAATAGGCACAGCATCTGCTTGAGCTGAATTGCGTCGGCTGTTTTCGGCCGTTTTTGGCTTTCTCCAGGCAGGTGGCGGGTTGGATACAACAAAAGACCTGATTGTCGCGAGGCCGGAAGGCCTTTATTGCCCACCGGGCGATTTTTTTATCGATCCATGGCGTCCCGTCGAACGGGCAATCATTACGCACGCCCATGCCGATCACGCCCGGTTTGGCCACGCACGCTATCTGGCAGCCGAAATGGGCGTTGGCGTGTTGCTCTCCCGTTTACCCGGTATTGATTTGCAAGGCATTCCCTATGGTGAGCGGCTCCTCATAAATGGAGTTTCCGTCTCCCTGCACCCCGCCGGCCACGTACTCGGCTCGGCGCAGGTGCGGGTGGAACACGCCGGGCGCGTCTGGGTGGCCTCCGGCGACTACAAGGTCGACCCGGATCCGACCTGCGCGGCGTTCGAACCCGTGCGCTGCGATACCTTCATTACAGAGTCCACATTCGGTTTGCCGATTTATCGATGGGAACCGTCTCGCGTCATCTTCGACGGCATCGATTCATGGTGGCGGCATAACGCCTCGGAAGGACGTGCTTCGGTGCTGTTTTGCTATTCGTTCGGCAAGGCGCAGCGGATTCTCGCCGGAGTCGACGCCGGTATTGGGCCGATTTTTTGCCACGGCGCCGTGGAACCGCTGAACCGGGCGTATCGCGCGTCGGGCGTGGCGTTGCCCGAGACGCGTCTTGTCAGCGATATCGCCGCGAAGGACAAGAGCGTGTTCAAGGGCGCGCTGGTCGTCGCGCCGCCTTCGGCGCAAGGCAGCACGTGGATGCGGCGTTTCGGCGACTATAGCGACGCTTTCGCTTCGGGCTGGATGCGCCTGCGCGGCACGCGCCGCCGACGCGGGCTCGACCGGGGCTTCGTGCTTTCCGATCACGCCGACTGGCCAGGCTTGCAAATGGCCATTGGCGCGACAGGGGCCGAGCGCGTGATCGTCACGCACGGCCAGATCGAACCCATGGTGCGATGGCTGCGCGAACAAGGGCTCGAAGCGGGCGCATTCACGACCGAATACGGCGACGACGCGATCGAAGCGGACGTGGCCGAACCCGACACGGCTTCTCAATGAAGCGCTTCGCCGCGTTATACACCGCACTCGACGGCACGACTTCGACAAAAGAAAAACTCGAAGCGCTGATCGCGTACTTCTCGGCGGCCGAACCCGAAGACGCGGCATGGGCGTCGTATTTCCTGAGCGGCGGCAAGCCGCGCCAGTCCGTGCCTACGCGCCTGCTCACCGAGTTCGCCCGCGAGCGCGCCCGTCTGCCCGAATGGCTTTTCGACGAGTCCTATCAGGCCGTCGGCGATCTGGCCGAAACCATCGCGCATATCCTGCCGCCGGCCGAACGCACGTCCGAACTCGGCCTCGCGCAATGGATCGAAGGGCGCGTACTGACCTTGCGCGGCCTCGACCCCGACGAACTCCGTACGCGTTTGCTCGGCTACTGGGACGAACTCGACTGGGGCGAGCGCTTCTTGCTGACCAAGCTGATTGGCGGCGGCTTTCGGGTTGGCGTGGCGCGCCAGCTTGTGGTGCGTGCGCTGGCGGAAGTTGCGGGTGTCGATCACAAGCGCATCGCGCAACGCATGGTCGGCTGGACCGACTCGCGGCAAGCGCCTTCGGCTGCACGCTATCTCCGGCTGATCGCCCCCGAAGCTTCCGCCGACGACGAAACCGCCGCACCGCACGAAAGCGATATCGGCCTGCCTTATCCGTTTTTTCTCGCGCATCCGTTGCAGGCCGATCCGGCGACGCTTGGGTCGCCATCGGAGTGGATTATCGAATGGAAGTGGGACGGAATTCGCGCGCAACTCGTGAAGCGTGGCGGGCGCGTGTGGCTCTGGTCGCGCGGCGAGGATCTGATCACCGATCGCTTTCCCGAGATCGCCGCGTTGGGCGAGGCGCTTGCCGACGGCACCGTGATCGATGGCGAAATCCTCGCGTGGGAACCTGGCGCCGATACACCCTTGCCGTTCGCACGGCTGCAACCGCGGATCACGCGCAAGACGTTATCGAAGAAGGTGTTGGCGGATTCGCCCGCGACGTTTCTCGCCTACGACCTGCTGGAGTCGGGTGGCCGCGATCTGCGCATGACGCCGTTGATGGACCGCCGCACGCAACTCGATGCATTGGCGAGCGACCTCGCCGTGGATTTGCTGCGGGTATCGCCGGCGGTGAGTGCGGGCGACTGGGACGCACTGGCCGCGTTGCGCGAGGAAAGCCGCGGGCGCGGCGTGGAAGGCTTGATGCTCAAAGGCCGCGATTCGATGTACGGCGTCGGCCGCACGAAGGCATCGGGGACGTGGTGGAAGTGGAAGATCGAGCCGTATGCCATCGACGCCGTTCTTCTCTACGCGCAACGAGGCCACGGCCGGCGCGCGAGTCTATACACCGACTTCACTTTCGCCGTGTGGGATGAAGCCGACGGCGTGCGCACGCTGGTTCCTTTTGCAAAGGCCTATTCGGGCCTCACCGACGAAGAAATGCGCAAGGTCGATGCCATCGTGAGAAAGACGACCATCGAAAAATTCGGGCCTGTGAGAAGCGTCACGCCGACGCTCGTATTCGAGATCGGCTTCGAAGGCATCCAGGCGAGTCCGCGCCACAAATCAGGCATTGCGGTGAGATTCCCGCGCATGTTGCGATGGCGCACGGACAAGCAGATCGACGCCGCCGATACGCTCGCCATGCTCAAGGGTTTCCTCGATGGAGTCGCACCATGAGCACGCCCGCTGACGCCAGGCGTCGTGCGCCGCGTCCGCGCCGCGTGCCGAAAACGCGCGCGGCGCAAGCGAAGGCGGATGCGGTCGCCGAATTGTTCCGGCCGGCGCCCATGACGGTCGATCCCGACGCTGCAAACACGCCCTTCGATACACGCTTGAACGCGTGGTTCGAACGCAATGGATGGCAGCCGTTTCCGTTCCAGCGCGAGGTTTGGAAGGAGATTCAGGGCGGTTCGAGCGGCTTGCTGCACGCGACCACGGGCGCGGGCAAAACGTGGGCCGTATGGCTTGGCGCGTTGGCGGCCTACGCGAGCGAAGCACGCGAGCAAAAGACGGCCGCGCCGCTCACGGTCCTGTGGATCACGCCAATGCGTGCTCTTGCTGCCGACACCGCCCGTGCATTGCAGAGCGCCGTGACGGAGCTTGCGGTGCCGTGGACCATTGGCTTGCGTACCGGCGACACCCAATCCGCCGAGCGCGCGCGCCAGAACAAGCGCATGCCCTCGGCGCTGGTGACCACGCCCGAAAGCCTCACGCTGATGCTCACGCGCGCGAATGCCGACGATGAAATGAAACACGTACGCCTCGTAGTCGTCGATGAATGGCACGAGCTGCTCGGCAACAAGCGCGGCACGCAGACGCAACTCGCGCTCGCACGTCTCACGCGCTGGCGGCCCGAATTGCAGGTGTGGGGTTTATCGGCGACGCTCGGCAATCTCGACCTCGCCCGCGACGCGTTGCTCGCACCCGTGAAAACACCACGCGTCGCGGTGCGCGGGGCGCAACCGAAAACGCTGATCGTCGATACGCTGATTCCCGGCACCATCGAACGTTTTCCGTGGGGCGGTCATCTCGGCGTGCGGCAGGTCGAACCGGTCGCGGCCGAAATCGATCATGCGCGAAGTTCGCTCGTCTTCACCAACACGCGTTCGCAGTCCGAAATCTGGTATCGCGCGCTGCTGGAATTGCGGCCGGACTGGGCCGGTTTGATCGCGCTGCATCACGGCTCGCTCGACAAGGAAGTCCGCGAGTGGGTCGAACTCGGTCTCAAGAACGGCCAGTTGAAAGCGGTGGTGTGTACATCGAGCCTGGATCTTGGCGTCGATTTCCTGCCGGTCGACCGCGTGTTCCAGATCGGCTCGCCCAAAGGCGTCGCGCGGCTGATGCAACGCGCGGGACGCTCGGGCCATGCGCCGGGACGCGCGTCGCGCGTGACCATCGTGCCCACGCATGCGCTCGAACTCGTGGAAGCAGCCGCCGCACGATGGGCGGTGGAAGAACGGCACATAGAAGGCCGTGAGATGCCCTACAAGCCGCTCGATGTCCTCGTGCAGCATCTTGTAACCATCGCCATCGGCGGCGGCTTCAAGGCGCCGGAACTCTTCGACGAAGTCCGCACGACCTACGCTTACCGCGACCTCACGCAGCAGGAATTCGATTGGGCGCTGACGTTCGTGGAACACGGCGGCGCGTCGCTTGCGGCGTATCCCGACTTTCATCGCGTGACGCCTGACGCGAACGGCGTGTATCGCGTGCCGCGCGAAGACTTGATCCGGCGTCACCGGAACAACGTCGGGACGATTGTCGCGAACGCGACCATCAACGTGGCGTACATGACGGGCGGCCGGATTGGCGCAATGGAGGAGTCGTTCATTTCGCGGCTGAAGCCTGGCGACGTCTTCACCTTCGGCGGCCGCGCGCTCGAACTCATCCGCGTGCGCGACATGACGGCCTACGTGAAGCGCGCGACATCCTCGCGCGGCGCGATGCCGCAATGGGCCGGCAGCCGCATGCCGCTTTCGTCCGAACTCGCCGAGGCCACGCTGATGATGCTCGCGCGCGCCGTCAACGGCGTCTACGACGAACCCGAGATGCAGGCCGTGCGTCCGCTGCTGGAACTGCAGGCGAAGTGGTCGGCGTTGCCGGAGCCCGGCGTGCTGCTGGTCGAAATGATCCGTTCGCGCGAGGGACATCATCTGTTCTGTTATCCGTTCGCGGGACGCATGGCGCATATTGGCCTTGGGTCGCTGATTGGCTGGCGGGTCGCGCGCGATCAACCGAGCACGTTCTCCATATCGATGAACGACTACGGTTTCGAGTTGCTGTCGGCGCGACCGTTCGACTGGGAGACGCTCATACAGGAAGGGCTTTTTTCGCCCGATAATCTCGAACACGATATTCTCGCGAGCCTCAATTCGTCGGAACTCGCGGCGCGCCGTTTTCGCGAGATCGCCCGCGTGTCCGGGCTGATTTTCCAGGGCCATCCGGGCCAGCAAAAAAGCGCGCGGCAATTGCAGGCATCGAGCGGATTGTTCTATGAAGTTTTTCGCCGGCACGACAGCGACAACCTGCTGCTCGCGCAGGCCGAGGAAGAAGTGATGTTGCAGGAACTCGAACTTGAACGCATGCGCGCCGCGCTTCAAACCATGAGCACGAGCCGGCTGGCGCTCACCCATCCGAAGAAGCCGACGCCGTTTGCGTTTCCGCTGATCATCGCGCGGCTTCGCGAAAAGGTGAGCACTGAGAAACTCTCGGATCGTGTGGCGCGCATGCTCGCCGATCTGGAAAAAGCGGCGAACATCCGATGATCGAGGCGTTGACGGTGGATGTCGGCGGCAATGCGCTGGTTTTATCGGCGGCGCGGGCGGCGTTCGATCCGGTGCTGAAAACGTTGTTTATCGCCGATGCACATTTCGGCAAGGACGCCGTATTTCGCGCGCGCGGTATTCCGGTGCCCGAAGGTTCGACCGCCGAGACCCTCGCACGGCTCGATGCGTTGATCGCGATGCATCGTCCTGTCAGCGTGATCTTTCTTGGCGACCTGCTGCACGCGCGGGAATCGCACGCGGCAGCGACGCTCGGCGCGCTTGCCGAATGGCGTTTGCGGCATGCCGGCTTGCGGCTGATCCTGGTGGAAGGCAATCACGATCGCCATGCGGGCGGGCCGCCCGAGGCGCTGGAAATGGAAGTTGTGGACGAGCCCTACAGGACCGGGCCGTGGGCGTTGTGCCATTATCCGCAGCGTGTGGCGGGCGCATTCGCGCTCGCGGGGCATGAGCATCCGGTGTATCGCGTGGCGGCCCGGCGCGACAGTGTGCGCCTGCCGTGTTTCCGCTTCGCCGCCGATGCCGGTGTGCTGCCCGCGTTCGGCGCGTTCACGGGCGGTTATGAGGTGAATGAAAACGCCCGCAACGAGCGGATTTTCGTGATCGCGGGCGAGCGCGTGATGGCGGTGCGGCCCGAACCTCAGTGATAAATCGTCTTCGATGACACGAGCCTGGTCAACGTCCCGCGCTGGAACCTGTACCAGCCTTCGGCGCTTTTGAGCACGACCTCGTCGCGCTGCCAGAACACGCCGGTGAGCTTCATGCGCCGTCCCAGGCGCTCGACCGCGGGCGGGCGCTTCGTGAAATCGTAAAGCAGGAGTTCGGGCGCGCCTTCATCGAAGGCTTCGACGATCATTCGCGCCCCGGACGGCTCATCGAAATGCGCGATACGGCGCGCGGTGATCCGGTCGAAGGTGTTGCCGTTGAGTTGCGCATCGATGCCATTTCCCTGCTGCACGAATGTCACGCTTCCAGCCGTAGTGCGCACAGGGCCGGCGCTCAAATCGGCTTCCTGGGCGAATGCGTGAGATACGGTGAGGGCGGCAAACAGCAGCGATAAAACGATCCGGAATAGGTTCATCGAACATCCTTGTGGAAATGGCACTCCGCAAGCTAGACCGGGCGAAGGGGAAAAGCAACATACATGCACGTTCAACCGATAAAAATCCCAACTCGTTGAATCGGCACTCAAAATCTCAGGGTTTCCACCGATCAAACCCGAAAACGTTCGGTACAATTTGATCCCTTCAGCCCGCCCGAGCCAGCGTCTTCACCCCGATAACGCGCGACCGGCAGGCTCATAGCCCGCGCACGCCATGCCTTTGCCCCTTCTTGCCCTCGCCATTGCCGCATTTGGCATCGGCACGACCGAATTTGTGATCATGGGCTTGCTGCCCAACGTCGCGCGCGATCTCGGCGTGTCCATTCCGGCCGCGGGCATGCTCGTGTCCGGTTATGCGCTCGGCGTGACCATCGGCGCGCCGATTCTCGCCATCGTCACCGCGAAAATGCCGCGCAAGAAAGCGCTGATGATCCTGATGGCCGTGTTCATTGTCGGCAACATGCTGTGCGCCATTGCGCCAGGATATTGGGTGCTGATGGCCGCGCGCGTGGCGACCGCGTTTTGCCATGGCGCGTTTTTTGGCATCGGCTCGGTCGTGGCTGCCGATCTCGTTGCGCCGAACCGCCGCGCGCAAGCCATTGCGCTGATGTTCACCGGCCTCACGCTCGCGAACGTGCTCGGCGTGCCGCTTGGCACCGCGCTCGGTCAGGCTGCCGGCTGGCGGGCCACGTTCTGGGTCGTGACGCTGATCGGCCTCGCGGCTGCCGGCGCGTTGTGGGTCTGCCTGCCAAAGCACATCGAAATGCGCGAATCCAGCATCCTGCGCGAATTCAGGGTGCTCAAGAATCCGCAAGTGCTGATGGTGCTGGGCATCAGCGTGCTGGCGTCGGCGAGCCTGTTTTCTGTCTTCACCTACATCACGCCGATTCTCGAAGACGTGACCGGTCTCTCGCCGCACGCGGTCACCCTCGTGCTGTTGCTATTCGGACTTGGACTGACGGTTGGCAGCACGCTCGGTGGCAAGCTCGCCGACTGGAAACTGCTGCGCTCGCTGCTGACGTTTCTGGTTTCGATCATCGTCGTGCAAACGATTTTCGCGGCCACCATGCACGCCGCGATTCCCGCGATGATCACCATCTTCATCTGGGGCGTGCTTGCGTTCGGGATCGTGCCGCCGTTGCAGATGTTGATTGTGAATCGCGCGAGCGATGCGCCCAATCTTGCCTCCACGCTGAACCAGGGCGCATTCAATCTCGGCAATGCCACGGGCGCGTGGCTTGGCGGCATGGCAATAGGCGCGGGCGCGTCGCTCAGCATGTTGCCGTGGGTCGGCGTGGTAATGGCGTGCGGCGCGTTCGGCCTGACACTGCTTTCGGCAACGCTCGACAAACGCGCGCGGCGTATGGGCGTCGGGCAGGCGGTTTGAGGCAACGCGCCTACGGCTGCTCCGGATTGAAATTCCTGGCGAGTCCCTGCCAGCATTCGTAGTAATGCGCCTGCAATTGAGCGGTTTCAAGCGCGAAGCGCGTTGGCTTGATCAGCGTGCGTGTTTCGAACATGAACGCCATTGTGTCGCCCACTTTCACGGGCTTCGATGTATCCGCGTTCGACGCTTTCTCGAACGTGCCGGCATCGGGTCCATGTCCCGACATGCAGTTGTGCAGGCTCGATCCACCGGGCATGAAACCTTCTGACTTCGCGTCGTACACGCCGTGGACCAGGCCCATGAATTCGCTCGCCACATTGCGATGAAACCACGGCGGCCGGAATGTGTTCTCACTTGCCAGCCAGCGCGGCGGAAAAATCACGAAGTCGATTGCGTCCACGCCTGGCGTATCCGTCTGCGATTGCAGCACGAGAAAGATAGACGGATCGGGATGATCGAAGCTGATCGAGCCGATGGTATTGAACAGGCGCAAATCATATTTGTACGGCGCATAGTTGCCGTGCCACGCGACTACATCGAGCGGTGAATGGTCAATGTCCGCGCGCCACAATACGCCGTTCATCTTCGCGACGAGTTCGAATGTGCCCTCGCGATCTTCATACGATGCATGCGGCGTAAGAAAATCGCGCGGGTTCGCGAGACCGTTCGATCCGATTGGACCCAGATCAGGCAAGCGCAGCAACGCGCCGAAGTTCTCGCAGATATAACCGCGCGCGCTGTTATCGGGAAGCGTGACGGAAAAACGCACGCCGCGCGGAATGACCGCGATCTCAAACGGCTCTATATCGAGCCGCCCAAGTTCCGTTGCTATGGACAAGCGCCCGTCTTGCGGCACGATCAGCAACTCGCCATCGGCGTTATAAAAGAAGCGATCCTGCATCGGCCTGTTCGCGGCGTACAGATGGATCGCACAGCCTTGCATGGACTCGGCGGCGCCATTGCCGGCCATTGTCACCCAGCCATCGATAAAATCAGTCGGTGCCTGAGGCATGGGCAACGGGTCCCATCGAAGCTGATTGGGCGGCGTTGGCGGCACGTCGGCAAAGTTCGCGACCAGCCGGGTCTGCCCTTCGATTTGCGTGAACGGCTGATGCACGGCAGCCGGCCGTATCCGATACAACCACGAGCGCCGGTTATGCCCGCGCGGCGCGGTGAACGCCGTGCCCGAAAGCTGCTCGGCGTACAAACCGTAGTTCACGCGCTGCGGCGAATTGCGTCCGAGCGGCAATGCGCCGGGCAGGGCCTCGGTCGCGAAGTCGGCGGCGAAGCCCGATTGATAATGGCGGCTTGCATCGGTATGGCTAGTAAAAACGCCGGGCGATTCTGGTTTCATGGATTTGTCCCTTCACGTTCTTGCGCGACGTCGCGGCGCGCGATCGACATCGCTTCGCGCAGCACGTTCATGTCGCCAATGTGGTTTGCAAGCAGCAGGATGAGCTTTGCGTTGACGAGCTGGCTTTCGTCGTCGCCAAGATCGCGATGCATATCGATCAGTGCTTCATAGAAGGCGTCGGGATCGGCTAGGCGCAGGTTGGTGTCAAGCATGGCATGGCTCAATGATCATTCATTATGCGGGCTGCGTTTCAGCCACGGCGCATGTGGCGCGCGCGAATGCATTGCGCACGGCTCGGGGTTCTAGGCAACGCGCGCGCATGGCAATGTGCTGGTCCGGGCGCAGAAGATAGAACGTGCCGGGACGTGCATCGAAACGTTGAGCGAGCAAACCCTTGATGTCTTCGATTACCTCAATCTCCTCGCACGCCTTGACCAACGAACCCGCCGACACGATCAAAACCAGCTTTATTCCAGGGTCCAAATCGCGCAGCGCGGCGAGCGCGTCCGACGATTCGCCAAACAGCAAACCCACAAACGATGATCCGATGTGCCGCAAAAACCAGTCGTCGCGGCCGTTGAAACGTATGGGCGCGTCGGCGGCGACCGCGCCGGGCAAAAGCGAACATTCGAAACTATCGCAATCCGGTGTGCTGAGCGGGGAGTCGTGCAGCACGGAAGCCGTCGACAAGCGCCCGCTGTTCACCATCCGCCGCGCGAACGCGCAGTCCTTCGCGAGGCGCAAGACGGCGTCGCGAAACACACGCGATACGTCGCTCTTGGGCGTGATGAAATCGGTCGAACGTGTGGAGTGGCGGATGTTTTCATCGGCGGCGGCTTCGCGTTCGGTGGCATACGTGTCCAGCAATGTATCGGGCGCGAGACCGTCGATCACCCACTTCAGTTTCCATACGAGATTGTCCGTGTCCTGCACGCCGCTGTTCGCGCCACGCGCGCCAAAGGGCGACACGCCATGCGCGGAATCGCCCGCGAACAGCACGCGGCCGTGGCGAAACGTGTCCATGCGCTGGCATCGGAACGTGTAGATGCTCACCCATTCGAGCTCGAACTCGACGTCGGGTCCAAGCAGCGCACGCACGCGCGGAGTCACGCGCGCGTGCGCCTTCTCCGCGATGGGATCGGCGTCCCAGCCCAACTGGAAATCGATACGCCAGACGTTGTCAGCCTGCCGATGCAAAAGCACCGACTGATTCGGATGAAACGGCGGATCGAACCAGAACCAGCGCTCGCTCGGGAAGGCGGCTTTCATGCGGACATCCGCGATCAGGAAGCGATCCTTGAACGTGCGGCCGTGAGTATCGAGATGCATCAGCGCGCGCACGGGACTTCGGGCGCCATCCGCGGCAACGACGTAGCGTGCATGCAGCGTGTAAGGGCCATCGGGTGTATCGACCTGCAGCGTCACGCAATCTTTTGACTGCGTGATATCCGTCACCTTGTTCTGCCAGCGTGCATCGAGCGAGGGCAACTCTCGAGCACGACCGGCCAGATATGCTTCGACGTAATACTGCTGCAGGTTGATGAATGCCGGCCGTTCGTGATCCGCTTCGGGCAACAGGTCGAACGTGTAGAGCAGATCGTTTTGCAGGAACACCTTGCCCACATTCCAGCTCACGCCTTTCGCCACCATGGCGTCGCCGCAACCAAGACGATCGAAAATTTCCAGCGTGCGTTTTGCAAAGCAGATGGCGCGCGATCCCGGCGACAACGCGTGGTCATCGTCAAGCAGCACGACCGGCGTGCCCTGCTGCGCCAGATCGATAGCCGTTGCCAGACCCACCGGTCCCGCGCCGATCACGGCAACCGGATGCAGCGGCGGATCGCCGTCCTGATCCGCCGAGCGCCGATATTCGAAGTTTGGCGTCTGAAAGTCGCTATCGAAAGCCATGATCGTTTCAGCTTTCGAGCGTTTGCCACATTTCCTTGTCGCGTTGCGCGGTCCAGATGCGCGGATCGCGATACTGGGTGGCTTCGTCGAAGGCGCGGGTGACATCGAATGGCATACAGTGATCGAAGATGACCCAGTCGCCGAACTTCGGCTTGAGCGCCGCGTACGTCAGCTTGTAGATCTCGTTCAGATCCTTGCCGGCCGCCGCACCGAGTTTCACCTGATTGAACAGTTCGCTCACGAACGCCCGCGTCCCGGCAATGCCGTCCGCCACTTGCTGCGGCGTCTTGAGCGCCGCGCCGCGACCCGGCACGAGCTTCTCCGGGTTGAACGCGGCGAGCGCATCGAGCGTGGCCGGCCAGTCCTGGTAATACGCGTCGCCGCAATAAGGCGTTGCGCCGTATTCCACCAGATCGCCCGAGAGCATCACTTTCTCCTGGGGCAGCCAGAGTACCGTGTCGCCCTTCGTATGGCCGCGGCCGGGTTGCATGATCTTCACTTCGAGCTTGCCCATCCAGAGCGTCATTTCGCCCTTGAATGTCAGTGTCGGCCAGGTTAGGCCGGGCACCGACTCCACCGCGTTGAACAGGCGCGGAAACCGTTCGATCTCGCTTTTCATGTCCTGCTCGCCGCGCTCGACGATCAGGTCGTACGTGTCCTCGCTCGCGATGATTTCCTGCGCGCCGTACGCCGATGCGCCCAGCACGCGCACCGCGTGATAGTGGGTGAGCAGGATGTATTTGATGGGTTTGTCGGTGACTTCGCGGATCCGGCGAATCACATCCTGCGCCATGACGGGCGTGGCTTGCGTATCTGCGACGAGCACGCCGTTGTCGCCAATGATGATGCCCGTGTTCGGATCGCCTTCGGCCGTATATGCATACGCGTGTTCTGAAAGCCGTTCGAACGTGACCTTCTTTTCGGCCAGATCGGCTTGGGACGCGAATTTCTTTTCAGCCGCCATGCGAGTCTCCTGATCGGTCGTGATTGATTACGCATGGTAAAACTAATTACGATACGTAAAACTATTGTTAACCCTAGGCATGTAGTCGCGCATTGATACCGATGCATATCGATATGTGGATTTTGTGCAAAGCGTCATGCGTGGCACTGCTACCATCGACGCTACATTGCAAAAGAGCCTCACCTGATGACTGCGCCGACTGTTCAGCAACTTGTATTGCGCGCCTCGGACTATCCGTTTCCGGGCGCGCGCATTGTCATGGGCGAGGGCGCGCGTGCGGAATCCGCGATTGCGTTCTACGATGGTTTCGCGCTGGCGAGCGCCTACGAGCCTATTTTCGATATCAGCACACGAGGCTTGCCGCAGTCGCTGACGGCATCGGTTGAAAGTGCGGAGCGTTTCGGCGATGAATTAGGTTTCCAGGCGTTGACGCTCACTGCTAGTGGTGCGCCGTTCGATCCATTCGCGCAACTCGACGATGACCCGCGGCTGGTTGCGCTCGATCGTCTTTCACGTGCGTTGCACGCGTTCAATTTTTTTGGCGCGCAGCGGCCCGGCTTGTTGTTCTTGCGTGTTCATGAGCGCTTGCTGAAGAGTGTGAAGTACGACCATGGCAAGCACTTCTCTTCAGTGTTGATCGAGTTCGGATTGAATCCGGCGCGTGTTGTGATTGAGTTGCCGTCGGCGGCGGTTGCGCATCGGACGTTTCTTGGGTATCTCGTCAAGAGTTACCAGAAGTATGGGTTCAAGGTCGCGGGGAATCTGGCGAATGCGGGGCAGATCATGGCGGTGTCGGATATGGCGCGGCTTGATTTCATCAAGATGGATGCGGGGGCCGCGTTGAGGGATTCTGTTGTTAAACCGCTGGTCGGGTATGCGCACCGGTTGAGGATTCCGTTGATCTTCAGCAACGTGGCGGACGAGGCGCAGTTCGACGCACTTCAGCAATTCGATGTGAATTTTGTGCAAGGGCCAGCGTTTGAAATTCACGAGGAGGGGCGCTGGGGGTAGGGGTGGGGGTCCTGCTTTTGAGGGCTTCGCGCGTTCCCTGTTCGTTGTTCCTTTTTAGCACTGTTAGCCACTGTCCGTGGCGGGACTTCATTTCTTTTTCCAAACGGCGAAAAAGAAACGAAGCAAAGAAAACGCATTCCAACCGCTAGTTCTTAAGTGGACCGAGCGTGCACTGATATCTGCTTGGGACTTCAAAAGAACGCTCAGCGTAAAACCCTGGACAGTTGAACCCCTCCCGCTCCGTTTCCAGCTACCCACACGCTTCGCCACCAGTGTGGGTAGCCCTCAAACAGGAAAGCGCGGCCCGCGCAACGCTTCGCTGCGACCGGTGTTTGGCCGAACTGGTTCCGTTGGGTTGTGTGCTTGCCCGAGAGCGCTGGTGGCGAAGCGTGTGGATGTAGGGATACGGAGGGGGAGGGTTTCAAGTGTTGGTGGTTATGGCGGCAACGGTTCTTTTGAAGTCCCAAGCAGATTTAATTGCACGCTCGGGCTACTTAAGAATTGGCGGTTGGAAGGCGTTTTCTTTGCTTCGTTTCTTTTTCGCCGTTGGAAAAAGAAATGAAGTCCCGCCACGGACAGTGGCTAACAGTGCTAAAAAGATCAGCTAAAACAAACCGCACCAAACCCCAAGAAGCAGGCCCCAAACGCGCCGCGCAAAACAAAAAGAAAACCCGCCGATGTCCCCACCGGCGGGCTCTAAAACCCGGCTACGAATACCAAAAGGGCAACCACCCCTTCCGGCAAACAAGCCGCCCTACTTCTTCGCCATGAAGGCAAGATCCGAAGGCGCATGCAGCGACGATGCAGCAAACGGCATCGGCTCTTCGGAAACGGACACGCGCCGCTCGGCGCCGGCCCCTATCGATGTCACCGATGCCAGCGGCGCAACTTCGCCCCGCAACGCCTTCAGAATATGTTCCGACAGCCGCAAGGTCATTGCCGCGATCGTGATGGTCGGGAAATTCGCCCCGACCGTGGGAAATACCGAACTGCCCGCCACATACAGGTTGCTCATGCCATGCACCTGGCAGTTGCGATCGACCACGCCTTGCCTGGGCGAATCATGCATGCGCGTCGTGCCCATGTGATGCCACGTGCCTTCGAGTTGCGCCGGCCACGGCTTGCCTTCCAGCGGCTCATCAAGCTGAACGTCAGCCACACCCGTGCGCTGCATTTCTTCCGCCAGCAGCGTGACGGTACGATCGAACGTGCGCTTGACCAGTTCGGTCAATTGCCAGTCGACCTTCACGCGATTCATGCCGAGCGCATCTTTCTGCGATGACAACGTGACGCGGCTATCGCGATTCGGCTCGGCTTCGACGATGGTCTGAAACTTGACGTCGGTGATAAGCGGACGCGGTTGCAACAGCCGTGCAAGACCGAAGCAAGCGGTATCGACCGGATGCATTGCCATGGTGAGCAGGTCCTGCGAGAAATTCCAGCCAGGCTGATCCTTCTGCAAAACAGCCTGCTTGCAACGGATCAGCGCCTCCGCGCCTTCCGTGTTCTCGCCACGAAACACCGAATAGAACCACACGCGCGCATTGAGCAGACGCTCGCGCTCGAGCACCTTTTGCGTCAGCGCGAACTGAGACGAGATGAACTGCCCATGCGCCGACACCGACGCATTCTGATAGTGATACTTGATGTCATAAAGCTTGTTGCGCGCCCACGGCTTCTTGAACTTGATGCTGCCCTGCATGGTGCGCGGATGGTCCATGAAATAGCGGCCGACAATGTCGTTGCCGTTACCCAGTCCTTCTGCCTGCACCTTGTTCGACGCAAGCAGCAGGCGCGCATTCTCAATCCCGCCTGTAGCCAGGATGAATAGCTTCGCGGAAACGGAAAAGCGCCGCCCGCTCAGCGTGCCGACATCGATTTGCGATACGTGCTTCGCTTCGCTGTCGGTGCCTATGTTCATTGCGTTGGCGTTGAGGAACACACGCACGTGCGACGACGCGCCGAGCACGGCTTTGTACACCTTGCCAAAACGCACCGGCGGGCTGAACTGCGAGATCGTGTCGCGCACCGTGCCGCTTGGCAGCGGATGACGTTTTACATCATCACGGCCAATGGCAGCTTCCCAATATGCAGGTTCGAAATTGTTTTCGCCAAGCTTGAGCAACGCATGCGTGCGGGCATAGTATGGGCGCAACTCGTCGAGCCCGAAAGGCCAGCCGCTGTCGTTCACCCAATCGCGTTTTTCAAAGTCCCATGAATCGAGCGGGCGGCACCACCCGCCCCAGCAATTGCTGCTGCCGCCCAGGAAACGGCTGCGGCTGCCGTCCGCATAGGTGTATGGAATACCGACGTTCTCGCCGCGATACAGATCGCGCGTGGCGTCGTCTGGCTTATAGCCGCCGCTTTCAAGCAGGACGGTATCGATCCCGTGCTTATCCATTTCGAGCGCGAGCGTAATACCCGCGACGCCTGCCCCGATGATGCAGACCGTGGTCTTCACCACCGCGCCCTGCTCTACATTTCGGCTGTCAATGAACATTCCCCGTGCTCCTTCTCGTGTGCAGCGGTTCGCCCAATCGTATTGTCGGCTTATCCGCTGTCGCCACCCGTTATTGAAACGCTTCGCTGCCGTGGCGCGTCGCGCGGTTCACTGTGCCGCCAACGCCCGGACAGAAGCCGTCCATCTTTCATCTAACGAAACACCAGGCGGGTCCGAACAATCCACATGCGCTCAGGCGCTCATGCCAGCCTTACCTGCGTGTAATAGTCGTAGGACGCGCGCTTCGTTACCCGCCAAGATAAAGGCGCATGCGGCCAAAGCGCGCTGGTCGACGCGCCCGGCCCGGCGAACCACCTCATGCTTCAATGCGGCCCCGTTTCGGTTCAGGCATCAAACCGCTTTCTGATAAACCGTACCGGATTACCGCCATATACACCCTCTGCTTCCAGTGACCGATGCACCACCGACAGTGGAGTCACCACTGCCGAGCGACCGATGGTCACGCCCATTTGCACAACGCATTTCGATGTGATCCACACCCCGTCTTCAATCACGATCGGCTTGACATGCAGATCCATGTTCGTCGCGAGATCGTGTGAACCGGTTGTGAGAAACGCGTCTTGTGAGATGCAGACATTCGAGCCAATACGAATCGATGTCTGGTTGTAGATCCACGCATTCACGCCGAACCAGCAGTTGTCACCCACTTGCAGATTCCACGGCGCTTTCACGCGGATCGGGTGCGGCATGCGACAACCCGTGCCAATGCGCGCGCCAAAGCGGCGCAACAGCCAGACACGTATGGCGGACACCGGTATGAATTTGTTATTGATGATTGCGGCTTCAAGGAAGAACCACACAAGCTCTATAAGCGTGCTGCGCTTCGCTACGTAATTGCCCTTGCCCGCAAGGCTAAGATCAATGACCCGCGCGCCGCCGTCCGATTGGGCCGATACAGCGCCCGGCGCAGCGTTGCGAACGCCCGCATCCCTGGCAACATCTTCTTCAATGCAATGTTCGTCGATTGTTCTGTGCATGATTGCCGGCCCCCGAGCCCGTAGCGGCGAATGCATTGCAACGCCGCATGAAACCGATTATGGGCGATGAGTGCTGTGGTTCTCGTGTGCCAGCCCACTAATGGCCGCAAGGGAAAGACTTTTGGCGGCATCCGCATGACCGCCCCACGAAAGATTTGCTACCTTGAAACAAGGGGTGCCAGCCGCTCGACAGCGCTGCAACTTTGGGATAACAATCAATCTTCATATCGGCGATACATCGGAGTGCGTCATGAAATCATCCATTCACCGGCTGGCCTGTCGTCATGTATTGCATCGCGTATTGGCGATGCTTGTTGCTGGTGCAGCGTGGTCCATGTTGCCATGCGCCCATGCTGCCGCAGGCGACGCGGGCGCGCGCGACTATGCCGCTGAAGACAAGTTATTGGGAGGTCCCTCTTCGTACGCAGGGTATGCCGACCCCTACGGCCAGGCGCCGAACGCCAACGGCAACGGAGCCAAAAACGGTGCGAAACAAGGCGCCGCCACCACTTCCGCCGAGAACATGATGAACAACAACGCAGACCCGGCGCAGACCAACGCGTCATTCGTCAAGCCGGGCACGGTCGTCATGAAGCGCGGTGCGCGCGTGCGGGACGCCAACGGGAAGCTGGTTGCGACGCCCGACGCCGCTGCCCAGTCGGTATACGGCGCGAACGGCGTGAAGGCCGCGAAGAAACCGCTGGAAATCTACAAGTCACCTTACTGAAAACGAAAACGAGCTGCGCCAAAGGAAAAACCGCCCGGCAACGTATGCATCGGGCGGCTTGCAAGAGAGCCGTATGGTTTGGCAATGCTTCAATCGATCTTCTCGATCTCCACCATCGTCACCGCAGCACTCGCTTTGGGCGTGGCAGCGGCCCCTGAATTTCCCGTCTTGACGTCCATGCGCTCCACCGCATGCGCGCCCACCCGGTCGCCCGCACGGTCTCCTCTGAGTGCTCGCAACTTGTCGTCAAGCCGTCCCAATACCCACGCCGGCGACAAATGCAGTTCCGCGAAAACACGGCCTTCAGCGCCAAGCGCCGCACGTTGTTCCGGGTTGGCCACCAGTTCTTCGATAGCAGCCGCCAACGCATCCACGTTCTCGGGCGGCACGACTACGCCACGCGTCGAAACCACGTTGTACAGTTCCGTGCCCGGACGCGCCATTGCAATCACTACGCGACCGCTGGCGAACATGCCCGTGAGCTTGGACGGCATCACGAGATCCGCGGCATCACCGCGTTGCGGGAGGACGTGGATATCGGCGAGATTGAGGAGTTCGTTGAGCCGCTCGACCGGCTGCAGTGCGATGAACCGGCAATTGCTCAGGCTCTCGCAGCATTTCTCCAGATCGACCTTCGTCGCGCCGTTGCCGCAGAAAACGAACGTGATGTCATCGCGTTTGGCAAGCGCCTGCGCCGCGCCGGCAAGCACTTCCAAGCCCTGCTTCGATCCCATGTTGCCCGCGTACAGGACGACTTTTGCGTGCTCCGGAATGGCAAGTTCATCGCGAAACTTGTTCGGGCGCTGCATTGGATAGATCGCGCTGATGTCGACCCAGTTCGGCAACCGGAAGATCCTGGAAGACGACACGCCCTTGGTCATCGCACGCTCGATCATCTTGTCGGAGATCGTGGAAACCATGTCGAAGCGACGCAGCAACACGCGCTCCATGAATCGCGCGATCCGCCCAGCGCGTTCGCTCTTCAGCAAACCAAGTTCGAACGCAGCATCTACTTCGAAATCCTGAATATGCAGCCACGAATGAGCGCCGGTCATTCTTGCGAGCATCAATGCGGCAGGCGCGTTGAGCATGGTCGGCGCGATGGTCATTACCACGTCGGGACGCCACCATGCCTGCTTCAGGAGCGCGGGCAATGAAGCCGCCGCAAACGAAGCAAGATGAATCATGCGCTTGAGACCGCTCGGATGTGCAGGTACCCACAATGGCGCACGCCAGATCCGCACATGATTGCGCGTTTCGCACGCGTTGCGCCATGCCGAATAGTCCTTGGCAATTTTCCATTCCGGATAGTACGGAGGCGCGCACACGACATGAACTTCGTGGCCGTGCTGCTGCAGCGTCTCCGCCATCTCGGCGGTGTACTTGCCCGTACCCGTCAGCTCGGGCGCGTAGTTCAGCCCGTAGATTAGGATTCTCATCGTGCCTCCACTTTCGCCGGACAAGCGCAATCCGGCGAAACGGATTTATGCAAACATCACTCACGGGATTAGCCGCGGCGCGCGTGCGCCGCGGGGACCATGCGTGGCTCTCTTGGTTGTTGGAGTGAAAATAGAAGCGGTTGCCGCAGTCAGTCGCTGAGCATCATTGCGCAGCCCCTTGCAATGTTTGCAGCCGCCGAAGGCGGATCGAAACGCTGGATCACATCCATGCAGCGCCTGGCCGTCCCGGCCGTATCGGCGAACGCTTCAATGGACTTGAGCATCGTGCGCTGCAAGGCAGGCACGTCGCCGGCCGGAAATGCATACCCCGATACACCATCGATCACCAGCTCGGGCACGCATCCGCAACTCTCGCTCACAATCGACGGGCAGCCATGGCTCAACGCCTCGTTGACAACGAGACCCCACGGTTCGCTCATGCTTGGCAACACCATGCAGGTCGCGCTGAAGTACTCGACCGAGAGCGGCTCGTCCTGCAGGCTGCCAAGAAACGTGATCGAATCCGTGAGGCCCAGGTCCGCTACCTTGGCCTTGAGTTCGTCGCCCATTGGACCGGTGCCGACAATGCGCAGCAAGGCGTCGGGAATGCGTTCTTTCAAGCCCCGGAATGCCTCGATCAGCGTGCCAATACCCTTCTCCGGCGACAAGCGTCCCACGTAGACGAAGATAGGCTTGGATCCCGCCCGGTAATGCATCCGGTCCGACAGCGCGCGCTCGGGCGAGAACGAGCGCGGCAGCGCTGCGGCCTGGCAGGGGATAAAAATCTTCTCCTGCTTCGCGCCGAGCGACATCAGGTATTCGCGGCTGCGTTCCCCGAAGCCGAAATAGCCGTCGCAGAGCGAGAAGAACACGCGCTTCGGAATCGATGTAATCATCTTGCGTGGCCGGTCACGTCCGGTTGAATCGCAGAACACCGCGCGCCGCTTTCCTGTCAGGATGCACGCGGCCATCATTGCCCAGTATTCGGGACGGTGATAACCGGGCAGCACGACAAGATCGGTCTTCGCCTTCAGCACTTCCCACGTGAGGCGCGCCGTCATGCGCCAGGTCGGCACGTCTTCATAACAACCGTTGTAGAGCTTGCGCATCGGGTAGCTGTGGAACGAATAATCCACGTCCGAGAAACCAATGCGGTCGTGCTCGGTATCGGCGATCTGGACCATCGAATACTTGATCGACCCCGAGCCCGAAATGTTGTGCAGCGCGGACAAAACAGCCCCTTTGTGCCGCGACCAGACGACATTATGGAAAATGGTGACCGTTGCATTCATGTTCTAATTATCCCTATTGATAGCGTGTGCTTCACGAGGCATGAGGCGCTGCCGTCCTCGTGTCATGCGTGAGCCGGCTGCCGGCTCAGCGCCTCGTAGTGCTGCAGGAAGTCCTGATAGGTTGCGCGTATGCCTTGCTCGAGCCCCGTAGATGCAAGCCATCCCATGTTGCCGAGCTTCGATACGTCAAGCAGCTTTCTCATCGTGCCGTCGGGTTTGCTTGCGTCGAATACCAGTTCGCCTTCGAAGCCCACCACGCGACAGACCGTTTCAGCAAGTTCGCGAATGGACAGGTCTTCGCCCACGCCCACGTTGAATACGCCTTCGTCGTGTGCGCTTTCCATCAGGAACACGGCAGCGCCGGCCAGATCATCCACATGCAGGAATTCACGGCGCGGCGTGCCCGAGCCCCATACGGTCAGCGTGCTTTCGCCATTGAGCTTCGCCTCATGCGCCTTGCGGATCAGCGCTGGCAGCACATGGCTGCTCTTCAGATCGTAGTTGTCGTTCGGGCCGTAAAGATTGGTTGGCATCAGCGAGATGAACTTGCAACCGTATTGGCGGTTATAAGCCTCGCAGAGCTTCAACCCCGCGATCTTCGCAATGGCATATGCCTCGTTGGTCGGCTCCAGCGCCGAGGTCAACAGATACTCTTCCTTGATCGGCTGCGGGCAGGCCTTCGGGTAAATACACGACGAGCCGAAGAACACCAACTTCGATACATTCCAGCGGCATGCCGCATGGATCACGTTCGTTTCGATGGTGAGGTTTTCATAGATGAACGATGCGGGCAGCGTCGAGTTCGCGAGAATGCCGCCGACCTTCGCCGCCGCGAGCAGCACCACGTCTATGCTTTCCTTCTCGAAGAACATGTTCACGCCGACCTGGTCTGTCAGATCGAGCTGCGAATGCGTGCGCGTGATGATGTTGCGATACCCCGCGTCGGTGAGCCGGCGCACGAGCGCAGAACCCACCATGCCCCGATGACCCGCTACGAAAATGCGTGCGTTTTTGTCCATGATCTCTTACTCGTGATGTTCAAGAGCTTTGAATCCAGCCATCGTGACGAGCGCGTCACGCCGTGCGATCTGATAATCCGAACGAACCATCTCCTTGACGAGCGAGGAGAAGGTTGTCGTCGGACGCCAGCCAAGTTTTGCATGTGCCTTTGAAGGGTCGCCGAGCAAGGTTTCGACTTCGGTCGGGCGGAAATAGCGCGGGTCGACACGGACGATCACGTCGCCCTTGACGAGCTTTGTTTCGCGCCCCTCGACCCGATCCACAATACCCACTTCATCCACGCCCTTGCCTTCGAAACGCAGGTGTACGCCCAGCTCCGCGGCCGCCTGCACCACGAAATCCCGCACGCTGTGCTGTTCCCCGGTTGCGATCACGAAATCTTCGGGCTTGTCCTGCTGCAACATCAGCCATTGCATCTCGACGTAATCGCGCGCATGACCCCAGTCGCGCAGCGCCGAAAGATTGCCGAGATACATGTTCTCCTGCATGCCGACGGCAATGCGCGCCATGGCGCGCGTGATCTTGCGCGTGACGAAGGTCTCGCCGCGCACCGGCGACTCATGGTTGAACAGGATGCCGTTGCACGCGTACATGCCATACGCCTCGCGATAATTCACCGTCATCCAGTACGCGTAGAGCTTCGCAGCCGCATACGGGCTGCGCGGATAGAACGGCGTGGTCTCGCGTTGCGGAGACTCCTGCACGAGCCCAAAGAGCTCGGATGTCGATGCCTGATAAAACCGCGTCCGCTTTTCCATGCCAAGAATGCGGATCGCTTCGAGTATGCGCAGTGCGCCAAGACCATCGGCGTTCGCCGTGTATTCGGGTTCTTCGAACGACACCTGCACGTGGCTCTGCGCGCCCAGGTTATAGATCTCGTCGGGCTCGGTACGCTGCACGATATGCATGATGCTCGAGGTATCCGTCAGGTCTCCGTGATGCAGCACGAACTTCGGGCCGTCCTCATGCGGATCGCTGTAAAGATGGTCGATGCGGTCCGTGTTGAAAAGCGAGCTACGGCGCTTGATGCCGTGTACCTCATACCCTTTTTCCAACAGCAGTTGAGCCAGGTAGGACCCGTCCTGTCCAGTCACGCCGGTAATCAAAGCGACCTTGTGTTTCATCTTGTGCCTCTCGTCTTTCTCGGTGAAAGTGGCGCGTCCCGCGCGCCGCGGCGTCATTGTGTCCAGGGCATCACTCGGGGATGCTCTCGTAGCCGTAGTAGTTGGTATAGGAACTGCCCGACATCAGTTTCGATTGCGGTACGTCAGTGAGAAGCACGCCCTTCATGTTCACGCCGCCGTGCTGCAGGCGCTTCATGGTTTCGCCAATCTCTTCAACCTGGTTGCGGCCATGGCGCACCACGAGCAGGCTCGTGCCGGCGTGCTTGCCGATCACGGTCGCGTCCGTGACAGCGAGCACCGGCGGGGTATCGATGATGACGAGGTCGTACTTGTGCTTCAGGAACTCAAGCACTTCGTGCATGCGATCGCTCATCAGGAGTTCCGACGGATGCGATGGCAGCGAGCCCTTCGTCAGCAAGTCCACGCCCGGCAGCACGTCGTGCAGCACGGCCGCTTCAATATCCGAACCCATCAGCACATCCGACAAGCCCGGCATGTGACGCACGCCGAAATGCGAGTGCACGTCGCCACGACGCATGTCGCCGTCGATCAGCAGCACGCGCTTGCGGGTCGATGCAACCAGCGTCGCCAGGTTGACCGAGAGGAACGACTTGCCGGCATCCGGACGCGAACCCGTGAGCATCACCACGTTGTTGCGCGCATCGGCCATTTGCAATTGCAACGACGTACGCAGCCCGCGAATCCCTTCCACCGCGGCATCTTCCGGCGAGGTCGCGGCGAGCACATGCAGGCCCTGGGTGCGCGAACCGACCTTCTGTTGCAGGCGAAGCTGCTGGTTGCTGCGCGGCACAATGGCGAACACACGCACGCCGAGCCGGTTTTCAATTTCTTCCGGACGCTCGACGCCGCCGAACAGCGACTTGCGAATGAAGGCCACGATGATGCCCAGCACCAGGCCCGTGCCCAGACTGATCAGGATTACGATCAGGCGCTTCGGACGCACGGGGTCGTCGGCGGCTTCGGCAAAATCGACCACGCGCACGTTGCCTACTTGCCCCGCCTTGGCAACCCGCAATTGCTGCGCGCTGTTCAGGAGATTCGTATAGAGCTCGGTGTTCACGCGCACGTCACGCAAGAGGCGCAAGGCGGTCTGCTCGGTATCGGGCAGCACGGAGACGTTCTTCGTGAGCGAGCCTTGCGCGGCTTGCAGCGCGCCGATCTGCGCATCGAGTGCCGCCACGGACGGATGGTTCGCTGTGAAGCGCTGCGAAAGTTCGGCGCGTTGCTGTTGCAGGTCCATCAGCTTCGTCTTGTTGTCGACGACTTGCTGCAGCAGCAGGCGGCTTTCTTCGCCGAGATCGACCGTGCCCTGCTTGTTGCGGAACGTGTTGTACTTCTGCTCGGCCTGATCGAGTTGCGCGCGCAGTTCCGGCAATTGCTGCTCGAGGAACGCCAGCGTCTTGCCGGCTTCCGCGGAGCGCGTATCCATGTCTTGCTGGACGAAGCGGCGCGCGATGTTGTTCACGATCTGTGAAGTCAGCTTCGCGTCATGGCCTTCGAGACTCAACGCGATGATGCCGGACTGCAGCGTTGTCTCGGCTACTGTCAGGCGCTTTTGCAACGCGTCCACGGTGCCGAGCGTCGATGCACGCGACAGTTCGAACTTCGCGCCCGGTTCGCCCGTCATCTGTTCCACCAGCAAGCTCACCGGACCCAGCGCGCTTGCGCCGTTCGCTTCCTGGCCGACCTTGCCGTTCAGGATCGCGATGCCGTCAGGGTCGCTGAGCACGTAGCTGCCGCCTTCGCCGGCGGTGAGAATGTAGGTCTTGTCGTAGGCTTCTTTTGGTGTGTCGAACTTCGGCACGGAGATGCTTTCGTTGCCCCACGCAAAGCCCGACAGCCAGCTCACCGGCGCCTGACCGTTGCGCGCCCCGAGAATGTCGCCAATCAGGCCGCCGACAATCGGGAAGTAGCGAGGACGCGCCGTGATATCCAGATGCAGCTTGTTGACCGTATCCTCGACCACGAGCCGCGAGCGCAACAGCTCGATCTCGGCGGCGGTCGTCGACTTCGCGTCGAACATCTGCGACACGGTCTGCACCGCGTTCGCATTGTTATTGTTGTTATTGCCCGCGTTGCTTTCGGTGACCTGGATCATCGCATCGGCGCGATACACCGGCGGCGCGATGAACGCGTACGCCGTGCCGAGCAGGACTACTGCGAGCGTGACCATGACGATGATCCGCCAGCTTCCCAAGATGGCCGCCAGGTAATCGGACAAGCGCAGCTCGTCCCCCGTCGACACCACATCCGCATAGCGGTTTTCAAAATTGATGGCCATTTTTGTCGCTCACTCAAACGATCACACGATCAAACGAAACGCGCCGGCGCCTTTTGAAAGGCATGGCGCCGGACGCTGCTTCCAGAACTACTTGGTAACGATCGCGGCAGTCAGGCCCGCGTTGATGGCTGGCAGGAACAGGTTCAACACGCGGTTCGCACGGACCAAGCCGCTGTTATCGACGTAGACAATGTCCTTCGATTCCAGCGGGAACTGGTTCGCAAGCAGCATGGAAACCGGCGAACGCGCATCGAGCCGGTAAATCACCGGCGTGTCGCCCGCGGTCGAGCGCAGCACGAACAGTTGCTTCGGATTCGACGTTTCCTGGTTGAGCTGGCCCGCTTGCGCAAGCGCCTCGGCAAGCGTGAGCGTGCCATCGCGCAGCGGCGGTACAGGCGCCGGCTTGTTGACTTCGCCCATCACGTAGACCGTGTTGTCTTCGCGCGCATCCACATGCAGCATGTCGCCGGGTTGAAGCATGATGTCGGCCGGGTTCTTGCCGTTCTTCATCATCTGTGCGACGTTGACCGGGTAGGCCGTGCCGTTGCGGGTGATCGTCACGCGGCTTTGGTCGGCGGTCGGTGCAAAGCCACCGGCGCGGTTCACTGCTTCGGTGAGGGTCATCGGAATGTCGTTCACGGTCTGAGCGCCCGGTGCGCGCACATCGCCATCCACATAAACCTGCGACGACCGGAAAGACGCTACCCGAACCGTGACCTGCGGCTTCACGAACACCTTGCTCAGCTCGGAATAGATTTCGCGCTGGATCTGTTCAGCGGTCTTGCCGGATGCGTGGATTGCACGGTTCACATACGGGAACTGCACGTTGCCTTCGCTATCCACCACGAAACCGGGCGCTGCGTCCGACGCCTTCGTGTTCTGCGCCGGCTGGCCGAGCGCCGCCGCGAGTTCCGGGTGATCCCACACCGTGATCTGCAAAACGTCGCCCGGTCCGAGCTTGTATCCGGTCGCCTTCGCGAACAGATTCAACTGGCTGGCCGTTTTGTCCATGTTCTTCTGGTCCGCGCGAATCTGGCGGATCAGCGTCAGGTCGATTTGCTTGATCGGAATCTGGATGTCGCTTGTCGTGTCGCCGTTGTCGGCGCTCGTGACAGGCAACGCGGCCGGCTCGATCATGTGCTGGCCCGGAGCCAGCGAGCATGCGGACAGCATGGCGGCGATCGCGAGGGAAAGGGCCACACGCGTTCCAGGCACGGCATGGCTGTTCTTGTTCGGCGCCGTGGCACCGGATATTTGTTGGCTGTTCATGTTGTCGTCCCCTGCTTCAATAAGCGTTGGTGTGGCGCAAACCTTTGAAGATCGTCGCAAAGATAATTTTCATATCGAGTCCGAACGACCAGTTACCCAGGTAATACAGATCGTGTGCAACGCGTCCCTCCATTTTTTCGATGCGATCGGTCTCGCCGCGAAATCCGTTGACCTGGGCCCAGCCGGTAATACCGGGCTTGATCCGGTAGCGATGGATGTAACCCGAAACGACCTTCTGATAGAGATCGTCGTGCTCCAGTGCATGCGGACGCGGTCCCACCACCGACATGTCGCCGCGCAGCACGTTGAAGAATTGCGGCAACTCGTCAAGACTCGTGCGGCGCAGGAAAGCGCCTACACGTGTGATGCGTGGGTCATCGCGCGTTGCCTGCCGCAACTCGCCCTGCTTCTCCACGTGCATGCGCATGGAGCGGAACTTGTAGATGCTGAAGACGCGGCCATCGGCGCCTTTCCTGCGCTGCTTGAAGAACACAGGACCTGGTGAGCTGAGCTTCACTGCAATCGCGCAGCCGATCATGACCGGCGCCACGGCAATCAACGCGGCGACAGCAAACGCGCGATCGAAGATTTCCTTTTGCATCAGCGCATTCGGCGGCAACGGCGACGCGGCGAGGTTGATCGTCGGTACGCCAAGCAGGTTCGTCACGCTGCCTTCGAAAAGCGAAAGCGTGCGCACGTCCGGCATGAAACGAATATTGATGAGGTCGTTGCGGAATTCGTCGACGAGCTTGAGGATCGTGCGTTCTTCAGTCAGCGGCAGCGCAAGCCACACTTCGCGCACGTTCTGCGTGCGGACATAGTTGGCGAACGCTTCATGTTCTTCGAACACCGGCACGCGAGTATTCATGTTCGCACCGGTCTGGACGTTGTAAGCGGCAGTCGCACGGAAACCCGCGGCCGGCGCCATGTCGATCTTGCGCACGATCTCGTCGCAGTGTTCGCCGCAGCCGGCGACCGCAACCTGCTTCAGGTTCAGGCCCGCGTTGCGAACCCGGCCGAGCACCGTATGCGTCACCATGCGGCCCGCGATCATTCCGGCGCCCGCCATGCCGGTCCAATACACGAACCAGAGGCGGGACACGAAGTCGATCCGGTGGAGCGAGAACATCAACACCATCGCGCATGCCTGCACGATGAGCCAACTCAGCGCGACCTGTCCGGCGAGTGCGCCTTTGGAACGCCCGCGCCAGGATTCGTAGACGCCCAGCGCGGGAAACACAGCAAGCGAAAACGCCGCCGCGAAGGCCACGAACGCCAGGTAGAAACTGCGCTGCGATGCATCGTCGAAACGGATTTGCGACGCCACCAGCGCGCCCGCCACGATCATCGCGACGTCGAACAGTCTCGCCAGCAAGTTGGTCATTACGCGCATTTTTATTCTCCCCGAACCGCTCAAATCTTTTGCTTGACGGTTAATTAACTGCACCGGCCATACTTGTCGTCAAATCTGACGATGTCGTCTTCGCCGAGGTAGGTCCCTGACTGCACTTCAATGATTTCAAGCGGCACGCGACCCGGGTTTTCCAGGCGATGACGCACGCCGAGCGGGATGTAGGTCGATTCGTTTTCGCTCAGCAGAAACTCTTCTTCTCCGCGTGTCACGAGCGCCGTGCCGCTGACAACGACCCAATGCTCCGCGCGGTGGTGATGCATTTGCAGCGACAGGCGCGCACCCGGATTCACCACGATGCGCTTGACCTGGAAGCGTTCGCCATGATCTATGGAGTCATAGAAACCCCAGGGACGGCGAACCTTTCTATGTGTATCGGCTTCGGGCGCTTTCTCCCGCTTGATCCGCGACACGAGACCCTTGATGTCCTGCACGCGCGAGCGGTCAGCCACCAGGACAGCGTCGTCGGTCTCGACCACGATCAGGTTGTTCGTTCCCACGCACGCCACCAGCCGCCCACCTTCAGACCGCGCATAACTCGCGGTTGCCCCTTCGAACAAGACCCGGCCGCTTGCCGCATTGCCGTCTTCGTCCTTGTCCATTGCGTCCCAGACCGCGTCCCAGGAACCCAGATCGGACCAGCCGGCTTCAAGCGGCACGACCACGCCCATGAACGGCGAATCGGGCTTGCCCAGATGCTCCATCACCGCATAGTCGATCGAATCGGAAGGCGACTTCTGAAACGAAACAGCGCATGGACGCAAGTATTCGTCAGTGTTATTCGCTTGTTCGTGCGACAAGACACATGCCGCGTACATCTCTGGCTGAAGCTTTTCAAGAGCGGCAAGCCATACCGACGCACGCACGACGAAGATGCCGCTGTTCCACCAATAATTACCGGAGGCGACGTATTGCGTGGCAAGTTCGGCTGCCGGCTTTTCGACAAAGCGATCGATGCAATGCGTGCCGTCATCCAGTGCGTCGCCCAGGCGGATGTAGCCAAAGCCGGTATCCGGCCGTGTCGGCGGAATGCCTAGCGTGGCGATTTCGCCGGATTGCGCGTGACGCGCCGCGGTGTCTATAGCTGCGTGAAGCGCGGGCACATTTGCGATCGCGTGATCGGCCGGCATGGCGACGAGAATCGCGTCCTGGCCGTCGGCGCAGGCAGTGAGTGCGGCAAGCGTGAGTGCGGGCGCGGTGTCGCGCCGCGCGGGTTCGACCACGATGCGCGCGCTCACGCCGCTGTCCCTGATCTGTTCCGCTGTCGCAAAGCGATGTTCGTCACCGCATACGATCACGGGTTCGGCGGCAACATCCCACGCGGAGGGAAAATCCTTCATGCGCAATACGGTCGCCTGCAGCAAGGACTCGGCGCCCACTACGCCAATCAGTTGCTTCGGAAAGTTTTCGCGCGATACCGGCCACAAGCGCGTGCCCGAACCGCCAGCCAGAATCACCTGCACAAGACGCCGGCAGTCGGCCGCGAGACCTTTTTCGCCCATGACCACTGCTCCTTCGTCCTGCCCCGTTTTCGTAATCATTTTAGTAATCCTATATTCCCGAACGTCTTCCCCGGGTGACGCCGTGCATGTGCCCTGCACCGGCTTCACCGATAATCCCGCGCGGCTCGCTTTCGAACCGTCTGATATGTCTGTAGTGCTGGTCTCCCTCAGACGCCCGCGTCGCGCCGGCTTTGCATCCGGTATTCGGTTGGCGAAATGAGAAGGCGCTTGCGGAAGATCTTGGCGAGGCGATCGCCGTTGCCCATGCCGCTGCGGCGCGCGATCTTGTCGACCGGCAGTTCGGAATCAGTGAGCAGCGTGCAGGTCACCGCAAGACGCGCTTGCAGCAGATAGTCCGACGGCGTGATGCCCATCTCGATCTTGAAACGGCGCAGGAAGTTGCGCTCGCTCATGGCTGCCACTTGCGCGGCGTCGACCACCGAGATCGGCCGCTCGCAGTTGTCCTGCAGCCAGCGGGCGGCGGCGCGAATCTTGTCGCCGGCGGAAGCCGTGCCGCTGTCGCCGAGCAAGGGGACCAGCTTCGAGGCGGAGCCCGGCATCAGGCGTTCGGCGACACCACGCGCTACATCCACGCCCAGATCGCGCTTGATCATCAGTAGCGCGCCCTTCATGGACTCGTAGCGGTCGCCGGCTTCGCTTGCCTGCTCCTCGCGAACCGCGTTCATCATCGAATGTCCGATGTGAATCTGCGATTCCGCCGCGTGACCTATACCCGCCGCATCGAGCACCTTGCGTCCCTCGGCAATCGACTTGACGAGGGTGGTCTTCGAATGAACGCGCCGCAGCCACTCGACGATGCGTTCGTCGCCCGCGGCGTTGTCGGCGCCCTTGCCGCCCGCCACGAACAGTGCGTCGAAGCCGCCGTAATGACGCGCGTCGAGCCCATCGGTCCATACGCGTACCGACGACGAACATGCCACGTTACCGCCTTCGACGGAGAGAAAACGTACGTCGTAGTTCCAGTCGTTGCGGGCTTTCAGGACAGCCAGTTCATTTGCAACATGGAAGACTTCCGCGACAATGCCGGCGCCAAGCAAAGAGAATCCGTCGTACAACAGGATCGCGATGCGGCGAATCTCGGCTTGCGTGCTTCTGGGCGCCGGTTGCAGCCAGCCCATTACGGCGGGTTCAAGACTGGCGTAAGGCATGGCATTCCCCTGCGAACTTGTTGAATCCAACATGATTGGATAGTGTGTTCTCATTGCGGTGCATCATAGACACCCTCAAGTTTGATTAGGTTGTCGTGACTGAAAGTAGCGAGATGTTGGCGGAAAAATTCCAGCGTCGCCATTTAAATCCTTTCAGTGCGTGCGGTGCCGATCATTTACCCTTTTTCCAATACGGCCGTTCGTTTTAAACACCGTGAAATTGGGTTGGGTCGTTTGATTTCGAATCCGACATTGCAAGACGAATGCCAATCCAATCCGGTAGCGCATATCGGACAGGGCTGTCAAAACCTGCCAACGTCATACAAATCAATGCTCAGCGCGGTTTCCGGCGGCCCGCGCCACGCGGCTTTCCAGCACCGTGGCGGTCCGCCGCGCGGGACATTCCGGGCGTCGAGCAACGTAAACGTTTCGTCTATGAAACATCGAAAAAGTCGATTAACGAACCGCTTCGAGAGAAGGCCGTGTTTAAACGCGGCTGAAATGAGGTCATAAAGCGACTTCAAATTAAATTACAAGCTTTGATGAACGCCTTTAATGTTTTGCCTCGATTAACAACAAGATCGCCGATGGTGCGAAAGCGCACAGACATTCTCTGGCTCGATAAATTCCCTTAAATCGCGTTTCACACAAGTAACGAATTTATTTAATCTTACAAAATGCGGGATATATTTAAAAACCACTACCCGGAGCTAATGGCGCTCGGCTAAATGGGCTGCGTGCGGGGTCGGCAATGCACGTGGCGATCGAGACGCGCGAATGCATGGCGAAAGGAACCAGGCACTTGGCGGTTCAGTCCGCCCCGCCTCAACCAGTCCCATACCAGCTATATTCAACTGGTCTGCCTCCTACCCGTGTGTCGGAATGCTTACCAGCCGTGTGCGGAAACCGCCGCTCAGCACATCAGTGCGATTTGATACAGATTAGTTACGCGCCATTCCTTACAGTCAGGCCACATTTCGCCACGCCCGATCAGCCATTGAGTCGCGCAATCCCGCCATCCATATGAGGTTCAAGCCCCTATGCAGTGAGCATCCGCCAACGTTCATCGCGATGACTGGCGCGATTGTTTCGCCTCACCTATCCTCAGCGCCATTGGGGAGCCTTGTTGGACGAGGCGCAGCATGTCTTTACACAGGTGCTGCCACTCATGGAGCATCGCTTTTTGCGGCAGTGCGGCATCGAAAGTTTCCGGCTTACGGCATGACGAGGCGCACGGCGTAGAACCCGCCGAAAACGTTTCATTCAGGTAGCACGAAGGTGGCGCGGCAGCACTTTCATCGGTGGAAACACCAATGCTGCGAATTGGACCACCCGGCTTTGATTCTTCGGGGCGTAATGAAAACGACATCAACAACACAGTCGCCGCGTCGGGTTGTAGCGCTGGCTCGCTGCACGAAGATCGCGCTAATTTGCGTCATGGGGCTGGTTGTATCGAGTTGCCGGGGCGAATCGGCAACTGACCAGGATGCGAACACCACGGACGGCTCGGTCAAGATAGACGGCGCATCCTGGACGCCGTGCGCGGCCGAGTACGAGCGCTGCTCATTCGATGGCGCGAGAAAAGTGCTCTACGGCACGCCGGAAAAGCACACGGTCAAGACCTTCAGCGGCGGGACGGGCTGCGACAACGGCGTATTTGACGACCCGGCGCCAGGAGCCACGAAGCATTGCTGGGTCGAAGCGCCGGCGCAAACCGGCGGCCAGCGCAAGGCGAGCTTTGTCGCCGATGCACCGCCGCCCTCCACGCCGCTTGCGATGCAATGCAGCCCTGCCGCCGCGCCGGTCGACATCCCCGGTTCAAGCCCCGAGGCAGACAGCATTGAAGCCGATACGCCCGGCAGCAACGGCACGCGCATGTTCGCGTTGCACAAGCCGTTCGAGATTGCGCTGACCACGCGGTCGAAATCCGCCGGGACGCTTGCGTGGCAAATCCAGGATGCGTGGAACACCGTCAAGGCGAGCGGCCGCGTTGCCGTCACGCCTGGCGCACATGTATCGACTATTCGATGCACATCGCAGGCGGCCGGTTACTTCGCCGTCGCGGCACGGCTCGAATCTGGTAACGCTGTGCCGGTGGCGCTACCTTCGAAGGGCACGCGCCCTGCGGGAATCGCGACCTTCGGCGTGTTGCCCGATCTCTCCGGCGTGTTGCCGGGCGTCACGTACAGGAACGCCGACCTGCACCGCTTCGGCGGCCAGGGCGCGGCCTATTTGCGGCCGGGCCAGTCGTGTTGTTCCGGAGATGGCTACAGGCCGCTTTACACGGACCTCGGCCTGACGTGGGTGAACGACAACCGCAACTGGTACATGACGGAGCCCAAGGCGCCAAACACATTCGACGCCGCCGCCGACAACCTCCAGCCCTTCTTCAAACCGGGCGACCTGCTGCGGCTGATCCAGCTCGATGGCATTCCCGGCTGGGCGAACAAGACGGGCAAGGATACGCATAGCTACGCGCCTTCATCGCTTGCCGACTACAGCGCCTATATGAAGCGCGTGGGCGAGGAATCGAACCGCGTGCGCTCGACCGTGTTCCCGACGCAATCGAGCAATTACTATCAGGTGAGCTGGGAACCCGATTATGAAGGCGGCCTGCCGTGGCGGGACTCCGACGCCAACCTCGTCGCCATGTACAAGGCCACCTACGAGTCCATCCATGCAACCGATCCGCATGCCGCGGTCATGGGCCTGACACTGTCGTCGCTCGGGAAAAATGCCGAGTGGCTCAAGCGTCTCGCACCGCTTGGCATTGCCAAGTATCTCGATGGCGTGAGCGCGCACGGTTACTACGACGTCGGCACGTCGCCATCTCATCCGCCGGAACGCATGGCGGGCAACAGCGATCCGCAAAAGGCCGCGCAAAGCCTGCCCGCGATGATGCGGGCGTTGCGCCACACCATGGCGCGGATGCTCAAACCCGGCGCGAAGCTCTTCATCACGGAGTCCGGAATCAGCTACGACATCGGCACGAAATACGGAAGCGCGACACCATCGGCGAATGTGCTGTATGCGCAGGGCGCGCTGGTTTCGCGACTGCATCTGATCCTGCTCGGCGAAGGCGCTGACATGAGCTATGTTTTCTATGCAACCGATCCGCCCGAAGTGGGTTATGGCATCTTCTTCGATCTCGTGAACGCCGAAGGCGGCTTCGGCCAGACGCAGATCAGCCCGAAGCCCGCAGCCATGGGCGTGGCTGCAATGACGCGCGCCATAGACGGCACGGTCACGCTCGGCCCCGTGAAGGACACGCCATCCGGCGTCTACGCGTATGCATTCCAACGGCTGAACGGCGGCAAGGTCGTGACCGCGCTATGGACGCACGACAACGCCGCGTGGCCCGGCGCATCGGGCTTCAGTGCTACGCGTGGCGTGCGCTATTCGCTTGCGGTCGATACACCTGGCTCATCGGGATCGGTCAGCGTGCTCGACATGATGGGCAATCCGTCGACGCTGCCTTATGCAAACGGCCGCGTCGCGCTGACGCTCACCGAAGCGCCGGTGTACGTGATTTCGCAAAACGCCGACGTGATGAAGCAGAACGTCAACGTGCCCGAAGGGTATGTGGCGAGGTAGCGCTTTGTGCCTGACGGCGTGTCAATGTGTTTCGATAAAGCTGCCGGGTCTTTACGAAAACTCCGACAGATTCACCTCCCGCCGCGCCTTAAATTGGATATTCCCATGACCATTTAGGGCAGCGGCGTGCGCCGTTGTAATTGCATGAACCCACTTGATCCATCGACTGCTTCGGCATCCACAAGCAAACTTCTTCTGGCCATACTCATTGGTTGTTCAACCGTGCTGACCGCGTGCCCGCCCAAGGCGCCTGAAACACCTGACACCACGCGCGTTGAAAGCACGTCGCTCGTGAAGGGCGACCTGCGTTGACGCGACTCAAGCTGCGTATTGGCTTACAAGCACGGTCTTTAGTCGGTTTAAGCCAGCCCATTGCCAATACGGAGGCTCAGGCCCCGCGCTACACTGAATTGCATGCATAAAGTGCCGAAGCAATCAGAGATGCACAGGAAAACTTTGCCCCTCTTGGCCAGCAACAGCGCAACCCAGCCTATTCGGAAACATCATGGAAAGCCTGCGCCTGATGCCGATTCTTGTCGTCGCAATGCTCGGCGGCGGGTTGGCCGTATGCGCGCTGCTTGCGTTGGCCGTGTTTGTCGTCAGTCACACCTGCACACGCCTGTTCAAAAACAACGACCATGATTGAGGTAATTCGAGCGTGACAGACCTTTCTTCATTCAACGTGGTCGCCGCTGTACGTGAGCCGGAGCGGCCCATGCAAAACGCGCCGTCCCGTCTCAATCCTCACCTGGGCAAAGCGGATTTTCTCGACGTCGTCCGCCTGACTCCACTCGTGTCCATCGACCTGATCGTGACCGACGGAAACCGCCGCGTGCTGCTCGGGCAGCGGCGCAACCGTCCCGCGCAAGGTTCGTGGTTCGTGCCCGGCGGACGCATCATGAAAGGCGAAACGCTCGATACCGCGTTCACCCGGGTGGTTCGCGACGAACTGGGCATAGCGAGCGTTGAACGCTCGGCGTCGCGCCTGTTCGGCGTGTTCGAGCATCACTACGATGAAAACTTCGCGGGCGTCGCGGACATTCCGACACACTACGTGGTGCTCGCCTACTCCATCACGTTGGGCGGCGCGGTACCCATCGGCCGCTTCGACCAACATAGCGGATATGCATGGCTGCTGCCTACTGAAGTGCTCACTAGAAGCGACGTGCATCCAAACGCGAAAGCTTATTTCCGTTAAGCCCTGGCAGCACGTCCAGGCAATCTTCAAGCGGCTCGCAAAGCCGCTTTTTCATTTTGCGCGAAACCATTGGCGCAAAAAAAAGCCCGCACGAGGCGGGCCAAAGACCATAGCGCGCACCGGGGGGCTAGCGCTACTTACAACACGGTTCATGCTGCATTAAATTACGTGTCCCCGCCACGGCCGGAATTGCCTGCAGCTAGCTTGATTCCGGCGCTGTCGTCATTCGGTGTCGACAGCGAGTTCAGGTGTTTCATCGAATCGTTCAATCTCAGCCTCGTTCGCGGGATGGCGGCCCGCGAGGAACGCGCGCAGATACGCTTCGAATGGTTGCGCGACTTCAGGGTGGCGCAGCGCGAATTCGACGGTCGCCTTCAGATATCCCAGCTTGCTGCCGCAATCGAAACGCTTGCCTTTATATCTGTACGCCAGCACCTGTTCGTCAGCGAGCAACGCCTGGATCGCGTCGGTCAACTGGATCTCGCCGCCCGCGCCCGGCTTCTGCGTGCGCAAATGCTCGAAGATGCGCGGCATCAGCACATAGCGGCCCACCACACCGAGATTGGACGGCGCCAGCGCCGGTTCCGGCTTCTCCACTACACGTGCGATCTTGAAGAGATGTTCGTCCCACAGGCGGCCATCGATCACGCCATACGATCCCGACTCGCCCGGATCGATCTCCTCGACGCCCACCACCGACGAATGATAGTGATTGAACACCTCGACCATCTGCGCCATGACGGGCGGCTCGCCGTCGAGCAGATCGTCGGCGAGCATCACGGCGAAGGGCTCGTTGCCTATGAGTTTTTCCGCGCACAGCACGGCATGGCCCAGCCCCAGCGGTTCAGCCTGGCGTACGTACACGCAGTCCACATGCGACGGCTTGATGTTGCGCACGAGGTCGAGCAATGCGCGCTTGCCTCGCGCCTCGAGTTCGCTTTCTATTTCGTATGATTTGTCGAAATGATCTTCTATGGCGCGTTTGCCGCGGCCCGTGACAAAGATCATTTCCGTGATGCCGGCAGCGACTGCTTCTTCCACTGCGTGCTGGATCAGCGGTTTATCGACGATGGGCAGCATTTCCTTGGGACTTGCCTTCGTCGCCGGGAGAAAGCGCGTACCGAGCCCAGCGACGGGGAACACCGCCTTGCGAACTTTCAGCATATCCGACCCCTTGTTTGTCCGGCGCTCGCGAACGGGCCAGGATTTCATGTCAACGTGATTTATGTGTTTTATGCGACTCGGCAAACACGTTTCGACTGCATGCCTCGATAGGCGCGAGCCCGGCGACGCAATCTCGATCACTGATGGTCAGCTTATTACTCGAATATCGAAACCATCTGCCAACATCTCGTGCTTTTCAGACGACCGTCATGACGCTTCAATCCCGCCGCGTATAGTGCGACGCATACGAGACCAAATACCCGCCGCTCTGGCCGGCAACGGAGAAAGCTGATGGGACACGCTAATGGCACGAGCCGGTTGCAGGTTGTACGCCCGGCTGGTGCGGACCCCGCGCTGGTGCACCATGAGCACGATGCGCACACTGAACACGCCAAGCCGCGCACGAATACGCCCGGATCGTGGCCCGGTGCACATGACCGGGAAGCGTCGGCCGAAGGACGCGATCCGGGACAAGAAACCGCCAACGAAGCCATGCAAGACGTCATGCACGAAGCCAGACTCGAAGGGACGCCGGCGCCCAGGCGCATAGGCATTCTTATCTTCGAAGATTTCTCGCTGGTCGAAGTCAGTTCGATTTCCGAAGTGTTTTCGCTCGCCAACGAAATCCATGAACTGTCGGACTCGGCCGCCATCAAGGGCGGCGAAACGCCGGACTACGCGCTGCTGTTTTTATCGAGCGACGGAGGGAGCGTGGCCAGCAGTTGCTCCATGCGTATCTGGACCGAGAGCCTCGATACACGCTGGATGAGCGACTGCGACGCGCTGTTCATTGCGGGCGGCGACGGCGCACAACGCGCGAAACTCGACACGCAGTTGCTGCGCCGCCTGAGCCGCGTCGCGCCGAAGATATCGTTCGTGAAAGCGATAGGCGAAGGCTCGCAAATCCTGGCGGCGGCGAACCTGTCGCTGCAAAATCGTGCGCCCGACTTCGAGGATCCGGCAGCGGCGTCGGCATTGACCAGCTCGCTGTTCATCGCGGAACAGACGCTTACGCTCGACGACCCCAAGGGCCCGATTGCGGCCGCGTTATCGATCATCAAGCGCGACTATGGCCCCGCGTTGGCGCGGGAAGTGTCGGAGCGCTCCATCCCGGGCGCGTGGCCAAAGTTGTCCGCGGTACTCGAAGATACCGATGTGGGCGGCGTGCGCCAGAAGATCGACGCAGCCGCGCGATGGATGCGCGAAAATTACATCCGCCCCATTTCGATAGCCGACGCCGCGCGCGTCGCCGCCATGAGCGAGCGCAACTTCCTGCGCCGGTTCAAGGCGCAGATTGGCCTGACGCCATCGGAATATTTATTGCGTGCAAGGCTGGATGCAAGCTGCATGCTGCTTGCGGCAACCGACCTTCCCGTGGACAAGATCGCGCGCCGTTGCGGCGCGGGCAGCGGCGACGGACTGGCGAAGATTTTTCGCAAGCGCCTGTCGATCTCGCCAACGGAATACCGGCTTGCCGGGCGCAGAAAAGCGGCGGAGGACTGACGCGGCTGCAGTAACATCACATACGAAGTCAAGGCATTGCGCGACAAGCCAAGCGCGACGTTTTGCACGTCGCAGCGCGGCGCGCGCTTTTCGGGGGAAGCATGACGGGTACCACTATTCTGGGTTTGATCACCAATCTCGGTGACGTTGCGCTCACCATTCCAATCGCGGCCGGTTGCGCGATCTGGGTACGGGCAACGGACAAGCGCGAAGCGCTGGTCTGGATCGCCTTGCTTGGCGGCGCGCTGGCGCTGGTCGGGGTCAACAAGATTCTTTATGCGGGCTGCGGTCTGGAAATTCGGTCGCTCGAATTTCGCGTGATCAGCGGCCACACCATGCTGACATCGGCGGTATGGGGCGTGACGTTCGGATTGCTGGCCGGGAGCTGGCGTGCGGACTGGTACGGGCTTGGTGCGGCAGCGGGGTTGGTACTTGGCGCGCTGATCGGGTTTTGCCGGGTCGTGCAGGATGCGCACACGCCAATTGAAGTGGTCGCCGGATGGTTTCTCGGCAGCGGCGTGGCGCTCATTTTCCTGCGGCGCTTTTTCGGGCAACCGCGGAAGATGACCGGGTCGTTGTTCGCCGGGCTTGGGTTGCTGGCGGTATCGACGATTGCTTATGGGCATCACGCGCCCGTCCAGCAAATCCTCGCCGCGTATTCGCCGTGGTTATGCCGGTGGTTCGATTTGTAAGCTGTCTTTTTAGGCCTTCATAAGCCCGCACCAGATGATCCGATGACGCGGGCGAACGCCTACTCAAGCACGGTCAGTTCCGCCTGCTCAACCTGTTCGACCTCCGGCGCCGGCAGCAACTCCGCCATGCACTCGCGCAGATAAGCCTCGAAACCGTCCCGCACCTCCGGGTGCTGCAGCGCGAGTTGCACGGTCGCCTTCAGGTATCCGAGCTTGCTGCCGCAATCGAATCGCGTGCCGTAATAGCGGTACGCCAGCACCTGTTCCGCCGACAGCAGCGACGCAACAGCGTCGGTCAACTGGATCTCGCCGCCGCTTCCCGGTTGCGTCGCGCGAAGATGCGAAAAGATCCCCGGCATGAAAACGTAGCGGCCGACCACGCCCAGATTCGAAGGCGCCAGCGCCGGCTGCGGTTTCTCCACAATGCCCGAGAGCTTGATGATGTCTTCTTCCCATTCGCGCCCTTCAATCACGCCATACGACGCGCTATCGACGCGGTTGATGCGCTCCACGCCAATCACCGAGCTATGGTAATGGTTGAACACATCGACCAGTTGCTTCATGACCGGCTCTTTGCCGTGAAGCAGATCGTCGGCAAGAATCACGGCGAACGGATTGTCGCCGATCAGCTTCTCGGCGCATAGCACCGCGTGTCCCAGACCGAGCGCGGTCGGCTGGCGGACATAAAAGCAGTCCACGTTTGCCGGCTTGATCTTGCGAACGACGTCGAGCAACGCTTCCTTGCCGCGCGCTTCGAGTTCCGCCTCGATCTCATACGACTTGTCGAAGTGGTCTTCAATTGCGCGCTTGCTTCGGCCCGTCACGAAAATCATTTCCGTGATGCCGGCCGCAATAGCCTCTTCTACCGCGTATTGAATAAGCGGTTTATCGACGACGGGCAGCATTTCCTTCGGACTCGCCTTGGTGGCGGGCAGAAAACGCGTCCCAAGTCCGGCGACAGGAAATACGGCTTTGGTGACTTTCAGCATCGCGCGCTTCCCAAATGATGATTGATTAATGCCCGAGCGCGTGTTCGCGAAATTCATGCGCTCAATGCACGACCGTTCATTTAAAAGACTTATTCGTGATCGTCGGGCTGCGGAAAGCGAATGCCCGATGCATTCATTGTCGACATTGGATCGTTGCGCAGCGCGTCCCTGTATGCCGACACAGCGGCAAGGACCAATAAAACAGCAATACCGGCAAGTGCGTGCATGTCCATGACGTAATCCCTGTATGCGAATGGTTAGAGACGAAGTTATCAGAAAAAAAACGGCAAATAATTGCCGAATAAAAATCGTCATTTTCGATACATGCCTTGGCAGCTTTTTTTCGATCCCGCGAAAGACGGGGTTTTTTCACGCATATTTTTCCATTATTTGCGGGACTAACATCACTGTCGGGACTTTACGAGTGAGCACGCCTCAAACGGCGCGGGGAAGCCGGGGTTCAGCGCCTCGGCCTCGCTTGATACAAACAGAATCAACCCGGACACGAGGTTTTAAATGAGCGACTCTTCCTTGCTCAATCCAGGAGCTTCCCGCTTGCGGTTATCGCCGGAGCGCGCGGCCACGCTCAGCTTGGACGAAAAGGATATCGCCATCAACGCGTGGCGTGGTTTCGCGGCGCTGCTGGTCGCGTATTTCCATTGCCGCCAGATCACGTGGATCGGCATTCAGCAATTTCACAGGACGGCCGCCGGGTTCGATCTCAACACGCTGTTCAGCTATCTCACCTTTCCGATTGCATGGGGTTCGGCCGGCGTGCCGATTTTCTTTGTGATCAGCGGCTACTGTATTCATCGCGGGACGGCGCGTAAGCTGATCGCCAATCCGTCCGCGCCCTTCGATACCCGCAACTTCCTCATGCGCCGGTTCGCGCGGATTTATCCTGTGCTGCTCGCCGCGCTGGTGCTGACCTATCTGCTCGATTCATGGAGCCGCAGTTTCACGCCGACCAGTCCGAAGATCGGCACGCTGGACCTGCATTTATTTATCGTCAATCTGCTTTCGCTGCAGGGCGTGGCGGGCAAGACGTTCGGTTCGAACGGCGCGCTTTGGACGTTGTCGCTCGAAGTGCAGTTTTACCTTGTGTATCCGCTGCTGATTGCCTTGCGGCGTCGGATCGGGATGAAGGCCGTGCTGGTTAGCGTGGGAATCGTCAACGTGGCGTCCGCACTCGTATTCGAGCGTCACGAGATCGTCTTGTTCGCGTCGTACTGGTTCTCGTGGACGCTCGGCGCGTGGATAGCCGAAGCGAAAGCCGCGCCCAATGCATCCAGATCGGCCGCCGGATCGTGGAAATTGCAGGTTGCGGCGGTTGTGGTCGCGCTGCTCGGATGCGCGGCGTTCCAGATCGGGCAGTATCTGGCGTTTCAACTCTGGGCGGTCGCGTTCGCGCTGTACCTGTATCAGGTACTCGATAAACCCATGCGCAACTCGCTGCCCGTGAAAGGGTTTTCATGGCTCGGAGAGTTCAGCTTTTCGCTGTATGTAGTGCATATTCCGATCCTCGTTTTCCTCGGATCACTTTTGTTTCGCTCGGCGCTGCAGACCGAGATCTGGCCGTCGTTCGTCTTCATGCTCGCGCCGGTTGCGGTAGCGTTCGGGTTTTACAGGCTCGTGGAACGGCCGGCCATGCACTGGTCGGCGAGTCTCAAGCTCAAGCAGGCAAACGTGACTTGAGGAGTTGGACGCGCGTTGGTCGATCGACAAAAACACGAAGCCCCGCATGATGCGGGGCTTCGTGTTTCAGCTACTAGCTTTCTAAGAACTCAACCGCGTTTCGACCGCCCCTTCCCAGCGACATCCGACAGAATCTTCTGCACGCTTTCCACATACCGCTCCGTACCGAAGCGGTTGATCGCGTTTGCGTAACCCTGCTCGACCAGACGGTTGCGCAGGTCGGCATCGGCGGAAAGTTCACCCAGCACGCCCGCCAGTTCGTTCACGTCGCCCGGCGTGCACAGAATGCCGTTCTCGCGGTTCGTCACAATGTCCACGACACCACCCGCGCGCGACGCCACCACTGGCCGCTTCGCCAGCATGCCCTCGATGATCACGCGACCGAACGGCTCGGGGCTGATGGACGTGTGCGCGATGATATCGACTGCTTTCATGCACGCCGCGATGTCATGCTGGAAACCGAGGAAATGCACACGGTCTCCGAGTCCATGCTCGAGCACGTAGGCTCTCAGTTCGGCCTCGTAAGCGTCCTCGCCGAAGAGCGCCGCGCCGACCAGCACGGCGTGCATGTCGGGCGCATCCAGCAGCGCTTCGAGCAGCACATGCTGGCCTTTCCAGCGGGCAAGACGACTGAACGAGCCGACAAGAAACGCATCCTGCGGCAAGCCGAAACGCGAGCGCAATTCATGTTGCGCGACTGCTTCGAGTTCGGTGAACGGCTCCGCTGAAATGCCGTTGAAAACAACATCCAGGCGCTCTTCCTTCATCCGCGTCAACGCGGTAAGTGCGACGGCGGACGCAGTCGAATTCGCGATCACGCGTTCCAGCATCAGCTTCGTGCACCACTTGATGATGGTGAGTTGCGTCTTGCCGAAATGCTCGGGACTGACGATATCGCGCAAATGCCACACCACCGGACGCCGCGAGATGAGGCCCGCGATTGCGCCGACCACCATCGCGCGTTGCGTGTTCACATAGATCACATCGGAGTTGCGCGATTTTTCGAGCGTGCCGCGCACGAGTCCCATCACGCCGCCGATCATGCCGGCGCTCGGCCGCTTCATGCCGCTGTCCTTGCTCACGCCGCCAAGGGCGGCGCCGTCGAGTACATCGACCTTGATGCCGACCGCTTCCAGTGCAATGCGAAACGGGCCGTCATCGAAGAGAACGGTCTCGTTGTTGCCGCGCATGTTCTTCATGACCTCCAGCAGCGAGAGCTCCGCGCCGCCGAGCACGCCGCTTTGATCGACGGCGAGTACGCGCATGCCGTCGGCGGCTTCATTGTCTTCATCCTGCTTCGGCGTGGTCGTCTTGATCTTGCGAACGAGCGGCACGGGCGGCAACGCCGGCGGCGGCAGCGTGAACTGCGGCGCGACGCTTTGCACGTAGGCGCGCAGGCCGTCGCGGAAATGCCTCACCGAGAAACGCTCGGCGTTCGCGCGGCAATCCGCCGGGTCGATCTTCACCGCGCCGAGCTCGAAACCCTCCACGGCGTCGATGATCGATTCGGTCGTCTGTTCATCGAAGAAGAGACCTGTCGGGCATGCATTCGAACTGTCGAGCACGGTTTCCAGCGCGCCGCCCTTGCCGTATGCGATCACCGGCGTCCCGCATGCCTGCGCCTCGACCACCGAGATGCCGAAGTCTTCTTCGGCCGCGAACACGAACGCCTTCGCCCGCCGCATCTGATCCTGCAGCACTGAAAACGGCTGATAACCCATGATCTCGATGTTCGGTGTAACCTTGTCGCGGATCTTGCGCATGTCGGGACCATCGCCGATCACGACGAGACGGCGCCCGGGCATCTTTGCAAACGCCTCCACGATCAGGTCGATCTTCTTGTACGGCACCATGCGCGACGCCGTCAGATAGAAGTTCTCCTTCACCTCGCAAAGCTGGAACGCATCGACGTCCACGGGCGGAAAGATCACATGCGAATCACGGTGATAGACCTTGTTGATCCGCCGCGCGATGAACTCCGAATTCGCGATGAAATGATCCACCGAGTTCGACGTCCGAATGTCCCAGTTGCGCATGTAATGCAGCACGAGGCGCGCGAGCATCGACTTAGGGCCGGCGGTGAGATTCGATTGCTGCAGGTACTGATGCTGCAGATCCCATGCATAGCGGATAGGCGAATGCACATAACTCACGTGAACCTGATCGGGACCGGTCAGAATGCCCTTCGCCACGGCATGACTGCTCGATATCACGAGGTCATAACCCGACACGTCGAGTTGTTCGATCGCGAGCGGCATCAGCGGCAAATATGATCGATACCGCTTCCTGGCCTGCGGCAGTTTCTGGATGAACGACGTGGTCACCTTCTTGCCGCGCATCCACGCGCGCTCTTCCATGAAGTCGACCACGCTGAACAAATCCGCTTCTGGAAAACAGATGAGAATCTGTTCGAGCACCTTCTCCGCGCCAGCGAATGCAACCAGCCAGTCATGCACGATCGCCACGCGCGGCACCCGCTTGGCAACGCGCGCGCGATGCTTCGGCGGTGCGTCCATCACGGCAGGCGGATTCTCGTCGATACAGCCGGCAGGTTCCTGCACCGGGTCGATGAGCACTTCATCGAGGTCATGTCTCATGCGCCACTCCTCACCTTAAACCGTGGATTTCGCGCGTCGTTTAAGACGCGCACTCAACTCTCGAACGAAGCCGCGCGCCATGGAGCGCAAGGCGGGTCGCGTCAACAGGGAACAACCGGCATTGAGGCCCGCGATAACAAACGCGGCGGCAACGGATTGCAGCGGGTATTCGATTGGATCGACGAGATAAGCCACGCCCAGCCCCGCGACAAGAAACGCGAGGTGCAGCAGCATGTCGGCGGCGATCGGCCGGGCGTTGACGCGTGAGATCCACAGCAGCAGGCCGTAGTCGGCGAGTGAGCGCAGCACGACCACGCTTGCCGCACCGATAGGACCGAAGTGCGCAATGCCGAACCACAACGCCGTCACGAAGAACGGCAGTTGAACCAGGCCGATACGCGCCGCCGTGGCGGGATTGATTTGCGACTGGATCATGATGCGTGTCACGCTGGCTTGCCCGACGAGCCACACGCCAATGATCAGAATGCGTCCAACGGGTGCGCTTGCGATGGCGATTTCCTGCCCGACCCAGATGTGCAGGAATGGAGCGAGCACGAGCATGACAAAGAGCGCGATGGGCGTAAACACACCGTTCAGGAACTCTAACGATTGTCGGACCATGGCGTCGGCGTGATCGCGCTTGACAGCCGAGAGGCGCGGAAACAAGGTCCGCACAAGCGAGTTGGGCAGCATGTTCAGCCGTGTGACGAGGTTCTGCGGCACGGTGTAGTACGTGACGAAACGCGCGCCAAGATTCGCGCCGAGCAGGATGCGATCGAGCGAGTCCGTGATCATGCTGGAGATGGTCGCGACCAGCATCCATCCGCCGAATTTGAACAAGCCGCTGGCGACACCCAGTTGCGGCCATTCGATGCGTTTGAGATCAAGCACCTTGATGCTCGCGCGTGCGAGCAGCACGACCGCAATGACGCGCGCGACTACCGCGGCGGCGAGTACCGTTTGCAGGTTGGGTGCGATCTTCCAGGCGGCGGCGAGCGGCAACAGTTGAAACAGGAACGTGCCGATTGTCTGATTCGTGTTGTAGATGCCGAAGCGTTCGACGCCGTTGATTGCGCCGGCGCACACCCATGAGACGTTCGCGATGGGGATGGCCAGTGCGAGCCATGGGAGCGCGTGATAGACCTCGCGCTGCATATCCGGAGATGTGTGCGCGACATAGGCGGTGTAGGCGAATGCGCCGAAGTAGATCAGTGCTCCGCCGATGATTCCTGTGCCCAGGTTGAGCCAGATTGCGCTCCAGAAAACGCGTGAGCGTGCTTCGAGGTCGTTTGCTGCGTGCGCCTTCGATATTTGATGCTGGGCGGCCATGCCCATGCCGAGATCGAGAATGCCGAAGTAGCCTATGAGTGTCCAGACCAGGCTGATCACGCCATAGCGTTCTACGCCCACGAGGTGGATGTAGGCTGGGACGGTGATCAGGGAGACGAAGGTGGGTAGCACCAGTCCCGAGAAGTTGATCGCCATGTTTTTGATTAACGATTTTTCCATCAGGGGCGGGTCGTTGGCACTTGGGGTTAAAGGGGTTTCTTTCTTTAGTGAACGGTTTTGGTCAATTCAGGGTTGCTGCTTTTTGCGCCTGTGCGCGGTCCCTGTTTGTTGTTCCTCTTCAGCACTGTTGGCCACTGTCCGTGGCGGGACTTCATTTCTTTTTCCAACGGCGAAAAAGAAACGAAGCAAAGAAAACGCCTTCCAAACGAGGGCACGTAAGTGTCCCCAGCGCGCAAGCACACGTTTTTGGCCCTTAAATAGAACGGAGCCCACATAACCACGAACACTTGAAACCCTTCCCCTCCGAATCCTGACATCCACACGCTTCGCCACCAGCGTTCTCGGGCCAGCACGAGAACCGGGGGAAAACTGCCGTAAAAAATTCGTTCGCACTATTTATTGACTGCCACAAACACTGGTGGCGAAGCGTGTGGGTAGCCGTGGACGAAGCGGGAGGTTTTCAAGTGTCTGGGGTTATGCGCAGTGCGTTCTTTTGAAGTCCCAAACAGATGTCAGTGCACGCTTGGTCTCCTTAAGAATTGGCGGTTGGAAGGCGTTTTCTTTGCTTCGTTTCTTTTTCGCCGTTGGAAAAAGAAATGAAGTCCCGCCACGGACAGTGGCTAATAGTGTTAAAAAAATCAACGCACATGGAACGCGCAAGACCCTGAACAGAACACCCCCGCGCCCCCAAGACCTTCACGGTCGCCACCTGTACATCATCACTTTCCCCCGCGCATCCTCTTCGACAAAAATCAAATACTCGCCATCAGCCTGCCGGCTCGCACTAATGCCATTCGGCACATCCACCCACCCCGACGCACGACCCACCTCCGGGCCAGGTTTGATCACCCCAACCTCACGCGCAGTATCCTTCTCATAGACATGCACCATCCCATACGGCTCAACCGTAAAGAGATACTTGCCCTCCACCGTCAATCCAATCGTGGTAACAAGCGGCTTGCTCTTCGTATCCCACGGCAAGGCAATCGAATAACGCTCCCGCGGCGTTCCCGACCAATGGTCGTATCGCACCAAACGCCGCCCCACTTCCTTCCAGTACCCACGATCAAACGGCTCATCCGCCGTGTAACCCGTCAAATACATCGTGTCCGTTTCCGCCTCGTACACTGCACGCTTCACCACGTTGAACGGCGCCGGCATCGGATAGTTCTGCGCGTTGTCATAGGCGTAAAGCGGATTGCCCACCTTGTCCACACCACCATATCGAAAACGATTGATGCCGCGTGTGTCACTCGTGTGCCAGATGTCACCCTTCGTGTCGACCCACCATCCCCAACCACCCGGATTGGGCAGCAAGCCACTGTTTACCTCGAACTCGTTCGCCTCGAACCGTCCGTTGCCGTTATCGTCGTGCCAGATCCAGTCACCACCCGCCGGACGATTCGGAATGTTCACTGCGGCACGCTCCCGGCCCGCGAAGTAACCCGAAGGAATCGCCAACTCACCGTCGCGCTTCGCATCGAATCGATAAATCTTCAGATGATCCGAATACATGTCGACCAGATACAAAAACGTGTGGCCATTCAACCTGCGAGCGATCGGCTGGCCAGGCCAGTCATCGACGCTGAAACTCGGGTCCTCGGGATACTTGAAACGCCCCGAAAGGAAGCCCGCATATTTCCATTCCTGTCCCACCGGTTTGGATAAATCCAGCTCAAAACGCTTGTTCCCGGTGTACACGCTGTTGGGACGCGCCGGGTCCATCCATGCACCGTCGACGAACAACAAGCCCTGCACCTGCCACAACTGCTTGCCATCGGTTGCGTAACTTTCGAGCGTGGCGCCCAATCCCGCGCCGGTCGAACCTTGCCGCACACCAATCCCATTCGTCGATACATAGATGTTGCCCCCGGCATCCGTACCCACTCCAGTCAGTCCGTTGAAACGCTGCGGACCCGGCCGCCCTGGAACGCCCGAAAAGATTCCGCCGCGCTCTCCCAGCGCACTCGTCTCGCGATACGTGTTGGCACCGCCCTCACGCGTGAAGATCAACACCTGTTGACGCGGACCGTTGTCTGCAACCAGCAACCGCCCTTGTCCGTCGATAGTCAGATCGACCGCATCGGTTCCCGCCGCCAAAGCGGGTGCATCGTCAATGGGCGCGCCCGCCGGCGTGTAGTGCGCGAGCCGTGCCTTCGCGCCTTGCGTATTCACCAACGCCCACAGCGTGCCGTCCTTCGCGAGCGCGAGACGCCCCGGTTGCGGCGCGCTCCAGTTGCTCCTTTGTTGCATCGACTCGGCGTCGTACACTTCAATACGATTCGCCGATGTATTCGCGACATAGAGCAGCGAGTCAGTCGCGGCCAGGCCGCCAACGTCCTGCCTGAATTCGGTCTTCGGCGCGCCGCGCTTTTCCTCCGGCGCTTCATTCACCATCAGGAACGCGGCCGCAAGCCTGGCTTGCTCGTCCGCCTTGTCCGCAGCGGGATTCGCCTGGAACGTGGCGGCTCGCTTGATGTCGCCTATCTCACGTCGTGACACGCCAAACCACTGCTTGCCCTTCGGCGGCCATATCCCTGGCCTCGACAAGACGCCGCGCTCATTGCCCACCGCAACCGCAACGAAGACGTATCGCTGGTTCAACGCAATCGCGTTGCCGCCGTAATGGCCCCAGCCGTGCGTGCCGTCGGCCGTTCCGAGCACCTTGCCGTTCTTGTAGATGCTGACTTCAGCACCGCTCTCGTCCCACGGCGCGTTCGTGAACACGCGGCCGTCCGGAGCAACGGCGATCGCGGTGATGTTGATCTGCGTCCACACGCCATCGCCGAAACCAAAGGTGTTGCCAATCCATGATGTGCGCGCCGGCAGCACCGTCGGCGGCGCCACGTACGCTGCATATGCCGGCGCCACGGCAGCCATGCCAAGCACACTCATCACCCAAAACCGCGAAACCAAAACCTGAATACGACGCAAAGTGCGAACCAAGAGGTTTTCTCCATCTGAGAGCGGCCAGCTATGCTCGATCTGCCAATGGCATAGGTAAGGCATCACGGCCGTTACTCGGGTTAATCAAGCCTACCGTTCAAATATTGCAAAAAAATCTGAAATAAATGGATTGATGAAATCTGCAGATGCGTTGCATGAATTCCAGATCGACTTATTTTGTTCAAAAAATTGTTTCGAAAAGTAAGAAACTGGATGGTGCCGTTGACGTGCAATGGGACCTTCAGAAGCCGCAAAGCGCATGGGCCGCCTCAATATTTTCTTAATTGTTTCGCCATAGAATTAATGACGATTTTTATTGGTCTTTCTGTGCGGCCCGCATCGGAAGGCGTGAAAATCGGGTCAACGAGCGCATATTCAGCTCGCAACGCATGCGATTGTGCAGAACATCCGTTAAATTTTTCCAAACGCTTCCGGGTCGAATCCGTCGGCGATTTCTTCGATCGACACGATGTGTTCTGTCCCCTTGCAAAAGGACGCGCATGTTAAAATTCTGTCCTGAATTGACGCGGAAAATGGCTTGGCGTCTCATTACATGCTGCACCAGGCTTGTCGGGCAGTGAACTTGCTCAACGGTCGCCATGTCGGAATGGCTGAAATATGGGCGCTGCACTCCACCCGCGACATGAGCGACATGATCGCCGCACACACCAAGCGCAATGAACGACACAAAACATCCTGATGGCGGCACGAAGCGTCGCCGCGCTCTCATCACGGGTCTTTCGGGCTTCACCGGACGCCATATGGCCGAGCGGCTGCTCGACGAAGGCTACGACGTGTGGGGCACGACTTCGCCGGCGTCGGAAGCGGACGTGCCGGGTACGACCGGCCTGCCTGTCGACCTGCTGGATCTCGACGCCGTGCGTGCTTGCGTGGCCGATGCAAATCCGGATGTCGTGGTGCATCTGGCCGGCCTCGCGCACGTGACGGGCAATCCGCCTACGCAGAGTTATCTCGTCAACATCATGGGCTCGCGCAATCTGCTCGACGCGCTCGCGCTGCTCGACAAGAAACCTCGCGCGGTGCTGATGGCGAGCACATCGAATGTGTATGGCAATGCGAACGTGGAAGTCATCGACGAAAACGTGCCGCTCAGTCCCGGCAACGACTATGCGGTCAGCAAGCTCGCCATGGAAAACATGGCCCGCTTATGGCTCGACCGTCTGCCCATTTTCTTTACACGGCCATTCAACTACACGGGCGTCGGTCAGGGCGAGGATTTCCTGTTGCCCAAGATCGTCAATCATCATGCGCGCCACGAGCAGAAGATGTCGCTTGGTAATCTTGCGGTAAGCCGTGATTTCTCCGATGTCCGCGACGTGGTCGAGGTCTACGCCCAGTTGATCGAAAAAGCGCCCGCTGGCGAAGTGTTCAACACGTGTTCCGGGGTCGGCCATTCGCTTGGCGAAATCCTGGGCATGATGCGGCGCATTGCCGGCTATGAGATCGAGGTTTTTGTCGATCCTCGCTTCATGCGTCGCAATGAGATTGCGAAACTCGTTGGGTCGAACGTCAAGTTGCGGCGCGCGATTGGCCGCGTGCCGGTCACGCCCATTTACGACACGCTCGAGTGGATGTACAAGCACGCTCGTGCAAAATTCGAAAGCGTCGCCGCCGTCAAGGCGTAACGCGCCCGGTCGGGACTTGCCCGTTCGAAAAGTGGCGTGCTTGCGGCATTGCTCTTGTCTGGCTGGCGAGCGGATCGTCCTCGGAGACTTGCAGCGATGATTGCCGCCTGTAGACCTCTGCGATCCATTCAATAAATACTTTCACGCGCCGCGGCTGGTGGCGGTTCGCTGCATAGAGAATCGACACGACTCGCGGATAAGACGGATACGCCTGCAGCACTTCGCGCAAAGCCCCGCTTTCCACATACGATGCGAGCGTATAGCTCGACGCCTGGATCAGTCCGAGTCCGTTCAGGCCACACTCTACGTACGAATCGGCGTCGTTCACGGCGAGCATTGCCTTGAGCGCAACGGCGCGGGTTTCGCCATTCACCACGAATTCCCAAGGCCTCACGCGTCCCGTCTTGCTCACGAGATAGTCCACGCAATAGTGATTCTCGAGATCCTCGAGCGTCTTTGGCTCGCCGTATTTTTCGATATACGAGGGTGCGGCGACTGTGATTTGCGAGTATCGGCCGATGGTTTTTGCGACCAGGCCGATATCGCCGACTGCGCCTACGCGGATCACGCAATCGACGCCTGATTCGATGATGTCGATTTGTTTATCGGTGAGGCTCATTTCCACGCGGATATCCGGGTAGGCCGCAAAAAATTCGGGAAGCGCGCCGATGATCGTGCTTTTTGCCATCAGGGCGGGGAGGCTGACGCGCACTGTTCCTTTAGGGCTGAGTTTCGAGCGTGAGAGCACGGACTCCATGTCGTCGACTTCGCCCAGGACACGCACGCAGCGCTCGTAGTAGATTTCGCCGTCTTCGGTGATGCTGATACTTCGCGTGGTACGGTTGAGCAGGCGTGCGCCGAGGTGTGCTTCGAGGGCTTGCACGGTGCGTGAGACGCTGGCGGCGGGGAGGCGCAAGGCATCGGCGGCCTTGGAGAAGCTGCCGCTTTCGACGACACGCACGAAGACTTTCATCGCTAGGAAACGGTCCATGGACGGGGGTTCCAGGCTGGGGGTTTTACGGGGTAGCGCGGGGCGGTTGGGCCTTGGGCGTGATTTATTATGATGGAAATTGGGTTTTAATGCGCTGAGGGGGGCTGGCGCGGTTGGGGTTAGGGCTCGTGGGATCCTGCTCTTTGGGTCTTCGCGCGGTCCCTGTTCGTTGTTCCTCTTTAGCACTGTTAGCCACTATCCGTGGCGGGACTTCATTTCTTTTTCCAACGGCGAAAAAGAAACGAAGCAAAGAAAACGCCTTCCAACCGCTAATTCTTAAGGAGCCCGAGCGTGCACTGACATCTGCTTGGGACTTCAAAAGAACGCTCAGCGTAAAACCCCGGACAGTTGAACCCCTTCCCCTTTGGCAACAGATACCCACACGCTTCGCCACCAGTGTGAGTAGCCGTCAAACCGGAAAACGCGGCGCGCAGCGCGCGCCCATTTGCGTGCTTGCACGCAAATGGGGTGTTTGGCCGTACTGGTTTCGTGG
>NZ_FCOC02000013.1 GCF_001544455.2 Caballeronia sordidicola
TGAGGTCTTTATTGAAAACTGCGCCAAGCACGGCATTGTCATTGACCCCGCTGTTGCACTTGGAGTGTGAAAGCGCCAGGTTTAATATCGGCTGCCAGTGTAAAAACCGGGCGCAAGCGCTGACGCCAGATGTGGCGAGTCTGCACATTCACCCACAAAGCCTGTGTTTTGATAAACAATACCGGCACCGCACGTACTCGTGAGCTTCGAAACTACATCGCCGATGCCCGACCACCGTTTGCAGTTAATCACGCCCGACACGCATTGCGTTGCCATCGACCTGGTCTACGCAACCGACCGCAATCTCACCGGCAAACCGATCTACAAGGCGGCGCACTGCCTGCTGCTGAGCCCTGCTGAAACCGCGCTGAAAAAGGCTGTCGAACTGGCTGGGCATATTGGCATGACGCTCAGGATTTTCGATGCCTACCGGCCGCCGCAAGCGCAGCAAGTGTTGTGGGACTTCCTGCCTGACCCGACTTATATAGCGGACCTGAAGCGCGGCTCGAACCACAGCCGCGGCACGGCGGTCGACCTTACCCTGGTCGACGCCAGCGGTCAGGACCTAGACATGGGCACTGGTTTCGACGAAATGTCGGTGGCCTCCGAGCACTTCCATGCGGGCTTACCCGAACATGTGCAACGCAACCGCACGCTCTTGCTTGGCGTGATGCACGGCGCGGGCTTCACGCATATTCCGAGTGAGTGGTGGCACTACGAATTGCCGGGCTCGCGCGAGCTTCCTGTTATCGATAATGCGGACAGTGGTCCTTTGCGCCTGATGTAAAAGCACAGCAGGGACACTCTCAACTTCCACGGAGCGAGTATGAAACGAGCATTGCGTGACGCGCTGGCAACCATCACGATGATGTCTATTCTAAGCTTGACCAGCATGAGCTTTGCAAACGCGGCCACGCCGAAGGACATGCTGGTAATGGCGACCCTGCTCGATGAATTCACCACCCTCGATCCTGGTGAGATCTATGAACTGGTGCCACAGGAATACGTCGCGAACACCTACGATCGCCTGATTCGCGTTGATCTGAAAGACCCGGCGCGCTTCAATGGCGACGTGGCGCAATCATGGGCCGTGAGCCAGGACGGATTGACGTTCACGTTCAAGATCAGGCCGGGTCTCAAGTTCCACTCGGGCAATCCGCTCACCGCTGACGACGTGGCATGGTCGATCCAGCGCACCGCATTGCTCGACAAAGGCGCGGCGGCCGTGCCGGCCGGCATTGGGCTGACCAAGGCAAACGCGCTGCAGAACGTGAAGAAAATCGACGATACAACGGTCTCCATTACGACCGACCAGAAGTACGCGCCGACTTTCGTGCTGAACGTGCTCGGTTCATGGCCAGCTTCCGTGCTCGACCGAAAACTGCTTGAATCGCACGCCAAGGGTAACGATTTTGGCAACGAGTGGCTGAAGACGAACGAGGCGGGGTCGGGCGCGTACAAGCTCGTGAAGTGGACCGCGAACGACAGCGTCGTGCTTCAGCGTTTCGATGGTTATCGCGTGCCGCTTGCCATGAAGCGTATTGTGATGCGGCATGTGCCCGAAGCGTCGAGCCAGCGCCTGATGATAGAGAACGGCGATATTGATGTGGCACGCGACCTGAGTTCGGATGACCTCGTCACGCTCACGAAGAAGGGCACGATTCGCGTGACCTCGGTTCCGCAGGCGACGCTGATGTATCTCGGCTTGAACAACAAGAACCCGAATCTTGCGAAGCCGGACGTGCAGGAAGCCATGAAATGGCTCATCGACTACAACGGCATTCAGCACAATATCGTGCGCACGACTTACAAGGTTCACGAGGCGTTTCTGCCCGAGGGATTTCTCGGTGCGCTGAACACCAACCCGTATCATCAGGACGTTGCAAAGGCGAAGGCGCTGCTCGCGAAGGCCGGCGTTCCGAACGGATTCACCGTGAAGATGGACGTGCGCAACGACTCGCCTTATGGCGAAATCGCGCAGGCGGTGCAGGCGAATCTGGCGCAAGGCGGTATCAAGGTCGAATTGATCTCAAGCGACAACAAGCAGACGCTTGGCAAATATCGGGCGCGTCAGCACGATATCTATATCGGTGAATGGTCGGCTGACTATATCGATCCGCATAGCAATGCGCAGGGCTTCGCGTGGAATCCGGATAACTCCGACAACTCCAGCTTCAAGATGCTTGCATGGCGCAATTCGTGGGACATTCCGCAATTGACGAAAGAGACGCAGGCCGCGCTCGAGGAATCGTCGACCGCGAAACGCGCGCAGCGCTACGAAGCGATGCAAAAGGAAGTGCTTGACCATTCGCCCTTCGTGATCATGTTCCAGAAGGTCTCGCAGGTCGCGGTCCGGCCGGGTGTGACCGGACTGGAAGTGGGGCCGATCTTCGATCTGGTGTCATATCGTGACCTGAAGAAACAATGAGCGTGGCGGCGCGGCTTACCATTTTCCAACGTGCGCGCGGTGTGCTTGCCGGTCATGCCGGCGTGCGCCGCGGATGGTTGCTCGTGCACTGGATGTTGATGCTCGCGGTGACTTTTATCGGGTTGCTGGGCGTGACGTTTTTTATCGGACGAAAGATTCCTATCGATCCGCTGCTCGCCATGCTCGGCGAGCGGGCTTCGCCGCAGGCCTACGCAGCGGCGCGTCTCGCGCTCGGGCTCGACAAGCCGTTGATCGTTCAGTTTTTCATCTATGTACGTGACGTGCTGCACGGCAATCTGGGCATGTCGCTGCTGACGTCAAACCCGGTTGTCGATGACATCAAGCGCGTCTTTCCCGCAACTCTCGAACTTGCCACGCTGTCCACTTTCATGGGCATTGTGATTGGTGTGCCGCTTGGCGTGGCCGCCGCGGTAAAGCACAACCGCTGGATCGATCACGTCGCGAGGTTCATCGGACTGGCGGGAAGCTCGTTACCGGTGTTCTGGCTTGCGCTGATGGGCCTGCTGTTGTTCTATGCCAAATTACACTGGGTATCCGGACCGGGCCGCATTGATCCGCTCTACGATGGCCTGGTCGATACACGCACCGGCAGTCTGCTGATCGATTCCATCATTGCAGGCGAATGGGACGTGCTGAAAAATGCGCTCTCGCATATCGTGCTGCCCACTGCCATTCTCGCGTTCTATTCCATTGCATACCTGAGCCGCATGACGCGATCCTTCATGCTCGAACAGTTGAGCCAGGAATACATTGTGACGGCGCGCGCGATGGGTCTGAGCGAGCGCCGCGTGATCTGGCGTCATGCGTTCGGCAATATCGCGGTGCCGTTGCTGACCGTGATCGCGCTCGCTTATAGCTATTTGCTCGAAGGGTCGGTCCTCACCGAAATCGTGTTTGCGTGGCCGGGTATAGGTTCATATTTGACGGGTGCGCTGCTCAACGCCGACATGAACGCCGTGCTCGGCAGCACGCTGGTGATCGGCGCGACATTCATCACGCTCAATTTGCTGACGGACGCGCTGTATCGAGTATTCGATCCACGCGCTCAATGAACGCCAAAGGTTCATGACGTGCTTCCATCTACCGATTCGACTCCAATGACGAAACCGCGCAGGGACTGGCAGGCGTGGCTGTTGACTGACACACCCGCGTCCCGCAGGCAGGCTGCGCTGGGGTTGACGTATCGGCGCTGGCGGCGGTTTTCGAGCAATCCGCTCAGCGTGTTCGGACTCGCGATCTTGCTTTTGCTGATTGCGTTCGCCGCAATCGGTCCGTTGCTTCCACTTCACGATCCCTTGCGCCAGGTGCTTGGCGACCGTTTGCTGCCGCCGGGTTCGCCTTCGCATTGGTTCGGCACCGATCAACTCGGCAGGGATATCCTCGCGCGCCTCGTCATTGGATCGCGGCTGACGTTGAGCATTGCGATCCTGGTCGTGGTGTTGGTGGTGCCCGTGGGATTGCTGATCGGCACGGCGGCGGGTTTCTGCGGCGGATTCATCGATACCGTCCTCATGCGTCTCACCGACATTGCGCTTGCGTTTCCGAAGATCGTGCTGGCGCTCGCGTTTGCGGCCGCGCTCGGGCCGGGCGTGATCAACGCGGTAATCGCGATTTCCATCACGGCGTGGCCGCCGTATGCGCGTCTCGCTCGGGCCGAAACGCTGCGTCTCGTGCAAGCCGATTTCATTCACGTTGCGCGCCTGCAAGGGGCGTCGTCCATGCGGATCTTGTTGCGTTATATCGTGCCCATGTGTTCGTCGTCGGTGATCGTTCGCGCGACGCTTGACATGGCGGGCATCATCCTGACCGTTGCAGGGCTGGGTTTTCTGGGGCTTGGCGCGCAGCCGCCGAGTCCCGAATGGGGCTTCATGGTGGCGTCGGGACGCGGCGTGCTGCTCGATGCGTGGTGGGTCGCAACCATTCCGGGCATTGCAATTCTGCTGGTCAGCCTTGCGTTCAATCTGCTCGGCGACGGCCTGCGCGATGTCTTCGATCCTCGTCAGGGAGGCTGACATGCAAGCCGGCAAGCTTTGCGAAATCGATAACCTGCGTATTGCATTCGAGGCTCACGACGGCTCGCTGACCGAAGCCGTGCGCGGCGTTTCGCTGACGCTTGCAAAGGGCGAGCGGCTTGGGATTGTCGGCGAATCGGGATCGGGTAAATCGTTGACGGGCCGCGCGTTGCTCGGGCTCCTGCCGGCATCGGCGCGTTGGTCGGCCGACGCCATGCGCATCGAAAATCAGGACCTTCTAGCCATGCATCCGAAAGAGCGGCGGCGTTTGTGCGGCACGCAGATGAGCATGATCCTGCAGGACCCCAAGTATTCGCTGAATCCGGTCATGACCGTTGCGCAGCAAATGCGCGAGGCGTTCGGGCGGCAATCGCCAAAGTCGAGTGCGAAGGCAATGCGTGAGCGCATTGTCGAGGCGCTGGCGGCCGTGCATATACGTGATCCGCGGCGCGTCGCCGATGCATATCCGCATGAGCTTTCCGGCGGCATGGGCCAGCGCGTGATGATTGCGATGATGGTTTCATCGGGCCCGAAATTGCTGATCGCCGACGAACCCACCAGCGCGCTCGACGTACTCGTTTCCATGCAAGTTCTCGCCGTCCTCGACGAGATGATCGCGAAGCACAACACCGGCTTGATCTTCATCAGCCACGACCTGCCGCTCGTGATGTCGTTCTGCGACCGCGTCATGGTGATGGTCGGCGGTCGCGTCGTTGAAACCTGCGCGGCGCGAGATCTCGCGCATGCGCAGCATCCGTACACGCGCGCCTTGCTCGCCGCAAGCCCGCCGCTGCGCAATCCTCCCGATCAACTGCCCGTGCTTCAACGCGACGCGGCCTGGTTCGCCGAGGCCGCGCGATGATCGATGCAAACGGGGTACAGGTCCGCTTCAAGACCAAAACCGGTTTTGCCGACGCGGTGCGCTCGGCGACGTTTCATGTGGACGAAGGCGAGGTGTTCGGGCTCGTGGGTGAATCTGGCTCGGGCAAGTCGACCGTGCTGCGTGCGCTGACCGGGCTCGCGCCCATTGCCAGCGGGTCGATGCGCATCGGCCGTCATCTGCTTGGCGAGCGCATTGACCGGGCGTTCAGGCGCGAAGTGCAAATGGTGTTTCAGGATCCGTACGGGTCGCTGTATCCGCGCTTCACGGTCGACCAGACCTTGCGCGAACCGCTGTCGATCAATGGCATGGATCGCCACGACGAGCGCATCCTCGACGCACTGCGTGAAGTGGGTCTTGGACCGGCCTTTCGCTTCCGGTACGGGCATCAGCTATCGGGCGGACAGCGCCAGCGCGTGGCCATAGCGCGGGCGCTGATCGTCGAGCCGCGCGTGCTGCTGCTCGATGAACCGACATCCGCGCTCGATGTATCGGTGCAGGCGGAAATCCTGAATCTGCTGCGGCGGCTGCATCGCGAGCGCAATCTCACCATGATGCTCGTCAGCCACAACATGGCGGTGGTCGGATTTTTATGTCAGCGCGTGGCGGTGATGCGCGATGGAGATATTGTCGAGCAGCTTCCCGTTGAAGCGGTGCGGGAGCAGAATGTGGCGCATGAATACACGCGAAGCTTGTTGCTCGCCACGCAAGGATATACGCGAAGAACGGACGATTCAGGCGGCCGCGAGCCGTTTGATAGAATAGGGCGTTAGCTGGTGGCATCCCCGAAGCGCGCGTGACGCCGGGATCGCTTTCGTGGCTATCAGGCTTTCGTGGCGGCCCGCAGGTCCTGCTGGCGCCCAACGCAGCTCAAACGCAACCCCAAACGTGACAGTCCGGCCCGACCCGCTTTATCGACTACGTTCGAAAACCGGGTTGCCGGCACCTAAAACGCCGATGAAACTGCTAGATGCCCTGGTCGAACAGCGAATTTCGGCCGCAGCCGCGCGCGGTGAGTTCGACAATCTGCCCGGCGCGGGCGAGCCGCTGGAATTCGACGACGACGCACTGGTCCCCGAAGAAGTTCGCGTTGCCAACCGCATTATGAAAAACGCCGGTTTTGTGCCTCCTGCCGTGGAACATCTGCGGGCGTTGCGCGATCTGCAAAACGAAGCGGGCGAGGCGGAAGATCCGGCGACGCGCGTCAAACTGCAGGCCAAGATGCTCGCGCTCGACATGGCGCTCGAGTCATTGCGGGGCAATTGCGCCGTGGTGCCGCTTGAGTATCGGCGGCGCATTGCGCAGCGCCTGTCCGACCGCTGGTCGGAGCAGGAAAAGACCGCCGACGCCGCCGCGCACGATCAGGCCGGGCAAAAGTGATTGCCGTCTCCAAGTCTGCATCCGCGGATGAAATCGATTCCACCGCCGCCGAGCGCGACCGCCGTTTCATGGCGCTCGCGCAAGTCGCCGCCGAAAAAGCGCGCGCGCTAGGGGAAGTGCCCGTTGGCGCGGTGCTGGTGCGCGGGGACGACGTGATCTCGACCGGTTTCAATCATCCTATTGGCGCGCACGACCCGTCGGCACACGCTGAAATGGCCGCGTTGCGCGCGGCGTCCATCGCGCTCGAAAACTACCGGTTGCCCGGCTGCGAGTTGTTCGTCACGCTTGAACCGTGCATCATGTGCGCCGGCGCGATCATGCATGCGCGTATTGCGCGCGTGGTGTTCGGTGCGCACGACCCCAAGACAGGCGCGTGCGGCAGTGTTGTCGATGCGTTTGCCATCGGCAACCTGAACCATCACACGACCGTTACCGGTGGCATACTCGGCGAAGAATGCGCCAACGCGCTACGCAGTTTCTTCGCCGAGCGCCGCCGCGAAACGAAAGCCGCGCGCGACGCCCGCAACGCCGGCCTGGCTGACCCTACAGATCCGCTTCTACCCCGCCCATGACCCTTCGCGCACGCACTATCGATCTGGTTGCTCCTTCCGGTTACCCCGCTCTGGAACCTGTTGAACGTGCGATCACGCGCCTGCAGGAGCAGGGACATACGCTCGAAAACGCGACTTCCGCATGGCGCAGATATCAGCGCTTCGGCGGCACGGACAGCGAGCGCGCGTCGGACATCAACCGGCTCGCCGATTCATCGCGTCCGTTGCCGGAAATCGTTTTGGCGGTCAGAGGCGGTTATGGCGCTTCACGGATCCTGCACGGCCTCGACTACGATGGTTTGCAACGGCGCTTGCGTGATCGGCCTGTCGTGCTTGTCGGTCATAGCGACTTCACGGCCCTTCAGCTCGCGCTATTTGCACGCGCAGGCATCAAGACCTTTGGCGGGCCAATGCTCACCGCCGATTTTGGCGCGGAGGAGCCAAGCACGTTCACGATGGATCACTTCTGGAATGCGATCACGAAGCCGTCGCTCACAGTGACGAGCGATGCCCCACAAGCGCAATCCGCCGATGTAACCGGCATGCTGTGGGGTGGCAATCTCGCGATGATCGCGTCATTGATTGGCACGCCTTACATGCCGCTGGTGGAGGGCGGGATTCTGTTTCTCGAGGACGTGAACGAGCATCCGTTTCGGGTCGAGCGGATGATTTATCAGCTTCACATGTCCGGAATTCTTGCGCGGCAGCAAGCTCTCGTGCTGGGCCAGTTCACTGGCGTCAAACTGTCTGAATACGACAACGGCTACACGTTCGAGACAATGGTCGAACAAGTGCGCTCTTTGGTTGGGATTCCGGTCGTGACCGGATTGCAGTTCGGGCATGTGCCGGATCTGTTGACGTTGCCGTTCGGTGCGACTGCGCATCTGGTCGCAAAGCCTGACGGTTTTGAGCTCGCGCTTTCCGATTTTCCGCATTTGACCTGAGCGGATTGAAAGCCAATAACAGAAAGCGCCCCCGGGGCGCTTTTTTTGTAAGTGCGCACTTGGATTGGGCGGAAATGCACGACTTTCGTGCTTTAGATTGTCAACAAAATAAGCGTTTGAACGATGAGGGAAACTACCTAACTCGGTCGCGAACGCCTTTATTTAAAGGGTTTAGTGCAGGAGCATCTCGTTGAAACTGGCAAGCATCATCGATTTCTCGTCAGAAATTGTTGACAGTTTTTATGTCCGTCATAAGATGCAATACATACAAGCGAACGCGATCATGTCCGAAGCCAAAGTGAGCGATTTATCGAAGGTAAGCGTCATCGGCAATGCGGCGCCAGCCGCAGCGGCGACGGCCGAGTCGATCGCGGCGAACATTCGCGACGCGATTCTCGAGCATCGTCTGGCGCCTGCAGCCAAGCTGACAGAAGCGCAGTTATGCGAAGTATTCGATGTAAAGCGCGGAACGGTGCGTCAAGCCCTTGCACAACTCGCGGGCGAGCGCCTGGTCGATCTTGAGCCAAACCGCGGGGCATTCGTGGCGAGCCCTTCGGTGCAGGAAGTGCATGAGGTGTTCGAGATGCGGCGCATCGTGGAATTGGCGGTGGTCGAGCGCATTTGCAGCGGTCACGGCACACGTCGTTTGAAGTCGATCAGCGCCACCATTGGGCGTGAACGCAAAGCATATGAAAGCCGCGATTTTTCATCGTGGATCAGGCTGTCTGGAGAGTTTCACAAGGAGCTTGCGCAGCTTACCGGCAATACCGTTTTATGCGAATGCCTGTCTGGGCTCGTGGCGCGCTCCACGTTGATATCGGCGTTATACGAGTCGCTTGGCCGTAGCTCCTGCAGTTTTGAGGATCACGAAGAGATACTCGCTGCGCTGGACGCGGGCGACGCCCCGCAAGCCGCTGAACTGATGGCGCGTCATTTACAGGACGTGGAAATGAAAATGCTTGATCGACCCGCACGCGGTGCCGTCGATCTGCATGAAGTCTTTGCCAAACCGAAGGTGCCTGGGCGCGAGAAAAGCGCCTGAACAGAGCCTGAGCGATGTGATGAGCACGCGACCGCACTCGTGGGCGCGATGCGATTGTCTTAGCTGAAAGTCGAATGAACCTTAAGGTCCGCATTAAATGAATGCGTGACTTCACCATGCTTTTCCTGAGTGCATGCGCCTATGCGCGCGTGTTGAATAACCATATTGCGTCCGCGCCAACGTTTGTACGGTGACTGGAGCGCTAAACGAATCGACGAAAAGAACGCCGCGCGAAGGCCATGCGAAGGCGTCTTTAGATATACGACGTTGCATCACAGTCGCTAATCCAAAGCGGCGCGATTGCCAAGTTCATTCAAGGAGAAGTCATGGTTCAATTCAGCGCGACCCCTGGCAGTGCTGCAATACCCGCTTACGACGATTCAGGACGGGACCCGGACCATCCGGCCGGATATAGCGATCGTCTTTATAACGACGACCTTGCGCCTCTCAAACATCAGACCTGGAGCGCATACAACATCTTTGCTTTCTGGATGTCGGACGTTCACAGCGTGGGCGGTTATGTGTTCGCGGGAAGTCTGTTCGCACTGGGCCTCACGAGTTGGCAAGTGCTGGTTTCGCTGCTGGTTGGAATCGGTATCGTCAATGTGTTGTGCAACCTGATCGCAAAACCGAGCCAGCAGGCCGGCGTTCCTTATCCCGTGGCATGCCGCGCGACCTTTGGCGTGTTGGGCGCAAACCTTCCCGCGGTAATCCGTGGCCTGATTGCAGTCGCGTGGTATGGCATCCAGACGTTCCTCGCGTCGAGTGCGCTCGTGATCGTGCTGCTGAAATTCATGCCGCAATGGATGCCATACGCCGATGTCCACAAATACGGCTTCGCCGGATTGTCGGCATTGGGCTGGGCAGGCTTCATGTTGCTGTGGGTGCTGCAAGCCGTCGTTTTCTGGCGTGGGATGGAGATGATCAAGAAGTTCATCGACTTCGCAGGACCGGCGGTCTATGTCGTCATGTTCATTCTTGCGGGCTACATGGTGTGGCGCGCGGGGTGGCGCAACATTGGCTTGAATCTTGGCGGCGTGAAGTATCACGGCATGGAAGTCGTGCCTGTCATGATCACGGCAATCTCGCTGGTCGTGTCGTATTTCTCCGGACCCATGCTCAATTTCGGCGACTTCTCGCGATACTGCAAAAGCTATAAGAGCGTAAAGCGTGGAAATTTCTGGGGACTGCCGTTCAACTTCCTCGCATTCTCTCTGGTCACCGTGGTGACGACAGCCGCCACATTGCCCGTCTTCGGCCAACTGATCACGGACCCGGTCGAGACCGTGGGCCGTATCGACCAGCCGACTGCGGTCATTCTGGGCGCGCTGACTTTCACGATAGCGACGATTGGCATCAACATTGTCGCGAACTTCGTTTCACCAGCTTTCGATTTCTCTAACGTTGCACCGCGTTTGATTAGCTGGCGCATGGGCGGCATGATGGCGGCGGTGGCGTCGGTGTTCATCACGCCGTGGAATCTTTTCAACAACCCTGCTGTGATCCATTACACGCTCGACGTGCTCGGCAGTTTTATCGGACCGCTGTATGGCGTGCTGATCGTGGACTTCTACTTGATGAAGCGAGGCAAGTTCAATGTGGAAGAGTTGTACACGACGTCGGAGACGGGACGTTACTGGTACAACAACGGCGTCAACTGGCGCGCGGTTATAGCGTTGTTGCCGGCGGCGGCAATTGCGATTGCATGCGTGATGGTGCCTGCACTGCAGGGCTCGGCGAACTTCTCCTGGTTCATCGGGGCAGGATTGGGCGGCGTGTTTTACTGGATCATCGCGGACAAGAAATCAGCGTCCAATTTTGCTTGAGAAACCGTCATGCCGTGCATTGGCTTGAGCGGCATGACAGCGATTTCCACACGTGACGAAGAAGGAAGAAATGCGCATCAAACTGATCAATCCCAATACGACCAGCCGCATGACCCAGGCAATGGATCGTTGCGCCAGGGAAGTGGTATCGAACGGAACGGAAGTCATTTCAGTCAGCGCGTCGATGGGGCCGCCGTCCATTGAGGGTTACTACGACGAGGCGCTTGCCTCGCTGGCGTTGCTGCAGGAAATAGAGAAGGGAGAGAACGATGGCATGGATGGCTATGTCATTGCATGCTTTGGGGATCCGGCGTTGTATGCCGCGCGCGAACTGGCGCGTGGTCCGGTCATAGGAATAGCCGAAGCGGCAATGCATGCGGCTAGTGTGATTGCGCCGAGCTTTTCAGTTGTGACAACACTCAAGCGCACGTGCACGATGTCGTGGCATCTGGCCGAGCGCTACGGCATGAAGCGTTTCTGCAAGAATGTCCGTGCAACCGATGTTGCGGTGCTCGACCTCGATGTTCCCGGTTCCAGGGCGCGCTCGATCATTATCGATGAATGCCGCAAGGCTTTGGTGGAAGACGGCGCGGAATCCATTGTCCTTGGGTGTGCGGGCATGGCTGAGTTTTGCCGCGAGATTGAAGATGCAATCGGCGCGCCGGTAATAGAGGGCGTGACGACAGCAGTCAAATGGGCGGAGGCGTTAATTTCGCTAAGACTTAAAACCGCTAAGCGAGGCGACTATGCGCGTCCCTTGCCCAAGCAATACGATGGAGATCTGGCGATTTATAGCCCCCGCTAAGCGCAGATCATACCTGCCGCCTGACTCGCAATATCTGCGTATGAATATGGGCGCGGCCATGCGTTTTCGCTAAACTGGTCTATCGTCGCGCAGGGTCCATCAAGGTGCTGTTGGACACCGTGCGCGGCTCCATCGACTTCAACGCACTCATCCAGCCATGTCGAACGAATCGAATTACCCACGCGACCTGATCGGCTATGGCCGGCACCCCGTGCAGCCGAACTGGCCCGGAAATGCGCGTATTGCCGTGCAATTCGTGCTGAATTACGAGGAGGGCGGAGAAAACTGCGTGCTGCATGGCGATGTAGCGTCCGAGCAGTTCTTGTCGGAGATCGTGGGCGCGGCGGCTTATCCTTCGCGTCACATGAGCATGGAATCCATTTACGAATACGGATCGCGCGCGGGCGTATGGCGCATTCTTCGCGAGTTCGAAAAGCGCGGCTTGCCGCTGACCGTGTTTGGCGTTGGCATGGCAATTGAGCGTCATCCGGATCTGGGCCGCGCGTTCGTTGAACTGGGACATGAAATTGCGTGCCATGGGTATCGATGGATTCACTATCAGGACATGTCGCCCGAGAAGGAAGCGGAGCATATGCGTCTTGGCATGCAGGCTATCGAGCGCGTAACGGGCGTGAAACCGCTTGGCTGGTACACGGGACGCGACAGTCCCAACACGCACAGGCTGGTGGCAGAGCATGGGGGCTTTCTCTACGACTCGGATTATTACGGCGACGACCTGCCGTTCTGGATGGATGTGGAAGTGAGCGGCGGCGCGAAGGTGCCGCAGTTGATCGTTCCCTACACGCTGGATACCAACGACATGCGTTTCGCGACGCCACAAGGTTTCAACACGGCGGAGCAATTCTTTGTGTATTTGCGCGATGCTTTCGACGTGCTCTATGAGGAAGGGAGTGAGACGCCGAAGATGTTGTCGATCGGCATGCATTGCAGGTTGCTTGGGCGTCCCGGGCGCTTCCGTGCGCTGCAGCGTTTTCTTGATCACATCGAGCAACATGATCGCGTCTGGGTCACGCGGCGCGTGGATATTGCGCGTCATTGGCGCGAGCATCACCCGTACGAAGGAACGGCCGGAGCAAGCGCGTGATGACGACCGTACCAATGACACTGGAGCAGCTCAACGCGTTGAACGCGGACGATTTCGCTGTCGCTTTGTCGGGCATTTTCGAGCATTCGCGTTGGGTTGCCGAGGAAGCGGCAATGAAGCGTCCATTTGCGAGTATCGATGCGCTCTATACAACCATGGCAGCCATTGTCGATAATGCCAGCGCCACGCGTCAGCTTGCGTTGATCAATGCTCACCCGGAGCTTGCGGGTAAGGCCGCTGTGCGCGGTGAACTCACCCACGAGTCCACGCGGGAGCAGAGCGGCGCGGGGCTCGATCTTTGCACGCAGGAAGAGTTCGACGCGTTGCAGGCGCTTAACGCGAGTTATCGCGAGAAATTCGGTTTCCCTTTTATTCTTGCCGTGCGCGGGTTCGATCGTCACGGCATCATCGCGAACTTCAAGGCGCGGCTGCATAACAGCCGCGATGTCGAGTTGCGCGAAAGTCTGCAGCAAATCTACCGGATAGCGCGTTTCAGGCTCGACGATCTGATCGCCGCCTGAGGCCTGCGCGCCGCCTTCAATTCAATCAAGGAACCTCATGTCCATACCGACACTCGATCCCAACGCTCCTGAATTCACGCGCCGTTATGTGAATCTCGCGGACCCGCGGCTTGGTGCGCAGGCGTTCGAAGCCAGCGACGATTTTTTTGCGCCGAAGGAGCGCATGTTGAATCCTGAGCCGGCTGTTTTTATCGTGGGTAAATACGACGATAACGGCAAGTGGATGGACGGCTGGGAGACCCGTCGCAAGCGCGTGAGCGGTTACGATTGGTGCGTGGTGAAACTGGCGCGGCCGGGCGTGATCAAGGGGTTCGATATCGATACGAGCCACTTCACCGGCAATTTCCCGCCGGCGGCGTCTATTGAGGGCGCGCACGTGGCTGAGGGCGCGCCGAATCAGGCGACGAAGTGGACTGAAATCGTGCCGTCCATGACGTTGCAGGGTAATACGCATCACTATGTGAACGTCGCGAATGAGCAGCCGTTCACGCATTTGCGCGTGAACATTTATCCCGATGGCGGTATTGCCCGCTTGCGCGTTTATGGTCAGCCGCAGCTTGACTGGAGCAGCGCGAGCCGCAGTGAGTTATTTGATCTCGCCGCCATGGAGAACGGCGCGTATATCGTAGGCGCGAACAATCAGCATTTCGGCTTGGCGTCGACCTTGCTGATGCCGGGGCGCGGCGTGAATATGGGTGATGGCTGGGAGACGCGGCGGCGTCGTGAGCCGGGGAATGACTGGTGTATCGTGGCGCTGGCGCAACCGGGCGTGATCAGGAAGGTCGAAGTGGATACAGCGCATTTCAAGGGCAATTATCCTGACCGGTGTTCGTTGCAGGCTGCTTATGTGACGGGCGGGACGGATAGTTCGCTGGTTACGCAGGCGATGTTCTGGCCGGTATTGCTTGGCGAGCAGAAGTTGCAGATGGACAAGCAGCATGGGTTCGAAGCGGAGCTAGCCGCGTTGGGTCCTGTTACGCACGTGCGGTTCAACATTTATCCTGATGGCGGTGTATCGCGTTTGCGGTTGTTCGGCACGCTGGCGTGATGTGTTTAAAAACGAAACAGGTTCCACGATGAAAAAGTTGGCGATTGAACCGTTGACCAAGGCCGCCTTTGAGCCGTTCGGCGATGTCATCGAGCTCGAGGGTGCTAAGCAGATTCCGATCAATCTCGGGACGACTATGCGTTTTCACGATCTTGCTCGTATTGATGTGGAAGATGAGGGCGGGCGGCCGCTCGTGAATCTGTTTCGTGGGCAGCCGCGGGTGTTGCCTTTTGAGGTGTCGATGCTTGAGCGGCATCCGTTGGGGAGTCAGGCGTTTGTGCCGCTTAACGATCGGCCTTATCTGGTTGTGGTGGCGCCGGCGGGGGAGCTTGAACCTTCGGCTGTTCGGGCGTTTGTTACGCGGGGATGGCAAGGGGTTAATTATGCCAAGGGCGTCTGGCATCATCCGTTGATTGCACTTGGCGAAGTGAGCGACTTTATTGTGGTCGATCGGGGGGGGGATGGGGTTAATCTTAATGAGGTGCAGCTTGATGAACCGGTTTGGTTAATGGGCGAGGATTTTGTTCGCACTTGATTTAAGGCATGCGGGGGGCAGGTTTCATGTCTGGGGCCTGCTTTTTAGGGTTTCGCGCGTTTCTTGTTCGTTGGTCCTATTTAGCACTGTTAGCCACTATCCGTGGCGGGACTTCATTTCTTTGTCCAACGGCGACAAAGAAACGAAGCAAAGAAAACGCCTTTCAACCGCTAATTCTTAAGTGTCCCGAGCGTGCAGTGACATCTGCTTGGGACTTCAAAAGAACCCTCGACGCCATAACCACCATCACCTGAAACCCTTCCCCTCCGAACCCCTACATCCACACGCTTCGCCACCCGTGTTCTCGGGCAAGCACACAACCTCACGAAACCAGTACGGCCAAACACCCCAATTTGCGTGCAAGCACGCAAATGGGCGCGCGCTGCGCGCCGCGCTTTCCGGTTTGACGGCTACTCACACTGGTGGCGAAGCGTGTGGGTATCTGTGAACGAAGGGGAAGGGGTTCAACTGTCCGGGGTTTTACGCTGAGTGTTCTTTTGAAGTCCCAAGCAGATATCAGTGCACGCTTGGTCTCTTTAAGAATTAGCGGTGGAGAGGCGTTTTCTTTGCTTCGTTTCTTTGTCGCCGTTGGAAAAAGAAATGAAGTCCCGCCACGGACAGTGGCTAACAGTGCTAAATAGGACCAACGAACAAGAAACGCGCGAAGCCCCCAAGAGCAGGACCCCCACGCATTCCCCCCGAAGTGCGAACGAAAACCTACTTCAAAGCCCCACCTTGAAACCAAGCAGCAATCTTCGCCCGTTCGCCATCGGTCATCTGGGTAACATTCCCAAGCGGCATTGCTTTCAACACAACAGCCTGCTGATAAACCCGCTGCGCGTTCAAAGAAATGGCCTCTGGCGTATCAAGCAAAACACCAGCGGGCGCCGCCCCCATCATAGTAGGATGCGCAGCATGACAGGTCGCACACCGCTGCTGCAAGATAGGCGCAATATCGGCCACACGCACACCTGGCGCACCCGCCACTGGCGCAACAGTCGGCACCCCCTTCGGCATGGTCCACGCAAACGCACCAAACATCAGCAACACGCCAATCACCGGCAAGTACCACAACACCTGCCCGCGATGCCGCATCACAAAAAACTGCCGGATCAAAGCCCCAGCCAACATGATGATCAACAACACAGCCCAGTTATACGGATGCGTATAAGTCATCGCGTAGTGATTCGATAACATCACGAACACCACTGGTAACGTAAAGTACGTGTTGTGCACCGACCGCTGCTTGCCACGCTTGCCATAAATGGCGTTGGGCACTTCGCCCTTGAGCATCGCATCGACCATTTTGCGCTGGCCGGGAATGATCACGAAAAACACATTCGCCGACATGATCGTGGCAAGGGTCGCACCGGTAATCAAATAAGCCGCGCGCCCGGCAAACACGTGGCAGGCGAGCCACGCCGCAATAATCACATACACGCCCACGCAGATGCCGAGCAACCCATCGCGATTTCCAAGGACCCGGCACAGCGAGTCATAAACAATCCAGCCCGCCAGCAAGAACCCAAGCGCCGACGACACCGCAACAACCGGCCCCATGTCGAGCACATTCTTGTCGATGAGATACGTGCTCGGCGAGAACAGATACAACACCATGAAGAGCCCAAAGCCCGACATCCACGTGGTGTAGGACGGCCACTTCGACCAGTGCAGATCATCCGGCATGTTCGCCGGTGCGACGGTGTACTTCTGCATGTTGTAGAAGCCGCCACCATGCACGTGCCACAATTCGCCGAACACGCCGCGCTTCGTCGCGGCCGGATCTTTCGGCGGTTTCAAACTGTTGTCGAGCGCCACGAAATAAAAGGACTCGCCAATCCACGCAATCGCCACCACCACATGCAGCCAGCGCAACGCGAGATTCAACCAGTCAACAATAAAACCTTGCATGAAACGTCTCCACCACGAATTCTTTGATTAAGCCTGGAAGGCCGCCCTCGAGCGAAACTCAAAAACGCGCCTCAACTTCCGCGATACGTGCTGTAAGCCCACGGCGATACAAGCAGCGGCACGTGATAGTGCGAGGTGGCGTCGGCAATACCGAATCGCAGCACCACACGATCCACAAAGCGCGGTTCAGGCAAGTTCACGCCGCTCGCGGCAAAGTAATCGCCGGCATGGAAAACGAGTTCGTATTCGCCGGCAACAAACGCATCGTCCTGAAGCAACGGGGCGTCGCAGCGGCCATCGGAGTTTGTATGCGTGGTGAGAAGCGAGCGCCGGGCATCGCCGGCGAGCACGAAGAGTTCAACCTTGATACCGGCGCCTGGGCGGCCATGTGCGGTATCGAGTACGTGGGTGGTTAGCTTGCCCATTCGCGTTGTCCTTGTAGTGTGCGAGGAGCGGCTGCGCATCGAACCGTCTGGAACAGACTGGAGCGGCGGATCGAGGCTCCACAATCGTGGCTACATACCCGTCGGCGTGAATGGATGCGCGCCGTGTTCAGCATTGTAAAAAGTTGCCGTGACCATGACGCGCGCGATAAGCAAGATAATCCGCAGCACATGAGCGAAAACCCTGCAACGCGCGCTGTGAACGGCTCACGTTCCCACCCTTTTTCATCGCTTCCCGCCGATCCTACCCGCACCAAAATTCACGATCATATCGAGTCTGTGAAGACAAACATGGCGGCGTTCGCATTGTCAGGGTCTTTTTGGCTGGCGACAGTGAGGTCTTGCACAGCACGGCAGGCTGGCATCCCGAAGACGGCGATCGACGCTGGGTAACCGGGCAATCGCGCGAAGTCGAGTGATATTCTTCGCGCCCTCGGAAAAACAGTGAAGTAGCGGAGATCGACATGCAACAAAAGCTCAAGACCTTGCTGGTGAAGAACGCGCAGGTGCTCGTGACCATGGACGATACGCGGCGCGAGATTGCCGGCGGCGGCTTGTTCATCGAAGGAAACCGGATCGTGGCCGTGGGTCCGGCGAGCGAGTTGCCGCAAGAGGCGGACGAAGTGCTCGATATGTCGGGGCATCTGGTGATTCCCGGCCTGGTCAACACGCATCACCATATGTATCAGAGCCTGACGCGTGCTGTTCCCGCCGCGCAAAACGCCGAGTTGTTCGGCTGGCTGACGAACTTGTACAAGATCTGGGCGAACCTGACGCCGGAGATGATCGCGGTATCGACACTGACCGCCATGGCCGAGTTGCTGCTCTCGGGCTGTACCACGTCGAGCGATCATCTCTACATTTATCCGAATGGCGCGCGTCTGGATGACAGCATCGCGTCGGCGCAGCAGATTGGGATGCGGTTTCACGCGGCGCGTGGAAGCATGAGCGTCGGGCAGAAAGACGGCGGATTGCCGCCGGATTCGGTGGTCGAAAAAGAAGACGCGATTCTGAAGGACACGCAGCGCCTGATCGAAACCTATAACGACGAAGGCCGTTACGCGATGCTGCGTGTCGTCGTGGCGCCGTGTTCGCCGTTCTCGGTAAGCCGTGAACTGATGCGCGATTCGGCGCTCTTGGCGCGGGAATATGGGGTGTCGATGCATACGCATCTCGCCGAGAACGCGAACGACGTCACGTACAGCCGCGAGAAGTTCGGCATGTCGCCGGCCGAGTACGCGGAGGATCTGGGCTGGGTCGGGCCGGATGTGTGGCACGCGCATTGTGTGCAACTGGACCGCGCAGGCATCGAGTTGTTCGGGCGCACGGGAACGGGCGTCGCGCATTGTCCGTGCTCGAACATGCGGCTGGCATCGGGCATTGCGCCCATCCGTGCGATGCGCGACGCGGGCGTGAGCGTGGGCATTGGCGTGGATGGTTCCGCATCGAACGATGGCGCGCAGATGGTCGCCGAGGTGCGCCAGGCGATGTTATTGCAGCGCGTGGGTTTCGGTCCCGACGCCATGAGCGCGCGCGAAGCCCTGGAGATTGCCACACGCGGAGGCGCAAAGGTGTTGTGGCGCGACGATATCGGCGCATTGGCGCCCGGCATGGCGGCGGATTTCGTGTCCTTCGACTTGAGTCACCACGCCTTCGCGGGCGCGTTGCACGATCCGGTCGCGGCGCTGGTTTTTTGCGCGCCTTCGCAGGTGGCGACCAGTGTTATCGATGGGAAAGTGGTTGTGCGTCACGGTCAGTTGACGACCGTCGATCTGGGTCCGATCGTCGAGCGTCATAACCGGCTGGCGGGAAAGCTGATGCAAATGGCCCGCTAACGATCAAGGCACGTCGATCAGCGAGCGCGTGGCATCGGCGACGAGGTGACGGAGCCATCGCACTTCGTCGGAGTAATGGCAGCGCTCGTGCCATAGCTGGTAGTACTGCATCGGCGGAAAATCGAGCGGCGCGGGCACCACGGTCAATGGCAGGAACTTCGCGTAGTGATCGGCGAAAAGGCGCGTGGTCGTGAACACGAGATCCGACTTGATCAGCACGTACGGCGCGAGATTGAAGTACGGCAGCGTGACGACCACATGGCGTTTCAGGCGTTCACGTGCGAGATGGACATCGATCGCGCCGCGCTGGCCCACCGAATAGGGTGTGGGTGCGAGATGCGGCGCATTGAGATATTGATCGAGCGTGAGCGCGCCGCGACGTGCAAACGGATGATTGGAACTGACCAGACACACGATCTTGTCGACGAAAAGATTCGAGAGATGCAGTTGTTCAGGCGGTTCGGGCCAGTTGCCCACCACAATGTCGAGCTTGCCTTCTTCCAGCGCGAGTTCGTAGTCGAAAGCGGGACCGAGAGAATGGAATTCGAGCGTGGCGTTCGGTGCGGCGATCCGGAATCGTTCGACTACCGTGGGCACGAACAACACGTTCAGGTAATCCGGACAGCCAATCCGGTAGCACCGCACGGAAGTGGAGGGCTCGAAATTATGCTGCTGGACCTTGATGCGTTCGATTTCGCGCAGCGCGTTTTGCGTGGGTTCGAGCAGGCGCAGGCCGTATTCGGTCGGCACCATGCCCGCCTTGCCGCGCACGAGCAACGGGTCGCCGGTGATATCGCGCAGACGCCTGAGCGCCGCGCTGATGGCCGGCTGCGACTGGTTCAACTTCACGGCCGCGCGCGTGACGCTGCGTTCCATGAGCAGGGTGTGCAGGACGCGTAACAAGTAAGTATCGATTGCTTCGCGTTGCTGACTCATGTTTTCTCCAATATATGGTCAGGCTGATCGACCAGGGTGCGGGACATATCGTTTTTAATATGACACATTTATCGCGTCAAGCCAGGCATACCCGCAACCGCGCGCGTGGCAAGTCTTCAAGCCATGCGTTGTTGCTTGGAAGTGACTCCAACGCGAACTTATCGCGTTCACTATTTTGAGCAATCGACGCCCCGCACCGTTTTGGGTATCTTTTCCTCGCAGACCGCATGTTTTCCGTTGCCGTCATACCGGTCACCCCGCTTTTGCGCAATTCCGCACTTTCTGACTCCTTATGGGCGACGCTATTTCCTCATCCATTCAGCCGGGCGGTGCGCGTGTTCCGCGCCTCGCGCTACGCGGCATAAGCAAGCAATATCCGGCCGTCAAGGCTAATGACGACGTGACGCTCGTCGTGGAAGCCGGCGAGATCCACGCGGTGCTCGGCGAGAACGGCGCGGGCAAGTCGACGCTGATGAAGATCATCTACGGCGCGGTGCGTCCGGACGAAGGCGAGATTCAGTGGAACGGCGAGACCGTCGAGATCGACAGTCCGGCGGCCGCACGCAAGCTTGGCATCGGCATGGTGTTCCAGCATTTTTCCTTGTTCGATACGCTCACGGTCGGCGAGAACATCGCGCTTGCGCTCGACGACAAGTTCGATCTGAAGAGCCTGAGCAAGCGCATTCGCGAGGTGTCGGCCGATTATGGACTCGACGTCGATCCGCAACGCCATGTGCATAGTCTCGCGGTCGGCGAGCGTCAACGCGTCGAGATTGTCCGATGCCTGCTGCAGAACCCGCGTCTGCTGATCATGGATGAACCCACTTCCGTGTTGACGCCGCAAGCGGTGAAGAAGCTTTTTACAGTGCTGAGAAGGCTTGCGTCGGAAGGATGCAGCATTCTCTATATCAGCCACAAACTCGATGAAATCCAGGCGCTGTGCCAGACCGCGACGGTGATGCGCGGCGGCCGCGTGACCGGAAGCGTCGATCCGCGCAAGGAAACGCACGCAACGCTTGCGCAACTGATGGTCGGTCATTCGCTGCCCGATTACACGCGCCGCAAACATACGCCGGGCGACGTGAAACTCGCGGTGAAGAACTTGTCGGTTGCAAGCGCCGATCCGTTCGGCACGTCGCTGCAAGGCGTTTCGTTCTCCGTGCATGCGGGAGAAATTTTCGGCATCGCGGGTGTATCGGGCAATGGACAGGCCGAGTTGCTGGCCGCGCTCTCGGGCGAGATCCGCGACAAACACATCGCGCCCGATGCAATCACCATCGTCGGCCAACCGGCTGCACGTTACAGCGCAGGCGGACGACGCGCCCTCGGCTTCGCCTTCGTGCCCGAAGAGCGGCTCGGACGCGGCGCGGTGCCAGCCATGTCGCTCGCTGAAAACGCGCTGTTGACCGGGCATCGAGAACACATGGTGCGCGGCGGCTGGATCAGCACGAAGTCAATGCGCGCATTCGCCGACCGCTGCATCAACGCCTTCGATGTCCGTTGCGGCGGCAACGGAGCGCTCGCGCAAAGCCTGTCGGGCGGCAACTTGCAGAAGTTCATCGTGGGCCGCGAGATTTTGCAGGAGCCGAAGGTGCTCGTCGTCGCGCAGCCGACGTGGGGCGTGGACGTCGGCGCGGCCGGTTTCATCCGCCAGCAATTGCTCGATCTGGCGGCGCGCGGCGTGGCGATTCTGGTGATATCGGAGGAACTGGAAGAACTCTTCGATATTTGCGACCGTATTGCCGTTCTCGCGCGCGGCAAGCTTTCGCCGGTGCGTGAAACCGGTCTCACCAATGCGGAAGAAATCGGCCTTTTCATGGCGGGTCTCTTCGATGGTCATCGCGCCGAACCCGCCGCCCTCGACACCACGGCACCGACATCATGAATTTTCCATATCGACTCGAAGCGCGGCCAACGCCGTCGCGCGCCATGCAGCTTGCCGTGCCGGTGGTCGCCGCCGTGCTGACGCTGATCATCGGCTTCCTGATCTTCACGCTCGTGGGACAGGATCCGTTGCGCGCGATGCACGGGTTTTTCATCGAACCGTTGTCGAACGTGAATGGCTGGTCCGAGCTTGTGCTGAAGGCCTCGCCGTTGTGCCTGATCGCGCTGGGTCTGGCCGTGGGTTATCGGGCGAACGTCTGGAACATCGGCGCTGAAGGGCAGATGCTGCTTGGCGGGATCGTGGCGGGCGGGATTGCGATTCATCTCCCCGATGCCACAGGCTGGTGGCTCCTGCCGCTGATGATGGTGGGCGGCGTGATTGGCGGCATGGTGTGGGCAGCCATTCCCGCGTTGCTCAAGAGCCGGTTCAACACCAACGAAATCCTGACGAGCCTGATGCTCACCTACGTCGCAACGCAATTGCTGATTTATCTGGTGAGCGGTCCGTGGCGCGATCCGGAAGGCATGAACTTCCCTATCTCGGCCATGTTCAGCGATGCCGCGCAATTTCCGCGTCTCTACAGCGACTGGGGCTGGGCGTGGCTGAAGGGCACGCGCATCAACGCTTCCGTGTTCCTGACGGCGATCGCCATTCCGCTCGTGTGGCTGTTCATGAGGAAAAGCTTCGCGGGGTATCGGATGAACGTGGGTGGTCTCGCGCCGCTCGCCGCGCGCTACGCCGGTTTCTCCGATAAGAAGGCCATCTGGACCTCGCTGCTCTTGAGCGGCGGACTGGCAGGTCTCGCCGGGATGGGCGAAGTCGCCGGGCCGATCGGACAATTGCAGGCCGGCTGGTCGCCGGGATATGGCTTCACCGCGATCATCGTTGTGTTCGTGGGACGTTTGCATCCGGTCGGGATCGTTCTCGCGAGCCTCTTGATGGCGCTGCTGTATCTCGGCGGCGAAGCGGTGCAGACCTCGTTGCAGCTGCCGCAAGCGCTTGCCGGTGTGTTTCAGGGATTGCTGTTGTTCTGCCTTCTGGGTGCGGACCTGTTCGTCAACTATCGCGTGCGCCGCCGGGTCGTCGCGCATGCGCATTCGTAAATACACATGGACATCAATCAAGCCAGCTCGCTTGCATCCAGCGCTGTTGTCGCGGCCATTCCATTGATGTACGCCGGCGCCGGCGAACTCGTCGCGGAGAAGTCCGGCGTGTTGAACCTCGGCGTGGAAGGCATGATGCTGATGGGCGCCGTCACCGGCTACGCCGTGACCGCGATCACCGGCAACCCGTGGCTGGGCATAGCCGGCGCGGTGGTCGCGGGCGTGCTCATGTCGCTCGTGTTCGCATTCCTCACCATTACCATGCTTGCCAATCAGGTCGCCACGGGGTTGTCGCTGACGATCTTCGGCATCGGGTTTTCGGCGTATATCGGCAAGCCTTATACGTCGGCGGCGGTGCGCGCATCCATCGATGTCTTGCCCATACCCGGTCTCGCGTCCATTCCCGTCATTGGGCCGGCGTTTTTCATGCTGACGCCGCTGGGCTATCTCGCGTTCATCATGTTCGGCGTGATCGGCTGGTTCCTGTACAAGACGCGCGCGGGTCTCGTGCTGCGCTCGGTGGGCGAGTCGCCGTCGGTTGCGCACTCGGTCGGGTTTCCGGTAGTTGGCGTGCGCTATGCCGCCACGCTTTTCGGCGGCGGCATGGCGGGCATTGCCGGCGGTTATTACTCGATCGTCTACCTGCACTTGTGGCAGGAACAATTGACGTCGGGGCGCGGCTGGATCGCGCTTGCGCTGGTCGTGTTCGCGACGTGGCGGCCGGGCCGGCTGCTTATTGGCGCGTTGCTGTTTGGCGCCGTGATGGCGCTGCAGTTCTATGCACAAGCTATCGGCGTGCCGATTCCGACTCAATTCCTCGCGATGCTGCCGTACCTTGCGACCATCGTCGTGCTGGTGCTGATTTCGCGCAATCCGAACACGATCAAGCTCAATGCTCCGGCGTCGCTTGGCAAGCCGTTTTTCGCGGCGAGTTGAGCGAGCGGTCGAAGTCGATTATTTCTGGCACCACGATTTTCATAAACAACACCAACACATCGACAGGAGAATCACGATGAAAAAAAGCTGGCTGAACACGTTGGGCGCGGCGGGCGCCGTGGGTACGATGCTCGCGCTCTCGGCCGCAATGGTTTCGGTGCCCGCGCGGGCAGCGGACGCGCCGGGCGTTGCATTCGTCTACCTCGCAAACCCCGGCGATGCAGGCTGGACCTTTGCCCACGACGCCGGCACGAAGGAAATAGAAGCCAAGTACGGCAACAAGATCAAGATCACGCGGGTGGAAAACGTGCCGGAATCGGCTGATTCCGAGCGCGTGTTCCGCGATCTCGCTGCGAAGGGCAACAAGGTGATTCTGGGGACGAGCTTCGGCTACCAGGACTTCGAACTGAAAGTGGCACGCGACTATCCGGACATCACGTTCCTGACCGCGACGGGATATAAAAAGGCCAAGAACTTCGGCGTCTACGACAACCGGATGTATCAGGGCGCCTATCTCGCGGGCGTCGCGGCGGGGTATGTGACCAAGACGAACACGCTGGGATTTGTGGCGTCCGTGCCTATTCCCGAGGTCATCCGCAACATCAATGCGTACACGCTGGGTGCGCGGTCGGTGAATCCGAAGATTCACACCAAGGTTATCTGGATCAATAGCTGGTTCGATCCGGGCAAGGAAAAGCAGGCGGCCGAAACGCTGATTGGGCAGGGCGCCGATGTCTTGCTGCAGAACACCGATTCGAACGCAACGCTTGCCACTGCCGCCGAGAAAAAGGTTTATGCATTTGGCTGGGATTCGAACATGAAGAAATTTGGTCCGAGCGCGCACTTGGGGTCCGTGGTGTCGCACTGGGGCGTGTATTACAACTCCATGGTCGAGCAGCTTCTGGCTGGCAAGGTCAAGACAGATCCGGTGTGGCTGGGGATGCCGCAGAAGGCGGTTGATATCGAGGACATGAACACGGCCGTTGTCTCGGCTAAAGCGATGCAGGCGGTCCAGGCCAAGCGTGAGGAGTTGCAAAGCGGAAAATGGGATGTCTTCATGGGACCGGTGAAGGATCAAACGGGCGCGGTGAAGATCGAAGCTGGCAAGAATCTGACTGATCCGGAATTGCAGCGAATCAACTGGTACGTGGAAGGTGTGGATGGCGCGTTGCCGAAATGACCTGGGGTGATGAGTAGCTGTACGCGCAAGTCCTACTTAATGTGTGTCAACTTTCTTGTCAAATGAAAAGGCCGCGCTCGGGAAAGAGCGCGGCCTTTGTTGTCTGCGTCGCGATTAATCCTAATCGTCGATTCGCAGTCCAACTTTGAGGGTGACTTGCCAGTAGGCGACTTTCCCGTCTTCGATTTGGCCGCGGGTTTCGGTGACTTGGAACCAGTGAAGATTACGAAGTGTTTTCGATGCTTTTTCGATTGCGACGCGCACGGCGTCGTCGCTGGACTGAGTTGAGGAGCCAGTCAGTTCGATTTGCTTATAGACGTGATCGGTCATGAATTCTCCGGTTGGGTGGCGTTGCGCGGTTCAGGACATGAATGCGTCATGCAGACCCAGCAAAACTCGAGCCTAAAAAACAAGAGAACGACAAAGATACGCGGGCTTGCGAGCTTGCCCGAGAACGCGGGTGGCGAAGCGTGTGGATGTAGGGATTCGGAGGGGGAGGGTTTCAACTGTCGGGTGGATTACGCCGAGCGTTCTTTTGAAGTCCCAAGCAGATGGAATTGCACGCTCGGGACACTTAAGAATTAGCGGTTGGAAGGCGTTTTCTTTGCTTCGTTTCTTTTTCGCCGTTGGAAAAAGAAATGAAGTCCCGCCACGGATAGTGGCTAACAGTGCTAAAAATGACAGCCAAAACGGAACGCGCGAAACCTAAAAAGCAGTACCTCGCGCAGCCTAAACCCGTCCAAAGTGCGAAAAAAGCCCTATCTCAATCGAGAAGCCGCATCCCCCGCATCCTGACGCCTGGCCCCGCGCCTCGTCCTTGAACTCGCTGCGCCCGCGCCAAACTCGCTCAAAATCTGCGTCCTGGCCCGGCTGGCAAACACCAGAAACCCGAACCCATTAGCCTCATACCAATACCCACCGTTCTCGAGCCCATCGAGCGGCTGCTCCAGCGCATTGGTAATGCACTCAACACACCGCCGGTGCAATTCCTCCACAGCCGGATACGGCGGCTGCGCGCCCCTCACGCTGCACAAAAGCACATCAAGTCCCGGCAGGACATGCGCATACAACACCGGCTCATCCTGCGCGCGGGCGCGTGCGATCTTCGTATCGAGTTGGCCGAACGGCTTGAAATGCCTCAGCACGGCGAGAAACGACTCGTCGCCATCGACCTTCGCGCGTCTACGCTTTTTCGGGAAGGACATAAAAATTCGCCTGAAAAAGAATTGCAAAAAACGCAGCGTCCTCATGCGGCCACTCCCGTCTGGCGGGCCGCTCGTTTGTCTGGACACGTCGATCTTTTATAGCACATCGATGTGGTGGATTCACGGCGATTCAGGATAAGGGCGCAGCACTCGAGTCACTCGACCTCTCGTGCAACGCCGCACGAATCTTGCCGAAAACCCCGCTGCGGCTCGCATGGCATTCATGTCTCAATAATAGACCTACGAAACCCTGCTGCGCCAAAAATTGCGAGGAAAATTCAAGCGAATGTCACGAACGGGCGTCCCCGCAACGGTGCATGCAGAAAACACAAAGCCCGCGGCTGCCAACGCGGGCTTTGTGTATCGCGGCTGAATCAATTGCGAAGGTCGAGCTACGGCTCTGCCTCAAACGCGCGGCGAGCCCTTGAGCGAGTCACGGATTTCGCGCAGCAGAAGCACATCTTCCGGCGTTGCAGGAGCAGGCGCGGGCGCTTCGTTCTTGCGCAGGCTGTTGATGAACTTCACCATGAGGAAGATGATGAACGCAAGGATGATGAAGTTGATCAACACGGTAATGAACGATCCATAGCCAAACACGGCCACGCCTGCGGTTTGCAAATCTTTATACGAACCGGGATTTCCCTTGAATGTTGGCGGTATATCACCGAGCTTGATGAACAAATTGGAAAAGTCGAGCCCGCCTGTTGCCAGCCCGACGACCGGCATGATCAGATCCTTCACGATCGAATTGACGATGGTCGAAAACGCGCCGCCGATAATCACACCGACTGCCAGATCCATCACATTGCCTTTGAGGGCGAAGGCCTTGAATTCCTGAATCATGCTCATGCGTTGCTTCCTCCATTAAAGTTCATAAGAATCGGCAGCAAGGGATGTGCCATTGGATCGTATCCAGCGAGCTTCGCGCCGCCGTTCGCGAAGACTCACATGACTCCGGCGGCACAGTTTGAAACGAATTATGGCAATAATAGCCAATCGATTGCATTTCCGTCCCTGGTTTTTTGAGCAATAGACCCAGTTGGACGACGCTTTGCGCCGCTGTGGAGTCGGGCTACGTGGAGAAGATATGGGCTCAGTTTTCCTCCGGAGGCGCGGCTTTGACGCGACCCTGCGCGATCGCCTGCACGAAAGCGGCGTGATCTGCGACGGTCTGCGTGCCGTAGAGCTCGGCCCATTGCGCATACGCGGTATCCAGCCGATCCGAGCTGCCGCAATAGCCTGCGATCAGCGCGGCATCGCCGGTACGGGCATGGGCTCGCGCCAGCAGCAATCCCAGGCACCACGCATAGAAATCGAAAGTCGCGCCGTGCAGCCAGTCGACAGGAATTGATCCGCGCATGTTTTTCATTTGCCGGACATAGAAATCGCGCCCGGAAATGGTGGTCCAGCCAAGCAACGGATCTGACGAGCTTTGCAGAAGGCGCTGTCCGTGAACCACGCGCCGTCCCTGATGGCTGAACGGCTCGGGCATGGCCGGGACAAAAGGCGCGGCGGCCGGCACAATGCCTTCCTTCACCTGCATGAACAGCGGATCGCCATGTGCGCGCCCGAGCAGCAGCACCAAATATGCGCGCGTTCCGACACTGCCGACACCGACCACCCGATGCGCCACATCCACCAAGTCATAGCGTTCGAGCATCGTGCGCCACTCACCGGCGATTGTTTGCATATAACCGCGCAATCCCTGGATCACGTGGTTTGTCTCCGCTGCGTCGAGCCGCGTGAGAATGGGCGGATCCTCTCGAAAACGCCAGCTCTTGCCGTAAGGCTCAGCCACGCGCGCCAGCATCGTCGCGTGGCTTCGCTTCATTGCGCGCTCGACCGCTTTCGCAATCGTCGCCTTCTCAGCGGAATTGAGTGTGACGGGCGCTTCGATATGCAGCACGCTCGCGTAGGAACGCATCTGCCAGATATCGTAGGCCGGTATCTGCCATAGCGCGGACATGGTCGTTCGGTACCCCGCGCAGGCCGTGCGCACAGCGTGTTCGCGGCCGCTGGCATCGACCCCGTTTTCCCGCGCCGCCACGTTGATGCTCGCCGTCAGCCGCTTGAGATCCCATTCCCAGGGAGCCACGATGGTTTCGTCGAAGTCGTTCAGGTCGAACACCACGTCCTGACGCGGCGTGCGAAAAAGGCCGAAATTATTGAGATGCGCATCGCCGTCGATCATCACGTGATGTCCAATGGACGGCGTTCGCGCCAGATCCCACGCCATCACGTTCGCCGCGCCGCGCAGGAACGCAAACGGGGAGACTGCCATGCGCGCCATGCGCAACGGCACGAGCCGTTCCTGTCGGCCGGCATTGTTTGCAAGCACGCGCTCCACGGGATCCGGCCTGTCGCTTTCGGGCTGCCAGGCGGCGTGGGCATTGAACGGAACGGTGTCGCGTAATGAGCGGCCTTGTGCCCGGCGTTCTTCGGCACTGCCATTCGGAGTGGCACCTGGCGCTATCGGAGCGGAGACGGGTTGAGTGGGCAAGAGAGGTCTCCTTGTCAATAGATGGCGGTGTCCCGAGACATGTGAACAGCATGGTGCGCGCCCATTCTGCTCGACAACCTGATCGACACAGGCACGTAACCTGCTAATAGTTTCTGCCCGTAGGCAATAGGCGATGCAGTTGGAAGTTTACCGGACTCCAATACCCAAGCCGACACCACGCGCACCAATTATCGATCGCATGACCCAAATACCTGGACATCCGCATACATGGCTCACGATATCCGCATTGCCGAAGGTTCGCCGTTTCCGTTGGGCGCGACCTGGGACGGCGAGGGCGTCAATTTCGCGTTGTTCTCCGCGAACGCCACGAAAGTCGAACTCTGCCTTTTCGATGAAAACGGCGAGAAGGAACTCGAGCGCATCGAACTGCCTGAATACACCGATGAAGTTTTCCACGTCTATCTGTTCGGCCTGAAGCCGGGCGCGGTCTATGGGTATCGCGTTCATGGGCCGTACGAACCGGAAAACGGGCATCGGTTCAATCCGAACAAGCTGCTGCTCGATCCGTATGCGAAGGCGCATGTTGGCGAACTCAAGTGGGACCCGGCGGTATTCGGCTACACGCTCGATGACGAAGGCGAAGACCTGAGTTTCGACGAACGCGACAGTGCGCCGTTCATGCAAAAGTGCCAGGTCGTGGACCAGAGCTTTTCATGGGTTCACCCAACGCGCGTTCGCGTGCCCTGGGAACAAACCATCTTCTACGAAACCCATGTGCGCGGCTACACGAAGCGCCATCCGGCCGTGCCCGAAAATTTGCGCGGCACGTTCGAAGGCCTCGGCACGAAGGAGGTGATCGAGCACATCAAGAGTCTTGGGGTGACGTCGGTCGAACTGCTGCCCATTCATGCGTTCGTGAACGACAGCCATCTCACCGACAAAGGCCTCACGAACTACTGGGGCTATAACACCATCGGCTTCTTTGCGGCCGATCCTCGCTTTTTCGCGCAAGGCCCGGGCGCCGTTTCCGAACTCAAGCAGATGATCGACCGCTTCCACGAAGCCGGGCTCGAAGTGATTCTCGACGTGGTGTACAACCATACGGCCGAGGGTAACGAACGCGGGCCGACTCTTTCGTTCAAGGGCATCGACAACGCTTCGTACTATCGCCTGCCGGACGACAAACGGTATTACATCAACGATACCGGCACGGGCAATACGCTCAACCTGTCGCATCCGCGTGTACTGCAAATGGTGACCGATAGCCTGCGTTACTGGGTGACGGAAATGAACGTCGATGGATTCCGCTTCGATCTTGCGACCATTCTCGGCCGTGAACCCTACGGATTCGACGAAGGCGGCGGTTTTCTCGACAGTTGCCGCCAGGACCCCATCCTGTCCAGCGTGAAGTTGATTGCCGAACCGTGGGATTGCGGCCCCGGTGGTTATCAGGTCGGCGGTTTCCCGCCCGGCTGGGCCGAATGGAACGATAAATTTCGCGATACCGTGCGCGAGTTCTGGAAGGGCGAAGAGGGCGTGGCAGCGGAACTGGCCACGCGCATTACGGGTTCGGGCGACAAGTTCAACCATCGCGGACGCCGTCCGTGGGCGAGCGTGAATTTCATTACCGCTCACGACGGCTTTACATTGAACGATCTCGTCTCGTACAACGAAAAACACAACGAGGCGAACGGCGAAGGCAACAACGACGGCAGTTCGGACAACCGGTCATGGAATTGCGGCGTGGAAGGCCCGACCGACGACCCGGAAATCCGCGCACTGCGCGAACGCCAGAAACGCAACATGCTGGCTACGTTGCTATTCTCGCAAGGCACGCCCATGATCCTCGCCGGCGATGAATTTGGCCGCACGCAGCAAGGCAACAACAATGCGTACTGTCAGGACGACGACATAAGCTGGGTGAACTGGGATATCGATGAAGACGGTCGCGCCCTCATCGACTTCGTGCGCAAGCTCACGACCTTACGTCATACGCTGCCGGTGCTGCGGCGGGGGCGTTTCCTCACAGGCGAGTTCCACGAAGACCTGCAGGTGGCCGACGTCAAATGGTTCAGTCCTTCGGGCGACGAACTCACGCCCGAGCAATGGGACGATCCGGCGATGCGCTGCTTCGGTCTTGTCATTGACGGCCGCGCGCAGGCTACCGGCATTCGACGTCCGGCATCAGATGCCACCTTGTTGCTGGTCGTCAACGCGCATCATGATGTCGTGGATTACACGCTGCCGGAAATCCCGGGCAGCGACCAGTGGAGTTGCCTGATCGACACCAACGCACCAATCCGCGAGGAACTCGAAGACTTCGATTCGGGTGCGGTGTATCAGGTGACAGGACGCTCGCTGTTGCTGTTCGCGCTGCACGCCCGGGGCGCGACGAAACGCATTTTCAAGCGCCTTGAGGAAGCGCTGACAGACGAAGTGGAACCGGACGGTAAGGAAGAGGGCAATAGCGCAAGTTGATGAACGCAGGGCGTATTCACGTCGGAGTGTAGTCACAGCGGCTATCATGCGGGTCATGAAACCTTCAAAGCCGTTGACATTCCGCTTCTGCCTGCTTTTTTCAACCATGCCGCGTGTCGTTCCTCGCGCCCATAGAACGTGATGCTGGCGGCGTTTTTGCGTGTCGCCGGTTGGGATCAGCTAGAACGGATCTGGGAATTCGTGGTCGGATTCTTCAAGTTCCTGTGGGCGCTGCTGCGGTTTCTCGGCGGGGGATGAAAACAAAAACGCCGGACGATGCAAATCGTCCGGCGTTTTTCAGTTTCGCAGGCAAGCGGTCAGCTATTGTTGTCCCAGTCGCCTGAATCGTTGCTGCCCAAATCCACGCCGCCGCCGTTATCGCTCCAGTCGTTCGAGCCGTTGCCGAAGTCGAGTCCGCCGCCGTTGTTGCCGCCGCCTCGACGGCGCAATTCGTCGTCCACATCCACGGGCACTTCGCGTTCGATCACGCGTTCACGATTGCCGCCAGAGAGCGCTTCGCCGAGCAGCAGACCGCCGATCAAACCTCCCAGGCCGCCACCGAAACCGCCGCCTTGCTGCACGACGACCGGCGGCTGCTGTTGTTGCGGATAGGGCGAGTAAGGCGGCTGACCTGGCGCGGTGCGACCGAAACGCTCAGCTTCCTGCGCATACACCGACTGGTTGTCGGCGGCGCTCGCAGCCGACGCTGCGGCGCGCGGGTCGGGGCGTCCTTCCGAGCGCGCCCGCACGCTGTCGATCTGATTCGACAGATCCTCGATCGCATACGGCGGCACAGGGTTCTTCGAGTTCGACAACGCCTCGACCATCTGGCGCAGTTGTGTCTCGATGCCTTCCACTTCCTTGAGCATCCCTTCGTGCCCCGGTTGCGTCGATAAACGCACGTCGAGCTTGAGCGAGCGTACGTCGTTAAGCAGTTCTGTCGCGCGTTTAAGCTGTGTGCGGCGATCGGCATCTGCCTGGCCGTCCTCAGTGGAGCGCGCGCGCTTCAGGCCCCAGCGCAACACCAGCGCAATCCCGGCGATCACCACGGCGAGCAAGACCCACATTCCCATGGACGGGCCGTGCTTCTCGGGAGCCGCTACTGCGCCCTGATTGAACGGATTGCGCGTGACCGACGTCATCGCATTGCCGGAAGAACGCTCGCTCATCTGCCCGCCCAGATTCGCCGATGAATTCACGCGGTTCGCATCCGAGCGAATCCGCGCTTCCATGGCGTTGAAGCGCGACGGATCGGTGAACTTGATTGCGGGGTCGAGCGTCCTGGCCTGCTGGATCTGGGCCAGCGCATCCGCTGGACGGCCTTCGCGATCCAGCACCTGCGCGTAGAGATAGCGCGCCTTGGCGTTGTTCGGATGCGCCTGGATCACCTCGCTCAGTTGCGAGTCGGCCTGGCTCCAGTTGCCTTGCGTCATCGACTGTTCGATCTGGCCGGCGCTCGGCACGGCAAACGCCGCGGCCGAAACCAGCATGAGCGATGCAGCCAGCGCCATCACATATTTTTTCATCTGCGGACCGGGGGCGTTTGCACCCGTCTCCATTCGGTGCGACATGTCGATGCAATATCCGGACGTTGCCCGCAGAGCGCGCTGTTGAATGGCTGACCTCTGCGTCGTTTGTTCACGGCGTGGCGCGTAATGGTGCGCGAGCTTTCCTGCCTGCTTGCCGCGTGACTTTACAGCGCCCTTGCGCGTGGACGGCGCAAGTTTCGCGCCGTCCACGCACGAGTGAAGCTTACTGCGCTGGCGGATTGATCTGCTTCTTCAGCGCTTCCAGGCGATCTTCGACTGACGGCCCGCGCGTAAGCGCTGCGAGTTTGTCGTCGAGCGCCTTGCCGCTCTTTTGATCGGCGGAGTTCAGCCGGGCATCCGAACGCGCGTTCGATAGCTGCACCTTGTCTTCCAGCTTCTGAAAGTCTTCCGACAGGTTTTTCCCGCCAATGCCACCCAGCGCCGTCGCGGCGACATCCTTCGCGGTCGCGATCTGCTGCTTCGCCTGCAGGATGTTCGAACGCGAGTTGAGCTCGTTGCGGCGCTGGCGCATATCTTCGATTTGCTGCTTGAGATGATCCGTCGAAGGAACCAGCGTCGCCAGTTCAGCGGCCAGCGCGTCGCGCTCGGATTCGGCATTGGCTTGCGCGCTCAGCGCTTCGCGGGCCAGCGCTTCGTCGCCGCCTTGCAGCGCACGCTTTGCGCCTTCTTCGTACTTCTTGGCCTTTTCGGCCGCGACGTCGCGCTTGCTCTGCTGCGTGGCAACCTGCGCCTCGATTTCGATCAGCGAGTTCTCGGCTTTGGCAATGCTGTCGTCGAGTTCGCGCACGATCTGACGAGCGTCTCGCGACGGGTCCTGAACGGTGTCGGCGGCGTCGTTCAACAGGCCCTTGACGGTGCGCGAGATGGAATCCAAAAGCGACATGAGTTTCCTCCTGAAATAAGTCGGCTGCCTAGCGGTGGACCATTCGGCGGACGGTGCTGCAACGTTCACGAATATCCGATGAACGCATGCTCTAAAAGTTGCCCGAACGCGGCGCGCATTGCGTCGCCGGGCTTCGTGCGTCAGGTAAATCAGGCCGGGCGCGCCAATTGCAAGCTCGCCGATACACTTTGTTTCGAGCTTCGCAGCGAGGGCAGAGTTTCAGTCTTCGGCTGGCTTTAACGGCATTTGCCGACACATCCGGGCCAACGAATTAAACCATGCATCGGCTTAAACCGGACTTAACGGGTTCAACCGGCCCCGGTCAAGCACAACGGTACACCAAGCGGTTGACGGTGCGCGCACTGATGCGCGCCGGGCCAGAAAATTCACCGAGGCTTCAGCCATTCTTTACGCATTCAATGGATCGTTCATGTCGAAGACATTTCTTGTCGCGTTTGCCGTCACCGCTGTCGTTTTCCTGATTCTCGACGCCATCTGGCTCGGCGTGGTTTCGCGAAATCTCTATCAGCGGGAAATTGGCGAGTTGCTCCTACCGAAGCCGAATTTCGGCGCGGCGGCGGTCTTTTATGTGATCTATGTCGCGGGGCTGGTTTATTTCTGCGTCATGCCGGGTGTGGCAGAGGCAAGTGTCATGCGCGGGCTGATCAGCGGCGCGTTGCTCGGGGTCGTCGCGTATGCAACCTACGACCTCACGAATCTGGCGACGCTCAAGGGCTGGAGCGCGACGCTGGTTTTTATCGATATTGCGTGGGGCGCGTTTGCGAGTGCGGCGGCTTGCGCGGTTGCAGTCGCTGTGACCGCGCGCGTGGCTGCGGCGACTTGAGGCGACCTGAAGCTGTTCAGGGACGCCCGGAGAGCGACGCGTCTTCGTCCGATGCATCCGGTGACGCAAGGTCATCGGTGTAATCCGCGTTCGATTCTTCCGCTTTTTCCGCCGCGAGCGTCTGTTTGCTGGCTTCCCTCGCGACCTGAGCGGCATCTCGCGCCTCGCGCGCCGCGGCGCGTTCGGCAACTTGCCTCAATGCAACATTCAGCGGATCGGGTGTTTTTGGCGCACGCAGCCGATCGACAAGCCCCGCGACCTTGACCTGCTCGCTGGTTGCATTGAAGCTGAGTACGGCGCGCCGCATGAGTTCGCTGACACTGATGCCGAGGCCGTCGGCCGTGTTGGTGATCGCAAGTTTCTGCGCCGGGGTGACAAAAACAACGATGCGTTCGCTGGGTTTGGTGGTCATGAGCGCCTCACATGCAGGGGCCACGCAAGCACGGCCGGTCAACGTCCGTCAGCAGCACGACAGGTAACGCTTTGAATGTGCGCTGCAAGTACGGAGTCAGGCAAAATCGCGCAATCAATATATCCATCATATCGTTTTAGCGCTGCCGCGTGCTTATGTGCGTGAACGGCGCAGCGCGCGCGAGACAGCTAAGGAAGCCTTGCGGCATCAACAACTTGCATTGTGCAGATGAGAATGCTAAAGCCCGCTTTCCTATGCCGTGCGGCCGCGCGCGCACACGTGCAAAAAACGGAAAACCTTTCCGCATCAACGGTGCGTTCGGTCTGTATCAAAGGTCTCACAATGAATTTACTTACAAAAAAATCGGGGCTCCGCCGGTGCTCGTCGCTCGAATTCTTTAAAATGCGCTGTTATTCTGCGCGGGGCCGTGGGCGTTGCAGCTTTCTTACAACGCCATAATGGCCCAGCCGCGGGAACGCGCAGCCAGTCCGGGGACATTGGCGTGCAACGCATGCGACTCGCGCAGTCCGAGCCGCAGCGCTCATCCATGACGACGGCTGCACATTCGGCTTCAAGGCGCAAAGGGCTTTTGGCTTTGCAGCCTCAACATTTATCGTCACGCGGCAGGTTGGCGTGGCGCACCGGGCGCCCCAGAAGCGCACCGTTCAAATCCAGTCATGCCAATTATCAAACGACCAAAATCCTCGAACGCACCCCGCGATGACCGGGATCAAGACGGTCCTTACCGTTATCGCCAACCTTCCGGTCACGCCTCCGCCGGACCCTCCATAGCGCTGCGCCTCCTGCTGTGGTTTGTCGGACTGATCGCCGTCATGGCTATCGTTGGCGCGTTGATCGTGGGATACGCGCTCGTGGTGATGGGGCCGAACCTGCCTTCGCTCGACGCCATCACCGATTACCGGCCAAAAGTGCCTCTGCGCATCTATACGGCGGATCACGTGCTGATTGGAGAGTTTGGTGAGGAGCGCCGGCGCATTGCGCGCTTCGACGAAATCCCGGACCAGATGAAAAAAGCCGTGCTCGCAATCGAGGACTATCGGTTCTACGAGCATGGCGGCGTGGACTTTGTCGGCATTGCGCGTGCAGGCGTGAGCGATATCCTGCATGGCGGTGCATCGCAGGGCGCGAGCACGATCACCATGCAGGTCGCGCGCAACTTCTTCCTTTCCAGCGAGAAGACCTACACACGCAAGATCTACGAAATGCTGCTCGCGTACAAGATCGAGCGGGCGCTGACCAAGGACCAGATTCTCGAGTTGTACATGAACCAGATTTATTTGGGCGAGCGCTCGTACGGATTTGCATCGGCGGCGCGGGTGTATTTCGGCAAGGATCTGAAGGATCTCACGCTCGCCGAATGCGCGATGCTCGCGGGCCTGCCAAAAGCGCCGTCCGCGTATAACCCGGTGGTCAATCCGAAGCGCGCGAAGATTCGCCAGCAATACATCCTGAAGCGCATGCTCGATCTGAAGTTCATCACGCAGGAGCAATTCGATCAGGCGAGCGCCGAGGAATTGCACGCCCGAGTGGCGGGCACCGAATACAGCGTGCATGCCGAGTACGTCGCGGAGATGGTGCGGCAGATGATGTACGCGCAGTATCGCGACGAAACCTACACGCGCGGTTTCTCGGTGACCACGACCATTGATTCCGTCGATCAGGACGCGGCTTATCACGCGGTCCGGAAAGGCGTGATGGATTACGAGCGGCGCCATGGGTATCGCGGGCCGGAAGGTTTCGTCAATTTGCCGGCGAACCCGGATGACCGCGATGAGGCCATCGACGACGCGCTCGCCGATCATCCCGACAATGGCGACATCGTTGCGGGTGTAGTGACGTCGGTTAATCCCAAGCAGGTTGTGGTGGAATTTGTCAACGCCGATCCGGCGACCGTTACCGGCGATGGCTTGCGTTTTGTCGCCACCGGCTTGCGTGCCAACGCGCCGCAAGCGGTGAAGATCAAGCCGGGTTCCATCGTGCGGGTGATGAAGGACGCGAAGGACAACTGGACGATCACGCAGTTGCCGCAGGTGGAGGGCGCGCTGGTTTCGCTCGTGCCGCAGGACGGGGCGATTCGCGCGCTGATTGGCGGCTTCGATTACAACAAGAACAAGTTCAATCACGTCACGCAGGCGTGGCGCCAGCCGGGGTCGAGCTTCAAGCCGTTCATCTATTCGGCGTCGCTCGAAAAGGGTCTTGGACCGGCGACGATCATCAACGACGCGCCGCTATATTTCCCGCCTACATCGCCAGGTCAGCAGGCGTGGGAACCCAAGGACGACGATCAGCCGGATGGCCCGATGTCCATGCGCACCGCGTTGCAGAAGTCGAAGAATCTGGTATCGATCCGGATTTTGTCGTTCATCGGCACGAAGTATGCGCAGGATTACGTCACACAGAAGTTCGGTTTCGATGCCGATAAAACCCCGCCATATTTGCCGCTCGCACTCGGCGCGGGTCTCGTCACGCCGCTGCAACTGGCGGGCGGTTATTCGGTCTTTGCAAACGGCGGCTCGCGAATCAATCCGTACCTGATCGGTGAGGTCGCCGATGCGCGCGGCACCGTGATCTCGCGCGCCAATCCGCTGCTGGCGGGGAACAACGCACCGCAAACGCTCGAACCACGCAACGCTTACGTGATGAACAGCTTGCTGCATTCGGTCGCAACGGCCGGCACGGGTTCGGGCACCAATGTGCTCAAGCGCAACGACCTGCAAGGCAAGACCGGCACGACCAACGACGCGAAGGACGGCTGGTTCGCGGGTTACCAGCATCAACTCGTTGCTGTCGCGTGGATGGGCTATGACCAGCCGAAGTCGCTCGGTGGCCGCGAGTTCGGTGCGCAACTCGCGCTGCCGATCTGGGTCGAGTTCATGCAGCATGCGCTCGCCAAGATCCCTCAGCAGCCCATGGAAATGCCTGAAGGCCTGACGAGCATTGACGGAGACCTGTTCTTCGCCGATAAAACCCCGGGCAATGGTTTTGTCGCGAGTATCGGCATGGATACGGCGAATCCCGCGGAAGGTTCCAGCGATGCCGTGGGTGGCGTGGGACCGGGCGGCCTGACACCGCCGCCTCCGCCACCGGATGTTGCTCCGGCTGAACGCCAGGAGATCATGAATCTCTTCAAGGGCCATTGAGCCGATATAAAAAGCCAAAAGAAAAACGCGCCGCAATCAGATTGCGGCGCGTTTTTTATGGTGCAACGTTTATGGTGCGACAAGCCAGGCGTTGCGAACTTACTTGCCGAGCGTTGACGCCGGTTTCACGTCGCATTGAGTGCTGATGCTCGACTGGTCCGAGAACGTCAGTTTCAATGGAATCGTGGTGCCGGCTTTGAGCGGCTTGGGCGCGTCTTCGAGCATCAGGTGATAGCCGCTCGGCGCAAATGCCAGGGTGCCGTGCGCGGGGACATCGGCGGAATCAACCATTGCCATGGTCGATGTACTGCCGTTGCTGCTCGATTTATGCAGCATCGCCATGCCGAACGCGGGCGTTTCAGCGCCGGTGAGCGTAGCGGGTTTATCGCCGTTATTCGACACCACGAAGTAGCCCGATGAAGGCAAGCTCGCCGGCATCAAGCGGATCCAGCAGTCGTGTGCTGAGAGTGTCGCGGCTTGCGTGCTCGATACGGCCATGGCGCTTGCTGCAAGCAAACCAGCGTGAATCAGTGTGCGTTTTTTCATGTGCGGATCACTTCACGTTGAAGAGGTAGTGGCCTTGCGTACGATGCCCGTCTTCGGCCACCGCGGTCCATTCCACCTGGTACGCGCCGGTCTTGAGTTCGCCGAGCGCCACGCTCATATGCTTCTTGTTAGTGGCATCGATGGCTGACTTTGCGCTGTTGACCTGCTTGCCCGCTGCATCCACGACGATCAGCGTGCTGAAGGTCGGCTCCAGGCCTTCCGAGAAATCGATGGCAACTTCGTGCGGCGCTTCTACGGTCGCGTCGGGCGCCGGACTTTGCTGCTTCGGCAGTGCATGGGCCACGGCGAATTGGGCCGTGACCAGAAGGGCAGCGGCGAGCGCGCCATGCTTGAGCACGTTTGCGGTGTTTGAAAGAGACGAGTTCATGCTGATCCTGTTTGCGCGAGAAAAAGGTGCCGGCGATACAGCCAGCGGCATTGCGGCGAATCAGGCGAAGAAAGGCGGTGCGCGGGGAAGCGCCGCGAACACGGGCGTGTAGGGCGCGGCGGGCTGAGCCGGAGCAGTGCCCGGCGAAGTCGCGGCAATAACAAGCGCTGGAAGCGCATTAAGTGAAGAGGGGGCTGCGGGCGAGTGCGCGGCGAAATTGCAGTATCCGCACGCGTCCCAATGACCTGCGGCCGAGTGCTGCGAAGGCGTTTGATCGTGAGTGCGTGTCTGCGTGTGCGGTACTGCGGAACAGTGAACGCTTAGAATGGCGTTAGCGCGAGCGCCTGAAGCAAGTGCTTGCGATACGGCCGGCGCGAGAGCCGTCATCAGAATGACGAACATTCCAACAAGGCTGCCGAACTTGCGGACGAGACGACGGCGCATGAGGCTGGCTATGGCTTCCAAAGCAATGAACTGCTGATTATGCCACGCGCGGAACAGGGAATTTGTGCAGTTGCGCTGCCTGCGCTGCGACCGATTGCGGCACGCATTTGCGTACTCAACAATTTTTAATTGATGGACCAGACAGGCTCAGCACGATCACAGACCCAGAAACGTCAAAAGCCCGGAGAACCGGGCTTTTGACGTTTGGCATTCTTGGTTGCGGGGATAGGATTTGAACCTATGACCTTCGGGTTATGAGCCCGACGAGCTGCCAGACTGCTCCACCCCGCGAAAAAGATTATAAGACAACGGGCACCGCAGTGCAACATGTTTGTCATGTTGGTCCGGCTGATGAAGCTGATAAGCAAAAAAAACGGCTGCATATCTCGTGGAAGAGACATGCAGCCGCATCAGACAGCATGCGTCAAGAACGCTTGATTCTCGCTTAGAAGCCGAACGCGAAACCTGCGCCGCCCGTGGTTTCTTCGCCGGTCGTCGAACCGCCGATTGTCAGGACCATGTTGGTTCCAAAGCGCTTCTGGAAGCCGATCGCGATTGCAGCCTTGTCACGATACACACCCGTGCCCGCAGCAAAACGATTGTCCTTGTCGGCGATTGCTGCCGCGCTGCCCGCCATCATTGCCATCGCGCTGCTCATCGCGCCAACGCTGTTGATGTGGTTGTTCGCGAGCGACAGGCCGCTGTTCATGTCGGAGCGAAGCGCGTCCGTGTAGCCTTTCGCGGACTTCACACCCGTGTTCACGGACTGCTGCATCTGGTTCACGTTGACCGCATCCGTGCCTTCCGTACCGGCTTCGACGTTCGTGATCTGACGTTGTCCGCCTGCTGCTGTGGTTCCTACTGATACGGAATTAGCACGATCTGCTACCGAACCCGCGCCGAGCGCTACCGAATTCTTCGCCGTAGCCGAAGAATTCGCGCCCACAGCGACGGCATTCGCGCCGCTCGCCACCGACGAAACGCCGGAAGCGACCGAGTTCGCGCCCGAGGCCACGGCCTTCGCGCCCGATGCCACCGAGTACGTGCCGCTCGATGTCGCCGCTTCCGTGTCACGGCTGCCGTCTGCTGTGAACATCGGGTTGTACGCGCCGTTGGCGAGGTTGGTGACCTGGCCGATCATGTCGTTGATCTGCCCGAGGTTCACGGCGTCCATGCTGCTTGTGCCCGCTGCGACGTTATGCAAGGCCGTACCCGATGCATTGCCATTGCCAAGCGTTGCATTGGCGTAGTCGGGCGTGCCGTCGGCGTTGGTGTCGTACTTGATTGCGCTGGCGCCAAGCGCCGTTACGCTGTTCGATACCGCGTTGAGCTGGCCGACGTTGGCGGCATCGGTGGAAGCGGTGCCCGCTGCCACGTTGGTGATCTGACGCTCGCCGCCCGCTGCGCCGACCGACACCGAGTTGTCGCGATCCGCCACCGAGTTAGAGCCGAGCGCAACCGAGTTCTTGCCCGAGGAAACAGCCGCGCCGCCAATCGCCACTGAATCCGCACCGGTAGCCGATGAATCGGCAAGCGTCGAATTGGAGTGGAAGTACTTGATGCCGCCGCCATTGCTGATGTTGTTCGTAAAGTCCTGCAGTGCCGCGACGTTCGTGTTCGTGGCGAATAACTGCGAACCGTTCACGGCGTCGGTACTGTCCGCGTTCAGTCCACCGGCCTTGACGTTGGTCAATAGCGTAGGCTTCGTGGCGCCTGCACCGCCAAGCGTGATCTTCTGGTAGTCCGGCGCACCGTTTGCGTCCGTGTCGTACTTGACCGCGAAGCTGCCGAGCGTGTCGACGTTATTCGAGACAGCCGTCAATTGACCCAGATTGACTGCATCTGTCGAAGCCGTACCCGCTGCCACGTTGGTGATCTGGCGTTCTTTGCCCGCTGCGCCGACTGAAACCGTATTATCGCGATCCGCCACCGAGTTAGAACCGAGTGCGACCGAGTTCTTGCCCGAGGACAACGCCGCGCCGCCGATGGCCACCGAATCCGTGCCTGTCGCCGATGAATCTGCAAGCGTCGAGTTCGCGTGGAAGTACTTGATGCCGCCGCCGTTGTTGATGTTCGTCTCGAACGTTTCGAGCGAGCCTACGCGCTGATTGGTCGAGTACAACTGCGAGCCATTGATGGCGTCCGTGCTGGTCGAACTGAGGTCGCCAATTTTCAGGTTCGTCAGTTTGGTTGGATTTGCGGCACCGACGCCACCGAGCGTAACCTGCGACTTGTCGGCCGTGTCATACGCGACCTTGTTGGAAAGTTCCGAATCGATCTTGGAAATTGCATCGCCTACGGTCCCGGCCTGTGCGCCTGCAACGGTATAGGTCGGCGCCTGAACCGTGCCATCGGCGTTCACTTTCGCTCCTCCGCCAAGCAGGGCGGTCACGCTCTGAAGCTGCGTCACGTTGACTGCGTCGTACGCTTGGGTACCGGCTGCAACGTTGACGATCCTTCTTTGCTTGGTGGAACTGCCGACCGAAACGGTGTTATCCAGATCGGCTACCGAGTTGGCACCCAGTGCGACTGAGTTAGCACCCGTCGCTGTCGCACGATAGCCCAGCGCAGAAGCCAGTTTGCCGTCTGCAATAGTGCTGAAGCCTACGGCTGTTGCTGAACCGTAAGCTCCGGTACCTGTGGCCTGCGCGAGTGTTCCGATCGCGACATCGCCGTTTGACGCGGCCGTTGCAGATGTGCCGAGCGCCAGTGTTTGCATGGTGCTTGCTTCGGCGTGCGTCCCGATAGCGATCGCCGATCCAGATGAATCACTGCTTCCCGTCGCGCTTGAATAGGAGCCGATCGAAATGTCGCCGTTGCTGTTTGCCGCTGCCTCACCGCCGATTGCGACTGACTCCGTTCCCACGGCGGTCGAATCTTCCAGTGTCGAGTTGACGTGGAAGTACTTGTTCGTTCCGGACGCAGCGGAAAGAGCAGTCAAGGCGTCGCCTACGTTGTCGTAACTTTTTGCGCCGATGGTGTAGCTCGGTGCGGTCATTGCGCCCTTGCTATCCAAGGCAGCCTTGCCTCCGAGCGCCGTGACAAGCGGAGACAATTGCCCCAGATTGACAGCGTCGGTACTCGACGTGCCTGCTGCGACGTTGATGATTTTTCCCGACGATACGTTGACGCCGTTCGTCGAGCGCAGTGTCAGATCAGTGCCCGATACTGTAGTGCCGGAAGCGTCGATCACGACTCCGTTCGTTCCTCCCGGTCCGCTGCCGTAAAACAAACCGGACGACAAGTTTCCAGCCCAAACGCCGCCTTCACTTGTTCCGTTAAGAGAGGTGAGGTAGGCGAGACGGCTTCCAGAAACAGCTGTGAAGCCTGAACTCCAGGCTTCACAGGGTTGCATGTTGGATCCAGCTCTTGAACAGGTGTCGACACCATTGTCCTCACTACCCAGATAGGGCGCGTTTTGTGCCAGGACGCTGATTGGCGACAGCATCCCCACAGTTGCTCCCAAGGCGGCCGAAGCGGACGCGACCTTTACCGCCAATTTTTTCGCTGAGGACTTGCCGCGAGTTGGACTATTTTCCGAAGCCGCCACCCAAGCGCCAATCGATTCGTTCCAGACGGACTTATAAACCTTGTTCATTTTGCATTCCTGCGTAGAGTTGATCCGTGTCCAAGACACGAGCACGCAAACGAAATCGTTCGTTGCGTGTCGGGATCAGCGCCGGTATCGAGTCCGAATGGACCCGCCAATGGCTTTGTGGACAAAGCTTTGAACTCTACTGAGCCGGACGAAATGCTCGAATGAGTATTGTCCTAATTCAGCAGGCGGTGCAATTTAAACAACACGTTGGCATGCAGCATTAACCAGATATATCGATTAACTCAAAGAAAATTAAGAGCTATTGAGGCGTTGGCTGAATCTCAAAACTGATTGGTCAAATGACGTACTCGTCGTCGACGTGCATTTGAATGACGTACATACACAAGCCTGCTATTGAAGTCGTGTCACAATTTATGCATTCGACTCGTTCTACTCACACTTGCATACGGAAACATCGTCTATGGATATTCTTAAAGACCTGCAAACCATCGCGCACCAGGAAAAAACCCTCGTCTTTCCGCACTTCGATTCCAACCGCGCATGGCAGCTTGGCTCTCAACTTCGCGAGATGGCGGTGGCGCGAGGCTTGGCAATGGTGATCGACGTACGCACCTTCGGGCAGCCGCTGTTTTTTTGCGCACTCGATGGCGCCACGCCCGACAACGTCCGCTGGGCGCAGCGCAAGGCGCGCACGGTCGAGCATTTTCGCGTGAGTTCGTATGCAATTGGCCTGGGGCTTCAACAGGCATCCGCAACACTCGCCGATAAATACTCACTCCCCGCCGCTGAATTCGCTTCCCACGGCGGTGCGTTTCCACTGACCGTGCAAGGCGCAGGCGTGATAGGCGTAGTGACGGTGTCGGGCTTGCCGCAACGAAAGGATCATGAGTTCGTGGTCGAAGCGTTATGCGCCGTGCTCGGGCACGATGCAGGCACGCTCGCGCTTGCATCGGACAAGGTGTAAACGATGCGAACTTCCGCATACGCGCTGCTCGCCATCGCGATTGTTGCCGAGGTCGTGGCGACATCGGCCTTGCGGGCGTCGGAGGGCTTCTCGCGGCTGGTGCCAGCTGTGATCGTGGTGATCGGCTACGGCATCTCGTTCTACTTGCTCTCGCTCACGCTCAAGTCACTGCCGGTCGGCATTGTGTACGCCGTCTGGTCAGGGGCGGGCATCGTGCTGATCACGCTGGTTGCAGCGCTCCTGTTCAAGCAAATCCCCGATCTGCCCGCCGTGCTCGGCATGAGCCTGATCGTGGCGGGCGTGATCGTGTTGAACGTGTTTTCAAAGGTCAGTCCGCATTAGCGATTGCTGGCGGCGGACGCCGGGATTCAATTGCAGCGAACGACCATCGACCGATTTTTTACATTTGCCGATATCACGTTCGTAATGCCGCCGCCCGTTGGACCGCCTTCCTCGTTGTCCTTCGAGACGATCGTGTAGCCGGTCGCACCGCACTTGTCGCCGGCCATGACGTAGCAGCTTGCCCACGTGGTGCTGGCGTCGGCGCCGCTGCAGTTGATCGCGTAGCCGGATTGGCCGTCGGGCAGATGGATCAGCGAAGCATCGTTGGACGATGCACAGCCGCCAAGACTCAACAGGCACGCGGTCGAAAGTGCCGCGCCCACGCTCTGCAGCGCGCGAACAATGGATTTGTCGGGCGGCATGCGCCATGCAAATTGCTTCATTCTCTTCCTTTGGTTGCCAAGCGCCGGATTGTGCTCCGGGCATGTTCGTGCCGCATTTTCCCACAAGCGCACAGTCGCTGGAAAAAGCACTGTTCTTGATGCACATCAACAACGCCTGAATGGCTGGCGCGGGCCTTGCGGTAATCGTTGGCAGGCTTTTAGCGCCGGTAATCAATTGATCGTTTTATCGTCCCCAACGTTCGCGCAATACCGGAAGAAAATGCAACCGGATGCAACGAACACGAACTAATTGCAGGTTGGCAGACCTTACGGTCCATGTACATCGAATAAACGTTCCATAAAACTACGAGAGGACAACCATGGCAGAACGCGTTACAGGCCCGTATCGCGGGTATTACATCAGTGCGGCTGCACGTCTTACGCCCGCGCCCGGACAAAGTGATGATCAACCGGCGCCGCCCATTTATGTCGGCACCGTCAATGTCGCGCAGGGCGGCCCGGACAATGTGCACCGGTTCGAAACCATGGTCGATCTGGGCGGGAGACAACGCTTTGCGACAGAAGACGAGGCACTCAGCCAGGTCGAAGATGCAGCGCGCGCCTACATCGACAGATTGTTGCAAAATACCTGATGCGCACGCTCAACATCCGTCACCCGGCGATGCGCTGCGTGGCCGAGGCGCTGCTCGACCTGTTTCCGAGCGGCGCGGATATCAGCGAGATTGGCACGGACGCGAAGCCCTGCCTTTTTGTGAGCTGGCGTACGAGCGGCACGGCCGGGCAGCCGGGCAATATCGCCTGGGGCGTGCACTACCGCTTTGAAGCCGACGCGCTGAGCCTTTTCGATCTCGCGAGCGAGCCCGCCCAACAGCGGTTTTGCGAGCACGTGAGGGACATGAGCCGGCATCTGAAGTTCGACTACGCCGATCGTGATGCGGTCTCGCTGAAGATTGTCGATGTGCCGGCCGAGATGGTTCGCGATTGCATGAATACGGCATAGGGCCGGCCGAAGCCGTCCGCTGCGATTCATGTCAAAGTTCTTCTGTTTCTTGCGTCCGAGGCAATCATGAACATCCAGTTTCCGGCAGACGCGCCCGCGTATCGCGATGCGAATCTCACCGTGGTCTTTCCTGCGTTGGTCGACGGCGAGCGCGTGCCGTGCGCGATCTCGGTTGAAGCACTGGAGGATCATTTCGGCGTGGAGAGTTGCGATAGCAACGGCTGGATTCGCGCATTCCATGCCGCTCGTCCGAAAATCGAAGCGGTGGCGCGGGAACATTTATCGGTTACGCGAGGTGCGCCCGTGCTTTTGAAAAGCGGTCATTTTCCTCCGGGCGCCGTTTCGTACTAAACAGCGTTCAGGTTTCAATTGACTTGACGGTCACCTGGCGGAAAATGCGCTGATGGCCAGTCAAAAACCACATTCGTCCGATCAACCGCTGCTTCGCAGCCATATCCTTGACGCCGCTCGCGCAATCGTAGTGCGCCAGGGTTTTGACGCGCTCTCCATGCGCAAACTCGCGGAGGTTGTCGGCTATTCGCCCGCTTCGCTTTATCTACATTTTGCCGGACGCGATGCGATTGCTCACGCGCTTGGTGCAGAGGGTTATGCCAGGTTGCTCGCCGCGCTGCATTCCTGCGACTCGATTGCCGACGAGCTGGAGCGCGTGAAGTCGATGGCGCATGGTTATGTTGAATTTGGGCGTACGCATCCGGCAGTGTACCGGCTGATTTTCATGCAGAATTGCGCTTACACCGTGGCGATATTCAGCGACACGGCGATATCTGGTGAAACGCCCCTTTCGGTTTTCGCGAAGGCGCTTGCGCCGTTCAATCTGTCGCCGGCTGCCGCTGAAACCTTGTGGACGGCATTGCATGGCATTGTGTCGCTGAGTTTGACTGCGGCGAAATATCTTTCTACGCCGACTGACGCGCTTATTGATTCAACGCTTGAACTTTGTCTGTCAGGCGTCGGAAAAAAGCCGGTGCGGTCATCAGGCTCACGCGCCGTTTGACCCCTATGGCCATACTTTCCAGTTCCCTTTGAAATCACCGAACCCGTATTGCACATGAACGAGACCATCGACGAAATACATATTGAACGCGCGCGGGGCATTGGTTTTATTGCGCTGGACCGGCCGAAGGCGCTCAATGCGCTTTCCACGCCGATGATCCATGCCATTCATGGCGCGCTTGACGCCTGGCGCGACGACGAATCGGTGCACGCCGTGGTTATTTATAGTCGGCATGGCAGAGCGTTTTGCGCGGGTGGCGATGTCCGGTTTCTGTATCAGTCGGCGAAGGCCGGCGAGCGCGAAGCCATCGATGAATTTTTCACCGATGAATACCAATTGAATCACGCGATCTTTACGTATCCGAAGCCGTATATCGCGTTGCTCAACGGCGTGGTAATGGGCGGCGGAATGGGCATTTCACAAGGCGCGCGCCATACGGGCGGTCTGCGCGTGGTGACGGGCTCGACCAGGATGGCGATGCCGGAGACGCGTATCGGCTTGTTTCCGGATGTTGGCGTGAGCTGGTTTCTCGCACGCACGCCTGGCGCAATTGGGCGTTATCTCGCGGCGACGGGCGCGACCATCGACGCAGCGGATGCCCTCTACGCCCATCTCGCCGATGTCTACATGGACGAAGATGAGCTCGCCGCGCTCGTTGGTACGCTCAAGCAGCAGAGTTTCGCGTCGGGCGGGGAGGTTGTACGGTTTATCGAGGGAGAAGGGCGGCCTGACGCAGGGGGGGAAAGTGAGCTTGCGCGCAATCGCGCGTATATCGACAAGCATTTTGCATCGGGCAACGGCGCGGCGTGTCTGAAGTCGCTCGAGAGCGCCACAAGCGGCGCCGAGCACGAATGGGCGGCGCATGTGGCGGCCGAGTTACGCGAGCGCTCGCCGCTGTCCATCGATGTATCGCTGGAATTGATCGATCGGGCAAAAACGTCGACCATGGCCGAGACGCTTCGGCGCGACCTCGGGCTCACGCGTGCGACGTTTCATCATGGCGACGTGATGGAAGGCATCCGGGCGCGCATTGTCGACAAGGACAATCAGCCGAAGTGGAAGGTGACGCACGTGGAACACGTAACGCCCGAGGCGGTGCTGCGGATGTTCGAGAGCCCCTGGGCCGAAGCGGGTCATCCGCTTGGCCATCTTGCGGATTAATCCGCGTCGCTGCCGGCCGTGAAGGCGCGCATGAAGACGAGCGCGCCCCAGCCCCACATTGCATTCGACGCAAATCCGAGCGCGAGGCGCGGCAGCATGTTGCCGCTTGGCCAGATGCCGCGCACCGGATCGAGCACGAACACGCTCGCCGCAGTAAGCACGATCCCGCCGAACACCAGCGCGCCGATCCACGGTGCGGAGCGGTCTGGCGCAACACGCAGCAGCCACGCCATCAGAATGCCGAAAAATCCGCTCCACAATGCCGCCACGATGAATTCCGGAATGCCCAGCGGCAAAAACGGGGCCGTGGAATAACCGGCGGCATCTATTACGCCAGCCGCATGCAATAGCGCAATTGTCGGTTCACGAAAGAACAGGGCGGCGAGAAAGCCCGCGACGAACGGCAAAATGACTTTTTGCATTAAAAACACCGCTTGGGACGCGAGCCGCGGCCGCGCCGATTTTTTGGAGTGGCGTCATTATAGGGGCGGGCATGCCGCGTTATGGTGCAATCAGCGGCGGCTTTGCCGCAGATGCAACGCGACGGTGTTTGTCGCTACTTTGCGATGGCGTCGCTGGCCGGATTGTTGTGCAGCATCCGGTCGCTATTGGCGGGCAACGCCGGGCGCTTGGTCGGCATGTTGTCCGGGTTGCTGGGGCGCGCCCCGCCTGCGCCTGGAGCGTCGGACGTGGCAGGTGGCGGCTTGACCATGGACGCGGAGTCGGCGGCTTTTGCGCTCTGAGCTTGCACACAGGTAGCGCCGGCGAGAAGTGTTGCCGCAACCAACGCAGCGCCAGATGATTTTCTAAGGGTACTGGAATTCATAGGTATCTCCGGGGCGGCGTGCATGCCGAACGTGCTGTGCAGAGCGCTTCCATTTGCTTTTGTGACAGCACCGACCGCAGAAGATTCGAGGTATTTGTCGATGGAACATACCGCGCTGCAGTTCTCAGTCGCATTCCGGGTGTTACGGTAAAATTACGCATTCGGCGCAAATATCGCGCCTCACATCCCGAATGCAGCAGTTTTCATGTCGACAGCATCAAAATTCAGCCCGCGCCGGGTTTCGGTGGCCCCGATGATGGATTGGACGGACAGGCATTGCCGTTCGCTCCATCGCATGATTTCCCGCCACGCGTGGCTTTACACCGAGATGGTCACGACCGGCGCCTTGCTGCACGGCGACGTTGCGCGGCATCTCGCGTTCACGCCCGGCGAAGCTCCCGTCGCCTTGCAGCTTGGCGGCAGCGAACCGGCCGACCTCGCCCATAGCGCGAAGCTCGGCGAGCAATGGGGCTACGACGAGATCAACCTGAACTGCGGTTGTCCTTCCGAGCGCGTCCAGCGCGGTGCGTTCGGCGCATGCCTGATGAATGAACCGCAACTTGTCGCCGATTGCGTGAAGGCGATGCGCGACGCTGTACAAATTCCAGTCACGGTGAAACATCGGATCGGCGTGGATGCCGTAGAAGACTACGCGTTCGTGCGTGACTTCGTCGGTACCGTGGCCGATGCCGGTTGTGAAGTGTTTATCGTCCACGCACGCAACGCGGTTTTGAAGGGCTTGAGCCCGAAAGAAAACCGCGAGATTCCACCGTTGAAGTACGAGTACGCGTATCAGTTGAAGCGCGATTTTCCGCATCTGGAAATATCGATTAACGGTGGCATCAAGACGCTCGACGAGGTGGAAGAACATCTCAAGCACGTCGATGGCGTCATGCTCGGCCGCGAGGCTTATCACAATCCATACGTGCTGGCGGGTGTGGATGCGCGTTTTTACGGGGCGTCTACAACCGTTCTTTCCCGGGAAGAGATCGAGGCCGGATTGATCGAATATGCGCGCGAGGAAGTGGCGCGCGGAACCTATCTCGGCGGTATCACGCGCCACGCGCTCGGCTTGTATCGCGGTGTGGCGGGTGCGCGTGGCTGGCGTCGTGTGTTGTCGGATAGTCGCAGACTTGCCACCGGCGATCTGGCCATTTTCGACGAAGCGCGCACGCATCTACGTGAATCGATCGAAATGGTCGAATAAGGACTAGGCAAACCGAATCTTTGTTCGTATAATCTCGTCTCTCGATTCAGCAAGCAGGTTTTGTTGCGGTAGAGAAGAAGTAAGTCAGTGGTGGCTGTAGCTCAGTTGGTAGAGTCCAGGATTGTGATTCCTGTTGTCGTGGGTTCGAGCCCCATCAGCCACCCCAAAAGATTCAATGACTTAGCAGTGTTTTTAGCCGCTTGGTTACTCTGCAAAAAAGCCCATCTAACCGTGGGCTTTTTTGCTTTCCGCCCGACCTTTCCTACCGCTATCAATCACCAATTTTCTTGGTCCACGGCATTGCTGATCGGTCACAGCGTCGCTCATACACGCCTGGCTAACAACAATGGGCTTCGATTCAAACGTATGTGGATAACACGAATCCGCAGTGCAACGTTTTGAAGAGCCGCGTTGGCTTGTATGTGGACTTGCACATTTTTAACAGTTGCGAAAATTAAATCTCCTGCTGAAACCGAAGCAATGAAAATCAAACATGCTGCAATACGCTGAATAATATCCCGACGAAATAAATAATCCCCAAATCCTTACAAAAAGCATACTTAATGCTGCACCGCATTCAACTTTATCGGCCTTTAAAGCATTGTTTTCGGCAAAGGCGATTTGTCTTACCAGACTGACGGCTAATCTATCCCTTTCTCAAGAACGTGAGGCATAGTTCGAGCATACGACGAAATCGCCACTCGGTGTGGCTCCGACGGTTCGCAGAAGGGCGCTGGCATTTGCTTGGTGGCAACTGTGTACGCCCCTGCCAAGGTAAGAAACTGCTCACGATAGTCAATCTTTTATAGAACCAGCTTCGCCAACTCGAAAATGGTTTTAATGAAATCCGCTCGTGAACAAAATGCAATCAGATCCAATCATATTCCGAATAACACGGAGGCTTAGTTTCTATGCATGTGTTCCAGCGAGCCCAGAGACTTCCGAAGAGAGTTTCAGCTTTGATCAAAAACACGACGCTTGTCGACAAGCGGAAGCTTTATCCGATTTGGGAGCAAACTCATCTGTCAAAATTGCTGACTTACCTGGACGTGGATTGCGTATTCGATATAGGTGCCAATCAAGGGCAGTACGCCACGATGCTGAGAAAGAAAGCGGGCTATAAGGGATTTATATTTTCATTTGAACCGAATCCGCACGACGCCCGTATTGCGCGTGACCATGCGAAGGGCGACGATAAGTGGATCGTCGACGAGATTGCTGTTTCGGAGGAGGACGGCGAGGCGCAGTTCAACGTTATGCGTGCCAGCGAGTTCAGTTCCTTAAGCATGCCAAGCCACGAAGACGTTCAGCTTTTTCGTGGAATGAATTCGGTTATCGAGACTGTCGCGGTGAGAACGGAACGTCTGGAGACCGCTCTTCAACGATTGCGCGCGAAGTATTTGTTCAAAAGGCCATTTTTAAAGATGGATACTCAGGGCTTCGATGTCAAGATCGTAAAATCGTCGGAGAACATCATGCGGCAATTCGTCGGGCTGCAAAGCGAATTGGCGATCGCGAAGCTGTACACTGATTCCGTGGACTTCCGTGAAGCAATTACCGTATATGAGCGTTGTGGGTTTTCCCTCAGCGCATTTGTGCCCAATAATTCCGGGCATTTCCCTCATCTCCTGGAGACCGATTGTGTGATGATCAGATCCGATTTGGCGAAAGACTGATTGTCGAAACACAGAAGATTCTCAGTCACTGAAACTCTGTGAGCGTGTCCGCCTCAAGCAATTGGATGGGACGCCGGAGCGATCATCGTTTGCATAAGCGCGAGTAGCAGGGAGGGCGGTTGTCCCTTCTGAAAATACCCGTCGAATTCGGTGTTGGGCGCCTGTTTTCGCACAGTCGCTTCGTCTAACGCTGTGAATGCGATTATCGCGATGTCCTGGGTTGCCGGGCGGCATCGAAGAAATCGAGCCGCCTCAAAGCCATTTATTTCTGGCATCGAGATGTCCATGAGGACGATATGTGGTGTCCATTCGCCAGCAATATCGACGGCCGCTCGACCGCCATATGCGACACGGCAATCCAGTCGTTCCAATGACATATAAGCAAACAGGGCATCTGCTGCACATTGATTGTCGTCGACGACCAGGACCTTGGGAATATGCCCGTTGACAGGTACTTGCCGGATTGACCAGACCCCGTAGTGTCTGACTTTTTGTATTTTCACATTCTGCCGCTAGTCGACAACGACATGCGAAGCACGCGTTTCGACCATATTATTTTCACGATGGCTGTGTTAATACCGCAATCATTGGTCCCAACGTTCCAAAACCGTTCATATAAGCGAAAAGGTAACGAGGAACCGTGATTTTTACCGGATCAGCCTCAAAATAACCGCCGCTTGATGGATGCTGATCTTGTCGGGGCAGGTTCTGCGCCGCCGGTATTGCAATAAGCCGATCAAGCCGGGAAAGCGCACGACAAGTTGCGAGCCACAGCCGTCCTCAGGGCAATAGTGAGCAGCGCGGGATGCTACTTTGGGGCGAACGGCGCCGCTGATATGATCAGGCGACGGCCGTTTTCCTGCATTCATCAAGTCGTTCGCGCAATTGGAACCTGCGCACCGCCATCCAGGATTTGCCTTAATGTCCAATGAGAAAGCTGTTCTTTGTAGAGTGCTTCCCGACCCGGGCTCAAGTGGGGAGCCCGCCGAACTGCTGACCACGCTCTTCGAGCAATCACCGAGTTTCATGGCGATACTTGAAGGCCCGACTCATCGGATTGTGCGGGCCAATGCGAATTATCTGCGACTGGTGGGGGACAGGCCGATCTTGGGCCGTACCGTCGCCGACGCGTTACCAGATGCTCAGGCGCAAGGCTACGGTGAATTGCTTGACAAGGTTTTCAACACGGGCGAGGCCTATTCCGCGTTCAGCGCCAAATATGCTGTGCAGACCGTTGCGGGCGGCCCTGTTGTTGAGTGGTTCGTCGATTTCGTCTTTCAGCCACTGCGCGATTCCGATGGCACCATAACCGGCATTTTCGTGGAAGGTTACGACGTCACCGACCGGACGCAGGTTCACGCATTCCATCTTGCGCTGCTTCGCTTGAGCGACGAATTTCAGACACTGGGTACACCGGAGGAATTCAGCTTTGCCGCTTGCCGTGTTTTGGGGGAGGCGCTGCAAGTCAGCCGCGTGGGGTACGGTACGATCGACCCGATTGCCGAAACGTTGCACGTGGAACGGGACTGGACGGCTCTCGGCATCGAGACGCTGGCGGGCGTGACGCCGCTGCGCGAATATGGTTCGTTTATCGACAGTCTCAAGAAGAACGAATTCATCAGGATCGCGGACGTCCGGGAAGATCCGAGGACCAGCTTTGCGGCGGCGGCCCTTGAGAGCAAGAGTGCCCGCTCTTTCATGAACGTCCCCGTGGTCGAAAAGGGTGTTCTGGTCGCCGTGCTGTTTGTCAATCACGCGCAACAAAGGGACTGGACCGAGACCGAGACCACCTTCATGCGGGAAGTTGCGCTTCGCACGCGCACTGCGGTGGAACGTGCACGGGGGATTCTGGATCTGCAGGAAAGCGAGTTGAGACTTCGTGCCGCCAACGAATCGCTCGAGCAGAGAGTGCAGGAGCGAACCCGCGCACTGATGGAAATCGAGGAGCGGTTTCGTCAATCCCAGAAGATGGAGGCAATTGGACAACTGACCGGTGGGATCGCGCACGACTTCAACAACCTCCTGGCCTCCATGAGCGTCAGTATGGAGGTTTTGGAGATGCGCCTGAAACAGGGCGATACTGAAAACGCGCAGCGTTACATTGGCATGGCGAAGGATTCCGTCAAGCGCGCGGCTTCACTCACTCAAAGGCTGCTCGCGTTCTCCCGGCGTCAGACGCTCGACCCCAAGCCAATGGATGTGAACCGGTTGATCGGCAACCTCGAAGACCTGATCAGCTGGACGGTGGGTCCGTCCGTCAGTGTCGACGTGGCTGGTGCAGGCGATCTCTGGCTCACGAAGGTCGATGCGTCGCAACTGGAAAATGCGTTGTTGAATCTATGCATCAACGCGCGAGACGCCATGACGCCCGCCGGCGGAAAGTTGACCATCGAGGCGGCCAACAAATGGCTCGACGCAAGCGCGGCAGCCCAACTGGACTTGGCCCCTGGCCAATATATTTCCATCGGCGTGACGGATACCGGCTGCGGCATGTCGCCCGAGACAATTTCCCGCGCGTTTGATCCGTTCTTCACGACCAAGCCGATGGGTCAGGGCACCGGTCTTGGATTGTCCATGGTCTACGGCTTCGTGCGTCAATCGGGAGGGCAGGTGCACGTCGCTTCGGAGATAGGCCGCGGAACGACCATGAGCCTGTATCTTCCCAGGTATTCTGGAGGCATCGATACCGAATCGGCGCGAGCTTCGCCCGAACACCTCAAGATGCACGCGGATGGAGAATGCGTGCTGGTAGTCGAAGATGAGGAAACGATTCGGGAGATCATCGTCGAGTCATTGACGGCCGAGGGCTACGTTGTCCTGTCCGCCGCAAGCGGCGTCGATGGACAGAAAGTCTTCGAATCCGGCCGCAAGATCGATCTGCTTCTGACCGACGTCGGCCTTCCGGGCGGCATGAACGGCCGGCAACTGGCGGATGCCGCGCGCGTCAGATGTCCTGGGCTCGCGGTGATTTTCATGACGGGTTACGCTGAACATGCCGTCGTTGGAAAGGGGTTTCTGGAGCAGGGAATGTCGGTCGTCACGAAGCCGTTTGAACTGGGACCATTGACCGTCATGATCCGGTCGATGATTGACGGCAACCGCGCAATGCCTGATGCAGCTTCGCGAAGTTGACGCCACTCAGGGGTCGTGTGGCTCCATTGCGCCGGGCGGCTTCAAGGGCGATGCATGTCGTCCTCTTCGGCGTGATGCGCAGAGCCGCTATCCGAGCCCGATCCACCGATGCCGCCTCCGCCTCCACTTCCGCCACCGCCAAGCCCCTTGTTACCTTGTGCGCCTCCGCCGTCCCGGCCACCGTCCTTTGGCTTCGAGCCCGAAAGCCGTGCAGGACCTTGTTCTGGAATCGTTATGCCGCGGTGAACGGGCTCAAGATCGAGAACCTCGCGGATGAAGTTGCGCAGCGAAATGACCAGTTCCGCCGTATGGATGGTTTGCCCCTCCGTCATTTCCCGGGCGGCTTTAGCAGCCAATCGAACCTGTTCTTCGGTGCCTAGCAGAATGATGTCGGCCAGCGCCACTTCGACTGCATCGCGAATGCGCCGGGAACGGTCCGAGCGGCTGGAATAATTCGCCTTCGCGAGTTCGTCCGTCGTCGCAGCGTTTTCAGGAGGGGTGGGCAGTGCCGCTTCCGCCGCAGCAGGGACGGCCATCGCTGCACGCTTCAAGTCGCGCAGATGGGCAGGATCGACGGCAAGGTTGCCAGTAAAGGAACCGCCGAGGGTCTTGTACGCGGCAATGAGCGTGCGCAGCCTTTCGTTTATCTGCCGGTTTTCGCGCTCGCGCCGTTGCTGCACGGTTTGCATGAGCAAGAGCCGGATACCGACGCCGATCAGCGTGATCACGGCTAGCCCGAGCAGCGTGGACAGCAAGGCTTGCCAGGAACTGAAATCGAGGTTGCGCATTAAAGACTTTTCTCGGACGCTGGTTTGTAGGGCGATCGCAAGCAAGTGATGGACCTTGCCGGACAGGCGCTGCAGCAAGGCGCGCGCTATGGTAGTTTCGGCGTCTGGCCGAAGCGTCGAATCACGGCCTCAAACCTGAACATAACCATGGGGAAGCATACGATGGAGTACCGGAAACTCGGTGGAACGGATGTCAATGTCAGCCTGATCGGACTGGGTACGATGACCTGGGGCGAACAGAATACGGAAGCCGACGCGCACGCGCAAATCGATGCCGCGCTCGCCGCCGGCATCAATCTGATCGACGCCGCCGAAATGTATCCGGTCCCGCCGCGCCCTGAAACACAAGGGCGCACGGAAGAATACATCGGCACATGGCTGCGTGCGCATCCGGCGTCGCGCGACAAGATCGTGCTGGCGACGAAGATTGCGGGCCCCGCGCGTCAGCCGCATAACCCGCGTCATATCCGCGGCGAAGACAACCGGTTCGACCGGAAGAACCTGACAGAAGCCATCAATGCCAGCCTTGCACGGCTGCAAACGGATTACGTCGATCTGTACCAGTTGCACTGGCCGGACCGCAGCACGATGACGTTCGGGCGCGCGAATTATCCGTGGATCGAGGACGAATCTACGGTGCCGGTAGAAGAGACGCTAAGCGTGCTCGGCGAGTTCGTGAAAGCGGGCAAGATCCGTTATGTGGGGGTATCGAACGAGACGCCCTGGGGTGTCGCCCAGTTTCTCAAGGCCGCCGATAAACTCGGCCTGCCGCGCATTGTCAGCATCCAGAATCCATATAGCCTGGTGAACCGCACGTTCGAGGCAGGGCTTTCGGAATTCACGCACAAGGAAGGCGTTGGGCTGCTTGCATATTCACCCATGGCTTTCGGCTGGCTTTCCGGCAAGTATGAAGGCGGCGCGCGTCCGGACGGCGCGCGCATTACCTTGTTCGAGCGTTTTCAGCGCTATAGCAAGCCGCACGCGGTCAAGGCGGTCAGTGCTTATGTGGCGCTCGCCCGTCGCCATGGACTGAGCCCGGCGCAGCTTTCGCTCGCGTTTGTGAACAGCCGTCCGTTCACGACCAGCACGCTGATCGGCGCCACGACGCTTGCGCAATTGCACGAGAACATCGGCAGCGTTGACGTGAAATTGTCCGATGAGATCCTCGCGGAAATCGACGCCATTCACGAACTCCAGCCCAACCCTGCGCCCTGACCGGTTCGCCAAAAATTGTCATGCATGGCCGCTACGCTCAACCGTGGCGGCCACGAAAAATTACCTCCCGCGTCGTTTTTGCATGGTTTCAAGCGTAAAGTTGTTGTCTTAGTAAGTGCCGTAATCGTCTGTCATAAGCCGCGCCGCGCCTTTTGCGGCGCGCGCTTCGCTGTTCTTTGGTGACGCGCCAGTTCTCATGGCACTACACTTGCTCGAAAGACCCGGTTGCCCGCTGTGGCGCCTCTTGTGCCTCAGCGCGCCCTACGCAAAAGGAGTCGTCGCTCATGCCGCAAACCCCCTCGAATTCGTCCGATCTCGACACCCTCGCCATCAACACCATCCGCACGCTGTCCATGGACGCAGTGCAAAAAGCCAATTCGGGGCACCCCGGAACGCCGATGGCGCTGGCGCCAGTTGGATTTCATCTGTGGCAAAACCATCTGCGTTATGACCCGACCGAGCCGCTCTGGCCCAATCGCGACCGCTTCGTCTTGTCGGTGGGGCACGCTTCCATGCTGCTGTATTCGCTGCTGCATTTGACGGGCGTCAAGGCCGTCGATCACGCGGGCAAGGCGACTGGCGCTCCGGCGGTATCTCTCGACGACATCAAGCACTTCCGGCAACTGGACAGCAAGACGCCGGGACACCCGGAATACCGGATGACCACCGGCGTGGAAACCACGACCGGCCCGCTCGGGCAGGGCCTGGGAAACAGCGTTGGCATGGCCATGGCCGCGCGCTGGTATGAATCGCATTTCAACAAGCCGGATGCGAAGATTTTCGACTATCGCGTGTACACGTTATGCGGCGATGGCGACATGATGGAAGGCATTTCGCACGAGGCGGCTTCCATGGCCGGGCACCTGAAGTTGTCGAACCTGATCTGGATCTACGACAGCAACCGCGTGACGATTGAAGGGCACACGGATCTGGCGTATAGCGACGACGTGGAAACGCGCTTCAAGGGCTATCACTGGAACACGCTTCACGTGGACGACGCCAACGACGCCGGCGCACTGGAAGCCGCGCTGAATCAGGCCAAGGCGAGTACGGACAAGCCCACGCTGATCGTGGTGAAGAGCATTATTGGCTGGGGCGCGCCGCACAAGCAGGATACGTCGGCGGCGCATGGCGAGCCGCTGGGTGTCGATGAAATCAAGCTCGCGAAGAAAGCCTATGGATGGCCGGAGGACGCGAGCTTCCTCGTGCCGGATGGCGTGTACGAGCATTTCAACGAAGGCATTGGCGCACGTGGGAAAGCGGCGCGCGAAGCGTGGCAGAAAAGCTTCGATGAATACGCCAGTAAGTATCCGGAACTGGCAAAAGAGTTCGCTCAGATCGAAGCGCATGAATTGCCGGAAGGCTGGGACGCCGACATTCCGGTCTTCGATGCCGACGCCAAAGGCGTGGCCTCGCGCGAGTCGTCGGGCAAGGTGTTGAACGCCATCGCCAAGCGGATTCCGTGGATGATCGGCGGTTCGGCGGATTTGTCTCCATCGACGAAAACCGATCTGAAATTCGAAGGCGCGGGCAGCTTCGAATACGACAACTATGCAGGCCGCAACCTGCATTTCGGCATTCGCGAACACGTGATGGGCGCGATCTGCAATGGCATCGCGCTGTCGAACCTGCGGCCCTATGGCTCGACGTTCCTGATTTTCAGCGACTACATGAAGCCGCCCATCCGGCTCTCGGCAATCATGGAAGTGCCCGTGGTCTACGTTTTCACGCACGATTCCATCGGCGTGGGCGAGGATGGTCCGACGCATCAGCCGATCGAACAACTGGCGTCTTTGCGTGGCGTGCCCGGCCTGAGCACGTTCCGTCCGGGCGATGCGAACGAAGTGGGCGAAGCGTGGCGTTTCGCGCTGGCGCAACCGCAAACGCCGGCTTGCATTGTCGTATCGCGCCAGCCCATGCCGACGTTCGACCGCTCTAAATACGCATCGGCGAAAGGCGTGCACAAGGGCGCCTATATTCTCGCCGATGCCGATAACGGCAAGAAGCCCGAAGTCATCCTGATGGGAACGGGCACGGAAGTGGGCGTGTGCATCGAGACATACGAGAAATTGAAGAGCGAAGGCATTGCCGCGCGCGTGGTCTCCATGCCGTCGTGGGACGTGTTCGAGAAGCAGGACAACGACTACAAGGAATCCGTGCTGCCGCCGGACGTCGATGCGCGCGTGTGCGTGGAACAGGCCGGCTCGCTTGGCTGGGACCGGTATGTCGGCCGCCTGGGCTCGGAAATCGTGATGCATACGTTCGGGGCATCCGCGCCGCTTGCCGACTTGAAGAAGAAGTTTGGCTTCACGCCGGAACATGTCTACGAAGAAGCCAAAAAGCAGATCGAACGCGTCAAAACCAGCCATAAGGAGTAAGCCGTCATGCAAATTGGAATCGTTGGACTCGGCAGGATGGGCGCAAACATCGCGCGTCGCCTCATGCGCGGTGACCAGACTTGCGTGGTGTACGACCACAATCCGGATGCAACGCAAGCCGTGGTCGCTGACGGCGCAACGGGTTCAAGCGACCTGGGCGATCTCGTTCAGAAGCTGACCGCGCCGCGCACGGTCTGGCTGATGCTGCCGGCCGGCAAGATCACCGAAGATTCCATGAACGATCTCTACGAGATTCTGGAAGCGGGCGATACGATCATCGACGGCGGCAACAGCTTCTACAAGGACGACATCGTTCACGCAGCGAAGCTCAAGCAAAAGGGCATTCATTTCGTCGATGTCGGCACGTCTGGCGGCGTGTGGGGACTGGAACGCGGTTACTGCATGATGATCGGTGGCGAGAAGGATGTGGTGCAGCGGCTCGATCCGATCTTCTCCGTGCTGGCTCCGGGGCGCGGCGATATTCCCGCGACGCCGAACCGGGAAGGCCGCGACGCGCGCGTTGAAAACGGCTACATGTATGTCGGGCCGGTCGGCTCGGGTCACTTCGTGAAAATGGTGCATAACGGCATCGAATATGGCTTGATGCAGGCATATGCAGAAGGCTTCGATATCCTGAAACACAAGTCGTCGACAGATCTGCCCGAAGCGCAGCGCTACGATCTCGATCTGGCCGACGTGGCCGAAGTCTGGCGGCGAGGCAGCGTGGTGTCGTCTTGGCTGCTCGACCTGACGGCGGGTGCGCTGGCGGGCAACGTCACGCTCGACAAGTACTCGACCGAAGTTGCCGACAGCGGCGAAGGGCGCTGGACGATCGAGGCGGCGATCGAGGAGGCGGTGCCGGCGCAAGTGTTGTCGGCGGCGTTGTACACGCGCTTTCGTTCACGCGATGGAAACTCGTTCGCTGACCGGATGTTATCGGCAATGCGTTTTGGATTCGGCGGTCATAAGGAGTTCACGCCGGGTTTGAAGTAGGATTGCTGATGAGTTGATAGCAGGAAAGCCGCTCGGCGCAAGCTGCAGCGGCTTTCTTTTTTGCTTCGGCACATTGACGCGCTAACACGTCAACGCATCATGCGCCGGCGAAACAGGATCGCGCAGATGAAGAACGGGATGATTGCATAGGCCGCGAGCACCGCGACGTGGATAACAAGTTGCTCCGGCGGCCGGTCAAGCATCGCGGGGCGGATCAACGCTACGGCGTGCGACAACGGCAACAACAATGACACGTGCTGGGCGAGCGCGGGCAGTTGCGTCAGCGGAAAAAACACGCCGGAAAGCAGCAGCATGGGCGTAAGCGCAAGCGTCTGGTAGAACATGAAAAAGTCATAGCTCGGCGCGAGCGCCGTCACGATCATCGCCGTGCTGGAAAACGCCAGACCGGTCAGGACGATCACCGGTAACGCATAGAGCATCGATGGAAAACTCGCGTACCCGAGCACGCCGGCCACCAGCATGATGGCAACACCCGAGAGCACGGACTTGCTCGCGGCCCACACGATCTCGGCAAGCACAATATCGCCGAGCGTGAGTGGCGTATGCATGATCGCCTCCCACGTGCGCTGGACGTGCATGCGGGAGAAGCCGGAATACATGGCCTCGAAGCTCGCCGACATCATCACGCTCGACGCCACCGTGCCCGCCGCAAGAAACGCGATGTACGAAACGCCGTCCACGTGGCCGACCATCAGCCCCAGTCCGAGACCCAGGCCGAACAGATAGATCATCGGGTCCGCCAGATTGCCGAACATCGATGCGATCGCGAGCTTTTTCCAGACGAGGTAGTTGCGCCGCCAGACCGACATCCAGTTCGAGGCGTTTGCCGGCATGGATGACAGGAACGGCTCGTGTTCGGGCTTCGGCACGGCTTGACGGGAAATGTCCGGGGCGCTTGTTTGCGTTTTGCTCGACATTGGCTAGTCCACCATCTCGCGCCCGGTCAGGCGCAAAAACACGTCTTCAAGATTGGCGGGCCTGTGCAGGTAACGCACGCCCGGCCGGCCCTTCACCCGCCGATGCACGGGCGCAGGGTCATCGACATAACAAAACAGCGTTTCGCCGCTGATTTCCATACGGCCCACGAACGGTGCGAGTTCCTCGCGCAAGGCCTGCGGATCGGGTCCGTAGATCTCGATCACGTCGCAACCGATCACCCGCTCGATCAGTTCATCGGGCTTGCCTTCCGCGACCTTGCGTCCTTCCTCGATCACGCACAGCCGGTCGCAAAGCCGTTCGGCTTCCTCCATGAAGTGCGTGGTGAGAAGAATGGTCTTGCCGCGCGCGAGCAGCGAGCGCAGCCGTTCCCAGATCAGGTGGCGTGCTTGCGGATCCAGACCCGTGGTCGGTTCGTCCATCACCAGGACGTCGGGATCGTTCACAAGCGCACGTGCGAGCGTCAGCCGCCGCTTCATGCCGCCAGACAATTCGCCGACCCGCGCATTCGCCTTGCTTTCGAGCCGCGCGAATTCCAGCAGTGACGGGACCACGGCCTCGATCTCCCGCCCGCTCATGCCGAAATACCGGCCGAAGATCAACAGGTTTTCGCGGACCGTGAAATCCGGGTCGAGATTGTCGAATTGCGGAACAACGCCAACGCGCCGCCGCGCGTAGCGGGCGCGCGACGGAATGGGTTCATCGACGAGGCGGATCGTGCCGATATCCGGCGCTGCGAGCCCGAGCAGCATCTTGAGCGTGGTCGTCTTGCCCGCGCCATTGGGTCCGAGCAGCCCGAAACACTCGCCAGGTTGTACGTGAAAGGACAATCCATTGACGACCGTCTTGTCGCCGTAGTGCTTTTCGACATCGATAAACTCGATAGCCGGGCGTACCGGCGCGTGATCCGCCGGTCGGGTGTCGTGGGGTAACACTGCTGCATCTGCCATGCGGGAGGACTCGGCGTCGGGACGGAAACAAGCTGCCTAGTTTAATCGATTGCACCAGCGCGGCGCGGCGGCGCGCATGGCCTGCACTGCCTATGCGCATGAACGCCATCCCGTGACTGCGCGGGGCTCGTGGTGAAGTGCCGGTCAAACCCGCAGAGCCCCGTCAGACAAGGCGTTACGCGTGCTGGCACGCTGCACGCTTGAAGTTTTTCCGCGATGCACATGCATTAGCGTTTTCCATCGTTGCAAGCGTTTTAGCGACGCACCATGATGACGGCAACGCGACACGCGTTTTGTCGCCCGCTGGGCACAGGGCAGAACACGCAACACGTTGACGACTGTTTTTTCGATGCCCTTTGCTGCCACGAGCAGCGCGGAGAACCACCATGGCGAGCTACCGAAAAATCCTGCTGTGCTACGACGGCTCTCGTGAAGGACGAAAGGCGCTGCGTGACGGCGCAAATCTCGCGCTCGAGCTGAAGGCCGAAACGCATCTGCTGGCCGTTGTGGATATGCGTTCCAGCATTGCACAAAGCGCAGGCCTGCTTACGGACATGGCCTGCGGGCGCTTCGAAGATGCCGCACGGGATATCTTGCGCGAAGGCGTGGAGTGGCTGACGGAGCGCGGCGTGAGCGCGCAGGGCCATTTTGCGTTCGGTCACCCTATCGATGAAATCGCCGGATTGGCGCAAAGCCTGCAGGTGGATCTGGTGGTGGTCGGACACCGTTGCCGCACGGGCCTTGCACGGTGGTGGATGGGCGCGGGTAACACACCGCTGATGGACCGTGTGTCGTGCAGCATCCTGGTGGCCGTGTCGCCGGTCGGATCAACGGCCGAGCAGGAGGACGCGGCGCATGCCGCAGTGCCTGCGAAGGCGGAAGTGAATGCTTGACGACGAACCTGCCCGGTTCACCCGTTCAACTCGATACCCGCCAGTTTCCACGAGAACAGGCCGTATCGTTTGAGAATGGCCGAGTAGCGCGCGTCTCCGGCGCCATGCTGGTAGTTGACCGCGAAGGTATCGAAACTCCTGTAGCCAGCCGTAGTCTGAGGCGGCTGTTTGGGCGCGGGTTGGGCAGGCGTGCTCGTCACGGGCGGCGGTTGTGACGAGGCTGGCGGTGTTCCAGCAGCCGTAGGATCGCTCGGAGACGGAGCCGGTGGTTTCTCGCCAGGCTCGCCTCGCGGCGGCATGCCATTTAAAATCGCCGCTACGCCATCCGGCGTTGCATACGAATCCACGAGCGGGCCAATTAGCGCCGCGCCGATCATTGCACCAAGTAGCGCCAGCGGATTGCCGCTTTTTTGCACATCGATCTTTCGCGTAATCAGTTGACCGACCTGGTCCTTCAGGCTCTCACGCAACAGCGGGAAGTCCACGTATGCATTCACCGTCGCGGCGTCGCGGGCGTCGGCGGCGCGTTTGATCCTGTCGAGCGCGATATACGGGGACGCGTAGAACATCCCGAGCGCCGCAATGACCGCAACCACAATCAATGCAGTTAAAACCGACTTGCTGGTACGAGACATACGTCAGGGCGCCTTCGTGCAAATGAGCTGAATAACTGGATGAGCGAACCGCGAATTTCCGGGCGTGAGATGAGAAGTCCAACCACTGTTAGTTGACCGCGCCGCCACGAAATCGATCCCTCAAACTCATTGGCAAAAAAACGACCCGAAGGTTCATGCAAGCAAGCCACCTTCGACACCCGCACGTTCTTCGTCGATACAGCGGTCGATCATGCGCGACACCGCTTCGATATTTCCAACCATGATGACGCGCGATTCACCGCGATAAACGCGTACCGGTGCACGCCGCTCGGCCTGCGCATGCACGGAAGCATTCAGCGACACACGCGCGAACGCCGGCTGCCGCGATGGAAGGACGGGCGGTTCGTCGAAGAGGTCCGGCGTATGGGTGTCCTTGCGCGTCTTGCAGGAAATCAGCGCGCGCAGATGCCGAAAGCGGCCGAACTCCCGGAATTGCCTGAACGAAAGTGGTGAGCGCGCTGCGGGCGCAAAAGAAGCCGACGCAGCCGATAAAAACGCGACAGAAAACAGACGGGCAAATCGTTCCATGATGTTTCTCCGTGAACAATAGGGTGCGCGCCGGTCAATCGCGAATGCGATGTCCGTCACGCTTTACAAAACCGGAAATTCGACTGTGGCGCGGCCGGAAGCAGGAGCACCCGTTGCCGCCACGCAGATTCAGAAAACAGCGTCTTGAACGAAAGAACCGAACAAAACCAAACGCCGTCGTTAATTCAACAGCATCCGGCGCGCGTCAGAGTTCGCCGGATCGAATCAGTCCTACAGCAATACCTTCAAGTGCGAATTCGTCGCTGCCCGAAGCCACGAAGATATTTTCGTAGTCAGGATTTTCGGCGATCAGTTCAACCCCGTCAGGACGGCGCTTCCAGCGTTTCACCGTTACGTCGTCGCCAAGGCGCGCGACAACGATCTGGCCATCCTTGGCTTCGTTCTTCTTTTGCACCGCGAGAAGGTCGCCGTCGAAGATGCCTGCGTCTCGCATGGAAAGTCCGCGAACCTTCAGCAGATAGTCGGGCTTGCTGGAGAACAAGGCCGGATCACAGGCGAAATGCTGCGAGATATGTTCCTGCGCAAGGATTGGGCTGCCCGCAGCCACGCGCCCGACCAGCGGCAATGACAATTGCATGATGCTGGCATGCGGCAACGTGAATTGATGCGGTCCGTCGTCGGGACCTGCCTGGTTCAGCAGGCGGATACCGCGTGACGATCCGGCGGCCAGCTCGATCACTCCTTTACGAGCTAGTGCACGAAGATGTTCCTCGGCGGAGTTGGCCGAACTGAAGCCGAGTTCCGCGGCAATCTCGGCGCGCGTGGGCGGAAACCCCGTCCGCTCGATAGCGCGCTGGATCAGTTCGAATACCTCTTGCTGCCGCGCAGTCAGTTTGCTCATTTTGGTCACGTGCTTTAGCCCCTTGTCTGGTCCGCGATCCACTGTATGGATGAACAGATGCCTGTAGTTTTATACAGTATTCGCCGCTTTTCAAGCTTTACTTTAAGTTCGGCGTCGTTTGAACCACACAAGAGCCCGAAACGCGGCGCTTCAACAGCCATTTATTGGTCGCAACGCCGCTTCCAGTCTTCATTAGCACTTTTCGATCTAAAAGAATGAGGAACAATTATTTTTAATAATGAAAGCCCGTCGATAGACTCAGCCCATCAAACACCATAAGACGGAGAACGGGGAATGCTGAGTCGGAATTCGGGATGGGGCGCGCGTGCAAGGAAACTGCTGGCGACAGCGGTTATCGGGGCTGCGTCGGGGGTAGGGATGATCGCGCAGGCGCACGCCGATACCTCGTTTCTCAACGTGTCGTACGACCCGACGCGTGAGCTGTATCAGGACTTCAATCAGGCTTTCGGCAGGAAATGGAAAGCCGAGACTGGCGAAACCGTCACGTTCAAGCAGTCGCACGGCGGCTCGGGCGGTCAGGCGCGCGCCGTTCTGGATGGTTTGCAAGCCGATGTGGTGACGCTGGCGCTTGCTTACGACATCGATGCGTTGTCGGCGAAGGGCATCGTGGCGCAGGACTGGCAAAAACGCCTCCCGGACAATGCGTCGCCGTACACGTCGACGATCGTCTTCCTCGTGCGCAAGGGCAACCCGAAGCAGATCAAGGACTGGCCGGATCTGGTCAAGCCGGGTGTATCGATTGTGACGCCGAACCCCAAGACGTCCGGCGGCGCACGCTGGAACTACCTCGCGGCGTGGGCGTATGCGGAACATCTGCCAGGCGGAAATGCAACGACGGCCAAGGACTTCGTGACGAAGCTGTATAAAAACGCCGGCGTGCTGGATTCAGGCGCGCGCGGCGCGACCACGAGCTTCGTGCAGCGTGGTCAGGGCGACGTGCTGATTGCGTGGGAAAACGAGGCGTTCCTGTCGTTGAAGGAGTTCGGTCCGGACAAGTTCGAGATCGTAGTGCCCTCGGTGAGCATCCTGGCTGAACCGCCGGTTGCTGTTGTCGACAAGGTCGTTGACCGTCATGGCACGCGCAAGCTTGCCGAGGCGTATCTCAAGTACTTGTATAGCGAGGAAGGTCAGGAGATCGCGGCGCGCAACTTCTACCGGCCGCGTTCGACCACGGTTCCGGCCGCGCTCACCAAGCAGTTCCCGAAGATCAAGCTTTACACCATCGACGATTCGTTCGGCGGCTGGACAAAGGCGCAAAAGACGCATTTCGCCGATGGCGGCGTGTTCGATTCGATCTATCAGCCGCAGTAATTGTGGCGGCATGAAAGCAGGAAATACAGCATCGCCCGCGGTCATCCGCTCGCGATGCTGTAGTCATAAAGGGTCGTCAAAGGTCGAAAAACAGAAGAACCCGGAAGCGCCAACACGGCCGCACAGACGGTCAGAACCTTGAAACACCCTGAAGCGCCGTCCCCGCGGCGCAACGGTACTGGATGATGGACGCATGACAACTTTCACTTTCCGCAAGCCCAGCGCACTGCCGGGCTTCGGCCTGACGCTTGGCATCACGGTGGCGTATCTGAGCCTGGTGGTTCTGATTCCGCTTGCCGCGACCTTTGCCAAGACGGCCACGCTCGACTGGGCGACCTTTATGCGCGCGGTCACGGCGCCTCGCGTGATGGCGTCGTACCGCCTGACGTTTTCGGCGGCGCTTGGCGGCGCATTGATCAACGCGGTGTTCGGCTTCCTGGTCGCCTGGGTCCTCGTGCGATACACCTTCCCGTTCAAACGCATCGTGGATGCAGTGGTCGACCTGCCGTTCGCCTTGCCCACGTCCGTTGCAGGGATTGCGCTCGCGGCCGTGTACGCGCCCAACGGCTGGATAGGGCAATTTCTCGCGCCGCTCGGGCTCAAGGTGGCGTTCACGCCGCTTGGCGTGCTGGTGGCGCTGACGTTCATCGGCTTGCCGTTCGTGGTGCGCACGGTGCAGCCGGTGCTCGAGGACTTCGAGCGCGAGCAGGAGGAAGCCGCCGCGTGCCTGGGCGCAACGCGCTGGCTGACGTTTCGCCGCGTGGTGCTGCCGTCGCTTTTCCCCGCGCTTCTGACCGGCTTTGCGCTTGCTTTCGCACGGGCGCTCGGCGAATACGGCTCGGTGATTTTCATCGCGGGCAATGTGCCGATGAAATCCGAAATCACGTCGCTGCTGATCATCACGAAGCTGGAACAATACGACTACGCCGGGGCAACTGCGATTGCCGTGGTGATGCTGTGCGTGTCGTTCCTGATGCTGCTGCTCATCAACACGCTGCAATGGTTTCTCCAGCGGCGCACGAGCCGTGGCGGCGCGGGTCCCGCGCCCGCGCTCGCCGGTTCGTTGCACATCGACGGAGCCAAGGCATGAGCAGCGTCAACCAGAAAACGGCCGATATCGCGGCGTTGCGCGCGGTAGAACACAAGCTCGATCCCGTCACCGAACCGCGCGCAGTGCGCTGGATCCTGACTGCGGTCGCGCTGATTTTTCTCGCGCTGTTTCTCGTCGTGCCGCTTGTCGCCGTATTCGCGCAAGCCTTCGCGAAGGGCGTGGCCTATTACTTCGATTCCTTGAAGGACCCCGATGCGTGGTCGGCCATCAAGCTCACGCTGATCACCGCCGCGATTGCCGTACCGCTGAACGTGGTGTTCGGCCTGTCGGCGTCCTGGGCGATCGCGAAATTCGAGTTTCGCGGCAAGGCGTTTCTCACCACGCTGATCGACTTGCCTTTCTCTGTTTCGCCGGTCGTCTCGGGCCTGATCTACGTGCTGATGTTCGGCGCGCAGGGCTGGTTCGGACCCTGGCTTATCGACCATAACGTGCAGATCATCTTCGCCGTGCCCGGCATCGTGCTCGCTACGATCTTCGTCACGTTCCCGTTCGTTGCGCGCGAGTTGATCCCGCTGATGCAGGCGCAAGGCAACGATGAAGAAGAGGCCGCGCATGTACTCGGTGCATCGGGCTGGCAGATTTTCCGGCGCGTGACCTTGCCCAACGTCAAGTGGGGTTTGCTGTATGGCGTGATCCTCTGCAACGCCCGGGCGATGGGCGAGTTCGGCGCGGTGTCGGTGGTTTCGGGCCACATTCGCGGCCAGACCGACACCATGCCGCTGCACGTCGAAATCCTCTACAACGAATACAACTTCTCGGCGGCGTTCGCCGTGGCGTCGCTGCTTGCGCTGCTTGCGCTCGTCACGCTCGGTCTGAAACTGCTCGCCGAGACCCGCATGGCGCAGTCGATGGAAGCCGCGCAGGCCCAGCCCGCCGATATCGATGCCAGCAAACCCGCTGCCGCGTCACTCCAGAACTAGAAGGCGAAGATCACCATGAGCATCATCGTTCGAAATTTGCAGAAGCGCTTTGGCGATTTCGTCGCGCTGGATAACGTCTCGCTCGATTTTCCGGCGGGTGAACTGGTCGCGTTGCTCGGACCTTCGGGTTGCGGCAAGACCACGTTGCTGCGCGTGATCGCGGGGCTCGAGTACGCGGATGCGGGCTCGGTCGTGCTGAACGGCGAGGACGTCGCGGCTGTCGGCGCACGCGAGCGTCAGGTCGGTTTCGTATTCCAGCATTACGCCCTGTTCCGTCACATGACCGTGTTCGAGAACGTCGCGTTCGGTTTGCGCGTGAAGCCGCGCAAGGAGCGGCCATCGGAAGCGGTGATCCGCGAGAAAGTGCATGAACTGCTCAAGCTTGTGCAGCTTGACTGGCTGGCGCAACGGTTTCCGTCGGAGCTTTCGGGCGGGCAGCGGCAGCGGATTGCATTGGCGCGCGCGTTGGCCGTCGAGCCGAAAGTGCTGCTGCTCGACGAGCCGTTCGGCGCGCTCGACGCCAAGGTCAGAAAGGAATTGCGCAGTTGGTTGCGGCGTCTGCATGACGACCTGCATATCTCGACCATCTTCGTCACGCACGACCAGGAAGAAGCGCTCGAAGTCGCCGACCGGATTGTGGTGCTCAATCGCGGGCACGTGGAACAGGTCGGCAGTCCGCAGGACGTCTACGACCATCCGCAGACGTCGTTTGTGTATGAGTTTTTGGGCGCGGCCAACCGCCTGAGAGGTACGGTCGATAAGCAAGGTTTCGTAGCACAAGGCGCCGCGCAGCCGATCGCCACCGAAGCGAATTTTGCAGGCCCGGCGATAGCCTACGTGCGCCCGCACGATCTCACGCTGTTTCCAACGGCCTCGGGTCATCGGGATGGCATCGTGGTCGACGTGCGCCGGGTGGTCACGCTCGGCGGGTCCGTGCGCGTGGACCTGGAAGGCGCGGAAGGCAACGTGCTCGAAGCCGAACTCGATCGCGAGACGTGGCGTGGTTTGAACCTGAATATAGGTGACGGCGTGACGGCCGTCCCGCGCGTCCTGCGCGTGTTCCCGGCGCACTGAAAATTCCCAAGAAGAGAGGCTGACATGAACTTCCAGCAATTGCGTTTCGTCCGCGAGGCCGTGCGCCAGAACATGAACCTGACCGAGGTCGCGAACGTGCTGTATACGTCGCAGTCGGGCGTGTCCAAGCAGATCAAGGATCTCGAGGACGAACTCGGCGTGGACATCTTCATCCGGCGTGGCAAGCGTCTCACCGGTCTCACGGAGCCGGGCAAGGAAGTGCATCAGGTGATCGAGCGCATGTTGCTCGACGCCGAAAACCTGCGCCGCGTCGCGCGCCAATTCGCCGATCAGGACAACGGCCATCTGGTGGTTGCAACCACGCACACGCAGGCGCGTTATGCGTTGCCAAAAGTCATCCGCCAGTTCACCGAGGTGTTCCCGAAAGTCCATCTTGCGCTGCGCCAGGGCAGCCCGCAGCAGATCGCGCAGATGATCATCAATGGCGAAGCGGATATCGGCATCTCGACAGAAGCGCTCGACAGATATCCGGATATCGTCACGTTCCCTTGCTATTCGTGGCATCACACGGTGGTGGTGCCGAAGGGGCATCCGCTGGTTGGCCGCGAGAACATCACGCTTGATGAAATCGCCGAATATCCGATCGTGACCTACGACAACGACTTCACCGGCCGCTCGCACGTGGACCAAGCGTTTGCCCGGGCGGGCGCACTGCCGGACGTGGTGCTGACCGCCATCGACGCCGACGTGATCAAGACCTATGTGGAACTCGGCATGGGCATTGGCATTGTGGCCGCGATGGCCTTCGATGAAAAACGCGATACCGAACTCGTCGCGCTGGATACCCAGCATCTGTTCGAAGCCAGCACCACGCGCGTGGGTTTGCGCAAGGGCGCGTTTCTTCGCGCTTACGCGTACAAGCTCATCGAAATGTTCGCGCCGCAACTGGATGAAGCACAGATCGCGGCGCAGTTGCGCGAAGCGGCGTAGGCCTCGCGCGGAACCGGCTTCAAACAAGCTTTAAACCGGCTCCGCTACAATTGCGGCATGAACTCCTTACACACTTCATCGCCGTCCGGATTGCCGCCTGGATTGCCACGGATCGCCGTGCTCGCCACCGGCGGAACCATCGCTGGCGAGGCGGGTGACGCCGCGAAAACTTCCGGGTACAAGGCGGGCGTTGTCGGTGTCGATAAATTGCTCGATGCCGTGCCGTCCTTGTCGCAAGTCGCGCGGATTCACGCGGAGCAAGTGGCGAGCATCGACAGCAAGGACATGACGCCGACACTCTGGGCGACCTTGTGTGCGCGCGTGAATGCGTTGCTCGCGCTGGACGACATTGACGGTGTCGTCATCACGCACGGCACGGATACGCTCGAAGAAACCGCGTACTTGCTGCATCTCACTGTAAAAAGCGACAAGCCGGTTGTGCTGACGGCCGCCATGCGGCCCTCGACGGCTTTATCCGCCGATGGCCCGCTCAACCTGCTCAACGCAGTCACGGTGGCGGCGAGCAAGGCGTCGTGGAAACAGGGCGCGCTGGTCGCATTCAATAACCAGATCCACAGCGGGCGCGACGTGGTCAAGACCAGCACCTATGCGGTCGATGCTTTCCGTTCACCCGAAGGCGGCGCGCTGGGCTGGGTGCAGGATGGTCAGCTTGAATATCAGCGCACGGTCGTGAGGCCGCATACGTTGCAGACGCCATTTCAGATCGCGGCTGATTTGCCGACGGTTGAAATCGTAGCGAGTTACGCGGGTGTATCGCGAGTGGCTGTGGATGCCCTGGTCGCTGCCGGAGTGAAAGGGCTGGTGATCGCGGGCACGGGAAACGGCTCGATTCATTCAACCTTGCAACAAGCCGTGGCCGATGCCGCGAAGCAAGGAGTAGTGGTCGTGCGTTCGTCGCGAGTCGGCTCGGGTCATGTGATGCGCAACGGCGCGGCGCCCGACGACACGCTGGGATCAGTCACGGCGGGGAGCCTGAACCCGTACAAGTCGCGCGTGCTGCTGATGCTGGCGCTGGCGGCGGGAACGCCGCCAAAATACATGCAAAGCGTCTTCGATACCTACTGACTTCCAATAAAAACGCGAACCGAAGCTCGCGTTTTCATCAACAAAATCAATCGTTCAAGCTAGCGGCGGAATGCGCAAGACCTGTCCCGGGTAGATCTTGTCCGGGCTGCTGAGCATGGGCTTGTTCGCCTCGAAAATCACATCGTTTTTCGCGCCATTGCCGTAGTACTTCGTTGCGATCTTCCAGAGATTGTCGCCTGCGGCAACCGTATGGAATTGTGAAGCCGGCGTGGGATTCAATACGGTCATGCGGTCGTCGACTTTATCGACGTGCTGCACATTGCCTGCGGCGACGAGGATCTTTTCCTTCGTCGCCTGATCGGCGGCTTGCCCGCTGACCGTGACCGTATGCGAGGCGCCGTCGAAGGCGACCTGGAGGTTGTCGGCGCTGAGGCCTTGAGTGCGGATATACGCCGCGATGGCGTCTCCGGCGGTCTTGTTGAGCGCCGCCACGTCCGGCGCTGCTGGCGCGGCGGACGCCGTGGTCGACACGGCGCCGAATAACTTTTCGCCTGCTTCCTTGATGAAACTGAACATGCCCATGTTGCAACTCCTGTATTAACCGGTGAAGCGGCCCAGTCGAGCCGAGCTTCTTAGTCGCGTAGCCCCAGGCTTAGTTCGCGGACTTCACGGCAGGAGTTGTAATACTGTGTCGATGAACACGATGTAAAACAAAAGCACGAAACAAGACAACGAATCAAAAGCAAAAAAAGATCCGGCAGGCGGACACCCGGCAATGACGTCTGACCGACCAAGGCTTCCACGTCATCGCCGGGCGCCGCTAGACGGACCCAACGTTATTACACTTTTTGCAACCCACCGGAGATCAGCCGGTTTTCAGCAATTCAATTTCCTTCGGTAACCTGATGATTCGACATCAGTTCCAGCGCCTTCACCATTCCCGAGTGATCCCACTCGCGTCCGCCGTTCGCCACGCACACGCTGAACAGTTGCTGCGCGCTCGCCGTATGCGGCAATGCGAGTCCAAGCTTCCTGGCGCTTTCCAGTGCGAGGTTCAGATCCTTCTGATGAAGCTCGATCCGGAAGCCTGGATTGAATGTGCGTTTGGTCATGCGTTCGCCGTGCACTTCCAGGATCCGCGATGCGGCGAAGCCGCCCATCAACGCCTTGCGCACGCGCTCAGGATCGGCGCCCGACTTCGATGCAAACAGCAGCGCTTCCCCCACCGCTTCAATATTGAGCGCCACGATAATCTGGTTGGCGACCTTGCACGTTTGCCCCGCGCCGTTTTCGCCGATGAGCGTGATGTTCTTGCCCATCACTTCGAACAGCGGCTTCGCGCGTTCGAACGCGGCTTCGGGGCCGCCGACCATGATCGTGAGTGTTGCTTCGCGCGCGCCGACTTCGCCGCCGGAAACGGGTGCATCGAGATAATCGCAGCCGAGCGCGTTGATTTTCTTGGCGAAAGCCTGCGTCTCGAGCGGCGAGATGGAGCTCATGTCGATCACGAGCTGGCCTTTCTCGAGTCCTTTTGCCACGCCGTCGTCGGCGAAGAGAACATTGGCCACATCGGGCGTGTCCGGCACCATCAGGACGATGATTTCGCTGCCGCGCGCTACTTCTGTCGAATTGCCGGCCACCGTGCCGAGCGCGCGCAGATCGTCGGGCACCGGATATGCGCCGTTGAGTACCAGCGTGTGGCCGGCTTTCTTGAGGTTGCGCGCCATGTGGGCGCCCATGATGCCGAGTCCGATAAAACCGATTGTTGCCATTACGTGTGTCTCCTCCAGATAGTGTGGGCCAGGGCGTCAGGCCGCCGCGTGCGCGTTCTTCCAGCCAGCGAGTTCCGCGAGCCATCCGAGGCCGGCTTCGGTCGTTGCACGCGGTTTGTATTCGCAGCCAATCCAGCCTTGATAGCCAATCGAATCCAGCAGCGAGAACAGGAACGGATAGTTGATTTCACCCGTGCCCGGTTCGTTGCGGCCAGGGTTATCAGCCAGTTGAACATGCGCGATCGATGGCAGGTTGCGCTTGATCGTCGCCGCCAGTTCGCCTTCCATGCGCTGCATGTGATAGATGTCGTACTGCAGGAACAGGTTGTCCGAGCCGACATCGCGAATCACGTCCAGTCCTTCCTGCGATTTGTTCAGCGCGAAGCCGGGGATATCGAAGTGATTGCACGGCTCGACCAGGAGCCTGATGCCTTCTTTCTTCAACGCGCCAGCCGCGAACTTCAGGTTTTCGACGATCGTCGCCCGCGCTTCCTCGCGGCTGACCGATGCCGTAGGAATGCCCACCAGGCAGTTCAGTTGCGGCACTTTCAGCGCCTTCGCGTATTCGATTGCCTTAGCCACGCCTTCGCGAAACTCTTCCTTGCGATCCGGCAAACACGCGATGCCACGCTCACCGCCTTCCCAATTGCCCGCGGGCAGGTTGTGCAGCACGATTTGCAGATTGTTGTCGTCCAGACGCTGACGCAGATCCGCAATGGAATACGGATACGGGAACAGGAATTCCACCGCTTCGAAGCCCGCTTCCGCCGCCGCTGCAAAGCGGTCGAGGAAGGGCACTTCGTTGAACAGCATTGTCAGGTTTGCGGCAAATTTCGGCATGGTTTCTACTCTCTCAGACGGCTTTCAGACTAATACTCAGGCACTCAGGCGTTCGATGTCGATGCAATGGCGGTCGGTGCATCCTGCTCGGTTTCTGCGAGCGGCTCGAATTCGTTGATGTTGTCGATTTCCGTGCCCATCGCGATGTTCGTCACGCGCTCCAGAATCACTTCCACGATGATTGGCACGCCGAACTCCGCCAGCATTCCCTCGGCTTTGCGGAGAGCGGGAGCCAGGTCTTCCGGCTTGAATACTCGCATCGCCTTGCAACCGAGACCTTCGGCAACAGCAACGTGATCGACACCGTAGCCATTCAGATCCGGCGCGTTGATGTTCTCGAACGCGAGCTGGACGCAATAGTCCATGTCGAAGCCGCGCTGCGCCTGACGAATCAGGCCGAGGTACGAGTTGTTCACGACCACGTGGATATAAGGCAGCCTGAACTGCGCGCCGACCGCAAGCTCTTCGATCATGAACTGGAAGTCGTAGTCGCCCGAAAGCGCGACGATCGGCCGTTGCGGGTCTGCGGCGCGCACGCCGAGCGCCGCCGGAATCGTCCAGCCGAGCGGGCCGGCCTGACCGCAGTTGATCCAGTTGCGCGCCTTGTACACGTGCAGGAATTGCGCGCCGGCAATCTGTGACAGGCCGATGGTCGAGATGTAGCACGTGTCCCGGCCGAAGACCTTGTTCATCTCTTCGTACACGCGCTGGGGTTTCATTGGCACGTTGTCGAAGTGCGTCTTGCGATGCATCGTGCGCTTGCGTTCCTGGCATTCGCCCACCCACGCGCCGAGATCCTTCAGCTTGCCCGCGGCCTTCCATTCGCGCGCCACTTCCACGAAGAGTTCGAGCGCGAACCGGGCGTCGGAGACAATGCCGAGCTCCGGTCCGAATACACGGCCGATCTGCGTCGGTTCAATGTCCACGTGCACGAACGTGCGGCCCTTCGTATAGACCTCGACACTGCCGGTATGGCGGTTCGCCCAGCGATTGCCAATGCCCAGCACGAAGTCGGAAGCAAGCATGTTGGCGTTGCCGTAGCGGTGCGCCGTTTGCAGGCCGCACATGCCGGCCATCAGCGGATGATCGTCGGCAATCGCGCCCCAGCTCATCAGCGTCGGGATCACCGGTACGTTCACGAGTTCGGCGAACTCGACCAGGAGGTCTTCAGCCGCCGCGTTCAGCACGCCGCCGCCCGACACGATCAACGGCCGCTCCGACGCGACAAGCATCGTCAACGCTTTTTCAATCTGGGCGCGCGTGGCTTTTGGCTTGTAGACGGGCAGGGGTTCGTACGTATCGATATCGAATTCGATTTCGGCGAGTTGCACGTCAATGGGCAAATCGACCAGCACCGGCCCCGGACGGCCCGAGCGCATCAGGTGAAAGGCCTGCTGGAATACGCGCGGCACAAGCGCCGGTTCGCGCACCGTGACAGCCCATTTCGTCACAGGCTTCGCGATGGACTCAATATCGACGGCCTGGAAGTCTTCCTTGTAAAGGCGCGCGCGCGGCGCCTGCCCCGTGATGGCGAGAATCGGGATGGAGTCAGCCTGGGCGGAATACAGGCCGGTGATCATGTCCGTGCCGGCCGGTCCCGACGTGCCAATACATACGCCAATATTGCCCGGCGACGCCCGCGTATAACCTTCAGCCATGTGCGACGCGCCTTCCACGTGCCGCGCGAGCACATGCCCGATACTGCCGGCCCGCTGCAGCGCGGAGTAGAGCGGATTGATCGCCGCGCCCGGCACGCCGAACGCCATCTCGATGCCTTCTTTCTCCAGCACCAGAACGGCTGCGTCTACAGCTCGCATTTTTGTCATGACTGTCTCCATCCACTTGGTGTTTGCTGTGTCCCGCCATGGCGAAACGTCGTTTAACGGACTTTATGCGTATGCCGGAGTGTTGATAAGATCAGCCAGAGTCGTTTGATCCGATACAAAAAGTATGGAACGGATGGGGCAACGGAGACAGGAAAATGGATCGATTCAAGCAGATAGAGACGTTCGTGAAAGTCGCCGAGGCTGGCAGCCTCGCCGCGGCCGCGCTGGAGGAGGGCGTGTCGCCGGTGATTCTGGGGCGGCGTATCGATGCGCTGGAAAAGCGCCTTGGCGTCAAACTGATGTACCGCTCGACGCGCCGGCTGGTGGTCAGCGAAGAAGGCGCCGCGTTCCTGGAGCGTTGCCGTGGACTGCTCGCCGACTGGAACCAGGCGGAAAACGAACTCGCCGATGGCCAGCGCACGGTCGACGGCCACCTGATTGTCTCGGCGCCCGCGGCTTTCGGGCGGATGCACGTGGCGCCGCACGCTCCCGGGTTCCTCGCCGACAAACCCGCGTTGCAGATGTCGTTCAATCTGAACGACCGCGTGGCCGACCTGATTCGCGAAGGTTACGACCTGTCGATCCGGATTGGCGGCGCGGTGGACCAGAACTTCGTGGCGGTGAAACTTGCCGAAAACCATCGCGTGGTCTGCGGCACGCCCGCGTATTTCAAGAAGCACGGCAAGCCGAAAACGCTCGACGACCTGCCGCGCCACAACTGTCTCGCCTTCAACCTGCAAGGCGGCCAGAACCGCGGCTGGTATTTTCGCCGCAACGGCAAGCTGGCGACGGTGCGCGTCTCCGGAAACCTGGATTGCAACGACGGCGAATTGCTTCACCGCTGGGTGTCCGAGGGCCACGGGCTTGGCTGGCGCTCCACGTGGGAGATCCAGCGGCAACTCGCGGCGGGCGAACTGGAAACCGTGCTGGATGAGTTCGCGTTGCCGGACTACGACATCCTCGCGGTGTATCCGCAGCAGCGCTATGTGCCGGCAAAAGTGCGCTACTTCATTGATTATTTGAAGAAAGTCTACGCGCAGCCGGACTACTGGAGCCGATGAGCGCCGATCGCACCAACCCGCGCAACACGCAGGACCGGGACCTAAGCCATTGAAAACACAGCGGAACTAAAGCGCAAAAGACCTAAATCAGTTGTGAGCGCGTCCATATCCCGCTATAATCGTTGGCTTCTCTCTTGCCGCACCGGTCCGACGCCCGGGTGGCTTTATATCCTCAAGGAGTAACAATGCGTCATTACGAAATCGTATTTATCGTGCATCCGGATCAGAGCGAGCAAGTGCCCGCCATGATCGAACGGTACAAGACCACGATCACGTCGCACGGTGGTTCGATCCACCGCATCGAAGACTGGGGCCGCCGTCAGCTTGCCTACATGATCGAGAAACTCGCGAAGGCTCACTACGTGTGCATGAACATTGAATGCAGCCAGGAAACCCTGGAAGAGCTGGAACACGCATTCAAGTTCAACGACGCAGTGCTGCGTCACCTGATCGTCAAGATGAAGAAGGCCGAAACCGGCCCGTCGCCGATGATGAAGGAAGTGCACCGCGAAGAAGCCAAGAAGGCGGCCAGCCAGCCGTCGACTGAAGCGCAGGCTTAATAGACACCTCGAGACACCTCGGATACCTCTCAGAGGCGTCAAGCCACCAGGATTCAAGTGAACCGGCTGCAACTGACAGCAAGCGTCGTGGAACGCGAACCGGTGCGGTACACCCCCGCCGGCGTCCCCATAGCAAGCTGCACGTTGCATCACTGCACGGAAGTTGTCGAAGCGGGCATTGCCCGTCAAATCGAACTGACGCTTCCAGCGGTAGCGGCCGGTGCTGCGAGCGGCAAGCTGGAAAGCCTTGCAATGGGCGTTGAAACGCTCTTTACAGGCTTCATGGCCAAGAAAAACCGCAACGCGCGAACCCTGGTGTTTCACATCACAGAATTGCAGGATATTGGAAAGGACTGAACATGCCCCGCCCGACTGGTAAGAAATTCGACAAACGTCGTCAGCAACAAAACCCGCTCTTCAAGCGCAAGAAATTCTGCCGTTTCACGGCTGCCGGTGTTGAATACATCGACTACAAGGACACGGAAACGCTGAAGGACTTCGTTGGTGAGAACGGCAAGATCACGCCGGCTCGTCTGACAGGAACGAAGGCTCACTACCAACGTCAGCTCGACACGGCTATCAAGCGCGCTCGTTTTCTCGCGCTCCTGCCGTACACCGACCTGCACAAGGCCTAATCAGACGACGCAATAAGGAAAAGCCAAATGCAAATCATTCTTTTGGAAAAAGTCGTCAACCTGGGCAACCTCGGCGACATCGTGAAGGTCAAGGACGGTTACGCACGTAACTTCCTGATCCCGGGCAAGAAGGCTCGCCGTGCAACGAAGGACGCAATTGCGGAATTCGAAGTGCGCCGTGCCGACCTGGAAAAGGTTGCTGCTGAAAAGCTGGCGGCCGCTACGGCTCAAGGCGAAAAGCTGAGCGGCGCAACCGTTCAGATCTCGCAGAAGGCTGGCGTCGACGGCCGTTTGTTCGGTTCGGTGACGAACGCGGATATCGCCGACGCGCTGAAGAAGCAAGGTCTGGCAGAAGTCGAAAAGTCGCAAGTGCGCCTGGCCGACGGCCCGCTGAAGCTGGTTGGCGATCACGCCGTCCAGATCGCACTGCACACAGACGTTATTGTCGATGTGACGGTGTCGGTGCTGGGCGAGCACGCTTAAAGCTTCCGGTCAGCCGGGATTTCTCCGGCGCCGATGAAAAGTCACAGCACGTAGTCCGGCTGTAAAAAGAAGGGCGGGAACCCTCAACGGTTCCCGCCTTTTTTGTTTCTGATCGCCCGCCGCCTCGCCATTTCGCCGATAATTGCCGCCATGAACGCACCCTCGAAAGATCCGCAAATGGATGCGCTGAAGGTTCCGCCGCATTCCATCGAAGCCGAACAGTCCGTCATTGGCGGCTTGTTGCTCGACAACGCCGCGTGGGATCGCATAGCGGACCTGATGTCGCACAGTGATTTCTACCGCTACGACCACAGGATCATTTATGAGGCGATCGGCAAGCTGATCGCGACCACGCGCCCGGCCGACGTGATCACGGTCTACGAGGCGCTGACGAATACGGGCAAGGCCGAGGAAGTCGGCGGTCTTGCCTATCTGAACGCGCTCGCGCAGAACACGCCGAGCGCCGCGAACATTCGCCGATACGCGGAAATCGTGCGCGACCGGGCGGTCTTGCGCAGGCTGGTTTCGGTCGCCGACGAAATTTCCGCCGATGCCTTCAATCCACAAGGCAAGGAAGTTCGCCAGTTGCTGGACGAGGCCGAGGCCAAGGTGTTTTCCATCGCGGAAAGCGGCGCGCGCGGCACGCAAGGATTTCTCGAAATCGGGCCGCTTCTGACGGAAGTCGTCGAGCGCATTGACACGCTTTATCACACGGCGAATCCCAGCGACGTTACCGGTACGCCAACCGGTTTTGTCGACCTGGACCGCATGACCTCGGGCATGCACGGCGGCGAGCTGATCATCGTGGCGGGGCGGCCATCCATGGGCAAGACCGCGTTTTCGATGAACATCGGCGAATACGTGGCCGTTGAATATGGTCTGCCGGTTGCCGTGTTCTCCATGGAAATGCCGGGCACGCAGTTGACCATGCGTATGCTGGGTTCGGTCGGCCGACTCGACCAGCACAGAATGCGTACTGGCCGCCTTACCGACGAAGACTGGCCGAAGCTCACGCATGCGGTGCAAAAAATGAGCGAGGCGCAGATTTTTATCGATGAAACCGGCGGCCTGAATCCAATGGAGTTGCGCTCGCGCTCGCGGCGTCTGGCGCGGCAATGCGGCAAGCTTGGTTTGATCATTGTCGATTACTTGCAGCTTATGTCGGGTTCCGGCTCGGGTGGCGAAAACCGGGCAACGGAAATCTCAGAAATCTCGCGTTCGCTCAAAAGCCTCGCAAAAGAACTCGATGTTCCCGTTGTCGCGCTATCGCAGCTTAATCGTGGGCTGGAACAGAGGCCGAACAAGCGCCCGATCATGTCGGATTTGCGCGAATCCGGTGCTATCGAGCAGGATGCAGACGTCATTTTGTTTATCTACCGCGACGAAGTTTACAACCCCGACAGCCCGGACAAAGGGACGGCCGAGATCATTATCGGCAAGCAGCGAAATGGCCCGATCGGCCCTGTTCGGCTCACGTTCCAAGGCCAATACACGAAGTTCGAGAATTTTGCCGGCGCGCAGAACTTCTATAGCGATTAAGAAACGTGTTGTGCAGCCGTGCTACGATTGACCCCAATCGGAGTGCGGCGCCGTCCCCGCGAAGGTACAATGTGGCAGTTTTATGTCAGCGCCACCTTGAGCCACTTTCCGGGATTTTCATGTTCGGTCGATTCATGCCCACCGAGGGCAAATTTTTCGAAATCTTCAATGCGCACGCAAAGTGCATCGTCGACGCGAGCCACGAACTCGAACTGCTGATCGACAACATGGACCAGATGGAAGTCCACAAGCAGAACGTCCAGACGAACGAAAAACGTGCTGACAAGCTCACGCACGAAACCATCGACCTGCTGCACAAGACCTTCATCACGCCGCTCGATCGCGACGAAATCCACAAGCTCATCACGACCATGGACGACATCCTGGACCTGATGGAAGACGTGGCCACGGCGATCTCGCTCTACGACGTGCGGGAATCGACCGCAGAAATGAGCCAGCTTGCGCATATCTGCACGGCAACTTCCGAACGCGTGCAGCAAGCCGTGCAACTCCTCGCGGACATGAAACGCGCGAGCGAGATCCTCAAGATCTGCGAAGAGATCGACCGGCTGGAATCGGACGCGGACCGCGTGCTGCGCTCGGCCATGTCCAAGCTCTTCCGCGAAGAGGACAACGTCAAGACGCTGATCAAGCTGAAGGCAATCTACGAGTTGCTCGAGACGATCACCGATAAATGCGAGGATGTCGCGAACATCATCGAAGGCATCGTGTTGGAAAACGCCTGATCTCAGCCGCGCCACTCATCCAATAAACGATGCATTCGATTCAACTCGCCCTCTGGGCTGTCATTACGCTCGTCGTGGTCGCGCTGGTTTTCGACTTCATGAACGGCTTTCATGACGCCGCCAACTCCATTGCAACAGTCGTTTCCACCGGCGTGCTGAAACCCCAGCAGGCCGTCGCGTTTGCCGCGGCGTTCAACGTCATCGCGTATTTCATCTTCCATTTGAAGGTCGCGGCGACTGTAGGCAAGGGGACCATCGACCCGGCCATCGTCGATCAGTACGTGATCTTCGGCGCGCTGGTCGGGGCTATCGGCTGGAACATCATTACCTGGCATTACGGGATTCCTTCGAGTTCATCGCATGCGCTGATCGGCGGACTGATGGGTTCCGCGTGGGCGAAGTCTGGTTGGGGCTCGCTCAACATGGACGGTCTGCTCAAGACCGTCTCCTTCATCTTCATATCGCCGCTGCTGGGTTTCGTGCTCGGATCGCTTTTCATGCTGATCGTCTCGTGGATGTATTTCCGGACACCGCCATCCAAGGTGGACCGGCGCTTCAGGCGCTGGCAGCTTGTATCGGCGGGACTGTACAGCCTTGGGCACGGCGGCAACGACGCGCAGAAAACCATCGGCATTATCTGGATGCTGCTGATTGCAGCGGGTTATGCATCGGCCACGGCGGACGCACCGCCGATCTGGGTGATTGGCGGCTGTTATCTGTCGATGGGACTGGGCACGCTGTTCGGCGGCTGGCGCATTGTCCGCACGATGGGGCAGAAGATCACGAAGCTCAAACCGGTTGGCGGGTTTTGCGCGGAGTCGGGCGGGGCTATCACGCTGTTCGTGGCCTCGTTCCTAGGCATTCCTGTATCGACCACGCATACGATCACGGGCGCGATTGTTGGCGTGGGCGCCACACAGAAGTTCAGCGCGGTTCGATGGGGCGTGGCGGGAAATATTGTGTGGGCGTGGATCTTGACGATCCCGGCATCGGCTGTGATGGCCGCGGGCGCGTGGTGGCTTGGACGGCACTTTTTCTAAAGCATCAGGGCAGCCACACGGTTTGAGAAAACGGGCGACCAAAGTCGCCCGTTTTCGTTTATGTTTTCAGATGAGCGGTGCGCCAACGCCGTCCATCGGAATGATCGCGCCAGATACATAGCTCGCCTGACGGCTCGCCAGGAACAAAGCCACGTTGGCGATTTCATCAGGGTTCGCGTATCGGCCGAGCGGCACTTTTGCCTGGCTGCGAGCCAGCGCCTCGTCGCGCGTAATGCCTTCGCGCTGCGCTTCCAGCGCGAGTGCTTCCTCCACGCGTTCCGTCAGCGTCGCGCCCGGATTGATCGCGTTGATGCGGATCCCGAGCTTTGCATAATGATGCGCGAGACCGACTGTCGCCAGCATCAGCGCCGCGTTCGCCGCGCCGCCGGCGATATGGATATCGCTCGCAATCTTGCCGCCCATTCCGATGATGTTGACCACCGCGCCCGGTTCGCTTTTCGGGTCGGCTTTCACGCGCTCGGCCATTTTTTTCAGCACGGCCTGTTGCGGATAAATGCACGTAAAGTACTTGGCTTCCATCGCGGCTTTGTAGGCGTCGGCATCGAGCAGATCGGGGTCGTAGCGTTTCGCCGCGCCCGCGCAGTTCACGAGAATATCGATTGGCCCAAGCGCGCTTGTGGTTTCTTCCACCACGTCCTGCGCGCTGTGCGCTTCGTGAAGATCGGCGCGCGCGAGATGCACGTGATGGCCGTCCTGTGCAAGTTGTTCGCGCGCGCGTGCGAGGTTTGCTGCATCGCGGGAGACGATCGCGACGCGCGCGCCCTCTGCGGCAAATGCTCGCGCGCATGCGAAGCCAATACCCTTGCTGCCGCCCGTGATGAGAACGACTTTGCCCGCAAGTCCCAAGTCCATGAGCTCACTCCTTATTGAGGCTGATTGCGATTGTTCTACGCCTGGAACCGGTGAACTACACACGATAGCAGAGGCCACCGGGACGTGCGCGTCAGTCGATAAGCTGAAGGCGCTCAGTAGCTGCCGTTGGCAAACTTGGCGATGGGATCGTCGGCGGGGGCGGGGCGTGTGGGCGTGAGCGGATTCGTCGATGCACGCATTACGTGGACGGCCGGGTCCGAGGCAGGAATGCGGGACACGGACGACGGCTGCTGTTCCTGCACCGCGCGCACCTGCTGGGCGGCGAGGCGGGCAGTCGGCGGCGGCGGTTCAAAGGCGTCGGCCGCGGCCGCGATTGGATCCGGCGAATTCGATGCCGCAGCGATCGCATTCGATTCCGTCTGCGGCGCGCGTGCCGGTGAGCTTGCATTTGCCGCTTGCGACTGGCGTTGCGCGGCGGAAAGCGCGGGCGGTGGCGGTTCGAAAGGATCGGCACCCGGGCTCACGCTCGCCATGGCGGGTGAAACTGCGCCGGCGGATTGCGCTTGCCGCTGAGCCGCGGACAATGCGGGCGGCGGTGGTTCGAACGCGTCAGCGCCTGGAGCGGTCCTGCCGCTGGTCGTCGCAACCTGCGTCTGCGATGAACGGCCCGATCCACTATCAGCGGGTACGGGAACCGGCGAGGCCAGATACGTCGGCGAATCGAATGGCGTTGGCGCGGCTTTCGGCGGCGCGACGCGGCGGATGCCATCGAAACGCTTCGCCCAGTACGGGTTCGTCAGGTAATCGAGGCGAACGGTGCCCCCAGTGGACGGCGCGTTGACAAAGCGCAGCTTGCCCACATAAATCCCGACATGCGAGTGCGCGCGTCCGGTCGTATTGAAGAAAATCAGGTCGCCGGGCGCCACTTCGTCCGGCTCGATCGACTCGCCGCGCGAGCTCATGTCGGCGGTCGTGCGTGGCAGATTGACCGATGCCGCCCGATCGACCACATACCGGACCAGGCCACTGCAATCGAAACCGGCTTCCGGCGTATTGCCGCCCCAGCGGTACGGCACGCCGACAAGCGACATTGCCTGAATCGAGATTTCTTCTTGCCCAACGCTGTGATCGACGAAATTCGGGAAGCCCGATGGTTTGGCGAACGTGCGGTTCGCGGCGTTCGCGCTCGATTCGCCCGGCGCGTGCGATATCCGTTGCGGCGCGCTGGAACACGCGGCAACGAGAAAGGTGAGCAGCAGCAGTGACCAGAATCGACGCATTAGGAAGGGCGAGCCCGGGCGAAATCCGCGCGCTCGCCATGTTGATGGTCTCGCGATACTAGCCCGTCAGACGGGCCTGCGGCAAGTTTTCTTGACAAGTTACTTGAGGTTTACGCTGTAAGTATCGTCTGAGCGATGATAAAAAACCACAAAAAAAGCCCGGCAAGCGATGCTTGCCGGGCTTTCAAAACGCGTTGCTGACTCAAAGAATATCGGAAGCGTAATCCGCCAGACGGGACCGTTCGCCGCGCGCCAGGGTCACGTGCCCGCTATGCGTCCAGCCCTTGAAGCGATCAACCACGTAGGTCAGGCCCGAACTGCCTTCGGTCAGATAAGGCGTATCGATCTGCGCAATATTGCCCAGGCACACGATTTTCGTGCCGGGACCCGCGCGCGTGACGAGCGTTTTCATCTGTTTCGGCGTCAGGTTCTGCGCTTCATCGATGATCACGTACTTGTCCACGAACGTCCGTCCGCGCATGAAATTCATGCTCTTCACCTTCAGGCGCGAGCGGATCAGTTCCTGCGTGGCGGCCCGGCCCCATTCGCCGGCGGCGTCGTCCGTCTTTTGCAGGACTTCGAGGTTGTCGTCGAATGCGCCCATCCATGGCTGCATTTTTTCCTCTTCGGTACCCGGCAAAAAGCCGATATCTTCGCCGACCGGGACCGTCGCGCGCGTCACGATAATCTCGTTGTAACGCTTGTCGTCAAGGACTTGCGCAAGGCCTGCAGCCAATGCCATCAAGGTCTTGCCCGTTCCGGCCTGACCCAGCAGCGTGACGAAATCCACATCCGGGTTCATCAGCAGGTTCAACGCAAAATTCTGCTCCCGATTGCGCGATGTAATGCCCCACACATTGTTCTTGTGATGGCTGTAATCACGCAGCGTTTGCAGCAGCGCCGTCTTGCCGTTGAGTTCACGCACGATTCCGTAAAACGACGGCTCGCCGTTCTGCGGCTCGAAGTACACGAACTCATTGACCAGCATGGACGCGCATTGCGGACCGGTGACGCGGTAATACGTCGTGCCCGTCTTCGTGTCCTGCCAGCTTTCCATGCCCTTCGCGTGTTTCGTCCAGAAATCCGAAGGCAGCGCGCGCACGCCGGAATACAGCAGGTCCTTGTCTTCGAGAACCTGATCGTTGAAATAGTCTTCCGCCGGCAGGCCGAGCGCGTGGGCCTTGATGCGCATGTTGATGTCTTTCGACACCAGCACGACCTGGCGATCCGTCCGCTCTTTTTGCAGCGCGCGGACCACGCCGAGAATCTGGTTATCGGCCTTGCCGACCGGCAGGCCCTCGACCGGTTCGATATCGGTCAGCGTGGTCTGGAAGTACAGACGGCCGGTTGCATCGCGATTACCCAGCGCGGACAGCGGCAATCCCGCCGACATTTCGCCGACGTGAGCGACCAGCGCATCCAGCGTGCGGCTGACCTGACGCGCATTGCGTGCCACTTCCGACATGCCTTTCTTGTGGTTATCGAGTTCTTCGAGCGTCATCATGGGCAGATAGACGTCGTGTTCCTCGAACCGGAACAGCGATGACGGATCGTGCATCAGCACGTTTGTGTCGAGCACGAACAGCTTGCCAATCTCGTTCTCCGGCTGGCCGCGCTGGCGGCGCTTTTGCTGGCCGCGCGGTTGGGCGGCGGCGGAGGCCGGCGCGGCAGGGGCTTCGGAGCGGGTGCGCACCTCGACCGGCGCGCGGGCGACGGCAGGCTGATTCGTCTCGACCTGTTCGGCTGGCGCAGTTGCGGGCTGCAGCAAGGCCGCGGTTTGTCTGGCACGGCGCGTACGCGCGGCGGGCGCGGTATCGGAGGCTTCCACGGCCGACCCTTTTGCGGCATTCGCGAGCGTTTCGCTGGCGATCGCGCGCAACGTGTTCGCAGTGTTTGCCGCAGCGGGGCGCGAAGCGCCTACGGGTGCGGCGAATTCGGTATCGGACTCGGCGGTTGCCAGGTCGCCCTCGCTCGCCTGTTTCTTCGATGGCCGGGCAGGCCGGGCTTTGGCCTTGTATTCTTCAGACGGCAGGAGGTTGCCGAGCTTGACGGGTGCGGTAGGCAAAGGCATGGTTTCCCTCGAAAGGATCGGATCGTATGTCGTGCGTCGCCTGTCGCATCCTGCTGGATTGGCCCTGGCAATCAAGGCCGGACTACTTGCAGTTTGCGCCCGGTGACGCGCTTCGGTTTCGAAAACGCCGGTTCGCCTAGATTTCGATCGGCTCCTTGGAAGTTGCGTCCTGAAGATCAAACGGGGAGTCAAACGCGCGGACGGCGCGGCGCGCCGAGGGCGCGTGCGCAGCGGAGGAGGGAGCGTCCGCAAACAAAAAAGCCGCCGTCCCGGACGATGGGACCAGCGGCTCGGCAGCGCCTGCTTCCTTACTCCTTTCGTCCTTCGCTTCGCCCGGAAAGCCCGGGGGTTGCGTGTAGCGTAGACCGGTGCCGGTCGCGGGCAAACCCGCGATACACCGGGCGCTACGTAAAGAGAAATGGAGGGAGGGGCATGCGCTCATTGCGAATCAATATAACGTGCCTCAAAGCGCTTGTACAGCTTCCACAATCTGCTCGACGTGACCCGGCACCTTTACGCCACGGAACTCCCGGCGAAGCACGCCTTTGCCGTCCAGAAGGAAGGTCGAACGCTCGATTCCGCGGACTTCCTTGCCATACATTTTCTTCATTTTGATGACGCCGAACAGCGAGCAGATGGCTTCGTCGGAATCGGATACGAGCGTGTACGGCAGTTCCAGCTTCGCCTTGAAGTTGTCGTGCGACTTCACGCTGTCGCGCGAAATGCCGATGACTTCGGCGCCCGCCGCTTTGAACCGTTCGTAAAGATCGCGGAACTGCAGGCTTTCGGTCGTGCAGCCCGGCGTGTTGTCCTTCGGGTAGAAAAACAGCACGACCTTCTTGCCTCGCAGGCTGGACAACGAAAAGTCGCCGCCGGTTGCGGGGGCTGTGAAATCGGGAACGGGTTGATCGACTGCGATCGGCACGGAGTTTCTCCTCTTTTTTATCGATGACGCGCGTTCGAGCGCCAGTTTCTGGCGGCCGGACACGTTGAGACGGTGTTGCGGAGGTGGTGCAGATAAACGATGGGTTCTCGGCAGCGCGTTTGGCGTTGGACCCGCGTGAACCGAACCCGCTCCGAGGATCAATCCGGCTGCAGGATCAACTCGCCCGCGCGGCCGGGAATCTCTCCCCACGCGACAGGGTACGTGGGCAGCGCCGCGCGGTCCAGCGTCGCATAGTAGTCACCCATCGTGCAGAAAGTGTGACCTTGCGCGCTCCAGCCGGCGAGCATCTGCTCGAAAACCGGGGCGAGCTTTTGTCCCTCGAGTTCGGCGTGCAGCGTGAACACCTGATCGCGATTCTGTTTCGACGTCAGTCCCAGCAGATGCGCGGCAACGTTGCCGACATCGACTCCGTCCACGCCCAGCACTTCGTCAAGCGTGGGCAGCGTCGTCGGCATTTGCACGTGGTTCAGGACACGTCCGTCGAGGACCGGAATGTACGGCGTGTGGCCACGGCCGTCGGACGCGTATTTCATGCCCCAGGCATCGATCTGTTCGAACGAGTAGCCGTTCATTTGCCAGCCCGCCGCGCCATGAGTCAAGGGCGCTGCGCCGAAAATTTCGACAAAACGCGCGTGGCTGCGCTGCATCTGCGCGGCCGTCCATTCGCGGTTGCCGGCACGGACGTTGTCCTGCCAATAGACGTGATCCCACGTATGGATGCCGCACTCGAAACCTGCTTCATGGATCGCGCGCATTTCCGCGACGGCGCGACGGCCAATATCCGGCCCCGGCAGCAGCACGCCATACATGAGCGTCTTCACGCCGTAGTGCTCGACGACCGACGTCCGCGAAACCTTCTTGAGAAATCCCGGGCGAAACACGCGGCGCAGGGCCCAGCCGGTATGGTCGGGCCCGAGACTGAACAGGAAGGTCGCGCGGGCGCGATATTTGTCGAGCAGGCGCGCGAGATTCGGCACGCCTTCGCGCGTGCCGCGCAATGTATCGACGTCGATTTTCAGAACGATGCGAGCCACGCGCCGCCCTTAGCTCTGGTCTTCGACAAGACGCCGGGCCGTGGCCACATCGCCGCGATACGCTTCGAAAATCTTGCGCAGCGCATCGTCCATGGTCGCAACCGGCTTCCAGTCGAGCTCTTCAATGGTGTTGTCGATCTTTGGCACGCGGTTCTGGACGTCCTGATAACCCGCGCCGTAGTAAGCGCCCGACGAGGTCTCGACCAGTTGCACGGTCTTCGCGCTTTCTGCGTACTCGCTGATCTCGTTGGCGAGCTTCAGCATCTTGTTCGCGAGTTCGCGCACCGAGAAGTTGTTGCTCGGATTGCCGATGTTGTAGATCTTGCCCGTCGCCACGCCGTTCTTGTTCTCGATGATCTTCATCAACGCGCCAATGCCGTCGTCGATGTCCGTGAACGCACGCTTTTGCGCGCCGCCATCCACGAGACTGATGTTTTCGCCGCGCACGATATGGCCGAGGAACTGCGTGACCACGCGCGAGCTGCCTTCCTTCGGCGTGTAGATGGAATCGAGTCCCGGGCCGATCCAGTTGAACGGACGGAACAGCGTGAAGTTCAGGCCTTCCATGCCGTAGCCCCAGATCACGCGGTCCATCAGCTGTTTCGAGCACGCGTAGATCCAGCGCGGCTTGTTGATCGGGCCGTAGCTCAGTTGCGATTCTTCGGGGTCGAACTGCTCGTCCGTGCACATGCCGTACACCTCGGAAGTCGACGGAAACACGAGATGTTTGCCGTACTTCACGGCCGAACGCACGATGGGCAGGTTGGCTTCGAAGTCGAGTTCGAACACGCGCAGCGGCTGTTTCACGTAGGTTGCCGGCGTGGCGATAGCGACCAGCGGGAGAATCACATCGCACTTCTTGATGTGGTATTCGACCCATTCCTTGTTGATCGTGATGTCGCCTTCGAAGAAATGCATGCGCTCGTGATTGGCGAGCTCGCCCAGGCGGTCGCGCTGCATGTCCATGCCGAAGACTTCCCAGTCGGTCGTTTCGAGAATGCGCTTGGAAAGGTGGTGTCCAATGAAGCCGTTGACACCCAGGATCAGGACTTTTTTCATGAATGGGGAAATGATTGAGTGAGTCGGCCGAATTCGGCGGGACTGACGACGCGTTCGCCGCCGGCCGGAATCTGGCGGGCTTGGCGGGTTTCGCTATCGTCCACGAATGGTTGCCGTAATTCACGGATGGCGACGACGCGGCCATCGCCGCATACGCCAAACAGCGCATTATCCTTCACGTGCAGGCCGGGGGGCAAATCCCCGAGCGCGCGCAAGGTCTCGGCGGCAACGCCGGGGCTGCCGTTATCAGGAACAAGCCGGGCGCGCGCGACAATGAACCGCAATGATCCAATGTCCGTAAAAGCGCCCGGATATGGCGGTGCGACCGCGCGAATGAGGTTGTAGACCTGCTGCGCAGTCTTTGACCAGTCTATGCGGCCGTCCTCCGGCTTGCGTCCGCCAAAGTAGCTGCCTCGGCTGAGGTCGTTCGGCAGATGCGGCGCTTCGCCCGCAATCAGCGCCGGCAACACGCGCCAGAGCGTTTGTTCGGCCGCGACGGTGGTTTTGTCGAAGACTTGCGCCGCGGTGTCGTCGGGGAGGATGGGGACGGGCGTCTGGGCGAGAATAGCGCCGGCATCGGGCTTTGCCGCCATTTCATGCAGCGTCGCGCCAGTTTCCGTTTCACCGTTCAGCACGGCCCAGTTGGTCGGCACGCGCCCGCGATATTTCGGCAGCAGCGAGCCATGCATGTTGTATGCGCCGCGCGTGGCGAGCGCGAGCAGGCCGACCGGCAGCATGTGCCGGTAGTAGAACGAGAAGACGAAGTCCGGCGCCAGCTTGCTGATCGCGTCGTGCAGTTCCGGCGAGGTGGGATCGGCGGGCGTAATGACGTCGATTCCATGATCTTCCGCCACCGATTTGACGCTGCCGAACCAGATGTTCTCTTGTGGATTGTCTTCGTGCGTGACGACCAGCGCGACGTCCACGCCGCGCGCGAGCAACACTTGCAGACAGCGCACGCCAACATTGTGATACGCGAATACGACTGCGCGCGGCTTCATGGCGAAACCCTCATGACGGATCGACTTCGCGGGTGATCGCGGCCACCGCTTCCTGACGCGGCTTGCTGCGCGAAAGCTGGCCTTCGCGTTCTTCCAGGATGGTTTGCACCAGATACCGGGGCCGTGCGCGGACTTGCTGATAAATCCTGCCTATGTACTCGCCGAGCAGCCCCAGCGCGAAGATGATCACGCCAAGCATGAAGAACGTAATGGCGAACAGCGTGAACACACCTTCCACTTCCGCGCCGAACATGAAGCGCCGCACGAGCAGCAGCAGGAACAACCCCGCGGATCCCACCGAAAGAATCACGCCGATAAACGACAACCATTGCAGCGGCACGACCGAAAAGCCGGTGACGAGATCGAAGTTCAGACGGATCAGGCTGTACAACGAATATTTCGATTCGCCGGCGAACCGCTCTTCGTGCGCGACATCGATTTCAATTGGATTCTGTGCAAACGTGTAGGCGAGCGCGGGGATGAACGTGTTGATTTCGCCGCAACGATTGATCGTATCGATAATGTGGCGGCTATAACCACGCAGCATGCAGCCTTGGTCGGTCATGCGAATCCGCGTGATGCGTTCGCGTAAGCGGTTCATCAGCCGCGAGGCCTTCTTGCGCCAGAAGCTGTCCTGGCGCTGCTGCCGGATCGTGCCGACGTAGTCGTAACCTTCCCGCATCTTGGCAAGCAGCTTGCCGATTTCCTCGGGCGGATTTTGCAGATCGGCGTCGAGCGTGATCACGCTCTCGCCGCGCGACTGTTCGAAACCGGCGAGGATGGCCATGTGCTGGCCGTAATTGCCGTTCAGCAGGATCACGCGCGTGGTGTCGGGGCGCGAGCGGAATTGCTGCGCAAGCAGCGCCGCGGACTTGTCCCGGCTGCCGTCGTTGATGAAGATGACCTCGTACGTTGCGCCGAGCGCATCGAGCGCGGGATACAGGCGCGAGAAGAGCGCGGCGAGGCCGTCTTCTTCGTTATATACCGGGACCACGACCGTCAACTCGGGTCCGGTCGGCAGAAAATCGGTTTGACTCATATTGGCGATGGTTCCGCTGGATATCCGTAATCAATGGGTGCTGAGCCCGCCGCCGCAACCGCGATACGGCTTTCAAACTTATATGGCGTGCGCGGCGCAAATTTCATCGACCGCCTCTACAACACGGGTTACGTCGTCGTGGGTCATCTGCGTGAACAGCGGCAGCGTGACTGTCGATGCGCCGTACTTTTCGGCCTGCGGGAACATGCCTTCGTGAAACCCGCGCGCGCGATAAAGCGTGAACAAATGAAGCGCCGGGTAATGCACGCCCGTGCCAATGCCGCGCTCCTTCATCTTCCCCATGAACTCCGGACGAGTGAGCGACAGGCGTTCGAGCGGAAGCGCAATCTGGAACATGTGCCAGTTGCTGTCGGTGAAATTCTGCACGGGCAGTTGAACGCCCGCGCGCACGGCCGAGCCGTTGGCAAAACTCTCGAAATATGCGCGCGCAAGTTCGCGGCGCTTTTCCGTAAAACGTTCGATGTGTTTCAACTGCCCGAGGCCGACGCGAGCGGCGACGTCGGTGAGATTGTATTTGCCGCCAAGCAGGTCGCAGTCCATGCCGTCGAAGCCGGTGCGCGTAATGCCTTGCAACCGGTACTTTTGCGCCAGCACCGCTTCTTCCTCGTTGTTCAGGACGAGCGCGCCGCCTTCTATGGACGTCACGTTCTTGTTGGCGTGGAAACTGAACGAGACCATGTCGCCAAAAGAGCCGATTTTCTTGCCGCGCCACGATGACCCGACGGCCTGCGCGGCGTCTTCGATCACGCGCAGTTTGTGGTCGCGTGCAATGCCGTAGAGCCGGTCCATATCGACCGGCAACCCGGAGAGGTACACCGGCAGGATGGCCTTGGTGCGCGGCGTGATGGCCTTTTCCAGCAGATCCAGATCGATGTTGCGGGTCATCGGATCGATGTCCGCGAAAACCGGCGTCGCGCCCGTTTCAATGATGACATTGCTGGTCGATACCCACGTCATGGGCGTAGTGATGACTTCATCGCCTTCGCCCACACCCGCTATGCGCAGGCCGATTTCCATGGTCGCCGTGCCGGAATTGAACGTGCGAACCGGGCGGCCGCCGCAATAAGCGGACAACTCGGCCTCGAACTGCGTGTTTTGCGGTCCGGTCGTGATCCAGCCTGAACGCAGCACGTCGGCGACGCCCTGGATCGTCTCTTCATCAATCTCGGCGCGCACGAACGGCAGGAAAGGAAGCGTTTTGGGGGTCACGTTCTGGGTCATGGAGTCTCTGCGTAAGAAGTGAAAGAGCGTGCTTCGGACAAAAACCGAACAGATGCTAGCTGCGGGTCAGGACCACCACGCCAACCAGGATGATGCCGATACCGACCAGTCTCTGCACTGACAGGATTTCGCCAAACAGATACCACGCCGCGAATGCGTTCACCACGTAGCCCAACGAAAGCATGGGATACGCCACGGACACGTCGACTCGCGACAATCCTACGATCCACACCACGACGCTGAACACGTAGCACGCAAGGCCACCGATGATCGGCCATTGCGTTGCGATCTTTAACCCGATCGGCACAATGTTCGAGGGCGTGAACTCGAAGTGGCCGACCGCGTTCACTCCAGCTTTGAGCAGTAACTGTGCGCCGGCGTTCAACATGACGCCTGTGATGATGCAAATGAAGGATATCGGGTTCATCGCGGACCGTAAAAGTCGTTTTTATTGGCGCATTGCAGCGCAACATTGCTTCATGAGGGCCATGGGCGCAAACGACGCGCCATTGTTTCAAGGCTGTGGCTTTTCCACAATCACCCTTCGATCATCCCGCGCAATGACCTGCATTGGCACATTTTTGGCACGTAAGTCGTCATATTGGCCCGGCGGCATCAGGGCGAGAGCATACCGGTCGGCGTTCCAGCGCTGAATCCATGCGTCGATGGTCGGCAGCCACTTTTGCGGCTCCGTAGTCACGCCGAACTGCAATTCGTCGGGTTCCTGGACCATGATCATGGTGTGGCCGAGATAGAACGGCATGGTGTGGTCGAGCTTCGCAATCGAGTAAAACGGCGTATCGGCGGGAAGGCTCGCCATGGCGGCCTTGACTGCCGGCACCATTTTTACGCCAGAACTCTCCCGGCCGAAGACATCGTGTCCGGTTCCCGCGATCGTACCCAGCAGCAACCACGCCGTACCCAGCAAAACAACGCCGCCAATGGAGCTGCGCCGGTTAAACCAGATAGCCGCGAGTGTGACCACGAAGGCCACTGCGATCGCCGCGTACACCCAGACCTGAAATTCACGGTAAAGATAATTGGGCGTGTGACCACCGCCCATTCTTCCCAAAAAGATCGCGCCAAACGCCGCCGCGACCAGAAATACGGCGTAGCCAATCAGGTGCCGGCTCCATTGCATCCGCGTCAGCAAGGGCAAATAAATCGCGATCAACAGCGCGATGGATGGAGCAATTGGCAGCGTGTAAGAAAGAAGTTTTGAATGTGACGCGCTGAAAAACAGGAAAATGAACGCGGTCCAGACGAGCAGCAGCGTGACCGGTGCGAAGCCGTTCGGCTGGCGCGGCACTTTCACCGCGTGGCGGGTGCTCTGAAATACGACGGACAGCCATGGAAGAAATCCGACAATCAGCACGGGCACGAAGTAGTAAAAAGCGCCCGGCCGATTCTGTTCGGGCGTGAGATAACGCTGGAACTGCTGCACTATGAAAAAGAAGTTCAGGAACTCGGGATTTTTCATCTGTACGAGCGCAAACCAGGGCACGGAAATGACCGCGAACAGGATCAGCCCGCTGCCAATATAGAGCCGCCGCCAGAGGGCCCAGTCGCGCGCAATCAGCGTGTACAGCACGAGCACCGCGCCCGGCAGGATCAACCCGATCAATCCCTTCGACAACAGCGCGAGCGCCATGCCGGCCCAGCAAAGCCACATCCAGAGCCGGACCTGTTTGAGCGGTAGATTCGGGCGTTGCGCGAGCAGCAAGCTGCAAAGCGTGAGCTCCATCCAGAAGGACAAACCCATGTCGAGCGTATCGAAATGGGCCATCAGGTTCCAATAGGGCGACGTGGCGAGTACCACAGCCGCGCAGAATCCCGTCACGCCGTTGAATACCCGCGCTCCGGTATAGCCGATCAGCAGCACGCCGGCAAAACCTGTCAGCGCTGTATAGAGCCGCGCCTGCCATTCGCCGATGCCGAACCATGCGAATGTCAGCGCGTTCGCCCAGGTTTGCAGTGGTGGTTTTTCGAAATATTTGTAGCCGTTGTAGCGCGGCGTGATCCAGTCGCCGGTCACGAACATTTCGCGGGCCATTTCCGCATAACGGCCTTCGTCGCTGGGAACGAGGTGACGCAGGCCGAGCGGCGCGAACCAGATCACAGCAAGCGCTGCGATCAGCAACAACAGCGAGAGGCGGGTGAGCGGTAGCCGGTAAGGCGTATCGTTCATGAGAGTCGACCTGTCCAATGCCGCTTGCGCGGCGAAAAGCAAATTCAAAAAGGGGGCTCGAGGGTGGCATATCGAGACTTAAGCGCGGCTTAGCCAGACTTCAAAAACGCTGCACGCGCCTGATCGATGAACACATGCAGGTTCCGCTGCTTCGGCAATGCGCACAAGTCAGCCAAACGGACTGGTACGTGAGCAGGTCGCGACGCATTTTCGGATCGGAGAACGCTGAAGATGGCCGTCGCAGAGCCGCCGCCGGGCGGCAGTTTATCGCATTGGCGCGTCGGTCCCGTGCCTGCGCGGCGTTTGGACCATGACTGACGGTATTTCGAGCCGGCTCAGCGACGAGGATTACGCTTCGAGCAACAGCGCGGCGGCGACGCGACGGCCTTCGGACATGAGAATGTTGTAAGTGCGGCACGCCGCGCCGAAGTCCATGGTCTCGACGCCAATGCGCAGCTGCGTGAGCCTGGCCGTGAGCCGCGGATGAGGAAAGCGCAAGCGCGAGCCGCTGCCGAAAACAACGACTTCAGGCGCAAGTTCGAGCAGTGCATCGAAATTTTCGGGTGCAAGCGTCTCGAACGATGTGACGGGCCACTGGATCACGGGTGTTTCCGGCATGACGATGATGCTGCCTTCGTGACGTTCCAGATTGATCGCGACGTAATCGGCGCCGTAACTCGTGATGGTATTGAGTGCGCCGCTGGCTTCCTGATGTAATTTCAAATCGATAGTCCGACAGGCGGGTTGATGGCAAGAAGTGACTGCGCGCAGGCACGTTGCGGAATAATCCGCCCATGAGCACGGCTCGCGCATTGCGAAAGTCACGCTTAATCCGCTAAATTATAACTTTTCGGCCGTCGACGGGTTGCAAGCCCGCACGGTGCAGTGATTAGCGTGCCGCCACAAGCTGCCTGCCGACACGCAAAAAAGGGCGTTTTGCCTTGGCCTGATGGCCAAAACTCACACGTTTGAGCCCAAACCCGCCTTTATCCGGCGCATTTTCGCTAGACTGCCTGTTCTGCGCTGCTTTTGGAGTATCGGGGTTTTGCCCGGAACCCATTGCCAGGACGTACATCCCGGTCCGAGATCCTTGTCGCATTGGTGACTGAATCGCTTGCTTGACCGCAAACGCGGCCTTGGCGAAACGCCTTGCAGCGCAGGCCGCAAATGCCGGTCGTGGCAAACGACCGTCGCAGTAACCGTATCAACCAAAAAAGCCTGATTTCAAGTAACTGAGTGAGCCTTCCCGCCGTGAAACCGATTCTCAAGTCAAATAAATTGCAGAACGTCTGTTATGACATTCGCGGGCCCGTGCTCGAACACGCGAAGCGTCTCGAGGACGAAGGCCACCGGATCATCAAGCTCAACATCGGCAATCTGGCGTCGTTCGGTTTCGACGCACCGGACGAGATCATCCAGGACATGATCCGCAATCTGCCCACGTCGTCGGGCTATTCGGACTCGAAGGGCGTGTTCGCCGCGCGCAAGGCGATCATGCATTACACCCAGCAAAAAGGCGTGCTGGGCGTGGAACTGGACGATATCTACATTGGCAACGGAGCGTCCGAGCTGATAGTCATGGCCATGCAGGGCTTGCTCAATGATGGCGACGAAGTGCTGCTGCCCGCGCCCGACTATCCGCTGTGGACGGCGGCGGTAAGCTTGTCGTCAGGAACGCCCGTGCACTATCTCTGCGATGAATCCGCCGACTGGATGCCCGATCTCGACGACCTGCGCTCGAAGATCACGCCGAACACGAAGGCGCTTGTCATCATCAACCCCAACAATCCGACTGGCGCGCTCTACTCGGACGCGTTGCTGACTGAAATGATCGAGATCGCGCGCAAGCACGGCCTGATCATTTTCGCCGACGAGGTCTACGACAAGATTGTCTATGACGGCCGCAAGCACACGGCGGTTGCAGCGTTGTCCGAGGACGTGCTGACGGTCACGTTCAACAGCCTTTCCAAGAGTTACCGGGCTTGCGGATATCGTGCTGGCTGGATGTTCATCTCCGGCCTGACGGGGGAAAACCGCCGCATAGCCCACGACTATATGGAAGGGCTCGGGATTCTCGCGTCCATGCGCCTGTGCGCGAACGTGCCCGGGCAGTACGCCATCCAGACGGCGCTGGGCGGCTATCAAAGCATCAACGACCTGATCGTGCCGGGCGGGCGCCTGTTCAAGCAGCGCGAACTCGCCTATGACATGTTGACGGCCATTCCCGGCGTAAGCTGCGTCAAGCCGCAAGCAGCGTTGTACATGTTTCCGAAGCTCGACCCGAAGATGTATCCGATCGTCGACGACCAGCAGTTCATCACGGATTTGCTGCTTGAAGAACGTACGCTGCTCGTGCAGGGCACAGGCTTCAACTGGCCGGCGCCCGATCACTTTCGCGTGGTGTTTCTGCCGAACGTGGACGATCTGGCTGACTCGATCAACCGTATCGCGCGCTTTCTCGATGGGTATCGAAAGCGTCACTCCGTCTAAACCTCTCTTAAAAGACTTACGCTGCAATGGAACCGATCAAAGTTGGCCTCTTGGGCTTCGGCACGGTCGGCAGCGGCACCTTCACGGTGCTGCGCCGGAATCAGGAAGAAATCAAACGGCGCGCTGGACGCGGTATTGAAATTTCGCGTATTGCCGTGCGCACGCCGTCCAAGGTGAAGGGCGCCGAAGGCATCGGGATCACGACGGATTTCAATGCGGTCGTGGACGATCCTTCCATTGACATCGTGGCTGAAATGATTGGCGGCACGGGCGTGGCGCGCGATCTGGTGCTGCGCGCGATTGCCAACGGCAAGCACATCGTGACGGCGAACAAGGCGCTGCTCGCCGTGCACGGCAGCGAAATTTTCGAGGCGGCCAGCAAGAAGGGCGTGATGGTGGCGTTCGAGGCTGCGGTCGCGGGCGGCATTCCGATCATCAAGGCGCTGCGCGAAGGGCTGACAGCCAACCGGATCGAGTACATCGCGGGAATCATCAACGGTACGACAAACTACATTCTCTCGGAGATGCGCGACCGTGGGCTCGACTTTGCGACCGCGCTGAAAGCGGCGCAGGATCTGGGTTACGCGGAAGCGGACCCGACCTTCGACATTGAAGGCGTGGACGCCGCGCACAAGGTCACGCTCATGAGCGCGATTGCGTTCGGCGTCCCGGTGCAATTCGACCGCGCGTATGTGGAAGGCATCAGCAAGCTCGACGCAATCGATATCCGCTACGCCGAGAATCTGGGCTACCGGATCAAGTTGCTGGGCATTGCGCGCCGCACGGAGAAAGGCATCGAATTGCGTACGCATCCAACGCTGATTCCGGAAAAGCGCTTGCTGGCGAACGTGGAAGGCGCAATGAACGCGGTGGTCGTCCATGGCGACGCCGTGGGCACCACGCTTTATTACGGCAAGGGCGCAGGCGCCGAGCCAACGGCGTCGGCGGTGGTCGCGGATCTCGTGGACGTGACGCGCCTGCATACGGCTGACCCCGAGCATCGCGTGCCGCATCTGGCGTTCCAGCATGACAGCCTCGCCAACACGCCGATCCTGCCCATCGAGGAAGTGACGAGCAGCTACTACCTGCGTTTGCGCGTGGCGGACGTGACGGGCGTGCTTGCCAACATCACGCGGATTCTCGCCGACAAGGCCATTTCCATCGACGCGTTGCTGCAGAAGGAATCCGAGCATGTCGATGGTGAAGACAAGGGCGAGACCGACATCATCCTGATCACGCATGAGACGGTAGAAAAGGAAATCAACGCAGCGATCACGCAGATCGAAGCGCTCTCCACGGTGGTTTCGAAGGTGACGAAACTGCGCATGGAAGGGTTGAAATAGGGTCTTGAAATGAACTACATCTCCACGCGCGGCGCCGGTATCGGCGAGCGTCATACTTTCTCCGACATCCTGCTCGGCGGTCTTGCCAAGGACGGCGGCCTGTATTTGCCCGCCGAGTATCCCTGCGTCACGGCGCAGGAACTCGATACCTGGCGCTCGCTGCCTTATGCCGATCTTGCCTATGAAATCCTGCGCAAGTTCAGCGACGATATTCCCGACGAGGATTTGCGTTCGCTCACGCGCCGCACCTACACGGCGAGCACGTACAGCAATGTGCGCGACCACGAGAGCGCGTCGCAGATCACACCCATCAAGACGCTTGGCGTCGAGAACGGCACGACAGTGTCGCTGCTGGAGTTGTCGAACGGACCGACGCTCGCGTTCAAGGACATGGCCATGCAGTTGCTCGGCAATCTGTTCGAGTACACGCTGGCCAAGCACGGCGAGACGCTCAACATTTTGGGCGCGACTTCGGGCGACACGGGCAGCGCGGCCGAATACGCGATGCGCGGCAAGCAGGGCGTGCGCGTGTTCATGCTTTCGCCGCATCAGAAAATGAGCGCATTCCAGACGGCGCAGATGTTTTCGCTGCAGGATCCGAACATTTTCAATCTGGCGGTGGTTGGCAACTTCGATAACTGCCAGGACATCGTCAAAGCTGTATCGAACGATCACGCGTTCAAGGCCAACAACAAGATCGGCACGGTCAACTCGATCAACTGGGCGCGCGTCGTGGCGCAAGTGGTCTATTACTTCAAGGGTTACTTCGCCGCAACCCAGTCGAACGCGGAACGCGTGTCGTTTACGGTGCCGTCCGGCAATTTCGGTAATGTCTGCGCCGGCCATATTGCCCGCATGATGGGCTTGCCGATCGAGCAACTGGTCGTCGCCACGAACGAAAACGATGTGCTCGACGAATTCTTCCGCACGGGCGTTTATCGCGTGCGCACGGCGGCCGAGACGTATCACACGACCAGCCCGAGCATGGATATCTCGAAGGCGTCGAACTTCGAGCGTTTTGTGTTCGATCTGCTCGGACGCGACCCGTCGCGCGTCCTGCAGCTTTTCCGCGACGTCGAGGAGAAAGGCGGTTTCGATCTTGCTGCAAGCGGCGACTTTGCACGCGTCAAGCAGTTCGGTTTTGTGTCGGGCCGCAGCAGCCACGCGGATCGCGTGGAAACAATCCGCGACGCGTTCAACCGCCACGGGACCATGATCGACACGCACACGGCCGACGGGCTGAAAGTGGCGCGCGAACACCTGATACCCGGTGTTCCAATGATCGTGCTGGAAACTGCACAGCCCATCAAATTTGGCGAGACTATCCGCGAAGCCTTGCAGCGCGAACCGGAACGCCCGGCGGCGTTTATTGGCATGGAAGAATTGCCACAGAAATTCGATATTGTCAGTGCTGATCCGGGTGTGGTGAAGGCGTACATCGCCGAGCGCGTCTAGCTTCAGGCAGGCGGCAGCGGGCGGCCGACGCGTCTCTCACTGGCTGTAGCCCGGCCAGTTCCGCTGCAATGCCGCAAATCGTCGCAAAAACTGCTAAAATTGCAGGTTTTTCGCCGTACACCATTCAAAAGGACGCGCTGTGCTGTCTACTGCCAATATCACCATGCAATTCGGGCCGAAGCCCCTCTTCGAGAACATTTCGGTCAAGTTCGGGGAAGGAAATCGCTACGGACTGATCGGGGCGAACGGCTGCGGCAAATCCACCTTCATGAAGATCCTGGGTGGCGACCTGGAACCAAGCTCCGGCAACGTGATGCTCGAGCCGAACGTGCGCCTGGGCAAATTGCGCCAGGACCAGTTCGCGTATGAAGACATGCGCGTGATCGACGTCGTGATGATGGGCCACACCGAAATGTGGAACGCCATGTCCGAACGCGACGCCATTTACGCGAACCCAGACGCGACAGACGACGACTACATGCACGCCGCGGAACTGGAGGCAAAGTTCGCGGAATACGACGGCTATACGGCCGAAGCGCGCGCGGGCGAACTCTTGCTGGGCATAGGCATTGCCATCGAAGACCATATGGGGCCAATGAGCAACGTTGCCCCGGGCTGGAAGCTGCGGGTGCTGCTTGCGCAGGCCCTGTTCTCGAAGCCGGACGTGCTGCTGCTCGACGAACCGACCAACAACCTGGACATTACATCCATCCGCTGGCTCGAAGACGTGCTGAACCAGTACAACTCGACCATGGTGATCATTTCCCACGACCGGCACTTCCTGAATCAGGTCTGCACGCATATGGCGGACATGGATTACGGCACGCTCAAGGTTTATCCGGGAAATTACGACGACTATATGCTGGCGTCGGCGCAGGCGCGCGAGCGTCAGGCAAGCGCGAACCAGAAGGCGAAAGATCGCGTGGCCGATTTGCAGGACTTCGTGCGCCGCTTTTCAGCCAACAAGTCAAAGGCGCGCCAGGCGACCAGCCGCGCGAAGCAGATCGAGAAGATCAAGATCGAGGAGTTCAAGCCTTCGTCGCGCCAGAATCCGTTCATTCGCTTCGACTTCGAGAAGAAACTGCATAACATCGCGGTCGTGGCCGACGGCATCACGAAGAAATACGACCGGACCATCTTCAGTCACTTCAACCTGAGCGTGCAGCCCGGCGAACGGATTGCGATCATCGGCGAGAACGGTGCTGGCAAGACCACGCTGCTGCGCGCGCTGAAGGGTGCTATCGAACTGGATGGCGGCACGGTCAAGTGGGCGGAAAATGCGCTGGTCGGCTACATGCCGCAGGACACGTACGAAGAGTTTCCGAAAGACGAGACGCTGACCGACTGGGTCGATCAGTATCGTCAGGACGGCGACGACGACCAGATGGTGCGCGGCACGCTCGGCCGCTTGCTTTTCAACGCGGACGATATCAAGAAGTCCGTGAAGGTGCTTTCGGGCGGTGAAAAAGGCCGCATGATCTGGGGCAAGCTGATGCTCGGCCGCCCGAACGTGTTGCTGATGGACGAGCCGACCAACCACATGGACATGGAGTCGATCGAATCCCTGCAGATTGCACTGGAGAAGTACGAAGGCACGTTGATCTTCGTGTCGCATGACCGCGAATTCGTGAACGGACTGGCGAACCGGGTGATCGAGGTCAAGAACGACGGCACCATTCGTGACTTCGGCGGCACGTATGAAGAGTTACTGGCGAGCCAGGGTATTCAATAACTCGCAGTCGAATTGCCGAGCAGCAAAGGGCCCGCTTCGTAAATAAGCGGGCCCTTTTTGCATTTTGAGTCGCGGAACAGCCAAGCCGTTGGACATGGCCTGAACTCGCAACAAAACAAACCACAAACACGTTGACCTAAACGAAACACGCTACAGTCGAACTTGATTGATAAATCTCAACGTGGGTTTGTCAAACCTCCTGCAAGCTAAAAACTTTGACCCAGGAGTTGACCCCCAATGACGCCTCTTTCCCCTCTGACCATCCGCGGCCGCACGTTGCTTCCTGTTGTCCAGGGAGGCATGGGCGTTGGCGTTTCCGCGCATCGGCTGGCCGGTACGGTTGCGAGGGAGGGCGCCATGGGTACGATTTCGAGCATCGACTTGCGCCACCACCATCCCGACCTGATGGAACTGTGCAGGCAAAATCCGGTTCAGGCGACGCTCGAAGCAGCGAACCAGACCGCGCTTGCCCGGGAAATCATCGCGGCCAAGGCACTCAGCGAAGGCCGCGGCATGGTCGCCGTGAACGTAATGCGCGCGGTCGCTTCCTATGCGGAGGCGGTGCGTACGGCGTGCGAAAGCGGCGCTGACGCCATTGTCATGGGTGCGGGCTTGCCGCTCGATCTGCCGGACATGACCGAAGGCGTCGATATCGCGTTGATTCCTATTCTCTCGGATAGCCGCGGCATTGCGCTGGTGCTCAAGAAGTGGATGAAAAAGAAGCGCTTGCCGGACGCCATCGTGATCGAGCATCCGGCGCACGCAGGCGGTCATCTTGGCGTGGCAAGCGTCGCGGATATCCCAAGCGAGCGTTTCGAATTTGCGCGCGTGATCGAGGAAACCATGCAGACCTTCGATTCGCTCGGCCTGAGCCGCACGCAGATTCCGCTGATCGTGGCAGGGGGCATCAACAGTCACGCCGCGGTTCGCCACTGGCTCACGCTCGGCGCCTCCGGCGTGCAGCTTGGTACGGCGTTCGCCGTGACCGAAGAAGGCGACGCGCATCTTGAATTCAAGCGCATTCTCGCCGATGCAAAGCCTGACGATATCGCCGAGTTTGTGAGCGTGACCGGTTTGCCGGCGCGCGCCGTGAAGACGCCCTGGCTTGTGCGGTACATGCGGCAAGAAACAAAGATCCGCGAAAAAATCGGCACGAAACAGCAACTATGCGAAACGGGTTTGAACTGTCTGACAGCGTGCGGCTGGCGTGACGGCATCGAGAAGTTCGGGCACTTCTGTATTGATGCACGTCTGAGCGCCGCCTTGCGCGGCGACCGGGAGACCGGTCTGTTCTTTCGCGGGCGCGAGATATTGCCGTTCGGTTCGGCAATTCGCAGCGTGCGCGAACTGCTTGATCTGCTCGTGGCGGATATCCGTCCCGCCGTGTCTGCATGAGGGGCATGCGCGAGCGGTGCCGAAATCCCGTTTCAGACCTTATCGCGCGTAAAGCGCATTGCCGTGCCTTCGCGGTTGATGCGCTCCCAGATGGCGCGCTTTTCGTCGTCGCTGAGGAATACCCAGTTGGACACTTCGGAAGCCGTACGGCCGCAACCTTTGCAGACGTCGTCAAAGAGTGTGGAGCACACGCCAATGCACGGGCTGTCGGGTAAATCGTGAAGATTCGATGCCATAAGACGCCTGTAAAGCGGACGCTGCATTTAATCCCAATGCAGTACCCGCGCAGAAAGTAACCCCGATTTTACCTTGCAATGCTGTATCCGATCCGCGCGATCCAGTGTTGCCGCTGGTTGTAGTCGAGAATATCTTCGCCGTATCCGTTGAAATAGCCCACCCACAAATAACCGCCCCAGGCGCTGTTGATAAGCTTGGCGAGCGGGTAGGTGAACTGGGCGTCGACGCTGCCGTATTTTGCCTTCGTTCCCTTGCGCAACGTTGCCGCGAGCTGCCAGCTATCCGGGCTGCCGTACTTGACCAACAGGTCTACGTATCCGCGATAGTCCTGGATATCCTCGTTGCCGCTCTTCGTGATGTAGTAGTAAATCTTCGGCGATATGGTCAGGTGGTTCGAATCGATATCGCCGAAATCCCAGGTCGGACGCACGAAGGCAATGTTGATCGCGCGGGAATCGGCGCCGCTCTTGCCGTTCGATTCATGGCCAATACCCGCTGTCACGCCCATGCGCGACCAGAGCGAGCTCTTCCAGCCCGTGTCCTGCAAATAGTAGAAAAGCTGCGGCTGATAGCTCGTGTCGCGAAAAGGCGCCGACTCGGCGGACAAATCCCATATCGACGTCTGCGTGTACGCGAGATACAGGTTGTCTAGAAAACTGCGCGAGCGGGGATCGTCGGGCAGCATCAGCCGGTACTTGAAGCTGAACTGGAACTTGGCGAGGTTGTCGCCGTTCTGGCCATCGGCGAAATACATGGGCTCGAACGTCGACAAACGGCCGCTCAGCATGCGATCGGTCGTAGGCGTAGGCACGGCCGACGTGTTGGCCGCAGTCTCGGCCGTTGCAAGTTGCTGCGGCGTTTTAGCCTGCGTCTCGGCGGTTTCTGCGGCGACGACCTGAGCCTGCTTTTCGCCCCGGTTTAGCACGATCAACATGGGCGATGAATCGAAACCGACCGGATCGACTTTCACCGTGCCGCGCGCGGACTCGGGCCACGGCGCCGAGTATCGGACCTTTCTGTATTGGCCGGGGCGCAGCGTGAGCTTGTCGGGCACGTTCGCTTCGCGTTCGAGCGTGAGCGGTTTGGGCGGTAGATCGCCGTTCGTCAACGTGACGGTCAGGTTTTTCGGGACATCCACGCTGAGCGGTTTCCGGTCGTCATCGCTGTAAAGCAGCGTGAGTTCGAGCGGTTGCTGGGCCGCGGCTTCGCGTACGGGTTGCAGCACAGAGACCGTTGCATGTGCAGTCGTCCAGCAAAGAGCCAGGCCCAGCACTGCTGCGAGCGGGGTGAAACGGGAAGCGCGGAGCATGTCGCGCCAGGGCGAGCGGTTGATGAAATGCAATGAGCCACGGGCCATGAAACGATTGTCCTTGTTGTGCGTTGATGAGCGTCGGGCAGGGCGATGCGGCAAAACAATGAAATGATTTACCTTGCCTCTGATCGAGCGCGGATCGCAACCGCCAGATTCGCTGATCCACGATTGCTCGCGGCATCTCAAGATGCCAATGAATTCGTGAAACGCAGAATTGTAAACGCGATGAGCGTCTATCTCGGAATGCGGTGCGAAAGGGGCAGGGAAAGCAAGAAGCGGTCCCGTCAGCCGGCAATCAGTGCGCGGTCGAATTGAATCGGACTGTCGGACGCGTTATAGCGGTTCGAGCTAAACAGCGGCTTTGGCAGATTGAAGCGCCATGAATAAGTCAGCGAGCCGGCTCAAACATCCGTCACCAGTTGCCACAACAAGGCCACGTTCAGCACCACGATAATCCCGGCGCACATCCACGCCAGCGCGAGCGGAATGCGCTTGACGCGCCAGCGGCCCATGAGGCCGGCATCGGAGGCAAATCGGACAAGGGGAATCACGGCGAGCGGCAGTTGCAGGCTCAACACCACCTGGCTCGCGACCAGCAACTGGTTCGAACCATGTTCGCCGAATGCGCCGACAGCAAGCAGCGCCGGCCCGATGGCAAGCGTGCGGGTCAGGAGCGCACGCGCCCAGCGCGCAATCTTCAATTGCAGGAAACCTTCCATGACCGCCTGCCCGGCCAGCGTGCCGGTGACCGTCGCGTTCAGTCCGCAGGCGAGCAGCGCCGCCGCGAAGATGACGCTCGCCCACTTGCTTCCGACGAGCGGGGCGATCAGACGGTGTGCATCGGCGAGATCGCTTACGTCGTAATGGCCGCTCGCGTGGAACACGGCCGCGGCCACGATCAGGAGCGACGCGTTCACCGTGAAAGCCAGGCTTAACGATGCAAACGTGTCGATGTTCACGCCTTTCATGGCGTCAGAGATGGATTCGTCATCGCCGCTTTTTGCGTGGTCCTTCACCAGCGACGAGTGCAGATAAAGATTGTGCGGCATGACGGTGGCGCCGAGGATGCCCGCCGCGAGCCAGATCATGCCGGCGTCGCGCAATAGCGCAGCAGGCGGCGCGAGGCCTGCCAGCGCGCCTCGCCATGAAGGATTGGCAAGTGCGAGTTCAACGACAAAGCAAAAGCCGACAAAAAATATCAGCGTGGTGATGACGATCTGCAAAGGACGTTGTCCGCGACTTTGCAGCGCCAACATGGCGAAGGTGCCGACTGCGGACATTAGCACGCCGACCGAGAGCGACACGCCGAGCAGCAGTTGCAACGCAACGGCGCTGCCGACGACCTCCGCCACGTCGCACGCAATGATCGCGATCTCGCAAGTGATCCAGAGAAAAATCGTGGTGCGGCGGCTATAGCGCGCGCGGCACAACTGGGCGAGATCGCGTCCGGTCACTACGCCGACTTTCGATGCCACCCATTGCAGTAGCAATCCCATGAGGCTTGCCGCCAGCACGACGCTCAGCAATTGATAGCCGTACTTGGCGCCGCTGCCGAGCGCGGTGGCCCAGTTGCCCGGGTCCATGTAGCCGACTGCGACCAGCGCGCCCGCGCCGACAAACGAGAACCAGCGTCCGCGCACGCGAGGCGAGCCGTCGGGCGGGTCGCCGCGATGATCGGGTTCAGCGGTGGTGGCGGAGCCAGTCTGGTCGATAGCGGACGAATTCGTGTTCATGCAGTTCTGAGGCCTGTTTGCCGATACCGGAAAGGTGCAGAGCGGGTGGAAAAATGGCGGGTCCGGCAATCGCATTCATGAATGGCCTGGAACGCGTCTATCAGCAACGACTGTTCCGTCGCCATCGGCCAATGACATCGACAAGCATGAACAAAAGGCCTTCAATTCGTTAACAAACGCAATAATTCCCCAATAATGACATTACGCAAGCGAATACGCTTTTAGATTCAATGGCGGCATTGTGGTCTTTGCCCGCCGGGATGTATCTGAGCACCTCGAATCCTGTCCAAAATCCTGTCCATTAAGCGTCCCGAAGCAGACGCCAGCCACAACGCGGCATCCCGCGCCAGTCCTTGCTGGCGGTGAATTGATCGCATGTGAACTTTGCGCTACAACCCCGCCCAATTGTTTTTTGGTGCGACGCGTTTTGATGATAGTTTTCGTTTTTTTGCAGAGTCTTGGTCGGGCACTGGAAAGAAGCTCATCGGGACGAGGGCGGTCAATGGTCGGCAAGTCGAAAGGACGGAGAAACTGATATGGCAATGAAAATGGCGGACCAGTCGTTCAAGCGCGCACCGAAACGCTCACCGAAGCGCACAGGCGCTGCCGCGCGCGCGATCGCCACCCTGGCTGCAGCCGGCGCAGTGGCAATGGCGGCGCCCATGGCGGCATCGGCGAAAGACACGCAGCTCAATGTCTACAACTGGTCCGACTATATTGCCAAGGACACCATTCCTAACTTCGAAAAACAGTCGGGCGTGAAGGTCAAATACGACAATTACGACAGCGACGACACACTGCAAGCCAAATTGCTCACCGGCAATTCGGGCTACGACATCGTGGTCCCGACCAGCAACTACGCGGGCAAGCAGATCGCCGCAGGCATTTTTTCTCCGCTCGATAAATCCAAACTTCCGAATCTCAAATATCTCGATCCTGACCTGATGGCGCTGGTCGCGGGCGCCGATCCGGGCAACCAGTACACGGTGCCGTGGGCCTACGGCACGACCGGTCTTGGCTACAACGTGACCAAGGTCCAGCAAATCCTTGGCAAGAACGTTCCGCTCGACAATTGGGACATTCTCTTCAAGCCGGAGAACATCTCGAAACTGAAGGCGTGCGGCGTGTCGGTGCTCGACGCGCCCGATCAGATGTTCGCAGCGGCCCTGCATTACATCGGCAAGGATCCGATGAGCACGAACCCCGCCGACTATCGCGCCGCGCTCGCGATGCTCAAGAAGATCCGCCCGTACATCACGCAGTTCAATTCGTCGGGTTACATCAACGACCTGGTCGGCGGCGATGTCTGCTTTACCTACGGCTGGTCGGGCGACGTCGTGATTGCCAAGCACCGGGCGGTGGACGCGAAGAAGGCGTTCAGGATCGAGTACTACATCCCGAAAGGCGGCGCGCCGGTCTGGTTCGACGTGATGGCGATCCCGAAGGACGCGAAGAACAAGGAAGCCGCGCTCGAATGGATCAACTACATCGAGACGCCGCAGGTTCATGCTGGAATCACGAACGAGGTGTATTACCCGAGCGCGAACAAGGAAGCACGCAAGTATGTGTCGAAGGATGTGGCCGAGGATCCGGCGGTGTATCCGCCGCAGGACGTGATCAAGACGCTGTTCCTGCTCAAGCCGTTGCCGCCGGAAATCCAGCGTCTGCAGACGCGCTTGTGGACGGAACTGAAATCCGGCCGATAGTACGACAGAACCGCAAGGCGTACGATGGACGCGAAGCCCCTGGTCATCCGGGGGCTTTGTTCGTCGTCAGTTTGAATATCAGAGCAGGAGATGGCGCAGTGGAACGAGGCAGCACGAACGCGCAAAAGCGCAGGAGCCGGGCACCCGATCATGAGTGAGCAGTTGAGCGCAGCGCCTGCCCAGCCGGGCGGCCCGGGCGGTTCCGGCGTCCCCGCCGGTCCCAACGGCCGCCGCCCCGAACCCGGCATGCGCAGCCCGGACTGGGCCGAAAACAACTTCGTGCGGATCGTCGATGTCTTCAAGAAGTTCGACGAAACCGTCGCGGTGAAAGGCGTGAATCTGTCGGTGAAAAGGGGCGAGTTGTTTGCGCTGCTCGGCAGTTCCGGCTGCGGCAAATCCACTTTGCTGCGCATGCTCGCCGGGCTCGAGTCGGTGAGCTCGGGGCACATTCTCATCGATGGCGAGGATCTCGCCGCCATGCCGCCGTATCGACGGCCGACGAACATGATGTTCCAGTCGTACGCGCTGTTTCCGCATATGTCGGTGGAGTCGAATGTCGCGTTTGGGCTCAAGCAGGAGGGCGTGCGCGGCGCGGAACTGAAAGAGCGGGTGCACGCGACGCTTGAACTCGTGCAGATGGCGCGCTACGCGCAGAGAAAGCCCAGTCAGTTGTCCGGTGGACAGCAACAGCGCGTGGCGCTCGCCCGCAGTCTTGTAAAGCGTCCGAAACTGCTGCTGCTCGACGAACCCATGTCCGCGCTCGACAAACAAATCCGTCAGCGCACGCAGATCGAGCTGGTGAACATTCTCGATAAGGTCGGCGTCACATGCATCATGGTCACGCACGACCAGGAAGAGGCCATGACCATGGCCGGCCGGATTGCGGTGATGAGCGAGGGCGAGATCGTGCAGACCGGCACGCCGCACGAGGTCTACGAATATCCGAATAGCCGGTTCACGGCGGAATTCATCGGTTCGACCAATCTGTTCGACGGCAACGTGGTCGAGGACGAACCCGATCATATCTTCGTGGAATCGAAAGATCTGCCTTCGCGCCTGTACGTGAACCACGGAATCACGGGACCGCTCGGCATGCCCGTCACCATCTCGGTTCGCCCCGAGCGCATCGCGCTGACGCGCAAACCGCCCGAAGGCGCCTACAACTGGGGCCACGGCACGATTGCGAACATCGCGTACATGGGCGGCTATACGCTTTATCACGTGAAGCTCGACAGCGGCAAGGTGGTGCTGGCGAACTTGTCGAGCCTCACGGCTGGCGAACTCGAATCGCCCACCTGGGACGACGAGGTTTATGTGCGCTGGTCGGCATCCGCGGGCGTGGTGCTCACAGCATGAGGGCGCTGCAATCAATCCGGCAGCGGTTCGGCCTCTCCGGAAGGACGGCTGTGATTGCCGGGCCGTATCTTTGGCTCGTGCTGTTGTTTCTCGTGCCGTTCCTTCTGGTTGTAAAGATCAGTTTCTCCGATTCACGCCTCGGCATTCCGCCCTACACGGAATTGACCGCGTTGAAAGAGGGCGTGCTGAGTATCGCGCTCGATTTCTCGCATTATGCGTTTCTGCTGACGGATAGCCTGTACTTCGCGACGTATATGAACTCGCTGCTGGTCGCGGGCGTATCGACGTTGCTGTGTCTGCTGATTGGTTATCCAATGGCGTATTACATCGCGCGTTCGAATCCGGCGACTCGCAATCTGCTGATGATGGCCGTGATGCTGCCGTTCTGGACGTCGTTTCTGATTCGCGTTTATGCGTGGATTGGCATTCTCAAGAATAACGGCTTGCTGAATAACTTCCTCATGTGGACAGGGATCATTCATTCGCCCATTGAGCTGTATCACACGAATATCGCGGTGTATATCGGCATGGTGTATTCGTATTTGCCGTTTCTCGTGATGCCGCTTTACGCCCATCTGGTGAAGATGGATCTGACCTTGCTTGAAGCCGCTTATGACCTTGGCGCGAAGCCGTGGAAAGCGTTCTTGCAGATCACGCTGCCGCTGTCGAAGAACGGGATTATTGCCGGTTGTCTGCTGGTGTTTATTCCCGCGGTCGGCGAGTACGTGATTCCGGAATTGCTCGGCGGCGCGGACACCTTGATGATCGGCCGCGTGATGTGGAATGAATTCTTCGATAACGCCGATTGGCCCATGGCTTCAGCCGTGACGTGCGCAATGGTTCTGTTGCTGCTCGTGCCCATGGCGGTCTTCCAGTATTACCAGGCGAAGCAACTGGAGGAGAAACGATGATCCAGCCCAGCCGCTCGCTGCGCTTCACGTTTCTCGGGATCGGATTTCTGTTTCTTTATATTCCGATCATCAGCCTGATTGTGTACTCGTTCAACGAATCGCAACTGGTCACGGTCTGGACCGCATTTTCGTTCAAGTGGTACCGCGCGTTGGTTCACGATGACGAACTGATTAACGCAGCGTGGTTATCGATTCGAATTGCGGTATTTACCGCGTGTGCTTCAGTGGTGATCGGGACGTGGGCGGGTTATGTACTCGCGCGCATGGGCCGGTTTCGCGGTTTCACGCTGTACGCCGGCATGATCAACGCGCCGCTGGTGATTCCCGAAGTGATCCAGGGGATATCGCTGTTATTGCTGTTCGTGGAAATGGCCAAGGTATTCGGCTGGCCGGCGGGACGCGGCTTGTTCACCATCTGGATTGGCCACGTGATGCTGTGTATTTCCTACGTTGCTATCATTGTGGAATCGCGGGTCAGGGAATTGAATCCGTCGCTTGAAGAAGCCGCGCTCGATCTGGGCGCAACGCCATTGAGCGTGTTTTTTGCGATCACATTGCCGTTGATATCGCAGGCATTGGTGGCGGGGTGGCTGCTGTCGTTCACGCTTTCCATCGATGACCTCGTTTTGTCCGCGTTCCTGTCGGGACCGGGATCGACCACATTGCCACTGGTCGTGTTTTCGCGCGTCCGGCTCGGATTGAATCCCGAAATGAACGCGCTTGCCACGTTGTTTATTGCGTTTGTGACGGTCGGCGTGATCGGCGCGAATTACGTCATGCAGAGAAACGAGCGCAAGCGCCTGACCAACGTGCTTTAGCCGTTTTGCGCCGCCGCCGAAAGGTGCTTGTTCAGGGTTGCCGGGTCGGTGTTCGTGCCGCACAGCAGGACGCCGACGCGTTTTCCTTCCAGCGATTCGCGCAACGGCCCGAGCAACGCCGCCGTGGCCGCGGCGCATGCAGGCTCGACCGCCAGCTTCAGCTCGTTGAACACATGCAGCATGGCGTGGCGCAAGTCGTTATCGGTTACGGTCACCAGACGGTCGATATGCCGCCGGCACAACTCGTAGCTATATTCCTCGGTATGCGGCGCCATCAATGAATCCGCGATGCTTTGCATTGCGCCCATCTTGATCGTGTGATTTGCTGCGAAGCTCTGGCTCATTGCGTCGGCGCCCGCGGGCTCGACGCCATATACGTGTATCGATGGATTCGCGAGCCGGAACGCCAGCGACACGCCCGCCGCGAGCCCGCCGCCACCGATAGGCAAGATCACCGCATCGAGATCGGGCGCCTGCGAGGTCCATTCGTAACCGAGCGTGGACGTTCCGATCACAGTCCTGTATCCATTGAACGGATGCACGAAATAGCGGCCTTCTTCCGCTTCGATCTTCCGCACGATCTCGAACGCTTCAGCCCCGTTCTCCGCCATCACCACTTCGGCGCCGTAACGGCGGCACAGCGCGATGCGCGCCGGACTTGCCGTCTTGATCATCACGACCTTCGCGCCAATCTCGAGCCGCACGGCGGCATAAGCGACGGCCACCGCGTGATTTCCCGCCGACACACACGTGACGCCGGCATCGCGTTCGCTTTCGGAGAGCGCAAGCAGGTGCGAGAACGCGCCGCGCGTCTTGAATGTGCCGCCGACCTGCAGCAGTTCGAACTTGAAATTGACGGACGTGTCTTCGAGCGTGGGGAAGTCGTGCCGCTCGAAGGTCGGCGTGCGCGCGACCCACGGCGCGAGCGCCATGTGCTGGGCGGCGATGTCGTCGAGAGTGGGGATCGGCGTGCCGTCGATGGTCTGGTCGGGGTGATGGGCGGTGGACATGAGATGTATTGTGCTAGTCAGGCGAATTTGAAGAGTGACCAGGGCCTATGCCTTCGTTGTCGTACTGCGCGCGTGTTTTTGTTCAATTGGTCCAGCAACGCGGTCTGAACGGTATCCCATACCAGATCGAGGTCGATTTCGAAGTAGCCGTGCGCAATACGATTACGCATTCCTCGCATGCTACGCCAGGGAATCCCGGCGTGTTGCTGCGCGAATTCGGGATGCCGATCCATGACTTTCGTCGATGCTTCGCCCATGATGACCAAACTCATGACGACTGCGCTTTGTGTGCGTTTATCCGCTAAAAATTGAGCCTTGTCCATTCCGCTAACAAAGCTGTATGCATCACAAGCGGCTTGCTGAATGTGATCGAGATAATCTGAAAGACGGATGTTATCGCTCATACCGGCGCTGCTTCCGCTAACACCTGCGCTCGAAACCTGATTGGCAGGTCGCCTGGCGTGAGCAGATCAACGGCCACGCCAAGCATCTCCTCAAGTTCTATTTGCAAGCCGCCCAAGTCGAACAGCGTAGCGCCCGGCAACGCGTCGACCAGCAAATCCAGGTCACTGCCATCCAGGTCGGTGCCGTGCAAAACCGAGCCGAACACACGCGGATTGGCGGCGCGAAAGCGGCCAACAGCTTCCCGCACGATGTCGCGTTTTAGATCGAGGGCGGCAGAGGGTTTCATGGAATCAACGCGCCTGCGCCTCAACCGACATGCTGTGAATGAACTTGCCCAAAAACGCCTCGCAAGCCACAAGCTGTTCCAGCGACACATATTCGTTAGCCTTGTGCGCCTGCTCAATGTTCCCCGGCCCGCACACAATGCTCGGCACGCCAGCCAACTGGAACAAGCCGGCTTCCGTGCCATAGGCGACCTTGCGCTTGTCCTGATTCGCCGTCAGCGCGCGCACGAGTTGCGTGATGGCGGCTTGCTCGGACGCATCCAGCCCCGGCGCCGAAGCGATCTTCGAAAACTCGATTGCCGAATTCGCGTGTTCCTTCTGCATCTTCGGCAGCAATTCCTCGCGGGCGTATTGTTCGATACGCCGATAAATCGGCTCCGGATCCAGCGTCGGCAAGTTGCGGAATTCGAACGCGAAGTTGCATTCCGCAGGCACCGTGTTGATTGCGTTGCCACCATTGATCGTGCTCGTCTGCGCGGTCGTGAAGGGCACGTCGTATTGTTCGTCGAACGGACCTTGCGCGCGGAATTCGTCGGCGACGTCGCGGATAAAACAGATCAGGCGCGCCGCGTATTCGATCGCGTTCAAACCCTTCGGCGTCAATGACGAATGCGCCGCAAAGCCGCGCACGCAGCAGTTATAGGCGTTGATGCCCTTGTGAGCGATGATCGGCCGCATGCTCGTTGGCTCGCCCACAATGCAGCCATCAGGATTCAAGCCACGCTTTTGCAGGTCGGCGATCATGAGCGGCGCGCCGGCGCAGCCGATTTCTTCGTCGAAGGAGAGGGCGAAGTGAATGGGGCGCGCGAGTTTCGTGGCCTGCATCTTCGGCAGCAACGTCAGGGCCGCGCCAATAAACCCCTTCATGTCGCACGTGCCGCGGCCATACAGCAGACCGTCGCGCACTTCGGGCTTGAACGGATCGCTATCCCATTTCTGGCCGTCGACCGGCACTACGTCCGTGTGCCCCGACAGCACGATGCCGCCATTCGTCGCGCCGTCGTGCGCGGGAACGGTCGCGAACAGATTGGCCCATTTGCCGGTCGGATCGGTGGTGAGCGTGCCTTCAATTCCCGCCGCGCGCAGTTCGTCGCGCACCGTTTCGATCAAGCCCATGTTCGGGTTGCGGCTGACGGTATCGAAGGAGACGAGCTTCTTGATCCACGCCAGCGACGCCGGTTCGGAGGAAGGTGTTTGGGCGGCGGAAGCCGTCGGTTCAGCGATCTGCGACATGACACTCTCCTTGATTTTCACTTTCGATGATACCGAAAAAGCCTTGAAAAACTAACGCGATGGCGCAATGGCGGCCGCCGGCTTCGCTTGCCGTACCGGCGCGCCCAGCGCGCGCAACGTTTCCTTCACCGTGGAAATGCGAACGGCGAGATCCGGGCTGCGCACTTCGATGCGCAGCTTGTCCTGCCCCGCGAGCTTGATGTGCTTGTGCTTTTGCACCATCTCGATGATCTTCATTGCATCGATAGGCGGGTTCGGAATGAACTGCAGCGCAATCACGTGCTCGGCCGCGTCGATCTTCAGGATGCCGAGCGGCTTGGCCGCGAGCCGCAGCTTGTGCGTCTCGATCAGCGCATTCGCCTGTGGCGGCAACTTGCCGAATCTGTCTACGAGCTCTTCCAGGATCGAATCGATGGCATCGCTCGACTCGCAGTTCGCCATACGCTTGTACAGCGACAGACGTTCCTGCACGTCGCCGCAATAGTCGGCCGGGAGGATCGCGGGCGCGTGCAGGTTGATCTCGGTCGTGGCGGCGAGCGGCGCGTTCAAATCCGGCTCGCGGCCTTCTTTCAGCGCCCGCACGGCGTCGTTGAGCATGTCGGTGTAAAGCTGGAAACCGATCTCGTGGATCTCGCCGGATTGTTTGTCGCCGAGCACTTCGCCCGTGCCGCGAATTTCCAGGTCGTGCATGGCGAGATAGAAGCCCGAACCGAGTTCCTCCATTTGCTGGATCGCTTCAAGCCGGCGCTGCGCCTGTTTCGTGAGCGCGGCGGGGTCGTGCACCAGCAGGTACGCGTAGGCCTGATGGTGCGAGCGCCCGACGCGGCCACGCAACTGATGCAACTGCGCGAGGCCGAATTTATCGGCGCGATGAATCAGGATGGTGTTTGCGCTCGGCACGTCGATACCGGTTTCAATAATCGTCGTGCACAGCAGCACGTTCGCGCGCTGGCCGACGAAATCGCGCATCACGCGTTCGAGTTCGCGCTCGTGCATTTGCCCGTGGGCGACCGCAATCCGCGCCTCGGGCACGAGGGCTTCGAGCATCGAACGGCGGTTCTCGATGGTCTCGACCTCGTTGTGCAGGAAATAAACCTGGCCGCCGCGTTTGAGTTCGCGCAGCATCGCTTCGCGGATCACGCCGTCTTCCTCGCGGCGCACGAAGGTCTTGATCGCGAGGCGCTTTTGCGGCGCGGTCGCGATGATCGAAAAATCGCGCAAGCCTTCCAGCGCCATGCCAAGCGTGCGCGGAATGGGCGTGGCGGTGAGCGTGAGTACATCGACTTCAGCGCGCAGCGCTTTCAACGCTTCCTTCTGGCGTACGCCGAAGCGGTGTTCCTCGTCGATGATCACGAGCCCCAGCCGTTTGAACACCACATCGTTGGAAAGCAGCTTGTGCGTGCCAATGACGATATCGACAGTGCCGTCGTTGATTGCCTGGATCGATCCGGCCACTTCTTTCGTGCTCTTGAAGCGTGACAACTCGGCAATCTTCACGGGCCAGTCGGCAAAGCGGTCGGTAAAGGTGTTGGTGTGCTGTTCGGCGAGCAGGGTGGTTGGCGAGAGAATCGCCACCTGTTTGCCGCCGAGCACCGCAATAAACGCCGCCCGCAGCGCCACTTCCGTCTTGCCGAAACCCACGTCGCCGCAAACGAGCCGGTCCATTGGCTTGCCGCTCGTCATGTCGCCAATAACAGCCGCGATCGCCGCGGCCTGGTCGGGCGTTTCCTCGAAGCCGAAGCTTTCCGCGAATTTCGCGTAGTCGCGGGCTTCGAGGGGGAATGCGTGTCCCTGACGCAGTGCGCGGCGTGCGTAGAGGTTGAGCAGCTCGGCGGCGGTATCGCGGATCTGCTGGGCGGCCTTGCGTTTGGCCTTGTCCCACTGGCCGGAGCCAAGCGCATGCAACGGCGCCGTGTCCGGGTCCGCGCCGCTGTAGCGCGAGATCACGTGAAGCTGCGCGACCGGCACGTACAGCTTGGTTTCGTTCTGGTACTGGAGATGGAGGAATTCGGTTTCGCCTTCGCCGAGATCCATCGATACCAGTCCCATGTAGCGCCCGATCCCGTGCTGCGTGTGCACGACCGGGTCGCCGATCTTCAGTTCGGAGAGGTCGCGCACCATCGAATCGACGTTGCTCGCCTGTTCCTGGCGGCGGCGTCCGGCGCGGCGCGTGAGTTGTCCGTAAAGCTCGGTCTCCGTGACGATCGAGATGCCTTCTTCGGGCAACGCGAAGCCGTTCGCAAGCGGCGCCACGCCCAGCGAGAACTTCGCTTCGCCCGCGAGCCATTGCTGGAAGGTGTCGTCTAGCGCGGCACGCAGGCCGTTGTCGGCAAGCAGTTGCTGGATGGTTTCCCGCCGGCCGGCCGATTCGGTTGCGAGCAGCACGCGATTCGGCGTCTGCTCGAGATAATGACGCAGCGCGAGCAGCGGGTCCTCGGCATGGCGATCGACGGCAAGATCCGGCAACGGCACCGCCCAGCCGCCTTCCGGTGTGGGCGGAAACTTGAGTTGCGCGAAGGGCTTGGCGAAGGAAAAGAAGTCGTCGTCGGAAAGAAAGAGGCGTTGTGGTTCGAGCAGCGGCCGCTCGCGGTCATGAGACAGGAAGTTATAGCGCTGCTTCGTGTCGTTCGTGAAACGCTTGATGGCCGCGTCCATGTCGCCCACAAACGCCAGTTGCGCGTCTTGCGGCAAATAATGGAAAAGCGTGGCGGTTTCGTCGAAGAACAAAGGCAGGTAATACTCGATCCCCGCCGCCGGCACGCCATTGCCAATGTCCTTGTAGATCGAAGAACGGCTCGGGTCGCCTTCGAACACCTCGCGCCAGCGGCTGCGAAAGGCGGTGCGGGCGGGTTCATCGAAGGGAAATTCGCGGCCCGGGAGCAGGCGCACTTCGCGCACGGGATACAAGCTGCGCTGCGTGTCGGGATCGAAGGCGCGAATGGAATCGACCTGATCGTCGAACAAATCGATCCGATACGGCAGCGCGGAGCCCATCGGATACAGATCCAGCAACGACCCCCGCACGCAATATTCGCCGGGACGCACGACCTGGCTCACGTGCTCGTAACCCGCGAGCGTCAACTGGCTCTTGAGCTTCGCCTCGTTGAGCCGCTCGCCCTGCGTGAACGAAAACGTGTACGCGGCCAGGAAGGACGCGGGCGGCATCCGGTACAACGCCGTGGTCGCAGGCACGAGCAGGATGTCGCAGCGGCCTTCGCCCAGATCGTGCAACGTGGCTAAGCGGGCGGAAACCAGGTCCTGATGGGGCGAGAACGTGTCGTAAGGCAGCGTTTCCCAGTCGGGCAGGAGCCTCACGCGGGCGTCGGGCGCGAAGAACGGAATTTCGACGGCGAGACGCTGCGAATCCACGGCGCTTGCGCACATCACGACCAATAAAGGGACTTTTTCGCGGAACGCGAGGTGATAACGCGCGAGCGCGAGGGCGTCGGAGGAACCGGTGGCGCCATCGAAGACAAAGCGTTGACCGGCCTTGACGAGTGCGATAGGAGACGTTGAGTGCAAACTGACGGCTTTTGAAGGCATAAAGTGTGCGGGGAACCGTTCGCGTGCGAAAGTGCATGCGGGACCGGCATGGTCGCGATAGACCTATTATAAAATCCGGGCTTCACTTTTGACTTGGGCGTTTTCAACTCGTGACTTCCCGCCTGTTCGCCCTCATCCCGTGCGCCGGCAACGGCAGCCGGTCCGGCGCGCCAATACCGAAGCAATATCAGACCGTCGGCCGCCATCCTATGTTGCGATATTCGCTCGCCGCGTTTGACGCCTGCTCGGAGTTTGCGCAGACGCTCGTGGTGCTCGCGCCGGGCGATCATCACTTCGATGACCGCCGTTTTGCCGGCCTGCGCTTTGCCGTGCAGCGCTGCGGGGGCGCGACGCGGCAGGCGTCGGTATTCAACGGTCTCGCCGCACTGGCCGGTTTTGGCGCCCGCGACGACGATTGGGTTCTCGTGCACGACGCCGCACGGCCAGGGCTCACGCCCGAGATGATCCGCAGGCTGGTGGGCGAGTTGAAGAACGATCCCGTCGGCGGGATTCTGGCGCTGCCGGTGGCGGACACCTTAAAGCGCATCGAGGCCGAAGGCGCGCTGCACGACGAAGGGCGCATCGCCCGTACCGAATCGCGCAACGGATTGTGGCAGGCGCAGACGCCGCAGATGTTCCGGCTCGGCATGTTGCGCGACGCGATCACGCGCGCGCAGCAGGACGGCCACGATCTCACCGACGAAGCCAGCGCCATTGAATGGCTCGGGCATGCGCCGCGTTTGATTCAAGGAAGCTTGCGCAATTTCAAGGTCACGTATCCCGAGGATTTCGCGCTCGCGGCGGCCATGCTTGGCGCAGCCTGAGTTTCGTTTGGCTTTTCGCTGTATTGCTCGCTTACCTATCTAGGATTATCGATGGATTTCAGAATCGGACAAGGCTACGACGTTCACCAACTGGTCGAAGGGCGGCCGCTGATCATCGGCGGGGTGACGATTCCCTATGAGCGCGGATTGCTCGGACACTCGGACGCCGACGTGCTGCTGCACGCGATCACGGACGCGTTATTCGGCGCGGCGGCCATGGGCGATATCGGCCGCCATTTTCCGGATACCAATGCCGAATTTTCGGGCGCCGATAGCCGGGTTTTATTGCGGGAAGCTTTTGCGCGGGTATCGGAGGCGGGGTTCGCGATCATGAACGTCGATTCCACGGTGATTGCGCAGGCGCCGAAGCTTGCGCCGTTTATCGAAGCGATTCGCGCGAATATTGCGGAGGATCTGGAACTGCCGCTGAGTCGCGTGAACGTCAAGGCGAAGACCAACGAAAAACTGGGCTATCTGGGACGCAAGGAAGGGATCGAAGCGCAGGCGGCGGTGCTGTTGATGCGCACGGGGATTGACGCGTAGGCGGAAACCAACCTCTGCTGAACCGGCAAACGATGAAAACCATCCGCCGGTTCGAGCAGGACATATCCGTTACTTGCCTTCGGCCGTAATCGCCAACTGGGCGGCGACAATCACGGCGGCGATTCGCCCGACATCGCGAAGTTGGGTCGTGCTCATTCCTTCGCCAACAAGATTTTCATAATGCGATTTCACGCAGAAATGGCATTTCCCGACAATCGATGCCGCCAGCGCGAACATTTCGAAGCGCCGTTTATCCACGCCGCCATGCGTGGCATACGCGTTCATCCGCAGGTTGGCGGGTTGCGTCTTGAGATCGGCGTTATCGGCCATTTCCAGATACGGGTACCAGACGTTGTTCATGCCCATCAACGCGGCCGCGGTCAGCGCGCCATTCGTTTCCTCGGCCGTTAAAACGCCTGAATCGCGGATCAACGCGACAATCTTCGTAGCCTTTGCGGCATACGCGGCCGCGAGCGCGACGCCCACGGCGTCGTTGCCTTCCAGCGATGACCGCGCAATCGTCCCGTCCACGTTGAGCCGGATGTCCTTGGCGTAATCGGGAATCAGTTCTTTAATCGATGCGAGGAATTCCATAAATTTCTCCTATTCTTTAACCGATAAAAAAGCCCGCCGGCTCGAGCGCAACGCGCAAGCAGACGGGCTCGGGCGCCAAGCCACGAGGGCTTCTCGCCGGAATACGATTCCAATTTATAGCGTCGTGCCGCCGACAGCGCGATTGCACGGGCAGAGTTCGTCCGTTTGCAGGCCATCCAGAATACGCAGCACTTCTTCCGGATTGCGGCCGACGTTCAGGTTGTTCACGGACACGTGCTGGATCACGTTGTCCGGATCGATGATGAACGTTGCGCGCAACGCTACGCCGGCTTCCTTGTCGCGCACGCCGAGCTGGTCGATCAACTCGCCTTTCACGTCTCCGAACGAATAGTGGTTCAGCTTGTTCAGGTCCTTGTGCTCGCGGCGCCATGCAAGCTTCACGAACTCGTTGTCCACGCTGCCGCCAAGCAGCACCGCGTCGCGGTCGGCAAAGTCGCTGTTCAGCTTGCCGAACTCGACGATCTCCGTGGGGCAAACGAACGTGAAGTCCTTCGGGTAGAAATACAGGATCTTCCATTTGCCAGGAAATGACTGTTCGGTGATCTCCTCGAACGCCGACACGCCATTTTCTTCGTGATTGTTGAAACCCGGTTTAGCGGCAGTAACGGTAAACGCTTCGACTTTATCGCCCACGGTCTTCATATGAATACTCCTGTGTTCGTTGGAAGAAAAACCAAGATTACCCGATCGCTGTAACGCTCGCATGACGCCGCATCAAGCGCGGACGCCGTGCAAAGTGCGCAGAACGAGGTTCACTATAACTCTATTAAGCGATCGTATCAATAGTTTTTAGCTAACACTTTAGATAGCTTTTGACGAACGGATTGATAGATTTTTTAAACGCTGCAATGCGCCATTTCTCAGGATCGCAGGGTGCGCTTTTCCATCGCCGGGAAGTCGATAGTGACTTCGAAGCCCGGTTGCGGCGCACGATTGCGAAGCCGCAACGTGCCGCGCTGTCGTGTCACCAGCCGCTGCACGATCGCCATGCCCAAGCCGGTGCCGTTGGCTTGCGTGCGGGCTGTATCGACGCGATAGAACGGCCGTGTGATCAGCGCCACCTGATCTTCGGGAATGCCGCGCCCTTCGTCCATCACGGATAATTCCACGCGCCCGTGACTGACCCGAGTGTGCAGCGTGATCCGCGCGACGTCGTCGGCGGCGCTGCGGCCATATTTGCGCGCGTTCTCCAGCAGGTTGCCGATCACGCGCCGCACATCGGTGGGATCTCCCTCGATGATCGCGCCTTGCGCAAGATCGGTTTTCATCACCACGCCTTCCTCGGTCAGGAAGCGCGCGGCCATCTCACCGCCGATCATGGAAAGATCCACGGCTTCCGCCATGCGCTGCATCGGGCGGGCGTAGTCAAGAAAACGCCCGATGATCATGTCCATCTGTTCGATGTCATCGACCATCGCGAGTTTCGTGGCTTCGTCCGACGGACTCATCTCGGTTTCCAGCCGCAGGCGCGCAAGCGGCGTGCGCAAGTCGTGCGAGATGCCGGCGAGCATCAGCGCGCGGTCGGCGTCGAGTTGCTCCAGGTCCTGCACCATCTGGTTAAAGCTTCGATTGGTTTCAGCGGCAACGCCCATGCCGCGCTCCGGGAGCGGCTCGGGCGACTGACCCGATCCAACCTTGCGCGCGGCGAGCGCGAGCCGCGCAAACGGCCGATTGACGAGACTGGTGATGAACGCCGCACCGAAGAGGGACAGCGCGAGCGCGAAGATACCCCAGCCGGCCCATTGCAGGCCAGTGACGGTATCGAGCTGATCGCGATCGAGCGCAACCCAGTAGTCGTCGTCGTCGATCTTGAAGCTGATCCACACGCCCGGGATGTCGTTCACCGACTGCGCGATGACGGTGTCGTTGCCAAGCCGGCCGCGCACGTCGCGCTCGATCAGCCGGTTCAGCGACTCATCGGGTTGCAGGCGGTATTTGTCCGTGGTCTCACGCGGATACACGCGCACCCCTTCGTTGCTTTCCAGATCCTGCAGCAGGGCGCGGCGCAGATCGGGATCGGAATAAAGGAGGGCGGTGCGCGTAAGTTTCACGACGGCGACGAGCTGCAGCGCCACGCGCTGGGCGCGCGGCTCGCGCTCGATCACACGGAAGCTCTGGAACCAGGCGGCAATGCTCACCGCGATCAACAGCGCGATAAGGGCGAACGTCCGCCAGAACAGGCCGCCGAACGCGAGCGTCAGTAGCCGCCTGTCAATCCGCATGGCTCGTTGATGCTCGTGCTTGTGGCGCGCGTAAAGCGCGTGTGCGAGGGCTCAATCAGAACTCAATCGTACTAATCGTACTCAACGCTCAAGCCGCGCCGTCAGGAATGAAGACGTACCCAAGCCCCCACACCGTCTGGATAAAGCGCGGGCTGCTCGGGTCCGGCTCGATCAGCTTGCGCAGCCGGGAAATCTGGACATCGAGACTGCGGTCGAACACTTCATATTCACGTCCGCGCGCCAGTTCCATCAGTTTTTCACGCGACAGCGGCGCACGCGGATGACGCGCAAAGACTTTCAACACGGAGAACTCACCCGTGGTCAGCGGGATTTCCTGTCCATTCTTGGTGAGCGTGCGCGTGGCGAGATTCAACGCAAATTCGCCGAACTCAAAGACTTCCGCGGTCTCGGACGGTGCGCCGGGCAATTCCGATGGCGACTGCCGGCGCAGCACGGCATGAATCCGGGCCACGAGTTCACGCGGATTGAACGGCTTGGGAAGGTAATCGTCGGCGCCCATTTCCAGGCCCACGATACGATCCACGTCTTCACCCTTCGCGGTCAACATGATGATTGGCGTGCGGTCGTTGCTGCCGCGCAAACGCCGGCAGATCGACAGGCCGTCTTCCCCCGGCAACATGAGGTCGAGCACGAGCAGGTCGAAACGTTCGCGAACCCAGAGCTTGTTCATCGACGGCGCATTTTCGGCAACATAGACATTAAAGCCCTGTTCACCGAGATAACGCCGTAAAAGATCGCGCAAACGGGGATCGTCGTCGACTACGAGTATTTTTGAGGGATTTTTGGTTTCCATGACGGCATCTTAGCGCGATTAGAAAGAGGTGCGAGTTTGCGTGAATTATAAGGTAACAGATAGTTACAAAATTTACGGCGACTGTGGCACGACGTAAAGGTTCTATGCGTACACTCCTTTACCTAAGCCCGTCATTCGGTAGATACTCCATTAGTACAACGATTGCGCGTCAGCATCATGGCGGCATTGACCGTCCACCTTGCATGCCACGCAAGCACGCCAAAGAGCCTGAGACTGTCCGGTTGTCGAGCAACGAAGGGAACAACATGAAGGGAGCGCGGCGGCGCAAACCTGTGCGCACCAAGCGCATCATCCGACTAACGCTGATCGCCAGCGCGTTTTACGCCGTGTTTGCCGTGCGCTGTGTTTTCGCGCAACCATCCCAATCCTCCAGTCGCAATGCGTCGGCATTTGACCGGCCCGATTCGTCGTGGGCTTCTTCTTCATCAGGTTATTTGAATCGGGAAGGCGGTGAGAATTCGGCTTCCGACGATTCAAATACGCGTCCTCAAAAAAGCCGCAGTTTCGACGGACGCGTTATGCGCGCCCAGCATCGAATGGGAAAGCAGCCGGGAAATACTCACGCCCAGCAAATGCCTGTCATGCAGCCTCCGCCGCCAGATCCGCAACCGCCCGAACGTCCGCCGAGGCACGGGGTAATGACCGCCGACGAACGCAGGCTGCTGCGCCAGCATATCGAGGAAGCGGTCCGGGACTTGTACAAGCGGTGAGTGCAATCTGGTTCGTGCCTGCGAGTTGTGAGATGCGTGAGATGCGTGAGATGCGGATCGGCCAATGAACCGACGCGATTTTCTATGCACATCCATGGCGGCCAGCACGTGTGTGCTGATACCGCCAGCGCTCGTCATGGCTCGCGAGGTTCTGCCGCGTCGCCATGAAAAGCTCCTTATCCTGATCGAGTTGAACGGCGGCAACGACGGCCTGAATACGGTCATTCCCTTCGCTGATCCCGCTTACTTGAGCTTGCGTCCGACGATCGGCATTCATCGCGAGCATGTGCTGCAGTTGGACGAGCGCACGGGGATTCATCCCTCGATGCAGTCCCTGATGCCTATCTGGCGCGACGGGCAACTCGCGATTGTGCAAGGCATGGGTTATCCACGCCAGAACCTCTCGCATTTTCGATCGATGGAAATTTGGGACACGGCGTCACGTTCTGATCAGTATCTTCGCGATGGCTGGCTCACGCGCGCATTCGATACCCAAGCGGCGCGGGCAAGCTTCGCCATGACGACCAGCAGGTTCGAATCCTTGCAGGCTGCATCGCCGGCGTTAGAGACAACTTTCCCCGATGGTCCATTTGGCGCGTCGATCGAAACAGCAATGAGCGCGCTCGCTAGAAGGGACGCGTTGTCCGGCCAGGGAATACCGGTTATCCGCCTCACTCTCAGCGGCTTTGATACCCATCAGAACCAGCCGGTACAGCACGCGGCTTTGCTCAAGCAGCTATCGGAGGGATTGGCCGCCATTCGGTCGTCGTTGACCGAACTCGGCCAATGGAACAATACGCTCGTGATGACGTACTCCGAGTTCGGCCGCGGGCCCCGCGAAAACGAAAGCAATGGTACGGATCACGGCACGGCCGCGCCGCATTTCGTCATGGGCGGCGGTGTGAACGGTGGATTGCACGGCGAAGCGCCCGCGCTCGCGCGGCTCGACGGTAACGGCAATCTTCCAGTGAGCGTGGACTTCCGCCAGATGTATGCGACCGTCCTTGGACCCTGGTGGGGCATGGACTGCGCCGCAATCCTCGGCGGCAGGTTCCAGACGCTGCCGTTATTACGCGCCCGGGCGGCCTAGCGGACCAGCCAGGTGATCCACAGCTTGCGGATCGGCGTAAGCGCGATGCGCTGGTGCAGGACCTGAAAATTCTCGCGTTCGATCTCATCGAGTAAAGCCAGCGATAACGCCGCGTGCGAGCGCAACACGCGCTGCGTCGGGCGTTCGTCGGCGGGAATCGCTGCCAGCGCCTGGTTGAGCGCGTCACGGGCGCGGCCCGTCTGAAAGCGCATGAGTTCGATAAACGCGTCGCTGTATTTGCGGTTGATCAGATCGGCGGCCGTGACGCCATGGCGCTGCAGTTCATCTATAGGCAAATAGATGCGGCCATGACGCGCGTCGTCGCCGATATTCTCCACGCGCTCGGCAAGCATCAGTGCCGATCCAAGCGCCATCGCCCAGTTTGGGGCGTCTTCGGGGCGGCGTGCGGTGGCGCGCGCGACGATCGCGGCAAACGCGCCGCCCGCGTTATCCAGATAACGCCGAAGACCGGCCCAGTCCATATACCGCGCTTGCTCCAGATCGAGTTCGAAGCCATCGACCATGTTGTCGATGTATCCGCGGCCTTCATTGTCCAGAACGGGCGTCGCGGCCTGATGGGCGGCAATGGCTTTCGTGACCGGATGCATCGGCTCACCACCAAAGAGGCTCGCCAGTTCCTTCTGCCACCATGCGTGTTTTGTCCGGCCGATGGTCGGATCGCTTGTTTCCCTGGCCGTTTCCTCGAGTTCGCGGCGCAAGGCGTGGAGTGCGGTCAGAAGCGCCTGCTTCGAAGCTGGCGCGCGGCGCAGTGCGTAGTAAGTGCTGGAGCCATCGGGTGCGGCTTTTTGCTGGCAATAGTCGTCGAAGTTCACGGCAATGGAGTGAAGACGGCGCGAAGCCGAAAAGTCCCGCCCAGAAAAAAAGCCATTGAAACTCAATGGCTCTGGCCGTTCTGGCGTGAGGACGAGTAGGGGAGGACGGTTAGTCTGTTGTGCCTGCGCGTGTTCTGGTCCCGCGCGAGTTTCCGGGCGAATTATCACCCGGATGGGAATGTGCTGCAAGGCGCAAGTACCTGCGCAGAAACAGCGGCGTCTCAGCGCGAGCTACTTGGCATTCCGAATCAAACACGTGCTTCCTCCGGCTCGCAAATGACATCGAATTTAAGCAGGGCCGTAGGCCCGAAAGTATTGCTGATCGCTACATCCGCCGCATCGCGGCCACGCGCCATCAACACGCGTCCGATCCGCGGCGCGTTGTTGCGTGGATCGAAAGTCTGCCAGCTTGCGCCGATATATGCCTCGAACCACGCCGCGAAATCCATCGCGGCGTAAGGCGGAGGAAGGCCGACGTCGCTGATATAACCCGTGCAGTATCGCGCCGGAATGTTCATGGCCCGGCACAGCGTCACGGCCAGGTGCGCAAAGTCGCGGCAGACGCCCTGACGCTCCTGATAGGCTTCAAAGGCGGTTTTCGTGGGCCGTGCGTGCGCGTAGTTGAAGACAATGTGGTTGTGCACGAAATCGCAGATCGCCTGCACGCGCGCCCGTCCCGGCGGCGTATTGCCGAACTGCTTCCACGCGAAGTCGGAGAGCAGATCGGTCTCGCAATAACGGCTGCCCAGCATGAACACGAGGCACTCGTTTGGCAGATCTTCCACCGGGTGCTGTTCGCCGTTCGGCCCGGGCTGCTCGAATTCGCCCGATACCTCCAGCAGCGCGGACGTCGACAGCGATATGCGTCCCGCCGGCGCGACGAGCCGGCTGCACAGGTTGCCGAATCCATCGCGATACTGCGAGATCGGCACCGGCGGATCGACTGTCAGCACGTCGGCCAGCAACACCTGCGGCGCAAACGTGAAATGCGTGTTCAACATGAGCAGCATGGGTGTCGGTTGCGGACACTCATAGACCAGTTCGTAGCCAACGCGGAGTTTCATGGGAGGTGCCTTTTGCTATGAACTATGAAAGAAGACGTCACTGGTTCTCGGTCACGCTGACCTCGACATCGAGGCTTCGAAACGATCCTGGCTCGCCATTCCAGGTTCCCCACAGTGGCAGGGCCTGATGGTGATCCCAGGCGACCGCGACGCGGATCAGATGACGATTGCCAACAATGCTGTTGGTAGGATCGAAATCCACCCAGCCCGCGCCCGGCAGATAGATCTGCAGCCACGCGTGCGTCGCGCCGCCGCCGCGCGTGGCGTCGCGTTCCGGCACGAAGATGTAGCCGCTGACAAAGCGCGCCGCAAGCCCGAGCGATCGCACCGCGTCCATCATCAGCACCGCAAAATCGCGGCAACTGCCGCTGCGCAAACGCAACGTGTCGGCGGGGCGATTCACGCCTTTTTCCGTGCGCCGCACGTACTTGAAATCGTCGTTGATCTCCTGCGTCATTGCCCGCAGGAGCGCCATCGTGCCGATACTTTCACCCGGCGCGACAAACCGCCGTGCCCACGCGTCGACGTCGCTGTCCGGTTCCGGGCGATTGCGCGCATTAACCAGATCCGATGCTTCCTCGTTCGTGTACGCGAAGGGAAACGTGAGCGCATAGCGCTCCAGCGCGTAGTCCGGTTGCGGCGACTCGAAATGCTCCAGCGTGACCTCGCTTTCGAAAGTCAGTTCGGTCGCCTGCGTGTCGAATGTGGCGACGGCCACCGAGTTATCGAAGACGTCGTGCAGCCAGCGCAGCCGCGCCGGCTCGGGCGTGATCTTCAACTGCGTGGTAACCAGCCGCAGATCGTGGCTGGACCTTGGCCTGAACATCATTCGATGCTCGCCGAAATCGACCGGCTCCGAGTATCGATAAATACTCGTATGCCGGACCGTAAAGCGTTGCGGCTCTTTCACCTGATGACTCGTCCCAAATGCAGGCCGGGGAGCCGGTCGGCGCCGTGCGAGCACACTGCCGCTTTCGGAACCTGTTTGCTGAAATCCATGTGAACCCTTTTATTGCGGCGGCCGGACGATCCAGCCGCCTGAATTCAGGATACACGAGACAGTTCCGGCGAAAGAATTCGTTTGCGACCCGGTGCGTGGAGTTTTTGTCCGCAATGCGACGCGCGTAGCGCAAGCCGCGCCGTGAACCGGCGCATAGCGGGCAAATTTGCCTTATGCGAGGACGGGAGCGGTAATGAGCGGCGTGTGGGCGTTGGCGTGCAGATCGATACGTCCGATCCTCAGTCGCGCGATCAGGTCGCGCGTCAGCATTGCCGCGTGCGCACTCGCCGATGTTGCTGGCGCGGCGGCGAGCGTCAATGCAACGAGCGCATGCACGTCCTGACGCGCGATGGCATCGAGTAGCGGTTCGATGGCGGGTTCGACGGCGGGTTCGACGGTGTCACGCACATCAGACGTGTTATCCGGACGATCGCGCCGGTCGTCGCGCACGCGGTCTTTTGCCCGATGCACGATCTGCCGGCAATGCGCCGCGCTCCGGTTCAGGATGCTGGCGATGCTCGCATAGTCCTCGTCGAACGCTTCGCGCAGCAAAAACGCGGCGCGTTCTTCCGCCGAAAGACGCTCGAACACGCGGCGCATTCCGTACGATAAATCGGACGTACGCTCGGCCAAAGCCTGCGCGGACGGCACGTTATCCCCGAGCAGGAAATCGATTTCGTCCACGAGCCGCGAGTCCCGCGCCTTACGCCGCAACCGGTCGATAGCCATGCGTTTTGCGACCGTCGTGAGCCACGCCGCCGGCGTATCGAGCGTATCCGCAGCGCTCGCCCGCTGATGCAGATGCCATTTCACGAACGTGTCCTGGACGACGTCCTCGGCGTCCGCGCGCACGCCAAGAATCCGGTACGCGAGCGAGAAAAGCCGCGGGCGCGCGGCCTCGAAAATGGCGAGCTGCGCCCGATCGCGATGTGATTCGATATCCACGTTCATGCCTTTTCTCCTTGTTGCATTTATGACGTATGACGGTCTTTGACGTCCGTTACGCGGCAAACGTGACAGCCGGCGGAAAAAATATATCGCGGGCGACGGTATTGCGCTGGTGTCACGCACATACCGTCGCGCGCGTCATACCGGATGGAATTCCCAAAACCGGAAACACCCAGGAACCGATAGACATGAACCCGTTGAACCTTGGTCTCGTACCGACCGTCATCGAGCAATCCGGACGCGGCGAGCGCGCCTACGACGTTTATTCGCGGCTGCTGCGCGAACGCATCATTTTCATGGTCGGGCCGGTGACCGACCAGACGGCGAGTCTTGTCGTCGCGCAGTTGCTGTTTCTCGAAGCAGAGAACCCGGAAAAGGACATTTCGCTGTATATCAACTCGCCGGGCGGCTCGGTCTACGACGGCATGGCGATTTTCGACACCATGCAGTTCATTCGCCCGGACGTATCCACGCTGTGCACAGGTTTTGCCGCCAGCATGGGCACGTTTCTGCTGAATGCAGGCGCAAAAGGCAAGCGCTATGCACTGCCGAACGCGCGCATCATGATTCACCAGCCATCGGGCGGCTCGCAGGGCACGGCGGCGGATATTGCCATTCAAGCCGAGGAGGTGCTGCACCTGCGCCGCCGGCTGAATGGAATCATGGCCGAGCGCACGGGGAAAACCGAGGAGGAGGTCGCACGCGACACCGACCGCGATAATTTCATGTCGGCGCATCAGGCACAGGAATACGGTTTGGTCGATGAAGTGCTGCTGCAGCGCACTTGAAGCGGGTTCGGCGCGCAGGTCCGGCGCGCATTCGGCGCATTAACGACGAAGCCCCGCGGCTTTTGCCGCGGGGCTTCGTTTTCAATCTGGTGCGTGAGGTCGGACTCGAACCGACACGACATTGCTGCCGTCAGGACCTAAACCTGGTGCGTCTACCAATTTCGCCACTCACGCGTGTCTTTTCCGGTGACTCGACTCATGAACGTCGTCATGAAAGCCACTGAGCCCGGCATTCTAACCGAATCGATCGCCAATGTCTGCACGGCGGCGCTTTCGATGCGAACAGCCCGAAGCCCGACGCGGTTCCACGCGTAACAATCTACATTGCATACAAACAACGACCTGCCTACAATCGCAACTCATTCCTGTTTGTCTGCGTATCGGCAACTTTCACGCCCATGAACCGCACTTCGCGCAATCGCTTTGTTGCATGGCTCGGCATTGCCGCCATGTGGCTTGCCATTGTCGCGCCGGTGATCAGCCAGACGCTGGTCTCGCACGAAGCGCGGTTCAACCTGATCGCGGCGCTGTGCTCGGTCGATACGCCGCGACACACTCAAAGCGCGTCGCCGGTGCCGGACGAACACGCCGGCCATCACATGGCAGGCGATACCTTCGACGCCTGTTCGTACTGTGGACTGCTCGCGCACAACGTACCGCTTGCCTCGGCGCCACCGGCCGCGCTCGCGCGGGTCGAACGCGTCACGCGCCTTGCCGCCGAGCCGATCGTGCGCGCGGTACATGTCAAGTCGTTCAACGCCGCGTCACCGCGCGCGCCTCCCATCGTTTCCTGAAGTCCGTCGTCAGAGCCAGTCTGCCGTGATCTCGCGCGCCGTTTGAGCGTTCATTCGAACGCGTTCGTCCGGCTGGACCGGCTCTCGTCCACTCATTCAGGATTTTCTTCGATGCTCAAGCTCCTCAAGCGAGCACGGCAGCCATCCGGCCGCCGTGCCGCCGTGCGTTCGCGCGCGTTCAGTTTTCATTCCCATGCCTGCGTGCCGCTTTCGCTGATGGCGCCTGCGTTCGCGCTAGCCGCGCCTGTCACCACGGCCACGGCCCCGGGCAACTCCGAAACGCCGCCCGATCGCCGCGATGCCGACGCCAGCGCGGTTCAGCTCGCTCCCGTCATTGTCACCAGCACGTCGAGCCCGTCCGCCCGTTCCCCGCTCGATCCCGATCTGCCGTCCACGACCGCGACCGTTACCACCGATCAGTCGCAATACTGGAACGTGGTGACGGCCGAAGACGTGTTGAAATACGTGCCGAACCTGGCTGTACGCAAGCGTTTCATAGGCGATGTGAATTCGCCCATCGCCGTGCGCGGCACGAGTAATTCGCAAACGGCGCGCGGTCTCGTCTACGCCGACGGACTTCTGCTCAGCAATTTCCTCGGCAACACGTTCACGTTCGCGCCGCGCTGGTCGATGGTCTTCGCGGACAACATAGAACGTACCGATGTGATCTATGGTCCGTATTCGGCGCTCTATCCCGGCAATTCGATTGGCGCAACCGTCGCGATCACTACGCGCATGCCGCAGAAATTCGAGGCGGACGCGCACGTCCAGGCGTTCAGTCAGCATTTCGATCTGTTCGGCGTGAACCGCAGCTTTAACGGGACCAACTCGTCGGCGACCATTGGCGACAAGAACGGCAATCTGTCCTGGCTGATTGGCGTCGATCATCTGGAAAACACCGGTCAGCCGTTGCAGTTCGCGACACTGGCTGCATCGAATGTTCCGGCGAAGGCCACCGACCGTCCTGTGACCGGCGCCATTTTCTACAACGACCAGAACAATGCGCGAACCGCGGTTCTGGGCGTAACGGCGGAAGGCATAGAGCGGACCTTCCAAGATCAGTTCAAGCTGAAGCTGGCGTACGATTTCACGCCGACCTTGCAAGCCGGTTTCACGCTTGGCTACTGGCATCAGAAATACAACAGCGACACACAATCGTTTCTTCGCGACGCCGCGGGCAACGCCGTTTATAGCGGCCTTGTGAATATCGGCGGCTACGAATACAACGTCCCGGCCGCCACGTTTGCGCCGAGCCAGGGTTCGAGCGAAAACTTCCTCTACGGGCTGTCGCTCAAGACGCGCAATGCGACGGGCTGGAACGCCGAGGCGGTCGCGTCGTATTTCGACATCACGCAAAGCATTGCACGCACGGCGAACTCGGGCGTTCCAGGCAATGGACCGGGCACGATCGCTTTTGGCAACGGCGCCGGCTGGAAAACATTCGACCTGCGCACAACGTGGACGCCTGCATCGGCAACACCGGGACTTGCTGCGCACTGGCTCTCGTTCGGTTACCACTACGACGACTATTTCCTCGACAACGAAACCTACAACACAGCCGCGTGGCGCGATGGCGGCGGAGCCTCGTTCGCCAATGCATTCGGCGGGCGCACGCAAACTCAAGCCGTCTATGCGCAGGATGCGTGGCGCTTTTTGCCGCGCTGGAAGTTCACATATGGCGCGCGCTACGAGAACTGGAACGCTTATGACGGCTCGCGTGCAATCGGCGCGACGTCGCTTGCCTACAGCGATGTGAGCCAGAGCCACTGGTCGCCCAAGGCGTCGCTTTCCGTCGATGCCACGCAAGACCTCTTGCTGCGTGCATCGATAGGACGCGCTTATAGATTCCCCACCGTCGGCGAGTTGTTTCAAGGGCAGATCACGGGGTTATCGATTGTCAATAACAACCCTAACCTGAAGCCCGAGGACGATCTCTCCAAGGAACTGACCGCCGAGTGGCAGCATGGAGACGGGGTGTACAGGTTCACGATGTTTCAGGACGACGTGAAAAACACCTTGTTCAGCCAGACCAACACCACGGTGATACCGAACATCACCAATTTCCAGAACATCGACAAGGTGCGCTCGCGCGGCATTGAGACAAGCTACGAAGGGCAGGACGTGCTGGTTCATGGCCTCGATATCACCGCGGGTCTTGCGTACACGCAGTCGAAGATCGTGGCGAACAGCGGTAATCCGGCGTCGGTAGGCAAGTACTTTTACCGGATCCCGTTGTGGCGCGCGAACCTGGCCGCAACCTGGCGCGCGACCAGCCAGAGCGCCGTCACCGTCGCCGCGCGTTATTCGGGCCGCGAGTACAACACGCTCACCAACACGGACACGAACCCCAACACCTACGGCGGCACGAGCACGTACACCGTGGTGGACGCCAAGTTCACTTTCAAGCCAACCAAGCGCACCGAGCTTGGAATCGGCGTGGATAACCTCTTCGATCATCGCTATTACGTGTTCCATCCGTACGCGGGACGCACGGTTTATGTCGAAGGACGTATCGGTATCTAGGACGCGTGCGCGCGCTTGCTGCCTGATTAATAAGAGGACACCTCACATGCAATCCGCTTCTCTATCCGATGCCCGCGCGCTCGCGCGGCATCGTCTTCTCTGGCGCTGGCATTTTTATGCCGGCTTGTTCGTCATGCCGCTGCTGCTGGTGCTCGCGATCACCGGCACGCTGTACTGCTTTCAACCGCAGATCGAGCCGTTGCTGTATCGCGATCGAATGATCGTGGATGCTCGCGGCGAGCCGCGTCTGAATCAGGAGATATTGCTCGCCAAGGCAAGCGCCGCCGAGCCACGCGACGCAACGCCCGTGACCGCCGTGATCAACAACGATCCGCGCCGTAGCGCAGAATTCATCTTCAAGTTGAAATCGGGTGCAAATGAAAGCGTTTATATCGATCCGTACAGTGGTGCGATGCTTGGACGGCTGAGCGTGGAGAACCGGTTGATGAAGCAGATTCGCAATATTCATCGCGGCTTGCTGCTGGGCAAGACCGGTGAAATCGTGATGGAACTGGCCGGTTGCTGGACGCTCGTGATGATCGCAACGGGCGTGGCGTTATGGTGGCCGAAAGCGCGGCAGAAGGGCGGACGTTTCGTACCGCGTTTGGCGTCTGTAAAGGGCCGCGCGTGGTGGCGGGAATTGCATGCGGTCGGCGGCGCATGGCTGGCTGTAGGCGCATTGTTTTTCGTGCTGAGCGGCTTGCCGTGGTCAAGCACGTGGGGCAAGCAATTCAAGGCGTTCGCGACATCGGCGCAACTTGGGTATCCGAAGGGCGCCTGGGGCAAGGCGCATGTTCATTCCATCACGCCTGAGCCCGCGATGAACATGGCTGATCCCTCGATGGCCGGCATGAAGATGGACGACCTGCCGTTGCCGCAAACACCCTGGGCGGTGGGCGCCACGCATGTTCCGCATAGCGCTGACGCTACGGGCGCGGCCACGGTTTCGCTCGCCCAAGTGGTGAGGATTGCAGCACAAGCGGGCGTCAACGACGGCTACGAGATCGCTTTGCCGGCCACGCCGCAAGGCGTGTACACGGTCTCCTATTTTCCCGCCGATCCACAAGACGAACGCACGCTTCACATCGACCGGTACAGCGGCCAGATCCTCTCGGACATCGCGTATCGCGATTATGGCCGGGTGGCGCAGTGGATTTCGTACGGGACGTCGCTGCACATGGGACGTTATTTCGGCTTGGCGAATCAGTTGCTCGCTTCGGCAATTTCGCTTGGTCTCGCCGCCATGACCGTGAGCGGTTTTGTGATGTGGCGCAAGCGCCGCCCGGGTGTGACTGTGGGCGCTCCATCGCGGCCGTCTGTGAACCCGCCCATGCGCGCGTGGGCGATCGGCCTGACGGCGCTTGGCATCGTCTTCCCGATGATGGGCCTGACAATGCTTGCCGTGTGGTTATCGGATCGCGTGCTGTTCAATCCTGGACGAATCGCCAGCACGCGATAAAGCCGTTGCGCCGATCAGCTTCCGTTCGATCCGAACTTCAAGCGTGTCAATTGCTCGGCTTCGTTTGCTAGCAGCGTGGCGGCGTCACGAATGGCGGCCTCCAGCGTGATCGGCCCGGGCGCGGGCGAGAAGCAGCCGCTAAAATGTTCCGACAAACGCGGCAGCGCCGCCGGATCGATCGCGCCCGACAGCAACGATGCAGCCACGCCATGTGCCTTCGCATGCTGGCACGCAATAAACGGCGCCTTGCCGTGCAGCGTCTGCACATCCGAGCGTCCTTCGCCGGTGATCAGCCAATGGGCGCCGTCCAGCGCTGCATCGAGCCCCACTTCCCGCGCGACCACTTCGGCGCCCGCCTCGAAGCGCGCGCCCAGCATATGCAGCGCAAAACCGAGACCGCCGGCCGCGCCCGCGCCGGGTTTATCGCGCGCTTCGACATTGAGCGCGGGTTCCAGCAGATCGGCGAAGTGCGCGAGCGCGGCATCGATGGTCGCAATCTGCTCGGGCGTCACGCCTTTTTGCGGCCCGAAAATCGCGGTTGCGCCATGTTCGCCGGTAAGCGGATTGTTCACGTCGGACATGCCGGTGAATTCCGCCTCGTGCACGCGCGGATCCAGCCCCGTTGCATCGATGCGCGCAATCCTCGCTAGTTGCGACGGCACGGGATCGAGCGCGTTGCCGTCGGCATCGAAAAGCTTGAGGCCGAGACCCGCCAGCAAGCCCGCGCCGCCATCGTTCGTGCTGCTGCCGCCTAGCGCCACATAGAATTTGCGCACGCCGAGATCCAGCAGCGTGCTGATCGCCTCGCCCATCCCGAGCGTGCTGCGCTCGGTGACCGGCACCGCCATGCCGTCCGGGTCCGTGATGCCCACGACTTCCGCCGTTTCCAGGATGGCGCTGCCATCGTCGAGCAGACTGGTCGCGGCGTCGCGCCGTTTGGGCGACGCACCGCGGACATTGATCAGACGGCGCTCGCCGCCGGCCGCCAGCATAGCGTCGAGCGTGCCTTCGCCGCCGTCGGCCATGGGCACGATGCGGATGACGGCATCGGCCCGGGCACGCCGGATACCGCTGGCAATGGCTTGGGCGACCTGTTCCGCGTCGAGCGATCCCTTGAACGAGTCGGGCGCGATCACAACAATCGGGGGAATGGAAGAATGGGAGAGGGGCATGGCGTCTCGTGTTATGGAATTTGCTTGAAATCTATCGGCCCGGCCCGAATTAATCAAACCTTATGCATCTCGCGCATGCTTTCGATGCGCGCCGGAAATGAGGGGACACGCATGGAAGCTCAGGGCGGCCGCAACCCGCCATGTCCGCACGGAGTCGGAAAACCCGCTCGAAAATCGCTAAAACGCGCCTGATTTGCCGGTATTTGCACGGCTCTGCCCTCAACCGGCGTGGCGCTTGCAAATAGTTTGGTAAAATGTTTGGCTCTGTTGACTCAAAACCGGCGCGGAGGGTGTCCTGTCCGGCTTGCTGAATGCCTCGGCGAGCCGCTGGCTGTTCAAGGAACTGCGCAGGAACCGCGAGACGCCGTGCGCCTCACGCGGCGCGAGATCGAACAAGAATTGACCCGATACACGAACCCGAATACTCGATTTACTCTAGGACGATAGAAGCCATGGCTAACGTTGTTGAAAACCTCGGCAAGCTCGAACGCCGTGTGACGATTTCCCTGCCGAAAGATACGGTGCAAAAGGAAGTGGATTCGCGTATCCGTCAGCTGGCGAAGAACGTGCGCATGCCGGGCTTCCGCCCGGGCAAGGTGCCGCTCAAGATGGTCACGCAGCAGTACCAGGGCCAGGTCGAAGCCGAAGTGCTGAGCGACAAGGTCGGCAAGGAATTCTTCGACGTCACGCGCACGGAAAACCTGCGCGTGGCAGGCCAGCCGAGTTTCGCGCCGAAGGTGGCCGAGGGCGAAGTCGCCGAAGACTACGCCTTCGACGCGACCTTCGAGGTGTATCCGGAAGTGAAGATCGGCGACGTTGCAACGGCCGAGATCGAACGCACGGTGACGAACATCTCGGAAGCCGAGATCGACCGTACGCTGGAAATCCTGCGCAAGCAGCGCGTGCATTTTCACGCGCGCGGCGAAGGCGGCGAGCATGGCGACGGCGGCGCGGATACGGCGGCCAAGGACGGCGACCGCGTGACCATGGACTTCGTGGGCAAGCTTGACGGCGCGCTGTTCGAAGGCGGCAGCGCCGAAGACTTCACGTTCGTGCTGGGCGAAGGCCGCATGCTGCCGGAATTCGAAACCGCGGCGCTCGGCCTGAAGGTCGGCGAGTCGAAGGAATTCGACCTCAAGTTCCCGGACGATTATCACGGCAAGGACGTGGCCGGCAAGACGGCCCAGTTCACGATCACCATGAAGAAGATCGAATGGCCGCATCTGCCGGAAATCGACGCCGACTTCGCCAAGTCGCTGGGTGTGGAAGACGGTGACATCGCCAAGATGCGCGGCGAGATCAAGGACAACCTGGAGCGCGAAGCCAAGCGCCGCACGCAGCAAATCGTGAAGAACCAGGTCATGGACGCGCTCCTGAAGATTTCGGATCTCGACGTGCCGAAGGCGCTGGTCGAGCAGGATCAGGAACGTCTGGTGGAAATGGCGCGCCAGGATCTGCAACAACGCGGCGTGCCCAACGCGGCCGACGCGCCGATCCCCGCTGAAATGTTCGCGGAACAAGCTGAACGCCGAGTCAAGCTGGGCCTGGTTCTGGCCGAACTGGTCAAGGCTCACGACCTGCAGGCAAAGCCGGAACAGATCCGCGCTGAAGTCGATGAATTCGCGAAAAGCTACGAGGACCCGAAGGAAGTCGTCCGCTGGTATTATTCGAACCAGCAGCGCCTTGCCGAGATGGAAGCGTACGTCGTGGAAAGCAACGTCGTCGAATTTGTGCTCGGCCGGGCACGAGTGAGCGACAAGGAAGTAAGCTTCGAAGAATTGGCCAGCGCGACGGCGCAAGCGTAAGCAGCGTCGGGAAGGCGTGCAGGGCCGTCGGGGTGACGGGCCGGCACGCCTTTTTTGCGTTCATGCAGGATTGACGTTTTCGGCGCCGGCTTTGCAAGTCATTGCAAGTTACCGTGTTTGACCCTATCTAAGGATGTTGCTTGTCGCTCAGTATCCCTATTCCGAACAAGGAAATTGCATGACCTATCGCGCTCAATTGCTGGACTCGCTCGCATCGAACGCGCCGCATGATTTCGAAACCAAGGCGCTGGGTCTGGTGCCGATGGTTGTTGAAACGAGTGGCCGCGGTGAACGTGCTTATGACATCTATTCGCGCTTGCTGAAAGAGCGCGTCGTGTTCCTGGTCGGCGAAGTGAACGACCAGACGGCAAACCTCGTTGTCGCGCAGTTGCTGTTTCTCGAAAGCGAGAACCCGGACAAGGACATCAGCCTTTACATCAACAGCCCGGGCGGCTCGGTTTCCGCCGGCATGGCGATCTACGACACCATGCAATTTGTGAAACCGGACGTCGCCACGCTGTGCATGGGTCTTGCAGCAAGCATGGGTGCGTTCCTGCTGGCCGCCGGCGCCAAGGGCAAGCGCGTGGCGCTGCCCAATGCACGCGTGATGATTCACCAGCCGCTTGGCGGCGCGCGCGGGCAGGCATCGGATATCGAGATTCAGGCGCGGGAAATCCTGTACCTGAAGGAGCGTTTGAATCAGCTGCTGTCGCACCATACCGGTCAGCCGGTCGAGCGTCTCGCCCGCGACACGGATCGCGACAATTTCATGTCCGGCGACGACGCGCAGGCTTATGGTCTTGTGGACCAGGTTCTTCACAAGCGTCCTTGAGTGGTTAAGCGCCGGACCCGGGAATAACCGGTCCGGCCGAGTGTTTCATTAAGAAGGCGTTGTGGAACAAGGCTGTGCAGCGGCCCGGTTCCCAGCGGGCACGCAGCAAGGAAGCCCGGCACACCATGCTGGAGCCGACGCGCGAAAATGGCGTTAAAGCACACGCCACACACGCTTTCACCTACTGCACATGCCGTTTCTGCGTAGGTGAATTGAGCGGCGTATTATGTAATCGAGTGTCCGGAGGCTCACACATCCATGGCGGACAAAAAGGGTTCAAGCAGCGAAAAGCTGTTGTATTGCTCGTTCTGCGGTAAAAGCCAGCACGAGGTCAAGAAGCTGATTGCCGGTCCTTCCGTATTCATCTGCGATGAATGCATCGACTTGTGCAACGAAATCATTCGCGACGAGGCAGCGGGCGCGGCGGAAGAGGCCGGCCTGACAAAATCGGATTTGCCGAGTCCGCAGGAAATCAGCGAGATCCTGAACCAGTATGTGATTGGTCAGGACCGCGCGAAGCGCATTCTTGCCGTGGCGGTTTATAACCACTACAAGCGCCTCAAGCATCTCGAGAAGAAGGACGATATCGAGTTGTCGAAGAGCAACATCTTGCTCATCGGACCCACGGGTTCGGGCAAGACCTTGCTCGCGCAAACGCTCGCACGCATGCTGAACGTTCCGTTCGTCATTGCAGACGCAACCACGCTCACCGAAGCGGGTTATGTTGGTGAAGACGTCGAGAACATTATTCAGAAGCTGCTGCAAAACTGTAACTACGAAGTCGACAAGGCCCAACGCGGCATTGTCTATATCGACGAAATCGACAAGATCAGCCGCAAGTCGGATAACCCGTCCATCACGCGCGACGTGTCGGGCGAGGGCGTCCAGCAGGCGCTGTTGAAGCTGGTCGAAGGCACGATGGCTTCAGTGCCGCCGCAAGGCGGGCGCAAGCACCCGAACCAGGATTTCATCCAGGTCGACACCACCAATATCCTGTTCATCTGCGGCGGCGCGTTTGACGGCCTGGAAAAGGTCATCATCGACCGGACGGAAAAGACCGGGATTGGCTTTGGCGCGAGCGTCAAGAGCAAGGTTGACCGTGACGCAGGTGAAGTGCTGCGCGAAGTGGAACCGGAAGATCTGATCAAGTTCGGTTTGATTCCCGAACTGATTGGCCGTTTGCCAGTGGTCGCCACGCTTGGCAAGCTGGATGAAGAAGCGCTGATCAAGATTCTGATCGAGCCAAAGAATGCGCTGGTGAAGCAGTATCACAAGCTGTTCAACATGGAACGGGTGGATCTTGAGATTCGCCCGGCCGCGTTGCAGGCGATTGCCCAGAAGGCGATCCGGCGCAAGACGGGTGCGCGTGGCTTGCGCTCCATTCTGGAACAGGCGTTGCTGGATGTGATGTACGAGTTGCCGACCATGAAGGGCGTCAGCAAAGTTATCGTGGACGACAACACCATTGACGGCGACGGCAAGCCGCTGTTGATTTACGAAGATACACCGAAGGTAGCAGGTTCTAACTGAAGTTGGGCTGTGTGTCGGCGAAAAGCCGTTCATGGCAACGTGAACGGCTTTTCGTTTATTTTTTTCGGATATCTTGTGGATGTTACTGACACGTTACTGAGGCGAATTTTTTCGATTCACTGATCTTTTCCCACACGCTTAAGGCTTGCAATCCATTTTGACGGCCTTATTTACGACTGAACTGATTCCACTACTGGGGAAATGAAAATGTCAGGAACCCAACTCCTCCCGCAGGAACGCATTACTCTCCCGCTGCTCCCGCTGCGCGACGTAGTCGTTTTCCCGCATATGGTCATTCCGCTTTTTGTCGGACGACCCAAATCGATCAAGGCCCTCGAAGCTGCGATGGAAGGTGGCAAGCACATCATGCTTGTTGCCCAGAAAACCGCCGCGAAAGACGAGCCGACCGAAAAAGACATGTACGAAGTGGGATGCGTTGCAAACATCCTGCAAATGCTGAAGCTTCCAGACGGTACCGTTAAGGTGCTTGTGGAAGGCTTGCAGCGCGCCAGAACGCTCACGATCGAAGAACAGGAAACGCAGTTTTCCTGCGACGTGATGCCGCTCGAACCCGACCACGCCGACAGCGCCGAAACCGAAGCACTGCGCCGCGCGATCGTGTCGCAGTTCGATCAGTACGTGAAGCTCAACAAGAAGATTCCTCCCGAGATCCTGACGTCGCTGTCGGGTATCGACGAAGCGGGTCGTCTGGCCGATACCATCGCGGCGCACTTGCCGTTGAAGCTCGACCAGAAGCAGCACATTCTCGAAATGCTTCCGGTGGTCGAGCGCCTTGAACATCTGCTTGCGCAGCTCGAAGCCGAGATCGATATCCTGCAGGTTGAAAAGCGTATCCGTGGACGCGTGAAGCGTCAGATGGAGAAGAGCCAGCGCGAGTACTACCTGAACGAACAGGTCAAGGCGATCCAGAAGGAATTGGGCGAAGGCGAGGAAGGCGCGGATCTCGAGGAGCTCGAGAAGCGCATCACCAACGCGCGCATGCCGAAGGAAGCCAAGAAGAAGGCGGATGCGGAGCTGAAGAAGCTCAAGCTGATGTCGCCGATGTCGGCCGAAGCGACTGTGGTGCGCAACTACATCGACACGCTTATTGGTCTGCCGTGGCGCAAGAAGAGCAAGGTCAACAACGACCTCTCGAATGCGGAACGCGTACTCGACGAAGATCACTTTGGCCTGGAGAAGGTCAAGGAACGGATCCTCGAGTATCTTGCGGTCCAGCAACGTGTAGAGAAGGTCAAGGCGCCTATCCTGTGTCTCGTCGGGCCTCCGGGCGTCGGCAAGACCTCGCTGGGCCAGTCGATCGCTCGTGCAACGAATCGCAAGTTCGTGCGCATGGCGCTTGGCGGCGTACACGACGAGTCCGAGATTCGCGGTCACCGTCGCACGTATATTGGGTCGATGCCCGGCAAGATCCTGCAGAGCCTCGCGAAAGTCGGCGTGCGCAATCCGCTTTTCCTGCTCGATGAAGTCGACAAGATGGGCATGGATTTCCGCGGCGACCCGGCTTCCGCTTTGCTTGAAGTGCTCGATCCGGAACAGAACCATACGTTCGCCGATCACTACATTGAAGTGGACTTCGACTTGTCGGACGTGATGTTCGTGGCGACCTCGAACTCGCTGAACATTCCGCCGCCATTGCTCGACCGGATGGAAGTGATTCGCCTCTCGGGTTACACCGAAGACGAGAAGGTCAACATTGCGCAGAAGTACCTGTTGCCGAAGCAAACGCGCAATAACGGCCTGAAGCAGGGCGAGATGGATCTGACGGAAGAAGCGATCCGCGACATCATTCGTTACTACACGCGTGAAGCCGGCGTTCGGTCGCTCGAACGCGAAATGTCGAAGATCTGCCGCAAGGTCGTGAAGATGCTTCTGCTGAAGAAGGCAGAAGGTGCGGTCAAGGTCGACGGCAGCAATCTGGACACGTTCCTCGGCGTGCGCAAGACCGACTTCGGTCTGGCCGCGAAGGAAAACCAGGTGGGCCAGGTAACGGGTCTCGCGTGGACGGAAGTGGGCGGCGATTTGCTGACCATCGAAGCCGCAGTGATGCCGGGTAAGGGCAATATCATCCGCACGGGTTCGCTTGGCGACGTGATGAAGGAATCGGTCGAGGCTGCACGCTCGGTGGTGCGTTCACGGTCGCGTCGTCTGGGTGTATCGGACGAAGCGTTCGAGAAGAAGGATATACATATTCACGTGCCCGAAGGCGCGACGCCGAAGGACGGTCCGTCCGCGGGTATCGCGATGACAACGGCGCTGGTGTCGGTGCTGACGGGTATTCCGGTTCGCGCGGATGTTGCGATGACCGGTGAAATCACGCTGCGTGGCGAAGTGTTGCCTATCGGCGGATTGAAGGAGAAGCTGCTGGCAGCGCATCGCGGTGGCATCAAGCTCGTGCTGATCCCGGAAGAAAACACGAAGGATCTGGCCGAGATTCCGGATAACGTGAAGAACGCGATCGAAATCGTTCCGGTTCGCTGGATCGACAAGGTGCTCGAGCTTGCGCTCGAACGTGTTCCCGCTGCTTTGCCGGATGAAGAAGCGAAGCCCGCAACGCCTGCCGTCGCTGAAAAGAAGGACACGCCCGCTGCAGGCGACTTCGTGAAGCATTGATCGGCGTCGATGTTTGGCCGAAAGTTTGACCGAAGCGCGGATTGAACTGTCGCGCGGATGTCGAGAAAGTCTGAAACCCGCGGGGTGTTCCCCGCGGGTTTTTTATTGCACGCCCGACGCGAGCGAATGGTGCGTGGAATCAGGCTCAATCCCGGTTGACACACGTGTTTCGGCTACTTCTAATGACCGCCGCATAGTTGGCTTAAGGCCTGTGCTCAAGGCAGTTCGCTCCTTGCATTGCCCAACCACAAACCATTATCGGGGGATCACAATGAACAAGACGGAATTGATCGACCATATCGCGCAGCAGGCGGATATATCAAAAGCAGCGGCGGGACGAGCGCTGGAAGCCGTGATCGGCGGCGTGAAGACGACGCTGGAAAAAGGCGGTTCGGTCACGCTGGTTGGGTTTGGAACATTCGCGGTCGGCAAGCGCACGGCGCGCACGGGCCGCAATCCTCGCACGGGCGACGCCATCAAGATCAAGGCCGCAAAAGTCCCTAAATTTCGCCCTGGCAAAGCGCTGAAAGATGCGCTAAACTAGCGGACTCGCTGGGTACGGAACGGTTTGGGTAATTGTAACCAAGTTTCCAATCCAGTAGAAACGCACAAGTTGTTGCGGAATTTGCAAGGCGGGGTGCTTAGCTCAGTTGGTAGAGCGGCGCCCTTACAAGGCGTAGGTCGGGAGTTCGAGCCTCTCAGCACCCACCACCGTTTTGCAGACTCGGCGTTATGAACGTGCTCTGGAAACCCACACGGCTTTTGGCTCTGTGGGTTTTTTGTTGTCCCGTGATTTCTCCGCGGTTTTCAGCATGCGGTACGACGGCCGCTCTCGGCGAGATCAAAAAACCGTGAGTTCGGGAGCAGGTCCGGTTCGACATCATCGGTATCGACGGATGGCGTCCTGAGCCCATGCGCGGTCAATAGCCTGTACAGCGTCACGCGCGATATCTCCAGTTCTCGCGCGGTATCGTTGAGCCTTCCACGATGCCGAAGCAAGGCGAGTTCGATCGCATGGCGTTCCGCCGCGTGGCGGGCCTGCGCGAGCGAGACTGGCGCGACTTCCACATAGTCGGCGAGTTCAAGGTCGCGGGCGGTGATCTGCCGCCCCTCGGACATCACGATTGCGCGCCGCACGCGGTTGATCAGCTCGCGCACATTACCGGGCCAGCCGTAGTGATAGATTGCGGCGGTCGCATCGGGCGAAAAACCGCGCAGGCGCCGCGTCCCATCTTTTCGGTATCGATCGAGCATATGCTTGGCGAGTAGCTCGATGTCCGTACCTCGCGCACGCAACGGCGGTTCATCGATTTGCAGCACGCACAGCCGATGATACAAATCAGCGCGAAAACGGCCTTCCATCATTGCGCGTTCCATATCGACGTGAGTTGCCGAAATGATGCGTACGTCGACCGCCGTGGATGCGTGGCCGCCAAGGCGCTCTATCTTGCGTTCCTGCAGGAAACGCAGCAGGCTCGCCTGGCTTTCGAGCGGCAAATCGCCGATTTCATCGAGGAACAGCGTGCCGCCGTCAGCCGCCTCGACACGCCCGATCTTTCGCTGGTTCGCGCCGGTGAACGCGCCGCGCTCGTAGCCGAACAACTCGGATTGAAGCAGATGCGGCGGAACGGCACCGCAATTGATCGCAACGAACGGCTGGTCGCGCCGCGCCGAGCGCTCGTGAATGGCGACGGCAGTCAGCTCCTTGCCGGTGCCCGATTCGCCGGAGATGAATACGGCGGCGTCGGTCATGGCGACTTTGCGGATTGAGCGGTACAGCGTGCGCATCGGTTCGCACGATCCGATCATCTGGCCTTCGGCATCCTCGCCGAGCGGATCGTTCGAAGCTGTGTCGTGCAATGACGCCATGCCATACGCGTGTCCGACGACGTCGATGATGCGCTGGTTCGGAACGGGCAGGGTGATGTAGTCGAAGCAGTAGTCGCGGATCAGCCGGCGCACGGCTTCGTCGTTGGTTTGTCCCGGCGTGACGGTGGCGACCCAGCCTGCCGCGGTTTTATCAAGCAGTTCTTCAATGGCAGAGAAATCCCGAGGCAATTCGCAGGTCGACAGATCGAGCAGTCCGCCCAGCACCGCCTGATTTCCCGGTGCATGCTTGCGTGTGTGGGGAGGAAGCACGATGACCTCCCAGTTGCGTCCCTCGAAATTAGACGTGAGCGACATCGACGCATCTCGACACACGTAGATCAGTTTGCGCGGTGTCGAATCCATACATGCCTCGGCTAATGCTGCGTTTGGACGGGTCCGGCCGCACTAGTAAAGGGCCCGGCCACGGAATCAATTTCTAGATTATGCCGAGCAAAAACGAGACAGCGCACGCGCGTTTGAAGCCTCATGAAACATTTCAATCGGGGCGGCGTGGGCTATCGTCTTAGGTTAAGAAAAGCTTGCGCAGCATGGCCATACATCTCGGTAGTTAGTTCGTGAAGGAGTAACTGTTTGGCGCAATTGTGCGAGTGTTGGGTGCGGATGTGGCGGACATTAAATGCCTGCCTTATCTGGTGTGAAATCCCCGCGAGACCGATAGCTGCAAGCACGAACGAGCTTCGAGCAAGCGAAATCGAGACGAATTCAAGTTAACTGAAGACTGGCGCAAAGCGCCTAATTAGGGGCGGGACGATGGCGCATTATGCTGATGCGAATAAGCAACGGATTTGCGCTGGAACATCCGGCTAATTTGGCTGTAATCCGTATGTGCTATGGGACGCGAAAAAATGAGCCTTTAGATATCGCATGGCGACTGAAACGCACTGCCAAACGTTTGCGAGTTCTTAAACGAGCAAGTTCAAGGCGGCGGTTTTCTCAGCGCATTAAGGCTTGGAGTAGATGTCGTTGAGATTGGCAAACGACTGAGTATCGCGCCGGAACATGAGTCGTTCAGGGCGTCGGCGCGCAACAATCCGCGTGTCGGTGCGCCTTATCGCCGTGGGAGTCACTCCCGGCGACGGCGCGACGATCGCAGGGCCTCCAGGCACGCCAGTCTGCGCCACGGCACGCAGCAGCATGTCTCGCGCTTCGGAATCCGACACGTCGCTCGCCAGAGCGTCGCCGGCGGCTCGCAGCACACATGGGTTATCGCCGGCTTTTTCGCATGCGCGTGCAAGTCCTATGGCGGCGTCCAGCGCGAGTTCGCGCTGAATCAATTCGTTCGTGATCTGACGTACGTCGTCTCGCTTGCTTTCGCTGGCCGGCAACATCGCAAGGCGTGTGCGGGCGTCGCCGAGTGCACCGCGCACCATTGAGAGCCGGGCCGCGTTGATGGTGCCCGCGATATCGAGCGATGCGTTCTTTGCGTAGAGAGGCGCATCGATCCGCGCGTCGGGCGCCAGCCGCGGAATGCTGTTCTGCGCAATCGGCTCGGTACCCGGCTCCGAACCCTCGTGCTCTGTTGCTGAGCCGAAAGCCAGATACACCCCGCCGGCCAGCAGTGCAACGAGGGCAACGCCAATCACCGTGTTTCTGAGCTTTCGGTCGGGTTTTCTTTCGACGGCGAGCGCTTCAGCGCGTTCGTAGGGTTCTGCTTCTTCGAGACTCGGGCACGCCGAATCCGGCGAAGTTCGCGAGTGCATCAGACTCTCCCGGAGCGTTCGCTTGCTGGCCGTATCCATGATGGCTTTGCCAGCCCCGCTCATTTCGGGCATGCACGGTTCACCTGCTGCGTCGCCAGCGGCGATCGTGTGGCAACGGCTGCAGGCAGCATGAGGCGAAGAGAGCACATTACCGCACGTAAGGCAGTAATCGGTCGGATCTGTATTGGGCACGGTCAGGTCGCATCAAAAGGCAAAAGCAAAATCGCTCGAAAGAGATATTAACGGTTCGGAGCGGCGAGGGTGTTCGCCACAAGCATGATCGATGCCGACCTGCAGGTAGACGCGCACACCTTTTCCCATGCTGGCGCTGGCCGAAATGCCACCGGCCGAGCCAAGCGCATGACTGTAGAAAATAACCCGGTTTTGCAATTTCGGCAGGAACAGAAGCGCGGCGAACCATTGAAGCATCGGGGAAAAAACGGCTTCAGGCAACTTAACGTTCGGACACACACACACGTGGGTAAAATCAACAAAATGTTGACGTTAATAATATATTGTTGAATTATCGGATTTCATGCTTTGTTCACTTGCCACCAGGAAGACATGACCATTCACCGAAGACTGAAAGAACTGGATCTGGATTTGCCCCCGGCCCCGAAGCCTGCGGCATCGTATGTGACCGTGGTCGAGGCGTCGCACCTGATCTTTGTTTCCGGGCAGGGCCCGCTGGTTGGGGCTGACCCCGTGTGTACGGGACGCATCGGCGAAACGCTTACGCTGGAAGACGGATATCGCGCAGCACGCTTGTCCGCCATGAACGCGCTGGCGGCGCTGGATGCCGAGATCGGTCTTGATCGCGTGATGCGGATCGTGAAGCTGACCGGATGGGTCAGCAGCGCTCCCGATTTCTATTTCCAGCATCGCGTGGTGGATGGCGCGTCCGACCTGCTGATCGCGCTCTTCGGAGAAAACGGCTTGCACACCCGATGCGCGCTGGGCGTGCATGTACTGCCATTTAACATACCGGTCGAAATCGAGCTGGTGGCGGCACTGAAACCCGAGACCGCGGGCGAGGAAAGCTAGGCTGGCTTCTTCGCTGATTTTTTTGTAGCAGTTTGCTTGGACGCGGCCGCGCGCAGATCGCTGCCTCGCGGCTGACCCAGTTCTTCAAGATAGTTGTAGATCGTAAAACGAGTGACCGATAGCGCTTCTGCAACTCGCTCGACCGCGCCCTTGATCATGAAGACACCGCGCTTCGTGAGTTCGGACACGACCTTCAGCTTCTGACTTTTGTCCATGAGCGCAACCGGCACGCCTGCACGCTGGATCGCGTCGCTCACAATCTCTTCAATGAGTTCGTCGATAGTCTGACGATGATCCGCCTCTTTCACCTGCGGTTCGCTCGGCCGCGAGAGCATGCGTCCCAAGCTCGCATGCAGGACCTGATAGTCGGTGAGATCGGTGTTCGCACACACCGAAGCGACCGGCACGCCTTTCTTGTTGCGCAGCAGGACCGTCATGGAGAGCAGTTCGCGGCCATCCTTGGTGCGAGACTTGTAGCGTCCCACGGAAGTCGTGACGCCTTTCGATGGCGGCCGTGGATCTAGCAGCAGATCAAAGCCTTTGTCGTCCACAGGCGCTGCGATGATCGGGTCGCCGACCTGCCGTCCGGTCACGTGACCGTTGACGATTGCGAAAGTGGAATGCGCCGGATTGCGCATGTCGTGGAGAATCAATTCGGTGTTCGCGCTGATGACCGAACTCAGGCCGTCGAGCACGGACGCCAGGATTTCCAGGAGCTTCTGATCTTCGTCGGTTGTCGTGATTGTCTTCTCCGACAGCGTCAGGTCAGTCAGTTTCTGTTTCAAGGAATCGCTCTCGCTAAGCTGGGTTTTCAGGGCGGCTCTGCGCCACTTTCTGTCAGTTTGAGTTTATCGGATTTGAGTTGGCGCACATCGACGCTCGCCATCCGCACGAGGCGCAAACGCTTCCTGTCATACCGATGAAAAATTTTTCGCATCGCCGGAATTTCGTTATATACTTCGTCCCCCGATTGATTGAAACGGTTGCAGGACAAGGCTGACAGAGGTGTTGTCCACGCTTTAACACTGACGCGTTCCGGTTCGAATCATTGCGGCAAGCAGCACAAATGGAGTGGTAGTTCAGTTGGTTAGAATACCGGCCTGTCACGCCGGGGGTCGCGGGTTCGAGTCCCGTCCGCTCCGCCAGCATCCCGTTTCAAGCAGTATCGAAGTTCCAGTGTCGAAGCAAAATTTCAGAGCCCGCCTGCAGTTCACAGCGGGCTTTTTGCTTTTCGGCACATCCGTTTATCGGGTGGGTTAACCACGAACGGTCATCCAGTATCATTAACAGACTCAGTCAATGATTCCAGCACGATGCCCGACGACCACAAGCTTCCGACTTCCGCACCGCCCCGGATGGCCGACGTAGCGCGCGTTGCCGGAGTCTCCAAGATGACCGTATCGCGTGTACTGGCCGGCAGGCCGGTAGGCGCCGCCACGCGCGAGCGCGTGCTGAGCGTGGTCAATGAATTAGGGTATGTGGCGGATGCGGCGGCGGGTGCGTTGTCGTCGGGGCGTTCCTCGTTTGTGGCCGTGCTCGTGCCGTCGCTGTCGAGTTCGAATTTCTCCGATACCGTGCGCGGCATCAACGACGTGATCGAACCGGCGGGCATGCAATTGCTGCTCGCGAACACGGACTACGAGTTGCCGCGCGAGGAAGAACTCGTGCGGGCGATGTTGCGCTATCAGCCGCGCTGCATCGTGCTCACGGGTAGTCACCACACCGCCGAAACACATTCGTTGCTGGCCCGCGCGCGCATTCCCGTTGTTGAAACGTGGGACATGCCGGCCAATCCTATCGATCGGGTGGTGGGATTCTCGAATGTGGAGGCGTCGGCCGCGATGGTGCGCCATCTCCACGAGCGCGGTTATAAACGCATTGCGTTCGTAAGCAGCGCGTCGAAGCTGGACCGGCGCGGTATCGATCGTCGTCGCGGATATCTGAAAGCGGTGAGGGCGGCAGGGTGCGAGCCGCGCGACATCACCAAAAGCGCGTGGACCACGACCATGGCGCACGGCGTTGCCATGGCGCATGGCGCGGCCGCGTTAAAGCAGTTGCTGGAACGCTGGCCCGATACCGACGCGGTCATGTGCGCGAGCGATATCCACGCGTTCGGCGCGGTCATGGCGTGCCATCGGCTCGGGTTGTCGGTTCCGGGCGATATCGCCATTGCCGGGTTCGGCGACTTCGAAGTCTCGCGCCATTGCTATCCGACGATCACAACCGTTTCCGTCGATGCCTATGGTATTGGACGTGCGACCGGCGAGTCCTTGCTCGCGGCGCTCGACGAAACCGATGCCGGTGAGAAGCAGGACAAGACGCGCGGCGCGAAGGCGGCGCCGGCAGCGAGGCGCGAGCCATTGCCGCCGATCATCGAAATTCACTACGAAGTCGTGCCGCGCGAGAGTACATAGGAGCCCACGCGGCACGAACATGCTCAATGGTTATGCCGCGACTCCCCGCGCGTTTCGACAATGTTGAGATACAGGGTCGCCGGTTCCAGGCACGCGCCGCTGCCGTGCTGCCCGACCATGCTTCGGTAGATCTCTTCCCAAGGCGTCATGTGCTTGAGCACCGGCAGCTTCCACGCCGCGCGACGTTGCGCGAGTTCCGCCTCGGGAATCATCAGGTCGACCTTGCGCGTCTTCAGGTCGATGCGAATCCTGTCGCCCGATACCAGCAGCGCAAGGCCGCCGCCGACAGCCGCTTCCGGCGACACATTCAGAATGGAAGGACTCGCCGACGTCCCGCTTTGACGGCCATCGCCAAGCGTGGGCAATGTATCGATACCGCGCTTGAGCAATGCCGCCGGCGGCTGCATGTTCACCACTTCGGCGCCGCCCGGAAAACCGACCGGGCCGCAATTGCGGATGACGAGAATCGAGCGTTCGTCGACACCTGTTTCCGGGTCCTCGATACGCGCGTGATAATCCTCCGGGCCTTCGAACACGACGACCTTGCCCTCGAACACATCGGGATGATCGGGGTCCGCGAGAAAGCGCTTGCGGAAGGCTTCGTCGATCACGCTGACCTTCATCACGGCGCTGTCGAAGAGGTTGCCCGAGAGCACCACGTACCCCGCCGATTCCTTCAACGGGTTGGCATACGCGCGGATCACCTCGCGATCGGGCGCGGGCACCGGGGACAGATCTTCGGCCAGGGTCTTGCCTGTCACCGTACGCACGTCCGCGTTCAACTTGCCTGCATCAAGCAGTTCCTTCATCACGGCCGGCACGCCGCCTGCCCGATGAAACGCTTCGCCCAGAAAACGTCCCGCGGGCTGGCAATCCACCAGCAGGGGCACGTCAGGCCCAAGCCGTTGCCAGTCGTCTAGCGTATGGTCGATGCCCATGTGCCGCGCGATCGCGATCATGTGGATCGGGCAATTCGATGAAGCGCCCAGCGCCGCGGCCGCCACGACCGCGTTCTCGAATGCGCCCTTCGTCATGATGTCCGAAGGCCGCAGGTTCTCGCCGACCATCTCCACAATGCGCTTGCCCGTTGCATACGCGATCCATCCGCGTTCGCGATGCGGCCCTGGAATCGCAGCGCATCCCGGCAGCGACATGCCGAGCGCTTCGGCGAGCGAGTTCATGGAAAGCGCGGTGCCCATGGTGTTGCAATGTCCAACCGATGGCGCCGACGATGCCACCCTGTCCATGAATCCCGGGTAATCGATCTCACCCGCCGAGAGCTGTTTGCGCGCGTCCCAGATTACGGTGCCGGAGCCGGCCAGCTTGCCTTGATACCAGCCGTCGAGCATGGGACCGCCGGACAGGACGATTGAAGGAATGTTGACCGTGGCCGCGGCCATCAGACAGGCGGGCGTGGTTTTGTCGCAGCCGGTGGTGAGCACGACGCCGTCGATGGGATAGCCGTGCAGGATTTCCACGAGCCCTAGATAGGCGAGATTGCGATCGAGCGCGGCGGTCGGGCGCTTGCCGGTTTCCTGGATCGGATGCACGGGGAACTCGAGCGGAATGCCGCCTGCGTCGCGGATGCCGTCGCGCACTCGCTTGGCGAGTTCCAGATGATGCCGGTTGCAGGGCGCGAGGTCCGAGCCCGTCTGCGCGATACCAATGATCGGCTTGCCCGACTGCAATTCTTCGCGCGTGATGCCGTAGTTCATGTAGCGCTCGAGATACAGCGCGGTCATGCCGGGGTCGGAGGGGTCATCGAACCAGCGGCGGCTGCGAAGCGGGTTTTGCGGGGTGTTCGATTGATTCGACATGCTTATATATCCGTCTCTTTGTATGGGGGATTCAGCGATTCGCTCGCGGTTCAGCGCGCCAGAAATTCGGTCACGAGAGGCGCACCGCTAAAAAACGCCTCGAGATTCTCGCGCACCAGTTGCGCCATCGCGCCGCGCGTTTCAACGGTCGCGCTGGACCGATGCGGTTGCAGCACCACGTTGCCCAGCGTGAAGAAGCGCGGATCGATTGAAGGCTCGTTCCAGAATACATCCAGCGCCGCGCCGCGAATACCATTCGTGCTCAGATATTCGAGCAACACCGGTTCATCGACAATGCTGCCGCGCGCAATGTTCACCAGGATGCCGCCGGGACCGAGCGCGTCGAACACATCGCGGCTTACCGACGCCTGGCTCTGCCGGTCCGCCGCCGCGCAGATCACGAGAAAGTCCGACTCGAGCGCAAGACTCACGGCGCTGTCGTAATACGTGTAGTCGACATCGCTGAAACGAATGCGATCGTGATACGCAATCGACATGTCGAACGCGGCGGCACGCCTGGCGAGCGCCCGTCCCACGCGACCAAGCCCAAGAATGCCGAGGCGTTTGCCGAACATGCGCGTGGCAAGCGGTATTGCGGCTTTGCCCCATTGGCCGTCGCGCACGACGCGATCGTTCGCCGGAATCTGACGCGCAATGGACAACATCAGGCCCATGCCCATGTCGGCGACATCGCCTGTCAGCACATCGGGCGTATTGGTGACACGAATGCCGCGCCGCGCCGCGTGCGCGAGATCGATTGCATCGACACCCACGCCGTACGACACGATGATCTCAAGCGCCGGCAACGCGTCGATCAACTCGGCGCTCGCACCGGCTTCGCCATTGGTCGCGAGCGCACGAATACGTGGTCCGACCTCGGCGAGCAATGCGTCGCGATCCGGGGAATCCGACAGGACATGCAGCGTGTAATGGCGCTCCAGTTCCGTCATGTCCCGCTCGGGATACCGGACGACTACCAGTAAATCCGCCTTGTGCATGCTATCTCCTCATGTTAGATTCGTTTAATAGTTACCGGTAACCATACCTCACGAAGAAACGCGTGTCCAGCGGATGATGACTTCAAGGCGGGGAGACGATGGCGAATGCGATGGAACGGGCGGAAACGCTTGCATTTCTAGGAACTGGCTTGATGGGCGAGCGGCAAGCGCGCGTGCTGCTCAGGGCGGGTTACCGGTTGACTGCATGGAACCGTACCCGCGACAAGGCCGAGCGGTTAAGCGCGGACGGCGCGCGTGTTGCGGACTCGCCCGCGCAAGCCGTTCGCAGTGCCGACATTGTGATTACGATGCTTGCAAACGGCGAGACCGTGCATGACGTCCTGTTCGAACAAGGTGTGTGCGAGGCGCTGAGCGGGAGTGCGGTTGTCATCGACATGAGTTCCATCCGCCCGGATGAAGCCATCGCTCACGCGCGCCTGCTTGCGCAGCGCGGCATTGACCATATCGATGCGCCCGTGTCGGGCGGCACGAGCGGCGCCGAAAAGGCCGCGCTCGCAATCATGTGCGGTGGCGAAGCGGAAGCGTTCGAACGTGTATCGGCGGTGCTGCGCTGCATGGGGCGTCCCGTCCTGATGGGCGCGCACGGCACGGGACAACTCGCCAAGCTCGCCAACCAGATGATCGTGGGAACCACTATAGGCGTGGTGGCCGAGGCCTTGTCGCTGGTCGCGAAGGGCGGCGCGAATCCCGCGATGCTGATTGAAGCGCTTGCCGGCGGATATGCCGACAGCACCATCCTGCGGATTCACGGCCGCCGCATGGTGGACAAAAATTTCGAGGTCAGCGGACGGTCTAGCACGCAACTCAAGGACTTGCACAACGCGTTGCGCGCGGCGCAGGAAGCGGGAGCCGCGATGCCTTATACCGAACTCAGCGCACAGCGTTTCACTTCTCTCTTGCAGCAGCACGGCGATATTGACCATAGCGGTGTCGTGCTGACTTTCTGATAGCGCGTCAACAAACACGCAGCCACGCCGGGCGATACATAAATAAAGAAATAGCCGGATTTCCACGAACCGGCATACCGATGATTTGCAAAGGAGACGCAAATGGATGTGCAGCAACCCGCAATACCTTCGTCGGGACCCGTCGCCGATGCCGTAAAAAAACCACTGGTTTCCGCGCAGCAACTGAGGCGGGCCATTCTCACGGGCGCGGTCGGAAGCGCGCTGGAATACTACGACTTCGCGATCTTCGGGCTTGCGTCGGCGCTGGTCTTCAGTCACATCTTCTTTCCGGCGCTCGGTGCAAAAGCGGGACTGCTGGCAAGTTTCGGCACGTACGGCGCGGGCTTTCTCGCGCGGCCGTTCGGCGGGCTGTTCTTTGGTTCGATCGGCGACAGGAAGGGGCGCAAGTTCGTTCTGCTCGTGACTATCGCGATCATGGGAACGTCGACCACGCTGATCGGGCTTTTGCCAAGCGGCACGGTCGGCGCGGTATCGCTGGTGCTGCTGCGGCTCGTGCAAGGATTTGGCGCGGGCGCGGAACAGGCCGGCGCATCCACGCTCATGGCGGAAGTCGCGCCCGTGAAGCAGCGCGGTTTCTTCGCGGCGCTGCCGTTCGTCGGCATCTTCGCGGGCCTCGGGCTCGCCACGGCCACGTTCAGCGCGATGCAGCATGTGCTGGGCGAGCAGGCCATTCTTGCCTGGGCATGGCGCATTCCGTTTTTATCGAGCGTGCTGCTGATCGGCGTCGCGATCTGGATCCGGTTGCGCTTGCGTGAAAGCCCGGCGTTCATCAGCCTCGAAGGCGCGCACGCCGTCATCAAGTCGCCGATGAAAACCGTCATCACGCACGCGCGCCGTCCCGTACTGGCCGCGACCTTGATGCGCTTCGCCGAACAGGGCGGATCGACGATCTACACCACGGTGGTCATCGCGTTCCTGGGTGGAACGGTCGCGGCGAAGCTGGGCGTAAAACCCTCAGAGCTGAGTTCGATCGGCACAACGGGCGCATTGATTGCCAGCATGGCAAGCGTCATCACCACGCCGATGTTCGGCGCGTTGTCCGACCGCATCGGCCGCATTGCCGTGTACCGTGGCGGCGCCATTTTCATGCTGCTCTGGTCCGTGCCGTCGTGGTACATGGTGAGCACGGGAAAGCCGCTATGGGTCGATGTGGCCATGTTCGGCGGCCTCGCGCTCGGGGCGAACAGCATGCTCGGCGCGCAGTGCGCGCATTTTTCCGAGCTCTTTGGCAACCGCTACCGGTATTCCGGCGTGGCGCTCGCGCGCGAACTGGGCGCGGTGCTCTCCGGCGGCCTCGCGCCTTTGCTCGGGATCTACCTGATCGGGCTGTCCGATGGCGCGTTCTGGGTCATGGGCGCGTACATGGCGGTGCTGTCGGCGATCACGCTGGCGGGCGTGGCGCTCTCGACCGAAACCCGGCAGCGCGACCTGACCTTGCTCGACGACGCCGTGCGCTGATTTTGGCCCGCAAAACGGCCGCAATCCACTGTTGCAGATCCCGGTTTTATCGGGTCGTTTATCGCGGCCGGAGAACGGGCGGCAAGGGCGCGGATGTTATACTTCGCGCGCTTTACAGAGTGCCCGTTCGTCGACCGAGCGTACTTTCAAGCTGCACCGTGGTTCGTTGAATCGCGCAATGCCTTGACTGATAAGGCTCACCGGCAGGAGTGCGTACCCCGTCCACACCGGCCGAATTCACGAGAAAGGCGAACTCCGGTTCGCCTTTTTTATTGCCCGCTGCTGTAACATCGGGCGTTTCGTATTAGGCAGAATCGTCACGCATGCTCGACTTTTTCCGTAACCACCAACGCCTGATGATGGCCCTGCTGATCCTGATCGTCGTGCCGGGATTGGGCATTGTCGGGGTCCAGGGTTTCAGCAGTTTCTTCGACGAAAACGCGAACGTCGCCAGCGTCAACGGCCACAAGATCACGCGTGTGGAATATGACGGCGCGATGCGTCAGCAGGTCGATCGCGCGCGCCAGATGCTCGGCGCGCAATTCGACCCGAAGATGTTCGAAACGCCGCAAATGCGCGCGTCGCTGATCGACAGCCTGGTTCAACAGCGCGTTCTCGCCGATGAAACCCAGCGCCTGCACCTGACCGCGTCCGACCAGGCTGTGCGCCGCGCGCTGATGGCCGATCCGACCATCGCGTCGTTGAGAAAGCCCGATGGTTCCATCGACCTGGACCAGTACAAGCAACTGCTCGCCATGCAGGGCATGACGCCCGAGCAGTACGACGAGCGCGTGCGGTATGGTCTTGCCACCGATCAGTTGCCGTCGAGCATCCAGTCCACGGCGTTCACGTCGAAGACGCTCGCGCAGCACCTGACCGAGATTGCCGAACAGCGTCGCGACGTGCAGGGCCTCGCGTTCCGTACCGCGGACTACACCGCGAAGATCCAGCCGACCGACGCGCAGCTAAAGTCCTATTACGACGCGCACAACGCCGAGTTCACCACGCCGGAGTCGGCCAGCATCCAGTACGTGGTGATGTCGCCGGCTACGCTGTCGGGCGCGATCAAACCCACGGACGCCGATCTCAAGAAGTACTACGACGACAACCTCGCGCGTTTCAAGACGCAGGCCGAAGTGCGCGCAAGCCACATCCTGATCACCGCGCCGAAAGACGCGAGCGCGGCCGACAAGGCCAAGGCAAAGGCCCAGGCCGAAGCGCTGCTCGCGCAAGTGAAGGCGCATCCGGACCAGTTCGCGCAGATTGCGCAGAAGGAATCGCAGGACCCGGGTTCGGCGTCGAAGGGCGGGGATCTGGGGTATTTCACGCACGGCATGATCGCGGGCGGCCAGGCATTCGATGACGCCGCTTTCGGTCTGAAGAAGGGTGAAATCAGCGGCGTGGTGCAGACGGACTTCGGTTATCACATCATCCAGGCAACCGATGTAAAGCCGTCGTCCACGCAGTCTTTCGACGAAGTGAAGGACCAGATCACGCGTGACGTCACCGCGGCGCAAGCAGCGAAAAACCTGGCCGATGAGGCCGAGGGCTTTACGTCGATCGTCTACGAAAAATCGAAGACGCTGCAACCCGCCGCCGATAAATACAAGCTGCAGATCCAGACCGCGACGGTCGGTCCGAAGCCCGATCCGAAGCTGCCGGCCGATAGCCCGCTGAACAATCCGAAGGTCCTGAACGCCATTTTCGCCTCGGACGCCGTGAAGGAACGCAACAACACTCAGGCTATCGATATTGGCAACAGCACGCTGATCGCGGCTCGTGTGACGGACTACAAGCCGGCGGCGGTTCCCGCACTTGACGCGATCAAGGACGCGGTGCGCACGAAGGTTATCGCCGTGCAAGCCGCTGAAATGGCGCGCAAGGACGGCGCGGCGAAGCTTGCCGAAGTGCAGAAGTCGAACGGGACAACGGGCTTCTCGTCGGTCGCGACGGTTTCGCGCAACGACGCGCAAGGCGTGCCGCCCCTGGCGCTCGCCGCGATCTTCAAGGCGGATTCATCGAAGTTGCCAACGTATGTGGGTGTCGATCTTGGTGCCGACGGTTATGCGATTTATCGCGTGAACGGTATCGAGAAGCCGGAGCCGGTTGCCGCAGACCGTTTGACGGGTGCCCAGCAACAGGTCGCGCAGGTGTATGCGCAGGCCGAGATGGAGTCGTATCTCGACGCCTTGAAGGCGCGTTCGAAAGTGAAGGTCAATGTACCAACCACGAATGCAACGGCGGATCAGGCGCAATAAGCCGAACCTTCACTACACGCAAAAAAAGCCCCGCTGGATAAAACCAGCGGGGCTTTTGCTTCTTGCATCCCGGACGTCTTACAGGCAGCCCTGGATGTCGCCAGTTGCATCGCTTCCGGCCGCACCTGCCGAACGGAAGCCGACCCACGAACCCGGACCCGAGTAGTTCGGACGCACGACGGCTGCCGCGCCGTTCGGCGGTTGCTGACCCGGAACGTAGACATCGGCTGCCATGTCGTTCGCGAGCGTGTCCTGAGACACCACTTGCTGCTGTGATTTATCGGCCCATTTCTGCGCGATACATTGTGCGACGGCCTTCGGCGGTTGTTGGCTCGTGCCGACCTGGCTGACGCCAACGGGCGGCTGAGCGGCGCAAGCCGAGATCGCGACGGTTAAAGCGAGAATTGGTAAATATTTCACGTTACCTCCTTTCAATGCGCTCACAAGCGGAGCCGGGGTTTTTCAGGGTTACGCGAAAACGTTGATGCTCGATCGTGGCCTTTCTTCGCGCATGGTTGAAAGCCGGCCGGGCAACGCACTGACGGGATTTAAACGCGACTCTCCTCGAACGGCTCAATCCTCATCATTTCGATGGCGTGCCCAGCAATGGTCTCAAAACTGGCCAGACGTTGTTCAATAGCAAAGGCTGGGCCTGAGGGGTCGGATGAATTTGATCGGCCTGGAACATTTCGGGCTTGTTCTCTATGCCAGCCAGTAGAAAAGGGACCAGTGGCACCTGCTTTTCCTTCGACAACTTTTCGTACACGCCATGGAATTTCTGCGAGTAGTCCGGGCCATAGTTAGGTGGGACATACATGCCGATGAGTAAAACCTTCGCGCTCGCCGCCTGTGACTTCTCGATGATCGTGCGCAGGTTGGCTTCGGTCGTAGCGAGCGGCACGCCGCGCAACGCGTCGTTGGCGCCCAGTTCCACGATCACCAGTTTCGGCTTGATGCGATTGAGCGCGGCAGGCAAACGGGCGAGGCCGCCGCTGGTGGTGTCGCCGCTGATGCTCGAGTTGGCGACGCTATAATCGAAGCGCTCCTGCGTGAGCTTCTTGCGAAGCAGGGCGACCCATCCTGTATCGCGCGGCAGGCCGTATTCCGCCGAAATGCTGTCGCCGAGCACCACGATCGACGGTGCGCCCGGCGAGGCGCGCATGGCGGTATCGGCTACGGGCGCGGCTGCGTGCGCCGGCAACGCGATCACGCATGCGATCATTGCCATCCGCGCCAGCGTGGCGCGTGGTGTCCAGTTCACCTTAAGTCTCTCCATGCCAAACAATATCGAACCAGTCATTGAAGTACGGGGTTTAAGCAAACGGGTGAAGGACGCGACGGGTGAACTGATCATCCTCGATCAGATCGACCTGTCGATCGAAAAAGGCAGCAGCGTCGCCATAGTCGGTGCATCGGGCTCGGGCAAGTCCACCTTGCTCGGGCTGCTCGCCGGTTTGGACAGCGCCAGCAGCGGCTCGGTTCGCCTGCTTGGACATGATCTCGGCACCTTGAACGAAGACGAGCGCGCGGCGTTGCGCAGTGGCTCGGTGGGATTCGTGTTCCAGTCGTTCCAGTTGATGCCGCATCTGACCGCGCTGGAAAACGTGATGTTGCCGCTCGAATTGCGTGGCGGCGTGCCGCACAAGGAGATCACCACGCGCGCGCGTGACCTGCTCGAACAGGTGGGTCTGGGTCAGCGCACCGCGCATTATCCGAAGCTCCTGTCGGGCGGCGAACAACAGCGCGTGGCGCTGGCGCGGGCGTTCGTCACGCATCCGGCCATCCTCTTCGCGGATGAACCCACGGGCAGCCTGGATGCCGCAACGGGCTACGCGATCATCGACTTGATGTTCGAGATGAACCGTCGCAACGGTGCAACGCTGATCCTCGTCACGCACGACACCGAGCTTGCCGAGCGCTGCGACGCGACGGTGACCATCGAGGCCGGGCGAATCGTGAATGGCCTGAGCGTGTGAGAGCGAGGGGCGTCGCGGGTGAACGGGACGCCCCATGCGGCTACAGGCTCTTCAACGCGGCCTGCGCCCGCGCAATCAACGCCGATGTCGACGAGTCGTGCTTCGAAGGATCGGCCTTCGAACTGGTGATATCGGCTTCAACCACCTTGCCGAGGATCTTGCCCAGCTCCACGCCCCACTGATCGAACGAGTTGATGTCCCACACCGCGCCCTGTACCAGTACCTTGTGCTCGTACAGCGCGATGACAGCACCCAGCGTTTCCGGCGTGAGCGCATCGAGAATGATCGTGGTGGTCGGCCGATTCCCCGGAAAGCTCAGATGCGTCGCGAGTTCTTCCTTGCCTGGTCCGGCAACCTTTTTCGCTTCTTCAAGCGTGCGTCCGAGCATCAGCGCTTCGCTTTGCGCGAAGCAGTTTGCGAGCAGCTTGGCGTGATGATCGATAAGCGGATGCTCCGGTTTCAGCACCGCGATGAAGTCGATGGGAACCAGCGTCGGGCCCTGATGCAACATCTGATAGAACGCATGCTGACCGTTTGTGCCCGGCTCGCCCCAGATCACGGCCGCGGTCGGATAATCGACCATGGTTCCGTCGAGCCGTGCGGACTTGCCGTTGCTTTCCATCTCGAGTTGCTGCAAATACGACGAGAGATAGCGCATGGCCTGCGAGTATGGCGCGACCATCACGCTTTGCGACTCGAAGAAATCGCGATACCAGATGCCGATCATGCCCATCAGCACCGGCAGATTGCGTTCGAACGGCGCGGTGCGGAAATGCTCGTCCATTGCATGCGCGCCAGCCAGCAGTTTCTCGAAGTTTTCCGGTCCGACCGAGATCACGATCGACAATCCCACGGTCGACCATAGCGAATAACGGCCGCCGACCCAGTCCCACATTTCGAAGACGTTTTCCTTCGCAATGCCGAACTTGACCACTTCCTCCGGATTCGCCGATACACCCACGAAGTGCTTCGACAACGCGTCTTCCGGGCAGCCGCTTTTGACGAACCAGTCGCGCATGGACCGCGCGTTGGTCATGGTTTCGAGCGTGGTGAACGTCTTCGACACGACAATGGCCAGCGTCTCTTCGGCGTTGATGTCCTTGAGCACGTTGTAGATATCGGCGCCATCGACATTGGAGACAAAATGCGTCTGGATCTGCGGCAGCGCGAGATGCTGCAATGCATGCACGACCATCTTCGGGCCGAGGTCCGAACCGCCAATGCCGATGTTCACCACATGGCGAATGCGCTTGCCGGTGTAGCCCGTCCACGAGCCGTCGCGAACCTTGTTTGCGAAAGCGGCCATCTTGGCTTTCTCGGCGCGGATTTCCTTCTGGAAAGGCGAGTTCTCGTCGGTGGAACGCAGCGCCGTATGCAACACCGCGCGATGTTCGGTTACGTTGACAATATCGCCCGCGAACACCGCGTCGCGCTTCTCGGCAACCTTGGCTTGTTGCGCCAGTTCGACCAGCAGCTTGAGCGTGGCTTCGGTAACGCGGTTCTTGGAGAAATCGACGGAGATGCCGCCGCCGTCGAAGGTCAGGCGCTCGGCGCGCGACGGCTTGGTGTCGTTTTGCGGCGCGAACCAGTCGCGCAGGCGCTCGTCACGGATGGCATCGTAATGCGCCTGGAGCGCCGGCCAGGCAGGAAGCGAATTGAGCGTCATAGCGGTCCGTTTGTCAGAGAGTGGCGGAAAGTGCTGATCATCACGCGCGGCCGGACACGGTTCACATCGACCGGATCACGCGAAGCAACAAGTATAGCCACGATGCATGAACGTATGCTTGCTTGAAGATGAAGGCGCGCCTCGCATGTGCCGTGTTTAGTCAGGCCGGGTAGAACAGCCGGTTAAGGAGCGCGCGCACCTTGGGTGCGAGTTCTCCCGCGGTCAAGCCGGCGGGCCCTTCGCCTTCGCCCGTCAGCGTCTCGGCGGCCAGGCCATGCAGATAAACCCCGGCAAGCGCAGCCTCATACGCGGGCAGCCGTTGTGCGAGAAATGCGCCAATCAAGCCGCCCAGCACGTCGCCGGTGCCGCCGGTCGCCAGCGCCGCGTTGCCGGTGGGATTCACCGATATACGGCCATCCGGCGACGCCACGATCGTGCCCGTTCCCTTCAGCACGGCGACAGCCGCGAAGCGCGCGGCCAACTGGCGCGCCGCCGCGATCCGGTCCGCCTGGACTTTCTTCACATCCGACCCAAGCAGCCGCGCAGCTTCGAGCGGATGCGGCGTCAGCACGCAAGGATCGCCCTGCGCGCCGCGTCCGGCGACCTTGCCCGCAAGTTTTTCATCCGATGAAATCAGGTTCAGCGCGTCGGCATCGAAAAGCTTGGGGACATCGAGCGCGAGAATATCGGCCAGCACTTTTTTTGCACGGTCGGTTTGGCCCATGCCGCAACCGACCGCGAGCGCGTCCATCTTGTCGAGCGAAAACTGGTCGACCTGATGCAGCATCAGTTCAGGATGCGGCGGATCGTAAGGCGGCGAGTCCGTCCCGATGAACGCCACGTTGACCTTGCCCGCGCCGCCGTAGAGCGCCATGCGCGCGGCGAGGATCGGCGCGCCGCACATGCCGGTGTCTCCGCCAATGACAGCCAGCGTGCCGAAGGTGCCCTTGTTGGTCGCGTAATCGCGCGGTGGCAGATGCGGGCCGAAGAGCGACGGCGCGTTCAGCACAACGGCAGGTTGTGCTGAACGCGCGACGCCCAGATCGGCAATATAAAGCTTGCCCGACAAGTCTCGCCCGTCGCCAGTGAAATGCCCCGGCTTGCCGCCAATGAACGTGATCGTGTGAGTCGCACGCACGGCCTGCGCGCGGCCGTCGTTGCCGCGGCTGACGGGCTCGCCGGTATCGCTGGAGAGGCCGCTGGCAATGTCCAGCGCGAGGACGTTGGCAGCCGATCTGGAGCGCTTCGACAACCGCGCCGCAAGCTCCGCGAAAACGCCTTCGAGCGGTCGGCCGAGACCGATGCCGAACATGCCGTCGACAAGCCAGCCGAAGTTATCGAACGAATCGGGTGCGTCCGTGGTGATCCTGACGCCCGCTTGCCGCGCTTCGTTGAGCGCCCAGCGGGCATCGTCGGGTTTCACTTCCACGGGCATGCACACTTCCACATCGATTCCCGCCTGGCGCAGGCGAGCCGCCATCACGAGGGCATCGCCGCCATTGTTCCCGGGACCGGCCACGATCCAGACGGGCTGCTGCGAGCCGGTATCGATAATGAATTGCGCCGCGGCAGCCCCCGCGCGCGCCATCAGTGTATTTGGCGCGAGGGCGGCCGCCGCGCGATGCTCCAGCGTACGGAGTTCGTCGAGCGTCAGCAGCGCGATCGCGTGATCGCGCGGTTCGGTGTAAAGCGGAGATGGGGAATTGAAAGCGGAGTCGGTCATGGCGGCGGCATGGAAAAAGTGCTTGAACCCGCCGCAATTATTGCGCCCAAATGAGCGATGACGTCCATGTTTCCACGGCGGCCGCCAAAACCGCGACGCGAACCTAAAACCGGTCGATCCTCAGCGCCCTCAGCGTCCGTTCGGGCACGTCAGGTTCAGTGTGCGATATGAGCGCCGCAATCACCTTGGCGGCGCCACAGGCAATACCCCATCCCGCCGGCCCATGCGCCGTGTTGACGAACAATCGCGCATGCGACGTGGCGCTTACGACAGGCAGTCCATCTGGCGACATGAGGCGCACCCCGGACCAGGCCCGCGCCGCCGATACCTTCGCCGCACCCGGAATCCAGTCGTGCGTTGCCTGCCCGAGCAGCGCGAGGGCACGATGCGTCAGGCTTTCGCTCATGGGCTTGCTGGCTTTGGCGGCGCTTTGCAACACCGCGCCGCCGGTCACGCGCATGCGCTGATTGATCCGTGTCATCGCAATGCGTTTCACCGAATCGACAATGGTCAGGTGCGGCGCACGTTCTTCATAGGCAATCGGTGCAGTCAGCGTATGCAGGCTAAGCGGATGCAACGGCAGCGAAATCCCCAGCGTGGCCAGCAATGCTGGCGTGCCGGTGCCCGCAGCCACCACGACAGCATCGGCCGCGATCAGTTCGACCTCGCGAGACCTGCCGCCTTTGCCATCCACCGCGCCGTTGAGCGGCGCCAGTTCCACGGCGGCGCGCTGGGCGTCGGCGCGAATCGCGGTCACTTCGCGGCCCAGCCGGAACTGGACGCCGTCGTCTTCCAGCACTTGCTTGAGCAGCTTGGTGAACAACGGACAGTTGGCCGTGCGCGCGTCGGGTAGCAGCACGCCGCCGGCGAGCGGCGGATCGTCCGGTATGGACGGTTCCGCCGCAATGCATTCCTGCGCGCTGAGAATCCGGTGCGGCGTTTCGAAACTCTGCAGCAACTTGATTGCCGAATCCGCCAGTTCCAGGTCGCGCTCGTGCCGGAACACGTGCAGCACGCCGGTGCGCTGTTCGAAGTCGAGCGGGAACTCCGCTTCGATTTCCGCGATGACATCGCGTGAAATGTCGACGAGCGGCCGCAACGCGCCGTACTGGGTCGCGAACCGGTGAGGATCGTGAAATTGCGCGAGCTTCTTTGCAAAGTCGCGGGTTTCGGAATTGAAGCCGGGCTTGAACACAATGCCGGTTTTCGCGGCGCGGCGGGTCTGCATGAAGGTCGGTCCGAACCACACGTCGAGCGGCGAGGGCAGGACAGCGCCGCCGTGACCATAGGTGGCGCCCTGCGCGACCGTGGCGTGGCGCTCGACCACGCAGACCCGGTGCCCTGCTGCACGCAACTGATACGCGGTGGCGATACCGCCAATTCCGCCGCCGATGACGATGACATCCATGATTCGTTTTCGCCCGGAGGCGCAAGACCTTGACTGGTTCACAAGCCGGCGGCCGCATGAGCGCGGGCGTCCGGACCGCTTGGCCCGGCATGTCGCTCGGACTGCCGGGGATGCCGGGATTCTCGTGAGAGAGGCGAGCCGGCGCATCGATACACAAGAGAGCGGTGCGCCGGTTGAGGAAAGCGCGCCATGATAGCGCCAAACGCGTCCGGCCGGGACGCTGCGAGGTAGGCCGAATCCATGAGCCGGGTCCGTTGCAGCCGCGGGAACTGAGGCGCGGCGCGGCTTTCAGCGGGCATCGCCGGAACAGGTCAAAAACTATCCCATCGTCATTGGGAGATGGCGAAGCGCGGCGCATACCGTTTCACGCATGGCCGCGAGGGCGTTTTCGAGACACTTCCGGGTTATAATCCGAGTCTTCCCATCGCCAAATGCGGCGCGTCCGCAAGCGGCTCCGACGTCTTTCGTCCCGACGTCTTCTAAGCACCGTGACAATGGCCCACTTCTCGTGTTTCCCCGGCGCTTCGGCCCTCTCTGATTTCCGTCAAACCCGCCTGCTCGAAACACTGACGCGCATCGACCCGAATATCGTGGGCGTGCGCGGCCAGTATCTGCATTTCGTGAACTCGGCCGAACCGCTCTCCGACGAAGACAGCAACCGCATCCACGCGCTGATGCACTACGGCACGCCGTTCGAAGCCGCTACGGAGCGCGGCGCGCAGGAAACCTTCATGGTCGTGCCGCGTTTTGGCACGGTGTCGCCGTGGGCCAGCAAGGCGACCGACATTGCGCATCATTGCGGTCTCGCGCAGGTTCGCCGGATCGAGCGCGGTATTGAATATACGGTGCTGCTGAAGGGCGGCCTGCTCGGCACGGGCATTGGCGGCAAGAAGGCGTTGTCCGAAGCGGCGCGCGCCGAAGTGGCCGCCGCGCTGCACGACCGGATGACCGAAAGTGTCGCGCCGTCGCGCGATCACGCATTGCATCTGTTCGACGAACTTCCGGCACAACCGCTGCAAGCCGTCGATATCCTCGGCCACGGCCGCGGCGCGCTGGAAACGGCGAACGTGGAGCTGGGCCTCGCGCTCGCCGACGATGAAATCGACTATCTCGTCGATTCATTCAAGCAGTTGCAGCGCAATCCCACGGACGTCGAACTGATGATGTTCGCCCAGGCCAACAGTGAACATTGCCGCCACAAGATCTTCAACGGGCAGTGGACCATCGACGGCGAGCCGCAGGACATCTCGCTGTTCAACATGATCCGCAATACCGAGAAGCTGAACCACGCCGGCACGATCGTCGCGTATTCGGACAACTCGGCGATCATGGAAGGCGGCACGGCCGAGCGCTGGTTCCCGCGCGGTTCGAACGAGCAATATGGGCGTCACACCGAACTCACGCACACGCTGATGAAGGTCGAAACGCACAACCACCCGACCGCCATTTCTCCGTTCGCGGGCGCGGCAACGGGTTCGGGCGGCGAGATTCGCGACGAAGGCGCGACCGGCCGCGGCGCGCGTCCGAAGGCCGGTCTCGCGGGTTTCACGGTCTCCAATCTCGATCTGCCCGATGCACGCCAGCCGTGGGAAAACGCCCGCGACAGCGCCGTGCCGGTGCCGCAGCGCAATCCTTCTGATGCGCACGAGCCGTATGGACGTCCTGAGCGCATTGCTTCGCCGCTGCAGATCATGATCGATGGTCCCATCGGCGCGGCTGCGTTCAACAACGAATTTGGCCGGCCCAATCTGGGCGGCTATTTTCGCGCGTATGAGCAGAACGCCGCAGGGCGCGTGCGCGGCTATCACAAGCCGATCATGATCGCGGGCGGGATCGGCAATATCTCGGACCAGCACACGCACAAGATGGATCTGCCGGCGGGATCGTTGCTGATCCAGATCGGCGGCCCCGGCATGCGCATTGGCATGGGCGGCGGCGCCGCGAGTTCCATGGCGACCGGCGCCAACACCGCGCAACTCGACTTCGATTCGGTCCAGCGCGGCAATCCGGAAATCCAGCGGCGCGCGCAGGAAGTGATCAACGCGTGCTGGCAACTGGGCGCGGAAAATCCCATCCTGAGCATTCACGACGTGGGCGCGGGCGGGTTGTCGAATGCGTTCCCCGAACTTGTCGATGGCGCCGGCAAAGGCGCGCGTTTCGAACTGCGCCGTGTGCAACTGGAAGAGTCCGGTTTGTCGCCGCGCGAAATCTGGTCGAACGAGGCGCAGGAAAGGTACGTGCTGGCGATTGCGCCAGAAAGCCTGCCGGCCTTCGAAGCGATCTGCACGCGTGAGCGCTGCCCGGTGGCTGTGGTCGGTGTTGCCACCGAAGAACGCCAGCTCAAGCTGATCGACGATCAGAAGAACGCCGGTCAGACGCTCGAACCCGTCGACATGCCCATGGACGTGCTGCTCGGCAAGACGCCCAAGATGCATCGCGACGTGAAGCGTGAAGTGCTGGCATTCGAACCCGTCGATGTAACCGGCCTGGTCTTGTCCGAGATTGCGGTGAGCGTGTTGAAGCATCCGACCGTCGCCAGCAAGTCGTTCCTGATTACCATCGGCGACCGGTCGGTGGGCGGCACAACGGCGCGTGACCAGATGGTCGGCCCATGGCAAGTGCCTGTCGCCGATTGCGCGATCACCACCATGGATTACGCCGGCTTCCGTGGCGAGGCCATGACCATCGCCGAGCGCACGCCTCTGGCGGTGATCGACGCGCCCGCGTCAGGCCGCATGGCCGTTGGCGAAGCGGTGACGAACATCGCGGCGGCGCCTATCGAATCGTTGAACAAGCTGAAGCTCTCCGCCAACTGGATGGCCGCGTGCGGCAGTCCCGGCGAAGATGCCGCATTGTTCGATACCGTGAAGGCCATCGGCATGAAACTGTGCCCGGCGCTGGGCATCAGCATTCCGGTCGGCAAGGATTCGCTGTCGATGCGCACCAAGTGGCAGGACGCAACCGGCGCGGCGAAGGAAGTCGTGTCGCCGGTATCGCTGATCATTTCGGCGTTCGCGCCGGTCGAGGACGTGCGCCGCCAGCTTACGCCGCAATTGCAGCGCGGTACGGACACGGTGCTGATTTCCATCGACCTCGGGCGCGGCAAGAACCGTCTGGGCGGCAGCATCCTGGCGCAAGTCACGCAGCAGATAGGCGACGCGGTTCCAGATGTCGATGACGCCGAAGACCTGAAGCGTTTTTTCAACGCCATTCAGTCGCTGAACGCCGCGGGCAAGCTGCTCGCGTATCACGACCGTTCCGATGGCGGCCTGTGGGCGACCGTCTGTGAAATGGCGTTCGCGGGGCACGTGGGTGTGTCGTTGAACGTGGACATGCTGATTCTCAATCCGAACCATGAATCCGATTACGGCGACGCCAAGGACTGGGCGAAGCAGACCAGCGGACGCCGTGAGGACCGCACCATCCGCGCGTTGTTTTCAGAGGAACTCGGCGGCGTGATCCAGGTGCGTCTGTCCGATCGGGACGCTGTGCTGGCCGCGTTGCGCGAACACGGATTGTCGGCGTGTTCGGAAGTCATCGGCAAGCCGAACGAGCGTGATGTCATCGAGATTTATCGCGACGCAAAGAAGGTCTACGACGCGCCGCGCCACGAGTTGCAGCGTGCCTGGAGCGAAGTGAGCTGGCGCATTGCGCGCCTGCGCGATAACCCCGCATGCGCCGATGCCGAGTACGACGCGTTACTCGACGCGAACGATCCTGGCATCTCGCCGGTCCTGACTTTCGATCCGGCTCAGGATGTGTCGGCGCCGTTCGTGGGCACGGGCGCGCGTCCGCGTGTGGCCATCCTGCGCGAGCAGGGCGTGAATTCCCATCTGGAAACGGCTTATGCGTTCGACCGGTCCGGCTTCGACACGCACGACGTCCACATGAGCGACTTGCTGGAAGGGCGCGTGACGCTGGCGGACTTCGCGGGCGCCGTGGCATGCGGCGGCTTTTCGTACGGCGACGTGCTCGGCGCTGGCGAAGGCTGGGCGAAGACGATCCGTTTCAATCCGCGTCTCGCCGACATGTTCGCCGGATTCTTCGGTCGCGCCGATACGTTCGCGCTCGGCATCTGCAACGGTTGCCAGATGATGAGCAGCCTTGCATCGATGATTCCCGGCGCCGACGCGTGGCCCAAATTCACGCGCAACAAATCGGAGCAGTTCGAGGCGCGGTTTTCATCGGTTCAGGTGCAGGGTTCGCCGTCTATCTTCTTTGCCGGCATGGAAGGCTCGCGCCTTCCGGTGGCGGTTGCGCACGGTGAAGGTTTCGCGGACTTCTCGCAACAAGGCGATGCAACCCAGGCACTGGTGGCGATGCGCTTCGTCGATCATCAAGGCGCGGCGACCGAGCGCTATCCGTACAATCCGAATGGATCGCCGGCGGGGATTACCTCCGTCACCACGCCGGACGGGCGTTTTACGGTGTTGATGCCGCACATGGAGCGCGTGCACAGGAATGTGCAGATGAGCTGGACGCCGAACGACTGGACTGCCGATGCAAGTCCGTGGTTGCGCGTGTTCCAGAATGCACGGCGTTGGGTCGGGTAAAGCGGATTGAATGCGGCGAGAGCGGGTTTGCCGCTCGCCGTTGAACCCATGAAAAAGCCGCTCGGAACATCGAGCGGCTTCTTTACTTCGGCTAACTAAAGCAGCGTTACTTGATCGTGGCTTTCTTGCGCAGATCTTCCTCGAACGCAGCCAGCTTTTCCTGCTGAATCTGCTGCGCAATCTGCGCCTTGACCTGCTCCAAGGGCGGCGGCGCGACGTCGCGCACATCGTCGAGCCGGATGATGTGCCAGCCGAACTGCGTCTTCACCGGCGTGTCGGTCATCTCACCCTTCTTCAACTTCTCGGCCGCTGCGCCGAACTCCGGCACATAAGCCTGCGGGCTCGACCAGTCCAGGTCGCCGCCGTTCTTGCCTGATCCCGGGTCCTTCGAATATTGCTTCGCCAAATCTTCGAAGCTCGCGCCACCCTTGATCTTCGCGATCAAATCCTTGGCCTGCGCTTCGTTGTCGACCAGGATGTGGTGCAGGTGATATTCCTTGCCGCCGCCAGCCTGCTTGACCATCTCGTCGTAACGTGCCTTGATCTCGGCGTCGGTGGGCGCGTTGGCCTTCACGAAGTCTTCAATCAACGCACGCAACACCACCGTTTGCTGGGCCACTGCAATCTGCGCCTTCACGTCCGGACGCGTGGCAATACCGCGGCGCGCGGCCTCCTGCATCAGGATTTCGCGGTTGACCAGTTCCTGACGCACGGCAGCCTGCAATTGCGGCGTGTCCTGCTGGCCCTGCTGGACCAGTTGCGCGACGAGCGCGTCAACGCGGGATTTCGGAATCGGCGTGCCGTTGACCACGGCAATGTTCTGAGCGAAAGCAGGCGCTGCCGCGAACGCGGCCAGCAATACCCAAATACGGGGGTTTTTTAGAATCATCGATAGTTCCTGATCAGAACGAGGGCTGGAAATTCGAGGCTGAAAACGAGGCGGCTTGCGAACTTGAGCCCGCAGCAACATGGAGACTCATTTGAACTGGTCTGCAAATTCTTCAGGCGTATAAGCCTTGATGGCGAGGGCATGAATGCCGCGCCGCATCTCGTCGGCCAGCGCATCATACACTAGCCGGTGCCGCGCCACGCGTGGCTTCCCGGCGAATCCGGCGGCCACGATGGTCACCGTATAGTGGCTTCCCGCCGATGCCCCGGCGTGTCCGGCATGGGCCGCGCTGTCGTCGTCGATATGAACCGATTGCGCGTTCAGCGCCGCATTCAGCCGTGCTTCGAGGTGCGCGATCTTGCTTTCGGCCGAAGCGTTGACGAAGGTGTCCGTGGAGGCTGGATGGCTCATTTTCCTTCGTCCTCTTTCATGTACTTCGCCAGCCACAAACTCTGCGCGACGATAAACACGAGCAGGCAGCCCGTCGCGCCGAAAAGCTTGAAGTTGACCCATTGATCGGTGGTGTAGTTGTACGCCACGAACAGGTTGACCACGCCGAGGATCGCGAAAAATACCGCCCACGCGAGATTCAACTGGCCCCACACGCGATGCGGCAGCACGATCTGCTTGCCCATCATCGCCTCGATGAGGTTCTTGCCGAACGCAACCTGGGAGACGATCAGCGCTCCGGCAAACAGCCAGTAGAGCGCGGTGGGTTTCCACTTGATGAACGTATCGTTATGCAGCACGAGCGTAGCGCCGCCGAACACCACCACGACGCCGAGGCTCACCCACAGCATGGGGTCCACCTTGCGATGCCGGAACGCGACCCACGCAATCTGCACGAGCGTGGCGACGATCGCGACCGCCGTGGCCGTGTAGATGCCCCAGATCTTGAAAGCAACGAAGAAGAGGAGGATCGGAAACAGATCGAACAGAAATTTCATTTCGTAGATTTCTTAGGGACGAAGAGGGGCATCGATTTCAAACCGGTTGAACGGTTTAGAACGTGCTCGCACGCCAGATGCGGCCCGGATCGAATTGTGTCCGCCGCAGCCGCGAAAAGACGCGTGTGAAGCAAATGTGACTCAGGGGATCTTTAGTAAGTACCCGCTAAAGAAAGCAGTTCAAACCCAAGGCCCGAACGCGCCTGTTTGCACCGCAGTCATAAAAAAGGCGGCTTACCGGAGTAAGCCGCCCGTACTTACTTGGGTTCGAATTGTAGCGCAGCCGAGTTGATGCAGTAGCGCAGGCCCGTTGGCGCGGGACCGTCCTCGAAAACGTGGCCCAGATGCGCGCCGCAGTTCTTGCATTGCACTTCGATGCGCAACATGCCGTGCGTGCGATCCGTTTTTTCCTTGATGACTTCGCCATTGATCGGCTTGAAGTAGCTTGGCCAACCGCAGCCGGCATCGAATTTCGTGTCCGATTCAAAGAGCGGTGTGCCGCAACACACGCAATCGTAAACGCCGCGTTCCGTGTGATCCCAGTATTCGCCGGTGAATGGCCGCTCGGTGGCGGCGTGGCGTGTGACCTGATACTGGATATCGGACAGTTCTTTTTTGTAAGTGGCGTCGTCCTTTTGCAGCGGAGCAGCGGGTTCCTTCGTGAGGTCGTCTCGGTTCATCTTTCGTTTCTCCAGAGCGGTAGAGCGGCTTTGATAGTCCGGCTCAAGTATTTGGGGGCTTTTTCAGGAAGAACAACTGACTTCCAGACCGTTCGCCCAGTCGGGCGGCAGGCCGACGTAGGATTCGAATTCGGGTTGCTCACTAAACGGATGGCGCAGCACGCGTGCCAGCCGTTCGACTTCCGAAAAATCCTTTTCCTTCGCCAGGCGGATGGCATTTTCGGCCAGATGATTGCGCAGGACGAACTTCGGATTAACAGCGTTCATGGCAATGGCGCGGTCTTCGTCGCTGCGCGTTTCCTCCGATAAACGCAGCCGGTACGCGTTCGCCCAGACGTCGAAGGCGGCGCGATCGAGGAACAGGTCGCGCACGGGCGCATCGCCGGAAGCGTCTGCCTTGTGCATCTTGGCAAGGTTGCGAAACGTCAGCGTGAAGTCGGCGCGGTTCGCGTTCATCGCTTCGAACAACTGGTTGGCGAGTTTATCGTCGCCATCGCGGATCTCCGCAAGACCGAGTTTCGCGCGCATCCGGCGTTCGAGCGCGGGCGCGAACCGGTCCCGGAAGCCCTCCAGCACGCGTTGCGCATCTTCGATGATCTTCTCGTTGCGAACGGCTTCGTCGTAATGCGGACCGAATAGCGGCACCAGCGCTTGCGCCAGACAAAACAGGTTCCAGTAGCCAATCTGCGGTTGCATCTTGTACGCGTAGCGGCCTTGCGAATCCGAGTGATTGCAGATGTGACCGGCGTTGAATCCGTCGATAAACCCAAACGGCCCGTAGTCGATCGTCAGCCCAAGGATCGACATGTTGTCCGTGTTCATCACGCCGTGACAAAAGCCGACCGCTTGCCAGTCCGCCATCAGATCGGCGGTGCGCAGCGTGACTTCGTTCAGGAGCGCGAGGTAAGGGTCATCGGCTTCACGGCATTGCGGATAAAACCGGTCGATCACGTGATCGGCGAGCTTGCGCAGTTCGTGCGGCCGGTCGTTCGTGTAGAAATGCTCGAAGTGGCCAAAGCGCACGAAACTCGGCGCAACGCGGGTCACGACCGCCGCTGTCTCCATAATTTCGCGGCGCACGGGCTGGTCCGATCCGGTCACGCACAGCGCGCGCGTGGTCGGAATGCCGAGATGGTGCATGGCTTCCGAGCACAGATATTCGCGGATCGATGAGCGCAGCACCGCGCGGCCGTCGCCCATGCGTGAATACGGCGTGCGTCCCGCGCCCTTCAACTGCAACTCGAGACGCTTGCCGCCATGTTCGATTTCACCGAGACCTATTGCGCGGCCGTCGCCCAGTTGTCCGGCCCAGACGCCGAACTGATGCCCTGAATAAACCGATGCATACGGCAACTCATCAGGCGGTAAATCGCGGGTTGTGTTGCCCGTGAAATATTCGATAAATGCAGGATCGTGCGCATGGCTTGCGTCGAATCCGAGTTGCGCGGCGGTATCGGCGGAAATGCCGACCAGATAAGGCGCGGGCAAGGGCGAGGCGGGCAGGCGCGTGAGGAACGCGGAACCGAGCGCGACGAATGAATCCCGGCGGTCGGTTTCAATGGACCCGACCAGCGCATTCACTGCGTCCGGGCCCGCCAGTTCGGCTTCAGCAGCGGCACCGGCAACCGTACCGCTTGGGGAAAACGACATATTGAGCACCTCATGGTTAACCGATATTGTAAATCCGCGCCCGCGCCGCTGCAGGAGCCCGCTCCGAGCCTTTCGCACCTTGGCTTTGAGACAAAAATCGGATATTGCTTATCCAGGTATCGCAGCAGAACGCGCATCGAATCCCGTGCATCCGGACTTGTGAGGAACTTGCCCATGACGTCGCCGCTTTTCGGCCAGATGATGGATGTACCGCTGCTCGCTTCATCGCTGATTTCCCACGCTTCGCGCCACTTCGGCAGTACCGAGATCGTGTCGCGCCGTGTTGAAGGCGACATTCATCGCTACACCTGGCGCGATTGCGAAAAGCGCGCGAAGCAGCTTGCGCAGGCGCTCATTGGCCTGAACGTGCAGCCGGGCGAGCGCATCGGCACACTGGCCTGGAATGGGTATCGTCACCTGGAGTGCTATTACGGCGTGAGCGGCATGGGCGCCGTTTGCCACACGATCAACCCGCGGCTGTTTCCCGACCAGATTGCGTTCATCATCAACCATGCCGACGACGAATATGTCGCCTTCGACATGACGTTCACGGCGCTTGTCGACGCCATTGCGCCGCAGTGCCCGAACGTGAAAGGCTGGATCGCGCTTGGCGACGAAGCGTGCATCAGCACCCATCTCGCCGACATGGCCACGCCTGTCATCAGTTACGAAACGCTGCTCGCAATGCACGATGGCGACTACGCATGGCCCGTGCTCGATGAATGCTCGGCATCGTTTCTTTGCTACACGTCCGGCACGACCGGCAATCCGAAGGGCGCGCTCTACACGCATCGTTCGACGGTCTTGCACGCTTTCGGCGCGGCGCTTCCCGACGCCATGGCCTGTTCGTCACGCGATTCGATCCTGCCCGTCGTGCCAATGTTCCACGTCAACGCATGGGGCATTCCGCACGCCGCGCCGCTGGTCGGCGCAAAGCTCGTGCTGCCCGGCAATTGTCTCGATGGCAAGTCGCTCTATGAACTGATGGAAGCCGAAGGCGTGACCTATTCGGCTGGCGTGCCGACCGTATGGCTGGGTTTGCTCAACTACGTGAAGCAGGCCGGCGTGCGCTTTCACACGCTGCAACGGACGGTGATTGGCGGCTCGGCGTGCCCGCCCGCGATGCTGCGCACGTTCGAGGACGATTACGGCGTCGAGGTCATCCATGCATGGGGCATGACGGAAATGTCGCCGCTCGGCACGCTCGCCAAGCTCAACTGGGAACAGCGCCAGCGTTCGCCGGAAGAACAGCGGCATCTGCGTGAAAAGCAGGGCCACGTCATGTTCGGCGTGGACATGAAAGTCGTCGGCGACGACGGCGCGGAACTTCCGTGGGACGGCAAGTCGTTCGGCGATCTGTACGTGCGCGGTCCGTGGGTTATCGACAGGTATTTCCGCAAGGAAGATTCGCCGCTCGTGGATGGCTGGTTTCCGACGGGAGATGTCGCGACCATCGACGAGGATGGTTTCATGAACATCACGGATCGCAGCAAGGACGTGATCAAGTCGGGCGGCGAATGGATCAGTTCGATCGATCTGGAGAACGTGATGATGTCGCATCCGCAAGTTGCGGAGGCCGCGTGCATTGCGTGTTCGCACCCGAAGTGGACGGAGCGGCCGCTGATCGTGGTCGTGCCGCGTCCAGGCGCGACCGTGACGCGCGAGGAATTGCTCGCGTTTTATGACGGCAAGGTGGCGAAGTGGTGGCGCCCGGACGACGTTGTTTTCGCCGATGAACTTCCGCATACGGCAACCGGCAAGCTGCAGAAGCTGCGGTTGCGGGAGTTGTATCGTGAACATGTGTTGCCGACGGTTGGCGAAAGCGTCGACTAGATCATGATTCACCGGGCTGCCGCCGCGCAGCCCGCGTCCGCCTTTTTCTTCCTTTTACGTCCCGCCTCCGTCATCCCGCAATAACGAAATTGAACGATCGTTCTTTTTTGTGTATTCTTCACGGGTAACGCAGACTTACCGCAACAATTATCGCGGCACGGAAATCAGCGTCATCCGGATTTTTGCCGGAAGATACGAACGAGACATGGCGCGCATCGAATTGCATGAAAGACGGAATGGAGGAAGACGAAATGGCAGTGGATTACACGACCCGCGACGGCATCGCCGTTATCACGCTGAACAACCCGCCGGTGAATGGCCTCGGGTTTTCCACGCGGCTTGGCATTGTTGAAGGCGTGGAGAAAGCCCAGGCCGACGCGTCGGTCAAGGCGATCGTGCTGATCGGCGCGGGCAAGGCATTTTCCGGCGGCGCCGACATCACCGAATTCAATACGCCGAAGGCGACCCAGGAACCGACGCTGCATACCGTCATCAAGGTCGTGGAGAGCAGCGCAAAACCTGTTGTGGCCGCGATCCATAGCGTGGCGATGGGCGGCGGTCTCGAGCTTGCGCTTGGTGCGCATTATCGGATTGCGTCGGCGGGAGCGCAGATCGCGTTGCCCGAAGTCAAGCTCGGCCTCCTGCCGGGCGCTGGCGGCACGCAGCGTCTGCCGCGCGCGGTGGGCCTTGAAACGGCGTTGAACATGATCGTCTCGGGCGCTCCGGTGATGTCGGAGAAGCTGGCCGGATCGGGCCTGTTCGACCAGATGGCCGAAGGCGACCTGCTGGATGAAGCCGTCAAATTCGCCAAGAAAGTCGGCGCGCAAGGCGGGGCGCTTCCGAAGGTGCGGGATCGCAAGATAGATCATCCGAACGCGGAAGGTTTCATTCAGTTCGCGCGCAACATGGTCACGCCGATGGCGAAGAATTTCCCGGCACCGCTCAAATGCATCGATGCAGTCGCGGCCGGCGTGAAGCTCGGTTTCGACCAAGGCTTGGCGGTCGAGCGCGAATGTTTCATGGCGCTGGTGCAGACGCCTGAAAGCCGCGCGCTGCGTCATGCGTTTTTCGGCGAACGCGCGGCGAGCAAGATTCCCGATGTGCCGTCGAATACGCCGGTGCGCAAGATCGAGCGCGTGGGTGTGATCGGCGCGGGAACCATGGGCGGCGGTATCGCGATGAACTTCATCAACGCCGGCCTGCCCGTGACCTTGCTTGAAACGAAACAGGAAGCGCTCGATCGCGGCCTCGCGACGATTCGCAAGAACTACGAAAGCGCCGTGAAGAAAGGCCGGCTGACGGCTGAAAAGCTCGAAGAACGGCTTGCGCTGATCACGCCGACTCTTTCCTACGATGACCTCAAGGATGCGGATCTCATTGTTGAAGCGGTGTTCGAGGAACTCGGCGTGAAAGAGCAAGTGTTCTCGAAACTCGATCAGGTGGCGAAGAAAGGGGCAATCCTGGCGTCGAATACGTCCACGCTCGATGTCGACAAGATCGCGGCCTTCACCAGGCGTCCTGAAGACGTCGTCGGCATGCACTTCTTCAGCCCCGCGAACGTGATGAAACTGCTCGAAGTCGTGCGCGGCGCGAAGACATCGAAAGACGTGCTCGCGACCGTCATGCAGCTTGCCCGGAAGATCAGGAAGACGGCTGTGGTGTCGGGCGTGTGCGATGGGTTTATCGGCAACCGGATGATCGAGCAGTACTTGCGCCAGGCGCTTTTCATGCTCGAGGAGGGCGCGCTGCCGGCGCAGGTGGATCGCGCCATCGAAAAGTTTGGCTTTGCAATGGGACCGTTCCGCATGAGCGATCTGGCGGGCAATGACATTGGCTGGGCCATTCGCAAGCGCCGCTATCAGGAGAAGCCGGACCTGAAGTATTCGAAGATCGCGGACCGTTTGTGCGAGACCGGACGCTTCGGCCAGAAGACGGGCGCGGGATGGTACGACTACAAGGCTGGGGACCGTGCCGCGCATCCGTCCAAGATCGTGGACGAGATGATCGTCGGGTATTCGAAGGAACACGGTATCGAACGCCGCAAGATTGCCGACGAAGAGATCGTCGAGCGCCTCGTGCTCGCGCTCGTCAATGAAGGCGCGCTGATCCTGGAAGAAGGGATTGCGTCGAAGGCGTCGGACATCGACATGGTCTATCTGACGGGCTACGGGTTTCCGCTGCATCGCGGCGGGCCGATGTTGTACGCGGACACGATCGGCCTCTACAACGTCGAGCGCGCGATGCGCAAATACGCCGCGCAAACCAATGGCGATGCCTGGAAGCCTGCGGCGCGCGTGACTGAACTCGCGGCGCAGAGCCGCGGTTTCAATAGCTGAAACAGCCTGGAAGCGAGGCAGCAATGAGAGGTGCAGACGAAGTCCTGCTTGTCATCGACGTGCAGAACGATTTCATGCCGGGTGGCGCGTTGGCCGTGCCTCACGGCGATGAAGTCGTGCCCGTGATCAACCAGCTTGCGCTGGCGTTTTCGCATGTCGTCGTGACGCAGGACTGGCATCCGGCCACGCACGTTTCCTTCGCCGAGCATCACGCGGGGCGCGCGCCTTTCGAGATGACCACGCTCGCTTATGGCGAGCAGGTTCTATGGCCGACCCACTGCGTGCAGGACACGCAGGGCGCGGCGTTGCATCGCGACCTGCATGTGCCGCACGCGCGGCTCGTGATCCGCAAGGGGCATCACGTGGGCGTGGATAGTTACTCGGCCTTCATGGAAGCCGATCGCGTCACGCCGACGGGCCTGACCGGCTATCTTCGTAATACCGGCGTGAAGCGCGTCTACTGCTGCGGACTGGCGACGGATTATTGCGTTGCCTGGTCCGCGCTCGACGCACGCGGCGCGGGCTTTGAAACAGTTGTTATCGACGACGCCTCCCGCGCCATCGACCTGAACGGATCGCTTGAACGCGCGTGGGAGCAGATGACGGCCGCCGGGGTTTTGCGGACCCGCTCTGTGGACGTGCTGCGCTGAACACCATCAACATTATTCGTACTTGAAGTGGAGACAGGAATGACTGACGCGGTAATCGTATCGACGGCACGTACGGGCCTGGCCAAATCGTGGCGCGGCGCATTCAACATGACGCACGGCGCAACGCTCGGCGGCCACGTGACGCGGGCGGCGGTGGAGCGCGCCGGCATTGACCCGGCGCGCGTGGAAGACGTGATCATGGGCTGCGCAAATCCGGAAGGCGCGACGGGCATGAACATCGCGCGGCAGATCGCGTTGCGCGCCGGTTTACCCGTGAGCACGCCCGGCATGACGGTGAACCGCTTTTGCTCGTCCGGGCTGCAAACCATCGCGCTCGCGGCGCAGCGCGTGATTGCCGGCGAAGGCGATGTCTTCGTGGCCGGCGGCGTGGAGTCCATCTCGTGCGTGCAGAACGAGATGAACCAACACATGCTGTTCGACGGCTGGCTGAAGGAACACAAGCCCGGCATCTACTGGTCGATGTTGCAGACCGCCGAGAACGTCGCGAAGCGCTACGAAATCTCGAAGGAACGCCAGGACGAATACGGCGTTCAGTCTCAACTGCGTGCGGCGGCCGCTCAGGCCGCGGGCAAGTTCAACGACGAAATCGTGCCAATCACCGTGCTCGCCGGTGTCGCCGACAAAGCCACGGGCCGCGTCTTTACAAAAGAACTCACGCTTTCATCCGATGAAGGCATTCGCGCCGACACGACGCTCGAAGGGGTATCGAAGATTCGCACCGCCATGCCTGGCGGCGTGATTACCGCGGGCAACGCCAGCCAGTTTTCCGATGGCGCGTCGGCGTGCGTGGTAATGAATGCGTCGCTGGCCGAAAAGGAAGGATTGAAGCCGCTCGGGATTTTCCGCGGCTTCGCGGTGGCGGGCTGCGAGCCGGACGAAATGGGTATCGGCCCGGTGTTCGCCGTGCCCAAGCTCTTGAAGAAGGCCGGGCTCAAGGTCAGCGACATCGGCTTGTGGGAATTGAACGAGGCGTTCGCGGTTCAGGTGCTGTATTGCCGCGATACCTTGGGCATTCCCGCCGACCGTCTGAACGTGAACGGCGGCGCGATCGCGGTGGGACATCCTTACGGCGTGTCGGGCGCGCGGCTGACGGGACACGCGTTGATCGAAGGGAAACGGCGCGGCGCGAAATTCGTGGTGGTCACCATGTGCATTGGCGGCGGGCAGGGCGCGGCCGGGTTGTTCGAGGTGGTGTGAGCCGTGACGGTCGCCCGGGGTTTTTGATACGCTTGGGCGACGCGGCATATCCGTGCCGTGTTCGCTGCAGCTACAACCAGGAGCCTGTCTTGTTACGACACATCGTCATGTGGAAGCTGAAGGAAAACGCCGAGGGCGGCACGCGCGCCGAAAATATCGTCAAGCTGAAGGCAAAGCTCGAAAGCTGCCGCAGCATTGTTTCAGGTCAGGGGCACTTTGAGGTCGGCGTGGCGCAGGACGGCTACGAAGCCACGTGCGACGTCATCCTCGTTTCGGATTTCGATAACAAGGAAGCGCTTCACGCGTATCAGGTCCACCCGAAGCATGTTGCTATCAAGGACTTCGTGGCGGCGGTGCGTGAGTCGCGTCAATGCATCGATTACGAAGTCTGATCCCATGGCCGACTTTTCCGCGCTGCCAGAAAGCCCGTTCATCGATTCACTCGGGGTGCAGCTTGTTTCCGCCGAAGATGGCGCAAGCGAAGTCTTGCTTGCGTTGACCGCCACGCACATGAACACGTGGGGAATCGCGCACGGCGGCGTCACCATGACCCTCGCCGATGTCGCCCTTGCAATGGCGGCCCGCAGTCTTGCGGGCACGGGCATAGGCGTTGTCACGGTCGAAATGAAAGTGAACTTCATGGAGCCGGGCCGGGGCGAACTGCGCGCGTTCGCGCGCGTGCTGCATCGCTCGACCACCATGGCGTATTGCGAAGGCGAAATCCGCGATAGCGAAGGGCACTTCGTCGCCAAAGCGCTTGGAACATTCAAGTACATGCGCAGGCTCGCGGTTGGCCGCGATATTGCGCAACAACGCCTTCGATCCGATCCGTCGGCGAAACCCGGTCCGAGCGACGCCTGACCGTCAGGGAACGCATCAAGACCGCACAGGAGCATCACGATGTCCGAACGCGCTTCAATCAATCGTCAGATTCTCCTCGTCTCGCGTCCTCAGGGCGCGGCGAGCACCGACAACTTCAAGCTCGTTGAAACGCCACTTGCGCCGCTCGCCGATGGCCAGGTGCGCGTGCGCAATCACTACCTCTCGCTTGATCCTTACATGCGCGGCCGCATGGACGACGCGAAGTCGTACGCCGCGTCGCAGCCGCTCAACGAAGTCATGATCGGCGGGACGGTGGGCGAAGTGGTGGAATCGAAGCATCCCAAATTCGCGATCGGAGACAAGGTCGTCGGAACCCATGGCTGGCAGGAATTTGGTACATCGGATGGCCGGGGCCTGCGCAAGGTCGACGATACGCACATCCCGCTTTCCGCGTATCTCGGTCCCGTGGGCATGCCCGGCGTGACGGCATGGCTTGGCCTGAACAAGATCATCGAGCCAAAGGCAGGCGAGACGGTGCTTGTCAGCGCCGCGAGCGGCGCGGTGGGCAGCGTGGTCGGACAGTTGGCGAAAGCCGCGGGTTGCCGCGCGGTGGGTATCGCGGGCGGCGCGGACAAGTGCCGGTATGTGACCGAAACCCTCGGCTTCGACGCGTGCGTGGACTATAAAGCGGGCAATCTCCACGACGACCTGAAAGCGGCGCTGCCCAATGGCGTGGACGGCTATTTCGAAAATGTCGGCGGCGAAGTGCTCGACGCCGCGTTGTCGCGCATGAACGCGTTTGGCCGTATTGCGTTATGCGGGATGATCGCAAACTATGACGGCTCGCCAAAACCGCTTAAAAAACCCTCGCTGCTGCTCACGCAGCGGCTGAAGGTGCAAGGGTTCATCGTCAGTGAGTCGCCGGAAGTCTGGCCCGAAGCGCTTGCGCAGCTTGGCGGCCTCGTGGCGCAGAAGAAGCTGCTGTATCGCGAAAGCATTGCGCAAGGACTCGAGAACGCGCCCGAAGCGTTTCTCGGCCTGCTCAAGGGCAAGAACTTCGGCAAGCAGCTCGTGAAGCTGATCTGACGCGGGTTGCATCGAGGGGAGACACAGTGGATCAGTTCGACGGAAAAGTGGCGGTCATCACGGGCGCCGGCAGCGGCTTCGGGCGGGCGTTCGCCATGCAGGGCGCGTCGCTTGGCATGAAGCTCGTGCTTGCCGACGTCGATGTCAAGGCGCTCGCGCAAACCGTCGAGATGGCGCGCGCTTTGGGCGCAGAGGCGCTCGGCGTGCCCACCGATGTCTCCGATGCAAAGCAGGTCGACGCCCTCGCCAGCGCAACCATGGACACGTACCGCGCCGTGCATCTGCTCTTCAACAACGCGGGCGTTGGCGCGGGCGGCTTCGTATGGGAGAACAGCGCGAACGACTGGGCGTGGGTATTCGGCGTCAACGTAATGGGCGTGGCGAACGGCGTGCGCGCGTTCACGCCGTTGATGCTCGCGCAAAACGAGCCCGCGCATATCGTCAACACGGCGTCTGTCGCCGGTCTGCTTTCCGCACCTGCGATGGGCGTGTACAACGCATCGAAGCATGCGGTCGTCGCGCTGACCGAGACGCTTTATCACGATCTGAAGATTGCTGGCGCACAGGTGGATTGTTCGTTGTTGTGCCCGGCGTTCGTGCCAACGGGTATTGCCCAGGCGGAACGCGCGCGGCCCGAAGCGCTGCGCAATGACGAACCCCTGACGACATCGCAGCGCATGGCCGTCAGGCAACTCACGAAGGCGGTGGAGGGCGGCAAGCTGAGCGCGAACGACGTGGCGCAGATCACGTTCGACGCCGTGCGCGAACGGCGGTTCTACGTGCTGACGCATCCGAAGATCCTGGCGTCGGTACAACTGCGTTTCGATGACGTCGCGCAAATGCGTAACCCGACCGATCCGTTGTCGCTTAAACCCGAGGTCAGAGGGCGAGGATAGGGCGAACCGGGAGGGCCGAATGTGTCATTATCGCGAGCTTTCACCGCCATACATTCCTCATGCCGCTGAATCCCGCCATTGCGCAGGTCCTCGAACTGATCGCGAAAGCCAGGCGGCCGCCGTTCCACACGTTGACCGCCGAAGCTGCGCGCGCGTCGTACGAACGCAGTGCGCTGATCATCGATATTGCGCCCGCGCCCATGTTCGATATCCAGGAACTCACGATTCCCACGCGTGATGGCGCGTCCATTCGCGCGCGGCTGTTTCATCCGGTCGAACCGGCGTGGACGTCGCCCGCGCCGACGCTCGTGTATTTTCATGGCGGCGGTTTCGTGGTGGGCAGTATCGATACCCATGCCGCGCTGTGCCGGCGTCTCGCGGCCGATTCGGGATGCGCGGTGGTATCGGTGGATTACCGGCTCGCGCCCGAACACAAGTTCCCAAGCGCCGTCCACGATGCATTCGATGCCCTCGAATGGCTTCACGAGCAAGCGGCGTCGCTAGGCCTCGATAGCACGCGTTTCGCCGTCGGCGGCGACAGCGCCGGCGGTACGCTCTCCACCGTTTGCGCGGTGCTCGCTCGCGACGCCGGCATTGCGCTGCGCCTGCAATTGCTGATTTACCCGGGCGTCAGCGCGCGTCAGGACACACGTTCCTATGCGCAATTCGCGGAAGGCTACGTGCTTTCGGCGAAAACGGTGGAGTGGTTTTTCAAGCACTATCTGCGTAACGAGAATGACCGCGATGACTGGCGTTTTGCGCCATTGGACGCACGTGGAGAGATGCCATCGCTTGAGGGCGTTGCGCCGGCTTGGATAGCTGCCGCCGATCACGATCCGCTCTTCGATGAAAACATCGCCTACGCCGCGAAACTCGAACGCGAGCGCGTGCCGGTTGAACTGGTCCGCTACGAAGGCATGACGCACGAGTTCTTCAAAATGGGCGGGCTGGTGCCGGACGTCGCGAAAGCGCATGCGGACGCAGCGAACGCGTTGCGCGAATACCTGAGCGCGACAGAAAGTTAGCGGACGATCACGAACGCGTCGCTGCGTTCGAAGTTTCCAGGGCGGACGATTTTGTGCGAACCGTCGTCGTCGCTGAGTTCCTTGATTTGCAGCGTGAGCTGCTTGCCTGCGGAGGCAACGCGCAGCGCGGTCGTACTGCGCGTTCCATAGCCGTCCGACTCTATGAACGCCGCCGACAACACGCGCTCGCGTTCAAGCGAAACGCCGGTGGAGGGCAGTAGCGCGTCATCAGCAACATGCGGATTCCGCATTGTCTCGATCAAACCATCTAGCGAGGGCTGGATACGGTCGCCGGCATGGACGAGATCGCGAAGCGCTTCACGTTGGGCGACGAGCTTCGGCCAAGGTGTATCGAGCAAACTGTTCGACAAGCCGTGAATGCCGGCATCGAGCAACGCGGGCGGGGCGTCGGCGCGATTGCCGTACCACGCAAGTTCGCGCCGCGTGAAATCGCCGACGATCAGGTTGAAGCCGTTATACAGACGGCCGTTGCGCGCAACGTGATTGAGATAATCAAGCGGCGCGACCGGCTTTCCTGTCAGGAAATCGCTGACCAACGTACCGCGGGTCGGCGCATCCGGTCGAACTTCAGAAGGCGCCCGATAATTCGTCAACGCGGCAAAGCGGCCATCGTGCGTCACGCCGAGCCACGTTCCGCCGCCGGTCAGATCGCGTCCGGCAAGCAGGTCGGGCGCATCGTTCCACCAGTGCATCGGCTCGGTTTCGCGGCTATAGAATTCGTCGCGGTTCGCGGCGAGCGTGAGTAAAGGAATACCGTACCGCGACGATCCGTCAGCGTCCGGCTGCCAGTCGAAGACGATCAGGCACATGAATTCGGCTCAGACTTCGGTCGGCAGCGTATAGGGCAACGGCGAGAACTTCAGCACGGGGCCATCGGCCGCGCCCACGTGCACCGAACCCTGCTCCAGAGCCGCGAGCTTGATTTCCACCAGCGCATCCACGCCGCCTTCCGGCGCGCTCGCCACGTTGACCACGAGGCCGCACGGCTGGCCGGGGTCATCGGAGTGAAAAAGTTCGTTGCCGGCCTGGGCCGATTCCATGTGCGCAAGTGCTGTGCGCCGTTTGATCGTGCCGCGATACTGGCTGCGCGCAACCACTTCTTGGCCCGGATAGCAGCCTTTCTTGAAGTTCACGCCGCCAAGCACGTCGAAGTTCACCATCTGCGGGACGAACTGCTCGGCAACCGGCTGAGTGATGCGCGGCTCGCCCGCGTGGATGTCGAGCCAGTCCCACACGTCGGCGCTTGCGCGCGTCAGCTTCTTTTCCAGATCGGCGAGGTGCGCGTCCACTTCGGCTTTCGGACCGACCCACAGAAAACGCGGCCGGCCAACGGCGTCGGGCACACGGATCAGCGAACCGAGCGGGCCGTCGACCTTGACATGCACGCCGTCAGGCATGGCGTCGAAGAGATGGGACAGCGCATGGCGCACGTCGCCGGCAAACCCTACGGCTGTGAGCGTGGGCGTGGTGTCGGCGAGTTTGGCCTTGGCGCGCATCACGAACATGGACAAGCGCTTTTGCACCGTGGCCTGAAGGTCCGCGGCGATCATCAGGCGCACGGCGTCCCCCGCGCGCCACATCAGGAAAGACGCCATCAGGCGGCCCTTGGGCGAGCAATAACCCGCCAGGCGCGCCGACGACGCATCCAGATGCTGGACGTCGTTCGTCAGCTGCGTGTGAAGAAAAGCGGCGGCGTCGTCACCGGTTGTATCGATGAATCCGAACTGCGTGAGCGGCGCAAAAATACCGCCGCCGGGCACGGCCTGAAAGGGCGAAGCAGCGGACGGCGTGGCAGGTGAGGCGGCTGAAGAATTCATGGACCTGACTTTGGCGGATACGAGCTTGTATTATATGGGTCTATCCCAGAGCGTGTTTCGCATGTCCCTTTTGAAGAAATGTCTGGTCGCGGCTGTCGTCGCGGCCGTGGTTGGTGGTGCGCTCGTTGCGGGCATGTTCAAGTGGGCGAACAGCCCGGTCGATCTCGCCGCGCCCGAACTCGATATCACCATCAAGTCCCACAGTACGCTCAAAAGCGTGAGCATCCAGCTTGATCGCGGCGGCGCGCACATGCGGCCCGAGCTGTTCGTGCTGATGACGCGCGCGCTGGGTCTTTCGTCGCAGTTGAAATCGGGGAACTACGCGTTCAAGGAAGGCATCACGCCGTACGAGATGCTGCAAAAGATCGCGCGTGGCGACGTGAACGAGTACGTGGCGACGATCATCGAAGGATGGACGTTCCAGAAAATGCGCAGCGAACTGGACGGCAATCCGGCGCTCCAGCACGACACGGCCGGCATGACCGATACGGACTTGCTCAAGGCTATCGGCGCGCCGGACGACCTGATCGCGAAGGCGAGCGCGGAAGGCCTGTTTTTCCCCGACACCTATCTGTTCGACAAAGGCACGAGCGACATCGCCGTCTACAAGCGCGCCTACAGGCTGATGCAGATGCGCCTCACCGAAGCGTGGAACGCGCGCGCGCAGAACCTGCCGTACAAGACGCCGTACGAGGCGCTGATCATGGCCTCGATCGTGGAGAAGGAAACCGGGCGCGCCGCCGACAGGCCACTGGTCGCGGCGGTGTTTGCGAACCGCCTGCGCATCGGCATGCCGTTGCAGACCGATCCGTCGGTGATCTACGGCCTGGGCTCGGCTTACGGCGGCCGCCTGAAGAAGAAAGATTTGCAAACCGACACTCCGTACAATACCTACACGCGCATGGGCCTGCCTCCCGGCCCCATCGCGCTGCCCGGCGTCGCGGCGCTCGCGGCGACAGTCAATCCGGCGTCGAGCAGCGCACTGTATTTCGTGTCGCGCGGCGACGGCAGCAGCTTCTTTTCAGACAACCTCGGCGACCACAATCGGGCCGTCGACAAGTACATCCGGGGACAATGATGGTGCGTGGCAAGTTCATCACGTTTGAAGGCATCGACGGGGCAGGAAAGACCACGCACCTCGGATGGTTTCGCGAGCGTCTGGAAGAGAAGATTGCATCGGGCGGCCGTTCTGTCGTGATGACGCGCGAGCCCGGCGGCACGGCGCTTGGCGAAAGCTTGCGCGAACTGCTCCTGAACCAGCCGATGGACCTCGAAACCGAGGCGCTGCTGATGTTCGCGGCGCGCCGCGAACATCTGGCGCTCGTGATCGAGCCAGCGCTGGCGCGGGGCGACTGGGTATTGTCCGATCGTTTCTCCGATGCCACCTTCGCGTATCAGGGCGGCGGGCGCGGCCTGCCGCGCGACAAGCTGGAAGCACTGGAACGATGGGTTCAAGGCGGTTTCCAGCCGGATCTGACCGTACTCTTTGACGTTCCCACGAATGTTGCGAGCGAGCGGCGCGGCGCAGTCCGTGCTCCCGACAAGTTCGAAAGCGAATCCGATTCCTTCTTTGGACGCACGAGGGCCGAATATCTGCGCCGTGCGGCGGAATCGCCGGACCGGTTCGTGGTAATCGACGCCACGCAATCAGTCGTCGATATTCAGAAGAAACTTGAGAAAGTAGTTTCAAGCATTTGATTTTAAAGTAAATAATATTTACTTAAAGTTAATTATAACTTTGAGCAGCCCGCCATAAACATCTGATTCAAAAGACTTTTCATGATCTATCCGTGGCAAACCGATGACTGGGCGCGTCTGGGGCAACTTCGCGCAAGCTGGCCGCATGCACTGCTGCTGCACGGCCGCGCGGGCATCGGAAAGCTGCAGTTCGCGCAGCATCTGGCGCAAAGCCTTTTGTGCGAAGCGCCGACCGCGACTCACGAGCCGTGCGGGCACTGTGTTGCCTGCTTGTGGTTCAGGCAGGGCAATCACCCGGATTACCGGGCGGTGCTCCCCGAAGCGCTTGCCGGAGAATTGATCAGCGACGACAAACCGGACGCCGATGAAGGCAAGAAAACCAAGGTGCCGAGCAAGGAAATCAAGATCGACCAGGTGCTTGGGTTGATGAACTTTTTCAGCCTCGGCTCGCATCGGGGCGGCGCGCGGGTCGTGCTGGTTTATCCGGCCGAATCCATCAACGTGTTCGCGGCCAACGCCTTGCTTAAAACGCTGGAAGAACCGCCGGCCGGTGTCGTCTTCATTCTGGTGACGGCGCGTATCGACCGTTTGCTCCCGACAATCATCAGCCGATGCCGCCAATGGCCAATGACGCTTCCGGCCACTGAACCCTCCGTGGCCTGGCTCGCGCAGCAAGGCGTCCCGCAGCCGGCGGCGCTGCTTGCCGAGGCGGGCGGCGCGCCGTTGACGGCGCTGGCGCTGGCACACGACGAAAACCGCGCGTTGCGTGATTTCGCATTGGCGCAACTGGCCGCGGGTCCCGGTTGTGACGCGTTTGCGTGCGGCGAGAACCTGCAAAAGCTGCCTGTGCCGATGGTCCTCGGCTGGCTGCAACGCTGGCTCTACGATCTGCTGGCGCAGAAAACGGCTGGGCGGCCGCGCTATTACCCGGCGGCATCGAAGGCGCTCGAACGCTGCGCCACGCAACTCAATGCGGACCGCTTCGCCCGCTATCAAAAATCGGTGACGCGCCAGCGCGCGGTGGAAAATCATCCGCTCAACGCGCGGCTGGTGTTCGAAGAACTGTTTCTAGGCTATCGCGACGTGTTCAACGCCGCCTGATATTTCATTTATTCGCACGCAAACGCACCATGACGCTCAATTTCCGCGACGCCATTCTCGACGATCTTCCCGGTATCGTGGCCATCTACAATTCCACGGTGCCTTCGCGCCTCGTGACGGCCGATCTGGAGCCGGTGACGGTCGAAAGCCGCCTCGCGTGGTTCCACGCTCACGGACCGAAAGCCCGGCCGCTATGGGTCGTGGAAGAATACGGCGCGGTTGTGGCGTGGCTGAGTTTCTCCGATTTCTACGGCCGCCCGGCCTATCTGCGCACCGCCGAAGTCAGCATCTACCTCCACGAAAGCACGCGCGGGCGCGGACTTGGCACGCAGTTGCTGGAAGCCGCGTTGCAACGCGCGCCGGAGTTGGGCATCGATACGCTGCTGGGCTTCGTCTTCGGCCACAATGACCCGAGCCTGCGGCTTTTTCGCCGCTTCAACTTCGATGTATGGGGCACGTTGCCGCGCGTGGCCGTGCTGGATGGCATCGAGCGCGATCTTGTGATTCTTGGCCGCCGCCTGATCGGCGAATCGGCCAAATCCAGCGCTTAACCCAAGCCTTACCCACGTCTCAACGGAACCACCATGTTCGTCGATTCACATTGCCACATCAATTTCGAAGGTCTCGCCGACCGCATGCCCGAAGTCCTCAGCAAGATGCGGGAGCTGAAGGTGACGCATGCGCTCTGTGTATCGGTGGATCTGGAGACGTTGCCGTCCGTCCTGAAGATCGCGGAAGAAAACGAGCACATCTATGCGTCGGTGGGCGTGCATCCCGATCACGAGGACGCGCGCGAGCCGAGCGTCCAGGACCTCGTGGAACTGGCGCGGCATCCGAAAGTGGTCGCCATCGGTGAAACGGGACTGGATTATTACCGCCTGGAAGGGCGCAGCATTGCCGATATGGAATGGCAGCGCGAACGCTTTCGCACGCATATTCGCGCGGCGCACGCGACCGGCAAGCCGCTGATCATCCACACGCGGTCGTCGTGGGAAGACACGCTGCGGATCATGGCCGAAGAGCGCGCAAGCGTGCCGGGCGGCGTGATGCATTGCTTCACCGAACCATGGCACGTTGCGCAAGCCGCGCTCGAACAGGACTTTTACATTTCGCTGTCGGGCATTGTCACGTTCAAGAGCGCGAAGGACGTTCAGGATGTGGCGCAGCGCGTGCCGCTCGACCGTTTGCTGATCGAAACGGACTCGCCGTATCTCGCGCCGGTGCCGTATCGGGGAAAGCCGAATGAACCTGCGTACGTAAGTTATGTCGGACGTTTTATCGCGCAGTTGCGCGAAACGCAGGAAGACGCGCTCGCCGCGGCCACGACCCGCAATTTCTTCAGGCTCTTCAAGATTCCCGAGCCAGTGGAACCTTGATCCGGCCCGCAGTCTTGCTGCACGAACCATTAAAACCATCAGATTCGATCAGTAATCCCCAAGGAACACATGTTTAAATTTTCGGCGGTCTCGTCTTCGACATCTTCTTCGATATCTTTCAACCGGCATACGGCATTGCGCGCCAGAACGTGGCGGACCCTCGTCACGGGCGTGCTCCTGACGGCGTCCGCGATTGCGCAGCCGGTCTTCGCCGCGCCCGCCGATTCCATGATCAAGGCGGTGAAATTCGACGATGTGTCGGCCGTCAAGAAGCTGCTGGCGCAAGGCGTGGACCCGAATCTCGTCGATAACACCGGCGCGCCGCTGCTCGTGATCGCAGCGCGCGAGAAGTCGGACAAGGTGGGCAAACTGCTCGCCGAGAATCCGAACACCGACCTGGAAAAGCTCGACTCCGCGGGCGAGAACGCGATGATGCTGGCCGCGCTCAACGACGACCTCGAATTCGTGAACATGCTGATCGCGAAGGACGCGGAAGTGAACAAGAAAGGCTGGACGCCGCTGCACTACGCGGCCACCAACGGTCACGACGACGTGGTCAAGGTGCTGCTCGACCATTCGGCGTATATCGATTCCGGCTCGCCGAACGGCACGACGCCGCTGATGATGGCCGCGCGCGGCGGTCACCTGTCAACGGTCAAGCTGCTGCTTGACGAAGGCGCCGACTTGCGCGTGAAGAACCAGATCGGGATGACGGCGGTGGACTTCGCCAAGCAGTATCACGAGAAGGACGTGGCGGAAGGTCTGGCGGCGCGCCTCGCGTCGATGCAGACGGGCGCATCGGGAGTTCCGCAAACCGGTACAAACAGTGCAAAATGACGCACTCGCGGGATGAGAACCGGAAAAAACGAACCGGTTTTCTTCCACGATACGAGGAAAAGCCTAAACAAGCCGGGGCTCGAGCCGAAGGCGCTCTAAGGCGCAGGGAGGGCCACACCCGGCAACCGCCAAACATAAGAAAGGATCATCATGCTGCGGGTTTTAGTCATGGCCGGTGCGCTTGCGTTTCCGCTCTGCGCGGCCGCGTTCACCGGCAACGATCTGAACATGCTTTGCACCAAGACGGACACCGCTTCGCGCAGCGCATGCGCGGCTTACATAGAAGGTGCTGCTGACGGCATCTACAACACCATTGAAGCAATTGGCGGAACGTCCGGCCCGCAGGTCGGACAGTATTTTTGCCTGCCAGTCGATGTAAAACCGCAGGAACTCACTGATGCGGTGCGCAAGTTCATTGCCGATAACCCTGCGCAAGGTAACTTCAACGCGACCACCATGGTGTCGCTCGGGCTCGGCAAAGCCTTTCCGTGCAAGGCGGAGAAGTAGGCAGTCCAGCTTTCCAGTAACAATGTTGCCCGCCGCCCGCTCGGCGGGCACGGCATTTGCTGCACTGCAATAAAGCGGGCATCCTAAAGCGGCATCCTAAAGCAGCATCCAAACGGTTCCTTCCAAATCCCCGTCGTATCCACCTTTCAAAGGCTGATTCCACGACGATGATCAATATCGACTCCTTCGAGCGCATCGCTTCCGCGCCGCTCAACACATGGCCCGGCGCAATTGTCGTGGCAACGCTTGCCGTTCTGTTTGCTATCGGCGTGCATCGGATTGGAGCGCGTATTCTCTTGCGCATCGCGCGGCCGTATCCGCTGATGAGCGTGGTGCTGCGTTTCATCGATAAACCCGCGCTTGCGCTCTTCATCATTCTCGGCCTCGGCTTCATACTGGTCGAAGCGCCTGATTCGCTGCCTTTCGCCACCGCGTTGCGCGACCTGCTTACCGTGCTGTTGATCGTCGCGCTGACGTGGCTTGCCGTGCGGTCGGTCGGGGCGGTCGCCGAGGCGCTGGTCCAGTCTCATCCGCTCGATTCCAAGGACAATCTTCAGGCGCGCCGGATTCACACGCAGGCGCGCGTTCTGGCGCGATCCGTGATGGTGGTGATCGTGATTATCGGATTCGGCGGGGCGTTGATGACGTTTCCAGCTGTGCGGCAGATCGGCGCGAGCCTGCTGGCGTCGGCGGGTGTGGCGGGACTGGTGGCCGGTATCGCCGCGCGGCCGGTGCTCGGCAACCTGATCGCCGGGTTGCAGATCGCGCTGTCGCAGCCCATCCGGCTTGACGACGTGGTCGTGATCCAGGGCGAATGGGGCCGCGTGGAAGAGATTACCGGCACGTATGTGTCCATACGCATCTGGGATCAAAGGCGGATGATCGTGCCGCTGCAGTGGTTCATCGAAAATCCGTTCACCAACTGGACACGCAATAGTTCGCAAATTATCGGGACGGTGTTTTTAAATGTCGATTACCGGATGCCGCTCGCGCCCATGCGCGAAGCGCTCGAACGCATTCTCGAGCACGCGCCGGAATGGGATGGCCGTGTTCAGGTGCTCCAGGTCACCGACGCAACTGAGAAGTCGATGCAGCTTCGCGTACTCGTCAGTTCCTTTGATTCAGGCCTGAACTTCGACCTCCGATGCCGCGTGCGCGAAGGTTTGCTGAACTTCGCGCAGGCCGAGTATCCGCAATTTCTGCCGCGTACACGGGCGGATTTCGCGCCGGAGGGCGAGCACGTCGACTTTGTCGCGCCATTGGAGCGCACGCAGGCGAGCAGCGCGATCCGGCCCGCCATGCGTGGGACCGCCAACACGGAAGCCGATCCGGTAGCGAGCCGGGGAGAACGGAATGGGCCGGATCCATCGGCGCATTCGGCGGCATCGACAGCTAAAACAGCGCCTGAACCCGCCGAGCCGGTCGGCGCGGGAAACCCGCGCTGATCAGGCACCTCGTGTTGGCACCCGGGGCAAAAGTTTGAACTGACGCCGCCGTCTGCGGCCAAACCCGCTATAAATTCGAGACAGCGGTGAGAGATACTCGCGCACCGCCGGCCGGAAGCGGCCGCCTCTCACGAACCAATAAAGGAATGAAGAGAATGAGCCGCCTAGTCGTTGTATCGAACCGAGTCGCCTCGCCCACGGAGACCAAAGGCTCCGCCGGCGGCCTTGCCGTAGGCGTGTTCGGCGCACTGAAGGACAGCGGCGGCGTGTGGTTCGGCTGGAGCGGCGATGTGGTCAGCGACACGGTCGCAAACCAGGGCCCGAAACTCGAACAGGACGGCGCGGTTACGTTCGCCACCGTCGGCCTGCCCAAGAAGGACTACGACCAGTATTACCGCGGGTTTTCGAACGCGACGCTCTGGCCCGTTTTCCATTATCGAAACGATCTGGCCGTTTATGACCGCGAGGAGTACGCCGGATATAGACGCGTGAACTCATGGCTCGCACATCGCGCAATCAAGCTGCTTCAGCCCGACGATGTCATCTGGGTTCACGACTACCATCTGATTCCGTTTGGCGAAGCGCTGCGCGCCGAAGGCGTGACCAACAGGATGGGGTTTTTCCTGCACATCCCGTTTCCATCGCCGCAAATCCTGCTCAACATTCCGCCGCACGAAGAGCTCGTGAAATCGCTGTGCTGCTACGACGTCGTGGGTTTCCAGACGCCCGGCGATCAGGCTGCGTTTCACGATTACATCGTGCGCCACGCGCATGGCACGGCGAGCGCCGAGGGGCACGTGGAGGCGTTCGGGCGCAAGTTGAAGACCGGTGTGTACCGGATCGGCATTTTCCCCGATGAAATCGCCGAGCAGGCCAAGCGCGGCGAAGCGCGGCAGGACGTGATGGACCTGAAGCAGAGTCTGGAAGGGCGCAAGCTCATCATGAGCGTGGACCGGCTGGATTACTCGAAAGGTCTAGTCGAACGCTTCAAGGCGTTCGAGCATTTTCTCGAGAAATCGCCGGAATGGCGTGGCAACGTCACGCTCGTGCAAATCGCGCCGCCAACACGGTCCGACGTCGATACCTACCAGCAGATCCGCCATAACCTCGAATACGAGGCAGGGCGGATCAATGGCCGTTACTCGGGTCTCGACTACACGCCGATCCGCTACATGAACCAGCGCTATGACCGCTGGAAGCTGATGTCGCTGTTCCGCGAATCGCAGATCGGGCTGGTGACGCCGTTGCGCGACGGCATGAACCTCGTCGCAAAGGAATACGTCGCGGCGCAGAATCCCGACGATCCCGGCGTGCTCGTACTGTCCCAGTTCGCCGGCGCCGCTGACGAAATGACTGGCGCGCTGATGGTGAATCCTCACGATATCGTGGGAATGAGCGAAGCGATTGGACGGGCTTTGTCGATGCCGCTGGCCGAGCGTCGCGAGCGCTACGAAACCAACATGAAAATGCTGCGCAAGTACGACCTCGGCGTGTGGCGCGACTCGTTCCTCGCGGATCTGCGCGGTGTCGATCAGGGCAAACACGCGCCTCAGAAGCGCTAAGCGCGGCTCTAAACTACGTTCTCCCAACCTTAAAACGCGCTGGAACGTCGAAGTAACGTTGCAAGACGAGTGTTTCGTGACTGTAACAGCGTCATGAAATTGAAAGTTTTGCCGACCGCGAAGCGTTCACGGCCAATAATGCAGGTGTCGTCGTTGCGCGCTGACCACGCGCGATGGCGGCCGTCGACCGTCCTTATCCGGCATCGCTGGATAAAGAGCGCGGCGACGCGAGACCGAGTGGAGACGAGAACAATGAGAATTGCGCAAATAGCCCCGCTGACCGAGTCGGTGCCACCCAAGCTGTATGGGGGAACCGAGCGGGTGGTGTCGTACATCACCGAGGCGCTTGTCGATCTTGGCCATGACGTGACGCTGTTCGCTTCCGGCGACTCGCAAACCACGGCCAAGCTGGAAGCCGTCTGGCCGCGCGCCTTGCGTCTCGATCCGGCGATTCGCGACCGGATTGCGCCACATATGCTGCTGATGGAAATGGTGCGCCGACGGGCGGACGACTTCGACGTGCTGCATTTCCACATGGATTACTACTCGTTTTCGCTCTTCAAGCGGCAGGACACGCCGTTTGTCACCACGCTTCATGGCCGGCTCGATCTTCCCGAGCAGCAGCCGATTTTCAACACCTTCAACACCGCGCCGGTAATCTCCATTTCGGATTCGCAGCGTCATCCGTTGCCGCAGGCGAAATGGCTAACGACCGTTTATCACGGACTGCCGGAAAAGCGCTACATGCCGCAGCCGGTCGACCAGACGTATCTGGCGTTCCTTGGACGGATATCGCCGGAAAAACGCGTCGATACCGCCATTCGCATCGCCGGCCGCTGCGGCATGAAAATCAGGATCGCGGCGAAAGTGGACACGGCGGATCGCGAATATTTCGAACGTGAAATCGCGCCGCTGATGAAACTGCCTTACGTGGAATTCATCGGCGAGATCGACGATCATCAGAAGGCCGATTTTCTTTCGGGCGCGCATGCGCTGTTGTTTCCGATCGACTGGCCGGAGCCGTTCGGCTTGGTGATGATCGAATCCATGGCGTGCGGCACGCCGGTTGTCGCGTTCAATCGCGGTGCGGTGCCCGAAGTGGTGGACGAGGGCGTGTCGGGATTCATTGTCGAGGACGAGATTGGCGCGGTTGCCGCCGTGAACCGGCTGCACACCATCTCCCGTGCAGGCGTGCGTAAATGCTTTGAAGAGCGCTTTACGTCGCATCGGATGGCGCAGCAATACGTGGACGCGTATCAGGCCGTCGTGCGGGCGCAAAAGCGCGCGCGTTTCAAACTGATCGATAGCGCCACGAGCTAAAGCATCTGTAGTAGACGCTTCAACGAAAACCGCCGCGCATGACGACTTTTCGGGTCGTGCTGCGCGGCGGTTTTTTTGCGGCTTGGTTTCATCAAGCTGGCCTTACGCCAGCGTGGAACCTAGATGTTCAGGCGCGACACCTTCGTGCCTTCCAGCGAGAGATTCGCCATCAGGCCGGCGTTCGTCAGCACGAACACTTCAACCGGCGCTGTTGCCGTCGTGGAATCGATGTTGCCGTTCGCGCCCATCTTCACCAGCGCAACCGATGCATCGCCGCCCACCGACCAGCCGTCGGTATTGCGGAATTTGTCGAGTGCGTCCTGGGTCATGAACAGGAAGATGATGGACTTGGATTGCGCACCCGCTTGCAAGCCAATGGAACCCGAAGTCGTGCTGTAGTAGCCGACCGAGCTGCCGCCCACTCGCAGCGCGCCCTTGCCGTACTGCGCGCCAACAATGAAGCCCGCCTGGATCACTGACGGGAACACGAGCACGCCGCGCGCCTTGCCCACGAGTTCGCGTGAACCCTTGGCCGTGACGTACAGCCGCTGCATGGTCGCATCGATATCCGCGTCGATAGAACGGCGTGCGTCCGAGTCACCGGCCGTCTTCTGTGCGCCTTGGTTCGACGTCGTCGTGCAACCGGCCAGCGCGAGGCCGCCCAGTGCAAGTGCGGCGGTCGATTTGATCATGAAGTTTCGTCTTTGCATCGTTTTCTCCATCGTGGTTTTTTGGGAAACCCCATCTAACGAGTGTTCCAGCAGGGCGATTTATAACACAGCGGGTTGCCGAGCAACACCTACCGAATCGCGCGAAGCCTTACCCCGCTTGGGCTGCGGCACAATCACGCATAATAGTCAGGTAAATTTGACCTTTATCGAACTGCACCCCGGTTCAGGCAAGAAGCCGCTTGTTTGTGTTCAACATTTGGCGGTCCCGCCGGCCACGCTGTACTGCGCAAAATCCAGGCCAGCTCCCGCAGGCGCAACACAAATACGGTCAAACTTACTGGGAATATAAGCTGAAAAAGAGCTGCAGATTGAATGAAAAAGTTGTGATGTGTTGTCACCACGCAAAGATCTTGGCGGCAACGTGCGATGTCACGGCTTCGCCACGCGCGGAGGTTCATGTGTTTTCGACTCATGCCCTTGCGCTTTTTTCATGGGATGGCGCAGCGAGCGGCGAATCACGCCGATAACCGCGCCGAGCACGAAAAGCGTGACCGCTGGCACAACCCAGTAGCCCACGAAGGCCGTCCAGAGATAGCCGAACAGTACGCTCTTGCGAACCGCGTACTGAGCGATGGCTTGCTGGTCTGCAGCCGCTTTCATGGCCAGCACGTCTTGCGGACAGCCAGCGGAACGCGCTTCATCGATCAGACCGTGGCAACGCTGTATGGCGGGCAGGGCGCGCTGGGCATCGGTGAACGTCCACGAAGAAAGCGCATGTGACAGATCTTCGGAATCGTAAGCAAGCTGCTCGCGGATTTCGTTCGCCGCGACGATCATGACCGGGACCGCCCAAAAAACGATCAGGACCAGCCACCGCCTGAACCAGCGGTTCTTATATCGCCACACCATCCTCGGGCCTCCGTCCGTTGCAATGCTGCAAGCCGGCTAGACTGGCGGACCGATGGCGCTTGAAAGTCGTATTTGTGTTGTAGGGCGGGCCGCCTTCGCGTCATCTTATGAGATAAAACGCGCGCCGCGTAGCGAGACCGTAGGTGCACTGCAATATGATGGGCGCGGGTTTGCCCGCGTTTAACGACATCGCCCGTGCCGCGTTTTCGGGTCTGAAAATAAACAAAAAGCCGCGTACCCGAAGGCACGCGGCTTGGCACAAAAGACTCGCGTCACCTTGCTGCGGCTTATCCTTTGTTGCTCAGGCAGTCCTTCATGAACGCCTTGCGCTCATCGCCTTTCTTGCCTGTAGCTGACTTGTTGCAGGCGGTCATTTTTTGCTGCTGGGTCATGGGTGCAGTTGCAGCAACAGGAGCCGATGAAAGGCAGTCTTTCATATACGCCTTGCGCTCGTCGCCCTTCTTGCCTGCGGCCTGCGTGTTGCAGGTGCTCATTTTCGACTGCTGGCTGTTCTGCGCGAACGCCGGCGCTGCTGCGAAGCTTACGCTTAAGGCTGCGCCCAGCACCAACGCTGACATGGTTGCCTGGATCTTCATTGCGATGCTCCCTTTTAGTTGAATGACTTTCTATAAGGTGACGCCGGTTGTTGATAAAAACCGGCCTGTGCCGCCGGTTTCCGTGTTTCGGCGCCTCATTATGGCAAAAAGCACCGCCCATGCAGTACGGTTTCGTACTGATGCAGCATCAAATCCCGCGCTCGCGCATCAGGCCGAAACGCTTTGCCAATGTCAGCCACCGGACATCATCCAGGTTGTAAGCTAGTGCTTCACGATGAAGAAAACCAGCTCGAGCGGTCTTACACTTTCTTCGATACGTACGATCAGGTGTCGTTGAGTCGTGCCCGCGTTGCAGCGTTGCTACATCGGAGAATCTGTTTGCTGCCGTTGTGATTCAAATCGTCGCAGATATGTTTCGGCCGATCCGCTTGTTCAAACCGTTTGAAGGAGTCGCGTATGACCAGCCCCTTGTCAGATCACTACAAAGGTTTCGAGATCAGCGTCCAGGCGTTGCGCCGAGCCAAGGATCGCGATGAGCCCGACGACGGCCCGCGCCATTTCGATATCGTCGTGACCATCTCACGAAGCGCAGCAGGCGAGAGCGGCAAATCGGAGATGTTCGGCGTGCCGGATCAGGAACCCTTCAGCAGTCCCATCGACGCCACGCGGGCGGGGATCGACTACGCGCGGCAGATCATCGACAAACAGGTGGAAGGGCAATCCGTCGACGAGCTTTGAGCGTTTCCCATGTGAGTCGGCTTGGATCCGCTTCGTGCGCCGGCACGCTGAAATCAGGGGCAACAGCAATTGCGGCATGCGGGGGAAACGTCCACGCTCAACGCCAGCCGTCGGCCAAACGGCTGGCTGGTGCATTTTTTACGCTCGCTTATCTGCCCGCTTTATCCAACAACTCGAACAATTCGGGAGATTCGTTGCATGAACTCATTTGACCAGACCGGTAACAAGACGAACAAACTCGCGCTGCGCCGACGCTTTCTCTCCGTCGCGGTGTCGCTTGCGGCATGTGCCGCGTTGCCTTTGTCGCTGTATTCGAGCGGCGCGGCTGCGCAAACCGCGCACAAGCCGAAGGTCGCGCTCGTAATGAAATCGCTCGCGAACGAGTTCTTCCTGACCATGGAAACCGGCGCGAAGGATTATCAGAAACACAACCCGAACCAGTTCGACCTCATCACGAACGGCATCAAGGACGAAACCGATACCGCGAACCAGATCCGCATTGTCGAGCAGATGATCGTCTCGA
>NZ_FCOC02000014.1 GCF_001544455.2 Caballeronia sordidicola
AAACAGAGATTGATAAAGTCAAAACCCGACATCTCTAAAAAGTTTGAACCCCGACATCTGAACTTAGCCTCGACATTACTATGTAGCAGCTAAGTTGTAATGTCCGCTTTCGGCCGGCTTAAGCTTAACCAGCATCGTGCATCAAGAAGACTTCCGGACCTCCACCAGCCACTCTTGGTTCCGACGATCTTCAACGTCTGCCTGGCTACGCAAAAAGTCAATGAAAGCCCGAAGTTTCGGTGCGACCGAACGACGGTCGGGATAATAAAGCGTAAAGCCAGGCAGCGTTGGACTCCACTCCGGAATGATGCGTACGAGCCGTCCAGCCTCAAGGAGGCCTTCAATATACCCATTGATCATATAAGCAATGCCGATCCCATCCAGCGCACATTGGACAAGCATTGCCGAGTCATTCACGACCAACTTACTGTTTGGCGCAATCTCAATGGTTTCCCCATTGCGGGTGAACGACCATCGTTCGACTTGACCCGATGTGATTTGCCTGAAGCCAATACAGTCATGGTCAATCAATTCTCGAGGATGAGTCGGAACACCTTTCCTCAATAGATATTCAGGTGACGCCACGATGTAAGCGGAGATTGCTGGACCGACATGCACGGCGACCATGTCTTTCTGAACCAGATTGCCAAATCGAATTCCGGCATCAATTCCTCGCCCTATTATGTCCGCGAGCGATCCATCAATAAAAATTTCCACCCTTATGTCGGGGAACTGGTCAAGAAAGCGCCGTAGCACCGGTTGAAGTATTGTCATGTAGCCGGCACGAGCAACGTTAAGCCTCAGCATTCCCATTGGTTTTCCCGAAAGCGCGCCAAGCTCGTCCGTAGCAAGCGACAACATGTTGATCGCCGGCAATACTTGTTCGAAATACTGTTGTCCCGCCTCCGTTAATCCGACGCCTCGCGTATTCCTGTTAAACAAAGCCATGCCTATCCTGCGCTCGAGATTTCGTACGGTTTGGCTCACTGCCGAAGGCGAGACACCTAATCGAACAGCCGCAGTCGAAAAGCTTTTCTCTTGGGCCACAGCAATGAATGTCATGATCCCGTCGAGTTGACTTTGTTGCATTGATGCTCCCTTCTTCGCAAATTTAGAGTCCACTTTGAAGTGGCTCTTCATAGCACATCGTGTCGAGGCATGTTACCAGTATCGATATGGAGTAATAGTCTCATTGATTGCGCTCTAGCGAGCATTGGGACAAGGTGGCCGACATGGATACGACCAGGGCGCTGAATATTTTTCTGAGCGTGGCCAGAGCACGAAATTTTAGTCGTGCAGCCATAGAAACAGGAACGTCGACGCCTGCGATCAGTCGTGCAGTCGCCCAGCTTGAAAAGCATCTTGGCCTGCGCCTGTTTCATCGAACGACGCGCAGAGTCAGTCTTACTGCTGAAGGCGAGCGGTTGTATGAACTTGCCGAGAAGGGACTGCAACTGCTCGACGATGCGATGGACAGGACAATGTACGCGAAGGACGCGTTGCGAGGCTCTATCCGCATAGCTGCACCCCGTTCAATCGGCAGCCATCTTCTTGTCCCACTCATGCTGAAGTTCCAGGAAAATCATCCGAACGTGGGGTTCGATACTGTACTGGAAGACTGCTTCACGGACTTGGTCGGGCAGAAAATCGACATCGGTTTTCGCGCTGGATCCCAGCCCGACGGCGTGCTTATCTCAAGGCCGCTAGCACCGCTGGAACTGTTGACCTGCGCGTCGCGCCGCTATGTAGAACGGTATGGTGCTCCCACGAGTATCGACGAACTTGACAAGCATCGCTGCACTGGATTTCGTCAGCCTAACAGTGGCCGAACCGTGCCATGGGAATTTACCGTTGGCTCGCAAGTGCTATCGCGGCATGTTTCGGCGATTGCCACGTTTAACGATGTGGATGTTGAGGTGAGCGCGGTACGTGCAGGCATGGGAATTGGACAGCTGCCGACCTACCTCGTCTCCGAGCACATTCGCTCGGGTGAGTTGATCAGCTTATTGCCCGGATACTCGTCTAGCCGCATGGGCATCTTTATGTTTTATCCACAGCGGGAGCGCCTGCCTGCAAGGGTACGCCGGTTCATTGATTTTGTAGCACGTGAGGACATGTCGTCATTCTTCAATTCAACTTCGAATTGTCCTGGTGAGGATGTGTTGCGGATTCCCAAGGCGATTGTCGAGGTATAAGTCAACTTTGTCGTTCAATTACGATAGATGTAAATGCGTTGGTGAGCACATGCGTTTGACTTTCGATCGTTGGACGCAAAAGCGTTAGCATTCTCTGCTCAACCGGAAATTGGAAAAGCGGTGTCCATCAGCTTCTCTTTCAGAATCGGGAGTTCGCGGATTCGCTTGCCGGTTGCATGGTACACACCGTTCGCGACTGCCGCGGCTAATCCCGTCGTCCCGATTTCGCCGATGCCTCGCGCGCCGAGTTCGTTGAGCTGCAGGTCGGGGTAATCGAGCAGGATGATGTCAATGTCTGGTTGATCCGCATGCACGGGCACGGCGTACTCGGCGTAATTGTTATTCGCCGGAACCCCGGTGCGCGTGTCGTATTCCGTAGCTTCAAACAAAGCCATGCCAATGCCCATCACAATTGCGCCCTCCACCTGATTGCGTGCTGTCAAAGGATTGATGACACGGCCCACGTCGAGCGCGCTGACGACCCGCGCCACCCGAAGTCGAGAGATACCCGGATCCCAGCGGATCTCCACGAAATGCACGCCAAAAGACTTGAACGACACTTTTCCAACGGATGCTGCCGACGTTCTCGCAAAACCTTCCGCATTCGCCAAGCGCTGGCCTTTGAGAACCGCAGCAAAATCCAGGGAACGCTTGCCGTCGGTCAGACGCCCTTCCTCAAAGCGCAGATCATCTGTTTTCGCTCCCGCAAAAAAGGCCTTGTCGGCTACCGCGAACGATTTCAGCCGGGCAATGGCATTACGGGTCGCCTCGGCGATAGCAGGCGTCACGCTTGCGGTTGCCCACGAACCGCCGGACATTGGAGCGGCGGGAAACGACGAGTCGCCAAGCCGGACCTGAATACGTTCGAATGGCACACCTGTTATGTTTGCAACTACTTGCGCCGCAATGGTGTATGTTCCCGTTCCAATATCCTGGATGGCGCACGTCACGAGCACCGTGCCGTCGTTGCGTAGTTGCACTCGCGCCTCCGCGGCTGTGCGATAAGCATCCCAATTGCATGCCGCCATACCGTAACCAATGATCTCGTGACTATCGCGCATGGACCCGATGGCAGGATTTCGCTTAGCCCAGCCAAAGCGCTCGGATGCCGTCACGATTGCTTCATGCAAGTGATTGCTCGACCACGGGAGATTAGCAACTTCATCGACCGCCGAGATATTTTGCAGACGAAACTCCATTGGATCGATGTTCGATGCAAGAGCCAGTTCATCGATCGCCGATTCCAGTGCGAATAAGCCTGGTGCTGCGCCGGGCGCACGCATGGAGGTCGGGGAGCCCCGGTTGACTTGCGTGATGTGATGGCTGACGAGCACGTTCGGACATGAATAGAGATTGCGGGAGACTCCCCCGCAGTTCTCAGTGAAAGCATCCGTCATCGAGGTGGTGTTGATCGACTCGTGGCGAAGCGATGTAAGTTTTCCGTTCGCGTCGGCGGACAATCTCAGGCGCTGAAGCGTCTCCGGCCGATGGCCCGTTGTTGTGAACATCTGCGCGCGTGGCACGATCAGTTTGACTGGACGTCCCACAACGCGCGCGGCGGCACTCGCGGCGACAGAGTTTGGCCACATGAAAAGCTTGCTGCCAAAGCCCGAACCAATAAATGGCGCTTCGACGGTTACCCGCTCGGGCGTGAGGCCAAAAACCGACGCAATCGTATTGCGATGCACCGTTACGCCCTGCGACGCCTCATAAATAAAGAGGTGGTCACCGTCCCAGTGCGCCACCGTTGCGTGCATCTCCATGGGGTTGTGTGTTTCGACAGGTGTCCTGTAGGTGACATCGATCTTATGCAATGCATTGTCGAACGCGGCCTCGGGCGTGCCGCGGCTGTGCCCGCGACCGCCATCTCGCGTACCATTCATTTCGACGCCCTGGTCCAGCGTCGCTGCAGCCTTGTTGGTCGCGTATGTCACGTTGACTTTATATGCCGCTTCACGCGCATGTTCGAACGTGTCGGCGATTACAAGCGCAACGAACTGGCCCGCATAGTTGACGGTCGCGTCCTCGAACGGCGTCCTGCTTTCGTCGGTGATCGTTGAAGTCAGGATTGTGGCGGGCGCGATAGCGCTGCGGGGCGGCCGATACAGCATTGGAAAATTGTCATGGTGAAGAACATCGATGACACCAGATACGCGTCGAGCTGCGGCAGTGTCAATGCGCAGGACGCGTCCGCTTGCAATGGTGCTGAAAACACCGTACGCGTAGACCAGTCCGGGCATGCTTTGATCAGCGGTGTAACGAGCCGCCCCGGTGACTTTGAGCCTTCCATCGACTCGCTTTACCGATTGACCTATAACTTGCTGGCTCACGTCAGGCCCTCCCGTTCTCGTCGATGTCAGCATGTGGTCTGGCCGCAATGGTTGTCAGATTGCGGACAACCGCTTGCTGGCCCAAAGCGATCTTGAACCCGTTCTGACCGAAGGAGCGCGCTCCGTCAAGTGCAGTAGCGGCCGCTTGAGTGAAGACGTCGGTGCTGGCTCTCTGGCCGATGAGCAAACGTTCGGCGGCGAGCGCCCGCCAGGGCCGTGTCCCGACACCGCCAAGGGCAAGACGGGCGTTGGTGATTGTTTGGCCTTCGAAGGTCAGGATCGCCGCGCAAGATGCCAGCGCGAATTGATACGACGCCCGATCACGCAGCTTGAGATAGGCGGAGCGGCTGCCTGCAATGGGTGCATCGAGCGTGACATGCGTGATCATTTCGCCTTCGGCGAGCGCGTGTTCTTTCCATGGCGTATTGCCAGGAAGGAGGTGAAAATCAAGAAAGTCGATTTCACGGACCCCTCGAACGCCCTGCACGTGGATGGTGGCGCCGATGGCGGCCATTGCAACGCACATGTCGGACGGATGCGCCGCGAAACAGTTTTCACTACCACCGAGAACTGCATGCACGTTGCGGTTTTGACCGCCGACGGCAGCGCACCCCGCCCCTGGGGAGCGCTTGTTACAAGGCGAGATGCCGTCACGGAAATAGCCGCAGCGTACGCGTTGCATGATATTGCCGGCGGTGGTTGCCTTGTTACGCAATTGCGTGCTGGCGCCGGACAACAGCGCTTCCAAAAGCACCGGGTATGCGGCGCGGATGACGTCATCGCGCGCAAGATTCGTGTTCGTCACCATCGCGCCCACGCGAACGCGTCCATCGTTTAGCCGCTCGATGCGATCCAGGCGCAGCTTGTGAATGTCGACCACGCGCGCTGGACGCATCACGTCCAGCTTCATGAGATCGAGAAGCGTCGTGCCGCCGGCGAGGTAGACGGCATCCGTTTGCGTGCGGGCCAGAAGTGCACGCTCGACAGAGTCGGCGCGAAAATAGTCGAAGGTGCGCATCAGGCAGTCCCCCCGCTTTTCGTTCGGGCCCACTGGATTGCTGCAAGAATGTTTTGATACGCGCCACAGCGACAAATATTGCCGCTCATCGCATCGCGCACGGAATGGTCGTCAGAAGGAATTCGCGCGTCGCGAAGTACTGCAATTGCACTCATCATCTGGCCGGCAGTGCAATAGCCGCACTGATAGGCGTCGTGTTCCCAGAAGGCCTGCTGTACGGGATGCAGACGGCCGTTCTTCTCAAGGCCCTCTACGGTGAAGACTTCGTCTCCATCGTGCATCATGGCAAGGGACAGGCACGAGTTCACGGCTATTCCATTGACGTGGACGGTGCATGCGCCGCACTGACCGTGGTCGCAGCCCTTCTTCGTGCCTGTCAATTGCAATTGATCGCGCAGGACGTCGAGCAAAATCGCATTCGGCGCGACGCTCAGGCGCCGCCGCACACCATTGACTATTAGTTGAACGGTTTCATTCGATGAGGGCGCAGGCTGCGCTTCCATTATCGGCGTAGTTGGCGACTGCGCCGCTGCGTCCGCGACCGCCCAACGGTTACCCGCTACCGCAACCCCGGATGCGCCAACAGACTGCAGAAAGCGCCGTCTCGACGCAATTGGTTGCTGATTTTCTGCGACGCTCTCGGCCGGACTTTGCGGTTGATCCGGCTCCTTCTGGTTGGAATGAGGCACGGAATCGTGTTTCTGATGGGCCATGAGTTCGCCGATGGTCGATACCCCGGCTCACAGTAAGCCGGGTTCACCTAATGTACCCGTGCCAGATACCCGCAACCAACGCCCGGCGGTTAATACCGTTTTAAGCAAAACTGTCGACCACGATCGGTCGTGACGACTACAACCGCGCCCTCAATAGAACCGCGGCCTCAGCATTACGGCGCAAAACGCGTGAAAACATAGTCGCGGTCCTTTACCTTGGCTGCATGGCAGGCAAAGCAGGTCTGATGTTGCGCCGCATCGACCGGCTGTCCATCGATAAAACGGCCGTAGCCCCAACCGCCCGTCGACGCGTAGCGGCGTGAGTCCTTCACCATCACCTGCACCGTCGTGGGCGTGCCGGGAATCGTTGCCGATTGAAACTCCGGCGACTGCTTGCGCTTGTATGCGAGCTTGACCAAGATGGTTCCGTCAGGATATGGCAGCGTCGAGTTCTCGATAGCCTTGATGGCGACTGGGTTGCCCAATACAACGCGCAGTTCGTCGAGCGGCGCAGCTTCCTCTGCCGGCGCGATCATTTGCCACCCTCGATAACCATCCGGAATGGTGACCCCGTAAATCGGAGACGGAGCCGATTTCGCAGCCTGCGCCGAAGCGTGATCGGCCAGCGTGCCCAGCAAAAGAGCCCCAGAAAGCATGACACATACAGTCCTGATCCTTTGCATTTCTTTCGTGTTCCCGGTTAGCTGGATTGGAAACGCGCAACATCGATAATCGCGTCTGCGAATGCCTTCGGCGCTTCCTGCGGCAGGTTATGGCCAATACCGCCGCTGATGTTCCGGTGCGCATACTTGCCCGTAAATTTTTTGGCATATGCCGACGGCTCAGGATGCGGTGCGCCGTTGGCGTCGCCTTCCACCGTGATGGTCGGAACCGTAATGGGCGGCGCCAACGCCAGCCGCTTTTCCAACTCGTCGTATTTCGCTTCGCCCGTGACAAGTCCCAGACGCCACCGGTAGTTGTGAATCACGATCGCGACATGGTCAGGATTATTGAACGATGCAGCCGAGCGCTCGTAGGTCGCATCGTCGAAATTCCATTTGGGAGACGCCGTATGCCAGATCAGCTTGTTGAAATCGTGGCGGTTCGCGTCGTAGCCGGCGTGGCCGCGATCCGTGGCAAAATAAAACTGATACCACCATGCGAGCTCCGCCTTAGGCGGCAGCGGCGCTTTATTGGCGTCCTGGCTGCCGATCAGATAACCGCTCACCGACACCAAAGCCTTGCATCGCTCTGGCCACAACGCGGCAATGATATTCGCCGTGCGCGCACCCCAGTCAAAGCCGCCGAAGATCGCTTGATCGACCTTGAGCGCATCCATCAGGTTGATTACGTCTACCGCGATAACCGCTTGCTGGCCGTTTCGGGGCGTGTCTGTGGACAGGAATCGTGTGGACCCGTAGCCCCTGAGATACGGCACGATGACGCGATACCCAGCCGCAACAAGTAACGGTGCGACTTCGGCGTAGCTATGAATATCGTAGGGCCAGCCATGTAGCAGGATCACGACAGGCCCGTTTTGCGGCCCGGCTTGCGCGAAGCCCACGTTGAGCGTGCCCGCATTGATCTGCCGCAGGTTTTCGAACGAGGCAGTGCTTGATCCGGACGCAACAGCACTCGACTCGGCATGCGCGAAGCCGCCCAACCCCAATTCCGTCAGGCTGATACCGGCAACCGTCGTACCGAGCAAACGACGTCGCCGCATATTGATCTCATCGGACATGTTTAGCTTTCCTTATTTAAGAGGCTTTGAAACGGCTGCAGGCGCGAGGAAAAACATGACCTGTCCTCGACGCCAGAAATCCTGGAATCTGCTCTCGGTCGAGCGATGCAGGCGCAAAGGAGAATTCGCCGACTCCGCATCCACGCTTGAACCGAACGTTCCAGTCACGGATTGGCGTAGATCGGGCCCAGACCGATTATGTCCGTTTCACCCCGGCGCGCAGAACCGGACGCGGACGTGCCGGCAGTCGATGATCCGTATGAGGACGCCCAGCCCTTCTGAGCGTCCACACGCACCTGGGCGGCTTCGATGTTCTCGGGGTATCGTGTCTGGTCGCTGGCGGGGTTGTATCCGGCTTGCTGCAACTCAACCAACTGTGCGTGGGCGTCCGCGCGGGTAAGCGCCTGGTTCGACTGAGCGAAGGAAATTGCGGGCAATGCAACAGCAGCGGCAACAACAAGCGATTGAATAGCTTTCATGATATCCACCTCGAGAAAATATCATTCCACAAACGCCCGTTTGCGTTTGGGTTAGATGCCAGAACAGTTGGCGTGAGCGTATTGGACAGGAATGACGTATCTGGCTTATGTCTGCAATGCGCATCGTTGCAACCTTATGTAACGCCCGGCGACATGGACACATTGGGATACGAAGATGCCCCGAGAACGACGGCTTAATCTGAGTGCGGTCGCTATGAACAACTGCCGCAGCAGTACGACCAGCATCACGCGTTGACGGCCGCCTCGATAATTGTCCGGATTTCGCTTAGCAGTCCGGGTATGGCGGCATAGCTTGTATGAGTCAGACGCAGGACGCCCCCGGTTGTGCATACGCCGATAACCTGGTCATCGGCGAAACCGGAGGTCACGAACGGCCCCCATAACGCCTCAAGCGTGATATCGCCGTAGGCGGATGCAACCGGTTGATTTCCCAGGTTCGACAGCAACACGTCGAAAGCCAGCACAGTCGACAGAAAGCTTGCCGCGTGCTGAACACTCGGCTTGACTGACATGGCCGCATCGAGAGCCTTTAGTTCCGCCGCTGCCTGGGTGGGCGTTTGCGCAGGCACAAGATCTCGCTTGATTTTGCGCGCGGCAATCCACAAGGGTGCACCGGGCGGGTGATCGTCGACGGTGATCGTTTGAGTGATGTAGACCCCACTGGATGTGCCGACTTCGCTCGCAAGATGACGCACATCAACTGGCGTTACGGTACGAAGTGGACGCGAGCGCCACTCGCGCGACAGACGGCGGCCAGCTTCGTGGACAGCAGCGGCAATGGCGCCGTGCACGGTGGTTTGCTCGGCACGTGCGCGCGCGATGAGCCGGCGAGTGAACTCTGCGGGAAACGCAAGCGCGTCGATTTGCGGTACATCTTCCGCGCCCGGACGAAATGATCTCGGCGATAGCGCTGGTGCCGCGGCGGGCAGAACCGCCGCTGAGTTCATTTGGCTTTCCAGCAAGGTTTCGAGCGACTCCACTAGTCCCAGCGGCGCCAGAGCTTCTCCCGAGAGCGCGAGCAGCAGATCTTGAATCAGATAGGCACTTCCCATGCCGTCGAGCACTGAATGATGCACGACAAGAATCAGTGTTGACGCATGCGCGCCTTGCAACAAGGTCGCGCGCCACAACGGCGCAACCGACCAGTCGAACGGCGTAGCAATTTCGCGGGCAACTTCCCGCCGCCATGTATCCGGCTCACGCTCGATCACGCGCAACGGAACCGTTGCGTCGGTCGCGCCATGGAAGCCCGTATTTCCCTGCGCATCCACGCCGATGAAAGTCGAAAGCAATGGATGCCGTCGTTGCACAGAGCGGAAAGCCGCATGCCATGCTTGCGGCGGAAAGCTTCGATCGACTTCGGCGACCATGGCGAAATGCGTCGGCCGATTCTGATCGAGCAACCAGAACAGATGTTCCGTACTCCCGAGACTACGCATGCGCGTGTGTTTGCTCGACTGAATGTCCTCGATGTCCTTCTGTTGGTCTTTCACTCTCTGACTCCCGATAGGTTATGTGCTCCGATGCACCTACGCTGGGCCGACGTCTGATATTGATGAACACCGGCGCCGCGGACGTGTTGGTGGTACGGCCCAGGCCGGTATTACAGGTGCGGTGCGTATATCCCTCATGTCGGGCAACAGGTGTTTTTGAAACGCTATGTATCCACTCACCAACCCAATACATTGCGAAACGCGCTGACGAATGTGTCTCTCAATGTGTACAACGATCTAACCGGTACAGAGCATTGCAATAGCGGGTTCCTGTGACATAAGCCAGATACCTCATCCGGGCCTAATGCATCCAGCGACGGAATCTGGATCGAAATACTTGAGCGTTCCTCACCATACGCAGTCGTGTTCCGGCTATTCCGGCGAATTTGGTGTTTTATTTAGGAAACCGATATATTTGGAGGATTCGTTATGTTCAAGAATTTCCTGATCGCCGCACTCCTCTGCGCCAGCGCCGCTGTCGTGTCGCCTGCTTTCGCGGACAGCGGCTACGGCCCAGCGCCTCGCTACAACCCGCTCATCGGCGCGCCGTCTTCTCAACGTGGCCAGAGCGTCCAGACTCTTCGCGCTGAACAGGCCGACCAGACGATCAGCACGAACGATACCTCTCGTCGTTAGTCGCAGCACGTCCTCCCCATACATCTTCTGGCGCGCCGTCATTAACGCGCCAGCTTTCCCTCGCTCCTGGATATCAACCATGCCATCAACACCGTTTTCTCCCGGCCGCCGCCATCTCCTTGCCGCTTCAGCCGCCGCAAGTGCCATGGGGCTGATTCCCGGATCCGTGTTCGCTGCTACCGGCGACATCACGATCCACCCGTTCAAGGCCAAGGTGCCGCAATCCGATCTCGACGATTTGCGCCGGCGTATCGCGAGCACGCGCTGGCCCGGCAAAGAGACGGTCAACGACGAGTCGCAAGGTGTGCGGCTCGCGAGAATGCAGGCGCTCGTGAAATACTGGGGTACCGATTACGACTGGCGCAAAGGCGAAGCGAAGCTGAACGCGCTACCGATGTTCACGACCGAAATCGACGGACTGGATATTCAGTTCATTCATGTGCGCTCACGCCACGACAAGGCTTTGCCACTGATCATGACCCATGGCTGGCCGGGCTCCATCTTCGAACTCATCAAGGTCATCGCTCCGCTTACCGATCCCACGGCATATGGCGCAAGCGCCGGCGACGCGTTCCACATTGTCGTTCCTTCCCTGCCCGGCTTCGGTTTCTCGGAACAGCCGAAGACCGCCGGATGGGACTCGAATCGCATCGCGCGCGCATGGGGCGAGTTGATGGTCCGGCTTGGCTATACGCGTTTCGTATCGCAAGGCGGCGACTGCGGATCGGTGATTTCGCATCGCATGGCAATGCAGAAAGTGAAAGGCCTGATTGGCATTCACGTCAACATGCCTGCAACCGTCCCGCCGGATATCGCGACACTGCTCGCTCTTGGGGAACCCGCGCCGGCAAGCTTGTCGCCGAAAGAGAAAGCCGCATATGATTCACTGAACGTTTTCTATCGGGATAATTGCGGCTACTCCGCCATGATGGTGACGCGACCGCAGACCGTCGGGTATGCGCTTGCCGATTCACCCGTGGGTCAAGCCGCATGGATGTATGACAAGATCTCCCAGTGGACCTATAGCGGCGGTGTACCTGAACGCTCGCTCACGCGCGACGAAATTCTCGACGACATATCGCTCTACTGGCTGACCAACAGCGCCACGTCAGCCGCGCAAATCTACTGGGAAGATCATTCCAACAACTTCAATGCTGTCGACATATCCTTGCCGGCTGCCGTGACGATCTTCCCCGGAGAGATTTATCAGGCGCCGCGGAGCTGGACCGAGCGTGCGTATCACAATCTGATCTATTTCAACGAAGTCGACAAGGGCGGTCATTTTGCTGCGTGGGAAGAGCCGCAGTTATTCGCGACCGAGGTCCGCGCGGCAATGCGCCCGTTGCGTTAGGCGATCGGGTGGTCGCGGCGATCGAACGCCAGGATCGCCGCGGCGTTTTCATATCGTCGCCGTAAGTGAGTGCGGTGAGTGCGGCCGCGGCGAGTATGGCCGACGCACTGAGTCACCGATCCAGCGAAGCGTTGGCCTAAGTTGATCCATGCCATTTGCTGTTTGCGGATAAGCATCGGCAGCGGGAGTCCGATCGCTCGCGATCAACCAAATGTAAAGCTGAACACGTGCACGCCCGGATCGAGAAATTCGATCTCGAACGTACGGTCGTGCACCGGGCCCGGTTGGCGCACGAGTTGATACAGACGCGCGCTCGTCACAACACCTGCGCCCTCGCTCGTAACGTCAGCACCGTGCGCTTCGCCCGGAGATGCACCGTCCACAGTAATGCGAAAGCGCACCGGCTTGCCTTGCGCAGCCGGCCCCAGCACCAGGTGCAGATCGCGCGCATGAAAGCGGTAGGCGATGCGCCCGTTCAGCGCGCCTGGCACGGCAGATTCCGCACCGATATTCCACTGCCCAGCGAGCGCCCAGTTGTTGAGCGGCAGTTGCGCGGGTAACGTGTAAGCGGTCTCGGTATCGGGCTTAACGCGCTGTGGCGACGCGAAGCCTTGCGCCTCCCGGTAGCCGACGTAGGTCTCGCCCGAGCCAACGTCCGTCGGATTGGCGGCGGCTTGCGCGCCCGTCGCCTGCACCGGCGGCTGAGGGCCGTCACCGCGCATCCGCCTCCCGTTTTCGGCCAGAAGTTGCCGGAGTGCGTCTTCCGCTTCGCTGTAGTCGCCTTCGCCGAAATGGTGATACCTGATGCGGCCCTGCGCGTCGGCAATATAGAAGGCTGGCCAGTACTGGTTGTTGAACGCACGCCAGATGGTGTAGTCGTTGTCGATGGCCACCGGATAATGAATGTTCAGATCGGCCAGCGCACGTTTGACATTGCCGGTATCGTGCTCGAAACCAAACTCCGGAGTATGTACGCCGATCACCACCAGGCCGTCGTCGCGGTAGCGCTGCGCCCACGTCTTCAGATATGGCAAGGTGCGCAGGCAATTGATGCACGAGTACGTCCAGAAGTTGATTACGATGACCTTGCCGCGCAATGCGTCGGTCGAAAGCGGTGTGCTGTTAAGCCACGTCGCCGCGCCGTCAAGCGATGGCAGGTGTCCCTGAACCGGCAGCGCGGCGTCCATTGACACCCGCATCATCCGGGCCGCTTGCGGCCCTTTGCCTGCCAGCTTTCTCGTTTCGACGAGGCTGACCAACCTCGCCTCGATGACAGTCGTTGACCCGGATGGAATATACGCGAGAATCCGTGTGTCGACGCCCAATGAGATCGCGCCAACGGCGAGCAGCACCAACGCGCCCATTGCACGGCGCAGACCCTCGCCGAAGCCGAAAGAACGCTTGAGCATATCCAGCGAACGCTTGCCAAGCCCGGACACCACTGCCAGCGAGCAGGCTGCGCCTCCGGCATAGGCAACAAGCGCCACCGCGGTCTGCCAGGTTGCACCATGCAAAGCCGCACTGGTCAGGATCAGTCCGAGAATGGGTCCGGCACAGGGCGCCCATAGCAGGCCGGTCGCGGCGCCAAGCGAGATAGCGGAACCGATCCGGCGTGTCGCGCCATCGTTCTGCGAGCGCGAAACGAAGCGCTCGGCAAGGTCTGACAATGGGCGTGACAGATTCGCCGTACTCTCGGGAAACAACAGTGACACGCCGAACACCGTAAACAGTGCCAGCGCAATCCAGCGCCCATACTCGCTGAATTGCGCAGCCCCGCTCAGACCGGCTGTGCCGAGGCCTGTCACAAGCGCAAACGTGCCTGCAAGGCCGAGAAGAAACGGCAAGCGGCCCGTCGCGAATGGCTTGTCGGAGCGTGCGAATACGAACGGGACGACAGGCAGAATGCACGGGCTCAGGACAGTGAACACACCGCCCGCAAACGCAATGATGATCAGTAGCATGAGATCAGTATCCACACAGTAGACGGTTGGTCAGACCGGCATCGAACGTCACGCACAACGATGCGTCAAGTCATGTGCCGTATTCCGGCACTCTCGTGTATCGGGTAGATTTCAGTAGCCGGTCATTGCGCAATCCAATGTATCCATTGCGGTCCGCGACATATACGATACAAACCACCACGTCGCTTGTCCGGCGTCCACACGCATGCTCCGTATCCGAACGTATCTGAGCCGGTTGCGACAGGAAGGGCATCCCCGCCAGGAAGCAGACATAAGCCACACTACGTCTGTCCGTTTCAATACAGCGGTGGCATTGCCGCAAACCGGCCGGCGCACCGCTTTAGCTTCCGCCTTGCTCGCGCAGCGTCAGCTTGCTGTTCACCGACGTTACGCCCGGAACCTGCTTCGCTGCATCGACAGCCAGACCATCCTGGTCCTCGCTTGTGATCTGGCCAGCCAGCGTCACGTGTCCCGTCTTCGCATTGCCGAAGACGGAAATCGTTGCTTGCTCGAGGCCCCTGGTCTTGAAAATGGCTTTTTGAACGGTCTTTGAAAATGCACGATTAGCTACCCGAACTGATTTCCTGGTCGGGGTTTCCTGCGCGCTGACCGCTGAGGTACTGTCCGACCCGCCAGCCGCCGAGTCCGCCGCGAATGCAGGCGCATATGCAAAAGCCGCAACAGCGATGGTAAAGCCGCTGCTCACAACGAGTTGTCGAAGTTTCATGATTTGATCCTTGGCTTAGTCTGAAAAAAATCGCGTGATCGATGGAAACCATACTGTCGCTGCTATTTTCGCGAGCGAGCACTACGTCGGGCGTGAACCTGCTCGACGCCGTATAGCAATTAGAAACATAGGATGTATCCTGGGTATGTCCGCAACGTATCGAAATGTACCGTCTGACGGCTCCGCATCTGCTCATTCGTCCCGCGCATATCTTTTATTACCGTCTGGACGACAGCAGGAGGCCCGTGAGGTCAGCTGCGCCTTGACTACTACCCATCGCGGAAACCGCACGTCCCGGGCAAAATCCTCCAGCCCGGTATCCGTCAGTAACATGAGATAGCGCAACTGATCCCTCAACACCGGGTGAGTAGTTCATGGTCAGCCGCGCTTCGAGCCCTCCTTCATTGCGGTTATATAGCCGCAAATCCGCATTCATGGCTATCGCAAGCTGGCGAGCAATTGCAAGCCCAAGACCTGATCCCACAACGTCCCGGTCTCCGCGCAACTCACCGCGATAGAAAGGCCTGAACACGTTTTCCAGTTGATCCGGCCGAATCCCCGGACCGTTGTCCAACACCGAAATCACAAGCCCGGATGACCCCTTGCGCGCGTGAATGCGCACCGCGCTGCCGAACTTCAACGCGTTATCGACGAGGTTTGCCAGTATCCTGCGAAACGCGTTAGGTAGCGTAATGACCGGTTCTTCAATGCGCGACTCCAGTGAGACATGATCTCCGGAGTCCTCATAATCTGAAACAATGCTTTCAAGCAGAGCGCGCAAGTCAATGCGAGACGGCGGCTCCGTGGTGCCATGAAGCGTGCGTGCATAGGTCACGCCCTCCTTGACCAGCGCGTGCATGGTGTCCAGGTCCTGTAAAAGCCTGGTGCTTTCCTGCTTGCTTTCCAGCATTTCGGCACGCAGGCGCATTCGGGTGATCGGCGTCTGCAGATCATGCGAAATTGCGGCGAGGACCTCGATGCGCTCGGCCGTACCGCGGACTAGCCGTTCATTGAGGGTCTTGAAAGCCCGAATCGCCTGCACCATTTCTCTGGGGCCTTTCTCCGGCAAGTCCCGGACAGCGTGGTCAGTAACCGGATGACCGGCAGCTTCGGTGAGACATGCAATTGAACGGCCAATTAGTCCGTCAATATAGGAAGCGAACAGGCCGATAACCATCAACTGAAGAACCGTAGCCAAAGCCATCCAGACGACTGCGGGAATGTCTGGCAGCAACGACATTGCAACCATCGCACACGCCTGACCCAGCACCGCGATAGCCGACAGCACGTAAAATAGCAATCTCGCAAAAGGCAATGTATTCAGCATCGGCAGCTCCATTTGAAAAGCAGGACGCGACAAAATGCACATAGTCGACGCCGCAAATTAGAGCGCGATAAAGAAATGCCTTCTATTGGACGATGGTGTCGGTCGATACTTAAGTATTGGTCGGAGCTCGCACCGCTTTTGTCTCGCGGCTATGACCCGCATGCTCGAATGAGCCGATGGACAAATCAAGTCTCAGCGCTTTGACTCGACCGGCAGATGTAGCTTCGCGGCCATGATGACCAGCTCCGGCAGCGACGCGGCTTTCATCTTTCGCATGACGTTGCCGCGATGAGCTTTTACGGTAATTTCGCTGATGCCCAGTTCGCCACCCACTTGCTTGTTCAATCGGCCCGCAACGACAAATGCCATGACTTCGCGCTCTCGCGGGGTGAGCGACTCGTAGCCTTCGCGTAGCTCACACAATTGCGCTTCGTCTGCAAGCGCCATCGCACTGCATTCAATAGCGTGGGTGATAGCGTTTATTAAAGCCTCGTCGCTGAACGGCTTGGTCAGGAAGTCGACTGCTCCGGCTTTCATGGCCTGGACCGTCATGGGCACATCGCCGTTGCCGGTTATAAAAATAATGGGCGTACCGGCGCGTTTTCCACTGATTAGTCTCTGTAGATCCAGACCATTCAGGTCGGGCAAGGACACGTCGAGCACCAGGCAGTTTGGCACGCAAACAAGCGGATGGTCGAGAAACGTCTGCGCAGAAGCGAAGGTTCTCGGCTGCCACCCGACGCTGGAAACAAGCAATTCCAGAGACTCGCGAACGGAGATATCGTCGTCGACTATAAATATAACTGGAACGGGCTTCTCCATGATCTGCGAGCTCGATATGCACAGGTTACTAGCAGAAACAAGTATGCGCTCGGCGACGTCGTGCATTCAATGCTCCCCGAACGCCGCATGCAGTGCTTCAAGCAAGGCGCTCTCACTGAAAGGTTTCAACAGACATGCTACGACCCCCGCCCCTATTAATTCCGAACCGGTTTTTCCATCTCCGTGCGCGGTGATGAATATAACGGGAACCCGCTTCTTCAGGTGATTAAGTTCGTGCACCAACTCCGGGCCAGACATTCCTGGCATTGCTATATCGAGAATCAGGCAACCCGTCACGTCAACCTTGTCCGAAGCGAGAAAGGCCTCTGCCGATGCATACGTCTGCGCGGCGAAACCTAATTCGTTCAGCAAATCGGGCAGCGACTCACGCACGGATTCGTCATCGTCCACAACCGACACGAGCGACCGCAACACCATCATAGATTCCCCATGACATGCTGGTTATTCAGTACCAGCGCCCCCGCAAAAAGATCGCCGTCAGATGTCCGACTGCTCCCCGAGGCCGGACGCGCGCCAGCATGAAGCATGCACCTTTGTAGGGGGACAGGGATATGATACTTTGGTATCGACTCAGAGACGGCAATATGCAAAGCCGCTCTTTTCGACACCAATGATTCGCGGCCATGGAATTGATGGAACCGGATGAGTCAAGTTGTGCGGTGCAAACGAGAGGTTCTTCATGGCGATTGCTGCCTGTCCGTTACGCCCGCGATCCAGTGCGCACTCCCGCCGTTCCCATCTTTCCGCAGCTTTGATTGCTTAGGAATGGAGAACGAAAACGTGGCGCCGCCGCTCTCATTTCCGATGGCCCACAATTGACCTCCGTGATTATCGATAATCGATTTGCTTACCGACAACCCAATGCCCATCCCGCCGGGCTTGGTCGTATAGAAAGCGTCGAACAGTCGCGCCGGCTCGTGAATGCCAAACCCTGCACCTGTATCCGCCACGGACACGCGCACAATGTCGTTCGCGTCAAGTTCAGTGACGACGAGCAAGCGCCTCGGACGATCATCAATGCCGTTCATCGCCTCCAGCGCATTCAGTAAAAGGTTAAGAATCACTTGCTGAAGTTGAACGCGATCGCCCGAAACGCAGGGCAGATTGCCGGCAAGATCGATCTGCACTGTCACCCCGCTACGATGCAGTTCGCTACGGAAAAGCGTAACGATCTCACCGATGGACTCGTTCAGATCGACGTTTTCGATTGTGGTGTCCGTCTTGCAGAAAAGCGCACGTAATCGCTTGATTACTTCCGACGCCCGGTTGCCGTCACGAATGGTACGCCGCGCAGTTTCCCGCGCTCCCTCCAGGTTGGGGGGCTCGGCGCCCAACATGCGCAGGCACGTGCTGGCATTCGTGATAATGCCGGAGAGCGGCTGGTTCACTTCATGAGCAATCGACGCAGTCAATACTCCGAAGCTCGATGCCCTCGCCACTCTCGCAAGTTCCGATCGCGCTTCTATCAATGCCGCTTCGGACCGGCGTCGCTCTGTCACGTCCTGAATGGCCGCCATGTACTCACACTGCCCGCTTGCGTCCCTGATTGCGTGTGCAACCACGTGCATGTATTTGACCGACTGGTCGGGCATCAACAACCGGTACTCGTGCTCGTAATCGATACCGCGTTGCTGGCGCTCGAGCATATCGTCGAATGACACGCGGTCCTCGGGATGCACACGCGAGCGGATCAATTCGAGTGTGACCGGCCTGGCCGCATCGAATTCGAACATCCGGTACACCTCTTCCGACCACGTGATCTCTCCGGTCGACACACGCTTGGAAAAGCCCCCGGTCGAACTCAGGCGTCGAGTCTCCGCGAGAAACGCTTCGCTTCGTTTAAGCGTCGCGTCGTGCTGTGTCCGCTCAACCGCAATGCTTGCAATACGCGCTATCTGCCCTATCAGTGCCTGATCGAGCGGTGCAGATCTTCGACGGCCATCGTAATGTATCGAACACACTCCCGTGACCTTGCCGCTGGCCGCGACAATGGGCATTGACCAGCACGCGTGAATTCCATGATGAAGCGCCATTTGCCGCCAGGAACAGAGCGCCCACCGGGGGTCCGAAAGAAGGTCGGAGACAATGATCTGCTCGTTCGACAGGGCCGCGCTTGCGCATGGGTTGCTTTCGGCAGGCCCATCGATAATCGAATCGATGAATTCACGAGGAAGGCTCGGTGCGGCGCCGTGCTCAAGATGCGTACCCGCTGGCTGCAGCAACGCGATGCTGCAATAGCAGCCGGGCGCAACACTTTCAACAAGACGGCAAAACCATTCAAGAATGACCGCCATGGGGCGACCGGCAGCAACCAGTTCAAGCAGTTCTGTTTCGCCGGCGAGCAGTGCTTCGATCCTCCGCCGGTCTTCAATTTCCGTATTCAGTCCGCACCACTTCACTAATTGCCCGGATGCATCCAGGACTGGCCGCGTTCGAATCAGGAACCAGCGGTATTCTCCGTCGAACCGGCGCAGGCGTGCATCCATCTCCTGGGGTTCGCCCGAACTCAGGTTGGCGCTCCAGCGTTTGAGCAGTTCCGGCAAGTCGTCCGGATGAATGGCATCCTGCCAGCACTGCAGAATAGTTTCCGCACTCATGCCGGTGTATTCACGCCAGCGCCGGTTTAGAAAATCGACTTGGCCGCTGGGGAGCGCGGTCCACACCAAGCCTGGCAGTGCATCGATTACTTGAAGGAGTTCGTTTTCCATTCCGGCAATGGGTTGGAAAGTCAGTTGCTTATCCGGGCACATGCTATTGACTCCAGCTGACACAAACCATTAGATTTACGCCTTCTTGAACATGCATTGCCGCAGTGCGCTCTTCATGGAAATACAGGTGACAATGTCTTGTCGATTCCGCTGGTTGCCGTGGAGATCTTACCATTCGCCAAGGGCGCTCTTCCCCATTGCGCTGGTCGTGGCGAGCCTCTCGGCAGCCCGGGCGGACAATGTGGTGGTGATCGGTTATGCGGGCGCATTGACGGGACCTCAGGCACATCTTGGCAAAGATATCGAGCAAGGCATCCGGCTTGCTATTGATGAGATCAATGCTTCCCATCCGGTAATCGCAGGCACTCCGACCGGCTTCAAGCTCGACGCCCAGGACGATGCCGGAGACCCGCGAATTGCGACATTGATTGCGCAGCGTTTCATTGATAACGGCGTGAACGCGATCGTCGGGCATCAGAGTTCAGGAACATCGATCGCGGTCGCGAGGCTTTACGCCGCAGCCAACATTGCCGAGATTACGCCTTCCGCCACGAATCCCCAGTTCACCAGACTTGGCTATCGCACGACGTTCCGGGTGCTTGCGAACGACAACTTCCTCGGGACCGTCATGAGCCGTTATGTAATCGACACCATGCACGCTCGCCGCGTTGCAGTGATCGATGACCGCACCGCTTATGGTCAAGGCGTGGCCGATGTATTCGTTGACGCAACGCGTAGTGCGGGCGGCACGATCGTGGCGCGCGAATATACAAGCGATAAAGCGGTGGACTTCAACGCGTCGCTTACGCTCTTCAAGCAAAAACGGCCAGACGCCATTTTTTTTGGAGGTGTCGATGCGCAAGCCGGGCCCATGCTGCGCCAGATGAAGCGGCTTGGCGTCACCGCGCCATTGCTCGGAGGCGACGGCATGTGCACCCGGGAGCTGCCAAGATTGGCGGGCGAGGCGTTCGCCGGCAATCTGTATTGCGCCGACGGCGGACTGAGCCTTTCTTCCATGCCGGGCGGTCTCGCCTTCGAAAAGAAGTTCCATGCGAAATTCCGGGAGCACGTGCAACTCTACGCGCCCTACGCTTACGACGCGACCATGGCGGTGTATCACGCGGTAGTCCAGGCGCAATCGGCGGAATCGGGAAAAATCGTCGACGCACTTCGCAATGTCGATTTCCAAGGTGTTACCGGCCAGATTTCTTTTGACGACGCGGGGGATCTGCGCGTGCCGGCCGCGACTATCTCGACATTCAAAGACCGCAAGAAGGTGACGCTCCGGGAAATCAGAAGATAGGAAACCTGATCGATATGACCCTACACGTCAGCACTTTCCATGATCACTAATGCATTGTTTTCAACATCAACCTCGCTTCCAGGCCACCACCCGCACGATTGTGAAGCGAGAGCGTCGCATCCATCGCGAGTGCGAGCTGGCGCGCGATGGCGAGGCCAAGACCCGTACCGCCCGTATTGCGATTACGCGACGTTTCGATCCGGTAGAACGGTTGAAAAACCGCCTCCAGCGACTGCTCGGGGATCCCCGGTCCGCGATCCAGCACCGTGACGGTCGCCTTTCCGTCGGACGATGCCGCCACATTGATCTCCGCAACGCCGCTGAACTTCAGCGCGTTGTCCACCAGGTTACCAACAATGCGGCGCAAAGCCTGTGGACGCGTCGTGAGCGGCATGCCGAATCGCCCTTGCAGACACACGTCTTGACCCGCATCGACGTAGTCGCAGACCAGGCTGTCGAACAACGCATCGGGATCGATCCGGCACGGCACTTCGGTTGCGCCGTGCAGCGTTCGCGCGTAAGTCACGCCCTCCTTCACCAATGCCTCGATTTCCTGCAAATCCTGCCGCAGCTTGACACTTTCGGCTTCGTCATCCATGACTTCAACCCGAAGACGCATGCGGGTAATCGGCGTTTGCAAGTCATGTGAAATCGCTGCCAGAATCTGCATGCGTTCCGTCATGTACATTGAAATCCTGTCCTGCATCGAGTTGAACGCGCGCGCCGCACGCGCCACTTCCGATGGTCCATCTGTCGGCAGCCGGAATGCCTTGAGGTCCGGGCCGAGTCCGTCGGCTGCCGCCGCCAACTCGTGCAGGGGGCGCGTGGCAACCCGCACTGCCAGCCAGCAGCACGCGAGCAGCACGACCAGTTGCAGGATCAGCCCCAAGGGCAGCCAACGCGACAATGGGGTGCTCGGCATGGGACGCAGGTCTATTGTCAGGGGGCTGCCGTCGGAGAGCCGGAGGTGTACCTGAAGACGCTCGCGATCACCCGGCACGGCGTTCACGGTGAGCGGATAGCGAGTTCCGATGCCTTCGGAAATGGATTGCGCCACGCGCGCCGACAGTTGGGCGTCGAGCGTGCCACCGCTTACCCCCGGTCCAAGAATGAAATCGTAGCTGCGGCGCGCAAGGCGCGGCAGCCATTGAGCGCGTTCGCTGGCCGGCAAATGATCGAGAAGCGCCACGGAACTGACAACTTCGCGCTCGATGTAGCCCATCATCACATTGGTCATGCTCTGGTCGCGCTCGGTCATGGTGAGCCAGAACGACAACGCCTGCGCTGAAGCCAGACCAATGAACAGGATCACCGTCAACCTCGCGAACAACGTGCGCGGCCAATGCAGCCATGAGCGCACGTTCATTGCGGTTCCTCGATCACACTCACCGCCGAAGAGAACACATAACCTTCACTGCGCAGCGTCTTGATGTAGCGAGGTTCGCGGGCGACGTCCCTCAGCCGCTGACGCAGGCGGCTCACCATCAGGTCGATCGAGCGGTCGAACGTGTCGGCCTGACGTCCCTGGGTCAGGTTGAGTAACTGATCGCGGGTCAGCACGCGTTGGGGATGATCGAGAAACACGCGCAGCAGACGATATTCGGCTCCGCTAAGCGCGACCATCGTGCCTTCCTGATCGAGGAGGTGACGCGCAATCGTATCGAGCCGCCAATCGCCGAACCCGAGCATTTGCGCCGATTCGCTTAGTTGCATGCCGGGCGGCAGCATGCGCGCGCGGCGCAGCACCGCGCGAATACGCGCAAGCAGTTCGCGCACCGCAAACGGCTTGGGCAAGTAGTCGTCGGCGCCCATTTCCAGGCCGAGAATCCGGTCGGCTTCTTCGTCTCTCGCGGTCAGCATCAGCACTGGCACCGAGCGGAACTTGCCAGCCCGCAGTTCGCGGCAGATCACCAGGCCGTCTTCGCCGGGCATCATCAGATCGAGGACGATCAAGTCGGGCGCGCCGTTTTCCAGGACGCTGTACATCTGGCGTCCGTTAGCGGCGAGCGAAACGCGCATGCCGCTTTTATCGAGGTAGCCCGCGATCAGTTCGCGAATACCCCGGTCGTCGTCGACAATCAGTATGTGGTCGATCGTATTCATCCGTGCATCAACTCTTTCGACGTTTCGTCTGCACCTTGCTTGCGTGGATCAACGAACACTGGACCGGATGCGCCAGCTCGGCGGCCAAACCGCCGGCCACGAAGGCAAGAATCGCAAACAGGCGTTTCATGCGTCCTCCATTACGGAGAGGCTTGCTCCATTCGAGATAGCCGCCTCTAGCGCATACGGATCAATGCTCTCGAGGCAGCCGATATTGGCGCGCCAAAGCTGCGGATTCGTGCGCGTTTGATGAAACGGATAAATACCACAATGCCTGCAGAAAAAGTGCTTAGCTGTCCGCGTGTTGAACTGATACTGCGAGAGCGCGTCCTCCCCTTGCAGTATCGCCAATTGATTCGCGGCGAACGGCGGAGTCATCAGCGCGCCTTTGCGCCGGCACAAGCTGCAATTGCAGCGCGCCGCCGGGGTTACAGGTGCATGAACCTCGAATTTGACGGCTCCGCAGTGGCACGAGCCTTTCAGGCCATCGTCGCTCATAAAGATCCCGGTGATGAGGTATGGCTACTTTATAGCGCGACTTGAATAGGTGTTTGTATCGTAGTGTATCCGCCCGGTTGTCTGATACAAAAAATTGCACCATGCAGTCAGCCGGCAACAGCCAAACCGGACAGGAGCAATCTTATGCAAGCTTGCGATCCTTAATAGCGTGGTTTTCTGCAACTCGGTAAATGATTAGCAGGCCGGCGCAACGGAATAATATTCTCCGGGGGTTTTTTAGCGACGCACTGGCATGCCCAATAGGTTTCGTCACCGATCACATGCTTTGTCAGGACACAGTCGTCGGCGCAATCGTCGCTCTGACATCCGAATATTGCTTCAGCAACGTTGCCCGATTCGAGTACGCACCATACATTGCACAAGCCACAACGGGAAGACCGAACAATGTCCTTGATTGCCGAAGGATATTCCGAGCGTTCGAGCGCTCGCACGACTGTTTCGCCATCTCGTTGGAACACGGTAAGAAGTTTGCCCACTACCTTGACCATGTGCGTGGCCTCCGGGGTTCTATTGTTTGTAAAGCGATGGTCTTTTACTTCTCATCGTTTGGCGCCGGGATAGCACGCACAACATGGCCTTTGCATCTGCAATGCTTGCTATCGACGCCTTTGTGCTATCCGTAAATTAGTCCGCGCAGCGAAAGTTTCCAATCGAGTCCCATCATGATGTGGTTAACCCTGTGATATGCAGCGCTCATTGGTGGCAGCAGATCAAGACTTGGTGATCCGCTGTTGCTGCATTGTGTCAAACGGATGAAAGCAACTTCAGTTAGGTACGCAATTTCAAAAGGCCTGCTAGAAGGCGCCATGATTTGCTTGTGTACATCGACCGCCATCAAGAATCCCGCGATATAGCCGTGACCTATCAAGGGCATTGCACTAATCTACTTCTGTGGACCGTCACACGCGTTTATATTTGATTGGAGTAGGCTCGTCAGAACGAATGGCGCCTGTTCAGCAACGTCAAACATTAGGTGCCGCAGTAGTAGTTTTCGCCTGAGTATTCTTCAATCTTCCAAGCGCGCTACGCGCCAGGCTCATTGATGCGATGCACTATGAAAACGTGCATCCTTAAAAAAACAATCGGTGGATAGGTCCCTCTCAAGGAGATAACGCATGTCAAATGAAGCAAAGTGCCCGTTCAATCACGCCGCGGGCGGCGGCACGACGAACCGTGACTGGTGGCCGAAACAACTGCGGGTAGACTTGCTCAGCCAGCACTCCAGCAAGTCCAATCCCCTGGACAACAGCTTCAACTACGCCGAGGCCTTCAAGAGCCTTGATCTGGCTGCAGTCAAGAAGGACCTTGCAGCGCTGATGACCGATTCGCAAGATTGGTGGCCCGCGGACTTTGGCCACTACGGCCCGCTATTTATCCGCATGGCCTGGCACAGCGCAGGCACGTACCGTATCGGCGATGGTCGCGGCGGTGCCGGGCGCGGCCAGCAGCGTTTCGCACCGCTCAACAGTTGGCCGGACAATGTCAGTCTGGATAAAGCCCGCCGCCTGCTCTGGCCGATCAAACAGAAATATGGTCAGAAGATCTCGTGGGCCGACCTGTTGATTCTCACGGGCAACGTCGCGCTCGAGACCATGGGATTCAAGACCTTTGGTTTCGCGGGTGGGCGTGAGGACACGTGGGAACCGGATCAGGACGTCTACTGGGGCAACGAGAAGACCTGGCTGGGCGGCGACGTGCGTTATGGCAAGGGAGCTGCAGGCAATAACGAAGACGGAGGCGTTATTGTCGCCGACGAAGAAAAGCACGGTGAAGAAACCAGCCGTACCGATAACGGACGCAACCTGGAAAATCCACTGGGCGCCGTGCAGATGGGCCTCATCTATGTCAATCCGGAAGGTCCCGACGGTAATCCGGATCCAGTTGCCGCAGCGCACGATATCCGTGAAACCTTCGCGCGCATGGCAATGAACGACGAGGAAACTGTCGCGCTGATCGCAGGCGGCCATACGTTTGGCAAGACGCACGGCGCGGGTCCTGCCGAGAACGTAGGTCCCGAACCCGAGTCCGCCGATCTCGAGAACCAGGGGCTTGGATGGAAGAACAGCTTTGGCAGCGGCAAGGGCGGCGACACCATCACCAGTGGCCTGGAGGTCACCTGGAGCAGCACGCCAACGCAATGGAGCAACGGTTTCTTTGAAAACCTGTTTGGTCACGAGTGGGAACTGACCAAGAGTCCCGCTGGCGCCAATCAGTGGGTCGCCAAAGGCGCCAGCGCAATTATTCCACACGCTCACGATCCGTCGAAGAAACTGCTTCCGACGATGCTGACCACCGATCTCTCCCTGCGCTTCGATCCCGCCTACGAGAAAATCTCTCGGCATTTTTGGGAACATCCCGATGAGTTGGCCGACGCATTCGCCCGCGCGTGGTTCAAGTTGACGCATCGCGACATGGGACCGCGCGCACGCTATCTTGGACCGGAAGTACCAAGCGAAGAGTTGCTTTGGCAGGACCCGATTCCGAAGCTGGACCATGCGCTGGTCGAGGAAGCGGACGTCGCCGCACTCAAGCAGAAGATCCTGGCGTCGGGACTATCTGTCTCTGAACTGGTATCGACGGCCTGGGCGTCGGCGTCCACATTCCGTGGCTCCGACAAACGCGGCGGCGCCAACGGCGCACGCATCCGCCTCGCGCCGCAGAAGGACTGGGCCGTCAACCAGCCCGAGCAGTTGTCGAAGGTACTGAAGGTCCTCGAAGGCATCCAGAGCGAGTTCAACGGCGCGCAAGCCGGCGGCAAGAAGATTTCACTGGCCGACTTGATTGTTCTGGCGGGCGGCGCCGGCATTGAGCAGGCGGCGAAAAATGCCGGGCATCAGGTGAGCGTGCCCTTTACGGCGGGCCGAATGGACGCCTCGCAGGAACAGACCGACGTGGAATCCGTTTCCGCGCTGGAACCGGTCGCCGATGGTTTCCGCAATTATCTGAAGGGCAAGTACAAGGTTCCAGCGGAAGCGTTATTGATCGACAAGGCGCAATTGCTGAGCTTGACCGCTCCGGAAATGACGGCGCTCATCGGCGGCTTGCGTGTGCTGAACGTCAATGCCGGTAAGAACCCGCATGGCGTCTTCACCGACAAACCGGAAGCACTGACCAACGACTTCTTCCGCAACCTGCTCGACATGAGCACGGAGTGGCAAGCGCTCTCGTCGGCCAGGGACTTGTTCGAAGGACGGGACCGGAAGACTGGTGAAAGAAAATGGACCGGCACTCCCGTCGATCTGATTTTCGGCGCACATTCCCAGCTTCGGGCGCTCAGTGAAGTCTATGCAGCAGAAGACGCGCAGGAAAAGTTCGTCCGCGACTTCGTCGCAGCATGGGTGAAGGTGATGAACCTCGACCGTTTCGACCTTGCCTGACACGTCGCCTCGCTCCGTCAGGCGGTCGTCCTGACGGAGCCTTCCATTTCAATCGCGCTATTACGCCTCGAACGTGCAATGCGCCCCCGTACGCGGCGCATTGCACGCTGTCTTACCGCTCGGCGAGAAAGCGCTCGGCGAGTTTTACCCAATACGTCGCGGCGGTCGGCAAGGCCGCATCGTTGAAGTCGTAGCCGGCGTTGTGCAGCATGCAGCCACCCGTGTTATGTGCCGGGCCCGTACCGTTGCCCACTATGAAGTAGCAACCGGGAACCGCCTGCAGCATGAACGAGAAATCTTCCGCGCCCGCCGTGGGACGCATGTCGGGTATCAGCCCGTCTTCCCCTAGCCAATCGTACGCGACCTGGCGGGCGAATTCCGTGGCAGCGGGGTCGTTGACAACGGCCGGACATCCCCATTGATAATCCACCTTCGCCGTACACCCCAACGCCGATGCCTGAGTCTCTACAAGTTCGATAAGCCGGTCATGCACCAATCGTTGCACCTCGGGCCGCAGCGCGCGAACCGAAAGCGTCATCTTTACAACGTCTGGAATGACATTGGAGACGGTCCCGCCATGAATCTCGCCGATACTGATCACGGCGGTATCGAGCGGGTCCATATTGCGTGAGACGATGGTCTGCAGCGCGATCACCACATGCGCCGCGGCGACAATCGGGTCGGATGTGAGATGCGGCCGTCCGCCATGGCCACCCTTTCCCTGGATGCTGATATAGACAGTGTCGGACGAAGCCATGAAACTGCCAGGCAGAAAACCGAACTTGCCGACAGGTTCGCCCGGCCGGTTATGCAAACCGAACACCATGTCGCAGGGGAATTTGTCGAACAGCCCTTCGTCGACCATGATCTTCGCGCCGCAATAGCGTTCTTCAGCGGGTTGAAAGATCAGGTTCAGGGTGCCGGAAAACCGGCGGGTTTCCGCTAGATAGCGCGCCGCGCCAAGCAGGATTGCCGTGTGGCCATCGTGGCCGCAAGCGTGCATCACGCCTTCTCGCTGGCTCGCATAAGGAAGGCCCGTCGACTCCATAATCGGAAGTGCGTCCATGTCCGCGCGCAGGCCAAGACGGCGCGAGCCGGAGCCCACTTTCAGCGTGCCGACCACGCCCGTTTTCGCAAGCCCCCGATGCACTTCATAACCCCATGCATGAAGACGTTCCGCGACGAGATTGCTGGTTTCATGCTCCTCGAGCGAGAGTTCAGGGCGAGCGTGAATGCGATGGCGCAAGGCGACGAATTCTTCGCTCATGTCGAGAATGCGCGCGAGTACGTCCGTCATGGGTTCTCCTTGAATGCGGGTTGAATCATTGCGCGGCGCGTGCCGCACCGACCCATTGGGTGAACAGCGTGCGGTTCGCGGCCAGCCATTGATCGGCGAGACGGGAATACAGTCCGGTCGAGTTATGTTCCTTGCTGATCGCGGACTCCCAGTCAGCCCAGACCGTGGGCGGAAACTTGATCTGCTGGATCAGCGCCTTGATACCCGGATTGGCGGAAGCGAACGTCCTGTTCGCCACCGAACCCGCGTTCCAGGACGCCATTGCCATGTGGCATGGATCGGCGCCTCCGGCACAGCCGACCACGCCCTTGACAAGCGCCGACCCGCTGTTGGGCATCCTGGGCGGCAAGGCATCCGCGGGAACCGGGAGCCACACAACGTCCTTGCCCGGGACAAGACCGCTTGTGACCCATGACGGGCTCCACGCATAGAAAAATGCGGGCGAGCCGGACTTGATGCGCGAGACCACGTCGGTCATCAACGCTTCATACTTGCCGCTCACGACGTGGACGTTTTGCGTGAGTCCAAATTTCTTGACCTGATAGTTCACCACGTCCGCACAGCTCCAGCCGGGATCGCAACTGATCAGCTCGGCCTTCCCGCCTTCACCAAACAGCCCGGCGACATCCGGATCTTTCATCTGCTCGAGGCTCGTGATGTGGTGAGCATCGGCTGTCTTCTTGTCTATCATGTAGCCGTTCACCCCGCCCCGGCGATAAACCCGGTGCCGATGATTTCAGCCTGCTTCTCCACAGCCCGAAACTCCGGCTCGCGCTGGGGAAGGTTCACATCGGTTGAGAGATCCACGTCTCCTTGCGCCACCGCCGCAAAGAACAGCGTGATGTTCATGGTGCTGAGCTTCACGTCGTAACCAAGCGACTGCATGGCCTTTGCCACGATCTGGTCCGCGACGTAATTTGCGCCAAGGCTGTCGGCCTGCACATAACGGACGGTCTTTCCCGTGCCGGGCAGCGTATCGGCGATTGCAGACGCACTGACTGCCGGGAACAGGAGCGCCGCCAGAACAGCCGCCGCCCCGCCGCACTTCAAGGTCTTCATTGGCGCTCCCGTTGGTTCGCGCATGTTCGCCGTTGCCCGGCGTCCGGAGTTCTCTCGATCACGTCACATGCTAGATGACAGCCGGCATCTGATCTTCCTATGTACACGGTGAATACCGCCGCGCGATTTTCTCCGGTTCGGGTGAAGCTGTGCACAGCAAAAATCCGGTCTGCATCGGCTCGTAAAGAAAAAAAATTTGAATCTCTGTAACCGGACATCGGCAGGCGGCGAAATAGATAACGTACCCGCGACGGGTACCGTCTAATTCAACTACTGGAGAGATTCAATGTCCGCAAAGACCACTGTTAGTGCCTCCCTTCTCGCTGGCGTTGTAGCGAGCCTGCTTGCATCGGTTGCTCAAGCGGCGCCGCTCACAAAGGGCGAAGAAAGCGCAGCCATGGCGGCGCACAAGGAGAAGTGCTATGGCGTTGCCCTGAAGGGACAAAACGACTGCGCGGCAGGCCCCGGCACGACATGTCAGGGCACGTCCGCGATGGATTTTCAGGGCAATTCGTGGAAGTTCGTTCAAGGGGGCACCTGCACGAATATCCAGGTGCCGGGCGGCGGCCATGGCTCGCTGACGCCGCTCAAGTCCTGATCCAGCGAACGATAAAACGAATGCGAGCGGCCATGGACAATTCCACGAAGCCAACTGCAGTGCGTGGCCCGAGCCGCTCCATTCGTGCGGGCTCCGGCGCCATGACACTTGCAGGGACCAGTTTCAAGCACGATCACCTGCCTGCGATTCTCGCGGACGGACCCGCCGATGGATTCTTCGAGGTCCACGCGGAAAACTATATGGGTGCGGGCGGCCCGCCACACCGGGCGCTTGCGGCCATTCGTGGCGACTATCCGCTATCCGTTCACGGCGTGTGCATGTCCGTTGGCGGACCCGGCGCACTGGATCCGGTTCATCTCGCGCGCTTCCGGGACGTGGTGTTGCGTTACGAACCCGAGCTGGTATCGGAACATCTGGCGTGGTCGTCCCACAGCGGAACGTTCTTCAACGACCTGCTGCCCTTGCCGTATACAAGGCCAACGCTCGACAGGGTATGCGAACACGTCACGCAAGTTCAGGAAGCAATCAGGCATCCTATATTGCTGGAAAATCCGTCGACATATGTCGCCTTCGCTTCATCGACAATGAGCGAGACCGGGTTCCTTCGAGCAGTCGCGCAACGCACCGGCTGCGGTCTCTTGCTCGACATCAACAACGTATTTGTCTCAGCGAACAACCACGGCTTTTCGGCCTCGGCATACCTGGCTGAATTTCCACTTGAACACGTTGGTGAAATACACCTTGCCGGACATGACGAACAAGAGGACGACGAGAACGAACGGCTTCTCATCGACAGCCACGACCGCGCCGTCTCCGATCCAGTCTGGAAGCTCTATACGGATGTCGTCTCGCGAATCGGACCTAGGCCCACATTGATCGAGTGGGACAGCAAGCTTCCCGACTGGCCCGTATTGCGCGCCCAGGCGCTGATGGCTCGCGCCATCATGGAAGAAAACGCTATGGCGCTTAGTGGGGAGAACGATCGTGAGGCCTGAAATTCCCCTGCACGATTTCGCCACGGCATTCGCGCCGGGTTTGACAAACCCGGCGGCTGCTGCGCCGGAAGATGTCGTCGCTCCCGTGGGCAAAGGGGTGATCAGGCGCTACAACGTTTATCGAAACAACGTCACGGTGAGCCTGATCGATGCACTCGCCGCAATCTATCCCGCGATACAGCGCATTACCGGCATCGATTTCTTCAGGGCGATGGCCCGATTTCATGTTCGCGAAACACCGCCGGTGTCGCCGTTGCTGTTCGAGTACGGACGCGATTTCCCCGCGTTCATTGCGTCCTATGACCATGCCCGCAACATGCCCTGGCTAGCCGATACGGCGCGTATCGAGCGCGCCTGGCTGGATGCTTATCACGCCGCCGACCTTCCCGCGCTTGCGGCGGAAGCGCTTGGGTCCATCGACCCTGCGTTGCTGGCCGAAATACGTTTCACGCCGCATCCGGCCACGCGGATCGTGCGCTCAAGCTATCCCGCCGTCGCGATCTTCGCAATGAACCGGACCGATGGTCCCGTTTCGCCACTCTGCTCAAGCGAACCGGAGGACGCTCTCGTGACGCGGCCCGGTCATGAAGTGATCGTCTCGCGCCTGCCGGCTGGCGGCGCGGTATTCCTCGCTCATCTACTCGATAACGCATCGCTCGGCGACGCAATCGCTGCTGCATTTGAAGACGCCCCTGCCTTCGATCTCCACGCCAATCTGGCCGGAATGATCTCAGCCGGCGTGTTCACTGCAATTCAACCTGGAGAATGATCAAGATGCCGGACAGACAAGTTATGAGCCTTTCTTTTCCCGGCGCAGCCATATCGGCGATTGGCGCGGCGAGGCGGCAAGTCCAGCGGCTCGCCCAACCGTGGCTCGTTCAACTCGTGCTGCGCGTGGCGCTTGCCGTGCCGTTCTACAAGTCGGGCATTCTCAAATGGCACGGATTCCTTCAACTGAACGATACGGCAATCGACCTGTTCACAGAGGAGTTCAAGCTGCACCTTCCCGGAGGGCCGTATGCGTTTCCTCACCCCGCCATATTCGCATTTCTGTCGGGCTGCGGCGAGGTGATGTTCCCGGTGTTGCTGGTCCTTGGATTTGGCACCCGCTTCGCCGCAGCCGGTTTGATACTGATGACCTGCATCATCGAGCTGACGGTGCCGGAAGGCTGGCCGATCCACCTGACCTGGCTGGCGATGGCGCTCGGAATCGCGGCATGGGGACCGGGGCGGATTTCCATCGACTATCTGCTGGGTGACAAGGCGTTCAGGTCCTGAGCGACGCGTTTATTGTCGCGATGGCCGCTCGCGCCGATTGAAGGAATTCGTTAATCTTGGCAGGACAACAGAAACTAACCGATTCTTTCAATCACAGGATTTCCGGCGGCCACGCTTGTTCGAGTTTGCCGACAATCCTGACGCGCCGGGACAAATCATCCAATGCCGACCGACATTCCAGAACCGCAAGCCGTATGCAACGCCATTACTCGCAGTGCGATCTTCATTGTCGCCACGCTCAATCCCGGTCCGGACAACGCCGCCGCAGTGCGCTCGATCTGCGGTGACGTAGCAGCGCTCGTCCGTGCGGTCGGCACGCGCGCGCCCACGGGCGAGTTGTCGTGCGTCTGCGGTTTTGGCGCGGGCGTCTGGGATACGCTTTTTGGCGCGCCCCGCCCCGCGAACCTGCACGCGTTCCGCGAGTTCGGCGAGGGCAAGCGCCACGCCATCGGCACGCCGGGCGACCTGCTGCTGCATATTCGCGCCGACCACATGGATCTTTGCTTCGAACTCGCGACCCAACTGATGACACGCCTGGGCAATGCGGTATCGGTCGTGGATGAAGTGCACGGTTTTCGCTATTTCGATCTGCGCGACATGGTCGGTTTCGTCGATGGCACCGAGAATCCGCGCGGCCGTGAAGCGGTCGACTTTGCCCTGATTCGCGATCAGGATCGTGACTTCGCCGGTGGCAGCTACGTGATCGTGCAGAAATACCTGCACGACATGGCCGCGTGGGAATCGCTTCCGGTCGAGGCGCAGGAGCGGATCATCGGACGCAAGAAATTGTCCGATGTCGAACTCGACGAGGCGATCAAACCAAGTTCCTCGCACAGCTCACTGACCACGATTGAAAAGGACGGCCAGGAAGTGAAGATCCTGCGTCACAACATGGCCTTCGGCCGCCCGGGCGCAGGCGAGTTCGGAACCTATTTCATTGGTTATGCCAGTTCGCCGGAACCTGTCGAGCAGATGCTCGAGAACATGTTCGTCGGACGGCCGCCCGGCAACTACGACCGGCTTCTCGATTACAGCCGCGCGGTCACGGGCGGACTGTTCTTTGTTCCGTCGGCAACCTTGCTCGAGGAACTCGCGGATCGCAAGCCATAACGCGCTACCAGTGAAAGCCAGCGGAAAGTATCAGGCGGCCCGGCTCTGCCATTGCGCAAGTAAGGCGGGCAATTCGGCCATATTCTGAAAGACCTGCACCACGCCCGCCTGGCGAAGTGCTTCCGGCCCGCTATGGCCTTCCGCGTGCGGGCTGTATCCAAACACAGTAGCGCCCGCGGCAATGCCCGCGGTCGCGCCCGTGACCGTATCTTCCACGATAGCGCAGCGCGCGGGATCGACATTCAGCGCTTTGGCCGCGGCCAGATAAACGTCCGGGTACGGTTTGCTGTGCGCCATTTCATGGCCGCTGAATATGCGGCCATGAAAGTAGTCGATCATGCCGACCTTCGAGAGCTGCATCTCGACCTTGAGGCGATCGGCCCCTGACGCCACCGCAATGCGCCCGTCGAATTCGCGGTGCACGTGCTGCACAGCCCGCAGCGCCCCGGCAATGGCGATCAGTTCGCGATCGAGCGCGGCATTGCGCCGCTCCCGAAACTGCGAAAGCCATTGCTCCGTGATTTTCACGCCCGTCTGCGCTTCAATGAGCGGCGCCTCGTCTTTCACGGCCTTGCCGACGAAGATCCGCATCGTCTCCTCGATGCTCAGATGCCATCCGAGTTCGGCCAGCATGGCGGTCAGTACACGATTGGTGATGGGTTCCGAATCGACGAGCACGCCGTCGCAGTCGAAAAGCACGGCATCGAAAAGAAGCTTGGGCATTGAAAAATGAACGTAATGGGTTCGCGCAACGGGCAAGGATACCGCACGGCAGGCGAAAATTCCCCGCTCGCCGCGCGCAAACGCTTGCAGGTCGCGGGACTGCTACAATTCAGGTTCTTTTTGCCCGGATGGACGTGATGGGATTCGAACAGCTAGCAGCACTCAAGGAACAACTTTCAAAATCGGCTGGAACGAAGGCTCCCGCGCGCGCAGACCGTACTCGGGCAAAGCCTCCCGTTTCGAAGGCGAAGCCGGCGGCGAATGCAAAACCCAATGCCAAACCGAACGCCAGACCCGCCCATGCGGTATCGAAGGCGAAACCGGCGGCGGACGTCAAACCCAATGCCAAGCCCGTGGATCCGGTAGTGGTGCATATCGGGCGGTTGCAAAAGCGTTTCCCGGCGGCTTTCCCCAAAAATCCCGCGCCCAAGGTGGCGCTCAAGATCGGCATTTTTGAAGACCTGCTCCCACATATTGCGGAGCTCAAGGTGAGTCAGGCAGAACTGCGCGACGCCATAAAGATCTGGTGCCGCGGAAGCCGCTACTGGACGGCGCTTGTCGAAAATGCCGTCCGCGTGGATCTCTCCGGTGCGGAGGCGGGTCGCGTTTCGGCTGAAGATGCGGTTCGCGCGCAAAAACTCGAGGAATCGCGGCTAGCCAGGGTGGCAGCCAAGGCATCTGCTCCCCCCGCGACGACTGCGACTGCGACGGCTACGGCTGTGGTGCCTCCTGATCCAAGCGCGTCCTAGACGCCGGGCGCGTACTGCATTTCGCCGTTCCCGAACGACCAGTTTTCGCGTTGGACGTCAATAAGACTGATCCATACGTCCTCGATTCGCAGTCCCGCCTTTTGATGAATGCCTTCTGCGACCGCTTTGTAAAAGGCCTTCTTCACCTCGACTGTGCGCCCCGCGTTCCACGTCACTTGAATGAAAACGATACCGGGCGAGTAATCAATGCCCAGATATCCTTCGGACGGGTACACGAGTTCGTCGGATTCATGGCGAGTGATGATCTGAAACTTGTCGTGCGCCGGAACATTCGCGACGGTAACCATGGCGTCGTATATAACGGTGCTGATGGTTTGAACGCTTTCGGCAGAGGCCTCTTTCGAGATATTGATTCTGACCAGCGGCATATCGGCTCCTAAATGTGGTTCAGTGCCTGCATCGATTGAATTGTTTCTCACTTTCGATCGCGGATAATACTGATTTCTCCATTGCGCTCGAGAAAAACATATCGTACGCCTGCAAGATCCAGCGTTCCTGATTGACGGCGATTGCTTTCCAGTACGTCGGCCGCAGTCACCAGTGCAGCCGCCATCTGCCGCTCGTTGAAGCGCCCTTCCCGATACAACTCGCGTTCCACACCGCCTACGAGCTTCTCCAGCCACCGGGAATGGACGCAACCCCATGCAAGCATGCGATGCATCACCACGATAACAAGCGATGCGACCGCGGTCGGGATTGCAGGGGAAGCGCCCACGATGACCCGCGAAAGAGTCGCTCCCAGCAGGATCGCGACGACGTAATCGAACGGCGAGCGCTGGCCAAACGACCGGCGACCCGAGATTCGGATCAACGCGAGGGCCAATATGAACACGGCGACGCCTCTCGCGGCCATCTGGTACTCGTCCAGATCCCGTCCGCTGCCAAACAGGGCTTCGATCATTGTGCCGCCTCCTTTTTCGCTCCTGTGTCCCGCCAACACGATCCCATGCAACTGGCGTGCTGCGACCCCGGCGTCTCCGAAGATCGATCGGACATGCCGGAGTTCGCAGACAGAGTGACATCTCCGTGTCGCTAAGCCACGCGTCTAGCCTCCCGCCTTTGTCACACGCCACACGGTGTTACCGGCGTCGTCGGCAATGACGAGCGCACCGTCCTTGTCCTGGGCAAGGCCGACCGGCGCGCCATATAGCTGCTTTTCATCGGCGGAAACGAAGCCGGTGACCACAGGCTTCGGCGTGCCGACCGGCTTGCCATTTTCGAACGCCACGTAGGCGACCGCATAACCGCTCAGCGGCGAACGGTCCCAACTGCCATGTTCGCCGATAAACGCGCCGCCCTTGTACTGCGCCGGCAGGTTGTTGCCCGTATAGAACAGCAGTCCAAGCGGTGCGACGTGGGAGCCGATCGCATAATCCGGCTTGATCGCCTTCGCGACCAGATCCGGACGCTGCGGCTGGACCCGCCGATCGACATTCTGACCATAATAGCTATACGGCCAGCCATAAAAGCCGCCGTCCTGCACAGATGTCAGATAGTCGGGCACGAGATCCGCGCCGATTTCATCGCGCTCATTCGCGACCGTCCAGAGCCGCCCCGTTGCCGGTTCCCATTGCAGCCCGGTCGGATTGCGGATCCCGGCAGCAAAGATCCGGCTCGCGCCCGTCGTGATATCGACTTCCAGCACGTTTGCACGGCGGTACTCCACATCAAGCCCGTTCTCGCTGACATTGCTGTTCGAGCCGACGCCGACATACAGCTTCTTGCCGTCGGGGCTCGCGAGCAGCGCCTTGGTCCAGTGATGATTGACCCTGTCCGGAAGGTCGGCGAGTTCGACTCCAGGCGTTGAGATTTCCGTTGCGCCGGAGGTGTACGGAAATTTCAGGATCGCATCGGTATCGGCAACATAGAGCGTGTCGCCGACCAGTTGCATGCCAAACGGCGAATGCAGGTGATCGATGAACACGTGCTTGTCCCATTCACCACTGCCATCGGCGCGCTTTCGCAGCAGCGTAATGCGGTTTCCGCCCTTTGCCTCCTTGCCCGAACGGCTCTGGACCATGCCGGCGATCAACTGCTTCGGCGTGGTAACGGGCTCGGCATCCGGGCTGCTCGATTCCGCCACCAGGATGTCGCCGTTAGGCAGGCCGTAGACCTGCCGCGGATGTTGGAGCCCGGACGCAATCTTTTCGATCTTCAGGCCGTCCAGCACCTTCGGTGTTTCGTTATTCTGCCAGCCAACGTGCTTCGGCACCTGCATGGGAGGCGTGAAGAAATTCTGTGCGCTCGGCAACGGCGGATTCGCGCCGGCCTGATGCTCGGAGTCGTACTTGGCGCGCTCGTTACATCCGCTGATCGAGGCTGCGACGGCGATCGCGATGACGCTGGTCAAGATGGATCTATTCACGAGTCGTCTCCTTGAAACCGAACTTGTCGAACGCGAGCATGATGTGTCCGAGGCTTAGCAAGACCACGGTAATCACCGAGAGAATGACGTTCAGCGGGACCATTGCATAAGCATCGCGGCTATGAACAAAAGCATTCACGATCGCCACGATGATCCCGAGCAGGTTCAGCCAGAAATCGGGTTTCTCGTTATTCCTCACCGTATATCGCGCTCCGAACCAGACGTGGCCGAGATTGATCAGGCGTGGAATGATCGCGAAAAACAGTCCCGTGGTGACGAGCCACGCCGCGCCTTTCCCCCAGAACACATTGGCTGTGATCGCGTAGATGATGTCGAAAATGAGTGCGCCGACGAAGAGTCCGAACGGGATGGGATTCAAGAGATCGAAAAGCGAGGTGGCCAGTCTTGACCGATATCTCGAGCTAGTTGGAGTCATGGATAAGTCCTTTACTGAAGGTAAAGATGCGACAAACGATGCCCCGGTCATGGCTGCCCAGATGCAATATCGAGACTTTCCGCGCTGCATCGTCTTTCCGGCTCGTGCCGCCTGGACCTCGGGTCATGCAGCGCAATCTCACACGGCATTGCTGTCTTTCAAGACCACGCAACGCATCTACGAAAGGATTTTGCAAGCAGTGCGAGCAGCGTTTTCCAGGCGGCTGAGCCACCTGCCTATCGCACGTCACGTGCCCGGCAGCGCCGCGGTCCTATTCGCGCCTGGCCAGTTTCCGGTTCAACCGGTTCATGCCTTTGAAAACCGATTCGGCAAGATCCATTGGAAACGATCGGGGTAACAGCGCCGCCACCTCGTCGATCACCTTCGCGGTAAGGTCCGTCAGCGCATCGATCATCTGCTCGACAGCGGGTATCGACAGTCCCGTGCGTTGTCCCTGTTCGATCCAATTGCGGCGTTGTATGTCGTTTATCAGGTAGTGGACGTTCTTGCTGCGTACCGCCATGGCGAGTCTTGCCCGCTGCGCCGCCAGCTTGTTCGGACCCGTGCCGATAATCGGATGAGCCGAAAGCACGTCATAAAGGGGTGTTGCTTCGTACCGGTTGCCCGGCAGATGCGCGATGCTGAAATTCTTCGCGTGACCGTCGGTTGCGGCAAGCAGCCAAAAGACCATCTGCGCCAGGAAAAAGTTGCGGCGATCCTGTAGCGCGCGCTCGGACCCGTAGAGCACGTCCATGATCGGCTCAATACCCGGGCCGCCGTCGGACTGATATTTGTTGAGCGCCGGCGTGCCCGTCGCCTGGCACATGTCCTCTTGCGGCAAACGCAGGATCCAGGACGTGTCGCTCGACATTCTGCGATCGAAGCGCTCGACCACAAGCACCTTCTGATCCTCGAACGCCGCCATCTCGCAACGGGCGATGGGCAGTCCATATGCGGCAACGATTTTTGAACAAAGCCATTCGTTTTCCACCGACGTGCGCATGTCGGCGCGCATGTTGCCGACGAGTCCGAGCGGCAGCTTGAAGATGTGCGTGGTGGGCGTGCTGCCCTCGGGCAGGATCCATCGGCCTTTATGCCACAAAAGAGCGGTTTTTTCCTGCGCGCCCGCTATGGACAGCCGCAGATCATCAAGCGGTTCGTGCTGCCCCATGTTCGGTGTGGACGTGGTGTCCCGCAGCAGCTGCGAGATCTCCTTCGTGCTGAGCGGGCGCCCCCTGATGGTTTCAAGATCGACCGGGCTTTCGCCGGGCAGCAGAATCTGGACCGCGCCCACGCAGTCGCGCCCCAGCTTGGCAAGCAGTTGGAACGGCGCCGTGCCGCCTGTTTTATAGCGAGCGGCAATGCGACGCCGGATGGGTTCACTGTCGGGAAGCAGGTTGTCGAAATAGTCTGCCACCACCTGCCCTCTATAAGGCTGGTTGCCGGGCGTAAATGGCAGCGACAGCGACAGAGGACGTCCCTGGGGATCCTCGAGCCAATCGTCCCGATACACGAGCCGCTCGCCGGATGGCGTGGTCTCCCAGGAACCGACGGGCAAACCGTTCATCCACAGGTCGAGCCGGCTTGGTTCAGAGCGGCGTGCCATGCTTACCAGTTCTCTCTTTTCTTGGCGGCGGCCCGACCGGAACTCAAGGCTGAAAGGGCGGCCTTTCGCGCGATGGTTTTGGTCGCGGGCCCGGTGACCGGTTTGCCGTCTTTGTCACGGGATTTGCCCGCTGACGCCGGTTTTTTTGCGGAGCGCGCGACGCCTTTTTGATTCTCGACGACCTTTGATTGTGGTTGATCGGACTGAGTCAGCATCAGATCGACGCTCAGTACGCGCAAAACCTTGAAAAAGCGCTCGACGCTGACTGCTTCGGGATTGGCCTCCAGTTGGGCGTATGTCTGCTGGGTGACACCGAGATGACTGGCCACCATTGCCTGCGTGAGTCCCGCAGCCTTGCGAAATCCCAGCAGGATAGGCCGCAACTGGCTCAGCGTTTTGACAGGGTGGTTCACGCGAAATCTCCGGTGGTCGAACAGAATACAGGTTATAGGCTGTATTGTTGAATAACAGTCTATAGCCTGTATTTACGATTTACAAGCGATAGCTTGTAAATTGGGACACCCGTTGCAGATCAAAACTCCAGCATTTCCGTCGGCCTGGCTTTCACGAATTCAATGAAAACGCGCAGCGGCGCAGGCAGATGCCTGCGCCCCGGATAGTACAAGAACGGCCCCGGGAAACGCTGCCACCACGGCTCCAAAATCGGCTCCAGCGCGCCGCTATCCAGGTGCGGGCGCAGCATTGCCTCGAACAGATGGATGACGCCCACGCCCGCCACGGCGGTACTGATGGCAAGGTCCACAGCCGCGCCCGGCCTCACGAGAAGCGGTCCCGGCGGATCCAGCCGCACCACCTCGCCGTCCCGCTCGAAATTCCACGTTGGCATTGCGCCGCCGGCAAACTGGCCGCGCAGGCATGCGTGCGTGAGCAGTTCACGCGGGTGCGTGGGCCTTCCATGTGTATCCAGATACTCGGGCGCCGCGGCGGTCGCGAAACGCTGGACTCGCGGCCCTATCGGGATGGCAATCATGTCCTGCTCGAGACGTTCGTCGTAGCGAATGCCCGCGTCGCAGCCAATCGAAAGCACGTCGACGAAACCATCTTCGACCACGACCTCCACGCGTATGTCGGGATAAGCCTTGAGAAATGGCGCGATGACCGTTGGCAGAACAATCCGCGCGGCGCTCGACGGTACGTTCAGCTTGAGCGTGCCCGTTGGGGTGTCGCGGAAACCGTTCAGCACGTCCAGCGCGGCTTCCATTTCGCCAAACAAGGGCGTGAGCTTGCCGATAAGACGCTCCCCCGCTTCCGTTGGCGCCACGCTGCGTGTGGTGCGGTTGAGCAAACGCAAACCGAGTTTCGACTCGAGCCGCTGCACCGCGATGCTGAGGCTCGAGGCCGATACCCCGCTGATGCGCGCCGCATCCCGAAAGCCGCCCGCGCGCGCCACCGATACAAAAGCGGCCAGATCGTTGAATTCCATATTCATTGTTCAATATTTATAACGACCCGTTCAATTTAGATGGGATTATCGAACAACGCAAATGGCTGGATACTGGTGGTTACACTTTCCAGGAGATCACCATGCCGAACTTAAATTCCGGCGAAACCTTTTCACTTGGCGGGCGCACGGTGCGCCGCCTGGGCTACGGCGCCATGCAACTGGCCGGACCCGGCGTATTCGGGCCGCCGAAGGACCGGGACGCGGCGCTCGCCGTGCTTCGCGAAGCAGTGGATTCGGGCGTCAATCACATCGATACAAGCGATTTCTACGGCCCGCATGTCACTAATCAGATCATCCGCGAGGCGCTTCATCCGTATCCGGACGACCTCGTGATCGTCACGAAGGTCGGCGCTGATCGCGGTGCGGACGGCTCATGGATACCGGCGTTCGAGCCCGAAGACATCGCGCGCGGCGTCCACGATAACCTTCGTAACCTCGGGCTCGACGCGCTCGACGTCGTGAACATGCGCAGCATGGGCAACATTCACGCTCCCGCTGAAGGCTCGATTGCGAAGCAGGTCGAGGCGCTCGCCGGGCTTCAGCGCCAGGGGCTCGTACGTCACATCGGGCTGAGCAACGTGACCTCGAAGCAGGTCGCCGAGGCGCAGGGCATAGCGGAGATTGTCTGCGTGCAAAACCACTACAACCTGATTCAGAGAAGCGACGACGCACTGGTCGACGAACTCGCGGCGCAGGGAATCGCCTATGTGCCCTTCTTCCCGCTTGGCGGCTTCACGCCGATTCAATCGTCCGCGCTCCTGGGCATTGCCGGAAAGCTGGGCGCCACGCCCATGCAGGTGGCGCTTGCGTGGCTTTTGCATCGCTCGCCGAACATTCTGTTGATCCCCGGCACCTCGTCGCTCACGCATCTGCGCGAGAACCTGCAAGCGGCGCAACTTCAGTTGAGCGGCGCGGTCCTCACCGAACTCGATACGCTGGGTGAAGCACAGCCCGGGCATTGATCGCAGCATAGGAAAACAACGCGCTGAGATGCCTTGCGACATCATGGCGCGATAGATTTTCTATTGCCTCGAATAACTTATCGTCGATAGTCGATGCATTGGAAACCACGGATACTCCTGCCTCAGTAGTTCGCCTTGACTCAACTCCAACCCGCAAGGACCAGAGACATGAAACTGAGAGCAGGACGTTTTATCGCGGCATTCGTTTTTTCATGCGCGGCGGCAGCCATGAGCCACGCGGCGGGTACGCCTCAGCGCGGCAGCATTCAGGAAGAAGTGGACGCCGCAATACAGCCGTTGATGAAACAATACGCAATCGCTGGCATGGCGGTAGGGATCATTGCCGACGGTAAGACCCACGTGTTCAACTATGGTGTGGCATCGGTGCAAACAGGAAAACCGGTCACGCGCGACACGTTGTTCGAGCTTGGATCGGTGAGCAAGACATTCACCGCGACGCTTGCCGCCGAGGCGCAAATCGACGGCGACCTCTCGTTATCCGACCACACGAGCAAATATCTTCCGTCCCTGCAAAACACGCCGTTCGGCAATGTGAGCCTTCTCAACCTGGGAACGCACACGCCCGGCGGCCTTCCCTTGCAAGTGCCCGATAACGTCAACAACATCGATCAATTGCTGCAGTACTTCAGGCAATGGCGGCCCGCGTATGCGGCGGGAACGTACCGGACGTATGCCAATCCTGGCATCGGAATGCTTGGCCTGATTACCGCAAAAAGCATGAATCAGGATTTCGATGCGCTGATGACCCAGCATCTGTTCCCGGCGCTCGGCATGCGCAACAGTTACCTCACCGTGCCGCCCGCGAGAATGAAGGACTACGCGCAGGGCTACACCAAAGACAACACGCCCATCAGGATGAAGCCGGGCGTACTTTCGTCCGAGGCCTACGGCATCAAGACCACGGCTGCCGACATGCTGCGTTTTCTCCAGGCCAACATGAAGATGGTCGCGCTGGACCCGAAGCTGCAGCGCGCGATAGTGGACACGCATACGGGCTATTTCCAGGCTGGCCCGATGACGCAGGATCTGATATGGGAACAGTATCCGTATCCTGTTCCTCTGGACGCGCTGTTGAAAGGCAATTCGCCGGACATGGTGTTGAACGCAACGCCAGTCACCGAGATCAAGCCGGCGCAACCGCCCTCCAACGATGTCTGGATCAACAAGACCGGCTCGACCAACGGTTTCGGCGCTTATGTGGCGTTCGTGCCGCAAAAGCAGTTGGGCATTGTGATCCTCGCAAACAAGAACTTTCCCAACGACGCACGGGTAAGCGCGGCGTACCAGATCATCGAGTCATTGGCGAACCAAAAGCAGACACGCGCGACTTCACCGTGACCGGCTTTTTACGTCGTCATCCTGATTAATCAGCGACCAGCCGGAATCACCGATCAGCGTAGTTGACGTGCAGGACATTCGTTTTATCGCGCGGCGGATCCAGCGTACGAACATGATGCCTCCGCCGCGGCGAAACTGTTTTTACAGGTCGAGCACAAGTTCGCGGCTCGTCGCCCGCGATACACACGCGGTCAGGTATTCGCGCTTTTCGTCGTCGCCCAGGATGCAGTCGTTGTGCTCCACTTCACCCGACAGATAACGCACCTTGCACGTCCCGCAGAGGCCAGCGCGACAGGATGTTTCTATCGGCACGCCGGCTTCGTCCAGCGCGTCGGCGATGCTCTGATCCGGCGTGACCGGAATCATTTGCCCAGTGCTCGCGATCTTGACGATAAACTCGCCGACCGCGCCCGCAACCTGCTGGCTCAAGTCGCGTTCCGGCGCCTTGAAGTGCTCGAAGTGAACCGTGCCTGAAGGCCAGTGCTGAGCCGCGGCTGCGCACGCCTTCATGAAACCCGCCGGGCCGCAGTAATAAACGTGGGTATCGTGGGCGGGCTCGTGCAGCAGTTCACCAATATTCAATCCCGCCGATGGATCGCCGCCATCGAAATGAAAATGCAGGCGACCCGACGTTTCGATGCTTGCAAGCTCGTCGGCAAATGCCGTGCAGCGCGCGTCCCTGGCGCAGTAATGCATTTCATAGTCGATGCCCGCTTCCTCCAGCCGATGCGCCATTGCTTTCAGCGGCGTCACGCCAATTCCCCCGGCGAGCAGCACGACCTTCCTTGCGTTGGCGGCGAGTTCAAAGTTGTTGCGCGGCGCGCTCACCTTCACACGATCCTGCACGCGCAACGTGTCATGCACGGCTTTCGATCCGCCGCGCCCGGCCTCGTCGCGCAACACGGCGATCACATAGCGATGCCGCTCGCTCGGGGAATTGCTGAGCGAATACTGGCGCACCGTACCGCCTTTGAGATGGATATCGATATGCGCACCCGCCGTGAACGGAGGCAAGGCCTCGCCCTGCGGATCGACGAGTTCATACGAATTGATGCCTTTTCCTTCGAAGCGGATCTGGCGCACCATCAAATCGAGCGTGCGCCCGTCCGCCGTATTGTCTGGGCTTGCCATGGTCTTTCCTGTTGGTTCCTTGAAACAGCGGCGTGTACTGCGTGGCCGCAGCACGCGCCGTCGTTCGCCATCTGTCCTTCAGCTTTTGAGCGACGCCTCAAGCGACTCGAACTTTTCACGTACGAACTGCGCACGCTCCTCGCCCTTGAGCGCCTCGCTTTCCGTGAGGATCGCGACCAGCTTCTTCGTCATTGCACGGCGATTGACGACTTCCTGCTCGACAGTTTCGGCTTCGGGAAGATCGAACACGTTGCCTGAACAGTAGCTGTTGGGCGCGCCGGCATTCGCCCGGAACCACTCCGCGAAGTTTTCCGCCGACGCCGCCGGGTTCGTGCCGCGCACCGCGTCGCGCAGCATCTTGCGGAAAAGGAAAAGACCCGCGTCGAACTTGGTCGGATTCTCAAGCGAATGCACAGCGATCGGGCGCTGGCTGATGATGGCTTCGTAGTCGCCCGGCGCGTACTGCGCGTCCTTGTAGTTCTCGCGCTCGCGATGATTCGCCGGGATCGGCGGCAGATCATCGAGTTTGTATTTGCCGAAGCGCTCGGGACGCCGCATGGCAACCTGCCCTTCCAGAAAGTCGATGGACTCGTAACCCACCAGCGATTTATCGCCGATACCGCGCGTATCGATTCCCGGACCCATTACGCGCCAGCCGATCATCTTCGAGTTTTCATCGTCCACGGGAACGGTCCAGCGAATGATGTGGAAGCGGCTGAAGAGCTTTTTCTTCGCGCCGTCTTCCGATGTGTAGGCGTGCAGGCTCAAGTTCGGCAATACCTGATGCTGGACACGCACGAAGAGCCGGTCCTTGTCGACGCGGCGCGCCCCCGCGCATGCCAGGCTGCGTCCCTGCTGCACGGGCACGAAATGCATGTCGGGGGCTACTTCCATGGACTTCGCGCCGACTTCGTCGAACGTGGTTCCTTGGTACTTGCCGTTGACCACGTTCTTGCCCGCGTGAAGTGCCGTCGGATGATAGTTGTCGGCCGCGTTGTCCTGCACCTGCAGCCAGTTGCAATGCTGGAAGTTGCTGTAGGGCACGAGTTCGTCGGTCGGGGCTACGGTGAAATCGCCTTCCCATTCGGGAAATGGCGGCTCCTTGTCGGGCGGCCCCATGTAGGCGAATACAAGCCCGTGACGCTCGACGGCCTTGTACGCGCCCTGCTGGATCGAACATGCGTACTTCTCGGCTTCCTTCTCTTCGCCGCTTGGAAACGGCACGTGAAGGCAGGTGCCGTCGACGTCGAACACCATGCCGTGGTAGCAGCACTTGATTCCATGCTCCTGGATCGCGCCGTATTCAAGCGATGCGCCGCGATGCACGCAATGCGCGTGCAGTACGCCGACAGCCCCGCTGCCATCGCGAAACGCAACCAGTTCTTCGCCGAGGATCTTAAGAAAGCGCGGGGTGTCGGTCAGCTCGACCGCCATGCACACGGGATGCCAGAACGCGCGCATGTATTCGCCCATCGGTGTGCCCGGACCGGTTTCGGTGAGTTCGGGATCGTGACCCGGAACCTTGTTCGTGTAATAGCCGCCGAAGGGCACGAGCTTTTTCTGGACCACGCCGCCGCCACTGCTTTTCTGCCCTTCTGCCTTTTCTGACTTGATGTTCATGTAAGCCTCTGCTGGATGTATCGATAAGGGGGACCGCAATTTTTGTCTTCTGAACTCCGAACTCTGTATACAGAGATTAAGTTTGCAATGCGGCCATGTCTCTACAGGTAAACGCGATAAGGGCCAAATTTGTACCGTGTCCGTTGCGCCGTTCTGGTTTCGTTTGCACGCACCGCGCACTGCCTGTAGGCTCTTGAACTCAGTATCCAGACTTTCAAGAGTGATTCATGGCCGCCAAACTTCTCAAACTTCAGGCACGCACCGACTATGTCGATGAAGTCTATAAAGTGCTGCTCGACGCCATCAGCGAAGGCTCGCTCGCGCCCGGCGCACGCATCACGCAGGAAGAGATCGCCGAGCAACTGGCGGTGTCGCGTTCACCGGTCCTGCAGGCACTGCGCCTGCTGAAAAAGGATGGCCTCGTGCAGGATGCGCCCGGCCGCGGCCTGCTCGTCGCGCCGCTCGACCCGACCTGGATCGCGCATCTCTACGAGATCCGCGGCGCGCTCGATTCGCTCGCCGCAAGCCTGGCCGCCAGGCTTTACGCGGAAGGGAGCGCCACGCTCGACAAATCGCTGATATCGAAAGGCCGGCGTGCGTCCAAGGGTGACGACGTCAAGGCCATGATCGACGCCGACTGGGCTTTTCATTCCGCGATCTACCGCGCCTCGGGCAATCCGCTGATCGAACAGACCGCGCATCTTCACTGGGTGCATCTGCGCCGCGTGATGGGCGCGGTGTTGCAGTCGTCGGCGCAACGCAAATCCATTTGGGACGAACACGCCGCGATCTTCGACGCCATCATTTCAGGCGACGTCGCGGCTGCCGTTGAGCTGACCAATCTGCACACGCATCGCGCCCGTGAAAACCTCGTGAAACGCCTGGGCGAAGTGCTGGCCGACGACGCCAGCAACGCCCACGCAAACTGATACCGGATGACGTCCCGCGCTCAAGCGCGGGTTTGAGGACCCGCCTCGAGTACGGGCCGAACGCTTGCCGGCGTTTCCCGCCGATGAATATTGACAAGCCTCGCGGGCACCGTGAACACGAGCGCGCTGCCTATCACGAGGCTAACCGCGAGTCCCAACACACCGTTGCCAGTCGATCCGGTTGCAGTCTGGATCAGCCCGATCACATATGGGCTGACAATGCCCGAAATGCTGCCGACCGAATTCGCAAGCGCAAGCCCCGCCGCCGCTGCCGCGCCGCCCAGGATGGCCGGCGGCAAGACCCAGAACTGCGAAATTGTCGTCATGACGCCCATGGTGCCAATAGTCAGCGCGATCATTGCGATGGGCGTTGAATGCGCATAGGAGACGCTGAAGTAAAGCCCCGCCGCACCGATGATTCCCGGCAGCGCCAGGTGCCAGCGCCGCTCGCCGCGCAGGTCGGACGAGTGACTGACGAGCACCATCGCAATGGCCGCCGCCGCATAGGGAATGGCGCTCAACAAGCCGATATCCAGCGTATCCGACACGCCGCTTGCCTTGATCAATGTGGGCAGCCAGAAGCTCACGCCATAGAGGCCCATCGTGAAGAAGAAATAGATCAGGCTCAGCAGCAGCACCTTAGGATGCATGAGGCCGTCCTTGACCGAATGCAGAAGATCCGGCGAGCGTTCTTCGTCGAGCGCGCGCTCGAGAAAAGCGCGTTGCGGTGCGCTCAGCCAGCGGGCGTCGCTGACTTTATCGTTGAGATAAAAGAGCGCGACAAGACCCAGCACCGCCGTGGGAATGCCTTCGAGAACAAACAGCCATTGCCAACCCGCAAGGCCGTGCATGCCGCCCATGTGACTCATGATCCAGCCCGAGAGCGGACCGCCTACAACACCGGACATCGGAATACCCGTCATGAAGAGCGCGGTCACCTTGCTGCGCCGCGATGCGGGAAACCAGTAGGTCAGATAGAACAGGATGGCCGGAATGAAGCCTGCTTCGGCCACGCCGAGCAGAAAACGCATGATGTAGAAACTCATGGGCGTGGTGACGAACATCATGCCCGCCGAAATGATGCCCCACGTGATCATGATGCGCGCGATCCATCGCCGCGCGCCAACTCGCAGCAAGAGAAGGTTGCTCGGTACCTCGAACAGCAGGTAGCCCACGAAGAAAACGCCGGCACCGGCGCCATAGACCGCGTCGCTGAAATTCAGGTCCTTGAGCATCTGCAGCTTGGCAAACGCCACGTTGATGCGGTCGAGATACGCGCAGAGATAACAAAGAAAGAGGAATGGCAATAGTCGCCACGTGATCTTTGCGAACGTGGCGGCTTCGTCGCGCTTGCTGAGTGCTGCCGGACTGGCGGGATTCATGCTGTGTCTCCTGGGGACGGATTGGAGCGGGACGCCAGCCGTTCTGGGCGGCCGTATCGTCCTGCGCATGCTGTGCTGTGGTCAGTCGAAAGCTAGCCGTACTTCAGTCGAACATGTCGGGCTGAGTCGCGACAAGGTCGTTCCAGATGGTCTGGAAATGCAGCCAGCCGATGTACTCGCTGCCCACGTGCTCGCGGCTATAACGCGCCCGCTCCGGCGTGACGAGCTTGGGCGTGACGCCGGTTGCATCGATGAGAAGCTGTTGCTGGCAGCAGCGTTCCAGCGCGATAAACCAGAACGCCGCCGACTCGATGCTGTGCCGGCTCGCCGTGAGCAAGCCGTGATTCTGGTGAATCGCCGCTTTCACGCCCTTGAACGCGTTCGCCACCTTGTGGCCGGCCTTCACTTCCACGGCCACCTGTCCGGCTTCATCGCCAATCACGACGTGGTCTTCAAAGAAAGCGGCCGCGTCCTGCGTGATCGGCTCGAGCTTCTTGCCGAGCGCGGCGTAAGCGGTGCCGTAGACCGTATGCGCGTGGCACATGGCCACGATGTCCTGATGCATCTCGTGCACCGCCGCGTGCAGCACGAAGCCCGCACGATTGATCGCATGATTGCCCGCGACCACGCGGCCCTCGTGATCGGCGCAAATCAGGTTGGAGACCTTCACTTGCGAGAAGTGGACGGCCATCGGGTTGGTCCAGTACAAGCCGGGATTTTCCGGGTCGCGCACCGTTAGATGACCCGCGAATCCATAGTCGAAACCCTGCAGCGCGAACGCCCGGCATGCGCCCACGAGGCGTTCCTTGAGATGCTGCCGATGCGCCGCCGGGTCCGAAAACACCGGCAATTCCGGAAAGATCAGCCCTTCCTGCTCCGGCTGATAAATCGACACCTTCCCGTCCCTGACGATCTTTTCCACAATCTCCGACCCTGCTTCCATGACTGCCGCCATTGCTTTCTCCTGTTTAAACGCTGGTGTGTTCCGCAGGTCCCTACTGTCGGCTTTGCAATGGTTATTGACAAACGATGGCTGTTCATACAAAGATGAACCGTATTCATGCATCAATGAAAACCATTAGAAAACCGGAGACAAAAAACGCATGCGGCGCATCCCCAATTTCGTGTTGCTGCGCGCCTTCGAGGCGGCGGCGCGGCTTGAAAGCTTCACGCTTGCGGCGGAAGAACTGCATCTCACGCAGTCGGCCATCAGTCATCAAGTGAAGGAACTGGAAGCGTATTTCGGCGTGCCGCTGTTTCACCGGCGCAATCGCCGCGTGGAAACCACGGCGGAAGGACGGCGTCTGTTCGACAGTCTCGGCCGCGTATTCGATGTAATCGAAAACGCGTGCAGCGAGGTCGCGCTCGCGCCCCAGGCACAAGTGCTCGCCGTGCATTGCGCACCGAGCCTTGCCGTGAAGTGGCTGGGGCCGCGCCTGCCCATGTTTATGCAAGCGCACCCGGACATTACGATCCGGCTGTCGTCGGGTGCGGAGCCCGTGGATCTCACGCGCCTGCACGAAGTCGATGTCGCGATCTCCTACGGCGCGGCTATCGAACGTCCGGGACTGCAGGTCGATGCGCTGGGTACAGAGCGGATTGTTCCAATGTGCCCGCCCGCAATGGTGCGCGCGGATATTTCACTCGAGGAACAGGCAAAGGCCTTTACGCTGATCGATTCGCAATTGAGCCGCGTGACATGGCGCGACTGGTTCGTGCTCAATGGCGTGGAATTTTCGGGCAAGCCGCGGCCGTCGTTCGATCGTGGTGCGCTGGCGATCTCGGCGGCAGTCGACGGCATGGGCATGGCGCTGGAAACCACGCGTCTTGCGGAACGCGAGTTCGCGCGCGGCGAGCTGGTGGAATTCGGCGCTGGATACTTCAAGCCGTTCATGCGCGAAACGCACTTCGTATCGTTTCGGACCAGCGACCGGAACGTCGAGAAGGTCAAGGCGTTCCGGGCGTGGCTGGCGGAAAAAGCCGGGATGAATGGGAAATGGGACGCAAAGGCTTCGTGAAGAATCGCAATTCGAACGCGTGATGATCTGACCCGGGTCGCGCTTGCGGATATTGTGTTTGGAGGACGTTATTGTCAGCCTCAAAAGCACCCTCGCCCGTTTCATTTGGCGTGTTGTCACGTCCCGCTCTTGCCACAAAAAAGGAACATAATCGCCAATCGCCGGTCCCAATGCACCAAAGTAATACCAGCGCTCATTCGCTTCAATAATCGCCGACTCCGGTGCGCCCGACAACTTGAGTTCGGCTGCGGTACGTTGCGCAATCACAATGCGCGTAGCAAGTCCGACCATGGTGTCCACCTTTTCGCGAATGAAGGCATGCCACGCCAGCAAGCTGATGCAGGCTGCTGCAAGTTACGACAGACTGGTGTGAAACGTGAGCCGCGTGATGGCACAGCGCACAGCGAGCGCGTTGTTCGATGCTTTTCGAAATCGGAACACACGTGAATATCCGCACCGCAATTCGCGCTGCGGCGTCTTTAAAGCTAATCCGGGACTCGGCTGGCAATTCGGACAGGTGTCCTGTCCGATGCTCCGAACAAGATCACGCAAATGAAGGCGCATGTTCTTCCGGGTCTTCGGTTACGGATCGCTCTTGTTGTGAAAAGAATAGAACCTGAATGAAAAAAAATACAGGCGATTCTGTAATGTCACGCGAAAGACCCGAAGTGGACGACGCGTATAAATACCTCATGTCTCAAGAGCTGCTTAATTAATAGTTCGAACCCCTACTGATATCTTTTCCGGAGATTGCCCTGGAAGAAATTCAAGGACTGGCCGCGCATCCACCTTTCGGAAGAAAGCAATGCCGCCGATCATCTGTCCCAAGTCGATCAAGATCACAGTGGCGTCGTTATCAGAGTATTGAACGATTCCCGGGAACGCTCGAAGGCGAGCTATCGATTTACAATGCCCGGATGAATCCGCTTTCCCAACAACAAAATTCGGTACGAGCACTCCTCACATCCTGTTTCTGGAGCGGCGAAGCCATTCGCAGCCGGCGCGTGAGCGAAATCGTGCTGACAGGCGTGGTCGATGTGCCTGCTCCCCCCGCGCGTCTGCTTGCAGATTGGGACAGGGAAATAGCGTCGCGCCTGGTCCTGGAACCCGGGGACGTGGAAGCGATGCCCCTGGCGAGAGCGCTGATGCGTTGGCCTGACTACAAGCGATGCGTGCAGGCAGTGTCCAGCTGGACACGCGCGCTAGGACTGCCTGACGTGCTTGCGTCAAGCGATGTGGCGCTCATGGTCTGCCGCGGCGCACGATACCACCACGACGGAGAGCAATACGGCAGTGCAGCCTTCTGTAATCTCTTCATGAGCGAAGACAAGGGCCTGGACCTGCATTTTCCGTCGATGGATCTTCGAATCCCGCTGACCCGGGGAACGGCCGTGATATTCGATACCTGCCAGCCACACGGTGTCATTGAACGCAGCAGCCGTGGTTTCGATGCAGCCGACTTCCCCGACGGCCGCGACTTGACTCAACTCTTCCTGACGTGGGAGCTTCCCATCGAAGATGCAGGTGTTGCGCACGCGCTCAAGGTCGACTTCGACGTCGCCCCTTCGAGTTCGCTGCAACTGGAAGAAGAGCAAGTCTGGCTGAACGGAGCGCGGGCCATTGTATGTCCCGACTCCGGCCGATGGTGTCCCGCCTCTTGCGCGCCGGCATAGACACACGCGGCTATTTTGCCGCGAGCTTGTCCTGTGTGCTGGTTTCGAAGTCAGAGGCGCTATGACGCTCGTGCAATTGACTTGCCGGCTCGCCAGACACGCGATTGACCATTCGCCCGCGCCGCACAGCCGGGCGTTCGCCAATCATGTCGGCCCAGCGTTGAACATGCTTGTAGTCCTGCACCGATAAAAACTCGGCCGACTCATACAGCCAGCCCTTGGCAAGGCCGCCGTACCAGGGCCAGATCGCCATGTCGGCGATCGTGTACTCGCTGCCTGCCACGTATTCGTTATTCGCGAGCTGCTTGTCGAGCACGTCGAGCAGACGTTTCGTCTCCATCGCAAAACGGTTGATCGCATACTCGATCTTCGTCGGGGCGTATGCATAGAAATGCCCAAAGCCGCCACCCAGATAGGGTGCGCTTCCCATCTGCCAGAAAAGCCAGGACATGCACTCGGCCCGCGCTGCGGCTTCTGTCGGGAGGAACGCCTCGAATTTTTCAGCGAGGTACAGAAGGATCGCGCCTGACTCGAAGACCCGGATCGGCTTGGCGCCGCTGTGATCCACCAGCGCGGGGATCTTGGAATTGGGATTGGCGGCGACAAAGCCGCTGCCGAACTGGTCGCCGTCGCCGATCCTGATCAGCCACGCGTCGTATTCCGCGCCGCTGTGACCGAGCGCCAGCAGTTCCTCCAGCATCACAGTGACCTTCACGCCATTCGGCGTGCCCAGCGAGTAAAGCTGCAGAGGATGCTTGCCGATGGGCAGATCCTTGTCGTGCGTTGGCCCGGAGACCGGACGGTTGATGTTCGCGAAGCGGCCACCATCGCCTTTGTTCCAGGTCCAGACTTTCGGCGGCACGTAATCGGAAGAATCGCTCATGCTCAAGGCTCCATGCGGATTTTGGGATATTTGGCTCGAAGCGAGAATAACAAACTGGCGGAAATGTTGCCGGGACCGCTCAGGATGGCGTCTGCCCACTTGAAACCATCCCTTCGTGCTCGAGCCACGCGCGAAAAGCCAGGACCAGTTCATCGCCTGATTTCGCATCCGGAATGTAGGTGCAATAGCTTCGTGACGGCAGACGAAGACCGGCAAACGGCGCGACGAGCCTGCCTGTGGCAAGATCGTCGGACACGAGCGCGGTCGGTCCCATCGCAATACCCATTGCGTCGATGGCAGCCTGCAAAGTCAGATAGAAGTGGTCGAAGCTCACGGCCGCGGCCGGCCGCAGCGCAGGGACCTGAGCCTTTGCCAGCCAGTCCGGCCAAAGACGCGGGAGGCTTGCCGTGTGCAGCAATGTGTGTTGCCGCAGGTCCTGCGGCGTCCGAAGCGGCACCCGTTGCAGCAGTGCCGGACTGCACACCGGAAGCCGCTCCTCGGTCAAGAACGGTTGCATCGAGTAGCCATAGAACGTGTCCGGTCCACCCCGGATCACCACGTCATGAATGTCTTTCAGGCTCTCCACCGACTCGTTCGAAGTCTCCACCTTGACGTCCACGTCGAGATGTTCCGCGTTGAACTTCGCGAGTCGCGGCACCAGCCAGCGCAGCGTGAATGTCGCGGGCGCACTTACGGACAGTGTCCGGGAAACCGTTTCGGGAATGCCATATCTCGCCGTTGCTTGCGATAGCTGCTCGAATAACGGACCGATTTGCTTAAGGTAAGCCTTCGCGGTCACAGTAAGCACGACACGCCGGTTATGCCGTTCGAAAAGCGGTGCGCCAAGCCAGTCTTCAAGCAGGCGCACATGCTGGCTCACCGCACCGTGGGTCACGTGCAATTCCGCCGCAGCTTCCTTGAAACTGCCGAGCCGGCCTGCAGCCTCGAAGGCGCGCAACGCATTGAGCGGAGGCAAGATACGTTTCATTCAAGATAGTTTATCTAATGTGACTGGCCAATTTATCTGGTTTGTTGGGCCGCGGCAAGATAGATATCCTGCTTGCCATGCCTTTCAGATCCGGAACTTGCATGATCAGTTACACAGGGGGTCTCGTCCTCCTTGCAGCCGTGCTTCACGCAACCTGGAACGCGATGCTGCACGGCAATCGCGACCGGTTCCTGTCCATGACGTGGATGAGCATCGCCATCGCGGTGGTGGCAACGCTTGCTGTTTTGTTCATGCCGTGGCCGGCAGACGCAGCGTGGCCGTATATCGTCGCGTCGGGGCTCCTGCATATCGCCTACAACGTGAGCCTTGTTCGATCGTACCGGCGCAGCGACCTGGCGCAGGCGTATCCGATCGCGCGCGGCTCGTCGCCGCTGCTCGTCACGCTCGGCGCGGCGTTATTCGCCCATGAAGCGATCGGCCTGTTGCACGTGCTGGGGATTGTGATGATATCGGGCGGCATCATCGCGCTTGCGCTGCAGGGTGGGAACGTGTCGCGTGCAAGTGCGCTTGCCGCGCTCACGACCGGCGCGACGATCGCGCTATATACCGTGACCGATGGCATTGGCGTGCGCTTGTCCAATGGACAGGCGCTCACCTATACCGCGTGGATATTCCTCTTCTATTGGCTGATGCCGGTACTTTTCGTCGCGATGCGCGGGCTCACAGCACTGTGGGCGCCGTTGCGGGACGGGCCGTTGGCGGTCGGGTCGTCGCTTGCGGGCGGCCTGGTGTCGATCGCGGCGTATGGCATCGTGATCTGGGCGATGCAGACCGGCGCGATGGGCGCGGTATCGGCGTTGCGCGAGACCAGCGTGGTCTTCGCGGTGCTGATTGGACGGATCTTCCTGCGCGAGGCCGTGACAGCCAGGCGCTGGCTCGCATGCGTGATCGTGGCAGCCGGGGCGGTTTGCCTGGGGCTTTGACGCGGGCGCAACCTGGGTTGTGCGCCGGACTGCCCGGTTTCAACACTTTGCCTGGGAAGACTTTTCCTTCGCATGTGCATGCAGCTTCGGAGGCGTGGCATTGCCGCCCCGTTCCTCGAGATACTTGCACGCGCTGATGATGTCGCGCCCCAGCAGTTGCGCGACGTTGTGATTGATATGCGGCCTGATGACCACGCGCAGGCTCATCACTTCTTCCGCGTCGGGCGGCATGGAATACGCGGACAATACCCAGCCTTTCTCCCGCACCTTGTTCGAGACGTCGAACTCATTGAAATTCTTGATCCGCTTGGCAAGCGTCACGGCCACGACGGGAATGCGCTGCGTTTCGTTCATCACCGTGAAATAGCCGCTCTTCAAAAGCGTCTCGCGCAGCGCAATCGCGTTATCGAGCGTGTGCTGCATGATGCGCTTGTAACCGTCGAATCCAAGACGCAGGAACTGGTAGTACTGCACAGCAATCTGAAAACCATTGCGGCTGAAGTTCAGCGTGGCGGTCGGCATTTCGCCGCCCAGGTAGTTCACATAGAACACGAGGTCCTCGTTGAATACCTTGCGCTCGCGGAAAATGACCCAGCCGAGTCCCGGTGGCGTGAGCCCATATTTATGTCCGGACGCGTTGATGGACAGCACGCGCGGAAAGCGGAAATCCCATTCGTATTCCGGATAGAGAAACGGATTGACGAAACCGCCCGACGCGCCATCGATGTGCATTGGAATCGAAATGCCGGTTCTTTTTTCGTAAGTGTCCAGCCAGTCGTGTATCCCTTGAATGTCGTCGTCCTCACCGGTGAACGTTTGTCCGGCAATTGCCACAACTGCAATAGTGTTTTCGTCGACGTACTGCTCGAGGTGTTCGGCAGTAAGCCGATAATTGCCAGGCTTGAGCGGCACGATTCGCGGCTCCACGTCGAAGTAGCGCAGGAATTTCTTCCACACGATCTGGACATTGCCGCCCGTGACCATGTTGGGCCGGGTCGCGTCCTTGCCCGCTTTCTCGCGAGCCTGCCGCCAGTTCCACTTGTGCGCGAGTCCCGCCAGCATGCATGCTTCGGACGATCCTACCGTGGCGGTGCCGTACGGTTCGACGCCCTTCGGACCGTTCCATAGCTGATGCAGCCACCTGACCATCCGCGTTTCCATTGCGAAGAGTTGCGGATACATGTCGTGGTCGATGTAGTTCTTGTACATGTTGCGCTTTGCCGTCTCGACCGCTTCCGGCTCGCCATAAGTGGTGACGAAGGACGACATGTTCAGCATCGGATTGGTATCCGTCCATTCGTCGCTGATCACCAGCGCCTCCGCCGCACGCGCCGACATCCCCTGTTTCGGAAACTCGTCCTCTGGCACCGGGTAGTTGAACTCATCGTACGGTGTGATCTTTTCGACCGGCGTATTCATGTGAAACTCCTTCAGTCAGGAAGAGGAAGAGCCGGCTGCACAGGTCAAGGCACGAGCCATTGACCTGCCATGGGACCAGCCCGGACTTGGCGAAGCACTGCAGTAGCCGAACTTCTTATCCATCGTCGGGTTGAGCGCCGTGAGAAGGCTCATTGAAATGCCTGCGTCCAACCCGTCAACCGCATTGCTGTCAACCCGTTCAGGTCATCAGCATCACGATCACCATGCCCCAGATGGTCAGCAGCGTATTGCCCACCGCGTAGGTCACGGTGTAACCAAGACCGGGAATCTGACTCTTCGCCGCATCGCAGACCATCCCCAGCGCGGCTGTCGTGGTTCGGGCGCCGGCGCATACACCAAGCAGGATCGCGGGATGGAAACGGAACACGTACTTGGCGATCAGCATTCCCAGAATCAGCGGCAGCGCCGTGGCGAAGATGCCCCAGAGAAAGAGACTGATCCCCAGGTGCTGCAAACCGGCAACGAAACCGGGACCCGCCGTGATGCCAACAACAGCGATAAAGACATTCAGACCGACCGAGTTCATGAACCACACTGTCGGTTCGGGAATACGGCCGAAGGTTGGATGAATTGCGCGCAACCAGCCGAAGACGATGCCGGCTATCAACGCGCCGCCTGCGGTCGAAAGCGTGATCGGAATCGATCCCACCTTGATGACAATCGCGCCCAGGAGCGCCCCAAGGGTAATGGCCAGCGTCACGAAGGCCACGTCGGTCACATTGGTCGGCCGGTCCAGCACACCAAGCGCTTTCGCAGCGGCGGTCGTGTCCTGCGTTCGGCCGACGATGGTCACCACGTCGCCCCGATGCAGCACGGTGTTGGGCAAAACCGGGATTTGCGTTTCTGTCGGGCCGCGTTTGATCTTGCGCAGATAGACGCCGCGCGCGGCGGGTAGTCTCGAGAGTTCCTGCAATGTTTTACCGTCCACGGCCTTGCTGGTCACGTAGACATCCACGCCCTCCGCCGGAACGGCAAGCAACTCAGGGTCGTCCACCTCGATGCCCCGCGCTGCGCGCACTGCAACCGCATGGTCCCCGTCATGGCTTGCGTCCCGGTCTCTTGCAGCCAGTAACGCAATGAGTTGATCGCGAGGACCCGCCACTGCCACCACGTCGCCGGATTGCAGGACAAAACTGAGCGTCGCCTCTTCGATCACGCCAGCGCGTCTGACCCGCTCGATGAAAAGCCGCGTCCCTTCCGGTTCGAGCGCTTCCACCTGGCTCACCGTCTTGCCTGCGATCGGGCTGTCCGGAGCGATCCTGTAGGCGCGCAGTTCGTGCCGGTGCCATGCCTGGCCCGCAACCCCAAGTTCCTGCGCGCCGCCCAGGTTCACCTCGTACTCCTTGCAGGCGGCAACCAGATCAATGCGCAACAGCTTCGGGCCCAACGTTGCAAGGATCAATGCGGAGCCGACAGTCCCGAAGATATACGACACGGCATAGGCGGTCGGCATCTCATCCAGTAGCGCCTTTGCCTGGCTGGCCGGAAGACCGAGCCGGTTGATGGCGTCCGTGGCGAGTCCCATCGACGCCGATATGGTTTGCGAGCCGGCAAACAGCCCGGCCGCCGACCCCACGCTGTAGCCCGCCAGTTTCGCGGCGATGACCGGCGCGGCGAGACACAGCACGCATTGAACGACAGCAAACAGAGCTTGCGGCAAACCATCCTTCGCGATTCCGCGTACGAACTGCGGCCCGACTCCGTAGCCCACGGCAAACAGGAACATCAGGAAGAACACTGACTTGACGTTCGGTGAAATAGAAATATGAAGCTGCCCGATTGCGATGGCCGCGAGCAAGGTCGCCGTCACTGCGCCGAGACTAAAGCCCTTCACACTCTTTCCACCAACCCAGTAGCCAATTCCAAGCGAGAGAAATACCGCAATCTCGGGATAGTGCTGCAGCGTTTCAGTGAACCAGGACATCGGCGCTCCTTGTTTTCGATTGATAGAGACAGGCGATCCGGCGCACTCATCTGCCTGACGGCCTGCCCTCGCCGTCAACAACATGAAGGAACGCCGGCAATCGCCTCCCTATTCGTTATCGGAGAACGACATGATCTGCACAACCAGGCGACGCTGATTCCAGTACATGCCATGCAGACGGTGTTGCATCTCCGTCAGCAAAGCCTGTGTCGCCCCGGCTACTTCAACCAGCGCGCCCGGACGCGAGCCGTCACCTTCAATACGTGTCAGGCTGTCGATTTCCACTTGTGTGTACTTGCGCATGAACTCGCGCAACGCGTCGTCACTCGTTTCAGGCGCCAGATTGCTGATCCAGAGCTTCATGTCCGTTCTCTCCATGACGCGCAGCGCGCTTAACCCATGATGCTGACGCCGCCGTCGATAAACACCGTGTTGCCCGTGATGCGCCGTGCATAGGGAGTCGCCAGATAGGCGCAGGCGAAGCCGACATCCATGATGTCAACGAGTTCGCCCATCGGCGCCCGCTCCAGCGCTTCATTGAGCAGCAAGTCGAAGTCCTTCAATCCCGACGCGGCCCGCGTCTTAAGCGGTCCCGGAGAAACCGGGTGAACGCGTATGCGCCGGGGACCGAGTTCGTGTGCGAGATACCGGCACGACGCTTCGAGCGCGGCCTTGACCGGTCCCATCAGGTCGTAGTTGGGTACCACGCGCGTGGCGCCGAGATAGCTCATTGCGAACATCGATCCGCCTTCGTCCATCAACGGCGCGGCCAGTCTCGCCATGCGGATGAACGAATGACAGGACACGTCCATTGCGGTGGCAAACCCTTCGGGCGAACTATTGAGGAGGCCGCCTTGCAGGTCATCCCTCGGTGCAAACGCAATCGAATGCAAGGCAATGTCCAGTCGTCCCCAGGTGGATCGGAGGGTGTCGAAGAGTGCAGGCATTTCATCCGGCTTCGACACATCAAGCGGCATCAGCAGCGTTGCTTCAAGCTCCTTGCTTAGCGGCTCGACATACGGCTTCGCCTTTTCGTTCAGATACGTGATCGCCAGTTCGGCGCCGAGTTCGCGAAACGCGCGCGCGCAGCCGTAAGCAATCGAATGCTCGTTTGCAATGCCGAGAATCAATGCCTTGCGTCCAAGAAGTGGCTGGTTAGATGAAACGGGCATCTACGTCTCCAGTAGATCAAGAGTGTGAGAGGCGATCATCAGTTCTTCGTTAGTCGGAATCACCCATGCGGCAACCGTGCTGTCGGCCGTGCTGATCCGCGGGCCGTGATTCGCGTTCGCGGCCGGGTCGAGCGATACGCCCAGCCACGCCGCATCACGGCACACGCGTTCACGTACCTGAAACGCCCGCTCGCCGATCCCTGCCGTGAACACAATCGCGTCCAGGCCGCCGAGGGCTGCCGCAAGCGATCCGAGTTCACGGCTAATCCGATAACAAAAGAGGTCGACCGCTTCGGCGGCCGCTGGATCGCCACTCGCGAGCAGCGTGCGCATGTCGCTCGATATCCCCGACACGCCGAGCAATCCCGAGCGCTGGTACAAGAGTGTCTCGATTGCACGCGCGTCCATTGCGTGCTGGTCCATCAGCCAGATCAGGACGCCGGGATCGATGCTGCCCGAGCGCGTGCCCATCGGCAGTCCTTCCACGGCGGTGAATCCCATCGTGCTCGCCCGGCTCTTTCCGTTCGCAAGGGCAGCCATGCTCGCACCATTGCCCAGGTGCATCACCACGGTCTTGCCGCGTGCGGCGCGTTCGTCGTAGTGTGCAAGCACAGACGCAATGTATTCGTATGACAGCCCGTGGAATCCATAGCGCCGCACGCCTTGCCGCGTGATCCCGCGCGGCAGTGCGAATTGCGTTGCTATTGGCGGCTGGCCGTGATGAAAGGCCGTATCGAAACACGCCACCTGCAGCAGTCCGGCGCGGTGCGCGGCAATCGCCTTCAACGCTGCGAGGTTATGCGGCTGGTGCAGCGGCGCTAATGGAATAAGCGCTTCGAGCCTGCCTATCACTTCTTTGTCGACGCGCACCGGTTCAGCATACTGACTGCCGCCGTGAACGATCCGATGACCCACCGCAACCGGCGTATAACCAGCCGAGTGACCCCGCAGCCATTCGAACAAGAACGTGATCGCACCGTCATGGCCGAGCCGATCTCCTTCGGGCCAGCGCTTTTCGTCGAACACCTCGCCGTTACTGTGCTTGACCAGGAAATGTGGCTCTGCCTGGATCTCCGCGAAATTACCGCTATAGATCTGCTCGAGCGTCCTGCCGGACAGGGCAAATACAGAAAATTTGATGCTCGACGAACCCGCATTGATCACGAGGATGACATCCATGGCGCGTCACCCGACGACGACCCGCGACGGCTCGCGCCGCCACAGTGCGACCAGTGACGCGACCGCGCACGACGCGAGCCGCGTGATGACCGAATCCGCCCGGCTGGTGAGAATCACCGGGACGCGCGCGCCGAGCACAATGCCCGCTGCGTCCGCGCCAGCCAGAAACGACAGGCTTTTTGCGAGCATGTTGCCCGCTTCCAGATTCGGGACGACAAGCACATTTGCACGCCCGGCAACGGGCGAAACGAGGTGCTTGATATTCGCGGCCTCGACGCTGATTGCGTTGTCGAGTGCAAGTGGACCGTCGAGTATGCCGCCGGTGATTTGCTGGCGGTCGGCCATCTTGCACAACGCCCCAGCTTCCACAGTTGAAGGTACTTTGGGATTGACGGTTTCCATCGCCGATAAAATCGCAACGCGCGCGGCCGGAAAGCGCAGCGCGTGCGCAAGGTCGATCGCATTCTGCACAATATGCATCTTGTCTTCGAGCGTTGGCGCGATATTGACCGCCGCGTCGGTGATGATCAGCGGATCTTCGTGGCCGGGCACGTCCATCACAAAGCAGTGGCTGATACGACGCTCCGTGCGCAATCCGCTGTCGCGTGCGACGACTGCCGCCATCAGTTCATCCGTATGCAGCGAACCCTTCATCAACGCCTGCGCTTTGCCTTCGCGCACGAGCGCAACCGCCGCAGCGGCGGATGCATGGCTATGCAGTGCGTCGATTATCGGCAGGTTCGACACATTGATGCCATGTTCGTCGGCAACGGCCCTGATACGGGACACGGGTCCAACCAGAACAGGCGCAATCAGGCCCAGCTTCGCTGCGTCGACCGCAGCGCCAAGCGAGCTTTCATCGCACGGATGCGCGACGGCGGTCGGAGTCGGCGCCAGCGTCGCCGCGAATGAAACGAGGCGTTCATATTTTTCGCGTTTGCGTTCCATGTCGTCCCCGTCAACTCGCTTGAGCCGATTTCACGCGTTTCTCGCGCGGCTCGATTGCAAGGACCTCCGCAACGCGATCAAGACGCGCCTGCTGCGCCGGGACGATTTCACCGCGCGTGGCCGCAAGCGTGCGCACTACATCGAGCGCCCGGCGGCGGTCTGCTGGCGTCGGCAACAGGCGAGCCAGGCCGGCAAGCGCGCGCTCTTCATTCCACAGCACGAGGAACGTTTGACGCTTCACGACCTGCTTGAGCTCGGCAATGCGTATGCGGTCATCCAGACCGGACTCGCGGAGCATGTGGCGCATTGCATTGAACGGACGCTCGTCGACCACGTGGAGATCGCGGCCGCAATAGATGAGCATGCGTATTGCGCCATCGAGCAACGTGCCGTGTTCGAACGTCGCTTCCAGTTCGCGTCGTTTCAGCCGCTTGAACTCCTCTTCAATCCAGCTATTCGTCTCCAGCGCGCGGCGTCGCGCGGATGCCGGCTTGAGACCAACCAGCGCTGCGAGCCACGGCGATCCATAGATCGACTTGAAGATGAGTTCGACCGCCGAGTCGCGGCCGGCACGATACCCGTCCAGCCCTTGCCCGATCGCGTGCGACATGGCGTATTCGCCCGCGAGCAATGCGTTGTCCGATGAAACCGCATGACGGTTCTGCCGTGCTGTATCGGCGAGCATCTTCACGCCCCACATCGCCGGATTCAGATCCGAGAACAGCCATCGCTCGACGCGTGCCGGGTTCATGTGCATGTTCCATTGGGCAGTCCATGGATTCGACAGGGCTTTCACCCAGGGCGACAGGAACGTGTCATAGATTCCCTGGTTGATCTCGGCCACGCGTTCGACTACCTCGAATGCGCGCTCGTGATCTCGACCGTCACCGAGCGCCAGGATGTCTTCGATCTCACGCATCTCGAAGCGGATCAGATAGCGCCCCTCGACAAACTCCAGGCCGGGCAGATCCGGCCGGGTGTCCTCAATGACGGCTTCGTATAAACCGGGCGGTAGCGTGTCGATCAGATCAAGTGCGCTGATGAGTTCGGCATGCTCCTTTTTTGCCACGCCCGCCGACACGAATATGCCAAGGTGTCCGATCTTTTCGTTCAGGCAATAGACGATTGTCTGTTCGTGGAGACGGATCGCCTCCACGCTGTCGTAGAGGTCGGGAATCCAGTTGAGCGCCTGCTGCGGCGGCGTGATGTCGTCGCCCCAGGATGCAAAGACGATAACGGGCGAGCGGATGTTGCGCAGATCAATGCGTATCTCGCCATTCGCCGATACCACCTCGCCCGCCGACAGCCGGTTACCCACAAAAAGATTCTGCGTGATCCACTCCATTTCCTCCTTGTTCATCAGGAAATGGCCGCCCCACCATCGCTCGAACTCCAGAAACCGCGGCGGTTCGGTATCGATATGCGAGTACACGTTATAGAGCTTTTTCCAATACGTGTTCGCCGGATTCATCTGTTCGAAGTTATTGACCAGATACGCGCCGTCGAACGTGCCGTTGCCGAGATCGCCCGCTAACGAAGCAAGCCACGTCCCGCCGAGCATGCCGCCCGAGTAGCGCATTGGATTCTTGCCCTCGACGCCGGCCCAGTATGAAATTGGCGACCCCGCAAGGAGGATCGGCCCGACACGTTCAGGCTCCGATGCGGCAAGGATCATCAGCGCCCATCCACCCTGGCAGTTGCCGATCACGAAGGGCTGGCCTTCGGCGTCGGGATGCAGTTCGGCGACGCGTTCGAGAAACGCGGCCTCGGTCCGCGCAACGCGCTCGATGGTCTGGCCCGGTTCCGGCCGCGGATAGAAGAACACGAAATAACAGGGATGCCCCTGTTGCAGCGCAATGCCGATTTCGCTGTCCATTTTGAAGCCGCCGATACCCGGGCCGTGTCCGGCACGCGGATCTATTACAACGAATGGACGCTTCTTCGGATCCATCGCGGGTAGGCCAGGCGGAGCAATGATGCGCGCAAGTGCATAGTTCGCCGGGGCCGGCAAATCGCGGCCGCTCGCGACAAGCTCGTAGTCGAAAGTCAGCACGGGAGGCTTGCCGGCGTGCATGTGATCGATATAGAGGTCGCCTCGCTGGCGCAGCACGTCAAGAAACAATGTGCCGCGCTGCCATGCATCGACCCAATACTCCGCCGCATCCTGCGCAGGCGCCGCGAGGCGTTTCACTGCGTCTGGTACATCGGACATACTTGACTCCTCGAGAAGCACTCAAGATGCCAAGCTACCGTCGATCGCGGCGATCACCGTTCCCGCCGATGACATTCCTTGTGAAAAGTCAAAATATGCGCGGGCGCATTCATCCGGTTATCGGCCGAGGAGATCCATATGACAACCTTGTGAATAGCCGCAAATAAATCGATGGGAACCGATGAGCATTCGGCAATCGCCAGTTCAAGCCGCGCGTCCCCTCGCCCTCAACGCGTCGAGATTCAGCAGATGAACCTGTCTGCCGCGAATGCCCAGGAGGCCGTTCCGTTCGAATTTGGACAGCACCCTGCTGGCAGTTTCGACCGTCATGCCCAGATAATTGCCGATTTCCTCGCGACTCATCCGCAACGTGAACCGCTTCTCGGAGTAGCCGCGCGTCTTGAATGCCGAAGACAGGCCCAGAAGAAAGGTTGCGATGCGTTGATCGGCGGACATCGTTCCGAGTATCGCGGCCAGTCCCGCTTCCCGTACGATGCTGTCGCTCAACAGCCGGTACAGGTGACGTTGCATGGTCTCGCTTTCCGAACATAGCTGCTCGAACGAATGGAACGGAACGACACACACGGTACTGTCCTCAAGCGCGATCACGTTAAAACGATGACTGACGGCAGAGATGCCGTCGAGGCCAAGCGGATCGCCTGTCAGATTCAGGTCGGTTATCTGCTCGCGGCCGCTATCGGTTATCACACTGGTCTTGAAGCACCCCGTGCGCACCAGATAAATGCCGTAAAACGGATCGCCGGCCTTTAACAATGGCTGACCGCGGTTGATGTCGCGCTTGGTGCAGATAATGGAATCCAGGCGAAGCAACTCGATCCTGCTGATTTCCGGCGGCATGCAAATCGCCTTCATCGCGCATTGCGAACACTTCTCTCCAGACCGTTTCGCGATGCCGCTTTTTGCTTCGCTTATTACTTGATCGGGCGGGCACGACGAGGGACAGAATGCTTGCTGTCCAGCCGCGAATTTGATAGTCAAAGACATACTTTTCGCGCCTTTATGGTTGCAATAGCAATGCCTGATCGGGACGCTAAAAATGGAACGGTTGGAATGTCCTCAACTTTGACGAAATTGAAATCTGCTCTCGTACCGGTGGTCTCACGCTCATGCATCGGATTCGAAGTATGAAAGGTCGGCATCGAGTAGGTTTGCTCGTGCTCCTCAAGGGAACTTGCCTAGTCCGGCGCCAATAAGCATAGGCCAAATTCCGGAAAATAGCCTTGTGCAAAGTAACAATGGATCTGCTGTTTTTCCAACATGAGTCTTCATCTGGACAATGACAGCATGCTTCTCAACATGAGGTCGGGGTCTTTCATTCGTTTTCGCAACTTCGTCAAAACAAGCCGCGCGCGGGCGGCGGTCACAAACTTCGCTCGCCGCGCAGTTTGATGGCGACGTCGAGCTTTGCAAGCCAGCCCGCATCGTCGAGGTCAGCGCCCAGCAGTTTCTCGATCCGTTCAAGACGGTAATTCAACGTGTTGGGATGAATGTCCAGAACGCTCGCTGTGGCTTTTCTCCGCTGGGCCTGTTCGAAGTACGTTTGCAACGTCAACAGCAAGTCCGGCTCACTCGATAACTGCTCCAGCAGCGAAACGATATAGCGCGGCGCGTTGCTCGTACCGCGCACGCTCTCCTCGATGACAATGTCCGAATAAAGCCGAACGCGGTCTTCGCCTGCATGGGCCCGGCCGAAGCTGAGCGCATGCGCGGCTTCGTTGGCAGACGCCGCCCAACCGGCTGCGCCCACGCCCATCAGACCGATTCCGATCGCCATGATCTCCGGGGATAATGGCGCAGCCGAAACGATATCCCGAGCAATCCGGCGGTCGTTTTCATTGATGGGGTTTCCTACCGTGCAAGACACCCAGACGAGTAATCGCCCGCGATACCAGGTATTCAGGAGATCGTTACTCAAGACCTTCAGGCGTCGCCCGATAGCCGCCACTATACGGTCCAGTTCGTTATCGAACGTCGGCGAATTATTGTCGATGGGCCCAACCTCGACGGCGAGCGCGATCCTTGGCACCGACGCATCAAGGCCCAGGGCCGCTGCCGTTCTGTTGAATCCATCGCTGTCTTCCGGGTAATTCATCACGATGGTGTTCAGTTGGTACCTGAGCGACTCGCGCCATCTTGTGTGCCGATATTGTTCGTCGAGATACGACCGGGCGCTTATCTGAGCCATCACGTCGAAATAATCCATCAGGTACGGGGAAATCCGAAAAAGCAATTCGTCGCGTAGCTCGTTGCTTTTATCGGCCGACTCGATATACAGGCACCAGAGTTCGCGAGTGCCTTGCCTGAAGGCTTGCAAGATCGTCTGCAGCGATACGCCCTGATGCACCCGTCTCTGGCCGAACGCCTGGAAGACTTGAAGCTCCTCTTCCGATGGCGGCGCTCCGCTCAGGATCGACTCGAACCATAACTTCGCGGACCAGCCTATTGAATCGCGAATATCAAGCTTGACGGCCAGATCGAGATCGCGATAACCCTCAATATTGATCAGCGTCGCATACATGCGATCTATCACGCTTGAACGATCGGATGAAAGTTGCTCCGTCAGTTCACGCAGCAGCGGGGAAATCGCGGGCACGCTGGCTATCACGATGCAGTTCTCGCTTATAGATCGGATCTTGGCACGATGTGACGGCACATTGGCCAGACACAACCACCTTGGAAACACACAAGCGCAATGCAATAAAAGGGCGTTGGCGGAGGCTGAGATTGGCCAGGCAGCCGTGTCGATCTGGATAATGATAGGTGACGAAGACGCCTCATGTTAGCGCCAAAAAGATTCGTGAGCGGCTCTTTATACGGCTGAAATGCGGACTAACTTTCGATGCACAAAATGCGCTTAAGGCATTGATTTAGATCAATGCTCAATGAATGAATTTCGCGCCGGTCGCGGCACGAAGGTCCGCCGCGGGGCCGAACGCCGGCCGCGAGTTGAAGCTGACACCCATCTTCAGGCAACAGGAAACGCACAGGCGTCCGCCTCCGCGTTGGGACGTCTTGAGGATCGTCGCGGATCAGCGTTGTGGTGCATCCGTGCGCGTTTGTACGCGTAGGAAGTGTGAATAAGAAGGGTCAACTAGGGTGGGTCGCTTCTATCGGAGAAGCAAGCTGCCAATTACTACCACTTTTTGCAGTGCGTCCATGCCGTAGTAATGAAACTCGTCGCCTATGTTCAGACGTCAGCAAACCGACGCATGGCACGCATAGTCTGGAGCCACGCGGCCACGCGGCCCCATACCTTGGCTATTACCAAACATTGATACCGTTCTGATCCAACTCCGCGACCCATTCCAACGCGGTGCGGCTCAGCGCCCGCACCGCGTCATGGGCTTCGTCAGGGGTTGAGATGCAGACGGATGGCTTCGCTTGCCTGCTGGATCGCAGCCTCGGTGGACGGCACATGCCGCAAGGCATTCAGCAACACGAAGTCATGAATCGTGCCGTTGTATCGCACGGCATTGACGCTCACGCCAGCCTCCTTCAATTTGCGCGCGTACGCCTCTCCTTCGTCCCGCAGCGGATCGTTCTCGGCCGTGACGACCAGCGCTGCGGGCAAGCCCTGCAGTTCCTCGGTGCTCGCCCGCAGCGGCGACACATAAGGATTGTTGCGTGTCTTCTCGTCCGGTGCGTACAGGTCCCAGCCATACTTCATGAAGTCGCGCGAAAGGAAGCGATCGGTTCCATAATTATGGTAGGACTCCGTATCGACGCTTGCATCCGTCGCCGGAATGAAGAGCACCTGATAGCTGATCTTCGGGCCCTTGCGGTCCTTCGCCATCAGCGTGACCGCGGCAGTAAGATCGCCGCCGACCGAATTTCCCGCAACCGCAATACGGCTGCCGTCAGCGCCGAACTCATTGGCATGCTCGGCAACCCACTTCAAAGCCGCGTAGCACTCTTCAGGCTGCGTGGGATATTTGGCTTCCGGAAGCGGCGTGTACTCCACAAACACCCCAACCTGCCCTGATTTGACGACGAGATCGCGCAGCAAGCGTTGATGATTCTGGAAATTGCCGACTATCCACACGCCACCGTGAAGGAACAGCAGGACGCCCGGCTTGCCCTTCACGTGCTCCGGTTTCATGATGTACAACTTGACCTGATGCCCGTCCTGCGTGATCGTCCTCTCGGTCGTGGTCACACCTGACATGTCCACCGGCGTTTGTGACTGCAGCGCGGTGAGAGCTTCCTGAGGCTTCGGTTGAGGCAGCGTCCAGAACGGGCTGCTGTCCTTGTTGATCTGGACCAGGAACGAACGGACCTGGGGATCCAGATGCGGGTCGTCCGCTACATTGGGGGCGGCGAGGGCGGCTTGGGTCACGATGCTTGCTCCTATCAGGCAGATTGCCCGGACTATGGATGATCGGTTCATTGTCTTTGCTCGATTCAGTAAGTTGGATACGCGGTGCCGCACGTAATGTCGCGGGCATGACGAGAGGTTCGAGCCGTTGATGCATTCGGAGTAGCGCTATCGCACCGTCATTGCATTCAACGGATGGATTTTGTACGGGCGGACCGCGCGCGTCTTTACCGTGCATGCTTGAGTTTTTACCCGGCCTGCTCATTTGGCACCCTCCTCGGCCGCCTGCCTGAAAAGCCGGCGATATTGCCCTGGCGACGTACCCGTCGCGCGGCGGAACGCGCGGCTGAAACTGGCCTGCGACGAGAACCGGGAGTTGAGCGCTATGACGCTGAGCGGCATGGTGCCCGCCGCCAGCAACGTCATTGCCCTTTCCAGGCGCTGCTGCCCGACATAGCGATGCGGCGGTATGCCCGTGGCTGCCGTGAAAAGCCGGGTGAAGTGAAATGCGCTCAGGTTCGCTGCGGCCGCGAGATCGGCAACCGAGATGTCTTCTTCCAGATGCTCGACCACATAGTCCTGAACCCGCCGCAGACGCAGTTCATCGAGCCGCCGCCCGTTGTTCCTGGGAATCTTCGCGGACCAGCCATCTCCATAGCGGTGCGCGAGACGCGCTGCGAGGATCAGCGAGCAGGTCTCGACCAGCATGCGGCCCGACGCGGTCTCCTGGCACATCTCGGAGAGCACGGCCAGACCAAGTTGCCGGATCAACTCGTCCTGTAGTCCGGCGAGATAGTGGATCGAGTGCGCCGGCGATGCCGGCAGGTCATACTCGTCCGCAAGAAGCCTGAAGCTATGAGCCGGTATGTACAGATGCAGGATTCTGGGAAGCGGCTTGGTGATGCTGATATCCGTATCGGCAATACCGATTGGCGACAACCAGATCGCGCCCGCCACCGGGCGGGTCTTCTGGCGTTCGCCCGCTCCCGTTCGTATTACCCATCCGTCATGCCGTCCACGCAGGGCAATCGATATTTCCATCTGCTGCGGCACCAGTCCGGGCATCTCGCTCACGGGATGAGAGCGCAGCTCGCCGGCGATTTCACGCCAGTTCTTGCCCGCTGAGGACGCGACAACCGTCGAACTCGGATACTTCCTCGGACCGTGCGACTGCATTTCCATGACCCACTCCTCAAGAACGCAGCCGTCCAACAAAAACCGGGCGATGACATCGTCTTCGCGCAGCCTCGCGGGCGGCTGTTGCTTCGATTTATATCTTATGCGCTTTAATCGCGTACGACATAGTCTATACGGACTTCCGCTCGTGTCAAGCGCGAAAGATTAAATCGCATGAGATATAATCGGCTTGTATTAGAATTGAGGCTCACACGTGGGAGCAATGCCAATGACCAATGTCTCTGAGAAACGGGAAGCTGCGCTGCAGCCCGACGACTTCGTCTGTTTTGCCATGTACTCGGCGGGGCACGCGTTCAGCCGCGTGTACAAGCCGTTGTTGAAGTCATTGGGACTCACCTATCCGCAGTACATCGTGATGGTGTCGCTGTGGGCGAGCGACGATCAGACCGTCGGCGAGTTATGCGAGAAACTGTTCCTGGAGTCCAATACGCTCACCCCGCTGCTCAAGCGGCTCGAGGCGATGGGATGCGTCTCGCGGAACCGCGACCCCGCCGACGAACGGCAGGTGCGCGTGTGCCTGACCAGGAGCGGGGCAGCGATGCGGCAGAAGGCACGTGATATGCCGTCGTGCGTGGATGGGGCGACGGGGCTCTCGCCGGACGCGCTCCGGCAGCTCAGGCGCAGCGTTCTCGCTGTGCGAAAGAGCCTGCTGGAAGCTGCCGCAGCCGCTGAAGAGTGAATGGGCGAAACGGCGTCTCAGCGCGCCCGTTGATTATTGCGAATCGCCGCGGCCTGCGACCGGCGCATGTTCCTTCATCAACTCGGCAACCCAGTCGATGAAAACGCGCAGCTTGATGCTGACATGCCGGTTCGGTGGAAACGCCACATAAAGCGGCATCGGATCGAGGCGCCAGGTTTCGAACAGCGGCACAAGTTCGCCACGCGCCAGATGCGGCCCCGACATGTAGTCCGGCAGCCATAGAACGCCTAGGCCCGCCAGACCGGCTGCAAGATAGGCATTACCGTCATCGACAGCCAGCACATAGCGGCCCAGCACGTTGACGCTCTCGCCGTCACCGCGCATCGCATAGGGAAAGACCTTGCCGGTGCGCGCCCAGCGGAAACCCACGATCCGGTGATGCGTATCTTCCAGCTCTTGCGGATGCGTGGGCGTGCCGGCGCGCTCCAGGTAGCTCGGCGCCGCGAAAACCCTGAGTTGCAGATCGCCCACATGCCGTGCGATCAGGGACTGGTCGGTCAGCTCGCCGCCCCGCACGACGCAATCCACCGTCTCGCCAATCAAGTCCACGGTGCGATCGCTTACGCCCATATCAAGCTGGATGTCGGGGTATTGCGCGTGGAACGCGGGCAATGCCGGCACCAGGATCAGGCGGGCCAGCGGGCTGGGCACATCCACCCGCAGCCGTCCCCTCGGCGACACCGACGCACTCGACAAACCGGTCTCGGCGTCGTCCATGTCGGCGAGGAGCCTGACCACGCGTTCGTAGTACACGGCGCCGTCGGCAGTGAGGTTGACCTGGCGCGTGGTGCGGTTGAGCAGCCTAACGCGCAGCCGTGCCTCAAGCTGCTGCACCAGTTGCGTCACGCTGGTCTTGCTGATGTGAAGCGTCTCGGCGGCTTTCGTGAAGCTGCCCGATTCCACCACCCGGGCGAATGCCTGCATTGCATCAAAACGGTCCATCTGATCCGTGCTCCAAATAGTTCGGGGATTGTTTGCATTCTACAAACAGTGATGGTCAGAGATGCGCGTTTATCCGCAGCGCATGAATCCTTAAAGTCCGTTCTTCGTTGATAACGGGTCAAGTCGACCCACCGACTGGAGGTAATTCATGACAACGCGCGATGTGGTTTTTCCGCCAGGGCGCCAGGCGCTTTATGAACACAATCGCTATTCGCCGGCAGTCCGGTCGAATGGCTTCCTGTTCGTGTCCGGGCAGGTCGGCAGCCGTGAGGATGGCTCGCCCGAGCCCGATCTTGAAGTTCAGGTCCGGCTCGCGTTCGACAATCTCAATGCGATTCTCGCGGCCGCAGGCTGCACCTTCGACGACATAGTCGACGTGACGGTCTTCATCGTCGATCCGGAGTCGAAGTTCGACACCATCTGGAAACTCGTACCCGAGTATTGGGGCGCCGCGCCACACCCGACGCTGACTGCCGTCGGCGTGACGTGGCTCTATGGATTTCAGTTCGAGATCAAGGTGATCGCGAAGTTGCCAGATGTCAGCAACGATTGATCTGGCTAAAAACGCACGGAGCGGCCGTATTTAGCCTCGCTCAATTACAGCAAGGACAGCGTAAGCCTGATGTGCTCGGCGAACGCTGTGGTCAGGTGCGACGGACGCTCCCGCTCGAACTTCAGCGTGATGCCGATACTCGGCAACGGCGGAAGTGCGGGTTCGCCATTGAGTATGTGAAGGTCCGGAGCAACGGCCGTCTGGGTGATGACAGCCACCGCCTGACCCGAGCGGACCAGGGCCGTAAGTCCGGCAAGACTGCTGCTCGCGTAGGCGACGCGGTAGGCCCTGCCCGCGCGCCGCAACGCTTGGCAAGCCGCGATGTGATCGAGTGTATCCGGATCTGAAAGTGCGAGCGGCAACGGGTCGAAGCGCGCGGCATCCACGCCCGCGTAGCCGACCCAGACGAGCGGTTCGCGGCGGATGATGTCACCGTTTGCCGCATCCTCCGGCAACGAGATCATGGCGAGGTCGAGCGCATGCATCTCGATTTGCTCCAGCAATCGCGGAGTGGGCGCGCATATGACTTCCACCAGCGCATGCGGGTGCTGGCTCGAAAACTGACGCAGCAAATGCGGGAGAAAAACAGCGGCGTAGTCGTCCGGGCAGCCGAACCGGATGGTTCCGGACAAGCCTTTTCCGGACAAATCGGCCATCGCTTCGTCGTGCAATCGCAAAATGCGCTGGGCATGGATCAGCAAGCGCTCGCCGGGATTGGTCAAGACGACGCCTCGACCCGTGCGCTGAAACAGCGGCTGGTCGACAATTTCTTCCAGGCGCTTCATCTGCTGGCTCAGTGCGGACTGGGTCCGCCCAATCCGGCTGGCGGCGCGGCTAAGCGCCCGGACTTCGGCCACGATAGTAAACGTTCGCAGCAAATCGATTTCAAGAGAAAGGCTCAAGGTATCAGGCTCGCTTCTATCTTCCATAAGAACTATTCGTTTCTATGAAACCAGAGAGCCATCTAGACTGCAAGTCATTCCCGCCACGCCAGTCCAGTCCAGGAGAAACAGGTGTCCCGAAACGATGATGCAACCTTTTGGCATAACGCCCGCCAGCACCTGATCCGCTACGGCGGCACCTTCGAGCCGATGATCATCGAGCGAGCCCAGGGCAGTTTTGTCTATGACGCGGACGGCCGCGCGATACTGGATTTCACATCGGGGCAGATGAGCGCGGTGCTCGGGCATAGCCATCCGGAAATCGTGTCGGTCATCAACGAATATGCCGGAAAGCTCGACCACCTCTTCAGCGGAATGCTCTCGCGCCCAGTGGTCGACCTGGCCACGCGCCTGGCCGAGATCACGCCTGACGGGCTCGACCGGGCGCTCCTGCTCAGCACCGGCGCGGAGTCCAACGAAGCTGCCATTCGCATGGCGAAGCTGGTCACGGGAAAATATGAAATCGTCGGTTTTGCGCAGTCCTGGCACGGCATGACGGGCGCGGCGGCGTCCGCCACCTACAGCGCAGGGCGCAAGGGTGTCGGCCCCGCAGCCGTCGGCTCCTTCGCGATTCCCGCGCCGTTTCTGTATCGGCCACGTTTCGAGCGCAACGGCGAATACGATTACCTGTCTGAACTCGACTACGCCTTCGATCTCATCGATCGGCAGTCCAGCGGCAATCTCGCGGCTTTCATTGCGGAGCCTATCCTCAGTTCGGGCGGAATCATCGAATTGCCGGTGGGCTACATGGCGGCACTGAAGCGCAAGTGCGAGGAGCGCGGCATGCTGCTGATCCTCGATGAAGCGCAAACCGGGGTCGGGCGCACGGGAACGATGTTCGCCTGCCAGCGCGATGGCGTGACGCCCGACATCCTCACTTTGTCGAAGACGCTGGGCGCCGGTCTTCCGCTTGCAGCCGTGGTGACTTCAGCGCAAATCGAAGAACGGGCCCACGAACTGGGCTACCTGTTCTATACGACCCATGTGTCCGATCCGCTTCCCGCCGCAATCGGCCTGCGCGTGCTGGATGTGGTGGAGCGCGATGGGCTGGTTGCGCGTGCGAACGTGATGGGCGAGCGGCTCAGGCGCGGATTGCACGGCCTGATGGAGCGCTATGAGTGCATCGGCGATATTCGCGGACGAGGGCTGCTTCTGGGAATGGAGATAGTGAAGGATCGCCGCACGAAAGAGCCCGCCGACGGCCTTGGTTCAACGATCACCCGTGAGTGCATGAACCTCGGGCTCAGCATGAACATCGTGCAATTGCCGGGAATGGGCGGCGTCTTCCGGATCGCACCGCCGTTGACGGTCAGCGAGGACGAGATCGACCTGGGCCTGGAACTGCTCGGGCAGGCGATCGAGCGTTCAATGTAGTTGCCAGGCGATTGGCTCCGTCGCAGTTGCCGCGGCGGAGCCAACGCGCCTTACTTGCGCTTGAGTTGCGAGATATCGCGCACTGCGCCGCGATCCGCCGAGGTTGCAAGCGCCGCATAGGCCTGCAACGCGAGCGACACCACCCGTTCACGATTCACCGGCATCCACGCCTTGTCGCCGCGCGCTTCCATGACTTCGCGCCGGCGTGCCAATTCCGCATCCGATACCGCCAGATGCATCTTGCGCTTCGGAATGTCGATCTCGATCACATCGCCCTCTTCCACCAGCCCGATCGTGCCGCCTTCGGCCGCTTCCGGCGACGCATGCCCGATCACGAGTCCCGACGAACCGCCCGAGAAACGTCCATCGGTGAAAAGCGCGCAGTGCTTGCCCAGCCCCTTGGATTTCAGATACGACGTGGGATACAGCATTTCCTGCATGCCGGGGCCGCCTTTCGGGCCTTCGTAGCGAATCACGACCACGTCGCCCGCCACGACCTTGTCGCCCAGAATGGCTTCGACGGCGTCGTCCTGGCTTTCGAAAACGCGCGCGCGTCCGGAGAACATCCATTGCGATTCATCCACACCCGCCGTCTTGACGATACACCCCTTCTCCGCAAGATTGCCGTACAGCACGGCGAGGCCACCGTCCTTCGAATACGCGTCCTGCTTGCTGCGGATACAGCCGGTCTTGCGATCGGTATCGAGTGACGCGAACGTGGCTTCCTGGCTGAACGCAACGGTGGTCGGAATGCCGCCGGGCGCCGCGCGGAAAAATTTCTGCGCTTCCTCACCCGCGCCGCCCGCGACGTCCCACTTGGCGATCGCGTTGCCGAGCGTGCCGCTATGCACGTTGCCGCACGACAGATCCAGCAGATCGGCACGCGCCAGTTCACCGAGAATGCCAAGAATGCCGCCCGCACGATGCACGTCTTCAATGTGATATTTGTCGGTTGCGGGCGCGGCCTTGCACAGGCACGGCACGTTGCGCGAAATGCGGTCGATGTCCGACATCGTGAAGTCGACGCCGGCTTCCTGCGCCGCCGCGAGCAGATGCAGCACGGTATTGGTCGAACCGCCCATGGCGACGTCGAGCGTCATGGCGTTCTCGAAGGCCTGCTTGCTGGCGATACTGCGCGGCAAGACCGACGCGTCTTCTTCCTGGTAATAACGGCGGCACAGGTCCACGACCAGACGGCCGGCCTGCTCGAACAGACCCTTGCGCCATGCATGCGTGGCGACAATCGTGCCGTTGCCGGGCAATGCCAGGCCGATGGCCTCTGTCAGGCAGTTCATCGAATTCGCCGTGAACATGCCCGAGCAGGAACCGCACGTGGGGCACGCGCTGCGCTCGACTTCCGCCACTTCCGCGTCGCTGACCCGGGAGTCGGCGGCCTTGATCATTGCGTCGATCAAATCGATCTTCGCGATCACCTGGCCGTCGGTGGGCGACTTGACCTTGCCCGCTTCCATTGGACCGCCGGAGACGAATACCACGGGGATGTTCAGGCGCATGGCGGCCATCAGCATGCCCGGCGTGATCTTGTCGCAATTGGAGATGCACACCATGGCGTCGGCGCAATGCGCGTTGACCATGTACTCGACCGAGTCGGCAATCAGTTCGCGGGAAGGCAGCGAATACAACATGCCGCCGTGACCCATGGCAATGCCGTCGTCGACCGCGATGGTGTTGAATTCCTTGGCGACGCCGCCGGCCGCTTCGATCTCCTTCGCCACCAGCGCGCCCAGGTCCCGAAGATGTACGTGACCCGGCACGAACTGCGTGAACGAGTTCACCACGGCGATGATGGGCTTGCCGAAATCATCGTCCTTCATTCCGGTCGCGCGCCACAAGGCGCGGGCGCCGGCCATGTTACGGCCATGGGTAGATGTTCTCGACCGATAGTGGGGCATCTGTATCCTCAGATATTGTTGTCGTGAAAATGGTATTGCGGCGGGCGTGGGGACAGCGCGCCCCGCATGCCGCGCATGGGAACAGGCGAATTCTGCGAGACCGCCGGTAAGACGTCCAATATATTTTTCCGGCGAAACTAGGTCGCAGAAAATATTAATCAGATCCGGGGACGAATTGAGCCGTTGGCACTGGTTCGATCCTGGCTCCGGCGGCGAGCGGAACCGACTTCAAGGCCCAGTCGAAGTCCACGCCGCGCTCAGGCCGCCTCTTCGCTGTGGCTCGTGGCCGCGACGGGCGGCGACTGCGCCAGATGCCGCAGCAGTTTCGTCACCATTCCGACCACGCCGAGCGCGAGGATCACGAAGAACACCGCGAGCGGTGTCAGGATTTGCACCGAAAGGAAGCCGGCGAGTCCCATCATCGCGGAAGAGACGAGCAGCAACGCACATCCAAGGATCGCGCTCGTCAACCCCGCGATATGCGGAAACAGCGAATTGCCCTTGGCCATCAACGTCGGATACATCGCGCCTGCGCAGAATCCCATTACCAGCACCGGTATGGCGAGCGTCCATACGCGCAGGCCGAGCGTAAGCGCGAGCAGCAGCATCGCAATGGATGTCCCCGCCATCACGCGCGCGCCGATCTGCAGGCGCTGCTCCGCGCTCGGCAACCGCGGACCGTGGACGCGGTTCGACAGGCCGCCCAGGAAATACATCATCCCGATACCCAGCGCCAGATAGCCGAAATAGGTCGGCGGCTTGTGCAGGGTGTTCTGCACCATGAACGGCCCAATGATATTGAAGACGAGCAGGATGCTGTAACACAGGCCCTGCGCGAGAAAGCAGCTTTGAAATACGGGACTGGCGAGCACCTTGCCCGCATTTGTAATCAGCGTGCGCGGCGCAAGATGCACGGGCCGCCGCAACGTTTCACGATAACGCCAGAGCAAGCCCCACATCACAAGCGAATAGACGAGCAGGAACACGAGGCATGCCTGCCATCCAAACCATGTTTGCAGATGCGCGCCGATCACCGGCGCCACGATTGGCGCAAGCCCCCACGCAATCGACATGTAGGTGAACGCATGCAGCAGCGCCTGCCCCGAGAACGAATCCGTGATGATCGCCTTCGCGAGCAGGTTGGTCGTGGCGATGCCAAAACCCTGCAGGCATCGGGCAAGAAGGAATGTCTCAAGGTTCGGCGCGGCGAGCGACAACAGGCAGCCGATCGTGAAGATCACGAGCCCGAACGCCAGAACCGGCTTGCGCCCGTATGCATCGGCTACCGGGCCGAAGACGAGTTGGCCGAACGCATAAGCCACCATGTAGCCGGACACGCTCGACTGGATCGCCTGGGGCGAAGTGGCGAAGAAGCGCGCCATTGCGGGTAGCGCTGGCACGTAGATATCGATTGCAAGCTGCCCTGCCGAGGCGAACAGGCAGATCAGAAACAGCAGGAAGCGCGGCGAGTTCGGAACGGGCGCGGGAAGTACGGAGCGGGCGGGAATAGTGTGGGTCATGAAAGCATCGAAGGGGCGGAATGCGGTGATGCTGCATCGGTCCGTCCGGGTATTGAACGCAGCGTGGTGCGGCGTTATCGCCGCGTATTGTGCCTGTCGTCTCGGAAATCGACACGATGCCCGTCGCGAGTGCATGGTTTGACGCGCCGCCGCTCGGTGCGCGTGCGCATGGCTTGACATTTATATTCCTCACCAGGTATATAAGCACTATGGAATCGACATTTGCCGTCATCGCCGAGCCAAGCCGCCGCGCCATCCTCAGTCTGCTCGCATCTTCCGAGCAGACCGTGGGCGATATCGAAGAGGCGCTAAACCTTTCGCAGCCCTCGGTCTCGAAGCATCTGCGCGTGCTTCGGGAGGCCGGATTCGTGGAGTCGCGCGTCGATGCGCAGCGGCGCGTGTACCGGATCAGACCGGAGCCGCTCGCGGAAATAGACGCGTGGCTCGCGCCGTTTCGCCGGTTCTGGTCGGCCCATGTCGACGCGCTCGAACGCCATCTTGATCAGATCGATCCTGTGCCATGCCGGAAGGAGAAGAAACGATGAGTCAGAGCGACAAATACATGCCGGGCCCGGCCGTGGGCGCAAAAGTCACGAAGGACGGTGAAAAGTGGACGCTGGTGCTCGTGCGCGAGTTGCGTCATTCGCCCGAAAAAGTGTGGAGCGCCCTCACCGACCCTGCCAGTCTGCGCGAATGGGCGCCATTCGATGCTGACCGCAGCCTCGCGTCTGTCGGTTCCGTCAGGCTTTCCACGGTCGGCACGCCGGCGCCGCAAGTGTCGGACACGCAAGTGACCCGCGCCGACGCGCCGAGGCTGCTCGAATATCGCTGGGGCGAAAACGATCTTCGATGGCAACTCGAGCCGCTCGGCGACGGCACGCGTCTCACGCTCTGGCACAACATCGATCGCAACTTCATCTCGATGGGCGCGGCCGGCTGGCACATCTGCCTCGACGTGCTCGACCGGTTCGTGGGCGGCAATCCCGTTGGACGCATTGTGGGCGGCGAAGCGATGAAGTTCGATTGGCCGCGCCTCAAGACCGAGTATGAAAATCAATTCGGTATTTGACGTCTTGATGTTTCAGGAGGAAAAACATGAAAAAATCGAGTCCGAGTCAGGACCTGCCGGCGTCTGAACTCATCGACAAGAGGATCGCCGAACTTGGCGACTGGCGCGGCGAAACCTTGAGCAGGATGCGCAAGCTCATCCAGAAAGCCGACCCGGACGTGGTCGAACAGTGGAAATGGATGGGCACGCCCGTTTGGGCGCACGACGGAATCATCTGCACCGGCGAGTCCTACAAGTCCATCGTCAAGCTGACCTTTGCCAAAGGAGCCTCGCTCAAGGATCCGGCCAAACTCTTCAACTCGAGCCTCGATGGTAATGTCAGGCGCGCAATCGACATTCACGAAGGCGAAGAGATTGATGCGGCTACCTTCACCGCGCTTATCCAAGAAGCGCTGGTTCTTAACGCGGCAAGTGTGAAAGCGAAAGCCAAGCCCAAACGGGTGAAGTAGCCCGCGGACTCTCTCAGTTGTCTGGCTCAGTTATCCGGCTCAGTTATCTGGATTTGCCAGCGCGAAGTCCCGCAACGCGCTGTATTCGGGGTCGATGATCTTGCCGTCTATCAGCACGCCCCAGGACGTATTCCCGCTATCCAGGCAGTAATACATCACCGACTCGATGTTGTCGGTCTTGCGAGCGGCATAAAAATGCGTCAGCCGATCAGTAATGTACGACGCGCGGAACGCCTGGCTATCCTCGGGATTGGCATTCCACTCCGAGATCATGAACGGCACGCCGTAGCGCTTCTTGCAGTACGCGGGAAGATCGAAATTCGGTCCGCCGCCATTTACGCCTATGTTGAAGATATCTCCATAGACTTCGTAGTTGTGCCACGTGGTGATATCCCAGCGCAGTTGCGGATGACCCGTGGTGCCATCGGGCTGCGTGCCGTCCCATAGCGCGTCGGATGCGCCAATGTCCGCCACGCAGAAGTTGATGCCGCATTTCGCGTTGGGCTGCACCGACCTGACACCATCCATCATGCCGCGCATCACGCCCCGCATCACCGGCCAGTTGGTGTTGTTGAAGTCCGTGACCCTGTTACCCGCCGAGGATGAGTCCATGATCGTCTGCGACCGCCGGGTCAATTCGTTGCCGCATTCATACATGGTTACGCCATAGGGCATGAGCGCAGCGGCAATGGTCGACCCCGATTGAAAGCCCTGGTTGTAAGCGGCGGCCTCGCTGCTCCAGACAGCGCCGGACGCATCCGTCAGGCTTTCGTCGATGCAGACAAAAAGATTGATGCCGGTTCCAACAAACGCCTTCGCCATGTTCACGAGCGCATTCAGCGATGGCGTATCGAAGCACGTCAAACGATACATCGTGCATCCCAGCCCCTGAAGTATCGCAACCGTTTGCGCGGGCGTGTACAGATAATCGTAGTGCCCGTTCATGCCGTAGAACATGCCGGTCGCGGCGTTGACCGAGCTATCCGTGGCTACGCTCGCCGGCTCCGGAACTGCCGCCTCGGACGCCGCGCCACTGGCGGCTGCCGGCACGGCCGCAGGCGCAACGGCGACGGGCGGGCTCGCGGGTACTGAACTACTGCCGCCCGGCGACGCTGCGACGCTGACGCCTTTGGAGCCGGCCGAGCCATCCGATCCGCCGCCACCGCCGCCGCATCCGGCAAGTACGTAACTGCCGCCGACAGCGCAAACACGAGTCAAGAATGAACGGCGACTGAGCATGACGAGTTTCTCCAGCGTCGGGCATTCGACGAAATCAATTTTGTACGATGAATTGATGGACCAGACTGTGCCGGGCATCGATGGGGCTGACGAGTCGCCTGGCCGAGAGGTCGCCAGGCGGTCAGTGAATGCGGCAAACAAGCCACGCGCATCTTCATCCGCATTAACGGCAGATGCGCTGGAATGTTTAGCGTTTGGTGGATTTTTTTGCAGGAGGCTTGTTAAGAACCGGCGTGGCTAAAAAAGGGCCGGAATGTTCGCGCTTTTGGTTGCTTGTGCTTTTTCTCGCGCTGGTCATATTCGTTCGATAGGCCGGCAAATGCCCTGGCTCCGAACAAATAAAATAGTGATCCTGATTACTTTTCGCGGCGCTGCATGCAATGGGGCTTGTGTCCGCGTGAAACTGCAACCGTCTACAGAAGTCTGGCGCGGCCTAAACGCGGATTTTCAGCAGAAAGGCGTGGAAGAATTCAAGCAACTGAAAGAAGCTTCATGCCGCCGCGCCAGCCATCTCACGTTTTGCTCAGAGGCCTCAACCGTTCCCATTTCAGGTCCGTAAAACAAGGCCCCTGAGTGGCCTCGCCAAATTTGACGTCATTGTGTTCGGCATTCCATTCCAGGACCTGAACGCTGCCATTCTTATCGACTGTCAAATCCCATCCTACACATCGCGCAAATGGAATTTTTTTATGAAGCTCGAGCACGACACCGACACATTCCGGGAAGGCCGGCACGCTGATCCCGTCGAATTTGATCTTTGAATCCGGATGCTCATCAAGCGCCATCCAGTCGGGCAGATACCCTTGCGCGTATAGCTTGCCGCTTGAAATATCCACTGGAACGCAGATTTCTCTGTCCGGCTGTATGTGCGTGTCGGCGACCCTGCCGAGGCGTAGAAAGCATGCCCGAATAGAAATCAGCCCCGCGTCGTCCACCACCGATGTCACCCGGAGCGTCGCCACGGCATTGGATGCAAAGTCGTTGAATAACGGGTGTTGAACTATAAATCGCTGAATCACGCCGTTTCCCAACGACTTTATCGTATCGACGTTGAAGGTCTGGCGATTGAAAAACAAGATGCCCTTGCCCTGGAAAGAACTATCGAGCTTGAATACAATTTTCTCGGAATTCGCAAAAACAAGGTCCTCGACCTCGGACTCAGGAACCGCGATATGGTTGGCGGTGAAAAAAAGACCATTTACGAAATAAGCTATATCCGGGAAAGTGTCGCTGCTAAAAATAATGTTCGACAGCGATTTGAGACCCGATATGTCTCCATACAGGCCTTTCATTCTGGGCACCACAACGGTCCCGTAGTAGTTGTCTGGGATCCATCCCTCCTTGAAGGTCCCGGTGAACGCTGTATAAACCCGAAGCCAGGGCGCATAGCGGGCATCTCCCAGCACTTCTTGCGCATAGGTGTCAGCCAACCTCAAATTGACCGGGTCGGTTTTGCCATGCTTTTTCTCGAGCGCCTTGAATATTGTTCTCGCTTGCGACTCGTGGTGTTTGTCGAACTTGTAACGAGCCGCCTTTTTTATAGACTTTCTAACCAATGTCTCAACATCTACGCGCATTATGTAATTCCAGTTTTCCATGCAAGCTGTTCAGGCTGCCAGCGCGACGTCCCATGCCGATACTTTCCACGCTGCCGGGCATGTTCCGCTCTACACGGCGTAGTAGGTCACGAACAGCGTGCTTTGGTCAATACCAATAATGAAAGTGTAAGACGACGCCATAACAATGTTAAGAATTACTGACTATATCCAAATACCTAATTTTCATTACAAGCATATGGCGCGACGAAGCAACAGTGCCGCGATCACATTGAGTCGCAGGTTTCCTCAGCTTAATCGGCCATTAGCTCCAGACTTTGCGCCGCATGCCGCGTCATGCCATTTGACCAGTCTATGCTTCACTGCAGCATAAACACGTGCATGCAAGTATTACCGTGCATCCGACATGTTCTTTCCCAGGTAACAATTTAAGGGCATCGGCCTTTCGATTGAGAGAAGTGCGCGCGGCGCATCCGCTCAATCGCGCCTCTGGACGTTCTACCAGGGACGCAGCAAATCCGAGTCCTGACTCCAGTCACTGTCCTTCAATCGCCCTGCACTTTCGAGATCTGGAGCAATGCAAAGCCGTCTGGGCAGCGTTCCTCGAACGCGCCTTGCGGTCTCTCTCGATTGCGGCACGGAATCTCTGGTCAGCACCGAGGCAATATGGAACCCGTTACGATCGTCATCTGCAACTACAACTACGAGCGCTATCTCGCGCAGGCAATCGATTCGGCACTTGCCCAGGATTATCCGGCCACGCGCGTGGTCGTGGTCGACGACGGTTCGACCGACGGCTCGCGCGCGCTCATAGAAGGTTATGGGTCGCGCATCTCAACGTTCTTCAAGGAGAACGGAGGCCAGGTCTCCGCCTACAATCACGCCGTTGACATCATCGCGACGAACTACGCAATCCTGCTGGATTCGGACGACATCCTGTATTCGAGCGCCGTGTCGGACGTGATGCGCGTCTTCATGAGCGGCGACTATGCGAAGGTCCAGTTTCGCCTTGACGTGATCGATTCCGCCGGAGGGCAAATGGGCGTGCACGTGCCGCACTCGGAGCCGCCGCCGGATTGCGGCGCGCTGCTCAAGCGCGGCTGGCTATACCCTTCTCCGCCTGCGTCAGGAAACGCGTATCGGGTCGATGCCCTGAAGCAGATTTTTCCCGTGCCGGAATCCGGCGTCAATCGCTATGGCGCCGATTTCTACGCCATCTACGGCGTAGTGTTGCTAGGCGCTGTCGCGACGATTCCCAAGTCGCTCGGCGGTTATCGGGTGCATCATACGAGTGCGCCAAGCGTCTCGTTTGCCAATGCGGAAAGCATGGTCAAGGGGTCGAGCGCGCTTGGCATGAGGTGGGCGACCTTGCAGGAGATTGCGCGCTCGCGCCTGAAAGTCGATTTGCCGGTATCGTTTCATGACTTCTCGCACGAGAAGGCGCACTTTTGCTCGCGGGTTTATCATGCGCCGCTTACAACCCGGTGGCGTTGGATGACGCGAGAGTCGCGCAGCTATTTGCATTCGATCATTGCGAACCCTTTCTGGAGCCTTAAAAAGAAAGTCGGTACGCTCGTGCTGTCGAGCATGTGCCTTTTACCGTATTCACCCCTGTCGGATTTCGCGGTCCGTTATATAGCCAACCCGCTGGGCCGCCGCCGCGCTGCAACGCGCTAGGGCGCTGCGCTAGAGCATCACGCGGCGCAATCGGGGCCGCCCGGCGGGTTCAAACAAAGAAGCATGGATAAAAAAGAAAACGCCAAGATTTTAGTGTTCGTGTACGGCGGGTATGTGATGAGGTATCTGTATCTCATCATTGTGATTCCGTTCTATGGGCGTGTGCTCGGCGTGACGGAATACGGCCGTGTCCTTGCCGCCATGTCGCTCATGAACGTGATCTGGATGCTTGCAAGCTATGGGTTCACTTTCGTTGGCATGCGCGATGTCGCGAAGTCACCGGAGTGCAGTCACCACAACGCAGTTTTCTCCTTGCATTCGAGCGCACGCGTCTTCACCGGCGCGGTTGGACTGGCAGTGGGTGTCATCGCAACGATGTGTTCGCCCACACTCTCCGAGAGGCCTCTCATGGGTCTGCTCGCAACCCTGCTCGGGCTTGTGTCCGCACTGAATCTTGGCTGGCTGTTCCAGGGACGCCAGCGTTTTCGCACACCCATCATTATCGAGGTCATTGGCTTTGCAATCAGCCTCGTACTAATCCTGTCCATAGTCAGAGGGCCGCAGGACTCGGTCTGGGTCGTCGCGAGTCTTCTGATAGCGGGCGTGATCTCTTCGGTGATCTCGTACGGACTGACCTTTGCGCATGTGGGCTTACCGCGCTTCAAGGTAAGCGGCGTGATGGACCTGATGCGCGGCTCGACCATGCTGTTCGCCTATTCCACCGGCTCAGCGGTGCTGACGGCATCGTCGACCTATTTGCTTACGCTGTTGTCGTCGCCGGATCAGGTGGGATACTTCGGCGCGGCCGAACGCTTCGCGACAATCGGGCTGAGCCTGATGGGGCCCGCCGCCCAGGTTTTCATCCCGACCATTTCCCGGCAACTCGCGCAGGGCGACACCGAAGGCGCGCGTGCAAGCAGCCGGCGTGGCGCCACGTTGCTGATGGGTTACGGGCTGCTCGCGCTGCTTGCCGCGCTGAGCTTGTCACCCTTTCTCATGCCGTTGATCCTGGGCAAGGCGTTCACGCCGAGCGCACACGTACTCCAGTGTCTTGCCCTGATGTTTCCGTTTGCCGCTTTCAACGAATTCGTCGCGTTCTATGTGTTCGTGCCGCGCCAGAAGGATCGGTTGCTTGCAATCGCCGGAATCACGTCGGGTTTCGCCAACCTGGTTGCAGCGCTTTTTCTCGCACCGCTATACGGCGCCATCGGCATGGCCATTGCACGCGTGATTGGCGAAGCAGCGCTCACCGTGATGCTGATCGGCCTGATGATTCGATCGGACATGATTGGATTGCTTCCCGGCGTCGGCCGCGCGAGCGCAATGGCGCGCGTAGCGCGGGGAGCCTTTCAACATGCCGAGAACGGAAAAAACAAATGAGTACGCAGGCGAAGTCCTCAAGCTACTCGAAATAGCCATTGGCCTCGATCTTCAATGACATCCGCGCCGAGAAAATCGTGGAGATAGCCGGAAGCCCCAAGCTCATCGATCCGGGCCACATCCAGTGTAGACGTCAATGCGATCACCTTCGACGCCGCCGCGAGTCCCGAAGCAATCCCGGCCGCCGAATCCTCGAATACGAGTGCCTGTTCCGGTGCGGCGCCCAACGCTTTCGCGCCCGCGATAAATCCGTCCGGTGCAGGCTTGCCACGCGCAATGTCATCCGAGGTGAAGAGGAACCGGGGAACCGGCAGTCCGGCTGCCTGCATGCGCCGTATCGCGAGGGGACGTTCCGCGGAAGTCACGACCGCCCAACGATCTTCGGGCAGCGCTGCCAGCAGCGCCCGCGCGCCTGGAATCTCCACGATGCCGTCCACGTCGTCGAGTTCGCGCTGCTTCAGCGCGGCGGTATCGGCTAGAACATCCGTTCCCGGAGGCGCCAGCGCGCGAACGGTGTCGATCACGCGCCGCCCCTGGCATTCGCGCAAGACCATGGCGGGATCCAGCCCGCGCTGCAGCGCCCAGTCCGTGTACGCGCGGATCACCGGCGCATGTGAATTGAGCAGGGTTCCGTCCATGTCGAACAGAAAGCAGGACACGCGAAATTCGACTTGATTGAGCAACATGAGCAGCGAAGAAAGAAAGGGAACAGCGAATCGCTAACGAAGTTTTTCAACGCCGCCAACTGCCTCATGTACATCAAGCGTGGTCGATTCACCCGGACGCAAGAACACCAGCGGCCCGTGAGACTCGATTTCGAAATAAGGCAGCTTCGGCGCGTTGAAGATTTCAAGCGGCGAGCCGTGAGCATACCTTGCCTCTGGAAGCACCGGGAAACGCCTGCTCAACGTAAGCTTAGCGTCCGGCAAATCGAACACTACATGCATGACGCCGGGTGAATTGTTGATACCAAGTTTGAACTCGACCGCGTCGGTGCATTGCGTCGTAACATGACTGTTGGAGCCGGTTACGAAACCGGAATCGCGCACATCGCCCAAAGGCCCCTTGGCAAGAAACGGCATGACGGACACGCGCCAGTCTTGTTGTCCGTTTTCGATGCCGGTCTCCACACGGCCCGGCCGCCGCAGCATGAGTACGTCCCAGATCGCGCAGGAGCGTGCCGACTCGCCGCGGTTGCTAAGCTCGTGCGACGTTGTCCATGCGCCATCGCTCGCGGACAACGCGATCCGCCGCCGCACCTGCAAGCCGCTTTGCCGGCAGACAGGGCTTAGCAACTCTATGCCCATCGACCGGTTGTCGAACCACGTATCCGTCACTTCATATGGACCACTATCGAGATCACGCTGCGGCGCGCCGTCGGGCCACTCGGATTCCGGCGCGATCCATGTCTTGCCGCCGCCCCACAGCGGGAAATTCCATTCGCCGCACAGCGCGCGCCACTGTTCCACGCTCCAGTCCGGTACGCGGCCGGCCAGCGCGTCGTTGACATACGCCAGCTCGACGCCTTCATGCCGGATGCTCATCAACCTTCCGCCAATGGCTGGCACGACAACGAGTTCGACCGTGCCCTCGCGCATCGACAACGCGTTCCACCCGCGATACTCGATCCATTTCAACTCGCGAAGCGTATCGGCGGCGGCTCCGGCAAAGTGCGATATGCGATTGAGCATCGCTCAGCTCTTCGCCACCGGTTTGCTGCGCATCAGGCTGACTGTTTCAGGCTGCGCAACCTTGCACATGACGGGCGGCAGACCGCGCGCGATCAGTTCGATATCCGCCAGCGCGCGGCGGCCGATTTCGCGCAGCACAGCGCTCAACGCGCCGGCCTGATGCGGCGAAAGCAACACGTTGTCGATGGACCGGGCGCGGTGGCCCGGCGAGAGCGGTTCCTCGGGAAAGACATCGGTCGCCACGCGGATATGGCCTGACGCGGCGGCGTCGAGCATGGCGTCGAAGTCGACTACGCCTGCCCGGCTCACGAGCACAAACGCGGCGCCTTGCTTCATCGATGCAAATTCCTCGCGCGTAAGAAAGCCCTGATTCTGCGAAGTGACACCCGCCACCACAAACACGACTTGAGACTCGCGCAAGACGGTTTCCAGCGACGCCGGCTTGCACCCCAGCGCTTCGATATACGCCGGCGGCAACCAGGGATCGAACGCCCTTGCAACGCCGCGAAACGGCGCGGTCAGCGGCAGGATTGCGCGCCCCAGATCGCCCATGCCGATAAACCCCACCGGCGCGCCATAGAGCGAGAACGCGTCCCTGTTGGCATCGAGTCCATATTGCTCCGTTTCATCGCGAAAGCGCCGGTCCGCACGGCTGATCCCGCGCGCCAGATCGATCGCCATGCCGAGCGCCGCCTCGGCGACGGGTTCCGCGAATACCGGACTGACATTCAGCACGCGCACGCCTTGCAGGAAGCATTGCGCGTAGTCCACGTTCGGCAGAAAGTTGCCCTCCACATTCACGATGGCGCGAAGATTCGTGGCACGCGCAAGGCGCTCGGCGGGCATGTCGAACTGACCGACCATGACGTGTGCATCGACAGCATGCTGGTTGAATATGTCATCTGTCACGGGGCCGTCTTCGTGAATGAACACATCGCCCAGCGCATGAAGGCGTTCCAGATCGGCGGGACTGAATATGTCTTCGACGCTACGCGGCGACGGCGCAATGAACAGGCGGATTTTCTCTGCGGCTTGAATCGGGGACAAGGGGATACTCCAGGAAAGGAATTGCTGACGCGGCGACGCGGCCAGCACTGGCGCGCGTCTCTCGCAAAAAGGAATTAGCGTGACTTTCGGGTGAACAGCTTGTCGGCCGTGACAGCGGCTATGATCAATGCACCCATCACGATCTGCTGGTAATAGGTCTCAACGTTCATGATGTTCAGAATGTTGTTGATCACGCCAATGATCAATCCGCCAATGACCACGCCCGTGACCTGCCCTCGGCCGCCAAAGAAGCTCGTCCCGCCAATGATCGCCGAGGCAATGGCGAAGGTTTCGAATCCCACCCCGGCGTTGGGCTCGGCGGCCGCGGTCCGCGCAGTCGTGACAATCCCCGCAATGCCCGCGCACGTTCCCGCAATGATGAACACGACCATGGTGTGCAGCTTCACGCTGATACCGGAATAAAAAGCAGCTTGCGCATTGCCGCCGAGCGCATAGATGTTGCGGCCGAGTTTGGTGAACTTGGTGAGAAAAAGCAAAAAGCCCGCTACGACAACCGCGATGACAATCGGTATAGGTACGCCGAAAACACGCCCGGCGACAACGTCGGTGAACGACCGATCAAAGCCGAACACCGAGCGCGAGTCGGAAACAATGAGCGTGACGCCGCGATAAATCGCGGCGGTCCCAAGCGTGATGATGAACGGATGCAGTTGGGTGAGATTGACGAGCGCGCCGTTGATCGCACCGAGCAGTGCACCCATGCCGACCCCGCCGATCAGCACCGCGAGCCAGACGGGCATGCCCGCCATCATCAGCTTCGCCATCACCATGCCGGAGAGCGCCAGCACGGAACCAATCGACAAGTCGATACCCGCAATCAGGATGGTGAAGAACACGCCGCACGCAAGCAGCACCATGACGGAGCTTTGCAGCAGGACCTGCACGAGGTTGTCGCGCGTGAGGAAGTACTGGGGCGACGCAATGCTGCACAGGATCAGCAGCAGCACGAGAATGCCGAACGTGCCGTACGTCTGCCATATCGTGGCGAAATCACGCCGGGGCGCCGCAGGCAGCGGCGCGCCCGATGTATTGGATGGGTTCATCTTGCCTCCTTCGTGGTCGCTCATGACGTGGCGACCTGCATGATCGATTCTTCCGTGGCGTCAGCATTCGCAAGCGTGCTTGCCACCGTGCCGTCCTTGTACACCGCAATGCGGTCGCATACCGCTATGAGTTCCGGCAATTCCGACGACACCATCAGGATCGCCTTCCCCTCGTTTGCGAGGCCGCGCATGATCGAATAGATTTCCGCCTTCGCGCCTATGTCGATACCGCGGGTAGGTTCGTCGAAGATAAAGAGGTCGCTGTGCGCCGCGAGCCACTTCGCGATGATCGCCTTCTGCTGGTTGCCGCCGGAAAGCTCCGTGATGTTCTGCGTTGACGACGCGCACCGGATGCGCAGCCGCTCCTTGTAGCGCAAGCCGAGCTCGCGCTGGCGCGCACGATCGATCAGTCCAAGCGACAACGCGCGTCGCGTGCTGCGCAAAGCAGGCACCACGAAGATGTTTTCTTCGATGTTCAGGTTATGAAAAAAGCCGGTCGCGCGCCGGTCTTCGGTCACGAATGCAAGCCCTTGTTTCACGGCTTGATACGGCGAGTCGATGGTAATCTCGCGTCCGTTGAGCATCATGCGTCCCGTGGATTTGCGACGCACGCCGAAGATGGTTTCCATCAACTCGCTGCGACCGGATCCCATCAAGCCCGCAAAACCGAAAATCTCCCCGCGATGCACATTGAAGGAGACGTCGCGCACCCAGCCGTCGCGCGACGAAAGATGATCGACCGAAAACACCACTTCGCCATGCGTGGCATCTTCACCTTGCGGCCGCCCATGGACAATCTCGCGGCCGACCATCAACGCGACAAGGCGATCCGTGGGTATCGACTTTGCATCATACGTGCCCACGTATTTGCCGTCCTTGAGCACCGTGACCCGGTCGCCAATCACCGGAATCTCCTTGAGCTTGTGCGAGATATAAGCAATGCCCACGCCCTCGCGCTTAAGGTCGGCGATCACGTTGAAGAGCTTGGCGACTTCCGTATCGGTCAACGAGGAAGTCGGTTCGTCCATGATGATGAGCCGCGCCTCGCTCGCGAGCGCTTTGGCAATCTCGACCTGCTGCTTCTCCGAAATACCGAGATCGCCAACCAGTGTGCGCGGGTCCCGTGCAAGCCCGACGCGCGCGAGAACCTCTCGCGCTTTCGCATTCATCTTGCGTCGATCCACCACCGAAACGCCCAGTCGCCGGATGGTCGGAATACGCCCGACGAACAGGTTTTCCTCGATACTCAAATAGTCGATGACGCTCAGTTCCTGATAGATCAGGCAAATGCCAAGCTGGGCAGACAATGACGGCGAGAGCTTCGGGTATTCATTTCCGCCCGCGACGATCACGCCCGAAGTCGGCTCGTAGATGCCGCTGAGGATTTTCATCAGCGTCGATTTCCCGGCGCCGTTTTCGCCGAGCAGCACATGCACTTCGCCAGCGCGAACGTCGAAGCTCACGTCGCTCAGCGCCGTAGTGCCGGGAAACAGTTTCGTGATGCCGCGCACAGCCACCAGAACATCGTTCATCCGATCCTCGCCAGGCCGTGTTACTTCGTGATCAGATGCGACTCGATCGGCAGGAATTCCGGCGTCTTGTTCGGGTCGATAGCAGGCTTGTTCTTCAACGCGTCGACCAGCAGGTCTACCGCCTTTGCACCCATGGCCGCGGAATCCTGCGCAATCGTTGCGGTCAGCTCGCCGCGCTTGACCGAGTCGAGCGCTTCAGGAACGCCGTCGGTGCCGACCACGACGACCTTGCCGAGCTTGTCCGCGTTCTTCACGGCTTGAGCAGCACCGAGCGCCATGGTGTCGTTCGCCGCGTAAATGGCCTTCAGGTCGGGATTGCGCTGCAGGATGTTGGTCGTCACGTCGAGCGCTTTCGAGCGATCCCAGTCGCCCGGCTGGCTTGCCACGAGCTTGATAGAGGGTACTTTTGCGAAGGCTTGCTTGGCGCCGTCACGACGCGCGTCGCCCGACACGTTGCCCGCTTTTCCTTCGATGATCGCGACCTTGCCGCCCGCACTGCCAAGCTTCTGTACGATGTAATCGCCCGCCTTGTTGCCGAGCGCCACGTTGTCGCTCGAGATGAACGCGATCACCGCGCCGCCTGCGGCCTTCAACTGGCCCTGATCGATTTTTTCATCGATATTGACTACGTAGATACCCTTTTTCGTCGCGGCGCTGACGGCCTGGATCAGGCTCACGGGCGAGATGGGCGCAACGCCGATAGCCTTGTAGTTCTTGTTCAGCACGTCTTCCACCAGACGCTGCTGGCCCTGGATATCTTCTTCGCTGTTGGCCGCGAGGATGTCGACCGTGACGCCTTTCGCTTTCGCTTCCTTCTGAATGCCGTCACGCATGGCGACCCAGTACGGGTTGGCCAGCGTCTTCAGGACTATGGCAATGTCGGCCGCCTGCGCCGGCGTCCACGCGGCCAGCGTCAGCGCCGCTGCTGCAACGCCCGTTGTCGATTTGAGCCATTTTTGTACGTTCATCCTTCGTCTCCTGTTATTCCGCTCACGCGGGTTTTTAATCGATGCACACCACCTCGAATTAGATCTGCGTCCACGCGCCTGCTTTCGATGAACCCAGCACGGCATCAATGATCTGCCCCGAGCGATACCCGTCGTCGAATGTCGGCAGGCCCTCGCGCGTTTCGCCGCGGATCGCCGCATACGTATCGGCGACAAAGGCCTCGAAGCATTGCGCATAGCCTTGAGCGTGACCCGCCGGCAAGGTCGCGAGACGCCGCTGCTCGGCACTGCCGCGCGATGGGTCGCGCACGAATAGGCGAGTCGAGTCGCGCTCGCCCAGCCATAGTTTTTCGGGCTCTTCCTGATCGAATACAAGGCTTGCATTGGCGCCATCGATCTCGAACCACAAGCGGTTCTTGCGGCCCGCCGACACCTGGCTCACGGTCAGCGTGGTCAGGACGCCGGCTTGCGTGCGGAACAACGCGCCCGCGATGTCCTCGGTCGTCACGGCCTGTCTTGCCGCCGATGCATCCGGCGTCACCGCTGAAAACGTCGCGACCGATCCCGCCGGACGATCCTTCATGGTGGTCTGAAGCGTCGCAACAACGGATTCGAAGCGCTCGCCGCTGATCCACTCGATCAGGTCGCACCAGTGCGACCCGATGTCGGCGAACGCGCGTGACGGGCCGCCGAGCGCAGCATCGACACGCCAGTTGGTATCGTCGCGACCCAGCAGCCAGTCTTGCAGATAGCTTCCGTGGATGAGTTGCAGCGCGCCCACGGTCCCGTCTTTCACGAGTGCGCGAGCTTCACGCACCATCGGGTGATATCGATAAACAAACGGCACGGCCGCCACGCGCTGCGCCGAATGCGCGGCGTTCGCCAGCGCTTTTGCATCGGCGAGGCTTGTCGCAAGCGGCTTCTCGCACACCACGTGCTTGCCTGCGGCGAGCGCCGCCATGGCAAGCGGGTAATGCGTGGAATTGGGCGTGCATATATGAATGACCTGTACGGCCGGATCTGCAATGGCTTCGTCGGCATTTGAATACGCGCGCCCGATACCCAGTTGAGCCGCGGCCTCTTTGGCGCGTTCCGGGCTGGACGTCGCGATACCTTTTATCTGCGCACCCGCCAGGCGGCTCGCCCTGGAATGCACCGCGCCCATCATCCCGGCGCCGACGATTGCCACGCCCAGCGTTCCAGCCGGTTTTGTCTCAGCCATTTTTTTAAACTCCATTTGGTTGAGTGGACAATACCGAGGCCACGCTAGCGAAGACATTTTGTATTATTTAATTCGATTTACGACATAAATACTTTGCCTATCGGCGTGAGATTCGTACTTGTGGCTAGTGCACGGATTAAAGTAAGCTCAATTTCCCAAGCCCTGGCCGCCATGCACACTCAAAGCAATCAGCCCGCTCCGTCCCGCCTCGCTACTTTCGACCGCGCGTTCCGGCTGGAAGAGTTCGAGGTGCACAGCAAGCTCGCGAGACTGATTGCGTCGTCGCAGGGCGTCAGCCGCGCGGACCTTGCACGCAATACCGGGTTCGCGCGCTCGACCGTGTCGCAATTGATCCAGCCGTTGATTGAATGCGACCTGGTGAAAGAACAGACGCAAAGCGCGTCGGCGAGAGGCCGGCCTGGAACCATGCTCGTGCTCAATCCCCGCGCCGGCGTCGTTCTCGTCGCGGACATGGGGGCGACTCACGGGCGCCTTGTGATCTCCGATCTCGCGCAGCGGCGACTCGCCGAACGTGTGTTCGGCATTGACGTTGCGCTTGGGCCGGAACCGGTACTCAAATCGATCATCGAGCAATTCCGTCAATTGCTGCACGAGCACCGGCTCCTCGATCAATCCGTGCGCAGCGTCGTGGTCGGTTTGCCGAGTCCCGTGGATTTCAGCCGCGGCATTTGCGTGCGCCCGCCCATCATGCCGGGATGGGACGGCTTTCCTGTCTCCGAGTATCTTCAGGCGCGCCTGAAGACGCCCGTTCTTGTTGATAACGACGTGAACCTCATGGCGCTGGGCGAAGCGCGCACGCGGCCCGCCAACCAGTCGCCGCTGCTCTTCGCCAAGGTATCGACGGGGATCGGCTGCGGCATCATCACGTCCGAGGGCATGCTGCACCGTGGCGCCGATGGCTCCGCGGGCGACATCGGCCATATCAGGGTGCCGGGCCGCGACGACGTGGTCTGCCGCTGCGGCAACATAGGCTGCGTGGAGGCGGTTGCATCCACGCACGCGGTTCTCGCCAACCTGCAGGCCCTGCCCGATGTAGTCGCGCAAAACGTGGATGACCTCGTGCGCCTCGTGCGGTCCGGCGACCCTCAGGCAGTGCGGCTGATTCGCGCGGCGGCTGAGGAGATCGGCGAAATCATCGCCATGCTCGTGCATATGTACAACCCCGCCGCCATCGTGCTTGGCGGGCGCATGGCCAGGATCAGCGACGACCTGCTGGCCGGGGTTCGCGCGGTCGTCTACCGGCGAGCGCTGCCGCTCGCCACACGCAGCCTGCTGATCCAGAACACGGCGCTGAATCAATACGCTGGCGCGATTGGCGGGACGGTGCTCGGGATCGAGAGCGCGCTTTCGTCGAAAGGGATTGCTTCCATACTTCGCCCGCTGCATGGGTAAGCATGCGTGACTCCTGCAGACATATAGCCCAAGCCACGCCCATGCAGCCCGCTGATTAGAAACGATGGATCATCGCAACGCGATAAACCATCTGGTTCTCTCCCGACGATACCCCCGCCGACGCCGGAGTCTGCGCGAAATCGAAGCCGGTACCGGTGTTCGCGCTGACCACGTGCTGATAAACACCCTGTGCATATACCGACGTCCGCTTGCTCAGGTCATAGTCGAGCATAAGAGACAGTTGATGCCATTTGGGCAGGAAGTCGCCGACCGTGGAATGAACATGCGCTTCGGTGAATGTGTACGCGCCGCCTAGCCATAAGCTCGGCGTGAACAGGTATTTGCCGTTGATTTCGAAGTTATCGAATTTCCACGATGTCCATTTTCCGCCGGCGGGCTGAGTCGCGGCCGCGGCGAAATAGCCATTGCTGGTCGGGTTGTACACGTCGACATGCGAATAGGAAAAGCCTATTTTCGTGTTGTCGAATTTGTAGGCGAGACCCGCCACAATGTTCTGCTGCGACGAGCCTACGAAAACCGTATCGGTTGCAACCGCGCCCGTCGCGCTTCCCGCGTTGTTGAGCTTCAGGTAACCAACTGCGGCAGTCAGGCCGCCATTCTGATACTGGCCGGCCGCGCTATACATGCGATTGTTCGCAAAGCCTGTGTCGTTGCTGAAGCCGTACATGGCCTCGCCCTTGAATCCCCTATAAGAAGGGCTCGTGTACTTCACCGAGTTGTTGATGCGGTAATCGAAGTCGGCATTGTCGTTATCGAACGGATGCGACGAGACATCGCCGGTCATTGATCCCGCACCCGTAAGACCGCTCCATAGGTCAAGCGTGGGATCGTACTGGCGACCCAGCGTCAGCGTGCCGTAAGTGTCGGATTGGATGCCGACGTACGCCTGCCGGCCAAATTCACGGCCGCCTTGTTTCAGCGTTCCGTTGCTTGCGTCAAAGCCATTCTCCAACTGAAAGATCACGCGATATCCGCCGCCAAGGTCTTCGCTTCCTTTCAATCCCCAACGGCTGCCGTATGTATCGCCGCTTTTCATCTGGACCGTGCCATGGCCTCTGGCGTTGCTGGTGAAGTTGAGGCCTTCGTCGATCACGCCATAAAGCGTCACGCTGTTTTGCGCGTGCGCCGAAACAGCGACACCCGCGAGCGCCGCTGCCGCGGCGATAGAAGCTATTTTCGTCATTTATCTTCCCGTGATTTGGATTTATCAAAAACGCTTTTTATTTCGTATGACTAACCTTAAGCCTTGCCTTCCGTGATTGTCATGCCGCGCGGCTCTTGTCGACGTTTCATCACGAAAGGATGCTAACGACGCACAAAAGTCGCGTCTTCCGCCGCTTCAGCGGATGAAACTTTTATTTTTCACTGCGATTTGTCGTATATTGAAATCGCGGTCTTGTCGGCGTTCAATACAGGGTTCTGCAGTCCGCCCGGCGATTGCAAATCCAGTTTCCCTTTAGCGGTGCGCCCACCTCGCGATTGCAGGAGCCGCCCGTGACCCGCGTAAACACCTAGCCTTTAAATTTCGCCTTAAGCTTCCTTGACTTCAGTCGATCATGTCCTAAACTTAACTTTATGGTTAAGTTTCAGGAAGCGGCCCTGGACCGCACATTCAACGCGTTAGCGGACCCTACCCGGCGCGCCCTGCTTGCACGCATGGCCGCCAACGCGGACCTGTCCGTCAGCGATCTGGCGCAGCCCTTTGCCATGTCGTTGCCCGCGGTGATGAAGCATCTCGATGTGCTGTTAGAGGCCGGTCTGATCACACGCACCAAGACGGGCCGCACCGTCGCATGCCGGCTCGCCGCCGGACCGATGGAGGAAGCGATGCAGTGGCTCGCCCGCTATGAACGCTTCTGGACCGACACGCTCGATCGCCTCGCCGCCTTTGTGGAGGAAGACCCATGCCCGCCAAACCCAGTCTCACGCTCCAGCGCCGAATCAATGCAAGTCCCGCCAAAATCTACGCCGCGTGGACGGACCCGTCGCAACTCGTGAAGTGGATGCATCCCAACAACAACGACGTGATCCACGCGAAAATGGACGTGCGCGTGGGCGGGCGCTTCCGGATCATCATGCGCTCGCCGGCTGGCGAGGAGCACGACGTAAGCGGCGTATTCAAGGAAGTCGTGCAGGACGAAAAACTCGTCTACACCTGGGCCTGGCGCAGCACGCCAGAACGGGAATCGCTCGTCACGTTCACGCTGCGGCGCGATGGCGAACTCACGCTGCTCACGCTGAAACACGAGCAGTTCTTCGATGAAACCGCGCGCGATAACCACGAGGCCGGATGGAACGAAATCCTCGATGGGCTTGTGCGGGAATTCGCCTGATTACTGGAGGAGGACGCAAAGATGGAACCGCATCGGATCGTTTCTAGGGAAGAATGGCTTGCTGCGCAAAAAGCGCATCTGGCCGAGGAAAAGGCCCTGACGCATGCGCGTGACGCGCTCGCCGAAAAGCGTCGCGCCCTGCCGTGGGTAAAGGTCGAGAAAAGCTATATATTCGATACACCCAGTGGCCGCAAGACGCTTGCCGACCTTTTCAACGGACGTAGCCAGTTGATCGTGTATCACTTCATGCTGGGACCGGATTGGGAAGCGGGATGCACAGGATGCTCATTCGTATCGGATCATATGGATGGCGCATTGATGCACGTCGAGCAGCGCGATGTCGCCTATGTCGCGGTGTCACGTGCGCCGCTCGCAAAAATAGAAGCCTTCAAGAAACGCATGGGCTGGCATTTTCGATGGGTATCGTCGTTCGGCAGCGACTTCAATTTCGACCATCACGTGTCGTTTTCGCCCGAGCAGCGAGCCACGGGAAAGATCGAATACAACTTCCAGATACACGAAACCAGGGAACCCGGTTTCGACAGCGACGAGATGCCCGGCGTCAGTGTGTTCTACAAAGACGAACGCGGCGATGTGTATCACACGTTCTCGGCGTATGGACGCGGCGTGGAACCCCTGATAGGCGCCTATGACCTGCTCGACATCACGCCGAAAGGACGCGACGAAACGCACGGCATGACCGACTGGATGCGGCATCACGATCGTTATGAAAGTGCACCCGGCCATGCAGGCGCCAGCGCGCCGCGGGAGACGGGACATAGCTGTCATTGACATCGATTGAGCGCACGAGACATGCGGGCTTGCACATGCTCAAGCCCGCATGTTGTTCCTCTCTCGCATCTTTCCTGATATCGAAAGCATTTTTAATTGGTTAAGCACGGGACAGGCAAACGCGAAAATTGCTTTAGCTCCAGGTCTCGAACACGCGCGCTCGCCCATGTGCGGCCGCATTCGCGCCTGCCGTATTTTCGTCGCTTAAATATTCAGGTGTCCCGATGCTCACTGTCCCAACCCGTTTGCGTCTACGCGAACGCGTGATGTACGCCGCCATTGCGTCGATTGCGGCGTCATTGCTGATCCTGCAAGGCGGCTGCAATTCCCGCGATGCAACACCGGGCACTGCATCGGCCAGCAGCGTCGAGGCCACGAAGGTCACTTACTTCAAGTATCCCGACAATCCCGCGTTCGACCTCGTTTATCTCGCGGACAAGCTGGGTTACTTCGATGGCACCAGCACGCGTCCGAAATACGTGGGCAAAGTATCGGCGCCACAGATCATTCCTCTGGTCGGCACGGGCGAGATCGACTTCGGTACGCGCATGGTGCCACTCGTGATCTCCGCAATCGCAAGCGGGGCCGACATCAAGGTCGTATCCGCCGGCGGCGAGACATTGCCCGACGCACCGCATATGAAGTACTTCTCGCGCAAGGACTCCGGCATCACGCAGCCCAAGGACTTCGAAGGCAAGACGGTAGCGTTCAACAGTTTTGGCGCATGCGCGGAGTTCGTCACCAAGAAATATCTCTCGCAGCATGGCGTGGATGTTTCAAAAGTGAACTGGCTGGTCGTTCCCGACAACCAGTCGCAACAGGCGCTGGTCACGAAGAACGTGGACATCGCGATCATTCACCCGCCGTTCTCCGGCGCAGCCGAACACGACCCGCAACTTCACAAGCTCTGGAGCGACTGGGACGAGGATCACGGCCTTGGCGGAATGGCCCCTTATAGCGTGAACGGCGGGTTTGCACGCGCGCATCCGCAAGCGGTACGCGACTTCGTAACCGCCATTGCCAAGGCTGGAAACTGGGTCAACGCGCATCCCGATGAGGCCCGCAAGCTGACCGCCGAACGGCTGGGAATCGATGTCGATGTAGTCGAGCGTTATGCCTACGTCAAGGACCTCGTCGTGACCACGCCGCCGATCCAGTACTACATCGATATCCTCGAACAAGCGGGCAAGATTCCAAAGGGCAAGGTGAAAGTCGAGGACGTGTACACCAACGAATTCAATCCGTATGCGCAGCCTCCCGCGCGAGCGAATGCATCAACGAATGCAGGCAAGTCCGCGATGAATGCGCCGGCGGAAGCGGCATCGTGAGCAGCGTGCCGCTTCATCATGGCAAGATCGTCGCCGAGCAGCTGGGCCTTGCCTACATCGATCAGGGAACGCCGGGGCGCTCACGCAGCAACGTTGTGCTTCACGATTTCAACCTGTCAGTGCGAGAGGGTGAATTCCTTTCGGTGCTGGGACCGAGCGGCTGCGGCAAATCGAGCTTCCTCAACATACTCGCCGGACTCGTGCCGCAGACCCGCGGCGATGTGCGCATAGACGGACAGATCCTCAGCGGCGTCAGTCGCAAGCTGGGTGTCGTGTTTCAGGGGTATGCGCTGTTCCCGTGGCGTACCGTCATGGAGAACATTGAAATCGGTCTTGAGATTCGCGATGTGAAACGGGCCGAACGCCGTGCTGAAGCCGCGCGATTTCTGTCGCTCGTCGGATTGCAAGCGTATGGCGATCATTACCCGCACCAGCTTTCAGGCGGCATGCGCCAACGCGTTGCCATTGCACGCGCGCTGGCATACGGACCCGAAGTGCTGTTGATGGACGAGCCCTTCGGTGCGCTCGATGCTCAAACGCGCGAGTCGTTGCAAAGCGAACTACTTGGCATTTGGGAGAAGAGCGCAAAGACGGTGGTGTTCATCACACACAGCATAGACGAAGCGATATTTCTTTCTGACCGCGTGGCGATCATGACGCGCGGTCCCGGCAGGATCAAGGAAATCGTCGATATCACGCTGCCACGGCCGCGCGATGAGACCGTGCGAAATTCGACGGAGTTCCTGGCGTTGCGGCAACGCGCCTGGAGCCTGCTGAAAACCGAGGTCGCCGAAGTACGCAATGCGCCTGCTCAAGAGCAAACAAGGACCGTCCATGCGTAATCGATCAACTGCTACCGCCGTCTTTGCTGCGAGCGAGCCATTCGCATCCGATGCATCCAACAGCGCTGCCGGCTCGCCATTAAAAGAACCTTCGCCGCTGCGCATTCATGCCGTGCGTGTCTTCGAACGCAGCATTGCGCTGATTGGATTCCTGCTGTTGTGGGAGTTGCTGCCGCGCCTTGGCATTGTCAGCTCGGCGTATCTCAGTCCACCGTCGTCGGTCATGATCGCAATCGCGCATCTCTTCGATACCGGCGAAGTCTGGAAGCACATTGGCGCCAGTGCGTTCCGGTCGCTCGCCGGGTTGTTGCTCGCCGTCGCGGCCGGAATTGTCGGCGGATTTTTGCTGGGCTGGTTCCGGCGTGTCGAACGCGTCGCCGATCCCCTTTACCAATTGCTGCGGCAGGTCTCCGCATTCGCGTTGTTTCCTGTGTTCATGCTTTTTCTTGGCATTGGGGAATCGTCGAAGATCGCGATCATCGTGTGGGCCGCATTCTGGCCGGTGCTGCTCAACACGCTGTCTGGCGTAAAGCAGGTCGAGCGAATCTTTATCGATTGCGCCCGGTCGATGGGCGCCACGCAAGGCTTTATCTTTGCGAAGGTTATTTTGCCTGCGGCCTTGCCGCAGATACTGACAGGCATCCGCCTTGCCGGCGCATACAGCATCACCGCGCTGGTCGCCGCTGAAATGATCGGTGCGCGCTCGGGCCTTGGTTTCTACACGCTGAACTCGCAGGAGACTTTTCAGATTCCCGATATGTACGCGGGTATCGTATTGCTTGCGCTCTTTGGCTTGCTGATCAACTACGGCCTGTCGTTGCTCGAACGCAAGCTGCTGCGCTGGCGTGTTGGCATTACACAAAATGGCTAGCGATAGCGCTCGCTTTCCCAATTCCTGGTCATGGTCAAGCACGCGCAATCGCGCGGCCGCTTTTTTGCTGGTTCTCGTACTTGCCGGCGTGGCGTTAAGCCAGTTTGTCAGTCTTGAGAGGCCGTTCGCGGCGGCACGTCTTCGCGGCACGCTGATTGTCGCCGTGCCACCACGGCCCGCACCCGTGTTGAACGTCGGCCACGTGGATCGTACGTTGCGCTCGCCTGACCCTTTGTCGGCCGCATTGGCCGCTGACCTGGGACGCCGTCTCGGATTATCTGTCGACCTGCTGCTTCGCGATCCTGATTCAGCAGCGGCCGCCGTCGCGACGGGAAAGGCAGATGTAGCAATCGATGGCCTGCCGTTTCAACCGAATGCATCGCTATCTTTTGCCCCCGTCTCTTACGCGAACGGCCGAGGCCTGGGACTCGTCCTGCGCCACGGACAGGTCCACGACTGGGAAGACTTGCATGCGGGATCGATCTGCACGTCGACGGGCAACGTGTACGGTTCTCGCGCCGCGAAACTGCACGGCGCGCGCCTTCTGGCGTTCGATCGCCCGCTGGACGCGCTGCTGGCCTTCCAGGCCGGCGAATGCACCGCATTGGTGGACGACGAGCTCATCATCAAGTCATTATTGAAGCAACCCGACTGGAGCTATTACAGGGTACTTCCCGGCGCCATCGCGCCCACGCCCGCATTCATTGCGACTCCCGGCGGCGATGCCGCAAGCATGCGTTTCATCTATACCGCCGTGCGCGGCTGGCGCCAGAGCCGATGGCTTGCAACCGTGCGCGAGACGGTAGCCAAGCAGCTTGCCTTCGACATGTTCATCGCCGAGAACGACTTGTACTGTCACTGACGCGGCTCGCCATCAGACCCGGAGTTACCCGAATCCACCGTATACCCTAAGCCCGCTTATCTTGTAGTTGCTTCATTCATCACCTATCCTCTGAAACGTTTCAGTCGATAGCGAGTGGGCTTTCCATGCGCGTTTCTGACAGAACCGTTCCCACGCTGCGTGATGTCGCGAATGCGGCGGAAGTGTCTGTCGGCACGGCGTCGAAGGTACTCTCCGGCGCATCGGGCGTGAGCGCCGAGCGTGCACGCCGCGTCTGGGATGCCGCACGTCGAATGGGCTATCGGCGAAATGGAATCGCAGCGGATCTGCGCCGCGGCCGTCCGACTTCCATAGGTCTGGTCCTCCCCGACCTCACGAACCCGTTCTTCGTCGATATCGCGCGCGCCCTCGAAACGCATGCGCTTCAGCACGGTTACCAGCTCATCCTGGCTCACGCCGGCGAGGACCCGGAACGCGAAACGGAACGCATCCGCTTTGTCATGTCTCGTCAGGTTGCAGGCATGATCGTCATCCCGTGCAGCGGTTATCAACGCGCTCAACACGCAATTGCCGAGGCCCGCGAATGTCATGTGCCGCTCGTCATGGCGGATCGCGTGGACGACACTTTCCCTGCAAACACGGTGACGACCAATAGCCGCAGCGCGTCCGCCGAAGGAACCGCGCACCTCATTGCGCTTGGTCACAAGCGCATTGCGTTCCTGGTGAACACACTCAAGCTTGTGAACTCACGGGAGCGCGCCGAAGGCTACATGGACGCAATGCACAACGCCAACCTCGACACATACGTTTCTGTGGTCGAATGTGGTATGACAGCCGCGCAAAGCCACGCGGCGACGTTGAAGATCTTGAGCGGCTCGATGCGTCCGACCGCCCTCTTCACCGGCTGCAATGTCACCACATTGGGCGCGCTGCGCGCCATTCGCGATGCCGACTTGCGGATTCCCCTGGACGTGTCACTGCTTTCCTTTGACGACGCCCCGTGGATGTCCGTACTGCGGCCGTATCTCACTTCGATCCGCCAGCCTGTGGAAGCCATCGGCCATGCTATCTGGCAGTTGATGCTCAAGCTCTTGAGCGGCCAGCAGGATGAATGTGTTCATTTGAGTTTTACGGCGGAGTTACTGGTGCGTGAAAGCACGGCACACGCGCCCGCCGAAACTGCTGTATCTGGATGAAACGTTTCAGACGAATCACGACCTAAAAACAGGAGACATGGCGAATGGACCTCGAGAAACGTACCCTTGCCCGCGTGACCGCGCGGCTAGTGCCCTTCCTTATTCTTTGTTATTTCATCGCGTATCTGGACCGCGTGAATGTCGGCTTTGCGGCATTGCAAATGAACAAGGACCTTGGATTTTCACCTAGCGCTTTTGGCTTTGGCGCAGGCATTTTCTTCATCGCGTATTTCTTCTTCGAAGTGCCGTCCAATTTGCTGCTCGAGAAATTCGGCGCGCGCAGATGGATTGCACGGATCATGTTCACCTGGGGCATCCTCGCAGGCGCGATGGCTTTCATTCCGCATATAGCACGGTATACGGGGATGTCCGCCGCGCACGTGTTCTACGCGCTGCGCGTTCTGCTCGGGATTGCCGAAGCGGGATTTTTCCCCGGCATCATCTTCTTGCTGACGCTCTGGTTTCCCGGCGCTTATCGCGGGCGTGTAGTCGGTTACTTCATGGTCGCGATCCCGTTGTCCACAGTCATTGGTGCGCCTATCTCCGGTGCGCTGCTCAACATGGACAAGCTTGGTGGTCTTGCCGGCTGGCAATGGGTGTATCTGATCGAAGCGTTGCCGGCCTTGCTTCTCGCATTCGCGGTGCTAGCCTATCTCACCGACAAACCCGCCGACGCAAAGTGGCTCAGCGACGAAGAGCGCGACTGGCTCGTCAACCGCCAGGCTGAGGAGCGCAAGCAACGCGAAGCCGTACGCAGCTTCAGCGTCAAGGAAGCGCTGTTCAATCCGCGCGTGCTTGCCGTTGCACTGATCTATTTCGGTGCGAATGCAACGAATTACGGCTTGAGCTTCTTCTTGCCGCAGATCGTTAAGGGGTTCGGCCTGACGAATGTGCAAACGGGACTGGTGACGTCGCTGCCCTACGTTGTGGGTGCAATCAGCATGGTGTACTGGGGACGTCATTCGGACCGCAAACTCGAGCGCAAATGGCATGTAGCGATTGCATTACTGGTTGCGGCCGGCGGAATCGCGGCATCGACCGCGCTGGACAATCCGGTACTGAAAATGATCGCGCTGTCGATTGCCGGCTTTGGCATCTTCGGCTGCCTGCCCGTTATCTGGACATTGCCCGCGGCATTTCTTTCAGGCGCGGCGGCAGCAGGCGGCATTGCCGCTGTGAACTCCCTTGGCAATCTTGCGGGCTTTTTCGGACCCTATGCGATGGGCTGGATCAAGGACAGCACCGGCAGTTTCGCAGCCGGACTGCTGTGCCTCTCGGGCGCTGGGCTGGTGGGCGTTGCCGCCGTGCTGCTGCTCAAACACGATACGGCCCTGGAAAGCGCGCCGCGCGGCACGTTTGCCGAAGAACGCCATACGTGAAGGGTCCGATCAGAATGCGGTGTTTTCGCTTGCGATGGCTTTCCTTCGCGAGCGAAAACCGATCATCCATCAATTGTCCTTCCCGCCAGGCTCCAAAGCCGGCGCATGTCCCAATCGTAAGCACCGTCCGCGGTTGTGAGCCAAGCAACTTTGAATCCCACACAGAAGACGCGATCACAATACCGACCGGCAATGATTAGCCGAATACGGAACGTGCGGCCATTGGCCTCACCCATGTGAAAATTTTCCGCCTCTGAGTTGATTCGTAATCCAAAGTAGTTTTATTAGCCAAAATCTTGATCTGAATAAACGAAAGTCGTGACCGCACCTGTTATTGACCAACGCAAGCATGCCCAGCAACGCCGCCTTGTCGGACCGGACACCTGACGCGGTACATCGCTGCTACGGCATCGACCCGAAACACAGCGGCATTTTTGGATGTTTCAGCCAGTTCCACCTGCACGATCACCGTCCCAAACCAAGTTGTTACCGGAAGTCGTCAGCCATTCGAGCACACCCAGCAAACCTCATAACGCGACGATTCGCCGTTGCTAAGCGAACACTTTTTCAAAGCCAGATGGTTCGCTTAGCAACGTTAAATCATCGCGTTTTTTGAGCCAATTTTGACGCGTCATTAATGCTTTGCGCGAGTGTGGGTTTCCCCTCGTATACCCCATCCGATATGAAATTCTGTGCTTTACCCTCTCATGGCTTTACCCAAGTTCAACCCTTTTTAAATTGGATCATCGCCATGAACCTTAAAAACAACCCAGCTTGCCGTCCCTTCCTCGAGGCCGGAGACCTGTCACAAATTTCCGCATATTACGAGGAAGAACGCCGCACCATGTGGATGATGCTTCGTTCACGTCCACGTCCCTGTTTCACGCAAGAACTCGTCAATGACATCATTGATCTCGCGCGCGCCGCAAGAGAGTCAGGCTTGCGCTTTGACTTCTGGGTCACCGGTTCTCTCGTTCCGGATATCTTCAATGTAGGCGGCGATCTCGATTTCTTTGTCGATGCCATTCGATCCGGGCGGCGTGAATTGCTGATGGCTTATGCACGCTCATGTATCGACGGACTCCATGAAATCTATAGCGGATTCGGGACCGGCGCCATATCCATTGCAATGGTCGAAGGCACGGCATTGGGAGGTGGATTCGAGTCAGCCTTGGCACACCATTTTCTGCTCGCGCAGAACGATGCAAAAATGGGTTTCCCTGAAATAGCCTTTAATCTCTTTCCCGGCATGGGCGGTTATTCACTGGTCGAACGCAAGGCCGGCATGCGGCTGGCCGAAGAGTTGATCAGTACCGGAGAAGCGCATACCGGCGACTGGTACGCGGAGAAGGGAATTGTCGATCAGACGTTCCAGCCCGGCGACGCATTCCTCGCGACGCGCACCTTCATAGATGGCGTCCGTCCCAAGCTCAACGGCATTCGCGCAATGATCAAGGCGCGGCAACGCGTACTGGCGTTGCCGCGCGCTGAACTGATCGAGATTACCGAGGACTGGGTGCGGGCCGCTTTCACAATTGAAGAGAAGGACCTGGCTTTCATGGAGCGGCTGGTGATGTTGCAAAACCGCCGTGTGTCCAAGCTGAAGATGGCGAACCTCGACCATCATTAAGCTGCATCAGGCTTCACTAACGCTCTTTGGTCAGGCTCTTTAACCAGGAGAAGCTCAGGCGATAAGCCTGAGCTTTCTTTTTTCGGCGAGCCATGCTTCGAATGCGCGGGCAGGCATGGGCCGCGCATACAGGAAGCCCTGCACAAGATCGACACCAAGGCCACGCAGGAAATCCGCTTCAGCCTCGGTTTCCACACCTTCAGCGACCACGGACAAACGCAATTCATGCGCAATCGCCACCATGGCGCGAACAAGCGCTTGCGGTTTGCTGTTTACATCGATTCCCTTGATGAAGCTTCGATCAAGCTTGATGGCGTCGAGCGGAATACGTGACAACTGCGACAACGACGAATAGCCCGTACCGAAGTCGTCGAGATGCACGCGCACGCCCATCTTCCGGAACTGGCCGATCAGCACGAGCGCCGCTGCTTCGTCTTCAATAAAACAGCTCTCGGTCAGTTCCACGTCGAGCATGCATGAACGCGAGTGCGTTTCCGCCAGCACCTCGGTGAAATGCTTGACGATATCCGTATCGCGTAACTGGCGCGCGGACACATTGATGGATATACGCAAGTCGATGCCCTGCATCTGCCAGTTCGACGCCTGGGTGGCAGCGGCATGCATGACCCATCGTCCTAGCGGACCGATCAGTCCGGACTCTTCTGCATAGGGAATGAAATCGAGCGGCGAGACCACGCCGCGCTCCGGCGAATTCCACCGGACCAATGCCTCGACGCTGTCGACCTCGCCGGTTCTCAGGCTGACTTTCGGCTGGTAGTAGAGCTCGAGTTGCCTTTCTTCCAGCGCCTTGCGCAGGTTCGTATCGAGCCAGACGTATTCCGCGACCTTGCGGTTCATTTCCGGCGTGAACACGCGATACGTATGCTTGCCGTCATCCTTCGCAACATACATGGCTGTGTCCGCACTGCGGATCAGGCTCTCGAGCCGGTCGCCGTGCTCGGGGTATAGCGCAATCCCAATGGAACAGCCTGTATAGAGCTTGATCAGACCGAAGTCGAACGGCTGCTGCAAACTGCTCAGAATGGTTTCCGCCGTCTTCGTCAAGAGCGCAATGGTCGATTTCCTAATGACCACGACGAACTCGTCGCCACCGAGCCGCGCGAGCGTATCGCCGGGGGCCAGGCAGCTCTTGATCTTCGCCGAGACCTCGCGGATCAGCCGGTCGCCGACCACGTGCCCGTAGTGGTCATTCACCTTCTTGAAGTTGTCGAGATCGAGAAACAGGATGCCGAGGTGTTCTTCGCCAACGTTATCTCCCGCCTCTTTTTCGGCCGCGATGGCGTTCTCGATTTCTTCCTGAATGGCCTTGCGATTGAGTAAGCCTGTCAGCTCGTCGGTTGTTGCCTGCTTGACGAGCAACTGCTGGGCCTTGCGTTCTTCGGTGATATCCGTACCCGAGCAGATGAGAAAACGCTCGTCCACACCGCTGCCGCTCTGCACGAATTTATTGCGGAACAGAAAAAGACGAGGTCCTGTGACCGTGTTGATATATCTCTCGACCTGATACGGCTGGCCGCTTGCAAAAAAGCCGTTGATATTGCTTCGCGATGCCGCGCCCTCGTCGTCCGACATGAAAAGCACGTATGCGCTCTTGCCAATGACGTCTTCCTCGCGCATGCCGGTGACTTCCTCGCACATGCGGTTAAAGCGCTGAATAATGCCGCGGCCGTCGAGAATGACGACGAGCGAATTCACTTCGGAAACAACTTGCTCCGCGAATGCGAGGCCATGGACAAGATCACGGGCGACCGACGACGTGTCCGTATAGTCCGATGCCGTGCCGGCCCATTCACGAATATTGATCTTTTTACCGACCAGATGCAGCCGGTACGGATAACCGAAAATCTTGATGTCGAGCGCCAGATGAGACGTTACGCCCGTGAGCGCCCTGATCTGCGCGGCTTGGGACGCGTCGAGCGGCACGCTCACGTTCGCGGGTCCCCGCACGGTAGCAAGTTCGAGCGCGTTACTATCGATCGACAGCCGCCAGCATGGGCTGGTCGTGCCAAACCACGTAAACAGGTCCAGGCCGTCTTCTTCAACCATCATCAGCAACTCCAGAAAAAATTCTCTGACTGCCGCCCCGTCAGCGCGTCCCGCCAGATTCACCCGATGCCGCCGCTCACGCGTTCACATCTGGAGTCAACTTCAACCTGCGAGTCCGCTTCACAGCACCGCGAAGTACCAACGCTCCGGTGCTGGCCCAAACAGTAAGTCGCCTTTAGTCAATTATTTGATCATATCTTACGCGGACTGCAGAATCAGCGCCCGAATTCAAAACAAAAAATAGCGACAAAATGCTGCAAAACTCCAACAGAACTATTGCATTCGCGTTTCAATAAACCGCCGAGTATTTGTCTAATCATTTAATAGCACTACCGTTTTTTTATTCAATGCGAATATGAATCCAGGCGTGGCGATTCCAAACCGTTTTCAAGGTCCACTCTGTTTTCAAGGTGTATCCGGAATAACGGCGGCGCCATTCGAAAACTTGACAGATGAAGGCGCACCTCCTTACGACAAAGCTTCCCTGGATCAAAGCATTGCGCCAGCGTCGTCGGCCGCAGCCGCGAGATCGTCAGTGTCGAACTCGCCAGCCAGGCCTGCCGTCTTGCGCGAGCGCTGTGCTTCAGGCAAGTCCTGGTATCGCAAATAGGCGCATTTTCCGTCGGACTTCGCAGCATACATGGCGGCGTCGGCATTGAGCAAAAGCGCGCCAGCCGAGATGCCATCCCCGGGAAACTGGCTGATGCCGATGCTCGCGCCCACCGTCATGCGCCGCTCGTTGACAAGCAGCACGTCGTCCAGCGTTTCCTTGATGCGGGACGCGATTTCGGGCGCCGGGCCCGCCGAACGCGTACCGTTGATCAAGACCACGAATTCGTCGCCGCCGAGCCGCGCGACCATGTCGGCGCTGCTCAGCAAACCCTGCAGGCGCCGCGCGACTTCAACGAGCACGTCGTCGCCGGCCGAGTGGCCGTATTGATCGTTGATCTGCTTGAATCGATCCAGATCGACGAACAAGACCGCAAGCGGTGCGGCGCTCGCTGCAGCGTCGCGGATCGCTTCCTCGAGCCGCTCCATGAACAGCATCCGGTTGGGAAGTCCCGTCAGCACATCGTGGCGCGCGAGGTGCGCCAGTTCGTGTTGCCTGCTGTGCAGCCCGTCGATGTGCGAGCGGATTTCGCCGCGCATGCGCTCAAAGCAGCGCGCCAGCACGCCGATTTCGTCGGTGCGGCGCACCGGCAGCGCCTGCATGGTGTGATCGGCGAAGAAATGGGTTGCGGCGTGCGCGAGCGTTTGCAGCGGCTGGACCAGTGCACGCGCGAACATGACCGCCAGGACGATGGCAAGCAGACTCGAGATCAGCACCATTCGAACAATGCTGTTGCCGAGCATGCTCGCGCCGTTGAGTGCGTCCGAAAGAGGGCGTGACAAACCCAGCACCACAAACCGGTTGCCTTCGGATTCGCCAAACGGCCTGTGTATGAAAGCGAGTATTCGCGCCGACGCCTGAACGGGCTGCGCCAGCCCGTTCAGCACCACGGCGGATCGTCCTGCTTCGAACAGCGGCCGCGTCGCGGGAAAGCGCTCCTGCATGAAGATCCGGCGTCCCTTGTCAAAACCGAATGTCTGCGATGCATCCGGATGAACGAGGAAATCGCCCCATTCGTTGGCGAGGTAGACCTCGTAGTTGCCTGGCAAGTCGACCTGCAAGCGTTCAAGCAGCTTTGCAAGATCGACGTCGATCACCACCACGCCGACCATCACGCCATGGTCGTTCGCAACCGGCGTTCCAAGGCGCAGCGTGGGGCGTCCTTCAGCCGCGTGCGCGCCGCGTTCGTGATTGACCGTGATCGGCGATACATAGATATGACCCACGCCGAGCGCAAGCGTATCGAACACGTACGCAAACTGCCCCTTCTCCTGCAGCCCGCTGTCTTCGACCCGCACCGCGCGGTTCGCGTCACGGTCGAAGCGGATCAGTTCGAGACCGTGGTGTCCGCGCGCGATCAGCCTGACCTGCAGGTATTCCCGGTGATGCGCCATGAAACTGAAAAAAACCTGGGCGAGTCTCTCGCGGGCGGCGTTCCTGCCCGCGCCGTCATCGGCCTGCGCGATCGCCGCCGACGAAGGCAGCGAAGCCAGCACCTGAGCGTCGGCTGCAATATCCTCGATGGCGACCGACGAGCGCTGCGCCAGCAGTTCCGTCGATGTCATCAGGCTGTGCTCGGCCTCCTTCACGAGCATCGTGCGATTCGCGCGATACGCGTAGTAACCGGTCGCGCCGGACGCCAGCACGCCAATGCACGCAAGCAAGACGGACAGCCTGAACGTCAGTCCGGGGCGCAGCATCAGAACCGCCCCGGCCGGTCGCCCGAGACAATTCGGCTCCACAGGGCCTCGCGCCGCTGACTGTCTTCCACCGGTTCGATCCAGACAATGTGCGCATGCCCGCTGCTTTCCGGTTCCGCGCTCAGGGTGTTGGCAAGGCCCTGGCGCTGCGTGAGTTGTTCGCTCACGCGCGGTTCGAGCATGAAGTTGATCCACGCCAGCGCGAGCGGACGATTGACCGCCGAGTTCGTGATGGCCCAGCAATCCAGCCACGCGAGCGCACCTTCGTCGGGAATGACGTAGCCCACATCCGCGCCGGCGCGTCGCAGCAACGCGACCTGTTGCGTGCCGTAGTTGCCGAACATCAAGGCCGCCTTATGTTCGATGAAAAACGCGGCCGCCTCTTCCGGCAGCGTGTAATAAGTGAGGAGATTGCGGCGCAGATCAATCAGCCTGCGCGTGATCGTCCGCATTTGCGATGCGCTTAGATTGAACGGATCGCGATAGCCCAGCGCCAACGCGGTGAAGGAGTAGTTGTGCTGGCCGCTGTTGAAATCCAGGACCTTGCCGCGATAACGCGGATTCCATAGTTCGTTCATGGACCGTGGCGCGACGGCGATCTGCCTGCGATCGTAGATAAGCCCCATCGACGAATACGTAAATGGAATGGCGTACACCTCGCCGTCGCGTGTCAGAGCGCCCACGGACGAGAGTTCGCGAAAGCGCGGCAATTGCCGCCGGGTATTGGGAATGCTTGCGAGATCGAGCGGTGCGAGCAGGTTTTCGTGCGAATAGTGTTCGATCTCGGCGGTATTGGCAGCGAAGACATCGAATTGGGGCGCGGCGCCCGCGTGCATCCTGTCGTGCAGCGCCTCGTCCGAGTCGATCAGCGTGACTTCGACCTTCGCGTGATAGCGCGACTCGAATTGCCTGACGAGGTCGCTGTCCGCGTAGCCGGGCCACGCCAGGACCCGCAAGACATTTCCGGCCGCAAGCGCCGGCAGCGCAAGCATTGAACAGACGCTCAAGATGAACGCGGACGCCATTCGCCGGAAGCCGGATGCATTCACCGCATCGCGGCGGCGGAATGCAATGGCAATCGACGTTGAAATCGAGATCGCGAGAGAGCTAAACGTCGCGCCGATGCGCGCGGGCGGCAATTGCCGAACGGATCCTCCGGCACCACGCATTGGATTGTCCTTGTCTATTTGGCGTTAGCGTTAGCGTTGGCGTTGGCGTGCGCGAACCTTAACGCTGGCCGCTTTATATGGGTTCATCCCATGACAGGTTTACGGCGTGTTTTCTCGAAGCTTTAAGTTCAGGCGCACTGCTGCTCCACTGCGCTCAGAGACCCTTCGTGCCGCGTCGCGCACTGCCCTTTTCCACACTCTTAAGCATAAAAACCCTAAAGAATTTGTGGGTACATGCCGTTACCCATGGGTAACGTAAATGCATGAAAAGCGCGCCCGCCACCTAACGGTGCGTCGCCTTCCAGAAGAGAGAAAGGACACATCAAATGCGCAACAACCAGCCTGTCACGCAGCACGAATACGAGTTCCCATCGACGGAAATGCTTGTCTCGGCGACCGATCTTTCTGGAAATATCAAGTATTGCAATCCGGCTTTTATCGACGTATCCGGCTATTCGCGCGACGAACTCATCGGCCAGCCGCACAACCTGATCCGCCACCCCGACATGCCGCGCGATGCCTTCGCCGACATGTGGACGACCATCTGCGGCGGCCGGCCCTGGACGGCGCTGGTCAAGAACCGCCGCAAAAATGGCGATTTCTACTGGGTTCGCGCGAACGTGACGCCGGTTATCGAACACGGCAAGGCGGTGGGTTTCCTGAGCGTGCGCGTCAAGCCCGGCCGCGACGAAGTAGCGAGCGCCGACGCGTTGTACGCACGTATGCGAGCCGGCGCGATGGGGTCGCTGCGTCTTCAGCAAGGCGTGCTTGTGCGCCGCGGGGTCCTGGGCAAGCTCGGGGCATTGATGCACATGCCCGTGGCCAAACGCGTGGCGCTCGGTTATGCAAGCGCGCCGCTTGCAGTACTGGCTAGCGGACTGGTTGTGTATAACGGCGCGCCGCCGCTGCCGTTGTGGTTCGCTTTTGGCGTGAGCGCATTGGTGAGCGCGTTCGGCTGGGCCAGCGTGTCGCGCCAGATCGGCGCGCGCGTGGGCGCAATGTCCGGTTACGCGTCACGCATGGCGGCAGGCGACCTGACGGTATCGATGGAAGCCGGCAAACGCGACGACCTCGGCGAAGTCCAGCACGCGCTCAACCAGCTCAAGGCGAATCTGTCGGCCATTGTGCTGGACGTGCGTGGACAGATTGGCGGAATGATGGACGCGGCGCGCGAAATCTCCAGCGGCAATATGGATTTGTCGCGACGCACCGAGTTACAGGCGGCTTCGCTCGAGCAAACGGCCGCGACCATGGACCAGTTGACCAGTACCGTGACGGGCAACGCGGATGCAAGCGTACGGGCGCTCGAACTCGTGAAGGAAGCGCAGACGGCAGCAAGCGATGGTGGCAAGATCGCCATTCGCGTTGAAGAAACCATGGCGGGGATCAATACAGCGTCGCAGCGGATCGCGGACATCACCGGCGTGATCGATGGCATTGCGTTCCAGACCAATATCCTCGCGTTAAACGCGGCGGTTGAAGCGGCGCGCGCGGGCGAAGCCGGCCGCTCGTTCGCAGTGGTCGCAACCGAAGTGCGCAACCTGGCCCAGCGCTGCGCGGCATCGGCGAGAGAGATCAAGGTCGTGGTCGAGACGAGCGTTGCGCAGATCGCGGAAGGCACGGATCTCGTGGCGCGCACGACCAGCCAGATGCGCGCGATCGATGCCGCCGTGCATCGTGTATCGGCGATCATTTCGGAAGTGGCGAACGCGAGCAGCGAGCAGGCCGAAGGCATCCGGCAGGTCAACCAGGCGGTCGCGCATCTGGACGGATCGACCCAGCAGAACGCCGCATTGGTCGAGCAGGCGGCTGCGACAGCGCTGCGGCTCGCCGAACGCGCGGACGTGCTCGATGAAGCGGTAAGGCTTTTCACCGTGAAGGAAGCGGCGGCGGTTTGAGGCAGGCTCACGGCACGCGGAAGCCTGCAAGCGGCCCGCACCGATAGAGCGTAGCCTTGACGGCCCGGCACAACACGGCATGAAAGGGACAGACGCATGACACAGCTTTTCGATCTGAGCGGCCGCACGGCGCTTGTCACCGGTTCCGCGCGCGGCATCGGCTTCGCGCTCGCCGAAGGATTGGCGAATGCGGGCGCGCGCGTGATCGTCAACGGAACGCGGGCCGACACCGTGAACGAAGCAGTCTCGCGTCTGACGAACAAAGGACTGAATGCGCAAGGCCACGCATTCGATGTCACGAACGAACAGGCCGTGCACGACGCCTTTGCGGATTGGGACAGGCAAGGCGTGCAGGTCGACATTGTCGTCAACAACGCCGGCATCCAGTTTCGAAAGCCGCTTGTCGAGCTTGAACTAAGCGACTGGCAACGCGTGATCGATACCAATCTCACGAGCGCGTTCATCGTGTCAAAGCAGGCAGCCAGACGCATGATCGAGCGCGGAGCTGGCGGCAAGATCGTGAACATCGGTTCGCTCACGAGCGAGGGCGCGCGTGCGACTGTTGGCGCATATACGGCCGCGAAAGGCGGCATCAAGATGCTCACGCGCGCCATGAGCGCGGAGTGGGCCGCCTCGAATATCCAGGCGAACGCGATTGGGCCGGGTTACATCCTCACCGACATGAACAAGCCGCTGGTCGAGAATCCCGCCTTCGACGCGTGGGTCAAAAGCAGCAATCCGTCGCAACGATGGGGCACGCCGGAGGAGCTTGTTGGCGCGGCGGTGTTCTTGTCATCGGCGGCGTCGAGTTATGTGAACGGGCAGATCATTTATGTCGATGGCGGGTGGCTCGCCGTGCTTTGACGGTTGAGCGGCGCGCGCGCCGCGTTCAAAAACCGTGTCTTCCGCTCGTTTAACTAGCGCAGGCGGTGGGTTGGGTCGCGGCAACCTGCGGCGCCTTCGCGGCAGTTCCAAGCAAACTTCCGTTTGCCACAACGGACGCAAGCTACGTATTCTTGAAGAACACCCCGCCTACGCCACACGCTTCAAGCAGCGTTGCAACACGGAGATGCCATGAGGTTTCTGGTGGCCGATGACCACGAACTGATTCGACAAGGCGTGAAAGCGCTGTTGCGCGGCCTCGACCCCGACGCCCAGTTCGACGAAGCCGACAGTTGGGAGACGCTCGCCGCGGCAGCCAGGCCGGACGCGAATCACGACCTCGCGATAGTGGACCTGCACATGTCCGGCATGGAAGGCGCGGTATCGCTGCAGACGCTGTTGAAGGCGAATCCTGCACTGCCGCTGGTGGTGTTGTCGGCGGAAGAATCCGCAGACGAAATGCGCGCGGTGCTAGCCGCCGGCGCGCTTGGTTTCGTGCCGAAACGCGAACCCGCCAGCGTCATGCTCAAGGCGATCGAACTCGTGCTTCTCGGCGGCGCCTACGTTCCTATTGAAGCGCTTAGTCTGCTTGGCCCGGCGCACGCACCCGCTCCGCCTGCCGAGCGTTCGGGCGCGGCTGTGATTGAGTCGTCGCCCGTTGGGATCCAGCCGCATCATCGGCACCTGATGGAAAACCTGTCGCCGCGGCAACAGGAAATCATGCGGCTCGTGTACCGCGGCTGGACCAACAAGATGATCGCGCGCGAACTCGGTGTCGCGGAAGGAACCGTCAAGGTGCATCTGTCCGTCATGTTCCGCGCGCTGTGCGTTCACAACCGGTCGGCCGCGATCGCACTGATCGGCGGCTGGCTGGAAACCGGCCGCACGCTTTGATCAGGACGCCGGGGGGTGGCGCTCCAGCTCGGCGTTGCGTTCGCTCTGCTGCCAGAGCGCGTCGAGCGTGCGGCGCAGGCGGGCGGGCGTCACCGGTTTGTGCAGGACGGGAATGCCCTGCGCGGCGAGCGTGCTGAGTTCGGACGACGCCATGTCGCCCGTGATCATGAGCGTGACAATGTCGCCATCGCCCCGCTCCCACAGCGCCTGCCGAACGGCGCGCACCGCTTGGGCGCCGGTCCGGTGGTTGCCAAGCTGGTAGTCGCAGAGAAGCGCGTCAGGAACGAAATCCTCTTCGACTGCCTGCACCGCCGCACGCTCGTCCCGCACGCTGCGCACGATGCAACCCCAGCGGCCAAGCAGCCGTTCCAGCGCGGCGAGAATGGCGGGGTCATCGTCAATGCAAAGAATCCGCCGCCCTGCAGCCGTTGGGCCTGCCGATGCTGCGTCACTCAGTCTCGCCGTGATCAGGGCCGCATCGCCGCGCTTGACCGGTACGCAGACTGTGGTGCCGCGTCCCGGCGCAGAGCGCAGCGTGACATCACCGCCAAGCAGGTTCGCCAATCGTCTGACGGTAGGCAATCCCAGCCCATGTCCCTCGCGTGGTTTGCCGTCTGGCAGCCTTGCCTGATAGAACTCCTCGAACACAAGCTCCTGCTCTTCCGGCGCAATGCCGATTCCCGAGTCACGCACTTCGATCCGGCCAGTCGCCTGCCCGCCGCTGCTTCTATAACCCATCCATATCGCGCCGCGCGCGGTGTAACGCACGGCGTTCGATATAAGGTTTCCCAGTACGCGCTCAAGTAATACCGGATCGGTGAAGGCGACGGCGTCGGTCGGCGCGATACGCAATGCAAGACCCTTCGCCGCCGCGAGCGGCCGGTATTGGTTATCGATGCGGGCAAAAATCTCCGAGAGCCGGAAATGCAGCGGAATCACCTGCGTCACGCCGCTTTCGAGGCGCGCCAGGTCGAGCACCTGATTGAAAAGTCCGTTCAGTGATTCAACATTTGCAATGATGCTGTCGGCCGTTTCGCTGCGTAGGGTAACGGAGGCCAATGTGTCCTTCAGCGACTCCGCCAGCAAGCCGATGGCATGCAAGGGCTGGCGCAAATCATGGCTCGCCGCCGCGAAAAAGCGCGTCCGCGCGCGGCTGGCCTCCTCCGTCACGCGCTGCTGGATAGCAAGCGACTCGGCCAGGACCTGCTGGTTCACGCGCGCCTCGACGACACGCCTGAACAGCTTCCGGTAACGCGCCGCATACACGTTCATCGCGATAAAAAACGCGACAAGCACCACGCCGATCACGATCCGGTCGCGCGTGGGCGAGCTGAAGTTCAGCACGATCGCGGGCATCAGGAGTAACGGAATTGCGCTGGAGAAGTTGCACAGGTCAAAGCCGCTCGACATGAACACGCCCGCCGCCAGCGTGACCAGCAGCACGGTATGGAGGATCGGCAGGTCGGCCTGCTGGCTATGAAACGCGAACCAGATCGAAAGGCCGGGCGCGCTGTACAGCACGACGCTGCGCAACGCGTGAAGGTTGATCCACTGACGCGGACCGAATACCCGTGGCCAATAACGGTTGCACGCCCACAGTGCAATTCCGCCACAATTAGCAATGCTATAGAAGACGATCCAGGCCGTGAACAGGCCTTGCTGCGGGATGGCCCGGAAATAGACGGCGCTCAGGGCCGCAATGGACAACCAGTGTGTAACGAATGCAATGGGGTCCTGCGCATAAAGGACCTTGGCCAGATCCTTTTCTATTTCGCGCCGCATAGAATCGTTCTGCATCTTGTCAGCCCCTTTTTACCGGTTGCGCGCCTGGCTGACGCACATAGTGATGCATTCGGGTGACTCAAGACCGCACGACAAGGAACCTTGCAGCTAGAACGAGTTGTGGTGTACATCCAAGGAAATGGTAAGGACCTTAAGGTCCTTACACAAGTTTACCCGACGGCTATTACTTTAGCCATATAGCCGAACCCGCGTCCGATCACCATACTTCCGCTCGACATCCAATAAAAATTCGAGGGAGAACACCATGGACACCACGGCAATGCGCGCGTGCGCCGCACGCCCCGACACCGCGATACTTCCGGATCTCTGGCGCCGCCGCACACATCTGTCGCATGACGAAATGGTGTCCATGTACCATCTGGTACGCGGCGCGCTGCGCGCTTACCATCCGCTCGAACTCCAGTCACTGCGCGAAGATAAAGAAGAACTCGTCGCGCAGTTTATTTACGCCAAGGTGCTGCGGCTCGAACCGGGTCACTCCAGCGCCAAGTCCTGCGCTGAGAGCGCGCCATCGAACAACTACGCCATTTGCGCTTATTTCAGGCGCTATCTGATCGATTGCCTACGCAGCGCGAGCCATCAACGCAATGTATCGATGGAAGTAAGCGGCATCGACCAGCAGGTTGACGAACACGCCCAGGCCCTCGACGATCCCGTCAATTCGGTGCTGTTGCAGCATGGCCTTGATGAAGCACGCGTGCGGCAACTCGCGCGCGAGTTCGTTGGCGGACTTGACCGCCATGAACGTGTGGTGCTCGCGGGAACGCTGGGCCGGGATTCCAGCCACAAGGGCGGGCTCTCGCGAATCGCCGCCGAGCATAAGGTCCCTTCGTATCACTATCGCGCGGTGAAACTGGGCGTCGCGTTGAGAAAGACAGCGCGGCCAGCCGACTTCGCGGCGACCAAGATTGGCCGCTGGCTCAGTGACGTGGTTGGTATTGCGATCAACGAGGAGAACCAGCCGGTCATGCTGGTCGTGCTCGATCTGCTCGCGGCGGAGTCCGTTCGAGGCGTCAATGCCTGCGCGAATTCATACGCGGCCATGCCCGCAATCGCGTGAATCCGCCGGCTTTCCGCATATTCAGCACCTTCGGCGCATTCAGCAACGCGCCTATTTAACCGTCTGGATCACTTCGAAACCTTCGAACTCCGGATGCCCCAGGTATAGCGAGCGTGTTCCATTGCCCGCATTGCGATGCGCGGCACGGAACGCCTCGCTTTTCGTCCAGCCTTCGAAAGCCTCGTAATCCGACCAGATCGTGTGGCTGGAATACAGGACGTGGTCTTCTTTTTTTGGCCCTTTCAGAAGGTGGAATTCCACGAAGCCCGGAACCTCCTTGAGATGCGTATCCCGGCTGGTCCAGAGTTCTTCGAACTCGGCCTCGGATCCGGGGGCCACTTTGAAGCGGTTCATGGCGATGTACATAGGGTCAGCCTCCTTTGATCGAAACAGTGTGACGGCGCACCAGTTTATCTTTATCGCGCGGCGCGGGTTCGGGCGGTAATGCGTGTCTGCGCCTAATGGCGGCCAAGCAAGCTCCTGGCGCTAGTGGTATCGTGCCGCAACCGGATGTCCTCGCCATGGCGTGGATTGCAGGCATCTCACCGGCGGGTCGCCACGGTGCAACCTCATTCAGCGTTCCGGCATCGGCGGAACGATCTCGCATGCCTGCCGGCAGTCCGCACCTCAAAAACAGCATCCAGTCATTCAATCTGTGGAGTATGCATGTCCTCGAATTCGCCGACCGCCGCCGCGCGTCCGGCCCAGGTCAAGATGACCCGTGGCCTGATTGCCTTGTTCGCCTTCTGCTGCGGCGCCATTGTCGCCAATATTTATTATGCGCAACCGATCATCGAACTGATCGGGCCGGATATTCACCTGTCGAGCAGCGCGGCAAGCCTGATCGTCTCGCTCACGCAGATCGGCTATGCGCTGGGATTATTCTTCCTCGTGCCGCTCGGCGATCTCCTGGAAAACCGCAAGCTGATGATCACGACTGCGCTCGTCGCAATCGCCAGTCTCACGGCCGCCGCACTCGTCCATCAGCCGCACGCGTTCCTTGCCATCTCGCTACTGGTCGGTTTTAGCTCCGTCGCGGTGCAGATCCTGATTCCGCTCGCGGCGCACCTCGCACCGGATGAGTCGCGCGGACGCGTGGTCGGCACGATCATGGGCGGTTTGCTGCTGGGTATATTGCTGTCGCGGCCCATCTCGAGTTTCATTGCAGGTCACTTCGGATGGCGCGTGGTATTCGGCTCGGCTGCGGTGCTCATGGCAATCGTGACGGCGGTCCTCGCGCTGACCATTCCGGCGCGGCAGCCCGATCACCAGGCAACCTATGTACAACTGATCCGCTCACTTGGGACGCTGGTCGCGACCATGCCAGTCCTTCGGCATCGCGCGTTGTACCAGGGCCTGATGTTCGCCACGTTCAGCCTGTTCTGGACCGCCGTGCCCGTGGAACTGATCCGTCATTACGGATTGACGCAGAACGGCGTGGCGCTCTTCGCGCTGGTCGGGGCAATTGGCGCGACATCCGCACCGCTTGCAGGACGGCTCGCCGATGCCGGCCATTCCCGGCGCGCAACGCTGCTTGCCCTGGTCGTTGGCGCGTTGTCATTCATGCCGTCGCTCATTCATCCGGCGTGGGGCGTGGCCGGGCTTGTAGTGACGGGCGTCGTGCTCGACTTCGCCGTGCAGATGAACATGGTTATCGGCCAACGGGAAATCTATGCACTCCATGCCGCAAGCCGTAACCGTCTCAACGCACTTTATATGACGAGCATCTTTATTGGCGGTGCGTGCGGCTCGGCGATTGCGAGCGTGATGTTCGAGCGCGGCGGCTGGACGCTGATTGCGAGTGTCGGGAGCGTGTTTCCCCTGCTCGCGCTGCTGCATTATTTGTTTGCCGGACGCTCGGCTGCCACGCGGCGGGCCTGACGCTTTTCAAGCGCCCGACAACGTGAGTGGCGCCGCCGCTGCCGACAGCGGCGCGCTATAGACGCCGCCTGATCTGCCTAATCCTCGAACTTCTCGACCTCACGCCGCTTGCCAAGCAGCATGGCGTCGGCGACATGCTGCAGCGGACTGATATCGACATCACTCGTCCCCGTCGATATCAACTCGAAGAACCGTTCATAAAGACCCGGATACTCCCGCTCCGCGCCGATGTCGTGCACCTTGTCATCGATCTTCAGGAACTTCCCGCCCTGAGCCAGATGCAGGACGCCACTGCCCGTGGTCACCTCGATCTGCCACAACTCCTGCGGACCAAAGCGCCAGTCGAATTCAGCACGGATCGGCGTGCCGGATGCATCGCTGAAATCAAGATTCGCGGCAATCGGATTGTCCCTGTTCGCCGGCACGAACAACTCCGCCGATTTCAGGAAAAACGCACGCGGCAGGATACGCGTGACAATGGACAACGCGTTGATGCCCGGATCGAATACGCCCAGGCCGCCCGGTTGCCAGATCCAGTCCTGCCCCGGGTGCCAGCGGCGCACATCTTCTTTCCATAGCACGTTGACCGCCGTGATGGTTTTGTCGGCAAGCCATGCGCGTGCGGTTTCAACACCCGGCGCATGACGCGAATGCCACGATGCGAACAGGGTGCATTGATTCTGCCGCGCCAACGCGGCGAGCACCTGAACCTCGGTCACGCTTGCGCCGGGCGGTTTTTCGAGCATCACGTGCTTGCCTGCTTCGAGCGCCGCACGTGCCTGCGAGAAGCGGACCTGCGGCGGCGCACACAACGAAACAGCCTGCAATTGCGGCTCGGCCTCAAGCATTGCCTCGACATTCGGGTAATTGTTGACACCGTCAATTCGTGCATTCCGGCTTGCGCCTGCAATGAGCCTGAATCCGGCGTGCCCGGCGATAGCAGGCAAATGCTGATCGCGAGCAATCTTGCCGACACCGGCAATGCCTATTGCAACTTGCTCTGTCATGGTTGGACCTTAAAGAAAGCTTGGTTGATCTGATGCGCGCCAATGCTTATGGCAATGCGTGTGGCATATCGGCGCCTCGACATCCTACGAGAAACCGGCTTTATCCGACGTGAGAGTGTTTCACGCGCGGGGGAGTGACTTCCATGGCCGTCAGTTCCTGCACGATGCCGCAATCGCCCACGGCCTGTTCCACCGCGCATCTGCTCCTTAGCTTGCCGAGTTGTGCCCTCAACTGCTGCAACTCTTCTATCCGATGATCCACATGAGAAATGTGTTCATCGACCAGTGCATTGATGGCGCCGCACTGCTCCGCCGGCTTGTCGGTCAGTTGCAGCAATGCCCTGATCTCGTCGTGCGCCATATCGAGCACCCTGCAGTTCCTGATAAAGCGCAACCGCTCGACGTGGACGGCGGAGTAATCCCGATAGTTTCCGCTGGTGCGCTCGGCATCGGGCATCAACCCCTCTTTCTCGTAAAAGCGGATGGTTTCCGTGGTGCAACGCGCGCTTTTCGCAAGCTCTCCGATTTTCATGCGACCTCCCGATGGTTTCCCGATAGTGCTTGACCTTGAAGCAACTTCAAGGTGTCTACTACATCATAAATCCAGCAGGGAAGCCACAATGCATGATTCAACCGATATCGGACCAGAAAGCCCACAGCACATTCCGCACGAAAAGAGCGGTCACGATTGCTGCGGACTTCGGGCCGCAAGCCGTGTGCATCGAGAGCACGACGATCCTGGTCATGCTGACCTCTCGTGCTGCACAGTGGCCCCCGCCATGGCCCCGGCGAGCGTCTCCGGCTCGCAGCAAACCGGCCGCAATATCCGGACACCGATCCGGATCATGCAGATGGACTGTCCGACTGAAGAGACCCTCATCAGAAAGAAGCTCGGCGCGATGAAGTCCGTCAAAAGCCTCGAATTCAATCTGATGCAGCGGGTATTGACCGTCGAGCACACGCCCGGTTCGCTCGATGCCATCCTGGACGCGATCCGATCGCTTGGATTCACACCGGATCTGCCCGGCCCGGCCGGCAAGCCCGATGCCGCGGCCGTCGAGTCCGAAAAAGCGTGGCGGCCGCTCGCTCTCGCAGGCGCTGCGGCTGTTGCTTCGGAAGCAGCAAGCTGGTCAGGCGCGTCAGCATGGCTTTGCGCAATCCTCGCGATCGCGGCGGTGCTCACCTGCGGCATGAGTACCTACAAGAAGGGCTGGGTTGCGCTCTCCAACGGCAACCTGAATATCAATGCACTGATGAGCATTGCCGTGACCGGTGCGCTCGTTCTCCAGCAGTGGCCCGAAGCGGCCATGGTCATGGTTCTTTTCACCGTTGCAGAACTCATCGAGGCCAGGGCGCTCGATCGGGCGCGCCATGCTATTCAGGGGCTCATGCAGCTCACGCCCGCGAAAGCGACTGTGCGCCAGGCCGACGGCACATGGGCCGATGTGGACGCAAAGACCGTGCAGATCGGCGCGGTGGTGCGCATCAAACCCGGCGAGCGCATTGGCCTGGACGGTATCGTGACAAGCGGCCGCTCGGCAGTCAATCAGGCGCCCATCACCGGCGAAAGTCTGCCGGTCGACAAGACCGTGGGAGACACGGTCTTCGCAGGCACGATCAACGAGTCCGGCTCGCTCGAGTTCACGGTGACGACCGTGGCCGGCAACACTGCGCTTGCGCGGATCATCCACGCTGTAGAACAGGCGCAGGGCGCCAAGGCGCCGACTCAACGTTTCGTGGACCGGTTCGCTCGTGTCTACACGCCTGCTGTGTTCGCAATCGCGCTGGCCGCGGCGCTTGTCCCGCCGCTTTTCCTCGATGCAAGCTGGGGCGAATGGATCTATAAAGCGCTTGTCCTGCTTGTGATCGCGTGCCCATGCGCACTCGTCATTTCCACGCCGGTCACCATTGTGAGCGGCCTCGCCGCGGCGGCTCGCAAAGGAATCCTGATCAAAGGTGGCGCGTACCTCGAAGAAGGCCGCAAGCTTGCGTGGCTTGCGCTCGACAAGACCGGCACCATCACTCATGGCAAGCCCGTACAAACTGACTATGAAGAACTCAGCGGACTCGGTCACGCAAGAAACCGGCGGATCGCGGCGGGCCTTGCAGCGCGATCGGATCATCCGGTGTCGCAATCGATCGCACGTGCTGCAGAAAATGATCGGGTCAAGCTTTTTCCGATCGACGAATTCGAAGCTATTCCCGGACGCGGCGTGCGTGGAGTGGTCGAGGGACGATCGTATTCGCTCGGCAATCATCGCCTCGCGGAGGAAGCCGGTTTGTGTTCACCTTCTATCGAACAGCGTATCGACGCACTCGAGCGCGAAGGAAAGACCGTCGTCACGCTGAGCGATGACCGCGAAGTACTGGCGCTCTACGCGGTCGCCGATACAGTCAAGGAAACGAGCCGCGAAGCAATCGGGCAGTTGCATGGCCTCGGCATCCGTACCGCCATGCTGACGGGAGACAACCCGCATACGGCGGAGACGATCGCGAGGAAAGTCGGCATTGACGAAGTGCGCGGGAATCAGCTTCCCGAAGACAAGTTCAAGGCAATCGAGGACCTTGGCGCCAACGGGGCTGTCGTCGGGATGGCAGGCGACGGCATCAACGACGCCCCGGCGCTTGCGCGCGCCAACATCGGCTTTGCGATGGGCGCCATGGGAACCGGCACTGCGATCGAAACCGCGGACGTCGCACTCATGGATGACGACCTCCGCAAGATTCCTGCATTCGTTCGTCTGTCGAAGGCGACCCACGTCATCTTGGTCCAGAACATTGCGCTGGCGCTAGGCATCAAGGCGATCTTCCTGACGCTCACACTGGGCGGAATGGGGACGATGTGGATGGCCGTCTTCGCCGATGTCGGTGCAAGCCTCCTGGTGGTCGGCAACGGGCTGAGGTTATTGCGCAAGTAATTTGCGTTTCACCTGTCGCGCGAAAACCGGCTCATGCGCGTGAGCGTCGCGTCCTGGAACACGACATGATGCGCGAGCGCTGCGAAGGCGTGCAACCCGATCAGCCAATAGGCCGCGTTGCCTATCAGGAAATGGGCATCGTGAAGGAATTGATGGGCAACCGGGTCCTTTGAAAACCACTGGATATGCCATCCGGTCCCGGCCAGCGTCACGGCGTTGCCGCCAGTGTTGACCATTGCAATGCCAAGCAAGGGCTGCACGAAAATAAGCAAATAAAGCGCGAGATGCACAAGGCGCGCCATGAAAAGCTGCACGGGCGAGTGTGCGAGTTCAGCAGGCGCGCCGTGCCAGAGTTTCCACAGCAACCGCATTATCGACAAAGCCAGGATCAGCGATCCCGCCCATATATGAACGCTGTTCCAGAAGAGCCGGCTATCGGTTCCTTTCGGACCTCGAATGTTGATGGCGAAAAGCCCAACCAGAATGAACACTGCCGTAGCCCAATGGAAGAACATCGCAGGCTTCGAATAGGAAGAAGCGCGCTCGGATGACTGCATGGATTCACACCTTTCATTGAGTAGCGGGACGGCCGCGTGCCCACACGCTGCATGAGCGGCCAGACCATAAACGTCCCTGCCCTGCGCATTATTCCGGGGAGATGTCAGCCCGAAATTGGTTTTTTGTAATGGAATATGTTGACGCGAAATTAAATAGCGGCTTTTAATAAAATTGTCATCTGACAGCAGATGAACGCCCATTTTTTTAATATGGTTTCCTGATCAATTTGGAGAGATGGCCTTGGTTTATGCGCCTCGCAAACGATCAAGCGCCACACCGGCGCCGTCCCCGCACTCGACGATTCCGTAATCGCTTCGTCAGGTTTCTTGACGCCTGACTACGTGGACACCCAATCCGCAGAGTCAAAGACCCTCCTGTCTGACGGCTTAGCTTGACCAGAAATATAGAGTTCAATATAAATGCAAACGCGAATCGGTTGCATTCATTTATTTTCAATGAAAGACGAAAGTAAGAATCAGCTCAAGCCTTAAGTCCGGCCGGTTCACATTGCGCTCGCTACTTAAATCGGGGATGTTCATGGGTCGTAGTAAAGGTGCGGGCAAGCGTTCGTTGCTCCAAAAAAATATCTTGCTCGCTAACGCGGTGTTGGCGATCGGCATGGCGGGTTCGATGATCAATCCCGCAAAAGCGGACGACTCAAACGACGCCGCACCGGCAACCGCGAAAGACGAGACGCAGCAGCTCGCGCCGGTTCAGGTCACAGGCAAGAAAGACCAGGGGTTTGCGCCGGTATCGGTGGAAACGGGCCCGTATCGCGGGCTCGATGCGCTCGATGTTCCCGCCACGGTCAACGTCGTTACGCGCGAAGTCATGGACGCCCAGGGCGACACTGGTTTGTACGATGCGCTGCGCAACGTAGCCGGCGTCTCACGGCAACAATTGAGCGGCCTCGCATACGACAATCTTTCGATTCGCGGCATACCGCTAGATAACCGTGCGAGCTATTACTTCAACGGCGTATTGCCCATCGACAACAACATCTGGATGCCGATGGAAGACAAGGAGCGCGTCGAAGTCCTGAAAGGGGCCTCTGCGCTGTACTATGGTTTCGCGGCGCCTGCGGGCATCGTGAACATGGTGACCAAACGTGCGGGCACGGAGCCCGTGACGAGCGTATCGGCACTTGGCGATTCGCATGGATCGGTCGGCGTGGCGGTGGATATATCCCGGCGCTTCGGCACGAACGACCAGTTTGGCGTTCGCGTGAATGCAATGGACGAACACGTCGATACCCCTATCGACGGCGATCATGGTTATCGCAAGTTCGTCAGCGCCGCGCTCGACTGGAAGGTGAACAGCAAGCTCAAGCTTCAATACGACCTGGAGCACATCGAGACAAGCATTGTCGAGCAGGCCGGCATTACGCCGCTTGCCGCGAAAAACGGCGTGATCTCGCTGCCGGGACTGCCCGATCCAACCAAGCTGCTGGTCAGCGGCGACAAACCCACGAAGGCGAGCGCCACCACGCAGTTGCTGCGTGCAGACTACGCGATCTCCGATAACTGGTCCGCAAACTTCAGCCTCGGCCAGTCGATCACGGGGCGAGACAGATGGGCATGGGTGTTCCAGAAGTACAACGTCGCGACCGGTGCAGGCACGCTGCAGGCAAGCCAGCAAAACGGCCAGATGTATGAAAACAAGATTGTCCGGCTGGAAGTGAACGGCGACGTGAAGACGGGTTCGATCCACCACGACATTACCTTGGGCGTCTCGCAAGACTGGCTTTATCAGCCCGATTTCACGACGAACTTCTTCACCGCCGCCCAGAACATCTACGATCCGATCGATATAACCAAGTTGACGCCCAGCGGTACACCTAAGCAATTTTTTGCGCAGCATGTGCGCAATAGCGGCGCGTACCTGTATGACCGGATCGACTTGACACCGAAATGGCAATTTGTCGCCGGTGTGCGCAGATCCGAATACATGACCTCGCAAGCGGGCACGCCGAGTTCGGATATCAGCCATACGTCGCCATCGGGCAGCGTGATCTACAAGCTGACGCCCGCCGCCAGCGTGTATGCAAGCTACGTTGAAGCGCTTGAATCCGCCGGCAGCGCGCCCGTGACAGCAAGCAACGCCAACCAGATCCTGCCCGCCGCCGTCAGCAAGCAGGAAGAAGTCGGCGTGCGCACACGTTTCGCCAACAACACGCTTGTATCGGTTGCGCTGTTCAACATCAAGCAGGCCTCCGCCGATACCAACGCCGACAACCTCTTTGTGCTCGACGGCAACGCGCGCTATCGCGGCGTGGAGTTTTCGGTTCAGGGAGATCTCACGCGGGATATCTCGTTTATCGGCTCGGCGACCTATATAGACGCCAAGCAAATTGATTCCAGCGATCCCACGTTGCTGGGTAAAACGCCGGAAAACACCCCCCACGTGACCACGAGTCTTTTCGCTGAGTATCGAGTGCCGCTTGTCGCGGGCCTGTCGTTCAACGCCGGCATGTATTACATCGGGCCACGTCCGGTGAATAGCGCGGATCAGGCTTATATTGGCGGCTACACGCTTTACACCGCAGGCGCGCGTTACGCGACGCGCATTTTTGGAAAACGCGTGTCGCTTCAGGCCAATCTCGAGAACGCGACAAACAAGCGCTACTGGAGCGCAACGGGTTCAAGTCAGATTGGCGAAGGGCTGTCGCGCACGCTCGAACTGAGTTCGACCATCGAGTTCTGAGGCGCTCGGCGGCAAAGGGAAACGGGGCCGAGGCGCAAATCACCGCACGTGGAAACGATCGAAGCAATGCTCGGTTCCGCTGCGTTGCAACGCTCCTTATGATCGGAGTTGCGTGCAACGAATCGGCCGGCTCTATCGCAAGATAATCCGCGTTACATGAGAAATACGTCGCGCCGGCCCGCCTCTTCCCGATATCCCACCTATGCCAAAACGAACTGGACACATGCGCCTCGGCGCTTTTCTCTATCCGTCGGGACACCACATTGCCGCGTGGCGTCATCCTGACAGTCAGGCGGATGCCGGCATCAACTTCCAGCATTACGTCCGGCTTGCGCAGGCCGCTGAGGCGGCAAAGTTCGATCTGGTATTTCTCGCCGACGGAGTCGGCACGCGCGGAGACAATCTCGACTTTCTCAGCCGCACCGCGCACAGCTACATTGCGCAGTTCGAGCCGATCACCTTGCTGTCGGCGCTTGCGGCCGTAACCAGCCGGATTGGTTTCGTCGCAACGGCATCGACCAGCTTCAACGAGCCCTATCACGTCGCAAGGAAGTTCGCGTCGCTCGACCATATCAGCGGCGGCCGGGCGGGCTGGAACCTGGTGACGTCGTCGAGCGAACATGAAGCCAAAAACTTCAATCGCGACACGCATTTCGATCATGCCGAGCGTTATGGGCGCGCGGACGAATTCGCGACGGTGGTGCGGGCTCTGTGGGACAGCTGGGAAGACGACGCCTTTTTACGCGACAAGAATTCGGGCCGCTTTTTCGACCCGGACAAGCGCCACGTGCTCGATCACAAGGGCCGGTTCTTCCAGGTCAAGGGACCGCTCAACGTCGCGCGCTCTCCGCAAGGACATCCGGTTCTCGTGCAGGCTGGCTCTTCCGAGGCCGGCCGCACGCTTGCTGCGCGCACGGCGGAAGTGATCTTCACTGCCCAGCAGACCCTTCAGGATGCGACCGGCTTCTATGCGGATGTCAAAGGCCGTCTCGCCGTCAACGGCCGTCATCCCGACGACCTCAAGATCATGCCGGGCGTGTTTCCGATTGTCGGACGCACGCGAGCCGAAGCGCAGGAAAAGTTCGAAGAACTGCAATCGTTGATCGACCCCGTGGTCGGACTTGCCCTTGTATCGGGTCTTACCGGCGGTATCGATCTTTCGGGATATCCGCTTGATGGCCCCATTCCGGAATTGCCCGAAACCAATGCGAGCAAGAGCCGTCAGGCATTGACCATCGAACTTGCGAGACGCGAGAACCTGACCATCCGGCAACTTTATCTGCGCGTAGCCGGTGCACGTGGGCACTGGCAACTCGTGGGCACCGGTCAAGACATCGCCGACCAACTCGAGGAGCGCTTCGTCAACCACGGCGCGGACGGCTATAACGTGATGCCACCGACGCTGCCCGGTGGATTGACCGACTTTATCGAGCTGGTGTTGCCGGAGTTGCGCCGGCGTGGATTGTTTCGCACGGAATACGAGGGCCAAACGTTGCGGGAGAATCTCGGACTGGCGCGGCCGGTCAATCGCTATCAAACCGAGCGGCAGGCAGTGCTGGAGAATTAACGCTCCCGACGAGCCCTTTGGCGCGCTCGACGCAACGGTTTTGGGAAAGCGAACGCATCAGCATGATTCCGGTAACGCAGATGCTGACCAGTCGCTTCAGTTCTCAGTTCAGTTCGACTGCCGCGGCTGCATCGACCGGCGATCCTTCGATTGCTACGGAAGCACGGCCGTCCGGTCCAAGCGGAATATCGCCAACAAGCGTTGTCCGGTACAACTGCCGGTCGAATTCAAGATCGAATATATCCGAAGGTGCAAGATGCGCGGTTGACCGGTTGTCCCAGAACGCGACGCTGCCCTTTTCCCATTTGAAGCGCACCGTGAACTCCGGACGCGTCACGTGCTCCCAGAGCAAATCGAGAAGCGCCTGGCTTTCGCGCGGGGTCAGGCAAACAATGCTCTTGAGAAAGCTCGGGCTGACATAAAGCGCTCTCTCGCCCGTTTCCGGATGCACACGCACGAGCGGATGCTCACTCACCAGCGAGCGCTCTTTCACTGCCTGTTCGAATGCGTCCGTTGCGCTAGCGCCAACGGGCGCCGTGAACCGATGAATCCCGCGCAAGCCATCGATGAAACCGCGCAGCGGCGCCGATAATTTTTCATAGGCCACGACGAGATTCGTCCATTGCGTATCGCCGCCATACGGCGGAATTGTCACACCTCGAAGGATCGATGCAAACGGCGGATTGACGGCGGCGGTGACGTCCGTATGCCAGCCTGTCCAAGGCCGCAATAACGGCTGTCCTTCAAAACGCGTCGCCTTTCGAAACTTGGAGATGGAGTAGATCTCGCGATGACCTTCCACATGGCCGAAGACCGGATGTCCAAGGGTCGGCTTGCCAAACTGCGCGGAAAACGCCACATGCTGCTCGTGGGTCAGGAATTGCTCGCGAAAGAACACAACGCGCCACTTCAGCAGCGCAGCGCGAATTGCGGCGACGTGTTCGGCGGCAAGTGGCCGGGTCAGATCCACACCGTGAATCTCCGCGCCTATATGCGCGGATAGCGGAACTACCTTGATGCCGTTCGTATTTATTGCCCGCGCTGCGCTCATCGCGTTTCTCCTTTGATGGGAATCTGCCTCGAACACTCGGCCTGCGAATTCTCCGATAAAAGTTTCGATCATTGCTGCATCAAAACACGCGCCCTTCGGTCAGATGAGTCGTGTCGCCGTTCAACTGGTAATCGCCAATCACACGTGCCTTGTGTAGCAGTGGGTTATGGCTGAAAAGCGTTCGCAGGTTGCGCCAATGTCGATCGAAGTTATGTACGCGGGAAGTCGCCGATGCGCCGCCCGCCTCGAACAGACGTTCTCCCGCGTGCAGCGCGAGTTTGCTGACCACGATCTGCGTCTTCGCCGTGGCGAGCGCGCCTTGCAGCACGAGCGCCTCGGCGTTGTCGCTGTGATTGCGAATGGCATCGGCTGAACGATCGAGCACGCGAGCATTCTGCTGTACCAGCGCATCGATTGCGTGACTGTGAGCCGCCAGATCGCCCACCACTTGCTGGATGAAGTAATCCGTACGTGCTGATTCGGCTGGACTGTGCAGCACGGGGCGCCCGTGCTTGATCACGTAATGTTCGGCGTCTGCGACCACATTGCGCACGATGCCGGCTGCGGTCGCGACCAGATGCAGTTGCCGGAGTGCGCCGCCGTGTCTGCCGGCAAGCGTGGTAGAGCCGCGTTGCATGACTTCGTGCGCGAAGACTTGTACGTTTTCGAGGACCAGGCTACCGCTGGCTGTCATTCGCTGGCCCATGCCGTCCCAGTCGTCGAGAATGTGCACGCCCTCCCGGTTGACGGGAATGATGACGCTGACGGATTCGTTCTCTTCGTTTTGGAGGTTGATGCGTGCAAAGTCTGAGAACGCGGTTCCAGTCGAATAATATTTCTTGCCATTCACGCGAAAGTGGTCGCCGTCGCGGCGCAATACGGTACCGATTTCGCCGGGGCGCGACGTACCGCGCTCGGTTGAGGCGCCGCCGAAGATTGCGCCTTCCAGTACGCGGCGGATTTGTTTGTCGTTGAATTCCGATCTTGGCGAGATCAATAGCGACTCGGTCATGTCGAAGTGAATACGCAATGCGTGCGCGACATTGGACTCTTTTGCGGCGAGTGTGGCGATCACTTCGAACAAGTCTTGCAGTGAGCCGCCGAGGCCGCCCCATTCCGCCGGAATACGCAACAAGCCGAGGCCGGATTTTCTGAACTTGGTGAAGCCGTCGAATGGTAGTTCGCGCCGTGATTCGCGCGCGGCGCTGTCTTTGCCGATCTCGTTTGCCAGTGCTGGCAGGTTGGCCAATGCGGCATGGAGCCGAGATGTCGAGGCGGCTGCCTGCACTGATGTCATGCGTTCATTCCTTGAGTGATGTGCGCCAGGCGCAGACGGCGGGAGCAGGAAACTTGTCTTGAAGCATCAAAGTATAGAGATGCTATTCACGGTTCAAAACGACTGATTCCGGATAATGTTATCGACGCGCCTGGATTGGACGGCGCGTCGGGGGCTAAAAGTGCAACCCCAAAAATTTTGGCGATTGGTACGCTAAGCATTTGAACTAGCCCGAGACCGCTGGTGGCGAAGCGTGTGGATGTAGGAATACGGAAGGGAAGGGTTTCAGGTGCCGGTGGTTATGGCGGCAACGGTTCTACTTAAGGACCAAAAACGTCAAGACTGCACGCTGGGGACACTTAAGAATTAGCGGTTGAAAGGCGTTTTCTTTGCTTCGTTTCTTTGTCGCCGAAGGACCAAGAAATGAAGTCCCGCCACGGACAGTGGCTAACAGTGCTAAAAATATCAACGAACAACGAACGCGCGAAGACCCAAAGAGCAGCAACTCCAAACGCCCAAAGCTACTCCGGCGACGCAACAACAGCCCCACCCCCCGCTTGCGCACGAAGCCCAACAACTCCCTGACGCCTCATCAAAACCCGACTAGCGAAAGCATCAAGCGCCGTACACAAGACGAGATAAAGAGCCCCGACAAACAAAAAGACCTGCACTGGATAGATCATCAACCGGCTATTGACCTGATTCGCGAGAAACGCGAGCTCCGGCACCCCGACGATATACGCCAATGACGTATCCTTAACAAGCGACACCCACTGATTAACAAACGACGGCGCCATGATCCGAACCGCTTGCGGCAGCAACACGTACCGCATGGATTGCCAGCGTGTGAGCCCAAGCGACAATCCAGCCTGAGCCTGCCCGTCCCCCACCGCGACAATGCCTGCATGAACCGAATGCGACAGATACGCGCCGCCGATCAGCGCAAGCGCCGCGACCACCGTCGCGAGGCCCGGCACATCGACGTGAAGCAAGACCGGCAATAGAAAGAAGGTCCAGAAAATCAGCATCAATACGGGTATGGCGCGAAAGAACCCGATCAACGCGAGCAGGATCGTATGAATCACGCCACGCGTCATGGCAAGTCCAATACCGCCTGCCAGCCCGAGCGCAGCCGACAACACGGCCGAAATCGCGGCCATCACGAGCGTCAAAGACGCCCCGCCCAGCGGCCCGTTTGGAAAAGAGCCCACAAGCAAATATGGCACGTTCGCGAGAATGGCGGAGAAGGCGTCGCTCATCGGCGCACCACGCCGCGCGCACCGCTGCGCTGAATTACGATAAGCGCCACTTCCAGCATGGCGATAGTCAATATATAAAGCACGGTTGCGGCGCCAAATGCCTGAAACGTCTTGAAGGTTTCGGTATCGACCTGACGAGATGAATACGACAGCTCCGCCAATCCGATCGCCATGGTCAGCGACGAATTCTTCACGATATTCATGTACTGCCCGAACAATGGCGGCGTTGCGATCCTGACCGCTTGCGGCAGGATCACATGGAAGAACGCGGCGAGCGGAGTCAGTCCAAGGGCCGCTGCCGCATTATGCTGCCCGGATGGAACGCCTGATAATCCGGATCGAAACTCCTCGCCAATGAACGTGGTCGAATAGCAGGTCAGGCCGATCCATCCCGCCACGAATTCGAAAGACGGCCAATGCAATCTGAGTCCGCCAATATCTGCAACATGGGGCGTATTCAGCCAGGTCATGGTCGCATCGGGCAGCAGAGTTGCCACGCCAAAATACCAGAACAGCAACTGCACGATCAGTGGCGAATTGCGAAACACCAGGACATAAAGCGCGGCGGCACGGCGCAAAGGCGCCGCACGCGAAGTGCGGGCAAGCGCCAGCAAGCAACCGCAACCGGTCGCCGCGACGATCACCAGCACCGACAACCCAAGCGTCATGCCGAAGCCCTGAAGCAGCCATGTCAGGTATTTGGGCGCGAGCCATCCGTTCATCGGAATCATCAGCTAGCAACACACGAATGGAAAGTTTACATGGCACGCCCGGTTCGACCGTTTGCGGTCGAACCGGTCTTCGTCAGACGCGCCGCGATCAGCTCTTTTGCGGATCACCGATCTTGAACAAACGTGGCAACGGTGCGGCGCTTTTCGGTCCGAACCACTGATCATAAATGTGACCGGCCGAACCATTTGCTTCAAGACCCTTGAGCGTGTCATTGACAAAGCTCAGCAGGCGCGGCTCACCCTTAGGAACGCCCACGCCTTCATAGTCGTTCGATATGGTGAAGGCCGGAATTTCGTATTTGTCGCGATCCGGCACGTTGGCAAGCAAGCCCACGAGCTTCGGGCCGTCCTGCGTGATCGCCTGCACATTGCCCGTTCGAAGCGCAGCGAATGCGAAAGGTGTGTCGTCGTATGCCACGATGGTCGCGCGCGGGAACTGGGTGCGGACCTGTTGCTCGTTCGTGGTCCCCTTGTCGGCGCCGATGCGCAGATCGTTCAATTGCTCCGGCGACTTGAGCGTGCCTTTCTTGGCGATGAACTGCGTGCCCGAGGCGAAGTACGGCGTGCTGAAATCGACTTCCTTCTTGCGTTCATCGGTGATGGTGAAGTTGGCGAACACCAGATCCACTTTCTTCGATGTCAGGAACGCAATGCGGTTGGCAGGATTGGTCGGCTGGATCTCGAGTTTGACGCCAAGCTTGTCGGCGACGGCCTTGGCGTAGTCCACGTCGAGTCCGACAATCTTGTTGGTCTTCGGATCAACGAAACCGAATGGCGGATTGCTGTCGAAGGTAGCGACGCGGAGCACGCCGGATTTCTTGATGTCGTCGAGGCGGTCAGCGTGAGCGACGCTCGATATCAATAGCAATGACCCCGTAAGAGCCGCGGCGAGAAGTTTGATTTTCATTATGGTTTGATCTGCGGAAATTGTTTGGGCGAGAAATGCGGTGCAGCGCGTGGGATGCACGCCGTCAATTTAGCAGCGCGTCGGGCTTGTGCGAACCATCGATTCGTGGGGTGCTAAGCGGCGGTTGGAATAATCGGATTGGGGTTCGTTCGCACTTGGGGGTTAGAGGGTAGTTTGTGTTGGGGTTGTTGCTGTTTAGGTCTTCGCGCGGTTTGTTTTATCTGTCATTTTTAGCACTGTTAGCCACTATCCGTGGCGGGACTTCATTTCTTTTTCCAACGGCGAAAAAGAAACGAAGCAAAGAAAACGCCTTTCAACCGCTAATTCTTAAGTGGACCAAGCGTGCAGTTTCATCTGCTTGGGACTTCAAAAGAACCGTTGTCGCCATAACTACCAACACCTGAAACCCTTCCCCTCCGTATCCCTACATCCACACGCTTCGCCACCAGTGTTCTCGGGCTAGTCCACGCGCGCCCAACCCGTTCTCTTCCCCTCATTCAAATGCGGCGTCAATCGGAACCCGGTATCCCACCGCAAGCCTGTTTGTCTCGTTCGCCATTCCAACCACTGCCATCAATTCGCCAAACATTTCGTCCGTCATGCCCGCGCGGCGCGCCGCCGCCGAATGACTCGCCACGCAATAACCACAGTTATTCGTCACACTCACCGCCACATACAACAACTCCTTGATCAGCGAATCAAGCGCACCCGGCGCCATGACATCTTTCACGCTGTCCCACGTACGCGCCAGCGTAGGAGGATGCTGCGCCACGAACTTCCAGAAATTATTGACGTCCGGCACGCCCCGCTTCTCCTTTATGTCATCGTAAACAGCCCTTACTTCAGGCGAAGCCTCAGCATATTCAACAGGTTTCATCTGGCTCATCAATCCTCCGATAATAAGAAAATGCTTTGACGAATTTTCCAGGTAACGCTCGACTAATATATACAAAACAAACAACTCTGGATAAAATGTCCAGCATGAAAGACCTCTCGCGCAAACGTCCTCCGCCCAACTCCGAGCAGGAATCGCTCGTCGAGCAAATCAAGCAGATCGCCCAAGGACTCGGCGCAACCTTCGCACCCTTTTGTGAAATCGTCGTGCACGACCTGCGAACGCCCGAACACTCCATTCTTGCCATTCACAATAATCTCTCTGGCAGAGAAGTTGGTGATCCTGCAACGGAACTCGGGCTTGCGCGCATCGCGGACAAAAATTATCCCCAGGTGCTCGCCAATTACACCAACCAGTTTGCCGATGGCCGGCGCGCGAAGAGCACATCAGTCGGCATCAAGGACTCAAAGGGGCATTACATTGCTGCGCTCTGCCTGAACATCGACGTTACGCTGTTTCGTAGCATACAGGACATCCTGAATCAGTTTTGCAGCGCAAACGGCGCGGCCATAAAAGAGTCGCTCGATCCGGCCAATGCGGAAACAATACGAGAGCGGATCGACCAGTTCGCAATCAGTCTTGCAACCACGCCGCAGTCGCTCAAGACAGAACAACGGCGCACCTTGATGCAGGAACTCAAGGAAGCCGGATACCTCGAAGTGCGCCGGTCCATGGAGATCATCGCGCAGCATCTGGGCGTGTCGCGGGCCACGGTCTATAACGACACGAAATGAAATGCAGGTATTTTTTCCAGCCGGTCCGTAACCCGTTGAGTGAACCTTTCCTATGAATACACTGACCCTTCCCACTTTCGATGACGTTCTCGCCGCCGCGGCGCGCATCGAGGGTTATGCACATAAAACGCCAGTCTTTACGTCGAAGACGGTCAATGAAGAACTTGGCGCCGAAGTCTTCTTCAAGTGCGAAAACCTGCAGCGAATGGGCGCATTCAAGTTTCGCGGCGCATTCAACGCGTTATCCAGATTCGACGAACACCAGCGGCGCGCAGGCGTGGTCGCTTTCTCGTCCGGCAATCATGCGCAGGCCATCGCATTGGCCGCAAAGCTGCTCGGCATGCCCGCCACGATCATCATGCCGCACGACGCCCCGGTGGCGAAAGTGGCGGCCACCAAGGGTTATGGCGGCAACGTCGTGATCTATGACCGCTACACAGAAGACCGCGAGCAGATCGGGCGCGAGCTTGCCGGCAAACACGGCCTGACGCTTATTCCGCCCTACGATCATCCTGACGTCATCGCCGGACAGGGTACCGCCGCCAAGGAACTCTTCGAGGAAACCGGTCCGCTCGACGCCCTTTTCGCGCCCCTCGGCGGTGGCGGACTGATCTCCGGTTCGGCGCTCGCCACGCGCGCGTTGTCGCCGGATTGCGCGGTGTATGCAGTCGAGCCCGAAGCGGGAAACGACGGGCAGCAGTCGTTCCGCTCGGGTTCCATCGTGCATATCGAAACACCCAAGACCATCGCCGATGGCGCGCAAACCCAGCATCTGGGCAACTACACTTTTCCGATCATCCGTCGCGACGTGACCGACGTATTGACGGCGAGCGACGCGGAACTCATCGACTGCATGCGTTTCTTTGCGTCCCGCATGAAGCTGATTGTCGAGCCGACCGGTTGCCTTGGTTTCGCGGCGGCAAGACAGATGAAAGCCAGTTTGAAAGGCAAACGCGTTGGCATCATACTGAGCGGCGGCAATGTCGATCTGGACCGGTTCAGCGAGTTGATGCTGCAACACTAGAACCGTTCTATCATGCCCGCCTGCACACCACGCACCGGCGCGCCCGGATACGCTACGGGCAATCCGGTCACGTTCACGCCTCGCAATACGAACTGCGCGTTGCCGCGGTTTTCCAGATCCGCAGCGGTGAAATAAAGAACCACGGAACGCGACAGCGTGTATTCGAACGCCACGCTGAACTGATCGGCGTTGTTGCCCTGGCCGCTGCGATCGCGCGCATGAGCGAATCCCAGCGACGCGCGAGCCTGGGTCGATAAATCCCACGAAGCAGATATCGACACACCGTCGTCGTGATAACGCGGACTGCCCCCGTCGCCGTTGAAGATGGCTGCGTATGCGTGCACCGGCCCGAACAGATACGAGACGCCCCCGAAATTGGCGCGCAAGCTGGCGTCGCCGTGCGTTTGCTGCCGGGCATACGAGAGGCGCAACTTGTCGAGCGAATAGTTCGCCGTCACGTAGTAACCGCCTATGCCATTGCCGTCGCCCGGATCGCGCAATGCGTACATGCCAGTGACATCGAAACCGGCAATGGTTGGCGAGATCCACGTGAACGCGTTGTCCGTGTAGGGCGTGATCTTCGAAAGATTGTTCAGGCCCGAGCCGATCGTGCCCGCGCCGAATGCGTCGAGTCCGCCCTTGAACGGTATGTAGAGCGGCGAGTATTGGCGGCCGAAGCGCGTCTGCCCCCAGGGCGCGTCAAAGCCGACCCAGGCTTGCCGGTTGAAAATGCTGCCCGGAGTGTCGAGACTGCCGTTGGTCGAACCAAAGCCATTCTCCAGGTCGAAGATCACGCTGGTTCCTGCGTCTATCGGTTCGTTTCCTCGCAACCCGACGCGCGATCCTCGATATGCACCGGAGTCCATGCGCGTGGTCCAGCCGTTGCCCGGATTCGTGACTTCTATGCTTGTATCGATCGTGCCGTAAAGCGTGACCGTGCCCTGCGCATGCGCCGCGCCGGCAGCCGCGAGAACGAGCGGCACGCACGACAGCCCGGGTTTGAAGATGCGCAAGCAGCGAGCCGCCGCGTGGTGCCGGGGACAAAGGTTCATCGTGGTCGAAACGGGTCCGTGGCGTGGAATGCGCAACTTTAACAGCCGTGCCACGACAACCAAAAAGCAGTCGCCGCGCTCAAGCTGCGTGAACGTCGCCCGGCATTCGCAGATGAAGCGCCTCGGTTGCATCGTCCGCTGGAAACATGGATTCGATCCGCAGTTCCTCGGCGGCGACCGTTTGCGGCGTGCCAACGGTCGTGACCATGGAAAAGTAATTGAGCGTTGTACCGTCTTTCATGAAACTGATGGGAATGACGGGCATAGTGCGCGTGGCCGGTCCTGCATCAAGCATGTCAGGCGATTCCCAGCCGCTTTTCGCTCCGGGATAGGCAAGCAGATCGGCTAGCAGCTCACGGGTCTTTTCATCGACAACCCGCCCGACCGATTCGCGATGCACACGCTGGATCAGGCTCTTCGCCACCGCGTCCCAGTTCGCGATGAACGGCCGCATGCCGTTTGGATCGAACATCAGGTGCAACATGTTGCGCGGGCTCTTGCGCGCGTTCAGATCGATGAAACCGTTAAAGAAGCGCGGCGCGGCGTCGTTGGGCAGAAGCACATTCCAGTAGCGGTCCATGACGACCGCCGGAAACGGCTCGTGCTGTTTCAACATGCGCGCGAGCGCACGCGTGACGCTCTGCATCTCGTCAGCGTCCCACGCGCCTTCCGAATAAATGGGCGCGAAGCCCGCCGCAAGCAACAACGTGTTGCGCTCCCGAAGCGGAATGTCGAGCGCCTGTGCAAGGTTGATAACTGTCTGGCGGCTCGGCGCGCTCCGGCCGCTTTCAATGAAACTCACATGCCGCTGCGATATCCCGGCATCGAGCGACAGATCGAACTGGCTCCTGCCGCGCGTGCTTCGCCATTGGCGCAGCAGCGTGCCAAGTTCGGTAACGGGTTTCGTGGTGCGAGGCGAGGGCTTCATCGGAGATTCGTTCAATGCGAGACTCGGTTGAAAAGCTCGGTTAGCAAGAATACGTCCAAACCCACTGGGCATCTCGCGCATGACCCCGCGCGAGCGGGATCATGCATGTGCTCCAGGGTTTATGCAGGAACCCAGGCCTGAGCCTTGAAGCGATCCTCGACCGGCGTGCCCGCCATGTTGGTTGTTGTTGCAGCCATGGTCGACACGCCAATGCTCGTGATCACCTCGAAGATCTGAAGCGGAGAATATCCAGCCGATGTAAACCGCTCGATGTCCTCCTCACTTACATTGCCCGGTTTCTTGATTAGCGCCTGGCTCATGCCCGAAAGCGCCGCGTATTTCGGATCGGCCGGCAATTTCCCGGCGCGGATGGCGTTGACATCGGCCTCGTCCATGCCGTCTTCGAGCGCAAAGGTGGAGTGGGCCGCGACCGTCCACGGACACTTGATGGTGACTGCGTTCGTCAGCAACAAGGTCTGTTTCTCGCACTCGTCCAGACTTCCGCTGTGAAAACTTCCGAAGCTGCCTGCAAAGCCATTGAGCAAGACCGGGTTGGCGGCCATTGTCGCCATGACGTTCGGCAGGAAGCCGAATTTCTTGACGAGGGCCGCGAGTGTCGGCCTGGATTGTTCGGGTGCCGATTCAACTGTATGAAGAGAAAAATGATGCATTGCCAGCTCCTTTGAAAGATGTAAAAACGACCGCCTTTGCGCTCTGATGCTCAGCGCCGCGCCAGGCGATGACTCTCATCTTAGGGAGCGCCCGAATATGTTCAATTACCTCCGATGTAATGAGGCAGCGATTATCGGCGATGCCGCCGCACGCTTGTCAGCGAGAGCGTTGATCTACATCAACGGATGAACGTGGCGGGCTCATAGACTTTTTTGCAGGCACCGCCTACCGAACCGATGGCAGCGCGAAGCCCTCGGCTCACTCACCAACGGAGTTCTTCCGATGAGCTATACAAGCATCCTGGTCCAGCTCGACACGAGCTCACGTTCCCCGGCACGCCTGAGCTTTGCGTTGCGGCTTGCCCGGCAATATGGCGCACATCTCACGGGCGTGCTGTCGTGCTTCACGCCGGACCCGCGCACGTTCTACGTCATGGCCGGATATTCCGAGTACTACGAGGACCATCGCACTCTCCGCCAGGAACGCCATAACGCGCTTGAACAGGCCTTTCACGCGGAACTGGGAAATGCGGGTGTTACGGGAAGCTGGGTCGAAAGTACCGGCGATCCGACCAATGACGTGGTACGTCTCGCCCGACGTGTGGATCTCGTCATTGCCGGCCAGGAAGATCCGAACGATCCGGAGTCGTTTATCGCCGATCACTTTCCGGAAACCCTCGTGATGGAAGCAGGCCGGCCGGTGCTCTTCTATCCGTACGCAGGCGAATTCGATACATTCGGCGCAAACGCACTGGTTGCGTGGAACGGCAGCCGCGAGGCCGTGCGCGCGGTGCATGACGCATTACCGCTGCTGAAACGCGCCACGCGGACCACCGTGGTGACGGTCGACGAGCCCCGCGACACGACGCGCGGCAACCGTATTCCCGGCGCCGACATTGCACTCGTCCTCGCCCGGCATAACGTCAAAGCGGACGTGGTCCAGCTTGACCGGATCGACCGGGCAGAGAACACGCCAGCCGGGCGACTGTTGCTTTCGCAGGCATCGCAACTGGGCGCGGATCTGATCGTGATGGGCGCTTACGGTCATTCCCGCTGGCAGGAACTGGTCATGGGCGGCGCCACGCGCAGCATGTTCCAGTCAATGACCGTGCCTGTACTGATGTCGCATTGATCACAGGAACAATACCCATGTATAAGCGAATTCTCGCGCCAGTCGATGGCAGCGAAACGTCCGCGCGCGCCCTTGACGCCGCGATCGAACTGGCGCGCGAGCACAACGCGGAGTTAAGACCGGTCTATGTGGTCGATGTCCCGCCGCTGTCATATTCCAGCGTGGCGTTCGATCCCGTGCCGGTGCGCGCCGCTTTCGTCGAGGAAGGCAAGCACGTGCTGGCCGATGCCGCCGCGAAGATGCGCCGCGGGGGCATTGAAGACAGCAAGGGCTCGACCAGCCTGATTGAAGTCGAGCCGCTTCGCGACGACATCGCGCAGCGCATCGAGCATGCCGCAGTAGATTTCGAGGCCGATCTCGTGGTGATGGGCACGCATGGACGGCGCGGCTGGCGGCGGCTCGTCCTCGGCAGCGTCGCCGAGCACTTCGTGCGCATTTCGACGCGGCCGGTGCTGCTGATCCCGCATGATTCGCCCCCGCAAAAGGAACCGGACGCCACGGGAGCAACACCGTGAGCTACAAGACCGTCCTTGTACATATAGATGACAGCCGGCGCAGTCACACGCGGGTCGACTTCGCTGTCGATCTCGCCCTCAAGCACAATGCGCATCTGATCGGCTTGTACGTGGTCTGCCAGGACGCGCTGCGGCCCTTCCTGAACGTGGAAGAAAGCCTCAACCTCGCGGTCCAGGAGGCACAGGCGAGAGCGCGCCTTGAACGGGCGCACGACCATTTTCTCTCGGCGACCCGCCTGTCCGGTTGCACATCGGAATGGCGCGCACCCATCGGGCCGCCCGCCGATACCGCGATCCTCCACGCGCGCCACGCCGATGTGATCGTCCTTGGCCAGCCGGATCCGGCGGACCCGGCTGCGTACATTGGCAAGCATTTCCCCGAAGACCTCGTGATGAGCAGCGGGCGGCCGGCAATCCTGCTTCCGTATGCCGGCCGCATCGAACGTTTTGGCGAGACAGTGCTCATTGCGTGGGACGGCAGCCGGGCTGCGGCACGCGCGGTAGCGGACGCCCTTCCCGTTCTCCGGCTTGCACATTCAGTGCAGATCGTGACCATCGAGCAGCCTCGCGCCACGAGCGATGAAAGCGCCAGAACGCCGGAGCGCGCCGGACACGCGCTCGCCGCCTACCTCGGGCACCACCGGGTGCGGGCCGGCGTTTTATCGATTCCGCACGTGTGGGGCGTGAGCACGGGCGCGGCCCTGCTCAATGTGCTGGCCGATACCAGCGCGGGACTTTTGGTGCTCGGAGCGTACGGACATGCGCGGTTTCAGGAACGCGTTCTCGGCGGCGTTACCCGAACTTTGTTAAAAAGTATGACCGCAGCCGTGCTAATGTCCCATTAACGAGACATTAACGTCTCATTAATGTCTCGTTAATGTCGACTCGACGTCCCAAGAACCAGTGTTGCGCGCGTGACTCAGTGTCCGTGCGCAATTCTTAATGCCCGCTATTTCGCGGGCATCTTTTTACCGTCCGCGAGCCCCGTTCGGACGGGAAACCCGACGCGCGCAACTTTTCCCCGAACGCACTGAAGAAGATTTCCTGCAATGACCCGTGTCCTGATAGCCGATGACCATGCGCTCGTTCGCGACGGACTGCGCCATATCCTCGACCGCGCAAGCGGCGTGGAGGTGGCGGGCGAAGCCAGCGACGGCGCCACGACCCTCGCAATGATCCGCGACACCACGGCGGACGTGCTCGTCCTCGACCTGTCCATGCCAGGGCGCAACGGCGTTGAACTGCTCAAGCAGATCAAGGACGAAAAACCGGCGCTGCGCGTGCTGGTCCTGACCATGCACGCCGAACAGCAATACGCGGTACGCGCGTTCAGAGCCGGTGCGTCGGGTTATCTGACGAAGGAAAGCGCGAGCGCCGAACTGGTCGCGGCGGTGAACAAGATTGCATCGGGCGGCGTGTACGTGAGCCTGACAATGGCCGAACGGCTTGCGCAAAGTCTGAACGAGCACGGCGACGACCTGCCGCATCATCGTCTTTCGGACCGCGAGTTCGAGGTATTCCGGCGCATCGCGGGCGGCGAAACGATCACGCAGATCGCCCAGGCGCTGTCGGTCAGCGCCAAGACCATCAGCACCTACAAGACCCGGATTCTCGACAAGATGCAGATGCCGCATGACGCAGCGCTGATTCGCTACGCCGTGCGGCACAAGCTCTTCGAAGACGACCACGAAACCTGAGCGCCACAGTCTGGCGTTCACGTTTTTGTAGTCCATTTCCTACATGAATTCTTGAATACCTACATTGTCTGACGCCGCTCGCTGATTTTATTTTGAGACAGAGTGGACCATACTCCCTCACTGAGCGTCGGCCGATTCCGGGGTCATCGACTCACGTCGGCAAGCACCCCATCGATCAGCCGCTGAATCTTCTGCGCGACACACCCGTGGCGCGTACCGATGCGCGCGTTGGACACTGCACCGTATGAATTGCCGCGCAAACGCATTGATGCAAACACCACTCACGGAAGACGTCATGACTTCAGCGACTGCTTGCGCATCTTCAGTTGCGAGCCCGCCACCTTCGGCTCGCACGGCACGTCCGGCCGTTCCCGGCTTTTCGCCAAGTTCCCGCCCCGATACACGTTGCTCCGCCTGTTCGCTGCACGCCATCTGCATGCCGACGCAACTGAGCGAGGCCGAACTTGGCAGGCTCGATGCGATCATCTGCTCGACACGGCTCGTGCGGCGCGGCGAGACGCTGTACCGGACCGGCGACGCGTTCAAGAGCATCTATGCCGTACGCACCGGATGCTTCAAGACGGTTATTGCGCATCGTGACGGACAAGAGCAGGTGACAGGTTTCCACATTGCGGGCGAGCCGTTGGGTCTCGACGGTGTTTGCTCCGACGAGCAAAACTGCGACGCGGTCGCGCTCGAGGACAGCAAGGTCTGCGTGATCCCCTTCGATCTGCTCGAAGAGCTTTGCCACGACATCAAGGCCATGCAGCAGCACGTGCACCGGATGATGAGCGGCGAGATAGTACGGGAGTCCGGGCTGATGATGATGCTTGGCACCATGACCGCCGAGCAGCGTCTCGCCACGTTCCTCATGAATCTTTCGTCGCGTATGAAAGCACGCGGTTATTCGGCGGCAGAATTCAATCTGCGCATGACCCGCGAGGAGATCGGCAGTTATCTCGGGTTGAAACTCGAGACCGTGAGCCGGATGTTTTCGAAGCTGCAAAAGCAACGGATCGTGGATACGAACGGCAAGCAGATCCGGATTATCGATAGCGAGCGGCTCGCCGAAGTCTGATCAGCCGCGCGCAGGTCCCGGCCTGCCATGCCGATGGCGGAACACATGCCCCTGAATTACCTGCGCAGCTTCACGCGGCCCGAACGCACCGACCAGAGCAACCGGCGTCTCGGGCGTTGCCTGGCCTTCATAGCCGGCGCGGCGAATGCCGGCGGCTTTATCGCCGTCGGTCAATATACGTCCCATATGTCGGGCGTGGTGTCGGCGCTCGCCGATAACCTGTCGCTTGGCGAAACCGGTCTTGTCGTGGCCGGCCTGAGTTCGCTTCTGGCCTTCATGACCGGGGCCGCCACGTCCGCGATCATGATCAACTGGGGCCGGCGGCGCGGCGCGCAAAGCGAATACGCGTTGCCCTTGCTGCTGGAAGCCGCATTGCTGCTCTTCTTCGGCTTGCTCGGCGCCAACCTGGAACAGGACCGGATCCTGTTCGTGCCGGCGACCGTCGCGCTGCTCTGCTTTGTCATGGGCCTGCAGAACGCGATGATCACCAAGATTTCGAAGGCGGAAATCCGCACCACGCACATGACTGGGCTCGTGACGGATGTGGGTATAGAACTGGGCAAGCTCGTGTACTGGAACGCAACCAAAGATGCGCCCGGCATGAAGGCGGTGAAGGCCGACCGCGCGAAGCTCGCGCTACTGGCGTCGCTGCTCGGGATGTTTTTTATCGGCGGGATTGCGGGCGCGATGGGATTCAAATACGTGGGTTTCGTCGCAACCATTCCACTTTCCGCCATGCTTGTCATGCTGGCGGTCGTGCCGCTGGTCGACGATCTGGTCGGCCAGCGGCGCTGATTGCTTGGGCGCTGATTAACCCAGCGTGAAACGCTCGCGCGTGCTCACGTAGTCGCTCGCACCGAACCGCCCGACCGGAAAATAATGCTGTAGCCGCACGCGCCATGTTTCAGTATCGATGAGTTCATCGCGTGCGTGCAACCTGTGAACCCGCCCGATGAAGATGTGCCGGCTCGTGGTTTCCAGCGTCTCCCACAAGGTACATTCGAATGCGACAGGCGCCTCTGCGATTCTCGGCGGCGCCACGAACGAGCTTGCAACCGGCGTCAGCCCGACTTTCTCTAGCTCGCTGACATCGGGCGGCAGGCGCTCACCACAGCGATGCATTTTCCCGGCCATCGCCTCGTCGCTCAGATGCACGACAAACTCGCGGCTGCGTGCAATGTTCACGGCCGTGTCCTTGAGCGAGCCGTCATCGAGACGGTTGATGCTGATCATCACAATGGGCGGCTCCTCGCCCATCATGTTGAACATCGAAAACGGCGCGGCGTTGATCGTGCCGGTCGCGCTCAACGTGGTGACCAGCGCGATGGGCCGCGGCACGATCAGGCTCGCCATGAGCTTGTAGCGCTGATATTCCGTAATGGCTTCGAAGTCGATTTCCATGATGGCCCGTTCAGGTTTGAGGCAGCGTGCAAGTGGTTCAGGGTTGAAGCAGACCAAGCAGTTGCCCGAGACTTTGCTCGCCTTGCATGCGTGACGTTTCAATGCGTTCTTCCAGCTCACGAAGATGCGCTTCCATGCGGCTGATTGCGCCGGATGCGTCGCGCGCTTCAATGCAATCGACAATTGCCGTGTGTTCGTCGTGCTCGCATGGCGCGTTGCCCGGCGGCTCGTACACGCCGACAATCAGCGAGCATCGCGATACGAGTTCGCTCAGATAGCGCTGCAGAATCGAATTGCCCGCGAGTCCCGCTATGCGCAAATGGAAGCCGCTGGCAAGCCGTGCCCATGACGGCTGATCAAATCGATGCATTGCTTCGTGTTCGTCGGCAAGCTGGCGGCGCAATACGTCGATATCGCGCGCGCTTGCGCGTTGCACCGCAAGTTCCACCAGGATGCGTTCCAGCGACCGGCGCGCTTCGAAAATCTCGCGCGTCTCCTCAGGCGTTGGCTCGGCAATCACGGCGCCCTTGTTCGGACGCAACGAGACGATACCTTCGTAAGCCAGCCGCTCCAGCACGCGCCGCACGACCGCGCGGCCGACACCGAACAACTGGCACAACTCCGGTTCCGGCAGCTTGGTGCCGGGCGTCAGGCGATGATTGAGCACGCCGTCGAAGATCGCCTGATAGAGGCGTGTGTCGATGTCTTCCTGTGAGGTATCGGGCCTTTGCGCGACTCGAAGCGCGGGTCTGGGTGTCATGTTCGTGCATGAAAAGTGGCATGTTCCGGGCCGGTGAGCCCTGCGCGTTCCATCTCGTCCATATGATGCGCAATCGCGCCGGGCGTCGTCATCCAGACATCGCCATTCGCTCGCGCGGCCGCGATGTGCCGAAGCGCACGCCGCAAATGACGCAACCGGTACGGCTGTCCAACGAGGTAAGGATGCAGCGCGATACCCATCACGAGCGCCTGCTTGTGGCGGCTGTTGCTGGCTTGATCGAGCATCTCGTCAAATTGATCGATGATCATGTCCGCAAAAGCGCGTGCGTCGAGCTGACGGCCTATGATCATCGGCAAGTCGTTGAGTTCTTGCGGATACGGGATCGACCATAGTGAACCGGCGCGCGTCGCCATGCGAACCGGGCGGTCATCGTGGCACCAGTTGAGCGTGTAAGCGTAGCCCGTTTCCGCGAGCAAGTCTGGCGTCAGGTGCGACTCTGAAATCCATGGCGAGAGCCAACCCGAAGGTGGCGTCCCCGAATGTGACGCAATGCGCTCGCGGCAGTGAAGCAGTAACGCACGCTCATCGGCTTCGTTCAGGTCGCTCTGGCGTTGCGCGTTCGTATGGCCATGCGCGATGAGTTCGTCGCCTCGCGCGAGACATGCATCAATGACATCGGGGCAATGATCATAGAGCGCCGTGTTGATCAGCGTGCCGCACGGCAGGCCGAGCTGATCGAACAGTTCCATGCAGCGCCATACACCTACGCGGTTTCCATATTCGCGCCAACTGTAGTTGAGCACATCGGGTTGCGGCGAAACGGGGCCAAGCGCCGCGCCCAGTCCTTCGCCAAACGCAAAGTGCTCGATATTGAAGCCGAGATAAACGGCAAGTCCGGTGTCTCCCGGCCATCGAAACGAATCGGTATCGGAAATGGCGCGATACGCAAACCGCTCATGCGTCGCGAGCGGACCGAACGCTGGTCCGTGCGACGCGCCAGCGTGACTAATGATGACCATGTGCGAAAACCCCCGAATACCTCAACACGAAACGTGCTGCGCGTGAACCTTTTTGGTGGATCGCGCACTGTCGCGGACTGCCGACGCACCGTGACCGTGCGGCTTTCGGTCCTGGATCGCCGACAGATCGATTTTGAATCGTGTGCAATTTACACGCCATATCGTCGACATTCAATAGGGGCGATGGTTTGCATGAAACGCAATGCACCACGAACAAAGTGGCATGTGTCTTGCAATTCACGGTGCATCAGCCGGCCGCAGCCCTTGGTGCAGTTATCGATCAGGAAACGCAACGCATGAGTTCGTTCGTGAGTCCGTCCATATGAGTCAGTCCACTTCAGCCGTAGTGAAGACCGAAGCTGCTGACATAGAACTCGTTCACGTGTCGAAGCAATACGGCGACTCGCTCGCGGTCGACGCCATCGACCTGCGCATTCCGGGCGGCCAGTACTGCTGCCTGCTCGGGCCTTCGGGCTGTGGCAAGACATCGACGCTACGGATGATTGCGGGTCACGAATCGATCACCGATGGCGACATCCTCATAGGCCAGCGCAACGTGACGCGCGCACCGCCCGCCACGCGTGGCACCGCAATGGTCTTCCAGAGCTATGCGCTGTTCCCGCATTTGTCCGCACTCGACAACGTCGCGTTCAGCCTCAAGATGCGGGGCGTGGCGAAAGACGCGCGCCGCAAGCGCGCGGGCGAACTGCTCGAACTCGTTGCAATGAGCGCGTTCGCCGAACGCAAGCCATCGCAGTTATCGGGCGGCCAGCAACAACGTGTAGCGCTCGCCCGCGCGCTTCTGAACGAACCGCGTTGCCTGCTCCTGGATGAACCGTTGTCGGCGCTCGACCCGTTCCTGCGCATCCAGATGCGCGCTGAACTCAAGCGCTGGCAGAAGGAACTCGGCATCACTTTCGTGCACGTCACGCACTCGCAAGAAGAAGCGATGGCGCTCGCCGACATGGTCGTGGTGATGAGCCATGGACGCATAGAACAAAGTGGTTCTCCGCATGAAGTCTTCAACCGGCCGCGCACTGAATTCGTCGCGCGTTTCCTCGGCGGCCATAACGTGCTCAGCGCCAACGGACGCGCCTTTACCGTGCGCGCCGATCATCTGCGAATTGCGCCCCACGGCGCGACGCCCGTGCAGCCGACGGCCAGCGACGGCGGGCTTAGCCGTATCGGCGGCATTCCTTGCACGGTCCGCGAGACCGAATATCAGGGCACGCATCTGCGCATGACGCTGGCGCCGCTCGACGGTTCGCCCGAACTCATCTCACTGCTGCCCGATAACGAATACGACCCGCAGCGTCTTTGCCCCGATGCGCGCGTCGTGGTCTGGTGGAACGAGCACGATGCGCACGCATTGGCGGCATGAAAGATCGAGCGGCGCCGCACCACATGAAAACCGCGCGGGACTGCGCGAGAACGTCAACCAAGGGAGATTGCAATGAGCGAGCGAAACGAATACCCGTCCGATACTACGGCAAGCGAGCCCGCTGAATCGGGCCTCGGCTCGGGCCACGGCTTGACGCGCCGCAGCTTGCTCAAGGGCGCGGTGGCGGCAGCGGGTCTTGCGGGGTTCCCCTTCGTGCACGCGCAGGAAAAGATCACGCTTCGCTATCTCGGCACAGCGGTGAACCAGAGCTCGGATATCGCAAAGAAGTTCCAGGAAGACACGGGCATTCGGATCCAGTACATCCCGGTCACGACCGACGACGTCGCCAAGCGCATCATCACGCAACCGAACTCGTTCGATATTGTCGACACCGAGTACTTCTCGCTGAAGAAGCTGATCCCCGCCGGAACACTCGCCGGCATGGACGCGAAGAAGATCAAGCTCGCCGACAAGATCACGCCTGTGCTCACTCGCGGCGAAGTCGACGGCAAGAAAATTGGCGACCAGGGCACCGCACCGAAGAAAGTGATGTTTTTGACAGGCCCACGCTCGACGCAATTTTCCGCGACGCCCACCGAATGGATGACACTGATCCCCACCACCTACAACGCCGACACGCTCGGCATCCGCCCCGACCTGATCAAGCGTCCAATCGCGAGCTGGTCCGAACTGCTCAACCCCGAGTTCAAGGGCAAGGCCGCGCTGCTCAACATACCGGCCATCGGCATCATGGATTCGGCGATGGCTATCGAGGCAATGGGCCACATGAAGTACGGCGACAAGGGCAACATGACCAAGGCCGAGATTGACCAGACCATCAAGATCCTCATCGAGGCGAAGCGCGCGGGTCAGTTCCGGGCCTTCTGGAAAGACTTCAACGAAAGCGTGAACCTGATGGCGTCAGGCGAGGTCGTCATCCAGTCCATGTGGTCGCCAGCCGTGACGAAGGTCCGCACCATGGGCGTTGCCTGCAGGTTCCAGCCGCTGAAGGAGGGGTATCGGTCGTGGGCGTCGGGGTTTGGACTGCCGCGTTCACTGCAGGGCCGCAAGCTCGACGCCGCGTATGAATTCATCAACTGGTTCCAGGACGGCTGGGCAGGCGCCTACCTGATGCGCCAGGGCTATTACCCCGGCGTGCCCGACACCGCCAAGCCCCACATGCAGGCCTACGAATGGGATTACTGGATGGAGGGCAAGCCTGCGGCGCAGGACATCAAGGCGCCCGACGGCCAGTTATTGGAAAAGGCCGGCACCGTGCGCGACGGCGGCTCGTACAACCAGCGTATGGGCGCAATCGCGTGCTGGAATGCGGTGATGGACGAGAACATCTACATGGTCCAGAAATGGAATGAGTTCATCGCGGCCTGAGTTCGCGGGTGCCGGCTTCATGCCTTGCATGAAACCCGCCACATCAGTTCATTCATGGGGAATCGTCACGCAATGGCATCGATCGAGCTTCCCGTTCAAACACTTGATGCGCCGGTCAAACACCGGCGAAGCACCGCATGGCTGCAGGCAACGCCGCTGACGCTGACCTTTGCGCTGTTCTTCGTCGTGCCGCTGATTATCACGTTGATTGTGAGCTTCTGGGACTTCAACGAGTACCAGATCATCCCCGCGTTCACGCTGAAAAACTATGCGGCGATTTTCGACGGATGTTCATCGACAACCGATGTTTGCGTGACCTTCAAGACCTATGCGTCGACCCTCAAGTTCTGCGCGATCGTATGGGCCGTCACGCTTTTGATCGGCTTCACGATTGCCTATTTCCTTGCATTCCATGTGCGCTCATCGGGCATGCAGACCGTGCTGTTCCTCGTTTGCACCATACCGTTCTGGACCTCCAATGTGATCCGGATGATTTCGTGGATGCCGCTGCTCGGGCGCAACGGACTCGTGAACCAGGCGCTGATAAGCACGCATATGATCGACCGGCCGCTCGAATGGCTGCTGTACTCGAATTTCTCCGTCGTCCTCGCGTTCGTACATCTTTATACGTTCTTCATGATCGTTCCGATCTTCAATGCAATGATGCGCATAGACCGGTCCCTGCTCGAGGCCGCACGCGACGCCGGCGCCACCGGCTGGCAAGTCATGCGCGAAGTGGTGCTGCCGTTATCGAAGACGGGAATCGTGATTGGTTCGATCTTCGTGATCACCATCGTCATGGGCGATTTCCTGACCGTGGGCGTGATGGGGGGCCAGCAGATTGCGTCGGTGGGAAAGATCATTCAGGTGCAGACGGGCTATCTGCAGTTTCCCGCAGCCGCCGCCAACGCGATCATCCTGCTCGCCGTGGTGCTCATGATCGTGTGGGCGTTGACCCGCGTAGTCGATATCCGCAAGGAGCTGTGACATGGCGGCGATCCGTCTCAGACACCGCGAGCGCAGGCCTGCCAGTTTCTATTGGCTTGCGCTCGTGTTCGCATTGTTCGTGCTGTTTCTCTACGGCCCCGTCATCACCATTTTCATTTTGTCATTCCAGGGACCGGAGGGCGGCCTCACCTTCCCCATGCGCGGTGTGTCATTGCACTGGTTCGAAGTGCTGCGCCAGGGCGTTGGAGACATCGACATCTGGGCTGCGTTCGGACGTTCAGTGCGTCTCGCCGCCGTGGTGACTGTCTTGACGGTGCTGTTCTCCGTTGCTGCGGGACTCGCGTTTCGCAAGCGCTTTTGGGGTGATACCGCGGTGTTCTATGTATCGGTTGCAAGCCTGATCATGCCTTCGATCATTGTCTCGCTGGGCATTGGACTCACGTTCCGGCTACTCGATAACGGCGTCAAATATCTCGCCACGCTCATGGGGCACGAATCTTTCGTCGACAACTACACCACCTCGATGGGTCTTTATACATCAGCGCTCGGCGCGCATCTCACGTGGACGCTGCCCTTCGGCTTGCTCGTGATGTTCGCCGTCTTCAATCGATTCAACCCGGCGTACGAAGAAGCAGCGCGCGACCTTGGCGCATCGCCGTGGCAAAGTTTCAGGCACGTCGTGTTGCCGATCATCGGGCCGTCGGTGATTGGCGTGGGCATGTTCGGCTTTACGTTGTCCTGGGACGAGATCGCGCGCACCTCGCAGGCAATCGGCGACCAGAACACGTTGCCGCTTGAATTGCAGGGGTTGACGACCTCGGTGACCACGCCGGTTATCTACGCGCTTGGCACCATGACCACCACGTTGTCCTTTACCGTGATGGTGGCTGGACTATGGATGGTGCGCGGGTTGAGCCGCAGACGTTCGCGTGCGCTCGCTCTCGGGCGATGAGGCACGCCGGATGCCTTGCGCGTCGCCTGTCAGTAGGGTTCGCGGGAAATACGTATTGCCTTCGCTGGCGGAACGTTGCGCGCAAGCGCCCGTTCGACGATTGCATCGGCCGTGGCATGGGCCTTGATGCGCATCTGGCGGCGCATGATGCGGTCGACCTTCTTGGGACTGTCGCGGTGAAGCGCCCAGTAAAGCGCGCTCAGCCATCCGACGATCGTCCACCCAAGCAACGCGTTCATGAGTGCGAGAAGCAGCACGTTGCGCCGCCCTCGCCTGTCCGCCACGATCGACGGCGTGAAGTACACAAGCATTGCGACAACAGCAATAAAAGCCTGGACCACTGTTTTTTCGACCATTTTTGCGCTCTCCTTACAGATCGCTTGAACGGGATGGATGCAACCGCCATACGTTGCAATCGAAGATCCGTTCAAGCGAAAATGCAGAATAGTCCTGATGGCGCCCAAGGTCCAAGTCACAAATTTAACCGCCGTAATAATCAGGCGCTATTGAACCTCGCCTGGCCTGCGTTCATACGACCCAGGACCCCGGCTCCTTCACGCCTGTGTGTCTTTCCCGTATGTAGCCACACATCACGCATTACGGCGCGCCTCACAATGGCGCATCGCCGGATCGCACAGCGGGGGACCGAGTATTAGATATTCCGTAATGCACGCGCAAGTATTTGTATTTAAAAATACACTTTAAAGTTCCGCGACCACGATAAAACAAACCCAGATAATCTAAATTACACCAATTTATAAATCCGTTAAAACACCTTATTTAATCTCATTTTTAAATCTTTCTTTTTCGCACAAAAAACTTAGCGGCCTTAACCAATGAAGTTGAAGTTTTTCTTAAACCATCCCATATGATCAAAGCAAAGCTCCTGTGGGCACGCCCGGCCGTCACGGACCAAATCGCGGGAAACGAGCTTTAATTACTAATAGTGTTCAATCTCGCCCTCACCTTAAGATCCGGCTGTCCTCCAATCTTCATCAGTCCCTTTATCCAGGCGGGATCGGCACCATTGATTGCCTTCTAAATATCGATAAGAAATTGTTACATAATCAGGAATTAATTACCCCAATCAAATGAGATAACCGGCAAATATCAGACATCATGATCGTATTCCTCATATTAATCAAACAATTTCCTGAGGAAATATTTGTGGGATGCGCCGGTGCATTAGAAAATTTTCCCTTTTTCCCCGAAAAAAATTAATTCGTTTGAGCGCTACCGGACATTCCGGGTAGGATTTGCGCCTGCCTTTGATGAAAAAGGTAGAGTTTGCCGGGACAGAACACGGTAATGGCATGTTTTGGGTAAAACGTTTGCGAAAACGTTCCATCCGGCCGATTGACGTGCCTGGACATTCTGGACATTGTTTCCAGAACACCAGCGCCGGGTCATGGCATTCGGTTCGTAGTCCGAACTGAAACACTGTCTTCAGTGGCTATCCCGGGAATTGAAAGAATGAGGTCAAGCATTAAGTTTTTAGTTCTACTAATTATTTGAGCGATATCAGTGCACGGCTTTCAAGTGCTTCATGCCTCCCAAACTGAAATCAACACCATTTTTTTGTCGAGCCTTTTTTCGACATTGGACACAACTCGCCATGTTAAAAAGACGTCAATTTCTAGGTTGCCTCACGGCTTTGAGCGGTAGCTATATGTTGGCTGCGTGCGGCGGTTCCAGCGACGGCGGCAGCGTTTCAGGTGCAGCCGTCAACAGCGCATCGAGTGGAAAAGCGGTTGTCAATGCAGCAGTGAGCAACATGTCAGCGGACGCCACCATGATTCCCCCGGCGTCCTCCATCATCGACGCGCAAGGCCGCGTCTGGACCGTATCCAACGGAGTCATCTACCGCGACGGTTCTGTTGTCGGAGTCAACTTCAACGTCGCCTTGCTCCTGTGGTACGGCGGCAGAATGTGGCATACGAACACGTCAGGCCAGTGCTATCTCTGGACTGACGCAGCCGGATGGTTGCAAGCCAGCGACCCGCGCCATGCGAGCGCTGCAATACCGGGCAACTTCTACGGCATGAACGGCCATTGGGATGACCCTTATACCCCGGCTCAGGTCGTCTCCATCTTGAAGGGAATGGGATGCACGACGTTCCGCGTAGGTTGCACCAATGATCCACAGCAGCTTGCCGCTGTAACGAAATTGGCGGCGGCATTTCAGGCTGCGGGCCTCACCCTCTTTGTGTTGATCAACCAGGGCATGACCGATAACAACGGCAATGTCTTCGGCAGCGAGGACGCTGCCTATAGTCAGGGCTACGCGGTCGCTTCGACTGTTGCGAATACTTTGAAGCAGTATGGCGTGACCATGTACGAATGCGGCAACGAGCTGACCCGCCAGAACTCGACCATTCTGGACTTCACCCAAGCGGGCACCAAAGCGGTTGACTTCAACAATACGAACTGGCCGGCCATGCGAGGTGTGATGCGCGGCATGATCGACGGCGTGAAGTCGGTTCAGTCGAACGCCAAGTGCGGCATCAACTTCTGCGTCGCCGACGTCGGAGCCGCAGATGCGCTGTGGGAAGGCATGCAGCCCGATGGCAGCAGAGGCTATCCAAGAGTCCAATGGGACATCACGACGTGGCACAACTACGAAGTGTATGGCGACATATTCAACATCGGTTCAGACGGTTCGGGTCCGGGATTCGATCTGCCAACCTACTGCAAGGCTCGCTACAACGTGCCTTTCATGATCACGGAATGGAACACGGGTCCCGAGCAGAGTGCGGCTTATCGAGCGAACTACATCACAACCCAATTGGGCGAGTTCTATAACGCCAGAAAGACGCACAACATCCAGTCCGCCATGTATTACGTGCTCGACAGCGGCAACGATACTTACGGCCTGATGGTGAGCGGTGCAACGCTGAACCAGCCGTACAACGCGTTCACAAGCTTCTCGTCGTCCCACCCGGACACCTGAGCGCGCTTCATGACCGGGCACGATACCCTGCGTGCCCGGCCACCATTCAAACGTCCGGATCATGCGGCGTTCGTCACATGCTTTCTCGCACGGTCGCGCGCGTTGTGGCCGTCGCCGCACAACCCGCGTTTTCGGGAAGCGTGGCGAGCGTGCGGTTATCATGGCCGCATTGCGTCGCTTAAACGAACCATTGCTTCATATGAGGAATACCCGCAAGACATTGATAATCGCGGTGCTTCTCGCGGAACTCGCCGTGGGCGCTTATCTTGTGTTTCACAAAGGCGACGAGTCGACGGAAACCCACGCAGCACCGGACGGCTCCACGCTTGAAGAGGAGTCGGACCCCGGATTGAGCGATACGCATGTCACGGCGGGAAGTATCGCTGGCACAGCTTCCGCTGGCAGCGAAGGGGTCGTCGCCAATGCACCCACGCAGTCCACGATCGCGAATATCGCGTCAGAGCCCGCTGCGCCTATCGCGAATATCGCGCCACCGCCGCAACCGGCCACGAAGCCGAATCCGCCGCCCGCGCAAACGCTCGACGCAGCCAACCCGCGCAGCCCATCCACTCCCGCAAGGAGTCCGGCGCAAACAGCGCGTGCCGATATCACGCGCGACAGTACGCGCAGCCACAACCCAAAACCAGCGACATCTGTCGTGACGGATGAGCTTGTCAGGGAGTCCGCCAAGCTGGACCCGGCGTTGCCGCCGCCCGCCCCACTCGTTCATGACGATCCGTCCCGCCGCCGGACAAATCCCGTCGCAGCCGCGATGACCGATAGCCTGGTCAGGGATTCCGCCCGACTCGATCCTTCACTTCCGCCGCCAAAACGCCCCGGCACGCAATAACCACACTTGCTTCACGCAGCATTGATCAAGCCTCAAAAGCGATATTCAGGGTCGCTCAGCATCACGCGCTTACTGGTGCAATGGCAGTTCGGCACTTCCAAACTGGAGCGCCGCAAGCTGCGCATAAAGCGGCGAGCTGAGAAGCAAATCGGCGTGACGTCCCTGCGCGACAATGCGCCCTTGTTCCATCACCACAATACGATCCGCTTGCTGAACCGTCGCGAGCCGGTGCGCGATGACCAGCGTGGTGCGGTTGTGCGCCGCGTTGTCCAGTGCCTGTTGCACCAGCCGTTCGCTTGCTGCATCGAGCGCGCTGGTTGCCTCGTCGAGCAGCAGGATAGGCGGATTCTTCAGGATCGCCCGGGCAATGGCAATGCGTTGCCGTTGCCCGCCGGACAAACGCACGCCGCGCTCGCCAAGAAACGTTTCATAGCCCTGCGGCAATGCTTCGATAAACCCCGCCGCCGCTGCCATCCCAGCCGCCCGCTGTACTTGCGCGAGCGTGGCCTCAGGTGCGCCGTAGCGGATGTTATCGAGCACGCTGCCTGAAAAGATCACCGATTCCTGCAGCACGACCCCGATTTCCCGGCGCAAGTCGGCGAGCGGCACATCGCGCGTGGAAACGCCGTTGATCAGAATGCCGCCCGTTTGCGGATCGTAAAAGCGCAGAAGCAGTTGAAACAGCGTCGTCTTGCCGGCACCCGATGGCCCGACCAGCGCAACATGCTCGCCTGAACGCACGTTGAGCGTGAGACCCGAAAGTGCCGCAATGCCAGGACGGGACGGATACGAGAAGCTCACGTTGTCAAAGCGGATGCCCTCACCGTGCGCCGGCAGTGCGACCGTCGTCGCGGCCTGCATCACGGGCGAACGTGCCGATAACAATTGCAGAAGCCGCTCGGTGGCGCCGGCGGCCCGCTGCAGGTCGCCCCACACTTCGGCGAGCGCGCCCACGGCACCGGCCGTGAACACCGCATAGAGGATGAACTGGGACAACTGCCCCGCGGTCATGCGCCCGGCCAACACTGCCTGCGCGCCGAGCCAAAGCACGAATACGATCGCGGTGAACACCAGCACGATCACCGCCGCCGTCAACCATGCACGCGCCCGGATGCGCCTGAGCGCGGTTTCAAAAGCCAGTTCCACCGCGCCGCCAAAGCGCCGCGTCTCGAACGGTTCTTGCGCGTACGATTGCACTGTGGGCATGGCATTGAGCACTTCGCCCGCCAGCGCGCTCGCGTTGGCAATCTTGTCCTGGCTCGCGCGCGAAAGCCGCCGCACACGACGGCCAAAGATGAGAATGGGCGCAATCACCACGACCAGGGTGCCGATGATGTAACCCGACAACACCGGACTCGTTACCGCGAGCATCGCCACGCCGCCGGTGAGCAGGAAGAAGTTACGCAATCCCATCGACAGGCTGGTTCCTACTACCGTCTGGATCAGCGTGGTGTCGGCAGTAAGCCGCGACAGCACTTCCCCACTTTGCGTGGTCTCGAAGAACTGTGGGCTCATGCCGAGCATATGGTCGTAGACCGCGCGCCGAAGGTCGGCCGTGACGCGCTCGCCCAGCCATGACACCAGATAAAAGCGCAACGCCGTGGCGCCGGCCAGTACCAGCGAAACAATGAACAACGCAAAAAAATAACGGTCGATATGGGCCCGGTTGCCTCCGGCGAAGCCCCGGTCGATCAGATATTTGAACGCCACCGGCAACGCCAGGGTAGCGCCTGCCGACGTTATCAGCGCGAGGAACGCGAGCGCCCAACGCCCGGCGTAGGGACGCAGGAACGGTAGCAGCGCGAACAGCGGTTCGACCGCTTTCGAAGGCGGCGCGGGCTCCGGCGGCAACAAAGCGTGTGACATGAGGGTCCCGGGTGAAGCGAAGGTCCGTTGATTGTGCCAGCCCGGCGGGATTGTCTATTCCGCTGCTGCCGGCAAACGGAAATGCTGCGCGCGCAGCGTGACATGCGCGAACACGAACGCCGTAATGGCCGCGAGGGCGATGCAAATCACCATCGGCTTCGGCGCGCCGTTTGTCACAAGCCCCGAGAGCGCCATCACGGCCGCGCCGACCACGAACTGCAACGCGCCCATCAATGCCGACGCCGTGCCCGCGATCGCGCCGTGATGTTCGAGCGACAACACCGCGGACGTAGGCATGACGAGTCCCAGGAACCCATAGCCGATAAACAGGAACAGCATCATCAGCGGCAGGCTGTCTGCGCCCGCGACGAACAACACGGCGAGGATCGCCATCGAAAGTGCGAAGCCCGAGACCGAGACGCGAATCACGCGCGGCAGTCCGTACTTCGCGGTAAAGCGCGCCGTGAACTGGCTGACGCCGAAAAACGCGGCCGCATTGAGCGCGAAGCAGAGGCTGAACATGGTCGGCGTCAACCCGTAATGATCGATGATCACAAACGACGCGTTCGCCAGATAGACAAAAAACGACGCCATGCCAAACGCGCCAACGAGTGTCAGCCCAAGAAACGACGGGTCAGTCATCAGCTTGCGATAACCCGCGAATGCGCTGGCCCAGGAACTATCGGCGCGATGATGCGCTTCGCGCGTCTCCTCCAGTTGCGTTGCCGCGAGCAGGAACGCGATACCGCCCGCAACCGTCAGCGCCCAGAACACCCCACGCCAGCCAAACGCCGCGATGATGATACTGCCCGTCAGCGGCGCAAGAATGGGCGATATGCTCACGACCAGCATCAGCAGGGACATCAGGCGCGTGGCGTCGTGCCCCGTGTACAGGTCGCGCACGACCGCCCGCGGCACGACCATGCCCGCGCACGCGCCGAGTGCCTGCAGCACGCGAAAGCCGATCAGCAGGTGCACGTCCGGTGCAAACGCGCAGCCCACGCTGCCGGCTGTGAAGATCGCGAGACCGGCATAGATCGGCAGCTTGCGCCCGAACATGTCGGCAAGCGGACCGTAGACGAGCTGGCAGACTCCGAGCGTGACGAAAAACATCATCAGGCTCAGCTGCACTTCGGCGGGGGTTGCATGGAGCGCGCCGCCTATGGACGGCAGCGCGGGAAGATACATGTCGATGGCAAACGGGCCAACGGCGGTGATGAGGCCCAGCACGATGGCTAGCTGCAGGAAACGTCGGTTCATGAGGATCGGTTCAACAATGGAAAATCCCGGGGTGCGTGCGTGACCCGGGGTTGATCGTGGTTCGCGGTTCGTGATGCCGTAGAGCGCGCGCGTCGTCCCGCGTACTTGAATCGGGCCGCCCGAAGTTGCGACGTTACAGTGAAATTGGAATCCGCGCAGTGCAGTCAACAGGATGGCCCGCCGTGCTCACGGCTACTCGCCGGCAGATTGTATGGAATAGAACGATCGGGCGAAGCGTTGTTATTTCCGGGAGCCGGCATGACAGGCAACCGCCCCGGCGTGCGGGAGTCAATCGCTCAAGGGGAAACGAACATACCCACAGCAGGAGTTCACATGATGTCCGAGAACACACCTGTCGATGTCACCCCTGCCTGCCGCAAAGTGCGGCCAGGCTCCGCGCGCGCCGGAAAACAAAAACTGCTTTACGCGGAAGGCATATCGGCGCAAACCGTCGGATCAAGGCATATTCACATGCAGCTTGCGACACTCCCGCCCATGATCCGCGCCCGAGCGCACAAACACGAGGCGCACGAAACCGCGATCTACGTGATCAGCGGCGAGTCCGGCGTCTGGTATGGGGAAAACCTGCAGCATCACGAAACGGTGGCAGCGGGCGAATTTTTCTATATCCCGGCGAATGTTCCGCACGTGCCATATAACCCGAGCAGCACCGAGCCGTGCGTCACGGTCATTGCCCGTACCGACCCGAACGACCAGGAAAGCGTGATGTTATTGCCGGAGCTTGACGACGTCCATCGTTGAGACATGGGACGAGTATCGGCACTGCCTCCTAGCAGACCGCCCCACGCATGGCTTCCAACATGACACACACGCGCGAGAAGACTTAGCAGACTTCTTCGATCTGGCGCACGCGCGGCAGCATCCGGTCGAATTCGCGCTTGACGATGCCGTAGCATTCGCACGCGCGCGCTTCCAGACCCGCACGATCGAGCACCTTGATGCAACCGCGGCTGTGATGGATCAGGCCGTCATCGTGAAGCTTTCCTGCCGCTTCGGTCACGCCTTCGCGACGTACGCCGAGCATGTCGGCAATCATCTGCTGCGTGACCTGCAACTGGTCCGTGGGCGTCCGGTCGATCTCGATCAACAACCAGCGGCACAACTGCTTGCTGAGCGAATGATGACGGTTGCACGCCGCGGTCTGCGCCACTTGCGTGAGCAGTGCTTGCATATAAAGCAGCATCAGGCGGCGCAGGAAGTCGGAACGGCCGAACTGCTCGCGCAAGGCGGACGCGCTCATGCGATAAGCGAAGCCGGGGCATTGAACCTGGACGCGGGTCGGCATGGTATCGCCACCGGTCAGCACCGGAACGCCGGTCATGCCTTCGCGGCCGATCGCGGCTATTTCCACGGAGCCGCCGTCTTCCATCGTGTGAAGGAGCGAAATGATGGCTGTCGTCGGGAAATAGACGTGGTGAATGCGCTGTCCCGAATCGCAGAGCAACTGCTCCGTACGAAGCTGAACCAGTTCCAGGTGAGGCGTAAGCGCCTGCCATTCGTGCGCGGGAAGCGCGCCCAACAGATGGTTGCCGTGCAAATCGGACTGAAGGGTCAACATGATGTTCTTCTCTTTATATTCTTGCGCTATGCGCCGTACTTTTATTCCGGTCAATTCCGCGCCTTCCTGATGCATCTGACGGCATCCATTTGAAACGCGGTTCTCGACCAGCCCCGAAGCGCATTCGTCAAAGTCGTTTGATTGTTTTTAACTGTCGACCGTAACGAGCGCTGTACCACATACATAGCGAGGACCGTGCCAATAGGTGTCAAACCCAATGCCATCAAGGAAGCGAAAGGGATAGGCCATACCGAACATTGGAGGCAAAAAGATTTTTGTTTCAGTTATGAACAAATCAGCGGGGACCGGCGGTTATCCGTACGATTAATCCCCGTAGCCCTTTTGTCTGCCAAATGTCTTACCAGAGGCCCATCGCGGTTCGAAAAATCTTCCGGAAGGGCCTGTTTGATCGCGGAATCCTTGGCGCGAGAGGCCATTCCCAGCCAACTTCCAAAAATGATTCAAAACTGTTCCACCTATCCCGCGCCTCCTTGGCGAAGCGGACCTTTTCGGGCGTCCCGAGGCCGACGCCGCAAGGCGAGCCACCAGAAAATCATGCGTGCCATGGCGGCGCCGAACGCCGGCGGCACGCGCGGCCACGATCAGAAAACGTTGCGTTATTGGCGCAAGGGGGCGTTTTCCTGTCATTGCGCCCAGCTTCAGCCGGTTTTTTTCGTTGCCTTACCCTTGCCGCTCGCGCCCAGTTCAATCCAGACCGGCGCGTGATCGCTCGCACGAGGGCGGTCCCGCACCCAGCGGTCAACGCCCGCGCCCCGTAGCCTTGGCGCGAGATCCGCACTGAGCAGCACGTGGTCGATGCGCAGGCCCGAATTGGTTTTCCAGTGTTCGCGAAAATAGTCCCAGAACGTGTAGATGCGTTCGTCGGGGTGCGTCGCGCGCAGCGCGTCGGTCCAGCCTTGTTCGAGGAGACGCGCATAGCAGGCACGGCTTTCGGGCTGCAGCAACGCGTCTTTCTTCCAAGAGCGGGTGTTGTAGATGTCTTCATCGGTAGGAATGACGTTGAAGTCGCCCGCCAGCACCACCGGATGCCCACTTGCGTAAAGCTTGGCCGCGTATTCGATCAGCCGCTCGAACCACGCGAGCTTGTAGTCGAATTTCGGTCCGGGTTGCGGATTGCCATTGGGCAGATAAAGACATCCGATCAACATGCCGCCGATCGCCGCTTCAATATAGCGACTGTGGGTATCGTTCTTGTCTCCGGGCAGGCCGCGCCGGCTTTCGAGCGGATCGCCGCCCTTTGCAAGGATCGCCACCCCGTTCCACGATGCCTGCCCGTGCCAGATCGCGCCGTACCCGGCCGCACGGATCTCGTCGATGGGAAAGGCCGCGTCCTGCGCCTTGAGCTCCTGCAGGCAGACAACGTCCGGGGATTCGCGCTCGAGCCATTCAAGCAGCGCGGCGAGGCGCGAACGAATGCCGTTGATGTTGAACGTTGCGATTTTCACGCTGGCGCCTCCCGTATGAAGTGGCTGGATCCACGCGACGTCACGCAATCTTCAGGCCTTCAATGCAGACCTCCAGCGCAGACTTTCAGATCAAGCCGGATTCGGGTATTTCGTCTCGATGGCTTTCACGAGCGCGTGCAATACGCGATTGGCCGGCGTGGCAATGCCATGCGCTTCGCCCAGACGCACGATCAGTCCGTTCAAGTGGTCGATTTCCGTCGGCTTCGAACGCGCCACATCCTGAGCCGTCGATGAAAACTGCGTCGGCATGGTTTCGGCGATCATGCGCAAGGACGCATCGACATCGCCGGGAATGGTGACGTTTTCCGCCCGCGCGACCGCGAGACACTCTCCGACGATATCGCGCATTGAAGCCTGCACGCCCGCGTTTTCCGCGAGGCGTCCATAAGGCAGTTGCGTGATCGCGGAGAGCGCGTTGTACGCGCAGTTCAGGATCAGCTTGGCCCAGAGGGCGCCGGTCACGTTGGGGGAAATTTCAGTGGGAATCTGTGCATCGATCAGCGTGCGGGCGACGCTCTCGCTTGCGCTCGATGGCTCGATCACCAGGTCGCCGCGTCCGTGATGGCGGACGTGCCCGGGACCTTCCATGCCGGCTGCCACGTAGACCACGGCCGCGGCCACTTCCTGCGCCACGATCTTGCGCACGCGGCCGGCGTTGTCGACGCCGTTTTGCAATACCAGCACTAGCGCGTCGTCCGCGAGATACGGTTTGATTTCGGCAGCGGCGCTTTCCGTATCGGTGGACTTCACGCAAAACAGCACCAGTGCCGCACCTTTGACCGCGCTTGCTTGCGTGCTCGCGGCCACACGCACGTGTTCATCAAAACGCAGGGTCTGCATGCGCAGCCCGTCACGCGTGATCGCCTCGACATGATTCGGACGGCCGATCAGCGTCACCTCGTGTCCCGCGCGCGCCAGCATGCCACCGTAGTAACAACCGACCGCACCCGCACCCATCACCGCTACTTTCATCTTCGTCACTCACCTGGTCGAGATCGATGTAGTTTGCCCGCGTCTCGCGAATCACCGCTTGAAGCATGGGCAACGCCTTTTGCAGTTCGCATGTATTCGTGGGGGATTTTCCCATAACGCGATGCAGGCGGCCCGCCGGTTCCGGTTGCGCCACCGGTCGCGTTTCACTTAATCGGATTAGCATAGGCCTGCAACCAAAAACGGAGACAAACACAGATGAGCCAATACCACTCGATGTCATGCCCGTGCTGCGGGATCGAACAACGCGGCCTCGACCGGCGAGGTTTCTTGCGACTGGGCGTGGGCGCCGCAGCGGCGCTGGCGCTTACGCCGCAACTGGCCCGCGCGCAAAGCGTCCCCGAGATTGCTTTCGATTCCATTCCAAACCCCGTCCGTCTTCCCCGCGATGTCTATTTTGGCGAATGCTCCGGCGTCGCACTCAATTCGCACGGCCACATCTTCGTGCTGTCGCGCGGTAACACGAGCGGACCCGCGTACGCCGCCGCGGCAGCCCAGCTCCTTGAATTCGCCCCGGACGGCCGGTTCGTCCGCGAGATCGGCCGCAACCTTTACGCGTGGTCGTTCGCACATAGCGTGAAGGTCGACAAGCAGGACAACATCTGGGTCACCGACAAGGGCTCTGACATGGTCATCAAGTTCACGCCGGACGGCCGCGTGGCGATGGTGTTCGGCCGCAAGCAGGAAGCCGCCGACGAGGAAACGGGTCCTCTCAAGCATCCGAACCCGCCGCTTCCCGCGGAGCCGGGCCGGTTCCGCCAGGTCACCGATGTCGCGTGGGACGCCGCAGGCAACACCTACATCAGCGACGGCTACATCAATTCACGCGTGGCGAAGGTCGACCGCGACGGCAACTGGCTCAAATCGTGGGGTGAACGCGGCACGGGTCCCGGCCAGTTCCACACGCCGCACAGCATTGCGCTCGATGCCGAAGGGCTCGTGTATGTGGCGGACCGAAGCAACCGTAGAATCCAGGTGTTCGACGGCGAAGGCAATTTCCAGAGGCAGTTCACCATCGATGTCCCCGTGCCGCCGGGCGCGCGTGCGGCAATTGGCTATGCGCCGGATGAAGCGGCCATTGCCGCCGGGACGTTTGCGCCCGGCTCGCCTTGGGCGATCTGTATATCGCCGGGTCCCAATCCGGTCTTGTACAGCGCGGATGCCTTCCCCGGACGCATCTACAAGATGACGCTCGACGGCAAATTGCTCGGCGTGCTGGGTGAATCGGGCAAACAGCTCAAGCAGTTCGGCTGGATTCACCAGATGGCGTGTCCGTCGGAGAACGTGCTTTTCGTCGCCGAGCTACTTAACTGGCGCGTGCAGAAGCTGGTTTTGCACGCGTGAGCACGGAGCCGTGGACGCAACGTCATCAATCGAAATACCCTCGATGGTCCACGGTTAAAACCCAGGTGTCCCGCATTTCTGTGGAACGCCTTGGCACAACCCTCCCTGAGGAAATCCATCTTTACTTCAGGTCCTCGCCGAACCTGATGCAAAGGGTTCGTGCCGCCTCTCATCCCCCGTTGGTAACAATGTGCAATGTTCCAGTAACCCGATCGATGTCAACGATTGATACGATCTGGAATTGAGCCAGCGCCCGCTGACAACCAACTGCATGCGTAAAGTAAATACTTCGTAATGCATATCGTATTGATTATGTAATCCCGATGCCCCGCGACAATCGATTCCACGGCCTGTGTCAATCCGCTACGAATCAGACGCCGTAATCTCGATTGAACCCGTGCGTAATATTTTTGAGATGTTGCCAAGGTCTTTATGACGCCATCCGATCAAAGTATCGAATCCCCGAAGCCGCGCAAGCGCTCATCTGTGTTGCGAATCGTGCTGGCAGTGTTACTTCTTGCTGTGATCGTGGTCGTGATCGTCCACTTGCTCGGCAGGAAAAAAGCCCCGCGACCCGCGCCGCCTCAAGTCGTGAGCGTGGCCACTGCAACCCTGGGTTCGATGCCGGAAATCCTGAGCGAACTGGGCACGGTGACGCCCACGGCGACTGTCACCGTGCTGCCGCAACTGAGCGGTTACCTGACAGCGGTCGGATATCACGAAGGGCAGGATGTCCAGAAGGGACAGTTCCTCGCCCAGATCGATCCGCGCCAATACGAGATCGACAAGCAGCAAGCCGAGGCGACACTCGCCAAGGACCGCGCTTCGCTCGCGCAGGCGCGCGCCGACCTCGCCCGCTTCACGCAATTGAACGAGCGCAAGTCGATTGCCGAGCAGACCTTCGCCGACCAGCAGTTCCTCGTGCAACAGGACGAAGCAGCGGTCAAGGTGGATCTCGCGAACATCGCGCAATTCGACCTTGACCTCGCTTATTGCCATATCACAGCACCGGTGTCCGGGCGCGTCGGCCTGCGTCTCGTCGATCCGGGCAATTACGTCACGGCTTCGTCGTCGCCGGGTATCGTGGTCATCACCACCATGAAGCCCACCACGGTCCAATTCACGGTGCCGCAGGATTCGCTGGCGAACGTGCTGCAGCGTATGAACGGGGGCACCCGCTTGTCCGTCACCGCGTACAGCAGCGACAACTCGCGGGAGATCGCCACCGGCACGCTCTACGCCGTCAGCAACCAGATGGCGACAAGCACGGGAACAGTCACCTTGCGGGCAACCTTCGCCAATGAGGACGAAGCGTTGTTCCCAAGCGAGTTCGTGAACGTGAAACTGCTGGTAGATACGCTTCAAAACGCCGTGCTGGTGCCTACGCCGGCGGTGCAAAGCGGTGCGCCGGGCGACTATGTCTATCTCGTGAACGCCAACAACACCGTTTCCGTGCACAAGGTCACGCTCGGCCCGAGCGACGGCAGGAACACGGTGATCACGTCGGGACTTTCGGCGGGCAATATCGTAGTGACCGACGGCACCGACCGGCTCAGCGACGGCGCGAAAATCCAGGCGGCGGAACCGAAGCCCGCATCTGGCAGCGCCAGTGCCGCAACGCCGGCAAGCGGCTCTCAGGCACAGCATCGGCAGGCCCGCGGCGCAGCGTCCGCAGCGCAAGCTGCTTCGTAGAAGCGGACCCACGCGCCGATGAACATTTCCCGCCTGTTTATTCTCAGACCCGTAGCCACGCTGCTGCTGATGATCGCCCTCGTGCTGGTGGGCATTGTCGCCGTGCGCGTATTGCCGGTTTCCTCGCTGCCCAACGTCGACTATCCGACCATCCAGGTGCAAACCTTCTATCCGGGTGCGAGCCCGGACGTGATGGCGACGACCGTCACCGCGCCGCTCGAAGTGCAACTGGGCGAGATTCCCGGCTTGCAGCAGATGACGTCCTACAGCTCGGACGGCGCTTCGGTCATCACCTTGCAGTTCGACTTGTCGCTGAACCTCGATATTGCCGAGCAGAACGTCCAGCAGGCCATCAACGCGGCCAACAGCTTCCTGCCGAGCGGCCTGCCGGCGCCGCCGACCTATGCCAAGGTCAATCCGGCCGACCAGCCGATCCTGACGCTCGCGGTCACCTCCACGTCGATGTCGCTCACGCAACTCGAAGACGCCGCCAACAACCGTCTCGGCACGAAGATCTCGGAAGTGTCGGGCGTGGGTGTCGTCACCACCAGCGGCGGCAATGTCCCTGCCATTCGCGTGGAAGCGGACCCTCAGAAACTGGCCGCGTACGGGCTGAACCTCGACGACCTGCGCACGCTGCTCAGCTACGTCAACGTGAGCCAGCCCAAGGGCAACTTCGACGGCCCGGATCTGGACTACACCATCAACGGCAACGACCAGATCACCGATCCGAAGGACTACCTGAACACGGTCGTCGCGTATCAGAACGGCGCGCCGGTATTCATGCGCGACGTCGCCAAGGTGACCCAGGCGCCCCAGGACGTGGAGCGCGGCGCGTGGTACAACGGCACGCCGGCAATCGTGCTCAACGTGCAGCGCCAGCCGGGCGCGAACGTGATCGCGACCGTCAACCAGATCATGAAGCAGTTGCCGCAGCTCGAATCCACGCTGCCAGCCGGCATGAAGGTCACGGTTGTGTCGGACAGCACGGGCGTGATCCGTTCGTCAGTATCCGACGCCGCGTTCGAACTCGTGCTTGCCATCGTGCTGGTGGTCGCCGTGATCTTCGTGTTCTTGCGCAACGTGCCGGCCACCATCATTCCGAGCATTTCGGTGCCGGTCTCGCTGATCGGCACGCTGGCAGTGATGTATCAGTTGAACTACTCCATCGATAACCTCTCGCTGATGGCGCTGATCATCGCCACCGGCTTCGTGGTCGATGACTCGATTGTGATGATCGAGAACATCGTGCGTTATCTGGAGGAAGGCAAGACGCCGCTAGAAGCCGCGCTCGAAGGCGCGGGGCAGATCGGCTTCACCATTCTCTCGCTGACCATCTCGCTGATCGCGGTGCTGATTCCGCTGCTCTTCATGGGCGGCGTGATCGGGCGCCTCTTCAGCGAGTTCGCGGTGACGCTCGCGGTCACCATCGTGCTGTCGGCGGTGGTCTCGCTGACCGTGGTGCCCATGCTCTGCGCGCGGTTGTTGCGCGCGCAGGCGGAGCGCCACCCGAGCCGCTTCGAGCGCATCAGCGAAGGTCTCTTCGATAAAACCCTCGCGGCGTATGAACGGGGCCTGCGCTGGGTACTCGATCACCAGATCCTCACGCTGATGGTGGCGATCGGCACGGTTGTACTGACCGGCGTGCTGTACGTGGTGATCCCGAAGGGCCTCTTTCCGACGCAGGACGTCGGTGTGATCGAGGGTATCAGCGTGGCCGACAACTCGGTGTCCTACAAGGCGATGGTCACGCGCCAGCGGGCGCTCGCCGACGCGATCCTGAAAGATCCCGATGTCACGTCGCTCACTTCCTACGTGGGTATCGACGGCACGAATTCCACACTGAACAATGGCCGTTTCCTGATCAACCTGCGCGATCGCGACAAGCGTTCGGACACGGCGCAGGAAATCGCGCGGCGTTTGCAGCAGGAAGTCGCCAACGTATCGGGCATCAAGCTTTACATGCAGCCTGAGCAAGACCTGACGCTCGACACCACGGTCTCGCCGAACCAGTACAGCTTCGTGCTGCGCGGGCCGAACCAGCAGGCGTTCCAGAAGTACGTCCCGGAACTGATCGCGCGCCTGAAGCAAATTCCGTCTCTCGCCGACGTTCAAAGCGACATGAACACCGACGGCATGAGCGTGAACGTGGAGGTCAACCGGCAACTGGCCGCGCGTTTCGGCATCACGCCGGCGACCATCGATAACGCGCTGTACGACGCCCTCGGCCAGCGCATTGTCTCGACCATCTTCCAGCAGTCGGATCAGTACCGGGTGATTCTCGTGGCGAGACCCGAGTCGTTGCCCACCGTCGGATCGATAGGCGATCTCTACCTGCCAAGCCAGACGAGCAGCACGGGGCAAGTGCCGCTCTCGGCCATCGCGAAGATCCAGATCACCAAGTCTGCGCTCGTGATCAGTCATCTGGCGCAGTTTCCGGCCGTCACCATCTCGTTCAATCTGGCGCCGGGCGCGTCCCTGAGCACGGCGGTCGACCGCATTCACGAAGCCGAACAGGCGGTCAAGCTGCCGCCGTCGATTACGTCGTCGCTGCAAGGCGCGGCGCAGGCGTTCCAGGATTCGCTCTCGAGCGAGGTGTATCTGCTGATCGCCGCGCTGGTCGCCGTGTATATCGTGCTCGGCGTGCTTTATGAAAGCTTCATTCATCCGGTGACGATTCTCTCCACATTGCCATCGGCGGGAATTGGCGCGTTGCTTGCGTTGATGATCGCGGGCAGCGACCTGGATGTGATCGGCATTATCGGGATCGTGCTGCTGATCGGCATTGTGAAAAAGAACGCCATCATGATGGTGGACTTCGCGCTCGACGCCGAACGCAACCACGGCAAATCCGCGCGCGATGCGATCTTCGAGGCGTCGCTGCTGCGCTTCCGGCCCATCCTGATGACAACGCTCGCAGCCATGCTCGGCGCATTGCCCATGCTGCTCGGCAGCGGCACGGGGTCGGAACTGCGCCGGCCGCTCGGGCTTGCGATCATCGGCGGATTGACGCTGAGCCAGATGCTCACGCTCTTCACCACGCCGGTGATTTACCTGTTCTTCGACCGCATGGCGACGCGTGTGCAGAGCCGGCGCAATCGCCGGAGCAACCTGCCTGACACGCCGACGGAGCAGGCGCCGTGAACATCTCGGCGTTATTCATCCGGCGCCCGGTCGCGACCACGCTTCTGGCAATCGCGATCCTGATCTCGGGCGCGCTCGCCTATTTCCGGCTGCCGGTCGCGCCGCTGCCGAACATCGCCTTCCCGGTGATCGTGGTGCAGGCCAACATGGCGGGCGCGAGCCCGAACATCATGGCCTCCACGGTGGCCGAACCGCTCGAACGGCGGCTCGGCACGATTGCGGGCGTGGAGGAACTGACATCGATCAGCTACGTGGGTTCTTCGATGATCGTGGTCGAGTTCGCCTTGAACCGCGATATCAACGGCGCCGCGCGCGACGTGGAAGCGGCCATCCAGGCCGCGCGCGCCGACTTGCCGACCACGCTGCGCGCCAATCCGACGTATCGCCAGTACAACCCGGCGGACTCGCCGATCATGGTGCTCGCGCTGACCTCCGACACACTCACCAAAGCGCAACTCTACGACTCCGCCGATTCGGTGATCCAGCAGCAGCTCTCGCAGGTGAATGGCGTGGGCCAGATCACGCTGGGCGGCGGCGCGTTGCCTTCGGTGCGCGTCGAGTTGCAGCCGGGCAAGCTGAGCAGCTATGGAATCGGCCTGGAAGACGTGCGCGCGGCAATCTCGGCGGCCAACGCGGACAGCGCCAAGGGTCATATCGATCAGGGCGACCAGCGCTACGTGGTCGTGTCCAACGACCAGATCACCAAGGCGGCGCCTTACCGGCAACTCGTGGTCGCATACCGAAATGGCGCGCCGGTGCTGCTAAGCGATGTCGCCCAGGTGCGCGACTCCAACGAGAACATCCGCAACGCCGGGCTCTTCAACGCAAAGTCGGCGATCCTGGTCATTGTCTACCCAATGCCCGGCAGCAATGTCGTCAACACGGTCAGGCAGATCCGGAACGTGCTGCCTTCCATCGAAGCAACGCTGCCGAGCAGCGTTCACGTCAACGTCGCGATCGACCGCTCGGAGTCGGTACGGGCGTCGGTGGGCGACACCGAGCGCACGTTGTTCATTGCCGTGCTGCTGGTGGTGGGGGTAGTGTTCATCTTCCTGCAGTCGCCGCGCGCCACGCTCGTGCCGGCGGTCGCGTTGCCGCTGTCGATCGTGGGCACTTTCGGACCGATGTACCTGCTTGGCTACAGCATCGACAACCTCTCGCTGATGGCGCTGACCATTGGCACGGGTTTCGTGGTGGACGACGCCGTGGTGGTGCTGGAGAACATCGTGCGTCATCTCGAACTCGGGCTCGGTCCAAAAGAGGCCGCGTTGAAAGGCAGCGCCGAAGTAGGCTTCACGGTGATTTCCATGAGCCTGTCCCTGATCGCAGTGTTCCTGCCAATCCTGCTGATGCCGGGCATCGTGGGCTTGCTGTTCCATGAGTTCGCGGTCGTGCTTTCGATTGCGATCCTGATCTCGCTCGTGATCTCGCTCACGGTCACGCCGGCCATGTGCGCCTATGTGCTGAGCCGCGAGAACGCCGGACACGCGCAGGCACGCTGGGCGCGCTGGGTCGAAACGCAGTTCGAGCGTTTCAAGAATGCCTACGCGCGTTCGCTCGCAGCCGTGCTCGATCACTCGCTGCTGGTGATCCTGTTGCTGATCGGCTTGCTGATCGCGAACGTGTTCCTGTTCAAGCTCGTGCCCGCCACGTTCTTTCCTGAGCAGGACACGGGCATATTGATCGGGCAGATCATCGCGGACCAGAGCATCTCCTTCCCGGCGATGCAAAAGAAACTCGCCCAGTTGCAGCAGATCGTGCAGAAGGATCCGGCGGTTGCATCGGTCGCCGGATTCACGGGCGGCCGCGCGCTCAACACGGCGAACGTGTTCATTGAACTCAAGCCGCTCGCGCAACGCCATGTCACCGCAACCGAAGTGGTCAACCGCCTGCGGCCAAAGCTCAATCAGGTGTCGGGCGCGCGGCTCTTCGTGCAGGCGCAGCAGGATCTGCGAATCGGCGGCCGGCAGTCCGCCGCCGAATACCAGTACACACTGACAAGCGATGACTCCGCCGCGCTGTTCGCCTGGACGCCCAAGCTGGTGACCGCGCTCAACAAGGATCGCAGCGCCCTGCTCGACGTCAACTCGGACCTCCAGCAAAACGGCTTGCAGACCTACGTCAACTTCAACCGCGCGACGGCGGCACGGTACGGTTTTGCACCCAATCAAATCGATAACGTGCTGTACGACGCGTTCGGCCAGCGCACGGTATCGACCATTTACAATGCGCTCAATCAGTACTTCGTGGTGATGGAAGTGGCGCCGGAGTACTGGCAATATCCGCAAACGCTCAAGCAGATTTTCCTGAGCACGGCCGCGGGCAATCCTACCGGCACGCAGCAAACGCAAATGCCGGGCGCGACGGTCAAGGGCGTGACAGGCGCGAGTGCGGTCAGCGCTGCGTCGAGTGCGTCTAGCACGAACTCGCTCAACTCCAATGCGCAAGCCAACGCGACCACCAACAGCATTTCCAACAGCAAGGGCGGCAGTTCGAGCGGCAGTGCAGACAGTACATCGGCCGAGACCATGGTGCCGTTGCCCGCGCTCGCCAGCTACGTGAGCAACCATACGTCGACGCAGGTCAACCATCAGAGCGGGCTGGTCGCCGCGACCATTTCGTTCAACCTGCCGCCTGGCGGATCGTTGAGCAACGCCCAGGAAGCGCTTCAGAACGCGGCTCGCGAGATCGGTATGCCGGCGAGCATCCATGGGGCATTCGCGGGCGCGGCGCAAGCCTACGCCCAGTCGATGGGCACGGTCCCGCTCCTGATCCTCGCCGCGCTCGGCGTGGTGTACATCGTGCTCGGCATACTTTATGAGAGCTCGATTCACCCGCTCACGATCCTGTCGACACTGCCATCGGCCGGGATTGGCGCGACGCTCGCGTTGCTGATTTCCGGCACGCCGTTTTCCGTGATCGCGCTGATCGGCATCATCCTGCTGATCGGCATTGTCAAGAAGAACGGGATCATGATGGTCGATGTGGCAATCCAGATGCAGCGCAATGAAGGCATGGCGGCTCGCGACGCGATTCATGCAGCGGCGGTCGTGCGTCTGCGGCCGATCATGATGACGACCTTCGCGGCTGTCCTTGGCGCGGTGCCGCTTGCCATCGGCATTGGCCAGGGCGCGTCGCTGCGCCAGCCGCTCGGCATTACCGTGATGGGCGGACTGATCGTGAGCCAGCTTTTCACGCTTTACACCACGCCGGTGATCTACCTGTACCTGGACCGGTTGCGTTTCAAGCTCGTCAGATGGTCTTCGGGACTGCCGTGGAACCGGCAAGCCGACACGCTCGGGCAAACGGATACGAAGGCATGAAGATGAAGATTTCCCGCACACCCCTCGCCGCCACGGCGGCCCTGCTGCTCGGCGGCTGCATGGTCGGTCCGGACTATCACCGGCCGCCCGTCAGCGTGCCGGCGACGTTCAGCGAACTGCCCGGATGGACGCAGGCGCACCCGGATGCCGACGGGCCCAAGGGCGCCTGGTGGACCGGCTTCAACGATCCGCTGCTCAACGAACTCGAACCGCTGGTGGAAGTCTCCAACCAGACCGTGCGCCAGGACTATGCCAACTATCAGGAAGCGCTCGCCGAGGTGAAGGTGGCGCGCTCGGGCCTGTTTCCGACCATCGGCGTAACGGGTTCAGCTACACGGCAGCGTAGTGCAACGGGAACATCGAATGCGAGCTTGAGCCGTGGCCTTGGCAACATCCAGACGGTGAACAACTCGGGCTCGCTGGAAGGCAATGTCAGTTGGGCGCCCGACCTGTGGGGTTCGGTGCGCCGCACGATCGAGCAGAATGCAGCCACCGCGCAGGCGAGTGAAGCGACGCTCGCGAATGCTACGCTCTCCGAACAGATTGCGCTCGCGACCGCCGTGATCGAATTACGAACGAGCGACGCAAATATCGACCTGTTGCAGCAAACCGTGAAGGCGTACCAGCACTATCTACAAGTGGTCTCCGATCAGGACCAGTTTGGCATTGTCCCGCCTTCCGATGTATTGACCGCGCGCAGCCAGCTTGAAAACGCGCAATCGAGCCTGATCGCGCTCGGCGTTTCCCGCGCCCAAGACGCGCATGCAATTGCAGTACTGGTCGGCAAGAACCCGGAAGACCTCGATATTCCGCACAGCACCGCTATGCCAAGCCTGCCGGCAATTCCGGTCGGCGTTCCGTCTACACTGCTGCAGCGCAGGCCCGACATTGCGACTGCCGAGCGCCAGATGGCGTCGCAGAATGCAGCAATCGGCGTGGCGGTGGCGGCGTACTACCCGACGGTATCGCTCTCGGCGCTGGACGGCTTCACCCAGTCGCCGCTGGGCGGCTTGCTTCATGTAGCGAACTACGTGTGGTCGCTTGGCGGCAGCGCGACCGAAACGCTATTCGATGGCGGCGAGCGCAGCGGCGAAGTCGCGGCGGCCAAGGCTGCCTATCAGGCGGCCTTGGCCAACTATCGCGGCACGGTGCTGACCGCGTTCGAGGATGTGGAGAACGACCTGTCCGGTTTGCGCATCCTGGCCGAGCAGTCCGACACACTCGACGGCGCTGTGCGCGACGCCACGCGCGCCGCCGAAATCGCGCTTAACGAATATCAGGCGGGGACCGTGGATTACACCACCGTCGCCACCGCGCTGGCAACGCAGTTGAACAGTCAGCAAACGGCATTGAACGTGCAGGAGTCGCGTCTGCTCGACGCGGCGTCGCTCATTGGCGATCTGGGTGGCGGCTGGTCCGACAGTCTCCTTCACGATGCGCGCAACGCAGAGGTCCCGAAGTAAATCAGGAGCGGAAATCCGCAGACAAATTCCGCACCCATTGGCTAGGCGCTGGCATACGCGAGTACCATATATGTTTATCTACGCCGTCACGAGCCTTGCTGCACCGAGCAAATGCGGTCCTTAATTCAGGCTCTTAGCCATGCCAGAAAATCCACAAAAGTCCGACGCCAACACACCGGCGAATCCGGGGCCGGGCGGCACGCCGTCGGGAAAACCTGAACGCTGGCAGCCGTCCCAGGCAATGCGCCATATCCTGATGGTGATCGTGGGCTTTATCGCTCTCGTTATCGTGTCGAGCGTCGTGCTTTATCACACCGTCATGTACGGCGACGCGATTGAAAACTTCGGCATTGTCATGATGCTGACCGTGCCGGTCATCGCCGCCGTGGCGTTTCGCGTGGCGCTGGATTCCTGGCTGGACCGGGAATGAACGGCTGCGCCCCGGCACTTGTTTTTCATGTGAATGCTTCGAGCAATGCTCACCGCGCCCAGGCGTCGCGCAGGACGCGGTTCGCCCCGGCGAAACCGCTCTAATGAAAATTCACGATATAGGAATAGCGAATCGATATTGGCGTCCGCCGTTTCGATCCACCAATAATCCGGTTTGAAATCCGGACATGGGTGCATCGAAGTTTTCCCTTTTTCATCAGGACGGCAATGAGCAATACTCAAACAACAAGCTCTCCTTACAAAGCTGAAAGCAATCCTCAACAATCCGTGAGCGGACCATTGCGGACCGAAGACTGGTGGGCGGTGTGGATCGGTCTCGGGATCATCGTCGTGGCCTACTTGCTGTTCGCCTCGGGCACGAGCATCAAGTGGCTGGCCGTCGCGCCGGCCAAATGGGCCAGCATTGGACAGGCTTCCTCCGACCTCGTGCAGCATCTGCCGAACTACATCGCGCTGTTCGTGCTCTTCGCCATCCTGTTCGGCATCGCGGCCGCGGCGCTGGGTCAACGCGCCACGCAGTTCCTGCCCGGCTTTCTCGCCGTCTTCGTGCTCTCGACACTGATCTTCGTGGCCGGCGCGTGGGTGAATTCATCGACCTACAACCTTGAGCCGCCCTTGATCGCGCTGGCGCTGGGCCTGGTCGTGTCGAACCTGGTGACACTGCCCGCGTGGCTCGTGCCAGCCTTGCGGGTCGAGTTCTATATCAAGGTCGGTATTGTCCTGCTCGGCGCCACGCTGCCTTTCACCTTGCTCGTGTGGGCGGGACCGGTCGCAATCGGACAGGCGACCATCGTCTCGCTGATCACGTTCTTCGTGATCTTCCTGGCCGCTCGCGCGCTCGGACTCGACAAACGATTTGCCGCCGTGCTCGGCGTCGGCGGCGCGGTATGCGGCGTATCTGCGGCCATTGCCATTGCCGGTGCTGTTCGGGCGAAACGTGAACAGGCGTCGGTGGCGATTACGCTTGTGGTGGTCTGGGCCATCGTCATGGTGTTCGCGCTGCCCTTCGCTTCGCGCTCGTTCGGCCTGCCAACGGGCGTGGCGGGCGCGTGGATCGGCACATCCGAATTCGCCGATGCCGCCGGTATCGCCGCCGCGCAAGCCTACGGCGATCTCGCCAGGCACGCTGGAAACGCCATTGCAGGTGCCCCGGAAGCATCGCTGCAGGCGTTCACCCTGATGAAGGTGGTCGGGCGCGACATCTGGATCGGTATCTGGGCTTTTGTACTTGCGATAGTCGCGACGACACGCTGGGACCGCGGCGAAGCCGGCGCCGTGAAAACCGAAACGACCGCGAAGGAAATCTGGACGCGTTTCCCGAAGTTCGTGATTGGCTTTCTCATTGCGTCCGCGCTCGTCACGTGGATCGGCAGCCATTATTCCCTCGCGCAATACAGGAGCGTCGTGACGCCCGCTTTCGTTGCGCCCATCACGGCGCTGCGAACCTGGGCGTTCACATTCTGCTTCCTGAGCATTGGATTGACCACACGGCTTGGCCGTCTTTCGGCGACCGGCGCGAAACCCTTTTTGGCGTTCACGGCGGGCGTGGTGGTGAATGTGGTGATCGGTTACTTGCTCTCCGTGCATGTGTTCTCCGCTTACTGGAGCTCGCTCGGTCAATGAACGCAATCGCGGCGCAAACACTAGCCGATAACACCGCAACGCGGCTTTGCCGCAACTGCCGGCATCGAGAGCACGATCGCGCCGCGCTCGAAGCCATGATCCCTGGACTTGGATCGTTCGGCTCCGCGTTCGGCGCGAGTCTCGGTGAATCGCGGCTTTGCCGGCTGCGCGATCAACTGGTGTCTCCACGCGATTCCTGCGCGCAATTTAGTGAACAGTAAGCCGCGCCCGGCGCACGGCGAGTCAATGCCTGCAAGCATGCGCGCTCATAACCTTATGGCGTTTCATTCGTTCAGGTTTGGCTCACGCAGGTATAGCTTTGAAAGTCCTGACTTACGGTCACGATTAGGGTCACGAGGAACGACAATGAGCACGACATTCGAAGAACGCCCGCAGGCGGACGCGGCACACGCGGTCCAGGCCGAGTTGAATTATCTAAGGGCGGGTGAAGGCCGTCCGGTGAGCTACACCTACGAGCCGCCTCCCGGCGTGCCCTGGACATCGGGCGAACTCGAAGCACGGCGGGTGACAATCCAGGACGCCCGCGGCCTCGCCGCGGCGGGCGAACTGTCTCTCGACAAGAGCGGTTTCCAGCACGTCCGGCACGCGAGCGCGCTCACCGACTTCGGCAATGAAGACGCGATCCGCTCGACGTATTACTCCGAATCGGAACAACTGTTGCTCAAGGCCACGGGCGCGGAAAAAATCGTCGTCTTCGATCACACCATTCGCGACAGCAAAAGCGGCTCACGCAGCACCGCATATTTGCGCGAACCCGTACGGCGCGTTCACAACGATCAGACGTTCGTATCGGGACCGCGTCGCGTGCGCGACCATTTGCCTGCGGATGAAGCCGCGCAACGCCTGCAGCGCCGCTTCGCGATCATCAACCTGTGGCGTCCGCTCGATGTAGTGGAACAATTGCCGCTCGCGCTATGCGACGCGCGCTCGATTGACCCCGCCGATGTGGTGCCTGGCGACCTGGTGTACAGGGACAAGGTTGGCGAGACGTTTTCGTTCACCTATAACCCTGCTCATCGCTGGTACTACTTCCCGAGGCTGCGGCCCGACGAAGCGCTGTTGCTGAAGATCTATGATTCGCGCGAGGACGGCACCGCGCGCCTGACCGCGCACACCGCTTTCGAGGATCCTGCGACGCAACCTGACGCCGCGCCCCGCCGGAGCATCGAACTTCGGGCGCTGGTTTTCTGGAAGGATTGAGAGGCTACGGTTAAAGCGTTGCGCATGGGTATTGCACAACGCTCTTTAACCGGCCCGCATTTGCGCAAGCGGCTCAGGCAAGTCCTCGCGGCGCGGCGACCGTTACATCGATCTGCGATGGCAACAGCTTGAGCTTATAAAAAGCATCTGCGATGCGTTGCTGATTCGCGAGGGCATCGCGCGAAACAGGTTCGGTGCCGTACTTGAGCCGCGTGAGCGCCGTGATGACGATAGGTTGCGGTATTCCCCACAAGCGCGAAAATTCGGCTGCCGCCTGCTCGCGATTCGTCGATATCCAGTGATCCGTAGCGCCGATCTCTTCCAGCACGGCGCGCAGCACGTCGTCGTTCTTCGCCACGTAATTACGCGACGTGAAATAGAACGCGCGGTTCTGGACCACGCCCGTGCCATCCGCAATGATTCGCGCCCGGCCTGTTGCCTGGACGACCGCCAGGAACGGGTCCCATATTGCCCAGGCGTCGACCGCTTTTTGCTCGAATGCCGCTCGGGCATCAGCGGGAGAAAGCCAGACCGGCGTCACGTCGGCGTAGTCAATGTTCGCGTTCTCCAGCAATCTCAACAGCAGGAAATGCGTGTTCGACCCCTTGGTCAACGCAATGCGCTTGCCCTTCAACTGAGCGACCGATTTCACCGGCGAATCGTCCGGCACCACAAGCGCTTCGCTGGCAGGCCGCTGCGCCGTCTGGCCGTAGTAGACGAACGGCGCGCCCGCTGCCTGCGCGAATACAGGGGGCGCTTCGCCTACATCGCCAAAGTCGATGGAACCCACGTTCAATGCTTCAAGCTGCGGCGGCCCGGATGGAAACTCGGTCCATTGAACGCTCACGCCAAGCGGCGCCAGCCGATGTTCCAGGGTTCCACGGCCTTTGAGAATGCTTAGCAAACCCTTCTGATAACCAATGCGCAGCGACCTTGCGTTCTGTGCGGAATGACCTTGCGCGTGAGCAAGCGGCAGCGCGCCCGAGGCTGCAAGCGCAAGACCGCTTGCTACAAAACGACGGCGACTTGAAGAGTGAAAACGATTCATGGATCAGTGGCAATGGAAGCGTGACAAGCGAGCTTGGCGCTGGCGGTTGCCGCGCATCGTAAGCATACGGGCGGCGATTTGCCGAACCAAAGAACAAGAAACGCAATGCTTATTCATGCGCGAACATGAACCGTGCTCGCGGCCTTACGCACCTCGCGGCGCGGCCGATCAACATATCGATATCGGATTTGCTTCGTTCTCAAGCGTGGATCAACCGTTTAAGTTCTTATGCAAACTGCGTCTTGCGCTTTGATCTCTCACACACTTTTAAGCTCCTATGCCTGAATGGAAACCGCTGGTTATCGCCGTCGTCCTGAGCGCTGCCTTGGCGTCAATGGCGAGTCACGCCGCGCAGTCTAACGAGTTGCGCGTCGGGTTTGTTCCCGGTCCTTATGCCGATGAATTCAAACTCGGCGTCGAGCCGCTATTGCGCCAGAAAGGTTATTCGATCAAGTATGTCGAGTTCAGTACCGGACTTGAGGCAAATCAGGCGGTGTATCGCGGGGAAATAGCAGCCGATGTCATGCAGCATGAGGTCTATCTGAAGTCCTATAACGAGAGAAACGGGACTGACCTCGTCGGTGTCGTGCAGGTCCCTACTCCGCCAATGGGACTTTATTCCAGGAAGCACCACGCTCTCACCGAGGTCAAGGCTGGCACGACGGTCGCCGTTCCAAATGACCCCGTCAATCTGGAACGCGCGCTGAAGATTCTCCAGCGAATCGGCTGGATCAAGATCAAGCCAAACGCCAATCCCGTGGATGTCACCGAGCGGGATGTCATTGCCAATCCCGCTGGCATCAAGATCGTTCCGCTGGAATCGGCGCAAGCGCCGCGCGCGTTGGACGACGTCGACTTCGCCGCAATCCAGGGAAACTTCGCCATTTTCAGCGGCTACAAACTGACCGATGCGCTTGCGCTCGAACAGATGACGCCGCCTTATATCAACCAGGTCGTGGTCAAGGCCGCGAACAAATCCACGCCCGTGACGCAGGCGATCGTCAGTGCTTATCAGTCAGCCTCTTTCCAGCAGGCAATCCTCAATAATCACTTCTACGATGGCTTTCGCCTGCCCGAATACTTTGCGCGGAAGCAATAATCCCGGACTGTCTTCCGGCATTGATCAAGACCCGGGACAATTCAGAACTTCTCTGTCCAGGGCCTGATCTCGATTTCCCACGACCACGCGCTGCGATGCTGACGCAAGAGGTCGACGTAAGACTGGGCGACGGCGTCGGGGTCGAGCGTGTTGTCCTGTGAGTCGGCCCGATGCTCCGAGCGCACGCTGCCATCAACAACAATATGCGCCACGTGAATGCCCTTGGGCGCCAGTTCGCGCGCCGCGCTTTGCGCCAAGCCGCGCAAAGCGAACTTGCCCATGGCGAAGGGAGCGGACAATGGGAAGCCTTTAACGCCAGCGGTCGCGCCTGTCAGCAGGATTGCGCCTTTGCCGGGTGGCTCCATGCGCTTTGCCGCCTCGCGCACCGAATAGAAAGCGCCCAGCGCCGAGACAGCGACCGCCTGCTCGACCTGCGCGGGGTCGAGTTCCGCAATGGGACCACGGACCCGGCCGCTCGCGTTGTAGATCACGATCTCAGGCGCGCCGATACGGGCTTCCGTTTCGGCGAAAAGCCGTTCGACCTGAGTGGCATCGGCGGCGTCGGCCTGAAGCGCGATGGCGCCCGTTTGATTGACGAGCGCCGCCAGCTTGCCGATATCTCGCGCGGCCACGACAACCGCAATCCCGGCTTCGCGCAGGAGACGGGTAAGAGAGCCGCTGATGCCAGCACCGGCGCCAATAATGAGTGCACTGCGATAAGGAATGTCGATCATGGTTTCACCGTGGTGATAGGTGTCGGAAACGATATCAGGTTCCGGCTCCGCCTGTTATTCCACCCGGAAAGCAAACAAGGCGGACAATTCCGAAAGGAAATCCGGATCGGTGATCGGGTCAATATTGATAAGGTCGATTTCCGCTAGCACGCGCCGGAGCGGGCACGGCTGACCGGAATGGCTGGCGGCACGCTGCAGTGCACGAACACCCGCACCGCTTGCGCGCCCGTTTGTGTTTCGGGCCGTCGCTCTGCCCCCATGCCGATGTCAATGAATCTTGGGGAAACCGTGGCGCTCGGCGAGCAGGTCCAGGATGCGACGCGTGTCGGTCACGAAGCGCTTGTTACCCAGCGTCCTGGCATCCGGCGGTATCGGATGTTCGTCTCCGAGAACCAGCACAGGCAAACTCTGGTGGTCCGCATCAAGCGCGGCGATGGCGGCCTCGCGCGGGCGCGCGAACGGCAGGCGGCGAATTTCCAGACCCGCGGCCTTCGCCGGATCGCTGGAGAGCAAGCCTTCGACAGGCGCGCTATCCGGGCAGACGAAACGTTCTCCGGGATATTTGGGATCGGTGAAACCCGGCTCCAGCAGCAACAACAGGTCTTGGCTCACGATTAAAAAGTCCTCGTAGCAATTAATAGGGCAGGCAGCTTGCCATGCAGTCGCTCCAAACGCCGCCTTCTGTCTTGAGGCATTACCTCACAACGTGACAATGTAATCGCCGGTTGGCGGCCTTGCTCTATCAATTTAAGCTTTGCATACGCGCTTTGCTGCAAAGACGTGTGCTGTGGGCATCTACAAACAACGCCGCTTTTGCTTACACCTCAACGGCCGCGGTCATTGACCTATGACTTGATTTAAACGACCTAAAGCGCATGTTATACGCATGAACAATGCCCCGGTTTATAACCGGTGGACTGCTTAGCATAGGTCAATTAATCGTTTTGGCATGAGCATTGGGATAATTAAGATCGCGCATCTTAAGCCTCTCGAGAACTTGCCGAATGCCCTGGAGACCTGCAAAGCCAATTCCCGCCGTCCGGTTAAGCCTTACGGATCGTCTGGCAAGCATGCCGACCGTCGAACAATTGAACGAAATCGAAAAATCTCTTGATGCAGAATTTGGCAAGCCCTATATCCCAACAGGGAACACGGATTGGCCATATATCAGGGACTTTTATACGGTTTGCAAACAGCAAGTCGATGAAGCAGCCAAAAGCTGCAGACATCCTGCGCGTCCGGTGTTGTTCGCGCTGAGCTCCTCTTCGGATCGCGTCCAGAACACGAGCGTCTCGTGCGCTTCGTTCGATGCGATCGTGGTCACAGCCGGACTGATCCAAGTGATTCATCGCGAATCAGCCGAACTGGCGCGGCACGCGCTCGCTGCGGGTTTGCATCACTCGAAGTCGATAGCGCGGTCATTAGTAAATCGCCTCGGCCATAGTCGCGATACCGCGGCCATGCTCGCCGCTTTCATAAGCGAAACGTGGATCGGCCTGATCGTGGCACGCGAATTCATACACATTGCAACGGGCTACGATACGTTTGCGGGCAACGACCCGCTGGTTCGCCAAGCACGCGAATTCGACGCCGATGTCCAAGCCATCTTTATGCTTAACCAGCGAGCGGAAGGCAACGGACGCCTGGGCGCCCTGCTTCCCGATCTCGTTGGTGTCCCGCTTTTCGAGTGGCTGAAGGAGGACGCGGCGCGCGGCGCATGGCTGACGGCGCTTGCGCTCTCATTGACCTGGCTGGATATATCGACTTCACGCTTTACCTCTGGGACCGGTCAACGCCTGTTGAACGCGTTCGAAGCGCAAGCCCGGATCATCTCCGCGCTCCACCCAGGAACGATTTTCCCGATCCGCGAAGTCCAGAACGAGGCGCTCAATGCCCTCGCACTTTGCAAGGGCGAGCTTATGGTCGATCGCATCGTCCGCTTGCAAGCTGCGACCAAGCGCGTGTCGATGCAAGCCGAAATCGCGTTTGCAACCCAGTACACGCATGCATCGCGTGAAGGTAAAGCGCGTCTGGTACTTGACGTGATGCGGATCGATCGTTATAGCGAAAGCCAAACGCTGCTAACGCAAACGTTTGTAAAGTCACTTGGCGCTGCGTGGGCCACGAATCGGGTGACGGTCAACGCTCAGGGACATTTTTCCAGGGAAAGTCTCGTGCAATGGTGGTGCGAAGACGCACCCCGGCCCTCTGCAACCGACAGCGGCCAAGTCACGACAGCGCGCGCCGCTGTGCGTAGGCGCACGGCTTAGTTGGCGCGGGAGCAAGCCATCTACCGCCATGCATTGGAATCTGCACTGAATATGCAAAGCAAAAATCGTTGATTGTTGAAACCGCTTTCGCGACAAAGAATATGCGTCGAGCGTTTCCACCCTCTTGCATCCTCTTCCAGCCAATCAACAATCCAACAATGCGGAGCAGACAATGAGCCAAGCCAGGCGTCAGATCAAGCTAGGTGCTTTCCTGATGGAGACGGGGCATCATGTTGCCGCCTGGCGTCACGCCAAGACGCATCTGACCGGCGGACTGGACTTTGCTCATTACGCTCAACTTGCGCAGATCGCAGAGCGCGCCAAGTTCGACGCGGTTTTTTTCGCAGACAGCGTAGGCATCCGCGACACGAATCTGGCGTCGCTTTCTAGAACCGCACGCGCCGATCATTTCGAACCCCTAACGTTGCTCGCCGCGTTATCCGTTGCCACCACGCACATCGGCTTGATCGCGACGGTCTCCACCACATTCAACGTCGCGCGCAAATTCGCCTCGCTCGATCACCTGAGCGGCGGCCGATCTGGGTGGAACCTGGTGACATCGAGCAGCGAAACTGAAGCGCTCAATTTCGGCTTCGAGCAACACCCGGCGCACGCGGTCCGATACGAACGTGCGCGCGAGTTCCTGGACGTTGTCACGGGCCTTTGGGACAGTTGGGAGGACGACGCGTTCGTCCGCGACAGGGAAAGCGGAATTTATTTCGATCCCGGCAAGCTGCACGTGCTGAATCATCGCGGCCCGCATTTCAAGGTGCGCGGCCCGCTCAACGTCGCGCGCTCGCCGCAAGGCTGGCCGGTGGTCGTGCAAGCAGGCGCGTCGGATGCGGGCCGCGAACTTGCCGCGCAAACCGCCGAGGTGATCTTTGTCGCGCACCAGACACTCGACGAAGCGAAGGCGTTTTACCGCGACGTGAAAGGCAGGCTCGGGCGCTACGGACGGCGCCCCGAGGATCTCAAGATCATGCCGGGTATCTTGCCGGTCATCGGCAAGACACACGACGAGGCCCGCGCCAAGTTCAATGCGCTACAGGACCTGATTCATCCCGATGTCGGCCTCGCATTGTTATCGAAGATGACAGGCGGCGTCGATTTGTCCGCATATCCGGTCGAAGGACCCTTGCCCGATCTGCCCGAAACGAATGGCGGCAAAAGCCGGCAGCAATTGCTGTTCGATCTGGCGCGGCGACGGGAAAACCTCAGCATTCGCGACCTTTACCTGCGCATAGCCGGCGCGCGCGGACACCAGCAGATCGTCGGCACGCCAGAGAGTATTGCGGATCAACTGCAGCAATGGTTTGAGGAAGAAGGCGCGGATGGTTTCAACATCATGTCGCCATGGTTGCCAGGCGGACTCACTGAATTCGCCGAGCTGGTCGTACCCGAATTGCAGCGGCGCGGGCTGTTTCGCACGGAATACGAAGGCAAGACGCTACGCAAGAATCTCGGCCTGCCGCGGCCCGAAAACCGGCATGCCCAGGTTGCTCGACAACGCCTTGCAGGATGAGGTCATTTCCTTAGTACCAACATCGATGGCCGGTTATCGCGGCCACGCCTCCCACCGTACTCGCCGCCGGTACCGTAACCACCAAATGGCTCACCATCGCCTGTGTATTTTTCTTATAAATTTTGTATACCTAATCAGCATGTTTGAGAAGACGCGAAATCCAGCTTGGTCCTGGCGCGGTTTCAGGATGCATCGGATCCGCTTGCTAAACGCCGCTTACCGGCGCTACACCCACTTCATCGACGCATGCACGAAACAAGCTCCGGTGCATAGGCTAGCTGCCCGTGGCTGATAACTGCCGGATCATTTTCATGTAAAGAAAATTCCAATAGCTTCGTTGCGACGAAGCAGACGCGATGCTTCAATCTAGCGCTCTGAGCGCGATGAATTCATCCAGGCACGCACACTGGGCTCTTGCATTCAGTAACCGGAGACGGTCGCTTCAAGATCAGATCCGTATCCAGTTTTCGAATCCCTTCAGACATTCGCAATATCTAAAAGCCAAGGAACGCAGGCCAATGTCCGTCCAGCTTGTGCAAGATACGTCCTCCGTTGAGCCGACGTTAGATCAGGGTCATTCAAAGGCCAGCCACGCTCCCGTTCGCCGCAGCCGCGAGCAGATCCTCGCAGACCTTCCCTCTGTTGCGAAGGAAATCGCGAAAGGCGCAGTTGCTCGCGAACTCGGCCGGGAGTTGCCGTTCGAGATTTTCCGCACGCTTCGCCAGACCGGACTGACTTGGCTACGCGTGCCCGAACAACTGGGCGGCCCCGGCGGAACGCTTGCCGACCAGGTCGAAATCATTTGCACGCTCGCCGCCGCCGACTCGAATGTGGCGCATGCATTGCGTAGCCATTTTGGATTTCTCGAATCCATCGCGGTCGATCCACGCGCGCCGCTCAGCCGCAAATATGTGCAGGAGGTGCTTGACGGCAAACTCTTCGGTGGCGCCCATATGGAGATCAATACGCCGCGTCCGAACATGTTGCGTACGAAACTGGTCAAGCATGGCGACAGATACATTCTGACGGGCAAGAAATACTATGCGACTGGCGCAGCCTTTTGCGATTACACCAGCTTCACGGCCTTGGACGAAGCAGGCCGCGTGACCAGCGCGCTGGTTCCCGCCAACCGCAAGGGCGTGCAGATCCTCGATGACTGGGACGGCATGGGCCAGCGCCTGACGGCAAGCGGCGGCGTGGATCTCGACGACGTGGAAGTATTTCCGGACGAGATCACATCCCGGCTGGACGGCGATCCCTTCGTTCGCCGTCACAATGCAACACGCGCGCAGTTGCACCTTGTGGCATGCATTGCCGGCATCGTGCGAAATGTCTTTAGCGACGCAGTGGGATATGCGCAAAAACAGGCGCGCTCGGCCAAGCACAGTCATTCGGAAACCGCGCGCGGCGATCACTTCGTGCAGCAGGTCGTGGGCGATATCGCCGCCGCGACTCACGCCATTGACGTGATCATTGCCGACGTGGCAAAAACGCTCGATATCGCTGCGGCCGGCATTGTGGCGGGCGCACCCAACCTTGATGAACTCGTCATGGCAAGCGCGCTCGCGAACTCGAAGGCGCAGATCGTGGTCGGCAAGCTTGCCATTCGCGCGGCTGAAAAACTTTTCGATACTGGCGGCGGGTCGGCGACCTCACGCAAGTACGACTTCGATCGCCATTGGCGAAATATCCGCACGATCCTCAATCACAATCCACTTCTTCTAAAGGGGCGCGTGATAGGCGATTTTTACCTGAACGGCGCGCGCGCTGATTTCGATGAAGGCCGCGTGTTTTGATTGATCCGCGTGGCTGCTGCGCCGTGGGAACCGCAACCCGCGCGGACGCAGATGACGCACGCGCGCGCGCAATGACAAGCGATCGGAAAACCGAAAAATTACGACACAACGAAATAAGAAATAGTTCGTTAGGATCAGAAACTATTTTTGTTATCGTGCGGTTGCACTTCAGTAAATGACTTTCCCGATTAGTTCAGTTTCCGCCTCTCTGCGCCAGAGGATGGGCGACTTCGCGCGCCCTTCTCCGGCTTGATTGAGAACGCACTGTCAATTCCATTTAATCGCCTTTCGCCCGCCAACTCAAGCAAGCGGATGAGGATTGCATCAAGGATTAATATGTCTCGGCCTGATAGACGAAACGCTCGTGTCTCGAAGCGCAGTACGCCGCGGCTGGCCGCCATTTCGGTGGCGCTCGGAGGTTTGTATGGCGCCGGAGCATGGGCGCAATCGGTAACAGCCGGCAGTGATATCGCGAAAGTTCAGGACGTCGTGGTCACCACGGGCTCCCGTGGCGACACGAAGACCGTGGCCGACAGCCTCGCGCCTATTTCGGTCATCAGCGACGCCGAGCTCGCGAAAACCGGCAAGCAGAATCTTCGCGATGCACTGGCGTCGCTCGACCCCACGTATGCCAACGTGCCGGGCTTCAAGGGCCAGCAGGGGATTGGCGTGAATACCGCCAGCTTGCGCGGTCTGAGCGGCAATGAGGTGCTGGTGCTGGTGAACGGCAAGCGCCGGCATTCGTCGGCTGTTGTCATTGCCGGTATTGGCGGAACGGGAACCGATCTCGACCTGATTCCGGTCAGTGCGATCGATCATATCGAGATCCTTAAAGATGGTGCTGCCGCGCAGTATGGGTCGGATGCCATTGCGGGCGTGATCAACATCATTCTCAAGTCCGATTCCAGCGGTGGCAGCCTGAGCGGCGAGTACGGACAGAACGCGAATGCAAATGTGGGCGGCCTTGGACAGAATGGAAGAACCGGGAATTTTTCGCTGAACCAGGGCATAGCGCTTCCGCACGGAGGCTCGCTGAACCTGAGCGCTGCGGTCGTCACCCAGAAAGATACGAACGTGGCCGGCCCCGTACCGAACAATACGAACATCTACCCCTTGCTTCCAAATGGTTCACCCGATCCGCGAGAGACCACCAACTCCCGTTACCGGCAGATCATGGGGCAACCGAATACGCAGACGCAAAATTTCTCTTATAACTTCAATCTGCCGATCAACGACTCCATTCAGGTTTATTCGAACGCAACATACAGCCACCGGTTTTCCCAGGGATTCGGGACCTACCGGTCGGCGAGTTCGTCGCAGAACAACCTGTCGTTTTATCCGGAGGGATTCCTGCCGCAATTCGCGGTGCAGGACAACGACTATCAGGTGGTCGCGGGCGTCAAGGGAACCAATCTGCTCGGCTGGGACTGGGACCTGAGCACATCGTATGGGCGTGACGACGCAAGGGTCGAGAACAACAACGCGCTGAGTCCTTCCTTTGGGCCCGCGAGCGCCACCAATTTTTATCTGGGCACGCTGGTCGCGGGCGAATGGACCACCAACCTCGACCTCACCCGCAAGTTCAACACGGGCCTGTTCGACAAACCCTTGCAGGTGTCCTTCGGTTTCGAGCATCGGTACGATGAGTTCCAGCAAACCGTGGGCGACTATCAATCGTATGCGCAAGGTGGCTACGTGCCTGCCACCGGCCCGTTTGCGGGCCAGCCCATCTCCCCTGGGTCCGCCGGCATGGGCGGTTTCTCGCCGGCTGCGGCGGGCTCCTACGGCCGTACCAACGACGCCGCGTACATCGACCTGGCCCAGGCGCTCACGAGCAAGTGGACGGTCGACCTGGCGGGCCGCTTCGAACACTACAACCAGGGCGTGGGGAACGTCGCAAGCGGCAAGCTTTCCACGCGCTACGAGTTCTCCCCGGCTCTCGCGGTTCGCGGCACCGTCAGCAACGGCTTTGCAGCGCCCTCGTTGCAGGACACATATTTCACGAACATCAGTTCCAGTTATAACCGCGACGTCTTCACCGGCGCATGGATCCAGCAGATCGCCAAGCTGGTCCCCGCTTCGAACCCCGCTGCGCAGGCATTGGGCGCGACCGCGCTCAAGCCGGAAAAATCGACTAGCTTCAGCGTCGGCTTCGTGCTCAAGCCAATCGAGCGGCTCAATGTTTCCGTGGATGCCTACCAGATCGTGATCGAGGACCGCATTGTCCAGTCGACCGCGCTGCAAGGCTCAGCCGTCCAGGCGTTGCTGACCGCTGCAGGCCAAAGCCCTAACCAGACAGTGTCGTATTTTGCGAATGCAGGCACGACCGTGACACAGGGCGTCGACGTCATAGCGGATTACTTCACACCGTTGGGTAAATACGGCGACGTGAAGTGGACCTTGATGAGCACGCAGCAGAACCAGCAGATTCGCAGCTTGAACAATCCGGGCATCTTGAGCGCGAAGGGCGTTCAGTTGATTGGACGCGACGCGCAGGGGCGCCTGACCGTGGCGAATCCAAAGAACATCACGTCGCTGTCCGGTGACTGGACCTACGGCAAGTTCGGTCTCTTCGTGAAGGAAACACGCTATTCGAGTGTTACCGGACTCAATGCAATTTCCGCAGATCGCGACGAGCACGTGCCCGCGGCTTTCATTACCGATCTCAACCTGAGCTATTGGCTCACGAAGAAATCGAGGCTGTCCATTGGCGCGAACAACCTGTTCAACAAGAAGCCGCCCAATCTTCCCGACGCCGCCATCCAGTATTTCGGCTTCCCCGTTTCCACGCCGAATCCGAGCTGGTATTCGCCTTACGGGGTGAACGGAGGCTTCTATTACGCGCGTCTCGACGTGGTGTGGTAATCAAGGAATGCGATGACATACGAAACCGTTTCTCCCGCTGACATTCCAGGCAGCCCGCTCGCCAATGCGTTCAAGCAGCCCCTGATGCTGGGCGTCTTCCTGAACCTCCAGGACATCCGCCTGTCCACTTTGCCGACGACTTCGACGTGGACCTTCGACTACAACGCGGACGTCGTGCGTAAAGCCGACGAACTCGGTTTCGATCTCGCGTTCAGCCGCACGCAATGGCTGCCAAAAGGCGGCTATGACGGCGAGGCCTCGCTCGATGCATTCATCGCCCTCGGCGCCATGGCCGCGATCACCAAGAACATCCTGCTGATTTCGACCATCCATGTGCTTTATGGCCCCATCCATCCGCTGCACCTGGCCAAGTACGGCGCCACGCTCGATCATATTTCCAAGGGCCGCTGGGGCATCAACATCGTGACCGGGCATCGCGC
>NZ_FCOC02000015.1 GCF_001544455.2 Caballeronia sordidicola
TGAGGTCTTTATTGAAAACTGCGCCAAGCACGGCATTGTCATTGACCCCGCTGTTGCACTTGGAGTGTGAAAGCGCCCTGCTTTTTTGAGGCTTTATCCTTAAATCATCGTGGTTCTTCCTGGAGCGACCAACATGCGGTTTCGACACTTGCTAGGCCTTCTTTCGATCGTCGTGCCTCTTTCGTTGATGACAGCAACGAGCGCTCGCGCCGACGATCTCGGCACGCTTTCCGCGGGCAAGCTGCTGGCCGGCGTGGACGCGAACAACAAGCCCTATTCCTACATCGATAACGGCAAGATGACCGGCTTCGACGTTGAACTGCTGCGCGCCATCGGCGCGAAGCTGGGCTTGAGCGTCGACTTTCGCGCACAGGATTTCAGCGGCCTTTTGCCCAGCGTGTCGAACCAGCAAATCGATCTTGCGGCCGGGTCCATATCGATCACGACGGACCGCCTGAAGATGGTCGATTTCTCCGAGGGTTATCTCACTGGCTTGCTGAGCGTCGCGGCCTTGCCGGGCAGCACTATCACGAGCGACAAGGCATCGGTCAAGGGAAAGCGCATTGGCGTGGTGCAGGGTACGATTGAAGACACGTATTCGGACAGCTACTTGCCGGGCGCGCAGATCGTGCGTTTTCCAAACGTGAATGCGGGCTTTCTTTCCATGCGCTCGAAATACATCGACGGTTATTTCATCGATAAATCGCTAGTCGACGGCCTGCAGGAAAAGTATCCGCAATTGAAGATCGAGGACCGGCTGGACATCTCCGCGATCAACCTGCCAGCCGGTTTCCCGATGCGCAAGGGCAACGCGAAACTCGAGGCAGCGGTCAACAAGACGCTTAACGATCTGGTGGCGGACGGCACGTGGCTCAAGCTATATACGCAGTTCCACCCCGGTTATCCGAAACCTGAAAGCCTGCCGCCGTATGTGATGAAAACCGGTAGCTGATTTCTTAAAGCCCGCCTTTTCCGGAGAGCGCCATGAATGCATTCCTGCAGAACTTCCTCGACTGGCAGTTGCTTACGGGATCGCTGCCTGCGCTGCTTGAAACCGGGCTTGTGAATACGCTGGTGCTCTCGCTCTTTTCAACCTTGCTTGGGATTATCGCTGGCATGGTGCTGGCGCTGATGGCCGTCTCCCACATGCGATGGCTCGAAGTCCCGGCGCGCGTATTCGTGGATGTGTTTCGCGGCTTGCCGGCGGCGCTCGTGATCTTGCTGGTCGGACAAGGACTTGCGCCCGTCGGCCTCGCGATCTTCGGGCCGAACCCGTATCCGCTTGCAATCGTGGCGCTGGGATTGATTTCATCGGCGTATATAGCCGAGATTTTTCGCTCGGGCATTCAGAGCGTCGGCAAAGGGCAGCTTTCCGCATGCCAGGCGCTTGGCATGAACTACTGGACAGCCATGCGTCATGTGATCGTGCCGCAAGGCATACGGCGCATTTTGCCCGCGCTCGCCAATCAGTTCATCTCGATTGTGAAGGACTCGAGCCTTGTTTATTTCCTCGGCTTGCTGACGTCGCAGCGCGACCTCTTCACCATTGGGCAGAACACGTCGGTGAATACCGCGAACCTGTCGCCGCTGGTCGCGGCAGGGCTTGTCTATCTACTGATTACCGTGCCGCTCACGCACGCGATCAATCATATCGACCGCTGGACCAACCGCCATTCCAATCCGCGCTTCGGCGGCGCGAGCGCGACCACGAGGAAGCAGCTCAAGCGTCAGGCCGCCGCCGCACGGACCAGCATGACCGGACAACATAACTAACGCAGTTCAATACGAGCGGGGAAGACATACTTTATGGGACCACAAGTCGAGACCGTCGCCGACGACACCACCCTGCCCGAAGAAGTGGATGTCGTCGTGGTCGGCGGCGGAATCATCGGCGTGAGCACGGCGCTTTATCTCAGCGAAAAAGGCCTTCGCGTGGCGGTATGCGAGAAGGGACATATAGCGGGCGAACAGTCGAGCCGCAACTGGGGCTGGGTACGCGTCACGCATCGCGACATGCGGGAGTTCGAGTTGAGCATCGAGAGCCTGAAGCTGTGGCGCAAGCTCGACGAAACGCTTGGTATCGATACCGGGTTCAAGCAGTGCGGCATCCTGTACATGGCCAATGACGATGCAAAAATGGAAGGTCATCGCGTATGGCTGGAAAGAGCGCGGGCTCTCGCCGGCAAGGACGCATTCGATACACGCGAAATCGATGCCAAAGGCGTAGCCGATCTGTTGCCCGGTGCATCGCGCACATTCAAGGGCGGTTTATACACGGCGGGCGACGGCCGCGCCGAACCGCAAAAAGCTGCACCTGCAATTGCAAATGCGTTGCGCAAGCGGGGCGTGAAAATCCTGACGCCGTGCGCGGTGCGCGGCATTGAAACCAGCGCGGGCCGCGTCAGCGCGGTCGTCACCGAACTCGGCACGATCCGATGCAGGAGCGTGGTCGTCGCGGGCGGCGCGTGGTCGCGCTTGTTCTGCGGGAACCTGGGTATCGATGTGCCGCAACTGATGGTCAAGGCTTCGGTGCTGCGCACTGCGCCCATTGAAGGCGGTCCGGTGGTAAGCGCGAGCAACAAGGAGTTTGCGTTTCGCAAGCGCGCGGACGGCGGTTACACGATCGCGTTCGGCTTTCGTACGTACACGGATATCACGCCGGACAGCTTTCGCCTTTTTTCGAAATACATTCCTGCGCTCAAGAGCCAGTTGGGCGCGCTGCGCATTGGCGTGGGCGAGCGTTTTTTCGAAGAACTGCGCCGGCCGCGCAAATGGGCGCTGGATCAACGCACCGCCTTCGAGGACGTGCGAACGCTCGATCCCGAGCCCATTTCGCAATATACCGACGCCGGCCTGCGCGAGTTCGTGAAGGTCTTTCCGCACATGAGCGGCGCGCGTATTGCGCAACGCTGGGCGGGTTTGATGGACGTTACGCCGGACGCGATTCCCGTTATTTCGGGCGTGCAAAGCGTGCCGGGACTTTTTATTGGAACGGGATTTTCAGGGCACGGATTTGGCATTGGGCCGGCTGCGGGAAAACTAATGGCCGATCTGGTCGCCAACGACACACCGCTCGTCGACCCGCACATGTTCCGGCTGAACCGCTTTAGCGACGGAACGAAGATCGTGATCGACGCAGGTTTTTGAGGAACGCCATGAACAAGGTAGCCATGATCTCCGGCGCGAATCGCGGTATTGGGCTCGCGGTTGCGAAAGAACTGCACACGCGCGGGTATCGGTTATCGCTGGGAATGCGCGATCCTTCGTCAGCGCAATTTCCATTCGATGCCTTCACCTTCGCCTACGAAGCCCGCGATCCGCTGAGCGCGCGCCGCTGGGTCAACGCCACTGTCGAACATTTCGGCCAACTCGACGTATTGATCAGCAACGCGGGAATCTGCACGCATATCACGCTGGAAGACGGCACCGACGACATGCTCGAAGAGACGCTCGATATCAATGTCAAGGCGCCGTTCCGTCTGATCCAGGCGGCATTGCCGTATCTGAGAAAACCGGGAGACGCCCGCGTTGTGCAGATCGCGTCGCTGTCGGGAAAGCGCGTGAAGAATCTGAACGCGGGCTACCAGATGTCAAAGCACGCGGTGATCGCGTTGAACCACGCGGTGCGGCGCGCCGGTTGGGACGACGGCATTCGCGCGACCGCCATCTGCCCTGGTTTCGTGAACACGGAGATGGCCGCTGGCATAGCGGATCTTGAACCTCAGGCGATGACGCAGCCTGAGGACCTGGCAGTGCTCATCGCGAATACGATTGCCATGCCGAACACAGCGAGCGTGGCCGAGATTCTCGTAAATTGCCGTCACGAAGATCTATTTTAAGCAGGCGGGTGCGTGACGTTCCACTGCTTGAGCGCACGCGATTCACGATCGAAACCGAGCACGCTGACAGACGCGGTATCGAGGAGCAAATGCGCGCCTAACGCCGCGGAATCCGCCATCCAGCAGGCGCCCAGCACGCGCAGGAAATGCGCGTGCGAGAACAGCGCAATGCGCGCATGGGGTCCGCTGACGCCAAGCAAACGCCCGATCAACGACTCGGCCCGCGCCTGGATATCCTGAAGGCTTTCGCCCTCCGGTATCGGCGAAGTCCAGACCGACCAGTCCGGCTCTTCAGCACGAATGTCCTTCGTCTTGCGGCCTTCATAGATGCCGTAATTCCATTCGCTCAAGCGCGGCTCTTCTTCAGCATGCGCGATCAATCCGGCTTCCTCGCACGTGTCACGCGCGCGGCTCATGGGGCTGTGCAACACGAGGTCGAAAGTTTGCGCGGCGAGCACCGGCCGAAGCGCATGCGCCTGTTCGCGGCCGTGATCGGTCAGCGGGATATCGGTGCGGCCGGTATGCTGGCCCGATTTGCTCCATTCTGTTTCACCATGACGGATCAGCCAGATCTCAGGTTGGTTCGTAGCGGTTGCGTTCATTGTCGGCCATTAAAGAAAGAGGGATCGGCTAGCTGAAGCTATAAACCAGGACGATTCTACGGCTCGATACGGAAACTTTCAGGGTCACGCTCGGGACCCGGCTTTACGCGGCGAAGCGGTCCGCCCTGAACGGTGTGGTATCGACGAGCGGTTCTTCGCCCGTCATCATCGCGGCAATCAGCCTGCCCGTCACCGCGCCGAGCGTGAGCCCGTGATGCGCGTGACCGAACGCGAACCACATGTTCTTGTGGCGCGGCGCGGGCCCAATGATCGGCATCATGTCGGGCGTGCACGGACGCCGGCCCATCCACGGTTCGTCATCGACGCGATCGCCGAGCGGGAACAAGGTCCGCGCCACCGGCTCGGCGCGCATCAGTTGCACCGGCGTCTTCGGCGCGTCGCGATCGGCGAGTTCCACGCCGGTTGTCAGGCGAATGCCGCGTGCCATGGGCGCGAGCAGGAAACCGTTGTCCACATCGAGCACGGGATGATTCAGGACCGTACCCGCTCGCGGCGCGTAGTGCATGTGATAACCGCGCTTGACCGCAAGCGGCAGCCGATACCCAAGCGCCGACGTCACATCTTTTGCCCACGGCCCCAGCGCAATCACCGCATTCGATGCGCTCACCGGCCCCTCGTCCGTTGTCACGCGCCAGCCATCGCCCTCGGCTGCGAGCGTGGTTGCGTCGCCCATGAAGAAGCGTCCGCCCAGCCGTTCGAAATACGCGGCATAACCCGCAACCAGCGCGCCCGGATCATTGACCGACACGGCATCCGTGTAATGCAGTCCGCCAACGAGCGACCGGTCGAGATGCGGCTCGGTTGCTTGCAACGTTGCCGGATCGAGCAGCTTGTACTGCACGCCGAATTCACGATGCCAGCGCTCCGCGTCGCGCGCTTCGTCGTATTGAGCGGCCTGGGTGTGGAAGACCTTGATCCAGCCGGTTGGCTTGAGCAGGGATTGCACGCCGGCCTCCTGCGCGAGGACTTCATGCTCGGTCACGCAATGCTCGATCAGCGTTGCATATTCGCGCGCGATGGCCGCATGCCGCGAGGGTTCGGAGTTGCGCCAGTATGCCCACAGGAATGGCGCGAGCGCGGGCAGCGCGTCGCGATGGTAATGGACGTCGATGGAATCGTTCCTTGCATAGTGCATCAACGTGCCGATATCGCGAGGCAGCGCGTACGGATAGACCCCTTCGCGCTGCAACAATCCGGCGTTTCCAAACGATGTTTCAAGCCCGGGACGCTTACGGTCCACGAGCGCGACCGAGCGGCCGCGCTTTTGCAGATGCACGGCGATTGACACGCCAACAATGCCCGCGCCCAGCACAATGGTGTCGAACTTCATGCGCCTGATATCTCCTCTGTGGCTGATGTTTTAGCTTCAGGGAGAGATCATACGCGTGCGTTCGCACGGTTCTGGCGCAAGATGCCGCGACTTTATAAAAGTGCCGTAGAGTGTGCCGATATCGGCTGGTTTGATGCGGTCCCCGGCCTGATGCGTTAAAGGCCGGGCATCGGCAAGATGCTTATTCTGCCGCCCACGCCTTCGCGGTATCGAAGGCGAAATCACGATAGGAACGCGGCGCACGGCCAAGCAACTCGCTCATCCGCGCAAGCGCGTCATCGTTCGCGGCCATGCCGTCCTGCTGGAAACGGCCGACCATCAGGCGCATGTCACGCGCCACCCAGCTTGGCGCGCGGCTCGCCATTTGCGCCTCGAAAGCATCAAGATCATCGCCGCCATAGTTCACGGGTTTTCCCAATGCTTCAGCCCAGATCGCGGCCAAGGCGCTTCCGGTCATTGCTTGCGGACCAACCAGTTCAACGACCTCGCGCGGCAGCGGCGTGGCCGAGCGTTCCCGCTTCAACAAGAACGCAGCCGCGATCTGAGCAATATCGCCGGTATCGACCATCGATACGCCGACGCTTCCCACCGGCATCGGATACACCGAATTCTTGGCGATCACCTCTTTCAACGAGACATCGTTCTGCATGAAATAACACGGGCGCAGGATGGTAGCCGGCAGATCGAATTCCTCGATCATCCGTTCAACGGTGTATTTGCCCGTGAAATGGGGAACGTCGGTGAAACGGTCGGCGTTGAACACCGAAAAATACACGATGCGTTCAATGCCGGCATCGCGCGCGAGGCTCAGTGTGAGGATTGCCTGTGTGACTTCGTCGGCCACGACCGCGTTCAGCAGGAAGAGCGTGCTGACGCCATCGAGCGCCGCGCGCATGGATGCAATGTCGGTCATATCGCCTTTTCGCACGTCCACGCCGGCAGGCAGGCTGGCTTTCTCGGGCGAACGAACGACCGCCCGCACGCTGGCCCCCTCGTCAACCAGCCGATGAACAATCTGCGAACCAATAGCGCCCGTGGCGCCAGTAACCAGGATAGTCATGATCGAAGCCCTCAAAAAGGAAGTGAGTGTGAATTCATTCTGGCCGTTCCTTTGACGGGACGAAAGCCCTAATATTGAGACAACTCGTCTCATCGATGGAACGGTCATGGACCTGCATGCATTGTCGGATTTCAACGCGGTCGTCACGCACGGCGGATTCGGGCGCGCAAGCCGTGCCACCGGGCGCCCCAAGGCCAGTCTTTCGCGGCGCGTGGCGCAACTCGAGGAAGCAATGGGCGTGCGCCTGCTCCAGCGCGGTTCGGGAACGCTGATGCTGACCGAGGAAGGACACGCGCTGCACGCGAGTACGGGACGATTGCTGGCGGAAATCGAAGAGGCGGCGGACGCGGTCGGGATGACATCACGCCGGCCGAGCGGCCGCTTGCGGATCAGCGCGCCGACCTTTCTTGCCTACGAAACCTTGGGGCGGCTCTCCGCGGCGTTTATCGCGCACTATCCGGATGTACGCATTGAAGTCATTGCGGAGGACCGGTTCGTGGATCTGATCGCGGAAGATTACGACGTGGTGATCCGGGCCAATCCCGCGCCCAATACCGCGCTCGCCGGCCGCTGTTTCCTGCGCGGTCCCCAGATTGTGGTGGCGTCGCCAGCGGTGGCCGAGGCGCTTAAAAACGACGGCCCCATCCCGGCAGTAGCGCTTCTTTCAGCGCCCGATCAAGGCGTCTGGCATATCGACGGCGCAGAAGGCGCACGCACGCTGCATACACGAACGGTTGCCCGTTTTTCATCGATATCCATGGTTCGCGCAGCCGCGCTCGCGCGCGCGGGCGCCGCCGTGCTGACCGACTATCTGGCCCGCGACGCGCTGCAAAGCGGGCAACTCGTGAATCTGGGAACCTTGCGGGATCGAAGCGTGGAAGTGTGGGCGCTCTATGCCACGCGGCGTCAGCTCAGTCCCAAGATCAGCGCCTTCGTGCAACTTCTGGTCGATACATACGCTGGCGTCAATGTGCCCGCGAGCATCGGCGGCAATTGACGAAATTACTCGGTCCGGGTCACTTCCCTGAGTATGGCGGCGGTGCTGTCGAAGTGATGGTCGTTTATTTTTTCGAGAATCGCGATTACTTCACCATCGGCGCCGTTTTGCTTCGCGACGCGCAGCACATGCTCCTTGTTCGCTGGAAATTCAACGCCCTTCAGCGCGCGCTCGACATCGTCGGGACGCGGTTCGTCAGGATGCCGATGATTCTGCGCGTGAGCGGGATGCTGGGCCATGACGCCCTCCTTTTACGTGATTGAGGCCACATCAGGCGAGCAACGTGCATTCCCGCCTGCCGGAGCACGTCCTGATTGCGCTCAAGCCACGACCACGAGTTGCCAGAAGAAAAACACCGCAAGCGATACCGCGATGGTCAACAACGGCTTGCGCGTCAACGCACATACGCCGATAGCCACGCCGGCCGCGACCAGCTGCGAATTGCGCCACGTCAATTCCGCGCCGCCGCCATGAGGCGCGAGGGTCATCGGCACAATGATCGCCGTCAGCACGGTCACCGGCACGAAACTCAGCGCGGTCCGCACGATAGGCGGAAAACTCAGCCGCTCGCCGAGCACGAATACAGCGGAGCGAATGGCATACGTGATGAGCGCCATGCCCATGATCAACAGGAAATCGTTCATTTGGCACGCTCCAGCTTGGCGGGATTGCTTCTTTCATCGCGCATCGACAACACCATGCCCACCGCCACGCCCACGACCACCGCCGCAAGCAATCCGAGCTTATAGGGCCAGCCGTTCCAAGCAAACGCCAGCATGCCGGCCGTGACCGCCGCCGCCACGAATCGCAGCGCTACCAACTGTGGCACGACGATCGCGATAAACGTAGCGACCATCGCGAAGTCCAGGCCCTTGGACTGCAGTCCGGGAAACGCCGACCCAAACAGCAGGCCGATGACTGTCCAGATCTGCCAGTTCACGTACATGGACACACCCGAGCCGAGGAAATAGTAAGGCCCCGTTTGTCCCACCGGCTGCTTCTGATAATGCGCATACGAGACGGCGAACACCTCGTCCGTCAGGAACGCGCCAAGTGTCCAGCGCCAGCGTGCGGGCAGGTGGGCCACATACGGCGCGAGCGTGGCGGAATACAGCACGTGGCGCACATTGACAATGAACGTCGTCGCCCAGATCACGGCGAAACTGGCGTGCCCGGCGATCAAACCCAGCGCGATGAATTGCGCCGACCCCGCAAACACGGCCAGCGACATGAGCTGCACGGTCCACGCGTGCAACGGCCCCGTGGCCGCGAGCGTGCCGTAGATGACGCCGAACGGGGCGGCCCCGACCATCATTGGAATGGTGTCGCGCGCGCCCGCGCCGAACTCGGCGAGCTTGCGGGTCTGATACGGTGTTTTCAAGGTTTCCTCCATGAACCAGGAGGATAGGACCTGGAACCGCGCGCTCGCTTGTACGTTCTTGCGGTCGGCAAAGACTTAGGGTTATCGCCAGCGTCCTGGCGGCACGCCGAACGTCTTCTTGAAGTGCCGCGTGAAATGGCTTTGATCGGTGAAACCGCTTGCCGCGGCCACATCCGTTACCGACGCTCCCGCGCGTAATCCCTTTAGCGCGCGATTCAGGCGCATCTGGTTGCGCCACGCATGCGGCGCGAGCCCCGTTTCGCGCGTAAAGAGACGCGCGGCGTGGAAGGTCGAAAGCCCGACCGTCTGCGCCAATTCCGTCAGCGATAACGGTGCGCTCATGTCATCGACGAGCCGCGATTTCATCGATTCCACGCGGGCTGTATCGAGCCGCATATGCGCAACCGGCGGGCGTTGCCCCGCATGCCGCACAAGCAGCGTGGATACTGCATCGAAAAGCGCGTGCTCCGCCGCGAGCGGGTCGCCGGCCGACTCCAGGACCTCCAGCCCTTCCAATGCCTGATGCGCCCGCTGCACGCGCCGGGCGACGTCGGCGTCGCGGATGATATCGGCGGGAAACCACGGCGTGGGCTGCGCTCGGCCTGCCACCTCATTTGCGACGGATTGCACGAATTCCACCGGCAGATAAAACACGCGATACCGCCAGCCGACATCCATCGCCCGCGCGCCCGTATGCAACTCGCCTGGATTGATGATGGGCACCGAGCCCGCTTCCGCCACATATTTAGAGCCGCGATAGTCGTAGCATTCCGCGCCCTCTTCGATCACGGGAATGGTGTACGCGTCGTGCCAGTGCGGCGTGAACTCGTGGTCGTAATACTCGGCCGTCAGCATGTCCGCGCCCGGCAGGAGCGGCGTGCGCCAATAGCGCGCGGTATTGCTGAAACGGGTGGCGGTCATGGCTTGCGGTACCGTGGTCGAAACCGCAAGTTTATCCCGGCCGATGCGCGTGTGTTTTCAGCGGTCTGTGAAAAGCGTTTCCGAGTTAGGACACGGCGGCCGCGGACGGTTTGCGAAAACTCGTCAGCTTGCGGCGAAGTTCCTGATCGGCGCGGGCGAGCAACAACGCCAGTACGATTGAAACGGACGCCACTGTCAACGTCTGCGCGACGGGATTGAAAAACCGGATATCGAACAATTCGAATACCAGCCGGTAAATCGGAAAATGGATCACATAAAGCGGATATGAAAGTTCGCCCAATACCTTGCATATCTGTTTGCCAATGCCGCCGATGGACACCGAGCACAGCAAGGCCACCGATAAAGGCACCAGCGTCAGCGAATTGACGAACGCAATCTTGGGATCGCCCACCGTAAAGCACAACAATGCCGCGCCGGTGACCACAGCCGTAAATATCCGGTGCGGATGTTTATGCTGAAGTCCGATGGAAAAGATAAAGACGCCCGCAAAAAACTCTGCGATCACACGCGGAAAACCGACCATGAAACTCTTCGCGCCCCAGCCCGGATTGATTTTATGAAATACCAGCGTACAGGCAATAAAAGCGGCAAAGGCAAGGATGGAAACCGTTGCATTCGGCAATTTGCGAACCTTTGCCAGATACGCAAAAAATACGACGTTGACGAATAACTCGAAGAACAGCGACCAGGACGGATCATTTAACGGAAACGCTGCGCCGAAGACCACGTCCTGACCGAACGGCCAGGCAATGTCGTTGAAGTACGGCAGCCAGAACGCGCCGAGCGCCGTGGCGGTGACCAGTTGCGAAGTGGATATCTGCGGCGTTCCTGTTTTGGCAATCGACAGCAATACCGCGCACACGCCTATAGCCAGTCCAAACAAATAAAGCGGCCCGAGCCGCGCGAGACGCACGAATGCGAACTCGCGGAACGTCATGCCGTTCAGGATTTTCTTGCTGTAGCTGTGCGCGATCACGAAGCCCGAGAGCACGAAAAACAGGTCCACGGCGACCCATGCACCGCCGAACCAGTCCCAGCCCGTGTGCTGGCTATAGTGATGCAGCATGACCGCAACGGCTGCAATGCCTCTCAGACCGTCCAGCAAGTCGAATCGTGTGGACTTCATGGCGTTTATCGCGTTCATGATTTCCGGATCGTGATTTTCGAGCGCCCAGTGTAGGGTGGAAAAAATGCAATCCCGGTCGGGAAAAATATCGGCTTGCGGCGCGACGCCGAGAAAAAATTGAAAAATAAATCGAAAGGAAAGGGTTGCAGTGGTAACCGCTCCAATTTCTTTCATTTTTATTACATCGATTTGTTCCTGCCTTGCTCCCGCCCGGTTCGTGCGCGGGAATTTTGAATCGCTTAGAAAACAAAAGAGTTGCTAATAGACTTTGCGTTGTCCCGGACATTTGCACGCGCCGGGCACCCTTCCACGTTTCAGGGCAAACATGAAAACCTCAAAGTTGTTGATGACACTTGGCGTGGTTGCGCTCAGCGTGCTCGCGCGCGTGGCGCCCGCGCATGCGGACGCACTGGATGACATAGAGAAGCGCGGCGTATTGCGTGTGGCAGTCCCGCAGGATTTCGCGCCGTTTGGATCGGTCGGTCCGAGCATGCAACTGGAAGGACTGGATATCGACATTTCCGCGCTGCTGGCCAAAAAGCTCGGCGCGAAGCTTGAACTGGTGCCCGTTACAAGCGCCAATCGCATCCCCTATTTGCAGACAAAGAAAGTGGACCTGATCGTCTCGACACTCGGCCGCGATGCCGAGCGCGACAAGGTCATCGATTTCTCGCAGTCTTATTCGCCCTATAACAACAGCGTGTACGGGCCGGCGAACATGAAGATCGATGGGCCGGCGGACATGGCGGGCAAGACGGTTGGCGTGGCGCGCGGCACGTTCGAGGATCTGATGCTGACCAAGAGCGTGCCGCCCTCTACAAACATCAAGCGTTTCGAGGACAACAGCGGGATGATTTCCGCGTACCTCGCGGGTCAGGTTCCGCTGGTCGGCACGGGGGATTTTGTCGCGAACAAGATTGCCGCGACCTTACCGGCGTCGGCGCCGAACAAGCCCGCGCTCAAGTACGTGATTCACGAATCGGCGTGTCACGTCGGATTGAACAAGGGCGAGCCGAAGCTCCAGGCGAAGGTCGATGCGATTCTCACCGACGCCAAGAAAAGCGGCGAGTTGAACGGCATTGTGGAGAAGTGGCTGCACGTGCCCTTGCCGGTGAAGATGGCGCAGAGCACGGATTGAGCGTGGTCTTTCTGAATTGAAGCTGGCCTGTTAAGCCTTCAGCGCCAGCTTCGATTCCATGAAGCAGCTTAAATCGACTTCTGGAACGGCGCGCCCGAATGCTCCCGCAATTCGTTGAAAACGATCTTCGGCCACGCCTTCTGCGCAACATCGATTTCGGAAACATGCGAAGCAAGATACGTTGGCGCGTTTGACGCATCCAGCGCAATGCGCGCTGCATAGGCGTCGGTGAAACGGCGCAACTCCGCCGCGTCGTCGCACGTCACCCATCGCGACATCCGATACCGCGCCGGCATGATGCGCACATCGACCTTGTATTCCGCCGATAACCGGTGCGACACCACTTCGAACTGCAACTGCCCCACTGCGCCAAGAATGGTGGAACCGCCCAGCACAGGACGGAACACCTGGATCGCGCCTTCGTCGCCGAGTTGACGCAGCGCTTCGCCCAACTGCTTCGCACGAATCGGGTCGACCACTTCGACCGTCTGGAAAATTTCCGGCGCGAAGAAGGGCAAGCCAACGAACTGCAACATCTCGCCTTCAGTCAGGGTATCGCCGAGACTCAGCGTGCCATGATTCGGAATACCAATGATATCGCCGGGATACGCTTCGCTCACCGTCTCACGGCGTTGCGACAGAAACGTCACCACGTTGCTCGCCCGAAACGTCTTGCCCGAGCGCGTCACCTTCAGCGCCATGCCGCGCTCGAAATGCCCTGAACACACGCGGATAAACGCCACGCGGTCGCGGTGCGCCGGATCCATGTTGGCCTGCACCTTGAACACCACGCCGGTAAAACGCGGCTCTTCAGGCAACACCGGACGTTGCACCGACATACGCATGGCAGGCGGCGGCGCGAGGTCGACAAGCGCGTCGAGAATTTCCTTCACGCCAAAGTTGTTGATCGCCGATCCAAACAAGACCGGAGATTGTTCGCCCGCGAGAAAGGCGGTGCGATCAAATGCAGGCGTCGCGCCCGTGATCAGGTCGATCTCTTCCTTCGCGCGCGTCCAGCTCGAACCGAAACGGCGTTCGCCGTCTGCGTCCGAGAGAGCCTGAACGGTTTCCACCGCACCGCCAGCCGTGTCCTGCCCCGCGCGAAATACGCGCACCTGGTCGTGCGCAATGTCGTAGACGCCCTGGAACTCCTTGCCCATGCCGATGGGCCAGGTAAATGGCACGGCAGCAACGCCAAGGTGCTGTTCGATTTCATCGAGCAGTTCCAGCGGCTGGCGCACTTCGCGGTCCATCTTGTTGATGAACGTGAGAATCGGCGTGCGGCGGCTGCGGCAGACTTCCAACAGCTTGAGCGTCTGGGCTTCGACGCCGTTTGCACCGTCGATCACCATCACGGCGGCATCCACAGCCGTCAGGACGCGATACGTATCTTCGGAAAAGTCTTCGTGCCCGGGGGTATCGAGCAGATTGATGACACAGTCGCCATATTCGAACTGCATCACGGAGCTGGCCACGGAAATGCCCCGCTGCTTTTCGATTTCCATCCAGTCGGACGTTGCGTAGCGGTTGCTTTTCCGGCCCTTCACGGTGCCGGCGATCTGGATCGCGCCCGAAAACAGCAAGAGCTTTTCTGTCAGCGTGGTTTTACCCGCGTCAGGGTGGGAAATGACCGCGAACGTGCGGCGCCGTTTGAGTTCGGAGAGTGCCATCTGTACGGGAAAAGAGCTGAAGGTTGCGCGTTCGGTTCAAGCGCGCGAAGCGGCGTGCGCGGCCTGGATGGCCGATAAATCGACAGGCTGGCAGCCCGCGGCGCGATGAAGGAACGGCGGCGCAAAAAGCCGCGTGGTGTGGATGATACACGTCACCACGCAGCAGCATGGGAAAGGCGCCGGCAAAGCGATTCTCTGACCATCGTTCGGCGTCGTGACAGCCGGCCCCGCCTTACAGATTCATAACCCCGAGCGTACAACGAAAAACGGCCCGGACGCGCAGGTCATGCGCGTCCGGGCCGCCAACTCCAAGGCCCCGTGTCACCCGTCCCATACCTTGAATGAAGGTATTTTCTCCGGACGGTTACACGGTCGAACCGGGCTTTTACCGCACCCTAAAGCTTAGGGCTTTGCTGCCGACGACGGGATTGCCGAAGCTGCCGTCTTGTTCTTGTGATGCTTCTTGTGGTGCTTCTTGGCCTTGTGCGCGCTGGCGGGTTGAGCCGCGTCTGCCGTGGTTGCAGCCGGAGCTGCGGGCGCTACAGCAGGAGCCGAAGCTTGTGCGAACACAGCAGCGGAAAACAAGGCGGCGAGCGATGCAGCAACGAGTTGCTTTTTCATGACAGTAAGACCCTTCGTGGTTGTTTAACAGTGTCGCGGCTTGCGTGTCGCGATTACCTGTTTAACGCCTCATCGCCGAGTGTGTTGACACGGATCGGAAGAAAACTTTGGCAGCGGGGTAAATATATGAGCGGCCGTTTCCGTCATTGCATGACTTTGTTCGCTACTGTTTGGAAGGTTCAGAAGCTCGAAGCCGAACCGCTGCCCACAGCGACACGCGGCGATTCACCCAGCCAGATCCAGACTAGAGCGCCAAGCAGCGCGCACGCGAACATGACGCTGCTCATCGCCTGGGGACCGACACGGGCAAACAGCATCGCGACTAGCGAACTCGACGCCGCGCCGCACAGCATCTGAACCGACGTCAACAGGCCGCCCGCCACGCCGGCAAGCTCAGGCACGGGATCGAGCGCGCCGCGAGTCGCACTCGGCGCGGCAAGCCCGAAGCAGAATGTGCAGGCGACGAGCAACGGCATGATGGTGAGCAAACTCGCAAGATGCAGCGCATTCAATACGCCAAGGCCGACAGTAGCAGCCAGCGTGACGCCGATTGCAACGGCAAGGATGCAGCGCGACCCCACCCCGCGCGACGCAACCAGTCCGTTGACCGTTGCGCCGGCAACAATACCGAGTCCGGTCGTCGCGAACATGGCGGCATAGACGGCTGGCTTTATGTGCAGGACATGCAGCAATACCAGCGGCGACCCGGCCACGTACGCAAACATCCAGCCGAACCCGAAGCCGTTGATCAGGATGGATCCAATGACCGGCCGATGAGTCAACACACGCCAGTATTGTTGACGCAGCCCGGTCGCCACAAAGTCCTCGCTTCGTGACGGCGCTGATTCTTCAAGACCTTTCCATGTGGCGACAGCCGCCAGCAAACCGCACACCGCCACGACGCCGTAGATACCGCGCCATTGGACCGCCGCGAGCAACGCAACGCCAACGGAAGGCGCCACGATCGGCGCAACATTGGCGACGACGGTGATGGCCGCGAGGCGGCGTTGCATCGCGTTGCCTTCGAAGAGATCGCGCACGACAGCCAGCGCGACTGTCATGCCCGCACCTGCCCCGGCGCCCTGCACCAGTCGTGCGCCCAGCAATACGCCCATGCCGGGCGCGAGCGCCGACACAACCCCGCCAGCCGTGAACAACGCCAGCCCGAGGAGAAGCGTGGGCTTGCGGCCGTGGGCATCGGAGAGCGGACCGTACACAATCGGCCCGAACGCAAAACCCGCCATGAAGAGACTGAGCGTCAATCCCGCCTGGCTCGCGCTTGCATGCAGCGAGTTTGCAATATCGACGAGCGCGGGCAGCGCCATATCGATGGAAATGGGCGGCAACGCAGCCAGCGCGCCAAGATAGACGGCGAACAGAACCGACTGCGGACGCAGCCTCAAGCGCGTTGTCATCTCACGCCCGCGACTGCGGCGTCAGCACCACGCGGCCTTTCGTTCCCGCCGCCACCGCCCGATACGCCGCCTGCGCATCGTTGAGCGCGAATGTCTGTGCAATAACCGGCGCCTTGTAGCTGCCGTCCTCGAAGCCGGCGCGCAGCGCTTCAAGCATTGCGCCCGATGACACCAGGTCGCGCTTGAGCGTGTCGACACCTATCAGACGGCTTTCGTTGTGATAGAAATCGGCGAGGTTGAAGGTGACGTCGCGCCGGTCCGTCGCCGATATTTCCACCAGCCGCCCGCGCACTTTCAGCATGTGCACGGCGGTTTCGAACATGGAACCGCCGACGGTATCGAACACGACATCCGCGCCGCCATTCGTCAGCGAGCGAATCTCGTCGACGAAACCGGCCGCTTGCGAGTCCACCATTGCGTCAACGTACGCACTCGCGGAATGCGCGCCGCGCCCTACGCCCACCACGTTCGCGCCGATCCGTTTCGCGATCTGCGCCGCCGCGCCGCCCACGCCGCCCAGCCCGATGATCGCAATGCGCTCGCCCGCCTGCAGTTGCGCGGCCTCCACGACGGCGCACCACGCGGTGATGAAGTTCACACCTATCGCCGATGCCTCCTCGAAGCTCAGATTGGCCGGCTTGCGATGCAAGCTCGCGACCGGCACAACCAGTTCTTCGGCATGCGTGCCATCGCGGGTAAAGCCGACATCGCCGCCCGAACCCCACACCTGCGCGCCCAGCCACTCGGCCGGGCCTTCGATCACCACGCCCGAATAATCGCGGCCCGGCGTGCGCGGCAGCGTGGTCTGGCTCATGCGGCCCTCGACGTTCTTTACGTCACTCGGATTGATCGATGCCGCGAAAACCCGCACGACCGCTTCGTTCGCCGATGCCCGTGGTGATGGCAATTCCTCCACGGCCAGAACGCCCGGATCGCCGTGCTGGTTGAAGCGCAATGCTTTCATGGTAATTCCTCCGTTGCAATGACCGCATTATTCACGCGCCCCGGCATGACGAAAAGGCGGCGGCGCGCATAGAATCGTTGCGTGAAGCGCAAAGATAAAACTTGAAAATGGACATGACACATGCCGGATGAAATCAACGACTTGCGCGTCTTCGCGCAAATGGTCGATGCAGGAAGTTTATCGGCGGCCGCGCGCCAGACAGACGGATCGGCCGCCGCAATGAGCCGGCGTCTCGCGGCGCTGGAAAAGCGCCTGGGCGTGCGGCTCGTCACGCGGACGTCGCGGCGTTTCGACCTGACTGTTGAAGGCGCGCTGTTTCACGAGCGCGCGCTCGCCATCCTGCAAGCGGTCGACGACGCCGAAGCCGAGATCAGCGCCCAGGCGCGCGTGCCGCAGGGTCTGGTGTGCATCGGCGCGCCGTCCGAGATCGGGCGCAAGCAGATTGCGCCGCTGATCGAAGCGTTCTCCGATCAATATCCCGACGTGGAAATCCGGCTGGTGTTGTCGGATATCGGCCTGGATGTGATCGATGACAATCTGGACGTCGCGCTGCGCATCGGCTTGCCGCCGGATACCGGCGTGATTGCAAAGCGCTTGTTGTCGAGCCGGCGCATTGTGTGCGCAGCACCCGATTATCTCGCGCGGTGCGGCATACCGCAGACGCCCGCCGATCTCGCCGGGCATGATTGCATCCGGTTGGTACGCGGCCAGCGTGTGTTCGACAGATGGTTATTCCAGGAGGACGGACGGCGCCGCGAGATTCAGGTGCGCGGGACGTTGTCGACGGCGAGCGGCGAAGTCCTGCACGACTGGGCGCTCAAAGGCCGTGGTCTCGCGTTGAAGGCGCTATGGGATATAGAAGATGACTTACGGAACAGACGGCTGGTCGAGTGCCTCGCGCCCTATCACTGCGATGAAATCGAGTTGTATGCCGTGTTTGCGAATCGACAGTATTTGTCGCCACGTGTCCGGGTGTTTCTCGATTTCGTGCAGCAGGCGTTTAACAAAAGGACGTAATGCGGCGCGGCATGCGGTTTCAGCCCGCGGCCAGCGGCATCCATGGGTCGCTGCTGCTGACCGGATACATCAACGACACTTCCTTACTTACGCGCACTATTTCATGAATGTTATCGCGGAAGTTCTGGCTCTTTTCGTAACTGATAAAGGTCGCGTCCGCAACGGCGGACATGGTGAACAGCGCAAAAGCAATGCGCTCGAGAAGGACAAAGCGGCGGGACATTTCCAAAGTTCCTTGAATCATCAACTCTCAATATTATAAGGGTTTTCCCCTATCATTTACCATCCTTTTGTGAACCGCGATTGCATGATCGACACAGTCAAACTTGCCGATTTGCCGGACTTAATTATTTCTTCATATTGAATGCGGGATTGCTCCGCAATCAGCATTTATTCATTACCCTGCAATGGCATTCGATTTCAAAAGCAACGCACTCCCCGTATTTCCACCAGAAGGCATTGCTGCAGAGCGTGTTGTGCTGCGCCGTGCGGATCTCCGGCATGCCGAAGCCATGCTGGCTTATCGGCTGATGAATCGTCCACATCTCGAACCGTGGGAACCCTCGCGCGACGATTCTTTCTATACAACGCAAGCCGCAAACGAACGCGCCATGCAAATGGAACATGCGATGGCTGATGGAACGGCATTGCATCTGCTGATTTTCCTGAATGAACCGGGCGTGCCGGATAATCCACTGATTGGCGATTGCCACTTTACGAACATTGTTCGCGGTCCGTTTCAGGCATGCAATCTCGGCTATTCAATCGATCAGCGTTACGAAGGCCAAGGGCTGATGCATGAAGCACTTCACGCTGCGTTGGGTTTTATGTTCGATACCCACAAGTTGCATCGCGTGATGGCGAGTTATCGGGCGGAAAATGCCCGCAGCGGACGATTGCTCGCCCGGCTTGGGTTCGAACGCGAGGGATTGGCGAAAGCGTACTTGAAGATAGACGGGAAATGGGCGGATCACGTGATGACTTCGCGGGTTAATCCGGCGGATTAACCCAAAAATTAGTTGTTTAGCCAGTTCTCGATCTTGACTCCGGAATAACGTGCGAGGAAACGCTTGCGAAGGTTTTAGCCGGCGTCGCCCGCACTGATGAGCGTTTGCGCGCCGCGAAGGTGATCGACGAGATAACGCAGCAACGCGGCGACATCGCCGAATTCCACAAAGCCGGGCGTCACGCCATCATCGAAAAGCGGCGAGCCGTTCAGCTTTTCAGTGACCGTGAGGCCGTTGAATGACGCAACCGGAATGCGTTCGGCCGCTTCGATGCGAAACGTATTGCCGCTCGTGGCGGCGTCGCGGATACGCATGAGGAACTGGACCTCGGGCGTTCTCAACTCCGACAGATCGTGTGCCTCGAAAAAGTCAGCAACCGCGAGAATGGCGTTCGTCCCCGCCACTCTCAGCACCACGGACAAGCGTTGCGGGTCCTGATGGAACGCAGCTGAGGACTGCGCCAGCCCAAGCGCCTCGCCTTCCACGCCGGGCGTTCCATCCTCCACGTGCGTCTGTGGCTCGGCGCGCGAGCGCTTGCGCCTGAGCAAGGTATTCGCGGCGGCGAGATCGGGCGGGTTCTTGTCTTTATCGATCCAGGTCCCGACCGTGCTTGCATACAGCACAAGCGCGAGCAGTTGTTCCTCGATCAAGGCGATGCCCAACTCGACCGGATCAATGCCGTTCTTCCTGACCATTTTCGTCTCCTTATTTTTCGACCGATTGATGAGCCGATGGAATCATTGTTTATTTCTTCAGGTCAGCCGAAACTTGACCGCCATTTTCAGCGAGCTTGCGCATCACCTGTTTGTGCAGCCAGATGTTCATGGCGGTGCTGTCTTCCGTGTCGCCGGGATAATTGAGTTCGGTGGCGAGTTCCTTGCGCGCGTCCAGACTGCTGTCGAGATCGAGCAGCTTCAGCAGGTCGACAATGGACGAGCGCCAGTTCAATTGCGTATTGATTCCAGCTTGTCTCTCGATCAGCACCGCCTCTATGTCAACGGGCGGCAGCGCGGCAACCGGAGGCTGCACGTTGCTCGCCGCAGCGGTCGATCCGTTTGACGGATCAGCATCGGGCGATGCGGGCGCAGCGGGCGCGGTCGCGCCCGTCGATTCGGAGTTCGCCGGATGATCGTGCGGAAAAATCTTGTTGAGGATATTCGTGAAGATACTCATGACGTCTCTCCGACAGGCTTTAAAGTTCAATTTGCATTTGAACTCCGCAACCTTCGTTCCACAGCCGGGACGCGCGACATATCCCGCAGACGTTCAATCGCTTCGCTCATTAATAGCAGAAGGCCCCGCCGTTTCCGGCGGGGCCTTCTGAAGCCGCACGTTCAACCCTTATTGCATGCAAACTGCAAATCTACGCTTGCTGAATCAGGCAAGTACCACCACCGGCGCGACCGCTGCCGGATCGCTGATGCTCGGGCGACCGTTTTCAATGTGCCCCGCCAGACGACGCAAGAACGATGAGTCGTCACTGCTGCTGACAGTCAGGTCGTACCAGTGATGACTTGCGGCAAGAATCCACGGCTCTTCAATAGACCCAAGCGGCGGCACGATCACGTGCCGTGGCTGTGCACCATAAGCGTTATCGATCACCGACAACTTCGCAAAGCCGCCCTGACTTGAAAATTTCAGGAACACGTTGCCGTTCGCCACGTCGTACTGCGCGACCACTTCCGGATGTGCCGGCTTGTTGAAAAGGCCACCGCCTTTCGAATGTGACACATTGCCCGCGAACTCACGCACAAAACCATTCGGACCATAAACGGTGAACGCGTAGATGCCCGCCGTCGTGCTCAGATCGAACGTCTCGCGTAACGTCTTGCCGGCTTCGACCGTATAGCGCCACGGGCCGTCGGTGCGATTGGCCGAGTACACATAGAAGTGCGCGCCTTGCGAGCCACTATTGGCAAAATGCAACGCAAACTGCTTGCGCTCTGCATCCACCTGACCGTTCACATGCAACTCATAAGGCAACGCACGGGCGAAGCGCGTGCCCGGTTCCTGCGGGTCGATCACACCGGGCACTGCCGGAACGGTTGGCGCGGGTTGCGTGGCGCACTGGTTATCGGCGATGGTCTTGTAGTTGCTCGTGTCGGGAAGCACCGGCATCTGCGCGTCCGGCGTACGGAAGTCGAAGGCCGTGGTCAGGTCGCCGCAAACCGCGCGACGCCACGGCGTAATGTTCGGCTCCCGCACGCCAAAACGTGTTTCGATGAAGCGGATCACCGACGTGTGATCGAACACTTGCGAGCAGACGAAACCACCCTTCGTCCAGGGAGACACGACCGTCATGGGCACGCGCGGTCCGAGGCCATACGGCAAACCGTCGGCGGTATAGCTGCCGCCACGGCCCGGATTGACGACCGTGTGAAGCTCACCGTCGGTCGTCACCGTCGACAACCCCTGCGCTCGCGACGTGGGCGGTTGCGGCGGCACGATGTGATCGAAGAAACCGTCGTTCTCGTCGTACATGATGAACAACACGGTCTTGCTCCAGACTTCCGGATTCGCGGTCAGCGCATCCAGTATCTGCGAGGTGTATTCGGCACCGTAAGCCGGCGTGTATTTCGGATGTTCCGAATACGCCGCCGGCGGACACAGCCACGAAACCTGCGGCAGTTTGTTCGCGAGGACATCGGCCTTGAGGTCATCGAGCGTGCGCACGGCATTCGCGCGTTGCTGCAGCGAAGAGCCTTGGGGCGCGTTGATGATGTTCGTGAAGTTCTGCAGGATGTTCGTGCCGTAGTTGCCGTTGAGCGGATCGTCGCCGGTGAGACCTTGTTGATAGATCTGCCAGCTAATGCCCGCGGCTTCCAGACGCTCTGGATACGTCGTCCACGAAAGCAGTTGGTATTGCGGCGGACCGTCGCCATCCACATAGTCGTTGTTGTCGAGCAGCGGACCGCCGAGCGTGCCGGTAGGATCGACCGTGCCTGTCATCAGATACGAGCGGTTCGGATGCGTCGGGCCGGGAAGCGAGCAGAAGTAGGCGTCGCAGACGGTGAACGCATCGGCAAGCGCGTAGTGAAACGGAATGTCGCTGCGCAGGTGATAACCCATCGTCATGTCGGTCTTGTTCGCAGGCCATTGATCGTAACGGCCGGCGTCAATAGCCGCATGCGTCTTGTACCAGGAATGATCGAGGTCGCCCACGCACTGCGCGCTGGTGGTCTGCGTGTTCAGATGGAACGGCAGCACGGGTTTCGTCGCATCTGCCTTCGAAGGCTGGAACCATACCGGCTTGCCGTTGGGCAGCGGAATGGGAAAACGGTCGTTGTAGCCGCGCACGCCGCGCATGTGGCCCATGTAGTGATCGAACGAGCGGTTTTCCTGCATGAACACCACAATGTGCTCCACGTCGTTGATGGAACCCGTACGGCCCGATGCGGGAATCGCGAGCGCCTTGCGGATGGATTCGGGAAATACTGTGAGCGCGGCGGCGGCGCCGGCTGAAGTGGCGACTGTTTGCAGGAAACGGCGACGGCTATTCGATGTCATCGTGCTTCACCTCTTAGAGTGTTTAGAAGATACGTCGATACAGCTTCGATCGCGGGGAGACGATCGAACGGGTTGATTCATGGGCGCTGTATATCAAGCGGCGTTCATTGCGTGGTGTCAGGCGGGGAATGCATGACCGGCGCGACCTGTTGCGCATCTGCCGCGAGGCTGGTCTGAGCAGCGGCAATAGCGCTGCTGGCTGCAAGCTCGTTTGAGGGCGTGGCCTGCACCAGGGGTTCTATTGCGCTCGCCGGCAGCGAGGGGGCCGCCGCGGCTTGAGTGGAGCTGAAGCTCTCCTGATCATCCGGACCGCACGCCGCAAGGGCGAGCGTAGTCAACGCGAGTACCGCGGTTCGTCTCATGATGCCTCCGCTTGTTCGATGCTCTCGAATGTCTGCGACAGCTTCTCGTTTCATCGCGGTCGCCAGTGTGCGGATGCTTCAAGAAAATTTTGTGAAACGTTTGCGAAGACTCGGTAAGGACTTTTATACAAAATACTTACGGTTTTATATCATCGAGGTAACGGCGGGAATTTCCCGAAATTAGTTGCATAGCGAATCACTTTATTTTATTGTGTATTCATGTTCGATCATTGCATTTACTTCAACACAACGGCCCTGGCGCGAACGCTCGAGCGCGAATGGACCGTTGCGTACAAACCGTTCGGCCTGACTCCGCCACAGGGATTCATGCTGCGCGCGGTGCTGGCCAAGCCCGGAATCGTGCAAAGCGAACTTGCTTCGGAACTCGCCATATCGCGCTCCACGGCGACTCGAACGCTGGATGGTTTGCAGAAGCTGATGCTGGTTGAGCGGCGATTGACGCAGTCCGACGGCCGGGAAACTGCGCTTCATCCAACCAAGGACGCGTTGCAGATCAAGGATCAATTGAACGCTGCAAGCGCTGCGGTAACACGACGCCTGAAGGCGGAAATGGGTGAGGCCTGTTTCGTGGCGACGGTTACGAGCGTCAAAGAAGCGCGGTCGAGTATCGACTGATTTTTTCCTAAATAGTTGTATAGCGAACTAAAATGGAGATGAGAAATGCCAATCCTGAACGTGAAGGTAAGCGGTGAAAAGTCGACTGAAAAGGTCGCGGCCATTTCAGAGATGCTGCTTGAACTGACGGCTTCCGTGCTGGGCAAGAAACGCGACGTCACTGCGATCACGATCCAGTTTATTGATCCGGACAGTTGGGTGATCGCGGGTAAGCCGCTGACAGCGCACAAGAAATCAAGCTTCTACATGGACATCAAGGTGACGGACGAGACCAATACCAAAGATGAAAAAGCGCGGTATATAGCAGAAGTATATGCAGGGTTCGCGCGGATCCTGGGCGAACTGCACGAAGAGAGCTATATCTATGTGGAAGACGTCAGGGCGGCGTCGTACGGATATGGTGGGCGAACGCAGGAGTATCGCTATCATCATTGAGCCATTCGCGGCTACGCCGGTGGACTTGACCATCGGCGTAGGCGCGCTCCTGACGCGCTTTAAGCGTCGTCTTAATTCGCCAGCACCTCCACAATACAGACAACCATTGCAAAAGCTCCGATGCAGCCCGCCAGCGTAGCGGCTGCTTTGGTAAAAGGTGACATGCGCGCCCCGATCAAATTGGATTGAACGCATTTTATATTTATTTGAAATATAAATGAAAGCTAAAAAGAAAGTTTTTTAAGCATCTGTTCCATCGTCCTTGTCGGAGAAATAGCGCGCCGGTGGTTTGCCTAACGCCTTCTTGAACATGGTGATGAATGCGCTGACCGATTCGTAGCCAAGGTCCTCGGCAACGCGTTGTACCAGGGCACCCTCTGAAAGCCGCTGCAACGCGATGATGATATGCAGTTGCTGGCGCCATCGGCCAAAGCTCATGCCGGTTTCACGCAGCACGAGGCGCGTCAGCGTGCGTTCGCTCATGGCAACTCTTGCACCCCACTCGGCTGCGGTACTGCGGTCGGCGGGATCAGTGGTCAGCGCATTGGCGATATGGCGCAGTTTTGCATCGGATGAAATAGGCAAATGAAGCCGCTCGGTTTTCATCTGCGTGAGTTCGTCGAGCAACACGCTTGCAAGCCGGCCGGTCGGACCGACGACGTCGTAGACTTGCGGAAGTGCGGCAAGCCGTTGAATCAATTCAATCAACAATGGCGTCAGCGAAAGCGTGCAGCATGTCTGCGGCAACGCGGCCGCTGCCGGATCGACGTAAAGAAAACAGAGACGGCCGTTTGCGGTTACGCGGTTGCTATGCAACATGCCACCGGGCACCCAGACGCCGCATTGCGGGGGCACCATCCATAAACCATCCGACACCTCGCACGTCACGCCGCCACGCAGCGCAACCACGAGTTGTCCCTTGCTATGCCGATGCATCGGCAACTCGCTCTCATTTTCCACGACATCCACGCGCACCGCGTTAGCGGGCTGATGCATGGTGTCGGGATCAAAGCTCGTCAGGGTGGCGCGAAGAACCGACATCCGTCATTGACCGTTTTTAGAACTATTTTGTCATTATCTCCAGATTCGTATTCGCAGCCAATGGTTAGTCTTAAGGCTTGTCAAAGTCGGATCGAACTCATCGTGAAATCTCAGTCCAGTCCTTTACCAAGTGCCGCGCGGCCGGCGTTGCTGATATTTGGCATTCTCTTGATCGCCGCGAATTTGCGCGCGCCTTTTACCGGCGTGGCGCCGTTGCTCGGCATGATTCGCGCGAATGCCGGTATGACGGCGACCGAAGCGGGCATGCTGATTACTTTGCCCCTGCTTGCATTTGCAATCGTTTCACCTTTTGCAGCGGGTGTCGCTCGCGAGTACGGGCTCGAACGTTCGTTGTTTGCCGCGCTGGTTTTGATTGGCGCCGGCATTGCCTTGCGCTCGGCGGGCGCGGTCTGGTGCCTTTATCTTGGCACCGCGATCATTGGCGGCGGCATTGCGTTGGGGAACGTGCTGCTGCCAAGCTTGCTCAAGCGCGATTTCCCCGATAAAACCGTCACCCTCACCTCCGCTTACGCACTGACGATGGGCGTGGGCGCAGCCATTGCCTCGGTTATCGCCATTCCGCTTGCGCATCTTTTCAACTCGGAGTGGCGGCTGGTCATAGGCGTATTGATCGTACTGCCCGTTGTAGCCGCATTGATATGGTTGCCACAACTGCGCAACCGGACATCGCCGGCCAAGGACACCGCCACGCCTCCTCATGGCGGCGAAGTATGGCGCTCCGCGCTCGCCTGGCAAGTGACGCTGTTCCTTGGGCTGAACTCGTTCGTCTACTACGTCGCGGTAAGCTGGCTTCCCGCGATTCTTCACGATGCCGGTTTTTCATCCGATAAGGCCGGCTCGTTACACGGTGTCCTGCAACTTGCGACAGCGGTCCCGGGTTTGCTGCTACTGCCCATCGTCCGGAAGATGAAGGATCAGCGCATGGCTGCTTTTATCGCGTCGATCATCAGCATGGTTGGCCTGTTCGGGCTGCTTCTGGTCCCGGCGTTAGCGATGCTCTGGATCATTTTCTTTGGTCTCGGCGCCGGCGCCGCGATCATACTCGGGCTGGCGTTTGTCAGCTTGCGCGCCAGCAGTTCACATCAGGCGGCGGCGTTATCGGGAATGAGCCAGTGCGTTGGTTATCTGCTTGCGGCCGCGGGTCCGCCCCTTGTTGGCCGCTTACACGATGCGTCAGGAAACTGGACTGCGGCGCTGGCGATTTGCGCGGCGCTGTGTCTGGTCATGGCATTGTTAGGACTTCTCGCCGGACGCGCGATGCATATTTCGAGCGCGTCGATTGGGCGGGCAACCGCTAAAGCAATTTAAGCGTCAACGCGAAGAGCAGCATCGCCGACCTGGCGATACCGCTCATCACCACCTGGCTTCCTTAGACTTGAGCCATCCCGCCATCGACAGTGAGTTCAATGCCGGAAATATAGCTGCTGTCATCCGACGCAAGGAACAATGCCGGCTTGGCGATTTCGTCGGAAAGACCAATGCGGCCTAGCGGCACCTGTGACGTGATACCCGACTTGAAGCCTTCAATCTGCTCTTCAGTCAGCCCTGTCTTCCCGAAAATCGGCGTATCGATAGGACCCGGGCTGATTGCGTTCACACGGATCCTGCGTGCCTTGAGATCCGACGTCAATGTCCGCGCCAATGACCGCACGGCCGCCTTCGTGGCCGAATAAACACTGAACGCTTCCATGCCTTTGGTCGAGGCAATCGATGCATTCAGAATGATCGAACCGCCGTCCGGCACCAACGGAAGCAGCTTTTGCACCGCGAAGAACGTACCCTTCACATTGATGTCGAAGGTTTCGTCGAACTGCTCTTCCGTTACCTGATCAACGGGCGAAAGCGTGCCCACGCCCGCGTTCGAAAAGATGATATCAACGCGGCCATATTTCGCTTTGACATGGTCGTGCAGCTTGTCCAGATCGGACAGCTTCGCGACATCGCCCAGCACGCCTTCGCCATTTGCGCCGATGCTTTCCACCGCTTCATCCAGCTCTTTCTGCCGGCGGCCCGTGATGATGACCTTAGCGCCTTCTTTAGCAAAAAGGCGCGCGGTCGCCAGACCCATGCCGCTGTTTCCGCCCGTGATTACGGCGATTTTTCCAGTGAGTTTTGTCATGTCAGTCCTGCTCAGTAAGTTCGTGTGTGACTGGACCGGGCCTGCAATCAAGTCCAGTCCAGTCTCCAGGGATCAAGCACTTCCCGTAGCCGTTGACATCAGTGGCGTGGGCTTGGACTGACTATAGGCGCGGTGTATCGCGGGAAATAGTAGGTGCCGACGAATACACTCGTCGGCTCAAACGAACAATCAAAATGCTATCGATATGACGCGAATGACTAAGCGCACAATACGTCGGCAGGAAGCGAAGGTTCCATGCGTCCGCTGCCTTATCATGTATTGCATCGGTCACGTGCCCGTGCCGCGGATCCGCGGCTTTCAAGGAAAGAATCGGACATGAAAAAGCTCATCAACGATGTCTCCACTGTCGTGCCGGAACTGCTCGACGGACTTGCTGCATTCAACCCCGGCCTGTCGTTGCTGCAAGGCAGCACCATCATCGTGCGGGCCGACGCAGAGGCCGCCGCCGCGCGTGGCGAAGTCGCGCTGATCTCGGGCGGCGGCTCGGGTCACGAGCCCGCTCATGCGGGTTACGTTGGTCCGGGCATGCTGAGCGCGGCGGTTGCCGGCGAAGTCTTCACATCGCCTTCTACCGATGCCGTGCTCGACGCCATTCGCGCCGTCGCCGGTCCTGCCGGCGTGTTGCTGATCGTGAAGAACTACACCGGCGACCGCTTCAACTTTGGACTCGCTGCGGAGATCGCGCGCGCTGAGGGGATCGCGGCCGAGATGGTGATCGTCGCTGACGACGTCGCGCTGTCCGCCAACGGCGAACATGCCGGGCGGCGCGGGCTCGCGGGCACCGTATTCGTTCATAAGATAGCGGGCGCAGCAGCGGCCGAAGGTTTGCCCTTGAACGAAGTCGCGCAGGCGGCACGGGACGCGGCTCTGTCGCTTGGCACCATGGGCGTGGCCCTCACGCCGTGCACCGTGCCCGCTGCGGGCACACCCGGCTTCACCCTCGCCGACGATGAAATCGAATGGGGTCTAGGCATTCACGGCGAACCCGGCATAGAGCGCGGCGTGCTCGAACGCGCTGATGTGGTCGTCGAACGCCTGCTTGCAAGGATCATAGATGACCTGTCGCTTACGTCCGGCGATCGCGTCGCGCTGCTCGTGAACAATCTGGGTGGCACGCCATTGAGCGAATTGAGCATTGTTGCTGGATCGGCGCTTCGGGCCCTTGCCACAAGGGGTATAAACGTGGAGCGCGCGTGGTCGGGCACGTTCCTCAGCGCGCTCGAAATGGCGGGTGTATCGCTCACGTTGATGCGCGTAGATGATCAAAGACTCGCACGGCTCGATGCACCCACGACCACCAGCGCGTGGCCCGCGTTGAGCGGGCGCGTTGCAAGGACGTCGGTCAAGGAAGCGCCTGCCGCGCCCATTGTGGAAAGCGGCGCGCGGCTCTCGCGCGAGTCGGCGTTGAAGCGAGCTATCGAAGCCGCATGCACTCGCCTGCTCGACGCTGAATCTGTGTTGACCGAGATGGATCAGCGCGTCGGCGACGGCGACCTTGGCATCAGCATGTCGCGCGCGGCGCACAGCATCCTCCAGGAAATCGATACCTACCCTTCCGAGAGCGCGCCCGCCGACGTACTGCGGACCATGTCGGCGACGATACGGCGCGTGGTCGGCGGCACATCGGGACCGCTGTATGCGGTGATGCTGTTGCGCGCCGCCGCGGCGTTGGATAAAACGCACGAGCCAGATGCGAAAGCCTGGTCGGCGGCGTTCACTGCCGCCGTTTCGGGCGTAATGGAACTGGGCGGCGCTCAAGCAGGCAACCGGACGATGGTCGATGCACTGCTTCCCGCCGCTGTCGCGCTGGACGCCACGCTTGCTGAAGGCGCAGGCGCCATTGATGCATTGAAGGCCGCCGTCGATGCCGCGACTCAGGGCGCTGCCGCTACCGCACACATGCATCCACGACTTGGACGATCGAGTTACGTCGGTGATCGCGCGCTAGGTTTCGCCGATCCTGGCGCGCACGCAGCCGCGCTTTGGCTTGGCGCTATCGAGGCGGCGTTGCGGAGTTGATCGGTTTAACGGCTTAGTGCCACGGTTTGACTTACTCATGACGGAGACAAGGAAAATGGACTTGAATTTGTGCGGGAAGGTGGCAGTGTTGACGGGCGCAAGCGTGGGCATAGGGCTTGCCGTGGCTGAAGCGTTTGCAGCGGAAGGAACCAACCTGCTCCTGGCGGCGCGCAATGAGGAACGGTTGGTGCAAGCGGCCGCGAGTATCGCCGATAAATTCGGTGTTAAAGCCGTAGGCGTTGCCTGCGACGTGGCGACTGCCGAGGGAGTCGACACGCTGGTCGCCGCAGTCGCGGAAAATTTTGGTGGCGCGGATATTCTTTTCAATAACGCGGGCACGGGCAGCAACGAGACGATCATGGATGCACCGGATGAAAAATGGCTCGCGTATTGGGACCTGCATGTCATGGCTGCCGTGCGCCTGGCACGCGGCCTGGTGCCAATGATGAAAGCGCGCGGCGGCGGCGCGATCCTCAACAACGCATCGATTTGCGCGACGCAACCGCTCGGGTACGAGCCGATTTATAACGTGACGAAAGCGGCGCTGATGATGCTGTCGAAGAACATGGCGAACGAGTTCATCAAGGACAATATTCGCGTGAATACGATCAACCCAGGCCTCGTGCTCACGCCGGACTGGATCAAGACGGCCAGGCAGTTGACGCAGGATTCAGGCGGCGATTGGGAGGGACATTTGCAAAAGGTCGCCGACGAACATGCGCCTATCAGGCGGTTTGCATCGGCGGAAGAACTGGCAGGGTTCGTCGTGTTTCTTTGCTCGGACAAGGCAAGTTACAGCGTAGGGTCGACTTATTTTGTCGATGGGGGAATGTTGAAGGGAGTCTGAAATTCCCGGGCAGCTGCTCCCCGGGGAATTCGACATTGCCGAACGTTGCCCGGCGAGCACGCGCCTAAACGGCATCACCACGGGATCGTTTCACCTTCCCAGCGCGTGAACATTCCCGTTGGGCTATCCGGGCCCAACAGCGCCACACGCACTACCTCAAGCGCGCCTTGCTCGACAGTCTGCGTGCCCGAATATCCGTTGAGGTTCGTCCTCGTATAACCCGGCGAGACAGCATTGACCCTGATCCCCTCCGGCTCGAGTTCAGCGGCCATCGCGACCGTCAAGGCATTCAGAGCCGTCTTTGACGCCGGGTAGACCGGACCGAAGATCGCGCGGTACGGAAAGGCCAGGTCCGAGTTCATCGTCAACGACCCAACGCCACTCGACACGTTGACAATGCGAGCGCCCGGCGTCTTGCGCAGAAGCGGCAGCATTGCCTGATACACGGCGAGCACGCCAAACACATTGGTGTCCCATACCGCGCGCATTTCATCGAGCGGCACGTTGCTCGGGCGCGTCCTTTTCGCGTGTTCCTCAACAGATTGACCGGGCTGCGTGTTCGTGTTCGAGATGGCTGCGTTCTGGATGAGGACGTCGAGGCGGCCAAACTCGTTTCGAACGCGCTCTGCCGCGGATGCAATCGACGCCGCGTCCGTTACGTCGAGCTGGAGCGCGAGGGCATCCGGGCCGATTTCCGTGGCCGCGGCCTCGCCGCGTTCGGGATTGCGCGATCCGACCAGCACCGTCAGGCCGCGCGCCACGAGATCCTTCGCGATCTGAAGACCAATTCCTTGATTGGCCCCGGTGACGAGCGCAACAGGTTTGTCGTGCATATCAATTTCCTTGTCGAATTTATCGAATGGCGTTGCATATGGCGCGTGGCCGGTCAGCGGGCCTCGGCCGCCCACGCACGCGCGTCAGCACCGGCCGGAATACGCATCGGGGACGACGGATCGGTCGCCGCCTGCCATACGGCTTCCGCGACATCCTGTGCGTGCGTGACCGGTGAAGACGTGTCCTGCAGCCCCTCAAGAACCCGCTTGGCGAGGTCGGCGTAGGCCTCGTGATCAAAGCCTTGCATGTGGGCCCGTGCGTTGTCTCCAAAGCGGGTATCGGGCGCACGGCCTGGCAACACCAGTCGCGCACGCACGCCGAACTGCTCGACTTCCAGCGCCAGCGACATGGTGAACGCGTTCACCGCAGCCTTGCTCGCGCTATACGCGGCGATCAGGGGAAGCGCCTTCAAGGTCACGCTCGATGTCACGTTCACCACGACGCCATCCCCGCGTTCCCGAAACTGAGGCAGCACCGCCTGCGTCATGGAAATCGTGCCGAAGGTGTTGGTCTCGAAGATCGCGCGTATCGTTGGAATGGGTGTGACCTCTGCCGGAGATGCCGCCCCAAAGCCCGCGTTGTTGACAAGGACGTCGAGCGGGCCAGCCGCCTCGACAGCCTTGCGGATGCTCTCCGGATCGGTGACATCCAGCGCCAGCACGCGCAGGCGCTCCGACGGCGGCAGCACGTCCGCGCGCGGCGTGCGCATCGTGGCGACGACCTGCCAGTCGCGGGCCAGGAAATAGCGGGCGATCTCGAGGCCGAATCCGGAAGAACAGCCAGTGATCAGCACGGTTTTCATGAGAACTCCTTTATGAGATTGAGCGTGACATGTCCATACGATAGACCGCCGCGAACGTACTCGCTACAATCAAAAATCCAAATTTCATTTGCAGGAGTCCGGCAATGATCGATCCGCTGGCTGAAGTCGTGACGCTGCTGCAACCCAGCGCGCGTTTTTCCAAACTGGTTTTCGGCGCAAGCCCCTGGCACGTCAACCGCTCCGATACCGGCCAGCCGTTCTATTGCGTGATCCTCGAGGGCGGGTGCCGCATCGCTATCGACGGGCATGAGCCACTCGAGCTCATTTCGGGTGACTTCGTGCTGATTCCCGCGGCTTATGGCGTCGCAATGTCCAGCCTCGTGCCGCCCTCGCCGAACGTCGAGACGCTGGCGCCCATTGCGCTCGGCAACAACGAATTCAGACTCGGCGACCCGGACAGGTCCATCGACGCACGCATGATGGCCGGCCACTGCAGCTTTGGTTCGCCGGATGCGTCCCTGCTCGTCTCGCTGCTGCCGCAACTCGTTCACGTGCGCGGCGAACAGCGGCTCGCCACGCTCGTGCAACTCGTGCGGGACGAGACCCGCGAGCAGCGGCCCGCGCGCGAGGTCGTGCTGTCGCGGCTGCTTGAAGTGCTGCTGATTGAGGCCTTGCGATCTGCAGCAACAACCGACGCACCGCCGGGCCTCGTGCGCGGACTGTCCGATGGCCGCCTCGCGGCTGCGATTCGCGGCATGCACGAACATCCGACGCGGGCATGGACCGTGGCTGAACTCGCCAGGAAGGCGGCGCTCTCGCGCTCGGCTTTCTTCGAACGATTCAGCCGCGCGGTCGGCGTGGCGCCCATGGAATATCTGCTCACGTGGCGCATGGCGCTGGCGAAGGATCTGTTGCGCCGTAATGAGGGCCGCGTCGCGGAGATTGCACAGCGCGTTGGCTACGGTTCCGCCAGCACCTTCAGCGTCGCCTTCACGCGACACGTCGGGCGTCCTCCCACGCAATATGCGCGCGAGGAGCAAGCGGCGGCAAGCGGCACGTAAGACGTCGGGAGCCGCTTCAGATTCGCCCGTTTGTGCCGTTAAGGCGTGAGCCACCGCGTAATCCTCGCGGCCTCCCCTCTGCGACTCCCATGAAACTCAGCCTGAAAATCCCGTTAGCCTTCGCCGCCGCTTTGCTCCTTATGCTTGCCGGCGCGCTTTACGGCATCTTTGCACTCAACCAGTCAATCGACGCGTACCGGAACACCGTGCAGCAGAACGTCGCCAACGAACGGATGGTGTCGGCCACCCTGGTCGCTTTCAAGCTGCAGGTCCAGGAATGGAAGGACACGCTGCTGCGCGGCAAGGACCCGGTAAAACTCGATCAATACTGGAGCGCGTTCCAGACCCGCGAAAAGACCGTCAACGGGCTTGCCTCGGAGTTAAGGGCCAGGTTGCCCGAAGGTGAAAGCCGTGCGCTGATCGAAAAATTCGCGGACGCGCACATTTCGATGGGCCAGGGTTATCGTAAAGGGCTCGATGCATTCAAAGCCGCCGATTTCGACCCGTATGCCGGCGACAAGGCGGTCGCCGGCGTGGACCGCGCCCCTGCGGAATTGCTCGAACAGGCCGCGAAGAAAATCTCCGCGGATAGCGCGCGAGTCGCGGAATTCGCGGATATCGAGGCGCGTCACGCCACGGAGATCAGCGTCTCATTGATGCTCGCCGTGCTGGCGCTCGCGATGATCGGCGGCTTCCTGTTCAGCCGCTCGGTCTCGCGTCCGCTCAGCCGGGCGCTCGGCTGCGCGCGCGCCGTTGCGACCGGCGACCTTTCGCTCGACTTCGACTCCAGCGGCAAGGACGAGATTGCGCAATTGCTCATCGCTCTGAAAGACATGCAGTCAAGTCTTTCCCAAGTCGTTGCCAAGGTACGCAAGAACGCTGAAGGCGTGGCCGCTGCGAGCGCCGAGATTGCAGCAGGCAATCTGAGCTTGTCGTCGCGCACTGAAGAGCAGGCCGCCGCGCTGGAAGAAACCGCGGCCAGCATGGAAGAACTCACCGGCACGGTGCGCCAGAACGCCGACAACGCGCGCCACGCATCCGCGCTCGCCGACGAAGCGTCGAGCACCGCAGCGCGCGGCGGTAATGTGATGGGCGAAGTGGTGCAGACAATGCACGGCATTTCCGACAGTTCAAACAAGGTCGCCGAAATCATTGCGGTAATCGACGGGATCGCGTTCCAGACCAACATCCTTGCGCTCAACGCAGCGGTAGAGGCGGCTCGTGCTGGCGAGCAGGGCCGTGGATTCGCGGTCGTGGCAGCCGAAGTCCGCACGCTCGCCCAGCGCAGCGCCACGGCTGCAAGGGAGATCAAGAACCTGATCGCCCAGTCCACGGAACGCGTGAATGCCGGCTCGGAACTGGTCAGCGGCGCGGGGCGAATCATCGTGGACATTGTCGGATCCGTGCAGAGAGTGACGGATATCGTGGGCGAGATTTCTTCGGCTTCGCAAGAGCAAAGCACGGGAATCGAACAAGTCAACACGGCCGTCACGCAAATGGACGAAGTGACCCAGCAAAATGCGGCGCTCGTGGAAGAAGCGTCAGCGGCCGCGCATGCGCTCGCGGAGCAGGCGAGTTCGCTGCGCGATGCCGTGGCGGTATTCAAGTTGCGCGACGATGCAAGGCCGCTTCGCGGTCTTGCATTGCCCGGAACGAGTCGCCGCCCGCTTGCAGCAAGGTACATGCAGACGACCTGATCTGCCACGCGGGCCAAGGCACATGAGCTGGTTTGGCAGCCGAACACGAAAATGCGGGAAGTCACCGCAATCTCGTTCACCGGAGCGGAAGCTTGGTGCGGCTGGACGGATGGTTCACTCGAAAGCGCCGGCGCGCAAGAGCATGCACCGCGTTGTGTGATTGAGGGCACGGCCCGCGACTCGGCGCTGACACCTTTCGTTCACGATACCGTCACAAACCTTCGGTATGACGCTTGTACGTCATCGTCGTTGCACTAGACCTTCTCGAAGAAGAAGTGTGATTCAAGTGGCGTTTTATAGAGTTCGCCAAAAGATTTTCAAACCGCACACTTGAATCTCGTACATGCCTTCACCTCAGTTATTGCCGGCAGGGACCGCCCATTCATTGCTCGTGGGTGAGCTTATCGATTCACACCGGCTATCCGCAATATTCCAGCCCATTGTCAGGCTCGCGGATGGCGTTGTCATTGGTCATGAAGCGTTGCTGCGCGGTCCTGCCGAAACGCCGCTGGAGTTTCCGCAGGCGCTCTTTGCGCAAGCGAAACGCGAGGGCCTTTCCGTCGAACTTGAACACGCCGCGGTACGCCTCGCGATCACTGGCTACGCAGCCGCACCGAAAGACACTCTTCTCTTCATCAATTACAGTGCAGCCGCAATTCAGTCGCTCTTTTCCACGGAACGCGAGACGCTTCTCTCCAACCTCGTTGACGCGAATGCGCACCCTTTGGTGGTCGAGCTGACCGAGCAAAGCGACATTGCCAATCTGCAGCAGTTCGGCACCTTGATGGAATCGATGCGCAAGGCTGGCTACAAGGTCGCGCTCGATGACTACGGCGTGGCAAATGCTTCGATGAGTTTATGGGTTCATCTCGCGCCGCACTTCGTCAAAGTGGACCGGTTTTTCATTCACGGAATTGCACGCGATGCACTCAAGTTCGAAGCCGTGAAATCGATGGTCGCCTTCGCGCGCGCGAGCGGTTCGCATTTGATTGCTGAAGGCATCGAGCATGATTCCGATCTCAGGATCGCCCGCGATCTCGGCATATCGTATGGTCAAGGATTTCTGCTCGGGCGTCCTTCGGCCACGCCTTTACTCACGATTCCGAGAGCCGCTTCAAGCACGCTGGACTCGCACCAGATCGCCGTCTATCCCGGACGAACGCACTCTGCTGTTCGCGCAAACGAAGCAAGCACCTTTCTCGACGCCCTGCTGGTTGAAGCGCCGCACGTGACCGTCCGCTCGCACAACGACGATGTCGTGCAGTTGTTCAACCTGCATCCCGCGCTCCATGCGTTACCGGTGCTCGACAATGACAGGCCCGTCGCCTTGATCAATCGGCGGTCGTTCATGGATCAATATGCATTGCCCTACCACCGGGAATTGTTTGGAAAACGGCCCTGCATGCAATTCGCCAATCGCGAGCCGGTACTGCTGGAGCGCACGGCGAGCATCGACCAGGTTGCACGGCTCCTGACCGGCGACGAGCAGCATATTTTGTCCGATGGTTTCATTGTCATGGAACAAGCGCGTTGCGTCGGACTCGTGCCCGGCATCAGCGTTGTTCGCGCCGTGACGGAGCTTCGTCTGGAGTCGGCCAGGCACGCCAACCCATTGACCTTTCTCCCCGGCAACCTTCCGCTCGGCGCGCATATTGACAGGCTCATTGCCAACGGTGCGACGTTCGTCGCGTGCTATGCGGATCTCGATCACTTCAAGCCCTTCAACGACCGGTACGGATACTGGCAAGGCGACGAGTTGCTCAAGATGGCAGCGTCCACACTTGGATCGGTATGCGAACCAACGCGTGATTTCCTCGGCCACATTGGCGGGGATGATTTTCTGGCGCTCTTTCAGAGTGAGGACTGGGAAATCCGGCTGCGTCGCGCCATTCAGGCGTTCAATCTCGCGATAATCGACTTCTACCGCGCAGAAGACAAACGCGCGGGCGGTATAGCGGGCGAAGACCGTTCGGGCCGTCAGGCATTTTTCGGATTCGTTCGATTATCCGTGGGCGCGATTGTTGTCCCGTCGTTTGCCGCTCGCAGCGCCTCGGAACTCAGTGCTGCCGCATCGGCCGCAAAACTTCTGGCGAAAAAAGACAGCGCCGGTTTCGTCAAGCTCGATTTTGAACGGGCCTTGCATCTTGCGTAGTTTGGAGGCTGACAAATGTGCGAAACAAAGCGGGGCTGCTTCGGCTATTACCGAAGCAGCCCCGCTTGAACAATAAGTCAGCTAAAAACCGCCCTTAACCTTGACGGCGAGTTTCGTCGCCTTTTATTAAGCCTTCACGCTTCCCAAAGCCGCATTCAGCGTCTTGCTGGGCCGCATGACAGCGTCGAGCTTCTCAACTTCCGGCTTGTAATACCCGCCAATATCAGCCGGCGCTCCCTGCACCGCAGCCAGCTCGGCAACAATGGTCGCCTCGTCGTCGGTCAAGCGCTTGGCCAAAGGCGCGAACAGCCCAGCCAACTCGGCATCGTCGGTCTGCTTGGCCAATTCCTGCGCCCAGTACATGGCCAGATAGAACTGGCTGCCGCGGTTATCCAGTTGCCCAGTCTTGGGCGACGGATTCTTGTTGTTCTCAAGCAGCAAGCCAGTCGCGGCATCAAGCGTCTTGGCAAGAACCTTCGCCTTCCCGTTGCCCGTCTTGATGCCCAAATCTTCAAGCGACACAGCCAGCGCCAGGAACTCGCCCAACGAGTCCCAACGCAGATGGTTTTCCTCAACCAGTTGCTTGACATGCTTGGGAGCCGAACCGCCCGCACCCGTTTCATACATCCCGCCACCGGCCATCAGCGGAACAATGGAAAGCATCTTTGCACTGGTTCCGAGTTCCATGATCGGGAACAAGTCGGTCAGGTAATCACGCAGGATATTACCCGTCACCGAAATCGTATCGAGACCGCGAATGACGCGCTCGAGCGTGTAACGCATCGCGCGAACCTGCGACATGATCTGAATGTCCAGGCCAGTCGTATCGTGATCCTTCAGATACGTTTCGACCTTCTTGATCATCTCGGCTTCGTGCGGACGGTACGGGTCCAGCCAGAAAATCGCCGGCATGCCCGAGTTGCGCGCGCGCGTGACGGCCAGCTTCACCCAGTCGCGAATCGGCGCATCCTTGACCTGGCACATGCGCCAGATATCGCCCTCTTCCACGTTCTGCGTCAACAGCACTTCGCCCGTCGCAATATCGACAATCCTCGCCTCGCCCGCTTCCGGCACTTCGAAGGTCTTGTCGTGCGAACCATATTCCTCGGCCTGCTGCGCCATCAAACCGACGTTCGGCACGGTGCCCATGGTGACCGGATCGAAGTTGCCGTTGGTCTTGCAAAAGTTGATGATCTCCTGATAGATACGCGCAAACGTGCTTTCCGGAATCACCGCCTTGGTGTCTTTCGGACGGCCGTCGGCGCCCCACATCTTGCCGCCAATGCGAATCATCGCGGGCATGGAGGCATCCACGATCACGTCGTTCGGCGCGTGCAGGTTGGAGATGCCCTTGGCGGAATCGACCATTGCGAGTTCCGGACGATGCTCGTGGCAGGCATGCATGTCGCGGATGATTTCCTCGCGCTTCGAACTCGGCAGGCTTTCGATCTTGTCGTACAGGTTGACGAGACCGTTGTTCACGTTGACGCCGAGTTCATCGAAGAGCTTGCCGTGCTTGGCGAATGCATCCTTGTAGAAGATCTTGACTGCGTGACCGAAAACGATGGGGTGCGAGACCTTCATCATGGTGGCCTTCACGTGCAGCGACAGCATCACCCCGGTCTCGCGCGCATCTTCCATCTGCTCTTCGTAGAAATCGCACAGCGCCTTCTTGCTCATGAACATGCTGTCGATGATCTCGCCATCCAGCAGCGACACCTTCGGCTTGAGCACAATGGTCTTGCCGCTCTTCGTGACAAGTTCCATCTTGACGTCGCGCGCGCGGTCGATGGTCATGGACTTCTCGCCATGATAGAAGTCGCCGTGCTTCATGTGCGCCACGTGAGTGCGCGAAGCCATGCTCCACTTGGCCATGCTGTGTGGATTCTTGCGCGCATAGTTCTTGACGGCGGCGGGCGCGCGGCGGTCGGAGTTGCCTTCGCGCAGCACGGGATTTACGGCGCTGCCAAGGCACTTGGAATAACGCTGGCGAATGGCTTTTTCCGCGTCGGTCTTGGGATCTTCGGGAAAATCAGGAACCTTGTAGCCCTTGCCCTGCAGTTCCTTGATTGCGCCGATCAACTGATGCTGCGACGCGCTGATGTTCGGCAGCTTGATGATGTTGGTCTCGGGCAAGAGCGTCAGGCGGCCGAGTTCGGCGAGGTTGTCCGGTACGCGTTGCTCTTCGGTCAGGAACTCGGGGAACTCACCCAGGATACGGCCAGCAACCGAGATGTCGCTCGTAGTAACGTTGATTCCCGCCGGCGCGGTGAACGTGCGGATGATCGGCAGAAAGGCGTTGGTCGCCAGCAGCGGAGCCTCGTCAGTCAGGGTGTAGATGATCGTGGGTTGTTGGGTGCTCATCGCTAATCCGAGAAAAAAGAAAGAGGTTGAAACGCCGCCGGTCTTGTCACGTCACAAACCGGCTTGATTGCTATGCTCGATTGCAGTTAACTGTTGAATTTTGCCTCATTTTTCTTTCGAAGGGATTTAACCACCGGTTTTGGGTCTGGTTTTGCAGCCGGCGAGCAGGCTTCGCGGCCCGTCGAGCGGCGCTGAGTCCGTGTTGTTTCGGGATGTGGAATGTCGGCGGACGGCTTTCTTGAACACGCTGCTATGTGGTCAATTGAACCCGCTCGGGCTCGTCCGGCTCGAACCAGTCGGGATTGCGCTCGGCAACCGGCTTGAGCGACGTGAGGATCTCGCGCAGGTGGGCACGCATGGCTTCCTCGGCGCCGTCGGCGTCATGCGCCTTCAGCGCGCTCACAATCCGCGCGTGCTGCTTGATGAGCAACTCCAGCGGCGACACGTCCGGCAAGCTCAGGTAACGCACGCGGTCCATTTGAGCCTTGATGTCCTGGATCGTGTCCCACGCGGCCACGCAATCGATGGATTGCGCGATCAAAAAATGAAATCGTTCGTCGAGCGCGAGAAAGGCGGAGGTGTCGTTGATCTTTGCCGCGACTTTCTGCTCGCGCAAATTATCGGCGAGATCCGCGAGTTGCGCCGCCGTGATTTCCGTGGCCGCCTTGCGTGCGACCGCTGCTTCAATGGCTTCGCGAATGAATCGGCCTTCGCGCACGCGTCTTGGCGATATCTTCTTGACGAAGGTTCCGCGTTGAGGCAAGACCTGCAGCACGCCAGACTCGACGAGTTTGATGAACGCCTCGCGCACCGGTTGCCGCGATACATCGAACATCTCCGATACTTCCGTTTCGGACAGCGGCGTACCAGGCACGAGCAAGCCGGAAAAAATCGCTTCGCGCAACGCGCGAAAGATCTGCTTGCCGATGGGTTCGTGGGAATCGATCTGAAGCTGGCCGCGCAAATTGGGTAACGCGATTCGTGATTCCGATACACGCCCGCGGCCACGGCCGGAAGCGACTGGCGCGATCAGCGTAGATGCAGCGCTCGCGCTTTCGTTCGTGCCATGTGCCGGGGAAGCGGCTTGCCGCAACGAAGCCGACAGAACCTTTTTTATCACCATACCGGTATCTGAACGAAGAAGTAAATAGGCGGCAAGCGGTGCATAAAAGCACGGCTTGTCATCTACCATACTACCACGCGGCGTTTGCCAATCAGTTCCGGCCGACCCTTCGCAAGCCTACGATACAACCACTCGCCGCGCGCCAACGCCCCTCCCGCGCGGCTCGCGAATCCATATGAGCGAGCACAACGCACCGAGCACTGCAACGGCGCCCGCGAGCACGAACGCACTGCCGTAGGCACCGTGTGTCGCCTGCACGATAAACCCCGTCACCGCGGGTCCGATCACGCCAGCCAGATTCGCGAGCAGATGCACGAAGCCGCCCACGCCGCCCACATTCTCACGTCGCACAGTGTCCTGAATCACGGCCCAATACACCGCGCCGGTGACGTAAAGAAAGAAGATGGACACGGACATCAGTGCAACAGCGCCCTGCATGCTTTCAACGCGCCCGGCGAAACCCACGCATACGGCTGCTGCACCAAGACATACCGACAGAACGATCCGCCGCGCGAGCAGCGCCTTTCCGGTGATCCGCAAGATCATGTCGGTGATGAAGCCTCCGGCGGCAAGACCAATGCTCCCGAGCACCCACGGAATCACGGTCGCGATACTCATGTCATGCAGCGACAAGTGGTGCGCTTCCATGAGGTAGGTCGGAAACCACGACAGGAAAAAGAACAGCACGTAGTTGTAGGAGAAAAACGCGAACGCGGTTGCAAGAATGATCGGCTGCCTGAGATAGAAACGCAGGCCGGGTTGTTCTCCAGCGGGCGCATTCTCCATGGATGAAGCTTGCTGCTGTCCCTCGATAATCAGCGCGAGTTCATCGGGCGAGACACGCTTGTTCTGTTGCGGCCTTTCAGTGGTAGTGAGCGACCACAACACGAGCCAGGAAAGTCCCAGCAGCATGATTGCGACAAACGCCCAGCGCCAGCCAAACCGGATGGCGAGATACCCCACCACGGGTCCCGCGAGCGCGCCGCCAAGCGGCGTACCGGAACTGACGACGCCAATCGCGCTCGCCACTTCGCGGCGCGGAAACCAGTTGTTGACCATCTTGCTGTTGGACGAACTGAACGGTCCCTCGCCCATGCCGAACAACACACGCAGCACGATGAGCGACGCAAGGCTGCTTGCCAACGCCGTCGCGCCACAAAACACCGACCAGATGCCCATGGAAGCACCGAACACTTTCTTCGCACCGATCTTGTCGGAGGCCACGCCGCCAATGAAGTTGAACAACGCGTAGCCAATGAAAAAACTGCTGAACACGATGCCCATCTGCGCATGCGAAAAGTTCAGATCCTTTTGAATCAGCGGCGCGGCAATGGAAAGCGCGGCGCGATCGAGGTAGTTGATCACCCCCGCGAGAAACAGCAAGCCGACTACGAACCAGCGCTGACTTTTAAACATGGACGTCTCCTTATCTACGCCTCTTCTTGATTGGGCGTTTTGGCAATGCCTGGATAAATTTCAGTCGAACTGCAGATGGACTTTCATCGACTGGTTGCGGTCTTGCGCGACTTCGAACGCGTGGTTCGCGTCTGCGAGTGGAAAGACGTGTGTCATCAACGGGCTCAAGTCGATCTTGCCCGTGGCGATCTCCTGGGCGGCGATAGCGTATTCGTCGGTGAAACGGAACGATCCCTGATAACGCAATTCCTTCGCCATCACGAGATTGGCGGCCACAGGCGATTGCCCCGCGGGCAGATTTCCCACCTGAATCACCGTGCCGCCCGCGCGCGCCGCGCGCAACGCGGTATCGAGTCCGGCAGGACTGCCCGACGCTTCGATAACGACATCGAATGTGCCGCGCGACTGCGACCATGCGTCGACCTGTGCCTGATCCGTCGCGAGCACGGTCTGGTCCGCACCGAGCGTCGAGGCCATCTGCAATGCCTTCTGCGCAAGGTCGAGCGCGACCAGGCGATGCGCACCCGCGCGCCGCGCCACTGACAACAAGATGCAGCCGATCGGCCCGCACCCGACCACGAGCACGTTTGCACCGACGAGCGATCCCCCATGCCTCAACGCATGTAATGCAACTGCGAGAGGTTCGGCCATCGATGCCTGCGCGAAGCCTAATGTGTCCGGCACAGGCACGCATTGCCGCGCGGCGACCGCAATGTACTGGCGGAACATGCCTTGCATATGCGGGAACGTCGAAGCGCTGCCCATGAAGCGCATGTTCAGGCAATGATTGGTCATGCCCTTCACGCAAAAACGGCACTCGCCGCAGTTGAGTCCCGGGTTCACCGCAACGCGCTGGCCGATGCGCAAGCCCGTGACGCCATCGCCAAGGGCCGCGATCTCGCCTGCTACTTCATGACCCAGCACAAAGGGCTCGCGCACCGCGAAGTCGCCGCTCTTGCCCTTGAAGTAATACGACAGATCCGACCCGCAGATACCGCCCGCGCGCACGCGGATCTGCACCTGGCCCGGCTGGGGTTGAGGGGCATCGACTTCATCGATACGCAAGCGTTTGGGTTCGTGAAGGACGGCTGCAAGCATCGGGAAACTCCGTTGATATTGATTTGCGACGTGTATCAAGCGGCGCCCGTCTAGCGGCGCGCCGCAAAAACAGGGGAAGAATGTGATTCGCGGACTACCTCCGATTCGGCTTGCGGCGCCCCCCAGTCGTGGAGATCGCCTCCGCGGCGCGAAGGCGCCGTTTCCGGCAGGAGACAAAGACAGAAAGTCGAGACAATGCCCAACACGGCAACATAAGCAATCAGTCCAACGGAACTGCCGCCGGTCATCTGCAGCATCTTCACTGCCACGAGCCCCAGAATGCCGCTGCCCACGAGCGAGCCAATCTGCCAGATCAGCGCAATGCCGCTGCATCGAACGCGCGCCGGGAACAACTCGGGAAACATCGATGCTTGCGGCGCATAACAAAGACTGTGGCCAACCGTAATGCCGAGGATCATCACCGTCTGGATTGCGAGGCGGCTGCCGCTATCGATGGCATGAAAGAGCGGCACCACAAGCAGGACCTGCAACACGCTTCCCGCAATGAACGTTGCACGCCGTCCAATACGATCCGACAACGCGCCGGCGAGAGGAATCGCAATCAGTTCGAACATGACGGCGACAATGATCGTCTGCAGCAACAAGCTCTCGCTGATGCCATGTGCGCGGCCATAGGCGAGCACGATCATGGTGTACATCGCGAACGTGCAGGCTTCGATCAGCTTCGCGCCCACGCCCTTCAGGATGGTCGGCCCGAACTGCCTGACGACTTCCACCACCGGCCGCGATTCAACGGCCTGCGTCTTGCGGATCTCGGCGAACACGGGAGACTCCTCGGTCCGCAAGCGGATATAAAGCCCGACGGCCACCAATACGATGCTGCCAAGAAACGGCAGCCTCCAGCCCCAGTCGAGCAGTTGCTCGTGTGTGAGCGTTGCGGTGAGAATGGCAAAGATTCCCGCCGGGATCAGAAAGCCTGCGGGAGCGCCGAGCTGAACGAGACTCGCGAAGAAGCCGCGCGTTCGTGGCGGCGCATACTCGGCGGTCAACAAGACCGCGCCTGCCTGCTCCCCGCCGACACCAAACCCTTGCAGCACGCGAATGAAGATCAATGCAGCGGGCGCCCAGATTCCGATCTGCGAATAGTCCGGCAGCAAGCCGATGGCGAACGTACCCAGACCCACGATCAGGATGGTCACGATCAACGCCTTCTTGCGCCCGATACGATCGCCGAAATGTCCGAACACGATGCCCCCCAGCGGCCGCGCGATAAAACCCACCGCATAGGTTGCGAATGCAGCGAGCGTGCCGATCAACGGATCGCTGCTCGGGAAAAACTTCGTGCCGAACACGAGCACCGCCGCCGTGCCGTACACGAAGAAATCGTAGTATTCGGCGGCCGTGCCTATTGTCGATGCAAACGCGACGCGCCTGAGCATTGCATTACTGGTCTGGTCCGTCATTGCCTGTCTCCTTGTTGTTCTGTTCGGCGATGCCGTTTACCAGTTCCAGAGCGTGCCATCTTCGAGCCGCGCAACGGGCAGATACGCCGGGTCGTACGGATATTGGGCGGCGAGTGCTTCGTCTATGTCCACGCCGTGACCGGGTGCATCGCCGGGATGCATGGTGCCGCGATCGAACGTCCATGCGTGCGGGAAAACATCGAGCGCTTCCGGCGGGAACCCCATGTATTCCTGCACGCCGAAGTTCGGCACCCACAAGTCAAAATGCAACGCGGCGCCCATGCACACCGGCGACAGGTCCGACGGCCCGTGACAACCCGTGCGCACCTGGTAAAGCGAAGCGAAATCCGCGATGCGCTTCAGGTGCGTGATGCCGCCGGCATGCGTGAGCGTCGCGCGGATATAGTCGATGAGCTGCTCTTCAATGAGCTGCTTGCAGTCCCAGATGCTGTTGAACACTTCGCCCACCGCAACAGGCGTCACGGTATGCTCGCGGATCAGCCGGAAGCCCGCCTGATTCTCCGCGGGCGTGGGATCTTCCATCCAGAAAAGCCGGTACGGTTCGACCGATTTACCCAGACGCGCCGCTTCGATGGGGGTGAGGCGGTGATGCACGTCGTGTAGGAGATGGGTATCGAAACCGAATTTATTACGTACTGCTTCGAAGAGTTTCGGCACGAAGTCCAGGTACTTTTCCGACGACCACGTCTGCTCTTCCACTACGCCCTTGGTTGCGGGCTCGTACATGCCCGAGCCTTTCGATACACCATACACCGACCGCATGTTCGGCACGCCGCATTGAATGCGGATTGCCTGATAGCCCTGCTCTATGTGATCGGCATAACGGTCGAGCGCTTCGGGAATATCGCGCCCTGTTGCATGTCCGTAGACCATCACGCTTTCGCGCGAGGCGCCGCCGAGCAGCTTGTAGAGCGGCAGGTTCGCAACCTTGCCAAGGATGTCCCAGAGCGCCACGTCCACCGCCGCGATGGCTGTCATGGTCACCGGTCCGCGTCGCCAGTACGCGCCTTTGTACAAAAGCTGCCAGATATCTTCTATGCGGCCCGGGTCGCGCCCGATCAACATTGGGCAAACATGCTCCTTGAGATAGGACGCCACGGCCAGCTCGCGGCCATTCAGTGTTGCGTCGCCAATGCCGTAGACCCCTTCGTCCGTCACGACCTTCAGCGTGACGAAGTTACGCCCCGGACAGGTGACGATAACATCGGCGCGAACGATTTTCATGGAGCTTTCCTTGAGATTTCCTCGATGATTTGATGCTACCATACAAGTAGACGTGAACGTCAATCGAGGGTTTTCCCGGCTTGGGGTTATCGAATGAACAACGAATCAAGGCTTTGCCGCGATGCGCTTGCATCGCTTGAAGAAGGCCGTGTGCTTGGACGCGATTGGCCGGAGCCGGCGATCGGTATCGTGCATCTGGGCATTGGCAATTTTCATCGGGCGCATGAGGCTGTCTACACCGAAGAAGCCATGCTTGCCGCAGGCGGCGACTGGGCAATATGCGGCGTGACCTTGCAGGGCGATGTCACGAAGCGTGACACGTTGATGTCGCAAGACGGTCTTTACAGCGTGGTGGAACGCGGACCAACGGGCGTGAAGACAACCGTTGTGCGCACGCTAAGAGAAGTGCTCGCCATGCCGCACGATCGCGTGCGCCTGTTCGAACTGCTGGCCAATGCCAACGTTCGCATCGTCTCGCTGACCGTCACCGAGAAAGGTTATTGCCGCGATCCGGCATCCGGCGACGTGGACCTTGCACACGCCGGCGTTGCGTTTGACCTGAAAAATCCCGGCGAGCCTGGCACCGTGCCGGGCATTCTCGTCGCTGCGCTAGGCGCGCGGCGTGACGCAAACGTAGCGCCGTTCACCGTGCTTTCGTGCGACAACCTTTCGCATAACGGCGCGTCGTTGCGGCAAGTCGTTTGCAGCTACGCACGCGCGCTCGATACCGATCTTGCCGCGTGGATAGAACGCGAGGTGGCATTTCCATCCACCATGGTGGATCGCATTGTCCCGTCCACAACGGACGCGGATCGCGACGCGGCATGGAGCGCGCTCGGCTTGCGCGACGAGGTCCCGGTTCCGTGCGAACCCTTCCGGCAGTGGGTGATCGAAGATCACTTTCCGGCCGGACGACCGGCTTGGGATCGCGTCGGCGCACAGTTGGTAGACGACGTCACGCCGTTCGAGCTTGCCAAGCTGCGCATGCTGAACGCCACGCATTCCACCCTCGCTTATCTTTCCATGCTCGGCGGTTTTGCGACTATCGATGAGGCGATTTCCTTCGCGCCCATGCGGTCCCTGATCCACTCGATGATGACGCATGAGATTGCACCAACGCTGACTGTGCCGCCCACATTCAATGTGCTGGCGTACCGCGATGCGTTGCTCGATCGATATGCAAATCCGGCGCTCAAGCATCGCTGTGCACAGATTGCGATGGACGGCAGCCAGAAAATCCCCCCGCGTCTGCTGGGGACGATCTCAACACGTTTGGCGCGCGGTGAGTCGATTGCGCGCCTGGCGCTTGGTGTGGGCGCGTGGTTCGTTTTCTTACGCGGCGTGGCTGACGATGGTTCCGCCTACACAATCAATGATCCGATGGCTGAAAGACTCACATCGCTCGTGCAAGGCGCTGGAAACTCACCGGCGAGCCTTGTCGATGCAATGCTCGGCTGTCGGGAAGTATTCAGCGTCGAGTTGGCATCGAACGAGACCTTGCGGCGTGCGTTGATAGAAGCTGTGGCGCAGTTGAACAAGGGCGCACGCTCCGCAATAGAACGTGCGTCCCTTGAGCCCTAGATTCATACAAGGCTGGAGATAACGCTGGCGAGGCGGCTTATTTCACATCGAATGGATAATCGCCGTGCGTCCGATGTCCGTCCTCCGCCACCGCCGCCCAGTGCACCATGTAGTGCCCCGCTGGCAGAACCGGCAGCGCCACGGAGGCAACTGTCGGCTGTTGTACATCAACAGAAGACTTCGCTGTGTTGACCTGCTTGCCGGCGGCATCGGTGACGGTGAGCGTGGTGAATGCAGGTTCCAGCGGCCCGTCAAACGTAATCTTCACCTGCGTGGGCGACGCGACCGAAGCGCCTGCTCCCGGCTCCTGTTTCTGCGGGAACACATGCGCGAAAGCCGTTACAGCAAAGGCGAGTCCGACGACTAGCGCGGTCAAATACTGGATTTTCATTTTTGGTCTCCGTGTCATTGGAACAACGGCTTGCCGATGGTGTTCGGCGCAACGTCATCGAAGAAGATATGGGCCTGGACCAGAATGCCCACGTGCGATCCGCTCGCTCGATTGATCGGGATCTGCGCCTCTATGCCGAACTGCCCGTAGCGGTTGATCCAGATGAAGCCCGGGTTCACCGTACCCGTGGTCTGCCCCTGGCTGCGCGACAATGGCACTTCGACCAGCGGCACGATATTCGACAAAGGTTGCGGCAATCCAAGGTCGTGCACGTGTTGCTGAAGATACGGCAGGCTGTACTGAACGGTGAAACCGTAGTTGAACGCATTCGGCTGACCGGCACCGGTGGTAAGCGCGGGCCCGGCTTCACCGGTAATGGCGATCGGGCGCAAATACGCGAGCGAATCGGGAAGATCGCCCATGCCCTTGCCCGCGAATAGTGTTGGCGAAAGCGTCGAGAAGTTATCCGCGATGGCGCGGCTTCCTGTACCGCCAATCTCCGCATCCAATCCAACCGATGTCATGAACTCGTGCGCCTCGTTGACGTAAAGCAGGTACTTCATGCCGATATCGAGGTTGTCGAAACCACGCGCCTTCGGATTGTTCTGCATCACGTATGTTTCGCCGACGGATACTGCCAGCCTCGGCGTGATGAGCTTGTCGTATTCGACATCGAAGGTATTGATGCTTTGGTCGCCGTTATCGCCGGGCACGCGTTGATGACCGTACTGGACGTTGGCTTCATCGCCGACGCCGGGGTCGTCTACCGACATCGTCGATGGAAAGACGCGATCGCCCGCTACCGCGTGTGCGCGGGCCAGCGAAGGAATCATGAAGCAAGCGGCGGTTAAAGACGAAAGGATTGAAGACGCGAGCAGCGGCGCTGCGCGACGCGTTGAAAGGGTTCGCATGATGGTCCGTTTAGTTTGGTGACAGGTCGTGGTCGCGCCGTCGCGCGACGCTTTTTCAGGCGCGCGACGGGCGATAAAACTATCGACTCGGGTCAGGACAAAACGGGAGGCGCGCGAGGCTGGACGAACGTATAGGGCTCGGCGCGCACGACGCTTTCAAAGCGCGTGGCGACTGTATGTTGCGTGAGCCGGACCGTAATTGCGAATAGCGCCTGGATGGTCGGCACTGCCGGCATGTGGACAAGCAGGCTGCAATACGCGCAGTCCTGGCCATCTGACATCTGGGTGTGCTGGGTGTGCTTGTCGGTGTCCGGGTTGTTCCCAGACGATGAGTCCTGCATGGACGGCATTGAACAATGCTCGTCCTGCATGCTGTCATGTGTGCGGTTTGCCGCGAGCGTATGAGAGACCGTCGGCGCGAGCGTTGCCATGAGGATCGCAAGCAATCCCAGCAGGCTGCCAATCTTTCGATAGAAACGGCTCAACATGCTGCGCCCGGTTATCCGCGGAGAGGACTGCGCGGATTATGACATGTGGCAAACGGTCATAGCTTCAAGTTGTGGGGAGATAGGCTCATGGCTCGCGATGGTCGCGGCGAAAGAGCGTCCATTCGTCGATCGCGGTGCCATCCGGCAAGTGGCAAACGCTGGATTCGTTGCCCGCGGCGTCCTTGCGCGTCTCGCGTTTTCCGCCGAGGCTGATGCAGTATTTTGACGCGGGGTTTGCCAGACCGACAGGCTTGGGACTGTCATCTGTTTGTTGAGACGCGCACGCGCTTATGGCAGTAGTTAATACCATCAAGGCCATACCGTTGATTAAAGTGTTCGAAGAGATGTTCATCGCGATAATCCATTTGTTTGCGAGTCGATCACGATGGCTTTGATCGTCGCAGGTTTGATAAGCAGGGGTGCGATTATAGCCAGCACGAAGCACGGAAATAGATTACATATAAATCAAAGCGTTACCGCACATTTCCAGCATCTCTCCACAACCTTCTCCCCAGAAGCTGTGGATAACCTTTATATTGACCAAGCACCATTCACATCATGCAATAACAGACCATAGGACAAATCCGATTTACCCGAATGCGTTGTTTTTGGCTCAGGGCGAGGGTCGGTTTTAACCCGTTTGGTTCATCTGCGGCTATTTTGTCGATCGTTAAAAAATCGCTGCAGAATAAGAATAGATGAACAAGAATAATTACCGGCTGGTCTTCAGCCGACTGAGAAACATGCTGGTCGCGGTCGAGGAAACCGCCACGGCAACGGGTAAGGAAGCGGGCCAGACTTCCGGGCAAACGTCCCCACGCAGCAAAAAATCACAGGGGATGATTTTCACACTGCGGCAGATCGCATTCGCGGCGCTTGCATTGCTTGGCGCGCTGCCTTCATGGTCGAACGCGCAGATCGTTTCGGGTGGCGCAAACGCGCCGGGCGTCATCAATACACAAAACGGTTTGCCGCAGGTGAACATCAACCGGCCTTCGGGCGCGGGTGTGTCGATGAACACCTATGGCCAGTTCGACGTCCAGAAGAATGGCGCGATCCTGAACAACTCGCCCACCATCGTGCAGACGCAGCAAGCCGGCATGATCAACGGCAATCCAAACTTCGGCCCCGGTCAGTCCGCGCGCGTCATCGTCAATCAGGTGAACAGCAACGCCGCGAGCCAGATCAATGGGCGGGTTGAAGTGGCCGGGCAACGCGCCGAAGTTGTCATTGCCAACGGCAGCGGCATCTCCGTGAACGGCGGCGGTTTCATCAACACGTCAAGGGCCATCCTCACGACCGGCACGCCGAACTTTGCAGCCGATGGCGCGCTCTCGGGCTTTAACGTGTCGCGCGGCACCATCAGCGTCCAGGGCGCGGGACTGAACGCGGCGGATATCGATCAGGTGGACCTGATCGCGCGGGCGGTGCAGGCGAACGCTGCGGTCTATGCAAAGAACCTCAATGTGGTGACGGGCGCGAACAGCGTCAGCCATGACACGCTCAATGCCACGCCGATTGCGGGCGATGGTCCTGCACCGGGTGTGTCGATCGATGTGAGCAATCTCGGCGGCATGTACGCAAACCGCATCGTTCTGGTGGGGACCGAGAATGGCGTTGGAGTATCGAACAAGGGCGTGCTGGCCACGCAGGCGGGCGACCTGACGCTCACCACGCAGGGCAAGCTGGTGCTCACCGGGCAGACCAACGCGAGCGGCAATCTCGCGCTGTCGGCGCGTGATGGCATCGACAACAGCGGCACGACCTACGCGCAGCAGAACGTTACGGCAAGCACGCTGGGCACGCTTGCCAATAGCGGCGTGGTGGCCGCGCAGCAGAACACGACGCTCAACGCGGGCAGCATCGCCTCGACCGGCACGCTCGGCGCGGGTGTGAACAACGACGGCACGATTGCCAATGCGGGTGACCTCGTGGTTTCCGCTGCGGGTGCACTCACCGCGACCGGGCAAACCGAAGGCGGCGGCAACACGAGCATTAGCGGCGCGTCGATCAACCTTGCGGGCAGCAACACGTCAGCCAACGGTACGCTGGCGCTTGCCGCGAGCGGCGGCGATCTGAATGCGTCGGGTGCGACCACGACTGCGGGCGGTGCGCTGGTTGCAAACGCCGCCGGCACGCTCGTCAACGACAGCGGCAGGATGTCGGGTGCGTCGGTTCAGGTGGCGGCGGCGAATGTATCGAACCGCAGCGGCCAGCTTGTGTCGGGCAGCACGCTTGACGCCACGGCTGCAAGTGACTTGTCGAATCAAGGCGGCACGCTGCAGTCTGCAGGCGCGCTGGCGCTCAATGCCGCATCGCTCGATAACACGGCTGGGCGCATCGTCTCGCTGAATAACGACGGACTGGATATCACCGCGACCGGCGTGCTGAACAATGGCGCGGGTGGTGAGATTGGCGCGAACGGGGCGTTGAGTGTAAGTGCAAGCACACTGGCAAACCAGGGCAAACTCACCGCCGCAGGTGATGCATGGGTGCGTGCACAGACTATCGATAATCATGGGGGCACTATCATCGCGGGCGGCGTCCTCGATGTTGCATCAGGCGGCGCACTGAACAACCAGGGCGGCACGTTCTCAAGTGCGGCGACAACGGTGTCCGCTGCATCGATTGACAATACCAACGGCGATATCGAAGGCGATGCGCTCGCGGTTTCGGCCTCCGGTGATCTAGTGAATCGCGGCGGCACGCTCACGCAGTTCGGTGCAGCGGACCAGACGATACAAGCAGGCGGTACGCTGGATAACACGGGCGGCACGATTGCGTCGAATGCCGCCAATCTACGCATCGACGGTCAAGCCGTCACCAACGACAAAGGCAACATTCAGCACGCGGGCACAGGCACGCTCGCCCTGAACTCGGCTGGCTCAATATCAAACGTCGCAGGCAATGTGGTGACGAATGGCGCGCTTGCGGCACACGCCGCTGGCGGGCTGAACAATGCGCAAGGCACGATACAAGCGTCGCGACGCGCGGATATTAGTGCTGCATCACTCGGTAACACAGCAGGCCGCATCGTCTCGCTGAATAACGACGGACTCACCGTCACCACGACCGGTGCGTTGAATAATGGCACGGGCGGCACGATTGGCACGAACGGCGCGTTGAGTGTGACTGCCAGCACACTCGCGAACCAGGGCCAGTTCACCGCTGCAGGCGATGCATGGGTGCGCTCGCAAAGCATCGACAATCATGCGGGCACTATCACTGCGGGCGGCGCGCTGACGGCAGTAAGCGCGGGCGCGCTGAACAATCAGAACGGCACGCTGTCAGGCTCTGCCACATCCATCTCAGCAAGTTCGATTGATAACACCAGCGGCCACATCGAAGGCGATGTGCTCTCCGTCGCTGCGGCTGGCAACATTATCAATCGCGGTGGCAAGCTGACTCAATATGGCACCACCGATCAGACGATACAGGCCGGTGGCACGCTGGATAATACGGGCGGCACGCTTGCTTCGAACGCCAATAATCTAAGCGTTAGCGGGCAAACTGTCACGAACGACAAAGGCAATATTCAGCATGCCGGCACGGGCACGCTTTCGCTGAACTCGACGGGTGCGGTATCGAACGTCGCGGGCAGTGTCGTGACGAATGGCGCGCTTGTGGCACACGCCGCTGGCGGGCTGAACAATGCGCAAGGCGCGATCCAGGCATCGCGACGCGCGGATATCAATGCTGCATCGCTTGATAACACGGGTGGGCGCATCGTCTCGCTCAATAGCGACGGACTCAACATCGCCACGACCGGTGCGCTGAACAACGGTGCGGGCGGCACGATTGGCACGAACGGCGCGCTGGACATCAGTGCAGGCACGTTATCGAATCAGGGGACGCTCACCGCAGCGGGCGACGCCTCCGTGCACGCCCAAAGCCTCGACAATCACGCAGGCTCGATCACGACCGGCGGCGCGCTCGATGTTCTATCGACCGGCACGCTGAACAATCGGAACGGCACGCTGTCGGGTTCCACCACAACCGTTTCAGCGGCCTCGATTGACAACACCCACGGCGACATCGACGGCGATGCGCTTTCGGTTTCCGCCTCGGGCGATCTGGTCAATCTTGGCGGCACGCTCACGCAATACGGCAGCACCGATCAGCAGATCAGCGTCGGCGGCGCGCTCGATAATACGAGCGGCACGATTGCCACCAACGCGTCAAACCTCGGCATTTCGGCGCAGTCGATCAGCAACGATCACGGCACCGTCCAGCATGCAGGCACGGGCACACTTGCCGTGACCACGCCGGGCGCTGTGTCGAACGCATCGGGCAGCGTCCTGAGCAACGGCGCACTGGCGATCCAGTCTGGCGGCGCGGTGGACAATCAGCGGGGCGCGATGCAGGCCGCACATCGCGCGACTGTCAGCAGCACATCGCTCGGTAACGCCGGCGGGCGCATCGTCTCACTCAACGGCGATGGATTGAACATCACCGCTACAGGCGCGCTTTTGAACGGTGAAAGTGGGACCATTGGCACCAATGGCGCGCTCAATGTCACTGCCGCCGCGCTGTCAAATCAGGGAACGCTAACCGCAGCAGACGATGCCTGGGTCAGCGCGCAGAGCATCGACAATCATACCGGTGCGATCACGGCAGGCGGCGCGCTTGATGTCATGTCGGACGGTGCGTTAAACAATCAGGGCGGCATGCTCTCGGGTGCCGCGACCACCGTCTCGGCCACATCGATTGATAACTCCCATGGCGATATCAACGGCGACGCCCTGAACGTCACGACTTCTGGCGACCTCGTCAACGATGACGGCGCGCTCACACAGTACGGCACCGCCGATCAATCGATTCAGGCGGGCGGCACGTTCGACAACACGAATGGGTTAATTGCGACCAACGCGAACGCCCTTAACGTCTCGGCGCAATCGATCACCAACGATCACGGCACCATCCAGCACGCGGGTGCAGGTACGCTATCCGTCAGCTCGACTGGCGCACTATCGAACATCGGCGGCAGCGCACAGACCAACGGCGCGCTCGCGCTCACCAGCGCAAGTCTCGACAACACGTCCGGCACGCTCCTTGCCATGCAGGCCGCACAAATCAACGCGGCCTCGGGCATCGTCAACCGCGACGGTTCGCTCTACGGCGGCAAGGCTCTTGCCATATCGACGCAAGGCGACATCGACAACACGCGTGGCTCGGTGCAGACCTCGGGCGATTTGAGCGTCGATGCCGGGGGCGCTATCACCAACACGCAGGGCACGATCAGCGCCAATGGTACGCACGGCATGACAACCGTCACGGCGGCGCACATCGATAACGCAGGCGGCAAGCTCACCAACGCGGGCGAAGGCGCAACCACAATCACCGCCTCCGGTATAACGAACACAGGCGGCACGCTCGGCGGCAATGGCGACGTGACCGTAAATGCCGAGACGCTCGAGAACGACGCGGGCGCAAATCTCGTTGCGGGGGGCGCGGCGGACCTGAACATCGCGCAGCGCGTGAACAACGTGGGCGGCACGCTCTTTGGCGGCACGGCGCTGAATCTGAATCAGATGAGCGCTGCCGTGATGAACGATGGCGGTGCGATCCTCGGTGGCATGGATATCGCATTGAACGTGGCGTCACTGTCGAACGCGGGCGGCGCGATCCGTGCGAACCGGGATGTGTCGGCGGCAGGTTCGGTCAGCGGCAACGGCGACATGATCGCGGGCCGCAATCTCGCGCTCGCAGTCGTGGGCGATTACACCAATGACGCGGGCAACAACCTGCACGCAGACGGCGACATGGCCGTGAGCGCCACGGGCACACTGACGAACTCGGGCACGCTGGCAGCCAACGGCGCGTTGACTGCAACGGGCGCGAACGTCGTCAACACGGCCGATGGCGATATCAATTCCTCGTCAACGACCGTGATCGCCGCGAATGCGATGACCAACGCGGGCCGCATCGAAGGCGATACCGTCACCACGAAGAGCGCTACGCTCGCCAACACCGGCGCGATCATCGGCAACGACGTGACGGTCAACACCACCGATATCACCAACACGGGCGCTGCAGCCGTGATCGCAGGCGCGAACAGCGTGCACCTCTACGCGTCGGACTCCGTCACCAACGCCGACAACGCACTGATCTATAGCCTCGGCAATCTGGAGATCGCACGGGACGGCACGCGCGACGCCTCCGGCATACTCGCGAACCAGACGGGCACGCTCACCAACAGCGCGGCGACAATCGAAGCGGAAGGCGACATCGATATTGCCGCGCGCACCGTCAACAACGTGCGCACCGGTGTCGTGACCGAAGCGGGCACGCCACAGGACGCGGGCACGACCACGCTGACCATCTGGACCGCAGGGCTGCCAGCGGGCAACATGGGCCACTACTACAGTCTGCTGTATCCCGAATGGCGCTGGGGCGATGGTGCAATCGGCACAGGTGTGATCGGCCACCTGATGCACCCGATCACGGTCAAGGTCCAGAAAGACCAGGTCACGAACCTCGATTCGAACGCACAGACGTTCTCGCTCGCGACGCCGCTTACCGACACGTACCAACTCATCGCCCTCACGGGAGACGTAGAGACGCGCACCATCACGAACAACCCTGTGCAGTATTACCAGAGCCTCACGGACAATGGCAACGGCACGTATTCGATCACCTTCTGGCCGGACTTCGACCCGAACAAGAACATCCGGCCCGATCAGCTCAGGATAAATGAGGCTCTGGGCGAAGACAACCACGACTACGTGGAAATGAAGCACACCACGCAGAGCAGCACCACGACCGATCAACTGTTAAGCGCGGGCAATGCAGCAACGATCCAGGCACAGGGCGCGATCCGCATCAACGCCGACACCGGCAGCATCAACAACGACTCGTCCACGATGGCCGCGGGCGGCGATCTCGTGCGCCGTGCCGCGGGCGGCAGCGTGAACGATACGGGTACGGTGCTGCAGCAAACGACCATCGACACTGCGATGTCCGATTGGTACTGGCACCAGAAGACGGGCGGCGACAGCGATTACAAGATCGATGTGCCCGACGCGATCTCGCAGAGCACGACCACGGTCAATGCCCTGCCCGCGATTGCCACGTCGAACCAGACCGTGCAGACCGATGCGCAGAGCATCAGCATCAATTCGGTGAATCGCCAGGGCCAGACCGTGAACGGCTCGGGCGTGACCGGTGGCAGCGCGGACGGCACGCAGCTTGGCGGCATCACCGGGCAAAGCGCCAGTACGGGCGTAAGCGGCACGGCAACGGACAGTGTCAGCAGCCAAAGCGCGAGCACGGGTGTGAGCGGTAAGCAGACAGACAGCGTCAGTGGCCAAGGCGCTCAGAGCGCCACTGTCAGCGGCGCGCAGGCGACTAGCGCAACTGGCCAGAGCAGCAACCCGCAGACAGTGGGTGGCGCAAGTGGCGGCATCCCGAATCTGAAGCTGCCGGTCAGCGGCCTGTACACCTACAACACCGCGCCCGATGCAACCTATCTGATCGTCACCGATCCACGTTTTACGCAGTATTCAAGCTTCATCAGCAGCGACTACATGCTGGGTCAGTTGGGCCTCGATCCGTCGAAGACCGAGAAGCGCCTGGGCGACGGCATGTACGAACAAACCCTGATCCGCAACCAGGTCACGCAACTCACCGGGCGCACGTTCCTCACGGGCTACGCGAGCAATCTCGATGAATACACGGCGCTCATGAACAGCGGCGTGACCTACGCAAAAGAATTCGGCCTGCAGCCGGGTCTGGCGCTCACGCCCGCGCAGATGCAGCAGTTGACCACCGACATGGTGTGGCTCGTCTCGCAGGACGTGACGCTGCCCGACGGCACACATCAGACGGTGCTCGTGCCGCAGGTGTATCTGGCGCAATCGAGCACGGTCGATCTGACCCACAGCGGCGCGCTCGTTGCGGGCAACGCGGTGAACCTGAACGCCACGGGCGATGTGAACAACAGCGGCCACGTGACCAGCAATCTTGCGACGACGATCATTGGCAACAATGTGGTCAATAGCGGCGTGATCGGCAGCGGCGGCATGACGGCCGTGGTTGCGGTGCAGGATGTGCGCAACACGAGCGGTCGCATCGGTGGCGGCGATGTCATCGTGCAGGTCGGACGCGATGTCATCAACGAGACGCAGACCTATGGCGTATCGAAGGACTTTGGCGCGAATTCGCTTGTCGGACGCGTGACGGGCACGGGGATCGACGCCATCGGCACGATCTCGGCAACGGGAAATGCGGCTGTCATCGCGGGGCGCGACGTGAATGTGAATGGCGCGCTGATCCAGACCGGAGGCGATGCGGCAATTGCCGCCACACGCGATCTGAATCTCGGCACGGCAGCGCTCGTCGCCACGCGAGACGTGCACACGACCGACGCGCTGAACGGCAGTTATGACGCGGTGACGCGCAACCTCGGCAGTGCGATTGTCGCGGGCGGTAGTCTTGCAACGATCTCCGGGCGCGATACAACACTCACAGGTGCGACGGTCAGCGCGCACGGTGACGCGACGCTGATCGCGGGCGGCAATCTGTTGGTCACCGCAGCGAAGGATACGAGTATCCACAACGAGCAGTCGATGGGCGGCAAGCAGGCGCAGCACATTAGTTCAAGTTACGACGAAGCGGTGCAAGGTTCGAGCGTCAGTGCAGGCGGCAACGTGGCGCTTGCAGCGGGTCAGAACGGCAGCGGCAACCTTGCTGTGCTTGGCTCGACGGTCGCAGCCGACACGGGCGGCGTCAGGCTAGTTTCGACCGGCGATATGACTCTTGGCAGCGTCAGCGAAACGCACGATGTGCAAAGCTGGGAGCATAACCAGCATTCAGGGTTCCTCTCTAAAGAGACGGTCAACGATGCCGCGAATTCGCATCAGGTTATAGCTGCTGGTTCGACGGTATCGGGCGATACGGTCATGGCAGCAGCCGGTCACGACATGACGATCAGCGGTTCGACGGTTGCGGCCACGCATGATGTGGCGCTCGCGGCGGGCAATAACCTGACGATCAACACCACGCAGGACACGAGCGAGAGCAGCACATTCCACGAGGAGAAGAAGTCGGGCTTGGGCGCGTTAAGCGGCGGCGGCATGAGCTACGGCAACAGCGAACAGAAGGACGCGGCGCGCGATAGTTCGGTTACTAACAACGCGAGTCTGGTGGGCAGCACCAACGGCAGCGTGAGCCTTGCGGCCGGCAACGATTTGCATGTGACGGGCAGTGATCTGATCGCGGCGAAGGACATCACCGGGAGCGGTGCGAACGTGACCATCGATGCGGCGACCGGCGCGACGCACCACGACGAGACGCACGAGCGTAAACAAAGCGGCTTCACGGCGGGCTTGGCGGGCGGCGTAGGCGATGCGTTGAACAATGCGGTGTCGCAATCGGAAGGCGTGAGCCGCGATTCGGGGAGCGGCGATAGTCGCGCAGCAGCGCTGCACAGCATCGCAGCGGCGAGCGATGCGTATACGGTTGGCAGCGCCGCGGTGGGTGCAGCCAAGGGCAAAGGCATGCCGGACATTGGCGTGCAGGTGTCGTTCGGCTCGGGTAAAAGCCGCAGCGCGTACAGCGAAGATCAGACACTCAACAGCGGATCGACGGTGCAGGCGGGCGGCACGGCGGCGTTCGTGGCAACGGGCGGGAGTGCGCCGGGATCGGGCAATCTGACAATTGCCGGATCGAACGTGAGCGCAAACGATGTGGTGCTGGCGGCAAACAACCAGGTGAACATCGTCAACACAACCGATACCGATTCAACGCGCAGTTCGAACAGTTCCAGGAGTGCGAGCGTGGGGCTATCGGCGACGACCGGTGGCGGCGCTGGTATCTCGGCCTCAATGCAAAACGCCCACGGCGATGCGAACAGCGACGCGGCGATACAAAACGCCTCGCATGTGACGGGCGCAAACAGCGTCACCATCGTGTCGGGTGGCGATACGAACATCACCGGTTCGCAGGTCAATGGACGCCAGATCACCGCCGACGTAGGGGGTGACCTGAACATGAGGTCGGTTCAGGACACGACCACGAGCGCCGCGCATCAGAGCAGCGCTGGCGGCGGCATCGGGATCAATCAGCATGGCGGCGGTGCCAGCTTCAGCGCGCAAAACGGCCATGGCGATGCGAACTACGCGGGTGTGAACGAACAAGCCGGTATCCACGCGGGCGAAGGCGGCTTTGACATCAATGTGAAGGGCAATACGGACCTCAAGGGCGCGGTGATCGCGAGCGATGCCACGCCCGATAAGAACAGCCTGACGACCGGCACACTCTCCTTCTCGGATATCCAGAACGAGTCGCACTACAGCGCGGCAAGTAACGGCGTGAGCGCGGGTATCGCAATGGGATTCAGTGGCAAGACGGTGGGGCCTGCCTCGGGCACCAATGGCGGCGGTATCTCGCCGATGCTGCCACAGGATGCGAACGGCGATGAAAGCGCCACGACGCGCAGTGCCGTGAGCGCAGGCACGATCACGATCACGGACGGCGCGCACCAGACGCAGGACGTGGCGAGCCTGAGCCGCGATACGACGAATGCAAACGGCGCGGTATCGAAGACGCCGGACGTGAATGCGTTGCTCGACAAGCAGGCCGACATGATGAATGCGGCGCAGGCCGCAGGCCAGGCAGTGGCGCAGCGCATCGGCGACTATGCGGACGCGCAGGCGAAGGCTACGGGCGATCCTGAGTGGCGCGAAGGTGGCGACAAGCGCGCTGCAATGCAAGCGGCGGGTGCGGCAGTCGTGGCGGGCTTGGGCGGTGGCGTCGGAAGCGCTGCGGGCGGTGCGGCAGGTGCAGCCGTCGGCTCGAAGATGGGTGATGCGCTCAACTCGCTGAGCGATTCGATTGCGGCGTCGAGCCCAACCGGGAATGCGGATATCGATAAGACCTTGGGCAACATCGTAGCGAACGTGGTGGCGACCGGTGCGGGCGCAGTCGGTGGTGGCGCGGGTGCGTTCTCTAGCTATGATGTGGACCGGTTCAATCGACAACTTCACCCTGACGAATACGCGATGGCGAAGAAGAATGCGCCGATCGTTGCCAAGGCACTTGGGATCAGCGTTCAAGAAGCCGAGGGCCGGATTGTGGCGGAGATATTGAGAAATTCGGATCAACAGACAGCGGCTGCGTCTGGCGGCAAGCACGATTACGAAGTGCGCAGTATTGTTGGATGCCAGAATCTGAATTGCGACGGCTACAAAACCGATCCGAACTTCGCTAATCACGACTACAACAGTCAGTACATCACGAGCAATCAGTCGGCGTATAACGAGGGGAAAAATCAGATTGGCATTGGCCAGACATATAACGATCTAGTGAAGGCCAACATGAAGAATGACCCTTTCGGCGCGACACTAGCTGGAGTAGGAATGATTGGCCTAGGTGTAGCCGCCGGAGGCGGGTTAGCTACCGCAGCGACAATGGCAACGGGCTCGACCATTAGTCTTGCGGCCAACGGCGGAGTACAAGCGGCCGGTGGTCAACCTTTCGAATGGACGAGCTTCGCCTTCGCTGGTGTGACCGGTGCCGTATCGTCAGGGATGGGCTTTGGTCCGGCGTTGCTGGTCAACGTGGGTGGGGCATTAGCTGGTTCTGCCGCCACCGGTCAAAACCCGAACGCCTCCATGGCTGGCGCTACCGCTGGAACGGCCATCGGTTATCCAATTGGCGCGAAGCTAGAAGGCAGTTTAAATAGCGTATTGAATCCGTGGTATCGCCAAGAATGGAAGGACGTCGGCATGGGAATCTCCGCATCTGTGCCTAAGAACGCTGTGCCTTCATGGTTTGGAGGATTTGGTGGCGGCGTCGTGCAAGAAAAAATTGGCGGAGCCACGCAAAACAAATTCGAGGGGAAAAAATGAAACCCAAAACTAGGTCTGATTTGTTCCGCTGGATTTATTTTGCATTGCTCTGGCTCGTCGGAGCGACCGCTATCGTAGTCCTGAGCGAATTCGCGGTGGGTCCCGCGTTGCAATGGTTGCTATATAACATGCCCTATCAGTTTCCAACGTGTGAGCGGGTTGGTCGAATGGCTCTGTTTATAATTTTTATGGGCTTCTTTGCCGGCACGATCACTTGGTTCTACGAGAAAAAGACTTCGAACCGCTAGGTGCTTTAAAACGATAAAACAGGATGAATTTAAATGAACCGAACGACATTTGACGAGATCACTATCAAAGACAACTTCGCCGTCGCACAGGTAGCACTTTATTTATTTGCGATCCTGCAAGTAGTGATGGCGCTGATGACGGCCACCGGATCAATTCCTCTTGGCATCGCTCCACAGGCCTTGACGATACAGCGCATATCGATAACCACAAACGCAGTAGTCAACATTCTGTGCTTTACGGTGGGATACGTGCTTTTAGCGCGATGCCTGACTCACTGCACAACGCTTGTCTGGCGCATCGCACTTGGCATATTCCTGCTCAACACCGGCATCGCCGTACTAGCGATCGCCGCCCAACCTAATCTCTATCCAGTGCTGACATGCGGTCTTTCTGTCGCCGGTGCGACCTCGGTATGGAACGGACGCGGTGCGATCAAAGACCATGCGGCGTCACTGCCGGTTGACTGACAGATTTAATCGCCAGTTGCATCCCCAGGAAAGGACGCTCGCCAAGCAACTTGCTGACAAGAGCGGTGGAAAATACACGCAAGCACAGGTCGAAGATCAGATGCGCATTATGGGTGGGTTGATCGGCGATTCGCGTGAATCGGGCGCGCCTTCAACATTGATTGGCCAAACGCCAAGCGATTCAGGCGCGCAGTGGCAGTACGCTGGTAAAACAGATGACGGAAAACCAATTCTGACGCAGATTACGGCGCAGCCCGATCAAGGATTGCAGAGCTACATTCTGACGAACGCTGGATCGATGCCGGGCGGTGACGTGCCGAATATTGTGTATGACCAGATCGGTAAAAAAGGCTTTAGCGTGGACTTACGGGGGCCGTTCACGAAGTTCGATCAGTCGGACGCGGATTATGTGCGCGATACGGCAGCGGGCGCGGCCTCAATGATTTCTACGAATGCGGGACGCATTGGTTCAGCAGCTGCAACGGCAGCAGTGCTACCAACACCTTATACGCCAATCTTCGAGGGATTAGCCTTTGGAGCAACTATTACAGGATGGGCCGCGGATTTCGCGGCGCAAATGGCTCGGCCCAATCCTGGCGCTTATGTGGCCGGGGGTATCGTGGACCTTACACTCGGTGGCATGGCGAATAAGTACCCGTTGGCGGGAACTTTCTTTACTGAATCTGGAAACTGGATCAAGAACACTACAGCGTTTAATGATGCCAGTAAAAAACTTAACGACGCGGCCAAAAACAAAAAATGAAAATCATAAGCAATGGCAATTTCACGGCTTGGTTCCGTATCCTCTTGTGGGCCGTTGGCATAGTAATAGCAGCGAGCTCTTATTTCTTTTTTACTGGTTTAGTCATGTTCATCGGTGTCGTGATTGGGATGCTTGTCCTAGCAACGGGTACGTATGCAGAGCGCGCCAGTTTGCTTCACATTAAGCCTTTCGACAACAGCTACGAGAAAGCTCGTAGGAGCTACGAAGCGAAGGATAGCGATCAAAGCAAGCCCTAATGACCACCATTTATCTGACGCACAGCGGCGCGCTCGTTGCAGGAAACGCGGTGAGCGTGCTGCGTCGTTATTAGTTTATGGAGTAGGCAAGATTGCAGACGCTGCGTTCACTGGCTTGGTGCGGTATATCCAAATCAAAAAGAACCCATAGCAAAACACCCAGTCTTGCGCAAAGTCCGTTGTTTGTGGTGGGTGGTTCAAGCTGGCGTGACGACAAGTTAGACCATCAAGCTTTTGGCGAGATCCAAGTGTCTCCACACTTTAGTTGTGTTATCACCCGCGTCCATCCTCCAAGATCGACGCCATATAACGCTCTGAAGGCCTTAACAAATTTGATCGACGTGCCTATCCAAGTCAGCCGATAGGCACGTCCGGCTACGCATTCAACCACTGGTCTCTTCTGCACGCATGCGCGGAAGAGACCTTACATAAAGAGGAATAAGGATGTCCAGTTCAAAAAACCTGCGTAAGAGCGTCGCACGCAAAGGCGCATCGACCGCGATTTTAATGCTCGTCGCCGCGCTGACTGCATGCGGTGGTAGTGGCAATGATGAAGCGTCGCGCAGCGCGAATGCTGCCGCCACGCCGCCTGACTCATCGACCACTCCCGCATCGGATTTACCATCGGCAAATGCAAACTTCTTTGACAGTATCTTTTTAGATGCCAGCGGTGCGGGCTACTATGAGTTCGGTGCGAACTATGCGAAGGGGTTTTATCCGACCGCAACTGGACGGACGCGATTGTATGTAACAGGAGACACTGACACGAATTTCAGTTTGTCCTCCACAGATATTTTTGGCCCTTATGCAGCGAATAGCGAAGATGGCTACCTCACGGCAGAGGGTGCGTTCATGTCGATTAATGCCAGACCGAGTGATATTGGCGATAATTCGCGTATTTTTCAGCGGTTGCCACAGGGCTACCAGTTAGGCGTAAATGGTATGTCGGGTCCGCTTTATGAAATCACGCTAACCGTGAACGATGTCGCGGAAGAAGCGGTTAATTCCGTGGTGGCACGCGACGAAGCCGGCGGCAACGGCTTGACTTTACTGCTTGGGAACGACACGACAGCAATGCCCGCGGGTGCGCAGACTTATCGGCAAATTGCCAAGACCCTGGTTTCCCATGTGGCCTTCAGCGCGTTCATTAGCAATCAAGGTTTCACTTCGCTAGAACAGGCTCAGGCGAGAAACGGCGGAGTAATCCAGACGCTGGGTGGTTATCGTTATCTTTCCTATAGCAAGCACGGCGCATTGGTTGAATACAACGGCACAATTTACGGCGGCCAAAAGTACGACGCAGGCGACGTCAACGATGCAAAACCCTCTGGCTACAACCGGATCGCAGCCGACTTCCTCGCACAGGAACAGCAAAAAATCGGATTGCCTCATTAAATAAGTGCAGCGTGACTAAGTGCGGCGGCGTCATGAGCCGTTGCTGTGCGACACGCCGATTCAGGAAGCAATCTACGCATGAAAATTCGCAAGAGGCTGGCGGCGCTGCCGCTCACAGCCCTGGTATCGCTCGCGTCGAACGCGCAGCACGCGCCTACGCCAGCCGATGAAGCCGCCGCCGCTCGTGCCAACGCCGAGCAGAACCAGCAAATCCAGCAGCAACGCGACGCACAGCAGCGCGACGCAACCGTGCAAGCGCCAGCAGTACGCTCGACCCTTCCAACATCCCCGGCCTTCCCGGTTTTGCCGAAGGAGGAACCGTGCTTTCGCATCGATACATTCAAGCTCGATGTGCCCGCAACGCTCTCCGATGCCACCCGCAGCAAGGGAGCCTCGGCCCTATCACTGGACCCGTTCGCCTTCGCGCGCCAATGGCTCGATCACTACACCGGCCAGTGCATCGGCAAGGCGGGACTCGACGCCCTGACAAAGGGACTGCAGCAAGCCATCCTCTCGCGCGGCTATGTGACCACGCGCGTGCTGCTACCCGAGCAGGACCTGTCAACGGGTACGCTGAACGTGGCGCTTGTACCGGGCGTTGTGCGGCATCTGCGCTTCGCCGACCCCGACACACGCGGCGCGTTGAAATCCGCGTTCCCCACCCGCGACGGCGACCTGCTGAACTTGCGCGACCTCGAACAAGGGCTGGAGCAGATGAAGCGCGTCGCATCGCAGGACGTGGACATGAAAATCGAGCCCACCGATACCCCCGGCGAAAGCGATGTCGTCGTGACCGTGAAGCGCGCAAAACCCTGGAGCTTCGTCGCCTCCATCGATAACTCGGGGACCGATGCGACCGGCAAATGGCAAGGCAATGTGAGCCTCGGCATCGACAACCCGCTCGGCCTGAACGACGTGTTCGCAGTCGGCGCAAATCAGGACTTGTCGTTCGGCAACAAGTCGCTTGGTTCGCACGGCTTCAACGGTTCGTACTCCGTTCCATGGGGTTACTGGATGGCAACGCTTTCCGGCGACACCAACACCTATTACCAGCAGATCGCGGGCGTGAACCAGACGTTTGTATCGAGCGGCAATTCGCAGACCGCTACGCTCAGGCTCGCGCGCGTGCTGAGCCGCGGCCAGAGCGATGTATTCGGCGTGGAGTTCCAGTTATCGAAGCGCTTCGGTGAAAGCTTCATCGATGACACCGATATTCCACAGCAGCGGCGCAACAATACGTTCATCGAAGCGGGGCTAACCGACCGTCACTACTTCGGCGCATCGCAGTTCGACGGCACGCTCGCGTACCGCCAGGGCATCGGTGGGCTTGGCGCGACAGATGACCCTGTACCCGATGGTCCGACATACCGCTTCCACATGGCCGTGCTCGATGCGAATCTTTCGATGCCATTTTCCATTGCCAACCACCCATTGCGCTACGTCACGACGCTACACGCGCAGTTCACCAACGACATGCTCTTCTATCTCGACGATCTGAGCATCGGTAGTCGCTACACTGTGCGGGGCTTCGACGGTGAAACCATGCTGGCAGCGGAGCGCGGCTTCTACTGGCGCAACGAAATGCAGTGGCCCATTTTGCAGACCGGACAAACGCTGTATGCGGGGATTGACTACGGGCGCGTGTTTGGACCGAACACGGCTTTCCTTGCCGGAACACAACTCGCGGGTGCGGTGGTCGGCATTCGGGGCGGACTTCCCGCGCGCTTTCTCGGCATCTCGTATGACCTGTTTGTTGGGACGCCGATTTATAAACCGAGTGGCTTCCCAACCGCACGCGTGACGGTTGGCGTACAAGCCACCGCGCAATTCTAGCGTGCCGCGGGTAACACGCGCGATGCCGCCCATGCATAAGAGCGCGCGGAGGAGCGCGCTCAAACCCTCCCCTGATTCTCTCCCACCAGCCGCCGCGCCAATGCAACTCCGCCCGGCATATCCAGCCGCAACGAAGCAAACGCGGCGCGTTTGACATCATCGGGAAGGGCCCAATCCCACTTCTCATTCTCGATGTTCTGGATCACGCTCAACGCGCGCGTCAAATCCGAAGCCGTCCGCGCACCGACCTTCTGCAGTACGCTCGTGACAGTCTCGAACTTCGATCCGGCGATGCTCACAACCGCACCCTGATTCCAGGCATCCAGATTTTCGGCACGCAGCAAGACGACCAGCGCGTCGTTGATCCAGTCGCCGGCCCATGTGGCGAGCATGATGTGATTTCCTTCGCTGAATATCGACCTGTTGGCAAGGTCGGCCGCAATAAAATATTTGCGTGCTTCCTCCAGAAGCTTCGCCGCTTTTGTATCGATGAAAACCACCGGCTCATCACTCGCCAAGACGCGCTTCATCTCGCGGCGAACTTCGTCGTGAACCATCGCGCTTGCGCCATCGAAAACCGGCGGCGCGCCGCCCCGATCCGCCGATACGAATACCGTCTTCCTCTCGGCATCCACTTCAAGAACGCGCCAGCGCTGCCCGCCGAAGATGATGCCCTGCCCCGGAATCAACGGACGCGCCACGGGCAAGGAGCCAAGCTGCTTGCTTCCAGCAACGATACGAAATTCGTCATCGCTTGAAAACGATGCGTAGAACTCGTAGTGATTGACGAGCTTTTCGCCGCGCACGCCGTGCAGCAGCAAGCCGCTCGCCTCCTGCACGATCAGGTCGGCTTTGCCGAGGCTGCGCAAAATGGCGGCGAACGTGGGTTTGTCGATCATGTCGAAGGGACCGTCCGCAACGAGCGTCTCCCACAATCCGGTTGCCGTGGCGCCGCCGCGCTCCGCAATCACCGACAACACTTGCTGCACGAACGTGGACGCATGCAGCCCGCGCGCCCTCGGCGGTTCCACCCATTTTTTCTGCAGCAGGAAAACGCCGGCTATCGACTGCACGAGTCCTTCGCGAATGCGGTCGGAAAAATCGGAGTGCGCGTTGAGTTCCGCTTCCACGCAGTAGCTGCGGAAAATCGCCGGCTCGCCTTTTCGTCTGCCCGAGCGTCCCAGGCGCTGCATCAACGCGGCCACCGATGGCGGCGGTCCAACCTGTGCCACGCTTTTCACCGCGCCAATATCGATGCCCAGTTCAAGCGTCGATGTACACACGGCTGTCGCCGGCCGGTCGCCCGCGCGCAACGCGTTCTCCGCGTCTTCGCGCAACTCCTTTGCAAGACTGCCGTGATGCGGCCAGAACTCGTTCGGATGACCATCGCGCTCGCATGCGCGGCGCAACAGGTCGGCGTAGAGTTCAACCTGCCGGCGGCTGTTCGGAAACACCAGGTTGTTCGCGCCGCGCAGCGCAAGGTACATCTGGTTGACAATCTCGAGCGTGCTGCCGGGCACGGCGTCCTCAAGCTGCGGACTGCGGATATCCGGTTGCATTTCAACGCGCGCCGGCGTCTGCACGAAACCCTTGATGATGAGCCGTATCTCCCGCGAACTTCCCTTCGATTCAATTATCTCAACCGGCCTCCCGGCTTTCGGCCGCAGAAACTGCGCCGCCAGTTGCATGTCGCCCAACGTGGCCGACAACCCCACGCGCGGCACGAACCGTCCGCAGATAAGATCGACGCGTTTGAGCAAAGACTGCAACTGCATGCCACGCTCGGAGCCAATGAACGCGTGCAGTTCATCCACGACGATATATCGAAGCGTGCCAAAAATCGCGGCAAGCGATGATCCGCGCGTGACGAACATGGCTTCCAGCGATTCGGGTGTAATGAGCAAGATGCCCGATGGCTTCCTCAGGAAGCGCTGCTTGCGGCTTGCCGATACATCGCCATGCCAGCCGACCACGGGGACCTCCAACGTCTCGCAGAGTCCGTCGAGCCGCGACCATTGATCGTTGATGAGCGCCTTCAAGGGGCTGATGTAAAGCACGCTCGCAACTCCGGGTTCGTCGCGCAGCAGGTTCGAGAGGATCGGGAAAAATGCCGCTTCGGTCTTTCCGGCCGCCGTGGCCGCGGCGATGATCACGTCGCGATCCGCGTCGATAAGCGCCGGCACCGAGCGCTCCTGCGCATCGCGCAACTCGGTCCAGCCTTCCTCCCAGATCCATCGGCGGATGCGTTCGTCGAGCAGGTCGAAACTTCGGGAATCAGTCGAGCCGGAAGCTGGCGAGTTCATCGTCACCGTCAGTGGGTGCAGCGGGAACGTTGGACGTCATGCCGCCGTCGTCGCGCTCGATTGTCAGGACATCGATCAATTCGCGCCAGTCGCGGCCGGGATTCTGCTCCAGCACCGCGAGAAAATTGATGAACGCCGTGATAGTGGTTCGCGGCGTGCGGAAATACGCCTCGCCAAGACGCGCCGCGCAATGCGCCATGAACGCAGGGATGGCCTCTTCGGGCACGAGCGCGCGGGTTGCGTCGCCAAAAGCGTAGAGCGTGCGGATCTTGTCGAGCAGCACGTAGAAATCCTCGGGCGTCAGACTTGCCAGGCGGATAACGGGCCCACTGTAATCGACCAGACCGTTGGTTGCAAAAGCGTTTTCGGCGAGACGCGATTGCAGCGCCGGATAGCTGTAGAGGCCGCGCTTGGTATCGAGCAGGAATTCGGGCGTGCCGCCCAGCACGAAGCCCAGGCCCTCGGCGGAGCCCTGCAGCGAGTCGTTGAGAATGCGCAGGATCTGCTCGTAGTTCGAGTTGCGCGCGTGAACGTTGGACAGCTTGTAGAGGTTCACGAGTTCGTCGAGACACACCATCAGGCCGCTATATCCCGCCATGCGCACAAACCGGCCAAGCAGCTTCAACTGATCGTAGATGGTTGCATCGTCCACGATGGTGCGCACGCCCAGTGCCGCGCGGGCGTCGGTTCGCGTGGAGAATTCGCCGCGCAGCCAGCGGACTGCATCGCTCTTGAGCTGCTCGTTGCCTTCCTCGAAACCCCGGCAATACGCCGCGATCACATCCGAGAAATCGTAGCCGTTGACCATCTCGGTCAACTGGCCCAGTTGCGCCCGGATGACTTCCTCGCTGGTTCGGCCCGACGCCTTCGCTTCGGTCTTCGCCTGCCCAATGAACTTCTCCACTACGCCCGCCAGCGCGCCGCCATCGGGCTTGGTGCGCGTGGACATGTTCTTCACGAGCTCCGCGTAGAGCGAGCGCGCCTGTCCGCCGGACGCATGCAAACGGCGGTCCGGATTGAGGTCCGCGTGCAAGGTCACGAGTTTCTTTTCGAGCGCGATTGCGCGAACGAGGTTCAGGAAGAACGTCTTTCCCGCGCCATACTCGCCCACGACGATACGAAAACTCGAGCCGCCATCGGCCACCCGTTCAATGTCCTTCATCAGCGCGTCGAGTTCCCTCGCACGGCCGACCTGAATCAGATGCTGCCCAATGCGCGGCACCACGCCGGCGCGAAGGGATTGCAGGACCGCGTCGCGGTCCCTTGGGCGAATCGTTGTCATGCAGCCAGCCTTTGAGCTAATTCCTGATTGATTTCTACAGGGTCGTCCCCGTCTGTCAGCGGCTCGTCCCAGTGATCGAGCGACGCCTCGTTGAGCTGTTCGACAGCGCCATCGAGCATCAGGTCGAGCGCCGATGCCGCCTCCTGCAATTCGTCGCGCGTCCACGATGCACGCGTAAGAAGCAGGCGCAGAAAATTCGAGTGGGCGTGGTCGAGCCCGAGCACCGGCGGTTGATCCGTCTCGGGCGTTTTTGCGGGCGCTGCTGTGTGCTGCTCTTCCACGAACACGTCAGCAAGGATTGCGGACACTCGCGCAGTCTCATGCTTCAACGCCGCAATACGCGCGGGATCGAGCGTAAAGCTCGGCGCCGCTTTCGCGCTTTGCGGCTTCTGATGAAGCGCGCTGTAAAGAAGTTGAGTACTGGTATCCAGCATTCGATAAACCTTCTCCAGCGCCTTCACTTTTTCCCGCGAAACAATGCCGTCTGCATTAGCAACCTGCACGAGCAGCGAAGCCAGTTCTTGTCGAACGTCCCCGCTCAACGGCTCCAACCGTTTCCTGAACCCCGCGATGGACGCGCGACTGGCAAGCTGCACACGGCTTCTCGCTCTCAAGCGCAACTTGAGTTCTTCTGAAAACTGCTGCCACGTGTCGATCCGTGTATCGATCACGGTGATTGCAGCATTCGACGCGCTGCCGTCAGCCGTGGCCACGGCCGCAGCGAGGTCGATCGCGACCGCGGCGATTGAGTATGTGTCGTCGACCGCAAGGACTTCGTCGCCTGGAGGCGCCATGAAAAGCGCCAGCGCGTCGCCCACTTTCGGCGTACGCGCGCCGAGCCTGACATCGGGTTCGATCACAATTGCGCTCTGCGAAAGCACGGCGCAAAACGCCGTGGTCTTGTCGCGCGTCATGTTCCCCGTGAACTTGAATCTGCCGAGAAGTTCGCCGAATGTCGAGACGTGTATAGGCTTTTCCTTCACTTCGTCCGCAAGCGCATCGAGCGTGTGCTGCATGGCGTCCGGCCATAGTTCGACGGGCAGCATCAACGTGGCGTCGAGCGTTCCCGCCGCGCCCGGAAACCTGCCCAGATAGCGGCTGTACGAGTCGAGCGCGCTCGCCGCTTCGTTCATCAGCGATTGCAGCCTGCCGCGCGGTCCGTTGATCGCGCCAATGTCCGGCAAGCCGACGAGGAATCCCGGTACCGGCAAATTCCTGAGCGCAATGAACGCGGGATCGGGACGCACTTCAAGCGTGGTGCGGTTCACCGAAAGCAGCATGCCGAGCCTGAAACGCTCGGCGTACTTGCGAATGAATACCTTATCGAACTCTTCCGGACAACGCGTGACGGCTGCACGGCGCACAAGCAACGGATCCATCTTCGCCCACGCGAGCGCCCAGTCGGCGGGCACCGGGTGTTTGTCGACGGCGGCTTGCGCGAAAGCCACGCGCACGTCCATGGGCACCTGATAACCCATCGCCAGGCCGCGCGGCGCAGGTTTGTCGTACATTTTCCCGTTTCGCGACGACATCAGGCCAACCGATTCCAGCAGATTGCGCAAATGCCTCTGCCATGAATAGTTTGCATCGATATTCAGCAAACGCCGCAGTTCCCGCGCAATCTCCGCGAATTCGGTTTCCCCGACCCGACCTGCCGCGCCGTCCACAAGCACGCGCCGCTCGAGCCCGTACAAGTAGAAAAACAGGTAACCGGTGTGGATATCGGATCTCTTGCGGTCCGAGGCAAGCCATTCCAGATAGGTCCGGCGCTGCTCGCCCGTAAGCGTGCCGTAGCTCAGTTCCTTGGAACCGAGCGCAACTACGGGATTCGCGCCCGTGTCGGCAACTTCCGCACGGGCGTCGATTACGCATGCTTCGATTGAACGGGGCGTCGAGCGATGAACATCCCCAAAATAAAACATGCCACCCGAGATGGAGATATCGCCGATTTCGACGATTTTTCCCGGCGAAATCCACGCTACTGAGGATGGCGAAGCATTTCCTGACGGCTTGATCGAGTGGCCAGTCGCGCCCGGGTTGTCCGCGATGGTTACTGACACCAACGTCTCGTCGTCGCTATTGCCGTATGCGTCGCGATCGTTGTAGGCGCCGGAAGAACTCCCCATGGAATAAACAGGCTCCTCGTGAGCGATATATCAAACCGGTGAATGGTTGCCGATGGTCAAGCCCGAACTCTCGTTTGATGCTTTCCTGTTGATTATATTACTTATTCCTGGAATTCACCGCACCCGCGGCGGCTTGTAGCGAGGGAACCGGCGATGCTCAAACCTGCGGCACGATCAGTTCCTGAGCCCTCGAAAGAAACATCTTCAGAACAGGCGAAGCATTCGACTTGCTGTAGCCGATCACCAGATCCACGGTCGGCGCATCGCCTTCCAGCGGCCGGCTGACGACGGACCACGGCAGCAGGTTGTTCGCGTACTCCGGCATGAGCGCCAGCCCTCGTGTGGACGCAACCAGCGACATTGCCATGGCGAGGTTATCGACGCCATGCTCAGGCGTGATGTCAATACCGCTTTCCTGCAGATATCGCGCGACCACGTCATGGAGCACCGCCGCCTTGTTCGTTGCCATGATGAGCGTCTCGCCGGTGAAATCCTCCGGCCGGATCGCCGTGCGCGCCGTGAGCGGGTGATCGCTTGGCATCAGCACGAGCAGCTTTTCCCGGCTGACCACGCGATAGTCCAGATCAAAGCCCGGTTCCGCCCGCAGGAATGCGAGGTCGAGCTTGCCGCGCGCGAGGGCGTCCGCGAGATCGGGCGAATAGTGGCTCGACACGGTGACATCGATATTCGGCAGTTCGTCGCGCAAAACCTGCATGGCGCACGGCAACCACGTCATTTCCTGCCCCGTCAGGAAGCCGAGCGCGAAAACCTGCTTCGCGGGGCGTGCGGCGCGACGCGCGGCCTCGATGGCGGCATCGACTTGCGACAAGGCGAGCCGCGCGTGATCGAGAAACGCCCTCCCCGCCACGGTGAGCTCGACGCCCCGCGCGCTGCGGCTGAAAAGCGCCGCGCCGACTTCGTCTTCCAGATCGCGAATCTGGCGGCTGAGCGACGGCTGCGACGTGTGCAGCCGCTGCTCGGCCGCCACTGTCAGGCTGCCCGTCTCGGCAACGGCCACGAAGTACCGCAAATGTCGAAGCTCCATACGCCCTCTTGAGTTATCCATGCTTTTCAGGCATGCCCACCAGCCTACAAAGTCTTTTTACTTTACACAAGCACGGCCTAGATTACGCATCAGAGCACGCCACGGCAGCAACTAAAGCGGCTTCAGCCATGCTTCATACCTATACCGGAGAAAAAATCATGACGCTTCACACCCACCACACCGCGCCGACCCGGTTCGTCGATGCCAACGGAATCCGCTTCGCGTACCGTCGCTTTGGCAAGACGGGCGGCGTTCCGCTTGTGTTCAACATCCACTTCACCGGCACCATGGACCATTGGGACCCCGCTGTGACGGACGGTCTCGCGCGGGATCGCGAAGTCATCCTGTTCAACAACGCCGGCATCTCCAGTTCATCCGGCGAAGTGCCGCACTCGATTGAAGAGATGGCAGCGAACGCCGCTGCGTTCATCAAGGCGCTGGAGCTTGAACAAGTCGATGTTCTCGGCTTTTCGATGGGCGGCCTCATCGCGCAGCAACTTGCACTGACCGAACCACAACTCGTGCGCCGCCTGATCCTGGTTGGGACCGGCCCACGCAGTGGCGAATCAATGGAGTCGCTGACGCCCGAAGCGCAGGAAATTTTCAGCGTGGCTTACGACGAGCCGGATCATCTTTGGCTGCGCGTGCATTTTTCTCCGTCGCAAGAAAGCCAGGCCGCCGGCCGCAAATTCCTGCAGCGCTTTCGGCTGCGCAGCGAAGAACGCGATCCTGAAGCCAACGAATCGGTCGCGCCAGCACAACTCGCGGCGCTCGCAAAATGGGGCGTACCGCGCGAAAACCCCTTCGATTACCTGAAGGCGATCTCGCAGCCCACGCTGGTGGTCAACGGCGACAACGACGTGATCATCTATTCGATCAACTCCTGGATCCTGCAGCAGAACATCCCGAACGCGCAGTTGATCATCTATCCCGATGCGAATCACGGTTCGCTTTATCAGTACCCGGAACGCTTTGTCTCGCACGTCACGCAGTTCCTGGACGAAGGCATCTGAATCGTTCAATCGTTTTCAACCGGCTCAAGGAGTTTGTCATGACCCATCTCAGCGGAAAGACCGCGCTTGTCACAGGCGCTTCACGCGGCATCGGCCGCGCTACGGCGCTCACGCTTGCCCGCGAAGGCGCACAAGTGCTGGTGCATTACAGCAGCGGTGAAAAGGAAGCCGAGGCTGTCGTCGCCGAGATTCGCGCGGCCGGCGGCAACGCGCAGAAGATCGCCGCCAATCTTCGCGATGCAGATGGCCCGCATATGCTCGCCGAGCGCGTGCGGGCAGTCGTGGGACAGCGGCTGGATATCCTGGTGGCGAACGCGGGGGTATCGAAGGCGGCGAGTATCGAGGAAACGACTGTGGAGGACTTCGACAACCTCTTCGCCGTAAACGTTCGCGCGCCCTACTTTCTCGTGCAGCAACTGCTGCCGGTGATGTGCACGGGCAGCAGCGTGGTGTTGCTGTCATCGCTGGCGGCGCATGCCGTGGTAGGCAAGCTGTCCGCTTACGCAGCGACGAAAGGCGCGGTCGATACGCTCGTCAAGCACTTCGCATTGGCGCTCGGTGAACGCGGGATTCGGGTGAACGCAATCGCGCCGGGCGTCGTTGCCACCGACATGTCGAGCTTCACGAAGACCGAGGAAGGCCGCAACGCCGCGACTGGCATGCAGGCGCTCAAACGCGTCGCGCAACCTGACGACATTGCCAGCGCAGTCGTGTTTCTAGCCTCCGATGCCGCACGCTGGGTGACAGGCGAAACCTTGCATGTGGACGGCGGCTCGAAACTTTAAATCCTGTTAGTTAGTTATCCATATCCATCATAGGAACTTCTAAAATGACTTCCGCACCTGTACTTCATGAATCGAAGAGTTCGCCGAACTCGCGCCGTGTGCGCATGTTCATCGCGGAGAAAGGTATCAGCATTCCCGTCCAGCCGGTCGATCTTGGCGCGAAGGAACAGTTCTCCGATGCGTACCGCGCAATCAATCCACGCAGCCAGGTGCCGGCATTGGCGCTTGCCGACGGTCCTGTGATTGCAGAAGTCCTTGCGATCTGGCGTTATCTGGAAGAAACGTATCCGGACACGCCGTTGCTCGGGACCACGCCGCAGTCAAAGGCGCTCGTCACCATGTGGGAACGCCGTGCAGAACTGGATGGCTTCGCGCCTGTCATGGAAGGCGTGCGTAACGCCGCTGCGGGACTGAAAGACCGGGCATTGTCGGGACCCCATGACTACAAGCAGATTCCCGAACTGGTCGAGCGCAGCAAACAACGCGTGGCGAATTTTTTCAACGACTTCAACGAGCGCCTGGCAACCGTGCGCTACGTCGCGGGCGATGCTTTCTCGGCCGCCGACATCACAACGCTCGCGACGGTCGACTTTGCGGCCAACGCATTGAAGATGCCGATTCCGGAAAGCCATGACGCATTGCGCCGGTGGTACGACGAAGTATCCGCGCGGCCGAGCGCCAAGGCGTAGAGAGCCAAAAAAGCATCATTCCGCCTGATGCTCTACTGTAGACACCGCACCACCACCTCAACCCGTTTCTTCTGGAGATTCACATGTCACGCACGATCAAATTCGCAAAAGCCGGTGGTCCTGAAGTGCTCGAATTCGTCGATACAGACGTCCCCGCGCCCGGTCCCAACGAAGTCCGTATCAACGTCAAGGCAATCGGCCTCAATCGCGCGGAATCGATGTGGCGTATGGACGCGTACATCGAACCTGTCAAATTTCCGGCTGGTCTTGGCTACGAAGCGGCCGGCACCGTGGACGCCGTCGGCAGCAATGTCACGGGCCTGGCGCGCGGCGACAAGGTGAACGTGATTCCATCGTTTTCAATGAACCAGTACTTCACCTATGGCGAAACGATCATCGCGCCGGACTATGCGGTCGTGCAGCATCCGGAATCGCTTTCGTTCGCCGAGGCCGCATCTGTCTGGATGATGTTCGTCACGGCCTATGGCGCGCTGATCGAAGATGCAAAGGTGACCCAGGGCGATTTCGTGATCGTGCCGGCGGCGTCCAGCAGCGTTGGACTCGCGGCCATCCAGATCGCCAACTACGCCGGCGCCACGTCGATTGCGCTGACACGTACGGCCGAAAAGAAACAGCAATTGCTCGATGCAGGCGCGGCGCACGTGATCGTCACCGACGAAACCAGCCTGCTCGATGAAATCATGCGCATCACCGAGGGCAAGGGCGCGCGCGTGGCCTTTGATCCGGTTGGCGGCCCGAACTTCGCGAAGCTGATATCCGCGCTGTCGTTTGGCGGTATCGCGTACATCTACGGTGCATTGAGCGAGGACGTCACGCCGCTGCCCGTGCTCGAGATGATCGCGAAGGTGCTGACGGTGAAGGCGCACAACATCTGGCTCACGAGCGGCGACGAAACTCGCCGGAAGGCTGCCGTCGAATACGTGCTCAAGGGATTCGAGAGCGGCGCGCTCAAGCCGGTCATCGACCGTACTTTCACGTTCGATGAAATGGTGGACGCGCATCGCTATCTGGAAACCAACGGCCAGTTCGGAAAGATCGTGGTCACGCTTTGAACAAGTTCGTATGAGGAGTGGAAAAATGTCCAGCAAGCCTGTTGTACTCATCACCGGCGCGTTGAGCGGCATTGGGCGCGCCGCCGCCTTCGCGTTCGCGCGTGACGACGCACGCGTCGTGGTCTCCGGCCGCAGGGCGGAAGAAGGCCGGATGCTGGCGGCGGAACTCGTCGCGCTCGGCGCGCAAGCGGAATTCATTCAAGCCGACGTGCGCTTCGAAGACGATGTCCGGAGGCTCGTGGATGACGCCGTAGAACGTTTCGGGCGGCTGGACATTGCCGTCAATTCAGCCGGTTCGGAAGGCGAATCGGCGCCGGTCATGGAGCAGACGCCGGAACGCTACGCGGCTGTTTTCGACACCAACGTACTCGGCACCTTGCTCGCCATGAAACACGAACTCCGTGTGATGTCGGCCCAGGGCAGCGGCAGCATCGTGAATATTTCTTCCACAATGGGCGTGCGTGGCGCGGCGGGCGCGTCCATATATACGGCGAGCAAGCACGCGGTCGAGGGCTTGACCCGGTCCGCGGCGCTCGAAGCGGCGGCGTTCGGCGTGCGGGTCAACGCGGTCGCGCCCGGTCCGGTAGACACCGCCATGCTCGACCGCCTTACGGCAAACGCTGAACGCAAGGCGGCATTTCTCGCGGGCGTGCCGCTCAAGCGGGCTGGAACGCCGGATGAAATGGCTGACGCCATCCGGTTCGTAGCGTCGGATAAGGCGAGTTTCATGACCGGCGAGGTGCTGCGCGTGAACGGTGGTCGAACTGCTTCGTAACGTGCTGGATTGCCGCGGTCGTGAGAACATGAAAGCCGGTTGAAATTATCGACGCCTACGGGTCTTCCCTGATCCGGCCCATGTCGATAACCGCCTTGTCGAATCGTCGTCGGGGCATGTCCAACTCTTTCATTGAAAGCGAGCACACCATGACTACGGGAACCATCAACCTACAGCGCGTCCTGCGCGCCACGCCTGAACGGATCTATCGCGCATTTCTTGAAGCCGACGGGTTGGCGAAGTGGCTGCCTCCCCACGGCTTCACCTGTCAGGTTCACCACATGGACGCTCGCGTTGGCGGCACGTTCAAGATGTCGTTCCGCAACTTTGGCACAGGCAACAGCCACACGTTCGGCGGCGAGTATGTCGAGCTCGTGCCGTTCGAGAAGATCCGCTACTGGGACCGGTTCGACAACCCGGAACTGCCCGGCCAGATGAACGTCACCGTCACGTTGCGGCAGGTGTCGTGTGGAACCGAACTCACGATCGTGCAGGAAGGCGTGCCCGAAGTCATTCCTGTGGAGATGTGTTATCTCGGCTGGCAGGAGTCGCTGCTTCAGTTGGCGAAGCTGGTCGAACCCGAGATCCCCGGCTGAACGGCGCCGGCACAGGACATTTCGGGTAGCCGCGGGCTGCCCGAACGCACGTTAAAAGCGCGATTACTTCTGCGTCCACATTGTCTTGCCAAGAAACGTCAGCGTCCGGTCCCACGCCAGTTGCGCCCAGACGGGATCGAACTGCGTTCTCGCGATACGGCCCGGCCCAACCGCCGTTTCGTTGGCGAACGCGTGATGCGCGAGGTATCGATGAAACTCGACATCGACGTTCGCATCGGCCAGTTTCTTCTCCAGCAGATCAACCGTTTCGGCCGGAAAGAATTCGTCTTGCGTGGCCCAGTGCCCGAGCACCGGCGCCTTGATCTTCGATGCATCGACGTATTCCAGCGGCGGGAAGCCGTACCAGACCACGCCAGCCGCGACCTCGGGAATGTTGCTGAGCGCCAGCAGCGTCAGCGCGCCGCCCATGCAGTAGCCGGTCACGGCCACGCGCCCGGACTGCGTCTGCAAATATTGCACTGCGCCGCGAATGTCCTGGCCGGCGGCGTCGCCAAAATCAAGCTGGGTCAGCAAGTGGTTCGCCTCCGCCTCCTCGACCGTAGACTTTCCGCGAAACAGGTCCGGCACCAGCGCGATATATCCGGCCTGCGCAAACCGGTCGGCGACACCGCGAATCTGGTCGTTCAAACCCCACCATTCCTGGATCACCACAATCGCCGGCGCGCCTTCGAGCTTGTGCGGCTTCGCGAGATAACCCTGGATTTCCTGCCCGTCGGGGCGCTTAAAGCTGATCATTGATCCTGGTGTCTGTTTCATGATTGGGTCCTTGGTTGAACGGGTGAACAGGTAAGCGAAAGCGGTAGCATAGCGCCAGCAGTGGAATATTGCGTGACCGAAACGGGCCCGGATTCATACGCCGGGCTGCGGGAAAAACTGACAACAACATCCTTGAACCCTGGCGACCTCATGACAATCGATCCATCCATACGCGCCGCTTTCACTCCGGGCGGACGCCTTCGTGCTTCCATCAACCTGGGCAATCCGATACTTGCAAACATGCATCCGTCGACAGGAAAGCCGTTTGGCGTATCGGTGGATCTCGCGCGGGAATTTGGCAAGCGCTTGGGCATGGAAGTCGAGTTGATCGTCTTCGATACCGCCAGCCAGTGCGTCGATGCTCTCGCCAGCGAGCGCGCCGACTTCGGTTTTTTCGCCATCGATCCAGTGCGCGGCGCGAGCGTTGCGTTCACCGCGCCCTATGTGCTGATCGAAGGCTTCTATCTCGTGCGCGAAGCATCGCCGCTTCGGGAAAATGCCGACGTGGATCAAGCGGCAAACCGCGTGGTCGTCGGCAAAGGCAGCGCGTACGACCTGTTCCTCACACGCGAATTGAAAGCCGCACAGATCGTGCGGGCGCCGTCGTCGCAAGCGGTGGTGCGGATGTTTATCGAGCAAGGGCTGGAAGTTGCGGCCGGCGTGAAGCAGCAACTCGAAGCCGATGCCGCGCAGATCCCCGGCCTTCGTCTCTTCGATAAGCGCTTCATGGTGATACAACAGGCAATGGGAACACCGAAAAGCCGGGGTGAAAATGCGGCGCGGTATCTGGCGGCGTTTGTCGAGGAAATGAAAGCGTCGGGGTTTGTTGCGAATGCGTTGAAGCGGCACGAAATCAACGGTGCGTCGGTGGCGCCGGCCAGCGTTTAGATACAACAAGACTGTCCCACTTATAGCTCATGCTTCGATTCGAAAACCTGTGCAAACGCTACGACGATTGCGTCATCTTTTAGACCCTTTCTGATATATAGCGGGCGCGGGATGCTTGGCGCTGAACGATAAAAGCGGCAGCGGCACAACACCCTGCCCGGCCTTCTCGCTGGAACGATCGCGGCCGATCTAAGCGATGTGTGGAGAAATCGGCAAACTGATCGCCTGCCGGCACCCTGCTGCGACTCCCCAATACGCCAATCCCACAGTTATCTCAACTGGTGGAACCCTTCCAGGTCATTTAGGAAATATCTGATCCATTAAGCGGGAACGCGCCCATTAAAATTGCGCGCCGTTAAAAAGTATTTTCATTCTTGACGCACTGGACGACATCGTTGCTTCGATCGTTACTTCGCAATCAGAACAAATCCAAGATCCGATTACATGAGTTTAAGTCGCGACGCGTGCCATACACTGTTTGCCGTCGCCGCAGGACTCGCCTTCCTAAGCGCAGCTGGGTTTAGTACCGCTCAAGTCAGGGCCCCAGGCATCGACGCGCAACGGCGTCAGGACGAGCAGCGCCAGCAGACCGAGGAGCGGGCCAACGAGCGCCCGAGCGTACTCACTGAAGCGCCCTCGTTACCGGTAATTGATCTGGCTTCATTGCCACAGGAAACGCCATGCTTTCCGGTGCGCGAACTGCATCTGCTGCACAACCCGTTTAGTTGGCTCGATGCACGGTTGCAGCCAGTCATCGGTGCCTGCATTGGCAAGCAAGCGATTCGCGTCATTGGCGAAGCAGCCAACAACGCGCTGATCGAGCGCGGCTATATCACCTCGCGGGTGTTGATCCCGGAACAGAATCTGGCGACCGGCGTTCTGAACATGGACGTGGTTGCCGGACGCATCGGCGCGGTGCGCGTTGCCACATCGGATGACTGGACGAACGCGCAGGGGACGCCATCGACGTCCACCGACGCGCCCACCCTCCCCGCTTCAGCAGCTTCCACACCTAGCCCGGCCATTGGTCCCGAAATCGGCTGGTCGCGCATGGTGCTGCCCACTTATCCGGGGGCAATTTACAACCAGCGCGATGCCGACCAAGCGCTCGAATCGATACGTCGCCTGAGCGGTCAGGCCGATACCGCCTTCGATATTCAGCCCGGCAATGCCCTGGGCGAATCGGTGCTGCTTATCAAACCCGCTGCCGATCCGCTCACGAGCAAACGCTGGCACGCCACTATTGGCGCTGATAACTACGGCATCGATTCAACCGGGCGCTTCAATCTGAACGGGACTTTCACGTTCGATTCTCCGCTGCATTTATACGATCAACTCACGCTCTCAGGCAGCACGAACGCAGACTTCACGGATCACCAGAAAGCCTCGCGTTCGGGCGCGGTGAACTGGAACGTGCCGCTGGGCTACGCGTCGTTCTTCGTGAACGCAAGCACGTCGCGTTATCTGCAAACGGTGGCCGGATACATGGAGCCGCAGCAGTATCGCGGTGACAGCGCCGAAGTCAATGCGGGAATCGGGTTTGTACCCTATCGCAGCGCTTCGGCACGCACCAGCGTCCAAGCGAAGTTATATCACCGCTTCAATCACGCTTACCTTGACGATCAAACACTCGACTATCAAGCGCGTGACCTGATCGGCGTCGAAGCCACGCTTTCGCACCAGCAGTTCATCGGGCCAGCGGTGGTAAGCGGCGGTGCGGGCTGGCGGCAAACCTTGTTGGGTGTAACCAAACTTCCCGGCTCGGTGCTCGGCGAGCCCGGCTGGGACAGCAAGACAAAAATCCTGACCGGCAATCTGCAAGCGACGATTCCGTTCACCGTTGCAAGCCAGAGCCTGCGCTATAGCGGCCAGTTCAACTGGCAACACGCGTACACGCGGCTGATTCCAAACGACGACTTCACTATCGGCTCGCCTTACACGGTGCGTGGCTTTGACGGCCAAACCACGCTCGCTGCCGAAAGCGGATGGGTGTGGCGCAACGAACTGGGATTGAGCGTCGCGGGGCAAATGCCGTTCGTCGCGTTCGATACGGGGCGCGTGAGCGGACCGAATGTGGAGTATCTGCTCGGTCAGACGTTGATGGGCGCAGCGCTTGGCTTGCGCGGGCACCTTCCGGCAAGCCGGTACGCGGCAATCGATTACGAACTCACGCTCGGCTGGCCGGTAGTCAAGCCCCGTGGGTTTCCAAGCGGCCCGGCGCTGATGTTCCAGGCAAGCACGCTGTTTTAGCTTCGCGTTAGCTTGGCGCGAAACACGATAAAGCTCGATACAGAGCATCACAAAGACGAGAGAGAAAAAGAATGAATCAGGGACGTTTCCGGCTGGTATTCAACCGTTTGCGAAGCATGATGGTGGCAGTCGCCGAATTCGCAAGCGCACATGGCAAAGCGCAGGGCGAAGCCGACGCCGCGATCAATCCGGTCGCGCCCGAAAGCGGGAACGAAGCGTCTCCCTGCTCCCTCTGGTTTGCTGCTCGTGCATGCGCGTTCGCCGCGCTGTGCGTGTTCGGTCTGCAACCGCTGCTTGTGGAACCCGCGTATGCGCAGGCAAACCTCCCGGTTACGCCCGACCGTAACGCAAGCGGTGCACATCCCGCAGTGGGCGTGGCTGGAAACGGCGTTCCCGTGGTCAATATCGTCGCACCGAATGCTGCGGGTACAAGCCATAACAAATACACGGACTACAACGTCGGCCAAAAGGGCCTGATTCTCAATAACAGCGGTCAGAACAGCCAGACGCAAACCGCAGGCTGGGTGCAAGGCAACCCGTTCATGGGCAACCAGAGCGCGCGAACGATTGTGAACGAAGTCACCAGCGGCAATCGCTCGCAATTGCTCGGCATGACTGAAGTCGCGGGGCGTGCGGCCAATGTCATCATTGCCAATCCTGCGGGAATCTACTGCAACGGCTGCGGCTTTATTGCCGCGCCGCGCGTGACCTTGTCCACAGGCGTGCCGGTTCTCGATGCCAACGGTGCGCTCGCGCGCCTGAATGTCGCGCAAGGCGGCATTACTATTGACGGACAGGGGCTTGACACGCGTGGTGCCAGCCAAACAGACCTGATTGCGCGAGCCATGCAGATCAACGGCCAGATCTGGGCGCAGCAACTCAACGCTACTACGGGCGCGAATCAGGTGAGCTACGCCGATGGCAGCGCCACGCCCATTCCCGGAGCGCGCCCGCGTCCGGTAGTCGCCATCGACGTCTCTGCGCTGGGCGGCATGTATGGCAACAATGCGGTGCGGCTGGTGGGCACCGAGCTTGGCGTAGGCGTGAATCTCGGCGGCACGCTCAACTCGCTCACTGGCGACATTCAGGTCACAAACAATGGCGACGTGACGATCGCGCCCAAGGGTGCACTGCTCGCGGCAAACAATGCACAGGTCAGCGCCACATCGATTACCAATGCTGGAACGGTCGCGACCGATGGCGAGGTTGCGCTTATCGCCATGGGCGCATTGACCAATACCGGCACGGTCACCGCGCGCACGAATCTGAGCAGCACAGGCCAGAGCGTGTCAAACACGGGCACGCTGGCAGGCGGCATCGCTACCGATGGCACCGTGAACGCCAAGGGAAGCGTGAGCGCCGTTGCATCGGGCGTCGTGCAAAACAGCGGCGCGATTCAGGGCGGTGAGAATGCGTTGGTGCAAGCCGCAAGCGCCGACCTATCGAATGGCTGGATTCACGCGGGCAATGTCGCCACGCTCGCGGTTGCGGGCGACGTTCTGCACACAAACGCGACGCTGGATGCGCCCGCGCTTGACGTGCGGGTTGGCGGGACGCTTACCAATCAGCACGGCTCGATTGCGAGTCAGGCACCGTTGAACCTGGCGGTGGGCGCAGTTGATAACCGCGACGGCGCGGTGTCCTCGCAAGGCGCGCTGAATATCGATACCGCGAGCGTGCAGAACGCGGGCGGCCAGCTTGTCGCACAGCAGGATATAGCCGTGCGTGCAGCGGCTATCGGCAACCAGGGCGGCACGATCGGATCAGTGACGGGCGCGGCGGCGGTATCGGCGAATGTGCTTGATAATTCGAGCGGCACGATCAGCGCCGCGCAGGCTTCTAGTGTCACCGCGAGCAACCTGACGATGCACCAAGGCCAGATCAGCGGCGACTCGGTCAACGTGGCAGCAGATTCGCTCGACACGCAAGGCGGCAAGATCATCGCGGTTCACGATGTACGCGTTTCGGCTACGGCGAACCTGAATAATTCAGCGGGCACGATTGGCTCGCAGCAACGCGATGCAAGCATCACCGCAGGCGGCGCTTTGGCGAATGTCGGCGGCACGATTACCAGCGCGAATAACACCACGACGCTAACACAATCGCTCGATAATTCCAGCGGCATTATCAGCGCGAGTCGGACATTGAATGTCACGGCCAGTCGCGTGACCAACGCATCCGGCCAGATGAGCGGCGACCGGGTCAACGTCGCGGCCAATACGCTTGATACGCACGCTGGGCAGATCATCGCGGTCCATGACGTGACGGTATCGGCGAGTGGAGATCTCAACAATTCATCGGGCACCATCGGTTCACAGCAGGGCAACGCGAATGTCGCTGCGGGCGGTGCTTTGTCCAACGCAAACGGCACAATTGCCGGTGCCGCCAACACAGGCATCACCGCCGCCGCACTCGATAACACCAGCGGCATTATCAGCGCCGCGCAAGACGCTTCGGTCCACGCGGCAAGCGTGAACAGCGAAAATGGGCAGATCGGCGGCGATACCGTCAATGTCGTCGCAAACGCGCTTGATACACGCGGCGGCAAGATCATCGCCACGCATGACGTGAATGTGCAGAGTTCCGGCGATATCGACAATTCATCGGGCACCATCGGGTCTCAGCAGTCCGGTGCAACCATCATTGCAGGCGGTGCGCTCACCAACGTCGATGGTTTGATCACCAGCAGCGACACCACTACGATACGGGCGCAATCGTTTGACAACACGCGGCGTGATCGGCGCATCGAAAGCGACGAGCGTCGATACCGGCAGGCTCACGAATGCCGCAGGTCAAATCACGGGCGATACGGTGAACGTCGCGGCTACGTCACTCGACACACACGGCGGGAAGATTGTCGGCGTTCATGACGTGAACGTAACGGCCACAGGTGACGTGAATAACGCAGCAGGCACCATCGGTTCACAGCAATCCGGTGCAACCGTCATTGCAGGCGGCGCGCTCGCCAACGTCGATGGTTTGATCACCAGCAGCGGCAACACCACGACACGGGCGCAATCGTTTGACAACACACGCGGTGTGATCGGCGCATCGAAAGCCGCGAGCGTCGATACCGGCAGGCTCACGAATGCCGCAGGTCAAATCACTGGCGATACAGTGGCCGTGAACGCGTCCACGCTCGACACGCACGGCGGGCAGATCGTCGGCGTACATGACGTGAATGTAACTGCCACAGGTGACGTGAATAACGCAGCGGGCACCATTGGGTCTCAACAGGGCGACGCCACGATTTCCGCTGGCGGCTCGTTGTCGAATACGAGTGGCGGACTGATCGCAAGCGCGGGTAATACCACGCTCACGGCCCGCTCGATCGATAACGCCGCAGGGGTGATCAGCGCCGCGCATGCGCTTACCCTTAATGGGCCGCTTACTTCGAATGCCGGTGGCGAACTCAACGGCGACACCGTAGACCTGCACGTCGATGGCGTCTTGAACAATCGCGCGGGCCGCATTGTGGGTACGCGGGTCACGAATATCGACGGTGCAAGCAGCGTCGATAACACTGGCGGCACGTTGGGCACCGCGCTTGGCGACTTCTCGCTGGCCGTAAACGGAACGGTTGCAAATGCCGGGGGCACGATTGCCAGCGGCGGCGACACCACCGTCAGCGCGCAGGATTTCGACAACACCGATGGCACGCTTGCCGCCGCGAAACAGGCGACGCTTGCGGCCAACTCGGCCACCAACACACGCGGCCTGATCAGCGCCAACGCGGTACAGGTCGATGTCGCCCAAGCGTTGAATAACGCTTCCGGCCAGATCGCTTCCGCCAGCACAAGCAAACTCGACGCCGCCAATATCGATAACACGTCTGGCCTCATCTCCGCTCAAGATACGCGAATCAAGACAGAGACACTGACCAACGATCAAGGCGCGATCATTGCAGGCAGCACGCTTGCCCTTGATACGGCCCGCATCAGCAACCGCGCCGGCAGTCTCACCTCGGCAGGCACCGCTACGGTCAATAGTTCTGGCGATATCGATAACACGGCGGGCACGATTGCCGCGAATGACAGCGCAATAGTCAGCGCGAACAATCTGCAAAATGCGGGCGGCGTGGTGGGTTCGGTGACCGGCGCACTGTCAGTGAACACCACGGGCACGTTAAACAACGATGCGGGAACGCTCGCCTCTGCCGACGCCACCACGTTGAACGCGGACACGCTGACCAACCACGGCGGCACAATCAGCGGCCAGCGTGTGACGCTCACCACGCGGACCACCGATAACAGCAACGGCGCCATTGTCGGTACGGCAGGCGACGTATCGGTCGATACCAAGCAAGGCCTCACTAATGCGCAAGGCGTGATTCAGGCTGCCGATGCGTTGAGCGTGGATACGCAAGGCGCGTCGCTCGACAATCGCGGCGGCTTGATGACGGGCACGACACAGGTCTCCGTCAACGCAGGCCAAGTCGATAACAGCGCGCAAGGTGCAATTTCGTCGGCGGATACGTTGAACGTTCATGCGGCGAATCTGGTGAACGATACCGGCAGCATGACCGCGCAGAACGCCTTGACCGTCAGCACAGACGGCGGGCTATCGAACCGGGGCGGCACGCTCGGATCGAACGGCGCGGCAACGCTCACCGCCGACAACGTGGATAACGACGCCGGGCTGATTCACGCAGGCGGCGCGCTTGACATGAACGCGCGTGTCACTTCGAACACAAACACAAACTCGCCGGGTCAGGGCATGGAAGGCGGTACGGTTTCCATCACCACGACCGCGCTCGATAACACGCAAGGCGCGATCCGTTCCGATCAATGGACCGCCGTCAACACAGGAACCTTGGACAATTCGCAGGGCGAGATTGCATCAACCGGCGCACTCGATATTGCCGCCACGGGCGACGTGACCAACACGCAAGGCGATTTGAACGGGGGCACGCACGCCAACATCTCGGCGCTTGCCCTGACAGGCGACGGCACGATCCAATCACAGGGCGACGTGAATCTATCGTTGCAAAGCGACTTTGCCAACACAGGTTCTGTGCAGGCCGATCACGATTTGAACCTGAACACCTCAGGCGATATTGCCAATAGCGGCTCGATCACGGCGGGTAATGCACTGACCGTCTCCGGGCAGAACGTGACTAACACGTCCACGGGCGTGATCGCGGGGCAAGCCAGCACGCATGTGATCGCCGCGCAGAACGTGAACAACGACGGCCTGATCAATGGCGGCGACACGCGCATCGACGCGCAAGCCGTGACGAATACCGGGCGCATCTACGGTGATTCGATTGCCGTGGGCACAGGCACGCTCAATAACGACATAAACGCCAAAGGCACCGCGGGCGTGATTGCCTCGCGTGGCGATATCGACTTGGGCGTGGGTACGCTCACGAACCGCGAAGGCGCATACATTCTCGCGAACGACGATCTGCGCGTCGGCGGTGCGCTCGATGCAAGCGGCCATGCTACGGGGAGCGCCGCGCAAGTCACGAACGACTCCGCGACAATCGAGGCAGGCGGCAACCTGACAATCGATGCAGGCCGCATCGATAACCTGAATTCGCATTTCGCCACTGCCACGACCACCACCAGCACGTCGCCGCAGTATTACTACATGCAACCGGGCTCGGACGTGCTGCTTGCCGCAGCCGACACATGGTTCTATCTCAACGAGAGCAACCACCTGCACGCCCTGATGCCGGGCACGATCAATCCGAAGGACACGTGGCAGACGCAAACCGAATACTGGACCATGCTTCTACCCTCGACCCAGTATCCACAGGCGCGCTATGGACCACCCTTTAACTACGATGGCGACACCACGCCCAACCGTAGTGGCGAGGACGTGCAACTTGGCAAGGGTCTTCATTCGATTCCCTACCCGGTTCAGGCAGGGGGCAAATCGTGGACCACGGTGTACCCCGTGGGCTTGGCCTACGCACCCGAGACGAGCTATCCAGTCGGCGGTGGTGACAATGCGCAGATGATCACCGCGCCCGAAACCTTCGCCTACTCGGTGGACAATCCAATATGGTCCGTCTTTGGCGTGACCCCGCCGCCCGCCCTGCCGCCGGAGCCTGCGACCACATGCAAGCCGTCCGATGCCGCGTGTTTCGCCGCCTGGGAGACGGCACATACAGCGTATGTCGCGCAATACGTGGCGCTCAATGACGCCATCGCCGCATTCGATATCGACTTCAAATCGCGGCTGGTAAGCAACTTCGACATGCTCACCATCAACGCTCAGACGACGACCGAGGATAGCGTCACGTCGAGCGCGCCCGGCCAGATACTGGCGGGCGGCGATCTGTCGATCAATGGCAGTTTGAACAACGACAAAAGCCAGCTTGCAGCCGGTGGCGACTTTAACGGCACAGGGCCGCAGACGATCAATGCGGACGCATTGGGCGTGAAGCGGACTATCGCGGAAGGCACCGTCATTTCGTCACAGGCCCAAGGCGGCGGGCGCAAGTGGAGCAGCGCGCAGCCGTTCAGCAAGACGCTCGATGATCAAGTGATCAATCTGTCGATCCTGCCGACCACGGCGAGCGTCACGCCGGGAACCATGCGCAGCGTGCCGGTCGCAAGCGACAGCGCGACCGGCGTGGGCGGTGCGCTCAGCATTGCTTCTGGCAGCGCACAAGGCGCATCCTTGAGTGGCGTTGGCGGGGCAGCCAGCATCGATAGCGTAAACGTCGCAGCAGGCAACGCAGGCGCAATCAACGCGCCGGGCGCGGTCACGGTGAACGCACCGGGCGCGAGCGCACTCAATACGCCCGCGACCAGTACAACCGCCGCACCACCGCCAAGCGCAGGTCCCACGGCCAACCTTGGCGGCGAAGTCATCCGCACGATCACACCGCCCTTGCAATTGCCGAACAATGCGCTGTATCGCACGCAAAGCGATCCGGGCAGTCATTACCTGATCGAAACCGATCCGGCCTACGCGAACTTCAAGACATGGATATCGGGCGACACGATGATTCGTGCCTTGAACCAAAACCCCGATAACGTCATCAAGCGCATCGGCGACGGGTTCTATGAACAACAACTGGTCGCGCAACAAGTGCTGACGCTGACCGGGCAGCGTTTCATCGGCGACTACACCAGCAACGAAGCCGAGTACAAGGCGCTGCTGAATGGCGGCGTGCAAGCCGCGAGCGCGTTTAACCTGACGATCGGCACGGCGCTGACCGACGCACAGATGGCCGCGCTCACGAGCGATATCGTCTGGCTGGTCAAGCAAACCGTGACCCTCGCCGATGGCAGCACGCAGGACGTCCTCACCCCACAGGTGTATCTGCACGCCCACGACATGGACGTGACGGGCACGGGTGCGCTGATATCGGGCAAGAACGTGAGTATCCAGAATAGCGGCGACGTCACGAACTCGGGCACGATTGCAAGCCGTGGCGTCACCATTGTCAGCGGTGAGAACGTCAGCAACGTGAACGGCACGCTTGCTGGTTCAACGCTGATTGCACACGCGAACACGGACCTCACCAACCTCGCCGGCAAGATCGTCGCGGACAATGCGTTGATCACAGCGGGACGCGATATCACCATCGGCAGCCAAAGCTGGAGCGCAAATGGGCTGAACACGACAACGAGCGGCATCGGTGCGTTGAGCACGATCAACGCGGGCAACCTCGCCATCGGCGCTGGTCACGATCTGACGATCACCGCGAGCGCCTTGAACGCGACGGGCAACCTCGCGCTCGCCGCTCTCAACGATGTGAACCTCAAGACGCTCACGGTCAGCGACAGCATTCAATCCACATGGGACAGCAAGAACCAGCGCGGTACGTCGCAAAGTGCGGACGTAGGTGCGCAGATCGACGCGGGTGGTGACGTATCGATTGCAGCGGGGCATGACGTGAACGCGACCGCTGCAAATGTGGTTGCTGGAAACGCGCTGAACGTGACTGCGGGCAACGATATCAACCTGAGCGCAGGCACGCAAAGCCGCAGCGTGAACGAAGATCACTATTCGGAATCCCACGGCTTTCTGTCGCGCACCAAGACCACCACGCACGACGCCAATGCATCAACCGATGCCATCGGCACGACCTTGTCGGGCGATACGGTGAATGTGGCCGCAGGTCACGATCTGACAGCGAAGGCCGCAACCATTGCGGGCACAGGTGACGTGAACCTGTCGGCAGGCAATAACATCACGGTGACTACGGCCGCTACGTCATCGCTCGATGCGCACTCGAAGGAAACGAAGAAATCGGGCTTCGGTTCGGGTGGCGGCTTGTCGTTTGGCACCAGTAGCCAGAAAGATACGAGCAACGATACGGTGGCGGGTGAACAAGGCAGTCTGATTGGCAGCACAACGGGCAGCGTGCACATGCAGGCGGGCAATACGCTGCACGTGACCGGGTCGGACGTGATTGCGGCACAGGACGTAACGGGAATTGCGGCGAATGTGACCATCGATGGGTCGCAAACGAACCGCCATCACGACGAGACGCATGAATCGAGAACCACAGGCTTCTCGATTACGGCCAGCGCCCCGGTGATCGATGCCGCGCAGAACACGCTTCAGCAAGGAGGCGCGAGCGGCAGGAGCGAGGACAGCCGGGCGAGTGCCTTGCATGCGATGGCAGCGGCGAGCGGTGCCTATGATGCAGCAGGCGCGGCGCAGGACTTGGCTGCGGGCAATATTCCCGATGCGAAGATCGAGTTGAGTTGGGGAACATCCAGCAGTAAATCGACCTTTAGCGAAGATCGCACGAACAATACCGGTTCGACGGTGACCGCGGGCGGCACGGCGGCGTTCGTTGCCACGGGCCAAGGTCGGAATCAAGGCAATGTCAACATCGCCGGGTCCGATGTGAACGCCAATAACGTGATTCTGAGCGCGGCCAATCAGGTCAATCTCACGAACAGCACGGATACGGACAGCACGCGCAGCACGAACGAGTCGAAAAGCGCGGGCGTGGGGGTATCGGTCGGAACCGGGGGAGTTGGTGTCGATGCGTCGATGTCCAAAGCGCATGGGAACGCGAACTCCGATTCGACGGCGCAAAATAATACGCACGTTAATGCGGCCAATAATGTGACCATCGTCTCGGGCGGCGACACGAACATCATTGGCGCAAACGTGAACGGGAAAAGCGTCACAGCCGATATTGGCGGGAATCTGAATATCGCGAGCGTGCAAGACACAAGCACGAGCAGCGCGCAACAGAACAGTTCGGGTGGAGGCTTCGCGATCAGTTCAAGCGGTGCATCGGGCAGCTTCAACCACAGCGCGGGCAATGCGAGCGGTGACTATCGGAGTGTTGAAGAACAGTCGGGTATCCATGCGGGAGCGGATGGCTTTAATTTGAACGTGAAGGGCAACACGGATTTGCATGGTGCGGTAATCGCAAGCGATGCTACAGCCGATAAAAATACACTGACCACAGGCACCCTCACCTTCTCCGATATCGCGAACCATTCGAGCTACGATGCGAACAGCTTCGGCATCACGGCGGGCGGCGGAGTTGGCAGCGGCGGTAACAACTACGCGACGCATGGAACGGACTCGGTGCATAACTCGGGTGGACTCCTGCCGACGTTTGCAAGCGACAGCGGCAGTTCGAGCGCCACCACGCGAAGCGCGATCAGTGGCGGTACGATCAATATCACGGACCAGGATCATCAGACGCAGGACATTGCAAACCTGAGCCGTGACACGACCGGCGCGAACGGCGCGGTATCGAAGCTGCCTGACGTGAACAATCTGCTGAACCAGCAATCCGATTTAATGTCGGCGGTGGGCGCGGCAAGCGAAGCGGCATCGAAGCGTATTGGCGAGTATGCGGACGGCAAGAGGCAAGACGCGCGCGACGCAGCACAAGCCGCAAAGGACGCGGGCGATATGGCGGCCTACGCGCGTTACTCCGCCGATGCGGCTTCATGGGACGAAGGCGGCAGCAATCGCATTGCACTGCACGTCGCCAGCGGTGGGCTGGTGGGCGGCCTTGGCGGTGGCGGCGCGGGAAGTGCTGCGCAAGGCGCGGCTGGAGCGGGTCTTGCAGCGTGGACGGCGGGAGACTTGAACCGCGCAGCCAACGGCACGCGCGATGCGTTGGGCGGTGGCGACGCGGCGCAACTGGCGGGTAACGTAGCAGCGAATATCATCGCGGGCGGGCTTGGCGGGTTGGTCGGCGGAGGCACAGGGGCGACCGCCGCGAGCAATGCAGACTTCTATAATCGCAGCACGGGTAATGGCGAGGGGAGCGGCAGCACCGATAATTCTGCGTTCGGCTGGATTGGTGATCAGTTCGCAAGCGCGGGGCGTGGTGCGGCGAACCTTGCAAATCAGTTCGCGGCGTTGGTCAATGCGAATGGCGCACAAGGGCCGTATCTTGATCCGAACGACCTGAACGGCCCGGGCGGGAATTCGAAGCCACCTGCGGCGGGTGGCGCGGCAGTACCGGCTGTGGTGTGCGTGCCGCCGGTATGTACGATTGCGGTTGCGCCGACGCCGGGAACGCCGGGGTATGTGCCTGGTAATGCGACGTTTAATAGTGGCAGCGACGGAGATAATGCTCGTCAAGCAAACCCATCGAAAGCGGACAGCCCTGTTTGGCGAGAGCTTAATAGTGCTGGCAACGGTGTAAAGACAGACGGGAAGCTGTTTTATGAATGGGACCACACGCATAACGATATTGAGGTTTACAACAAACGAGGTGTGCATTTAGGCTCGATGGACCCAGTAACGGGCGATATGTATAAAGACGCCGTTCCTGGTCGAAAGCTCAACAATCGGTAATGCCATGAAAACACACGATTTACTGCAAGATCTGATTGAGGGACTCATCACTGATGAGCAGGCCGAAGAAATTTCTGATGAGGTTCTGGCAGATATGGACAGGACTATCCCGGTGCATGACGCCTTAGGTATGTCTCGAAGCGAGTGGACTGCATATGCACACGGGGTCGAGTTCCACGAAATCGCGAATTGGCGTGCTCACGGATGGCCAAATCGGTGCTTCGTCTGCGGGCAGCTAATTAATATTGAAAACTTCGGATGGCTTGCACGAGAACACGAAGGCCGAATGCAAATGAAGCACGTTGTTTGCCCCAAAACGAGCTAGTTTAGCGAAGATCGTACAAACAACACGGGTTCGACGGTGACAGCAGGTGGCACGGCGGCGTTCGTTGCCACGGGCGGAAACGTCAACATCGCCGGTTCCGACGTGAACGCCAGCAACGTGATCCTGAGCGCGGGCGTGGGCGTATCGGTGGGAACCGGTGGAATTGGTGTCGATGCGTCGATGTCCAAAGCGCATGGCCGTGCGAACTCCGATTCTCAATCTCAGAACAACACCCATGTCAATGCAGCGAACGCGGTGGTGATCGCGAGCGGTGGCGATACAAACATCATTGGCGCGAACGTGAATGGCAAAAGCGTAAACGTGGACGTGGGCGGCAATTTGAACATCGCCAGTACCCAAGACACGAGCACGAGCGCGGCGCATCAGGACAGTACCGGTGGCGGCTTCGCGATCAGTTCAAGCGGTGCATCGGGCAGCTTCAACCACAGCGCGGGCAATGCAAGCGGTGACTATCGGGGCGTTGAGGAACAGTCGGGCATTCGTGCAGGAACCGGTGGCTTTGACATTACCGTGAAGGGCAATACGGACTTGCACGGTGCGGTGATCGCAAGCGATGCCGACGCGTCGAAGAACAGCCTGACGACCGGCACCCTCTCCTTCTCCGATATCTCAAACCATTCGAGCTATGACGCGAACAGCTTCGGCATCACGGCGGGCGGTGGAGTTGGAAGCGGCGGCAACAACTATGCGACGCATGGAACGGACTCGGTGCATAACTCGGGTGGACTCCTGCCGACGTTTGCAAGCGACAGCGGCAGTTCGAGCGCCACGACGCGAAGCGCGATCAGCAGCGGTACGATCAATATCACGGACCAGGATCATCAGACGCAGGACATTGCAAACCTGAGCCGTGACACGACCGGCGCGAACGGCGCGGTGTCGAAGCTGCCTGACGTGAACAACCTGCTTGAAAAGCAATCCGACATGATGAGTGCGGTGGGCGCGGCAAGCGAAGCGACATCCAGGCGTATTGGCGAGTATGCGGATGGCAAGAGGCAAGACGCGCGCGACGCAGCACAAGCCGCAAAGGACGCGGGTGACATGGCAGGCTACGCGCGTTACTCCGCCGATGCGGCTTCGTGGGAAGAAGGCGGCACGAACCGAATCGCGTTGCACGTGGCCAGCGGTGGGCTGGTGGGCGGCCTTGGAGGCGGCGGCGCAGGAAGTGCTGCACAGGACGCCGCTGGGGCGGGTCTTGCAGCGTGGACGGCGGGAGACTTGACGATGCGCACTCGAAGGAAACGAAGAAATCGGGCTTCGGGTCGGGTGGCGGCTTAATGGTTGGGCGTCTCCAGCAGCGCCTTCGAAATCGTTGTAACGCCTGGGCCGGCAGGATCGGGATTGCCGAAGCGCGGCAGGCTGCCGTCGGTGCGAGCGCGTTCGAGTTCCGCACGAACCTGCTCGCGGCTCTTGGGGCCTTGCGGCGGTTGTATCGGTTGCATGGGTTGAGGCTCAGGCTGAATGGTCCGTTGCATGACCGGTGATGCCGCAATCACAGGCGCTGACGCTGGGGCGACCTCAGGCATGACTTTATTTACAGCATCGTCTCGGAATGTCACCGCATCCGAAGATGCGGATTTCTCGTTCTGCTCCCGAATCCGAACTACCGGTTCGACTGGTGAGTTCCTTGCTACTACAGCGCCGGCCCGGATATCGCCAGATTTGCGTGCGCGAAGTGGCACGCGGTTGGCCCGCTCGCGTGCTGGCCCGGCTCGATTAATTACGCGGGACGTCCGAGGAACGGGGCGGGATTCGGCTTGCTGAATCGTGGGCTCCCCCTTTGCAAGCGCCGCAGGTGGCGCCGTGTGCGTCAGCGGCATTCGCGCATCAAGGTCATGCTGGAGCGCGATAGCTTGCGGGTTGTTGATGTCGAGCGCGCGCGCCGCGCGCAGCAACACGTCTGCTGACGCAAGGTCGTTGCGGTGCAGGCTGTCGCGAACCGCCTGAAGAATTCGCGCTGGCGATGGATCGGGAGGCGCATCCTTTGACATGTTGCCGGACGTACGCGGCATGTCACGGATGTCCGCCGCAGAACTATCGTCGCCATCACTTGCGGACTGATCGTGATGAAGGGCGGTTTGCATCAGTCGCGGCAGATAAACGGTACCGGCAAGCGCAGCGATGAAGACGCCTGCAAGAGCCAACCTCTTTGGATGAGTAATCATGACGTATGCCCTGTAATGCGCGGACGTATTCGTCCGCGAGACCGCATCAACGCATCAACGCATCCGGTCCCCAGGAATATTTGGCAGAGACAATCTTCTTCGAGCCCGAGCAACCCGATGTCCTGCCACGAGCAACCTAATCGAGTGGTTACGCCGTTGAACGGCTTATGGATGCGCCAATCTCTAGCGCCTTTCAGACATCGATGACCTGATCATTCGCGCACTGCGCCGTGCCACTCATTGTTCCGATAAACGCCGTTGCACTGCGGGAATAACGATATTGCAACGCCGCATGCCTACACCGCTACCCTGCCGTTCAAGCGTCGTTTATCCGATTTACGCATTACCTTCGGCGTGGATGTGCTTTGTGAAAGCACCGCGCCTTGATACAGTCGCGCCGAAGCGTTTTGGCGATAATTGCCGAAAAGCGAATAATCAACAATCAAGCTTTTAAGGAGTCGCTAACATGAAAATTCTCAAGTGCCTGCTTTTGGCCGGCGTCGTACAGTTGACCGCTCTTTCAAGCGCCTTCGCGGCGGGCGACCTGGCGGGCATCAAGAGCGCCGGTGTCATCAAGATCGGCACCGAGGGGACCTATGCGCCTTTCACGTACCACGATGCATCGGGCAAGCTCACAGGCTTCGACGTTGAAATAGGCGAGGCGATCGCCAAGCGCATCGGCGTGAAGCCGGAGTTTGTGGAAGGCAAGTGGGACGGCCTGATCGCAGGGCTCGATGCCAACCGCTACGACGCCGTCATCAACGAAGTCGCCATCACCGACGCCCGCAAGGCCAAGTATGATTTCTCCACTCCGTACATTGCCTCACACGCGGCGCTGATCGTGCGTTCGGACAATACCTCCATCAAGAGCTTCGACGACCTGAAAGGCAAGAAGTCCGCCAACACGCTCACCAGCAACTTCGGGAAGATCGCCAAGGATCATGGTGCAGAGGTAGTGGGCGTGCAGGGCTTCAACGAATCGATCGACCTGCTGACCTCCGGCCGCGTGGATGCGACCGTGAACGACAGCCTGTCCTTTCTCGACTTTAAAAAACACAAGCCGGATGCGAAGGTAAAGATCGCGGCCATCAGTGATTCAGCCGACAGCGAGTATTCCGGCGTGATCATTCCGAAGGGCAACCCGCAGCTTCTGGCCGCCATCGACAAGGCGCTTGCCGATATCAAGGCAGACGGAACCTACAAGCAAATTTCGCAGAAGTATTTTGGCCGGGACGTATCGAAGTAATATCGCGATCAGCTTCACCACCATTTCCTTTCAGGGATTCGCGATATGCCGGCCTGGCTGCATCTGATGGGCGAGTCACTGTGGCCGCTTCTATACGCAGGACTCGTGTTCACAGTGCCGCTCACAATCGCATCGTTTGCGCTTGGCCTTGCGCTGGCCTTCACGGTCGCACTCATCCGGCTCTTTGGGCCACAATGGGCCGTGAAGGTTGCGCAATTCTACGTATGGCTGATTCGTGGTTCACCGTTGCTTGTGCAACTCTTCGTGATCTTCTACGGACTGCCAAGCGTCGGCATTGTGCTTGATCCGTTGACCGCCGCGATCATCGGCTTCACGCTGAATGTGGGTGCATATAACTCGGAAGTGATCCGCGGAGCGATCGAGTCGATTCCCACCGGACAATGGGAAGCAGCTTACTCCATGGGTATGACACGCACGCAAGCGCTGCGTCGGACCATCATGCCGCAGGCGTCGCGCGTTGCACTGCCCGCGCTCGCTAACGCATTCATTGCGCTCGTCAAGGACACCTCGCTCGCAGCGGTTCTGACAGTCCCCGAGATCTTTCAGGCAGCCCAGCGGATTGCATCGGTCACCTATGAACCGCTCATCCTTTACACGGAAGCGGCCTTGATCTACCTCGTGTTCAGTTCTGTGCTGTCATCGGCCCAAGTCCGGCTCGAAAGAAGACTCGGTCAACATGCGCTTTTCAAGCGGAGCCAATAATGATTGCGCTTGAAAAAATCCAGAAGTCCTTTGGCGCACACGAGGTGCTCAAGTCGGTCGACCTGACAATCGCGCAGGGCACGGTAACGGCGCTTATCGGGCAGTCGGGAAGCGGCAAGAGCACGCTTCTGCGTTGCGTGAACCTGCTTGAAGTGCCTGAAGCAGGGTCACTCAGACTGGGGGACGAACGGATCGAGTTCAGCCGTACCGAACAGCCTTCTCGCGAAGCGGTGCTAAGGATTCGCCGCAAGACGGGCATGGTGTTCCAGAACTTTCAGTTGTTCCCGCATCGCACCGTGATACAGAACGTGATGGAAGGCCTGATTACTGTTCAGCGATGGGACAGGGAGCGCGCGCGTGCACGCGCGGGCGTGCTTCTGGAGAAGGTGGGCATTTCGCAAAAGGCCGACGCGTGGCCGGTCACCCTGTCCGGTGGACAGCAGCAACGCGTGGCGATCGCGCGGGCGCTTGCGCCGTCTCCCGACATTCTTCTATGCGATGAGCCAACCTCGGCACTGGATCCTGGACTTGCGGCCGAAGTCATCGATGTATTGAGCCAGCTTGCCAAAGAAGGGATGACCATGCTGTTTGCGACGCATGACCTGCGTCTCGCGGCATCGATATCCCGCGAAGTCGTTTTCCTGAGCGGCGGCACGGTGGTCGAGTCGGGGCTGTCGGAAGAGGTCTTCGCCCGGCCGAAGCATCCGGAAACGGCGGCGTTTATTTCCGTGCTTGGCCGGTAAGCGCGATAGATGTACCAGACGCATCAGGTTACAGCGCACCATGCCGGGGCGGCAGTTTATCGTTGAGATAAAAGTTGCCCACGGCGTGATATTTCCAGCGCACCGGATCATGCAAGGTATGCGTGCGCGCATTGCGCCAGAAACGGTCGAGGCCAAGGCCGTCGAGCGTGGCGGCCGTTCCCGCAAGTTCGAACAGGCGCGAGCCGGCATCAAGGGAAGCTGTGGTCGTGAGCGCCCGGGCCTCGGCAACGGCGATGGAAGCCTCCGCCACCGAACGCTCCGTCGGATCGGCCTGGGCTGCATCGACTGCACGGGCGGCTCGCCGGACCAGCGCCTCTGCCGCCCGGATCTGCACCGCGAGTTCGCCGACCTGGGCGATAGTCAGCGGGTCAGCGGCGGCATGCGCGACTTTTGCATCGATCCAGGGCCGGGACCGCTCGCGGATAAATGGCACCATGGCAGCAAATGCGCCCCGAGCCTGCCCCAGGTCGATGGCCGCATGGATGATCTGCGCGAAGGGACCGATCGTGGTGGGACGCTCGAACGATGTCTGGAAAGGAACGACCCACTCGGGCTGTACCGGAACACGCTTGAACTCGACCGAGCCGCTGCCCGTCACACGCTGGCCAAAGCCGTCCCAGTCGTCGGTCACGCTCACGCCTTGCGCCGCGCGTGGCACGAAGACGAGGTAAGTGACGTCTTGGCCGTCTTCGTCGGCGACAACGAGCGTGGGGATCCAGTGCGCATACAGGGCGCCAGTGCAATAAAACTTCTGTCCATCGATATACCAGTCACCGGCCGCACGCGTGAGCCGCGTGCGGCGTTTGAAGTCCTTCCGGCCAATCTCGGCAAGCGCATTGCCAAAACGTTCGCCCGCCAAGACACGCTCGTAGAAAAAGCGGCGCTGAGCGTGCGTTCCACCCACGCGCAAAACCTCCAGCGCGTAGTAGTGGTTTTGCGGAATCTGCCCGAGCGATCCGTCGGCAGCGGAGATCGTGGCGACGACTTCCGCCAGGGCACCGTTGCTCACGCCTGCCCCGCCATAGGCGCGTGGCACGGTCAATCCCCAAAGTCCGCTCGATACAAACGCGTCGAGTTCAACCCACGGCAAGCGGCGTTCACGATCACGCAGCGCGGCATCGATTGAAAACTCATCCGCGAGCCGTTTTGCGACGTTCAGCGCCTGCGCGTCGTCATGAATCAAGTCGGGCACGCGAGCCGGGCGTGCGGGGAACGCCTGACCTTGCAACGTGGCTGCCGCGCTTCTTTCGGCGTGGGAAAATGCCATGGCTTAGTTCCAGGAGTGCCGCGCGGGCAACACGTCGTTGAGATAGTAGTTGCCGATCAGATGCGTCTTCCAGCGCACCGGATCATGAAGCGTGTGAGTACGCGCGTTGCGCCAGTGACGATCCAGATTGTGGGCCGCACGCGTCGCCGACGATCCGGCCAGTTCGAACAGTTTTTCGCTGGCCGCAAGCGCAATGCGCGTGGTCAGTATCTTGGCCTCGGCCACGGCTATCGAAGCGCGGGCGCTCAGCCCGGCGTCGACCGGTTCCGACGCGATTGCATCCAGCACGCGGCCGGTTTCGATCAGGACTTCGCGAGCGGCGTGCAGATCTATCTGGAGGCGGCCAACATCTGCAATGATGTAAGGGTCGTCCACCGCACGTTCCTGACCCGAATCGATCCACGGCCGCGCGCGTTCGCGGACGAAAGACATGGCATCAGACACCGCTGCTTCTGCAATGCCCTGATCTATGGCCGCCTGGATCAATTGCGAGGTCGGCCCATACAAGCCCGGTCGATCGGCGAGCTGCCAGACAGGAAGCACGTCTTGAGGGTCGATCGGGACGTGATCGAATACCACGCTGCCACTGGCAGTGGTCCGTTGACCGAACGAACTCCAGTCATCGATTACCGTCAGGCCCGGCGCGTCCCTTGGCACCCACACCTGGACCGCGCGACCCTCGTCGTCAATTGCGCGGGTCGGCACGCGATGCGCGAACAAGGCGCCCGTGGAGTAGAAACGGCGGCCGTCGAGGCGCAGTCCTTCGGAGGTCGTGCGCAGACGGGTAGTGCCTTGCAGAATGTTGGACGATTCTGCCGAGCGGCGCTCTGGTCCCGCATTGCCCAAACGACGCCCCGCCAGGACCTCGTCGTACAGGCGCCGCTTCTGCGCAGGCGTACCGATCTCGCGAAGCACGCCCAGTACACCGAAATGATTCTGGGGTATCTGCCCCAACGCCGGATCGGCCGCGCACAAAATGACGAATACTTCGGCCAGGGTCGCAAGCGATACGTCGGCGCCACCGTACTCGCGCGGTATGGTGATAGCGCCAAGGCCGCTTTCTGACCACAGGTCGAGTTCGTCCCAGGGAAGCAGGCGTTCGCGATCCCGCCTCGCCGCGCCGGGCGAGAAGATTAGGGCCAGGCGGCGAGCTGTATCCAGCGCGTGTGCGTCATCGGAAATATGCTGGATACGGTTTGGATCGGGAAGCGTGGGCAAGCGGTGTTCAGCGCCCGGAGTGTCGATGTTCGGCATGGATGTTGTGGTTTCAGAACGAGGGATGGCGCGCGGTGCCTGCGCCAGCAGACGTCGATATGCAAGTGCTCGAACTCAATTGACACGGACATAGGATTTTTCGTTGAGCGCCCGCCCTACTTTCTCCGCCTCATAACCCTTCAATACAAACGACAGCACGCTTGCCTTGTCGATCGCGGTTCCGAGCAAGCGGACACCCGCCACCGGCTGCAACACGCTCGTCGCGTACTCGAGCAGTTCGTGTTTGTAGCGCCCGATATTCTCTATGCCAACCTGCACGACGCCTATGCCTGTTGGCCCAAACAATCCGCAGAAGAATGCAACCGCTTATAGCCACCAGATACCACTATGCGAGAACCCGATGGAAAGCCGAACCAATAAAAAGTCATTTCTAAAGAAGAGCTGGAGAACCTGATGCGACGCGGCCCGGGTTGCCGGAGTTTTGCTTGATCGATAGACCTGGCCGCGCAATTAAAAATGTCGGAACCATTGCGGGCATATGCCGCGTCCTGCTTTCGTTGTGAACTTTAATTGGTTCTCTCCAACGGCTGGCGCCGTTAGATTGTTGGGCTATTCAAAGAAGCCTTAAGGACCAGTCCATGAAATCCAGCCGGGGCGCAGTACTGTTTCATTCTCTCAGCCGCGTGGCGGCCCTTTGCGTTACGTTGCTCGCCGCCACGGTTGTGTCGTATCCGGCAATCGCGCAGGCGGCCGCGCCCGAGGAAATCAAACTCGACTATGCCTACTATTCGCCCGAAAGCCTGGTGATCAGGCAGCAAGGCTGGCTCGAGAAAGAGTTCGCGCCGGACCACACCACGATCAAGTGGGTTCTGAGCCTTGGCAGCAACCGTGCGCTCGAATACCTGAACAGCGGCGCAATCGATATCGGATCGACCGCCGGTCTCGCGGCGGTGCTCGGCCGGGCGAACGGCAATCCAATCCGCGCCGTATATATCTTCTCGCGTCCTGAATGGACGGCTCTCGTGGTGCGCCGGGACTCTCCGCTCAAATCGGTAGCCGATCTCAAGGGCAAGAAGATTGCAGCGACGAAAGGCACGGATCCGTTTCTCTTTGCACTGCGTGCGCTGCATACGGCCGGGCTGACGCGCGACGACGTGGAGATCGTGAATCTGCAGCATCCCGACGGCCGCACCGCACTCGCAAGCGGGCAAGTCGATGCATGGGCCGGACTCGATCCGCACATGGCTGCCGCACAAGTCGACGACGGCGCGCGCCTCTTATATCGAAATGTCGATTTCAATACGTATGGATTCCTGAATGCACGCGAAGACTTCATCAAGGAACACCCGGATACGCTCGCGCGCGTGTTGAAGGTGTACGAGCATGCGCGGGTGTGGATCGGCACGCATCCGGATGAAACGGCGAAGATTATTTCGGAAGAGTCGAAGGTGTCGCTGCCGGTTGCGAAGCTGCAATTAAGCCGTAACGACTTCAGCCAGCCGCAGCCGGGAACAAAGCAGATTGACGCGCTGAAAGCGGCAGCGCCGATTCTTACCCAGGAGCAGTTGGTCAAACCGGGAACGGATCTGAACCAGGTGATCGACGCCCTGATCGATGTCAGGATCGCCCAGCCGGTCATTGCGTCGGCTGGTGGCAAGTAGGCAGGCCGGGGCATTGGCGATGGCACCGGACGATTCGCTCACGCTGTCCAGCCCTCTGTCCACGCCAGAGCGCAAGCCAAAGTCCGCGCTGCAGCGCTGGCGCATGGCGGGCCTTCTGCTACCGGTCGCATTCCTCGCGCTGATGGAAGCGCTGGTACGCCTGCACGTCGTTCCCGAACATCTCGTGCCCGCTCCCAGCACGATCGCCGAAGCGCTTTGGCAACTTGGCGGCGACCGGCTCGGGCGGCATATCGGCGCAAGCAGCTTGCGGGTTCTCGCCGGCTTCCTGCTTGGCACGGCGGCCGGCATCGCTTTCGGAGCGACAATGGGCCTGAGCCGCCGGCTCGACGCGCTGTTCGATCCGAGCTTTCAGGCGTTGCGCTCCATTCCTTCGCTTGCGTGGGTTCCGGTCCTGCTTCTATGGATGGGTATCGATGAAGCGCCCAAGATCACGCTCATCGCCATTGGCGCATTCTTCCCCGTGCATCTCGCCGTCGTGGCGGGTATTCGCGACGTGGACCGCAAGCTTGTCGAGCTTGGCGAAGTGAATCGTTTGAGCCAGACGGAGCTGTTCATGCGCATTCTCCTGCCTGCATCGTTACCGCAGATATTCACAGGGTTGAGAACCGGCTTGAGCCTTGCGTGGATGTTCATGGTGGCCGCAGAGCTGATCGCGGCCACCCGTGGTCTGGGATATCTGCTGAGCGATGGCCGCGAGACAGGGCGCCCCGACCTTGTATTCGGCGCGATTCTTCTGCTGGCGCTGCTCGGCAAACTCAGCGACACCGTGCTCAAGTTTGCCGAGAACCGCGTGCTTTCGTGGCGCGACACCCGTGTCTCGAACGAATGCTGACGTTATCCCAAGACACGCTGCTCGAGGTCCGCCACTGCGGCAAACGCTACGATACGCGTACCGTTCTGGACAGCGTTTCGCTCACGATCAGGCAGGGTGAAATTGTCAGCCTCGTTGACCCGAGCGGCTGCGGAAAAAGCACGTTGCTACGCATTGTCGCCGGGCTTGATCGCAACTACGACGGCGATATATTGCTTGAAGGCGTGCGTCAGCAAGGGCCATCCAGCCGGGTAGGCGTCGTTTTCCAGGAGCCACGCCTGTTGCCCTGGCTCGATGTCGCTGACAACGTCGCCTTCCCGGCAGGGTCTCGCCAGGGCAGCGATCCGCGCGTCGGCGAACTGCTCGCACAAGTGGGTCTCGCGAACGCGCGTTCTTCGTTGCCCAAGCATTTGTCCGGTGGCATGGCGCAGCGTGTGGCTATAGCACGCGGCCTTTTTACGAACCCTGATCTCTTGCTGCTGGACGAACCATTCAGTGCAGTGGACGCCATTACCCGGATGCGTCTGCAAGACCTGCTGCTATCGCTCGTAAGCGGCCGCAAGACGGCGACACTGCTCGTCACCCATGATCTGGACGAAGCACTTTATCTCTCTGATCGTGTACTGCTGATGACACCAACGGGAAACCGCGGCGCTGGCCACATCGCACGCGAGATCGCGGTTCCCGGCGGACGGCCACGCGAACGCAACGGCTCGTGGCTCGCCACAGCCCGTGGTGAGTTGCTGGATAGCCTTGGTGTAAGCAGTTTGTGAGCTGGACTGCGCTCCCACGTGATTCAGAGCGCGCAACAATAGCAGCGTTAGCGATGGTTAAAAAGCACGAAATAGCCGCTGTATGAACAATAAATGCGCTGCAGCAAAAAGTCGATTCATACGAATGCGCCAAGAGTTCAAGATTTTCGGCCATGGCGGCACCTTGCACTGTCGGATCGCCTATGCTTCATTGCAGCATAAAACAGATTTGAACATTCAAGACTCACCGCGATATTTCAATTCGCCCTGGGCGACATGCCAGCTGGCGGTCATCGCCGCTTTGTGATCAAGCGCCATGTTCAATTCTCTTGCATCGCAAGCGAGGAGAGATATACCGATGAGCACACCCGACGAACTAGGCAAGCGAACACATTCAATTCATTTGCGGTTCGGGGCTGCACTCAGAAATCTCCTTCCCGCGCAATTTGCCAGCAAGGAACAAACATATTTTCCCGGTAAGGCCGCTGCAAGAAAAAAGCGCGTTACCGTACGCGATCGTGTAGTTCATGGCATAAAACGCTTTCTTCCCGATTCCGTATTCGTTCTTCTTTCGCATCGCAAGAGAGTTGGGCGATTTCCCAATCTAAAGAATCCCGCAACGTTCAATGAAATCATTCTTGACCGTTGCCTCCACCCGGACCCGCTTTGGAGCACGCTGACCGACAAGCTCGCCGTTCGCGAGTACGTGAAAAGCAAAGTGGGAGAAAAGCATCTGATCCCATTGCTTGCAGCACCTGAGGTCTTTACGCAAGAAGTGTTCGATTCGCTTCCCGCTTCATTTGTCATGAAAGCGAACCACGGATGCGGATTCGTCAAGGTGGTCAGGGACAAGTCTTCCGTGTCGTTCGAGCAACTCAACGAACTCGCCGATGAATGGTTGTCCACCAACTTCTATCTCGCCTCGCGCGAACGGCATTACCGGTCGATAAAACCCCGGATCTACTTCGAGAAGCTGCTACTCGACCGAAGCGGAGCGGTGCCTGCGGACTTCAAGATGAATATCTTCGGACGCAAACAGGGCGACCCGATCATTTATACGGGCGTGGTCTCCGACCGGTTCGGCAGTCCGAGGCACGATTTCTACGACGCCCAGTGGAACAGGCTGGACATCGTGTTGGGCGAATATCCTTGCAGCACGGTCCCGGCCCCGCCGCTGCCCAATTGGGATGAGGTCGTGCGGATCGCCACCTTGCTCGCTGACGGCCTCGGTTACGTGCGTGTGGACCTTTATGCGCCAGACAATGAAATCTTCTTCGGCGAATTGACGTTCACACCAGGCGCGGGCGTCTCCCGTTTTTCGCCTGACCACTACGACTACGAATGGGGGCGGCTCATCAAGGAAATGCCGCCGTCACAAGTTGCTAGTGGAACGCGCGAAACCCTGCCCCAGGCATTGGAACAATAATGAGCGTGAAAAGATGCCTGGATGAAACGCGCGCGCTTATTCCTTAAGGTGCGCGACGTTTGCTGCGGTTCTGTTGACCTCTGTCGGTTGCACGGTTTCTTGTTCCCAGGCCAGGACGCCTGAAACGACGGTGCGACATCTTGAAGACGAGGCATACATCAACTTATTAGTAATACGAAATAGCCATTGACGAGGTTGACCATGGCAACAGGCCTGTCAGATTCAGAACGTCTGTCTCTTGATGAAGTATCAACCGACACGGGTTTTTCAAAGGTCATCGACTGGATAGAAGATTTTCTTTGCGCCCCTAATACCGAACTGGGACGGCTTGGCGATGTTTGCCCGTTCGCAAAAGCGGCAATGCTGAAGCGATCCGTCGAGTTCTACAGGAATCGTTCGAAAAGCGTTCCAGGTCTATTAGCGGACCTGGAGTTGCATATGGAAGAATTCCTGCAAAGCGGCGCACTGCAGGACATTTACCGGTGCAGGATTATTGTGCCTACTGGATTCGATAACGCTGTAGGCGCAGTAGAATATGTGCAAAAGCAGCTAAAGCCCGCGTTTGTAGAACGACATTTGATGATCGGTCAGTTTTTCCAGGGTTGCGAGGAACCCGGGCTATGGAACAAGGCGTTTCGCCCACTCCAGGCACCGGTTCCGCTGATTGCTATCCGAAGCATGGTGCCAACGGATATTGCATTCCTGTACGGTAACGAAAGTTACGTGCGCGCCTATCTGGAAAAATTTGGAAGGCGTGGAAGTATCGCCCTTCGGCAATTTGAGACTGCAATGGAGGCACATAAATGAATTCGTCGAAGGTCGAGATATTTGCGGACCAGGTCTACAGAAACAGTATTTTTATCGAAAAGCTGGATTTGAGTTTCTCGCAGTTTTTCGTGAAGTCGCCGTCTGGCGCTCTCCTCTGCATAGAGACCGGAATGAGGGGCGATTTTCCGCTGCTCAAGTCGAACCTGCTTTCTGCAGGAATAGACGTCGAAACGGTAAGCGGCGTGATCGTGCCTCACTTTGAGGCCGATGAAATGGGTGCTCTTCCAGAATTCATTTCGCACAATAAAAATCTGGTTGCCTATGCTCACCCCATCTGCTCGCATGCACTCGCTGACGTTTTCTCCGTCAAGACAAAGCCTCTGAAAGACGAGGCGCCGACCACAATCAACGGCGAAGTCGTCATTCCAATCTTCACAAAACACGTACATCAGTGGGATGCGCTGGTCATCTATCTGCCCCGGCTCAAGGCGCTTTTTTCATCCGACATCTTCATGAGATTTGGATCAACGGAAGAGAGATCAGGGGATCCGGTGCGCGACATCGTGACGTCGATAGAAAAGTCCGGATACCTTCCATCCATCGAGTATTTGCACGCCGCATTGAACAAGATCAAGAAGTACGAGATAGATTCGATATTTCCAATGCACGGTCCTGCTATTCACAATGACGCTGCGGCAACAATCAACGGACTCATTGAATATTGCGTAAAGGACCGGCAAAAGGAAACAGTTGAAGGATAATAAAGTCCTACTAACGAATTTTCGAATCCATACGTTAAGCGCGGCGTCACCTTGAGCTTTCGTCTTGACGTACGCCGCGCTCATCCGCACAACCTGGTGTCCTAACCGCGCCGTTTCTTCGACAGAACAATAGTCTCGAAGAGTTCGTATTCCGGCGTCGGCGTCTGGTCCGCGCCCGGCGCGTGATAGTAGTTCATGGTGATGGTGGTATTGCCATGCCGTGTGCCCGGATCGTGATCGAATACGGCGATACCGTAGCCGGTTCCCGTGTCTCGCTGCGCTGACCAGATCGCATCTTCCACCGCATCGGCCGGGCGGCGCAAGAAGGTATTGGCCGACGTGCCGGGAATGGGCCGATTCGGCTTTGTGAACACCTGCGCTTGCGGATTGCCGGTCCCGGCGTCCAGTCCGTAGACATCCAGCGGCGCACTCGTGCCGCCACCGCCGAGAATCAGGTGGACAGTGCCGCGCGATGTGTCTATAGGCTCGTTCGCATTGCGAGACGTCATGGCCGGTCTCGGTTGCAGCGTATCGACACGCTCGCCCGTGACGGCATCGAAGCCTGCATGGTGATTGCAGCCGCGCACCGGATGACTGCGCTCGTAGTCATGATCGTGACCGCAGAGCACGAGGTCCACGCCATAGCGATCGAATAGCGGCAGCCACGCTTCACGAATGCCTTTGTCGGAGCCATTGCCGGTCTTCGATGAACTCAGCGCATCCTGATGCATCTGCACGATGATCCAGTCAATGTCGTCGTCCTGCGCCGCGTGGCGCAACGTTTTTTCGAGCCAGCGCGTTTGCTCGCCCTTGCTATAGCCGCGTATATAGAACGAAGTGCCAGGATCGATGGGCGGATTCCCTGTGCTCGCAGCCGGCACGAGCGGAGCCGGTCCCGCCACGAAAGCAGCGGCGTCCTGATACACGACATCGTCGGCATCCAGCGATACGAACAGGATCGAGCTGACACGAAAGCTATACCAGCGGCCCCGGAAACGCGTACCGTTGTCCGGCAGGGTATAGCGCGTGAGATACGACGCCAGGCCTTGCTCGCCATTGTGAAACTCGACTTCGTGATTTCCCGGACAAGGCATCCACGGACGATTGGCCGCCGACGTTTGCGCGTTGTTGCCAAAGTCGCGCCACACTTCCGGCTGATGCGTGGGGTTGAGATTGGCGTAGCAGAGATCGCCATTCAGCAAATGAAACAACGGCTGGAAGCGTTCGACGGCTTGTACGGCAAAGCGGCTCTGCGGCGACGAGAGCACCCAGCCGGTATTCGGCGTGGCGAGGTCGCCATAGCTCGTGAAGCGAAACGCCGCGCGGCCGTGCGGCGCGGTTTTGAATGAGGCGCTGAACGGCTGTGCGGTGTTGCTGTCGTTATCGGCGGTGACTTCGTATTGATAGGCCGTATCCGGCTCGAGACCATGAATCAACGCGTGGTAAGTGCAGACAATTTCACCGTTCAGCCCATCGGTATAGGTACGCTGAACGCCGTGCACGATCCTTGCATGGCCATTGCCAGCCGTGCTCACCCGTACGCGCGGATTGGCGGCCGGCGCGAGCGAAGCCCAGCTCACCACGACTTCCCTCGACGGATCGTCGCCCCAGGTCAGGTGAATCTGCTCGGGCGTGCCGTCCGGCGTTGTATCGGCTGCGCGCGCCGAGCCGGTCATCGTGGTTGCGGCGCTCGCGAGCGAAGACGCGCCCGCCAGCTTCAGGAAACCGCGTCTTGAAACGGTCGCGGCAAGGTCGGATGTGGTTTTGTTCGGCATGTCAGGGTCTCGCTCCGGGATTGTTGGGCCGACAACAGAACCCATTATTACGAGCGGTATTACCTCGTTGTGACACCTTCAACAAAGCTTTCATCTTCAGCATGACCGGCCTTGGCCATCCCTCCCCTCGGCCACCCTCTGCGCAATAAACTCCCTCAACCATCTGTGCGCGGCATCCCGATGCGATCTCTCATGCCAGAACATGGCCATCTCGTAGCCGGGTACATCGACCGGCGGTTCCACCACGCGCAGCGTGCCTACATTGCGGACCAGCCGCGAGGGCATCATCGCGACAAGATCCGTGCTTTGCAGCACCTGCATCATGAACAGGAAGTGCGGCACGGAAAGCACGACCCGGCGCGTGAGCCCTGCCTCGGCAAGCGCTTCGTCCGTGATGCCGCGAAACCCGCCGCCATCCGTCGATACGATCACATGGTCGAGCGCGCAAAATTGCGCAAGCGTGGGACGGCGCTTCAGGCGCGGATGTCCCGCGCGGCCAGCCAGCACGTATCGCTCGCTGAACAGCACTCGCCTGTGCATGTCTTCAGGCGCGCCGTCGCTGGTATGAAGTGCAATGTCGATTTCCCCACGCTCCGCTTGCCGCGCAATGCGTGAAGGCACCATTTGCACAATCGCCAGCCGGGTGCCGGGCGCGGCCGCGCGCAAACCGGCCAACGCAGGTAACACGACAGTCGATTCCGCATAGTCGGCAGCGGCCACGCGCCACGTGTTGCCCGCTTCGGCGGGATCGAAAGGGCTGGCCGGCGACACCGCGCGTCCGAGTGCCTCGAGCGCTTCGCGCAAGGGTTCGCGCAACTGGTCGGCTCTTGCCGTGGGCCGCATGCCGCGAGGTCCCGGCAACAACAAAGGGTCGCCGAACACATCGCGCAACTTGGCGAGATGAACGCTCACCGACGGCTGCGAAAAATTCAGGCGCTCCGCCGCGCGGGTCACGTTGTGCTCCGAAAGCAGGACGTCGAGCGTGAGCAGAAGATTGAGGTCCAGACGTCTTAGATTATTCACAGTTATACCTGGCATGTTGAATATTCATTTCCAATATACCGGACGAAGATGCATGCTGCCTTTTTTCAGCACGGAAGACTCAAGCCATGAATGTTCTAATTGTCTATGCGCATCCCGAACCGAAATCACTGAATGGTTCACTCAAGGATTTTGCGGTCAAACATCTTGAAGATGCCGGCCATGTTGTGAAGGTTTCGGACCTGTATGCAATGAAGTGGAAAGCACCGCTCGATGCCAGCGACAGCATGGACGGACAGGCGTGCGAACGTTTCAATCCCGCGCTCGATTCGAAGCTTGCGTTCGAAAATGGCCGGCAGGCCAAGGACCTTGCAGAGGAACAAGACAAGCTGCAATGGGCCGATGCAGTCATCCTGCAGTTCCCGTTATGGTGGTTCTCCATGCCGGCAATCCTGAAAGGATGGGTGGAGCGCGTCTATGCATATGGCTTCGCCTATGGCGTAGGCGAGCACTCGGACACGCACTGGGGCGACCGTTATGGCGAAGGCACGCTGGCAGGGAAACGGGCGATGCTGATGGTCACCACGGGCGGCTGGGAATCGCATTACAGCGCCCGCGGTATCAATGGTCCAATAGACGACATCCTGTTCCCCATTCAGCACGGAATCCTGTATTACCCAGGCTTCGATGTGCTGCCGCCATTCGTGATCTATAGGACGGACCGGGTCGGCGAAGCGGGATTCACGAAAGCGTGCGAGACGCTCGCAGAACGTCTCGATAAACTCTGGACCACCGAGCCAATCGCATTTCGCCCGCAAAATGCCGGCGCGTATGACATCCCGGCGCTCACGTTACGCGCAGATATTGCGCCTGGCCAGACCGGCTTCAGCATGCACAGCGAGCAATGATCCAGCGTCAGGCCTGATCGAGAAACCCCATCAGCCTCAACGCGTTCCTCTGACTCTGGTCTTCATAATTGGTGTTGAAGACCACATGCGTCATATCGACGGCTTTCGAGATTTCGATGATCTGGCGGGCAAGCGGATCGAGTTCGTCGTCGTTGTACTCGTAATTGAATCGCGACGATGACGCCGTCATGCCCTTGATATTCCAAGTCTCATGGTTGCGCCCATGCAGACGGATCAGCGCGAGTCCGGGATGCGTTGTTTCCCAGATTGCCGGAATGCTGTTGGTCGATCCTTGCGGTTCATCGACCACCACGTTCACCAGTCCGCGCTCGCGCTCCATGGCGAGCGTGGAATGGCGGCGTTTTTCGTCGAACCACGTCTGGTTGCGGAATTCGACGGCCATGGTACAGCCGTCCATCACGCTCATGACGTCCGCGCAATGTTCGACATGCCGGATGCCGTGCGGATTGCAGATCACCCACGGCGCGAACTGGAAATGCACCACGCCGAGCTTGCCCGAAGCGCGCAGCGGTTCAATGGCCTCGAAATACCGGCACCACAATTCCTGCTGCAATTCCGCCGATAAATCCTTGTAGTACAAGCTCGTCTTGCCGTTGCGCGGCAAGTGCGGCTGCAAGTCGGCCGGAAACATGTCGCGCGCGGTCTGGTGTCCGGTGAAAAGCCGGAACGCCTTGATATTGAACACGAATCCTGGCGGCGTTCGCTGCGCCCACGCCACGGAATTCGCGGGATTCGGCATGGCGTAATAGCTGGAATCCACTTCGACAATGGGAAAAATGGACGCGTAATGCCGCAAGCGCGCCTCTGCGCTGGAACACCCCGGCGGATAAAAACGCTTGCACCTGACAAGCGTGGGATCTGTCCACGAAGCCGTCCCGACCAGAATGCCCACCGCATCTACTCCCGACAATTTTTGGGTGACGGTCTCCTGCTCCGTGTTTAAAAAGGGGCAGTTCCCGCCGGATCAAATTCAAGTAAAGTACTGTACATCCATACAGTTAAATTTACCATGTCAGCCCTGCCAAAAAACGTCGAAGAGATTCACCCCGCCTTGTGGCGCGGGTCGCAACTCGCGCGCGCGCATGGGCAGACGGTCGATACGGGCTACGCCGTACTTTCCGCCGAATTGCCGGGCGGCGGCTGGCCAGTGGGAACGCTGACCGAACTGCTGGTTCAGCAGCCGGGCGTGGGCGAAATCCGGCTGCTGTGCCCGGCGCTCGCCGCCGTGAGCAAGCGTCCGATCGCGTTCGTGCAGCCGCCTCATATTCCGAACGCGCCTGCCTTTGCCTATCTGGGCGTGCCGCTCGACAAACTGCTCCAGTTGCGCGCGGCAAAAATGGCCGATGCCCTCTGGTCGGCCGAGCAGATTCTCAAGACCGGCAGTTGCGGAGCGCTGGTTTTCTGGCAGCAACATGCGCGCCCCGAGTCGCTGCGGCGGCTGCATCTGGCGGCTCAATCGTCTGAAACGCTGTTCCTGATGGTGCGCCCCCTCGCCTGCGCGCCGGATTCGTCGCCGGCTACGTTGCGGCTGGCGGTGCGCCCCGCGGGCAGCGGCATTGCTGTCGATATCATCAAACGCAAAGGCCCGATCCGCGCCGAAAGACTGTCCGTCACCCTGCAACCTTCTCCCATTTTGATGAGTCCCCATGCCCGTGTACGTCGGCATCCATCTACCGCGGTTGTCGCTGGAAGTGTTCCGTCCACGCTGGTCGCTTAGGCCCGAACACGGCTGCGTCGTCCTCGACCACAACGCGGTCCTGATCGCGGACCTGGGCGCTCGCGAGGCCGGCGTGTGCGTGGGCATGAAGCGCGGCGGCGTGCTCACGTTGTCGCCCGGCACGCTGATGTTCGAACGCGATTCAGGCAAGGAACAGGACGTGATGCGCGAAGCCGCTTTTTCGCTGATGAAATTCTCGCCCATGGTCGCGTTGTGCGACGAGGAAACCATTGTCATGGACGTCACGGCGAGCTTGCGGCTTTTTGGCGGTATCGTGAGGATATGCCAGCAGATACGGGATATTGTCGATGCGATCGGCCTGAGCACGCGCGTGAGTACAGCGCCGACGGGTCAGGGCGCGTGGCTGCTTGCAAAAAGCGCGGGCCGTGCCCACGCTCAACGGCGCGTGCTGAAAATGGCGTCGCTCGAACGCAAGCTCGGCAGGCTGCCGTTTCAATCCGTGCAGGAAGTGCGCGCGTTCACCGACTGGTTTACAGGGCTCGGCTGCAAGACGCTTGCCGACATCCGGCGCCTGCCGCGCGCGGGCCTGAAAAAGCGCTGCGGCGTCGCGCTGCTGGATTCACTGGATCGCGCTTACGGCATCGCGCCCGAACTGTACGAGTGGCTCGCCGTGCCGCCGGCGTTCAGCGCGCGCATCGAGTTGCCGGATCGCATCGAAAATGCGGAAGCCATGCTGTTTTCCGCGCGCCGGCTGATCGTGCAAATGTGCGGCTGGCTGAGCGCGCAGCAACTCGCGCTCACGCACGCCACGCTTGCGCTCGAACATGAGCGCGGGCGCAATGCCATCGACCCGACGATCATCCAGATTGCGCTCGCCGAACCGGCCTGGCACGAACACCATCTCGTGCGCCTGTTCAAGGAGCGGCTCGGCCGCACGGAACTCGTGGCGGCGGTGATTGCCCTGCGGCTCGACGCCGCGAAGATACAGGCGGCCGAACCGCCTACCGAGACGCTTTTTACCGAACCCGGCGGCTCGCCCGAGGACCACAACCGGCTGCTGGAATTGCTGGTTGCGCGGCTCGGTGCAAAGAACGTGCTGCGGGCGGCGCCTTCCCCGGATCATCGGCCGGAATGCGCGAACCGCTGGATTTCCGTGACCGACACCACCCTGCCCGCCAAGCCCGAAGACATGCCGTCCGGTCTGCCGCGCCCCGCGTGGCTGCTTGAAAAGCCGCTGCAGCTCATGATGAAAAACCATCGGCCGTTTTATGGTTCGCCATTGAAGAACGTGTCGCCTGCCGAGCGCATCGAAGCCGGATGGTTCGATAACAACCTGACAAGCCGCGATTATTTCGTCGCGCAGGCGAGCGATCAAAGTTGCTACTGGATTTATCGCGAGCGGCTGGGCAGTGCGGAGGCCGACAATCCGCACTGGTTTCTCCACGGCCTTTTTGGATGACGTGCCGTGGATACGACCTTCTCCACGCTGCCCGCGTATGCGGAGCTTTTCGCGTTTTCCAATTTCACATTTCTCCATGGGGCATCGCGTGGAGAGGAGTTGGTCGCGCGCGCCATGCAGCTGGGTTATGCCGGCCTCGCGATCACCGACGAATGCTCGCTCGCGGGCGTCGTGCGTGCACATGTGGAGGCGAAGAACCTCGGCTTTCCGCTCGTGATCGGCTCGTATTTCAAGCTCGTCAATGCGGATCGTTCGCCGGCGTTCGGGCTTATCTTGCTGGCGCAAAACCGCGAGGGCTACGGCAATTTGTCCGAGCTGATTACGCTCGCGCGCATGCGTTCAAAGAAAGGCGAATACCTGCTCACGCCAAGCGATCTCGCGCACCCCGATAAAAAGTTCGCCCATCTTCGCGGCATGCCGGATTGCCTTGCCATTCTCGTGCCCGACTTTCCGGCAAAGGAAGACGCGCTCGATGCCCAGGTCGAATGGCTCGACCGCACGTTTTCACAACGCGCGTGGGTTGGCTTGACGCTGCATCAGCGCGCGCTCGACGACATTCATCGCGGCATTGTCGAGCAGGTTGCGTGGCGTCACAAGATACGCGTGGTCGCGACCGGCAACGTGGTGATGCACGTGCGTTCACGCAAGCCGCTGCAGGACACCATGACGGCGATTCGCGTCGGCAAGCCGGTGAGCGAATGCGGCTACGATCTTGCGCCAAACGCCGAACAGCATCTGCGATCCCGTTTGCGGCTGGCGAATCTCTACCCCGAATACACGCTGAGTGAAACGCTGAACGTGCTCAAGCACTGCACGTTTTCTCTCGATGAACTGCGCTACCTGTATCCCGACGAAATCGTCCCGCCGGGTTATACGCACGCGGCTTATTTGCGGCAGGAAACTTACATTGGTGCGAACCAGCGTTTTCCGCAGGGTATTCCTCATCAGGTTCAGGCACAGATCGAATCCGAACTCGAGTTGATCGAGTACATGAAATACGAGGCGTACTTTCTTACGGTGTATGACCTCGTGCGCTTTGCTCGCAGCCAGAATATTCTTTGCCAGGGACGCGGTTCCGCCGCGAACTCGGCGGTCTGTTATTGCCTCGGCGTCACGGCCGTCGACCCGTCACGCAGCACCATGCTGTTCGAGCGGTTCATCAGCAAGGATCGTGGGGAACCGCCGGATATCGACGTCGATTTCGAGCATCAGCGGCGCGAGGAAGTGATCCAGTACATCTACAGGAAATATGGGCGGGATCGCACGGCGATTGCGGCGGCGGTATCGACATACCGGCCGCGCGGCGCATTGCGTGAAACGGGCAAGGCGCTGGGCGTCGATCCGCAGATCGTGGATCGCGTGGCGAAGTCGCATCAGTGGTTCGATAACAGCCAGGACTTGCTGCAGCGCTTCGCCGAATCCGGACTTGATCCGGAAAATCCGTTGATTCAATCGTGGGCGTCGCTGGCGGCGCAATTGCTGAATTTTCCGCGGCATTTGTCGCAGCATTCCGGTGGGTTTGTAATCAGCCGGGAAAAGCTGACGCGGCTGGTTCCCATCGAAAATGCGGCCATGGCGGATCGCAGCGTTATCCAATGGGACAAGGACGATCTGGAGGCGCTTGGGCTTTTGAAAGTCGATGTGCTTGCGCTTGGCATGTTGTCCGCGATCCGGCGCACGCTCGACATCATTTCGGAGAAGCGCGGTGAACGCTTTACCATGCACGACATTCCGCCTAAAGACGAAGCGACCTACGACATGATCTCGCGGGCGGACACCATTGGCGTGTTCCAGATCGAGTCGCGCGCGCAGATGTCGATGTTGCCGCGACTCAAGCCAAAGACATTCTATGATCTCGTGATCGAGGTTGCGATCGTTCGCCCGGGTCCTATTCAGGGCGGCGCGGTGCATCCGTACTTGCGCCGGCGTCAGAAGCTGGAGCCGGTGACCTATCCCAAGGAAGACCTGAAAGTCGCGCTGGAAAGAACCCTGGGCGTGCCGATCTTTCAGGAACAAGTGATGCAGATCTCGATGATCGCCGCTGGCTTCACAGCCGGTGAAGCCGATGCATTGCGCCGCGCCATGGCAGCCTGGAAACGCAAGGGCGGGCTCGATAAATATTACGACCGCATTGTGAGTGGCATGGCCAGGAACGGCTATACAAAAGCCTTTGCAGAAGGTATTTTCGAGCAGATCAAGGGCTTCGGCGAATACGGTTTTCCTGAAAGTCACGCAATGAGTTTTGCGTTGCTCGTGTATGTCAGCAGTTGGTTGAAGTGTCATGAGCCTGCGGCGTTTCTCGCCGCCATGCTCAATTCGCAACCCATGGGTTTCTATTCTCCGTCGCAACTCGTGCAGGACGCGCGGCGCCATGGCGTTGTCGTGCTTCCCGTCGATGTGACGATCAGCGGCTGGGACTCGGTGCTCGAGAACCATGCCAATGGCTATAAGTCTGCGGTGCGGATGGGTTTATCGTTGCTGCGCGGAATGCGCGACGGTTCGGCGGAGCACATTGAAACAGCGCGTTCGGTGCGTCAGTTCACGAGCGTAGGTGATCTCGCGCAACGGGCGCAACTCGACCGGCATGATCTGCAGGTGCTTGCCGCGGCGAATGCGTTGAAATCGCTGGCGGGGAATAGGAGGGAAGCGCTTTGGCAATCGGTCGCCGCGGTGCCCGAGAAGGACATGCTGAACGACGCGCGGGTGGACGACGCAACGCCCATGCTCGGCGCGCCATCGGAAGCCGATGAAATCATCAGCGACTACAAGACCGCCGGTTTATCGCTCGGGCGTCATCCACTTGAATTGCTTCGGCCGGAATTGCTTGCACATCGGTTGATGCCGGCTGCGACGTTGCGCAATTATCGCAATGGCAAGCTGGCGCGAGGATGCGGATTGGTGACCGTGCGGCAGCGGCCGGGAACCGCAAAGGGCGTGATGTTCGTCACGCTGGAAGACGAGACCGGAAACGTGAATGTGATCGTGTGGCCGAGTTTGCTGGAGAAGCAGCGTCGCGAAGCGCTGGGCGCGACGCTGCTTGCGGTGTATGGCACCTGGCAGTGCGAGGGAGAAGTGAGGCACCTCGTGGCGCAGAGGCTGGTGGATATGTCGCATATGCTGGGCGGCTTGACGAGCGTCAGCCGGGATTTTCATTGACACGGTCAAGCAAGCCCGCATGCGACGCATGGTCAGCAACTGGACAAATTCCGCGTCACACCGCTGCAGTCACGGCCGTGCTATGGTTTTTCGCCGTGCGCCAGAGCTTCACGGCGAAAAACCATATCGTGCGCCACGAACTGTCCGGATCTATCGATGAAAAGGCGCTTCTTCGCCTCGCTGATCACACTCCTGTGTCTCCTGATACTGATGGTCGCGGCGGCCGGAACCGCCGGCTGGATGACCTTGCGTGGCAGCCTCGCGCGACTCGACGGTACGCATGTCGCGCCGGCGTTGTCCGCCCCGGTCGGCATCGAGCGCGATTCGCTCGGCGTGCCCACCATCAAAGGCAATACGCGCAACGACGTTGCGTTCGGAACCGGCTTCGTGCAAGCGCAGGACCGATACTTCCAGATGGATCTGCTGCGCCGCGTCGCGTCCGGTGAAATGTCCGAACTGGTCGGCCCCGCCGCACTTGAACTGGATCGACGCAACCGGCCGCATCGTTTTCGCGAACGCGCGCGCAAGGCGTTCGACGCCCTGCCCGCCGCCCAGCGGCAACTGATCGAGCGTTATACGGCGGGTGTCAATGACGGGCTTGCGTCGCTCGCCTCCCGGCCGTTCGAATATTGGGTGCTGCGCACGCCGCCCGCTGCATGGCGGCCGGAAGATACGCTGCTGGTGGTGTACGCAATGTACTTCGACCTGCAGTCCGACGAGGTGCGCCACATCCTCTCGCGCGCGGCCTTGCGCGAACGCGTACCCGCCGACTTGTTCACGTTCCTGTTACCCGCGACGAGCCATTGGGATGCACCATTCGATACCGCCGTGTCTTCCAGCAATCAACCTCCGGCACCGCCTGCAACGCATCCGGACTGGTTGCAGTCATCGAGAAGCGGCTCGCAGCACGGCAGCATCGCCATCACGGATTCCATGGTCGGCAGCAACGGCTGGGCAGTCGATGCCGCCCACAGCGCGCATGGCGGCGCCATCCTTGCAAGCGACATGCATCTGGGTCTGTCGTTGCCCAACATCTGGTACAGGCTGTCGCTGGCGTGGCCGGGAGCCGATGGCCAGTTGCGCCACGTCACGGGCGTCAGCCTACCCGGGGCGCCGTTGGTGATCGCCGGAAGCAACGGGCGGATCGCCTGGGGCTTTACGAACAGCTACGGTCGTTTTATCGACCTGATTGCGTTGCAGCGCAATCCCGCCAATCCGCTGGAATATCGCGTAGCAAGCGGCGAGTGGGCGCTTGCTGCCGTCATTCATGAACGCATTCTGGTGAAGGGCGGCGCGAGCGTGGACCTGCCCGTCGTCGAGACACAATGGGGGCCGCAGATCATCGCCGGTTCAAATGCAGATGCAAACAAAAATGCCTATGCGCTGCGCTGGGCCGCGCACGACCCAGAAGCCGTGAACTTGAACCTGCAGCAACTGGAAGACAGCGCGAACGTCGCGCAGGCGCTCCACATCGCGCAAATCAGCGGCATTCCCACACAGAACTTCATGGTCGCGGACTCGAATGGCGAGATTGGCTGGACCCTCGCCGGGCCGCTGCCCAAACGCGATGCCGCAACCGACCCATCCACAGGACCGCTTAGCGACTTGCCGTTTAATTCGGCGACGTATCGCGGATGGCAAGGCTATCTCGCGCTCGATGCTTATCCGTCGCGCATCGCCACGCCGCTCGGGCGGCTCTGGAGCGCGAACAATCGAACCTTGCCGCTCGATCAGGAGGCGCTCGCGGGCGATGCCGGCGCGGATCTCGGCGCGCGTGCATCGCAGATTCGCGATGACCTGCTAGCGTTACCGCGCGCCACGGAACGCGACATGCTCTCGATCCAGACGGACGACCGCGCCCCGTGGATCGACAACTGGCGCAGCGTTGCCCTCTCCGCGCTCGATGCCGCCGCGCTGGAAGACCATCCGCAACGCGCGGAATTCCGCCGGCTGATCGAGACATGGAACGGCCGCGCGGATGCCGGCTCAACCGGTTACCGGCTCGTGCGCGCATTCTATTTTTCGCTCTACGACGCGTGGTTCGGAAAGCTCGACGCGGACCTTGCCGCAGCCGGTTCGCAACTTGGCTATCGCGCCGCGAGTTCACGCTACGACGCGGTGATGGAAGCGCTCGCCGCACACCATGCGTGGGTGCCGGATGGCTTCGCCGACTGGCGTGCGTTCATGCTCGACAGAATCGATCACGCGATCGCGCAATTGCCGTCAGGCACAAAACTCGCCGATGCACGCTGGGGCGAGCGCAATCGCGCGGCGATCGAACATCCGTTTGCGCGGCTCGTGCCGCCGTGGCTGCCCTGGGTGCGCAACTGGCTTGGCGCACCGCACGACGCGCTGCCGGGCGACATCAACATGCCGCGCGTGCAAACGCCAACATTTGGCGCATCGGAGCGCATGGTCGTGTCGCCGGGACACGAACAGGACGGCATCTTCGAGATGCCTGGCGGCCAATCGGGCAATCCGCTGTCGCCGTATTTTCTGGCGGGACACGACGCATGGGCACGCGGCGAAGCAACGCCGTTCCTGCCGGGTAAAACGGTGCATCGGCTTGAACTGATGCAGCATTAGAAACCAAAAACGCTTTTACCTCGCTTACGTCAGCACGCTTACGTCAGCGGCCGAGTCAAGCCTGCAAACGGCTGCCAGTTCCGTTATGAAGATGGCCGTTTTGTCATGTTGTGCGGAACCAATGCATTGATTAGGCGCTCTGAACCCTGCGCCAGCGCAAACAAGCCGCGTTCTCTTCCGGCCTCACGCGCGAAAAGCACTATATTGGAAGCTCGTTTTTGTTATCTGAAGGAGTACAGCATGAAATTCCGCACAACCCGAAGCACCGTTGCAGGCATCGCGATTGCGCTGTCGTTGCCTTTGTTGTCCATGTCCGCCGCGCACGCGCAACTCGGCAATCTGCTCAAGGGAGGAGGAAGTTCCGACGGGTCATCGAGCAGACTCAGCAACCTTGGCAGCATGGGCAGTGCGCTGACCGGGCAATCGCTGACATCGGGCAGCACCAGCAACGTGGCGGGCGTGCTGCAGTTTTGCATCAAGAACAACTATGTCAATGCCAACAGCGCCTCAACGGTAGAAAACTCGTTGATGAGCAAGCTGGGCGGCACGTCGGCCGCATCGCAGGATAGCGGGTACACCGACGGCGCGAACGGCCTGTTGAAAAGCGGTAACGGCAAGCAGGTCGACCTGAGCGGCAGCGGCCTGAAAGAACAGGTCACCAAGCAGGTCTGCGACAAGATCCTGTCGCAAGGCAAGTCATTGCTTGGCATGGGGCAATAAGCAATCGGGCAATAAGCCACGGTTCAAGGAACGGTCCCGCTTGCCGGGACCGTTCTTTTGTCACAGCCTATCTTTTTACAATCTATCTTCCCGCGGCCAGCGTAGCGTCGCCAACATAACCATGCGTCATTGAAGGTTCATCGAATTCCTTCATCAGTCCGAGCGCCTGCCGTTCATACAACCGGCGATACAACCCGTTGTCGACCTGAATCAGCGCGTCGTGGCTGCCCTCTTCCGCAATCCGGCCGCGGTCGAGCACGAGCAACCGGTCCAGCGCCCGCACCGTGGAAAGCCGATGCGCCACCACCAGCGTGGTGCGCCCGACCATCAGCCGTTCCATTGCCTGCTGGATCAGCACCTCGCTTTCGCTATCGAGGCTTGACGTTGCTTCGTCGAGTATCAGCACCGGCGCGTCGGCCAGGAAAGCGCGTGCAATCGCCACGCGTTGCCGTTCTCCGCCCGACAACTTGATGCCGCGCTCGCCCACCAGCGTGTCATAGCCTTGTGGCAACGCCGCAATGAAGTCATGCGCGCTCGCAAGCCTGGCGGCACGTTCGATTTCCGCTTGCGTCGCGCCCGGCTTCGCATACGCGATGTTCTCCGCGAGCGACCGGTGAAACAGCACGGGCTCCTGCTGAACGATCGCAATTTGCGCGCGCAGCGAAGCCTGGCGAACATCGGCAATGTTCTGTCCGTCGATGGTGATCTGCCCGCTGGAGACGTCGTAAAGACGCTGGATCAGCTTGATCAGCGTGGTCTTGCCCGATCCCGAATGCCCAACCAGTCCGACGCGTTCCCCTGGCGCGACATGCAGCGAGAAATCGTCGTAGAGCGGCCTGGTGTGGCCGTCGTAGCAGAACGTCACGTGCTCGAAGCGAATCTCGCCCCTGGTAATCGCAATGGGGCCCGCACCCGGCTTGTCTTCAATGCCCAACGGCTGCGCCTCCAGCGACACGAGCTCTTCCATGTCGTTGACCGAACGCTGCAAGTTGCGCACATGCATGCCGATTTCGCGAAGATAACCTTGCAGCATGAAGAACATGGTGAGCGTGAACGTGATGTCGCCGACGCTGGCTTTATCGGCGTTCCAGAGCAGCAAGGCCGCGCCGAGAATCGCCACCTGCATGGCGACGAGCATGCCGCCCTGCACGCCGCCGTTGATCGTGCCGCGCGCCCAGGTGCGCTTCGTGCGGTGCCGCCACTTGCCGATCACCCGCGCGAGCCGCGCCTCTTCGCGCGTTTCCGCGCCGAAGGCCTTGACTACCGTATTGCAGCTCACCGCGTCGGCCAGCGCGCCGCCCATGCGCGTATCCCACGCGTTGCCAAGCCGCGCGGCGGGCGCGACGAACCCGAGCGACAACGCCACGGTCACGCCGATATAAACCAGCGACCCAATGCCGACCACCACGCCCATCACGGTCCAGTGCGCGCCCAGCAGCAAGGTTGCGCCAACCAGCATGACCAGCGAAGGCAACAGCGCGATCAGCAACGTGTCGTTGAGCAGGTCGAGCGCCCACATGCCGCGCGTGATCTTGCGGACAGTGGAGCCTGCAAAGCTGTTGCCGTGCCAGTCGGTGGAAAACCGCTGCACACGATGAAACGCGTCCGCTGCGATTTCGCTCATCATCCGCAACGTCAGCGCGATGATGTTCATGAACACGAGTTGACGCAACAGCGTTGCGCTAAGGCCAAGCGCGGCCAGTGCGCAAAACGCGGTAACGGCTGCCTGCCACGCAAGCGCCTTGCCGCTCGCGCCTGCAGCGAGTGCGTCGACAAGGCGTCCTGCGAAGAGCGGCGTGAGCACGTCGGCTAGCGCCGCGAACAGCGCAAGCACAACGATTGCAACGATCCGCCAGGGCTGCTTGCCCCAGTGAACAACGGTGAAACCGAGAACGTCCTTGAACGCCCGTCCGCCGAAGTCGAGTTTTCTTGCGGTTTTTCTTGTATAGGCCATTTGCCACAGCTCGTGGCGCGAAACGCCGCGAAGCTATCCTGTCGAAAAGAAAATAGAGCGACAGCCAAAGCGCGCCTCTTGCGAGCAAGGCGAACGGATCAGGGGCTGTCTGGAATGAGCGCGGGCTTCAGCACCTGCGCGGACGGCGACTCAGGCGTGTCGCGGCGTCTGGGAAAAGACAGCACAAGGGAGAGCGATAGCCATTGGATACATATGGTGCCTCCCTTTGAGAGATGATTTGAAAGATGAAATGCGGTGTAGGGTTTGACTTTTAGAAGCGACCCGAGTCCTGATTTTATCAGGCGTGTGCGCTCCTTGCCAACACCCGCGGCGAACTTTCGGCCAGCTCATCGGCCACTTCACAAAGCCGTAAAAAAGCCGAGACCGCGCGACGGATTTTCGCTGCAACTACGTTCAAGTATTCGTGCCGCGCGCCGGTCGTGGTTTACTGATGCGCGCGCCGGGCCGCTCGAACGCCCGGCGCGGGCTGTTCAACATGTGCTGCGAGACCCAACACATTGATCGAAGAAGATCCGGACGCGGACCTGCTGGCTCGCATGAACGACGAGGAACCGGGTGCAGTTCGCGAAATGGTCGCGCGCAAGCTGCCGCGTCTGCTCGCGCTCGCCACGCGCATGCTGGGTGACCGTGACGAGGCAAGCGACGTGGCGCAGGAAGTGTTCATCCGCATCTGGACGCAGGCGTCGCGCTGGCAGCGCGGGCAGGCGCGCTTTGACACGTGGCTGCATCGCGTGGCGCTCAATCTTTGCTATGACCGTTTGCGCCGACGGCGCGACGTATCGCTTGACGACGACATTCCGGAGCCGGCCGGTCACGCGCCGCTCCCGGAAGACCAACTCGACGATACTGCCCGCAACACCCGCATCGCCGCGGCGCTCGCGGCGCTTCCCGCGCGTCAGCGCGAGGCGCTCGTGCTGCAGTATTACCAGGAACTATCGAATATTGAAGCCGCCGCCGTGATGGGCATCAGCGTGGACGCGCTGGAAAGCCTGCTTTCGCGGGCGCGCCGCACATTGCGCAGCCGTCTTGCCGGCGAACGCGGCGAGCATGTCTCTGGAAAGGAACGCCGATGACCCCCGAACGTTTTCGCCGCCTCACCGAGGCTTATGGCGCGATGCCTGAACACTGGCCACAAGCCGAGCGCGCAGACGCAGAGGCGCTTCTCGCGCAACGCCATCCCGACGCGCTGGCGGCGCTTGCCGAAGCCGGTTCGCTCGATCTGCTGCTGTCGGCGCACGCTGTCGCCGCGCCCGAAACCGAGTTGATCCGGCGCATCGTGGAATCGTCGCCAGCGGGCTCGTCCAGTCGCAAACCCGCGTGGAAAAAGCCTAACTGGTGGCTGTCGGGCGCGGGTTTTGTCGGCGCGGGCGTGGCGGGCATTGCGGCCGGTGTACTGGTCATGTCGCTGGCCACATCGCTTTCGGGCGCCCCGGGCGGGCCGCCCAGCCTCTTCGATCAAACCGGTGAAAGCACCGTTTTCAGCAACGGCACGACCGACTGGAGCGATCAATGACCATGCCTATAAAAAGGCTCAGGACGCTGCTGGCCGTATCGGCGGTGCTCAATATCTTTCTGCTTGGCGCCATTGGCGGCGGCGCATACAGGTGGATTGAAAAGCAGAAAGCCGATGCGCTTGCGCAGCAGCGCGGGCTGCGTTTTGCCGCCGCCGAATTGCCGCAGGCACGCCGCGACCAGTTGCGCGATGCGCTCAGGCAGACGCGCCGTGAAACTTTGCCGCTGATTCTCAGCGCGCGCTCGGGACGGATCGATGTCGTGCAAGCGCTTCAATCGCCGCAATTCGATCGTGCGGCGCTCGACGCCGCCCTCGCGCGCACGCGTGACGCCGACATGGCCGTGCGTGCGCGCGTGGAAGGCACGGTCGCCGATTTCGCCGCGACGCTGGACGCTGGCGAACGCATGAAACTCGTCGACGCGTTGCAGCGCCACGGCCCGTTGCACGTCGGGCCTGCACCGAAAAAATAAACTGGCGGGATAGCGACGGAATCGCCCCGCCTTCACGTTTAAGCACCATGGCAACTCAAAACGGTGGGACACCATGACCGGCGTGACGCCTGCTGCAATCGCGATGAACCGCTTCGGCCTCGGCGCGCGCGCCGGGGAAACGGCGCCGTCCGACCCAAAGGGGTGGCTTGCCGCGCAACTCACGGGCGCGACCTACCAGCCCGTGTCGCCGGCGCTCGCAAACCAGCCTTCGAGCAGCGTGCTGGCCGCGGATTTCGCCGAGGCCCAAAGCGCGATCCGCGCAGCCGGCGCCGACGACAAAAAGGGCGTACGCAAGGCCTACAATGAGAAACTGCGCGATACATACCGCGCCGCCGTCAATGCGCGATTCACGAGCGCGTTGCAGACGCAGGCGCCGTTTGTCGAAAGGCTGGTGGCGTTCTGGGCGAATCACTTTGCGGTATCGGTGGAAAAACCCGCCGTCGCGGTCCTCGCCGGTTCATTCGAAACCGAGGCTATCCGTGCGCACGTGCTCGGCCGTTTCGAGGACATGCTGGTTGCAGCCGAACGTCATCCGGCCATGCAGATTTTCCTCGACCAGGCACGCTCCGTCGGTCCCGATAGCCCCGCCGCAGAGCGCGCCGCTGCGCGCCATCCGGATAACAAGCCGGGGCTCAACGAAAACCTCGCGCGCGAGATCATGGAACTGCATACGCTTGGCGTGCGCAGCGGTTACGCCCAGCAAGATGTCACCGAGTTCGCGCGTGCACTGACCGGATGGAGTATTGGCGGGATGGGCGGCGGACCTCGGCGCAACGACGCCGCGCCCGGACAGTTCGTGTTTCGCGAGCCGCAGCACGAGCCGGGGACCCGCACGATCATGGACCGCCAATATGACCCGCCTGGCGAACAACAGGCGCTGGCCGTGCTGCACGATCTGGCTCGATCGCCCGCGACGGCGCAGCATATCGCCCAAAAACTCGCCCGGCATTTTGTCGCCGATAACCCGCCGCCCTCGCTCGTCGAGCGCCTCGCCAGCGTATTCAGCGCGACAAACGGCGATCTGCCGAGCGTGTATCAGGTGCTGATCGATTCGCCGGAAGCGTGGTCGCCCGTCGACGCCAAGTTCAAGACGCCGTGGGACTGGACCGTGTCGTCCATGCGGGGTCTGGGTCATGACGATACTGGCAAGATGCAGGTTGCGCCCTTGCTTACGCAGCTTGGCCAGCCCGTCTGGCGCCCGGGTTCTCCCGCCGGTTACGACGATATTGCCGCAAGCTGGGCCGCGCCCGACGCGCTCGTGCGCCGCGTGGAGATGGCCCAGCGTCTTGCAGCACGCATAGGCGATACGCTCGATGCCCGCACGCTCGGCAATCAGTTGCTCGTGGGTTCATTGAGCGATGCTACGGCATCCGAACTATCGCGCGCCGAAAGCGCGCAAACGGCGCTTGCGCTATTGCTTGTTTCCCCCGATTTCCAAAGGAGATGACACCATGATCACGCGTCGGAATTTCTTGTGGTGCGCCGGTGCGGGCGTTGGTTCAATGCTCGTGGGATCGCGCATGGCGTTTGCATCGGTGGAATCGGACAGGCGTTTCGTGTTCGTGATCCAGCGCGGCGCGGCCGATGGACTCAATATCGTCGTGCCTTATGCCGATCCTGCCTATTCGAGTCTGCGCGGCGCGCTGGCAATCGACCCCTCGTCCGCGACAAAACTCGACGGCACGTTCGCGCTACATCCGTCGCTGGCTGAAACCGCGAAGATGTACGCCGCGCAGCAGGCGCTGTTCGTGCACGCGGTTGCGTCGCCGTATAGGGACCGTTCCCACTTCGACGGACAGAATGTGCTCGAAACCGGCGGGACCGCGCCGTATCAACCGAAGGACGGCTGGCTGAACCGGCTGGTGTCCATGCTGCCGGTATCGAAGGCGAACGCCATTGCGCTCGCGCCCACGGTGCCGCTCGCGCTGCGCGGCCGGGCCGACGTGACGTCATACGCGCCGTCCGGACTGCCGCAAGCACCCGACGACCTGCTGGTTCGCGTCACGCAACTCTATTCCGGCGATCCACAGCTTCACGCGCTCTGGACTTCGGCAATGGACGCCCGTGGCCTTGCCGCCGATGCCGGTGCACGCCAGGACCCCGCTAGCCTCGGCAAGCTCGCTGCGAGCTTCCTGAGCCGTGCGGATGGTCCGCGCATAGCCATGATAGAAACCGGTGGATGGGATACGCACACCGCGCAGAACCAGCGGCTCGGCGCACAGCTCAAGGCGCTGGACACCATGATGGCCGCCATGCGCGATAGCCTTGGCGAGCATTGGGCCAACACCACCGTGCTGGTCGCAACCGAGTTCGGCCGCATGGCCGCGGCGAACGGAACGGGCGGGACGGACCACGGGACGGCGTCGGCCGCGATGCTGTTGGGCGGCGCCGTGCAAGGCGGCAGGATCCTAGCGGATTGGCCGGGGCTTGCGCCTTCGGCGCTTTATCAGGGACGGGATTTGCGGCCGACGCTCGGGCTGGATTCGTTGATAGCCGCGGCGGCCGCCGAAACATTCGGTCTTGATCCTGTGCGGGTCAGATCGAGTCTTTTCAATCAAAAGGCTGCAAGCCCGATGTCGACACGGCTGCTTCGTACCTGATCTGTTCAAGGCATCCAGATTTTGGATTATCGATAAACATCTGGAATGCCGTGTCTTGCTGCTGCTTTGGGCGAACACCTGCTCATTGGCCCAACGCATAATGCACGGAGACCTGCCCTTTCTTTTCCTTGATCTTCAGGATTTTTATCTCGCCAATATCCGAGGTCGATGCAACATGCGTCCCGCCGCAGCTGTAAGCGGGCAAGTCGCCGAACGTCACCATCCGCATGCCGTCGTGCTCAGTCACACGTCGCGCGAGACTCCTTGACGTCAAGCCGTTGACGAGTTGTTCCAGCGCCGCGGCATCGAGCGCTTGCGCATTGCCTTGCGCCTCGAACACCACGCGCGCTTCGCCTGGCCAATGATGGCCCTTTACCGCCTGCCAACCGTTCTGCTCGCCTGCATAACCAAGCAAATGGCCCGCTGAATGAAGACGCGCATGCAGGCTTCTTGCCTCAGCCACAACCCTTATCACGACCTCGCCTGCTTCAACTGGACGGTCCGCAAAATGAACGATCTCGTCGCCGTCCTGCACGACACGAAGCACGTTCGCTTCACCTATCGTGCCTGCATCCGACGGCTGGCCGCCACCCTGCGGATGAAACAGCGTTGCGTCCAGAATGATCCGAAATTGCCCATTCTCGTCAGGCGTGCAATCGAGCACGCGCGCGGACATCTGCAATTCGTCGCTGCTGAAATAAATGCGGTGTGCCACGTCCTAATCTCCTTACAATTTCTTGAAGCATCGATTTCGCTCATCATTCCCGCATGATTCTAGCGTCGATTTCCGTAACGGATATTTCGCCAGATTCGGCATGGAAATTAACGTGCGCATGGTCGCCGATACACTCGCCCGACATCACGCCGGTTTTTGGCCGGGAACCGCGGTTACGATAATCTTCGTCCGGCGCGATATGATCGGGGAAAGACGGGCGACGCTCCAACGCGTCAAGGGTCGATTTCCCAAACGGCGAAAAGCACCAAACAAGCGCCCCAGTCATGCTCCGCCGGGTTGAGCGGAAGTTCCGGCGGTAACTGGTGCATATGGACAACTACGGCAACAATGGGTCTAGAGCTTTGGATATTTTTTATTACTGGAAGGATTATGCGTCGGACATTAAGGAAGGGCGCATTGGAACACTGGGTTCAAATGGGGACAAACTCGAGGGGATGAAGGAGCGTCTGCCCCGCAAGGTCTGGACATTTTTGACCCCCAAGACAATGAAAGGCAAGCTTCAGCTGATCGGATCCTTTTTAGTGACCGACACGAAGCCCGAGAATTTCGTGCCCAAGTGGAAGCACAATCTTTTCTACGATGCCGCATCGCCAAAGTCGGTTCTGTACCCGGATTCGGGCACGATCGAGCATATCGAGGAAATAAGCGACTTCATCAATACACGTTTTCACGCGGCTGTGCGTGCCCGGTTCCAGGGCGACAAGAGTCTGCTCGAAATGGAAGCGGATGTCGTTCGCGGTCTGGAAAAGCTTGTCCAGAACTACGAGACCATCCAGTTGATGGACGGGTTGAAGAAGTAACGGGAAGTGAATGGGCACTGCGGTTGACGATCAATCCAGGAGAGAAACACGTGTCGGGCGATCTCAAAGGCGACCCATCTTCCTCGCGTGAGCTGGCTCCGGCTCCGGCCAACAACGCGCCGCCAAGCAAGGCGTTCCCGCACGGGTTAAGCGATGTTCACTTCCGGATGCTCGTCGACGCGGTACAGGACTATGCGATCTTCATGCTTGATCCGCAGGGCCATGTCGCAAGCTGGAATCGCGGCGCGCAAAGCATCAAGGGTTATACGGCGAGCGAAATCGTGGGGCAGCACTTCTCCGTGTTCTATACACCCGAGGACATTGCGAGCCGCAAGCCGCGCACCGAACTGACGCTGGCGGCAGCGGCGGATCGCATAGAGGACGAAGGCTGGCGCGTGCGGAAAGACGGCTCGCGCTTCTGGGCGAATGTCACGATCACCGCGATTCGTGCGCCCGACGGCGCACTTCAAGGTTTCGCGAAGGTGACGCGGGACATGACGGATCGCCTGCGGCTGATCGAACTGCAGCACGCCCGTGCATTGTCCACGCACGTGCAAAGCGCCCGCGAAGAAGAACGCGCGCGGATTGCACGTGAGCTTCACGACGATCTAGGCCAGCAACTGATCGCACTCAAAATAGATGTCGCGATGCTCGATCAAGGTTCGTCGCACAAAGACGGCAAGGACGAAAACGCCCTTCCGGTCGAATCACGCACGCTTTTTTTGCAGGACAAGATTGATTCCATCATTGCTTCGGTACGGCGGCTGGCCGGCGGTCTGCGGCCGCCCATGCTCGACGACCTGGGACTCGAAGCCGCGCTCGAATGGCTCGTTGAAGAATTTCGCAGCCGCTACAAACTCGTTGTGACCGTGAACAACCTCGCGGCTTCGCTGGACTTGTCGGCGGCTGCCTCTACAGCCGTTTTTCGATTGGTGCAGGAGGCACTGCACAACGTCACGCGTCACGCAGAAGCCACCTGGGCTCGCATCGAGTTGCGCCTGACGCCCGATAAACTCCTGCTGCACATTGAAGACAACGGCAAGGGAACAACGCTTGACGGCAACCGGAACAAGGACAGCTTTGGACTTCTGGGCATGGAGGAACGCGTGCGCCAGCTACAGGGACGGATTGCTTTCGACAGCGCCCCGTCGGATGGATTTCGAATCGACATCGAGTTGCCTGTCAGCGCGATCAAGCACCAGACAGAGTGAGCACCGTCAGTCCTCCAGCGGCGCCAGGCCCTCCACCGGCATCTTCCGTTGGCCGCCAATATCGACCCGTGGCACGAACAGCAGGAACCCTACGACGAATATCGCGATCACGAAGATCGATACGAACGTCAGGTGCAACGAGTCGTGCAACACCTGACGTATCGCGTCGCCACCGCCGAGGCTCGTTGCCTGGTTTTGCAACAACGCTTTCAATTGTTCCGATGTCACCGCGGCCACGTTCTTCGAATGGCTCAGTCCGAAATTCAGCACCGCGCCGAATAACGTGGCGCCGAGCGTGCTCCCCAGATTCCGCGAGAACAGGTTCGACGCGGTCGCGCTGCCGCGTTGCGCGACATCCACGATCTCCTGGATCAGCATAAGCGAACTGACGCTCGACGTACCCATGCCGAACCCCATGATGAGCGAACCGAACGCCGCGATCAGCGGCGAGCTTCCCGGCGCCAGCATCAGCAACAACACCGCGCCAGCTGGAATGAACGCACTGCCCCAGATCAGGATTGGCCGCAATCCGAAACGATGCAGTGACTTGGCCGCAAAAGTCGCGCCGGCGGGCCAGCCGACCATCATCATGGTGAGCGCCAAGCCTGCGATTACAGGTGAACGATGCAGTACGCCCTGCACGTACATGGGCAGGAACGTGGTCGCTCCCATGAGAATCATGCCGGACAGGACGGTCGCGCCGTTGCACGCGGCAATCGGGCGGCGGCTCCAGAGCGCGAATGAAATCATGGGCTCGGCTGCGCGCTTTTCCTGCATCAGGAAAAACAACAGGCATACCACGAATGCGCCGCCGGCCATGGACGCCTTGGCGATATCGTCGTCGCCCGCATAGGTCAGCGCCATCATCAGCGCCGTGATTGTGACCATGAAGAGCCCCGCGCCCGCGAAGTCGATGGACGGCCGCGAATGCCGCTCGGATTCGCGCAGGAACATGATGAAACCCGCCGCCGACAAAAGCCCGATCGGCACATTCATCCAGAAGATCCACGCCCACGAAAAATCATGGATGATAAAACCGCCGACCATGGGACCGACGACCGCGGAAATGGCCCAGACGCTCGCGAGATAACCCTGCACCTTGCCGCGTTCGCGCGCCGGATAAAGATCCGCCACAATCGTCAGCGTGACCGGCTGGATCGCCCCCGCGCCAACGCCCTGGATCAGGCGAAATACGATCATGGCGGGCATGGACCACGCGAAGCCGGCGAGCACCGAGCCCAGCAAGAAGATTGCTATGCCGATGAGCGCAATGGGCTTCCTGCCGTATAGATCGGCAAGCTTGCCGAAGATGACGGTCATCGCGGTCTGGGTCAGTAAAAATGACGAGAAGACCCAGCTATACAAATGCAGGTCGCCAAGTTGCGCGACGATCTGCGGCATGGCCGTGGAAACAATGGTGGCTTCGATGGCGACCATTGCCATGGAAGCCATCACCGATGCAATGACTAACGGACGCGAAGTCTGCTGGCTGCGGGGCATGGGAATTGTTGTAATGAAGGAACGTGGAGCCGGCGCGGGGCCGTTGCCGCCGCGACGAATGAAACGGTCGCAGCAAGGCGGCCATCCGTAAGTATGAACCCTGCTAAGAATATTCGCTCGACGGGAAAAGCGCGGCGGCCTCGGCACACCTACACTACGGGCATACGAAACTCTTTCATTCAACGATCATGAAGCCATCGACCGGAATTCAAGCGAGCACGTTGCTTGCCGGAAAGTGCCTGTGCGGAGCGGTTCGCTACGCGGTGAAAGACGAATTCGCCTATGCGCTGAATTGCCATTGCTCCAATTGCCGCCGCGCAACCGGCTCGGCTTTCAAACCGTTCGCAGGAATAGAGCGGCATAAGCTCAGGCTCACGCACGGCGAGGACGCGTTATTGATCCACGGCGACCCGCACGCTGCGCACGACGTGCATTGCAAGCGCTGCGGCTCGCTGATGTATTCGATCGTCCGCGAAGGCGCGTATGCGCATGTCACGATGGGCACGCTTGTCGATAGCCCGGCCATTCGTCCCACGGCGCATATTTTTGTAGGTTCGAAGGCGCCGTGGTACACGATCACCGACTCGCTGCCGCAACACGACGAGTTCGATTGACCTCGATCTGCTAAGCCCGAATCCGCTCCAACCCCGGCAACCAGACACGCAGCAGCGAATAAAGCCTGTCCAGATCGATGGGCTTGGCCAGGTAATCCGTCATGCCGGCCGCGCGCGCCTGCTCCTGGTCGTCTTTCATTGCCTTCGCCGTGATCGCGATAATCGGCAGGTTCCTGAAGCGGGCATCGGCGCGAATACGGCGCGTGGCTTCCAGCCCGTCCATCTCGGGCATCATCACATCCATCAATACCAGGTCGATATCCGGTACTTCGTTGAGCTTTTGGATAGCCTCGAAACCATTCCGCGCAATATCAACCGCCATGCCCTTGTGCTCGAGCGCGCTGCTAAGCGAGAAGATGTTGCGGATGTCGTCGTCAACAAGAAGAATGCGGCGGCCCTCGAACGCGCGGTCACGGCCGCGCACGGTCTTCAACATGGTCTGCCGTTCGGTAGACAGATCAGTCTCCACCTTGTGCAGGAACAGCGTGACTTCATCGAGCAGACGCTCGGGCGAACGCGCGCCCTTGATGATGATCGAGCGGGAGTACCTGAGCAGGTCGGCCTCTTCCGCATGCGTCAGGTTGCGCCCGGTATAGACAATCACTGGCGGGAACGAATACATGTTCTCGCCCGACATGCGGTGCAGCAACTCGCCGCCCTGCATGTCAGGCAGTTTCAGGTCGATGATCATGCAGTCGAAAATGGTCGTGCGCAGCAACCCAAGTGCTTCCTCGCCGAACTCGACGGCGGTAATCTCGATGTCGTCATCGCCAATGAGCTGCACGATACTTTCGCGCTGGCGGGCATCGTCTTCGACCAGCAGCACCCGCTTGACCTTCTGCGTGAACTTGTCCTCGAGCTTGCGGAAAATTTCCTTGAGCTGCTCGCGCGTGGTCGGCTTGATTGCGTAGCCAATCGCGCCAAGATGCAGCGCGGCCTCGCTGTTGTCGTTGGCGGACACCACATGAACGGGAATGTGACGTGTCTGCGGCCCGTCTTTCAACTGCTGCAAGACCATGAGCCCGGAGCGGTCAGGCAAGCCGATGTCGAGCAGGATGGCATCGGGCAAATGCTGTGCGACGAGTTGCATGGCTTCGGCAGCGGTCTGCGCGACCAGACAGCGGTAACGCATTTCGTGCGCGAGGTTGTACAGGATGCCTGCAAACTCCGGATCGTCTTCGATCACCAGCACGGAACGCCTGCCGGCCTTCGCGTCTTGCCGGTCGTCGTCATACGCGGGCACGGGCGCTGTCTCCACGAGCGGCGCTTCAGCAAGCACGACCGGAATGTGCGGCATGACCGGGACATGCGCCGGGAAAACGACAGGCACGTCTTCTGCCACATTGCCCGCATCCGTCCAACTGGAAGGCAAGATGAGTTCGAACGTGCTGCCGGCGCCCAGCGCGCTGCTCACGCGGATCGTGCCGCCTAGCAGCTTCGCCAGATCGCGGGAGATCGAAAGCCCGAGTCCGGTGCCGCCATAACGGCGGCTCGTCGTGCCGTCGGCCTGACGGAAGGCTTCGAAGATCGTCTCGTGGTTTTCCGGCGCAATGCCAATGCCCGAGTCCCTCACCGCGAAGCGCACGTGCTCCCCGCCCGTGCGGCTCAGCGTGAGCGCGATCGTGCCGGCATCGGTGAACTTCAGCGCATTCGATATCAGGTTCTTCAGTATCTGCTCGAGCCGCCGTGAGTCGGTGAAAATCGACTGCGGCGTGCCGGGTTCGATATCCACGGTGAACGCCAGCCGCTTCTGCCCGGCGAGCGGCTCGAAGGTGCGCTGCAACGACTCGGTCAGGCGCGACAGCGATACGTCTTCGGGCGCGAGTTCGAGCTTGCCCGCCTCGACCTTCGAGATATCGAGAATGTCGTTGATGAGGTTGAGCAGGTCGTTGCCGGCCGAGTAGATCGTGTTCGCGAACTTGACCTGTTCATCGCTCAGGTTGCCGGTATGGTTTTCCGACAGCAGCTTCGCGAGAATCAAGGAGCTGTTCAACGGCGTGCGCAACTCGTGCGACATGTTCGCGAGGAACTCGGATTTGTAGCGGCTCGCGCGCTGCAAGTCGTCGGCGCGCTCTTCGAGTTCCGTCTGCGCCTTGTTGAGCGCCTCGTTCTTCTCATCGAGCGTCAATGCCTGATACGTGAGCTGCTCATTGATGGTTTCAAGCTCGGCCTTCTGATTGTTCAGATTGGATTGCGACTCTTCCAGCGCGGCCGTCTGCTCTTCCAGTTCCTCATTGGCGGATCGCAATTCCTCCTGCTGAACCTGCAACTCCTCATTCAATTGCTGCGTTTCCGCGAGCACGTCCTGCAGGCGCTCACGATACAACGCCGCTTCCACCGACGCGCCCACGCTTGCCGATATCAGCTTCAGGAAGTCGATATCCCGCGCCGCCGCCGGCTGCATGAAGCCAAGTTCGATCACACCGTTCACGGCGCCGTCGTTGTCGATGGGCGTCATGACAATGCTCTTCGGCGGGCTGGTTCCAAGACCCGAAGTGACCTTCAGATAGTTGTCGGGGATATCATCGAGTTCGATCAGGCGACGCCGCGCGGCCACCTGACCGACGAGCGTCTCGGCGTCCTCGAAGCTTTGTTCGCGCGCCTCGTTCTCGCGGCTGAAACCATACGCGGCGACGCGGCGCAACCGGCCGCTCTCGTCGCGAACGTAAAGCGCCGCCACCACCACACCAAGATATTGCGCAAGGAAGTCGAGCATGGCGCGGCCAAGGCGCGGCAACGCCTGCTGTCCGACGAGGCTCTCCGCAAGCTGGCTCTGCCCGGTTCGCAGCCACGCCTGCTGATGCAGGACTTCGTTGTGTTCGGCCTGGGCTGTCAGCGCGCTATCGTAGGTCTCGGACAGCTTCATCAACTCACGGCGGCCGAAGATGGCAAGCAATGCGCTCAACGACAAACTGATTGCGAGGAAAATGGCGACAGCCGTTGTCGTGACCTGCCGGGCAGTCGCCGCGCGTTCCCAGCGCAGGTTCAGCTCCACGTCCAGGAAGTCCTTGAACTCGCGGCGCGTCTCGTCGAATTCAAGTTTGCCGCGCCCGCTGCGCAAAATCTCCACGACATCCTGATTCGCCCGGCGCATTGCGATCGTCTGTTCGGCGAAGCGATCCCATTGCGCCTGCAATGCTTCAATGCGCTTCAGGCGTTCGACTTGGGGCGGGTTATCGCTGACCAAATCCATCAGCGTCGAGAGCTTTGCGTTAAAGCTCGCCTTGCCCAGTTGGTACGGCGCGAGAAAGCTGTCATCGCCCGTGAGCAGGTAGCCGCGCTGCCCCGACTCGCGATCGACCGCGAGCTTGATCAGGTCGTTGCTGTCGCCAATGACACGCTCCGAATGCTCCAGCCAGTTCATGGCGGACAGCAGATAAAACAACAGCGCGACAAACACGACCGCAGTCGCGATCCCGGCGCCAATAGGCAAGGCGATATTGCGCCGGATAATGCGGCGGAAGCTGTTTTGATCGACAGCGCGATGATCGGGCATTGCTTTATCCCTGTTATTGATTGAGCGCCTCGAAGGACGCCATACATGCCATTTGGAAGCGTGCGCGGTGCCTTATGACAAAGCCGCCGACAAAGCCGCCGCGCACGCAGGCGCAGATAATACAGTCTCCAAAGCGTACTGTCGGTGATGATGAGCACCCGGCCTTTCAGACGTATTTCATCAAGGACAAAACCGTCTTGATTGGCAATTTTTACTATATTAAGCAAAGCTTATTGCGGTAAATATTGCCCGATCAGCATTGCGCGTTTCCAACCAAAGCCCGGCACTTTTTTATATTCGAAGCCCGCGTGCAGCAGTGCGCGTTTGACTTCGCCCGCGCTCGTATACGTGGAGAACGTTGCACCTTCGCTCGCAAGACGGCCGAGCGACTCAAACAAGGCCGGCGTCCAGAGTTCGGGATTCCGGGCCGGCGCAAAACCGTCGAGATAAAACGCATCGGTGCGAAGCTGCAACGTGGGCAAGACCGAGACCGCATCGCCGAAAATCAGCGTCAGGGTGACACGGGTGTCATCGAAGGCGAGCGTATGGATGCCGGGCGTGAGGTCCGGCCACGCATCGGCAAGCGTTGGCGAAAGCGCCGCGACGGCTGCGTCGTCGATAGTCGCCGCATGCGTGAGACGGAGATCGCTGGCGCAGAACGGATGTTTTTCGACCGATACGAAATGCAGACGATCGCTGCGCGACGGATCCGCACGCCATGCAGCCCACGTCGTCAGGAAATTGATGCCCATGCCAAAGCCGGTTTCCAGCACGGTGAAATCCGGGCGGCGCTGCCATCGTTCCGGCAAGCCGTTACCTTGCAAGAATACGTATTGCGCCTGCGCGACGCTGCCCACGACGCTGTGATAAATGTCGCCGTATAGCGGCGAATAAGGCGACCCGTTCGGGCGGAACGCAACGGTGGCGGGAATCAGCGGTTCGGGCATGTTTGGTTCGTTGATGATTGATTGGTCAGCGCGCTCGGCGCATTCACGGCAGCATCGATCTTACGATCCGCGCGAGTTTTTCGACGGCGGCGTCCGCCTCGGTCACAGGCACGCTTGCATAACCCAATACCAGTCCGTTATAGGCTTCGGCGTTCGCGCCGGCCAGGCAAAATTCACTGACCGGGACCGCCCATAGCCCTTCCGAGCGCGCTGCATTGCATACGTCCATATCACGCAAGGGCGCGTTCAGCCGGGCAGTCAGATGCATGCCGCCCGCCCCGCCCGATACCGTCAGCAAGTCGCCGAAATGGTGGTCAAGTGCGGCCTGCAACGCTACGCGCCTGCGCGCGTACAGCCCGCGCATGCGCCGCAGGTGCCGCGTATATGCGCCGCTTCGCATGAAATCCGCGAGCGCCAGTTGATCGGCTGTACGGCCCTGCCGCGATATCTCCCCGAGCGTGCGCGCGAACTCGCGGGAGAGTCCCGGCGGCACAACCATGAAACCAATCCTCAGCGCGGGAAACATGGTCTTGCTGAACGTGCCCAGATAGATCACGGGTGTGTCGACCGCCAGTCCCTGCATGGCCGCGAACGGCGAACCCGTGTGGCGGAACTCGCTGTCGTAGTCGTCCTCGATCACCCATGCACGATGCGCGCGTGCGTCCGCGATGATCTGCATGCGCCGCTCGATGCTCAGCACGCTCCCAAGCGGATACTGATGCGACGGCGTCACATAGATCAGCTTGGGCGGAGAGTGCGCCCAGTGCGAAGCTGCGGGCGCCATGCCGTCTGCGTCGACCGGGATGGACACGAGCGACAGGTTCGCTCCCTTGAACGCCGCGCGTGCACCCGCATAACCGGGATCTTCCACCCACACGCGGTCGCCGGCGTCGGCCAGGATGCGTGCGCAAAGGTCGAGGCTTGTCTGCGTGCCGTCGGTGATAAAGACCTGATCGATGTCGCAGCGCACGCCTCGCGAAACCTTGAGGTAATCGACCAGCGCCTGCCGGAGTTCGGGCGTGCCGGCACTGTTCGCGTAGCCCAGATCCGTTGCGGCGAGCTTTCGCCATGCGCGGGCGATGGCGGCGCGCCACTGCGTCATGGGGAATTCGTCGAGGGCTGGCAGGCCCGGACGAAACGATACCGCGATGGGACTGGTCTGCGATTCGCGCCTCAAGCCGTCGATACGCCGCGAGAGTTGCGCCGGATGAGGTTTCCTCGCGGGCGGTTTCGATTGCGTTCGCATTTGCGTGCCGACCGGAGCCACCACGGAACCCTGCCGGCTTACGTGCAAGAACCCTTCCTCCGCGAGCTGCTCATAGGCGAACATGGCCGAGTTGCGCGCAATGCGAAGTTCGCTCGCGAGTACGCGCGTTGCGGGCAAGCGCGTGGCTGCCGGAAGCAGGCCGTCCAGAATGGCGTCGCGCAACGCTTCGTAAAGCATGCGTTGTTGCGTGATCTTCCGGCCATTCAGGCGTTCGGCGAAGGTTGAAAAGAGTAAGGCAAGGTCCATGCACTGGCCGACCGTGGAAGCACGCGCGAGAAACGTGGCTCTAAATAAAACAGGGTTATTGGGTCTATCAATGGCGCCATCGACATTTTATTCTTATACCAGAGTCGAGAACCATCACGAATCAATCACCTGAACGGAGAATCGATTGAGCACGTTTCAGAACGAATTTGCACAGCCCATTGGCGCACCGCTTCCAAACTGGCAAGGCGCCCGTGCGCCGGCACGCGTCGCGCACGAAGGGCGCTATTGCCGTCTGGTTCCCGTTGATCCGGCCACGCATCTCCACGATCTGGCCGACGCTTACAACTCGGCCACGGATGCGCGCGACTGGACGTATCTGGCAACAGGACCGTTCAGCACGCTGGAAGCTCACCGGGCACATCTGGAAAAGCTCGCGTCGACGTCCGACCCGTTGCACTTCGCCGTGATCGATGCAGCCAGCGGCAAGGCGCTCGGCACGCTCGCGCTGATGCGCATCGACCCGGCGAACGGCGTGATCGAGGTGGGTTTTATCGCTTTCTCGCCGCTGCTGAAAAAAACCCGCATTGCGACGGAGGCAATTTTCCTGCTGATGCGCCATGTCTTCGATGACCTTGGCAACCGGCGCTTCGAGTGGAAATGCGATTCGCTCAATGCGCCCTCGCGCGCCGCGGCCAAGCGCTTCGGCTTTACTTTCGAAGGCATCTTTCGCCAGGCCGTGGTGTACCGGGGACGCAACCGCGATACCGCGTGGTTCTCGATCCTCGATTCCGAATGGCCGGCGCTCAAGGCAAGCTACGAGCGCTGGCTCGATCCAAAGAATTTCGATACGGGCGGTGCGCAAATCGAACGCCTTTCTACTGCCAACGCGCGCTGAATCGAAGACATGTTCATGACTGGTACCGTACAAATAAGACCGGTCGAGGAAGCCGACTACGCGCCATGGAAGCGTCTCTGGGACGGTTATAACGCGTTCTACGGGCGCACCAAAGACACCGCGCTGCCGCAGGACATCAAGGACTCGACGTGGGCGCGATTTTTCGATGTCAACGAACCCGTGCACGCGTTGGTCGCAGAGCAAGATGGCAAGCTGATCGGCATCGTGCATTTCATCTATCATCGCAGCACGACCCTGCTCGGTCCTATTTGCTATCTGCAGGATTTGTTCACTGCGGAGGCCGCGAGAGGACACGGCGTGGGCCGCAAGCTGATCAACGGGGTGTATGCATGCGCGAAAAGCGCGGGTTCGGAGCGCGTTTATTGGCATACCCACGAAACCAACGCCACGGCAATGCAGCTCTACGACAAGGTCGCCGATAAGCCGGGGTTCATGATGTACCGGCAAGCTCTTTGATGGTTGAATTCGCGCGCGATGCCCGTTCTCCCGCATCGCGCGCGAGCAAACATCACGACAGGTGGTGCACTTCCTGCAAGCCGTACACCGGCGTTTCAATGCCTTCCATGCGCGCCTTCAGTTGCAGCGAAAGATACTGCGAGTAATGCCGCGACTGATGCAGGTTGCCGCCATGAAACCACAACGCCTGTTGCTGCGTGGGTTTCCACATGTTGCGCTGCTCGCCTTCCCACGGTCCCGGATCCTTGGTCGTGTTCGAACCCAGTCCCCACACCTTGCCGACCTTGTCCGCCACTTCGCGCGAGATCAGATCCGCGGCCCAGCCGTTCATCGAACCATAACCGGTTGCGTAGACGACGAGATCCGCCTCGAGCTCGCTGCCGTCGCTGAGCACCACCGAATGCTCCTTCAGCTCGACCACGTCGACACCGCTCTTCAGCTTGATCTTGCCGTCCGCGACAAGATCCGACGCGCCCACGTCGATGTAATAGCCCGAACCGCGCCGCAGGTATTTCATGAACAGGCCCGAGCCATCGTCGCCGAAATCGAGCATGAAGCCTCGCTTCTCCAGGCGCTCGTAGAACTCGGCGTCACGCTTCTTGATGGCGTCGTAGACCGGAATCTGGAACTCATGCAGGATCTTGTACGGAATCGATGCAAACGTCAGATCGGCTTTCATTGTCGTCATGCCGGAGGCCACGGCGCGTTCCGAGTAGAGATCGCCGAGCGCGAGTTCCATCAGCGAATCCGACTTCACAATATGCGTGGACGAACGCTGCACCATGGTCACATCCACGCCGGCTTCCCACAGCGCCGCGCAGATATCGTGCGATGAATTGTTCGCGCCGATCACAACGACCTTCTTCCCCTTGTACGCGTCAGGCCCCGGATGTTGCGACGAGTGATGCTGCTCGCCCTTGAATACATCCATGCCCTTGAACCGGGGCACGTTGGCCTTGCCCGACATGCCAGTGGCGAGCACAAGCTGTTTCGGCCGGAGCGTCACGTTCTCGCCGTTGCGCTCGACTTCCACGATCCACTCGCCGGCCGATTCGTCGTAGCGTGCCGACTTGCACGTTGTCGCCCCCCAGTAGTTCAGCTCCATCACTTTCGTGTACATCTCCAGCCAGTCGCCAATCTTGTCTTTCGGCGAAAACACAGGCCAGTTGTCGGGAAACGGCAGGTACGGCATGTGGTCGTACCAGACCGGATCATGCAGGCACAGCGTCTTGTAGCGGGCCCGCCACGCGTCGCCGGGCTTTTCGTTCTTGTCCACGATGATGGTCGGCACACCCAGTTGGCGCATCCGCGCGCCAAGCGCAATGCCGCCCTGTCCGCCCCCCACGATCAGGCAGTACGGCTGCTTCTCGTAACCCAGCGTTTCCTGTTCAGCCGCACGCTTTTCCGTCCAGCTCGTGCGGTCGGTGCGCGCGCCGTGTTCGGCACCCATCGGCCGCTTCCGACCTTTCGGCTCTTCATGACCCTTGAGTTCGGTCATGGTGGTGAGCAGCGTCCAGATCAGGCCGTCCCTTACGCGGATGAAACCTGTCCCGCGTGCGACGCCAGTTTCGAACGTGATCCAGGCTTGCGTCACACCGTCGGATTCGGTCGCCGTTTCGCCGTCCGCGATTTTCAGCTTCGAGGGCTTGACGGCGTTCAACTGCGCATCGAGCATGGCGGCGATCTGCTCCCGTCCTTCCATGGTCTTGATGTTCCAGGTGAACGCGACAAGGTCGCGCCAGTAGCCGTCGGGTTGGAATAGCGCAGCGGCAGCGCTTGCGTCACCACTTCTCAGCGCGGCTTCGAACGCCTCCAGGATCTGGGAGATAGTCTGGTTCGGATTGGTTTCAGGCATGGTCGCTCCTCCATTAAATATGGATCACTAAACATCGGTTGAATAACGCGGGTTCTTTGCCCGCTGGAAAAGATGCTGTTCAAGCTAGCGCCGGTGAGGCGCTACGATTCCCAACTTCGCAATACGTCTATAAAGCGTCGCCCGCGAAATACCTAACGCTTGCGCGGCAGTGAGCGGCCGCCACTTGGCTTCGGTCATCGCGGCGGTGATGCGGTTGCGCTCCAGCACTTCGTTTTCCGATAACGCCGGCTGCGCCCCCTCCTTTACCTGCGGCGTCGGCGTGCTCGTCGCAGCGCGCGCAACAGGCTGCCTCACGCGTGCATGCAGCGCAGCGCCGGACGCGATCAATCTGAATGAAATGAAGTCGCGCCCTGGACGTGCATCGAGCAGCCGTTCCGCGCGGATATCGAAAAGCTCGCCGACATGGCGCGGCAACTGATTGAGTCCAGGGACGCACTCCTTCGCGCGCCGGTTTGCGGCGACGGCGAAACCGCGTGCGTCGAAGGCGATAAGGATTTCGGGTTGCGCTTCAACATAATGGCGGCTGCGATGCGCAAGCAACACCCAGCACTGCGTGGTCGCATTCAGAAAGAAACCGTCCTCAATCAACACCGCGCTCTGACGCACGATGTGGTTCACGAGCCGCTGGCTTTCGCGCTCTTCCGGCGAGCGCACTGCCGATGCATCCAGCACGCCGATCAACTCTCCCTGCACGCCGAAGATGGGCGACGCACTGCACGTGAGCGTGGTGAACGCCGCGCGAAAATGATCGGTCCTGTGCACGGTGATCGGTTCGGCATCGAGCAGCACCGACGCAACGCCGCACGTGCCCTCTTCGCGTTCGGACCAGCATGAGCCGGGATAAAGCCCCGCGCGCTTGAACTCGTGACGCCGGTCGCGATCGACCCGGTAATCGATCGTGACGCCTTGCGCGTCGGTCAGCATCACACAGTAATCCGCTTCGCGAACAGTCTCGTGCAACCGGGACAAACATTGCCCGGACGCGCGCAGCACGGTTTCCTCGCGCTGCTGGATATTGCGTAATTCGGGGACGGTCAGAATGCGCGGACCCATGGTCGCGCCCGGATCGAGATGATATTGCTCGAGCGACCGCCTGTACGACGAAGCAAGCCTGACCGAATCGGCGTTCGCATCCCGACTGCTCACGCGGCCTTCAATCACGCTGCGTACGCGATCAATATGTCTGGTCTGCGAAACATACGGCATGAAGAGTCTCCGGCGGATTCGGCTATGCGCGAACGTTCACTGAAACATCCTGGCATGGTGACGTTTTATCACGCGTGTTCCGGGAGATCACACCGCAGTGCACCATCCTCGCGAATGAGACGTTTGTCTCAAACGGCGTCGATCAGCGGCGACGTGATTGCCCAAGCGCCGCCATCTTCCGGTACAGCGTATTGCGCGACACACCAAGCATGCGCGCGGCGGCCGATACATTGCCGCCGTGCTTGTCGAGCGCAGCAGAGACGGCGGTCAGTGCAAGATGGTCCAGACGTATGTTCTCTTTCAAGACCGGCTGCAATGCCACGCCTTGATACTCCAGAAAATCTTCCGGAAGATGGTTGAGCCGGATCGTGGTCTCGTCGTCATTGAGCATTGCGCAGGCGGTCTTCAGCACGTTGGCAAGCTGGCGAAAATTTCCCGGCCACGCGTGTTGCGTGAAAGCGTCGAGAACCTCCGGTGAAACCCTGATAGCAGGCCCGTTCGCGCGCTCGGCCCTCAGGATCTTTTCAACCGTCACCGCAAGATCCGTGCGTTGCCGCAGCGGCGGCAAGGTCACGAGCAAACCGTTGATGCGGTAGTAGAGGTCCTCGCGAAACTCGCCGCTGCTCACGCGTTCACGCAAGTTTCGGTTGGTCGCGCAAATCAATGCGAAGTCGACCGGCACGCAACGCGCGCTGCCCAGCGGCGTCACCGTATGGTCCTGCAGTACGCGCAACAAGCGGCTTTGCAGGGCGAGCGGCATATCGCCTATTTCGTCTAGGAACAACGTGCCGCCATCGGCCTGCAGGATCTTGCCGCGCGCGCCTCGCTTCGATGCACCCGTGAACGCGCCCTCTTCGTAACCGAATAATTCGGACTCGATCAATGTATCGGGAATGGACGCGCAATTCACCGCGACGAACGGTCCGTCGCTGCGCGGCGAATCCCTGTGCACCGCGCTCGCGAGTACATCTTTGCCCGTCCCCGTCTCGCCGCCGATCAGGATCGGAATGTTCTTGCCCATGACCTTGCGCACGCGTTCGACGAGCGCCGCCACTTGCGGGTCGCCAGTGAGCAGATAGCGCAGGCCGGACAACCTGGCTTGAGGCTCCGGCGTGCGTTTGCGTGCGGTAACGTCCGTGATCTCGCTTGCGTCCGTGCTGAATGCGACCGGCGTGGAGCGCCTGAAGTCCACGCTCGCGAAAACATTCACGCCGCTTGGCAAGCGCAATGAAATCAGCCGGTCGCTCGGCGTGACCATACCGTGGCGCATGAGATCAACCAGCTCGCCGCAGGAAACATTGAACAGCGATGACAAGCCATGCGCCTTGAGCGACGCAAGCGGCAAGCCAAACTGAAACTGCGCACTGCGATTCGCGGAGAGAAACCGGCCATCGGCCCGAAACGCGGCGATGCCTTCCATCAACGTGCCGATAAACTCGGGACGCCCGTGGAAATGAATGCGCAAGGCCTCGGGAAACGCGCTCGTGAACAAATGGTTCTCGATCATCTGCGCCGACATCTTGGCAAGCGCCATGGTGTGGCGGCTATGGCCGCGGCAATCGCCGGATACGTCGAGCACGCCCAACAACTCGCCGAAAGGATCGAGTATTGGCACGCTGGAGCAGGCGAGGAACTGATTGGCGCGCAGATAATGCTGGTCGCCGAGGATCATGGTGGGCTCGCCGGCGGCTATGGTGGTGCCCACGGCGTTGGTGCCCTGCTGCTGTTCGCTCCACAAGGCGCCCGGACGCAACGCCACGCGATCCGCGCGCGCCAGGAAATCGTCGTCACCCAGCGAATGAAGGATCAAGCCTTGTGAATCGGTCAGCACGACCATGCTGTGCGTATTTGCAATCTGCCCGTAGAGCGTTTCGATCACCGGCAGCGCATGCGTGCACAGCGCGCGGTTCTGTTCGCGCTTGAGCAGCAAGTCGGGTTCGCCGAGCACGCTGTAGTCAGGACGCATGGTTTCCGAGAGGCCGAAACCGCGGGACCTTTCGTGCGATTGCCTGATGACGTCGAGCACTTCGATACGGTTCGAACCGCTCAATCCGCTCAACGCATTTACCCGGCCTGAAGAAAGCGGGTCCATAGCCATTGTCTCCTCCGCCAACGTTCGCGGAGGGAGGCGGTGGCAAGCTCCGTCCGTTGCGTGGTCGATCGAGACAATGTACCACTACCAACGGCGTCTTTCCCGGCTTCAACCTGTTACATGCTCGACCGGATGTTCGTCGAGCCATGCGGATTCGTTGTCGTCGAATAGGCGCGAGCGCGTGAGAAAACGCAGACCGCTTGGGCGTTCCAGCGAAAACATGCCGCCGTTGCCCGGTACGCAATCAATGATCAATTGCGTGTGCTGCCAGTACTCGAATTGCGAATCGCTCATGTAGAACGGCACGCCGCCAATCTCGCCGAGCTTTACGTCGGACGAACCGACCATGAACTCTGCAACTGGAAAGCACATGGGCGCGCTGCCGTCGCAGCAACCGCCAGATTGATGAAACAATATCTGCCCGTGTTCAGCCTTGAGCTTTTCGATCAGTTCGATTGCCGCGGGCGTGGCGGTCACGCGTGAAACTTCATCGTGGCTCATCAGGGTTTCCACTTAAAAGTGCGAGGGGCAAGCCGCGCTGCACATGCGCAAGCGGCTCGCCGTCAGACTACCCGGTTTAGAAGAAGCCGAGCGGTTTGTCGCTATAGCTGACCAGCAGGTTTTTCGTCTGCTGATAGTGGTCGAGCATCATCTTGTGATTCTCGCGGCCAATGCCCGATTGCTTGTAACCGCCGAACGCGGCGTGCGCAGGATAAGCGTGATAGCAATTGGTCCATACACGGCCTGCCTGGATGTCGCGGCCGAATCTGTACGCTCGCGTGCCATCACGTGTCCATACGCCCGCGCCGAGACCGTAGAGCGTGTCGTTGGCAATCTCGAGCGCTTGCGCTTCGTCCTTGAAGGTTGTCACCGACACCACCGGCCCGAAGATTTCCTCCTGGAAAATGCGCATCTTGTTGTGGCCTTTGAAGACGGTCGGCTTGATGTAGTAACCATTCTTCAATTCGCCATCCAGCGCATTGCGCTCTCCACCGATCAGGCATTCGGCGCCCTCCTGTTTGCCGAGATCGATATACGACAGGATTTTTTCGAGCTGTTCCTGCGAGGCTTGCGCGCCGATCATCGTCTTCGAATCAAGCGGATGACCCTGGCTGATCGCGGCCACGCGCTTGAGCGCACGCTCGATGAACTTGTCGTAAATGCTTTCTTCAATCAGCACGCGCGACGGGCAGGTACAGACTTCGCCCTGGTTCAGCGCGAACATGGCGAAGCCTTCGAGCGCCTTGTCGAAGAAACTGTCGTCCGCGTTCATCACGTCGGCAAAGAAAATGTTCGGGCTCTTGCCGCCGAGTTCGAGCGTCACCGGAATCAGGTTCTGGCTTGCGTACTGCATGATCAGGCGGCCAGTCGTGGTCTCGCCGGTGAACGCGATCTTCGAAATGCGCTTGTTCGACGCAAGCGGCTTGCCCGCCTCCAGTCCAAAACCATTGACCACATTCAGCACGCCGGCCGGCAGCAGGTCCTCGATCAATTCAAGCAACACCAGAATGGATGCAGGCGTCTGCTCCGCAGGCTTGAGAACCACGCAATTGCCGGCGGCAAGGGCGGGGGCAAGCTTCCATACCGCCATCAGGATCGGGAAATTCCACGGAATGATCTGGCCGACCACGCCAAGCGGCTCGTGAAAATGATAAGCGACCGTGTCGTTGTCGATCTGCGAAATCGAGCCTTCCTGCGCACGTACGGCGCCGGCGAAATAGCGGAAATGATCGATGGCGAGCGGGATATCCGCAGCCATGGTTTCACGCAGCGGCTTGCCGTTATCGATGGTCTCGGCCACCGCAATGCGCGTCAGGTTCGCCTCCATGCGGTCGGCGATCTTGTTCAGAATGTTGGCGCGCTCCGTGGCCGAGGTCTTGCCCCATGCGATTTTGGCTTTGTGCGCCGCATCAAGCGCCTGCTCGATATCGGCTTCGCGCGAACGGGGAATGGACGTGAACGCTTCGCCTGTGATCGGCGAGATGTTGTCGAAGTATTCACCGCCTACGGGCTCAACCCATTTTCCACCGATGTAATTGCCATACTGCTTTTTGTACGGGAAATCGGTGTTCAGGAACTGCATCTCAGCGTGATTCATGTGCGTGCTCCTCGCGTGTCGGTGAGTGTGACCGTCCCGGCGAACATTGCCCTGGCCGGTGGAAATCTGCACGCGAGATGCATGCCAACGAACCTGAGGCGAATATATACAAGGCGTGCGAGCGTTTGAGCCTATCGCTCCTGTTGTTCCATTGCTCCGTTTCGGAACACTTGCGCCGGACACTGTGATGAAACAGAACACGCTTGCCTTCACTTCGGGTCGCGGCGCCGCTCCTGTATGTTCAAATTGAAGACCCGCGTTGTCAGCGTATCGAGCATGCGGAAAAATCCGTCGGCGGCATAACCGGCAATAAACGCAAGGCCTGAAGCACTGAGCGTCAGCACGCCTGCGCCGGCGCTAATTTGCGTTGCGGTCGCCGACGGGCTGAAGAACAAGCCCACCGCCACGCCCGCCATCAGCCCAAGCGGCACGCGCATCAACGCAAGCGTCTCGTCTCTTGGCGCGAGCAGGTTGTCCGTGATCTTGTTGCCTATATCGCGCAGCAGCGAAGCAATGGTGCCGACCAGCGCAAAGAGGATCGGCAGGACATAGCTTGCATAAGTGGATAAAACCAGTGTGATCGACTGAATAGCTTCCTGGCGCGCCTTGTCCTCGCGCGGCGCCCCAGGACGCGCTGACGGACTTGTCCACTCGCCCCTGCCGACCGCGGTTGGAAACACCAGCATGAGGGCGCTGGAAGGGAAGCTGTTGGCGAACGTCGCGGCATCTGCAATCGACATGTCGTAGCGCGCCTGCATATAAGACCAGTCGTTGCATAGCAGCCGGACCGCGTTGGTCTGGGCATCTATTCCCGATGCATCGCAACGCTCGGGCACCGTCTTGCGGCTCGTGATTATTCTGCCGTCAGCGGAGCCGGCGGCGTTGTCCTTGTCGACTTCCGCGTAGATCTGCTGCGTGATATCCGCCGCGGCCCGGCCGTCCGCCTCGAAGCGTGCCGTGATCTGCACGCCATATGTGACGAGCCACAGCAGCAAAGCGGCAAAGACAGTCACGCATACACCAATCACCGTATTGAATTTATGGATCCAGCGAAACCGGCGAGCGCTTCCAACGAGTCCCGGATAAGCCTCGCGCGCAACCGACGCGCGTGTCTGCGTTTCACGGTCAGGGTCGTGCATCCCCTGGATGGGCCGTTGCTCCTCTACGAAAATATAGGTGTATGCAATGGTCAATCCCGTCGCCGGGTAGGCAAGGCTGTTCAACCGGTCCTTCACATAAAACAGCAAGGTGGCGTCGTAGGCCTTGTCGGTTGAAGGCGATGTTGGCGGATAGCGCAGCTTGCAGACCCACTTGATGGTCTCGAACGCATCAAGCGTGTGATTGCGTTCGGCAACGGCCGGTTTTTCTCCCGGAGGCGGCGTATCCGTCGGCGAGCGCGGGACTTTGCCATCGAGATCCCATATATGCGAATCCGGCCGGCCGGAAATGAAATCGAGCAGCAGATGCACTTCGTTCAGTTCGCGGCGGAAGATGAGTTCGTCGAACGTGCCGGGGTGATGATGGTTGCTCTGGTCCGATGACGTCATCCGTTGCCTCGATTTTTTTTAGGCGGAGCGAATGCCGGGATGAGCCGTTCCGCGTGAAATGTGAGTTCGCGTGCTGTTCATCGAAGACGATTCAAAAGGTCTGCAATTTCAAATTCCGATGAGCCGCGCGGGAGGCGTGGTGAGTTATGTGGCCTGGCGAACGTTGAGAGCGTTTCGCGAATGCTCGTCACAGGTTCCTTTCCAAAAGAGAACCCACTCGTTCGTCCTTCGTATGGCGCGCCAGGATGCATGAGTGTCATGTGCCCGAGGGCCGCTCCGAGCACAGTAAGGAGGACGTCATGACCCCTCGCGCCGTATGCGAAGCCGCTGTAAACCTTGTGAAGCTATATGAAGGCATCCCGGGATTTGGCGATGGCACCGGGACGATCCGTCCATATCTCGACCCGGTGGGCATCTGGACGATCGGCTGGGGCCACGCGATTGAAAGCGGAGGCCATTTTCTGCGCGGCAATGCAGCACTTGCCGAGGTCAAGGCGCTCTACCCCAATGGCATCACTGTCGCGCAAGCACAAACGCTCCTTGAAAGCGACCTCATGCAAGCGGGCGCGGGCGTTCTTGCATCGGTCATCGTCCCGCTCAATGACAATCAGTATGGTGCCCTGACCAGTTTCGCGTTCAACCTCGGCATCGCAAATCTTCGTTCGTCTACCTTGCTGAAACTGCTCAACGCAGGAAACTTTGCCGGCGCCGCGGATCAGTTTCTTCGCTGGTGTCATGCAAACGGCCAGGCGTTGCCAGGACTGCTGAAACGCAGGAACGCCGAACGCAGCCTGTTCCTCGAGCGGGTTTCGCCGCAGCCCGCCATTGTTGCCGTGCCTGAAGCTGGCGCAGCACACGCCATTTGAGCGGCCGCGGCCGCAATGCCGGAGGCTATATGAAGCGACTTTTTCACGGCGCACTGGCGGTGCTTGCATCGATACTGCTCTGCGCCAGCGCACATGCGCAGCCCCAGGCGCCCACGGTCATCCACGGCTCATTGGGCGATGTCATCCGCGTTCCCATCGCGGGGGATTGCCCCGCGTCATCGGTCGTCCGGCAGTACACATTGATCGTCGATGGCGACAACACCGGAATCACCGCGCAGGGATGCGCGGCAGACCCTCGCGCCGTGTCCTTCTTGCTCGGCAGGACAACCGATGCGCCGCCGCCCGAAAATACTGCGGCATGGCATCGGTTGACTGGCTTTCCGTGGCTGGGCAATGGCTCCGCGCTGATGCGCGAGTTGCAGGTGAGTGTCGCGGACGCCGACGGAAAAATTGTCGCCGGCCCCGGCACAACGCTTCTGTTCGAGTGGTCGCGCGGGTGGCGCATTGCGGTGGCCGCTGCCGTGGCTATCGCGACGGTCGCGCTCTTTATCTACCTTGGCGCGAGCACGGCCTTGCTGCGGGACGTGGGCGCCGAAACCACGGTGCTGTTCCAGAACCGCACGTTCAGCCTTGCGCGAACACAGATGGCGTGGTGGACGGCGATTATCGTGGTGTCCTACGTGTTTGAGTGGCTGGCGCTTGGAGGCGTGCCGCCGTTATCGGCGCAGCCGCTGGTTCTGATGGGTATCTACAGCGTGCTGGGTGTCAGCGCACGAGGCGTGGACCTGTCGCGGCGCACGCAATTCCCTTCTACAACTCCGCACTTCTTCAAGGACCTGACGAGCGATGAGAGCGGCGTCGCCGTGCATCGCTTGCAGATGCTTGTGTTTACGATCGTAGTCGGCCTGATGTTTCTTAATCAGGTGTTCACCACCGGCACCATGCCGCACTTCGATATCAATACGCTTTTGCTGCTGGGCATCAGCGGCGCGACTTACATAGGCTTCAAGACAACCGAGGCACAGCCCAAGCTCGATGGCACGGCGGTATCGGGCAGCACTGCGGGCGATGCTCTCAAATCCGGATACTCCACAGGTGACGCCCTGCCCTGATCCCACAAAACCGCTCACTCAACTAGAAGGATCGTCATGCCAAAGAATATAGTGTTCTGCGCCGACGGCACCTGGAACGGACCCAACTCCGGCGAAGACGACGACACGCCCAAGACCACGAACGTATGGAAGCTGTTCCTGAATCTCGCCAGCGATCCCCATTCGGGCGCCGTGGTCTATGCGACCGAACAGGAATCGTCGCTGACCGCCGGCGGTCAATGCCTGCAAGTAGCCAAGTATCTGCACGGCGTGGGCGACTCGAACAATGCCATCATCAAGATGCTCGGCGGGGTTTTCGGCTGGGGGTTGATTGCGCGGATTGTTCGCGGTTATACATTCATCTCGCGAAATTACGAAGAGGGGGATCGCATATTCATTATTGGCTTTAGTCGCGGGTCTTACACCGCGCGGGCGCTTGGCGGACTCATCGTCGACCAGGGCCTGCTCAATGCAAAGACGCTCGATCTGAGCGATCCGCTCGTCGGGTATCGCAATGGCGTTGCCGCGTGGCGTGCGCATCGCGCGAACCGGGCTACAGCCATTTCAAAAACGTGGAATACGTCCGTCGTTTCGCTGTTCCGGGAGGTGACGAGCTTCCTGACGCTCTCCCCGCCCATCGATCCAAAGGACCTTATTTCAGGCATCAAGATTCAGGCTATAGGCGTATGGGACACGGTCGGATCCATGGGCATACCGCTCTACGTGGAGTCAAACGACCAACGCGTCGACGTTTTCCGCTTCGCCGATACGGCGCTGAGTCCCGCCGTGCTGTATGGCTTCCACGCAATCAGCGTGGACGAGCAGCGCGGCGACTTTACGCCAACGCTATGGGACGAACGCGCCAACATCACGCAAGTCCTCTTCCCCGGAGCGCACTCCGACGTCGGCGGCGGTTATCCCTCGGCCAACAACGAGAGCGGTTTGTCCGATGGCGCGCTCGCCTGGATGACCAGCAGCCTGGCCGAAATCGACAATGGCATCATCTTCCAGAACCCCTTCCTGCCGATGTCGCCCAGCGCGCTCGGCGTGGCTCATCAACCGTGGGCGAGCGGCGTGTTCGTTGGCCTTCCACATGGTCCGCGCGACTTTTTGACGTCCTTGCCGCTCGGCGCACATCGCTCGATTCGCGACAGGCTCGCCGGAACATCTGTGCTCGGCGATCCGGTGGGCGCACCCGGCCCTTACGTACCGTCGACGCTCAAGGACTACTTCGCAACGGTCGAGACATGGGCGTGAACCAAAGGGCGCTGTGGAGCGCCAGGCTTAAGAAGCCAGCCTGACGCTCCACACGGCATTATTGGCCTTTGTAGATCGACTGGGTATCGATCGATGCCTGCGGACGTCCCGCCTGCGATGATCCGCTTGACGATGTGCCGTACTCGCTGTCTTGCGGAGTCTGCGCCTGCGCTTGGTTCTTTTCGGCCACGCGTGCAAGCGCGGCTTGCAGGTCCGCAGGATAGGTCGTGTCGCTTGCACTGCCGGTGTACCCCGCGTCGCGAAGCTGGACGAGTTCATTGTTCACTTGCTCGCGGGTGATGGGCCCGTTGTTCTGCTGAGCAAACGAAGTGATCGGCCCGGCCAACACCGATACAATAAGGACTGCATAGATCGACGATTTCATGTTTACCTCCAGAAGGTTGTGTCCTGCGGTTGAGGCTCAGGTTCGCAGGGTGTTTCCCCGGTGTGATAAAAATAGATCGCCGGTGTTACACACGATTAATAAGTTTATTAAATGCCATGTAACGCCGACTCGGACAAGACCCAAGCGGGACCGCGAATTCTTTTTTTCGTAGTACGTGCTTTCGTCACTCAAGCCAACCACATCGACCGGTCCGGTTGATCCGGGAAAGGTTGTTATCGATCGATGGGTCTAGTGTCGCCGGCAAACGCCGTTGCCGAAACCATGCTGAGGAAGGGGCTTGAAGGAGCCCGCCTGAAGGAGGGATTCTTGCCTTCACACCGGCTTCGCGTTCGATGATATGAAAGCCCGCGTCGATAGAACCGAAAGCGCGCAGGTCGTTCACGCCATACCAGCGAAAGCTTCTGAGTTCTTCTGGAGCTTTGCGTCGAGCGCTATTTCAGCGCTCGACGCCTACCCGATCCGCATCTGATCGATGGTCGCCTCGACCAGCGCATCGGCGCTTTCCACCCCTTCAGCCGATAGCGCGATGCCGCTAAGGCGCCCATCAATGAGCAAGGTGGCCAAGCCGTGCACATAAGCCCACGCCGCGGTCATGGCGACCGCGCGCGCGGCGTCCAGCTTCACCGACGCTGAAGTCCGTTCGCTTGCCTGATCGGCGTCGCTTGTGACGTCGGCCAGCGCCAACGCTGACATGCGCCGTGCTTCAACCAGCGACGCCCGCGTGTTGTCGAGCATTTCCCCCCGCGACATGAGCCGGAACAAATCCGGGTTCGCGACGGCAAAACTCACATATCCGCGAGCGATGGCGCGACGCCGTTGCGGCCCCGGCCGCAAGCCGTCCGCGTGCTTCAACATGGTCTCGGTGAGGCGCAGATGGCCGCTGGCCGCGAGTTCGCTCAGGACGCCGGCTGTATCGCCGAAATGGTGCTGCGGCGCTGTGTGCGACACCCCGGCTTCTCGCGCGATGGATCGCAAGCTCAGGCCGCTGATGCCGTCGTTTCGCAGCACGGTTTCAGCCGCCGCGAGCAGCGCACGCGGCAGCGCACCGTGGTGATAGGGTTTTTGCGCAGGCGGCGCGTCGGTACTCTGGGTTTTCTTGGACCTGGAAACCGCTGCGGGTTTTCGGCGTTCATTCATGGCGGCCACGGGCAGGAGAAGTGAGGAGCAGCGTTGAGTGGAGCGAAAGTAAACTTTCCAACGGAAACATGCTCGCGTCGCACGCGCCGATTGTCAACCTTTTTTGGGCGAAATGGGCTGCCTCGCCCGGTTTTGGGGAAATGCAGTAATCGCCGCCGAAGCCATCGCGGTTGTAATAATGACCCGCGCCTGCCGCACACGCGCGCTGGGCAAGCGCCACCGCCATGCGCGATCAACCTGGCACTGTCGTTGCATGGATATGTGCGAACGCGCGATCTCGTTCATTTCACCTGCCTGTCGGACGTCAAATCCAAGCAGCACACCACACAAATGCCGAGGACATCGTGCACATTCTTTTTATCGACGACCATAAAGATTCAGCCGACGCGTTTGGCGAAATTGCCTCGGGCCTGGGACACAAGGTGCAGGTGGCGTACGACGGCCGCGCCGCTCTGGAGTTGACGCAAGCTCAAAGCTTCGACGTGGTTTTCTTCGACATCGAATTGCCCGATGCAGACGGCCGTGAACTCTGCCGGCTGGTGCGCGAAGAGGGCGCGTCACGCGACGCATGCGTGATCGCGGTGACAGGCCGCACCGATCTGCGCGACGACGATCTGGAACCGTTCGACGGCTATCTCCACAAACCGATCAGCGCGGGCGCCCTGGAGCGCGCGCTGAGGTTTTCAGAAGGCTAAAGCTGGTCTTTTCCCTAACGCGTCGCGTTGGTGCGGCCTTCGGCGTTTTTCGCGACCGCAACGGCATCGAGATTTTGCGGATACGGAAAATTCAAGCCGAGCAATTGACGCATGGTCGGGCTGGCGCTCTTGACGAACGCTTCACCGACCATCGCGCGCAGGTCTTCCATTGGCTTGACGAACTTCGGAAGGTACTGGATCAGCACGGCGCTACGATCCTGCACGCTGTGATTGGGCATTGCGCAATGCCATGTCGCGCCGAAAAACACAATCGCATCGCCCGGCTCCGCTTCCATGCGCTCGCAGCGCTCGAAGAAGGCATCGCCGTCACCGGGGTACCGTAGCTCGTGTTGGGTATGCGGCACAAAAGCGGTCGCGCCGGTCTGCGGCGTGAAGGGGTCAAGCGGAATAGTGACTTGCGCGTTGAGCGGGAAGCTCGTGTTGATGCCGACCGGGAACGTGCCCGGCGCATGAAAATCCCAATACGGATAATCGATGTGCGGCTCCTGTCCCGGCCCGTTCGGGAGAATCCGGTTGGCGGCAATCGATCCCATGATGAAGTCATCGCCAAGAAAAAGCCGCATGGCCTCGACAATCGCGGGATGCTCCGCCATTTCTGAAAATACGCTGCCCTTGGCAAGCAGATTCCACACACGGCGCTGTAAATGCAGGCGCTGATCCTGCGCCGCCTGCCCCTGAAAATGCGTAACGGTCTGGGCCCGATCCTGCGAATGCGCCATCACGATACTGCGCGCCTGCGCAACTTGCTCCTTGCTGAACGCGCCTTGTATGCGCACAGCACCCGGGCCGCGCAAGAGCGCTTCCACCACGGCATGAGGCGTCACTGCATCGGCTTGCATGCTTTGCACGGCTGTCTCCCTTCTGCTTTCTGATTTCTGCCTGGAACGCGACACTCCGGCCGCTGATAGAAACAAGCATAGAAGAGCATCATCGCCAATGCAACGATAATTTTACTATTTTACTTGATGGAATTTTTATTCCATTTTCCGATGTTTCTTCTGGATAGCGACGTATTTCCAATGCGCCCGACACCAATTGGAATAGGGCAAAGGCCCTGAGTGTTGTCAGTAAACGAGAGGCGTCGATCAGCCACGTCGAATCTTGACGTCCACCTTCGCCAGCCGCTGACAGACATCGGGAAATCCAACTTGAAAGCCATACCCAAGAAGCTGCATATCATCTGGATCGGTAACGACATCCCTCAGCGTAATCGAGACTGCATTGCGACCTTTCCCACCAAGAATCCCGACTGGGAAGTCAATCTGTGGATCGATGCAAAACAGTTGCTGACTGGCGAACGGCGCCGCGCCGCCACCACGCACTATACGGCGCAGAACAACAACGGCTCGGGCGTGAGCGTGGATCAATGGAAAACGGTCGCCGAGCGCGTGGGAAAGGACGGCGACGATCGCGCAACCATGAAGTATCTGGAGCAATATTTGAACTATCGCGGTGAAGCATTGCAGGGCATGCGCGTGCAGAAGATCAACTCCATCATGGCGTTTTGCAAGAGCAACCGCATCAAGCTGCGCGAGGTAGAGCGCGATCTCAACATGGGAAAGACCGCGCCGATTTATCGACAGGAACTGGTCGAGCGCGGCGGCAATTTCGGTGCGGCCAGCGACATCCTCAGAATCGAAATCCTTATGCAGTACGGCGGCGTGTATGTCGATACGGACGTCTCCTGCGCAAGTCCGCTTGGATCGATTATTTGCCACGAGTCGTATCCGCGATTCTCGGCCGTCAACCACGCGTGGAAGGACGGCGTCAGCCAAAGCGACTGGGAGTCCGCCGCGTGGTGGGAAACCAAAGTGGGCAGCCAGACGCCCGCCATCAGCAATTCCGTGATCGCATGTCACCCCAGAAGCAAAGGCATGAAGACCTATAAAGCCATGGTGCGGAGCAACTTCAAGACGCTCAAGAATGACGCCGCGCGACGCGAGCTTTATTTCAACGATGTTCGCAAGAGCACGATCCAGATGACCGGCCCGACCGCTGCATCGAAAGGATCGGGATTCACCAGCGTCAAGGAAAAGCTGGAACGCAGCGTGGGCGGCATCACGACCGAAGCCGATCTGACGGCCAGGCAATTGAGCGACAAGCTGTTCATGCGGGACAACTGGTACTTCCCCATGTACATGATCGTCGATCGCTATTTTCACGACTGGCTGTAGATTGCCTGAATGTCAGACCGTTCCGGCCCTCAACGTAACGACATCGCGCCGAGGCGGCGCGCCAAACATGCGCGCGTATTCACGGCTGAATTGCGATGCACTTTCATACCCGACCTGAAACGCGGCCGTCTCGGCATTGGCCGCGTCCATCAGCATCAGCCGCCGCGCTTCGAGCAGGCGCAGTTGCTTCTGGTACTGAAGCGGCGTCATCGACGTCAGCGTCTTGAACTGCCGGTGAAACGCCGAAGGACTCATCTGCGCCTGCACCGCGAGTTCTTCGATCCGCACGTTTTCAGCAAACCGGTTGCGCAAAGAATGGATCACACTGACCACACGATGTGCGTGACTGTTGCCCAGCACGATCGCCGCGACGTCGGCGGCGCGGGGGCCTGTGAGCAGCCAGTAGCAGATTTCCCGCATGATCGACGGATAAAGCATAGGAATGGCTTTCGGCGTATCGAGCAGGCGCATCAGCCGCAGTGCGCAATCGGCCAGCGGCCCGTCGAAGTCCGTGACGAAGACACCGCGCGCGGCCTCGCCGCTCGCGCCGATTGCCTCATGTGTCTCTTCAGACGCGGCCAGTCCTTCGAGCACGTCACGCATCACGGCGAGATCGAATTCGATCACGATGCCAAGAAACGGCTGCGTCCTGCTCGCCTCCACGACCCGGCCAACCGCCGGCATCTCGACGCTGACAACCAGCGCCTGTCCCGCGCGGTAGTGAAAACGCTGATTCCCGAAGATGGTCCATTTCGCGCCCTGCACGATAATGCACAGCGCAGGCTTGAAGATGAGATGCGACGGCTGTCTTTCCCGATTCGAGCGCAGGATCATCACACCGTTGACAGGCGTGAGATATGGACCGTCACCGGGCTGCGAATCGGTGTAACGCGTGACGGCTTCCAGCAAGGCATCATTTGACACGTGCAAAACTCCCTCGGCGCTAGAACCCTGATGATATAGGCGTTCCGGAGAAAACACCCGTGACAGGATCAGGCAAGAAGTGGCCAAGTTCGGGCATTCAACGCGGGCTTGCGCGAGCGTATCGTTGGTTGAACACGAACTCAACGGAGCCATCCATGCCCATCGAAACCAGCCACACTTCCAGCCGCAAGATCGCCATTGTCACGGGAGGAAGCCGTGGTCTCGGCCGCAATACCGTTTTGAATCTGGCGAAGCGCGGCGTCGATTCAATCCTGACGTATCACTCGAATCGCGCGGAAGCCGACCAGGTTGTGGCAGCGGTCCGCGAAACGGGCGGCAACGCGGTTGCTCTTCAACTCGATACAGCCAACACCGCTTCCTTTGACACCTTCGCGGCCGGCGTGCGTCAGGCGCTTGCCGACCTGGGCGCGCAGCGTTTCGACTATCTCGTGAACAACGCGGGCACCTCGCTCCACAAGGCATTCGATGAAACCACCGAAGCCGAACTCGACGCCCTTTATGCGGTTCACTTCAAGGGCGTGTTTTTCCTCACGCAGAAACTCCTGCCAATCATCAACGACGGCGGCCGTATCGTGAATATTTCGTCCGGTCTCGCGCGGTTTTCGCTTCCCGGGAGCAGCGCGTATGCGTGCATGAAGGGCGCAGTCGAAGTGCTTACGCGCTACCTCGCAAAAGAACTGGGTGAGCGCGGCATTGCCGTCAATACCGTGGCGCCCGGCGCTATCGCGACGGACTTCAGCGGCGGCATGGTCCGGGACAATCCCGAAGTCAACAAGCGTGTCGCCGACATGACGGCGCTCGGCCGCGTAGGCCAACCCGATGACATTGGCCCGATGATCGCGGCGCTGCTTTCGGACGATAACCGCTGGATCAATGCACAGCGCATAGAAGTATCGGGCGGCATGATTATTTGATTTGGCAGTGCCTGGATAAGCTGGAGATGCGTGTCCCAATGCTTGTAAAATAGGAGCTAATACTCGCTTTTGGACGCAAAACTCGTGATAACGAAGAGACGCCCGTCGCTCAGGCCGCGCAAAGTTCCGCAGCAATCCCGCGCCGAACATACGGTAGCCGCGATCCTGGAAGCAGCGGCGGCCATTCTCGAAACACGCGGCATGGAGGGGTTGAATACCAACCTCGTTGCCAAACGCGCGGGGGTCAGCGTTGGCACGCTGTATCAGTATTTTCCCAACAAGGACGCGCTTGTCGTCGCGCTCAGTCTGCGCGAGCAAGCCGCGTTCTACGCCGAAGCGGACTGCGCGCTACACCAGCCGACCGGTCAGAGCGCGTTGAAATACCTGATCACCGTTTCGGTACACCAGCAACTGCGCCGCCCGGCGCTGGCGCGCGCGCTGGATTTCGAGGAAGGGCGTCCTGCCATTGCCCGGGAACTCGGAACGTCCAAGGCTGCTTTTCACGAACTGATGCAACAGATCCTGTCGCGCGACGATATCCCGCCACAGAACAACATGGAGATCGCAACGGATGACCTCCTCGCCATCCTTCGCGCCGTCGTGGATGCGGCGGGAGAACGCGGTGAAGTGGATCGCGGTGCGCTGGAAGAACGCGTCGGACGGGCTCTGTTTGGCTACCTCGGCATATGCGATCGGCCGCCTGAGAAATCCAGGGCGCGACACAAGCGTCCGGCCTGATTAATGCCATGCGGACTGGCCATGCCAAAAAGCGAGCAAACATTCAGCGCCTTGCGCGGCTCAGCACGAAAACCCACGCCCCTGCTAGTTCCAATGCCGAATAAACCAGCACAGCTAAAGCGAGTTTAAAAATCGAGTAATTGCTCGCAAAATGAACGTCATGGCGCATCGCCCTGAAGACGCTGCCCGGCAGGGTCGCATCGGCGAATAAGCCTGCACATCAACTACATTTTGTGAGATCGAGCAATGAAACTTAATCAGCAAGCCAAACTCAATCATCTGAGCTTTCCCTCTGCCAACGTAGCCGAGACAGCCGAATTCTTCGAGAAATTTCTCGGCTGCGAGGTTGTGGCCACCGGCCAGCATTGCCTGCTCAAGCGCAGCGGATTCGATATCGTCCTCGAACAAGTCAACGATATCGAACCCGTCTGGCCGAAAAATTTTCACTTCGGCCTGGAAGTCGAGACGCTCGAAGACGTCCATTCGCTTTATCGCGAATTCCGGGAAGGTGGCGTTCAGATGGAAACGGAAGTGTTCAACAATACGCGAGGCTCGCGGTTCTTTTGCCGTGCTCCGGGTGGCGTGCTGATTGAAGTCAATACGCGCGAGGACATGCAAAAGGATCAGTGGCAGAAGCTTTTTTAACAAGCCTCCGCAGATTCGCCGCAATCAAAACAAAACTTGAATCCGAGCCGTTGCGGCCCCGCGCTGCAATGGCTTGCATTCAGAGAATTTCGACGCGCTACAGCCTTTAACCGCTCCGTAAAAGCACGGAATCACAGTCTCCCTTCTCGCGGCTTTCGCCCGCAAATCACGGTCATCGAACGGCCGATGCTCACATCAAGGCAAAATACGGGTTTCGCAACCATTGCGCGCGCCAGCGTTTTCGCCGGAGGCGCGCGGCTTGCAGCGCATTTGCCGATCAGAAAATGCCGCCGGATCATGGGTCAGCTTCAGACCGTGTCCCGAGAGCACATCAGGAGTCGTTTATGAGTGATTTGAATGCGTCGTTCCTCAGCCGGTTTTCTCTGGCCGTGGGAACGTTCTTCGCCATACTGGGCGACCGTGAAGTCGCAGCCGGCGTACGCCGTGTGCGTAGCGGCGAAGCCGTGGCCCCGGAACCGCCACCAACGCCAGCACCCGCGCCAGCATCGGCCCCGATCGTCCGGACGATAAAAGAAGCCACCCCCGACGCCGCGCTCCAACTGCTGGGCCTGCTGCAGCGCGATGCACGCTTTGTCGATTTCATCGAGGAAGACGTGGCGGCTTATTCCGACGCCGAGATCGGCGCGGCCGCACGGCTCGTCCACGATGGCTGCCGCACAACCTTGCGGGAGCATTTCACCATCCGGCCGGTGCGCGCGGAAGCCGAAGGCAGCCGTGTGACACTGCCCGAGGGTTTCGACGCAAGCGCCATTCGTCTCACCGGCAACGTGGTCGGCCAGGCGCCGTTCAGCGGCAACCTGAGTCATCGCGGCTGGAAAGTCGAGCAAGTGCGTCTGCCGAAGCTGACCGAAAGCCACGACGCATCAGTGATCGCGCCCGCCGAGGTGGAACTATGAGCGGCGCGCGCTATTCCATCGGTATCGACCTGGGCACGACGCATTGCGCCCTTTCGTACGTCGATCTCACCGCGAGCGACGGCGAGAAAACCGCGCAACGCGTGCTGCCGGTCACCCAACTCACTGGACCGGGCGCGATCGAGGAACTGGAACTGCTGCCGTCGTTTCTCTACCTGCCGCATCCGAGCGAATTCAGTCCCGGCGACCTGAGCCTGCCGTGGACCGCCGAGCGCGATTTCGCAGTCGGCGAACTGGCGCGAAACCGGGGCGCGGCCACGCCTATCCGGCTGGTATCGAGCGCCAAGAGCTGGCTTTGCCATCCGGGCGTCGACCGGCGCGCGGCCATCCTGCCAAACGACGCGCCGCCCGAAGTCACGCGCGTCTCGCCGCTCGAAAGCTCGGTGCGCTATCTCACGCATCTACGCGAAGCGTGGAACCACGCGCACCCCGACGCGCCGTTCGGCGAGCAGGAAATCACCGTCACGATTCCGGCCTCCTTCGATCCCGCCGCCCGCGACCTCACGGCAGAAGCCGCCGAAGCAGCGGGCTATGGCCGCATGACCTTGCTCGAAGAACCGCAGGCCGCGCTGTATAGCTGGATCGAGATGAGCAATGGCCTCTGGCGCAAGCAGGTTCAAGTGGGCGATGTGATCCTCGTCGTCGATGTCGGCGGCGGAACCACCGACTTCTCGCTGATCGCCGTGATCGAACGCGAGGGCAATCTCGAACTGCATCGAATTGCGGTCGGCGAACACATCCTGCTCGGCGGCGACAACATGGACTTGGCGCTCGCCTACGTGGTCGCGCGCAAGCTCGCGGCACAAGGCACGCAGGCGGACGCGTGGCAGCTTCGCGCGCTCACCTATGCGTGCCGGTCGGCCAAGGAAACGCTTCTCACCGATCCAGCCGCGCAAACCGTGCCGCTGGTGGTGCCTAGCCGCGGCTCCAAGCTGATCGGCGGTTCGATCCGCACCGAACTCACGCGCGATGAACTCACGCAGACCATTCTCGACGGCTTTTTCCCGCAAGCCGACCGTGCTGACCGTCCGGTCAGCCGTGCGCGTGTCGGTCTGACACAACTCGGCCTGCCGTATGCGCAGGACGCGGCCATTCCGCGTCATCTCGCGGCGTTCCTGGGCCGCCAGGTGAACGCGCTGAACGAGATCGAGGGCTTGCGGAACACACTTCCCGAAGGCGCCAGCTTCCTGCATCCGACGGCCGTGCTGTTCAACGGCGGCGTGTTCAAGTCTGAACTCTTGGCGGGCCGCATTCTCGATACCGTCAACGGCTGGCTCAGCGCCGAAGGCGCGCCGCCGGCCCGCTTGCTCGCGGGCGGCGATCTCGATCGCGCGGTCGCGCGCGGCGCGGCCTACTACGGCTATGTTCGGCGCGGCAAAGGCGTGCGGATTCGCGGCGGCACGGCCCGTTCGTATTACGTTGCAGTCGAGTCGGCGATGCCCGCTGTGCCCGGCATCGAACCGCCCGTGCAGGCGCTGTGTCTCGCGCCTTTCGGCATGGAAGAAGGCACCGAGGCCGCGTTGCCGCCGCAGGAATTCGGGCTGGTCGTCGGCGAACCGGTGCACTTCCGGTTCTTCGGTTCTTCGGTGCGGCGGCAGGATCAAGTCGGCACGCTGCTCGACTTCTGGGGACCCGATGAATTGCAGGAACTCGAGGAAATCCAGGCGACGCTGCCGACCGAAGGGCGCACGCCCGGCGAAGTCGTGCCCGTGAAGCTGCATGCACGCATTACCGAAGCCGGCACGCTCGAACTGGAAGCCTTGCCGCGCGATTCCGGCGAGCGCTGGAAAGTCGAGTTCGATGTACGCGCCAACGCAAATAGCTAGGCGCTCATGAAGCAATACATCGTCGGGATCGATCTTGGTACGAGCAATACGGTCGTGGCGTATGCCGACGCTCGCGCCAGGAACGGATCGAAGGAGATTCGTGTCTTCGATATCGATCAGCTCGTCAGTCTCGGCGAAGTCGCGGGACGGCCGCTGCTGCCGTCCGCGCGATATCACCCGGCTTCGGGCGAACTGAATGCCGGCGACCTGCAGTTGCCCTGGCGCAATGCCAATCCCGCCGAAGAACCGCAAGCAGTGATCGGCCGCCTTGCCCGCGCGCTTGGCGCGCAAGTGCCGGGCAGGCTTGTGGCAAGCGCCAAAAGCTGGTTGTCGCATGCGTCGGTGGACCGGGTCGCGCCCATCTTGCCGTGGGGCGCGCCGGATGACGTTGGCAAGGTTTCGCCTGTTGCGGCGAGCGCGAGTTATCTGGCGCATGTGCGCGCGGCGTGGAACGCGCATTTCCCGCATGCGCGAATGGAAACGCAGGACGTGGTGCTGACCGTGCCCGCTTCCTTCGACGATGGCGCCCGCGCCCTGACGCTGGAAGCGGCCCGCATGGCCGGCTTGCCGCAATTGCGCTTGCTTGAAGAACCGCAAGCGGCGTTCTATGACTGGCTGTTCCAGCATCGCGCGACGCTTGATTCCGAACTCGCGCAAACGCGCCTCGTACTCATATGCGACGTCGGCGGCGGCACGACCGATCTCACGTTGATCAAGGTCGAGCTGAAAAATGGCGAGCCTGCCGGCGAACCGCAACTCACGCGAATAGGCGTTGGCAATCATCTGATGCTCGGCGGCGACAACATGGATCTGGCGCTCGCGCATCTAGTCGAAGCGCGAATGGCGACAACGTCCGCGCGGTTATCGGCGGCGAGTTTGTCGCAACTGGTCGAGCGGTGTCGCGCGGCCAAGGAACAGTTGCTCGGCGCAAACGCGCCGGAAACCATGTCGATCACGCTGCTCGGCGCGGGCTCGCGGATGATCGGCGGCGCGCGTTCGGTCGAAGTATCGCGGCAGGAAGTCGAGCAGATCATCGTCGATGGTTTTTTCCCCGCGGTTGCATCGAGCGAACGCCCGCGACGCTCGCGCAGTGCGATTGTCGAATTCGGCTTGCCCTACGCAAGCGATGCCGGAATCACGCGCCATATCGCGGCGTTCCTGAACCAGCACACGGCGCAGTCGCGCGAGGCTCTGGATTCACCTGAAGCCGACCGCGACACGTTGCCGGTCCCCGATACCTTGCTGCTCAACGGCGGCGTGTTCCGTGCAGAAGCACTGGCCGCACGTCTCGCCGATACCCTCGGTTCATGGCGCGGAAAACCGCTGCACGCGCTTCACAACGACAACCCCGATGTCGCCGTCGCACGCGGCGCGGTCGCGTATGGCCTTGCGCGCGGCGGCGTTGGGCCACGCATTGGCGGCGGCGCGGCGCGCAGTTATTTCCTCGTGCTCGAAGACGAAGGCCAGGAGAAAGGCGCAAGCCAGCAAGGCATCTGCCTCTTGCCGCGCGGCACGGAAGAAGGCCGCGAAGTGTTTCTGCAAGACCGCGTGTTCACGCTCTTGCTCGGCTCACCGGTGCGATTCCATCTGGTTTCATCGACGGGAGACAGGGTCTATGCACCGGGCGAACTGGTCGATCTGTCCACGGGCGATTTCGTCCGCTTGCCGCCCATTGCCACCGTTGTGCAGCCACGCTTCGCCAAAGGCCCGCGCGAAACGCCGGTGCAACTTTCGGCGTCGCTGACAGAAGTCGGGACGCTGGAAGTGCATTGCATCGATCAAGGCGATCCATCGAAGCGCTGGCAGCTCGAATTTCAGTTACGCCGCGAAGCTTCAGCCAATACAACGGTTGGCGAAATACTTCATCCATCGTATGACAGGGCGATCGAACAGATCGATCGTTCGTTCGGCGCGCGTGCGCACGACGTTGATAGAAAGGAAATCAAGCGCTTGCGCGCGCAACTCGAACATGTGCTCGGCCCACGCGATACATGGGACAGCGCGTTGCTTCGTGAACTCTTCGGCGCGCTGTGGGAACGCGCGCGACGCCGGCGGCGCTCGCCGGATCACGAGCGCCTGTGGTTGAACCTTGCCGGTTATTGCCTGCGCCCGGGCTTCGGTTATCCGCTCGATGAATGGCGCGTCGAACAACTATGGACGCTCTTCGACGACGGCATCCAGTATCTCAACGACGCCCAGGTCTGGTCGGAATGGTGGACCTTGTGGCGCCGCGCCGCGGGCGGTCTGAACGAAGCTCAACAAGTCGCCGTGCTCGACGCCGTGGATTACGTGCAGTCCATCGCCGCCGCGCGAACGAAAACCAAAGCACCCTTCGATGCATCCAAGACCGGTCACGCCGATATGGTGCGGCTGGTGGCGTCGCTTGAACGCGTGCCTGTCGAGCGCAAGATCGATGTCGCGCAGAAGCTGTTCGCGCGGCTCGAAAAGCCCTCGGAAAACCATCAGGGCTGGTGGGCGATCGGGCGCATCGGCGCGCGCCGGCCGTTCTATGGCAGTGCGCATGGCGTGGTGCCGCCGGATATCGCGGCGCAATGGCTAGAAAGGATTTTTGCGCTCGACTGGAAGAAGGTGGAACCGGCCGCGTTCGCCGCTGCGCAAATTGCGCGCATGACGGGCGACCGCTCGCGAGACTTGCCCGATGACGTTCGCGCGCGCGTGGTTCATCGGCTGGAAAATGCGGGTGCGTCCAAAAGCTGGATCGAGATGGTGCGCGAAACCGTGGAACTCGACAAGGCAGACGAAGGCCGCGTGTTCGGCGAATCGCTGCCGCCGGGGCTGAAGCTTATCGCGGACGTATGACGTTCAACGAATGCGCGCGGGATGATCAGGACAGTGGATCAAGCCATGTCGCGCGCCTGATTCCGGCCCAACGCAACGCCGTCAGTGACCAAAGAACACGTCGCATTGCGTCCCACCAATGCACTGCCGCGGGCGCGACATGCTGCTTCGCGCGCTGCGCGTATCTTGCGTCCCGCCATACGATGTATCGGAAGTAGCTTGTGCTGAGGTGTTCGCATCGTGCACGACGGCCGCTTGCCCGGTCGGACGCGCGTCCTGCTGGACTGGCTGCTGCTGACTTTCCTGTCCTGTAGCGCCGCTCGCCATGGCGAGCAGAAATGCGCCACCTACAACCAACGCACGGGTTTTCATTTCGATACTCCTGCAAATCCAGGCACGTCACGCGAAAACTGCCGCCAGCGACGCGCCATATTCTGTATGTGCTTCGCAAACACACGGCAAAGCCGGACTCGAGCGAAGCAATACGGCGGCCCTGCTTACTGAGTTATAGGCCGCGCATGACTGTTTTCACAGCGGGATTTGCGCCTGGTCCGCGCTTGCGCACCCTCCTTCGGGACCCCGCGAAAGTAGGGCTGTGCAAAGAGCCGCCCCCATCTAAGCTGAGGTCATGGTGCTCAGCAACGTTTCAGCATGCAGATCGCTTACGAAACACCGCGCGTTGGCGTGATCGTCGTGGCATGGCGATTGCCATAGTTGCAACAGCGCCCGTCCCATGGAAGTCTTCGGAGAACATCATGATGTACGTCACAACGTGGCTGGCATCCATACTGATTGCCATGCTGGCCGTTTTCTTCATTTCGCTCGCCCTGCCGAATTCGGCATCCGACGAACTGAACCGCGCGTCCGCAGCTCAGGCCATATTCACCGGCACGGGCGCCAGCGTGCCACTAAAGCATGGCATGCCGCATGTGATTCGGCGGTAGGCTTGCCACCGTAGTCAAGATGTCCACTCACACCCGCTCGCCGAAAGAAGCCGGGGACCCTGGCCGGAACGCCAGGCAATACACCAGAAAACGCCCGGCAAAGATTCCGGCAACAAGTCCCGAGACGAGACCATCGAGCACCGGGTAAAGCGAATCGACTCCTGCGTGCGTGATCGCAAGCTCCACGCCCAGCCAGAACTTCGACGCGAACGTCAGCAGAATCAAAACCAACGGCACGATAGATCCGGGCAGCGTGACCGTCTTCTGTGCGCGATCCACTGTCAGCCGCGACCGGCGCGCGAGCAGAACGCCGATTGCAATTCCAAGCACCGCGCCGCCGACCCATGCGAGGCCGGTATTCCATCCCGCGGCCGGCTCCTTGACCAGATGCAGCAGGCCCCAGCCGGCAAACACCGCAGGCACTATCGCCAGTCTGGAGAGCGGCGCCGTGCCGCCTTTCATGGCCTTGACGCCTCGCGAAAGCAGATACACCAACAATACCCAGACCCAGACGGGCGTACCGCGCAAGATGGCTTCGATAGACATGGATGTCTCCCTTGAGTCGCGGACCCTTGGGGACCGCTTGAATAAAAACAGACAGGCGCAGCGTCTTGTGAACGTGGATTTACGCACAATCTTTACATTGGAAATATTTTGACGCTACACGAGCAACGCGTCAACATATCTTTCCATTGTAAAAATTAATTGAAATGGAAACTCCGATTCCTATGCGGAACCGGAATGCGGTGCAACACGATAAATCCCAGCCCGACAACATCAGCCCTTGGTTGCGCCGAATGTCAGGCCGGCCACGAAATGCCGCTGCATGGCAAAAAACATCATGACGGAGGGCAACGCGGCAAGAATCGACCCCGCCGACACCAGATTCCACGCCGTCACCCACTGCCCTTTCAACGCGGCCACGCCGACTGTAATCGGTGCAGCTTCGTCGCCTTGCGTAAGGCACAACGCCCAGAAATAATCGTTCCAGACAAACGTGAAGACAAGAATGGCGAGCGCCGCCAACGCGGGGCGAATCAACGGCAATACGATTCGAAAGAAAACCGTCCACTCGTTCGCGCCTTCAATGCGCGCCGCCTCGACCAGTTCGAACGGCAATTGCTTGATGAAGTTGCGCAGGAAGAGCGCGCAAAATCCGGTCTGGAAAGCGATATGAAACAGGATCAGCGCGCTGACCGTATTGAAGATGCCGAGTTGCAGGGACAAATCGCGCACGGGAATCATCAGGATCTGGATCGGCACGAAATTGCCCGCAACGAACGTCGCGAACAACGCCGTGTTGCCGCGAAAGCTGTAGATCGCCAACGCGAATCCGGCCATGGACGCAAGCACGATCGATCCAATCACGGCGGGCACGGTGATCAGCACGCTGTTCCACAAGTAGTGAAGCATGGGCGATGTCGTCAGCGCGTCGCTGTAGTTCGCGATCAACGAAAAGTGCCGGGGCCAGCCCCAGTAATTGCCTTCGACAAGTTCGTCGGACGAACGAATGGAAGTGACCATCACCGCGATCAGCGGCAAGAGCCAGATTACCAGCGCGACCGGCAGCGACGATTTGTAAAGCGCCCGGTTGACGGGCTTCCATTTGGCGACGGGCGTGGGAAACATGGTGTGCTCCTGTCTGATTCAGCAACTCAGCGTTCGGTCCGCAGCATTCTGCGCAAGTGATAGACGATGTACACCATCATGATCGCGAACAGCACGACGGCGATCGCCGCCGAATAACCGATGCGGTAATACTTGATTGCCTGGTCGTACATGTAATAGGCCAGCACGGTAGAACTCTCGTACGGGCCGCCGCCGCTCATCACGGAGATCAGGTCAAAGCTGCGCAACGCGCCGATGACAGTCACCACGATCGCCATGAACGTGGTCGGCCGGAGTTGCGGCAAGACGACGTGCCACAACATGGTCCAGCCCTTCGCACCCTCCATGCGCGCCGCCTCGATCTGCTCGGCGTTGAGCGACGTCAGCCCGGTCAGATACAGGATCATGCAATAGGCGGTTTGGGGCCAGAGCGCCGCGAAGATGATGCCGAAGGTGACATAGCGCGCGTCGCCGAGTACGGGCACGCCATGCCCCAGAATGACTTTGAGCAAGCCGAAGGTCGGATCGTAGAACCAGCTGAACATCAGTCCGACGACCACGCCCGACAGCACAAATGGCGCGAAAAACAGGGACTTCACCACGCGAATGCCGCGCACCGCCTGATTGAGATACAACGCGACGGCGAGACCCATCGGCGGCGCAAGAAGGAACAAGATCAACCACAGAACGTTGTTCTTGAGCGCCGTATAGAACGTCGGAGCCTGGAACAATTCAATGTAGTTATCGAAACCCGCGAAGGTCTTTTCCGTCATTCCGTCCCAGTTGTAGAAACTGAGCGTGACGCTGGAAATGATCGGCCAGATCACGTAGATAGCAACCATGATGCAGGCGGGCGCGAGAAACAGGAACGCGGCCAGCCGCTGCTGCCGGGCTGTCGCGGACATCCGCTTGCGGTGCTTCGGTTTGACCGCCGCAACGCTTAAGGTTTCAGACATACATGCTCCTGTCCTTCAAAAGGCAGCCCTTCGCGCGAAGGACCGCCGTCGCGGATCACTTCTTGTAAATGCGCTTGCGCGTGGCTTCGAGCTGCGCCAGGACCGCATCCAGTTTCGTCGGATCGGATACGAACTGCTGCATGCCCTTCATGCCTTCATCCGCCATCTCCTTGGTCATGTCGCGATCATAGAACTGAGCGATACCGCCCTTCGTCTGCGACAGGATCTGGAAGCCGATCTTCGAAATTGGATCATCCGGTTCCGGCGACTTGCTGTTGGCCGGCAGCGAACCAAGACCCTTTGCAAGCTGCGCGCTCATCTCAGGCGTCTCCACGAACGCGAGGAACGTATGCGCGTCCGCCTTGTTCTTCGCCTTCGACGGAATATGCAGCGACTCCACCGGACCATCTTCAGCGGTAGGCACCTTGCTGTCGATAATCGGAAACTGGAAGAAGCCCATTTGCGGCTTGATGTTCTGTGGGAAGCCGGCGGTAATGAACGTGCCCATCAGCATCATTGCGGCCTTGCCCTGGAACAGGAAAGGCTGCACGGCGTCGAGATCGTAGGAAAGCGAGTTGTCGATGAAGACCTTGTTGTCGATCAGTTCCTTCCAGGCGGTGTAGACCTTCTTCACGCGCGGATCGGTATAAGGCACGTCGCCCGCCATCAGCTTTTGATGAAACGCGTTGCCGTTGATGCGCAGGTCGAGGTAATCGAACCAGCCAGCGAGTGTCCATGCATCGCGGCCCGCGACTGCAACCGGTGCGATGCCTGCGGCCTGGAGCTTCTTGCAGGCATCGAGGAATTCAGGCCACGTCTTGGGCTCGGCTGAAATGCCGGCCTTCTGGAACAAGTCCTTTCTATAGAACATACCCCACGAATAATAGACGGTCGGCGCGGCGTACTGCTTGCCGTTGTAAGTGGACGATTCCTTGGTGGACGCGTACATGGCATCCCAGTTGTTCTTCTGCCAATCCGGCGTCAGGTCTTCGAACAGGCCGCGCTTCGCGTAATACGCCATGCGCTCGCCGTTGTGCCAGTTCACGATATCCGGCGCAACAGTCGAGAGCCAGCCGGGCAACTGGACCTTGTAGGCTTCTTCATCGACGAACGACACCTTCACGTCAATGTCCGGATGCGCCTTTTTGAAAGCATCGAAAGTCTGTTGCCAGACCGCGCGCTGACTTGCTCCCTTGAACGCGATGTTCACCGTCAGCGTCCCGGCTTGCGCCATGCCCGCGCTTGCCAGGACAGCGGCGAACGCAATGCTCGTCAAGCCGTTGCGCAATCCGTTGCGAATGGAAAATTTCATGCGTGTCTCCTCATCGATGAGTGTTGTTTGCCTTACCTTGCTTAGCCTGCCTGGGCTCTAAGCTGTCTTGTAGATCGCGACGCCTTGCGGTTCCACGTCCTCCTGTCCCACTATGAAGCTGCCTGCGTTCGGGACTTTATAAACGCTCGATGTGTAGTTGAAGACATAAGTCAGCGGGCCACGCCGGCTGATACGGATGCCGTCGGGCAGCGGTTGCGCATCGAGTCCCGCGGCGTTCGCGGCGTCCTGGAAGATGGCTTGCGTCAACGCATCGTCGAAAAGACTCGCAAGATAGCGGATCGATCCGCGACGCAAGATGGCGGGATGACCATCCGCGAATCGGGCTTCTACCTGCACGCCTTCTTCCGCTTCAACAAGGTCGCGCCAATGACGCGCTTCGCCGCGTTGGTCCACGTATTCGGTCACGTTCGGGCGCATGGATTCGACGCGCCACACGCGCATGGGAATCAACTGCGCGATATCGATACCCGGCGGCAACGCAGTGGGAATGGTGAGGTTGCCCGTCTTCGATCCTGTGCGCGGCCCAAGCACGACTTGCGCTCCGCTTGCTGCAAGCCTTGCCGCAAAGTCATCCGGCACGATGGGCAACGGTGGCACCACGATCAGCTTGTACCTGTCCATGGGCGCGCTGGCGGGAATGACATCGACGTCAAGCCCAAGGCTGCGCAGCGCACTGTAGTATTCAAACGCAAAACGCGGATAGTAAAAGTCGGCGCCTTGCGGATGAATCTCGAACAGCCACTTTGCTTCGTAGTCCCACACAAGCGCCACCTTCGCAGCGACGGGCAGATCGCCGTCTTCCATCGTCACAAGATCGATTTCCTTGGCAACTTGCGACGCTTCCTTGCCGCCCAGATCGAGCCGGTTATCCGGCGTGTTCAAGCCCGCGTGCATCTGCTCTTGTGCGAACGGCGCTTGCCGCCAGCGGAAGTACGAGACACAGCCCGCGCCGTGCGCAAACGCTTCCCAGCTCCAGAGCTTCACCATGCCTGGCAGCGGCGCGGGATTCCAGTGCGCCCAGTTCACGGGGCCCGGCTGCTGCTCCATGACCCAGAACGGCAGCTTCGACATGCCGCGATACACATCGTGATTGAACGAGGCAAAGTCCGGATGACCGGTACGCAGCCACTTCGCCTTGATCGATGGATCGAACCATTGTTCTTCAAGCGCACCAAGCGGATAGCTGTCCCACGTCGCAATATCCAGATCCGCCGCCACCTTGTAGTGATCGAACTCGGTGAAAAGCTGCATGAAGTTGTGCGCGACCGGACGTTCGGGTGAATGCGCACGGATGATGCCCGCCTGCATGCGGTTGTAGCGCACCACTTCGTCGGAGGCGAAACGGCGGTAATCCAGCCGATGCGACGGATGCGCTTCGGTCACGGTCGCGACCGGCAGGTCGATCTCGTCGAAGTCGCGATATTCCATGCTCCAGAAGACCGTGCCCCACGCGGTATTGAGCGCGTCGATGCTCCCGTAGCGCTGCTTGAGCCACGCCCGAAAGCGCTGCAACGCGGCTGGCGAATAACTGACCACCGTGTTGTGACATCCGAACTCGTTGTCCGTTTGCCAGAACGCGACGGCGGGATGCCGGCCGTATCGCGCGGCGACGGCCGTGCAGATCTTCTGCGACGCCTCGAAGTACGAAGGCGACGAAAAATCGTAATGCCGGCGCGAGCCGAACGCGCGCGGACGGCCGTCCGCGCCCACGGGCAGTATGTCGGGATGACGGTCGATCAGCCACTTCGGCGGCGTGGCGGTCGGCGTACACATGACGACCTTCAGGCCTGCGCCCGCGAGCGTGTCGATTGCGCGGTCGAGCCAGTCCCATTGATACTCGCCCGGCGACGGTTCGATCCGGCTCCACGCGAATTCGGCAATCCGGACCCGGTCGATGCCAAGCGCCTTCATGCGCGCTGCGTCGTCCTTCCACATCGATTCCGGCCAGTGTTCCGGGTAATAGCAAACTCCAAGACGCATACGAAGCGCTCCTACGCAAAGTGAGGAATGGCAGCCGACGTGACGGCGAAACCGTCTTCGGTAAATAGATGGCAGGAGGCGGTCGGCACACTGAACGCGACGTTCTCGCCTTGTTTCGGAGTCCTGTCGCCGGGCGCCTTGGCGATAAGAACCGCACCGCCCGCCTGCTCCAGGTGCAGGTAACTGTGCTCGCCAAGCTGCTCGACAAGCGACACCGTGCGCCTGATTTGCTGCTGTGACGCATTGCCTGCGATGGGTTCAAGATGCTCGGGCCGGATGCCGAGGGTGACGGCCTGGCTCGGCATCAGCGCGTCGCCGTTCGCGTGCACTTCGATTTGTTCGCCGGTTCCGTCGAGCGCGATCAGCACGCTTTGCGCATTGGCCGACATCACGCGAGCGGGCATGAAATTCATTCGCGGCGAGCCGATGAACCCCGCCACGAAACGGCTTTTCGGCCGGTGATACAAATCGAGCGGCGCGCCCACTTGCGCAATGCTGCCGTATTTCGCGGTATCGGCGCCAGCGTGCAGCAGCACGATCTTGTCGGCGAGCGTCATGGCTTCTATCTGATCGTGCGTCACGTAGACCACACTGGCCTTATCGAACTGTTTGTGCAGACGCGCAATCTCGACACGCGTTTGTCCGCGCAGCGTGGCGTCGAGATTGGAAAGCGGTTCATCGAAGAGAAACACGCCCGGGCTGCGCACGATCGCACGTCCGATCGCGACGCGCTGGCGCTGGCCGCCCGACAATTCCTTCGGTCTCCTTTCCAGCAACGCCTCAAGTTGCAGGACGCGCGCGGCTTCCCTCACCTTTTTATCGATGACGGCTTTCGGCGTCTTCGCGAGCGTGAGCCCGAACGCCATGTTCTGGTACACCGTCATGTGAGGAAACAGCGCGTAGCTTTGGAACACCATCGCCACGCCGCGTTGCGCGGCGGGCACCTCGTTGACGAGTTTTCCATCGATATACAGATCGCCGTCGGTGATGTCCTCCAGGCCCGCGATCATGCGCAAGAGCGTCGATTTCCCGCATCCCGACGGTCCGAGGAACACGCAGAACTCATGCTCGCCGATTTCCAGATCGACGTCGCGGATCACCGGCGCGTGATCTCCATACGCCTTTTGAACCGACCGCAAAGAGATACTCGCCATGCCAACGTCTCCGTGTTCTACCGAGGAGACAGACGCAGGTTAAGCGCTTAACCTTTTGCCGGTGAAAAAACGATCCATTGATGGATCGCCTTGCTCCGGCTGTCTCCGTCTTTGTGTTTTTGAACTTCCCTGGACGCAAATCTAGCGGTCTCTGCGGATTTATACAAATGCCGGGAAACCATCCCAAAATATGAGATCGCGCGTTGATACTTGCATATACACATGCGTTCGCCGAACTTAGGCGACGTTCCACTTAGGCGTTAACCCTTTCCCGAGATTCGATGACCACTTTGGCTGAAGTTGCCGCGCGCGCCGGCGTGACGCCCGCCACCGTCTCCAATGTGCTGCGCAAACGCGGCAAGGTCGGCGAGGCGACGCGGCAACGCGTGCTCGATGCGGTCGACGCGCTGGGGTATCGGCCGCATTTGACCGCGCGCGCGCTTGCCGAGGGCAGCGCGCCGACGCTTGCGCTGATGGTGTCCAGCATCGCGAATCCGTTCTATCCGGAGTTTGCGCTCGCGGCCGAGCGCACCGCACGCAAGAACGGCCGGTTCCTGATTGTCTGCAATACTAACGAAGATCCTGCGATTGCGCGTGCGTATCTCGATCAGATTGCGGGAACATTGTCGGAAGGCGTGCTCGTGATGAACGCCCGGCTTGACTTCGATGACCTCGACAAAACGCTCGCGCGCGGCACGCCGATCGTGCTGTGCATGTGGGAACGTCCGGATGTATCGCCGGGACTGCCGTGCGTGGCCGTCGATTTTTTCGCGGCCGGAACGCTTGCCGCGCGGCATTTGCTGGAGCTTGGGCATACGCGCATCGGCGCGATTGTCGCAAGCCAGCGCGACGGAGTGCAGGCCGCGCGATACGAGGGCTTCTGCCACACCTTGCGGGCGGCCGGCGTCGCGCATGCGGAGCAGGACGTGCGCTTTACGCGCGATGAAGTACAGCACGGCTACGACGCCGCGTGCGAGTTGTTGAGCGCGTGCCCGGACCTCACCGCCATCTTCGCGACCAATGACCTTCCCGCACTCGGCGCGATGCACGCAGCGGCCGATCGCGGCATGCGCATTCCAGAGGACCTGTCCGTGATCGGTATTACCGACATTCAGCTTGCACGCGAATCGCGGCCGGGTTTGTCGACTATCGCGGTCCCCACCGATGCCGCCGCGGCAATGGCCGTCGAATTACTCGAAGCGCTGATCGAGAACGGCGGCCGGGAAAAAGAAGCGCCCATGCGCGTTGCGCCCGACCCGGTGCTGGTGCAACGCGCATCGACGGGGCGCGTGCGCGGTGTCTGACGCAGTGTTTGAATCACGCGGTTTCAAACCCTTTCCGGCACCTTTGCAAACAGCGGATCGACTCCTTCCGCGATAGTCGGATATGAGAGCCTTTGCCGAGTTGACCGACGACTCGCCGATGATGCTGCTTGAGCCCATCCACATGCAGCTTGCGGTAACGTTGCCGATGCGCACGACGAAGAGTATCGGGGAAATAGCTGACGACGTGGGGTACAGATCGGAAGCGACGTATAGCAGGAAGTTTAAGGAGACGTACGGCGTGGGTCCGGGTGCGGTCCGGCAGGCGGGGCGCGGATGGTTGATTGTTTAGAGCAGGTTGTTGAGTACCAGTTCGTGAGAGTGTCCGATCCAGATGGCGGCATCGCGATGATCGCGAAGGGCGTCGCCGGTATTTGGATGAATGAAAATATCGAGTGAACCGTGATTTAGCGTGAGCCATTCAACGATGGCGGCGAACTGTCCGGGTTCGAATGCGAGTTGATAAGACCATTGTGGATGTGGACCGACGGTTTTTTCGTGAAAGCGTCCGATCTGAAGTGTGTTGCCGAGACGGCTGGCGATTTCCTCGCGCAGTTTCCACGCGATATCGCGTGTAGACGCGTTGAAATAGACGTGTGCATGCCATGACGTAACGGGGGAAGAGGCGGTTGTATGCATGGATGGCCAGTAACAAAAGAAAGGAGTGTCGCGACCGGGTGTTGATTCTGAACAAACGCGGCGATTCCTGAGTGTAGCCAAAACGGACCGCAGATGCTTGAACTTGCCCGAGAGCACTGGTGGCGAAGCGTGTGGATGTAGGAGTTCGGAGGAGGAGGGTTTCAGGTGTTGGTGGTTATGGCGGCAAGGGACCTTTTGAAGTCCCAAGCAGATGTAATTGCACGCTTAGTCTCTTTAAGAATTAGCGGTTGGAAGGCGTTTTCTTTGCTTGGCGCTTTCACACTCCAAGTGCAACAGCGGGGTCAATGACAATGCCGTGCTTGGCGCAGTTTTCAATAAAGACCTC
>NZ_FCOC02000016.1 GCF_001544455.2 Caballeronia sordidicola
AGGAAGTAGCTCGCGTGGCCTGGAAGCGCGCCCTGTGATATTTCTGATCGCGTCACGATGCTCATTCTGCGGATAACTCTCTCGTATTATTTAAGATTTTTGATCTTTCACAGAATGCCGAAATGAACTCCCGCTTTACATACGAAAACTCTTAATGGAACAGCAAGCGCGGGTATACCCTTCAGGGCGATCCAGTGAAGCCTGGCATTCGCGCCGATCAAGCCACTGTTCCGCCCATCGGGGCCGTCCGCGAAACGCTATCGATGGCGCTTAGATGCCCCGAGCGTGCACGTACATCTGCTTGGGACTTCAAAAGAACCCTCGACGCCATAACCACCGTTAGCTGAAACCCTTCCCCTCCGAACCCCTACATCCACACGCTTCGCCACCAGCGCTCTCGGGCAAGTTCACGCTCACGCATCTATCTCTACGGTCGACTCCTCTCCTTTCCCCGCTTTCGCTGGAATGGCGCTGCAAAGCAGCGCCATTCCAGCCTCGGCCTCTCCCTCGCACGGCACGGGGTAGGTTATATCGCCCGAAATAATGCGCGTGGAACACGTGCCGCATACCCCCGACCGGCAATTCGACGCCACCTCCACGCCATTCGCTTCCGCCAATTCAAGCAAACTTCCATCCTCCGGAGACCACTGCACCGTTTTTTGCGACCGCTTGAAAACAACCTTCGCCAAACGCTCAGGCACAATCGGCATCAGGTTTATAAGCCCCTTATCTCGCTTGACGCTGGCAGGACCAAACGCCTCAAAACGAATACGGTCGTCAGCTACGTTGAGCGCGCGCAAGCCGCTATACAAATCCCGCATGAATGCCGCCGGGCCGCAAAGATAAAAGTCGTAATCACCAAATGGCAACACGCTCCTCAAATACGCAATGTCCACACGCCCCGCCGTAGAAGCGTTCACCGCCCGACTCTCCCTAAGATGAACCGAAACACGCGGAGATGCTTTCGTTGCGGCGTGAAGTTCATCAGCGAACGGGTGCTCATTCACGTCACGCGCGCCATGAATAAAGTAAATATGCTCAAGCCCCGAGCGTTCATTTGGGTCGCCAACTATGCTTTTAAGCATCGCGATCATCGGCGTAATGCCTATGCCCGCAGAGACAAAGACTATCGGACGTATGTTCGTCCGGTCGAGAACGAATGCGCCACTTGGCGCCTTGGCCTCTAAAAATGCACCCGCTTCAATGTGCTCGTGCAGCCATGTCGACGCAACGCCCTCTCGCTTGACCGTGATCCGGTAACGCCGCGCATCGTAGGCATCGGATAGCGTATAGGTCCTCGTGACCGGTCCCGCATGGCCCGGAATGTCCAGGCGGATCGGCAAGAACTGACCGGGCTCGTAGGGAGGAAGAGGCATGTCATCGGCCGGTTCAAAATAAAAAGACTTGATGCCAGGCGCTTCTTCTCGAACTTCGGATACCTTAAGCTTCCGCCATGCGCTCGGCGTCTTCGTCCAGCTTCCCGTTTTGACTAACTGCGGCGCATATTGAACGTCCGACCAGCGCAACGGCAAAGCGCGCCGAGTACGCCTGACCTCACGCACTCGCCAGCGGATCAGACGCTCGGCGCCATCGAAGGATTCAAGTTCCTTCCCTTCCCAAATGACCTCTGCATCCACGGCCAGATACAGCAAATCACCACTGACGAAGTCGATCACCAGCAAGCCCGCACGCGGATCGCGCAGCAAGTTGCCAATGGTGTTGAAGAATAGGTTGCCGCTGAAATCCGGCGTGGTAAGCGTGCGGTTATCGTCGATACGAATAAACCCCGGCTTGCCACCGCGATGCGAGACGTCCGCGCCACGCCCATATCCCGCATCCTCCGATGTATCGGCGCTAGCAATAAAAAATGTGTCCGCACTGGAGATCAATTGGCGATCCGCATCGCTCAAATGATCGGATATGACAGGCGCTTCATCGTCACGTGCTTGCGTGTCGAAATCCATGGGCGATGGCGTCCGGCTTTGAATGTACTTCGCACAGTTGCCGTAACTTTGACTGACGGCTACGGTAATCGCATGTTCATCGATAGCCGTCACAACGCCGTTTACACGATTACGCCTGCGCGTTGCAGGCTGAATGCCAAGGCCGCCTAACAGGGAACCCACTTTCCACGTGCCCGCAAGCGGATCACCATTGAGGCTGCGGCCTGCAATGCGCAATGTGTGTTCATCGGGCGTGGACACAAATCCCGGTTCGCCGATACGCAACGTAGCCCACGGTTGCCCCGCTGTGTCCACACCACCAAGCACCATGAATGGCTGCTCCGCAAAAAATATCCGATGCTGCTCCGGCACGTAATCGCGAATCCCGCGACGCGCATTGACATCCATGCGCTCACGCACGCCGACCCGCTCCTGCGCCGCGAGTTCTCCCGCATGAAAAGGCGATTCAGCAATGCTCCAGCCTGCGGGCGGAACCGCGACGAGGGTATCGGACATGAGCGTTCACCGGTTGTTGGTCGAAGCCGAAACGTTAGGCAGACTCAGCGAGCAATCCGGCCTTCGTTACAGGCATCGGCAGAAAGCGCGGTAATGCTTCCACGCGCTTTAACCACGCGCGCAAGTTGGGATAAGGATCGAGCGATATGCCACCTTCGGGCGCATGCGCAATGTAGGAGTACGCGGCAATATCCGCAATCGTCGGTGCGTGTCCAGCAGCGAACGGCTTGTCACGGAACTCGGTATCGATGATCGCAAAAAGATCTTCCGCAATGCGGATTGCCCCTGCATGGTCGCGCGGCGCGCCGAACACGGTCACGAGCCGCGCGGCACACGGACCGTATGCAATCTTGCCCGCCGCGAGCGACAACCAGCGCTGGACGGCAGCGGCATTGACGGGATCTTCCGGCAACCACGACGCATCGCCGTACTTGCGTGCAAGGTACACAAGGATGGCGTTTGAGTCCGTCAGGACAATATCGCCGTCTTCGATCACCGGCACTTCGCCGAACGGATTAAGTGCGAGATGCGCGGGCTTGCGGTTGTCGCCGGCTTTCATGTCGAGTTCGATTGTCGTGAACGGCAGGTCCAGCAGCGTCAGGAAAAGCTTCACACGATGACCATGTCCGGAGAGCAAGGTGGTGTGCAGACGGATCGGCTGGTTTGGCAGGGGTTTGTTGGCGGCGGGCATTATCGGGTTCCGGCACAGTTGAGGAAGTGAGCGAATGCTTCCAGCATAGTGCGCCCCGAATAATCCTGGAAGACGGATAATCGCGGTAACACAATCCTCTTAAAGTGGACAATCGACATGACCAACCTGAGCGGAGTGAACCTCAACCGGCTGGCAGTTTTTGCGGCCGTTGTCGAAGCCGGATCGCTGACCGCCGCCGCGGACCGCCTGGGAATCGCGAAGACCATGGTCAGCACGCACATGCAGCGGCTCGAAGCGGAACTCGGCGCCACCCTGCTCGTGCGAACCACGCGCCGCGTTACCGTGACTGAGGCGGGACGCGCGTTCTACACGGCCTGCCGGCATATCCTGAACACGGCGGATGACGCGATCTCGGCGCTCGCTCAAGGGTCGGGCGAATTGCGCGGAACGCTGCGCGTGGCAACGCCGATCGACTACGGCGCAAGCGTCATCGCGCCAATGCTGGTCGCCTTGCGGCAAACCCATCCGGAACTGAAAGTCGAACTGGTATCGGCGGACAGGTTGGTCGACCTGGTTGCGGAAGGCGTGGATGTCGCCATCCGCCTTGGGCGGCTCGTGGACTCGAGTTATCGCGCGGTGAAGATTGGCGGCTTCGTGAAGTGGCTGGTCGCGAGTCCCGGTTTTATCGATACATGGGGCAAGCCCGCCAAGGCCGAAGCGCTCGCCAAGCTTCCGTTCGTGGCCATGTCGGCGTTGACGAAACCGCTGGTGGTATCGGTGGAAAGCAAACGCGGCGCCAAACGCACGATCCGCTTCAACGCAGGCTTTTTCGCCGATACCGCGCCCACCTGCCGCGCCGCGACCCTCGCGGGCGGCGGCGTGGCGTTTCTAACGGACTTTTCAATCGGCGACGATGTTGCGGCAGGACGGCTCGTGCGCTTGCTGCCGGAATGGTCGGGGCCGCCGACGGGGATTCATGCAGTGTTTCCGTCGGCACGGTATCCGGTGCCGATGGTGCGCGTTTTCATCGACGCGCTGAAGGCACATCTTGAACGTGACGTTGTATAGTCGCGAGCAGGTTCACCACACCACAGGAGCTTCGCCATGCCGTCCTCGCCGCGCCGCGCGCTGATCGTCATAGATGTGTAGAATGAATATGTCACCGGCAACCTGCTGATTGAATATCCGGACGTCGATATGTCGCTTGCAAATATAGGCCGCGCAATCGACGCCGCGAACCGCCACAACGTACCTGTGGTGCTGATCCAGAATATCGCTCCCGAAACGTCGCCATTGTTCGCGCGCGGATCAGTCGGCGCCGCGCTGCATGACGTGGTGAGTTCACGGCCGCATGCGCAGGTGATCGAGAAGGCGCTGCCCAGCGCGTTCGCCGGAACGGGGCTGGGCGACTGGTTGAAGGCGCACGAAATCGACACGCTCGTGATCGCCGGCTACATGACGCACAACTGCGATGATTCCACCGTGAAGCACGCGGTCCACGCGGGCATGTCGGTTGAGTTTCTCGTCGATGCCACCGGTTCCGTGCCCTATGAAAACCGCGCGGGTCATGCGAGCGCCGAAGAGATCCACCGCGTGTTCACTGTCGTGATGCAATCGCGGTTTGCCGCGGTGCTTTCCACCGACGAATGGATCGATGTGCTCGAAGGCGGCGCCGCACCGGTACGCGACAACATCTACGCGTCGAACCAGAGGGCGCGTGCTCGCGGTTAGCGTCTATTTGTTTGCAGGCCCGGCGCCGATCTGCCAGAGGTACACCGGCTCCTTCTGATTGATGGACCAGTCTCCCACGAGTTTCGACTTGTAGATGACCGGGTTATGCGAGGAGACCGCACGGGCATTGCGCCAGTGCCGGTCGAGCGCCTTGCCGCCTCCAATAGCCGATGCGCCGAGCGCATCGAATAAATGCGTGCAAGCGCGCAATGCAAGTTCTGTCGCGACAATCTGACCTTTCGCCGATTCTATTTCTGCTTCAATGTTAAAGCGCTTCTCGGCTTCGGCATCATCCGCGAAATGTGCTTCATATGCGCGCTGCGCCGGCTCGGTCGCGCGCAGCGCAATCGCTTCGGTGGCGTAGGCCCATGCCGCGATCTCACCAACGACCTGCTGGATCTGCACGTCCTGGCTGACATGGGGCGCGTTGCCGTGGCTGTAGATGCGCTTTCTCGCACGCACTTCGGCGGCGGCGTCGAGTTCGGCTGCACGGGCAATACCGGCCAGCGTCGCCAGATGGAAGAGCTGATAAAAGGCGGTCTGATATTTGAAGCGGCGCGAGAAGTCGACTATGTGCGTATGCTCGACCTCGGCATTGTTGAATACGGTCGTGCCGCTGCCGGTGGTGCGCTGGCCGAAACCGTCCCAGTCATCGCTCAATGTGACGCCCGGTTGTTGTGTGGCAACCGCGGCAATGACGTCGCTGCCGTCTTCGGCGCGTTGTGCATAGACGTCGATCCAGTCCGCGAAGATACTGCCCGTGCTGTAGTATTTTTCGCCGTTCAAGACCCACCGGCCATCACGCCTGGACACCTGCGTCTTTATGCTGCCAAGCGCAACGTCGCCTGCTTCCGTCCATGCATTGCCGAACAAATCGCCTTCGACAAAACGTTTGAACCACCGGTCCCGCTCTGGACTCGCGGGCGCATTGACGACATCTTCCACGAACGCGAAGTGTCCACGCAACGCCTGCGGCAGGTTCGAGTCGGCGGTGCCGAGTTCGATCAACAAGCGGAACAACTGCTTGATCGACACGCCCGCGCCTCCGTGCGAGACCGGCACGCGCAATGCACCAAAACCGGCTTGCTTGAGTTCGGCGATTTGTTCGCGCGGCAGTGTCCTGAGCTGGTCGCATGCGACCGCACTCTCGGCAATACAGGCGAAGATTGGCCTGAAGCGGCGCGCGACATTGTCGTAATCGGCTCCAACCGATAACGTGCCAGGCGGCAATTGAGTCATGTCGTCGAATCCTTTCTGAGGTTCAAGGAGCGGGTGTGGCTAACGCTCTGGCGCACACGTATGGATTCGAAAATCTAGCTGATCGCTCGCCGTGCCGTTAGATCGTTTTGCGGTTTGCATATCGGCCGGAGAGCAATCACGGTTGGTGTACGCGTTGAAACGGTTTACATTAGGACTCTCGCGCATTGCCAACCTGGAGAAAAAATGAGACGTATTCTTGCGGCTGCCACCTTGAGCGTGCTTGCAACAAGCGCTTTTGCGAACGCGAACAGCGATACTTGCCAGCAAAAGCAGGACAAGATCAGCCAGCAAATCGAGTACGCGCGTGCGCATGGCAACACTGCGCAAGTCAGGGGTCTTCAGACCGCACTCGATCAGACCCGGAAGAATTGTTCCGACGCGTCGCTTGAAAAGAGACGTCAGCACCGCATTACCCAGGCGCAGGCCAAAGTCGAATCCCGGGAAGCCGATTTGAAAAAGGCCCAGGATAAAAACGATAGTCCCAAGAAAATTGCGTCCCGCCAGCGCAAGCTGGACGAAGCGCGGGAGGAACTCAAGCGCGCTCAGGAGCCGGTTAGCCCTTGACCAAAGTGACTGCTTTTTGATTGAAACCTGAACGGCGGGTTTCGCGCCCGCATCTCTTCATTAGCTGGATCAGCTTCTGGTTTCGGCTAGCGCGCCCAAGATGGACACGATCTCGCCAAACAGCGGCCGGTCATCGTTCTTCTCGCTCAGGCATCTGTTTTTCAGTTCGATCAATGAAGTCTCGACGGACTCGCATCGATCGATCAATTCTTCCAGCATGCAGCCATAGGCCCTCACTTCAAGACGCTCAAGCGATAAAGCCAGAGCGCCCTGAGGCGCATAAAACGACGCCGCGCCGAAGTCTCCCAGCAACGCGCGACCTTCACCGCAGTGCAGGATGTTGTGCGCGTAGAGATCGCCATGCATGATCCCTTTTGCGTGCAAATGACACGCAGCCGATGCGATTGCCGAAGCAATGCGCAACGCGGATGCCGGTGTGAACTGTGTACCGTTCGCGTAGATATCGCGCGTGCACGAATCGAGGCTCGGCGGTCCCGCGAGATTCCTGAATTCCGGATCGATCAGCGCCATCACGAGTGCGTCGGTTCCTCGCGGATGTCCGCGCACCTTGCCAAGTACCGAGATGAGGTTCGGATGCTCGCCCGCGTTGATGCACGCGGCCATTTCACAGTGGGGCAAGCCGTCGCTCGTTACCGCGCCCTTGAACAACTTGACCGCGACCGGTTGGGCAGCGCCGTTGCCCGTCGAATATTCCGCACGATAGATCACGCCTGAAGCGCCTTCGCCCAGGACATGTTGAAGCTCAAGATCCTGCCAATCGACAAGGTCGATCGGCGTGTGGGTCAGCGCATTTGTTTCGAGTGCTTCACTTAGCGGATTGCCCGCATATGCGAGCCACGACAAACGCGGCATTAACGCAAGCCACGAAGGCAATTCATCAAGCCGGTTCGCGGCGAGCCTGAGCAATTCCAGGCGTGAGCAAGCCGCAAGCGTGGGTGGCAAGGTTCGCAGGCGATTACCCGCGAGCATCAGCTTCTGAAGCTGTGTGCAGTTTCCTATCTCGGACGGCAACGCTTCAACGTGGTTATCGGTGAGAATCAGCCAGCGAAGATTGGCAGGCAGCGCCGCGCCCGTCACCCTGGCAATGCGATTGGCTTTGAACCCGACCATGCTCAACTGCGGGCACTTGCCCAGGACCTCTGGCAATTCAGTGAACGCATTGTTGGAGCAGAAGATGATGCGCAGCTTTTCAAGCCTCGGCAGATCGTCCGGAAGCGAAGACAACGCGTTGCCGGACAAGTCGAGTGACTCCAGCGTATCGGCGAGATCGAAAATTTCGCGTGGAAATTCCGTCAAGCCGCAAGCGAGCTTGAGTTGCCGGGTGCCGGCCGGCAATCCGGCGCGCAGTTCTTCGAGCGTGGTGATCATCAATGCGTGCGAGTATCCGAGGGTGATGCCGTTCTGGCATAGCCGGATTCTACGGGGAAACGCCTTGGCCGGATGATCGGCCGGCTCCGGCCTCCCGCGCCATATCGATGAAAGCACGCAGCGCCGACGAAGTTCTTCGCTGGCGCGGGTAATACATCATGAAGCCCGGAAAATACGGACACCAGTCTTCGAGCACGGAAACGAGCCGCCCCTGGCTGATGTGTTCGGTAACCGAGCCTTCAATGGCAAAGCCGATGCCAACTCCATCAAGCGCCGCCTGCAACGCAAGATGCATGGTGCCGACCGTGACGCGCCCTTTGACGTCCATCTCGAGCTGCGTGCCGTCTTTTTCCAGTTCCCACTTATAGAGTCTGCCGCTCGGAAACCTGTACCGGATGCAGTTGTGATCGAAGAGATCGTTGGGATGGCGCAGCGGCGCACGCCCTTCCAGATAGGCCGGGGACGCGACTACAAGGCCACGCTGCGCCGGGCCGATTGCGACCGCGACCATGTCCTCCGGCACGGACTCCTGAAACCGGATGCCGGCATCGAAACCCAAACCGACGATATCGGCGAGGCTGTCATCTTCGACAATCTCCAGCGCAATGTCCGGGTAAGCGGCAAGAAAGCGCGACATGAGCGGCGCGACCACGAGCCGCGCTGCAACGTGCGACATGTTCAGGCGCAACGTGCCGGTTGGCGTTGCGCGGAAGTCGTTCATTTCCTCGAGCGCGTCGCCCAGGTCGTGCAGCACTGGCTGAAGACGTTCGAGCAGGCGCTGGCCGGCGTCGGTCAGCGCGACGCTGCGTGTGGTGCGGTTGATCAGGTTGACGCCCAGCCGTTCCTCGAGTCCGCGGATTGCATAGCTGACCGCCGATGTGGAAAGTCCCAGCTCGGCGCCTGCCTTCCGGAAACTGGCATGACGGGCGACGGCTGCGAATGCGGAGAGATGCGAAAGGTTGTCGGGACGCATGATTGTGCAGGATTATTCAACGATACATGCGGAAAATCAAGCTTGTGCCGCGGCGATGTGCTGGTTATTGTGCGTGTATGTTCAACAAAGCCAGAGAGGAAACTTACATGTTTCAAGCCCGAGGATATGCCGTTCATAGCGCGACCACGCCGCTTGTTCCCTTCAGCTTTACGCGCCGGGATACCGGCGCCCATGACGTTCGCATCGAAATCCTGTACAGCGGCATTTGCCATTCCGATCTTCATCAGGCGCGCGATGACTGGAGAAACGCGCTATATCCCATGGTGCCGGGCCATGAAATTGTCGGACGCGTGGTGGAGGTCGGCAGCAGCGTCCAGAAGTTCAAGGTGGGCGATTACGCAGGCGTGGGCTGCATGGTGGATTCATGCCGCCATTGTTCGGCGTGCCGCGAGAACCTCGAACAGTATTGCGAGGAAGGCGCGACCTGGACCTACAACGGGAAGGAACGCGGCAGCGATCAACTGACTTTCGGCGGCTACTCCGATCAGATCGTGGTGGAAGAGCGTTTCGTGGTGAAAGTGTCCGCGGACCTGGACTTGAAGGCGGTCGCGCCGCTATTGTGCGCGGGTATCACGACCTACTCGCCGCTGCGGCACTGGAACGTGGGCCCGGGTCAGAAAGTTGGCGTGATCGGGCTGGGCGGACTCGGACACATGGGCGTCAAGTTTGCGAAGGCGCTGGGCGCGCACGTGGTCATGATCACCACGTCGCGGGCTAAGGGTCAGGATGCGAGCCGCCTGGGCGCCGACGAAGTGCTGGTCTCGACCGATTCCGCCGATATGGCCGCGCACGCAGGCAGCTTCGATTTCCTGCTCAACACCATTCCGGTCGGGCACGACCTCAATCCCTACATGGCGCTGCTCAAGCGCGACCGGACCATGGCTCTCGTCGGCGTGTTGACGGATACGGAACCGCTCGCGGGCGTGAGCGTGATCTTTGGACGCAAGGCGGTGGCTGGATCGGCAATCGGCGGTATGGTCGAGACACAGGAGATGATGGATTTTTGCGCCGAGCATGGCATTGTCAGCGACGTTGAAATCGTACCCATACAGGCTGTGAATGAAGCCTACGAGCGCCTGCTCAAGAATGACGTGAAGTACCGCTTTGTGATCGATATGGCTTCGCTCGCCGCGGCATGAGCGACCGTTAGTGAAGTGAGTCCGTCGCCCGGGCCACGCATTCGCGTGGCCTTTTTCTTACTCGTCGCCCACCACGTGTCCTGCCCCGAAGCGCCGGTAAACCATTCGCGCCGCGTAATCCAGCAAGAAGCCAAGCGCGCCGATCACCAGGATTACAGCCGTCAGTTCGGAATAGGCAAGACGGTCGCGGGTATCGAGGATCAGATACCCAAGCCCTGCGCTGACACCAAGCATTTCCGCCGGCACGAGCACGATCCAGAGAATCCCGATCGCAAGCCGCACGCCGGTCAAAACATGCGATGCGATGCCCGGCACGTAGACGTGCCACAGCATTTCGAAACGCGTCGCGGCCAGGCTCTCGCCGAGTTGCAGCCAGCGTTTGTCGATCTGCGCAACGCCCGCAGCCGTGCTCATCACAAGCGGCCACAACGCGGCGAACGCGAGCAGGAAGTACACGGCTTTATCGCCGACACCGAGCGACATGACCGCTATCGGCATCCATGAAAGCGGCGAGATCATGCGCAGGAATTGCAGCGTGGGAGACAACGCGGCATCGAGCCAGCGCAGCCTGCCGATCAAAAATCCGAGCGGCACGCCTATCACCAAAGCCCATGCGAGACCCACCGCAATGCGGCGCAAGCTCGTGACAACGTGCTCGAACAAGCGATCATCGCGAATGAGCGAGGGCAGCGCGGCAATGGCGCGCGTTGGCAGGAACTGGGCGGCAAGGCTATCAGGACTTGCCACGACCGTCAGCACGAGCCACCACAAGCCCACCACCGCCACGATGCCGGCAATCCCCGGCCAGATACGCCCGAACCACGAGCGCCGGCGTGGAGACGGTCTGGAGCCGCCCTCCACGGGCGCGGACGATGAAGAAGACACGCTAGACAACGATACTCTCCGAACGCGCGAAGCCTTCGGGCAAACCGAAGGTCTTCATGCCACCAACCGCTGCAATGCTGTTCTTCACAAAACGGTCGTCGACCAGATCACGCGCCACGAATGCCGGGTCGAGCTTCGCGAGGAACTGCGCGTTGCCTTCCACCTGCGTGGTCTTCATCCGCTTCACCAGTTCCTCGGTATAGCTCGGAAACGGATAGGGCTGAAAATCGATGCGCTTTTCGTGCCAGTCCGCATGAACAATGGCGCGATCGGCGAGATAACGGCCCGCCTCGTCCGGCGAGGGTGCGAGCACGCGCGTGAGCACTTGCGGCGTATGCGGCGTGTAGTGGTTCTTGCCTTCCTTCGACAGAACCTGCGCCGCTTCGGCGGGATGTTCGCGTGTCCAGACCTGCGCTTTCACGATTGCATCGACGACCTTTTGCGACCATGCCGCGCGCCCGCTCAGGTCCTGCTCGTGCATGAACACGACACAGCACGCATGGCTTTTCCAGACGTCGCCGGTAAAGCGCAGCACCTTGCCGATCTTCAGCCCCTCAGCCGCCGCATTGAACGGCTCCGCAACGATAAACCCCGCGATCTGCCCCGACGCCAGCGCCGGTGGCATGTCGGAGGGCGACATCACGATCAGGTTCACCTCGTTGGGCTTGAGGGCATCGGTTTTCTTGAGCACGGGCACGAGCCCTTGCGAGCGCAGCATGTCCTGCAAGACGAGGTTATGGATCGAATACCAGAACGGCACGGCAACGGTCTTGCCGCCAAGATCGCCGAGCTTGGCGATGGACGGCGCGACCGTCAGCCCCGATCCGTTGACGTGATTCCACGCGACCACCTTGGCCGGCGCCTGACTGCCGTAGCGGGCCCAGACGGTCATGGGCGAGAGCAGATGGACTACGTTGACCTGGCCTGAAAGGAACGCTTCGACCAGTTGCGCCCAGCTACGCAGGAGCGTCGGTTTTTCGGCTGCGATGCCGGCTGCATCGAAATAGCCGTTGTTATGCGCGACGAGCAGCGGCGTGGCGTCGGTGATCGGCAGATAGCCTATGCGCACGGGCGCGTTTGGATCGCTCGCGGCGCGCGCGTTCAACGAACTCAGCAACGGCGCCGCGCCCGCGACGGTGAACATGGATGCGAGTTTCAGCCACTCGCGGCGGGACATTGGGAGCTGGCACATGGTGATCCTGCGTTTCCTGCATCGATTGAAAGTTAAGTCGGGTGCCGGCCTTTTTTATGCTGCGTTTTTGCCGCGCGCCATGGAATCCTGCAGCGCCTGGAGAATCTCGATGCGCAACGCGCCCAGCGCCTGGACCTCGGCCGCACGCGGCGCGCTCACCGTGACGCGCCATTGCGCGATCAGCGAACCTTGCGCGCCGAGCAGCACGATGCGATCGGAGACCAGCAACGCTTCATCTATGTCATGCGTCACCAGCACCGTGCCCGCGTGCGTGTCCTGCACGACCTTGAGCAGCAGACGTTGCATGTCGGCGCGCGTGATTTCATCGAGCGCGCCGAAGGGTTCGTCGAGCAGCAGCGCGCGCGGCTGACGCGTGAGACAGCGGGCGAGGGCGGTACGCTGCGCCATGCCACCGGATAACTGGCGCGGCATGTAGGTTCGAGCGTGGGCAAGGCCGACTTCATCGAGCGCGGCGGTCACCCGGTCGCGCCGTTCGCCACGTGTAAGCGACGGTTGCCGCGAGAAGCCAAGTCCGAATCCCACATTGCGTTCCACCGATAACCACGGCAGCAGGCAAGGGTCCTGAAACGCAAGGGCGACGTCGGGGCGTGGGCCATCGAGCGGCGCGCCATCCACGAGGACATGTCCCGATGTCGGCTTGAGCAATCCCGCGATAATGCGCAGCAAGGTCGACTTACCGGAACCGCTTGGCCCGAGGACGGAAACCAGTTCGCCGGGTTGAACGCTCAGGTCCACGCCGCGCAATACGGAGCGTCCGGCATAACTCAGGCTCAAGCCTCGCGCTTCGATAAGCGGCTGCTGCGTGCTCATGCGGAGTGTGCCTTTGCATGCAGCGCGAGCTGGTTTTTCAGTTGCACGAGACTCGGCGTGACGATGGGCACGAACGCCGCTTCGCGCATGCGGCGTGCCGTGCCGCCTTGTCCGCGCAAGTAACCACGACCGCCGGTGACCTGGACTTCGAGCCCGACAGCCGCTTCCACGATCGCTGCCAGTGCAATCCGGATCTCGAACAGCGCAGCAGGTGCTGCAATAAAAATGCCTTTGAGCACGCCGTCTTTCAAACGATGCGTAAGGTCTTCAAGTTCGTTCGCAAGATGTTCTGCTTCGCCGGCCACAGCGGCGCGCGATCCCGGACCCGCCTCGCCGACGGCCGCAAGGCAGCGCCGTGCAAGGCCCACCGACATGCCGCACTGAAGGCCGAGAAAGCCCGGGCGCACGCGAGCGAGCCACGCGGGGGCATCGGCGGTGATGCGGAATGATTGGTCGAGCACGGTGCCTTCCACGCGCAGCGCCGCGGTATTGCTCGAACGCAGCGCGACCAGGTCAAGGTCTTCACTGCGCGTCACGCCTTTGGCGTCGTGCGGTATCGCGAAGATGGAGGGCGGCACGCCGCTTTCCTGCGATGCATGATCGAACGCGGCGGCGGCCACAAAACCTTGCGGACGCAAGTTGGTAATCCACGGCAAACTGCCGTCGAGCGTCCATTGGTCGCCATTGAGCGAGCGCGCTTTCATCTGCAACGGTTCGATGTTCGACAGGTATTTCATCGCATTCGAAAGACCCGTTGCGCCCGCGAGTTCGCCACTTAACAACGTGTCCAGCCAGCGCGTGCGCAAGCTCTCGTTCGAGCTTTGCAGCACATATTCGATAAACGTCCGCTGTCCCCAGAACACGAACGCGGCCGCGAGAGATTGCTCGGCGACATGCGCCACGGCTTCAATGGCATCCGCGATGGTCGCGCCCGAGCCGCCGAAATGAGCCGGCACGCCGATACGAAACACGCCTGCGCGGCCGAGCCGAGGCAGGATCTCTGACGCAAGTGCCTGCGTTGTATCGATAGCTTCGGCATTCGTGGCGAGCCACGCGTCGAGTTCGGACGTATCCGGCTGCAGCCCTTGGGATGTCATGCAGCGTTCGCCTTGGCTTGAGGTTCCCATTTGTACGCCGCGAGTTCCGGGTTGAGTTCGTTTTGCGCCAGGTTGTTGGCGAAGTTGCATAGCGTGGCGAGGCTCACGCCGAGCACGACTTCGAGTGTGTTGGCATCGGTGAAGCCGGCCGCGCGGAACGTGCTCAATTCGTTATCCGATACCGAGCCACGTGCCGCGATGACGGCGCGCGTGAAGACCGCGACAGCATTGAGACGTGCGTCGCTGACAGGCGTCTGATCGCGGATCGAATCGACGACCGGCGCGTCCAATTGTGCCTTCTTCAGTGCGACCGCCGTGTGTCCGGCGACGCAAAAACCGCAGCCGTGAACGGCGGCGGCGGTGATCTGCACGGTCTCGCGTTCGGCGAGTGTCAAGCCGCTGCGTCCGTTGATGCCCGCGACGGTCAGATAGGTTTCGAGCGCGACGGGCGCGTTCGCGAGCGACGCCACGAGATTGGGCAAAAAGCCGTTGTTCGCCAACGCCTTCTCGAGAAAAGGGCGGCTGGCTTCGGGCGCGCTTTCAATGGTTTGCAACGGCAGACGGCTCATGACGGTTCCTTGTAGTCGAGCCTGCATTGTCCGCGATGAGCCGTGCTCCCGGCAATGCGCGTGCGTCTGCGATTCATGCGCGTTTGTCTTTTTTAGTGGACCGCGTCCATTGGCTCTTGCGCCCGGTTTCGCCTGTAAGCGCCCGGCTGCTCGCCGGTCACACGCTTGAACGCTTGCGCGAACGCCGATTCGGACTGGTAGCCCACGAGTCCCGCGGCGTCGGGCGTCGGCGTGCCGCTTCGAAGCATTGTAGCGGCTACCTTCATACGAACCAGCGTGACGAATTGCGCGGGTGGCTGGCCGCATGCTTCCACGAACTGCTTGCAGAACCGCGCGCGGGACATGTGAACGAACTCGGCCATTGAATCGGTGGTCCACCGCTTCGCGGGGGTATCGATGATCGCCGTGATCAGCGGCGCGAACTCCGCCCGCCTCATGAGCGACCAGAGGCCGGGCGCGATGTCTTCGCGTGCGGCGACCGAGCGCAGCGCATAGAAGAACAGCAGCTCGGTCAGACGCGTGATCAACGCCGACGGCATATCCGGATGACGATGCGCTTCCGCACGAATCAGGTCGAACACGGCGCGTGGACCGTCGAGCGCCGCGCAATCGCGACGGGCGACGATGTGGTCGGGAATCAGGCCCAGCAGCTGGTCGTCGAGGCCGGAGCGGAATTCGAAGAAGCCGCAGGCAAGGCCGAGGTTTGGCTCCTGCGATTCCTGATCGGATTGCAAAGGCTGCATGGCGCCGGCACGCGCGCTTTCCTGACCGGCTGGCGGCGCTGCAGGTGAAGGCGAAAGACAGTGCGGCATGTCGTGCAGGAGAAACACGGCGTCACCTTGCGTCAGATGCACGCTCGATGCGCTGCGCCCGGATCTGGCCGGCAGGTGCAGCCAGCATTCGCCATGCAGTACGACATGAAAGCTGGCTTGTTGGTGACCCGCGGTCGATGCCTGCCACGCCCCGCAATACTGGCCGACGTGAAACAGCGTGCTTTTCAGTTCGAGACCGGCGAGTAGCCAGTCGGCAATTCTTTCGGCGTTGGGTGACATGGCAGGAGTCGGAAAGGGTCAGCGAGCGAGATCCATACCTACCTGTCATGCCGTGTTTATGCAAAGAACTTGTCGTTGGATGCTTATGCGGTTTTGCGAATTTACTTCACGTTCTTCAACCCACTGGTTCGCCCAGATTGAGCATCAACCGGTTGGCCCACGCAAAAATGGCGATGGAATGAACCAGGTCGAGAATCTCGTCATCGCTGAGTCCAACGTCGCGCAAGGCTTTCAATTGAGCGGGTTCGACATGGCCCGGCGTAAGCGTCAGATCAATCGAAGCCCGCACGATCGCCTTCTCGCGCGGCGTGGTTCCTGCGGTAACCGGATCATTGAATACCTGTTCGATCACGTCGTCGCGCCTGGCCAACTGCTCGAAACGCTGCGCATGCACCGACGCGCAATACACGCAGCCGTTGATCCGCGATACCACGGTCGACGCCAGCTCGCGTTCCGCGCGCGGCAGGCCGCCCGGCGCATACATGATCGCGTTGAACGCAGCCGAACGCTGCCTCAGGATCTCCGGCTGATGCACGAGGAACAGGTAGTAATCGGACTCCTTCGCCTTTGGATGGCTTTCTTCGAGCACGGCGACTTGTTCGGGCGAAGCATCGGCGAGTTGCACTACGTCAAGCCAGGCGTCCCAGCCGAGCACGCGGTTCGTGAATCCATGCGCTTCAATCAGACGGCTCATGCTGCCTCCGTTGCATTCAATGCCTGCAGCGCGCGAAGTCCGGCGGCAAGGCGGATCTGATAGGAAAGAAACGCGATCAATTGCGCCAGGGCGACCACGGCAGGCGTTGGAATGCCGGCGGCGGGCAGACGTTCGAGCGCGGCTTTATCGCCATTGATGGGCGATTCGATCAGCGTGCGCGTGAAGACCAGCATTGCGTGCAGGCGCGGCTCCTGTGTGCCGATGGAACCCTGAGCGATCTGATTGATCACAGCGCGATCCACGTCAATGGACGCAAGCCGTTCCGCGTAGTGCGTGGCAAGCGCCGGAGCGTTCGACAACGTGCATGCGTACAGCGCAACCAGCAACCGGTCGCCAAGCGATAAATCCGGCAGCGCCGGGTCGAACAGCGCGTCATAGCTGCGCTGCGTCGCGTCGGCGACCTTTTCGCGCTGATGCCTTGTGGCATGAGTCACCGAGCCGGGCGTAAGACCCGCGATGCGGTCGACAATATCTGTAGCGGGATCGTAAGTGTCTGTCATGGTTGCTCCATTGCGCGTGCGTTTGAAGTTGTCGCGGCGTTGAGGAAATCGAGTACGGCGCGCCACGATGCTTCGTCGGCGTGTGCGTTCGCGGCAGGCTGGCCGCCGCCGGTGCTGATGCGCCCCGACACGGGATGCGCATACACGAGTTGCGTGGTCGGCACGTAGGGGAAGAGGATGGCGTGGCCGGCTTTGTCGAAGTCCAGATGGCGAACCGGATACGCATGCCGTTCCCGCTCAAGCCGCTTGACGACCATGCGCGAATAGTCGGACGAGGGCCATGAACCGTCATCGGTTCCGGAAAACAGGAGCACGGGTCCATTGATTCGTTCCACGCGAATCCGGGCACGTTCCACCGCTTGTTCATCGAGCAATGCGGTGCGGATTGCGCGTTCATGCCGATGGGGCGGCGGACCTTCGTCGAACGGCTTCCAGCTTGCCGTACGATTGTTTTCCCAGAGATGCGGCAGCGGTTTGCCATCGAGCAGCCATGTGGGGCCTTCACGGCCCGTCGCGGGATCGGCGGCATTTTGCGCGCTGTGAACGACCGCGCCCGGTACATAACCGATCACTGCCTTGAGACGGTCCGGATAAGTCGCGCCGAGCAGCAACGCAAGTTCGCCGCCACGCGATTGTCCGCTGACTGCAATGAAGCCATGCGCGGGTTGCAACTCGCGGTGGATCCAGTCGAGCGCGCGGCGGAAGTATTCCAGCGGCGTGTTCGAGATGTAGTCGGATAGCCCCGGCGTCTTGAAGTAACCGAGCGCCAAAGCCGCGTATCCACGCGATGCATACAACGCGCCGCGCGGTTCATTGATGCCGCCGCCCGATCCATTCAGCACGAGCACGACCGGATGCGGCCCCTGCGTTGCGGGAACGAACAGCGTGCCAATGCAGCCGTCCACGCGCATCTCGCGCCGCTGAACGCCCGGCGCCATCAGGCGTTGTGTCAACACGCCCGCGGTCACACCCTGCCCATCGGCGTCGAAGACTTCAATGCGCGTCGTCAACGCGTCCGATACATCCGCCGGAAACACTTCGCGTTTTCCAGTCTCAACCGGAGTTTGCGACCAGATGAGTCCCATCGGCGAAACGTCGCTGTAATCGCCTTGAACCGGCGCATCGCGCGAAACATCGACAACGCCCCGATCATCCGCGCGAAAGACCGCGCGGCTTGTCCAGATCGCGCCGTCGCCGCGTGCGGTTTGCGTGCGCAACTCGATCAACGAGTCCGGCTGCGCGCTGCTTACGGTAATGTGGCGCGGGACATCGATCAGGTCGTCGGCCGGCGTGATGGCGATTTCGATGATATCGGTCATGGCCGCCTCAATTGCCACTGCGCGTGACCATCATTGCGGTTGTCCGGTCGCTGACGGCCGGCGTCACCTTCAGCCCTTTCTTCGCGGCCCAGATGTTCTCGTAGTGGAACAGCGGAATGATGCCCACGTCGTCGCTCACCACTTTCACCGAGCCGCGCAGGATGGCTTCGCGCTTGGCCGCGTCGAACTCGGCGGTGGCGGCATCGAGCGCGTGATCGACAGCCGGGCTGCTATAACGCCCCCAGTTCGATGAACCAATGCCCTTCTTCGTATCGACAGTGCCGAGTATGTTCACGAGCGCATAACTCGCTTCGCCCGTGCCGTTGCCCCACGCAATCATGCTCATGGCGAATTCGTTCTTGTTCGCGCGGCTCGCGTAGCTGGCCCACGGCATGACCTCGACCTTCGTCTTCACGCCAATGCGCGCCCAGAATTGCGCGACCGCCTGCGCGGTTTCCGGCGCTTGCGGATAGCGGTCGTTCGGCACGCTCAAGGTCAACTGGAAGCCGTCGGGAAAACCTGCTTCGGCCAGCAGTTTCTTCGCCTGCGCGGGATCGTTCGGAATGTCCTTGACCTCGGGGTCATAACCGAAGGTCTTTGCCGGCATCCACTGATTTGCGACCGTCGCCGCGCCCTGCAAGATGCGGTCGGTGATCGCGGGACGGTTGATCGCCAGGGACAACGCGCGGCGCACGCGCACATCGAGCAGCGGATTTTTCGGCAGGGGCTTGCCGGCGTTATCGGTGATATAGGGGCTCGGGCCTTCGCGGAAGCTCGGCTGAAGCAGCAACACACGCAAGCCTGGGTAGGCATAGACCGAGACCTTCGGCGACTGTTTCAGGCGCGGCAAGTCGGAAACGGAGACCTTGTCGATCATGTCCACGTCGCCTGAGAGCAGCGCCGCCGTGCGGGCCGCCGCATTGCTGACATAGCGATAGTTCACCGTGTCCCAGATCGGCTTCGCGCCCCAGTAGGCGTCGTTGCGCTTCATCACCACGCGGTCGCCCGGCGTGTATGAGACGAACTTGTACGGTCCCGAGCCCACCATTGCACGGCCGGCGTTGTAGTCTTCACTCGATGACTTCTCGCCCACATGCTTACTGATGATGTGCACCGATGTCAGGTTGAGCGGCAGGTCCGGCGTCGGCGTGCTGGTCTTGATGACGAGCGTGTACGGATCGGGTGCGCTCACCGAAGCGATGGTACGCAGGTAGCCCGCGAAGGTCGCAATGGTGCCCGGGACATTGCGGGCGCGCTGGTAAGAATAGATTACGTCATCGGCGGTAAAAGGGGTACCGTCCTGCCACTTTACGTCATGGCGCAGCTTGAATTCCCATGTGTCGTTGCCCGTTGCCTTCCAGCTTGTTGCAAGACCGGGCGCGAGCGTGTTGTCGTGATTCTCCACCAGCAAGTCCCAGAAATGCAGGTCCACGGAACGGTCGCCGGCATAGTTGTTCAACTGCGGATCAAGCGATGAGAGCGGGTCGGCGAACGCAATGTTGAGCGTCTGCGCAGATGTAGCCGAACTGAACAGCGCCGCGCCGGCAAGTGCGACGCTCAGCGTGGAAAGGATCAAGCGGTTCACGATGCAATTCCTTTTTATAAGTGTGTTCTGGATTGAAGATTCAATGCGTGTCGTTCAAATGACAGGCGCTGATATGTTCCACGGCGATACCGCGCAAGGCCGGAACTTCTGTCCTGCAACGCGGCATTGCGTGCGGACATCGCGGATGAAAATGACAGCCCGATGGCGGCGCGAGCGGACTCGGCATCTCGCCGCGAATGGCGGTGAAGCGCCTCTTGCGTGCATCCAAACGTGGGATTTCCGCGAGCAAGGTCTGCGTGTATGGATGGTTCGGATGCCGGAATATCTCTTCCACTGGTGCGCTTTCGACCACGCGCCCGAGATACATGATCACCACGCGATCCGACAACTGTTCGACCACGCCCAGGTCGTGGCTGATGAACAGGTAGGTCAGGTTGAGTTGCTCGCGCAGATCCATGAAGAGGTTGAGTATCTGCGCCTGAATCGATACATCCAGCGCGGCGACCGCTTCATCGCAGACGAGCATGGACGGATTGACAGCAAGCGCCCGTGCTATGCCAATGCGCTGCCGTTGACCGCCGCTGAACTCATGCGGATATCTGTCGGCGAGTGCCGGATCGAGACCCGCGCGCTTTAATTGTGCGGCCACATACGCGTCGAGATCGGCGCGATTGGTCATGCCGTGAACAAGCGGCGCCTCACCGACAATATCCCGCACGCGTCGCCGTGGATTCAGGCTCGAATAGGGATCCTGGAAGATCATCTGGATGGCGAGCCGGGCGGCGCGCAGCGCGTCGGGCGACATCGTTTCGCGATTCTCGCCGTCGACCAACACGTCGCCTTCTGTCGGCGCGATAAGACCCGAAACCATGCGGCCGAGCGTCGATTTTCCGCAACCCGATTCGCCGACGAGTCCGACTACTTCGCCAGGTTGTATCGCGAGGTCTACGTGATCGACCGCGCGTGTGACCGCATGCGGCGCAAGGAGCTTTCGTTCCCGCAGCCAGCGCGCAGCGGCGTTGTCGTTTCGTTCGCCGAAGCGCTGGCTGACGCCGCGCAGTTCCACGAGCGCGCGCGTATTGATTTGGCTCATGCCGTCGTCTCCTTGCGCACGTCGGCCTGACGGCCCGGATGGAAGCAGCGCACGAGATGCGTGCCATGGTCGGACGCTTTTGCCGCGGGCGACGGACCAAGGGCGGGCGGCGTCACGCACACAGCGCTCGCGCGCGTGCAGCGCGGCGCGAACGCGCAGCCTGGCGGCAGCGAGCGCAAGTCAGGCGTGATGCCCGCTATTTGCGTGAGCCGCCGGTGACGTGTATTCAGGCTCGGCAAACTATCGATCAGACCCGCCGTGTAGGGATGCTGCGGGTGATCGAGCACGGCATCGACTGTGCCTTGCTCGACGATCCTGCCCGCATACATGACGGCGATGTCATCGGCGAGACCCGCGACCACGGACAGGTCGTGCGTGATCCAGATCAGCGACGTGCCTTGCGTCCTCACCATCCTTTGCACTTCGGACAGGATCTGCGCCTGGATGGTGACGTCGAGCGCGGTCGTGGGTTCATCGGCAATGATGAGATCGGGTTGATGCAACATCGCAATCGCGATCGCCACGCGCTGGCGCATGCCGCCCGACAATTGATGCGGATAGGCACGCAGGCGCTCGCCGGGACTCGCGATGCCCATTGCGGCCAGTGCTTCGCTTGCCTGCTCGCGCGCGGCGCGCCGGCTTACATCCCGATGCGCGCGCACGGCCTCGATCATCTGCGCATCCACGCGTTGCACGGGGTTGAGCGTGGACATCGGGTCCTGGAACACCATCGCAATACGGCTGCCGCGCAAGCGCCGCATCTCGGCTTCGGGCAGGCCGACGAGGTTCTTGCCCTTGAACAGGATTTCGCCGCCGACCACGCGGCCGGGTGCATCGACAAGTCCCATGACCGAGAATCCCGTCACCGATTTCCCCGACCCCGACTCGCCGACAAGGCCCAACACACGCGCGCGGCCAAGCGTGAGCGATACGTCTTCGACCGCCGGCAACTCTCCTTCGCGCGTGAGGAAGCGTGTTTTAAGACCGCGGACTTCGAGCGTGGTATCGGAGGTATGAATGGGCATGCCGCTCATTTCACGAACCTCGGATTGAGCAACTCGCGCAACCGGTCGCCCACCATGTTGATGGATACGAGAATCGCGAGCAGTGCGAGTCCCGGATAAACGCTGGTCCAGTATTCGCCGGAGAGCATGGTCTGGTAGCCATTGGCAATGAGCAGCCCGAGCGATGGTTCGGTGATCGGCACGCCGAGTCCGAGAAAGGACAGCGTTGCTTCAAGCGTGATCGCGCGCGCGACTTGCAGCGTGCCGACCACGATCAGCGGCGGCAGGCAATTGGGCAGCATGTGAACCAGCACGATGCGCCAGTTTGGAATCGCGAGGCTGCGCGCCGCTTCCACATATTCGCGCCGCGCTTCGACGAGCGCTTGCGCCCGCGCAGTCCGCGCGTAATACGCCCACTCGATCAATACCAAAGTCAGTACGACGTTCGTCACGCTCTTGCCAAGGAACGCGAGCAGCATCATTGCAACGAGGATGGACGGGAAGGCGAGCAGCAAGTCGACAAGCCGCATGATGAGGCTGTCGATTTTCCCGCCCGCGTAAGCCGCGATCAATCCGAACACCGTGCCGACCACGCCTGCAATGACCGCCGACCCGAGGCCCACCGACAAGCTCAGGCGCAAGCCATAGAGCATCGCCGAATAGAGATCGCGTCCCTGGCCGTCGGTGCCAAGCCAGTACGCATGCGTTCCGGCGCTGTTCATGGAACCGGGCGGCAGGCGCGCATCGAGGACATCGAGTTGCAGCAGGTCGTAGGGATTTTGCGGCGCGATGAACGGCGCGAAAATCGCCGCGAGCACGAGCAGGATCGCGACGATCAACGCCGCGAGCGCCACCGGCGAGCGCCCGAAATCCGCCGCAAGCTGGCGCCACGGCGAACGCCGGCGCTCGGGCGTCGCACGAGCCGGCGTGTCGGGCGCGAGAGGCGTTGTGCTCATCGCGCGCCCTCCAGCCGCACGCGCGGATCGAGAAACTTGTAGAGAATATCGACCAGCAGGTTCAGCGTGACGAACATGCACACGACCACGATCAGATACGAAAGAATCACCGGCCGGTCGAGCGCATTGATGCTGTCGAGAATCAGCTTGCCCGCGCCCGGCCACGAGAACACCGTCTCGGTCACGACCGCGAATGCAATGGTCGAACCAAACTCCAGTCCAATCACCGTGACAAGCGGAATGAGCGTGTTGCGCAGGATATGCACGAGCACCACGCGCATGGGCGACAAGCCCTTGGCGCGCGCGAAGCGAACGTGTTCCATCGGCATGACTTCGCGCACGCCGGCACTCGTCAGGCGCAACACGAGCGAGACCTTGAAAAGCGAGAGATTCAGCGCGGGCAAGATCAGATGGCGCAGACCGTCGATGGTCAGCCATGACCACTGCACGCCGAACAGGTTTGCGGTCGCGCCACGACCGCTTGCGGGCAGCCAGCCGAGCTTGACGCTGAAGAGCATGATCAGCATGAGACCGACCCAGAACGTAGGCAGAGAGAAGCCGACGATGCTGCCCGTCATCAGCACTTTCGAAAGCGGATTGCGCGGATGCAGGCCTGCAAAAAGCCCGAGCGGAATGCCGATGAAAAGCGCCAGCAACAGCGCGGACACCGCCAGTTCGAGCGTGGCCGGAAGCCGTTGCAGGATCAGGCGGATCGCGGGTTCGTTATAAACGAAACTGTTGCCGAGATCGCCATGCGTGGCGCTTGCGAGGAAAGCAAGGTATTGCTTCCAGAGCGGCTGATTGAGTCCCAGTTGCGCGATAATGCGCGCCCGGTCGACCTGATCCACATCCTGCCCAATGAGGATGTCGACTGGATTGCCTATCGCATGCAAGCCAACGAACACGATCAGCGTCATCAGTAGCACCACGAACGCCGCCTGCGCGACGCGGCGAACGAGCCAGCCGGTCACTGGTCCTCCGCATACTGGGGCGGTGCGTCGGCGGGCGTGAATTCATCGCCATATAGCTCGGGCTCGGCATACGCTTCGAGTGCTGCGTAATGCTGCTCCACGTCTTCCCGATACAGCGAACCCGCAATACCTTGCGCGAGGCGTTTTGCGCCCGTGCTGATGGCGGGAATGTCGCCGGAGACCGCGCCGTGCGAGAGCGTTGCCGGATAGCAGAAGCAATGGATGTTCGACAAACCCGGGCAATCCCCCGGCGTTTTTTCGAGGAATTCAAACGCGGGGCCAACATCGGGCGAGTCCGACAATTCCGCGTCTTCGTCGCCGGATGGTGGCGCGTACCGGTCGGCCCACGTACGGATGAAAGGCGCAAACGCGGCGAACTCCGGACGCGCGCTCCAGTCGACCTTGAAGCCTGTGGAGACGATCAGGAAGTCGGCCGCGAACGTTCCCTTCGGCGTATGAATAGCGAGACCATCGTCCGTGTTTTCCACGGAGAGGACCGGGCATCCGAGATTGAACCGCACCTTCGGATGATGACGCGATACCCGCAACGTACTGCCGCGCGGCGGCGGCACCTGCACGGTATTGATGTAATGGCGGATCTTCCATTTCCATTCGTCGGGGAGTGTTTGATGGCCATGTGTGAGGCCCGGATTGCCTGCGCCCTTGCCCTTGTTCACGCGCGGCAGATCGTTACGCCTGATCAGCAGGTCAACGCTTTTGGCACCCGCTTCGAGCGCGGTCGCCGCGCCGTCCATGGCGGAAGATCCGCCGCCCACCACGGCCACGCGCTTGTTCGCGAGCGTGCTGAAATCGAGCGTATCCGAGGAATGCGCCCAACGCGCGCGCGGCAATCCGTCGATAAAACCTGGCAACGCCGGTCCGCCCAAACCATCGCGCCCGGTCGCGAGCACGACGCGGCGCGCAAAGACATTGAAGCGCTGCTCCTGCGTCCGCACACTCAGCATGACAAGGCCGTCCGCGCGCGGCGTCACGGCTTCAATGCTATGTTCGTTGCGGACATCGAGCGCCAACACCCGGCGATACCAGACCAGATACGCCATCCATTGCAAGCGGTCGATCTTATCGAGGGCTTGCCATTCGTCGGCGCCGAACTGCGCTTCGAACCATGCGCGAAAAGTAAGCGCCGGCAATCCGAGCGCCGGCCCCGTCAATTGCTTCGGTGAGCGTAGCGTTTCCATGCGTGCGGTCGTGGCCCACGGGCCTTCGAGCCCTTGCGGCGAGCGGTCGAAAATGCACGCCCGCACGCCAAGCAACTTGAGCGCCGCCGATGCCGCCAGCCCCGCCATGCCGCCGCCGATCACCGCAACCTCCAGCACGTCCTGGCCGTCATGCGTCCTGCTCATCACCCATTCGCGCGCGGGTAGTTCGAGCAGGGACAAGTCCTCGGCAAGCCGCAGTTCGAGCGCAGCGAGCCCTTTGATCTGAGTCGATGAAGCGAGGGTATCGAGGCTCACGTCGCGTGCTCTTCGGTGGGATTAAGGGTCTCGTCGGCTTCGCCATACAGCGTCTGGAGGATCGCGCCGTGCTGGCTGGCATCGTGCAGAACGAAGTCGGGCAGGATCTCGGCGGCGGCGTGCATGAGCGCCTCGGCCGCGGCCAGAGTCGCCGCTCCCGGCGGCCGGAATTCGGGCGTGATGACGCCGAACAGGAACGGGATGCGGATATCGAGCGGGCGCAGCACGACCCCTTCCACGGGCAGCCCGCGCGCCGTCACGGGTTCGAGCACAGCAAGCCCAAGCCCCGCGCGCACGGCGCCGAGCGCGTTCAGCGACGAATTTGTTTCGATCACACCCGCGGTGCGCACGCCTGCCTGTGCGAACGCGGCATCCAGACGCGGCCGCAGCCGGTAGGGGTTCTGCATTGTCACAAGGCGACGGCCGCCAAAGTCGCTCAACGCAATTCGCTTCGATCTTGCCAACGGATCGTCGGCGCGCACGGCGGCCACGCACGCCGATTCGCCGATCCAATGCACGAGCACGCCGCGATGTTCCAGCGGCAGGCTTGACACACCCATGTCGACCATGCCGTTCAGGACTGCATCGACCACCTGTTCCGGTGCGGCGCTGCGCAAGTGCACGGATTCGATTGCATGCGTCTGGCTGAGCCGCGCCAACGCATGGGGCACGAGACCCGCTGCGAGCGCGGAGGTTGCGGCAATGGTCAGCGGCGGCGGCGCGTTCAGCGCGATCTGCGCCGCGCGCGACTTGACCTGACGCAGGCTTGCCAGCGTGCGTTCGACGTCCTGATAAAGCTCGGACGCTTCGCGCGTAGGCGCCACGCGCGGGCCAAAACGCTGGAACAGCGGATAACCGATCTCCGCTTCGAGTTCCTGGATGGAGCGCGACACTGCCGGCTGCGAGCGTCCAAGCAGACGCCCGGCAGCAGTGACGCTTCCGGCGGACATGACGGCGGCAAACGCTTCGAGTTGGCGAATTTCCATGAGCCGGCAGATCGATATCGATGAATGCAGAAATTGCATTCTTGCGGTGCAAGCATGCGAAATGCAAATGATCAAAAATTATATTGATAGAACAGCCGGGCGAATAATGGTTGCAGGCATTCGTTGGACGAAAGCCGACCGCGCATCCAAGGCTATGACTACGTCCCGTTCGATTATCGGCGAGCATTGAAAGATGCTCGCCCGACATAGAAGAGACCCGGTAACGGCTAAGATGCAAGCCTGGATCGATCCCTTTATTCATGCCCGGAGAAAAGCATGAGCAACGACATAAACGTACGTCGCATCGGCTCAAATGAAGCTGCGTCCTACGTGGAAAGCCTGGCCGATGTATTGATTGATTGCGTCGAGGGCGGTGCCTCGGTCAGTTTCATGTTACCGCTGTCGCGCGAGAAAGCACTGGCGTTCTGGCGCGCCGTGGCGCAAGGAGTTGTCTGCGGCGAACGTGCGTTGCTGGTCGCGGAAGATAGCGGCGGCCATGTTGTTGGCACGGTGCAATTGGTCCTGGCGCAACCTGAGAACCAGCCGCATCGTGCTGATGTTGCCAAGATGCTGGTGCGTCGCGACGCTCGACGCAGGGGTATTGCGCAACGGCTGATGAAAGCCGCCGAAGACACCGCGCGAGCGGAAGGCAAGAGCGTGCTTGTGCTCGATACCGTGACAGGTGGAGATGCCGAGCGTCTGTATGAAAAGGCAGGGTGGCAACGTGTGGGCGTTGTGCCGAAATGCGCGTTGATGCCGCATGGCACGTTCTGCGCGACGACGTTTTACTACAAGCATGTTTGATGCATTTGGCAGTCGCCTTCTCGCGCGCGTTTAACTCGGTGCGATACCGTACAGACATCGTGCGCCGGCGTGCCAGTCTTCTCAAAGCCGTGGATCCACGATAGGGCTATTTCAATGCCGTTTTGACGCGCGGACGAGGACTTGGCAAATGAACGATGTTCTTGGAAGGCTGGTGCTTCTGGTCATGTCATGTTGCCTGAGCACGGCGCTTCACGCGCAACCGCCGGTATCGACCGCTGCCAGCCAGCCAGGCGCAAAGGCAAGCCGCCATCACAGTCTTGATCGCACCGGGAAAGCCCGCAAAGGCGAAGCCTCGTACTACGGCCAGAAGTTTTATTCGAAAAAGATGGCTGACGGAACGCCCATGAATCCGCAAACGAATTCCGCTGCCAGCAAAACGCTGCCGCTTGGCACGAAGGCCCGCGTAACGAATCTGGAAAACGGCAAGAACGAAGTGGTCGAAATCAGGGATCGCGGCCCTTATGTGAAGGATCGGATAGTCGACGTATCGCCCAAGACCGCTGACAAGCTCGGGTTGAAAGAGAACGGCACCGCGCCAGTCGAAGTCAAGCCCGTGGAAGTCCCGCAAGCCGATGGCAGCGTGAAGCCGGGTGCCGGCGCCGCGCAAACCCAACAATAGAATGCGCCACGCCACCGGCTTTGTGAGGCATTGAACGGGCGCAACCGACTTGCAACAAGCGGACAGTTCAAGCGCCCGCATTATCGTTCGTTTCTTCCGCCGCCAGATACCGCCCCGGCGTTGTCCCCAGCGCCCGGCGAAACATATCGATAAACGCGCTGACATTCTCGTAGCCGAGTTCAAGCGCGATTGTGGTCACCGCGACCCCGTCCGCCACGAGTTCCAGTGCGCGAAGCACGCGCGCTTGCTGACGCCATTGCGCGAAGCTCAAGCCGGTCTCCGCCAAAAAACGGCGGCTCAGCGTGCGCGGTGCGAGACCCGCCCACGCCGCCCATTCCTCGAGACGGCGGTTATCCGACAGATCAGCCGCCAGCGCGTCCGTGATCCGGATGAGCCGCGGATCTTCAGGGCGCGGCAGCGCCAGCGATTCTTCTTTCGATGCCCGCAGTTCGTCGATGACCACTTCCGCGATGCGCGCCTGCGTCTGATCGAGTTCGGCGCCCGGCCACGTCGCGGCACGTCTCACGGCTTCGCGCAGCAACGCCGTGGTCCTGATTGCACGGGGCGCGCCCGGCAAGTTCGCGCATCGCGGCTCGGTGATAAAAACGCTCCAGCCGGAAAACGGCCCGTACGAGCGCACTGAATGAACGCAATGCGGCGGAATCCAGATTGCATGGACGGCGGGGACGACCCAGTTCTGATTGTCGAGCCCGACCGACATCAGTCCGCTCAACGCGCCCATGAGTTGTCCGCGCGCGTGGCTGTGCGGCGGCGTCTCGCGCGCCTCGGCCTGCGTCAGTTCGGCCGCGGCAAGGAACGGACCGTCGGGCGAGGTCACGAGGTCCGGTCGGATCAAATAGGATGTCATGGCTGAAATGCGGTATCGATTGGCATTTATACCGGAGACTGGCCGCTTTCGCACGCCTAAACTGGCTTCATTCCTACTGCACCGGAGGCAATCACAATGCGAGCCGAAGACATCCTTCCTGACCACATCAATCAAGCCGACATTGGCGGTACGACGATCCGCAAAGGCACCGTCGCGGCATTTCTCGCGAATGCGCGTGTCTGGACAAATTCCGAAACATCCGCAAGCGCCCGCGCCGAAGCCGAGACCGACATGCTCGAAGCATTGCCCGCGCTGCGCGCCGTCGGATTGTTCGATGTACTGGACATTCGCGATACCGCGCTGCGCAATTGGGTCGATGCACATTGACCTGCGCATCAGTCAAACTCACACATCGAGGGAAACGCCATGAAAGCTGCAGTCGTCAAAGCGCCAGGAACTGGTCCCGCTTACGCCGATTTCGATAAACCTGTTCCCATAGCGGGTCATCGGCTGATTGAAGTCACCGCGTCCGCGCTCAGTCACGTCACGCGGTCCAAGGCATCGGGGTCGCACTATTCGTCGGTGGGGAAATTTCCGTTTGTTGCGGGCGTCGATGGCACCGGGCGTCTGGAAGACGGGCGCCGCGTTTATTTCTTCAAGCCGCAAGACCCGTTCGGTTCGATGGCCGAATACAGCATCGCGCCGGAAGCGAATTGCGTTCTCTTGCCCGATGCAATAGATGACGTCACGGCCGCGGCGATTGCGATTCCGGGCATGTCGTCCTGGGCGGCGCTGGTGGAACGGGCTAGATTCGTGAAGGGAGAAACCGTGCTCGTGAACGGTGCAACGGGCAGTTCCGGCCGCCTCGCCGTGCAGGTCGCGAAGTGGCTTGGCGCGCGGAAGATCATCGCTACGGGCCGGCGCACGGATGCGCTGGCATCGTTGAAGTCGGCCGGCGCGGATGTGACGATTTCACTGGCGCAGGACGAGGGCGCGCTGAACGGAGCATTCGAATCGCAGTTTCGCGAAGGCGTGGATGTCGTGCTGGATTACTTGTGGGGCGCGACCGCCCGGTCGCTGTTGATTGCGGCGGCGAAGGCCTCGCCTGACGATCATCCAGTGCGCTTCATCCAGATCGGTTCGATTGGCGGCGCGGAGATCCCGTTGCCGTCCGCCGTCCTGCGCGCGGCGGCGATCACCCTGCTCGGCAGCGGAATTGGCAGCGTCCCGCTGCCGCGTCTTCTAAATGCCATGCTGGGCGTATTCGAGGCAGCCGCACCCGCTGGATTGCAGATCGCGACCCATGCCGTGCCTCTGGCGGATCTCGGCGCGCATTGGGACAACGCGGACAGCTTGCGCCGCACGGTTTTCATACCTTGACCGCGACGATTGATCGCTGCGGGGTACATCGCCGGAGGTATAATGTGTACGCTACAATTGCCGTATGGCTAAAAAATTCCTTTCCGCTCCGGTTGTTCGCGCCGATGCAGCCGTTCCCGCTTCGCCGACCATTCCCGGCGTTGACGAGTATCACTTCTCCGAGCAGATCGGCCATCTGCTGCGGCGCGCGTATCAGCGCCACGTCGCCATTTTCCAGGCGGCCATTCCAGATTCGGACCTGACCGCCGCGCAGTTCGTGACGTTGTGCGCGGTGAAGGAACAGCAATCCTGCTCGCTCAACGATATTGTGAAGGCGACCGCAATCGACCAGGCGACCATCCGCGGCGTGGTCGAGCGGCTCAAGGCGCGCTCGCTGATCGTGGTCTCGCCTGATCCGCTCGATGGACGCAAGCTTATCGTTCGCACCACGCCTGAAGGCCTCGCGTTGATCGATCAAAGCATTCCCTTCGCCAAGCAGGTCAGCGAGCAGACATTTGGCGGACTGAATCCGGCCGAGCGTGTGGCAATCGTCTATTTGCTGAAGGCGATGACGCGAGCAGAGGAGAATTAGCGGGAAGACCGGAGTGCTGTCTGCACGAGCCTGTGGGTTTTTATAGACATGCTCAACGAAGTTCGCAGCCCGTAATACATTCGCTGATCCATATCAAACGACAAAATCCACCTCCATAGAAAATCTTGTTATGGCGATTTCATTCGACGCCGGACCAAGAAACGGGGTGAATTTTGAAGAAGAACATATCCATCGCAATCGCATTTGCCTGCGCTGTTTTGGCAACGGCAAGTTCGTCTGTTCATGCGGATCAGGGCGACATTCTCGCGCGCGTCAGGGCGATCAGCATTCAGCCTGATGTTTCGGCGGGCGGAACGCTGGGCGCTATTGGGACGGGCGTCAATAACGCCATCGTCCCTGAACTTGATTTTGTTTATATGGTGCGCCCGAGTATTGGGGTCGAGCTCATTCTCGCGACCTCACGCCACCAGGTGACATCCAACGCGGGCGCGCTCGGCGGGGTGAACGTGTTGCCGCCCACGCTGCTGCTTCAATATTATTTCAATGCCGCGGGCAAGGTGCGTCCTTATGTCGGTGCGGGCTTGAACTACACGCTCTTCTACAACAACGGGCTGCACGCCGGAGATACGCCGGTCTCCATCAAGAACTCGAGCTTTGGCCCCGCGCTTCAGGCCGGCGTTGACGTGCAGGTCGCGCGCAATCTGTTCGTGAATGCCGATATCAAGAAGATCTGGATGCGCACGAGTGCTTCCGCGGGAGACACGTCGCTCGGTTCGCTGAAGATCGATCCGCTGGTGGTGGGTATCGGCGTGGGGATGCGCTTCTAGTCCGAGGCTGGAAATTCGGGCCGGCGTTGACGGAACATGGGACTCGGAACGAGGGCGGCGCCTTGCAACGCCGTGTTCTAAACCGCCGTCATCGCCGCCTGCAGCGTCGCGCGCACCACGTCGGCGGTGAACGGCGCTTCCCGGAACCTGACGCCGGTGGCATCGAACAATGCATTGGCGATTGCCGCCGGGCCCGGCAGCGAAGCCGATTCACCCGAACCCAGCGGCGGTTCGCCTTGACGTTCCATCTGCACGACATCGACAGCGGGTAATTCCGGAAACGTCAGGATCGGATAACTGCCCCATTCGCGGCTCGCGACAAGACCATCGGTAAAGCGAACACGCTCTTTCAGAGTACGGCTGAGCGTCTGGATGACGTTGCCGTGAATCTGATGGCGCACGCCATCCGGGTTGACCACCGTGCCGGTATCCTGTCCAACGGTCACGCGCTTCAGGCGAATCTCGCCGGTCACACGGTCGACTTCCAGATCCACGATCCACGCCGACCACGCCGCGCCAAAACCCGGAAAGCGGCTGTGTACATAACGCGCGTACGCCACGCCGTGTCCTTGCAGCACGCGCGCGTCCGGGTCGTTGCGCGTGACGCGGCGCTGCCAGCCGGCACGCGTGGCGACTGCCTCCAGCAACTCCCGCGCGCGTTCGTCCTCCAGATGACGCAGCCTGAATTCGAGCGGATCGACGCCGGTCACGAACGCGAGTTCATCGATAAACACATCGTGCGCAAACGAGTTCGGCAGCGCCGATACCCCCCTGAACCACGACGCGCGCACGAGCGGCGCCATGTCGTTGCACACGAAGCGCCGATGCTTGAACGTGTAGGGCGAAACCGCCGTGCGGTCGCCCATTTCGAAAACGCGAGGTTCGGCAGGCGTTGCGCCCGTGAGCAGCAGCGCGAGCAGCGGTGCATCGTTGGACGGATAACGCGACGCGAATTCATAACCCAGCGTCTCGCCCATGTCCGACACCGTGCCGGTCACGTCCACCACTTGCGCCGTTCCCTTGGGTTCCCATTGATGTTCATCGGCACGCGTTAGCTGCACGCGTACCGGGCAACGCATCGCGCGGGAAAGCAGCAGCGCGTCGCCGGAGACGTCGTCGGCGCAATTGCGGCCGTAGCATCCGGCGGCTTCCATGCGCACGATATTGATATCGCTTTCCGCGCGGTCCACGAGAACCGACAGGTCGTAGCGCAAGCTCAGCGGATTCTGTGTTCCCGACCACACGGTGATGTGGTCATCGCGATAGTCCGCCAGCGCGCACGATGGTCCTATGGACCCATGCATCTGGTACGGCCAGACGTAGGTGCGCGCGAGCGTAGTGGTATTGACCTGACCTCGGACCGATTCCACGTCGCCTTCTTCCAGCAGCAAACGCCGCCTGGCGGGCGCGCTCGATATGGCCCTGGCCGGATCATTCAGAGAGGGCAGCGAAGGCAACGCGCGCCATGTGACACGCAGCGCGCGGGCGGCGCGGATGGCCTGCTCCTCGCGCTCGGCGACTACGCCAACAAAATCGCCGATCGCGACGACACCCCGCACGCCCGGCAACGCTTCCACCGACGCAAGATCCACGTCGAGCAGCATCTTGCCGATGAACTCGCCGCAATCGTGCCCCGCATACGGCGGCCGCACCACGCGCCCGTGCAGCATGCCGGGCACGCGCATGTCGTGCACGAAGGTGAGCGCGCCAGTTGCCTTGGCGGGCAGATCGACGCGCGGCGCCGAACGCCCCACAATGCGATACGCCGACGGGTCTTTCACCGCGACGGTGTTGTCGAGCGCAAGCGTCACGCGGCGCCCTTCAAGCAGTGCGCCGAATGTGAGCCGGGTGTTGTCCGGCGCGATCACGCAGCCGTCGCCGGTGCGGAGCAGGTCCGCGCTCAGGCCCCACGTTTGTGCCGCGATCCCGATCAGCGCAAGCCGCGCCTGGGCCGCAGCGAAGCGCAGCGGCACCGCCGAAATCTGGATCGTCGCGCTCGCGATCGTCGGCCCCTGGTTGGGCACTTCCGTCGAATCGCCCAGGATCATCTGCACGCGCGCGGCGGGCACGTCGAGTTCTTCCGCCACGATCTGCCCGAGCGACGTGCGTATGCCCGTTCCCAGATCCACGTGACCGTTGAACGCGAAAATTCGTCCATCGTCCAGCACTGCGACGAAGATTTCCGGCGTGTCCTGAACGTAGGAAGACCCGCTGCCCGGTTGTCCGGGAGCGGGTTTTACCGGCGCCGCCGGCTGCCTGACAATGCTCAGGCAGCCGTTGCGGGCGAGCAGTTCACCTCGGGTAGGCGCTCCTGCATTTGGCATGACGCGTTTTCCTGAAAATGCGCTTATCGATTAACAATACTCTTGGGCATCGCCAACGCCAAGAGACATCCGGCGAGCATCAGGAAGCCGAACGTGATCAAGCCAGCGCTCATGCTGTGCGTTGCGTCCTTCATCCAGCCGAGTACGTAGGTGCTTGCAAAGCCGCCGAGATTCGCAATCGAACACGCGAACGCAATGCCTGCCGCCGCCGCGGTGCCGCGCAGGAACGTGGAGGGCAGCGCCCACACCACAGGCATGGCAGCGGCAACGCCTGCATTCGCAATCGACAACAGGATCACCGTAATGGCCGTGCTGCCGCTGAAGAACGTGCTGGCAATCAGGCCAAACGCCGTGCACGCAAACGGTACGACGATATGCCAGCGGCGTTCGCGGTACTTGTCCGAACTCGCGCCCGTCACCAGCATCATGACCACGGCGAGCGCATTTGGAATAGCGGTCAGCATGCCGATTTCCAGCGCACTCTTGACGCCCGAATCACGGATGATGCTCGGGAGCCAGAAGCTGATGGCATACGTGCCCAGCAGTACACACAGATCGATCAGTCCGAGTGCCCACACCTTGGGGTCCGTGAATGCGTCACGCAGCCTGTGGCGCTTGCCCGCATGCGATTCCTGCGAGAGATCGTGCTTCAGGCGCTGGCGCTCGTCGTGATCGAGGAACCTGGCGGATTCCACGGTGTTCGGCAGATAGAAGAACACCAGCACGCCCAATACGATGGACGGCAACGCTTCCAGCCCGAACAACCATTGCCATCCTTGCCAGCCGTGCATGCCGTCGAAGAAGGTCAGGATCCAGCCCGACAACGGGCCTCCGATCAAGCTCGACAGCGGCAACCCCATCATGAAGAGCGCGATGATCTTGCTGCGCCGTGCGTCGGGGAACCAGTTCGTCAGATACAGCAGCACGCCGGGCAGGAACCCAGCTTCGGCCACGCCCAGCATGAAGCGCAGGACGTAGAACTGGCCGGGCGTTTTGACGAACATCGTGAGGCCGGAAAGAATGCCCCACGTGACCATGATCCGTGCAATCCAGAGCTTCGCGCCGACCTTCTGCAAGACCAGGTTGCTCGGTACTTCGAAAAGAATGTAGCCGACAAAAAAGAGGCCCGCGCCAAGTCCATAGACGGTGTCGCTGAAATGCAGCGCATCGAGCATCTGCAACTTCGCGAGGCCCACGTTCACGCGGTCCAGGTAGGCCGAGAAATAACACAGGCAAAAGAACGGAATGAGCCGCCACGTGAGCTTTCGGTATAGCTCGCGTTCCGCCTGGGCGTCGGTGTGCAGCGTGCCGCGCGCAGTGTCCGTGATCGGGGTCGACATGAGGTGTCTCCTGGGAATCGCTGTAAATAAGGTGCTGTAAATAAGGTGCTGTGACAGGTCAGAACAGGTGATAAAGCCCGAGCGTTCCGGCGAACTGCCCGGCGGTCGCCGTCACGGAAGCACGCAATTAATCGCCGCGGCGGTTGCCGCTGCGAGCTTGAACATCCGGTTGTGTGGATAAGGCGAACGCGAGAACTGACTCATGGATTTTGGCTGGGTGATTCGTTGTAGGCGCGGGCAGAGCGAGTTCCGCGAAGAGGCGACGACCACGCTGTGCAAGGTGCAAAACTTAAGCGTCGCGGCACCTGCAAAGTTACGAAATCAAAATCCGGAATGCAATGTTTTTATAACAAAATATCGTTATAAATCAGATAGTTATAATTTTTACTTCAGGCGTGTTGAAGCGTCCCGCAGGCCGGATCCGCGGGACATTTTCGAGGTAAATCGCGTTGATTCAGCCGCGCTTCTCGAGCGTTCGGACCAGAGTGTTCTTATCGATTTTCGATGGCGGCAAGCGCTTCATCCAGCGTCATCACGGCGGCGTATTTCTGCTGCATATCGAAGAGATTTGCATCGTGCGGGCCGATCGCGCGGTCCCCGACACAATCGGAAATGACCAGCGGCCGAAAGCCATGCGACATCGCATCGACCACGCTTGCGCGCACGCATCCGCTCGTCACCGCGCCCGCCACGATCAACGTCTGAACCGCGCGCTGCGATAACCACGGCGCGAGCTGCGTGCCGAAGAATGCGGACGGCACCGTCTTGCGCACAACGAGTTCGCCGGCCGCCGGCGTGAGTTCCGGCACAATGGCGCTGTTCGGATGATCCTCGGTCAGCGTTGCCATGCCCGGGACTTTCAGCGAGAAGACGTTGTCGTCGCTGCCATCGGCGGCATAGACGATGCGGCTGTGCGCAACCGGCCATTCATGGCGTCGCGCGGCGGCAAGCAGATGCGTGGTGCGGTTTATGGCCGGCGCAATATTGCCGCCGCCAAAGGTCTTCGGGTCCGCGAAGCCGACCACGAAGTCCACGATCAGCAAGCCGATATTGCCTTTCACCGGCAATGGCGTACCGAATCCCTGCTGCTTGTAGACGCCGGATTCCGCATGGCTCTGGATGTCGCTCATTCAAATGCTCCGATTCAGGATTGTGTCAGCGGTCCATCACCACGCCGTCGCGAACCACGGCTTCGCCATCGAGCATCACGTCGCAATGACGCAGCGGAATGTCGATATGGCATGTCGTGGTGCGCTTGCCGCCGGCTTCGTTATTCGGTCCGAGAGAAAACAGGAAGTTGCCTTCGAACGCACGCGCATCCATGCCAATGGTCGCTTCGCGGTCGTAAAGCCCGAGCGTCGACCAGCGTGCGCGTGGCTGCAGACCCCAGCCGATATGCGAGATCGCGTAACCTTCCGGATCATTGAACGACGCCATGTAATCGCTGAGCAACGCGGCGTCCACGCCGCCATCGATGCGCGTTGCATACCCGTTCTCAACGGTCAGCGTGATCGGGTCGTTCACGTATCTTTTCTGCGGCAGCAGGATGTCGCCGCGATCGATCACAATCTGTCCGCTCGCCTGTCCTTCGTTCGGGAACGTCAGCACGAAACCGCTTGGCCAGTGGTCCCAGCGCCCGGGTTCATCGACGAAACCGTATTCGGAGATCGCCGGAAATTCGCCCAGCGGACAAACCAGTTCCGTGCCGGCGCTCGACTTCACGCGCATTTCACGCGACGCCGTGATGCGCGCCGCCGCCGCCCGCACGCGCGTGCGGTCGGCTGCGGTCGGGACCATGCGCGCGAGCACTTCGGGCGGCTCGACGGCGAGCAGGATCTTCGTGCCCGTTTTCAGGATCTCGTGTTGTTCGGGCGAGAACAGCAGCGTCATCAGGTCGAGCACGAGATCGCTTTCCTTCAACGCCGCGATGGCCGCGTGATTGCCGGTCAGCGGCGTGGTGCCGAGATACGCGAGCGAGTCGCGGCTCAACGCCTTTTCGCCATTTACCGGCAACAGGTCGAGCCGGTTGACGATAGCGCCCATCGACTGCGTGGCGATCAGCGCGCTCGACAGCGTCTGCGGATGTGTGGACGCGCTCGTGAGAATGGTGACGGTCTGGCCGGCTTCTAGCTTCGACAACGTCAGCACCTCTTTCCACGCGGCAATCATTTCGTAATCGCTGATAGGCATGACAGCTCCTTTAAATAAGCTTTGCGCCGAGGAAATCGCCGAATGCTGCGTAGAAGCCGGCTTCGTTGTCCCACGGGATCATGTGGCCGGCGTCCGGCACGCGCGTATGCAGCAGACCGGGTGCGAGCGCCTGCATTTCCTTGACGTCTTCGTCGAGCACGACGTCGCCGCGCGCCGCCGTGATGAGTAGCGACGGCACGCGCAGGTGCGGCAGATCGGCATGGATATCGTCGGTATGGAAACCTTCGAATGAAGTCAGCATCGCGCGTTCGTCGCAGGTATGGAGCCATTGCGCGCGCAGGCGCCGTTGCTCTTCGGTCCAGGTCGGACAAAAGGCGAGCATGCCTTCGGCGTCGATGCCCTTGAGGGCGAGGCGGATCGAATCCACGTACCACGGCAGTTTCGCCGGATACGCGCGGCGGCCGGGACCGGATACGGGCGGGTCGACCAGCACCGTGCGCGTGAGGCCCTCAGGTGCGCTGCGGGCGGCGCGGATGGCAATGCGGGCGCCCATCGAGTGGCCAACGAGCGCATAGTGTTCGAGGCCGAGCGCCTGAGCCAGCGCGATGACATCGGCGGCTTGCGCGTCGAGACTGTAGTCGAGCGTGGCCGATGCCTCCGACAAACCCCGGCCGCGGACATCGAGCACGTAGGTATCGAACTGGCGGCCAAGCACTTCGCCGACAAACCCCCACGTCACTGCGGGGCTCGTGATGCCCGGAATCAGGATCACGGCAGGGCGGCCGGCGCGCACGCCGTCGGCGCCCCCATAGCGCAGGAAATGCTGGCGAATGCCATTGGCATTGACATTCGCGCCGTAGAGCAAGGTTGAGTCCATCGCGGGGTCCGTAGATGAGTCGAAAGCTTTCAATGAAAGGTTCAACGGCGCGGTCAATATGCGCCGGAGAGCAGCGCGCCCGCGCCCGGCACCACGCGTTCGAGATCGAGCTCGCGCAGCATGGCGTAGGTGGTCGCAATCGCCGCCGTAATCACCGGCTTGCCGGTCATGGCCTCGACTTGCGGCACGGCGGCGAGCGACGGCATCTGCACGCAGGCCGACAGCACGATTGCATCCACGTCCTTGTAGTCCAGCGTCTTCACGATTTCCGGCAAGAGCCGCGGGTCGTGGCGGCCGACATCCAGATTGTCGGGAATTTCGAGCGCGCGGTAGTCGACGACTTCAAACCCTTCCGAGCGGATGTAATCCACCACGAGTTCCGTCAGCGGCTTCATGTAGGGCGCAACCACCACAATACGCTTTGCCTTGATGACCTTCAGTGCTTCGACTAGCGCGCCCGCGCTCGTGATGACCGGCGCCGAGCCGCCGTTTTCGACCGTACGTTCGTGCAGCCGCTTTTGGGAAACCCGGTGATAACCATGTCCCATCGCCATGATCGCGACGAGGCACGCATAGCCCAGCACGTCCACGCGCGCGTCGCTCAGTTCCAGCGCGCAGCGGTCCGATTCCGCATCCATGGCCGCGAGTTCTTCCTTCACCACCTTCTTCATGCGCATGCGGCTCGAATGGAACGTGAAGCGCTCCGGGCGGATGGCCTGGCGCGCGAGCAGCATGGCCGGGATCTCGGTTTCCATCGTGGTATTCGAACTCGGCACGATCTGGCCGATGCGGAAGTTCTTGCTCATCTGTTCGACTCCGTATTTCGTGAGCCACGCGGGGCGGCTTGATAGGTTCAGTGCTTGGATGCGCGATGCGGTGCGTTGATTGCGTCAGGAAATTCTAGTGTACACATTGGAATATAACAAGTTTCCACAAATATTTTTTGCTGGTGCACGCATGCTTTATGTTGGTGAAAACCCTGATAAATCGCACCTATAAAGGGCTTGTTCGCACTTGACTGGATCAAATGCAAATTTTCTTTACCCAAAATAATTCAATGTGTACACTCGATATCAGTTCATTCAACAGGCTCGGCTGAAGCAATTTTTGCCCGAGCGCCAGACATGGAGAGATCATCATGAGCACACCCCGTATCGCGATTGTTGGCGCGGGCCTCGGAGGAACGGCGGCAGCCGCGTTGATGCAGCGCGCCGGGTATTCAGTGCGTCTGTACGAGCAGGCTCCGGCGTTTTCGCGTCTTGGCGCAGGCATTCATCTCGGACCGAATGTGATGAAGATCATGCGTCGCATCGGTTGCGAAGATGCGCTCAACGTCATGGGATCGCATCCGGACTTCTGGTACAGCCGCGACTGGAAAAGCGGCGAAGCGATTGCCCAGATTCCGCTTGGCGACTTCGCGGAGAAGGAATACGGCGCGTCGTATCTCACGGTGCATCGCGGCGACTTTCATGCGCTGATGACCGAGGCGGTCGAGCCTGGCACCATCGAGTTCAACAAGTGCCTGACCCAGATCGAAGAAACCGGCAAGGATGTGCGCCTCACGTTTGCCGATGGCAGCGTGGAGACGGCTGACATTGTGATTGGCGCGGATGGCGTGAATTCGAAGATCCGCGACCATCTGCTGGGCGCCGAACCGCCGCGTTATACGGGTTATGTGGCGCACCGCGCCGTCTTTCCGGCGTCGCTGCTCGGCGCCGATCCGTTCGATCTGTGCGTGAAGTGGTGGTCGGAAGATCGTCATATGATGGTGTATTACGTCACGTCCAAACGCGATGAAATCTATTACGTGACCGGCGTTCCGCAAGCCGAGTGGCCGGCGGGACAATCGGTTGCGCCGAGCAGCCGCGACGAGATGCGCGAAGTTTTCGCGGGTTACCATCCTTCGGTGCAAAAGCTGATCGACGCCACGCCGGAAGTCACGAAGTGGCCGCTGCTGGAGCGCGATCCCTTGCCGTTGTGGAGCCGCGGCCGCCTGGTGCTGCTTGGCGACGCCTGCCATCCAATGAAACCGCATATGGCGCAGGGCGCGGCCATGGCAATCGAAGATGCGGCCATGCTGACGCGCTGCCTGGACGAGGTCGGTGTGAACGACTACGCCAGCGCGTTCGCGCTGTATGAAGCGAATCGCGCGGAGCGTGCTTCGAAGGTGCAACTGGTCTCGCACAACAACACGTGGCTGCGCACGAACGAAGATCCGGCATGGGTGTTTGCGTATGATGTATTCAACGAGCCGTTAAAGGCGCCGGCGGCGAAACAGGCATCGGTAGCTGCGGTCTGATTCCGATAAATCAAACATGAGCGTGTCCGCATCTGCGTCGTCGGCTCCCGAACCATTGACCATGACCGTCAATGGTTCGTCGCGCACGCTCGAAGGCGTGACGCGCGACACGCCCTTGCTCTATGTGCTGCGCAACGATTTCGAATTGAATGGCCCGAAGTACGGCTGCGGCCTCGGGCAATGCGGCGCATGCACGGTCCTGCTCGACGGCGGTCCCGCGCGTTCATGCGTGGTGCCGGTTGCGGCGGCGGTCGGCCGGGAAACGGTGACGCTCGAAGGGCTCGGCACGCTGGATGCGCTGCATCCCATCCAGCGTGCTTTTATCGACGAACAGGCGGCGCAGTGCGGCTATTGTCTGAACGGCATGATCATGAGCACGAAGGCGCTGCTCGATCGCAATCCCGAGCCCGATGACGCCGCGATCCGCGACGCGCTGCGCTTCAACCTGTGCCGCTGCGGCACGCACATCGAGATCATGAAGGCCGTGCATCGCGCGATCGAGTACCTGAAACGCGAAGAAGGGCGCTGAATCAATGACGCGTGCAATGGACGCCATGCGCGAACGGGATTCCGGCCAGCCCGTGCTGCTGCCCGATTCGATGCTTCACGCATGTGTGCTGATGAACGCCGACGCCGCGTTGCTGGAGCGTGCTGCTGCCTTGCGGACCGAAGGCGTGCGCTGGATTCACACAGGGAGCGTGGCTGCGTTTGTTGCGGGCCGGCTTGAGCTTGCATGTGACGCGGCGCGCCGTCTGATCGATGTTCCCATTGCAGGCGCGGACGCTGCTTCGCTGCCCGTCGCGCGTTCGGACCTTCAGCACGAAGCGCATTACGCATGGCCTCTCTCTTCGGATTCTTTCACGCCATGCGAAGCGATTGCGCGCATGGATGGCGATCTGGTTTCGTTGTGGACGCGTGCGCCGGCCAGTGCAGACTTGCTTTCGAAGCTTGTTGCCGCGACAGGATTTTCCGCCGGGCGCTTCGAATTCCATTCATTGGACGAGAGCAAGGCTACGGATCTGGCGTTGGCAACACACGCCGCCATGGCGGCCGTCATGTTGATGAACGAAGTGGGCGGCGCGGTGTGTGTCGGTGGATATTTATCGTCGGCGAACGCGCGGGAAGCGACGTTCGCCGTTGCCGCTTCGCTCGATAGCACAGGCACGCTGCACGACTGGCAATACGAGGCGCGCATACCAGGATCTTCAGGCAACGAAGCGTCTGCCGCTGAAGACTTGGGGCCGTACTTCTCCCGCCGTTCCCGGTCGCTGACCGACGATCCGGCCGGACTCATTCCGGATGCCGCGCACACATTCGCGCGCGAATCGTTTATCGATGAAATTGCGCGTGACAATCAGCGCGACCCCGTGTCGTTCCGGCTCGATCATCTCGATCCCGTGGAGCAGGACGGCGCGCGCGCGTTGATCGACACCATTGCCGAGCGCGCCGCGTGGGGAGGCAAGCCCAGGCAAACGCGCAATACCGCGATTGTCCACGGCCGAGGTTTCGCATTCGACGAACACAAGCGCGACGCCGAAACGCCCGCGTATTCGGCATGGATCGTCGATCTCGACGTCAATCGGCTAACGGGCGACGTGGCCGTCAATCGCGTGGCCGCGGGACGCGCGAGCGGACGTCGAAGGCTGGGCAATATGGCTGGCGTTCCAGCGCGGCTGATCGCGGCGGCGGCCTCACGCGCGCTGGGTTTGCAACTCACCGCGCGGCCCTCGCACGATGAAACGCCCGACGCGCAGGCGGTATCGCACGAACTGGCATTGGCGCCGTCTTCAACGTTGCCTGCCGAGATCGTGACCGAAAGCATCGATGCTTCGCCGGCAGCGGCCGCCATCGCCAATGCGCTCTTCGACGCAACTGGCGTGCGCTTTCGCGCGCCGCCGTTCACGCCGGAACGCGTGCGCGCGGCGCTGGATGGATCGGCGTCGTCGTTCGTGGGCGCGCCGAAGCGCGGCAGGCGCTCGCTGAAGGCGCTGCTGGCGGCGGGTGGCGTGGGCGGCGTGATCGGCCTCGCGTGCTCTCTCTGGCCGCTCCGTGCACCCATTGAACCCATTGAACCCATTGCGCGCCCACTGGCCTCCACATGGTCCGAAGCCACCATCGCGCGTGGCCGGGAAGTCGCCGAATTCGGCGACTGCGCCGTCTGCCACACGGCGCCCGGCGGCGCGGTCAACGCGGGTGGCCTGGGCCTCGAAACGCCGTTCGGCATGGTCTACACGACTAACCTCACGCCCGATCCGAAGACGGGTATCGGCAACTGGTCGTTCGCCGCCTTCGATCGCGCAATGCGTCAGGGCATTTCGCGCGATGGGCATCATCTGTATCCCGCGTTTCCCTACACCGCGTTCACGAAGATGAGCGAAGCGGACATGACCGCGCTCTACGCGTATCTCATGTCGCAACCTGCGGTCGAAAATGCGCCGCCGCCAACGCGCCTGCCGTTTCCGCTGAACCAGCGCGCGCTGGTGGCGGGATGGAACGCGCTGTATCTGAAGCAAGGCGAATTCAAGCCGGACCCAACGCGCTCGGCGCAATGGAATCGCGGCCAGTATCTCGTCGATGGCGCCGGCCATTGCAGCGCGTGTCATTCGCCGCGCAACATGTTAGGCGCGGAGAAGGGCGGCCGCTTGTACATGACGGGCGGCAGCGCGGAGGGATGGGTCGCGCCATCGCTTGTCGGCAACTCCAAAGCGCCGGTCAAATGGACCGAGCAGGCGCTCTACGATTATCTCAAGACCGGCTTCTCGCCCGAACACGGTGTTGCTGCAGGACCGATGGCGCCGGTCGTCGCAAGTCTGTCGACGCTGCCGGAAGCCGATGTGCGCGCCATGGCGCATTACGTGGCTTCGTTGTCGGATACGTCCGACGCCGCCAAACCAACGCAGGTTGCGCAACACAAACCCGACGCCGTCACGCTGCAAGGCCTCGACAGTGGCCGCCGCATTTTCGAAGGCGCGTGCGCGGTGTGTCATGCGGTGACGGGCGGTGTCGGCAACTTCGGCGTGCGTCCGTTGCTTGCGCTCAATACAAGCGTGAGCGAATCCACGCCGGACAACCTGCTGAAGGTCATTCAAAACGGTATTGATGCACCCGCGACCGACGCGCTCGGCTACATGCCCGGCTTCAGGGATTCGTTCGACGATAGTCAGATGGCGGAACTCGTGACGTATATTCGCGCGACTTTTGCGCCAAACGAAGCGCCGTGGAAGGATCTTGAACAGGCGTCGGCGCGGGTTCGGAAGCACGCGCATTAAATATTCGCTTCGTAGGGGCGCGCGGTTGGTTCAGGCCCTTTCGTCCAACACTTCTTATAATCGGCCGATAACCTGTCATGCCCCGCTGCACTGCGTCGCGGCATTGCACCAATAGCGGGACCTTCGCACCGTAAAAGAGACTATGGCGTGTACGCTGGGTTTTAAAGGTGCAGTGCGGGACTGCGCAGTGTCCGAGTGTCAGCGATCCGTCAGCGTGAAATGCCTTTTATATAATGAGTTTAAGCCAAATACTTAGTAAAAGCCACTAGCCTAAAAACAGGCATGCTCATTGCATAGAAGACTAGAATTAGAGTGTGTACATTTGTATTGATGAGTTGATCCAGCGCTGCGCGAGACGCGCGCCGTCTTCCTGATGAACCCCAAGCGATAGAGGCGTCATGTTGTCGAATCTGGCTGTGCAACTCATCAACGGACTAGCGGACGCATGCGCCATGTTTCTGGTTGCATCGGGCTTGTCGTTGATTTTTGGCGTCACGCGTATCGTCAACTTTGCGCATGGCTCGTTTTATATGCTTGGCGTGTACGTGGCCTATAGCATTACGAGCCGCTTTGGTTCAACGGTCGCAGGCTTCTGGCTCTCGATGCTTGCAGCAGCCATTGTCGTGGCCGTGATCGGCGCGCTCGTGGAAATGATCGTGCTCAGGCGCATCTATCAGGCGCCCGAATTGTTCCACCTGCTCGCGACCTTCGCGCTGGTGCTGATTTTCCGCGATGCCGCGCTTTATATCTGGGGCCCGGAAGACCTGTTCGGTCCGCGCGCGCCCTTGCTCGGCGGCGCGGTCAGCCTGCTTGGCCACTCGCTGCCAACCTATGACATTGCGCTGATCGTGATCGGTCCCATCGTGCTCGCCGTGTTGTGGTTTGGCCTCACGCGCACGCGGCTCGGTACGCTCGTGCGCGCCGCGACGAGCGACCGCGAAATGCTCGGCGCGCTCGGGATCAATCAGGCGTGGCTTTTCACGGGCGTGTTTTTTATCGGCGCGTTCTTGGCGGGTCTCGGCGGCGCGCTGCAAGTGCCGCGCATGTCGGCCAATCTTTCGCTGGACCTCGATACCATCGGCAACGCCTTCGTCGTCGTCGTGGTCGGCGGCATGGGATCGATTCCGGGTGCGTTCGTGGCCGCGTTGCTGATCGCGGAGATCAAGGCGCTGTGCATTGGCATTGGCGACGTGACCATTGGCGGCGTGGTGTTCTCGCTCAGCAAGTTCACGCTCGTGGCGGAGTTTGTTGTGATGGCGATCGTGCTGGTTGTAAGGCCGTGGGGTTTGCTTGGCCGCGCGCAGACCGCCGTTCGCACCATGGCGTTCGCCGAAACGCCGCTGCGCCGCGCGGATTCGCGGCTGAAAATATTTGCTGGCATTGTCCTCACGGTGCTGTTGCTTGCGCCGTTGTTGTCGGGCGTGTTTCCGTACATGCCCGTGCTGCTGGTTGAAATCCTGATCGCTGTCCTGTTTGCAACGAGCCTGCATTTCATCATGGGACCCGGCGGCATGCATTCGTTCGGCCATGCCGCTTATTTCGGCCTCGGAGCCTATGGCGCAGCGCTATTCCTGAAAGTCCTCAACCTGCCGATGGAAGCGGCCATTGTGCTGGGCCCCGTCCTCGCGGGCGTCGGCGCGCTGGTATTCGGATGGTTCTGCGTGCGTTTGTCGGGTGTTTATCTCGCGATGCTGACGCTCGCCTTCGCGCAGATCGTGTGGTCGATCGTGTACCAGTGGGACGCGGTGACGGGCGGCAGCAATGGCATTCTCAACCTGTGGCCATCGGCATGGCTGAGCTCGCCGATCGCGTATTACTACCTGACCTTGCTGTTCGCCGTGATCGGCGTGTGGATGCTCAGGCGCATGCTGTTCTCGCCGCTCGGCTATGCCATGCGTGCATCGCGCGATTCGGTGTTGCGGGCAGAAGCCATTGGTATCGATGTAAAGCGTATTCAATGGGTCGCGTTCATTATTGCGTCCTTGTTTTGCGGGCTTGCCGGTTCGTTGTATGCGTTCTCTAAGGGTTCCATTTCGCCGGAGGCAATCAGCGTGGGTCGTTCGGTCGACGGCCTCGTGATGGTGCTGCTCGGCGGCTTGCAGACACTGACCGGGCCTGTTGTGGGCGCGGCGGTGTTCACCTGGTTGCAGGATACGGTGGCGCGTCAAACCGACTACTGGCAGGCGCTGCTCGGCGGCGCAATCCTGGTTCTCGTGATTGCGTTCCCGCAGGGGATCGTGGGCTTCGTGCAGCACAAGCTCGACTCCCGCCGTGACACCGATCACGGCGCAGCGCCGCAACCCGCCAAGGAGGCGTCATGAGCTTGCTGCGCGTATCGAATCTGGCGAGATCGTTTGGCGGCCTCAAGGCAGTCGACGATGTTTCCTTCGACCTCGAAGCCGGACAACTGCTTGCGCTGATCGGCCCGAATGGCGCGGGTAAATCGACCTGCTTCAACATGCTCAACGGGCAGTCGAGACCCAGCTCGGGCTCCATTCTTTTCGATGGCCACGAGATCGCCGGAAAACGTCCGCGCGATATCTGGCGCATGGGCGTTGGACGGACCTTCCAGATCGCGGCCACGTTCAACTCCATGACGGTCATTGAAAACGTGCAGATGGCGCTGGTCTCGCGCGATCGCCAGTTATTCAACATGTGGAAACCAGCGCCGTCGCTGCATGCCGACGAAGCCCTCGCGTTGCTCGAACAGGTCGGCATGGCGGCGCATGCAAAACGTGCGTGCGGCGTGCTCGCATACGGCGACGTAAAGCGCGTCGAGCTTGCCATTGCACTTGCCAACAAGCCGAAACTTCTGTTGATGGACGAACCGACCGCGGGCATGGCGCCCAAGGAGCGCAACGACCTCATGGCGCTGACCAAGCAACTCGTGATCGACCACAAGCTCGGCGTGCTGTTCACCGAGCACAGCATGGACGTGGTGTTCGCTTATGCCGACAAACTCATCGTGCTCGCACGCGGCAAACTGATCGGCGAAGGGGACGCGCAGACCGTGCGCAACGATCCGCGCGTGCGCGAGGTGTACTTCGGCACAGGGAAATCGTTCATGCCGCGCGCGTCGCTGGCCGAAGACGGGGTGGCGCGATGACGGCCATGCTCAAAGTGTCGGGCCTGAACGCGTTCTATGGCCGCGCGCAAATTCTCTATGACGTCGGGCTCGAAGTCGGCCGCGGTGAAGTGGTCGCGTTGATGGGCCGCAACGGCGCGGGTAAATCGACGACCATGAAAGCCCTTATGGGCATGCTGCCCACGCGGCGTGGCGCGATCAGTTTCCGTGGCCAGGAAATTTCAACCTTGCCGCCGTATCGCATCGCGCGGCTTGGCATGGGGTTCGTGCCGGAAGACCGCCGCGTGTTCGGCGATCTGTCCGTGATGGAAAATCTCGATACCGGCCGCCAGCCGCCACGTGATGACGCGCCGCGCTGGACACCCGGCAAGCTCTTCAAGCTGTTCCCGAATCTTGGGGAAATGCCGAACCGTCCGGGCAGCCAGATGAGCGGTGGCGAGCAGCAGATGCTGACCGTGTCGCGCACGCTGATGGGCAATCCCTATCTCGTGCTGCTCGACGAACCTTCCGAAGGCGTGGCGCCGATCATCGTTGAACAGATGGCGAACATGATTCTCGAATTGAAGCGCGAAGGACTCTCCATTCTTCTCTCCGAGCAGAACATGCATTTCGCCGAACTGGTCAGCGACCGCGCGTATGTGCTGGAGAAAGGACAGATCCGCTTCAGCGGCACCATAGATGAACTTGCCCGCGACGAAGCCGTGCGGCGTGCGTACCTCAGTGTATAAAGCGGTTTCCTTCTCAGCATCAATCTATGCCCTCTCTGGAGAGAACAACTATGACCACGCGTGCTGGATCGCGGCTGTGCCTGACCGTTTTGATGCTTGCGCCGTTGGCCGCCGCCCTGGCGTCGACCGGCGCGGTTGCCGCCGACACCATCAAGATCGGCGAAATCAACAGCTACAAGGCGCAGCCGGCGTTCCTCGGGCCATATAAGAATGGCTGGAACATGGCGCTCGACGAAGTCAATGCGGCGGGCGGTATAGACGGCAAGAAGCTCGAAGTCATCTCGCGCGACGACAACGGCAACCCGGGCGACACCGTTCGCGTTGCGCAGGAACTGGCGACCGGCGAGCAGGTCTCGTTGCTGTTCGGCGGCTTTCTCTCGAACACCGGTCTCGCGCTCGCCGACTACGCAAAGCAGCGCAAGATATTCTTCCTTGCCGCCGAGCCGCTGACCGACAAGATCGTCTGGGAGGACGGCAACAAGTACACGTACCGGCTGCGTCCATCCACGTATATGCAGGTCGCCATGCTCGTGCCCGAAGCCGCGAAGCTCCACAAGAAACGCTGGGCCGTGGTGTATCCGAATTATGAATACGGTCAGTCGGCGGTGGCGACATTCAAGCGCTTGTTGAAGGCTGCGCAGCCTGACGTGGAGTTCGTCGCCGACCAGGCTGCGCCGCTCGGCAAGCTCGATGCGGGCGCGGTCACGCAGGCGCTCGCCGACGCCAAGCCCGACGCCATCTTCAACGTGGAGTTCGGCGCCGACCTGGGCAAGTTCGTGCGCGAGGGCAACACGCGCGGCTTGTTCAAGGACCGTTCGGTGGTGTCGTTGCTGACGGGCGAACCTGAATATATCGATCCGCTGGGCGCTGAAGCGCCGGTTGGCTGGATCGTGACGGGCTACCCGTGGTATTCAATCGATACCCCTGCGAACAAGAAGTTCGTCGCGGCGTATCAGGCGAAATATCATGACTATCCGCGGGTTGGATCGGTGGTCGGCTATTCGGCGCTGATGTCCATTGCGAATGGCCTGAAGAAGGCCAAATCGACCGATTCCGAGAAGCTTTCCGAAGCCTTCAAGGGCTTGTCCGTCGATACACCGTTTGGCCCGATCTCGTATCGTGCGCAAGACCATCAGTCGACCATGGGCGCGTATGTGGGTACGACCGCGTTGAAGGATGGCAAGGGCGTGATGACGTCGTACCGGTATGTCGATGGCGCGAGCGTGCAGCCATCGGATGCCGAAGTGGCGAAGATGCGTCCGGCGGACTGAGCGTGCTGACTGCAAAAGCCAGCTGCAAGAACCGGCTGTAAAACGAAAGCCGCGCCCAGAAACGGGCGCGGCTTTTTTGGGGGCCGACGTTGTTGGAAGCGGTCAGCCTTCGAAGGAAATGCGGCGGAGATTCTCCGATGAATCTGCCGGGGTGCGTGCGTCGGCCGGCTTGCGCTTGGCTGGCGGCTTCGACTTGATACTCGCGCCGTGCACGAACAACACGACAAGCAATGCAGCCATCGCCCACACAGACAAGATCCACATCAACGTGCTCATTTCATCCCCGAACCGAATTGTTTTCCTGAGGCTGCCTGCAAAGAAAGCTGGCATAGGTGAATTGTGAGGCCGTGGGTGAAAAAGCAATTGCGTGAAAAGCGCGGCTTTCCACGGCTAATTCGATGGAAATGGCGAGTGCTCAGCGCTTTGAGAAACGCAAATATTACCGGTCGCAAGATGGTTTGGCGAAGATGCTTAACGAAAGCGGTTTAACGAAAACGCCGAAAGGTCCACGTCGCTCCGGCCTGTCAGGCACCGCTGCGCCACCGCTTCGCCAATTCCCGCGGAGTGCTTGAAGCCGTGTCCGGAGCAGGCCGATACCACCGTCACATTCGCAAGCGCTGGGTGGTCGTCGATAATGAATCCGTAGTCGGGCGTAACCGTGTAGGTACAAACGCTGGCTTTGACCAGTTCAGGCGTCACGCCCGCGAAATTGCCCAGGACATGATCCCGATACATCTGCGCGACTTCCGCCTGCGAAACAGTGCGATCCAGCGAGTCAATGGAATCGAGTCCCGTATATTGCTCGCTCGCTATTTTCATGCTGTTTTCGCCGGGAATGGGCGGAAAACCGTAGCAGATATCCGTTTCCGACGGACCGTCCGAAAGGATGAAAGTCGGGGAGACTTCGGCAAATATCGACGGCGCTTCGAGCCTGAACCAGAACAACTTTTGCCTGCAGACTTTCAGCAACGCGCTGAACGGTTCGCCCAGCAAACCGGCGGACCACATTCCAGCGCATGTGACGACCTTGTTCGCCACGAATGTGCGGTCGGCGGTTTTGACCCGAACTCCGCCGCCCGCTGACTCTATCGAAGAAACGGTCACACCCGTGACCACCGTTGCGCCGTGTTGTCGGGCGGCATCCAGTTGCGCGGCGATACACCGCTCCGGACGCACGAATCCGCCTTCGGGTTCGAAGTAACCGGTGGCGTCGTCGCGAATTGGCCCGAATTGCGCAAAGCGCGCGCGAATCTCCGATGCCTTGAGCACCTCGTGATCGATGCCGTAACGTCGCGCGAGTTCGATGGTTTGCGCCGTGAAATCGTCTGCGCCGTGGTGCCGTCCCGGCGCTTCGCTCGAAGTCATCACGAGCACGCCGCATTGCTCGAAAAGCGCTTCGCCGCTTTGCGCTTCGAGCTCGCGCCAGATGGCGTGCGACCTGCGCACAAGCGGAATGTAAGCCGCGCCTTCGCCTACTGCCAGTCGCGTGATGCGGGTGTCGCCGTGGCTCGAACCCTGATCGTGCGGCGGCGCGAACCGGTCGATGCCAACTACGTCAGCGCCAGCCCTGGCCAGTTGATAAAGCGTCGCCGCACCCATGGCGCCAAGTCCGACAACTGCAACATCGCATCGCTCTTCGTGCATTGATCCACCTGTGCGGTCTGAAGTAGACCGATATGATACTTGGGGCGGGGCATTGGATCAGCGCCGGGTCATGGCTTCGTATCCTCGTTCCTTGCGCTGGCGGGAGCAGCAAAGCGACTTTGCTCGGCAATCAGTTGATCGTCCGTGGTCGCCACCAGCCAAAGGCGCGCATGCTCCGCGATATGGCGATTGTGGTCCTTCAGCGGGCCCATCGCGCTCGCGGCCTTCCAGACTACAGGACCCAAGCGGCTGCTCCTGCCCGACGGCGCGCCTACCAGCAAGCAGTAAGGTCCGAGCGGCATCGACACATAGGGCAACGCCGGATTGGCACGCACACGCCAGTCGATAAAAGGCGTCTCGCTGATCAGCAGCGGCGCGGGCAAACCGTAAAGCACGCTGAAATCGTACAGCGCCAGTTGTTCGCGTGTCCTGGCATAGCTGCGGCGAATGTCGTCCGCGACCGCAGCGCGGATCTCGTCCTCGAACATGGGCTCTTCCGAATAGCGGGCAAACGCCTCCCGGGCTTCGGCTTGATATGCACTGAACAGCCCGAGTTCCACGCAATCCTGCACCGCGCGCTGAACGTCCGTAACGGAACCGCCGTCCGCTGGCGTGCCCAACTGCGCGGCCCGCAAGAATCGCGCAAGTCCCGCTTCCTGAATCACGGGGCCGTCTGTTGCGCCCGTGTCTTCCGCGTCCTTGCCGAGAGGCACGTAGATGTATTTCTCGGCGGCGAAATGCGCTTTCTTGCCTTCGTCGAACTTGATTGCGCCATCGACACAGTCGAGATAGCGAGTCCCAATTCGACCATGCTCCCAAACCCAGTTTTTCAGGAACGGGCGCAGCGGATGCAGTCTTTCGTTATCGGCCATTGAATCCTCCAGGCGCCCAGTATAGTTCGGACGCGCCGCACGCCGGCGAGCCGTCAGCCGTACAATTCCAGCACTTCGATCCGACAACGGCAACCTGCATCATGAGATATTTCTTTGCATCGGCATTCGCGGTGGCCGTCCTCGCCACGAGTGCGACAGCGACAGCCCAGACATCCGCGAGCGGCGTGACATCCACGCAGCAGTGCGCGATTGGGTATGTGACTGGCGTTGGCGGCTCGGCACAAAGCGTTCACGAATATCTTGCAACGCCCGAGCGCGACAGATATCGCTACCTCACCGACAACCCGATCCAGTGCCGCGTTTCCGACGAGGGCCGCGCGTCCGCCTGTACGGGCATCACCAGTCTTCGGCATGAAAAGGTCAGCGTGTACGATGATATCGACAACGAAACGATGGCCGTTGTCGCTCGCATTGAACTCGACCGGGGGACATACCCGGCGATCATCGCCGTGCCGAGGCCGGACGTGCAATGCGGGGAGTAGATATAGCGGCTGGCCAGACTCGAGTATTCACGATCGCGTTCAGGTAGAAGGTCAGCGCGTTTTACTCCGGCCGCTTTTCCTGGCTGGTCCCGCGCGAGCCGCGTCTTTATCGCCCGTTGCCGTGTTGGCGCCATTCATATGCTCAAGCCGCGACAAAGCATCGGCATACGACAGAAACTGCTGCAGATAACCCGGCGACAGTTCGCGCATCAGCATTAGCGACCGGTGCACGAGGCTACTCGAATTAAGCGGACCGGCGTTCCCTGGTACTTGGGCAAGCGATTGCCTGAACTGTCTTTCGGTGCTGAGCGTGTTCCACGTTTGCCTGAAGTAATCGAGCGCCTCCATTTCCGGATAGGCGAGCGAAGCGTCTTTATTATCTGCAATACGATCGGCCAGTTCAGCCAGCGCTCCACGAACTGGCTTGCTAACCGGTGCTCCGGGCTTGACGTGCGAAGCCAGATCATTGGCATAGGCATCGATCAACCTCGCTATCCGCGCATCCAGAGCGCGCCGCGTTTCGCCGTCATATGCCATCGCCCGCCGATGCATTGCTTCGATAACCCGAAAGCGCACCGGATCGAGCGCATCGGCGCCCTGTGCGCGCCATGCATCGAGCGTCGCGATGACGTTGGGCGGGCCGAAACCCTCACTCATGGCGCCTTCACCATTGCTGTCGATGGCCGGGGAACAGGCGCAATTTCCACGCGCCGGTTTTTGGCGCGCCCGGTATCGTCCGCATTCGATTCGACTGGCTGCTGCGAGCCGAATGCGGCGGCAAAGAGCGAAGAGGAGGGCACGCCTTCATCGATCAATGCGCGCGTCACGGTCAACGCGCGTTGCGCCGAGAGTTCCCAGTTGTCGGCGAACCGGCGGTTCCCTTCGCGCAACTGGCGGTCATCGGTAAAGCCGCTCACCATCAGGATCTGCTCGTTGGCCCGCAGATAAGCCGACAACGGACCAGCGAGGCTCTTCAACACCTTCCTGCCTTCGGGTTGCAACTGATCGGAGTTCAGCGCAAACAACACGCTGCCGTTGATGCCGATGCGTCCATTGACCAGCGTGACGCGGCCGGCCGCCAGCGGCCCGGCGAGCGCCTGCTCGAGCGTCTTGCGGCGCTGCGCTTCCAGTTGATGCTGCTTGACCTCTTGTTCCAGCTTGCTCGAAAGCTCAAGCTGCACGCCGATGACACCCACCAGGATCAGCATGAACGCGCCGAGCAGCACCGACATCAGGTCGCCAAAAACGGCCCATACCGGTGCTGCGGGTTCCACGCCGCCGTCAATATCCTCGCTCATGCCGCTTCGGCTCCCGCCGCCCGCTTGCCAGCGATCTGCTGCAGGTCTTCAATGATCTGTTTCTGCGACATCACGCTCAGGTCGACGACCTCCCGGGCCTGCGCAACGTAATAAGCAAGTTGTTCGTCGCTGCGCGCAAGCGATTTGTCCAGTGCGGCTTCAATACGCTGAAGATGAGTCACGAGCGTCTCGTTCGAATCGCCGAAGCGCTGCACGGCCACGCCGAATGCTTCCCCGAGGCTTGCCACCTCGACCGCGCTGCCAGTGACTTGCGCCGCAATTCCGGCGAGCTTCCCGGTCTCCGTTTCCACCTTCTCGGTGAAGCGGGTGCCGACGCGGTCCAGCAGATCCGCCGATGTGCTCACCAGCGCGTCGACAGCTGAGCGCTGCTCGGTGGATGCGTGGTTGACGGCACTGAGCAGGGTTTCGAGCGTTGCCAGCAGACGGCTGCGTTCCTCGAGCATGGCGGTATCGCGGACCATGCTGTCAGAGAGCTTCGCGCGCAGTTCCGCAATCATTTCTGCCGCGGCCCTGGGCGCTTCCGATGCAGCCTGCACCAGCCGCGCGATTTCGCCGATGGTATCGCTCGCGTGCGCTTGCGTTTGCGCGGATATATCGCGAGCGGTTTCAGCAAGCGTGTCGCAGATTTCCTGCTGCCGGCTCACGGTGCGCGTCCCCGCCTGTTCCCACTCGTGGCTGAGCGCTGCGGCCATTGAAGCAAGCTGCCCGGTCCATGCCGCGAGCCGCTGTTCATCCCGCGACGCCAGTTCCGTCTGCAAGTCCGCATGCGACTGCGCCACCTTGTCCAGCAGGGAGACCGAATGCTGCTGGAAAGTCGCGGCCGCCGCGTTCAACGCATGCTCATTGTGCTGCGCCAGTTTCTCGCCGGTACGTTCCTGCCGCGACAGTGCATCGTTCCATGCATCCGACATGCTTGCCGTTGTGGTTTCAAGGCGCGTGGATACGCCGTCGAGCAGATTGGCCGAGCGCTCCTCGAAGACTTCGGTAAAGCGGTCAAGCGATGTGCGCAGATGGCCGGACAGCGCTTCGGTGGATCGCTGGTGCGTGGCGAGCGCCTGATGCCAGATGTCGGACACGCTCGTGGCCGTCGATTCGAAACCGTTCGACAATCCATCCAGTTGCCGCTGCACGGCGTTCGTGACCGACGTGTGCAATGCAGCCGACTCGCTCGCGAGACCCGCCATGGTCGCCTCCATGACAGGTTGCAGCGCGGCGCCGGCGGCGCGGGCGCTTTCGGCGACGCTATCCTTCATCGAACGCTCAACCGCTGCGGCGAGGCGCGTGTAAATGACTTCGGTCCGGCCATGGAAAGCGTCCTGGCTCGCGATCTGCCGCTCGTGCACCGCAAGATTCTGCTGCTCGATCGTGGCCATCAGCGCTTCCAGACGATCGACCAGCGTGGGCATGGCATCGGCCTGGCGCTGCAGGAGCCTGAAGGCTTCCTCGCGCTGATGCGTTTGCGAGTGGATGCGCAAGGTCGTCGCGATCTTCACGTCGAGCATCTGTGCCGCCTGGATGCGCTCGCGCCGGCACAACGCGGAAAGCAGCCCGAGCATGGCCGATGTAGCCACGCCCGCGATAGACGTGCCGAACGCGAAACCCAGTCCCTTGACCGGGGCGGCGAGCGATGCGCGAATGGCCGGCAGGTCGGTCGCGCTGTCGAGCGCCATGCCCGTGCCCCTGAGGGTCGCCACCATGCCAAGGAGCGTCCCCAGCATGCCCAGCAACACCAGCAGTCCCACGAGGTACGGCGTCAGCGCCGGGCCCGGCAAGGACACACGCTCGCCTTCCACGCGCAGCCGCACGGGATTACGCAGGCTGGCAGGCAATGGGTCAAGCCACGCGCCAAGGCTCGCTGGCGGCGCGGTGAGGCCCGTAATTGCCCGCGCCAGGCTTGACGTGGCCTCGCCATAGCGTTTCAGTTCGAACGCGCCGGCCATGTAGCAGGCGGCGATCAGGAGCGTGACGGCCAGCGCCAGCAAGTTCGAGCCAATGTAACCCGCGCCGATCCAGCACACAGCGGCCAGACCACTCAGGAACACAACGAGATTGATCAGATTTCTGGACATGGCGTCCCGGTTAGCTAGTGCGAAGGGCGGCGAGCAGCCCTTCGACTGGTTGAAAACGAAGATCCAGTTCGGCCAGCAGCACGCTCTGCATATCCTTGCGAAATACGTCGAGCCATGCGTCCGGCGTGTTGTTCGAGGCGTCGTCCGCCAGTGTGTCCAGCGCGGCGCGGCGCAGACGCTCGAAGTGCTGTCCCAGCAACGCGGGTACGGTAGCAAGCAGGGCCCGCTCGCGCGGACCGAGCGCGCGCTCCATGACCGCGTCCACCTCCGCGAGCCGCGTCATGGCAGGTGTCCTGCCGGCAAGTCGTGCGCGCAGGCGGCCGCGCAGCGTGCCGATGCCGGTTTCCATCGTCTGTTGCAGGGTCAGATAGCGTTGACGAAAGACCGGATAGTCGATGGCTGGTTCGATATCCGTCTGCCCCATGCCTCGCCGCTTCTTCGGGACACCCAGCACGCTATCGTTCGTGATGGTGTTCGCCAATGCGCCGCGCGCGCCCGCGCACTCGCTGTCCTCCGCGCTGCTGAAGACGTGCGTGCCCGCAGCAACCGCGGGCGGTTTGCCGCCCAGCGCCGTGGACAGCGCGATTGCATCGGTCCAGTGGAGCCATTGGCTCAGCCGGTCCGAAAGCGATTGCCTTGATTCGGTAAATTCGACGTCCGTCAGGCGCGCAAGTAAGCGAATGAGCGCGGGGCCGCCAGGAGCTGTGCGCTGTGGAGCTTGCACCATTTAGGCCGAGTCAAAAAGTCCGCTAGTTTACACGCCGACGGGGTTAGCGCCGCCAATGTGTGACGGATAGTCAAAAAACGGAGGCATTGCGATGCTTGACGACATTGGTGGGAAGGGGCTTTGAAGAACGTCTTTCGAAAGAACGAGGCCGCGCGGGAGGGAATGGCAGAGCCGTTGCAACATGCATTCGCAACCGATGGCTCGTTGCATGCCTCGCAATCAAGGCAAGCCACCAAGTCGTAAGCAAATCAAGGCCTTGCCCGATGTTCAATGTACTTGTCCACAGCCTTCTCCCCAATTTCTGTGGATATCCCGACCGCTAGAACAACTCATGCTGCCCCGAAATCAGCATATCGAAATCGCTCTGTAGAAGCGGCAGGATCGCATCGGCTATGGGCTTGAGCTGGCGCGTCAGATAGTGGTCGTAGTCAATACCCGAGCGCCAGGTTTCAAGCGGTTCGGGTCCCGCGCTGGTCATGACGTAGCTGATCCAGCCACCGCGCTGATATTGCAGCGGCCGCCCTTGCGCGCGATTGTATTCATCGGCAATACGCGCGGCGCGCACATGCGGCGGCACATTGCGCTCATACGCATCGAGCGGCCGGCGCAGGCGCTTTCTATAGATCAGCAGTTCGTCGAATTCACCGCTCAGCGTACGGCGCACATAGTCGCGCACGTAGTCTTCGTACGGCTCCCGCCTGAAAATGCGCGAATAGAGCTCGCGCTGGAATTGCTGCGCAAGCGGCGTCCAGTCGCTGCGAACGGTTTCGAGTCCCTTGTAGACAATTTCCTCGCTGCCGTCGGGCAGAAGGCTCAGTCCCGCATAACGCTTCTTGCTGCCTTCTTCCGCGTCGCGGATGGTAGGCATGAAAAATCGCCGATAGTGCCGCTCGAACTGCAATTCCAGCGCGCTTTCAAGTCCGAAACGCTCGCGTACATCTTCTTTCCACCACGCATTGACGCGTTCAACGAGCGCGCGTCCAATGCGCGCCGCCTCGTCCTCGCTGCGTGCATGCCGCAGCCAGACGAACGTGGAATCGGTGTCGCCGTAGATCACTTCGTAGCCTTCGGCCTCGATCAGTTCGCGCGTGCGACGCATGATCTCGTGGCCGCGCATGGTGATCGACGAGGCCAGACGAGGGTCGAAGAAACGGCATCCGGTGGAACCCAGCACGCCGTAGAACGCGTTCATGATGATCTTCAACGCTTGCGAAAGCGGCTTGTTGTTCTCGCGCTTGGCTTCTTCGCGCCCCTTCCAGACCTGACCGACGATTGCCGGCAAGCTATGGCGCGTGCGCGAAAACCGCGCGCCAAGAAAGCCGGGTACGGAATGTTCGTCGCCGGGATGACGCATGCCGTCGACGAGGCCAACCGGGTCGATCAGAAACGTTCGAATGATCGACGGATACAGGCTCTTATAGTCGAGCACGAGCACGGAATCGTAAAGGCCCGGACGGGAATTCATCACAAATCCGCCGGGACTTGCCGCGCCGGTCACATCGCCGAGATTGGGCGCCACGAAACCTTGCCGATGCATGCGCGGCATATAAAGATGCGTGAACGCCGCAACGGATCCACCGCTTCGATCAGCGGGCAAACCGGTCACCGATGCGCGTTCCAGCAAGAAGGCAAGCAGTTCGGTCGCCGCGAAAATGCGCGTGACGAGTTCGCAATCCTTAAGGTTGTAGCGGGCAAGCGCGGGCTTGTCTTCGTCGAAGCGGCGCTGGATTTCGTCCATTCGCTGATACGGGTTGTCGATTGCCTTGCCTTCTCCCAGCAACGCTTGCGCAACATATTCGAGGCTGAACGACGGAAAGCTCCAGGTCGCCGACCGCAGCGCTTCGATGCCGTCGATCAGCAATCGCCCCGCCGCGCCCGCAAAGAAATGGTTCTGCTTGAGGCCATGCTGACGCCATTCCATGACGCTTGCGCCGCGGCCTAAACGCAATGGAACCTGATAGCGTTCCGAGTGCTCCTGCAACACGCGCAGGTCGAACTGGATCACGTTCCAGCCGATGATCGCATCGGGATCGAAACGTTTGAGCCAGGCGTTGAGTTTCTCCAGCAGTTGCCCGCGCGTCTCGCAGTATTCGAGTTTGAAGTCGATGTCGCCAGCGTCGCCGTTCGGCGGCCCGAGCATATAGACCTGCCGCTCGCCGCAGCCTTCCAGCGCGATGGAATATAGCTCCGCATGCGCGCTGGTTTCAATATCGAGCGACACCAGCTTCAACTTCGGCCGATATTCCGGCGCAGGTTTCAGCTCGGCATTGATGAGCGGAGAAAATGGCTGCGCGCCAGGTTGAGACTCGTTGGATGGCTCGCCGCTGAACGTGACAGGCGCGGTGATGAAGCGCTCCATCATGTAGCGGTCCGGCGGGAAGATGTCAGCTTCATAGACATCCACGCCGCCCTGCTTCAGGCGCCGTTCAAGCGCCGTGAGCTGCCGGTAGTGCGCGGTATAAAGTCCCAGCACGGGCCGATGACTGAAATCGACCAGATCGAGCGGCCGCAACTCGGCGCGTTTTTCGCGCTGCAGAATGGTTTCGGCACGCTCGCGTTGTTGTGCCGGGATAAACGCCACCGACTCTTGAGCGCGCAAGCGCAGATGACGGGGACCATTGTCCGTCGCCAGCCAGAATTCCACGTCGGTGCCATCGGCCGTGTCCCGCCAATGCCGCGTCAGAATGAAACCGGGTTGAGGCCCGCTTGATTGCCCGCTCAAATAACCGCCTAAAAATCCTTTGCCTACACGGATTTTAGTGGGTGCGGGCGGTTGGCGTCGGTATCGCTCATTCTTTTAATTTTTTTTCTCGTTATGTGTCGTTTTCCGCTTGCGCCAGTCGTCGTAGGATCAAGCATGGGCACGCGCGGCTCTGCTCCGATTCTTTTTTATCCCGAGGTGAACGACGATGACATTGACGCTCTACGCCCATCCATTTTCGTCATACTGCCAGAAGGTCCTGACCGCGCTGTACGAGAACGGCACGCCGTTCGAATACAGGCAATTGTCGAACGAAGACCCGCAGCCAATGGCGGAACTCACGGAGCGCTGGCCTTTGAAACGGTTTCCCCTGTTGGTGGACGAGGGCAGAACCATCCCCGAGTCGACGGTCATCATCGAGCATCTTGCGCTGCTCTATCCGGGACCGGTGCGGTTGCTGCCATCCGATCCGCGCGCCGCGCTCGAGGTTCGTTTCATGGACCGTTTCTTCGACAACTACGTCGCGACACCGCAGCAAAAGGTCGTGTTCGATTCCATGCGCTCCGAGGGCGAGCGCGACCCGCGCGGCGTTGCCGATGCCCGCGCCATGCTCGAAACCGCATACGCATGGCTCGATAAAACCATGACCGGCCGCGAGTGGGCCGCCGGCGACCAGTTCAGCATGGCGGATTGCGCCGCCGCGCCATTTTTGTTTTACGCGGACTGGACGCATCGGATCGCCACGTCGTTTGAGAACGTCATTGCCTACCGGAAGCGGCTATTGGCGCGTCCTTCGTTCGCGCGCGCGGTCGATGAAGCGCGGCCTTATCGCGCGTATTTTCCGCTTGGCGCGCCCGATCGGGATTGAGCGTTTCGCTAATGGAATGGCAGTGTGAAACACGAGCCGTTTCACACTGCCAAGGCTGCGGCGCGCTCAGCCGAGTATCGGTTTTCCGGCACTGCAAGCCCGAGATGGCCACGCAACGTCGTGCCTTCATACTCGCGTCTGAATACGCCGCGCCGCTGAAGAATTGGAATCACGCCATCGACGAAATCCTGCAGGCCTCCCGGCAAGGTATCGGGCATCAGATTGAAACCGTCGGCGGCGCCGGCTTTGAACCAGTGCTCGATGTCATCGGCTATTTGTTCAGGTGTCCCTACAATGACACGATGCCCGCCACCCCCGGCAAGCGCGCGTATAAGCTCACGCACCGTGTAACCATGCTGCCGGCCTTGTGCGAGCGTGGCGTGGAAGAACGTATGGTTGCCGTTGCCCTGGCCGGGTAACGATAAATCATCCGGCAGCTTTTCGTCGAGCTTCAGACGGTCGGGCGTGACACCGAGCGTTCCTGCCAGCCGCGTGAGGCTATAGCTCCATGGAATCAGGTCCACGAGTTCATCGCGGCGACGCAGCGCTTCCGCCTCGGTTGCACCGATGATCGTCGTCAGGCCCGCGAGCACCTTTACCGCGTCCGGACCGCGACCGTATGCGGCCGCGCGCGTCTTCAGGTCGCGCGCATAACCGAGCGATTCATCGAAGGATTGCGAGGCCGAGAACACCGCCTCTGCGTGACGCGCCGCGAGATCGCGGCCATCGCCCGACGCACCTGCTTGCACCAGCACCGGATACCCCTGTGGCGAGCGCGGGACGTTCAGCGGACCTTGTACGGCGAAGTGCGCACCCTGGTGCGCGGCGGCATGAACCTGGTCCGTATCGGCGAACAGCCCGGTGGCCTTGTTGCCGACGATCGCTCCTTCCTCCCAGCTATCCCAGAGCGCCTTGACAACGCTCGCGAACTCCGCTGCGCGCGCATAGCGCCCGGCATGGTCCGGCACAGCGTCGCGACCGAAATTGCGGGCCGATCCCAGGTCGGCGGTCGTCACTACGTTCCATCCCGCGCGGCCGCCGCTGACATGATCGAGCGTAGCAAACCGGCGCGCGATGTTGTACGGCTCGTTATAGCTCGTGGACGCCGTGCCGATCACGCCAATATGCGATGTCGCCGCGGCGATGCTCGCTAGCAGGATGGTCGGTTCGAGCGCGGTGATCGGGCGAAAGTTGATCTGATCCGCAATGGACGCGTTGTCGGCAAGAAACACGGCGTCGAACTTCGCCGCTTCCGCAATCTGCGCGACTCGCACGTAATGCTTCACGTCTATAAACGCACGCGGATCGGCGTCAGCAAGCCGCCATGCCGACGGCACGAAACCCGAATGCAGGATGTTGACGTTCAGGTGAAGACGGCGCGGTGGCGCTGTGTTTGAAGACGTGCTCGATTGACGAGTCATGGACAGTCCATTGTTTGATCTGGAGGCCGCAAGACCTGGGCCCTGATTAACCGGCTTTCGATTCTCAATCCCGGCGCGGCGTAACGCGACCAATAAATCCGCTGATCGATATGCCTTGCAGCGCTAAGGATTGGCGCTAAGCATTCAACGCCCACGGCGCTAAGCAAAATTGTGGCGAACCTTAGATCAAATCAATCGTTTAGCTAGGCAGTTGGCGTCGCTAGACTATTTTGTCCGCGCGGGTTCGAGACGCGGCGGCTGTGCAAGCCGGAAGGACAAAGTTCATTCATTCAATAAAGGAGTAGCGCCATGGGCGTGACGGCCATCAATGTGCGTAATCAGTTCAGGGGGCACATCAAGGAGATCATTCGAGGGTCCGTGCTTTCCGAGGTGGACGTGCAGACGCCAAACGGAATTGTGACCTCGGTAATAACGACAAGGTCGATCGACGAGCTCGATCTCAAGGTGGGCACCGAGGTAGTCGCGTTGGTGAAGTCGACGGAAGTTTCAATCGCGCGTCTTTGAATAGCGTTTAATCCGTGGAGAAATGAATGACGACGTCAGCACCGTCGGACGCAGCGCTTTACGCGCGTTTCGCCGAGGTATTCAAGCACATCGGCGAAGGCGCGCTTGCGCGCGAACAAAATCGCGAGCTTGCTAGCGATGCGGTCAGGCAATTGAAGGACAGCGGTTTCACCGCATTGCGCGTGCCGCGTGAATATGGCGGCTCCGGCGTTTCCTTGCCGCAATATTTCCGCTTGCTGACACGGCTGGGCGAAGCTGATTCGAACTTGCCGCAGATTATCCGCGCGCACTCCGGCTTCATTGAGCAGCGGCTTGAGAGCGATGACGCTGCGGCGCGCGATCGATGGCTCGGACGCATTGCGAAAGGCGAAACAATTGGCGCAGCCACGTCGGAACGCATAGGCTCCACGCATAACAGCGTAACCGTGATCTCCGACAAGGATCCGGCTTACGTTCTGCTCAATGGAGAGAAATACTACAGCACCGGTACGCTCTATTCAGAATGGATCAATGTCGCAGCGCACGATACACAAAGCGACCTGCACGTGCTTGTGCGCAGCGACGCCCCGGGCGTTGCCCGCCACGACGACTGGGATGGTTTCGGTCAGCGCCTGACGGCAAGCGGCACAACGCGCTTCGATAACGTCCGGGTTCCTGCGGACCAGATCCTGTCCCGGTACAAGGCATCAGAGCCCCGCCGCAATTCCTTGCTTACTGCGTTCTATCAGACAGTCCATCTCGCAACGCTGGCCGGTATAGCCCGCGCGGTATTGCGTGACGGCGTTGAATTCGTTCAGGGCCGCACGCGGACTTTCGGTGTTGCCGGGCAGTCCAGTCCGCGTGACAATCCGCTGGTGCATCGGGTTGTCGGACGGCTTGGAAGCCTCGCGTATTCGGCCGAAGCGCTCGTGGAGGCCGTGGCTGCAGCGCTCGAACGTGTACATCAGGCACGCATTACGGACGCGGTGACCACGGCGGATTACGTCGCTGTGGACATCCAGGCTTATCAGGCGCAGCAGATCGTGCTCGAACAGGTGCTGGAGGCGGCAACCTTGTTGTTTGAAGTGGGTGGTGCATCGGCGACGAGCGAAGCGCGCCGGCTCGACCGCCATTGGCGCAATGCACGCGTCATTGCCTCGCATAATCCCGCCATCCAACGTGAGGCCGCTGTTGGCAATTACCATTTGAACGGGACCGCGCCGAACGAGCGTTTCAGTTTGGCTCACAGTCCCGCGGACAACGTTGCAAAAACGCACGGCTCGAGCGGACACGCAGTCACGCAGAATGATGAATTTGCCGGAACTGGCAGATGAATACCGGCCGATCGACCCTGGTTGAACCGAGGTAAATTCGCGGTCGCGCAATGCAGAACATTGCGACGACCGCGTTTGGATCAGTGGCCTGATCTGGCCGCACATCGCTTTTACCGTATTCACCAATAAACAGTGGACGACCCAGGCCGGATGATGCGCGGGCCGCTTGAAACTCAGGCTGGAACGATGTTCGACGCCTGCTTGCCCTTCGGCCCTTGCTTCACTTCGAACGTGACCTTTTGATTCTCCTGAAGGCTTTTGAAGCCTTCTGCCTTGATTTCCGAGAAGTGTGCGAACAGGTCTTCGCCGCCGTCATCCGGCGTGATGAAGCCGAAGCCCTTTGCATCGTTGAACCATTTGACCGTACCGGTTGCCATGAGTGTGTCCAGAAAAAATTTAAAGCTAAAAAATAAAAGTAGAACCGAGGATAAAGCCAGGGCGCCGAGTCGCGTCGCATTGCATTGTTGTGACAAGACTTCGCCAATCCTTAAACGTGTCCGTAACGAAGATACCTTGCCGTGCAGGACGCTCAGGAATTATCGCGATTCAATTGTACGCCGTGCCAATATTTATTGAAGCTTTCCAAACCGCAAAAACTGCAATGCGAAACGTGCTGGCGCACCGGTTTCAGCTTAACGCAAATAATCGGGTTTACTAAAGCCCTGAAAACGCTCATCCACGACATGCCGGAACTCGGGTGATCGATAAGCAGCGGAAATATCCTTAACGTACGGTTTTTGAAGATCGCCGGTACGTACCGCCACGAGATTGAGATAGTAAGGGGGGATTTTTTCCAGAAGAAGCGCGTCCGTGAGCTTCAGCCCGGCCGCGAGTGCGAAGTTGCCGTTGATGAATGCATAGTCCACGTCGTCGAGTGAGCGCGGCAATTGCGCGGCGTCGAGTGGCAGTAACTTTATCCGGTGCGGGTTGGTAGCAATGTCGTGCTCGGACGACTTTACCGGATCGACGCCTGGTTTCAATGTCACCCAGCCAATTTGCTGCAGCAGCACGATTGCGCGCGCCTGATTGGTGACGTCGTTCGGAAGTGAAACAGTCGCGCCATCTTTTACGTCAGTTAGGCTTTTAAGCTTATGGCTGTATATACCGATGGGCGCGGTGGGCATCTTGATTAGCTGGGTGAGTTGCAGCTTGTGGTCGTCCGAAAATTTCTTCAGGTAAACCTCGTGCTGGAACGCGTTGGCATCGAGCGCGCCGTCGGCAAGCGCGAGATTCGGCTGAACATAGTCGGTGAATTCGACAATGGTGACCTTGTAGCCCTCCTTCTCGAGCACGGGTTTGATGCCATAGCGGATCTGGTCCGCATACGGTCCGGCAGTCGCGCCAAAGCGAATTTCCTTCTTGTCGGGATCGGCCGCATGCGCCGACGCGGTGACAACTGACGCCAACAATAACGCGCAGATTCCACGCAGCAAGGTCATTCCTTTTCCTCCTTGGTCTTGATCGGTTAGCTTGCATACAGCTTGCCGACAAGAACTTAGCGGAAACGAAATCGCTTGCTAAACAAGTAATTCTGCTTTGCTAAGCGATGACTTGCCCAATGTCCCTCAAGGCTGCTTATAGCAAACCAGATCGATTTCCACTAATGCGCCTCTGCCAAGACGCGCCACACCAACGGTTGTGCGCGCGGGCAGGCGCACACTGTCCTGTGCGAAATGACGCGCATATACGGTATTGAACCGCGCGAAGTCCCGGTCGAACTCGCTCAGATAAATACGCACGAATACCGCGTCTTCGTAGTCATAGCCGGTATGCCGCAGTATCCGGTTGAGGTTCTCGAAGCAGAACGCGGCTTGTTCTTCTATGCCGCCGGCCAATGCTGATGCGGGCGCATCAGGATCGGTGGGAAGCTGGCCTGTGACGTATAGCCAGCCAGCGGCTTCAACTGCGTGCGAATACAGCGACGAAGGCGGCGGTGGGCTCGCGTCAGGAACGACGTGATGCATTTTCTGAGTCGTCATGTGATTAAAAGTTGTTAGGGCGCCGCGTATGCAAGCACGCTGCTGTCCTTCAACAGCCGCTCCAGATGGCGCGCGATGTCCGGTGCGCCGGTCATCTCGCCGAAGCTTCCACGGGTCATCGGGCCGAATGCAAAGAGGCCGGAGGACACGTTGCCGTCCGCGTCGAGTATCCGGCTTTGCAGGTCGGTGTCGAGACCGGCCTGCACGGCGTCCAGACGCGCGAGCCTGCTTTCGAGCAATGACTTCACGAGCGGATTTCTATCGATATCGCGCGCCGGTCCCGTGCAGAACACCACGGCGCCAAAGTCATATTCGTCCATGTTGCCGCCCGGGCGCTTGAGTCCCACGCGAAAGCCATGCTCATGGCGCCGTATATCGCCGATACCAGCCGTGACCACGTTCATTTGCCCTGTTGCAATCGCACGTTCGATGGCCTCGTGAATCTGCGGCGCGATCCGGAACCGATGCACGTCCCAGAACGGCAGCAGCCTTTTGACAACGCGGCGTTGCTCATGCGCGGGAAGTGCGTTCCAGATGCGTGGAAGCTCGAAGCGCAGCGCGTCCGCCGCGGGTTGCCAGCCAATGTTCGCGAGCTTGTCGCGCGCAATCCGCTGCCGCAATCTCTGCACGAGTGCGCGTGCCGTGGCGGGCGGCGCGCTATTGCCGAGGAAATCGGCGGCATCGGCGAATATGCCATGTGGTTGCGCTCGCAAGCCGCGTCGCGAGATGGCCGTGATGCTTCCGCGATGCCCGCGCCCGACCAGCGTCACGGCGACGTCGGCCATGGTCAGGCCGGTGCCGACCAGAAGCACCGGCGCGTCAGCGGGAATGGCGTGCAATGCGTCGTGCGACCACGGATGCGCGATCACGCGCGGATCGCGCAAGGCGTTTTTATCGATACGTCCTGGCGGTTTCGACGGCGTGTGCCCGAAGCACAGCGCGACACGCTGCGCATCCAGTTGCGCGCCGTCATCGAGCGTGACGATGTAGCCCGCGCTGGTTTTGCTCAAGCCGGCAGCGCTCGCGCGCCGATGACTCATGCGCACGTCTGCAGCGGCTTCGGCCATAACATCTTGCAACGTTGCGAGCACATACTCGCCGTATCGCTGGCGCGATACGTAGTAGTGACCTTGCGCGTCGACGCTGCCTGCATCAAGCGCATCGTGATCCCTGAGCCACCGCGTGGCGTGCGTGGGGTCGGTGGCGAAGAGGCTCATTCGGTCGCTCGGGACGTTGATCCGGTGCAACGGTTCAGTCGTGCCATATGCGATCCCGCGCCCCAGTTCAGCCGATGGTTCCACGATGGTGAAGTCGAGACTCACGTTAGCCGGGCGCGCTCGAATGGCATGAATCACAAACGCGACACCTGTAAAACCACCGCCAACCACGACTATGTTTACGGTTGTGTCCTGCTCCGATGTTTTCAAGGAACCGATCATGATGCTGAAGTCTCGCGAAGCGCGGCGTGAGTGAGAATGTTCATATTAACTGGCTAGCGTTCACGGTCAATGCGCATGCGATATTGAAACGCGTCGCTGCGAAAATGGAGGAACTCGAAAAGGACAGGGCGCGCGTGAATGTCGAAGACGTGCCGCTCGACGCGAAGTACCGGACTACCCGGTGCGAGTTCCAACGCCGAGAGCGTTTCTTCATCGGCGAGAATCGCATCCACCGCCACATTTGCATGATCGATGCGTACGGCGCTGCGTTCTTCGACAAGTTTGAAAATGTCTTGCGTGGCGAGGTCCGCGGTCATCAGCTTCTGCGCGAGCAGCTCGCCCAGGAACGTGGTCTCGAACGACAAACGTGTTCCATCAAGTATGCGTATCCGTTTTATTTCCGCGACCCGGACGCTGTTGCCGACGTCCGTGTCAAGACCCAACCGCGCCCGAAGGTCCACATCCGGATCGAAATAGCGAAACCCCTCAAGCCGGTTCGTTACCTGATGGCCCAGCGGGATCATTGCTTCTGAAAAGCCCTGCAGCGCGGCAATATTCTGATAAGCGCGCGGCGGCGCCACAAAGGTGCCGCGTCCGCGAACCGTCTTGACGGCGCCTTCCTGGCGCAATTCATCCAGCGCCTGGCGCACGGTAATGCGGCTGACATCGAACATGTCGCACAAGGCCTGTTCAGTGGGTAACTGCGCGTCCGGCGCATAGGTGCCGTCGAGCATGCGCGCACGAAGTTGATCTTTTATGCGTCTATACAGCGGGGCGGCGTAGTCCTGCATGGGCATCAATGGTTTGCGATCGGGTTTCGATGTCATGACAACGCGAGTTCAATCTTCGCACGGTGAAGCCTGCGCTCAGATGTCGAGGATACATTAGACCACGCGTGCACAGAACGCTGCGCAAAGCTGGAAATTCACTAAGCTAGTGAGAATTCATCGCTTGGAAATCGTGCGGCGCCGTTCATATACTGTCCTCAGAAAAGTTGTAATGACAACCGGGCGAAGGTGCAAAACCGCATGCTTTCATGCCCATACCGGATTCCGATTCATTTGAATCGGAATCCGAATCATGTTGCGTCATATTGATCAAACCATTCCACACTGGGCCGGAATGCGGACCTGTCCGCTGCGCCCGCGCGTTTTCCTACGGAGCTGCAAAGCATGTTCAAGCATCTGATTCGAGGCGCTGCGTTATTGGCGCTTGTTTCCAGTCTTACCGCGAGCTTCGCATCTTCCGCATTTGCGGCCGACAACAAGACTGTCACGGTCGGTTACCAGACGGATATCGAACCATCCAAGATCGCGCAGGCCAGCGGCCTCTATGAGAAAGCCAGCGGCTACAAGATCAACTGGCGCAAGTTCAATACCGGCGCCGACGTGATCGCCGCGATGGCCTCGGGCGATGTACAGGTCGGCTTCACGGGCAGCAGTCCGCTTGCGGCGGGCGTCACGCGCGGCTTGCCGCTCGAAACGTTCTTTGTCGCGGCCGAGATTGGTACAGCAGAGGCGCTGGTCGTGCGAAACGGCAGCAACATCACCAAGCCGCAGGATCTGATTGGCAAGAAGGTTGCCGTGCCATTCGTCTCGACCACGCACTACAGTCTTCTGGCAGCGCTCAAGCATTGGGGCATTCCGGCCAATCAGGTCACCATCCTGAACCTCGCGCCTCCCGAGATTGCGGCGGCCTGGCAGCGCGGTGATATCGATGCAGCTTATGTGTGGGACCCGGCGCTCGGCAAGATCGTAAAGACGGGCAAGGTGTTGACCACGTCGGCGGAAGTGCGCAAGTGGGGCTCGCCGACCTTCCTCGCATGGGTCGCGCGCAAGGATTTCGCGCAGGCGCACCCCGACTTCCTGGTTGCTTTTTCGCGGGTCACGGGCGCGCAGAATGCCGAGTATCGCAAGGATGGTGCGAAGTGGACCGCGGCCACGCCACAGGTGGCGGACATCGCGCGGATCAGCGGTTCGGATGCTGCGGACCTGCCCGCGCTGCTGCAGGGAACGACCTTCCCGCTGCTCGACGAACAGGCCTCGCCGCGTTTGCTGGGCGGCGGCATTGCGAAGGCGCTCGCCGATACATCGGCTTTCTTGAAGGAACAAAAACGCGTGGATGATGTGCTGCCCGATTACGGTCCTACGGTCACGGCTTCGTTCGTGCAGCAGGCAAGCGCGGGAAGCGGCAAGTAACATCATGATCCGGATCGACGCGCTCAGCGTTTCCTTCGATACATCAAGCGGCCCGCACCGGGTTCTGGCGGATATCAGCCTCGAATTGCGGGATGGCAGCTTCACTGTCGTGCTGGGGCCGTCGGGCTGCGGCAAGACGACCTTGCTGAACGTGCTGGCGGGTTTTATTGCACCGTCGGCGGGACAGGTATCGATTGACGGCGAAGCGATCACAGGTCCAGGCTCGGATCGGGGCATGGTGTTTCAGGACGATTCGTTGTTGCCCTGGCAGAACGTCGAGCAGAACATAGGATTCGGCCTGACGCTTGCTGGCGTGCCGAAAGCGAAGCGCGAGGCGACGGTCGAAGCGTTGCTTGAGTTGACCGGCCTGAGCGCGTACGCGCGTTATCCGTTGTGGAAAATTTCGGGAGGCATGCGCCAGCGCGTGGGACTTGCCCGCGCGCTCGCTGTAGATCCCCGCTTCTTGCTGCTCGATGAACCGCTGGGCGCACTCGATTCTTCGACGCGCCTGAAGATGCAGGAGTATCTGCTCACGCTCTGGGAGCGCTATGGCAAGGGCATGGTGATGATCACGCATGACATTGCCGAGGCGCTTTTCATGGCCACGGATCTCGTTCTGATGCAGGCGAACCCGGGTTGCATTGCGTCTGTGCGGCGCCTTGATTTTGGCGCACGCTTTGTTGCGGGAGAGTCATCGCACAGCATTAAGAGCGACCTTGCGTTCATCCGCTTGCGGGACGAAATCGAGAGCCGGTTTTTTGCAGACAATGAGATACTGCCATGAGCGACACAGAGCGTCTTGCGTATTATCCGGACCCCGCGCTGTCTGAAAGGAACACCCCCAAACCTGGACGCTTGCGGTTCAACAGGCAGCGTCTGATCAGCATCGTGACGGTGCTGGTCGTCATTGCCTCCTGGACGCTCGCGGCGCGGCTGAAACTCATCAGCCCCGTATTCCTGCCATCGCCCGCGGCGGTGGCGCACAAGTTCGTGGATGTATCGGTGAATGGTTTCAGCGACGCCACCCTTTGGCAGCACTCGGCCGCAAGCCTGTCGCGCGTATTCGCGGCGCTCGCACTGGCTGTCGTCACTGCAGTGCCGCTTGGCGTGCTGATCGGCCTCAATCCGACAGCGCGCGCTATTGCCGATCCGCTCATCGAGTTTTATCGGCCGGTGCCGCCGCTTGCATATTTGCCCTTGATCGTCATCTGGTGCGGCATTGGCGAGCCGTCCAAGATCCTGTTGATCTGGCTGGCGATCTTTGCGCCGTTGACCATCTCCACTCAGCAAGGCGTGCGGCGCGTGAAGCAAAGCCGTCTGCGCGGCGCGCAGGCGCTCGGCGCCACGCGGTGGCAACTGATCCGGTACATTGTCGTGCCGTCCGCGGCGGCGGATGTTCTGACCGGCATCCGGGTCAGCCTCGGTGTGGGCTGGTCGGTGCTCGTTGCAGCTGAGTTGATCGCGGCTACGCGTGGCCTTGGTTTCATGATTCAGTCGGCAGCGCAGTTTCTCGTGACCGATGTCGTCATCATGGGCATTGTCGTGATTGCGTTGATCGCGGGCGTGTTCGAGTGGGGACTCAGGTCGCTTCAACGCGTGCTCGTGCCATGGGAAGGACATGCATGACCGGCGCTTCGAGATGGGACGCGGACGTCCTCGTGCTCGGCGGCGGTCCCGCCGGAACCTGGGCCGCGCTGCATGCGGCGCGCGGCGGTGCGCGAGTCGTGCTTGCCGACAAGGGCTATTGCGGAACCTCGGGTGCGGCGGCGGCATCGAATAACAATGTCTGGTACGTCAGGGATCCTAAGTTGCAGGAGGCGGAGTTCGGTGCGCGTTTTGCGTCTGGCGGTGGACTGAGCGAACCCGGTTGGACCGCTGCATTGCTCGAAAGCGCCGTGGAGCAATTGCATTTTCTTGGCACGCTCGGCTATCCGTTTCCAAAGACCGAAACGGGAGATGTCAACTACGCGACCTTGCGCGGTCCCGACTACATGCGCTTCATGCGGCTGCAGATCAAGCGCGCAGGCGTGCAGATTCTCGATCACAGTCCCATGCTTGGTCTGCTTGAACGGGACGGCTGCGTGACAGGCGCGCATGGCGTGTCGAGAGACGGCACACGATGGCAGGTCAACGCTTTCGCGACCGTGCTTGCAACGGGCGGGTGCGCGTTCATGAGCGGCGCGCTAGGCACGAATGTATGCACGGGCGACGGTCATCTTGCGGCCGGCGAGGTGGGGGCACGGTTCTCCGGCATGGAATTCTCGAATCAGTATGGACTCGCCGCGAGCCAGTCTTCCGTGACCAAGGGCCTGCCTTTCGTATGGAGCACCTATACGCGCGGGGACGGTACTGTCGTGCCGATTGTTGATGATGAACCGTTCGTATCGGTGGCGAGAGTGCTGGTGGACGAGCCCGTGTTCGCCGTATTCGATCGCGCAAACGCCGACATTCAGCGGTGGCTGCGAAGCGGCCAGGCCAATGCGTTTCTGCCGTTCGACCGCGCGGGCATCGATCCTTTTACGCAGCGCTTTCCGGTTGGTCTGCGGCTTGAAGGGACGGTGCGGGGGACAGGCGGAATCCGGTTGCGTGGACGGGATTGCGCCACCGACGTGCCGGGACTTTACGCGGCAGGAGACGCCGCATCACGCGAGACGGTGGTGGGCGGCCGTACCGGCGGCGGCTCGCCGAACTCGGCGTGGGCTATCGTGACTGGCAGCTGGGCGGGCACGGCGGCGAGCGAATTTGCACGACGGCAAGGGACGCGACGAGCCGGCACCCTCGCACGTGAAGAAGAGATTGCGCTCAGTCCAGTTGGCCCTTCGCGCGAGCTGATCGGCCAGCATGTCTTGTCGTTGCGCACGAATCTTTTTCGTAGCGCCGCGGTTCTTACGCCCGCGCTCAAGCTGCTCGACGACGCCTGGCATGAAACGAACGTCGAGGTCGGTACGCCCCATCTTGCCGAAGCTCGTTCGGCGCGTGCGATGCTATACGTTGCACGCCTTGCTTACCGCAGCGCATTGCATCGCAGGGAGTCGCGCGCGCTACACCAGCGCGGTGATTATCCGGAGCGTTCGGATGCGATGCGTCACCGGCTGGTTGTTGCTGGCATCGACTCATTCGAATTCAGCACCGACCCCGTCGCCACCTGAACCCGGAAAGGAGAGCGGTCTTGATCGAACTGATCAGCGAGGCGCGCTGCACGTCGTGCAATCGCTGCGTGGAAGTGTGCCCGACCCAGGTCTTCGACGCAGTCGATGGCAGCATTCCCGTGATCACGCGGCCGGATCAGTGCCAAACCTGTTTCATGTGCGAACTGTACTGTCCGGCCGACGCCATGTACGTCGATCCGAACGCGGACGCTCATGTGGCGATATCGGAAGAAGCGTTGATTTCGCGAGGAATCCTGGGCGGTTATGCGCGGGCGCTCGGCTGGAAGAAAGCGCGGGCGGCGGGAACGGAAAACGACCAGACGCACAAGCTTTTCGAATTGGGCGTGACGTGAAAACGGGCGGCTTATGTATAGTTCGGATATCGAACTATTAAAAAATCCAGCTTCACCACTTTATGAAAACGGGCGCAGGGAAATATCGAGGTAGCCAAGACAAGAGAAATGGCGATGGACACCACTTGTCGTACAACATGTAACGGTGCGGACAGGCTTCTGGTTTGTCTAAAGTTAACGCAACGACATCGCCTTTGCAAAAATCCTTACCCTTCATTCGAAAGCAAACAGTAATATTATCGGCGTTGCGTACATTGCTGTTTCCTGTATGGAACTGGGGTATGCCGACCAGAAAATCGAAGTTGGATACATTTTCGACGCACTTGCCCGTTAAAGCCGGCAAGAAAAGCTTATGTCCGCACACACCGGATAACTGGCCAGCCACGCAACGCTGTCTCCCCTGACACGGCGATGCTGTCGAATGGTCCCCGGCGCAGTGCAACCGGCCCGGATCGCCTGCCCTATCAGGGAGAAACTGATTTGCCTATGGCCGCCGCCTCCGGTAAGGTGACGCTTCCACCGTGCGCTCGCATGGGCAGTGAGTCGTACCAATCCTAGAGAAAACAGAAATGAACAAGCAAGAACTCGTTGACGCCGTTGCGTCCGCTACTGGCACCAGCAAGGCCGCCGCCGCCGAGGCTATCGATGCATTTATCTCCACCGTGACCCAAGCGGTTGTCAGCGGCGAGAGCGTTCAATTCGTTGGCTTCGGCACGTTCAGCACAGGTCAACGCGCTGCGCGCACGGGCCGCAATCCGAAGACCGGCGACACCATCCAGATCGCCGCAGCCAAAACAGTCAAGTTTACCGCCGGTAAAGCGTTCAAGGACTTGGTGAACCAGTAAGACTGGCCGGGATATCCTGCTGCGCGTTCTCGCATCAGGACGTGGCCGAGCGCCGTGCCGGTGCTCATCGAACGGGCCGGATCCGTCAGCGATCCGGCCGTTTCAAACATCGCCGCCAGGCATGGGCTTGAATCAGCTGGCGATGTCCTCGACCCACTAGAAACGCCGGTTGCACGCATGCGTGCTCGATGGTTGCAAAGGGTCGTGGGTTCAGCGCGCGCCGCTTTCGTCAATAAGGTGTGTTTCTCGATCCAAAGTTTTCATATAACATGCAAACCGGATAATTGAGATAAGCGAACGTCGTTGACCAAGGCCCTTACCCTCACGCATCAGGTCGCGCAGCAACTGACCCGAGATATTGGCGACGGTATCTATCCTGTCGGGACGAAGCTTCCGTCAGGCAAGGATCTCGCGATCCGCTTCGGCGTGAGCCAGTCGGTGATTCGCGAGGTCACGGAACGTTTGCGCGCTCACGGTCTTATCGATAGCAGGCAGGGTGCGGGCTGTACGGTCACGGCGCGTACTCAAAGTGGCGGCTTTCGGGTTCCATCAGCGCTGGGCAACGACCGCGCGGATTTAAGCGCGGTCTACGAACTGCGGCTGGATCTGGAAGGCGCTTCCGCGGCGCTCGCTGCGGCGCGGCGCACCACTGCGGACATCGAGGCACTGGAAAGCATTTTGAAATCCCTCGCCGATAACCTCTACACGCCGGAATCGGCGGTCGAGCTGGATATAGCGTTTCATGTGGCCATTGCTCATGCCACGCATAACCGCTACTACGTGGACCTGCTGCAATACCTGAATCTGCAGATCCGGCAGGCGGTGCAAACGGCGCGCACGCATTCGCTCACGCGCGAGCGGCTGCCGGACGACGTGCATCGCGAGCATGTCCTCATCTTCGAAGCGATTTGCGCTGGCGACCCGCTAGCTGCCCGCGCCGCTGCAACGTCGCATTTGCAAAACGCCGCGGCGCGCCTCAACCTTGTCATCCCCGATCGCGACACGTTTCGTGAAACGTTATCCGGCGGATTGACTTCACCTTTCGCCCACTAATAGATGACCGATCTCTCTTTCGCCCAACGTCTCGCTGACACGCTCGGAACCGACGCGGTCAGCACGTCCGCCGATGAAATCGAGCCGTGGCTCTCGGACTGGCGCGGCATGTACAAAGGCAAGGCGCAGGCGGTCGTGCGCCCATCCACGACTGACGAAGTTGCAGCGTGCCTGGCGCTGTGTTCGGACGCACGCGTCCCGGTCGTGCCGCGCGGTGGCAATACCGGTTTGTGCGGAGCCGCCACGCCCGATGCCAGCCCGAACAACGTGATCCTGAGCCTTGATCGCATGCATGCGATTCGCAGCATCGATACGACTGGCAACACGATGGTTGCCGAAGCCGGTTGTATTCTCGGCAATCTGCGGCGCGCCGCTGAGGAACAGCACCGGCTGCTGCCGCTCAGTCTCGCGGCTGAAGACTCGTGTCAACTGGGCGGCAATCTTTCGACCAATGCAGGCGGCGTCAATGTCGTGCGCTACGGCATGACGCGTGAACTCGCGCTCGGCCTCGAAGCCGTGCTGCCGAACGGCGAGATATTTCATGGACTGCGCACGCTGCGCAAGGACAACACTGGCTACGACCTGAAGCAATTGATGATCGGCGCGGAGGGGACGCTCGGGATCATAACGGCCGCCGCGCTGCGTCTGTATCCGCGTAACGACGTACGTGTGGTTGTGTTGGCCGCCGTGAATTCGGCGCAGCAGGCGCTGGAACTGTTCGAGCTCTTGTTCGAGCGCGGCGGCCCGCGCATGCAGGCGTTCGAGTTCTTCACGGCGGAATGTCTCGATCTGGTGCTTGCACACGTGGAAGGCATGCGCGCGCCGTTTGCCGAGCGTCATCCGGCTTACGTACTGATCGAACTGGCGGACACTGTCGATGAAACCGCCTTGCGTGCACTCGTTGAGACCGTCATTGGCGAAGCACTCGAACGCGAGCTCTGCACCGATGCTGCGGTATCCGAATCAATTGCGCAAGTGAACAGCATGTGGCGATTGCGCGAGGAGATCTCCGAAGCGCAACGCGCCGATGGACCGCATGTGAAGCACGATGTGTCGTTGCCGATCGAAGCCATTCCGGCCTTCCTTGAGACTGCGGGTGAGCGCGTGGAGAAGCATCATGCAGGTGTGCGATTGATTGTTTTCGGTCATTTCGGCGATGGCAACCTGCACTACAACCTCTCGCGTCCATCCGGCGCGCCACGCGATTTCTTCGCACAACATGGCGAAGGGCTTACCGCCGAAGTGCTGGATGAAGTCGCACGCTATGGCGGCAGCATCAGCGCGGAACATGGCATCGGACAACTCAAGCGCGACTATTTCAGCCGCTATAAAGACCCGCTGGAAATCCGGCTCATGAGAGAAATCCGTAAGGTATTCGATCCGCACGGCATCATGAATCCGGGCAAGATTTTCTGAACGCGCAAATTTCCCTGCTTATCGCGACTGTCCGCCAAAGCGCATCAATGCAATAAAGAATGTGCCGCCGAGCAATGCGGTCACCACGCCTATGGGAAGGTCCTCAGGGGCAATAAGCGTGCGCGCGGCGACATCGGCCCATATCAGCAGGATCGCGCCGGCGAGCGCGGAAACCGGCAGCAAGCGCCCGTGCTCGGCGCCCGCCAGCGGACGGCACACGTGCGGCGTAACCAGTCCGACAAAACCTATTGCGCCGCTCACCGCGACCATCGCGCCCGTGACGAGTGCGCTGACCAGGAAGATTTCCCAGCGCATCTTGCTTACCGGAACGCCCAGCGATACCGCCGCCAGGTCGCCGGTCATCAGCGCGTTGAGTTCGCGCCGGCGCGCGAGCAGCAAAATGCCGCCGAAGAGCGCCATGGATGCAGGCACGCCGAGCAGGCTCCAGCGCGCAAGGCCTACGCCGCCCAGCGTCCAGAACAGGATGGACGACGCCGCGCGCTGGTCGCCGAGATAGAGCAGCAGGTTGGCGCCCGCGAGCATCACAAACGATACGGCAACCCCTGAGAGCAACAGCCGGTCGGAGTCAAGCCGTCCCTGGCGATGAGCCAATGCAATGACCATCGCGGTTGCGAGCAGCGCGCCCAGGAACGCCATGATCGACAGCGTGAACGGGCCAAAGATGGCGCCGAGAAACAGTGTTGCGGCCACCGCGCCGAGCGTCGCGCCTGAACTGACGCCGAGCAGATGAGGATCGGCGAGGCGGTTTGCCGTGACGGCCTGCAGCGCGACGCCGACCATCGCGAGCGCTGCGCCCACGATGCCCGCGAGCAGCACGCGCGGCAGGCGGATCAGCCAGACGATGGTATCGAGCGACGCGTTCCAGTCACCCGGCTCGTGCAACAGATGCGCGGCCACGATACGCGCGGTCAGACGTGGCGCTATCGACGTGGGACCAAAGCCGGTTGCAAGCACGACCGATACCGGAAGCACCACGCCGAGGCTTGCGACGATTACAGCCGGAGCGGCGCGCTTCACTGCGCGAACGCCTTCGGATGGAGCGCATGTGCAATCGTCTCCACGGCGGCGACGTTGCGAATGCCCGGCGTGGCGCTGTCGTATGGAATCACGATGAAACGCCGGTCGCGGATTGCATCGAGATTGCGCAAGGCAGGTTGATCGAGCAGGAACTGAATCTTTTGCGCAGCCGTTACCGCGCCATAATCGACAATCACGATCGCTTGCGGATTGCGCGCCACGACGCTTTCCCAACTCACGCGGGTCCAGCTTTGCTGCACGTCGTCCATCACATTGCGCCCACCCGCAGCCTTGATCAATGCGGTTGGCATCGCAAGGCCGCCTGCGGTGAAGGGCTTGTCCTCGCCGCTGTCATAAACGAAGACGCGCGGCGGCGCGGCGTTATTCCCAATGCGCCGCGTCACCATCGCGAGCCGCTTCTGCATGTCGTCCATCAGCATCGACGCTTGGGCGTCTGCGTCGAAGATGCGTCCCAGGTTACGCAGATCGTCATAGACGTCATTGAAGGTAGCGGCGGGACGAGGCATGACATGCGCGCACGATTCGCTCAGTTCATACACGGCAATGTGCAGCGGCGCGAGTGTCGCCGGCGTCACGGGGCCGCCGACCTGCATGCCGTAGTTCCATCCGGCGAAATAGAAGTCGACGCCCGCATTGACCAGCACTTCAACCGATGGATATTGCCGCGCGAGTTCCGGCACGCCCTTCAGTTGAGCGCGCAAGGCTTCGTTGCCTGTGCTCCAGCCGCTGACGCCGGTATAACCCGCCATGCGAGACTTCAGGCCCAATGCAAGCATCATCTCCGTGAGATTGACATCGTTGCTGACTGCGTGTTCGGGCGCATGCTGGAACACGACTTCGCGGTTGCAGCTTTGAACCGTGACCGGATAATGCCCCGCGCGTGCTTCCGAACTGACCAGCAGCAGCGCCAACAACGCAGTCGTGAAAGGTTTGATCATGTCGAGTGAATGAGGGTGATGCGAGGGCATCGTGAAACGGGATGAAGGTCCACGATGGCATCGACATTGAATACGGCCTTCAACATGGCAGGCGTCAGCACGTCGTGCGGCTTGCCGTGCGTGACGATCGCGCCATTCGCGATCACATATAACCGGTCGCAAAAAGCCGCGGCAAGATTCAGGTCGTGAATGGTGGCGAGCGTAGTGACGTTCTGATTCTTGACGAGCTTGAGCAACTCGATTTGATGGCGCAGATCCAGATGGTTCGTGGGTTCATCGAGCATCAGCACCGTTGGGCGCTGCACCAGCGCGCGCGCCAGCAATGCACGCTGTTTCTCGCCGCCCGAGAGCGAAGCGAACGCGCGTTCCCGTGCGCTCCACAGATCGACATCGCGCAACGCGCCTTCAACAATGCGTGCGTCCTCAGGCGTGGCACCGTCGAGCAGACGCTTGTGCGGCGTGCGCCCCATGCGCGCTATCTGTTCGACCGTCAGGCCGAAATCATCGGGCAGTTCCTGCAGCAACACGGCAATACGCTGCGCGGCCCATCGCGGCGACGCGCCCCAAACATCGGTCTGATCGAGCGACACCGAGCCTTCATGCGGCTTCGAAAAGCGAAATGCGCAGCGCAGCAAGCTGGTCTTGCCGCTCCCATTCGGACCGATCAGGCCGACGAATTCCCCGGCCTCCACATCCAGCGTGATCTCGCGCAGCAAGTGCGCCTGGTGGTGCTGCTCGCGTTCGGCGGGAGACCAGCTTAGATGATCGACGTGAAGTCCGCAGGACATGATCAGAAGTTCATGGTGGCGACAACTTCGGCGGATCGCGCGGGCCCGAGCAGCCATTGCGTACCGTTATTCGCCGAGGTCACGGCGTAAGCGCGGTTGGCAAGGTTGCGCAGGTAAAGCGCGACGTTGACCTGCCGCGTGGCTTGCCATTGTGCGGACAGGTCGAAGACCGTGTACGAAGGCACGTCGACGGAATTGGCATTGTCGCCGTATCGCCGGCCAACGTAGCGCAGGCCCGAACCGATGACCCAGTCCGCTGCGGGCCTGTAGGTCAGCCACAGGTTGGCCGTCTGCTCCGGGATGTTCAACGGCACGTTGCCGGCGCGCGATACCGCGACGCCGTTCACGGTCTCGTTGAAGTCGTCGTAGCGGGCGCGCAGCAAGGCCGCATTCGCCTCGATAGAAAATCCCCAGCCGAGCTTGAACGCCCCCGACCATTCAATGCCGCGCGACGATTGTTCGCCAACCTGCTGCTGGATCGCGGGATTGATCGGATCCTGGCTCAACAGGTTCTTCTTCACGATCTGATAGAGCGCGAGCGTCCAGAAGCCGCGACCGTTCATGATGTCCTGCTTAACGCCGGCTTCCAGTTGCTGTCCAGTTGCAAGCTTGAACGCGGTCTGCGCCTGCGACATTGTGATCAACGAACCCACGCTGTCGGCGCCGCGCGTGTATTGTCCGTAGACGGACATCGACGGCGTGAGCTGGTAGACAAGTCCGAGACGCCATCCAGCGTTCGACAAGGTCTTGCTGAAAGTGCTGCCATTGCCGAGTTGCTGGCGCCAGAAATCGACATAGTCATAACGCGCGCCCCCGACCACCGACACACGCGGCGTCAACTCGAAGCGGTCTTCGGCGAAGAGGGCGGCTTGCCGGGTGCGCGTGTAGAACTCCGGCACGGTCGGGTCGCTGCTCGCGAACACGCCCGGGTCGAAGCTGTCGGCATTGACCAGCGACGAACCATCGAAAGGCGTATTGCTGTCGCGCTGGAAGGTGATCTGGTTCGCCTCCGCGCCTATGACGAAACGGTTCGCGTGACCCATGGCGTTGCCATCAAAGGTCGCGTCGAGACGATTGCCGATTTGCCGCTCATGATGAATGATCTCGATGTAGTCGCTGCGCGTAATCTCGCGCGTCGATGGATCGAGCAGATAGCTTTCACTATCGCGATAGTGCCGGTTCGTCGTCAGATAATAGAGCTGGTCGCGAATCGTAATGCCATCGGTTGCGTGATAGATGCCCGAGAGCCGCGTCGACTGATCCATGTAGGCAATCAGCGGATTGCCGACGTTGTAGTTCTTGTAGCGCAACGAGGTATCGAGCGCGCCGTCGTTCACCGGCGTACCGAGATAAGTCGCGGGCCGCTGGCGCCCGTAGTCATAGTCGAGCGTGAAAGACAGGCGCGGCGAAACATCGAGTTTCAACGCGCCGCCAAGCGCGGTCGTGTGTGATTCACCCCGATCCACCCAGCCGTTCGAGCGGTTGTCGCTGACATAGAAGCGGTAGGAGAGCATGGCGCCGAGCGCGCCCGTGGTATCGAAGGCAACGTGCTTCTGGCCTTCCGTACCAATACCCAATTGCACCGTCGTTGCATGGTCGCGCTGCGGCTGCTTCGGCACGACATTCACGACGCCGCCTATCGCGCCCTCGCCATACAGCACTGACGCAGGCCCGCGCAATACTTCGATTCGATCGACGGACCACGTATCGAAAGGGTAGGTCATGGTGCCCGCGCCCGGGTACAGGCGGGTGCCGTCATAGAGTGTCATGACGGATTCCTGGCCGCTGAAGCCGCGCACGCTCAACGCCGTGCCGCCATTGCCGGGCGAGCCGTCGCTGACAAATCCGGTCGCGCGCGTGACGGCGTCCGAGACGCTCTGGTCGCCGCGTTCCGTGATCTGTTTTGCGGTGACGGTCTCCACGCTCGCGGGCGTGTCCAGGCTCGAAAGACCAAGGCGCGAGCCAGTGCGTGTGGGCGTTGCGAGCGGCGCGGTATCGATGCTGTTCGTGTCGTTCACCACGACAGGCGGCAATGTCGATGTGGTCTCATCGGCAAATACCGGCGACGCACTGAGCACACATAGGACCGCGAGCGCGGTTCTCTTCGGACGGCGCGATTGATAACCGCACCGGCTTCTCCGGCTGCTGTGCGCCGAATTCCAGTCTCGTCCCATCTTGTTCCCCGAAAGCGTATGCGTGTCTCGCCGCGCGAGGCAGCGATGACTTCTGTTGTGTGAGCGCTGACGATTCACGGCATGGCCGCGATCAATCGAATCAAGCTGTTGGTGTTGCTTTGTCCAAGGGCGGATATCGGCCGCTGGATGGCAAACGCGATTGATCGGGACAACAGGGACTTGCAGGGAAATGGATAACGCTGGCAGCGTCGGTCATGCGAGGTTCTCCAGGGGTTTCGCGCCCCATCAAAATTGGCTGGATTACGACGCCCAGGTCTGACTTCCGACCCCAAAGGGCCAGTCACAGTGGCGCGACCGCGCCGGATTCTCACCGGCTTCCAAACGTCGTAGCCGCGCATTTTACGTGCGAAAGTGATCGACGCAAGACAAGTTTCGAAACAAACCAGCGATCGGACAGTCTCCAGATACGATGTAATATTATTACATTCGTGGTCGGAAGAAACCAGATTATTTCGATGACCAATGGATCTAAGCTCGCAACGCAAGCTTGCACAAGTTGCGGCTCACAACTATATTGGTTGCGAACCGCAACCAATTGGGCCGATCATGGACTTTGTCGATATCCCCGCCAAGCCGCGAGAAACCACGATTCTCGAACTCCGGAATTTCTCCCGAAAACTGGTTCGCGAGCTTGGTTTCATGCGAGCAACGCTGGCCGACAGCGATCTCGCTCCGTCCGCGGTACACGCGATCATTGAAATTGGAGCGGCGCCAGGGATAAGCGCCAAAGCCTTGGGCAACATCCTGCGTCTGGATAAATCGAATACGAGCAGGCAGGTAGCCAAGCTGGAAGCTGGCGCGCTCGTGAGGCGCGAGGTCGCAAAAGACGATGCCCGTTCGTCCGGGTTGTATTTGACGGAGGCAGGGCAGAAGCTCCGGAAAAAAATCGACCGGTTTGCGACGGATCAGGTATCCAGCGCGCTCCGGCGCATGGCGCCCTTCGACCAGCAGGCCCTGGTCCGTTCTCTCGCGCTCTACGCCGACGCGCTCGCGCAGGACAACGCTGCTGAAACGGTGGCCCGAGATATCGCGGAGACGGGGATTCAGGAAGGGTATCGGCCGGGCTGTATTGGTGACATTGCAAGCTTGCACGCACGGTTCTATTCGGCGCACTGGAATTTTGGCGTGTTCTTCGAAAAGAAGGTAGCGACAGAGCTTGCGGCGTTTGCCGGTTCATTGCCAGCCAATGGCAAGGCGCTATGGCTCTACATTGAAAATGATCGCGTTCTCGCTTCGCTGGCAATCGATGGAAACGAAAACACAGGCGTTGCCCATTTGCGATGGTTCATTGTGGACGATTCGCTGCGCGGTTGCGGCGTCGGGCGGCAACTGATGTCATACGCCATGAACTATGTCGATGAACGATTCAGCGAAACATATCTCTGGACGTTCAAGGGTCTGGATGCGGCGCGCCATCTTTACGAGTCGTTTGGCTTTCGATTGATCGAAGAAGCCGAAGGAGATCAGTGGGGAAGCAAAGTCGTGGAGCAACGGTTCAGTCGCGGTACGGTCTTGCTTTGATGCGATCAGGTTCGCCTGACGAGGTTTGCGTTCAACTGCCCCACAAGGCCATACAACACGCTCAGGAACGGCGCTGGAATTCCCGCCTTCGATGCAATCTCACAGGGCGCGCCAAGAATCGCTTCGATCTCCAACTGGCGGCCGGCTTCCACGTCCTGAAGCATCGACGTCTTGAACGCGCCGAGCTTGCGTGTCAGCGCGTTGCGGGCGTCGGTGGTCATGGTCAGTTCAATCCCGATCGCCTTGCCAATGCGCCGCGCTTCTTCCATGACGGCAACCACGAGTTCCTTCGTGAGCGGATCGTCGAGGATCACGTCGCCGGTCGAGCGCGTGATTGCGCTGATCGGATTCATGGTCATGTTGCCCCACAGCTTGACCCAGATGTCGCGACGAATGTCGTTGGAGGCAACCACGTCAAACCGGGCGCGGCGCAAAAGCTCTATGGCGTTGGCTGCGCGATCAGCGAGCCGCGCAGACCCGGGCCCGATGATCAGCTCATTGCCGTGGCCTTTCCTGATCACGCCTGGCTCTGCAATCGACGATGAAATATGCACGACGCATCCAGAAGCTTGCGACGGCGGCAGCACTGCCGATACCGCGCCTGCCGGATCCACCGACTCGAGACGTTGACCCGCGAGCGCGCCGCCAAATTCGTGGAGATACCACCACGGCACCCCGTTCATGACCGACACGATATGCGTGCCGGGGCCGACCAGCGGCTTCAGCGAAGCGGCGGCTGCGGTCAGGGCGGGTCCTTTCAGGCAGATGAACAACAGATCCTGTACGCCCAATGTGTCGGGCAGGTCGGTCGCATGAAGGTCGATCACGTAACGATCGTCGCCATCGATTACCGAAAGGCCATTGCGTTTTATGGCGTCCAGATGCGCGCCTCGCGCGAGCAGACTGACCGGCACGCCCGCGCGCGCAAGCCGGGCTGCCACGATACCGCCAATGGCGCCGCCGCCGACTACAGTGATCTTCGAATCGTGCCTGGTCAAAACTCCGCCTCCTGAAGCGATCCCTGTCACGTTGATCCGGGATTACGCTAAGCTGATGCTATCGATTAATTGATGCGTGCGCAAGCATCGGAAATCCAATACATGTGCGTTGCCATAAAAAGGGCGGATGCCGGAGGAAAGGAATGAACGATACGATCATGATTCAAAGCCTGTTTACCTATCGGTTGCATGTGCTTAAGAAACAGACCGACAAGGCCATGAACGGGGCTTTCAGCAACGGCATCTCGTTGACGTTGACCGAAGCCCGCGTCTTGCTGAGCGTGGGTTCGTTTGGCGCGCTTTCTGTATCCGATCTTGGACGGGCATCGAATCTGGACCGCAGTCAGGCCAGCCGCGCAACTGACATTCTTGAGAAGAAAGGACTGGTGCAAAAGACGTCGAACGCAACCGATGGCCGCGGTGTTGTCGTTACGCTGACCACGAAGGGCAAGCGAACCTATGCACGTGCCGCCGTCATTGCGAAAACGCAAAACGACGAGATCCTGGCGGCGCTGCTGCCCGCCGAACGCAAAGCGATCCATTCAATGCTCGCAAGACTTGTCGATGCGCAATGCGCCGAAGAGGCAGTCGAATGAAGTTCAATGCTTGCTTTCATTAATTTCAAAGTACGTACACATTCTCCTGACCTTAAGCTCTTGTCTGGCGCGTGAACTTTACGGTCATGCACGCGTTCGCTATAAACAGGAATCCGCCAGGAGATTGAACAGCGGGGCTTTGCGCTGCGAAGTCACATCACCGTCACTGAGCGCTGGCAATAATCCGTAAGAATTAAAACACCTTACGGGAAACTACATGAAATACGAACGAAAGCATAAAAAGCTGCCTTTCCCGCTCGGACGCGTCGCCGCAACAATGGCTCTTCTCGGCTTGAGCGTGCTTGCGGGCTGCAACGGCAACGACGACAACGCTAACCCGCCGTCGGTGACGGCTTTTTCAACGCTGGACGGCAAGCAGCCGCTCGTTATCGGGCATCGTGGATTGCCGGGTTTGCGGCCTGAAGAAACGCAACCGTCCTATGAACTTGCAGCCGATAACGGCGCGGACGCGCTGGAAGAAGACTTGCACCTGTCGAAGGATTGCGTGCTGGTTGCACGTCATAATCCCTGGCTCTCCGACAACACCAACATTGCCGATGTCGCCAGGACCAATGCGTCGGTGGCGGCCCGCAAACGCGTGGTCCCAGGCGTGTTGGTCAACGTCAAATGGGCGACAACGCCTACCTCGGGGCCTTCGCAATATCTAACCGACCTCACGAATCCCGCTGACCCGAAGTCGGTGCTCAAGTCCCTGATCGTGGATGGCGAAGATCACACGAACGACTGGTCCGTCACCGATTTCACCGCGCAGGAACTGACCACGCTGATTGGCGGCACGACCTTCGACGCCGCCAGCGAGCGTCCCACCGAATTCAACGGCAAGTATCCGGTGCTGACGTTTCAGCAGATCATCGATATCGCCAAGGCAAAGAGCGCGTCGACCGGGCGGCCGATCTCCGTGTATCCGGAAACCAAGAATCCGACCTGGAACAACGCGCAGGCAATCGCGAACGGGTGTGGCGCGCCGGGCAGTCATCCGTTGGAAGACGCGTTGATCAAGATCCTCAACGACAACGGCCTGAACACCCGGACGGCCCCCATTTTCGTGCAGAGCTTCGAGCCGGGCAGCCTGAAATACATGCGCAGCCACGGCCTGAATACGAAGGTCGTGCAACTGATCGATGGCTTCGACACCGACTACAAGACGGGCGCGGTCATCTACAACGAGATCACCGACAGCCGTCCGTTCGACTGGACCGTGGCCGGCGATCCGCGCTGGTTCGACGTCATGCTCACGCCCGCGGGTCTTGCCGAGATCAAAACTTATGCCGACGGAATCGGCCCCTGGAAGCCGCAGATCGTGCCGCTGAAAATCACGCCGTTTCCCGCGACGAATCCGGATGGCACGCCGTTCACCGGGTCGACAACGGCAGCGACCACGCAGCCTGCCACGACTGTGATCAGCGACGCGCACAAGGCCGGTTTGTTCGTTCATATCTTCACGTTCCGCAACGAGAAAAAGTATCTGGCGGCCGATTATCAAGGCGACCCGAGCGCGGAATATCTGAAGTTCTACAGGCTGGGCGTGGACGGCGTGTTCTCCGACTTCGCGAATACCGGCGTGGCTGCGCGCGCGGCCTATTTGAAGGAACTCGGCCGTTGAGCGTTCTGCGTGCGGCGGTCGATTACTGGCCGCCGCGGTTCTTGTTGGGAAGTCACATTGAATCCGGTTATCGCGCTTTACACGCGAATTCCCGAATCCGTTAATACGCTTTCAAGGTAGCGTGCGCAGCCATTCGGCGATTGCGCTCGCGGTCCATGCGGGATCGTCGTGAGGCAGATCGTGGCCAGCCCACGCGTGCTGCTTGTGTTCGGCCCGCCATTGCTGCGCGATTCGATCCGAACAGACTGCCTTGACGAGATGATCGGCCTTGGATGACAGCAGCAGTGTTGGACACTCAGGCGCGCGTTCGCCGGCTCGAAAGCGCGCCGCCGCCCAAAGCTGGCGCAACGCGTTTTTCGCGCTCACCGGCGCGACGCGGCGGATCGTGCTCCACATGGCGAGGTCGTCGTCGAAGGTATCCGTGCGATTGCACGTGACGCCGTGGATGATGCCTTCGCATCGAAGCGGATCGTTCCACAATGCAGCCGCGCGCATCAACTGCGGCCACGCGGCGAGCTGCAGGCGCTCATGCATGGCCGCAAACGGCCGCATGCTCGTGTTGATCAGCACGAGCCTTTCTATATCCTGCGCATGACGCTGCGCCCAGTCGGTTGCGACCATGCCGCCGAGCGACATGGCGAGCAACCGGTATGGCGGTTTCAATCCGGCCGCCTTCGCGCGAGAACGGACGAAAGCGGTCATGCCGGACACGTTCAGCGGCGCGGCCGACGCGTTTTCGCGGCCATTTCCAGGCAAGTCGAGCAACGTGACCTGGTCGCCGGATAACGCTGCTTCAACGCGAAGATGCTCCACGAACCTGCCCCAATGGCGCCCCTCGCGCGTCAGTCCGCGCAGCAGGATCCAGGCGCTCATCGCGACGACTTGCGTTGCCAGTGTTCCATCGCGCGCTCGAGGATCGGCGCGCGGGCGTCGCCCTTCGGCATCCATCGGTTTGAGGCAAACGCAGCGCGCGTCAGGAAATCGAAGAAATTCGCGTGACGGCGCAGCACGCGTTCCACGCGGTGCGCCTTGACGGGATTGAACATGCCGAGACGCGAGAAAAGCTGGCGCGGGTTTTTCCGGATCCAGCGCCATGAGCCGAGTTCCAGCGTCATCGGCAGGAAAACGTTGGGCGGCGGCGTCTGGTCATATGCGCAGTCCCACAAGTCTCCGTGAAGCAGATATTGATGACTCTGCGGCTCGAACGCGTAACCGTGATGCGGATAAGCCTGCTCGAACATGACCTTGAGCTGGTACATCTCAGGAAGATGCGGCATTTGCCGTTGCGTGCGCGCGTACGGAAACCAGATGCTGTCGTCCCAGCCGTAGCCCGAATGGCAATCGAGCGCGAAGCTGAGCGGGCGGCTCAATAATTCTTCCTTGACGACCCGAAGCAACGCCTCGCTTTCGACTTCGAGCGCTTGGTTTCGCGCTCCGCGATACCACGGCAGCCACGAACCAATCCGCTGTCCGCCCGCAAGAAAAGGCACGCGGCCCTCGGCGTTTTGCGGCGCATTGCGCATCAGGTCGACGCCGTTCGGATTCGAACGCGTGTTCGCCCACATGCCGCCCGGGTTCACGATAGGCATGAAGACGAGCCGCACTGACTGCAGTTGCTGATTCAGCAGTTCATCCCATTCGAGACGCCGCAGCAACGCGCGCATATAGTCCAGAATCAGTTGCGTGCCAATGCGCTCCAGTCCATGCACGCCGCCGAAGAAACCGATGGCCGGCGCTTGCGGATCATCCGAGCCAATGGTTGCGGTCAGGATGGGGAAGGTGCGCGCGCCCGCATGCACCTCGCCGACCGTGTGCATGTGCAGGCGCTTTGCGCCCGCGGTCAGGATCGCCTTGAGATCGTCAAGCTCCGAAAAGCTGTCGGACGCCACGCGTAAAGTGCTCATGCCACGCCCTGTTGATTTGATTACGGCGGCAGCTTCATGCCGCCGTTCTGGCGCTCAGGACTTGCCTGGCCTGCCCGTCTTGACGGTTTCGACGGCGGCAACCGCAGCAGTAAGCTGTTCGATGTTCGCAGCCTCAAGTATGAGCAATCCAGCCCGCAACAACTCACCTTTTTTCACATGCACGCCATTGGCGAGGCATTTTTGCTTGAGCGCCGCGATCTTTTCGTAATCGGATTTCGGCATGGTGAAACTGTCGCGCACGACTTTTTCCTTCTTCGCGCGCTTGTTTTTTTCTTGAGGAACAGACTCGGCCGGTGCGGCTTTCGTCTTCGATTTGGCAGGCGTCTTGGCGGCTTTCGCCTGAGCTTCAGTGGCGGCCTCTACCGCTTTCGTGCTCGCCTTGCGCTTGCTGACGCTGGCGGGAGCCGCGTCGACCGGCGTTGTGTCCGCAATGTCGGCGGCTTTCTTGCTCGAACTCTTCGTGGTGGATGTAAGCATGAGGTCTCCAGAAAAATAATAGTACAAACAGTATATACGGTTTAATCGGGCATTCAAAAAAGTGGAATGGCGGCACTGTCTGCGCTGGATGGCCAGCTTTTCAGTCACGTTCCAGCTTCCCTGACTCGTCTTCCTCCGGATCCCGGCGCGGAATAAACCTTGGCGGTGGCGTGTTTCCTCATCAACTGCGCCGCCGCACGTGCGTGATTCGTGTTCCTTATCCATTGGGAGACCTCAATGCCATATCGCCTCATTACCGATGAAATCCCGCCACCTACAGAGACGCCGCTCAACGCGCTGTATCGCCATGCATCCGCGCGACCCGATGCAATTGCATTGATCGCGGGCGACGATGTCTGGACCTACGAGCATCTCGCGATCGATGTCGCCCGCCTGAGCAACGGACTGCGGCGCGCCGGAATCCTGCCGGGCGACCGCATCACGATGATCGTGAGGACGTCGCCCATGTACGCCGTTTTCCTGTTCGCGGCCATGATGACCGGCGCGATCGTGGCGCCGCTCAAGACGGAGTTCACGGCCGCGGAACTGACTGAACTTCTGCGCGTGCAACGGCCCGCGGTCTTCATACACGAAGCGGATTTACAGGAGGTCGTGTCCCAGATCGATCCTGCCGTGCTCGGGCACACGAAGACCTTCGTGGCCGACGACCACGGCGCGCGTTCATGGCGTCATCTCATGGACGACGCGTCGAGAGAAGACGCTGTGCTTCCTGCGGATATCGACGCACCTTGCCTGCTGCTCGCAACGTCCGGCACGACCGGGCGGCCCAAGCTGGTGGCGTACAACCAGCGTGTCATATCGCATGTGGCGGGCGCGGCGAAGTCGTGGGCGCTGACCCACGACGCATGTGTCATCGGCAGCACGCCGGTCGCGCACGTCTCAGGTACGTTCGTGATGCTGGTGGCAATGATCAGCGGCTGCAGGGAGGTCCTGCTGAGCCGTTTCGATGCAGACGCAGTGCTCGATCTCATTGAGGAACATGCCGGCACTGCGATATTTCTGGCGCCGTTCCTTTGCATGCCGCTGGTCGAGGCGCAGCGCAAAAGGGCGCGTGATGTCCGTTCGCTTGAAGTCTGTGGCGTGGGCGGTGATGCATGCAGGGCGCACATTGCCGAAGCATTTGAAAGCACGTTCGATATTCAATTGGAGAACACCTACGGCCTGACCGAATGCGTGGGCAGCACGGCATTCGGATACAACCGGCGGACATTACGAGGCGTGCCAGGACGCACGCAGCTCGTTGACAGAAACGGCGTTCAGGTCGGGCTGGGCGAGGTCGGCGAATTGCATCTGCGCGGCCCGAACCTGAGCCTTGGCTACTGGACCGGTCCGGGCGACATCATGAGCCACACGCGTGACGGATGGTTTCCGACCGGCGACCTGATGGTGGAAGACGCCGACTGTGATTACCGCTTCGTCGGCCGTTGCAAGGATTTGATTGTTAGTGATACGAACAAGATATCGCCAGTGGAAGTGGAAAACGTGCTGATCCAGCACGGGGCGGTGGCCGATGCAGCGGTGGCGGGCGCACCGGACGAGACGTCAGGTCAGCGCGTGGTGGCGCTGGTCAAGCTGACGGACAAGTCGGCGCCGGCCGCCGCCGTGGCCGACGAAATCCTGCTCTGGATGAAGTCGCGACTTGCCGCATTCAAGCTGCCGGAGCAGGTCGTGATTGTCGATGCGATTCCGCGCAACGCGCTCGGCAAGATCGATCGCAATGAAGTGGCTCGAATCGCGACGCTGGTCTGACTCAGGCCGCTTCCAGTTGCGTGACGGCGGAAGCCTTGAGCAACACCGGGATCGATTTCGACGTAGGCGTTCCCGCACCATCGGCAACGCTTGACAACGGTACGAGCGGGTTTGTCTCAGGGTAATAAGCACCGAGACAACCGCGCGGAATGTCGTACGCGACCAGCAGGAAACCGTCGGCACGACGCTTCACGTGATCGTCCCAGACACTCGTGATGTCCACGCGCTGTCCCGCCTCGAAGCCGAGCATCTCGATGTCCAGCGCGTTCGCAAACAGCACGCGGCGCTGGCCATACACGCCGCGATAGCGGTCATCCAGGCCATAGATGGTCGTGTTGTACTGATCGTGCGAGCGCGTGGTCATGAGCGTCATCAAACGTTCGCCATGCACATGACGCGCGCGATGAATCGGCGAATCCAGGTCGATGGAGTTCACGAGGAACTGCGCCTTGCCCGTTGGCGTATTCCACACCCGTTCGCGCGAAGCCACGCCAAGATGAAAACCGCCCGGCTGCTTCAGGCGTTCGTTGTAATTCTCGAAGCCGTCGATCACCTTCTCGATGCCGTCTCGAATCAGTGCATAGTCGCTTGCATTCGCGAGCCAGTCCACTTTCTCGCTGCCGAGCGTTGCATGCGCCATGCGCGCCACAATCGCGATCTCCGACAACAGATTTGGCGACGCCGGCCGGTTCATGCCGTACGAAATGTGGACCATGCTCATTGAATCTTCGACGCTGACGCCTTGCGGCACGCCGTTCTGCATGTCGATCTCGGTGCGTCCGAGCGTTGGCAAAATGAGCGCGTCGCGGCCGTGGACCAGGTGGCTGCGGTTGAGCTTGGTCGTGATGTGCACGGTGAGGTCGCACGAGCGCATCGCTTCCCAGACGCGCGGCGTGTCGGGCGTTGCAATCGAAAAATTGCCGCCCAGCCCGATGAAAACTTTCACATCGCCAGCGAGCATTGCTTCAATCGAACGCACCACGTCATAACCGTGTTCGCGCGGCGGCTCGAAATCGTACGCGGCGCCAAGGCGATCCAGGAATTCCTGCGTGGGCCTTTCTTCAATCCCCACGGTCCGGTCGCCTTGCACGTTCGAATGGCCGCGCACCGGGCACAGTCCCGCGCCTAGCTTGCCAATGTTGCCGCGCATCATCATCAGGTTCGACAGGATCTGCACCGTCGGCACCGAATTCTTGTGCTGCGTGAGGCCCATGCCCCACGTTGAAATCACGGCGCGGCCGCGCACGTAGATATCGGCGAGCTGTAAAACGTCTTCAATCGGCACGCCGGATTCCGCGACGATAGCATCCCAGTTCTCGGCGCGAAGATCGTCCGCGAAGGCTTCGAAACCCACCGTATGCTCGGCGATGAAATCCACATCCAGAACACGTTGCGTGCCTTGTTTCAGGGCTTCGTCGTCGAGTTCGATCACGCGCTTGGCCACGCCCTTGATCAGCGCGAAATCGCCGCCGATTTTCGGACGGATGAACACGGAGCTGATTTTCGTGCTGCCGCCCGTCAACATTTCCACCGGATGCTGCGGACTCGCGAAACGTTCGAGGCCCCGTTCGCGCAGCGGGTTGATGGACACGATGGTCGCGCCACGCTTCGCGCATTCGCGCAGTTCGCCAAGCATGCGCGGATGGTTTGTCGCGGGATTCTGGCCGAATAACAGCAACGTGTCGGCATGCTCGAAATCCTCCAGCGTGACCGTTCCCTTGCCAACGCCGACCGTCACGGGCAAGCCGCGGCTCGTGGCTTCGTGGCACATGTTCGAGCAATCGGGAAAGTTGTTGGTGCCGTACATGCGCACGAATAACTGATAAAGGAAAGCGGCTTCGTTGCTCGCGCGGCCCGATGTATAGAACGCGGCGCGGTCCGGGTTGTCGAGCCGGTTCAGATGACTGGCGATCAGCGCAAAGGCGTTGTCCCAGGAAATGGGCACGTAGCGGTCGCGGGAAGCATCGTAGACGAGTGGATCGGTGAGACGTCCGTGCTGTTCCAGTTCGTAATCCGACTGCGCCATCAGCGCTTCGATCGTGTGGTCTTCGAAGAACGCAGGCGTGACGCGCTTGCTGGTGGATTCGGCGGCGACGGCCTTGACGCCGTTTTCGCAGAACTCGAACGTGGATGCATGCTCGCGATCCGGCCACGCGCAGCCGGGGCAGTCGAAGCCGTCAGGCTGGTTCTGGCCGAGAAGAACGCGGTAATTACCGCCGGAGACTTTTTCCTTGAGCAGGTTGATGGCGACGTACTTGAGCGCGCCCCAGCCAGCGGCCGGGTGCGTGTAGGGCTCGATGCGAGGTTCTGGCTTTTTCATATCATTTAACCGCGTGTGCAGGAGGCGTTGCGCCGATGACATCAAGACTACTGTGTTCCCAAAATCCGGCGGTACACAGAAAAATACATATACAAGGAGTACAGTTGGCAAACTCGTACGTTTTAGGCGATCTGTATCGTGATGCTTTACGAAAACCTTGCGGCTGAAGTCGAGGAAGCGGTGCGGCGCGGCGTATTCGCGGTTGGAGAGCGCGTGCCTTCGGTGCGCCAGGCGAGCACGCAATACGGCGTCAGCATCAAGACGGTCTTGCGCGCCTACGCGCTGCTGGAGAGCCGCGGCCTGCTCGAAACGCGCCCGCAGTCCGGCTATTTCGTGCGGGAAATGCCGGCGGCGAAGCCTGAGCCGCCTGCCGCATCTCAGCCGCCGCCGGTTGCGTCAACAGTCGATGTCAGCCGGCTCGTTCTGTCCACGCTGCGCTCCATCCGCTCGCACGACGCGACCCCGCTCGGCTCGCCGTATCCGGATCCGTCGCTGTTTCCGTGGCGCAAGATCAATCAACTGGCGAACGCAATTGCACGAAGGCATTCGAGCTGGAATCTGATAGACGACCTGCCGCCTGGAAACCCCGAGCTGATCCGTCAGATTGCGCGGCGTTACGCGGAGAACGGCGTGCCCGTGGACCCGGACGAGATCGTCATCACAGTCGGCGCAACCGAGGCCATCAACCTCAGCCTGCAGGCCGTGGCGAAACCCGGCGACACTGTCGCGGTCGAGTCGCCGACGTATTACGCCATGCTGCACGCCATAGAACGCATGGGAATGCGCGCGATCGAAGTGCCGACGCATCCGGCCGAAGGCATCAATATCGACGCGCTGGCGAAGATCATCGGCGAGCATGAGATTGCGGCGTGCATGGTCATGCCCAACTTCCAGAATCCGCTGGGTTTCGTGATGTCCGACGCAAACAAGCAGCGCCTCGTCGAACTGCTTGCGGAGCACGACATTCCGGTCATAGAAAACGATGTGTACCAGGAGCTTTATTACGGCGATGCACGCCCGTCGACCCTCAAGAACTTCGATAAGAACGGCCTCGTGCTGCATTGCGCTTCGTTTTCGAAGAGCCTGACGGCTTCTTACCGGATCGGCTGGGCCATGCCGGGCCGTTACAGGCGGCAGGTGGAAAAGCTCAAGTTCCTGAACACGCTGACCACGCCTTCAGTGCCGCAGGTGGCGGTGGCGGACTACTTGAAGCAGGGCGGCTACGATCATCATCTGCGTCACGTGCGCCGCATTTACCGGCAGCAGGCGCGCCTCATGATCGCGACTGTCCAGCGGTTTTTCCCCGCTGGCACGCAGACTTCCGGGCCGATGGGCGGCTACGTTCTATGGGTCGAGCTTCCAGGTGCAGTGGACTCCATGAAGCTCTACAAAGCGGCGCTCGAGCGCGGTATCACGATTGGTCCCGGGACCATGTTTTCATCGCGCGATGCGTTCCGCCATTTCATTCGGCTCAACTACAGTTATCCTTGGAACACACAAACAGAAGCCGCGTTGAAAACGCTTGGCGAACTGGCCGCAAGCATGGCCGGCAGGAGACAGCATGAACGATGAAATCGATCCCGCGCTGATCGCGATTCTCACGCAATTGTGGCGCGCCGCGCAGGAGTCGCCCGCGCGGGCATGGTCGCTCGCGAAGTTATCGAAGCAATCCGGTCTTCCGATGAGCAGTTTGCGCCGCCAGCTCACGGCGCTCTCGGACACAGGTTTGCTCGATACCACTCCGAGCGATGCTGGCGTGCCCGCAGTCGCATTGACCGAAGCTGGCAAGGAACTCTGTGCGGGATTGTTCGCAGAAGGCGTGCGGCCGGAGCCGGACGCCGGCTGAATTCAAGCCGCCAAAACATCCTTCGACTGAATCCGTTTCACGCCTGCTCGCGCCATGTTTTTCCACGCGGCGGCGAGCGATCCGTTGAGGTCGATGGCGCGCGTTGCATCTTCGATCACGTATGCATTGAAGCCCGCCTTGCGGGCGTCCATTGCCGTCCACGCGACGCATAAATCAGTGGCAAGCCCGGTCACGAAGACCGTATCGATATGCCGCTGGTTCAGATATGCCGACAAGCCCGTCTGGGTCTTGTGATCCGCTTCTTCAAACGCGGAATAGCTGTCCATGTCCTTGTGATAGCCCTTGCGGATGATGACTTGCGCTGTCGGCAGCTTGAGGTCCTTGTCGAGCGCGGCGTCCTCGGTGCCTTGCACGCAATGATCCGGCCACAGCACCTGCGTGCCATACGACAATTGCGCCGTCTCGAACGGCTTCTTGCCCGGATGCGAACTCGCAAACGACGCGTGGCCCACCGTATGCCAGTCCTGCGTGATCACAATATTCTCGAACTTGCCGGCGAGTTCGTTGATCACGGGAACCACATCGGCACCGCCTTTCACAGGCAGCGTGCCGCCGTCGATAAAACAATTCTGCACGTCCACGACGATCAGCGCCGACTTGCTGCCCGGCCTGATGGCGCGGGCAGAGGCCGCAGCCGCGGCAAGAGCATTCAGGCTTCCCAATCCGAACAGATGAACCAGCCCGAATGCTGCAGCCGACTTGATCAACATCCTGCGATGGTTTTCTGCCACGACGAATCCCCCAAGTCCGATCAGGAACCCAATCATAAAGCCGCCAAAACTATTTGAGCCTTCGTCCTGCTCAGCGCGATTTTCGAATGCCGCGCGTTTTTATAAACTGCTGCCGGACGAAGGATCGAATGGATCGAAACAGATCGAACAGCGCTTTGCAGGATGAACAATGAACGTGCAGATTCGGGAAATGGTGCTCGACGACTACGACGCGGTGCTTGCGTTATGGCGCGATACACCCGGCGTGGATATCCGGCCGGTAACTGACAGTAGGGAAGGGATCGCACGGCTGCTCGCGAGGAACCCGGGGCTAAGCGTGGTGGTGATGAACGGCGACACACTTGTCGGCTGCGCGCTTGCGAGCCACGACGGCCGCCGCGGCTTCCTGCAGCACGTCGTGGTCGCGCCCGTTGCGCGCGGTCAGGGCGTGGCACGCACGATGATCGATATCTGTGTGGAGCGCTTGAGAGAAAACCACTTGGGATGGGTGCATCTGGACGTGGTTGCCGATAACGAAACAGCCAGCGTGTTCTGGCAAAAAGCTGGCTGGCATCCAGTCGAGACGCTCACGCGGCTTTCACGCAAGCTCTAGGCTGCAGTGCATGCGCTGCGGCCTGAGACAACAGCGAATCAGCACGCAGTGGGCTTGAGCCGCTCCACTTCCAGCCCGAACGCGGGACGCAGGCGCGTCCCGACAATATTGCCGAAGAACGCTGCAACGAGCCACAACCAGCCGTGCAGGCTGCCCGAAACAATGCCGCTGAAATACGCGCCGATATTGCAGCCGTAAGCGAGCCGTGCGCCATAGCCGAGCAGCAGGCCGCCGACAATCGCGGCGATCAGGGAGCGCAGCGGCACGCGCCATACCGGCGCATATCGGCCCGCGAGTCCCGCCGCCATCATGGCGCCGAGCACAATGCCAATATCCATCACGGATGTCACATCGCGCGAAACGGGCGCGGCGAGCGCCGCGGCGTTCGCCTTGCTTGCCCAATATGGCCAGCTCGCGACATCGAATCCAATGGCCGACGCCGCTTTGGCACCCCACAGCGCAAACGCCGACGTAATGCCCCACGGCCGTCCGGAAAGCGCGAGCGTGGCGAAGTTTAGCAACGCGAGCGCAATTGCGCCGGCAACGAGCGGCCACGGTCCATGCAACCACGGCGACGCGTGCGGTGCTTGCGTATGCGCGGCGACAAGCCGTCCATGCCGCCGCTTTTCGATCACCACGGTCAGCGCCGCAATCGCCGCGAACACTGCCCAGTTGAGCGCGAGCGCGGGACCCGCGCCAAGCGACTTGACAAGGGAAACGGGCTGAAAGGATGGCAACGCGGTCCAGAACGGCATATGCGCTGTTGCGATCACCGAACCCACAATAAACGCCGCGAGCGTCACGATCATGCGTGTGCTGCCGCCGCCCACCGTATAGAGCGTGCCCGATGCGCAGCCGCCGCCTAGCTGCATGCCAATACCGAATATGAATGCACCGACGACCACCGACGTTCCAGCCGGCGAAACAAGTCCGGTGACCGGCATGCCGAAAAGCGTTCCGGCCGCGAGCGCGGGAAAGAACAGCGCAACGCCCACCGCGAGCATGACCATTTGCGCGCGCAGGCCGGCGCCACGGCCATCGGCAATAAAGACGCGCCACGCTGACGTAAAGCCGAACGCGGCGTGATAAAGCGTGACGCCGAGCAGCGCGCCGACCAGATAAAGCGCGGCCTGGCGGCCGTTGACGGCTTGCGCGAGATACAGTGCGCCAGAAAGAATCAACAGCGCGGCAATGCCGAGCGGCTTGGGATCGACGCTAAAACGGCGCGATACCGGTGAGGCTAGATCGGACATTCGATACTCCGCGAGAGGTTCGGCAAAACGAGCATTTTCTCGCGTTTAACGAATGCGCGCTGCTAAAGCTGCGCGGATCACACGCCTTTATCGCCTCCTCACCCGCTTACGCATCCGGCAAACCAGGAATGCTCACGCCGGCCGCTTGCAGCAGCAAAACGGCGTTGAGCGCCAAGACGGCAACTGCGGCAATCGTTGCAGCCGCCCTGACGAATGTTCTGCTCTGGTACGAACCCATGACTTTCCGGTTGCACGTGAACCAGACCAGCGCGGCCATGGGAAATGGCAATGCAAGGCTGAGCACAACCTGGCTCATGACGAGCGCTTGCGTCACGTTCACGCCCAGCCACACGACGATAAAACTCGGAATCATCGTGAGTGCGCGGCGCAGCCATAGCGGAATGCGAAATCCGACAAAACCCTGCATGATCATCTGCCCGGCCATCGTTCCCACGACAGAACTCGAAATGCCCGACGCGATCAGCGACAAAAGAAAAATGCCGGCTGCGGCAATGCCCAAGAGCGGCGCGAGCGTGTGATAAGCCGTTTCGATCTCGGCCACTTCCGGATGACCCGAGTGAAACGCGCCGGATGCCATGATGACCATCGCAATGTTGATCATGCCGGCAATGGTCAAGGCAATGACCACTTCCACGTTGGAGAACAAGATGATCTTCTTGCGTTCGACTTCGGTGCGCGCAGGCAGGCGTCGCTGCGTCAAGCCCGAATGCAGGAAAAGCGCGTGCGGCATGACCGTTGCGCCAATGATGCCGACCGCGATGGTGACCGCTTGCGCATCGGGCAACGAGGGCGAAAAGAGATGCAAGCCAACTTGCGCCCAGGCAACGGGCGTAATAAAAAGCTCCGCCAGATACGACAAGCCGATAATTCCAACCAGCGCGCCAATAATCAGTTCAAGCGGCCGATACCCTGCTTTTTCGAACATCAGCAAGCCGTAGGTGATGACAGCCGTTATTGCCATGCCAATCAGGATGGGCATGTGAAACAGCAGGCTAAGCCCGATCGCGCCGCCAAGGAATTCCGCGAGATCGGTCGCCATGGCGGCGATTTCGCTCACAGCCCACATCAGGTAGACAAGCGGCTTGGGGAAATTGTCCCGGCATAATTCGGCCAGGTTTTTTCCCGTGACAATGCCAAGCTTTGCGGAAAGCGCCTGGAATAGCATGGCTATTAAGTTCGCAAGCAATACAACCCACAATAATCCATAGCCGTAGCGCGCGCCCGCTTGAATATTGGTCGCGAAATTGCCGGGATCCATATAAGCGACAGAAACGACCACCGCCGGTCCTGCGAACGGAAGCAGGACAGCGAGGCCCGTGCGGCGTCCGTCGAGCACCTCTTGCATGGCAAGCGTGGTGCTTTCGCTCATGGACTGATTGGTTTCGTTGCGCGTCCGGTCATCCATTAATCGACTCAATACGTTAGAGATAAAGATTCGCTTGAGCGACCGGCTAGCGGTCGCACCGGTCGCGTCACGTGCAGTGCTTGAATAGCTTAAGATTGCGCTGCTCCCGGTCTTTCCCTGGCCGTTAGCCAATAATCCGCGCCCTTAAGCTATCAAAGCACAATTTTGGTCTTTCCGGACCGCCTAGATTTAATTCCTTTCAATATGCTCCGCACTGCAATCAGAAACCTTTCAAAGATGGCGCTGGTATCCGTGCTGGTCCATAGCACCGCATTCGCCGCGAATGCCCCGGACTCGAAAGTCATCGTGCTGGATTCCGGCGAAGCAAAACTTACGCTGATTGATCAAGCCGCCCATAAAGTTGTCGGCACGCAACCGACCGGCAAGGAACCGCATCACCTGATGATCACGCCCGACGGCAATTCGCTTATCGTCGCCGATTCCGTTTCGAATGATCTGATCTTTATCGATCCGCATAGCGGCCAGGTGCAAAAACGGGTGGAAGCTATCGAAGATCCGTATCAGCTCGGGTTTTCTCCTGACCATAAGTGGTTTGTCACGGCGGGCTTGCGCCTTGATCGCGTCGATATCTATAAATATGACGGACACGACCTCACGCTCGCCAAGCGCGTTCCGCTAGGAAAAACACCTAGCCACATGACGTTTTCGTCGGACGCTCATACGGTTTTCATCACCTTGCAGGATTCCGGCGAACTGGCCGCCATAGACCTGGCCACGCAGGCCGTGAAGTGGAAAATGCCGGTGGGCAACACGCCGGCGGGGTTATGGATGACGCCTGGCGACAAGGAATTGCTGGTAGGCATGACCGGCGAAGACGACGTTGCGGTGGTCGACTGGCACAAGCAGCAAGTCACCAAGCGCATCCAGACGGGCAAGGGCGCGCATAACTTCCGCAACCTCGACGACGGCAAGCATGTCGCCGTGACGAACCGCGTTGCCAGCACCATCAGCATTCTCGATTACACGACGCTGCAAAAAGTCGCCGACATCACGGGTCTTCTCCCCGGACCGGACGACATGGAATTGTCGGCGGATCGCAAGACGCTGTGGGTCACGTTCCGCTTCGCGCGCCACGTAGGGGTGATCGATCTGAACAGCTACAAGCTGGTCGATACCATTGCCGTGGGCCGCTCGCCGCATGGGATCTATTTTGCTAACCGCGCGCCAGTGTATGCGCCGAATCCGGACTAGGCCGCAGCCGTGGCGCGGCTATTGCCCGATATTGCGGGTTATTGCGGGTTAATTGACAAAGCAGGGGCATTTGCATGGTGACTGAGATTCTCGCGCAACTCGATAACGCGGTGGGCAGCCTCCAGACTCTTCTCTACGTCGACGTTGTCCAGCCGCTCTTCTTCAAGGCCGGCTTGATGGGTTACGACGAAGACACGTACGACGCACTGTATTGGGTGATCATCGGCGCGCTGGAAGTGCTGGCGACATTCGCGATCCTGCGGCCGCTGGAAGCGCTTCGCCCCATTGAAACATGGCAGGACCGCAAGGCGGTTCGTTCTGACGTTTTCTATACGTGGATCGCCAAGCTCGGCATCATCAACCTTGCGTTCTTTTTCCTGTTGCAGCCGGTCTTCAATCATTGGCAGAGCCTGATGGTGATCCACGGCATTCCGAATATCGATGTGGATGGTCTCTGGCCCGGCGTGACCGATCAGCCGGTCGTGTCGTTCGTGATCTATCTCGTCGTGCTCGATTTTGCGGGCTATTGGTATCACCGCTGGCAACACCGGTTTGGCGTGTGGTGGGAACTGCACGCGGTCCATCATAGCCAGCAGCAGATGTCGCTCTGGGCTGACGACCGCAATCATTTTCTCGACGACATCATCCAGGCGGCATTTTTCGCAGGCATCTCGCTTTTTATCGGCGTGGAGCCGTCTCAGTTTGTGGTTCTGGTCGCGCTCGGCAATGTGCTGCAGAGCATCCAGCACGTGAACGCGCGCTTGCCGTTTGTGCCGATGCTCGACCGCTTGCTGGTAAGTCCCACGTTTCACCGGCGTCATCACGCGATTGGCTACGGTCACGAAGGTACGCGTTATGGCTGCAATTTCGGCGTGCTGTTTCCTTGGTGGGACATCCTGTTCAAGACTGCATCGTGGAACCGTGTGGTGGAGCCGACTGGCATTCGCGATCAGTTGCCCGCGCCCGCGGGTCTGGGACGTAACTATGGAATGGGCATGTGGGCGCAGCAATGGCACGCATTTGTGCGCATTGCGCAGCGCTTGCGCCGTACGACCGCCGCCTGAACAGTTTGATTGCGGCTTGAGCCGCGCCGATTGAGCTAACGCCATGCGCTTTGCGCATGGCGTTTTTTTTATTGGCTTCGCGAGAGCGCCCGCAGGCTTCTTTACATGTTTTTTATACCCGCCGCCGTTCTCTTTTCCAGCCGTTTACACGCCTTCAACTAACCTTCAGCACGTCCAAATCCGCTACGGGAGAACAACACAATGGACCTGCTTTATATCGCCGGCATCGTCGCCTTCTGGGCCTTATGCGCGGCGCTTGCAATTGGTTGCGACAAGTTGCGTCGCGCTCCGGGAGGCCGTCCATGACCACCTGGATGCTGGTGCTGGCCGGTGCCTCGACACTGCTCTTGTTCGTGTACCTCGTGTACGCGTTGCTGCGTGCGGAGGATCTGGAATGAACGCGAATACCGTGTTTCAAGCGGCTCTTTTTATTGTTGTGCTGATCGCGCTCGCGATCCCGGCAGGCCGATACATAACAGCCGTGCTCGATGGTTCTTCGGTGGTGGTTCGCCGAATCGGCCGCCCGATTGAATCAGTCTTGTACAAGCTCGCCGGAGTCGACGACAAAGCGGAAATGTCGTGGAAGCACTACGCCCTTGCCGTGCTCGCGTTCAACGCGCTGGGCACGCTGGTCGTGTTCGGCTTCCTGCGTTTGCAGCAGTGGTTGCCGTCGAACCCGCAAGGCTTTGGTCCGATGACCCCGGATGGCGCGTTCAACACCGCCGTCAGCTTCGTCACCAATACCAACTGGCAGGACTACACCCCTGAAGCAACCGCGAGCTACCTGTCGCAAATGACCGGCTTGTCGGTGCAGAACTTCCTGTCGGCGGCAACGGGCATAGCGGTCGTGGTTGCATTGATTCGCGGCTTCGCACGCCATACCGCGAGCACCATCGGCAACTTCTGGGTCGACCTGACCCGTATCACGCTGTATATCCTCGCGCCCATGGCAACCGTCATTGCGCTGGTGTTCGTGAGCCAGGGCGTGATCCAGAACTTCGAAGCCTATCGGGATGTCGGCACGCTTCAGACCACGACGTATCAGGCACCAAAAGTCGATGCCCAGGGTAACGCCGTGAAAGACGCCAAGGGCAATCCGGTGATGGTCGAGAACAAGGCCGACAAGCAGACGCTGGCAATGGGTCCGGTCGCCTCGCAAGAAGCCATCAAGATGCTCGGCACGAATGGCGGCGGTTTCTTCAATGCCAACTCGGCGCATCCGTATGAAAACCCCACACCGTTCTCGAACTTCGTCCAGATGCTGTCCATGCTGATCATTCCCGCGTCGCTGTGCGTGGTGTTCGGAAGGATGGTCGGCGACAGGCGGCAGAGTTACGCAATCCTCGGGGCCATGACCATAGCGTTCGCGATTGCATGTTGGGGCGAAATCTCGTTCGAGCAGGCGGGAAATCCGCTGTTTGCATCGCTTCATGTCGATCAAAGTGCGTCGCCGATGCAAGCCGGCGGTAACGCCGAGGGCAAGGAAACGCGCTTCGGCATTGCGCAGTCGGGCATCTTCACGGTCGCCACGACCGCTGCTTCGTGCGGTGCGGTGAACAATACGCACGACTCGCTTACGCCAATGGGCGGCTTCGTTCCATTGCTGCTGATCCAGCTTGGCGAAGTGATCTTCGGCGGCGTGGGGTCCGGTCTCTACGGCATGCTCGTGTTCGCAATGCTCGCGGTGTTCGTCGCCGGCCTGATGATAGGCCGTACACCTGAATATATCGGCAAAAAGATCGAATCGTACGAAATGAAGATGGTTGCGATCGTGGTACTGCTGACGCCATTCCTCGTGCTGCTCGGCGCGTCGATAGGGGTGCTGACCACAGCCGGCACCGCGGGTATATCGAACCCTGGGCCGCATGGCTTCTCCGAAGTCCTGTACGCCTATAGCTCGGCCGCGAACAACAATGGCAGCGCGTTTGCGGGCCTCACGGTCAGCACGCCGTTCTACAACATCACGACCGGCATTGCGATGTGGTTCGGCCGCTTCGGCTCGATCATTCCGGTGCTTGCGATTGCCGGCGCGCTGGCCGCCAAGAAGCGCATTGCCACGACCGCCGGCAGCTTGCCAACGCACGGTCCGTTGTTTGTCGTGCTGCTGCTCGGCACCGTGGTGCTGGTGGGCGCACTGACGTATGTGCCTGCGCTTGCGCTGGGCCCGATAGTCGAGCATCTGATGATGCTCTCGGGCAAATAAGCGGTCACTGATACAGAGGAAAGTATGAACACGATTATCAAACCGCCCGTGACGACGCCTAACAAGACGCCGGAAAAAAATCCGGAGCCAACGGGTCATTCACGCTCGGCAGCACGTTCCATGTTCGACCCGGCCATTGTGATGCCGGCGATTGCGGACTCGTTCAGGAAACTCGATCCGCGCACCCAGTTGCGCAATCCGGTGATGTTCTGCGTGTATGTGGGCAGTATCCTCACGACCGTGCTGTGGGTCGCCGCGTTATCGGGGCAGGCTGAAGCGCCTGCGGGTTTTATCCTCGCGGTCTCGCTCTGGCTGTGGTTCACAGTGCTGTTCGCAAACTTCGCCGAAGCGCTGGCCGAAGGCCGTTCCAAGGCGCAGGCCGCGTCGCTGCGCAGCGCCAAGCGTGACGTCATGGCGAAAAAACTGGACAAGCCGGATCACAAGGGCGCGATCCAGATCACGACTGCGACGGATCTTCGCAAAGGCGACGTCGTGCTCGTGGAAACGGGCGACGTGATCCCCGCCGACGGCGAAGTCGTGGATGGCGTGGCTTCCGTCGATGAATCAGCAATCACCGGCGAATCGGCCCCTGTCATCCGCGAATCGGGCGGCGACTTCACGGCGGTGACGGGCGGCACGCGCGTGCTGTCGGACTGGATCGTGGTGCGCGTGACGGTCAATCCGGGCGAGGCCTTTCTCGACCGCATGATCGCGATGGTCGAAGGCGCGAAGCGCCAGAAGACGCCCAACGAAATTGCACTGACTATCTTGCTGGTTGCGTTGAGCATCGTGCTGCTGTTCGCCACCGCGACGCTGCTGCCGTTCTCCATGTTCTCGGTCGGCGCCATGAAAGCGGGACACGTGGTGACGATCACCGCGCTTGCCGCGTTGCTCGTATGCCTGATCCCGACGACCATCGGCGGCTTGTTGTCGGCTATTGGCGTGGCTGGCATGAGCCGCATGATGCAGGCGAACGTGATCGCGACTTCCGGCCGCGCGGTGGAAGCTGCTGGGGACGTCGACGTGCTGTTGCTCGACAAGACCGGCACGATCACGCTTGGAAACCGCCAGGCTTCGAATTTTGTTGCTGCGCCGGGTCTGTCGGAACAGGACCTTGCCGATGCCGCGCAACTCGCGTCGCTTGCCGACGAAACGCCGGAAGGCCGCAGCATCGTGGTGCTCGCCAAGCAGCGCTTCAACATTCGCCAGCGCGAGATGGCGGCGCTGCACGCGACCTTCCTGAACTTTACGGCGCAGACGCGCATGAGCGGCGTCGATCTGCCGGATCGCGAGATTCGCAAGGGCGCGGCCGATGCAGTCAGGTTATACGTCGAGCGTAACGGCGGGCGTTATCCGCAGGAAGTATCGAATGCGGTCGATGACATTGCGCGTCGCGGCAGCACGCCGCTGGTCGTGGCGGAGCGCAGCGATAACGGCGCGCGCGTGCTTGGCGTGATCGAGCTGAAAGACATCGTCAAGGGCGGCATCAAGGAACGTTTCGCCGAACTGCGCAAGATGGGTATCAAGACCGTGATGGTCACTGGCGACAACCGGCTGACCGCGGCCGCGATCGCAGCCGAAGCAGGCGTGGACGATTTTCTTGCAGAAGCCACGCCGGAAGCGAAGCTTTCGACCATCCGCAGCTATCAGGCGGAAGGCCGTCTGGTTGCGATGACCGGCGACGGCACGAACGACGCCCCGGCGCTCGCCCAGGCCGACGTCGCCGTGGCGATGAACACCGGCACGCAAGCGGCGAAGGAAGCCGGCAACATGGTCGACCTCGATTCGAACCCGACCAAGCTGATCGAGATCGTGGAGATCGGCAAGCAGATGCTGATGACGCGTGGCTCGCTTACGACCTTCTCGATTGCGAACGACGTCGCCAAGTATTTCGCGATCATTCCGGCGGCGTTTGCGTCCACCTATCCGCAACTGAGGGTGCTTGACGTCATGCATCTGACCTCGCCCTCGTCGGCAATCCTGTCCGCGGTGATCTTCAACGCGTTGATCATCGTGGTGCTGATTCCGCTCGCGTTGAAAGGCGTGAAGTACCGGCCGCTCGGCGCCGCGTCGCTGCTGCGCCGCAACCTGCTGGTGTACGGGCTTGGCGGTATCTTGCTGCCATTCCCGTTCATCAAGATCATCGATATGGTTCTGACCGCCTTTGGCTGGGCCTGAACTTCGTGGCGGTCACTTCATACCCTGGCTTTTAACTGGATCGTCAATCATGAAAAACATCATTCGCCCCGTGATCGTACTGTTCGCGGCACTGACCGTCGTAACCGGGCTCATCTATCCGGCCGTGGTGACCGCGGTTGCCCAAGCGGCATTTCCGGCGCAAGCGAACGGCAGCGTGATCGAGAAGAGCGGCAAGCCAGTCGGCTCGGAACTCATCGGCCAGCAATTCGATGCGCCCGGTTACTTCTGGGGCCGTCTGTCCGCGACTTCGCCGAATCCGTATAACGCGACTGCATCGAGCGGCTCGAATCTTGGTCCGACCAATCCCGCACTCGCCGATGAAGTCAAAGGGCGGATCAGCGCATTGCATGACGCCGATCCGGCCAACACTGCGCCCGTTCCCGTCGATCTCGTGACATCGTCTGGCAGTGGCCTCGACCCTGAGATCAGCCCGGCCGCCGCCGCGTATCAGATCGACCGCGTGGCGAAGGCCCGCAAGCTCTCGCATAACGACGTCGAAGCACTTGTTCAACGCGCGACCACCGGCCGCCAGTTCGGCATTCTCGGCGAAGCGCGTGTGAATGTGCTCAAGCTCAACCTTGCGCTTGACGAAATGAAGCCTGCAAGCTGATCAAGCGGCTTATTTGTTGCTGCCCGCGCCTGTTCCATACAAACCATTGTTAAAGCCGCCGGCACCTTCGGTCTTATGCTGATTGCCTGCCGTCGCGCCTCGTGCGTTTCCCGCGGCTTCCTTCGACTGCGGTTTGAGCGACTCATGTACCGTCGATGCCGACGCATCGGGCTGTGTTCCAGCCGACGAAGTCCGATTGTCCTGAGACGAGCTGCCGTTTCCCTGCGAAATTTGCGCAAAGCCATAAGTGCTTAGCGCAAATAGAACGCTGCCCGCGAAAACCGCAGTCACACGCGCTCGCAAACGCTTGCGAAACTGCACATCGACGTTAAGGAAAGGAAAAGTGTCGTGCGCTTGGTAGGCCATGGAGAGCGTAATAAATTGGAGTGTTAAGGCAACATGCACGAACAATGCCTGACCATTACCAAAATATTCCAACACATTACTTATTTATTACTGCTAGCGCCTTAACGCCGTTCTCCTAAGGTCACCAAGCGCTTGCCCATGCCTGCTCGGCAGTCATTTGCGCCAAGCTTTCTGCGAAATTAGTCCTACGACTTTATAATCGGCACCGGTCCCCAAAAATGCCGAGGCGCACGATGCTACAAATGTCCCGGCGACAGTTCCTGAAAGTTTCCGCAAGCACGCTTGCCGGATCGAGCCTGGCCCTAATGGGCTTCTCGCCGGCGCCGGCTTTAGCGGAAGTCCGCCAGTACAAGCTGTCGCGTACTACTGAAACGCGTAATACCTGTCCGTACTGCTCAGTCGGATGCGGCATCCTGATGTACGGCCTGGGCGACAACGCTAAGAACGCCAAGTCGAGCATTATTCATATTGAAGGCGACCCGGATCATCCGGTCAATCGCGGCACGCTGTGCCCCAAGGGCGCGAGCCTTATCGATTTCATTCATAGTCCGAGCCGGTTGAAATTTCCGGAATATCGCGCGGCGGGATCGAATGAATGGAAACGCATGTCGTGGGAAGACGCACTCGATCGCATTGCCAAGCTGATGAAGGACGATCGCGACGCAAACTTTGTCGAGACGACCGAAGACGGCAAGAAGGTCAACCGATGGCTGACCACCGGCATGCTGGCGGCATCGGCCGGAAGCAATGAAGTTGGATATTTGACGCACAAGACTGCACGCAGTCTTGGCATGCTCGCATTCGATAATCAAGCACGTGTCTGACACGGCCCGACGGTGGCAGGTCTTGCCCCGACGTTTGGCCGTGGAGCGATGACGAACCATTGGGTCGACATCAAGAACGCGGACGTGATTCTGGTAATGGGCGGCAATGCAGCCGAGGCGCACCCGTGCGGTTTCAAATGGGTCACCGAAGCCAAGGCGCACAGAAAAGCAAGGCTGATCGTAGTCGATCCGCGCTTTACGCGGACAGCTTCGGTCGCGGATTATTACGCGCAGATTCGCACGGGTTCGGACATTGTGTTCCTTGGCGGCGTAATTAATTATCTGCTGACGAACGACAAGATCCAGCACGAGTACGTCAAGAATTACACGGACTTCCCGTTTATTGTCCGTGAGGACTTTGCGTTTACGGACGGGTTGTATTCCGGCTATGACGTGCAAAAGCATAGCTACGACAAATCGACCTGGGATTACGAACGCGGCGACGATGGTTACGCCAAAGTCGATCCCACGCTGCAGCATCCGCGCTGCGTGTACAACCTGATGAAGCAGCACTACTCGCGCTATACGCCCGAGCAAGTGGAGAAGATCTGCGGCACGCCCAAGGAGAAATTTCTGAAGGTATGCGAGATGCTTGCGTCTACCGCCGTCCCCGGACGCGCCGGTACGATCCTGTACGCGCTTGGCTGGACGCATCATTCGGTTGGATCGCAGATCATCCGCACTGGCGCCATGGTGCAGTTGCTGCTGGGTAACATCGGCATTGCGGGCGGCGGCATGAATGCGTTGCGCGGCCACTCGAATATTCAGGGTTTGACCGACCTTGGGCTCATGTCGAACCTGCTGCCGGGCTATATGACGTTGCCCATGGAAGGCGAACAGGACTTCGATGCGTACATCAAGAAGCGTGCAACACAGCCATTACGCCCGAACCAATTAAGTTACTGGCGCAACTATCGTGCGTTCCATGTGAGCTTCATGAAGTCGTGGTGGGGCGCGAACGCGACCGCTGAAAACAACTTCGGCTTCGACTATTTGCCCAAGCTCGACAAGTCCTACGACATGCTGCAAGTGTTCGAGCTGATGAACCAGGGCAAGATGAACGGCTACCTCGCGCAAGGGTTCAATCCGCTTGCGGCGGCGCCGAACAAGGCGAAGATCGGCGCGAGTCTCGCCAAGCTGAAATGGCTCGTCATCATGGACCCGCTCGCTACTGAAACGTCCGAGTTCTGGAAGAACTTTGGCGAGTTCAACGACGTGGATCCATCGAAGATCCAGACGGAAGTATTCCGCCTGCCCACTACGTGTTTTGCTGAAGAACGCGGTTCGCTCGTAAGTTCGAGCCGCGTACTGCAGTGGCACTGGCAGGGCGCGGACGGTCCGGGGGAATCGAAGAGCGACCTGGAAATCATGTCGGGCCTGTGGCTGCGAATCAGGAAGGCGTACAAGGAGCAGGGTGGCAAATACCCTGATCCCATTGTCAACATGAGCTGGCCGTATTCGGATCCGGAGAGTCCGACGCCCGAAGAAATCGCGATGGAGTTCAACGGCAAGGCTCTGGACGACGTGACCGATGTCGCCGATAAAACCAAGGTCCTGGCGAAAAAAGGCGAGCAGTTGTCGAGCTTCGCGCTACTTCGCGACGACGGCAGCACGGCAAGCGGTTGCTGGATTTTCTGCGGATCATGGACGCAGGCCGGCAACCAGATGGGCCGTCGCGACAATTCGGACCCCACAGGTATTGGCAACACGTTGAACTGGGCATGGGCGTGGCCGGCGAACCGGCGGATCTTATACAACCGTGCTTCATGCGACGTCAGCGGCAAGCCCTTCGACATGACGCGCAAGCTGATTGCGTGGAACGGCAAGACGTGGGCCGGTGCGGATATAGCCGACTTCAAGGCGGATGAACCGCCTGAAAATGGCATGAACCCGTTCATCATGAATCCGGAAGGCGTGGCGCGTTTCTTCTCGCGTGATGGTCTGGTGGAAGGGCCGTTCCCGGAGCATTACGAGCCGTTCGAAAACCCGCTGGGCTACAACCCGATGCACCCGGACAACAAGGCGGTCGTCAGCAATCCGGCGGCGCGCGTGTTCCCGGACGATCGCGCCGCGTTCGGCACGCACGAGCATTTCCCGCACACGGCGACGACTTATCGCCTGACCGAGCACTTCCATTACTGGACCAAGCACGCGCGCCTCAACGCAATCGTGCAGCCGCAGCAGTTCGTGGAAATTGGCGAGGACCTGGCCAAGGAAGTCGGCGTGGTTGCGGGCGATCGCGTGAAAGTGTCGTCCAATCGCGGCCACATCGTTGCTGTCGCGGTCGTGACGAAGCGGATCAAACCTTTGATGATCGAGGGAAAGAAAGTTCAGACAGTTGGATTGCCGCTGCATTGGGGCTTCAAGGGACTCACGAAGCCAGGCTATCTCGTCAATACGCTAACGCCTTCCGTGGGCGACGGGAATTCGCAAACACCGGAATTCAAGTCGTTTCTCGTCAAGGTCGAAAAGGCATAAGGAAAAGAGATGGCACTGCAATCACTGGATATCAAACGTCTCTCTGCCACGACGCTGCCGGAGCCCCAGGCCCGCGCTCCCGTCACGGGCACAGTTGCGAAGCTGATCGATGTATCGAAGTGCATCGGCTGCAAGGCGTGTCAGACGGCGTGCATGGAATGGAACGACTTGCGCGATGAAGTCGGCGATTCCATTGGCGTGTACGACAACCCGCGTGACCTGACCGAACATTCGTGGACGGTCATGCGGTTCTCGGAATACGAGAATACCGAAGGCGATCTCGAGTGGCTGATCCGCAAGGACGGCTGCATGCATTGCGAGGACCCGGGGTGTCTGAAGGCATGTCCGTCGCCGGGTGCGATCGTTCAGTACACGAACGGCATCGTGGATTTTCACGAGGAGAACTGCATCGGCTGCGGCTACTGCGTGACGGGTTGCCCATTCAATGTGCCGCGTATTTCGAAGCAGGACAATCGTGCGTATAAATGCACGCTGTGTTCGGACCGGGTCGCCGTTGGACAGGAACCGGCATGCGTGAAGACCTGCCCGACCGGCGCGATCATGTTCGGCACCAAAGAGGACATGAAGCAGCAGGCGGCCGACCGCGTGGTGGATCTGAAGGAACGCGGCTTTGCCAACGCAGGTTTGTATGATCCTGCGGGCGTGGGCGGCACGCATGTCATGTACGTGCTTCATCACGCCGACAAAGCCAATCTTTATCACGGCCTGCCGCAAAATCCGAAGATCAGCGCAATGGTCTATCTTTGGAAGGGCCTGGCAAAACCGCTGGCGCTTGCCGGCATTGCAATGGCCGCGCTAGCGGGATTCTTCCACTACACGCGGGTCGGGCCGAATGAGGTGTCGGAGGCGGAAGAGGCCGAAGCGCAGCATGAAGCGGCAGAAGCGAATGAAGCACGCCGTTCACGGGAGGCATCCGATGAAGCACGATGAAAATGCTGTTCCAAGGGATGTGAAGGGCAACGGTCTGATCCTGCGCTATACGCCCAATGAACGCACGAACCACTGGATCACCGCCATCACGTTCGTCTTGCTGGCGTTGTCCGGACTGGCCATGTTTCATCCGGCCATGTCGTGGCTTTATGCGCTCCTGGGCGGCGGGCAATGGACGCGTATTTTGCATCCGTTCATTGGCTGCGTGATGTTTCTCTCGTTCCTGATCCTTGCGTTGCGATTCTGGCACCATAACTATCTCGACAAGAGCGACGTGCAGTGGATGCGCCAGATTGGCGACGTGCTTGCCAATCGTGAGGAAAAACTTCCCGCCATTGGTAAATACAATGCCGGTCAGAAGCTCCTGTTCTTTACTATGGTCGCCTGCCTGCTGCTGCTTCTGGCAAGCGGTATTGTGATCTGGCGCAGATATTTCTCGTTCTATTTTCCGATCGAGATCATTCGCCTTGCCGCCGTTGTGCATGCCGCTGCGGCGTTTGTGCTGATTGTCGGAATCGTTGTGCATATTTATGCGGCTCTGTGGATCAAGGGATCGATTGGAGCAATGACGCGCGGCACCGTGACCTATGGCTGGGCGAAAAAGCATCATCCGAGATGGTTCAAGGAAATCATCGGGAAGTAAGTCTGGCCAGGGCAAGCCAGCATCCGATGTAACCGGGCCGCCGCCGTTCTTTGCTTTTGGAAACGCGGCGGCTCTTTAGTTTCAAGAGGTCGACAATCGTGGTTCAACGCATCCTAGAAGCGGGCGAGATCGAGTCGCTTGATCAGTCCGCCATTCCGCGCATTCGCACGCCCGAGCGCTCTGCTGTATTTCGCGCGCGCGCGGCGCGCCTGCGGGCGCTTGCTGAACGGTCCAACCCCATAGCGGGTTATTTGCGGTTGATGGCGGCGCTTGCAGACGCACAGCAGGACGTGATCCAGGATTTCAAAGCTCAACCGCCGAGCGCCGAGTTGATCGCGAGCGCGCAGAAGCATTCGATGCCATTGATCCCGGCGCTGTCCGGCGTACGGGACCCCGCTTGGCGCGACGTGCTGATTCGTCTGCTCCACAAACTCAAGGCCGCTGGCCCGCTCACGCCTGCTCTAGAGCAGTTGATTGCAAAAATCGAATCGCTCGATTCCGCCACGCTCGAAGCGCAAGCCGACGCCATCTTCGCGCAGCGGTTTGCCGAAGTAGACCCGGCGAGCGCGCCGTTTATTTCGGCCGCGTTGCAAGTGGTGTGGACCGACATGGCCGCCGATATCGATAAACGCGACGTACCGTACATAGAGACGCTTGGACTGTGTCCCGTTTGCGGTTCGCATCCGGTTGCGAGCACGGTGCGTATTGGCGGCGCTTACGAGAATTACCGGTATCTGCAGTGCGGCCTGTGCGCCACCGAGTGGCACATGGTCCGCACAAAATGCTCGAACTGCGATTCGACCAAGGGAATTGCCTATCATGCATTGGGAACACCGGATGCTGATACGCAGACCAGGGAAATAGAATCGAAAAAAGCACCGCTGAAAGCGGAATCCTGCGACGAATGCCATACGTACAGAAAAATTGGCTTCCAGGACAAGGACTACGATTTCGAACCCTTCGCCGACGATCTCGCGAGCCTGACGCTGGATTTGCTGATGGGTGAGGAAGGTTACCGGCGCGCATCGCTGCATCCGTGGTTGTGGCCGGAACACGCCGGCGATAAAACTGACTAACCTTAGCGAATCCAACAAAAAAGGATCGGCTTGTGAGCGATGTAACAAGCGCTGAATTGCGGGCGCTGATGGCGCATGTGCCATCTGTGGAACAGGTCATGGCGTCGGCCGCTTTCGTAACGCTGGCAGGCGAGTTCGGGCGCGCACAGGTCCTGGCCACGCTAAGGAGCGCGCTCGACGGCTGGCGCGCGGCTGCGCTCTCCGGTTGCGCTTCCGTGGGCGCGCTCGATCTGCCCGAGCTGACGGCATCGGTTGAACGGAGTCTTCACGAGCGCAACCGGGCGCGCTTTCGCACGGTGTTCAATCTGACCGGCACGGTGCTTCACACCAACCTCGGCCGCGCGTTGCTGCCCGATACCGCGATCAGTGCGGTCGTTGCCGCGTTGACGCGGCCGGCAAACCTCGAGTTCGATCTGGAGACGGGCAAGCGGGGCGACCGCGATGACCTGATCGATGAACTCATGTGCGAGCTCACGGGCGCAGAGGCCGCGACTGTCGTGAACAACAACGCGGCGGCGGTGCTGCTGACATTGTCCGCATTGGCGTCACGGAAAGAAGTGATCGTATCGCGCGGTGAACTCGTGGAAATCGGCGGCGCGTTTCGCATTCCCGACATCATGAGCCGCGCGGGCGCGAAGTTGCGCGAAGTCGGGACGACCAACCGTACGCACCTCAAGGACTACGACGAAGCCATCGGCCCGCGCACGGCGCTGCTCATGAAAGTCCATACGAGCAACTACGCCATCAATGGCTTCACCAAGGAAGTGACAGTGAGCGGCCTTGCTCCGTTATCGAAGGAGCGCGGCGTGCCCATAGCGGTCGATCTGGGCAGCGGCACGCTGGTCGATCTGACCCAGTGGGGATTGCCGCGCGAAGATACGGTGCGCGAGACCATTCTTGCGGGTGCGGACGTGGTCACGTTCAGCGGTGACAAGTTGCTGGGCGGACCGCAGGCCGGCCTGATCGTCGGGCGGCGGGACCTGATTGCGAAGATCAAGAAGCATCCGCTCAAGCGTGCGTTGCGGGTTGGCAAGCTGACGCTTGCCGCGCTCGAGCCTGTATTGCAGCTTTATCGCGCGCCGGAATTGCTCGCCGAGCGACTCACCACGTTGCGTTTGCTCACGCGTCCCGCCGATGCCATCCGCGCCGCCGCCGAGCGGGTGCAGCCGGCTTTGCAACGCGCGGCGGCCGAGCGTTATACGGTTTTGGTCGAACCGATGTTCAGCCAGATCGGCAGCGGCGCATTGCCCGTCGAGGTACTGCCGAGCTATGGTCTTGTCGTCAGGATGACTGATGGAAAGCGCGGCGGACGCCAGTTGCTCGCGCTTGAAAAGAAGCTGCGCGAGATGCCGCGCCCGGTGATTGGCCGCGTCGCCGACGACGCATTGCGCCTCGATCTTCGTTGCCTGGAAGCCGCCGACGAAGCGGAATTCGTCGCGCAACTGGTGGGTCCGGAAGAATGATCGTCGGCACGGCGGGTCATATCGATCACGGCAAGACCACGCTCGTTCGGGCCTTGTCGGGCGTGGACACCGACCGGCTGAAAGAAGAGAAAGTGCGCGGCATTTCCATTGAGCTTGGCTACGCGTACGTGCCGCTCGATAACGGCGACGTGCTGGGTTTGATCGATGTCCCCGGACACGAGAAACTCGTTCACACCATGACGGCGGGGGCGAGCGGTATCGATTACGCATTGCTCGTGATCGCCGCGGATGATGGCGTGATGCCGCAAACGCGCGAACACCTGGCGATCTTGCAGTTGCTTGGGGTGAAGCAAGGCGCGGTGGCGTTGACCAAGATTGATCGCGTGGATGAGGCGCGTTTGCACGACGTGCATCAGGAGATTGCATCGTTTCTGGCCGCGAGCACGCTGCACAATGCACCGGTTTTCGATACCAACGCAACCCTCCCCGGCGACCCGGGCGTGGCTTTGCTCGACGCGCATTTGCGCGCGGCGGCGAGCGCGTGGCGCATGCGCCGCGACGACGGTTTGTTCCGGCTCGCGATCGACCGCGTATTCACGCTGTCCGGGCAGGGCACGATTGTTACCGGCACGGTGATCGCCGGACGGATGACGGCAGGCGATACATTGCTGCTCGCGCCCAAGGGCGCTCCTGTGCGCGTGCGAAGCATTCACGCGCAAAATCGCGCCGCCGAGTCGGGTCGCGCGGGCGAACGGTGCGCGCTTAATCTCGTGGGTATCGAGAAGGGCGCAATCAGTCGCGGCGACTGGATCGTCGATCCGAAATTGTCGCGAGTGTCCGAACGTATCGATGCCACGCTCACCGTATTACCCGATGCCGCCGTCACGTTGCAGCATTGGGCCACGCTGCATGTACACCTTGGCACGCAGCACCGGGTCGCGCATGTCGCGCTGCTGGATGGCGAAATGCTGCGTCCGGATCAAACTGCGCGCGCGCAACTCGTGTTCGATCAGCCTGTGTGCGCGTTGCCGGGCGACCGGTTTATCGTGAGAAATGCGCAGGCGAACCAGACGTTGGGCGGCGGACATGTGCTCGATCCGTTCGGCCCGGCGCGCAAGCGGCGCATACCGGAACGCCTCCGTTGGCTCGACGCAATCCAGACGATGCTCGACACCGGCACGCTCGACGCGCTGCTGGATCATGCGCCCCATGGTTTATCGCGCTCGTTGCTGGAACACCTCACTGGCATGCCGGCGGCGTCGCTGAATCTTCCGGCTGGCACTCGCACTGTCGCGCTATCCGGCGACGATGCGTTGTTCGTCGCAGGCGCGACGTGGGATGCGTTGAAGGCTCATTTGCTTGGAGCGTTGCAGCAATTCCATGAGCGTTCGCCCGACGAGCAGGGACCCGATGCATCGCGCTTGCGCAGGATCGCCGCGCCGCTGATGGACGATGCGTTGTGGCGCGCGCTGATCAACGATGCATGCGCGAGCGGCGACATTGTCCGGAGCGGACCGTGGCTGCACATGCCGGGACACGCTGTCACGCTCGATGCCGCCGAAGAGGCGCTTGCGTTGCAGTTGCTGCCTGCTTTGAAAGCCGGCGGTTTCAATCCGCCATGGGTTCGTGATCTTGCGGCTTCGCTTGGCGTATCCGAAGAGCGTGTGCGTCTGTTGATGCGCAAGCTTGCGCGGCAGGGCGAAGTTTTCCAGGTGGTGCGGGATCTTTTTTATCATCGCGATGCAATCCGCGACCTCGCTGTAATCGCTGCGTCGGAAGCGAAAAAGAATGAGGCGAGACTGGCCGCCGCACCTTTTCGCGATGCCACCGCACTCGGGCGCAAACGCGCGATCCAGGTTTTGGAATTTTTCGACCGCGTTGGGTATACTCGCTTCCACCGTGAAATGCACGTAATGCGCACGGACAGCCGTTGGCTCGATCTGCTTTGATGCGTGCAATGCGCGGCTGGCAGTTCAAACGGTTTTATCAGCGTCAAGATGGAAGGCATCCGTATCCGGTGGTGCGGCTGGGCTTCAAACCCAGTTGGGGGCGTCAGACGTTCTCAGGTCGGTTCGACTCCGGCTGCCTTCCGCCCAGTGGGCCTTCCCGGTCATTCCGACCTCTTCCAATGATGTCCTGTAGATCGCTGATTTTAAAGCGGTTTATGGGTAACGACGTGCTTGCGGCTACCGTTGACGTCCCGCACAATTTCCCCACGAAGTATGGGTAGCGATGTGGGTTTGTGGGTAGGGAGGTCAACATGGCAGGACGACAGTTGCATCGACTCAGCGCTCTCCGAGTCGCGAAAGAAGTGATGCCGGGTCATTACGCGGATGGCGGTGGCCTCTACATGCAGATCGCGGACAGCGGTGCGCGTTCATGGGTGTTCCGGTTCAAACTGAACGGTCGCATGCGGGAGATGGGTCTTGGTCCGCTCTCGCGGGTCTCTCTGGGCGAGGCGCGAAAGCTGGCCGCCGGGTACCGTGACATGGTCAGAGACCTGATCGATCCAATCCTTGCGCGGCGTGAGCAGCAGCGAAGGCAACTGCTCGACATATCGTCGGATGCCAACGTGACGTTTCGTGAAGCAACTGAAGCATTTATCCACGCGCACGAACCCCAGTGGCGAAATCTCAAGCATGTTCAGCAGTGGGGTAACACGCTCAAAACGTACGCGTATCCGGTCATCGGTGACGTCCGGGTGCGCGACGTTGACACCGCGATGGTCGTGCGGATCCTTCAGCCGATCTGGACGAGGAAGGCGGAGACTGCGCGTCGGGTGCGCGGCCGCATCAAGGCGATTCTCGACGCAGAGACGGTGCTGGGTCACCGCGTCGGCAGCAACCCGGCACGATACGTTGACCATCTGCAACTCGTGTTGCCGCGGTCGAAGAAACGGTCGCAGGTGAACCATCACCCTGCACTACCCTGGGAGGACTTGCCTGCGTTTATCCGGGAGCTTGAGCAACGTCCGCGGCGCGCGGCGCGTGTGTTGCATCTGCTCATCCTCACGGCGACCCGCACGAACGAGGTGCGTTTTGCGCGACCCGAGGAGTTCGACCTCGCCGCGCGCATATGGTCAATTCCTGGCGATCGTACAAAGAGCGGCCGGCCGCTTCGCGTACCGCTTTGTGACCGTGCTGTCGAGATCGTGCGCAGCGCATTGCCGAAGGCAAAATACGGCTATCTGTTCCCGGGCTGCAAGGAAGGGCGTCCGTTGTCGAACATGGCGATGCTGACGCTTCTAAGACGGATGTCACGACACGGAATCACCGTACACGGTTTCCGCTCGACGTTCCGCGACTGGGTTGCCGAATGTACGGACTATCCCGATTCGCTCGCAGAGGAAGCCTTGGCACACGTCATCGTATCGCAGACAGTGGCAGCCTACCGGCGTCGCGACCAGCTCGAGCGTCGACGCCTGATGATGGCAGATTGGGGATTTTATTGCGGGAGTTCGCGTGAGAACACTGCGACGGTCAGGGAGCCTGTGTCGCAACCGGTTGCTGCCAAAACATCGTTCGCAAATCCGCCAAACCTTCACCGATGTGGGTGCCGTTCGCGATCAGTTGCGTTGGATGCGTGAGAACCATTCTTCCGCGTGATTGAGCCAGAACAAGAAATCGCTATGAAGTGCGACCGATGATTTCACGAAGAGATGATCGAGTTGATAACGTATCTTGTATGCGCCACGACACCTCGTTGCCGAGTTGATTTCTGCGGCGAAATTGTCTAGCGGACGACTCTGGAACACCGCGGAGTGGGAGTAATTTAGGATCCTCTGCAGTGGTCTGCAGAGGTCCGTCGACTCCCTGATTTCCCGTACAAAAACAAGGGTTTATCGACTATTTTGATCCGCTGCCGTCCGGCGGCAGCGCTACGTCGCCGACGGCATGGGCGACGGTATAGCATCTTTCTCTGCAGACGATCCATTTTGATACCGTCACGGCGCGTGACGGTATCAAACACGGTATTAGTTCACGGAGTATTGCATGCTCACGGACCTCGAATTGCGGGCGCTCAAGCCCACCGGCAGGATATACAAGGTTGCTGACCAGCGTGGCCTGTATGTGGCGGTTACCTCGTCCGGAGCGGTGAGTTTCCGCTTCGACTATCGTCTGAATGGGCGCCGGGAGACCCTGGTCATAGGCCGCTACGATCCCGGGCTACCAGCACGCGGCCCACGTGTTGCTGACGAACTTTCCTTTGGCATGTCGGTGCGTCTTGCGGAAGCAAGGCTGCTCCTTGAGCGGGCTCGTCGGGAAGTGGAACAGGGCGTCAGTCCGTCGAGAAACAAGGTTGAAAAGCGTGCAGAAGCGGCCGAAGCGATGACGTTTGGGAAGTGGGCCGAAAAATACTTCGCAGAAGCCACGCTCTCGGAATCGACCCGTGCGATGAGGAAGTCCATCTACGACCGGAATCTTGCAGCGGAGTTCGGGCGGCTGAAGCTCGAAGAGATCACACCTTCAAGACTCTTGATAAGGTGTGAGAAGATCAAGGAGCGGGGTGCTGCTGCACCCGCCGTTCAGGCACGCGACATCGTCCTGCAGGTCTACCGTTTTGTGCAGGCAAGAGGGCTGAAGGTAGTCAATCCGGCGGAAGACATCCGGCCCTCTGCCATCGCTACTTTCAAACCGCGGGACCGGGCACTGACACCCGGAGAAATCCACGTATTTTTCAAGGCACTGGAGCGCACGCCCACGCTGCCGACGCTGCGTCTGGGGGTCAGGTTCATGCTGCTGACCATGGTGCGCAAGTCGGAATTCATCCAGGCCAAGTGGGATGAGGTGGACTTCGGTGCCGCGGTCTGGACAATTCCGAAAGACCGGATGAAGGCCGGGCGCGCGCACAACGTTTATCTGAGCCAGCAAGCCCTTGATATTCTGGTCACCTTCAAGACGTGTTTCGGCGCAAGCTCGTACCTGCATCCTGGGCGCTACGAAACGGAATTGCCGATAAGTGCTGCTACCCTGAATCGCGTAATCGATAGTGCCGTCAAACTCGTTCGCGAGAGTGGGGCGGAGGACTTCGAATCTTTCTCGGTCCATGACCTACGGAGAACGGCGAGCACGCAACTGCATGAAGCCGGGTTCAACAGCGACTGGATCGAAAAATGTCTGGCGCACGAGCAGCACGGGGTGAGAGCGGTGTACAACAAGGCTGAATATGCCGAGCAGCGGAGAACAATGCTGCAGGCGTGGGCGGATACGCTTGACGGCTGGATAGCAAAGGATCCTGCTGCGCATAGCGCCGGTCAGGTGTAGCCTGTCGATCGAGGCCTGAGTCCGACTGCAGAGAAGCGACCGTGTGTCGATGGCGTAGCTTACGCAAACGGCGCTGGCGCACTCATGTAAATTCCTTCGATGGTTTGGCGGACAGCCTCGACACGTTTGAGCGCGATTTCGATGAATGCTTGCGCAAGACGCGATGGTTCGTTGTGTGCGGCGGTCAACATCGCATAGTCGTAAGGCACGAAAGGTTGCATCGGCTTAAGCACAAGACCGGGGTGCTGGAACGCAACCGCGGTGAAGGGGTCGATTATCGCGATGCCCAAACCTTCATGTGCAAGCAGTGCGGCTTGGGCGGACATCATGGCTTCAACAGAGGACACAACGGACACTCCCGCCTTCGCGAAGGCCTCATCGATCAGCCTGCGCAACATGCTGTCGGAGCCGAGCGAAATAATCGGTTCTGAGGATAGCAATGCCGGAGTCAACAACGGTTCCGCGGCCGTCAATATTTGGCTATCGGTAGCATCCCAGACCTCTGCATGACCTGCCCATTTGATCTCGATAGGAATATCGATCTTCACACCTGAATCTAGCAGGTAGGAGATACGCATATCGGGCTTTTTTGCGTCAAACACTTCTGGCTCTCGTGCACCGACTATGGGCTGCTTAGCGAGCATCGGTATAAGTTGGCCATATACCGCAGTTTGAAACGCCTTCTCGTCGAGAGGTTTTCGATCGCCGGCCGTTTTGGTACCTTGCCAAAGCAGCGGCACGAGACTGTGGTCAGAGCGAAAGGCGGCCACTAGTCATGTTGCGATCGTCTCATTCAGTAAAGCTGCGGCATTGGCTTCACTCCGAACAAGTGCTGTGGGTGACCGGGAGCGATGACGGCGGAAACGCGGAAGATCGACCGGATTGGCGAGACCCGATGCCCAGACATCGATTGAGTGGAAAGCGTGGTGAACGCAGCATCAGCTTGAAATCGACAAAAAAACGACGTAAAATCAGCAATAACTCGACGGAGGTTCTATGTCGGCTGTCCTTGATTTTCAGCAATTCGCCCTCGGCTTGCAGGCTGCGGACCGGCCGCTTATCGCGCCGGAACGGTTTGCCGCAGCCTTCCATTTGCGCCAGCAAGACTTGGCAGAGCTCGCTCATGTTCATCGCGCCACGGTATCGGCGGCGCCCACGAACGTGAAACTGCAGCAGTTCATGCGCGACACGCTGCGGGTGTTGTCGGCGGCGATGGAGGTCAACCCGGATCAGGCTCAGGCGATGTACTGGTATAAAAATACGCCAATCCCTGAGTTCCAGCACCGTACGGGCGAGCAACTTGTGTCGGCGGGCAAAACTGAAGCGGTGATTTCGTATCTGCTTTCGATTGCGGGCGGTTCGACGGGATGATCCTGACGCACATCGGGCCTGAGGACACCTTTTTCAGAGCCTTCACGCCCCAGTGGGCGTATCAACCGGAAAGCGGTGCCGGTGCTGCTGTGAGAGGGGGACGATTCAACCGTCAGGGTGTTGAGGCTCGCTATCTTGCGGCCAGGGCTGACGTCGCGCTGCTCGAATACCAGAGTGAGTCTGCCCTCCTGCCGCCGGCGACCCTGGCGAGCTTTCTGGTGACGGCTGAGAACGTGGTCGATTTCACCTGTGGTTATGTTGAAGAGACGTGGAACCCGATCTGGGCCGAAGCGTATTGCAACTGGAAGGGGATGGCTTTTCTGGACGAGATCGAACCCCCGAGCTGGGTGATTGGTGATCTCGTGAGGGAGGCCGGCTATCCGGGCATTTTGTATCGCTCGGCGCGCAATCCATCAGGGATATGTCTCGTTCTGTTTCCGGATCTGGCGAAGACGACGGGATACAAAGCGAGCGTGTTCGATCCCGGTGCGCTATTGCCACAGAATGCCTTGTCCTGGTCACGGCAACAGAAGTGACAGACAACGGTGGCCGCAGTTTTGGTTCGCCACCGTATCCTTGCCAGTCAGTCTGGTATCCGGGCTGTGTCGGTGTTCCACCATCGGGTAATGGGTGGACATAAATACGTGTGCGAAGATAGTTGGCCGGCTTGGCGAGCATTTATGTTTCGTCGAACCGACTGACGTGATAGCGGATCTGCCACATGGGAAGGCCGCTCCCGGTAATGGTGTTCTGGAACCGAAGGGGCATCTCGGGCGCGCGTTGAGCAACTGGGATCTCAGTCAAAGTGATTCCTTGGGCCAACCGCTTTTGGATGCTGTGCGCGATGACATCTTCGACAAAACAAAGAACCCGATCTGTCATGTCGGCGATCTGGTTGCGCGCGAAGGAGGTTCGAAAGTCAAGGAGGCGCTGTTTCTCCGACACCCGAAACGCTGCTGCGTCCGCCTCGTAGGCAACAGCAACCTGCCATGGCCGTGTTAGAGTATCCAGCGCTGCGTTGCATCAGGCGTCGAGAAGAATATCCTGAACTACCGGCCGACTGCAGACAGCTACTACAGACCTGCCTCGAAGGTCGCGACGCAGGCCGACAAACGGTCAGTGCCCAGCCGGCGAGTTGCTGTCATGATGGACGAATGCGAATACCTACCTCACCGCAACGCAGTCGTATGATGTCGAGCATCCGCGGCAAGAATACTCAGCCGGAACTTGCCCTTCGAAAAGCTCTCTTTTCCGCTGGCTTTCGTTATCGATTGCATGAGCGAAGGTTGCCGGGCTCTCCCGACTTAGTGTTTCCGAAGTACAAGGCTGCGCTGTTCGTCCACGGATGCTTCTGGCATCGGCATGAAGGCTGTCGATACACCACAATGCCCCAGACAAACGTCGACTTCTGGACTCTCAAGTTCGAAAAAAATGTGGACCGCGATGCGCGGAACATTGCAGCGCTTCGTGACGCCGGGTGGCGTGTCGCTGTTGTGTGGGAGTGTGCGTTGAAGCATTCGCCGGATGAGGCGTGCGAAAAGGCAGCTAATTGGTTACGCGGCAGAGGGCAACTTTTGACAATTGGCTGAAGCAGTTCGACATCCGCCCACGAAGTACTCGGCGATGGATCGAGGAGCCGCAACATGAACGATCCCCGGAAGCTCTTCGTCGATGAGCGACTTCAGGGAATATGCGTCTATTGCGGCACGGTGCCCAATACAAGGGATCACTGTCCATCCAAGGTGCTGCTGGACGTGCCATATCCCGAGAACCTGCCTGTGGTTGAGGCCTGTGCGACGTGCAACCACTCCTTTTCCTTGGACGAACAGTATCTTGCATGCTTCCTTGAGTGTGCGATGTGTGGCTCCACGAAGCCCGACGCGCTGCAGCGCAAAAGCATTCAGCGCATCCTCAAGGAAACCCCGCATCTGGCCGCCGAGATTCAATCGAGAATGACTTTGAACGAAGACGGGATCAAGGTTTGGCATCCCGACATGGAGCGAGTGACTAAGGTACTGCTCAAGCTGGCACGAGGCCATCTTCATTACGAGTTGAGCGTCCAGGAGCGTGACAGTCCGGCCTCTATTGAGGTCTTCCCGCTGGCACTGCTGGAGCCTGAGCAACGGAACTTCTTTGAGTGTCCTGACCCTGGCCCATTGGACGTGTGGCCAGAGCTGGGGTCACGGGCGTTTTTGCGGGCGTGCGCCTCGGGGGAACTGTTCGACGACGGTTGGCGATGCGTGCAGGAAGGGCGTTACAGGTATCTGGTCGGCCAGAGCGACGGGAATTATGCTCATATCGTGATCGGCGAATATCTTGGATGTCGAGTAGTTTGGAACTGAGCTTGGCCAGAAAGGCCGCTGCTCAGCACACGGTTGGTCACGGCGTGGGAGCCTGTGCCCTGCTGGGGAAAGTCTTTGCATCGGTAGGCTGTGGCATGACCGATGCCTTCCGCCGCAGCAAATCGCCTTCAACTCCTGTGGAATATGTGGCCTAGCAGTACTCAATCGACCGGCGCCAGACCCAGACTGGTCTGGCGCTTGTACGATATAAGTCCAATCGATCTTCCGTCGGTTGCTTGGGACGCGGCCTTTTCCTTTCGCCTGTCGTCCCGGCTCAGTCCCGCGAGCACTCCACGCACGATCTTGGCCAGCTTGTGGGCAAGCAGGGGCGGTACGGCATTGCCGACCTGGGTGTACTGTTCCGTGCGATTGCCCGCAAAGAAGTAGTTGTCCGGGAACGTCTGCAGTCTGGCGGCTTCCCTGACCGTGAGGCTTCGGCACTGGGTCGGATCGTAATGGATGTAATAGTGGCCATCCTTCGCGATGTGTGACACGATGGTTGTCGCGGGGTCCCTGGCGCATTGCACCCGGAACCGGTCCTTGAATGGAATCGCCTCGGTCGCCTCTCTTTCCTTCATTACGTTGCTGTGCTTCGGGAGCAGTTTCGGAGGAAATATATCGAGGCGAGGCGAGTACCTCTCTGACTGGGCGAAGCAGGCGGCGAACAGATATCGCGCGAGGTCGGAATCCATGTGCGAACGAGCCTCGTGCTGGCAGAAACCGCTCAGACTTCTGTCATGCACCCAGCGCTGCAGTTCCGTCTGTTTCCCGAGCTTGGGTTTTCGGCCGGGTTTCTGTGCGAACGGCTTTCCGACGCTGTTCCATGTGGCGGCCAAGGCCGAAGTTTGCATGAGTTCGGTCATGGCCCGTTCGTTTGGCCCTCTCCAGCCTGCGAGGTAGGAGGGACCTGCAAGGACCGCCTCGCGCCACGCCTCGATGGAATCTCCCTTGGACAGCCTGCTGCGGAGCTTGGGGAGATCCTCGATGGCCTGTTTCGCCGACACGGGCTCCATTACTGGAAGGAGGTCATGGCGGGACGCGCCTGCGTCCTTTCGGATGCCCAGCAGGATCACACGGTGTCGGCTCTGCGGTATACCATGCCTCTCGGCTTGGATCACGAAGTCGACAGGTTTGAGCGTGTCGCTGTTGCCCTTCTTGACGAATGAACGGATCTCGTACTCCAAACCGGGCGAAGGAGCGCAAAGGTCGGCGAGGATTCGCTCGAACATCGGGCTTCCGGAATGCTGCGAGGAAAGCAGCCCCTTGACGTTCTCCATGACGAAGATCGTCGGCCGGTGCTCCTTGATGATGCGCAGGTATTCCCTGTAGAGGAAATGCTTGACGTCATCCTTGAAGGTCTTGTCGTTGGTCCGCCTTGCTCTGCCAGCCAGTGAATAGGCCTGACACGGCGGGCCCCCGATGAGAACCCACGTGTCCTTGCCTCCCAACGCTGCACGGATTTCCGTGTCGATGCCTGCCTCATCGGCCTTGCCCAGTTCCAGGCAGCGAGCCTCCTTTTCCGCGTTGGCGAAGGCCTCGGCGACGGCTGGAATCTCCCTGAACGTCGGCTCGTCGATCTCGTTGCGGATGTAGGAATAGTAGTGCTGGATGTGCTTCGTTCCACGCAGTTGCCGGAACACGGCGCGCAGCGTCAGCGTCCGGTGCGCGATCGGGTCCTTTTCGATCGACAGCCCGATCTTGAAGACGGGTTCGCGCTTGTGGTCCCGGAGTGAGGAGAACCCCTCTCCGAGTCCGCCCGGGCCTGCGAAGAGGTCAATTATTGGAATTGGCATTGAAGACCTAAGATTCTTTCGAGTGATCGATCGCCACGGACGGATCACGTCGACGCTGTGATGCGATGGTCATGCGGCCACGCTTTCCATGTAGGGGCGCATCACGTTGGATACCCGATCGATGTCCGCGTAGTGCGACAGCTCGTCCATGGAGACCTTGCGCTGCTCCCACCCGTTGCGCAGCGCTTCAAGGGCGACATCGATGCCGATCTTGTTCCGGTACTTGAAGCAGTCCGCGATGGTTTTGGCCGCATTGAAGACCGGTACGTTCAGTCCATCGATGCACATGGACTGAACGCCCTCGGTTAGAGCTTGGCCCGACATGCGGACTGGGCGCAGCGAGGGACGATCGACACGGGGGGTCGGCGAGTTCTGGGGAATCGCCAGCCAGACTTGGTGCGGTGCCCGCTCTCCCAGACCATGGATGCGCAGCGCCGAGAACAGGCATATCACCCCTCTCGGAACCCTGAGCGTGACCTCTGCCAGCGAAATGTGCTCGCTCAACAGCAGATCGGGGCGGGCGTACATGCCTCGGCCCACGCGCCTCAGCCGGCCATCCTTCACCAAGCGGCTCAAAATGATGGTAGGCAGGGAAAGCGCGGCGACATCCCTGGCCCGTAGCAGAGACGCACTGCGGGCCAAGGCAAGCACCTGCTCTTCCTGCGTCTGGCTGGACATTTGAATCACAATCGATAATGTTGCATTATTTAGTCATTATTTCACAATCGAATAGAGATCGCAACATGAGCGGGATGCTGCATCGTTCCGAGTCGTGGCTGCCGATCGCAGGAGCATTGGCATGACAGAGCGTTCCTCGACGGAACTTCAACGGGCATTGAGCACCTGCCTGGGCACTCTGCGAGAAAGGGCGAGTGCGGCCTGGGAAGGCAGGGGACAGGAAGCTCTGACCTCACTTGTCAGGGTACTAGACCTCGTTGCCGTTGCGCCGTTCTGGGGCCTCGACGCAGGGGCGGACGGAGCCACTTGGGAATCGAGAATGGCATCTGCCTTCGTGCTTCTCGGTGCGAGTGCGGGGCTACGCCCTTTTCTGTCGACTGTCGGAAACACACCCGGCGGTCTGCCCTGGGAGCCCAGTCGGGTCGATGCGCAGCAATATTCCTATATCTATCTTCGCGAGTGTGGCGAGCTGACCTTCCTGCGGCGAATGGCCGAACTGGAGCGCTACGGGCTTGCAACCTCGCAGTCGATGGGGCGGGGGATATTCAGACTGGAAACCGGCTCGAGCGCTCCAGAGCTGGCACTTCAGGCCGCGATGCGGGCTCGGAGGGACAGACGCAGTGAGCCCAGAGAGCTCGGATGCACCGAGGCCGAATGGGCGCGCATCCATGCGAGGATGGCCGGATACGTCGACACCTCGAATGGATGGTTCATCCAGTACGACAACGACTGGCACATCGTGTCGACCTACCGGGAAGAGGCCCGGCGCTATGGGCACCGCTTTCTTGAAGCGGAAGCATTGCCCGATGACGCGATGATCGGAGACAGGACCTTCGGGGAGTGGAAGCACACCTGCGACCAAGCACTGGGTCGAGTTCTCGCACACATGAACTTCGCCAGGCTGCTCAAGAAGAATCCCACGATCAATCTGAGCGATGTACTCACCATCTTTGCGAGGAAGAACGATATTCGACAAGTATGGGAGCAGGCCGGAGTGCCAGCTGCCCAAGTTCCGGCGACAATGAAAGCCCTAACGCTCGGAGTTGACGGTCTTGACGATTGGGATGGCGCGTTCGAGACGCCCACGCCCTTTCATGTGGAAGTGGGACGGGACTTCGTGCTGCTTCCGCTGTTCGGGGCCCTGACCAATCCCTACTTTGCACTGTTTAGGCACTTGCGGCAGTTCTACCGGGCGGACTGGGATCGTGCGGTGGACCGGCGCGAGGATGTGTTCAGAGCGGATCTGGCGCGGCTGTTCGCGGAGCCACGGTATCTCGTGCCCTCGCGAGGTTTTCGGCTTTCGCGAAAGAACGGATCTCTGCTCACCGACATCGATGCCATTGTGGTGGATCGGCAATGTGGATCGGTGGCGCTCGTGCAGTTGAAGTGGCATGACATCTTCGGCTTTTCCTTGGCGGAAAGGGAAAGCCGTCGGAGGAACCTAGCCAAGGCCAACGAATGGATAGCGAGGGTTTTCGAGTGGGTCGGTGGCAGATCGTCGCGTGATGTTCTGGTGCAGTTGGGAATTGACGAGGTAGCTTCCGATCGACCTCCGGCTCTCTTTGTCCTAGCACGGTACGCCGCTCGATTCGCGGGTGAGGACGGACAGGACGCACGGGCATCCTGGCTGGGGTGGCCTGAAATGCAGCATGCGATGGCGGTGGATGAGGTGGCCTCGGACCCATTGATGCTAGTGCCCGGGCAGGTGATGCGTCATCAGAGGGGTTTCGAATCGCAGGCAACGCAGGATGTCACATTCGAATTTCCCGGCCTGGAGGTTGTGCTGCAGATGCATGTATCTACTCCGAGCGCTGTCGTTTCATGAGCAATTCGGGACTATCGCTGGCCAGTTTCCGAAGTGGTCATGGCACTACGGCTTGACCGGACCACGCTGTACATGCTGCTCCGTATCGAGTTGCCACGGGCGTCTTCTTAACTCTGCGGCTCCTATCACTGGTGTCTCCGTGGCATTGCAACTACATCCAGTTCTTGCCGGGGGCCGAGGTAGGTCAGTTACATGAGGCGCGCGCGTGCGGCGGAAAGCGTGTGGTGTCGAGCAGCATCACACATCCACGTTTGTGGCGGCTGCCCACTGGCTCGTTCCGTCCGGCCATTCTTCACCAAAGGCGGAGGCAAATGAGCAGAGAACATCTTCGCCTGGGCCTTGGCCGATTCCTAACGTAGATACCACCAGACACAGTTCAGCGTCATCGCCCTCATCCCCCCCATGCTGGCTGCAATCATCATCCCCGATCGGGAGGCTAAAGTTTCACCGACATACGTTAAAATGCATAAAATATCAACGAACGAATCAATATGTTTCATTTCGTCGGTCTGCGACGCGCCACGAGGACGCTACGACAACTCGTTTGGGGACGATTGAAACTCATCACAAGGACCGCCAATCTATTGGGAATGGTGGGTTTTAAGGGGGGAGCAATTGCGCATTCTTAATCCGCCGAAGGCCTCCGCCCTGATGGCTGGGGCCAGAAGCTTTGGCAACTATGACTTGGCGGCGGCTCTTGCTGATCTCATAGACAACAGTATCAAGGCTGGTGCCCGTGCTCTGACAATCCTGTTTGAGCCAGCCGAAAACGACGTTACGGTGCGTATCAGGGACGACGGCGCGGGCATGAGCCGTATCGAACTCATCGATGCGATGAGACCGGCCAGCAGCAACCCCGAAGATCAACGTGATGCCGGTGACTTGGGACGCTTCGGTTGGGGATTGAAGTCGGCCTCTCTCTCGCAAGCGCGTATTCTGACCGTGGTCTCTTGGCGTGACGGTCTCGCGTGCGCCGCACGATGGAATGTCGACGATCTCGACGATTGGGCAATGGACCTGTTCGAGGGAAGCGATGCACTGAGTTTGTTGGCATCGGCTCCCGTCGGGTCGAGCGGTACGGAGGTGATCTGGACCCGATGCGATCGCCTCTATGACTCAAGTCTCACTGCCACGCTCGATGAGCGGCTCAACGAAAAGATTTCGCACGCGAAGAAACAGCTCTCCCTCGTATTTCATCGGTATCTGGCCGGAGAGGATGGTCGCCGCCTCGAGATAAGCCTGCAGGGACTGAGACTTGATCCGGTCGACCCCTTCATGGCACGCCATCCGGCCACTCAGTCGCTCGATGAGGAGTATGTGCCGGTGACCCCTTCCGCGGGGGTGAGGGTGAAGCCCTTCGTGATTCCTCATTTTTCGAAGCTTACCCATGAAGAGCGCCTGGCGCTGGATGGCGATGAGGGGCTGGCACGCAATCAGGGGTTCTACGTCTATCGAAATCGACGGCTGATCATTCACGGAACCTGGTTCCGCTTGGTTCCGCACGGCGAGCTATCTCAACTGACGAGGATCCGGATCGATCTTCCGAACAGCCTCGACGCGGAATGGAAGATCACGCTGGACAAGTCCGACGCGCAATTGCCCATCAACCTGAGACGAAGGCTTCGGGAAATCGTTCAACGGTTCTCAAGAAGGTCGGTGGGGGTCTATCGCCGCAGGGGTGTGGATCTGAACACCTTGGAAAAGGCTCCTGTGTGGCGGCGCAACTCACACAACGGCCGGATTCGGTATTTCATCAATCGGGATCACCCGATCATCCGTGAGCTGCTGTATGAAGCGTCCGATCAGTCGATGGCGCAGGAAGCCATGCGGCTCGTCGAGTACTGTGTTCCAGTGGAGGCAATGGCTGAAGACGTCAGGAGTGCAGATGATTCACTTGTCCAGCCAATCACGGACCCGGATCAATTCGATTCACTGGTCCATGCCTGCATGTTGGCGTATCTACGTCAAGCCGGCGCCGTATCGCTTTCTGGCTTTCTTGCGTTCGCAAGGAAGGCAGAGCCTTTCTCTGAGCAGTGGAAATACACCGAAAGTCTCATCAAAGAAAAAGCAGGGGAGTGGAAACTCAAATGATCAATGATTCGAACGCTTTCAAAGCTGTCCTTTCGTTTCTGAGAGTTCAGATCGATGGAGAGCTCAATGGCCGGATCGTGGTGTCCGAGGGATATCTCGCGGACGCAGTCGGCAGGTTCGGGGTTCCGTTTTCATTGAACGAGCTGGATCAGGGGCGGCTCGTGAAGCATCTTGAGACGATCTACATGACGAAGCAGGAGGATGGTCATCTGCTTCAGGGGAGTTTCAAGCAGTGGTATCCCTCTGCGAAGGCTTCGATAGATTTCCATTACTGGCGTCGCCTGGAAAAGCACTGGAAGGACAACTCCGTGCTTCCCATCGAGGTGGTCAAATCCGTCGATCAGGTCACCGATGAGATCATCGGGCTTCTGGGCAATCCAAAGGACAAGGAGAGCTGGAATCGTCGTCGTGGATTGGTCATGGGTCATGTCCAGATGGGCAAGACAACCAACTATTCGGCGTTGATCTCCAAGGCTGCCGATGCTGGATACCGCATCATCATCGTGCTCGCCGGTCTCACGAACTCGCTCAGATACCAGACGCAGGTGCGTCTGGACAAGACGTTCGTCGGCAAGTCGTCGATAAGCGACGCCACGCATTCCAAGATCTATCCCGTTGCCCGTGTCTTTGCTGGAGAGCGTCCCGACTATGTGGCGCGCCATCCGTATTGCGGAACATCACAGCTGTCCGACTTCAACAGTGCTTTCGCCAATACGGGCGGAGCCCATGAGGGTAACTTTGCCGACCCTATCCTCTTTGTGACCAAGAAGAATCCCAAGGTGCTGGCAAAGCTGGCCGAATGGCTTTCCGGACTGAGGCAGGATCAGAAGCTGGACGGCCCCATGCTTCTGATCGACGATGAAGCCGACAATGCGAGCGTCAACACTAACGAGAATCCGAATATCGCAACCGCCATCAATCAGTGCATCAGGGGCATTCTCCACACGACTAAGCAATCCACATATGTAGGCTACACGGCAACGCCATTCGCCAATATCTTCATTGATCCCGACACGACGGATGGCCTCGACCGCGAAGATCTGTTCCCTGCGGATTTTATCAAGTCACTCGATCCTCCTGACAACTACGTCGGAGCCAGCCGCCTGTTCGGGGAGGATGGTGATCTGCTGCAGCCTTGCGTTTGCAAGATTCCGACTGACTATGCGGATGTCCTGCCGGTCAAGCATCTTGGCGCGTGGAAAGTGCCAAGGCTTCCTGCAAGCCTCCTCGATGCCCTGCGCGAATATGTTCTGGCACGGGCTGTGCGGATTTCCCGAGGTGACGGGAACGAGAGTTCGGCATTTCTGGTCAATGTCAGCCGCTTCAACGCTGTGCAGGCTCAGGTGCGGGATTTCCTCGATGTGGCGCTTGCTGAGCTCGTGTCCGCCATCGAGTCTTGGTCGATGGCGTCGTGGGAGCAATCTGCGGCCATGCTTGAACTCAAACGTGTTTGGGACCGGGAGTATGAAGGAACAATCGAGCTCGACTGGGATGCCGTTCGTCCATACCTGAAGGCGTCGGTTACGCCGATGGAGACTCGGCTGGTCAACATGAAGGGAGGCGGGATCGACTACGAAAGTGCGCCTCCCACCGGCCTCCATCTGATTGCTGTGGGTGGCCTTGCCTTGGCGCGAGGACTCACGCTCGACGGGCTGTTGGTTTCCTATGTTCTCCGGAATGTCGGTGCAGCAGATACCCTTCTGCAGATGGGCCGATGGTTTGGGTACCGGCCAGGCTTCGAGAACATCTGCCGGGTTCATGTGACGGAGTCGCTCGTCGGACACTTCGAGGAAGTGAGCGCATCTGTCGAGGAGCTTCGTGCGGACTTTCAGCGCATGGCGCTTCTGGGAAAGACTCCCCTGGAATTCGGTCTGAAGGTGAGGCAAAGCCCCACCGGAATATCGATCACCGCCTCGAACAAGATGCGTGCGGCTACCGAGATATCTCTTGCAGAGGACTTCTCGAATCGCCACGTCCAAGCCTATTCGGTCTATGACAGCAAGGACATCAATGGGAAAAATCTGGATGTCTTCAAAACTTTCTACGCCAAGATCGGCTCCGTTTCGAAGGAGCAGGTTCCAGAGGAGGGAAATGCCCGAGTCTGGACCGGTGTCCCGGTCTCCGAGGTCGTCCGGCTTCTGAAGGCATTTGAACTCCCCCAAACGGAATTCAGCGTGCTGGAGGCCGGTGGCGCAAGTCTGATTGCGGCCTATATCGAAGACAGGCAGAAGACCGAGCTGGCAAGTTGGGACGTCGCCATTCCGTATGTCAAGTTGCGTCCTGCGGACGGTGCGCTGCCGTTTGAGTATGCGCGCGATGGATTCGGAGGCCAGACGTACTATCGATCCCGCACGAGCGCGGTCAAGGAAGACGATCTGGTGAAGATCACGAAGAAGAATGCCGTTGCCTTCGGTGATGACGATCTTCTCTATGGTGAGGATAGGAACGAGGTTCAGGCAAGGGCGGATGCAATAAAACAGCGCGCCGTGGATGCCAAGGTCAAATCGCCTTCCAGCGCCGTGCGCCTTGCGATGTCTCGTACACGGCCTTTGCTCGTCGTTCATCTGCTCAGGCTCGCGAGCAAGGACAAGGATGTCACGTTCGACTTCGACCCCGAGTTGCCGGTCGTCACGCTGAGTCTGGTGTTCCCGGGAACCGGAGTCCTGTGTCGGGAACGCCGTTACCACGCCACGCCAAGACTCATGCAACTGCTTGCCGAGAGACGGAAAGAATCCGAGAGCGACGAGGTGTTGGACGATGAATGAGTTCGAGGTGAGATGGTTGGCGCTGGTGGGGGCCAAACATGAGAGCACGCGACTGCGTGCGTATCCGGACCATCTGTTCGATTTCTACGTTCAGTACTCGGGTGCGGGGAACCGCGAGTTGATCTTGGAAATGCGCAGTGAAGAGATTCCGGAGTTCGAGCTGCCCGCGTTCCGAAACATCGAGATTGCCAAGGTCTTGATGCCGGGTGGGGTGCGAGTCGCCATGACGCTTCTCGAGCCCGAGCTGGCCAGGAATTTTTCGGTGATGTGCTATGACCTTGCGGAGCGATCGAAAGCTGAGCGAACGGTCATCGGAGCAGTCACCATATTGATACGTGTTCTCGATAGCTGGGCCGAACTCTTCAAGCGGCGCCTAGACGAAGGGATTTCAAAGGAAGAGGTGGTGGGACTGTTCGGGGAACTTCTGCTCCTCGAAGAACTGATCCGGGAGCGCGTCGCTTCTCTGAAGACGCTCATCGAAGGCTGGCGAGGTCCACATGGAGACGCTAGGGACATCGGGGTTGGTGGAGTGCGCATGGAGGTTAAGACACAACGCTCGACTGGTGCCATGAAGCTCAGGATTTCCTCATTGGAGCAGCTCAACGATCGTGGCGATAGCGTCTTCATCGTTTTGCGGAGAATCTCTGCTTCAGACAAGGGGCGATCCGTGCTTGAGGTCGCGCAGGCAGTACAGGACTTGCTGAGCACATCTCCGCTTGCGACTCTTGAGTTCGAACGGAAGATCGCTCTTGCGGGGATGGACGACGGATCGAGCCACTGTCACGACAGATACGATAGCGATGAGCGAGTCGTCTATTCGATATTGCATGGCTTTCCCCGGCTCGTTCCTGGAAATGTTCCGGACGGTGTGGTTGCTGCGCAGTACGAGATCGCAGGCCCCTCTCTGGAGGCTTTCCGATCGACGTGGAATGTGTTGATCGAGGCCACGCATGCTTGAGGTCGATCTTGGGCGGACCTACAGGGATCTTGCCAACGAGATCACCATCGGCAGTGCGGCCGATGGTGATCTCAAGGTCACGGAGTTCTTCCGTATCTTTGCGCAGCTCGCTGCAGAGAATGGTGACTGTCCCGATCTCGACTATCGACCCGTGCTCAGTGAGTCGGGTGCGGGATATCGCGTGGACGGAATGGCACTGGATCTTCCGGAGGGCGGAGAGGTGGAATCCGGCGATCTTCATCTCGCTGTCTGCTTGCATCTGCAGGATTTGGACATGCCTGTGATCAATGCGCGGGAGGTGGATGCCTGCGTCTCTCTGGTGGAGCGGTTCCTGAAAGTTGTACAAAACGACAGGAGCGTCGAGGCAATGGAGGAGTCGAGCCATGCCTACCAGATCGCGATGCAGATCCGGCACTACCGCTCTCGGATATCGAGAGTGCGTCTGCTGGTGTTGACCAATGCGCATCTTAAGACAAGACGGAAGGAATTCGAAACCCGCTATCTCGACGGGCTTCCTCTGCAGGTCAATGTTCTCGACCTCGAGCGTTACGAGCGCATTTCGAGGAGCGGTTCGGATCCCGTCGAGGTTGACTTCAGCGAGGACTTCGGCGGAGCAGTGCCATGCCTCCCCGCTTCCATGGGTGATACTGGGTTCAGCAGCTATCTATTTGCCATGCATGGGCCTGTGCTTGCAAAGGTGTTTGCCTCATATGGCAATCGATTGCTTGAGCAGAACGTCCGTACCTATCTGCAAGCTAAGACTAGTGTGAACAAAGGCATTCTCAAGACCATCGCGGAGAACCCGTCCATGTTCTTCGCATACAACAATGGACTGACGGGAACCGCGTCTGCCGTGTCGACGGAAAGATGTGCCGATGGATCGTTGGCCATCTCTCGCATAAAGGACTTTCAGATCGTGAACGGCGGTCAGACAACGGCCTCGATGCTCTATGCAAGAGATGCGATGAGCTGCAGCCTCGACGAGGTCTATGTCCAGGTCAAGCTCTCCGTCGTTGGCGACGAACGGTTGGGGGAGGTGGTACCGAAGATTTCGGAGTACGCCAATACCCAGAACAAGGTATCTCTGGCTGATTTGGCATCGAACAGTCCTGTACAGGTTCGGATCGAGCGACTTTCGAAGGAGGTGTCTATACCTCAGCGGCCAGGTGTCCTTTTCTCAACTCGCTGGTTCTACGAGCGGGCGCGTGGCCAGTACAAGGCACTGTTTGCGTACAAGACCACACCGCAGCGAATGCGTCTGGAGGCTGAGTACCCGAAAGCGCAGCTCATCTCCAAAACGGATCTTTCCAAGTTTGAACTTGCCTTCGATAGCAGGCCACATCACGTCGCTGAAGGGGAGCAGAAATGCTTTCAGAGGTATGTCAAGACGGTGCTCGCCACATACGGCGATGGCTTGGAACTGAATGAGTTCTGGTTCAAATGCGCCGTTGCGAAGGCCATTGTCTTCACATCTGTGGACAGGGAGATTGCAAAATCGGAGTGGTACAAGGCCGCCAAGGGTCTCAAGGCCCAGACAACGGCCTACACGGTGTCCGCATTGGCTCAGGCGTACAGGATGCGTGGCATGCAGGTGGACCTCCTGAGAATCTGGAGGGACCAAGCGGTGTCTTCAGTGCTGATGACATGGACGCTGGAACTGGCCAAGGGGATTCATGTCATATTGAACAATCCGCCCGGCTCCGTGAAGAACGCCACGGAGTTTTGCAAAAAGGAATTCTGCTGGAATCTGCATGTGCTGCCGGCAATTCCATCCTTGCCGAAAGGTATGCTGGAATATGGCGTCTCCGTTGAATATGCCAGTCAGAGCGCGGGACAGGGACGTCGCGATGAGAGAAGAAATCGTGAGCTCGATTTCGAGATAGCCGTTGCGAAACTCGTTCCCAAAGTACACGAGATCCGTCAGCTTGCGCAATCGAGGCAGTTGCTATCCGAGAACAGTTCACGCGCTCTTGACAAGCTTCAGGCGGGGCGTCTGAACTTGGTCAAGGCGGAAAAGAACTCTCTCAAGACTCTGCTTGATCGACTGGATATCGAATATTGAACTCGCTAAGTCCAAGCAGGCATGACTCCGCCGTAGCCTCCATCATGTGCGGTGCATGGCCTGTCTTGAGATGTTTTCGCCACCGTATGACTCCGAAGACGATATTGGGCACCAATGCAGATGTCGCAAGCCGTGGTTCTGGCTTGCATCGGCAGAGACTGACGACACCGGTCGAAAGTCAGCGGAGCTGCACTTGGTCACGGCGTTGCATGGCGAGGTACGGGTCCAGACTGTCGATCGTCGGTCCATGTAGCGGGGTTCCCCAGCTTGCCGGTCGGTTGTTGCCACACTTCCGTGTACTAGGATTTCTTAAAAAAATTCGTCGCTGCAACGCGAGCCACCGCTCGATAAGCCGCACCAAAACCGGGGATATCGTTGGCCACAATAACAGAATGGTTCTACACCGCTCCTCTGGAAGATTTCGCGGTGCGACGCGGCGATCCGCTTGGGATGCGTTACGTCGCTGAGGAGATTGCCGAGTTGCTGGCGCCGGGGTTGTCGAATCGCACCATGGACGCGCGCTGGCTGACGATCATGTGCTGGGCCCTTGAGCACGCGCACCCGGCGTGGCGCAAGTTCGGTGCTGGCGCTGACGAGGATACGGTCGCATCGCGCGACGCGGCGAGAAGTCTCTACACGTGGATTCGCCCGCTTGAACTGCTATGGATTGCGCGCACGTTCAAGGCGACCTCGGACCAAGCGGCCGAGCGTCGCCAATTGCCAGGCGTGCAGGCCGTGCGGCGATGGGTCGAGCGCGGTGCTACGGAGGCGCGCTTTGGCATGTTCCCCGAATCGTACGCACGCTATCGCTTTAACGGCGTATACGGCGCGTATCGAGTGGCGTTGCGCTCGCTTCCGGGTCTTACGATCGGAGCGGACGGCTGGAGGCTCGACAGCCATGGCAAGGCGCTCGCGGAGATCGTGCATGGCAGCGTGCGGATGAAGCCGGCGCAGAGCATCGGTGGCGGGCGTCGTTCGCTGCCGGAAGAACATTGGCTCGAACGGTTTGAGTGGCATCGTGGCCGCGGTACGCCCACGTGTCTGCCGACGGTGTTGACCGATGCACGGCGTCTTCCTGCGGACGAGTCCCGGGTGCTGGCGCAGTCGCTGTTTTCATCGGCGGCCGGCGACGAAGACGGCCGGCGACGCAGAAGCGTACTTGAGGCCGCCGCGGCTTCCCCGGCGACAACGCGGCCCGCACTCTACGCTGACATCGCACGCCGCCTCGCAAGCGAGCCCTCAACCGAACGCCTCCAATACTGGTCCGCATTCTCCGAGCTTGCTGACGCGGGAATTGGCGCGATGAATGCGTGCTGGAGTGTGGCTGGAAAGCGCGATGCGAGCGGCGGTGGAACGGGCGCGACATCAATCGATGGCGTACTCGCTCACCGTGGCGTGGTTCATGCGTTGGACGAACTCGGGCGCGCTGCAAAACGCTGGAAGAAAGAAGGGACCTCGGCCGGCTCGTTCTCCGTTGTCGATGTGTTGGCGGGCGGTATCGTCGCAGCCGGCACCGATCGCAGGCGCAGGCTGAAGGCGCTTGAACGGCATCATGCGACGTATGGCGGCGGCCTTCGCTGGCTCATGTTCAGCGGAAACGAGTTGAAGCTGCTCGCGCCATCGCGTGGCGGCGACGCGAGCAATTATCGGGTGAGGATCGAAGCGCTGAGCCGTCTGGGCGCGCAGTGCGGCGTCATCAAGCGCATTCCCGAAGCATTGCTTGGCGCGGATGCGTTCGACCCGGACGGAGCGATGTAATGGCGACATCCAGCACGAAACGGAAGCTTCTAGCGCCACAATGGAAACCGCTTGCCGGGATCGGTCGAAGCGACATTGGCCGACTGCTCGGCGCGTTGCTCACTACCTACGATCCACCGGATCCGTCCGTATTGATCGAGCATTATCTGTCGCATTGGCTCGGCCTCGAAAACAGCTACGTCAGCGAGACGGACGACCGACTGCGCTACTTCGCCGAGCTTGAGGCGGCACTGCGAGGTATCAAAGGGCGCATTGCAATCGTGTCGTCGGGCGGCGACTCGCCGGCCTGTGCCGAAGGCTGGATCTGGAATTACATCGCGCGCTTTCAGGTTGGCGCGACCGGCGCGGCGGCCCAGCACGCGAAGCTCTGGATGTTCCACTACGAGGCGACCGAAGCGGGCGCGTCGCAGACGCTCGAAATCGTCATCTCGTCTGCGAATCTTACGCAACCTGGATTGAGTAACCAGATCCAGAGCGGATGGCGTTGCGTTGTGCCGCTGACCTCCACCGGATCGAATGCGCGCGAGAAGGGTTGGGGTTGCCTGCCGAACTTTATTGCCGAACTCGGCCGGGCATCGGGCGTGGATAGTGTGCGAATCGCGGATTGGCGCGAGCTGCTGCGCCGGGCGGCGTGTCCGGAGGGCGTCGAGTTTGTCGCAAGCGTAGCGGGCAAGCATTCCCCTGCGACGCTGCGCACGCGAGACACCGCGTGGGGCGTTTCGGGACTTGCGAATCTCTGGTCGCGAAAGCATCCGCGACAATTGACGGTGCTTACGCCCACATTCGGACGTTGGGACCGCGACGCTTTCGAGCAATGGTGCGAGACGGCAGCCGTAGAACCACATAATGTCGCTTCGGCATGGATCTGCTGTGAGCATCCTTGGGCCGACAACTGGCAACTGGATCCCTCCAGCGAGCATGCGCTCACGGACGCGGGAATGCAGTGGCGCGAGATCGCCGTGCCCGATGGCGTCAAGCAGAGTCCGCTAGGCGACGAACATAAACAGGAAGACCGGCGCTGGAGCCACGCGAAACTCTATGAGCTTCGCGAGGGCAATCAGCGCCGCCTGCTCGTAACGTCGGCAAATTTCAGCGCGTCGGCCTGGGGCCAGTGGAATCAGGACGGTAAGCTTGAGATCGGCAACTTCGAACTCGGCGTCGCGTTTCCGGTACGCGACGCCTTTGGCAGCCGGCTGGGGCAAGGCGAATTTGTGCGGCATACCTGCGAGGTCGATTACAGCCGCGACGCTGAGCAGCAGATCGGCTGGCTCGCGGCCGACTGGGACGGGAAGACGCTTCAGATCGGATGCCGCGCGCAATGCCCGCTCGTGGCCCGGATTGAGGTCACGGTAGCGCGTGCAAAAAGTATCCGTCATCACAGGGTCGCGTGGTCGAACGGCGTACCGTCCCGGGCTGCGTTTGCGTGGTCCGAGGCGAAAGGAGATATCCCAATCGCGGTGACGGTGACCACCATGAAAGGCGAATTGCGAACAACCCCGATTCACGACACCCGTACGAGCGACGATAGCCGCCTGCTTTGTCCTGACTACGACGAAGCGAAGCTGCGTGAAGCGGCCGACATTTTGCTTGAAGAAAAATACGGCTACGCACGCATACCGGATGAAGGCGATCGCAAGCGCTCTGGCAACGGTAAGCGTAAAGGCGCTGCCGGTGGCGACTATGCGGTTGACGCTTACCTCGATGCACGCCGACGCTTTCGCTGCGTCGATAACTGGTGGAACCATCTTCAGTCCGCCAACGAGAACTTGCGCAAGCAGATCGTCAGCGACGGCAGACAGCTCTACGAGCGCTGGCACAAAGCGGGCCAGTCAGCTCCGCACCTCGGCGAACGCATCGCCGCGCGTATTGCTGCCGACGAACTTCAATTGAGAATCAGGCAGAACAAATGAGTCTGGATATCAATGCGCGCAGTTGGCAATTTCTCGACCGCAGGAAGGCGAAGCAGTATATCGAGTGCCACGACAGGCACCGAGTCCTGAACCCAGGATGGAAACAACTCAAGCTGCCGACGACCAAGCGTCAGTTCACGACCGCGAAAGCGATTCTCGACCGGATGAATAGCGGTACCGAGGGCATTCTGCTTGCCGATGATGCCGGTCTTGGCAAGACTACTGTCGCTACGCTGTGCGCACTGGTTTTCGCCGGAAACGGCAAGAGTGTGCGCATTCTCGCGCCGAACGACGTGATGGCGCGCCGCTGGCGTCAGGAACTGGAATTGCATATCGACGCCGTTGCCGAGTGTGCACGTTCCCTGAAACTGGATACGGCAAAAAGCCGCCTGCGGAGCCACATCGCGTGGCTTACCGATGGCACGATCGCTGTGTCGACGCATCAAAAGGCGGAAAGGCTGCTGTGCGATCTGCTGATCGTCGATGAAGCGCACAGGGCGCGTTCGGAACATTCCAGACTCGGCCGGGCAATCGGCGTTGCACGAAACCAGATCGGCCGCCTGCTCGTCATCACCGCGACACCCTTTAGCATCGATCCGAACGACTTGGCGACACTGCTCCAGCGCATTGGCGGTGATGAGGCGGTGAAACCGATGCGGGATTATGCGGAGCTACTCACGAAGCTATGGCGAGGACGCTATGCAAGCACGCCGCGCGAGATGGCAGCCGAGCTCGGCGGGGCAGCACGCCTCGCGGTGAAGGAGATGAAGCCATTCGTGATCCGGCACGGAATCAGGGATCTGGCAACCAGTGAGCGGAAAACGTTCGGCGAGATCCCTGATGTCGACGACGCTGGGGCGACCACACCGCTCGAGGCCTCCGAAGAACTTCTGGAGGTTATGCTGCGGGCCGATCGCGCGCTCGAATTGGGAAAACGTTGCAAGGCGTGGCCGCACGTACGGCGCAATGACCCACGCTATCACGTTTCGACGAGTAAGCTCGCGGAGGATCTTGAGGTTCTGACGCGCAACGTCGCCGGCCGGGGGGGCGATGCCGAGGCGCTCGCGGCGCACCATCATGGACGCCGCGCGCAAACTGCGCTACGAACCATTGAGACGCATCCGAAGATTGCCGACACCGTACGAATGGCGAAGTCGCTTGTCGCTCAGGGCGAAAAGGTCTTGATCTTCTGCCGCCATCATCTGCCGGCAGCGGAGTTGACCGCGGCACTCGCGGATGCTATCCGTTGGCCAGAACGAGCCGTCGGTCATGACGACGTCCGAGCGGTTTGGCGCGCGGCCTGGGATGAGGTTTTCGAGCAGGAATCGGAAACCGTCAAAGGACGCTCAGCCGAAACTCGCCTCGACAATTTTATTGAATGGTTGTGTTCGGAAGGCGTGCGTGCACAGGTCGGTCACTGGCTTGGTGAGACAGCAGCATCGGCTCTCGTTTCGAAGCGATCACTCATTGCAGGACTCGCGCGTGACACGAACGCCGGATACCGGATCGCCGCGCAGGCGAAGCAGTTGTACCAGCAACTGATCGACAGGGAGTCGGCCTCGACTCGCTCAATCCTGCTACGAAGTGATCCACAGAGGCTGCCGGGTGCGACGCATGCGCGAGTCGCCGCTGTCTGCGATCCAGACGCCAGTGTGTTCGGGAAATCCCATCCGGAGGTGTTTTTTACTAATGCGCCTGATACGGTGGTGGCCGTGTTCAACAGTCCGTTCGGGCCGGACGTTCTAGTCAGTACCGACACTTTGAGCGAAGGCGTCGACTTGCACCGATTTTGCCGCCACTTAATTCACCATGAACTGGATCCTAGCCCCGTCCGGACAGTGCAGCGAAACGGCCGCCTGCGTCGGGTCGATTCGTGGGCGTCCAAAGTCGAGAAGCCGATTCGCGTTCTTTATCCGGCCTTGATGGGTACGCGAGACGAGAAAGCTGTCGCCATCATGCGACAACGGATTTCGCAGTTCGATCTGCTTATGGGCGCCGTGCGCGAGGAAGTCGATGTGGAGGAGGTCAATCACGATCTGACGGGGTTAGGGGAGATTCTCAAACATGCGGGTGAAAAGATGCGCGGGTTAAACCTGTTGCCTTAAGGAGGGTGCCGGTGCTGGGAGTGAGGTATTGGCGTCGCCATGTGCTACAGGTTGCGTCGACTGGCGGTACTCAGGACGGACAGTTTTGTAGACCGTAGCGAGTGCTCGACGGACTCGCGGGATCGCAATAACAGGTATGGAGTCGCGTAGCGATTTTTGGGTCTAAAGTCTTCGCCTCGGGGGTCGATATTCCATAGGGGAACCACGAGGGAAAACCCCGTGAATGTGACCAATGCCATTCCACAACGACAATAGCGACCATGCCTGCAATCGATCCTGTGCTTTTGAGCGAAATAAGAAGGGGGAATCTCTACGCGCTTCTCGAAGTGTGTACCGACGACGACCTCGAACCGCTTGTCGACCTGTTGAAGGGACCATGGAGTAGCTCGCTCACATCGGATGCCCAATACAAGCGATTCCCCTCTTACCCATCAAGGTATAGCGTCGCGATCGGCGATGAAATTCGCGCCTTCGGTGGCAACACTGTGAAAAATCAGCTGCGCGGCGGAGGGCCGGAATACGGAGAGGTTGTGGTCGATGTGTGTAAGCGGCTTGGTATCCCGTACAAGGCCAACTCGATCGTCGAAAACGAGAAAGCGCTCCTCCACTTGCTCTTCGCCCAAGACTGGAGCACGCTCGATGCCGTCGGCCGCAAGCGCGCGATCGCGCAAGCGCGCACTGTGGCGGCCAGTGAAGCGACAAAAATTAAAAACGTAGTCAAGGATAATGTCAAAAAGAGCCTTGTCGGCGGCGCATTGGCGTTTAATCCATTGACAGCGGTTGCTGCTCTGGGCTCGATCTCCGTCACGGAGCCGGCTTACCGCATTACGGCGCCGTGCGTTCTCCATGTAGCGTACCTACGTCGCAAGATGCTTGACACGATCATCGAGCCGACGTCGGAGTGCGGTACCACGATCGTCGCATTGCGCGACGTCGAACGCTCCGCGGCGCTCACGGTTGAAGAGGAGGGCGGCGGAACACTCGTTTCCCTGACACGTATTTCGCACCCCGACGTCGAACACTGGCATAAGACAGGGTCGGCCGACGAGGGCATCAATCGGCTGAGTCCCTTGTTTCAGGTAGTACCGGACTTGGTAACCGCCCAGCATGTCGCATCGACGAAATACATGGAAGTCGTCATCAATGGGCCGCTACTCAAGGCAAAAAACGGCGTCGAAGGGTATCGGCTCACCACGAATATCGGCGGGAAGTTGAGCAACGGCACCTTGCTGGATCCGTCGACGCTATCCAACATCGTCAATGCGGGTGCGCTCTTGCAGGTCGCGTCGTTCGCGTTGGGGCAGAAGCATCTTGCGGACATCAAGCGCGAACTGAACGAGATCAAGATCTCCGTGAAGCGCATCGAGGAGTTCCAGCAGAACGAGCGCTTGAGCAAATTGACTGGCATGCTGGACTACTTGGAGCAGGTTGCACCGGCGATCATGAAAGGTGGGGGTACGGCGCACGATCTCGCGCAACTCGAAAGCCACGAGCCAACACTTCTGTCGATTCGCAACCATCTTTTCACCGACCTCGAAACGCAAACAGCCGCCATTCTCGATGTGAAAGATCCCGATACGTTTGGGTCGGAAGGAGCTGCCAAGGCAATCGCCGGTCATCACGAGCGCATTGCCATGCACTTTGAACAAGCGCTTCTTTGCCTTCGCGTACGAGCCGCGAATCTGCAGTTGGCGTCATGTGCTGGTCTCAACGAGCATAAGAGGCAAGCCCGGATTGACGACATCAGGAGGTCGCTTGACGAACTTCGGCAAGAGGGACCTTACCTCGTTAAAGCCGACGTCATGATCCGCAAGAAGATTCAGACGTTGTCGGCCTTGACGAGTTCGAGCGAGACGCTAACGCGGCGCAAATTCGACCTCCTGCAATTGCATTCGGAACTCGCTGCCAGCGTGAAGTCTTGGAGGGCGGCAATCGAGCAGGATCTCGAATCGGCGGACGATCTTTTCAAGCGCCGGGAGGAGCCGACACGAGTGCTGCTCAAGCTGGATGGCGAACGCGTCATGGGCATGCATGTCGTATAGCAGCGCGTGTTTTCCGGTTCGGTTGTTTTGGTTCGAGGTTGATGGCGGGTGTTGGTGCGTACTTTCCCTGACGGATGTAAAGTCCTCAAGCGCGTAGGCCGTTTTGGCTGCGAGATTGAGGAGCTGCATTTTCTGGAGCGTGAGCTTCCGGACGCCTACAGCGTCTACCACTCGGCTCACTGGACGCGAGTCAGGAAGATTCGTCAGCGGTGGGCGAACTGGAGCGTAACTGCCTAAAATGGTGAAAGGGCGGCTGCAGGGGGCCTCGCAGTGCGTCCTCGAATCGGTGGCGCTCTATGGGGCGTCCTTGAGCAGCCGCATTTGAGCCCCACCCGTGAATTGAGGTCTTGGCTTCGGCCGGCTTTGGTCGGACCGTGTTGGAAAAGCTTGACGGTATCGATGACGGTATTGTCAGCACCAGTCATCTCGAGATGCTCCATCGTCGCGGCTTTTTGGCAAAGTGCGTGCTACTTTCCCATTGCGGTCTGCAAAGAGGCGGTTAAAGCCGATATTATTTTTCGGCATCGTTAACGGTATCGACGCGAAGCCGCTGGGCGGAACACCGCTGGATAAGCGGGCTAGGCCCTACGATTGACAATCGAGTGGGGATTCGGGATTTCCGTTGGTTATATGCATACTTGCCGCGGACACCGGCGAGGCGCCAGTGTCCAAGAGATCTGCGAATTGATCATCGGCTTACGTCCTAGCTAGGTAGGCGAGCCCATACGTACTGTTTGCTTGCTTAAACAGAGGGGGTGCGAGCGAGACCTTGATCCGCGTTGCGTAGTGGGTAGCCCCACTGCCTCACGGCAACGGGGCCCCCGAAGAACGCAGCATGCGACTTTCACCGCACTGCGCTCGAGCACAGCATTAAGCGTCGCGCTGACGCCGGTCTCGCAACTGTACGAGCCCTTCGCAAGCATCACATCGTTGATTCGCCTCATCGCTGAGACGAAGGGCGCTGAACCGTAGTGCTACCGGTCTCTCACAAGCTTCCCTTCGATGAATCTCATATGTGGACCTACGACAACTGCACCACACGGAAGTCTGCACCCTTTCAGGTCAGGGCAAATTCCGAACCCCTATGCGGACTATTACCGCCCGCCATTCGCTTTTTCCGCGTTCTCATATCCACTTGCCCAACAGATTCCCTTGCGGGTCACCTGCCTTAGCCAAACCACTGGCGCAGGCGGACAGTTGGACTTACCACGTTCCCGTTCTTGCCGACCCGAATGTTCCCGGGCCTATCCGTTTAGCGCCCGTCTATTCCCCGGCAGCGTGATGACGGCGTACTCCCAGGTACAAGGGGAGCAACCGGCTGCATACCTTTTGGTTTGGGCCCATTAGCCGCTTCGGCCCACTATCCGTCACGAGGTTTATCGACGATTCACATTTGTTGCGCATGCGGAACTTGCCTAGTCTCGACGCCACATTGCGGCTTGCAGCGTCACCACATATCGTCACCGAGCGTGGTGTCTTTTGACGAGTCCATTGTCGTTGGAGCTTCAGACCCGGCAGTTACCCGCCACGCCTGTCCAAGTAGGCAACTGCTGGCCGTACAGCAGGTCGCGGCAACGCGGTGCCTTGCGAAGCGCGACAAGACAAAAAAGAGCTTTACCGCCTACTGCATGCCGCTTGACGCGCGGCTGACGGCGACACGTGTCGCACTGTACCACCGGATGTAAGAGTCGAGAATCTCGATGAATTGATCAATGGTCGTGGCCCGTCAGTCACGAGGATAAAACAGTTCCGTCTTCAGTCGCCCGAAGGTCGCCTTGATGCGCTTTCCCAACTTCAAATAGAGCTGAACCGCTTGAACGCGGTCTTTGTACGAGTACATGGACTACCTCCAGGTAGTCCAAGATTTTGTCCGCACCCCCTTAGCTATTAGAAACCCATAGTCGTTAGTGATTACCTACGCTTATTCGCTTCAATCTTCCGCATAAACGACAGGCACAGCTATCTTTTACAGAAATGTGGCGGTACCCAATCCTGCCGCAATACTTTTTCCGTGGCAACTGTGTTTGTAAAAGTTGTTTACGAACATAATCATCAGACATAATATCGTTCGGCTAAGTGACGCGCGTTAACAGCGATGAGGAATGTTCAAATGGGGGCCGCAGACATAATCGACCAGCTTCGATCGGGTGTATTCCAGACTGAGCGGCTGGTAAAACTCGACACGCCACTGGGTTCGAATACGCTATTGGTTCAACGCGTTGTCGGGCATAGCCGGGTCGGGCGGGATTACACTTTTGCTATTGACGTCGATTCGCTAGATGAATCGATCGAACTCAAGAGCCTGATTGCTCAACCCGTCACGCTATGGCTCCAGCAGACCAACAAGTCTTATAAGCCGGTTCACGGTTATGTTCATACTGCGCGGCGCTTGGGCTCCGATGGTGAGTTGACGAGTTATCAAATCGAGTTGTCCTGCTGGTTGCACTTCCTGCGCTTTCGCCGCGATGCACGGATTTGGCAAAACCTTCCAGTCGATGAAGTTATCAGCCAGGTTTTCAGTCAGCATCCGCAGGCGCAGGGCGCCTTTCGCTTTGCGTTGATGAAGCAAACACAGCCCAAGTCGTTTTGTGTTCAATACGAAGACGACTGGAATTTTGTTCATCGGTTAATGGAGACCGAAGGCTGGTTTGGGTATTTCGAACAGGCCGACGATGGCCATTCCCATACGCTTGTCATCACCGATAATCTCGATTCATTCAAACCGATGTCGCCGCAGTCCGTCGCGTTTTATCGCGGGGGCACGAACAGCGAAACCGATGCCTTCGTGCAGTGGTCAGGGACACGGACGTTGCAAAGTACTTCGGTAGTTACCAGCACCTACGACTATAAAACCCCGCGTCATGTAAAGGGCACGAACATTCCAACGGTCGGGAACCAGGGCTCGCTGCCATCGCAGGCGGAGGTCTACGAGTATTCCGGGGCCTATACGTATCGCGAGCAGGATCGTGGCGATACGCTCTCAAAAGTTCGCATGGAAGAATGGGAGTCGCGGGCAAAACGCTTTCATGGCGTGGGTGCGGTGCGCGGCGTGCAGGCCGGGCAGTGGTTTGAGCTGACGGATCACCCGGATCACGAGGGAGGCAGCGTCCAGGACCGGCAGTTCGCCGTGCTCGCGATGCAATGGGTCATTGAGAACAACCTGCCGGTTTCCCGTGGCGCCGTCGATTTTCCGCACAGTCTGAAAGCAAAGGTGGATTCAGTCCGGGCAAGTTTCGAACCCGCGGACCAGACTGCGAAGATCAAGGCGGCCGACGGCAGCACGGGTTTCTTCATGACCATGGTGGAGGCGCAACGCCGCACCGTTCCGTTTCGCAGTCCCTTCGACCACCGCAAGCCCGTCATGCCCACCCAGACGGCAACAGTCGTCGGGCCGTCCGGCGAGGAAGTCTTCACCGACCAGTTGAACCGGGTGAAGGTTCGCATGCACTGGGACAGGCTGAATACCGGCGATGAAAAAGCCTCGTGCTGGGTACGCGTCTCATATCCGAATGCCGGCGAAAACTGGGGCGGCGTGTTCGTACCTCGCATTGGCCAGGAGGTCGTGATCACCTACCTCGATGGCGATCCGGACCGGCCGCTCGTCACCGGGCGCGTGTACAACAGCGCGAGCACGCCTCAGTGGCACACGCAGGGGCAACTGTCCGGCTACAAGTCGAAGGAACATAAAGGCTCCGGATACAACCAGCTTGTGCTCGACGATTCGACAGGACAGAACCGCGTCCAGCTTTACAGCACGCAAGCCGGGGCGCAGTTAAACCTGGGTTATATCGTCGTGCAGCGGGACAATCAGCGCGGCCAGTTTCGCGGAACGGGATTTGAACTGGCCACGGAAGCTTATGGCGCAATCCGGGCGCAGAAGGGCCTTTACATCAGCACGTTCGGCCGTCCCGGCGCCAGCGGCGACCAGCTCGACATTCGCGAGGCGCGCGGACAGCTATCGGCGGGACAGCAGTTGCTGAGCGCCAC
>NZ_FCOC02000017.1 GCF_001544455.2 Caballeronia sordidicola
GTGTCCACTGTTAATCAGTGGACACAGCTTGCCTTGCTCCCAATTCGGGCGCTATGTGCTGATAAATTCGCGCTTACGAAGAAAGTAGTAGCCATAGTTGTCGCCAAGAAAGCTGCCATCTCGTTTGCCATGACCGGGTGTTCTGCACTTGCGTCGTTGGTTTATCTGCGACTCGCCTTTCCCACATTTCGCTCGTAGAGCAACCTCTTTGTCCCTACCTGAATAGTTCGGGTAATCCTTCGACTTCCTGTGCTCACAATTGGCACCATGAGAATTTGCGTGGTCAGCCCAGCGTTATAGTCGCGTGCCAGTTGCCCGTGCTCAATCTGAATTCCGAGCTTTCGACACGCCTCGGCGGCAATCTGCTCAAACGTCCCGGCCGGCATCGGCCCTTTCGCAAACCTGTTCCATCGGGTCTTGGCGTATATGCCGTGACCGACCCGGACCAGCGCTGCGTCTTTGAGCAGCATTGCAAGCACTCGGCTCAACTGTGACTCGCTGCCCAAACCAGCAAGCTCGGAGCGCAGAATAACGATGCTTGGATTTGCACGAACCGCATCTAACACCCGGTCAACCATCCGACGCTTTGGAGGCGATTTGCTGTTCATATCTCGACCACCAGCGATGGGTCGAATGCGGGGTTCTCCCATTCGAGCTGACTTACAGATGCGGCGTATCGTTGCCGTGCATATCCGCGCGGGTTAGCCACGACGCGGCAGCTCCCAACGATGTAATCGAATGAGTCATGCACGTGCCCGTGCACCCACAAATGCGCCTGTTCAACCAGCGGCGTCAGGTCCGATACGAAGGCGGCGTTGAGCAGGTCATTGCCGTACCGCGGATGTACCGAATTCCGATGGGGACCATGATGAGTGACAACGACCGTCTTACCGTCGAATGGCGAAGCCAGTTGGGTCGAAAGCCATTGCCGGGACTTCACATGTTCGGCGAGTGCGAGCTGCGGACTAAAGGGCGCGCCCTTGCCAACTCTTATGGAGTGATGGTCCCGCAGAGATTTCCCCGCTTCCTGCATGGCCGCAGGGGCATTCCCATCAAGAGCGTAGTCCGTCCACAGACATGTCCCGAGGATTCGAATGCCTCCCGTTTCCAGCGTCTCGCGGTCGAGGTAAGTAATGTTGGTGCCAGCCGCCACACGCGCAAGCTCCCGGACAACCCCGTAGTAGTGCGCGCCGTAGGCTTCATGGTTGCCGTGCACATAGACCACAGGAACCGGCCAGTCCGCAAACACCTTGACCGCATGGGTGTGCGAATAGATGTCGCCCGCGAGAATGAGCATGTCAGCGTCCGCCGCGGGCTCAATGACCCGATAGCCCGGAAACCGGTAGAGCATTTCGAGGTGGAGGTCTGACGCAATCTGAAAGCGCACGCTCGCCCCTAGTCAGGACAGATGGAACTGGAGTCATCGACTCTCGTCGATAGGCGCGAGTCGATGCCTGCTGAAAGCATCGATGGTGCTTTGTGGCAGGCCTCGTGTCCTGAGCTCATTGAAGAAGCGTTCCGCCGAACACCCTTTGCGGCGAGCTGCCGAGGAAGCTATCTGTCACGTCGTCGCAGGAAATCACGCCGTATTGGCGAGCCCAGTTCACCAGCAGGTACACAGTGTCGTACGACCATCCCGGGTCGCCAATGAGTTGATACCGGCGGCCGGTGCTGGTGACACCAAGCTTGGAGAGCGAATCGAATTGATAGATGGGAGAGCTTATCCGCGCGGCTTTAGTATCCGGTCGGACACCAATGAAATGACACTCATCGAGCTCAGTTTCGATGATGTGCCAGCTCAGCAGAGAAATTTTGGGCTCGGCCTCAAGCGAAGCAGGGGACCAGATTGGCACGTCCACATCTCCGTGAAGAGATAAGAGTCCAGACCTGGCCGGCGCTGTCATGCAGGTTGCCGGGCACATCGCTCTGGACTGCAACGGACGCCTGTCGTTCTACTTTTTGCGCCCTGAATAAGTGCGAAATATTTCGCACTTATTCAGTATATCTAGGGTTGCAAAAACGAAGGCCGGATGGCCGAAAGGAGCTTGGTTTAGTCCGAAGACGTCGCTTTAGCAGCTTCGATGAGGTCGTCGTAGTCAACGAACCGGTCCAGTGAATTGGAACTGAGCGCGATGAGTAACTGGAGGAAAAGCGCCAATGACATGTTGCCCGTCGCAATCTGGTTCTCGAGCAAACGTTCGGGTAAAGGCGTTCCCAGGCTTGCAAGCCGACGACACAGTTCGGTCCGATTCACCAGCGGTTGACGTGCAAGTTCGCTTGCAATGATGTCGCGCGCCTTGGCGTCCCACGAGCCTTCCCGACTCAGCACCTGTGCCCAGCGCTCGGGCGGCGTGGCGGCGGTGACTGCAATGATTTGTAGAAGGAAACTGACCTTCAGAGTGCCGCGTGAGATGCGGGAGACGAGCGCGCGCTCACCATCGGTATTTCCGTGTGCCGCAAGCGCGACCGCAAGCGAAGCGTACGTGATGTCTTTCCTCGCGAGGACAACACGCGCTACGCGCGATGCGAGCCTCGACCACTGGGTTTCCGCTTCGCTCACAAAATCCCTTTGCTTTTTTTGCGTCTTAGACTAAAGTGAAGTGCGAAAATAATCGCACTTAGAATGACATGGCCGGACAGAAGCAGAATAATCGTGTCCAGTCCGCCGGCCACTAGAAAACCGCACCTTCTCCGATTTTAAGTCGGATTGAGGCGCGCTTGTATCAGGAAGGCGGGAAGTCATGTCCGACGGCTCCGTTTTATATCTCGCCATTGAAGGCTTGCTCGTTCCACTGTCCTCGAGCATGTCATCTGCCCGTGATGGAACGCTTAAAGCCACTGGCATTCACATCCAGCGTCTCGAGTACATGCTCGACGAGGCCGACACGAAGGTTGTGGTCAACTCGGCTCTGGTTCAGACCGTGGGCTACCGCGCAACGCTCGGCTTGCTCAGCGACGGGATTCGCCACAGGACAATCGGTGCGACCATCCCGGGAAATCGGCTGCTGGGCAATCGGACCGGAAAAAGGGTGGACCGTCATGGGTGGCTCGAAGACGACATGGAGCGCCGACAGGCTGACCACATCGCGATACTGGACCATGACTTTAGGTATATACCGACGCAGTTTCGCCACGTCGCGCTGATTGCGGACAGTGGGCTCTGGGCTGCAGATGAGAGTGATTGGGTACGGCTGAAGGAGTTGCTGACGCCGCGAAACAGCACCTAAGCACCGAGATAGCAGCCTTAGTACGGGTAGAGGCAAAGGGAACAAGTGGCCAACCGAGAACCGGTTGACGAAAAGGGATGTGCGGACGCATAATCGCGTCCATCAAATAGATACGACTCTTGAATCTAAAACGGATTGTACGGGGCGAATCTAAAATGCGCAAGCGTTTTAGATGCTCGGTCGTCTCCGTTTTAGATTTTCGCCGTCTAACAGCGCCGACAACCCTGATGCAGGGCCTCGTCGGCGCGAACCTAGCTCAATGTGGAGGTAGTGCACCAGCTTAGTCAACATCGATGCGTACCCACAAAAAAGTACGGCTGGACGGCGGCAACCGTCCAGCCGTGATGGCGCACCCCTTGGAGGATGCCCCACCGCTTGCGCGCGCGTAGGGTCTCATATAGGGGGCGCTGAGTCAACTAATTTCCGCTTGCTTACGAAAGCTTGCGGTAAAAGAGACCCTATGAAGACCAACTCTCCTCCGCTTCACACCTCCGTCGCCCTTCTGGACGACTCGAGTCGCTCTCGGAGCAATCGCCGCCCAACTCCTTCGCGGCCGCTTGCCTTCGACTACATCGCTAGGCGCAACCCGGTGACCAGAAATGCCCACGCGCACTGCATCCGCGCAGGTCGTTCTCGTAGTTGCTACCGCATGCCCGATGGCATCCCTTCCTCGCTGATTATCGCTTCGTCGCAGCACGCTAGCTCCGAACCGGGCCGCATGGGCACGGTGGCCAATATTCGGGCCTAAGGCTCTCGTCGTCTGACGATGACTTTAGGCGACTGTTTGCATCGGACCCGTTGATGCGTCCTTCCGCCTGAACCTCGTCAGCACCACTCGAGTGCTCGTGTTTCGCTAATCGGTCGATGGCCTCTCGCGCTAACAGTCGCGCCATGCGGGAGCGTGCGGGTGCGCTCGCTATCGCCGCACGCAAGCTCCAATCTGGATGCGAAAAAGAGGCACCGGTCACCGAGTGAATTTTCTTAACAACATCTTCTTGGGAGAAGGAGCGGAATATGGTTCTGACATTGTCAGAGTTCTGCGAACTGGTCATCAGGCGCGTTCAGGCAGCTAACACCTGCACGCAGGGCCTCTCCAGTTGCCCGAAGAAACCTCGGGTGGAGTTTGAATGTCGTGGAGCGGTTGAAGCGCTATGGCTGGAAGTCCAATCGGAAATGCAACGCAAATACGGTTTGGACATGCATCGGTTTGAGATACGGGACCGGCGCGATGTCTGATGAGACGAGTCCCCTTGTATGGAGCAGCGACGTCTCGGACCCTCAGACGAAACTTATCTCGTCCCGGACCACGCCCGTTACAGAGTCACCGTATGACCTGGCCGAAAGGAACCCGGGCGCGACTCAGGATAAGTATTTCAATACAAGTTCTGAACTCCCGGAGCCGATTCGGGCACCGAGTGACGCATGGGTGAATGACCGGTTGCGACGGCGCTGCACACCTGATGACAGCAGCCTCTGGACCGCGCCAGAAGGAGTTCGCGTTGCCGCAATGTCGAAGTTCCGTCATGGCTTCCTGCCTCTGCAGGAGCATCGCGACTTGACCGCATCTATCATCGCGGCCATTGCAGACAGCGCGGAATCCCGCAAAGTCGACAATCCGAGGTTCAAGCGACTCTTTTATTCACTTCCCCAAGTATTGGTGAGCGGAAAGCCATTAGAGCCCCGAGAGAATCTGGAATCGGACTCGGGAGCGGTATTCACGTTGATGGGACGCTCGGGAACTGGACGCTCGGCGTTCCTTCGTCGACTTCGTAGCCTCCTTGGGCCGCCCGTTCGGGTACTGCCGACCATTACCACTGCGCCGCCACAGATTTGGTACATCCCGATGGTGAAGCTCGACTGGCCAGCTTGCAACACGGTCGAAGGTCTCTGCGAGTCGTTCCGGAAAGCCCTTGTAGCCGAGATAAAGGACCCGCTCAGAAACGAGGAGGTTGTACTGCGTCATCTGCAAGGGGCCGCTGCCGTGCACGCCGTAGTCGCAGCTTGCGTGATTTTCAACGTCGGTTTGCTGGCTATTGATGGCGCATGCGCTCACCACGTTGCGGGGCAATACGAAGGCATCTTGCAGCTTGTCCTCGAACTCAAGCGCTACAACATCCCAGTGGTGCTCTCCTGTTCAGAGCTCTTTTTCCAGCGAGCGGCTTTGGGCCCTCCTTTCATCAGGGAGGCCTTGGGTACGCAGGTCTCAACGTTGGATGTGCTACCTCCTGCGCCTGTGGAAAAAGAGCGCCGCGGGGAATCTCCCTGGCAGAGATACTGCCTCTGGTTTTGGAAAGCGGGGCTCTTCTGCCAAGACACCTTTCCTATGCCCGCAGAGCTCGTCCACTGGACGTACGAAGTTTGCCTCGGCCGCGTAGGCTGGTTGTCGGTCGGCTTCGGCGACTTGCACCTGAAGCTCATTCGAAAGCCAGCGTTACTGACACAACTGGACAAGAAAACGGTCACGGAAATCTTCGAGCGTGCGCTGCTCGCCTATGAAGATGTCAGGCGCGTGATTGGAGCAGTGGACAACAACGAAATCATCGATTCGGATGACTTTATGCGGTGTATGGACCACTTTTCTTCCACGACAGCCCGCACGCTAAAAATGACGGCGTATCTTGAGCCATCGAGGGGACGTCGTGCGCGCAGATGAATGCATGGTTTATCCGCTCCCCGCGTTCCCCGATGGCGAGCTCGTTAATCCGTTCGTGAGGCGGGTAAATGAGATGCACGACTTTGCTTCGTTTCAGCAGCTATCCCGGCGATTCCTTGCTCGCAAGCCTGGACTCGACGGCATGCCGAGTTGCCTCGCTGAATTTCACGCGTCAGTAGGTCATCTCTACTGCGACATACACACGCTGTTGCAACGGCACACTCACTACCACTATTACTGCAGAGGCTTACCCGACAGTCGAGTCGCGGAGCAGCGCGCGAGACTGCTTGGGAAACTGCATGGTCCGGTACGGCTATGCCGGCTTCCTGTGATGCTCACTCCTTCGGAAGGAGAATATCTCGTTTGCCCGGAATGCGAGAGGGAATCAGTTGCTGTCTACGGTTTCGGATACGTACATCGCGTCCATGTTGCGCCCTTTGTCAGTGTCTGTGCGAGGCATCGACGACCTTTAGATTCATCTTCCAGACAGGGGCTGCTCTTCGACCAGTATTGCAGGTCAACGCCGACGGAGTATCAGCTATCCAAAGCGGTCGAGTTTGCAAACCGGAGCATCGAGTGCATCGAGGATGACATTGTTGGCGGCCTGTATCAGAAGTCGTGCGTAAGACAATCCCTAACCGACTCTGGCTGGATAACGGCAAGCGGGCGTATGCGACTCGACGCTCTGATTGATACGTTTGTCTGCTTCTACTCCGGTGCGTTCGTTGACATCAGGCTCATGCTGCTGACCAGTTCGCACGAACATGTAGGCAACGCGCTAAGAGCCTTAATGCGAGACGACAGGGCGATGCATCCTGCCTGGTGCATCCTCATGGCGTGGTTCGCAAGGGACTGTTCGTTTGCGTCTCTCGTGTCGCGAAAAGCTATTGAGCAGGTCAGCGAGCAAGCGGACGCGGGACACGCGCCGGCTGTCGACGCCGGAACCGTCCGCAATCTGCTGAGCCAACACGGAACACTGACCAAGGTTGCCGAGGTTCTACACACGAGCGTGCATCAAGTGTCATTGCTTTGTCGCCTGGCGGGCATCGAAAGCTCGGTCCGTTCAAAGGTCCTGGACGACAGCATGCTTGAGAGCATCGTCACTTTGTTGAAAGCCGGGAAGAAGCCGGTAGATGTATCGCGCGTAACGCGCCTGTCTATCACCACCATCTATCGCGTCATCGCCGCGATTCCGGATTTGGCGTTTCCGCGCGACCACGCGGCGCTGGACCGTATCGAGAAAACGAAGCAGGCCTGGCTTGCGTTGGTAGAACAGTTTCCGCATGAGGGCGTGTCCTCGCTAAGGCGACGCGACCCGGCATCTTACGCTCGCCTTCGGCGCGCAGCTCATCCTTGGTTAAAGCAGCACAGTCCCCGGGACGTGAGATGTAGACCACGGGCAACGCCTGTTCGGAACGTCACGTTACTCCGCATTCTGGGCGTTGCGGCCAAAGTGGCATCCAGTCGTTTCAGGAACGGAGCCGGCCGACCGGTACGAAGCTCGAGCTTCCGGATGTGGACGTCATTGGGTTTGTCCGAGTATGCGTGGAACTCCAGCTCGTTGGCTGCTGGAGCTCATACAGAGCTTGAAGCTCGACGCGATTTTCTGATGAACAGAGTGCGATGGGCGTTAAGGAAATCGTCCGTCCAAGACGGAATGCCTGTCTGGCGCATGGCTAAGGCGACTGGGCTGCGGAAGTCAACAATTGAACAATTGATACTGGGGACTCATGGCAGTAAGTAACAACAAACTGAGCGAGCTGCTATTCATCAGCTCGCCTATCCAACCGGAAGAGGACATAACTGGATTCCAGTGCAGGACCCTCGACTATCGTGTTACCAATAACCGCAAGCATTTGCTGAGGCTTTTGAACGATACGTCGGAGCGTTTGGCATGGGCGTTCCCTACAAAGCTTCAGCGCGCAGTGCAGCACCTGACCCCTCTGTTGCCGGCATTCAGAGAGGTTCTTCAAGGGCACACACGTTTCCCGCTATTTGCTCCTTTCCTCTCAAAAACGGAACGGCACGAGTTGTACTGTCATCACAGAGGGAATGGCAAATCAGGGGGCGCGCAGTTAGCGGGAACAGCTAACTCCATGCTGCGCGTGAGATTAGGCATGTGCATGGAATGTGTGAAATCCGACCTGGAAACGCTTGGGTTCACATTCTGGCGACGTGCCCACTTGATACCTGGGGTTTCGTTTTGTTCTGACCACGAAGCTCCGTTATTAACCTTCTGTCGCTCGTGCGAACTTGGCAATCGGCGGCACAACCGCCGTTTGTCTCCCTCCTTTGAATGCTTATGTGGGAAAACGCTGCGTGTCTTAAGAGACTTCAAAAGTTCTCAAGCGGAAGACTCACTAATGAAGGTTGACCGCATGGCAAACCAACTTTTGAAAGGGCAGGCGCGAGTGCTACTAACAGACTGCGAACTTCCGACTTTGACTCGTGGTCGATTGACCCGTGAGGGGTTGGAGGGGCGATTCGGTGTAGTGGGCACACTAACCGAGGTTCTTCAAGAGCGCCTCGGTACCGAAGCGCTGAACATGCTTTGCATCGGCAAAGAAACAGTTGCCAGGCTTGCTGGTAGAGATTCAGAAAACGGCTTCGTAAAAAATCCTTTAACGAATATCGCAGTGGCCTACGCGGTTTTCGGGGGATGGGGTGCGGTAAATGAAGAGTTCAAACTTCTGAAGTCAGACCGGGCTTCGTATGAACGTGCCGCCATCAGGCGTCCGCAACGGGAGCGGTCGGACTTTAAGCATCTTCCGCTCGCAGTGCGAATCAAGTTCTATCAAGGTCTGGGTGAAAAGGAATTCGAAGAACATAAAGCCGCCGCTAGAGCTTGCATTCTTAGCGCACTCGAAGACAACCCAAATTTACGCAGAGGGCAATTGCGCTGCTATCCGTCAGGGAATATCCACTATGGATTTGCGTTGCACATGGACACCGCGTGGCTTGATAAAGAACTCCCCGCGAGACCTGCTCCCTCGTTTATTAAGGTTAATACTCGTGAGTGGGCAGAATCTCGCGGGCGAGAACTGGTCAGGCACATTCATGCTCAACGTAGATGCTTAACAAGGGACCATCCTGACAAGCGCATAAGACGGGCAAATCTGCTCAATGGCTCACCTTGTGAATCCAAGCCTGGCTATGCAGAGCAGTTCGATGGCGTTAAGGAAGCATTGGCGAAATGCATCGACACCGATGATACGTATGACCAACGCCGCATGAGGCGTCTCGTGAAAGTCATCCGCGCGTGCAATATCAAGACCCACTACACCGACTATGCAAGGTGGCGTGGGCTCACAAGGCCACAATTTATTAGTCAATATAATGGGGCAAAGAAATGGTTGAAAAAGCACGCAAAATGATTGGCGACGTATCGCATCTCCCCTTCTCGCGAGCGGAGGGTGAGCGACTGCGCGGCCAAGCCGAAGCCGATGGCATCCGACCGAAGCACACTTCGCCGTGGTCGTTGCTCTCGACGAAACCGCCTGAAATCGAACTGCTTGAACCGAGGAATTACGACCCCGAGAATCCCGCATCTATCCGTTTGAGGAGGATGGCTGGTCGACCGATACTCAAAGTACCTATCCGGCTGCCGGAAGTCGACCCTAGAGGCATATCAAGCGCTACCAGCTTCGAATGCTGGAAGAAGGCCTGCGACAGCAAAATCGGAGTGGCCGGGTACTACTATAGTTTCAAGGGGCAGGGACGGGTTGCCTGTCATTCTCATCTCGAGGCCCGTCTGCTTCACTTTTTCGAGATGTGCCCGCTCGTTGTTGAAATCAGAACGCAATATCCTCAGTGGGATAGAGAGGATTTTCGGGAGTATTGCTTGAGCGGAGCACGCTACCCCGAGCCACGGTTGAGAACGATTGATTTCATGCTCACGCTCATGCTGCCGGGAATCCCCTATTACGTTTATCACGGAGTTTCTGCGAAACCATCAGGGAAGCTCGACGAACCCCGCGTGGTCACGCGTCACCAGAACGAGGCCGATGGACTGTGGGAATGGGGGGGCACTCATGAGCCGATGAGCGAACTCACCGTTTCGCCGCAGGAGGCAAGAAACTACGACCGTATGCTCGCCGCGATGGAACAGGCAGAACCAGAAGACATTGTGGCTCTTTCAACATCTGCAGCAACCCTTGCGCAGAAATTGAGAACGACCAAGGCTCAGGGGTCGATGGACCGCATCCTCTCCATGGTTGGAAGGAGGCAGCAATGGAGCTTCAACGAGACCTACCGGATATTCGCCATCGCATTCTTTCTCGGCCATCTTCGTTGGAACCACAGAGAAAAGTTTGACCCAACTGGTCCGCTTTGCCTCGTCTGGTAGGGCGAAGTTGCTGACGTTCGATTTGGAAACGGGATGGGAGATTGCGATGAACACTACGGATTTCGAATTAGATAGCGGAGCCGTATTTGGAAAGTTTGATAACTTTGTACACACGCTTCCAAGCGGGAACGAAGTTTTGTACCGCTATCTCGGCGAGACCGAGAAGCATGTCTTTGCAGTGAAGATTGGAAAGGCGAAGGACGGTCAGTTGGCGCTCGCGGAGGACGACGATAAAGTCGCAAACAGAGTCCGGCTGCTGAAGTCTGAAGTTGTTAAGCATATGCGCACCAAGTGTATGAGGCGCGTGTCGGAGCGCGGAATACCCGCAGAGATGGCGGCGGTTGCAGATGCTGGAGAGAATGACTCGTCCTTTGACAGAGCGTGCGGCGTGAACGGCGGAACTGACGATGCTCAACCGACTGGCGTTGATGCCGAAAAATGGCGCGAACACATTCCTGAAGGCGGTCCACGGGCTTCGGTGGATGTGAGGATGCGCAGGCGACTGGTCAGATATATCGATGAGTCATTCGGCGACGCTCCTTTTACCGACCCCGAGGTTTATACAGAAATGGTCGAATGCGCGGCAACACTGTTCCGCGTCGCCAAGAAAACTGTAAGAAAGTACTATGAGCGCTACCTGTTTTACGGCGGTCACCGAAACGCTACGGCTGACCAGAACTGGAAAAGGGGTGGGCCGAAGAAGCCTCGCCTCGGTCTCATGGTGAACGGACAGCTGGTAGCCCAAGGCCGAAAGACCGATGCAGAGAAACTGGACCCCAACACGAGATTTAAACGAAAACAACTTCGACCGAAGATGCTGGCTCGCTGGGTCAAATTCATTTGGGAGCACGCCGGCGAGAGGGGGATGACGCTGAGCCGGCTCCTTTACCGGTTCAAGGGCAAGCTGGTTGGCCACAATCGAGATAGCGAGGGCGCATTGCGCAGCTATCCAATCGACCCCAGAAATTACCCGTCAGACGAGTCCCTGCTAATCAAAGGGAAGGTGGCGTTCGACGCAGCCCGGATTGAACTGGCTCGTTGCAAAAACGAAGGCAGGCAACGAGGCAACACGTCTCAATTGGCGGACGGTGACCTTGATGTACTCGACATTGATGGCACGGTGGCCGACCAGTTCCTCCGGCTAGGCGACTATCCAATCAGTATCGCTGGTGCTCTGAAACCCACGATACTGCTTGCTGTCGACAGAGGAAGTAGGGCGATTGTCGGCTGGTATGTCACCCTCGGAGTTGAAAATAGCAATGCTTATCTCGCCTGCGTATTCAGTGCATACACCGATAAGGAGCGGGAACTGGTGAGATGGGGAGTGCAACATCTCGACGGAATGGTCTACGGGTGTGCGCGGTCGATATTTGTCGACCGGTATGCAGGCATGTCCGAAAAGATGCAGAAAACCATCGTCAGCGAGATGAAGCAACGCATCCTGATTGCCGAACCGGGTAATGCTAAAGGCAAGGGAGACGTCGAAAATCTGATAGGGCTGATGCAGAAGGAAATCGGCAATTTGCCCGGCTCTTCGTATCGCGAGCCTGTTAGAGGAGCAGGTGACCAAAAGGACGCAGCAAGACGGCGCAACAGGCAGAAATTACAAGATGCGCCAAAGGGAGCCGTGCTCACAATGCGGCAGTTCATGCAGGCATTGTTGACGGCAATCAGCAAACATAATCTGACAGCAGATGTTAGGCACCTTTGCACGGAGAAAATGACCAAACGGGGCATTCCCCCTGTTCCCAAAGAGGTCTATCTTTTTAACAAGAAACGTCGCCGTGGCGATAGAGCCTGGGAGTGGGAGGAAGAGAAAGTCTATCGGATGCTGTCCGTACCGTTTAACGAAGTGGCGCCTGACGGTATCGTAACCATCAAGAAGAGGTGCTACACCTCGCTGCGGCTGCAGGACCGGGCGAGAGAGTACGAAATTAGTAACGGTGGGTCGATACGAATTGAAGGTTTCGAGATGTTCACCTCTCCGCTGCACCTTCTCTGGGACACAGGTGATGGTTTCGAGCTGCTGGAGGCAACCGACAGGACGGAGAACTCATACGGTGACGGGTACAAGTTCGTGCACGACTTCATTTCGATGCTCACGAATGCGGCCTTGAAGAAAGCTCGCGATAAGGCACGCAAGCATCCCAAGCCGGAGGAGGCGCCGCAGAACGTGGTTTCTAAGGAGAAGCAGCGTCGGATGGCGAAGATAGATGGGCTGCCCACCCCTGACAAGCGAGCGGCCAAGGCTCGAGCAGCTGAAGTGGCCAGCGCTGAGGACGCAGCCTTTATCAGCGGAATGCTGAATGGCAACGAAAGCGGCATCGCAAAACGGGAGCGAGAACCGGCTCAAGGAGTCTTGGCGTACAGCTCAATCGACACCGAACAGCATATCGATATCGATTGGTGAGATGGCTCGCTCGGTGGCAAGGTGCGGCGGTATCGCTCTGAGAACTAGCGATAGTAAAGAGGGGTGAATCCCGCTCAAACGCCCGCCGGGACTGACCGGGAACACTTTCATTCCTGCCGACCCTCAAAAACGAAAATTCGACCAGTTTCGGGGAGTGTCGCCAAAAAATAGAAGTGTTCCCCATATCCCGCTAAGTCATGCTGGTCGGGCGGTTCAGCAATTTGAAAAATTGGCGAGGTACACTTTCATTATTGGCTGCCACGTAACGATGCAAACTGATACACGGCAAAAGCATGCGGCTTAAGTGCGGCGCGGTTTCAGGCAATCTCAATTCCGAAGAGCCGCAGACTTGTGTCAAGCCAGCGCGCCTACAACGGGTTCTTGATTGACGCCCGAACATGGGCCACGAACTTGTCTACGACCGGGTCGCTGCGCGTGATGTTCCACGCAAGACCAATTTGCCATCTGGTCAGATCGTCATGTAGAGGAATGATGGTTGCATCGCGCAGTAGATACTGCGCGCCAGAAGGCAAGAACGCAGCGCCTACGCCTGCTGCGACTGCCGCCAGGACGGACTGGATGTCGTTGGCTCGCTGGATTATTCGCGGAACGAACTTGCGGTTCGCGCACCATTGATCGATTTGCGCGGCCAGTCCGGGGCCAACACTGCGCGAAAGGGCAACGATGCCCAGCGCATTGAGCTTGTTCAGGTCTGCCGGCAAACGCTTCCACTTTACGTGATCCGGGACGGCGAGGATCAGCGACTCATCCAGCACGGCGATAGTCGCTAAGCCGGGATCAGCCGGGAGCCGCAGGAATCCGACATCGAGTTGCCCGGAAAGCAGTGCACGGGTCTGATCGAATGAGGACATGTCTTTCACCGTTGCACCGACGCCCGGATTCATCGACCGGAAGCTTGCGAGCCATTGCGGCGCGACCTTTAGAACCGATAACCCCAATCCAACCCGTAAGTGTCCCCGCTGACCGCTACTGGCTTCGCGCGCGCGAATAAGCAGGTCATCTGCCTCACCGATCAGCGACAACGCGCCTGGCCGGAAGGCTTCTCCAAATGCTGTCAGGTCCGCCCCATGACGGCCACGCTCGAACAGGCGGCCGCCGAGCAGCGTTTCCAATCCAGCGATCTGCTTGCTGAGAGCCGGTTGGCTAAGGTGCAGTGCGTCGGCCGCGCGACCGAAATGGCGCAGTTCAGTTACGGTCAAGAACGCTCGGAGGAGTTTGAGTTCCATTCCTTGGAGTAATCGTATCGGTCGAAACATTCATTTTACGGATTGATGCTGTAGCGGTCCAATGGGTCTTCGCAAGGGGACGAATATGACTGTGTGTTATCCGAAGATAAGACTGGTTCGAAGCGATGCTGCGATATCGGTGGCAGTGGCGGTGGTGCGGCGTGGATCCGTAGAAAGGAGTGGCCCTGATGCTTTGAACGGATCAATGTTTGAAGCGCTCGCTGTGCCGCCTCAGCGTAGCGGCGCAATTGCGGTCACCTTTGCGTCGGCTCGGCATGGGCGTTGAGAGGTCACGCTCGGCTGATATGCCATTATTGCGAGCGGACGGCCACTTGATAGTGCTGGCGTTATTGTTGCCTCAACTCGTGCGGTGTTAGTGGCCTTTGGCGACATCTAGTCTGGACGTCGGTTTTCGGCCAGGAACAGCCGTTCGGCGAGCGAATTCCCGCTGTATTCGAAAAGTCGCTCGTTGCGCGTCTTCGGATATGCGAGGGGCGTTACACCTCCGGCGCCGTTGAGTTCAATCCAGCCGGATTTGCGATTCGCAGCCTCCACCCACCGTCCCGACCCTTTTCCATAACCTGCGTAGCGGTGCCGCGCTCTTCTTGAGCGCGACCGTCCGGTAGCGTCACGTTCAGGATCCAGTCGAGCAGGACGAGGGCTATGTCGCCGCTCGTCAGTACACGGCGCACTTCGTTGCGGATATGCGGGCGCAATGCCAGCAACTGAGCCAGGCCGACGCGCAAACCGGCGGGGCTTTCCTGCACCACCTCGCCACTCGTCATGCGCATCGTGGCTTGGTTACTGAACATACCGAGCACGGCATCGAGATCGCCGGCGTTCAGCGCGGCATCGAAAGCGACCGGGACCTGCTCGGGCGAGTGGCACACGACTGATTTGCTCTCGATCACAGCGACGAATCGCGCGATGAGCCGCGCCACCTCGGCCGGCGCCTCCAGAGGCGACAAATGTCCCGTTCCAGGCAGGACGTGCATCGTCGCGTGCGGGATGCGAGGCAGCAGTTCCGCCTGCAACGTTGCGATGCGATCCACCTGGTCGAGTTCGCCGGAGATGACGATCGTCGGCACCTCGATCAACGCCGTCGCCGCAGTAATGTCTTCGCGCATGGCCACGTCTGGCCAGGCCGCCTTGGCCTGCGGTGCTCCCTTCAGACTGTCCTCAATGACCTGCTCGCGGTGAGCGGCGTCGAGTGGTTTCGCGGTCAACACGTGATCGATGACGAATTGCACCGATTCGCGCGTTTGATAGGCGCCGGTCAACGTCGCGCGTTGCTCGTCGGAAAGGAGCATCGGCGACGGTGGCGACGGCGCGACGAGCACAAGGCCTTCGAGGCCGTCCGGCCGGCGCGATGCGATGAGTTGAGCGACCTTCCCGCCCATCGAATGACCGATCAAAACGTAGCGCCGCAGCCCCAGTGCTTCGATAACGCCTTCGGCGTCGGCGGCGAGATCTGCAATACGGTAGCCGTCGGCAGGCGCCTCGGAGTCGCCCCAGCCGCGGTGATCGGTGGCTACGATCAGATACCGGTCGGCCAGTCCGTCTGCTACCGCGTCCCACGTGCGAGCCGAGCCGCCGTAGTAGTGCAGGAACACCAGCGCCACTTCGCCGTTGCCCCGCTGCGTCACATGAATCCGCGTACCGTTCGACTGGATTACCATTTTTGTGCCCTTGTCCGTAGCTGATGCCCGAATAGTAGATTCGATTCCCTTATTTGATAATTACCTGAGCAGTGTATTCAGTCGATAATTCGGTTATCGAATCAAGGGGGCAATATGGATAGACTTACGAGCCTCGGCGTATTCGTCGCCGCTGTCGAAGAAGGCAGCCTCGCGGCAGCGGCGCGCCGCTTCGGGCTGTCGGCAGCGATGGCCGGCAAGCACGTGAGTGCAATCGAGGCCGAACTGAATGCACAGCTACTCCACCGCACCACGCGGCGCTTGAATCTGACCGATACCGGCCAGACTTACTACGAACGCTGCAAGCGGATTCTCGAAGCCTTCGACGAAGCGAAGCGGGAAGCGAGCGATTCGCAAGGCACGGCGCGCGGCGTGTTGCGCATCGCCGCGCCTGTTACGTTCGGCGCGATGCACCTGGGCGAGGTTGTGGCGCGCTACATGGAGGATCATCCGCACGTCAACGTGGAAGTGCAGCTCGGAGACCGCTATGTCGATCTCGTCGATGCGGGCGTTGACGTCGCAATCCGGATTGGACGGCTGGAGGACCCGGGACTTGTGACGCGCAGGCTCGCGCCTTGCCGCATGGTCATGTGTGCTTCTCCCGCCTACCTTGAGCGCCACGGAACGCCGCGCAAGCCGGACGACTTGCTGAGCGCGCAACGACTGGCGTTCAGCGAGGCCGTGTCGGCCGGAGACTGGACGTTGCGCGACCGCAAGAACCGCGCGTACATCATCGATGGGCCTTGCCGGATGACGGCCAACAATACCCAAATGCTGCTAGCCGCCGCGATTGCCGGAGCGGGCATTGTGTACGGCCCGACTTTTGTGTTCGGTGCGCACATCCGGCGCGGCGGACTCGTGGAGCTACTGCCGGCCTATCGCGCCGCCGACCTGACGATTCAGGCGGTTTATCCGAGCGTGCGGCGCATACCGCTCAAAGTGCGGTGGTTCGTCGATTACCTCGCCAAGGCGTTCGGCGATGAACCGCCTTGGGATCGCAGGGAGATGCCTTAGAAGAGCCGCCGTTGAGAAGGGTCAAGTAAAAGCAGCCGCTCAGGGTCCGATTGCCGCCGGTTGCGACCGGCAAGACCCGTCAATAACGAACCGTCCTCGCGCATCTCAAGGTCGTTAACAACCGTCCGTTCTCAACGATGAAATATCGCCTGCTGCAAAGACGCGGTAACTAACGACTACCGCTCCAATCAACCCCCTACCATCCCATCCGCTCCAATTCACCCCAAAAAATCCGTCGACACCGCAATCTCCCTCTGACCTTCCAGTTCTGCCAGCCGCTGCGACAGCGCGCTTTTAATATTCCTATACGCATCGCTGCCCAAAGCAAGGCGTTTCGGTGCCGGACTCAGATCCACCGATTCAATCATCGCGCGAACCATCTTGGCCGGATCCCCCGGCTGAGTCCTGTAGCCGGGTTCAATCAATCGCCGTACCGCGCCAGCCGGCGTTTCCGCATAAACGTCCATCGCGGGAGAAATTGCCGCGCTGTTAGCCGCGAATTCCGTACGCGCGCTTCCCGGCTCCACGATCGTCACCTCGATGTTGAACGGAGCAATATCGAGCATCGTCGACTCCAGGAACCCTTCCACCGCCCATTTCGACGCGTGATATAGCGACAGCCCCGGCATCGCCCACTGTCCGCCCATGCTCGATATCTGCATGATCCTGCCGCCGCCTTGCGCGCGCAGATGCGGCAGCGCGGCGCGTACCACCTGAATGGAGCCGATGACATTCGTATTCAACTGCTGGACGATCTGCTCATCCGTCAACTCCTCCGCCGCGCCAACAAGCCCGTAGCCGGCATTGTTCACCACAACATCGATACGCCCGAAATGCGCGAACGCGGCGTTGACGACATTGCGAATCGCGGGCGTATTGGTCACATCAAGCGATGCCACCCACAATTGCTCGCCATGACGGGCTTGCAGATCGGCCACCGATTCCGGCTTGCGCGCCGTTCCGGCAACACGCTCGCCGCGTTCAAGAAGCTGCTCGGTCATCAAGCGGCCGAGGCCGCTGCTGATGCCGGTGATGAACCATGTACGTACTGACATTTTCCGTTCCTGTAGGTATGCGGCGGCCAATGCCGCGCTTCGCCAACAAGACTACGTCACCGGTTTGCATAGTTGAACGGTATAAAGTTGGATGCGGTATGAACCACAGCTTCACAATCCACTATGGACAAGGATCAACCGGACCGCTTGCTACCGTTTCCGGCTATAGCCGGGCACCTCAGTTTTACGCGCTTGGCGAAGCTCTTGGATATTTGGCGTCACGCGTTTCCAGCGGACCACGCGCAGCATGGAATCAACAGAACCAGACCCCGCAGCATCAACGGCGCACTGGAACCGTCGTCCGGTTATCAGACTGACTACCGCGCACACATCAAGCCAGCGGTCCGCTGCAATCCCCGATACTCTACGCGGCAAGCACGCCGGACTGATGCGCCACAAGCCGTGCATACGCGCCACGAGCGGCCAGTAGTTCGGCATGGCTGCCAGCTTCAACAATTCGTCCGGCGTCCATGACCACAATCGTGTCCGCGTTCTGAATGGTCGACAAACGATGCGCGATGATGATCGACGTGCGATGTGCCATCAATTCTTCCAGCGCCGCGCGGATCTGCTGCTCGCTGATGGTGTCCAGGTGCGAGGTCGCTTCATCCATGATCAGGATCGGTGAATCCTTGAGGAACGCGCGAGCAATTGCGACCCGCTGACGCTGGCCCCCCGAGAGTTGCACGCCGCGCTCGCCTACGCGCGTTGCAAGGCCCTCAGGCAAACGGTCGACAAACTCGCTCAACGCAGCCCGGTCCAGCGCACGGCGGACATCGGCGTCGGATACAGCGCGGCCGGCGAGACGGATGTTCGCCTCCAGCGTGTCGTTGAACAAATAGGTATCCTGCGCGACCAGCGCAATATGACTGCGTAACTCATCGAGCCGCAAGCGGCGCAAGTCGATGCCGCCCAGCGTGACGGTCCCTTCCTGCGGGTCCCAAAAGCGCAGCAGGAGATTGGCTATCGTTGACTTGCCCGCGCCCGAAGCACCGACGAGCGCGACAGTGCTGCCCGGCCGCACGGCCAGACTAACGTGATCGAGCGCGGGCGCGCTGCGACCCGGATACGCGAAGCTCACCGCATGAAGTTGCACTTGCGGGTTAGGTGAAACGGACATGTCTCCATCCACAACCGGTTCATTCTCGGCTTCTACAACATGCAGCCGCCGCGTGGAGGCAATCGTGTCCGCCATCTGGCGCGCCACCTGCCCGATTTCCGCCACCGGCATGAAGGCTGCAACGGAAATCAGCACCAGCATTGGGAGCCATTCGTGCGCAAACCAGCCCCGCGAGGCGAGCAACGCGCCCAGCAACGCCACGGCGAGTCCGCCCAGGCCGGTTGCGATTTCGAGGAGGGCGCTCTGACGGGACAGATCATCGAGCAGGGCTGACCGATGTTCCTGATAAGCCGCGGTATCGCTGAGAAAAACAGCGCGACGACGATCCGTTGCCTGAAACGCAGCGAGTTCGGCCAAGCCCTGAATTGTCTCCGTGAGATGCGCGCCAAGTTGTCCCAGCGCCGCGCGCGCCTGACCGCCAAGCCGGTCGATCTTGCTGCGAGCGAAGACCGGAGCGAGGCTGGCCCAGGCCAGAAACGGCAGCAACACCAGGGCGAGTGGCCATGCGACAACTGACAGCACGACCAGCACGCTGGCCGGAATCAGCACCGCGACGAACGCCGGTGCGACCGTGTGGGCATAAAAGTACTCGACCGTTTCTACGTCCTGGGTGGCGAGCGCAACCAGATCGCCGGAGCGCCGTCGCAGCAGATAGGCGGGAGCCAGGCGCTCCAGTTTGGCGAACAGCGCGATGCGCATTTCCGCCAGCAGGCGATAAGCCATGTCATGCGAGAGCCATGATTCCAGCCAGTGGAGCGTGGCCGCAACCGGAGCGGCAAACAGCAGCCCGATGGTCAACCCCAGCACCGGCCGCCCCGAGGCAACGCCCGCAACAACGAGCGCGCCGAGCGCACCAACGCCGATAAAGCTCAACACCCGCCCAACGCCGCACACCACGGTCAGCGCCAACTTCACTCGCCATGGCCGCACGAAGCGCAGCAGGGTGCGCAAGGTGTCGCTCCAGCCGATTTCGGCGGCGTCTTCGGCGAGCGCACGCGTTTGCGGTCCCGAGGAAGCCGGCGCGGTGCTCGCACGTTCTGCCACGTCCGGACGGTCGCCGGTCGCGGCGACTTGCGGACCCATCAGACGGCGATACGCCCCCGGACGCGCAATCAGTTCCGCATGCGTGCCGCTCTCGACCACGCGGCCATGATCCAGCACCAGAATCCTGTCGGCGCCGATAACACTCGACAAGCGATGCGCCAGAATCAAGGTCGTGCGCCCGCGCATCAGGCGGTCGAGCGCCTGCTGGATGAGCGCTTCGTTCTCGGCATCGACGGCGGAAAGGGCTTCGTCCAGCACCAGGATGGGCGCATCGCGCAACAGCGCGCGAGCAATGGCAATGCGCTGGCGTTGACCGCCGGAGAGCGTCGCGCCGCGTTCGCCAATGCGCGTTGCATAGCCATCGGGCAGGGCCGCAATGAAGTCGTGGATGTTGGCCGCGGTGGCGGCGGCGATCATGTCGGCGTCGCTGGCATCGAATCGTCCGAGGCGCAGGTTATCGGCGATGGTGCCGTCGAACAGCGTGGTGTCCTGCGCGACGATCGCAATCATGCCGCGTACCTGTTCCGGGTCGAGCGCGCGAATGTCGTGGCCGCCGATGCTGATCACGCCCGCCTGCGCGTCATGCTGGCGCAGCAGCAGGCGCAGGATGGTCGACTTCCCCGCGCCGCTCGGCCCGACGATCCCGATCGTTTCGCCAGCCGCAATCTCGAAGCTCAGCGCAGCATGCGCACCCGCGCGACGACCCGGATAGGAGAAACCGACATTCTCGAACGCGATGCTCGCGGCAAGCGCCGGAATCCGCGGCGCGCCCGTAGCCGGAGCATCGCTGCGTGCTTCCAGCAGCGCATGGATGGCACTCGCCGCCGACTGGCCGATCATGCCCTGGTGCAGCACGGAACGCAGATCACGCAGCGGACGGAAGATCTCGGTTCCCGCCATGAGGACAATCAGCAGCGCTTCCAGGCTCATGGCGCCGTGGCTTACGCGCCATGCGCCGAGTGCGATGGCGGCGGCCGCGCCCAGGCCTGTGCCGAGGTCGGTGAAGAATCGGGTAAGCAAGCCGAGCGCGAGCACCCAGAAGGTGCTGTCGGAGAGCGCTCTTGCGCGTGCGGCAAGTTTTTGCGCGAAGGCTCCGCCCTGGCCAAACGCCTTGAGTGTCGGCAGGCCCTGCACTGCATCGAGAAACTCTTCGCCGAAGGACTTGAATGCCGCCGCTCGGGCGATTGCCGCGTGTTTGTCGGCATTGTGGACCAGCATGGGCAGCGCCAATGTCGCGAGCGCGGCGATCAGCAGCACGGCCGCGGTCGGCATGTCCCACCACGCCAGCACGGCGAAGATCACCACAGGCGCGCAGGCGGCGATGATCAGTTGCGGCACGTAGGCGCCGAAGAAGGTCTGCAATTGCTCCACGCCGTCGATGACAGCGAGCATCACGCCCCCGGTTCTCTCCGCCCCGAACCAGGCGGGTCCAAGCTCGGCAATCCGGTCGAACAGCCGCGCGCGCAGCACCGACTGGACCTGACCGGCGGTGCCCTGCGCCAGCACGATCCGGCGATGATCGAGCCAGGCCCGCAGCATCATGCAGGCCACCGTGCCGGCTGCAGCAAGGGCAATCTGACGCGATGGCGCCCCTTCATAAGCGAGCGCGAGAACGCGGCCGAGGAAAACGAAGCGCAGCACCCCAAATACCATGGCGATCAGACCAAGGGCCACTGCTGCGGCAACGCGCAGCCGAAGGCCTTTCATCATCGTCCACAACTTGCCATCGAAATACATTCCTGCCTCCGGTTGGTCCGCTTTTTACTTTTTCACTGCAAGACCATGGACCTTACCGTCGGTTGCAGGGCACAGGCAAAAGATGGTTTTTCATGGGGTGTTGAATATCCTACAATACCCCGATGTCCAATATTCCTCCCCTGTCGGCGCTTCGCGCCTTCGAAGCAGCGGTGCGGCTCGGCGGCTTCGCCCGCGCGGCCGCCGAGCTGAGCGTTTCGACCAGCGCCGTGAGCCATCAGATACGCAGCCTGGAAGAGTCGCTGGGCGCGCGGCTTCTCGAGCGCAGCACTGGCATTGGCGGGATTCGGCTGACGCCTGCAGGGTCCAGCCTCCTGCCCGCGGCGAGTGGCGCGCTGTCGCTGCTGGAAGAGGCGTGTTCGCAAATCAAGGGCGTGGCCCGGCAACTGACCGTCTCGGCCAACGCACCCTTTTCCTCGATGTGGCTCGCACGCCGCCTTGCCGAGTTTTCTGCCCGTTATCCCGAGACGCCGTTGAACGCCATCATTCAGGAAGGCGAGCCGGACTTTTCGCGGTACGACATCGATCTGGCTATCGTGCACGTGGCGGAGCATGCGCTGCGCTCCGACGACATCGTCCTTCTGCAGGAAGAAGTGTTTCCTGTATGCAGCCCGGAGTTGCAACCGTTTGCGTCGACGGCTGTTTGCCGTTGCCGTCTGCTGCAGGAAGCGCACGAAAATTCTCCTGAAATCGACTGGCGCAACTGGTCGGACGATTTCGGACTTCCAGAGGACTTCGAAACAAAGATCGTCCGATACAGCAGCTTCAGTCAGGTCATTGGCGCAGCGGTGGGCGGCGCGGGACTCGCGCTCGGCCGTTCACCGCTGATTGATCCGGAACTGCGCAGCGGACGTCTGGTGCGTCTGTTTCCTGTTCTCTCGCGTCCTGCATCCTGGCGTTTTGTAGTGCGCCGCGCGCCGACGCGTCGGCATCGAATGCTCGATACTCTGATTGAATTCCTCCGGGACGAAAGCGGCACCAAGGAATAGATCTGAAGCAGTACGGAATCGTGTGAGCGCTCGATCGTTGACCAGTCAGGAACGTAGTGCGTTGATGATTGAACGGCTTGCCCACCAAGTCCCTCGCCATGAAAGTCACCACCATCGGCTTCACTCAAAAGTCTGCGGAGCGGTTCTTCACGCTGTTGAAAGATGCCGAAGTCCGGACGCTGCTAGATGTGCGCCTGAACAATACATCGCAACTGGCTGGCTTCTCGAAGAAGCCGGACCTTGAGTTCTTCCTTTCCGGTCTACTCGATGTCCAGTACATCGACCTTCGCGAACTGGCGCCCGAGCGAGACCATCTCAAGCGATACCAATCCGGCGAACTGACATGGGATGCATACGCAGCGGCCTACATTGAGTTGCTTGCGAAGCGGCGAGTCGAGAGCAATCTCGACGCCGTCATGTTCGACGGCGCGTGTTTGCTTTGCAGCGAGCACACGCCTGATAGATGCCATAGAAGACTTGCAGTCGAATATCTGAATTCGCAGTGGTCTGGCAGGCTGAACATCGAACATTTGCTGTGACGTGAAAGCGTGCTCACTTTATAAGCGCCATCGACCACGACTACGCATCGCGCATTAATGTTTCATCTTGATTGATATGTATACGTAGTAATAGTTAACAAGCATCGCTTGTTTCTGTGGACAAGCATTGAATCTCTCGCTGGATCAACGCTCTACAGAATCCATAACATCGGACGTGCTTATTGGACAACGCGATGTGTCGCTGGATAACTTCAGCGGCATCCGCTAACGGCCGTGGTTATCAAGAATCGGCGCACACCAATCCGTGTTGTTATGCCGGAGTTATCCAAAGGCAATGGCGAACAACCCGTGCCAGCAATCAGCCGATGTTCATCAGCATCATCTGGCTCGCGAGCAGTGCGCGAAGCTCGTTCAGGTCCGGGCGTGTTCCCCAGTTGCGTGCGCCTGCCACGGATGCAATGGCCATCCAGGAGTTGGGTGGAAACCATTCGCGCAAGGGCACTTCGTCCCGCAGAATGCGAAGGCGGCCGGTTTCCTCGCAGTAGTCGGCGGCCATTTGCGCGCCCTCTGTCTGTGCGGTTACTCGAAGGCTCCGGGGTCGCAGCATGAGTTTCTCTCCATTCCAGTCCTGCGCTCAGGAAGGTCTCACGGTGGAATGCTGACTTGCTTCCATAGCCCGTTCTTTAGCTTTTTCCTTTGCCATGTGGTGTCCCACAATGCAGCCTCCCACCGCGCCGACGACCGCGTGATGCCCGGCAACATGGCCCGCGACTCCACCCACAAGCGCACCTTTGAGGCATCCCGCAGCGTTGGCCGAGCCGGCTGCCGCGATCAACATCGACGATAGAGCGGCAATCACAATCTGTTTATTCATTCCTGATCCCTGGAAGCATCCGGTGACATCGATGTCTTCCCGGCGATGAAAGTCTATGTGCAGTCGTCTCGCGCAAGTGAAACGGCTTTGCGAGATTGGTAACGTGTAGTTACCGCGTGCACATTGATGAAAGCTGTGCATGACGCATCGAAAGCTTCAGCACTTTGCTCTATGCGGGATTTGTAAGCAGTTGTGCTGCCTTGATTCCATAAGTGACGCGCAACAAAAAACCCCGTGCCAGGCACGGGGTTTTCGTCATCCACAGCGCTATACCGTTGGTCCGGCGCGCCCACGACTGAAGAGCCGCACGATGATCAGCAAGATCACCGCCCCAATCACGGCGGTAATCAGCGAACCGATCACGCCACTGCCCAGATGCAACCCGAGCGCGCCTCCAAGCCATCCGCCGATGAAAGCGCCGACGATCCCCACAATGATGTCCACGACGATGCCAAAGCCACCTCCGTCGACAATTCGCCCAGCGAGCGCACCCGCGATTGCGCCGATGATGAGCCAGAAAATAATTCCATGCGAAACAGGTTCCATAGCGTACTCCGTAAGGTGGGTTGCGCATTGTGGACTATCCGGGCGCGTTAATGGCGGTATCGCCGATTTCGCGCGCACGTTGTTGCTGGCAAGCCGCAAGTTGACGCGGCGATCTGGTTGGTGCAAACAACGTGCCCAGTCCCGATGAAGCACGCAGTTACATATAGCAAGCTTTTTCATCGATGGAAACGCAAACTAACTTTTCGTTTCACCTGTCACGAATGTGCATCGATAGGATGGGTCACCCGGTCAAATGCGTCTTCTGCCCTTGCCCGAAGCTGATCCCATTCAAGTGTAAAGATGGCTTACCAGAGAATCTCTCGCAACCATGGACCGCGTGCATCGTACGCTTCTGTATATAGGCGAAAAACCGGACGAAACGCTTTTGAAAAGCCTCAGTAATGGCGCGTGGAAAGTGATGCACGCAACCAGCGCGAACATGCTTGGAGAGCTACCCGAAACGCCGATGCCGGGCCTCCTCGATCTGACCAAGGGAGTGTCCAACGTTCACATTGACAGGGTTGACCAGCTTTCCCGTTTTGCGCCGGTGGCGTGGGTTGCGCTGGTATCGCGGCAATCGCGGGACTTGCAGGCAGTGCGCGATGCCATTGCCAAGTATTGCTTCGACTTTGTCACGATGCCTACCTCGCACGAGCGCATTCTGAATGTAGTGTCGCAAGCGGTTGGCATGGAAGCGCTGCGATTCCAGGACGATGCGGCGCTGGCGAACCGCGCATTGGCGAGCGGCATGATTGGATCATCCGAAGTCATGCGCGCGCTTCATCGAGCGATCGGAAAAGTTGCTGCTACTGATGCAACGGTGTTCATATCAGGTGAATCGGGCACGGGAAAGGAATTGACGGCGCAGATGATTCACGCGCGATCGGCGCGGCGCGATATGCCTTTCATTGCTGTGAATTGTGGTGCGATTCCACACGAACTGCTGCATTCGGAATTGTTTGGCTACGAGCGCGGAGCGTTTACGGGCGCCACGCAAAGGAAGATCGGCCGCGTCGAGCAGGCTCACGGCGGCACTTTGTTCCTCGATGAAATTGGCGACCTTCCGCCGGAAAGTCAGGCCGCGTTGCTGCGCTTTATTCAGGAGCGGAAAATCGAAAGACTGGGTGGCATCGAAAGCATAGATGTGGACGTACGCGTGATCACCGCTACTCATGTGGATATGCATGCAGCGGTGGACGAAGGCCGCTTCCGAGCCGATCTTTTCTTTCGTCTCTGCGTGCTGGAAATAAGAGAGCCGCCGCTTCGCGTTCGCGGGAAAGATATCACCGAACTGGCTTTGTATGCGCTCGAGCGATTCCGGGACGAACGTGCACGCCGAATACATGGATTTGCGCCAGATGCGATAGCCGCATTGCATAACTATGGCTGGCCGGGCAACGTCCGCGAACTTATTAATCGCGTACGTCGCGCAATAATTTTATCCGAGGGAAAATACATCACTGCTGAGGATCTCGAACTAACCGCGCACGTGGCGAATGCACCGGATTCGCTGCGGGAGGCGCGCGCGGCGGCGGACAGGCGTGCCATCGAAATGGCGCTGTTTTTACATAAGGGCCGGGTCGTGGACGCGGCTCGCGGTCTTGGTATTTCCCGCGTTCATTTGCACCGGCTCATGCAGGATCTGGGAATGCCCACACGGACCTCGAGCGAGGAAATGCACGAGGCCGGCAATCCGGCCCAAGCTCTGTGATTTCATCGATACCCACTTAACCATGACTTTTATGCGCATGCTGGAGTCTATCGGCCACACAGCGTGGACGACATGCGAAGAGTGTGGCAATGATTTTCCCGCGGGCACTTACAGATGCGGGCGTTGCGGTCATGCACCGAACTTCTTGCGTCGCGTGACGAGTTTCGCGAGCGCCGCTTTGGGCGGGAAAAGTATTTCGCGTCCCAAGCGTTCACGAGGCGCTTATCCCGGACTTGCCGAGGGCGCGCTGAAGTTTTATCGGGCGCGCAGGAAACGCTCGACGCGAATCTGGTGGGCCGTTGTGCTCGCTGCCGGTGCAGTTGGTGTCTGGGCTTTTAGCGGACCGCGTTTTTCAGGCATGGATCTGGAACCGCAAGCGGCTGCGCCCAATGCGTTCGTCACCGGCGCGGTGATTCCGGCTCAGTCTGCAAGAGCGGCGGCGAGTAATCCGCCATTAACGCAACCTGCGACGAACGCTGCGGATGGGCGCGTCGGCGAGTTTTATCACGCGCTCGAAAACCGGAATCTGACGGTTGCGCATCGACGCCTGGCGGATATGCTGGAGAGGGCTAGCGCAAGCGGTCAGTTGCAACAGATGCAGGCTGAACTCGCTAGCCGCGAACAGCAACGCGACAGTCTCTTGCATCGCGCATGGCATTGCCGTGCGGTTGGCGACTGGCAATGTGTCTCGGATAACGCTGCGCAAGCGTCGGCTGTGGATGCGTCGAGCGTGTCCGCACGACGACTTGTTTCGCAGGCCGCTCAAGCAGGCCGCAATTGATGAACGGGCGCAATGCGCCTAGGCTGCCCACGAACGCATGCCGCCGTTAAGTCCACTGGTTCCCTTGCCCTTTGCCTCCGGAGCGTCGGATTTTTCTGATACACAAAGCAGCGCCTTGACGCGCTTTGCCTGCTCGGCGACCAGATCGAAATGGTCCTGCACGAATGTAAGCCGAGCCGTCCAATAAGCGCCATTCAAATGTGGAACGGGTCCGTGCGCTTTGGATAAGCGCAACATCTTTTCAAGGTGATCGATCTCTCGCTCGGCGAGTACCGATCGATATTTGGCAGGTACGGAAACTGTCGACGTCATGTGCTGCCCCAATGCTCTTAAGTGAACTGGAACACACAGCAAACGGCGTGCCAGAGATAGACAGAGCCACGCACAAGCCGAAATTTCCTGTTGATCGTAATTTTGAACGAGTAGTTTACGGTTTGAAGCCCGCACCTTTCGTGCTGCAAGGCAGATAACGTGGCAAGGTCGCCGCGCTGCGCCAGCGCCTGGCTCGGAGCATGGGCTTTCTATTCTCTTCGATTCCTTTTGCGGGCGCGATCCGGCCATCGCCGAACTTCACGCCGTAACGAGGTGCTGCCGATGAAAGCTCCGTTCCGTATCAAGCATGGCCGCATGATACTCGCCGTGATTTTCTCTGCGACGCTGTTCGCGACAGATGTCTTAGCGACTGATTCATGTCCTCAACTGGTCGAGTCGCGAGCAGGCAGCGTCTTCAATATGTCTGCCTTCATAAAAGACAATGGATCGCCGGAAGCGGCGCTCGACACAGCGCGGGCAGCGGTGACGAAAGTGAATCGCGGCGGCGGATGCCGCGTGCTGAGCGACGTGGCGGCTTGCGAGGAAACGCTCAATCTGGCGAGCGTGGCAATAAACGCGCTGCAGACGTGCGTTGCATCGCCGGGACATCGGCAAATGAGCGGCGGATGAGCAATAACGACGGAACCAGTGCTAGTCAAGGAACGCCTTCGCGCTTTTCTGCAGCATGGTCCTGAAGTCGTCGAGCCAGCCGATGGACAACCGCCAGCTTTGCCAATAAAGATCGACATCCATATGCGCGCCCGGCACGACCCGAACGAGTTCACCTGTTTCGAGCAACGGCCGGATCATGCGCTCGGGACACATGCCCCAACCCATTCCGGACGCGCAGCCACGCACGAAACCCGCCACGTGCGGAATCAGATGTCGCGGCGGGTCGAGATCCGCGCGCGTGATGCGGCGAATAAAGCGCCGTTGCATCTGGTCCTTCGAGTTGAACTCGACGCGCGGGGCATGGCGTAAGGCGTCGCGTGTCAAACCTGCGGCGAAGTGCCGATCAAAAAACACGGGAGAACATACGGGCAGGTATCGCATGCGCCCGAGCCTGGTCGAGCGGCATCCCTGGACAGCTTCGGCTTGCGTGGTCACCGCGCCTTGCACGCTGCCATCTCGCAGTTGTTGTGCGGTGTGGTCCTGGTCGTCTATCACGAGATCCAGCAGCATTGCACGCTCGACGCAAAAATCCGATACCGCGTCGATAAACCACGTGCCCACACTGTCGTCGTTGACCGCCACGCGAAAGGTCGGCCACGCCTCTGCAAGCATGCCGGGGAGCGCCGGCATCTGGCTGCCAAGCTCGGTTTCGAGCCGCCGCACGCGTTCTATATGACGACACAGCAACGCGCCCGGCGGCGTCGCCATGCACGGCTGGCCGCGCTTCACGAGCACGCTTCCCACACGTTCTTCCAGCAGCTTCACGCGTTGCGATACGGCTGATGGCGTGACGTTGAGCTCGCGCGCGGCACGATCGAACGAACCGTGGCGCACAACTGCGCCGAGCGCATCGAGGAGGGCGTAATCGAGCATTAGCGTTTCTTAAGTGGCATTAGGAGAGTTAGCTTTTTTTAAGCGCAGACGACGCGCAGACTACGCCTCTCTGTCGTGCGCGTCCAGAAGCGGGACGCCACGACTTTTCTCCTTGGACCCGACATGAATCCAGCGCCGTTTCAGCTTGAACGATACTTCGCCGTTCACGAATTCACCGCCCGTTATCTGATGTGCAGTTCCGACCCGGAATCCATGTCGATTGCGGATCTTCTTGCGCTGGAACCCGGTTGCGCCGATAACTTCAGCCACACGTGGCTCGGCTATACGGAATACCCCGGCGCGCCAGCGCTTCGGCGTGAACTTGCCACGTTGTATGAATCGATTGGTATCGATGATCTGATCGTGCACACCGGCGCGCAGGAAGCGATCTTCTCGTTCGTCAACACCATGCTCAGGGCCGGCGATCACATGATCGTGCACATGCCTGGCTATCAGTCGCATTACTCGGTGGCGCAGGCGCTGGGTGTTTCCGTGTCGCCATGGATGGCGCGGGAGTCCGAGGGCTGGGCGCTCGATCCTGACGAACTGGAGAAGTTGGTGCGCCCCGAGACGAAGGCCTTGCTCATCTGCGCGCCGCACAATCCAACGGGTTATCTTCCGGATCGCGAACGGTTCGATGCAATCGTGCGCTTTGCGCGCAGCCGCGGGCTATGGCTTTTCAGCGATGAAGTCTATCGGGGACTCGAACACGATCCTGCGCACCGGCTTCCTGCCGCATGCGATGTCTACGAGAAAGCGATCTCGCTCGGGGCGTTATCGAAGTCGCATGGACTTGCGGGCTTGCGCGTAGGCTGGGTCGCGACGCGCGATCGCGATGTGCTCGCCGCCATGAACACGTTCAAGGATTACCTAACCATTTGCAATAGCGCGCCGAGCGAATATCTTGCGACCATCGCCGTGCGCCATACCGATGCGTTGACGCAACGAAATACGGCCATCGTCCGGAGCAATCTGGCCGCACTCGATCCGTTCTTTGCGCGTCATCACGAGATTCTGGAGTGGCAGCGGCCTACAGCGGGCACGGTCGCTTTCCCGCGTCTGAAGCAGGGCGGAGCGGCGCGATTCTGCTCGCAAGTGCTTGAGCGTACCGGCGTGCTTCTGCTTCCCGGGGCGCTGCTGGATCACGGCGACACGCACATTCGCATTGGCGTGGGACGGCGCAATCTGCCCGATGTCCTCGGCATCTTCGATAACTATTTGCGCGAGCAGTGCGGTTAGTTGAACCTCGGGTGAAGGATTCCATCGAACGGAATTGCTTGTTTTGCGCAAAGTCTTGCGCAAAAAATGTCACGAGGGACACCTATGAAGTGGTTGCTTGTATTGCTCACGGCAAGTGCGTCATTCGCGGCGCATGCCCAGAACACCGAACCGCGATCTGCCTCCAGCGCAGGATTTAACAGATTCACGCGCGAGACGACCGAGGACATCAACCTTCAGCTGGAAACGGATCACGAAACGGGCTGCCGATACCTCATTGCCGAAGGACAGGGAATCACACCGCTACTCAAAGCCAACGGCGCGCCCGATTGCAGCGCCCCGAAACGCGGCCAATAAAGGCGCGGGTTCCACCATTTCCATCAGACTGCGGCATTGCCGCCAATCATCAGTTGATGCGAGCCACCGGGATTGGCGGGATAGCTCGCGGTCACGGACTGCGCGACGAAGCGGTATGCCATTAGCAGCGGTCGCAGCGCCCGTGCCGCCGACGTTGTTAATCAGCAACGTGCTGGAACCGCTTGCCTTACCGCCTCTGACGCGCAGTCGGCCAAGTGACGACTCATGCGGCCCGAATGCCGTGTTGAGCGCACTGCTGGCGTTCGTCTGATGTAATTTCGAGGCACGACAAGCACCAGCGATTTGCGCCCACTCCTTGTTCGTAAGCCGTCCGCGTACGTTCAATGCGCCGGTTCCAGCCGATGCAAACGCCGGCTGCGCATTAGCCGCGTATCTGCCGAGGCAGGCAGCGGATTGTCGGCACTGATCGCAAGCGTCCCGCGCAAATACCGCGGTGCTGCCGGCTGCCGCTATAAGTCCCGCTGATGACCCCAAGACCCGTTTGTTACAAACAACTTTCATACGGTTGACGGTGAGGACGAACTACACGCAACCTTCACCGTTCCTGAGATCGCTCGCGAAAAACAACGGCGCCGCAAACGCCGGTATCGACGGCTTTTCTCATTTCTCGGCGTCTAGGGACGATCAATGATCGATAAAAATCGACTTATTTCTTTGCCTTACCAAATGTTTTAATTATTATTCGCATGTCCGCTCGGATGAACGGCAAGCGTCTCCGCACGATGTACACGGGCATTTGGACGTAAATTCCCAAAACTTCGGGGAGAATCCAATTGCCGAGTGTCATTTTCGCGTGGTAAAAGGAGGCAGCAACGCTTTGCCGTTTGACGGCGGGTGGCGCTACCAAACGGAATTACGTCTCTTCTAGGAAAATCAGCAAATGGCAACAGGTATTGTGAAGTGGTTTAATGATGCGAAGGGTTTTGGCTTCATCACGCCGGACGGCGGTGGTGACGACCTGTTCGCGCACTTCTCGGAAATCCGCACGGAAGGCTTCAAAACCCTGCAGGAAAACCAGAAAGTGAGCTACGAAGCGAAGCAAGGCCCGAAGGGTCTGCAAGCATCGAACATCCAGCCGCTGTAATTCGCTACAGCTAGCTTGATTGCATGACTGAATGGCCCGCTTCGGCGGGCCATTTTTTATGGTTTTTATGGTGCGGGTCCCAGTTCTACCCGAGTCAGGGTGCGGCATCGATAGCAAGCGGCGCCGGCGCGACCGCCGTGACTTTTTCCGGGAAGAGCCGCGGATACAACGCCCCCGCGATAAACGCGCCAATAATCGGCGCCACCCAGAATAGCCAGAGTTGTCCCAGCGCCGCGCCGCCCGCGAAGAGCGCAGGTCCGGTCGAGCGCGCCGGGTTGACCGACGTATTCGTGACCGGAATGGATATCAGGTGAATCAGCGTCAGGCACAGGCCAATTGCGAGCGGCGCGAATCCGGAAATTGCGCGGCCATCGGTTGTACCCAGAATGACAAGTACGAAAAAGAACGTCATCACGACTTCGCAGATCAAGGCGGCGGTCATCGAATAGCCGCCAGGCGAGCGCGCGCCGTAACCATTGGTGGCGAAGCCGCTAGCGGCGGCGTCGAATCCCGGTACGCCCGATGCAATCAGATACAGCACGAATGCGCCGAGCGTTGCGCCAATCACCTGCGCAACAATGTACGGCAGGAGTTCCCTGGGCGGAAAGCGGCCGGCGACCGAAAGGCCAATGCTGACTGCCGGATTCAGATGGGCGCCCGAAATATGGCCGAGTGCATAAGCCATGGTCAGCACGGTTAATCCGAATGCCAGCGATACCCCCACAAAACCAATTCCAATACCCGGGAATTTTGCGGCAAGCACCGCACTGCCGCATCCGCCAATTACTAGCCAAAACGTGCCAAATAATTCCGCAGTGAGACGTTGGTGTAATCGCATGATGTGCCTTCCATTAGTTCTAACGGTTTGCGATATAAGCCGGCAGACTGCTTCAACTGACTTTCTGTTGGCCGACACTATTTTCCTTCGATGATCGGCCTTGTAGCTAGTCGTACTGACTATTTGTCTGCTGACTCGGGGTTAGTGAATAGGTGCTGTCGGTTACGCAATTAGTGTAGGTCAGGGATTTTAAAAATCGACCACATCAACATGTCTTTTCCAATGTTCACGACTGCTGTGTTGGCTCTCAGACGTGAAAGTCCGCCGCCATGTCTTCGTCGGTGCGTGCGAGTAGCCGGCCGCTTCTGCAGGCCTGGGTGAAAAGATCGAAGTCTCGCTCGACCTGATCCGCGTAGGCCGTCGAATAAGAGACGAGTGCTTCTGTCATCTGGCTGCCTTGTCCGCAATACGCGCTGATCTCGATCGCCTTGCCGCTCGCCTTTGCATGCGCACGCGCGAGGATCCAGCCGCACAGGCGTGCGTAGCCTTCGAGTACATCGACATCGAACAATTCGATATTCGCCGACAGCTTCATGTCACGCAGTTGACGGAAATAAAAATGACGCCCGGAAGGACCCGTACCCCAGCCAAGGAAGATATCGCTGGCGGCCTGCATCACGCGTTGACCGCGAACCACGCGTTCTCCGGCATGGGCGAGCTTCTCTGCCTCGAAGTGCTGCTCGATTACCGACAGGCGCGCCTCCTTGATCTGCAGGAACATGGGTTTGCCGAGTTCGTCCATCATGAGCAGCACGAGGCATCGGGTTCCAACACTGCCTACACCCACTACCTTGAAGGCCAGATCCTGCGCGGTGAAATGGCGCAGCAGCGCGCGGCGATCGTGCGCAAGCGTCTTCACGTATTGCGCGAACATGCGCTTGATCACTGCTTCCCAGTTGCCGAGCTTGAACCAGTCGTCGTCTGAATCGAACAGGGTGTTGGCGCCGTGAATATGGAACATGCCTGGAGGCATGTCGCGCAGGGTCCAATTCTCGCCGTCGAACTCGGCGACCTTTTCGAGCATGCTTTCGTGCGTGCGGCTCGCGGCTTTTTCCATTCCCTTGCGCAGGAGACGCCTGCGTTCAGGAGTGACAGCCGTATCCAGCATCCGTTCGAACGTGATGCGCTCATACCAGAGTTCGAGCGCGCTGAAATCCGCGTACTCACGCATCCGGGTCTGGTATTGCGCGACCACGGTCTCGACCAGTTTCTCCGCGGCCAGCCGGCTCAGGCGCATGTGGCGCGCCGCCACCATGAAGCTTGCCGTCAACCGTTTCAGGTCCCATTCCCACGGGCCGAGAGCGACCTCATCGAAATCGTTGAGATCGAAGATGAGCTGGCGCTCGGGCGTCGCGAATCCGCCAAAGTTCATCAGATGCGCATCGCCGCAGATGGGCAAGACGAGCCCCGTGCTTGGGCTCTTGCCGAGATCATTTGCCTGCAGGATTGCGCTACCCCTGAAGAACGAAAATGGCGATGCCATCATCCGTCCGTATCGGAGCGGAACCAGCCGGTTCACGCGCCCGAGGCTGCTCTGTTCGAGCAATTCCACTGGATCGCGGTCGATCTTGCCGAGCTTCGCGTGCGCGGACCGGCCCATGTTTTCCCGATACGCCTTGCCCATTGCGATGCGCGACGCCAGCTTGCTTTCACCCGCCATTAACGCCTCTCTTGCCGGGCTTGTGATCGACGTCCGGGCCTTCGTCTCGATGGCCGCTCATTTGACTGGAGCGCCATTGCGGGTCACGAGAACGGCGGTTGCCTCCACAAACTCCGCCCGCACGCTATCGCCCACTTTGATGTCTTTAAGCGGCACGTCCGGACCGACGCGCAACGTGTCCGTTTTGTATGGACCGCGAAGCGTAATGGTCCGATGCGCCTGATCGACCTTCTGGACGGTCGCGACAACCTGTACGCGGCGCGCCGTGGCGGTCGATCCGCCGGATTCAGGAACGGCCGCAGTCTCGACAATCCGCTCGCGTATGCCGTCGGACTTCACCTTGGTCGCACGCACGAGCAGGGCATTTTCATAGCGGATATCGACGGTGTCGCCGAGTTGCAGCTTGCCGACATCCGCTATGTCCGGGTTGACCGCGACGTTCACGATTTTTCCGCTCTTGCCTCGCAGGGCGACGCTGTTCGACGCGGTATCGATACCGACGACCTGCGCCTGTGTCTCGGCGGTCGCGGCCGCGCCAATGCCGTCGGGCCCGACGCTCGATGCCGCCGTTTGCGCCATTGCGGGCGCCGCGAACAGAGCGCAGACGATTAGAGCAGTTCGTGCAACGTGCATGCTGAACGAGGGCGTGCGGTAATGACTTTTCATATGTAGTTCCTATGCAGAGTGTGACGGACGAGTGGCGCAGCGTTGCTCGTTGTATTGCTTACCTGCGAGACTTCGACAAAAGGTGACCAAGGCCCAGATTGGTTGCGATTTGCCAGATATAGACGCGCGAGTAGCGCACGCCATATCGCGTTTCAATGAGCGAGCGCAGGCGCGCGTTTGTCCAGGCGTCGCTGTCGAAGCCGTGGACTTTCGCCGGGCCCTGCAACGCCGCCGATATCCATTCGAGCGCGTGTTGATCAAGCGCTGAGGATCGGCCGCCAACGCCCAGCTGCCGCAATGCATCGAGGCCGCCCGCGTCGATAAGCGCCTTGTAGCGCCTGACCGTTGCCAGGGACAAGTGAAGCTCTTCAGCCACGTTCTCCACTGAGGCTCCGTCAAGCAGCATTTGGCCCGCTGTCATCCGGCGCACAACGCTAGGCAGGTTTTCGGGCTGAGAAAGCATCTGTGCGAATGTCCTTGTCTTCAGGAATGCACGGTGGTCGTCGCCGCTTGTTTCTATCTCCGCTTCGTCGCAGTTTCTGGATCTCATACTGAAACAGTCCAGCGATTCGTTTTGATTCAGAGGAGAATCAATACGAGAAGACAATTGGAAATTTAATAATTTACTAGATAATTAATAACTATTTGCTCTAGTCATTGGCGTTATGGTTCTAATGGGTTCAATGTTTTCACCAATATCTCGTTTCACGCGATTTGGGGCGATCTCGGAGAAATTTTTCTGCTTGATATTCCGTCCGAATTCGCCTATCGAGAGATGAAGTTTAAAACCGTGTCGAATGTTTGCTAACGTTTTCTGAAACGCTTTGATCATTTGAATTAAGACTGGGTACCGTTACAAAATAAGTTTGGCAAACCAGAAAACGTTTGCTAGCATCCGCTACAAACGTAAGCCAAAAAAGTGCTGCGCAAGGCCGAAATCTGTCGGACTCGTCCACACCTGCCTTCGCCCTGAGAGGATTTATGCATGGCCTTTACTCGCTCAGGCGTATAGCCTGAGCCGCATCACCGCGTTGGTTTAGCGGAGACTGATTTTATGGAATCACTTCAATCCCTCTCCTGAGTTGGAGGGATCAATTCGCATAGTTGAAATGAAAGCGTCGTTTGATTAACGCTTTTGGGCTAACTATGCGCTTCGGTTTTTTAAATCGGAAAAGCCATGCGTGTTCGTCCGTCGAAAATTGTCCGATCGTTCTGTAACAGTTCGATTGTCGCAATATTGTCGAGGTCCGCGCTCGGGAAAAGCAGCGCGGACAATCTTAATAAAAGCAATAATGCGCCGATTTTTGCTGCGTCATTAAATGCTCAAAAAGCACCATGCGGCAAGCGCCTTTGGCGCGAACGCCCGCACAAACGATTTTTCTCCTGCGCCCAATCCTGCTCTGGGATCAAACGGTTCGATCGGCGTACCGCAAATATTGCGCGCGCAAACGAGACTACAAAACAAAGCGGCGTTATTGCATCCGGCGAGCGGGAAGCTCCATCGCACCAATTGTTTTTCGAGGTCGTCATGAAAACATCCTATCTGGCAATAGCTGCCACGCTTACCGTCGCCACACACGCGGCGCTTGCCCAGAAGCCGGCGGTTTATCCCGCGCATGGGCAAAGCGCCAGCAAACAGTCACAGGACGATGGCGCGTGCTACGCATGGGCAAAACAGAACACGGGCATTGATCCCGCGGTGGTTGCGGGCACGCCGCCTCCGCCGCAAGGGCCCACAGGTGCGCGAGTAGGCGGCGCTGCGCGGGGCGCTGCGGCGGGCGCACTCATCGGCGATGTCAACCATAACGATCCCGGACACGGCGCAGCGGTCGGGGCGACGGCGGGCGCCGTGGCGGGCGGGGTGCGCAGCCGCCGTCAGCACGCGGCGCAAGCGCAGAACGCACAGGCTAATACGCAGTCCGAAATGAATACCTACTGGCGCTCATATGGCGCCTGCATGCAGGGACGTGGTTATACCGTCCAATAGGTGACAGGTGAGGCGCTAGAAAAACGAGCACAAAGATGGTTGACGAATTTGATGTGCTCAACCGGCCGAAGGGGAATGCCGTCGAGCTCTCGGTCGGTGCTACTTTTCAGTAAGGAGGACGATGTGCCAAGCCGTAAGCCTCAAACCGCGCGTGCTGCGCTTGCCGTTGCGTGTGCCGCTGCGTGCGTCGCATACGGCGTCAGCGCGACGAACGCGATCGCGCAGTCAAACCCAACCCCCGCGAGCAGCACCGCCGCGACCGCACAGCCCGAGCGCCAGCAAAAGGCACTCGATGCACTGGGCGCCATGTCGCAGTACCTGCGCTCGCTGAATCGCTTCGATGTCACCGCGTCCACGTCAACCGATGCCGTGCTCGATAGCGGCCAGACCGTTGCCTTCCTTCACGAGACCGATCTCAAGGTGGAGCGCCCCAATCGCATGAGGGCGGACGTCACGGGCAGCCGTGCGCCAAAAGGCCTGATCTACGATGGCCGGCATTTCACGATCTTCAATACGGCGGAAGGCTATTACTCGACGAACCCCGCGCCCCCGTCGAACGATTTGCTCGTGCGTGAATTATCGACGACCTACAACATCGATACTCCGCTTGCCGACCTGTTCTATTGGGGCAACGGCAAGGTGGACGACGTCACGCTGACTTCTGCTTTGTTTCTTGGACTGGAGCGCGTGGATACTCGCTGGTGCAACCATTATGCGTATCAGCAGAGCGGGGCCGACTGGGAGATATGGATCCAGAGCGGATCAAGGCCGCTGCCATGCCGCATGGCGATTGTCGATACATCGCAGAGTGCGCGTCCTCGGCATGTCGCGACTTATCACTGGAAGATCAATCCGGAATTCCCGGCATCGACCTTTACTTTCCGGCCGGCGGCGAACGCGAAGGCTATTGAACTCAAGCCTGCTTCGCGCACGCCGTTTGAGGGGAGTGAATGATGTTTCGCACCAGACAACTTGCGGTTGCCGGCATAGCCGGCGTTTTCCTCGCGACATCCATAAGCGTGCACGCATTCGGTTTTCGCGGCGGCGCACGCACGAGTATCCACGCGCCACCCGGTGGCGGTTTTAATGGCGGCGGAGGAGGCTTTCACGGCGGCGCTCCTCGAAGCGGGATGCAAGGCGGGATGCAAGGTGGCCATGCGGGCGGCGGCGCGGCGCATGGCGGCAACGTTGGCGAAAGTCACGGCGGCGGAAGCAGTCACAACAGCGGCGGCGGAGGCGGCAGTCATAACAGCGGCGGCGGTGATCACAACAACGGTGGTAACAGCGGCGGTGGCGGCCACAACAATGGCGGCGGCAACAACAGTCACCACGACGACCACCATGACGATGGCCACCACGACGATGACCACCACCACGACGATGACCACCACCACGACGACGATCACCATGACGACGACCACCATCACGACGACGATCATCATCACGATGATGATCACTACCACGACGGCTGGTACGTCGACCCGGTCGCGGTTGGTGTAGCGGTGGGCGTGACTACGGCGGTTGTCGTCGGCGCGACGGTGGCTACATTGCCGCCAAGCTGTTCGAGCGTGATTGTCAACGGCATTGCTTACCAGCATTGCGGTCCGAACTGGTATCAGCCGCAGTACTACGGGACACAAGTGCAGTACATCGTGGTAACTGCGCCCAGGTAAGTTGCTTCAACGCCCAGCCGGTCTTCGCTAATCGATATCGATACCGGCTGGTTTCCTTGGCGTCACGGTGCGGAGTGCTTATCGTTTTTCGAAAACGTGATTGGCATGAATTGACGCGCATCCTGACGATAAATCTTGATCAACCGGAGATAGGTATGGACTCGAATCCGCTGGCTCTTGTCATCCGGGCTCTAGAACGGGCCGCATTACAAAGTACGGTGCTGCCGTACAAACGCTTTCACGTGCTGTTTCCGCGTACGGTTCCGCTAACACGGCGCTATGAAGTGCTCGACGCCGCGCTGCGATCGCTCAATGATGCGCCCGACATCGATTATGGTGTGCTGCTCGCGTGCGACAACGGCTTGCCCGGTCCGGAGTTTTTCCGCCGATATCAAAAGCACAGATGGGACACGTATGTTGCCGCGATGGGTGACCCGCGATTCAAGAGCGCGACGCTCAAGGGCAAGCGCGAACTGGTGGCGGCCGAACGCCAGAGGGTGCATCTGCATGCAATGCGCGCGCGTCATCAGGAGCGGGAGCAGCAGTGTGCGTGAGCACGTCGCGTAAGACGGTTTCAGCGGTTCCGGTGTGTGCGGCCAGGGTCGAGCCCGGCCGCATGCCCGCTAACCGCCATTCCCTACGAACCACCGATAATACGGATTGTCCGCATCGTCGCGCATGACGTTGCGGATATTCGCTTGCCACGAACCCCGATCACCACGATACGCATTGATCCCGGCATCATAGAAAGTGTGCAATGTCCGATACTCCGCTTGCATGGCGTTGGTGAAGATTTCGTCCGTGCCCTTGAGCGGCGGCTGCGCGCGCAACGCCAGCAGATGTGTCAGCACATTCGGAAACTCCGTCGAACGCACCCATGCGGCGTATTCGATCGCCGGACGATCATCGGTGACGGGCGGGGCGTCAGCGGCGTAGTACGCAAGTCCTGCGCGATCCGTGATCCAGGTGGCGAGGAGCGCCGCTGGCGAAGCAATGCCAACCTCACGCAGCGCTGCTGCAACCGAGGGTCGCTCGAAGCGTGAAGTAATGCGTGGGATGTCGAGTTCGATGGGCTGCATCGATCCTATCAGCATCATTTCGTGTAACTCGGTGGTCCAGAGCGTGGCATACGGAAATACATCGACGAAGCTCTTGATCAACGCGCGCGTGTCGTCTTCATTTTGCGTCGGCAAGGGCAGCCATTGCGCGACGAGACCGCTGTCCCGCAAGCGCGACGCGGTAAGCCTGTAGAAATCCGAAGAGTACAGATTGACCACGCCCGCTGCGGACGGCGGCGGCGGTTCCAGCGTAATCAGGTCGTAGCGCTGCGGGTTGCGCAGCAGTTCGCGACGGCCATCGTGAAGACGGATTTCGATGCGCGGGTCCGTGCTCATGCCGTAATTGCCCTTGAACTGCGGCGCAGCCGCAACGACCGCCGGCAGCAGTTCGGCCACGACGCGTTGCTCGAGTCCGGGGTAGGGCAGCAGTGCACCGGCAGTGATCCCCGTACCCAATCCGATCACCAGCGCCGAACGGGGCTCACCGCGATGAATCAGCAGCGGCAACATTGCTTGCAGGCGCATGTAGCGCAGTGACGTCATTGCGTCGCCGGAGTTGGAAACGCCTTGTATGTAGAGGCGTTTGAAGTGGTTATCGCCGGCGTTTTGCGTGACGACCGCTACCATGCCGCCTTCGCTTTCCGCATAGAAAGTCAGATCGCCGCCGCGTGCTTTGGCGAGCATCGCGGCGAGCCGGTCAGGCGGCGCGAGCAGCGCGGCGCCGAGCGCGGCGACGGCGAGTGCGAACACGCTCCATCGAAGGTTCGAGCGCTTGCCCGCCGCGCATGTCACCGCGATCACGCCAACCATGCTCGCCGCGAGTGCGAGCGCGGCGAGCGTGTGAACGAGCCCGAGCAGCGGCACGAGGACAAAACCCGCAATCAAGGTCCCCGCTATGCCGCCCGCCGTATTCACCGCGACGATCATGCCGACTCCGCGCCCGACCTTGCGGCTATCGACACTCAGACGCAGCGCGAACGGAAACGCCGCGCCTAGCAGCAAGGTGGGAACGAACACCATGCAAAAGCCCGCCAGCGCGAAGCGCGCGCACATTGCGGCGAGCATGCTGCCGGTCGCGCTGAACACCATGCTCGATACCTGCGCCTGCCCGCGCAGCAACCATTCGCCGAGCAACGCGATTTCGAGCAACGCAACGAGTCCCGCCGCGACGATCAGAAACGCAAATGCACTCCACGGATCGCGGGCGCGGTCAGCGTGACGAGATACGAGCGCGCTGCCGAGCACGAGACCGAAAAGATAGGTAGCCAGAACGATGGAAAACGCGAAGCTTCGTGTGCTGATGAACTGGACGATAGCCTGCGACCAGACTACTTCGTATCCCAAAGCAATGCCACCTGCGACCGCGTACAGCACGAGTGCGAGACGTGCGCGTCCGATACCTTCGAAAGGTTCCGCCTTTCGTGTTTCAACGGGTACGCGATCCGATATCCGTTGGCTGAGGAGGAAGGAAAGCATCGCCGCCGCGGCATTGAGCGCGGCAGCAACAATGGCGCTGCCTTGCACGCCAAATGACGGAATAAGAATGAACGGAGCCGCAAGCGTTCCCGCAATCGCGCCTGCAGTGTTCACCGCATACAAGCGCCCTCCCGCTCTCCCAACATGACCGGCCCGCGGTGCGAGGGCGCGCATCAGGACGGGAAGGGTTCCGCCCATCAGAATGGCGGGAACGCCGACGAGCGCGAAGGGAAGCACCCACGCCAGCATGCCGGTGTGATCCTGCATCGCAGCGAACGGCCGCCCAGCGCGAGCGAGTGCGAACGTGGCGCCGACCGCCAGTATCATTGCGGACAACTCAAGATACGCGTACACGCGCAGCGGTTGTTTTTGTTGATCGGCAAGACGTCCGAACAACCAGCCGCCTAACGCAAGGCCCGCAAAAAACGCGCTGACACCCGTTGTCACCGCCTGCACTTCTGCGCCGACCACAAGCGCGAGTTGCTTGATCCAGAGCACCTGATAAATCAGCGATGCCGCGCCCGATACAAACAACAGCAGCGCAGCCCAGCCGATGTGCAACGAAGAACCGCCGCGCTCGCCGGGGTGGCTCAAAGAAAGCGATTCAGTTCGACGCGGCGCGTGTTCGCGTTTATTGCGATGTTGCGCCTTGGCACGCGTGGCAAGCGTCTGGGTCATGTGCGGCTCGGCAAATGAGCCGCGTCCGCCGGCTTTGAAACCGGCGGACGCGGCGGATGGCGTCATGGAAGCGTCTACTCCAGACCGCGCTTCTTGAACGACTCGTCGATCTTCTTATCGACCTGCCTGCGCACGCCGTCTACGCTGAAGCTCGCCGGCCGCTGGCTTGGCGGGTATGCCACGAAGGTCTGCAGGAACGCCGAGGCCTTCAACGTAGCGATACCCGTCAGGTATGCGTTCTTCACGACCCAATCGTTGTATTGATCCGACGTGATGTCCGCGCGCTCGTACGGATCCATGCGCAAGTTGAAGATCTTCGGCAAGCGCAAGCAGACAAGCGGGTCCTGCCAGATGTTCAAATTACCCTTTGCCCGCTGCTCGCAGAATACGGCCTTCCACGCCATGCCCTCCGAATCCCAGCGCATGGCGACAAGCTGGCCGTCGTCATCGAAGTAATAGAACTCCGTGCGTGCGCCCTTGGGCGACTTGCCAGTGATATACGGCAACTGGTTGAAGCCATCGAGATGGTTCTTGAAACTGGCCCCGCCAGTTTTCGGCGACCACCCTTTCAGTAGCCGATCCTTCACGCCACCATCGCCAGCCGCGGCGAGCAAGGTCGGGAACCAGTCGAGCCCGGAGAACATATCGTTCGCCACCGCGCCCGGCTTGATGACGCCCGGCCATCGAACCATTGCAGGGACTCGGAACGCGCCTTCCCAGTTCGAGTCTTTCTCGCTGCGAAATGGCGTGGTAGCGGCGTCCGGCCAGGAGAACTGGTTGGGTCCGTTGTCCGTCGTGTAGATCACGATGGTGTTCTTCGCGATATTCAAGTCATCCAGCAGCTTGAGCAGCTTGCCAACGTCCTGATCGTGCTCCCACATGCCGTCGGCGTACTCGTTTCCGCGCATGCCGCTCTTACCCTTGAACTCTGGACGCACGTGAGTGAAGACGTGCATGCGCGTGAAGTTCATCCACACGAAGAACGGCGTACCCGCCTTGGCCTGCTTCGTGATGAAGTCGGCGGCTTTCTGGCCGGTTTCATCGTCGATGGTTTCCATCCGTTTTTCGTTGAGCGGACCTGTGTCTTCAACCTTGCCGTCAGCGGTGCTGTGAATCACGCCACGCGGAGAAAAGTTCTTGACGTAAGGGTCGTTCTTGTCGGTTGGCCAGTAGTCGCGGTCGGGTTCTTCTTCCGCATTCAGGTGATACAGGTTGCCGTAGAACTCGTCGAAACCATGGTTGGTCGGAAGGTACTCGTTCTTGTCGCCAAGATGATTCTTGCCGAACTGGCCGGTCGCGTAACCCAGCGGCTTGAGCGCCTGCGCAATCGTGATGTCGCCTTTTTGCAGGCCAACAGGTGCGCCCGGTGCGCCGACTTTCGACAACCCGGTACGCAGTGGACTCTGGCCTGTAATGAACGACGAGCGCCCGGCCGTGCAACTGTTCTCCGCATAGTAGTCCGTGAACATCATGCCTTCCGCCGCGATCCGGTCGATGTTCGGCGTCTTGTAGCCCACCACGCCGTGCGAATAGGCGCTGATATTCGTCTGGCCGACATCGTCGCCGAAGATCACCAGAATGTTCGGCTTGGACGAACTTTGGCTGGCAGGTTTGGCCGTGCTCGTTGCAGCGGGTGCGGCAGGTTTGACCGCGCCCTGCGTCTGCGCGGTCAATCTGGTGGGCGGCACCACCAGTGCAACAATTGCGGCGAGGGCGACAAGCGACACCCCCAGGGCATAGCGCCCTTTTCGAAAGAACGGTCTCATCGTGTTGCTCCATGACGTCATTGCCAGTCACTGCTTCTCGTTCATAAAACGATGCCGCATGACCTGATCGATCGCGTGTCGCTTGCCGATCGTTTTTGCTGCTGCATACCACTACTTATTGCTGATATTTCGCAGGCGGATAGATGGTCTGCCAGTCGTCCTTCATGCTCACTACGGTCCAGCCGTTTGCCACGGCTTCGTCCCACGCTTTATCGAGCTTGCCGATCTTCGATTGGCGGTCATACGCGAACTCGCGGGCGGCATCATCGTGATGCAGCAGCAGCGCGAGATGCGGACCCGTTCCTGCCGCCGTGTACTGCAGCATCTGAAGGTCTCCATCTGAATTGCCGAACGCGAGGATCGGTTTGCGCCCGATGTTCCGGTAGATGCCGACGGGCTTGCCCGGACCGTCATCGATGAAATCGAGCTTCGGTATGCGCGTGAGCGTGGGCTTGCCATTGACCAGTTCGTACTTCACAACCTGACTCGATCCAATGACTTGCTCGGGCGGTATGCCATAAACTTTCTCCGCCCACGGACGCATGAATTCGATCGTTCCGCCCGAAACAATGAAGGTCTTGAATCCGTTCGCCCGCAAATAGCGGAGCAGTTCTAGCTGCGGCTGGTACACGAGCTCCGTGTAAGGACGATCGAATTTCGGATGCCGCGCTGTTGCAAGCCATTCGCGGATGGTCTTGTCGTAGTCATCCACGCTCATGCCGCTGTTTGCCATCGCGACCAGTTGCAGCAACTCTTTTTGATGACTCGCGAGCCCGCCGTAATCCTTGTCTGCCAGCGCCTTGAACGCCGGGTTGTTTTTCCATTCCGGATGGCTCGGCGCCGCTGCCTTGACCTGATCCAGCAAGAAGACGAACTGGAAGTACAACGGCTGTTCGCTCCACAACGTGCCATCGTTATCGAATACGGCAACACGGTCGGCCGCCGGTACGAAATCCGGCGAACCTTCGCGCGTGACGTCCGCCACGAACCTGGTGATGCTCTGCTTGGCCGGACCGTCCCTCCATGAGGGGAGCGCGCCGGACGCCGCCACTGGCGCAGTGCCGCTTGCCTGGTCTTGGCCCGCGCAGCCCGCGAGGCAGAGCGCGACAAGTGCTGCGCCAGCGCATCCGGAGATGCGGGTCAGCCATTGGCGTCGGGTAAGAAGATGCATCAAGCGTGTCCATCCGAGGTAATGCGATTCCCTGACCGGAGAAAACAGCGTTTTGGATCGCGCTATGGCGTGGCTCGCCTGCATGGGTATGTTCAGCCGCCAGGGATATCGGCGCGTGCCAACTGCTGGCGTTTATGCAGATCCGCCCAGGTGCTCTCGTCCATGACGAGCCTGAAACCGAGATGCGACATGCTGTTATAAGGATCGGTGCCGCGCCGCGCGCTTGGCCGGTAACTCAGGCAATAGTCTTCGTTGCACAGAAAAGAACCGCCTCGCGTGACCCGCTTGGGTGCGGCCACCGGCACGCCGGCATCGGCGGGATCCCACGAATCCCCGGGCCCCACGGGGTTCTCGATCACGCCCGCACTCGTCGCCTCGCGCCTGAACTGATCCGCCCGGTACCAGTCCGCAACCCATTGCCACGCGTTGCCGGTCATGTCGGAGAGGCCGTAGCCATTGGCCGGGAACGTGCCGACAGGACTCGTTCCCACCGCACCGCCCGCCTTGGGATTGACGACCGGGAAGGACTGCGGCTGCTGGCCTTGCCACACATTGGCCATCTGCTTGCCACCGGGCGCGAACTGGTTGCCCCATGCATAGGTGGCCTGCTCAAGACCGCCTCGTGCGGCGAATTCCCACTCCGCCTCGGTAGGCAGGCGCTTGCCAGCCCACTTCGCATAGGCCTGCGCGTCTTCATACGAAACCTGCACGACCGGGTGATCGTCTTTTCCCGCGATGCTGCTGTCCGGACCTGTCGGATGGCGCCAGTCCGCGCCGGGCACATAGCGCCACCAGCGCGAATAATCTTCCAGCGGCACAGGCTGACCCGTGCCGACAAAAACCATCGCACCCGCTACCAACGCGCTGTCAGGCGGTCGCGGCGTCCCCGGCGGAAGTTGAACTTTCAACGTGTCCCAATCGGGCTTTTTCTCCGCAGTCGTGACGTAGCCGGTTGCTTTCACAAACGCGGCGAACTGGGCATTGGTGACATGATGACGATCCATCCAGAAGCCATGCACGCGTACCTTATGCGCCGGACGTTCGTTGGCCTGCGCCTGCTTTGAGTCGCTTCCCATCTCGAACTGACCGCCCGGAACCCACGCCATTTCGAGCGGACCGCGGGAACCGTCGCCGAAAACAATCTGCGGGTGGGGTGTCTCGTGCGACTTCACGGCCAGACTGACGGCCGCGCCCACGACTGCCGGCGCGAGGACCAGCAACGCTCCCCAAAAAACCAGCTTCCGATAAGACCTGGCAATGCGCGATGGTCGCTGACCGGTGTTTGCAGTGACTGATTTGGCCGAAACGGGCTTGCGTACGCTCATGGCTTGTTCTCTCGCACGGGTTCGACGTCTTGTGTCGACCAACGTCAAACGTTCCGCAGGTTTTTGAATATTCGGCGGATGAAATTACAGATTTCCATTACGAAAATTAAATTAGCATTTCTAATAATTTGAATTTAACCATTGAAAATGCCGGCTTTATTCGTGGCGGCAATCTCTCGCCCCGAGGTTTCTTTCGAGAAGAAAAAAGAAGCGGAAGATTTTGGCGCACGCTCCATCGCGCCCGCTTAAAGAGGCGCTTTAAGCGATGCCCATTCCATTTTGCTGTTCTGACGTCGCCGTCATCAGTAGTCACCAATCTCATATTTGCCAAGCGCAAGCAACAACTTTTCCGCGACATTTAGTGGATTTTTCAGGAGCCGCTGAATCTTTGACGAAGCGCGCCGCGTGCATTAACGTCCATAAGGACAAGCGGTAACAGCCTGACCACCGGAAGTGAAACGATCAGGGGATTAAAAACCATGCGTGAAACGATCCTGCGCTTCGAGGCCAGTGTTTGCGAGGCGATAGTCGGCCAGGAAGCCGTGGTTCGCCAGATCCTGATAGCGCTTCTTGCCGACGGTCACGTGCTGATCGAAAGCTTGCCCGGTCTTGCGAAGACGCGCACGGTCAAGGCGATCGCAACTCGGCTGGCGGCGAGCATGAGCCGCATCCAGTTCACGCCTGACTTGCTTCCATCAGACATCACTGGCGCCGAGACGCTGTTGCAATCCGGCTCGGAAAGAACGCTGAGCTTCCAGCCCGGACCCATATTCGGCAACCTGATTCTGGCCGATGAAATCAATCGCGCGCCCGCCAAGGTCCAGTCGGCGTTGCTGGAAGCAATGGAAGAGCGGCAGATATCGGTTGCGGGAAAAACGCACAGGATGCCTGAACTGTTCCTGGTCATGGCAACGCAAAATCCAATAGAACAGGAAGGAACGTATCCGCTGCCTGAAGCGCAGATGGACCGTTTTCTCTTCAAGGTGCTGATCACGTATCCGTCGCCGGAGAGCGAGCGCGAGATGTTGCGGATGCTCAGGCGCGAAAGCAACGACGTGCCCCGGATCACAGAGACGCTCTCGCAGGATGTCATCTTCGCGGTGCGCCGTGCCGTTCGGCAAATCACAGTTTCGCCTGCTATTGACGAATACATCGTGTCGCTTGTCAACGCAACGCGGCATGGCGGAGAGATCGATCCGGATCTCGGCAAATGGATCGAGATTGGCGCAAGTCCGCGCGGCGCGATTGGCCTTGACCGCGCGAGCCGCGTGCATGCGTGGCTGCAGGGTCGTACCTACGTCACACCCGACGATGTCCGCGCCGTTATCCATCCTGTGCTGCGTCACCGGCTGATTCTTTCCTACGATGCCAACGCTGACAACATCGGCGCTGACCACGTGATCGATCGTCTCATCGAACGTGTTGCCGTAGCAGCGTAAAGACCAGCTTTAGACGCGGGAGCACTAATCATGGCCGTGACATCCGAATCCGACATTGGCCGCGTGTATGTAGACGCTGCGCATCTCGCGCGTCTCGAGTTTCGTGCGCATGGCTTGAGTTTCGTTGCACCCGCGCCGGTATCGAGCATCCTGTCGGGAAGTCATGCGTCCCGGTTGCGCGGACGCGGCCTCAACTTCGAGGAGATTCGCAGTTATCTTCCCGGCGACGATATTCGTCACATCGACTGGAAGGTGTCGTTGCGTCTGGGCAAGGCGCAAATTCGCGCTTATACGGAAGAGCGCGACCGGCCGCTGCTGGTTGTTGTCGACCAGCGCATGAGCATGTTCTTTGGTTCGAGCCGCGCGTTCAAGTCGGTGGTCGCGGCAGAGGTTGCGGCGCTCGCCGTATGGATGGGGTTTGCATCGGGCGACCGCGTGGGCGGCGTGATCTTCGACGACAACAACGTTGTCCGCATCCGCCCATTGCGCAGCCGCAGCCGCATCAAGGTGCTGTTTGGCGTCCTAGCCAGGATGAACCAGGCGCTGCATGCCGATAGCGCCACAAGGACGAATTACGCTCAGCTCGACGCCGCGCTTCAAGGCGTGCTGCAACTTGCGGGACACGACTACCTGATTTGCATCGCGAGCGATTTTGCGGGCGCGACCGAGCGCACCCGCAAGCTTTTGCGGCAGCTATCCAGGCACAACGACGTCATCGCGGCGATGGTCTACGACCCGCTTTGGCAGCGCATGCCGGAGCATCGCGCCCTGGTGATCAGTGAAGGGCAGTTGCAGGTCGAATTGCGCATCGAGCAGGAGAAGGTGAGGACGCCGCTTGCCGGGTTGTTCAAGGATCGTACTGACGAAGTCGCGGCGTTATTGCGATCGAGTGGCGTGCCGTTGATGGCGTTATCGACCGATGAACCTGCCGTTGAACAGGTCCGGCGCCTGTTCGGCGAACGTGCGCATCCGGCGCTTGCGAGCGGCTTATGAACGGCCCGCAAAACGCGTCGCTCAAGCCTGCGGACACACCCGTCGCGCTCAGTACGCTGCAGGAATTGCCACTGCCGCAACCGGCTTCCTGGGCGCCTCAAACGCCCGGGTGGCTGGCGGTTGGCATCGTACTGATTCTGCTTGCGCTTTGGGTTGCGTGGGCAGGATGGCGTCGGCACAGGAGGGAGCGGTATCGGCGGGCGGCGTTGGAGGAACTCAAGCAGATTGAAGCGACTCTGGACGATGAGTCGCGCCGCGCCGTTGCGCTTGCGGCGATTCCCGCGCTCATCAAACGGACCTCGCTCGCTGCCATGCCGAAAGAGCACGTTGCTGCTTTGAGCGGCAACGAATGGCTCGCGTTTCTCAAGCGGACGAACGGGCGTTTCGATGAACGCAGCGGTGCGCTCCTGACCGTGATGAGCTACGCACCCGCTGAAGAAATCGCGGCGCTTTCGAAGAACGAAATCGATACGCTGCTAAGCGCCACGCGCGACTGGATCCAGCGCCATCATGTGGAAATTTGACTTCCCGTGGATGTTCCTGTTGCTGCCCATACCGCTGATCGTATGGTGGTCCGTGCCCGCGTGGCGCACGACGACATCGGCGATCCGCATGCCATTTTTCCACGAGATGGCGCAAGCGGCGGGCGAGGAACCCGCGCCCGGCGGCGTGCGTTTGAGACGCAACATCTTGCAGCGCCTGACCATGCCGCTGCTCTGGGTGCTGCTTGTCACGGCTGCGGCGAAGCCGGTGTTTGTCGAACCGCCTGTCACTCACGACGAACCCGCGCGAGACCTGATGCTCGCAATCGATCTGTCCGAATCCATGAGCACGCGCGACTTCGTGAACGCAGTAACCGGTGAACGCATGGACCGGCTGACGGCGGTTAAAAGTGTGGTGAGAGACTTTGTGGCAAAGCGCAAAGGGGATCGCATTGGCGTGGTGGTATTCGGCGAGGCGGCCTATCCGCAAGCGCCGCTGACGCTCGATCACGACAGCGTTCTTCTACTGCTCAACCAGATGCAGATCGGCATGGCGGGTCCCCGTACGGCCATTGGCGATGCTATCGGCCTGACAGTGAAGCTGATGGACAAGTCACAGGCCCAGGAGAAAATGCTGATCCTGCTGACCGATGGCAACGACACCAGCAGCGCCATTCCGCCCGAACGCGCAGCGGATATTGCGAAGAATCACAAGCTGGTGATCCACACCATAGGCATAGGCGACCCGAGCGCGACGGGCGAAGACAAAGTCGATCTCGATGCGTTGAAGCGCATCGCGGATATCACCGGTGGCCAGTCGTTTCACGCGCTGGGCAATCCGCAGGAACTCGCGGACGTGTACACGACGCTCGACAGGATGACGCCCGAAAAAGTGAAGCGCGAGACGTATCGTCCGCAGCGCGATTTCTTCTGGATACCGCTTGCAGTCGCGCTATTGCTGCTCACGCTATACCACTGCCTGGCGTTGCTGCTTGCCGTACTTCGCGCGCCGCGCCACGAACAGGTCAAAGGTGCGGCGCATGGAAATTGACCTCACCGCTTTCCATTTCCTGCGGCCTTATTGGTTGTGGCTGCTCGTTCCGGCTGTGCTGCTGCCGGTCTGCTGGCATCGGCGAAATAGCGCGCGCGCGCGTTGGCGCGCCATCATTTCGCCCGCGCTGCTTGAACATCTGATTGTGGGCGACGCAGCGCGCCGACGGATCAAGCCAGTTCATGCGCTTGCCGTGTTTATCGGCGTGGCGGCCGTGGCGGTGGCCGGCCCGACGTGGCAGCAAGAGCGCCGGCCGTTCAATCAGGACAAGGCGCCCCTTGTGATCGTGCTGGAGCTTGCCCATTCCATGGATGCAACGGACGTGGCGCCAACGCGGCTGGAGCGCGCCAAGCAAAAGGTGCTCGACCTCGCGAATGCGCGCAAGGGCGCGCGCACGGGGCTCGTGGTGTTCGCGTCCACGGCGCATCTCGTCGTGCCGCCAACCGAAGATCCAGCCATGCTCGAGTTGTACTTGCCAGCGCTCACGCCCGCCGTCATGCCACGCGATGGCAAGAATGCGAATGCGGGCCTCGAGATCGCGGAGCAACTCCTCGCGAGGGATCCGGTGGCGGGAACGATCGTTTTTATCAGCGACGGTTTCGATCCAAATCATGCCGATGCATTCGTTGCGAAGGCCACGCAGTCGCATCATCAGCTTCTCTGGCTCGCAGTTGGAACGGAGGATGGCGGCGCGATTCGCGGCGCGAACGGCGCGCTCACACTGGGCTCCGACGGTCTGCCCATCATGGGTACATTCGATGCCGAAGGCATCCGCAAAGTGGCGCACGACGCAGGCATTCCGCTCGCGAGCGTGCGCGCAGACAGCGATGACGTCGCGTGGGTGCAGCGCCGCGCGCAGACGTGGCTCGCTGAAGCCGACGAATCGAAACGAACTCCGCGCTGGAAAGAGACGGGCTATTGGCTTGTCATGCCATTGCTCGTACTCGGGGCTTTAGGTTTTCGCCGGGGCTGGACGGTCAAATGGCTGCCGGCCGTGTTGGTTGCATTCTCCTTCAGCGCTGCCCCTCGCGATGCGCAAGCGGCATCGTGGAACTGGGTGGACTTATTCGCCACGCACGATCAACAAGGCCGCTGGTATTTCGAACACGCGGATTTCAAGGCGGCCGCTCAACACTTCGATGATCCTTTGTGGAAGGGCCGCGCGCTGTATCTGGCGGGCGATTTCAGCGGCGCGCTCGAGGCCTTTTCCAGGCTGAAGACTGCGCAGTCGTATTTCTACATAGGCAACACGCTGGCGCATCTGGAAGACTATCCGTCCGCAATCAAGGCCTACGACAAAGCGCTGACGCTCAAGCCCGACATGCGCGAGGCGGCATTCAACCGCGACCTGCTCAAGAAGCTTTTAGCGAAACCCAAGCAAGATCCGCAACAAGACGAAGAGGACGAAGAATCGGACGACATAAAGATCGAAAAGAAGAAGGGCAAGATTGAGCAGAGCACGCTCATTGCCGTTCCGGCAGAGGACGTATGGATGCGCAATCTGAATACGTCGCCGGCTGCGTTTTTGCATCGGCGGTTCGAGCAGGAATCCGACGCCAACTCCGCGAGCGCGCCATGACAGTACGATGGATCACGCGGATATGGATGATCGCGGCGCTGCTGGCGTCGGCGTCGATCTTTGCGCAAGGCGTGCCTCAACTCAAGGTCCGCGCGCATCTCGAACCATCGGGCACAGTGGTGGCGGGTTCGGAAGTCAAGCTGGTCGTGGAGTGCCTGACGACGACGTTTTTCACTGAGGCGCCTGACTGGCCGTTGTTCAACGTGCCCGGCGCGCTGGTGGCTCTTCCGGACGAACAAGCGGAGAACCTGCACGAGACCATCGACGGCGTCGCCTGGTACGGCGTAAGCCGAGCGTACCGGATCGTGCCGCAAGCAGCCGGCGCGCTCAGCATTCCGGCTTTTGCGATCACGGTGCATCCTGGTCCGGGCGGCGCGAATGTGCCAGCAACGTTGACCACGCCCGCATTGAAATTCGTCGCCACGGTTCCTGAAGGGGCCGAGGGCATGCGCATTTTTTTCCCGACGCAGAAGCTGAGCGCTACCCAGACACTCACGCCGTCGTTGCACGATCTCAAGGCGGGTGGATCGCTCACGCGCAGCGTCACGCAGGTCGCCGCTGGAACCGAGTCGATGCTGATTCCGCCAGTCGAGTTCAGCGAGGTCGACGGGCTCAAGCGTTACCCCAAGCAGTCGGCGACCCGGAATGTCATTCAGGATCGCGCGGGGCTGGTCGCCGGCGAGCGCACGGATTCCGCGACGTATGTAATCGATCGCAGTGGCAAGTTCAAACTGCCGCCTGTGACTATCGAATGGTGGAATACGGCGGGGAAAAGAAAGGAATCGATTGTCTTGCCAGCCGTGAGCTTCTCTGCGTCATCGGCCAATGAAAGACCTCTTTTCGATATCCCCGCCGACGCGCTGTCCAAAGGCGGCGTGCATCGAATTCTGATTATTGACCGATGGCAAGCGATTCTGGCGGCTGGACTTCTGGTGTTCGCGGTGGCTTTGGTCTGGGCTTACCCGGGGCTGGCTGCACGCTTCAGGCATGTCAGGCAAGCGTTGCTGGATGCGCGAAAACGCCATGCAGACAGCGCTGCGCCAGCGTGGCGGGCATTGCAGGTTGCGGCGCGCAAAGGGCCCTTGAAGTCCACCATTCCCTTGTTGTATCGATGGATGGATCGAAGTTCCGATCTCAAGCATCCGGCGCAAGTGGATGAATTAAATGCGCTAGGCGGACCGCAGCTTGACGCGCTGGTTAGCGCAGTTCATGCGCATTATTCCAATCAGCCGGTCAGCAGGTCCGATTGGCGCAAATCGCAACATGCGCTTGGTAGCGCCGTTAAACGAACGCGTAAGAAACGCGCGATGCAATCGCCGCTTCCGCCGCTCAACAAATACTAAGCCCTAAGAAAATGCTGGCGTGTCAAACCACGGAAATTATCGCTGAGCTATACTTCCCGTCGTGAAAATCCTGCGTACATTGTTCGTCTTGTGGCTTTGCGCGGTGCTGCCCTTAACCGGGCTGGCAGCCAGCGGCTCGGCCGGACCTTGTCCCATGCAGACCATGACAATGGACACCGCAAGCGCCATGTCGCAGTCCATGCCGGGTTGTGATTCCATGGCATCGGATTCCATGTCGGGACATGACAGCAAATCCAAAAGTCCTCTGTGCAAGATGGACGTGCAATGCCAAATGGGCTGCATGACTATTCCGGCCTCTGCGCCAAGCATTGCGCGGAGCTTGCGCGCTTATCGTCCCGTGTTTTTCCACGCCACGCAGTCGCTCTTTGTCCGCGAGCCTGACGGCTTGTGGAAACCTCCTCGCCCGCTCTAATTCCCTTCGCTAAATGTTCGCTGCTTGCGCGGCGAGGTCGTCCTGCATCCAGGACGTGATTCCCTATGGGATTCGACCGTCGGGGTTGAGAAATGTGTTCATCTTTTATTGTGCCCATATTGCGGCATGGACAAGTGCGCGCGGCCGCTCTTGTCTTATTCATGTTGGGCGGCGCGACCCTTAAGGCCAGCGCTCAGGAATCCCCTTTGACACTGGATGCCGCGCTGCAATCGGCAACCGATCGATCCGCCTCCATGCAGGCGGCGCAGTCATCGATTCGTGCGAGTGCGCAAGGCGTGGTCAGGGCTGGCCAGTTGCCCGATCCGACACTCAAGGCTGGTATCGACAATTTGCCTGTGAATGGTCCGCAAGGATTCACCATAGGGCAAGACTTCATGACGATGCGGCGTGTCGGCATTGAACAGGAATGGGTGTCGTCGGAGAAAAGGCGCTTGCGTAGCGCGCTCGCGAATCAGGAGGTCGATCGCGAACGCTCCGGTTATCTTGCGCAATGGGTGAATGTGCGCGAGCAAACCGCGACCGCGTGGCTCAACGCGGCGTATGCCAAGAAAGCGCTGTCGCTGCAGCAGGAACTCGTCGATCACATGGTGCACGAGTTGTCTGCCACTCAGGCGTCGTACCGGGGCGCCAAAGCCAGCGCCGCCGATGTCACCCAAGCGCAGGTCATGCTCGCGCAAACGCGTGATCAATTGCTGAAGGCGCAGCAAGTGCTGCAGACGGCGCTCATTGGCTTGTCGCGATGGACCGCCGCGCCCGTCACCGATATATCCGGCGAGCCGCCCACGCCGCAGTCCGTGGTGGCGTCGCTGCCGCCCGAGGAGTTGCAGCGGGTCGAGCCGGCGCTGATCAGCGCGTCCTCGGAAATAGCCGTGGCCGACGCGGACACAGCCGTGGCGCAAAGCAATCGCAATCCGAACTGGACATGGGAAGTGGCGTATCAGCAGCGCGGCGGTCAGTTCTCGAACATGGTGTCGGTGGGCGTCAGCATTCCGATCCCGTTGAACCGGCGCGATCGCCAGGACCGCGATACCGCCGAAAAAGCCGAGCTCGGCACCAAGGCGCGTCTCATGTACGAAGACGCGCAACGACAAGTCAATGCCGATATCCGTAATCTCGCCGCCACGCTCGCAAGCGGGCGCGAGCGCGTTGACAACCTGAGCACGGCTCTTTTGCCGGCTGCGAACCAGCGCCTGCAGTTATCGACCGCAGCTTACCGCGCGGGAACAGGATCGCTCGCCGATACCTTCGCCGCCAGGCGCGCGATGCTCGATGCGCGGCTTCAAGTGCTCGATCTTCAACGCGATGTCTCGCTCACGTGGGCGCAGCTCGAGTATCAGGTCGTGCCGCCTTCCATGACCTACGGACAGTGAGGTAACGATGAACACACTGCAAATCACTCGCGCGGTCCTCTTGATGTTCGCGGCAGCCGCGTTGCTGGGTGCGGGATACGTGGCCGGGACGCGTCGTGCGAATCCTGATGCTCCCGCGCTAGCGGTTGCGTCCGGCGGCGACAAAGTGGACCCGAAGACGGGGCGCAAAGTGCTCTATTGGCACGACCCGATGTCGCCCAACCAGCACTTCGACAAACCCGGCAAGTCGCCCTTCATGGACATGCAGCTCGAGCCCGTTTTCGCGGACGAAGGAGGGGGATCGACCGGCATCAAAATAGACGCGGGGCTTCAACAGAACCTTGGCATTCGATACGCCACCGCTCGCCGCGTCAACGTGGCGACAAGCTTCGAAGCCGTGGGCGCGACCCAGTTCGATGAATCGCTGACCGACGTGGTTCAGTCGCGCGTGACGGGCTATATCGACCGGTTGTATGCGAACGCGCCCATGCAGCGCGTGAGCAAAGGTGCGCCGATTGCGTCGCTGTTCGTGCCGGATTGGCTTGCGCCGCAAGAGGAATATCTCGCGTTGAAACGCAGCGGCATGGACGACTCCATGCTCGCGGCGTCGCGTGCCCGGATGCGCGCGTTGTCGATTCCCGATGGTCTTGTCGCAAGTCTCGATCACACCGGCAAGGTGCAGACGCATGTCACGCTCACGGCGCCATCAAGCGGCGTTGTCAGCGAACTGAACGTGCGCGACGGCGCAATGGTCGCGCCCGGTCAGACGCTTGCCAGGATCGCGGGTTTGAATCCGCTTTGGCTCGTGGTCGAAATCCCGGAGACCATGGCGTTGCAAGTCAGGACCGGCATGAGCGTGGACGCGGTGTTCGCGGGCGATGCCACCCGGCATTTCAGTGGCCATATCCGCGAGATCCTGCCCGGCATCACCGCGAGCAGCCGCACGTTGCAAGCGCGGCTTTCCATCGATAACCAGGATCAGCAACTCACGCCCGGCATGCTGATGCGCGCGCGCATTGGCGGTGCGACTACCGCATCGCGGCTCGTCGTGCCGTCCGAGTCGGTGATCGCGACCGGCAAGCGTTCCGTTGTGATCGTCAAGCAGGCCGATGGCCGGCTGCAACCTGTGGCGGTCACGACAGGCAGCGACACAGGGAGCGACACCGAAGTACTCAGCGGCTTGACCGAAGGCGAACAGGTCGTGGCGTCAGGACAATTCCTGATCGATTCGGAAGCGAGCTTGAAGTCGGTGCTTCCAAGGCTTGAATCAGCACCCGCATCGGACGTCGCCGCGCAGGTCTATGAAACCACCGGCAAGGTCGAAGCCGTCACCGGCCACGACATCACGCTGTCGCATCAACCCGTAGCGGCATTGGGATGGGGCGCGATGACCATGTCCTTTGGCAAACCGTCTGCACCCGCGTTCTCCGATGTCAAAACCGGCGACACCGTGCACTTCCACTTCAGGCAATCGGACGATGGCTACGAACTGACGAAGGTCGAACGCATGGAGGCCGCCAAATGATCGAGCGACTGATCCGATGGTCGATTCAAAACCGTTTCCTGGTGCTGCTGGCAACGCTTTTGATCACAGGCTGGGGCGTGTATTCAGTCATGCAGACTCCGCTCGACGCGCTGCCCGACCTGTCCGATACGCAGGTGATCATCAAGGCGTCGTATCCGGGCAAGGCGCCGCAGGTGATTGAAGATCAGGTGACGTATCCGCTCACCACGACACTTCTCGGCGTGCCGGGGGCGAAGACGATTCGCGCGTATTCGTCGTTCGGCGATGCCTTCGTCTATGTCCTCTTCGACGACAAGACCGATCAGTATTGGGCGCGCTCGCGCGTGCTGGAATATCTGAATCAGGTGCAAAGCCGGCTTCCGCAAGGTGCGACGGTTTCGTTGGGTCCCGATGCCACAGGCGTGGGCTGGGTCTACGAATATGCACTCGTCGACAGAACCGGCAAGCGCGATCTCGGTCAGCTTCGCGCGCTCAACGACTGGTTTCTCAAGTTCGAACTCAAGGCCGTGCCCGATGTGTCGGAAGTGGCGTCCGTTGGCGCAATGGTGCGTCAGTACCAGGTCGTGCTCGATCCCGACAAACTCCGCGCTTATGGCATCACGCAAGAGACCGTTGCCACTGCGTTGAAGAAAGCCAATCAGGAGTCGGGCGGCTCCGTGATCGAGTTGGCGGAGTCTGACTACATGGTGCGTTCGTCGGGCTATCTGCATTCGCTCGATGACTTCCGCCATGTCGTTCTTCGCGCCAACGATTCCGGAACACCCGTGTTGCTTGGCGACGTGGCGCGCATTCAGATCGGACCCGAAATGCGTCGCGGCATTGCGGAACTGAATGGCGAGGGCGAGGTGGCGGGCGGCGTGATCGTGATGCGTTCCGGCAAGAATGCACTGACCACGATCGAAGCGGTGAAGGCAAAACTCGATACGCTCAGGAAGTCCTTGCCTGCAGGCGTTGAAGTGGTCACGACCTACGACAGGTCGAAGCTGATAGAACGTGCCGTCGACAACCTGCGCGACAAGCTGATCGAAGAATTTGTGATCGTCGGGCTGGTCTGCGCGCTTTTCCTGTTTCATTTGCGCAGCGCCTTCGTCGCGATTCTTTCTTTGCCGCTTGGCGTGCTCGCGGCGTTTATCGTGATGCGTTATCAGGGCGTCAATGCGAACCTGATGTCGCTTGGCGGCATTGCGATTGCGATTGGTGCAATGATCGACGCGGCCATAGTGATGATTGAAAACGCGCACAAGCATCTCGAAGCGCATGAACACGCGCATCCGGATCAGCCAACCACGCCCGGGCAGCGATGGGAATTGATAGCGGCATCGGCGGCGGAGGTCGGACCCGCGTTGTTCTTTTCGCTGCTCATCATCACGATGTCGTTCATTCCCGTGTTCTCGCTGGAGGGTCAGGAAGGGAAGCTGTTTTCGCCGTTGGCGTTCACGAAGACCTACACCATCGCGGCGGCGGCCTTGTTGTCGGTCACGCTCGTGCCCGTGCTGATGGGTTATCTGGTGCGAGGGCGCATTCCGCACGAGAACGCGAATCCCATCAATCGCGTGCTGGTCCGCGTGTATCGGCCCTTGCTCGAAGCAACATTGCGCCGCCCCTGGGCCGCGATCGCGCTTGCCGTCATTGCGCTCGCGCTCACCGCGATTCCGTTGTCGCGGCTGGGCGGCGAATTCTTGCCGCCGCTCGACGAGGGCGATTTGCTCTACATGCCGACGGCGCTGCCGGGGATATCGGCGGAAAAGGCGTCGGAGTTATTGCAGCAAACGGACCGGCTGATCAAGACCGTGCCCGAAGTCGCAACGGTGTTCGGCAAATCGGGACGTGCCGATACCGCCACCGATCCGGCGCCGCTGGAAATGTTCGAAACCACGATCCAGTTCAAGCCGCGTGATCAGTGGCGTGCGGGAATGACACCGGAAAAGCTGGTCGATGAACTTGATCGGACGGTGAAAGTGCCCGGGCTATCGAACGTATGGGTTCCGCCTATTCGCAACCGGTTGGACATGCTGTCCACAGGAATCAAGACGCCGGTCGGCGTGAAGATATCGGGCGGCGACCTTGGCGTGATCGACACGATCGCGACGCAAGTCGAGGCAACGGTGAAGTCGGTGCCCGGTGTATCGTCCGCGCTCGCGGAACGCTTGAACGGCGGCCGTTATATCGATGTCGATATCGACCGGCTCAAGGCTGCGCGATACGGACTCGCGATAGCCGACGTCCAGTCGGTGGTTTCGTCGGCGGTAGGCGGGGAGAACGTGGGCGAGGTGATCGACGGACGCCAACGCTTTCCCATCAACATCCGATATCCGCGCGAAGTCCGCGACTCGCTGGAAAACCTGCGGCGCTTGCCCATTGTCACCGAGCGCGGCGCACAGATCACGCTCGGCGATGTCGCGACGCTCAGGATTGCAGACGGGCCGCCCATGATCCGCAGCGAGAACGCGCGGCTTGCAGGCTACGTGTACGTGGATATCCGCGATACCGACCTGCAGTCGGCCGTCACGGCGATGCAGCGCGCGGTAGCCGAAAAGGTGGTCTTGCCGCCGGGTTATTCGATCGCGTGGTCGGGGCAGTTCGAATACCTGGAGCGTGCGTCGGAGAAGCTTCGTACCGTGATTCCCGTCACGCTCGTGATCATTTTCGTGCTGTTGTTCCTGACCTTCAATTCGGCCGCCGATGCATTGCTGCTGATGTCGACCGTGCCGTTTGCGCTCGTTGGCGGATTCTGGTTGATATGGGCTTTGGGTCATGCGGTGTCGGTCGCGACCGCGGTGGGCTTTATCGCTCTTGCCGGCGTCGCCGCCGAATTCGGCGTGGTGATGCTGCTGTATCTCAAGCGCGCGCTCGAACACCGGCTTCAGGACGGCCGCGCGATCACCGAGGCGCTTCTGCTCGATGCCATTCGCGAAGGCGCGGTGCTGCGCGTGCGTCCCAAGGCGATGACCGTTGCCGTGGTGCTTGCGGGGCTGATCCCCATCATGCTCGGCCACGGCGCGGGCTCGGAAGTGATGCAACGCATTGCTGCACCCATGGTCGGCGGCATGGTCACTGCGCCGGTGCTGTCCATGTTCGTCATTCCCGCTGCATGGTTGCTCGTGAAGCGCCGGCAGTTGCGGCGTCCCCCCGGCACTCAGGTGCCTTCTATTTATTCTGGAGAAATCAAATGAAGAAGCTTGTTTGTATCGCACTGGCGTTCGGTGCTGCGTCCGCTATTTCTCAATCCGTCTTTGCCGACGACGACATGGCCGGGATGAAGATGAGCGCAGGATCGATGAGTCCCGCGGCATCGTCCCAATCCACGCTGACCGATGCCGAAATCCGGAAAGTCGATCCCGCGTCGGGCATGGTCACGCTCAAGCATGGCGCACTGAAGAATGTCGGCATGCCGGCCATGACCATGGCGTTCAAGGCGAAAGATGCGGCAATGCTCAAGCAGGCGCATGAGGGCGACAAGGTGAAGGTGCGCGTGGAAGACGTGGGCGGCACGATGACAATCGTGACAATGCAGAAGCAATAACGCTCAGCTTTCATTGGGAATAGATCGCGGCATGCGACGCGATCTATTGCGTCTCCAAATGCGCGCTTTCAACGCTTGTCGAGCCAATCCGGAAATAAGAAAGGCCCGGAATTCCCGCGCTGCATCCGGCGTTCTGTCAGTCACGTATATAGCTGTGACGCGACGCAATTTCGCACTCGCGCCCGACGGAGAATATCCATGAAAAAAGTCATGCTGAGGGTTGTGGTGGCGGGCGTTTCGGCTGCTTCGCTGTGTATTTCGTGGTCGAGTTTCGCGCAAGGCGGCGGTAACGGGCAGGGCGGTACTGGCGGCGGAAATGCGCATGGCGCGGCTACGTCGGGAATGACGCATTGGGGCGATCCGGTATCAAGTTCGAATAGCGCCACGTCAGGCACCGTGCGCGGTCCGGGCATGGACAAAAGCATGGGCACGGACGCCATGGCGCCTGACAGCACGATGAATTCGCCCAAGAGTGTCCAGTAATGGAGAGCGATGAATCGTCGGCTAGCAAGCCGGCGATTCCACTTGTTGTTTTTTATGCGCCGCGCTTGGGCGTCGTAATCCAAGGACACAATTGCGCTTGAACTAAGCACCGGTATTCGGTTCCTACTTAAGAAGCACGGGAGACGATCAAATGCTTAAGTCAGTTGCATTAGCGCTATGTCTGGTTTTGCTCGGCGGCTGCGCAGTAGCACCGGGCTACGGTTATGCCCAACCTTACGACGCGGGCTATGCCGCGCCGTATTACTACGGATATCCGCCTGCGTATAGCAGCGTTTATATCGGCGGAGGCTGGGGCGGCGGACACTACTACGACCACGGTCACGGCGGTTACTGGAATGGCCACGGACATGGTTATGGCGGTGGATACGGGCATGGCGGCGGACACGGAGGCCAATGGTCTGGCGGCGGCCATGGGGGCGGCGGCCACGGCGGCGGCGGACATCGATAGACGCGTGGGTCAGTCAGAGCGGCTTTCAATGGCTCGGGATTGCCGCTCTTTTCTACTACAAATATCGATCAAACGGCGGGCGTGGCGTATAACCCCGATGCATCCGCAGATTCCTGATTGACGATATTTGCCTTGGCCGATTTTCGCCCGGCCTTAGCCGCGAATGCGCGTTTCGTTGTCAGCTTCTTTGCGCCAGCAGTTTTCGCGGCAGCGTTTTTGCGGGTTACTTTCTTGGCCGCCGGTTTCCTGGCCGGATCAATTTCCGTACTGCCGCTGATCAAGAACTTCGAGCGGTCCTTGACGTCCTTGATCCAGAGCGGTGGCCGGGCCCATCCGCTCCACGTGGCACCTGTTTTCGGATCACGATACTTCGCCGGCAGCTTGCCGTTGCCCGTTGCCGTGCCTGATGACTTCGCCTTGGCTGATTTTTGTGCTTTCGCCAGCTTTACTGCCGATCCGGCAGGGCGGCCTCTACGTTTCCTGGGCGTTGAAAGGTGCGCATCTATGTCAGCGGTCGTCAGACCGTGTGCTTCCATGAGCTTGCGGATATTGTCGAGGACCGATTGATTGCGCTTTGCAATGAGCGTCTCTTCTTGCGACTTGAGCTTTCGTAGCTTGGCTTGAATCTGTTCGAGCGTCGGCATTTTGGGTTCCTTGAAAAGTAGTTGTCCGCACTATGCCATGCACTAACTCGTTGCGGAAGTACTCCGAACCGTCTTGATATTAATTGCCGTTGTATCCCCGAATTTGTTTCAATTCTTTGCAGATCGATGATGCTTTATATAAGCCTATTGAAGGCTCGCTGGCGGTCAGAAAAGGATTGCATATTGATGTTGTCCCTTTGACTGCCATTCGATCGAAATACAAAGCCGGCAAGTCCGCGCGAACGGCTTAAAGCTGCGGACGATCCTAGACAGGTGAAAGCGCGCCACAAGCGCGCCACAAGCACGCCGGCATTCGTGGCGAGGCCGCACCTGCCGCCGCAATCAAAAATCCCGCGGCCAAAAACCCTACGCATGATTGCGCCATAAACGCAGCGCAAAGTGCGCTGCGTATCCTCGATTACAACCTTGATTATTTCTTCGGAGCTTTCGTAACGGCTTTCGATGGCTTGGAGGCCGGTTTCGAGGCCGTCTTTACAGAAGGTTTTGCGTCCGCGGCTGCCTTGCTCTTAGCCGTGGTTTTCTTTGCAGGTTTGTCAGGCGTTTCAGCCAAAGCCTTTGGCTTTTTCTCAACCGCGTCCTCGGTCTTCGTCTTGGTGCTTTTCCTGGCGGCGGGCTTGCTTGCTGCCTTGGACTTGGCCTTCGGCGCATCCTTACCATCTGTATCTAGAGCTGTTGCTGTTGCTTTTGCTTTAGACCGAGTGGTCTTTTTGACAGCTGCGCCGCTTGAGGGTTGATCGGCACTTGCTGATGCATTCTCGCTTTCCAGAAGTGCGCGCGCTTTTTGCCAGTATTCTTCAGAGCGTCCATGCGGGCGACCGTCCGCTTCCCACAAATGGTAAGCCTGCAGACGAAGCCGTTCTTCAAGGGATTTGTTTTGCATTCAGTTAACCGGTTCGGATTATTCGTGCGTTTATGTTACAGGAGCAGCATTTTGCGTGCGTGATGTTTCTAGTGAACGACAGTGCTTGCAAGTGAACGGTGCAAAGACATTTTTGCTGGTTCCATAATTGCATGCATCTCTGCAATGTCAGTCTTACCGGTGAAGGCTTAACGCGGACCAACGGCGTTGTCGCCCTTATTCAAACAAACGAACGCGCTAGACCAAGATACTTCACAATCACCGCAGCATTTATGGAAAGCGGTCAAGCGGCCGTCCTCTCCCGCCGACCTTGGATGGTCTTAAAATCCGACAAAAGAGCAGAGCCCCGGAGACGCAGATGGAGCATGCTTATTTCAAACTGCTGCACGTCCTGGCAGGGCACCCGGGTTGGGCGCTGGCGGTCGTAGTGCTCGCTTCGTTCCTGGAGTCGATAGCATTCATTGGAACCTTCGTACCAGGCAGCACGGCGATGTTCGTGGCCGGCGCGCTGGTCGGCACTGGCGTGCTCAACCTTGGCTGGGTTTTCGCATGCGCGATTGCCGGCGCGGTTGCGGGCGACGCCGCGAGCTACTGGTTCGGATGCCGCTACAAGGACAGCATCGCGCAGTCGCGGCCGTTTCGAACGCATCCCGGCATGCTGGGTGCGGGTCAACGCTACTTCGAAGCGCATGGCGCGAAGAGCGTGGTCTTTGCAAGGTTTATCGCGCCGCTGCGTGCAGTCGTGCCCGTGGTCGCCGGCATGCTCGGCATGCGCTCGTCGCGCTTCCTTGCAATCAACATTGTGTCCGCGCTGATCTGGGCGCCCTTGCATATTCTTCCGGGCGTGGTATTCGGGGCATCGATAGAACTCGCGGGCGCGGTATCGTTCAGGCTCGTGGTCTTGCTGGCGATCGCGGTCGCGGTGACGTGGTTCACCTTCAAGCTGACCGCGCTGCTGGTATCCCACGCACGCGCCTGGACGGACGCGTCGCGCCGCCGGGTGCTTGCCTGGGCGCGCCGCCATGACCGCGGTTTCGCGGGGCGCGTGGTGCTTGGCGTGCTCGATCCGAAGCATCAGGCCGCAGCGCTTATTGCCGTCATCTCCGTGTTGCTGCTGGTATCGGCTTCGGTGTTCTTCTCCATCTTGCACGACGTGTCGCACGGCGATCCGCTGGTTCAAATCGACGTATCGGTTTACCGCTTCCTTCAGGCTTTCCGGTCATCATGGGGCGACGCCGTCCTCGCGGTATTCTCGACGCTCGGCAGCGTCCCGACGCTCGGTGCACTCGTCATCCTGGTGGTCGTATGGATGGCGATCGAGCGCCGCTGGCGCACCATGGCTTACTGGCTGACCGCCGTCGCATTCTCGCAGTTACTGATCCTCGCAATCCAGATCACGACGGTGCATCCGCTGCCCGGCGAAGTTGCGTCCGGGCTGCGCGCGTTTCCAAGCAACCACGTTGCGGCGAGCGTGGTCATCTATGGATTCCTGGCGTTCCTGATCGCGCGCCGCGTGGGCATGGCATCGAGAATCCTGACCGCAATGGTCACGCTCGCCATCCTGTTTTCGGTTGCATTTGCAGGCGTGTATTTCGGCCACTTCACGTTCTCCGATGCCGTTGGCGGTGCGGCGTTGGCGGCGGCCTGGGTCTTCCTGATTGCGCTGACCGCGGTGTGGCGATACCCCGCGAAGCCGCCCGCCCGCCCGATGATGCCCGCCATTGTTCTGGCGCTGGTTGGCGCGAGCGTCGTGCTGCAATCGGAAGCGAGCATTCGGGCAACGGCGCAGGAACCTGCACCCGCGCAAATCAAGGTGACGGCGCTGCAATGGACGGATACCGTGTGGCGGACCTTTTCTTGCTACCGATCCAGCATGGACGGCGACCGGCGTGAGCCGATCACTATTCAATGGAGCGCAACCGCCGCGCAGATCAGTGCGCAATTGAAGGAGCGGGGCTGGACGAAGGGAACGCGTTTATCGGCGCGCAGTATCTTGTCGCTTGTTTCACCGAACGCAACGGCGACCGAGTTGCCTGTGTTGCCGCGACTGAACAATGGTGAACCCTCGGCGCTTGTTTTCACGCGCGAACACTTGAGCGCCGACGAACGCGATGTCCTGCGTTTCTGGCCCACGACGTATGTGGTCGAGCATCGGGGAGGACAGGCGCCCACGCCGATCTGGCTCGGCGCATTGGTTCACGAGCGGCTGGTGCGTCCGGCGTGGCCGTTCAACGTCTTGCGGCCCGACAAAGGCGTTGCATCGATGATCGCAACACACGGCGACGGCTCGCCGTGGCATGAACTGGAGGTCGCGAGAAGCGCCGGTTGCGGTGGCATTCCTGTCACGCTCGTGGCCTCGGACGAACGATAACGCCGACTATGGAACGCATCAGCGCCAACGCATGATGCAACATTGCGGGCATACCGCGTAATGAAGGTTTGGGGAGGCGGCCACTTGATCCAGATTCCACCGTCGGCGATAACCAGTTGGGGCAGCGCAGTCGTTTTCGTCAACGTGCTGGTGACGCGGCTTGGCGTGCCATTGCCGATCATCCCCGTGCTTCTGTTTGCGGGCTCGGCGATCGCAGCCGGCCTTCTGGTCTTCTCGCACGTCTTGCTCGCCGCGGTGCTGGCGGCATTGATCGGCGACTTCGCGTGGTTTTCCGCAGGACGGATCTATGGCGCGCGCCTCACGGATTTTTTCTCGCGCCGCTCGCTTTCCGTCGATGCCAGCATCCGGACCACGCGCAATCTGTTCGAGCGCTTCGGTATTGCGATTGTTGCCGTGGCGAAATTCGTTCCGGGACTCGCGCTCATCACGCCGCCATTGATGGGCACGACGATGATTTCGCCGCTGAAGTTCGTTGCGTGGGACGCGGCCGGTACGCTTGCGTGGGCCTCGTTCTGGCTGTTGGGCGGGGCGCTGTTTGAGCAGCAGTTGGCGATGCTGTTAATAGTGTTGAGGCCATACGGCGCGTCTATTCTGGACGTGCTCGCGGCTTCCGCGCTGTTCTACCTGATTTATCGATACGTCTTGCGCTGGCGCGTCAGGCGCTGGCTGCGCCGCAGGGTCATCACGCCGCGCAAGCTCAGTGAACTGATGCGGTCGAACTCGCCGCCAGTGGTTGTCGATGCACGCAAGTGCGCTGATCGCGACGAACAGGGCGTCCGGATTCCCGGCGCGCGTTTGCTTGATCCGGACTTCTTGGAAAGTATCGATATCGCGCTTCGTGCCGCCACGATCGTGGTCTATTCCTCTTCGAGCGATGTCGCCGCACGCCGGGTAAGCCGCCGGCTACGCGCAAAAGGCTTCGTGAATGTGCGGACGTTGTACGGCGGACTGGACGAATGGGTTCGGCTCGGTTACGCGGTCGAACCGCTGCCGCCTGATTTCGATGCAATGGGCGCATCCATGGCGCGATCCTGATTGCAGCTTCAACGACCACCCGTGTGTATCCATGCGTTTGTGGGGATGCGCTGCGCGCGGGCGCATGGCTAAATACTCCCAACGATGCACGGGGACAAGCTGACATCGATCAGTTCAGCATCGGATATCGGGGAAAAGCAGCGCGTTCGAGGGGAGAGGTGGCGTGCCGGCGACTGGACGAGGCGAGACGTCCGGTCGTCGGCGGCGCTGCGTAGTATCGAAACGAGGCGAGACGTCCGGTCGTCGGCGGCGCTGCGTAGTATCGAAACCTGACTTGAAAACGAAAACGCCGCGTTCAACCGCCGCTTGCGCCAGGTTCCCAATACACGTTCAAACCCATCAATTCAGTCAGCGTCTGCGCCGCCGCTTTCATGCGTTCGCCGACTTCGTTCATTGCGGGCACGGGCGCGTTATCGATGCGTTCTATAAATGGCGTTGTCAGCGTGGCAATTGCATGTCCGGTGCGTCCAAATACCGGGTACGCGAGATTCTTCACGCCCCTGACTTGCCGGCTAGGCATTCGCGCATGTCCGCGCTCGCGGATTCGCGCGAGATCGGCGGCAAGCTGTTTTGCATCGACAGGCAGTTCGCCATCTACCGGGACGTGAAGCTTCAACATGCGCTTGCGTTCGAGTTCTTCTTGGAACGCCATCAAGACCTGACCCGAAGCGGTATCGGTCATGCCGATCAGCGTGCCCACCTTCAACGAAAACCCCCACCGTTCGGGGCTTTCCACGCCCGCAACAATCAGCACGCGGCCGTCCTGATACACGCACAAATGGAACGATTGCCGCACGTCGTTGGCGAGTTGCGTCATCAGCGGCAAGGCGGTGGTCACGAGCGACCGAACCGGTTGATGCCTGTGCGCAAGCTGAAATAGCAATAGCGACAACACGTATCGATCACCCATGGCGAGCAGGTATCCGCGCGTCTCGAGCGTGACGACCATGCGGAAAATTTCCGCGGTGGTGCGCCCGAGCGTCTTGCCAAGGTCGGCCAGCGACAAGCCCTCCGGATGGCTCGCCAGCAATTCGATAATGTCCAGCCCCTTCTCGAGCGCCGGCGCCGAATATCGCGTGGTGTCCAAAGTCCCTCCGTCATTTACAGAATGTTCGCCTGCTTGTGTGGCGTGATTGTAGACCCGCCAACGCGCCTCCTTCGATAGAAAAAGCGCGCCTTCGTCCTTCGGGAAAACACCGACATAAATTCATATATGAAAGAGCGTTTTATCTCTAAAATGATTTGCATCGGTGAAGAGTGCGACAAACAAGGGGCGCTGATGGCTGAAGTGGCATTCAAACAGGTGCAGAAATCGTTCGGCGCCGTGCAGGTGTTGAAGCAGATCGACCTGACCGTCAAGGACGGCGAGTTCCTCGTGCTTGTGGGACCGAGCGGCTGCGGCAAGTCCACGTTGTTGCGCGCGCTTGCCGGACTTGAAGGCGTGACGCAAGGCCGGATCATGATCGACGGGCGCGTGGTCAACGACCTGCCTCCAAAGGACCGTGACATCGCGATGGTGTTCCAGAACTACGCGCTCTATCCGCATATGAGTGTGCTGGAGAACCTCACGTTCGCGCTGAAACTGCGTGATCTGAAGCCCGATGAAATCGCGACGCGCGCCAACCAGGCGGCGGCCATTCTCGGGCTGCAAGAACTGCTTGGGCGTTATCCGCGGCATTTGTCGGGTGGTCAGCGGCAACGCGTCGCCATGGGGCGCGCCATCGTGCGTGATCCCAAGGTATTTCTCTTCGACGAACCGCTTTCCAATCTGGACGCCAAGCTGCGTGTGCAGATGCGCGCGGAGATCAAGGCGTTGCATCAGCGCCTGCGTGCAACGACGGTCTACGTCACTCACGACCAGATCGAAGCCATGACGATGGCCGACCGCATAGTCGTGCTGAATGGCGGGGTGATCGAACAGATCGGTGCGCCGCTCGAACTCTACGACGATCCGGACAATGTGTTCGTCGCGAGTTTTATCGGTTCGCCGTCCATGAATTTTTTCAACGGCCGCTATGAATTGCAGAGCGACGGCGCGCGCGTGCGCATTGGCGACTTCTCATTGCCGGTTCCGCTAGTCAATGCTCGCGAAGGGCAAGAAGTGACGGTCGGCGTGCGTCCCGAGCATCTTCTGGTTGCGGACAGCGGCGGTCTTCCGTTCAACGTGGATGTCGTGGAACCTACGGGTGCATCGACCGAATTGTTCGGCACGGTCGCGGGACAGCGCTGCTGCGTGATCGTGAATGGACGCCTGGCTTTGCAGCCTGCACAAAGCGTTCGGCTCGCCGCGGAGCTGGACAACACACTGCTCTTCGATACCGGAACCGGCCGCAGGCTGCGCTAGAAGAACACACGAAAGCTCTGGCGCGAGACGTCACGGCATATAACAAAGGAGATGCACCATGCGTAAAGACTCGATGAAAACCGCGGTGAAGATCGCCGTATCCGTGCTGGCTCTAGCAAGCCTGGCCGCAACAACCGCTGCACGCGCCGAGAACGAATACAAAGGCTATACGCTGCGCGTGAAGCTGATTGGCGGCGTGCAATACGAAGCGCTTTACACGCGTATTCCGCTCTGGGAAAAGGAAACTGGCGCGAAGGTCGAGATCATCTCGCGCAAGAGTCACTTCGAGCTTGATCGCGAGTTGAAGCAGGACATTGCGTCTCAGCATATCGACTATTGCGTGTCCTCGAATCACACGAACTTTTCCGCGCAATACCCGATCTTCCGTGATCTCAAAGGCTTGTTCCCCGCGAACTATCTCGCGGCGTTCGCGCCGGCGCTATTGAAGCAGTCCGAGGTGAAGGGGCAACTCGTGCAGATTCCGAGGTCGACGGACATTGAAGCGCTCTACTACAACAAGACTGCCTACACCGATCCCGCGAATCGCGGTGCCTACAAGCAGAAGTTTGGTCAGGATCTCGCGCCGCCAAAGAACTTTGCCGAGTTCACGCAGCAAGCCACGTTCTTTACCAAGGCGCCGAATTTCTATGGAACGCAATTCCCCGGCAAGGACGAGGCGCTGACAGGCACGTTCTATTCGCTGCTGGTCGCAAACGGCGGCCAGTTACTCGATGGCAAGATGAAGCCGGTCTTCAATTCACCGGCCGGCGTAAAGACGCTTGACTGGTTCGTGAATCTCTATAAAGCCGGCGTGGTGCCCAAGGGCGTTCCAAGCTATGTCTGGGACGATCTGGGCAATAACTTTGCATCGGGCAAGGTCGCGCTTGATCTCGACTGGCCGGGATTTGCGTCGTTCTATAACGACCCCAAGACGTCGAAGCTCGCCGGCAATGTAGGCGTGGTCCGCGCGCCGCTGGGCGCCGCGAACAAGCGGCCGGGCTGGTCCGGTTCGCATAGCTTCTCCATTACCAAAGTCTGCGCGCGGCCGGAAGTGGCGGCGAGCTTTATCCAGTTTCTGACAAGCAAGGATTCGCAACTGGTTGAAGCGCGGCTCGGCTCCATTCCTTCGCGCGTGGATGCGCAGCAAGCCATCGTCCAGGAGTTCAAGACGAAGGACGATCACTTCATGGCGGATGCAATTGCCACGTTTAGCCAAGCCGCAAAGGAAGACTCGTTCACACCGCCGCGCATTGCGCAATGGAACGAAATTTCCAATGCGTTATGGCCGGAGTTGCAGAAGGCGATCATTGGCGATGAAACCTCGCAGCAAGCGCTCGACAAAGCCGCGAAGAAAGTTGCGGACATCATGCAGGACGCGGCGGACCAGTAACGCTTGATCCAACCGAAACGACTCCAGGCTTCCGATGCAATCCAACACGCCTTATTCGATCGGCGGCGAGCCCGCTCTGGCAACACCGCGCTGGCGTATTCCGCTGCCGGTCAAACTGCTTTTGCCCGCGTTTTTCGCAGTCGGGTTAGTGGTTGTGCTGCCGCTGTTGTTCTCGTTTTATACGAGCTTCACGGCTTACCGTCTCACTGATCCGGACACGCTTTCGCACTGGATCGGCTGGCGCAATTACGGGCGTGCGTTTGCGAACGCGGACTTCTGGGCCGCGTTCGGACGCACGATCCTGTTCCTGACCGTCGCGCTGAATCTGGAACTCCTGCTTGGCCTTGGCGTTGCGCTGCTGCTCAATCAGGTGACCAGGGGACAGCGCGCACTGCGCACGGTGATGATGTTTCCCATGATGTTTTCGCCGGTCCTCGTCGGCTTCCAGTTCAAGTTCATGCTCAACGACAGCACAGGCATTGTGAACAACCTGATGCAGACGTTGTTCGGCGCCAAGTCGGCGTTTCCGTTTCTTGTCGATGCAAACTCGGCACTTGCGTCGTTGATCGCGGCGGAGGTCTGGAACTCCACGCCAATCTTCGCGGTGATCCTGCTCGCGGGTTTGATGGCGTTGCCAAAGGACCCCATAGAAGCGTCGAAGGTCGATGGCTGCACGTCGTGGCAAACCTTCAGGTACGTGACGCTGCCGTACCTGATGCCATTCGTTTATATATCGATGACGATTCGCTCACTCGATGTCGGCCGCGCCTACGACATCGTGCGCATCATGACGAACGGCGGTCCGGGCGGACGCACGGAGTTGCTCTGGACGATGGTCGGCCGCATTGCCTACGACGATTCGCGCATGGGTTATGCAAACGCGATTGCGTACGTTTCGGTGCTCGTGTCGATTCTCTTCACGCTGTATTTTTTCCGCAAGCTAAGCGGTGCGCGCAAACACATGGGGCCAGCCTGACATCATGAGCGATATGGCAATCAAAGGCGCATTCATGCGCAAGTCGGCAATGTGGTTCGGCGTGTTTATCGTCATGGCGATCATCTGTTTGCCCGGGCTTTGGGTCGTGCTCAACGCGTTCAGGTCCAACGTGGCGATCCTCTCGAATCAATCGCCGCTGGTTGGATCGAGTTACACACTGGATAACTTCAAAAGCATGTTCGGCTATGGGCAGATGGCGTCGCTGCCCATCAGCCAGTATTTCATTAATTCCGTGATCATCTCCTGCGTGAGCACGGTTGCCGCGCTTGCCGTGGGCATACTTGGCGGCTACGCATTCGCGCGCTTCGACTTCAAGCACAAGAAGCTCATGTTCGTCACGCTGATGCTCACGCGCGCCATTCCGGGCATTGCGTTGTCGTTGCCTATCTTCATGCTTTGGGCGTGGACGGGGCTGCTCGATACACGCATTGGCGTAATTCTGGTCTATCTCGCGATGAACGTGCCGTTCACCGTATGGCTCATCGATGGCTTCTTTCGCGAGGTTCCGATCGAGTTGTCGCAAGCCGCGCAAATCGATGGATGCAATCGCTGGCAAGCATTCTGGCGCATCGAGTTGCCGCTTGCAAAAAGCGGCATTGCGTCGGCGGGCATATTCGCTTTTCTCACGAGCTGGAACGAGTTCGCGCTCGCCACGCAGTTGTGCCGAAGCCCCGACACCAAGACATTGCCCGTTGGGCTCATGGACTTTACCGCGCAGTTCTCCGTCGACTGGGCCGGCATGTGTGCAATGGCCGTGATCATCATCATTCCGGCAATCGTGCTGACGTTCATTGTGCAGAAACACTTGATCGCGGGCCTGACGCTCGGCGGCGTCAAGGGTTGAATCAAGCTGAGAGGAAATAGAAGAATGACAACTATCGATACCATCGACATTCGTCAGGTCGACCTGCAACCCAAGGTAAAACGCACGGACGCAATCCAGTCGTTCGTGGTCCAGGAAACGGTGCTCGTCACGATCCATTGCAGCGACGGCAGCACAGGCACGGGTTATACGTACACCATTGGCACGGGTGGGTCGTCAATCGTTGCGCTATTGCACGATCATCTCGCACCACGTCTGATTGGCCGAAATCCAGCGGAGTACGAAGCAATCTGGCGTGACCTGTTTTTTCACACGCACGCCACGGCGGTCGGCGCGATCACGAGCCTGGCGCTCGCGGCTATCGATACCGCCTTGTGGGACCGCAATACGCGGGTGGCAAACATCCCCTTGTGGATTGCGGCGGGCGGCGCAAAGCCGCGCACGCGCACGTATTCCACCGAGGGCGGGTGGCTGCATTTGCCGGATAAGGAACTCGTCGATCAAACCGTGCAGGCGCGCGACGCTGGCTTTCATGGCGCGAAGATCAAGGTTGGCCGCGCGCATCTGGCGGAAGACATGCGGCGGCTCACAGCGGTTCGCGAAGCCATGGGCGATGACTTCGAGATCATGGTCGATGCAAACCAGGGCTTCACGTTGTCGGAAGCCATCCGGCGTGCAAACGCATTCGAACCGCTGCGTCTCGCATGGCTCGAAGAGCCTATGCCCGCTGAAAACATCGCCGCGCATCGGCGTTTAAATGCGGCAAGCTCAACGCCCGTTGCCGTCGGCGAATCGATGTATCACCCGGCGCAGTTCGCTGATTACCTGAAAGGGGATGCATGCTCGATCGTGCAGGCGGACGTGGCGCGCATTGGCGGGATCACGCCGTGGCTCAAGGTTGCGCATCTCGCGGAAACCATGAACGTGTCGATCTGCCCGCACTTCCTGATGGAGTTGCATGTGAGTCTGTGCGCCGCCGTGCCTAACGCAACGTGGCTTGAATACATTCCGCAACTCGACGCGTTGACGGGCAAGCAGGTCCAGATCGAGCAAGGCTATGCGGTCGCGCCAATGGAACCGGGTATTGGGATCGACTGGGATTGGGACGCGATTCATGGAACGCAGCGCACGTATGTTCGCGTGGATGGCCGCGCGGCGGCATGAATCATGATTGCAATCGTTAGCCGCCATTGCCTGGCGCTCGACTTGCGCGACGACCCCGCGGTGATCGCGCAATACGATGAATATCACGAAGCTGTCTGGCCCGAGGTGCTGGAGGCGTTGAAGGCGTCGGGCATTATCGATATGACGATCTGGCGGCGCGAAACGCGGCTTGTCATGCTGATCGAAACCGGACCCGATTTTAGCCCGGATAAACTCGTCGCCGGCCCCGATGCGCATCCGCGCGTCACGGAATGGAATGCGTTGATGGCGAGTTTTCAGCAGCCGTTGCCGAATGCAACGAGCGCCGAATGGCAACCTATGAGACTTGCGTTCAACATGCAGGCGCAATTGAAGAGGGGCGCTTGAATTCAGGCAATGTGCAGAATCGCGGAGAAAATCGCCACCGCAAAGGCAACGCCGCCAATGAGACATGCTGCAACCACACACAATTGCCAAAGCGTCTTCATTTGCAGGGCCAAAAAAGAAGGCCGCTGGGCGGCCTTAGAGGGGTACTACAGGGGGATCAAGACTTTAGGATAGCGCTCGATCCTTAAGGCAACATTAAGCTGCGGCAATCGCGCGAGCCTATGTCTTACCGAAGCTTTTCGCTCCACGCAAAAACCAATGCCGGATGAACGTGTAGTTCATCCGGCATTGGCATTCCCGCTTCCTACGTTTTGCGTGAGTCGCGGATGTGGGTCAGTCTGACGATCGCGGCTTTGAGCAAATTCATCAAACTTAGTTATGCGAGTACAGCGATTGCGTGGTGTTCGCGCGGACGCGGCTGCCCGATTGCGATTGCGTGTCTTGCACGCCGCCGTAGGACTTTGCTTCGGCGTTGGCTTGTGCGTTTTCAGCGGCGACGGTTTGTGCGCTTTGGCCGCGTTGCGAAGCGGGCGCGCCGACCGTCGGGTTATACGACGGCGCCGGGCCGTAACCGCTGCTGGCGAATGCGGGCGCAGCCAAGGCTGCGGAAGTGGCGATCAACAACGTGGCAATAAGATTCTTTTTCATGATGCGCTCCGATATTCAGTGATAAGGGGCGCAGTGGCTGATTTGTTCTGCTCACTGCGTCGATGAAATGCAGTGTATACCCTTACTATCGGTTTATTGTGGTTGATAGTCGCAAATCTGTTTTCGGGATATGCGAATAATGAGATGCCCGGACCAACTGGGAAAAATCAGCCGTGAAGCGTCTCGATAATCGCCGCGGTAATGCTGCTTCGCCCATAGGAAGCCCGCTCGATCATTCCGACCGTCCGCAAAATGGGCGGCTGCGCAATCGAAATCAGCCGCAGCGAAGGATCAGCCTGCCATCCCGCCCGATGCAGTTCCGGCAATACCGTCACGCCTACGTTTTTCCTGACGAGCGCGACTATCGTTTCAATTGAATTCAGCTCCAGATATTCCTTCACCTCCAGCCCGAGTGCCGTCAGCGCATGGTCCACGACCACGCCAGTGCGCACCCGCCGGTCAAACCTCAAGAATCCATTCGATGCCAGAATGCGACGCGGATCGGTATCGGTGATATCGCGGCTCACGACCAGCATCAGCGGTTCCGTATAGAGCGGCGTCCATTTCAGCGTGTCGGGCAGCGTCTGATCGGGCCGCGCGACGACCGCGGCGATATCCACTTCGCCCTGCTCCACCATCACGGCGAGTTCGTCCGAGCGCGCTGACAACAAGCGCACGTCGAGCCCCGGATGCGCAGTTTTCAACTTCGCCACGCCGAGCGACAACGCGCCAATCACCGATACCACCGCGCCGATCACGACCGGTCCCTGCATGGAATCGGCGGGCGTGGCCTCGAGTTCATCGAGCAGATCGAGGATCTGTTCCACCTTCGAACGAATCTCGTGCCCTTGGCGGCTCAGCACAATCTGCCTCGCGCTGCGATCGAAAAGCTGCCGGCCGAGCGCTTGTTCCAGGCCGCGCATCTGCAAGCTGACGGCGGCTTGCGTGAGCGCAACCTTGTCGGCGGCAGCGGCGAAGGAACCCGTCCTTACGACCGCGCGAAAAGTCTTCAGCATCCGGATGGTCGGCATCGGCGTTATTCAAGGAAACATTAAGTGTCGAAAAGAAAGTTTAATATTTCCTGATGCTTTGCGCCGGACATAATGAACATGAATGTTGGGCGACTACGCTTAAGCTATGGCGCAGTTCGCCGCTTGTCTTGCCACGCCGCGGAGTGTTGAAATTTGTCGATGTTGAATAAGCCGCTTTCCAATCAGCCCACGAAAACTCCAGTACTCGAAGTCAGCGGTTTCTCGCTGAAATTCTCGCGCACCGCGAACGTGCCCAACCTGGTCGAAGACGTCTCGTTTGCCGTGAACGCGGGCGAGACCTTGTGCATTGTCGGGGAATCGGGCTGCGGGAAAAGCGTCACGTCGCTCGCGATGATGGGTTTGTTGCCAAGCCCGCCAGCAAATATCGTCGCGGGAAAGGCGATGTTCGACGGCCGTGATCTCTTCAAGCTCAGCGAACGCGAACTCGCCGATATCCGCGGCAACCGCATGTCCATGATCTTCCAGGAGCCCATGACGTCGCTCAATCCGGCGTTCACCATCGGGCATCAGATTGCGGAGTGCGTGCAGCGGCATCGTGGATTGAAGGGCGCGGCGGCGCGCAAGGAAGCGCTGGAAATGCTGCGCCTCGTGCGCATTCCCGCGCCGGAAAAACGCCTCGATGCTTATCCGCACGAACTCTCGGGCGGCATGCGCCAGCGCGTGATGATTGCAATGGCGCTCGCCAACCGCCCGCAACTGCTGATTGCCGACGAACCCACGACCGCGCTCGACGTCACCATCCAGGCGCAGGTTTTATTGCTCGTGCGCAACCTGCAGGCCGAAACCGGCACGGCAATGGTCCTGATCACGCACGACCTGGGCGTGGTTGCGGAAGTCGCGGATCACGTCGCCGTGATGTATGCGGGGCGGATCGTGGAATACGGTTCGGTGGATGAAATCTTCGATGACCCGCAACATCCGTACACCATCGGTTTGATGGGCGCGATTCCATCGGTGGGAAAACGCGAAGGCGCGTTGGCGACGATTCGCGGATCGGTGCCGTCGCCGGAACAGATGCCGAGGGGCTGCCGGTTCGCGCCGCGCTGTCCGCTCGTGGAGCAGCGGTGTATCGAACAAGTGCCGCCCGACAAGATGATCGATGGCTCGCATCGTGTTGCGTGCTGGGTCGCGCCGGTCGAGCCCGTGGCTTTGTATAACGAGGCGGCTGCATGAACCCGCCCATCATCGAAGCGCAGGAACTGACCAAGCACTTTGGCGGCACGCGCAGCCTGTTCACGCGTGCGCCGACCGTCTATGCCGTCAACGGCGTGTCGTTCTCCGTGCAGCAGGGCGAGACGTTTGCCATTGTCGGGGAATCGGGCTGCGGGAAGTCGACGCTTGGACGCCTGTTGCTGCGCCTGATAGACAGCACCGAAGGACGCGTGATCTATCAGGGCAAGGACATCACGCATCTGGGCACCGAACCCATGCGGCGTTTGCGCCGCGAGATGCAGATCATTTTCCAGGACCCGTTTGCGTCGCTGAATCCGGGGATGACGGTGGGACAGATTATCGGCGAGCCGATTGCATTGCATGGTCTCGCGACAGGCGCGGCGCTTCAGGCGCGCGTCGCCGATTTGCTGCGCACGGTGGGATTGCAACCGGGCTATGCCGAACGATATCCGCATGAATTTTCGGGCGGCCAGCGGCAGCGGATCGGCATTGCGCGCGCGCTGGCAGGCGAGCCGAAACTGATTGTCGGCGACGAACCCGTGTCCGCGCTCGACGTGTCCGTGCAGGCGCAAGTAATTAACCTGCTTGAATCGCTGAAGCAGGAACTTGGTCTCACGCTGATCATGATCGCGCACGATCTCGCGGTGATCCGCCATATGAGCGATCGCGTCGCGGTGATGTATCTGGGCGAAATCGTGGAGATGGCGGACGTCGACGATCTCTTCGATCAACCTTTGCACCCTTACACGCGAGCGCTGCTTCAGGCAATTCCGGCAAGCAGTCCGCGTCAGCGCCGCAGCAAGGCGGCGCTTGCGGGCGACTTGCCGAGCCCGACTTCGCCGCCTTCGGGATGCCGCTTTCATCCACGATGCCCGCACGCAAAAGCGCGGTGCGCCGACGAACAGCCGGTCAACGAAACCTTGCCGAACGGGCATCGCGTGGCTTGCCATTTCTGGCGCGAAATCCAGAACGCGGGCGGCGGTGCGCCGCTTGTTTCCATTGTGAGTCCGAAGCTGACCGAGCGGCTCGCGGTGTATCGGCAGCGTCAGGGCGTCATTGATGGCGCGCTTAAAGAACCGCTCAAAGAACATTCGAATACACGATAAAACGGGGAAATTCAGATGCGAAAGATTCTCTTGGCCGCGGCGCTCGCCGCCAGCACCAGCGCCGTCATGGCACAGTCGAACTCGACCATCCGTATCGGCTTGCAGGACGATATCGGCACGCTCGACCCCGCGCGAAGCAGCCAGGTGGTCGACCGGATTGTGTTCAGTTCGCTGTGCAATTCGCTGGTGGACATTGGGCCGGACCTGAAGATCGTGCCCATGCTCGCGACCTCCTGGAGCATGAGCGCCGACAACAAGACGCTCACGTTCAAGCTGCGTCAGGGCGTGAAATTTCACGACGACGAACCGTTCGACGCCGCCGCCGTCAAAGCCAACCTCGACCGTTCGCGTTCCATGCCCGCGAGCAATCGCAAGAGCGAGCTGGCGTCGATCGATCATGTGGACGTGGTCGATCCAGGCACCGTCGCGATTGTTTTGAAAGCGCCCGACGCCGCGTTGCTCGCCACGCTTACGGATCGCGCCGGCATGATGCTCGCGCCCAAGACGCTGACCGATGACGCGGGCGTTACCACGCATCCGGTGTGCTCGGGCCCATACAAGTTCGTGCAGCGCGTGCAGAATGATCGCGTTGTGCTGGAGAAATTCGCGGGCTATTGGGACGCCGGCAAATACCCGATCCAGAAGGTCGTCTTCCAGCCGATTCCGGACAGCACCGTGCGTCTCGCGAACCTGCGCTCGGGGTCGCTCGACATGCTGGAACGTCTTGCGCCTTCCGACGTGGCATCGGTGAAAAGCGACAAGAACCTCAACTTCATATCGACGAGCGGTTTAGGTTTCTACGATCTCACGTTTAACGTATCGAACGGAGCGCGCGCGCCGAAAGCGTTCAAGGACAAGCGCGTGCGCGAGGCGTTCGAGTTGTCGATCGACCGCGACGCGATCAATCAGGTGATTGGCGGCGGCATCTTCGCGCCGATCAACCAGGCGATTCCGAAGAACAGCCCGTACTTCGATGCATCGCTGCAAACCACCAAACGCGATATCCCGAAGGCAAAAGCATTGCTGAAAGCCGCGGGTTTCGAGAAGCTCGACATTGAACTGACGTTCGGCAATAACACGGTGTCGAACCAGATGGCGCAGATGCTGCAAGCCATGCTTTCGGAGGCCGGCATCAACCTGAAGCTGCGCCCGACCGATTACGCGGCCGCGCTCAACGCGTCGACCAAAGGCGACTTCGAATTGTTGTATCTCGGCTGGTCGGGCCGCACGGACCCGGATGGCAATCTGCATCAGTTCGTGACGTGCAAGGGCAACCTGAACTACGGGCGTTATTGCAATCCCGATGTCGACAAACTGCTGGACGACGCCCGCGTGAAGTCCACGGTCGCCGATCGCAAGACGGCCTACGACGCCGCGCAAAAGATCCTCGCCGACGAAGACCCGATCATCTATCTCTACGCGCAGCCGTGGCCGTACGCAATGTCGAAGAAAGTGCAGGGTTTCACGCCTTATCCTGACGGCTTGATTCGTCTGCGCGGCGTGAGCATCAAGGGATAACGCGCTCATGTTGCGAATCATCGCCAACCGCGCGCTCGTTGCAATCCCGACGCTGATCCTGGTGTCGATGATGATCTTCGGCCTGCAAAAAATGCTGCCCGGCGATCCGGTTCTGGCGATGGCCGGCGAAGACCAGAATCCGCAAGTCATCGCAACGTTGCGGCTGAAATATCACCTCGATGAACCCGTGCCCGTGCAATACGTTTTATGGGTACGGGATATTTTCCATGGCGACCTGGGCGCGTCGCTGCGAACCGATGTGCCGGTGACGAAGCTCATTGCGCAGAAGCTGCCGGTGACGCTGCAACTCGCCGTGATGGCGATGATCATTGCCATTGGCATTGGCATTCCGCTCGGGGTTTTATCGGCGGCGAACAAGGGACGCGCGCTCGACTACGGCGCGAATATTCTCGCGCTCACCGGCATGTCGATACCCAATTTCTGGCTCGGGATCATCTTGATCTTTGTTGTTTCGGTGAAGTGGCAGTTGTTGCCGTCATCGGGCTATGTTTCTCCGGCGGAAGATTTCTGGCTGAGCATCAAGACCATGCTGATGCCCGCGTTCGTGCTTGGCGCGGCGCTCGGCGCGCAATTGATGCGCCATACGCGCAGCGCAATGCTGAGCGTTCTGCGCAGCGACTACATCCGGACCGCGCGCGCGAAGGGCTTGTTGAAGGGCACGGTTGTTGTGAAGCACGGCTTTCGCAATGCGCTGATTCCCATTGTCACGGTCCTGGCCTTGCTGTTCGGCGAGTTGCTCGCGGGCGCGGTGCTGACCGAGCAGGTGTTCACTATTCCAGGCTTCGGCAAACTGGTTGTCGATGCGGTTTTCAATCGTGATTACGCTGTCGTTCAAGGCGTGGTGCTGGTGACGGCGGTCGGGTTTATCGTGGTGAATCTGTTCGCGGACGTGCTGTACATCCTCCTCAATCCGCGCTTGAGGAGAAGCTAATGGCGACCATTGTGGAAGCCGTGTTGCCGCGTAAGCGCAACCGCGCGCTGGGCCGCTTCATGCGCAATCGCGCGGCGGTTGCGGGCGCGGTGATCGTGCTGCTGGTGATCCTCGTTGCGGTATTCGCGCCTTGGCTTTCGCCCTACGATCCCGTTCAGGCGAGCTTCATGACCGTGCGGCAGGCGCCCTCGGCGAGTCACTGGTTCGGAACCGATGAACTCGGCCGCGACGTCCTCACGCGTCTGCTTTGGGGGGCGCGGGCTTCCCTGCTGGCGGGCGTTGTGTCGGTGGGAATCGCGGTCGTGATCGGCGTGCCGCTGGGTTTGCTTGCAGGCTATTTCGGCCGGTTCGTCGATGGCGTCATCTCCCGTTTCACCGACGCCTTGCTTTCCATTCCGTTCCTGATCCTCGCGATCGCGCTCGCTGCGTTCCTCGGCCCGAGCCTCACCAACGCAATGATCGCTATTGGCGTCTCGGCCATGCCGCGCTTCGTGCGCCTCACGCGCGGCCAGGCAATCAGCGTCAAGGCGGAGGATTACGTGGAAGGCGCACGCGCGATCGGGCTCGGCCATTTTCGCATCATCGTCCGGTACATCTTGCCCAACGTGCTGCCGCCGATCATCGTGCAGGCGAGTCTGACCATTGCCATGGCTATCATCGCGGAAGCCAGCCTGTCGTTCCTCGGACTGGGGCAATTGCCGCCCGCGCCGTCTTGGGGATCGATGTTGAACACCGCCAAGGACTTCGTGAGCCAGGCGCCCTGGATGTCGATATTCCCCGGTATCGCGATCTTCCTTGCGGTCCTCGGCTTCAATCTTCTAGGCGATGGACTGCGCGACGCGCTCGATCCGCGTGAGCTTTGAACAACGCCTGACTGCAACACTTTCACTACTCAAAGGGACGAATTTCCCATGACCCGCTTCAACTGGCAGAACCCTTATCCCACGCCGCGCTTGCCGGTGTTCGCGCGCAATATTGTGTCGACTTCGCATCCGCTTGCCGCGCAAGCTGGCCTGCGCATGTTGTGGAAGGGCGGTAATGCGGTCGATGCCGCCATTGCCGCCGCCGCTGCCATCACGCTGGTCGAGCCGGTATCGTGCGGTCTTGGCGGGGACGCGTTTGCGCTCGTTTGGGACGGCAAGAAACTGCACGGACTGAACGCGTCGGGTGTATCGCCGGCGGCGTGGAATGTCGATTACTTCAAGAACAAGTATGGCGAGCAGAACGGCATTGCGAACAATCCGAAGCGCGGTTGGGATGCAGCAACGGTGCCGGGCGTGATCGCGGGATGGGAAGCGCTGCACGCAAAATTCGGCACGCTGCCGTTCGCCGATTTGATGGAACCGGCCATAGAAATTGCCGAGCGCGGGCACGCGGTCGCGAGCATTGTTGCGTATAAATGGGCGGCGGCAATTCCCGAACTGAAGGATTACCCCGGTTTCGCCGAGACCTTCATGCCGCGCGGCCGTGCGCCGGAAATCAGCGAACTGATGCGTTATCCGGGACACGCGAAGACGCTGCGCACCATCGCGGAGAAAGGTCCGCGCGCGTTCTACGAAGGCGAGATCGCCGAGAAGATCGCGGCGTTCGCGAAGCAGCACGGCGGCGCGATGACAGCCAGCGATCTGCGCAACTACAAGGCGGATTGGGTCGAGCCGATATCGAAGGATTATCGCGGCTACACCGTGCATGAGATTCCGCCGAACGGGCAGGGCATTGCCGCGTTGATCGCGCTTGGCATTCTCGACAAGTTCGACGTGAAGGCGCTGACCGTGGACAAGATCGAGTCGCAGCATTTGCAGATCGAAGCCATGAAGCTCGCTTTCGCCGATGTCTACCAGTACGTCGCCGATCCGCGTTCAATGGATGTCACGCCCGAGCAGATGCTCGACGACGCGTATCTCAGCGAGCGCGCAAAACTCATCGATCCGAACAAGGCCAAGCACTTCGACTTCGGCATGCCGCCGGCGGGCGGGACCATCTATATGTCGGTGGCGGACGAGCGCGGCATGATGGTGAGTTTCATCCAGTCGAACTACATGGGCTTCGGTTCGGGCGTGGTCGTGCCGGACACGGGCATTGCGATGCAAAATCGCGGCTTCGGTTTCTCGATGGACCCGAAGTCCGCGAACGTGGTCGAAGGCGGCAAGCGTCCGTTCCATACCATCATTCCGGCGTTCCTCACGCAAAAGGTGAATGGCGCGCAAGAGGCCGTGATGAGTTTCGGCGTGATGGGCGGCGACATGCAGCCGCAAGGGCATCTGCAATCCATCGTGCGCATGCTCGATTACGGCCAGCAACCGCAAGCCGCCTGCGATGCACCGCGCTGGAAGGTCAATCGCGATTTCACGGTGGACGTTGAAGCGACGCTGGATACGGCAACGGTGAAGGCGCTGCAGGAATACGGCCACACGATCAAATCCGTCGATGATCCTTATATGGACTTTGGTTCCGGGCAGTACATCTGGAAGCTGGACCGTAACGATCCCGAGCGCGGCTACGTTGCTGCGAGCGATAGCCGGAGAGATGGATTGGCGGCTGGCTTCTGATTCGGACTTTTCAAGATACGCCCGGTTACTTTTATCGCATTCCCGTAGCACCTGTATCTGAATGCCGCTCCTACACTTGGTTGCGTAAACAAGCAAAAGCCAAGAGCACAAACAAGTGCGCGGAGAGACTAGATGAACAAGAAGATACTGGGTGCGGTACTGGGGCTGGGCGTCCTGATGGCATCGGCGGCAGCTTCCGCGCATGTCAACGTGGACGTGGGGATTGGCGTACCAGGATATTACGCGCAGCAGGCGCCCGTTTATGCACCGCCGCCGCCCGTGGTGGTTGGTTACGGTGGCTATCGTGACGATGGCTGGCGTGAACGCGAATGGCGCCGCCGTGAATGGCGGCATCATGAGTGGCGTGAGCATCGCTGGCATGATCGCCACGGATACTGATTTGCCGAAGGCCGCTCGCAGAACCGAGCGGCCTTTTTTGTTGCTACGTCATAAAGCTGGCGTCAGCGCATACCGCCGGCAATGTTCCAGATAACCCGCCTCATGACTGCTCACCAGCGCCACGATGCTTTTCCAGAGCCACGAAGGCGCATCGAGCGATTTGCTGCGCGCCCGCCGCAATTCCGATAACCACGCGCGTCGTCCCGCCTTGTCCATTTGCCGCGCGTGCGCCTTGCCAACTACCATTGCGAGGAAACGCGCGGCTTTCATCGCTTCTTCTTGCGTCAGTTGCTCGACCGTCAGTTTCATGTCCTGCGGCAGGAGTTCGCGAATCACCACGGAGCGATCGTTCAGCCGCGCCGAGCGCATGCGTTCGCCGAGCGCCGGTGTCAAATGCCGCGCGCCTTCCACAATGCGCTCGCCGTTATCGCGCGGCATGTCCTGGCCGGGATAACGCGGTGCGGCAGCCTTCAGCCCTTCCTTGATATCGATAAGACACAGGTCGTCGCCTTCCACCGCGCCACCATCCACGTCGAGAAGCACCGCATAACGCAGACGCCCCAGCGAACTGCAGCCTTTGACCCAATACGCGGCGTCGATGACCGAGACATTTTCCTCGTCGGCGTTCTTGCGTAACGCGACGGCAATGTCGGCAATCTCGCGACGCTCGAACAAGGCTTCTATCTCGCTGCGTTCTTCTTTATCGAGCGGCCAGAAACGCTTGCCGAGCGGAATGCTTGGCTCGACGTCCTCTATGCGCTCTATAGCTAGTTGCTGCCAGGTGCGCCGCACGGCTTCCTTCATCATCACGCGCACCGCTTCAGGCTTCGCGTTCTTGATCGGGCGATCCTTGGCGGTGGCGTCGAACGCATGTTCATAGCCTTCCGATAACGCTTCGATCATGCGCGCAGTCGTGACGCCCGGCAGGTCGGACCCGCGCGCCGCCGTTGCCAGCGATAAACCCAGCCGCACGATGTCATGCGCCGGATTGCCGATCACCGTCTGGTCGAGGTCGCGAATCTGGATCTCGACGTCTCCATCCGTGTTGGCGACCGGGCCGAGATTGCCGGTGTGGCAATCGCCGCAAATCCAGATGGCCGGGCCTTCGGGCAAGGTGTGACCTTCTATGCCGTCGAGCCATTCATAGAATTTGCTCGTGTTGCCGCGCACGTAGGCGTGCGCGGATTCGGCCATTTTCATGTTGCGGCGTGCAGTGAGCCGCGCCTGACGATCATTGGGGCCCGGAAGGGCGGAAGATTTTTTCTTGGGCATGGGATCGTCCTGTTGGTGCTCCCATTGAGCAAGACGCATGCCGTTGATTTGTAATGATTTTGTAGGGTCGTGCGATCATCCGAGGTCTTCAAGATCGGTGTTCGCTTCGCGCTCCGCAGCCGGTTTCGCGATCCATTGCCTGTGCAGCGCCTTCTCGACTTTCCGGCCGATTATCAATAGCGCGATCAACATCAATGTCGCAATGACAGCGACGCTCCACACGCCCAGTCCGCAAACAATGCCCACTGCCGCCGTGACCCAGATCGACGCCGCCGTGGTCAGTCCGCGAATCCGGTGCTGTCCTGGCGTCTGCACGATCACGCCCGCACCGAGAAAGCCGATGCCCGTCACAATGCCCTGAATGGCGCGGGAAACATCCGTGCTCAGCGTCGTGCTTTGAGTGGTAAAGCCCATCGCGGCCATGGTCGTCAGGCACGCGCCAAGAGATACGAGCCCGAGCGTCTTCATGCCGGTGGGCTTGCCGTGCAGATCGCGATCCACGCCGATAACGCAGCCAATCGCGAGTGCCCAGAACATGCGGATGACGACATCGGTGAGAACGGGAAGAGGGAGCATCAGGGCCTTCGTGTAAATGGTTACGCCCCTATTTTGACGCGTTTTACGAAGCGGCCGTAATTTTGATCCGGTACGGTAACGGGCCGTGCCTTTTCAAGGAAACACATATGACTTTACCCACCTTCACGATGGTCGCCGCCGCTCCCACGCCCGTCGCGCCTTTTTCCCACGCGGCCGAAGCCGATGGCTGGGTGTTCCTCACCGGCCAGATGCCCACGGACCCCGACGACGATTCAAAGCCCTTGCCCGAAGGCGTTCAGGCGCAGACGCGCCGGGTGATGGATAACCTGATCCTCGTGCTGGAGGGCGTGGGATTGTCGCTGGATAACGTAGTCAGCGTGCGGATTTTCCTGACCGAATTCAAACGTGATTACGCAGCCATGAACGATGTCTACAAAAGCTACTTCGAACCCAAGCCGTTGCCGGCGCGCACGTGCATCGGCGTGACGGGGCTGGCGCGCGATGCGCTCGTGGAGATTGATTTCGTCGCGAAGCGGTGAGTGTTATCTGCGCGGGCTTGCCGTTGCATCCACGTAGCGAAAGGTGAGATTGATGCGCTCGCCGCGCGCCTCAGGTTCTTTCGGCACACGATGCGCCCACTCCAGTTGCGTGCGTCCGCGCATGATGAGCAAACTGCCGTGGTTCAGTTTCAGCGCATGCACCTGGCGTGTCTTTGTATGGCGGAACTCGAAGGTTCGCGTGGTGCCAAGACTCACCGATGCAATGACCGGTTCCGGCCCGAGTTCGCGTTCTTTATCGGCGTGCCAGCCCATGCTGTCCATGCCGGTCCTGTAGCGGTTGATCAACACGCTGTTGAACGCGGTTTTCGCGGCGGTTTCGGCTTTCGTTTTCAGCAGTAAAACCGCCGGCGACCACGGTTTGGGAACGTTGCGAATGCCCGAATACACATAGACCGCGCCCGGATCGCCCTGCCACGCGGTGAGCCGCGGAAACGGCACTTTCCCGGCGGGCGTATTCATGATGTCCTGCTGCCACACGACTTCATCGATCAACGCCGCCATGGTGTCCGAGGCCGTCGCCGCGTCCAGCCAGTCAGGAAGCCAGCCGATGTCCGGCTTGGGGATATCGTCGAAAAGGTCGAACATGGCGAAGCGTCGGGTTTGGGTTGGTCATCGTAAGTTAGCAGATTGTTTATCCCAGAGTTTGCGCACTGATTTGCCGTATCCGTTCAATGTGCCACTTTCGTCACCGTCACGCGTTTTCTCAGCACCCGCGCCTGCAGCACGATCACCAGCAGCAGGAACACGCCGCGAATCACCGACTGCCAGTACGCCGACAAGCTGATAAAGCCCAGTCCATTCTCGAAGTTCAGCAGGTTGAACACGAGCCCGAGCAATGCAACGCCTGCAATGGTCATGGCTATCGATCCTTGTCCGCCGGTCAGCAATGTCCCGCCCAGCACAACCGCCGATATGGCGAACAACTCCCAGCCGATGCCTTCGTTCGGCTGTCCGGCGCCGAACTGCGCGGCGAGGATTGCGCCAGCCAAACCAGCAAGCAGACCGCTCAGCCCGTAGACCAGGACCAGCGTGCGGTCGACATTCAAGCCCATCAGCCGCGATGCTTCTTCACTGCCGCCAATCGCCAGCGCGTGGCGGCCAAACCGCGTGCTTCTGAGCGCGAGCCAGCCTAGAACCGCAGCCACGGCCGCGACGATTCCCGGTATTGGCAAGCCGAGCAAATCGCCCTGGCCAAAGTTGCCAAAGCTGGAATCGGGCGCGATGGAAACCGCGTCGTTATGGCCGAGCAACAGCGCCATGCCGTGCGCGCCAAGGCTAGTCGCGAGCGTCACGATAAACGGCAGGATTCGCATATGCGTGATCACGAGCCCGTTCAACACGCCGACCGCCAATCCTGCACCCGCGCCCGCCAACACACCCGCCACGCCTCCATGCGGGCTCGCCAGCGCCGCCACCACGCTCGCCAGCGCGGCCACCGCGCCCACCGACAGATCAATGCCGCCCGTGATGATCACAAACGCCATGCCCACGGAGATCAACGCGAACATCGAGTTGTATCGCCAGAAGGAGGTGATGTTGTAGGCCGACGCAAAATGGTCGTATCGGATCACGCCGAATACGAGCAGCGCCACGAGCGCCAACAGGATGGGAAGGTTCTTTTTCATGTCGATGTCTCCCTAGCGCTGGCGCCGCTGCACATAAACGGCGGCAATGATGATGCCCGCCTTCACAACGAGCGCGGCTGCGTCGGGAATGCCGTGGGCGAGCAGGGTGTACCTGAGCAACTGGATGATCAGCGCGCCAATCAGCGTCCCGACTATGTAAGCCTTGCCGCCCGTCAGCGCCGTGCCGCCGACGGCGACGGCGGCGATCGCATCGAGTTCGGAACCGAGGCCGATCACATTCGCATCCGACGATGAATTCACGGAGATCGAAATCAAGCCGGCCAGTCCCGCCAGCGCGGCGCACAACGTGTAGGCGATCATCTTCACGCGCGTGGTCGGAATGCCGCTCAAATACGCGGCCTGTTCGTTGCCGCCAGTCACGAGCAGATACTGCCCGAACAAGGTCTTGCGCACGATCCACGCGAATATCACGACGAGCGCGAGCATCAGGAACACTTGCGCCGGCACGCCCGCGACGCGGCCCAATGCAATCCACTGGAACGCGGGATTGTTGAAGGCTTGCAGGCTGCCATCCGTGAAAACCTGCGCAATGCCGCGCCCCGCAATAAACAGCACCAGCGTGGCGACAATCGGCTGCACGGAAAGCCGTGTCACCAGGAAGCCGTTGAACACGCCGCAAAGCGCCGCGGCGAGAACCGGCAACACAAACGCCAGTGCAATCCCGAACGGCCCGGCGACGTTCATGAAGATCATCGGCGCGAGCGAACCGGCTATTGCCATTGAAGCACCGACGGATAAATCGATACCGCCCGTCGCCACGACCAGCGTCATCCCAATGCCGACGATCACGATCGTCACCACTTGCGTGAGGTTGACGTTGAACGTCTGCAGCGACCAGAAGTGCTGCGTGAAAAGCAGGTTGAAGACGACCATGGCGAGCAACACCGCAATCTCGCGCTGGATCGTGATGCGGTATTTCTTCTTCTGCACGGCTTGCCCGACAGGCGCCACGGCGGCGGCCGGCTGAGTTTTCTGATTCATGGTTGACCTTCTTTGGCATCGACGGCTTCCGCCAGCACCGATTCTTCGCCCGATCCATATGCGATCGCGTCCATGATCGACGCCTCGCTCATGCGCGCGCCGTCGAGTTCGGCAACGGTCTTGCCATCACGGATCACGACCGCGCGATCGGCGACCGCCGTCAGTTCTTCCAGTTCCGATGCCGACAACAACACCGCCAGCCCCGAGTCGCGCAACTCGCGGATGATCTTCGCAACGTCGGCTTTCGCGCCGACGTCAATGCCGCGCGTGGGTTCGTCGAGCAGCAGCAAGGATGGGTTTGTCGCCAGCCACCGCGCGAGCAGAACCTTCTGCTGATTGCCGCCCGACAACTCGCGAATCGGCTGATCCGGCGAACGCAGCTTGATCCCGAGCGATTCAATAAACCTGTCCACAATCGCGCGTTGCTTCGCGACATCGACAACGCCGTGCCGCGTGAGCGTGCGCAGACAAACGAGCGTGAGGTTGTCGCGCACGGACAGTTCCGGCACGATTCCGTCGCCCTTGCGATCCTCCGTCAGATACGCAATACCGCGCGCAATCGCGTCTTGCGGCGACTTGAAGTTGGCCGGCTTTCCATCGATGGAAAGCGCCCCGCGCTCGGCCGCGTCCGCGCCGAACATCAGCCGCATGGTTTCCGTGCGCCCCGAGCCCAGCAAGCCGGCGAGACCCACGGCTTCGCCTGCGTGGACATCGAGCGAGACGTCCGTCACTTTCGCGCCCGCGCCGATATTCTTCGCGCTGATCGCGGTCGCTCCGCGCTTCGCCAGATTCGCTTCCTTCACCGCGCTGTCTTCCTGCACGACGGCTGCAAGCGTGCGCCCGAGCATGGTGGTCACCAGTTGAAGCTTGTCGAGCGCGGCCATCGGGCTTTCGGCGACCGTTTGCCCGTCGCGCATGACGGTCACGCGGTCGCACAACGCATACAACTCGTCCAGCCGATGCGACACGAAGATCACCGCGCGGCCATCGTCGCGCAGACGCCGCACGACGCTGAAAAGCAATTCGACTTCGCGTTCATCGAGTGAAGAGGTGGATTCGTCCATGATGACCATCTTCGCTTCCGACGATACCGCCCGCGCAAGCGCCACCATTTGCTGTATTGCAGTGGAAAACTCGCGTACGGGTTTGCTGACGTCGATCTGCAAGCCGAACGAATCGAGCAGTTCCTGCGCACGCCGGTGAATCGTCTGCCAGTCGATCAAACCAAACCGCCGCGGCTCGCGGCCAAGAAAAATGTTCTCGGCAATCGAGCGGAACGGAACGAGATTGATCTCCTGATAAATCGTGCTGATCCCGGCTTCTCGCGCCTCTTTCGGCGAGCGGAAATCGGCTTCGCGGCCATCGAAACGAATCGTGCCCGCCGTGCGCCGGTATGCGCCGGTCAGGATCTTGATGAGCGTGGATTTTCCCGCGCCGTTCTGCCCGATCAGCGCGTGCACTTCTCCCGCCGAAACCGAAAGCCGCGCGTGCCGCAGCGCGGCCACACCGCCAAAGCTGATGTCGATGTCCTGCATGTCGAGCAGCGGCGGTTGAGTGGGCGTGTTCATCGAATCCGTCTCCTTCGTGATGGTCCGCCGGATACAAAAGAAGCGACGGCCGGCGAAAGACCGGGCGCGCCGCTTCAAAACACCTTTGTTACCCAGTGATGCGTCGCTATACAGCTTTAGTAGCCGTACTGCATGCTTTGCGCCACGTTGCTCTTGTCGTAGAAGCGGTCGGAAACTTTCACCCACGGCGGAATGGTTTCACCCTTCGCGAACTTCTGCGCCACGTCGCACGCAAGCGGCCCGAAGAACGGGCTCGACTGCACGCTCGCGCCGAGTTCGCCGGCCGCGATGGCGTCCATGCCGCCCTTCGTTCCGTCGATGGTCACAATGGTGATGTCCTTGCCCGGCTGCTTGCCCGCCGCCTTGATGGCCGCGATCGCGCCGAGCGCCATTTCGTCGTTGTGCGCGTAGACGGCGGTCACGTCGGGATGCGCCTGAAGCAGCGTTTCCATGACTTGCCGGCCTTTGTCGCGAGCAAAATCGCCGCTCTGCGAAGCAATGATCTGCAGACCCGGATTCTTCGCGATCACGTCGTCGAAACCTTTCTTGCGGTCGTTGGCCGCCGACGCACCGGTCGAACCTTCCAGTTCGATGATCTTGCCCTTGCCGCCCGTGGTCTTCACGAGCCAGTTCGCCGCGCGCTGCCCTTGATCGATAAAGTCGGAACCAATGAACGTGATGTAGTCCTGGCCGGCCTTCGCCACCGACTGGTCGACGTTGCGGTCCACCAGGATCACCGGAATGCCGGCTTTCTTCGCCTGCAGCACGATGGGCGCAAGCGGCTTTTCTTCACGCGGCGGGAACACGATCAGGTCGACGTGCTGCGCGATCATGCTCTGGATATCGGCGACCTGTTTCGATGCCGAACTGTTCGCGTCGGTCATCACCATCTGCCAGCCGCACTTTGCCGCCACGTCCTTGAAGCTCTTGGTTTCGGCGAGACGCCACGGGTTGTTGCTTTCGGTCTGCGCAAAACCCACACGCAGCGGTTTCTTGTTCGCGAGCTTCGGCAAGCCGGATTCATCGGCATGAGCTACGCCGAATGCCGCCGCCATGGAAAGCGCGAGCACAGACGTGGCAAGCACGCGGAACGGGGTCTTGCATGTTTTCAGGTTTTCAAGCGACAGCATGTCTTCCTCCGGTATGGATGGTCTTGCTTTTTTAAATGCTTCGGCGTTGCTGCGTCGTGTCCTCTTGCTCCGTCTCAAAAAGTCGAAGTGCGACGATTATTCCACTGCGTTTTATTATTGGTCAATCGCTAATATTATTAATTGCGGGCTGTTTTGCTTCGGTGAATACCCTTACCGACGCACGCTCCACCAACGGTCCATCGAGCTTAACGACACGCCGCCGGACTGGTGCGCCGGCGGCGCGGTTGTGCTCTTCCTGCAGCAGCGTTTCGACCGCCCATCGGCCGAGTTCGTAGTTGGGCAACACAACCGTGGACAGCGGCGGATGCGTGTGCCGCGCGATTTCCTGATCGTCGTAGCCGAGCACGGAAACGTCTTCCGGGACGCGCAAACCGAGTTGTTTGAGCGCTTCGATGGCGCCCAGCGCCATCAGGTCGTTCGCACAGAAAATGGCCGTGGGCGGATTCGGTTCGCGCATCAGTGAAAGCGTCTGCTCGAAGCCCGAGCCGGAACTCCAGTCGCCTTCGCGCACCAGTTCCGGCGCGAACGGCAAGTCCGCCGTGGAAAGCGCCATCCGGTATCCCTTCAGCCGGTCGCGCGACGCGTCTTGCCACGGTTCGCCGTTCACATAACCGATTCTCCGGTGTCCCGCGTTGAGCAAGTAATCGGTGGCAACGTGGCCACCCGCGACTTCCGCCGGAACCACCGACGAAAGCTCTGTGTCGCTTGTGTAGCAGTTCAGGAGCACGGTCGGGACCTTTGACAGCGCCGCCGGCAAGCTCACTTTTCGCGTGTACACCGTCGCGTAGATCACGCCGAGCACGTTCGGATTCGTGAGCGTGGCGTCGAGAACCTGCTGCTCGATTTCGGCGTTGCCGTGCGTGGAGTAGACCGCCAGCATCCGGCCGTTTGCGAACGCCGTATCGCGCGCGCCGTCGATGTTCACGACCGGATGCGGGCTCGTCGAGATTTCATCGGCGAGATACACGATCAGGTTCTTTTCTTCCGCCGTGATCGTTGCGTCAAGCGGTTCGCGCGTCGTCATCCGGTAGCCGAGATCCTGCGCGGCTTTCAGCACCTTGTTGCGGGTTGCGTCGGAAAACTTCGCGCTGGTCGCGTTGTTCAGCACGAGCGAAACGGTCGATTGCGAGACGCCGGTCAGCTTCGCGATGTCCGTCATCGTCGGGCGGCGTTGCGTGGATTTTTTCATTTTCTGGGCCGCGCAAAAGCGGCGTGATCGATGCAATCAAACATGTCTTCAGATGCCGCAGACGGTAACACTAATATTTCCAGCGAGCAACGCTCGAAAACCATTGATGGGAAAGGCTAAGAGCGTATTCAATGTTATCTAAGTGTTATTACTAATAATATTGACTATCCGGCGCTGGTCATGCGATTCTCGGGACGTGCGCATGGCTGGGGCCACACGAAAGGCATAAACACATGCGCGCCGGCCGCGCCGTATGACGTGGCGCAATTCCAGGAGACAAAGATGGCCCGCTATGACGAGCGCGCCCGCAAGGCGCTTGCAGAAGATTTCGAGCGCGACGGTTTCGTGCTGTTGCGGGATCATTTTCCGCGCGCGACGCTCGGCGCATGGCGCGCGGCGTTCGAGCCGCTGTTCGCGCCGCACGTGATTCAGGCGCGCGAAAAGGGCGGCAGCGGCAATCGCGGGCCGGGCCGGTATTACGTGACGCTGCCGTTCGAAGGCGAATTCGCCGATCCCGCCATTTTTTGCGATGACGACGTGCTTGGCATTGTCGAGTTGATCGCCGGGCTGGACCCGGTCATGTGCCAGCTCGCCACCGATACCCCCGTGCACGGCTCCGATTTTCAGGACTGGCATCGCGACACGCCGCCTCTGTTCGATAACTTCGCGGAAACGCCGTCGTTTCAGTTGGCCGTGAATTTTCCGCTCGTCGATGTAGATGAACAGAACGGCTCGCTGGAAACCACGCGCGGGACACATCGGATATCGCGGGAAGACGCACTGGCCGGCTTGGCCGACGGCACGTATCCGGCGGAGCGCGTGCCCATGAAACTGGGCGACGTGATGATCCGTGACGTTCGCGGTCTGCATCGTGGAACCCCCAATCTCACCGATGCCCCCCGGCCAATGGTCGTTATTGGCTACAGCCGGTCGTGGTATTTCCGGCCGGAGGTTCAGGTTCAGGTGCCGCGCTCCACCTTCGAGGCGTTGCCGCCGCGCGCCAAACGGCTGCTTCGATACAACCCGCAAGTCGACCGGACGCCGCGCAGCTTCGACGAAAGCTACCAGCGGTTTGCATATTGAACGCCGCGGATGACGACGCGTTTCGCATCGCGCTGAACGATCCGGCGCTGATCGCACTCCGCGCGGGGAATCGGCGCGCGTTGATCGCGCCGCATATTGGCGGGGCGATTGCGGCGGTCTACGACCTGACGAACCGGCACGAGCCGCTTCACTGGCTGCGTCCCGCTTCGGCCGAAGCGCTTGCGGCCCGCAATCCGCTCGGCATGGCGAGCTTTCCGCTGCTTCCGTATTGCAACCGCCTGCGCGACGCGCGCTTCGTGTTCAACGGCGAAGCGGTGGATTTGTCCCGCGATGGCAACGCGTTCGATCACGCGCTGCACGGCCACGCATGGCGACGCCCGTGGGGGGTGGTCGAGGCGCGCGCGAATGCAGTGGAATTGAGTCTGAGCCACGAGCCTGGCGATGAACCCGCGCATCACTGGCCGTATCGGTATGAAGCTATGCAGCGCGTTGAACTGACTGACGCCGGCGATTTGCAGGTCACGATATCCGTCCGCAATCTGTCTGGCAAACCCATGCCCTTCGGCATGGGCCATCATCCGTACTATCCGCGCACGCCATCGACGCGCATCCACACCCAGGTCCGCGCGATGTGGCACGCAACGCCGGACCTTCTGCCCACGATCCTGAGCGCGCATGACAGTGTGGCCATGCTGGCGTCGGCGGAAGGAATGTCCGCCGACGCCTTCGATCTCGATAACAACTTCGCCGGCTGGTCAGGATCGGCGACGATCGAATGGCGGGACGAGAACCGCAGCGTGACCCTTACCGCTGACGCACCTTTCAACCACATGGTGCTTTACGCGCCCGCAGCGCATCCCGACTTGCTGTGCGTGGAGCCGGTATCGAACACGGTGAATTTCCTGAATCTCGATGCACCGCAAGATGACGTCGGCGGCGGCGTTTTGCTGCCCGGCGAGCGCATACAGGCGCGCTTCAAATGGCAGCCTCGTGGTCCCGCAAACGAGCGCTGACCGACTTTCCCGGTATCATCTCGAAATTATCCGCGCGCTTGATTCAATCAGCGCGCGAGAACATTCAAGAATCTCAGAATTGAGGGAAAGGCATCATGAACACGACCGAAGGGGCCCCGGGCGGCCCTGGACTTCCCAGGCGGGTATTGCTCGTTGACGATAGCGTCGACGCAGCCGAAGCCATGTCCATGTTGCTAGAAACGCTCGGCCACGATGTACGCGTCAAGCACGACGGCCCGAGCGCGCTCGCGATGGTCGATGAATTCGCGCCCGAGGTGGTGATCCTGGATATCGGCTTGCCGGGCATGAATGGTTTTGACATTGCCCGCGAACTCAGAACGCGCGCTCAGACGAAGTCGGCCTTGCTGATTGCGCTGACGGGTTATGGCGCCGACAGTGACCGCCAGAAAGCGCATGACGCAGGGTTCGACCATCATCTGGTGAAACCCGTGTCGTTTACGGCAATAGAAACCGTAATCGCCGATACCTTCGCGCGCTAAATAGAAAGAGAAAGCGCTGAAACGCCATCATTCCACCCGCAGTTTCGCCATGTACGGCAGATGATCGGACAGCCACGCGGTGTCCTGCGTCGGCGTGATCCATTCCACGGGTTTCATGCCGCGCACGAACATCTTGTCGAGCGCGAGCGCCGGTGAAAACGCCGGATAAGTCCGCCCGGACTCTCCGAGCATGGTTGCGACTTCGCTCATGCCGAGTTCGGCGAACAGCGGCACGGAATCGTTGCGCCAGTCGTTGAAATCGCCGGCCAGAACGAGCGGGCCTTCAGGCGCTTCCTTCTGTATCCACAACGCGATCCAGTTCATTTGCCGCAAGCGCGCGGCGCGCGTCAGCGCCAGATGCGCGCACAGCAGCGTGACCGAACGGCCGGCGAACGTGGCGCGCGCAACCAGCAAACCCCGCCGCTCAAACCGGTGCGCAGAGATATCCCAGCGGCCGCCCAGATCCAGCGGATGCGGCGAAAGAATCGCGTTGCCGTGTCGCCACGACGGCTTGAACACGTTCTGTCCCAGCGCGATTTGCAGATCCAGCGACGTCGCGATTTCGGTTGCCTGACAATGCCAGATGTCGTCACTGGGGGCATCGAGCGGATTACCGAAACTTGCCGCCAGCACGGGTTGCGGCATCCGGCGCGCCATGGCTTCCTGCAGAAAATACGCGTCGGCTTTGGTGGATTGCACCCAGCGCTGCATCGCGTTCCAGGCTTGGAGACCGAGCGGCGACCGGCCCTTGTGCAAGTTCCAGCTCACGGCCACGAAATCGGGAATTTCGCGAGCGGAGGGAATGCCGGAGTTGAAATGTTCTGGGTTTCGCATGCGTTAGATGGGTTGCCCTTACTGCGCAGCCGTTGCGAGCGTCGCGCGGACCTTGTAGATGAGAACCGGGTTTTTATCGACGATCTGCCATGTCGACCATTCGCCCGGTTTCAGTACCAGTCCAGGATGTGCGGCATTGACTTGCCGCGGTTGAGGCGGGAGCTTGCACCCGGCGACCGTGACCGGCGCCGTGCTGTCCTGCAAGGTTTCCTGCGCGTCGATTTGCAGCGTGATGTCGTCGGCGTTGGCGTGCACGGGCGAGAGGGTCAAGGTGCGCTGCAAGTCTATATCGCCCGCGGGTTTGTCCGCGCAGCCTACATTGTTCTTGACCACGTGATGATGGGTGTCGGTACGGGCCTGCCCGACGGCCGTTGTGCCGGTGAAGCTGTCAATCTGCTGACCGTCCTGCAAGACCTGCAATTCCCATTTCACCGATTGCGGCGGCGCGCTTTGCGCATAAGCGCTGAACGGAACTGCAAGCGAAGCGCAAAAAAACAACGCGGCCGTGTGGTGTTTCAACATATGAGCTTTTCTCCTGATCCCTTTCTGTGTCCGGGCGTCTCGCCCGTTCGTCGATCCGGGTAGCTGTTTTCTGACATCCGTACCGCTCGGGGGTTCAGCCTGCAAGCCAGTTGCGGTCACTCGCGAAAATTACAAAATGCAACGACACGCCGCCATGCTGCGGCCGTTCACTGTGCTCGCAGACGCACGTTTCGAACCCGCTCAGCCCAACGATCATACAAGCGGAACGGCTCGCCTGCTTGATGCCATCGAATTTATCCCGATTAGCAGCACACGCGCGCGACTGCTCGCTTGCGTGCGCATTAATGGCCGATAAACTGGATTTGCCGATCATCAAAACGGGGAAAAGCAATGAGCACCGCCGTAGTCAGACAAGAACTCGCCGTGGCGTCGTTCAGCAAGGTCTATGACCTGGACGAAGTCGAAACTGCATTGAACGACTTGAGCGACGGCAGCAGCGAAGCGCTGCGCGCCACCTACGAAAAGATGCTCAAAGCCGGCAATTTGCGCTTTTGCGTGAAGCCGAACCGGATGCCGTCCATCGACGATCTGGTGGCCGACCTGCCGAATTTCGCCGAACCGCTCAACGACATCCGCAAGCAGATCGCGCTCTGTCTCGAAACCGAGGATCGGCTGGAATTGATGCCAATGCTGCTGCTCGGCGATCCGGGCATCGGCAAGACGCATTTCGCGAAGCAGCTTGCACGGCTGCTCGGCACGTCGTGTCATTACCTCGCAATGAGTTCGCTGACCGCTGGCTGGATCCTGTCGGGAGCGTCGTCGCAATGGCGCAACGCCAAGCCGGGCAAGGTGTTCGACGCGCTCGTGAATGGCAGCTACGCGAATCCGGTCATGACGGTGGATGAAATCGACAAAGCCACCGGCGACGCTCAATATGATCCGCTCGGCGCGTTGTACGCGCTGCTGGAACACGACACGGCGAAGAGTTTTATCGATGAATTCGCCGAGGTGCCGATCAATGCGGGCAATGTGGTGTGGATCGCGACCGCGAATCAGGCCCACACGATTCCCGAACCGCTGCTCAACCGCATGAACGTGTACGAGATCGCGCCGCCGGATCGCGATGGCGCCCGCAGGATTGCCCAGTCGATCTATCACGAGATCCGCAGCGCGCACGCGTGGGGCGCGCGCTTTCCGGAAACGCTCGGCGACGCACCGCTCGACGTGCTGACGAAAGCTTCGCCGCGGGAAATGCGGCGCGCAATGCTGAACGCTTTTGGCAATGCGCGCATCGATAACCGGCACGAAGTGCAGTCGAAGGACATCGAATTGGGAAACGGCAACCGCAGGAAAGCGATCGGCTTTTGAGCGGCGGTTTTATCGAAATCTGCGAAAAGTAGTCGAAATATGGCCTGAAACTGACTTTTTCCTGGCAAAAACGCCATATTTTCCGATTTGGCCTTGATTATTTCGGAAAGTAATGCGAGTTTCTGCGAGTTTCGGGTTTGTGATCGTGTTTCATGCAACAAACGCATTGGCAGCAGGCTCACCTAGAATGAAGAGATGGACAGGATCGAATGTGTAGTGATTGGCGCAGGCGTGATCGGGCTTGCTGTTGCGCGGGCAATGGCGGCGCGCGGACGCGAAGTGATCGTGCTCGAAGCGGGCGAAGCGGTCGGCACTGGCACGAGTTCACGCAATAGCGAAGTGATCCACGCCGGGCTGTACTACCCGCGCGGATCGCTGAAAGCCGAGTTGTGCGTGCGCGGCCGCGCGATGCTCTACGAGTATTGCGACGCGCACGGCGTGCCGTACAACCGCTGCGGCAAACTGGTGGTGGCGACCGCGCGCAACCAGTTGCCGCAACTCGCCGCGATCCAGCACAAAGGCATGGAAAACGGCGTTACGGGTCTGATCCGGCTGAGCGGCGCGGAAGCGGCGGCGCTCGAGCCGCGCCTTCAATGCGTGGAGGCGATGTTTTCGCCGCAAACAGGGATTATCGATAGTCATCAGTTGATGCTCGCGCTTCAGGGCGATGCCGAACGCGATGGCGCGACCGTCGCGTTCCATACGCCGGTCACGCAGATCGACGCGCGGGACGGATGTTTTATCGTGGAGACAGGTGGCGAAGCACCTTTGCGCTTCCAGGCCGATTGCGTGATCAACAGCGCCGGGCTGTATGCAAACGAGATTGCGCGGCGCATTCGCGGACTCGATCCGCGCCATGTGCCGCCGCTCTACTTTGCGAAGGGCAATTACTTCAGCCTGAGTGGGCGCACGCCGTTTGACCGCCTGATCTATCCCATGCCCAACGAGGCCGGACTGGGCGTTCATCTCACCATCGATATGGGCGGCCAGGCCAAGTTCGGGCCGGACGTCGAGTGGATCCAGAAGATCGACTATTCCGTCGATGCCCATCGCGCCAGCGGTTTTTATGCAGCGATCCGCGCGTACTGGCCGGAACTTCCCGACGACGCGCTACAGCCGGCTTATGCGGGAATCCGGCCAAAGCTGTCGGGACCGGGGCAGCCAGCGGCGGACTTTTTGATTCAGGGACGCGCCGCGCATGGCGTCGCAGGGCTGGTGAATCTGTTTGGCATCGAATCGCCGGGGCTTACGGCATCGCTCGCGATTGCCGAGAAGGTTGCCAGGATGCTGGGCGGGTAAGCTGCCTGCATGTATCCCTATTGGGTGAGCCCTCGGGAATTTCTTATCTCCGCCATTTGAGTCAGTCCGTAATACGCTGCGTTGATATGCTCTTGGACATCGCCGTCGCCAAGAACGGCATTCCCCCAATACATCAAAGACAGAGCACATCTCCATGAACTCCTCACGACGTACTTTCCTGATCTCGAGCATTGGCATGGCATCGGCGCTGGCGGTGTCGCGCACGGCATTCGCCGAACCGGTAAAGCTCCCGGAATCCGATCCCATGGCGCAAAGCCTCGGCTACAAACAAGACGCCGCCACCGTCGATAAAGCCAAATTCCCGCGCTACGCCGCCGGCCAGGACTGCGGCAACTGCTCGTTCTATCAAGCCAAGGCGACCGAGCCATACGCCGCATGCCCGATGTTCGCGGGCAAGCAAGTGGCATCGAAAGGCTGGTGCAACGCCTATAACAAGAAAGCGTGAACCGGTAGAAAATCAGCAAGCGTAGAGCGCGCCCCGCCATGCCGGCCGGGCGCGTTTTTTATGGGCGCTTGAAAACGTTCTCACCGGTCTTTACACTCGCAAGGCATTTGATCCGTGGCGTGGCGAGCCGCATCGTCGATGCTCGCAATTCCCACCAGCGCAACCAAGCGATACAACACGCCCTCGCGGGCGGAGGTGACATGGCATCGGTGAGAACAGAAAGCATCATCCGCAAGACACCGAACACACGCGCAGTCGTCGCCGCCGTGATCGGCAACGCGCTCGAGTGGTATGACTTTGTGGTCTTCAGCTTCATGACGGTGGTGATCTCCAAGCTGTTTTTCCCGACCGGAAGCGACTATTCCTCCATTCTCCTGACCACCGCGACTTTCGGCGTGGCGTTCGCGATGCGTCCCATCGGCGGAATCGTGCTCGGGCTGTATGCCGACCGCGCCGGGCGCAAAGCCGCGCTGAGTCTGGTGATCGCGTTGATGACACTTGGCATTCTGCTGCTCGCCATTGCGCCACCGTACGCCGCGATCGGGCTGGGCGCACCGTTGATCATTGTGTTCGCGCGGCTGTTGCAAGGCTTTTCGGCCGGCGGCGAGTTTGGCAGCGCAACGGCCTTGCTGATCGAAGCGGCGCCTTTCTCGCGGCGCGGTTTCTATGGCAGTTTCCAGATGGCGAGTCAGGCGGCGTCGCTGCTGCTGGGTGCTATCGCCGGGTCGATCGTCACGCGCAGCATGTCGCCCGAGGCGCTGATGTCGTGGGGTTGGCGCGTGCCGTTTATCTTTGGATTGATTATCGGGCCCGTGGGATTTTATCTGCGCCGGAACATGCTCGAAACGGAAGCGTTCATCCACGCGAGCAAGATGGCGCGGCGCGCGACGCTCGGCGAAGTGTTCCGCGAACATGGCCGCGAAGTGCTGTGCGGACTGGGCGCCGTGATTGCGCTGACGGTGACGGTTTATGTGCTGATAGGTTATTTGCCGACGTTCGCGGTTAAGCAGTTGAAGCTGCCGTATGGGCAGTCGTTTACGGCGTTGATCGTGGGGAATCTGCTGCTGACCGTGCTCTCGCCGGTGGCGGGCGCATGGTCCGACAAGATTGGCCGCAAGGGACTGTCGATGTGGTCGCTGATCGTCACGCTCGTCATCATCTATCCGTTGTTTCTGTGGCTTTCCGCCGAGCCCAGCGTCACGCGCCTGATCATTGTGCAGGCCATCCTTTCGATCACGCTCGCGGGGTATTACGGGCCATTCGGCGCGCTGCTCGCCGAACTGTTTCCGGCGCATATCCGTTCCACGGGGTTATCGATTGCGTACAACATTGCGGTGATGCTGTTCGGCGGCTTTGGGCAGTTCGTGGTGACGTGGCTGATCAAGGTCACGGGGTCGCCGCTTGCACCCACGTTCTATGTGATGGCGGGCATTGTGCTGTCGCTAGTTGCGATTGCCTTCATTCCGTCCGCGCGTCACGCCGATGTCGACGAAGCCCGCGCCCTCTCCTGATTTCCAATTTCAATGGAAAGCTCATGCAAGTCGTAAGAAGCGGAGAATTCACGGCAGAGCGTGCGTGGGGCGCGCTCGATATCGCGGCCATGAACGGCGTGAGGTGCCGCCTGCACTGGACCGATGCGCCATACAAGTGGCACTTGAACGACGGCGAGGAAGTGTTCGCGGTCATGCAGGGACAGGTGCGCATGCGCGTGCGGCGCGATGGCGTGGAAGAGGCGTTCCTGCTGAACGCCGGCGATATTTTCCACGCGCAATCCGGCGATGAACACATTGCCGAGCCCGTTGGCATCGCGCGGATTCTGGTGATCGAAAAGGAAGGAAGCGTTTGATCGCGTGAAAAAGCCGTTCCTGGATACATTGGAACGGCTTCTGGATCAATCCTCAGATCAAACGAACTTTTTCAACTTGCGGATTTGCGTTCAAGTCCGGCCTTAACCAGCAGATCCGCGAGCGCCTCGCTCATGCCGCCTTCGTGCTGCGTTGCACGTTCCTGCAATTGCTTGACGAGATGGCTGTCGAGCTTGCAGGCAAACGGCACGAGCCCTTTTTCCTGATCCAGGCGGCGTTGTTCGCGCTTGTCGAGTTTCGGCTCGGCCGGATTCGCGCCGAAGCGGCCCGCATTGCCTTGCTTCAATTCGTTGGCGAGCTTGAGCGCCTTGTTTTTTTCGAGGTCGAATTTTTTCACGCGTTTTTCCTGAAGCAATGGAGACACAAAGGCCGAGGCGCATATTGTACGCAGGTCGCGCGCTCGCCCCGCTAGCCCTTAGCCCGATGCCGGAACCGGCGGCGTCCCGGCCTGATCGTCTAGCAGGTCTTCTATTCGCGCCCGCATGCGCTTCCAGTGCGAACCTTCCCAGAAAACACGACGGCAGACATCGCAAGTGACAAAGCGCGTGTGGCGTTCGAGCACGCCGTCAGGCACGCGGTCGCTGACTTCCTCGGCGTTCGCGCGGCGCAATGGCGCGTTGCACATCAGGCACAGCCGGAAAGGGCGCACATGCTGCGCAAGGCCGAGGCGCGCGGCGACTTCGCGCCATTGCGCGTCGGGTTGCAGCGCGCGTACATAACAGCCGTGGACCAGCGTGCGGCGCTTAAGCAATTCGCGATCGCGCGTCAGCACCACGCGATGCTCGGCGAGCGCGAGCTGTTCGATTTCATCGTCGGGGAAATGGTTGTCGTAGCGCGTGTCGAAACCGGCCAGCCGCAGCCGCTGCGCGAGCGCGCCAAGGTGCGCATCGGCGATAAAACGCAGCGTCTCGAGGCGCAGCGGGGCGCGCAGCAAATGCGCGGTATCGGGCGAACGCGACACGGCGCCAGCCGGATAGACGTCGATGAAATCGCCTTCCTGAATCGCCTCGTCGAAGCGCACCGGCGCGCCATTCCGTAGAATCAGTCCGACCTCCGTGTGCGGCACGCCGAGTGCTTCGATCATGTGCTTCGTGGTCGAGGCCGCCGGACACCCGCACGCAAACGCCCGGTCGCGCTGCGATCGCGCCAGGAACTCATTCAACTCCCGATGAAAACGGAACGTGGCAGTCGTCATGGCTTCGAGTATCGCATCGGTTCGACGCGTTTGCTTCGCAAGCGCGCTTCACACACAACCTATGGGAGCAGGACATGGATATCGGCTTTATTGGACTTGGCGGCATGGGCAGCGCAATGGCGCTGAATGCATTGAAGGCCGGTCACTCGGTGCGCGTCTGGAACCGTTCGCCCGGCGCAGCCAAGGCGCTCGCCGATGAAGGCGCGACCGTGGTCGACTCGCCGGATGAAGCGTTTGCTGGCGACGCCGTGTTCTCCATGCTCGCCGACGACGCCGCGTTGCGCGCGGTGTTTATCGACAGTGGCTTGCTCAAGCGCGCGCCCAAAGGCCTCGTGCACGCGAACATGGCGACAATCTCGGTGCCGCTGTGCGAGGAACTCGCGGGCCTGCACGCGCACCACGGCGTGGCTTATGTCGCGGCGCCGGTTCTCGGACGCACGGACGTGGCGGTGGCCGGCAAGCTGAACATTGTCGCGGCCGGCGCTGACGACGCCATCGATCGCCTGCAGCCGGTGTTCGATGTCATCGGACAAAAGACCTGGCGCGTCGGCGCCACGCCGCAGCACGCGAACGTGTTCAAGCTCGCGGCGAACTTCATGCTGGCGTCGGCGATCGAAACGACATCGGAAGCCGCTTCGCTGATGACGGGTTATGGCATCGATCCGCACGCGTTCCTCGACGTGATCAGCAACACGCTGTTCCCCGGACCGGTCTATCAAGGCTACGGCCGCATGATCGCCGATAACCGCTATGAACCCGCGCTGTTCAAGGCGCGGCTTGGCTTGAAGGATGTCAGTCTGGCGCTCGCGGCCGGCGACGCCGTCAATGTGGCGCTGCCGGTTGGAAGCCTCGTTCGCGACAACCTGATCGAAGTGCTTGCCCACGGCGACGGCGACAAGGACTTTGCAGCGCTCGGAAAAGTCGCGGCGCGCCGGGCAGGAAGGAAGGTTTGATTTTTGCTCACTTGTAAAAGCAAGACGGCGCTGTATCGACAATAAATAACGACAACAGGCGGCTACGTTCCGTATACTTGGCGCGCCGTTTGGATCGTGTTTCAACTTGTTTGAAGCGCGTTGCATTCGGCGGCGCACAGACACGCGGACACGCCGCAAGCAGGCTTTGACAGGGCATGAGCGGCGGGAAACCGGTGTGCGAACTGGCTCGAATGCCCGTTCTCGCCCGGCTTATAAAAAGATGATGCGGAGACAGGACAGTGACCATATGAAAAGCACTCTTCGGGGTCTCATGTTCATGGTGGCATCGGCGGGCATTGGCGTGCTTTGCCTGAACGCGCCAACACTGGCGCTCGCCGACGATACCCCCGCGCCCTGTAGCGCACTCAAGCGCATTGTCGCGGCCGCGCCGGGCGGTTTTTCTTCAATCCAGCCCGATGACGCGAAGGCCGTCGCCCAACCATATGGACAGGACGCGCAATGCGCGGCGAAAGCCGGCACGCTGACTTGCACGTGGACCCGTACGGCGGATTCAGGCTCGACGGCCGATGCGCTGCAAGCCGTCGCCGCGGATATCGCCTCGTGTCTGCCGGACGCCACGCACGACCAGAATTCGGCGGCGCGCCAGCATTTCTATATTGGCGCGCGCGGTGAGCGCACGCAGGTGACGGCGACGACCGCTGGCGCCGGCAAGTTGATGCTCGCGGTATCGAGCAAGTGAGGGGACTGTCATGAGCAAGCGTGTTCTCATAGCCGATGACGACGATGACGCCCTGAGCTGTCTCGCCAATCTGTTGACGGCTCTCGGTCATCAGGTCGCGCAGGCGTGTTCCGGCATGCAGGCGCTCGACGTGGCGCGCCAATTCGGACCGGAAGTGGTGATTCTGGATCTCGGCATGACGCCAATGGATGGCCTCGCAGCCGCCCGCGCACTGCGAGCGTTGCCCGGCGGCCATTCCATGATGCTGGTCGCGCTCACCGGCTGGGGCCAGCCGCAACACCATGAAATGACGCAGGAAGCGGGTTTCGATATCCACCTGGTCAAGCCGGTTTCCATCGATCAGTTGGGTTTTATCCTGTCCATGACGCAACCTTGAGCGTTGTGTTGTATCGATGAGACATCAGGTTGCAAGAGAAGGAAGGAGATGTTGCATTGCACCAATGGTTTTGGTAAAGTGAATCTGTCTCCTCCATGTCTCCACTGATATGGATTCAGCCCGCCAATCATGCGCGGGCTTTTTTTTGCCCAGGTTTTTTAACGCGCCGTGCCGCAATGCCATCGTGCTGACGCGCAAGCGCATTAAAATGACGTTTTTACCGCGCAATGGCGAGTACGAGTTTCAACGCCAGCCGCGCGACCGAACCAGCGAGATCGAGATGACCACGAAAGTATTTGTCGACGGACAGGAAGGCACCACCGGCCTGAAGATTTTCGAATATCTGTCGGCGCGTCGTGACGTCGAGATCCTGCGTATCGACGATGCGCGCCGCAAGGACGTGGAAGAACGCCGCCGGCTGATCAACGCGTCGGACGTGACGTTCCTGTGCTTGCCGGATGTGGCGTCGCGCGAGTCGGTGTCGCTGGTCGATCCGGATAACCGTCGCACGGTCATGATCGACGCCAGCACGGCGTTTCGCACGCACGACGACTGGGCGTATGGCCTGCCTGAACTGATGCCTGAGCAGCGCGAACGCCTTCGCACGGCCAGGCGCATTGCCGTGCCGGGATGTCACGCGTCGGCCTTCCTGCTGGCCATGAAACCGCTGGTCGCAAGCGGTACGGTTTCTGCCGATTTCGCCGCGCACGCTTATTCCATCACAGGCTACAGCGGCGGCGGCAAGAAGATGATCGCGGAATTCGAGGCAGGCGGAAATCCGAAGCTCATGAGCCCGCGGCCTTACGCGCTAGGCCTCGCGCATAAGCATCTGCCGGAAATGGCCGTGCGGTCAGGCTTGAAGCGTGCGCCGGTTTTCACACCTATCGTGGGTAACTTCCTGAAGGGTCTGGCCGTCACGACCTACTTCTCGCCGGAGCAACTGAACCGCGCCGCGAAGCCGCAAGACGTGCAGTCGCTTTTCGCCGAGTACTACGCAAACGAACCCTTCGTGCGCGTGCTGCCGTTCAACGCGGACAGCAATCTCGACGACGGTTTCTTCGACGTCCAGGCCAATAACGACACCAATCGTGTCGACCTGTTTGTCTTTGGCAATGAAGAGCGTTTCGTCACGGTCGCCCGTCTGGACAACCTGGGCAAGGGCGCGTCGGGCGCGGCGATCCAATGCATGAATCTCGCGATCGGCGCTGACGAAGGCGCGGGCCTTATCGCTTGATCGAATAACGCTGAACGCTCCGCGCGTTCATCGATAAAAAGCCGGTTTCCGCTGCGAGGCGAAACCGGCTTTTTTGCGTCCACGCGTTTCAATTTCAAATCCGTTCCCTTGATTCATCGCAATCTCCATAGGGAATCTCCTAACTTATAAACGAACGTTCGTTCGTAGATGATTGGGCGCTTTCGCGTTTAAAGCTCTTCGTTTCGTCGATTGGCTAAACAGAAATTCTCTTGATAAGCATGTTCATGAATTTTTGTTTCAATGGGCCGCGCACGCCTTGCTGGTCAAGGCGTCCGGGAAAAGCGGCTGTTTGAATCGCCTTTTTAGACGATTCAATCAATTGACATACGAAAAGCTCATCGCGAATTTACAGCGCAAAACCAGACAGGGAGACAGCGGTATGCCGTATGCCATTTCGAAAGGACTCGCGCTCGCACTTGCGGCCGCTCCGTTGTTTATTGCGTGCGGCGGAGGCAAGGCCGACGATCCGGGTCCGATCAACACGCCGCAATGCTCCGGCGCGAGTTGTGGCACACAGGGCGCGCCAGCCGTTGGCGCAGGCGCCGCGCCACTGTGTCCGGCCAACGCGGACATAGTCGCGAACACGTATCTGGGCGGCGCGGGCAGCGGCGAGATCGTGAGCCTGAATATCGACGCCGTGAACATGAAGTACACGCTGAAGTGGCTCGAGTCGCCCATACCGCTCGTCACCGGCACCGTCAATCCGACGCGCAAGGGCACGACCATCGTGGGCGCTGTGGTTCATCCGCCAGCGGGGACGTTGCCGACAGCCGAGCAAACGCGCTGTGCATTCGTGCTGACGCCGGGCGGCGGCAAGGCGTCGGACGGTTCGACCTACACGACCGCCGCCGCATTCAACCAGGCGAATCCGCCGACCATCTTCGTGGGTCAAGGCGTGGCGGGCGGCGGCATTCCTGGCGCGACCGTGCAGTACAGCGGCGCGACGCTCACCGCCGATGGCGTCCATGCCATTCCCGGTTTCCCGCAGTTGTTCCCGGTGCCGAACCGGCACTTCGACTTCTATCCGTTTATTGGCTTTGCGTCCGTGAGCACGAACGTCGCGGACCTGAAGGGCACGTATAACGCACTGCTTTACCACCTGGTTCCGTCGAATAACTACTCGACCACGACCACGCAGGCACAGGAATCCTTCGATACCGCCGGCAATTGCACCGTGCCCGTACCCGCGTCGAATACATCATGCCAGACGACCGGCGGCGCATGGACGGCGAACGCAAGCGGCGCGTACTTCACCAGCGCGGTTGCGCCGCAAGTGCAAGGCAAGCGCTCGACGCCCACGCTGCCGCTCGTCGGCGCGCTCACGTTCCCGGCGGTGGCGAAGGCGAACATGGTGATCGGGAAGATCAACGGCGCGATTGTTCCGGTTGTGGTGCGCACGGGCCAGGTCTTCGTGCGGTCGCCGCTAACGCCGTTGAACACGAACGCCGCGCAAGTCGACGACGAATCCGGCATCGCCATGCTCGCACCGACTACCGCCCTGCAATCGGGCGCATTCGATGGCGGATACGTTGGCGCGGATTCGAACTTCAAGTACACGGCCGCGCTGCTGCAAGGGCCGGTTGGCTCGTTCATCAATCCATCGACGCAAAGCACCGAGACCGGCTTCGGCATGAGCTACGCGCAGCAACTGCCCGGTTTGATCGGCGTTCAGGACCAGAACGGCGGCAAGGGCGCGCTGATATCGGCTGGGGGCCTTTACGGGATATTCATTGGCGGAAGCACGGTGAACGGCGGCCCGACGTCGACATCCGTGAACGCCGATACGCCCGCGAGCCCGTATTTCGGCATCGGCGCGTTGCTGAGCAAATAAGTGGAAAACACGGCGGCCGGCGCGCGTCGGCCGCCAACGAACGAACACATGTGGATGGAGACAGCAGCATGAAATGGAAAACTCTTGGCGCGGTTGTATTGGTAGCGGGCGCGGCGCCGTTTCTGATGAGCGCGTGTGGCGGCGGCAGCGACGCGCCCGAGGCTCCGGTCGTCCGCTTGTGCCCGGCATCGCTTGATTACACGACGAGCTTCACCGGCGGCGGCGGCGACGGCGAACTCGTCAAGCTGCAACTCGATACCACCAAGCTCACGTGGCAAGTGACCTACGTCGAGTCGCCGATTCCCGCCGCGACCGGCACCGTCTCCCCGACGCGCGCGGGCACCACGCAAAGCGGCACGCTGACGATGGAAACGGGCTTGCCCACGCAAAAGCTCAACCAGTGTGCGTATCAGCTGAACGGCGCGACACTCGACCCGACGCGTCCCGCGCGCATCTTCGTGGGCGAAGGCGTGGCGGGCGGCGCGATCCCCGGCAAGCGGCTTCAGTTCAACGGCATCCTGGGGCAGGGCGTCGTGCCGGACCGCACGTTTCCGTATTACCCGTTCATTGGCTTCTCGACGCTGGAGACAAATCTCGCCAATGTGGCGGGATCGTATAACCAGCTTGGATACCACGAGGTTCCGTCGCAGAGTTATGCGCGCATTGCCGTCGATTCGAAGATCACCATCAACGCCGACGGAACCTGGCAAGAGTGCGACAACACGGGCGTGAATGCGGGCAAATGCCAGCAGGCGGGATCGAACTTCACGCCATCGCCCGATGGCAGCGGCGCATTCGTCACCAACAACCTCCTTGGACAAGGCAAGCCGACGCTCGCCGCGGGTCCGCTCGGCAAGGGCTACATGATCGTCGGCAAGCTGCGCGGCGCGAACGTGCCCATTCTGGTCCGAACAGGCACGGCGAACGCCACGATCACCGGCGGCATTCCCCCTTTCGCCGATGATGAATCCGGCATCTCCATGCTCTCGCCGCAAACGAACGTGGCGCTGGGATCGGTGAACGGCGAATACGTTGGCGTGGATAACCAGTTCAACTACCGCACAACGGCGCTGGCCGGTGCGCAGGCCACGCTCATCGATCCGTTCCAGCCTTCGCAGGTCGCGTTGTCGCGGGCGTTGAATCTCGACTACACGCAGACCGTGCAAGGGCTCGTGACCTCCGCGGTCGTCAACGCGTCCACGGGCGCGACGCCTACCGGCAAGTTCATTTTCTCTGGCGGCGTGTTCGGCTATCTCGATCAAAGCGATCCAACGACGCCGTATTTCACCATCGGCTCATTCGTGGAATGACCGTCCGGCAGCCCATCAAGAAGGGCTGCGCGTTTCACCTCGCCCCTTGCCAGTCAAGAGCGGCGTGAAGCGCGACGGCCTGTAACCGAAGAGAGACGAAATGAGAAAGTTTTTGGCTGCTGGAAAACCGCTGGCGGCAGCGGTGTTTGGGTGCGCTCTGGCTTGCGCTTCACTGACGGCGCACGCGCAAAGCGCCGGCGACAACGTTGTGGGCCTCGGCTGGTTCCACGTGATGCCACAGGATTCGAGCAGCGAGCTCACCACGCACGTGGCGCCCGTTCCGATCAACACGCCGCTGCGCCTGCCGTCGCAATTCACGTCGCCGGGTACTAGCCTTTCGACCAAAAGCGCCGATACCTTCGGCCTCGTCTTTACACACTTTTTCACCGATCACATCGCGACTACGTTTGTTGGCGGCGTGCCGCCCGAGTTCGAACTCGACGGTCACGGCACGATCCGGCCGCCGGGACCCGCGGGCGCGCTGGGAAATCAGAACCTGGACCAGACCAATCCGATTGTGAAAAGCGTGCGCCAATGGAGCCCGGCGCTGATATTCCAGTACTACTTCAACGCGCCGACCGCCGCGTTCCGGCCATTTGCCGGTATTGGCGTGTCGTACAACTTCTTCACGAACATCAAGCTCACCAACGGTTTCATCAACTCGACGCAGAACAATCTCGGCTCGGTGCTGGCCGCCGCCGCTGGCAAGCCGGGGCAGACGACGGTGGACGCGAAGGCGTCGTCGTCGTGGCAACCGGTGTTCAACATCGGCGCGACCTATAACTTCGATAAACACTGGGGACTGATTGCGTCGCTCACGTATATCCCGTTGAAGACGACCTCGTCGCTGATCATCAAGGCGGCCGACGGCACCGAGCTTGCCACGACCAAAGGCAAGCTGAACGCCGATCCGCTGATCACGTTCCTGGCGGTGTCGTACCGGTTTTGAATGGATGCGGCGTCCCGCGAATCGTCCGATGCCATTTAGACGCGATTCGGCGGGACGATTTTCCGTTGCGGCGGCGGCCCGGCAGGTTCGGACCTACTTCCCGGTCCAGCGGGCCGTGACGGCCGCGATTCGCGCGCCGAACGCTTTCGCCGTTTCAAGGTCGCCGGGCGGCGGCGCTTCGTCGGGAGATGCATCGGCGGGAGATTGAGTAAGCAAGCCCGAAAACCCGCCGATGTAGTTCAGGTCGCTGCGCGTTGCCGCCTTGGTGTTCGACGGCATCATGCCGGTGCCCGCCCAGATCATGCCGTGCTGCATGGCGAGCGTCATGAGATACGCGATAGTCGAATGCTTGTCGCCGTTCATGGTCGCCGAGTTGGTGAAGCCGGCCGCGACCTTGTCCTTCCACGATTGCGCGAACCACGGCTTGGAACTGGCGTCGGCGAATTTCTTGAAGTCGGCGGAGGGACCGCCCATGTACGTGGGCGCGCCGAAGATGATGCCGTCGGCCGCGTCGAGTTCGGCCCAGCCCGCGTCGTCCAGATCCGCAGCGGTCAGGAGGCTGGCCTCTGCGCCCGCGTCGGTGACGCCCGTCAGAACCGCTTCGGCGACTTTTTTCGTATGACCGTAGCCACTGTGATAAACGATGACGATTTTAGGCATGTCGTTCCTTCTCTGCGACGCAGTGTCGCGGGTTGAGCGGAAAGACCCAGTCTAGCAAAGCCAAATTTCACACTGAGCGCGCCGTTGCCGGCGTTTTCGATCAACGTCCATACGTGACGACGAGTTGCGCGCTGCTGAGGGTGGTCGCGCGGATTTCGTGCTCGAACATCAGTGCCGGGTTGCTTTGGCGCAGACGCAAGTCGCTGCTGTTGAGCGCGTAGACCGTGATGATGTACCTGTGGGGCTTGCCCTGCGGTGGGCATGGGCCCGCATAGCCGTCGATGTCGAAGTCATTGCGCGACTCGACTGCGCCCATCTTGCGCAAGAAGCCCGAGGCGCTCGCGTTGGACGGCAGCTTTGCCACGCTCGCCGGGATTCCAGCGACCGCCCAGTGCCACCAGCCGCGGCCGGGCGCGTCCGGATCGAAGATTGTCACCGCGAAACTTTGCGTGTTGGCGGGCGCGTTGTGCCACGAAAGTTGAGGGGAGCGATTGCCGCCCTTGCAATCGTTTTGATTGAAAACAAGGGAAAGCGGCGCACGCTGATCTGCAACGACGTCGGTGCTTGTCAACGTAAATGGAACGGATGCAACAACTTCGGCGACTGCGCCCGGCGCATTTGATACCATCGCGGCGCAGAAAAATGGAACCAGCAACGAGCGGCGGGAGATTCGGAAGCGAAAAACGCGGCAGCCAACAACACGGTACACAGCACAAACCACAAGCCCGGTCCCCAAGCGCATGGTGCGAGTTCTCCTGTCTCGGGCGCAGCCAGAACTGGCGTTTCACCCACTGTAACGATGTATTTTGTCTCAGAAATAGGCTTAATGCTGGATTCAAGTTTAACATTGCGCGAAAGGACAAAATTTTTCAAATGTTAGGCACACTACTCTGCAACGGGCATCCAGTAGACTCGGGTTTGACTGGGATTCTGATCTCAAGTCTGAAGGGATTCTGTAATAAGCGAGAGCACATGCCTATAATGCGCAAGGGGTTTATCCATTTACGAGCGAGGGGTAAATAATGGGTCAACGGATAAAAGTCATTATCGCCGATGACCATCCTGTTATTCTGTTTGGCGCTGCGCAGGCATTGCTGAAATTTCCCGAAATCGAGGTGATTGGACAGGCACGTCAATCCACGGAACTGATTCAGCTTCTGCAAAAGTCGCCATGCGATGTGGTGGTGTCGGATCTCGCCATGCCGGGCGGGCAGTACGGTGACGGCATGCCGCTCCTGGGTTATGTTGGACGGCAGTTTCCGAATGTACGCATTGTCGTATTGACCATGCTTGAAAACCCGGCGCTGCTCAAACGCTTGCGCGAAGTGGGCGTGACAGCAGTGATCAACAAGTCTGATGACCTGAGTCACATCGGTCTTGCAATCGTGCATGTGATGCGTGGCCAGGAATACATCGGGCCGTCGGTTCGGATCGCACTTGACAGCATGGGCTTGTCCGCAAGCGGCCAGCAACGCGACGTGGTGTTATCCAAACGCGAACTGGAAGTTGTGCGCTTATTTGTATCCGGCATGACAATTACCGAAATAGCCGCCCAATTGAAGCGAAGCATAAAAACAATCAGTACGCAGAAAAATACCGCCATGCGAAAACTTGGTATTGAAAGGGACTCTGAATTGTTTCAATATGCTCAAAGCAATGGATTACTCAATCTATCAGCATACGTAGGCGACGGAAATCTGGATGACGCCTTCCCGGTAGATAGTGAATAAGAATTAAATTTAATTAAAAAATGAATCCGCTTGTTGACAAAACAGGCGGATTTTTTATTTCGCTGGTAATTAAAAAATCATTGATTATTTCGCCGATGCTGTCGCGCCGCGCTGCGCCGTAAAGCACTGCGGGTGATCGCAAGAAAAGGCGCTCGGCCAAGCATTCCTATTTTGAAATTAACCGCCATGCTTCGAGACGAGGTCGCGACGGATGGGCGCAGACCGGTTTCCCGCCGTCAGCGCGCAATCCATGCGATGCGTTTAGCGGCTTATGCGCGTGTTTTGTCGAAAATGGTGCTCCGCGTCAAAATTATCTCGCGGTGTACACTATTTATCCCCCAGAAATGCTACGGCGCTTTCCATGCGTAAGGTGCTTCACCGGGCGCATCGGAGCTCGCGCCAATTCCAACAAATCCTGTTGCCAACCACGCGAGATTCAATGAGCCGCTACAAGGCGCTCGAAGCCGGCGCCACGGCTCGCGTATAGAACACATTCATCCTTTTTTCAACTTTCCCAAACGTCTCAGGCCAATCATGGACGAACAACTGAAGCTCAGCGCCCTCGCGTATCACCAGTATCCGAAGCCCGGCAAGATCTCGGTCACGCCGACCAAACCGCTGTCGAACCAGCTCGATTTGTCGCTGGCTTACTCGCCAGGCGTGGCCGCGGCGTGCATGGCCATTTTCGACGAACCGCTGGACGCCCAGAAGTACACCTCGCGCGGCAACCTGGTCGGCGTGGTGACCAACGGCACCGCGGTGCTCGGTCTCGGCAACATCGGGCCGCTTGCCGCCAAGCCCGTGATGGAAGGCAAGGGCTGCCTGTTCAAGAAGTTCGCGGGTATCGACGTGTTCGATATCGAACTGGCTGAAACCGATCCGGACAAACTCGTCGATGCGATCGCGATGCTCGAACCCACGCTCGGCGGCATCAACCTGGAAGACATCAAGGCGCCGGAATGCTTCTACATTGAGAAGAAGCTGCGCGAGCGCATGAAGATTCCGGTCTTCCATGACGACCAGCACGGCACGGCCATCATTGCATCGGCGGCGATTCTCAACGGCCTCAAGGTGGTCGGCAAGAAGCTCGACGAAGTGAAGCTCGTGTGTTCGGGCGCGGGTGCGGCGGCGATCGCCTGTCTCGATCTGCTCGTTCACCTCGGACTCAAAAAGTCGAACATCCTCGTTTGCGACTCGAAAGGCGTGATCTACGAAGGACGCGGCAACCTTGATCCATCGAAGGAACGCTACGCTGCCAACACGACGAACCGCACGCTTGCGGACGCCATCGACCAAGCCGACGTGTTCCTCGGCTGCTCGAGCGCAGGCGTCCTGAAGCCGGAAATGGTTAAGGTCATGGGCACCCAGCCGCTGATTCTCGCGCTCGCCAATCCGGAACCGGAAATCCGCCCGGAAGAAGCGAAGAAGGTGCGCCCGGACGCGATCATCGCGACTGGCCGTTCGGACTATCCGAATCAGGTCAACAACGTGTTGTGCTTTCCGTTCATCTTCCGTGGCGCGTTGGATGTTGGCGCGACCACCATCACCGAGGAGATGAAGCTCGCGTGCGTGCGCGCGATTGCGGAACTGGCCGAAGAGACAGATCAAGGCGACGAAGTCGCCAAGGCGTACGAAGGCCATTCGCTCGAATTCGGTCCGGATTATTTGATCCCGAAGCCGTTCGACCCGCGTCTGATCATCAAGATCGCGCCGGCCGTGGCGCAAGCCGCGATGGACTCGGGCGTGGCCACGCGTCCCATTCAAGATATGGACGCGTATCGGGAAGAACTGGGCACGACGGTTTATAGAACGGGCATGGTGATGCGGCCGGTGTTCGCCGCCGCAAAAGCTGCGCCGGCGCGCATTGTGTTTGCCGAAGGCGAGGACGAGCGCGTGCTGCGCGCCGCGCAATTCGTGCTGCTCGAGAAGATTGCGAAGCCGATTATTATCGGGCGGCCTGCAGTAGTGGAAATGCGGCTGCAGAAGATGGGTTCGAAGTTGAAGCCTGGCACGGACTTCGAGATCGTGAATCCGGAGGACGATCCGCGCTACCAGAAGTGCTGGCAGGAATATCACAACATTGCCGCGCGCGAAGGCGTGACGCCGGACAGTGCAAAGGCCGCGCTGCGCAAGTTCAATACGTTGATTGGCGCAATCCTGGTGCGTCTCGGCGACGCCGACGGCATGATCTGCGGCATGATCGACACGTATCACGACCATCTTAAATTTATCGAGCAAGTGCTGGGCAAGGCAGACGGCGTGCAAAACTTCGCCGCGATGAATTTGCTGATGCTGCAAAAGCGCAACCTCTTTATCAGCGATACCTACGTCAACGAGATCCCGACTCCCGAGCAACTCGCCGATATGACCATTCTGGCGGCGCGCGAAATCGAGAAGTTCGGGATTGTGCCGAAGGTCGCGCTGTTGTCGAACTCGAACTTTGGCAGCGTGCCAACGGCTTCATCGAAGCGCATGGCCGAGGCTCGCCGGCTGATTGTCGAGCGTGCGCCGGACCTGGAAGTGGATGGTGAAATGCACGGCGATGCTGCGTTGTCGGAAGTGGTGCGTAAAGCGGCAATGCCGGCTTCGACGCTGACCGGCGAGGCGAATCTGCTGATCATGCCAAACGTGGAAGCCGCGAACATCACGTACAACCTGCTCAAGATGGTGAGCGGCGAAGGCGTGACCGTCGGGCCGTTCCTGCTTGGCGCGGACAAGCCGGTGCACATTCTCACGCCGGCCGCGACCGTGCGGCGGATCATCAATATGACGGCGGTGGCGTCGGCCAATGCGCGGGTGACGGCGGGTGGCAACGAGGGGTAAGCGTTGTTGGTGACACCTTATGGCCATAAGCGCCCATGTGTACATGTAGGCTATGAGCTCTGAATTTTGAGTGTTCATGAAGAAGCGAAAAGGCGATCCGGATGTTCGGATCGCCTTTTTCGCTTTTGTAACGGGACGAGGTAAGCGTTGCACGAAGCGTGACCGATTTATTGTTAAGGAAAACTGAAAACTTTGTGTCTCTCGCCTCTTCTTTCCTCGTCATTTTTGGCATTGACAACTGGCAAGCGCTTTCAAGTTCGCATATAAGACTTGCAACAACGCATCGTTTCAATATTCGAAACGTGTATTAAGAGCGCGCCTATAAAAATCATCGACTTGTCCCAATAAACTGGATTCTGAAGCGAGTGATGAACAGGCCTGCCTGATCCGATTCATCGATTCATTACCCGCCCCACCTAAAGCCGATTAAAAATCCCCGAAGCAGGATAACTCGGTGCCGGTGAAACCTCACTGTATTTAACGCTGATTCGGGCGATGCCACGAATCGATCGCTCGTGTGCAGGCACAGCATAAACTTTGGAATCCGAAATTTATTATGAACAAGTCATTTAAATCAGTTTTGAACCGCTCTACGGGTACTTATGTGGCTGCGAGCGAAAACGTCAAGTCTAGTGGGAAACCGGCTAAGAGCAAGCTCGCCATGAAGGTGGCGTCGGCTTCGCTGGCTGTGAGCGCATCGATTGCAATGTTGTCGTCGGGGCATGCGGTGGCGGATGAGAGCGTGCCAGCGAGTGAACAACAGGCGACCATGCCAGACGATGCTACTCGCTCGAATTTGACATTGGAGGATGCGGCAACCACGCTGCCTGATGACAGTTCCTCGGCCGCGACTGCTGGAACGGGCAGGAGGCTTCTGGGTTCGTCAATGTTGGGTTCGCAACTGCTTGGCGCGACGCCGACTGGCGGATCTGTCCTTTACGATGATTCAACGAACAATACCATCACGCTGGTGGGCACCGCGGGTACAAGATTGTCCAATGTCGCCGCTGGCGTTATATCTGCGACGAGCACGGACGCCGTGAACGGGTCGCAGTTGTATCCTTTCTCGCAAAAGCTTCAAGATGTGAGCTTTGCGGTTCAAGCTGTAGGAAGCAGCACTTCCGCAAGTGGCCTTACGATGGATAGCGCAGCTACTGCAACAGGGGGAAATTCCATTGCTATTGGGGGAGGTTCACTTGCCACTCTAGGGGATGCTACTGCAATTGGAGGGGGGGCATATGGCTCCAACCAGGCGACAGCACTAGGCAGTGGTGCAAATGCTGGCGCGCCCGGCGCTACGTCGATTGGGTACGGAAGTTCCTTCGGAACCGTCGGCACCTATTCCAGTTCATTGGGTTGGATGGCAAGGGCCCAAGCTGCTAATTCGTCTGCGTTGGGCGCTACATCGACCGCGTCGGCGACCAGATCGGTCGCGCTCGGGTACGGTTCCGTCGCAAATGTCGCGAATACGGTTTCGGTCGGTACAACAAGCGCGACGCGCAAGATTGTGAATGTTACCGCGGGCGATATCTCGTCTTCGACCAGCACGGATGTCGTGAATGGCTCGCAGTTGTACGCGACGAATCAAAACGTGGATGCAAACACGACTGCCATTGCCGCAAATACGAGCGACCTCGCGACCAACACAAGCAATATCAGCACGCTAAGCACACAAATTGCCGATGCAGTGAAGTACGACAGCACAGCGCACGACACGATCACGCTTGGCGGCACGGGCGGTACGAAGATCACGAACGTAGCAGCGGGTGACATCTCGTCGGCAACTAGCACGGACGCGGTGAACGGTGCGCAGTTGTATGCGACGAATCAAAACGTAGCTGCGAACACGACTGCCATTGCCACCAACGCGAGCGACATTGCACAAAACACGACCGATATCAGCACCATCAACACGCAGGTCGGCACGCTGAACACGCAAATTGCCGGCGCAGTGAAATACGATGGCACAGCACACGATACGATCACGCTTGGCGGCACGGCCGGCACGAAGATCACGAACGTGGCAGCGGGCGATATCTCGTCGGCGACCAGCACGGACGCGGTGAACGGCTCGCAGTTGTACGCGACGAATCAAAACGTAGCTGCAAACGCGACTGCCATCGCTGCCAACACGAGCGACATTGCGACCAACGCAGCGGCTATCGCCACTAACACAACCGATATCGCGCAGAACACGAGCGACATCGGCACCATCAATACGCAAGTCGGCACGCTGAACACGCAAGTTGCCAATGCGGTGAAATACGACGACGCAACTCACGACACGATCACGCTTGCTGGCACGGCCGGCACGAAGATCACGAACGTAGCAGCGGGCGATATTTCATCGGCTACCAGCACGGATGCGGTGAACGGCTCGCAGTTGTACGCGACGAATCAGAACGTGGCCGCAAACACGACTGCCATTGCCACCAACACGAGAGACATTGCGACCAACACCACGGCTATTGCCACCAATGCGAGTAATATCGCCACCAACACAGCCGATATCGCACAAAACACGAGCGACATCAGCACCATCAATACGCAAGTTGGCACGCTGAGCACGCAAATTGCCGATGCAGTGAAGTACGACGGCACAGCGCACGACACAATCACCCTTGCCGGCACGGCCGGCACGAAGATCGCCAACGTAGCAGCGGGTGATATCTCATCGGCAACCAGCACGGATGCAGTGAACGGGTCGCAGTTGTACGCGACGAATCAGAACGTGGCCGCAAACGCAACTGCCATTGCCGCCAACACGACTGCCATTGCCACGAACACCAGCAATATCAGCACGCTGAACACGCAAATGGCCGATGCCGTCAAATACGACGACACCGAACACGGCTCGATGACGCTCGGCGGTTCGGCTGGCACGGTGATCAAGAACGTGGCTGCCGCCCAGATGACTGCGGACAGCACCGAAGCCGTGAATGGTTCGCAATTGTTCGCCGTGCAGCAAAGTGTCAGTGATCAAAGCGCCGCTATCGCGGACTCGGTCCGCTACGATTCGAGCAGCCACGACAAGATCACGCTTGGCGCTTCGGGAACTCCCGTGGTGCTGACGAACGTGAAGGCAGGGGATGTATCGGCGAGCAGTCTCGACGCCGTGAACGGTTCGCAGTTGTACGCGGTCACACAGGACGTTGCGCAAAACACCACGGACATTGCTGGCCTGACTGCTTCCATGAACGATCTGAGCGGCGGTACAACCGGCCTGGTACGTCAGGACGCAACTACCCTGGCGTTGAGCGTCGGCGCCACCACGGGCGGCAGCACAGTCAGCTTTGCGGGTCTTGACGGCGCACGCGTCCTCAGTGGCGTGGCAAACGGCGCGGTCAACAGCGCCAGTTCGGAAGCGATCAACGGCTCGCAATTGTTCCACGCATCAGCAAGGACCGCGGCAGCCCTCGGCGGAGGCGCCAGTGTGGATGCCAACGGCGGCGTAACGGCCCCTTCGTACACAGTGGGCGGCAAACAGGTCAGCGACGTGGGCTCCGCCGTCAGCAACCTCGATGACCGTGTCACGCAAAACAGCGCGGACATAGCGAGCGTGAAAGGCGGCCTCGCCGATGTATCGAAGACTGCCGCGAATGCTGTGGCCTACGATTCAGCCGACCACAACAAGGTCACGCTTGGCGGAACGGACGCAAGCGCCGCCGTCCAGATGACCAACGTGGCTGCAGGCGACCTTTCGGCGACGAGCACTGACGCCGTCAACGGCAGCCAGCTTGGAGCGACGAATGCACGCGTTGCGGCAACGGAATCGGCGATTGCCAACTTCGAAGCGGCGGGCGTGACAGGATTGGCGGGAACAGGGGACGGCTCGGCCGCCATGGGTACGAACTCAAACGCTTCAGGCACCAACTCGACAGCAGCCGGTGCGAATTCCAATGCCTCGGGTGACGATTCCACTGCAACGGGTGCTTACGCCACGGCTTCCGGCAACAATGCCACGGCAGCCGGCGCACATTCGAGGGCCTCGGGCGACGGCTCCGCAGCGTTTGGCGGCAATGCAGCAGCCTCTGGAATCAATGCCATCGCGATTGGCGGCAACTCGCAGGCGTCGGGCAATGGCTCCGCGGCGCTTGGCGGCAACAGCAGTGCGACGGCCGATAACTCGGTGGCGCTGGGAGCGAACTCGGTTGCCGATGAAGCCAATACCGTGTCGGTCGGATCGGCTGGCAACGAACGCCGCGTGACAAACGTTGCGCCGGGCGTGAACGGTACGGACGCGACTAACGTGAACCAGTTGAATGCGTTGCGTAATGATGTGAATTCGAGCATGACGTCGTTGCAACGCGCTGCGTTTGGTGGCGTCGCGGCAGCCATGGCGATGCCGAACCTGATGCCCAGTTCGCCGGGCAAAACGGTAGTCGGCGCAGGTGTAGCCAACTACAAGGGCTATAACGCGATTGCTGCCGGCGCCACGTATAGAACCGAAAACAACCGCTGGTTGGTGAACGGCGCGGTATCGGTCACGCAGGGCGGTGACACCGGCGTACGGGCGCAAGTAGGCTACGAATTCTAAAGTCCGCTGTTGCATGAAGTGAACGGGGTAATTCCGACTTGGGAATTACCCCTTTTTTCTGACAGCACTTCAAATCTGTATGTCATACGGGACTTTGCTTTAAGAGTAGACCTATCAATATTCCCGTTAAGTCCGAATAGAATAGGTTTTGAAGCAAGATTGTGACAAAGCGAGACGCACATGCGTTGTGCGTCGTCTTGCTGCTCCGCTATCGGTCAGATGTTGGCTATCCATTTCTTGCTGGATTGGCATTCCCATTCTGTGCGGATATGCGCGATAGCCAAATTAGGTGCGGTTTCCAAAATATGTTGAATCCGCTGAAATTCACAAAGACTGATAAATATATTAGGAATACGTATCAATCATGAAAAGGCAATTTAAATCGTTATTAAATCAGACGACGGTCAAATCTGACGCAGTTGGTGAAAAGACAAGTGTCGGTTTCAAGTTGTTTGAGAGCAAACGCAGCATTCCTCTCGCTGCACCCGTAAAGACTTCGCGCACAACCGCTTTGCGTTTCTGGTCGTTATCATGAGGCAGGCTGAAATGAATAATCACCGGTCTTGTGTTGCGCAGCGGAGTTTCGCTGAATCACGCACTCGCATGCCGCAACGAAAAGCACTGTCTGCTCAATTAGTGGCAACAGCGCTCAGCGGTTTGATTCTGGCTACAGGCTCGGGCGCTGCTTCAGCAACGACTGTAGGGTCAGCGAGTTTCCTCACGCCGGAAAAGGCGCTCGACATGGCGCTTAACGGGGTGGAGGGTAAGCACACAGTCAACGGCATCATTCAGGTTGGCAAGCCAGTTTCACTCAACGGCGACGCGTTGCTTTATGACCCCACTCAAAAACAGAAGTGGTCTTCGCAGCAGAATATAGTTGAAGGTGCGCCTGGTTCGCGGCTCTCGGACATTCTTCAAAAAGCCGAAACCATGATTGGGGTTCCCTATTCATGGGGCGGCAATACACCGGAGCAGGGACTCGATTGCAGCGGTTTTGTGCGCTACGTGTATCAAAAGGCCACGGGTATATTGTTGCCGCGCGTTTCGTCGCAGATCAGCCGTCAAGGTGTAGCGGTCTCGCAGACGGATTTGCATCCGGGCGATCTCGTGTTTTTCAACACGACTCGCGGCACGGCAACACACGTGGGCATTTATGTCGGCGAAAATCAATTCATTCATGCGCCGAAAAAGGGTGCATTCGTTCGAATTGAATCGATGAAAAGCGCCTATTGGACCCGGCGATATTACGGGGCGCGCCGAGTTGCTTGATAGCTGAACGTAATGGCTGAGCGGATTGTTTCAATGAAAACGCCCAGTGAAACTTCACTGGGCGTTTTGCCGTGTACCGCAGAAAACCGCTTAAGCTACTTGCCGGGTTTCATCGCCGGTCGTCGAACGCCAACGGGACAGCAAAGCGTTCCACTTAACACGTGCTGCGCTCACGTTGTTGTCTTTCACATGACCGTAACCGCGCATGGAATCCGGAAGACTTGCGAGTTCAATCGCCAGTGGCAACTTATCGAGTGTCAACCCGCTGATCAGTTCTTTCACCAGTGCTTCGTAATCCGCGATCAACCCCCGCTCCATTTTCCGTTCCTCGGTCTTGCCGAAAATATCCAGCGATGTACCCCGCAAGAACTTCATCTTCGCCAGAACCTTCATTGCGGATAAAACCCACGGGCCATATTGCTTCTTGATGAGATGGCCGTGCGCGTCTTTCTTCGAGAACATCGGCGGCGCAAGATGGAAGTTGATCTTCCAGTCGCCTTCGAAGCTGCTCTTCAACCGTTCCACAAACGCAGGATCGGCATAAAGGCGTGCGACTTCATACTCGTCCTTGTACGCCATCAGCTTGTGCAGGTTTTTCGCGACGGCTTCAGTCAGCGCATATTGGCCATCGAGCACGCCGAGCGACGCTTCCGCCACGCGAACTTCGGCCACCAGCCGGCCATAACGCGAGGCGTACGCCTCGTTTTGATAATCGGCGAGATAAGCGATGCGCTTTTCGATCAACGCGTCCAGCGCCTTCGGCGTATGCAGCGCGATGATCTTGCTGCTGCCTTGCGCACTCGATGAAGCGCCGCGATTCTGTCCCTTCACCAGGCGTTCAAGACCATCAAGGTCATGCGCCGCGTGACGTCCCCATTCGAACGCCGCCAGATTCTTCTCGACTTGCACCGCGTTGAGTTCAATTGCACGAACCAGCGATTCGTGGCGCAAAGGAACCCATCCGCGCTGCCATGCGAAGCCAAGCACAAAGGGATTCGTGTAAATGGCATCGCCGAGAAGGGCTACGGCGAAACGGTTTGCATCGACGAGCGCGACGTGTTCGCCCGCAGCCGTGCGGATATCGGCTTCCGCGCTTGCGCCCGGGAAACGCCAGTTCGGGTTCTTGATGAACTCGGCTGTCGGCGTTTCGGCGCTGTTCACGACCACACGCGTATGACCCGGTTGCATGCGCGAACCACATTCATCGCTGGCAGTGACGATCGGATCGCAACCGATCACCAAGTCGGCTTCGCCCATTGCGATGCGCGTGGCGTGGATATCGCCAGGCAGGTTTGCGATCTGCACGTGGCTCATCACGGCGCCGCCTTTTTGCGCGAGGCCGGTGACGTCGAGCACAGTCACGCCTTTTTGCTCCAGATGCGCCGCCATGCCAAGCAGCGCGCCAATGGTCACAACGCCCGTTCCGCCGACGCCCGTGACCAGCACGCCGTAGGGACGATCGATGTCAGGAAGCGCAGGCGTGGGTACGGGCGGCATGGCGTCGCCGGAAATGCTCGATACCTTCGGCTTCTTCAGTTGGCCGCCTTCCACCGTGACAAAGCTCGGGCAGAATCCGTTCACGCATGAGTAGTCCTTGTTGCAGGTCGACTGGTTGATCTGGCGCTTGGTGCCGTATTCGGTATCGAGCGGCTCGACCGACAGGCAGTTCGACTTCACCGAACAATCGCCGCAGCCTTCGCACACGGCTTCATTGATGACCACGCGCTTCGCCGGATCGGGATAAGCGCCGCGTTTCCTGCGGCGACGCTTTTCCGTCGCGCACGTCTGGTCGTAGATAAGGATTGTGGTGCCCGCGATTTCCCTCAGTTCGCGTTGAACATCGTCGAGTTTTTCGCGGTGATAAACCGGGATGCCCGGCGCGAGGCCGACGTTCGCGTCGTACTTTTCGGGTTCATCGGTGACGATCACGATTTTCTTCGCGCCTTCTGCCGCGAGCTGATGCGTGATTTGCGGCACGGTCAGCACGCCATCCACGGGCTGGCCGCCGGTCATTGCGACGGCATCGTTGTAAAGCAGCTTGTACGTGATGTTGGTCTTCGACGCGATCGCCGCGCGGATCGCCAGAAGCCCGGAGTGGAAGTACGTGCCATCGCCGAGATTGGCGAATACGTGCTGGTCGTTGGTGAACGGCGCTTGCCCAATCCACGCCACGCCCTCTCCGCCCATCTGGCTGAACGTGCTCGTGCTGCGGTCCATCCAGACGGTCATGTAATGGCAACCGATACCCGCCAGCGCGCGCGATCCTTCAGGCACGTTGGTCGATGTATTGTGCGGACAGCCCGAGCAGAACCACGGCTTGCGCTCGGCCTCGACGCGCGGCCGCGCCAGCGCGCGCTCCTTCGCTTCGATCACCGCAATCCGCGTCGCGATGCGCGCGCGCACTTCGGGCGGCAGGTCGAACTTGTCGAGCCGCGTGGCAATCGCCTTCGCGATAATCGCCGGCGACAACTCGTAATGCGCCGGCAATAGCCAGTTGCCCATCGGCACGGACCATTCGCCGCCGGCGCCGTCTTTCTCATCGAATTTCCCGAAGACGCGCGGGCGTTGTGCGTCGGGCCAGTTGTAGAGTTCTTCCTTGATCGCGTATTCGAGGATCTGGCGTTTTTCTTCGACGACCAGAATTTCTTCCAGCCCGTGGGCGAACGCGTGCGCGCCTTGTGCTTCGAGCGGCCACACGCAGCCCACCTTGTACAAACGCACGCCGATGCGCGCGCAGGTTTCATCGTCGAGACCGAGGTCCGATAAAGCCTGACGGACATCCAGATACGCCTTGCCCGCTGTCATGATCCCGAAGCGAGCGTTCGGCGATTCGATTTCGATACGGTCCAGTTTGTTCGCGCGCACGTAGGCGAGCGCCGCGTACCACTTGTAGTCGAGGAGCCGCGCTTCCTGAACCAGTGGCGGATCGGGCCAGCGGATATTGAGGCCGCCATCGGGCATCGCGAAATCGGTCGGCAACACGATCTCCACGCGATTCGGATCGATATCCACGGAAGCCGACGATTCCACCACGTCGGTCACGCATTTCATCGCGACCCAGAGGCCGGAGTATCGGCTCATTGCCCAGCCGTGCAGCCCGAAGTCCAGGTATTCCTGAACATTCGATGGAAACAGCACCGGCAATCCGCACGCCTTGAAAATGTGTTCGGACTGATGCGCGAGCGTGGACGATTTGGCGGCGTGGTCGTCGCCGGCGAGCACAAGAACGCCGCCTTTCGCCGATGAACCCGCCGAGTTTCCGTGCTTGAACACGTCGCCGGTTCTGTCGACGCCGGGTCCCTTGCCGTACCACATCGAGAACACGCCATCATATTTGGCGCTGGGATACAGATTCACCTGCTGCGAACCCCAGACGGCGGTCGCCGCGAGGTCTTCGTTCACGCCCGGCTGGAACACGATCTCGTGCGACGCGAGGTGCTTTTTCGCTTTCCACAAATGCTGGTCGAGTGCGCCGAGCGGGGAACCGCGATAGCCGGAAATAAACCCGGCGGTGTTCAGGCCGGCGGCGTGATCGCGCTGTTGTTGCAGCATGGGCAACCGGACGAGCGCCTGGATTCCGCTCATGTAAGCACGGCCGCGTTCGAGGGTGTATTTGTCGTCGAGGGTGACGGTGGTGAGCGCGGCCTCAAGCTTGGCTTGTTGTTCCGCGTCTAGTGGGGCATTCATTGCAGGTCTCTCCGCCAACGTTTGGGATCGCCAAAACTCTTGGGCTTTAGCGTCTTGTGAACGCGGCAGCCGGGATTTTAAGTGTGCCTGTTTTGCATTTTTGACAGCACTGGTAATAACCCGCTGAAAAGAAACTTTACGATCGTTCGCGTGTTACGAGGTGTAAAAACGCCCGAGTTTTATTTCATTGGGGAACCGCTCGTGGCCTGAGTATTCAAATCCCGCGACCGATGCGCGTTCAGGCGGCCAACGGTCGAGAGACACATTGATGCACGCAGTTGAAGGAGGAAGCAGTGAAACAACGATACATCCAGAATTTCCTGATGGTCTCAGCCGCATTTTTCGCGATCAATGCGCCCGTTCGCGTGGGCGCGCCGGCTGGGTCCGAAGGCTTGAAAACCGGGGCGGCGCGCGTGGCCCAGGTTCGGGTAGAGCAGGTTTCCGATAATCAGAACGTGGAAAAGAAAGACGAGACCTGAAATCTCCGCGCTGAACCAAAAATGCCGGCGATCACAGTGATCGCCGGCATTTTTTTTTCGATTCGCTTCTTTCAGTTGACCGTGGTGTCCTTCACCACGCCGCGTCGAATCTGATCGAGTTCAATTGATTCGAACAACGCCTTGAAATTGCCTTCGCCGAATCCCTGATTGCCCTTGCGCTGGATGATCTCGAAAAAGATCGGGCCAATCTGATTCTCCGTGAAGATCTGCAGCAGGATTTCGTCGCGAACACCGTCGATCAGAATCTTGCGTTTTTTCAGTTCCGCCACCGATTCGCCATGATTCGGCACACGCCGGTCGACAAGTTCGTAGTATGTATCGATGGTATCCAGAAGCGAGATCCGCGCGCCGCGCAAGGCGTCCACTGTCGCGTAGATATTGTTGGTCCCGAGCGCGATGTGCTGAATCCCTTCACCGCGATACGCATCGAGATATTCCTGAATCTGTCCAGATGTGTCGGACCCTTCCTCGTTGATTGGAATGCGAATCTTGCCGCACGGCGAACTCATCGCCTTCGACTTCACGGCCGTGACCTTGCCTTCTATATCGAAATAACGCGCTTCGCGGAAATTGAAGAGGCGCTCGTAGAATTCGGCCCACTCGATCATTCGCCCGCGATGCACGTTGTGCGTCAAATGGTCGATGTACGTCAAACCGTGGCCGGCAGGATTTTGATCGGCGCCGGGAATCGGTTCGAAATCGACGTCGTAAATGCTGATGTCGCCGATGCTTCCCGGCTGCGCCCCGTTCTTGCCACGCCAGCGGTCCACGAAGTAGATCAGCGAATCGCCGATTCCCTTGATCGCGGGAATGTTGAGTTCCATCGGGCCGGTTTTGTTGTCGAAGCCCCAGGCGCCCAGGTCGAGCGCGCGTTTGTAGGCTTTGGCAGCATCGGCGACGCGAAACGCAATGGCGCAAATCGATGGTCCATGCAAACGCGCAAAGCGCTGCGCGAAAGAGTCCGGTTCGGCGTTCACCAGGAAGTTGATTTCGCCTTGCCGGTACAAAGTCACGTCCTTGTGCCGATGCCGCGCAATGGCGGTGAATCCCATCTGTTCGAACAGTTTGCCGAGCGCGACCGGATCTGGCGCCGTGTATTCGATGAATTCGAAGCCATCCGTGCCAACGGGATTTTCCCAAGTTGCTGCCTGCATGCTTTGTCTCCCTGAACCGATGATTATTGGGACAAAGTTTAACGAGAGCCGTCTGGCGGATACTTGCGAATCAAATCGCGCGTGGCTACGATTACGCACGTTTATAGCGTTAAATAATGCCTTAGAGGCAGAAAATGGCTCGAATAGAACTCGATGCGATCGATCGGAAGATTCTCGCGATTCTTCAGGTCAACGGCCGGCTCTCGAATCAGGACCTCGCGGATCAGGTGAGTTTGTCGCCGAGTCCATGCCTTCGGCGCATTCGGCGGCTGGAGGAGGCGGGCGTGATACGCGGTTATGTCGCGTTGCTGGAGCCGCGGCTGCTTGGGCTCGGGCTGCTTGCTTACGTCAATGTGCGGCTGGAAAAGCGCGGCGGAACGGTCGCCTCGGCGGGGATGAAACATCCCCCTACGCACGCAGACCGGTTCCGCGAAGCGTTGTTGACGTGGCCAGAAGTTGTTGCGTGCGACGCCATGACCGGCGATACAGACTATCTATTGCGTGTCCAAGTGGAGGACATGGAGCATTTTTCGCGCTTTGTGCAGGACCAACTGCTGCACCATCCATCGGTTATCGATGTAAAGAGCAGCTTCTCGCTCGAGCGCATCAAGGAGACGACAGCCTTGCCCATCCGATAAACAGATTAACGGATGCTCAAGACGCAAAAAAGGCGGCTTTCGCCGCCTTTCGTGCTTTTGCGCATGCTTGCTGATGAGAACCGAAACTTAGGCCGCGTCGGCAGTAGGCATGAACGCCTGAAACATTTGCGATGCCCGGCGCGCTTGGCGCTTGATCGCGTAATCGAAGACTGCCGCCTGCTCCTGCATCATCTCCGCGATGATGCTGCTCTGGTCAGCAGGCGTGAGCGACAAATAAGCATCGGCTTCGCCGTACGCATATTCGATCTTCATGCCCGACTTCTTCGCTATGTGCATCATGGTCGAGTTACGTGACAAACAATGCATGTAGAGCATTGAAACGTGCGTGTTGCGGCTGCGAATGGCGGCGCGTTCGAACAAGCGGCTGCCCACACCTCGGCCGCGTGCGCTTTCCAGCACCGACACGCCGAATTCGGCGGTGCGCTTGTCGCCTTCGGCTGGCAGATAAGCCAGATGACCTACGCCAACGAGGCTCAGCGTTTCGTCGAACACGCCGAATACCGTATCGCGCGAAAAGTCGATGTTCGCCACGTAGTTTTCGATCACGCGGTCCGGCACGATCTGACCAAAGCGCAGCAGACGGTCGTCTTCGTCAAGTGCCAGGAAGTGGGTGAGCAGGCGCTCGCGATCAGCGGAGGACAGCTCACGAACGAGAACAGGCGTACGACCGGCAACCGTGCGCGAGCGATCGGCTGATGCAAAGATCGAGGCGGCGGGGCGGTTGAAAGATATGTTCACGATGATGGCTCCTTGAATCGTCAAGCGACATGCTGCGTCGCAAATCGAATTTTAGCTGAACCATCGTTTATATACTAGGGAAAACCCGTAATTCACTGTGGAGTATGGCGTCTAAAACATGTGGACGTTCGCGATAAGCTGTTTAAAAACAATAGCTTATAGTGTGTTGTAAAAATCGGACGGACGTGCGGGAACAATGGTGGTGCAGCGCATCATTTCATAGTGTCGCCATTCATTCCGTGTTCGATGACATCCACGACCTGTTCCGCAAATTCCGGATAACCCAGCTTGCCATCTGGCTTCAGCCACGTGAAAGTCCAGTTGATCATGCCGAATACCATCATGGTGAGCGCGGTCTGGTTTTCCTTGGTCGCACGTTTCGGATAAGCGCGCGCAAGCTGGCGTGCAAATGCGGCGACTATTCCGCGCTGCCGCTCCAGCACGATTTCACGCTGCGTATCTTCGAGATATTTCACGTCGTTGAGCAGCGCAACGTGCCGGCTGTGCGATGTTTCGTATTCGGCGAGAAACGCGCGAATGAGTTCGGCAAACGCCTCGCGCTCGGTCAACCCGCGCCGCTGGCTGGCGCCTTCCACTTCCGCGATGATCAACATCAGCCGCTTGGTATAGCGATCGAGCAGATCGAAGAGAATGGCTTCCTTGCTCGCGTAATAGTGGTAAAGGCGCGCTTTGGACGTGCCGCTGGCAGCGGCGAGATCGGCCATCGATGTGCTCGGGTAGCTCGTCTGCGCGAATTTGGCGGCGGCGAGTTCGAGGATCTGCTCGCGTTGTGTGTCGTGGTCGGGCGCTCTGGTACGGGCCATTGAGTCTCGGAGAAGTGCTGGGGTCGAACGGAATTCTAATGCTTGAGCGACCCTTTCCGGCTAGCCGGTCCTACGGCTAACGCACGGCGCGGCGCAGTTTCGCGTCCGCAATTCTTGTGGGATCGCCGCGGATTTCCAGCTTGCCGGCGGCTACAAGCTCGCGGCATCGCCAGAGCGCGATGGAATCGCTGACCAGAAAGCCGAAGCTTCGGCCCATCACGTCGCCCGCAAGCTGGCGCGATCCGATCCAGCCAGCGCTCGCAATCTGGAGGATGGTTTCGTCGATATCGGAATAGCTGCCGGAGATAAACGTGTTGTCGCGCCAACGTCGCGTCTCGCTATTGATCTGCTTCACTTCCTGCCATTCCAGTGCGAGCCGGCTGATGCGCAACACGGAGATGGGCGCGGCCGTCGGCAGTTTTGCGCCGAGTTCCGCCGCCGTGAACATGCCGACAGCCGTCGCGCCGTCAGCGCGGCCGCGCCGGCGTTGCGTGCCGTCGTCGGCGGTGATCAACGGCAGATCGTCGGCGGAAAGTTTCGCTTCGTTCAGGCGCTGCGGCACGTTGCGCAAGGTGTAGGCAACACGCCGCAACATCAATTGGTCGCTCGCGCTTTGGCCGTGCCAGACCACGACTTGGCCCGTGCCTTGAGCCAGTTCGCGCAAGAGCGCGTCCTGTTCCCTGAGCTTTGAAATGAAATCGACTTTATGCTCGTCAAGCACTTGCTGCCAGAAGAGGGCGCGTGTTTCCGGATTGTCGTCGATACCCCTCAACTGGCCGACCGCAAGATCGTCCTTCAAAGGAATGACGCGCTCATTGCGTGAGGCCGCATTCAGCGCTTCGCGCAGTATCTCGGCGGCGTGGTCGCCGTTGGTAACGTGAAGGGTGCTCATCAGTAGCGGTGACCGCAAACGTAAGAAGGCCGGCTATTGCGTGATCGACGCGAGCGACGTGATTACGTAATCGACGTGGCGATAACTTAACAACAGACGACCCCTAGTGTAAGCGAATTGAATCAGTGCAATCCGCCAACCGCTTGCTCAACGTTCGTCATAGCTCACAACTACGCGATCCGAAACAGGATGGCACTGGCACGTCAGCACAAAACCGGCATCGATTTCATGTTGCTCGAGTGTGAAATTCTTCTCCATGCGCACTTCGCCTTCCAGCACTTTCGCGCGGCAGGTGCAGCAGACGCCGCCTTTGCATGCGTAGGGTAGCGCAAGACCCGCCTTCAATCCGACGTCGAGCACGCTCACGCCTTGATAGGGCAGGCGCAGCTTGCGCTTCTTTCCATCGATGACCAGTTCCAGATCCGCCGCCGGCGTGTCTTCCGTAATCTCGATCTGCGGCACGCCGGCTTGCGGCAAAGGCGTTCCAAAGCGCTCAACGTGAACCTGGTTTGGTGGCACGCCTGCGCTTTTCAGGGCGGCTTCGGCGGCGTCCATCATCGGGGCGGGGCCGCAAATGAAGGCTTCATCGATTTCATTTGCGGGAACGAGCGCTTCCAGGAAAGCCGCGCATTTGTCCTGATTCAGCACGCCGTTGAATAGTTCGACGTCCTGCAAATCGTCCGATAAAACGTGATACAGCGAGAACCGGCTCATGAAACGGTTCTTCAGGTCTTCCAGTTCCTCGGCGAACATGATCGCGTCGACGCTGCGGTTCCCGTAGATCAGCGTGAAACGGCTGGTCGGCTCGGTTTCCAATGTCGTCTTGATGATCGCGAGCACCGGCGTGATGCCCGAGCCGCCGGAAAACGCCACGTAGTGCTTCACGTGATCCGCGTTCAGATGCGTGAAGAAGCGTCCATCGGGCGTCATGACTTCGATTTCATGACCGGGCTTGAGCGTGTCGAAAGCGAAATTCGAGAAGCGCCCGCCGCGCACGCGCTTGATGCCGATACGCAATTCGCCGTCGCGATCGTAGTCCGTCACGCCTACGCAAATAGAGTACGACCGGCGCGTTTCTTCACCGTCTATGTGCGTCTTCAACGTGACGAACTGGCCTTGCGTGAAGCGAAACGCGTCGCGCAGTTTTTCGGGGACGTCGAAGGAAACGGTGACGGCGTCCGCGGTTTCGGGACGAACGTCGCGGATGCGCAGCAAATGGAATTGCGGAGTCGCCATGGTCGGTTTCAGTACGGTTTGAAGTAGTCGAACGGCTCGCGGCAATCCATGCAGCGATACAGCGCCTTGCACGCCGTTGAACCGAATTGCGCGAGGCGTTCCGTATGCAGCGAGCCGCAGCGCGGGCACGCGGGTTTATCGACAATGCGCGGGACAAATCGCAATGGACGTTCTTGCGGCGCGTGTTCGTTCGAGCCGCAATTGCCCATCGGCGGTGCGATACCGTATTGCTTGAGCTTTTCGCGGGCGGCTTTGGTCATCCAGTCGGTGGTCCACGCGGGCGCGAGAACCGTCTCTATCCGATACTTCGTGAAACCCGCCGCATTGAGCGCCGCGCCAATATCTTCTGCAATCTGGTACATCGCCGGGCAGCCGGAATACGTTGGCGTGACGACGATTTCAAGCGTTTCATTCGTGCCGCGGCGGACGTCGCGCAAAATGCCCAGTTCGCGTATGGACACAACAGGGATTTCCGGGTCCGGCACGGCTTCGAGCACTTCCCACACGTGCTCCAGCGTGAGGTCATCTAAAGCGGTCATTGCGCTCACCACGTTGCGCCCGGATGCTGCCGCGCGATGCTCTGCAATTCCGCGAGCAAATAACCCATGTGCTCGGAATGCTCGCCAAGCTTGCCGGTGGAAACGTGTTTGGCATCGGCTGGTTTTTGCAGCGTGGCTTCGGCCAGAGTCGCCTCTACATCCTCACGCCACGCCGGCTCGAGACTGGCTGTGAGTGGACCAATACCCGCATCAGCAATGCTTGTCTCCACGTCATCCACGCTGAAAAACTCGCGCGTGTACGGCATCAGATAATCAACCGCCGCCTGAGCCCGGCGATGCGATTCCTCCGTGCCATCGCCGAAACGCAGCAGCCAGTCGCTCGCATGATTCAGGTGATAGCGCGTCTCCTTGATCGACTTGGACGCGATCGCGGCAAGCTGCGCGTCGTCCGATTGCGTGAGCGCTGTCCAGAGATGCGCCATCAGCGTTGAATACAGGAAATTGCGCACGACCGTCACCGCGTAATCGCGATCCGATCTCGCCGTGCCCGACAACGGCCCCGCGTGGGGCAACTCGGTCAGCGTGTAATTGCGGAAATCACGCTCGTTGCGGAAATACGCGTAGTCGTCTTCGGTTTTGCTCGTGCCGTAAAGCGCGGCGTCGAGCGTGGCTGCGTGCGAGTACAGCAAGCGCGCCTGACCAATCAAATCCAGACTGATGTTGGCGAGCGCGATGTCTTCCTCGAGCACCGGACCGTGTCCGCACCATTCCCCGTTGCGCTGGCCGAGGATCAGCGCGTTGTCGGCGAGGCGCAGCACGTAGGAAAGATGTTGGGGCGTCGTCATGGGCTTGACCCTTCGATCACATGTGGTTGATTTCGTCGGGCAGCACGAAGAACGTCGGATGACGATAAATCTTGTCGCCAGCGGGTTCGAAAAACTCGGCTTTGTCGGCGGGATTGGAGGCCGTAATTGCCGCCGATGGCACCACCCAGATGCTTACGCCTTCCTGGCGCCGCGTGTAGACGTCGCGCGCCATGCGCAGCGCCGCGGGCGCGTCCGGCGCATGCAGGCTGCCGCAATGCTTGTGGTCGAGGCCCTGCTTGCTGCGCACGAACACTTCCCAGATCGGCCATTCGTTGTTCATCTTTCGCTCCTTATGCCGCTTGTTTTTGCGCGCGTGCGGCCTGTTTCGCGGAATAGACGAGGGCGGCTTCGCGAACCCAGGCGCCGTCTTCATGCGCTTTCACGCGCGTGGCGAGCCGTTCCTTGTTGCACGGGCCATCGCCATTCACGACGCGCCAGAATTCATCCCAATCGATCGCGCCATAGTCATGCGCTTGCCGTTCCGCGTTCCATGTCAGATCGGGATCGGGCAGCGTGACACCGAGAATCCTCGCCTGCTCGACGGTGGCATCGACGAATTTCTGCCGCAGATCATCATTCGAAATCCGCTTGATGCCCCACTTGAACGATTGCCCGCTGTGAATGGAATCCTTGTCGCTCGGACCGAACATCATCAGCACAGGCCACCACCAGCGATCGACCGCCTGCTGGACCATGTCCTTTTGCGCCTGCGTGCCCTTCATCATGGAGAGAAGCGCGTCGAACCCCTGACGCTGATGGAACGACTCTTCCTTGCAGATGCGGATCATGGCGCGCGCGTATGGGCCGTAGGTGCAGCGGCAAAGCGGGATCTGGTTCATGATCGCCGCGCCGTCGACCAGCCAGCCAATCACACCGACGTCCGCCCAAGTGGGCGTTGGGTAATTGAAGATGCTCGAATACTTAGCCCGGCCCGCGTGCAGGGCATCGACGAGTTGATCGCGCGATACCCCCATGGTCTCCGCCGCGCTATACAAATAGAGGCCGTGGCCGCCCTCGTCCTGCACCTTCGCGAGCAGGATCGCCTTGCGCTTCAGACTCGGCGCGCGCGAAATCCAGTTGCCCTCGGGCAGCATTCCAATGATCTCCGAATGCGCGTGCTGCGAGATCTGGCGAATCAGCGTCTTGCGGTACGCGTCGGGCATCCAATCCTGAGGTTCGATCTTGCCGTCAGCGGCCATGACGGCGTCGAAACGGGCAAGTTCCGGCGACGTTGTTGCTGGATCGATGGACTGAACGTTGCCGGGGATATCGAGGGATTGCGTGTACATGACGATCGCTCGCTTTGGAAAGTTACCGTGGCGCAATTATAAACCGACCGGACGGTCGGTTTATGGATTTTTTTTAAGATATCCGTTTCAGACGGGCACAATTTCCCTGGTCAGGCCGCCTCCACGGCAATGCGACAATACCGTCCGACTCTCACTACTTTGCTCTGCATGCCGTCATCGTCCGAAACTCCTATTCCACGCGTGGCCGTTATCGGCGGCGGCCCTGCGGGCTTGATGGCGGCGGAAGCGCTGGCGGCGGGCGGCGCAGAAGTGGATTTGTATGACGCAATGCCATCGGTGGGCCGCAAGTTCTTGATGGCCGGCAAAGGCGGCATGAATCTCACTCATTCCGAGCCGGCCGAGGCTTTCCTGTCGCGTTATGGCGAGCGTCGGGTTCAGATAGAACCGCTGTTGCGTCATTTCGATGCCGCCGCCTTGCGCGCGTGGACCCACGAACTGGGCGTCGAAACTTTCATTGGCAGTTCGGGCCGTGTTTTTCCCGCCGACATGAAAGCCGCACCCATGCTGCGCGCGTGGTTGCATCGGCTGCGCGGGGCGGGTGTGCGCTTTCACATGCGGCACAAATGGATCGGATGGGACGAGGCTACGCCGCACGCGCTGCGATTCGCGACCCCGGAAGGGGATCGCCAGATCGAAGCCAATGCCGTCGTGCTCGCCTTGGGCGGCGCGAGCTGGCCGCGTCTCGGGTCGGACGCTGCGTGGATCGAGCACCTGGAAACGCACGATGTTGCGCTCGCACCGTTCAAGCCGTCGAATTGCGGATTCGATATCGCCTGGAGCGAGCATTTCAGCAGCCGCTTCGCCGGCGAGCCGCTGAAGTCGGTTTCAATCGGCCTGCCGCGCCAAGATGGCGGCGTGGATTGGCGCACGGGCGAATGCTTGCTGACATCGACGGGTATTGAAGGCAGTTTGGTCTACGCGTTGTCCGCGCGTATTCGGGATCGTCTGGCAGATGGACACGCCACGTTCCTGCTGGATCTCTTGCCAGCCTTGACGCCCGAGCGCGTGCACGACGAAGTCACGCATCCGCGCGGCGCACGTTCCATGTCGAGCCATTTGCAAAGCCGTTTGAACCTGACGGGCGCGAAAGCAGGCCTGCTGCGCGAGTGCCTGAGCCGCGAAGATTTCTCCGACACCACCCGTCTCGCGCAACGCATCAAGGCGCTGCCGTTGACAGTGACGCAGCCAAGGCCCATCGCCGAGGCAATCAGCAGCGCAGGCGGCGTGAGATTCGAATCGATGAATTCGCAGTTGATGCTCGCCGCATTGCCCGGCGTTTTCTGCGCGGGCGAGATGCTGGATTGGGAAGCGCCGACTGGCGGCTACTTGCTGACGGCGTGTTTTGCGAGCGGACGGGTCGCGGGCGAGGCGGCGTTGGCGTATGTGAACCGGAAGCCGGACGATGCCCCGCTCTGAAAAGCCCGGCCTCAAGCTGGCACAAGCCGCCACAAAGAAGTAACTTCGGCCGATCTCGCCGCGTACAGCGGATCGGTTTTATCGGCGGCGCGGGGATGATGCGGGCGCACGTCCATCCTGCCATCCGTTTTCAGGCCGGCGCGATCGACCCATTCCTGAAATTGCGCGCGCGTACGCAATCCCAAATGCTCGGCCAGATCCGACAAAATCAACCAGCCTTCGCCGCCAGGCGTCAAATGCGCGGCGAGGCCATCCAGGAAACCGCGCAACATCCGGCTTTCCGGGTCATAGATTGCATGTTCGATCGCCGAACTCGGCCGCGCTGGCAGCCACGGCGGATTGCATACGATCAACGGGGCGCGGCCTTCCGGAAACAGGTCGGCCTCAAGCACCTTCACTTGCTGCGAATATCCAAGTAAATCGATGTTTTCGCGCGCACAAGCAAGCGCGCGCGGATCGATCTCCGTTGCTAACACACGTTTCACGCCGCGCTGGGCCAGCAGCGCCGCCAGTACGCCCGTGCCCGTGCCGATATCGAATGCCAATTCCTTCGATGGCAACGGTTGATCCGCCACCAGCTTCACATACTCGCCGCGCACGGGCGAAAACACGCCGTAATAAGGATGAATCCGCGCGCCAAGCGCTTCCACGTCCACGCCCTTCTTGCGCCACTCGTGCGCGCCGACCAGCCCAAGTACTTCACGCAACGACACGACCGACTCCCCCGCCGCCGGCCCGTACGCTTCCTCGCATGCCTCTTTCACCACTGGCGCGCGCCGCAGCGTGATGGCGTACTCGGCGTCGAGCGGCAGCAGGAACATGCCGAGTGTGCGCGCCCGCTGAGACTGCGCAAGCCGATGCAAATTGAACGCTTCCGCGGGCGCAGGCGGCGCGGCCGGTGTGTCGGCGGGTGACTCGGTGGATGAGTCGGCCTTGGCGCTGCGTTGCTTCGCTTTCGCCTTCGCGGACTTCTTTGGCCTCGTTTCTATGCGCCTTGCGACAGCCTGCAACAATTGCCGCGCGTTCTGGAAATCGCCGCGCCACAAGATGGCCGTTCCTTCGCAAGCCAGCCGATACGCCGAGTCAGCCGTCATCTGGTCGTCGCCTATCACCACGCGTTTTGGCGGCGCGATTCCGCTTTCCGAGCGCCAGAGCGCCGAATGGCTCTCGCCTTGTTCCTCCCATTCAATGAGGGCGGGCGCGGCGCTGGTGCTGGAAGAGGTTTTGGAATGCATGCTGAATAAGTACCGGACAAAGTAAGAACCGCGAAGCGGAATGCCGACATTCTGAGGGCTTTTCGAAAAATGATCCGATTTTCGATGATTCCGGGCCTAATGGAATTGACTGCTCGCCTGCATCGTGACCGCTGTAAGCGTGCGGTTTGCCGGGTAAGGCACAATCGGTTTTTCCGAAAATATTCCGTTCCCCGATGAACCTTCGCGTCCTTTCCGCCGTTGCCGCCACGGCGTTTTCCGCCTTCCTGTTTCCGCCCACGCTGGCTTTCGCCGACGACGCGCCAGCCGGGCATTGGGTCAGCGCCTGGAGCACGGCGCTGCAGCAGATTCCGCAACGCGCCGAATTGCCGGCGCTGTATCGCGCGCCTGAAGTTGGCGGGCGCACTGTCAGGCAGATCGTCTATCCGGCTATCGATGGTAAACAGCTTCGCCTGCGATTCAGCAATGTCTATGGCACGGCGCCGCTGGTCATTGACGGCGCGCAGATCGCGCGTGCGGTTTCGGGCAACGCCGCCGCGATACGCGCAGGAACAAGCCGTCCCGTGACCTTCGGCGGAAGGCCGGATGTGACCATCGCGCCGGGCGGCCAGGTCGACAGCGATCCTGTCACGTTCAATGTCGCCGCGCACCAGCCGCTGGCCGTAAGCACCTATATGGCCGCCGGGCAGAAACTGGCCGCCTGGCACCGCGTGGCGAGTCAGGTCAACTACATTTCGATGCCCGGCAACCATTCCGCCGATACGGACGCAGCCGCCTTCCGCACGCGCTTCACGCAATTCGTGTGGCTGACAAGCGTTGCCGTCGATACCGCCTCTGCGCAGACGCTGGTGGCCATCGGCGATTCCATTACCGACGGAATGCGCTCCACGCCCAATGCCAATCGTCGATGGACCGACGCGCTCGCGCGCCGGCTGACGCAAAAGGGAATCGAAGGAACGTCGGTCGTGAACGCCGGAATCAGCGGCAACCGGTTGCTGAGCCCGTCACCTTGCTACGGCGACGCAGTACTTAATCGTTTCGACCGAGACGCGTTACGTCAGCCGGGCGTTCGGTCGGTGATCGTGCTGATCGGCATCAACGACATCAACTTCCCTTCCATGCCGGCGCGCGCCGGCCTCGATTGCGACGATCCCCATACGGCCGTCACCGCCGACATACTGCTGCGCGGATACCAGCGGCTCGTTGCCCAGGCGCATCAGCGCGGAATCAGGATATACGGCGCAACGCTGACACCCGCGGCCTTGCCGGCTGAACGCGAGGCGATTCGTACCGCCGTCAATAATTCCATCCGATCCAGCCACGCGTTCGATGGTGTTATCGACTTCGATCGCGCGCTGCGCGACCCGGACCATCCTGACAAATTGCAACGCCGCTACGACAGTGGCGACCATATCCACCCGAGCGATGCGGGGTATGCCGCGATGGCGGAGGCGGTTCCGATCGAGGAAATGGGTTTGGCGAGGGCTCCTGCCGGGAGCAAATAGAACTTTCCCAAGGATAATTTGAAGATATCCTTGCCATGCTTCTTGGTTTCACCTATTATTCGCCTCCTCGTTTCGCAACGAGGGCCGCTAGAGAAACAGGCGGGCTCCAAAGTCGGTAAGTTTGAAAGCAAATTGCTCACAAACTAGTTGACAGGGAGAAAAAGATACTACATAATCTCGTTTCTGTGCTGCAAACGCAGCGACGCGAAAGCGGCGGTGTTCCGAGGGTTGGAATGCTGGTGTT
>NZ_FCOC02000018.1 GCF_001544455.2 Caballeronia sordidicola
GCACTGAGTTGTTCATAGCTTTGTCCCATGCAACATATCCTATTTCAAAGGTGTTGCACTTGTACCTTGAAAACGCCTGGTTTTACCGGCGTTGATGCATTCAGTGCTGACGGCCGGGCAGATGACTTCATTGCCGCTATACGCCGGACTGGTGATCGGCATCACGCTGCTCGGATGGGGAATCGGCGGCCTGATCGGCGGGGTACTTGCCGACTATGTCTCCGCCAGGAGATCTTCCCGGGACATGCCGTATCGTCCCAGAACGAACCCCGGAAGGCCGCCACATGGGCCTTCCGGGGTTTTTTCTTTTGCCGGACCTTCCCGCTTCATACCCCCCAATTGCAACCAGAAGTATGGGTAGTAGTATGGGTAGAAAGGAGGTCGACATGAGCACCAATCCGCGTTCCATCCACCGTCTTTCCGCGCTCGGCGTCGTGCGCATGAAGAAGCCTGGCCATTATTGCGACGGCGGTGGTCTGTACCTCCAAGTGTCGCCGGGGCGTACACACTCATGGGTCTACCGCTTCCGGCGCAAAGGCCGGTTGCGTGAAATGGGACTGGGGCCATTGCATGTTGTCTCGCTTGCCGACGCACGCGAACTTGCGGCGCGCTGCCGCAGGATGCTTTTCGAAGGTGTTGATCCGATCGAGGCACGCCGCGCCGAGCGCGCACAGCAGCTTGCGATGGCCGCACGTAGCCGGACCTTTGATGAGTGCACCAAGGCATTCATCAAGGCCAACCGCGCAGGCTGAAAAAACGAAAAACACGTCGCTCAGTGGGAGAACACGCTGGCCTCGTATGCTTCACCCATCATCGGAGCGCTTGCCGCACGCGATATCGATACGGCGCTCGTCGTGCGTGTGCTCGAGCCGATCTGGCAGACAAAGCCCGAGACGGCCAGTCGCGTTCGCGGACGCATTGAGTCAGTGCTCGACTGGGCTACGGTTCACCGGTACCGGGAAGGCGAGAACCCGGCGCGATGGAAGGGCCATCTCGACAAGATCCTGCCCGCCCGCACGAAGGTGCGGAAGGTGCAGCACCATGCCGCTTTGCCATATCAGGACTCGTCCGTGTTCATGAAGGCATTGCGGGCGCAGGACGGCCTCGCGGCCCGGGCGCTCGAACTGCTCATCCTGACCGCGGCCAGGACCAACGAAGTTATCGGTGCTGTGCGCAACGAGTTCGATCTGGACGCGGCCACGTGGACGGTGCCGGCGGAGCGGATGAAGGCCGAACGGGCACACCGGATTCCGCTGTCTGACCCTGCGCTTGCACTGGCGCGCCGGCTGCTTGAAGAGACGGACGGGGACTTGATGTTTCCGGGCGCAAAGAAGGGCAGGCCGCTGTCCAACATGGCCATGCTCACGGTTCTGCGCAGGATGAAACGCACGGGCCTGACAGTACACGGTTTTCGCTCGACATTTCGTGATTGGGCGGCGGAGTGTACGACCTATCCCAATGAGATGGCGGAGATGGCATTGGCGCACACCGTAGATGATAAGGTCGAGGCCGCATACCGTCGTGGCGATATGTTCCAGCGTCGCAAACAGATGATGGACGATTGGGCGGCTTACTGTGCTGAGAAGTATCGCTGACCTGGGACTGCTCAGGAATGCCAGGCCGCGAGTGATGAATGTGAACTCTCGCGTCAGCATTTTTGCGCGTCCGTGATTCACGGTAGCGCATGCTTCGGTCGCCAGCCAGCCATGCAGGAAATAGCGAGGATTTTCTCCGTCATGCGATTTCGGGGGAAGAACCGGCTCGTCGGCGCGAGGGAGTGGGTACTGCAGGAAAACCATGGGAATGCGCCGCGGGAGCGCCACTTCCGATCCGGGCAACGATTCTCCTGGCCGGACGTTTGATGTGCCAGCGCGAGCACGCTAGTCTGGCAACGTCCGTGGTGTTCGGACGACGTCATCAGGAGGGCTTGCATTATGAACGAGCACAGTGGTGGATACGAAGGCGCGAAAGCTCGTCTTATTCGCCTCCGGGAGGTGCGTGCGCGCGTGGGTCTTGGCGCGAGCACGGTTTACCGGTACCTGGCGGCGGGAAAGTTTCCTAGACCTGTCGAGATTGGCGGCGGACGGGTGGCGTGGCTGGAAAGCGAAATCGATGCATGGATCGCGAGCCGCGCAAAAGAAGCTCATGGTGGTCTAGGATAGCTGCCCGTCTGCTACTGGGAGGGTTTGCAAGATTCACGCGTGCCATCAAGGCGGCCCGACGGACGATGCGTGCCGCGAATCTGTCGCGGCTACACTTTGGTACATGATGCGTCCGGTTCTGGAGGCTCTCCATCATGCACATTTCCCGAAGGAAGGGCGGTGTCCATTCCATCTCGGCCATGAACCGCCCACGGCAAAAGGGATCGAAAGTTTGCATTCGGTTGAACAGCAGACTTACACGCCCATCCTCCGACGCACTTGGACCAGTCGACTCGATTCAATTAGCGTTGGTCCAACTCCATTAGTGGTTATGGCGGTGATGTATGTCGGGAAAGTGCGCGTGCGAATGAGTGATTGCTGTATGTCGATGGGGATGCGTGTGAGGCTCGATGCCGCCCCACTCAAAATCGTGCGCGTGTTGATGGTGTTCGTCGTGTTTGTGTGGATGGTTGTGAGCAAGAGACTCGTGGGTGTGCGTATGCTGGTGCCGCTCTCGAACGTGAAGCCAGATCCCTACGGCCATGAGCGCTGCAGCAATCCAGAAGTTCATCGACGGCGGTTCGGGCCAGATGAACAGCGACAGTACGATCCCGAATATCGGAGCAACAGAGAAATACGCACCGGTTCGCGCGGAGCCAAGATTTCGCAGTGCAACGATAAATAGGACGAGGCTCACGCCGTAGCCCGCGAACCCGGTGAACATCGCCGTCGCCGTCATGCTGAACCTTGGCAGATGTGCACCGAGCAGCAAAGCGATGGCGAGATTGACCGACCCCGCGATCAGACCTTTCAGGCAGGCAATAACCATCGCGTCATTCGTCGAAACTTTGCGTGTCAGATTGTTATCGATTGCCCATGCAGCACAGGCCGCCGCAACAAGGAGTGCGCCAGGTGCAACGCTTCCGTTATCGGATTGCCACGATAGTAGAACCCCGCCTGCAACAATCGAGACCATCCCGAGAAATGTTTGAACATCGACGTTTTCGCGAAATACTACCCATGCGAGTACTGCGGTGAGTGCACCTTCAAGGTTCAGCAAAAGCGAGCTTGTGGCAGCGGCGATTAGGCTAACGCCGAGCATTAAAAGCGCAGGACCTGCAATGCCGCCCGCTATGATCGCGCCGAGAAGCCATGGAATCTCCTCCTTTTGAATCCGACTTTCATTTTTGCGTTTACCGGCCGTCTGTAGCAGGCGTCGGACGAGGATCGCAATGGCGAGCCCGACACCGCTTCCAAGGTAAAACAGGCCTGCAACCATGAACGGAGAAACACTTCCAAGGAGTGTCTTCGCGAGCGGCGTCGTTGCACCGAAAAGCGCGGCGGCGAGAAGCGCAGTAAAGGCGGCGTTGTGGCGAGCATGCATAAAAAGGGTATTTGGAGGTTGGTGTTGCAGTGCGCTGCAACGGGCGCGGGCTATTCGGCTCGCCCGAGGAATGAGAACTAGCAACGTACCTATCCTAGCAGCGTCGCGAGCAACAAAAACCGAGCCGCCATTCCGGGTACCCTGCCCCTGTCTGGCCGCTTTAGCGCTCGTGCGCGAAATACAGATCGCATCTCCCTTCGGTGGTTGTCGGGAAGTACTCGCTTTCTGGCCGCTGGCCAGCGTGCCGGTTCGCTGGACGGCGCTCCGTTTGACAAGTGCCCTCCGGTTGGGCCAACAAAGTCGCGACACTATCCGTGTGGTGCCGCGCACCGGCGATCTTGAAAAAACGCTGTGGCATGCGAGGCATAGGGAAGTTTTCTCCGCAACAATCTCGCGCCGGCCACCGTGGGCCTATGACAGCGGGTCCTGCGTGTCTACGGCCTCGAAGGCAGCGCAGCATGCTGCATGAGGGGGCTCCGGCGATCTGGTGACCGGTGGCCAGAACTGTCCGCACTCTGCGTATTCATGCTGTTTCAGTACGGCACACCCTGCCTTTTTTCGCAGTTGATATTTTGTCTGAGAAAACCGAAAAAGGATACATGGCCGAAGCACGACGATTCCCCAGATGAGTTACGGTCACGATTGACCGGTGGTCAAGACTTCAGGAGCCTTCCCATGCGTGTTTGACAGCGGGGAGGGGTGCGGCCGGAAAGGTACAGGCATGCGCATTTGAGGCAGGGAAAATCATGAAAGAACTCAATGCATGGGCAGTCACTGGCACGGAGCGCGCCCCGCTGATGCTGTCGGCAAACGCTGCTCCTGATCAGCGTTTGCAGTGGGCCGAAACCGAAGTCCGTCGCCTAACCAAATGCATGGAGATGAAGGACCAGCAGATCTGCGAGCTACGCAAGGCGCTTGCGCATTCGGCGACTGTTCACTACTCGTTGGAAAATCGCTTGCAGTGTGAACTCGATTCCCTGCGGATCATGATGCCCGTGAACGAGTTACAAGTGCACGTGGGCAAGTCCGCTAGCGACCGGCTAGACGAGAGCCTCGTCGTGAAACTGCCCTACGTGACGTTGATACTGTCCGTTCTGTTCGATGCGATGTGTACGTTCTGGGCCAACTGCGATCATGATCATCCTCCGAAGTCTGCTACTGTCGCGCACGCGATCGACGAGCGCCTGGGCTTGAGTTCACAGCAGAATGGAGAGGCTTCGCGCAGCGGGCAGGCTTACGCATCAGCGATCAGACCGGACTGGGTGAAGGAGGCCGACAACCGGCACCATTGCCGGCCCGCGGAGATGCGCCGATGCAAGGGGCTGGTCGGCTAGACTGTCGATTGCATGTGTACCGTTCTGTTGTCGCAAACTGCGAGGGGCATGTCACCAGAAGTGCGCGGAGAAGGCGTACCCGCTATGGTGGGAATGACCCGGTAGCATGTCAGGTTCAGGGAGCCGGAGCGGCTCGAAGCGGGTGATCGAATTCAGTAGCGTGACAGGATCGCAATGGAGTCTGTCGAACGTGGCGGGATCCAGGTTGATTGAGCACGCAACGATATCGGCGCAACCTGGCGCTGATTTAACACCGGTAACGCGCAGATCGAGCCCGAAGCGTCGGTACAGACGTGCAACAGGACGCGAGACCACGCCGATCACGCGTGTCGCGCCGAACGAGAGGGCGAGCACCATTGCGTAAGGGAACAACGGCATGCCCGAGGTCGAACCGGTTCGATGGTTCGGTATTCCTGATCCTGCGAATCGCGACATCTCCCATATCGTAGGTGATGATGGCGGCGCACCGTCTTGCCCCGCAAGTTCCGGAAAAATCTCACGCAGCAAATAGGGTCCTGTGGTGGGCATCAGCCGAGCGCATCCACAAACCTTTTCGTCTGCGGACAGTGCGACCAGATGAACGGTGCTACCTCCGTCGAATTCATCCCACTCGCTCGTGGCATGGGCGGACACGCCGGGTATTTCCCAGTGCAGGCGCTGGACAAATACCCTGTGACGGAAGGCTCCAAGATGGCGACGGATATCTGATGGCAGGTCTTCAAGCCTGCCGGCAACGATGGATGACATGGGCTCCTCCTCCTGGTGTTAGCCGTTGACGCAACGCTATCAGCGCGTCTGCGGCCCAGAAACTCAGAGCTTTCGGAGGGTGTCGGTTAGTACGCGCAAGCGCGCACTGCCGCATGTCGCTGGTATGACGACGGGCAGGCCATGCGGTGGAACTGGAGGCCAAACAGACTCAGGGTTTTATGATGCCTTGTACCGTCGCGTGGACAGCGGCGGCCGTCCTGCTGCGGATGTTGAGAGCCTCCATCGCCAGGTCGATGTGGTAGTCAACGGTATAGCGGGAGCGTCCGAGGATCTCGCCAATCTCGGCTGAGGTTTTCCCCCTGGCGACCCAGGTGAGGCATTCGAGCTGACGCGGTGTAAGCAGGTGGGCCGCTTTTCTCGAACGTATCAGCGCGAGGCGATGTAGTTCGAAGTGAAACTGCGCGCTGATCAGATATACCAGCCGGGAATTGATTGTGTTGTTGACGGAGTGCAGAGGGCCGGACAGGTTGAACAGCAGGATACTGCCATCGGACTGGTGGACCGGGATGCTGAGCCCAGCGCCTAGGCCGGCCTCTCTTGCTTCGTCGAGCAGACGCCGCTCGGCTTTGCTCAAACCGATGATGTCGTGCCACCGGTAGGGTGCCGACTGGAGGAACGCGGCCCTATGTACGGGGTCGATGGACGCGTAATCACTACGCTGATAGTGCCGCACCCAGTCCTGCGGGTAATGTGAGCCGATCATCTCGAGCGCCGTTCGCCGGGTGCAGGTCGAACGGCTCCGGGTAACGCGGCTGATAACGTAATGTGGGAAGCCGAGTTTCCCAGCCGCATGGCCGAAGGACTCGACGAGGGAGGGAATATTCGCGGCAAATGCAAGACGCATGACCGGTGCTGCCGCGTCAGCTTGCAGACGATCAGATCGAAGTGACGGCCCATGCTGGCCTTCGTTCGAACGGCGGCGAGAGACATGTTTCATATTTGCTATCCCGACGCAGCCCCCAGGGTCTGGAACGCCAGGTGCCGCAAGAGAACGAGGCCCGCGCGCAACGACGGTGAATGGCCAACTGGACGCGTACTATGCACCCGCCCGGGTACATTTGGCATTTATTATAGTCTGGAGATAGGGGGTCGGAGATTCATGTAACGGATAACAGATATACCCACTGCGAATTAGTTGCAGATGGACGAGAGGCGACCGCGTCACCACGCTAACGGACTAGTAACGCCGCTGCTGAAAACCCACCCACGCCGCGTGCAAAAAGCAGGAACGGCCTGCCGGGAATCAGTTCGTCGCAGTCGGCCAGATTGACGAACGCATCGCTGACGGTGACGTGGCCGATCCGGGCAAAATTTTTTGTGAACAGCCGCTCATGGGGGAGTTGAAGGGAGGCGACCAGGCGGTGCCACGTGGGTAGATCCAGGTGGTGAGGCAAGATGCGCTGGATATCGTTCAGTGTGCAGTGTGCCTGCTGGACTGTCTGCCTGATGAGGCCGCGCGCCGCGAGGAAATATCGCGTTGCAAGGCGCTGTTCGTCATTTGCCAGGACCCCACGCCAGCCCTGGCCGCTGGCATGCGTCGCGATCGCGAGCAGGCGGTTGATAGTGGCGTCGCGCTCGATGAATGCAGCGAACGCACCATCACCCAGAATCCCCTCTGCTTTCATTAATCTTTCCGATTCGAGCGGCATCACGTCAGCGCCAACAAGCAGCACCCGGTTTATGTGGGGCCGGGCGATGAACATCGCGCGTATTACGCGCAGTGCGCCAAGAGCGGATGCACAATGCTGCTGCGCGAACGAGAAAGCCTCCGCGTTGGTGAAGCCGAACTGCTCACAGAGCAGGCCGGGCAGCGACTGCGGTGGTGGCGCGACGCTGCCCTGGAGCGTGTGCACGTAGACGATGCAGTCGACTTCACGAGGCGCGATACCGGAGGCGAGCAGAAGACGCTGGATAGCGCTGGCCGCAAGTCCAATTGCGGTCTGTCCGTTCGCATTGCGGTAGTAACGCATCCCGGCCCGCTCCAGGTTCTGCACGGTGGCGGTCCTTTGCCGGGTTCGCTTTCCCCAGTCCCGGACGTCGTCGACACGCTGGGGAAGATGAAAGGCGACGTGCGGTATGCCGAGATCGGGGATCATGGGGCGGACCGGACATCGTCCTGCCAAGAGAGGAAGGGTGCGCCGCCCGCCTCCAGCAACGCAGTGCCGACAAAGCCGCCGATGCCATAGCCCCAGAGCAGCATGCGGGGGGGCCGAAGACAGGCGGCGCGCCGGAGTGCCTGTGCCAGCCGCACGATGGAGTCGGCTGCGCCGAGATGAATGCTGACCTGGTGCAGTACCGTGGCATCCGGACGGCCGAAATGCCCACGTACTGCATCCGCGAGCGACGGTACGCACGGTTGTCCGACAATCTCATCAATTTCACGGTGACGAAGGCCGTGTCGTGCGAGGAGGAAGTCGATCATCGACAGCAGGGTGAATGTCCGGGCATCGGGGACTCCGGTGGCGCGACGCCTGACGTCAACCGGAACGTGCCGGACTGCGACATCCAGCAGTTGCAGGCCACCTGTTGCGCCGCCGGTTCTTTCAACAAGCACCGCGCCAGCGGCGTCACCGTGGACCATATCCGGTCCGTATAGTCTGGAAAACGGTGGACTCCACTTCTCTGCCGCGACGATCAGTATCGTGTGGACGTCCGGTTCAGCGATAAACAGATCGGAAGCAAGCCGCAATGCAGTGAATGGCGACGCACCATGCTGCTGGGAGACCGAGAAAGCAAAGCATGGTGTGCCGACCTCCGCACAAAGCCGCCCGGCAACCGTCGTCGAAACGTGTTCGTCGAGGCTGCTGTGACAGAAGGCGATGACATCGATCGGGCGGGCATCCGGCAGGCGCGTGGCGCAGATCGCGTGTACCACCTTTGCGGCGAGTCCTGACAGATCCATACCGGTTTCGACTGGTATCGAACAGGCCCGGTCGGGTAGTGGAAAATCGAAATGTACCCGCGGCGAACCACCGGTTTTCCCACCTGGCCACGCTTCGAGCCAGTGCCCGTGGTCGGGATGCCATGACTTCGCCCACGCATCCCAGCCGGAATGCCCGGTCGCGCGCAATGCTGACTCAATCGCGGCCCATTGGGACAGCGGTATGGCGTCCGGCACCCAGGCCGTCACTGCGGTGATGACTGGCTGGTTCATGCGCGATCCCCGGCTGACCTGGAGCCACTGGAGAGATCGGATGGCAGCAGATCGTAGAGGACGCGTCCAAACCGAGATCCATGCATGACGTGGCAATCACGCTGCAGCCCGATGAGGCGAAAGCCGATACGCTCGAGCAGACGCCGGGAGCGTACGTTGGAGTCCACAGCCCATGCAGTGATGCTGTGCAACCGGTGGGTTTCGAATACGTCGCGCAGTATTTCCGTGGAGGCTAGACGCGTCATGTCCGTGCATGCCGGGCGCCGGCTGTCGCGCAGTACCCAAAATGAGCCGGTGCCAAAAGCATGCGTGAGATCACTGACGGCCACCAGTCCGCTGGGGACGTTGTGGCCTTTGGATCCGAAGACGCGGAGACGGTGTCGACCGCTTTGCATCATGAGTCGCAGAGCGAGTACGGGAAGCGCCTGACGACCCTGCCCGAAGTCGAACCAACGGATGATGCCCGGATCGGCGAGCCAGGCAGCAATGTCACTGACATCATTACCGTCGGGTTCACGAAGCCAGCATGAACCGGATTCTCCGCCCATCTGGCGAGATCCGTCAGTCTGGTGTGCGGGTTCTGACGGCCCCTGGCTGCTCACGTTAAATCCCCTGCTGGCGAGTGTCGGGCGCAGTGAGCACGCGTAGCCCGGCTTCGAGCTCCAACAGCAGCATCGCAAACCAGTGCACCGTCTGGAAGCGCGCGGCTGGCGGCAGCCCCTGCACGTAGCCATGGCCGCCGCAAAGCTGCACAAGCTCGCGCACAATATCCAATGCCTCGGTGGCAACGTGGCGCGCCATTGACCGTACCATTTCGATCTGCGCGCGCGTGTCCTGTGCTGCGACGGACCGGAGAAAGAGGTGGATGGTGTAGGCCGAGATGAGCATGTCGGCGAGCCGTACGGCGACGAGCTGATGTGCGGCGAGCGGCTTGTGAAACGTCTGCCGGGAGGCGCTGTATGCGAGGGCGAAGTTCACGCCCTGCCGGACGGCTCCCGAAAGCAGTGCAGCGAGGTAGGTTGCAGCGTCGAGAAACCACTGGCGCACCGGATTGCCTTCCGGGATTGCGCCTTCGGGCACGACCAGACGCTGCACATGGGCTGTTGACGCTGTGGTGTATCGTTCGATGGAAAGTGCGCCGGGCAGCGCAACGGCGGCGAAGCCCTGAGTGCCCCGTGCTGCAGGCAGCGTCACGAGCACGAGCTGTGGACGTTCACCGTCCATCCGGACCATCATTGCCTGCGAGCATGCATGCTGGCGCAACACCCAGAAACCCGATGTATCAACGTCGGGGATACCCGGTGCGAGCGATGTTGTGCCGTCGAAGTAATGCTGGATATCCCGGTCAGGTAGCAGGTCAAGCGCATCGCATTCGCGCAGCGTCATCAGCGCGGCGCTGCTGAGTGTCAGCTCGGCGGCCCGCTCGAGCGGGCCCGCCGCGAACTGTTCAACGACAAGTGCAAGGTCGTGCCGGCTGATACCCATGCCGCCGGTCTGTTGCGGCAGGATCATGGTCGCGAGGTCTAGCGTCGCGGCGAGCCGGACCGTTTCGCCCCACCGGGCGGAATCTGGCTGACTACCCAGCAGTGGCTCGAGGCGCTCACGCGCAAACTGTCCTGCGGCCACAACCAGGCCCTGCTGGTCGTCGTTGAGTGCCCAGTATCCCGGTGCGAGGTCCGCGACGACGGATTCACGGAATAGCATGACGTTTCTCCGGATGTTGTGGTATCACACGAGCATTTCCGCGGGTTCGGGGTGGCTGAGGAAATGCACCGGACTCGCCGAACGGCCATAGGCACCCGACTGCTTCACCACCACGAAATCCCCGATGTGCGCGTCAGGAAGTTCAACGTCGTCCGCAAGACGGTCGAGCGGCGTGCAGAGGCACCCGACCACGTGACACCGCTCGCGTGGTTCGCCGTCGGTACGGTTCCCGATCACGATCGGGAAGTTTCGGCGCAGGACCTGGCCGAAGTTGCCGGAGGCCGCCAGGTGGTGATGCAGTCCGCCGTCCGTGATGACGAATGTTCTGCCGCGCGACACTTTCCGGTCGATGACACGGCACACATAGATGCCTGCCTCCCCCACGAGGTAACGCCCGAGCTCCAGGATCGGCGTCGTTCCGGGCAGACGTTGGCAAAGTGGTGGCAGCCAGTCGTGCATGGCTTCGCACACCGCCTTTACATCGAGCGCTGTTTCGCCCGGAAAGTAGGGGATGCCAAAGCCGCCGCCGATATTGACGAACTGCAGTGGCTGCGGCAGAGCGCTGGCGAGGCGCAGGATGAGGGCTGCGCTCTGGCGCTGGGCTTCGATGATGGTTGGGGCATGCAGGCATTGCGAGCCCCAGAAGACGTGGAATCCCGCGAGCGCGACTTCCCGCGTTTCGAGCTCGCGCAGCAATGCCGGCACTTGATCGACATCGACGCCGAAGGGCGTCGCACCGCCGCCCATGCGCATGCCGCTGTGTCCGACCTGAAAATCCGGATTGACGCGGATCGCCACGTTGGGCTGCACGCCCAGCTCCCATCCGAGCGCGGTAACAAGCCGCAACTGGGTTTCCGACTCGACGTGAACATTGACACCGCTGGCAACTGCGCGGCGCAGGTCGTCGTGAGACTTCCCTGGTCCGGCAAAGCCGATTGTGTCCGCAGCGGCGCCGGCATCGAGCGCCAGCGCCATCTCCTGCGCAGAGGCAACATCGAACCCGTCGACCCGTTGGGCCAGGTAGTGGATCACGGCGGGCATCGGATTCGCCTTGATCGAGTAGTGCAGCTGCATGACGGACGGCAGCAGGCTGCGCAGTTCTCGCACGCGGATGTCGATTGCAGAGCGGTCGTAGGCGAAGAACGGCGTACGCCCGGCGCGGTCGGCCAACTGGCGCAAGTCGATGCCGCCGAACTGCAGCCCGGGGGACCGCCTGATGAAGGTGAGGCTCATGATGGTTTCTCCCCTGGATCGCGCGCCAGCGAGGCAAGCCCGGACGACGCAACGCCGGATGATGCAATCTCCATACGTAGTGCTGTCCGGTCGAATTTCCCGTTGGGATTGCGTGGAATATGTGGATAACTAACGATGTGTCGCGGAACCATGTAACGCGGCAGGTGCTGCGTGCACCAGTTGCCTAGCGCTTCGACGTCTGAATCACCGGTCAGGACGACGAGTAGCACTACGGCTTCGCCCAGCGTGTCATCCGGGATGCCCAGCGCGACGGCTTCCACAACAAGTCCACTTGCGTGGACCGTTTCTTCGATCTCCTCCGGGCTGATCCGGTAGCCCGAACTCTTGATCTGGGCGTCGTTGCGGGCAATGAAATAGAGAAAGCCGTCGATGTCGAACCGTACAAGGTCCCCCGACCACACTGCCATATCACGTGCCGCGCCACCCGGCTTTGCTTCAGGAGAAGGGCGGTAGCGTTGCCCGGTGCGTACTGCATCGTTCCAGTAGCCGAGCGTGACGCATGCGCCGACATGCACGAGCTCGCCTGCTTCGTCCGGGGCGCACGAGGTACCGTCCTCACGTACCACGAGAATCCGCGCATTGGGCACCGCCTTGCCGATCGAGTCGGGCCGACGGTCAACCTCGGCAGGGTCGAGGAATGTGGAGCGGAAGGCCTCCGTCAGCCCGTACATCAGGAACGGCGTCGCCCGCGGAAACAGCGCGCGCAGTTTCTGCAGGACAGGCAGTGGAAGGCGACCCCCGGTGTTCGCGAAGTAACGCAGAGTATTGCGCACCCCGTCTGGCCAGCTTGTGCCCGTGAGCTGCATCCACAATGGCGGCACACCGGTGATCGCAGTAATGTGTTCGCGCTCGCACGCGAGGACAGCATTGTGCGCCGTGAGGTAGTTCAACATCACCGCTGTCGCGCCTGCCGACCAGGCCGAGGTCAACTGGCTGAGGCCCGCATCGAAGCTCAGGGGCAGGACGGCAAGAATGCGGTCCGATGGATCGTGCCGCAGATACTCAGCGACGCTCCAGGCGCCTTCGAGCAGGTTCCGGTGGCTGAGCATCACCCCCTTGGGCAATCCCGTCGAGCCGGACGTATAGAGGAGGGCTGCGAGGTCGGTGTCGATACAGGTTGCAGCCAGGGCCGGCACCAGTGCGTCGTCGGGGCTGGTGATGGCGTCTGGCCAGCGGTGAACCCTGAGCCCGGTCGGCTGATCTGAAGGAGCCTGCTCTGGTTCGTCTACTAGGATGACATCGGAAACCGGCGCAGTGCCCGCAGCGACCAGGGAGCGGGCTCGCAACGCGGTGGTCACGAGGCACCGGGCGCCGCTGTCACGAAGCACATGGGCCACCTGGTCCGGTTTCAGGAGCGGATTCACCGGAACGAACACGCACCCGGCGGCACAGGCGCCGAGTATGGACACCACGGTCTCGATTCGCTTGTCGAGAAAGATGGCAACGCGTTCGCCTGGGATCACCCCGTGGGAAGACAGGGCCTGTCCGAAAGCATGACTGCGCTGCAGTAGCTGGCAGTAGGTGAGGCGGACATCACCGCACACGAGCGATGGCGCATCGGGTGTGCGGCGCGCAGCCGACTGGACAAGATCGAGGAGGTTTCTCATGGCCGGGTAGCGATCAGGTTCGGGATCAGTGGCGGATCACCATGGCGCCAAAGCAGCCGGCAAGTCCGCTGGAGAACAGCAGAGAACAGGAGCCCGGTTGCCCGCGTGGCGCGGAGTGGAAGTTGATGAACGGATCGGCACCAAACACGTGGCCGAGGCGACCGATATTCGCTGTGTAAAGACGCTCCCGTGGTACGGACAGCATGGCCGTGAGGCGTCGCCAGCCGGGGAGGTTCACATGGTGAGGCAGAATATGAACAAGCTCATTCCCCGTGACGCCTGCCTGTTCCAGTGCCGCACGCATCGTCGTAAATGCTGACCAGTAGTAACGGTCATCCGGTACGGGCCGAAGGTCATTGTCGGTGCCGCGGAAGTAGCGACCGTCGGTATAAAGGTGCAGCCCCACGATGCAGTTGCGGTCGGTGCCGCGCTCCAGCAGGATTGCGCACGCCCCGTCGCTGTGTAGCGCGAGGTCCTCGATGGCGCGCAGATGATCACAGCCCGAGCCCATCACATCTGCACACACGACAATTGCCCGCTGGATGGGGCGACCTGCGAGAGTGAGCACGCGCAGCACGCGGATGGCGGCCATCGGTGAGACGCAGTTCTGCTGCATCACCGAGAACGCGAGTGCGCGCTCCAGGCCCATACGGGACTGGATGAACGCGGCAGTACCGGCAGGCGGCGCCATGACACTGCTCTGGATGGTGTGCGTGTAGATCAGGGCATCGATGCTTGCCGGCGTCGTGCCGGTATCTTCAAGCAGGGCGGAAACCGCTGCGCATGCCAGTGTGACGGGTGATGCCGCTGCGGCGTCGTGGAACTGCTGCACCCCATTCCTCAGCAGTGCGCTCGCGCGGGCCTCGGGAAGTCCGCAGCGACGGACCCATGTGTTCGCATCGACCGTCCGGGCCGGAAGGCTGAGTGCGATGCCGGACAGCGACAGCAGGGAAGGGGTTGGGCGCGCAGGCATCGCTAGCTCCCGCAGTATTGGAGGATGGCGCACGCGGCCTGTCCCTGGAAGCCGGTCGCCCACAGCAGGATACGTTGCCCGTCCGTCGGGACCGCCGACTGCAGCAAGACGTGGAGCTGCGCCAGCGCATCTGCGGCACACAGATAGCCGATGTCGCCCGGTTCGGGGTACCACATCCGCGACACAGGAAGTCGGGCATCTGCGCTGACATCGCATGCCAGGGTGGTATTGATGCGCGGGGGCACGACCCAGTTGATTGCCGTAGGGTTCAGGCCCGCCTGCATGCACGTTTGCCCGATGACTTCGACCAGGACCGTTTCGTCGACATACAGATCGAGGGACCGGAATGGGAGGTCAGGCGTGTGGACGTTGACATTGAGCACACGCCATCCGGGTCCCGCCTGCTGCCTGACCAGCGCAGCGGCGGCACCGTCACCCAATGCGGTGAGCGTCCCGACCTGCCGCGAGAACGGCGGCAGCCAGCGTTCAGCGCCGACGATCAGTGCACTGCGCATGCGCTCGTCGCTGGCCATCATGTCGGACGCGACTTGAAGCGCAAGAAAGAAAGAGACGCCCTGCAACTGTCCAATCGCGAACGGCACCCCTGTGGATCCCAGCTCGCTGTGCAGCCGACCCGCGCACGAGAGCGCGAGGTCGTCCTCGAAGCTTGTCGCGCAGACGATGACCTGATCCGGTGGCGGGCTCTCCTTCGCGGGGCACCGCCGGATGGCTTCCCTTGCGACCATCGATGCCATCTCGGAGAGCAGGAGGCGTTGCTCGCAGGCGACGTACTCCGGCATCGCGGTGCTCAGCGGGCTCGCTGAATCATGGACGGGCGCTGCATCCACCTTAGGGCGCCAGCGCAGCGTATCGGCATAGACTGAGCGCATGACGGCCTCACGTGCGGATGAAGGGATCGCCGGGTACTGCGACGCAACGTCGGGCCGCGCGCGCACCGCCGGTACATACCGGGCCGTGGCCATGATGCATGGCCGCTGGCGAACGGCGTCAGTTGCGGCGGACATGGGATTCCACGAAGGCGACGAGGTTGGCGAAACGCATGAACAGATCGGCCGAAAGATCCTCCGGTGCGAGCGTGAAGCCGAAACGCTGCTCGAGCTGCAGGAGCAGGTCCGTCATGTTCATGGAGTCGATGCCGACGTCGAACAGGTTCGTGTCGTCGGCGATCAGGTCCGCAGCCATGGTGCTGCCAATGGCCGATACCAGGCATGACCGGATGGTGGCTGCGATTTCTTCGCGCCCGGGGCTGTGCGTGTCATGCGTCATGAGATGTCTCCTGCCCGGATTGATGAGCGTTGGTGTTGTCAGGCGATGAGTCAGGTGTGGTGGGGTAGCTGCCGGGCGGTGCCGCGATGTCCCACGGACGCGACGTCGATCGCTGGGCTGCCCGCGCAATCATGAGTCGCTGCAGCTCGCCGGTACCTTCCATGATGTCGAATGCCCTGGCATCCCGGTAAGCCTGCTCAAGTGACGGACAGGCAATGATGCCGTCGATACCGGCGAGGTCCAGTGCCGCACGTGTGATCCGTGCGGCGACACGCGAGGCAAACGCCTTGGTCATGGATGAATCCATGGATGTCGCGATGCCGCGATCCGTCTTCCAGGCCGTGCAGTGACAGAGCAGCCATGCCGCCGCAATCTGGCGGTCAATGTCGAGCAGGGACGCTTCCACGTTCGCCACGCCTTGATGCCTGTCCGCGGGTGTGCCGCCCGCATCAAGCCAGGCCACAAGGTCCGCGCGCACCCGCCGGCAGGCACCCACCATGACGGCGGAAAGCAGTGGCCTGAAATAGTCCCAGGATCGCTGTGCACCCGAGAAAGCGTCATCGAGCGGCTTTTCGTTGCCGCGGGCAAGCAGCGCATCATCGGTGACCTCGCAGTCGGCGTAGGACAGCACGGCAAGCTGGGTTGCACGCAGCCCTGCCATCCGTTCGATGCGTGACAGCGTGAATCCCGGTGTATTGCAATCCACCAGGAATGCGCGGACACCGTAGCGACCCATCTGCCGGTTGATCGTTGCAAACGTGATCACGCAGTCGGCACGCGCACCGTTCGTGATGAAGCACTTGGTGCCATTCAGGACCCAGCCGCGACCGGTCTTTCGTGCATGGGTGCGCATGGCAGTCGCGTCCGAACCGCAGTCTGGCTCGGTGATGGCGAAAGCGCCCCACCGTGGCGTGCCGGACTGGAACCGCTGGAAGAACCGGGCCTGCTGTTGGGTCGAAGCGAGGGCAACGACAGGCGGCATGGCAAGCCCCGGGCCCGGCAACGCCAGCGCGAGGCTTGCGTCGGCCTCCCCGAGGCACGCCATCAACGTTGCCTGCGCCACGAGGGACTGCAACGCTGGGCAGCCACCGTACCGGGTAGGCACAAGATTCATGTTCAGGGCGCTTACGTCGCCGTTACGCCAGGGAGGACCGGCGATCTCACTGGTTGCGTCCGATTCGGGACTGACGGCGCGCATACGCTTGGCAAGCAGGTCGAGATCGAGCCCGCGATCGGCGAGCGCCATAGCGATGTCGTCGATCGTGCGAGCCTGCTGCGACGTCTGGTCATGTCGCGTCATGACGTCTTCTCCCTGGTGGGCAAATCTGCGCCCCGGACCGATAATCGCGCGAACCCACGGATGAGGTTTGCGTTTCGTATGGCAATGAGCGTAGGTATGAGGGTGGGGGGTGTCACCTCCGAACATTAGGAGGGTGTTGTATCGGAGGCGTTCGTGGGGACGTTGTGGCGGTCACCCCGCATCGGATGACCGATAATGACGTTCAGACCAAACGATGATGGCCAACTACGGGTGTGACGTATGGCAGCGCGAAAACAGACGACAGAGAAAAAACCGTTGCTTCAGCCAGGCAACAAGGGGCCGCGTACGACCAAGCGGGGAGATCAGGTGGCCGAGCTCATCAAGAGCTGGATTACCGATGGAAAGCTGCGTCCCGGCATGCGACTGAACAAGGAGGCAGAGCTTCAGGAAATGTTCAACGTCAGCCGCGGCTCGATGCGGGAAGCTCTCAAGTCCCTGGAGGTACAGGGACTTGTGCGTCTGAGTACCGGCCCGGACGGCGGAGCGACGATTACACGCGTACCGCTCGCCCGCGCATTCCAGTCGCTGCAGAACTACCTGTTTTTCGAGAGCATCAGCCTTGAGGACATTTACGCCGTGCGACGGGTGCTGGAGCCGCTACTTGCGGCGGGCGCGGTGGAGCACCTGACGGACGCGGATCTGGAGTCGCTCGAACGCAGCGTGGAGGTGTGCGAGCCATTCGCCGCGAGTCATGAACGTGCCCTCGATCAGCGCCAGGAGGACATCCGTTTTCATGACGTGCTGGCTGGGGCCAATCCGAACGCGTTCCTTCGGTGCGCCTGCCAGATCATCAACCAGATGCTGCATAGCCTGGTGATCGTGGCGGGAAATGTGACGCAAGATGATTATCAGGCGTTTGGTCGGCAGACGGTCGCTGCTCATCGTGCGATCCTTGATGCGGCGAGGCGCCGGGACGCAAGGGCCGTCGAGAAGCTTATGGCGACTCACATGGAAGAAGCGGAGGCGCAGCTTCGCAAAGTGCATGCAGCCTTGCGGCAAAAGCTGGTACTGGATTCAGACCTTGGTCTGCACGCGGGCAGGAAGGGCGCTTCGTGATACCGCGTTTGGCACGGCGGACAGCCGGCCCGGATATCCGGGTCGGCGTGTGGTGTCAGTGCGTTTTGCGGCCACTCATGGGTGAGGAAAGCGTGCGCGCCAGCTCAGCTAGCGGAGCGCGTCCGAGCGCGAGTTCGAGGATGTGGCTTGCCCAGAGCACAAGCGCGTCGGCATGACGGCCGCCGACGATCTGTATCCCGACCGGTAGCCCTTCTGAAGTGGTGCCCGTGTAGACGCTTGCTGCAGGAAGACCGAGCTGGTTGCACCAGGCAGTGAAATGGGGAAACAGCCCGTCGCTGGCTGGGAGTTCCGCAAGCGGCATGGCCACTCGAGGATACACCGGGCAGATGACAAGATCGTACCGCTCGAAGAACGCGTTGACAGCGCCGCCGATCTCCCCTCTTTCTATGAGGGCGCCAAGCAACGTCTCGCGCGATATCGTCGCGCCTGATTCAGAGTAGGCCTGTAACGACGGATCGAGCGCCGCGCCGCCGTCAGCGAGGCCTTCGGTGAGCTGGCGACAGCAGGCCGGCCAGATGGTCGCGTGGATCGAGTTACACCGTGCGATACCCGGCGGATCTTCCTGCTGGACCTTGGCGCCAAGCTCACGGAACGTGTCGACCGTACGCATGAGCCCGTCGTGGACGGCGGTTTCGGGCGTGACAGCGAGGCCCAGGGACGGACTGTACGCTATGCGGACACCGCCTGGTGTTGGCTTGCACTTGAGGCCAAGTTCATAGTCGCTGGCGTCGAACGGCAAGGCGTACCAGTCGCGGCTGTCAGGGCGGCTGATGACGGTCAGGATGCGTGCGGCATCAGACACGCAGCGGGTCATGGGGCCAACGTGGCTCAACAGCCCGAACGGCCCGCGTGGCGCATGCGGAACGCGTCCGAAGCTTGGCTTGAAACCAAATGTGCCAGTGAACGCGGCTGGAATCCGGATCGATCCCCCGCCGTCGGTACCGATTGCTGCGGGCGCCATGCCAAGCGCGACCGCCGCGGCGGCTCCGCCACTACTTCCGCCGGGAGTACGGTCGGTATCCCAGGGATTGCGCGTGACTCCGGTAAGCGGACTATCGGTGACGATCTTGTGGGCGAAATCGGGCAGGGTGGTCTTGGCGAAGCAGATCGCACCGGACTCGCGGAGCCGGGCTACGCACGGGCTGTCATCAAGCGCTGGCGTTTCGTCGGTGACGCGTGAACCGTATCGGGTAGCTAGTCCGGCGACAGCAACGTTGTCCTTGATGTTGACCGGCACGCCATCCAGCGGCCCAAGCGGGCGCTTGCGATACCACCGTGTTTCGGACGCACGGGCCATGTCGAGTGCATCCGCTGCTATCTGGCAGAAGGCATTCACGGCGGGATCGAGCTGTTCTACGCGCAGGAGTACGGCCTGCATGACCTCCACGGGGGAGGTGCCGCCTGTTTTATAAAGCGCATGAAGCTCCTGCGCTGTCAGATCGCAGATGTCATCGCCCATGTTGCCTCCGAATTAATCATCATAAATAGACCATAGATGTGAGGCTCGTTCATGTCAAGTGATCTCGAAGTGGTGAAAAATCAGGGTAAACGAGCGATTATTTGGCGTTGACATCCACATTCTGTGGAAGTAATTTTATGATCACAAATCGTCACGCGAGCCCGCTGCTGGTGACCGGTAGTCTCGGCTTGATACGTGACGCAAGTTTGAAGGGCGTCGTGGTTTGGCGGCACTAGCGGTTCACACGGGTTGTTGATCAATCGAGGCTAATGCTGCGATCCGACGAGGGCGTCAGTTATGGCGCCGTCTGAGTTTGGTCCGGAGACTCAGGAAATCTTAGTTTATTCCTGGGCCAGTTTCTCGGCGCTGGCGAGGAGGGCTCTCTTCTTTTCTTTGCTGAGCCTGCCGGCGATCGTCAGCAGGTTCGCCAGCAGATCGTCGTCCTCGTAGAGGAAGCCCGTGGGGACAAGGAGTGCTCGCGCCAGACGCTGGCTGGTCTGTATGGCAGGGGTGTGTTTGCCCTTTTCGTACTGGTTGACGCGGGTGCTGGCTGAGAATTCGTCGATACCGGCGTGGATGCCAAGCTGCTCCTGGGTCAAGCCCGAGCGCAGTCGCGCCTGTTTCAGGCGTCGAGGGAAGACGGCATCAGAAGTGGGTGTATCGCGCGACATCCGGCGAGTGTCCCGGATTTGCTCAGGGATTTTACTAAGTAATTCTTAGTTGAAAGGCTAAACATTACTTGGTTTTGTCGCCCTGGAGGACGCTGATTGTCTCAGCGTCTCGGCATTCGCGAGGAGGATCTTCTTTTTTCCCCGCGTGAGCCGGGCCGCAGTTACGAGCAGATCGGCGAGCAGATCGTCCTCCTCGTAGAGGAAAGACGTTGGGACGTGCAGCGCCCTGGCCAGACGTTGCCCCATCAAAAGGTGGGGCAGGTGCTTGCCTCTTTCGTATTGATTGATGCGGGCACTGGCGGAGAATTCGTCGATTCCCGCATTGATACCGAGTTGCTCCTGGGTCAGGCCCGCGCGTACCCGTGCCTCTTTCAGGCGTTTGGCAAAAACGGAGGATGTCGTGTGCTTAACCGGCATCCTGCGAGTCTCTGGGAATTGCTTGCCATTTTTACTAAGAGTTACTTAGTCTCATACCTAAGAAATTCTCGGCTGTGAGGGAGGTGCCGCAATACGGCCCGTTTGCCAATTACACGCGCGGGGTAACAGCTCCGCAGATATGAAGACCGGGACTTATTCATATGACGACGATTCTTAACATTTTGGGGTACATGAGCATTCTGATGCTGGTGGCGCTTGGGCTTGCGGTCGTCTTCGGCATGATGGACATCGTGAACCTTGCACATGCCGAGTGGGTCACGATCGGCGCATACGCGTTAGCCATCGCGCAGGCAGTCGGCGGGAAGGAGGCTTTCTGGGCCGCCTTGCTCGTCGCGCCCGCTGTCGGGGCAGCCCTTGGATGGTGCCTCGAACGTTTCATCATCCGGCTGCTCTATGACCGGCCACTGGACACGCTCCTCGCGACTTATGCGGTGAGCCTGATCCTGCAGAAGGCGCTGGAACTCGTCTTTGGCACCCAGCCGATGCTCGTGTACGCCCCGTTCAGCGGGGCCGTCCCGGTCCCGGGCGGAAGCTATCCGGCCTACCGGATCTTCGTGATCGGCGTCGCGCTGACCGTGACGGCCGGGTGCTGGCTGCTGTTCGCCCGTACGCGCTTTGGTACCCAACTGCGCGCCGTGATCCAGAACCCGGCAATGGCCGAGGCTACTGGCATCGACACCCGGCGCCTGAATCGCATTGCCTTCTGCGGCGGTGCGGCGCTCGCCTCGCTCGCCGGCGTACTCGTTGCGCCCATGGTTTCGGTGGAGTCGCATCTGGGCGTGTCCTATCTCGCCAAGGCGTTCTTCGTGATCGTGCTGGGCGGTATCGGATCGATCGCGGGCAGCATCCTGGGCAGCGCAGTCATCGGTACTGCCGAGACGTTACTGAGCTATCGCGTCGATCCCTCTCTTGCCTCGGCGATGGTGCTGGTCCTCTCCATTGTGGTGATCCGGTTCAGACCGCAAGGGCTGATTCCAGGATTCAGCGCCGCGCATCAGCTTCTCGGTAAAGGATAAAGCGTATGTCTGGAAAACATGCAGGCTGTCTGCGGCTCTGGCTCTCGCAGCCCGCCCTCGGCCCAAGGGATGTTTCACCGCTGCTGATGTGGAGCGTGGCGATGGCCGCCGCGGCGCTCGTGCCTTTCTTTGCCGGTCCCTGGCTGCTGTCGACGGTGCGCGATGCACTGGTCATGGGGATCCTCGCATTGAGCTATGACCTGCTCTGGGGGCGGGCCGGGGTCCTCACGCTCGGCCACACGGCGTTCCTGGGCCTCGGTGCCTATGGATTCGCCGTCGCGACTGTCCAGTTCGGGCAGGCGCCTGTGACGGGGCTGGTGGCCGGTGTGCTCTGCGCCGCGGCTGTTGCTGCTGTGATTGGCTATTTCTTGCTCTTTGCAGGGGTGAGGCTTCACTTCTTCGCCATCATCAGCCTGGCCGTGCTGATCGTCGCCCAGCAGCTCGCCGTCAGCTGGCAGTCGGTGACCGGGGGCGACACGGGCATCCTGGGCATCCCGGGACTGTCATTCAGCGTGGGCGGTCACACGCTCGACATGAGCGGTCCTCGCGCCTCCTGGTACACGGTGGCCATTGTACTGCTTGCCGCGACCGGCCTGATCTGGCTCGTATGCCGCAGCCGCTACGGCAAGGTGCTTGATGCGATCGCGGCTAACGAGTGGCGCGCGAAGGCGTGCGGCTATCACACGTCGTTTCACCTGCTGCTCGTCTTCGTCGCCTCGGCCGCGCTTGCCGCAATCGCTGGCGTACTGATGGCGGCCTGCTCGGGGGTGGTGGCACCGGACGTGTTCTCGCCGATCCTTGCGACCGAAGTGATCCTCTGGGTGGCCATTGGTGGCAGGGGAAGAACTGGTGGACCCGTCGTCGCCGCGGTCGTGCTGACGCTGCTCAGGCAGACCGTCTCCAGCTACAGCGCGGACGGCTGGCCCCTGATCCTCGGCGGTCTGTTTCTCGCCTGTGTGCTGTTCTTGCCCAACGGACTGCAGCTCCACGAACTGTTGGAGGCTGCGCGTTGGGCTGCTCGAGCGGTACGGAGCAGGCCACCGGTTCACCGGGCGGAACACGCACGGGAGGAGCGGTAATGGACGGCCAGTTTCTGCAGGGCACCAACCTGTCGCGCGCGTTCGGTGGAATCACCGCCGTGGCGGGCGTCGACATCAACATCGCGCCACGCGACCTGCTATGCGTGATTGGCCCGAACGGCGCGGGCAAGAGCACGCTTGTCGGCCTGCTCTCAGGCGCGATTGTCCCTGGTTCCGGCGAACTGACTCTCGATGGTGAGCGGATGACCGGTCGCCCGATGCACGCGTTCTGCCGGCGCGGCGTGGTGCGCAAGTTTCAGGGGACGAACACCTTCCTCACGATGACGGTGCGCGACAACCTGGTGGTGGCGGGTCTTGGCGTCGCGGCTTACCGGGCGACGCCAATGCCCGATCCCGACGCGGTGCTGGAGGAGGTGGGTCTGGCCGGGCAGGCGTGCGAGCTCGCATCGCATCTGCCGCATGGTGAGCGGCAGTGGCTCGAAATCGGCATGGCGATCATGTGCCAGCCCGCATTGCTGCTGCTCGATGAACCCGCAGCCGGACTGTCCGCGAAGGACGCGCAGCGGCTGGTGTGCCTCATTCATCGGTTGCGTGAGCGATGCGCGGTGCTCGCCATCGAACACGACCTCGGCTTCGTGCAGTCCCTCGCATGTGAGACCTGGGTGATGCACCGGGGGGAGGTGGTCCGGCGCGGATCGTATGCGGAGATCGCTGGTGACGAGGAGATCCGCCGCATCTATCTGGGCAGGGGAGCGACACATGCTGCGCATTGAAAACCTGTGCGCCGGATATGGCGATGTGGATGTGATCCATAACCTCTCGCTGGACGTGTTGCCGAACGAGGTGGTCGCTGTGCTCGGGTGCAATGGCGCGGGCAAGACCACCCTGGTGAAGGCTGTCATGGGGCTGCTGCCTCGTGTGAGCGGACAGGTCGCTTTCCTGGGGCAGTCGGTGACCGGCCTGCGTACACATGAGATTGCACGCCGGGGTATCGGTCTGATCCCGCAGGGGCGATGGATCTTCCCGAAACTGACCGTGCGGGAGAACCTACTGATGGGTACGCAGGCCGCCGGTGGGGCGGACATCCTCGATGAGGTATTCGATTACTTCCCGGTGCTCAAGACGCGCCTGTCGCAGCAGGGCGGCACGCTCTCGGGTGGCGAGCAGCAGGTCCTCGCTATCTCACGCGCCCTGTGCGGCCGTCCAAAACTGCTCCTGCTGGATGAGCCCTCCGATGGCGTGCAGCCCAATCTGGTCGAGCGTATCGGCGAGGTGATTCCCGAGCTCTGCCGCCGTTCGAAGCTGGCGGTGCTCCTTGTCGAACAGAACCTCGACCTGGTCGTTCAAAGCGCACGCCGTTGCATCGTGCTCAGCAACGGGCGGCTCGTGCATGCCGGCGCCGTTGAGCCGCGACACAGCGGGGGGGGCGAACACCCGCTTGCGCGCTATCTGTCTCCGGCGACGGACAACGCGCCGGAATTCCATCAACAAAACATTCAGTGAATCGAGTGAGAAGACGCATGAACCGACGTGAATTTTCCCGAACCGTGCTACTTGGCGCAGCGGCATCCCTCGCCACATCGGCTGTCTTTCCGTTCGCGCGTGGCGCCGAGCCGTTGAAGATCGGCCTGCTCGCGCCACTCAGCGGTCCCCTGACACGCGTGGGACAGACCAACCGTAACTGCGCCGCACTTGCGGTGGACGAGATCAACGCGGCAGGTGGACTGCTTGGCCGACCGCTGCAGCTAAGCGTCGAGGACACGCAGATGTCGACAGCCGTGACGCTGGAGAAGGCGCGGCAGCTTTTTATGCGCGACGACGTCGCGATGATCACGGGCATGGTGCTGCCGTCGGAGCGCGAGGCGGCCCTTCAGGCGGCGAGGGCAGCGCGAAAACTTATCGTCTATCCGAACTTCGACGAGGGGCGGTGCGACCCGCAACTGCTTACGACGGGCCTCGCCGCGAGCCAGCGCATCGAGCCACTCATTGCGTGGCTCATGCGCGGCGGTGGACAGTCCGCCTGCGCAGTCGTCTCGGACATCGGCAGCAACCGGAAGGTGCTGATCCCGCAGCTGCAGGCGGCGGTGGCGCGCCACGGCGGGAAGTTCCTCGATGTCTTCTGGCTGCCCTTCGGCACGCGCGACTACGGGGCCGTCCTGCAACAGGTCGCCAGCGCTAATCCGCAGATCGTGTGGCACAGCATCGGGGACGACCCGGTGACGTTCGTGAAGCAGTACCGGTCGTTCGCGATGAAACCGCAACTGGTGACGGATATCGCACACGAATCCCTCTCGATCGCAACCACAGGTGCATCGACCGGAACGATCGGAGTGTCGTCGTACTTCATCAGCATCGACAACCCGGAAAACCCGTCATTCCTCGCACGCTATACGGCGCATTACGCCGATGCACGCGATCCGAGGCTCGGGCGCTATGCCGTGGTGCTGCCGCATGGTGAGAACACCTATGCGGGTGTTCGTCTTTTCGCCGAAGCCGTCCGGGCGGCGGGAAGTGTTGATGCTGCTCGTGTCAAGGCCGCGTTGCCGGGCGTGTCAGTAGCACTTCCACGTGGCAAGACTGGCGTGAGTCGCGATGGTGGTCATGTGCTTTGCCAGACACGGATCGGCCAGGCCCTTCCCGATAACAGCTTTTTGATCCTGGAATCCACGGGCCCGGTTATGCCGGTCTGTGAAGGATAGACGTCTTCTCGCCACGCTTCGGAATTGTTCTTGCCAAGAAATAAGGATTACAAAATGAGCGAAATTGTCATGTTGAATGTGACTCAGCTGGTTGCCGGCTTTCGGCAGCGCAGCCTCTCGCCTGTGGAGGTCATGTGCGCGGTACTGGACAGGGTCACGAAACTCGATCCGGTGGTCAACGCCTTCTGTGCTCTCGACGAGGAAGGGGCAATGTCGGCCGCCGGCGAGGCCGAGCGCCGATGGATGCGGGGCGAGCCGTGCGGTCCGCTTGATGGCGTCCCGGTATCGGTCAAGGATCTCGTCACCGTGGCCGGTTTTCCGACACGACATGGTTCATGGACCGCTTCGCCGGACCGCGAGAGCGTAGATGCGCCGGCCGTTGCGCGGCTGCGGCGTGCGGGCGCCATACCGTTTGGCAAGACAACGACGTCCGAGTTCGGCAACAAGATCGTCACCGACTGTCCGTTGACAGGTGCGACGCGCAATCCGTTGGACACGCGGCTCTCGCCTGGGGGCAGCAGCGGCGGATCGGCGGTCGCGGTTGCGCTGGGGATGGGACCACTGTCGCTTGCCACTGATGGGGGCGGGTCCATCCGGATTCCGGCCTGCTGGAGTGGTGTGATCGGGTTCAAGCCTACGTTCGCGCTGGTGCCGGCGGGCAATGCGTCGTCGTGGACTGCACTGTCCACGCTTGGCCCTATCGCGCGAACGGTGCGCGACGCAGCGTTGATGCTTGATGCGATGACCGCCGCGAGCAACGACGGGCTTTCGGGAGCAGGGAGTCCGTCCGGCTACTCCGCGGCGCTGGACGACGGCGTAGAGGCTTTGCGGATCGCCTGGTGCCCCGCCCCGGATGGTGTGCCGGTAGCGTCGGACATCGCGGAATGTGTCAAGAGGGCAGTCGATACATTTAGGGCACTCGGCGCGACGGTCATCGAGACTGACGTCGCGCCGATCGCGGACTACTACGGTAATGGCCGCATGCATTCGGTCCAGTGGTCGGTGTTCTTCGCTCAGCGTGTGAGGCATATGGAGGCAGCCGACAGGACGCTGCTTGATCCTGAGCTGATGGCACTGTCGGATGCAGGAGCCCGGATCGACACCGCGACATTCGTCGATGCGCTGCTTGCCCGTCACGCACTCGCCGCATCGATGGAAACGTTCTTCGAGCGTTACGACCTGCTGATCACGCCGACGTTTCATTGCGGGCCACCTCCGGTGCCCGGCTTGCCCGGCCATCTGCGCGAAGCACCGCTGCTGACAGCATGGTGCAACCAGGCTGGCGTGCCTGCGATATCCGTGCCGTGCGGATTCGCAGGAGATCTGCCGACCGGTCTGCAAATCATCGGGCGTCGGGGCAATGATGCCCTGGTGCTGCGGGCAGCGCGAGCGTACGAACTGGCGAGAGGGGATTTTCCGGCACCGGGACCGGATTTGCAGCTTCCGGACGAGACGGAGATCGCGCCATGAACGTCCAGATTACACAGATCGTGCTCCATTTCGTTGAACGGTGCGTGGAGATCGGCACGCCGGTAACCCCGCCGCACCGCCAGGCAGTAGCCGCTGCGGTGCTGAAGCCGACCCACGTTGACGTTGCCTGCGAGCTTGAGGCGCTCTATGCGATGGGCGCTGACCTCGGCCGGATGCTCACCGCACGGGCGCTGCTTGCGCTCGGTTGTGCAGGGGAAACCATCCAGGGTTACGGGAAGGCCGCGCTCCTGGGCACAGCGATACCGCTCGAATGGGGCGCGGCGCTGCTCCATCCGCAGCTCGGCAAGGCGGTGCGAGACTGCCTGCCGGGCGCGTCTTCGATCATGCCGTCTGTCACGAAGCGCGGGCCTGCGGGTGCGTGCGTCGACATTCCCCTGCACAGCGTCACGGACATGTGGAGCTTCGACCACTTCGACACGGTGTCGCTCTGCATACCTGACTCCCCAGCACCGGACGAGCTGCTGATTGCCATTGCGCTCGCCGAGCGCGGCAGGCCGCTCGCGCGTGTCACGCCGGGGTGACGCGCGGCGATAAGCCGTGCCGTCGGGCAGGCGCACATCAAACGAACACTCACAACCGATGAAGGAGAAAAACATGGGCAGGGACGTGCGGGGAAGATGGAGCAAGGGGCTGACAGCGCTGTCGTTATGCGTCACAGTGGGCCCAGTACACGCGCAGTCGTCGGTCTCTCTCTATGGGCTAGCTGATGCATTTGCCGGGGTGGTGCGTACGCCCGGCTCGGCGGGCAACGTCTGGCAAGTGGGCTCGGGCGGGCTCTCGACATCGTATTGGGGCATGTCGGGCGCCGAGGATTTGGGCGGCGGCATGAAGGCGATTTTCACGCTCGAAAGCTTTTACCGGATCAACAGCGGACAGTCAGGCGCGTACGACGGGCAGTCGTTCTTTGGGCGCAGGGCATACGTCGGCCTGAGTGGGCAATTTGGCCAGGTGACACTGGGGCGTAATGATTCGCTGCTGTTCGTCTCCACATTGCTGTTCAACCCGTTTGGCAACTCGTTCGTCTTCTCGCCCATGGTGGTCCACACGTTCCTCGATTCCGCGATGGGCGCGGCGTCCGTGCAAAGCGATACGGCGATTGATGATTCGATCGTCTACCAGACGCCGGAGGTTGGCGGTCTGACAGGAAGTGTGCTGTACAGCAATGCGGGCATCGCGGGCCACGCCGGACAGGCGAACTACAGTGCGAACGTGCTGTACTTCGCGGGGCCGTTCTCGGCGACCGCCGCAGTACAGAGTCTTCATACTGCGTCGCTTTTCCCGAACGGCGCCACGGAGCAGACCGCGTGGTTGGCCGGAGCGGCGTATCGCGTGCAGGCAGTGAAGCTCTATCTGCAGTACGAACGGGTGACCAACAACAATGACCTTACCGACGATACCGTCCAGGTGGGGGCGAGCGCGCAGGTCGGCACGGGCAGCATACTGGCGTCCTGGGCGGGAACGCTCCGACGGCCTGCACAGGGCGCCGATATCCGCTGGTCGACAGTGGTGCTCGGTTACGACTACCCGCTCTCGAAACGCACGGATGTCTACGCCGCGTGGCGGTATGACATGATGACCAGTGTGTCGTCAGGCAACAGCCTAGGTGCGGGCATCAGGATGAAGTTCTAGCTGGCCCTCCCCAGCATGTTGGCATGCCCGGAAGACCGGTGACCAAACTGGCAGATCGGCGCATCGGAATCCTTCCATAAAGCGGCGGACGACGCCTCAGATCCCAGCGGCGCGTTGCAACGTGTCGCACTCGCGTCGCGAGGGCAGTCGGCGCATGACGAAAAATCTCTGGGGCGCATGTCGTGTGCTCACGCTTGGGAAGCCAGGGCGCCCGGTCGCGCGACGTCGCTGGCGATTTCCTCTGAGGCGCAGTTAAATTGCTCCGGACGCGCGCTCCGGTGATTTGCAGGCTCGCGACGCGTGCGTGCCTGTAGCTCATATCCGGGGTTCCATGCCGGGGTGCTCACTCGCCTTCTGGCGAAACAATGCCTCGGGCGTTGCCGTCCTCGTTATTGCTTCCGGGCACGCACCCGATCAGACCAAACATGGCCTGGAATTCGTACCCGCAGTCTTCGCACACATACTCCTGGTAGACCGTGTACGCACCCACAGCACATGCCCCATTGTGACGTTCAGCGTGTCGCATGCCGGGCAGCGCACGGCGCCATCGTCAACGGTACGCTTTTGCCATTCATCGGAAGACAGCACGAATGTCTCTCCTGGTTCGTGCGAGGGCACGACCGTTGCCGGACTACCGCCATACGTCTGGTGCGGGCCATTCTACGCTCTGCGTTCGTGGGACTCGCCGCGAAAATCATCGCCGGCGATCCCTGATACGTTACACGTTGCCCCGCGTCGTTCGCGATGCCCGACGGGCGCTTCCCGTCGATAAGACGGGTTTGGAGGAGGGACCCGACTGCTGCTTGAATGCCCCCATGTACCGGCAACACCAGACCGGCATCTTTCCTGGGGGAAGGCCATGTCAACTGCGAACAGTGAGGCGCTCAGGATGCTGCGCCGCAAGCAGGTCGAAGAGAGAACGGGGCTGTCGCGCTCTACGATTTACCGTCGTATGCGGGCGGGAACGTTTCCACAGGCCGTGCCGCTGGGCGGCCGCCTGGTGGGATGGCGCGCGGCGGACATTGAACAGTTTCTGGAGAATCCCGTGCGTTACCGGGCGCCTGTGCCAGCGCGCGACGACATGGGGGGCACGCCATGAGTCGCGATCTCGCTTCGGCACCCCTGCGCCGGCGGCTGGAGAACTGGGGCAACGCATCGCGCGGCGCCCACGATCCGGTCGATGCGGCGCGGATCACGAAAGCCTGGCAGACACTCCATGTCCGTCATCGCGATATGCTGCGCATGGTCTATCTCTGGCATGCGCGTCGGGAGGTGGTCTGCCGGCGACTGCGTATTCCGCGGCGCCCCGTCCAATGCTTTGAGCTGGAACTCGCCGCAGCACGGGCCGCGCTCGCACGGGTCCTGGATGGCGGGAACCAGGATCGTGAAGGCAGTTATTCTCCCAAGGACGGGGGCAAGTAGTGGGCGTCTCGCCGATCCGGTTCGTGTGGGTGCGCAGCCGGCACGTGGTGCCGGTGATCGACGCCGCTGCAGCAGGGAACGTCAGGGTGAAGGTCCGGATGTGAAATTTTTTGGGGACGCCGTGGGAACACCTGGGAACAAGTGGGTAAAGGCAGGGATGGCAGAGCGCCTGAGGGTACTTGCATTGCGTCGCGCGCTCGCCTACATTGAAACCAACAATCTGATCCGGTCAACGTGCCACGCACGACCGAGTACGCGTTAGCGGCCCCGCAGTTCGATGTCTGTGCGACGACGTGGTTTGCCGTGACGCTTTCGCAAAAAGCCTGCATCTGCAGGCTTTTCTGCTTTCTGGCGCTGATGCAATGATCCCCCGTCGAGCCCGCGGTCAGCCTCCCTGACGCCGCGGGTTCTTTTTTTCGCAGATTCATCGACCGCGGGGTGCGGCTGAGGACGATGAGCCATGAAATCGCTTCTTATCATTTCGGCGAAAGGCAGTTCAGGCAGGACGACACTGACCTGTCTGCTCGCCCGCCACCTGCAATGCACCTGCCACTGGCGCGTGCTCGTGCTGGACCTGGCTGAGCCGCCGCGCTGCGCACAGATGCTCGCCGGCCGCGGACATGGCACGACAGGCTCCGGCAACCGTGTGCCGGACCTGCCTGAGTGCTCCAACCCGATAAGGGGTGGGTGCCTTCGCGTCCTCAGCGCCAAGGCCATCGACGGTCTGCACTCGCGCGATGATCCCGCACGCACCCGCTATTACGCGAACCTTCGTCACCTGCTGTCTGCCGTGGCGCCGTGGTTCGACGTGTGCCTGATCGATGCGCCCGTCCTCCCGGACCTGCGCGCTGTCTGTGCGGAGGCGCTGGCGGATGCGGTGCTGAGCCCTCTCTCGATGTCGCCGGAATGTATCGAATGCGCGTCCGCCGTCATCAACGGCACATACGGAATCCGCAATGTCCGCGCGCGACTGAATCCGGCATTGCGCTTTGCCGGGCTTTTGCCGGTTGTCGACGTCCCGTCGCCAATGGAAGAGGCGTGGGCGAAGGTGATGAAAACGACGCTGCATGAATGGCTGATTGTGGACCCGGCCTTTCCCCACGGATACGCGTGGCTGCCTCGCATGCAGTCCGTTATGAGCTCCGTCGGACGCATTGAACAACGCCTGGAGCCGCACGGCGACCCTATCGCGCTGGACGTCGGGGTAGCCGAAGCGTCGCGGACGGTGACCGCCTGTCTGAATGTGCTCACACGGTGGCTTGATGCAATCGGGAACGATGCGGTGCACGGCCTTGGCGATGCGGAGGTGTGCGATGCATGACGCTGCCATCTCATTCGATTTTGCGGGCCCCGGTCGCGCGCTGCTGCGGGCGTTGCGTCGCTGGTCGAGCGTCATCGCTGCATTCATCGGCGTATCAATCCTGGTGCCGGGCACTGCCCGCGCCGATGACTGGGGCTGCCAGGTGATCCTGTGCCTGTCCAATCCGGGTGGCCCTGAACAGTACGGTGAGTGCGTTCCGCCAGTCGAGAAACTGTGGGCGGCCTTGCGCCACGGCTACCCTTTTCCGACCTGCGACTTCGGCGCAGGCGGCTCACAGGGAACGTCGGCGGTGAACATCTTTGCGGGTGCCGGTTACTGCCGCGAGGATCTGCTGTATTGGGGTGGCCCCGAGCAGAGCGAGCTGCTGTGCAACGCGCGTGGCGCGATCAACGTCGAGATCGACGGGGCACTGTACACGCGGGTCTGGTGGGACGCGAGAGGCGCCGACCGCACGATCACGGAGTTCTACGGGGGCGGCACCACACAGGTGTCCTACGACCCGACACAGTCGGCGCGCCTCTTTCTGGAGCACGAGTACGAAAACTCGGGCGGTCAGGGAGGTGGGCAATGATACCGCTCGCCGCATTCCTGACCCTGGCACAGCAGTGCGCGCCTGCCGTGGCGCCGGCCACGATGGCGGCCATCGTGCACGTCGAGTCGGGTTTCAACCCGTACGCGATCGGGGTGGTGCATGGCCGTCTCGAGCGGCAACCACTGAACCTTGGTGAAGCCGTAGCGACAGCACGCGCGCTGGATGCCGCCGGGTGGAATTACAGCGTGGGCCTCGCGCAGGTGAACCGCGCGAACTGGGTCCGGCTCGGGTTGACGCCGCAAACCGTTTTCGATCCGTGCCGCAATCTTGCCGCCGGCGCAGCGATCCTCCAGCGCTGCTTCGAGCGCGCGAAACAGGCACAAACGCAAGCACAAACGCAAGCACAAACGCAGGCACAAACGCAGGCACAAACGCAGGCACAAACGCAGGCACAAACGCGAGCAAATGCGGGCACACACGGTCACGTGCAGGACGCATTGCGCGCAGGGCTCTCATGCTACGCGAGCGGCGACTTTTCCAGCGGCTTCCGTACGGGCTATGTGCAGCGGGTCGTCGCCCAGGCAGCACGGCCCGATCCGGTGGTCCCGGCCATTGCCACCGATGTTTCGCCTATTCCCGTCATTCCCTCCCGACCGGAGGCGTCGCGATCTGACCCGTCCCGTGGTCGCGCTGGCTTCGGATCCCTCACGGACGGCAGGACGGATCAGAAGGCTGGTCAGGCAGACGACATGACACAGAAAAGCGCTGTGGTGTTCTGAGAAAGCAGGGACAACGCGTGTGACAGGAGTGATTCATGAAATCAGGACTACATATCAAATGCAGGCGGGTTTCTTGGCAGCTGCGGACCCCTGGATCGGTGCGATACGCTTGGCGCAGCCTCGCGATTGTGCCTATGGTGATGCTGACGGCGACACCGGCATACGCGCAGCTCTCGCAGGTCAACACGCTGCTCACGACGATCCAGACCACGCTGCTCAGCGTGGGTGCGGTGGTGTGCTCGATCTCGATCATCTGGGCGGGCTTCAAGATGATGTTCCAGCACGCACGCTTTGGCGACATTGCGAACGTGTTCATCGGCGGCCTGTTCGTGGGCTGCGCCACGGTGATCGCGGCGATGCTGATCCCGACAAGCTGATGCGGAGGCGCACATGAATCCGCACATGAATCCACTGAGGGATCCCGTCTTCAAGGGCTGCACGCGACCCGCGATGCTCTGGGGTGTGCCGCTCGTGCCGTTCCTCATGGTGGGCGGCAGCATCCTGATCCCTGCGATCTGGGTGCTGCTCGCGAGTCCCCCGGTGGGTGTCGGCATCGTGCTGATCCTCATCCCCGTCTTCGTCACGATGCGCTCGGTTACGCGCCACGACGACCAACGCCTCGCGCAGTTCGCATTGCGCATTCGCATGGTGTCTCGCCAGCGCAACCGCCGCTTCTGGGGCGCGCACGCCTACGTGCCGGTCCGCGTCAAGAGGAGAGGCTGAGATGAGCGCACAGCCGCAACTTATCGACGTGGCCGAACGCGAGGTGGCGCTCTCGGATTTCGTGCCGTTTTCGTCGCATGTGGATGACCACGTGATCCGCACGCGCGAAGGGGACTACCTGCGTGTCTGGAAGATCGCCGGTATCGCTTTCGAGGCGGCCGATCCGGGCGACATCCTTGTGCGTCACGAAGGATTCAACCAGCTCGTGCGCAGCCTGCCGGGCGGTCACGTCGGCCTATGGTCGCACCGCATCCGCCGGCGGGTGACCGACCACTTCGCGACACCATACGGCAACCCGTTCTGCCAGGAGCTCGCGACGCGCTACTACGCGAGCTTTGCCGGCTACCGGATGATGGCCAACGAACTGTATCTGACGCTCGTATACCGTCCGCGTCGCACGCGCCTGGGGCGTCTTTTCAGCCAGGCGGTGCGGCGCACTTCGGATGATATCCGGCGGGACCAGCATGAGGCCCTGAAAGTGATGGCGGAGCTTGCCGCGCAGGTCGAATCGGGCCTTAAGCCGTGGGATCCGGTGGCGCTTGGTGTCTACAGTAAGCACATCCGTTACACGCAGCGGCCCGTTCGTTTCTCCGCGGCACTGGAGTTCCTGGGTTATCTCGTCAACGCCGCATGGGAGCCGGTGCCGGTGCCGTCTGGCCGCATCGCCGACGCACTGTCGACGTCGCGGCTTTTCTTCCGCACCGAGAAGGTCGAGATCCGCATGCCGGGGGCGACGCGTTATGCGGCGCTGCTCGACCTGAAAGACTACCCCGAGGAAACCGAGCCGGGGATGCTCGACGGCCTGCTCTATGGCGACTTCGAATACATCGAGACCCAGAGCTTCACGATCCTCGACCGTCCCACGGCGAAAGAGGCACTCGAGCGTCAGCGCAACCAGATGATTGCAGGCGAGGACGTGGCGGTGTCGCAGGTTCAGGCAATGGACCAGGCGCTGGACGATCTGATCAATGGTGATTTCGTACTCGGTGAGTATCACTATTCGCTCGCCGTGCTCGGTGACCGGCCGGATGAGGTCGCACGGCACGTGGCGAAGGCGCGTACGCAGCTCGCCGATGTCGGCTTCCAGACGGCGTTGGTCGATCTGGTCGCGGACGCAGCCTGGTTCGCGCAGCTGCCTGGCAACTGGCGCTATCGGCCCCGGGAGGCGAAGCTCACCTCGCGCAACTTCTGCGGACTCGCGAGCCTGCACAACTTCGCGACCGGCAAGCGCGATGGCAATCCGTGGGGCGAGGCGATCACGATCGTCAAGACGCCGAGCGGCCAGCCGTTGTACCTGAACTTCCATGCCACGCCGGAGAAGAAAGAGTCCGCTGACGAGAAGGCACTCGCCAACACGCAGATCATCGGGCAGGCGGGTGCCGGAAAGACGGTGCTGGAGCTGTTCCTGCTGGCGATGGCGATGAAGTATGGTCTCACCGGCGTCGTCTACGACAAGGATCGGGGCACCGAGATCGCGATCCGGGCGATGGGCGGCCGCTATACGGTCTTTCGACGGGGAGTCCCGACGGGACTCAATCCCTTCCAGCTCGATCCAGATGAGGCGGTACTGGACTTCTGGGAGCGGCTGGTGCGCCGTCTGGTCGACACCGGTACGATGCTGTCGGCGAAGGACGAACTCGACATTTCGCGCGCCGTGCGGGAGGTCGCCCGCATGGAGCGGCGGCTCCGGCGCCTGTCGATGGTCCGGCAACTGCTGCCCGCCGTGGGCGAAAACAGCCTGCATGCGCGGCTCACGAAGTGGTGCGCCGGCGGCCGGCTCGGCTGGGTGCTGGACAACCCGTCGGACCTGCTGGATTTCACCCAGAACCATCTCTTCGGATTCGATGATACTGAACTGCTCGACGATCCGGAGGTGTCGACGGCGGTCACGATGTACCTGCTGCAGCTAACCGATAGCCTGATTGACGGGCGGCGCTTTGTCTACGTGATGACCGAATTCTGGAAGCGCTTAGGCGATCCGGTCTTCACGGATTTCGCAAAGGACAAGCAGAAGACGATCCGCAAGCAGAACGGCCTGGGCATCTTTGATACGCAGTCCCCGGCCGATGTGCTGCGTAGCGACATCGCGCGGGCGCTGGTCGAGCAGACCGCCACGTTCTTCTTCCTGCCGAATCCGCGGGCCGATTACGACGACTATGTGCAGGGCTTCAAGCTGACCGAGGCCGAATTCAATATCGTGCGGTCACTCGGCGAGAACAGCCGCCTGTTTCTCATGAAGCAGGGCCACCGCTCGGCCATCGGCAGGCTGGATCTCGCCGGACTCGGTGATGTGCTCGACGTCCTGTCGGGGACGACGGATAACGTCGAACTGCTCGACGGGATCCGTGCCGAGGTCGGCGACGATCCTGTGGCATGGCTTCCTGTGTTTCATGAGCGGCTGGCAAAGCGTCGTGCGACCGGCGGCGCCCTGAACGCGCCGACCCGGCGTCTGTTGGGAAGAGGTGCACGATGAGCGGCCTTTTCACTGCAGTCGGCGGCACGCTCGAGAACGGCATGTCGGCGTATGTCACGAGCGTGTCCTCCGCTCTCTCCAGTGCGCTGGTACCTGTTGTCACGACCGCCCTGACGATCTGGATCATCACGTACGGGTTCGCCGTCGTGCGGGGCGAGGCTCATGAGTCGGTACCTGCATTCGCGTGGCGTGGCCTGAAGGTGGCCGTCATGCTCGCCTTTGCGCTCGGCGCGGGCATCTATCAGTCTCAGGTCGTCACTGCAGTCGAAGGGGCGACGACGGGCCTCGCCCAGACGATCCAGACCGCGGCCGCCAATGCCGGTGCTGGCAACCCCGGCTGCGGAACGGTGAGCGGCAGCAGCGTGACAGGCATGAGCGCGTCGGCTATTTACCAGACCCTCGACTGCTACGACCGTCAGATTGACATCGTGATGGATGCCTACTTCGACAAGGCGGCGCACGAAGGATTCAGTGTCAGCGGCATCGTCGCAGGCATCGGTGATCTCGTCGGCGGATTCATCGTGGGGCTGGGGGGAGCTATTTTCCTGATGGTCCTGGCCTTCGAGGTCACGATGGCGAGGATGCTGCTGGATCTGGTGCTCGGTCTTGGACCTCTGTTCATTGCTTGTGGCGCATTCGGCCCGACCGCCCGGTTCTTCGAGGCGTGGACCGCGAAGGTTGCCAACTATGCGCTACTGCAGATCCTCATCGCCGCCTTTCTCGGCATGGCACTCACGGCGTTCTCAGCCGACCTCGCGCCGTTCAACGTCACCACTTCATCGCCCGACGCAAATGCGTCGTCGCTCTCGGCAGCGGGCCAGGCTGTGCTGACCGCTATTGCCCCCTGGGGTGCGGCATTCGGCCTGTTCATCACGTCCTTGCTGCTGGCAACCATCGGCTGGCAACTGCCGGCCGTTGCCTCGGGACTCGCTGGCGGCGCCACGCTGTCCGGGTTCGGTGCCTTCGTTGCCGGATTCGCGTCGCGTGGTGCCGTGAGAGGTCTCGGCTCGCTCGTAAGTCTCGGACGCGGGCCGCGTCGGCCCGGGGGACGCATTTCCGGCGGCAGCGGACAGGGCAGCAGCGCGAACGCGGGCGGCGGTGACGGCCAGATCCCTGCCTACCAGCGAGCCGCCCGCGAGCACCTCGGCGACCAGGATAACTCAGGAGGGTCATCGTCATGATCAGGCCATTCATGCAAACCGGTCTTGTCACCATTGCGGTGGTGATGATCGTCGCAACGATACCGTCAGCCCGTGCACAGGGCATTCCAGTCTACGACGCGCAGAACGTCGTGCAGGCGATCGCGACTGTCGGTCAGCTGAAACAGGAAGTGCAGCAGGAACTCCAGCTATATCAGTCGCTCAGTGGCACGCGCGGCTTCGGCGAACTGATGAGCAATCCGGTCCTGTCGAACTCGTTGCCGTCGAACTGGCAGTCGGTCTACACGGCGATCCAGAACGGTGGATATGCGGGTCTGACGGGCAGCGCGCAGACGCTGCGCTCGGCGAGCGAAATCTACAACTGCGAGGACCAGAGCGGTATTGACCAGCAGGTCTGCCAGCGCGCACTGAATAAGCCGTTCCAGGACAAGGCCTTCGGCACACAGGCATACCAGACCGAACTCAAGGAGCTCGACCAGATCCAGGGGCTGATGCAGCAGATCGATGTGACCCAGGACCAGAAAGGCATCGGGGAACTGCAGGCGCGCATCCAGATTGAGAGCACGGCGGTTGGCAATGAAATGACGAAGCTGCAGCTTTTCAGGGTGCTCGCAGATTCCGAAGACCGGCTGATTGCCGAGCAGCAGCAGGAGCTTGTGCTCAAGCGCGCGGGCAACACCGCACGGCTGCAGGACCAGATGGTCCCTGCGAACTTTGGTAACTGAGTTTGGCAACTGAATTTGGCAACTGAGTTCGGAAACCGAGGAGGCTGACATGATCCGTTCTGTTGTGGCCGTCATTGCTATTCAATTAGTTATACTTATTAATGGTTGCTCGGGCAGTCCACCCAAACCTGTCCTGCCAGATGGCTTGCACCGTGTGCCGGTGAATCGCGTGCCACCGGTTCCCCCGTCCGATGGAGGCGGCCATGAGCAGTGAGCGTGACTCGCGTCAATCAAGTGACTATCGCCGCGCACTCGATTTCGAGGTGTCGGTCACGCATCTGCAGGAGCGCTCAGAGCGTCGCGCGTGGCACGTGGCCGTGGGCTCCGTGGTGGTCGCGATCCTGTGTGCTGTCGCACTGGCCGTGATGGTGCCGTTTTATCGGGTGGTGCCGCTGCCGATCGAGGTCGACCGTCTGACCGGTGAAGCACAGGTGATCGACGTGCTCGACGCGAAGCAGATGCACATGCGCGACATCGAAGACAAGCACTGGGTGGAAGTGTATGTGCGCTCGCGCGAGCGCTACGACTGGGGCCTGCTGCAGATGGATTACGACCGCACGCTCGACATGAGCGATGACCGGGTTGCACGGGACTTCAGGGCAATTTACAGCGGACCCGACTCGCTGGACCGGCAGCTCGGGGCGAACACGCAGCGGCGCATCCGCATCCTCTCGACGACGCTAGTGCCGGACGAACCCGGCCGTGCTGTCGTGCATATCGAGCAGACGACATGGAAGAACGGCATCGTCAACGCGGAGCCACCGCAGCGCTTCGTCATCACGCTTGCCTTCACATACCGGCCATCCATCTTCACGCGTGAGCGCACGGCCATCGAGAATCCCTTCGGTTTCAGGGTGACGGCGTACAGCCGCGATCCCGAATATACCCCCGCGGCGTCACGGCCGGCATCGTCGCCGACATTGTCACCTGTTCCGGGAGGTGCGCCATGAGACTGAACATCCTGGTGAGGGCCGCTGCGCTGGTGGCAGGACTGGCGGGGAGCTGCGCCGGCGCCTTTGCCTACGACGTGCCTGGCTGGTCGGGTGACTCGCGCGTGCGGCAGGTCGTATTCCGGCAGGACGAGGTGGTGCGGGTCATCGCGCAACGCGGCTTCGCCACGCACATCGCGCTCGATCCGGCCGAGCACATCCTTGTCGTGGCCCCGGGCGACCGGGACGGATGGCAGGTGGTCGCAAACCGCGGCGATCACGATGTCTACCTCAAGCCGCAGCTCGCTGCGCACGATACGAACCTCGAAATCCGTACCGACCGGGATAGCTACAGCTTCGATCTGGTCGTGCTTCCGCTCAGGGCCCGTTTTGGCAACGACGAGGAGATGTACCGCATCACGTTCGTCTATCCGGACACGCAGGCCGCGAAGACAAAGGCCGCAGACGATGCCGCTCTTGTGCGCGATCGTCTCGACAAGCCGCCGGTGGTGCGCAACACCGCTTACTCGATGCAGGTGATGGCGCATTCGGAGGATATCGCACCGACGGCGGCATGGGATGACGGGCGCTTCACTTATATCCGCATTCCGAACAACCGCCGTATCCCGGCGATCTTCCGCGTCGCCGATGACAGCAGCGAAAGCGTGGTTGACCGGCACATGGAAGACGACGTGATCGTCGTGCACGAGGTGGCCCGGCGCTTCGTCCTGCGGCTGGGCGACGAGGTGGTCGGTCTGTGGAACGACGCGTTCGATGTAGATGGCGTGCCACCGGCGGATGGCACGACGGTCAGCGGTGTGAAGCGTGTCTTGCGGAGCGACGGCCATGAATGAAGAAACGTCGCGCAATGTTATTGCGCCTGACACTGACCCGGCGAAGGTCACCGATACCATAAACGGTGACCTTCCGAACCAGTCGATCGATCGCGGCATGCCGGAACTGGGGCAGCAGGGTGGCCGAGCCCGTGTCTGGTGGCTTGCGCCGCTGCTGGTCGTCGCTGTCGTGATCGGTGGCGCGGTCTGGACGATCCACGGGTTTCTTGCGCGGCACGATGCGGCCGAGAAGGCGAGACGCGACGCCGTGCAGGATCAGCCGGCCCAAGGCCGGGTGTTCGGCGACGGGAACTCACCGGCATCGGCTGCTGCCGCCGCTAGCGGCCCGGCGGGGACGGCCGCCGTTGCGTCGGCTCCTGCAGCGGTCTCGACGCGGCAGACATCCGTGCATACCGCACCGGCTCGCAGCTATTACGACGCACCGCTACTCATCAGCGGAAGTACGGGCGCAGGCGACGGCCCTGCCGAGGGAGGAGCAGACACGGCGGCATCAACGCCTGGCGCTTCGCCGGGAGCGACTGTCGTATCGGGCAGCCAGTCTCAGGGAAGCAGTCCCTTGGCCCAGGCATTGACGCCGACGGTGACGCCCAAAGTGCGCGCGGGCTTTCTCGGCAATCGCAGCCTGATCCTCGCGAAAGGCGCCAAGATCGACTGCGTCGGCGATACGGCTTTCGATTCAACCCAGGCCGGCATTTCTACCTGCACGGTGACGAAGAACGTCTATTCGGATGACGGCCATGTCGTGCTGATCGAGCGCGGTTCGCAGATCAACAGCGAATACCGCGCGAACCTGGCGCCCGGACAGAAGCGGGTGTTCATCCTGTCGGCACGTATCAAGACCCCCGAAGGTGTGACGGTCGAGATTGATTCTCCTGCGGCGGACGCGCTGGGACGCATCGGCGTGAGCGGCTACGTGAACAATCACTGGGGCGAGCGTATCGGCGCGGCGGTGCTGCTCGGCATGACGCAGGATGCGATCGGGTATCTCGCGACGCGTGGCGGCAACAGCAACGGCTCGGTCGTATTCGAGAACACGCAGCAGCAGGGCAATGACATGGCCTCGCGCGTGCTCGACAGCACGATCAACATTCCGCCCACCCTGACACAGAACCAGGGGACCGAGTTCACGATTATCGTCGCCCGGGATCTGGACTTCAGTCCGGTCTACGCGCTCAAGCCGGGGGGTACGCGATGAACGCGTCGGCCCCTATCCAGAGCGAAGCGCTGGAAACGGCCGACGGCCTGCTGCCGAGGCTGGCAGAGGATGCGTCGGTGCGCGAGCTGATGCGCCCGCTCGCGGGGTTGCTCGAAGACCCGGCGCTCACGGAGCTGGTGATTAACCGGCCGCAGCGCGTGCTGACCGAAACCCATCTCGGATGGCAGGCACACGACTGTGCGGAGCTCGACTTCGAGCGCCTGATGTCATTCGCGGTGGCGATCGCCACGCTCACGAACCAGGAGGTCTCGGCGCTGCATCCGGTGCTCTCCGCGCTGTTGCCCGGTGATGCGCGCGTCCAGATCGTGATCCCGCCGGTGGTGCCCCCGCGTACCGTGTCGGTGACGATCCGCCGTCCGTCGTCGCGCGAGAAGACACTCGACGCCTACGGAAACGAGGGCCTGTTCGCGCAGACTGTGTGGCACCGGCCGGCTGGACTCGATGAGGCGATGTCGGCACTGCGCCCCCTGGATCGTGATCTCGCCAGGTGCCTCGAAGCGCGCGAGTTCCCGGCGTTCTTCGAGCGGGCGGTGCGCGGCCGGCTGAACCTCGTGATCGTGGGCAGCACGGGCTCGGGCAAGACGAGCTTCATGAAGACGCTGTGCCGGTCCATCCCGGCTACCGAACGCATCGTGACGATTGAGGATGTGCGCGAACTCTTCATCCATCACATCGAGAACTGTGTCCACCTGTTCTACAGCAAGGGTGGCCACGGCCAGGCACGGGTGACGCCTGCAGATCTGATCGCAAGCTCAATGCGCATGCGCCCTGACCGAGTGCTGTTCGCCGAACTGCGAGGCAGCGAAGCGTACGACTTCCTGAAGCTGCTGACGACCGGACACTCCGGTTCGATCACGAGCTATCACGCGTCTAGCGCTTCGGTCGCCATCGAGCGGTTCGCGCTGATGGCGAAGGAACATCCCGAAGCCGCCACATGGGACGACGTCGCGCTGCGCCGACTGCTTTTCATGACGATCGACGTGGTGGCGCACATGGAGGCCACCGCACTCTTCGATGAGACAGGTGCGCAGATCGGCCGGCACTGGTCGATGACGGAGGTCTGGTTCGATCCGTTGCGCCGCCAGCAGACGGACTATCACGCGGATTTCCGGTGAAAGGGGAGCAGGCCATGGACATCGGAAAGGGAACCGGAACGGGACGGTCAGCCAGCAGGGCGATCGGGTACCACGCGATGCTTGCACTGCTCACGCTTGCGGTCATGGCCGCAGTGGCAGCGGGACTCACGCTTGCCCTCTGGCTGGCTTCGCTTTTCTTCGCCGCGAGCCAGCACGTCAACCCGCTTCATGCCGGATTTCATGCGTGGCCAGATGCCGCGCTGGCCTGGCATGACGGCCGCCTGCCGAAGGAGGGGCGGCGGCTCGCCGGTGCTGCGCTGTTTGGCTTGCTGCTGGCGTTTGGCGCACCCGCGCTCGGCGTCTACACACTTGTGGAACAGTCCGGGCGACGGCGCCTCTACGGCAGCGCGCGGTTCGCAAACGAGGCGGATATCCGCCGGGCAGGACTGTTATGAGCTCGGCGACGACTTCCCGTTCTCATGAGAACGCCCGTGGTGGACCAGCGCTGGTCGTGGGCGTCTGGCGTGGGCGTTATCTGCGCTTCTCTGGCCAGCAGTTCGTACTGCTCGCGGCGCCGGCCCGTTCCGGAAAGGGCGTGGGCATCGTGGTGCCTAACCTGCTCAGCTACCCGGATTCGGTGATTGTGCTCGACATCAAGCAGGAAAACTTCAACCTTACCGCGGGTTTCCGCCGTGCACACGGGCACGACGTCTACCTGTTCAACCCGTTTGCGGAGGACGGCCGGACGCACCGGTATAACCCGCTGTCGGCGATCTCGGATGGCATATTCCGCGTCGGCGACATCCTGGCTATCGGCTACGCGCTGTATCCGGTCGGCGGTCACGACGACTTCTGGAAGGACCAGGCACGCAATCTCTTTCTCGGTATCGTGCTGCTGCTGTGCGAGTGGCGCGATGCGCGCCGCACCGGCAACACCGATGTGTCCGACTTCCCGGTGACGATGGGTGAGGTACTGCGGCAATCATCGGGAAACGGCATGCCCGTCAAGGCGTACCTGCAGCAGGCGCTGCTGCAGAACCGGCGACTGCTTAGTGGCGCGTGCGTCGATGCGCTCAACCGCTTTCTCGCGAACGACGACAAGGTGCTCGCGAGCATTCTCGCAACCTTCAATGCGCCGCTCACGATCTGGGCCAATCCGATTGTCGACGCCGCGACGAGTGCCAGCGACTTCGACCCACGTAACGTCCGGAAGCGCCGCATGTCGGTCTATATCGGTGTGACGCCAGACCATCTGACGGAGGCTGCGCTGCTGGTGAATCTGGTGTTCTCGCAGGTTGTGAACCTGAACACGAAGGAATTGCCGCAGGACAATCCGGCGCTGAAGTACCAGTGTCTGCTGCTGATGGATGAATTCACGTCGGTCGGCAAGATTCACATCATTGCCCGGGCAGTTGCCTATATGGCGGGATACAACCTGCGGCTGCTCTCGATCGTGCAGTCGGTGTCGCAGCTCGAGTCGGTCTATGGCCGGGCAGATGCCAGGACGTTCGTCACCAATCACGCGATGCAGATCATCTACGCGCCGCGCGAGCAGAAGGATGCGAACGAATACTCGGAGATGCTCGGCACCTTCACGGACCGCTCGCGCAGTGTGAGCCGGTTGAACGCGATCTTCGGCGGCCGCGGTGGGTCGAGCGAGAGTTTCTCCGAGCAGCGCCGCCCGCTCCTGCTGCCGCAGGAACTCAAGGAGCTTGGGCGGGACAGCGAAATCATCCTGCTCGAAAACACGAAGCCAATCCTGGCCAAGCGGATCTGCTACTGGCGTGATCCTGTTTTCACATCACGCCTCGTGGCTGCGCCAGCGATTCCAGCGATGGATCTCGCGCGCTTCATCGCCCAGGTCGAGCGGCGGGTGAGGGATGTGCGGCTGGACGACCTGGATGAGGCTGGTGTGATCCACCTTCCCCCGGAGTATCTGGAAGTACTGCAGGCCTGGGATCCTCGTGACCTGCCACGGTATCTCAACGACGTGAGCGACGACGAGGCGGCCGCCTACGTCGAGCGACATTTCATGCTGCTGGGTGTACCGGCTGCGCGCGTGGCCGTGGCAGCGCGCCGGCTGTCGCCGTCCGATCTTGATGTTGCGGAACTGCGCCCCGCGGATCGCGCGCCGAAACGCAAGTCCGCGCGCAGCACAGGTGCCTCACGGAAACAACATGGGCGCGACATCTCGCCCAACTGATGGTTGGAACGTCGTGCCGCTGCACGGAGAACGCCGATGAATACGCGGTACCTGAGCGAAGAAGAGCGTGCGCGTGCGGCGCTGGCCATGATCCCTGCCGAAGATTACACGACGTGGGTCGATATGGCTTTTGCGCTCAAGCAGGGATTCGGCGAGGCCGGCTTCGACATATGGGACGAGTGGAGCCGTACCGCCCACAACTACAGCGAGCGTGCGGCACGGGTAACCTGGCGCTCGGCCGGTGAGTCAGGCGGGAAGACGCTCGCCTCTCTCTTCTGGCTCGCGCAGCAGCACGGTTTCGACGTCAGGGGCTCGCGTGCAGCGATGGACCCTGCGGAGAGGTTGCGCATGTCGTCGGCCCGTCCGTCCATGGACCGGGCGCAGCAGGCCGGCGGTGTCGCGGCTCGTGTGCGCGCGCGACAGACTGCGGTCGCGCGGGAGGCGCTGGCAATCTGGAAGTGGGCGCGACCGGTGGGCCCCGGGCATCCGTATCTCGAACGCAAGCAGGTCCGGTCAGTTCCCACACTACGCGAACTGGAGGCAGAGGAGCTGCATGCGCTGCTCGGATACGCGCCGCGCAGTGCCGAAGAGCTACTCACGGGCCGCGTTCTGGTGGTGCCGGTCCGCATCGGCGACACGCTCTCGACACTGGAACTGATCGATGCCGAAGGGCGCAAGTCAGCTCTCGCGGGTGGCGCGAAGTCGGGTGGCTACTGGGTGGTGGAACCCGACCGGTTCCGTGATGGCGTAGTGACGCCCATCCTGATCGCCGAAGGCGTGGCAACAGCCCTGGCAGCGTGGCAGGCGACCGGCTGGTTCAGCGTCGCCGCACTGTCGAGCGGCAACCTGCGGCCGGTGGCGGCGATGTGGCGCGGCCGTTATCCGGACGCGGAGATGCTCGTGCTCGCCGATCTCGGTGCCGGGTATGAACATGCGAAGCAGGCCACGCTCGGCACGTCTTCACTGCTGGCCGAACCGCACTTTGCACCGGAGGCGCGCATTGCCGGCGAAGTCCCGACTGACTTCGACGACATGGCAGTGCTGTCAGGGTTCGGTGTCGTTGGTGAGCTTTTACGGGAGTCGCTTTATGTCGCGCCGGCGCGGGATGCGATGGGCGGGGAAGAGACGGGAGAGGCAGTAGCTGCAGACGGATCGGGCGACGCACTGAAGGAGGGTAATGCAATGGGTAACGTGAAAGAGAAACTCGTGGGTGATGGAGAGGTGTCGGGGCGGCGCCGTACGTCGCGGCGCGGGGCCAGCAGTCAGGACACACCGGAACCAGCACCGTCGGAACCAACACCGTCGGAACCAACACCGCACGAAACCCTGGCACCCGCAGCCGGGCAAGCATTGTCCCAACCTCCGGACCCGGATCGGCATGAAGCCGATGCGCCGAGGGCTGAACCACCACCCGCGCGTGCGGTGGGTGCTTCGGCACGGCGTCAGGTGGGCGAACCGCTGTACGGACTCGAGGAGGTACCGGGGGAGATCAAAGCGCTTGCGCAACACCGCTTCGGCGCGCAGATCCGTATGGCGACGCCCCGCGAGAACGGCGGTCCGTACCGCGGTGAGGTGTTCAACACCGAGCACTACATGATCCAGGAGGTGTCCACGCGCAGCGTTGTATTCCACGCGAAGGCGAACGTGGAGTTCGTCTCGGACCGGCTGCGGTGGATGGACGAGAACCAGCGCCTCAATGGGGCGGAGGTGCAGGTCGGGTACGACGGCACCCACGGGAAGGTGTATCCGTGGGACCGTGCGCGCGACCTGCTCGAGCGCACGGTTGCCTCGCTGAAGAAGTCAGCCCGCGAGGCGGGTTTCGGTAACGACCTCGACGCGACGCTCGACCAGCTGCAGGCCACGTCGTGGACCCGGGTGAGGGAGGCACGGGCGGCGGCACTCGCGCAGTCGAAGGAGCGTGCCGGCCGCGAGCAGGGACAGGGACAGCAACGCTGAGCGTGCGACGCTCCCGCCAGTGCAGTGATCAGAGGAAGATTCATTATGGATGAAACCGCAACTTCTTCCGGCCCGCATGCGGACGAACCGGTCATCAATGTGATCGAGCCGGACCCGCCGCCCGTCCCGGATCCGCAGGGCGGCGCCGCAGGCGCGCAGCGCTTCGATCGGACCGCGGCCGACGCAATGGTGGCACGCCGACGCCGCGAGTTCGACGCAGTGCGGGCGCGGCTGCGCGATCAGGCCATCGAGGCGGATGCCCCGCCGCAGGCCGCTGCACAGCAACCCGCGTCTCCGGCGGCGCCCCGTGGCGCCGAAGATGCATCGGCCGCGCGCTGGGCACCGCTTGGCAGTCCGCCGGAGACGGTGCGCAAGCGCTACCTGCGGGCTGGCAACCAGTATTTTCTGAAAGACGCGCCGCATCAGCTCGCGTTCGAGGATATTGGTCCGTGCCTCGTGACGGAACACAACCGCCCCGATGTCGTTGAGTCGATGGTGGACATGGCCCGTGCGAAGGCGTGGGGGCGCATCCGGGTGTCAGGCCACGAGCAGTTCCGCCGCGAGGTGTGGGTTCAGGCAACGCTGCTCGGCATCGAGGTGAGCGGGTACGCGCCGAAGGCAGTCGACTTCGCGCGTCTGGCCGAAGGCCGCCGTGACCGAATGACCAATCGCATTGACGTGATGGAAACGACCGCGGCCGCGCAGGTGCCTGCGAATCGACCAGAGGCGCTCGAGGCGGCGCCTGGCCCGACCGTTTCGCAGACGGCGCAACCCGCGAGGCGCGATGCTTCCCGGGCGCCAGAGGCTCGTGCATCGACTCCACCACCGGCGCCGGCGGCGCCGCCCCGAACCGCTCCAGCTTCCGAAACGGGACCACGCGTGTCCGAGCCCGAGGGGCAGGAGCGACAGCGTTACATGGGCGAACTGGTCGAGCACGGCGGCGCGCCCTTTCAGCACAATCCGGCGCGCAGCGACTCGTATTACGTTGTCTATCGCGATACGGGTGGCGCGGACCATGTCGTGTGGGGTGTGGACCTGGAACGGGCCGTGGCGGAGTCCGGCGCGCTTGCCGGACAGCAGGTCATGCTCGAAAACCTTGGCCGCCGTCTCGTGACAGTGACGGTTCCGGTTCTCGACGCGACGGGAAATGTGATCGGCGAAGAAGAGAAGGAGGTCTATCGCAATACCTGGCAGGCTGATGTGATAGGGCGGGAGCGGGCGCAGTCGCGCCCCGGCGCGACAGAGAGACAGGGCGACGCCGGAAGAAGTGAAACCGCAGCGCCGGAGCAGGCGCAGGCCGCCCGTCGGCGCGAGTCTTCCGTCGTGTCGAGCGAGGAGCGTGCCGTGCAGATGGCGGTGCTGACCGCCGCGATGCGGCAGCAGGGTTTCAGCGAGCGATCCATCGCACGCGTGCAGCAGCACGCGCAACGGCTGCTTGCCGCGTTCGTGGCGGAGGGCGTTGCGGTTCCGCGACCGCGCGTGTTTGATCCCGAGGCGCCCTCTGCACGCAGTCGCCGGACCCGCACGGCTACGGAGCGCGCCCCGACCCGTGAGGTAGAACGTGGGCCAACAGAACCGGCGCCTCCGTCCCTGTAGGAGCACAGACATGGCCTCGCGTGCGCGACTGTGTGTGGATCTCGGGCCGGCGAAGTCACGCTGGGAGGCGTGGTGTGCCCTTCACGGCGTAACGGCGGCCGATGGGGTCCGGCAACTGGTCCACGGTGTGTTGAGTCGGGACGAGCCGTCAGACGGGTTACCTGGGCGTAAATATCACCGCATTCCGGTCGACGGGCATCGAGAACGCGTCGAAATCCGTCTCACGCAGGAGGAACTCGAAGCAGCCAGCCGGTGTGCGTTCTCCAGTGGGCTGAATGTCAATCGCTGGATGGTCACGGTGATCCGCGCGCAGCTCGTGCATGAGCCGCAACTGGGCGAGCGCGAGATGCGACTGCTTGCAGACTCGAACCAGCATCTGGCCATGATCGTGACCTTGCTCGGTCGGTTGAAGGCGCATCGTGGTGCGTGCAACGCGGCGCGTGTGCTCGAGGACACGCGTGCCGTGATTGATACGCACCTGCGCACAGTGACGCAGGTGCTGCGCGCCAATCTCGATCGCTGGAGCCGCTAGCATGCCGTTCCCGAAGACATACGTCGACCAGATGCTGCTGAACTGGGGAGACCGGCTTTTCCACGATCCGCTGCGGCACGTGCGTGCGCCGCGCATGTCACGCGGCGAGCTCCGACGCGATGTACGACGCATGCGCGAGCAGCTTGCCCGCACGCTCAGGCGCACCCCCGAGGTGATGGTCAAGATCACGAACAAGGCGTCTGGCGCGCAGGGCATGGGCGCGGTGCGCCGTCATCTGCGCTACATCTCGCGTAACGGACGGGTCGAACTCGAGGATCAGGACGGGATGGCCATGCTCGGCCGCGAGGCACTGCACGATCTGACGAATGCGTGGCACCTCGGTGGCTGGGGTATCGCGGAAGAAAGCCGAAGGCGGGAAGTGTTCAACGTGCTGCTCTCGATGCCGCCGGGCACAGACCGGCAGGCGGTGCGCAACGCTGCGCGCGCGTTCGCGGCGGAGGAATTCGGCGACGGCAGACGGTACGTCTTTGCCGCGCACGATGACGAGGCGCATCCCCATGTGCATCTGAGCATTCAGGTACGTGGACCGGACGGAAAGCGGCTCAATCCGCGCAAACAGGACCTGCAGCGCTGGCGTGAGCGGTTCGCGGCCCAGTTGCGTGAGCACGGTGTTGACGCCAATGCGACGCGCCGACTCGCGAGGGGCGAGACACGACGTTATCCGAAACAGGCCGTCGTGCATATGACGACCCGGGGTGAAATGCCGCGTTACTGGCGATCGGAGTTGGACGAGCCGACTCGTCGCACCTTGTGGGCCGCGCATGCCGCGCCGCTTGAAGCATGGCGGGGCGTGTTGCATGCCATGGAGGGCTCGCAGACCGCGGACGATCGCAGACTGGCGGCGGTGATCACCGACTTCGTGAGGATGATGCCGGTTCAGCACGACAGGCCAGAGATGGAGCGCAGTGATCGGGATGTACGGCAACGCGATCGCAAACCCGTTCACGCCCACGATTTGCGTCACGCACGTCGTGGTGAAGCGCAACCGGATCTGTTTCCGGAGGATCCAGACGTCGGAGTGGAACGTTGAGCAGAGGAGGCAGGTATGGCGATGCCGATCATTCCGTGGATAGGTGGCAAGCGGCGGCTCGCGGACGTGCTCATTCCGCGCTTTCCTTCGCACAGCTGTTACGTTGAGGTGTTTGCGGGTGCAGCGGCACTCTTCTTCATGCGGCCGCCGGCTGAGGTCGAAGTGTTGAACGATGTGAACGACGAGCTCATCAACTTGTATCGCGTGGTGCAGCACCACCTCGAAGAGTTCGTGAGGCAATTCAAGTGGGCTTTGAGTAGCCGCGAGGTTTTCCGGTGGCTGAGCGAGACGCCTCCACACACGCTCACTGACATCCAGCGGGCCGCGCGGTTTTATTACCTGCAGCAGAACTGCTTCGGTGGCCGTGTGGAAGGGCGCACCTTCGGCACGGCGACGACCTCGCCGCCTGGGCTCAATCTTTTACGTATCGAGGAGACGCTGTCCGCGGCACATCTTCGACTGTCGGGCGCGTACATTGAGAAACTCGACTGGCAGACATGCATGGCCCGGTATGACCGGCCTCACACGTTCTTCTACCTCGATCCCCCGTACTACGAGACAGAGGGCTACGGCGTGCCGTTCGAATTCGGACAGTATGAACGCATGGCAGCGGCGCTGAGGGGGCTACAGGGGCGCGCGATCCTTACGCTCAATGATCATGCGGCATTTCAGGATCTGTTCTCAGGGTTTGACAGAGAGTGAGTTGAACCGCCGTACACAGTTGGCGGTCCGACCAGCACAGTTATGCGCGCCGAACAGATCATTTATAGCTGGGAAAGAGCGAAGGATCCTGTGGGGTTGCTCTGACGCAGGCACTGGTATCCACTAGAACGTCTCCCGTCTCTCGGCTCGGCTTCGGGCCGGCAATGCGCAGATGTTTGGGCTTCAACGATCGATGAACAGGGCGGGGCCACCCTTGTACGAGGCAACGACGATGACGACCATTGCGACTAGAAGAAGGGGGAAGCTGGCTACGGCCAACGGAAAGAACAGCGCAAGCTGAAGGGATGATCCCCCGATGCCATGCAGTAGATCCGTGTCGCGGATGTTTTCATAGAGCAGCCACGCTGTTGGAGCGAGACCCAGCGCGATGAGAATCAGCCCATCGGACGTGGGAGTATGTTGCTGGATCGCCTTCGCCCAGAAGTACAGACCCCACCAAATGAGGTTGACAGCGATGGCAGTGAGCCAGAAGCCACGCATCGTGAAAAAGGTGTGGCCAAATCGGCGCAGGCAGTGGCGGTTGAACAGTTGGATCCCCTTCGCAACAGCGACGACGACAGCTAAGATCAGCGCGAGTTTGAACCAACCCATCATCGGCTCCTTTGGGGCACGGAATCCCACGCGATCCGCTCCAGTCGGAACACGGGGCTCAGACAGAAGCGAACTTTCATCTGTCAAATATAGACGTTTGACTGGCGAATGCAACGTATCGAACTCGAACGGGAAGTGTGCCGCCATCCGGGTGGTCGCGTGCTGCCTACTCCGTTCGTGGCGCCTCTCACCCTATAGCGGTCCTGGCTCTATTTTTTGTGACAATCGCATTAGAGGGTAGGCGCGGCGAGAGCTCCCAGACCGTGCGCTGCGAATTAACGCCGCCTCGGGCGGATTCGTGTACTCGCTTGTCGAGCGTTTGCCACCAGTCCGCGGTCCAAATTGCAGATGACCAAACGCTCACACAACTCATCTAAAGTCTCTCCCATTTTTGCAAATCTGATTTTTGTTTGTTGGTTTGCACTGAACCCTGACCCAGGGGCCCGCTCGAGATCCGTCGCGCCGCGCCCGCATTCAATCTGATGCAGGAGCGCATCACACGTTCGATGCAAAGCCGCACGCAAATGCTCGCCGCGATCAGCCACGACCTGCCTTAAATAGTTTGATGTAACTGGCAGCACGTCCTCGCTGGTGCCTCGGGATGTTGCGAACGAAGCGCCGCACGTTTGGCAACATCGCGGGGCATGTATCCGGCGTAAATGATTTGGCTGATCTTTCGGCTTGGACGGCTCAACAGCTCGATCCAACCTTAAGCTGGGATTCGATCCGATGGCTTCGCGACCGTTGGAGCGGCAAGCTGATCATCAAGGGTATTCTGGACCCGGAAGACGCATACATCGCTGCGCAGGTCGGCGTGGATGCTGTAATTGTGTCAAATCATGGTGGCCGTCAACTAGATTGCGCGCCCTCTACCATCTCTGTGGTCTCAGAGGTGGCGCGAGCGCTGGGCGATCGGACGGAGATATTCCTTGACGGTGGTGTCCGCTCTGGACAGGACGTGTTGAAGGCGCTGTGCGTCGGTGCCGACGGCGTGCTGATCGGCCGGCCCTTTCTTTACGGCTTGGGCGCGATGGGTGCGCAGGGCGTCATGCGCACGCTAGAGATCTTGCAGAAGGAGATGGATTTGACTTTAGCGCTTTGCGGACGTAAGTCCGTGGCTGATGTGGGTCGCGACATGTTGATGCCAGCTCCGTTCTAAAAGTTATGCGTAAACGAAGCCGCGGCGAGTATTGAAATCGCAAAACGGTGTCTCGATTGATATGCGCGTTGGATCGAATTAGAAGTGTTTGTCATTAGACAACCGCAAAAGTCGGTCATGCACTTGTGTGAGGGTCTATTCGTCCTTCGGTGCCCATGGGTTCAGTTACTTGCTGCCTGATCCGCCTTTCTGTGTGCCGATCCAGTCATCCATAAATTGGATCGGCGACAACGCCAACGGCACTTTGACTTATTGCAGTTTCTGCCGGCATCGGCACTTCAAATTTAATCCACTGAATTGGAATGTATTGCGGTGCCCGCCACACTCAATCGGGCGGGGTTTTCCTTTCTCGTGGTCATTTCTCCTCGTGAGCAATCCGGCGCGCCGCCTATACGTTTGACGAACTTGTTGAACGCTATCTCAATTATCTTCGTTCAGTTGACTACGCTCCCGTCCACGCTTCGTAAGAACGGCGAGTGATTGCCGCGTTTGCGCGATGGATTCGGTCCGAGAAGCTCGTGATAACTGTTTTCGACGACCAGGACATCAAGGTGTTCTCGTTATGCCTGTGCCGTACAGGCGGTCATTCGTACGGTACGCTTTGACGCGTCAGTTCAGGTATCTTGCGCACGCGAACTAAGTTCCCGACGTCACCTATATCAATGAACGTTGATTCTCTTGCCGACGAACTGGGAGCCTACATTCAATTTCTGCGCTTTGATCGTGGATTGACCGGTCGCGGTAGGGGCGATGGGTAACCATCGTCCCTACCGCGACCAAAAAACCGACACACTGGTCGGTTCCTTGGCCTGTTGTTTTGGGTTTCCTGAGTCAAACCCTTTAAATTACCGCGGGCTCAGGTATCTGCCCGGACACTGGATGCTTGACGGCACATTCTTCCGGGTGCTCATACACCATGAATTCTGGTGCGTGGGGCAGGGATTCAACTGCGACCCCTGCCCTGAGCCGGCATGATAATGCGCGCCAGTCCATGTGCCAGTGGCATTCAGCGATCGGCGAATAAGGCCGGGCCGGCCTTGAACGATGCGACGACCATGAAAACCATCACGATGATCAGCAGGGGAAAGCTGCACAGGGCCAGCGGGAAAAACAGGGCGAGCTGGAGCGAGGTGCCGCCGATACCGTGGACGAGATCCGTGTCCCGGACGTTTTCGTAGACCAGCCATGCCGCTGTAGCCACACCCAGTCCCATGAGAATCAGCCCGTCGGACAGATGCGTGTGGTGAAGCGTGGCATTGGCCCAGAAATAAATACCCCACCAGACGAGGTTGATACCCATGGCGGCGATCCAGAAGCTGCGCATCGTGAAAAAGGTATGGCCGAAGCGGCGCCGGCAGTGGCGATTAAACAGCTGGATTCCCTTCGCCGCACCGATCACGGTGGCAATGATGATCGCGAGTTTCAGGATACCCATGGGACGTTCTCCTGCAGGCGGAATCGCAAGATAAAGTGCCCTGTCCAGCATGTAAATAAACCAGTAAGGGCAACGATCTATTTATCACTATAATTCGTTGTCTTGGGAATGCAACAGTTTCGTAGATGATTGTCATTGCCCACGCCATCCGAACGCCTGAATGGTCGACAGCGGCTTATACGTGGCGATGGCGGCACAGATCTGGCCAGGCATGGGCAGGTCCACGATGTGGATATATTTGCCGTCGTTGGCTTCAGCCGTTAACGCGGCGCCATTCTGCGAAATGAGTGTTGGGTACCGATTTGCGGATTCGTCCCCGATAAGCTGAATGACGCTTTCCCGTAAGGTTCGATTGCGAACTTCTTCTAAATGATCGAATGCGGGAGAGGTCTGTGTTGCGTCAGCCTGATATGGCGCGGCATCCGTCGGTTCGGAGTGGCTGGGGTGGAAATGCGGCAGGGCTGTGCTGACTCCCAGTTTGCTCAGGCTGATTCCCAGCAGAACCCAGATGCCTGCGTAGGCGATCCGGATGGGGAGTTCCGGCGTAGATGATGGCGTGAGCAGTTGCAGTTCTCCCTCGGCATTGTCTCTTAACTTGATCTCGATAGGCGGGCAGTCGAGTATGCGGGACAAGGTGTTGCGCAGGAAGGTGCGGCTGACGAGGTATCGTTTTCCCAGCGCAGAACTTGGTCCGTGCATTGCACGTTTTTGCTCGTTATGTCGGATATCCAGAGGGGACTTGCTCTTACTGATAGCATCCCATTCCGAGCGGAAGCGCCAAATCATGAGTTCATCGGGTGCGGGTAACCGGCTATGCTGGTGATGCATTTCGTCTATGCGCCACGGGACGAAATTAAGGCCAGGTGTACGGTAAGCGGGGTGTGGCCTCGCCCGCTTTCAAGACGTGTGAGGCAGCCCCGTCGCGGTGTATTTTCTTCTTTTCCATCCGGCACTCTCAGTGCATGTAATTGATTGCGCGCTCCCGAATCCGAATATGGAGTCCGACGTCGAGAAGGTCGATGGCAAACCAGCGGATGAGCTTGAGCAGCCCGCTGACTGCAGGCGCTGGAAACTGCTCACCGAGCAGTTTGATGGCCTGTGAGCCCTGACCCTGCTGCAGCAGGGCGATAGCCTGCAGCAGACCGGCTTCGTCCCCGGCGAGTTCGGTGGCACACCGGCAGCGGGTGTCGAGCGGCCGCGTCGTGACAGTCGTCAGAGTACGCATGACGAGATCGAAATGTTCGATGCCGTCTTCCTTCAACCCTGCTTTGTGCAGGATCTCTTTCCAGTCCATGACGGCGAGTTGTACCTGGCAGCGCGGGCGCAGCCAGGCGCGCAGGGCGGTGAGTATCATGAACTCGGCGCCATCGAGATGCTCGAGGGCCTGTTCATCGAATGACTCGCTTCGACCGGCGAGCCTGGAGGACGGATGCATGGTGTCTCCTCGGAAAACATCGTGAAGGCAGGTGCGTACCGACATCCCGTGTGGTTGGCTCGGCGCCAAGCCAGTCAGGTCGCTTCAGACTGATGAGCGACCGAGCCACTCGCGGACATGGTTCGCGCGCGGCGGACGAAGCGCGGAGCGCTCCTGTGACTTTGGGGTTCCGACAAACAGGAACCCGATAAGCCTGTCCGATGGTTCGAAGTCGAGAGCGGCCAGTAGTGCGGCGTCGTATGTATCGATGCCGGTGGCCCAGAACCCGCCGTAACCGAGCGCATGGATGGCGTTGAGCATGTTCATCGTAGCGGCACCGGCCGACAGCAACTGCTCGTTTTCCGGGATCGGGCCGCCTGTTACGACGGACACCCCAAGGGCGATGATCACCGGCGCAGCATACGCCTTCTCTCGTCGATGTTCGTGCGCCGAGCGCGGTGTGCCCAGTTCGCGTGCTGCGGCGATATCGATGAGGATCTCGGCCAGTTCTGCGCGTGCATCGTTCCGCACGAACGCGACGCGCCAGGGCCGCAGCCGGCCGTGATCTGGTGCGCGGAGTGCAGCGTCAAAGATGAGATCCAGTTCGGCATCGCCGGGGCCCGGATCGGTCAGCGGCCAGTACGACTGGCGACTGAGCAGGATGTCGAAGAAGGCCTTGCGTTCAGCCGATACCGTATTGGCGGCATCCGCGCCTGTCGTCTCGGTCTGTGTCACCCCGGTTTCCATTGGCATGTCCCGATGAAAGTGGAAGGCACATGATGATCAAAAATCTGATAATTTGCAAATGATTCTCATTTATTTGCATTTCGCCAGATACTGCTCTATGCTCGTGTCTTATGGGATATCGGGGCATCGTGAACGGGTGGGGCGTACCAGGGGCAGCCACCCGGGCGAAGCAGCTTGTGAGGCGTGGTCGTTGGCCTGCCGATATCGATGTCTGGCATATAGCGCTGGAACTGGACCGGTCGCCTGCTGACATTCCGTTTCTTGACGACGATGAGCAGGCGAGGACCATGCGTTATCGCCTGCGCGCCGATCAGATCCGTTTTGCAGAAACGCGCTCCGTGTTGAGGGAACTGCTGGCGGGTTACATGAGAAGCGATCCAGTTACAGTGAGGTTTGCCCTGTCAGCGCGCGGCAAACCGAAACTGGACGCAGCGACGGCGGCCGGACTGTCATTCAATGTGTCGCACGCAGGTGCGCACGCATTGATCGCAGTATCGCGGCGACGCAACGTGGGCGTCGATATCGAGCAGGTAGATGAAACGCTTGACTGGCGCGAGCTGGCAATGCTGGCCTGCACGGATGACGAACGCTGTAGTCTCGAAGAGGTGACTGGCGGGCAGCAGCATGCGCTGTTCTTCCGGTGCTGGACTGCCAAGGAGGCGCTGCTCAGGGCGCTAGGCCTCGGGATCACGGAAGGCTTGCAGGCATTGACGGTTGATCTGCTGGATGGTGTGGAGACGACGTCTCCCGGGGTGGTTGCGCAAGCGTCGCAGTTTGCGGAGGCTAAAGGATTGACGTGCTGCTGGCTGGACGATGTGCCAGGGTATGCAGGCTGCCTCGCTTACGGTCCAGCCGGTCCGTAGCCACCAGACATCATGTGCAGGGTTCTCGCGGGCGCCAGTGGGTTTTTGTAGGCACCGGGCAGCAGGATGCTGAATGTGAACGAATTGCAGGTGTAACGGGTATTGTGGGGACCACCTCTGACGAGGTGTTGGGCTAGCCAGCCACCGTGGTGCCGCATGTGCGAAGGATTTAGACCCCCTTTCGCACATGTGCGCAGAAGTCACGTCAAGCGAGCCATGCCATTTTTTTGCCCCGATCCTGTTTCTATCGCGATTCGGCAGGCTGACGGAAGGGAAGCGCGATCGCTTGTCATCCTGAAACTGGCGGGCAACAATCGGCGAAGATTTCGCCGCCCGGTCACGCATGCCAGTTATCGACGCACTCCATATCTACCCCATCAAGTCATGTCGCGGAATTCGCCTCGAGCGAGCGCAGATTACACGCTGGGGCCTGCTGCTGGACCGGCACTGGATGCTGGTGGACGGCGCTGGACATTTTGTTTCTCAGCGCGAATATCCGTCGATGGCCCGGATCGAACCTCGATTGAGGGTAAACATATTGTCTGTCTCTGCGCCTGGCATGCCGGATCTGGTTATGCAGGCGCCGGGGCTGGCGGGGAGTCGCGTCTGCCGTGTCGTGATCTGGAAAGACACCGTGCCGGCTCTCGATGAAGGGGACGTTGCTGCGAGCTGGTTTTCTTCAGTCCTGGGCGCGCCCGTGAGGCTGGTCTGTTTCGATGATGCTGTGCGGCGGCAGGTGAGCCGGGACTGGACAGGAGGCGATGTGTCCGTCACGCAGTTTGCGGACGGTTTTCCCCTGCTCGTGACGGTCAGGGAATCGCTGGACGATCTCAATGATCGCATGCAGGCGAAGGGCGCACCGGCGATCCCCATGGAGCGTTTCCGTCCGAACCTCGTGCTCTCCGGTGTCGAACCCTATGACGAGGACTATATCGGTACGGTCAGCGCAGTGGAAAGCCGCGTGATACTCCGCCTGGTCAAGCCCTGTGCGCGCTGCCCGATTCCGACGATTGACCAGATGACGGGTATGCGCGATCCGGCCTGGGGCAATGAGCCACTCGACACACTGGCCGCATATCGCTCGGACCCACGGGTCGGTGGGGGCGTGACGTTCGGGCAGAATGCAATTGTGCTCGGCGGTGAAGAACAGTGGCTCCGTGTCGGGGAGGCCGTGCAGTGCGAGTGGAATTTCGCTAACGATTCCTGATTCGCCCTCCCATCTCGGAAACACGAGCAGGGTGTTGATTGAGGATCGCTGCGGGGCAATAAATGATAGTAGTTCCTGTTCTCTTTACCGTTCCGGCATATGTAACGTAATAGAAATAACTAATCGGGGAGCAATAGCTAATGCGTTAGCATCGATCGCTTTAACTTCATCGTCTGGTCTGCTGCCGTGTCCTAGGCAACAGCCCGTCCTGGAGGGGGCAGCAATTGCTCCTTCGACAGGTCGACACGCGTGCTCTGCCTGCATGTCCTTTTTCATTCGCAATCCACACCGCTTATTCCATGTCGCCACAGGTTTCTGAAGAATTGCAGGGAGCGGGTTTGCGCATCACCACACCGCGCGTGAAGGTGCTCGAATTTTTCCGTACGACCGGCTATCGGCACTGCAGCGCCGAAGAGGTCTTCCGGCACCTGGTGGAGCAGAAAGTCGAGATCGGGCTTGCAACGGTCTATCGTGTGCTCGCGCAGCTCGTGGATGCCGGAATTCTGACGACCAGCATGCTCGATTCGAGCAAGATGGTCTATGAACTGAATGAGGGCAAGCGGCACGACCATATCGTCTGTCTCTGTTGCGGTCGCGTGGACGAATTTTCCGATCCCCTGATGGACGGTCGCCAGAAGGCAATCGCCGATTCGCTGGACTATGTCCTGACTGGCCATCAGCTCGTGCTTCACGGATATTGTTCAAACTGCAGACCCAAGCCCCAGGGCATCAAGGCAGGCAAGAAGTAGACGGCGATGCCGGATGCGCTCAGCCCGGCATCGAATCGGTGGGCCGGGTCCAGGCCCCGCCGAGGGCGCGGCAAAGGGATACGGTGGCCTGCAGGCGCGCAACGCGTAGCTGGACATTTGTGTCTTCGGCGTTGAACAGGGTCTGCTGGGCGAGCAGTACAACGGTTAGTATTTCTGCGCCGGCGCGGTAGCGGCTCTGTGCGAGCTGGAGTGCGCGCCTGGCTTACCCCAGTTCTTCGTCGTTCGTCTTGAACTGTGAATCCAGCCCCTGGACCGCATTCAGTGAACGTTCGACATCCCCGAGGGCCGTGATGATAGCGGCGTGGTAGGTCGCGAGCAGTTCTTCTTTCTGTGCGACGGCAAGGTCACGTCCCGCCGCAAGTGCCCCGGCATTGAATATGGGTGCGGTGAGGCCGGCGGCCACGCTGTAGAGCGAATTGTCGAGAAGCGTATGGATCTGGCCACCCCCCCCCGACCCTACTGTCGCGGTCAGCGTTAGGCTGGGAAGCATGGCGGCTCTGGCCGCGATGATGTCGGCATCTGCTGCTGCGAGTTGTGCTTCGGCGCGGGCGAGGTCCGGTCGCTGTACCAGTACATCTGACGGCACCCCGGCATCAACATCGGGCATGTGTAGCCCGGCGAGCGACTGGGTCGTGAGCTGTAGCTGTGACACCGGTTTGCCAAGCAGCACGGCAAGCGTGGCGAGGCTGTCGTTCGTCTGCTGGGCGAGTGATTCGACTGCACGGCGCTGGGCGGCGACCGCGGCGCGCTGCTGGTGCACGTCAAGCTGGGTAGCAGCGCCTGCGCGGAACTGGGATTCAACGGTATCGCGTATAGCGCCGGCCGTTTCCAGATTTTGCCGGGCAACGTCGCTTCTCTCGCGTAGGGCAACGGTCTGTAGCCAGGTATTGGTCACGTCGGCCGAGACAGTCAGGGCAACGGTATCCCGGTCGAAGCGCGATGCGCGGAGCGTGTCGATTGCGGCGTTGCGTATCGCGCGGTTTCGTCCCCAGAAATCCAGTTCATAGCTGGCCGCCAGGCCGAGGTCGAAGCTTGTGCCTTCGAGTTCGGTATCCGAGACCAGCAGTCCACTCTGCCGGCTTGCGTCGGCAAAGCCCGAAACGGTGGGCAGCAACGGTGTTCCGGCGATGCGTGCCGTTGCCTGGGCCTGTCTGACTCGCGCGACTGCTGCTGCAATGTCGAAGCTGTCGTGGTTCGTGTCGCGGATCAGATGATCGAGTTCCGTGCTGCCGAACACGGTCCACCAGTCCTTGTTGATGGGTATTCCGTGATGATCGCTGGCGGCGTACTGCCAGGTCGAGGGTATTGAAACAGGGTGGCTGTCGGGAGCGGTGACGCTGCAGCCGGTCAGGGCGAGGAGGGCGAATCCCGCGGTCCAGTTCTTCATGGGTTTATTCACTTGCCAGGGCGACAACCGGATCGAGGCGTGCGGCTTGCCGTGCCGGCATGAATCCGAATACGAGTCCGGTCAGCAGGGCACACCCGAATGCCCCGATGATGGCGCGAACGGAAAAGATGGCGGGCACGCCCGCAACAATCAGGATCGTACCGACCAGCAGCCCGCACGCGACGCCCACCACGCCGCCTATGCCGGACACCACCGTGGCTTCGGTCAGGAACTGGCGCAGGATATCGCGCTGCCGGGCACCGGTGGCCATGCGGATACCAATCTCGCGTGTCCGTTCCCGGACCGTCATGAGCATGATGTTCATGACGCCAATGCCGCCGACGAGCAGGGAGATGGCAGCAATGAGGCCGAGCATCAGCGTCAGCGTATTCTGGGTTTCGGTCTGTGCCTTCACGGAGGCTGCGCGATTGTAGACCTGGAAATCCCGGACGTGATGCGCGGCCTCCAGCGTGTCGGTCACCTGCCGGGCAGTCTGGTCGGCGAGATCGAGGCGGTCGATGAGCACCGAGATCCACGACAGGTTGGTGGTGCCCAGGATCCGGCGGCTGCCCGTCGAGAAGGGCATGAGGACGACGTTGTCGTCATCGGCGTCGCCGGACGTCGCGCCTTTTTCTTCGAGTTCTCCGATGACCTGGAACGGGACGTTGTTGACGAGTACGTAATGTCCAACCGGATTGCTGTCGCCGAAGAGTTTTTCTCTCACACGCTTGCCGAGCAGGATGACGGTTGCAAGTTGCTGCTCGTCCTTCGCGGTGAAGAAGATCCCGCGCTCCGGCTTCCAGTTCAGAATCGTCGATGCCTGGTCGGTGACGACCCAGACCGGGACCTGCGTGTCGATGTTGCTGTAGCGCACCGTGACACTGCCCTGCAGGAAGGGCATGGCAGCACTTATATTGGGGACGTCCCGCACGATGTCGGCATCGGTCTCGGAGAGCGTGCCGCCGGGCCCGCGCGGACTGTCGCCGCCGGGGATGACATACATCCGGTTGGTGCCGAAACTGGCCATCTTCTCGATGATCTGGCGCTCCGTGCCGGCGCCGATCGCGAGCATGACGATCACGGGTGCGACACCGATGATGATGCCGAGCAGCGTCAGCAGGGTACGGAACCGGTTGATCCAGAGGACACGCCAGGCGGCGCGCAACGCTTCGCGGGTGTCCGCGATGAACGAGGCCGTATGGGCGGCGCTGTCCCTCATCGTCTCGATGAACGCCTGGACGTCCAGCGGCGCATGCGTAGTCGGGGGTCTGCTGTTTCCCGAGTCCGCAATAATTTCGCCGTCGCGGATTTCGATGATGCGATGCGCGCGCGCTGCGACTTCCCGGTCGTGGGTGATGAGAATGACGGTGTGTCCCGTTTCCGCCAGTTCTTCGAGCAGATGCATGACCTCCGCGCCGCTCTTGGTGTCGAGCGCGCCAGTGGGTTCGTCGGCGAGCACGATATGTCCGCCGTTCATCAATGCGCGGCTGATCGACACGCGCTGCTGCCCGCCCGATAGCTGACTCGGCCGGTGGTCGAGACGCTGCTCCAGGCCGAGTCGCGTCAGCAGCGCCGTTGCGCGCGCCAGACGTTCGGTCGCCGGGATGCCGGAGTAGATCGCGGGTACCTTGACATTCTCTCGCGCGGATTCCGTCGCGATCAGGTTGTAGCCCTGGAACACGAAGCCGAATGCTTCCCGGCGCAGCCAGGCGAGCTCGTCGGCATTGAATGCGGCGATGTTCTGTCCGGCGAAGCGGTACTGACCGGCAGTGGGGCGGTCGAGGCAGCCGAGGATGTTCATCAGTGTCAACTTGCCCGAGCCCGATGCGCCGACGATGGCGACGAATTCGCCCGGGTGGATGGACAGGCTGACGCCGCGCAGGACGTCGACGGCCGGAACGGGTTTGCCGTCGGGGCCGCGCACGTGGCCGCCATAGGACTTGCGGATGTCCCGCAGCTCGATCAGGGCGGTGGCGGGCGGGTTCGAGGCCCGCGCGCCGGACGACGGGCTTACCACTCAAATCTCCCGTCCGACAGTCGGGTACGGGTCACGGCTGTGACCAGCCGGTCGCCCGCCTCGAGACCGGACAGGATTTCCGCATTGAGCCGGTCATGGACGCCGATGCGTACTTCGCGGGTGACGGTGTGGTTGCCCTGCTGGACGCGCGCGAGGTAGACGTCAGGTTTTCCCTGGACCGCTGCCATGGCCGACAGGGGTGCCACGACGACGTTGTTTGCGCGGGCGGCGACAAAGAAGACCTGAGCGCTCATCTGCGGCATTAGCTGCCCATCTGCGTTGGACACATCGAACAGCACCGTATAGAGCACGACCTTGCCTGTGCTCTGTGCGGACGCCTGTGCGGTGGACTGCTGGCTGCTGCTGTCGGGCGGGGTCGAAGGATTGGGCGGCGCGGGCAGGATCTGGCGGAGGGTGGCGTTCCAGCGGCGCTCGCTCGAGCCGAGCGTCGTGAAGTAGACCGGCATGCCGGGCTTGACGCGCAGGATGTCGGCCTCCGACACCTGGGTCCATACAGTCATCGTGGAGAGGTCAGCGATGCGCAGGATGTTCGGTGTCTGGTACGTGGCATTGAGTGTCTGACCTTCGCGGGCGTCGAGCGTGACGACGGTTCCGCTCATCGGCGCGTAGATGCGGGTGTAACCGAGTTGGGCCTCGTCTCCCTTCAGGTTGGACTGGGCACCGGCAATCTGCGCACGCAGGTTCTCGGTCGTTGCCTTGGCAGAGGACAGGGCGCCCAGGGCGATCTGGAGATCCTCGTCGCGCGTCGAGCCTTCCGAGGCCATGCGGCACTGCCGGTCATATTGCTGCTGGGCGAGCAGTTGCTGGGCCCGCGAACCGAGCAGTTGTGCATGCAGGCTCGCAAGCGTCGACTGGTCTACATCAACCTTGGCCTGTTGCACACTCGGGTCGATCTCGACCAGTAGCTGTCCTCGCTGAACGCGGTCTCCGGCCCGTACGCGGATATGCCCGATTTCCCCCGATGCCTGGGCGCCGATGTCAACGTAACTATGGGCTGGAGCGTGCCGAGTGCGGTGACATTCGATTCGACGCTGCCCCGGCTGATTGTGACGGTATCGAGGTGTTCGGCGACGTGAAAGAAGAGGATCCAGACGATCCATGCAATAACCAGCAGGGCAAGGGCGAATGTGACGAAACGTCGGTACCGTCCGGGAAAGCGGTTCATTGGGTAATTGAGGAAAGACCAGCGTTGCGAGTGGGATTGTGCCTGTGCTTCGGTAACGAAGTCGTCACCAGGCTTATCTACCATGACTCCATGATCTCTGGAGGGCTGTACACCATCGATACATAGGCACCGCCGACTATAGTGTCTGAGTATAAGAGATTCTCATTTGCAAATGCACTGTACCCTCAGCAACCAAGTGGGTGCTGGGCTGGCGGCGTAGACGAGATGCAGGGCCGCTGAAGCAGGTCTGTTTATCGTGATGCCCCGATGAATACGGCAGACGGAGGGTATCGAGCACGAAAGGACTGTTCGGAGAGATGCGAATGGAAATCTCTAAAAACGCCTTGACAATTGAACCTCGCAGGCATATTTTTCTCATGAATTTACGAGTAATTCTCATTACGGACAATCCGATTTCAGACCGAAGTTGCGGGGAATCGACTGCTTGCGCACCAAGTCCGAGTACGGCCGATCGTTTGAGATCGACGCATATTGATCCAGGAGATATAAGGATGGGTGTGCAGGACCCGAAACAAGAACGAAATCGCGTGCGTACAGCGGTCGCCGCCTTGGCAATACTTGGTCCGCTGGCCTTGCCAGGCTGTGCACCCGGAATGAAGCCGACAAACGCGCCGGTTGCGCAGGCCGCGCAGATTGACGAAGCCGCGCCGACGCCGCTACACGCCACGATTCGGCGCACGGCCTACGGGGTGCCTCATATCGAGTCAGCCGATTGGGACGGACTTGGCTATGGCTACGGCTACGCGCAGGCGACCGATGATCTCTGCACGCTTGCAGACGGCTTCGTGACCTGGCACGGCGAACGCTCGCGCTACTTCGGCGCGGCCGAACACATGCCGATGTATTCAACTATCGGTCGTCCCGTCAATCTGGACGCCGACTTCTACCACCGCTTTCTCATCGACGATGCGGCGATCGATCGCTTTCAGTCGCAGCAATCGCACGCGATCCAGGCGCTCGCGCATGGCTATGCTGCCGGTTACGACCGCTACATGAAGGAAGTGAAGGCCGGCGGCCATGCGGGCGCGCACGTGGCCTGCCGCGCCGCGCCGTGGCTGAAGCCTATCGACGCGCGTGACGTCTATCGGCGCATGCTCGCGGCGATATATGCGGGCGGTTACGCGCGCTTCGTGCACGCGGTCGCGAATGCGCAGCCGCCGTCGTCCACGGTGGCGCAAATGTCTGCTCGGCAGGAATCCGTCGCGCTGTCTGAGGCCAAAGTGCCGTATCTACAGGCAGGCGGTGCGGCGGGAATCGGCAGCAATGCCATTGCATTTGGCAGCGCTGCCACAGGCACGTCGAGTGGTCTTTTATTAGGTAATCCTCACTGGTTCTGGCGCGGTCCCGATCGCTTCTACCAAGTGCAGCTTACGATTCCCGGCAAGCTCGATGTGAGCGGTGCGGCGTTTCTGGGCGCGCCGGTCGTCATGATCGGCTTCAATCGCGACGTAGCGTGGAGTCTCACGGTGTCGTCGGCCCGGCGCTTCGGGCTGTTCCGGCTCGCGCTCGCGCCAGGCCACACTGATACGTATCTGATTGACGGCAAGCCCGAACCGATGCGCGGCGAGCGCATCAGCGTCGAAACGCGTAACGCCGACGGCAGTACCGGCACGATCACTCGCACGCTGTACCGCACGCGTTTTGGGCCACTGGTCGATCTGTCGGGCCTTTCACCGGCGTTGGCGGCGAATGCGCAGACGGCTTTTGCGATCCGCGACGTCAACGCGGACAACGCGCGCACTTTCGACACCTTTCTGCGGTGGGATCGCGCAGATTCGCTCGAGAGCTTCATGCGGATAACGCGCGATGATGCGTCGATGCCGTGGGTCAACACGCTCGCGGTCGGGCGCAACGATGCGCGCGCTTGGTACGCTGATATCGGTGCGATCCCGGACGTGCCTGCCGCGCTCGCGGCACATTGCACGATAGAGCCAATCGCCCGTGCGCTTGCGGCGAAAGCGCGCGGCGTGCCGGTGCTGGACGGCTCGCGCGCCGCCTGCAACTGGGCTGATGAGCCCGCAGCAAGGCAGCAGGGTGCATTGCCGAGCGTGCGCATGCCGAACCTCGTGCGCCGCGATTATGTCGCCAATATGAACAACAGCTACGAGCTGGCCAATCCCGTTGCACCGCTCGCTGGCTACGACGCGATCTTTGACAGCCAGAACGGCTTGTCGTTGCGTGCGCAACTCGGCTTGCAGATGATCCGTGCGCGCATCGAGGGTCGTGACGGCTTTGTGGGCAAAGGTGCGGACAGCGCGAGCGTGCGTGCAATGACGCTCGACAGCCGCGCGCTTTCGGCGGAGCGCTTCAAGGCTGATGTGCTGAAGGCCGCCTGCACGGACGAGCGCGCACAGCAGACGCCCACGCTCGACGCAGCCTGTGACGCATTGCGTAACTGGAACGACACCGGCAACGCCGACGCTCGCGGCGCGAATCTCTGGGACGCGTTCTGGTCGCATCTGCAGGTCGCGAAAACGGGCTGGTCGTATACGGTCCCGGCAAGCGTCTCCGATCCGCTCAACACGCCGCGCGGCCTTACGTTGGACGCCGCCTTCGCGCGTGAGACGCTGATCGCCGCCGTGGACGATCTGCATCGAGCACATCTCGCGCCGGACAGCCCACGGGGAGCCGCGCTTTACGCGACGCGCGCGGGCGTGCGCGTACCAATGTTCGGCGGCTGTACCTCACAGGGCTATTTCACAGCGGCGTGCTCGCAGGAGCATGTGGATTCGCCCGATGGACTTGCGCTCGACGGCGATCCGAACGGCAACAGCTATATGCAGGTGGTTAGTTTCGATGCTGACGGGCCGCAGGCGTGGACCTTCCTTACGACATCGCTTTCGGACGATCCCGCGTCGCCACATGCGGGAGATTACACGCAGCGTTACGCGACGAAGTCGTGGGTGAGGATACCGTACACGAGAGAGCAGATCGACGCCGATCCGGCCTTGAGCGTGACTGAACTGAACAGCGAGCGTTGAGCGGGTGAATGAAAAACGGCTGCGCGGGGAGGGGGCGATCGTCAGGACGGCTTGAGTGGCTTCCAGCCGATTCGCATCAAATCGCTAGTGGTGCGCGCGATCTGGTGCGAAAAGAACCGCCAATGCGGTGTCACAAGTCACGCGTGCGTCGAATGATGCATTGCGCATCGCATGGTCTTCGCGTTTATAGCGCCGCTGAGGGTACTAATCGAAATTCATGACGCTAGCCAGTAATTCCCTATGAGTCGTAGTTTCAAATTCGCTTATAGCGCTTTGAATAATTTTTTTTTACAACTTGCTCAATCCGTTGTCGGAAAAGGCATTCCGCTGATCGGAAGGCTTGCGTCATGTCGAAAGTTGGCCTTGACAGGTTGACACGACTTCGAGCAAATACTAGATTTAATAGTAATACGAATGAGTATTGTTTACGTTATCATTCTATTGGCGTTTCCCGAGAGTGTTCGGCGTCGATTCGAAGTCGTCTCATCGAATCACCCCACATCGCGCGAATCGTCGTTATTTCACAAGTGTCTGCGATATCACCCGAACCATCCGTAATCGCACAACAGGAGAGCTATCATGAGCTGGGGCGATGAAAACACGAACTTCCACGTCGTGGTGAATCACGAAGAGCAGTACTCGATCTGGCCGGACTACAAGGCGATTCCCGCCGGCTGGCGCGAAGCGGGCAGGTCGGGCAACAAAGCAGATTGTCTCGCGTGGATTGACGAAGTATGGACCGATATGCGCCCGCTGAGCTTGCGTCGGGCGATGGAGCAGGTCGAGTCCGCGCAGGGCGGCAACGCGGCCTGACGCGATGTCGTTGAAAGCCATCGCGGTCGATAGCGTGACGCCGCCTGTCGAACTCATCTGCCTGGCTCATGCGGGCGGCGCTGCGGCGTCGTACCGGCAGTGGCAGGCTGCGTTGCCGCGCGGCGTACGCGTGTTCGCGCCGGATTACGCGGGTCACGGTCTGCGCCGCACGCAGCCGCCGCATCGCGCGTGGACACCGCTGATCGAGGATCTGGTCGACGAAGTTGCCGCTCGCCTTGACCGCAACGCGCCCTTTGCCGTGTTCGGCCACAGCATGGGTGCGCTGGCGGGTTTTGAGCTATGTCACGCCCTACGCGCTCGGGACGGTCGCGAGCCGTTATGGTTCGGCGCTTCGGCGTCGGTCGCGCCGGAGCGCCGCACGGTCGAGTCGCACTGGCTGGGCTGTCCGCGCGAGACGATGGCGGCGAAGCTCGCGGCACTGGGCGGTACGCCCGCCGCACTGCTCGACGACGCTGACTTTCTCGATCTTGTTCTGCCGGTGCTGCGCGCCGACTTCCACCTTTGTGGCGTCTATATAGCGCATCTGCGTGCAGGGTCACCGCGCGTGCCGCTCGCCTGCCCTCTGGATGTGTTCACAGGCCGCGGCGATGCCGCGACCGCGTGCACCGCCGACGTTGCCGCCTGGCGGGACTACACGCGCGGCCCGTTCGCGCAGCACGCTTTCGATGGCGGCCACTTCTATCTCGATATGCACGTGACGCCACTGCTGCGTCACATCGGTGCGGCGCTGGCGTCGTGTGCGTCCCATCCACTTGCTCAAGGTCTCGTCACATGAACGCAGCTATCATCGGCAACGCCGCATCGATCACGCTCGCGCAGGAGATCATCGAGCACAACGGCACACGCGTGATGTGTGTGAGCCCGCCCGCCACCGCGGATACGAGTCTCGATGCGCATTGGCCCGAAGTCGCTGCGTTGCTTGCCCGCGCGCGTCACGTGCAGGGCGGCGTGCTGCTGCGCGGCTTCGATGCGCCGGGCGTGGATGGCTTCGGCCAAGTTGCTGCGCGTCTGGGCGAACCGTTGCTCGACTATGAGTTCGGATCGACGCCGCGAACTCGCATCGAAAAGCGCGTCTATTCTTCGACCGAATATCCGGCCGATCAATGGATCGACCAGCATAATGAACAGTCGTACACGACGCACTGGCCTTCGACGATCTGGTTTTACTGCGATATCGCCGCACAGCAGGGTGGCGCGACGCCGGTCGCCGACAGCCGCGTCGTCTATGCGCGGCTCGATCCAGCGCTGCGCCGTCGGTTCGCCGAACAAGGCGTGATGTACGTGCGCAACTATGGCAACGGCCTCGATCTGTCGTGGCAGCAAGTGTTCGGCACCGACGATCGTGCCGAAGTCGAGCGTTATTGTGAGGTGCACGGCATCGGCTGGGAATGGCTCGACGGCGGCGAAGCGCTGCGCACGCGCCAAATCTGTCAGTCCGAACTGCGTCATCCAGTGACCGGTGAAACCATCTGGTTCAACCAGGCACACCTATTTCACGTCACCAATCTGCCTGCGGCGGTACGCGAGGCGCTGCTCGATGTCGTCGATGAAGATCGCTTGCCACGCCAGACGCTGTTCGGTGACGGCAGTCCGATTCCTGACGCGATGCTCGACGAGATCCGCGCGGTGTATCGCGAGACGCTGCTTGCATTCGAATGGCGCGTCGCCGATCTGCTGATGCTCGACAACCTGCTGATGTCGCACGGACGCGCGCCGTTCACGGGTCCGCGCCGCGTGCTGGTCGCTATGAGCGGACCACCAGCTTGACGCACGCTTTTTCGCCGGCGGTTAGCCGAATCGATCTATCCTGGCTTTGCAGCCTCAGCCGTTATTCTCCTTGCCCTCAGAAGGATTCACGATGATGTCGCAACCAACTCCTACGCCCAGCGCGACGCTTTTCGACTTCACGCCGTTCGAAGGCCAAAGCGACGAGCATGTTGCACTTATCAAACGCTTTGCTGCCGCGTTGCCATTTCGCAGTGCTGTCGTTGATGAACTGGTGCTCGATGGCCAGTTCCATCGCCGGCCGCTGCGTCCCGAGGACTTCGAATTCCTAAAGTTCCGCAAGCCGGTACGTACGCACAACGTGAGCCGGCTGCCGTCGCTCGCGTCGAACCGCACGCTGCTGTCGATTTACGAGCTGGATATTGCGCGTCCGCCGCTGCAGACGGACGATGTGCACTCGGACGACCGCCGCCGTCACTTTGACACCTATCACGCGGACGAAGTGCGTATGCTCGGCGCGCAAATCGCGCCGTTTCTCGAAGGCTACGCGTTCGACTACCTGAGTCGCGATGCGGACAGCGCTACGCACGGCGATGCTGCCGCGGCACGTGTGACGCAACTGATCGGCGACGAACTGGCGTTCTGGGAACACAGTTTCGCTCGTCTGGTTCGTAATGACTATCTCGCCGATGGCCTGCGCTTCATCGCTGTGCAACGCTGGGCGCTGCTGCCGTCGAAACGTCACGCGCTCGCTCGCGCCGCTGCGAGCGGCTACTTCGACGTGCTGCCCACTACGCTGCACCCGACGCTCGTACTCGATCATGCGAGCGAAGACCTGCTCGAATGCGTCGCAGAAGCGGCGAAAATCACACGCGAGCAGCACTCGTACTGGCAGTTCTATCTGCCGACGAGCCTCGCCAAATGCAATCTGCTGTACGCGCTTGCGCGTCGTCCTGATCGGGCGTTCGGCTTGATCGGCGCGGCCTTCGCGGCGGAAGCCGAACAGCTTGCGTTCCTGGCGGCGCTTACGCGTGCGTGCGTGCATCTCACGCGCGGCGGCGTGGTGCCCGATGTGGGCGCGGACCATCAACGTGAACTGGCGCGCCGCTTCGCGGACGCGTTGCGCGAAATCGAAGCGCGTTACGGTGTGGCTGCGCGCGAGCAGTGCATGCAAGGCTTCGCCGCCGCGGAACGCCTGTGCGAACGCGCGCGCTGGGATCTCGGTGAGCAGTTGCGCTGGCTTTCCGACATCGAGCGCTTCTGCGAATTCGCTCGCCGTATCAGCACGCGTATCTACGCCGAGTATCCCGACATCGACCGCGAAACCTTTGTTGAGCCGCACGAAATGTGTTCGACGACGCACGTCCACAACGATCATCGGCTCGTGACGATCGAAGTGGGCGAGATGTTGTTTTGGGGCAATGTTGGCATGCAACTGAAAATGAACGAAGGCGACATGGTGTTGATTCCCGACGGCCGTCTGCACGGCTCGACTGTCGTGTCGGGCGAATGCACCTATCACCAGCCGATCATTCCCGATCCGTGGGTCGAAGAGCTGATGGCCGAACTGGACAGGTCTGTCGCGGGGTAACGGTTTTTCGGCGCACGTGTAGCAAGACATCAAGCATCACGCAGTAACTGGTCAGCCCGCTGCACACGGCGGGTACCGGCAGTCCAGACAAGACGCTCATCCGAAGCGCGACGATTCTCCCCACGAAATCCGCATGAACGCGCGGCCGCGAACGGTGCGCATGGCGGGTGCGTCCGCCGACGCACCTCATCGACGAATGCAAGGGAACATGATGGAATCGAATCAGACGCAGGGCGCATCGCACGAAAGCGGCGCGCAGGATGATGCACAACGCGCGGCTCAAGCCGAACTCGCTGCGCGCGCGAGCGCCTGCAATGCCGCCGACTGGACCAGCCGCGTGATTCAGGGTGATCGCATCGGCACGCAAATCGCGCTGCCCGCGTGGCTCGACGCGTCGTATCAGACGTTGCACTCGCAGGTGATGGACCCGGCCTATCCGTGCTTCTTCGGCACCGTCGCCGAGCGGCGTGGTGAAATGTTCTATACGTTCGTGGAGGGTAAAGGGCTGGGCGACATGGTCGCGTCGATGGAAACCTTTGCGCGCCTGGCCGCGCTGCCCGAATATCGCAAGAACAATATCGCAGTATTCTTCGAGCCGGACGAAACGCCGCTGCGTCACGAGGAGTATCAGCGCCACTTCTGGCGCATCCTGCAACAGTTGCACGACGCCGATCCGAATTCTGCCGCCGACGGCTATCCCGATCCCTCGGACGAAGCATGGGAGTTCTCGTTTGCGGGTATCGAAATGTTCGTGGTGTGCGCGCTGCCGTCGTTCGCGACGCGCCACAGCCGGAACCTTGGCCCTGGCATGATCCTGCTGTTCCAGCCGCGTGCAGTGTTTGTCGACACCATTACGAACAAGGTGATCGGTCGCGAAGCGCGCAACCAGGTGCGTCAGCGCCTGCTCAAATGGGACGACGTCGAGCCGCATCCCGATCTGGGTTTCTACGGCGATCCCGGCAACCTCGAATGGAAGCAGTATTTTCTCGGCGATAACAATGCGCGCGCGGGCGACGTATGTCCGTTCCTGAGCCGCAAATCGCGTCTCGCGCGCAAAGCGCAGGCCGCGCAGGGCGTCGACGCCGCGCCTGCCGACATCGTTTCGCGTCTTGTCGACCACGCGCGTGCGCGCCCGCATGCGATCGCCGTGCGTTTTCTCGTCGATGGTGCCAGCCAGGAACACGCGCTGAGCTACGCGCAACTGCTCGAACATGTGCAGCGTGCCGCCGCTGCCTTGAGTGAACACGCGCAGCGCGGCGAACGTGTCATGCTGCTGCTGCCGAGCGGCATCGACTACGTCGTGAGTTTTTTCGCGTGTCTCTATGCCGGCCTGGTGGCCGTACCCGCCTATGCGCCGTACACGCAGAACGCGCAGCATCTCGACCGTCTGCGCGCGATGTATGCCGATTGCACGCCGCGCGTGGCGGTGGTAGCAGCGGCTCAACACGACGCGTGGCGGGAACTGGTTGAAAACGCGACTAATGGAGTTGGTGCCGTCGATTGTGTGGTGCTCGCGCCCGAGACGCTGCAACGCGCCGCGCCACTCGCGCTCGCTGCACCCGATCCCGAATCGCTGGCCTTCCTGCAATACACCTCGGGTTCGACCTCGGAACCGAAGGGCGTGATGGTGAGCCACGCGAATATCATCGCCAACGAGCATGCGATTCACGCGGCGATGTCGATCGACGCCGCGCGCGACGTGATGTTGAGCTGGTTGCCGCTGTATCACGACATGGGGCTGATCGGCGGCATGATGCTGCCGTTGTATTTCGGTTTCGAACTCGTGCTGCTCGATCCACAGCACTTCCTCGAGCATCCGGCGCGCTGGCTGCGAGCGATTTCGCGTTATCGCGCGACCGTGAGCGGCGGACCGAACTTCGCGTATCAACTCTGCGCCGAACGTGTGCGCGAGTCGCAGTTGAGGGCGCTCGTCGAGCTGGATCTGTCGTGCTGGCGGGTGGCCTTCTGCGGCGCTGAGCCGATCCGCGCGGCGACGCTCGACGCCTTCGCGCAGCGCACTGCCCATGCGGGATTCGACGCGAACGCGCTGTATCCGTGCTATGGCCTCGCCGAAACGACCTTGCTGGCAAGCGGCGCGGTCGCAGGCGAGGGAGCGCGCGCGCCGGGCTTCGACACGGCCGCGCTCGCGCGTGGCGAAGGCGAACTGGCGTGCGAGAGTGCGGCGGCAACGACCATCGTCGATTGCGGCCGCAGCGCGCCGCAGCACCAATGGCGCATCGTGGCAGCGGCGCTCGACACCGTGTCCGATGGGACGCCGCTTGCCGATGGCCACATCGGTGAAATCTGGCTCGCCGGACCGAGTCTCGCGCAAGGCTACTGGAACAAGCCCGAAGCAAGCGCTGCGACTTTCGTGCGGGACGCCGATGGCACGCGCTGGCTGCGCACGGGCGATCTCGGTTTTGTCGCCAAAGGGCGGCTCCATGTGACGGGCCGCGTGAAGGACCTCATCATCCTGCGCGGGCGCAACGTCTATCCGCAGGACATCGAACGCGTGCTGGCGGGAGTGGACGGCCTGCGCAATGGCCGCATCGCCGCCTTCGCCGTGCGTGACGAGCAAGGCGACGAAGCCGTAGGTGTAGCCGCCGAACTAGCGCGCTCGGCGCAGCGCGACGGCGCGGCGCAAGCCGTGATCGACGCGATCCGTGCGACGGTGGCTGCGACTCTCGGCGAGTCGGTGGGCGCGGTGCTGCTGCTGGAAGCGGGCGCGCTACCGCGCACGTCGAGCGGCAAGCTGCGCCGTGCCGCATGCGCACAAGGTTTCGTGGATGGCACGCTTGCGGTGGTTGAGCGTTATGTGCAAAGCGCAGCGTACGTTGTCGAAGAGGCGGAACCGAGCGCCACGGACGACTCGCTTGAAGCACAGGTCGCGGCGATCTGGCACGCGCTGCCGGCGCTCGAGCGCGCCGCGCGCGACGACGACTTCTTTCTGATCGGAGGCCAGTCGCTCGTTGCGGGCCAGCTCGTGGCCGCATTGAACGCGCGCTTTGGCATGGACTTGCCGCTGCGTTTCGTCTTCGAGCATTCAACGATTGCCGCCCAGACTGCCGCACTCGCCGATATCGTCACGATTCCGCGTGTCACGCGAATGTCAGCAGAACCACAGTCTGAAGCGAACGCCGAAGCCGAAGCGCCGCTCAGTCTCGGTCAGGAAAGTCTCTATCTGCTCTGGAAGCTCGAGCCGCGCGACACGACGAACGCTATTTCGGCGAGCGTGCGCATGGCGGGCAAGCTCGACGCTACGGCATTCGAGGCGGCGCTCGACGACGTGGTGCGCCGTCACGCGATCCTCCGCACGCGATTCGTGGAAGCGCAGGGCGTGCCGCGCCAGATTGTCGACGCCACGCGTTGCGCTCAATGGCGCAGCGAGGACTTTGCACATTTCGACGGAGGCATGCGTGACGCGCGCCTCTACACTTTCCTCGGCGAGCTGGCCGAACAGCCGTTCGACCTTGCGCACGACACGCTGCTGCGCGTGACGCTGTGCCGTGTTGCCGACGAAGAGCATGTCGTGCATCTGCACGTCCATCACATCGTCGCCGATGCGCATGCGCTCGCCATTCTGCTCGACGAATGGTGCGCGGCTTACGATGCGCGTATCGACGGTCGCTCCATGTCTTGCGCTACATTCGACACGCCGCCGCTGCAATATGCGCAGCACGCATGCGCCGAACGCGATCCAGCTCGCGCTGCCGCGCTCGACGCCCATCTTAACTGGTGGCGCGCGCAACTCGCCGCGCCCGCCGCCGAACTTGCGTTGCCGTTCGACCGTCCGCGCGGTGCGCTGCGCACAGCCGGCGCGGCCACAGGCGAACGCATCAGGGTCGGCGTGCCGGCGGGCCTGCGTACGCGTCTCTACGCGCTCGCGGGCGCAGCGCGCGCAACACCGTTCATGGTTCTCTACGCAGCGTGGACGGCATTGCTGCATCGCTACAGCGGTCAACGCGTGTTCCGCATCGGCGTGCCGGTGGCCGGGCGTGAGAACCCAGCCAGCCGGGGCGCACTCGGCTATTTCGTCAACACGCTGCCGATGCGCGTGGCGCTGTCCGGCCGCCTCACGTGCGCGCAATGGCTCGACGCCGCGCGCACCAACGTGCTCGATGCGCTGGCGCGCCAGGACGTGCCGCTCGCGCGTCTCGCGGCAGCCCACGGCGGCGCGCGCGACGGCTCGCATACCGCGCTGTTCCAGACGCTCTTCAACTACGAAGGCATCGATCGCGCGCGCCTCGCACGCTCGCGCCATCTGCATGTGCGCGAAATCGACAACCTGACGCGCGGCGCGCAATTCGACCTCGCGCTCAACGTGACCGAAAGCGGCGGCGCGCTGCAACTCGATCTCGACTACGCGTGCGATGTTTTCGACGAAGCGACTATCGAGCGTCTGGCCGCGCATTACCTCGAAGTGCTTGAACAGTTCGCCGATGCGGGCGCGACGCCGCTCGCCAACCTACGTCTGTCGCGCGCGCTGCAAGACTTGCCTGAAGGCGCGACGGCGACGTTCGACGCGCACGAAGCCGCATGCTTCGAGCCGATCTGGAAAGCGATCGCTGCGCAGGCGCAGACGCGCCCAACCGCCGTCGCTGTCAAGTGCGAAGGCGCGGCGCTCGACTACGCGGCGCTCGAGCGCCGCTCGAATCAGATCGCGCGCCGCCTGCTACGCGAACACGGCGCACCGCTCGCCGACGTGCGCGTGGGCCTTGCGGTGTCGCGTTCGGTGGCGCTGCCGTGCGCGCTGCTTGGCATCCTGAAGGCGGGCGCGGCGTTCGTGCCGCTCGATCCCGACTATCCGCAGGCGCGTCTGACTACTATGCTCGACGACGCAGGCATCGAAATCGTTCTCGCCGATGCCACGAGCGCCGCGCAGATGAGCGCGCTGCTCGAAGGCCGCCGCGTGCTGCGTATCGAGGATACCTGCGTCGACGACGCCGCGCCATTCGCGCCTGCCGTGCATCCGGAACAGCTTGCGTACGTGATCTACACCTCGGGGTCGACCGGGCGGCCGAAGGGTGTGGCGGTCTCGCACGCGGCGCTCGCGCGCCATCTGCGTGATTTCGCGCAGGCCTATTCGATCGACGACAAGGACACGCAGCTACAGATTTCGACCATCAACTTCGACGTCGCACTGCACGAAATGTTGCCCGCGCTGATGCAGGGCGCACGCGTCTTGATGCGCGGCCCGGCGCAATGGGATCTGGCCGCGCTCAACGCGGCGCTGGAAGACGAGCACGTGAGCTTCGCGCGCATTCCCACGGCGTTCTGGCAGCAATGGTTGCGCGAGCCGCAGCCGCACAGCTTCGCTGCGCTGCGTCAGATCACAGTTGGCGGCGAGGCGCTGCCAGGCGACGCGCTCGCGGCGTGGCAACGCTCGCCGCTGGCGTCGATTCGCATCGACAATCTCTACGGTCCGACCGAAACCACGGTGGCCTGCCTGCGCCGCACGACCGAAGCCGCCGACGCGGCCCACGCCGTCGCGCCGATCGGCACGCCGTTCGCCTCCCGCACGCTGGCCGTGATCGACGCCGATGGCGCATCGCTGCCGCACGGCGGTCAGGGCGAACTGTGCATCGGTGGTGCGACGCTTGCGCGCGGCTATCTGGGCCGCCCCGCGCTGACTGCTGAACGCTTCGTACCCGATCCACACGGCGTGCCGGGCAGTCGCCTGTATCGCAGCGGTGACCTCGGACGTCTGGGCGCGCAGGGCGAAGCGTATTTCCTCGGCCGTCTCGACGAGCAGATCAAGCTGCGCGGTTTCCGCATCGAGCCGGGCGAAATCGAGGCCGCGCTGCGCGCGTGCGATGGCGTGCGTGATGCGCTGGTGGTCGCGCGCGAGGATCAGGGAGCAAAGCGGCTGGTGGCGTACTGGGTGCCCGCTGACGCAGCGCAAGCCGACACGCACGCGGAAGAATTGCTGCGCACCGCGCTGGCCGGGCGTCTGCCCGCGCATATGGTGCCGTCCGCGTTCGTCCGGCTTGCGGCTTTGCCGCTGATGCCCAACGGCAAGCTCGACCGTGCCGCGCTGCCCGCCGCGCCCGTGCCACAGAGCGCCGGCGTTGCGCCGCGCGACGCGCGTGAACGCATTGTGCTCGACATATGGCGCAAGGTACTTCAGCGCGACGATCTCGGTGTCACCGACGATTTTTTCGAAGCGGGCGGCGATTCGATTCTCACGCTGCAGATCGTCGCGCACCTGCGCGAGGCCGGTTATGCGGTGACGCCGCGCGAGGTATTCGATGCGCCGAGCGTTGCGCGCCTGGCCGCGCTGATGCGCGAGCAGGCGGGCGCGGCGCGCCAGTGGAGCGAGCGCCGTGCGCCGCTCGCGCTGACGGGCGCGCAGCGCGGCTTCTTCGAGCGCCACCCGCACGTGCCTGCGCACTGGAATCAGGCGGTGTGGCTCGACGTGCCGAGGACGCTCGACGCTGATGTGCTGCGCGTCGCACTCGACGCGCTGGTTGCGCGCCACGATGCGCTGCGTCTGATCTTTACGAGCGATGAGGCGCACGCCTGGCATCAACAGGTGCAAAGCACTGGCAAGGCATGTTTCGAATGCGTCGAACACGACTTCGGCGAAGCCGCTGCGCGCCTGCAACGCAGCTTCGATTTGGCACACGGCCCGCTGTTTGGCGCGGTGCTGCTGCGCGGCGATGGTGTGAGCGGATCGGATCGCTTGCTGTTGGCGGCGCATCACCTGGTCGTCGATGCGGTGTCGTGGCGCGTGCTGATCGCCGAACTCGGCGCGGCCTGCACGCGGCTCGTGCGCGGCGAAGTACCGTTCGCGGCTGCCGCGCCGTCGATGCCGTGGAGCGCGTGGGTGGAAGCGTCGCGCACACCGACGTCGTCGGCTTCGGCCGAGGAAGACGCGGCGTTCTGGCATGGCGCCTTGCGCGACGCACGCGCGCTGTGGCCCGCCGAAGCCCTGCATGGCCAGCGTACTCACGACGCTCGCACGCTGACCACGACGCTCGACACTGACAGTACCCGTGCACTGCTGCAACGCACAGCGCACGCATTACGCACAAGCGTCGACGAAGTGCTGCTGGCGGCGCTCGCGCGCGCCTGTTCCGGGTGGGGCGGCGTGCTTGTGTCGATGGAGAGTCACGGCCGCGAGGTGCGTCGCGACGATCTTGACGTGGCGCAGACGGTTGGCTGGTTCACCACGCGTTATCCGCTCTGGCTTGACGCGCAAGCCTCGGAATCGCAGACGCATGGAGCGGCTGACGCAACGCTGCGCGCCGTGAAAAGCGCCGCCCGCGCCGCGCTTGCGCACGCCGCTGGCTGGGCGCGCGTGCAGCAGGCATCCAACGCCGCGCTGCGCGAGCTGGCGGCGCCGCAGGTGAGCTTTAACTACCTCGGTCAGTTCGACGATACGGCGGGCGAGGGCGGCTTCGCGCTGCGCCCGGAACTTGCCGACGATTGCATCGACCCCGACTGCGCGCTGCACTACGCGCTCGATTTCAACGCGATGGTCGTGGCGGGCGAGCTGCGGGTGCAGTGGCGCTACGCGAGCGGCCTGCTCGACGACGATACTGCGCAGGCGCTCGCGGCGCGTTTCGAAACACAGTTGCGCGCGCTCGTCGCACACTGTGTCGAAGCCGCGCCGGGCGCCACGCCCGAAGATTTCCCGCTGGCCGCGAGTGCCGGTCTGGACGCCGCGACGCTCGCGCGCCTAGCGCTGCCGTTCCAGAATGTCGCCGATCTCTATCCGGCTACGCCCGTGCAGCAAGGGCTGCTGTTCCACGCACTCGACGGCGTGGCGAGTGGCGTCTACGTGAACCAGAAGCGCCTCACGCTCGCGGGCGCGCTGGACACCGGCGCGTTGCGCGACGCGTGGGCCGCCGCGCTCGCGCGTCACGACGCGTTGCGCGTGGCATTCGAGTGGACGCACGGCGGCGTGCCGCTGCAAGTCGTGCATCGCACGCTCGCGCTCGACTGGCAACGGTTCGACTGGCGCGAGTCCGGTTCGAATGCAGCGTACGACGCTCGCCTCGACGCCTGGCTTGCCGCCGATCGAGCGCGGCCGTTCGATCTCGCGCATGCGCCGCTGTGGCGACTCGTGCTGTTCGCGCGTCCAGACGGCGCACACGATCTGGTCTGGACCACGCATCACCTGCTGACCGACGGCTGGAGTGCGGCGCAACTTCTTGAGGAAGTATTTGCCGATTACGCGGCGATGCGCGCGGGCCTTGCACGGCCCCCACAGTCGGGCGCGGCACCGACGTGGCGCGATTACGTCGCGTGGCTCCAGCAGCACGCCGACGACGAAGCCTGGTGGCGCGCGCAACGTCCCGCCGACGATGTGGGCGAAAGCGCGCTGCTGCTCGAAACGCTCGCGCCGCCGTTGCAACCGGCGCACGCGCCGTTGCGCCAACAACGCGTACTCGACGCCGCGTTCACGGCGCAACTGGCACAGACCGCGCGCGCTGCGCGCGTCACTATTAACACACTGCTGCAGGCTGCGTGGGCGCTGCTGCTCGCGCGCCGGGCCGACCGCGTACGCGCCGCGTTCGGTGTCACTGTGTCGGGACGCGGGGCCGCGCCGGAAGGCAGCGGCCGCACGGTCGGTCTATTCATCAACACGCTGCCGCTCGACGTCGAACTGCCGCCGCACACAGATTTCGGTGACTGGGCGCGCGCCCTGCAGGCATCTAACGCTGCGTTGCGCGAGCACGAAACGACGCCCCTGGCGCGCGTGCAGCAATGGTGGGGCCGCAGCGGCGACGCGCTGTTCGACAGCGTGCTCGTGTTCGAAAATTACCCGGTCAGCGACTCGCTGCGCGCCGCCGACGCGCCCTTGCGCATCGACGCCGTGCAGGCGAGCGAACGCAGTCACTATCCGCTGACGCTGACGGCGCTCGCGGGCGAGACGCTCGAACTCGGCTGGACCGCCGACGCCGCGCGCATCGATGCCACCATGCTCGACGCGCTCGCCGATGGCTATGCGGCGCTGCTCGCGCAGATCGTTGCGTCGTCCGGCGCGGGGCCGCTACGCGGCTTCGCGCTGCCGGTGCCCGAAGCCGCCAGCGCGTGGGCCGCGCCGCGCGCCGCACACGCGTTCACGAGCGTGCTCGAGCGCTTTGCCGCGCACGTGCACAACACGCCGGACGCCCGCGCGCTGACCTGCGCGGCGCAATCCGCCGATGACCCGGACGCCGTCACCGAACACCTCACTTACGCGCAACTCGATGTCTGGTCAGACGCGCTGGCCGCGCGTCTGCGCGCGCAAGGCGTGGGTGCGGAAACGCGCGTCGGTCTGTGCGCGCGCCGTTCGGCGGCGCTGGTGGCGGGTGTGCTAGGCGTGCTGAAGGCGGGTGCGGCCTACGTACCGCTCGATCCCGACTATCCGCGTGAGCGCCTGCGTTATCTGCTCGCCGATGCGAACATCGCCACCGTCCTCGCCGACGACGACAGCGCCGCGCGTCATGCGCCGCTGCTACTCGATGTTACGGTGTTGCCGCTTGGCACGGCGAACCCGTCAGCGGAAAACGTGCCGCAAGCCGCACCAAAATCCGCGCCGGTTCATCCGGAGCAACTTGCCTACATCATCTACACCTCGGGTTCGACGGGCCAGCCGAAGGGTGTGGGCGTGACGCACGCCAACGTCGCGCGGCTGCTCGATGCGGCGATGTCGAAGGAGACTGAAGCCAACGTTTTCCGTACAGATGACGTCTGGACCTTGTTCCACTCGGCGGCCTTCGACTTTTCGGTATGGGAGCTATTCGGAGCGTTGTGCACGGGCGCGCGCCTCGTGGTGGTGCCGCACTGGATTGCGCGCGACGCGGCGGCGTTCCACACGCTGCTGCGCACCGAGCGCGTGAGTGTGCTCAACCAGACGCCGTCGGCGTTCGGCGCGCTGATGCAGCACGATCTTGCCGACGAGCAGCACACCGCGCCGCTCGATACCCTGCGTTGCGTGATCTTCGGCGGCGAAAAGCTGGAGCCTGCCGCGCTCGCGCGCTGGCAGCGGCTGCGTGCGCCACGGGGGCTGCAACTCGTGAACATGTACGGTATCACCGAAACCACGGTGCACGTGACGCGCTATGGGCTCGACGCCGCCGATCTCATGGATCTCCGTGGCCACAGCCCGATCGGCGCGCCGATCGACGATCTCGGTCTCGCGCTGCGCAACGCCAGTGGCGAGATCGCGGCGGTGGGCGAGCTGTGCGTGGGCGGTGCGGGCGTGACGCGCGGCTACATCGGCCGCCCGTCGCTTACGGCGACGCGCTTCGTACCCGATCCGCACGGTGCGCCGGGAGCGCGTCTGTATCGCTCGGGTGACCGCGCGCGTCTGACGGCGCACGGCGCGTTCGACTACCTGGGCCGTGACGACGCGCAGGTCAAGCTGCGCGGTTTCCGCATCGAGCCGGGCGAAATCCGACACGCGCTGCTCGCCGATGCCACCGTCAGCGATGCCGTCGCGCTGGTGAGCGGCAAGGGCGAGCGCGCGCAACTGGTGGCGTGGATCGTCTCCGTACCGGGTGCGACGTTCGACGGCGCAGCGCTGCGCGAGCGTCTCGCTGCGCGTCTGCCTGCCCACATGATTCCGCACGCGCTGGTGCCGCTCGACGCGCTGCCGTTGACGTCCAATGGGAAGCTCGACCGCGCCGCGCTGCCCGCGCCGCAATTCGATGGCGCACGCGTGGAAGCGCGCGGCGACGTCGAAGCGACGTTGCTCGCGATCTGGCGCACGGTGCTTGGCCGCGACACGCTTGGCGTGACGGACAACTTTTTTGAGGCGGGCGGCGATTCGATCCTCAGCCTGCAGATCGTGGCGCGCGCGCGCCAGGTGGGGCTGCGTATCGCCACGCGCCAGGTGTTCGACCATCCGACGGTAGCCGCACTTGCGGCACACGCCGAGGCCGCTGCGCCACAGATCGCGCTGGCGGTTTCGCACGAGGTGCTCGGTCTTACGCCGATCCAGCACGCGTTCTTTGAGCAGTTCCCGCACGGCGAGCATCACTGGAATCAGTCGACGCTGCTGGCGGTGCGCGGTGAACTCGACGAGACGGCGTTGCGCGTTGCGCTCGACGCGCTGGTCGCCGTGCACGACGCGCTGCGGCTGCGTTTCTTCCAGCGTGACGGCATGTGGTGTCAGCAGGTCGGCGAGATCGCGCCGTGTGCGCTCGAAGTGCACGACTGGCGTGCGCTCGACAACTGGCGTGACGCGCTCGCGCAGATGGGCCAGCGTGTGCAGGCATCGCTCGATATCGGCGTGGGGCCGCTCGTGCGCGCCGCTTATGTGCGGCTGCGTGGTGAAGGACGTTTGCTGATCACGATTCATCACCTCGCGGTGGACGGTGTGTCGTGGCGAGTCATGCTCGACGAGCTGCAGTCGGCGTATGAGCAGGCGCTTGCAGGCCGCACGCCGACGCTGCCGCCGAACGTGCCTTGGAGCGCGTGGGTGCAGCGTGCCCAGGCGCATGCCGCACAGGTCGAAGTACGCGCCGAGGAGCAATGGTGGCGCGACGCGCTCGCCCACGCCGAAGCCGGTTTGCCGTCCGCGAAGCTGAGCGAAAACGGGGCTGGTGACACTCGCGTGCCCAGCATGGCCGACACGCAGGCCGTCACGCTCGAACTCGACGAGGCGCGTACGCGCCGTCTGCTCGACGCCGCGCCGAAGGCCTATCGCGCGAGCGTCGAAGAAGTCCTGCTGGCGGCGCTCGGCGAAGCGCTGCGCGACTGGAGCGGCGCACGCGGTGCGCTGGTGTCGCTCGAGGGCCACGGCCGCGAAGCGCTTGGCGATGACGCTGTCGATCTGAGTCGCACCGTGGGTTGGTTCACGACGCGCTATCCGCTCTGGCTGAACGCGCACGGCGACGCGCATCGCGCGCTGATCGGCGCGAAGGAGCGCCGCCGCGCGGTGCCGCACAACGGCCTGCATTGGGGCCTGCTCGCTACGCACGGCAATGCCGCCTCGCGTGTCGCGCTGGCTGCGCTGCCCGCGCCGCGCATCAGCTTCAACTATCTCGGTCAGCTCGATGCGCGTCTCGACGCCGCGAGCCGCTGGCGTCATGCCCACGAGCATGCGGGCTGGCCTGTCGCCTCTGACGCACCGTTCCCTTGGATGCTCGACCTCAACGCGAAAGTGCTGCGCGGCGTGATGGCGATCAGCTGGCGTTTTGCGCCCGCGCAGCTGTCGCCGGCGCGCGTGCAGGCGCTCGCCGATGCCTTTGCCGCCCAGCTCGACGCGCTCGTCGCGCAGTGCGATGCAGCCGGGCCGCAGTACACACCGTCGGACTTCGGCAGCGCGATCGATCAGGACGATCTCGACAACCTGTTGGAGAGCTTCGATGCGTGAGTTCAACCTTTGCCGTACCGCTGCGGAGTTCGCGTCATGACGTTTCGCCGAAAAGACAATATCGAAAAAATCGTTGCGCTCACCGATATCCAGGCGGGCATGCTCGCGCACGCACTGCGCGGGGGCACCGATCCGTATCACACGCAGAAAGCGCTGGAATTCGAGGGTCCGCTCGACGTCGCCGCGCTGCGGCGCGCGTGGTGCGATGTGGTGGCGAAGCACGCGATCCTGCGCACCGATTTCCGCTGGAACGGACTGAAGTCGCCGGTGCAGGTGGTGTATCGCAACGCCGCCGATGACGAGGCTGCTGCGTTTGTCGCCGAGGATTGGCGCGAACTCGACACTGCGTCGCAACGCCGCCGTCTTGCCGATGAATGGCGCGCGGCGCATGCGCGCGGCTTCAATTTCGAGCGCGCGGCGAATCTCGACCTGCGGCTGATTCGTGTTGGCGAGGCGCGTCACTGGCTGGTGTGGCGGTTACATCACGTCCAGCTTGACGGTTGGAGCCTCGCCACGGTGCTGGCCGCTTGCATCGAGGCGTACGACCAGCATCGTGGAGGCGACGCAGCACATGCTGTGCAAGCCCCCGAGCCGCCGTTTTATCGTTATGTCGAATGGTTGCAGAAGCAGTCGCTCGACGATGCGGCGTTCCGCACGGCCTTCGCGCCGCTGCTTGCGCACGACGCCTGGCCGACGCCGTTGCCCGCACGTTCACAGGCACGCTCGCCTGATCGCGCATCGGAGCAAGGCTCCGCGCGTGCCGAATGCGCCGAACAGACCATCGTGCTCGATGCAGGCCACAGCGCGGCGCTTGAACGCTTCGCGCGCGAGCGCCGCGTCACGCTGAACACGCTGTTGCAGGCCGCGTGGGCGTGGTTGCTGTCGCGTCATGCGCTTACACGCGAGGTGTGCTTCGGCGTGACGGTGTCAGGGAGGCCTGCCGATCTGCCCGGTGTTTCGCGCATGGCTGGCATGTTCGTGAACACACTGCCGCTCGCGCTGCGCGTGCCGCCGCAAGCATCGATCGGCGAGTGGCTCGAGCAGGTGCAGCAGGCCAATCTCGATCTGCGGCCGTTCGAACACGTGCCGCTCGCGACGCTGCGCGGCCGCGCTGGCATCAACGCCGACGCCACGCTGTTCGACAGCATCGTCGTGTTCGAGAACTTTCCTCAGCAACTGGATACGCTGGCGCGCGCCGACGGCCTGGCGATTCGCCGTCTCGCTGATGAAAACGAGCCGCCCGATGCCGATTCGGAAGTCGAAACAGAAATCGACGCGGAAGCGCAAGCCTGCGGCGCCGTGCTGGGCAGCGGACGCAATCACTATCCGCTGAGCCTGATTGCCGTGCCCGGCGAGACGCTGCGCCTCGTGCTGGCGTATCGGCGCGCGCACTTCGCGCATCGCGACGTGAAGCGACTAGGCGAAACGCTGTTCGCCGTGCTGAAAGTGTTCGCGGCGCGGCCGCAGGTACGTCTGGGTGATTTTTCGCTCGCCGAGGTTGATGCGTCCGTTACCTGCGAATCGTCAAGCGCGGAGGCTTTCGAGTCGCTGCTTGCCGTCGTCGCGGCACGCGCAGCCGATGCCGCACAGTGTGGCGCGATCGCGTGTGTCGAGGCAGGCGAAGAGGGCGACGACGGTGGTTCATGCGCGCTCACCTGGGGGCAGCTCTGGACCAGTGCGGGTGCGCTTGCGCAACGTCTGCGCATGTACAGCATACGCGCGGAAACGCCGGTCGCGGTCGCCTTGCCGCGCTGCGTCACACTGGTTGCGAGCGTGCTCGGCTGCTGGCGCGCGGGCGCAGTCTATGTGCCGCTCGATCTGGCTACGCCCGACGCGCGCCTCGCCTGGCAACTGCGCCATAGCGGCGCGCGCTGCCTGATCTGCGACGCCAGCGAAGCGCAACGGCTTGCGCCGCTTGCCGCGCAGGCGAACTGTGAAATCGTTGTGTTCGACGCATGTGCCGATGCGGATTCCGACGCCGCACATCGCGAAGGATTGGCCGACGACGCGCCGCTGCCCGATCAGGCCGCCTACACGATCTACACTTCGGGATCGACGGGCGAGCCGAAGGGTGTCACGGTCTCGCACGGCGCGCTCTCGACCTACGCTAACGCCGTGCTGCGCCGCCTGCCCGACGGCATCGCGAGCGCGGCCTATGTCTCGACGCCGGCGGCCGATCTCGGGCACACGATGCTGTTCGGTGCGCTGGCAGCGGGCTGGCGTCTGCATCTGTTCGACGATTCCGATGTGCGCGATCCCGACCGCTTCGCCGCCGCAATGGCGCGTCATGACATCGACGCGCTCAAGATCGTGCCGGGCCATCTCGCCGGTCTGCTGCATGCTACCGACGCCGCGCGCACTTTGCCGCGCCGCGCGCTTGTGCTGGGCGGTGAAAGCGCGGGCTCGGCGCTGCTCGCGCGCGTGGCCGAACTCGCGCCCGCATGTGCCGTGCTCAACCACTATGGCCCAACCGAAACCACAGTCGGCGTGCTGACGTACCGCCTGAGCGACGACACATCCGGGACCCCGCCGCTCGGCCATGCGCTGGACGGCGCGCGCGTCTATCTGCTCGACGCCGATGGCAACGCCGCCATGCCCGGTGCCAGCGGCGAACTTTGCGTGGGTGGCGCGACGCTCGCACGCGGCTACCGTGGCCAACCAGGCGCGAGCGCCGAGCGCTTCGTGCCCGATCCACATGGCGCACCGGGTGCGCGGCTCTATCGCACCGGCGACCGTGCGCATCGCCGCGCGGATGGCGCACTGGTGTTCGAAGGCCGTCTCGACCAGCAGGTGAAGGTGCGCGGCTATCGCGTCGAACCCGCCGAAATTGCCGCGTGCCTGCGCGCGCTCGTGGGCGTGGCGGAAGCCGTTGTGCTTACGCAGGCCGATTCGCAGGGCGCGCTGCAACTGCGTGCGTTCGCATGTGCGTTGAACGACGGCGCGGCGCTCGACGCGCGCGCGCTACAGGCCGCATTGGCCGCGCAATTGCCCGCGCATATGGTGCCTGCGAGCGTGACCGTGCTCGCACGGCTGCCCGTCACGCCGAACGGCAAGCTTGACCGCGCCGCGCTGCTCGCGCTGGCGCAGCCTAACGCCGATGGGTGCTCGTCTGGAGTTGCCGAGGCGAACGTCGTCGCTACGCGCACCACGGTCGCGCCGCGCAACGATGCCGAAGCGACCTTGCTGGCGGTCTGGCAGCGCGTGCTGCGTCGCGACGATATCGGCGTCACCGATCATTTCTTGGAGATCGGCGGCGATTCGATCCTGAGTCTGCAGGTGATCGCCCAGGCGCGCCGCGCCGGACTGCGCTTCACGCCCAAGCAGATGTTCGATCATCCGGTGATCGAGCGCCTCGCCGCGCTGGCTGCGACGGCTTCGGCTTCGGCGTCGGCACAGCAGCTGGCGGCTGCGTCATCCGCGCACGTGCCATTCGACCTCACGCCGATCCAGCGCAGTTTCTTCGCGCGGTTCCCGCAAGCGCAGCATCACTGGAATCAAGCGGTTTTGTTGACCGTACCACCGACGCTCGACGAAACCGCCCTGCGCGCCGCGCTCGACGCGATGGTGGGAGCGCATGAGGCGCTGCGTCTGCGATTCGCGTGTCATGCCGACGGCTGGCGTCAGCAGGTGGGCGCTTGCGAAGCGTGCCCGCTCGACGTGTTCGACTGGCGCACCGGCGCGCCGTCCTCCGACGCCGATGCCGCACTCGAACAGGCCGCGACGCGCGTGCAGCGCTCGCTCGATATCGAACGCGGTCCGTTGCTGCGCGCCGCGTGGTTCCGTCGTCCGCAAGGCGACCGGTTGCTGCTGGCGATTCATCACCTCGCGGTGGACGGCGTGTCGTGGCGCGTGCTGCTCGACGATTTTCAGCACGCTTATGCCCAGGTGCGCAGTGGCGCGGCGATATCCCTCGCCGCGGGCATGGCGTGGAGCGCTTGGGCACACAGCCTGACGCAGCGCGCGCAACGCGACGACGTGAAGCGCGAGGCCGCCTGGTGGCGCGCTTCGCTAACCGGTGCGTGCGCTTCGCTGCACGGCATCGATGCGATCGGTGCCAACGCAGCAACGGTCGGTTCGGCGCGCGTGCTGGAATCGGCGTTCGATGCGGATCTCACACGCACGCTGCTCGAACGCGCGGGCGCGGCGTACCGCAACAACGTCGAGGAAACCTTGCTGGCAGCGCTCGCGCATGCCATCGACGAGCGCGGCGTGCTGCTCTCGCTCGAAAGTCACGGCCGCGAGACGGCGGGCGAGGGCAGCGTCGATCTGAGCCGCGCGGTCGGCTGGTTCACGGCGCGTTTTCCGTTCTGGCTCGATGCGCAGCCGGACTTGCGCCGCGCGCTTATCGACGTGAAGGCGCGTCGCCGCGCGGTGCCGCACCAGGGTACCCATTGGGGTCTGCTCGAACACAGCAGCGACGAGGCCGTGCGTGCCGCGCTCATGGATCTGCCTGCGCCGTGCGTGAGCTTTAACTATCTGGGACGCTTCGATGAGCGAATCGGTGCACCGAACGGCGCGGGCGACGGCTTCGCGCTTGCGACCGAAAGTGCGGGCGAACTGACCGATCATGCGGCGCGGCTGGCGTTTGCGCTCGACGTCAATGCGCGCGTTGTCGGCGGGAAGCTGAGCGTGACCTGGCGTTGCGAACCTCAAGCCGAAGCTGCGACACAGGCGCTCAAGGCGCGTTTCGAGCGCAGCCTGGCGCAGTTGATCGAGCATGCGTCGCAGGCGCAACCCGAGCTGACGGCAGCGGATTTCCCGCTGAGCGGCTTGCAGCAGGGCGCGTTTGAAGCGCTGGATCTCGATCTGGCGAATCTGGAAGATATTTATCCGGCCACGCCGGTGCAGCAGGGTCTGCTGTTCCATAGCGCGCTGGAAAGCGGCAGCGGGCTGTATGTGAACCAGCGCCGGCTGACCTTGCGCGGTGATCTGGATCGCGCTTCGTTGCGCGGCGCGTGGGCGCATGTCGTTGCAACGCACGCGATTTTGCGCACACAGTTCGAGACGCGCCATGGTGGCGATGCGCTGCAGATCGTGCTGCGCGACGTCGATCTGCCTTTTGTGGAACTTGACTGGACGGCGCTTGAATCGCAGGTATACGAAGCGCAGTTGCAGCAGTGGATGCGCGAGGACCTGCAACGCGGCTTCGATGTTGAACGCGCGCCGCTGCTGCGCATTGAGATATTTGCGCGTGCGGACGGCGTCCTCGATCTGGTGTGGAACGATCACCACGTTCTGCTCGACGGCTGGAGCAGCGCGCAGTTGATGCGCGAAGTTGCCGATGCGTACGAGGCCTTGCGCGCGCGGCGCGAACCGCAGAGCGTCGCACCGCCGTATCGGGATTACGTGCAATGGCGTCTGCAGCAGGACGAAGGCGAAGCGTGGTGGCGCGAGCAGGGTGAGCGTATCGATGAACCGGCAACGCTGCTCGAAGCGCTTGGTCTGAACACGGGCCGTGCGCTTGAAACAGCGCATGCCGATGATGCGCCACTCGAATTCCGGCTCGACGCCGAGCTAAGCGAAGCGCTGCGCGATACTGCGCGCCGTCATCGCGTGACGCTGAACACGGTGCTGCAAGGCGCGTGGGCGCTGCTGCTTGCGCGTTACGGTAACCGGTCGCAGGCGGCGTTCGGCGTGACGGTTTCGGGGCGACCGGCGCATCTGGCGCAGGTCGAAAACATGCTCGGCCTGTTCATCAACAGCCTGCCGGTGTGGATCGATGTGCCGGGTGACGCGCGTCTGTCGGCGTGGCTCGAAGCGCTGCAGCAGCACAATGGTGCGCTGCGTCAGTACGAGCACACGCCGTTGTCGCGCATCCAGCAATGGACGGCCCGCAGCGGCGATGGTCTGTTCGACTCGCTGCTTGTGTTCGAGAACTATCCCGTCGATGCCGCCTTGCAAGGCACCGGCCTCACGCTCGACGCGATCGAGTCGGCGGGGCGCGCGCATTATCCGCTCACGCTCGTCGTGCTACCCGAGCGCGAAACCACGCTAATCTGGAAGTACGACGCGACGCGTATCGACGCCGCACGCGTCGACCGTCTGCATGAACATTTCGCAGGACTGCTCGGCCGTCTGACGCAGCAACAAGGCGATCCGCTGCTGCGCACGCTTACGCTCGATGTCGCGCCGACAGCAAGCGGCGAAGCGCGCGCAGGCGAAGGCGTGCTGCTTGCCCGTATCGGCGAGCATGCGCGGACTCGCGGCGACGCCACCGCGATCGTCTGCGAAGGCCATGCGCTCAGCTGGCGCGCTCTGTGGAATCGCGCGGGCACGCTTGCGCACCGGCTCATCGATGCAGGCCTGCGCGCTGATGCGCCGGTTGCTGTCGCGCTGCCGCGTTCGCTCGATCTTGCTGTTGCGCTCGTCGCCGTGTGGCGTGCGGGAGGCGTCTATCTGCCACTCGACGTGGCTGCGCCGTCCGCGCGGTTGCGCGCCCAGCTCGACGACAGCGGAGCACGGCATCTGATCACCGCCACGCCGCCGCAAGGCGAGGCTGATGTGCCGCGTACGTCCGATGTGATCCGTCTCGACGCCTCGACGCCCGACGACGACGTGCCGCGCAGTTTCCCTGCCGATGCCGCACAGCCGCATCGGGCGCGTCCGGCCTACGTGATCTACACATCGGGTTCGACCGGCGTGCCGAAGGGCGTCGTGGTCGGCCACGGCGCGATGACGGCGTATGTCGAGGCGATTCTCGCGCGTATGCCGCAGTCGGTTGCGAGCGCGGCGTATGTCTCGACGCCCGCGGCCGATCTCGGCCACACCACACTGCTGGGCGCACTGTGGGCCGGGTGGACGCTACACATGATCGACGACGCGCGCGCGACCGATCCCGACGCGTTCGCCGCCTATATGACGCAGCACCGCATCGACGTGCTCAAGATCGTGCCGAGTCACCTCAGTGCGCTGATGCGTGGCGCGGCCACTGACGTGTTGCCGCGCCGCTGCCTCGTACTCGGCGGCGAGGCGGCGCAGCGCGCGCTGGTGGCGCAACTGCGCGTGCTCACGCGCACCCACGACGGCTTCACGCTCCTCAATCACTATGGCCCGACCGAAACGACCGTCGGCGTGCTCGCGCACGAGGCATCGAACGTGTCGAGTGCGTTAAACGTAGCAGTGCACGATGATCTGCCGCTGGGCGCGCCGCTGGCCCATGCGCGCGTGCAGCTCGTGGACCGCTTCGGCGAGCCGACGCCCGAAGGTTGCGCGGGCGAATTGCTGATTGGCGGCCCGGCGCTGGCGCTCGGTTATCTGGGCCGTCCCGGGCAGACCGCTGAACGCTTCGTGCCCGATCCGCACGGCGCGCCGGGTGCACGTGCCTATCGCAGTGGCGACCGCATGCGCCGCGACGCAAGCGGCGTGTTCGCCTTCGCGGGCCGAATTGACGATCAGGTCAAGATTCGTGGCTTCCGCGTCGAGCCGGCCGAAGTACGGGCGCAACTGCTCGCGCATCCGTGGATCGCCGACGCCGCCGTGGTGGTCGAGCACTCAGGCGCGGACGCCGACGCGCGCCTCGTCGTCTGCGCGGTGCTGCACGCAGATATCGCGGATGTCCCCGAAACGCCCTGGCCGGTGCTGCGCGAGTGGCTGTCGGCGCGCGTGAGCGCGCATTTGGTGCCAGCCGCGTTCGTGCGCGTCACGGCGTTGCCGCTCACGCGCAACGGCAAGCTCGACCGCGTCGCTCTCGTGCGCCTGGCCGCGACAGCCGGCGCGACGGCGCACCGCGCCGCGCCGCTCGCGCCGCGCACGCCGACGGAAGCGCTCGTGCTCGACGTCTGGCGCGAAGTGCTCGAAGCCGATGCGGGCGAAAATCCACTCGCGCCGTTCGGCGTGCGCGATGATTTCCTCGAACTGGGCGGCCATTCGCTGCTCGCGGTGCGCATCGCCACGCGGCTCACGGCGCGGCTCGGCCGCAAGGTCGCGCTCGCCGATGTGCTGCGCCATCGCACGATCGAACGTGTCGCTGCCGCGCTCGACGCGCCTGCCGTCGATGCAGACGCCAGCGCAAACACCGCTTCGGCGCAGGCCCGCCGCACCGCGCGTGTGGACGCGCTCAACGACCTTTTCGAAACACTCGACTGATGGGCGCGACCCGTCGTATCAGCCACCGGATCCAGAAGATGAACGATATTGCCCAGGACATGCTCGCCGTTTCTCGCCGCTACGCAGAACTTACGGCGGAGCGGCGCGCTGCGTTCCGTCAGCGCTTCACCGAAGGCGGCCATGACCGGTCCGATCTGCCGATCGTGCCGCTACGCGAGCGCGGCGAGCGACAACCGCTCTCGCATGCGCAGGAGCGTCTGTGGTTTCTGTGGAAGCTTGACCCGCACGGTGCAGCCTACAACATGGTGGGCGCGCTGCGCCTAAGTGGCGAACTCGATGTCGCGCGGCTGCGCGCTGCGGTCGACGCACTGGTGGCGCGCCATGCGAGCCTGCGCACGCGTTTCGGCGAAACCGACGGCGTGGCGTGGCAGCGCGCGAGCACGCCAGACGAACCCGCTTACGGCTGGCACGAAGCCCAGGCCGAAGCCGAAGTCGCAAGCGCTCAGACCGTAGCGGTCGAAGCCACCTTGCAGGCGCTGTCGCGTGCACCGTTCGATCTCGAACGCGGGCCGCTTTTCAATGTGACGCTGTTACGCGTGAGTGCGCACGAACACGTGTTGCACCTCGCGCTTCATCACATCGTTTCCGATGGCTGGTCACAGGCAATCCTGCAGCGCGAACTTGGCATACTATATCGCGTGGGGCAAGCCGATGCTTATGGTGCATCGGCGACGCTCGATGCGCTCAGCATCGATTACACCGACTATGCGCTGTGGCAGCGCGAATGGCTCGATGGTGCGGCGCTCGACGCGCAGCTCGACTGGTGGCGTGAGACGCTCAGCGATACGCATCCGCTGCTCGAACTGCCGGTGGACCGCGTGCGCCGCGGATTCGACACGACGCCGGGCGCGCGCGTGAGCCACCTGCTTAGCGCGCAAACGCGTGCGCGCGTGGCGGCGCTTTCGCGCGAGCTCGGCGTGACGTTGCACGCGACGTTGCTGGCCGCCTGGGATGCGCTGCTGTACCGCTATACGGGGCAGCGCGATATTCGCATCGGCACACCGACGGCGGGGCGCGATAGGCTCGAGACCGAAGGCGTGGTCGGCTTTTTCGTCAACACGCTGGTGATTCGTGCGACGCTCTCGGGCGGTGACAGCTTCGGCGCATTGGTGCAGCAGGTCGCGCAGCGCGTGATCGACGCGCAGGCGCATCAGGACGTGCCGTTCGCGCGCATCGTCGATGCTTTGCAGCCGCCGCGCAGTCTCGCGCACACGCCGCTGTTTCAGTCGATGTTCAGCTACGCGCTGGAAACGCAGGCGGGCGCGCTGAAACTGCCGGGACTCACGCTCGCGGCGCTCGACGCCGACACCGGCGAGGCCAAGTTCGACCTCATGCTGCATGTGGTCGATACGCACGAGGCGCTCGAAGCGCAGATCGATTACGCCGCCGAGCTGTTCGATGCGCCGACCATCGACGTGCTGCTCGACGACTACGTTGCGCTGCTCGAAAGTGTGCAGGCGCCGACGCGGCTGCGCGATCTGGCGTTGCGCGCGTACGTTTCCATTCATACTGACCACGACGCTGATCGTGCTGTCGATGCAGGCGCTAACGTCGTCGATCTGTTTGTGGGACAAGCCGCAGCGCGTGGCGCGCATGCAGCGCTGGTCTGCGAGGGGCAGACACTGAGCTACGCTCAACTCGACGCGTGGTCGTCGCGCGTGGCTGACGCGCTCGCGCGTCACGGCGATCTCACGGACCGCCGCGTGGTGCTGTGCGCGCGCCGCTCGCCCGCGCTGGTGGCGGGGCTGCTCGGCATTCTGAAGGCTGGCGGCGCGTATGTGCCGGTCGATCCCGATTATCCGGAAGAGCGCATCGCGGCAATGCTCGCGCGTGCGGGTGCCACCGCCATCGTCACCGACGATGCATGTCTCGCGCGTTTCGGCGAGCGCTTCGGCGCGTTGCCGGTCGTGCTACCTACGGTGCTGGTTGACGCGCTCGAAAGCGCAGATGAAATCACGGACGAAAGCGCCATGCCACAAGCGTTCGCGTCGCGCAAACCGCTCGATCCACAACAGCTCGCATATGCGATCTTTACGTCGGGTTCGACTGGTGAGCCGAAGCAGGTAGGTGTGCCGCACGGCGCGCTGGCCGCGCATCTGCGCGCGTTTTGTGCCGCCTATGCGCTGGATGCCGACGCGCGCATCCTGCAGTTTTCGACGCTGAGTTTCGATGTCGCGACGGAACAACTGCTCGCGCCGCTGGTTGTGGGCGCGACGGTCGTGATGCGCGGTGACGTGATGTGGGACATCGATACGCTTAACGCCGTGCTCGAACGCGAACGCATAACGGGTGCGGATCTGCCGACCGCATACTGGCTGCAATGGCTAAACCAGTTGCCAACACAACCGCTACCCTCGCTGAACTGGATTTCGACGGGCGGTGAGGCGCTACCGGGAGACGGTCTGCGCCGCTGGAAAGCGAGCGCGTTCGGCACAGTGCGTTTCGATAATCAGTACGGGCCGACCGAAGCGGTGATTTCGTCGCTTCATCGCACGACCCATGCCGACGACGCGCGCGAAAGCGTCGTCACGCTTGGCCACGCCTACGCGGGTCGCCGCATCGCGGTGCTTGACGAAGACGGCAACGCCGTACCGCTGGGCGCGCTCGGTGAGCTGTGTATCGGCGGCGAGGTGCTGGCGCGCGGCTATCTCGGCGCGGCGACGGCGACGGCAACGAGCTTCGTGCCCGATCAATACGGCGCACCGGGTTCTCGGCTCTATCGCACCGGCGACCTCGTGCGCATGCGGCGCGACGGCCGCGTCGATTTCGCGGGCCGCGCCGACCAGCAGTTGAAGCTGCGCGGCTTCCGCATTGAACCCGCCGAAATCGAAGCAGTGCTGCGCGCGCATCCTGGGGTGCGCGAGGCACTCGTGACGTTGCGCGGCGAGGGCGGAGGCAAGCGGCTCGTCGGTTATGTGACGGGACGCGTCGACGAAGTCGCGCTGCGCGCCTGGCTCGAAGCGGCGCTGCCTGATTACATGGTGCCGCAGGCGATCGTGCAGCTCGACGCGCTGCCGCTTATGGCCAATGGCAAGGTCGATCGCGCTGCGCTGCCCGAACCCACGCTTACGCTCGCGCGCGTCGAAGCGACCAACGACGTCGAACGGCGTCTGCTCGCGATCTGGCGCGCGGTGCTGGGCCGCGACGATATCGGCGTGACCGATCATTTCTTCGAAGCGGGCGGCGACTCGATCCTGAGCCTGCAGATCGTCGCGCGCGCGCGTCAGGCGGGGCTGCTGATCAGCGCACGTCAGGTGTTCGAGCATCCGACCGTGGCGCGGCTCGCGCGTGTGGCGCAGGCCACCGCGGCGCAGGCGGAGCTCGCCGTCACGCATGATCCACTCGACCTTACGCCGATCCAGCGGACGTTCTTCGCACAGTTTCCGCAAGGCGAAAACCACTGGAATCAGGTGGCCTTGCTGCGTGTGGAAGGCGAACTTGATGAAGCCGCACTACGCGCGGCGCTCGACGCGATTGTTGGCGCGCACGATGCGTTGCGGCTGCGTTTTGCGCAGCGCGACGGTGTCTGGTATCAGCAGGTGAGCGACGCTCAGACATGTGCACTTGAGATATTCGACTGGCGCGAGTATTCCGCCGATGACGACGCGTGGCGCGCAAAGCTTGAACGCGCAGGCACGCAATTACAGACTTCACTCGACATCACGAACGGGCCGCTCGTGCGGGCCGGTTATTTTTGTTTGCGCGGCGAAGGGCGTTTGCTCGTTGCGATTCATCACCTCGCTGTGGATGGCGTGTCTTGGCGCGTGTTGCTCGACGATTTGCAGACGGCGTACGCGCAAGCCGGCGAAGGCCGCACGATCGCGCTCGCCGCCAGCACGCCGTGGAGTGCATGGGTGCCGAGCGTTCAAGTGTATGCGCGCGGTGCGGCGGTTCAAGCTGAAGCGGCGTGGTGGATCGACGCGATCGGCGAAGCAGGAAAGGTGAAGGATTCGACATCGAGAATATTCGATTTTTCGAATGTGACGCACACGCGCCATGCAGAAACGCGTACGCTGCACTTCGCACTCGACGTCCATCGCACGCGTGCGCTGCTGTTCGACGCGCCGAAGGCTTGGCGCACTAATACCGAAGAAGTCTTGCTCGCGGCCTTCGCACGGGCGATGCACTCCGCGTGCGCGACGGGCGGCGTGCTGCTCGCGCTCGAAGGACACGGCCGCGAAGTGCTGGGTGATCAGGCTGACGATGCCGTCGATCTGAGTCGCACGGTAGGCTGGTTCACGACGCGCTGGCCGCTGTGGATCGAGGCGTACGATGAGGCGCGCGCCGCGTTGATCGACGCGAAAACGCGCCGCCGCGCCGTGCCGCGCAACGGCCTGAACTGGGGCTTGCTCAATGCCTATGGTGACGACGCCACGCAGCGCGCGCTCGGTGCGTTGCCACAGCCGCGCATCGGCTTCAACTATCTCGGCCAGTTCGATGCGGGACTCGACGGGCGCGGGCCGTTTGGCTTCGCGACGGAATCGGCGGGGGAATCGATCGCGGCGGATGCTACGGTGGACGAAGCGCTTTCTGTGGTGGCGCGCGTCGCCAACGGCGTGCTCGACGTGAACTTGCGCTATGTGCCGGAGATCGTGGGCGACGCGCGCGCGCAGACGTTGTGCGAGGATTTCGAGCGCAGCCTGGCGCAGTTGATCGAGCATGCGTCGCAGGCGCAACCCGAGCTGACGGCAGCGGATTTCCCGCTGAGCGGCTTGCAGCAGGGCGCGTTTGAAGCGCTGGATCTCGATCTGGCGAATCTGGAAGATATTTATCCGGCCACGCCGGTGCAGCAGGGTCTGCTGTTCCATAGCGCGCTGGAAAGCGGCAGCGGGCTGTATGTGAACCAGCGCCGGCTGACCTTGCGCGGTGATCTGGATCGCGCTTCGTTGCGCGGCGCGTGGGCGCATGTCGTTGCAACGCACGCGATTTTGCGCACACAGTTCGAGACGCGCCATGGTGGCGATGCGCTGCAGATCGTGCTGCGCGACGTCGATCTGCCTTTTGTGGAACTTGACTGGACGGCGCTTGAATCGCAGGTATACGAAGCGCAGTTGCAGCAGTGGATGCGCGAGGACCTGCAACGCGGCTTCGATGTTGAACGCGCGCCGCTGCTGCGCATTGCGCTATTTGCGCGTGCGGACGGCGTACACGATCTGGTGTGGACCGATCACCACGTTCTGCTCGACGGCTGGAGCAGCGCGCAGTTGATGCGCGAAGTTGCCGATGCGTACGAGGCCTTGCGCGCGCGGCGCGAACCGCAGAGCGTCGCACCGCCGTATCGGGATTACGTGCAATGGCGTCTGCAGCAGGACGAAGGCGAAGCGTGGTGGCGCGAGCAGGGTGAGCGTATCGATGAACCGGCAACGCTGCTCGAAGCGCTTGGTCTGAACACGGGCCGTGCGCTTGAAACAGCGCATGCCGATGATGCGCCACTCGAATTCCGGCTCGACGCCGAGCTAAGCGAAGCGCTGCGCGATACTGCGCGCCGTCATCGCGTGACGCTGAACACGGTGCTGCAAGGCGCGTGGGCGCTGCTGCTTGCGCGTTACGGTAACCGGTCGCAGGCGGCGTTCGGCGTGACGGTTTCGGGGCGACCGGCGCATCTGGCGCAGGTCGAAAACATGCTCGGCCTGTTCATCAACAGCCTGCCGGTGTGGATCGATGTGCCGGGTGACGCGCGTCTGTCGGCGTGGCTCGAAGCGCTGCAGCAGCACAATGGTGCGCTGCGTCAGTACGAGCACACGCCGTTGTCGCGCATCCAGCAATGGACGGCCCGCAGCGGCGATGGTCTGTTCGACTCGCTGCTTGTGTTCGAGAACTATCCCGCCGATGCCGCCTTGCGCCACGGCGCTCACGGCATCGCCATCGAACAGACGGCGGCGTTCGAGCGCACGCATGTGCCGCTTACGCTCGCAATCCTGCCTGACGCGCGTATCGGCGTACGCTGGTCCGCCGATTCCGCCCGCTTCGAACGCGCCACCCTGGAACGCCTGCACGCGCACTTCGACGAACTGCTCACGCAACTCTGTGCGTACGGCGATTGCCTGCTGCGCGATCTCGCGCTGCCGTCCACGCAAGCCTTCGGTGCGATGCCCGAACGCCAGTTCATGTTCGAATCCGTGATCTCGCGCATCGCCGCGCAGGCGCAGGCGTATCCCGATGCCATTGCCGTCAGCGACGGCGACAAGACCTATAGCTATGCGGCGCTCGAACGGTGGTCGAACCGCATCGCGCATCGCTTGCTGGCTATGGGCGTCCGCGCAGACGAGTGCGTGGGCCTGTGCATCGAACGCTCGGCGGCGCTGGTCGCGGGCGTGCTCGGTATTCTCAAGGCCGGCGCGGCCTATGTGCCGCTCGACCCGACCTATCCGCGCGAGCGTCTCGCTTACATGCTCGAACATTCGCGCGTGCGCCGCGTTGTCGCCGATGCCGCGAGCGCGCAGCAATGGGCCGATTTGCTCGGCGATTGCGAGCAGTCGCTGGCGGACGAGCTGGAAAACGCGAGTGCGTCGGCGAACGACGTTGCGCCGACGCTCGCGCTGCATCCGGAGCAACTCGCTTACGTGATCTATACGTCGGGCTCGACGGGGCGTCCCAAGGGCGTGGCGATCACGCACGCCAACGCCGCGCGCCTGTTTGCGGCCACCGATGCGTGGTACGGCTTCGGCGCGCAGGATGTCTGGCCGCTGTTCCACGCCTACGCGTTCGACGTGTCGGTGTGGGAGCTGTTCGGTTGCCTCGGCCACGGCGGGCGGCTCGTGATCGTGCCGTACTGGACTGCGCGCGATCCAGCGGCGTGCCACCGGCTGTTGGCCGCAGCAGGCGTGACGGTGCTGAACCAGACGCCTTCGGCGTTCATGCCTTTGATGCACGTCGATCTCGATAGCGACGCGCCGCTGCGCACGCTGCGCACGGTCATCTTCGCTGGCGAAAAACTAGAACCCGCGAGCCTGCACGCCTGGCTCGCGCGCGCGGGCGCCGCCGCGCCGCGCGTCGTCAACATGTACGGCATCACCGAGACCACGGTGCACGCGAGCTACCGCCCGCTCACGCTCGCCGACACGAGCGGCGAGTCGCCGCGCAGCGTGATTGGCGTGCCGATTCCCGATCTTTCACTGCCGATTCTCGATGACGATCTGCGCCCGGTCGTCGAAGGCGCGGCAGGCGAGCTGCATGTCGGCGGTGCTGGTCTCGCGCGCGGCTATCTGCACGCGCCGGGTTTAACGGCGGCACGCTTCGTGCCCGATCCGTTCGGGCTGCCGGGCCGCCGCATGTACAAATCGGGCGATCTCGCGCGGCGTCTGCCAGGCGGCGAGCCGGAATACATCGGCCGCAACGACTTTCAGGTCAAGGTGCGCGGCTACCGCATCGAGCTGGGCGAAATCGAGGCGGCGCTGCTGGGCGCACCGGGCGTGCGCGAGGCCGCCGTGCTGGCGCGACCCGACGCCAGCGGCACGATGAGTCTGGTCGCGTATGTGGTGGCGCGCGCGGCCGCCGACGGCGCCAATGACGCCGATCCCGCTGATCAAGCCGATCACGACACCGTGCTCGCCGGGGAACTCAAGCGCTGGCTCGACACGCGTCTGCCGCCACATATGGTGCCGTCGACCTTTATCGCACTCGACGCGCTGCCGCTAACCTCGAATGGCAAACTCGACCGCCGTGCGCTGCCGCAGCCGCAATGGCAAGGTGTATCGGCGGCGCATGTCGAACCGCTCGGCGGCGACGAGCGCGCCATCGCGCAGATCTGGCAGGACGTGCTCGACGTCCCGCGTGTGGGCCGCGACGATCACTTCTTCCTGCTTGGTGGCCATTCGCTGCTGGCGATGCGCGTGGTGGCTCGTGCGCGCGAAGTGCTCGGCCGTGCGGTGGCGTTGCCGACGCTGTTCACGCAGCCAGTGCTGAAGGATTTCGTGGCAGCGATTATGGCGAACAGTGCCGTCACGTCCGCGGCACCGGCGCTGGCCGAAGCGCATGACCGCCGCGAAACCACGGCTATCGCGCGCCGTCCCGCCGGTCTTGCACGCGTGCCGCTGACGCCCGCGCAGCAGCGCCTGTGGTTCCTGTGGAAGCTCGATCCGGCTAGTGCCGCGTACACCATCAACGGTGCAGTGAAGCTGGAGGGGGTGTTCGATCTCGACGCGGCGCGCCGCGCGCTTGACTCACTGGTGGCGCGCCACGAAAGCCTGCGCATGCATATCGAGGAAGTGGATGGGGTCGCGCTGCAAAGCTTCGACGCGGCGCACACATGGCAAGTCGTCGACCTCGAAGGCGCGAGCGATGCCGCTTGCTTCGAAACTCTTGCGGTATTGGGCTCGCAGCCGTTCGATTTGTTGCGCGGCCCGGTGCTGCGCGTGACTGTGCTGCGCCTCGGCGTGCAGCGCCATGTGCTGCATTTCTCGATGCATCACATCGTGTCGGATCGCTGGTCGCAGGACATCGTACTTGCGGATTTTTCGGTGCTTTATGCGGAGACTCATGCGCAGAAGCCAGGTGCGCAAGGTCAGACCCTCGCACCGCTCGCGCTCGCTTTCGGCGATTACGCCCACTGGCACGCTCAGCACACCGATACCGCCGTGCTCGCGCATCAGCTTGATTACTGGCGCGCCGCACTCGGCGACGATCATCCGGTGCTCGAACTGCCGTTCGATCGTCCGCGCAACGAGGCGCGCGGCGGAGCGGGAGCGGTCTGGCGCATTGAAGCCGATGCTGCGCTCAACGCGCGTGTTGCGGCGCTCGCCGGACGTCACGGCGCGACGCCGTTCATGGTGCTGCTCGCCGCGTGGCACGTGTTGCTGCAACGCTATAGCGGCCAGCACGACATCCGTGTGGGCGTGCCGGTGGCCGGGCGCGAACACGGCGACACGCATGCGCTGGTCGGTTGTTTCGTCAACACGCTGGTGATCCGCGCGCAATTGCGCGGCTGCGAGCGTTTCGCCGAAGTGATCGATGCCGTGCGCGCCAGCGTGATCGACGCGCAGGCGCACCAAGACGTGCCGTTCGCGCAGGTGGTCGATGCGCTGCATCCGCAACGCAGTCTGCGCCACACGCCGCTGTTCCAGGCGATGTTCAACTACGCGAAGCGCGAGCGCGGCGCACCGACCTTGCCGGGCCTCGCGCTCGCCAATGTGGACGCCGCCGAATCGACGGCGCGTTTCGACCTCACGCTCAACGCCAGCGATGCGCCCGACGCGCTCGCGCTCTCGTTCAACTACGCGACCGACGTGTTCGACGAGGCGACCGTCGCGCGGCTCGCGGCGCATTACGTCGAGCTGCTCGACCAGGTGCTCGCCGACGAACGCCTGCGGATCGGCGATATTGCGCTTGCGCGCGCCACGCTCGCGCGGGTCGAGCCGCGCGCGCGCCATTTCACGCCGCCGTTTGTCGCTATCGACGAACAGGCGCTGACGCAGCCCGACACCGTCGCGATTACCTGCGAAGGTGCGAATTTGCGTTATGGCGATTTGCGCACGCGCTCGGATCGCGTGGCGGCGCTGCTGTGCGCCACGGCTACGCATGGCGATCTGCGCGAGGAGCGCGTGGGCCTGTGCGTTGCGCGCTCACCGGCGCTGGCCGTCGGTCTGATCGGCATCATGAAGTCGGGCGCGGCTTTCGTGCCGCTCGATCCCACCTATCCCGCGGACCGCCTCGCTTACATGCTTGGCGATGCCGGCGTGCGCCGCGTGGTCGCCGATCCGGCCAGCGCCGCGCAACTGCGCGACGTACTGCACGATTGCGAACAGGTTCTGCTCGATGCAATGGGCGCAGCCATCGCTGACGTGGATGCTGCCGATACAAGCGAAACGCGGTTCGAAGTGCCCGCGCAACTGCTGCCCGAGCAACTGGCCTACGCGATCTACACCTCGGGTTCGACGGGCAAGCCCAAGGGTGTCGCCATTTCTCACGCGGCGCTCGCCGAGCATCTGGCCGATTTCATCGAGGCATACGGTATTGCATCGAGCGACACGCAACTGCAATCGTCGACCATCAATTTCGATGTCGCTCTGCACGAACTGCTGCCGTCGCTGATGCAAGGCGGCCGCGTGGTGATGCGAGGCCCGGACATGTGGGATCTCGCGGGCATGAGCCGCGCGCTGGTCGGTGAGCAGGTCAGCTTCGCGCGCATTCCCACCGCGTACTGGCAGCAATGGCTGCGCACGCCGCCCGCGCGCGCGGACCTCGCGCGTCTGCGGCAGATCACGGTCGGCGGCGAGGCGCTACCGGGCGATGCGCTTGCGCAATGGCGCGACGGGCCGCTCGCCGATGTCGCACTCGACAATCTCTACGGGCCGACCGAAACGACGGTCGCCTGCCTGCATCGCCGCACGACCGACGCCGATGTGCATGCCGCCGTGGTGTCGATCGGCGAGCCGTATCCGTCGCGCACCGCACGCGTGATCGACGATGCGGGCAACGACGTGCCGGCGCTTGGTCTGGGCGAGCTGTGCATCGGCGGCCTGACGATGGCGCGCGGTTATCTGGGCCGTCCGGGCCTGACCGCCGAGCGCTTTGTGCCTGATCCTCAAGGCGCGCCGGGCGCGCGTATGTACCGCTCTGGTGATCTGTGCCGAGCGCGCGCCGACGGCCGCATCGACTTCCTCGGCCGACTCGACCAGCAGGTCAAGCTGCGCGGCTTCCGCATCGAACCGGGCGAAATTGAAGCCGCCGCGCGCGAGCAGGTGGGTGTGCGCGATGCCGTGGTCGAACTGCGGGGCGAGGGCGCGCACAAGCGGCTCGTCTGCTATTTCAGCGGCGATGCGGCCATCGTCACGGTGCCCGCACTGCGCGCCGCACTGGCCGCGCGCCTTCCTGAGCATATGGTGCCGGGCGCGTTCGTCATGCTCGACGCGCTGCCGCTCATGCAGAATGGTAAGGTCGACCGCCGCGCACTACCCGATCCCGACGCCGCCGCTCATGCCGCGCCCGGCGATCACGCGATTGCGGCGCCCACCAACGAGCGCGAGTCCGCCCTGCTGGCGATCTGGCAACGCGTGCTGGGCCGCGAGGCGATCGGGGTGCACGACAATTTCTTCGAAATTGGCGGCGATTCGATCCTGAGTCTGCAGATCGTCGCGCGCGCCGCGCAGGCGGGCTGGCGCATCACGCCGCGCCAATTGTTCGAGCAGCCGACGGTCGCGCGTCTCGCGGCGCTGGCCGTGGCGGTCAGCGAAGGTGCGGAAGGCGTGCAGCATCTCGCCGAGCGTCATGGGCCGCTGCCGCTCACGCCGATCCAGGCTGACTTCTTCGCGCGCTATCCGCATGGCGAATCGCACTGGAATCAGGGCGCGCTGCTGAGTGTCGAAGGCACGCTCGACGCCGCCGCGCTCGACGCCGCCGTTCGCGTCCTGATCGCGCGTCACGACGCGTTGCGTGTGCGCTTTTTCGTCGATGCCGACGGCGCGTGGCGTCAGCGCGTGTTGCCTGTTGGCGAGGTTTTCGCTTCTGCCGATACCGCCTTCGTCGAATGCCTCGATCTGCGCGGCGAAGCCGACTGGCGCGCGGCGCTCGAACGCGAGGGCGAGCGCCTGCATCGCAGCCTTGATCTGCGAGCCGGGCCACTGATGCGTGCGGCGTGGTTGCGCACTGGCGAGCGTGAGGGCCGTTTCTTCGTGGTGATTCACCACGCAGTGGTGGACGGCGTGTCGTGGCGCGTGCTGCTCGACGAATTCGAGTCGCTGTACGCCTCCGCCACACATGGCGACGGCAAGGTGGCCGACGCGGCGCTGGCGGCGCCGCTGCCGTGGAGCGTGTGGGTCGAGCGCGCGGCGCGGTATGCGCGCGATTTGCCCGTGCAGGCCGAAGCCGCGAAATGGCAGGCGGCGCTGGCAGGTGCGAGCGCGTCGCTGCCGGTCGCGCGCGACGCCGCGCATGGGGACACCACGCTGGCCGCGAGCCGCTTGCACACGCTGCGCCTTGACCGCGCGCTTACGCAGTCGTTGCTGCGCGAACCGGCGCGCGCGTATCGCCTAGGCGTGGACGACGTGCTGCTCGCGGCGCTGGCACGGACGATTGCACAGTGGAGCGGCGCGGCAGGCGCGCTGATCGCGCTCGAAGGTCACGGCCGCGAGGAAATCGATGCGCAACTCGATCTGAGCCGCACGATCGGCTGGTTCACGACGCGCTTCCCGGTGTGGATCGACGCGCCGCACATAGATGATATGGATGACGAGGCACTGAGTGAACGCGCGCTGCGCGCCGCGAAATCGCGTCTGCGCGCCATTGAGCACAAAGGACTGCACTGGGGCATGCTCGCGCACGGCAGTGACGATGCAAGCGTGCGCGAGGTGCTGGCTGCGTTGCCGGTGCCGCGTATCGGCTTCAACTATCTCGGTCAGACCGATCAGGTGTTGGAACGCGCAAGCCGCTTCGGCTTTGCGGGCGAATCGACCGGTGCACCGATGGCCGCGACTTCGCGTCTCAAGTATGTGCTCGATCTGAACGGCGCGGTGGAAGACGGCGCGCTCGAAATCGGCTGGCGTTACAGCCCCGATCTGATTGGTGCCGAGACCGTCGCGACGCTCGCGCAAGCCTTCGAAGACGCCTTGCGCACGCTCGTCGCGCATTGCGAGCGCGCGCCGTCCAGCGCGACCGCTGAGGATTTCCCGCTCGCTGGCCTCGATGCGGCACAGCTCGACGCGCTGGCGCTGGCGCTTGGCGAGATCGAGGACATTTATCCGGCCACGCCGCTGCAACAGGGTTTGCTTTTCCACAGCCTGTTGCAGGCGGGCGGCGTCTACATGAACCAGAAGCGTCTTTCGTTGCGCGGCGATCTCAACCGCGACGCGCTGGCCGCTGCGTGGCGCGCCGTGCTCGAGCGTCACGCGATTCTGCGTACGCACTTCGAATGGCGTCATGGCGGCGAGGCGCTACAGGTCGTGCATCAGCGTGCGGACATGCCCATCGCGCTGCATGACTGGCGCGCGCTCGATCACGACGCGTATGAGCAGGCGCTCGTGCAATGGCGCGCCAACGATCTGGCGACGCCGTTTGATCTTCGCCGCGCGCCGCTGATGCGCCTGAACCTGTTCGCGCGAGCCGATGGCACGCACGACCTGGTCTGGACCGACCATCACGCACTGCTCGACGGTTGGAGCGCCGCACAGCTGATGGGCGAGGTGATTCACGGTTATCGCCGCGAGATCGGCGAGACGGTGGCGGCGCTGCCTGCCGCGACGCCGTATCGCGATTACGTGCGCTGGCGCGCGAGCCAGCCCGTCGCCGATGCGTGGTGGCGTCCACAGCTCGACGGTCTCGACGAGGTCGCGCTACTGATGCCGTCGCTGCGCACGGGTACGTGCGTAGCGATGGGCGTGCATCGGCTTGAGCAGCCCTTAAGCGCAAGTTTGAGCGAGGCGTTGCGCGCAGCGGCGGCGCGGCATCGCGTGACGCTCAACACCTTGATGCAGGCTGCATGGGCCGCACTGATCTCGCGTCACGCGAACCGTTCGCGCGTGGCGTTCGGCGTGACGGTTTCGGGACGGCCGCCAGAACTGGCGGGCATCGCCGGCATGCTCGGGCTGTTCATCAACAGTTTGCCGGTGTGGGTCGAATTACGCGCGGGCGAATCGCTCGACGCGTGGCTCGTGCGCCTGCAACAGCACAATGCCGAGTTGCGCCAGCACGAGCACACACCTCTGCGCGACTTGCAGCGCTGGGCGGCGGCGGAGCGCGGCCAGGAGGCAGCCGCGCTGTTCGATACGCTCGTGGTGTTCGAAAACTATCCGATCGATGCGGGTCTGCGCGAAGGCGACACAGGCCTCGAAGTGAGCGCGTCCGAGACGCTGGAGCGCACGCATTACGCGCTGACACTCGCAGTGTCGCCGGGTGATGTGCTGTCGATCAACTGGAGCGCTGACGCGGCGCAACTCGATACTGCGACGCTCGAGCGGCTAGCCTCGCAGTATGCGAGATTGCTCGCGCAACTGGCTGATCCGGCCACGCAGCGTGTCGGCGATCTGCGTGTCGAGCGCACCGTGCGTGATGACGATGCACATCTTCAGGCCACACCGCGCGAGCACGGGTTCCGCTCGCTGGTCGAGCGTTTCTCGGCGCAAGCGGCGCAGCGCCCCGACGCGCTCGCCGTGGTAGCCGACGATGCTGCGCTCACCTATGCGCAGCTCGACGTCTGGTCGGATCGTGTGGCCGCGCATCTGCTCGCGCGGGGCGTGACGCGAGAGGTGCGCATCGGCGTGGCGTTCGAGCGTTCGGCAGCGCTGATCGCGGCGCTTGTCGGCGTGTTGAAGGCCGGTGCAGCCTACGTGCCGCTCGATCCGGCGTATCCGCGCGAGCGCCTCGCGTATCTGCTCGACGATGCGGGCATTGCCTGTGTGCTCGTCGATGCGGCGGGCGCTGCGGCGCTCGCGCCTCTGCAGACGGCGAGGGCTTTTGTGCTGCACGACGCTGGCGCGATGGACTCGTTGCCACCCGCCGGCGCGTCGTGGCGCTCGCGCATGTCGCGCGTCTTGCCCGATCAGCTCGCGTACGTGATTTACACCTCGGGATCGACGGGACAGCCGAAGGGCGTCGGCATCTCGCAGCGCAGCGCGGCGCGCCTGTTCGATGCGTGCGGCGACACCTTCGCGTTCAGCCCCGACGACGTCTGGTCGATGTGCCATTCCTACGCGTTCGATTTTTCGGTGTGGGAAATCTTCGGCGCGCTGACGCACGGTGCGCGCTTGGCAGTCGCGCCGGCGGCGCTCACGCGCGATATCGAGGCGCTGCACGGCTGGCTTGACGCGCAGGGCGTGAGCGTGCTGAACCAGACGCCGTCGGCATTCGCGCCGCTGATGCGCGTCGATGAGGCGCGCGCAGACGGTTTTGCTCGCCTGCGAGTGGTGATTTTCGGCGGCGAAAAACTGGAGCCGCGCGCGCTGGCGGGCTGGGCGGCAGCGCGGCGGGCGCGTTCGGTGCACGGCGAGCGGCCTGCGCTCGTCAACATGTATGGCATCACCGAAACGACCGTCCACGTAACGTTGCGTGTGCTCGAGGATGCGGATCTGGCTGCGGTTCACGGCAATACGTCGCGCAGCGTGATCGGCGTGCCGCTCGACGACCTGGAGTTGCACGTGCTGGATTCGGATCTGTATGCAGTGCCGGAAGGCGCGGCGGGCGAATTGTGCGTGAGCGGCGCGGGTCTTGCGCGCGGCTATCTGGGTCGTCCCGCACTCACCGCAGAGTGCTTCGTGCCGGATCCGTTCGGCGCGCCGGGCGGACGTCTGTATCGCTCGGGCGACCTGGCGATTCATGACGCGGACGGCGAGATTGACTATGTCGGCCGCAACGACTTCCAGGTGAAGATTCGCGGCCATCGGATCGAGACTGGCGAGATTCGCACATGTTTGCTCGATCATGTTGATGTGCGCGATGCTGCGGTGCTCGCGGTAGAAGGCCCGGATGGCTCGCAACGGCTGGTGGCGTGGGTCGTGTTTGACGCTCCTGCTGCAGTTCAGGCTGAAGTTCAAGGCGACTGGCGCGCGACGTTGCGCACCCATTTGGGCGCGGCGTTGCCTGCGTACATGGTGCCCGCTAGTTTCACGCGCGTCGCGGCTTTGCCTCTGACGTCGAACGGCAAGCTCGACCGCGCGGCGCTGTTGTGCGCCGCCGATGTGCAGCAGGAAGGCGTGGCCAGCGAGCAGACGCCTATCGCGCCACACACGTCGACGCAGCAGCGACTCGTGGCGATCTGGCAACGCGTGCTGGGCGTCGAGTCGATTGGCTTGCGCTCGCACTTTTTCGAACTCGGCGGCGATTCGCTGTCGACGCTTCGTGTGGCAGAGCTGGCACGCACGGCGGGCTTCGAGGGCGTGGCGATCGGTGCGCTGTTCGCGCATCCGGTGTTGGAGGATCTGGCGGCGGCGCTCGATGCGCAGCCGCATGCAACGCGATCGACACAATCCGCAGAACTGATGCTCCCGCGAAACTTCGTGCGCCTGAATTCGGGCGGCGCGTCGCACACGCTGTTCGCGATCCATCCGGGTTACGGGCTGGTGGCGGGCTATCGAGCACTCGCAAAGACTCTGGACGGCGAAGCCGAGGTGATCGGCATCGAGTATCCCGCTTATGTCGATGCCGCATGGCATTTCGGCGGTCTGGGCGCGCTTGCTCGCGATTATCACGATGCGATCCGCGCTGTGCAGCCCGCCGGGCCGTATGCGCTGCTGGGCTGGTCGTTTGGCGGCATGCTTGCGGTGGAAACGGCGTGCCTGCTGGAAGAAGACGGCGAGACGGTCGCGTTCGTCGGGCTGCTCGACAGTTCGATTCACGCCGAGGCATCTGCTTTGTCGTTGGACGCGCCGACGCGCTGGCGCGACGCGGCCGATCCGGAAGAGCTCGCCACGCTGGCCGCGCGCGTGCCCGACTGGCTCGCGCAAACCGGCGACGAGGTGGAGCGCGGACAGGGTACAGAAGCCGCGACGGCGCATTCGACCGCGCTGCTCGAAACGGCGGCGCTTGCGCAGGCCAATGCGGCGCTGGCGTTGCGCGCGCACTGGCCGCGTGCTCCCCGCGTGCCACTGTCGTGTTGGTGGGCTGCACACGACACGGCGCGTCCGGCGGCCGACGATGCGGCACGCTGGCGTGATGTAGGGGCGCAGCTGCGCGAGTCACGCGAGGTGCCGGTGGTGCACGATGCGATCGCGTGGCATCCGCAGGTGCTTGCCGAGGTGCGCGCGCAACTGCTGGCCGATAGCGCCTCGCCCTGAAGTCGCTTTAAAGCCGCGCCACTATGCCACGAGCATGGCGGCGCACATCATCGACTGGTATTTCAGCGGAGTCATATGCAGCACGCGCTTGAACATCACGGCGAAGGAGTTGGTATCGGCGTACCCGAGGTAAGCGGCGACTTTGTCGATCGGCGTATTGGTCGAGAGCAGGCACATGGCTTCGGACACGCGCATCTGCTCGCGCCATTTCGCGAACGGCATGCCGGTTTCGCGCTGGAAGTGCCGCGCGAGCGTGCGCGAACTGGCGCCGAAGCGATTGGCCCAATGGTCGAGCGAATCGCTGTTGGCGGGCGCGTCAATCAGCTCCTGGCAGATGCGCTGCAGACGCGGATGCTGAGGTATCGGCAGGCGGCCCGGCATTTCGTCGGCGGGCGCGGCCGCGGTCAGCAGGTTGATGATGAGATGTGTGAGGACTTCGGCGAGGCTGCCCGGTTCGCGCGTGCGCGCGGGTTCGCGAACCATCGCCAGAATGGCTTCGCGCAGCAGGCCGTTCACGGGCAGCAGGCGGCCTTCGTTGCCGCACATCGGGCAAGGATCGACGTAGAGCGTGCGAAAGCCGACTTTGCCGACCATCTCCAGCTCATGTTCGACGCGCGGCGGCACGAGCATCGCGCAATTGGGTGTGACGACCCAACTGGCGGCGGGCGTGCGTACGCGGATCAGGCCGCTGGTGGCGTAGAGCAGTTGTGCGCGCGGATGCGTATGCGCAACTTCGCGCGCGCCCGATTCATATTCGATTGCCTGACCAAAGACGGGCGGCAGTTTGCTTTTCGGTGGAGTGGGGACGGCGGCAGAGAGCTTCACTATGGCAATATTTCACCGATGGCAGTTTCGGATTTAAATTTATATTTAACGTTTGAATATGACAAAAAATGTCCGTTTTGCAAATAAGATCGGCAGCTCCTACGATGGAATAGCTTATATCATTTGAAGTCGCCAAGCACGTGCTCGAACTCTGTTCTTGCCCCAGGCCGCTTGCGCACCATAACACCGCGTTCCCCCTTATCTGCACAATCGCAGCATGCTTGCACCATTCATCGGCGCAGGGCATTTTTAGCTTTTGTACAATTAATGAGACTCATTATTATTAACATTCAACTGGTAGAGAACGATGAAGGAACGTATGAAAAAAACCAATATGACGGGGCGGCGCGGACTCATACTTAAGCTTTCTCCTGTGCGGCTGGCCTTGCTGGGCATGCCACTGGCCGTTTCGGCGGTCGCGCATGCGCAGTCGAGTAGCACGGACAGCACTACCGGCGCGCACAACGGGCAGACCACGCGTTCGACGCAAGCCACGCCGGCCAACAGCACGCTGCCCGCCGTGAACGTGGAGTCGCAACGCGAGTCGCCGACTGGGCCGACCGCAGGCATCGTCGCCAAGCGCACCGTGACGGGCACCAAGACCGACACGCCGCTGCTGCGCGTGCCGCAGTCGGTATCGGTCGTGACACGTGATCAGATGGACCGGCAGGGCGTCACTACCGTCGATCAGGCGCTGCGCTATACGCCGGGCGTCTATTCGCAGGATTCCACCGATTTCCGCTTCGACCAGCTGCGCGGACGCGGTTTCGACTACTCGGAGTATCTGGATGGCCTCGCGCTACAGCTGAGCCAGTACTACGCCAATCCGCGTATTGATCCGTATCTGCTGGAGCGTATCGATGTGCTGCGCGGCCCGGCGTCGGTGCTCTACGGCGCGGGCAGTCCTGCCGGTATCGTCAACATGGTTTCGAAGTTCGCGACCGAGGACCAGGTGAACGAGGTCCAACTGCAGTTCGGCAATGACAATCGTTACGAGGCTGCCTTCGACGTCGGCGGCAAGGTCGACAAAGATGGCACGGTGCTGTGGCGGATCGTCGGACTCGGGCGCGACGCCGACACCCAGGTGGACGGCGTCAAGGATCAGCGCATCGCCTTGGCACCGAGCGTGACGATCAAGCCGAACGCCGACACGCGGCTCACGCTCTACGCGCAATATCAGCGCGATCCGGCGGGCGGCCTGTTCGACTCGCTGCCGGTGCAGGGAACGGCCTCCTACAACCCGAACGGCCGGATCAGCCCCGGCACCTACATCGGTAATACCGACACCGACTATTTTCATCGTACGCAGTACGCGTTCGGCTACAAGTTCGAGCAGAAGATCAACGACGTTTTCACGTTCCGCTCGAACGCGCGCTACATGCATGACGATGTGGATTATCGCCAGTCGTACTTCGGCACCTGGCAGGCGGGCACGAATCAGTCGGTGCTCACCATGAGTGCGTTTCTCGATCGCGAGCACCTGAGCCAGTTCGCGATGGACAATCAGCTCCAGGCGAAATTCTCGACGGGCGATGTCAAGCAGACGGTGCTGTTCGGCGTTGATTACCAGCGTCTCTTGAGTGGCACGAATTCGGGCTCGGGCGCGGTCGGCACACTCAATCCGTTCGATCCCGACTTTTCGACGGTCGGCCAGATCGATACGACCACCAAGCGCGTGGATACCGCCACCGATCAGCTCGGCGCGTATTTGCAGGATCAGATCGAATACCGCCGCTGGCTGCTCACACTCGGCATCCGTAACGACTGGACCTCGACCAACATCCAGACGAGCGGTTCGAGCACTGGCCTGCAAAACCAGACGCCGCACGCATTCACGTGGCGCGGCGGTCTCTCGTATCTGTTCGATAGTGGCATCGCGCCGTACTTCTCGTATGCGAAGTCGTTCCAGCCGACCACGGGCGTGAATTTCGCGGGCCAGGCGCTGGCGCCGACCACGGGGCAGGAGTACGAGGTAGGCGTGAAGTATCAGCCGAAGAGCTATAACGCGTTCTATTCCGCAGCGATCTTCGATCTTACGCAGCACAACGTGGCGACGACCGACCTGAACCATCCGGGCTTTTCCGTGCAGACAGGCGAAGTGCGCTCGCGCGGTCTCGAACTCGAAGGCCACGTGCAACTCACCGACGATCTTTCGGTGCTTGCTTCGTACACTTACCTGAATCAGGTTGTGCTGGAGTCGAACACGGCGTCGCAGGTCGGCAAGCGTCCGACGATGGCGCCGCGCAATATGGCGAACCTCTGGGCCGATTACACGTTGCACGGCGGTCCGGCGCGCGGTCTGGGCTTCGGCGCTGGCGTGCGTTACATCGGCATGTCGGCGGGTGATACGGCGAATACTTTCGATGTCGGCAGTGTGGTGCTGCTCGACGCGGCTGTGCATTACGACATCCGCAACTGGCGGTTCCAGGTCAACGCGACCAACCTGACGAACCGTACTTACGTCGCGTACTGCTCGGGCGGTGCATGCTACTACGGCTCGAAGATCGGTGTGCTGGGGACGGCGAAGTATCAGTGGTAGTCGAAGGATGAGCGCACGGACGGTCATTGAGCCACGCGCGGCGTTTTACGGTCAGGAGTACACCTATTTGGCAACGTCAGTGATGAAAGCCGCGCGGGCGACTGCACCGCGCGATGAGGTGCCGCTCTACGCGGTCGATGATCTGTGCGTGCAGGTCGGCGCGCGCGCCTTGCTCACCCATGTCAGTCTGAGTCTCGCGCCCGGACGCGTCTGCGGGCTGATCGGTCACAACGGTTCGGGCAAGACCACGCTGCTGCGCGTGCTCGCGCGCCAGCACGCTGCCACGCACGGCACGGTGCGCTTCGAGGGCGAGGCACTCGAAAACTGGGACGCCCGCGCATTTGCTCGCCAAGTCGCGTATCTGCCGCAGACGCCGCCGCCCGCTGATGGAATGACGGTGCGCGAACTCGTCGCGCTCGGCCGCTATCCGTGGCACGGTGCGCTCGGCCGCTTTACCGCGAACGACGCGCAGAAAGTCGCCGATGCGATGGCGCTCACCGACGTCGAGCGTTTCGCCGATCGTTACGTCGATCAGCTTTCGGGCGGCGAGCGTCAGCGCGTTTGGCTCGCGATGCTGGTCGCGCAGGACAGCCATTGTCTGCTGCTCGATGAGCCGATTTCGGCGCTCGACGTCTCACATCAGCTCGATGTACTCGGCCTCGTGCAGCATCTGAGCGCGAAGCGCGGACTCGGCGTGATTGTCGTGCTGCACGACATCAACATGGCGGCGCGCTTTTGCGATGAACTGGTGGCGCTGCACAGCGGCCGTCTGCTGGTGCGAGGTACGCCCACTGAAATCTGCCGTCCGGACGTGCTCGAATCAATCTACGGCGTGCCGATGGATACGCTCGCTCATCCGCAGGGCGGCGTGCCGGTCTGCTATCCGCGCTGAAGGAGCGAGCCATGCAACGTCGCCATTTGCTCCGGCTCGCCGCCGCGGGAGTCGCATGCACGCCGTTTTTGTCGCTGGCACCGCTTGCGTCGTTGGCACACGCCGCGGCACCTTCGGCGTCCGTGGTGCCGCGACGCATCGTCGTAATGGACTTCGGGTTGACCGAAGTTCTGCTCACGCTGGGCGTGACGCCGCTTGCAACGTCAGTGCCCGACTGGTATCGCCGCACCAATGTCGCGCCGCCGCTGCCCGAGGGCGTGATAGATATCGGCCTGCTTTATCAGCCGAATTTCGAGCTGCTTGAACAGTTGCGGCCCGATCTGCTTGCGCTCACGCCTGCACACGCGCCGATGCGCGCGCAACTCGAACGCATCGCGCCGACCATCACGCTCGCGCTGTCCGCGCCCGGTGTCGAACCGTGGCAGCAGATTGCGCAGGAAACGCGCCGTCTCGCGCGCGTGCTCGATCGCGCGCCGCAGGCCGAAGCCGCCATCGCCGACGCCGATGCGAAACTGGCGGCCGCGCGCGCACGTCTTGCGGGTGCGAACGCCGGTCCGCTGTTCGTGGTGGAATTCGTCGATGACCGCCATCTGCTCGCGTACGGCGCGGGTAGCCTTTTCGGCGATGTCATGATGCGGCTCGGACTGCGCAACGCGTGGAGCGGAGCGAGCAACGCGCGTGGCTACGCCGTGACCGATTTCACCCGGCTCGCCGAGGCAAGCGACGCCGCCAACGCCTGTCTCGTGTACATCGATCCGCTGCCCGACGCCGCGCGCGACACGTTCGCCGACGGGGTGCTCTGGCACAGCTTGCCGTTCGTGCGCGCGGGCCGCGTGGCGAGCATGCCGAAAGTTTCGCAAGGCGGCGCGCTCTACAGCGGTGCGCGTTTCGCGCAACAACTCGCCAATGTGGTGCTGTCGCAGGAGGCCCGTCATGCGTGATCTTTCGATGACGCGGGGTAACGGAAAAGACAGAGGCCACGATTGGCAGTCGCGCGGTCCGCTGCTCGGGCTGTTCGCTTTGCTGATCGTCGCACTGGCGTTTACGCTGCGAGGGCTCGCTGCGCATCTTCCAGCCGCCAATTGGACGCGCGCGTTGTTTGCGCCCGATGTTGACAATATCCGCGAAATGTTGGTGCATTACAGCTGGCTACCGCGTCTGGCAATTTCGTTGCTGTGCGGCGCAGCGCTCGCGCTGGCGGGTGTGGTGTTCCAGCAGGTGTTGCGCAATCCACTTGCCGAACCGATGACGGTGGGCGTCTCGGCAGGCTCGTATCTCGCGCTGCTGCTTGCGACGCTGTGGGCGCCCGCGTGGCTTGCGGCCTGGCGCGAGGGTGTCGCGCTCGCGGGCGGCGCGCTGGCGATGCTATTCGTGTTCGCGCTGGCGTGGCGGCGCGCATTCGCGCCAGTGACGCTAGTGCTGGGCGGCATGATCGTCAACCTGTATTGCGGCGCGATTAGCCTTGCGCTGTCGATCATCTACGAGCGCTCTCTCACGGCGATGTTTATCTGGGGCGGCGGCGCGCTAGCGCAGCAGGATTGGCACACGACGCTCTGGCTACTGCCGCGAGTGTTCGTGTGCGCGCTCGTGTGCGGCGCGCTGGTGCGTCCGCTTACGCTCGCCGGTCTCGACGATGCCGGTGCGCGCAGTCTCGGCTTGTCCCTCACGCGCACGCGTTTCCTGGCACTGGCTGCGGCAGTCGCGCTGACGGCGTTCGTGGTCGCAGCGGTCGGCGTGATAGGCTTCATCGGCCTCGCTGCGCCTGCGATTGCGCGTGCGTGTGGCACCCGGCGTTTGCGCGATCAGCTGGTGTGGGCTCCGGTGATTGGCGCGCTACTGCTCTGGGTCACCGATCAGGCGATTCAGCAACTCGGTGGTCTCGCGGGCGAATTGCTACCGACGGGAGCGGCCACGGCGCTGTTCGGCGGGCCGTTGCTGCTATGGCTCGTGCCGCGTCTGAAGGCGCGCGCCGCACCGCCACATGCCGATCTGGGCCGTGCACAGACGCCGCGTTCGCCGCTGGCCGTGCGGCGCGTGTTGATTGGCGGCGCGCTCGCGTTACTGGTGGCGGTGGTTGTGGCTGCGGGTTTCGGGCGCGGCATCGCGGGCTGGCACTGGGCGAGCACCGATGAGTGGCGCGGTCTGTGGCACTGGCGTGCGCCGCGCATCGAAAGCGCGCTCGCGGTCGGTGCGTTGCTCGCGCTGGCGGGCACGCTGCTGCAGCGGCTTTCCGGCAATCCGATGGCGAGCCCCGAAGTGCTTGGTATCAGTGGCGGCGGCATGCTCGGCATGATCGTGCTGCTGTTCGCGGTGCAGACGCCCAGTGCACCGCTGATGTTCGTGGCCTGCGGCGCGGGAGCGTTCGCGACTCTCCTGGCGATGCTCGCGCTCGCGCGCCGCAGTGGCTTCGCGACGGAACAACTGCTGCTCGCGGGTATCGCGGTCGGTGCGTTGTCGCAGGCAGTGTTCGGTCTGGTGATCGCGGGCAGCGGGCCGTATGCGCCGATGCTGCGCAATCTGCTGATGGGATCGACCTACATGATCGACGCGCCGCTTGCCACGCTCGCGCTGGCCGTAACCGTCATGCTGCTGGTGCTGGCGCTGCTGTGCATGCGCTGGCTCGACATCTTTCCGCTCGGCGCGCCGGTTGCGGCAATGCTGGGCGTGCCGGTGCAGCGCGCGCGCTTCCTGATCCTGCTGCTGGCGGCGCTCCTGAGCGCGGCGGCGGCAATGATCGTCGGCCCACTGTCCTTCATCGGGCTGATGGCGCCGCATGTGGTGCGCCGCATGGGCTTGAGGCGTGCCGCGCCCGAACTGCTGGCGTCGGCGCTGCTGGGTGCGCTGCTGATGGTGGTGTCCGACTGGCTGAGCCGCAACGTGCTGTTTCCGCAGCAAATGCCGGCGGGCCTGCTCGCGATGATCGCCGGCGGCCTGTATCTGATGTGGTCCCTCGGCCGCTGAGTGCGTTGCACACGAAATACACGCAATAAGGAGCAATCCCATGAGTGACACGAAATACGGCGGCCCTTCGCGAGTGGTGCCGACCTCCGCGCCAGCGATTCACGTCATGCGCGATGCACTGCGCCTGATCGGCCGCTTTTGGCCGCTCACGCTGTTCGCGACGGTGATGGGTTGCATCGGCGGTTTTTCGACGGCCTGGCTGCTCGCCGCCGTCAACGACGGTTTGCACGAGGCGAGTGGCGTTAGCGAGCGCACTGCATGGTCTTTCGTCGGACTGTGCGCACTGACCGTCGGCGGCAATCTGGTGGCGGGCCTTGCTAACAGTGTGGTCGGACAGAAAGTGATCGCGGCGCTGCGCAAGGATATTTCTTCGCGCATCGTTTGCGCGCCGCTGGCGGCGATCGAAAATTACCGCGTGCATCGACTGCTGGCGACACTCAACGGCGACATCGATACCATAAGCGCGTTCACGTTTAATTTTTCGACCTATGCGATTGCGCTGGCGTTGACGCTCGGTTGCATCGTCTATCTGCTGGTGTTGTCGCCGCTGCTGTTCGGCCTCGCGGCGTTCGCAATTCTCGCGGGTTTGATGATGGCGCGCTGGGCGCGGCGCGGCTGGACGCGCTATTACGATCAGGTGCGCGACGCGCAGGACGATCTGCAGAAACAATATCGCTCGATCACCGAAGGCGCGAAGGAACTGCGCATGAATCGCGGCCGCCGTCGCCGCGTGTATGCCGCGCAACTGGGCGGCGCGGTCGATCTGATCGCCAGCCTCAAGACGCGTGCGATGAGCCTGTTCTGGGTGCACGAAAGTACGTCATCGGTGCTGTTTTTCGTCGTGATCGGGCTTATGGTGGTCTTGCAGCATCGCCTTGGCGTGGCGTCGTCGGTGGTGAGCGGTTTCGTGATTACGCTGCTCTATGTGAAAGGCCCGGTGCAGCAGTTGTCGAGCGCGCTGCCCGCGCTCGGCCAGGCGCAAGTGTCGTTCAAGCGCATCGCGGAGCTGTCCGCCGAATTCCGCAGCAACGAGCCGGATCTGCTGATCGATGCGCCCGACGTGCCGCTGCCCGCGTTCGAAACGCTCACGCTGCGCCAAGCTTCATACACGTTTCCAGCACCGTCGGGCGCGCGCGGTTTTGCGTTGGGGCCGGTCGATCTGGAAGTTAAGCGCGGCGAGATCGTGTTTATCGTTGGCGAGAACGGCTGTGGCAAAACCACGCTCGTCAAGCTGCTGCTGGGCCTGTATGCACCGCAGGAAGGCGAGTTGCTGCTCAACGATCGGACCGTCACGCATGACGACGCCGACGGCTATCGCCAGCTGTTTTCCACCGTGTTCGCCGATTATTTCCTGTTTGACGACTTCGTCACCGACGACGACGCCAACATGCAGCTCGCGCGCGACACGCTGGCGCGTCTGGAAATCGCGCATAAGGTCAACGTGGAAAACGGTGCCTTCAGCACCACCGATTTATCGACTGGACAGCGCAAGCGTCTCGCGCTGGTGCACGCAATGCTGGAAGCGCGGCCGATCATTATGCTCGATGAGTGGGCGGCGGATCAGGATCCGACCTTCCGCAGCGTGTTTTATCGCGAGTTGCTGCCGGAACTCAAACGCATGGGTCGCACCGTGATTGCGGTTTCGCACGATGACCGCTTCTTCGGCGCGGCGGATCGCGTTGTGCACATGAGCGACGGGCGCATCGTGTCGATCACGGATGACCAGCAAAGCGACCCTGTCCCAGAGATGCGGGCGTCGGGCGGTGTGAGCACGGACTGAAACGGCGAATCCTCGATGCAGGGTTCGAGCGACGCTAGAGAATCGGTTCGTAGCTGTAGCAGCCGACGGCATTACATTAATCGCGCGCAGTGGCTCGTGCGTGGTGACCGCGGCGTAGATCTGGCCGGGCATTGGCAATTCGATAATGTTGGCGCGGCCGACTTCGCAATCGCTGCGCAACATCGCATCGGGCTGAAGCTCGATGCCGAGCGTCGATGCAGGGAGTGCCAGCACGCTGTCCTGATGCGACTACTCGCGCGTGTTGGCGAGTCCGTCGCTGCCGTGGGTTCCTGTGATAAGCGTCGCGTCGCGGCATTTTGCATGGCATTGACAGTGACCGGGCGCATATCGTTGTGGCACGGGTGCAGCCGGACACGTTCAGGTGGGGATTGGCGGTGGGCTGATGTCGTCGTACGGGCTTTCGCTGCTGTTTACTGCCAGCCATTAAACAGACTCGCGGATGCGGTCGTTACAGTGGGGGGCGATGGCGTCTGCGAACGTGACGTGCGGGTCAATGGGCCTTGTATTTGGATCAGCTACCGGCATGGCGGAGGTCTTGCTCACGCGAGTCGTGTGTTGGCGGTCGTGATCAGAAGGATCGAAAGGTCGAACGTTTCTCAACGGGTATTGTGCTGGGCGCGTCTAACGGGGGGCGCCTAACGTTTGCTTCGTCACGCTCGCAGGTGGGTGAGGAACCCATAACCTTGCAACTTGATGCGAATCTAAGGCCTTTGACTGATGTTTGCGTTGGGTGATGTGACAGGATCGGTTACGAAGCCGATCTTGGTCAGTCCGCCGGACTGTGCCGCCGACATCACATCAGCCACTTTCTCATACGGGACTTTGCGGTCGGCCCGCAGATGCAGTTCCGGCTGCGGCGTGGTTTGTGCGGCCTGTGCTATTCGAGCCGACAGCATAGCTTCATCAACGGGGTGATCATTCCAAAAAACCGTGCTGTCTGTTTGGATTGAAACATCAACGTGAGCAGGTTTCACATCTTCCTGTTGGCTGCTGGCATGCGGCAGATCGATCTTGACTGCATGCTGAATCGCCGGAACCGTCACGAGAAAGATGATCAGCAGACGAGCATGACGTCGACCAGCGGCGTCATATTGATCTCGCCCATCAGGTCGTCGTCTTCGTCGTCCGAGAAGGGGCTCATTGCCATTTTGCCGTCCCATTGCCAGCTTCCACTGCGGCCGTGCTAGTGGCGGCAAGCCGAAGTTCAGAACGTCCAGTCTGGGAACTCGGCCGTGCACCTGTTACAGAGTAGGCATGCAGGCCATGTGCGAAGCGGTGCAGCTTTGACACGATGCCTTTGTTGGCCCGAGTGAGAGCGTTGTAGCCGAGCACGGCCGGAATGGCGACAAACAGTCCGAAAGCCGTCATGATCAGCGATTCGCCGACCGGGCCGGCCACGTGATCGATGCTCGTTTGCCCGGAGGCTCCGATCGAGATCAGCGCGTGGTAGATGCCCCAGACGGTACCAAACAGCCCGACAAACGGGGCGGTACTGCCAATCGAGGCCAGGATCGCGAGACCCGCCTGCAGGCGGGTCACGATCTCGTCCATGGTGTCTTTGAGGCAGCGCGTGACCCAGTCGGAGATGTCCATGCGGTCGTGCAGGTGCGGCTGAGTCTGGTGATGATGCTCGGCTGCTTCCTTGCCGGAGAGGGCGAGTGCAAGCAATGGGTTTCCTGCGTATGACGCGCTGTTGCCGACGAGTTTCTGCAGGCCTGCTTCAAAATTGTCGGAATGCCAGAACGAGCGCTCGGTGTCGCGCGTTACCCGCTTGATGCGGACCACGTTCCAGAATTTGAGAAGAACGACTGTCCATGACAGCAGCGACATCAGGATGAGGGCGATCAGAATGCTTCGCGTAACGAAGTCGCCTTGTTGCCAGACGTTGGCCAGGCCGTAGTGCTCCATGTTGATTTCCCTTTCTTCAGATAAGTGGTTCAGTTGCTAAAGTTGAAAGCGAACGGTTGCGAATAGGCTGCCCGGACGGGCTTGCCGTCTTCCATGTAGGGATGGCAGGCGCTTGCATGCATGGCCTCGAGTGCCGTGTTGTCGAGGCGCGAGTAGCCGCTGCTTTTCTGTAGCTTGATGTCCTCGAGGTTGCCGCTCAGACCAACCACGAAATGGACGACTGCCGTGCCGGTTTCATTCATGCGCTTCGACAGAGGGGGATATGCTGGCTTGGCGATATCGCAGTCGAGATGTGCAACATCCTTCGGGGCGTTGATGGTCATTGTTTCCCGGCTGATCACGGGCGCTGCAGGTAGTGTGGCCGCAGGTGTTGCCTGTGTTGCCGGTGTCGGTGGAGAATCGGCAGGCGTTGCAGGGGCAATCGAAGACGGCGTATCGCTAAGCTTGGCGGGCGTGGGCGTCGACTTGACTGTGGACACGTGGTGTTCGGCCGGATGTGGTCTTGGATGCGATTTGGGCGGTGCTGGCTGAGGCGGCGCTGACGATTTCAATGCCGCAGGTGCTGCGACGGGCGCCGGGGTTTCGCTGATTAATTCGGCACTGATGGTGTGTGATTCGATTGGCCGCTCGACTGGCTGATCACGGGTGTAGAGAATCAGTATGAGTACGCCAATGTGTGCAGCCAGCACGATTCCGGCGGCGGGGATGATGTGGCGCACGGGCGGCCGGTTCGTATGGTTAGCCCGGCTTGCGGAGTCTTGATCCGGCAGGGGACCCTCATAACGGCATCGGCGTGCTCGAGATGTCTTCAGGCGCGCCGGTAATACGCCTTGATCCGGTTTCCTTCCTGCAGTAGGCCCATTGCAAGCATCAGGCTGCCGATCAGCAGCGTGGCCAATTGGTCCAGATGCGCAATTCCGCCCAACGTTCCCGCTGCCCCGATAGCAGCTGCGCCGGCTGACACCGCATCTGCCCTCGCGTGCCAGGCTCCGGCGGTCAAGAGGCCTGCCGCTTCGGTCTCTGCTGGATCCAGTTGTCCGGCGGCCATATGGAAATGGCGCGCGACGTATTCGCGGGTGCAGATGACAAGGATCGCTATGAAAATGGCCGCGGTCTGAGCCGGCGGTGAAATGTCCCCGTCGGTCGAGGTCGCGCACAGGCCTTGCCAGATCAGCTCGCCGCCGACCAGCATCAACACCGCGGCTGCGGCGGTCGAGGGGAGCCATGCCTTCCGGCGGGCGGCGAGCGGTGGCGCCACGCCGGCTCGATTTGATAGCCACAGCGGCAGAAACAGTATCGCGTCGATTACCAGATCCACCAGCGTGTGGATTCCGTCGGCCACAATCGCGTGCGAGCCGGTCAGGTAACCAGTGGCGATCTCGATCGTCATCAACGCAACGTTCGTGGCGATACCGAGGCGTGCGGCGCGCAGCGAAACCTGCTCGGGTTGGGCTGTAACCGTAGGCATGCGTGGTTTGCGGGGATGGGTTTGTTGCGTACGGTACCGGCGTCGGATGGCGTGCCGATGACAGGCTGGGATCCGGCTGTTACGGAGGCCGGCATCCTTGCGGTTGTAGTGGTAGTTTAAGGGCGCATGGCGCCCAAAACCGGCGGTAGCCTATCCTGCAATCACTCGTTTTAACTGCACTTTTTGTCGCCCGGAGTAAACGTTTTGCGCAGAGGTCGCGGCTTTCACGCAAATGACAGTTCAGGCCCTGTGGGAACGGTGCGTAAGCCGGTGCGAAGAAATTGCGTAACGATCGCTGTGAAAGGGTAAACACCGTGCGCTTGCGGGTGCGCAAAAAATGCGTAGCCGCGTGCGTCATGCTCTCCCAGCTCAGGTTAAACGGTGTGCGAGAAAGTTGCGTACCTCCTGTGTACAGAGGTGCGTACCTCGTGAGTACCGATGTGCGTCAAGGTGGTCGCACCCGGCGCAAACCGCGTGCGTTAGAAATGCGGATCGGCGGAACAATACAATGCGTTCCGGCTGCGAGCCGGAAAACGGGCGAAAGCGCATCGCCTGCGCACGGAGGATACAGAACTTGCCCCGCGCGTGTGTAACGCAAGACGCAGGGTGAGCGTGATGCGTCCGCAGAAATGGCGAACCTCGCGCGTTGAGGGTTCACAGGGACGTGCAAAGCGGTTGCGCCTGGGGCGACGATATCGCGGCGTAAAGCTTTCCGCGTTCTGCGTAAACGTGTTGCCTAACTAGGGCGGCAAGCTGTCCGTGACTGGCGTAAACGGCGTGCGCAAGCGCGGCGAACGGCCATGCGTTGAGGTGGAAACGTTGCGTGCGTACGACATGCGAAAAAAAGTGCGCTGTTCCCCCGTGTTCCCACGAGTTCCCCAGAGTTCCTACTGCGCCTTTCTGAGCAAAAAGATGGCGTTGACAGGTGCGTGGTGCGTGATCACGATGGTACGCAGGCGGTGTGGTCCGATGTGCGCTGGAGGTCGCGATGCCTGTTGCCAAGGTCTATACGAAATCGCAATGGGACGCGTTTGCCCGTACGCTCGATGCGTTACCCGAGAAACCCGAAGCCGAACGCGGTCTCGGCGTGCGTGATGCGATGAAAGACATGCGTGCCCATATCCGTAGTGCGCAAACCAAGGGATATACGCTGGAGCAGATCGCGGAGCAGGCAAAACAGGCAGGCATCGATATCACGGCTGGCACGATCCGTTATGCGCTGCGCTCGGGAAGGAAGGGAAACAGCACAGGTAGCACGGCACGTGCGGCGACGAGAGCGCCCGCAACGGGAACGGTCACGACACTGCCCCGTGCGCACGGGGTAGCGCAGGGCGGCGCGTCACGCACGAACAGCAGCCTGCGTAATGAGCTACGCACTGAAGCGCGTGCGCATGGGGGAAAAACAGAAGTCAAACCGCAACCCAAGCCGGTACAGGGTTCGCTCGCATTTGCGATCAAACCCGATACCGACGATCTGTAAAGGACGGCTATGGCAACGACCCTCAGGCCCATCTATCTGGTGGGCGGCAGCAAGGGCGGTGTGGGCAAAAGCATCGTCGCGTTGGCGCTGGCCGACCACATGCAACGGCGCGATGCGAACCTCGTACTGGTCGAGACGGACACATCGAATCCGGATGTGATGAAGGCGATTCATGCGGAGATCGAAAGCGCGGCGTTCGACCTCGATGACGCGGACGGCTGGATTGAACTCGTCAACTACTGTGACGCGAAGCGTGACGCGGTGGTGATCGTCAATACGGCGGCACGCAATCAGGCGGGCGTGGCGCGATACGGCGCGACGCTCGCCAACACGCTCGACGAACTGGCGCGGCGGCTGGTCGTGTTCTGGGTCATCAACCGGCAGCGCGACAGTCTGGAACTGCTGCGCGAGTTCGGCGCGACGTTTGCCGATGCGACAACCCACGTCGTGCGCAACGGCTATTTCGGCACGGCGGACAAGTTCACGCTCTATCAGGATTCGAACATCCGCAAGGGCATCGAAGCGAGGGGGAAGTCACTCGACTTTCCCGACCTTGCGGATCGTGTGGCCGACGACCTGCGCAGCCAGCGACTGTCGGTGCGCAAGGCGGCAGAGACGTTGCCTATCGGGCAGCGCGCCGAACTGTTGCGCTGGCGCTCGCTCTATGACGCGATGTTTGCCGGGGCCATCGCCGATGGCTGACCGACTCTTGGGACCTTCGGCACACCCGCGACGTCCGGGGCGCTCGCGGCGTGCGCACCCACCTGATCCGCTTGCGCGCCTGTTCCTCGACGTGTCGGGCGAAGTCCCGGACGACGCGAGCATCGCGCGCATGCGGCGCGTGTCGGCTGCACTGAACCTGCGCGATAACGATGCGCTCTGGTCGGTGCTCGCCGTGCTCGAATACTATGCGCGGCTGTACGAGGTGATGCCGGATCGCATCAGGAAAGTTGGCGAGGGCGGCCTCGACACAATGCGCACCGAAGCGAGGGAAGCGACGGATGGGCTGATGGCGCAGCACCGGGATGCACTCGCGCGCTGCAAGGAAACGATACGGCTTGCCGAGCACATGATCCGCGAGCACGAGGAACGATACCGGACCGCTCTCGCGGGGCTGAACGAGGCCGCGCTCGAAGCGCTGGTGGACCGTGCCGCTAACCGGATCGCGCGTGCAGCGGGTAATCGTCTGGTGGGCGCGTTCGCCATCGCGGCACGCGAGCAACGCGCGCGACTTGACGGGGCCGTTGCGGCTTTCGAGCGGGCGACGCAGGAAGCGGGTCAGCAGGCGCAGGTCGGGGCGCAAACTCTGGAGCGGAGGTACTGGCGTGCGTTGCAGGCCATGATGGCGGTCGCGCTGGTTGCGCTGGGCAGTGCGGCAGCGACGGCCGTCTGGCTGGCCGTATGGCGGGGATAGGGCAGGGCGCGACAGGGTGCGACAAGCGGGAAGCGGATTCCCGGCCTGTCGCATCATGGGCTAGTGCGCAGCGTTGCGCTGTGCAATGACTGACCTGATCTCCATCGCGAGGCGGACCAGATCGTCGGCCTCGACGGCGATCAGGGGCGACACGAAGCCGGCTTCTGCGGCCCGACCGAGCGCGACGTGGAAGTGTTTCCCGTTGCCGTATTCGTCGTCCGTCACTTCAACGGCGGTCGTGAAGACGTGGCCGGAATCGTGATTGATCGCGCTCACGATGACCTTGATGGATTTTTTCATGATTGCCTCTCCTTGAATGTGCGCATGCCGCTGACGGCATGCGGGTAGGGGCGGTGCAGTCCTGCCGGGCTGCACCCGGTCAAGCAGGTTCCACCGGACTGACCGGCGGAACCTGCGCGGATTACGCAGCGTCCTGCGCCATGGACATGCCATCGGTAGGCGTTGCGGGCGGTACACTCGCGACGGTTGCAGCGGTTGGGAACGGCCACGCGGGCAGCGCACCGTTGCCACCCGTCGCGGCTGGCTCAGGTGCTCCGGTCGAACCGTCCACCGGTGACGGGGAGCCGACACCTTCGCCGGGTTCCGTGCCGTTGATCCGGTCGTTATCGGGCTTATTAGCGGGCTTATTAGCGGGCTCATTAGCGGGCTCATTAGCGTGGCCAGTACCGTGGTCATCGCCGTACGCGTCGCCGTCCTGCAGCGCTTCGTCGCCGGTGTCGCCTTCTTCGTCGTCATCCTCATCCGCGTCACGGGCCACGCCGTAGGAGCGCGCTGCCGGGACTTCGCGGTCGGTGAGGACTTCCGGGAGCCATGCGGACTTCGCGAGCCGCAGTTCGGCAGCGGCTGCCGCGTCGACCTTTTTCATCTTGCCGAGGTCGGCGGCGATCTTCGGTGACACGGCGCTGGCGACAACTTCGGCGATGCGCGCCTTGCTGACGTGATCGAAATACGAGGCGCGCGTGGGCGTCCAGTACCGCGTCATGTCGAGGTTCAGCGCGCTGGCGAGCGCATTGATGGCATGGGGCTTTTCCTCCCCGGCGATGCCGTCGAGCAGGGTGCCGGTGCAGAAGGCGAGCAGGTCGAGCAGGGTCGTGCCGGGGTCCTGTTCGATCAGCCACGGCAGCAGGTCTGCGCGCCGCGTGGGGAGTTCGCGGCTCCACCGCTCGCGCTGCACCTCGATGAGGCTCCACGCGGTGCTGGCGGGCAGGTCGTCCGCCGCGCCGAGCAGGTTCTCGCGGTTGCTGTTGCACGACAGTGCAAGCGCATGCGGCGCGAAGCCGATCCCATACCGTTCCGGAAAGACTTCCGGAATCAGGCGTTGCAGGAGGGCGGCGAGGGCGACGGAGGGCTGTGCGATCAGTTCCGCATGAACGGCGGCAGTGCGATGTGCGGTCAGACGCTGGCAGAGCTTCGCGCTGTGGACTGGCTTCTCCTTCGCTTCGCGTTCCTCCGTCGCGCTGGATGCGCGTTCGGCTTCCGGCGTGCCGGTCACGGTCGCGCCTGCTGCGTCCAGTGCCGCGCTGTTCTCGCGGCGCACCAGGCCGCGCTCGATCACGAGTTGCCCCTGTAGGCTGACCATCACGAAGGCACCCGCTTCGGCCATCTGTTGAGCGTCCCACACGACGAGGCGGTTTTCGAGCGCGATGAGGGCGGCGCTCACCCGGTCGATCTCGGTTTCGAGCCGTTCGGCTTCCTCGTAGGCGTTCTCGTCGTCCTCCCCGAGGACGTCAAACTTTTCGGTCAGTTCGTCCTGCTGTGCGGTGAGCGTGTCCATCTCCCGCTGTTCGTCCTCGGTGAGGGCGCGTTGCAGCGGTAGCAGTCTGCCGTAGCGGTTCAGTTCCAGCACGTCACGCTCGATACGCTGTTCGGTCCAGCCCCAGCCCTCGGCCCGGACTGCTTCGGCGGTGGCGTCGAGCTTCGCGGCGGCAAGGCGTTGTAGGAGTTCCGCGTCGGCAATGTATCCGGCGTTTTCGTCGTCGCTGAAGAGATCACGACGAACGTATCCGCCCGCTCCCTCATAGGCGGCGAGGCCAACGAAGCGAACGAGGCGGCTGCGGCTCGCATCGATCTCGGCGCGCGTGATCGCCTGCCGCAGATAGTTGGGCTGGCGTTGCCATTCGTTCGCGTCGAACCAGATGTGTTCCTGCGTTTCGTGATCATCGGTGAGCGTAAGTGCCGAAAGCTGGTCGAGCGTGATGGCGTCTTCGCGCAGCAGTGCGAGCAGCTTCGGGGAGGCGCTGGCGAGCTTCATGCGTCGTTTTACCGTGATCGGCGCTGCCGAGAACAGGGCCGCGATGTAGTCGATACTGCGGCCTTCCTCGGCCAGCATCCGGTAGGCGCGCAGCACGTCGAACGGGTCGAGTCCTTCGCGTTCGCTGTTCTCGATCAGCGAAACGGCGAGGGCTTCGCCTTCGCTGACGATGCGCACCGGGACCGGATAGTCGGCGGTGATGTGCTTCTGCCCGAACAGCAGGTCGAGTGCGGCCTGTCGGCGCTGACCGGCACAGACGCCAAACTTGCGATGTTTGCCTCGCGAGCCCTTCAGTTCGTGAACGACCAAGTTTTGGAGCAGCCCTTTTGCCCTGATGTTCGTGGCGAGCGAGTCAATGCCCGATAGCGGCTTCGTACGGGCATTGAGCGGCGAGCGCCGCAGGGCGGAATACGGCACGGTCACGACCGGCTGCTCGTTGCCGAAACTGGTTTCGAGCAGCGGCCCAGCGTTAGCCGTCGCGTCTGTGACGGTGTCGGCTTCGGCGGCGTTTGCGGTGTCGTTCATATGCGTGTTGACTTCGACTTGCATGATTTACTCCAGATAGAAAAAAGAAGGTTCCGGGTCACGGTGCTGCGGGATACCGTCAGGGCCGGACCCGGATAGGAGTCCTGACGGAATGAACCGGCATCAGGCGGCGATGGGCTGCCGCGTGCCGTGCTTACGCCTTCATCTGGCGCATCGCCTCCGCGAGCATCCACAGCGCGCGGTTCAGTTTCACGTTCTGGTCGATGCCGGTGACGGGGCGGGTGGACATGGAGCGTCCGCTGCGTGAGCGTCCATGCAGGCCACCCTTGGTCAAGTGCTCTTGCACCTTGTTAAAAACCGTCCAGAGATCGTCGCGGCGGTCCTCGAAGCGACGCGGGGCCAGCAACTGGCTTTCGATGATCGGGGCAGGGGCCTCGGCGTCGGTGGGGTCATAGCGCAGCGCGAGCGCGGACCGGGCGAAGGCGTGCTGCTCGTCGCGGTTCAGTTCAATGGTGCGCATGCCGTCTTTCTGCTCGCGGATCAGATCGAAGCCGTCGAGCACATCGAACGCACCGTTGATGACGTTCTGCACCACGTTACCCTTGTGATGCACACGGATATCGCGCACGGTGTCCCCGGCGACCATGCCGTTGTGGCAAACAAATCTGAAGGCACCGGCCAGTAATTGAAAACTGCTGCTGCCATCGTGAGAATTGAGGAGGATGATTTCGTTGACGTCCTGACCTGTGATTTCGGTGGCGGGGCGAAGGCGCAGCATGTGTTTCGTGTGCTCCCGCTTGTCCAGATCGCGCACGCGGGTCTGGCACACCATGAAGGGCTGGAAACCTTCGTTGCGCAGACCGCGCAGCACGTCGATGGTGGGGATGTAGGTGTAGCGCTCCGAGCGGCTTTGGTGCTTGCCGTCTGCGAAGATGGACGGGGCGACGCGGCGGATCTGGTCGTCCGACAGGGGCGAATCGGCGCGGAGCATCGGGGAGCCGTAACGGAAGGAAGAAGCGAGTTGCATGTCAGTCTCCAGAGAGAGAAACAATCAAAAAAGGGTTGATCGGTGTTGCGCTGACCGGGCTCCAAGATTCGCCCCGCTGTAGGGGTTGGGCTCGTCCTGGTGGAACCCGGGGCTGGCTTTGCTGCCGCCAGTCTCCTGAGTTCGCGCCCGTGCGACTCAAGGAGCCGATGGCGGGCAAACGTCAAGGAAAAAAGGCGAGGGAGGGGTGCGGGCAACACGGTCCCTCGCCCCTTGACGTTTGCCCGCCATCGGCTACGGTCGCGGGTGTCGGGCGGGAACTCAGGAGACTGGTGAATGCAAGGCGTCGGGTTTGACCGGGATGAGCCGCCGCGCGGCGAGCGCGAATGTGGAGGCCGCCTGCGGCCTCCACCTGACTGGGCTTTTAAAGGTTTGGTTGTGGCGTCAGCAACTGTCTTGACTGTCAAGCATGGCGATGCATGCCTGATGAAGGCGCCGTTATTCGACCCGCTGCAGCAAGTGGCATGTCGGTGATCTGATGGGGGTATCGCTGGCTCGATACCCTATATGACATTCCCTAAGATGGTGTGTCCGCCGACGAAGCATTGGCGGACACGAATCGGGCATTTGAGGGGGAAATTGGTGTGCGGCAGATTAGCGCCCGGCCGGCGACAGGCAACGTATTAAAAAGCGCGCGAGCCGCTGGCAGAGCGGCCGACGTTTATTTCCTTCGCGCGCCATCTGCATCATCAACTTCAGCATCGCTGGTGGCGACCGCGCCGCATCTGTGGTCAGAGCCCGGCGGTAGCTCCACGTGCCTTTCCGTGTTCGCGTAGTTCCGAGCTGGACTGGCGAAGGATGTGTGCCCCCGACGTCAACGCCAACGTTGACATGACTGCCGCGACGAGCAAATCCGGCCAGGAAGATCCCGTCCCGAACACACCGAGCGCAGCAAGTAGAACCGCGATGTTGCCGAGTACGTCATTACGGGTGCACAGCCAGACGCTGCGCATGTTGCTGCTCCGTCCCGGTACGCAAACAGTAGCCCCGCCACTGCGCCGTTCGCGAGAAGCGCACACATTCCGACAATCCCCATGGTCGGAACACTCGGCACCGGGCCGCTGAAGAGGTGCCAGGCCGCCAGGCCGAGTACCCACACGCCGAACGCCAGCATCGACACTGCCTTGAGTCGGGATGCGTGTGCGCGCGTAGCGATGCTCAATCCCAAGACGAAAAGGCTGATACCGTAATTGGCTGCGTCGCCGAGGAAGTCGAGCGAATCAGCCAGGAGCGATACAGATCCGCCCCGAAGTCCCGACAGCACTTCGACGATGAACATGGCGCTGTTGATGGCCAGAGCGAGCCAGAGCAGCCTACGATAGCCTGCGTGCTGCTGGCTCGGTTGGTCGTCACAATCGTGACAGCAGTGTCCCGGCATGGTGGTCTCCCGACGAGTCTCGAAAAGAGTATCCTGAAGCCTGCAGTTACTACAGAGTCAAGCCATGACCAGCACTTATTCCATCGGTGTCCTGAGCCAGCTTTCAGCGGTCAATATCGAAACGATCCGCTACTACGAAAAGGTCGACCTTTTGCCTGCTGCCAGTCGGGCAAGCAACGGCTATCGACAATACGACGACGCTTCCCTTGAACGCCTTTCCTTCATCCGGCGAGGCCGGGAACTTGGCTTTACCGTAGATGAGATTCGCGAATTGCTCGCGCTCGCGCATCACCCTGAGCAACCTTGCTCGAATGCCGACCGTATGACGCGTGCCCACCTGGATGATATAGAGGGCAAGATTCGTGACCTTCACCGTATGCGGCGCGTGCTTCAGCAAGTGGTAGATTGCTGCGGACAGACGGCGGAGCACTGTGAACTTCTAAGGGCGCTCGGCCCTGCAGATGCGCGGTCGAGATTAGCGGGGCGCGGGTGAAGGGGCGCTGACGGAAATTGCTTTTTGGATATCCCACGGCTGGCGACTTTTCACCATCGCGTTCATGATGATCAGCAGCTTGCGCATGCAGGCTACGATGGCGACTTTCTTCGGCTTACCGGCTTTGACGAGCCGCTGGTAGCATGCCCGGACAACGGGGTTGTAACGCATTGCGACAATGGTGGCCATATAAATGGCGCTTCTCACCGTAGCGCGGCCTCCATAGACTGTCCCGTTTTCCGCGTGAGATGCCTGAGTCCCTGTTCATCGGCGCTACGCCGACGAGAGAGGAAATCTGCTTCGCCTTGATGTGTCCAAGTTCCGGTAGCTCGGAGATAAGGACAGCTGTCGTGGCAGGCCCAACGCCTTTGATCGTCTGCAGCAGTCCGGAAAGCTCTGCGTTGTGTATGCGAAGATGTTCCGTGATCTGCGCATCGATATGCTCAATCTGCAGGCGTATCACGTCGATAAGCTCGGCGATTCCTGCTACAACAGCGGCGTGTGCTGCATACTTTCGTTGACGTTCTCCTACCTGAAGGCGTACTAGTTGTCGACGGCGCGCAACCAGTGCTCGCAATCTCTGCTGTACGTCATTGGTCAGAGGTGTGACGAAGCGTTCTCTGTCCTCGCGCCGATCGATCACTTCTGCCAGTTCAGCGAGGACCAGCGCGTCGACCTTGTCCGTTTTTGCGAGTCGGCCCATTGCGCGGGCGAAGTCTCTGGCCTGCCGTGGGTTGATTATCGCTACGGTAAGCCCTGCGGCCTGAAGTGCGCAGCAGCAGGCGGATTGGTATCCCCCGGTCGCCTCCATGACGACCAGGGATACCGAATGCACCTTCAAAACGTCCAGCAAGGCGCTATGGCTGTTGGTTTGCACGGAATCCTGACCCACGGGGGGTGCGGACAAAATCTTGGACTACCTGGAGGTAGTCCATGTACTCGTACGAAGACCGCGTTCAAGCGGTTCAGC
>NZ_FCOC02000019.1 GCF_001544455.2 Caballeronia sordidicola
TCGCTGGTTTGTGGTTGGTGGTGGCGATCAGCGCCTTTCTCGTTGTGCGCACCCAGAAGCCTACAGAGCCGTTCAAAACGCTCCGGTCCGAGACTCAAAACGACGTAGCTGCTGTTAAAGAGGCGTTGCAATGACCCGTGCTGAGAACCCGTCTCAAACAGAAATTCTTGCGCGCATGGCGGCTACCCGAGCGGAGCTGGTGGCCGCCAATCACGTCACCTCGTTGGTTGGCAGGCCACGCCGACGGCTTGTCCCAACAGACACCCCGCAAGGTCCGGTGTTTTTGCAAACGCCCTACGCTGGCCTTATAGCTGCCGGGCTGATCGTGGGGACTGTTTTAGGACCGGGACAATTGGTGCGCACGGCGGCTCGGCGAGGCTTGGTTCCCTGGATTGTCAGCACGGTCAAGGGCCTGCTCACGCGGTAACGAAAGGGTCGCTTACGTTAAAGCCTCGCGCATCGATGGCTTAGACGTGCAGGCCTGCAAAAATTTTGGAGTACCTTTGTTTCCGAATTTCCGCAGGGGGTTGCTCGGCGTGCCGTTCGTTCCCGTAATGATCGTGTAGATGATTTTTGGTGGAGACATGCCGGGCTGCGACGCTTGCTCGTCTCGGGATTTACCATTAATCGAAGGCGTAACGAGAAAATCCGGTTGGCCATTTTTGGGAATACGCTACTGGCCATCTGCATTACGCTCCGCCCGGTAGTTTTTGGATGCAGCACGTCTAGCTGCCGCGAATTGACATTGCGCATAATGCCGTCGAACGGTTCGCTCGAGGCAAGTTGGAGGGCGGCTCTTGCGGCTTAGCAGGCCGCACATGGTTGCGTTACGTGGATCACGATCGTTGCGATGCTCTCGGCTCATTACTGTCGTCAAGAACTACATATTGACGAACCTTCGGGCATGACAAAAAAGTTCGTTCGAAGCATATAGACGCCAAATTCCTAAACCGGATGAATCCATCGCTATGCCAAAAACGAGTGTCGATCCTGAAGTGAATTTAGTCGGCGTGTTATTCCTTCTTATGATTATCGATGGCGCTATCTGGAACAACTTTGCCAACCTACGCGTCATAGCGGGCGCATTCGGTATCGGTTTAGCGATGGCTTCTAGCAGTCGTAGCTGGGTGCAACGTAAGTCCCGGGGATCGGGGGCGCCGGTGCCCTACCGGCGCGTTTCACTCATGGCGAGCATTGGTTGCTTCTGCTATTTTATTGGCGCGCTGGTGTATGCCGTTTACGTCACTTGACCAAAGCGGCGGCCCTTGGCTGGCGTAGCCAGTAGGGGAAGATGGCCGATCGGTCGGTGAAACTGCGAACCGAACGAGCACGTGGATTTCTAGGCCCCTCGGTTCTCGAAATTGTAGAATCTAAGTAAGCGCACGGTGAAGTCGTAGTGAAGCGAGGACGAAGAGCCGACGAACGAAACGTCCGTCGGGAAACACGCAACAGCTAAGCGGATTGCCGTAGTAGCGCCCGTCGATAGTTCGATCGAATTAGTAGGTCGGGGACGGGTGTCAGGACTTCGGACATAAACTGCAGTTCGACACAGGACGCGACTCCGTAGCGCGGAGCGGCGCGGTGAAACGCACGGCGCGCACAATCAAGTTGCGATCGGTCGCCCTCGGCCACTGCGCGGATTGCCTGTCGTTCAACTTCGCTTAAGATTTGCATATCGGGGCTCTTTGCTTGGTGATCACGGCCAATAAGTGTTCTAGTAGTCGTGAGGGTGCCAACCTCGACCGCACGTCCAGCGGCGAACCGAGTCGCCGCTGGAGGACTGACGTCACCTGAGTGACACCGCTAGTTTGTAACGGAGGCAGTCACCGTAACGCGTTCTCGACCGCTGCACTCAGCGCATGACGTTTCACGGATGACGCGAAGAAGCTAACCGAACCGCCGACGACGTCTTTACTATCGATGCTTAAAGCTTGAGACTTCCCCGAACCTTGAAGCGTGGCAGGGTTGCCGCGCCGATGGAACTCGTTTGCATCGAAATCGATCGGATATTCAAACATGCCGTCGACCGCTTCAACGACCAGATGAACGTGGTCGATACGAACACCACCAAAGTGAATATCGATGATCTTGTTGAGTGCTGCATCGGTGTCGGCATCAATCCCTTGCGAAGATAATACAGGATTCGCGAAATGCGCGAGATGAATCACTGCGCGCATATCGGCCCCGTCATCAAAACACGCGATACGGTAGCGTGCGACGCTCGGCGTGCGATCGTTCTTAGCGTAGATGAGGTCGTTAAAACTGCCTTGGTAGGTCATGATTTGCCTTTTGGTTATGCGTAAGACCCAAATGTCAGACGCACAACCCAAGCTACTCATGACCGCGCGAAGTCAAGGCACTGGTACGGGGATGGCAGTTGCGTTCTTCGGCGAGTCCAGTGCGCGCTGAACGCTGCAAAGTCGATTCGCTTTCGCATCACGGCCAGTTCATGCCGTATCTGAGTCGCCCTCATTTTGCGTTTTTCGTTCTACGTCCGTGTTGTTCAGGCACGATCTCGATCCACGTTGGACCATGGTCACTGGCGTTTGGAAGGTCCCGCACCCAAGCATCAACAGACGCATCCCTAAGACGCGGGGCAAGCGCTGGACTGAGCAGGAGATGGTCAATCCGCAAACCGTAGTCGGCGCCGCGGTGCCGGCGAATATAATCCCAGTAGGTGTAAATGCGCTCGTCGCCGTGCACGCTGCGCAGCGCGTCGGTCCATCCTTGCGCTACAAGGCGCCGAAAGCATTCACGGCTTTCAGGTCGTAGCAACGCGTTATCGCGCCACGAGCGTGGGTTATAAATGTCGTCGTCTGTGGGGACGACGTTGTAGTCGCCGGCGAGCACAACGGGGTGAGCACTATCCGTCAAATATTGCGCGTATTCGATCAGCCGTTCGAACCACGCGAGCTTGTAGTCGAACTTGGGACCTGGCTGCGGATTGCCGTTTGGCAAATAGAGACAACCAACCAAAATGCCCGAGACCGCCGCTTCGATGTACCGACTTTGTTTATCACCGCGGTCACCTGGTAGACCTCTGCGACTTTCAATCGGATCAGATCCTTTGCTCAAGATTGCAACGCCATTCCACGCACTTTGCCCGTGCCAAATTGCGCCGTACCCAGCCTCGTTAATCGCCTCGATCGGAAACGCGGCATCGACAGCCTTTGGCTCCTGCAGGCAGACGATGTCGGGGGACGCCTCGGCTAACCACGTCAGCAACGATGGAAGGCGCGAGCGCACTCCGTTGATATTGAACGTAGCGATCTTCAGTTTCGGCACGTTCGCAATCTCCTCAAACGGCCGGTGACATCTCGATCGACTACCAACATTAGATCAATGCGCAGTGGGTGGCCACACCGCAACGCTTTTCTCAAACTGCCCTTCAGGAACCTGGTCCAAACCGTCAGCAAACCACGGCACTTGGTGTCGGAGCTCGGAGACGTAGCTTTCCCAGCCGCTTTGATTTCCGGGGAAGAGATCGTGTTGCACAAGGTTCGCGAGCAGCGCCCGGTTGATCGACTCATCGAGCAGCAGCTTCGGCCAAAGGAAGAACGTGCTCGCTGCTCGTTTCGCGAACTCGTAGGGGGTGATTTCTGCATCGACCATGCGAAGGATGGTAAAGCTCATCAGGGATTCCTCTTGTCCGACAGCCTCTCCAACGGTGTTAAACCGGTTTGCGCATTTCATCACGCACGCAGATGCTTCCAGCACGTCGCCCAAATGCAACAGCAGGGCGCGTCTCTCAATTCCGTCGTCCATCGTTTCTCCGTTGTGTAGTGCTACTTGAGGTCGATTGCTCTTTTCATGGCAACGGTCAATCCCTGCCGGCAACGCGCGTATCCCTGCCACGGGTCGGCGCCTAGGATGCGCTGCCGTTTGATCGCGCTGTGAATAGTCCACTGGTCGGCTGCCTCGATCTCTGGCAGTTCCTCCCAAGCGATCGGCATCGAGACGCCCATGCCGGAACGTGCGCGCGCGGAGAAGGCTGCGACCGTACTCGCGCCTTTGCTGTTGCGCAGGTAGTCGATGAAGATTTTTCCGACACGGTTCTTTGGACCCAGCACCGCTGAAAACCGGTCGGGCATCACCTGGGCCATGTGACGCGCAACGCCTTGCGAAAACGTCTTCACCTCATCCCAGCTTTGGCGCCGCGTGAGCGGAATGACGATGTGATATCCCTTGCCACCGCTGGTCTTGATAAAGGATTTCAGCCCGACTTCATCAAGCAGGACCTTGGCTAACTGAGCGGCCTCGGTCATCATTTTCCATGAGAGGCTCGGATCGGGATCGAGGTCGAGCACAAATCGGTCGGGATGCTGCAGGTCTGGTTGCACGGCATTCCACGTGTGCAATTCAATGACGTTCATTTGAGCCAAGCCTATGAGTGCTTCGGGCACGTCAACGGCCAACAAAGACGGATGCTTCGGGTGCAGCGCGACGGGCAGCTTGGTGATTCCGGGAATGCGCATCCGCTCCTCATGCTTCTGGAAGAATAGTTCGCCTGCGATGCCATCGGGCGCGCGTACAAGCGAGACTGGCCTGTCTTGCAGATAGGGCAATGCCCACTCAGCGATCTCATCGTAATATCGGACCAGGTCTATCTTCTTCATGCCGGTCACCGGGTCGATCACGCGATCGGCGTTGGAGATTTTCTGGCCAGAAAGCGTGACGTTGTTGCGGCGCCCCGGTTGAACACGCGTCGAGCCGGTTTGCGCCTCGACCGGCTCTCCGTTCGCAACGTCGACAACCGGCTCCTCCGTGACGGCGGCCGCAGGTTTATCGTCACGCATGCCGTGAAACATCGGGTGCCGAACTTCTCCGTTCGGCGTCCACTCGAGAAACGACAATTCCGCGACAAGCCGGGGTTCCAGCCAGACGTAATCACGGTCTTTTTCGGGTGCCGGTGGGTTGTAACACGCGCTCGTTTTGCGAACCAACGTTTTTGCCTTTTTCTCAAGCGCGGCGATCTGCGAAGGGCGTAGGTTCTGCTGCGCGGTGCCGGCGAACCGAAGGGTTCCATCCATCTCATACACTCCAAGCAATAATGCACGAATGCCAGTATTCGCGCCGCGCAAGCGCGTAAATCCGGCAACGACAAATTCCTGTCTGAGCTTGCATTTGAGCTTGACCCAGTCGGTCGAGCGTCCGGACCGATATGGTGCGTCCGCGCGCTTGCCGATGATCCCCTCGAGCTTCATTTTGCATGCTGATGTTACGAGTGAGTCGGGGTCCTGCGCGAAGTCTTCCGAGTAGCGCAACGCATCGGTATGAACTTCGCCAAGTAACTCGGCCAAGAGCGCACGCCGTGCTCTGAGCGATTGTTCTCTAAGGTCCGTTCCGTTGAGATACAACAGGTCGAAAAAGAACAATACGATTTCTGCGGTGCTGCGACGATCAAACGCGTTCTGAAGCGCATTGAAATTCGGCATGCCTGCCGCGTCCAGCACGACCGCTTCGCCGTCGAGCCACACGTTATCAACGGGAAGTGCTTTAAGCGCCGCGCAAAGCTTGGGCATGCGATCGGACCAGTCGTGTCCGTTGCGAGTGAAAAGCTGCACGTCGCCGGCGTCGATGCGGGCGAGAATCCGATATCCGTCGAATTTGATCTCGTACGACCATTCTCCATCGGTGGGAGGGCGATTGACGAGCGTGCCCAGCTGCGGTTCGACCAGTGAAGGCGTTACACCCGGCGGCTCCTTCGTTGCACGTCTGGGCGGTTTCTTGTTCGAGTTATTCCATCGCCCGGCCATGGATTAACGCTCCATGACTTTATCCAGTCCAGCGTCCAACCACGCGACAAGATCAGGCCGTGACGAAAACGCCGGGTTCGCAAACCAGGGAGCGAGGTGCTCATGCGCATCTGCAACGAAGTGATCATCGATTTCGAAGCGGTCCTCGAACCATGGATGATCGTAAACCCGATGGATGCCGACGGCGGTTTTGCCGTCCCAGTAAATGACGGTGTGCTCTGTTATGTCGGCAGTCGTTCCGCGGGGCCGATCCTTGAGCATGGCCGCGAACTCGTCCTTGACGTCGCTAAGGTTCATATTCATAGGTGGCTCCGCTAGCAGCTGAAAATGCATTGGTTGACGATGATCGCAATAGGAATGCGGCCCGCGCGGATTCCAAAGCGGTTATTTGCTTTCGCTGCCCTTCAAATCATTGTGCTTATGCGAATGCGTTGCACCGTATTTCAACTCATAGTGTGCGCCTTTGCCGCTGCGCGTAGGCGGAAAATGCTCTCCCTCGACGCACGTCACTTCGAATGTCCCTTTGCCGTCCTCGTGAACGACCGAATAAATGCCGGAAACCTTAACGATTTCGCCGGGCTTGTAGGAATTGTCGCCAGCCATAATTTTTCTCCAAAAGTAAGTCATTGCTGACTAGCAAGGGCCGTTCCGGTGCGTACCGCAAAGCCCATTCATGGCAAGAAAAATGCTTCGAAAGTCCGATTTAGGCCGCGAGGGGGCTCTATGACGCTCGTTATGTATCATGGGTGGAGAATCCGGACGGTAAGCGTTGTCGAGGGATCCGGATTTTCGGCCGCCGCACTTCTAGAAAAGGAGGACGCCGCTTGGAGCGAGCGGCGGCGATTTGCCTTTGCGGGGATCAGTTGTCATGACTCAGCGGAGGACGCTGAGTTTCAAGCCACCTGTTGGGCCAAGCGTTGGATCGAGAGCAGGGAACGTGTAGAGCCGACGCTATGTGATGCTGACTGACTGGAACGGAAAGCGCACGAACGCTTATCGTACTTTCGGAAGTGCGGCCCAATCGGCTGTGTAATAGGGGCTGCGCCGATCCTGGTTCATGTGCCATGCCCGACGCTCCCCGACCGCTCCGAGCTTCATCGTGCCTCGGCCGTATTTGTCGTTGATCGCGTCGAGTGCGACCATCAGTTTGGCCTGACGTGTGGTGTCGCGACCAAAAAGCTCGCCTTGCTCGATCGACGTCGCTTGTAACTCATGGAGCAATACCCCCGCCTTTGCATAGCGAAAGCCTTCGCGATAGATCTGGCGCAGTCCGAACAAGGCCGAGTCAACAAGCGTGAGCGTGTCCGACGTTGGTGACACGAGCGGAACATTGATCGCGCGGCTGTATTGCGGATCTTCCTTCTTGAAGGGGCTTGTGCGAATAAATACCTGTACCTGATTGGCTCTCAGGTTTTGCCGGCGTAACCGCTGCGCGGCCGTTGCCACGAATTGCGTCACGGCCTGACTCAATTCCTCAAGCGCACACACGACGTGTCCAAAGCTACGTGAACACAGAACCTGTTTTTGGGGTTGGCTGGCATCTTCAAATCCATAGCAGGCGATGCCGTTGAGCTCAAGCAGCGTTCGTTCGAGTACGACCGAAAATTGCTTCCGGACAAAAGACGGGCTGAGCCGTTTGAACTGCAAAACGGACTCAATGCCCATCTCCTGCAGGCGTACACCGATCTTGCGGCCGACGCCCCACACTTCGTCCACCTCGACAAGTGCCAAGATGCTGTCGCGCTCACCCGCGTCAAGCGAGCCAAAATCACACACGCCGTTCCATGCGCGGCCGAGGTTTTTCTTGGCGAGATGGTTGGCCATCTTGGCCAGCGTTTTTGTCGGTCCAATTCCGATGCAGGTTGGGATACCGACCCATTGGAGCACTTGCGCCCGGATCTGGAATGCATATGTCGTCAGGTCGTGGCGAAATCCCCCGAGGTCGAGGAAACATTCATCGATCGAATAGATTTCCTGTACTGGTGAATACTGTCCAATGATGGACATCATGCGGTCGCTGAGATCCGCATAGAGGGCGTAGTTCGAGCTTAATCCGATCAAGCCGTGGGTTCGCTCCAATTCGCGAAGCTGGAACCAGGGCTGCCCCATGGAAATTTTGAGCGCTTTTGCCTCTTGTGACCGGGCTACTGCACACCCATCATTATTGCTGAGTACAACGACGGGTTTTCCGATCAACGACAAATCGAAACAGCGCTCGCACGAGACATAAAAGTTGTTGCCGTCGATTAGCGCAAATGTAGTCATCGCGGCTTGCGCGGGTGAAGGAGTTGTCGAAGATTCCATGTGACCACTCCCCACACGCTCATCTCTTGTCCCTCGGCGAACGTGATCGGTAGGTACGCCGGATTCGCGGCATGCAAACGCACGACGCCCGCACGCTTATACAAACGCTTGACGGTAAATTCATCATCAACACAAGCAAGCACGATGCGCCCATGCACCGCTTCCACCGAACGATCGACGATGAGCCGGTCTCCATCGAAAATCCGCGCATCGATCATCGAGTCGCCCTTCGACCTGAAACAGGAATGTCGCGATTGGATTCAAGACGAGTACATCGTTCAGGTCAATGCGTTTTTGCGTGTGATCTTGCGCTGGGCTTGGAAAGCCAGCCGGCACCTTGGCCAGTACTTCAATCAAATATGCGCCGGCGACATCGTCGGCGAGAGGGATGGGGCGGCGCATGGACACGATGCCTGTATGGATGTACAGTATTCTATAACGGCTTTTGTCCGACTTGGTTTGGCCCTTTTTCGAGATAGCGGGAGAATGAAGATGAGCGTTGCGACCGAGCGCAAATCACATCCAATGCCCGAGATGGCTGCATTCGTTGCGAATTTACGTGCAGCGTTCGGATCCTCCATCGACGCGGCGGTAGCCCGTGGGAAAGCGGGCGAGCCCACTTTTTATGCGCGCGAGAATGGGCGAACAGTCGGAACTCCTCCAGTGGACGACCTCAACAGGTGGACTGCCGGTACGGATATTTGCAATCGGCATTTCTGCCGGGGATGTGACGGAAGCTGCGTGGGTACTTCCACGCGATGCAGCGAGCGAAACAACTCTGCTTGATGAGAACGCCATGCTATGACGTGCATCGTCGTTCGAGAGTGCGGCAAGGAACAAAGGTTACTTTAGGCCGTTTGAGCACCGTGTTCCGCCGCGACAACATTTAACCCGTGTAATCGGTGGAGTGCAATACGTAATTGCTGTTTCCAGGGTCAATCAATGACAGACACAGACGGCCAGTTTCGGTCACTCGACATCCGTGCCTAGATAATCGAAAATCTCTTCACGGCAGCATGAACCTTCGGGCACACTACGTGGCGGAAAACTGCTGAGGTCCGCACGGAATTTGCCGGTATAGGGGAAGGGAATCGATGTGAAACAAGAAGCGCGGGAAATTCCTCGAGGCCGTTGACCATGACAATTGAATTGTCGAAAGAAGTCAGAGCCGATGCGATCGCATCCGTTCAGAGATTTTTTAAGGAGAATATGGAGGAGCCCATCGGCAATATTGCTGCCGGTGCGCTTCTCGGCTTCTTCCTGGAAGAAATCGGCCCCAGCATCTACAACAAAGCTGTGGCAGATGCACAAGAACGACTCCTGCAACGCATCTCGGAACTTGATTTCGAAGTTCACGAAGATGAGTTCGAGTACTGGAAAAAGTACGAAGCCCAAACGAAGGCGCGCAAGTACGTGAGTAAATGATTGCCTCGGATATTCTCAACGGCGGCTCGTAGCTGCTACATGACGTGCAACGGCCGCAGACGAGCGACATGCTCGGTCCTCGGACGCAGTACGGCCAGGAACCGCCGGTCGACGTCAACATCCATTTTCATCAGCCACGTCTCGTTTCCCCTCGTTCAGCGGCCGCTTTGCGGCGAGCAAATTGCCTAGGGCACAGCCTCAATCCGGCCAGGAACCGTCATTCGGACTGCCGTCGCGAACGACCGCTGCTCGCCCCACGAGGGACAGCGGCAATAGAGGACCGGCTACTCAAACTCGGTGGCGACTTCACCTCTGGGCAATAGCACCAGTCGCATCGCTCGCATTGTTCAACATCAACGAGAATTATGTCCCTCGGGAAGTTCGTCACGCCCGAGCAGATGAATCTGCCGTGTCATGACGTAGATGGCCACAATAGCACCGGCGAAACCTGATGCCGCACCAACGCCGAGTGCCCAGCGTGGGCCCAGATGGTCTGCCACCCAACCCACGATCGGCGCGCCGATCGGCGTACCCCCAAGCGCGATGCCCACGCGCAATGCCATCACCCGTCCCCGCATGGCGGGTGCTGTTGAAAGCTGCATCAGGCTGTTGGTCGCATTGGTAAAGGTCAGGGCGGCTACGCCGATGACGACCAGCGCGCCGGCAAATACCCAGTAGCCCGGGGCGACGGCGGCCAGCGTGCAGCCAAGTCCGAAGATCGCGGCCCCGATTAGCAAGGACAAGAACCGTGGCCGATCGCGGCCGGCCGCAAGCAGTGCCCCCGAGACGGTACCGATGGCCATGATCGACGAAAGGAGGCCATAGCCGCGTGCATCGCTATGAAAGACACCGACGGCCATGGTCGAGATGAAGATCGGGAAATTCAGTCCGAACGTACCGATCAGGAACAGCATGACCAGGATCGCCTTGAGGTCCGGTCGGGCCCATACATAGCGCAATCCCTCGGTGAGACCACCCTTGGTCCGGCGTGCCCGTGCGTTCGCATGCAGACCGGAGACGCGGAGCAGAAACAGGGAGGCCAGCACAGCGACAAAGCTGGCACCGTTGAGCAGAAATGCCCAGCCGGTGCCGACCGAGGCGATGATCAGACCCGCCACCGCCGGTCCGATCATTCGCGCTGCGTTGAACGAGGTCGAGTTGAGCGCGACCGCGTTCGGCAGCTCCGCGTCGCCGACCAGCTCTGCCACAAAGGTCTGGCGCACGGGCCCATCGAACGCAGAAGCACAGCCGAATAGAAAAGCGAATACGTAGACGTGCCATAGCTGGACTGCACCGATGACGGTGATAATTCCCAGTGCCAGGGCAAGTACTCCCATCGCCGCCTGGGTCGCCATCAGGAGCTTGCGCTGGTTGTAATGATCGGCAGCGAAGCCTGTCCAGGGCAGCAACAGAAGCTGTGGCCCGAATTGGAACGCCATGACGGTCCCAACGGCCGACGCATTGTGATGCGTGAGCTGGGTCAGCACCAACCAGTCCTGCGCGGTGCGTTGCATCCACGTTCCTACATTCGAGACCAGCGCACCAGCCGCCCAAATGCGGTAATTGGAGTTTCTCAGCGAACGGAAGACGTCCCCGGCAGCCGCACTCACGAATGTTCCGGCGCATTGCCGCCGTGAAACCGGCCAAACAGCCGCGCGGAAAGCAGCCCAATGGCCAGGACGCCGAGCCCGAACGCAACGGCATCGCTCGTGCTCCTCAGGTCAAAATCACCGACGCGACAAATGAGCACATAGCCGGCGATCAGATTGAGAAACCCCCAAAGCACATTCACGGTTGATGAGGACATACCTTGCCCCGGCGGTTTTGCGAACGGACTCTGGAACGGTTCGCCCTTCACGCCGGCGATGAAGTGCGGCACAGCGTTCGTGAGAAAGGCAGCGCCGAAGAAGTAGGAGACAAGTTGAAGCCATTCCATTTTCAGGCGCTCCTTTTTGCCAGCAAATCGATGATGTCTTGAGCCGTACCCGTTTCGCCCAGCTTCGGGAAGACGTTTTTGATGCTGTAGTCGTGCGCCTCGGGACGCGCGTTAGTCATGGCGTCGAGGGCCAGGGTCACGTTGAATCCCTGCTCATATGCCTGACGGGCTGTCGCCTCGACGCCGGTCCCGGTGGCGACGCCGGTGACAACGACCTGGGTGACGCTCAGTGCCTTCAGCCGGCCTTCGAGATCAGTGCTGGCGAATGCGCCCCAGGTTCGCTTCGTTACGACGATATCACCGGGCTGCTGATGGAGTTCGGGGATGAAGTCGGTCCATCCAGTGGGGAACGATTCGATGTGACGTGGCCGCTCGGTGCGGCCCGGTGCTACCCCGGCGACGTTGACCAGTACTACCGGCAAGCCGCGTTCACGGAACGCGTCGAGCAGTACGCGCGAACGATTCACGATCCCGTCGATGGGATGGGCAAAGGGGGAGCCGACAATGCCTTTTTGCAGGTCAACGATGATAAGCGCAGTGTTCGAATCGAGCGAGGTAAGGGCCATGTTAATTTCCTGAAAGGGTCTGGGAATGGCTTAGAAGTCGGCGAGCCGCTGCAGCAGTTTCACCGCGGCCGCGAGTGCCTCCTGTTCTTGAGGAGAGAGTTGTGCTTTAAGGGCACGGACCAGCCAGTCGTCTTTGGCGGCCCTACTCTCCTTGAGGGTTTTTCGAAAGCTAGGCGTTAAATCGATGAGGCTTTGCCGACCATCGGTCGGGTCGGGTTCGCCACTTATGGCCCCCATCGCCTCCAAACCGGCCACTGTGATGCGCATGGATTGCGGGCGCACGCTTTCCGCCCGCGCAAGCGCGGATACGGTTGCGGGCCCGTCGCGATCCAGGCGGAGTAGCACCGACTTCTGAGCGGATGTGAAGTCTCCTGGATGCGCCTGCTCCCGCAGCCGGCGGGTCAATTTGCCTAGGGAAATACGCAGTTCGCCTGCGAGCAAGGCCGCCGATGGCGCATCGGATGTGAGAGATGACTTGATCATGCTCCGATCATACGTGAGCACAGTCAAACTGTACAGACAAGCTGTAGTAATGATTGGATGGACGAGCAAGCGCTGTCGGTACATGCGGGTCGATCTACCGAGGCTTTACTTCTGGACGTCCGCTAAGAGTTCGTTCACCAATTGGCGGCTACGCGCGGTAACCCCAGCTTGAGAAGGATCTGGCGAATCCACGGGCACCGATCAGCTTGCGGCAACCAATACCCGCCTCCTCTATGACAGAGTTGTGCGCTTGATATACACCAATGGGTACTGGGAGGACAAAGGGGGTGCAATGCTAAACGGACACAACCATCGTCGGCTATCGCAGGTGGCTTAAGGCTGTTTATGCCCAACTCCAGCCGTTCGTCAGTCGAGTTTGATCGGCTGCTTCGGGTCGGAAGTACGCGCTGGCGACTGGCCGCTTCAGGGCAGCGAAATTCCACTGGCCGCTTTCTGGCGATGAGTTTGAACCGCGGACTGACGCAGCCCGACCCACTATGGCCTTTCGACTCGTAGCGACTGCAACGACAGGTTCCGACCCGTTAAGAGCTTGGACCCTATCCAGCAAAGCCTCGATTAATGGTCGATGGGCCGAATCAGCCGCCTATCGCGCCCGGATTTTTTGCGCTCGCGTGATCAAGCAGTTTACGCTTTCTAATCTAGCTATCCGCGATCTTGTCTTAGAATTCGCGTCAAACTGTTCTTGAACGATAGTAGGAGTTTGATGGATGGCGGGCAAGATTGAGCTTTACGTGAGGGACCATGCGCCGGCGCAGAGGGGTTTGATAATGATCGACGGCAGGAACCGCGGCGAATGGCAAGTGATTGAAAATCAGGTTGTTGCGCAGGTGGATGGCGGACCGGTGTTTCAAGGGACAATCAAGCAAGTGGTGGCACAGGTTGAGTCGGCTCTTCGCACAGCAAAGAACCCGCTTAACTTAAATCCGGATTAACCGTCTTCCTGGACTCCTCGATGGGCTCCAGCCCAGAAAGTTCGAGCGTTTGACGTAATCTCGCGGCAGTTCGATGGCTCGAAAGCCCGAGCAGATTGCTGACTTGCTCGTTGGTGCAGCCGGCGATGATATGCCGGCGCCCGTACGTGTTTCTGAGCAACCGAGGACTCATGTCGGCCGCCGTCACTTTGATTTTTTCAAGCGCGTTTCGGACACTCTTGCCCAACGTGTCATCTTTCATCGGCTTGCCGGTCCCTGTTGCTATAAAAAGATAGCTTGTAGGGCAGGCGATGTTTTTGCGCGCTACGACATACTCGCGAAGAACATCGATGCAGAAAGGTTCGAGGGGCACGCGGCGCGCGATGCGCGGTCCACGCTTTTTCACATAAACGTCAGGTCGCAGACCGTCGACATTTAGGTCATCAAGTCCGAGTTGGCGGCATTCGGCCGCTGTAATTCCAGTGCCCAAGAACATGGCGACAATCGCCACGCTTCGGAGTTCTTTGAACGTCGACTCCGCGGCCGTGACGCACGTGAGCTGCAGGCGTTTATCGTTGGTTTCTGAAAGGAAGACCGGAGTCGGCTCGTCTTCCGGCCAGGCTTGGCCAACGAGCATCAACGACGCAGGATTGTCTTTGCGTACTTCCATTGCCACGAGGTGACGCGAGACGCGATCGATGAGTTTGAGGTAACGAAGCTGCGTCGTCGTATCTGGGCGCGCCTCCTGGCCAAGCGTGTTGAAGAAATTGTCGATCTCTGCCGCGCCGAAGGTGGCCACCGTCTTGCCATGGGTCGCGAGGTGTCGATGGAACCGCGCGAACATTGACCGATGTTGAGTGATTGACTGTTCAGCGAATGGACGCCGGTCCGCGCCAACAGCATCGTTTCGCTGCCATTCGTCGTACGCCGCTTGCGGATCGTTTAGCCAATCGAAATCGTTCATAAAATAGATATACTGGAATTGCGTTTTCCCCAATATATACGAAGCTGCGCTTCGCAAACCCCGTCATCAAAAGGGAGGGGCCACCAATGCTGAACTTTCTTCATCTCGCGCAGACAATCTTCCGGGCCACCTACTACCACGCGCGCCGAACTGGCCAGCATTAGATTGACGCTTAGGCCAAAGTCTTCGACGACGTATCCACGCGCGCACATAGGGAGGGAAGAGGCCGGATCGGACGTTTCAGCGATCTGTTCAACAAGCGCTCGAGCGTCGGAGCGATACGCCCATAGGCTTGCCGAGTGCGGCCGCAAAACCAACCTCAAACGCTGTACCGCTGTCTGGCTCACCGAGCCCACGAAAATCGTTCAGGTTCGCCATGACCATGTCAGCGGATCGGATCGCATCGATGTTCGCGCGACAGATCCATGCCGCTTTCTCAGCGGGGCCTAAGTTTGACGGTGCTTCGTTGTCGAACGGATACATGCCGAGAAAACCTTCCTCTCGACACAGGCCTTTTAGATAAGCTCCGTGATCTACTGCATCGATTCGGAATACGTCGAAACCAGCGAGATACACACGCAAGGTCCCCGCGGCCTTTTCGATAGGTAGCGGTGCCGGCCGGATGTGGCCAGCTTCAATTCGTTTTCGCAACCGCGCAATCTGCTGCCGGACAGCCAACACGCTTTTGCCAAGATTCGAAGCGATTACGTCGATGTCGTGGCCTTCGTCGAGCTGCTGGCTGAGAGCCTGCAGTGCCTTGGTAGGGTTAGGCATTCATTCCTCGTTATGTTTTGATCAAGCATGTCAGTGGTTAGAATATCGCCAAGACGTGCATGTCAAGTCCGCTGGAGTTCTGATGAGCATTCAACTAAGCAACCGGTGCAGGACATCTCTCTACCGAGTCATCTTCGGAAAACCGAAGAGTAGCGATGAAAGCGTTGTCTTTTTGATGGCCGGAGGCAGGGAAGCGGCGAACCGACGTGCGATAAGAACGCTCGCGGTGCTGTTCGACATGCCAGAAGCGGACGTCTATCTATACAACCTCGCATCGTTTGCCGATTTGGTCGGCTCGGGTGTGAGCGACGACGAAGACGTGCGAGTTTTCGAAACCGGCTGGAAAGGGGCGGAAGTGAGCGCATGGGTCGAACATCCTCTGTTTCTCACAGACGACACATCGCTTCTCTGGAAGTGGACCGAGCTATGCGCTGATATCGCTAAAACGAAGGCGCTGGACGCTATCAAGCGAGCGAACCGGTGATCGCCCGAAACCAACCCATGTCGCACGGCGCGAAGGTTTTAGCTTGTTCGTCCTGGTGAGAAACGCCAACGCCTGCGCACCTCGTTATAGACGACGGATCAAAGCTTATAGTCCAAGCGGTTGCTGATTGAGCGCCAAGCTGAGTGATTCGTTTTGTGCAGGCGATAACGTGTTGGCCAAGACGGTTTCTTCGCGGTTATAGATCATTGCACCGTAAATGTCGGCAAGCACGCGTGCGCGGGGGCAGAGTGCAGCGTCCTCACCCGACGCTTGATGCTCACGCCAGTAGTTGATCGCATCTTCAATCTGTCCAATGGTGTAGGTATTCATGGCGATTACTTAGAAAAGGCCGTTCGATATTAGGTTAGGGTGCCGAAACGTCGGCTGGCGTAACGATGGGGGACGTGCCCGCCTCCCTGACCAGGAATTCCCGCGATCTTCGTCCAAACGAGCTGACCAACGAGGGCGCCGGATCCACTGGCAGGACGAAACTTCCGTTGCCGATAGGCCCCTTGCGTTTGATCACTTCGACCGCGACGCCGTTTTCGGCTGGCCGTAGCGCGAGCCGTAGCGATGCCGGAGAGCTATCTTGTGCACTCGCGAGCGGCCTCATCAGCACAAACAACGTTTCATTTGACTGCGCCGCAAGAATTAAGCGACGTAGTGACTCACCTCGGATGTGTTGTTGCCAGAAAAGCACCGCACCAAAGCTGCCGGCCTTCAGAATTTGTTCAGCGGACCACAGGGCGTCCGCTGTTTTCTTCGGCGTGATCCACACAAGCTTCGATGAATCAATTCCCATATACATAAACGCTTGTATATTCGGCACCTGAGGGGGCTGGATCAGTGCAATCGGTTTACCTGCCAACGACGCTAGCGTGGGTCGTAAGATGCGCATTTCGCCAATACCCGACTGAGCGGTCAGAAACTCAACCAACGTACTGACGGGCCAGCCGCCGCCTGGCAGTTCTGCCGACAGCGCCTCGTAGCCGGTGTCGATGACCCTCCTCGCAGTGCGAGCTAGTTGCGATCCTCTCCACAACGATGGGTGGATCTTTTCGTAGTCAGAAAGCGCCGACATATCTATACCTGTGTTTTTATACAGTATAGTACTTCCGTTGGCGTTGTCAGGTTGCGTGACGTGTCGGTTAAGATGGCGCAATGAAGAAATCGAAATCACTCTGTCACGGTCACCGTTTCCCGGCAGGTGTCATCAGCTGTGCTGTTCGATGGTATTTTCGCTTCCAGTTGAGCCTGCGCGACATCGAGGAACTGCTTTTCGAGCGCGGCGTGATCGTGACCTACGAGACGATCCGATGCTGGTGTGACAAATTTGGTAAGGGTTTTGCGCATCGCGTCAAAGCCGCGCGCTGCAAGCCGGGTAGCACGTGGCACCTCGACGAAATGTTCGTCACGCTTCGTGGCGAACCCTACCTGCTGTGGCGTGCGGTTGACTAGCATGGCACCGAACTCGACATTCTGCTGCAAAAGCGGCGCGACAAAGCGGCTGCCAAACGCTTCTTCAAGCGTGTGCTGCGTTCGAGCCCTGTGCCGCGCAAGATCGTCACCGACCGGTTGCGCAGCTATCCGGTGGCAAAAGCCGAGATCCCGGAACTTGCGAACGTGAAGCACATATTTGTCAAAGCGGCGGCCCGACTGAACAATCGGGCCGAGAACAGCCACCAACCGACACGCGAACGAGAGCGTCGCATGCGCGGCTTTCGCGACCCGAAACGGACACAGAAATTTCTCTCCTGCTTTGGGCCGATCCGCCAATTTCGCGTTCAAGCGGCATCTGCTGCGCGCTTCACTTTATCGAAAACAACTCGCAGCCCGGTTTGTTGCATGGCGCGAATTCACCGAACACTCCCAAACTCCGTCGACTGCTTTCTGATCTGCCGTCACACCTGCCGTCGTGCTGCCTCACCCTCGGCAAGTTGACAATGCCCGCACGGCCATTCCACTCGACTCCTTCTCCGTGCGGCGGTTCGCTGCCGGTCCCGTCATGCAACCCGCAGTGGCGCCCCCATGAAATCGACCGTGGCGCTCAGTGAAGCGCGCGCGTTCATTGAAGCGCATTTCGACGAACCCGTGACGCTCGCGCAACTCGCGGAATCATCGGCGTTGAGCGTGCTGAGATTCGTCACGGTATTCCGCCAACAGTTCGGGTCGTCACCGTACCGGTATTTGTGCGGCTTGCGATAAAACGCGCGCAGACGTTGCTGCTGGCCGGCGTGCCCAGTTCCATGGTCGCGGCTGAAGTCGGCTTCTTCGACCAAAGCCATCTTGCGCGCCACTTCAAGCAGTTTTGCGGCATGACGCCCACCGCGTTTCTGAAGCGCGCGCGGCAAGACCGCCACGCACGAGCACAACGGCCTCGTCAGTTCAGCACCAGCCCCGCGCTTTTGAGCGCATTGCGCACGCCAAGACCGGGATACGCCGTCTCGACCGTGCGCATGTCCGCGCGCGTTTCTTCGATGATCCAGTCGCGCACCGATTTCACGATCGGCCGCAGCGACCTGTTTGGCGGCGAAACCAGGCAGCAGCGGCGGTGCGTTGCAGTCAGCTCCTGTTCGGCCGGCATCAGCGCGCCTTGCGCAATCCAGTGCGACACCACGTTCAGCCAGCCAAGCGCCACTCCCTGACCGAGCAGCGCGGCTTGAACCACGATGGCGTAATCGTTGAAACTGAGCATGTGCGCCGCTCGCCGCCGGTGCCCGGCGAATGCTGCAAAGCGGTCGTGCCAGCCGCGCTCTTCGTCGTCCATGACGATCACCGTGTCTTCGTGCTCGCCTGCTGAGTTGACCGACCGTTGATCGTGATAGCGCTGGTTGCACACCGGCAGCAGGAGTTCGGGCATGACGAGGACGCTGTTTTCATCGATTTCGTCCTGAGTCACAAAACGCATGCCGAGGTCCACGTCGATCAGCGGACCGCCAATACGCCCCGAAATCAACTGGAACCGCAGGTCCACCGACGGAAACGCCTTGTTGAGCCGGTTCATTCGCGGCATCAGCCAGTGCGTGGTAAAGGCGGTGGAAACCGAGAGGGTCACGGATTCCACGCCGGTCGAACGCGCTTCGATCTCGCGGATCGCCCCCTCTATACCGTTGAACCCCTCCGATATCTTCCCGTACAGGATGCGGCCGTTTTCCGTCAGTTCGATACCGCCGCGTGCGCGCTCGAACAATTGCACGCCGAGATGGTCTTCCATGCGCGCCAGCATCCGGCTGACCGCCGGCTGGCTCACATACAGTTCCTGTGCGGCGCGCGTGAAGTTTCCGCAGCGCGCCGCGGCCTCGAAAACAAACAGCGCGTTGGCGCTCGGCAGTTTCTTGCGTAGATTGGGCATGACCTCATGTTATGCCTGATCCAACAATTCGGGAATTGCCGCCAATAAAAACGCGCCGTATATTCGATTCGACCGATGCATGAAAACCCATGCCCCGGCATGAATACCAACGAGAGATACCAGCATGGATGCAAGGGCGAAAGCAGGAGTATCGATCCGCTCGGCTGCAAAGCGCTACGGCCCGGTTGTCGCACTCGACGACGTTTCGCTCGATATCGCGCCTGGCGAATTCGTCTCGTTGCTCGGGCCTTCGGGTTCCGGCAAGACGACCTTGCTGGGCATTCTCGGCGGGTTCGTCCAGCCGAGCTCCGGCTCGGTCTGGGTCGGCGATCGCGACATTACATTCGCGCCGCCGCACAAGCGTGACATCGGGATCGTCTTTCAGAACTACGCGCTGTTTCCGCATATGAGCGTAGGCGAAAACGTCGCGTTTCCGTTGCGCGCGCGACGTCAGCCAAAGGCCGGATGGGCGCGCAAGGTTTCCGACGCGCTTGCCATGGTGGAGCTCGGTGGATATGAAAGCCGCGGCATCAGCCAGTTGTCGGGCGGGCAGCGCCAGCGCGTTGCCCTCGCGCGCGCCATGGTGTTCGAGCCGCAACTGATCCTGATGGACGAACCGCTTTCGGCGCTCGACAAGCAACTGCGCGAAACCATGCAGATCGAACTGCGGCGCCTGCACAGGAAACTCGAGGCGACCATTGTCTACGTGACGCACGACCAGCGTGAGGCGCTGACCATGAGCGACCGCGTCGCCGTGATGCGCAACGGCAAACTTGTGCAGATCGACACACCCGAGCGTCTCTATGACCGGCCTTGCGATGCGTTCGTCGCGAGTTTCATCGGCGAGGCGTCCATGTTGCCCGTCAAGCGTGCCGGAGAAGACGCCGTGATGCTCGGCAACACGCTGTTGCGCACCGCGCATCCGCTGCCGCATGGCGACACGCTCCTGCTTGCGGTGCAAACGGAGAAACTCGTCATCGACACCGCGCTGAACCACGCCGGCGTGAACCGGCTTGTCTGCCGCGTCACTGAAGTGTTGTACCAGGGCGAAAGCCTGCGTGTGTTCGCAACGCTTGCCGACGGCACGGCCATCAGCCTGCGTCAACCCGGCAGTCACGACGCCCGTCAGCGCATTCCGGCTGCGGGCTCGCAAATGACGGTCGTGCTCGATCCGCAGGACACCATCGTCGTGCCTGGCTGAATCTTTCCAACACGTATTTGCTTAGGATCAGTGCGTGTTATTTGACAAACTACAGAGGATAACGAAATGAAACTGACAGACTTCAAGGTGTTGACGTTCGATGTGGTGGGAACGCTGATCGATTTCGAGCGGGGCGTGCTGGCTTCCGTGCGGCGTCTCGGTGGCGACGCGGCCCGCGATCTCACCGACGACCAGATCTTCGAGCCCTACATGCGTGGCCGCGCGGCTTATCCAGGCCGCTCGAGCAAGGCGATGTCGAAGGTCTACCAGTCGCTTGCGAACGAACTCGGCCTGCCGTCGGACGACCAGACCGCCGCCGCATTCCAGCGCGACGTACTCGACTGGCCCGCATTCGAGGATTCCGTCGCAGCGTTGAAGCGCTTGCGCAAGCACTTCCGGCTCGTCGCGATGACCAATGCGGACCGCGTCGCCTTGTCGTCGTATGCACATACGCTCGGCGATCCGTTCGACGATACCGTCTGCTGTGACGAGACGGGCGTCGCAAAACCGAATCCGCAATTCTTTGCCTACAACCGCGGTCGGCAAGCCGCGTTCGGCTACAAGTTCGGCGAGATCCTGCATACGGCGCAAAGCCAGTATCACGACATCGGCGTCGCGACCGAACTCGGTTATTCGACATGCTGGATCGAGCGGCGCCAGGGACAAAAGGGATTCGGCGCAACGCCGACGCCCGATGCTGTAACGGCGCCGACCTTCAAGTTCGCGACGCTTGGCGCGCTCGCCGACGCGGTCGAAGCAGAAGCGCGCGCAGCATGATGAACACGCCGCCGGCACGGCCGCTTGCGCCTTCGTTATGGCGGGCCATGGCGGGTCCGGAACCCGTGCCGCGCGCCCCGCTTGCATGCGATATCGACACGGATGTCGCGATTATCGGCGCGGGGTATTCAGGTTTGTCGGCGGCGCATGCGTTGCATGAACGCGGCGTGCGGGCAGTCGTGCTCGACGCCAATCCGGTCGGCTGGGGCGCGAGCGGTCGTAATGGCGGTGTGGTGTCGTCGAAGTTTCGCTTGTCGTTTCCGGCCATCGAGCGCATGCACGGACTCGAAGCCGCACGTACGATGCACCGGCTCGCGCATGACGGCGTGCGCATGGTGGAAAGGTTCATCGACGAATTCAAGCTCGAAAGCGCGCGCTTCGAACATACCGGAAGCCTGCGGTGCGCCCACACCGAACGTGCATTGCAAGGCATCCGCGCGGAGGCCGACTGGGTACGCACGCAATTGGGCGACACCTCCATGTCGGTACTCTCGCGTGCGGAGACGCAGCACGAGACCGGCTCGAAAGCGTTTGTCGGCAGCGCGCTGAGTGCCGACGCAGGCACGATCCTTCCGCTTCACTATGTTCGCGGCATGGCCGACGGGCTGACGCAACGCAACGTCGCGATTCATGAAGATACCCCGGTGCTGGACATGCATCGCCTGGACGGCGGTGCGGGCGCGATTCTGCGTACGCCGAATGCAACCGTGCGGGCAAAGCAGGTGATTGTCGGGACGAACGCATACTCGAACCTGACGCCTGCGACATCGGACTATCAGCGCGAACTCGTGCCGTTTCGCAGCGCGATGATAGCGACAGCCCGTCTATCTCCCGAACTCGATGCCCGCTTGATGGCGAATCGCCGGAGTTATACGGAAACCCGGCGCATGATGAAGTGGTTCCGCAAGGTCGATGGCCGCATGTTGTTCGGTGGCCGCGACGCGTTCGGCAAGGAAGGGCAGACGACGGGTTTCGACGCACTGCGGCGCGCCATGGCAGGGCTGTTTCCGGAGCTCGCGGACGTGCCGGTGGAGTATCAGTGGTCGGGATATGTAGGCATGACTTTCAATTCGTTGCCGCATGTAGGCCGCAGCGACGACGTCACGACTTTTTGTCTGGGCTATAACGGAGCAGGCATTGCAATGGCGAGCCTGCTCGGCCGGCACGCAGCGGCGCTCGCCTTGGGCGAGCGGCCAGAGTTGTCGCTGCTGGCTTCAGCCGGGCTCAACCCCGTGCCATTCCATTCGTTGCGCGCGCCGGGGGTTCGCCTCGTCGCTGCGTGGTACCAGTTCCTCGACGCCGTAGGTGCATGATGTCAATCGCCAACCGGACTATTTCAGGGCAGGGCACGGCCGTCATCCCGCGCTCGGACCCTTTTCGGCAATACCAGCGTCGCGAAGACCGGACGATGTGGCTGCTGATGACGCCCGCGCTCGTCGTGATCGTGTTGCTGCTGGTGGTGCCGCTCGTGTGGCTGTCGTGGCAGTCCATCTGGAACCACGGCTTCACGCTCGCGAATTACGAGCGGGTGTTCACCGGCGTGTATCTCGATACCTTCCTGCTGACGTTCAAGCTCAGCTTTATCGTGACGGTCATAACGCTATTGCTGGGTTATCCGGTCGCTTACCTCGCCGCGTCCGTCTCGCCCAGATTCAGCGCGCTGATCCTCGGCATGGTGATCCTGCCGTTCTGGACCAGCGTGCTCGTGCGCACCTACGCCTGGCTCGTCTTGCTGCAGCGCACCGGCGTCGTCAACAAGCTGCTGATGGCAAGCGCCCTCACCGACCACCCGCTGCAACTCGGCTACAACCAGATCGGTACGGTAATCGCCATGGTGCACATCCTGCTGCCGTTCATGGTGCTGCCGCTCTATTCCGCGATGCAGAAGATCCCCGCGAACCTCTCGCATGCCGGCGCGAGCCTCGGCGGCTCGCCGCTGCACGTATTCCTGCGGGTGTTCCTGCCGTTATCCATGAGTGGCGTGATTGCGGGCGTGACGCTCGTTTTCATCCTGTGCCTGGGTTTCTATATCACGCCCGAACTCATGGGCGGCGGCAAGTCGGTGATGGTGTCCATGGTCGTGAGTCGCAACGTGGAGATCTACAACAGCTGGGGCGCGGCGAGTGCGGTCAGTGTGGTGCTGCTGGTCTGCGTGTTCGCCATCTTTTATGCAGCGAGCCGCGTGGTGCCGCTCGAAAAGACGTTGGGGGCAAAATGAACCGACTCTCTTTCGCACGCGTGGCGCTGGCAGCCGGAGTGGTGGCCATCCTCGTTTTCCTGATGGTGCCCATCCTGATCGTCGTGCCGCTGTCTTTCTCCGACACCCGCTTCATGACCTTCCCGCCGCCCGGATATTCCCTGCGCTGGTATCACACGTTCTTCGGCAATCCCGCGTGGATAGACGCAGCACGCACCACGCTGATTGCCTCGGTATGCGCGTCGCTCCTGGCCACGCCATTGGGCGTGGCTGCCGCCTACGCGATCCAGAACGGGACGCATCGGGTCATGCGGTACGCGCGGACCTTGCTGATGCTGCCGTTAATGGTGCCGATCATTATCGTGGCGGTCGGGGTTTTCTTCGTGTACTCACAGGCCGGTTACGTGAACACCCTGGGCGGCCTGATCCTCGCCGATACCATGCTCGGGCTGCCGTATGTCCTGATCGCAGTCGGCGCGGATCTTCGCACCTTCGATCCCACGCAGGAAATGGTGGCACGCAGTCTCGGCATGAATCGGTTTCGCAGCTTCATGACGGTCACGCTGCCGCAGATCCGCTCGAGCGTGATCTCGGGTGCGGTGTTCGTCTTCATTCAGGCGCTCGATGAAACCGTCGTGGCGCTGTTCGTTTCAGGAGGCGCCAACCAGACGCTGACGCGCCGCATGTTTGTCACGCTGCGCGACGAAATCGATCCGACCATTGCCGCGATCAGCACCATGCTGACAGCGATCACATTGTGCCTCGTGATGATCGTGGTGGTTAGCCGCAAGTCGGCCGCGCGGGTTTGAGTGCATTAACCAAGAGGTCATCTCGATGAATCACGCGTTACAGTTTTATATCGGCGGTGAGTGGGTGGAACCGCTGGGCCCGGAGCGGCTTGGCGTGACCGATCCGTGCACCGAGGAAACGTTCGCTGAGATCGCCATGGGGACGCCGGCCGATATCGACCGCGCGGCGGCCGCGGCGCGTCGTGCGTTCACCTCGTTTGCGGCGACATCGCCCGACGAGCGGCTTGCGCTGATCCGCAAGATCCTGGCCGCCTATGCGGAACGCTACGAAGAAATGGCACGCGTCATTTCACGCGAAATCGGGGCACCGCGCGCGCTTGCGCACGGCTGGCAAGCGGGACTCGGCACGCGCCATCTGAATGAACTGATCCGCACATGCGAGGCGTTTGTCTGGCAGCGCATGAAAGGCACGACGCTGATCACGTACGAGCCGATAGGCGTAGCCGCGTTGATCACGCCATGGAACTGGCCGATCAACCAGATTGTCTGCAAGGTCGCACCCGCGATTGCGGCGGGCTGCACGATGGTGCTCAAACCCAGCGAAGTGTCGCCGCTCAACGCACTCCTGTTCGCTGAAGTGCTCGACGCCGCAGGCGTACCTGCCGGCGTGTTCAACCTCGTCAATGGTGACGGTCCGCTCGCCGGCGCTGCGCTGTGCAGTCATCCCGACGTGGACATGGTGTCGTTCACCGGTTCGACTCGCGCGGGTATCGAGATTGCCCGGCTTGCGGCGCCCACCGTCAAGCGCGTGCACCAGGAACTCGGCGGCAAGTCTGCCAATATTATCCTCGACGATGCCGAACTTACCGCCGCGGTCACATCCGGCGTCAACGCGTGCTTCGGCAACAGCGGGCAGTCGTGCAACGCGCCCACGCGGATGTTCGTGCCGGCCGCGCGTCATGCCGAAGCGGTGACGATCGCGCGCGAGGCGGCGCAAAAGCACGTTGTCGGCGCCGCCGACGATGCAGACACGACGCTCGGTCCAGTCGTGAGCGCGGTGCAGTTCGACCGCATTCAACGGCAGATCCAGCAGGGTATCGAGGAAGGTGCGGAGCTGGTCACGGGCGGCACCGGGCGTCCCGAAGGATTGGCGCATGGCTATTACGTGCGTCCCACCGTCTTCGCCGGCGTGCGGCCCGACATGGCCATTGCCCGCGATGAAATCTTCGGCCCCGTTCTGTCGATACTGCCTTACGACGACGAAGAGCATGCCATTGCGATGGCAAACGACAGCGTCTTCGGCCTCGCAGCCTATGTGCAGTCCGGTGACCACGAGCATGCGCGACGTGTCGCGTTCCGTCTGCGTGCGGGGAGCGTGCATATCAACTACCCGGCTTGGGACGCGGGCGCACCGTTCGGCGGTTTCAGGCAATCGGGCAACGGCCGCGAGTATGGCGAGTGGGGATTGGAGGCGTTTCTCGAAGTGAAGGGCATCGTGGGATACGCCGCGTGATCACGATGCTTCATTGAGCCGTTTCCGAGCGGATCATTTCCGCGATGCGCTCGGCAATCATGATGGTCGGGATGTTGGTATTTGCGCACGGAATGGACGGCATCAGCGACGCATCGCAGACCCGCAGGTTCTCGACGCCGTAGACGAGGCCGCTTGAGCCGGTGACGGCATGCGGATTTTCAGGCGCGCCCATCCGGCACGTACCCGATGGGTGCCACGTACCACCGACTGAGCGCGTAACGAATTCGGTCATTGCCTGGTCGTCTCCAAGCAGGGTCTCAAGCGTCACGCCTTGCGTGACGAGTGTCCTGACCAGCCTCGCGCGCCAGGGCCCGGCAATATCCAGCAGCACGCTCAATGCGCCGCGCTGCAAGGCGTTCCGTACGCCGGGCACTGCCACCTTTGCCACACGTGGAGAATAACTGGATGGAAAAAGCGCACCGGCCCACTCTGTCATCGCGGGATCGCTCAGTGCGGTCGCGCCAAAGCGAACCGCGAGCTTGAGCCGGTCAAGATCACGCGCGTCCGACAGCATGTTGAATTCGACTTTCGGCTCATCCCGCGCATCCAATGAAACCAGTGTCACCCGCCCGCGCGAGTAAGACTTGTTGACCCAGAAAAACAGCGTTCCCAGTCGATACCCGATCGAGTGCCAGCCTGAGCGGGAAAGGATCGCGCCGTGCATGTCGCCAGCAACCGTGTCGGGTAATCCTGATGAGAACCGTACGATCGCCTGTTCATGATGTTCCTCCGGAAACCGGGTGCGCGCTGATTTCTTAAGGAACGCGGATACGGCAATCGACGGATGCTCCATCAGGTTGCCGCCGACGCCCGGACGGTCCGCGATCACTTTTATTCCCAGTGCGCGCAGGTCGTCCGCGGGACCGATGCCGCTGCGCAGCAGCATCGCCGGGCTATGGATCGCGCCTGCACAGACGATTACATTGCGTGCCTGGATGACTTCGCCGGAACCCAGCAGCGCGCCGGTTGCGCGCGTGCCGTCAAAGAGAATGCGATCAACGCTTGCGTCTGTCCTGATTGAAAGATTCGAGCGTTGGCGGACTTGATCGGTCAGATAGCAAACCGATGTAGGAATGCGCTCACCTTCATCGCTGACCGCAATCGAACCGATGAACGAGCCATCTTCCCAAGGACCATTCTGATCGCCGCGATTCGGATATCCCGAGCGGTCCAGCACGTTCAGCACCGCACGCACGAAGGGAGAAATCCGGGCGGCCTCAGTGCGCCTGATGCGAACCGGTCCATTTGTACCGTGTAGTTCACCCGTGAAATCGATGTCTGTTTCGAGCTTGCGAAAAGCCGGCAGGCATGCCGCCCAGTTCCATCCGCTGACGCCGAGCGATTCCCATTCATCATAGTCCGCGGGTGCGCCGCGATTGGCCATCAACGCGTTGATCGCGGAACCGCCGCCAAGGAGTCGCGCCTGTTCGTATCGACGAGGCGAAGCGGGCGTGCTCATGCGCGCCGAAAGACGCTTCCAGAGGTTGTTGGTGTCGAGATAGACCCGCCCCGGGTAGCGGCTTCGTATTTCGGCCGGCATGGTCGATGCGGAAATATCGCGACCGGCTTCAACAAGCATCACTTGTCTGCCGGCATCTTCGGAAAGACGCGCGGCCAGCACGCAGCCGGCCGACCCGCCGCCAAGTATGAGAGTGTCGATCACAAGGTATGTGGCGCGTGGAGAAAGGCGAACGCGCCCGGAACACGGGCGCGAGAGAATCCGGACCTACGGACGTCATTGCATGAATTTCAGCCAGCGCGCCTTCGCCTGGATGCCCGGCTCCGAGGCCCACCAGTCTTCCGACATCAGCGCCTGCTTCGCTGCGTTCTCGGGCGAGCTGGGCAGTTCGGCCGCACGCTTCGCGGTGATCTTGCCGGTCTTGAACGCAGCCGGATTGCCCGGACCGTAGTCGATATACAACGGCAGGTTGGCCTGCAGGTCCGGGGACATGGCGGTGTTCAAAAACTGGATCGCGGTCGGCAAATTCGGCGCGTTCTTGAGGATGCACAACTGCGTGTTCTGCAGGATGCCGTCGTTATATGTGAAGGCGACATCGGGATTGTCCTTTTGAACAGCGCTTGCGCGACCGTTCCAGATCATTTCCATATCGACTTCGCCGTCGTGCAGCAACTGTGCCGACTGGCCGCCGGACGTCCACCAGACCGTTATGTCCGGCTTGATCTGATCGAGCTTCTTGAACGCGCGGTCCACGTCGAGCGGATAAAGCTTGTTGCGCGGGACGCCGTCGGCGAGCAGTGCCGCCTCGAGAACGGTTTGCGGATCATTGCGCAATGCGCGCGTGCCGGGGAACGCCTTTACATTCCAGAAATCCGCCCAGCTCTGCGGGACCTTCTTAAGTGACTTCTTGTTGTAGCCAATCACCGTCGAATAAAACTCGTAGGCAACAGAATAGGGCGTGCGGTATTGCTCGGGCATGGCAGCGGCGTTCGGGATCTTCGAGAAGTCGAGTTTTTCCAGAAGACCTTCGCGGCCGCCGCGCAGACAGTTCGCAGTTGGGGTATCGATCACGTCCCAGATTGGCTTGCCGGTTGCGCCCTGGGCTTTGACCGCCGGCCATGCATCGGGGATGCTGTCCTGGTTGACGGTGATGCCGAGCAGCTTTGCGGCAGGGTCCAGAATGGCCTTGGTCTGCGCTTCCTGATAACTGCCGCCCTGCGAGACAAATGTGATCTGACCGGCGGCAAGTGCCGGGACGCTTGAGGCAAGAAATATCGATAGAAACAATGCGACGGGGCGTAGTGGCAGATTTTTCATCGACGTCGGTCCTGGGGTCATTGGAAGGGCAGTTGCGCGGAGTGTTCGATGTAATGATCAAACGTGACACGGTGGCCGGACTCTAGTCGGCCGGTCCTGCCCGCGCTGAGGAAAAATATAGGGCGCCGTTATGGGCGTGGCAACGCCGGAATTGTTTGAGGGGCTATTACATGCGGTTATGTCCGCGGCAGGATTCGCCCTGCGGGTATACCGGGGACTGACGGCCGGCGTCAGAAGCCTTCGGTCATTCGAAGAGGCCCTTCAGGCCTCCCAAGATCAAGCTGCTGTAAATGCCGCAACTTCGTTTGTCAGCACATCGATCGCGCTGCGCACACGCTGGGGCAGATGCGGCGTAGCCGGCCAGATCAAGGAGATGTTCGACACGATAGCGCCTGCGGCCGGGAGCACCTCCACAAGTTCACCGGCGCGAAGCCGGTCACGTACCAGCCAGTGCGCGAGCCAGGCCAAGCCAAAGCCCGCTGCGACAGCATCGGAGATTGCTTCGATATCGTTGAGATTAAGCTTTGCCGGGGGTGGGACGTAACAGGGCGAACCATCCGTCCGTAGAAACGACCACGGCTGTACCCGCCCACTCTGACCATAGGCGATAGCTTGATGAGCGGCGAGATCGGCAAGTGTTTCGGGTGTGCCGTTTTCCTCCAGATAGCGAGCTGACACTCACACCAGCACGCGTTCTATGGCGATGGCGCGGCTCATCAGGCCCGCGCTTTGTCCGAGCGGACCGTTGCCCACGCATAAATCGAATCCGTCGTCGACGAGATCGACCAGCCGGTCGGTGAAATGCATGTCCAGCTCGAGTTTCGGATACTCGAGCAGCTGGCACGGCTATCGTGCCTGATCATATTTCGCTCTGGGGCGCGCTATTGAAGTTCTGACGCGACTTCTCGCAGCAGGTCAACTTGCGGCCCTTGCGCTTGATGCCCGGTGTCCCGTGTCTATTGGCAGGACGCAAGCCGGGAGATATCGATTTCTATATTGTCCGCGAAAACACCGAAGGAGAATATTCGTCGATCGGCGGCGGCATGTTCGAAGGCACCGACCGCTAGTTCGCGGTACAGGAGAGCATATTTACACGCCACGCCACGCCACGGACAGGATTCTGGACTACGCATTCAGGCTTGCGCACAGCCGGCCAAAAAAGGCACCTGACCGCCGCGACCAAGTCGAACGGCATCTCGATCACGATGCCGTATTGGGACGAGCGGGTCGAAGAAGTCGGCAAACGCTACACCGGCGTTCACTGGGACAAATATCACATTGATATTCTGTCGGCGCGTTTCGTGTTGAGTCCGGATCGCTTTGACGTGGTGGTGGCGTCGAATCCGTTCGGCGACATCCTGTCCGATCTGGGACCGGCGTGCGCGGGGACCATCGGCATAGCGCCGTCCGCGAATCTCAAGCCGGAGCGCGATTTTCCTTCGCTATTCGAGCCGGTGCACGGTTCGGCGCCCGACATTTACGGAAAAAACATTGCTAATCCGATCGCGATGATCTGGTCGGGCGCAATGATGTTGAACTTCCTGGGCGATAGCGACAGCGTTTATCGGGAAGCACATGACGCGATTATCCGGGCCATCGAAACCGTGCTGGTCAATGGGCCGCGCACACCGGATCCGGCAGGTACCGCGAGCACGACCGACGTGGGGGCATGGCCATCGCCGCCGCGCTCGAAGCCTGACGAGCGCCTCGACACCGGGTCGCCGGCATGAGGCACGACATGTCTCGCGAACGCACGTAGCGATCCCGGGACGCCAAGCACTATCGATGGATCTTGCCGAACCGGACCACCGTCACGCCGGGACGTAGTTGCCGCAGCGACGGCATCACAAGCACGCAGTCGTCATACGGCGTATGCACAGGCTCGCCGTTCGACCAGCCGATCACGCTGCCCGCTTTCGGAATGACTTCGAGCCCGGTATAAGGCTCGGCAAAGCGGAAGTCCATGCTCGTCGCCACTACGGGTTTGGTGACTTCGATGACACGCATTGCCGGTGGTGGCGGCATGATCCAGTCCGGCGGCAGGTCGGTGGTATCGAGCACGCCGGATGCCGTCAGAAACCGCGCGGTGGCGTCCCGCGCGACCGTGACAGCCGACGGTTCGAAATGCTGCCCACATTCGATCAGCAGGGCATTCTTCGCGCTCGCCGGAACGCCGAATCCTTCGTAATCGCGCATACGCCGGCCTTCTGGATGCCCTTCATCGCACATCACGGTAGCCGGCGCGCCGAGACTCAAGGCGAAATCGGCGCCTTTGGGCAATGGACCGGCGAGCAGCAGCGGGGCACTCTTTTCATGCATCGAATGCAGATCGAGCAACAGATCGACGGTATCGATCACGGGACGCATCTCGCGCGCACGATCCAGCTCGCAGGAACGGCGTGCGTGGTCGTCGAGCACCTGCGCGGTCCACACACGGTTGAAATCCTGATCGACAAAGCGGTTGGCATCCGGGTTCGACGAGTCGAAACGCCCGTAGGCGTTCACGTTCGCGAACGCGAGCGTCAGGCGTCCGCGGCGCGGGCGCACGCCTGCACGTAGCAGCGCGTCGACGACGAGCGCGCCACAGACCTCGTTGCCGTGCGTCAGCGCGTTGACCATCGCGTGCGGGCCTGCGACGCCTGAATCGAACGTATGCACATACGGAATGCCGGTGTTGCTCCGCGCGTGCGTCGCAATGTCCGGAAATTCGACCTGGATTGGATAGATTGCGGCGCTCATTCGAGACCTCCCTGGCACAGGTATTTGATCGATAGATAGTCATCCAGACCATAGCGTGAGCCTTCGCGGCCGTAGCCCGATTCCTTGACGCCGCCGAACGGCGCGGCTTCGCTCGATATCGCCCCCTCGTTGATGCCGACGATGCCCGCTTCGAGCGCGCGCGACACCCGGTCGGTGCGCCGCACGTCCTGACTATAGAAGTAGGCGGCGAGGCCGAACGGCGTGTCGTTGGCGGCGCGCAGGGCGTCTTCCTCGCTGTCGAAGCGGAAGAGCGGCACAACTGGCCCGAAAGTTTCTTCGCAGCACAACTGCATGTCGTCCGTGGCGTTGGCGAGCACGGTCGGCGCGAAATAGTGCGCGCCGCACTCGGGCAGCCGCGTGCCGCCGGTCAGCACGCGAGCGCCCTTTGCAACGGCGTCGTCGACGTGGCGAGCGATCTTGTCGACGGCGCGCGTGTTGATCATCGGTCCGATCTGCGAGGAAGGGTCGGTCGCGGGCCCAACGCGCAGCGCGCCGACCTTGTCGGCGAGCTTGCGCGAGAACGCGTCGTAGACGCCCGCCTGCACGTACACGCGATTCGGGCACACGCACGTCTGGCCGCCGTTGCGGAACTTCGACGCAAGCAGGCCCGAGACCGCGGCATCGATATCGGCGTCATCGAAAACGAGGAACGGGGCGTTGCCGCCCAACTCCAGCGACAACTTCTTCAGCGTTGCCGCCGATTCGCGCGCCAGATACTTGCCGACCGCCGTCGAGCCGGTGAAGGTGATCTTGCGCACGCGGCTGTCTTCGAGCCAGTCGGCTACAGCCGCGATGCCGCGTTCTCGCGATGCGGTGATCAGGTTCAGCACGCCCGCGGGCACGCCGGCCTCCTGCGCGAGCAGCGCAAGCGCGAGCGCGGTGAGCGGCGTATCTTCGGCGGGCTTGCCTACCACCGTGCACCCGGCGGCGAGCGCTGGCGCGATCTTGCGGGCGATCATCGCGAGCGGGAAATTCCACGGCGTGATCGCCGCGACGATGCCGATGGGCTCCTTGACCGCGCTCATGCGCTTGCCACGCTGCTGCGCCGGAATGATGTCGCCATAGATGCGCCGCCCCTCGTCGGCGAACCACGTGACATACGACGCGCCATACGCGACTTCTCCGCGTCCTTCGGCGAGCGGCTTGCCCTGTTCCAGCGAGATCAGTTCGCCGAGCACTTCCTCGTGCGCGACGATGAGGTCATGCCAGCGGTCGAGAATGGCCGCGCGTTCCTTCGGCAAAGTATCGCGCCACGCGGGCAGCGCGCGGGCCGCGGCATCGGTCGCCGCGTGTGCGTCGGCCGGGCCGCTGTCGGCGACTTCGGCGATCGTGTTTCCGGTCCCCGGATCGATGACGGCGAAGCGCGCGCCGTCGGCGGCGGAGAGCCATCGACCATCGATCAGATTGGCGGTCAGGATCAGGTCTTCGAGGCTGAAGCGTCGTGTCATGCGAGTGGTCTCCGATCTATGCGGTAAGGCAGGCGGCGCGCCGGGCTGTCATTCGTCGTCAGGAGTTTCGGCCAGCCCGAAGGGCATCAGGAAGCTGCGCGAAGGTTCCGTCGGCGCATCATGCGACGACGGGCCGGCTGGCACCGAGGGCCGCGCGCACGTCGGGTTGTGCGAGCACGGCGTCGAGGGTCTGTTCGAGTCGTTCGAACAGCAGATCGAAATCGTCCGCTGTGTACGACAGCGCCGGTGCAAAGCCGAGAATGCCGTCGCCGAACGCGCGGAACACGAGACGATTTTCAAATGCCGCGGCGGCGATGCGATCCGGCAGGTTAAGCGAAGCGTCGAAGCGCTGCTTCGTGTGCTTGTCGGCGACAAGTTCGAGCGCGCCGAGCAGGCCGCGATGGCGCGCATCGCCGACCAGCGGATGCGCGAGCAGCGCATCGAGGCCTTGCGCGAAGCGTGGCCCGTGCGCGGCGCCATTCGCGAGCACGCCGCCCTCGTGATAGAGACGTATCACTTCGAGGCCGATTGCGGCGCTCACCGGATGAGCCGAATAGGTCTGACCGTGGCCTACCACCGCATTGTCGCTGGCGATGCCCTGGTACACCGCATCGGACATCAGCACGGCACCCATCGGTGCGTAACCCGATGTGAGGCCTTTGGCAACGGTCATCATATCCGGCTCGACCCCTTCGCCCTGACATGCGAACAGCGGGCCCGTTCGGCCGAAGCCGGTGATCACCTCGTCGGCGACGAACAGGATGCCGAGTTCGCGGCACGCTTTGCGCATCGCCTTCAACCATCCGGTCGGCGGCACGATCACGCCGCCCGACCCCTGGATCGGCTCACAGAAAAAGGCGGCGACGTTGTCCGCGCCGAGCGCGCTAACCTTCGCGCGCAATTCGTTCACCGATGCGTCGATTAGCGCGGTTGGGTCGCCGCCCTGCGCGTGCCGGTAGGCATACGGCGACGAAATGTGATGCTGATGCGGCAGTGGCAAGTCGAAATGCCGGTGAAACGCGGGCAGTGCGGTCAGTCCCGCCCCCACCGACGACGACCCGTGATAGCCGCGTTCGAGCGCGATGAACTGCTTCTTCGACGGCCGGCCTGTCGCGTTGAAATAGTGCGTGATGAAGCGGACGGCCGAATCCACCGCGTCCGAGCCGCCGAGCGTGAAATACACGTGCTGCAGCGACGGCGGCGCAAGCCCGGTCAGCTTTGCGGCCAGCTCGATCGCAGGCTCGGAGGCGAAATGGAAATAGCCGGTCGCATACGGCAGGCGCGCCATCTGCTCCGCGGCCACCTTGACGATGCTGTCGCGTCCGTAGCCGACGTTTACGCACCACAGGCCCGAGAACGCGTCGAGCAGTTCTTCGCCTGCGGCAGTGCGCAGAAACGGACCGCGAGCGGATTCCAGCACGGTCGCGCCGCGTGTCTCGTGCGTGCGGTAGTTGATGACAGGGTGAATCAGATGCTGGCGGTCGGCCTCGATCAGCGAGGCGAGAGGGGACGTGGACATAGCGGACCTCGAACGATGAATCTTCACATGTGAGCGGGTGAAACCGTATCGACCACCGCCAAACGGCGGCGCAAAAGCGTGTCAGCAGGTTTCTTTCGGGCGTTCTACCGCATTTTCCATGCTGCCGCGGCGGTGTATTCACTGCAGCGCCTGATTGATGATCGCGATCTGTCTGAGCGCGGGATCGACGGGCGTCGGCGCGGGCCCCTTGCGGACCATCCGCGTAACGGTATCGACTTTCGCGAGGCCCAATCCTTCGAGCCATCCGGTCAGACCGTGTTCCGTGCCAACGTCGATGCGCACGAACGTACCCTCGTTAAGCGCGAGCCAATAGCTGATCAGCGCCCTGGCGCGCACTCCGCCCGGCGAATCCATAACCACGACCGGACCGATCGCATAGCCGCGACCGAAGCGGCGGAATAGCGCGAAGCCGAGCAACTCGCCGTCGAGATCGAGCGCGATGCCATCCGCGCTGGCGAGAAGCGTCGGCAGGAGCATGCTGCGATCGAGGCCGCTCGCGCGCGACGCGAGTTCGACGAGCCGTAGCGTGTCGCTTGCCCCGATCGGCCGCAGCCGCTCGCCCGGCGGCAGTGGCATCACCGGTGCACGAAAGGCCGTACCCTGGTGCTGATCGGTCGCGTTCTGCATCGCCGCGAAACCGAGCTTCTCGTAGAGCGGCTGACCTTCGCGCGTCGCGTGCAGAAACGTCGTGCGCGGCCCAAGCTCGTCGAGCACGAGCAGCATCAACTGGCGGCCGATGCCGAGGCCCTGGTGGTCGGGCGCCACGATCACCATGCCGAGCGAGGCACTCGCGCTGCCGAATTTCCAGTTCAGGATGGTGCCGACCACCGCGTCGCCGTCGATCGCGACGAAGCCGCTGCCCGCTTGCGCGACGAAGCTCCAGTCTTCGAGCCGATGCGGCCAGCCCACGGCGACCGAAAGTCGATGCGCGGCAGGGATGTCGGCATGCGTGAAGTGACGATAGATGAGCGGGTCGTGAGGCACGTTGAATTCCGATGGCTGACGCGGCGCGTGGAAGAAAGCGATGCAAGGTTCGTCGCACTATAGCAGTTTTCAATATAATGATGAAAAATTGGCGCGATCTTCCTCGCGCGTCATTCATCTACAGGGGTGTCATGCGCGGATCATCACCGAAACAAACGATTCTGTCCGAGCTGGTCCATGCGGATATCGGCACGCGGCTGTCCGTCGGCACCGTCAGTTAGGTGGAGCGTCGCAAGGCAAATCTGTCGATCAGCACGCTCCAACGGCTGCACCGGGCGCTGTCCGTACCGCTGAGCGCGCTGTTCGAAGCGGACGGCACAACCGCCGAGTCCGCCGCCGATGATTTCGTGCGACGCATGCACGGGCGGCCGGTGCTCTCGGTCGCCGATACCGGCATGCTGAAGGAACTTCTGTCGCCGCACTGCGATCGCGATCTGCAGATGATGATCATCACGTTGCTGCGCGATTCGGGCTCCCGGGAGGTGCTGGTCGGCGCCGGCGAGAAAGCGGGGTTGGTGCTCGAAGGCGCAGTCGTGCTGGACCTCGATGGCCATCAAGTCGATCTCGAAGCAGGCGGCAGCTTCCAGTTCCGCAGTACGGCGCCACATCGGGTGCGCAATGAAAGCGATCGCGTCGCGCAGCTGGTGTGGATCATGAACACGCAGCCGCCGATCATTCATCTGTGATCGTCCGTTTTTTTTGACTAGGAATCCGCAGAATATTCATTATAATGAATCTTCTGTTTTCCCAATCAACGATCCGGCCCAGCATGTCCACACCGACACTCGATTTCGAACCCGGCGACGTTCCCCTGCCACAGGGTCATTTCATCGGCGGCTCATTTGTGCCGGGCGGCGAGACGCACATCGACGTTCGCCGTCCCTCCGATGGCGTGCCGCTGGGCTATGTCCCGGATGCCTGCGCCGATACGGTCGACCGCGCGGTGAGCGACGCGTTGAGCGCATGGAAAGCGAGCGGCTGGGGCACGCGGCCGCCACGCGAGCGAGCACGCGTGCTCGCGCGGTGGGCCGATCTGATCGACGCGCACGCTGTGAGCCTCGCGCAACTCGAAACGGTCAGCTCGACGCGCCCGGTCGCGGAAGCGTATGCGTCGGACGTGCCGTTCACCGCCGACGCGATCCGCTTTTTCGCCGAGCTTGCTGACAAACTCGGCGGCGATCTTGCTGCGACGCGCCAGGACAGTCTTGGGTTCATATCTTCGGAGCCCTACGGCGTGGTCGGCGCGATCACGCCGTGGAATTTTCCGCTTTCGATGTGCTCGTGGAAATGCGGCCCGGCGCTCGCCGCCGGCAATGCCGTCGTGCTGAAGCCGTCGGAGATGACGCCATTCTCGACGCTTCGTCTTGCCGAGCTGGCGATCGAGGCGGGCATGCCGCCGGGCGTTTTCAACGTCGTCAATGGTCGCGGCGCGACCACCGGCGCCGCGTTGACACGTCATCCGGACATCGCGAAGGTGAGTTTCACAGGTTCGACACGCACCGGCGTCGCCATCATGACCGAGGCCGCGCAGCACGGCGTCAAACCCGTCACGCTGGAGCTTGGCGGTAAGAGCCCGCAACTGGTATTCGAGCACGTGACGAATCTCGAGCATACGGCGCATTGCATCGCGCGAGGGTTCACGAGCAACGGCGGTCAGGCATGCGTGGCCGGTTCGCGGCTGATCGTGCACAAGCGCGTCGCTGGCCCTCTGCTGGACGCGCTGCAACGGCTGCTCGCGCCGATCGCGCCAGGTCCGGTATGGCGCAGTTCCACACGTTATTCGCCGCTCATCAGCCGCATGCAGGCCGAACGCGTCGAGTCGTTGATCGCGGCGAGCGTCGCGGACGGCGCCGAGGTGATCTATGGCGGCGGCTTCTTCGAAGGCACCGGCGACGGCTATTTCCATCGTCCGACGCTGCTTGCAAATGTGACGGGACGCACGCCGGCGGTGCGCGAGGAAGTGTTCGGCCCGGTGCTGACCGTGCAGACCTTCGAAGATGAAGACGAGGGCATCGCGCTCGCCGCTCATCCCACCTACGGGCTTGCCGCCGGCGTCCATACGAGCGACATCGGCCAGGCGTTGCGCGCGATGCGCCGCATCGCGGCAGGCACGGTCTGGATCAACCGTTACGGCCGCAGCGGCGACCTGATCATTCCGACAGGCGGTTTCCGGCAGTCCGGCATCGGCAAGGATCTCGGCCGCGAGGCGTTGCTCGCGAGCATGCGCCACAAGAGCGTGCTGATCGACTTTGAAGCGCTATAGCCGTATCCCGTTTCGCAATACCCGCATTCATATCCACGACAGACAGGAACGTTCACCATGATCGATTTTGAGCCGAAGTACATTACTTTCGACTGTTACGGCACGCTGACCAACTTCCGGATGGCGGATGTTGCGCGACAGCTCTACGGCGACAAGCTCGACGCGGCGCAGATGGACCGCTTCGTCGAATACTTTCGCGGCTATCGGCTCGATGAGGTGCTGGGGGCGTGGAAGCCCTTTCGCGATGTGGTGGCGAACGCAGTGCGGCGAACCTGCGAGCGTACCGGCATGCCGTACGACGAGGCGACGGCGGCGAAGATTTACGATGCGGTGCCCAAATGGGGCCCGCATCCGGACGTGCCGGAGGGACTTGCCCGGCTCGCGAAAAAGTATCGGCTCGTGATCCTGTCGAACGCCGCGGACGAGCAGATCGACAGCAACGTCGCGAAACTCGGCGCGCCGTTCTATCGCGTCTATACCGCCCAGCAGGCGCAGGCGTACAAGCCGTTGCAGAAGGCGTTCGAGTACATGTTCGCGCAACTCGACTGCAATCCGGAAGACGTGCTGCACGTATCGTCGAGCTTTCGCTACGATCTGATGACTGCCTACGACATGGGTATCAGGCACAAGGCGTTCGTCAATCGCCGGCATGAACCATTGAATCCGTACTACGGCGTCACCGAAGTATCTGGCATTCCTGATCTTGCGTCGCAGCTTGGTCTCTAGAACGCAGGCAGGACACTTCGAACCCTTTCTGGAATGTGCGATCCGATGAAGCTTGAATCCTACTGGCTCGACACCGCGCCGCGTTTTTCGAGCGGCACCGACGAGCCGCTCGGCGCGCGCGTCGACGTTGCGGTGATTGGCGGCGGCTTCACCGGGCTGTCGGCGGCACTCGCGCTCGCGCGGCGCGGCGCGTCGGTGATCGTGCTGGAGGCGCAGCGGCTGGCGAGCGAGGCGTCGGGCCGCAACGGCGGCCATTGCAGCACCGGCACCGCGCAGGACTTCGGCGCGTTGAGCGCACGCTACGGCAACGAGCACGCGGCGGCGTTCTACCGTGCGTTCGCGGATGCGGTCGATACGGTTCGTTCGGTCGTCGCCGAAGAGAGCATCGACTGCGATCTGCGCGAGAGCGGCAAGATCAAGCTCGCCGCCAAGCCGCATCATTTCGCGGCGCTGGAAAAGACTTATGAGCTACTACGCCGCAGCGTGGATCCGGACGTGGCACTCGTGCCGCGCGAACGCATCCGCGACGAGATCGCTTCCGACAGCTTCTTCGGCGGACTCGTGCAGCGCAACGGTTTGCAGATGCATATCGGCAAGTTCGGTGTCGGGCTCGCCGAAGCGGCGGCCCGACATGGCGCGCGCATTTTCGAGGACACTCCCGTTACCGCGCTCAAGCCGCTCGGCGGTACGGCGTTCGACGTGCATTGCCCGCGCGGCAGCGTGCGCGCCGAACGTGTGCTGATCGCCACCGGCGCGTCGCAAAAAGGGCCGCTGCAATGGTTTCGCCGGCGTCTAGCGCCGGTCGGCAGTTTTATCCTCGCGACTGAGCCGCTCGGCCGCGAGCGTCTCGACGCGCTGTTGCCGACACGCCGCTCATACGTGACGAGCCGCACGATCGGCAATTACTTTCGGCCGTCGCCGGATGGTCGTCTGCTGTTCGGTGGACGCGCGCGCTTTGCACTGTCGAATCCGCGCTCGGACGAGAAAAGCGGGCGCATTCTGCTGGCGTCGCTCGCGCAATATTTGCCTCAGCTCGCCGACGTGCGCATCGACTATTGCTGGGGCGGCCTCGTCGACATGACCGCAGACCGGCTGCCGCGTGCAGGGCAGCACGAGGGGCTGTTCTATTCGATGGGCTATAGCGGTCATGGCGTGCAGATGTCGGTGCACATGGGCCGCGTAATGGCCGACGTGATGCTCGGGGACGCCACGCGCAATCCGTGGCGCGTGCTCGACTGGCCCGCAATTCCCGGTCATTTCGGGCATGCATGGTTTCTGCCGCTGGTTGGCGCGTATTACCGCGTGCAGGACATCCTGCGTTGACGCGCGTGTGAGCATGGCCCCGCTGCACGTCGCACGACGAATGCAGCGGGATGGGCCATGCCGTCGGCCGCAGCCGATATAGCCTTCTCCTTCCTGTCGTTTTCCCTGAATCGACGCCGCCCAGCGTCCGGGTCCGATCGCGCGCATCCGGCGAGCTGATTCGGAATACTGAAATACCCTGGAACCCATTGGTTTCGACGTTTTTCAGATTCCCGGCGGTTTCGCTTGACAGTCAATTTTCAGCTTGTTTCAATAAAATGAAATTGGCGCCGACGACATACATTGTGCGTGTCGCAAGGCTCCGTGCGTGACGGTTCGTCCGTCGCATTTCTCATGCTGTCCAGGAACGGCATTTCCAGGGAGCGGCTCATGCCATTGATCGTCGGTCGGAAGCAGATTTTCGCGGGTTTGGCGCTGTTGCCGATCTGTGCGCTGTCGCATGCGCAAAGCAGCGTCACGTTGTACGGAATCGTCGATGCCGGACTGACGTACGCATCGAACATATCAGGGTCGGCGCGGTATACGCTGTCGAGCGGAAACGGTGCGGGCAACCGTTGGGGCTTGCGCGGCAACGAGGATCTTGGCGGCGGTATGAGTGCCGTCTTCGATGTCGAGAACGGCTTCAGCATGGCCACCGGTGCGATCGGGCAGGGCGGCACGTTCTTTGGCCGGCAGGCGTACGTCGGGCTGTCGAGTCCCCACGGCACGTTGACGATGGGCAGGCACACCGTCCCGTCAACGGACTATGTGATGCCGTTCTCGTCGGGATCGAGCTGGGCCGGTTCGGGTGTCGGTTACGGCGTGCATATGGGCGACGTCGACAATCTCGACGGCACGAGTCGTGCGAATAATTCGATCAAGTACATCAGCAGGAACTATTCGGGTTTTTCGTTCAGCGGTCTCTATAGTTTCGGTGGCGTGGCGGGTGACTTCTCGCGCAACCAGATCTATTCGGTGGGCGCTGCCTACTCGGCTGGTCCCGTGAAGGTCGCGGCGGGTTATCTATTGGCACGAAATCCTAATTTTTCGTTCTTCGGAAACAACGTGGCGTCGAGTACCACCGGCAACAACATGACCGGCAGTCCGACATTTGCCGGTTATGCGACGGCGCGCTCACAGCAGATTATCGTGGCGGGCGCCTCGTACCAGCTGGGGTCGTTCACCGTCGCGACAGTCTATAGCAACGTGCAGTTCAAGGGGCTCGGAGAAACGGCCATCGCGGGCCTCACGCCGGCCGAAGCCGCGTTGCGTGGCACCGCAACCTTCAACACCGGCGAGCTGAACCTCAAATATTTCGTGACGCCGACGTTGATGGTCGGCACGGCGTACAACTACACGAAGGTCACTGGCGGCGGTCCGTCGTCCAACTATCAGCAAGTGAATCTCGGTGCGCTGTATTTCCTGTCGAAAACCACGGACCTGTACGCGCTCGGTTTCTATCAGTGGGCGGGCGGCGTGAACTCGACGGGTGCGCCGGCCGTGGCGTCGATCGGTGGCGCGGCTTCATCGAGCAAGAACACACAAGGCGTGATCGTACTGGGCATTGAGAAGAAATTCTGAATGGCGCACACGATATCCCGGCAGAGGATGCGAACGAATTGGTGCATTGGTTGAGCGCGCGGGACAATAAGCATTTTGATGAAAGGGATTGCCGTTATGAAGATGAGTCTGAACTGCGTGTGCCGCGTGTCTCTTCCGGGGACGCCCGAGTGAGTACCGCAGACAGTTTTGACTTCGCCGTGATCGGGGGGGGACTGGTGGGCACTTCGCTCGCATACGGGCTGGCGCGGCGTGACAGGCGTGTCGTCGTGCTCGACGAGGGCGACGACGCGTTTCGCGCCGCGCGCGGCAATTTCGGCCTTGTGTGGGTGCAGAGCAAGGGTTACCAGTTCGCGCCGTATGCATCGTGGACTCGGCAGTCGAGCACGTTATGGCCGATGCTTGCGCAAAGCCTCTACGCCGAAACCGGCGTGGACGTGCAGTTGCAGCAGCGCGGAGCATTCCATCTATGCTTCACGGAGGCGGACATCGCCGAGCGCGTCAAGCGACTCGAATGGGTGCGCTCGGCGATCGGCGGCGACTACCCGTTCGAAATACTGAAACGCGATGCGCTGAAAGCGCGGTTGCCGCAGATCGGTCCTGACGTGTTCGGCGCGGCTTTCTCGCCAATGGACGGCCATGTGAATCCGCTCAAACTTCTGCGTGCGCTGCATACAGCATGTCAGGGGCGCGGCGTGACGATGCGCAATGGCACCCATGTCGACGATATCGTGTACGACGCTGGCCGCTTTCATCTGGGGACGAAGACTGGCGAACTCGTCGCGAACCGGATCGTGCTCGCCGCAGGGCTCGGCAATTGCCGGCTGGCCGAGCGCGTCGGCCTGAATGCGCCGGTCAGGCCGAACCGCGGGCAGGTTCTCGTCACCGAGCGCATTGCGCCGGTGTTGCCGTGTGCGACCGCATTCGTTCGCCAGACCGATGAGGGTTCAATCCAGATCGGCGATTCGATGGAGGACGTCGGCTTCGACGATTCCACGCATCCCGACGTGCTGAAGGCGATCGCGAAGAGCGCGGTGCGCCAGTTCCCGTTTATCGCAAAGCTGCGGCTCGTCCGCGCCTGGGGTGCGCTGCGCGTGATGAGTCCCGACGGCTATCCGATCTATGAGGAGTCGACACGATACCCCGGCGCGTTTCTCGTCACGTGCCATAGCGGCGTGACGCTCGCCGGCGCCCATGCACTGGCGCTCACGCCGTGGCTCATGGGTGAAGCGACGCTGCCCGACATAGATGCATTTTCCGGCGCGCGGTTCGCGGCCGGAAAAGAGAGTGCTGCACATGCCCATTGATACGCGTTCGCCCTTGTTCCAGCCGCTGTCCGGCGTGGCCTGCCCGAAGGTGATGATCGAATACGACGGAGTGCCGGTGCAGGTGATCGCAGGTATTTCGGTTGCCGCCGCACTGCTTGAGGCGGGCGTGCGCGAGTTCCGGCGCAGCATCGTCGGCAATATGCCGCGCGCCCCGTACTGCATGATGGGCGTGTGCTTCGAGTGCTTCGTCGAGATCGACGGCGTGCCGAATCGTCAGAGCTGCATGACGCCTGTGCGCGCGGGTATGTGCATCCGCAGGCAAGATGGCGCACCGGACCATTCGGGCGACGGCGACGGAGACCGCGCATGAACGGCCCCGCTATGGATATGACGAAGAACGTCGATACCTTCGATCTCGCGATTGTCGGCAGCGGGCCGGCGGGCATGGCGGCGGCGACGACGGCGGCGTCGCTTGGTTTGAGCGTCGTCGTGCTCGACGAGCAGGACGCACCCGGCGGTCAAATCTACCGTTCGATCACGCAGGCAGACGATGCGCAGCGTGCCCGGCTCGGTCCCGACTACGCTGGCGGCGCGCGTCTTGTCGCCGCTCTGAAACACGACGCGATTCGCTACGAGCCGGGCGCGGCGGTATGGAACGTGTCGCGCGACCGACGCATCGACTATCTGCGAAGCGGCGAATCACGGCAGCTGAACGCGCGCCGCATCTTGCTATGCGCGGGCGCGATGGAGCGACCGTTTCCGGTTCCAGGCTGGGATTTGCCCGGCGTGATGTCGGCGGGCGCCGCGCAGATCGCGTTGAAAAGCGCGCACCTGGTACCGGCCGATCCGGTCGTGCTGGCGGGCTGCGGCCCGTTGCTGTTGCTGCTCGCGTCGCAGTACCTTGCGGCGGGTGTGCCGATTCGCGCGATCGTCGATACGACATCGTCCGACGACTATCGTCGCGCGCTCGCGCACGTGTCCAGTGCGCTGATGGGCTGGCCGTTCGTGCGCAAGGGCCTCGCGATGCTGCGCATGATCCGCCGTGCGGGCGTCGCGCACTACACCGGCGCGGCCCAACTGGCGATCGAGGCCGACGAGGGCGGCGATGCCAGCGGTACCGGCGCAAGCGCAGCCGTGAGCCGGGTCGCCCGTGCGCTGTGCTTCGTCAGCCACGGTAAAGCGCAGCGCATCGAATCGAATCTGATTCTGTTGCATCAAGGCGTCGTGCCGAATACGCAGTTCAGTTGGGCGCTGCGCGTGCCGCATCGTTGGGACGACGGACAGTTGTGCTGGCTGCCCGAACTCGACGCCTGGGGCGAGGCCGCCGACCTGGGCATCTTCATCGCGGGCGATGGCGCTCGGATCGTCGGTGCGCAAGCATCGGAAGAGCAGGGGCGGCTCGCCGCGCTCGCCGCCGCATGCGGCATCGGCCGTATCGATGCGGCAGAACGAGATCGTCTCGCCGCGCCAGTCCGGCAGGCGCTGCGTCGTCTGACGCGCATCCGCCCGTTCCTCGATGCGCTGTACCGCCCGAAGCGCGAACACCGCATTCCCGCTGACGATGTGATCGTATGCCGCTGCGAAGAGGTCACGGCCGGTCAGCTTCGCAGCATCGTCGCGCTGGGCGTGCAGGGCCCGAATCAGACTAAGGCGTTCAGCCGCTGCGGAATGGGGCCGTGCCAGGGCCGCCTGTGCGGATTGACTGTCAGCGAAGTCATTGCCGACCGGCGGGGCGTAGCGGTCGATCAGGTCGGCTATTACCGGATTCGTCCGCCGATCAAACCAGTCTCGATCGGCGAACTCGCGGGGAATTGACGTGCGTGTCGCGTCTATCCCCGTTTCTTTCCTGAGGATATGTGATGAGCAACATCGAGCGTAAGCAGACCAACAGCCGACTGTCGAGAATTGTCGTGCACAACCATACCGTCTATGTCGCGGGCACGACAGCCGACAAGCGTCCGAGCGATGCCGAGGAGCAGACCGCCGAGATACTGCAGAAAATCGACGGCTATCTGGCGACTGTGGGCACCGACAAGACGCGGCTGCTGTCGGCCCAGGTGTGGATCGCCGACATGCAGGAGGATTTCGCCGGCATGAACCGGGCGTGGGAACGCTGGGTGCCGCAGGGCATGGCGCCAACGCGTGCGACCTGTGCGGTGGGGCTCGGCGCGCCGGATACGCGCGTCGAGATCCTGATCACCGCGGCCGTGTGATCGACCGCGCGTGTTCTTCCGTTGTTAATTTTTTGAGGACGATACCATGGCGAGCTATGTCACTCCGACGTTTCGGCCGCTGATCAGTTCGTCGAAGTTTTCGGTATCCGCGGGGCATTATCTCGCGGCGCAGGCGGGAATGCGGATTCTGCACAAGGGCGGCAACGCGATCGACGCGGGCGTCGCGGCGGGAATCTGCATTAACGTCACGCAGCCGGACCTGACCAACTTCGGCGGCGTTGCGCCGATCATCATCTATCTGGCGAAGACGCAGGAGGTGGTGACGATCTCGGGGCTTGGACGCTGGCCGAAGAAGGCGACGCTTGAACACTTTCGCGACGAGCTTGGCGGAGATATTCCGCTTGGCGTGAAGAACGCGATCGTGCCGTCCGCTTGCGACGCGTGGCTCACGGCGCTGGCGCGTTTCGGCACGATGACGGTCGCCGATGTGCTGGAGCCGGCGCTCGAACTCGCGACCGACGGTTATCCGGTGAGCCCCCTCATGTCGCACATGTTGGTCGGTGTGCATCAGAACATCCAGCAGTGGCCGTCGTCACGCGAATACGTGCGCGAAGACGGCAAGCCGTTCCAGCCCGGCGACACGATCCGGCAGCCGACGCTCGCCAGGACGTTTCGAGCGCTCATCGACACCGAACGGGCCGCGTCGAGCCGTGGCCGGGCCGACGCAATCATGGCGGCACGCGACCTGTTCTACAAGGGCGAGATTGCCGAAAAGATGGCACGTTTCTCACGCGAGCAGGGCGGCTTTCTCGACTATGACGATCTCGCCGAGTTCGCCGTCGCCGTCGAGCCTGCTGTGAAGACCCGTTATCGCGGTTACGACGTGTACGCGTGCGGACCGTGGTGCCAGGGGCCGGTCGTGCCGCAGACGCTGAATATCCTCGAACATTTCGATCTCGCGTCGTACGGCCACAACTCGCCCGAGTCGCTGCACCTGATCATCGAGGCATTGAAGGCGAGCTTCAGCGATCGCCATGCGTTCTACGGCGATCCGGATTTCGTCGATGTACCGATCAACGGCTTGCTGAACAAGGAGTACGCGCGCGATTGGGCCGGGCGCATTTTGATGAACGCGGCATGGAACGAAATGCCGCAGCCCGGAGATCCGTGGAAGTACGAAGGACGCAGCCCGGGGGCGATGGCGCAGCATGAAGAGCCCAAACCCGGACCGCTCGGCACCGACACAAGCTGCCTGAGCGTCGTCGACGCGGAGGGCAACGGCTTTTCGGCGACGCCGTCCGATGGCGTGCGTTATACGCCGGTGGTGCCGGACGTCGGCGTCGTGCTGTCGCCGCGCGGCTATCAGAGCTGGCTCGATCCACGTCATCCGTCGTCGCTGGCGCCGGGCAAGCGACCGCGCCTCACGCCCAACCCCGGGTTGATGCTGAAAGACGGCAAGCTCGCAATGGTGTTCGGCACCCCCGGCCTCGACGTGCAGCCGCAAGCGATGACACAGCTGATCGTCAACGTCGTCGATTACGGCATGGACCCGCAGCGCGCGATCGAAGCGCCGCGCGTAGCGACGTTTAATTTTCCCGAGACACAGCATCCGCATCACTACAACCCGGGCGCGCTGTTCGCGGAAGGACGCATTGCCGATGCGACATTTCAGGCGCTCTCGGCGAAAGGGCATCGCCCCACGAAATGGCCGGATTTCATCGCGACGGCCGGTGCGCTGTGCGCGATCCGCGTCGGTTCGGAGCATGGACGGCTTGCTGCGGGCGCCGATCCACGGCGCACCGCGTATGCAATGGGATGGTAAGCGCGGGCTACCGCTCGAAGAACACCAAGGGAAACGTCATGACCAGAATCTTCAGACGCCTGAATGATCAGCAACTGTCTCTTGCGCGCGTGATCATGGCGAGCTTTGCTGGCAGCACCATCGAATGGTACGACTTCGGGTTGTTCAGCGCGTCGTCGGCGTTGGTGTTCAACCGGATTTTCTTCGCCAACCTCAGCCCGTTGATCGGCCTGCTGCTGTCGCTGCTCACGTTCGCAATCGGCTACATTGCGCGGCCGGTCGGCGGCATCGTGTTCGGTCATTTCGGCGATCGCATCGGCCGCAAGCCGGTCCTGATTGTCAGCTTCATGATGATGGGCATCGCGACGGTACTGATCGGTTGTCTGCCCGGTTACGGGACGATTGGCGTATTTGCCCCGATCGCGCTGATCATGCTGCGTGTCGTTCAGGGGATCGGGGTCGGCGGCGAATACGGCGGCGCGGCGCTGCTCGTTACTGAAAGCTGTCCGCCTAATCGTCGCGGGCTGTTCTCGTCGGCGGCGATGATCGGCAATGCGGCGGGTGGCATTCTCGGCACGGGCGTGTTCAGTCTGTTCGCGATGCTGCCGCGCGAACAGTTTCTCGAGTGGGGGTGGCGCGTTCCGTATCTGCTGAGCGTGATTCTCCTGTTCATCGGCCTGTGGCTGCGCATGCAGGTCGACGAAACCTCGGCGTTCAAGCAGATCGCGCGTGTCAACAGGGTGCTGCGGCTACCGCTTGCGCAGGTGTTGCGATTCGACCTGAAACGTGTGTTGTTGGTGTGCGGCGCTCGGTCCGGCGAGACGATGCAGTACACGGTGATTTCCGTCTTTTCGCTCAGCTATGCGACAAAGTTCCTCGGCGTGCATCCGTCGCTGTATCTGTCGGCGCTGAGTTTTTCCGGACTCGTGCAGATTTTCGTGATGCCGTTCGCCGGCGCGATGTCCGACCGCTTCGGGCGCCGGTCTATCGGCATCCTTGCCGGAGTCGCGACGGTATTGTGCGGCAGCGCCTTCATTCCGCTGATGACGGCAGGATCGAACGTATTGGTCGTGATCGCTGTGGTGTCGATGATCGGCGTCTCGGCGGGGATCGGCAACTCGCTGCCGAGCGCATATTTCCCTGAGTTGTTCGACGTGCGTGTGCGTTACACCGCAATATCGGTCGGCTATCAGTTGGGGACCGTGTTTGGTGGTCTCACGCCAGCGTTTTGCACGGTGCTTTTCATGTACTTAGGCATCAATGCGATTCTCGCGTATCTTGCGGGGTCAGGCTTGCTGGTTCTAATCTGCTACCTGTTGCTGCCGGAGACGCTCGACACGCGCAATCCCGCATCATCGTCTATTCCGATTGCGAACATGGGCGATGAGTGACGGCGGTTTGCCTCAGCACTGGTCAATCAGCAAGATTGTCGATCAAATTTCGAATCGGAACTGGTATGCATACCATCGCGCTGCTGCGCCCGGATATGTTCGAAGTGACCATCGATCATGCGCAGGCATCGATCGATGCGTTATTCCCCGGCTGGAACGCGCTTGACCGCCTCGGCGTGGTCATCGACGAACCATTGGGTGGCCTCGGCGCGTCGCATCTGATCCAGTTTTTCATCACCGCCTTCTATGAAGCCCGCCCGCGCCGACGGGGCGAATTGACGGTTTATCCGGAGATCTACGCGTTTCACTACGGCAGGCCGTGGGGTACACACGCCGCGTTCGACTTTTGGCCGGCGCGTCGGGAGGTGATGGTGCCGGGCGATCCGAAGGAGCTGCTGGATGCGATCAATGATCGTGGCATTACACGGCTCGCGGTGCCGGATCGTGCCGAGGCACTTCCCGAGTTTCGTCCAAAGGAAGTCGATCACGCGCTCGACCGCATCGCCTCGGGCTTCGCTTATCACGCGTGCGGCAGAGTCCGCGACGGCGATGTAACGATCCGCGGCATGGAAAAGCGAACGGAGGTCAATCCTGGTCGTGTTCTTCGACCGGTCTATCTTGATCGTCCGGTGGTTAGCGATAAAAGTTTCAAGGAAACGGACACGGCTTACATCAAATGGCTGAAGCTGCGTGCCGCGGACATCACGCCCGCGCAGAACGCGCAGGCACTTAAACGCCGCGAGGCGATTCTCTGCGACGGCGTCGCGAGCGAGACCTATCGCCGGATCGACGTAATGGAAGCGCTGGCGCGCATGGCCTCGGGCGAACGGTGACGCCAACGTTCCGCCTACCGGCGATTTCAATATATTGATATAATTCGGCAGCTTCGGGTTTCGACCATTTCCGGGCGTTGCCTGCGAATTCCTAGCGGATGTGGCGGCCATTTCTCGTGTTTACGTATCGTTTATGAAGAAAGTTTCTCTAGGATCGACCAGGAAGATGAGTTTTGCGCCGCCCTCTCGCGCATCGGACGACGGTGCGTTGGGCATGCGATTACGTGCTTTGAGGCGTGGAGCGGGTCTGTCCTTGAGCGAACTGGCCAAGCGCGCCGACGTCGCCATTGGCACGATCAGCCAGATCGAGCGTGGTCTGGCGAATCCTTCCATCCGGATTCTCGAACAACTGCGCGTCGCGCTCGACGTGCCGCTGACCACGCTGTTGGAAGGGGACGAGCCGACGCCGGAGATATCGTCATCGGACGCGAAAGAATCGAACATCGCCGAATTCGTTCGCAGATCTAGTCAGCGTCCCCAGTTTTCGGTCAGCGCTGGCGGACTCATCAAGGAACTGCTGACGCCGCATGGGCATCATGATCTGCAGTTCATGATCATCAGCCTTCCGCCCGGTTCGAACTCCGAGGAAGTGCTGATTGGGCCGGGCGAAAAGGCGGGGCTCGTTCTGGAAGGAGAAATCCGTCTGACTGTGGGAAACCGCTGCGAGGTCCTCATTCAAGGCGATAGTTTCCAGTTCAGCAGCGTCGTCGCCCATCGCATAGACAATCGCAGTGGATCCGAATCGCGTGTGTTGTGGATAATGAACACGCGCCCGCCGATTCCTCATTTCTAAGCGTTTCAGGGTACCGAAGACATGTTCGATAGTGCTTCTTCGGATGGTCGTTGCATCAGGCTTGCGATCGAGCCGACGCTGCACGGCCCTCCAGTACATGTTCGTGTTCCCATCGTCGGATGCGGCGATAGTCACTGGGAGAACATCGCGCCTTGAGATGGCAACGCGGGCACGCGCTGGGCCAATACCCGGTACAGCAATCGCACATCAGTCGCATGTAGGACGCCGTCCGCTACCTGCTTTGATATCCCGACCGTGCTCTACGGCGGGCTGGGCCGGCAGCAGCTTGTTCACGGTGACATTTTCCCGGATCGTCACGCCGCCGCGGCGCGCCGCACGCGCGAAGCTGGTGGCGGTCAGGTACGCGTCCGCGAAACCGGCTTCCGGCTCATAGCAAATCAACGCGGCATCGTTAAAATTCGCGATCGGCATCAATGCGCGCGCCTGGCGTGCGTCCAGCAGTTCCAGCGGAATGCCTTGCTGCTTTTGCTGATCAAGCGACGCACGCAGCGGTTCAAGCTTGTCGCCTTCGGCCGCCACGATCATATAGCCGCACTTGACAAGGCCACACGATGCTTCGTCATCGCCGAGATACGCGGCGAAGTTGCTGAAAACCGACCACGATTCGCGGGCCAGTTCGACATTTTCCTTCACCGAATAATGTGTGCGCAGAATGCCCGACGGTTGCGACGTCGTGCCGGCTACGATTGTCGCGCGGTCCAGCACCAGCACGTTCTTCGCGCCGAACTTCGACAGGTGAAACGCAACCGAGGTGCCGATCACGCCCGCACCAATCACGCTTTGATTAGCGAAATGACGCTATAGCGTGTCGTGCCGACGAAGTGTGGATCGTCCCGTGAATAGGCTGCGGCCGATGCGACAGCAATCGAATCCTTGTGCACGTCGAGCCCGACATAAAACTTGATCTTGTCCATGACTGTCTACGTGGTGCAGTGAACGTCGTCCAATTATCGGATGAACGTCAACGCCGCGTTCTCTGGAGGCCATCATGTCTTAGAAGGCGCGCTCAGCAAGGCAGGCCTGCTGAGCGCAAAGAAATGATTGATCGTGCCCACCTTTTGCCAGTTTTCTAGCGGGTCAAGCTGGTCGGCATCAGCCGATCCAGTGAGTACTACGCGCCGAGCCCGGTCAGTGGCGCGGATCTGGCGCTCATGCGCCGCATCGACGAGTTGCACTAGGAACATCCTTTTGCCGGCGCGCGCATGCTGATGCGCCTGCTTAAGCGAGAGGGCATAGTGGTCGGACGCAAGCATGGCGGTACATTGATGCACAAAATGGGCATCGAAGCGCTGTATCGCAAGCCGAACTTGAGCCGCAAACATCTGGCTCACAAGATTTGGCCGCACCTACTGCGCGATCGGAAAATCAAGCGCAGCAATCAGGTGTTCGCATTAGACACGACCTACGTGCCTATGGCACGGGGCTTCGTTTATCTGACTGCTGTCATCGATTGGGCTAGCTGAACCGCCCCGGGAATCGTGGAGGCTGGTTGGTTTAAGTTAATGCGGGTTCGGCGGGGATGTAGCCGAGGGGTTCCATCAATCGATGATGATTGAACCAGGCCACCCATTCAAGCGTTGCCAACTCGACGGACTCCCGTGTTGGCGAGTCTGTGTCGGAGTGATGTATCAACGTTCCATCGCCACTTGGGCGCCGCGCATCAAGTGCTTGTTCAAGTGCATCCAGAACGAAGTCTTTAGTCATCGACGAACTGACGCGCCAACCGATTGTGGCGCGACAATCTGGATGAGACAGCGGGTCATTCGGTGAGGTCGATGCCGTGGTGATCCTCCTGTGTCGGTGGCACGCCCACGTTCTTTGGTGTCGCTCGACTGGCCGAGCGTCCCGGTCCCTGCTGCTTGCGCTGCAGCGCAGTACGGCGACGGTAGCTTTCGACGTTCAGCTCAAAGATGGTCGAGTGATGGACCAGCCGGTCGACGGCGGCCACCGTCATGGCCCGGTCGGGGAAAACCTTGTCCCATTCGCCAAATTGGTAATTGCCCTACTACCAACCCCCGCCTCGTGAGATTCATCCGAGCTTTGTCCAAACATCTCGAGCACAATCACGCATTATGCATTATGTCAAATAATCAGGATAGCTAACAGAAGTCGGCAGCCGTATCGGCTTTGGCAACCAGCCGTGGAGAATACAAAAAGGCGCTGCACTGGCCAGTGCGAGTGGCGAGTGCGATTGAAGTCCCTGTGAAATTACTTACCCGCATAGCCGCGTCTGGAGTACTAGTGGTCGTCGCTCTTGGTGTCGTCACGTTCGCCCAGATCAAGTTCGCACCGCAATCCGCTGACAACAACCGGTCGCACGGATCGTCCTGAACGTCGAATCGCAATTCAACGGCTGAGCGACTCCACCGCCGTGTATAGCCTGCGCCCCGCAGGCAAATAAAATCCGCTAGGCTCCGAAGAGCACTGACGGGTTTGAGCTACTGATTTCGGACTCGCATATCAGGCGACGGTAATGGAGTTGACGCCTGCTCATGCTCCTCCAGCGACTTGTCAGCCGCCATGTCCAGTGCATCCAACACGTTGACAAGCCACCAATCGTCAATTTGAGACCCTTCATCGTGGCCGCGTGAGACATGCAATCCTCGCCTTCGACGTTTCGATTGTCAGAAACTTGGAGAGCGTGTCACCACACAGATCCATCGCAAGCCGGCCCTCCCGCCTTGAGCAAATTGTGACCGCGCAAGTTGAGGCGCGGCCGAATCCAGAATGTGCCCAGCCGTCGCATATCCGAATTACAGCTTTTCGGCTTGGTAAACATAGGAGTACGAATTCAACGTCGATACTTCGACTTAATATTGATGTTCACGCAGAAATTACCTGACGTAGGGCCGTAATTTTTATCGAATTTACGGAGGTGTTCGCGGTGGGCATATTGACCAAGATCGGGAGGATATATTTCCGTGAGAAGGTTCCGCTGCGCGAGATTGAGAGGCATACGGGCCTGCCCCGAAACACGGCGCGCAGCTGGCTGCACCAGACCGATTCTGTCGAGACGAAGTATCCAAGGCGTGTCAGTCCGAGCGTTATTGACGAGTGGGCCGCACAGTTGACGGGCTGCCTGCGGGCGGACAGTTATCGCCGGAAGCGCGATCGGCGCGCCGCGCGATTCATGTTCGAGGCGATCCGCGGCGAGGGTCAACCAGAAAGTGTAGGCAACGATTCTGCAGTGGACCGAAGCGCGCTCAAACGCTGACCTCCAATCTGGGATGCTGCTCCACGCGAATTGACCATAGTACGGCCCTGCCGTCTCGTAGAAACGGATGCTAGCCATAGGCCAAACGCACGACGTTTTGAGGGGCACCAAGGACGGCGAGGCATCAAGATCGTGGTCGACTCCGCATGCAAACAAGATTGAGGTAAATCCACGACCGGATGCTCTACTACGAATGCCTTGGTTGGGCGCACAAAGGTATCAATTGCGCACTCAAAGCATCGGTCCAAAAGGGACAAACGCGAGCGCGCATCGCGAGGAGAAGCCGCCTCTCCGTCTCGGCGTTCTCAAGGAAATCGCAAAAAACTGAATATTACTGAGCGGTAAACGAATTTTCTGAATGAAATTTGTACGGATATGGTCAGCCTGTAAGCACGAAGGGCGGCCCTAAGTGTTCACTACCGAAAGGATTGGCAGGTGCCAATACTGACACCGGTCTTGCTCTTTTCATCAGATAAACCGAAGTCTGCGGCTAAAGGGAGCTGACGTGAAAATTCGAATCAACTGTTTGGTGATCTGTTTCGGAGCCTTGGCTGGCAACGCATACGCACAGAGTAGCGTAACGCTTTACGGAATCGTGGATGCAGGCTTTACCTACAACACGAACAGTGGCGGGCACTCTCAGATCGCGCTGACTAGTGGCAATGGTGCTGGCAACCGGTGGGGGCTGAAGGGTACAGAAGACCTTGGGGGAGGCCTCGCTGCAGTCTTCGAACTCGAAAATGGCTTCTCAATCGTGAATGGCTCCATTGGCCAAGGCGGGACATTTTTCGGCAGGCACGCCTACGTCGGGCTTTCGAGTCGAGACTACGGCGTGTTGTTGCTCGGTAGACAGACCGCTTTAAGTAACGACTATGTAGGTCGCTTTGCCTCCGGTTCCTCATGGGCGGCGGCTGGCACAGGCTATGGGGCCCATGTCGGCGATATCGACAATTTGGTCGCTGTAAATCGGACGAACAACACCGTCAAATATCGTACACCGGATTGGCGAGGTCTGACCGCTGCTGGAGCCTATGCTCTCGGCGGAGTTGCTGGAGACTATACGAGAAACCAGATCTGGCAAGCAGCGCTGAACTACGCCAATGGTCCAGTCAACCTCGCGGCGACTTACCTTGTGGCAAAAGACCCGAATTATTCGTTCTTTGGTAACACTGCAAAGGGCAGCGCAACTGCCACTAACCTCGGCAGCACGCCGGCATACGCAGGATTCGCAAACGCTGGAATCCAAAGCATTTTTGCTGCGGGCGGTCAATACAAACTGGGCGCGCTGATGATTGACGCAGTCTATAGCAATGTCCAATTTTCCGACCTTGGCGCAACATCGGTGACGGGCTTGACTCCCAAAGAAACTGCATATCGAGGAAAGGCAACATTCAATACGGAGGAGTTGAATTTGATGTACTACCTCTCTCCGAGCTTTATGGTTGCTGCCGCATACAACTACACGAAGATGGTCGGTCCAGATGGGGAGCATGCACACTATTCGCAAGTAAATGCAGGTGCGCGCTATTTCCTCTCCAAGTCGACAGGTCTATATCTGGTGGGAGTTTGGCAACGCGCAGGCGGCACAGACTCCACTGGTAAGCCGGCCGTAGCAACCATCTCGAGCGTAACGCCTTCGACCGGGCGATCCCAGCTTGTCGTGACAGCAGGTCTCACTAAACGCTTCTGATAGGGGGAAACATGTTTCAACCTGGCACGGCAGCATCGGGCAAACCAGAATCGACGTCTCTTAAACGAGTAGTGTTCGCGAGCTTCGCGGGGAGCACGATCGAATGGTATGACTTCACAGTTTTCAGCGCCTCTTCCGCACTGGTTTTCAATAGGCTCTTTTTTACCAGCTTCAGTCCAACGGTGGGCTTGCTCCTCGCCCTTCTCACCTATGCGATCGGTTACCTGGCGCGGCCGTTGGGGGGGGTGATATTCGGGCATTTTGGAGATCGACTTGGACGCAAACCAGTGCTAATCATCACATTCATGATGATGGGCGGAGCGACCATCATCATGGGTTTGCTGCCGACCTTTGAGCAAGTTGGAGTGGCCGCACCAATCGTTCTCACCATCTTGCGTATCACGCAGGGTATTGCGTTAGGTGGTGAATATGGTGGAGCAGCATTACTGGTGAGTGAAACCTGTCCCGCTGACAAACGAGGTCTTTACTCCAGTTCGACATTGGTAGGTCTCGCCGCCGGCACAATGCTCGGAACCATTGTGTTTGGTCTGTTCAGGACGATGCCGCAGGACGAGTTTTTCAGCTGGGGATGGCGAATGCCTTTCCTTCTCAGCATCGTTCTCGTAGTCATCGGTCTATGGATCCGGATGCGAATCGATGAAACACCGGAATTCCTGAAAGTAGAGAAAAGCCACAAAGTTTCGAAGCTACCGATTGCCGAAGTCCTTAAACATGATCTCAAGCGCGTGCTGCTCGTCTGTGCAGCCCGTTCCGGGGAGACCATGCAGTTCAATATCGTGGCTGTCTTTGGGCTTCGTTACGTTACGCACAACCTTGGAGTTCCGCCATCGGTTTATCTATCAGCGATGAGCCTCTCGTCATTCCTTTCGATCTTCATCATGCCGCTGAGTGGCGCGCTGTCTGATCGTATTGGAAGAAAGCCAGTCGGATTGCTTGCGGGGATTGCCTCACTCGTTTTCGGCGCCGCCTATCTACCTCTTGTGACAACAGGTAGTACCTTACTCATAAGTCTTGCGGTCATTCTGATGCTCGCTATTTCTGCTGGGATCGGAAACGCTCTTCCAAGTGCCTACTTCCCGGAACTATTCAAACCGGAGGTTCGCTACACGGCGGTATCCCTCGGTTATCAGCTCGGGACAGTCGCTGGAGGACTGACGCCAGCTATTTCTACGTTGCTCTATTTGCACTTCGGCATTGACGCCATTGCTGCGTATCTGGCTGTCGCGGGGCTGCTGGTGATCATGGCTTTCTTCCTTCTCCCTGAGACGCTGCCACGCGGTTCGAGATCCGGGTTTTGAATCTGGCGAGTCCTCCGCCTACACGTTTCGTTTTACCGTGAAATGCGTAAACTCTATTTTCTATGGTGCAATAAAAATGTCCGAATCTAAGGTGAGTGCAAGGCTTACAGAGGGTCTTGCTGAAGAGGTCAAGAACTTGATTATCCAGCCTCGACTGCAGGGTTTCGCAAAGGTATTTATCGCGCTCTCCGATGTCAATAAAGCTCATCTAGTGATGCTGGCTGAGAGGGGATTGATAAATCGCCACCACGCTCATCAGATAGCATCCGCGGTGATGGAAATCGAAATTGAAGGCGCCAGCGCAATAGAATTAGACGCGGCCCGTGAAGACGCGTACTTCAACTACGAAGCGCATCTGATGGCGAAGATTGGTGATGACGTGGGCGGCCGTTTGCATACTGGACGTAGTCGCAACGATGTGCTTGCGACACTTGACAGGATGAAGTGTCGACAGGCACTGCTTGAACTGATCGATGCCTTGCATGCCCTGCGAGATACAGCCTTACGTCAATCAGTGAAGCACATTCACTCGATCATTCCTGGCTACACTCATCTGCAACCGGCTCAGCCTATTAGCTACGGGTTTTACCTCGCAGGGGTAGCTCAGGCTCTGGAGCGCGATACAGCTCGGCTGAACGAAAACCTTAACGGGATGAATTCATGTCCTCTCGGTGCAGCTGCATTTGCCGGCACAATCTATGAGATTGATCGGCAGCGGACGGCTGAACTACTGGGATTTGATGACTATGTTGAGAACGCGCTGGATGCCGTCGCATCGAGAGATTTCATGGTAGCCACATTGGCGGACCTCAGCATGCTCGCTATTTTCTGGAGCAGGGTAGCCCAAGATTATTTTGTCTGGTCGACTGCGGAGTTTGGGATCATCGAATTTCCGGACAGCGTGGCGACAACCTCGAGCATCATGCCGCAAAAAAAGAATCCAATTGTTCTCGAGTATCTGAAAGGTCGGGCGGGGAATATCATTGGAGGATTACTGAGCGCTACGATTGCAATCAAGGGAACAAATTTCAGTCACGCAGGGGATGCAAATCGTGAAAGTTCTGCGTCGTTTTCAGATGCTGTAGATGAAGCGATCAGGTGCATCAAGCTGCTTGAGTTAGTGCTGCGCACAGCATCGCCTATTGAAAAAGTTGCAATGCGGTTGGCGAGTAGGGACTTTTCAACGGTCACGGCATTAGCGGATCTGATTGTTGTTGAGAGAAACTGGCCGTTTCGCTCAGCTCATCACGTTGTAGGCGCTGCAGTAAAAGACGCGCTCGAAAAAGGTCTTGGTGCAGACGCCATCAGTGCGCACATGCTGGATATTGCTGCACAGGAACAAATGGGCGCAACGCTAGGATTTTCAGAAAAGCAGGTTGAGCAGTGTCTCGATCCTGTTGCGAATGTCCACGCGCGCCGCTCGGCAGGGGGCCCGAGTCCAGACGATGTAGAGGTTCGAGTCGCCGCTGCGATTGAGAGGCTTGATGTCGAGAAGTCACGCCATAAAATCAAAAAGGAGTGCCTGATCGAACGTCGTCACGAACTGAATGCCGAGGTTAAGAAACTTGCCGCCGTAGGCCCTTCCTGATCATCTGTCGGGATACGATGTCGACTTGGTGTGTCAAGAGCATCGAGCATCGCCAGTCTCATATGGACGCCCCGACCGTGCGTATCGCAGGGGTAGTGCCCTTCGCACGCCAGTTTACGGCTTCCTGGCCTGCGGCTAAAATTATCTTCCCATCCTCAAGTCATGATCTTTTTCAACTGGTCCAATCCGTATTCGACGCCGCGCCTTCCCGTGTTTGCCCGTAACATTGTTTCCACTTCGCACCCGCTCGCTGCACAGGCCGGCCTTCGCATGCTGTGGAAGAGGGGTAACGCGATCGATGCCGCCATTGCCGCAGCCGCTGCGATCACGGTGGTCGAGCCCGTCTCGAACGGGTTGGGCAGCGACTGCTTCGCGCTTGTGTGGGACGGCAAGAAGCTACACGGTCTGAATTCGTCGGGCGTTGCGCCCGTTGCGTGGAATCTTGACTACTTCAAGCGCAAGTATGGCGAAAACAACGGCCTCGCCATTCAGCCCAAGCGTGCTTGGGATACCGTTGCGGTGCCAGGCGCGGTTGCCGGCTGGGAAGAGCTACACGCGAAATTCGGAAAGCTGCCGTTCGCAGATCTTATGGCGCCTGCCATCGAGATCGCAGAGCGCGGTCACGCGGTCGCTACCATAGTGCAGCGCAAATGGGCCGCGGCCGTCCCTGAGCTCAGGAACCAGCCGGGTTTCGCCGATACCTTCGTGCCGCACGGCCGCACGGCCGCGCGCCCGACGTGAGCGAGTTGATGCGTCTGCCGGGTCACGCAAAGACGTTGCGTCTGCTTGCCGAATACGGCCCGCGTGCTTACTACGAAGGCGAGATCGCCGAGCGGATCGCGGCCTGTTCAAGGGAGTGCGGTGCTGCGATGACCGTCGACGATCTGCGCAAATTACGTCCGGACTGGGTCGAACCCATCAGCAAGGATTATCGCGGCTACACCGTGCACGAGATTCCGCCGAATGGGCAGGGCATCGCCGCGCTCATCGCGCTCGGTTTGCTCAACCAGTTCGATATGGCGTCGGTGCAGCGCGACGCCGTCGAGTCTCAGCATCTGCAGATCGAGGCAATGAAGCTGGCGTTCGCGGATACGTATCGTTACGTTTCAGACCCTCGGACGATGGAGGTGACTTCCGAGCAAATGCTCGACGACAGCTATCTGAAGGAGCGCGCGAAGCTGATGGACCCGACGGGCGCGACCAAGTTCGATTTCGGCATGCCACGGTCGGGCGGCACAATTTAAATGTCGGCGGCGGACGAGAACGGCATGATGATCAGCTTCATACAGTCGAACTACATGGGCTTCGGTTCGGGCGTTGTGGTGCCGGGGATGGGCATCGCGTTGCAGAACCGCGGCTGCGGTTTCTCAATGAATACGAAGTCGCCGAACGTGCTCAATGGGGGCAAGCGTCCCTTCCACACTATCATTCCGGCGTTTCTGACCCGGCAAGTCAACGGTCAGCGCGAAGCGGTAATGAGCTTTGGCGTGATGGGCGGCGACATGCAGCCACAGGGGCATCTGCAATCGGTGGTGCGAATGCTTGACTACGGCCAGCAGCTTCAGGTCGCGTGCGATGCGTCGCGCTGGAAGGTCAACCGCGATTTCTCCCTCGATATCGAATCAACCTTCGATCCGGGGGTGTCGGATGCACTCGAAGGGCTTGGGCACGAGATCAAGAGTATCAACGATCCGTATATGGATTTCGGCTCGGGTCAGTATATTTGGAAGTTGGATCACGAGAACCCGGATCGCGGCTATGTGGCGGCAAGCGATTCACGCCGCGGTGGCCTGGCCGCTGGGTTCGAAGGCTTTTAATTTCGAAATTTTCTGTGTTTCGCACGAGACGTCGCACTGAAAAGCCGAGATCTACACAATCAATTTGGGATATTTATAAATGGATGCTGAGAGCTGTCATACGAAAGGTATTTCAAATTGGATTGCTGTCACAAACCCCTTCACCGGAGCACAAATCGGAACTATTCCAGATGTGCCTGCGGAAGAAGTTCCGCGCCTCGTCGAAGACGCAAAAAGAGGAGCCTGCAGGAGTCGTCGAGTTCCCCGGCATATACGCGCGAGCATCCTCAACCGATGTGCGTCGTCCGTCGAGGATGCTAGTGAAGAGTTTGCGGATCTAATCTCGGCCGAGACTGGTAAAACGAGGATACAAGCAACGAAGGAAGTGGCTCGTTGCGTTAACACCCTGAAGCTGTGTGCCGATGAAGCTCGCCGCAATATCGGGGAGGTTCTTCCGTTTGATGCTTATTCAGGATCAGAAAATCGTCAAGGATGGTTCACACGCGAGCCACTCGGCATCATTCTCGCCATTACACCGTTCAATGCACCGTTGAACCTGGTGGCCCACAAGTTGGGCCCTGCAATAGCAGGTGGAAACGCTGTTGTGTTCAAACCGTCAGAGCTGGCCCCTCTTTCCGGGCTTCGGCTGGTAAAGTGTTTTAAAGACGTTGGATTGGAAAATGACATCATCACGGTTGCTACCGGTGGAGTGGCGCTTTCTGAGGCGTTAGTTCGCAGGAAAGAAATACGAATGATCTCGTTTACAGGCGGATTTGAAACTGGTGAGAAAATTGCTCGGGCAGCTGGTTTGAAGCGCCTCGTAATGGAGTTGGGCGGTAATGCCGCTGTCATCGTCATGCCGGATTGCGATCTCAGCCGGGCAGTTGAATACTGCATATCTGGCGCTTTTTCTGGTGCCGGTCAGAATTGCATAAGTGCCCAGAGACTCCTGGTTCATGAAGATATCTACGGTAGGTTTAAGGAGGCTCTGGTTGCGCGTACGCAGGACCTGAAGGCAGGAGATCCCTCGCTACCGGAGACGGATATCGGACCTATGATCACTGAAGAAGCCGCCATACGCGCGGAGGCAGCTGTCCGCGACGCTGTGACCGCCGGCGCCACTCTGCTGTGCGGAAATGTTCGCAAGGGCGGGGTCTATACGCCAACTGTCCTTGAGAATATTGACACCGGCAGCGACATCTGGACCCGCGAGATTTTCGCGCCCGTCGTTCTCCTTCACCGTATCAAGTCACTTGATGAGGCTGTCGAATTGGCTAATCAGCCAGACTTCAGTTTGCAAGCTGGAATTTTTACGAGCGATTTGGAAACCGCACTCGGCGCAGCAGCCGCCTTAGACGCTAGTGGCGTCATGATTAATGACTCGTCAGATTACCGCTTCGATGCAATGCCGTTTGGAGGCTTTAAGTACGGCAGCATGGGGCGCGAGGGGGTGCGCTTCGCTTTTGAAGAGATGACACAGCCGAAGGTGGTGTGCATCCGCAGGAACAGGCGGCTGTAGCGCCGGTCGTTCCGGGCAGATTACATACCTCCCCGAACATGCACAAGACGATGACCCGCGATGCGGGTCATCGATAATTACCAGCCGATTGCGTAGGCGGTGCGTCGGGGATCTGCTCCAGCGACTCGTGGGCCATACTCTGTGTCGCAACATATTGCGCACAAAGCACCAGCCTGGGCAATGAAATCGGGCCATTTCTCAATCCGATGTCCTTTTGCCGCCAGTTCCACTAACGTAGCCTCAGGGATCCTTCCTTCCGCGCATAGCTTACCCGGTGTGTAGTTGTGCGGATGTTGCGACGCTGGGAAGTTGAAGGTCGCCACACGGGGCTGTTCGATAGCCGACTGTGGGTCGAGACCGAAATCAACAAGATTGGTTACCAATTGGGTCATTGCCTGTGGTTGTACATCCAGCCCCGGCGTACCAAAAGTCATGGCCAGCTTCCCATCTTTGAGCATCAGCGCCGGGCTTGGCGTAAGACGTGGACGCTTGCGCGGAGCGAGCGACGACGGGTGATTCGGGTCAAGCCAGCTCTGAAAACCGCGAGGTGAAAGCACCACGCCAACGTCAGGAACGACGGGGGTATATCGCACACCATCGCTGGGCGTTGCAGAAAACCCGTTCCCTTCGGAATCGACTACGCATAGGTAACTTGTATCCGACCCGAGTGGCCCGGGTTGAGGAGCCGGCGCCGAATATTTTGTGGGAGATTCGCGCCCTTCGTAAAGCCAGGGGTTCCCGGGCTCAGGCATATCGTTCCACGCAGAGTCGGGGCGTATCCGCTCAAACCATTGGCGGGCATATTGCTTGTTGAGCAGTCCCTTGATGGGAACGTCAACAAACTCGGGATCGCCATAGTAAGCGTGTCTGTCGGCAAAGGATCCTTTTAGGGATTCGATGATTGCGTGCAAGGCCCGCGGAGAGTTATGTCCATACGATGCTAGATCGAAATGCTCAAGAATGTTCAGCGTTTGAGCCAGTACCGGACCTTGGCACCATGGACCACAGGTAAATACCTCGTATCCTCGATATGTGCTACTGACTGCTGGCTCAATGCCGACCGAAAAACTGGCAAGATCGTCGTAGTCTAGGAAACCTCCCTGTTCCTTCGAGAAACGAGCCATTTTCTCCGCGATATCTCCTTTATAAAAGACATCGCGTGCCTCCATGATAGCTTCGGCTCGCCCCTTTCCAACTGCCGATCGCTCGGTATCCACAAGTACTTTTAATGTTTTCGCCAGCATTGGCTGACGCACAATATCGCCTGGCTGAAGCGGCGTTCCATCGGGACGAAGATAGTCTGAAGATGACGGCCAAAGTCGCAGGTTGTCATGAATCCCCGTCAGCATGTGTGTCATGAGGCGGCTCGCGGGGAACCCGTCGACGGCAAGTTCCAATGCAGGCTGGAGAACTTCAGCGAGCGGCAGTGTTCCGAATCGTGCGAGCGCGGTTAACCACGCGTCACACGCGGACGGAGTGATCGCGTTTTTGACGCCCAACGGAATTTCACCATTCAGTTCGTCCCTGAAGTGTTCAAGGGTGGCAGTTTGAGGCCAGCGTCCGAGACCAGAGATCGTAAGAACTTGCTTTGATTTCGCCAAGTAAATGATGATTGGTGCGACTCCCCCGAGATTGGTGAGGTCTGGTTGCACAATATTGATACAGACACCTGCGGCAACTCCTGCGTCAACCGCATTTCCGCCTTTGCGCAGAATGCGCATACCGGCTTCGGCGGCGAGGTAATGACCGGCCGAAACAGAACATTTCACCGACGCTATCATTGGACGATAGGTTGGAGTAACGAAAGTTGCCATGTTGATCTCCAGGTTAGGCCCACGCAAACCGCGAGCATCAGTCTGACTGATATCCGAGTGCTATGTTAAGCGACGAAGATTTCCGAATCCTATTCAGATTTGAATCAAACATATTCATAATTTTTATTTTCACTAGGTTTATCCCATATTTTTTTGACACTGTAAGCTTCTGAGGGCCGCCGCCGAGATACGCATGGTGTGGGCATCCTACATACGGTGCTGGTGCTACGAATCGATGTCGGGAGGCAAAGGGATTGAATCAAAAGCAACTTGAAGCGTTCAGGTTGGTTATCAAGACCGGGAGTTTGACCACTGCATCGCAGCAACTTCATGTGTCGCAGCCAACTATGAGTCGGTTGTTAAGTGAACTCGAAAAGTCCATCGGACTTAAGCTGTTCGATCGACGCCAGGGAAAGATCAGTGTTCGCTCAGAAGCCCTCGCGTTTTATGAGAGCGTGGAGAAGGTATTTCTCGGTGCGAACTATCTTCGACGTGTTGCCGAAGAAATACGAAATAGTGTTGGTGTGCGACTACGAGTGGGCTGTCTACCGGCACTCGGGCTTACCTTCATGCCAGAGATCATCGTGGGCTTTTACACGATGCACCCAAGAACCAGTATTGAATTGACCGTGGCCACATCATCGTCGGTTGGGGAGTCGATAGCGGTCGGAGCTTCTGATATAGCAGTGGTGGAAGGAACTCCGAATCTGATCGGTGTGGACCTCCTGAAGTCTTTCAGCATTCCACGCGTGGGCGTGATGCGAGCGGATGATCCTTTAGCGCAGAAGCAGGTGCTGGATCTAAATTCCTATTCGGCGGGACGGATAGTTTGGATGGCGTCGGTTGCCAATGCTCAATCAACACTGGTTCGAGATCTCGGGCGCTGTGCGCCCGATAGTAGAGGTTCACTTTTCGTGAATCTGGCGAGTACAGCGTGTCGGTTCGTTTCGCTCGGTGCTGGAATTGCGGTGATCGATCCGATCACCGCGATGTCGCTGCCGCTTTCTGGCCTTGTCATCAAGCCACTTGAGCCACAAATGAAGTTCCAGTTTTCGATACTGCGCTCGGAAAAGCTCGTCTTATCGAAAGAAGCTAAGACCTTTCTGGATGCGTTGGTCACGCGTTGCGAAGCGATCGAAAAGGGGTTGTTTGCGTCGGACACCGTGGTCAGCTAATCTCAGAGGGACGACAGAGCCTCCGAATGGAGAGATCTATGCTCCTTATTTCCATTTCAGCAAGACAGCGCGGCAACGTTGTGCCGTGCGGATGGTTATTCTCGTTAAGTTCCACGCTATCAAATTTGGCTAGCTTTCCTTAGTCTTCTTTTCGCAATTCTTCTTATCGATTGAAAACTCTTATGATAGATGAAAAATATTCTGTAGTACTATGTATGTAAGTTGCGGTAAAGTTGATTGCAGCGATCCATTGTTATTGATCTCCTTGCCACGTTTTGCAGCATCGTGTAAGGTCAATGATGTTCAATGTGTGCAGCACGGGAGAGTTCGCCCTTGAGGCGACGCCGACGGAGCAACCGCCCCGGAAACTCTCAGGCAAAAGGACCGCGTTGCAGGAACATCTGGAGAGCGACGCTTCGTGCGTACACCGTAGGGGAGTCTCTTGCATCGTGCGACGCACTCGTTGAGACGAAACTCTCAGGTACAGGTACAGATGGGGCATCGACGCCGACTAAGATTATTGGCCCTACAGTCGGCGATGCTCAATCAAATCTGGACTTTGAGATGCCAAGAATCACCATTATTGGAGCTGGAGTTACCGGCGTTACTACAGCCTACGCCCTCGCCCAGAGGGGTCACCAAGTCACCGTATATGAACGACATCGATATGCAGCGATGGAATGTTCGTTCGCGAACGGAGGCCAGCTTTCCGCGAGCAACGCGGAAAGCTGGAACAGTCAGGCGACTGTTCTGAAAGGCTTGCGTTGGATGTTCAGACGCGACGCTCCCCTGTTATTTAATCCGCGACCAAGCTTGCACAAGTATGGCTGGATCGCTGAGTTCTTACGTCAGATACCTAAATATGAATCGAACACGATTGAGACAGTGCGCTTGGCTATCGCGGCGCGGGGGCATTTGTTTGAGATCGCGGAACGAGAGCATATAGCGTTTGATCACCAGGCTCGCGGCATTCTGCATTTCTATGCAACTCGCAAGGAGCACGATGCAGCTTGTCGGGTAAACGCCTTATTACGGGAAGGCGGCCTCGATCGTCGCGCCGTTACCCCAGAAGAGATGCGAGCAATTGAACCGGCACTCTCTGGCGATTTCTACGGCGGATTTTTCACTGATTCAGATTCGACCGGGGACATCCACAAATTTACTCGTGGACTATCCATCGCATGCCAACGAAGCGGCGTTGTGTTTTTCTACGACAAGCCCGTACAGTCGATTAGTCCCTGCGAATCCGGACGGATAGCCATTGCGAGTGGGAATGATCGTGAAACATTCGACAGCGTGGTGATCTGCGCAGGCATAGGCAGCCGTGCATTTGCATCAATGGTCGGTGACCACGTGAACGTCTACCCCGTAAAGGGTTACTCAATCACAGTATGTCTCGATGACATAGAAAGTCGAGCAGGCGCGCCATGGGTCAGCCTACTTGACGATCGCGCAAAGATCGTCACGAGCCGGCTGGGTGAAGACCGATTTCGCGTAGCGGGAACAGCGGAATTTAACGGCGTCAATCGGGACATCCGCGCAGATCGTATTGTGCCTCTGATTGACTGGACTCGTCGCTATTTTCCGCGCGTCTCAACCTCGCGCGCTATTCCGTGGGCAGGGCTGCGCCCAATGTTACCGAGCATGATGCCGCGGGTGGGTCGAGGGAAACTTCCTGGCGTTTTCTATAACACTGGGCATGGCCATCTCGGTTGGACATTATCAGCAGCGACTGCTGAATGCGTCGCTAATGCAATAGCATAATTGCTCCAGCATTGGATGTTGGCTACATATCCTTGTAAGTTGCAAGGCACAAAGTGGCCTTTGGTTACGATTTGCTCTCAACCTGCCGAGTCGATCTGGGTGTCACTCAACTAGATCGACTCGGACGCGTGGAGGTCCGGCGATTTTGACAGGAACCTGAGCTTTTGGCGTAATGAAACGCACGCGCATTTCTAGAGATTTGATTGCCCGCGGTATCCATCGACTCAGATGACCTCAACTAGTCTCGCAACCATGCCGCGCCTCCTACTACCGCCGGCATGGACCGGCCTACCGAGGCCGGCTATTTAGCGGTCGATTTCATTCCGGTTTTTCGCTTGAGGCTTGCCTCGATGCCGTTCAGTCGGCATCGAGCATCCTTACCGCATTCTCACGAATTCAATTACGAGCAGGATAATATCTCGGTAACAGCGACATTTCTTCTATCCTTCATCAAGGTTTTGATTGCCGTCTTTTCCGAGTGCCAAGCACGTCACAGGTCTGATGCCGCGTAACCCATTTGGTACAAGTGCTAGCCAGATCCATTCCGTCAGCTCAAATATGTGCCGTTGGTTCGGAAGATTCACGGCTTCAAAAGCTGGGCTTCAGTGTCATAGCGGATAGTTAGTCGACAGGGGACACTTCGCTCCAGGCATTCAATTTGGCGCAGACTTCCGCATTCTTCGTTTCGATATTGCGAACGGCGTCGCTGCCAAGCGCTATGCGGAAAGGCGGCTTTTCGGGATTTACAATTTTCGTCAAAGCTTCAGCTAGTTTTTCGGGGTTACCGGGCTGTTGGAAGTTTGCTCGTACCGCGTAGGCGCGCGTCGCTCCAGATGTATGCGCGTAGTCATTGATGGTTTTCTTCGCCATCTTGAGAGAGATGACGTCTAGAAAATTCGTCCTAAAAGAACCGGGTTCCACTAAGGTCACATGGATGCCAAAAGTTGCGACTTCTTTGGCCATCGCTCCGCTGAGACCCTCTACGGCAAATTTGCCACCGGCGGTAATCGCCCGCGCGCCGTACGACACGCGCTTGCCGCCTTCGAGTGCAGCGCGAATCGCCGGATGCGTCTTGTAGCGCTGAAACTCGTCGAAAGGCGAAAGGTACGGGTTCGAATAGCCCAGACCGACCACGAAACCGACCACCACCTGATCGTTATCCATGTGATACAGGAACGAGCCGCCGTACGTGTCCTTCTCCAGCGGCCAACCGGCGGTGTGCATCACCAGATCTGGCTTGTGCTTGGACGGATCGATTTCCCATAGTTCCTTGATGCCGATCCCGTAGACCTGCGGATCGACGCCATCGCGCAGCTTGAATGTATCGTTTAGCTGACGGCCGAGGTGGTCACGCGCTCCTTCGCAGAACAGCGTGTACTTTGCGTGCAGTTCCATACCGAGCTGGAAGTTTTCGGTCGGCTCGCCATCCTTGCCGATACCTAGGTTGCACGTGGCGACGCCTTTTACCGAACCATCGTCGTTATAGAGGATTTCAGCGGCCGGAAAGCCCGGAAAAATGTCGACGCCCAGCGCCTCGGCCTGCTGACCGAGCCAGCGCGTGACGTTTGCAAGGCTGATCACGTAATTACCGTGATTCTTGAAATTGTCGGGCAGTGCCCATGTTGGCACGCTTCTCGAACCGTTTTCCGTCAGGAACAGGAACTTGTCTTCGGTCACGTCCACCGTGAGCGGCGCGCCCTTTTCCTTCCAGTCCGGGATCAGTTCATTGATTGCACGCGGATCCATCACCGCGCCCGAGAGGATATGCGCCCCGATCTCCGAGCCTTTTTCCAGTACGCACACGCCAAGCTCGACGCCTTTCTCTGTCGCCAGCTGTTTCAAGCGGAGCGCCGCGGACAGGCCAGCCGGGCCGCCGCCGACGATCACCACGTCGTATTCCATCGACTCGCGGGGACCGAATTGCGCGACGAGACCGGCTGCATGGGAAGAATTCATGGTGGTCAAAGTGAGTTGAACGCAATGACCGGATCCGAACGAGCTTGCGCAGTTATCGGCGCTTATGCAACATTCAAGCCACGCGCATGCTTAACGGGAGGACGAATGACGCCCACCTGGTCGGGTTGATTTACCACGCCTTTTACTAAAGTTTGCAGCCGCTTTTATAGCCGGGGCGCCGATTTTGTCCGGGCAACATTCCATCGTGACCTGCAAATCAAGGAAGGCGGAACAGTGAATACGTTTGATGTAGTGCTTTCGGTGCCACCTTTGCCTTGAACGCCGCTGAGTGCGTGCGCTGGGCTCTTTTCGTCATCGTCTGGATTACCTTTGTAGGCGTTATACCTATCTCAAAACTCAGCGATTCCACCTAACCGCCTGTCCAGATTTCCAGGGCCACCTCTTGTGACCGCCGGTCCGGAGAGCAAGGCAGGGCAACGCTTAAACGGAGGCTCGCAGATGCCGATGAAAAGACCTGCTCAAAGGCAGGTCTGTGTGCAGGCGGGGAGGAAGAACCGCGGGAACTACCCCAGACCGATAAATCCAAGCCCTCGCAGAAAATTGCCTCACGGCGTGACAATGTAGTCGCGGGCCGGGGAGAACGCTCTATCGATTTCAGCTTTGCATACGCAGGTTGATGAAAAGGGTGCCCGGGGGAAACGCCCTGCGGCATGCCGGAACCCGCATTACGGCTATTGGCTACAATCCCCATCACTTGCGGCAATAGAAAGCCGAGGGGTTTCGCATAACTTGCGGTGATTGGAGGAATTACCATGTTCGAGAAGACGGGTTGCGGTTTAATAGTAGTGTGCGCTTTGTTTCCTTTACGCGTCGAATCGCAAACCGAGACGAATATGGCGGTGCTGAAGGGATTGGCGCCTGTTACTGTGTTGGAGAATACGTCGGCTGGCAAGGCGGCGCTTGGTGCCAATTACATGGTTACCGGCGGCATCCAGACAGGCTCGATTCGGCAGCCTACGCTGCTTCCGTTCAGTGATCAGCAGCAGCAGGCCCTTCGGGACGCGTTCATCACCGACGGGAACCTTGCCGAACTCGCAGACGGTCTTGGTACGACGCTGGGTGCGGCCTATCAGGCTCGGGCCCACTACAACGATCGCAAGACCTATACGAACGTGTCGCAAGGAATTGCTGATCTTATCAAGTACACCAACGCCACCACTGGCGACGACTCGAATTCGGGAAAATACTTCTTCGCCAACGCGACGACGGATGGAAAGACACCGGTATCCGCAGACGCCAGGAACTTCCTGAAAAGCATCGGTGGCACACCGGATCCGTTCGGCACGAATTACGGGCGTCCCGCCGGAGGCGCCAATGCCGACGCTTATGGCAACTCTGGGCCGTTCCAGACCGAGCACAGTCAACAGCACATCGTTGGATTCGATTACTTCCATGTCCCCGCTGACAACACCGTCTACAACCAGGGGCCGGTCATGAACCTCATCGACAGCCCGTCCTTCCCAAGCGGCCACACGACCTATGGCTACATGGGGTCATTGATTCTGGCTGAACTGGTGCCCGAGCGATTCCAGCAGATGATTGCGCGTGCGGCTGAGTATGGGAACGACCGTATCCTGATGGGTGCTCATTACGCCATGGACGTTCTCGGCGGACGAACCCTGGCCACCTACGATCTTGCACATCTCCTGGCAAATGATCCCGCCTACGTCGGCCGCACGTTGAAACATGCTCCCGTGATAAGCGACTATCGGGCAGCGCTTTCAAGAGCTCGCTCAGAGCTGACCTCCGCGTTGCAGGGAGGGTGTGGCAACACGATTGCAGTCTGTGCCGGTGAAGACATCGGCCGCTTCAGCGATCCCGCAACGAACGAAGCGTTCTATGCAGTCACGCAGACCTACAACCTGCCCGTCGTGTACCCTGAAAACGCAAACCGTCTGGAAGATGTAGCGAAGCTCGCTCCCGAAGCCGGTTACTTGCTGACGACTGCGTTTCCGTCGCTGACGCTGGACCGGGCCGATCAGATCCTCACCGAGACCGAAGGGCCCGGCGGCGGCTTTCTCGACGATGGGTCCGCCTTCGGCGTTTATTCAAGGTTGAATCTCTACGCAGCGGCGGCCAAGGCGGCGCAGGTCAGTTCACGCAAGTGATTTCAGCTTGGCTGAACTATATAGATGGGTGCAGTCAACTCGCTGGCGGGCTCGAGCGCCTCATTCGAGCAACGAGTTCGATGATTTCTCGGGTTCCGCTGGATGTTCGCAGTGTGGATATCTGGTCCGGCATGACCCAGAGACAATGCTTGATTTCATTGCTGGGTTTTGCCACTGCGTTGAGATGGACATCGACTTCGAAGACATGATGCGCAGCCCGTGGATCGACGAAAAGACACGCCAGCCGTGGACGCTTGATCACGAGGCGCGTTTCTTCCTGCACCTCTCTGATTGCCGCATCTACCATCTGTTCGCCCCGCTCCGGCTTGCCGCCGGGCAACGACCATTTAGAGCGCACTTTGGCGACTAACAGGATCTGATTGCCTTTCCAGCAGACGGCCGTTGCTCTATCCTTCATGCTACACAATTCCTTCGAGATATGACTTGAGCGATCGCCGCAATTCAAGCGGATTCGTCTGCGCTTTCCTTGACTTCGCGAACACCTGGGACCGCTCGAATACGCTTGCATATCGCTTCAAATTGGACAGGTGTCACTCTCGACAACGTAATGCCTATCTCATCCGAATCGTCTTTTTGTTGCATGACGAACTGCTTAACGCGCGCCGTCCCCGCCCCCAACGTGTCATGCAGCGTCGCTAAGGAAAGTGCATCCCTGTTTGTATGGACAACGAGTTCCCGACGCTGCCGGTAGCCGATAAACCGTTTTTCGAGCGGCTTGATACCGGCCAGGATGATCAGAATGATGATCGTCGCCGCAATCGACGCGGTATAAAGGCCACCACCCACAGCAAGGCCCACGCCCGCGACCGCCCAGACGCTCGCGGCAGTCGTCAAGCCCCGGATCACTTCCCCTCGCGCCAGGATTGCGCCCGCACCCAGAAAGCCGATGCCTGAAACGACCTGCGCCGCCATACGCGATGGGTCAAGTACTACGCCGGATCGCAGTACGTCGCTGAAGCCATATGCGGACACAATCATGATCAAGGTTGCACCAACGCATACCAGCATGTGCGTTCTAAGCCCGGCAGCCCAGGACATGCGTTCGCGTTCAATACCGATCACGCTCCCCAAAGCCGCCGAGATCATCAACCTTCCGACCAATTCCAATTCACTTGCCATGCTTTCCTCCGGTTGCGTGGCGCCAAGCGTAATATCAGCGTTAGCCCCGCGCATGCGCACGCGTTCAAACGAGGAAGTGTAACGAATTGGGGTGCAGCGCGAAATAAAGGCGAGGGATCACCGCTATCTGACGGTAAGTGATTGAACTCAATCAAATTGACGGTACTTAAACCTTGTGGTCCGGCGCGATACACTAAACGCCGTCCGCTACAGCATGCGCTCTTAGTTGATGAAAGCAAACCTCTTTGAATCGCCAATAATCCTCTGATGCCCACATCCCCAAAACGAAAGAAGAAATTTGGTTTGGCGGTGCGGTCTCGCCACAAGAAGACGCTTTTCCTGCCCATGGACCGGGCGTCAGCCGATCAAATTTCTTTACGCTTTCGAATGGCGCTGGAAATGATTCGCCAAGGTCACGGGGATGCGTCTGCGGTGCAATGCATGTCGCAAGTCACTCTGCTCACGGGCTTGATCACCGATGCGGGCTACGGGCGTCTTGATACAGCGATCATCACCGCCTGCGAGGAAGGGCTCTTGCGTGTGATCAGCGCCAATCCGGAGAAAAGGGCGTCGAAGTTCGAAGAGGATCTCATCTCAAACCTCACGCTCGTCATTAATGAACACGATCGACAGTTGCGAGAGATCCGCCTTCAAATCTTGGTCGAAGCTTCGGAGCAGCTCGAAAGACGCCTTGAAATGGCCACATCGCCAAGCGACTTGATCAACTCACGGCGTAAAAAAACCTGAAGGGGCCCGCACCGAAAGGTTCAGGTAATTCGGGAAACCGTTTCCTTTCGAGATCCGCCGCACGTCCTGGAAGGCTTACATTGGATCGTGCAGTCCGAGGATGATTCCCACCTCGCTTAAGCCGTCAGTCAGGGAATCTTTGCCGCGATAAGTGCATTAGCATGGCATTTCCGTTTAAGTAGTTCCCCCTTCAACCCGATATGCAGGCATAGGAGTTGACAAACAGGGGCGATGCTGCGCAGGTTTTGTCACCGACGGTCCGACCTGCTTGCCATTGAATCAAATCATTTGTGCAATCGTTGAAGGGTTAAGATTTGTGCAACCAAACGTCGCGATCCAGTTAGACTGGCGGCTGGTATTCGCGCTCGCGGGCGAGCAGCAACCAGATTGTTCGAGCTATCTTGTTGGCGAGTGCAACCACGGCAATGTTAGTTCCTCGCCTTTCCTGAACATCAAGTATCCATCGCGAGAGCGCGTCGCTGCGTTTTGCCGCCTGCTGGAAGACAGACCTCGCGCCGTGCACCAGAAGCATTCGGAGATATCCGTTGCCGCGCTTCGCGATTTCGAACAGACGCTGCCTGCCGCCCGAAGAGTGTTGCCTCGGGGTGAGACCGAGCCAGGCAGCAAACTGTCGGCCGTTTGCGAACTCAGTCGCGCTGACCGCTGCGGCGATGACCGCCGTCGCGATCATGGGTCCAACACCCCCACGTATGGTCGCCGGCAAGTACGTAATGTCCCAACTAAAAAGCTGATTGGGCGCATCGGCACAGACGGCGCGCGGCTTACTGCGAGCGTGGGTTGGGCGCTCACTGCGCCGATGGGCGAGTTGCTTCTCGGCTTTCAGTACCCGGTAGAACGTCGATTCCGAGGCAATATAGCGTTGCTGATCGGCCAAACGGGGGATAATCTGGCTTGGAGGTAAGTGACCGAATTCGGCGGAGTTTGCCACCGCCAACAGTTCAGCGCGCTCGTCGGCGGAAAGCTTGTGAGGAGGTTCGTATTGTCGTAACGAGCGCCCATCGACCGCGTCAGATTCTGCGCTTTGCCAGCGCTGCACCGTACGCGCGCTCAGCCCCAGGACCTTACACGCAGGCGCCTGGCGGGCACCGGCCAGAGTCGCCTCGCCGATCGAACCAATCATCGTGTTGCGCTCTTCAAGGGCCGTCATTCGGCCTCGCCCTCGAACAACGCACGATACTTTTTTTGCAGCACCAGCAACGCTGCCGCTTCGGCCAACGCCTTCTCTTTACGGTTCAACTCCCGCTGGAGCTGAACGTTCACTTGCTTCAATTCGCGTACTTCCTGCGCGTTCTCGCGCCGACTGCCAGTCCCGCTGGCGGCACAGAAGTCCGAGCGCCACTGCGCGAGATGATGAACAAACAGGCCCCGCTCACGGCACCATGCATTCAGCGCCTCGTCCACCAGCCCGTGACTTTGCTGCAAGGCCAGTAGCCGGTCCTCCAGCGACCAGTCTTCCGGGCGCTTTGCATGTTCAGAACCGGGGCCCCGAGCTGCGGACATCGTGCCTTTCATCCAGTTCCTTAAAGTAAATGAGTTCACGTTGAGTTCATCAGCCACGGATCCAACAGTTTGGCTTCCGCGCCGCAAAACCTTCGACAGCGCTTGCTCTTTGAATTCGGCAGAATACGTTTGTTTCGCCTTCAACCTACACCTCTGACTTCTTTAAATTAAGAAAATTCAGAGGCGACAACTAGTGTGACGCAGGGGGCACTCTGAACAAGCACAGCTTTATCATTATTTACCAATCATCCAAATGGTTTTGCGACGACTGAAAATTGATGACGTGAACGGCACACCGGCCCGACGAAAAACCTGAGTGCCAAAGAGGCTTTTCGGAGCCGATCCACTGTTAAGGATCGTCAGGCGCGAATCTCATCGTGGCGCGGGGAGTAATCCCCACAACGACGCCGAATAGATTTAAGCAAGCCAACTCGCCATCGAAGATCAGGGTTGCAAAAATGGGGTGGACCATACATTTGGCACATTGATGCCGTTCGGTTCTGGAGGCCCTCAATCATGACCACCTCCCCGAAGGGAGGGCGGTGTCCATTCCATCTCGGATATGCGCGCATCGTTCATCGTTGGATTGCGTCGATCGGACTTGATGACGGCGCGTATGGTACGCACACCATGCGACGCATGAAAGCGTCATTGATCTATCGACGCACCAAGAACCTGCGCGCTGTGCAACTGCTGTTGGGTCATACAAAAATTGAAAGCACCGGGCGATACCTTGGGATCGAAGTAGACGATGCCCTCGAGATGGCCGAGCAGACTGAAGTTTGATAGCCGGCTGCGGACGAGCGTTCGCTTGCTGGCCATGAGGTGTCATTCGCCACACTGGAGTTGGAGACCCTCAGATGTCCGTTCCGTAACCAATACTCGTCATTGAGCTGTCATTCAAAATCATTCCGGGGAGGGTTGTTTCGGATCATTCGACGACGCGTCGAGGCTCTGGCGTTCGACAGGTGCGCGTGTAACACCCGGCCGCGCCGATGAGCAACCCGGGGAGGGTTTTCGTTGCCCGAGAATATTAACATCCGCTCCTTGAGTCGATCGGAACCGCGACTGCGGATCGAAGATCCAGCGAAAACCGTACAACGGTCTGATCGATCCTCGCGCGCAGCTCTGTTCCCGCGCATGCCGTCAAGCGTAGCTTGATCGAGCTTCTACCGATTTCTCGTACGTGCAAGGCAAACCGCAGGGACTCGCCATGTTCGCTAGGAGAAACAAACTCGGCCTGAATGCTCACAGTCGGAATGCCAAGTTTCTCCTATCCGATGAACTCGGCGTAGTCGACACCCAGACTGTCGTTGAACCAGTCCTCGATCACTTCATGAAACAGGACAAAGTATTGGATAGAACACGATTCCGGCGGGATCGCAGTGCTGAGAGCGCACGATCTCGTCGCAATGAAATTCCCAGCTTTTTGTCATGTCATGAACCTCTGTGATACGCAACGATCAAGAGCGTCGCCGTGAGTCGCGCGACGTGTTGTGTTACATGTGCGTAAAACCCGATCGCGCTTTGGCCGTTCGAATCGCTTCGTCGAAAGAAGAGGCGGTTGCCACATGGTGATGGTTCACCGTGACAAGCCATTTGTTGTCCCGCAGGCACCAGCGGATTTTTCCACTCTCCATCAACGCGGAGAACCATCGCCATACAGAGGCGTCCTCGGCGTTGGCGCATGCGGCGGCCAGTGAGCGAGCCTCGCGAAGGCGATGCGTATCGATTGTTTGTGAAGCGAGTTTCATTGCGGGTGCCTAGCGGGTCGCATGCGACAGGATCTGGTCGATGACAAGCTGGTTGCCAAGCGAGTTTTCCAGAGTGAATGCGATCGAATCACTGCGTTCAAGCAGGACAGAGCCGAAATTCTCGACCATCGACTGATACTGATCTACACCGCCGAAATCGAACGTTTCGACAACGCCGCTAGCATCGGAACGAAGTCTGATTTTCGCGTCGGCATACACGCCTGCATTGAATGGCGCGTCCAGGGAAAGCCAGCCTTTGGAACCATGGAAGACCATATGTTGCCGCCGCGCAAGCTGCGTTCCGCAGTAGAAGTTCAGGCGAAAACCCGGGAAGTCCAGCGCGCAGATTGCAAGTTTGTCGGTGCCATAGCGTGGGTCGATCGTAATGTCGGCGCGCACTGAGAAAGGTTCAAGGCCGGTCGCGATCCGCGTCGTCACCACCGGGTAGACACCGATATCCCGCACGCCACCGCCTCCAAGCACGAGGTCGTTCTTGAGGGCGGTGGGGTCGTCATTGAAATACGTGAAAGAGCCTTCCACGAGTTCGAGATTGCCTAGCGAACCGTTCGCGATCCGATCGCGCACGAACGCCCATTGCGGATGATGCGCCACCATGAATGCTTCGGCGCATACGAGTCCGGTCGCATCGCGAAGCGCGATGAGTTCCTGAACCTGAGCGGCGTTCATCGCGATTGGCTTCTCGCACAACACGTGCTTGCCCGCGAGAAGTGCCTTTTTGCACCACTCGAAGTGACTGGCCGTCGGCAACGGGATATACACGGCATCGACTTCTTTGCTCGCAATTACTTCATCGTAGTTCGCGCACGAGGCGGCTATGCCGTGCTTTGCCGCGAACGCTGCGGCACGCTCGCCATCGCGCGCAGCTACGCAGACCGCGCGGCCGTTGCTCGATCGCTGGATTGCGGGCACGACGAAGTTGTCGGCGATTCTGGCGGCACCGAGCACACCCCAGCGGATCATGTCCCTCATGGCTGTCTCCTCGCGTAATTGGTTAGGTTCATTAACACACCGTCTGAAGCCGCTCCGCGCAGACGCGAAGCACGTCATCCGGATCCCGGCGCCACCAGTTCTCTTTCGAAAATATCTCCACCTCGACCAACCCGTCGTATCCATTGCGTTCGACGCGTTCACGCAATGCGGACAGGTCGACGACACCATCGCCCATCATGCCGCGGTCAAGCAACAGGTCGCGCGTTTCGCGCAGCCAGTCGCATACATGAAAGGCGAGAATCCGCTCGTTGCGGCCAGCCGCCGCGATCGGCGCCTGCAACGTGGGATCCCACCAGCAGTGATATGCGTCGACAGCCGCCCCGAGAAAGCCGGAGCGCTCAGGATCGAGCGCGTCACAGATGTCCAGTGCTTGCGCCAGCGTGTTGATCACGGCCCGGTCTGCTGCATACATCGGATGCAGCGGCTCGAGCGCGAGCGGGACACCGAACTCACGCGCCGTCTCCAGCAACTCCGCGATGCCATCGGAGACCTGCGCGCGGGCTCCGCGCAAATCGCGGCTCCCTTCAGGCAAGCCACCGACCACCATCACGAAGCACCGTGCGCCCAGCGTTGCGGCGTCGCGCAAGGCGGCCTTGTTGTCGTCGATATTCGCGTCGAACTGCGCTCGGGTCGCAGCCGGCAAGTATGTCGAACGGCAATAGCCGGTGACGGTTAAATCGAGCGCCTTGATCTGCTTCGCGACCTCCGCAACGTTCACTTTCTCCACTTCATGACGCCAGGGCGCAATGCCGCCGAATCCTGCGCTGGCGATCCGGTCAATCGTGCGGCTGAGCGGTTCGCGATGACCGAGCGTTGCCGTGTTGATGGAGCACAGGTCGAGTCTTCCTTTCAGGTTTCTCATGGCTGTCCAGAGTGATATCGAAGACGAGCAGTCCGTGAACGCCGCCTTCCAGTGCTTCGATAAGCCGCGCAACGATCGCGCGATGAGTCGGATGCGCGAGATAGACAAAACACTCGTCGCGGCTGTCGAAATCCATCATGAAGCCATCGGCGAGATCCAGACCGTATCCCTCTGGCGAGATGTTTGGACCGCACTGGAAGTTCGTGAATGCGATCTCAGGTATCTCCGCAAGCCGCCTGATTTGCTCGAAGAAGGCGAGGCGACTCGGCGCCGCCACTTCACTGCGGAATCGACACAGCACGATGTGTCGCACAGGTCCTTTTGAGGGGATCATGGTCAGTCTCTACAGCCGAGCGATGCCATGACCGCGCGCACGCGCACGATGGCGTCTTCAGGATCGCGGAGAAGGCCAGCCTGATCCGCGAGGCGGAATACGTCCGCGAGATAGGCGGGCGGGCGCATGCCATGGTGACCGCCGAGCATGAAGAAGTGATCCTGGGACCCATTCAGGTATGCGAGGAACACGACGCCTGTTTTGTAGTACTGCGTCGGCGCCCGGAAGATATGGCGCGACAGCGGTACTGTCGGTGCGAGCAGCGCGTTGAACGTGTCGAGATCGTTGCCCGCGAGCGCGTCCAGGGCCTGCGATGCGGCGGGGGCGATCGCGTCGAAGATGCCGAGGAGCGCGTGCGAGTATCCCGCGGCGTCGCCTGCGATCAGGCCGGGGTAATTGAAATCGTCGCCCGTGTACATCTTGACTGCGGGCGGCAATTGCCGGCGAAAGGAGATTTCCTTGGCGTCGTCGAGCAACGATATCTTGATGCCGTCGACGCGATCGCCGCTGTCGCCGATCACACCGAGGCAGACTTGCGCCGCGCTCTCGTAATCCGACGCTCCCCAGTAACCAGCAAGTTCAGGATCGAACATCTCGCCGAGCCAATGAAGAATCACCGGCTCATCGCACATGGCCAACACTTCGCGATAGACACGCCGATAGTCCTCCGGCGAGCGGGCCACGCGGGCCAGTGCGCGGCTCGCCATCAGGATGACGCGTCCGTCGATGCGTTGAATGGCTTCGAGCTGTTCCGCGTATGCGCGGATCACCTGGTCGCAGTTTGTAATCGAATTCGGTGCAACGTGATCAGTGCCGCAGCCGGACGCGATCAACGCGCCGGGGATATCGCGCGTGCCTTCGATCGTGCGGGTGATCAACTCGAGCGCGCTGTGCCAGGACAGACCCATGCCTCGTTGTGCGGTATCCATCGCTTCGGCAATGCCGAGCCCTTGCCTGAGCAGGTAGCGGCGATATTCGAGCGTACGTTGCCAATCGATTGCGGGCGCTTCATTGAGTTCGCTGGCGCGTAGTGGATCGGCCACCACATGCGCGGCCGAATAGGCAATACGGTTGAACGGCCGGGCAGGTGCGCGGACGTCGAGCGGCGTGCCTTGCAGGCGATAGCTATCCATCGTGCCGAGCGCGGTCGGAAGTTTGAGTGTCAGGTTCATATGCGTGTCAGTATTTGGTCACAAGCAGGCCGCCGTCGATACGGATAGCCTGGCCAACGCTATAGGGCAGTCCGCCTGTCGCCAGCGTGCGCACAGTGGTCGCGACTTCCTGGGGCACGCCCCATCGCTTGATGGCTGTGAGGCCTTGTTCTATCTGGGCGTCGTAGCGTGCGCGGGACGGCGCCGTCATTTCCGTTTCGATCAGACCGGGCTGCACTTCGTAGACGCTCACGCCGTGCTCGGCGAGCCGCAATGAAAACAGCGTGGTCGCCATCGACAGACCCGCCTTCGATACGCAGTACTCGCTGCGCAACGGCGAGGCCGCGACCGCATTCGACGATGTGATCGTGATGACGCTCGGATGCGGCGCAACACTGGGCCGGGAGCGCGCGAGGAAGTGCTTCGCGAACGCCTGGGTCAGGAAGAACGTGCCGCGCGTGTTCACAGCGATGCAGCGGTCGAAGCTCTCAGGCGATACATCGAGTAGGTCGCCTCGCGACATCACCGAGACGCCCGCGTTGTTCACGAGGCAATCGATCGAACCACCGAGCCGTGCTTCGATATCGAGCAGCGTGGAAGGATGCGAGTCGATGTCGGCGAGATCGGATACGACGGCGATCGCGCCGGCGCCTGTCTGTTCGACTTCGGCAACCGCCTGATCCAGTTCCTCCGATGCCACAGCGTCAGTGAGCGCAACATCGAACCCTGCGCGGCCGAGCTCGATTGCAATCGCTCGCCCGATGCCGCGTCGACTGCCCGTGACGAGTGCGATAGGACGGTGGCTCATACCGACGCTCCATTGGCAATCAGATCGCGAGCGATGATCGTGCGCTGGATCTGGTTCGTGCCTTCGTAAATCTGCGTGATCTTCGCGTCGCGATAGAGTCGTTCGACTTCATAGCCGCGAATGTAGCCACTGCCGCCAAAGATCTGCACTGCGTTGGCGCTGTGCTTGACGGCCGTGTCGCCCGCGAAGCACTTGGCCATCGAGCAGGCAATGCTTGCACGGTCGCCGGTTTCAAGGCGTTCAGCCGCGTCATGCACGAGCAGCCGTGCGGCCCGAATGTCTTTCGCCATATCGGCGAGCATCCACTGGACGCCCTGAAAATCGGCGATGTGACTGCCGAACTGTTTGCGCGTCTGCGCATACTCCAGCGCCGCTTCGAGACCGGCCTGCGCGATGCCTACAGCCAGCGCGGCGATGCCCACGCGGCCCTTGTCGAGCACGCTCATCATGATGTGAAAGCCACGCCCTTCCTGTCCGAGCAGGGCGTCGTGCGGGAGTTTGACGCGGTCGAAATGCAGTTCTCCGACTTGCGATGCACGCTGGCCCATCTTGTGTTCTTTCGGACCTTTCGATACGCCCGCCAGATGGCAATCAACGATGAAGATGCTCATGCCGCGCTTGCCGGCCGCCGGATCGGTGCGTGCAAGCACGAACGCCAGATCTGCAACCGGTGCGTTGTGGATCCAGAGCTTGGCGCCGCTGAGTTCCCACCCGTCAGCAGTGCGCGTCGCGGTGGTGCGAATGCCGGACACGTCGGTACCGGCGTCCGATTCGGTAATGCAGTAAGCCGGCCGGAGGGCTGCGCGCAACAAGGGCTCCATGTACTTCGAGCGCTGCCCGTCGGTGCCGTGAACACTCAGTAGCGTGCCGACCAGTTCGAGCAGGCCGCACTGGTCAGCAACCGACGCATAACCGCGCGACAGCTCTTCCATCACAAGCGCGTAAGCGGTGACGTCGAGCCCGGCGCCGCCAAATTCCTCGGGCACGGTAATGCCGAATAGGCCTAGTTCACCCATCTGCTTGTAAATCTCCGCGGGGAATCGCTCCTCGCGGTCCAGTTCCTCGGCTAGAGGGCGAATCACTTCCTGCGAAAAGCGCCGTGTCATGTCGCGGATCTGCTCATGCGTTTCTGAGAGCTTCATGTCGTCTCCATCCTTGCTCGTCATACCTGATTGTTGCGGTGCAGCGTGTCGGTGCAGGTAAACCCGAGCGCTGCGCAATATCCCTTGAAATCAGAGGTTTCGTGTGCCAACATTGGCAACAAGTAACCATCTGGTGGGTTATTTAAGACCAACGAAACGCCGCTGTCAACGGGTTTTGCGGCCGATCTGAAAGGAGAGAGCAGTGAGCAAGTGGAAGGAGGCTGCTGACGCGGTCGAGCAGATTTTCGACGGCGCGACGATCGCGCTGGCAGGTTCGGGAGGCGGTCTGCTCGAAGCGGACGCCGTGCTTGCGAAGCTCGAGCAGCGTTTCCTCGAGACCGGGCATCCGCGCGATCTGACGGTCGTGCATGCGCTGGGTATTGGCGACGCGCAGGGCAGTGGGCTGGGACGCTTTGCACATGCCGGCATGGTCAAGCGCGTGATCGGCGGGCACTGGAGTTGGGCGCCATCGATGCAGAAACTCGCGAAGGAAAACGCCTTCGAGGCCTACAGCTTTCCAGCTGGCGCGATCTCCACGCTGTTGCGGGAAATCGGCGCCGGGCGGCCCGGCCTCGTCACGCATGTGGGCTTGCGCACTTTCGTCGATCCGCGCATCGACGGCGGCAAAATCAACGAGCGCGCGACCGAAGACATGGTCGAACTGGTTACGCTCGATGGACGCGAATACCTGCGTTACAAGCCATTCACGGTCGATTTCGCAATCGTGCGCGGCTCGTCGGCGGACGGAAGCGGCAACGTCACGCTGCGCCGCGAGCCGGCCGATCTGGACGTCTATGCCGCCGCGCTCGCGGCCCATAACTGCGGCGGCCGCGTCATCGTGCAGGTGAAGGAACGCGAGCCCGAAGGATATGTGCCCGCGCGCCTGGTTCGTATTCCCGGCATCCTGGTCGACGCGCTCGTCGAAACGCCCGAACAGGTGCAATGCGCAGTGTCGGATTACGATCCAGCGCTCAGCGGCGAAGCGCTGTGCCCGATCGGCGACGGCTTCTACGAAGTGCCAACAGGCATCCGCCGCATCATCGCCGCGCGGGCGGCGAGCGAGTTGCGTGCCGGGCAGTCCGCCAATTTCGGCTTCGGCATTCCAGGCGGCATCCCCGCCTTGCTGGCGGAACAGGGGCGGCTCGGCACGTTCTGGGGATCGGTCGAACAGGGCATCCACAACGGTGCGATGCTCGACGGTCCGATGTTCGGCACGGCACGCAATGCGGACGCGATCCTGTCGAGCGTCGACCAGTTCGATTTCTATAGCGGCGGCGGTGTCGACGTCTCTTTCCTTGGCATGGGCGAAATGGACGCCGAGGGCAACATCAATGTGTCGAAGCTGGGCTCGACGGTCGTGGGTCCTGGCGGCTTTATCGATATCACGCAGGGCGCGCGAAAGATCGTGTTTTGCGGGAGCTTCGAAGCAAAGGGTCTAGCGGTCGAACAGGCGGGCGCACGTCTGAACATCGTGTCGCCGGGCAGCGTGCCCAAGCTCGTCGATCGCGTGCAGCACATCACCTTTAGCGGCGAGCAGGCGCGCCTTAGCAATCAGGAAGTGCTGTATGTGACCGAGCGCGCGGTGTTTCGCCTCGAGGCAGACGGCGTGCGTCTGATCGAGGTCGCGGAAGGAGTCGATGTCGAACGCGAAGTGCTGGCACGCATGGCATTCAGGCCGCTCGTCGATGAAGCGTTGCTCGCGCGCTCGAAGCAGAGCGTGCCTGCGACGCAGGAAAAGGTGGCGTGATGCCAGGGCGCGCGAAGGGCGGTTGCGTACTCCGCGCGCCCGGGTTGTCAGGGGCGCACGATTCGCAGGATGGTCTCGATGTTGAACTCAAGACGGCTTTTCAGCGCTGCCTTGTCCATGAAGTCGATGTCGAAGATGACACCGCTCGTGAAACGGTTCGTCAGGTAGTAGTAGCCGATAGCGGCCATCGTGATGTGCAGTTGCCGTGCGTCGACACCCGAACGAAACACGCCCGCTTCGACGCCGCGATCGAGGATGCGCTGCAACATGGAGATAAAGCCCTGGTGCAGATCGTGGAACCGCTGAGACTTCTTGACATGGCGTGCCTTATGAAGATTTTCGCTGTTCACGAGCGTCATGAACTCCGGGTTTCGAAGGTAGTAGTTCCAGGTATGCGTGGTCAGCGCAACGAGCGCGTCGTCCGGCGAGAGATGGTCGAGATTGAGCTTCTGCTCGGCAGAACGGATGTCGGCGTAAGCATCTTCAAGAACGGCGACAAAGAGCTCCTCCTTGCTGCCGAAGTAGTGATAGATCATCCGCTTGTTGGCTTTGGAGCGCGTCGCAATCGCTTCGACACGCGCGCCGGCCAGGCCGAGTTTCGCGAATTCTTTTTTCGCAGCTTCGAGGATGTTGGCCTTGGTGACCTCCGGGTCACGCTGCCGGGGCTGCCGCGTGACAACCGCTTCTGCGGACTTCGATGCGCGTTGTTGGGGCGTGGTTGCAACGGTCATATGGGTCGTAGAGAAGTAGGGTTGATACGCCGGTACAGGGGCCTAATGACGGTGACTATAAACCAAAAGACCGGTTGTCAGGAAGTAACTGGATGGTGCAGAATTGGGCCAACAACATCGCGCTTCAGGCCAGGGACAGGGCGACGACACTGCCCTCGCCGAGAAATTGTTGCGAGCGACGCCGTAAAGAATTGCACATATTGGAGGCAGGAATGAAAGATCTGGGTGAACTGGCAGCCTCGCTGCGCTTACCGTCCGAACCGGTGCGTACGCCGATGTTCATTGACGGCAAGGACTATTCGGGCTCAGATAGCGAATGGGTAACGCGCAAGAGTCCGGGGCATGGCGTGCCGGTGACGGCCACGACGCGGGCATCGAAGCGTGACCTGGATGTCGCCGTCGCCGCCGCGCGGCGTGCATTCGACGACGGCCGCTGGTCGCGGCTGTCGGGCGAGGCGCGTGCAGCGGTGCTGCTGAAAACGGCGCAACTGATTCGCGACAACGTGGAGACGCTGGCGTATCTCGAGACCCTCGAAAGCGGCAAGCCCATCGGCCAGTCGCGCGGCGAAGTCACTGCGGCGGCAGGGATCTGGGAATATGCGGCGGGGCTTGCCCGCGTCGTGCATGGCGACTCGCACGACACGCTCGGCCCCGACATGTTCGGTCTGGTCGTGCGGCAACCGGTCGGCGTGGTGGGCATCGTTACACCGTGGAATTTCCCGTTCTTCATTCTTTCGGAACGTTTGCCGTTTGCCTTGGCTGCGGGATGCACGGTGGTCGTCAAGCCCGCGGAACTGACGTCGACCACGACGCTCAAGCTCGCCGCGTTGCTCACCGAGGCAGGCCTGCCCGATGGCGTGGTCAACGTGGTGACGGGGCTCGGTTCGGTGGTCGGCCAGGCACTCGCCGAACACATGGACGTCGACATGATTTCATTCACCGGCTCGACGCCCGTGGGCCGCTCGGTGCTCGCGGCCGCTGGCGGCAACATGAAAAAGGTCGGGCTGGAACTGGGCGGCAAGAATCCGCAGATCGTCTTCGCCGATGCCGATCTCGACGATGCCGCCGATGCCATCGCCTTCGGCATCGCTTTCAACGCGGGGCAGTGCTGCGTGTCGGGTAGCCGCCTCGTCGTTCACCGCTCGGTCGAAGAAGAACTGGTCGAACGCGTGAAGGCGGTACTTGGAAAGGTGCGTGTCGGCGATCCGCTCGACGCGTCCAACCACGTCGGCGCCATCGTCGAAGCGCGGCAGTTCGACAAGATTCGCGGCTTCATCGACGCCGGCACGCGCGATGGTGCGCAACTCGTCTGCGGCGGCACTTCCAGCAATGAAGGCGAGCGCTTCTTTATTCAGCCGACGGTGTTCCGCAACGTGCATCCGTGCAGCACACTCGCCCAGGAAGAAATTTTTGGGCCGGTGCTCTCGGTCACCGCCTTCGATACCTTCGAGCAGGCCATCCAGTTGGCGAATGGCGTGCCGTACGGCCTCGCGGCAAGCATCTGGACTCGCGACCTGCAAGGCGCATTCAAGAGCTTGCTCGAGGTGCAGGCCGGGCGCATCTGGATCAACTGCACGATCACGGGCGGTCCCGAACTGCCGATCGGCGGTGTCAAGCAATCGGGCATCGGTCGCGAGACGGGGCGCTATGGCGTCGAGGAGTACACGGAACTCAAGTCCGTGCATGTTCAACTCGGCAACCGGCCACGCTGGATCGCGTAAGGCCATTTTTCAACGAAAGCGGTCGCTGAGAACCGCGCGCAACGGTTGGGCCACACGGAAATGCGCGGCCGCGGAACGCAGAATCGGAGACAGCAATGTATGACTATGTGATCGTGGGTGGTGGCCCGGCAGGCTGCGCGTTGGCAGCACGTCTGAGTGAAGACGCAAGCAACCGGGTACTGTTGCTCGAGGCCGGTCCCGCTGATACGAATCCCTACATCCATATGCCCGTCGGCTTCTTCAAGATGACGGGTGGCCCGTTGACATGGGGCTATCGCACCGCGGCGGCAGCCGAGACACAACGCCGCCAGATTCCGTTCGCGCAGGGCCGTGTGCTCGGTGGCGGCAGTTCGATCAATGCGATGGTTTATACGCGCGGCCAGCCGTCCGATTACGACGCCTGGGAGCGCGACGGTTGCACAGGCTGGGGCTTTCGCGACGGCGTGCTGCCCTATCTGCGTCGGATGGAAGACAACGAGCGCCTGTGCAACGAGTATCACGGCGTCGGCGGTCCGCTCGGCGTGTCCGACCTCATCACCGTCAATGAACTCACCAAGGCTTTCGTCCGCGCGGGTCAGGAAGCCGGCCTGCCGTACAACAGCGACTTCAACGGCGCGCAACAGGAAGGCGTCGGCGTGTATCAGGTCACGCAGCGCAATGGGCGGCGTTGCAGTGCCGCAGTGGGCTATCTTCGGGACGCGCGCGCTCGCAGCAACCTGACGGTGAAGACGAATTGCCTGGTGTCACGCATCGTGATCGAGAAGGGGCGCGCGGTGGGTGTCGAGTTCGCCGACCAGCACTCGCGGACGAACGTTGTCGTTGCGCGGGCCGAGCGCGAAGTGATCGTGACGGCGGGTGCGATCGGTTCTCCCAAGTTACTGATGCTCTCCGGCATTGGCCGACCCGCGGCCTTGGAGCGCGCGGGCGTCAAGCCGTTGCATTCGCTCAATGGCGTCGGTGAGAACCTGCAGGATCATTTCGACATTGATATCGTGTACGAGCTCAACGGCCACTATAGCCTCGACAAGTACGCGAAGAAGCACATGATGCTGCTCGCCGGCCTCGAATACAAAATCTTCAACAAGGGTCCGGTCACGTCGAACATCGCCGAGGGCGGGGCGTTCTGGTATTCCGATAGCAGCGTGCCGACGCCCGATCTGCAGTTCCACTTCCTGCCTGGAGCCGGCGTCGAGGCCGGCGTGCCGCCTGTTCCGTCAGGTTCGGGTTGCACGCTCAATTCATATTTCCTGCGCCCGAGAAGCCGTGGCAGCGTAATGCTGCACAGCGCGGACCCCGCCGATGCGCCCGTCATCGACCCCGCTTATATCCGCGATCCCTATGACCTGAAGGTCGCTGTGGAAGGCATTCGTCAAAGCCGCGAAATCATGACGCAGAACGCGCTGCGCAAGTTCATCAAAAGCGAACACTTCCCTGGCGGCACTGTGCGCACGCAGACGCAATACGAAGAGTACGCGCAGCAATACGGGCGCACCGGGTATCACCCGGTTGGTACCTGCAAGATGGGTGTGGACGACATGTCCGTGGTCGATCCGCAGTTGCGGGTACACGGCATCGAAGGTCTGCGCGTCGCGGATTCATCCGTCATGCCACGCATCGTCAGTTCGAACACCAATGCGCCGACACTGATGATCGCGGAGAAAGCGTCGGACCTGATTCGCGGGCGCGTAGTGGCGCAGGCGCCGGCGGCAGGCCAGTTGGCCAGCTATTCCGGCCGGGCAGTGCCCGTTGCCGCCGCGACGCTGGCGTAGGGTTGGGCCGCACGGCCTGAGAGGGAGAGTTCTGGTATCGAACTCCATAACAATGAGTAACTATCTATATATTTATTGGAAGGAGACATCATGTCCAAACACGATCAACACTCGGCTCTTTCACGCCGTGACTTCATCAAGCTCGGTGCAGGGGCGGCTTTTGCCATGGTTGGCAGCAGTGTTTCGGGTTTATCGCTCGGTGCGGGCCAGACCACCCTGGCCTGCTCGTTCCGGTCGCTAACGAACCCGTATCACGCGGCCTTCAACAAGGGCGCGCAAAGCTTCGCGGCAAGCGTCGGCTTGCCATATGTGCCGCTCACCACTGAAGGAAGCTCCGAGAAAGGCATCGCGGATATTCGCGCACTGCTGCAACGAACGGGCGGCAATCTCGTGCTCAACGTCGATCCGAATGATTCCGCCGATGCGCGCGTGATCGTCGAGGCCTGCTCGAAAGCGGGCGCGTTCGTCACGACTATCTGGAACAAGCCGAAGGATCTGCATCCGTGGGACGTGAACCCGAACTATGTAGCCCATCTTTCCTATGACGGCGTCGCGTACGGTGAAGAAACCGCCACGCAGCTGTTCAAGCAGATGGGCGGCAAGGGAGGCGTCGTCGCGCTTGGCGGCATTTTCAGCAACGTGCCGGCGATCGAGCGTAAGGCCGGGCTCGACGCAGCGCTGAAGAAGTTTCCTGGCATCCAGCTGCTCGATTTCCAGGTCGCGGACTGGAACTCGCAAAAGGCGTTTCCGATCATGCAGGCGTGGATGACGCGATTCAACTCGAAGATCAAAGGCGTGTGGGCCGCGAACGACGACATGGCGCTTGGCGCGATCGAGGCACTGCGCGCCGAAGGTCTCGCAGGCCAGATGCCCGTGACGGGCATGGACGGCACGCCACCCGGTCTGAGCGCGATCAAGGCCGGTGAGCTGGTCGCTTCCGTCGACTGGGATCCGTACTGGCTGGGTGGCATCGGTCTCGCAATGGGTCTCCAGGCGAAGGAGAAAAAGATCGCCGTGGCAGCGCTGCCTAAAGACCGGCGCGAGTCCTATTGCAAGGCAACGTTCGTGACCAAGGCGAATGTCCAGGACGTGCTGAAGCGCGCGGCTGCGCCTGGCGGTGATTGGAACAATCTCTATGCCCGCGTCGCGGGTCCAGTGGTGTATCGATGAACAAACTGACCGTAGCGCCCACCCGGCAGGCCATGCCTACAAAAACAACCGGGACCCTGATCGTATCGAAGCAGGCATTAGTGCGACGATTTGCACCGCTCCTCGTGCTGGTGGCGCTCGGTCTTTGCATCGGCGCGTTGAACCGCGACTTCTTCGATCCGATGAATTTGTCGCGGATTGCGATAGGTGCAGCGATTCCTCTCACCATCGCACTCGGTGCCGCGTTCGTGATTCAGCTCGGCAGCATCGACCTGTCGGCCGAAGGCATCGTCGCGGTCGCAGCGATTGCGGTATCGATGCTGGTCGAGAACTCGTACAACGACAACCACTTCGGGCTGTGGGTGCTGGCCGTGGCGATTGCCGCAGGTACCGCGCTGGGTCTTGCCAACGGCGTGCTGCACGTGTTTCTGCGCATTCCGTCGTTCATCACGACACTGGCGATCGGCTTCGTCGCAACGGGGATCGGTACGGCGTGGCTGTCGGGGAACACGATCCGTGTGAGCGACCCTTCGCTGCGCGCCATCTCGATTACGCGCTATCTGGGTCTGCCTCTGTCGGTCTGGATCGCGATATCGATGCTCGGGATTGCGTGGTTTGTCTACAAACACACACTGCTCGGCCGACACACGCTCGCAATCGGTGGCGGGGAGGATCTCGCGCGGCTAAGTGGGGTGCGGGTATCGCGCGTGCGCATCGCGGTGTTCGCGCTGGCAGGCGCTTTCTATGGCGTGGCGGGCATCCTCGCTGTTGCGCAATACGGGCAGGGACACGCACGCATTGCCGATGGTCAGTTGTTCGTTGCGATTACCGCAATCGTAGTGGGCGGTACTTCGCTCGCAGGCGGCAATGGCAGCCCGATGAACACATTGATCGGCACGCTGATCGTAATTGTGCTCGGCAACGGCATGGTGCTGCTCGGTGTGCCTCCCTACGTGCAACAGGGCATCCAGGGTGTATTGATCATCGCGGCCGTGACCCTCGCGCTCAATCGCTCGCGCCGGCGCATCGTCAAATGAGCGTGAGGAGAACAGACATGCTTTCACTGAAGAACGTCACCAAGCGCTTTCCTGGTGTGCTCGCCCTGGACGACGTATCGATTGAAGTCAGGCCGAATGAAATCGTCGGTCTGATTGGCGAAAACGGCGCGGGAAAATCCACGATGATGAAGCTCCTGACGGGCGCATACCGCCAGGACACGGGCGAGATCGAGCTTGGCGGCAAGCCGCTCGTGATCCGCAATCCGCGCGACGCGACGTCCAAGGGCATCGCGATGGTCTATCAGGAGCAATCGATCCTGCCGAATCTGACCGTCGCCGAGAACCTGTTCCTCGGTCGCGAAGAAGACTTCGTCACCTTCGGCCGGATGAACTGGGCAAAGCTCAAGCGGGCCGCGAAGAAGGAACTCGCCACGGTTCATCTGGACGTCGATCCGCTGACGCTGTGCGAGGACCTGTCGTTCGGTCAGCGACAGATGGTGGAACTCGCGCGAGCCTTGTCGCTTGCGAGCCGCACGGGCGGCACGCCGATCATCCTGCTCGACGAGCCGACCTCTGTGCTCGAGGCCGGGGAGATCGACATCCTGTTCGGACTGGTGCGTGAACTCAAGTCGCGCGCGTCGTTCGTGTTCGTATCGCACCGGCTCGATGAACTGCTGTCGCTCAGCGACCGCGTGTATGTGATGAAAGATGGGAAGGTGGTGTCGGAGATGTCGTCGGGCAATGCGTCGGTGACGAAGCTCCACGAACTGATGGTCGGCCGGTCCCTGCACAGCGAGTACTACCGCGAGAACCTGCAAAAGCCTTGCCGCGCGGAGGTCGCACTGTCGGTGCGCCACGCGTCGCTGGGGCAGGTGCTCAACGACGTTTCCTTCGATGTCCATTGCGGCGAAGTGTTCGGCGTCGCGGGCGTGGTCGGGTCCGGGCGCGAGGAGCTGTGCCGGATCATTGCGGGGCTGGAAAAGCTCGACGCGGGGGAAGTGATGGTGGGTACGACCCGTCTGAAGCCGCAGGCCAATCATGCCGTCGCGCTTGGCATTGGGTACGTTCCGCGTGAGCGGAAGGTCGAAGGGCTCGTCACCCAGATGAGCGTCGCGCAAAACCTCACGCTGCCTCGCCTGAGCGCCGTCAGTCGTGGCGGCGTCGTGCGCAAGGCGAGCGAACGCGCGCTTGCCAACGAATGGATCCAGCGGCTACACATCAAGACGCCAGGACCTGATGCATCCTGCCGTAACCTGTCGGGCGGCAACCAGCAGAAGGTGGTGCTCGCGAAATGGCGTTTCGCAGGCAGCCGGATTCTCGTGCTCGATCATCCGACGCGCGGCCTCGATGTCGGTGCAAAGGAAGAGGTCTATCAACTCATCCGCGAACTGACAGCGGAGGGTGTCGCCGTCGTGCTGACGGGCGATACGCTCGAAGAGATTCTAGGGCTCAGCCATCGCGTGATGGTCATGCGAGACGGCCATGCCGAAAAGGTCCTGCCGTGCGAGGTCGGGCATAAGCCCTCGCAGGTCGAAATTGTCGAACACATGGTCTGAGGTCAACATGCCACAACTGAACGCACTACTCGCGGCGAAGCTGCGCGACAACGCGCCCTTTTTCGCACTCATCGTGCTGTACGTGTTGATTGAAATCGCGCAGCCGAGCTTTCTGGCACCTTCGACGCAACTCGGCTTGCTCGCCGACAGTTCGACGCTGTTCATCATGGCGGCCGGCACGACCTTTGTCGTGTTGCTCGGTAGCATCGACCTGTCGCTGCAATCCGTGGCGTCACTTGCGAGCGTGATCGTGGCGATGCTGCTGCCACGTTACGGAGCGATGGCTGCTGTCGTCGCACTCGCTGCGTCGTTTGGCATTGGCCTGCTTAGCGGCTTGATCCAGACCATGCTGCGCATTCCGTCCTTCATCGCGACGCTTGCGGTGGGCGGGATTGCGTCGGCGGCTGCGTTGACGCTCTCCGGTACGCGCTCCATCGCTATCAGCGACGAGATGCGCAACGCTTCGCTCGGCTGGACCACGGGCACTTCGTTCGGTGTGCCGCATGAAATCCTGCTTGGCGTCGCAGTGTTTGCGTTCTGTCTGTTTCTGCATCGATCGACGGTATTCGGCCGCCACGCTGACGCGATCGGTGCCGGCGAGCCTGCGGCGATCGCTTCGGGTGTGCGCGTCTGGGTGACCAAATGCCTGGTGTTCGGCACGTCGTCTTTCTTTGCCGGGCTTGCGGGTGTCGTCATGGCAGGCCGGCTGGGCAGCGGTTCGCCAACGCTGGCAGATCAGTTCCTGCTTCCCGCCATCGCCGCAGTGATCGTCGGCGGGACGGCGCTGACGGGTGGCGCGGGCGGAATCGGCAGGACCCTGGTGGGTGCGCTCCTCGTGTCGGTCGCGCGCGTGGGCATGACATTCGTTGGCATTAGCGTGTTCGCGCAGCAGATCGTGTTCGGACTGATCCTGATCGTCGCGGTGACGGTGGCGTTCGATCGTTCGAAGGTGCTGGTTATCAAGTGAGATTCGACCCGGCCCGTTGCGCGCCGGCTCTTGTTGAAGGAAGAGGTTGCACATGAAAATTCTGGTCACGGTCAAAAGAGTGGTCGATTACAACGTCAAGGTTCGCGTGAAGTCGGATGGAAGCGGCGTCGATATCGCGAACGTGAAGATGTCGATGAATCCGTTCGACGAGATCGCCGTTGAAGAAGCGGTTCGCCTGAAGGAAGCGGGCGTGGCGACGGAAGTCGTTGCGGTGTCGTGCGGCGCGACGCAGTGTCAGGAGACGCTGCGCACGGCGCTAGCCATTGGAGCGGATCGCGGGATTCTCGTTGAGTCGACGGAAGAATTGCAGCCACTCGCGGTCGCGAAGATTCTCAAGGCGCTTGTCGACAAGGAACAGCCGCAACTGGTGATTCTCGGCAAGCAGGCCATCGACAACGATTCGAATCAGACGGGTCAAATGCTGGCCGCGTTGGCTGGCTTGCCGCAGGCGACGTTTGCATCGAAGGTCGTGGTTGCGGACGGCAAAGCTACGGTGTCGCGTGAAGTCGATGGCGGCGCGGAAACGCTCTCGCTCAAGCTGCCTGCAGTCGTCACCACTGATCTGCGTCTGAATGAGCCGCGCTACGTTACGCTGCCGAACATCATGAAGGCGAAGAAGAAGCCATTGGAGACGCTGAAACCTGCCGATCTCGGCGTCGATGTCGCACCGCGCCTGAAGACGGTGAAAGTCGCCGAGCCGCCGAAGCGCTCCGCCGGCGTGATGGTGCCGGACGTGAAGGCGCTGGTCGAGAAGCTCAGGAACGAAGCCAAAGTACTCTAAGGACGGTTGAAATGACGATTCTGGTAATTGCAGAACACGACAACGCATCGATCAAGGCCGCAACGCTGAACACGGTTGCCGCTGCGTCGAAGATCGGCGGTGATATTCACGTGCTGGTTGCGGGTTGGAATGCGCAGGGCGCAGCCGACGTCGCCGCGAAGATCGCGGGCGTTTCCAAAGTGCTGCTCGCCGACGCGCCGCAACTCGCCGACGGACTGGCTGAGAACATCGAAGGCACGGTGCTGAATATCGCGAGGGACTATTCGCATATCTTGGCGCCCGCTACCGCTTACGGCAAGAATATCGCGCCGCGCATTGCGGCGCATCTCGACGTCGCGCAAGTCAGCGACATCACGGCTGTGGATAGCGCCGATACATTCGAGCGCCCCATCTACGCTGGCAACGCGATCGCGACAGTGCAATCGGGCGATCCCGTCAAGGTCATCACCGTGCGTACGACGGGCTTCGATCCCGTGGCGACCGAAGGCGGCAGCGCGTCGATCGAGAAAATCCAAGCCGCTGCGGACGCTGGAATGTCCGCGTTCGTGAACCGCGAATTGACCAAGCTCGACCGGCCGGAACTGACATCGGCTTCCGTCATCGTGTCGGGTGGCCGTGGACTGGGGAACGGCGAGAACTACACGAAGGTGCTCGAACCCCTGGCGGACAAACTCGGTGCGGCGTTGGGCGCGTCGCGTGCCGCCGTAGATGCGGGCTTCGTTCCGAATGACTATCAGGTCGGCCAGACGGGCAAGATCGTCGCGCCGCAGTTGTACGTGGCCGTCGGCATTTCCGGCGCGATCCAGCATCTGGCCGGCATGAAAGACAGCAAGGTCATCGTCGCCATCAACAAGGATCCAGAAGCGCCGATCTTCAGCGTCGCCGACTATGGTCTGGCTCAGGATCTGTTCGAAGCCGTGCCAGAGTTGACGGCGCTTATCTGAAGTAGCTTCGTAGAGGACGTACCGATGCGTAAAAGTCGAATTGCGATCGTTGGCACCGGTCTGGCCGCAACACCTCACGCGCTTGCACTAAACGAGCTGAACGACGAAGTGGAGGTGGTGGGCGTAGTCGGCCGGTCGGCCGAACGGCTGGAGCGCTTCGCCAACACGTATGGCTTCCCGATTGCCAGCTCGTTCAACGCCGTATTGGATGATGCACGTGTCGATGCCGTTCTGGTGCTGACGCCGCCGCACACGCATCTCGAACTCGTCGAGCAGGCCGCTGCCGCGCGCAAGCATGTACTGCTTGAAAAGCCGCTCGACATATCGATGCCTCGCGCAGAACGCGCGGTCGAGGTCTGTCGCAAGGCCGGTGTTCAACTCGGTGTGGTCTTCCAGAATCGCTTTCGTCCCGCTATTGGGCGGCTTGCAACGCTCGCGAAGAGCGGCGCACTGGGCGCCATCGCCTATGCCGGGGTCGATCTGCGCTGGTGGCGGCCCCAGTCCTACTACGACGAGCCCGGTCGCGGGACGTATGCCCGCGATGGGGGCGGCGTGCTGCTGACGCAGGCCATTCATTCGCTCGACATTCTGATGTGGCTGGCGGGAGACGTATCAACGGTAGTCGGTGCAACGGCAACAACAGCTTTGCATTCGATGGAAGCAGAAGACTTCGCGAGCGCCACACTCACGTTCGAAAGCGGCGCCGCCGGTCACGTGCTTGCGACGACGGCGGCGTATCCAGGTTTTCCTGAGCGAATTGAGCTGATCGGCACCAATGGGACAGCGGTTCTCGAAGGGGGACATCTGCGCGCGTTTTTCCACGATGGTCGTGTCGATGAATTTCATGATCCTTCGTCGTCGGGATTTGGCGCAAAGCCGATGGACTTTTCCCATACGGCCCATCGCGATTTGCTGAAGGATTTTCTACGCGCGATTCGCGAGGACCGCACCCCTTTGGTAACCGGCGACGATGCGCTGCGCGTGCAGCGTCTGATCGAACGCATTACCGCACAGACAGGACGCCGCCCGTGACGCACATCGATGGAGAAACACGGATCGTTGCCATTCTGGGCGACCCCATCGCGCAGGCAAAGTCGCCGCAACTCTTCAATGCTTTCTTCGAACGGCACGGCGTGAATGCGGCCCTCGTACCGTTTCACGTGCCCGCTGCGAACCTTGGCCTTGTGCTCGATGGGCTGCATGGCATCGCCAACCTGGCCGGTGTGGTCGTGACGGTGCCGCACAAGCTCCAGGCGACCGCTTACGCGGCGCGATTGTCGGAAGCGGCGCAGCAAACTGGCGCGGTCAACTGTCTACGGCGCGAAGCCGACGGTTCCTGGACGGGCGCGATGTTCGACGGTGCCGGCTTCGTGAAAGGCCTGCTTGGTCGTGCGCATGTGGTTCGCGGCAAATCGGCGCTGATTGTCGGTACAGGCGGCGCGGGTGTGGCAGTCGCGCATGCGCTGATCGACGCGGGTATCGCATCGCTCGATCTCTTCGACAGCAATGCAACGTCGTTGCAGCGGCTCACGCAGGCATTACAGGGGCGCGGGAGCGGCGTGGTCGTCGGAGAGAGTGCGGCGCGCGCTCGGGCCGGTCACGATTTCGTCGTCAACGCGACGCCATGTGGCATGCGCGCTGGCGATCCACTTCCGATCGACCTCGGCGATGCTGGTCCGCATGCCGTCATCGCCGACCTGATCATGAAGCCGGCACAAACGCGCCTGCTGGAAGAAGCGGAAGCCCGAGGTTTAGCCACTCATCCGGGGCGGCATCTGCTCGAAAGCTCGGTCGAAGAGATGGTGGCGTTTCTAGGTCTGCTTGCGCAATCGCAAGAATGTTCAACAGCCGCCTGCAAGGCAGAGATCGAATCTCAGTAAGGCGGCGAAAAGGCTTCGGGAAAACCCCCTTTGATTGCTCCAGGATCGGGACATAGTATGAGTCGTAAGTAACTATCCGGTGGGTTATGAAATAAGTCCGGAGATAGCCGACTTTCCTTCGCAACGAGTTGCATCGGACCAGACCACGCGCGAAAGCGCCGACTCTGGTCGACAGGAGACAACGATGAATCCAGCAGAAAAGCGCACATGGCCGCGCTCGGGACTCGAAACAACGCTAATGGGCTTCGGCGCCGCGCCGATCGGCAACATCTTCCGGCCGATCACGGAGGAGGATTCCGCGGCCCTGATCAAGGCCGCCTGGGGCGCCGGCGTGCGGTATTTCGACACGGCTCCCATGTACGGCCATGGTTTGAGCGAAGCTCGCTGTGGGCAGGGGTTGCGCTGGTATCCGCGCGACCAATATGTGCTGTCGACGAAGGTGGGACGGCTTCTCAAGCCTCGCAAGCGCGCGGAAATTGACTTTACGCCGTGGGTCGACGGCCTGCCGTTCGAAATGAAGTTCGACTACAGCTACGACGGTGTCATGCGGTCGATCGAGGACAGCCTGCAGCGACTGGCGTTGGAGCACATCGACATCGCACTGATCCACGACATCGACAGCTATACGCACGAAGACAGGCAGCCGGAAATGTTCGAGGCGGCCATGTCGGGCGCGGCGAAGGCGCTGCTGAAGTTGCGCGACGAAGGCGTCGTGAAGGCGGTAGGCGTGGGCGTGAACGAATGGCAGGTTGCGCATGAGGCCATCAAATGCAACGACTTCGACTGTCTGCTGCTCGCCGGACGTTACACGCTGCTCGAGCAGGACGCGCTCGATGGCTTCCTGCCTCTGTGTGAGGAGCGGCAGGTGTCGGTCATCCTGGGTGGCGGCTACAACAGCGGCATCCTCGCGACGGGCGCGGTTCCCAGCGCGAAATACAACTATTCGGCCGCGCCCGATACGGTTCTCGAACGGGTACGCAAGATCGAGGAAGTGTGTCGGGAATACTCGGTGCCTTTGAAAGCGGCGGCGCTGCAGTTCGTCCTCGCCCACCCGGCAATACCCACCAACATTCCCGGCGTGCGCACGGTCGCCCAACTGGAAGACAACCTGCAAACGTTCCGGGCACAGATCCCGTCAGCTTTCTGGGCCGAACTGAAGCGTCGTGAGCTGATCCGGCAGGATGCGCCCACTCCTCAATAGCGGTTCGTCGCCAACCCGCAATCGGGTAGCAAAGAACGTCTCACGGGTTCCGCGCCCGCCTCCTCCACCGCGCGATTGCGTGGCGGATGGGACAGGTCGTGCCCGCGTTTCAATGTCAGGGAGAAGTCATGAAAGCTGCTGTACTTGTTGCTCCGATGCAGTTCGAGCTGCGCGACGTGCCTGTTCCCGAATGCGGCGCGTCCGATGTGCTCATAAAGGTCGAGCGCTGCGGGATTTGCGGAACCGATTTGCACATCTATCACGGCAACTACTCAAGCGACCGTCTGCCGTTGATTCCGGGACACGAGTTCTCCGGGACGATCGCCGAAGTTGGCTCAGCCGTTAAAGGGCTAAAGGTCGGTCAGGCGGTCACCGCAGACATCAATCTCGGTTGCCGTAGCTGCTTCTATTGCCGCAAGAACGAGATTCTCAACTGCACGCAGATGGTTCAGCTCGGCATCCATGTGAATGGCGGCATGGCCGAGTACGTGCGCGTGCCGGCCTATGCGGTCGTCCCGTTGCCCGCGGCGATGCCCGTTGAAGAAGGCGCGATGGTCGAGCCGCTTTCGTGCATCGTGCGCGCGTTTCGCAAGGGCCATCTGCGGCTTGCCGAGAGTGTGCTGGTCATCGGCGCGGGACCGATCGGCCAGATGCATATGCAGCTCGCCGTCCGTGCGGGCGCGGCGCCTGTCATTGTCGTCGAGCCGAATGAGCAGCGGGCGCGACTCGCAAAAGAACTGGGCGCGGATATGGTCGTGACCGACCCCGCCCAGCTCGAGGCCACGGTGCGCGGCGCAACCAATGGACGCGGCGTCGATGTCGCGATTGAAAGCGTCGGTTCCACCGAACTATACGAAAAGGCATTCACGCTGATCCGTCCTGGCGGCCGCGTGATTGCGTTCGGACTCGCCAAGCCGGGTCATACGTTCAGGATTTCCGCGCTCGACTTCGTGCTGCGCGAGCAGGGCGTGCAAGGCAGTGTCGCCGGTATGGGCGACGACATGCACGAGGCCGCGACCCTGCTCGGCTACAGGCGTGTGAACGTTACGCCGTTTCTCACCACGATCTATCGACTCGATGACGTTCAGGCGGCGTTCAAGCGCCTTGCCGAAGACAGGAACGTATTGAAGATCCAGTTGCAGGTCGCATGAATTGCCCGGGCCGCCGCAGCGGTTCGAAGTCGTGTCAACGCGGTGTCGTTTCTCTCAGCAGAGGCAGTCCATGAAAGCTCTTGAAGTGAAGGGAATCAGCAAGTCCTACCCCGGTGTACGAGCGCTGGATCGCATCGAGTTTTCATGCAGCCGTGGATCCGTGCATGCGCTGGTTGGAGAAAACGGTGCGGGCAAATCAACCCTAATCAAGATTCTGAGCGGCGCCACTGCTCCCGATGAGGGCGAACTGTTACTCGACGGCAAATCCTACTCACCGGCATCGCCGAGCGAAGCAGCGACGGTGGGCGTATCGACGATTTATCAGGAGTTCAACCTGATCCCCGGCTTGAGTGTTGCCGAGAATATTTTTCTGGGCCGTGAACGGATCAGTGGGGGCTTCCTCGATGCCGCGTCCATGCGCAGCGAAGCGAAGGCGCTGCTCGCGCGCATCGGTGCACCGATCGACGTGCGTCGGCGTGTCGGCACGCTCTCGGTAGCTGAGCAGCAACTCGTCGAGATTGCCAAGGCGCTCGCCGTCTCAGCGCGCGTGCTGATCATGGATGAACCGTCCGCGACGCTTTCCGATCGTGAGATGACCCTGCTCTATAACGTCGTGCGAACCCTGTCGCGCGATGGAGTGACGATTCTCTATGTGTCGCACCGGATGGATGAGATTTTCGACCTTTGCGACACCTGCACGATCATGAAAGACGGTCGCTCGGTCTGTACGCGTAGGGTGGCGGACCTCGATCGCGCGTCTCTGATACGACTCATGGTGGGCCGCGAAGTCGATACACGCTTTCCTGATCGGCGCGACAACGGCGACGAACCTGCTGCGCAGATCGTGCTCGATGTAAAGGCGCTGCGACTCGCGGAACGCGTAAAGGACGTCACTTTTAGCATACGTGCCGGTGAGATCGTTGGTCTCGCGGGACTCGTGGGCGCGGGACGCACGGAAGTGGCCCGTGCGATCTTCGGACTCGACGACATCGCGTCAGGCGAGATATCGCTGCGAGGGCGCGCACATCGCCCGAAGACGCCCGCCGAGGCGATCGAATCAGGCGTCGCATTGGTGCCGGAGGATCGCAAGGCTCAAGGGCTGGTGCTCGGCCTCAGCATCCGCGAGAACGCGATGCTTCCCACACTTAAGAGCATTTGTCGCTTCGGCTTCGTTAACCGCCGCCGCGAACAGTCACGAGTGGCGTCCGTGTGCCGGCAACTCGCGGTGTCGGCATCGAGCGCGGAAGTGCCCGTCGGAACTTTGTCGGGTGGCAATCAGCAGAAGGTCGTGTTCGGCAAATGGATTGCCCACGACTACACACTTCTGATTCTCGACGAACCGACGCGGGGCGTTGATGTCGGCGCGAAGGTCGAGTTCTACAGGTTGATTGACGAGATTGCCCGCTCGGGCAAGGCGGTTCTGTTGATCTCCTCGGAAATGCCTGAACTCCTGGGCATGGCGGACCGCATCGTCGCGCTGCGTGACGGCGTAGTGACGGGGGAAGCTTCCGCTCATGGCGCAACAGAAGAGTCGGTCCTTCAAATGATAGCGAGGTAAATCATGGCATTCGCAGAGCCTATGTCGGGCACCGCTTCGAGCGGAAGATTTTCAGGCAGCGCGTATCGGCGCATTGAGCTCATCCAGCGCTTTGGCATTCTTGCCATCTTCATGCTCCTGTGCGTGACGGCGGCAGTGTCATCGCCTTACTTTCTCACGGCCGAAAACCTGTTGAATGTCGTACGCCAGGTGTCGGTGGTGGGACTGACATCGCTAGGCATGACGTTCGTGATATTGACGGCGGGCATCGATCTTTCCGTCGGATCGATTCTCGCGCTCACGACGCTCGCCATTGCGGGTCTCAAGCCATATGGGCCGGTGGCATCGCTCGCGGGCGGCCTCGCAATCGCGCTGATTTGCGGGTGGGCCAACGGCGCTATCACGACCAAAGGCCGTATCCAGCCGTTCATCGTCACGCTTGGCATGATGACGGCGCTTGTCGGCGTCGGACTCGCTTATTCCGATGGTCAGCCGGTCATTGGTGTTTCGGCGTCGCTTGCATGGATTGGACGTGGACGCCTCGCAGGCTTGCCCGTTCAGGCGCTGCTTTTCATCGTGATGGCGGTGGCATCGGCGGTAATTCTGAGAATGACGCGCTACGGAAGGCACGTGTATGCCGTGGGCGGCAATGCGGAAGCCGCGCGGCTGTCGGGCGTACCTGTCGACAGGATTCGCGTGATTGCCTACTGCCTTTCCGGGTTGTTCGCGGGGCTCGGCGGTCTCGTGATGTCGACGCAACTGAACATCGGTGAAGCGAACCTCGGAAAGGGGCTTGAACTCGATGCGATTGCCGCTGTAGTGGTCGGTGGTACGAGTCTGTCGGGTGGCGCGGGTGGAATCGGAGGCACGATCGTTGGTGTCTTGCTGATCGGCGTGCTGAACAACCTTCTCAATCTGCTCAACATCCCTGCCTATACGCAGTTGATCGTCAAGGGCGCAATTATTGTCGGCGCGGTGTTGATCCACGCGCAACTCAGTCGTTCAAAGGGCCGATAGACCGGTCGTAAATCCCAGGAGACAACGATGTTCAACACGAAGCTGATGCAGATAGCGGCAGCCACGACTCTCGCATTCGGATGTGTCGCGAGCGCGCTCGCTGCCGACACGATTGGCCTTTCGCAGGAGAGTCTCGATCATCCGTGGCTCGCGACCCAGCGCAAGCAGATCAACGACGCTGCCGCAGCGGCCGGCGTACGCGTGCTCGCCACCGACGGGCAGGGCAATGTCGCGGGCCAGATCGCAGGCATCGAAGACATGGAGTCGAAGGGGATCAAGCTTCTTCTGGTGCAGGCCGGGAAAGCAGAGGGTTTGCGGCAGGAGCTGGCGTCGCTAAAGGAGCGAGGCGTGCAGTACATGTTCGTCGGCAAGCCGATCGAGAACGCGGGCGCAATCACAATGGTATCGGGAGATAACCGCGCACTGGGTGTGGATGCCGGTCAGTACATCGTCGAAACGCTGACAAAAAAGTACGGCAAGCCCAAAGGCAACATCGTATTGCTCGAAGGCATTCCAGGTGACGAGACATCCGTGAACCGGATAGGCGGCGTCACGTCGGTGACCGGGAAATCCACGGACATCAAGGTAATCGCGAAACAACCGGCCGATTACCGCAGGCCGAAAGCCTACGCTGTGATGCAGAACATCCTGCAGGCGCATCCGGCTGGCACGGTCGACCTTGTATTCGCCGCGAACGGCGAGATGGCGCTCGGCGCGATCCAGGCGATCAAGGAGAGTGGCCGGTCGAGCGAGATCAAGGTGTTGGGCCTCGACGGGCAGAAGGAAGAATTTGAAGCGATCCGGGCCGGTGACGAAGCGGCCACGTGGCTGTATCCGCCCGCTGGAACTGAAAGCATGGCAGTCGCGATAAAGATCCTGAAAGGGGAGAAGGTGCCGCCCAAGGTTGTGTTGCCAACTGTCCGGGTCACAAAGGAAAACATTGACTCGGTGAAGCCGGCCTTCTAAAACGGCCGACGAAATTACGTCAGTCGCTGAAACGCGCAGATCTCTTCTGGCATTCGGCAACTCGCATTTTAGATCCCGCGAACGTCGGGATCTACAAACGTTAAAGAGGTAGCGTATGGATCGAACAAGATATCGGTGGCGTATTTGCGCCTTGCTTTTTTTTCGCAACGACGATCAATTACCTTGACCGGCAAGTCCTCGGCTTGTTGAAGCCCGAACTCGCGATGCGTTTCAACTGGGCCGAAACCGAATATAGCTACATGGTGGTGGTGTTTATTGCCTGCTATGCGATCGGCTTGATCCTCTCCGGAAAACTGGTCGACAAGTACGGCGTGAAGCTGGGGTACGGGATATGCGTGCTTGTCTGGAGCATTCCCGCCTGCGGACATTCCCTCGTGCGCAACACGCTTGGCTTTTCCTTCATGCGTGCGTTGCTTGGTCTGGCAGAGTCGGGAAATTTTCCGGCAGCTGTCAAGGCGGTTTCCGAATGGTTTCCGCGAAGAGAACAGGCTCTGGCGGTTGGCATCCTGACTTCCGGCACCAGCATCGGTGCGGTGGCCGCGCCAGCGCTGGTGCCTTGGCTCGCTGCGTCCTACGGGTGGCAAGCCGCATTTCTCGTCACGGGGTTGACAGGGTTTGTTTGGCTAGGCTTCTGGTATTTGATGTATTACGCGCCACAAAAGCACAAGACGATCTCAGTGGAAGAGTTGAAATACATCAACGAGAATCGAGCCAGGGATGACGAGAAGGGACAATCTGTGAGCTGGATTTCGCTGTTGAAGATCCGTCATACGTGGGCGTTTGTCATGGGCAAGCTGCTAACGGACCCGATATGGTGGTTCATGCTGTTCTGGCTCCCTTCTTATTTTTGTTCCCGATACCATCTTGATTTTAAGAATCTAGGCTTGCCGCTGGTGGTCGTTTATGTAGCGACCTCGATTGGCAGTATCTCGGGCGGGTGGCTATCGTCGCGCCTGATGGCTCGCGGATGGAATGTCACTCGCGCACGTCAGATCACCATGCTTGGATTGGCGTTCCTCGTGGTACCCATAGCGTTTTCGCCCTGGATCGACAACATTTGGGCAATCGTTGGACTTCTCAGCCTTGCCGCCGCAGCACGCCAGGGCTGGTCTGCGAATCTGTTCACGACCGCGTCGGACATGTTCCCGAAGAGGCTCGTGGGATCGATTGTCGGAATGGGAGGCATGGCTGGCGCAATTGGTGGAACTGTCTTTCCCTTGTTCGTCGGTGCGCTCCTTGATCACTTCAAGGCTCTCGGAAACGTCAATGCGGGCTACAACATATTGTTTGCTATATGTGGGTCGGCATACGTGATCGCATGGACTATCATGCGCCTGATTCGGACTTCGAATCCGCGAACGGACCTTGGGTCCATGCCAGCCGATTCGGTGACTTGATTGCAGTCTGAGGTCAATGCCGGAGCCGTTTAAACATCGAACTGATTGGAGTCTTCATGTGCCAGCCTAACGCTACCGAGAAGAAGAAATCTGGGGCGACGTGCCATTCGACACGTCGCGCGAATGTCGAGTAGCGGGGGGATTGATGGCCACGCTGACATCGCCAGTCTCTCCACCGAAGGCGTGGTCCTTTTCTCCTCAAATGAGCACTGCGCGGGCAGGAATAGAGCGGCTGCACAATCTGCGTGTAAATCCATTGAAGGTTCGTCGGTCGGCATGTAGCTGGTTTGCGAATGTCCGTCGTGCCATCGTAAGCGGCCTTTGGCTTTACAGCAGAGCGAACGCTGATGTGGGTCGGGAGTACGCACTGCCGACCGGCCGCTTACGGGCCGTAGAATTCCAGTGACCGCTTCCGAGCAATGAGTTCAGGAAGTGGACTGCCGCAGCGCGACTTACTCCGGTCATACGATCCTCTCGAAAGCGGCCAGTCAGCCGAATCAGCGTTTTCCGGACTGGAGCACCGTAAAGCGGACGTTGATGACCTCACCCAATCAGTCAGATCCAGTCATTCGACGCAGCGAGTAGAATCGTCGACACCCATTAGCGGGCCCGGTGTCAAGTGAGCAAGCGATACCCTCTACTGCCTGAGTAGCCGATCCTTATTCCACTGACCGAAGCGCTTGAACACTTCAGCGATAGGGATAGCCTTGGCCACTTCCGTCGAAGCGAGGTGCAGTGACAACTAAATAACTAGGCGTAAATGATCTCGATGCCATTGCTGGTGATCCATTCGGCATGCTGCTTGTCGAGTCCCGTATCCGTGATGAGGTAATCGATCTTGTCCATTGCCCCGAACGTCGCGAATTCGCGCTTGCCGAATTTTTTCGAGTCCGCGAGCAGATAGACCGAACGCGCCGCACCGATCATGGCGTGCTTCACATGCAGATCGATGAAGTCCGGATACGAAATTCCCGCTTCCATCGACACCCCGCCGGCTGCGAGAAAAAGTTTATCGACGAACATTCCTTCGAAGAACGCTGATGCTTTTTCGCCCGATACCGCGATGGTCTCCGCCTTGAAAATCCCGCCTGTCAACATCACGCGGTTCGTCGGCTCGCTTCCCAGGACTATGGCGATGTTCAGCGCGTTGGTGACGATGCGCAGATTCTGCCGCTCCGATAACGCCCGTGCCAGTTCAGTCGTGGTCGCGCCGCAATCGAGGATGACCGAGTCCCCGTTCGTTATGAAGCCTGCCGCCTTGCGCCCGATGCGCGCCTTCTCTTCGCTGGTGGGAAGAATGCCTGCGTCGTAAGCCTCAAGTTGCGCCTTGGGCTGACGCATTGCGAGCCGCACATTCCCGTGGACGCGTTCCACCCGTCCGCCTTTCTGCAGTTCATCGACGTCCTTGCGAATGGTCGGCATGGACACACCGAATTCGGTGGAAAGCTCGGAAAGTTTCACGAGCTTCATGGCCTGCACCATTTCAAAGATCTTTTCTGTTCTGGTCCTCTGATCCATTCCGCTTTCCCTGCAAAGCCTTGGCTAGACGCGTGCCGCGTCGACTCCATATTGTGCCTCATCCCTTTGAAGGAAATGCCGGAGTTGGTGTTTTCCCGCGTCTCAGTCTTTTTGTTTGACTTTCGATAGAAAGTAAAAGAAACTAAAAGCCAAGTGAAAAAGAAGGTCAAGGAGTAGGAAATGGAAAACCCGTACAAGCAGACCGGGCAGACGCTGCACAGGAGAGCGCAGGAAATTCGCAAGAAGATTTGCGTCATGAACTCCGCCGCAAAGAGTGGCCACACGGGTGGCGACATGTCCGAGGCGGACATCCTTGCGGCGCTCTATTTCCACGTGATGCGTTACGAAGTAAAAGCAGATCAATCGGTTGAATGGCTCGATCAGTTCATCCTCAGCAAAGGTCATGGCGTTGGCGGCTTGTATGCGTGTTTCGCGGAACTCGGCTGGCTCGAAGACCGCGAGTTGCTCACCTACCTCAAAGACGATTCTCGTCTTCCAGGCCACCCTGTGCGTCAGAAGCTGCCGAACTGGGTCACGGTCAACACGGGTGGGCTTGGTCACGGACTGCCTATCGCCGCCGGGCTTGCGATGGCGAAGCAGCGTCATGGCGCCGGGAGCGGGAACACCACCGGGCGTGTTTTCGTGCTGACCGGCGACGGAGAACTCGAGGAAGGTTCCAATTGGGAAGCGGCCATGTCGGCCGCGCATTTCGAGTTGTCGAACCTTGTGGTGATCGTTGACCGGAACCGCCTTCAGCTTGCCGACTTTACGCACAACATCATGGATCTCGAACCGCTGGACGATAAGTTCAAGGCTTTCGGTTTTGAAGTGCACGATGTCAACGGCAACGAAGTCGATCAAATTTGGAAACTAATAGAAAGTCTTGATACGAAAAATGGAAAGCCAAAGGCAATCATCGCGAACACGATCAAAGGACGCGGCGTGTCGTTCATGGAAAACGTTCCGGCCTGGCATCACAAGTTTCCGGATGAAGATCAATTGAAGCAGGCGTTGCGGGAGCTCGAAGATGCGTGAGTACGGTGATCTGCGCGACGGCGCGGTAGGTGCGATCGGTCGCCTGACGGACGCGGGGCAGGACATCATCGTCATGGTGGCCGACTCGACTTCGACTTCGAAGATAGGGGCGTTCATGAAGTCATATCCGGATCGCGTGGTAAATGTGGGGATCGCGGAGCAGAACATGGTCGGCATGGCGGCGGGACTGGCGCTCGGCGGTCATACGGTTTTCACGGCTAACGCCGCGCCGTTTCTCGTGGGGCGCGCGAACGAGCAGGTCAAAAACGATATCTGCTATAGCGCGACCAACGTCAAGATGCTCGGCTTGAACGCAGGCGTGGCTTATGGGCCGCTGGCGTCGACGCACCACGCAATAGACGATATCTCTGTCATGAGCGGCTTTGGCAACGTGCAGATTTTCGCGCCCTGCGATGCCGTGGAGACGGGACAGGTAATCGAGTACGCAGCGTCCATTGACGGGCCGGTCTATATCCGGCTCGACAATGCGCAGTTCCCGATTGTTCATGACGCGCATTACCAGTTCAAGGCTGGCCGGCCGGACGTTTTGATTGATGGGAAGGACGTCGTGGTCATTGCATTGGGTTCGGTCGTCGGCGAAGCGCTCGATGCGTGCGAGGCGCTCAAAAGCGAGGATGGGATCGAGCCGACACTCGTCAATTTGTCATCGCTCAGGCCGCTGGATCACGACTCGCTCGCGGCGATCATTGAAAGGCACGACGCGGTGGTGACCGTGGAAGAGCATTCGCTGCACGGCGGTATTGGCGCGACGGTGGCGGTGTTGCTGGCTCGCCGGCGTCTGTCAAAGTCGCTCACCATGCTTGGGATCAACGAGGGCGAATTCGCGCACTACGGCACGCGCAAAGGCATTCGCAAACATTATCGGATCGATGCAGCGGGCATTGCGCAGACCGTGCGATCCATTTACGCACGCTAGCGCCAGGGACAAGACGGAGACAAAGCATGAGCATTCAATACGATATGTCGCTGCGCCATGGCGTGGATTTCGATTTCCGGCTCGACCGCAAGGTCGCGGTGGTGACGGGCGGCCTCGGCGGCATTGCAATGGCGACCAACGCCGCGCTGATCGGCAAAGGCGCACGCGTGGCAATCCTCTATCCGAAATTCGAGGAAGCGCGCGTGCCTGCGGCTATTGAGGAACTGGGTCAGTCGAACGCGGTGGCTTTCGCTTGCGACGTCACGCAGGAAGCTGAAGTCGAGGCCGCGATCGCTGCTGCGCACGAACATTTCGGTGACCTTCATCTGCTCGTGAACGCGGCCGGGTGCATCACGCTTACGCGTGCAGAAGATATAGGCTTCGAAGAATGGCAGCGCCAGATCGCGGTCAACCTGACGGGACCATTTCTTTGCGCCAAGCACTTCGCGAGGAAAGTGCTGGCAAGTGGTCACGGCGGCAAGATCGTGAACATCGCTTCGCAAGCGGCGACGGTGGCAATCGACCAGCATTGCGCTTATACATCGGCGAAGGCAGGTTTGATCGGCATGACCAAAGTGCTGGCGAAAGAATGGGCCGGCCGTGGGATCACGGTCAATACCGTATCGCCGACTGTCGTCCTTACGCCAATGGGCGCCGCGGCTTGGGAAGGCGAAAAAGGCGAGGCGATGAAAAAGACGATACCCGTCGGCCGCTTTGCTTACACCGATGAAATCGCCGCAGCCATCCTGTTTCTGCTTTCAAATGGGTCGGACATGATCACGGGCGCGGACATCATGATCGATGGCGGCTACACGATTTGCTGACGTGCAAGCGTTGATCGTGCGTGGCGGAATCAAAAGAGAATCAAGAAGGAAGCAAGCGGCTAAAGACCGCATCCCTAGTAGAAGTCAAATCAGGAGACAACAAAATGTGGAAGAAACTTGCACTGTCCGCAGCCGTCGCTGCATCGTTTGGTATGGCCGTCTTGCCACTGGGCGCGCAGGCCGCGAGCAAGGGCACTATCGCGATCCTGGTCAACGCACTCGACAATCCGTATTACGCGGCCGAAGCGAAGGGCGCTGAGAACGAGGCCAAGAAACTCGGCTACGACACCATCGTGCTTTCGCATGGCGAAGACGTGAACAAGCAGAATGAACTGGTCAACCTGGTCATCGGCAAGGGCGTAAAAGGTATTGTCCTCGACAACGCCGACTCGAACAGCAGCGTCGCAACGGTGCGCGGGGCGAAAGAGAAAAAGGTTCCAGTGGTGCTGATCAACCGTGAGATTCCGAAAGATGATCTCGCGATTGCGCAGTTGAGCCATAACAACTTGCAAGCCGGTACCGAAGTTGCGCAACGCTTTGTCGAGACCATCGGTGAGAAAGGCGAATACGTCGAGCTGACTTGTAATCTTGCGGACAAAAATTGCGTCACGCGGTCGCAAGCGTTCCATCAAGTGCTCGATCAATACCCCGACCTGAAAATGGTCGCGCGTCAGGACGCGAAGGGCGCATTGCTGCCGGGCAAGCAGGCGATGGACTCCATCTTGCAGGAACATCCGAACGTAAAAGGTGTGATCGCAGGCAACGGGCCGGTGGCTCTGGGTGCGATTGCGTCGCTGGAATCGGCGGGGCATAAGGACGTAGTCGTTATGGGCATCGACGGCAGCAACGACGAGCGCGATTCCATCCTTGCCGGCAAGCTCAAGGCGACCGTCATGCTTCAGGCGCAGGGCATCGCCATTCACGGCGTCGATCTGCTCGACAAGTACATCGCGTCGGGCAAGACCGGCGAACAGGAACGCCAGTTGTTCCGCGGCATCCTGATCACCAAGGACAACGCGTCGAAGGTCAAGGACTTCTACTACACCAAGTAAAGCGGTTGGTTGCGAACGTGCGAGTGGCGCCGTGACGGCGCGCCCGCACGCAGCTGGTTTGAAGTGAGGACGCCATGTTTTATCGAATCAACTCCGCGCGCGCGATGCAGCTCACGACCGCTGTCACGCTGGCGCTTGCGGGCTGCCATGTGGTGACGGATACGGAACTGGCTGCAATTCGCAGCCAGGGCCAGCATCACGGACCCGACGCGGCGCAAGTGCTCAATACCCAACTGCTCCCGTACGCCGACAAGAATGCAAAGCCGGCGGCGCAGGTCGTGGGTGCGTTGACACAAAACTTCGATACCGCATGCAAGGAATATGGCTTTCGCCAGAGCACGGCATTCCCGTGCAATTTCTGGATTCGCGTGCAAGGCAAGGTGACGCGCATCGATACCTCGTCGCGGGTTGGCAAGGCGTATGTGGAACTGACGCAAGCGGCGGGCGGCGAGCCGGTAGATATCGTGTTGCAGATGGGACCGGTAATCGTGGGTACGGGTGTACGCGACGGGTTCCCGGGCATCAAATATAGCGACTTCGACGACCAGACGCGCTTCGCCGCGTTTGGTCAGGAAATCAACAAGCTGGTCGTTACCCGCGTGCAAAGTTCGCTGAATCTCAAGGTCGGCGATCAAGTAGACGTCGCCGCCGTTTACAGCAGCTGGAGCGAACCGGCGGGTGAGATCCGCGCCATTCCGGTGGCATGGAAATGAGCGTCAATACTCGCAACGTGATCGAGACGAAAGGTCTTTCGAAGACTTATCCGGGCACCGCTGCGCTCGTCGATGTGAATTACACGGTGCAGCGCGGCAAGGTCAACGTGCTGATTGGCGAGAACGGTGCAGGTAAATCAACGCTGATGAAATTGCTCGCGGGCGCCGAGACGGCAAGCGCGGGTGAAATCTGGATCGATGAAAAACTCGCGCATATCACCGACGTACGCAGCGCCGAGCATCACGGCATTGGCATCATTTTCCAGGAACTGAACCTCTTTGCCGAGATGACCGTTGCCGAGAATATCTATGCGGGCAACGAGATCACGAGCGGCGGCGTAATCCGCAGCAAGTCCGAGAACCATCACGCAAAGATCCTGCTCGAACGCCTGCAGATTCCAATCGATCCACGCACGCGGCTCGGCGACCTCTATGTGGGTCAGCAACAACTGGTCGAGATTGCAAAGTCGCTTTCGAAGCACATCAAGGTGCTGATCATGGATGAGCCAACGTCAGCGTTGTCCAAGACCGAAGTGGAGATCCTCTTCAAGATCATCCGCCAGTTGAAAGAGCAGGGCGTGACGGTGATCTACATTTCGCATCGGCTGGAGGAGATCATGGCGATCGGCGACTGCATCACGGTGCTGCGCAACGGCCGGCTTGTCGCCGAAGATGAGATTGCGAATGTGGACATCCCCTGGATCATCGAAGCGATGGTCGGTTCGTCGAAGAAACGCTTCGCCTTCGCGCAGCACGCACTCGGCGAGGAAGTGCTGAAGGTGACAGACCTTGCGCTCAAGCGCTCCAACGGCATCTATGCGCTCGATCACGTGTCATTCAGCGTGCGCGCGGGCGAAGTGGTCGGCATCTACGGTTTGATGGGCGCGGGACGCACGGAATTGCTTGAAGCGCTGCTCGGCGCGCAACCGCTCGCGATAGGCGCGATCGAACTGGCGGGACAACGCATCGAGCGTCGCAATATTCCGCAGCGCATTGAAGCGGGCATCGCGCTCGTGCCGGAGGATCGCCAGAAGCAGGGCATGGTGCAGCTCATGACCATCCTGGAGAACATGACGCTATCGAGCCTCGGCAAATTCACGCGCCGGTTTGCCTTCGGCGCGCTCGGCCGGACCAAACAGGTCGACGCGGCGAACGACGTCATCAAACGGCTTGCCATCAAGACCAGTTCAGTCGATGCACCCATTACGTCCTTGTCCGGCGGCAACATGCAGAAGGTCGTGATCGGCAAGGCTTTGCTGACATCGCCGAAAGTCCTGCTGATGGACGAGCCCACGCGCGGCATCGATGTCGGCGCGAAAGAGGACGTCTACAAGACCATCAGCCTGCTCGCGCACTCGGGCATTGCAGTGGTCTACGCAACGTCGGAACTCGACGAAGCGATGGCCGTTTCAAACCGTGTTTTCGTGATGGCGAGTGGCAAGCTCACGGCGGTCATGGAACGGGCCGAATTCGATAGCGAACGGATCGTGCGCGCGTCGACGCCCGCGACGGCCGTCGTCTGATGTGACCGAGGTTGAACCCATGAATACACCTAACAGCGCCAATTCCCCCGTGCAATCATTGCCCGCCAAACCGAATCGCGAAGCGGCCTATTGGGCGTCGCGCATCACCGTCGGAATATTGAAGTTGCGCATTTTTATTGCGCTGTTTGCAATCGTGACCGTGTTTTCGCTTGCCACCGACAACTTCCTGTCGACCGGCAACATGCTGATCATGGCAAAGCATGTGACGGTCGTCGCGATCTTGTCGATAGGCATGACGCTCGTGATTCTGACGGGCGGCATCGACCTGTCGGTTGGATCGATAGTCGGGATCAGCGGCATGGCAGCAGGTTACCTGCTGCTGGAAGGCGTGAAGATCGGACATCACGTTGTGTTCTTTACGCCGCTTGGTGTTGCGTTGATTGCATGCCTGCTCGGCGCGCTGATTGGCGCCATCAACGGATACCTTATCACCATGCTGAACGTGGCGCCGTTCATTGCGACGCTCGGCATGTTGTACGTGGTTCGCGGCGCGGCGCTGCTCGTCAACAACGGCAGCACGTATGCCGATCTCGAAGGCAATGCCGCGCTCGGCAATACGGGCTTTGAGTTCATAGGGAACGGCACCATTCTCGGCCTGTCCATGCCGGTCTGGATTCTCGTCGTGCTGGCCGCGATCACCATTTTCGTTGCCCGTAAAACGCCACTTGGCCGGCGCATCTATGCGATCGGGGGCAACGAGCAAGCGGCGCGTTTCTCGGGCATCAGGACGAATCGCGTGAAGTTGTTCGTGTACATGTTCTCCGGGTTTTGCGCGGCGATCGTCGGCCTCGTGATTACCGCGCAACTGCAGACCGCGCATCCGCTGACTGGACAAACATTCGAACTGAACGCGATCGCCGCGGTAGTGCTCGGAGGCACTGCGCTAATGGGCGGCCGCGGCACGGTGTTCGGCTCGGTTGTCGGCGCCTGCGTGATCAGTATTCTTGGCGACGGCATGGTGATGTGCGGCATCAGCGACTTTTGGCAGATGGTCATCAAGGGACTGGTGATCATCTTTGCGGTGGTTATCGACCAATTGCAGCAACGGCTTCAGTCACGCATGGTTTCGCTGACGGCGTGAACCCAGGACACGGAATAGCTATGCAATACATATTGGCGATCGACCAGGGCACGAGCGGCACGAAGGCGCTTCTCTTCGATGCACACGGCGACGTGCACGCGCGCGGCTTTATCGGCGTGCTGTGCACGCATCCGCGCGCAGGATTCGTCGAACAGGATGCAAACGCGTTGTACCGCTCGGTGCTGGACGCAGTGGCGCAATGTCTCGCTCGTTTCGATGGCGACAAGAATGCCATTGCGGGCGTTGCCATTTCCAGCCAGCGCGAGACCGTTGTGCTCTGGACCAGCGATGGTCAGCCTGTCGTGCCGGCGGTATCGTGGCAGTGCCAGCGGTCGCTTGGCATCTGCGAGCGTCTGCGCGAAGAAGGCCTGGCTGAAGAGATCGCCGACAAAACCGGGCTCCTCATCGACCCTTATTTTTCAGGGACAAAACTTATCTGGCTGAACGAAAACGATCAACGCGTCAGCGGGTATATTGCTGCGGGCACCGCGTTGTTCGGCACGGTCGACAGCTGGTTGCTGTATCGGCTCACTCATGGCGCTGCGTACCTGACGGATTACACAAACGCGTCGCGCACCATGCTGATGAACCTGCATACGCTCGAATGGGATCGCGAACTGATAACGCGATTCGGTCTTGATGGCTTGCGCCTGCCTGAACTGCGCCCGTCCGCGTCCGACTTTGGTGCGACCGATTTCGAAGGCCTGCTTGCGAAGCCGGTGCCGGTCGTATCGATGATCGGTGACTCGCATGCGGCCGCTGTCGGGGAAGGATGTCTCAAGCCGGGGTTGGCGAAGGCGACCATGGGAACCGGCTCGTCGCTCATGATGAACGTAGGCGCAGAACCGCAAGCGCCAGCGCACGGACTGGTGTCGACATTGTGCTTCGCAACGCCGCAGCGCACCGACTATGCAATGGAAGGCATCATCATCAGCGCGGGCTCGACGCCTGCCTGGCTAAAGGACAAACTCGGTTTATTCGACGATTTTGCCGCTGCCGAGCAAGCGTTCACCGACTACGACAATGGCGGCGTTTTCCTGATCCCCGCGTTCTCGGGCATAGGCTGTCCGCACTGGAAATACCCGGGTGGCGCGCAAATCGTCGGGCTCAACTTTTCTACGTCGTGGCAACACGTGGCGCGTGCGGCGTATGAATCCATCGTCTATCAGATCAAGGACGTCATTACCGTGATGGAGCAGGCGGCGCGCGTGCCGCTGGTCGAGTTGTTCCTTGACGGCGGTCTCGTCCAGCGACCGTTCCTTTTGCAGTATCTCGCGGATACCCTCAACCGTCCCGTGAGTACGCTTGCGATGAGCGAGATCTCGGCGGCAGGAGCGGCGGCGCTTGCGTCGTTGCAACTGGGTTTGATTACGAACTTCGATGCAAGTCACGCCGAGCGTCCGGTATTGCGGCGCGTCGAGCCCGGCGCAGGCGTGGATCAGGCGGCGGCTAATCATTCGCAATGGCTGCGCTGGATCGAGCGGCTTTGAACAACCCTTTTTAGCAAGGAGCAGACGTGGGCCAGAATTTGAAGCGTTTTAAGAACAAAGTCGTCGTGGTGACAGGCGGCAGCCGCGGAATTGGCTTGGGGATTGCGGAGCGATTCGCGCAGGAAGGAGCGAAAATATGTCTGTCGGCGAATGAAAAAAGCGTTCTCGATGCCGCCGCGAAACTGCGCGAAGCAGGACACGATGCCATCGGTGTGGAAACCGACGTCACCGATAAAATCCAGGTAAAAGCGCTGTACGAAGAGGTCGCGGCAAAGCTGGGGGAAGTCGATGTATCGATACAAAACGCGGGCGTCATCACCATCGCCAAGCTGGCCGACCTGACTGAGGCCGATTGGGACAAGGTACTGGCGGTCAACACGAAGGGCGTTTTCCTGTGCTGCCAGGAAGCGGCAGGACGGATGTTGCGCGCGGGAAAAGCGGGGCGGCTGATCAACACGGCCTCGGGTCAGGCCCGGCAGGGGTTTGTGTATACGCCCCATTACGCCGCCAGCAAGTTTGGCGTGCTCGGCATCACGCAAAGCCTGGCGAAGGAACTCGCGCCGACAGGCATCACGGTCAACGCGTTTTGCCCGGGGATCATCACGACCGACATGTGGTCCTACAACGACGAAGCCTGGGGCAAGCTCCTCGGCAACTACAAGCCGGGCGAGTTGATGGGGGAGTGGGTCAGGAACATACCGATGGGACGCGCCGGCACAGGCGCGGACGTGGCCGGGCTGGTCGCGTTCCTTGCATCGGACGACGCGTCCTACATCACGGGGCAAACAATCAACGTGGACGGAGGGATGTTTATGTCGTAAACCGGACCAAGGAAGGTGCATACATGCGCACGCTCAAAAGGAATGCGGCGGACCGCACCACCTTTGTCTTCAATTCGCCTTATGGCGGGATTAGCGTCGCCGGGTTACCGGGTTCTCGCCGCACGTCGTGAAGCGACGCCACTATCTGGTCGCACATCGTACCAAGTTAGGTTTCAAGCCACGGCCGCGTCCGCCCCGTGAGAGAGGAGATAAGTCGGGATCCGCGGTTGCGCCATCGTCTTGCCCCTGAGGGGGCGGGACGAAACGTCAGGCATGGCGCCGATCGCAAGCCAACTATAAATCCGAGTCCGATTGATTTGCAGTCTCACCGCAAAAGACGATGTTAGCGGTGTCCCCCGAGGAATATTACCTATCCGACTACGGCGATGACCGATTTAGATACGCTCCGAGGTATCGCACCTATTGCCGAAGCGTTGTTGAAAACGCTGGCGGGAAAAGCGAGGATTGGACGTCTAGTGTTCCGTCCCAAAAGTAACTTTACGTAAATCCCACATGTTCTATCATCGACTCATAGTGTGCTGGAGAAGATCATGGGACGTAAGGGAATCGAGGTTGTCGCGTCCAAATTG
>NZ_FCOC02000020.1 GCF_001544455.2 Caballeronia sordidicola
GGCGTTTTCTTTGCTTCGTTTCTTTTTCGCCGTTGGAAAAAGAAATGAAGTCCCGCCACGGACAGTGGCTAACAGTGTTAAAGAGGAACACCGAACAGGGACCGCGCGCAGGCGCAAAGAGCAGGACCCCCACCCAACCCTGCCCCCCCCCCAGCGCCAGCGCCCCCAAAACCCCCTAAGCTACAATATCCCCCCGGGCACCGGAACCTCCCCAACCCCCGGTGCTAACAAACGTCTATGCACATTCACATCCTCGGCATTTGCGGCACATTCATGGGCGGTCTCGCGGTCCTCGCGCGAGAAGCCGGACACCGCGTCACCGGCTGCGACGCCGGCGTCTATCCGCCAATGAGCACGCAGCTCGAAGCGCAAGGCATCGAATTGATCGAAGGCTACGGCGTTGAACAGATCGCACTCGAACCGGATCTCTATGTAATTGGCAACGTGGTAACCCGCGGCAATCCCCTGATGGAAGCCATCCTAGACCGCGGCCTGCCGTACACCTCCGGCCCGCAATGGCTCGGCGAGCACGTACTCAACGGCAAATGGGTGCTCGCGGTCGCCGGCACGCACGGCAAGACCACCACAAGTTCCATGCTCGCATGGCTGCTGGAAGACGCGGGACTCAACCCAGGGTTTCTCATCGGCGGGGTGCCGCTGAATTTCGGCATCTCGGCACGACTCACGGATTCAAGCTTCTTCGTGATCGAAGCCGACGAATACGACACCGCCTTCTTCGATAAACGCTCCAAGTTCGTCCATTACCGCCCGCGCACGGCGCTCCTGAACAACCTCGAATTCGATCACGCCGATATCTTTCCGGATCTCGCGGCTATCGAAACGCAGTTTCATCACCTCGTGCGCACCGTTCCGGGCGTCGGCCGGATTGTGACAAACGGGCGCGAAGAGGCGCTCGAACGCGTACTCACGCGCGGCTGCTGGTCGGGCGTCGAACGCTTCGGCGTGCAGGGCGGCTGGGAAGCGCAGCCCGCAACAGAAGGCGTTCCCGCCGACGAACAATTCGCCGTCTACTGGGAAGGCGAGCGCATGGGCGTGGTCGACTGGCAAGTGCAAGGCGAGCACAATCGCCTGAATGCGCTGGCGGCCATCGCGGCGGCGCGCTCGGTGGGCGTTCCGCCCCCGCAGGCGGCTCAATCGCTTTCCACGTTTCGAAACGTGAAGCGCCGCATGGAAGTGAAGGGTAGCGTGGACGGCGTGACCGTGTACGATGACTTCGCGCACCATCCGACGGCTATCGAAACAACCGTGGCGGGCTTGCGCACACGGATTGGTGCGCAGAACCGCATTCTGGCCGTGCTGGAACCGCGCTCGAACACCATGAAACTTGGCACCATGAAGGCGCAACTTCCCGCCAGTCTCGCCGGCGCCGACCTGATCTTCGGCTACGGCGCGCGCGAAGGCCGCGACAAGCTCGGCTGGGATCTGCAAGCCGCACTGAACCCGCTCGGCGATAAAGCCCGCGCGTTCGACGACCTGGCGCTCCTGGTGAAGTCGGTCGTTGCAGCGGCAAAACCGGGCGACCATGTGCTGGTCATGAGCAACGGCGGGTTTGGCGGCGTGCATCAGAAATTGCTGGATGCATTGTCCGCGCGTCCTGCCACGAAGGAGCGTGAGTGATTCTCTATTTGCATGGCTTCCGGTCGTCGCCGCAATCGTTCAAGGCTCGATTGATGCGCGCGCGGCTGGAAGAGCTCGGACTCGTCAGCGAATGGTGCTGTCCGGTGCTGCCGGTTTCGCCACGAGACGCAATCGCGCTGGCTGAATCGCTCGCCGCGCAAGCTTCTCACGACGACATCACGCTGGTCGGCAGTTCGCTCGGCGGGTTCTACGCCACGTGGCTGGCCGAACAGCACGGCTGGCGCGCCGTGCTGCTGAATCCGGCGGTCGTGCCGCAGGAAGACCTGAGCGCGTACATTGGCGAGCAGCCGTTGTGGCATGGCGGCGGAAGCATCGTGGTGGAACCGCGTCATATCGATGAATTGCGTGCGCTTTCCGTACCGTCCATCACGCAGCCGGAGCGCTACTATCTGATAGCCGCCACCGGCGACGAAGTCCTCGATTACCGCACCATGCTCGAGCATTACCCGGGCGTGCAGACCACGCTGATCCAGGGCAGCAATCACGCCATCAGCGACTTTTCCAGCTATATGGACGAAGTGCTCGCGTTCTGCGCAGCGCGGCCTCCGGCGGCAGCGGCCTGAAAAACGTCGAGCGCAGCATCCATTTTTCGTTGGCGTGGCGCTAAGGCGTCGGGGAACTTGCCCGAAACGCGCGTCATGTCGACCAACCGTCTTTCGAGAGTATTGAGTGAACGTTTTTTTCGAGGAATCGGGTAGTTTCAAAGCCGGCGCTGTGTTGTCGAAGGCGAACGATGCATTTCAGGTCGAATTGCCGGGCGGACGGCGCGCGAAAGTGCGCGCGAAAGACGTGTTGATCGAGTTCGATAAACCGAACGCCGCCGAATTGATGCAGCAGGCCGACGCCATTGCAAAGGACATCGATCTCGATTTCCTGTGGGAATGCGCGCCGGAAGAAGAATTCCCGTTTGCGGAACTGGGCGCGGATTATTTCGGCGATAAATTCGGCGCGACCGAACGCGCCGCGCTCGTATTGCGCATGCATGGTTCGCCGGTGTATTTCCGCCGCAAAGGCCGTGGGCAATATCAGCGCGCGCCGCAGGAACAGTTGCAGATGGCGCTCGCCGGACTCGAAAAGAAACGCCAGCTTGCGCTCGTGCAAGCCGGTTACGAAGAGGAACTGGTCGCCGGCAGATTGCCGGAAGCGCTTGCGGGCAAGGCGATTGGCTTGTTGACGAAGCCGGACAAGAATTCCATCGAATACAAGGCGCTCGAGGGCGCTGCTGCGGCTCGCGGCATTTCGCAAGCGCGGCTCATGCTGGAAGTAGGCGGCATTCCATCCGCGCGTGCGTTGCACGAAGCGCGTTTCCTCTCCGAATTCTTCCCGCACGGGACCGGTTTTGCGCCGGTCGCGGTGCCGCCATTGCCCGACGATCTGCCTGAAGCAAACGTGCAGGCGTTTTCCATCGACGACGTCACCACCACTGAAATCGACGATGCGTTTTCCGTCGAACATCTCGCCGATGGCCGTGTCCGGATTGGCGTGCATATTGCCGCGCCGGCGCTTGGAATCACGCGTGGCGACATGATCGACGCGATCGCGCGCACGCGGCTTTCAACCGTCTACATGCCCGGCGACAAGATCACCATGCTGCCGGATAGCGTGGTTGAAGCGTTCACGCTCGCCGAAGGCGGGTTGCGGCCGGCGTTGTCGCTTTACATTATCGTGAATCGGGAAACGCAGGAGATCGTGGCCAGCGAAACGCGCGCGGAACGTGTGTTCGTGAAGAGCAATCTGCGGCACAACTATCTGGACGAACACGTCACCGAGGAAACGCTCGCGGCCGGTACGGGTGAATATCCGCACAAGGATGACATTGCGGTGCTGTGGCCGCTCGCGCAGGCGTTGTTCGAAAAGCGCCAGGAAGCGCGCGCGGGTTACGGTCTGCGGCGCGAGGTGCAGCGCAACAACGACTTCAACTTCTATGTGGAAGGCGAGCACATCACCATCACGCCGCGCCGGCGCGGGTCGCCGCTCGATTTGATCGTCGCCGAACTGGCGATTCTCGCGAATTCGTCGTGGGGCGCGTTTCTCAACGATCACAGCGTGCCGGGCATCTACCGGTCGCAGCGCGGTTTTGGCGCGCCGGGCCCGAAACGCACGCGCATGCAGACCACGCCCGCGCCGCACGAAGGTCTGGGCGTTGCGCAATATGCGTGGAGCACGTCGCCGCTGCGCCGATACGTCGATCTGGTCAATCAATGGCAGTTGCTCGCGTGCGTGCGGCATGGCGTGACGGCCGCGCTCGTCGCGCCGTTCAAGCCAAAAGACGCGGATTTGTTCGCCGTGGTCCAGGGCTTCGATGACCAGTATTCCGCCTATGCCGATTATCAGCGGCGCATGGAATTCTTCTGGTGTCTGCGCTGGCTGAAGCAGGAAAACAGGAAGCAGGTTGCGGCGGCCGTGGTGAAGGACGACCTCGTGCGCCTCGATGAAATCCCGCTGATGCTGCATGTGCCGGGGCTCGGCGTGCACGCGCGCGGGACGAAGGTGATGCTGGAAGTGATGAATCTCGATGAACTCACCGTCGAGGCGTCGTGCCGTTTGCTGCATGTGATCGATGCGCCTTCAGGCGCGGCGGCGCAGCCGGAAGAGGCCGAAGAAGCGGAAGAAGATCTGATCGAAACCGAGGATCTGAGCGCCGAAAGCGAGGCTGAGGCGCAAGCGGAAGCGACGACTGAAGCGGCGGCGGAAGCGACGGTGGAAGAACCCGCGCCTACGGAAGAACCCGCGAGCGAAAGCACGCCCGATACAACGGAGCCCACGCAATGACATCGGGCGCCGCGAGCCGGGACGCGCGCCCGGTCGACCAGTACGCCGTGATCGGCAATCCGGTCGCGCACAGCAAGTCGCCGTGGATTCACGCGCGCTTTGCCGAGCAGACTGGCGAGGCTATCGAATATGGACGCGTGCTGGGCACCATCGGCGCATTCGCCGACGATGTCCGCGCCTTCGTCAACGCGGGCGGGCGCGGCATGAACGTGACGGTGCCGTTCAAGCTCGACGCGCACGCGCTGGCCGACAAGCTCACGCCGCGCGCAGCGGCGGCGGGTGCGGTGAACACGCTGGCGTTCAACGCTGACGGCGTGCTCGGCGACAATACCGATGGCGTTGGCCTCGTGCGTGATATCGAAGGGAATCTGGGCGTCGAACTGAAGGGCGCGCGCGTGTTGCTGCTCGGCGCGGGCGGTGCGGCGCGAGGCGTTGTGCTGCCCATGCTCGATTGCGGCGTGGCGGCGTTGGCTATCGTGAACCGGACGGCGTCGAAGGCGCAAATCCTGGTCGATCATTTCTCCGATGCCGCCCGCGCCGCGAACGTGCGTTTCTCGGGCGGCGGCGCGGAGAGCCTGGAAGCGGGCCCGTACGACGTGATCGTCAACGCGACAGCCGGCAGTCTGGACAACGCGCTGCCCACGTGCAACGACGCGTCGTTCGGACCCGGCACGCTTGCCTACGACATGATGTACAGCGCCCAGCCAACCGTCTTCATGCGTCACGCCGAACGCCTGGGCGCGCGCCCGGCCGATGGTCTCGGCATGCTCGTGGAACAGGCGGCGGAATCGTTTTTCCTGTGGCGCGGGGTGCGTCCGGACAGCGCGGCGGTGCTGCGGGCGTTGCGGCTGGAGCTATCGAAGTAATCCTGCGGAAGTCAATTTGAAGCGGCGGGCGTTTCCAACAGAACGAGCACGATGACAAGAACAAAATCGCCCGCGCGTCTCGGGCCGGCCCGATGGATCCTGTATGGCATTTCCGTCATGGCGATTGCCGCCATTGCCACGCAGCTCTATTTCTTCGCGATGGTCGGGATTTACACGGTGGTCAATCCTCCATCGACAGCGTTCATGCGCGCCGACGCGTGGCGGCTCGCCCAGGATCGTCCCGATCTTTCCATTCAGCGCACGTGGGTGCCTTATGACCAGATATCGCGCAATCTGAAGCGTGCGATCATTGCGTCCGAGGACGCGAACTTCGTCAACAACAATGGCTATGAAACCGACGCCATCCTGCAAGCCTGGGAGAAGAACAAGGCACGCGGGAAGATCGTGGCGGGCGGCTCGACCATTTCCCAGCAACTGGCGCGGAACCTGTTTTTATCGCGGGAAAAGAGTTATGTGAGAAAGGCGCAGGAACTCGTCATTACTTCCATGCTCGAGCTCTGGATGGACAAGGAACGCATTTTCGAGATCTATCTGAACTCGGTTGAATGGGGCAACGGCGTGTACGGCGCCGAAGCGGCGGCGCATTATTACTACAAGACATCGGCTTCGAAACTGACCGCGTGGCAATCGGCGCGGCTGGCGGTCATGCTGCCGAGGCCGAAATATTTCGATGAACATCGCGGGTCCGCCTATTTGTCGCAGCGGGCGGGCGTGATCGCCAGGCGCATGGGAGCGGCGGAATTGCCGCATTGATTCGCTAAAACGCAGTACGAAACCCCGGCTTGCCGGGGTTTTTCATTTCCGGCGCCAAACGTCTTATCTCCCAATATGTGAACACATCAATCACATATTGAATAATCGTTACGCACGGCTCTAAAATCCGATCACAGCCAAAACGGCAGTTACATAAGGCTCCGGGTAATCCCGAAGGCCTTGTGCGACGAAAAAAGCAATCGGAGACAAGTCATGACAACGCCTGCGCAATCGCCTCTCTTTGAGCATCCGCGCGTCCAGCACTCCTTATCGATGAAAACCCGCGCTTTCTCGATTGCGCGCCGATGAGTGCCATGACCAAGACCCTGAACTCCACCCTCGACGCAGAATCGCCGATGGCTCGCGCCAGCGCCGAGCCGGAAATGCGCGATGCCAGCGATTCGGGCGCTTCAAGCGCATCGGCCGAGCCTGAAGAAGTCAACGAAGCGCAAGCATCGGCCGCCGCGCTGCTCGACCTCACGCCGCAGCAAGCCGGCACGCAAACGTTGCTGCGCGGCCTCGCGATTCTCGAAGCGGCGGCGACCGGCGCGCGCGATCTGCGCAGCATTGGCGCGGCGCTCGGCACGACGCGCAGCACGACGCATCGTCTGGTGAGTTCGCTCGTGCAAGCGCGCTATTTGCGCCAGGTTGGCGGCGGTTATCTGCTCGGCCCGAAGCTGATCGAACTCGGCACCATCGCGCTCGAGCAAATGCCGCTGACTGCCGTCGCGCGCCCGCATCTGCAAGTGCTCGCCGACCATACGCACGACACCATTCACCTCGGCGTGCGCGATGGCGACGACGTACTTTACATCGACAAGATTCCCGGCACGCGCGGTCTTGAAATGCGGTCGCGCGTGGGTCACAGAATGCCGCTGGCATCGACGGGAATCGGCAAGGCGATGATGCTCGACCTGCCGCCCGAAACGTGGTCCACGCTGCTGGAAGCGTCGCACCGCGTGCTCGCGAAGGTGAGTTTCAAGCCGGATCACCAGCCCGACTTCGAGACCTTCGTGCAGCGCATGACGCGCTATTCCCAAGGCGGCTTCACCTTCGACCTGGAAGAAAACGAAGCGTCCATCCGATGCGTCGCGGCGCCCGTTCGCGATGCGTCCGGCGCGATCGTCGCGGCGCTTTCGGTGGCGAGCACGATTCCCTACATGCCGCTGGAACGCATGGAAGAACTGATTCCCGTCGTGCAGCGCGAAGCGCGCGCGATCTCGCAAGAACTCGGCTGGCGCGTGCCGCAGCCCGCAACACGCAGGATCAAACGATGAGCGCCGCCCACGATCAATCCACGGCGGCACTGATCGCGCTCGACTGGGGCACGACGGCGCTGCGCGCGTATCTGCTCGACGCACAGGGCGCGGTGCTGGATTCGCGTGCATCGGCAGCGGGAATCATGAAGCTGCCGCGCCCCGCGGCGGAAGGCGGATTCGATATTGTCTTCGACGAAACCTGCGGCGCGTGGCTTGCCGCCAACCCGCAACTCCCGGTGATTGCCGCCGGCATGGTCGGCAGCGCGCAAGGCTGGATGGAAGCGCCATATGTCACCGCGCCCGCCGATTCGGCGGCGCTCGTGGCGGGCATCGTGCGCGTTGTCACGCAAAAGGGCGTCACGGTTCATATCGTGCCGGGCGTGCTGGAAGACGGCGCGTTGCCGAACGTCATGCGCGGTGAAGAGACGCAAATTTTCGGCGCGCTTTGCGGCGACACCACGCACAGCGAACTCATCGGCTTGCCGGGGACGCATGCGAAATGGGCGTTTGTATCGGCGGGACGGATCGAGCGGTTTTACACATTCATGACCGGCGAGACCTTCGGCGCGCTGCGCGATCACACCATTCTTGGCCGCACGATGCGCGCGACCGGCCAGCACGATATTGCGTCGTTCATACGCGGCGTCGATACCGCCAAGGACGCCGGCCACGCCGGCCTGCTCGCGACCATTTTCAGCACGCGCACGCTGGGCCTGACCGGAAAACTCAAGCCCGAGCAGCAAGCCGATTATCTTTCCGGTTTGCTGATTGGCCACGAATTGCGCGGCCTGAACGAAGTGCTCGCGCGCGAGCAATCGGACCTCGCGGGCAAGACGCTCAGGCTGATCGGCAACGACGCGCTGTGCGAGCGGTATCGGCAGGCGCTTGCGCGCTTTGGCTGCCATCAGGCGCCCACCGTCGCTCACGCCACCGAGCGCGGATTGCACGAAATCGCGCTGCAGGCCGGGCTGATCCGCTCGACGGCCAGCGCGAACTAATCAGGAGCAGAACATGAGCGATATCGATATCAACCTTCCCGGCCCGTACACGCCGCACGCCGGGCTTGCCGCCGCGTTCGGCGCGTGTCCGCTGATCGCGATCCTGCGCGGCGTGAGTCCGGCCGACGCCGCCGATCATGGCCGCGCGCTGTACGAAGCGGGCTTTCGGATCGTGGAAGTGCCGCTGAATTCGCCGCAACCGTTCGACAGCATCGCGGCAATTCGTCAGGCGCTTCCGGCCGACGCCATCGTGGGCGCGGGAACGGTTCTGCATCCCCATTACGTGGATGAAGTCAAAAAGGCTGGCGGCGAACTGATCGTGATGCCGCACAGCGACGGCGACGTCGTGCGCGCGGCGAAGGCGCAAGGCTTGGCGTGCGCGCCGGGCGTGGCGACGCCGAATGAAGCGTTTATTGCGCTGAAGAATGGCGCCGATGTGCTGAAGATGTTCCCCGCCGAGCAGCTCGGCGCGCACGTGGTCAAGGCGTGGCGCGCGGTGATTTCGGTTCGGGTGCCGCTCGTGCCGGTTGGCGGCATTGCGCCGGACAACATGGGGCCGTTCCTGACCGCGGGCGCGAATGGCTTTGGCCTCGGTTCCGCGTTGTACAAGCCGGGTCAAAGCGCGGCGACGACGCTGGCGCACGCGAAGGCGTACATCAATGGATTGGCTGTGGCGCGAGGCGCGAAGAAATGAACCGGCTCGCGGGAAAAGTCGCGATGGTCACGGGCGCCGGGCGCGGCATTGGCGCGGCGATTGCCGCCGCGTTCGTGCGCGAAGGCGCGGCTGTGGTTCTGGCTGAACTTGACATTGCGTTGGCGCAGGAAACCGCGCAAAAGATCGGCTCGACGGACAACGTGCTCGCGGTGCAGACGGACGTGACGCAGAGCGCATCGGTGCAAAACGCCGTGCGGGAAGCCGAAGCGAAGTTCGGCCCCATCGACGTGCTGGTGAACAACGCGGGCATCAACGTGTTCTGCGATCCGCTGACCATGACCGACGACGACTGGCGACGCTGCTTCGCCGTCGATCTCGACGGCGTCTGGAACGGCTGCCGCGCCGTGTTGCCGGGCATGGTCGAACGCGGGCGCGGCAGTATCGTGAATATTGCTTCCACGCATTCCTTCAAGATCATCCCGGGCTGTTTTCCTTACCCGGTCGCCAAGCACGGCGTGATCGGCTTGACGCGGGCGCTGGGCATTGAATACGCGGGGCGGCAGGTGCGGGTGAACGCAATCGCGCCGGGTTACATAGAAACGCAGCTTACGCACGACTGGTGGAACGAGCAGGCTGATCCGGCAAAAGCGAAACAGGCGACGCTCGATCTTCAGCCGATGAAACGCATCGGCCGCCCGGAAGAAGTGGCGATGACGGCCGTGTTCCTGGCGTCCGACGAAGCGCCGTTCATCAATGCAAGTTGCATTACCGTCGATGGCGGGCGCTCGGCGCTGTACCACGACTAGTTACCAGGTTCAGCAGTATCGGATGACGCACTGGCCGTGGTGCGACGTCATGACAACAAGACGCGGCCAACACCTTTGTTCCAACTAGACATTCAAGTCAGGAGACAGACCATGAAACGCAGAATGTTCATCACGCTGATTGCGACGGCTACGGCTGCAAGCGCAACCCTGTTCGCCGCGCCCATTGCACAGGCGGCGGACCCCGTCAAGATCGGTTTTCTCGTGAAGCAGCCGGAAGAACCGTGGTTCCAGGACGAATGGAAATTCGCGGAAATGGCCGCCAAGGACAAGGGCTTCACGCTGGTGAAGATCGGCGCGCCGTCGGGTGAAAAGGTCATGAGCGCCATCGATAACCTCGCCGCGCAGAAAGCCCAGGGTTTCGTGATCTGCACGCCGGACGTCAAGCTCGGACCGGGCATTGTTGCCAAAGCGAAAGCTGCGGGGCTCAAGATGATGACGGTGGATGACCGTCTGGTCGACGGCTCGGGCAAGCCGATCGAATCGGTGCCGTACATGGGCATTTCGGCGTTCAACATCGGCAAGCAGGTGGGCGACGGAATTGCCGCGGAGATCAAAAAGCGTGGCTGGAACATGGGCGACGTGGGCGCGATCGACGTGACCTACGAGCAGCTTCCGACGGCGCATGACCGCACCGCTGGCGCAGTGGAAGCGCTGGTTGCCGCGGGCTTCCCGAAGGCCAATATCGTGATGGCGCCGCAAGCCAAGACTGACACGGAAAACGCTTTCAACGCCGCGAACATTGCGCTGACGAAGAACACGAAGTTCAAGCACTGGGTGGCGTTTGGCCTGAACGACGAAGCCGTGCTCGGCGCCGTGCGTGCAGCGGAAGGCCGTGGATTCAAGGCGGACAACATGATTGGCGTGGGCATTGGCGGATCGGATTCGGCTTTGAACGAGTTCAAGAAACCGAACCCGACCGGCTTCTACGGCACGGTGATCATCAGCCCGAAGCGTCATGGCGAGGAAACGTCGGAACTGGTCTACACGTGGATCAAGGACGGCAAGGAACCGCCGCTCGTGACGCTCACGACCGGCATGCTGGCAACGCGTGACAACGTGGCCGACGTGCGCGAGAAGATGGGCCTTGCGTCGGCGAAGTAAGTTTTCTGTAGAGCAATACGGACCGCGCGCTTCATGAACCGAATCGCGCGGTCCGCCCGAATTCCAAGGAGGCGATGTGTCAGCGACGCTGCGTTTTGACAATATCGGCAAGGTTTTTCCAGGCGTGCGCGCGCTCGACGGCGTGTCGTTCGACGTCAATGCCGGCGAAGTGCACGGCCTGATGGGCGAGAACGGCGCGGGTAAATCGACCTTGCTGAAAGTGCTGGGCGGTGAATATCAACCGGATTCCGGGCGTGTCCTGATCGATGGCAACGAGGTGAAGTTCGCCAGCGCGGCGGCATCGATTGCGGCGGGGATCGCGGTGATTCATCAGGAATTGCAATATGTGCCGGATCTCACCGTGGCCGAAAACCTACTGCTCGGCGCGTTGCCGAGCACGTTCGGCTGGGTGCACAAGCGCGAAGCGAAGAAGCATGTGAGCGAACGCTTGCGGCAAATGGGCGTGGATCTCGATCCGAACGCGAAGCTGAAAAAGCTTTCCATCGCGCAACGGCAGATGGTGGAAATCTGCAAGGCGCTGTTGCGTAACGCACGCGTGATTGCGCTCGACGAACCCACGTCCTCGCTCTCGCATCGCGAGACGGAAGTGCTGTTCAAGCTCGTGCGCGACCTGAAGGCGGATAACCGCGCGCTGATCTACATCTCACACCGCATGGACGAGATCTACGAGTTGTGCAACACATGCACGATTTTCCGCGATGGCCGCAAGATCGCCTCGCACGCGAATCTGGCCGAAGTGCCGCGCGATACGCTCGTGCAGGAAATGGTCGGCCGCGAGATTTCGGATATCTACGATTACAAGGCGCGCCCGCTTGGCGACGTGCGCTTTTCGGTGAAGAACATAGAAGGTCACGCGCTGCGCGAACCGACGAGTTTCGAAGTGCGGCGCGGTGAGATTGTCGGATTCTTCGGGCTGGTTGGCGCCGGCCGCAGCGAACTCATGCACCTCGTGTACGGCGCGGACAGCAAGAAGGCGGGCACGATTGCACTCGACGGCCAGCCGATCAAGATCCGCAGCGCCGGCGAAGCAATCCGGCACGGCATTGTGCTGTGCCCGGAAGATCGCAAGGAAGAGGGCATTGTCGCCATGGCGACGGTTTCCGAGAACATCAACATCTCGTGCCGCCGTCATTATTTGCGCGCGGGATTGTTCCTCGACCGGAAGAAAGAAGCCGCGACCGCCGACCGTTTTATCCAGTTGCTGAAGATCAAGACGCCGAGCCGCAAGCAGAAGATCCGCTTTCTTTCCGGCGGCAATCAGCAGAAGGCGATTCTGTCGCGCTGGCTCGCCGAGCCGGAACTCAAAGTCGTGATCCTCGATGAACCCACGCGCGGTATCGACGTGGGCGCGAAGCACGAGATCTACAACGTGATCTATCAACTGGCCGAACGCGGCTGCGCGATCGTGATGATTTCGTCCGAGTTGCCCGAGGTGCTGGGTGTATCGGACCGGATTGTGGTGATGCGGCAGGGCCGGATTGCGGGCGAATTGCCGCGCGGACAGGCCAACGAACAATCAGTGCTGAATCTTGCGCTGCCTGTGCAAACCGAACCGACTGCGCAGGCAGCCTGAAGCAAAAAGTGGAGACGGAGGACATCATGGAAGTCAGGGAAAACATTAGCAACACGCTGGTGCCAGCGAAAAACGACAAGCAGAAATGGTGGCAGCAGATCACCGAATACAGCTTGATCGTGATCTTCGTCGTGATGTTCATCACGATGTCGCTCTCGGTCGATCACTTCTTCTCGATCGAAAACATGCTCGGCCTCGCGCTGTCGATCTCGCAGATCGGCATGGTCGCGTGCACGATGATGTTCTGCCTGGCATCGCGCGATTTCGACTTGTCGGTCGGGTCCACGGTCGCGTTCGCCGGCGTGCTCTGCGCGATGGTGCTGAACGCGACGGGCAATACCTTCATTGCGATTATCGCGGCGGTCGCGGCGGGTTCCGCGATTGGCTTCGTGAACGGCGCGGTGATCGCGTACCTGCGGATCAACGCGCTGATTACCACGCTGGCGACCATGGAAGTGGTGCGCGGGCTTGGGTTTATCGTGTCGCATGGTCAGGCCGTGGGCGTCTCGTCCGATACGTTCATCGCGCTCGGCGGGTTGACCATGTTTGGCGTCTCGTTGCCAATCTGGGTCACGCTCGCGTGTTTCATCGTGTTCGGCGTGTTGCTGAACCAGACCGTATATGGACGCAATACGCTCGCGATTGGCGGCAACGCGGAAGCGTCACGTTTGGCGGGTATTAATGTGGAACGCACGCGCGTCTGGATTTTCCTGATCCAGGGCGCGGTTGCGGCGCTGGCGGGTGTGATCCTGGCTTCGCGGATCACGTCGGGACAACCGAACGCGGCTGACGGTTTCGAACTCAACGTGATTTCGGCCTGCGTGCTTGGCGGCGTCTCGCTGCTCGGCGGCCGCGCCACCATTTCGGGCGTGGTGATCGGCGTGCTGATCATGGGCACGGTCGAGAACGTGATGAACCTGATGAACATCGACGCGTTCTATCAATATCTCGTTCGCGGCGCGATCCTGCTTGCTGCCGTGCTGCTCGACCAGTTGAAGAACCGCGGCTCGCGAGATTAAAAGGGGTGTGTGAAAGATGGCCAGTTCAGTCGATAAAACCCTCGCGCGCTACCCGAGCCTTGCCGGCAAAGTGGTGCTGATCACCGGCGGCGCGACGGGAATTGGCGCGGCGTTCGTCGAGCATTTCTTCGATCAGGGCGCGAAGGTGGCGTTTTTCGACATCGATACGAACGCCGGCGAGGCGCTCGCCGACCAGCTTGGCGCGGAACTGGCGGAAGGACAATTCCGGCCAATGTTCCTGCGCGTCGACCTGACGGATATTGGCGCGCTGCGCCAAGGTATTGCCGACGTTCGCAGCACGCTTGGGGCCATCGGCGTGCTGGTGAACAACGCGGCGAACGACAAGCGTCACAGGATTGAAGACGTGACGCCCGAGTTGTACGACGCGGGCATTGCCGTGAATGTGCGGCATCAGTTCTTCGCGGCGCAAGCGGTCATGGACGACATGAAACAGCTTGGCGGCGGTTCGATCATCAATCTGGGATCGATTAGCTGGATGCTGAAGAACGGCGGATATCCGGTCTACGTCACGGCGAAAGCCGCCGTGCAAGGCATGACGAATGGCCTCGCGCGCGATCTGGGACCGTTCAATATCCGCGTGAATACGCTCGTGCCCGGCTGGGTGATGACGGACAAGCAGAAGCGTCTGTGGCTGGACGACGCGGGAAAACGCGCGATCAAGGAAGGGCAATGCATCGATGCTGAATTGCTGCCCGAGCATCTTGCGCGCGCCGCGTTGTTCCTTGCCGCCGACGATAGCCGCATGATGACCGCGCAGGAAGTCGTGATCGACGGAGGCTGGGCGTGAAGGCGCAATTGTTGATCGACAGCAAATGTGCGCTTGGCGAAGGTGCGACGTGGTGCGCGGCGAGCGGGCGTTTCTATTGGACGGACATAGAAGGCAAGCGTTTGTGGCGCTACGATCCGCGCGACGCCAGCCGCGAATGCTTTGACATGCCCGAGCGTCTGGCGTGCTTTGCGCTGTGCGCAGAACCCGATTTGCTGTTGCTCGGACTGGCTTCGCGCCTCGCGTTCCTCGATCTGCAAACCGGTGAGATTGAAACCATCATGCCGGTCGAAGATGGCTTGCCCACGCGTTTGAACGATGGCCGCTGCGATCGGCAAGGACGTTTTGTTTTCGGCACGAAACACGATGTGGCGAACGCGGAGAAGGTGGGCGGGTTTTATCGGCTGAATCTGGATTTGTCGCTGGAACGCCTGCCGCTGGGCGACGCTGCGATTCCAAACAGCATTGCGTTCAGCCCGGATGGATCGACCCTGTATTACTGCGATTCTCCGACGCGCCAGATTCGCGCCTGCGACTACGATTCGTTCGCAAATCAGCGCGTGTTCGCCGAACTCACCGACGCAAGCGGCGAGCCGGATGGATCGACCATCGATCGCGATGGCGGTTTGTGGAACGCGCAATGGGGCGGCGCGCGCGTGGTGCGCTACGACGCCGATGGCCGCGAAACGGCGCGCGTGGATGTGCCGACGACGCAACCGAGTTGCGTCGCGTTTGGCGGTTCGCAACTCGGCACGCTGTATATCACGAGCGCGCGCATTGGGCTGGACCACGCCGCGTTGCAGAACGACTTGCGCGCGGGCGGCGTGTTTATCGCGACGCCGGCGGCGAGGGGTATCGCGGAACCCGTGTTTCGTGGAAACTGAGCGCCATTGATCGAGATGGTTTTGCAGCACCGCAATGCCTAAAAACCGAGGTGGCGCGCACGACGCGCCGCCCGCAGATTCCCGGGCATGCCGGGCTTTATGCCAGGACCACGGGAAACGTCCGCCTCTCGGAGACTCGCACATGACCGTTGCCCGTTCCTCATCTGGTTCTGCACCTGGCTCTTCGTCCAGCGCCAAGACCCCGCAGGCCGCGCCACGTCCGGCGGTCGTCACCCGCCGCTCCAAACTTGCAGCCGCGACTGAACCGCCGATCCGGCCGGGTCCATCCACATCCGTTGTAGCAATGGGCGGCGCTGGCCGCGATGGCTGTATCACGCTTGCCAACGCGCAATTGCGTCTGGACATTGCGCCGGCGCTCGGCGGCGGCATCACGCGCTTCGACTGGCGCAGCGACGGCACGCTCGTGCCGATCTTCCGGCCGTGCCTTGAACCCGGCGACGCCACCGACCCCAACGAACTCGCGTGTTATCCGCTGCTGCCGTATTCGAATCGCATTGGCGGAGGGCGTTTTCAGTTTCTTGGGCGTGGTATCGATGTCCCGTGCAACCGTCCCGGCGAACCGCTGCCGCTTCATGGCGACGGCTGGCTTGGCGCGTGGGACGTGGCGTCCGAGAGTTCCACGCACGTGCGCCTCACGCTCGACAGGCGCAATGGCAAGCCGTATTCGTACAAGGCGAGCCAGTCGTTCATGCTCGAAGGCGCGACGCTGGTGGTGACGTTATCGGTTGAGAACGCGGGGCGCGAGGCGTTGCCATTCGGGCTCGGTTTGCATCCGTTCCTGACGCGTGAAGCCGATACCGAATTGTCCGCCGCCGCCGACGGCGTCTGGCTTTGCGGCGATGACTTCCTGCCCGTGCGTCACGTCCCGGCGCCGCCGGCGTGGCAATTCGGCGTGGCGTACCCGATGCCCACGGCCATGATCAACAACGCGTTCACCGGATGGAGCGGACGCACGAGCGTGATGTGGCCGAAGCGGCGCTTGTCGCTGACCATTTCCGCCGATACCGACTACTACGTGCTTTACGTGCCTGCCGGGAAGGACTTCTTTTGTTTTGAGCCAGTCGATCATCCGATCAATGCGGTGAATTTGCCGGGCGGCGGCGCGGCAAACGGGATGACCGTTTTGGCGCCGGGCGAAAGTCTGACGCGCGAGTTCAGTTTTACGGTCGAGCGATCGGGCGAGGCCGAACGGCGCGGGCGGCCGAAACAGCCCGCGGGACAGAAGGCGCGCAAGAACGCGGCGGCGGTTCGGTAGCGTCGCGGGTGGGCGCGGGGAGCGACGGCTCGCGCGGTAAAATGCGGGATACGCCTAATTCGCTCACGGATACCCATGTCTTTTATCGAATCGCTCAACGCCGCGTGGTCGCGCACCCAGTCAATGCTTTGCGTGGGACTCGATCCTGAGCCGTCCCGTTTCCCGGGCGCGTTCAACGGCCGCGCGGATTCGATCTTCGATTTTTGCCGCGAAATCGTGGATGCCACCGCGCCATTTGCCTGTTCGTTCAAGCCGCAGATTGCTTATTTCTCAGCGCATCGGGCGGAGGATCAGCTTGAGCAATTGATTGCGCATATTCATTCGGAGCATCCGGGGTTGCCGGTGATTCTGGACGCCAAGCGTGGAGATATTGGGAGTACCGCTGAGCAATATGCCGTTGAGGCGTTTGAACGATATAAAGCCGATGCCGTTACGGTTAATCCATATATGGGATTTGATTCGGTTCAGCCTTATCTTGAACACGAAGGGAAAGGCGTGATTGTGCTTTGCCGGACTTCAAATGCCGGTGGGTCGGATCTGCAGTTTCTTGAAGTCGATGGGACGCCGTTGTATCAGGTTGTGGCACGGCTCGCGGCTGATAAGTGGAATGGGAGCGGGCAGTTGGGGTTGGTCGTTGGCGCTACGTTTCCGCGAGAGATTGAGGTGGTTAGGTCGATTGTTGGGGACATGCCGCTGCTGATTCCAGGGATTGGGGCGCAGGGCGGGGATGTTGAGGCTACGGTTCGTGCGGGACGGGTTGCTTCTGGGCGCGGCGGGATGCTTATTAATTCTTCGCGCGCGATTATCTATGCGGGGAAAGGCGAGGATTTCGCCGATGCTGCGGCGGAAGTGGCGAGGCGGACGAGGGATGCGATTAATGGGGTGGGGTGAGTTTCGGAGCGCTTAACGAAGCCGGATTGGATTGTTTGCGACTGGCAGCTTCCGACCCTGAGCTGCCTTTCGACCCTGTGCGAAGGCTATGGCGGGTCGCAGACTGGAGCGGCCATTCGCGCGGCGTCTCGGGCGGCACGTTGCCGGTCTTTTGTCGACATTGGAGCGGGCTCAGTTGTACGTCGGCAACAGAGCAGATTGCTGACGGGGGAGGCATCGACCAGCCGAACGATGGCTTCGTGCATCGACGAATTCACACTCCCGATCCGCTGCGGTCTGTCGGCGTGGAGCGATTTGAACGACTGCTGCCGGGAGGCAATCCTCATGTGTTAGCGCCGATGTGAAACTCACCCACCGGGGGAGAGAATTTAATCGGCGTTGACAGCGATTTTGAGAGGGAGCCTATCGAAGTGGGCCGGGTCTTGGAAGACCGCCAGCAACGCATAAAATGCAGGCTGCACTTCAAAGTCTAGAAGAACATCGTGCCCAAGAGTAAACTGCTCATCAAGAAAACGAACAATATGCGAGGGGCATAGAAGATGATCACTGGACTCGACATAACCAGCTTCGGTAGCTTTGCGGGCTTGGATTGGAAAAGGCGTGTTCGGGATGCTGGAGACAACCCACAGAATTTCAAACGCTTGAATATCCTGTATGGTCGCAACTACTCTGGGAAGACTACCCTCTCGCGAATCTTTCGGGCTTTGGAAACCGGACGCCTTCCGCAAAACTATACAGGCTCGTCATTCACCGTTCACGGCGACAAGGGTGACGTTACTCAGCTCACTATCGGCACTCATGCCTACGACGTTCGAGTCTATAACCGTGATTTCGTAAGCGACAATCTCAGCTTCCTTGTCAATCAAACCAATGACGGCGAGATCAAAACCTTCGCTATCGTCGGTGAGAAGAACAAGGAGATTGAAGACGCTATTGCTGCCATCGGCGTTAAGCTCGGCAGTGTCGAGAACAAGACCGGTCTTCGGCATGACCTCGAAGAAAAGCGCAAGGAGCGGGACAGGACAAAAGGCAACCACAAGACCGCCTTTGATTCTCTGGAAGGAAAGCTGCGAACTCATGCCAACGACAAGATCAAGCAGAACCGCACGTATGGCCCTGCTGTCTACAACATAGAGAGCATCAAGAAGGACATCGCTGCAGTCAAAAAGGCGGGTTTTGTCCCGCTCACGACTGACGAACAAGCTGCCAAGGTCAACCTGCTCAAGCAAGAAGCCCTGCCCGACATTACAGACACGGCGTCTATCACCCTGAAAATCGAGACAATCGCAAGAGTTGCGCAAGAGTTGCTGGGCAGACAGATTAAGCCGACGCAGGCGATTGGGGAGCTACTTAGCGATACTGTTCTTCAACTCTGGGTGAAACAGGGTATCCCGCTACACAAAGACAAGCGTGACACCTGTGCTTTCTGCCGTCAAAGCTTGCCGCACAACATTTGGCAAGTCCTGGACTCCCACTTCAGCCAAGAGTCTGCAGACCTGGAATCGGCACTGGATTCATGTATTACCTCCGTTGACTCTGAAATCAACCGCATTCCGGGCTTCATGACGTTGACCGGCGATAAATTCTATGCAGAAGAAAAAGTCCTGTTTGAAGCAAGACAGAAGTCGCTTGCCGAGTGCCTGAAGGTCTACAAACGAGATCTAGAAGCACTCAAAGCTGCACTACACACACGAAAAAACAGCCTCTTCGAGCGGGTTGCTATGCCATTGTCAGACTACGACTCTGCCGCTGTTCGAGGCTGTGTGGATGACATCAATTCCCTGATAACCAAGAGCAATAGCAGAACGAGTTCTCTTGAAAAGGACAAGATTTCTGCACGCGAAGCACTTCGACTTACCGATATAGCTTCGTTCATTACCGACATTACCTACGATGCGGAAAAAATCCGTATCGCTGAACTTGAAACTGCGGCAGGCAACGCCAACACCGCTCACGCCGACGCCAACACCGAGATCGTCAAGTTAGAAGCCGAGGTCGTTACCCTACAGGGCCAGCAGAAGGATGAGCGCAAAGGTGCTGAGAGGGTCAATTCACTCTTGAATCACTTCTTCGGTCATGACGGAATCAAGCTAGAAGCCAAAGACAATGCCGAGAAGACTGCCGTTCGTTTTGAAGTCACCCGCGACGGCAAGTCGGCTTACAACCTCAGTGAAGGCGAATGTAGTCTCATTGCGTTCTGCTACTTCATTGCCAAGCTGGAAGAGCCCAACAGCATGGGCAGAGATCTGATCATATATATAGACGATCCGATTTCCAGCCTGGACGGCAACCACATTTTTTTCATGTTCAGTTTGATCGAAAGCTTGATTGCGAAGCCAATCAAGAACCAAGACGGATCGAACGGCTACCGCTATAAGCAACTCTTCATCTCTACCCACAATCTGGACTTCTTAAAGTATCTGAAGAAAATTTCACTGCCCGCCGAAAAGAACCACGGTGGAAACCAGCATTTCATCATTGAGAGAAATGGTGGTTCGAGCAAAATTTCTTTGATGCCCTCGTATCTGCGGGACTACATCACTGAATTTAACTACCTGTTCCACCAGATTTACAAATGCAGGAATCAGGATGCAGCGCAAGGTGGACATGAACCGTTCTACGGCTTCGGGAACAACCTTCGCAAGTTCCTGGAAGCATTTTTGTTCTTCAAGTTCCCGCATCACGACGACAAGAATGATGCTTTTGAACGCATCAAGAAATTCTTTGGCGAAGAGGATGCGACTGCAATCGCACTGGTGAACCGACTCAACAACGAGTTTTCACACCTTGAGTCGATCCCAGATCGAGGATTCAAGCCAGTAGAAATTCCAGAGATTGCGAAGGTGGCTAACTTCGTCCTAGATAGGATTTACGCAACTGATCCTGACCAATACAATGCTTTGCTGAAAAGCATTGGTGAGCCCGCAAGGGTGCAATGAAATAAGGGGCCATCGGCCCCTTCTCTTCTCCAGTATTGGGTATCGCCTCAGGAACGAGTACCTCCGAATGTCCGCAAAGTCCGAATTGCGCGCGTAGCGCGTCCGTCAAGTTCTGGGAGTACTGCAGCCGTTCAAGTAGCAGGTTTCCCGCTCGCTGAACGACAGGTCGTGGCCGACAGCCGCCAATGACCGATTAATTACTTGAGTTCGTCGCCAGCAGATTATCGCTGGTTGCGGATCGTCCGCTCAATCTCGCTTAGCGCCATTTCCGCAACGTCTTCACGTGTGCAATCCACCACCCTTCGCCCCTCAACCCCCCTCAACCAAGTCAACTGCCTCTTACACAACTGCCTCGTAGCAAACACCCCCTTATCCCGCATGGTCTTATAGTCAACCACCCCATCCAGATATTCCCAAGCCTGCCGATACCCCACGCATCGCATGGAAGGCATCGTCGGCGATAAATCCCCTCGCGCCCGAAGCCGTTCCACCTCTTCCAAAAACCCACCTTCAAGCATCGAATCAAAGCGCTTTTCAATGCGCTTATGCAGCACGCTTCTATCCGATGGTTCCAGCGCAATCGGCACAAACTCCGGCTCACCTTCCCGCGTCCTCTTCGGCTCCTTCAATATCGCCGATAAAGCCCTGCCACTCAGCATGAACACTTCCAGCGCGCGCTGAATCCGCTGCGAGTCATTAGGCGCCAATCGCGCCGCAGTCTCTGCATCAACCGCACCCAATCGCGCGTGCAAAGCGGGCCATCCATCGCGCGCCGCTTCTTCATCAAGCGCCGCACGAACTTCCGGATTCGCTTCCGGCAACTCATTCAAACCGCGCGTCAATGCCATGTAATACAGCATCGTGCCGCCGACCAATAACGGAATCCTTCCACGCGCTTCAATCCCGGCAACCAGCTTCAAGGCATCGCTACGAAACTGCGCTGCAGAATAAGCCTCGGTCGGATCGACGATATCGATCAAATGATGCGGCGCCACCGCGCGTTCTTCTTCAGTCGGCTTTGCAGTACCAATATCCATCCCGCGATAAACCAGCGCCGAATCCACGCTGATAATCTCCACGGGAAAACGCTGCGCGAACGCAAGCGCGGCAGCGGTTTTCCCCGATGCCGTCGGCCCCAATAAACACGCAACCTTGCGCGCGCTCATTGTCCGCGCATGAAAAGGCGGTCGAGATCGCCAAGCGTCAATTGAAACCACGTCGGGCGGCCGTGATTGCATTGATCGCCGCGCTCGGTGGCTTCCATTTGCCGTAGCAGGCCATTCATTTCATCGAGCGTCAGCCGGCGATTCGCACGCACCGCGTGATGGCAAGCCAGCGTGCCAAGCAATTCATGCTGGCGTTCGGTGAGAACGCGTGAGCCGCCATAAGCCTGCAAATCAGCGATAACCGCGCGTGCCAGCGATTGCAAATCGGCATCTTTCAACAAGGCGGGAACAGCGCGAATCGCAATCGACCCCGGCGACAGAATCGCGAGATCGAAGCCGAGCGCATCCAGCACTTCGCGCTCTTCTTCCACGACGCCCATCTCCACGGCATCGACGGTCATCGTCACCGGAATCAGCAAAGGTTGGACGGCGATTGCGCGATCTGCCAGCGAGTTCTTGAACTGCTCATAAAGAATGCGTTCGTGGGCCGCATGCATATCCACGATGATCAATCCCTGCGCGTTCTGCGCGAGCACATAAATACCGTGGATCTGGCCGAGGGCGAAGCCAAGCGGCTGAGCGTGTTCGCCCGTAGCCGTCGCGCCGGGCATCTCGGCGTAAACGGGCGCGCTCGGCTGAGTCGGCGAATATCGCTCGGACGATGCCAGCGATGTCGTTCCTTCAGGCGTTCCCGCGCCGGTATCCCTGCGTCCGAACAACGCGTCGTAAAGCGCCAGCGGCTGCGCGACGGGCAGATTTCCCTGCGTCATCCGCGATTGCCGCAGCCAGTTCGTACCGTTCTCGGCTTTTGGCGTCGGCTGCAATTCACCCGATCCCGCATAAGGCCGCGCGCTGAACGACGCAACGCCCGTGGGCTGCAACTGCGCCGCATGACCGCCCGCCGTAGTCTCCGGCGACGCCCCCGCGTTCCTCGCCAACGCCCGCTGCACCGCATGGAACACATATTGGTGAATGGAACGCGAATCGCGGAAACGCACTTCGATCTTGGACGGATGCACGTTCACATCGACGGATTCCGGCGGTAAATCCAGAAACAGCACATACGCCGGATACCGGTTGCCGTGCAGCACGTCCTCATACGCGGCGCGCACGGCGTGAGTCAGCAGCTTGTCGCGCACGAAGCGCCCGTTGACGAAAAAGTATTGCTGGTCGGCGCGGCCCCGGCTCGCGGTCGGCAACCCTGCGCAGCCGTACACGGCGAGCGGCCCGGCGCGCTCATCGAGCGGAAGGTGCGCGGTCGCGAACACCTCGCCGAGAATCTTGGCCACGCGCGTGGCGGGATCGGACGCGTTCCAGTGCTCCACGGCCTTGCCGTTATGAAGCACGGATATCGCCACGTCTGGCCGCGCGAGCGCCACGCGCCGGATGACTTCGAGGCAATGCCCGAGTTCGGTCTGCTCGCTCTTCAGGAATTTGCGCCGCGCGGGCGTGTTGAAGTACAACTCGCGCACTTCCATCGTCGTACCGATAGTCCCCGCCGCCGGCGAGATTGCGCCGGTCTGGGCATCGATGCGCGTGGCATGCGCACACGTGGCCGTGCGGCTGGTGATGAAAAGCTCGGCAACCGATGCTATGGACGCAATCGCTTCGCCGCGAAACCCGAGCGACGCCACGGCCTCCAGTTCCGCCAGCGAGCGGATCTTGCTCGTGGCGTGGCGCAGGAGCGCGAGCGGGAGTTCGTCTGGCGGAATGCCGCAGCCGTCATCGACAATCACGATCCGCTTCACGCCGCCTTCGTCCAGCGTGATCCGCAAGCTCGTCGCGCCGGCGTCCAGCGCGTTTTCGAGCAACTCCTTCACCACGGACGCGGGGCGCTCGACCACTTCGCCGGCCGCAATCTGGCTGATCAACTGGTCGGGCAAAGGCTGAATGGCGCGCAGCAGCCGCGCGGCGGGCGCGAGAGAAGCCGCTGGCGCCGCCGAGGCTGCGGAAGGAGAAATCGCGCCGGATGAATCGATGAGATCGGTCATGGCGAAATTATAAAGCCTCACGCCGATGAACGATTTCGGGGCCAGCCGGTCTCCATAAAGCCCCGCGCCGCTCGCGGCCCGCACGCAAAAAGCGCGCACATTCGCGCCAAAACCCGTGATGGAAGGCGCCGTTCGTGAATTTTCCGGCAACGAGTTCGGTATCATGGCGCGACTGTTTTTCCTGCAACGATCCCACCGCGCGTGCACGTTGCCACCGCTAATTCATCTTGATCGAGGCCCCATTTGGATACGCTGCTGTCATTCCTGAGTCTTATCCTCCACATCGACAAGTCGCTCGGCGTGTTCATCCAGCATTACGGCGCCTGGGTGTACGCAATCCTGTTCCTGATCGTGTTCTGTGAAACAGGGCTGGTGGTGTTTCCCTTCCTGCCTGGCGACTCGCTGCTGTTCATTGGCGGCGCGTTCGCCGCGAGCGGATCGATGAGTCTCTCCGCGCTGATCGTCTTGTTGCTGGTCGCGGCCGTGCTCGGGAATACGGTGAATTACCTGATCGGCCGTGCGATCGGTCCCAAGGTCTTCGATACCCATATACCCATCCTGGAACGTTTTCTCGATCGCGAAGCGCTGCGCAAGACGCACGGTTTCTACGACCGCCACGGCGGCAAGACCATCGTGCTTGCGCGCTTCGTGCCTATCGTCCGGACGTTTGCGCCGTTCGTGGCGGGTGCGTCGGCCATGAACGCGTCGCGCTTCCAGTTTTTCAACGTGCTCGGCGCGCTGATCTGGGTGTTGCTGCTCGTGCTGCTGGGTTATTTCTTCGGCAATATTCCGTTCATCCGGCAATATCTGAATGTGATCGCGCTCGTTGGCGTGTGCGCCGCAATTGTCCCGATAGCGCTCGGCGCACTATGGAAAGTCATGCGGCGCAAGGCGCGTCAGTAAGTAAAGCCGGCACGCGTTTTTATGCGCCAGCACTGCCCGCCGTGCGCTCTTTCGCCTCGAAAACGTAAAAGGTTAGAATGCCGAATTGTCAGATCGATGCATCGAATATCGAGATGAATGATTCCGGTGTTTCATGAACGAACGTTAAATGTTTTATGCTGGCGAAGGTTGGCGAGGCAGGTTGCAGATGTTGGAACGAGTAAGTCATACAACAGGATCGGCGCGTAATGAGAATTGGCGTCGTCTCAGGCTGGCGGTGGCGGTGCTGGGTGTAACGGCGCTGCTTGCCGGCTGCGGGATTTTTGGCTGCGGCGGCAGCGCGACGAACGGCGGGGCTTTCGGCGGATGCGGGGCCGGCATGCGGTTCTAGCGCTGACGTTGGACACGGAAAAAATCGATAACAGGAAGTCAGGGAAACGGCAAGCATGGCGGTATTGCGTTCAGGTAATTCAGGGCGGGCTTCGGGAGGCTGGGCCGCCAACGGTCGCGGGGGCGTGCTCGGGGCGCTCGTTTCCATCGGCGTGGTCGTGGTGTCGGTCGCCGGGTGTTCGTCGGCAATCACGCCTGCGCCCATTGTCGACCGCTCCACGGGCGGCGCGAGCGCGCCCGCATCCATTCCCACTACGCCGCCCGTCGCCGGGCCAGCGGTCGTCGCGCCGTCTGCGCCGCCTGAAGCTGGGCCGGGGTTTTATCGCGTGAAACCGGGCGATACGCTCTACGGCATTGCGCGCGCGCAAAAGCAGCGTCCGGCCGACCTGATCAAGTGGAATAACCTGCCGGAAAGCAAGCAGGTGAATATCGATCAGTTGTTGCGCGTCGCGCCGCCGGGCAGCACACCGGCCGCCACCAGCAACGACGACTGGAGCAAAGCGGCGGCAACGGCGAATGTGTCGAAGTCGGGGCCGCCGATCATTGGAGGCGCAGCGGCAACGGCATCCGCGCCGGCCGTAGCGGCCAGCAACGCCGCGCCGGCCAAGGCGGCCGAAGCGCCCGACACCAGCACGCCTGCGGTCAGCGCGAAAGGCGCGTGGCTTGCGTGGCCGGCGCAGGGCGACGTGGTCACGAAGTTCGGCGAAAGCGGCAGCAAGGGCATCGATATTGGGGGGAAGGTTGGCGAGCCGGTCAAAGCCGCCGCAGCCGGGCGCGTGGTGTATGCGGGCAATGGCTTGCGGGCGTACGGCAACATGATCATCGTCAAGCACAGCAGCGACTACCTCACGGCGTACGCGCACAACAGCAAGCTGCTGGTGAAAGAGGGCGACACGGTGCGCCAGGGCACGCCGATCGCGGAAATGGGTACGGGGCCGAGCAACAAGCCGCTGCTGCATTTCGAGTTGCGCAAGTCGGGCCAGGCGGTCGACCCGGTTCCGTCGATGAAAAAGGCGGGATGATCAACGCGGCGCGCAACGAGAGGTCGGCGCACATGAAAAGACTGATGCTTGCCGCCACCTGCGCGGCGGCCGTGCTGCTCACTGGCTGCAACGAGAGCCAGAGCGAGGACGCCATGAACAAGTTGAAGTCCATCTTCAATGCCGTCAAGCCGGATACGCTGTTGCTGAAGGATCTGACGCCGGGCGTCACCACTGAAGCGCAGATCCGCGACCAGATGGGCGAACCCGAGACCACGCGCAACTTCACCGACGGTTCCAGACGGTTCGAATATCCGCGCGGGCCGGCGGGCACGACCACCTATTTTGTCGATATCGATGCACGCGGCAAGTTCGTCTCCGTGACGCAGGTGCTGACGGCGGCAAACATTGCGAAGATCCGGCCGGGACTGACGCAGGACGAAGTGCGCCGGATTCTGGGTAAGCCGACCACCATTGCCGAATATCCGCTCAAGAAAGAACGCGTATGGAGTTGGCATTGGGAGGAGGGCGGCGTGACGCGCGACGCCATGTTTAACGCCCACTTTGGTCCGGATGGCATTGTGACCACGACTTCGCGATCCGAGGCGCTTGGCGGCGGTGCACATTGAGCGTTACAGGAATTCCAGTCAAACCGATGCATACAGATAAATCCAACGACGCGCCAGAGCGCGAGATCTTGATGGCGCTGGCGACGCGTTATCGGACGGAAAGGGCAACAGCGGCCAGTTCAACCGAAGCCAACTGGGAATGCGGGCGCGGCCACGCGTGGGATGACGCGTTGAGCGCGGCGCAAAACGTGCGCTGCATGAATTGCGCGTCGCAACGCCGCGAGCAGCGCACAGAGCGGCTGAGAGCGCTGGCGGCGGAGCGCGGGGGGAAGCTGGTATCGGCGGGATACGTGGATGCAAGCACGCCGCTCGCGTGGGAATGCGCGTTCGGCCATATGTGGGAAGCGCAGCCGGATGACGTGGCGCGATGCTGGTGCAATGAGTGCGCACGCATAGGCGTCTACGGCCGGGCGATGTGCTGCTGAATCCGAGCCGCCCTGGCTCGGTATTGCTTCTGATATTGCGCATTTGCTAAACGCCCAATGCAAGCGAACCCCGCGAGATGCTCATGCATGGCTGCTCGCGCGGATTGATCGCCGCTTCAAACAATTTTCGAAATCTCTGGAATAGACCGGGAAAAAATGGGTTCGCCCTAATACCAACCCGTTAAACACTCTGGAGTCGAAAATGAAAAAGATTGCCCTGTTCGTGATGTCCGCTGCTGTTCTTGTGTCGTCTGGCGCTTTTGCCCAAGGCCTGACGCGTGCCGAAGTGCAGCAACAACTCGTGGTAGCCGAGCAAGATGGATCGCGTCTTGTCAGCAATGCGTCGTATCCCGATGTCGCCCGGATCTATTCGAACGAAGTTGCGCAGAAAGATGGCGCGAACGCATATGGTGGCGTGGCTGCGGGAACGAGCGCGAGCTCTTCGCGGATTGCCAATGTTGGCGGCGCGAGCCATGAAGCGTGTGTTGGCCCGGTCAGCTTTTGCAACCTGTATGCGGGTTCGTGATCGATGGATGGACGGCTCGCTGTTCACGTGTGAGCCGTCTTTTCATCTGAGAAGGATGAGTTGAGGCGTGGCGTCGTTGCCGCACCAGACGATTGCGTTCTGCTTGTATTGCACGCCGAGTTGACTTGCCGCCTCAAGCGACAAACCCAGGATCAGGAAGCTTGGTTCTCCTGGCCATTGTCCTGATGGATGTTGTCCCACGCCACTGATAGACCTCAAGCCCTTGTGCGTGAGTTCTTCGGAGAGCGCTGTTTGATACCGGGCATTTTCAGCGTCACTGTTAAGGATACCCAATGGGTTTGCTGCCGTGACAAACGCGCTGCACTCCACGTTGTGTTCGAGGTGCAGGCAGGCGAGCAATGCATGACGTATGCCGATGCGCAACGTCATGGGCATATTCCCGAAGACCCGATACTCCGTTTCTTCGTAGGCGCGGATTGTACTGGTGCTGATTGATGAATGAGCGTCCACGTTCACTCCCAGTCGGGCACGCTGTCGGGCATGCTCTTCACAACCTTCGTGACAATATAGGTAAAGTATTTTTCGATGCCGATATCGTCCGTCAGTAACGAGTCGATAAACCGCTGATAGTGATCGATATCGCGCGACACCACGTGCAGCATGTAGTCCACGCCGCCGCCCGTTGCATAACAAAGAGTGACTTCGGGCGCGGCCAGCACGCGTTCCTCAAAGCGCCGCATGTCTTGCGCGGTATGTTTTGCGAGTGTCACTTCCACTACGATCCGGCTCGCCTTGATGGTGCCGACCCAGTCCAGTTCTGCGCGATACCCTTTGATGACGCCGTTTTCCTCGAGTTTGCGCACGCGTTCCCATGCGGGCGAGATTGAGAGGTTCACTTCCTCTGCGAGCCGCGATTTTGTAATTCGGCCATCGCGGGCGAGAATGCGCAGGATGGCGATGTCATAGCGGTCTAGTTTGATCACCGGGCCCGTCTGTATTGTCAGTGGTCAGTAACCCCGTGCGGTATCCACGCTGCCGGGGACCATTCCGGATAGCCGGAACTGGGCGATGTTCCCTGCGATGACGGTTGCCGCGGTATCGAAGTCAGTCGGTGCCGAAATATGCGGGAGCACGCTCACACTCGGATGGTGCCAGAAGCGTGAATCCGGTGGCAATGGTTCGGTGTCGAAGACATCGAGGACTGCATGCGTCAGGTGGCCGTTATCGAGAGCGGTGAGGAGATCGTCCGATACCACGACGGGACCGCGCGCGAAGTTAACGAGTGCCGCGCCGGGTTTCATGGCGGCAAAACGCTCCGCGTTCAGCAAACCGCGTGTTTGCGAGGTCAGAGGGACGAGGCAAACGACGATATCGCTGATGCGCAGCATTCCCGTAAGGCCATTGTTGCCTGAAAACGTTCGCACATTCGAAACCGATTTTTCGGACCGGCTCCATCCCACGACGTTAAATCCGGCGTTGACTAGCCGCGCTGCTGCGGCGGCGCCGAGCGCACCGAGCCCAAGGATCCCGACGGTAAGTGAAGACGGCTTCTTATAGGCAAGCTGATTCCATACCTGATCTCTTTGCTGGCGGACATACGTGGGCATATCGCGTTGCAGATAATAGGTCCAGGCGAGGACGGCTTCGGCCATGGTCCGAGACATTTCGGGATCGATCATGCGAACGATGGGGGGACCCTTGGCGGGAAGAGAGGAAACGAGTTGTTCGACGCCGGCCCAAAGACTTTGGATCCAGACGAGCTTGGGAAGCGCGGCGACATCTGCGGGATTTGGATTTGCAACGATAGCGATGCGAACGCGGCTACGCTGTTCGCTGTCCAGATTACGAAACAGAAGAATGCTTTCATTGGGCATGGCGGACGCGAGCGCGTCCAGATACCGGGCTTCGTAGTCGGCGCGAATGTTGGTAATCAGCGCAATGGGATCGGCCATAAGTAAAAGACGGAAATAAGAGGAGTTGCAAAGTTACCGCGAAGGTAAGACCTTGCCCGAGAGCGCTGGTGGCGAAGCGTGTGGGTAGACATGAACGAAGGGGGAGGGTTTCAACTGTCCGGGGTTTTACGCTGAGTGTTCTTTTGAAGTCCCAAGCAGATGTCAGTGCACGCTCGGGCTCCTTAAGAACTAGCGGTTGGAAGGCGTTTTCTTTGCTTCGTTTCTTTTTCGCCGTTGGAAAAAGAAATGAAGTCCCGCCACGGACAGTGGCTAACAGTGCTAAAAAAATCAGCCAGAACGAAACGCGTGAAAGCCTAAAAAGCAGGACCCACCGCCCGCCCCAAAACCGCTCCCCCAAAAAATCACCCCGCCGATTTCTCGGCCTCCATCTCGGCCATATCCTGAAACCGATCGGCGATCCTGGGATGTGCCCGCCCGCCATCGGCGGCTCCAATGGCGATCAAAATCTCATCCGGCGCGGGCGCATCGGCAATCTGAAACGTTGCCGTAATAAAGTGCGACCGCTTCCCGGTCTCCGACTTATGAATCATAGGCACAGACATAAGGGCCCCTGGCCCGGACCGAGTATTGGTAAAGCTAAGAAACGCGGTCCCATTAACTGCTTCGCGATACATATTCCCAAACCGCAGCGTATGAATAAGCGCCGACCCATGCTCGATCTCGCCATTCACGCCCACGGTAGCGGCTTTCCCATAAGCCTCCACGCGCTCAGCAGGCATGATGGCGACAAGCCGCTGCGTCATCTCCCTCCCGAGCACGGGAGCCAATCGCAATATCTCCGGCCGCAAATCTTCAACAAATCCTTTCCCTGCCCAAGGATTACGAACAATCGCCGCAACCACCACGGTAGTGATCGGCCGCTCGGCGGCGCGTCCGCCTTCAATATGCGTTTCCTCGATAAAAGTCGCGATCTTGCGAAGTCCGGTTCCGGTCACGTCCATAGCTCACTCCATTGGTTGGCGGTTCGTCATGAAAGAATCCTAACCATCCGCGCGGGCCGAATCTTCCATTGCTTCGTGGGATGAATCTTTTATTTTTCACTTCGTTATGTCGTATATTGAGATGAGACAAATGGACGCAAGTAAATGCCAGATCAATTGTCGCGGATCATGTCGCTGCGTGATGTCGCGAGCCAAATCAACTCAGACGGCGACCTCGATACACTGCTGCGCGACCTCATCCAGGCAGCATGCCGGCATGGTTCATGGGACCTGGGCTCCATCATGACGCTGGACCTGGCGCACGGTTACGCGCTCGTCACCGCGCGCTTCGAGGCGAACGTCATGCTGCGCAGTCCATCGGGTGATCGATGGGAACTCGCGACCAGTCCCGCGCTTGTTGCATTGCAGCGCTTCGAGCCGGTGTACATCCGCGATGCGCGCGAATCCACCGAATTTCCGGGCTATCGGCGCGAGGCGCTGGAGCGCGGCTATTGCACCGTGCTGATCCATCCAATGGCGAGCGTCGACGCGGAAGGCCGGCCGATGGTGCTTGCGGTTTCATCGAGGAAAGTGGTGGACGTGTCGCCCGATGATCTCGCGTTCATGTCGATCATCGTGCATCTCGGGGCTATCGCGATCGAGCGCGCGCACAGGCATCGCGCGCAGTTGGCGGCGGCGGAGCAACTGCGGCGCGTGCTCGGCGCGCAAGGGTCGCTGCTGCAGGAAGTGCTGGCGGGCGGTTCTATCGAAACGCTGACCGCCATGCTCGGCGACCTTTTGAACGCGCCCGTGCTCGTGCTCGATTTCTTCGCGAGCAGCCTGCTTGCGTCCGCATCGCCGGTGCCGAATGTTCATGACGACACTGGCTGGCGCACCATGCTCGAAGGCGCGGCGGGCCGGCAGATCCTCACCGACGTGCGCGACGCCGTGACCACGCGCCGCGCCGAAACCATCACGCTGCGCCTGAGCGAAAAGCTCTCGCTCGATGCGCGCATTGAACCGCTGATGGTGGACGACGAAGCCGTCGGCGCGCTCTTGACCTTCGATCAATCCAGTTCGAACGACCTGCAGAAATTGCTGATCGAAAGCGCGAAGTTTGCGCTGAGCGTGCAATTGATGCGCAGCGTCATCCGCTTTCGTTTCGAAACTCGTACGCTTACCGAACTGTTCTTCGAGATCGTCGAACGGCGGTGGCGCGACGAGCAGGACATGCTGCGCCGCGCGCGCAGACTCGGGCTATCGCTGGCTGCGCCCATGCGCATGCTCGTGATCGACTTTCCGGACCGCACGAACACATCGGCCGATCTATCAGTCGATGGACATCGCGCCGTCGCGCTGCTCGCTGCCCAGCAGCATGTTGCGGCGCACATCGTCACGGTTGGCGGCGCGCTCGTGTGTCTCGTGCCACAGGAAGAGGGCATCGAGCTTGATCGCGTAACGCGCCTCGCGCACCGCATTTCGGAGACGCTGGCGCGATCGGTTGGCAGCGAGCCCATTGTCGTGCTCGGCGATACATGCGAAGGACTCGAAGCGCTCGCGAAAGAATGGGAGCGTTGCTGGCGCATGATTCGCGTGGCCCGCACCTTCGGCCGGCGCGGCGCGATGACCGTGCCCGACTTCGGGCCGCTGCCAATGCTGATGGGCGCGGCGGATTCATCAGATGTACGGAGCTTTATCGACGGTGCGATTGGCCGCGTGGTCGAGCACGATAAAAAGCACAACACGGCATACCTCGAAACGCTAGCGGCCTATGTGCGCTCGGGCTGCCGCAGCCAGCATTGCGCCGACGCCATGGGCCTTCACGTCACCACGCTCAGATACCGCATGTCGCGCATCTCGGACCTGTTCGGCATTGAAGTGGAGACGCCCGAACAGCGCTTTTCGATCGAGCTTGCGCTGCAGTTGCACAGCCTGATCGACAACGCTAGTTCCTCCGCAGCGCGTCAAGAAGCGATCCCTCGAATGCGAGGGTAATTAGTCGCGATCGTCCTTCGATCCAGCGGAAGAATCATTTTTTTGCATGGCTTAACTTCTATCTCAACGTAACGACGTTCGAGGTGAAGTACATGCAAGCCGATGTCTCTGATAAACCTGTCGCCGTCGATCCCGTGGCCTTGCGCCGGGCGTTCGGCACCTTCGTGACAGGCGTGACGGTCCTGACCACGCGCGACTCGGAAGGCCGTCCGCGCGGCATGACGGCGAACTCGTTTACCTCCGTTTCGCTGGATCCGCCGCTGCTCCTCGTGTGCGTGGGAAAGGGCGCGTCGAGCGCACCGGTCTTTCAGGAGACCGATCACTTCGCCGTCAATCTGCTGCACGAGGCGCAGACGGATGTATCGAATCTCTTCGCCTCCAAATCCGCCGATAAATTCGCCGCCGTGAGCCATGACGGCGTGCACACCGGCGCGCCGGTTTTATCCGACTGCCTGACGTGGTTCGACTGCACGGTGCATGACCGCGTGGATGCGGGCGATCACACCATTCTTATCGGCCGGGTCCAGGCGTTCGGAACGAGTCCTACCGCACCGCTCGGTTTTTGCCGTGGCCGATATGCGCAGGTGAAGAACCCGTTGCCGCCGGGCTGGCTTTCGTCGCACAACATGATCGTGGGTTATCTGATCGAGGCGGAAGGGTCGTTGCTGCTCGCCAAAGATGGCAAGAACGGCTGGACTTTGCCGAGCGCGCCGCATCGGCTGGTGAATGGACGCTTGCCGATTGCCGGCGGAGAAGACCTGGAACTGCTTCCCGACGATACCTTCCTCTATTCCGTCTTCGACGCCGCCGGCAGCGATTCGGGATACCTGATCTATCGCGCGCGCCTGGCGCTGCCGCGCGCCGCGTGCGAGATCCCGGAGAACTTCGGCTTTTTCCCGCTCGACCAGCTTCCCTACGACGACATCCCGACGCCCGAAATCCGCGGCATGTTGAAGCGCTACGTGCATGAAAGCGCGGGCGGCCGCTTTGGCATCTACATGGATTCACACGATGGCGGCCGCATTGCGATGGTCAGCGCCGCGCAGCCACGGCTGCAGCAACCGCAACTCTGAACAAGGACCAAGGACAGATGAAAACGACAGTCGAAAGTTTGCAAGGGTCGAGACAGAATCTATTCATCGATGGCGAGTTCACGCCGCCGCGCAGCGGCCAGTACGTGCCGAGCTACGACCCGACGACAGCCGAACCCTGGTATCAGTTCGCGCAGGCCAATAGCGACGACGTGGATGTTGCCGTGCGTTCCGCGCAAGCCGCATTGAAGAACCCGGCATGGCGCCGGATCACGCAAACGGATCGCGGCAAGCTCGTGCGCCGTCTCGCCGAACTCGTGCTCGCCAACGCCGACGAACTCGCGATGATCGAATGCCGCGACAACGGCAAGCTCATCAAGGAAATGCGCGCGCAGATGCGGGCCATCCCCGATTCGTACCAGTACTTCGCCGGCATGGCCGACAAGCTGCAGGGCGACACCATCCCCGTCAACAAGCTCGACACGCTCAACTTCAACCTGCGCGAGCCCATAGGCGTGGTCGGCATGATCATTCCGTGGAACTCGCCGCTGATGATGCTCACTGGCACGCTCGCGCCGTGTCTCGCGATCGGTAACACGGTGGTCGTGAAGCCTTCCGAACACGCAACCGCATCGACGCTTGCGCTTGCCGAACTGGCAATCGAAGCGGGCATTCCGCCGGGCGTGTTCAACGTCGTGACCGGCGATGGCGTCACCACCGGCGACGCCCTTACGCGTCATCCGGGGATCGCGAAGTTCGTGTTCACGGGCAGCACCATGACCGGCCGCAAGATTGCGGGCAACGCGGCGCAGAACCTCGTGCCCTGCCAGATGGAACTGGGCGGAAAGTCGCCGCACGTGGTGTTCTCGGACGTGGATGTGGAGCGCGCGGTGAACGGCGTTGTATCGGGCGTATTTGCGGCGGCGGGGCAGACGTGCGTGGCGGGTTCGCGCTGCTTCGTGGAAGCGCCCATCTACGAGCGCTTTGTGGAGGCGCTGGTCGAGCGCACGCGGCGGGTGAAGGTAGGCCATCCCATGGCCGACGATACCGACATTGGGCCGCTCGCGTTGGCAAGCCAGCTCGACAAGGTCGAAGGTTATGTTGCTTCCGGCGTGCACGAAGGCGCGAAGATCGCGGTCGGCGGACGCAAGCCGAAGGACTCGGCTTTATCGAAGGGATGGTATTTCGAACCCACTGTGATGACGCAGGCGCGCAATGAAATGCGCTTCATGCAGGAGGAGATATTTGGGCCGGTCGTGGGCGTCGTGCCGTTCAACACGGAAGAAGAACTCATCGCGCTCGCCAACGATACGGAATACGGCCTCGCCTCCGGCATCTGGACGCAGAACATCGACCGCGCGCTGCGTTTTGCCCGCGATGTTGAAGCCGGTACGGTCTGGATCAATACGTATCGGTCGGCCGCATATATGTCCGCGAATGGCGGCACGAAACGAAGCGGTTACGGACGCCGTGGCGGCTTTGAAGTGATGCGCGAATTCTCGCGCGTGAAGAACGTGGTGATCGACTATTCGGGCGCAATGCAGGACCCGTTCGTTATCCGCCTGCGCTGAATGAGAAGTCGAACCCGCTGTGCTTGCTGACAAAATCCAAAAGAGACCCATCATGAAATTTGCCATCTCACTGAGCATGGAGCGTTTTTCGCCGAAGGACTCCATGTCCACGGCCATGTCGAACATGCTTGCGCTTGCCCGCATTGCCGACGAAGGCGGCTTCGAAACGCTCTGGACCGCCGAGCATCACACCATCGAATGCACGATCTCGCCGAATCCGTTTTCCATCCTGACGTGGCTTTCGCAGCACACGCAGCGCATCCGGCTCGGCACCGCGACACTGGTCGCGCCGTACTGGTCGCCAATCCGTCTTGCCGGCGAAGCCGCCATGTGCGATCACCTCACCGGCGGCCGCCTCGAATTCGGGATTGCGCGCGGCGCGTATCAGTATGAATTCGATCGCATGGCAGGCGGCATTCCGCAGCAGGAAGGCGTGGCGTATCTGAAAGAGATCGTGCCGGCCGTGCAGAAGCTTTGGGCAGGCGACTACGCACACGATGGCCACTACTGGAAGTTTCCGCTGGCGACCTCGGTGCCCAAGCCGCTGCAGCAACCGCACCCGCCAATCTGGGTTGCAACGCGCGATCCCGGCAGTTTCGACTGGGCAGTGAGCGTAGGCGCAAACATCTTGTCCACGCCATTGTCTGCGCCGCCCGCGGAAGTCGCCGTGCTTGGCGAGAAGTTCCGCAAGGCTGTTGCCGATCATCCTGAACGGCCGCGTCCGCGTTTCATGATGTTGCGGCGCACATGCGTCTACGATCGGCCCGAGGACTGGCAAACCGCTGTGCGGCATAGCGTCGATTTTGGCCGCACGTTCGAGAACCTGATGCAGAACATTGGCACCGTGACCGATGGTTTCCCCGAGCCCGTGCCTTACGAAACGGTGGCGAACCGCGCGAATTACGATCCGGCGAATATTCGCGACAACCTGATGTTCGGAACGCCGGACGAAGTCATTCGCAAGCTGCAGATTTACGAGGATCAAGGCGTGGATCAGTTCTGTCTCGGCCTCTCGTTCAACCTGCCGTTCGAACTCCAGGTGAAGACGCTGCGTCTTTTCATCGATGAAGTCATGCCGCATTTTGCTGCGCGCGACCGCCAGCGCGAATTGTCGCGCGAGCGCAGCGTTGCCGCGGCGGGAGCCTGAACCATGGACGCCGCGTGTAGTTCAACAATGTTCGATGGCCGTGGCATCACGCTGAATTACCGGCTCGAGGGCGAGGGCTCGCGACCGCTGGTCTGCATCCACGGCGTGGGCTCGAATCTTGAAGCGTGGGAAGGCATTGTTGCGAGATTGCGGGACACGTTCCGCGTCCTGACGCTCGATTTGCGCGGCCACGGACGTTCGTCGCTGGTGAAAGGGCGCTACGAGATCGATGATTTTGTCGGTGACGTCCTTGCGCTCGCCGATCATGTCGGCTTCGATAAGTTCGATCTCGCGGGTTTCTCGCTCGGCGGCCTGATCGCGCAGCGCGTTGCACTGACGCATCCCGAACGTTTGAAGAGGCTCGTGTTGTTATCGACCGTTTCAGGGCGCACGCCGGAAGAACGCGAGCGCGTCGCGGTGCGGCTCGCGGCGCTGCAATCCGGCGACCGCGGATCGCATTACGACGCCTCGCTTTCGCGCTGGCTCACCGAAGGCTTCCAGCAGCGCAACCCCGAGCTTGTCGCGCGCTTGCGGCAGCGCAACGCCGAGAACGATCCCGATTGTTATGCCGCCGCCTATCGGGTTCTGGCGCAGACGGATTTCGGCGGGTTTATCGATCAGATCGGCGTGCCGACCTTGATTGCGACCGGCGAAGAAGACCAGGGATCGAATCCGCGAATGGCGCAGTTCATGCATCAATGCATTACCGGCTCGCAACTTGAAATCCTGCCCGGCCTGCGTCACTCGATCCTGATCGAAGCGCCAGAGGTGGTTGCCGCAATGATGCGCCGTTTTCTGGCGAGCGATGATCGGGAGGCGCGGCCATGATCGTGGAAGAGCGAATCTACCGGATCAGGAACGGCAGGATGGGCCGATACCTGCAACTCGTGCGCGACGAGGGTCTTGCGATCCAGCAGCCGATCCTGGGCCACCTGATCGGCTACTTCACAACGGACATTGGCCCGCTCAGCCAGGTCACGCACTTGTGGGCCTACGCCGACCTGAACGAGCGCGCGCGTCGCCGTCAGCAGCTTGCCGACGACCCCAGATGGCAGGAATTCCTGCCGAGGCTCTCAGAGAACATCGAGCAGGCGGAAAACAGGATTCTGGTGCCGACCGACTTTTCACCGTTGCGGCGCCTGCCCGTTTCCGCCGGCTCATCAGAGGAGAAGATGCTATGACCGAGCGCTTGAAGATCGAGCACTTGTACAAGGTGTTCACGGACAAGCCCGAGAAGGCGCTGGCCATGCTCAAGGCTGGCAAGAGCAAGTCGGAGGTGCAGGAAACGCTGGGTCACGTGGTTGGGCTCGACGACGTTTCGCTGAGCGTTCCCTCCGGCGCGATGTACATGATCATGGGCCTGTCCGGCTCGGGCAAGTCGACGCTCGCGCGCTGTATCAACCGGCTGAACGAACCGAGCGCCGGCAAGATCCTGCTCGACGATCAGGACATCTGCACGCTCGACGAAGCCGGTCTTCGCGACGTGCGCCGCAACCGCATATCGATGGTGTTCCAGCACTTCGCGCTGCTGCCGAACCGGCGCGTGATCGAGAACGTCGAATTCGGGTTGAAGCTGCGTGGCATGTCCGCCGCCGAGCGCCGCAAGCGCGCCGAGGAAGTGCTGAACGTAGTGGGACTTGCGCGCTGGGGTTATCACATGCCGCACGAACTCAGCGGCGGGATGCGTCAGCGCGTGGGCCTCGCGCGAGCGCTCGCCACCGACGCCGACGTGCTCATCATGGACGAAGCGTTCAGCGCGCTCGACCCGCTGATCCGCACCGAGATGCAGGACGAATTGCTGCGCCTTCAGCGCACGTTGAACAAGACCATTTTGTTCATCACGCACGACTTCCAGGAAGCGCTGAAACTGGGCACGCGCATCGCGATCATGTCCGAGGGCAAGCTGGTTCGCGAAGGCACGCCGCAGTCCATCGTGCTCGAACCCGGCAGCGAGTACGTCGCCGCTTTCACGCGCGAGGTCGATCGCGGCAGATTGTTCGATGCCGGTTCGGTCATGACATCGCTCTCGGCGATCCTGCGCGGCCCGAACGGCATTCTCATGGGCGACGCGTCCGGCCAGCCGGGCCCGGGCTTCATGCTCGACGCCGACGAACGCATCCTCGGCACCGTGACCGCCTCGGAAATCGAGCACGCACGCGGCGGCGGCGCCATGCCCCGGCCCGATACGCACTTCATGTGCGTGCCCGCGGCCACCAAGCTCGTCGATGTCGCCGGCAGTTATCAAAAGGACAATAACGGCGGCCCTATCGGCGTTATCGATGACACCGGCCGGTTGATCGGCCGTCTGGAAGCAGGGCAGATTCTTGCCCGCATTGGCGCTGCGGGCGCCATGGGAGCACGCCATGTTTAAAGCCGACGATCTTGCAGTGTTGCCAATAGGCGACTGGATCCAGCACGGCGTCCAATGGATCGCGCTGAACCTGCGGCCCATGTTTCTCGTCATCAAGTGGCCGGTCGAGCGCTTGCTGACTTTCAACGACACCGTACTCCACGCCATTCCGTTTCCGCTCATGCTCGTGCTGATGTTCCTGCTTGCATGGCGGCTCGCGAGCATGGGCGTGGCGATCTTCAGTGTCGTGGGACTCGTCCTCATTGCTTCCATGGGCGTCTGGGCGCAGGCCATCACCACGCTTTCGCTGATCGCGACGGCCATTGTGTTCTGCGCGCTGATCGGCATACCTATCGGCATCTGGTGCGCGCGCAGCGACCGCGTCTGGCGCATCGTGCGGCCCGTGCTCGACATCATGCAGACCACGCCGACGTTCGTGTATCTCGTGCCCGTGGTGATGCTGTTTGGCGTTGGCACCGTGCCGGGCGAAGTCGCTGTGGTGACCACCGCCATGCCGCCGCTCATCCGCTTCACGCACCTCGGAATTCGCATGGTCGAGCATGAAATCGTGGAAGCGGGTCTCGCGTTCGGCGCGGATCGCCGGCAGCTTTTGTGGGAAGTGCAATTGCCGCTCGCCATTCCGACCATCCTCGGCGGTCTCAACCAGACCGTGCTCACCGCCATGGTGATGTCGGTCGTGATCGCGATGATCGGCGCCGAAGGTCTTGGTCTTGTCGTGCTTCAGGGATTGGGCCGTCTCGATGTTGGACAGGCGGCGATTGGCGGTATCGCCATCGTGCTGCTCGCAATGATGCTCGACCGCATCACGCAGAAGCTCGCGCAGTCGAAGGGCGGGACACGCAGCGCGCTGCTGCCGGTTCTCATGCGGTTTGTGCGCGGTGAGCGCGTGCCGAGAAGCCCGGAAGCCGACGCACCGCGAGAAGCCAAGAAAGCGTTGTGAATCTGGAAATCAGGAAAAATGAGGCAAGACCCAGGCGCGTCCGGCCCGAGCCGGATGATCGAACGATCACGATATAGGACAAGTTGATGAGACCATTTGCATGGGCAGGACGGGCGCTCGCAGTCGCGGCGGTAGTGGGTTTGACATCGGCGAGCGTGGGCGCATTCGCCGACACGCTGCCGGGCAACGGCAAGACCATTCGCTACGCGCAAAGCGATAGCCTGGGCGGCAACTACGTCGCCGCTCAGATCGTGATGAAAGCCATGAAGGCGCTCGGCTACGACGTGAAACTCAGCACCATGAACACCACGCTGTTCTTCCAGGCCGCGGCGCAGGGCGACGTGGACCTCGCCACCGACGTGAATTTTCCCCAGCGCGAACCCGGTTTCCGGGCGGTGGAAAAGCAGGCGGAGATCGTGGGCGGCGGGTTGATCGTGGGTGGCGGCATCAATGGGTATCTCATCGATAAAAAGACCGCGCTCGCGCACAACATCACGAGTCTCGAGCAGATGAAAGACCCGAAGATCGCCGGGCTTTTTGGCAGCGATGGGAAGGCGGAACTCATCAGTTGCGATCCGGGCTGGAGTTGCGGCGACGTGGTGGACTACCAGATCGACAAGTTCGGCCTGAAGCAGACGGTGCATGCCGTGCGTGGCAAATACGAAGCCCTGATGGTCGATGCCGTCACGCGCATCAAGGACGGCAAGCCGGCGTTTTTCTACGCCTGGAACCCGTCGTGGACCACAAACGCGCTGGTTCCGGGCAAGGACGTTGTCTGGCTGCCGACGCCCGCCGACGCGCTGCCGCCGAATGTGCCGAACAAGGCGTCGGCACTGGTGAACGGCGTGGAGGGATGCGCGGGCGGGGCGAATCCCTGCCGCATGGCGATGTCGTCGTGGAACTGGGGATCGGTGGGGAACAAGGAGTTCATTGCCGCGAACCCGGCGGTGAAGACGTTGATCGAGCAGATCAAGTTTCCGGTGAAGACATGGTCGGGCTGGGAGTACGCGATCAGCAAGAACGGTGGTTCGTCGCCGCTCATCAACAAGCTCGCCGATGAATGGATGGCGGCGAACAAACCGCAATTCGATCAGTGGGTGGCTACGGCCAGCAAGGTGCATTGAGCGCCTTTTAAGGCTGGCGGGAAATGGAAAAGGGCTCAGCGAAAGCTGAGCCCTTTTTGTCTTTGGTAGGCCGTACGGGATTCGAACCTGTGACCAACGGATTAAAAGTCCGCTGCTCTACCAGCTGAGCTAACGACCCAAAGAGCCGAAATTATAGTCACGGCGGCCGGTAGTTGTCAACGGCGCGTAAAAATCCGTCGCCTCTCGAAACAAAGAAAGAGCAAGGAAAAAGCCCGGAAAAACAAAGAAAAAGCCCGTAGCAACAACGCTACGGGCTCCTTCACGAGAGGCGCGAATTCAGGGCCGCAAAGCAATGCCACGCGACCCTTCTTACGCTTACTTCACTTGCGACATCTTGCTTTCAGCCGACTGCGCGGCTTCGGTTCCACCATACTGCGAGATGATTTGTTCCAGCGTCTTCTTTGCAGCCGGCTTCTGGCCCTGCTCGATCTGGTTGTTCGCGATTGCGAGCAGCGCGTCGGGCGCCCGCGGATGCGTCGGGAAACTCTTCACCAGATTCTGCCACGTTGCGGTCGAGCCCTTGTAGTCACGCAACGCGTACTGCGCGTTGCCCAGCCAGTACTGCGCGGTCGGCTGATACGGACTCTGCGGATACTTCGCCACGAACGCCTTGAACGACGCCGCGGCATTCTTGAAGTCACCGTTACGGAACTGCGTCGACGCCGCATTGAACGCGTCGGTCTCGCCGGGCTGCACCGTACCCTGCACGCCATCCACCGTCTGCTGCTGCGGCTCGAACTTCTTCAACCGGCCATCGAGGTCGGCGTAGTAGTCCTTTTGCTGCTTCTGCAACGTGGTCAACTGATTGGCGAGATCCTCGTTCTGGCCGCGAAGCGTGGCGACCTGCTGATTCAACTGGTCGAGACGATTCTGCTGATCGAGGATAGTGCGCTGAGCCGACGACAACTGGCTAGCCAGGCTGTCCGTTTTCGTGCGCAAATCGAGCACGGCCTTGCGCGCTTCATTGTCATCGAACAATGCCGCATGTGCCGATCCGCCAACCACGGCCGAGCCCAGCAAACAAGCAACTGCGACCGCGCGCAGCGAAGGGAAGCGATACAACATACGGCAACTCACCCGTGACTGGTTCTATTACTGTTGATAAGCGAGATCAGCGCGGCGGTTTTGCGCCCACGACGACTCGTCATGACCGGTAGCCTGCGGCTTTTCCTTGCCCAGACTCACGGCTTCCATTTGCGTGTCGGCCACGCCCAGCAGCGACATTGCGCGACGCACAGCTTCCGCACGCTTCTGGCCCAGCGCCAGGTTGTACTCGCTCGTGCCGCGTTCGTCGGTGTTGCCCTGGATCAGGACGTGACGATCCGGATGGCTCTTCAGATACTGCGCGTGTTGCTGCAACAGCGGCTGATAGTCGTCACGAACTGCGTAGCTGTCGAAGTCGAAGTAAATGCTGCGCTTCGCGAGCGGGCTGTTCGGATCGTTCAGCGGATCGACGTTGACTTGCTGAACCGCGTTCGCGTCGGGTTGCGTGCCGATCGCGCCTTTGTTTGCACCTTCATCAAGCTTCACGCCCGAATGACATGCGGCCAGTGCACCGACCATCGCCACTGCAAAGCCGATACGAATTTTAGACATCATGGTTACTCTCCTTGTGTGTTGCTGCTTGAGTTATTGCATCAGGTTTATTGCATGAACGGACCCCAGGACGGCTCGCGTACGCTGCCCCCCTGAAGCGACAAGACTTGCCGCGTGCGGCCATCGGTCGACACGGCTGCCAACACGCCACGCCCGTTCACCTGGGTGGCGTAGAGGATGTACTGACCATTCGCCGCGAAGCTCGGCGATTCGTCATGCACGGTGTCGGTCAGGCCTGTAGCCGTACCGGACGCAAGGTCCAGCAGATACAGCTTGAAACCGCCGCCAACGCGCGAAATGTACGCGACTTGCTTGCCGTCCGGGCTCACTCGCGGGCTGGTGTTGTAGCTGCCCGTGAATGTGACGCGCTGTGCCGACCCGGCGCTTTCGCCATTTGCCGACATCTTGTAAATCTGGGGCGCGCCGCCCCGGTCGCTCGTGAAATAAATCGAATTGCCGTCGGGAGAGTAAGCCGGCTCGGTGTCAATCGAGCTGCCCGTGGTCAGGCGACGCAAACCGCTGCCGTCTGCGTTCACCTGGAAAATCTGCGTGTTGCCGGTGGCGGACAGGGCGACCGCAAGCTTGCGGCCGTCCGGCGACCATGCCGGTGCACTGTTATTGCCCTTCTGATTAGATACGATCACGCGTTTGCCTGTCGGCAGATCGTGAATATAGACAACGGGCTTTTTCTTTTCGAACGATACATACGCCACCTTGGTGCCGTCAGGCGACCAGGCCGGCGAGATGATCGGCTCGGGGCTGGAAAGCGCAATGCGCGCGTCCTGGCCGTCCGAGTCGGAAATCTGCAACTGATAACGGCCGCCCGTCTTGATTACGTATGAAAGCCGCGTCGCGAACACGCCGCGGCCGCCGAGCAACTTCGCGTAAATGTAGTCGGCCACCTTGTGCGCGCTCATGCGCAAGCCGCTTTCCGGGCTGACGAGGGACAGGCCGCCAAGGCTTTCCTGCTTCACCGTGTCATACAGGCGGAAGCGCACTTCGAACTGGCCGTTCGGTAAACGCGTCACGCTGCCCGATACGAAAGCATCGGCGCCCTTTGCCTTCCAGCTGCCAAGGTCGACGGAATCCGTCTCCGACACTGGCGTGCCGCCCGCGTCGATGTTCGTGAACTTGCCGCTGCGCTGCAAATCCTGGCGAATGATCGCGCTGACCTGCTGCGGCGAGTTCGCTTCGTTGGCAAACGTGGCGGTGGCGATAGGAAACTGAGTCGAACCCACGCCGGTCACGAGCACGTTCAGTTGCGCCTGCGCGGCGGATGTACCGGCCGCGATCAGGCAGGAGGCAACAAGCGTCTTCAAGCCAAGCTTCGTCATCAAACTCATGTATCTGATTCCAGAAAATGCAATATTTAAACTATCGATGGCTGCACAACAGACCGCCAATCGCACAATTCGTTCCCAATCTTCACACGAAGGGCATCAACGTCCTAAAAATGTTCGGCCGGACCGTTCAAATTCCGATCAGCCACCCGCCGGGCGCAAGGTGATCGTAAAAGCGGAGGGCGCCTGACCGTTGGTGTCGACGGGCATCGGGTCCGAGCGCTGCACTGCGCGCAACGCCGCTTCGTCCCATTGCTCGTTGCCGCTCGAACGCCGGATCGTCGCCGATAACAACGTACCTGTCGGCGAACAGCGCACCGCGACCACGGTCTCCAGTCCCGCCGTTTCCCCCGCCCACACAATATTCGGACGCACGCGCCGCTGCACCTTCTCGGCATATCCCGCCGATGTCGCCGTCCCGCCCGCGCCGCTACCCGTACCGCCCTTGGCGAGGCCGTCGCCGCTCGAGTTCGTGCCGCCGCCCGCCTGGCCCTGCAAGGCCGCCAGCCGTGCGCTGCGTTCCTTGTCGAGCTTGGCCTTCGCTTGCGCGTCGGCCTGCGCCTTGGCTTTGGCCTTCGCGTCGGCTTGTGCCTTTTCAGCCTGGGCCTTGGCATCCGCTTGCGCCTTCGCCTTGGCGTCAGCCTGTTCCTTTTGCTGCTCGGCTTTCTCGGCGTCGGCCTGCTTTTCCTTCGCTTGCTGCTGGGCCGCTTTCTGCTGCTCAAGCTTCTGCTGGGCGAGCTGCTTCTGTTTATCGGCCTGTTTCTGTTTATCCTGAGCGGCTTTTGCCGCCGCTGCGGCTTGCTGCGCGGCTTGTTGGGCCGCAAGCTGCTGGCGCTTGGCTTCGGCTTCCTGCTCAGCTTGTTGCTGCGCGCGCTGCTGTTCGGCGAGCTGCGCGGCGCGTGCCGCTGCTTCCTGCTTGCGCTTTTTTTCCTGCAGCGCAATGTCGGCGTCTTCGTCCTTCGCGGGCGGCGGCGCGGGCTGCACCCTCACTGGCGGCGCAGGTGGCGGAGCGATGCGCGGCGTGGGCGCCGACAGGTCGGGGATGTCTGTCCACAATTCGGCTTCGGCTCCGGCCGGCGTGTTGTTCTGCCAGTTCACGCCGTGATAGAGCAGGATGCCGAGCAGCACGTGCATCAGCGCAGCGAGCGCGAACGCCTTCCATGTGCCGCGTTCACGCGGCGGACGGACGGGGCGCGCACTGGTTCGCGCGCCAGGGTTCCCGCTTGGCTGCCGATTCATCATTGCGATTTGACTAACAATCCGACCCGTTTGACGCCGCGCGCCTTCATGTCGGACATCACGTTCATTACGACTTCATACTTCACGGTCTTGTCGGCGGCGATCACGACCGGCTGGTCCGGATGCGATTCCTGCCGGTTCAGCACGAAGTCATTGAGTTCCGACTTCGACATGTTCTGCTGTTGCGCCGCGCCGCCGTCTTCCTTGTAGCGCACGTTCATGCTGCCGTCCGCCTTGATATTGACCACCACCGGCGGCGTTTGCTCCTGCGGCGCGGCGTTGCCCACCGTCGGGAGGTTGATGATGGACGGCGAGACGAGCGGGGCGGTCACCATGAAAATGACGAGCAGCACGAGCATCACGTCAATGTACGGCACGACGTTGATGTCGGACATGGCGCGCCGTGAACTGCCGCGCATGCTGGAACGCATTGAACCTCCGGCCATTCTGAACTCCTTAGTGGGCCTGGCGCTGCAAGATGTTGGAGAATTCTTCGATAAACGTTTCGAAGCGGATCGCGAGGCGGTCGATATCGTGTGCGTAACGGTTATAGGCGACCACGGCAGGAATTGCTGCGAACAGGCCGATTGCCGTGGCCACGAGCGCTTCGGCAATACCCGGCGCCACGTTCGCAAGCGTTGCCTGCTGGACGTTTGCCAGGCCGCGGAATGAATTCATGATCCCCCAGACCGTACCGAACAGACCAATATACGGGCTGACCGAACCGACCGACGCGAGAAACGCGAGATTGACTTCAAGCACGTCCATTTCACGCTGGAAGGCGGCGCGCATGGCTCGGCGCGAACCATCGAGAATAGCGGCTGGATCGTTCATGCGGCGTTCCTTGCCCTTCAGGAATTCGCGCATGCCGGACTCGAAGATCCGTTCCAGCGCGCCGATGGTATGGCGGTTGTGCGCTGCGCTCTGATACAGCGCCTGCAGGTCGCCGCCCGACCAGAAATCGCGCTCGAAGCGCTCCGTCTGGGCGCGGGCGCGCCGGATGGCGAACCATTTACGAATGATGTACGTCCACGACAACAACGACAGTATCAGCAACAGCGCCATGACGGCCTGCGCCAACAGGCTGGCATGAATGACGAGAGAAACGATCGACAGGTCTTGTGTAGTGTTCATAAAAGTCCGCTGTTACGTCCCAAAGGGGCGTCCGGGTTGGTTCCAGTCAAAATGTCGGATTTCCGGTTGGAAAGCCGAAAGCGTCAACAATGTAGCCGCTGGAACGCACTCGGTGCTGCTGTGCTTGCGTGCAAAGGCTCGCAGGCTCTATTCGGTTCGGGTCTCGATGATGGAGCCAAAAAGTGTTTTTCTACATGAGCTTTTTCTGAACAAAGTTATTTAAACGATACTGTTGCCGGCACGGTTGACGCGCTGCACGCGCGCGGACCCCCGCGCAAGCCGCTCAGCACCGACGCGGGAATTCCCACTGGCCGGATGGACGCGAGACTGACCGACGCCACGCGTATGTTTCCGGCCGCCAGCAACACGCCATCGCGCCACGCTTCCTGGTGAAAGTCCACCGAAGCCCGGCCGATCTTTTCAATCCTGCTTACCACGTGGATGACATCGTCGAGCCGCGCGGGCGCCGAATATTCCACCGCCGTGCGCTTGACGACGAACAATACGCCATCTGATTCCGCCAGCTTGCGTTGATCGATGCCGCACGCGCGCAGCCATTCGGTGCGTGCCCGTTCGAAGAACTTCAGGTAGTTCGCGTAGAAGACGATGCCGCCGGCGTCGGTGTCTTCGTAGTAGACACGCAGCGGCCAGTCGAAAGTCAAAGGGCCGGTCGCCAGTTGAGGCTCGCTGGTTGACATATTCATCCACGCATTTTACCGGAAGCCGTAAACAGGCCGCCGAAACGCGCTGTAATGTGCTGCTTCCAGGCAACAACTGGCGAACGATTCATCGGGACGTGCCGAAAAAATGTCGCTTCAGCCGCGATGAACGCTCAACCCGGCGAATGATTGCGCTACCGGCATCATTTCGATGGTGTTGATATTCACGTGAGCCGGCAGCGTGGCGATCCAGTAGATGGCGTTGGCAATGTCCTCCGCCGTCAATGGCTCCACGTCCTTATAGACATTGGCCGCCTTCGCGTCGTCGCCCTTGAAGCGGACGTTCGAAAATTCGGTGCCGCCGCACAAGCCCGGTTCTATGTCGGTCACACGCAACGCCGTGCCTGACAGGTCCGCGCGCAAATTCAGGCTGAATTGGCGCACGAACGCTTTCGTTGCACCATATACATTGCCGCCCGCATACGGGTAGGTCGCCGCGACCGAACCCAGGTTGAACACGTGGCCGCGATTGCGCTCGACCATGCCGGGCAGCAGCGCATGCGTGACAGTTACGAGACCTTTGCAGTTCGTGTCGATCATGTTGTTCCAGTCGTCGAGGCTCGCGCGTTGCGCCGGCTCCAGGCCGAGCGCCAGTCCCGCGTTGTTCACGAGCACGTCGATGTCCGCGAATTCAGCCGGCAAGCCAGCGGCGACGGACTTGATTGCAGCGTCGTCGCGGACATCCAGTTCGACGGGCAAAAGTGCTTCGCCGAGTTCCTTCGACAACTCCAGAAGCCGGTCCTTGCGGCGCGCCGTGGCAATCACTCGATGGCCGCCTTTAACAAACGTACGGGCGATGGCAGCTCCAAAGCCGGCGGAAGCGCCAGTTACAAATACGATCATGTGCGGATTCCCGTTGTCAGGTTGCGGAAAGGGTCAGGATCGCGACACGCCTGGGCGCGCGCGGGAAAGCCAAACAGCGTACTTCCATTGATGCGGCGCGGCAAGCTGTCAGCCGGGTTTGCTCATCGTCCCGGCAAGCGCATTCGGCGTAGCCGGCTCTACGGCCCGCTGGCTCGACGGCAATTTTGGTGCCCGAACATCGATCGGCCGCGATTTGCCGCGGAGCAAGATCCTTCAGAATCGAACAATTTCAAGCGTTTAGCCGCTGTTGCCTAATCTCCGACGCCCCATTAAACTAAGGCTCTCCAGCCCTGCGTAACTGGCGACAAGGATCTTCGGGTCCAAGGTGGATTAACCCACCGGGAAGCGCGGGGTGCCGTTTTGCCGTTCGCCTGGGCAGCCGAGATCCGCACGCATTGAGCGCGTTGCCGGTGGCTGTCCGTCTTGCGTAAACGGAGCGTCTCTCTTCCGCCTCGCCTGGACCCATCGTGCTTCGCTCTCGCGGTGCAGACATTTTGCGCACGCGCGATCCGGTCAACTGACACCCATTCAACGGAAAACGTATGTTTGATAGAGCCAAAAGCACCATCGCCCAAGTCGATCCGGAATTGTTTGCGGCGATCGAGAAGGAAAACGAGCGCCAGGAAGATCACATCGAGCTGATCGCGTCGGAGAATTACACGAGCCCGGCCGTCATGGCCGCCCAGGGCTCGCAGCTCACGAACAAGTACGCCGAAGGTTATCCGGGCAAGCGTTATTACGGCGGTTGCGAGTATGTCGACGTGGTCGAGCAACTGGCAATCGACCGCGTGAAGCAGTTGTTTGGCGCCGAAGCCGCGAACGTGCAGCCGAACTCCGGTTCGCAGGCCAATCAGGGCGTGTTCTTCGCCATGCTGAAGCCCGGCGACCCCATCATGGGCATGAGCCTCGCCGAAGGCGGCCACCTGACGCACGGTTCGCCCGTGAACATGTCGGGTAAATGGTTCAACGTGGTCAGCTACGGCTTGAATGAAGCCGAAGACATTGACTACGACAAGACCGAAGAGCTTGCCAAGGAACACAAGCCGAAGCTGATCGTGGCGGGCGCTTCGGCGTTCGCATTGAAGATCGACTTCGAGCGGCTCTCGAAGATTGCGAAGACCGTTGGCGCGTATTTCATGGTCGACATGGCGCACTACGCGGGTCTGATTGCAGCGGGTGTTTATCCGAACCCGGTGCCGTTCGCCGATTTCGTCACCACGACCACGCACAAGAGCCTGCGCGGCCCGCGCGGCGGCGTGATCCTGATGAAGGCCGAGTACGAAAAGCAGATCAACTCGGCTATTTTCCCCGGCATCCAGGGTGGACCGCTGATGCACGTGATAGCCGGCAAGGCCGTCGCGTTCAAGGAAGCGCTCTCGCCGGAATTCAAGTCGTATCAGCAACAGGTCGTGGATAACGCGCGCGTGCTGGCTGAAACGCTGGTCAAGCGCGGCTTGCGGATTGTCTCGGGACGCACCGAAAGCCACGTGATGCTGGTCGACCTGCGCGCCAAGCACATTACCGGCAAGGCGGCGGAAGCCGCGCTCGGCAAGGCGCACATCACGGTCAACAAGAACGCCATTCCTAACGATCCGGAAAAGCCGTTCGTGACGAGCGGCGTGCGTCTCGGCTCGCCAGCCATGACCACGCGCGGCTTCGGTGTGGCCGAGGCGGAGCAGGTCGGTAACCTGATTGCCGACGTGCTGGACGCGCCGGAAGACGAAGCGAACCTCGAGCGCGTGCGCGCGAAGGTCGCTGCGTTGACCAGGCAATTCCCGGTATACGGCTAAGCCATGCGCTGCCCCTTCTGCGGTCACGAAGACACGCAAGTGGCCGACTCGCGTGTGTCGGAAGATGGGGCGGCTATTCGCCGGCGGCGGCGTTGCCCCGCCTGCGACAAGCGCTTCACCACGTATGAACGCGTGGAACTCGCATTGCCGTCGGTTGTTAAAAAGGACGGTAGCCGTACCGAGTTCGATCGCGCGAAAATTGTGGCAAGCATGCAACTCGCGTTGCGCAAGCGCCCGGTTGCGGCCGACGCCATCGACGCCGCCGTTGCTCGCATTGAATATCAGTTGCTGGGCAGTGGCGAACGCGAAGTTCGCAGCGACCGTCTGGGCGAACTTGTCATGAACGAGTTGCGCCAGTTGGACACCATTGCCTACGTGCGGTTTGCTTCGGTTTACAAGCGTTTTGAAGACGTATCCGAATTCGAAGACGTGCTCGAAGAATTCCGCCGCGCCGCGCCGCGCAAAGCCAGTCCCCGCAAACGCTGAGCGTTTCTGCATTTCTTTGCCCCTCGCATGAAACCGTGATCGTTTCGACAGTATGTCGAGGCTTTTGCGCGTCCGATACTCGGCCAATCGGCTAATGGCGGACATCGAAAATTCTCTTTAGATTGGTTGCTGGTCCGGTTCAATCGATGAGGGATGCAAATGAATTTTCGTTATTCACCTGGCTTCACGCTGATCGAGCTTGCCGTCGTGCTTGCGGTCATTGCGGTCGTCGCGACGTTTTCCGCACCGTCAATTGTCGTGTGGCACAAGCGCGATCAGGTCGACGCCCGGGCGCGCGCCATGTTGTCCAGTCTTGCACTGGGACGCTCCGAGGCGATCCGGCGCGGCGCTCGCGTGACCTTGTGCCGGATCAATGCCGCACATGCCTGCCTCGTGGCAGGCAAGGCGTGCGACGGGGGACTGACGGACTGGGCATGTGGCTGGGCGCTCTTTGCCGAGCGTGATAACGGCCGCGTGCTGATCCGCATGCAGCCCGCTTTGGCAGGCGTTGCTGTTGGCGGAACGGGAAGCGAGTTGTCGTTCACGCCCCCGTCGGGGCAAATCATTGGCGGATTCCGCAGCTTCGAATTCAGTGCGCGCGATGGCGCGTTGGCATCGCTTGGCGCACGCGGGCGCCGATGTATCCGGATCGCTGCTGGTGGGCGCGCGCGTCTCACGCAAGGAGCATGTGGAGCAGCCGCATGAAGACCTTGACGAACGGATCCAACCGCGGCGACTCGCTGATCGAAGTGTTGATTGCGCTGGCGCTGAGTGCCGTGACGGCGCTTGGCATTATCGGCGCGCAGTTGTGGCTGGCTCGCAACGAACGCGCGCTGATGGCGCGTGAGATGGCGGTATCGATTGCAGATTCCGTTGTCGAGGGAATCCGCCGCGATTCTGACCGCGATCCGGTCGTGGCGCAATGGCGCGCGCGGGCCGAGGCGGCGCTGCCGGATGGTGGCATCGACGTGCTGGATCGCGGAAATGGCGTGCATGTTGCCGTGGTCAAGTGGCGGTCACCGGCATCGGGTAAGGACGCCGAAGCTTCGTGCGCCGAGCCGGGCGCCGGTGCGAAACTGGCCTGTGTGGCCGTGGCGTTCGCACGATGAATACGCCTGGCACATCTCAGCGTGGTCATACGCTGCTCGAACTGTCGATTTCGGTGGCGCTCGGTTTGCTTATCGTCTTCGCGACCCTTTCGCTCTATCGCGGGCAACGGCTCGCCTATGAACGCGCCGCCGAAACGGCGCGGTTGCGCGATGCGGCAAGCAACGCCCTCGACCTGATTGCGCAGCAGGTTCGAATGGCGGGCTTCGCGCTGGCAGGGATGGGCGCGTCGAGTGGGCCGGATTCGTCGGCGGCATTGTTCGGCTGCTCGGCGGGCCGTCCGATGGGAAGCGACTCCGCGCCGGTCTGCGAGACGTTGACGGGCCGTTCGGACGGCATCCTGATCCGCTACGCCGCCGATACGATCTCGACATGGCCCTCATCGGCAGGGTTGCCTACTGATTGTCTTGGACAGGCATCGGCGGGTGAACAAATCACGAATCGTTATTACGCCAAGGCGAGTTCGTCCACCGTCGAGCCTGAGCTTTATTGCGAAGGCAGCGGCAAACCTGGAACCGGACAACCGCTGGTAGAGGGAATCGAACGGCTCAGGATCGGCTATTGGTTGAAAGACGCGCCATTTTCCGTCGATGCAGTGGCGATTTCCAAAGATCGCTGGCGGCTCGTCACAGCGGTCGATCTATGCGTGCTCGTGCGCGGCGACGTGCCGAGCGCAAATTCGCGTCCGAGTTACTTGGACTGTGATGGCGTATCGGCTGTATCCGCAGATGGCCGCGTCCGGCACGCGTTTCACCGACGCATTGCCTTGCGCAACGGACGGGAGTCGCTATGACGGCGTGTAATCGTTCTCGTCCATACACACGCGGAATTGCGTTGCCCATCGTTCTGCTTGTCTCGTCAATGCTGCTCGTTACCGCCGCTGCATGGCTCGAAGCGGCGTTGGTTGGTGCAAAGGCAACCGGCGGGCTGGAAGATCGTGTGAAGGCTTTCCATAGCGCCGACAGCGCGTTGCTGCGCTGCACCCGCATTGCGTTCGACTCCTTGCCAGAGCCAAGAGACGTCACGAGCGTACTCGGCAGCGAGCCGGAAAAGTGGCGCCTGAAGGCATCGTTCGAAGGTCCATCGGCGAACGCGATCACTCCGTTCGCGACCTGGCCGCATGCAGCGAGGCCGCCGCAATGTCTGATCGAGGCATGGCCGGCCAGATCGCGCGAGGGCAGCGCATTCCTTATTACCGCTCGTGGATTCGGCGGACACGCGGGAAGCGAAGCGTGGCTGCAACAGCAGCTCGAAATCACTGAAAGCGGCGTGGTCGGGCATTGGCGTCGAGTGGTCGCAAAACCTTTTCAGACAAGCTCACCATGAACATGAACTCGACTGCAAATGCGTTCAAGGGCTTCAGCTTGCTCGAGCTCATGATCACGCTCGGTGTCGCGGCCATCATCGCGATGTTCGCAGTTCCGGTTTATCAGCAGCAAGTGCTTAAGGGACGGCGGCTGGACGCGGTTGCTGCGCTTTATCGTGCTGCGCAATACGTGGAAAGCGCGCGGACGACGTCGGGTAACGAAGTCGAGCCTGCATTGCCGGCGGGTTTCGATCAGGCGCCCGCCACCGGGGCGCCAGTGTACATATTACGAATACTGGCGGAGTCGGAGATGAACGGCGGCTACACCATTGAGGCTGAGGCAGTGCCACCCGGCAACGACGCCTGCGGCACTTTTTCCCTCGATGCTACCGGCGTGAAGTCGAATCGCGCCGCCGAAAAACTCTCGCCGCCCCAAGTGGCGGCGTGCTGGAGCGGCAAATGAACCCGCTTATGCAAACGAGAGGATCAGGCGTCGGGCTCGACCACCGTATCCGTGGATGTATTAGCCGGATTCGATTTCATCTGTTGCCACACGCGGTACGCCTCCCAGCCAAGCAGCCCGAGCCCTCCCCATTTGAGGATCGGCTTTGCGCTCGAAAGAAGCCGGGTGCGTACAGGTTTGGTCAGCACCAGCGAAGCGATCGAACCCACCACGGGGTATTGCTTGAACAGCAAACTCAGATTGCCGCCGCTGAACAGATTGCCGAAGCCGCTCATGCGGTTCATGAATCCACCGGCTCCCGAAGTACGGCCGCGCTTGCCGCGCCCGGGCATGATCAGGTTCAACACGCTGAAGTGCTTGACCTTGTAGCGCAGATCGGCGCTTGCCTGCGCCAGTTCCATGCGCTCGACATCAGCCCGAGCGATCAGCAGCTCCTTGCGCAGTGCGCGCATGTGGGGCGTGCTCAGTTTGTGCGCATTCGCTCGCTTTTGAGCTTTGAAGGTGTCGTCGGTTTGACTCATGGCGTGGCAGGCTCGTGGAAAGTCATCGATAAATACAGCACCGGACATGCAGCGCGGCGACGCGCGCATTGCATATCAGTTGAACGTGTCGCGGTCTTTCTTGAACTCGGCGAGCGTGCTCTCGAACACGTTTGGCGCGTTGCTCAGTCCGGCGCGCGCCCGCAGCGCGCAGACAATGGCGACCAGGACATAGACCGCCGTGATCGCGGCGAGCGATTGCCATCGGTAAGTGCCCCAGAACGCAATTGCGATGAGGACCGTCAGCGTAATGAGCGCCATCATGGTCAGCATCATTGCGGCGAGGCCGAGAAAAAGAACGCCGATAAGCCGCTCTTTTTCTTCCGAAAGTTCAATGCCGATCAACTCCAGCCGGGTTTCGAAGATGGAGAAAACGGAGCTGACGATGCGGCGCAACGGCCCTTGCGAATCGTGCTGAAATTGCCTTTCTGTCGTCATGGCTTGAGCGCGAAGAGCGCGTTATTTTTGGCGCGAAATATCCGGGTGGACTTCGTAGCATCCAGCCGGTCTGTGAAGCGAGGCGCCGGGAGGCCGGCGGCAGCTTTTTGCTTCGTTCTGGCTAAACAGGCAAGGTTCGGGCCGGGTCCGCTCGCGCGAGCATCGGAAAAGCAGTCACGCGGCGAACCAACGGCAACAAAGGCCTAACGGCGATTGATCAGCAAGCCAATGACAACGCCAATGCCGCCTGCAATTCCAATGGATGCCCACGGACGCTCGTGCACGAAGTCATCGGTGGCGCGCGCAGCCTTCTTGCCCTTTTCGATCACCACGACCTGTGCGTCCGCGGCCTTTTCCTTCGCTTGTTTCAAGCGAGTCAGAGCGGTCTCGCGCAGCTCGGATGCACGCTCGCCAGTGGCACTCGCGGCCTGCTTCAACAGGTCTTCGGCGTCTGCGAGAACGGTTTTGATATCCGACATGAATCGCTCCTTATTGATTTCCGACATTGATGGCTCCAAACGGGTGAGGCTACGCCAATCGTACCAAAGAAGCGGCGGGTGACCAGCGTCCATCCGGCCCCGAAACCAGAGCTTGCAGTTTTTGTTCCCGATGCACGAAGGCCGCCTGTCATCGGCTTGTTGTAGCCGTTTCAGCTTGCGCAATCGAAGGATCGGCGTCTGCGTCGCGCGCGTTCATGGCAATTACGATCGCAAATGTTTCTGTCGTGGACCAAAAAATTACAAAAATGCATGACGATCTGACGGAATGTTCGTTCGTTGTGCAGGCTTGGTCACGTATGCTTTAATTTTGATCGGGCCGCCTCGTCCATTTGGAAATCGGCGTGGCTATTGCAGATTTGCCGCGAAATGAAAATCGCGATCTATTCACTTGAGGAGATACACCATGAGCTTGCGTCTTGGCGACACAGCGCCCGACTTCGAACAGGACTCCAGCGTCGGCCGCATCAAGTTTCACGAATGGCTGGGCAATAGCTGGGGCGTGCTGTTCTCGCATCCCGCCGACTTCACACCGGTCTGCACCACCGAACTCGGCCTGACCGCCAAGCTGGCCGGCGAGTTCGAGAAGCGCAACGTGAAGGCGATCGCTTTGTCGGTGGATAACGTGGAGTCGCACAAAGGATGGATCAAGGACATCAACGAAACGCAGGCAGCCAATGTCGGTTTCCCGATCCTCGCCGATGGCGACCGGAAGGTTTCCGAGCTGTACGACATGATTCATCCGAATGCCAATGCCACGCTGACGGTGCGATCGCTTTTTGTCATCGATCCGCAAAAGAAGGTGCGTCTGACGATTACCTATCCGGCGAGCACGGGCCGCAACTTCGACGAAATCCTGCGCGTGATCGATTCGCTTCAATTGACCGATAGCCATCAGGTCGCAACGCCGGGTAACTGGAAGCAGGGCGACGACGTGGTGATCGTGCCGTCATTGACGGACGAAGAGGAAATCAAACGGAAGTTTCCGAAGGGCTACAAGGCCGTGCGTCCGTATCTGCGCCTCACGCCGCAACCCAACAAATAACGCCATTGCGTGAACGCTGAGGTCGAGAAAAAGCCAACGCCCTGAAATGCGTTGGCTTTTTTATCGGCGAATCGGGGCGAATCCCAGCGAATCAGAAAAACGCCTGAATGCCGGTCTGCGCGCGCCCAAGGATCAGTGCGTGGATATCGTGCGTGCCTTCGTACGTATTCACCACTTCCAGGTTCACCAGATGACGAGCGACCCCAAACTCGTCGGAAATACCGTTGCCGCCGAGCATGTCGCGCGCGAGGCGGGCAATATCGAGCGCCTTGCCGCATGAATTGCGCTTCATGATCGACGTGATTTCAACTGCTGCGGTGCCTTCGTCCTTCATGCGGCCGAGGCGCAGCACGCCTTGAAGGCCGAGCGTGATTTCGGTCTGCATGTCGGCGAGTTTTTTCTGCACGAGCTGGTTCGCGGCGAGCGGCCGGCCGAATTGCTTGCGATCCAGCGTGTATTGCCGCGCCATGTGCCAGCAGGCCTCGGCCGCGCCGAGCGCGCCCCACGCGATCCCGTAGCGCGCCGAGTTCAGGCAAGTGAAGGGCCCTTTGAGTCCGCTCACGCTCGGCATCAGGTTTTCTTGCGGGACGAAAACTTCGTCCATGACGATTTCACCGGTGATCGATGCCCGCAAGCCGACCTTGCCGTGAATCGCGGGCGCGGTCAGTCCTTTCCAGCCTTTCTCGAGAATGAAGCCGCGAATCTGGTCGCGTCCGTCTTCTTCGAGCTTCGCCCAGACGACAAAGACATCCGCGATAGGCGAATTCGATATCCACATCTTCTGGCCGGAAAGCGAAAACCCGCCGTCGACCTTCTTGGCGCGCGTGGTCATGCTGGCCGGGTCTGAACCCGCGTTCGGTTCGGTGAGTCCGAAGCAGCCAATCCATTCGCCCGTAGCCAGTTTCGGCAGGTATTTCTGCTTTTGCGCGTCGGTGCCGAATTCGTTGATTGGCACCATGACGAGGGACGACTGCACGGACATCATTGACCGGTAGCCTGAATCCACGCGCTCCACCTCGCGCGCAATCAGGCCATAGCTGACGTAGTTGAGGCCGGGGCCGCCGTATTGCTCGGGAATGGTCGGGCCGAGCAGTCCGAGTTCGCCCATTTCACGAAAGATCGCAACGTCGGTGTGCTCGTTACGGAACGCTTCCAGCACGCGTGGCTGCAACTTGTCCTGCGCGTAGGCGTGCGCGGCGTCGCGGATCATGCGTTCTTCATCGCTCAACTGTTGATCGAGCAGCAGCGGATCTTCCCAACTGAAACGGGCAGCATCGGCCATGGTGTTCTCCTGTTCCTTCTATTCCTAATTGCAGGCTTGACGGAAGTTCCGCTAAGCGGAACAATGTTTTGCAAATCAATGACCGAGTCTAGCATTCGATGCCATCAACTTCCATTGGGGAATCCGGCCTGTCCGGAGCCTCAGCCTCGCCGGATGGAGTCGATGAACGCCGGTTTGTCGTGGCGCTGGCTCGCGGGCTGGAATTGCTGCGCGCATTTCGACCCGGCGAAACCTTGCTCGCGAACCGCGATTTCGTTGAGCGGACCGGGCTTCCCAAAGCCACCGTCAATCGTCTTGTCTACACGCTGACAACGCTCGGCTATCTGCGCTTCGATGAACCCGCTGGCAAGTACGCGCTCGACACCGGCGTGCTGTCGCTTGGTTTCGCGTTACTGGCTGGCGCGGACGCGCTCGAACTGGCCCGTCCGCACATGCGCGTGCTGGCGAGGGAAATTGGCGCAGCTGTTTCGCTCGGATGCCGCGACGGCCTCGACATGATTTATCTCGAAACCATTCGCAGTGAAACCGCGCTGACGCTCGGCCTCGCGCCCGGCTCGCGGCTTTCCATGCTCACCAGTTCCATGGGCCGCGCCTATCTGGCCGTGCAGGAGCAGGACCTGCAAGCGGCATTGCTGGAAGAACTCGGCGCGGCGGCGGACAAAAGCGGCGAAAACGGCGCGCGACTGGTGAAAACGGCGCGGAACGCCATTGCCGACTACGCGCGCGACGGTTGTTGTTATTCGTTTAGAGACTGGCATGCGGATGTAAATGCGATCGCCACGCCGTTACGCGATGTCCGCAACGGCCGCTGGCTGGTCTTGAGCAGCAGCGGACCGGCGTCGTCCATGAGTGAAGCCTATTTCCGCGATATTGTCGGACCGAAGCTCCGTGCCTTGGCCGCACGGCTTGGCTAGGGACGCCAATCCATCGAAAACTGATTTGGAAATAACCTCCCAAAGTGGCCGCTCTTAGAACATAATTCGATGAAACAGCCGCAGGGAGACTAAAAAATGACAGGGTTCTCGCTGGACGCAACGGATTGCCGTATCTTGTCGGTGCTGCAGGAAGACGGAAGGATCAGCAATCTCGATCTCGCCGAACGGATTTCGCTTTCGCCCTCGGCGTGTCTGCGCCGCATGCGCCTGCTTGAGGAAGAAGGCGTGATCGCGAGCTATCGCGCGTGTCTGGACAGGGAACGGCTCGGGGTTGAGCTGGAGGCGTTCGTTCACGTGTCCATGCGCAACGATCAGGAAAACTGGCACGAGAAGTTCGCGGCGGCCGTGCGCGAATGGCCGGAAGTCGTGGGCGCGTTCGTGGTCACGGGCGACACGCATTACGTGCTGCGCGTACTTGCACACAACCTCAAGCATTACTCAGACTTTATTCTGAGCAAGCTTTACAAGGCGCCGGGTGTCATCGATATCCGCTCGAATATCGTGCTTCAAACCATGAAGGACGAAGCGGGCGTTCCGGTTGCATTGATCGACCGGACAGACTGAGATTCACAGCGAACCAATCGTGTGGAATTGCCCCGCCTGGAAAACCAGCGGGGCTATGTCCGCTGCATTTTCGTGCACGCCGCAACGTTCGACCTGACCCACGAAAATCACGTGGTCACCTTCCTGATAGCGGCTCCGGTTGTGACATTCGAACCACGCCAGCGCGCCATCGAGCACGGGCATGCCCGTGTCGCCGGCCGCGTGCGACACGCCGGCGAAGCGGTCGCCCTTGAGTGTCGCGAAGCGCTTGCACAAATCGACTTGCGTGGCGGCGAGCACATTGACCACATAGTGGCTATTGGCCTGGAACACCGGCATGGATGCTGATTTTGTGGCTAAACTCCAAAGCACGAGCGGTGGATCGAGCGATACGGAGTTGAACGAGCTTGCAGTAATGCCGATCAGCTGGCCGGACTCGGCGCGCGTGGTGATGACGGTGACGCCGGTGGCGAACTGGCTCAAGGCATCTCGAAAAGCGGTTGCATCGAAATTCGGCGGATTGGCGCGTTTCATCGGGAGAGGTTCGTTTTCGATGGTATCGGCGAAATCCAGGCGGCGTGCACACAGGCTGCGTGCTCAGGAACCGGATGAAAATTTCGAAGTCATCGGAAGATTGCGATTGTTGCGATTCTAGCGGAATCGACTCTGCCGCTAATAATGGCACTGGCGTGTGAAAGGCCTCGCGCGCAACACGGACACCCGAAAACCAGTAAGCTGGAAGGGTTGATTCAAAGGGCTTCCGCACGCATCTTCACGACTGCGGAACACGAACCAGGAGCCAGCATGACGCAACATGACGAGCAGGCGAAGCGCGAAACCGCCACCATCGGCGGTGGATGTTTTTGGTGTACCGAAGCGGTGTTTCTGGGCGTTGAAGGTGTGTTGTCGGTCGAATCCGGGTATGCCGGCGGCCAGGTGAAAGACCCGACGTATGAACAGGTCTGCGACGGCACGACCGGGCACGCGGAAGTCATCAAGGTGGAATACGATCCTGCGGTGATCGGATACAAGGAAGTGCTGGAGATTTTCTTTGCCACGCACGATCCGACCCAGCTCAACCGTCAGGGTAATGACGTTGGCACGCAGTATCGGTCGTCCATTTTCACGCACTCCGACGAACAACGGAAAATCGCGCTGGAAGTGATAGACGAGCTGCAAAAGGGCGGCATATTCGATGGCAAGATCGTTACCGAAGTGACGCCGTTGAACGGCAACTATTATCCGGCAGAGGATTATCACCAGAACTACTTCGAGCAACATCCGAACCAGGGATATTGCGCGTTCGTGGTCGCGCCGAAGGTGGCGAAGTTCAGGCAGAAGTTTGCCAGCAGGCTCAAGCGTTGAAAACCGGACGGGCTTCGGGAAATCGAAGCCCGCTTATTTTTTTCGCAGCCAGATGTCAAAAGCTGCCACCAGATTGCGCGCGATCTTGAAGCACGTCAGCGGCGCCGATCCTTCCGCCTTGTTGTTCACCGCAATCACCACAGGCTGCCCCGCGAGCGCATAACGCAGCGCAAGTTCGGCGAGCGCTTCGTGCGTGTCGGGATCTTCATCGACGAGTTTGTCGAACGGCTCGTACTTCGCTTTCGCCTGCTCGTACTTGAAGCCGCCATGCAGGCTCCAACGGACGATCAGCGGTCCGAGTCCACCTTCATCAAGTAGCGCGAGCGCCTTCGCCTGACGCCGTGGATCGGGCATGCGCGCGTGGATGCCGACGCAATAGCGTACGTTTGCATCGCGCAGGACGCGGATAAAACGCGGTGTCAGCATGATGGCGTCGCGCAGTTCCACGGCGTAACAGCTTTCGCCGGGCAACGGCGGCAACGCGTTCAGGAATGCGGCAAGGCGCTCGAGGAACGTGGTTGGATCGACGATCAGCGCATCGGGCAGCGGTGGAATCTGGAACACGAGCGCGCCCGCCTTTTCGCCGAGGCCGGCAATGCACGGCGTGACGAATTCACTAATGGCGATGCGTGCGTCGAGGAACGCCGGGTTGTCGCCGGCGGGTACGCCTTTGTCGCCGCGGACGGTGGCGTCGGTGACCGAGGCGGGCGCTTTGACAATGAAGCGGAAATGCGCCGGAACCTGAGCGGCGTAGCGCGCGTAGTCGGCTACGGAGAGCGGCCCGTAAAACGAACGGTCTATGGATACACACCGCAAGAGCGGATGTGCGCCGAGCGCGTTGAGGCCATCGCGGGAAAGCTTGGCTGACGAATAGTCGTCCCCATACACAATGTCGCGCCAGCCCGGAAACGACCACGTCGATGTGCCAATGTGAACCTTCGCCGGAAGCGCTTCCGCGAGCGTATGAAGTTCGGGCGACGCAAGCGCGGGCAAAACGCCGCCGCGCGATTTCGTACGAGGAGAAGCGCGAGAGTACGCCGGTTCGGGTTCCACAACGCCGCCAAACAAATCGACCTGAACAGCGGACGAATCGAAATCGCCCGCGTCCGGTTCATCACCGGACGCGGGTTCATGGAAAGCGGCGGAATCGTGCGCTGAACTCAGAGCGATTTTTCGTAGATATACCGGCGCGACCACGGCAGCGTTTTCGCACTGCGCCCGGCCTTGCGGCAGACGATCTGATAGATCGAGACGTCGTCATTTTCGAACGCGTAGGCGCAGCCCGCAAGGTACACGCGCCAGATGCGGAATTTTTCATCGTCCACAAGCGTCTTCGCCTTCTGCGCGTTCGCCTCGAAATTTTCGGCCCAGATGTCGAGCGTGCGCGCGTAATGGCGGCGCAGGCTTTCCACGTCCACGGCTTCCAGGCCGCCTTCCTGCAGCGCTTCGAGCGCGAGCCCGATATGCGGCAACTCGCCGTCCGGGAACACGTATCTATCGATGAACTCGCCGCCGCCCAACGCCGTCTCGCCACTGTTGAAGTCGGTCGACGTGATGCCGTGGTTCATCGCAATGCCGTCGTCGACCAACAGTTCGCGGACCTTGGCAAAGTAGCCCGGCAGGTTCTTGCGGCCGACGTGCTCGAACATGCCGACGCTCGTGATCCGGTCGAACTGGCCCTGCACGTCGCGATAATCCTGCAGCCGGATCTCGATCTTGTCTTCGAGGCCCGCGTCCTTCACGCGCTTGGTGGCGAGGTCGAACTGGTTCTGCGAGAGGGTGACGCCCACGCACTGCGCGCCGAATTTCTGCGCTGCACGCAGGACGAGCGCGCCCCAGCCGCAGCCAATGTCGAGCAGGCGCTGGCCCGGTTGCAACTGGATCTTGGTCAGGATGTGATCGATCTTCTTGATCTGCGCGGTGGCGAGGTCCTCGTCGCCATTCTCGAAGTACGCGCACGAGTAGACCATGTTCTTGTCGAGCCAAAGCTCGTAGAACTCGTTCGATACATCGTAGTGGTACTGAATGGCCTTCTTGTCCGACGCCTTCGTATGATTGAAGTAACGCCGCACGCGGGCAAGCTTGCTCGCGCTGGTGACCGTGTTCTTGGCGAGGCCGTACCCAATGTTGATGATGTCGGACAGCTTGCCTTCAATGTCGATCTTGCCCTTCACATAAGCTTCACCGAGATTGTCCAGACTCGGTTCGAGCAGATAAGGCAGAGCGGTCGCGCTCTTCACGTGCAACGTAACTTGCGGCGCCGCGAAACTTCCGAAGTCGTGTTGCTGTCCATCCCACAGTACCAGGCGGGCGGGCAGGTTTGCCCGGTCCCGGATGTCCTGCACCCACTGCGTCAGCTTTTTCTCCCAAAACATGCTTGTTCTCCGCGCTCAGATGAAATTGAAGCCAAACCGGGTCGCTTGCACTGCACGTTTGCATATCGCCGCGTGATGTCTTTCCGCTTGCGCATCAACCATTCAGACACGCCGCAACGAAACGCGATTCAACGCGGGCCGCTGGTGTCGGTTCGTCAAGAACCGGGCGAAAGGTCTGTTACTGCCAACCGAAGCAAAAACGGTTGCGAAAGCGCTTCAAGACGCCTTCAGGCGCTAAGGCGATAGCCGGACGATGCGCCATTGCCGGGCGTTGTCCGCTTGCTCGCGTGCATCACGTTTATAGACGACACGGTCATGCAACCGTGACGGACGGCCCTGCCAGAATTCGATAGTGTCGGGAACGAGCCGGTATCCGCCCCAATGGGGAGGACGCGGCGGGTTGTCACCGTATTTCGCGATCAGTTCGCGCTCGCGGGCCTCTAGCACCGCGCGGCTTTCGATCACTTCACTCTGCTCCGACGCCCACGCGCCTATTCGCGATCCAAGCGGGCGCGACGCAAAATACGCATCGCTTTCTTCCGGACTTGTTTTGACGACGGAGCCCTCGACGCGCACCTGGCGCTCGAGTTCGATCCAGTAAAACAGCAGGCTCGCGGTGGGGTTGCTCGCGAGCTCATGGCCTTTGCGGCTGAGGTAATTCGTGAAGAATACGAACCCGCGATCGTCAACGCCCTTGATCAGCACGATGCGCGCCGAAGGCCGACCGCGTTCGTCGACGGTGGCAAGCGTCATGGTGTTGGGTTCGGGAAGTTTCGAGTCGAGCGCTTGCGCGAACCATGTTTCGAATTGCCGAATGGGATTCGGATCCACGTCGGATACGTCCAGCGATCCGACGGAATAATTCTTTCGAAGGTCAGCGAGGGTAGTCATTTTTTATGCAAGCACTTCAATCGCATTAGTATAGCCAAGGTCTGCAAATCCTGCGCTTTACGGCTAATGCCTCCTCGACCTTTATTGAGTCAGATCATGAAGCCGTGCAACAAAAATTGACGCGAACCCGGACGATTATTTTTTCATATTCCTTTCAAAAACCGGCCGTTGATTTCCGACGTCCAATCTTCGATAAGGCAGAATACGCAATTCGGCGAATTTCTGCTCATATGCGCTTCTATCGTTGTGATAGCGCGTCAGTTCCGCCTTTTTGCCTGTGAAACGTTCATGACCGCTTTTTCTGCATCTGCCGACGCTTTGAATGTTACATCCGCTGCGCCGGAGTTTGAAGCGGCCGACCGTGCCCGGCGCTTTGGCGGCGTGGCTCGCCTTTACGGGCCAGCCGGGCTTGCCGCGTTCGAACGCGCGCACGTTGCCGTGATCGGCATTGGCGGCGTAGGTTCGTGGGCGGTCGAAGCGCTGGCGCGCAATGCGATTGGCCGCTTGACGCTGATCGACCTCGACAACGTCGCCGAAAGCAACACCAACCGGCAGGTGCATGCGCTCGACGGCAATTACGGCAAGGCAAAGGTCCGCGCCATGGCCGAGCGCATCCGGCTGATCGACCCGGATTGCCGCGTGGAGGAAGTCGAGGACTTCGTGGAGCCCGCGAATTTCGACGCGATATTGGGCGGCGGTTTCGATTTCGTCATCGACGCCATTGACAGCGTTCGTACGAAAACGGCGCTGATCGCGTGGTGCGTGGAACACAATCAGCCGCTCATTACCGTTGGCGGCGCGGGCGGACAACTCGACCCAACCCGGATTCGTATCGACGATCTTGCGCTTACGATTCAGGATCCGCTGCTCTCGAAGGTACGCGGGCAATTGCGCAAGTCGCACGGTTTTCCGCGCGGGCCGAAGTCCAGGTTCAAGGTGAGCGCCGTGTACTCGGAGGAGCCGCTGATCTATCCGGAGGCGCCAGCCTGCGACATCAGCGAGGAAGCCGAGCACGTTGAAACCGCTCCGGGATATGCCGGGCCGGTCGGATTGAATTGCGCTGGGTTCGGTTCGAGCGTGTGCGTGACCGCCAGTTTTGGGCTGGCTGCGGTTTCATATGTGTTGAGAGAACTCGCGAAGCGGCCTGAAATTAAAGCGTGAAAAAGCATATAAATTAATGGCCGCTTTTGCCTTTACAGGAAAGCGGCCATTAAAGAATCCCAGCACGATTTAGCGGGACGCCGTTTTAAGCTGATTTAATCCATTTGAAAGAATCAGCGGTTGCACATTCATGCTTCAGTTCATCGCGCTGCTGAGCTTGCGTCGCCAGAACGAAACCACGTCCGGTTGATGCGCGGCCAAACCGAATACCGACAGCATGGTTTTTCGGCCGACATCGTCCATGAAAGCCCGATCGCGCGTGACGATCGCGAATAGATGCTCCAGCGCGCCGTTATAGTCGCGGCCCGCGATCAAGCGGTTCGCCAGCGCAAAGCGGGCTTCAAGATCGTCAGGATTGGCGTTCACTGCATCGATCAAGGCGTCGGCGGGCGGCAGGCTTGCAGCGGCATCGGCGGCGTCCAGTTCTGTTTTCAGCGCGTTATAACGGGCGTCGATTCCTTGCGTGGTCTTCGGCGACAACAGCTTGTCCTCGTCGCGCGCCTCGTCCGTGCGGCCCGCTGCCAGCAACCATTCGATCAGGTCCAGCCGGGCTTCGTCGTAACCCGGATCGAGCGCCAGCGCCGCCTTGATGTGGTCGATTGCCAGATCGGTTTCGCCCGCCTCGTACGCCGCTTGCGCCGCGCGCCGCTCGGCTTCCGCGCCATCCGGAACCAGCTTTTCTATAAACGCGCGCAACTGGCCTTCCGGCAGCACGCCAATGAACTGGTCGACCGCGTGGCCATCCGCGAACGCGATCACGTGCGGAATGCTGCGTACCTGGAAGTGCGCTGCGAGTTCCTGGTTTTCATCCACGTTGACCTTGACCAGCTTCCACTTTCCCGCGCCTTCTGCTTCCAGCCGTTCGAGCATGGGCCCGAGCGTCTTGCACGGACCGCACCACGGCGCCCAGAAATCCACGAGGACCGGCGCGAGTGTGGACGCGGTGATGACATCCTGTTCGAACGTGGCGAGTGTTGTATCCATGGTGTTCCTCATAAACGTCTTACAGAAAAGGGCACAAAGCGATTACGACAATTCTACGTCGAAGCTTGTGCGATTTTCCGTGGATACAAGGGGTGGCCATTCGAGACCGGACGATCAGTGCGCATAGCCGAGCGGCGTTCCACCGTTTGGCCTGTGGAAAACGCCCATCGGAATGTCGTAGATGGCGCTGAGCGTCCCGGCGCTCATGATCTGCGCCGACGGCGCGTGGGCCAGCATCCGCCCGCCCTTCAGGGCGACGATGTCGTCGCAGAAACGCGCGGCCATGTTGATGTCGTGAAGGACCGCGACGACCGCGAGTCCGCGCTCTTCGCTCAGGCGTCGAACGAGCGACAGCACGTCGACCTGATGCGCGATATCGAGTGCGGATATGGGCTCGTCGAGCAGCAGGCATTCGCTGTCCTGCGCGACGAGCATCGCGATCCACGCGCGCTGGCGTTCGCCGCCGGACAAGCTGTCGACGGCGCGATCGGCATACTGTAGGACATCGGTGAGTTCCATTGCCTCATGCGTCTTGCTGCGGTCGAGCGCGGTGAAACGCTTGATCGCGCCATGCCACGGATAACGCCCGAGCGCCACCAGCTCGCGCACCGTCAGGCCGTCGACGGCGGGCAATTGCTGCGGCAAATACGCGATCTTCCTGGCGAGTTCGCGTTTGCCCCAGTCGGCGAGCGGTCTGCCATCGAACTTGATGAGGCCGCACGTCGGCGATTGTTGCCGCGCGAGCAGTTTGATCAGCGTCGATTTGCCCGAACCGTTATGGCCGATCAGGCCGCATACGCGCTTCTTCGGCAGGATCAGGGAGATTGGTTCCAGCAGCGTCCTGTCGCCGGCTTCGAATGAAACGCCGTTGAGCGTGAAGGAGGGTTCAGGCGTTGACATGAGTGATATCCCGATAGATCAAAAGCGCGTCCCCGACAACTGCCGGTCGCGCGCGTCGTGCAGATCGGAACCCGCGCCGGTTTCCACCACCTGGCCGTAGTCGAGCTTGATGTAACGGTCCGCCAGATGGAAATACCGGTCGTCGTGCGTAATCACGATCACTGCTTTCCCGCGCGCTTTCAGGTCGGGAAGCAATTGCTTGTAGAACACGTCCTTGAACAACGGGTCCTGGTCGGCGGCCCATTCGTCGAACACGTAGAACGGACGGTCTTCCAGATAGGCCACCAGCAGCGCCAGGCGCTTGCGCTGACCTTGCGACAGATCGAGCGTGGAGAACGCCGAATCCTTCACGCTCACCTTGTGATCGAGCTGAAGGCGTTCGAGCCAGGCGCGGGCTTTGTTGTCGATGCCGTCGAGCTTCATGCCGAGCAGCGTATCGAACAGATGAAAGTCGTTGAAGACGACCGCGAAATGCTGGCGATACGCATCGCGTTCCTTCTCGCCAACCGGCTCGCCATTCAGCAGGATCTGGCCGCTTTCAGGTGCGTACAGACCCACGATGATCTTCGCGAGCGTGGTCTTGCCGCTGCCATTGCCGCCAATCAGATACACCAGTTCGCCCGGTTCAAGACGCAGATTCACCGGCCCCAGCGTGAAGACTTCGTTTTCCTTTTCGCGGAAATAGCTGTGCGTCACGCGATCGAGCACGATGCTCTCGAACGCATTCGCCGCGGGTCCTGTCATGGCCGTTTCAGTCGGCAGATCGGCGTTGACCTGCTCGATGCGCTCAAGCGCCACGCGCGCCGACCCAATGCTGGGAATCGCGGAAAGCAGCGCTTCGATTGGCATGATCATGTACAGGATGATCATGGCGTAGCCTGACATGACGTGTGTATCGACCGGGAACATGCGCGCGATCACAAACAGCGTCACGCCGATAAACGCAAACAGGATGAAGCTGCCCCAGCTCGCAGCCGCCGCGTACAGAACGTAACCGCGCGTGCGCTGGACGCGGACGGCTTCCACGTTGGTGGCGAGGGTTTCATCGATAAAAGCCTGCCTGCGTTTGCGGTGCAGCTTGAGTTCCTTGGCGCCGTCGAACAGTGCGCGGAAATGGCGGACCAGGTCGTCCTCGCGTTTTCTCGACGCGCGCAGATGGAACAACGCGCGCCCGTTCGCGAGCCGGAAGCCGATTGAGCCAATCGCAATCGTGACGGCAGCGAGCAGCAGGATTTTCCACGACAGATAACCAAGATAACCAAGGCAGCCGGCGATGACCGCGCCTTGCATCGTGAGCGACGGCATGCTCACAAAAAACATGACGATGGTGTCGAGATCCTGCGTCAGCACGGCAAGCGAACGCGACGCGCCCTGTTGTTCGAGATGCCGGAACGACGCCTCGCCAATCCGGTGGATCGTGCGCATGCGCAGCATGGCTTTCGCGCGCTGGCCGAGGTACATGAAGAGTGTCTGCGACAGCGTTCGCGTCACCAGCACGGCGATGCTCAACCCGAGGAATCGCCAGCCCAGTTCGGCAAGCCGCGCATTCGACGCACCCAGCGCCTGGTTGATCAGCGCGACCAGCCCGGCGCTGCCGAATCCGCTCACGAGGCTCGTCAGCAGTGCGAGCAGCAGAAGCCATCGCGACTGACGGGCGAGATTCAAGAGTAAAGACATGAAACTCCTTGAGGACATATGCCGCGCATTCTTTGACGCGCGATCGGTTGGTTGATGCGTGTTGCGCTTGATCGTGCTCAGTTTCTTTTCAGCATGACCAGGATCAGATACGAACCGCCAAGCACGGTGGCCACCACGCCCGCCGGCATTTCTTGCGGGAACAGGATCCATCGGCCAATCCAGTCGGACGCGACCATCAGAAGCGCGCCAATTCCCGCCGACATGAACAGCATGGACTGCGCGCGTTGCAGACCGAGCATCCGCGCCATGTGCGGCGCCATCAATCCGACGAACGACAACGGGCCGATCACGAGCGTGGCAGCCGCGGTCATGACGGCGCTTGCCACGAGCAGCGACAGGCGCGCGACGCTGAGATCCACACCAAGACTGCGCGATGTCACCGCGCCCAGCGGCAGGATATCGAGCCATCGCCGCGCGAACGGTACGAGCGCGAGGGCGGCTAGCGCGACCACGGCGACCATTCCCGCGGCCGTTGCGCTGACGTTGTAGGTCGAGCCGGCGAGCAGGTTGTAAAGCACGATCACGCGGGGATCGTCGCTTGCCACGACGATCGTCGATATAGCCTGGAACGCCGCGCTGATTGCAATCCCGCCGAGCACGAGCGTATCGGGCGCGTAGTCCGATTTGCGCGCGAACAGCAGCAAGGCGGCCAGGGTTGCGACCGAGCCTGCCGCGCACCACAGCAGCAAAACCGGCAGTCCCGGATGAGCGTTCAGGAACAACGCGCCAATCAATCCGACCGCACCGCCCGACGTGATGCCGAGCAGGTCGGGACTCGCCATCGGATTGCCGGTCATGCGCTGCAACAGGCCTCCGGCGAGCGCCAGAACAATGCCTGTACTGATTGCCGCCACCACGTGCGGGCCGCGAAGAAACATCAGCGCGACGATTTCCGATGGCCTCGCGGCATGCCACCCGTCAAGGCCGCGCCCGAGCGTCAGCGAACCCGCAATGGCGAGGGCGAGCACAAGCATCATGACGATGAACATCGGAACAAGGCGGGCGCGTTTCGGGGTGCTTGACTGTATTGGCGAGGGGGAAAGGTCCGGGCGTCCGCGCAAACGCTTCATCAGGATCAGCAGCATTGGCGCGCCGAGCAAGGTCATCACCGCGCCCGCTGGAACCAGGACGCCGGTGAAGCTCGAGACGTGCTGCGTCATCTGGTCGGCGAGCCACAACAGCGACGCGCCGAGAACCGGCGACCACAGCATGCGGTCGCGCAGCCGCCGCGCGCCGGAAAGACGGGCGAGCATGGGCGCCCCCAGTCCAATAAAACCCAGCACGCCGACTGCGCTCACCACGAACGCGGTAATCAGCAGCGTCAGGGCAAGGACCGCGCCGCGCGTGGTGCGCAACGAGACGCCAAGGCTGCTGGCGACGGCGTCGCCGGCGTCGAAGGCGGCCATTGGACGCAGGAACAGGATCAGGATCGCCGTGCATGGCGCAAGCCGCAGCAATAATGCCTGCGCGACGTGCCAGTCATGCTGCGTGAGCACGCCGCCACCCCAGATCATCAAGCCCGAGAGCAAGTCGAAGTGGGCGATCGCCAGTGCAAAACTGAACGCGCTGCAGCACAGGTTGACAATCATGCCCGCGAGGATGAGCGCGAAAGGCGACAGGCCGCGCCGTGCCGCCAGCGCGAAGACGAAGCTCAGCGCGAGAGCCGCGCCGCCAAGCGCGACGGCATCGCGTCCGAAGGCGAGCCAGACGGGCGCATAAACCGTCGCCACCGATAACGCCAGATAAGCGCCGGAGAAGACGCCGAGGGTCATCGGTTCGGCGAGCGGGTTGCGCAACACTTGCTGGGTCGAGACGCCCGCCAATCCGAGCGCGGCGCCGCACAGCCAGATCACGCCGATGCGCGGCATGTCGCTGAAATGTACGAGAAGCTGGCGTAGATCCGTGGGTGACGGCGCGATCACGGCGTGCCACCAGAGCGACGCGGGCAGTCGTTCCTCAAGGCGCGCGATGGTGAGCAGGATCGCAATCAGCACGATGACGCTGGCCGTCAATGCCGGGGAACGATGCACGGAATGGCTGCGCACGGTCATGGCTTCGCTCATGTGCGCGTCCTTTCCAGACCGGTGAGCGCGCGGGCCAGGACATCGGCGAAACGGGTGGCCGAAAGCGTGCCACCGTCTGGTGGCACGCCCGGCAAGGCCAGCGTGCCGCCGGGTTTGGCAAATGGCATCGCTTTCCAGATCGGGCTGGTCTTCATCATGCTGGACGCAGCGGGGCCGAGCGGTCCGAAATAGGCGAGCGTGGAGTCGGGCGCGGCATCGAGGTCTTCAATGCTCGTGGTCGAATATGCGGAATCCGCAGAGGCGCCACGCCCGCGCCACGCGTTATCAAGTCCGAGCTGCGCCAGCAGTTCCCCGTAGAAGCTGCGCGGACCGTACACGCGGACATGGGTTTCATCGATAAACCGCGTCAAGTAGAGCGGCCGTGCGCGCGTTGACGGCGTTGCTGCAATCGACTCGCGTGCGCGGGCGATCGCGGCGTCCGCGGTCTTGATTGCGTTTGCCGCAGCGCTTTCCCGCCTGAACAATTGGCCGAGCGCCAGCGTCTCGGTCTTCGCGGCGGAATAGGGCGCCGGACTTCCGTGGAATCGCCCGAAAGTGAGCGTCGGCGCGATGCGCTCAAGAGACGCGAGCAACGCCGTGTGCGCAGGCGTGACGAGGATCACATCCGGCTTCAACGCGAGCATCAGTTCGAGGTTTGGCTGGAACATCAACCCGAGGTCGACCACGCCGGCCGGAAGGTCGCACGCCGTGTACGCCTTGCGAAAGCCCTGCGGATTGGAGACGCCGGCCGGCACGATTCCCGCCGATAACAACAACTCGGTCAAACTCCAGTCGAGCACGACAATCCGCCTTGACGTCGGCGTCGGCATAGCCCCGGCCGCCGCACAGCACGACGAAGCCGCGGCCATCAGGCTCGCGGCTGCGAACGAGGTGAGCAAGGCGCGGCGCTTCATGCCGCCGCGCATCGAAAGCGGGTAATACGGATCACCATTGGTACTTCAGCCCCGCGAGGACGAGCCGCCCCTGGCCCCAGTTGCACGAACCCGCACTGCACGACGCCATGTAGTGCCGGTCCAGCAGGTTGCTTGCATTGAGCGACGCGGTCCAGCCATGCAGGTTGAAGACGGAGCGGCCGAGGTCGTAGCGCACCGCCAGATCGATCAACGTAGCCGATGACGTCAGCAATGAATTTGCGGTATCGCCATAAGACCCGCCTATGTAGCGCACGCCTGCGCCAAGCTGCAGACCGGCAAGCGGGCCGGCCGCCATCAGATAATCCGCCCACAGTGAGGCCGTGTTGCGCGGAATGCCGACCGGCACCTTGTCGAGATTGCTCGAGTTGCTCTTTGTGTTCAGCAAGTTCGTGTATGTGTAGCTCGCGATCAGTTGCAGGTTGTTGGTCAGACTCGCGTGGGCCTCGACTTCAAAGCCTTGCGAACGCACTTCGCCGGTCTGGACCTGGAAGTTCACGTTGACCGGGTCGGTCGTCAGCACGTTTTGCTGCGTCAAGTGGAACGCCGATACCGTGACGAAACTGTTGTAGCCCTTCGGCTGGAATTTCACGCCGACTTCATATTGTTCGCCGGTAGTGGGATTGAACGATTGTCCGCTGAACGACGAACCGACCTGCGGCTGGAACGACTTCGAGTAGCTGGCGTAGGGCGCAATGCCGCTCTCGAACTGGTACACGCCACCGGCGCGCCAGGTGAATGCGCGATTGAACTGGCTGGTCAACGCGCCGGTCTTGTAGGACTGGGCATCCTCGTTGGTCCAGTCCTCGCGCAGGCCGAGCAGCAGTGACCATCGGCCTATATCGAGTTGATCCTGCGCATAAGCGCCAAGCTGCTTGATCGACTGCTTGTTCGATGTGGCGAACATGATTGTCGGATACGGAATGGTCTGGCCGTACTGCGGATTGGTGATGTTGAGCGGCGGCGTGGTGTCGCCAAAGTCGCCAAGGAAAACGTGGTCGAACTGAATGTTCTGGTAATCGATACCCACCGTCGCCTGATGCGCGACCGGTCCCGTGTTGAAACGCGCGGTTGCCTGGTTGTCCACCGTGTGCGAGTTCACGCGGCCGCTGTTCATGTAGGTCTCGCGAGCGAGGGCGGTGCCGTTGTTGATGTAGCCGAGGTCGTCGGCGACGTATTGCACGGTCTCGCTGTTGTGAAGGAACCGGTAGCTTTGCTTGAACGACCACACGTCGTTCAGCCGATGATCGAGCTGGTATCCAATCGACTCCTGGGTCTTGCGGAAACTGTCGAAGCTCGGCTCGCCCGGATAAAAGCTGCGCGGCAATTGCGCCACGCCGGTCTGGATCGTGCCGACGACCGGCACGAAGTTATAGATGCCCGCTTCCGGGTCGGCCTGATAGTTGGCGTACAGCGTGAAGGTCGTGTCCTTCGTCGGCTTCCACGTGATGCTCGGCGCAATGGCGAAACGTTGCTGGTTCACATAATCCGTCTGCGTGCCCGTGTTGAATCCGTCGGCTGTCAGGCGGTACAGGACCTTGCCGTCTTTATCCACGGGACCGCTGAAGTCGAAGAATCCTTGCAGACGTCCATAGCTGCCCGTCTGGATTCCAACCTCATGAAGCGGTTCGGCCGTTGGCATCTTGCTGACCAGATTCACGGTCCCGCCAGGCGAGCCCTGACCGTACAGCACCGACGCCGGCCCGTGAAGCAACTCGATGCGCTCGAACATATACGGATCGAAGCTCGTCACGTTATAGCCGAAGCCTCCGGCGGGCCCGGGCGTGCGCAGGCCGTTCCAGAATTCATCGACGAGAAAACCGCGCGCGTACAGATACTCGAGCGAATCCGTGTTCGTGCCGCGTTGCTCCGGATTGATGCCCGATGTATAGCGCAGCGCCTGAGCCACGCTCTGCACGTTCTGGATGTCCATCTGATCGCGCGTCACGACCGAGATGTTTTGCGGCGTCTTGATCAGCGCGGTATCGGTCTTGGTTCCCGCCGTGCTCTGCGTCGCGACGTAACCCGAAACCGGCCCGGTGCCGGTTTGCGCTTCGCGCTTTTCCTGCACGACGACCGGCGGCAATTGTGGCGCGGCGGCGTTGGTTGCGTCGGATGCACTCGCGGCTGTGGCCGATGACTGCGCCCATCCCGCATTCGCGAACATCACCCCGGCTGCGATTGGCAACAGCCGCCATCCGGCCATGCTTCCCGCCCGCTTCTCAGTCACGCACTTCGCCCGCTTCATCTATCTGGTCCTTGTGAAATCGATGTTGATCGCAATCTGGGAAGATCCAACAAACGCGATTGCGAATCATTTCTATTTTTGCTGGTAAAACTGCCTTGGTTCGTCGCAAAATAGGATAAGCGACGCAATCCCGAAAAGTATCGCCAAGAAGTTTCGCAAGACAGACAAATTTTGGCTGAAAAATGATGCAATTATTACCGGTCAGTCCCATGCAACTGCAGCGTCCCAGCCGGGAAGTGCGACGGATGTCGCGTCCCGTTGTGGCTGCAAAACGCGATTACACCGATGGCGCCCGCGAACCGTGGCATTTGCACGAAGAGGCGCAATTCGTGTTCAGCGCGCATGGCGTGCTGCGTGTGGTGACGCCTATCGGGGTGTGGACACTTGGGCCGCAATTGGGCCTCTGGCTCGCGCCGGGTATTGCGCATGAGTTGCATGCGGTCGGCGACGTAACCATGCACAGTCTGTATTTCGAAGGCGATGCCGCGCCATGGACGAGCCCGGAGTGCCGCGTTCTCGCGGTTTCGCCGCTGTTACAGGCGCTGGTTGCCGCAATGGTCGAGGACCGGAGCACGCCGCACGAGAGCCGCGCAACGCTCATCACGCCGCTCCTGGTCAGCGAACTGAAGAACGCGCCGCTGGCCCACGGCGTCAAGCTGCCGTTGCCCGCTGACCGGCGCTTGCGTCAGATTTGCGAGCTGCTGATCGCAGACCCAGCGAACGCCGATTCATTGGGAACGTGGGGAGATCGGGTCGGTGCAAGCGAACGCACGCTCGCCCGGCTTTTCAAGGAAGAAACCGGGTTGACCTTTGGGCAATGGCGCCAGCAGTTACGGCTTGTGGAGGCCGTATCGCGGCTCGCTCAAGGGATGCCGGTCGCCACTATCGCGATGGAACTCGGCTACCAGAACGCGAGCGCCTTCATCACGATGTTCAAGAAGTCCATGGGCGAAACACCCCAGCGCTATCTGAAATACTGAGCTCACCACGGGCTCACGCTTCCGGTGCATTGCCCTCGCGGCGCGGCGCCGGCAACGGGATGAACTCCGTTTCGCCAGGCACGCTCCCCATTCGCTGCTCGCTCCAGGCCTCTTTCGCGGCCGCGATTTTTTCCTTCGAACTCGAAACGAAATTCCACTCGATGAACCTGTGTCCGTCGAGCGGCGCGCCGCCCAGCAACATGGCGAGAGCGCCATACGTGCTGCGCAGATCGGCTGAAAACCCGCTTTTCAGCACGGCCATCTGACCGGCAGGCAACGCGTCGCCGTTGATGGTGAGGTCGCCCTGCAGCAAATACACGCCGCGTTCTTCATGCTCCGTGTCGAGCGTGACGGCGCTGTCCGGGGAAAATTCCGCCGCCACATACAGCGTTGGCGAGAACGTGGTGGTCGGCGCTGTTTCGCCAAACGCGCTGCCCGCAATCACCCGCAATTTCACGCCGTTGCGCTCGATTAACGGTAGAGCCGCCGCCGGATGATGCTCGAACGACGGCTCGACTTCTTCGTCCTTGACCGGCAAGCCAACCCAGGTCTGGATGCCGTGCATGGTCTGGCCGGCAGCGCGTTCCTCGTCCGGCGTGCGTTCCGAGTGCACGATACCGCGCCCCGCCGTCATCCAGTTCACGTCGCCCGGCGAGATTTTCTGCACGGAACCCACGCTGTCGCGGTGCATGATCGCGCCCTCGAACAAATAGGTCACCGTTGCAAGCCCGATGTGCGGATGCGGCCGGACGTCGAGTCCCACGCCGGGCACGAGCGTTGCGGGGCCGATATGGTCGAAGAAGATGAACGGTCCGACGGTGCGGACGGCCAATGCGGGCAACACACGCCGCACGATAAGGCCGCCGACGTCGTGCTGATGTGGCTTGAGAAACGCTTCGATTGTGGAAGACATGTGAACGCCCGGTTGCGAACTTGGAACTGCAATTCTACTGGGCGCCGAGTTGAAGCATGCAAGCGTTATCCGAGCTATAGGCCATCAGGTCTATGGTTCGTCGTCGTGTCGATGATTTCCGCAATTCCCGAAGAAACACGCTACTTGACAGTCCCTTGCACACATTGGAGTCTCACAATGACCAAAAATACGCTTTTGATTGCCCTTACGGCTGGACTTCTTGCTGCCAGCAGCGCCACTTTCGCGCAAACATCGAGCGGCAACTCCACGGGCGCGGACAGTTCCGGCGCAATGTCGCAAAGCACCGACGGCACGGCAGCACCGACGAAGAAACACCGTGCACAACGCCACGGCACCAACAAGTCGTCCAATGGTTTATCGGCTAACAAGAGCAAGACGCCGGCCGTTGAAACCGGCGCCAGCGCAGCGGTGGAGAACGGCCAGGGCAAGTAATTCCTGAGTCAAAAAGCTGAAAGCAAGCGCTTGTGCCGAACCCGGCACAAGCGCTTTTTCTTTGCGCGAAACGGTGTACTCACGCCTTGTCCGAATGGGTCATGACGTGAGTTTGTACAACGCGTTTGCAAAATCGTCCGCTAAAGTGTCGACTTGTCCGGTCGGATTTTCGCCGCGCCACACGCGGTGGATCGGATCGGGCAAGCACTGAATACAACTCACGGAGATGGCTGTGTCGCCCAAGGATTTGTTGTCCGCACTGATTGTGATTCTCGCCTGGGGCGTGAACTTCGTCGTGATCAAGGTTGGTTTGCACGGCGTTCCACCCATGCTTCTTGGCGCATTGCGATTCGCGCTCGTGGCTTTCCCGGCGGTATTTTTCATCAAGCGCCCGGCTGTCGGATTTTGGTGGGTGGTCGCATACGGTGCGACCATTTCCCTCGGTCAGTTCGTGCTGCTTTTCTACGCGATGTCCGTTGGCATGCCAGCCGGTCTCGCGTCGCTGGTGCTGCAGGCGCAAGCCTTCTTCACGCTGATCTTCGCCGCCGTGATCCTGGGCGAGAAAATTCGCGGGCCGAACGTCGCGGGCTTGTTGATTGCCGCGTTCGGGCTGGCCGTGATCGGCGTGCAGGCGGGTCACGCCATGACGGTCGCGGGATTCCTGCTGACGCTCGTGGCATCGGCAATGTGGGGCATGGGGAATGTCATCACCAAGCGCATGGGCAAGGTCGATTTGCTGTCGCTCGTCGTATGGGCGAGTCTTGTGCCGCCGCTGCCGTTCCTGGCTTTGTCGCTGATGATGGAAGGGCCCGCCCGCATTGAGGCGAGCCTGTCGGCCATTTCATTGACCTCGGTTTTCGCGATCGTATATCTGGCGTTTATCGCGACAATGCTCGGCTACACGTTGTGGGGAAAATTGCTTGGGCGTTATCCGGCAAGTCAGGTCGCACCGTTTTCGCTGCTCGTGCCCATTGTGGGACTGGCGTCGGCCGCGTTGCTGCTCGACGAAGGTCTCACGTCAATGCAGTTTCTGGGCGCGGTCCTTGTGATGGCCGGACTTTGTGTGAATGTGTTTGGCGGGTGGCTCAGGCAGCGGTTGATGCCGGCGCGCTGAAGCGCCGGCATGCTTGTTACGTCATCCGGCTCTTCGCCAACGGCGGATTCGCGGCGAAATACCGCTTGATACCTTTCATGATCGCGTTGGCCATCTTGTCGCGGTAGGCGTCGTCGTTCAGGCGCTGCTCCTCTTCCGGGTTACTGATAAACGCCGTCTCCACCAGAATGGATGGAATGTCCGGCGCCTTCAGCACGGCAAAACCGGCTTGTTCCACCGAGCCTTTGTGCAGCTTGTTGATGTCGCCGATCTCGTTGAGCACGAAGTTGCCGTAGCGCATGGAATCGCGGATCTGGGCGGTCGTGGACATATCGAATAACGCGCGGTTCACGCTTGCATCCTGCGTCGTCACGTTGATACCGCCAATGGAGTCTGACGCATTTTCCTTGTTCGCCATCCAGCGCGCCGCTGCGCTCGATGCACCGTGATCCGACAACGCGAACACGGACGACCCGCGTGCCGAAGGCGTGGTGAACGCGTCGGCGTGAATGGATACGAACAGGTCCGCGCCCACGCGACGCGCCTTCTGCACGCGCACGTTGAGCGGCACGAAGAAATCGTTGTCGCGCGTCATCATGGCGCGCATGTTGGGCTGGGCATCGATCTTGGCGCGCAGTTTCTTGGCAATGTCGAGCGCGATGTGCTTTTCGTATGTGCCGCCGCCGCCAATCGCGCCCGGATCCTCGCCGCCATGACCCGGGTCGATGGCCACCGTAAGCAGGCGCGTCGTACCGGCTTTGCCGCCTTTCGGATTGGCGAAGCCATAGTCGTCGCTCGTGTCGTTATCGGATGAGTCGCCCTTTGCAATGGCCGTTGGCGGCGCGGGCTTGATCGTCGGGCGGGGCTTGGCGAGAGGCACGGCGGGCGCAGCTGGCGCCCCCGCGGGCGCACGCGGCAAGTCGTCGGCCTGCGCATATTTCTGGAAAAACTCGTCGGTGTTGTCCGGCGCGTTGGACTTGGGCGCGGTCGCGGGACCAGCCAGGGTAGCGGGCGGCTGGGTCGGATTGGGGTTGCTCTGGTCAATAGCCTGCTGCTTGTGCTCGGACTGGGCGAGCAGATCCATGAGCGGATCAGGAGCGACCGCCGGATACAGATCGAAGACCAGCCGATACTTGTAGCTGCCAATAGGCGTCAGCGTGAACACCTGCGGTTTCACCGCGCCCTTCAGGTCGAACACCATGCGCACCACGTGCGGCTGATATTGCCCGATACGCACCGACTGGATTTGCGGATCGTTCGGCGTGATCTTCGAGACGAGGTCTTTCAGCGCCTGGTCAAGATCCAGTCCATTCAGGTCGACCACGAGCCGGTCCGGGCCTTGCAGCAATTGCTGGTTGTTCTGCAGCGGTTGATCCGACTCGATCGTCACGCGCGTGTAATCGCGCGCCGGCCACACGCGCACGCCGAGCACAGAACTCGCATACGCGAGCTTGGGCCCGAGCAGCGCCAGCGCAATGGTCGAAGCCCCCGCGCGCAGCACTTGGCGGCGGCGCCAGTTGTGCGAAGCGGTGGCGGTCGATTCGATCGAATGAAAAGGCTTGATCAACAACTTTCGAGACATGACTTTCCTGTTTGGCTAAACGCGCGCGCGGTCAGCACGCGGCCTTCGCCTTCCTGTTCCAGCTTGAATTCGATATCCGGCACACCCAGCAATCCGCCTGCGCGCTGCGGCCATTCAATCAGGCAGACCGCGCCTGATTCGAAGTATTCGCGAAAGCCGGCATCGACCCATTCGGCTGGATCGGTGAAGCGATAAAGATCGAAGTGATACAGCTCGAGCGGACCGGCTTGCGTGGCTAGCGAATACGGTTCCACCAGCGTGTAAGTGGGACTTCGCACGCGGCCCGCATGACCCAGCGCGCGCAGCGTCGCGCGCACGAGCGTGGTTTTGCCCGCGCCCAGGTCACCGGTCAACTGGACCTGCAAACCGGGAAAACGTTCGCCAGGCACGTTGGGATTTGCGCCGCGAACCTTGAGAATGGCCTGCGCGAAGCAGCCACCAAACGCGAGCGTTGCGTCCTCGCCGGGCAGGTCGAAGCGGCGTTCGAGGAGCGCGGAGGGAGGATTTGCAATCGATCGAGTGAGGCTGTCGGGCATTCTCGTAAAATGTCGTGATGAACCGTTTGCCGGAACACCCTGTGGAACACGAGCGCGCGTCAGACAACGCCGCCGGGAACCCGCGCCGCTTCAGGCCTGATGACGAAGCCGCGCTGGCTGAACTCGCGCTGCGCATCAAGGCGTGGGGGCGCGAACTGGGGTTCGGTGCAGTGGGCGTCAGCGACGCCGACTTGACGGATGCCGAAGAAGGCCTCGCGTCGTGGCTCGAAGCAGGCTATCACGGCGAGATGGATTATATGGCCAAACATGCGATGAAACGCGCAAGGCCAGCCGAGCTTGTGGCCGGTACGCGACGTGTTATTACAGTTCGGATGGCCTATCTGCCGGCATCGACACTGATTGGCAAGGTGCCGGAAAGTGCCTCGACAGCCGATCTCCACGCAGCGGACTGGCGCGCGGCCGAGTGGGCGCGCATCGGCGAACCTGCCGAGGCCGTCGTGTCGGTGTATGCGCGCGGCCGCGATTATCACAAGGTCATGCGTGGCCGCTTGCAGCATCTGGCGGATCGCATCGAAGCTGAAATCGGGCCATTTGGGTATCGCGTGTTCACGGATTCCGCGCCCGTTCTGGAAGTCGAGCTGGCGCAAAAGGCCGGCAACGGCTGGCGCGGCAAACACACGTTACTGTTGCAGCGCGACGCGGGATCGCTGTTTTTTATCGGTGAGATTCTGGTCGATATCGCGCTTCCCGCCGACGCCGAAACCAATTCGCAGAACGCGCCTGAGCACGACGGTTCGCATTGCGGAAGCTGTACGAGGTGCATCGACGTCTGCCCTACACAAGCGATCGTAGCGCCCTACAGGCTGGACGCGCGGCGCTGCATTTCGTATCTCACCATCGAATTGAAGGGCAGTATTCCGGAGGACATGCGGCCGCTGATCGGCAATCGGGTTTATGGTTGCGACGATTGCCAGCTCGTATGTCCGTGGAACAAGTTCGCGAAGGTCGCGCCGGTCGCGGACTTCGACGTCCGGCACGGGCTTGATCGCGCGTCGCTCGTCGTGCTGTTCGCCTGGAGCGCCGCCGAGTTCGATGAACGCATGCAAGGCAGCGCGATTCGCCGTATTGGACACGAACAATGGTTGCGCAATATTGCGGTGGCGATGGGCAACGCGTTACGCTCCACCTCGCTCGACGCTGGGGCGCGCACTGAAATACGCGACGCGTTGAACGCCCGCGCCGCGGACGCGTCGGCACTTGTGCGCGAGCACGTGCAATGGGCGCTACGGCAGGCAGCATGACGCAACGCTTAAAGGATGTACGAATGGACCTGAGCGAGGACATAAGCAAGGTGGAAATGACGTCGAGCAGCGCGTCGATTGACCTTTTTTGCGATGCCCTCTGGCTGGAACACGGCCTCGCGAAGAATTCGCTGGAGGCTTACAGGCGGGATTTGAAGCTTTTTGCGCAGTGGTTATCGAAGACACGTAGCGCGGATATCGATACCGCCACCGAAGCCGACATGAACGGGTATCTCGCCGCCCGCCGCGCCGACAAGGCGACATCGGCGAACCGCCGCTTGTCCGTGTTTCGCCGCTACTACGCGTGGGCGCTGCGGGAACATCGCGCGCTGGCCGATCCCACGCTCAAGCTGCGCTCGGCCAAACAGGCACCGCGTTTTCCCAAGACGCTGAACGAAGCGCAAGTCGAAGCCTTGCTCAACGCGCCCGACGTGGAAACTGCGCTCGGCCTGCGCGATCGCACAATGCTCGAACTGATGTACGCAAGCGGTTTGCGCGTAACAGAACTCGTGACCTTGAAGACCGTTGAAGTCGGATTGAACGAAGGCGTGGTGCGCGTAATGGGCAAGGGTTCGAAAGAGCGCCTGATCCCGTTCGGCGCGGTGGCGCACGACTGGATCGAGCGGTATCTGCGTGAATCGCGTCCTGCGTTGCTTGGCGCTCGTGCCGCCGACGCGCTGTTCGTGACCACGCGCGGCGAAGGCATGACCCGACAGCAGTTCTGGAACATCATCAAGCGCCACGCACTCACCGGCGACGTGCGCGCGCCGCTTTCGCCGCATACGTTGCGTCACGCGTTCGCCACGCACTTGCTGAACCACGGCGCGGACTTGCGCGTGGTGCAGTTGCTGCTTGGCCACACGGATATCTCGACCACGCAGATCTACACCCACGTGGCGCGCGAACGGCTGCGGACCTTGCACAAGGAACATCATCCGCGCGGGTGAGCACCCCGCGTGATCGCCTAAAGCTCGTCCCTCAACTTGTGCTTCAACACCTTTCCCGTCGACGCCGCCGGCAGCGCGGCCAGCACGCGAATCTGCGCCGGACGCTTGTAGGGCGCGAGCCGCGCGGCGCACCACGCGACAATGTCATCGGGTAGCGCATGCACCGAGGGCAGCAGTTCAACGAACGCGATCACTTCCTCGTTGCCCTCGACCGTGCGCCCGATCACGGCCGATTGCAGCACGCCGGGATGCGCGTTTAACACATTTTCGACTTCCGCCGGATACACATTGAACCCCGAGCGGATGATCAGCTCCTTGCTGCGCCCCGCGATAACCAGCGCGCCGTCCGCCGCCAGCCGCGCCAGATCGCCGGTTCGAAGCCAGCCTTCTTCGGTGACGGTCGCGCGCGTGTGCGCTTCGTTCCGGTAATAGCCAAGCATGACGTTTGGCCCACGCACCCACAGTTCCCCGACTTCGCCGGAGGGGACATCAATGCCATCCATTCCGACAAAACGCAGTTCGATGCCCGGTATCGGATGACCCGCCGCGCAATCCTCGCGCGGCGCGTCAAGCATTGTCTGCGCGATGGTCGGGCTGCTTTCCGTCATGCCGTAGCCGTTGTGCAGCGGCACTTTGTATAGCGCCTCGACGCGGGTCTTCAACGCGGGATCGAGCGGCGAGCCGCCCGAATAGGCAAAGCGCAACGCGGGCGCGCGCCAGGGCGTGTCGCTCGCCTGCACATGCTCGACGAGCTTGGCGTGTATGGCAGGGACGCCTTGAAAGATCGAGACAGTTTCTTCGGCCAGCGCACGCAGCACGGCATCGGGCGCGAAACGCGGCGCGAGCCTGAGCGTCGCGCCCGCATACAAGCTGCCAAGACACACGGAAGCCAGCCCATAGACGTGCGTGATCGGCAGAACGGCGTACACCACGTCATCGGGTGTCACGCGTCGCAATGTGCTGGAAATCGCCGCGATAAACAGCAGATTCCGATGCGAGAGCATCACACCTTTCGGCGCACCGGTCGTGCCCGTGGTGTAGATCAGCGCTGCGCATTGGCGGGCGGGATCTTGATGAACGGGTTCGGGCAAGACGGTGTCATCGACAATGAAACGCCATGCGGCAGCGCCCGGCACAGCGCCCAGACGCTCGGCGTGGCTCGCCGCGTCCTTCGATGAATCCACCGTAAACGCCACCACTCGTGGCTTTGCGTGGTCGCGAATGGCATCCGCTTCACCTGGCGAAAGCCGTGCGTTCGCAAGCAAACACCATGCGTCGAGCTTCGCGGCCGCGAACATCAGCACCACCTGCGCAATGCAATTCTCACTCACGATCATCACGCGATCGCCGCCTTTCACGCCAAGTTCGGCAAGCTGATTCGCGGTCTCATTGACGGCATCCACCAATTGCGCGGCGTTCAATCGCCGCCCGTCTTCGGTCAGCACGACATGGTCCGGATCGCGCGCGGCGAGACGCGCGGGAATATCCGAGATTCGCCTGGGCAGCGCGCTGAGCAATGCATCAACATCAATATCCATCTTAAATCTCCGTGCCGCGCATCAAGCCGCGCGCAATGATGACCTGCTGAATCTGCGACGTTCCTTCGTAAAGCCGGAACAATCGCACATCGCGATAAAACCGCTCGATGCCGTATTCCGAGATATATCCTGCGCCGCCATGGATCTGCACCGCGCGATCCGCCACCCGGCCGCACATTTCGGTCGCGAAGTATTTTGCGCATGATGCTTCCACCGATACGTCGCGGCCATCGTCGCGGCGGCGCGCGGCGTCGAGCACCATGCACTCGGCCGCGTAAATCTCCGTCTTGCTGTCGGCGAGCATGGCCTGAACGAGCTGGAATTCAACAATAGGCTGGCCAAACTGCTTGCGTTCGGTGGCATAGGCGAGCGCGTCGCGCAGCATTCGCTTGGCCGCGCCGATAGCCACGGCGGCAATGTGCAGGCGGCCTTTGTCGAGCACTTTCATGGCCGTCTTGAAGCCGACGCCTTCCACGCCGCCAATCAATTGCCCGGCTGGAATGCGGCAATTCTCGAAGATCACGTCGCACGTATGCGCGCCGCGCTGGCCCATCTTTTTGTCGGGTTTTCCAAGCGACAAGCCCGGCGATTCACGCTCCACGATAAACGCCGAAATGCCGCTCGCGCCTTTCGCGTCGCTCGTGCGTGCCATCACGGTATAGATGCCCGCTTCCGGCGCATTCGTGATGTAGCGCTTCGTGCCGTTCAGCACGTACTGGTCGCCGTCGCGGCGTGCGGTGGTTTTCAGCGACGCCGCGTCCGAGCCCGAATCCGGCTCGGTCAGGCAGAATGAGCCGATCAGATCGCCAGCCGCCAGTTTCGGCAAATAGTGGCGCTTCTGTTCCTCGCTGCCGTCAAGCAATATGCCGATGGAACCAATGCCGTTGTTTGTCCCGATCACCGACCTGAACGCCGGCGACGTCTGGCCGAGTTCGAACGCCACGCGCACTTCTTCCTCCATGGTCAGGCCAAGGCCGCCGTACGCTTCCGGAATCGTCAAACCAAACAAGCCAATTTCGCGCATGGCGGCCAGGACATCGGCGGGAATCTGGTCGGTTTCGTCCACTTCGGCTTCGCGCGGCACGAGCGTTTCGCGCACGAAGCGGCGGATGGCATCTTCGAGCAGCGTCTGCGTTTCTGAATCGCGAATCACGTTAAATCTCCCGGGTAGCTCGGCCTGTACAGGCATTTGCGAACGATCGTGCCACAGTAAATCGGCTCGCACAATTGGCCGTTTGGCCGATGGTGGCCGTGCTTTCGCGCCGCTACAATGCCGTCATGTCCAAGGTAAAACACATTTCCGAAACGCCTGCGACGCAATTTTTGCGTCGGCACAAGGTCGAGTTTGGCGAACATCCTTACGAGTATGTCGAGCATGGCGGCACCGAGGAATCGGCGCGTCAGCTTGGTGTAGATGAGCATTCCGTGGTGAAGACGCTGGTGATGGAGGACGAGCACGCAAAGCCGCTGATCGTGCTCATGCATGGCGACAAAACCGTGTCGACGAAGAATCTCGCGCGGCAGATTGGAGCCAAGCGTGTCGAGCCGTGCAAGCCCGAAGTCGCGAACCGGCACTCGGGATTCCTGATCGGCGGCACGTCGCCATTCGGTACGCGAAAAGCCATGCCGGTTTATGTGGAATCCAGTATTTTCGATCTCGACCAGATTTATCTGAACGGCGGGCGGCGCGGGTATCTGATGAGCATCAGGCCGCGGGTATTGACCGAGTTGCTGAAAGCCACGCCCGTGAATTGCGCAAGCGTCGATTAAAATGCGCGTCCTGAAGTTCCGCTTTTGTATTCGACGATAAGAAGAAATCAATGAACAATGTGATTGTCGCTGTGCTGGCTTATTTGATCGGCTCGATCTCGTTTGCGGTCGTGGTGAGTTCGGCCATGGGTCTCGCCGATCCGCGTTCGTACGGCTCGGGAAATCCGGGCGCAACGAACGTGCTGCGCACGGGGAACAAGCTCGCTGCGGTGCTTACCCTGCTTGGCGACGCCTTCAAGGGCTGGCTCGCGGTATGGCTTGTCGTGCACTTCGGCGCGCGCTTCGGGCTCGATTCCACGGCCATTGCGCTTGCGGCCATCGCCGTGTTTCTGGGGCACCTTTATCCGATATTCTTCAGATTCCAGGGCGGGAAGGGCGTTGCAACCGCGGCGGGCGTGCTGCTTGCGATTCACCCCGTGCTCGGGCTGGCGACGTTGCTGACATGGGTAATCATCGCTTTCTTCTTCCGGTATTCGTCGTTGGCGGCGTTGGTATCGGCGGTATTTGCGCCTTTCTTCGACGTATTCCTGTTTGGACCGAGTCGTATATCGCTAGCCGTTGCTGCCATGAGCGCGCTCTTGATCTGGCGGCATCGCGGCAATATCAAGAAGTTGCTCGACGGGAAAGAAAGCAGGATCGGGCAGAAGAAGGCGGCGACAGAAGCGTCTTGATAGCCAGACCTGCATACAGGAAAGCCGCCTGTAAGGCGGCTTTCCTGACTCAATGCATTACGCTCGTCTTGAACCATCAGTCCCGGAAGTTATTAAAATCCAGCGGCGCGTCTGTCACGTCTTTCTTCAGCATCGCGATCGCACTTTGCAGATCGTCGCGCTTTGTGCCGTTGATGCGCACCGCGTCGCCCTGAATGCTCGCCTGGACCTTGATCTTGCTGTCCTTGACCAGCTTGACGATTTTCTTCGCCAGATCGCCGGTCACGCCTTTCTTGATCTCGACAACCTGCTTCAGCTTGTCGCCGCCAATCTTCTCGATCTTGCCGTAATCCAGAAACCGCACGTCCACGTTGCGCTTGGCCAGCTTCGACAACATCACGTCCTTGACCTGGCCGAGCTTGAAATCGTCGTCGGCAAAAAGCGTCAGGTCACGATCTTTTTGCTCGATGCGCGCGTCCGAACCCTTGAAGTCGAAGCGCGTGGAAATTTCCTTGTTCGACTGCTCGATGGCGTTTTTCACCTCGATCATGTTTGCTTCGCTGACGACGTCAAACGATGGCATTTGCATTCCCCTTCGTTGAGGCGAGGCGCCAGATTGCCCGCACGCACTCGCTATAATCACTAACCAACGTCATTCTACCGATGCCGTCGCCGTTTGCCCAAGACCACTCCTAGTGTTGCCTCAATGCCCGAGTACGAACTCCTCTCCGATTACCCGCTGCTCGCGCACAACACCTTCGGTTTCGATGTCCGCGCCAAATATGCCGTTCGGCTGACGGAAGAAGCACAAATCGCATCGCTCGCCCGTGACGAACGCGTCAAGAACGCGGCGCGGCTGGTGCTTGGCGGCGGCAGCAACGTGGTGTTGACGCAGGACTTCGACGGTCTTGCCCTGCTGATGGAATTGCGCGGCCGCCATGTCATTCGCGAAGACGCGGATGCCGTCTACGTGGAGGCGGGTGCGGGAGAAAACTGGCACGAATTCGTCGCATGGACCTTGTCGCAAGGCCTGCCCGGGCTGGAGAATCTCGCGTTGATTCCAGGGACGGTGGGCGCGGCCCCTATCCAGAACATCGGCGCGTACGGTCTTGAAATGGGCGAGCGCTTTGACACGCTTCGGGCCGTCGAATTGTCGACGGGAGACATGCGCGAATTCGATTCCAACGCGTGCGCGTTCGGTTACCGCGACAGCTTTTTCAAGCGGGAAGGGCGCGGGCGTTTTGTGATCGTATCGGTAACGTTTCGTTTGCCGAAAAAATGGGTGCCTCGCGCGGAATACGCGGATATCGCGCGGGTACTCGAGAACGGTTCATCGGACAGTCCGCAGGCTATCTTCGACGCAGTCGTCGCCGTGCGTCAGGCAAAGCTGCCCGACTGGCGTGTGCTTGGAAACGCGGGGAGTTTCTTCAAGAACCCGGTGATCGGCGCGGCCGAGTTCAGTGCGCTCAAGGCGCGCGAGCCGGACCTTGTCTCTTACAAGCAGCCGGACGGACAGTTTAAACTCGCGGCAGGCTGGTTGATCGACCGATGCGGGTGGAAAGGCCGCTCCATTGGCGCCGCTGCCGTTCACGACCGGCAGGCGCTGGTGCTGGTCAATCGCGGCGGCGCGTCGGGCGCACAAATCCTCGAACTCGCCGATACCATTAAACGCGACGTGTACGCGCGCTTCGCCGTAGAGCTTGAGACGGAACCCGTATGTCTTTGACGCGGCGCTGACCGCTGCAAACGAAAAACCCGCCGGGAGGCGGGTTTTTCACTTCAACTTCGAGCATTCCTTCGAGCATTCATTAGCACTTAAGCACAGCACTTAACCCTGCGCTCAGCCACCACGCTTGCGACGCGCATTCTCCGCAATCCGCATGCGCAACGCATTCAGCTTGATGAACCCGCCAGCATCGGCTTGATCGTACGCGCCGCCGTCGTCGTCGAACGTGGCGATGTTCTTGTCGAACAGCGTTTCCTTCGAATCGCGCGCCACTACCGTCACGCTGCCCTTATAAAGCTTCACGCGCGTCCAGCCGTTCACCTTGTCCTGCGTGTGATCGATCAGCACTTGCAGCGCGCGCCGCTCCGGGCTCCACCAGTAGCCGTTGTAAATTAGCGAGGCGTAACGCGGCATCAGATCGTCCTTCAGGTGCGCGACTTCACGATCCAGCGTGATCGACTCGATTCCACGATGCGCCTTGAGCATGATCGTGCCGCCCGGCGTTTCGTAACATCCGCGCGACTTCATGCCGACATAGCGGTTCTCGACCAGATCCAGCCGTCCAATGCCGTGCTTGCCGCCAATCGCGTTCAATTCGGTCAGCATGTCCGCTGGCGACAAACGCTTGCCGTTCAACGCAACCGGATCGCCCTTTTCGAATTCGATATCCAGATATTCCGGCGCGTCCGGCGCGTCTTCCGGCGCAACGGTCCAGCGCCACATGTCCGCTTCGGCTTCGGCCTTCGGATCTTCCAGATGACGGCCTTCGAACGAAATGTGCAGCAGGTTCGCGTCCATGGAGTAGGGCGCGCCGCCTTGCTTGTGCTTCATTTCAATTGGAATGCCCGCTTTTTCGGCGTAAGCCAGCAGCTTTTCACGCGACAGCAGATCCCATTCACGCCACGGCGCGATCACCTTGATGCCCGGTTCGAGCGAGTAATAACCCAGCTCGAAACGCACCTGATCGTTACCCTTGCCGGTCGCGCCATGCGACACGGCTTGCGCACCCACGGCACGCGCGATCTCGATCTGGCGTTTCGCTATCAACGGCCGCGCAATCGACGTCCCGAGCAGATATTCGCCTTCGTAGATCGTGTTGGCACGGAACATTGGAAACACGAAGTCGCGCACGAACTCCTCACGCAGATCTTCGATAAAAATGTTGTCCTGCTTGATGCCGAGTTGCAGCGCTTTCTTGCGCGCCGGTTCGAGTTCTTCGCCCTGACCAATGTCAGCGGTGAACGTCACGACTTCAGCGTCGTAGTTGTCTTGCAACCACTTCAGGATGACGGAGGTATCGAGGCCGCCCGAGTAGGCGAGCACGACTTTTTTGATATCGCTCATGGTGAACTCGTATGGCTGGAAAACGGTGTGCGCCGGGCTGACAGCGCGCGGAAAACCGCTATTTTGACACTAAATGGCGGCCATTCCGCATTTTCGGGACGATACGGCGTTTCAACCCGGCCTCAATGATTGAGTTTGCCGAGCAGCAGGTATTCCATTAACGCCTTCTGAACATGCAGGCGGTTTTCTGCTTCGTCCCAGACCACGCTCTGCGGACCGTCGATCACTTCCGCGCTCACTTCTTCTCCGCGATGCGCCGGCAGGCAATGCATGAACAGTGCGTCGGGGTTTGCGCGCGCCATCATGTCCGCGTCAACGCACCAGTCGGCGAATGCCTTCTTGCGCACTTCGTTCTCGGCTTCAAAACCCATGCTGGTCCACACGTCCGTGGTGACCAGATCCGCGCCGGTGCAGGCGTCGTTCGGATCGGCGAACTCTTCATAGAACGGCGCGCTTTCCGGGGCCACGAGCGCCGGGTCGAGCGAATAACCGGGCGGCGTGGAAAGACGCAACTTGAAGCCGAGAATCTGCGCGGCCTCGATCCACGTGTACAGCATGTTGTTGGCATCGCCCACCCAGGCCACGGTTTTCCCCGCAATAGGGCCGCGCAATTCGTAGTACGTGAAGACGTCGGCGAGAACCTGACACGGATGATATTCGTTCGTCAGCCCATTGATTACCGGCACGCGCGAATTTTCGGCGAACCGCTGGATGATGTGCTGGCCGAACGTGCGGATCATGATGATGTCGACCATGCGCGAGACCACTTGCGCCGCGTCCTCGATGGGTTCGCCTCGCCCGAGTTGCGTGTCGCGCGTGCTGAGAAACACTGCGTGACCGCCAAGCTGGAAGATGCCCGCTTCGAACGAAAGCCGCGTACGCGTTGAGTTCTTCTCGAAGATCATCGCCAGCGTCCGGTCGTGCAGCGGATGATAGGTTTCGTAGCTCTTGAACTTGCGCTTCAGAATGCGTGCGCGTTCGAGCACGTAATCATAATCGTCGAGGGAGAAATCCTTGAACTGCAGATAGTGGCGAATTTTTTTTTCGGTCATGAAATGCGTACGGCGGCTTCAGCCGGCAAATTTCGCCGGACGGCGCCGCCGTCGTGGTGGTATCGAATTTCAGCATAAAGGAAATTTTGCCATTTGACGAGCCGGCCAAATAGCCAGTGCTCGCTGTCCCATGCGTCGCGGTATGCCGTCCTGCAGCCCGTCTGGCGTGGTTCAGCGGCTTTGTGTGCAGTGCGGAAAAAGGCCCTCTGCTGTATAATCAGCCTCGTTTCTCCGGCAGTCCTGATACCTTTCGACTGCTTTCAGCACGGCTTCATAGCGGCTTTTGTATCCTTTTGCGGCAGATGTCTGCGCTTCTGCAGACATAGGCGGACATCCATGTTCGCGTACCGCTGCCTGCCAAAGGTAAGCCGTGAATCATGTCGAGAATGGGCTTGTCGGGGCTTATTGAACGCCAGGTTTCACCGCGGTTTTCACTGAGACAAGGGTCACCAAGCCGGGCTCAGTTTCTTTCGGGTCACCTTGCCAATCGTGCATGCGCGTTTGCCGGCGGTCTCCGCCGGTCGTCAAACAGGTATTCCTACATGGCCGAAACAACCCCAACCGAATACTTTATCCAGGGCGTTACGTCGAACGGCAAGACCTTTCGGCCAAGTGACTGGTCGGAGCGGCTTTGCGGCGTGATGTCGGATTATGGCCCGAAGAAGCGCGGACCTAACGCGCGCCTGCAGTATTCCATCTACGTGCGGCCTACTTTGCTCGGCAACGTGAAGACGGTGATCCTCGACTCGCGGTTGCGCGATATCGAACCCATGGCTTTCGACTTTGTGATGAACTTCGCCAAGGACAACGATCTGCTCGTGACCGAAGCCTGCGAATTGCCGCCACATCACGGAACGCAGCAGCCGTGATGTAAAGAGGGCGCTTCGATACACGCCCCGAAAGCACGACAAAAAACCCGCCATTGGCGGGTTTTTCTATTGCTGCTTCTGCAGATCAAAGTCTCGATGCTTCAATTTTGACTTCAACGCAAAAGCAACTGCCTGTCACGCGTGAAGCGAGGCAGGCCGCAACCGGAATCCTTAGGCAGCAGGTGCTTGCAGACCCTTGATGGCAGCCGACAGACGGCTCTTATGGCGAGCAGCCTTGTTCTTGTGAACGATGCGCTTGTCCGCAATGATGTCGATGGTCTTGACCGACGTCTTGTAGATTTCCGCAGCCTTGGCCTGGTCGCCGGCGTCGATTGCCTTGCGAACTGCCTTGATGGCGGTGCGGAACTTCGAGCGCAGCGCCGAGTTGTGCGAGTTTGCCTTCGCGCTTTGACGGGCGCGCTTGCGAGCTTGTGCGGTATTTGCCATGACGGTTCCTTATCCTGTTCCAGCTATGTGTTTCAGCGCTTCCCGTTTAGCTTCCGGAGCGAGCCCAGCTCAATGCCGGCCCGGCTCCGCACAAGATAAAACGAGGTCAATCCGATGCGCTGTTTATGATCAAACCCTCGGGATCGATTGCCCGAAAGCGCAAAAAACGTCGAAAGAAGACGCGAAACCGCAGTGCCTGGTATGTGCTTACCCGTGCCGAAAGCGGATTCAGGAGCTTCGAAACCGGCGATTATAGCAACGAAATCATGGCACTGGCAAGCACGAAGGGTTTTTCCGGACTTGTTGCAGGCAACATCCCGCAACCACCGCGCAGCGCACGATAACACCACGTTCGCAAATCGCGGTTGCAAATTCTAACCAATGGGGAATTGTTGCAACGCGTTGCGTTCATGGTGCCGCCCGTATAATAAGCGCCCCATGAATCTATTCCGAGCCCTCCTGACGGTCAGCGGATTCACGTTGCTTTCCCGCGTGACCGGCCTGATCCGAGAAACGCTGATCGCGCGAGCTTTCGGCGCCAGTCAATTCACCGACGCGTTCTACGTCGCCTTTCGCATCCCGAACCTGCTGCGGCGCCTGTCCGCGGAAGGCGCGTTCTCGCAGGCCTTCGTGCCGATTCTCGCCGAGTTCAAGAACACCGAGGGCCATGACGCAACCAAGGCGCTCGTCGATGCAATGTCCACGGTGCTTGCCTGGGCGCTCGCCGTGGTGTCGCTGGTGGGCGTGGCGGGCGCGTCGTGGGTCGTGTTCGCCGTGGCCTCCGGCCTGGAACACGATGGCCGCGCGTTCGGCTACGCCGTAACCATGACCCAGATCATGTTCCCGTACATCATTTTCATTTCGCTGACGTCGCTGGCGTCGGGCGTGCTGAACACGTACCGGAAGTTCTCGCTGCCCGCGTTCGCGCCCGTGCTGCTCAATGTGTCATTTATCGCGGCGGCGGTTTTCCTCGCGCCGCATCTGAAAGTGCCCATCTATGCGTTGGCGTACGCGGTGATTGCTGGCGGGATCCTTCAGTTTCTGGTGCAACTGCCGGGGCTGAAAAAGATCGACATGATTCCGCGCATCGGCTGGAATTTTGTCAAGGCGCTGCGTCATCCCGGGGTCAAGCGCGTGCTGATCAAGATGGTGCCGATGACCTTCGGCGTCTCGGTCGCGCAACTGAGCCTGATCATCAATACGAATATTGCGTCGCGGCTTGGGGCGGGCGCGGTGTCGTGGATCAACTACTCCGATCGCCTGATGGAATTCCCGAGCGCGCTGCTCGGTGCCGCGCTCGGCACGATCCTGCTGCCGAGCCTCTCGAAAGCGCACGTGGACAAGGATACGGTCGAATATTCGGCGCTTCTCGACTGGGGCCTGCGCATTACGTTCCTGCTGGCCGCGCCCAGCGCCGTGGCGCTGTTTTTCTTCGCCCAGCCGCTCACGGCGACGCTCTTCGGCTACGGCAAATTCGATGCGAATTCGGTGGTCATGGTCGGCCGCGCGTTGGCGATGTACGGCATCGGGCTGGTCGGGCTGATTCTGATCAAGATCCTGACGCCGGGCTTCTACGCGAAGCAGGACATCAAGACGCCAGTGATTATCGGCATTGTGGTGTTGATCGCGATCCAGATCAGCAACCTGGTTTTCGTGCCCATATTCGCGCACGCCGGGCTGACGCTTTCCATTGGACTGGGCGCGTGCGTGAATGCGACCATGCTGTTTATCGGCTTGAGGATGCGCGGAATTTACCAGCCGTCGCCGGGATGGACGCGGTTTTTCATCCAGTTGCTCGGGGCATGCCTCGTGCTGGCAGGAGTCATGCACATGGTGGCGGGCGCGTTCGACTGGATCGGAATGCGCGCCGCACCGCTGCAGCGCATTGCGCTTCTTGGGGCCAGCCTGGTTGTATTCGCTGCGCTATATTTCGGTATGCTCTCCGCAATGGGCTTTAAATACGCGTATTTCAGAAGGCGAACGCAGTGATGACGACCACGCGCATGCTCGACTATTTCACTTCGCTGGTGGCGGAGGACGACAGTCTGCCGCTCACCGAGGCGGCGTTGTCGCTTGCGCAGGATGCGTATCCCGACCTCGACTTGCAGGGCGTGCTGGCAGAGATCGACGAACTGGTGCTGCGGGTGCGCCGCCGCATGCCGGACGACGCCGACATCAAGCAGAAAGTCGGCGTGCTGAACCGTTTTTTCTTCCGTGAGCTGGGTTTCACCAGCAATCTCAACGACTATTACGATCCCGACAACAGCCACCTGAACATCGTGCTGAAGCGTCGGCGTGGCATTCCTATTTCGCTTGCGGTCATCTATCTGGAGATGAGCGAGCAGCTTGGCATTCCAGTGCGCGGCGTGTCGTTTCCGCAGCATTTCCTGTTGCGCGTGACCACGCCGGAAGGCGACGTGATGCTTGATCCGACCACGGGGCATTCGTTGTCCGAGTCCGCGATGGTCGAAATGCTCGAACCTTATGTACAGCGGGTGGGGGAGTCGATCAGCAGTGCGTTGCGCGTACTCTTGCAGCCAGCGACGCGCCGGGAAATCATCGGAAGGATGTTGCGTAACCTGAAGAGCATTTACCTGCAGACGGAGCGCTGGCAGCGGTTGCTGGCGGTGCAACAACGGCTCGTGATCCTGATGCCGGGCAGCATCGAGGAAGTGCGCGATCGCGGGTTCGCTTATGCGCGCCTGGATTACTTGCGCCCGGCAATGGAAGATTTGCGCCGATATCTGGACGACCGCCCCGATGCGGAAGACGCCACCGTAGTGGAAACGGAACTGCATGAACTCCGGCAGCGAACGCAGCACAACGGCGATTGATCCGGCATCGCAAAAACGGCGGCGCATCCTCAAGATGCGCCGCCGTTTCGTTTTTACTTCGGCTGCATCCGGATCGCGCCGTCCAGGCGGATCACTTCGCCGTTGAGCATCGGGTTGTCGAAGATCTGCTTGACGAGCATGGCGTACTCGTCGGGTTTGCCGAGCCGCGATGGAAACGGCACCATGGCCCCGAGCGCGTCCTGCACTTCCTGTGGCATGCCGAGCAGCATCGGCGTTTCGAAGATACCCGGCGCTATGGTCATTACACGAATGCCGTTACGTGACAGATCACGCGCGATAGGCAAGGTCATGCCGACCACGCCGCCCTTCGAAGCCGCATACGCTGCTTGTCCGATCTGGCCGTCGTAGGCCGCGACCGACGCCGTGCTCACGATCACGCCGCGCTCGCCGGCCGCGTTCGGTTCGTTCTTCGACATGGCCGCAGCCGAAAGCCGGATCATGTTGAACGTGCCGATCAGGTTCACGCCAATGGTCTTCGCAAATACATCGAGTGAATGCGGGCCATCCTTGCCGACGGTTTTCGCAGCCGGCGCAATGCCCGCGCAATTCACGAGTCCGCGCAGGCTACCGAGCTCAAGTGCGGCGTCCACGGCGCGCTGGCCATCTTCCTCGCGGCTTACGTCGCACTTCACAAACACACCGCCGAGTTCCTTCGCGAGCTTCTCGCCGCCGGTTTCGTTCATGTCCGCAATGACGACCTTGCCGCCATGATCGCGGATCAGTTGCGCCGTGGCCGCGCCCAGGCCCGATGCGCCGCCGGTGACGAGGAAAACGTTGTCCTGGATATCCATGCTGTGCTCCTCAATGGTGGTGATGTGCCAAGAGATCGATAAAAGCAAAACCCGCTCGGCCAATGAAGCACGAGCGGGTTTCAGAAGGCGTGCTTGCGGCGCCGGGCGCTAGGATCAGGTCAGTGCGTCGAACACGCGCTGACGGATTTCGTCGACCGTGCCGAGGCCCGAGATACGCCGGTATTCCGGCGCCTTCAAACCGTTGTTGTCGCCGTGCTTCGACCAGTTGTTGTAGTAATCGATCAGCGGCTTGGTTTGCGCCACGTACACGTCCAGGCGCTTTTTCACGGTCTCTTCCTTGTCGTCGTCGCGCTGAATGAGCGGCTCGCCGGTCACGTCGTCAAGGCCTTCCCGCTTCGGCGGATTGAACTTGACGTGATACGTGCGCCCGGACGCCGCGTGCGAGCGCCGTCCGCTCATGCGCTCGATGATGTCCGCGAAAGGCACGTCGATCTCAAGCACATAGTCGATGGCGACAGCCGCCTGCTTCATGGCGTCGGCCTGGGGAAGCGTGCGCGGGAAACCGTCGAACAGATAGCCATTCGCGCAGTCCGGTTCCTGCAGTCGTTCTTTCACGAGGTTGATGATGAGCGCGTCCGGCACGAGTTCGCCGGCGTCCATGAAGCGCTTGGCTTCCACGCCCAGCGGCGACCCGGCTTTCACGGCGGCGCGCAGCATGTCGCCCGTGGAGATTTGCGGAATGCCGAACTTTTCCTTGATGAAGGTGGCCTGGGTGCCCTTGCCGGCGCCGGGAGCGCCCAACAGGATCAAACGCATGGTGATATCTCCGAATCGAATAGAAACCGCTCACGCAGCGAGGCTTATTTGGCGTCCGGCCGCTATTGACGCAATGCCCGGGAGAAGCCCGAAACGAGGCGCGACGAGCCGAATTCGAGAGACGGCGCGGCACCAGTCGACATGGGCGCTCGGGAGCAAAGGCGCTGACCGGAAGGCTCGCGCTACCGGCCGATTATGCCATGCATCGTCACAATGGCGACCCGAAAAAAGGCCGCAAAGGGCTTGTTATGCAGGGCGTGGCGGGGTTAACGCGAGTTGCCCGGAACGGCTTCGGCGCGTTAGGACGAAGCCGGAAACAGCGCGCGCACGCGGGCCAGATCGGCGGGAGTATCGACACCTGGCGGCGGTGCATCCGTTGTTGTCAGCACGGCAATGCGCTCGCCGTGCCAGAGCGCGCGAAGCTGTTCGAGCGCTTCCGCCTCTTCTATGGGCGCCACGCTCAGTGCGGGATAAGCCCGCAGGAACTTCGCGCGATACGCGTACAGGCCGATGTGCCGCAGGACGTTAGACGGAATCGGCGGGCGCGATGCCAGCGCAGCCACGTTGGGCCATTCCTTCTGCCACGCATCGCGCGACCAGGGAATCGGTGCACGCGAAAAATAGAGCGCGACACTTTTTGAATCCAGCACGACTTTCACGACGTTTGGATTGAATACGTCAGCAGGATCGTGGATGGGATGCGCCGCCGTCGCGATGGCGCACGACGGGTGCGCCGCCAGATGCGCCGCCACGTTGCGCACGAGCGCTGGGTCGATCAGCGGTTCGTCGCCTTGCACGTTGACCACGATGGTCTCGTCGCTCCAGCCGAAGTGCGTGGCGACTTCGGCGAGACGGTCCGTGCCGTTCGGATGATCGGCGCGCGTGAGGAGCACATCGAAGCCATGTTCCTTTGCGACCGCGACGACACGCGGCGAATCCGTTGCGATCAGCACTTGCAGCGCGCCCGACAAACGCGCGCGCTCGGCGACGCGCACGACCATCGGCTTTCCGCCGATATCCGCCAGCGGCTTGTCCGGCAGCCGCGTGGATGCAAGCCGCGCGGGCACCACGGCAATGAAGGGCGGCACGACCGGCGTGTGAGCGTTCATTGTGCGATCAGTTCCCGCTGACCGGTTTCAACGGATCGACGGGCGTGCCTTCCACCGTCTGGCGCGCTTCGTCGGGCAGCATGATGGGAATGCCGTCGCGAATGGGATAGGCGAGTTTGTCGACGTTGCAGATGAGTTCCTGCGCCGCGCGGTCATACGTGAGCTGGGTCTTGCAAATCGGGCAGACAAGGATTTCAAGCAGGCGTGCGTCCACGAAGTTTCTCCACAACTAATGCGATGAGGCGGGGTTTGAGCACGGCTTCCACTGGGACGACCCAGATGCGCGCGTCACGCCAGGCTCCGAATTTTACTGCATCCTTCTCGGTGATCAGGATCGAATCCGCGTCGATGCCGGCAAACGGGTTGTCGTGGTAATCGTAATGATCGGGGAACGCGCGGGTCGCAAGCGTCAGGCCTTCTGCCCGCAGCGACGCGAAGAACCGTTCCGGCGATCCAATGCCCGCCGCCGCCACGATCCGCTCGCCCTTGAACGCGGCGAGTGGGCGGCGTACAGCGGGGTCATCGAGCAGCCATGCGTCGCTGGTCGCGAGGTCGAGCGAAAACGTGTTGGGCCACGGCGGCAGCGCGCGGTCGTAGGGACTATTGATGAGCGTGGCGTCACGCCGCCGCGACATGGATTCACGCAGCGGCCCGGCCGGCAGCAGGAACCCGTTGCCGCCCAGACGGTCGTCGAAAACCACGAGTTCGAAGCTGCGCGCGAGACGGTAATGCTGCAGGCCGTCGTCGCTCACGATCACATCCACCGATGGATACGCCTTCAACAACGTCCGCGCGGCGGCGACGCGATCCGGCGACACCATGACCGGCGCGTGCGTGCGGCGGGCGATGAGCAGGGGTTCGTCGCCGACTTCGGTCGGTTTGCTTTCGGGCGTGACGCGCGTTGCTTCGTGGATCTTCGCGCCGTAGCCGCGCGAGACGACGCCCGGCTGAAAGCCGGCGGCGCGAAGCGCTTCCACGAGCGCGATCACGGTCGGCGTCTTGCCGGTGCCGCCCACGGTCACGTTGCCGACCACCACGACCGGCACGCCCGGGTCGACTTGCTTGATCCAGCCGAGCGCAAAAACCGCGCGTCGAATGGCGGCGATCAGGCCGAATACGCACGCGAATGGCGTCAGCGACCACGCCACCCAGCCGCGCCGGCGCCATTCGCGGGCAAGGAAATTTTCAATCGGCGGTTTGAAATCAGACACGGCGTTCCTCGCCCTCGTTCGATAGAAAAGCGCGGGACTGGATTGGCCGGTGCTTGAAGCATGACGATAATGCCGAGGGTAACGGCCAGCACCTTTGCATCGGGGCGGTTCTCCAAAATGGGGCGGACGGAAAGCGGTCGACGGGCGATGCTCGAACCCGGCACTCTAGCGCGGTGCCGCGAGCGACGCCAGTCGAAGGCCGGAATCAAGCGGCGCAGTTTTACACGGAACGTCCTGTGGATAACTCTGTGAACAAGTTGGCGTTCATCGCCCGGAAATCGGCATCGGGCCGCGCTTGTTTCGGTTAAAAGTCAGTGAAAACGTGAAAATATTATAAAAAACAATAGCTTAAATATCATTCATGCTGGATTCACAATCCTATGGCATTGCTTTCGATACCGTGTGCATTGTGGACACTTGCTACACTTCGGCGGCCGATTGGCTATCCGTTCGCTGTCGCGCCACCGCAATCAACCGACCCTTTCCTTTGATGAGCCCCGATCCTTTCTCACCTTCCGGACAATCCACCGGCGCCCCCAGCACGGAAGCCGTGATCCCCGTTTCGGCACTGAATCGCGCGATCGGTTCTATGCTCGAGCGCTCGTTTCCGCTGGTCTGGGTATCGGGCGAGGTCTCGAATTTTACGAAAGCGGCGAGCGGCCACTGGTATTTCTCGATCAAGGACGCGCAGGCGCAAATGCGATGCGTGATGTTTCGCGGACGTGCGCAGTATGCCGAATTCACGCCGCGTGAAGGCGACCGGATCGAAGTGCGTGGCCTTGTCACCATGTACGAACCGCGCGGCGAGTTGCAGCTCGGCGTGGAAGCGGTTCGCCGTACCGGACAGGGCCGGTTATATGAAGCGTTTCTGAAGCTGAAAGCCAAGCTCGAAGCCGAAGGCTTGTTCGCCGCTGAACGAAAGCGCACGCTGCCGCAACATCCGCGTGCCATTGGAATTGTGACGTCGTTGCAAGCCGCCGCCTTGCGCGACGTGCTCACCACGCTTTCACGCCGCGCGCCGCACGTGCCGGTGATCGTGTATCCGGCACCCGTGCAGGGCGCCGGGGTGGCCGCGAAACTCGCCGCCATGGTCGACCAGGCGAGCGCACGGCGGGAAGTGGATGTGCTGATTGTGTGTCGTGGTGGCGGTTCGATCGAGGACTTGTGGGCCTTTAACGAAGAGGTGCTTGCGCGCGCAATCGCCGAGAGCGCAATGCCCGTTGTCAGCGGCGTTGGCCACGAGACGGATTTCACCATCGCTGATTTCGCCGCCGATGTCCGCGCGCCCACGCCCACGGCAGCGGCCGAACTCGTCAGTCCGCAGCGCGTGTTGCTGCTGCGCGATCTGGATCATCGGCATGCATCGCTGGCGCGCAGTTTTGGCCGGATGATGGAGCGGCGCGCGCAGCAACTCGACTGGCTCGCGCGCCGGCTGGTTAGCCCGGCAGAGCGGCTGGAACGCCAGCGGATTCATTTGCATCAACTGGCCACGCGGCTTGCTTCCGCTGGCGCGCGTCCGGTGCGCGACGCCCGCGCGCGCTTCGCCCTCGTGCAGATGCGCTGGCAGCGCTGGCGTCCGGATCTTGCCGCCGAGCGCGAACACCTGATGCGTGTCGCGCAGCGCCTGAGCGACTCGCAAGGGCGCAGGCACGAGCGGGCGGCGGCGCGGATATCGGAACTATCGGCGAGATTGCAGGTGTTGAGCCCGCAGCGCACGCTCGAGCGCGGCTACGCCGCGTTGATTGATTCGCAGTCGGGGCGCGCAGTGCGCTCGCCGAATGCGCTCAAGCCAAAGCGGCCATTAACGGTGCACTTGGCGCAAGGCGCGGCAGATGTTTTGCTCGCCGATGTGCAAGCGCGTTTGTCGGACGAATTCTAGGCGCGGCACGCTCCATGCGCCGCATGAAACTGCCGCTGTGAGCGTGCGTTCCGGCACGTTGCGGCAGCCCGTAGTTTTGACGGGATAGCGTGACTGCTGGAGCATTTTTTACGCCGCTGCTAATGCTTCGTAATCGATAATGCTCATAAAAACCCGCAATTTGCGGGGTTATCCCAACTCGCCTACAATCGAGTGCTGCATTGCTTCACTCCTCACGTCCCCATAATTCAACATAGAAGGAAGCTCGCACCATGGAACATACCCTCCCGCCGTTGCCGTTCGAAAAGAACGCGCTTGCTCCGAACATGTCGGAAGAAACGCTTGAGTATCACTATGGCAAGCATCATCAAACCTATGTGACGAACCTGAACAAGCTGATTCCGGGTACCGAATTCGAAAACCTGTCGCTTGAAGAAATCGTCAAGAAAGCATCGGGCGGCGTGTTCAACAACGCAGCCCAGGTCTGGAACCACACGTTCTTCTGGAACAGCCTGTCGCCCAAGGGTGGCGGCGCTCCGGCCGGCGCGCTCGGCGACGCAATCAACGCCAAGTACGGCTCGTTCGACAAATTCAAGGAAGAGTTCGCGAAGGTCGCAACCGGCACGTTCGGTTCGGGCTGGACGTGGCTTGTGAAGAAGCCGGACGGTTCGCTCGATATCGTCTCGACCAGCAATGCCGCCACGCCGCTTACCACGGACGCGAAGGCGCTGCTGACCATCGACGTGTGGGAACACGCGTATTACATCGACTATCGCAATGCGCGCCCGAAATTCATTGAGGCGTTCTGGAACATTGCGAACTGGGAATTTGCATCGAAGAATTTCGGTGCCTGAAGTCCCATGACAATGAAGGTTGGCAACGGCAAACAAGTCTGGAAAGTGGGCACGATGCCACGCAATAGACTTCGAAAACCGTAGCCAAAAAAAGCCCTCCGTGAGAGGGCTTTTTTGTGTCTGCTTATTGCTTCGTATTTGCCATATGTCCGGTGGAGACCTGGCACCAGGGAGTGCTGCACGGTGTGGATACGGTACTAGACACCTGCGCCGTGATGCGGATTTTGCTCGATCACCCCAAACCAGCCCATGCCTTGATAGCTTTCATAGCCAGGCGTCAATGCGTATCCAACAAGCGATCCCTGCGCAGTGCGGTAGGCGCCGGTAGTTGTACTGCCCTTTCGCAATTCATAGTGCTTCGCATCCCGGGACGCTTGGCCGGAGTCCGCAATGACCCGTCCATTGGCGTCGACAATCATGCAACGCGTGCGCGAGCGCTCCTCGTTACTCAGACGCACGTTGTCCAGCACGGCCGATGCTTGCTTCGTCCAGTCAAAAAAGACCGCAAGAACGCCCGTGATCTTTCCGTTGCTTGCGCCGCCTTCCCTGATCGCAGTCGCGTATGTTGCCGTCTGCGCTCCGTTCAGTTCCGCGACCGTGCCCACGTTGGCGGTGGCATATTCGTCGCCCGAGCGGGTACGGAGCGCGGCGTCGAACCACTCCTCGCCTGCGGCGTTTGCCATCCCCGCGACCGGGAAGTTCGAGGGGCGACCATTCGCGACGACACGACCGTCGAGATCCAGCATCCAGATGTCGAGATAGACCGTGTAGCTGTCGAGTATCACCGACATACGCTTTGATGCATGAGCGGCCGCCTCCGGGCCGCGAGTCACACCGTCAACGATCGCCGCGTCCGTTGCCCACCAGCGTACGTCGCATGACCGCTCGTAAAGGTTGCGATCGATCACGTCGATCATGTTCAGTGCCAGATCGGTGAGACGTTGCCCCTGTTGCCGTTCCAGCTCTGCCACCATGGTTTCGCTGATGGTCGCGAGTTCAGTGCCGAGTTCCCCAGTAAGATGGCCGATCCGATGCGAGACGTCCTTCACCTGGTTTGCGACGACTGCGAAGCCACGGCCGGCTTCCCCAGCGCGTGCCGCCTCGATCAGCGCATTGATGGCGAGATAGGTTGCCTCGCGGTTGATCAGATCGATTTCCGCGATCTTGTCCTTGGAAATCCTGCGAACGGCTGTCGTCAACTCGGCGATGACCGTGCCTTTCGACGGTTGACCGTGCTTCGATAAGACTGCAGACATGGCTTGTTTGCTCCGATTGATACGGTGCCGCCAATTGAGATTCACTACCGGCGCGGTAGCGCGCTAAAGGTATTAACGGCGCATTTAGCGAGTGCTTGAGTGCCGGGCGGAAATTCTCTCTGCGACGTGCAGGTTCACGGAGGTATCGCGGCGGATAACTCCGGTTAAACGTCGGTTGTCTTGAGGAGCGGACGCGGCAGCAGTTCCCATTCGCGTAGCGTTTGGTGCCCGCGATTTTCAATAACCTGTGGATTCGCTCGGGGGAATTGCGACGGCGTCGCCAAATTGGGAATTGCCGCTCTGCTCTGAGCGCCATCGATCAACAATCGATATTCGCTACTTCCCAAACGTCATGTTTAAGCCGGCAAAGATCTGCCAGCGGGGAACCGCGCCGGAATGCGCAACTGAATACTGCGGCTCCAGGAACGCGTTAAATATGGTGGTCCCGCTCTTCCACGCTTTGCCTCCGCCAAGCCCGACTGGAATGTAATAGTTGCCGTGTTGAAGGTCGAACGTCCAGGTCCCGGTAGACCGGATATACCAGCCTTCGGGGAGATTGAAAATACCAAAAGGCTGAGCAGTCAGTGACTGAACCGCAGGACGGCTACTTTGCCCAGCAAAAGAATGCTGCCATTGAACGAGTGCGCCGAGCAGGCGTGCCCGGGTGGCGTTGACAACCACGCCAGCAAGCCCGGCCTGCCATTTACCCGTTCCCAGCGTTGGGTCGGTCGCTGTTGGAAGAGTAACCAGTGGTCCAACTCCGATTTGCGTTTGCCCTTCGCTCAGCAAGAAGATGTCAAAAACATTGATATCGCCAAGACCGGTGTTATAGCCGCCGGCCGGGTCGGGCCGAGTACTGAGGGGTACGGTCATGCGGAATATTTCCGGAACCGGTATCAAGCTGTTTGGCCCTAGCGGCACAGTTGGGCGCAACAGGAAGTCGTTGGTGTGACCGCGCACGCCGAACAGGCTCGGCGTGTAAAAGTTCTGAATATTAAATGAGGCCGCCAGGTTGAGTGGGTTATTGCTCTTGTTGGCGTCATCGGCACTGCTTTGGGCAAATGAACGAGAGGCGCATAAGAGCATCAGGACACAGCCAAAAGCCGAGTATGGTGTCATTATTGAAATAGGTCGCTTATGGGCGGATAGTCCAGGTTCACAAGCGTCGACCGCATCCCGCGGATCGGCCAACGGTCTTGCAGCCAGAAACGGTCAATGAAGAGCTGGCTTACGAGAAACATGGCTCGCGATGCAGTTGATTGCGCATGCTGACGGTTCGTAACAGACCATTATTTCCGGTCCGTTTCTTCAATATCGTTCAGCTTCCAGCTCTTGTCGAACCAAGGCTCAAGCGGTCCATAAAGCCGGAAAATCGTTAGCCAGCTTTTGCCTGGTATCGTCTGCACCCAGTTTTTTTCCTGCCCCGCCGGTGCGATCGGTCCGAAGTACAAATCGACCGAACCATCCGCATTTTTCAACAAATCCTTTTCGCTCGAAAGGCTGGGGAACGGCTGGTCCGTCTGCAACATGGAGCGGGTTTGGGTGTCGTACAGAACCACTGACCAGAAATCCTTGACCGGTACATTGGCCGGAACGCGCAGCCGATAGGTTTTCGCACCATCAAAAGGGCGCCCCGCCGAATCGTAGTTGGCTGCCGCGTATTGCGAACCTATACCGGGCATTGCGACAGCCATCGCAGGGGTATCGACTGTTGCGGCATAGAAGAACATGGTGCGCGCGTCGAAGTTTCGCGCGCCATCGTTGAGCCATTCATAGCTGCCGCCGATAAACGGCGTGTTCCAATGCCTGTCGGGATAGATCAGCACGGCCTTGTCTCGGTTCGCAAAGTCGATGGCGCGCGCGGTCGCATTGCCGACTGCGACGGCATCAGTGAGGATCTTCGTCATGTGGGCATCGGGCGCGAAAGGCTGCCCTTTCCTGATACCGATCGACGCGAACAATCCTGTCATGTCGGGGCCATATACACCCGCCGGCTCCTCCTGGATTATCTGATTCACCTCTTGATAAAACGTGATGTCGTTGGCGTGGATCGTGTTCATCACGCGGCCGGACAAGTCAATGAACTGCGTAGCCGGCGGGGCGTTTGTTTGGGACAACGGGTACACGCGCAGACTTGCCTTGAGGCTTGCGACGCCGGGACGCGGATCGCCGTTCTTCATGAACGCGCGTCCAAACAGGAGATTGCCGAAGGTGGGTGACTTGACGATGTGATAGCCCGTTGCCGGCAGCGCCCCGGTGTAGCCTGGCGGCACGAACAGGTACTTACCGCCTTTGCCCCTGTCGGGACCTGCGTTGCCGAGATCGATGACGTACCGGAACCAGAAGTCGTCGACCACACCAAGAATGTTCGGAGGCGTTTCCACGACTACGGGGCCGTCCTTCAGGTCCATCCAGTTCCAGAAATATACGGTCTCTGTGTTCGCGGTCAGAAACAACGATTTTGAATCCATCAGCGACTCAAAGACACCGACCGTACTTCCAACGGCGCCGGCCTCACGCAAGGCTGAACGAAGCGCGACAAGCGACGCGCCCGGAATGCCATTCAGGAACGCCTCGACACCACGCAAGAAATCGAGATTGTCATACACCTTTTGCGCCGTATCCGGGAGGGGCACGCCATCAAAGAATGATAGTTGCCCAATGCGAGTGTCGACCACGCTGGGCGTGGTGATCTGCGGCGCAATGGGCGTCGTCATCTTGTAGCTCGGCGGAGGTGCGCTCTTGCAACCGGCGAGACACAGGGCCGTCAGACACAGGGTGAGTAACCCAGGCAGCGTACGCGGTTTCATAGGGTCTCGGCGTAGGTTGTCAGCGCATGAAAGCCCCAACTTCCGCAACCGATATCAGAATTGAATCGCCGCTGCAAAGCCTATTTACAAGCCTGGGACGCGGGATTGCCCGATCAGTTGTCACCCAGGCCGCTTGTGCCGGCTTTGCGTTTCTGGTATCGGTCGGATCGAGCGTCAACCTTGACGCTGTCTGTTGTCCGCCGTCCGCTGTGCCGTCCTGGCCTTTCTCACGACACTAAGCACTAAGGAATGCATCATGAAATGGGCACTGAACCGCACATGCGTCACGACAGCGGCAATTGCGACGCTTGCCTTGACCTGTACGCAAAATGCCGCCGCGGCTGATGTTCCTGTTACCGTCGACAACTTCATTCGTGCCGAGTCCGACACCTATGTTGTTGCACTGGCGAAGCAAGGGGGCCTGGGCAAGCTTTTGAACCGGCGCGAGCCTGCGTCGATTGAACACCAGACCGTGATACGGCTTAATCGCGACACGTTATATACGTCGGGCGTTTTCGACCTCGATGCCGGTCCCGTCACCATTACCATGCCTGATCCGGGCAAACGCTTCATGGCGCTGCAGATCATCAATGAAGATCACTACGTCCCGAACGTGTTCTATGGTGCGAGCGCTCATACGCTGACTCGTGAAAACGTCGGCACGCGCTATGTGGTCACTGGGATACGCACGCTGGTCGATCCCGCCAGCCCGGAAGACGTCAAGCAAGTTCAGGCGCTGCAAGACAGCATCAAGGTCAGCCAGGCGGCGCCCGGCCAACTGGACATCCCAAAGTGGGATCCCGTCAGCCAGAAGAAGGTGCGCGATGCGCTACTCGTGCTCGGTTCTACGATCCCTGATTTCAGGGGCGCATTCGGCACCAAGGAAGAGGTGGATCCGGTACGCAGGTTGATTGGCGCGGCAGCCGCATGGGGCGGAAATCCGGACAAGGATGCAACCTACCTCAACGTAACGCCAACCAACAACGACGGCAAAGCTGTCTACACGCTTCGCGCAAACGACGTACCTGTCGACGGCTTCTGGTCTGTCAGCGTGTACAACGCAAAAGGCTATTACGAGCCCAATAAGCAAGGAGCATATACGCTCAACAACCTCACAGCGAAGAAGGACGCCGACGGTTCGATCAGGGTCCAGTTCGGCGGCTGCGATAGCAAATCCGTGAACTGCCTGCCGATCACGCCCGGATGGAATTACATGGTCAGGCTTTATCGGCCGCGGCCGGAAGTATTGAACGGCAAGTGGCAGTTCCCGGAGGCACGACCGGCTTCATGACTCAGTAGCACTTCTCAAGGATTCGCGGCCGTGATGCCAGTCTGCCAAGTGGCAACGCCGAAAACGAGTCAAACTGCCCTAGCCATATCGGCTTCGGCGAGAGCTAATATCAGACCGCTCAGCGGCCACCGAATGGGCAACGTCCGGTAACTGGCGTGTTGTCATCGGGCAGGCAATACTGCTTCCATTCGCGGTTATGCGGATCGCCATAAAAGCCGATGTCCGGATGCACCGGCATCGCGTCGTACTCCAGCATCCGAGCATGGATCTGCCGGCGGATTTCAGCGGCGATCGGCTTGCCGGTCGCCAAGTCAGTGAACAACTCGCGCGGCTGGAACAGCAGCACGATTCCGCTGCCGACCACACGGCTGCGCCGCTGGCGATAGGTCGGAGCAGTGCCGACAACAAACATCTTGCGGCCACCGAACGAGAATTCCCACAGCGGGTCATCCGGATCGGCGGGCTGCATCGGCACGTTGTCGGCTTCCTGCAACTGCTGCAACAGGGTCCAGAAGCGCCGCAGGAATTCGGCGTGCGACGTGAGCGCAGGGTCCGGCGTGCAGAACATGGCGAGACTATGCCGCCTGAGCTTTGGATCGTGTCCAAGTTCGACAAAGCACTGCATTGTCGCGCGCGCAGTCTCAGGACGCTCGCCCTCGAACGCGTAGAACATCTCACCGCGCCGCTCGGCCGCTTGGCCGAAGAAGCACGGGTAATCGGGCTGCTCAAGCGTCTTGCGGTAGCTGTGATACGCATCGCGCCACCACGCCGGTAGATCGCCGGCATTCGACGCTTCGATGTTCAGAATGCGTGCGATCCACTGATCGGACGCCGCGTTGGATTGTTCAGCTTCGGGTGAAGTCGCCATAGGCTTGCTCCGGACGAAGTTAGATGTATCGGCAAGGTCGTGCACGCCCGCATGGCGTGCGTGGAAAGTCGGTGGCCGCCGGAGCGTCGCGCAGCCAGTTCTCGGTCATTGGGCTGGCCGGTGGCGCTTGCGCGCGAGCTGGATCATCCGGCGCACGCCGGCCGCATGTTGCTGCCACCAGTTGCCCGTTGCGATGATCGGATCGGCACTCGGATCTCCGGTCTCGCGTGCATCGTGGGTGAAATTCGCGGTGCCGAACAGCATGTCCCACCATGGGAACACCGTGCCGAAATTGCAGCTCTTGCGCCGCGCGATTTCCGGGCAGTGATGCGCGCGATGGAATTGCGGTGAGATCAGAAGCCTCTCGCCCAGCCACCCGTAGCGAGCGCGGGTGTTCGCGTGCGCAAAGCTGCCAACGAAACGAAAGCCGAGAATCACGAACGGAAACTGCAAGGCCGGCATTCCGATCGCAATCGCAACGATGAAAAGCCATACGTAAGTGATGATGTCCTCGAGCAGGTGCGAGCGGTCGTCGGACCAGAAGGTCATCTGCAACTCCGCGTGATGCAGGGTATGCAACCCGTACCACCAGCCGAGACGATGCGAGATCCGGTGGCGCCAGTAATCGGCACAGTCGAGTATCACGAAACCGGCGAGGAATCCGGCAAGGGGCATTCCCGCGGCATCGGCGATGTGCGTGAGCAAGGACGGCACCGGCCACTCATGTGCGAGAAGCCAGTGATCGACCGCGGCCTTCGCGAGGTCGTACTCGAAGTAAGCCGCGAGCGGGAACAAGACGATCCGGACAATGAACGTGTAGACGATGTCGGTCGCCATCGGCTGACGCACCGGCCAGTGCAGTAGCGGCCAGCGCCGTTCGAGCGGGGTACACAACAGATAACTGAGCGTGACCTGCAGCACGCCGCATCCGGCGAACAGCAGCCACGCCCAGCCAGTCGATCTCTGCACCTCCGATCCAAACAGGCCGGCAATGCACGACACCAACGTATTGGTGCCGGAGCAGGCAAACAACGCAGGCAACACGAGCAAACTCCCTTGCGTTCGAACTGTCGGCCAGTGTCACTGCTTGTGGGCCGGACAGGACGAAACGCCATCCGGCAGCGAGAACCACATACAAAAACGGTCCGACCCCAGCACATGACAAAGACCTTGCATCAAGCACACTATAGTCCGTGTTTCCTGGCAAGCAGGTGACGTGCCGATGACAGCCTTGCCAGAAACGGTGTTCGTGGGAAACCCGTCGGCGAGCATTGAAATCGTGGACAACATGCGTCGGCTCACGTCAATTGTCTGAGGAGAGACGTGGCCCACACGGAGGGCTTTTGCGTCAAGCGCGCGTGATCGAGGACCGCGGTTCCGGAGCGTTGCCGCCGCGCGCTCCCTCGTGGGCCTGTTCCTTGCTCTCGCCTTGCAATACCGCGACAGCCTGCTTATCCACCACTATCGACCATGAGAAACAAACGCGAACCGTTGCCTCCTACTCCACGCATGTCTACCGGGGTGGAGGGGCTTGACAATATCCTCGGCGGCGGCCTGACGCCAAACCGGGTTTATCTGGTCGAGGGGTCGCCGGGGGCTGGCAAAACCACGTTGGCGCTGCAATTCCTGCTCAAGGGCGCCGAGCTGGGCGAGGCGGGGTTGTACATCACGCTGTCGGAAACGCGTTCGGAACTGCTTGCCGTGGCCGACGCCCACGGCTGGGATGTCGACGCCCTATCCATAGTCGAATTGCTCTCGGACGAAGGACTGGACCCGGAATATGAGCAGTCCATCCTGCATCCGGCAGAAGTCGAGTTGGGTGAAACGGTCAAGAACGTGATGCAGCAGGTCGAGTCGGTCAAACCTGTGCGGATCGTGCTGGACAGTCTGTCGGAATTGCGGCTGCTTTCGCAAAATACGTTGCGCTACCGCAGGCAGATCCTTGCCCTCAAGCGTTACTTCGCGACGCGGGACTGCACGGTGATCCTGCTCGATGACAACACCTCCGACCCGGGCGATCTCCAGCTTCACAGCATCGCACACGGGGTGATCAGCCTCGATCAGCTCGTGCACGACTACGGCGGCGCGCGCCGCCGGCTGCGCGTGGCGAAGATGCGCGGCCTCAAGTTTCGCGAGGGATTCCACGATTTCACGCTGGAGACGGGCGGTATCGATGTTTATCCGCGTCTGGTCGCGGCCGAGCATCATGTGGAATTTTCGAGCACGCCGCTGAGCACAGGATCGGAGGGGCTGGACGCCTTGCTGGGCGGCGGACTGATTCCCGGCACGAACACATTGCTGATCGGGCCTTCGGGCGTTGGCAAGACAACGACGGTGGTGTGCTGCCTGATGGCGGCGTTAAAGCGCGGTGAGCGCTGCATCTACTATCTCTTCGATGAAACCCTCCGCACGCTGCTGCTGCGTTCGAAAGCGCTCGGCATGGACCTCGCGCCGTTCCTCGAGAATGGACAGTTGACCTTGCGCCAGATCGATCCGGCGGAGATGTCGCCGGGAGAATTCACCAGCGACGTGCGCGTCGCAGTGGAAGAAGACGGTGTGCGCTACGTGGCCATCGACAGCCTGAACGCCTATTTGCAGGCCATGCCGGGCGAGCGTTATCTGCTGCTGCAGATGCACGAACTGCTGGGCTATCTGAACCAGCGCGGAGTGGCGACCATGCTCGTGCTGGGGCAGCACGGTATTGTGGGCGAGGTGCAAACGGATATCGACATCAGCTATCTCAGCGACGCCATGATCGTGTTCCGCTACTTCGAGCATCAGGGCGAAGTCCTGACTGCGCTCGCGACGGTGAAAAGCCGCGGCAGTGCACATGAGCGCACGATCCGGCAATTCAGGCTCGCCCAGGGCGGCATTGAGGTGAGCGAGGCGCTGCGCGACTTCGATGGCGTGCTCGCAGGCTTGCCTTCGTATCGTGGCAACAGTGCAATGCTTGGGGCTGCCGGCCCGAAGGACGCGTAACCGTGGAGAATCGCGTTCTGATCCTGGCGCCCCGTGGCCGAGATGCTGATGTCATCGGCGAAGTGCTGAGCCGCGACGGCCGCAAATGTCTTGTCTGCCGCGACGCGGCGACGCTCAACAGCGAATTGCGCACGAGCGCGGGCACGGCGCTGATTGCGGAAGAAGCGCTCTCCGACGATGACATGCCACAGCTTTTCCAATGGCTCGAACAGCAGCCGACGTGGTCCGATTTTCCGTTGATCGTGCTGGCCACGAAACGCACGGAACGGCGTCCGAAACACGCGCTCGAACTGCTCGAAAAGCTCGGGAACGTGGTCGTGCTGGAAAGGCCGCTGCATGCCGAGACGTTGCGGCGCGCGGTGGCTTCGTCGTTGCGGGCGCGGCTGCGGCAGTACGAAGCGCGGCGTCAGCTCGTGGAGCGCGTTGAGTCGCAGGAACGGCTGCACCTCGCGCTGGCGGCCGGCCGCTTGGGATCGTGGGAACTCGATGTCGAGACCGGCGCGTTGCGTTCCACCGAGGCGTTTCGGAAGATATTCGGGTACAAGGGGCCGACGCTGGATTACGCGCAGATCGTTGAATCGATTCATCCCGACGATCGCGAAATGCGCCAGCGTGCATTGGACCGCTCCATAGCAGAGAACACGAATCTGACGATCGAATACCGCGTGATCTGGCCGGACGGATCGGTCCATTGGGTCGAGTCGCGCGGTCATCCCATGCGCACCGTCAACCATGCGACCGGTTGTGTGACGACGCGGATCATCGGCGTGTCGCTCGATGTCACCGACCGGCACGAGGTGAACGAAAAGATTCTCGCGAGCCAGTTGGTGGCCGAGCGCCTGAACAATACGCTGGAAAGCCGGATTGCCGAACGCACGCAGGAACTGGCGTCGGCCAATGACCAGTTGATGAAGGAGATCCACGAACGCTCGAAGGTTCAGGCCGTGCTCGTTCAGGCGCAGAAAATGGAGGCGCTCGGGCAATTGACCGGGGGTATTGCGCACGACTTCAACAACCTGCTGAACGTGATCATGGGCAACGCCGAGCTGATCATGCGCGTGAGCCGCGACGAACGCGTCAACAACATGGCGCAGACCGTCAAGCGCGCGACCGAGCGCGGCGCCAAGCTCACCGGGCAACTGCTCACGTTTTCACGCAGCAGCAATCTGGATCTGAAGGCCATCGATGTCATTTCGATGTTGCATGGCATGCGCGACATGCTGGCGTTATCGCTGGGAACGGGAATTCATTTCGGCACGCGCTTTGACGTGGAAGAAGCCTGGACGGACGCCGACGCCAACCAGCTCGAACTTGCCGTGCTGAACCTCGGGATCAACGCCCGCGACGCCATGCCCGACGGCGGCGTGCTGACCATTCACGTGGACCAGCGTAGCGCGCCGGACGAAACGATGCCGCCCGGGCAGTACGTGGTGATTGGCGTGAGCGATACGGGCACGGGTATCGCGCCGGAACTGCTGTCGCGCGTATTCGATCCGTTCTTCACCACGAAGCCCGTGGGCAAGGGTACGGGGCTAGGCTTGAGCCAGGTGTATGGCATTGCCAGCCAGGCAGGCGGCACGGCGCGGATTCACAGCGAGGCGGGCAAGGGCACCACCGTTGAGCTATGGCTGCCGCTGCGCGAGCGGCGCGAAGCGGAAGCCGCCATACCGGAACCCGACGAAGCGCGCTCCGATGGCGACAGACGGATCCTCGTGATCGAAGACGATGTCGACGTGCGCAGCTTCCTTGTCGACTGCCTGAAGATGCTCGGATACACCGTCACGGAAGCGGCGCAGGGCCGCTCGGGACTTGAGCGCCTGCATCACGACAATCCGGACCTGGTGATGGTCGACTTCGCGATGCCCGGCATGAACGGGCTGGAAGTGATCTCCGAGGTGAAGCGCACGCACCCGCGCCTGCCGGTGATCCTGGCGACGGGATACGCGGACGTGGATGTATCGAAGGAGCGGGTGGACGGGTACGCCGTGCTACGCAAGCCGTTTCAGATCGGCGACCTGGCGCGCACTGTGAAGGCCGCGCTCATGAGTTCGCACGCATGAGTTGACATGCGTGAAGCCGAATGCGTGCGGCTAGCGCCGTTGCGATGTCACGTCCCAGTTGATGTCCACGCACAGCACTTCGAGGCCGCGCGAGGTCGGTGCGGCGATTGATGCTGTCACGCACAGATGCGCTTCGTTGATCGACAAATAGGGCGCGGTCAGATGGACGCGATCGGGCGTGCGCAACGCTTCGATGAAATACGGCCTGCGTTCCCAGCTTGCGCCCTCCGAGTGCAGCAAGGGTCTGAAGCGCTTGGCGCGCTGCGATGCGCGCGCCGCCGGCAATACGTTGTCGCCGATCTGGCGGCCGGAGGCATCGAGTAGAAAGCAGCGTGCCGTTTCGTTGAGTTGCAGCAGGCCGCGCGTGGCTTCGACCAGACCCACCCCCTCGATCAATCGCGCCGCCGCGCTTTCCAACGCGCCCACATAAGGCGCCAGCCGTGCGGATTGCGCCCGTTCGCGCGCGGCCACCCGTTCGCGCGACGCGGCCGACAACGCGTCCATCACGCCTTGCGCTGCTTGCGGTTTCACTGCTTCCACGCTGGGACCTGCAAAGTACGCGCCTTGCACGAAATCGACATTGCATTCGAGCGCGATCAAAGCGTCGCGTTCCGTGCTCAGACCGCCCATCAGCACCAGTTGACCCGATTCATGCAGCAGCGAGACGAGGCCTGGCAACACGCGTTCAATGTGCGAATGCTCGCTTGCTTGCTGCAGGATGCATCGGTCGAGCGTCACGATATCGGGGCGCAGATGCCACACGCGGTCGATATTCGAGTGCTTGACGCCGAAGCCATCGAGTGCGATCAGGAAGCCGGACTTGCGCAACGAGTCGATGATTTCGGCGAAGCGCGTCGTTTCGCCGCCTGCTTGTTCGGGCACTTCCAGCACTACGCGTTGCGGCGGCAGGCCGACATTTTTCAGCGATGCGAGGAGTGCGTCGCCGTAGCTCGTGTCCATCAGGGCGGCTGGATGGAGGCTCAGGAAGAGCCATTCGTCGTGGCTATCGAAGGAAAAGAAGTTGCCCAGGTGCAGCGATTCGGCGAGCCGTCCGAGTTCCAGCAGGTCGCCGCGCCGGGCTGCCTGGGTGAATACCTCGTGCGAAGGAACTTGCCGGCCGGAGTCGTCGCGGGCGCGCAGGGAGGCGTGGTAACCGATGGCGCGCCGGTGTGACACCGAGAATACCGGCTGGAACACGCTGAACACGGTGTATTCGCCGTACAAGACGGTTTGCCGCGAGCCGTCGTCGCCGGCGACGGGGCGCGGCGGTTGGAAGCGGGGAGGGTCGATGTCAACCATGCTCATGGTGTGGTGGCAGGTGTTCGAGAGCAGCTCGATCGGAGGTGGACGTGGCAGGGCGCTGCGATAGTTTACAGGATAGGGCTCATCGCGGAGGAGCAAGAAATATGCGCATTTGGGGTAATTTGGGAAATGGGCCGCGGGCGGGGGCGGGTTTTTGGAGCCTCGGCGGTCGGAGTGAGCGAGTGCACTTTTCTAGTGCGGAAGTGGTTGCTGTCGCACTTGTTCGGGGTTTTTTTGCTGGCGCTTTGAGAGTGGTTTTTTGCGGCCGCGGTTATGAGTTAATGCCGGGTTGCTGCTTTTTGCGCCTTCGCGCGTTTCCTGTTCGTTGGTCCTTTTTAGCACTGTTAGCCACTGTCCGTGGCGGGACTTCATTTCTTTGTCCAACGGCGACAAAGAAACGAAGCAAAGAAAACGCCTTCCAACCGCCAATTCTTAAGGAGCCCGAGCGTGCACGGACATCTGCTTGGGACTTCAAAAGAACGCCCAGCGTAAAACCCCAGACAGTTGAAACCCTCCCGCTCCGTTCACCGATACCCACACGCTTCGCCACCAGTGTGAGTAGCCTCAAACAGGAAAGCGCGGCGCACGCCGCGCGCCGGTTTGCGTGCTTGCACGCAAACGCGGTGTTTGGCCGTGGCGGTTCTTGTGGAGTTGTGTGCTTGCCCGAGAGCGCTAGTGGCGAAGCGTGTGGATGTAGGGGTTCGGAGGGGGAGGGTTTCAGGTGTTGTTGGTTATGGCGTCGAGGGTTCTTT
>NZ_FCOC02000021.1 GCF_001544455.2 Caballeronia sordidicola
CACTGAGTTGTTCATAGCTTTGTCCCATGCAACATATCCTATTTCAAAGGTGTTGCACTTGTACCTTGAAAACGCCCAGGGATCACGACAACGCGCCGCGCACACGGCCATTCCAGCAGTCGTCGAGTTGATAAAGCGCCGCGCCCACGGGCACGCTCAACGTGCTTGCAATGCCGCCGGGACTCAACGGGAACGGACCTTCGCCGAACGCGCCGGGAGCGGGCGCGAGGCCCAGCAAGGTGCTGGCAATGCGCTGCCCGAGATAGCTCATCAGCGCTACACCGTTGCCGTTGCAGCCGAGCGCGTAATGCACGCCTTCGTGCTGGCCGATGTGCGCGAGCTTGTCGCCTGTCATCGCGACATAACCTTTCCATGCATGCGTGATGCGCACGTCGCGTAACGCGGGCCAGAGTTCGGCCATTTTCGCGTGCAGGATGCGGGCGGCTTCGCGCTCGCCGATTTCCCTGAACGATGGCCGCGAGCCGAACAGCATGCGGGTTCCATCGGGCGATGGCCGCGTATAAAAGAGGTTGCGCTTCGAGTCGCTGATCATGCGGCGGCCGGGGTTCAATATGTCCATCAGGCCGGGCGGCAATGGTTCCGTTGCTATCTGATAACTCGCGACGGGCAGCACGCGCCGCGAGAAGAACGGCGTCAGGCGGCTCGTATAGCCGTTGGTCGCGACCAGTACGTGATTTGCGTTTATCTTGCCGCGCGCCGTGTGAACGACGAATCGCGAGCCGACTTTTTCAATGCGCTCGACCGCCGCGTGCGAGTGCAGGGTCGCACCGCGTTGTCTTGCAAGTTCGCGCAGCGCACGATGATATTTCGCCGTATGCAGGCCGCCGTATTCATCGACGAGAATGCCGCCGTAGTAATAATCCGATCCCACCACCGCGCGCTGTTCCGCACGCGAAACCACATGCACCGTCACGCCGGTTTTCTCGCGCAAGAGTTCGCCTTGTTCGCGCAATCGCTCGAAATGGCCGGGCGTGAACGCACCGAAAAAGCGGCCGGTGATCTGCAGGTCGGCATCGAGCGATTCACGCGCGATCAGCCGTTTCAGATAATCGAAACTCGCCATGGATTCGGCCATCAGGCGGCCGAGCCGTTCCGCCGATACCCCGCGAATCGCGTTCGTCAGCGCAAGCTTCTGCCCGCTCGACACCATGCCGCCGCTGCGCGTGCTGCCGCCCGCGCCAATCTCGGCGGCGTCCAGGACGGCGACCGCCGCGCCGTGTTGCGCCGCTTCCGCCGCCGCCGATAACCCGCAATACCCGCTGCCGACAATCGCCACGTCCACGGTCGAAGGCAGCGCCACGCGCGCGGTTTCCGGTGGCGCTGCGTCCCACCAGTACGGCGCGACGCGAAAGTCATCGTGGAAAAGCAGTGAGTCGGCTCGCATGGATCTCGCAAACGAATGACGGGCGGCTTTCAGTCTAGAAGCGGCTTCATCATCCGGTCAAATACGGACAAAAACGGCTGCCATTCATTTTTGATATGGCAAGCTGGACATCGTGACAATCGTGACCACTTTGGAAGCGCAAAAGAACGCCCATGAACCAGAGACAGATCGAGGCATTCAGGCTCGTCATGCTGCGCGGGTCGATGACAGCCGCGGCCGAAGAACTTGGCACGTCGCAACCGAGCATCAGCCGGCTGATATCGGAGCTGGAAACATCGACAGGACTCGCGCTTTTCACGCGCAACGGCGGCCGGATTCAAGCCACCGACGCGGGCAGCGCGTTTTATCGCGAAGTGGACCGGAGCTTTGTCGGGATCGAGAAGCTTGCGCATTCGGCGCGCGAAATCCGGCAGTTCGGTAGCGGCCGCCTGCGGCTGGTCGCGGCGCCCGTGGTGGCGTTGTCGTTCATGCCGCTCGTGATCGAGCGCTTCCTGGCCGCGTATCCGCGCATTGCGATATCGCTGGAAATGAGGAGCGAAGGCACGATCCAGCGATGGGCGTCATCGGCATATTGCGACGTGGGTTTCGCGACCACCACGCCGGACGCCTTCGGCGTGACGAGCGCGGAGTTGTACCGGCTGCCGGGCGTGTGCGCGCTGCCCGCGAGCCATCCGCTCGCGGCGCGCGAACGCATCCACGCGCGCGACCTGAAAGACGAACGCCTGATCCTGCCGTCCTATGCCGACGACACCCGTTCGGCGCTTGACCGTGCGTTGCGGCAGGCCGGCGTGAAGCAGGTGCCGACCATCGAGACGCCGTACGGCGCGACCATTTGCGCAATGGTCGCTCGAGGTTTGGGCGTGGGCGTGGTGAACCCGCTCGCCATGTTCGATACCAATCCCGCTCGCATCGTGTTCCGGCCTTTCTCGCCTGACGTGATGTTTCGCGGCTTCACCGTCTGCCCGCAGTTGCAGCATCCGAATCCGCTGGTGAGCGCGTTCCTCGAACTCGCGCGCGAGACCATGACGCTCGAAGCGCTGCGCCTGCAAGCCGCCTGACCTGTGCGGTCCGGTCGATCAGACCGGCGCGCCCGCCTGCTTTTTCGGGTCCGCCTTCATGAACGCAGGATGCTGGTCGCAGACGCTCATGATCCTGTCGATAGTCGGGATATCCGGGACCGTGATCTTGAACACGCGCGTGACGGCGACAATGCTCGCGAGGCAGATATCGGCCAGTGTGGGTTGATTGCCGTGACAATAAACGCCCGTCTCCGACGACCCGGCAAGCCGCGCCTCGATTGCCGCCAGGCCTGTGCCCAGCCACTTGATTTGCCACGCGCGCCACGCGGCGTCGTCGAATCCGCCGGTTGTCTGCAGATACTTTTTCACGCGCGGCACGACCATGGGATGGGTATCGGCGGCGCACATCGATGCAATGGAGCGCACGCGGGCACGGCCGTACAGGTCGTTGGGCAACAAGGGCGGCGAGGGCTGAAGTTCATCGAGGAACTCGAGGATCGCGAGCGATTGCGTGAGCGGCTCGTGTCCTTCTTGCACGAGCGCGGGAATCGATCCGAGCGGACTGACCTTCAAAAATGCGTCGCTGCGTTGTTCGCCGGCGTCGAGATCGATGTTCTGTTCGTGCGCGCTCAGGCCTTTCAGGTTGAGCGCGACGCGCACGCGAAACGCGGCGGACGAGCGCCAGAATGCGAAGAGTTCGAATTGCGCTTGTTCGGGCATGTCGTGTTTCCTTTCGGGTGGGTTGCATCGGAGAAGAAGGCTGGAGCCATTGACTTTATACGATGCACGAAACGACGCACGAAAGCGGTTGAGGCTTGAAAACGGCAATGCCCGGCGAACGTTCGTTCGCCGGGCATTGAAGTGGGTCTTACGTTTTGCAGATACTGCGCGTTTATCAGACGGCTCAGTTATGCGAGTAGATCGAGCGGGTATCGTTTATCTGAACGCGTTTTCCCGATTCCGTGTTCGTGCTTTTCACGCCGCCGTAAGCGCGGGAATCCGCATTTTGGGCTGCGTTCTGCGCAGCAATGGTTTGCGCGCTTTGACCGCGTTGCGAATCGGGTGCGCCGACCAGCGGGTTGTACGATGGCGCCGGGCCATAACCGCTGCTTGCAAAAGCGGGTGCTGCAACGGCCGCGGAAACCGCGATCAACAACGATGCAATAAGGGTCTTGTTCATGATGTGCTCCGATGCGTGTCAGGTACTTCGTCCATGAGGTACGCAGCGGAATTGCTCAGTGAGCTGCGTCGATGGAAATCAGTATATGCGAGCACTATCGAAATATTGTTCCGATAGAGCCGATAACTGAATCCGCCGACGACGAATAATCGGAGCGTGATTTTGACTTGTGCCAACGCCCAGGCGTCAGCGTCCTTGCACGGGAAGTTCTTTCAATTCGACGTCCGGTGCGACCGTATTGCCGACCGCTGCGCCCGGGACACTGATTGAGGATTGCTCCAGCCGGTTGCTGTCCTTGCGCGCCATGGCCGCGCAATCGCCCATGGGCAGGCGTTTCACGACCAGAAACGCGACGAACATCGCCATGGTGCCGAAGACCGCATTGCTCAGGGCTATGCCGATCAATACGCCGATAGGCCCATATCGCGAGCCGGCCGCGACGAAAGGCAACGTGCCGAGCGTCGCGCGTCCCCAGTTGAACAGCGTCGACAACAACGGCCGGTCCAGATTGTTGAACGTCGCGTTCGCCACGAACAGACAACCGACGAACGCATAACTCGCAACCAGCCAGGAACAAAAGACGCGGATGATCATGGCGGTGTCGCCGCGTGCGGAAAACGCGCGGATCAGGCCGTTCTGGACCAGCGCGAGCACGAGCCACGCCACCGCGACCGTCAGCAGCACGAACACGAGGCTATTGCGGATCGTCTCGCGAATCCGGTCCGCGCGGCCCGCGCCGAGATTCTGCGCAATGATCGGCCCCACCGCGCCGGTGAGCGCGAAGATCAGCGCAAAGGCCACGGGCGTGATCCGGTCGACGGTCGCCTGGCCCGCGACCGCCGCCGCGCCGAAGCGGGCCATTGCATGCGTGACATAAGCGCTTGCAACAGGCGTGGCGAGATTGGTCGCCACGGCGGGCAGCGCCACTTTCATGACCGGCTGGCTGTTCGCCCATAGCCGTGAAAGACGCACGGGGCCGATCAGGTTGTTGACCCGCATTGCGCCGTGCAAGCCGACTGCCGCGAGCGCGAGACGCGCAATATCGTTCGATATCGCCGCGCCCGTCAGCCCGAGGTGAAAGCCGAATATGAGGATCGGATCGAGCAGGGCGGTCACGACCGCCGCCGTGAGCGTGACGGCCATTGCGCGCCGCGCATCGCCGACAGAGCGCATCAGCGCGGCCGTGCACATGCCGATTGCAAGGAACACATACGTGGGCGCGGTGATCATCAGGAAGCTGCGCGCGAGCGTACGGGTCTCGCCGGCCGCGCCGAGCGCACTGAGGATGGGATCGAGGAACAACAGCGTCGCCGCGCTCAGCACGAGCGTGACGCCGATCATCAATACAAGGCTGGCGGATGCCACCTGCCGCGCTTTCATGCGCTGGCCGGCGCCGAGAAGCCGCGCGACGGTGGCGCTCACGCCTATGGTCATGCCGATGGAAATTGCCGTGTGAAAAAAGTTGATCGTGCCGGCGAAACCGACCGCGGCGGCAATGGCGGTGTCGCCGAGAAGGGAGATGTAGAAAAGGTTGGCGAGATCGACGGCGAACACCGCCATCAGTCCGATAGCGCCCGTGCCCGCCATCACGACGACGTGGCGCAAGGTCGAACCATGTACGAACCGGGCAGACGAGTGGGAAGAGGCGTGCCCGGATGAGCGTGCGGGGTCAGCCTGTCGTCTGGATGTCATGGCAAGGCGCGCAGTTGCAGTGCGCGAATCATCGCATGGATGATGCGCGATTCGTGGTGATACCCGCGTGACGATTTCGTTGCAAGGGCCAAAATCAAGGTGCATGCCGTTACATGGAAAGACGTTTTTTCACATGCCGATGGCGCTTGAATGCATTCATGCTCGCCTACAATGTCCCTGCAGCCGCCCCCGCTTGCACTCCTTAACGTTTCAAGGAATGCCGCTTGCGGCAGGCTGCGTGAAGCCGCAATCATGTTGCTTCCAACGTCGAATAAGGGATACACATCATGAGCATCTTCGGCACGATCCTGAGCAAGATTTTCCCGTCGAGTCACCCCGCCGTCGCGGCGCCCGCACCCGTCGCGGCACCGGGCACGCCGGCCGCAGCAGCGCCTGCCCCCGCACCTGAAGTCGCCGCAGCGCCGCCGGTCGATGTGGAAGCAGTACTGACCGACCTGCAATCCAAAACATCGGAACAATTGAACTGGAAGACATCGATTGTCGACCTGATGAAGCTGCTGGGTCTCGACAGCAGCCTTGCCGCGCGCAAGGAACTCGCTGGCGAACTGCATTTCCCGGGCGACACGAACGATTCGGCATCCATGAACATCTGGTTGCACAAGGCCGTCATGAACCAGCTCGCTGCCAACGGCGGAAAAGTGCCGGATAGTTTGAAGAACTGAGGATTGTGCTTTTGACTCAGGCGCTTTTAATCAGGCGCTGCGCTTGTAACCGCACGCGAATGCGTGCGGTTGTTTCACGCGACTGGATTTCGTAACTACCGCGCGAGTTTCAACGCCTTGTTGTAGCCGGTAAGTTCAAGATACCCGCGGCCAACGTTCTTGTTGTCGCGGCTCACCGATACCGCACCTTCCCAATACACCGCGCCCGTGGACTGGCTGGAATCGAGTTCCTGATCGTCCATTAACGGATCGAGCCGCCACGTCATATCGCCGGTTCTTACCGTCTCCGTTACCGGATAAGCCGTCCCCGTGCGAGGCGATCGCCACGTGCGAAGCGGCGTGAAGTCAACCTGCTTGCCTTCGAACGAACTCACACGGCCTTGAGCGTCGCGAAGCGTCGCGTGTGTCCAGACCGCGTTGCCGTCGCGGCCGCGAACCTTGAACGCCATCAGCGCCGAGCCGTCCGCGAGGTTCGCGCCGAGCCAGTCCCAGCCGAGTGCGTCGGCGCTGAGCACGGTACTCGACCATTCATGATCGAGCCACGCGGAACCTGCGACCGTTGTATCGAGTGCGGGTTTTTCATTCGAGGCGGAAGCGCGCGTAACCTTGCCGCTCACGCGCAATTGCGGCTCGCTGTAGTAATAGCTTGCTTGCGCGGGCAACGGACCTTTGCGCGAGTAGCCGTTATCGCCCTGCAACAGCGGCGTTCCGCTTGGCGTCAGCGTGAGATTCAACGTGAAATCGTTGGCTTTTACCGTCACCGTGTAATGGCCGTCGGCTGCGCGAACCAGTTGCCATGCATCAAGCTTGACTTCGGTGTTTCCCGTCTTCGCGTAAGCGAGACCGAAACCTTGCCGCGCGATTTTTTGATCGTGCGCGAGTCGTCCCAAGGAAGGATCGCTGAGCGCGGCGTGCGCGATGATCAACTGCGACGGCGCGAACGCGCTGGGATCGGCGGGATTGTGGCCGGTCGCCGAGCGAAAGAAGGTGATCTGGAAACCGAGCGGTTTGCCATCGGGCTGATTCAGCCAGCCCGTTGCGTACCACCATTCAGTGCGAAACGCCGGATGCGCGCCCGTGTCTTGCGGGAACGCGAGCCGGTGGCCGGGCTCGACGGTTGCAAACTCTCCAGCAGAATCGGCTGCCATCGAAGGCGCGGTTGTCACGGCGCACAGGCATAGCGTGAAGGCCAGCAGCCGCTTGAGGACGCGCATTACCAGTCCTCCTTGACGGCCCGGACCGCATCGAGCGATATCGCCTTGCGGCCTGCGACTACGGCCGTCGCGCACGATGCAACCAGCATCACCGCCGCGACCGTGCCGAGCACGGACCATGGAATGTGCATCGACATGCTCCAGTGGAACGACTGAGGATTGACGACAAACACGAGGATCAGGCTGATCGCCCAGCCAAGAACGAAGCCCACGGCAATGCCGAGCGCGGTCAGCATGCCGCCCTCCGCGGCGAGTATGGCGAGCACCTGGCGGCGCGTGACGCCCACGTGCCGCAACATGCCGAATTCGCGTGCGCGTGCGAGCGTCTGCGCGGAAAACGTCGCGGCGACGCCGAATAAACCACTCACGATCGCCACGGCCTCGAGCAGATAGGTGACCGCGAAACTGCGGTCGAAAATGGTCAGCGTCTTCGCGCGGATCTCGCCGGGCTGGGCAAATTCCAGCGCCGGGCCGAAGGGCAGTTTGCGCAATCCCGCTATGACTTCATTAACGCTTGTGCCGCGTTGAATGCTCACGGCGACATCGGTTGCGCCCGTATCGCCGGTGAGTCTGCGGTAGTCCGCAAGCCGCAACTGGATGGCACCGGTCTGCCGCACGTAATCGCGCCAGACACCCGCCACGACGAAGTTCGATTCATGCGCGCCGACCGACAGCCGGACCCGTTCGCCCAGCCGATACCCATACAAGTCGACCATTGCCTCCGATACCCATATCGGCGTCTCGCCTTCATGCACGGAACTCATCGGCAGGACGGGGCCGGTCATCTGGAGCGTTGCGCCCGGATCGTTTGCATCGATCTCGCGTGCAAGCAGTGCAATGGCCGGCCGCGCGGGATCGAGCGTCAGGTGCGAGGTGCGCGTGAACGCGGCGGTCTTGATGCCGGGCACGGCCGCGAGCGCCGCTTGTTCGGCAGGCGCGAGACTCCCGGTATCGCCGTTTGGCGTGACGCGCACGTACAGGTCGGCGCTCAAAAGATGCGTGAGCCATTCGTCCACGGACACGCGAAAGCTCGCCACCATGATGGCCATGGCCACGATCAGCGCGAAGCTCGACAAAACGCCGCCCATGGCGATGGACGCCTGTCCTGGCGCATTGGCGAGCCGGGCGAGCGCGAGTGTCGCGGCGGCGTTCGTGCGGCGTTTCGCGCGCCATTGGCTGAGCGCGGTGAATACGATCGCGGTGCATCGCGGCATCAATGCAATGCCGCCGATCAGCAGCAGCGCGACGGCCAGATAGCCGAGGACGGGGACATCGAAGAGCGGCGGCAACAGTGTCAGCACCAATGCGACGGCGATGCAGCCCAGCGCGGGCCACGGCGTCGCGAGTTTTGCTAGCGCGCCTTCCTCGCTGCCGGCCTTGAGCGCTGCCGCCGGACGTGCGCGCGCCGCTTCGAGCGCCGGAACCAGACTGCCCAGCACCGACACGCCGATACCCAACGCCAGAAAAACCGTCGTTGCAACCGGTTCGAAACTCACATGTGGCTGGACGCCGGGAAAGTAGCCGCCGCCCAGGTCGCTGCCGAAAAATCGCAGCGCGATGCTGGACAGCGCATATCCCAGCGCGAGCCCGAGCACGGAGCCGATCACCCCGAGCAATGCGCCTTCCATCAGGATCTGCCGAAGCAATTGAGCACGCGTCACGCCCACCACGCGCAGCATGGCGAATTGCGAACGCCGGCGCACGACAGCCAGCGCTTGCGTCGAAAAGACGAGGAACGCGCCGGTAAAAAGCGCGACCAGCGCAAGCACGTTCATGTTGATCCGGTACGCGCGCGAAAGCCGGTCGGTACGGTTTTCGTCGTCGCGGGTTTCGGCCACCACAAGCTGATTGCCAAGCCGCGCTTGAAGCCGCCGTTTGAAGCTTTCGCGATCCATGCCGCGTTCAAGCTGAAGATCGACGCGCGACACTTTTCCTTGCAGATTAAAGCGCCACTGCGCGGCGGCGATATCCATGATCGCGATGCGTTGCCCCGGCCGCGTCCTTACGATCCCGCCGGCTACGCGAAACTCGAGCGTCGATGTGCCGCTGCGTAACGCGACGTGAGCGCCCGGCGCTGCCTTGAGCCACGTTTGCGCGGCCGGCGAGAGGAAGATTGCGTCGCTGGAAAGCGAATCGAGCGGGCGCTGCGCGGAAGGCACGCCGATCAGTTCGGGCGCAATGCGGCTCGCCCGGAACACATCGATGCCGAGCACTTTCAGCGCGGCCGTTTCGCCGGGCACGGTGACATCGAGGTCGAGGACGGGACTCGCGAGCGCCACGCCGGGTTCGCGGGCGAGACGCGGATACCAGGTTTCATCGAACGTGGGTTGCGCGCCGCGCACTTGCAGGTCTGCCTGGCCGGAAAGGCTCCTGGCCGCCGCCGAGAACTCGTTGAACGCCGCGCTATTGATCAACTGGACCGCATAACCGAGCGCCACGCCAAGCGCTATTGTGGCAATGGCAACCACGGCGCGGGCGGGATGACTGCGCCATTCAGCGCCCAGCAGCCAGCGCGCAAGCAGCCGGCTTCCCGCAATGCGTCCAGCGGGCGGCGTTGCGCGATCATTCATTGGCGGTGCGCGCGAGGCGGTCTGCCTGCCTTGCGCCATGCAGGCCGCCATTGCTCAGGATCAGGATGCGGTCGGCGCTCGCGGCGGCCGCCGTTGAATGCGTGACCATGATCGCCGCCGCGCCATTCGCCTTGATCTCGGCGCGAAACAGGCCCAGCACTTCGTGCGCGGTATCGGGGTCGAGGTTGCCGGTGGGTTCGTCGGCGAGAATCAGGCTCGGACGATGCACAAGCGCGCGCGCAATCGCAACGCGCTGCAACTCGCCGCCGGACAGTTGACGCGGGAAGTCCTTGCCGCGTCCGCCGAGACCCACGGCGGCCAGCATGTCCAGCGCGCGCGAGGGCGGCGTGTTATTGAGCAGCAGCGGCAGTGCGACATTTTGCGCCAGCGTGAGGTGCGGCAGCACATGAAACGCCTGGAAGACAAAGCCCAGTTTTTGTCGACGCAAACGCGTGGCGGCATCGTCGTCGAGCTGGGAGATTGGCGCCCCGTCGATCAGCACTTCGCCGCTGTCCGCCGAATCGAGACCCGCGATCAGGTTGAGCAACGTCGACTTGCCGACGCCCGAATCGCCCATGATTGCCACGAACTCGCCGGGATCGAGCGAGAAATCCAGATTTGCCAGCACGATGCTGCCGGTGCCGTAAGCCTTGCTCAAGCCCCGGCATTCGAGCGCGGGCGGGGTGTCATTATTGCTGATGGTCATTTGGAACAGATTGGCGCCGGTATGAACTGTGCTGCGGACCATTACTGTGACAGAGAACGGCCGCGCGCGTACGGCCGCGGTTTCCCTTGGCTTATGCCCATGGACGATACGACCATCGAACGTTGCATGATGAAGCTGCTTGCCGAGCGTGACGCCGGGTCGTCCATTTGCCCATCGGACGTGGCGCGCGCGCTTGCCGCCGATGAAGACGCGTGGCGCGCCTTGATGCCCGCCGTGCGCAAGGTCGCGGCGCGGCTTGCCGAAGCGGGCGTCGTGCGCATCACGCGCGGCGAAGATACGCTTTCAGCCGGTGAGATCGACCATGGTCCGATCAGGCTGCGCCGAGGGCGCGGGTTCGTGGCGCAATAAGCTTGCGTCAGCCGATTTTCCGCGCTGAAAACGCGGCGGTTTCATAGGGAACCGTCACCACGTCATGGCCAGCAAGCTCCGGCTCCAACGCAATCAGCGCAGTGATTTCCCGCTCGATGTTCGCACGTTCGTCGGCCCCTAACGCGGCGACAAAACTCATCGAGCGCACGCGATCAAGGATCACGCCGTTGGGCGAACCGGTGTGGCCGTGCTTGAAATGATGTTCCTCGAACGGTCCCAGTCCGCTGAACGGAAATGCGGAGCGCCACGCGCCGGTGTAATAGCGCGGCGTGTCGCCTTCCACGCGATTCACGATTGCATCGAGCTTTGCAACCCAGGGAACGCGTGCATCGCGCAGATTCCAGATCAGGCCGAGTGTGCCACCCGGTTTCAATACGCGATGAATCTCCGCCAATGCCGCATGCGTCGCGAACCAATGAAACGACTGCGCGCACACGACGGCGTCCACGGATGCATCGGGTAACGGAATGGCGTCGGCGGAGCCCATGCGGGCATCGACTTGAGGGAGAGTTGCGATCAGTTTTTCGAGCATGCCCGCAACCGGTTCGATGGCGATGACGTGCGCGCCGGTTTCGATCAGGCGCGGCGTGAATTTCCCCGTTCCCGCGCCGAGATCGACCACCGTTTTTCCCGCTTCGAGTCCTAGCTGGTCATGCAGCCATCCCGCGACTTCCGCCGGATAGTCCGGCCGCCCGCGCGCGTAAGTGCCCGCCGTGTTTGCGTAGCCGCCTGCCGCGGTGTGATGTACGCCGTGAATTCCTGTGCTCATGTTTGCTTCCGCCGTGGTGATCCGTGCCGTTCGATGTCTTCCGGCGGACAGCATAGTCAATCGCGCCATGATTTCACAGCTTTTAACCGCGCGGCAGGCTCAAGACGGCGTCGAGTCCGCGCGCTGGGCGGTTGCGAAGTACGAGCGTTCCGCCATGCGCCATCGCAATGCTCTTCGCAATGGTCAACCCGAGTCCCGAGCCGTGTGTCTTGCCCGGCTGCGCCCTGAAATAAGGCTCGAACACGCGCTCCAGCATGTCCTTGCCTTCAATGCCCGGGCCTTCGTCGCTGATGATGATGCTCACGCTCTCGCGCTCATCCTGAACACGCACCGACGCGCTGCCGCCGTGGCGGATCGCGTTATCGAGCAGGTTCTGCAGGCAACGTTTCAGGTTGCGCGGATAGCCGCTGACCGGAGCGCCCGCATGACCTTCGAGTGCGACCTTCGCCCCCGTTTCGGCGAGGTCGTCGCAGAGTCCGCCGAGCATGGAATCGATATCGATCTGATGGCGCGGCTCCGTGATCTCCACGCCCTGCACGAAGTCGAGCGTGGTGTGCACCATGGCGTCCATCTCGTCGAGGTCCGCGCTCAGGCGCTCGCGCGAGGCCGCGTCGGACAGCATCTCCGTGCGCAAGCGCAGCCGCGTGAGCGGCGAGCGCAAGTCGTGCGAAATGGACGCAAGCAGGCGCGTGCGTTCCTCGATACTGCGGATCAACTGCTGCTGCATGGCGTTGAACGACTGCGCAGCGACGCGCACTTCGCGCGGTCCCGAAAGCTCCAGCGACGGCCTGTACACATTCTTGCCCAAGGCCTCGGCGGCAACCGCCAGCCGGCGCAAAGGCTGCACCGCAATGCGCACGGCGACCAGCGCGAACAGCAGCGCGGCGACGAAACGGATCGCATAGATGCGCAGCAGGTATTCGATCACGAGCGCGCGCGGTTCGCTTTGTCTGCCGGCTTGCCCTTCTTGCCCGGTGACATCGAGCCAAGCGCCGCCCGGCGTCTGCACCTGCACATGAAAGTCGCCAGATGGCATGCGGGAGTCGAACAGGCTGAAGATTCCGCGATGCCGGCCCGAATCATCGATTAGTTCGGCATCCATAAGATGCAGCGGAGCTTGCCGATGCAGCCGCCGCGCGAGTACGTCGCCAAGCAGGTTTTCCACCGTGCGCTGTGCAACAGAAGGGGCTTTGGCGACGCCGGGGCCGTCGATCCATCGAAGCGTGTAATGGTCGTCGCCGAGTTGCGCGGCCAATTCGCGACGCGCTGCGTCGTCGGGAGCATCCTGCATGAGGCGCAGCGTATCGGCGAGACGGCTCGCGAAGATCCGCGAAGGAATTTCCAGCGTGCGGTGGTCGTGTGTCTCGAACCAGATCGTGCTGGTCAGCAACTGTCCGCCGAACATGCCGATCACAAGGATCAACGCGAGGCGTCCGAACAGCGCGTCGGGCCAGAGTCGCAGTTTCATGCGGGGTTTTTCATGCTTGTGATTGGCCGTGGCTCATTCATGAGACTCATGCACCACGTTCGCCGTCAGCATGTAACCCTCGTGACGCACGGTGCGGATCAGTTTCGGCTGGCGGGCAGTGTCCTTCAGGTGCTGGCGCAAGCGGCTGATGCAAACATCGATAGACCGGTCGAGCGGCGTCCCTTCCTTGCCGAATACTTCATCGAGCAAATAGTCGCGCGATAGCGGCCGGTTGGGATTGTCGAGCAGCGTTCGCAACGTGCGGTAGTCCGAACCGCCGAGCGTGATCATCACGCCTTCGGGCGACAGCATCTGCTTCGTGGCTGTGTCGAGCCGCCAGCCCGCGAAGCTCACACGAGCCGATGGTTCCGTCGCGCGCAGAGCAGGGGCGCTGCGCGTGCGGCGCAATACGCTCCTGATTTTCGCCAGCAGTTCGCGCGGATCGAATGGCTTGGGCAGGTAGTCGTCGGCGCCCATCTCCAGCCCGATGATCCGGTCGAGCAGGGCGCCGCGCGCGCTCAGCATGATGATCGGCACCGTATTGCGCCGGCGCAGGTCCCGCGCGACATCGAGCCCGTCTTCTCCGGCAAGCGTGAGGTCGAGCACGATCATGTCGATGCGCGACGTGCCGATGATCTGCTTCATCTGCGCGCTGCCCGCTGCAACGAAGACGCCATATCCCATGCTTTGAAGATAGTCGCGCAACAAGTCGCGGATGTTCGGGTCGTCGTCGACTACGAGTATGTGGTCCATCTGTTCGGGTACGTTCAGGCGCAAAAGGAGCGGGCGACTGGAGCGCGTCGGGCGCGAGCACAAGCGGTTTGCGCGCTCGCCGAGAGCCAACACATTCCATTACAAATGGCCGTGGTTTCAACACATCGCCATTACATTTCGCCACTAAAGTGATGCCGCGTAATGACATTGATTCGCATTTATCACGTGGTTATCAACTATAACATGACGATTTTCGGACCTTCCTTGCGCCTCTCTCCCTTATCGATTTCACGCTCGCGCGCCATGGTACGGGCGATGCGGCCAGGTCTCTCCCACGCATGTGTTGCAGCGCTTCTCGCGGCCGGCCTGGGCAGTCAGGCAGCGCATGCGCAATCGAGCGTCACGCTTTACGGCGTGATCGATGCAAGCCTGGTTTATACAAACAATGCGCAGGGCCACTCGGACATTCAGGCCGCGAGCGGATCGGTAACCGGCAGTCATTGGGGCTTGCTTGGGCGCGAGGACCTGGGCGCGGGCAACCAGGCGATCTTCCAGATAGAAAACGGCTTCAGCATCATGAACGGCACCCTGCGCCAGGGTGGCCGCGAGTTCGGTTACCAGTCTTACGTGGGCTTGAGCAACAACCGCCTGGGCACCGTGACTGTCGGACGCCAGTACGATTCGATCGTCGATTACGTTGCGCCGCTGAGTTTCACCGGACGCCATCCCGGCGGCAACAATCTTTCTCCGCATCCCTACGATAACGACAACCTGAACAATTCGTTCCGTGTCGATAACGCCGTGAAATTTGCGAGCGTGCCGTATGCTGGCCTGAAGTTCGGCGCGCTTTACGGGTTCTCGAATGAAGCAGGCGGTTTTGACGACAACCGCCTCTACAGCGCGGGTGCATCGTATGAAACCGGTCCGTTCACGCTCGCCGCGGGTTACCTGCAGGCGAACAATCCCGGCGTGGGAACCGGCGGCGCCATCACGCTGACCGACCGCACATTCATCGCTTCCTTGCAGCGGACTTACGGCGCGGGTCTCAACTATACGATCGGCGCGGGCAGAGTCGGCTTCGTCTGGACGCGCACTCAACTCGGCGGCCTGGCGACCATCAACGGTGCGAACAGTCTGGGTCTCAAGCAGAACGGGCAGGGCGCGAGCTTCAACAATTTCGAGGCCAATGCGAGTTATCTGCTGACGCCATCGGTCGCTCTTAACGGCGCATACACCTATACGAAAGGCGTGATATCGAACGCCACAGGCGAGCATGAACCGGCATGGCAGGATGTATCGGTGCAGGCCGATTATCTCCTCTCCAAGCGTACTGACGTCTATATCCAGGCGACGTACCAACACATTGCCAGCGATGGCTCGGGATTGACCGCTGACGTCAGCGGGCAATCTCCATCGACGAAGAACGAGCAGGTGGTGGTCGCGGCGGGACTGCGGCACCGGTTCTAGATTGAAAGCGGTGAAAGTAACCGGGCGATAGACCCGGCCCTGTAGTTCCCGGTGAGCCTAGCGTGATCCAGGACCCATGCCTTCGGCAATGGCGCGGCACGCTTCCTTCAGAGGCGCAATGTAGGTGGCAAGCGGTGACCCGCTTTTTCTATAGAGGGGAATGCTGATGCTCACGCACGCGAGCGGCTCGCCGTTCGTGCCGAGAATCGCGCTGCCATAGCAGAAGATCTGCTCTTCGTTTTCTTCGCGGTCTTCCGAATAGCCACGGGCTTGCGTCTCATCCAGTTCCGCGTCGAGCGCGGAGCGATCCACGATGGTGTTCGGCGTAAAGCGTTCGAAGCGCAGCGGCGCGAGCAACGCGTCGCGTTCTTCGCGCTTGAGCGCTGACAAATAGGCCTTGCCCACCGAACTCGAATAGAGCGTGACGCGGGTGCCGATGCGCGACGCCATGCGCACGGCGTGAGGGCTTTCGAGTTTTTCTATGTAGACCATTTCGGAACCGCTTCGCACGGCGAGATGCACGGTTTCCTGGGTTGCATCGCGCAATACCTGAAGCGGCTCGCTTGCGGCCACACGCAAGTCCGATCGCTCCCAGCTACGGCTCGCCAGCGACAACAGCCGCGGCCCAAGTGAATATGTGCCGCCATGGGGGCTTTCAACAACGAGACCTTCTGCAACCAGCGCGCCGACAATCCGGTAAACGGTTGGCCGCGGATAACCCGCGAGCGCGGTGAGTTGCGCGATGCCTGGAGGTGTTTGCGCATCGGCGATGCATTGAAGGACCGCCAGGAACTTCGAGAATGCGGCGGTGCCGGTCGGCTTGGCGTCTTCCGGAACGTTGGGCGTAGCCAGCGGATCGATGGCGTTCGGGGATGGTTTTGGCATGGCTTCGAAAGAACTGGACGGCCCGCGGGCGAATGAAGAATGAAGAACGCGCGCGGCGGTGCGGACGATTATAGCGGAGCGACTTTCGGCTCATCGGGTGGCGTTCTTTAAAGGCAAACCCGCGTAGCGTGTTCCAGCAAGCCTTCCGGAGCCGGATGACACATGGCTTTGCGATACGTAATAATGCGGTGCGCGCACGTGAGCCTGCCCGAGCCGATGCGCGGTACTTTGATCGTCAACTATCACGTGTCGCGAAGGCGGCGCGGCGGCCAATATCGCGCCGCACAACCCGGGGTTCCAGATGAGCAACAACGCGTTGCCTGCACCATCCGCCGTTCGCTGGCTGCCGTATATTGTGGCGGCAACATTCTTCATGGAATATCTCGACACGACAGTCATTGCAACGGCATTGCCGCAAATGGCCCGGTCATTCGGCGTCGGGCCCAATGCATTGAGCCTCGGCATGACCGCCTACATGCTCGCGCTGGCAATCTTCATTCCGGTGAGCGGCTGGGTTGCGGATCGCTTCGGATCACGCACGGTATTCTTCGGCGCGATTGTTGTTTTTATCGTGGCTTCGGTGCTGTGCGGCATGTCGAACTCCGTCGCCGAGTTCACCGCAGCACGCGTACTGCAGGGCGCGGGCGGCGCGATGATGGTTCCGGTCGGCCGGCTGATCGTAGTGCGAAGTACCGAGAAAAGCCGCCTCATGCAGGCCATCTCGACCATTACGTGGCCCGCGATCGTGGCGCCGGTCGTCGGTCCACCGGTCGGCGGCTTTATTACCACTTACGCATCGTGGCGCTGGATCTTCCTGCTTAACGTCCCGTTCGGCCTGTGCGCGCTGGCCGCCGTCGCCATGCTCGTGCCGAACCTGAAAGGCACCGAGCGCAAGCCGCTGGATGTGGTTGGCCTCGTGCTGAGCGGCGCCGCGTTGACGGCTGTGCTGTATGGCGCGGAACTCGCCAGCCAGCCTGCCAGCAACCCGTGGCTCGCGGGCGGGATCGTTCTTGCTGGTTTTGTGATCGGCTTCATTGCCGTTCGCCACGCAGCGGATCACCCGCATCCGTTGATCGATTTCTCGACGCTCAAGATTCCAACCTATTCGGTAACGGTTCTGACGGGGTCGATCACGCGTATCGGCATTGGCGCGGTACCTTACCTGATGCCGTTGCTGTTTCAGATCGGCTTCGGGCTTTCCGCGTTCAAGTCCGGGCTGTTGTTGCTTGCGAGTGCGGTGGGCAACCTGGGCATGAAGGCGCTGACAACGCGAATCCTGCGACGCTACGGGTTCAAGAACGTATCTATTGTCGCGGTCGCAACCGCCGGCATCTTTACGATCGCGTGCGGCGTTCTCACGCCTGACTCGCCGCTCGCGTGGGTCCTGCTTGTGGTGTTCGTATACGGCGTTGCGCGTTCCATGCAGTTTTCCCTGCTTGCCACGCTGGCTTACGCCGACGTGGGCGCGCCTCAGATGAGCGCCGCAAGCACCCTGTGGAGCGCGGCAGCGCAGATGACCATCGGGCTGGGGATTGCCTGCGGCGCGGTGGCGCTGCGCGCGGCGGCCGCGATCAATGGCGAAACCACAGGCGCCGAGGGCCTGCATTTTTCACTCGATGACTTCAGGCTCGCGTTCCTCTTTGCTGGCATCCTGACGCTGGTCTCCATCTGGGGATACTTGAAGGTTGCGCGCGATGCAGGGCAAAGCGTGGGCGGTGGATCGATGCGTCAGGGGGCATCGCAGAAAGGCAATTGACGCGGCCGCGTACCCGATTCATCAGCGGCTGCGTCACATGGCGCGTGCGTATCAGCGCTTGAGTTTCAGATAGGCGCGGCTCAACCACGGCCGGCTGTGCACCCACAGTCTGGATGCGAGCCACGACGCTGGCCTGTCACGCACTTCGAGTCTATAGATGGAGTGCTCGCCGGCAGCGTTCTTGTTGCCGACGTTCGGCGCCATCTCGCACGTATAGAAGTGCTTGAATCCCGCTTCGCGTGCAATTCGCCGATAGTCGTCGTCGTAGAAACCTTGCGGCCAGCACAGGTGATCCGATACCTCGCCCAGACGAGTCCTGAATGCCGCGCGCGCATCGAGAAGATCGCGTCTGAGTCCCGCGCATTTTTCTTCCTGATTACGGGCGACCTTGTCCCACCGCACGTGACCATGCGTGTGGCTGTGAAATTCAAAGGTCCCTGCACGACGCATTGCCTCGATTTCAGACCATCGCAGAATGGTGCGATCAGCTTCGCCACCTTCTATGGCCAAATCTCCTTCACGATGCCCCAGCAGCTCGGGTAACGCGCCGCCCGTGCGCGCGTTCGGCCGCGGCACGCCTTCGCCCGGCCAGCTCGTCACCACAAAGCACAAGGCAGTGAAACCGTGCTCTTGCAGGATCGGGTGCGCGTGGACCCAATTGTCGAGATAACCATCGTCGAAAGTTAGAACCACGGATTTCGGCGGCAGCGGCTCTCCCGCGAGGAATGCGCCCAGGCGCGCCGCGCCCACGGTGTTGTAGCCCGCTCGCGCGAGGTACGCCATCTGCGCTGCAAAATGAGCAGGCGAAACCGTGATCATTCCCGGCGACGTGCTGATGTGGTGATACATCAGCACGGGCACCGCTCGCGCCCGCTGCGTCACGCGTTGGGCCGGCGTTCGCGAATGCCGCGCCGGTAGAAGTCGATGGTTTCGTCGGCCATGCCGTCGACCGTGAAGCTCGCATCCGTGAGAAGGCGGCCCGCCACGCCGAGCTGCACCCGCAGCCGCGGGTGATCGATAAGACGTGCTATTGCCGCCCGCAACGCCGGGATGTCGTGGGGCGCCACGAGCAGGCCGTTCACGCCGTGGGTGATCAATTCGGGCACGCCATCCACGTCCGTGCCAATGACCGGCAAGCCCGCGGCCATGGCTTCTATATACGACTGGCCCAACGCTTCCTGGTGCGTGGGCAGCACGAAAAAGTCGCAGCCTCGCAGCACGTTTGGAATGTCGGTGCGAAACCCCAGCAGATGAATACGCTCTGAAAGGCCCATACCATCGACGATATTCTTGATCTTGCCGAACCATGGGCCATCGCCCGCCATCACGACGTGCAAATGTGGGCGCTCGGCGAGCATCGGGCGGACCGCATCGATGAGATCTTCGTGGCCTTTCTTGTCGCGCACGATTGCGACCATGCCGGCGATGATCGCGTTCGCACCGAGTCCCAGCTCCGCGCGCAAGGTGGAATGCGACAGCGCTTCGGGCCTGACGATGCCGTCGTAAATGGTTTCGACACGGCCTTTCGCCACGCCGGCGGAGATCAGATATTCACGCACATGCCGGCTCACGGCAATCACGCGATGCGGTATCCATGTATAGGTCGCGAGCGAACTGATCGGCAAGGCGAGATGACGTGTGCGCACGACCAGAGGTGTACCAGCAAGACGGCCGGCGGTGCCGGCCACAATGCTGTCATGACCGCTATGCGTATTGAGCACGTCGAATCTTCGGCGCGAAAGCAGTGACTTGATGGTCAGCATCGACTTCACGTCCGCGCCGCCTTTCATGCGTGCGTGATGAACGGCGAAGCCTTCTGCTTTGGCGCGTACGCCCAGCCGTGCTTCCTTGGGACAGACCACCTCGACCGTGTGTCCTCGCGTGCGCAAGATGATCATTTCCTTGAGCGTTCTATGCTCCTGGCCGCCCCATCCCGTGGATGACTCGCTGTGTAGTACGCGTAATGCCTTCATGGTCCGCTTTCCCGCTTTTTGCAGTATGTAACTGAGCTGTATTGGACGGTAATATATAGTAATAATCCGTTCAATTTACGTCTGTTGTTGAAAAAAATAAACCGATGAAGGCGTCAGGAAAACGCCGGCGCGCCGGATAGCTGGAAATGAGAGGAGGCTGCGGAACGCCCGAGGAGAAAGGCTCTTCAGGCAACAACGTGGACAAAAAGAAGGCAAACGTTTGCGCTATGAATTGGAATTGCAGCTAACTAGGCGTTCACTACAAAAATGAGCGTTTCGTGATCTCAACCGAGCTGGAAATAGCGGGTTAGTTTGGACTGGAAATCAATTTCCTGAGAATAACGAAGTGGTTAAAAACTATCGGCTTGGTTCCACGTCACATACGCTGTACATATGACGGATGCGTAAAAAATATATTGTACATTTGAATCCGGGCTTCATATCCTACGGGCCCGGCTCACGCCCCGACCATCAGACGGTCCTTCAAGTGCCCAAGGAGGGGTCAATGCTTCGACATCGCTACGCGTGCGTTTTTCTGACGACGATGTGCTGTCTATCTATAACTCCCGCGATAGCCCGCAACATGTTCCCTGATCGCACGCTATCGATAAACATCAGGACCGACGACGCGCCTCAAGGTGGAAACGGCGTTGTAAGCGACTTGCCGTTGCAGGATGGCAGCTTTCAACGTGTGTTGTATCTGCCGCCGGCGCGCAATCTCAACGGCTTGATGATCATGTTTGCAGGAGGCACGGGAGAACTGGATATTGGCAAGAACGGATCCATAAGGAATGCGAATAACTTCGTAGTGCGTTCAAGTGATCTCTGGCGTGATCGGGGATATGGCGTATTGCTGGTCGACGCTCTAGATCATCGTTCCCTGCGAGGGCAGCGAAGCAGCGGCGCTTATGCCGAAGTCACCGCAAAGATCATTGCGTTCGCGCATGAGATCAGCCGCGCCCCGTTGTGGGTGTTGGGCACGAGCCAGGGGTCCATTGCGGCAATGAATGCCGCGTCGCATGCAGGAAAGGGTGATATTGCAGGCTTGATCCTGACGGAGTCGGTGTCCATTCTTGGCGGCTCTCATGAAACCGTGTTCTACGCGCATCCCGAAGACGTTCATGTTCCTTCGCTGATCGTCGCGAACGACAACGATCAATGCAAGGTCGCGCCGCCGTCCATGGCAGACGCAATCGCGCAGTCCATCCGCCACGCGCGCGCTTCCGTGTTGAAAGTGAAAGGCGGAGTCCAGCGCTCGCAGGATGGCTGTGGATCGCTATCGCCGCATGGTTATTACGGCATGGAAGAACAAGTCGTCGACGGCATTGTCCGCTGGATGAAAAACACGCGGGGCTAGCTGTCGGTAAAGCTGGCTTGAGGGTCACTGCGGTTCGCTTGATAAGTCATGAGCGCAGTGCGCGTGCAATTCACAACCGACGAACTTAACGAGAAATCACGGGCAGCCATTTTGCGAATCGGTGCGAGACACAATTTATTCTCCGTCGCTTGATTCACGCTTAACTAAAACCAATTTAATATTCATACGAAATCATCGTATCAGTATTATTTACTCTGAATATTAACAAAAAGTAACTTCATACTATTTAAGTTCAGTTAAACAATGAAAGCTGCGTTGATTTTGTTTCAAAGGAGAATAAAATTCTCAGGTGTGGCTTTCTCGGGGAAAGACGCAATGCAGCATGTGAGGACTGAGGAACTATTACTTATTTCCAACTCTTTCCGTCGCGTTACACGGATGAAACGTTTTTTTGCGAATATAATTCGTCTGCCTCGATTGATCTGTAAGTAATACCTGCCGTCACTGTGGAACGTCCGTGAACGCAGAAGGAATTACGTTCGCACTGATGCGCGCGGTCACGGACGGTTTTGTCGTTTGAAGCCTCAACAGCTGGCCGGGAAAGCTGCTTTGAACCGGCATGACACGTCGTTTGATGCCGGAGCGGCCTGTGTATGCGTTCGGGACGGTACCGCTTTGATGACTCGATAAAACGTGTATCGATCGATCAATCAGGGGTTCTAATTTTTTGTGCGGATGCTCCGGCCGTTGTGTTTTCCGGATGCAAGTGGTTGAGATGTGTTGCGGCCTTTGCGGCTTCTTGTGCATCAAGCTTTAGTGGTTAGCGATGTGTCGCATGAATCCATTCGACGTTTTCGTTTATTTAGGATGACATAGGATTTATGCGTTTACTGATATCGGCGCAATGACGTGGCTTGCTTGCCATGTCAATTTCAATGGCAGTGCATTGAAGGGTTTCTGTTGTATCAGCAATGAACGCGATCACCGCGTTTTCGGCTTCACCTCTTTCAGTACCTCAACAACGCATATGCTGGACGGCTTAGATCGATCTTGCTGACTCCTCGGGGAAACCTGCTTTTAGCGACAAATACGGATAATGATGAGATATTTAAGACTACTTCCGGTTGCAGCCGCAACAATGATGGCGGCGTTTGGTGTCCAGAACGCGCACGCGCAAGCCAGCATCACGGTATCTGGAACGCAATACAAGTTGTGCGGGCAGGAAAATGACAACTGCACGTTCTCGGGAACAGGATCCGTGGTATTTGGCGCAGTTCCGCCTAATGCGCCGTCCAGCATGTTGACGAGCCCTCGCACCTTCAGCAATGGAGTGGGATGCTATGTAGGAGCGGTCTCGCAATCGGATCCTGCTTACGGTTATGGCAAGTCTTGCTGGGTCAGCCTGGCTGCGGCCAGCACGCCGCCGGCAACGACGCCCGCCGCCGCGCCGGCACCCTCCGCGCCCGCGCCTGCTCCCACACCTCCCACAGCAACCACACCCGTAGTGGCGACGCCCGCACCCACGACGCCCGCAACTACATCGCCGGCCACGTCCACACCGGCTACGTCGACCCCGACGCCGACTACGTCTGCGATCACATGCGGCTCGCCGGCGCAAACAGCAGGCGGCACATCCAACGGATTGATCAGCGCCGATACGCCGACGACCGACGGACTGCGTATATTCCAGAACAACGCACCATTCAAGCTCGCCATCACGACAAACTCGCCGGCAGCGGATACGGTTGTATGGTCCGTTGCGGACTCGAATGGCTCGATCAAGACGCAGGGTAGTTTCCCGGTCAAGGCCGGTGCGCAGACGAACACCATTTCGTGCGCGTCGACATGGTCCGGCTATGGCGCGCTTACCGCGACGCTGCAATCCCATGGGGGCACGTTGCCGAGCAGCGGCACGCGTCCAATGGGCATCGCTACATTCGGCGTGTTGCCGAACCTGAGCTCGGTGCTCGGCACGGTCACGTATGCGCATCAGGATCAGCACCGGTTTGGCATGCAAGGCTTTAATGGCAATATTGCCGCGTTGCACGCACTGGGTATTTCGTGGACTATCGACGACCGCCAGGTATCGGCAATGGAACCGAATGGTCCGGACACCTATACGCCGAGCGTCAATGATCTCGACCCGTTCTACAAAGCCAATCCCGATCAGATGCGCATTGTGCGTCTCGACGGACTGCCTGCGTGGGATTCGAAGACGGGCCAGTTCAACGACAGTTACTACGCTCCGTCGAACATGCCGGAGTTCCAGCGGTTCATGGCCAAGGTTGGTACGGATACCAGCCTGATCCGTGCGGCAAACTATCCGAATCAGCAAAAGAACTACTATCAGGTGACGTGGGAGCCGAGCCTTGGCTGGGCAGACAGCGACGCCAACTTCGTGGCCATGTACAAGGCTGCTTATGAAAGCATTCACTCGACCGATCCGAATGCCGTGGTGATGGGCACGGGTAATCCGTTCGCGGCAAATTGCGACACCTGCACGACGGGCTATCTGAAGAAATTCGGCGCTCTGGGGCTGTGGAATTACATCGATGCGGTGTCGACCCATGGCTACTGGAACGCTGGAACCTATCCGGCGCATCCGCCTGAGTTGCAGGACTCGGATCCGAATCCCGCGAACCAGGCCAACGCGCTCGACAATCAGATGACGCAGTTGCGCGCGGTCATGCAGGCAGGCAAGCCCAACATGAAGCTGTTCTTCACCGAAGCCGGCACGAGCTACGATCCGGGTCTCAACTACGGACCCACAGTGCCGTCGGCGAACCAGTTGTTCGCTCATGCCGCAGTCGGCGTGCGTGCTCACATCATCACGCTGGGCGGCGGGGCGCAGGTCACCACGCTGTTCTTCGGTCCCGACTATCCGGGCGAAGTGGGATACGGTTCGTTCTTCGACCTGAACAACGCACAGGGTTCATTTGGTGCAACGAACCTGTCGCCGAAGCCTGAAGCAATGGCATTCGCCGCGATGACGCGAGCACTGGACGGCACGAACACGCTAGGCCGCGTCAACGGCACGCCGTCGGGCACTTTTGCCTATGCGTTCCAGCAGCTCGGCAATGGCAAGATCGTGACCGCGGCGTGGGCGCATAGCAACGCGCAATGGCCGGCAAGCGGTGGCCAGTACAGCCAGACCTATTCGACGGGTTATTCGCTGCAAGTCGACAATGCGGGAACGTCGGGCAATGTGACCAAGATAGATGGCTACGGCAACGTGAGCACGGTTCCCTATACCGATGGCAAAGCGACGCTGACATTGACCGAGGTTCCGCAATACATCGTGTCCAGTAATGCGACGGTTGCCAAGGCTAACTCCACGGTGCCAGTGGGATATACGGGGCAATAGGAAGCAAAGCAGTTGTTAGCCGTGGAAGTTGCGCGCGAAAGCTTTCGACGCGCCGCCAGCGAGAGTGGCAGCGCGTGAAGAAAGCCTCGAATGCCTCGTGGATAAAACACGAGGCATTTTTTATTTAACCAATGAAGGAACGGCTCGCCATGAAAAAGGCCCTGGATCTCTTGGGCAGATCCAGGGCCGACCGCGAAGAGACAAGGAGAGGAGTGATCTCCACGGTAAAAGATGTGAAGGAGTTTGGCACCACCCGCAGGCATCACCTTAATCAAAACATCGCTGGGGATAAATATGCCTGCCGCGAATTGATTCTTCTGATGCCACGAACAATCGGAGATCTGTTTTCCGAAGCGCCGTGTATGTCGTGTGTCACGCAATGACCGTGTATTCATGCGGCATTGTCCGTCACGGTCCGTGGTCCGTGCAAATGCTCGCAAAAAGAATAGAATCTGCTCGCGCTGAAATTTCCGTTGCGTTGTAACCGCTTTCCTTGAGCGGCCGAATTAGCGGGAGCGCCCTTTAAATCGGAGACGGGCAGCCTGACATTCTATTTACAGATGCCTTGCGCGAGCGGAAATAAAACATGGATATAAACTTCGAATGCACGATGTGCGGCAAGTGCTGCCACGACCTCAAGCTGCCGCTGAGCGTGGATGAAGCGCTGGTCTGGCTTGAACGCGGAGGCGACGTTCAGTTCCTGTGCGAAGCAGTTCCATGGCCTGATGAACCTGCCGAAGACAATCTGCTCGCGCAACACAAACGCCGCAGGTCGTTTGCCGCATCCAGTGGCGAATTGCCGGCTCGCATTGTGGTTGTGCTCGCCGCTGCGTTTGAGGGAGCATGTCCTCATTTGCAGGCGAATCTGAGTTGCGGCGTGTATGACCAGCGCCCGACCGTCTGCCGTATTTATCCGGCTGAAATGAATCCGTTTATTGAATTGAATCCGCAGCAGAAGGCGTGCCCGCCAGAAGCGTGGTCGCCGGACAAGCCGCTTCTGATGAGCGCGCATCGCATAGTGGATGTTCAGACCGCGGCGTTGATAGAGAAATCACGCGCGGCCGACGCAAATGATACCGGCGCGAAGGCGCTTGCCTGCAAGCATCTGGGAATCGATACAGCCGCACTCTCCAATGAAGGCCTCGCAATCCATTCGCCGCCGCGCGAACAGTCGATTGCTGCGTTGAGACTCGCCCGTGAAGCGGGCGGCGCGAGTGACCGCGTACCCGAATGGAAGGTGGCGTCGAATCGCCGGGAGACGATCGACACGCTGGTGTCGATCGGGGCGCTTGGTGTGCTGTGCACCGCGCAGGAGACTTCGTCGTTTCAATATCTTGGTTTCTTTTCTGCGTCAGCTTGAGCGTAAGCGGGTGGCATTGAACCGCATGACACGCGTTGCATTCACGCGTCCCCGCGCTAGGTCGCCTCTCGGACCGCGCGCAAGAACTGCTGCGTGCGTTCGTGCTGCGGCGAGGCGAAAAACTGCTGCGGCGGCGCCTGCTCGATGATCTTTCCCTGCGAGAAAAAGCATACCCGGTCGGCGAATTCCTTGGCGAACCCCATCTGATGCGTCACCATCAGCATTGTCAGATCGTGTTCATGCCCAAGCCTGCGAATCACATTCAGCACTTCGCCGCATAACTCGGGATCGAGCGCCGAGGTCACTTCGTCGAACAGCATGACATTCGGACGCATGGCCAGCGCGCGAGCGATCGCCACGCGCTGCTGCTGGCCGCCGGATAGTTGCGATGGGTAATGATTGCATTTGTCATCGAGGCCGACCATGGAGAGCAACTCCCGTCCGCGCTCGGTGGCATCCCGTCTGGACATGCCAAGCACACTCAACGGCGCTTCAATCGTGTTCTGCAAGGCGGTCATGTGTGGAAACAAATTAAAGCTCTGGAACACCATGCCAATCTTCCGGCGCACTTCACGCACGTGCCGCCCGGATGCGGGAACCAGTGCGCCGTTGCGGCGCATGTGGGTCAGCGGCTCGCCTTCCACTTCTATCAGGCCATCGGTCAGCGGATCGAGCGTCATCAAGACACGCAGCAGCGTGGACTTGCCGGAACCGCTCGGTCCTATGATCGCGACCTTCTCGTTGCGCGCCACCTCCAGGTCGAGCGCGTCCAGCACGGTGAGCGCGCCATAACGCTTCGTGACGCCGGCAAAGCGAACCATCGGCTGGGTGTCTTTTGCAACGGAGCCGGCGCTGAGCGCAGGGTCGAGATCCCGTTTCATCTGCTTCTCCTGAAGTTCCATCAGCGTGCTCCTGCGTGGTGATCGAGTGTCTGGCACGTCATGGCAGTCTCACCCGGCGTTCGAGATGACGCACGCCCGAGGCGAATGTCACGCTGATCAATAAAAAGAACAGGCCGGTCATGGTGATCGGTTCGAGATACCTGAACGTTTCCGAGCCGATGTTCTTCGCCTGCTGCATGAGTTCGACCACTGCGATGGCCGAGAGCACGGGCGTGTCCTTGAACATCGCGACCAGATAATTGCCCAGCGCGGGTATCACAGGACGAATGGCTTGCGGCAGGATCACGCCGCCATACGTGCGCCATGGCGACAACGATAACGCGCACGCCGCCTCCCACTGTCCGCGCGCGACGCCATTCAACCCCGCGCGATACACCTCGGACACATAGCACGCGTAGTGGATCGCTATGCCGATGGTGCCCGCGGTGAGCGCCGACATGGTGAAGCCGTAAAGCGGCGCGACATAGAAGAGGACGTAGACCTGGATCAGGAGCGGCGTGCTGCGAATGAACTCGACAATAAACCCGGTCACCCGCGAGACGGTTGCGACGGGACTGCGCCTCAGTATGGCAAGCACGAGCCCGAGCACCAGTGCAATGGCGAATCCCACGAGTGTGATGCCGATGGTGTACATCGACGCGCGCAGTAGTTCAGGCAGGATATGCAGCGCATAGTTGACGTCGAAGAATGAGTTCATTTCGCCGTCCTCAGCGCAATGCCATGACTGACCCGCCGTTCGAAATGCCGCATGATGGCTACGACCACTTGCGCCATGACGAAATAGATCACGAGCGTCAGCGCAAAGATTTCCGCGGTCTTGAAGGTGGCTTCATCGAGTTGCCGCGCGCGGAAGGTGAGGTCGGAAAGCGTGATCAGCGAAACCAGCGACGTGCCCTTCAACAGCTCGATCATCAGGTTGGTCGCGGGCGGCAGCGCATTGATCATGGCTTGTGGCAGGACAATGCGGCGCATCCGGGTGACGGCCGTCATGTTCAATGCGATTGCCGCTTCGAATTGACCGCCGGGCACGGAGCGCAGGGCGCCGCGCAGGATCTCGGAGCCGTAGGCGCCGTAATGCAGTCCGAGTCCGACTATGGCCACGGTGAAGGGCGTCAACGCAAGATTGAACGGCGGCAGCGGCAACACGAAGAACAACCAGAAAAGCTGCACGAGCAAGGAAGTGCCGCGAAACACTTCCACGTAGGCGTTCCCGATCCAGCGCAAGACCCGCCATGCCGATGTCCGGAAGATGGTGGCGACACCCGCCATCAGGATCGCCAGCAGGATGGCAAAGACGGCAATCCGGATGGTGACGAGCGTGCCTTTCATCAGCAGCGGCAGCAGTTCGTGCAAATCGCCCATGGTGTACCTCGCTAGGCTTGAAAGCGGTGCGAGCCGGCGCGTGCCGGCCCGTCGATCAGAAGCAAACAGTTTCAGTCAGAGGATCCATCCTGCATGGTTCAGGCAATCAGCCGCCGCACAACTGCGCGGTCGTCTTGTCCGGCAGGTTGCTCTTGTCGAAACCGAATGGCTCGACGGTTTTCAAATGATCGGGCGTACCGAGCCATGCGTGCAGCTGCTTGTTGACGGCGTCGCGCAGATCCGTATCGTCGGGGCGAAACGCGAGCGCGCCGTAACCCGTGTGCTTGGGGTCGTCGGTGAATTTGGGAATGGCCTCGACGCTGGGTCCCGCCTTCGCAGCAAGTCCCTTCATGGTCAACGCGGTGCCCGCTGCGGCGTCGGCACGGCCGGCGTGCACAGCCTGCAGTTGCGCGGTTGTGTCGGGTACCTGCAGCAACTGTGTGTCCTTTACGCCCGAGTCACGGGCATAACCGAGTTCCACCGATCCAGCCATCACGGCGAGTTTCGTATCAGGGTTCTTGCCGATGTCCGCATAACTTTGCAGCTTCTTGGGGTTTCCCTTCGTGGTCAGCAGCGTATCCTGGATCTGATATTGCGGATCGGCGAACGCGACCTGCTTGCAGCGTTCGGGCGTGACGTACATGCCCGCTGCAATCACGTCGAAGCGTCCCGCGCGCAGGCCGGGAATGAGCGAACCCCACTCGGTCAGGACGGCATCGACTTTCTTCACGCCGAGCTTGGCGAAGATCTTCTTCGCGATCTCCGGCGATTCACCCGTGACCGTGCCGTCCGGCGTCGTATAGGCGAATGGTGTTTCGTTGGCATACCCAATGCGCACTTCGCCCGTGCGCTGAATGCGCTGCAACGTTGTTTCGGCGCTGGCGTTGGAGGCGTGAGCGGCCAGACCCGCCGCCACGAGGGACAGCGCTCCCAGCATTGCTGACATTCTTCTGAGTTTCATGTCGATGGTTTCCCGTTGTGCTCGCGTGGTTGAGAGGATGCTCCTAAACCCTTGGTCCCAAATGAAAGACCGGGTCTCGCCGCACCGCCATGAACGCAGCATACAAAGCCATATTTTTGTTCGAATTGCTCTAGGACAATAATTTTCGCGGCCGCTTTTGCGCCACCATGTAGTGCATTGGAGGAGGGCGAAACGTGAATGAGCGATGGCGTGACGCGGTGCGCACGGTGCATGGCGTCGAGTCGAAATACAAACGTCTGGTCAAGGCAATCGCGACGGATATAGAAAGCGCGGTGCTGGTTTCCGGTACGCGGCTGCCGCCGCAGCGAGAGGTGGCGGCGGATCTTGCCATCAGCGTGCAGACCGTGACGAACGCCTACAAGGAACTGGAGCGGCAAGGACTGATCCGCTGCGAGGTCGGACGGGGCAGCTTTGTCGCGGCACGCGTGACCGAGACCATGTCGAACTACATGCTCGACACCGCCGAGCGCGAGGTGATCGATTTTTCCATCGCGCGGATCGTGCATACGCCCGAGCATGACGCCATGTGGCGCAAGGTATGCGCAACGCTCGCCACGGTCGAGGACCAGCCGTGGATTCGCGCGTTCAGGCCGATTGCGGGCTTTGAGCATCACAGGCAGGCCGGTGCCGCGTGGCTCGCGTCGCTTGGCATGCCGGCGAATCCGGAGACACTCCTGGTCACTAATGGCGCCGCGCACGGTATCTTCCTCGCGCTTGCGTCGTTCGTGGGACCCGGCGACACTGTGCTCTGCGAGAGCTTGACGGATCACGGCGTGATCGGCTCGGCGAACGTGCTCGGCTTCACGCTGAAAGGGCTCGAAAACGATGAACACGGCATACGTCCCGAACATTTCGAAGAAATGTGCGACAGCGAGCGCGTGAGCGCGCTGGTCTGCACGCCCACATTGAACAATCCGACGGTCGCCATGATGCCCGACTCGCGGCGTCGCGCGATTGCGCGCATTGCCGAGCGCTACGGCGTGTACGTTATCGAGGACGATGTCTATGGCGCGCTGCCCGCGAAGACGCAGACACCTATTTCCAGCCTGATTCCTGAGCTGTCGTTCTATTGCACGAGCATGACCAAGTCCGTGCTGACCGGCCTGCGTATCGGTTATCTCACCATGCCGCGGCGGCTCGCGCTACGCGCGGAAAGCGTGCTGCGCGTGAGTAGCTGGATGGCGACGTCGCCCATGGCCGAAGTCGCCACGCGCTGGATCATGGACGGTACGGCGCAGCATCTGGTGGCCGTGCAGCGCGAGCGTCTGGGCACACGCCAGGCCATGGTGCGTGAAGTGCTGGGCGCCTATTTGCTGGGCAGTCATCCGCAGGCATTGTCGGCATGGCTCAAGGTGCCTGACTACTGGCAGGCCGATCGCGTGACGCGGGAGTTGCGCAAGCGCGAGATAGCGGTGACGACGCCGGATCCGTTTCTGGTTCGCGGCGCGGACCGGCCGAACGCGGTGCGCCTGTGCGTGGGCGCGGAGGTGAGCGATCACACGTTCCGCACCGCGCTTGAAACCATCGGCGAGGTCTTCGAGCAGTATCCGCATGTGCATGATTTCAGCTAGACGCGCGGCTTTTCCGTGCATTGAACTAGGACATTAAAAACGCATTTTTAGGACATTAGACTCGGTCGCATCAACTTCCGGATGCGTTCGTTCATATGTCTTCTCTCACGCTTGCCGATGTCTATGCCGCACGCCGCCGCATTGAAGGCCGGGTAACGCGCACGCCGCTCATCGAGTCGGCGGCGCTTTCCCGAATCGCGGGCACCTCCGTTTATTTGAAACTCGAAACCATGCAGCCGACCGGCAGCTTCAAGCTGCGCGGCGCGACCAATGCATTGGTCGGACTTGCTGAGCGCGGCCACGGCCGGGTTGTGACTGCATCGACTGGAAACCACGGCCGCGCCGTGGCGCATGCCGCGCGCGCACTCGGAATGCAGGCGGTGGTGTGCATGTCCGCGCTGGTGCCACGCAACAAGGTCGAGGCGATCGATGCACTCGGCGCACGCGTTGTCATTGTGGGCAACAGTCAGGACGACGCGCAGGTCGAGGCACTGCGTCTGGTTCGCGAAGAAGGGTTCGTGTTCGTGCCGCCTTTCGATGACATGGACGTCATCGCGGGACAGGCGACCATTGGCGTGGAGATCATGGAATCGCTGCCGGATACCGCGGCTATCGTCGTGCCGTTGTCGGGTGGCGGTCTGTTCAGCGGCGTCGCGTTTGCCGCCAAGCGAATCCGCGACGACATTGCGATGATCGGCGTCACCATGGAACGGGGCGCCACGATGCATGCAAGTCTTGCAGCGGGCCGCCCGGTTCTCGTCGATGAAGTCGAGACCCTCGCTGACTCGCTGGGCGGCGGTATTGGCCTGGACAACCGGCACACGTTTGCATTGACGCAATCGCTCGCGGACAACGTCGTGCTGCTCGACGAAGCATCCATTGCGCGGGGCATTGTATTTGCGTATCGCGAGGAGCGTCTGGTGATGGAAGGCGCGGCGGCGGTTGGCATTGCGGCGATGCTCGACGGACGTATCGATGTTAAACGCGGCCCCGTTGTGCTGGTCATCAGCGGGGCGAACATCGATATGAACCTGCATCGCCGGTTGATCCAGGAGGCTTGAATGTCCGCCATCACGCTGCTTGGCGAAGCGCAGTTGCGCACGCTCGTGCCGCTGGATCTTGCTGCTGTCGACCAGATCGAAGCCGCGTTTCTTTCGCTTGCAACCGAAGCTGTGGCAATGCCGCCGGTGCTGCGTCTCGACCTGCCCGCGCACGCCGGCGAAGTGGACGTGAAGACTGCCTGGCTGCCACGCTTCGACAGTTTCGCGATCAAGGTCAGTCCCGGCTTTTTCAACAATCCGTCGCTTGGTTTGCCGAGTCTTAACGGCCTGATGCTGGTGTTGTCGGCGCGTACCGGATTGACCGAGGCTGTGCTGCTCGACAACGGTTATCTCACCGCTGTGAGAACGGCGGCGGCAGGGGCGGTCGCTGCCCGCTGGCTTGCCCGCAAGGACGCACGGCGCGTCGCCATCATCGGGGCAGGCGAACAGGCGCGCCTTCAGTTACAGGCGCTGCGGATGGTGCGCGACATCAATCATGTGAATGTCTGGGCAAGAGATCCGTCGCGTGCACGAAGCCTTGCTGAAGCGGTTCGAGACGTTCCTTGCGAGGTCTCGGCGACTGTGCACGAAGCACTCGCGCAAGCGGATATAGCGATCACCACTACGCCGAGCCGCACGCCGCTCATTGGCGCCGAGGACCTGCATCCAGGTCTGCACATCACCGCGATGGGATCGGACGCCGAGCACAAGAACGAGCTCACGCCCGGCGTCATTGCGGCCGCTACCTACGTTTGCGACCGGCTGCGGCAGACGCGTGTGCTTGGCGAACTGCATCACGCAATCGAGACGGGCGTTGTTAGCGGCGACGCGGTTTTTGCCGAACTGGGACAAGTCATCGCGGGTACGCATGAAGGACGTACGCACGATGCGCAGATCACCGTCTGCGACCTTACCGGCACGGGCGCGCAGGACACCGCCATCGCGGTCCTGGCGCTGCAACGCGCCCGTGCGTTGAATGCAGGAACCATCTTTGGCAACGATTTGGCGCTCTGAGAAGGAAGAGGACGATGTCAACAACGACGAACGTGCAAGAACCGACACGAGAGGTTACCCCTCGCCTGTCGTTCGAGCGAAGCGAATATGACGCACGCATTGCCAAGACGCGGCACGCAATGCAAAAGGCCGGGGTCGATCTTCTGATCGTTTCCGACCCGACCAACATGGGCTGGCTCACGGGTTACGACGGCTGGTCGTTCTACGTGCACCAATGTGTGCTGCTTGCAATGGAAGGCGAGCCTGTGTGGTTCGGGCGCGGACAGGACGCGAATGGAGCGAAGCGCACCACGTTCATGCAGCACGACCAGATAGTTGGATATCCTGACCATTACGTTCAGTCGCAAGTCCGTCATCCAATGGACTTTCTTGCGAGCGAAGTGATCAGGGCGCGCGGTTGGGAGAACCGCCGTATTGGCGTGGAACTGGACAACTACTATTTCAGCGCGGCCGCTTATGCATCGCTCGTGCGGCACTTGCCTCACGCGAACTGGGTCGATGCAACGGGACTTGTGAACTGGCAACGCGCGGTCAAGTCGTCGCGGGAAATCGAGTACATGCGCGTGGCCGCGCGGATTGTCGAGAAAATGCATGCGCGTATTCTGGACAAGGTCGAGCCAGGCATGCGCAAGAGCGATCTGGTTGCGGAGATCTATTCGGCGGGCATTACGGGAATAGAAGGACATGGCGGTGATTATCCCGCCATCGTGCCCTTGCTGCCGACCGGTTCCGACGCCGCCGCGCCGCATCTTACGTGGGACGATTCGAAGTTCACCACGAACGCAGGCACGTTCTTCGAGATTGCCGGCTGCTTCAGGCGCTATCACTGTCCCCAGTCGCGCACAGTCTATCTCGGGCGGCCGCCACGGCACTTCATTGAAGCTGAGAAGGCCGTGGTCGAAGGCATTGAAGCGGGCCTTGCGGCGGCGAAGCCCGGCAACCTTTGTGAAGACATCGCCCATGCGTTTTTTGCGGTGTTGCGTAAATCGGGAATCGAGAAGGACAGCCGCTGCGGTTATCCCATCGGCGCAAGTTATCCGCCGGACTGGGGCGAGCGCACCATGAGCCTGCGTCCGGGGGACAAGACGGTCCTCGAACCGGGCATGACATTTCACTTCATGCCCGGGTTGTGGCTCGACGACTGGGGGCTGGAAATCACGGAAAGCATCCTGATTACGCACTCGGGCGTCGAGACCTTCTGCAATACGCCTCGTCAATTGTTCGTGAAGGAGTAGCAATGCGTGCGTCACCCATTACGCCGACCGTGGATCTTTCCGCTGATGGCGAGCAGCACGGTTTTCTCAAGCTGCCGTATTCCCGCGATGACTCCGCGTGGGGCGCGATCATGATTCCAATGACGGTCGTCAAGCGCGGCGAGGGGCCGACCGTACTGCTGACCGGCGGCAATCATGGCGATGAATACGAAGGCCCGATTGCGCTGTCCAAGCTTGCATCCACGCTCAAGGATAGCGATGTGACAGGACGCGTGATCATTGTGCCCTTCATGAACTATCCGGCGTTTGCGGCAGGCAAGCGCACGTCATCGGTGGATTCCGGGAACCTGAACCGGAGCTTCCCCGGCAAGCCCGATGGCACTGTGACAGAGAAGATCGCCGACTATTTTCAGCGTCACTTGCTGCCGCTCGCCGACTACGTGCTCGATATTCACGCCGGTGGCCGCACGCTCGATTTCCTGCCGTTCGCCGCCATTCACGTCTTGCCCGACGCCCAGCAGCAGTCGCGTTGCGAAGCCGCCATGCGTGCATTCGGCGCACCGTATTCCATGCACATGCTCGAACTGGACAGCGTTGGCTTGTTCGACTCGGCGGTGGAGGAAGCGGGCAAGGTATTTGTTTCGACCGAACTCGGCGGCGGCGGTACGGCGACGGCGGCGAGTATCGCGATTGCCGAGCGCGGCGTGCATGGCTTTCTCGCGCATGCCGGGGTGATCGCTCATGGTGATTCCGGGAACGTTCGCCGCACGACGACACTGCTCGATATGCCCGACGGCACGTGCTACACCACCAGCGAACACAGCGGTTTGCTCGAAATGTGCCATGAATTAGGGGATTTTGTGAAAGAAGGCGACGTGCTCGCGCGTGTCTACGATGCCACGCGTACCGGCGCGGCGCCCGTCGAATACATCGCGCGCCGTTGTGGCTTGCTGGCCGCAAGGCATTTTCCCGGACTCGTGCAAATTGGCGATACGGTGGCCGTGGTGGCGGATGTCATCGAAGAGAATATTCCTGCAGGTGTCTAGCGTCTCGAAAGCGGTCAAAAAACAGCGACAGGAAAATCTCGCGGCAACGCATTGAAGAACAGAAAAAACACCAACCGGAAGTCGCGCACTCAAAAAAATCCTATGGCGGCGGGAGTGACAATGAAGGCAGTTCAGTGCAATCAGGAGCTTTTCATGATGCTGGGTCATCCGGTACTTTTCAAATCGCTGTGCTATGTCGATGGCCGCTGGGTCCACAGCGACAGCGCGTCGACCGTGGCCGTGCAAAATTCCGCGGATCAGGAAGTGATCGGCCATGTGCCCATGCTTGATCGCCCGCAAATAGAAGCCGCTGTGGCCGCTGCGCAGCGCGCGTTCGAATCCTGGCGATGGGTGCCGCAAGAGCGACGCAGTGCAATCCTGCTGCGCTGGCATGAGCTGATCCTGCGCCACCAGAACGACCTTGCAGGCATCTTGTCGCTGGAGCAGGGCAAGCCGCTGGCGGAATCGAAGGGTGAAATCGCGTATGCGGCGAGTTTTGTGGAATGGTATGCGAACGATGCCAAACGGCTCGCCGGCCGCACGATTCCATCGCATATCAACGGCGCGTTCCTCGGCACCGTCATGGAACCTGTCGGTGTCGCGGCGCTGATCACGCCGTGGAATTTCCCGGTCGCGATGATCACGCGCAAGGCCGCCGCCGCCCTTGCCGCGGGATGCACGGCGATCGTCAAGCCTGCGCACGAGACGCCTTACTCGGCACTTGCGCTCGCACAACTCGCGGAAGAAGCGGGCTTCCCCGCAGGCGTTTTCAACGTTGTGCTGGGCGAACCGCAAATGGCGATGGAAACCCTGGTACGCGATGTCCGCGTGCGCGCCGTGAGTTTCACTGGATCGACACGCGTTGGTGGGCTGGTCGCGCGGGCGGCCACCGAGTCCGGCATAAAGAAACTTGCGCTGGAACTGGGCGGCAACGCGCCGTTTATCGTGACGGAAGATGCCGATCTGGACCAGGCTGTTCGCGTGGCGACCGGTGCGAAGTTCCAGACTTCGGGGCAGGACTGCTGCGCGGCGAACCGTATTTTCGTGGCCGCGCCGCTGTATGAGCGCTTTATCGATCAGTACAGCAACGCCGTGCGCGCGCTGAAAGTCGGCGCGGCTTTTGACGCGGACGTACAGGTCGGTCCGCTCATGCATCAGGCTGCCTTCAATGCCACTGCCGAGCGCGTAGCCGACGCCGTATCCAAAGGCGCGCGCGTAACGGCGGGTGGTTACGCTCATGCGCGGGGCGGCTGGTTTTATGAACCCACGGTCATTGCGGACGCGGCGCCGGGCATGCGCATTTACGACGAAGAAAACTTCGCGCCCATATCGGCGGTCTGCTCCTTCGACACGCTTGATGAAGTAGTCGCGAAAGCCAACGATACCGAGCATGGCCTTGCCGCCTACATTTGCGCGACGCGTATGGACACCATCTTTCAACTGGTGCGCCGGCTTGACTTTGCAATGGTCTCGGTGAACGGCGTGAAATTCACGGGCGCGCCCGTTCCCTTCGGCGGGATGAAGGCATCAGGGCTCGGCCGTGAAGGTGGCGCGGAAGGTTTCGAGCCTTTTGTGGAAACCAAATATTTTTGCCTGGGCAATCTCGGGCTGCCGGTTACAGCCGCGGCAACGGCTTGATTGAATCAACAGAAAAGGAGTATTCCCATGCAGCAACTAGAACAACTTTTCACCGAAGACCGCGCGCACTTCATGCACCCTTCGACCCACGCGCACGATCACGCAAGCGGCGCGCTTCCGGGCAAGATCATCAAGGGTGCTAACGGTATTCGAATCGAGGACCACGAGGGCAAAAGCTACATCGACGCCTTCGCCGGTCTCTACTGCGTGAACATTGGCTACGGGCGCACGGAGGTGGCGGACGCCATCTACGAACAGGCGAAAAAGCTCGCCTATTACCATACCTACGTAGGTCATTCGACCGACACGATCATCGAGTTGTCGTCGCGGATTATCGACTGGTCGCCGGCGGGCATGAAGAAGGTCTACTACGGCATGTCCGGTTCGGACGCGAACGAAACGCAGATCAAGATTGTCTGGTATTACAACAACGTACTCGGGCGTCCGAACAAGAAGAAGATCATCTCGCGCGAGCGTGGCTATCATGGTTCGGGCATCGTCACGGGCAGCCTTACCGGCTTGCCGAGCTTCCACCAGCATTTCGACCTCCCCATCGACCGTGTGAAACATACCGTGTGTCCGCATTGGTATCGTCAAGCGCCTGCGGGCATGAGCGAAACGCAGTTCGTTGCGTATTGCGCCGATGAACTTGAAAAGCTGATCGCGCGTGAAGGCGCGGACACCATTGCGGCGTTTATCGGTGAGCCGGTCATGGGAACAGGCGGGATCATTACACCGCCAGAAGGGTATTGGGCCGCGATCCAGCAGGTGCTGAAGAAGCATGACATCCTGCTGATCTCCGACGAAGTGGTATGCGGCTTCGGCCGGCTGGGCTCGAAGATGGGCGCGCAGCACTACGGCATGGAGCCGGATCTGATTACCATCGCCAAGGGTTTGACGAGCGCGTATGCACCGCTCTCGGGTGTGATCGTGGGCGAGCGCGTATGGGATGTGATCGACAAGGGCTCACAGGAACATGGTCCGATGGGACATGGCTGGACTTATTCGGGCCACCCCATCTGCGCGGCGGCGGCAATTGCGAACCTGAACATCCTGGAGCGGGAAAACCTGACGAAGAATGCGGCGGACGTCGGCGCGTATCTCGGTGCTCAGTTGCATGCGGCGTTCGACCAGCATCCGCTGGTTGGCGAAGTGCGCAATACCGGCATGCTGGCGGCGCTGGAATTCATGGCGGACAAGGAAGGCTGCAAGCCTTTCGATGCAGCGCTGAAAATCGGCCCGAAAGTATCCGCGGCCGCTTTGAAGCGTGGCGTGATTGCACGCGCGATGCCGCACGGCGACATTCTCGGCTTTGCGCCGCCGTTGGTCACCACGCGGGCGGATGTCGATGAGATCGTGGGGATCGTAAGACAGGCGGTAGACGAAGTCGCGACGCAGGCCATCGCCTGATCAAACTTGCCGGGTTCGCCCGGCTTTTTTTATTACCTGTGCTCAGGACTCCGGATTGGCAATATCGCTCCTCACAATAAGTTCGCCATGACGAACCGCTGCCTCCCGCGCTTCCTGCCGGGAAGGATAAGGCCCAAGAACAGGCGCGCCCTGAAACGGAAACAGCATGCGGCCGTCGGTCTTCCGGATGACCTTCAGCGTGCCGACGAACAAGCCCCCCGCATTGATCTGATACGACGCATAAATGGCAAAATCCTCGGCGCTCATGGCGGCGCCCGGAGGTCTGCTCCTGAGCTGGTTCACTGATAAAACGAGTTTCGGTTTCTTCATCGTGGTAGCTTCGTTTCCAGCAGTTTTTGTCTGACATTACAATGCGGGATCCAGTCGCGTGGCAGTCTTGCTATAGCAATCGTCAGGCCGCTCCCGGCACAATTCATGGACTTGCTGGCGTTGCTGATTTAGTCTCTGCATTACGGCGAGTCGGGCATTTTTACAGCCGCGCGACAATAGGAACGCTGAGATTGGCGCAGGTAGAATGAGGCGCGATAACGGTCCTTCAGACCTTTCGAATTCAGTAACTTGCTCCGTGACCAACACTGCTCCGTTACTAAACACGCCGCCTCATGAACGACAGACAATCCACCGACAGCCCCCTTCACACCTTCCTCGCCGGAGGCGGCGAAGTTGCAAGAATCATTGCATCGAAGGATTGGACGCATTCCCCGCTGGGCCCTATCTCCGCTTGGTCGAAGACGCTCACGAGCACCGTCTCGCTGATTCTGCAATCGCCTGTGCCTATCGTGACCTTGTGGGGCGAAGAAGGCGTCATGCTCTATAACGACGCGTATTCCGTGTTCGCCGGCGGCCGTCATCCGCAACTGCTTGGGTCGAACGTGCGTGAAGGCTGGTCGGAGATCGCGGATTTCAACGACAACGTCATGAAAGTCGGACTGTCCGGCCGGACGCTGCGCTACGAGGACCAGGAACTTACGCTGCACCGGCATGGCCGTGGCGAACAGGTGTGGATGAACCTGGACTACTCGCCCATACTTGGGGAAGACGGTGTTCCGGCCGGCGTGATCGCAATCGTGGTGGAGACAACCGCGAAGGTGCGCGCGGAGCGCTGGCTTAGCGGCGAGCGTGAACGCCTGCGCCGGATGTTCGAGCAGGCACCCGGTTTCATGGCCATGTTGACGGGGCCGGCTCACGTCTTCGAGCTGACGAACGCCGCCTTCACGCAACTGGTGGGCGATCGGACTATCCTCGGGAAAGCCGTCCAGGAAGGATTGCCGGAACTCGAGAAGCAGGGTTTCGTCGAGATACTGGATCGGGTCTATGCCTCCGGCAGTCCGATCTCGGGTACGGCGCAAGCCATCATGCTGAACCGGCTGCCCCAGGCGCCTGCCGAACAGCGTTACGTCGACTTTGTTTATCAGCCGGTACGCAACGAAGCGGGCGAGGTGATCGGTATCTTCATTCAGGGAACCGATGTCACGGACCGGCTGATCGCGGAACGCGCGGTCCATGAAAGCGAAGAGAAATTCCGCACCTTTGCACAGGCAATGCCCAACCAGGTCTGGGCGGCTCGCAGCAATGGCGAATTCGAGTGGTTCAACGACCGCGTCTACGAATACAGCGGCGTAGCGCGCAACAGCCTGGACGGGGAGGCGTGGACGGCGATCATCCATCCCGACGACCTGCGGGCCGCCGCGGGCCAGTGGCGCGAGGCGGTGGCGTCGGGCACGACCTACGAGTGCGAGTTCCGCATCCGTCAGGCTGACGGCGTGTACCGGTGGCATCTCGCCCGAGCGCTGCCCATTCACGACAACGCCGGCTATATTGCGCGCTGGGTCGGGACGAACACGGATATCGAAGACCAGAAATCCGCGGCCCGCGCGCTCGAGCGCCTGAACAAGGCGCTCGAGCAGCAAGTGGCGGAAAGCATCGCAGATCGCGACCGCATGTGGCGGCTCTCGACCGACATCATGCTCGTCGCGGATTTCGAGGCGAACATTGTCTCCGTGAATCCCGCATGGACGCAGCTTCTCGGCTGGGACGAAAAGGCCATGCTTGGCCGTTCGTTCCTCGACTTCGTGCATCCCGAGGACCGGGCCGGCACGCTCAGGGAAGTGGCCGAGTTGAGCGAGGGAGTGCGCACATTCAAGTTCGTCAACCGATACCAGCGGCACGATGGCTCGTACGTCACGCTTTCGTGGACGGCCGTGCCGGACGAGCGTTTCATTCATGCGGTCGGCCGCGATATCACCGCGGATCGCGAGGCGGCAGAAGCGCTGCGACGCACCGAACTCGCGCTCCAGCAATCGCAGAAAATGGAGACCATCGGCAAGCTGACGGGTGGCGTGGCGCACGACTTCAACAACTTGCTGCAGGTCATTTCCGGCAATCTCCAGTTGCTTGCAGCGGATGTCGCGGGCAGCGAAAGGGCCGAACGGCGCTTGTCCAACGCGATCGCGGGCGTGAATCGCGGAGCGAAGCTCGCAAGCCATCTGCTGGCGTTCGGACGGCGCCAGGCGCTTGAACCCAGGACGATCAAGATCGGGCGGCTGATCGCGGGAATGGAGGACATGCTGCGGCGCAGCCTTGGCGAAGCGATCGAAATAGAAACGGTGGTTTCGGCAGGGCTATGGAATACGTTCGTCGATCCTGCGCAAGTCGAAAACGCGCTTCTCAATCTTGCGATCAACGCGCGCGACGCCATGGACAATTCGGGCAAGCTGACGCTTGAAGTCGGCAACGCGCTGCTCGACGACGCCTACGCCCGGGATCACGCCGAAGTGACGCCGGGCCAGTATGTGATGCTCGCCGTCACCGATACCGGTTGTGGCATGACGCCTGAAGTCCTGTCGCAAGCCTACGAACCTTTCTTCTCGACGAAACCTGAAGGCAAGGGATCGGGACTCGGACTTTCGATGGTCTATGGCTTCGTCAAGCAGTCCGGCGGCCATGTGAAGATCTACAGCGAACCCGGCCATGGCACGACAGTGAAGCTCTATTTGCCGCGCACGCACGACAAGGTGGACGTAGGCATCACCGCGGAGATGGCGCCGGTGCTTGGAGGCGAAGAGACCATCCTCGTCGCCGAGGACGACGAACAGGTCCGCGCGACGGTCGTGGAGATGCTTTCGGAGCTTGGGTATCGCGTGCTCAAGGCCAACGACGCCAGCAGCGCCCTCGCCATCATCGATAGCGGCATGCCTATCGACCTGTTGTTCACCGACGTAGTCATGCCCGGCCCGCTGCGCAGTCCGGAACTCGCACGCAAAGCGCGTGAGCGCGTGCCCGGTATCGCCGTGCTGTTTACCTCCGGCTACACGGAGAATGCCATCGTGCATGGCGGCCGGCTGGATGCGGGTGTCGAATTGCTGAGCAAGCCTTATACGCGCGAGGCACTGGCGAGAAAGCTCCGGCATGTGTTGTCGAATCAACGGCAGCGTGTATCCAGCGCTGCGGCGCATGCGCCGGGATTGCCCCGGGCGCTGTCGACGACGGGTCTGACGGCTGACGCAAGTTCGCAGCCCGTGCGCGTGCGCCATATCCTGTTCGTTGAAGACGACGAACTCGTTCGCTCGATCACCGGCGAACTGTTCGAGGCGCTCGGACACGTCGTTCACCAAGCGGGTGACGGGACGGCCGCTCTCGCGTTGCTGCAGAAGGAACATGTCGACTTGCTGATCACGGATGTAGGACTTCCGGGTATGTCCGGCGAGGAACTTGCGTTGCGCGTGCGTGCGATGCGAAGTGAACTGGATGTGATTTTCGCGACCGGCGACCATAATCATGTGTCCAGCGTGCCAGGCGCCATGTTCCTGACCAAGCCCTACGATACGGTCAGCATTGAAGCAATCTTGCGGCGGCTCAGGAAGTCTGATTAGAGGGATCGATTCCGGGAACTCGCCGCTGAACTATGAGGCTGACCTCGGCCATTGCCGCAGCGCTTTCGGCCGTCTTTCATGTTCAGTACACCCTCCTTAGAGAAGGTTTGCCATTTGTGAGCCTATCCTGCTAAAGCCGCCAGATTTTGGCGGATAAAGCTGATACTTAGGCGCGTCGACGCTATCGTTCTCCACGTAGCCTCTCGGAACATCGTCCGGGAAGGTGCCATGAACGCAAGCGTGAATATAAGCCCGATGTGCCGCCGCTGCGGCGAGCCGGTCGATCCGGATGCCGGAATCTGCCCGTCTTGCGGGTCGATTTCCTCGCCTACGGCCATACGCACGTCCGCGTATTCGACCATGTCCGGCACGACCAAGGGGCTGATCGCAATCGCGTTTGTCTGTGTGCTGGGCCTGGCGGGTTACACGTTGACGCCGGGCTCAATGCACAGCGCTCCCGCCGATACGAACGCCAGCGACGTTGCCCGCGCAGTGGAGGCCGAGCGCAGCCGGCCTCGCGAAGTGGTATCGGACAGCCGTAGCGATGCAAGCACGTCCGCTGCGCTCGACGCGGTACGCGAAAGCATCCAGCGTCACGACATGCAGTCCGCGAAGGTGCTGCTTGCGGCCATCCTTGCATTGCATCGGGACAATCCTGATGCACTCGCATTGCGCGACGAAGTGAAGGCGAACGAGCGTCAAGACAAGGTGGTTACGCCTGCTTCGACGGATACGCCGGATACGCCGGTTACGCCCACGCGTGCGGCTGACACGCGGCGAACATCGGCCGTCGTGGTTGCAACCCCGCGCAAGCAGACAGGCAAGCAGGGCGCGCATGGACATGCGGGGCGAACTTCGGCAAAGGCGGCGGTTGTCGCGAACACGAAGGTATCGAAGGGGAAAGTGACGGCGTCAAAGGCCGGCGCGCGAAAATCAGCGGCGAGCAAAAAAGCGCATGTTGCGACGCGTGAGCCGCGTGTCAAACAAAGACCCAAGACAAGCGTTGTCGCTCAGGCGTCGAAAGAGGGCGCTCCACGCGCGGTGCAGACGGCGAGTGGAGCGCCACCTGATTCAAACATCCATCAAGAGTCATCGCCGGGTCAGGGCGCAACGCCGGACAGCGCTTCAAAATCCGAGCGATGGCGTGATCGCGGCGGCGTGCGTTGAATGACCGAACCCTAAGCTGCCTTGGACGACGTACCTGCCACGGCCTCACCGTTTTTTTCGGCGGTCATTTTCAGGTAGACCGCCGCGAGACGTCTGAGCTCGTCTTCCGATGCATCCTCGATCCCGATCAGATGATTGTCGGCCGGCCGATGAGAAGCCAGCAACTCATTGAGCTTGAGATGCAGCGCCACGCTGTCCTTGTTCTGACTTTGCTGAATCAGGAACACCATGACGAACGTCACGATGGTCGTTCCCGTATTGATGACTAGTTGCCAGTCTTCTGAATAGTGAAAGACGGGACCGGTCACGGCCCACACAACAATGCTGATGACAGCCAGGCCAAAGGCGACGGGCGAACCCGCCCATCGGGTGACCGCGCTTGCAAAGATATCGAAGGTACGGGTGATGGGGTTGCTTGCCGCATAGGCGGGACTCGATGTGTCAGGCACCGTGTCGAGTGTATCCGTCGACGAGGATAACGTTTCCTTACGCATCGCTTTCTCCTTTGATTCGATGTTTCCCGGAAGCAGAAGAGCAATAAGCGTTCCGATGTCGACGATTTCTGGACAATGGTAAGGGCAGCGTAAGCGCTATCAGATTACGTACTTTCTGCCGTTCGCTTTGGTCAGTGGTAGTCGTCTTCACGTTGATGACGCACCGCCAAGATTGTCACGGTATCGGCGTCGTCGATTTCGAAAAGCGCCACATATCCTGAACTGCCAAAAGGAATGATCAGCTCACGCAAGAATGGGAGATGCGATTGCGCCTTGCGGCAGGTGAAGGGAGAGGTACGCAGGGTTGCGATACCAGCGCGCACTGCGCGAAGTGCGCGCTCGGCTAATGCAAGGTCCTGGGGATCGCGAGTGAGGAGAAAATCGTAAAGTCGGTCAAGATCGTCTGCGGCGCTACCGGTAAAGCGTATTTCGAACGTCATCGGCGCGTCTTGCCTCGCGCCTTTGCGGCGTCGAGCCGCTTGCTTAACCGGGCCAGCACTTCTTCAGCCGGAACATAGTCGCCGCTTTGTTTTGCCTGGGCACGCGAAACGAGTCCGCGCGCCACGAATTCACTGTGATTCTGGCGGCGCACGATATTTTCACGGATCGCCTGTTCCACGAAGCCGGACAGGCTTTCGCCTTCCTGCAAGACGCTTTCCGCTGCTTCACGTAATTCGGGTTCAACTCGCACCGACGGAAAAGTCGCTGTTTTCATGATCTGCTCCATGCATCGCAATTGCAATGCATTGTGCCGGGATTTTGAACATACGGCAAGAGCATGCGCCGAACTCTCTTCCCAGACCGATGCCCATTCGGTTGCACTGGAAAGCACGATTGCTTTCCGCGAACGAATTCAGTGAGAATCGTGCGTAGCTGCCATCAGGCGGTCACAAACGAAAGTCCCGGCGAACACAGTAAAGCAGAAGCATCCCTGATGGGTTCTCATGAAAAAATATCGCCCGCGTCTTCCGCAAGACCATTCGCATGTGGCATGGCGTGAGCTTTCGCTGACGTCGTTACCCATTGCGCTCGTGTTTGTCGCGTTGGTCGGCTTGGTCGTCTGGCTGGCCGATCCCGCGCCGCCGAAGATCATCACCATCAGCGCAGGGCCGCAGGATAGTTCGCTGCTCAACACCGCCAACGCTTATAAAAAGATCCTGGCGCGCAACGGCATCACGCTCAAGGTGCTGGAATCCGATGGGTCCGTGCAGAACCTGCAGCGCTTGATGGATCCCAAGCAGCATGTCGATATCGCGCTGGTTCAGGGCGGTGTGTCGAACGAAGCGGCGAGGGCTTCGCTGATGTCGCTCGGGAGCATCTTTTATATTCCCATCGTGGTGTTTTATCGCGGCAAGGGATTGACGCAGCTTTCGCAACTCGAGGGCAAGCGCATTGCGATAGGACGCGAAGGCAGCGGAACGCGCAGGCTGTCACTCAACCTGCTGGAGGCAAACGGCATTTCCACGGGCGGCGACACGCAACTCATGCCCTTCGACGGCATGCAGGCGGCGGAGCAACTGGTGGCGGGCAATATCGATGCCGCCATGCTCAGCGGCGACTCGACCACGCGTTCGCTGATGCTGCGGCTTCTCGGCATACCGGGAATCTCCGTTATGGATTTCGCGGAAGCGAGCGCCTATACGCGCCTGTTTCCCTACCTTGATGAAATCGACTTGCCACCCGGCGTTCTCGATCTTCGAAGAAAGGTGCCGCGCGAAACCTTGCACATGATTGGTCCGACAGTTGAAATAGTGGCGCGGCCGAATTTGCATCCGGCCATATCGGACCTGCTGATCGAGGCGGCGCAGGAGATGCATGGCGCGGCCGGTCTGTTGCAGCGCGCGGGGGATTTTCCGAACACCACGGCCCGCGAATACAGGATCAGTGAAGACGCCACGCGCTACTACAAGTCGGGGAAGAGCTTTCTTTATCGCGTGTTGCCGTTCTGGGTCGCGAGCATTACGGACCGGATTCTCGTGCTGTTGCTGCCCGTGGCCGTGCTGCTGTTTCCGGCGTTGCGATTAATCCCGGCGCTTTACGGCTGGCGCGTGCGCTCGCGGATCTATCGATATTATGGCGCGTTGATTGCGATCGAACGCGGCGCGCTGGCTGCATCGACCGAGGAGCAGCGCCATGCGCTGCTGGCGGAACTCGATGAAATCGAAGCGTCGCTCAACACGCTACGAATGCCGCTCGCTTATGCCGATGCGTTCTATGTGCTGCGAGAGCACGTCGGTTTTGTGCGGATGCATTTGGGCGGCGCGGCGCACGAACCGGCGCATTAGTGCGCTGGGCGAGCCGAGCTTGAGCCGTTCGCTGATGGCCTAGTGCCTTTGCGGCTTCTTGGCTCTGTAAGGCTTCGTCGCGACGCGCTATCGTGGCTCCTTCTTCAGGAAGGAATCACATGAACCCAAGCACTGTCTTCAGGCACCTCGAAGATCCCGCCGGGATTGCGACGGCCTTCGGCGTGATGCGCGAATTGCGTCCGCATCTCACCACAGCCGACGCTTTCGCCCGGCAGGTTCATCGTCAGTTTGCGCAGGGGTATCGGCTCCTGGCGGCTTGCGAAGGGAATGCCTCCGGTGATGCGCCAATCGGGTTGGGCGGTTATCGCTTCCTGGAAAACCTGATCTATGGCCGCTTTGTGTACGTCGATGACCTCGTCGTGACCGCGCGTCTGCAGCGCTCGGGCGTTGGCGGCGAACTGCTCGCGCAGGTTCGCCGGATCGCACAGGAAGCGGGTTGCGATCATTTCGTGCTCGACACCGGCCTGCACATGGCGCTTGCCCAGCGCTTTTATTATCGACAAGGCTTGTTGGCGAAAGGCATGCATTTCGTCGAGTCGTTGTCGCCGGCATTGTCATCATCGAACGCAAGGAAAACCTGATGCGCGCTCTCTTGTTGAACAGCAGCCCACATGGCGAAGCGAGCCACGCGTACCGGTTAGCGCGGAACATGACCGGGGCGCTCGATGCAGAAGTCATCGAGCGGGATCTGGCCGCCGATCCGCTGCCGCCGATCAGCCGCGGCTATGCGGCGGCGGTGACCTCGGGAAACCCGCAAGCCGATGCCTTTGGCTGGTCAGAACGGTTGATTCGGGAAGTCGAGGACACGGATCTGCTGATCATCGCCACGCCGATGCACAACTTCACGGTCCCTGCCGCGCTGAAACTCTGGATAGATCACGTCCTGCGGATCGATCGAACCTTCAAGTCCACGCCGGGCGGCAAGGTCGGCATGATGCAGGACCGGCCAACCTTCGTGCTGGTTGGATCGGGTGGTTTTCACAGCGGCGAGCGAGCGCGGCAGCCCGATTTCCTGACGCCGTATCTTCGCTACGCACTCGAATCCATAGGCATACTGAACGTGCATTTCGTGCTGATGCAAGGGCTGGTCGGCGGCGATGCCGCAGTGTCCGCTGCGTTGCTGGAGGCACGCAACGCGCTGTCGATGCATGCTCCTTTCACCACGGTTTCCGCGTAGTCCTATGGGTTGCCCTATGCATCGGCCGCACGCCTGAGTTCGAGCGCGCGGCGCATTGCCTGATCTTCGCTGGCTACGTTTGCAAAGCCCAGCACCAATCCGCTTTGCGGCGGCGCGTTCATATACCAGCGCGATAACGCCTGCTCGCCAAAGCCGCTCGCGCGGGCGTGGTCCGCAACGGCAGTGTCATCCGTGCCATCGACAAATCGCGCCGCCATCTGCAAGCCGCCGGGCGGAAGGTCGATCGCGAGACGCTCACCAAATACCTCGGCGAGCGCACGCGCGGTCACGTCGCGCCGTTGTGCGTAAAGCAGACGCATCTTCTTGAGATGCCGCGCGAAGTGGCCTTCCGCCATGAAGTCCGTCACGCTTGCCTGCAGCAAATAGGGCGACCCCGCGTTCATGCTGGCGCAGACCTCGTGAAAGCGCTGCGTTGCGTTGACCGGCGCGACCACGTAAGCAAGCCGCAATCCCGGAAACATCACCTTGCTGAATGTGCCGCTGTAGATCACGCGGTCGTGCCGGTCCAGGCTTTTGAGCGCGGGGAGAGGACGCCCTGCATAGCGGAACTCGCTGTCGTAGTCGTCCTCGATAACCCAACTGCCGTTCGCCGCCGCCCAGTGGAGCAGGGCCATCCGGCGTTCAAGCGACAAGGTCACGCCCATCGGACTCTGATGCGATGGCGTAACGACCGCGAAGCGTGCGTCCGCCTTCAGCGCGAGTCCGTGTTCGACGCAGATGCCATGTTTATCGATGGGAACGGGCACCAGCCGCGCGTTCACTTCGAGCAGGAAACGCCGGGCGAGGATGTAGCCGGGGTCCTCGAACCAGAAGGCATCGTCGGGCGTGGCGAGGCTGCGCAGCACGAGCTCGAGCGTCGCGCGATAACCTGTCGTGACAAATACCTGCTCGGGCACGCACTCCACGCCGCGGGACAAGCCAAGGTAGGTCGCGATCCGCTCGCGCAATGGCCAGTAGCCAGCGGGATCCGGATAGGCGAACGCGCTGGCGTCGCCGCTGCGCAACCGGTGCGCGACCAGCCGGTTCCAGACCTTGCGCGGGAATGCATCGATTGCGGGCAGGCCCAGTTGAAACGGCTTCGGCGTGCCGCCGCCGTGCTGCGGCGAAGCGGGCGCGCCTGGTGCGCCCGGTGTTCCCGGCCTGGCTTGTCCCGCCCGCGTGACTCCGCTTACCGAGACCGGAAGCGCGGGCGACACGATTGTTCCCGCCGCGCCACGAACCTGCAGATACCCTTCGTCGGTGAGGATGCGATAAGCCATCTCAACCGTTCCACGCGCCACGCTCAGTTCCATGGCAAGGCCGCGCACCGCCGGCACGCGATCGCCTGAGCGCAAATGCCCTTGCGCAATCGCCGTCTTGAAGCGCTGGCATATCTGCAGATAAACCGGCACGGAAAGCGCACGGTCGATACCCAGATCGATATTCGGCAAGGCAGGCTTCATGGACCAGTCATTGTGATGATTCTTGGCTCTTCTGGGCAGGCCATGATTTTCGCATACTGCTTGCGTGGCTCGAAACCCGACGCCAACTCACCACCGACCCTGTAAGGAGCTTTTCATGAAAAAACGCCTTGATTTTCTCAAAGCCAATCCCGCTGTCGTGAAGGCCATGATGGGCGTTGAGGAGCAGATCAGCAAAAGCCCGCTCGATCAGATCCTGAAGGAACTCGTCAGGCTGCGCGCCTCGCAGATCAACGGCTGCGCGTTTTGCCTCGACATGCACGTGGCCGACGCACGCAAGGCCGGCGACACGGAACGGCGTCTCGCGACAGTGTCCGCATGGCGCGAAACGCCTTTTTTCAGCGAGCGCGAACGCGCTGCGCTGGAATGGACCGAAGCGCTGACGCTGGTCTCGCAAGGGCACGTGCCGGATTCGGTCTGGGAAGCCGTCCGCCCACATTTCGACGACAAGGAATTGACCGATCTGACACTGCTCGTGACGTCGATCAATAGCTGGAACCGTTTTGCAATCGCGTTTCGCAAGATGCCGGAATAAGCCCGGACGTCCTCCAAAGTCCCTTGTTTTAAGGGCTCAAGCCTCGGCGCGCGCGTCCAGCAGCAATGAAACGCGCGTGCGGGCGAAGGCGGGATCGATGGGTTCGTCGTCAAAAAGCAGGCGATACATGATCGGCGCAACCACGCAGTCCATCACATCGTGCAGATCCGGCGGCGATTCACCGCGCTCCGCGGCGCGTTCCAGGATCATGCGCACCTGCGAACGCGTAATCGCCGCGCACTGGCAGGCGGGTCCGCTGCCGTCGGCATTCATGCCCGCGAGCACGTCGCGTGTCAGCGCGCGGCCGGGCGCCGACGACATTTCATCCTGGTAACCCTGCGCCCAGGTCGCCAGATCGCCTTGCAGCGATCCGGTGTCGGCGGGGCCGTTATCCGGATAAAACCGCTGCACGGCGACATCGGCGAGAAGGGTCTGCAGATCGCCCCAACGCCGGTAAATCGTCGATGGCGTCACGCCTGCCCGCGCCGCGACCTGCGGCACGGTGATCGCGTCGCGCGGCATTTCGGCCAGCAAGCCATTGACCGCCTGATGGACCGACTCCTGAACCCGCGCGCTTCTGCCACCGGGCCGCAAACCTTCTCGTGCTGCCATATGTTTCACTCCTGCCCGTTTTCCCTGCCGTACTGCGCCATACCGAATCAAAACCACTAAAGCTAAAAAGTTGCGTTAACGCTAAATAACGCGCACAATCCGCTAAAGCAATTATTTTGCGTTTAATCGCCGGAGTGTGCAATGGCTATCGATACCAATACCAGTTCGTCCCGCCCGCGTTCTTCGCAGGCGCTCTGGCTTTATGCGCTTGCCGCGTCGACGTTCTTCGCGGCGTCCAGCGCGCCTACGCCGCTTTATCGCGTGTATCAGGATGCGTGGGGATTTTCGTCGGCCATGGTGACGCTCGTGTTCGCGAGCTACGCGTTCAGTTTGCTGGTGGCGCTGCTGACGACCGGCTCGCTTTCCGATCACATTGGGCGGCGTCCGGCGATTGTGGGCGCAATCGTGCTGGAGGTCGTCGCCATGCTCGTTTTCGCCGATGCAAACAGCGTCGGCGTCCTGATCGCGGCGCGCGTGCTGCAGGGTTTTGCGACCGGCGCGGCGACCAGTGCATTGGGCGCCGCGATCCTCGATACAAGCCGCACACGGGGTTCCCTGGTCAATACGCTTTCGCCGCTATTCGGCATGGGCGTGGGCGCGCTTGGATCGAGCATGCTGGTGGAATATGCGCCCGCGCCCATGCGTCTCGTGTATCTGGTGTTGATTGCCTTGTTCGTGCTGCAGGCCGTCTGGGTCATGGCGCTGCCCGAAACCGTGAGCCGGCTTCCCGGTACGCTCGCCTCGCTGGTTCCGCGCGTACGCGTTCCCGTGGCGGCGCGCGGCGCATTGTTGCGCATCGCGCCGGTCAACGTCGCGGTGTGGGCGTTGGGCGGTTTCTATCTGTCGCTCGGGCCTTCGCTTGCGCGCGCCGTCACCGGCACCAACAACGCCACCATGGGCGGCTGGGTCGTTTTCGCGCTGACGACTGGCGGTCTCGTCGCCGTTCTGCTGTTGCGTGCGTTGAGCACATTGCGCCTGCTTCTGACCGGCGCGATCGTGCTCGCAGTCGGCTTGCTGATCACGCTTGCCGGCGTGCATGCGGGCAGCGCGGGAATTTTTTTCGCCGGGACGGTTATCGCGGGGATGGGTTTTGGCTCGGCGTTCCAGGGCGCACTGCGCTCGGTCCTGCCGCTCGCACAAGCGCATGAACGGGCAGGGCTGATGGCGGCGCTGTACGTGCTGAGCTATCTCGCATTCAGCATCCCGGCGATCCTCGCGGGAACGATGGCGCATGCGGTCGGCCTGCGGTTGACCACTGACGTGTACGGCATTTCGCTCGTCGTGCTGGCCGCGATGACCGTGGTCGCGAGCGGCCTGGGCCGGAACGCTGCGATGGCGCGCGAGGGGAGTTAGCAAAGCTGCGCCGCAGGGTCACTTTTGCATCACGCCCGCAGGGCTGAAACAGTAGGCAACCGCGCCGATCATGAGCGGCGCTGCGGTCACGAGGAACAAGCGCGAATAAAGCTCCGCATTCGGGACACCCGCATAACGGGCATGCTCTGCGATCAAGCCGAAGACGCTGCTTGCGAGCGCGATACCAAGAAACACGAGGCTATTGAGCAGCCCGAGTCCAAGTCCGAGCTTCGCAGGCGCGATGATGGCGCGCGCCTGTGACATCACGAGCGGGTGAATCGCGCCGACCGACAGCAGCAGGCAGATCGCGCCGATGCTCACAACCGGGCTCCCCGCCGGGCTCAGCGCGAGCACGAATGCAGCGAGGATGCCGCTGGCGAGCCAGCCGAGCGCGAGGGCTTTCGGCGCCCAGCGCCGCACGAGCAACGGAATGACGAATGACGCTGCGATCCCCGCGATGCTCGTGACGGTCATTGCATTGCCGCGCGCGATGACATCGAAGCCGAATACATCGGCGAGATAAGGGCCGCCCCACGACGTGCGAAACGTTCCGCCCACCGACATGGCGAGGCAGACGGGCATCAAGGTCCACATGCCACGCCGCCCCGGCGACGCTTCCACTGCCGCGTGATGCGCCTCGTGGGAAGGGTTATCGTTGCGACGGCGCACGAAAAACACAATGCCGAGCGTCGCGATCAGCATGAACGCGCCCGATAGCCCAAGCACCGGCCGCCAGCCGAAAACGGATGTCGCCCGGCTAAGCGGGAACGCCGCCAGCAAGCCGCCGATCATGCCAATAGCGCTCGCCGTAGTGATGGACCGGACACTGCGCGGACTGCCGCCATCGGTCTCGCGCAGCACATGGTTGAGCAGGCCCATGAACACCGGTGCGCATCCCAGTCCGATTCCCGCCTGCGCGATGATTGCCAATGCGGGGACTGTCGTCATCGATAACAGTCCCGCGCTCACCGTGCCAATGCTCATGAGCACGGCTGTGGGATAACGCACGCCGAAGCGGTCAAAGAGCACGCCGACCGGGATTTGCGCAGCGGCGAAGACGAGAAAGAATGCGCCCGAAAACCAGCCGAACATCTGCGGCGTAAAATGGAAATCGCCAATGAGCTGGGTCGATATCACTGCCACGTAGCTGCGAAAGAACTGGCTTAACACATAGCTGAAAGTGAGCGCCCACAAGCCGAAGTCCGCGCTGCGCGGGCGAGCCGATGCGGGCGATGTCTCCAGGATATCGGTCACTGAAAAAACGTCAGACGCCGATGCGCATTGCATCGTCTCCACGCGCTTTCGCAATCTCGCGTGGCGTGAGTCCAAGCAGCCGGTTCATCCAGTGCGCCATGTGGCTTTGATGCGAGAAACCTGTTTCGAGCGCGACCTGGCTCGTGCTGAGCTTGCCCTGCAGGAGCAGCGCCTTCGCACGTTCCACGCGCCGCTGCACCACGTATCGATGCACCGGCATGCCGAGCGTTTCGCGAAACAGCACCTTGAAGTGCGGCACGCTGAGTTGTGCGAGCGCCGCGAGTTCATCGAGCGTCAGGCGCTGATCCAGATTGCCCTCGATGAACTCGACAAGCCTCGCTGTCGTTCTCGGTGCCAGTTTGCGGCGACGGCTTTCCAGCGCGGCGCTGGTCGCGCCGCCATCGATAAGCCGCACGACCATCGCGGTGCAAAGGCTTTCGGCGTACAACGGGTCCGAGATATCGTCGGATTCGAGTTCCGCGCGCAACGCCCAGGCGAGATGCTGGAAGCGGGGATCGCGCATCTGAAGCTGTGGACGGATCCGTGCATGACCCGGCCGAACGTCGAGTTGCTCGAGCGTCTCGCTCGCGAACGGTTCGCTTATCCAGATGCTCAGGATCGTGCAGTCGGATTCATCGGTCCACTGGCCTTCGAGCCCTGCCGGTATGACATCGGCGTCGCCATGCGCCTGGATGCGCGAGAGCCGGTACTCGCTCGTCACGCAGCGCGCCATGACTGGCGGCCCGACGTGCACGCCGACCACGTGATGCGGCATTGCGGGAATCCGGTGCACGCCCGCGGATACGCCAAGCAGCGCTGCGCCGAAGCCATTCCAGCCACGGCCCTTGCTCGAGCGCAGATTGACGCGTGATCCGGAGGCGGGCGGCGGTAAAGGCGTAACGGCGTTCATGGCGGTTCCTCGCAAGGTCGGCAGCAGCGTGCATTGTGCGGGGTTTTTCGCGGGCTTGCTTGATGGATCGGAGCCGTGACGCAAGGCACAAAACCATCATCCGGATCTGCGCATTGTTATCCACGCCTGCGCGCCGTGAGCCGCGTTCTTTCCTACGATGTCGACATTCAATCGATACAAAGGAGCGGAACATGATCGTGATATTCGGCGCTTCAGGAAAAGTGGGAAGGGCAACGGCGGCTGCCTTGCGCAGCAGCGGTCAGGCTGTCCGTGCGGTGGTCAGGAACGCGCAGCAGGGTTCCGGTTTGATGCAACTGGGATGCGAAATGGCCATCGCCGATTTGCTGGACGAAGCTTCGGTGGCGAGCGCCATGCGCGGTGCCGACGCGGTTCAGATCCTCTGCCCGGTGCCCATAGCCGACGCACATCCGGCGAACACGATGCATCGCATGATCGACGTGACTGTCGCGGCCTTGCGCGCCAATCCGCCTGCGCGGGTCCTCGCGTTGTCCGACTATGGCGCGGAGCTGGAAAGCGGCACGGGCATCACCATGCTTTTTCATGCGCTCGAAATGCAACTGAAGCCGGCGGTGCAAAACCTGACGCTGTTGCGTGCCGCCGAGCATATGCAGAACTGGGCGCGGGTACTGCCGGCGGCGTTATCGACCGGGATTTTGCCTAGCCTGCATCATCCGCTGAGCAAACGCTTTCCTACCGTCGCCGCGCAAGATGTCGGCCGGGTTGCAGCCGAACTGCTGCTCGACAGCGGTCACGCCAATGCGCTGCGCACGGTCAGCGTGGAAGGCCCACAACGCGTGAGTGCGCCCGATGTCGCCCGCACCTTGAGCGAACTCAGCGGCCGCGAGATCGCGGCGCATGCGCTGCCGCGTGATGCATGGGCGCCCACGCTGTTGCGCGCGGGCCTGAGCGCGGAGCATGCGAAGCTCATCACGGATCTTTACGACACGCACAATGCAGGTCTCATCGACGCTCAGGTGTTTGGCGAACGGCGCTTCGGCACGACGCAGTTGTCCGAGGTGCTGGCGTCGATGCTGCCATCGAATGCAACGGCGGAGCGTTGAATGCGTACGCAATCCGTGCCTGCGCGCATATCCCTCACCATTGTCTTGTTGCTTGCCGGATGGATCGGAGGCCGTGCGCTGCAACGCACGATCGACTCCATTCCCGACAGCAACGACGACTTCATCTTCTTTTGACGTTGTTATGGCGATGGCGTCTTTTCCATACGCATCGCGCGCGGCGAGTCAGTCATGACAGCATCGATTCCGAGCCTTGCCGCGCTTGCGTAGGCTTCGGCGGAATCCACGCCGAACGCGACGATCTTCACGTCCCCGTTTGTCTTGAAGCATTTCACGGCGGCGGGCGTCCACCATCGTGCATCCACTTTCGATACGCCTGTCCCGAGCGTGAAGCGTTCAATAACCTCGACCTGACGATGCAACTCGATGCCGACCCAGCTTCCAGCGGGCGGCGGGTTTTCGCATGCGCCTCCAAGCGATAAATCCACCAGGCGGTCGCGCGTGGCGTCGCGGGTTTCAAACACTTGCGCCTTCGGGTAGGACGCTATCAAGTGGATGGCTTCGGCATCGGTGGAATACAGGCGCACCCGCGACCATGCATTCGAGTCGTCTAGAACGCGAGCAACGGCAGCCACGAGCGGTGCTGCCGGCGTTTGTTTCATATCCAGCATGATGGGCACATTGGAGGGCACGGCTTGCAACGCCTCGCTCAGCGTGGGAATGCGCAGCGGCTTGCCGCGATACGGGAACGTGACTTGTCCCGATGCGTCCTTCACTTCGAATGAATATCCCGCATTGAGCTTCTTAATGTCGCTTAGCGTGATGTCGTCGATACGGCCATGCCCTTCAGTCAGCGCATCAAGATCACCCGGGCGATAAAGCACAGGAACACCATCCTTGGTCACTTGAACCGTCATCCAGAGCGCGTCGGCGCCGTTATCGAGCGCCGTACGGAATGCCTGCAACGTGTTTTCCGGCGTGTCGCCCGTGCCGCCACGATGAGCGACTATCAAAGGCGCTGCGTTCAAGGACGTCGCGGGCAACGCCATGAGCACGCATAGCGCGGCTACATTGAAAAATCTGCAAGCGCCTGATGTCATTGTTTTGTCATCCATAACAAATATGAAAATTGAACCGGCAATACTATATCTCGCCTGCGTCGCGGTGAATGATCGAGCGCAAGGGATTAGCCGGTAATAAGCTCGCGTAGACTGCCGCCTTGCACATGCGAGCCGGTCCGGTCTCCCCGCACCGTTTCATTGAGTCGTTTCCAGAACAGCAGGCAGCATTCAGATGAACGTCGGTCTTTTCACCTTGCCCATTGCACCGCTTGTTTTCCTTGTCAGCGTGGTTGTTGCACTTCTCGCCGGATGGATTTTTCGCAAAGGCCACACGGATGTGGATGGCGCGATTTTCACGAGCGTTTTCATTGCACTGATCGTGGCGCGATTGTCATTCGCGTGGCGTTATTTGCCCGCGTACAAAGACGACTTGTGGAAAATTCTCGACTACCGCGACCAGGGATTCGATTCTGTTCCGGGGCTGATGGCCGGAGCGTGCCTGGTGATTTTTTTCGCGGCGCGTCGACGCGCGATGCGCGTGCCTTTGTTGGCGGCGGTCATTTCGGGCTCGTTCGTGTGGGGTGGCGCTACCGTTGCGATGGGCGTTGTCCGTTCATCGGGAACGATCCCGGTTGTTTCATTGCTAAACATGGAAGGCGTGCGACAGCCGCTCTCGAAAGGCAATGGCCGCCCGGTCGTGCTGAATCTTTGGGCGACATGGTGCCCGCCGTGCCAGGCGGAAATGCCGGTTCTGGAAGAGGCGCAGAGGAATATTCGGGGTATCGAAATCGTTTTCGTGAATCAAGGCGAAACGCGGGAGGTGGTCGATGCTTATCTACACTCGCGTGGCATCGGGATTAAGAACGCGTTCCTTGATCCGCAACTTACGGTGGCGAAAGCCGTCGCCGCGAGGGCATATCCAACGACGCTGTTCTACGATGCGCAAGGCCATTTGTTATCGGCGCATCTGGGCCAGTTTTCACGCGCCACGTTCATGCAGGCCATGGAACAGTTCTATCCGGACATTGCAGCGAGCGTTGCGCAATAATGCCGGCGTGAAAAACGATCTTTAACCGGACTTTGACTTATGACGACATCGCCAGACCTTTCCTTAGCGCTTGACCCCGACTTCTGCAAGCTGCTTGTAAATAGCCATCTACGCGTTGTCGGCAAGCCGTTGATCGATCCGGACGAATTGCAGCAAGATGCCGCCCGATGGCTTTATGAAAACGCGCCATTTTGCGTGGTTGCGCACAACACCGACGCGGACCCGCGCTTTGTCTACGCAAACCGCGCGGCGCAAGAATGCTTTGAATATTCATGGAGCGAAATGACGGCGTTGCGTTCGCGTCTGTCGGCTGAGCATCCAAATCGCGACGAGCGCGACGCACTGCTGGAATCGGTGCGAACCAGGGGATATGCGAGCGGCTATCGCGGACTTCGTATAGCGAAATCGGGAAGGCGTTTCTGGATAGAGAACGTGACGGTCTGGAACCTGATCGACGATGACGGTGTGTATCGTGGGCAGGCAGCGACGTATCGCCAGTGGAAGGATGTTTGAGTTCAGGTCAGGTCAGGTCAATAACCCCGTGCACGATCGACCGATTCGGGGATCTGGCCCGTTTCGCGGTATCGGTTGATGTTTTGCGCAATGATTGCCGATGCTGTTCTGCAATCTGTCGGCGCGGAGATATGCGGCAATACAGTGACGTCTGGATGCGCCCATTGCCAGGCATCGGGCGGCAACGGTTCCACGCTGAAGACGTCGAGGACCGCATGCTTGATATGGCCATTGTCAAGGCATGCGCGAAGGGCGTGATCGGAAATGATAGGTCCGCGCGCGAAGTTGATCAGCGACGCGCCAGATGGAACATGACCGAGCGTTTCTGCATTCAATAGATCGTTCGTGCCCGCAGTGAGCGGCAGCAGGCAGATCAGAATGTCGGCTTTCGCGAGCATTGCGGGCAATTCTGATTCACCTGCAAAACATTCCACGCCCGCAAGCGTTTTGCGCGTCCTGCTCCAGCCGCAGACATTGAAACCCGCATCAAGCAGTCGACGCGCCGCGGCCTCGCCAAGCGCGCCCAAGCCAAGCAAGGCAATTGTCTTTGCTTGCGCTCGCGTGTATTCCAGCGGCATCCATATATGCTCGCGCTGCTGCGCGGCATAGAGCGGCATGTCGCGGTGCAGGAACATGGTCCACGCGAGCACGGCTTCCGCCATGGTGTCGGCAAGCTGCGGATCGACCAGCCTGACGATCTTCAGGTCCGTATCCGCGAGATCGGTCACCAGCCGCTCGACACCGGCCCATACGCTGTGCACCCACGCAAGACGCGGCAGTTGCCGGATGTCCTCGGGCAGCGGGTTGATGACAATCGCAAAGGTGCTTTCGGCTTTTGCCGCCGTGTCGAGTTCATTCAGCGGGACAATCCGTTCTCCCGGCATTTCGCGTTGCAACGCGGCGAGCCACTCGCGGGCAAACCGGTAATCCGGATTGACGACAAAAGGAATGGGTGCGTTCACTTCGCGTAGACCTTGTCGAGTTGCGCGAAGCCTTTTATTTCGATGGGGTTGCCGCTTGGATCGCGAAAAAACATGGTGGCTTGTTCGCCCGGTTCGCCTGCAAAACGCAAACTCGGTGGAATCACGAAGTCGATATTTGCGTCGACAAGACGACCCGCCAGCGAGCGCCAGTCGACCATGTCCATTACCAGGCCGAGATGAGGCATGGGCACCCAGTGTTCTCCGACCTTGCCCGTGTTGGTCACCGGGAAAGGCTCGCCAAGATGCAGCGAAATCTGATGGCCGAAAAAGTCGAAATCTACCCAGGTGCCGGTGCTGCGTCCTTCTTCGCAGCCGAGGAGGGCGCCATAGAACGCGCGCGCTTCATCGAGATTCGTTACGTGATAGGCGAGATGGAAAGCGGTTTGCATGGGCGCTGTTTACATGACGGAACGAGAACGATGGAAAGCCTAGCATCGCTATTTCGAAAGAGATAGCATGGATTATTTTCATCAACCAAAGGATTTCTTTTGGAGACGCGATATCTGAAGAGCTTGATTGCGGTCGTCGACTGTGGCTCTATAGCCGACGCGGCACGCACCGAGCACCTGACGGCCGCGGCAATCGGGCAGCGAATCCAGGCACTCGAACGGGAGCTTGGAATCGCGTTGCTGTCGCGCGATGGCTACACGGCGCGGCCCACGCAGGCATGCGTTGCGCTGATGCCGCGCGCGCGCCGCCTGGTGCGGGAAGCCACGCTGCTTCCCGGCGACGCCGACCTCGACGGCCTGAGCGGGCTCCTGCGCGTGGGCGCCATCTCGACGGCGCTGACAGGCATGCTTCCCGGCCCGTTGCGCGCGTTGACCCAGCGCGCGCCGCAAGCCCGGCCCGTGATCGTGCCGGGCACCTCGCGTGCCTTGTTTCAGGCGTTGCAGGCGGGCGATCTGGATGCGGCCATTGTTGTCATGCCGCCATTCGCGCTCCCCAAAACGATTCAATGCGTCCTTCTGCGGCGCGAGCCGCTGGTGTTCATCGCCGATGCAAAAGCCCGCACAAGCGTGGCTTCGCTGCTGCAGCGCCGCCCATATATTCGCTACGATCCCGACGCATGGGGCGGCCGCTACGCCGCAAAATATCTCGCGGATAGCGCCCTTGAACCCACGGTCATGTGCGATCTGGACGCGCTCGAAGCAATCGCGCTGCTTGTGTCGGACGGCGTGGGCGTGAGCCTCGTGCCGCGCTGGGCGGGCATCGAGCGTTTTGCCGGCGATTGCAGGGTGACGCAGATTCCGGGCGGCGCGTACGAGCGCGAGATCGTATTGCTGGCTAGCGCGGAACCCGACCGGCCAAACCTGCTGTCGATTCTCGCGGAGGCGCTTCAGCCCCCCTTGAAGCGATAGCACGAGCGATTGTCTTCATCGGCACGGTCCGGTCATGTACCTGATGCTATAAAAATACAATCGGTGTAGGCAGGCGGATAATAAAAAACGCCTGAATCATGTTGTTCTACGAACGAATGCGAAGTTGGCGCTTGACGCGTACTTTTTGCTTTTGTATAAATTTGTACAAATAGAGCAAAACGTTATTTTCCCTTCTCATCTGGAACTGCCATGAAATCAAGCACTGCACTACGCGCGCTGTTCGCCACGGCGGCTGTCTCGTTTGCCCTTGTCTCGCCGGCGCGCGCGGCGGCGCCCGTGAAAACCATTGAAAGTGGACATCTCACCTACGGTGTCGCGGCGACGTTCGCACCGTTCGAGTTCACCGAGAACGGCACGCTGACGGGCTTCGACATTGACCTGATCAACGCCGTCGCCAAGCAGATGCAACTCGCGCCCGCACCGCAGAACATGCAGTTCAGCGGCCTGATCCCGGCGCTGCAGGGCGGCCGTATCGACATCATCAATTCCGCGATGTACATCACGCCCGCGCGCAGTGGACAGGTGGATTTCGTGCCGTATATGCGGCTTGGCGACCGGATCATCGTGCAGGCGTCGAACCCGGCGAAGATCACCGGCCGCGACGACTCGATCTGCGGAAAGAACATTGCCGTGACGCTCGGCGGTATCGAGGAAACCTATGCGCGCGCCGACGTTCAACGCTGTGTCGCCGCCGGCAAGCCCGCACCCAACGTCATGACGCTGCCCACCGCGCAGAACTCGGTGTTGAGCCTGAACCAGGGGCGCGCGGACGCCATCTACAACTCCACACCGGGTACGGTGAAGCTGCTTGCCGAGGTGCCGAACACGTATCTGGCAGTCGGGCCCGAATTCGAGCAGACAACCACAATTGGGTTTGCCGTGCCAAAGGGCAGCGCCGGCATGGCCGCCGCGCTCAAGGATGCGTTGGCAAAGGTCGTCGCCGACGGAACCTACAAGCAACTGATCGATAAGTGGAAGCTGCCGCAGTCGGTCTCGATTTTCAACAACTAGCGCATCACTTCAAACGGCCCATGTGAACAGGGCGCGCCGCGCCTGACAGGCGGCGTGCGGGTGAGCGCACGCCTGCCGCGTCATCGTAAGGCATCCTGATTATCAAGCCGTACCACACGCAGATTAAAAATCCATAAAAGGCAAACGATGAAACGAGCTGCATCAATCAGCATGGCGGCTGCACTGGTCAGCCTCTCGGCCAGCGCGCAGGCGCAAAGCAGTGTGACGTTGTACGGCATCGTGGACGCCGGCCTCAGTTATATAAAGACCAGCACAGGAAACCGGTACAGCCTGTTGAGCGGCGGACTATCGGGAAACCGCTGGGGATTGAAAGGCAGCGAGGATCTCGGCGGCGGGCTTCGCGCGATTTTCCAGCTTGAGTCAGGCTTTGCAATCGGTACAGGGAAACTGGCGCAAGGTGGCCGTGAATTTGGCCGGCAAGCTTTCGTCGGGCTCGCGAGTGACCGCTGGGGAACGGTCGAACTGGGGCGCATGTACGATCCCGTCGTGGATCTCGTGCAGCCGCTGACAGCCGACGGCACGCTCGGCAGCGTGCCGTTCGCCACGCCGGGCGACGTGGACAACAATGACTTCAGCGCGCGCGTATCGAATGCAGTGAAATATTTGAGTCCAATCTATTCAGGACTGCAATTCGAAGCATTGTATGCATTCGGCGGCGTTGCTGGATCGACGGGACAGGGATATACCTATAGCGGCGCGGTTTCCTATAGCAACGGGCCGTTGAAACTCGCCGCGGGTTATATGCAAGCTACCAATGCCAACGCGGCCACCGGCAAGCGGACCGCATGGACCAGCGGTTCCACCGACGCGCTGTTCGAAGGCGGCTCCATCAACGCCGCTTACCAGAGCGCGCATGTGCTCGGCATTGCTCAGGCCGCTGCGCAATATCAACTCGGCGCGTTCACGCTCGGCGCGGGCTACAGCAATGCACGCTACACCAGCGACGGAGAGTCCACTTTCGGCACCACGGAACGCTTCAACACCGGCCGCGTGTATGGATTTTATCGGGCCACGCCAAGCTTGCGTTTCGGTCTCGGCTATATCCTGACGGCGGCCAGCGGCGACACGTCCGCGCGCTACAACGTGGTGAGCGCGGGCAGCTTCTACCAGTTGTCCAAGCGCACGGACGTCTATCTGACCGGCGCGTTCCAGCACGCGTCCGGCACCCAGCGCACCACGTCTGGCGGAACGCAACGGGCGCTGGCAACCATTTCGTCGTATGGCATCGACGGCACCGGCACGCAGGAAATCGTCACCGTTGGCCTGCGGCACCGGTTTTGAATCGGCCTGAATCGATATAACGAGGTAATCAGCATGTTGTCCTATCAAACTCCTGTCACGCAGGATGTGTTCGACGCCGCCGCGCGTCTGCGCGACGTCGCCATAGAGACGCCGATCGTGCGCTCCGATCTGCTCGATGAAATCACGGGTGCGCAGGTTTTTGTCAAGCTCGAAAGTCTTCAGCATACCGGAGCATTCAAGTTTCGCGGCGCATACAACTGCCTCTCCCGGCTCGATCGCGCCGCTTGCCCGGACGGCGTGGTGGCTTATTCGACCGGCAACCACGGCCAGGCGATTGCGACCGTCGGCCGGATGCTGGGCATTCCAACGACGGTCGTCATGCCGTCGAATGCGCCTGAGAACAAGGTCGAGAAGGCACGGCTCGCGGGCGCCCGCATTGTCCGATACGACCGCGAGCGCCAAAGCCGCGAAGAGGTCGCGGCGGAACTGGCGACGCAAGGCCGCTTCGCCGTGGTGCCGCCCGGAGACCATCATCATGTGATCGCGGGGCAGGCGACGGTCGCGCTCGAAGCATTGGCGCGGCTCGGCCACGACGCACTCGACGCCATTGTCGTGCCGTGCGGCGGCGGCGGGTTATCGGCGGGGACGTGCCTTGCCGTGGAAGCGGCGGAGTCGGACGCGCAGGTCTGGGCCGCCGAACCAGCGGCCTTCGACGATACCCGCCGTTCGCTCGCGTCGGGCATGCGTGAAAGCAATCCCTCCGGCGCTGTGTCGATGTGCGACGCGCTGCTCGCACCCATCCCGGCCGAGCTGCCGTTTTCCATCAACAGCCAGCGGCTGGCGGGCGTGCTCGTGGCGGACGATCAGGCAGTCGCGCGCGCGATGGCTTTCTGTTTCGAGGCGTTCCGTGTAGTGGTCGAACCGGGCGGCGCGGTTGCACTGGCCGCGATGATGGCGGACCCCGCCGCGAGCGCCCTGCGCGGCAAGCGCGTGCTGGTGATTGCTTCGGGCGGCAATGTGGACGCCGCGCTGTTTGCATCGGCGATTACAGGCGGTTCTGTGAATTGATCAGCCGCGCTGCGCCGCACGCACGAACGCGCTCAACAGCGGATGCGGCGCACCGCTTGCCGACGACAGTTCCGGATGCCCCTGCATGCCGATAAAAAACGGATGGGCACGTGCTTCAATGGCGTCTGCGATCTCGCCGCTTGCATCGCACGCGGCAACCTCAATGCCCACCCGCGAAAGCGGGGCGATCAGCGCCGGGTTCAGCTTGTAGCGGTGATTGCAGCGAATCCGCGGATCGTCGCCGAGAATCTTGCTAAGTCGGCTTACGCCTGCCGGGGCTATAGGCTGAAGTCCCAGCCGGTGAAACAGTACGTTATCCTCATTTGTACCTATGGGCACGAAGCTCGGCAGGCTTGCGCCCGATGCCGTTTCCGCGAGGTCGATATCGTCGGTGCCAAGGGCGAGCCGCGCAAGGGCAGTCGTCATGGACTGCATGCCGAGGCATAGGCCGACCGCCGGAACCGCCGATAACCACGCATATTTCGCCGCCGCAATTTGCCCCGGCACGCGCCGCATGTCGGCGCCACCGGGCAAGACGATTCCATCGATAGCCGAAAGCGCTTCGGGGACGGTCGAGTCGTCAAGGCCAAGCGTGGAGACAAAGCGCACGTTCAATGTCAGCGCGTGCGCGTCGGCTGCGTCGGCGAGTGCGGCGAGCGTGGCCGGGTAGACGTCGCGCTGGTCGCTTTCGTCGCCGATCAACGCAATCCGGATTTCGCCGTGGGCGCTGACTTGCGAAACGCGCGTCAATGCGCTCCATCGGCCGAACGCGTCTTGCCGGGCGCGCGTGATGGTTGTTCCATCGGCGGACACGAGACTCGATACCCCACGCTCACGGATCACGCGGTAGCGGCGCACTGGAACGTTATTGCTTTCAGCAAGTGCCGTGAGCGTGTTCGCCATGCGCGGATCAACGGGCACGACCACATTGCCGGCAGCAGCGGACATCAGTACGTTTTCAACGCTGTCCGGCGCATGGACCGGCTGGCCGCCGAGCCGTTCGCTCCAGAGCAGACCGCTTGTGACGAGCGTCCCGTCCACGGTGACATGCTGGCGGGCATCGGCGTAACGGGTTTCATCGAACTGAACAGGCAAATGCGTGAACACCGCGCCCGTTTCGGCGGCGAAGATCGCCGCTTGCGCGCCATAGTGGGCGGGCGTTCCGGCTTCGTCTTCAATGAGATGCAGCATTGCGGTCTCCCCGAATCTTCATCGCGATCCTGTCCGCGAACGCTCAAAGCCCGCTTGTTTCCACCGTCGATAAAACCAGCGCCGCACACGCCTTTTCGATTCGCTCGCAAGCATCGCGCAACGTCGATTCCGGCACCGCGTAGGCAATGCGAACGTGGTTCTCAACGCCAAACGCGCCGCCATGCACCACGCCAACATGCGCGGCATCCAGCAGGTAATTGGCAAAATCCAGGTCGCTGCCAATGCGCACGCCATCGGGCGTTGTTGCACCCATCAATCCCGAGCAGTCCACAAACGCATAGAACGCACCTTCGGACGCGGCGCAATGCAAGCCGGGACAGCGCTCGATCATTTCCAGCACCACGCTGCGATTCAATGCGAGCGCGCTCAGCCAGTCCGCCATGAAATCCGTACCGCCGCGCAGCGCCGCAACCGCCGCGGCCTGTGAGATCGTGCTCGGATTGGAGGTGCTCTGCGATTGCAGCGTCTGCATGGCGCGAATCAGCCACGACGGGCCGCCCGCGTATCCGATGCGCCAGCCGGTCATCGAATAGCCCTTCGATACACCGTTGACCGTCAGCGTGCGTTCGCGCAGGCGCGGCTCGACTTGTACCGGCGTGTAGAAACGGCCGCCGTAGCGCACGTGCTCGTAGATGTCGTCGGCCATCAGCAATACGTGCTCGAAGTCCAGAAGCACGTCGGTGAGCGCCTTGAGTTCGTCGTGCGAATACACCGCGCCCGATGGATTGTTCGGCGAGTTCAGAATCAGCCAGCGGGTCTTGGGTGTAATGGCTGCACGCAGTGTGCTGGCGCGCAGCTTCCAGCCATCGGCGGCGGTGGTCGGCAACACGCGCACGCGGCCATCGGCAATCGCGACCATGTCGGGATAAGAGACCCAGTACGGCGCGCAGATCAGGACCTCGTCTTCCGGCGCAATGGTCGCGAGCAGCGCGTTGAAGATAAGCTGCTTCGCCCCGGTCCCGGCGATCACTTCCTGCGATGAATACCGGATGCTGTTCTCGTGCGCGAATTTATCGGCGATGGCCGCAAGCAGTTCCGCTGTTCCGGAGACTGCCGTGTACTTGGTGTCACCGCGCTCGATCGCGGCAATGCCTGCCTGCTTGATATGCGCGGGTGTATCGAAGTGGAGTTCGCCTTCGCCCAGGTTGATGACCGGCTTGCCCTTCGCGAGCAGGAGGCGGACCTTGTCCGAGATGACGGCGGTGGGCGAGGGCTGCACGCGCTGCATGCGCGGTGCGAGCTGTTTGAAAGACATGATGACCTCGTGCTGTGGTGTCGTGTTTGTGGTCGTGCTTGTTGACTTCGTGTCCGTGGCTGTTTTGCGCTGGACCCCGCGCTTTACGCTGCGACCCGCAGCAACGGACGCTCGACCGTGCCCAGCACGCGATATCCGTTTTCCGTGACCACGACCGTCTCGCTGACGCCGACCGTAAACTCGCCATAGATGCGCAATGCCGGCGGAATATGGAACGTCATGCCTGGCTGCAGCGGCGTCATGACGCCGGTGTAGAGGCTCAGGATCGCGCCTTCGCCCCAGTCTGGCGCGAACGAGATGCCAACCGAATAGCCGGTGCGCTTCTTGAAGTTATCGGTGTAACCCGCACGGTCGATGACCCGTTGGCAGGCCAGATGCGGTGCCTCGCACGGCGCACCCGGCTTGATGGCATCGAGCGAAGCCTGCAACGCTTCCTGGCAGACCTTTTCCATGTCGAGCGCTTCCTGGCGCACTTCGCCAATCCACGCCGAGCGCATGAGCGCGGCGTGATAGCGGTCATGGCAGGCCGCCATCTCGAGGAACGCGGGCGCATTGTTCTCGAGCGCGCGACGCCGCCACGTGCCATGCGGCACGCCGGTGCGCGGTCCCGCCGAGACGAGCGGTTCCATGCCCACGTATTCCGATCCTGCCGCGATGGCCGATGACATCATGGCCGCGACCAGCGTGTTTTCCGTTGCGCCCGGCTTGACGGCAGCGAGTCCCGCGCGCATGCCTGCATCCACGTAGCCTGCTGCAATCGCAATCTTCCCGATCTCCGCCGCCGACTTCACCGCGCGCAGTTGCTCGACCACGCCCGCTGCATCGGCAATGCTGCCGAGCTTTTCGGTGAGCGTTTCGTATACCGTGATCGGCAGGAACCAGCCGCGCTTGTCGATGGCAATGCGCTTGCCCGCAAGCCCTTTCTGCTGGATCACGCGCACGAGCACGTCGATAGGATTCTCGCCATCGCTATAAATCTGGGCGTCGGGAATATACGTATTGGCGATGAAGTTGAAGTATTCGAGCTGACGGATGACGAACACCGGTTCGCCCGCGACCGGCAGGATCAGCGCCTGAAACGTGTAATAACCGGGCGTCTGCTGTCCCGTCAGATAGAAGATGTTCTCTGGACCCGTGACGATCATTGCATCGATGTTCGACCGCGCGAGCGCTTTGCGGGCGCGCGCGACGCGCTCTGCATATTCGGCGGCCGGGAACGCTGATTCGCAACCCTGCGCGGGACCTTGACTTGCCTGCATGATGAGTTCCTTTTTGGGAAGTGATGCCTAGATAAGTTGAGCAAGATTTGCGTTGAAGGCGACGCCGAGGCCGGTACGGCCCGTAACGCCAACATTGCCTTCCTGATATGAGAGTCCGCTCACGGGGTCGTCGAGCAGGCCGTCCGCGCCGTACAGTTCGGCCCAACGTGGCGCGGTCGCAATCGAGACGTGCAGCGCCGCTGCGGTGGCCGCCGCGCCCTCGTTCATCTGGCCGATCATCAGCGGAATGCCAGCCGCCGTGAGCTTGCGCGCGGCGTCGATTGTGGCCGTCATGCCGCCGAGCTTGACGAGTTTCAGATGCGCCGCCACCGGCAACCCGGACAGTGCGATCAATGCATCGATATCGGCTGGAGATTGCAGGCTTTCGTCGAGCATCAGCGTGAGCGGGCTGGATTGCGCGAGCGCGCGCAGCGTGGTCCAGTCGCCTGCTGCAATAGGCTGCTCCACGTACTCGATCCCGCGCTCGGCCAATGCGTCGAAGCGCGCGGGACAATCGGCGCTCTGCCACTGACCGTTCGCATCGATGGAAAGCGTCACGCGCTGTCCAAAACGCTCGCGTAACAAGTCGATGCGGCGCAGGTCGTCTTCGAACGCGCCAATGCCCACACGCAGTTTGAGTTCACTGAACCCGCGCGCCAGATATCCGGTGGCGCGTGCAAGCATGGTTTCGTCCGATGACCAGAAGAGTGTCTGGTTCGAGCGCCATGTCTGCGGTCCGGCGGCGTGCGCGTTGAACAACGCCGCCACGCTCACGCCGAGTTGCTGCGCGCGCAGATCGCACAACGCGCTGTCGATCATCATGCGCACCGGCGCGCAGTGATTGATGCGCCAGTCTCTGGCGTCTTCGAGCAACGCCTGCGCGCCGAGCGTCCAGTCGATACGCGCCAGCGCCGAGCGTGCATCGTCCAGAACGTTCGCGGCTTCAAGGCCATTGAGGTACGCAATATTGATCCGCGTTTCGCCCACGCCGGTCTTGTCATCATTGACCAGGCGCAGATAAAGCGCATCCAGATAACCGACGCTGCCCGATGAGGCCGTATGCAGCACGAGTCCATCGCCATAATGAAGCGATGCGCGGTGAAGGGTGGCTTTCACGTTTCGCTCAGCCGCCCGTTTGCATCATTTGAATCGCGACATCGCGATAAATCAGGCTGGAAGCAAGAAATTCGTCGATAGGCACGAACTCGTCCGGCTTGTGCGCCACTTCCAGCGTACCCGGGCCGATCACCACGCCAGCCGCGCCTACGCTACGGAAATGCACGAGATCACAACCGCCTTGGAAGCCGAACGGACCCGGCTCAAGCGTGCCATGTGCGCGGCATGCCGCGAGGCTTGCCTGCACGATTTTCGAGTCGAGCGCGGTCTCGGTAGCGCCGCCCGTGGTCGCGCGGTATTCGATGACTTCCGCGCGCACGCCGAACTGTTCGCGCGCCAGTTCCAGCAACTGGTCGATCTCGCGCTTCACGTCCGACTCAAGTTCGCCCGGCACCATGCGGCGATCGAGCAGCAAGTCGCACGCGCCCGGCACGACGTTATCCGCGTGGCCGCCAAGTGCGCGCGTGACCGTCAGGCTCGCGGCGCCGACCAATGGATGGCAGCGGCAGCGCACTTCGTTTTCGTGATGCCCTTCGATCAGCTTGAGCAGTTGCGCCGCGCGGTAGATCGCGTTGTCGCCGAGATGCGGCGTGCCCGAATGCGCGGTCACGCCATGCACGCGGACCAACGGACGCAAGCTGCCCTTGTGCGCTGAAAACGTCGCGTTCGATGTCGGTTCGCCGACCACGACGAAATCCACTTCCGGCCGGCTGGCCGCATAGAACTTGGCGCCTTCGCTGGCGATTTCCTCATCGGCGGTAAATACGCCGAGCAACGTGCCGGACCAGCTTGAGCGGTTCGCCGCCAGCATGCGCATGGCTTCGATCATTGCGGCAAGCGGGCCTTTTGCGTCGCATGAGCCGCGTGCATACAGGCGGTTATCGGCTTCGCGCAGCACGAAGGGATCGGACACCCAGCCGTCGCCAGCGGGCACCACGTCCAGGTGCGTGTTGAACGCGAAGGTCGGGCCGGGACCGTTTGCGAGGCGCGCCATTACGTTCGCGCGGCCAGGCTTGTATTCGCTCAGCGATAAATCAAAGCCCTCGCTCGCGAGCATCCTGTGCACGAGTTGCGCGGCTTCGAGTTCACGGCCAGGCGGATTTTCAGTATTGATGCCGACAAGGGCGGCGAGATCCCGCTTCATGCGGGACAGGTCGGGTTGCGAAAGCATGCGGTAAAGGCTCCGGGTCAATGCACGATCTGGTCGAGGAAGCGGCGCGCACGTTCATGCGTGGTGCCGCCGAAGAATTGTTCGCTGGTTTCGGTGAGAATGACTTCGCCGGCGTCCATGAAAACGATCTTGTCGGCGGCGCGGCGGGCAAAGCCCATCTCGTGCGTGACCACGACGCTTGTCATGCCTTCCGCGCTCAGTTCGGCCATCACGTCCAGCACTTCGCTGACCATTTCAGGATCGAGCGCGGACGTAGGTTCGTCGTAGAGCATGACCTTTGGCTTCATCGCAAGCGCGCGGGCAATGGCGACGCGCTGCTGCTGGCCGCCCGACAACTGGTCCGGAAAGTGATCGGCGCGCTCGCCGAGGCGGACCTTGCGCAACAAGCCGAGTGCGAGGACATAAGCGTCGTTGCGCGAAAGGCCCGACACAGTCATGGGCGCGAGCATGATGTTTTCTATCGCGGAAAGATGCGAGAACAGCTCGAAGTTCTGGAACACCATGCCGATCTGCTGGCGCACGAGATGCTCGCTCTTGCGTTCGCGAGTGAGATCGCGGCCTTCGAAGAAGATGTTGCCGGCATCCACCGTTTCGAGCAGGTTGATACAGCGCAGCAATGTGGACTTGCCCGATCCGGATGGACCGATGATCACGATCGTTTCCTTCGATGCAACGTCGATGGAACAGTGCTTGAGGACTTGTGTGTTGCCGTAGCTCTTGTCAATACGGCTGAGCTTCAGCAGCGGCAGAGAAGCTCCGGGCGGTTTGGACGACATCCGCGGCCTTTAGCGAACGAGAGGTTGTGAGGTGCCGAGAAGGCGCTCGGTCAACGAAATGCGGCGAGCGGCGGAATTGCGCCTTTTGTCGAGCGCGCGTTCCATCCAGCCTTGCAGCACCATGAACAAGGTGGTGAGCGCGAGGTAATAGATGCCCGCGGCGGTGAGCGCCTCGAGATACCGGAAGTTCGCGCTGGCGGCCTGATCCGCGACGAGCAGCAGTTCCTGAACGGCAATGACAGAGACAAGCGCACTGAGCTTGAGCATGCCGATCATCTGGTTGCCGATGGGCGGCAGGACCACTCGCAGCGCCTGCGGCAGCACGATATGGCGAAACACTTTTGCCCGGGTCATGCCGAGCGCGAAGCCAGCGGTGCGCTGACCGCGTTTCACCGCGTCCAGGCCGGAGCGGAAAATCTCCGACATGAACGCGCCTTCGTTGAGCGAGAGCGCCAGCACGGCGCAAACAAAGGCGCTGAAACGGATGCCGAACGAGGGCAGCACGTTGTAGATGAAGATGATCTGGAACAGCACGGGGGTGCCGCGAAACAGCCACAAATAAAAGAACACGAACGTCTTGACGATACGGCTCGGCACGCCGTTGAGCAGCGCCAGCAGCAGGCCAATCAACATGCCGAAGCCAAGCGAGACTACGGTCAACACGAGGGTCAGCCCCGCTCCGCGGAGAAAAGCGCTTGAGCTCAGGTACTCAAGGAGGAGGTGAAATGACATCTGTGCAACTCCGTTTGTCTGGGTTGTGTCAATTTATACAAAGTCAAAATCATCTGGTCAAGGGCAAAAATGCCAGGATCGGAGAGTACGGTGTGTTCACCGACCGGTATTTCATACGGATGAGTGGGGGAAAGTTGTATTTTTTGATATTCTTCTACAGTGCAATCGGAGGAAACGGCAAGATGGCAAAACGGGCGGGCAAAGGGGCCCATGTGCTGGCGAAGCAGATTCTTGAATTGATTCAGGAAGCGCGCTTCGACGTGGGTCACCATTTACGCGAGCAGCAGCTTGCGGATCTGCTTGGCGTGTCGCGCACGCCGGTTCGCGCAGCCATGACGCTGCTCGAATCGCTGGGCGTGATCGAAGCGCGGAAGAACCAGGGATTTTTTTTGGCGCGTCCCGCTGACGGTTTGCATCGGGTCGAACTCGCGCAGCCCACGTCCGGCGACGAAGATCTTTACGATCGGCTTGTCACTGACAGGCTGGCGGGCGTCATTCCCGCGTCGCTTACGCAGACGGACATTGCCCAGCGTTACGAGGTGGATCGCGTGACCATGACGCGGGCGCTGTCCAGGCTGTCGGAAGATGGCCTGATCGTGCGCAACAAGGGGCACGGCTGGAGTTTCCAGCCGTCGCTGGATTCGTCGCTGACCTTGAAAAGCAGCTACGACTTCCGCCTGACGCTCGAGCCGGCGGGCTTGCTGTTGCCTACGTTTTCGCCGGATCGTTCAGCGCTCGAACGATGCAGGCGGGAACATATCTTCCTGACGTCGCAACTGGGCCTGAACGGCGTGACGCCCACGCAGGTTTTTGAAACCGATGCGAACTTCCACGAAATGCTGGCCGAATACAGCGGCAACGTATTCATGCATCAGTCAATGCAGCAGCAGAACCGGCTGCGCCGGCTGCTGGAGTTCCAGGGCTACGTGAACCGCAAGCGGATCAAGGAGTGGTGCGGCGAGCACCTCGAGATCATCGATGCTGTCCTTGCCAACGACATGCCGGCCGCCGCCGAGCGCATGCGCCAGCACCTGTCGCACGCCTACCATACAACGGGCGCGGCTACCGCGGCCGCGCGAAGCGGCAAGGCCGCGTAAAGCCCTAGTCATTCACGCTTTCTCTTCTGGTTCCATGGCGCGCATCCTTGCGCTGGCCAAGCCCCCTTACACGCCTCGATCGGCCGCCTCCGGAGTTGACGCCGGGATGTTGATTCGACGATCAAGTATTGTGGGCTCGAAGAAGCTCGCATTAGAGTAAGCCGCAACCTCCAGCGGCGGACCGGTCGTGACCGGGACTCGCACGCGGCGGCTATAAAAAAAACAAACATAACCAACGATTGAAAAACGGAGGAGACAATGGAATCCGCGGATTCGGACGTCATATCCAGCACGATCAACTCGCGTCTCGACAGATTGCCGATGACGCGGCACATGTGGACGCTGCTCTGCCTGATCGCACTGGGCGGACTCTTCGAACAATACGATATCTACTTCACTGGCTACATCGCTCCGGGACTCGTCCAGAGCAAACTCATCACCTCCACCACCGCATCGTTCTTCGACTTGTCAGGCCTCGCGGCCTTCCTCGCATCGCTGTTTATTGGATTGTTCATTGGCACGATCCTGTTCAGCTTCATTGCTGACCGCTTTGGCCGGCGCGCCGTCTTCCTCGGTTCAATGATCTGGTACAGCCTCACGACCTTCATCCTGGCGTTCCAGGGGACGGTGACCGGGCTGGAAATCTGGCGGCTGATAGGCGGGATCGGGATAGGGGTTGAACTCATTACCATCGACACCTATCTCTCGGAACTTGCACCTCGCGGTGCCCGCGGTAAGGCATTCGCGTTGTTCTACGGCCTCGCGCAGGTCAGTGCTCCGCTGGTTGCATTCATGGCCTGGATGCTCGTGCCGACCGCGCCCTTCGGCTTTGCGGGATGGCGTTGGGTCATCCTGTTCGGATCGGTAGGCGCTGTGCTTGTGCTGTTTCTGCGGCGTCGCTTGCCTGAATCGCCGAGATGGCTCGCGCAGCGGGGCCGGCTTGTCGAGGCCGACCGCATCCTCAGTGCAATAGAAAAGAAGGTGCAGACGGAATACGGCAAGCCGCTGCCGCCGCCTCTCGAGTCGGTGCTCACGTTGCACGCACCTGGGCGCATCGGCGAGATGTTCGGCCCAGTCTACAGGGCCCGGACAATCATGCTGATGGTCGTGAACTTCTGTCAGACCATCGGCTATTACGGGTTCGTAAGCTGGATTCCAACCTTGTTGATCGCCAAGGGAATTCTCGTCACGCGCAGCCTGGAATACACGTTCCTTATTGTGCTGACCTATCCGATCGCGCCGCTTTTGGTCATGCTGATCGTCGACAGGTACGAGCGGAAGTGGCAACTGGTGCACAGCGTGATCCTGGTCGCAATTGTCGGCAGCCTGTTTGCGATGCTTCGCGTGCCGGCGTGGCTCGTTGTCGTGGGTTGCCTGCAAACGCTTCTCGTCAACTGGATGTCGACGATTGTCCATGCTTACCAGTCCGAACTGTTCCCGACATGGATGCGCGCCCGTGCGGTCGGCTTCGTGTTTTCATGGAGCCGCCTGAGTTCGATCTTCGTCGGCTTCTTCATCGCATTCTTTCTTCGCGAGTTCGGCCAGCCCGGCGTATTCGCGTTCATTGGGGGCGCCATGTGCATCATTGCGGTGACCGTCGCCCGCTTCGGTCCGCGTACCACGGGGCGGGCGCTGGAGGAGATCGCACGATGACGGCCCACGGAGAAACGAGCGGCACGTGGGAGCGTGTCGGCGATACTCGCGACATCCTGGGTGAGTCCGCGTTTTGGTCGGTGGCGGAGCAGGCGCTTTATTGGGTCGATATTCGCGGCCATTTTATCCGGCGGCGCGGGTGGCGAGACGGCAACGTGCAGAGCTGGACGATGCCCGAACTGGTTGGCTGCATTGCGCCGCGTTCGCGCAAGCCCGGCCTTATCGTCGCGCTGCGTTCGGCCATTGCCTTCTTCGACCCGGCGACCGGCACGCTCGAGCGTATCGATGCGCCGCACGCAGCCGAGCCCGAAATGCGCTTTAACGACGGCCGTTGCGACCGGCAGGGCCGCTTCTGGGTCGGATCGATGGACGACGTCGGGCGAGGCCCGGTCGGTGCGCTATACCGTTTCGATGGCGCACGCCTTACCCGCGTGATCGAAGGCGTAGCCGTGCCGAACAGTCTGTGCTGGTCGCCGGATGGCGGGACCCTGTATTTTGCCGACGGCAACGAGCCCGTCATCTGGTCGTTCCCCTTCGACAAGGCCACCGGCGAGCCGGGTGATCGGCGACTCTTTGCACGTCTGCCTGATGGCGCCGGTATTCCCGACGGAGCGACGGTAGACAAGCATGGATTTCTGTGGAGCGCACAATACGGCGGCAGTGTCGTCACGCGCTATGCGCCGGACGGCAGCGTTGAGCGCGTCCTTCCTGTACCGGTGACGCAACCGGCCTGTTGCTGCTTTGGCGGACCGGACATGCGCACGCTCTTCGTTACCACGGCGACCCGGCGTCTCTCAGCCGAAGCACTCGAACGGCAACCCTTGGCAGGTGCGCTGCTTTCGCTTCACACCGACATCGAGGGTTATCCCGATTCACCGTTCGACGGTTGATGTCAGTGAACCCGCTACGCGTGGCATACCTCGGGAAAGGGGATTCCATAACGTGATCCGCACGCTTCCAACGGGGCGTGGATCGCATCCTGCAAATGCACGCCGTCGGCGAGTTGCGCAAGACGCCGCGCGATGGCCCGGTCGCCGGGCATCCTCACCGGCTGACCCGGCACGCGTGGCGGGTTTGCACGGCAGGCGTCGGCGAGCCAGTCCATCTGCCGTTGAAACGCCGCCATGCCGCCAAACGCCTCCGGGTCGTAAAGCGTGATGGATACGGTCGCGCCCCAGCCTTCGCCCGGATCGGCACGCCCAAACCCGGCCAGTCCTCCCGTCAGCGCCTCGACCATAACGGACAGGCCGAATCCCTTGTGGCCCGCGCCGAGGCCGCCGAGCGGCATGATCGTGCCGGGAGGGTCCGTGAACAATACGCCGGGTTCATTCGTTGCATGTCCTGCCGCGTCCAGCATCCACGGTTCATCGAAACGTTCGCCCTGGTCGTGCAGCCGTTTTGTCATTGCGTTGGTTGTCACGGACGCGGAGATATCGATCATGATCGGCGAGGACGATGTCGGTATGCCGAGTGCGATCGGGTTCGGCGTGAAAAGCGCGCGCGTGCCGCCGAACGGCGCGACGCTTCTTACGCTCGGGTCGGAACTCGTCAACAGGATGACGAGGCCCGCATCGGTGGCGTGCCTCAGATATGCAGCGAGACATGCTATGTGGTGGCTGCGGCGAATCACGAGCGTTGCATTGCCGTAATCGCGCGCGCGTGGCGCAAGCGTTTCGATACCCTGCATGACGAGCGACGGCCCTGGCAGCCGCCGGCCATCCCACAGCAGCGCTGCCGGACGATCGGAGACGACGTGCGGTGCACCGGTCTTTTCCATCGTGCCGGCTTCGAGCGCCGCCATGTAACCCGGCAACAGGGCAAGCCCGTGTGTATCGTGACCCATCAGGTCGCCCTCTACGAGCACGCCTGCCACCACGGTTGCGTGGCGCTCTTCGAGTCCTGCGGCGCGAAGCAGTTGCCCCGCATAGGCGGCGAGCGCGGACGCGCTGTATCCGGCTTTCGACATTGAGGAAGCTCCCTGGAAAATGGGTTGGAGTGCTGATTTCAGTATCGCGTGCAGGCTTGCAAACATGGCATGCAGGAACGATAGATCAACGCGATCCGCATGAGAAGACGTTGATTCAACGATCAAGTATTGTGCGCGGCACATGCGCTTACTAGACTGGCTTCGCTGGTGCTTCAATGGCAGGGTCAAGCGGCACTGTGCATACCGGGAGCACGGCTGGGTTTATCGAGGAGACGAACGAGTGAGCGACGAATACATCACCGAAAAGGTCAGGAACATCATCGGCGCACAGACCGAATGGGTTGAGTCGACGCATCCGGTGGAGGCGAGCGAAGTGCGGCGTTTCCATCAAGCAACGATGGACGACGCCCCGCGCTACTGGGACGAGCAGTGGGCCGCAACCAGCCGCTATCAGGGACTTGTCGCACCGCCTGGATTTCCGGTGCACGCATTCCGGCGGGCGGCGCATACGCCCGATCCGCTGGACGAAATGAACAAGCCTGATTTCGACGGACTGAGCCGCAGTTTCAGCGGCTTGCCCGCCGTGGAAGTGCCCTTGCCACGCGACCTGAATGGCGGCTACGAATACGAGCTTTACCGCTACGCGCGAGTAGGCGAAAAGGTGCTGCGCCAGGCTCGCTACAAGGACATCGTGCAGCGTGACGGACGCAGCGGGCCAATGGTGTTCGTGGTCATCGAGGAAATGTATGTGAACGAGGCGGGCGAGAAGCTCCTGAAGGTCACGAATACGCAGATCATGCGTTGAACAGGGGAACATGATGGCGGCGTTGCACTTCGAGGATGTAGAGGCGGGCGCGGAAATCCCGCATGTCGTGAAAGGGCCGATGAGCACCGCGCACATCGTGCGCTGGTCCGCATCAATGGAGAACTGGCATCGTATCCATTACGACTGGCGCTATGCGACCGGCCACGACAAGTTGCCCGATGTGATGGTCAACGGCTCGTGGAAGCAGCATGTGATGCTCCAGTTGCTCACTGACTGGGTTGGAGAAAGCGGCTGGCCCTGGCGGCTGTCGTTCCAGTTCCGCGGCATGAACGTGCCCGGCGATACCCTGACGGCCTGGGGACGCGTGACCGGCCGCGAAAAACGCGGACAGTACGGCGTCGTGCATCTCGAGATCGGCTTGCGCAATCAGGACGGTGTTGAAAGCACGCCGGGCGCGGCTTCAGTGGTGCTGCCGCTGCGCGGTGGACCGGCCGTGCCGTATCCGTTCGATCCCGCCGTGCTCGAGCAGCCCGCATGAAGCCCGCGATTGACGACCGTGCCGGAGGCCAGGCAAAGGCGAACCTTCTAGCTGGCGTTCGCGTGCTCGAATGGACCCGTTCAATGTCGGCGGCGTTTTGCGTGCGCGTGCTTGCCGATCTCGGCGCGGAGGTTTTGAAACTCGAACAGCCGGGAGCAGGAGATCCCTTGCGTGCATCCGGTCCGTTCGCGCCGGACGCACGCTATGGCGATGACGGCGCGCTGTTCGCCTACCTGAATCATGGCAAGGAAAGCGTGACGCTTGATCCGGCCCGCCCAGCAGGATTGAAACTGTTGCGGCGTCTCATGGAGTCGACGGATCTTTTCGTCGTTTCGCAGTCCGAGCCACGGTTGCGCGCGCTTGGCCTAGACATCGACACGTTGCAGCGGATCAATCCGGCGCTCGTGGTGGTGTCGGTGACGCCGTTCGGCGCCGTGAGCGCGGCGCAGGACAATGCGCCCAGTACGACTGATTTCACGTTGACCCATCACGCTGGCTACGCGTTTCATCAGGCGCGTCCCGTGCATGCGCCCGGCGAGCAGGCGCCCGTTGCGTGCGCCGACCGGGAAGTGGCGCTCGCGACCGGCGTCGCTGCGGCAAACGGCGCGTTGTGGGGTTTGCTCGACGCGCAGATGAACGGGACGGGACGCATGATCGACTGTGCGCAAGCCGATGTGATCGCGCATCTGCTGATCGAGCCGGTCGCCGATTATGGACGGGGAGAGCGCACGTTCAGCCGCGTGCGCGAGGAACTGCAGGGGACCGAAGTAGCCGGCGGGCTGATCTGGCTGTTGCCGTGCAATGACGGCTTCGTGATGGTGTCGCCGCGTGAACAGCATCAATGGGAACGCTGGGTCGAACTGCTTGGCAACCCGGCGTGGTCGCGTGACGTGTCGCTGTGCGGCGGGCGTGAAGCGCGCAACCTGAACTGGCTGATCCTGCAGGAGGAGATGTCCGCGTGGACGCGCCGGCACAGCCGGGCCGACGTGTTCGAACGCGCGCAGGCGGCGCGGGTTGCGTGCTTTCCGGTGAGCGGCGCGCGAGACCTGCTGGACAACGCGCAATTGCATGCGCGCGCATTTTTCGACCGATGGAGCGACGGATCGCCCGAGGCGCTTTGCATGCCGGGGCTGCCGTTCGCGCTGCGCACGTCAGGCGGCGCTGAGCTGCCTCGGGCGCGGCGAGTCAATGCCCCCACGCTAGGACAAGCCAACCGTCATGTATTCGAGGAGCGCCTCGGGCTCACTCGCGGTGAAGTCGAAACCCTTCGGCAGGATGGAGTCATTTAATGCGACGAGAAGCATTGTCCGGCATCCGCGTGATCGATTTCAGCTGGGTCCTGGCGGGCCCGATGACAACCAAGATGCTCGCCGCAATGGGCGCCGAGGTCATCAAGATCGAGTCCGCCACGCGGCCTGAGCATGTGCATCGGCCGCCGTGGTGGGCAGTCGTGAATGCGGGAAAGCTAAGTTGTACGATCAATCTCAGCAGGCCCGAGGGCACGGCGCTGGTCAGGCGGCTGGTGGCATCGAGCGACATGGTCGTCGAAAATTTCTCGAACGGCGTGCTGGCGAAATTCGGCCTCGACTACGACACGCTGCGCGCGATTCGCGAGGACCTTGTCTTCGTCTCCGCGTCCGGCACCGGGCGCGAGGGACCGCAGCGCAACGCGCTTGCCTATGGCTCGCTGCTGCAGGCCTACAGCGGCCGGGCGAGTGTTGTCGGCACACCGAACACGCGCGTCGAGGCAATGGGTATCTTGCCCGCCTGGACCGATCCGATCACGGCCCTTTGGGAAAGCGCCGCGGTGCTCGCGGCTGTGCGGCACCGGCGGCGCACGGGCGAAGGCGCGCATATCGATCTCTCGATGCTGGAAAGCACGGTTGCGCTTCTGCCGGAACTGCTCTTTCGAGAAGCGCTGCACAGTGACGAGCCCGCGTCGAACGGCGCGTGCGAGTCGAGCGCCGCGCCGTCCGGCTGTTTCCGCTGCAAGGGCGCCGACGCGTGGCTCGCGCTCTCCGTGCGCAACGACACGGAATGGCGCGCGCTGTGCGACGCGATGGAGCAACCCGGCCTTGCGGCGGACGCGCGATTTTCCGAGCATGTGAATCGTGCAGCGCACCGTGCTGAGACAGATGCGACTGTGGCGGCGTGGGCGCGCGAACAGGACGTCTCGCAAGCACTCGAAATGCTGCAGTCCCGGGGTATCCCGGCGGCGCGTTCGAGGCACATCGGCGAGGTGATCGAGGACCCGCATTTTGTTGAACGGGGGCTTTTCCCCACGCTCTCCGACGGCTCGCGCAGTATCGCGCTGCCTTGGCAGGATGCAGCGGGCTGGCGTGGAAAACTCAGCCCGCCGCCACGGCTTGGAGAGCATAACGACTATGTATTTCGCACGCTGCTCGGCCTTTCTTCCGATGAGATCAATACGTTGTCGGAAGCGGGCGTGCTGCGTTGAAAGAGCCAACCGAATCGAATGAACCGCCAGGGAGTGGAAGATGAAAGAGAAGGTGAAAGTATGCGAGGTGGGGCCGCGCGACGGTCTGCAAATGGCGCACGACATCATGCCGACGGAACTCAAATCCCGTTGGATCGCCGCCATGGCGCAAGCGGGCGTCACCGAAATCGAGGTCGGCAGTTTCGTGCCGGCGAAGCTCGTGCCGCAAATGGCCGATACCGACGCAATCGTGCGCAGCGCGCTCGAACAGCCGGGGCTGCGTGTCATGGCGCTCGTGCCCAATCTGCGCGGCGCGCAGGCGGCTTATGCAGCGGGGGCGCATGGCGTTGGCGTGCCTGTTTCGGTGAGCGAGGGACATAGCCGTTCCAACACGCGAAAGGGAACGGCGGAGCAGGTGGAGGAAGTGGCGCGGATCGTCGAGTGGGTTCGGGCCCAGGAGCGCCCCATGGCGATCGAACCGGGTTGTGCGACCGCGTTCGGATGTGCGATCGACGGCGAGATTGCGCTCGACAAGGTGGTGCGTACCGCTGTCGCGCTCGCGGAAGCGGGCGTCGATGCAGTGGCGCTTGCCGACACAGTTGGCTATGGGAACCCGGCGCAGGTACGCGCGCTTGTTCGCGCGGTGCGCTCCGAGATTGGCGGCAAGCTCACGAAACTGCACTTGCACGACACAATGGGCCTCGGTCTCGCCAACGCGCTCGCCGGCCTGGAAGAGGGCATCCGCTCGTTCGATTCCGCGCTTGCGGGTCTGGGCGGTTGTCCATTTGCGCCGGGTGCGTCGGGCAACATTGTGACCGATGACCTGGTGTTCATGCTGGAAAGCATGGGGTTCGATACCGGCATCGATCTGGACCGGCTGATCGCATCGCGCGAATTGCTGCATGAGGGCGTGCCGAACGAGCCGATGTTCGGACAGGTCTCGCGGGCAGGCATTCCTAAAACATACCGCGTACAGGCATAACCGGATTGTTCGGCGGCGCGGCTTTGGGTAGGGTGTGCCTGATACCGTTCCACGGCGCAAGGGCGCCGGCGAGGAGACACGGGTGCACAAGAAAATGCAGGACAGCGCGGAGTGCCCACCCGCGCACGCAGGCGATTATCTGACCCGCGAGGAGACGCTGGAGCTTCTACAGGTGAAGCTGCAGACTCTTTACGCTTATGTCAGCCGTGGCCTGATCCGCAGCGTGCCGCAAGGCTCCAATGGACGACGGCTCTATGCGCGGCAGGACGTCGAGAAGATGAAGTCGCGCGCGGATGCGCGCAGCGGACATGCGCCAGTCGCCGCTGCGGCAATGCGCTGGGGCGAACCCATCATCCAGAGCACGATTACGCGGATCTCGCCCGACGGGCCGATGTATCGAGGCGTCCTGGCCGTCGACCTGGCGCGCTCGGGCATCACGTTCGAGGAGGTTGCAGGGCTGCTGTGGAAAACCGGCGCGTCGGTCGCGCTCAACTGGCAGCCTTGCCAGCGCACGACGCGCTTCGCCGAAGCCTACGCGCGCAACGGTCTTGTCGATCCGCGCCGGGAGTTGTTGCGCTATCTCGCGGACATCGTCCTGCGTTTCGGCGACGAACATCTGCGCAACGCAGTCGATCCGGGAGCGCAACTGGCCGAGTCGAGCCGGATGATCGCGACCATGGCGCAATGCCTCGCGCACCTCAAGCGTCAGCCGGCCTCCACTTCCACTTCCGCGCAGAGCCAGCGTGGCTGTGGCATTGCCGAGCGGCTGCTCGTCGCGCTCGGTGGCGACCCAAGCGCGCAGCATGTGGCCGCGCTCGACGCGGCGCTCGTGCTCTGTGCGGACCATGAGCTGGCCCAGGCGACTTTTGTCGCGCGGATCGCCGCATCGGCGGGGGCGGACATTGGCGAATGCATTGCCGCAGCGGTTCTGACGCAAACGGGACTGACATCCGCGCGCTCGTATCAAAGCGCCGAGGATCTGCTGCGCGCCTGCCGTACCCCGGCGCAGACGCAGCGGCTTTTCGACGCCGAATACGCCGCGCATCGCAACCTGCCGGGTTTCAATCACCCGCTTTATCCGGACGGCGATCCGCGCGCCCGTTATCTCATCGATATGGTTCGAGGTCTTGGCGGCAGGCAGTCCGTCGTGGCGCCCCTGCATGCGGCCCTCGCCATGGCGGCGCAACACGGCTGCCTGCCGAGCCTCGAAATCGGGCTGACAATGCTTGCAATCGTCATGGGCTTGCCCCGCCGCAGCGCCTACGCGCTTTTCATCATTGCGCGATGCGCAGGGTGGATAGCGCACATTATCGAGCAGCGCGAGTCGGGTGCGTTGATTCGTCCGCGTGCCGACTATTCGCCGGGCGCACAGCCGGAACCACGGCCCGGCTCTCAGCTCTTGCCCCTGCCGCCGATCACGGCCAGCAAGCCGGCTGTCAGCGTGAGACGCATCACCTTGTCGCGCTTCATTACGGGTAATCGCTGACCCGCACCGGCTCGCATCATCCGCCATGCATCCACCGGTCAAGTTGATTCAACGATCAACTATTGTGGGCCGTTCTGCCCGTCGCTAGACTGATTTCAAGGTCAATGGGCAATGCGCGCGCAATGCGATCAGGCAAACCCTGCAAAGCCGATCATAAGCATCCCTATATTTATAAAGTCCCACGGACCGCGTTTTCAGAAATGGTGCCGGCGCGCATGGGGACGACCAGGAGGAAGACAACGATGAGCTATTTTGGCAGGACGATTGCCGGGGACCTGACAGAACTTGGGGCCGACGAGGCGCATCACATGGCGCCGCCTATCACCGCCGGGCTCGTCACGGCGCGATTTGACCGGTTGCCCATGACGGCGACGCTCTGGAAGCTGCTGACGCTCGTCGCACTGGGAGGCTTCTTCGAACTGTACGATGTTTATTTCGCCGGCTATATTGCGCCCGGATTGTTTCATTCCGGCATCCTCACGCCCACCACCAAAAGTTTCTTCGCCATGAACGGCCTCGCGGGCTTCCTCGCGTCGTTGTTCATCGGGCTCTTCATTGGGACAATCGTGTTCGGCGGTCTCGCCGACCGCTTCGGCAGAAGGCGGGTGTTCGCCGCGTCGATGCTGTGGTACTGCGTCGCAACGGTCGTGATCGCGTTTCAGGACACGGCGCTTGGCCTGAACATCTGGCGGCTTGTCTGCGGGATCGGCGTTGGCGTGCAGTACGTGACGATTGACTCATACGTGTCCGAACTCACTCCCAGGCGCGCGCGCGGGATGGCGTTCGGTCTCGTGTATGGCATCGCCCAGATCTGCGCGCCGTTGATCGCGTTTCTTGCCTGGGTGCTCGTGCCGATGTCGCCGCTTGGCTTCGACGGCTGGCGCTGGGTGATCCTGATCGGGTCGAGCGGCGCGCTCTTCGTGTGGTTTCTGCAATTGCGCTTGCCAGAGTCGCCGCGCTGGCTCGTGCAGAAAGGCCGTCTGGAGGAAGCCGAGCGCGTCATGCACGATCTGGAGACGCGCGTTGCCCGCGAGTATGGCCAGGCTCTGCCGCCGCCTGAGGAGAGCGCCGCGGCCAACGAGGGCTCGGGCACGCTGCGCGAGTTGTTCGGTCCGGTTTATCGCAGCCGCACGATCATGCTGATGGTGGTCAATTTTTTCCAGACCATCGGGTACTACGGCTTTGTTAGCTGGATTCCCACCTTGCTGATAGCCAAGGGCATCATGATTACGCGCAGCCTGGAATATACGTTTCTGATCGTGTTGCTTTATCCCATTGCGCCGTTCATCGTGATGCTTGTTGCCGACCGTTTTGAGCGCAAGTGGCAACTGGTCTGGAGCGCGATCTCCGTCGCGGTCATTGGCGTCGTATTTTCGATGTTGAAGCTGCCGGGATGGCTGGTCGCGGTCGGTATCGTGCAGACGCTTGTCGTCAACTGGCTGTCGACCATCGTGCACACCTATCAGGCCGAGTTGTTCCCGACGCGTATCCGGTCGGGCGCGGTGGGCTTCGTCTATTCGTGGAGCCGGCTGTCGTCCATCTTTGTTGGTTTCTTCATCGCGTTCTTCTTGCGGGAATTCGGCGTGGAGGGCGTGTTCATGTTCATTGGCGGTGCGATGGCGATCGTGGTCGTTGCCGTTGCATTGTTTGGCCCGCGCACCACGGGTCTGGCACTCGACGACATCGCGCGTTAGATATTGAAAGAATGGATCGGTACTATCCGCTTCAGCAAGTCATCGCGCACGGGCCAGCGCTCTTTGTGCGACGTGACTTGCAGGCGCGGGCCTCGCTTAAAGCGCCACCTCACATTATTCAAGGTTGCGTATGAGCACTTACGTGTTGTTGGCTTGCGGGTTCGGAATAGGCCTGGCGATAGCGATCTGGGGTGTACTCGATACCCGGAAGCATTCCCGCCACGAAGCGGCGGAAAATCAACGCCGCCGCTAGGACGTTGATGCTGCCCGGTCATTCAGCGGCAGCAGTACGCCGCGATTACAAAGCCCTTGTTCAACGCCTCATTCGCTAAAACATGACGAGCTTGTCATTTTCGCGTCAGCTTGAGGTCAGCACGCGTCCGTCAAAATGAGCGCAGGGTTATCGTGCGTTGCAAGCCAATAACAACTGTGGGCTTCATTTTTCGCATAAAGGCGGACCATCATGAAAGCACTGATCTTCGCCACGCTGGCCGTCGCCTGGGCGGCGCCCGCCGTGTCGTTTGCACAAACGGCAGAGCCGGTGACGCGCGCTGAAGTGCAGGCGGATCTGGTTCAACTGGAAAATGCGGGGTATCGCCCGATTTCCGAGGACGCTTTCTATCCTTCAGACATCCAAGCCGCTGAAGCGCGCGTGCATGCTGGCCATGGCGGTACCAGTGCATATGGCGGCGTGACGGATACAGGAACATCCATGTCCGCGGCGCCCGTTGCCAGCCCTCCCGGCAATCAATAGCCACCGACCCGCGCGAAGCCTGCGGCGAATCGCTTACCTGTACGACGGGATCAGGACGCGTCGGCCCAAACCTTTGCGGCGTTCACCGCGCGATGCCAGCCATGCATATGGCGCTCGACGTCTTCGGCGGAGAGCGCCGCCGAGAAACGCCGGTCCAGTTTCCATTGGGTTTGCAGTTCATTCACGTCTTTCCAGTAACCCACGGCGAGTCCAGCCAGATACGCCGCACCGAGCGCGGTTGTCTCGCTGACTTGCGGGCGCACCACGTCGACGCCCAGCATATCGGCCTGGAACTGCATCAGCAGATCGTTGGCCACCGCGCCGCCATCCACGCGCAACTCGCCAATGCGCATGCCGGAATCGGCTTCCATTGCCTTCAACACGTCGATGGATTGATACGCGATGCTTTCCAGCGCCGCGCGCGCCAGGTGCGCGGAGGTCGTGCCACGCGTCACGCCGAACAATGTGCCGCGAGCGCGGGCATTCCAGTGCGGCGCGCCGAGGCCGGCAAACGCGGGCACGAGATACACGCCGTCGCTATGTGGAACGCTGCGAGCGAGCGTCTCGATTTCGTTTGCAGTCTTGATGATGCCGAGTCCGTCGCGCAGCCATTGCACCACGGCGCCGCCAATGAAAATGCTGCCTTCCAGCGCATAGTTGACCGTGTCGCCGATCTGCCAGGCGATGGTCGTGACGAGATTATTGCTTGATTCAATCGGCTTCTCGCCTGTGTTCATCACGAGGAAACAACCGGTTCCGTAGGTGTTCTTCACCATGCCGGACTGCGTGCACATCTGTCCGAACAGGGCTGCGTGCTGGTCGCCGGCAATGCCGCCAAGCGGTATCTTCGATGCAAACACCGTGGTCTTGGTCGGCCCATAGACTTCCGACGACGGCCGCACTTCCGGCAGCATGCTGCGCGGAATGTCGAGGGCATCGAGCAGTTCGCCGTCCCACTCGAGCGTATGGATATTGAACAGCATGGTTCGCGATGCGTTGGTCACATCGGTGATATGCATGCTGTGTTTCGTGAAATTCCAGACGAGCCAGCTATCCACCGTGCCGAACGCAAGCCGCCCATTTTTGGCTTTTTCGCGTGCGCCTTCCACGTTGTCGAGGATCCAGCGAATCTTGGTCGCCGAGAAGTACGAGTCAACAGGCAACCCGGTCTTGGCGCGCACCTTCTCTTCAAGCCCTTGCGCCTTGAGCTGATCGCAGAAGTCGGCGGTGCGGCGATCTTGCCAGACGATCGCGTTATAAATCGGATGACCGGTCTCGCGATCCCAGACGATCGTTGTCTCACGCTGGTTAGTTATGCCAATGGATGCAATCGATGCGCCGTTCAACCCGGCGCGCGTCACGGCTTCCGCTGCGACGCCAGCCTGTGTGGACCAGATTTCCTGCGGGTCGTGTTCGACCCAGCCCGGCTGCGGATAGATCTGCGCGAATTCCTTCTGCGCCACCGATACCACGTTGCCCTGCCGGTCGAACACCATGGCGCGCGAACTGGTCGTACCTTGATCGAGCGCGAGGATGTATTGCTCCTGCATTGTCTTCTCCACTGTCTTGGACCATCGCCGGGTCTTGTGCCGCGATCTTAACGCCTTGTTGTTTTGCCTATCGATTCGCTCCTGCCTGTCGAGGCGCTGAATTCCACGGCGCGTGTCGGCAAAAGAAAACTTGTAAAGCCAATAATGTTCGCATTCGAATGCTAATGAACATATTCGAAAATGTAAAGCCGCTTCCAATTACCCTTGAGTGAACCCGGCGACGAAGCAAAAACGCCGGCCGCATGCTGGGCATGCGGGCCGACGTTAGCCAGGAAGAGGGTGAACCGGTTCAGCAACCGGGCGTCAATTCATCTATTGTTTTACCTGATGCATGATGGATGACCAATTGAAGAACAGGCCAAAGCTGATTACCCGGAAGCCGCGTCTGAATAGGCGGCCCGCAATGCGGCGATGTCGAACTTAACCATCTTTATCATGGCGTCAGCAACGCGGTTTGCTTTTGCCTTGTCGGGGGCCGTCATCATGTTGATGAGATCGTCTGGAACGATTTGCCATGAGACGCCGAAGCGGTCTTTAAGCCAGCCGCACGCCACCGGCGAACCGCCGCCCGCGAGAAGCGCGTTCCAATAGCGGTCGAGTTCTTCCTGATCACCACAGCTCACCATGAGGGACACCGCGGGGTTGAACGGCTCGGGCTTTCCGGAACTCATGGCAATGAACGACTGCCCAAAGAGAACGAATTCGACAATGGTGGTGGAACCGTCGCTTAGCACCGCGGTGACCCGCGTGATGCGCGAGTCGGGAAAAATATCGGTATAAAACGCGGCGGCTTCTTCGGCTTGCGTGGAATACCAGAGAAAGGGCGTGATCTTCTGGATTGTCATGGCGAATCTCCTGTCAATGTTCGAACAATGCGGGGAGCGAACCGCGTCGCACTATGGGGACGACGAAGGACAGCCATCGAAATCGACACGCCCGAAAGAAAAGGATTCGTTTTGTCTCGAAGTGGGTGATCGACCCGCATCACATCACGACCTCTCAGCTTACAGGTGGAAAGATGAAAATCGAAGGCCATTGTCACTGCGGTGCAATCGCATATGAAGCCACCGTCGATCCGCAAAAGGCGGCCTTGTGCCATTGCACCGATTGCCAGACACTCTCCGGTGCGCCTTTTCGCGCAAGCGTTCCGGCCTTGGCGGACGACTTCCGCATTCTGCGCGGCCATCCGAAGGTGTACATCAAGACAGCGGAATCCGGCGCTCGACGCGCTCAGGCATTCTGCGCCGATTGCGGCACGCCAATCTACGCCGCAGCCGCCGACAACCCGGCTCAGTTCAATCTTCGCCTCGGCGCGATCGCGCAGCGCGCCGAGATCCCCGCGCTCAGGCAGGGCTGGTGCAGCTCGGCGCTTGCATGGGCGCGCAATATAGAAGCGCTGCCGGAATCACGGCAGCGCTGACGGTCGAATCGCTCTTTCCACGCGCGACGAACCCGGCGGTGTTCAGTCCTGGCGCGCCAACCGCAGCGCATACGTGAACCGCTCGGCGGGAAATACGCTGATGGTCGCCTCGAACACGAGGCCGCGCTGATCGACGTAATGACGCACGATCTCGAGCGCGTGAGAATCGGGTGCGGCGGCAAGCGTCCCGGCAACACGTTCCGGTACGCCAACCGCGCGAATTTCCTGGCGGACTTCCTGGACCGCTCGCCCACAACGCTCTTCCACCATCTCGCAGATCAGACCAGTGTTCTTGCGCAGTTCGCGCCGGATGGCTGCGCCGGCAACCGGATCCAGATACACGTCGGTCCAGCAGATCGGCCGGTCGGCCTTGGCGGGATCGACCCGCAGCATTTCAATGCGCAACCATCGCGAGCCGGTTTCCACGCCAATTCGCGCCGCAAGCGCGGGACTCGCCGAAATCTCGCCGATGGACTGGACGTGCCGCTCGGTGAGCACGGCGAACTGCATCAGGTCCTCGACATTCGACATGGACTGCTCGAAAGCGAGGCGCGGCTTCGACGCCTCCACGCGAATGCCCGCGCGTTTGCGCCGGGAGATCAGCCCCAAGTCCTGCACCTTCTGCAACGCTGAGCGCACGGTCGCGCGACTGACGCCGTATTGTGTGGAGAGATCCATTTCGCTCGGCAGGGCGGCGCCGATGGCAAACGTCCCGTTGCCAATCGCTTCGATCAATTGATCTGCCAGTTCCACGTACCGCGGTTTCATAAACCTTTCCTGTTTTTCCTATTGTTCGACGTATGGCTGCGAAGCTGAGCGCGACATCGTATCTTGGCTCGTGCCGGGTTGCCAAGGCATCTCGGCCGGAACGCCGGAAACGCGACGGAAGCATCGCGTAAACCCGAAGTTGACGCGTTTGCGTTACCTTTAATATAGTCCGTACATATTGAAAATGTACGGACTTAATAGGCGGATTGAACGCGCGTGTTGAAATGCGTCCGATCCGTACAAAACGGAGACCGAAATGGCGGTTCAAACGAATATGTCGCATCCCGCAGACGACGGAACGTCGGAGGCCAGGCCCCGTCAGCCGTTCTATGCGCGGCTGGGTTTCCAGATTGTCGTGGGGATCGTGCTTGGTCTCGCGCTGGGGTTCATTGCGCCGCATCTCGCGGTGCAAATGAAGATTCTCGGCGATATCTTCCTGCGGCTCATCAAGATGATCGTCGCGCCGCTCGTGTTCCTGAACGTCGTGCTGGGCATCGCCGCGGCCGGCGACCTGAAGAATGTCGGGCGCATCGGCCTGCGCGCGCTGATCTACTTCGAGATTGTCTCGACTATCGCGCTCATTATCAGCATGGTGATCGCCAACCTCTCGGGCGTCGGCGCGGGCATGCATCTGGTGCAGAGCCCGGAAGCTGCGGCGGCGGCGCACGAGACGTATGGCAAGGCTGCGTCGGTATCGTTCGAACACTTCCTGCTCACGCTGTTCCCCGACAACTTCATTGGCGCGTTTGCCAACGGGTCGCTCTTGCAGGTGCTTGTGATCTCGATCGGTTTTGGCGCCGCCGTGCTCATGCTCAACACGGAGCAGCGCGCGAGCGTGGAACATGCGCTGTCGCGAATGTCCGACTGCTTCTTCAAGTTCGTCGACGTGATCATGAAGTTCGCCCCGCTCGGCGCATTCGGTTCGATCGCGTTTGCAATTGGCAGCAGCGGCATGAGCGCGGTGATTTCTTTGGGCTATCTGCTGATCGTGATGTATCTGTCGCTGGCGTTCTTCGTGGTCGTGGTGCTTGGCCTCGTGCTGCGTCTTTATGGCTTCAACGTGTTCCGCTTCCTGCGTTATTTCAAGGAAGAAATCTTCCTGTTGTTCGCCACGGCGTCGTCGGAAAGCGCATTGCCGCGACTCTTCGAGAAACTCGAACGGCTTGGCTGCTCGCGTCAGTCAGTCGGATTGATCCTGCCTACAGGCTATGCGTTCAATCTCGACGGCACCGCCGTGTACATGTCGCTGTGCGTGATGTTTCTCGCAAACGCCTATGGTGTGCCGCTCGACTTGCACCAGCAGTTTGGCTTGCTGTTGCTGATGCTGTTGACATCGAAGGGCGCGGCGACCGTTTCTGGCGGCACGTTCATTGTGTTTGCCGCGACGGTCACGGCGTCGGGCCTCTTGCCCATAGAAGGGTTGCCGATCCTGTTCGGCATCAACCGCTTCACTTCGCAGGCGGTGTCGATCTGCAACTCCATGGGCAACAGCGTGGCGACGCTTGTTATCGCAAGGTCGACCGGCGAGTTCGATGAGAGCGCCGCACGCAGCGAGTATCGGCGCGTGTTTGGATCGAGCGACGGCAAGGTCATCTAAAGTCATCCTAAGGAATAGTCATGCGTATTACCGCCATCAGGGAAATCTCCGTTCCGCTGGAAGGAAACGTAGCGAACGCGCTGGTCAGCTTCGCCGAGCACGATGTGTCGCTTGTCGCGCTCGAAACGGATGTGATCAGGAATGGCCGGCCTGTTACCGGCTATGCGTTCGATTCCATCGGCCGGTATGCGCAAGGCGGCATCCTGCGCGAGCGGATGATTCCGCGCCTCAAGGCTGAGTCGGCCACGGCGCCCGAGTCGCTGCTCGACGCGTCGGGCGATCGCTTCGATGCCGCCAAAGTCTTGCGAACGATTCTGCGCAACGAGAAGCCCGGCGGCCATGGCGACCGCGCGGCAGCGGCAGGCGCGATCGAGCTCGCGGTATGGGACCTCAATGCCAAGCTCGCCGATGAACCCGCGCATGTCACCATTTCGAGGCACTTCGCGCGGCAAGGCAAGCATGAAGGCGTAAACGTGTACGCGGCCGGAGGCTATTACTACCCGGACGAAAGCACGGAGCGTCTGGCCGATGAATTCCGCGCTTATCGCGAACTCGGTTTTGACGCCTTCAAGATGAAGATAGGCGGTGCGACACTTGCGCAGGACACGGCGCGCATCGAGGCCGCGTTGAAGGTTGCGGGCGAGGGTCAGCGTCTCGCGGTCGATGCCAACGGACGTTTTGACCTGAGCACGGCACTCGCTTACGCCGAGGCTATCGCGCCATACGATTTGCGCTGGTACGAAGAGATTGGCGACCCGCTCGACTACGACCTGAATCGGCAAGTAGCGCAGGCCTATGAAGGACGTATCGCAACCGGAGAAAACCTGTTCTCCGTACAGGATGTAAACAATCTGATCCGCTTTGGCGGCATGCGAAAGGGCAAGGACATCTTCCAGATGGACGCCGGTCTCGCTTACGGCCTGACCGAATACGCACGGATGATCGACGCAATGGAAAGCCAGGGCTTCGATCGCGCTCAAGCGTTTCCTCACGGCGGCCATCTGATCAATCTGCACATAGCGGTCGGCCTCGAACTCGGCGGATGCGAAGCATACCCGGGCGTATTCCAGCCGTTCGGCGGTTATCCGGCCGGCTGCGGCGTGGGCGGCGGCCTCGTCCGCCCGACCGACGCAGCAGGCTTTGGACTCGAAGAAAAAGAAGCGTTGCGGCCGTGGCTCGCGCGCCTGGATCATTAAAAGGAACCCTTGATGTCTACCACCGTATTCGACTCCGCTCTTTTTCGCGACATGTTCGGCACGCCGGAAATGCGCGAGGTGTTTTCGGACACCGCGTATCTTGCACGCTGTATCGATACTGAAACGGCGCTCGCGCGCGCGCAGGCCAAAGCGGGTTTGATTCCCGCGGAAGCCGCGCGCGAGATTACTGCCCGCGCCGATTCTTCGCGGCTCGATCTGGAGGCGCTGCGTCACGAAACGGAGATCGTTGGTTATCCTATCTTGCCGCTGGTCAAGCAGGTCAGCGCCATGTGCGGTGATGCCGGCGGCTATCTGCACTGGGGCGCGACCACGCAGGACATCATGGATACCGCGACCGTGCTGCAATGCGCGAAGGGCGTGGCGATCATCGAACGTCAGCTCGACGAAGTACGCGGCGCACTACGCGATCTCGCCAGCAAACACGCCGATACGGTGACGGCCGGCCGTACGCATTTGCAACACGCGTTGCCGGTCACTTTCGGCTTTCGTGCAGCAGTCTGGCTCTCTGCGTTGAACCGCCATGCCGAGCGTCTGGCTCAGGCGAAACCGCGGGCGCTGATGGTGCAGTTTGGCGGCGCGGCGGGAACGCTTGCGTCGCTCAACGACCCTGAGCGTGCGCTCGAAACGCGTCGCCTGTTCGCCGAAGAACTGGGTCTTCGCGATCCGGAAATCACCTGGCACGTCGCGCGCGATGGGCTCAGTGAACTGGTCGCGCTGTTGGCGAGCATCGGCGGCTCGCTGGGGAAAATCGCGCTCGACGTGATGATGATGGCGGCATCGGAATTCGGCGAAGTAGCCGAGCCCTTCGTGCCGGGACGCGGCGCAAGTTCGACCATGCCGCAAAAGCGCAATCCGATTTCGAGCGAACTGATGTTCGCCGCCGCGAAAATGCTGCGCGAGCGCGCGGCGTTGATGCTTGACGGCATGATGCACGATTTCGAACGCGCGACGGGTCCATGGCATCTTGAATGGAGCGCGGTGCCCGAGAGCTTTTTGCTGTGCGCCAGCGCGTTGCATCAGGCGAACTTCATGCTGCGCGGCCTCGTGGTCGACGCCGCGAAGATGCGCAAGAACCTGGACCTCACGGGCGGCCTGATCGTGGCCGAAGCCGTGATGATGGGCTTGGCTCCGAGCATCGGGCGGCAGCACGCGCACGATGTGGTCTACGACGCGTGCCGCATCGCAATCGAGAACAACCGTACGTTGTTCGACGTGCTGATGGAGAACGCGAAGATTCGCGATGCATTTGGCGAAGCGCGGCTGCGCGAGCTTACCGATCCGGCAAACTATCTGGGTGCTGCCGCGATAATGGCGCGCTCGGTTGCGAATGCCACGAATGTGTAAGGCACGGGGATTTTGTGATCCGGACCTTTCTTGCAAGGCATATGCGGCGAGTCGTATGCGGCGAGGTAATGCGGAATAATAAAGCGCGTTCGCCCGTTTAATCCATGTAAGCCCGGCACGAGCGGCATATGCTGAAGCGCCATCGAGGCGCTTGTAACCGTTCGTTACCCGTCGGGTTCCTTGCTGGAGACAACGATCATGCGTAAAGCGTTTTGCCTTGGAATGGTGCTGGCGTGCGCGAGTTTAGCCGCGTCGGCGCCGGTACTTGCACAAAGTTTCGACGATTCAATATCGTCCGACGCGCAATCCAATTGCCGCGCAATCGCCGGACAAGCGGAAATAGATGGCACGATGCAGCAGATCGTGGGCCGGGCGTGTCTCCAGAGCGACGGCAACTGGCACATCGTGCAAGCGGACGACGGCAGCGTGCTGACCTATCCGGTTGCGCAATATCCGTATATCGACCCTTGGTACGTGGGTCCGCCACTCTTTATTGGCGCGGGCGTGAGCTTTATTTTTGTCGACCGTTTTCACCATTTCCATCGATACAACCATTTCAATCAAATGGGCCACTATCACGTTGGCGGTTCGTATGCCGGCGGCTTTCATGGTGGCTTTCACGGCGGCGGCCATATGCATGGATACGGTGGAATGGGGCATCGTTGAGCGAATGTATCGCAGTTTTCGTGCGCTATTTTTCTTTGGCCAGAAAATAGCGCACGATGATCCACGCAAACGCTCAAACCTCAGTACAAAGCCATTAACGATTCCACCCCGCGCAAAGTATTGCGTTGACGCCACTGCAATGAATCCAGATTGGTGATGCGCAATGCCGGCAGCCGTGAAACGAGTGTGCCAAGGCCGGTTTCCAGTTCGAGTGTTGCAAGCCGCGCGCCGAGGCAATGGTGAATGCCCGCTGCAAAGGACAATAGCTTGCCCTGCGCCGGACGTTCTATATCCAGTTGATCCGGCTTGCTGAACTGCCCGGGATCGCGATTGGCCGAACCCACCATCATGAACACAATCGTGCCGCGCGCAAGCGTCACGCCTGCCGCCTCCACGTCTTCGAGTGCCGTGCGCACGATCATCTGCACGGAACTGTCGAACCGCAGGCATTCGCTCACAGCGTTGGGCACCAACAACGGATCACGTTGAAGCAGCGCAAGTTGCTCTGGTTGCCGATGCAATGCAATCAGCGCGTTGCCGAGCATGTTCGATGTCGTTTCGTGGCCGGCCACAAACAGCAGCAGCACGTTCGAAATGATTTCATCGTTGGAAAGCGACTCGCCGGCTTCCTCTGCACGAACCAGAGCGGAGACCAGATCATCGCCGGGTTTCGTGCGCCGTTGCTCGACCACGCCCGCGAAATAGTGCTGCAATGTGAGCGTGGCTTCGTTTGCCGCCGCGAGACGTTCGGCGTCCATGGGTGCGCTGTCAAGTGCATTACCTAGAAGGCTTGCCGCAGAGCCTAACCTCACACCGTCTTCCACGGGTACGTCGAGCAAGCGGCAGATGATGTTCACCGGTAAAGGCAACAGATAGTCGCTGACGAGATCGAACTCCACGCCGGGATTGAGCGAGTCGACCAGCGTATTCGCGGTGCCTTGCGCAATGTCGCGGAGCAAACCGATCTGCCGTGCGTTGAACACCTTCATCAACAAACCCCGCAAGCGCGTGTGCATGGGCGGGTTCATCATCAGGAACATACGGCTTAGCGCCTGGAATACAGGCTGTTCGCGGCCGCTTTCGCCGTACCGGGCGACCACGCTCTGCATGTAGGTCTTGCCCATGCGCCGGTCGTGCAGCAACGCTTCGATGATCGCGTAGCGCCCCGTTAACACAACGTTGGGCGCCAGCGGAACCAGCGCGCCCTCGGCGCGAAGTTGTTCGTAGAACGGGTAAGGGTTTTCGAAGAAGGCGGGGGAAGAAAGGTCGCTGAATTTCATGTGGAATGTGATGAGTGTGGGGAAGGCGTACGCCTTGACAACACCCGTAACGCGGATTTATTCCGTTCCAAGATCATTTGGTGCCGCGTGTCGGGGCCGTTTCATCCTGGGCCTGCGCGCAGCCACGCCCTGACGATAAACAGCAGGTGTATCGTCCATTTTTGCGGCTTCCGATCGGCGCATACGTGCCTCTTCCCGAAGGCTCTCGACCAGCGCACGCGTGGTCGCGCGATCAAGTACGGCCTTCCTGACGAGCAGGCCGAGCTTGCGATTCACCGGCTGACCCGGCAGCGCCATGCGTTGAACCAATGGCACGTGTTGCAGCATCAAAAGGTCTCCCGGTACGACCGACCAACCGAGTTCCTCAGCGACCATCTGCACAATCACGGCAGGTTCGTCGAGTTCGATGCCTTCGCGCACCACCAGTTTCTGCCGGCGCAAGAACGTATTGACGAGTCCACCGCCATAAGAGCGCCGATCATAGCGAATGAAGGGCAAGTCGAGTGCCCATTCCCTTAGCGAACCTGTTGCCGCTTTCGGCGCAATCGCGACGTACACATCGTCCAGTAGCGGAATCCAGACGAGATTGGCGGGAATACCGAAATTCGGCTTGATCATGGCGGCAATATCGAGCTCACCGGCATCGACTTGCGCGAGCAATTGAATAGAGGTGCCCGGCGTGACCTGGATATTCGTGGCCGGGCAACTTTCGGCGAAACCGCGTAGAGCCTTGGGCAACAAGCCGGATTGAACGGTGGAAATCGCGCCGAGAGTGAGGGTCGACGCCTGTGGCACCGCGCCGGCTTTCATGTCGTCGTAGCGCGCGACGAGCTCGTGGGCATGACTGACCAGCGCCCTTCCACGCTCGCTGAGTTGCACGGCTTTGCCGCTGCGCTCGAACAACATGCATCCGAGATCCGATTCCAGCCGCTTGATCTGCATGCTGACCGCCGACTGCGTCAGGCCGAGCCGCTCTCCCGCGCTGGAAAACGAGCCCGTTTCAGCTGCGGTGAGGAAAGTGGCGAGGTAGCGGAGCATAATGAAATTAATTGATGCCTAGGCTAAAAAATATGCGTTTCTCATTCGTTATTTTTTATCTTAGCATCATGGTCATTGCCTGAATTTCCATACGACCCAATACACCTACCTGCAAGGCTCCCAAATGACTGCACCCGTGTTGTTTCACCTGGCATTTCCCGTCAACAGTATTGCCGGCGCACGGCAGTTCTACGGCGAACTCCTCGGCTGTCCCGAAGGGCGGAGTTCAGAGAGCTGGGTAGACTTCGATTTCTACGGGCACCAGATCGTGGCCCATCTTTCGCCGGAAGAGACCGGTCACAAATCGACGAGCGAAGTCGATGGTCATGACGTGCCCGTCCGTCATTTTGGCGCGATCCTGCCCATGCCCGAATGGAAAGTGCTGGCCGAGCGGCTTCGTGCGCAGGACGTCAAGTTCATCATTGAGCCGCAGATCCGTTTCCAGGGATTGCCAGGCGAACAGGCAACCATGTTTTTCCTCGATTCTTGTGGTGGAAATGCGCTCGAGTTCAAGGCGTTCGAAGACATGGGCCAGGTTTTTGCAAAATAAGCGCTGGTACGACAAGCCCATTTTATTTAGCGAAAACCCGTGTTTCTCCATTAATTTTCGATTTATTTAGCGGGCACCATAGGGTTGCCAAGCGGGCTAGGGCACGCGGCGCATCCTATGGAACAATGACAACAACCGCAAGAAAGCCACTGATCCCCGCATTGACCGGCGTTCGCTTTCTGGCGGCCTTGAGCGTTGCGCTATATCACCTGTCGGAAAACGTTGCCGCGACGCTTGCGATCTCGCCCAAGCATTTTTATGAAAACGCCGGCGATCCCGTGGAATTGTTCTTCATTCTCTCTGGGTTTATCCTGACCTATACCCATCCGGAAGTGAACGGCGCGCAATGCCCCGCAATCCGGCAGTTTTATTTTTCCCGATTCGCCAAGATCTATCCCATTTATCTGCTTGGCTGGATTGTGTTTGCGCCGCTGATCTATTCCAATCTCATGGCCTTGCATGGACACGGCGCCGGCACTTACGCGCGGCTCGCGTTTTATGGACTGGTTTCGCTGACGCTTTTGCAAGCATGGACCACGACCACCGCCAATGCGTGGAATACGCCAGGATGGTCGCTGTCGGCGGAGGCCGTGTTTTATGCGGCCTTTCCATTCCTGTTCACTTATTTGAGGAACCGGCGCGTCGCCGTGCTTTCCGGCTTGATCGCCGGGTGCTGGGTGATTTCCGTCGTTCCGACCTTGACGCTTTCATTCTTGCCGCCGGCGTTGCAAAACGAGCATTGGCCCAAGGAACTCGTCAATTTCATCCCGGCGCTTCGCATCGGAGAATTTATCGCCGGAATCTGTCTGGCGCGATTGTTCCTGAGAAACGCTAAAGAGAAAACGTTGGTTTTCGATCTGGGTGCGCTTGGCGCTTTGGCGGTTTCGGCAGCCGTGATCGTTGTATCGAATCATCTGCATGCGAAGGTGTTGCTGTTTCCCGCGTTCATGCTGCTGCTCTACTGCCTCGCTTGCGCCAAAGGGCCGCTTAGCGCTCTGCTGGGCAGCAAGCCGATGGTGTTACTAGGCGAGGCGAGCTTCGCGTTCTACATATTGCACGTACCGCTATTCAGATACGCGAGGATGGTGTTCCCTGATGTAGCCACGTCGCCTTTGCAATTCGCGGCATTTCTTATTGGGCTCACCGCCATATCGATCATCTGTTTCCTGTCGATAGAAAAGCCGCTTTGCGCCTACCTGCGCAAAGCCTACAGGACGTCGCGTTCGCCAAGTGCGAGAGGCCAGCCTGAACATGCGCACTGAGCTCAGGCGGCCTTAGGCATCTCGTTTACTCAGTTGCGCTTCAAGGCAGCGTCACTGGCACGGGCCGCGTCAGCAGGTCGATATATAGATTGAAGAAGCGGTTGTTGTCGAACTGCGTCACGTAAGTGATCTTTTGCGGAGACGCCCCCGCGACAGGGTTTTGATAAACCTTCACCTGACCCTGGGTTTCGCCGCTGCTGGTATCGATGTCGAGGTATGCGCTCTTTGTCTGCGTTGCGTAAGTCGGATCGGTAAAGTAGGCGATCGTCAGCGTATCGAAGATATCGGTGTTGGTACTGAATGCGTTTGCGTTGGCTATTGCATATGCTCGGGTGACCGCGGTCTGCTTGTTCGGATTGTTTGCGATCTGGTCGTAGACGCTTTCAGTGAGCGGCACGGTGTCGGTGACATCGAGCGGAATCACGGATTGGGGAATCGACGTCTGCAACACGGTGCGCACCGCAAGCGGATCGAACCACCAGTTCAGCTCGCCTACGGCGTTGGCGTTGCCCGGTACAGCCATCGCGCCGCCCATGTAGACGATCTGCTTGATCAAGGACGCGATTTCCGGCGCTTTCTGCAAGGCGAGCGCGAGATTGGTCGGCGGGCCCACTTCGAGAATGGTGACCTGATTGGGATACTTCTTGACCGTGTCGATTATGTAGTCGGACGCATTCTCCGCTTGCAGCTTCGTGCTGGTTGCGAAGCCATCCGGCGGTGCGGTCAACTGCGACGCCTGAGTTGGTTCTGGCCGCATCCACGCGCCGAAATAACCGTTAGGATTCGCCGCTTGCTGCACCCGGATACTGGCAACATCGTATTGCAACGGGTAGTTCGCACCAGCGTAAACGCCCACCGTGTTCTGCACGCCCATGCGCTCGACAGCCTTGAGTGCATCCGCCTGTTCCTGCAGCAACCAGTCATTTCCGGTCACGACCGTGAGCCCCAGCAAGTTGACCTTGCCTTGCGCCATCAATTGCGTGGTCATGGCGAAAAGCTGGCCATCGTCGCCCATGGTGTTGAAATCCGAATCCATGATCACCTTGGGCGCGTTCGATAAAGGTGAGGAATTCGAATTGCTGTCGTTGCCGCCGCATGCGGCGAGCGCCATGGATGTCATGAGGATTGCTATAGACTTTGAGTGCATTGCTGTTCCCATTCGAGTTGGTGGATAACGAACAACGACTGCAACATGGCGCCATGCGGCAGCTTCGCATTTCACGTGTGCCGCCTGCTCAGGCAGGCGGCACACGTCCGGCGTTTGATCTACATCTACATCTATACCAAAAGCGCTTGCTGACAAGAATCGGGTTGCGTCAGGATGCGTTGTCTACTTCATGGCGAGTGGGAATGGACGGCTGAGCGCCCGCGCGCGTCACCGAAATAGCAGCGGCGCGCTGCGCCAGATCAATTGCGGCTTCCACCGGCTGGCGCGCTGCCAGTTGTGCGGCGAATACCCCGATGAACGTATCGCCTGCGGCGGTCGTGTCCACTGCGTCGACCTTGGGCGCGGGGAAATGCGTGCCTTCGCCGCCTTCCGGCAACAAATACGCGCCCTGCGAACCCAGCGTGACGATCACGTTGCGCGCGCCGGCGCGTTGCAGTTCCTTTGCCGCGCGCCGTGCGCCGCTTTGCGATTCGACTGGCAATCCCGCGAGGATCGCCGCCTCGACTTCGTTCGGAACCAGATAGTCGACGAGCGGCAGCCACTCGGCCGGCAGCGGGCCGGTCGCGGGCGCCGGGTTCAGCACGGTCAGCTTGCCGAAGCGCTTGGCGCTCACCAGCGTTGCATACACCGAATCCCAAGGGATCTCGAGCTGGCACACCACGACATCGGCTGACTTGATGACCGCTTCGTGCCGCTTGACCATTTCAGGCGTGACTTGTCCGTTGCTGCCCGCGACCACCACAATGGTGTTCTGGCCATCGTCCGCAACGGTCACCATCGCAACGCCGGTGGGCAGCGACGGATCGATCTCGATCGCGCCGCAGTCGATGCCTTCCGTTTCAAGTCCCGCAAGCCGCACCTTTCCGTTTGCATCGGCGCCGACACAGCCCGCCATGGCCACGCGCCCGCCAATGCGAGCGGCCGCGACCGCCTGATTACCGCCCTTGCCGCCGGAATGTTCGGAGAACTCATGGCCGCCAATGGTTTCGCCCGGTCGCGGCAGATGAGGGGAGCGCGCCACGAGATCGGTATTGATACTGCCGACAATAAGGACCAGCCCTTGCTTTGTTTCTTTCGACATCGACTTGTTCTCCTGCCCGCGTCACAAGACGCGGCGTTTGCTGCGATACGTATCCAGCACGACGGCGACGACGATCACCGCGCCCGTGATGATCCGCTTGGTCGGCTCGTTTGCGCCGATCTGCGCAAGACCCGCGGCAAGCACGGAAATGATCAGGACGCCAAAGAAGGTGCTGATGACCGAACCGCGCCCACCCATCAGGCTCGTTCCGCCAATCACGACCGCCGCGATCACCTGCAGTTCGATACCCGAGCCAGCGTTGGGATCGGCGGCTTCGAGGCGGGAAATCTGGAACAATGCCGCGAGGCCGGAGAGTAGCCCCATGAGCGCGAACACGATGATCTTGTAAGGGCGCGGATTGACGCCCGCGAGCCGCACCGCTTCTTCGTTCGTGCCAATGCCGACCAGATAGCGGCCGAACACGGTACGCGTCAGCACCAGTTGCGCCACGACCATCACGACTATGGCAATCAGGAACGAAGGCGAAATGCCGAAGGCGATCGGGTTTGACAGGAAGTCGAAGGCGTCGCCAATGTATGCGGTGCGCGAATTCGTCATTTGATACGCAAGGCCGCGTGCGGCCTCGAGCACGCCGAGCGAAACAATGAACGAAGGAATGCGCCAGCCCACGGTGACCGCGCCGGTCACGCAACCGGTCAGCGTGGCGCCCGCCATGCCGAGCAAGGCTGCGGGTAACGCTGGCCAGTGCCATTGCAGCGCGGCGACGCTGGTCAGGGCCGCGCCGAGCGCCAGCACCGAGCCCACTGACAAGTCGATGCCCGCAATGATCAGCACGAAGGTCATGCCCACTGACATCACCACCAGATCGGGAATCTGGTTCGCGATAGTGCTGAAGGTGTCGTAAGTGAGGAAGTGCGAACTCAGCACCGAGAAGAGCGCGATCATCGCAATCAGGGCGCCGAGCAGGCCAAGGTAATTCGAAAACCCGAGGCGCGTGCCGATCGGCTTTGCGCTTTTGGGCGGCTCCGTTTGCGTCTTCGGTGTGGTGGTCTGAGTGGTCATGCTAGTGCTCCGTAATATGTGCTTCTGGCGTTCTTGTGTCTGGCTCGGCAGGTTCGGCGAGGATTTTATCGCGGCCTGCATACCCCGCGAATGCCGCGGCGAGCAGTGCATCCTGCGACCAGTCATCGCGCTCGAAGATGCCCGTCATGCGTCCCGCCGACATTACTCCTATGCGGTCGCAAATGAGCATTAATTCGCGCAGATCGCTCGATACCACGACCAGTGCGCGGCCCTCGCGCGCCTGCGCGCCCATCAATGCATAGATGTCGAACTTCGCGCCAACGTCGATACCGCGCGTGGGTTCGTCGAAGAGCAGCACAGTGCAGTCGCGCGCGAGCCAGCGCCCGATCACAACCTTCTGTTGATTGCCGCCCGACAGTTCGGACACAGGTTGCGCCGCGCTCGACGTGCGTATGCGCATTGCCGTGATCTGCTTTTGCGCCAGTGCGTTTTCGCGCCGCGCGTCGACCACGCCATGCTTCGATACCGCGCCGACATTGCCAAGCGAAATGTTCGCGGCAATAGGCTGCGGCAGTAACAAACCTTCGCCCTTGCGGTCTTCGGTAATCAACGCAATGCCCTGGCCGACCGCATCCGAAGGCGATTTCACATTGACCTTCACGAGCGCGCCGCCGTGGCGCGCAACGAACACCTCGCCGCTATCCGCGCGGTCTGCGCCATAAATCAGCCGCATGAGTTCGGTGCGCCCGGCGCCGATCAACCCGCTTATGCCGAAAATTTCCCCGGCCTTCACTTCGAACGATACGTCTCGCACCACGTGACCGCGCGTCATGCCCCGGACCTTGAACGCCGTCGCGCCAATCCGGCGCTCGCCCAGATCGATGCGTTCGCCAATGTCGCGCCCAACCATCAGTGTGACGAGTTTATCGCTCGTCAGATTGTGCATTGCGTCAACATGCACGAGGCGGCCGTCGCGCAGCACCGCTGCACGTTCGGCAATGCGCGCCAGTTCTTCGAGCCTGTGCGAGATATAAATCAGCGCGACGCCACGCGACTTCAAACGCTCGACCTGCTCGAACAGCAGATCGACTTCGCGCGCGGTCAGCATGGCCGTGGGTTCGTCGAGGATCAGCACGCGGCAATCGCCAATCAGGTTGCGCGCGATTTCGACCATCTGCTGATGACCTATGCCAAGCTCGCCAACGAGCGTATCCGGGTCGATTGCATCGAGGCCGACTTGCGCCATGGCATGACGCGCGTCTTCACGCAGCTTCGCGCGATCGATCCAGCCAAGACCGCGTTGAGGCAAGCGGTTGAGAAAGAGGTTTTCCGCCACCGATAACGTGGGCAAGAGGTTCAGCTCCTGCATCACCATGCGTACGCCGAGCGCTTCGGCGTCGCTGCGGGTCGCGGGTGCATAGGCGGCGCCTGCAAGTTGCATGGAGCCGGTAGTGGGCGTGACAAGGCCGCTGATGATCTTCGACAGGGTGCTTTTGCCAGCGCCATTCTCGCCGGTCAGCGCGAGCGCTTCGCCGGGACGCAGATGCAGCGACACATCCATGAGTACCGGTTCGACATAAGTCTTGCCTATGCCATGGATGGTCAGCACCGGAGATGCATCGGCGCCATTGGCAGCATTGGCATTAGGGGCGGTTGAACTTGGCATCGCTTTGGAAAGACTGGAAGGTGCTTGAGGGTGAACGTTGAAGCGTGCGGTCATGCCGCAGGACGTCGGATCGTCCTGCGGCCCGCCGTGCTGGCGGTGATACTTTTGCGTGGCGCTTACTTCTTGCCCGTCACGAGATCCACAGGCGTCTCAACAACGCTCGACAACGCCGACTGCTTCTGATGCGCCGACAATGCCTTCAACGCGGTATCGATACCGAAAACCGCCTGCTTTGCAGCGTACTGGTCGGCGGTGGCGAGCACGCGGCCGTCGGC
>NZ_FCOC02000022.1 GCF_001544455.2 Caballeronia sordidicola
TCAGGCTCCCCATTCGCTGAAATACACTCAGCATAAACGCAAAAACCCCACCCAACTCGGTGGGGTTTTTGCGTTTACGGTTCGCCTGTATAAGTGAGAGAGGTCGAAATGCGGCATCTGTTGTAAGCTTGACAAAGCACACGGCTTGCCTCACAATCGTCAGTTCTCTGCGGAGGGGTGCCCGAGTGGCTAAAGGGGGCAGACTGTAAATCTGTTGGCTTACGCCTACGTTGGTTCGAATCCAACCTCCTCCACCAGAACAAGTAGCAAGCGTCGGGAATCGTTAGACCCAAGCGGGTGTAGCTCAATGGTAGAGCAGAAGCCTTCCAAGCTTATGACGAGGGTTCGATTCCCTTCACCCGCTCCAGCATCAAGGTCCGCCCATGTGGCTCAGTGGTAGAGCACTCCCTTGGTAAGGGAGAGGTCAGCAGTTCGATCCTGCTCATGGGCACCAGTAACATCGTCCACACTGTTTGCGCGCGGCGCAAGGTACGGAAAAATTCCTGTTAGGAGTCGAAAATGGCAAAAGGTAAATTCGAACGGACCAAGCCGCACGTCAATGTAGGCACGATTGGTCACGTCGACCACGGCAAGACCACGCTGACGGCAGCGATCGCGACGGTGTTGTCGAAGAAGTTCGGCGGCGAAGCGAAGGCATATGACCAGATCGACGCGGCGCCGGAAGAAAAGGCACGTGGTATCACGATCAACACAGCGCACGTCGAGTACGAAACGCAGAACCGTCACTACGCGCACGTTGACTGCCCGGGTCACGCCGACTATGTGAAGAACATGATTACAGGTGCAGCGCAGATGGACGGCGCAATCCTGGTGTGTTCGGCCGCGGACGGCCCGATGCCGCAAACGCGTGAGCACATCCTGTTGGCCCGTCAGGTTGGCGTGCCGTACATCATCGTGTTCCTGAACAAGTGCGACATGGTTGACGACGCCGAGTTGCTGGAACTGGTGGAAATGGAAGTGCGCGAGCTTCTGTCGAAGTACGACTTCCCGGGCGACGACACGCCGATCATCAAGGGTTCGGCCAAGCTGGCGCTGGAAGGCGACACGGGCGAGCTGGGTGAAGTGGCGATTCTGAACCTGGCCAACGCGCTGGACACGTACATCCCGACGCCGGAGCGCGCAGTTGACGGTACGTTCCTGATGCCGGTGGAAGACGTGTTCTCGATCTCGGGTCGCGGCACGGTGGTGACGGGCCGTATCGAGCGTGGCGTGGTGAAGGTGGGCGAGGAAATCGAAATCATCGGTATCAAGCCGACGGTGAAGACGACGTGCACGGGCGTGGAAATGTTCCGCAAGCTGCTGGACCAAGGTCAGGCGGGCGACAACGTGGGTATTCTGTTGCGCGGCACGAAGCGTGAAGACGTGGAGCGTGGTCAAGTGCTGGCCAAGCCGGGTTCGATCACGCCGCACACGCACTTCACGGCTGAAGTGTATGTGTTGAGCAAGGACGAAGGCGGCCGTCATACGCCGTTCTTCAACAACTATCGCCCGCAGTTCTACTTCCGTACCACGGACGTGACGGGATCGATCGAGTTGCCGAAGGACAAGGAAATGGTGATGCCGGGCGACAACGTGTCGATCACGGTGAAGCTGATTGCACCGATCGCCATGGAAGAAGGCCTGCGCTTCGCTATCCGTGAAGGCGGTCGTACCGTCGGCGCCGGTGTCGTGGCCAAGGTTCTCGAGTAAGTCGAGCAACGCCAGAAATTGCTCGATAGTCTGTAGTTTTCGGGGTTAGCGAAATTGCTGACCCCAACTGGTTTAGGGGTATAGCTCAACTGGCAGAGCGTCGGTCTCCAAAACCGAAGGTTGGGGGTTCGATTCCCTCTGCCCCTGCCACAATCTTGCGTCTCCGGGCGCTGTTTAAGGTGTTATGGCGAATCCTTCCGTCGAAACTGTAAATACTTCCGGCGACAAGTTGATGTTGACCGCGGGCGTATTGTTGGTCTTGGCCGGGTTCGTAGGTTTCTTCTGGCTGAGTGGCCAGGAGTGGTACGTTCGCGGCGCCGCGCTTGCTGTCGGCTTGATCGCGGGTGTCGCGGTCGGTCTTCTCTCCGCACCGGGAAAAGGTTTTATCGCCTTTGCCAAAGATTCGTACAAAGAAGTCCGCAAGGTGGTGTGGCCGACGCGCAAGGAAGCCACGCAAACCACATTGGTGGTCTTTGCGTTTGTACTCGTCATGGCAATCTTCTTGTGGCTTAGCGATAAGTCGATCGAGTGGGTGATATTCTCGGTAATTCTGGGTTGGAGATGATATGAGCGAAGCACCGGCATCACCTAGCGGAAAACGTTGGTACGTCGTGCACGCCTACTCCGGCATGGAGAAAAGCGTGCAACGCGCGCTTCAAGAGCGCATCGACCGCGCCGGCATGCAGGATCAATTTGGTCAAATTCTCGTTCCGACCGAAGAAGTTGTAGAAGTGAAAGGTGGTCATAAATCTGTGACTGAGCGTCGTTTTTTTCCGGGCTATGTGCTCGTGGAAATGGAAATGACGGACGAAACCTGGCACTTGGTAAAAAATACGGCTAAAGTGACGGGTTTTGTCGGCGGGGCGCGTAATCGTCCGAGCCCGATCTCTCCGCGTGAAGTGGAAAAGATCATGTCGCAGATGCAAGAAGGCGTGGAAAAGCCGCGCCCGAAGACCCTGTTCGAAGTAGGCGAGATGGTGCGGGTCAAGGAAGGCCCGTTCACGGACTTCAACGGCAACGTCGAAGAAGTGAACTACGAAAAATCGCGGGTTCGTGTATCCGTAACGATTTTCGGACGTTCAACCCCCGTAGAGCTTGAGTTCGGTCAGGTAGAAAAGGTTTAACGAGTATTCGTAGTTCGCCGCGCTCGAAGTGTGAACTTCGTAGCGCGGTTCGCGCTTACAGTCCGCATATGACTGTTGAGGAGCGTCAGTAGCCATTTTGGCGAGCGCGCGTTATCACTCACCGAACGCTAACGCGTTCTGCAGAGGTTTTCAACATGGCAAAGAAAATCATCGGCTTTATCAAACTGCAGATTCCTGCAGGTAAAGCCAATCCGTCACCGCCGGTTGGTCCGGCACTGGGCCAGCGCGGCCTGAACATCATGGAGTTCTGCAAGGCGTTTAACGCGCAGACTCAAGCGATGGAGCCGGGTCTGCCCGTGCCGGTGGTTATTACGGCATTCGCGGACAAGAGCTTCACGTTCATCATGAAGACGCCGCCGGCTACCGTTCTGATCAAGAAGGCTGCGGCCATCCAGAAGGGTTCGCCGAAGCCGCACGTCGACAAGGTCGGCAATATCACGCGCGCGCAAGCTGAAGAAATCGCAAAGACCAAGATGCCTGACCTTACGGCAGCGGATCTGGATGCAGCGGTCCGTACGATCGCAGGCAGCGCCCGTTCAATGGGCATCACCGTGGAGGGCGTGTAAATGGCTAAGCTTTCTAAGCGCCTGCAAGCGCTCGCTACCAAGGTAGACCGGATGAAGCTGTACCCGATCGACGACGCTCTGTCGATCGTGAAGGAATGCGCAAGCGCCAAGTTCGATGAATCCATCGACGTGGCTGTGCAACTCGGCATCGACGCGAAAAAGTCGGATCAAGTGGTTCGCGGTTCGGTCGTGTTGCCTGCTGGTACCGGCAAGTCGGTTCGCGTTGCTGTGTTTGCGCAAGGCGAAAAGGCTGAGCAAGCTCGTGCAGCGGGTGCAGAAGTGGTGGGTATGGAAGACCTGGCTGAACAAGTCAAGGCTGGTAATCTGAATTTCGACGTTGTGATCGCTTCGCCGGACACGATGCGCGTTGTCGGTACGCTCGGCCAGATTCTCGGCCCACGCGGCCTGATGCCGAATCCGAAAGTCGGTACTGTGACCGCCGACGTTGCTCAAGCAGTGCGCAACGCAAAGGCTGGTCAAGTTCAGTTCCGCGTCGACAAAGGCGGGATCATCCACGCAACCATCGGCCGTGCATCGTTTGAGCCGGCGTCGTTGCGTCAGAATTTGTCGGCACTGGTGGAAGCCTTGCAAAAGGCCAAGCCGGCGACCAGCAAGGGCGTTTATCTGCGCAAGATCGCATTGTCGAGCACCATGGGTGTTGGTGTGCGTGTCGATCACGCAACGCTCTCGCAGTAAAGAATCATGCATGGGTTCACGCATTAAAGTGTGAACCCATGTTAAGGGCTTTGGGCGGTTGCAAGCTGCAGTTGAGCGCGCAACCGGTTGTCAAAGACCGTTGGCGGAAGCGCAGCAGTTGGGCGTGACCTTAATGCAAGCCAACGCAGATGGCGAACCCGTAACAGTTTTGGTGTGGTTGAAATCGGTTGTCGCGTGTTGTGAGATGCGCACTGGCTGATCGAAATACTCCTGACAGGTCGGACGCCGTTGTTGAACGCGATGCGCTAAGTTGGCGTGTCGAATCTGGAGGTTTAACCGTGCCACTGAACAAAGAAGACAAGCAGGCAGTTGTCGCTGAAGTCGCCGCGCAAGTCGCGAAGGCCCAGACGATGGTGCTCGCTGAGTATCGTGGAATTGCGGTTGGCGATCTGACCAAGCTGCGCGCAAAGGCTCGCGAGCAACAAGTGTATCTCCGCGTGTTGAAAAACACGTTGGCGCGCCGCGCCGTGGAAGGTACGCCGTTCGCTCCGCTGGCCGAGCAGATGACTGGTCCTCTGATCTACGGCATCTCTGAAGATGCAATTGCGGCTGCCAAGGTTGTAAACGACTTCGGCAAAACCAATGACAAGTTGATCATCAAGGCCGGTTCCTACGAAGGCAATGTGATGGACAAGGCGGCTGTGCAAGCACTCGCCAACATCCCGAGCCGCGAAGAACTGCTCTCCAAGTTGTTGTACGTCATGCAAGCTCCTGTTTCTGGCTTCGCGCGCGCCTTGGCCGCGCTTGCCGAGAAGAAGGGCGGCGGCGCAGAAGCTCCGGCTGAAGCGCAACCGGAAGTTGCTGCTTAACGTATCGCGCTTGGTTGCCTGGTTAGGCTTACAAGATCGCTGGCTGTATCCGAATTCAATTTAGGAGTATTTCAAATGGCAATCGCAAAAGATGACATCCTCGAAGCAGTAAGCTCGATGTCGGTTCTGGAATTGAACGAGCTGGTCAAGGCGTTCGAAGAAAAGTTTGGCGTGTCGGCTGCTGCTGTCGCTGTTGCTGGCCCCGCTGGTGCTGGCGCCGCTGCTGCTGAAGAGCAAACCGAGTTCACCGTGAACCTGGTTGAAGTGGGCGCGAACAAGGTATCGGTCATTAAGGCAGTTCGTGAACTGACGGGTCTCGGCCTGAAGGAAGCGAAGGACCTGGTTGACGGCGCACCGAAGGCTGTTAAGGAATCGGTACCGAAAGCTGCTGCTGAAGAAGCGAAGAAGAAGCTGGAAGAAGCAGGCGCGAAGGCTGAAATCAAGTAAGTTCGGCTGCGCTTTGCTAAGGCTGGCGGTCTATGACCGCCGGCCTTTTTCTGCTTTGTGGGGACTATGTTTTGAGTCGTTGGTTTCGGCAACAATGACCACATAGAAGCCAAAGAAAAATATCGGCTGGAGTGATTTTGCCGATTCTTTTCTTTGTCTTCTGAAGCGACTGCAGAAGGCAAGTTTGGTCGGGTAGCGGGAAACATAGGCATCCGCTGCCGTCAGCCAGCGGTTGGTAGCGGCCAACCACCAAGCTTCTAGGCTCGTTCGTCCCTCCCCGGACGTATGACGAGTCTCAGTCGGTGAACACCGGGTCGTGTCATCGAGGTATCCCGCCTCGGCAACGCCCGCCGTGATTCGGAGATCGTATGCAATATTCCTTCACCGAGAAGAAGCGTATTCGCAAGAGTTTCGCGAAACGCCCCATCGTTCACCAGGTTCCCTTTCTGCTGGCCACCCAGCTTGAATCATTCAGCACCTTTCTGCAAGAGACCACCAGCGCAACACAGCGTAAAGCGGAAGGGTTGCAAGCAGCGTTTTCGTCGGTGTTTCCGATCGTTTCGCACAACGGGTTCGCGCGTCTCGAGTTCGTAAGCTACATGCTCTCGCCGCCGGCATTCAACATCAAGGAATGTCAGCAGCGCGGTTTGACGTACTGCTCCGCCTTGCGCGCGAAGGTGCGCCTGGTGCTGCTCGACAAGGAATCGCCGAGCAAGCCGGTCGTCAAGGAAGTGAAGGAGCAGGAAGTCTACATGGGCGAAATGCCGCTCATGACGCCGACCGGTTCGTTCGTCATCAACGGCACGGAACGCGTGATCGTGTCCCAGTTGCATCGTTCGCCTGGCGTGTTTTTCGAGCACGACAAGGGCAAGACGCACAGCTCGGGCAAGCTGCTTTTCTCGGCTCGTATCATTCCTTACCGCGGTTCGTGGCTCGACTTCGAATTCGATCCGAAGGACGTGCTGTATTTCCGCGTCGACCGTCGCCGGAAAATGCCGGTGACAATCCTGCTGAAGGCCATCGGCCTGACGCCGGAACAGATCCTCGCGAACTTCTTCGTATTCGATAACTTCGCGCTGATGGCCGAAGGCGCGCAAATGGAATTCGTGCCGGAGCGTCTGCGCGGTGAAGTTGCGCGCTTCGACATCCAGGATCGCGAAGGCAACGTCATCGTCCAGAAGGACAAGCGGATCAACGCAAAGCACATTCGCGACCTCGAAGCCGCGAAGACGAAGTTCATCTCGGTTCCCGAAGACTATTTGCTTGGCCGCGTGCTGGCAAAGAACGTCGTGGACGGCGAGACGGGCGAAGTGATCGCGAACGCCAACGACGAAATCACCGAAACCGTGCTCGAAAAGCTGCGCGAGTCGAAGGTCAAGGACATACAGACGCTCTACACGAACGATCTGGATCAAGGTCCGTACATCTCGTCGACGCTGCGTATCGACGAAACGGCTGACCGCATGGCCGCGCGTATCGCGATTTACCGCATGATGCGTCCGGGCGAACCGCCGACGGAAGAAGCCGTCGAGGCGCTCTTCAACCGCCTGTTCTATAGCGAAGACGCGTACGACCTGTCGAAGGTGGGTCGTATGAAGTTCAATCGCCGGGTGGGCCGTGACGAAATCGTCGGTCCGATGACGCTGCAGGACGAGGACATCCTCGCGACCATCAAGATTCTGGTCGAGCTGCGTAACGGCAAGGGCGAAGTCGATGACATCGATCACTTGGGCAATCGCCGTGTGCGTTGCGTCGGTGAATTGGCTGAGAACCAGTTCCGCGCCGGCCTAGTGCGCGTGGAACGGGCTGTGAAGGAACGTCTGGGTCAGGCTGAAAGCGAAAACCTGATGCCGCACGACCTGATCAATTCGAAGCCGATTTCGTCTGCCATCCGCGAGTTCTTTGGTTCGTCGCAGTTGTCGCAGTTTATGGACCAGACGAATCCGCTGTCGGAAATCACGCACAAGCGCCGTGTTTCGGCTCTTGGACCGGGCGGTTTGACGCGTGAACGCGCAGGCTTTGAAGTCCGCGACGTGCACCCGACTCACTACGGCCGCGTGTGCCCGATTGAAACGCCGGAAGGTCCGAACATCGGGCTGATCAACTCGCTCGCGCTGTACGCGCACTTGAACGAGTACGGTTTCCTCGAGACGCCGTATCGGAAAGTGGTGGACGGCAAGGTAACCGATCAGATCGATTACCTGTCGGCAATCGAAGAGGGTCGTTACGTGATCGCTCAGGCGAACGCGTCGCTGGGCGAAGGCGGCACGCTGACCGACGAACTGGTTTCGTCGCGTGAAGCGGGCGAAACGCTGATGGTGACGCCTGACCGCATCCAGTACATGGACGTGGCGCCGTCGCAGATCGTGTCGGTGGCGGCTTCGCTGATTCCGTTCCTTGAACACGATGACGCGAACCGCGCATTGATGGGCTCGAACATGCAGCGTCAGGCAGTGCCTTGCCTGCGTCCGGAAAAGGCTGTGGTCGGTACGGGTATTGAACGTACCGTGGCGGTCGACTCGGGTACGACGGTTCAGGCGTTCCGCGGCGGTATCGTGGATTACGTCGATGCCGGCCGTATCGTGATTCGGGTGAACGACGACGAAGCGGTCGCCGGCGAAGTCGGTGTGGACATCTACAACCTGATCAAGTACACGCGTTCGAACCAGAACACGAACATCAACCAGCGTCCGATCGTGAAGGTCGGCGACAAGGTTGGCCGTGGCGACGTGGTGGCTGACGGTGCATCGACCGATCTGGGCGAGCTCGCGCTTGGCCAGAACATGCTCGTCGCGTTCATGCCATGGAACGGCTACAACTTCGAGGATTCGATCCTGATCTCGGAGAAGGTCGTGGCGGAAGACCGCTACACGTCGATCCACATTGAAGAACTGAATGTGGTCGCGCGCGACACGAAGCTCGGACCGGAAGAAATCACGCGCGACATCTCGAACCTGGCTGAAGTGCAACTCGGCCGTCTCGATGAGTCGGGCATTGTGTACATCGGCGCTGAAGTCGAAGCGGGCGACGTGCTGGTCGGCAAGGTCACGCCGAAGGGCGAAACCCAGTTGACGCCGGAAGAAAAGCTGCTGCGCGCAATTTTCGGCGAGAAGGCGTCGGACGTGAAGGATACGTCGCTGCGCGTGCCCTCGGGCATGAGCGGAACGGTGATCGACGTGCAGGTGTTCACGCGCGAAGGTATTACGCGTGACAAGCGTGCACAGCAGATCATCGATGACGAACTGAAGCGTTATCGCCTGGACTTGAACGATCAGCTGCGCATTGTGGAAGGCGACGCGTTCTCGCGTCTCGCCCGCATGCTCAACGGCAAGATCGCGAACGGCGGACCGAAGAAGCTGGCGAAGGGCACGGCGATCGATCTGCCGTATCTGGAAGATCTGGATCACTATCACTGGTTCGACATCCGTCTGGCCGACGAAGAAGCTGCTGCGCAACTGGAAGCCATCAAGGATTCCATCGAACAGAAGCGTCACCAGTTCGACCTGGCGTTCGAAGAAAAGCGCAAGAAGCTGACGCAAGGCGACGAACTGCCGCCGGGCGTGCTGAAGATGGTCAAGGTGTATCTGGCCGTCAAGCGTCGCCTGCAGCCGGGCGACAAGATGGCCGGCCGTCACGGCAACAAGGGTGTCGTGTCGAAGATCGTGCCGATCGAAGACATGCCGTACATGGCCGACGGCCGTCCGGCCGACGTCGTGCTGAATCCGCTGGGCGTGCCTTCACGGATGAACGTGGGTCAGATTCTCGAAGTGCATCTGGGCTGGGCCGCGAAGGGTCTGGGCTGGCGTATTGGCGAGATGCTGCAGCATCAGGCGAAGGTTGAAGAGCTCCGTGCATTCCTGACGAAGATCTACAACGAGTCGGGCCGTGCCGAAGAGCTGGAAAGCTTCAGCGACGACGAAATCGTCGAACTGGCGAAGAACCTGCGCGAAGGCGTTCCTTTTGCAACGCCGGTGTTCGACGGCGCGACGGAAGGCGAAATGGAACGTGCGCTGGATCTGGCGTTCCCGGACGACATCGCGAAACAGCTTGGCATGACGAAGTCGAAGAATCAGGTGCAGTTGAGCGACGGCCGCACGGGTGAACCGTTCGAACGGACGGTCACGGTGGGCTACATGCACTACCTGAAACTGCATCACCTGGTCGACGACAAGATGCACGCCCGTTCGACCGGACCGTACTCGCTCGTCACACAGCAGCCGCTGGGTGGTAAGGCGCAGTTCGGTGGCCAGCGTTTCGGTGAGATGGAAGTGTGGGCGCTCGAGGCATATGGCGCTTCGTACGTGCTGCAGGAAATGCTGACTGTCAAGTCGGATGACGTGGCCGGTCGTACCAAGGTGTATGAAAACCTGGTCAAGGGTGACCACGTGATCGACGCCGGCATGCCTGAGTCGTTCAATGTGTTGGTGAAGGAAATCCGGTCGCTCGGTATCGACATCGACCTGGACCGGAACTAATCGGACTACTGGAGAGACGCAATGAAAGCTCTGCTCGATCTATTCAAGCAAGTCCAACAACCTGAAGTTTTTGACGCGATCAAGATCGGTCTGGCCTCGCCGGACAAGATCCGTTCGTGGTCCTTCGGCGAAGTGAAGAAGCCTGAAACCATCAACTACCGGACATTCAAGCCGGAACGCGATGGCCTGTTCTGCGCCAAGATTTTTGGCCCGATCAAGGACTACGAGTGCCTGTGCGGCAAGTACAAGCGCCTGAAGCATCGCGGCGTGATCTGCGAGAAGTGCGGCGTTGAAGTCACGCTCGCCAAGGTGCGCCGCGAACGGATGGGCCACATTGAACTGGCCTCGCCGGTTGCGCACATCTGGTTTTTGAAGTCGTTGCCGTCGCGTCTGGGCATGGTGCTCGACATGACGCTGCGCGACATCGAACGCGTGCTGTATTTCGAAGCGTACGTGGTGATCGAACCGGGCATGACGCCGCTGAAAGCGCGGCAGATCATGACGGAAGAGGATTACTACAACAAGGTCGAGGAATACGGCGACGAATTCCGTGCCGAAATGGGCGCGGAAGGCGTGCGGGAATTGCTGCGCGCGATCAACATCGACGAACAGGTCGAGTTGTTGCGCACCGAACTCAAGAACACGGGTTCGGAAGCGAAGATCAAGAAGTACGCGAAGCGCCTGAAAGTGCTCGAGGCATTCCAGCGTTCGGGCATCAAGCCGGACTGGATGGTGCTGGAGGTGCTGCCGGTGCTGCCGCCGGAACTGCGTCCGCTCGTGCCGCTCGACGGCGGCCGTTTCGCGACGTCGGACCTGAACGACCTGTATCGCCGCGTGATCAACCGTAACAACCGGTTGAAGCGTCTGCTCGAACTGAAGGCGCCTGAAATCATCGTCCGCAACGAAAAGCGGATGCTGCAGGAAGCCGTCGATTCGCTGCTCGACAACGGTCGCCGCGGTAAAGCAATGACCGGCGCGAACAAGCGTCCGCTGAAGTCGCTCGCCGACATGATCAAGGGTAAGGGCGGTCGTTTCCGTCAGAACTTGCTCGGTAAGCGCGTTGACTATTCCGGCCGTTCGGTGATCGTGGTTGGCCCGACGCTCAAGCTGCATCAGTGCGGCCTGCCGAAGCTGATGGCGCTCGAACTGTTCAAGCCTTTCATCTTCAACAAGCTGGAAGTGATGGGCGTGGCGACGACCATCAAGGCCGCGAAGAAGGAAGTCGAGAATCAGACCGCCGTGGTGTGGGACATTCTGGAAGAAGTGATCCGCGAACATCCGGTCATGCTGAACCGCGCGCCTACGCTTCACCGTCTTGGCATTCAGGCGTTCGAGCCGGTGCTGATCGAAGGCAAGGCGATTCAACTGCATCCGCTCGTTTGCGCGGCGTTCAACGCCGACTTCGACGGTGACCAGATGGCCGTTCACGTGCCGCTGTCGCTCGAAGCGCAGATGGAAGCGCGCACGCTGATGCTGGCGTCGAACAACGTCCTGTTCCCGGCCAACGGCGATCCGTCGATCGTGCCGTCGCAGGATATTGTGCTGGGTCTTTACTACGCATCGCGTGAAGCGGTGAATGGCAAGGGCGAAGGCATGACGTTCACGGGCGTGTCGGAAGCGATTCGCGCGTACGAAAACAAGGAAGTCGAGCTTGCGTCGCGCGTGAATGTCCGGATCACGGAAATGATCCACAACCCGGATCAGAGCGAAGGCGCACCGAAGTTCGTGCCGAAGGTCACGCTGTACGCAACGACCATTGGCCGTTCGATTCTTTCGGAAATTCTGCCGCCGGGACTGCCGTTCTCGGTGCTGAACCGGCCGTTGAAGAAGAAGGAAATTTCGCGCCTGATCAACACGGCATTCCGCAAGTGCGGTCTGCGCGAAACGGTGATCTTTGCTGACCAATTGATGCAGATGGGTTTCCGTCTGGCAACGCGCGCCGGTATTTCGATTTGCGTCGACGACATGCTCGTGCCGCCGCAAAAGGAACAGATCGTCGGCGACGCAGCCAAGAAGGTGAAGGAATACGACCGTCAGTACATGTCGGGTCTCGTCACCTCGCAAGAGCGCTACAACAACGTGGTCGACATCTGGTCGGCAACGTCGGAATCGGTCGGCAAGGCGATGATGGAGCAGTTGGCTACGGAACCCGTGGTCGACCGCGACGGTAATCAGACGAAGCAGGAATCGTTCAACTCGATCTACATGATGGCCGACTCGGGCGCACGTGGATCGGCGGTTCAGATTCGTCAGTTGGCCGGTATGCGTGGCCTGATGGCGAAGCCGGACGGCTCGATTATCGAGACGCCTATCACGGCGAACTTCCGTGAAGGCCTGAACGTGTTGCAGTACTTCATCTCGACGCACGGTGCACGTAAAGGCCTGGCGGATACGGCGTTGAAGACGGCGAACTCGGGTTACCTGACGCGTCGTCTCGTTGACGTGACGCAGGATCTGGTCGTGGTCGAAGACGATTGCGGCACGACCAACGGCGTTGCCATGAAGGCGCTGGTTGAAGGCGGTGAAGTTGTCGAAGCTCTGCGTGACCGGATTCTGGGTCGCGTGGCGGTGGCTGACGTCGTCAACCCGGAAACGCAGGAAACGCTGTTTGAATCGGGTTCGCTGCTTGACGAAGATGCGGTCGATGAAATCGAACGCCTGGGTATCGACGAAGTGCGCGTGCGCACGCCGTTGACCTGCGAAACGCGTTACGGCCTGTGCGCTTCGTGCTATGGCCGCGACCTGGGCCGTGGTTCGCGCGTGAACGTCGGCGAAGCGGTTGGCGTGATCGCTGCGCAGTCGATCGGCGAGCCGGGCACGCAGTTGACCATGCGTACGTTCCACATCGGTGGTGCGGCGTCGCGTGCGGCGATTGCTTCGTCGGTGGAAGCCAAGTCGAACGGCACGGTGCGTTTCACGGCAACCATGCGTTACGTCACGAATGCGAAGGGCGAGCAGATCGTCATCTCGCGTTCGGGCGAGGCGATCATTGCCGACGACCTCGGTCGTGAGCGTGAACGTCACAAAATCCCGTACGGCGCAACGTTGCTGCAACTCGACGGTGTGCAGATCAAGGCTGGTGCACAACTGGCTCAATGGGATCCGCTGACGCGTCCGATCATCACCGAGTGGGGCGGTACGGTGAAGTTCGAAAACGTCGAGGAAGGCGTGACGGTCGCGAAGCAGATCGACGATGTGACGGGGCTTTCCACGCTCGTCGTGATCGACGTGAAGCGTCGTGGTTCGCAAGCGTCGAAGAGCGTTCGTCCGCAAGTGAAGCTGCTCGATGCGCAAGGCGAAGAAGTCAAGATCCCGAACACCGAGCATTCGGTGCAGATCGGCTTCCAGGTTGGCGCACTGATCACCGTGAAGGACGGTCAGCAAGTGCAGGTTGGTGAAGTGCTTGCACGTATCCCGGTTGAAGCGCAGAAGACGCGTGACATTACCGGCGGTCTGCCGCGCGTGGCCGAACTGTTCGAAGCGCGCTCGCCGAAGGACGCCGGCATTCTGGCGGAAGTCACGGGTACGACGTCGTTCGGTAAGGACACGAAGGGCAAGCAGCGTCTCGTCATTACCGACGTGGAAGGGGAACAGCATGAGTTCCTGATCACTAAGGAAAAGCAGGTGCTGGTGCACGATGGTCAGGTCGTCAACAAGGGCGAAATGATCGTTGACGGTCCGGCCGATCCGCACGACATCCTGCGTTTGCAGGGTATCGAGGCGCTGGCGCGTTACATCGTGGACGAAGTGCAGGACGTGTACCGTCTGCAAGGCGTGAAGATCAACGACAAGCACATTGAAGTAATCGTGCGTCAGATGTTGCGTCGTGTGCAGATCGTCGACAACGGCGATACGCGTTTCATCATGGGCGAACAGGTCGAGCGTTCGGACATGCTGGACGAGAACGACCGGATGGCTGCGGAAGGCAAGATCCCCGCGACCTATGAGAACGTGCTGCTGGGTATCACGAAGGCATCGCTCTCGACCGATTCGTTCATCTCGGCGGCTTCGTTCCAGGAAACGACGCGCGTGTTGACCGAAGCGGCAATCATGGGCAAGCGCGACGATTTGCGCGGTCTGAAGGAAAACGTGATCGTGGGCCGTCTGATTCCGGCCGGCACGGGTCTCGCGTTCCACAAGGCACGCAAGAGCCGCGAGTTGTCCGATCGTCAACGTTTCGACCAGATTGCAGCGGAAGAATCGTTCGATTTCGGCACGCCCGAAGCTGCGCCTGTCGCACCTGCAGAACAGCAACATCCGGCGGAATAAGTTTGGGGTCGGGCCTTTATGGCTCGGTCTTAAGCGACCTTCTGCTGTTACCAAAACCGCCCGGTTCATACCGGGCGGTTTTTTTTGCTCTGCCGATTGGCTAACGTCAGGCCGATGCCCGTTTAAGCACGCTCTACGTTGGTAAAATCAGAGCACTCACGCTTCCGACGCATTCCGTCTCCCCAATGTCCCGTTCGCTCGAAATTCTCAAGGAAGTATTTGGCTATCCGGCTTTTCGCGGGCAGCAGGGCGATATTGTCGAACATGTGGCGGCCGGCGGAGACTCGCTCGTGCTCATGCCAACCGGCGGAGGGAAGTCGTTGTGTTACCAGATTCCCGCCTTATTAAGACGTGAAGCGGGATTCGGTGCGGGGATTGTCGTTTCGCCACTGATTGCGTTGATGCAGGATCAGGTTGCGGCTCTTAGCGAAGTTGGCGTGCGCGCCGCTTGCCTGAATTCCACGCTGACTGGCGCCGAAGCCGCAGCCACTGAGCGTGCGCTTCGCAACGGCGAGATCGACTTGTTGTATGTCGCGCCCGAACGCTTGATGACGCCGCGCTTTCTCGACCTGATCGAAAACGTGCGCATTGGCCTGTTTGCTATCGACGAAGCGCATTGCGTGTCGCAGTGGGGTCACGATTTCCGGCCCGAATATATTCAGTTGTCGGTGCTGCATGAGCGGTTTCCGTCGGTGCCGCGAATTGCCCTGACAGCCACGGCAGACGCCATTACGCGCGATGAAATCGTTCACCGACTCGCTCTGGACGACGCCCGAATTTTCGTCTCGAGCTTCGACCGGCCGAACATCCGGTATCGGATCGTGGAGAAAGACAACGCGCGTGCGCAGTTGCTCGACTTCATCCGCGCCGAGCATACGAACCCTGACAAGACTACCGACGCCGGGGTGATCTATTGCCTGTCGCGGCGCAAGGTGGAAGAAACCGCGGACTGGCTGAAGAGCCAGGGTGTGCGCGCGTTGCCTTACCACGCGGGCATGGAGTACGAAACGCGCCAGCGGCATCAGGAAATGTTCAAGCGCGAAGAGGGCATCGTCATGTGCGCGACGATTGCTTTCGGCATGGGTATCGACAAGCCGGATGTGCGTTTTGTCGCGCATCTCGATCTGCCCAAGAGCGTGGAAGGCTATTACCAGGAAACGGGCCGTGCGGGCCGCGACGGCATGCCGGCGAACGCCTGGATGGCTTACGGCCTGGGCGACGTTGTCCAGCAGCGCAAGATGATCGACGAATCGGATGCGGACGACACCCATAAGCGTGTGCAGGGCGGCAAGCTCGACGCGCTGCTCGGGCTGTGCGAAGCGGCGTCCTGCCGGCGCGTGCGCCTGCTTGGCTACTTCGGCGAGGCCAGCCAGCCATGCGGTAATTGCGACACGTGCCTTGATCCGCCCGAATCGTGGGATGCAACGCGCGAGGCGCAGATGGCGCTGTCTTGTGTGTATCGCGCGTATAAGGCAAGCGGCTTTCATTTCGGTGCGGGACATTTGATCGATATCCTGCGCGGCAGCCGCTCCGAGAAACTGCTTCAGCGTGGTCACGAGAAGCTTTCTACTTTCGGTCTCGGCGCCGCGTTGTCGGAGCAGGAGTGGCGCGCGGTGTTTCGTCAACTGGTCGCGTTTGGCTACCTCGCGGTCGACCACGACGGCTTTGGTGCACTGATCCTCACCGAGGCGAGCAAGGCCGTGCTCAAGGGCGAGCAGAACGTGACGCTGCGCAAGTACGTCAAGCCGACCCGCACGCGTCAGTCGTCCAGCCGGACGGGCGAACGCGCCGATCCGACCACGGGCATGTCGCCGCGCGTCAAAGCCCGCTGGGAAAGGCTGCGGGCGTGGCGAGCGAGCATGGCGAAAAGCGACGGCGTGCCGGCTTATGTCATTTTCCACGATGCAACGCTGGCCGAAATCGCCCGCAACGAGCCGGATTCCATCGATGACCTGCGGCAGATTCCTGGAATTGGCGCGCGCAAGCTGGACCGTTTCGGCGACGAATTGCTGGAAGTAGTCGGCGCAGACTAGCTTTTTACGCGCCGAAGGCACGGTCGGGCATCCAAGATATTGACTGCATTGGGAATTTCAGATTATGATGCTAGGTTCTCGTTCTTGGATCTGCTAACAAGGTTTTCCTTGCAAGCACGAACATGAAGGGAAAGTTCGATGCGCAGGCCGTTTTGCTTTGCCCGAAACGGCGGCGTCGATTTTGATCAATTTAGGAATAGACAATGCCAACCATCAATCAATTGGTTCGCAAAGGCCGCGCTTCAGAAACAGTGAAGAGCAAGTCGCCGGCTTTGCAGGACTGCCCGCAGCGTCGCGGCGTGTGCACTCGCGTGTACACGACGACGCCGAAGAAGCCGAACTCGGCACTTCGTAAAGTTGCCAAGGTTCGTTTGACGAACGGCTTCGAAGTCATTTCGTACATCGGTGGTGAAGGCCACAACCTGCAGGAACACTCGGTCGTGCTAATTCGCGGCGGCCGTGTGAAAGACTTGCCGGGTGTACGCTATCACATGGTTCGCGGCTCGCTGGATACCCAGGGCGTCAAGGATCGCAAGCAAGCTCGCTCGAAGTACGGTGCGAAGCGCGCCAAGGCTGGCAAGTAAGTTTTTGCCGGTTGAGCTGTACAGGTTGCCCGTAAAAGGGCGTTCAAGCGGTGGTGCCGGAAGTGCCGGTGCTGTCGAGTAAGTGGTCACCCGGCCAAGCTGGTTAGTCAATAGATGGATCGGGTTAGTTGGTGACCGCGGGGCCAATATGGCTCCAACTGAAAAATCAAAGGAAGAAACATGCCGCGTCGTCGCGAAGTCCCCAAGCGGGACATTTTGCCGGATCCGAAATTCGGCAACGTAGATGTAGCCAAGTTCATGAACGTGATCATGCTGTCGGGCAAGAAGTCGGTTGCCGAGCGTATTGTTTATGGTGCTTTTGAACAGATCCAGACCAAGGGTGGCAAGGACCCGCTGGAAGTGTTCACGGGTGCGCTCAACAACGTGAAGCCGGTGGTGGAAGTGAAGAGCCGCCGCGTTGGTGGTGCGAACTATCAAGTTCCAGTGGAAGTGCGTCCGTCGCGTCGTATGGCATTGGCGATGCGTTGGTTGCGCGAAGCTGCGAAAAAGCGCAGCGAGAAGTCGATGGCCCTGCGTCTCGCAGGTGAGCTTTCGGAAGCCGCGGAAGGCCGCGGCGGCGCGATGAAGAAGCGCGACGAGGTTCACCGGATGGCAGAAGCCAACAAGGCGTTCTCGCACTTCCGCTTCTAAGGCTGCTTTTAGGCCTCCCGACCTGGGACGAACGGAAAACCTCCGGGCGGGTGCGCTTACCAAGCGCCTCGCCCGTTTGTGTTAGGGCGTGACTGGCATGGGCTGGTCGCGTCGACCCAATTAAGGATTCAAAGTGGCTCGCAAGACACCTATCGAGCGCTACCGTAATATCGGTATTAGCGCTCACATCGATGCCGGCAAGACGACGACGACCGAACGCATCCTATTTTACACGGGCGTGAACCACAAGATCGGTGAAGTTCACGACGGCGCAGCAACCATGGACTGGATGGAGCAGGAGCAGGAGCGCGGCATCACCATTACGTCGGCAGCAACGACGGCCTTCTGGAAAGGCATGGCCGGCGACCGCCCCGAGCACCGCATCAACATCATCGACACCCCCGGACACGTCGACTTCACGATTGAAGTTGAACGTTCCATGCGCGTGCTCGACGGTGCGTGCATGGTTTATTGCGCTGTGGGCGGCGTTCAGCCCCAGTCGGAAACCGTGTGGCGCCAGGCCAACAAGTACAAGGTTCCTCGTCTCGCGTTCATTAACAAGATGGACCGTACTGGTGCGAACTTCTTCAAGGTCTACGACCAGCTCAAGCTGCGTCTGAAGGCGAACCCGGTTCCGGTCGTCGTGCCTATTGGCGCGGAAGACACGTTCACGGGTGTTGTCGACCTGATCAAGATGAAGGCGATCATTTGGGACGAAGCGTCCCAGGGCACCAAGTTCTCGTACGAGGACATTCCGGCAGCGTTGCAGGCGACGTGTGAAGAATGGCGCGGAAAGATGGTTGAAGCCGCTGCTGAAGCCAACGAAGAGATGATGAACAAGTACCTCGAAACGGGCGAATTGTCCGAAGAGGAAATCGTGAAGGGTCTGCGTGACCGCACGATCGCTTGTGAAATCCAGCCTATGCTGTGCGGAACCGCGTTCAAGAACAAGGGCGTGCAGCGCATGCTGGACGCTGTGCTGGACTTCCTGCCGTCGCCTATCGATATTCCGCCGGTTCTGGGCGAGCTGGAAGATGGCGAACGCGCTGAACGCCGCGCCGCTGACGACGAAAAGTTCTCGGCACTCGCATTCAAGATCATGACCGACCCGTTCGTCGGCCAGTTGATCTTCTTCCGCGTTTATTCGGGTACGACCAAGTCGGGCGACACGTTGCTGAACGCGACCAAGGACAAGAAAGAGCGTCTCGGTCGTATTTTGCTGATGCACGCAAACCAGCGCGAAGAAATCAAGGAAGTGCACGCGGGGGATATCGCTGCTGCTGTTGGGCTGAAAGAAGCCACGACGGGCGACACGTTGTGCGATCCGCAACACCCGATCGTCCTGGAACGCATGATTTTCCCGGAACCGGTGATTTCGCAGGCCGTGGAACCGAAGACGAAGGTTGACCAGGAAAAGATGGGCCTCGCGCTCAACCGCCTAGCTCAGGAAGATCCGTCGTTCCGCGTTCAAACCGACGAAGAATCCGGCCAGACCATCATTTCGGGCATGGGCGAGCTTCACCTCGAAATTCTGGTCGACCGCATGAAGCGCGAATTTGGCGTTGAGGCAACGGTTGGCAAGCCGCAAGTTGCGTATCGCGAAACGATTCGCAGCAAGGCTGAGGACGTTGATGGCAAGTTCGTGAAGCAGTCGGGCGGTCGTGGTCAGTACGGACACGCTGTCATTACGCTCGAGCCGAATGAACAAGGCAAGGGCTACGAGTTCCTGGACGAGATCAAGGGCGGCGTGATTCCGCGCGAGTACATCCCGGCCGTGGACAAGGGTATTCAGGAAACGCTGAAGGCTGGCGTGCTGGCAGGCTTCCCGGTCGTCGACGTCAAGGTTCACCTGACGTTCGGTTCGTACCATGATGTCGACTCGAACGAAAATGCGTTCCGCATGGCCGGTTCGATGGCGTTCAAGGAAGCAATGCGCCGTGCAAGCCCGGTTATCCTCGAGCCGATGATGGCTGTGGAAGTGGAAACGCCGGAAGACTACATGGGCAACGTGATGGGCGATCTTTCGAGCCGTCGCGGTATTGTTCAGGGTATGGAAGATATGATTGGCGGCGGCAAGATCGTGCGCGCTGAAGTCCCCTTGTCGGAAATGTTCGGCTATTCGACGTCGCTGCGTTCAGCGACACAAGGTCGCGCAACGTACACGATGGAGTTCAAGCACTATTCGGAAGCTCCGCGTAACGTCTCCGAAGCGATCATCAACGCGAAATCCAAGTAATTCGGCAAGCTACAAGTCTTTAACCGATCAACATTTTTGAAAGAAGGCAATCATGGCAAAAGGTAAATTCGAACGGACCAAGCCGCACGTCAACGTAGGCACGATTGGTCACGTCGACCACGGCAAGACCACGCTGACGGCAGCGATCGCGACGGTGTTGTCGAAGAAGTTCGGCGGCGAAGCGAAGGCATATGACCAGATCGACGCGGCGCCGGAAGAAAAGGCACGTGGTATCACGATCAACACGGCGCACGTCGAGTACGAAACACAGAACCGCCACTACGCGCACGTTGACTGCCCGGGTCACGCCGACTATGTGAAGAACATGATTACGGGTGCAGCGCAGATGGACGGCGCAATCCTGGTGTGTTCGGCTGCGGACGGCCCGATGCCGCAAACGCGTGAGCACATCCTGTTGGCCCGTCAGGTTGGCGTGCCGTACATTATCGTGTTCCTGAACAAGTGCGACATGGTTGACGACGCCGAGTTGCTGGAACTGGTGGAAATGGAAGTGCGCGAGCTTCTGTCGAAGTACGACTTCCCGGGCGACGACACGCCGATCATCAAGGGTTCGGCCAAGCTGGCGCTGGAAGGCGACACGGGCGAGCTGGGTGAAGTGGCAATTCTGAACCTGGCCAACGCGCTGGACACGTACATCCCGACGCCGGAGCGTGCAGTTGACGGTACGTTCCTGATGCCGGTGGAAGACGTGTTCTCGATCTCGGGTCGCGGCACGGTGGTGACGGGCCGTATCGAGCGTGGCGTGGTGAAGGTGGGCGAAGAAATCGAAATCATCGGTATCAAGCCGACGGTGAAGACGACGTGCACGGGCGTGGAAATGTTCCGCAAGCTGCTGGATCAAGGTCAGGCGGGCGACAACGTGGGTATTCTGTTGCGCGGCACGAAGCGTGAAGACGTGGAGCGTGGTCAAGTGCTGGCCAAGCCGGGTTCGATCACGCCGCACACGCACTTCACGGCTGAAGTGTATGTGTTGAGCAAGGACGAAGGCGGCCGTCATACGCCGTTCTTCAACAACTATCGCCCGCAGTTCTACTTCCGTACCACGGACGTGACGGGTTCGATCGAGTTGCCGAAGGACAAGGAAATGGTGATGCCGGGCGACAACGTGTCGATTACGGTGAAGCTGATTGCACCGATCGCCATGGAAGAGGGCTTGCGCTTCGCCATCCGTGAAGGCGGTCGTACCGTCGGCGCCGGTGTCGTGGCCAAGGTTCTCGAGTAAAATCCTGAGCTTGTTTTAAAAGCTTGTAGTTTGTAGTCGTGCCCGGAGCCGGGCGCACGTGCCCAACGCGTACCCGGCTCCTTGCTCTTTTACCAAATCGACGGTGCAACACCGTCTCGCTCTTTCAAGGAATTGTCATGGCAAACCAGAAAATCCGCATTCGCCTGAAGGCTTTCGACTATCGTCTGATCGATCAATCGGCTGCCGAAATCGTCGATACCGCGAAGCGGACTGGCGCAATCGTACGTGGCCCGGTGCCGCTGCCGACCCGTATCCAACGTTTTGACATTTTGCGTTCGCCGCACGTCAACAAGGCGTCGCGCGATCAGCTTGAAATCCGTACCCACCAGCGCCTGATGGACATCGTCGACCCGACGGACAAGACCGTTGACGCGTTGATGAAGCTCGACTTGCCGGCTGGCGTCGACGTCGAAATCAAGTTGCAGTAAGTTTCACCCGTGCGGCTCTCACGAGGAGCCGCGCTAAGTCTTTGATTGCTTGCGGAAAACGAAAAGCCTTGTTATACTCCAAGGCTTTTCGCGCATTTGCGCAAAAAAGTCGGCTTTTCTCGAGATGAGTTCTCAGGAATTGGCCGGCATTTTGTAAATCAGCCCCGACCAATCGCAGTTGGGAATGGAGAAAACGATGAGCCTTGGACTCGTAGGTCGCAAGGTTGGCATGACCCGTATCTTTACGCCTGAAGGGGATTCGATTCCCGTCACCGTACTGGACGTGTCGGACAACCGAGTGACGCAGATCAAGTCTGTAGAAACGGATGGTTACATCGCCGTTCAAGTTGCATTCGGCACTCGCCGCGCATCGCGCGTGACGAAGCCGCTGGCAGGTCACCTTGCCAAAGCCGGCGTTCAAGCTGGTGAAGTTCTCAAAGAATTCCAGATCGATTCCACGAAGGCTGCCGAGTTGTCGAACGGTACCGTGATCGGTACGGACATCTTCGAAGTGGGCCAGAAAGTCGACGTGCAAGGCGTGTCGATCGGTAAGGGCTACGCCGGTACCATCAAACGTCACAACTTTGCTTCGGGTCGCGCATCGCACGGTAACTCGCGTTCGCACAACGTTCCTGGTTCGATCGGTATGGCGCAGGATCCGGGTCGTGTTTTCCCGGGTAAGCGCATGACGGGTCACATGGGCGACGAAACGGTTACGGTGCAGAATCTCGTGATCGCTCGCATTGACGCTGACCGCAATCTGTTGCTGGTTCGCGGCGCTGTTCCTGGCGCCAAGGGCGGTAAGGTCTTCGTGACGCCGGCAGTCAAGGCGCGCGCTGTGAAAGGAGCGAAATAATGGAACTTAAGCTCCTGAACGCCAATGGTCAGGAAGGCACGGGTGTGAACGCATCGGACGTCGTGTTCGGTCGCGATTACAACGAAGCGCTGATCCATCAGGTCGTCACGGCCTATCAAGCCAACGCACGTAGCGGTAACCGCGCGCAGAAGGATCGTGAGCAAGTCAAGCACACGACCAAGAAGCCGTGGCGCCAAAAGGGTACGGGCCGCGCTCGTGCCGGTATGTCGTCGAGCCCGTTGTGGCGCGGCGGTGGCCGTATCTTCCCGAATTCGCCGGAAGAAAACTTTTCGCACAAGGTCAACAAGAAGATGCATCGCGCAGGTCTCTGCTCGATCTTCTCGCAGCTCGCCCGCGAAGGCCGTATTTCGGTAGTTGACGAGCTCACGCTCGAAGCGCCGAAGACGAAGCTGCTGGCCGAAAAATTCAAGGCAATGGGTCTGGAATCGGTCCTGGTCATTACTGACACGGTCGACGAAAACCTGTACCTCGCGTCGCGCAATCTGGCCCACGTGGCCGTTGTCGAGCCGCGTTACGCCGACCCGCTCTCGTTGATCTACTTCAAGAAGATCCTGATTACGAAGGCTGCGGTCGCCCAGATCGAGGAGTTGCTGTCATGAGCGAGATTCGCAAGAACGATCATCGTTTGATGCAGGTCCTGCTCGCGCCGGTAGTCTCCGAAAAGGCGACGCTGGTGGCCGACAAGAACGAGCAAGTCGTGTTCGAAGTCGCGCCCGATGCCACGAAGCAGGAAGTGAAGGCCGCTGTCGAGCTGCTGTTCAAGGTGGAAGTCAATTCCGTCAACGTGCTGGTCACGAAGGGTAAAGCCAAGCGCTTTGGCCGCTTCATGGGCAAGCGCAAAGACGTGAAGAAGGCGTATGTCTGCCTGAAGCCCGGCCAGGAAATCAACTTTGAAGCGGAGGCCAAGTAATCATGGCAATCGTAAAAGTTAAGCCGACTTCGCCGGGTCGCCGCGCGATGGTCAAGGTGGTCAACAAGGATCTGTACAAGGGCAAGCCGCACGCAGCGCTGCTCGACTCGCAGTCCGTGACCGCCGGCCGGAACAACTCCGGTCGCATCACGACGCGTCACAAGGGTGGCGGTCATAAGCAGCACTACCGTATGGTCGATTTCCGTCGCAACAAGGACGGCATTCCGGCAAAGATCGAACGTCTTGAATACGATCCGAACCGTAGCGCGAACATTGCGCTGGTTCTGTACGCAGACGGCGAGCGCAAGTACATCATCGCTCCGAAGGGCGCGACGGTGGGTCAGTCGTTGATGTCGGGTTCGGAAGCGCCGATCCGCTCGGGTAATACCCTGCCGATCCGCAACATTCCGGTCGGTACGACGATTCACTGCATCGAAATGCTGCCGGGCAAGGGCGCGCAAATGGCGCGTTCGGCTGGCACGTCCGCAATGCTGCTGGCTCGCGAAGGCACGTACGCTCAGGTTCGCCTGCGTTCGGGTGAAATTCGCCGTGTGCACGTTGAGTGCCGCGCGACGATTGGTGAAGTTGGCAACGAAGAGCACAGCCTCCGTCAAATCGGTAAGGCCGGTGCTAACCGCTGGCGCGGTATCCGCCCGACGGTGCGTGGCGTTGCAATGAACCCGGTCGATCACCCGCACGGTGGTGGTGAAGGTAAGACGGCAGCAGGTCGCGATCCGGTCAGCCCGTGGGGAACCCCGGCCAAGGGTTATCGCACCCGCAGCAACAAGCGCACGACGACGATGATCGTTCAGCGCCGTCACAAGCGCTAAGGAGTAAGCAATGGCACGTTCTGTTAAAAAAGGTCCGTTCTGCGACGCTCATTTGCTGAAGAAGGTTGAGGCTGCCGCAGCTGCGCGTGACAAGAAACCGATCAAGACCTGGTCGCGTCGTTCGACGATCCTGCCGGACTTTATCGGTCTGACGATCGCCGTGCATAACGGCCGTCAACACGTCCCGGTTTATGTTTCGGAAAACATGGTCGGCCACAAACTTGGCGAGTTCGCATTGACCCGTACGTTCAAGGGTCATGCAGCCGACAAGAAGGCCAAGAAATAAGGGGCTATCAAGATGGAAGTAAAAGCTATTCATCGCGGTGCCCGCATCTCGGCGCAGAAAACGCGTCTTGTGGCTGACCAGATCCGTGGTTTGCCGGTCGACAAGGCGCTGAACGTTCTGACGTTCTCGCCGAAGAAGGCGGCGGGTATTGTCAAGAAGGTCGTGTTGTCTGCGATCGCGAATGCGGAACACAACGAAGGCGCCGACATCGACGAGCTCAAGGTAACGAGCATCATGGTCGACAAGGCCGCTTCCCTGAAGCGTTTTACCGCGCGTGCAAAAGGCCGCGGTAACCGCATCGAGAAGCAATCCTGTCACATCACTGTGACGGTCGGGAATTAAGGAGCCATACGATGGGACAAAAAATTCATCCGACAGGCTTCCGTCTGGCTGTCAGCCGAAATTGGGCGTCGCGTTGGTACGCGAACAACACCAATTTCGCGTCGATGCTGCAGGAAGACATCGGTGTTCGTGAGTACCTGAAGAAGAAGCTGAAAAACGCTTCGGTTGGTCGGGTGGTCATCGAGCGTCCGGCAAAGAACGCACGTATCACGATTTACAGCTCGCGTCCGGGCGTTGTGATCGGCAAGAAGGGCGAGGATATCGAACTGTTGAAGTCGGAGCTGCAACGCCGCATGGGCGTTCCGGTCCACGTCAACATCGAAGAAATCCGCAAGCCGGAAACCGATGCACAGTTGATCGCTGATTCGATCACGCAGCAACTCGAGCGCCGGATCATGTTCCGCCGCGCGATGAAGCGTGCGATGCAAAACGCCATGCGTCTGGGTGCCCAGGGCATCAAGATCATGAGCGCGGGCCGTCTCAACGGTATCGAAATCGCTCGTACGGAGTGGTATCGCGAAGGTCGCGTTCCGCTTCACACGCTGCGTGCCGATATTGACTACGCAACCTCGGAAGCGAAGACGACCTACGGCATCATCGGCGTGAAAGTGTGGGTCTACAAGGGCGACACGCTGGGCCGCAATGATGCTCCGGTGGTCGAAGAAGTAGCCGAAGACAAGCGTCCGCGCCGCAACGCACGTCCGGGTGGCGATCGCCGTCCGCGTCGTGACGGTGAAGGTGGTGGCCCGGCAAACGCAGGTGCGCGCCGTGGCGCTCCCCGTCGTGCTGGCGGTGCCGGCGGCGACGGGAAGACTGGAGAATAACGATGCTGCAACCGAAACGCAGAAAGTATCGCAAAGAGCAAAAGGGTCGTAACACCGGCAAGGCGACGCGCGGCAACGCAGTGTCGTTCGGTGAATATGGCCTGAAGGCTATCGGTCGCGGCCGTTTGACCGCGCGCCAAATCGAAGCGGCGCGTCGTGCAATGACGCGTCACATTAAACGTGGCGGCCGTATCTGGATCCGCATTTTCCCGGACAAGCCGATCTCGCAAAAGCCGGCTGAAGTACGGATGGGTAACGGTAAAGGTAACCCTGAGTACTACGTCGCAGAGATTCAACCGGGCAAGATGTTGTATGAAATGGACGGTGTTACTGAAGAGTTGGCACGTGAAGCGTTCCGTCTGGCTGCAGCGAAGCTGCCGCTGAAGACGTACTTCGTTTCGCGCCAGCTCGGCGCCTAAGGAGCAATGATGAAGGCTTCCGAACTTCACCAGAAAGACCAGGCCGCTCTCAATCAAGAGCTGACGGACCTGCTGAAGGCGCAATTCGGCCTGCGCATGCAACTCGCGACCCAGCAATTGACGAATAACAGTCAATTGAAGAAGGTTCGTCGCGACATCGCTCGTGTGCGGACCGTCCTGACTGAGAAGGCGAACCAGAAATGAACGATAGCGTAAAAACCTCGCTCAAGCGGACGCTGGTCGGCAAGGTCGTCAGCAACAAGATGGAAAAGACGGTCACCGTGCTGGTCGAGCATCGCGTAAAGCACCCGATCTACGGCAAGTACGTCGTACGGTCGAAGAAGTACCACGCTCACGACGACGCGAACACGTATAACGAAGGCGATCTCGTCGAGATCCAGGAAACCCGTCCTATTTCCAAGACGAAAGCCTGGGTTGTGTCGAAATTGCTGGAAGCTGCACGCGTTATTTAAGCGGTAAATTGCTACAAAGAAGTGTCGCAGTAACTTTCGCTTGCAAGACCGAAATTATGCGTTATAATCTCGGTCTTCCCTCTTTGTGGGAGCCCCATCGCGGGCGAAGTAGGTGGGGGAAGCCGGTGCGAACGCCAGTTCGTGCTGACAGATTCACCGGATTGCGATGGCGGGTTTCGTCTGCCCTCGCTGCCTGTTCTAACCCAAGCAGCCACCAGGCTGACGGGACCAAGACTGACCGGGTGCGCCATGGTGGCGTAGCTGGATTAAGTTGGGAAAGATAAACCATGATTCAGACCGAAACTCGGCTTGAAGTTGCCGACAACACGGGTGCACGTGAAGTGATGTGCATCAAGGTGCTCGGCGGCTCGAAGCGTCGTTACGCTAGCATTGGCGACATCATCAAGGTGACCGTCAAGGAAGCAACGCCGCGCGGACGCGTGAAGAAGGGCGAAATCTACAACGCCGTGGTCGTTCGTACGGCCAAGGGCGTGCGCCGCCAGGACGGCTCGCTGATCAAGTTCGACGGCAATGCCGCCGTACTTTTGAATGCCAAGCTCGAGCCTATCGGTACGCGTATTTTCGGACCGGTTACGCGTGAATTGCGTAGTGAACGATTTATGAAGATCGTTTCGCTCGCGCCGGAAGTGCTGTAAGGAGTCGCGATGAATAAGATTCGCAAAGGTGACGAAGTTATCGTTACCGCTGGCAAAGATAAAGGCAAGCGCGGCGTCGTGCTGTCCGTTGGTGAAGAGCGTGTGACGGTCGAGGGTATCAATCTCGTCAAGAAGCATGTCAAGCCGAACCCGATGAAGGGTACGACGGGCGGCGTGGAAGCCAAGACGATGCCGCTGCATATTTCGAACGTCGCATTGGTCGACGCGAATGGCAAGGCGTCACGTGTGGGCATCAAGGTCGAAGGCGACAAGAAGGTTCGCTTCTTGAAGTCGACCGGTGCCACGCTTAGCGTCTGACGCGGAGTAAAAAATGGCACGTCTGCAAGAATTTTATAAAGAGAAGGTTGTACCCGGCCTCGTTGAGAAGTTCGGCTACAAGTCCATCATGGAAGTGCCGCGCATCACCAAGATCACCCTGAACATGGGTCTTGGCGAAGCCGTCGCCGACAAGAAGATCATCGAAAACGCCGTTGGCGACCTGACGAAGATTGCTGGCCAGAAGCCGGTTATCACGAAGGCACGCAAGGCTATCGCTGGCTTCAAGATTCGTCAGGGCTACCCGATCGGCGCGATGGTTACGCTGCGCGGCCAGGCCATGTACGAATTTCTCGATCGTTTCGTGACGGTTGCGCTCCCCCGGGTTCGCGACTTCCGCGGTGTATCGGGTCGTGCGTTCGACGGTCGCGGCAACTACAACATCGGTGTGAAAGAGCAGATCATTTTCCCCGAGATCGACTACGACAAGATCGACGCGCTTCGTGGGCTGAACATCAGCATCACGACGACCGCGAAGACTGACGATGAAGCGAAGGCACTGCTCGCCAGCTTCAAGTTCCCGTTCAGAAACTGAGGTTACCGTGGCTAAACTGGCACTGATCGAACGTGAAAAGAAGCGTGCTCGCCTCGCTGCAAAGTACGCTCCCAAGCGTACGGCGCTCAAGGCAGTCATCGATGACGCGAGCAAGTCGGACGAAGAGCGTTACGCCGCTCGTCTCGAACTGCAACAACTGCCCCGCAACTCGAACCCCACTCGCAAGCGTAACCGCTGCGCGATCACGGGTCGTCCGCGTGGCACGTTCCGCAAATTCGGATTGGCACGCAGCAAGATTCGCGAAATCGCTTTCCGCGGCGAAATCCCTGGCCTGACCAAGGCGAGCTGGTAATAGGAGATACGTAAATGAGCATGAGTGATCCTATCGCCGATATGCTGACTCGCATCCGCAATGCGCAGATGGTTGAGAAAGTGTCGGTGACAATGCCCTCGTCGAAAGTCAAGGTTGCGATTGCGCAGGTTTTGAAGGACGAAGGTTATATCGACGATTTCGCAGTGAAGTCTGAAGGTGCGAAGTCGGAATTGAATATCGCGTTGAAGTACTACGCTGGCCGTCCGGTTATCGAGCGCATTGAACGCGTCTCGAAGCCTGGTCTGCGTGTGTATCGCGGTCGTAACGACATTCCGGTTGTGATGAACGGTCTTGGCGTTGCAATCGTGTCGACGCCCCAGGGTGTGATGACCGACCGCAAGGCGCGCCAGACCGGCGTCGGCGGCGAAGTCCTCTGCTACGTCGCTTAAGCCGAAAAGGAGAAGAAACATGTCTCGAGTAGGTAAAAGCCCGATTACGCTGCCGCAAGGCGCGGAAGTGGCCTTTAGCGGCGAAGTGATCACCGTCAAGGGCCCGCTGGGTACGATTACGCAAGCGGCCAACCCGCTTGTTACGGTAGCAAACGACAACGGCACGCTCAACTTCGCCCCGGCTGATGAAAGCCGTGAAGCGAATGCGATGTCGGGCACGATGCGCGCTCTTGTGGCGAACATGGTGAATGGCGTTACGAAGGGTTTCGAGCGCAAGCTGACGCTGGTTGGCGTTGGTTATCGCGCGCAGGCGCAGGGCGACAAGCTGAATCTGTCGCTGGGTTTCTCGCACCCCGTGGTGCACGCGATGCCGGAAGGCGTCAAAGTTGAAACCCCGACGCAAACCGAAATCGTGATCAAGGGGATCGACAAGCAGAAAGTTGGCCAGGTCGCTGCGGAAGTTCGTGGCTACCGTCCGCCGGAGCCTTATAAGGGCAAGGGCGTGCGCTACTTCGGCGAAGTCGTCATCCTCAAAGAAACGAAGAAGAAGTAAGGGTGCGCAATCATGGATAAGACTCAATCTCGCCTGCGCCGCGCTAAACAGACGCGCGTCAAGATCGCTGAGCTGCAGGTCGCACGTCTGGCTGTGCATCGCACGAACACGCATATCTATGCGCAAGTGTTCTCGCCGTGCGGCACCAAGGTGCTGGCAAGCGCGTCGACGCTCGAAGCTGAAGTGCGTGCCGAACTGGCCGACAAGACCGGTAAGGGCGGCAACGTCAACGCTGCGATCGCTGTCGGTAAGCGTATTGCTGAAAAAGCCAAGGCAGCCGGCGTCGAATCCGTCGCCTTCGACCGTTCAGGTTTCCGTTACCACGGCCGCGTGAAAGCGCTGGCTGATGCGGCACGCGAAGCCGGACTCAAGTTCTAAGGGAAGAATTCGTCATGGCAAAGATGCAAGCGAATGTGAAGGCTGAAGAACGCGACGACGGCCTCCGTGAAAAGATGATCGCGGTCAATCGCGTGACCAAGGTTGTGAAGGGCGGCCGGATTCTCGGTTTTGCCGCACTGACCGTGGTTGGCGATGGCGACGGCCGCATCGGCATGGGCAAGGGCAAAGCGAAAGAAGTTCCGGTTGCTGTTCAAAAGGCAATGGAACAAGCACGCCGCAACATGTTCAAGGTGCCGTTGAAGAACGGTACGCTGCAACACGAAGTGCACGGTAAGCATGGCGCATCCGCTGTTCTTTTGGCTCCGGCCAAGGACGGTACGGGTGTTATCGCCGGCGGCCCGATGCGCGCAGTGTTCGACGTGATGGGCGTTCAAAACGTTGTGGCGAAGAGCCACGGTTCGACGAATCCGTACAACCTCGTTCGTGCAACGCTCGACGGTCTGCGCAAGCAGTCCACGCCGGGCGACATCGCGGCGAAGCGCGGCAAGTCCGTCGAAGATATTTTGGGCTAAGCCAGGTGGTCACCATGTCTGAAAAAACTGTCAAGGTTCAGCTCGTGAAGAGCCTGATTGGGACCCGTGAAACGCATCGTGCAACGGTGCGTGGTCTGGGCCTGCGCCGACTCAACTCGGTCAGCGAACTGCAGGACACGCCGGCAGTGCGCGGGATGATCAACAAGGTTTCGTACCTTGTCAAAGTCCTCAGCTAAGCGGCTGACCAGGGATCAAGGAGTTGAATATGGATTTGAATAACCTCAAGCCGGCAGAAGGCGCGAAGCACGCAAAGCGTCGCGTTGGCCGCGGTATCGGTTCCGGCCTCGGCAAGACCGCGGGTCGCGGTCACAAGGGTCAGAAATCGCGTTCGGGCGGCTTTCATAAAGTCGGCTTCGAAGGCGGTCAGATGCCTTTGCAACGTCGTCTGCCGAAGCGCGGCTTTAGCTCGCTGACGCGTGAGTTCGTTGGTGAAGTGCGTCTGTCGGATCTCGAAAAGCTGCCGGTCGACGAAGTTGATTTGTTGGCGTTGAAGCAAGCTGGTCTGGTCGGCGTGCTCATTACGAGCGCAAAGATCATCAAGACGGGCGAACTGACGCGCAAGATCACGGTTAAGGGCCTCAGCGCTACAAAGGGTGCCCGTGCTGCGATCGAAGCCGCCGGCGGCTCGTTCGCCGAGTAACGTGCGCGTGTTGTCGTTGTTAGCGAAAGCATCGGAGAAGGTTCTTGGCTAATAGCCCGAGTCTCGCAAAATCCGGTCGAAGCGCTGCGAAGTTCGGCGATCTGCGTCGGCGTGCAATGTTCTTGCTGCTGGCGCTGATCGTCTACCGTATCGGTGCGCATATTCCGGTGCCGGGTATCGACCCGGATCAACTGGCGAAGCTTTTCCAGAGCCAGTCAGGCGGCATCCTGGGCATGTTCAACATGTTCTCGGGTGGTGCGCTGTCCAGGTTCACGATCTTCGCGCTTGGGATCATGCCGTACATCTCGGCGTCGATCATCATGCAGTTGCTGTCGATCGTTTCGCCGCAAATGGAAGCGCTGAAGAAAGAAGGGCAGGCAGGGCAACGGAAGATCACGCAGTACACGCGTTACTTCACGGTTGTTCTGGCAACGTTCCAGGCCTTCGGCATTGCGGTGGCGCTTGAAAATCAAGCCGGGCTCGTTATTGATCCTGGCATGGTGTTCCGGCTGACGACGGTAGTGACGTTGGTGACCGGCACGATGTTCCTGATGTGGCTGGGCGAGCAGATCACGGAACGCGGATTGGGCAACGGCATCTCGATCATCATTTTCGGTGGTATTGCGGCGGGTTTCCCGAACGCAATCGGTGGTCTCTTTGAACTGGTTCGTACCGGTTCCATGAGCATCATTTCGGCGATCATCATTGTCGTGCTGATTGCGGCGGTAACGTTTCTGGTGGTTTTCATCGAACGCGGCCAGCGCAAGATCCTGGTGAACTATGCCAAGCGTCAGGTCGGAAACAAGATTTACGGCGGTCAGTCTTCGCATTTGCCGCTGAAGTTGAACATGTCGGGTGTGATTCCGCCGATCTTCGCGTCGTCGATCATCCTCTTCCCGGCAACTATCCTGAACTGGTTCAGTTCGGGTACGCGGACCGGCTGGTTTGCGAACACGCTGCACAACGTTGCCGAGGCGCTCAAACCCGGTCAACCGGTGTACGTGTTGCTGTACGCGATGGCGATCGTTTTCTTCTGTTTCTTCTACACCGCACTGGTGTTCAACAGCAGAGAGACGGCCGACAACCTGAAGAAGAGTGGTGCCTTCGTACCGGGGATTCGTCCGGGTGACCAGACGGCACGGTATATCGACCGGATTCTCACGCGTTTGACGCTGGCCGGTGCGATCTACATCGTGTTTGTTTGCTTGCTGCCAGAGTTTCTGGTGTTGCGTTGGAACGTGCCGTTTTACTTCGGTGGAACGTCGCTGCTGATCATTGTCGTGGTCACGATGGATTTCATGGCGCAGGTTCAGTCCTACGTTATGTCGCAGCAGTATGAATCGCTGCTCAAGAAGGCGAACTTCAAGGGTAGCAACGTCCCGATGCGCTAGGCAGGACGGTGGCCAAAGGCGGCGGAAGGTGACTCTCCCGCTTGCTGGCCACCCTGGCGACAAGGTAACGGTTGAGTTGACCCCTTACGATCTGTCTCGTACACGGATCGTGTTACGGGCGAAGTGATTTGAAAAAAGGGTAATATCATGAAAGTGATGGCATCGGTTAAGCGCATTTGCCGCAATTGCAAGATCATCAAGCGCAAGGGCGTTGTGCGCGTGATTTGCAGCTCTGATCCGCGCCACAAACAGCGTCAAGGCTGAACGCCGCGCTTTTGCTTGCGCTTTTTGTTTGAGGAAAAACAATGGCTCGTATCGCAGGGGTTAACATCCCGAATCACCAGCATACTGAAATCGGCCTCACGGCAATTTTCGGTGTAGGCCGCACGCGCGCTCGCAACATTTGCGTGGCGTCTGGTGTGGAGTTTTCGAAGAAGGTCAAAGACCTCACTGACGCAGACCTCGAAAAGCTGCGAGAAGAAGTGGGTAAGTTCATCGTAGAAGGCGACCTGCGTCGCGAAGTGACGATGAATATCAAGCGCCTGATGGACTTGGGCTGCTACCGTGGCGTTCGCCATCGCAAGGGCTTGCCCATGCGTGGACAGCGCACGCGTACGAATGCCCGTACCCGCAAGGGTCCGCGTCGTGCAGCGCAATCGCTGAAGAAGTAAGCGGAATATAGTTACAGGAAAACGTAATGGCTAAGGCTTCGAACAACTCCGCGGCGCAACGCGTTCGCAAGAAGGTCAAGAAGAACGTCGCCGAGGGCGTGGTTCACGTTCACGCGTCGTTCAACAACACCATCATCACGATCACCGATCGCCAGGGCAATGCACTCGCCTGGGCAACGTCGGGTGGCCAGGGCTTCAAGGGTTCGCGTAAATCGACCCCGTTTGCAGCTCAGGTCGCAGCCGAGTCGGCTGGCCGCGTGGCAATGGAATACGGCGTGAAGAACCTCGAAGTGCGGATCAAGGGCCCTGGTCCTGGCCGTGAATCGGCGGTGCGTGCGCTGCATGGTCTTGGTATCAAGATCACCGCAATCTCCGACGTAACACCGGTCCCGCACAACGGTTGCCGTCCGCCGAAGCGTCGTCGTATCTAAGGCGTCGCGTAGCGCTTTGACCTGTTGACGCTCGCGCGTCGACAGGTTGCTTGCGTTATGAAATCAGCGTTAAGAATACTGACTAAGCCCACCGTTCGATCCACCGAGTTCGAACTAGCGCGAACGTACTTCGCGTGATCAATTATTAAGGATGCAAAGTGGCACGTTATACCGGTCCTAAAGCCAAGCTGTCCCGCCGTGAAGGTACTGATCTTTTCCTGAAGAGCGCACGCCGTTCGCTCGCCGACAAGTGCAAGCTCGACAGCAAGCCGGGTCAGCACGGTCGTACGTCGGGCGCTCGTACGTCCGACTACGGCACGCAATTGCGTGAAAAGCAAAAAGTGAAGCGTATTTATGGCGTGCTCGAACGCCAGTTCCGCCGTTACTTCGCTGAAGCTGATCGCCGCAAAGGTCCGACGGGCGAAAACCTGCTGCAATTGCTTGAGTCGCGTCTCGACAACGTGGTGTATCGCATGGGCTTCGGCTCCACGCGCGCTGAAGCGCGTCAGTTGGTCGGCCACAAGTCGATCACGGTGAACGGCGTAGTGAACAACATCCCGTCGATGCAAGTTAAGGCAGGCGACGTGGTTGCGGTTCGCGAACAGTCGCGCAAGCAAGTGCGGATTCTGGAAGCATTGAACCTGGCTGAGCAAGGCGGAATGCCGAGCTGGGTCACGGTCGATGCCAAGAAGTTCGAAGGCACGTTCAAGGGCATGCCGGATCGCGCTGATATTGCTGGCGATATCAACGAAAGCCTGATCGTCGAATTGTATTCGCGTTAATCGGATTAGCGGCCGGGGCACCCTGATTGCGGAAGGCAAGGGGTTGCCTCGGCTGTTTATTTTCGGGTTGTCACCGGTCAGCCTTATCGGCGTAACGAGCCGAGGGTATTGAAAAGGAAAACCTATGCAAACCAGTTTGTTGAAGCCCAAGATTATTGCAGTCGAATCGCTTGGCGACAGCCACGCGAAAGTGGTCATGGAGCCGTTCGAACGGGGCTATGGTCACACCTTGGGCAACGCGCTTCGGCGCGTGCTGCTGTCGTCGATGATTGGTTATGCGCCGACCGAAGTGACGATTGCAGGCGTCGTGCACGAATATTCTACGCTCGACGGCGTGCAAGAAGATGTGGTCAACCTGCTGCTGAATTTGAAGGGCGTCGTTTTCAAGCTGCATAACCGCGACGAAGTCACGGTTACGCTGCGCAAGGAAGGCGAAGGCGTTGTTACGGCTGGGGATATCGAACTCGCGCACGATTGCGAAGTCATCAATCCCGGTCACGTGATCGCGCATCTTTCGAAGGGCGGCAAGCTCGACGTTCAGATCAAGATTGAAAAGGGCCGCGGCTATGTGCCGGGCAACGTGCGTCGCTATGGTGAAGATTCGGCGAAGATCATTGGCCGTATCGTGCTGGACGCGTCGTTTTCGCCGGTTTTGCGCGTGAGTTATGCTGTTGAAAGCGCTCGCGTTGAACAGCGTACTGACCTCGACAAGCTCGTGATGAACATCGAAACCAACGGCGTGATTTCGCCTGAGGAGGCGATTCGTCAGTCAGCCCGTATCCTGGTCGATCAGCTGTCGGTATTCGCGGCACTGGAAGGCACGGAAGCAGCGGCGGAAGCACCGTCGCGCGCACCGCAGATCGATCCGATCCTGCTGCGTCCGGTCGATGATCTCGAACTTACGGTTCGTTCCGCGAACTGCCTGAAGGCCGAGAACATCTATTACATCGGCGATTTGATCCAGCGCACGGAAAACGAATTGCTGAAGACGCCTAATCTCGGCCGGAAGTCGCTGAACGAGATCAAGGAAGTCTTGGCGTCGCGTGGCCTGACGCTCGGTATGAAGCTCGAAAACTGGCCGCCGGCCGGTCTCGACAAGTAAGGATCAAGCTGCACGCTTGACTGGCAAAGATGCGGATTTTCCTTTAGAATCCGCATCTCGCTTTTTCTACGACCGGCCCGTGCGCTCAAGAGTTTTCTCAAGAGACGTAATAGAAGAGCTGGATCTAAACTCGATTAATCTGGAAATTCAAAATGCGCCATAAACATGGTTTGCGGAAACTGAACCGCACGAGCAGCCACCGTCTGGCTATGCTCCGTAATATGTCGAACTCGCTGATCGCGCACGAAGTCATCAAGACAACGCTGCCGAAAGCCAAAGAACTCCGTAAAGTTGTTGAGCCGCTGATCACGCTCGGCAAGAAGCCGTCGCTGGCAAATCGTCGTCTGGCCTTCAACCGCCTGCGCGATCGTGATTCCGTTGCGAAGCTGTTCGACGTGCTTGGCCCGCGTTACGAAACGCGTCCGGGCGGCTACCTCAGCATTCTGAAGTTCGGCTTCCGTCAAGGCGACAACGCGCCAATGGCGCTGGTCATGTTGATGGACCGTCCGGAACTCGCTGAAGCTGACGACGTGCAAGAAGCTGAATAAGCCTTGGAGCATGTGTCGGACTAAAAAGGCCAAGCTTTGCTTGGCCTTTTTTACGTCCAGCGACGGACCAAGCCACGCGACACTGATAGGCCGATTGGCCTAATGTCAGGCGTCGGCTCCGAATGCTACGATTGCGTCCATATCGATTGATTTGGAGTTTTTCGTGAATACGCCCGTCGTCCTTGTTCTCACGACGCTACCCGACAGTGACACCGCATCGGCGCTGGCGCAGCAGGTGATCGACGCACGGCTTGCAGCCTGCGTGACCGAGCTGGGCTTGGTCAAGTCGCGGTATTGGTGGAAGGGAAAAGTCGAGGCGGCTGACGAGCTTCAACTTCTGTTCAAGACGAGTCTTGGGCGAGGCGATGAACTAGCCCGCTTCATCGAGTCGAATCATCCTTACGAAACACCTGAAATTGTCTCGTGGCAGGCCGATGCGTCAGCGGCTTACGGACAGTGGATCATCGCGGAAACTCAACGTCCTCTTAATGTTTAAGTCCTTCGCTTTCTGGTCGCGCCGGCCGCTCGATGCAGTACTCATGTTGCTGTCGTGCTTCGTCCTGATGTTCGGTTCGATTTCGGTCACGCGCGCCGCCGACGATTTCCTCGATCCGGCCGTGGCGTTCAAATTCAGCGCGAGCGAGAAGCCCGGCGAAATTGATGTGCGGTATAAGGTCGCAGAAGGCTACTACATGTACCGGGAGCGTTTTGCGTTTGCTGTCAAAAGCGGTAGCGCGACGCTCGGCGAAGCCAAGTTGCCGGCTGGCAAGGTGCACTTCGATCAAACCTTCAACAAGGACGTGGAAACGTATCGCGGAGAACTGCTGATCCGGATTCCGGTGAAGCAGGCTTCGGGTCCGTTCGATCTTGCGGTGACGTCGCAAGGATGTGCCGATCAGGGCATCTGCTATCCGCCGGCGGAGCACGTTTATCACGTGACGGGCGCCGCATTGCAAGCGGCAAGTGCGACCGGCGCTACAGGCACGCAGGCCGCTGAGAATGCCGGCGATATCCCCTGGTACGACCGCGCGACCAACGCCGACTACGCACAATCGCTGCTGGAAAGCGGAGGTTTCTTCCCGATCGTCGGGTTGTACTTCGTTGCGGGCATCGTATTGAGTTTGCTGCCGTGCTCCTATCCGATGATTCCGATTCTCTCGGCCATCATCATTGGCGAAGGCGCGCGGGTTACACGGTCGCGCGGGTTCGGATTGTCGGCCGCGTACGTGTTCGGCATGGCCCTTGTGTATACGGCGCTCGGCGTGCTCGCCGCAATGATCGGGCAAAGCCTGGGCGCGTGGCTGCAAAACCCGTGGGTGCTCGGCGCCTTCGGCGTATTGCTCGCAGTCTTCGCGCTTACGCTGATCGCGGGTGTGGATATCGCATTGCCGGCGCGGTGGCAAAACAGCGTCAACAATGCGTCGCAGAAGCGCTCGGGCGGGAAGGTCGCTGCAGTGATCGTCATGGGCGCGCTGTCGGCGCTCGTGGTCGGTGCGTGCATGACCGCGCCACTGTTCGCCGTGCTGGCGTTCATTGCGCATACGGGCAACGCGCTGCTCGGCGGCGCTGCGCTCTTTTCGATGGGAGTCGGACTCGGCGTTCCGCTTCTGATCATCGGGCTCGGTGCCGGGACATTGCTGCCACGCGCGGGCAACTGGATGGACGGCGTCAAGGTTTCCTTCGGCGTAATCTTGCTCGCGGCAGCGTTGTGGATCGTCTGGCCGGTGCTGGGCGCGGTGGTGCAGATGGCGCTGGCTGCATTGTGGTTGCTTATGGCGGCAGCGGCGCTTGGGTTGTTTTCATCGGGCGCATTGAGTGGGTCAATCTGGCGCCGGCTCGGCCGGGGAATCGGCGCGCTGCTTGCGATCTGGGGCGCGGCGCTGCTCGTGGGCCTTGCCGCGGGGTCAACCGATCCGCTCCGGCCGCTTGCCGTTTTCACCGCACGTGCCGGCAGCGCGACGCCAGCCGCAACTCAGGCTTCAGCCCCCGGCGAGACCTTCGCGCCGGTCAGGTCATCGGCGCAACTGGATCTTGCACTCAAGGCTGCAGGCCGTCCGGCTATGCTCGATTTCTACGCCGACTGGTGCGTGTCGTGCAAGGAAATGGAGCACCTGACGTTCACCGATCCTCAAGTGCGTGCGCGTTTGGCGCAACTCAACCTGCTGCGCGCCGACGTAACTGCGAACAACGCCGACGATCAAGCTTTGCTGAAGCGTTTCAAGCTCTTCGGACCGCCGGGCATCATCTTCTTCGATGCCCAAGGTAACGAGGTCGCACGCGTCGTAGGCTATGAGTCGGCGGACAAGTTCTTGCGAAGCCTCGACAAGCTCGCTTCACCGACCACCTAGACTCTTCCGCTCGCTGAACGCAAAAAGGCGACGCATTTGCGTCGCCTTTTTGCGTTCAAACGTTCAAACCAAAATAGCCGCTACTTCGAAGCCCGCAGAATCCGGGCTGCATCCAGAGCGAAGTAGGTGAGCACGCCATCCGCGCCCGCACGCTTGAATGCGAGCAATGATTCCATCATGGTCTTGTCGTGATCGAGCCAGCCGTTTTGCGCGGCGGCCTTGATCATTGCGTACTCGCCGCTGACCTGGTACGCGTAGGTCGGAAACCGGAACTCTTCCTTCACGCGATACACAATGTCCAGATAAGGCATGCCCGGCTTGACCATCACCATGTCCGCGCCTTCTTCAATGTCCATGCGCACTTCGCGCAGGGCTTCGTCGGAGTTGGCCGGGTCCATCTGGTAGGTCATCTTGTTGCTCTTGCCGAGGTTCGTAGCGGAGCCGACGGCATCGCGGAACGGACCGTAGAACGCCGACGCGAACTTCGCCGCATACGCCATGATCCGCGTGTGCACGTGGCCATCGCTTTCGAGCATTTCGCGAATCGCGCCGATCCGGCCGTCCATCATGTCCGAAGGCGCGACGATATCCACGCCGGCTTCAGCCTGGGTACGCGCCTGTTCAACGAGGATCTCGCTGGTTTCGTCGTTGATGACGTAGCCCTGTTCATCCAGTACGCCGTCCTGCCCGTGGCTGGTGTAAGGGTCCAGCGCGACATCGGTCAGCACGCCCAATTCGGGGAAATGCTTTTTCAGCTCGCGCACGGCGCGCGGCACCAGGCCTTCAGGATTTGTCGCCTCACGGCCGTCCGGTGTTTTCAACGACGGTTCGATAGCCGGAAACAGCGAAATGACCGGCACGCCCAGTTCCATGCACTGCTCGGCGACTTTCATCAGCAGGTCGACGGAAGTTCGCTCGACGCCGGGCATGGACGGCACAGCCTGACGCAGATTCGTTCCCTCGACGATAAACACCGGATAGATCAGGTCGTTGGTCGACAAGAGGTTTTCACGCATCAGACGGCGCGAAAAGTCGTCCCGGCGCATGCGGCGCGGACGATGATGCGGATAGAAACTCATGAAGTTTGCTCGGGAATGTTGGAAACGCGAAGTTGTCGGGAAGCGGCGGGTAGATCATACGGCGCATAGGCTCGAAGCGCCTGACCCCAAGCCAGGCGGCTTCAGAACCATTTCGAGACAATGGTATATCATACCGGTCGAGCAAGGCGCCTGGCGCCGAACTCCCCGCTTCTCCTCCCTGAGCGGGCGCCTGTGGCGATTCGTAAAGGATTCGATCAGGCTGTTTGGCCCGCCGTCACGCGGCGGGCTTTTTTATGCCGGGAACATGTGCACCCGTTCCAGGCTCACTGTGAGGCTCACTGCGCCTCGTCTGCCGGATCGCTTTCTTCAATCGCCTTGGGAATCAGCCAGCTTTCGATCTTCTCGTGTGCTTCATCGAGGCCAACGCGCTTCAAGGCTGAAAAAAGCTGGACTGTCAGTTCTCCGCGATACCCCGCGGCCGTGTATTCATCGAAAGCTTTCTTGGTCGCGCGCAGCGTGTTGATGCTCTCCTGGCGCGTCAATTTGTCGCATTTCGTCAGCAATGCATGAATAGGCTTGCCGGTAGGCGCAAACCACTCGAGCATGATCTTGTCGAGCTCGGTGAGCGGCCGGCGCGAATCCATCATCAGGATCATGCCGACCAGTTGGGCCCGGCTCTGCAAATAGGTGGACAACAATGCCTGCCAATGGAGCTTGGCGTTGCCCGACACTTCGGCGTACCCATAGCCCGGCAAGTCCACCACGTGGGCCTTCGGCTGGTCTGCCGGGCCAATGGCGAAGTAATTGATATGCTGGGTGCGCCCCGGCGTCTTGCTCGCGAACGCGAGCCGTTTCTGGTTGCACAGCAGGTTGATGGCGGTCGACTTGCCGGCATTCGAGCGCCCCGCGAACGCAATCTCCGGCTGCGGCGTGGGAGGCAGATCGCGTAAGTGATTGACCGTCGTAAAGAAACGGGCCTGATGAAGCAGGAATGACGACATGGGAAGACCGAAAGTGAAATTCTGTAGAAACTCGAGCTGTAAGGAGCCACTGAATACTGGGCTTGCCCCGACTGGCGTCTTTGCGTTTAGGGAGTTATTGTACAATACGACGGTCGTATGAAGACCAGCCAGGGCACGCAAGACCCAAGCGGCATAAGGAGTGAGACAGGTTTGAAGGCAGATTTCGGGGCGCGCGGCGGGTGAATTTTTAGCCCATGCCGAACTCGTATCGCGTCCTCTGTCGGGTGTCTTGCAGTGCATCGGTAACCGTCGTTTTGCAGAACCTCACAATTCTCACAAGACGAATAACAGGGTACGCGAATGAACCGACTGTACAAGACTCTGATGGCCTTGGAATTAGCAGCAGCATTCGGAGCGGGGTTGGTAGGCTGGACACTCACGGCGCAGGCGGCAAACGCAGCGGAACCCGCAGCCGCCGCGGCGCCGGCCAAACCTGATGTCGCGCGGGGCCAGGCGATTGCCACCCAGGTCTGCGCGGCGTGTCACGGAGCAGATGGCAACAGCGCCGGTGGCGCATTTCCAAAGCTCGCTGGCCAGCACGCCGAGTACATCGTCAAGCAGTTGAAGGATTACAAGACGCAGCCGGGCGCGAAAGAGCCGGCGCGCAAGAATGCGATCATGGCCGGAATTGCAAGCGCATTGAACGATGAGGACGTGGTCAACGTGGCTGCGTATTTTGAGACACAGAAGGCGAAGCCCGGTTACGCGCGGGACAAGAACACGGTCCCGCTTGGAATGAAGATTTATCGTGGCGGTGTGACGGATCGAGGCGTTCCCGCTTGCGCCGCGTGTCATGGTGCGACGGGTATGGGCGTACCCGTGCAGTATCCGCGGTTGTCGGGACAGTGGGCCGATTACACGGCGGCGCAGCTTACCGCGTTCGCGCAAGGCACGCGCAACAATAGCGAGCCCATGCACACCATCGCGCTGCGCCTGAATGAAGCGGAAGTGAAGGCGGTCGCGGATTACATCGCAGGTTTGCATTGAAGCAGCAGTCTGCAGCGGGCACGAGTCTGCATTAAGATGCGCGCAGCGTCGTACGCGCGTCACCGCCAATCGGCGAGCCGTTTGGCATAGTGCGAACCCAGCATTAACATGCAACACGATGCCGGTCCGACGAGACCGGCGTGCAAATAAGAAAAAGGGTGGGACGCCGGTCGTGCGCCGGTGCGTCTCCACCCTTTTTTGCTGTTCAGCCGGAGTTTGAATGAGCGTCACCACGTCGGGATTGCAGTCGAAGTCGAGCCGTAGCAGCGTACGTCATGCCATCGAAACGATCAGTTCGATGCGCTTTGCCATCGCGTTGCTCGTGATTCTTGCGATAGCGAGCATTATCGGGACCGTGCTTACGCAAGAAGATCCCTACCCGAATTACGTCAATCAGTTCGGTCCGTTCTGGGCCGATATTTTCCGCGGCCTGAGCCTCTACAACGTGTACAGCGCGTGGTGGTTCATGCTGATCCTGATCTTCCTGGTGATATCGGTGTCGCTGTGCGTGATCCGCAACGGCCCGAAGATGATCGCGGACATGAAAAGCTGGAAGGATCGGGTGCGCGAAGGAAGCCTGCGCGCGTTCCATCACAAGGGCGAGTATCCGCCGGTGCCGGATTCGCGCGCCGAGACCGCCGCAAAGCTGCAACGGCTTTCCGGCAAGATGGGCTACAAGTTCAGGACGCTGGAGACGGAAAGCGGCGCCACGCTGATCGCGGCGAAGCGCGGCGCGTTGACCAAGCTCGGTTATATCTCGGCGCATCTGGCGATCGTGGTGATCTGTATTGGTGGTCTGCTCGACAGCAACCTGCCCATCAAGCTGCAGATGTGGCTCTTCAACAAGACGCCGATTGCGTCGAACGAAGTGATCAATGACATTCCGGTGTCTCATCGGTTGTCGGCGTCCAATCCTACGTTTCGTGGTTACGCCTGGGTGCCCGAAGGGCAGCACGTTGCGACCGCGATCCTGAATCAGCAGGACGGCTCGCTCATCCAAGACCTGCCGTTTTCGATCCAACTCGATAAATTCATCGTCGACTACTACTCGACGGGCATGCCGAAGCTGTTCGCGAGCGATATCGTGGTGATCGATCATGCGACCGGCAAGCGCATTCCGGCGCGCGTCGAAGTGAACAAGCCGTTCACCTACGACAACATTTCCATCTATCAATCGAGCTTTCAGGATGGCGGCTCGAAACTCTCCATGACCGCCTGGCCCATGTCCGGCGCCAGCACGAAAACGGTGCCGTTCGAAGGCGCGATTGGCGGCACGGCGCCAATGAGCCCGCAGATCATTGGCGGGAATGGCGAAAGCGTCGAGTTCACCGACTTTCGCGCGATCAACGTCGAAAACATTACTGATGGCAACGGCACCATCGACGCACGCGGCGTAGGCAAGACGCAAACGCTGCGCGATGCATTCGACGAACGGCTCGGCTCCGGCGCGAAGACCTCGCGGCCAACGGATTTGCGCAACGTGGGACCATCGGTGCAATACAAGGTGCGCGGCACGGACGGCCAGGCGCGCGAGTTCAACAACTACATGCTGCCCGTCGACGTTCAAGGCCAGCCGATGTTCCTCGCCGGCATGCGCCTGAGCCCGAACGATCCGTTCCGCTACCTGCGCATTCCCGCCGACGAACAAAGCTCGATCAAACAATGGATGAACCTGCGCGCCGCGCTGGAAACGCCGGCCATGCGGGCGGAAGCCGCGCGTCGTTTCGCGCAGCGCTCCGTGCCCGAAGCCAACGCGGATTTGCAGAAGCATCTGGAAGAAAGCGCGTTGCGCGTGCTGAATCTGTTCGCGGGCTCCGATGAAAGCGGCGCGGCGGCGCAGCCCGGCGCGACGGTCGGCGGATTCCAGGCGATCGCGGGTTTCATCGATAAATCGGTGCCCAAAGGCGAGCAGGAAAAGGCGGCGGGCTTATTGTTGCGCATGCTGGAAGGCGCGACATGGGACTTGTGGCAAATTTCGCGCGCGCAAAATGGCATGCCCGAAGCGCACGCGGATGCGAAAAACACGCAGTTCGTGCAGTCATCGATCAATGCGCTTTCCGACAGCTTTCTGTATGGCGCGCCTGTTTTCCTGCAACTGGATTCCTTCAAGCAGATCCAGGCGTCCGTGTTCCAGTTGACGCGCGCACCGGGTAAAAAAGTGGTGTATCTTGGCAGCCTCCTGCTCGTACTCGGCATTTTCTCGATGTTTTACGTACGGGAACGCCGTCTCTGGTTCTGGCTCAAAGACTCGACAACGGGCGGCACCAGCGTATTGATGGCAATGTCCACCGCGCGGCGGACACTCGATTTCGAGAAGGAATTCGCGCAAACGCGTGACGCAATAGGCGCGGCGCTTGGCGTCAAATCGCAGCCGGCGGCGGTATTGTCATCGCCGGAAACGCCTACGGACGTCAAGTCCAGCGGCCCGCACGATTCAACCCGGTAAGAACATGGACCTCACACAAGCCTCTTCGCAGTCAAAACAGGCGCAACAGCGCGCGGGCAAGGTGCCTGTCGATTCCGACCTGTTCGACGAACGGCCGTTTCTCAAGCGTCTCGGTCTGACCGATTGGCTATTCGCGCTCGCGATGGTCGCCGGCGCGGGTTTCGCGCTGTATCGGTACTACCCGTACATGAATTACTACGACAAGCTGGTGCTCTGCGCCGCCGTGCCCACGTTCGTGGTGCTCGGATGGCGCTGGAAACCGGTGCGGCTGCTGATTGCGTGCATTGCGTTGCTGTCGTTGTCGTCGTTGCAGCTTTATCACTCAGATCTCGCTCGCGCCGATACCAATTTCTTCCTCAAGTATTTCCTGTCCAGCCAGTCGGCCATCTTGTGGATGAGTGCGCTGCTCGTCATTGCCACCGTGTTCTACTGGATCGGACTGGTCACGCGCTCGGCGACCGGCGGCGCGATCGGCTCGAAGATGACCTGGGTCGCGATGCTGATGGGCTTTACCGGCCTGATGGTGCGCTGGTACGAGTCGTATCTGATCGGCTCGGACGTGGGCCATATTCCCATTTCGAACCTGTACGAAGTGTTCGTGCTGTTCTGTCTGATTACGTCGCTGTTCTATTTGTATTACGAAGAGCACTACAGCACGCGCGCCATGGGCGCGTTCGTGCTGCTCGTAATCAGCGCGGCCGTTGGTTTCCTGATGTGGTATTCGATTGCCCGCGACGCGCAGCAAATCCAGCCGCTCGTGCCCGCGCTGCAAAGCTGGTGGATGAAGATCCACGTGCCGGCCAATTTCATCGGATATGGCAGTTTTGCGCTCGCGGCAATGGTTGGCGTGGCGTATCTGGTCAAGGAACGTGGCATTCTGGCTGATCGCCTGCCGTCGCTGGAAGTGCTCGACGACGTCATGTACAAGTCGATTGCCGTCGGTTTCGCGTTTTTTACGATCGCGACCATCCTGGGCGCATTGTGGGCCGCTGAAGCCTGGGGCGGCTACTGGAGCTGGGATCCGAAGGAAACGTGGGCGCTGATCGTCTGGCTGAATTACGCCGCGTGGCTGCATATGCGGCTGATGAAGGGCTTGCGCGGCTCGGTTGCCGCCTGGTGGGCGCTCACGGGTCTGCTGGTCACCACTTTCGCTTTTCTCGGCGTGAATATGTTCCTTTCAGGGCTTCATAGCTACGGCAAGCTGTAACATTTGCCTTTAATTGCGCTTAAGCACCGTTTAAAAACCGCCATGCATACTTTGCTGGCGGTTTTTTTTTTGATCGAGCGGAATAGGTGAAACCGTTTTGGTGTTTGTCACGAATATAGCTAGTACGGCGGCCGCGCTCATGCTGGGCGTCATGCGTTTAGGAGCATCGAGATGTTGATCAAACACAAAGGCCGGCTTTTCGGCGACGAAATTCCCCGAAGCGAAATTACGCCGCGTGCGTTTTTCGAGAATCGTCGCCGCGTGCTGAAAGCTGCAGGTGCGCTCGCGGCCACTGGATTAGCCGGTCTCAGCGGCGAAGCGTTCGCGACAATGACATCGCCCGATGCAAAGGGCCAGAAGCTCACGGCAGCCACGAACACGAAGTTCGTCCCCATGGACAAGGTCACGCCGCTGAAGGACATCACAAGCTACAACAATTTCTACGAATTCGGCACGGACAAGGGCGATCCAGCGCAGAACGCGCATTCGCTGCGGCCGCGGCCGTGGAAGATTTCGGTGGAAGGCGAAGTCAAGAACGCGAAGGTGTATGACATCGATGAAATCCTGAAGCTCGCGCCGCTCGAAGAGCGTATCTACAGGCTGCGCTGCGTGGAAGGCTGGTCAATGGTGATCCCGTGGATCGGCATTCCGCTTGCCGAGATCGTCAGGCGCGCGCAGCCCACGGGCAACGCCAAGTACGTGCAATTCATCTCGCTCGCCGATCCGTCGCAAATGCCGGGCTTGTCCACGCCGATTCTCGACTGGCCGTACTCGGAAGGGTTGCGCATGGACGAAGCCATGAATCCGCTGACGTTGTTGACGGTCGGTTTATATGGCGAAGTCCTGCCAAATCAGAATGGCGCGCCGGTGCGGGTTGTCGTGCCATGGAAGTACGGTTTCAAGAGCGCAAAGTCGCTGGTGAAAATCCGCTTTGTCGAAAAGGAACCGAAGACGAGCTGGAACGAATACGCTCCTGCCGAGTACGGCTTTTACTCGAACGTGAATCCGAACGTAGATCACCCGCGATGGAGCCAGGCAACCGAGCGGCGCATTGGCGAAGACGGATTTTTCACGCCGAAGCGCAAGACGTTGATGTTCAACGGTTACGGCGACCAGGTTGCATCGCTTTATCAGGGCATGAATCTGAAGGCGAACTTTTAAGGAGCAACGGATGGCTTCGGCTTCCGATGTAAAGCGCCGGCCGGCCGCACGCGTGGCCGCGCCGGCCGCAAAAACGAACTGGATCGGGCCGGTGAAGATAGCCGTGTTCCTGGGCGGTTTATATCCGCTTGCGCGCATTGTCCTGCTTGGATTCACAGGCGGCCTGGGCGCGAATCCAATCGAGTTCATCACGCGCTCGACAGGTCTCTGGACGCTCGTTTTCCTGTGTATCACGCTCGCCGTGACGCCGGTTCGCCGGTTGACCGGACTCAACGCGCTGCTGCGCTTTCGGCGCATGCTCGGGTTGTTCGCGTTCTTCTACGTCGTGCTGCATTTCACGACCTACATCTGGTTCGACAAATGGTTCGATGTCTTCGCAATCCTGAAGGACATCGCCAAGCGGCCGTTCATCATGGTCGGCTTCGCGGCGTTCGTGCTGCTGATTCCGCTCGCGATCACGTCGCCGAAAGCCATGGTCAGGAAACTTGGCCGGCGCTGGCAGACGCTGCATAAGCTGATTTATCCGATCGCCGCGCTCGCCATCCTGCATTTCTGGTGGATGAAAGCGGGCAAGCACGACCTGATCTTGCCAAAGATCTACGGCGCTATTGTGGTGGTGTTGCTGGCGTGGCGCGTGGTTGTCTGGCTGCGGTCGATGATGGCGAAAGGCCGCGCTGCCTGACATGGCAGATGCACTGCCGATGCTTTGAGAAGCAAAAAGGGCGGCGCTTTGAATGGCACCGCCCTTTGTTTTTTGACTGGTTGGACCCCGGCGATTCAATCCGGAAAGATCGACTCGCCAGCAAACAAGTTCTTCACTTCTTCCCGTTCGCGCACGAGTCGCGCACGCTCGTGATCGACCATGACTTCGGCGGCTCGCGGGCGCGTGTTGTAGTTCGAACTCATCGTGAAACCATACGCGCCGGCCGAGAAAATCGCGAGCAGATCGCCTTGCTCGATTGCAAGCGAGCGATCTTTCCCTAACCAGTCGCCGCTTTCGCAAACGGGACCGACCACGTCGTAGACTGCCGCTTTCGCCCCGCTTTTTGCCACCGCTTCAATGCGATGAAAAGCCTGATACATCGCGGGACGGGCGAGGTCGTTCATGGCGGCATCGACGATTGCGAAGTTCTTCTCCGCGCCCGGCTTCAGATACTCCACGCGGGTGAGCAACAATCCCGCATTCCCGACCAGCGAGCGGCCCGGCTCGAAATACACTTCGCGATGACCATGTCCGCGCTGCTCGATGTGCCCGAGCACCGCGCGCACGAATTCGCCGATAGGCGGCGGCGTTTCGTCGTCGTACGTGATGCCGAGACCACCGCCGACATCGACATGATGAATCGTGGCGCCATCGGCTTCGATTTGCTCGACAAGCTCAAGCAACTTGTCTACGGCATCGAGATACGGGCTCACTTCCGTGATCTGCGAACCGATATGGCAGTCGATGCCGATCACATGCAGATTCGACATGGCGGCGGCCTGCGCGTAGGTCGCGCGGGCGTCGCTGAATGCGACACCGAACTTGTTCGACTTCAGGCCCGTGGAAATGTACGGATGCGTCTTGGCGTCGACGTCGGGATTCACTCGCAGCGAAACCGGCGCTTTTTTGCCGGCTGCCTTCGCGACTTCGTTGAGCGCGTGCAATTCGGGGATCGATTCGACGTTGAAGCACTTCACGCCGGCGTCGAGCGCCTCGCGCATCTCCGTCACCGACTTTCCTACACCTGAAAACACGGTGTTTTCCGCCTTGCCGCCTGCAGCCAGCACGCGCGCCAGTTCCCCCGACGATACGATGTCGAAGCCCGCGCCCAATCGAGCAAACACGTTCAACACGGCGAGATTGCTGTTCGCTTTCACCGCGACGTGAATGGTCGCGCGCCGGCCTTTGCAGGCATTGGCGTAAGCTTGATACGCGTCTGTCAACGCACTGCGCGAATAAACATACAGGGGTGTGCCGAACTGCTCGGCCAGCGATGCCGCCGAAACGCCTTCGACTTGGAGCACGCCGTCGGCGCGCGAGAACACGGATTGAGTCATGAGTTTTCTGGTCCGGCTGGCGTGCTTGACTGGTATATGCCGCCCAACGCGGCGAGGCGAGATTCAGTAGCCGGATGACGCGGCCTTGGGCGCGGCGGCTGACGCCGGTACTGGCGCGGACGGTTTCAGGTTCTCGTCAGGCGAAAGCGAAAGCGCCTGGCCGGAAGTGTCCGGGACGTCGCCGGTGTCGACAGACGACGCAGCAGCCGGTGCAACGGCACTGCTTGCGGGCAACGGTTGCATGCTGGCGGGACGTGGCGGAATGGGCGGAGTGGCGGGCAAATAAAGCGGTCCGCGCTGACCGCACGCGGCGAGCAGCGTTCCGGCTGAAATGGCCAAAGCCGCTACAATCGCGCTCATCCTGAAGACGACTTGCATCACTGTCCCTGAATAATTAATCGACGGAGTTTAGCATGACCGACAACGAATACCTGACGCTCGCCGAGGCTGCGCTGGCGGCCATCGAGCGGGATGTGGACGGCCTCGACGCCGACGTGGAATTCGAGCGCAGCGGCAATGTTTTGACACTGGAATTCGAAAATCGCACGAAGCTGATCGTCAATTTGCAGCCGCCGATGCAAGAGTTGTGGCTCGCGGCGAAATCAGGTGGTTTTCACTACAAATATGTGGATGGCGCGTGGCGCAACACGCGTGATGGCAGCGAGTTCTTCGAGGCGCTCAGCCAGTACGCAAGCGAACAGGCCGGTGAGCCGATCCGCTTTTCAGCCTGACGCTTTTCAGTCCGATTTTGAGCCTGAGCCAGGTCGCGACCGGAAGCTCAGGCCGGCGCATCTTCGCGCTTTCAATTACCGCCCTTGAACAGATTCATGATGTCCTGCTTTTCCTGCTCGCCGACCTGAGGCGCGGGCGCGGCAGCCACGCCGGGTGAAGTGCCGCTGGCGCTTTCCGGCGCAGCCTGGCTCACGCCGATAGTTGCGACAAACCCGTGTCCCGGCGTGAGATCATCGAAGTACAGTTCGCCGCCAAGCGACACCACATCGGGCGGCATGCTCGACTTGTATTCCGGCACGTCGCGCAATGCCCGGCTCATGTAGTCCATCCACACGGGCAGCGCGAGACCACCGCCTGTTTCCTTGTCGCCGAGACTGCGCGGCGAGTCGTAGCCAATCCACGCAATCGCCACCAGCGAATGCTGATACCCGGCGAACCATGCGTCGTGCGAGTCGTTGGTCGTCCCTGTCTTTCCGGCCAGATCCGTGCGCTTCAACTGGTTCGTGCGCGCGCCCGTGCCGCGTTGCGCCACACTTTGCAGAAGGCTGTTCATCACGTACGCGTTGCGCGGCGTAATGGCGAGCGGTGCGCTTTCGCCAGCGACCAGCGGTTGCGGGTGCGAGACGACCGCGCCGCGCGGGTCGGTGATATCGGCGATCAAATACGGATTCACGCGATACCCGCCATTCGCAAACACGGAATAACCCGTCGCCATTTGCAGCGGCGTGACCTGGCCGGCGCCGAGGGCCATCGGCAGATAGGCGGGCTGGCGCGCGGCGTCGAATCCGAACTTCGTCACATAGCCTTGCGCGTACTTTGTGCCGATGTTGTTCAGGATGCGGATGGACACCAGGTTTTTCGACTTCATCAGCGCGGTACGCATGGGCATTGGGCCGTCGAAACCGCCGCCGTAGTTCTTCGGTTCCCACGCCTGGCCGCCGGTTTCGCCGGCGCTGAAGTAAAGCGGCGCGTCGTTGATGATGGTCGCCGGCGACAAACCTTTTTCCAGCGACGCCGAATAAATGAACGGCTTGAAGCTCGAACCCGGCTGGCGCCACGCCTGCGTGACATGGTTGAACTTGTTCTTGTTGAAATCGAAGCCGCCGACCAGCGCGCGGATCGCACCGTCCTGCGGCACGATGGAAACAAACGCGCCTTCGACCTGCGGCAACTGCGTGATGACCCAATTGTCTTCGTCGTTTTTCATCAGGCGCACAATGGCGCCCGAGCGCAGGCGCTGGCTGGGTTGCGCCCGCGTGCTCAGTGCGCTCGCGACAAACCGAAGGTCATTGCCTTGAATCGTCGCCACATTGCCATCGATAAAACTTGCCTTTACCTGCTTCACATTTGCCGACGTGACGACAGCAGCAACAATCTCGCCGTTGTCCGGATGGTCGACAAGGGCGTCGTCAATGGCCTGTTCGCGATCGTCGGGATCGCTTGGCAAGTCGATATACCCTTCCGGCCCGCGATATCCATGCCGATGTTCATAATCCATCAGGCCTTTTCGCACGGCGCGATAGGCGGCGTCCTGATCGGCTGAGTCGATGGTTGTCACCACGTTGAGGCCAAGCGTATAAGCCTCTTCCCGATACTGCGCGTACATCATCTGGCGAACCATTTCAGCCACGTATTCGGCGTGCACGCTGAACTCGCGTCCCGCGCCCTTCACGACCAACGGTTGCCGTGCTGCGTCGTCGTACTGCTCGCGCGTGATGTAGTGCAACTCGTACATGCGCTCGAGAATGTATTGCTGGCGAACCTTCGCGCGCTTGGGATTGACGACCGGGTTGTACGCCGACGGCGCTTTAGGCAGGCCGGCGAGCATGGCGGCTTCGGCCAGCGTGATGTCCTTGATGTCCTTGCCGAAATAAACCCGGGCGGCGCTTGCGAAACCGTACGCGCGTTGTCCCAGGTAAATCTGGTTCATATAGACCTCGAGAATCTGGTCCTTGGTCAGCGCGCGCTCGATCTTGTATGCGAGCAGCATTTCATAAATCTTGCGGGTGTAGGTCTTTTCGCTAGACAGAAAGAAGTTGCGCGCCACTTGCATGGTGATCGTGCTGGCGCCCTGGGATGCGTGGCCGTTTGTCAACGCAACCGTGCCCGCGCGAAGGATGCCCGTCAGGTCGACGCCGCCATGGTCGTAGAACCGGGCGTCCTCGATGGCGAGCACCGCTTTTTTAAGATAGTCCGGTACGTCCTGGATGCGCACGACACTGCGCCGTTCTTCGCCAAATTCGCCGATCAGCACGTGATCTGCGGTGTACACCCGCAGCGGCACTTTCGGGCGGTAGTCGGTGAGCGCGTCGAGCGACGGCAGGTTCGGCTGCGCGACGACCAGCGCATAGCCCAGCACGAGTATGGCGCTGGCGATCAATCCGACAATGCAGATGACCAGCCCGAGCAGGAACCTGATCCAGAGCGGACGGCGCTTGGCGGGTTCGGACTGACGGGACGGCGGGGACGACGGAGACTGAGATTGCATGGCACCACCAAAAAACGGTCCCGCGATTATAGCCGCCCGACTTTGCGGCTTTCGCACGGCTTACTCGGGTGTTGCGCGGAGGTCTCGTAAGCGGTCATTTTTGTTGGAATAAGCGTTGACTGAATGACCCAGTCTAACGTTTGCGGCAGGTGTGTTGAGCTGGATTGATGCCGTTTTCGAACCCGCCGATACCTTTACGTTAGCCACTTGGCTGAGTGGTGACAACCCGTGCCGCTGCTCACAATTCTTCCATTGCCAGCGCCCGAACGGTTCGGCGCGCGGTCAGGAAAGAGAGGTAGAGCATGGGTACGGTTTTGACAGTAAACCGGCGGTTCGCGGCCGGAATCGATGTAAGCGAGCGGGCGGTGCGATTAGCCGTGGTCAGCAAGCGAATGCACGCGCATCGCCCGGTTTGTGTCGAACGGCTGGAAGAGGTCCTGTTGCCGAAGGGCGCGGTTGTCTGCGGTGATTTCATCGATCGCGCGGCGATTTCTGCAGCCTTGCGCGAAGCGTTTTCGCGGCTGCCGGCGCGTGGCGCGCTGCGCTCGCTGCGTTGTGCCATGGCCGTGCCGGCATCGGCCACGCTCACCACGCGCGTGCCACTGGAAAAGCTGTCGAGCGAGAGGCAGAAGCCTGGCCGCGATCCGCGAGGTTTGCTCGAACCGGCGGTGCTGGCCGAGGCTGAGCGCATTGCGGGTATCGAGCGCGGGGCGCTGTCTGTTGACTGGTCGATCCATGAGCGCAATGACGGGACCACCGAAGTGTCCATAGCGGCCACAGGCCGGCAATATGTGGAATCGCGCGTGGAGGCTGCCGCTGGCGCTGACATTGTGCTGAGCGCTATTGACGGCGAGCCGGTCGCCGCGTTGCGCGCGTTGTGTTATTCGGCCGCTATCGAGATCAATCGGGATGAGCGGTTCGTCGCATGCTGGATCGAGAGTTCGGGATTGCATGCGTGGATTGTCGGCGAGGACGGCGTGGAGAACGAGTTGCGTTATCCGTCGCCGGAATATTCGAGTGCAATCGAGGCGTTGACGGATCTCATTGGCAAAGGGCCGTGCGTGCACTGGATTTATATAGCTGGAGATATCGAGCTGCTGCATCGGGCGGGTGTGTCGGCACAAATGCTCACGATTGCCTTCGGTTGCCCGGTCATGCCGTTCGAATGCGCGCCGTTTTGCAACGGCGCGCAACGCGTGGATGAACGCCTCGCGCACTCGCCCTTGTTCGCCGTTGCGCTGGGACTTGCGCTGCGTGAGGTGACGTCATGAGCGCGGTCGGATTGCATGCTTTTAACCTGCTGCCGTATCGGCCAGGTGCGCGGCGTCGTGCGCGTAATCGCGCGTTGGCGCTGCTCGCCGGCGCGAGCGTTGCAGGATGTGCTGCGGCCGGTGCGCTGGCCGGGTGGGATGCGCTGGCGCGCGTTCGTATCGACGAACAGCGTGGCGCGCTCGACCGTGCTCTCGCCGGGTTGAACTCGTCCGTCGCCGAGCACGCCAGGCTTGTCGAGCAGCAGGCGTTGCGGCGGCGCGAGCAAAGCGCGGCGGCGCCGATTGCCGAGCCGCGCGCGCGATTCCTTGGTTTGCTGGATGCGCTGGCGCACGGGGCATCAGAGGGGAATATCGGTTTGCAGCGCGTATCACAACGCGCGAGTGAGGTGGAGCTTGCCGCAAGCGCACCGGATTCCCACGCGGCCGCGACATGGCTCAAGGCGCTTGAAAACGTTCCGGGCGTGCGGGCCGTCGAGATTGTTGAAATGCATCGGCGGGTATCTTTGCTGCGGCCTATGTCAGCAAAAAGCGTACGGGCGGTTTCGGTCGCGGCTCAAGATAAATCTGGTGGTTATGACTTTGTCGCTGTCGTTCGATGGGCTGAGGGGGCTGGCAATGCAAAAAGTGCGAAGCAGCTAAAAGTGGGCAAGCCCTCGGCCACTCCCGCCTGGAGCGCCACGCGATGAACCCTTCACACGCACTTAAACCCGCGAACCTTTTCGGGCTGCTAGCCGAGCCTCTCGATGTCTGGAGCAGTTATCGGATTGCAGTTACGGGCGTTGTTGTTGCCGCTCTCGCATTTGCTTCGGGTGCATGGCTATGGCGTTCGTCCGATTTGAGCGGCGTGCAAGCCAGCCGTTCGGCGCTCGACGACGCACGGCGGCGGCTGGAGCACGCACGCGCAGTGGCCGCGCAGTTGCCCGCAATGCGTGCACGGTTGGGCCATGAGGCGCCGCCGTCGCGCTGGACCGTTGCCGACGCGCTTCATGAGATCACCGCGCTCGCCGCTCAAAGCGGATTGCGTATCGGGACAATAGAACCATCGTTGCAAAAGGGCGAGGGAATCGAGACCGAGCGGCCGCTGCGGTTTCGCGCGGAAGGATCGTTCGGCGAGATCCGGCGCTTCATGGACGCACTCGAGGGATTGCCGCGCCTGGTCGCTCCTGCCGATGTGCAGATCAAGCGGGGAGCGGAGGCGGGCGTGAGCACGCTCGGCGTGAATACGCTCGGCATGGACGCAACGCTTCACGTCTTCGAGCGATTGCCGCCTGTCGCACGGCCGGAACCGTCGGGACGGGACGCATTCGCTATCGATCCGTTCGGCGTGAAAAACGGCGCGTCAACCGGCGATGCAAGCGCAATGCTTCTTGTCGGCACGTTGCTGAGTCAACGCCGTTCAATGGCGATGGTTGAAACCGCTACAGGAGTCGACGGATTTTCACCAGGTCAGATGGTAGGCAACGAGCGGCTTCGCGGCGTGCGCGCGCGTTCCATTGAGTTGCGTCGCGATGATGGCGTTGTGCGGACAGTTGGTTTTGTCGAGGATCGGCCATGAGTTCCCCTCGCTTACTGACGCGACCTGGTCCAGCGATACGCAGCCGGACCGCGGCGTGGAGCATCGCATCGTTCCTGTTGCTGCATGCCGTGGGCGCGGGCGCCGCCATTGCGCCCCTTCCGCCTTTGCCAGCGAACTTTCCGCCCTTGCCGGCAAACCTTCCGCTGACACTTCCTACCGATCAATTCGCGGAAGATACCTCAGAGGAGGCTTTGCCTCAGGCGACGGCCGAATCATCCGAAGACGATAACGCGTGGCTTGCACCGGCCAAAACGCCCCAGCCCGCCGCAACCACGGATGCGCTCCCGCCGCTCGAAGGGCCGCCCACGCCGTTGCCGCCTGTCGAGCGCATGAGCCGCAGTGAGCCGGGCCGTCCGGGCGTGGCCGGCGACGACGGCAAGCCAATCTCGCTAAACCTGAAAAACGCGGACCTCGGCGCGGTGCTTCAGACGTTCGCGAAGTTCTCAGGCGTGAACATCGTGGCGAGCGACAAGATTCGCGGACAGGTGTCTATCAACCTTGTCGATGTGCCGTGGCGGCGCGCGTTCGATACGCTTCTCGACGTCCACGGCCTTGCCATGGAGCGCCACGGAGACGTGATCTGGGTCGCCCCGCTGGCAGAACTGGCGGCGCGCGAACGCCTGCGCTACGAAGCACATGCGCGCGCCGCCGATCTCGAGCCGCTCGGCAGCCGCACGTTCGTCCTGCGCTACCCGCGCGCCGACGACGTCAGGAAGCTTCTCACCGGCTCGGGCAGCCAGCGGGTGTTATCGAAGCGGGGTTCCGTCATGGCCGACGCCCGCACGAACCTGTTGTTCGTCACCGACCTGGAAGCGCGGGTGGCGCAGATTGCCGAGCTGATCGCGCGGATCGACCAGCCGACGCCGCAAGTGATGATCGAGGCGCGGATCGTGGAAGGCGACACCGGTTTTTCGCGCAATCTCGGCGTAAAACTTTCGATGACACCCACGGGCGACGGCACCGCGCGCGGCCTGGTCGCGGGGACGGACGGCGCGGTGTTCGATTTGTCCGCCCGGCCTGTCGGCGGTTTCGATGCAGCCACAGCCGGCCTTACGCTGTTCGCCGCTCAGGCCACGCGGCTGCTGAACGTCGAACTGAGCGCGCTCGAAACGGAGGGCCGCGGCCAGATTATCTCCAGCCCGCGGGTAGTCACGGCGGATCGCGTGAAGGCAATTGTCGAGCAAGGCACGGAATTGCCGTACCAGGCGAAGGTCGGCAACGGCGTTTCGGGCGTCCAGTTCCGCCGCGCGGCGCTGAAACTGGAGGTCGAGCCTCAGATCACGCCGCATGGACACGTGATCCTGGACCTGGATGTATCGAAGGATAGCGTTGGCGAGCAGACCGCCGCCGGCCCCGCGATCAACACGAAACATGTGCAGACCCGCGTGGAGGTGGAGGACGGCGGCACGGTGGCAATTGGCGGAATATATTCCAGCGACGAGCGCGACGATGTCACCCGCGTGCCGCTGCTCGGTAAAATCCCTGTATTGGGCTGGCTTTTTCGTCATACGGCGCGCCGTAATTCGCGCAGCGAACTGGTCATTTTCATCACTCCGCATATTGTCCCGGCGCGCTTGTGAAGGCTGCTGGCAAGCCACTGGCAGCGCTTGGGCAAGGCTCCCCGACTCGACAAAGCGGGCCTTTTGCCCTTAAGCTCCCGCACGAACGGGACCAGGATCGGGACCGGAATCAATGCAAAGGTAAGCGAGTTGGAAGCCGGGCAAGCGAACGCGAACGTATTTTTCGTCGGACTCATGGGAGCAGGCAAAACCACCGTGGGGCGGGCGGTCGCGCGCCGTTTGCAGCGTTCTTTCATCGATTCCGATCACGAAATCGAGGCGCGCACGGGCGCCCGCATTCCCGTGATCTGGGAAGTCGAGGGCGAGGAAGGGTTCCGGCAGCGGGAAGCGGATGTGATCGACGAGTTATCGCGGCGCGAGAATATCGTGCTCGCGACGGGCGGCGGCGCGATTCTCCGGCCAGAAAATCGAAATCATCTGAAGACTCGCGGACTGGTGATCTACTTGCGCGCGACGCCGCACGAGCTCTGGCAGCGCACGCGCCGCGACAAGAACCGGCCCCTGCTGCAGACGGACGACCCGCGCAGCAAGCTGGAAGCGCTCTACAAGGCGCGCGATCCGCTGTATCAGGAATGCGCGCATTTCATCGTGGAAACGGGGCGGCCGACGGTGAATAACCTCGTCAACATGGTGTTGATGCAACTGGAGATGGCCGGCATCGCCAAGCCGGCTACGTCATAATGTCGGCCATGATTACCGTCAACGTTGAACTGGGCGATCGCGCCTATCCCATCCATATCGGCGCAGGACTGATTGGCCGTACGGAACTCTATGCACCGCATATTGCGGGGTCATCGGTTGCCATCGTCACCAATACGACCGTCGATCCGCTTTATGGCGACGCGCTGCGCGCCGCGCTCGCGCCACTTGGCAAGAAAGTCACGACAGTTGTTTTGCCCGACGGCGAAGCGCACAAGAATCTCGATACGCTCAACCAGATCTTCACCGCGCTGCTGACCGAGCGCGCCGACCGCAAGACCACGCTGATTGCGCTGGGCGGCGGGGTGATAGGCGACATGACCGGGTTTGCCGCCGCCAGCTATATGCGCGGCGTGCCGTTTATCCAGGTGCCGACCACCTTGCTTTCGCAGGTTGATTCTTCGGTGGGCGGCAAGACCGGCATCAACCATCCGCTTGGCAAGAACATGATCGGCGCGTTTTATCAGCCGCAAGCGGTGATTGCGGATATCGGCGTGTTGCGGACGTTGCCGCTGCGTGAGCTGGCGGCGGGCATCGCGGAAGTGATCAAGACGGGCGCGATTGCCGACAGCGAGTTCTTCGACTGGATCGAGGCGAACACGCCCGCGCTGAACGACTGCGATGCAACCGCGCTGGCCCACGCGGTCAAGCGCTCGTGTGAGGTGAAGGCGTCGGTGGTTGCCGCCGACGAACGCGAAGGCGGCCTGCGCGCCATTCTCAACTTCGGACACACGTTCGGCCACGCCATTGAAGCGGGGCTTGGATATGGCGAATGGCTGCATGGCGAGGCTGTTGGTACGGGCATGGTGATGGCCGCGGACCTCTCTGTGAGGCTCGGCAGGCTGGACGAGAAATCGCGAGCGCGCCTGACTCGCGTGATTGCGGACGCCAGACTGCCGGTCAAAGCGCCCGCGCTGGGCGAGGATCGCTATATCGACTTGATGAAGGTCGACAAAAAGGCCGAAGCGGGCGAGATCAAGTTCATCCTGCTCAAGCGCTTCGGCGAAACCGAGATCACCGGCGCTCCGGACGAGGCCGTGCGCGCGACGCTCGCGGCCAGCATCTGAACGGCTACGCCGAACAAGTCTCACAAAGAAACCAAAGCATAAAAAGAGAGCAAAGCGAACGACAGGGCAAGAGGCCGGGCCGGTCAATGGCTGCCGCTACGTGAAAGCGCAGCCATTGCCGCGCATTACATGAAGATGATTCGGAGCAGCCGGTGAGCGACAAGACATTTCAGGTTTCCAGCATCACGCCGACGTCATTCGCACTCGAGGCGCATCTCGCGCCATATGCCGCGCATTCCGCTGAGTCTCGCGGCCGGCGGTTCGAAGAAAAAGCGCCCGTTGCACGCACCGAATTCCAGCGTGACCGCGATCGCATCGTTCACTCGACGGCATTTCGCCGGCTCGAATACAAGACGCAGGTTTTCGTGAACCACGAAGGCGACCTGTTCCGCACGCGGCTGACGCACAGCCTGGAGGTCGCGCAGATCGCGCGTTCCGTCGCTCGCAATCTGCGCGTGAACGAGGATCTGGTGGAAGCGATTTCGCTCGCGCACGATCTCGGCCATACGCCGTTCGGCCATGCCGGACAGGACGCGTTGAACGAATGCATGAGCGAGCATGGCGGCTTTGAGCACAATCTGCAAAGCCTCGTGGTCGTGGACGAACTCGAAGAACACTATGGCGCATTCGATGGCCTGAATCTCTGCTTCGAAACACGCGAAGGCATTCTCAAGCATTGTTCGCGTGAAAACGCGCTGAAACTCGGCGATCTGGGCGAACGCTTTCTGAACCGCAAACAGCCGTCGATAGAAGCGCAGATTGCGAACGTCGCCGACGAAATTGCCTACAACAATCACGATGTCGACGACGGCCTGCGTTCGGGCCTGATCACGCTCGACCAGCTTTCCGACGTCGCCCTCTGGCAAACGCATTACGAAGCCGCGCGCGGGGAATATCCCGAGATTGAAGGTCGCAGGCTGATTCACGAGACTATTCGCCGGATCATCAACGCGCTGATCGTGGATCTGATCGAGTCGACAAGCGCGAACCTGGCGCGGGTCAATCCCCAGTCTATCGACGATGTCCGCAACGCCTCCGCGCTGGTCGCGCACGGCCCGGCTGTCGCGGCGCAGGCCACTGAACTCAAGCGTTTCCTCTACAAGAACCTGTACCGCCATTACCGCGTGATGCGCATGGCCAACAAGGCGCGGCGCGTGGTGAGCGGCCTGTTCAAGGCGTTCATTGACGACCCGCGTCTGCTGCCGCCGGACTATCAGGCGCGCGCTCCGGTTGCGGAAGAGTCGGCGAACGATACCGACAGCGCCGCCGCAGCCGGGAACACCACGCAGGCGCGGCTGATCGCGCATTACATTGCTGGCATGACGGATCGTTACGCGTTGAAGGAATACGGACGTCTATTCGTCATCGACGACAACTAAAATCGCGCGTTCCGGGGTTTTCGCCCCGCTTGCACGCAACCACGCACACTTCACCCGGGTTCAAGGAGACGTTACTCATGAGTAGTCGCAAGCTGCTGGTCAGCTCCATTTCCCTCGCCGCCGCGCTTGCATTTGGCGCAAGCCACGCGCAGGCCGCAACCGAAATCCAGTTCTGGCACGCAATGGAATCGGCGCTAGGCGAGCGCGTGAACGACATCGCGAACGACTTCAACGCATCGCAAAGCGACTACAAGATCGTGCCGGTCTTCAAGGGCAGCTACGACCAGACGCTGGCGGCCGGGATTGCGGCGTATCGCAGCGGCAACGCGCCGGCCATCCTGCAAGTCTATGAAGTCGGCACTGCCACGATGATCCAGGCCAAGAAGGCCGTGATTCCCGTCTCGGACGTCTTCAAGCAAGCCGGTGTTCCGCTCGACGAAAAGGCTTTCGTGCCGACCATTTCGAGCTATTACAGCGACGCCAAGACGGGCCATCTGATTTCGATGCCGTTCAACAGCTCCACGCCCGTGCTGTACTACAACAAGGACGCGTTCAAGAAGGCCGGTATTGATCCGACGCATCCGCCGAAGACCTGGGGCGAACTCGAAGCCGATTCGAAGAAACTGAAAGCGGCCGGCCTCTGCGGCTACTCGTCGGGCTGGCAAAGCTGGATTCAGCTCGAGAACTACAGCGCCTGGCATGGCGCGCCGTTTGCATCGAAGAACAATGGTTTCGATGGCACCGACGCCGTGCTCGAATTCAACAAGCCCCTGCAAGTCGCGCACATCCAGTTCCTGCAGAACATGGCGAAGGACGGCACGTTCACTTACGTGGGCCGCAAGGACGAAGCGGTATCGAAGTTCTATAGCGGCGATTGCGGCATTGTGACCAACTCGTCGGGGTCGCTTGCCAACATCAAGAAGTACGCGAAGTTCAGTTTCGGCACGGGCATGATGCCGTACGACGAAAGCGTGAAGGGCGCACCGCAGAACGCGATCATCGGCGGCGCGAGCCTGTGGGTCTTGTCGGGCAAGGACGCCGCAACGTACAAGGGCGTCGCCAAGTTCCTCGCCTATCTGACTTCGCCGGCGGTCGCGGCGAAATGGCATCAGGACACGGGTTATCTGCCGGTCACCACCGCTGCATACGAACTCACGCAAAAGCAGGGCTTCTATGAAAAGAATCCCGGCGCCGATACCGCCATCAAGCAGATGCTGAACAAGCCGCCGTTACCGTTCACGAAGGGCTTGCGTCTTGGCAACATGCCGCAAATCCGTACGATCGTCGACGAAGAGCTCGAACAGGTCTGGGCGCAAAAGAAGACGCCGAAGGACGCGCTGGATTCGTCCGTGTCGCGTGGCAATGATCTGCTGCGCCGATTCGAAAAGGCGGGAAGCTAAGAGCGCCATGGAAAAACGATCGCGGTTCAATACGAGCCTGCTGCCGTACCTGCTGGTCGCGCCGCAACTCGCGATCACCGCGCTCTTTTTCCTGTGGCCGGCCGGTGAAGCGCTGTGGCAGGCCACGCAGACGCAGGACGCGTTCGGGACATCGAGCGAGTTTGTGGGGTTGGCGAATTTCAAGCAGATCTTCACTGATCCGCTGTATCTCTCTTCGTTCAACACAACACTCATCTTTTGCACGCTCGTCACCGTGTCCGGGCTGGTGATTTCGCTGCTGCTTGCCGCATGCGCCGACCGCGTGACGCGCGGCGCGAGGACGTATCAGACGCTGTTGATCTGGCCGTACGCCGTCGCGCCCGCGATTGCCGCCGTGCTGTGGTCGTTCTTGTTCAATCCGAGTATCGGTCTGGTGACTTACGCGCTCGCGAAGTACGGCATTTTCTGGAACCACGCGCTGAACGGTTCCCAGGCCATGTTCCTTGTCGTGCTGGCGTCCGTGTGGAAACAGGTGAGCTACAACTTCCTGTTTTTCTACGCCGGGCTGCAGGCCATTCCGCGCTCGCTGATCGAAGCGGCGGCCATCGACGGCGCCGGTCCCGTGCGGCGTTTTTTCGGGATCGCATTGCCTTTGCTGTCGCCGACCAGCTTCTTCCTGCTGACCGTGAACGTGGTCTACGCCTTCTTCGATACCTTCCCGGTCATCGACGCCGCAACCGGCGGCGGCCCCGCGCAATCCACGAAGACGCTGATCTACAAGATTTTCGCCGAAGGTTTCCAGGGGCTCGACATTGGCAGTTCCGGCGCGCAGTCGGTCGTGCTGATGGTGATCGTGGTGGCGCTGACCATCGTGCAATTCCGCTTTATTGAACGCCGGGTGCAGTACTCATGATCGAGAACCGTCGCGGTTTCGACCTCTTTTGCCACGCGGTGCTGATCGTGGGCGTGGTGCTGGTCGTGTTTCCGGTGTATATCGCGTTCTGCGCCGCAACCATGAGCGAAGCGGAAGTCTTCAACGTGCCGCTCTCGCTCGTGCCGAGCACGCATCTGTTCGAGAACGTCGCGCACATCTGGACGCACGGGAGCGGCAGTGCGGCCAGCCCGTTCGGCCGCATGCTGATGAATAGCCTGATCATGGCGCTCGTGATTTCCTTCGGAAAAATCGCCATCTCCATGCTGTCCGCGTATGCCATCGTGTTCTTCCGCTTTCCGTTCCGGAACCTCGCGTTCTGGCTCATCTTCATCACGCTGATGCTGCCCGTGGAAGTGCGGATTTTTCCGACGGTGCAAGTCGTTTCATCGATGCACATGAGCAATACCTACGCGGGTTTGACGCTGCCGCTGATTGCTTCAGCGACGGCGACGTTCCTTTTCCGCCAGTTTTTCATGACGCTGCCCGACGAACTCATGGAGGCGGCGCGTATCGACGGCGCCGGCGCGTTGCGTTTTCTTTGGGACGTGGTGCTGCCGCTCTCCAAGACGAACATTGCCGCGTTGTTCGTGATCACGTTCATCTACGGCTGGAACCAGTATTTGTGGCCCATCCTGATCAGCAGCGACCAGTCGATGCAAACAGCGGTCGTCGGCATCAAGAGCATGATTGCGTCGGGCGACACGGCCACCGAGTGGCATCTTGTGATGACCGCAACCTTGCTCGCCATGTTGCCGCCGCTCGCCGTCGTGCTGACCATGCAGCGCTGGTTCGTGCGTGGTCTTGTCGATTCAGAAAAATGAGGGGGACTCAATCCATGAATTCCGAAGTCGGGCGCACTGAAACGAAGGCGGGCCGATGGCCGCACTAAGCCTTCAAGGCGTCAGGAAAACCTACGACGGCAAGCAGTTCGTTCTGCATGGCATTGACGTGGAAGTTGCAGACGGCGAATTCGTCGTGATGGTCGGTCCGTCGGGCTGTGGGAAGTCCACGTTGCTGAGGATGGTTGCGGGACTCGAAAGCGTGTCCGAAGGGACGATTTCCATCGGCGAGAAAGTGGTGAACAAGCTCGAGCCGAAGGATCGCGACATTGCGATGGTGTTCCAGAACTACGCGCTGTATCCGCATATGAGCGTCGCGCAGAACATGGCGTACGCGTTGAAGATCGGCGGCGTGAGCCGGGCGGATATCGACCGGCGCGTGCAGAACGCGGCGAAGATCCTGGAACTCGAGCCGCTGCTGCAAAGAAAACCGCGCGAATTGTCGGGCGGTCAACGCCAGCGGGTCGCAATGGGCCGCGCGATTGTGCGTGAGCCGGCTGTGTTTCTCTTCGACGAACCGCTCTCCAATCTCGACGCCAAACTGCGCGTGCAAATGCGGCTGGAAATCCAGCGGTTGCACGCGCGGCTCGCAACCACGAGCCTGTATGTCACGCACGATCAGATCGAAGCCATGACGCTGGCGCAGCGCGTGATAGTGATGAATCGTGGCTATGCCGAGCAGATCGGGCCGCCAACAGAAGTCTACGAGCGTCCGGCGACGGTTTTCGTGGCGAGCTTTATAGGTTCGCCGGCCATGAATCTGATCGACGGACGCGTGTCGGATGACGGTTCCACCTTCGATGTCGCCGGTAACGGTCCGCGTTTGCCGATCGCGGGCATGCGCACGTTGACGCAGGATCTGAAGGGCCGCGAGTGGACACTGGGCATTCGACCGGAACATATGCTGCCGGACCAGACGGGCGCGCACGCGACGCTGACTGTGGATTCCTGCGAACTCCTCGGCGCGGACAATCTCGCGCACGGACGCTGGGGCGCGTACGACGTCGCGGTGCGTCTGCCGCATGAGCATCGACCGGCGCGCGGCGAAGCGCTGGAAGTGGCGCTGCCCGCGCAGCGTCTCCATATCTTCGATCCGCAGACCGGCCGGCGCGTTAATTAGAAAGGGACGTGAACCATGAAAACCTGGCCTTATCCGCGTATCGTCGCGCATCGCGGCGGCGGCAAGATCGCGCCGGAAAACACGCTGGATGCAATCGATACCGGCGCACGGCTCGGCCTGAAAATGATCGAATTCGATGCGAAATTATCGGCTGATGACGTCGTATTTTTGCTACACGACGATCTGGTCGACCGGACATCGGATGGTCGGGGACCAGCGAAAGCCATGCGTTACGACGAAATCGAGAAGCTCGACGCCGGTACGTGGTTTGATCCGCGTTTCAAGGGCGCCCGCATGCCGACGCTCGTGCAGGTCGCCGAGCGGTGTTTTTCGCATGGCCTTGCCGCGAATATCGAGATCAAACCGTGTGAAGGGCGCGACGTGGAGACCGGCGTGCTGGTCGCGCGGGAGGCGGCGCGATTATGGGCCGATGCCGGGCCCGCGCCGTTGCTGTCGTCGTTCTCTTACGCGGCGCTCGAGGCCGCGGCCCAGACCGCGCCTGATTTGCCACGCGGCATGCTCTACGAGGTCATTCCGTCCGACTGGCGGGCGCAGACGGCTGCGTTGTCTTGCGTATCGCTGCATGCGGATCACACGACGCTCAGCGAAGATCTGGTTCGCGAGATCAAGGACTCGGGCTTGCGAATTCTCGCGTACACGGTGAACGATCCGGCCCGCGCCCGCGAACTCGCCCAGTGGGGCGTGGATGCGATCTGCACAGATCGTATCGATGTAATCGGTGCTGGATTTCTCGACTGACTCCGTACGCGGCTCTGCCCATAAAAAAAGCGCGCCGGAATAACTCCGGTGCGCTTTTTCGCGATACACGCAAGCAGACGGTCTTAACGTGCGCGAGCCAGCAACACGCCTGCTACCAGCGCCAGGCCGCCAACCAGGGCAATGGTCTGCCACGGCTTTTCATGAATGTAGGTGTCGGCATCGGCCAGCGCGGCATTGGCGCGGGCGCGTACTGCATCTTGCGTGTCGTTCAGCCGGGCACGCGCCGAGTCCACGGTTTTGCCCAACTGGGCGCGCAACGCGGCGACATCCGCCGACGTGCCTTCTGACAATGTTTCTTCGATTTCTGAAATCAGCGTGCGAAGTTCGCCGCCAATATCCTGCGCCGCGTCGCTGCTGTGGCGGGAAATCCGGCGCGCACGCCGGCTGGTGGAGTTCCATGAATCTCCGATGGCGTCTCGCGTATTGGGAAATGCGTTCATAGGATCGCTCCGTCGATGGATGAGTCGTGGATGGCCGCGAATGTACTTATTAAGTTCGCGGAAACGCTGAAAGTGAGCAAGTTGGATGCCGGTTCGGCAACCATCCACGACATTGCATGCTCGCGCCTTGCTGCGCAAGGCGTTTGATCAATCGAAAAGATGTTGGGCAAGTAGAAACTGCGCCGTAGCTGACCCGTGCGGCGCGATCTGGCGTCATTTTTACAAGCCGATGAAAACAAAAGCGCCGCCGCGGTTTTTCCGCGACGGCGCTCGATTCTTGCTGCGCTCTGTAAAGGCGGTTCAGATCGCGTAGATCGGAACCGGGACTAAAACCGATACCCCACGTTCAGATACGTCACGATCGGGTTCAGCTTGAGCTTGGCTTCGGACTTCACGGTGAGAGGTCCGACTGGCGTTTGCGCCTGTGTGGTCAGCTTGGCCGTTGCATGAAGCGGCACGAACGAGAGTGAAAAGCCCGCGAACCAGTGGTCCGTGAACGCATAGGTGAGACCGGCATTAAACACAGGAGCCCAGGAACGATCGGTGGATACGTCGGTCGGACCATGCAGCACGTTGGTCTCAAAGGCGGTATTGGTGATCTTGGCGTCGCTGAACCACACGCGTGTCACGCCAATGCCCACATAAGGGCGCAACTTGGCCTGTGGTTGCATGAAGTAATACTTCAGAAGAAATGTTGGACTCCATTGCTTGGCTGTTCCAAGCGTGCCGTACTGTGAGAATCCCCTGTCACCCTTGAGGTCGAACTTGGGCGGAATGCCAAATACGAATTCACCGGAAATATGATCGGTGATGAAGTAGCCCGCGGTTAAACCTGCAGTATCGCTGTTCGAGAGGTTAGCGCCCGTATTGGGCACTTCGATGCCAACCGGCGAGCCGCCTACGCTTGTTTCCTTAAGCAGGCCGCTGCTGGAGATCGGCGCGAAGTGAAGCCAGCCGGTTGTGAAGTAGAACGTATTTGCCGATTGCGCGTGCGCTGCGCCCGTGATGCAGGTAAATGCTGCAACCCCCGTGACGACCCGTTTTATTGTCATTGAGTGCTCCTCCGAGAAAGCACGTTAATTATGAACAGAACATTTGAAACAAACCATGTTTCGCCGCAAAGCGTTTTCCCTAGAAGATTGCCGGCTCCAATTTTGTTAGTGCGGGACTGAAAACTGTCTCGGACACCTGATTTCTTGCCGTCGATGCACATTGGCGGCATCTCAACGAAAATTTCCAAGGTGGCCCAGAATGTCGTTTGAACGGATCACTGGCACACCCTGAACCCGATCAACGCCCGACCAACGGAAAATCCAGAATGGCACGGCTTGCCCGACTCTACGTTCCCGAACAGCCGCAGCATGTGATCTTGCGCGGTCTCGATCAGCAGCCCGCTTTTATCGACGCTCCGGACTACGAGCTTTTTATCGAATGTCTGCGGACCGCTTCGCGCGACCACCATCTAGCCATACACGCCTACGCCCTGATGCCGGGCGCCGTGCATCTGCTCGTGACGCCCCGCGACGAAGCCAGCTTGCCAAAGGCCATGCAGGCGGTCGGCAGGCGCTACGTCGCGCACTTCAATCGCCGATACGCCCGGCGCGGCACATTATGGGAAGGCCGCTACCGCGCAACGGTGATCGAAGGTGAAACCTATTTCCTGCTCGCGAGCCGCGTTGTCGAGATGGCGCCGGTCCAGGCGGGCCTCGTGGCCACGCCACAAGACTACAAATGGTCGAGCTACCGGCATCACATTGGCCTGACGCTCGACAGCCTGATTACCGACCACGCGCTCTACTGGAAGCTCGGCAACACACCGTTCGAACGTCAGCGCGCGTACACGGAGTTGTGCGAGCAGCCACTCGATGAACGGGAAGCGAACCGTCTGCTCCAGGCAACCCTCAAAGGATGGGTGCTCGGCAGCGACGCTTACCGGGAGTGGGCCGCCCGCGCCGCCAACCGCCGCGTCTCGCCTTTGCCGCGCGGCCGGCCTCGCAAGGTTCGCGAAACACCACAGACGCAATAACGGACTTCTGTGCAAGAACTGAAGAATGAACGAACGGCATGACGCCAAAAATCGCATGCCGTTTTATTTTTATCGCCATTGATATGGAACCAATTAAATGATGCGTTCATGCACCAACTCGATAATAGGTGTCAGATCGAAGCGTTTTCATTGCCAACCGCTTGATTGATCGCGTATATTTCGCTTTCCGGCAGTTCGTGATGCACTGCATCCAATTGCACGACCGGCTTGAAGCCGCGCACAAAAACATGTTCAACAGCCGCCCGCGGCCCCCACAGAACACGGTGACCCATGAACGATCAATTGCCGACGACTCTCGGTTCAGCTCCCGCCGCTCAGGGCATGTATGACCCCGAGAACGAACATGACTCGTGTGGCGTGGGCTTCGTTGCGCACATCAAGGGCAAGAAGCGCCACGAAATCATCCAGCAGGGCCTGAAGATCCTCGAAAACCTCGACCATCGCGGCGCGGTCGGCGCCGACAAGCTCATGGGCGACGGCGCGGGCATCCTGATTCAGATTCCCGATGGGTTTTATCGTGAGGAGATGGCCAAGCAAGGCGTGACGCTGCCGCCGGAAGGCGAGTACGGCGTGGGCATGATCTTCCTGCCGAAGGAACACGCGTCGCGGCTCGCGTGCGAACAGGAACTGGAGCGCACGGTGAAGGCCGAAGGTCAGGTCGTGCTCGGCTGGCGCGATGTTCCCGTCGACGCGAGCATGCCAATTTCGCCGACCGTGAAGGCGAGCGAGCCGCTCATCCGGCAAATCTTCATTGGGCGCGGCAAGGATATTGTTGTGACGGACGCGCTGGAGCGCAAGCTATACGTGATCCGCAAGACGGCGAGCCACCGCATCCAGGCGCTCAAGCTGAAGCACGGCAAGGAATACTTCGTGCCGTCCATGTCGGCGCGGACGGTCGTTTATAAAGGCCTGCTGCTGGCCGGCCAGGTCGGCGTGTATTACCGCGACCTGCAGGACGAACGCACGGTGTCGGCGCTTGCGCTCGTGCACCAGCGCTTCTCCACCAACACGTTCCCCGCGTGGGAACTCGCGCACCCGTATCGCATGATCGCGCACAACGGTGAAATCAACACCGTGAAGGGCAACGTGAACTGGCTGAACGCGCGCACCGGCGCAATCGCCAGCTACGTGCTGGGTGACGACCTGCCGAAACTCTGGCCGCTGATCTATCCGGGCCAGTCGGACACCGCATCGTTCGATAACTGCCTCGAATTGCTCGTGATGGCGGGTTATCCGCTCGTCCACGCCATGATGATGATGATTCCCGAAGCCTGGGAACAGCACACCTTGATGGACGACAACCGCCGCGCCTTCTACGAATATCACGCAGCCATGATGGAGCCGTGGGACGGTCCCGCCGCGATCGCGTTCACGGACGGCCGCCAGATCGGCGCCACGCTCGACCGTAACGGCCTGCGCCCGGCGCGCTATGTCATTACGGACGACGACCTCGTGATCCTCGCATCGGAGGCAGGCGTTTTGCCCGTGCCGGAATCGAAGATCGTGAAGAAGTGGCGTCTGCAGCCGGGCAAGATGTTCCTGATCGACATGGAACAAGGCCGGATCATCGACGACAAGGAACTCAAGGACAACCTCGCGAACGGCAAGCCGTACAAGAGCTGGATCGACGCGGTTCGCATCAAGCTCGACGAGATCGAGCCGAAGGCGGAAGAAGTCGATACACAACGCCGCGAAGCGGCCGCCTTGCTGGATCGCCAGCAGGCGTTCGGCTATACCCAGGAAGACGTCAAGTTCCTGATGGCGCCCATGGCGCAGCTTGGCGAGGAAGCCGTTGGCTCAATGGGCAACGACTCGCCGCTGGCCGTCATGTCCAACAAGAACAAGACGCTGTATCACTACTTCAAGCAGCTTTTCGCGCAAGTCACGAACCCGCCGATCGATCCGATCCGCGAGAACATGGTGATGTCGCTGGTGTCGTTTGTCGGCCCGAAGCCGAACCTGCTCGATACCACCAACATCAACCCGACGATGCGTCTCGAAGTCTCGCAGCCCGTGCTCGACTTCAAGGATATCGCGAAAATTCGCGCCATCGATAAATACACTGGCGGCAAGTTCAGTTCGTACGAGCTGAGCATCTGCTATCCGGTCGTGTGGGGCAATGAAGGCGTGGAAGCGCGCCTTGCGTCGCTCTGCGCGGAAGCCGTGGACGCGGTGAAGTCCGGCTACAACATGTTGATCGTGTCCGATCGCAAGATGGATCGCGACAACCTGGCCATTCCCGCGCTGCTCGCCACGTCCGCCATTCATACGCATCTTGTGCAGCACGGTTTGCGCACGAGCACGGGTCTGGTTGTGGAAACGGGATCGGCGCGCGAGACGCATCACTTTGCGTTGCTCGCCGCGTATGGCGCGGAAGCCGTGCATCCGTACCTTGCGCTCGAAACGCTCGCACAAATGGCCGAAGGCCTGAAGGGCGATCTTTCCGCCGACAAAGCCATCTACAACTACACGAAGGCCGTGGGCAAGGGCTTGTACAAGGTCATGTCGAAGATGGGCATTTCCACGTACATGTCGTACACCGGCGCACAGATTTTCGAAGCGGTCGGCTTGTCGAGCGATCTGGTGGAGAAGTACTTCAAGGGCACGGCGTCGAAGGTGGGCGGTATCGGCATTTTCGAGGTGGCCGAGGAAGCGATCCGTTTGCATCGTGAGGCGTTTGGCGAGAATCCGATCCTCGCGACCATGTTGGATGCTGGCGGTGAATATGCGTATCGCGTACGCGGCGAAGAGCACATGTGGACGCCGGATGCGATCGCCAAGCTGCAGCATTCCGCGCGCAGCAACTCGTACCAGACGTACAAGGAATACGCACATCTGATCAACGACCAGACCAAGCGTCACATGACGTTCCGTGGTTTGTTCGAGTTCAAGGTCGATCCCACGAAAGCCATTCCGCTCGACGAAGTGGAACCGGCGAAAGAAATCGTCAAGCGTTTTGCGACGGGCGCCATGTCGCTCGGCTCCATCAGCACCGAAGCGCACGCAACGCTTGCCGTGGCGATGAACCGGATTGGCGGGAAGTCGAACACGGGCGAAGGCGGTGAGGACGCGAACCGGTATCGCAATGAACTGCGTGGCATTCCGATCAAGAACGGCGACACCATGCGCTCGGTTATCGGCGACGAAGTCGTGACCGATATCCCGTTGAAGGACGGCGATTCGCTGCGCTCGCGCATCAAGCAGGTTGCGTCCGGACGGTTTGGCGTGACGGCCGAGTATCTTTCCTCGGCGGATCAGATCCAGATCAAAATGGCCCAAGGCGCGAAGCCGGGCGAAGGCGGGCAACTGCCGGGTCACAAGGTGAGCGATTACATCGGCAAGTTGCGCTATTCGGTGCCAGGCGTGGGCCTGATTTCGCCGCCGCCGCACCACGATATTTATTCCATCGAAGACCTGGCGCAGCTTATTCACGATCTGAAGAACGTGAACTCGTCGTCGAGCGTGTCGGTGAAACTCGTGTCGGAAGTGGGCGTTGGGACCGTTGCCGCTGGCGTTGCCAAGGCAAAGGCGGATCACGTCGTGATTGCCGGCCACGATGGCGGCACGGGCGCTTCGCCGTTGTCGTCGTTGAAGCATGCCGGCACGCCGTGGGAACTCGGCCTTGCCGAAACGCAGCAGACGCTCGTGCTCAACCGTCTTCGCGGCCGTATCCGCGTGCAGGCCGACGGTCAGATGAAGACGGGCCGCGACGTGGTAATCGGAGCGCTGCTCGGCGCCGATGAATTCGGTTTTGCGACCGCGCCGCTCGTGGTGCAGGGCTGCATCATGATGCGCAAGTGTCACCTGAACACGTGCCCGGTCGGCGTTGCGACGCAAGATCCGGTGCTGCGCGCCAAGTTCACGGGACAGCCGGAACACGTCGTCAACTTCTTCTTCTTTATCGCGGAAGAAGTGCGGGAAATCATGGCGCAACTCGGCATCCGCAAGTTCGACGACCTGATCGGCCACGCCGAATTGCTCGATACGAAAAAGGGCGTGGAGCACTGGAAGGCAAAGGGTCTGGACTTCTCGAAGGTGTTCTATCAAGTGCCGAACGACGGCAGTATTGCGACGAAGCACGTCGAGACGCAGGATCATGGTCTTGAGAAAGCGCTGGATCACGTGCTGATCGAGAAGTCGAAGGCGGCGATCGAGAAGGGCGAGCACGTCTCGTTCATTCAGCCGGTGCGCAACGTGAACCGCACGGTCGGCGCCATGTTGTCGGGGCTGGTTGCGCGCAAGCACGGCCATGACGGTCTCGCCGATGACGCCATCCATATCCAGTTGAAGGGCACGGCTGGTCAGAGTTTCGGCGCGTTCCTGGCGAAGGGCATTACGCTGGATCTCGTCGGCGACGGCAACGACTACGTCGGCAAGGGTCTTTCGGGCGGACGCATCATCATTCGCCCAACGAACGATTTCCGCGGCAAGTCGGAAGAGAACATCATCTGCGGCAACACGGTCTTGTACGGCGCGATTGAAGGTGAAGCCTATTTCCGCGGCGTCGCGGGCGAGCGTTTCGCCGTGCGTAACTCGGGCGCAACGGCAGTCGTGGAAGGCACGGGCGATCACGGTTGCGAATACATGACCGGCGGCACGGTGGTCGTGCTCGGCGAAACCGGGCGCAACTTCGCGGCGGGCATGTCCGGCGGCGTGGCGTTTGTCTACGATCCGGATGGCGCGTTCGGCAGCAAGTGCAACAAGGCAATGGTCGCGCTCGATCCGGTATTGCAGCAAGCCGAACAGGAACGCACGGTCGATCGCGCCTTGTGGCATACGGGCCAGACCGATGAAGCCTTGCTCAAGGGGCTGATCGAGCGGCATTTCCAGACCACCGGTTCGCCGCGTGCGAAGGCGTTGCTCGAGAACTGGGATGCATCGCGCCGTCAGTTCGTGAAGGTCTTCCCGACGGAATACAAGCGGGCGCTCGGCGAGTTGGGCGCGAAAAAAGCGAAAGACGCGATCGCGGCCTGAGCCTTCTTAATCCTTAGTACGGCCCTTCGGCGGCAGACGCCGAAGGGTGGATCAACCCCAAATACAGAGAAAAGAGAACCACATGGGCAAGGCAACCGGTTTTCTCGAGTTCGAGCGCCAGCACGAGACCTACGAAGCGCCGCTCGCTCGCGTCAAGCACTACAAGGAATTCGTTCACGCGCTGTCGGACGAGAACGCGAAGATCCAGGGGGCGCGCTGCATGGACTGCGGCATTCCGTTCTGCAATAACGGCTGTCCGGTGAACAACATCATTCCGGACTTCAACGATCTGGTGTTCCGCCAGGACTGGAAGTCGGCCATTGAAGTGCTGCATTCCACGAACAATTTCCCCGAGTTTACGGGCCGCATTTGTCCCGCGCCGTGCGAGACGGCTTGCACGCTGGGTATCAATGACGATCCGGTCGGCATCAAGTCGATCGAACACGCGATCATCGATAAAGCCTGGACCGAAGGCTGGGTCGCGCCGCTGCCGCCGAAGCACAAGACCGGCAAGAAGGTTGCCGTGGTTGGATCAGGTCCCGCCGGATTGGCCGCTGCGCAGCAACTCGCGCGCGCAGGTCATGACGTGACCGTGTTCGAGAAGAACGATCGTATCGGCGGATTGCTGCGTTATGGCATCCCGGATTTCAAGCTGGAAAAGTGGCTCATCGACCGCCGCATGCGGCAGATGGAAGCCGAAGGCGTGGCGTTCCGGACCAATGTATTTATTGGGAAGGATCCGCTGCCGGGACACATCGCGAATTCGGCGCGGGAAACCATCACGCCGGAAGAGTTGCGCGAACAGTTCGATGCTGTCGTGATTGCCGGCGGTTCGGAAACACCGCGTGATTTGCCGGTGCCTGGGCGCGAAATGCAGGGCATCCATTACGCAATGGAATTCCTGCCGCTGCAGAACAAGGTCAACGCCGGCGATACGGTTGTCGATCAACTGATTGCCAAGGGCAAGCATGTGGTCGTGATTGGCGGCGGCGATACGGGTTCGGATTGCGTGGGGACGTCGAACCGGCACGGCGCAAAAAGCGTGACGCAGTTCGAGCTGCTGTCGCAGCCGCCTGAAGTCGAGAACAAGCCGCTGGTGTGGCCGTATTGGCCGATCAAGTTACGGACGTCTTCGTCGCACGAAGAGGGCTGCGAGCGCGACTGGTCGGTGGCGACCAAGCGCTTTGAAGGCAAGAACGGCAAGGTCGAGAAGCTGATTGCCGTGCGCGTGGAATGGAAGGACGGGAAGATGCAGGAAGTGGCGGGATCGGAGTTCGAAATGAAGGCCGACCTGGTGCTGCTGGCAATGGGCTTTACGCAGCCGGCATCGCCGGTTCTCGAGGCTTTTGGCGTCGACAAGGACGCACGCGGAAACGTGAAGGCTTCGACCGAAGGCGAGAAGGCATACTTCACGTCCGTGCCGAAGGTCTTCACCGCTGGCGACATGCGTCGCGGTCAGTCGCTGGTCGTGTGGGCGATTCGTGAAGGCCGGCAGTGCGCGCGGTCGGTGGATGCGTTTTTGATGGGGTCTAGTGAATTGCCGCGATAGGGTTTAGCGTGGTCGTTCGTTGAGAAACCGGGCTCGAGGGTGAGCCCGGTTTTTTGTTGGATGTGGCAAAAGGTCGTTTCCATTTCCATGATCCGCTATTACGACTTCTCCGATATCCCTGTCCCGGGCAACCGCGCATGCTAATGCCCTAACTTTTCGGGGCACAACATGAACAAAAACACTCGGTTGTCCAGCGGCGCACTCCTATTTGCAGCGTGCGTTTCGCTTACTGCATCGGCATCGGCCGATACCGCCAACCACGGCTGGACCTACACCGGCGAACACGGCCCGGCGCACTGGGGCGCCATGAGCGAAGCTTTCCACGCGTGCGAAAGCGGTCGCGCTGAATCGCCGATCAATATCGAAGGCGCGAAAAAAGCGCCCGCCGACATGCCTCGCCTGAAGATCAACTACGCGCCGCTTCCCATCGATATCGTCAACACGGGTCATGCCGTTCAGTTCAACGCAACGCCGGGCACGGACAGTATTTCGCTTGGCGATCAGGCCTATCAACTCGTGCAGTTCCACTTTCATTCGCCGGGCGAAGAGCGTTTCGCGGGCAAGGAAAACGTGATGGACGCCCACCTCGTGCACAGCTCAGCGGGCGGCAAGCTCCTTGTACTGGCCGTGCAGTTCAAGCTCGGCGACCACCCGAACCCTGTCATTCAGGCCATGCTCGATCGAGTTCCAGCCGAAAAAGGCGCGGAGATGAAAGTCAGCGCGGTGACGGTCAATCCGCTCGACTTGCTTCCCAAGAATACCGGCTATTACACGTACAGCGGATCGCTCACAACGCCGCCGTGCACGGAAGGTGTGACATGGATCGAGTTCAAGGAACCGGTCAGCATCACGAAACAACAACTTGACGCGATGCACCATTTTTATCGCGGTAATCAGCGTCCTGTGCAGGCGTTGAACGGGCGCGAGATTTTTGAAGTGGATTGAGAAACGAGCAGCGTCCAGAAACGCGAAAAGCGGGTCAAAGAACCCGCTTTTCCTGGCGCTTTAATCACGCGCGCTTCAATCACGCGCGAAACGGCTTTTACGCCGCAATGCTCTCCGCCGCAGCGCGCTCGATCTCGATCCGGCTTTCATGGAACCCGGACACCGACTCGCGGTGTGCCACGCTGACAATCGCGGCGTTCGGCAACGCGCCGATGATCGCCGTGTAGATCAACATCTCGTTTTCGGCATCGAGGGCGCTGGTGGCTTCGTCGAGGAACATGAAGTCCGGTTTATGCAGCAACACGCGCGCCGCAGCCAGCCGTTGCTGTTCGCCCGGCGACATCATCTTTGCCCAGTGCCCGGACTCGTCCAGCCGCGTGCCATAAGCCGCCAGATTGCAGACGCGCAGTGCTTCCCGGCAGGCTTCATCGGAGAAAATGGATGCTTCCGATGGGTAGCTCAGCGCCGCTTTCAACGTGCCGATCGGCAAGTAGCTTTGCTGCGGGATGAACATCAGTTTTGCATCGACGGGCGCGTCGATCGTGCCATCGCCGAAGGGCCACAAGCCGGCCAGCGCGCGCATCAACGTGCTCTTGCCTGAACCCGACGGCCCTTGCACGAGCCAGCGCGAACCGGGCTTCACGGTGACATCGGCGACGCTTGCGAGCGGCTTGCCATCGGGCAGCGCCAGCTTCAATCCCTTCGTCACGAGTGCGTCCGTGCTCGCGTAATGCAGGTTGATCCCACCGTGCGCGGTAGCGGGCGAAATGGCTTCCTTGATGTGCGTGGAGCGCATCACGCGCTTGAATTCGCGCAGCCGGTTCACGGTCGCGCGCCATTCGACCAACGTCGAATAACTATTGATGAACCACGAAAACGAGTCGCTGACCGTGCCGAACGCGGAACTGATCTGCATGAGCACGCCGAGCGAATACGCGCCGGCGAAGTAGCGCGGCGCGGCGACCATGATCGGGAAGATGTTCGCGACCTGGCTATAGAACGCCAGCACGAACGTCAGCCGCTTGGTGTATTTCATGATCTGCCAGTAGTTTTGGCGGATCGTTTGAAAGATGCCCTTGGCGGTCGTGGTCTCGGTCGCGACGCCATCGTAGAACGCAATCTGTTCCGCGTTTTCGCGAATGCGGATCAGGCCGAAGCGGAAGTTGGCCTCCACTTTCTGGGCCTGATAATTGATCGATACCAGCGGATGGCCGAACCGTTGCATCAGGAGCGATCCGAGCACGGCATACCCCGCGGCGGCCCACACCATATAGCCCGGAATCGTGATCGGCGTGCCAAGGACGGAGAAGCTCAACGCGCCCGCGAGCGACCACAGAATGGTGATGAATGTGGCAAGCGTGACAAGGGTAGACAACAGATCCAGCGATAACGCCAGCGTCGTCGTGGCGAACGACTGAAGGTCGTCGCTGATCCGCTGGTCGGGGTTATCGGCGAGACGATCGCGTTCTATGCGGTAGAAGGCGTTATCGCCAAGCCATTGCTCAAGGTAGCGGTGCGTGAGCCACTGACGCCAGCGGAAGCCGAGCATCTGCCGCAAATACCTGCCGTACACCGCGAGCAGGATGTACGCGAATGCGAGACCCGTGAAGATCATCAGCAGATGCGGAAAGTCGTGGACGTTCTTGGTCTGCAGCGCGTTGTAGAAGTCCGCGTTCCATTTGTTCAGGCGGACATTGATGTACACGACCGTCATGTTGATCGCGATGATCGCAATCAGCAAAAGCCACGCTATGCCGCGTTCTTCCGATACCCAATAAGGCTTGATGAGACTCCACGCCGACACTTTGTCGGCGTTTTGTTCCGTGTTGCCGGGAGGTGTGATGGTCATGAGCTTCCTGAGGACGTGCCGGCTCGGCGGCAAATTTGTAACCTGGCGGGCGCCGCGGATCGTACGGGATCTTGAAGACGGCGCGCCGGAGCATTGTTTCGGGCGCGCCTTAACTGCGCCTTAATCCTTGCTGTATCCGCGCAAAACGAGATGCACCCGGCGTTCGCGGCATTGTGCCAGAGTGTGCGCAGCACGCGCGAAAGACGAGGATGCTGCGAACTGCTCGCATCCATATCCGGCTTTTTCCGGTTTGCGGCCCGTTTCGCTTTTATGTTTTAATGATTGGTGACGAAACAGGGGTGCTTCGGCGCGCGTTTTCCGATTTTGATGGACCGGAAAAATGCGCGGCGAGGCTGAGAGAGTCCCTTTGCACCCGATCCGGGTAATACCGGCGAGGGAAGTTTCCGGAAAACCCAATTGGATTTCCAGTCTCTTCCAGTATTGGCAGGCCGCGATCCGCGTAAGTGCGTATCGGCGCCGCAATCTCGCCGTGGTTTCGTCCCTGAACATGTTGTGTGCGCCGCGCGTGCAATCAGGGCTCGAAACCGGCATTCCTCCCGGTTTCGACTTCTTTTATGCGCAACGCGTGCTCGTAGGTCCTGCCGCGTGTGCTGAGGAGGCATCGTCATCGTGAATACTGTTGTGCGTTCCAATCCGCGTGTCCTGACGGGCCGGGACGACTTTGCTGTCGTCGGCGGCGGCCTGTGCGGACGGCTGGTCGCGTGGCTGCTGGCGGGCGCAGGGCATCGCGTGGCGTTGTACGAACGGGGCGATGCGGCCGGCACGCAGTCGGCGGCCTGGGTCGCGGCGGCGATGCTCGCGCCGCTTGCCGAAGCTGCCAGCGCCGAATTGCTGATTACTGAACTGGGAGCGGCGTCGCTGGAACGCTGGCCTCGATTGATCGCCCAGTTGCCCAAACCGGTGTTTTTTCAACGCAACGGCACGCTGGTCGTCTGGCACGCTGGCGATCGAGCCGAGGCGCCGTTGTTCGAGCGCAGGTTGCGGGCGAATGCGCCGTCCGCGCTGTTTCAGGACGGTTTTATCAAGCTGTCCGGGGAACAGGTCGCGTTGGCGGAACCGTCGCTTGGTACGCGCTTCCCGCAGGGCTGGCTGCTTCCCAATGAAGGCCAGCTCGATAACCGTCAGGTCCTGGCGGCGCTCGCAGCGGGACTGGCGGAGCGCAACGTCGATCTTCACTGGAATACAACAATTGATGCGATGCCGGATGCGCGCTTCGTGATCGATTGCCGCGGTCTCGGCGGCAAACCCGCGTGGCCGGCGCTACGCGGCATTCGCGGCGAAGTGGCGCGCGTGCATGCGCCGGGTATTGGCCTGACGCGGCCGGTGCGCTTGCTGCATCCGCGCTATCCGCTTTACATCGCGCCGAAGGAAAACGACGTGTACGTGATCGGTGCAACCGAAGTCGAAGGCGAAGACATGTCGCCCGTGACCGTGCGCTCCGCGCTGGAACTGCTGAGCGCGGCGTTCGCGGTGCATCCGGGTTTTGGCGAGGCGCGCATTCTCGAACTGAATTCACAATGCCGCCCGACATTGCCCGATCATCGGCCGGCAATTGTCTGGGATGGTGCACGAACCTTGCGGGTGAACGGGTTGTATCGGCACGGCTACATGATCGCGCCCGAAGTCGCCGATACCGCTAACACCCTCGCCCAAGCCCTGCTAGGCGGCGCGGTCACCGATTCCGACTCCTTCAATGACTGGCGTCACCACGCCCGCTGGTCCGCCTTGCTGCGCTGCGAACAAGCCGCGCCTGTGCTTTGAGATTCATCATGAACATCCACATCAATCAGCAACCGTTTTCCGTCCCCGATGCAGCCACCGTCACCGACGCGCTCGCCGCTTTCGGCGCGAAGCCGCCGTTCGCCGTGGCGCTGAACGGGCAATTCGTCGCGCGCGGCGAGCATGCGTCGAAAGCGCTCAATGCCGGCGACAAACTCGATATTGTCTCGCCGGTTGCCGGCGGCTGAGCGTTTCCATACAGGAATTGATCATGACCTTAACGATCACCACCGCCGATACCCTCACGCTCTACGGCACGCCGTTTCCGAGCCGCGTGTTGCTGGGGACGTCGCGCTATCCGTCGCTGCAATCGCTGTCGGATTCCATCGACGCCGCCCGGCCCGGCATGGTCACCGTCGCGTTGCGGCGCCAGTCGAACACGGGCGAAGCCGGTTTCTTCGACGTGCTCAAGCGCCACGGCGTTGCGTTGCTGCCGAACACGGCCGGCTGCCAAACCGTGGACGAAGTGCTGACCACGGCGCGAATGGCGCGCGAACTCTTCGATACCCCGTGGCTGAAGCTCGAACTCATTGGCGACGACTACACGCTGCAGCCCGACCCGATCGGCCTCGTGGAAGCCGCTGGAATTCTTGTTCGCGAAGGCTTCAAGGTGCTGCCGTACTGCACGGAAGACCTGGTGATCGGCCGCCGCCTGCTCGACGTCGGCTGCGAGGCGCTGATGCCGTGGGGCGCGCCGATTGGTACGGGTAAAGGCGTGACGAACCCATACGGATTGCGCACGCTGCGCGAGCGGTTGCCGGATGTGCCGCTTATCGTCGATGCCGGTCTGGGCGTGCCTTCCCACGCGTGTCAGGTCATGGAATGGGGTTTCGACGGCGTGTTGCTGAACACGGCCGTCTCGCAGGCCACGTTTCCGCCACAGATGGCCCGCGCGTTTGCGCTGGGTGTGGAAGCGGGGCGGATGGCTTATCTGGCTGGGCCAATGGCCGAGCGCGATAGCGCGCAGGCGAGCACGCCGGTTGTCGGCATGCCGTTCTGGCACCAGGATGGGAGCGCGGCATGAGCATGTTGACGCAGGACAGGGAAATCTTCTGGCCACCCGCCGATGAACTGCTCGAAGCTTCGGAGCGAATTCGGCGGCGTTTGGGTGACTGGCCGGCGGCATCGAAGCAATGGCGGATCTGTTTGAGCGCGCCGGATCGACCGCTGAAAGGGGATTTGATACTGGGCGGCGGGTCCAACAAGCCGGAAGCAGAAGGCGTGGGATTGCTCGACGCCAAAGCCGGCCGTGCAACCTTGCAACTCGACGGCGTGGAGTACGCGCTGGAAGGCGAGTGGTCGGACGATTGGCCCGCGGCTCTGGCCGCATTCCTGGATTGCGGTTTCGAGCCGCACGATGCGCTCGTTCTGGCGCTCGCCTGGCGTCCGTCGAATCTGGACGAACTCGATGCATGGCCGGTCGACTTCTACACATTCCCGAAGGTCGCAAATTTGCTGCCGCCGCCTTCAATGGCGTTTGCTCATTGCCCGGACCGGCTGGGTTTGTACGCCGTGTTGCCAAGCGCGGATTGGGTCGAACGGGTGCTGGACCAGGGCGTGAAAACGGTGCAGTTGCGCCGTAAATCGGCGGATCCGGGCGACTTGAAGCAGGAAATCGCACGTTCGGTAGCAGCCGGCGCGAAGCATCAAGCCCAGCTTTTTATCAACGATCATTGGCGCGAGGCGATTGCGGCTGGCGCTTATGGCGTGCATCTCGGGCAGGAAGACGTCGAAACGGCCGACCTGAACGCCATTGCGCAAGCGGGTTTGCAGCTTGGCCTGTCAACGCACGGTTACTACGAAATGCTCAAGGCGCTGCACTTCAAACCGAGCTATCTTGCGCTCGGCGCGGTTTTTCCGACCACGACGAAGGTCATGCCGACTGCGCCGCAAGGTTTGTCGCGTCTGGCACGCTATGTGCGTTTGCTCGACGGGATTGTTCCGCTGGTTGCAATCGGCGGCGTGAATGGTGCCGTGCTGCAGCAGGTGTTGTCGACCGGTGTGGGAAGCGCAGCAGTCGTGCGCGCCATTACAGAGGCACCAGACCTGGCTTTCGCCGTTTCTGCGTTGCAACAGGAATTCGCGCGATAATGCAGCCGAATCGGAAAAAACTTCATATGTTTTATCAGTCGAAAGGGACCGTCACGTCGCTTTAAGCGCACAGGCCCTATAATTCGGCCTCTTGCGTAAAAGGATTGTCAGCCCCTGTGTCAGCTTCTCCCGAGACTTTGCTAGAGCTTCGCGACGTCGATTTCGGCTACGGCGAGCGGCTCATCCTGTCGAACCTGAACATGCGCTTCAAGCGCGGTCAGGTCGTGGCCGTCATGGGCGGCTCCGGCTGCGGCAAGACCACCGTGCTGCGGCTGATCGGCGGCCTCGTGAAGGCGCAGAAAGGCCAGGTGCTTTTCGGCGGCAAGGACGTCGGCGCGCAGACGCGCGACGGCCTCTACGAACTTCGCCGCAAAATGGGCATGCTGTTCCAGTTCGGCGCGCTTTTCACCGACCAGACCGTTTTCGACAACGTCGCGTTCCCGCTGCGCGAACACACCGATCTCCCCGAGGAACTCCTGCGCGACCTCGTGCTGATGAAGCTCAACGCGGTCGGGCTGCGTGGCGCGCGGGACTTGTCGCCATCGGAGATATCGGGCGGCATGGCGCGCCGCGTGGCGCTTGCACGTGCAATCGCGCTCGATCCCGAACTGATGATGTACGACGAGCCGTTCGCCGGGCTGGATCCCATTTCACTCGGCATCACGGCCAACCTGATCCGCACGCTCAATAGCGCGCTGGGCGCCACGTCCATTCTGGTCACGCACGACGTGCCGGAATCGTTCGCCATTGCCGATTACGTGTATTTCATCGCGAACGGCGGGATTCTGGCCGAAGGCACGCCGGCGGAGTTGCGGGCATCGCAGGAACCGTCGGTGCGTCAGTTCATCGACGGCGCGCCAGATGGTCCCTTCAAATTTCACTATCCAAGCACGACGCCGCTGGCGGCGGACTTTGGTATCGGAGCAAAGGCATGATCAGCGCCATCGGACGCTCGGTGCTCGGCAGCTTCGGCACGATCGGATATGCGACGCGCATGTTCCTGCGTCTTGTCGTCGAATTCTTCCCGTTGCTGCGCCGCCCGCGCCTTGTCACGAAACAGATTCACTTCGTCGGCAATTATTCGCTGCTGATCATTGGCGTGTCGGGTTTGTTCGTCGGCTTCGTGCTCGGCTTGCAGGGTTATCTCACACTCAACCGATACGGCTCCGAGCAAGCACTCGGCCTCCTGGTCGCGCTTTCGCTGGTGCGGGAACTCGGGCCGGTGGTGACGGCCTTGCTGTTCGCGGGCCGCGCGGGTACGTCGCTGACGGCTGAAATTGGCCTCATGAAAGCGGGCGAGCAACTCACCGCCATGGAAATGATGGCCGTCGATCCGCTCAAGGTGGTCGTGGCGCCCCGCTTCTGGGCCGGGATTATCGCCATGCCGGTGCTGGCCGCGATTTTCAGCGCGGTGGGCATTTTCGGCGGCTATGTGGTCGGCGTGCTGATGATCGGCGTGGATCCGGGCGCTTTCTGGTCGCAAATGCAGGGTGGCGTGGACGTCTGGAGCGACGTGGGCAATGGCGTGATCAAGAGCATTGTGTTCGGCTTCGCGGTCACGTTCATCGCGCTGTTCCAGGGTTATGAAGCCCAGCCCACGCCGGAAGGGGTCTCGCGCGCGACCACGAAAACGGTGGTGTACGGCTCGCTGGCGGTGCTCGGACTGGACTTTTTGCTGACCGCGCTGATGTTCAACTGATCGTTCGGCCTGCGGCCTGGTTTGTCAGGTTGCAGACGTTGTGCAGGGCACAGACCCTCACGCAAAAACTGCTACAAGATTCTTTGGGAAGACGATGAAAAAGACTGCTGCTCTCGACTTTTGGGTCGGCCTCTTCGTGGTGCTGGGTTTCATAGCGCTGTTATTTCTTGCACTGAAGGCCGGCAATATGAACGCCATGTCTTTTCAGCCGACCTATCCGGTCAAGCTGAAATTCGACAACATCGGCGGATTGAAGCCGCGCGCGCCGGTGAAAAGCGCGGGCGTGACGGTGGGCCGCGTTGCGAACATTGGCTTTGACCAGAATACGTATCAGGCGCAAGTCACGATCGATATCGACAAGCAATATCAGTTTCCGAAGGATTCGTCGGCGAAGATCCTGACGTCGGGCTTGCTTGGCGAACAGTACATTGGCCTGGAGCCGGGCGGCGACGACCAGATGCTCAAAAGCGGCGACACCATTTCCATGACGCAATCGGCCGTGGTCCTGGAGAACCTGATCGGCCAGTTCCTGTACAACAAGGCGGCGGATTCGGGTGCATCCAAGCCGGCATCGTCTGCTGCCCCGGCCGCGCCGGCGTTCCCGGGTGCGGCAAGCGCAATGGGCGCGAGCGCTGCAGGTCAATGATCCGGACATATTGATTCAGCAAGATTCACGCAGTCGGAGGCTGGCATATTTCGCAGTACAGGGCAGCCTCCGGGTCAGCGACAATAAGGAGAAGAACAATGCAGGCAATGCGCGTAAAAAACGCGGCCGTGATACTCGCGGTGGCAGTGCTTGCCGGATGCGCGACGGTGACCACGCCGACCAAGGGCGACCCGTTCGAGAGCTACAACCGGACGATGTTCACGATCAACGACAAGATCGACCAGATCGCGCTCAAGCCGATTGCGAAGGGTTATGTGTTCATCACGCCGCAGCCGGTGCGCGACGGCGTCACGAACTTCTTCGGCAATATCGGCGATATCTACACGGCCGCGAACAATCTCGTGCAGTTGAAGATTGCCGATGGCGTGTCGGACATCATGCGCGTGGTGATGAACTCGATCTTCGGCGTGGCCGGGATTTTCGACATCGCGAGCGTCGCCGGGCTTCCGAAGCACACCGAGGATTTCGGCTTGACGCTCGGCCATTACGGCGTGCCGGCGGGTCCCTATGTGGTGTTGCCATTGCTCGGGCCGAGCACGGTGCGTGACACGGCGGGTACGGTGGTCGACTATTTTGGCAATGTGACGAGTTACGTGGATCCGACCTGGTTCCGCACGACGCTTTTCGGTGTAGAACTGGTCAACACGCGGGCGAATTTGCTGGGTGCGAGCGACGTGCTGGCGGACGCCGCGCTCGACAAATACTCGTTCGTTCGTAACGCGTACCTGCAACGCCGGCAGTATCTGCTTGGCAATCAGGACAACAACGCGGTGCCGGATTACGGCGATAACGGCGCGGAGCCGCTGCCCAAGTACGACGATGTGAACGCGCCGGCAGCAGGCCCGGGCGCTGCTTCTGGTGTATTGGCGTCGCCGCCGGCGGGATCGGCATCGGCGCCGCAAGCGGCTTCGGCCGCGGCGCCGGCGAGCGCGCCAGGCGCAACGGGTGTTCCCGCGGATCGCATGGTGCCGCCGCGGATTCCGTCGTTCCCGTCGTTCAAGCTGCGCTGAGGTTGTGCGAGGCGGTGCGTGGCGCGGGTTGCATCGTGGAAAAAGCGCGATATGCCAAGCGCCAGTAATATATAGAAAGTGTTTTGACGGCTGGTAACAGCGTGGCGATGAACTCATGGAGCGCGCCACGCTCAAACCCAGGCCACTTTTTTTGCAGAGTCCTTAATGAAAAAATTATTCTTGCTTCCCCTGTTTGCTGTGTTGGTGGCCTTTTGCACCGGCGCGTTCGCTCAATCCGCCGACATGTCGACGCCAGATGGTCTGGTAAAGACGGTGACAACGCAGGTTCTCGACCAGATCAAGGCGGACAAGCAGATCCAGTCGGGCAATATCACGCGCATCACGGAACTGGTGAACGAAAAGATCCTGCCGTACACGGACTTCACGCGCACCACGCGTCTGGTGATGGGCCGCAACTGGAATACGGCTACGCCGGAGCAGCAAAAGCAGATCGTCGAGCAATTCAAGATGCTGCTGATTCGCACATACTCGGGCGCGTTGGCGCAGGTTCGTGACCAGCAGGTCCAGTACAAGCCGTTCCGCGCGGATCCGAGCGATACCGACGTCGTGGTGCGCTCGGTCGTGGTGAACAACGGTTCGCCGATCCAGCTCGACTATCGTCTGTACAAGACGCCGCAGGGTTGGAAGGTCTACGACATCAACGTGCTCGGCGCGTGGCTGATCCAGGCTTACCAGCAGCAATTCAACGAGCAGATCCAGCAACATGGCGTCTCCGGCCTGCTGCAGTTCCTGACCACGCGTAACCAGCAACTGGCAAACGGCAAGGCATCGTGAGTCGCTTCGAAACCGCCGCGACCCTCACGCACGACAGCGCCAGGAGTGCGCTGGAGGCGGGTTTGTCGCGCATAGCAGCGGGCGCGACCGAAGTGGATTGCGCGCCGCTCAAGCAGTTCGATTCCTCGGCGCTTGCTGTTTTGATCGCATGGCAGCGTGCCGCCGCCGCGCGCGGTACGGCGCTCGACGTGATAAATCTCCCTTCCGGGCTTGCCAGTCTCGCGCAAGCCTACGGCGTCAATACGCTTCTCACCTTCCGACATTGACCCTGTCTGGCTGAACTACTGGCGCGTTTCGATGCTGTTTCAATACAGACGAGACGCACCGGACAGGGTTGTCATGGACGCGCTTGCGGCAGCCCTCGGCCGCAGATGGCCTATAATCAACCGTTTTTTCGGCCCATCTTCCGCCTTTCATCGTAATAAAGGCGGGTTCCGGTTCCGATCCGCACACCTAAAAGGCGCAGCCCCCAACACGCGCGCGCACTGTCAATGTCAGCCATAGAAATCCGCAACGTCAAAAAGCGCTACAAAGAGCTGCAAGCACTCAAGGGCGTGAATCTGGTGGTCGAGGAGGGCGAGTTTTTCGGTCTGCTCGGCCCGAACGGCGCAGGTAAAACCACTCTCATCAGCATTCTCGCGGGCTTGGCGCGCGCCGATAGCGGCACGATTTCCGTGCGCGGGCACGACGTGGTCACGGATTTCCGCGATGCCCGCCGCTCGCTCGGCGTCGTGCCGCAGGAACTCGTTTTCGATCCGTTTTTCACCGTTCGCGAATCGCTGCGCATCCAGTCCGGCTACTTCGGCTTGCGCAAGAACGACGACTGGATCGATGAAATCATGGCGAATCTCGATCTCACCGAGAAAGCCGATGTCAACACGCGCGCACTTTCGGGCGGCATGAAACGCCGCGTGCTGGTGGCGCAGGCGCTGGTGCACAAGCCGCCGGTGATCGTGCTCGACGAGCCGACTGCGGGTGTGGATGTCGAATTGCGGCAGACGCTGTGGAAGTTCATCTCGCGCCTGAATCGCGAAGGTCACACCATTGTGCTGACCACGCACTATCTGGAAGAAGCCGAAGCGCTGTGCGATCGGCTCGCCATGTTGCGGCGCGGCGAAGTAGTTGCACTCGAACGAACCAGCACGCTCTTGCAGCGCTTCGCCGGCATGCAGCTTTCGCTGCGGTTCTCCCAAGGTTTTCTTCCCGTCGAGTTGCGCGCGCTGGAAATCGACCCGCGCGCGACCTCCGGCACGAATCATCTGCTGCGCCTGTCAAGCTATGACGACGTCGAGCCGATCCTCGCGAAATGTCGCGCGGCGGGTTGCACGTTCGATGAAATCGATGTCCGCAAAGCGGATCTGGAGGATGTGTTCGTGCAGGTGATGAACGGACCGGAAGTGGTCGAGGGCTTGTCATGAGCGGCTTTCGCACTCTGTTTTATAAAGAGATTCTGCGTTTCTACAAGGTCGCCTTCCAGACCGTGCTCGCGCCGGTGATCACGGCCTTGCTCTATTTGATGATCTTCGGTCACGCGCTGACCAGTCACGTCGAGGTATATCCGGGCGTGGCCTATACGAGTTTCCTGGTGCCCGGCCTCGTCATGATGAGCGTGCTGCAGAATGCCTTCGCGAATAGCTCTTCGTCGCTGATCCAGTCGAAGATCACCGGCAACCTTGTGTTCGTCCTGCTGCCTCCGCTTTCGCACTGGGAAATGTTCTTCGCGTACGTGCTGGCATCCGTGGTACGCGGACTGGCGGTCGGTTTTGGCGTATTCATCGTGACCGTATGGTTTATTCCGATGAGCTTCAGCGCGCCGCTCTATATCCTTGCCTTCGCCATGCTCGGATCGGCAATCCTGGGAACACTCGGATTGATCGCCGGTGTCTGGGCGGATAAATTCGACCAGCTCGCCGCGTTCCAGAATTTCCTGATCATGCCGCTGACGTTCCTGTCGGGCGTGTTCTACTCCACGCATACGCTGCCGCCCATCTGGCGCGAAGTGTCGCGGCTCAATCCGTTTTTCTACATGATCGATGGATTTCGCTACGGTTTCTTTGGCATGTCCGACGTCAGTCCGCTTGCGAGCCTGGGTATTGTCGGCGGGTTTTTCATCGTGCTGGCTGTCATCGCCATGCGCCTGCTGGCAAGCGGCTACAAGTTGCGCCACTAGGCGCGGATTAACCGATTTCGCTCAATTTCCAGGAGAAATCCATGTTGCCGACTCCCGAGCAAGTGAAAGACTACATTGCTGGCGGCCTCGCTTGCCAGCACGTTGAAGTAGAAGGCGACGGCCAGCATTTCTTTGCGACCATCGTGAGCGATGCGTTCGAAGGCAAGCGGCCCATTGCGCGTCATCAACTCGTGTACGCGGCGCTTGGCGACCGCATGCGCGCGGAAATCCACGCGCTGAGCATGAAGACGCTGACGCCCGCCGAGTGGAAACCGGCCTGAGCGTTCCTTTGTTTCTCGTGCATTCGATGCATCACCCGTCAACCGATAAGCTGGAAATTTAGTGCGATTCACTCAAGACAACCGCGACGCCGACAACGGCGCCGCTGCAGGAAGCTCAGTAGAAGGAACGCCAGGCATGGACAAACTCGTGATTGTCGGGGGCGCAAAGCTCTCGGGCGAAATCGTTGTATCGGGTGCGAAGAACGCGGCGTTGCCGATTCTCTGCGCCAGCTTGCTGACGGCCGACGACGTGCATCTGGAAAACGTGCCCAATCTGCAGGACGTGCGCACGATGCTCAAATTGCTCAACCAGATGGGCTTGCGCTCGGAGTCGGCGGACGGACGTGTCACGCTGAATGCATCGAAGGTGGACAACCTCGTGGCGCCGTACGAAATGGTCAAGACCATGCGTGCATCCATTCTTGTGCTCGGGCCGCTGGTCGCGCGCTTCGGCGAAGCGAAGGTGTCGTTGCCGGGCGGCTGCGCAATCGGCGCGCGTCCAGTCGATCAGCACATCAAGGGCCTTCAGGCGATGGGCGCCGAGATCACGATCGAGCATGGTTTCATCGAGGCGCGGGCGAAGCGGTTGAAAGGCGCGCGCATTGTCACCGACATGATTACCGTCACCGGCACGGAAAACCTGCTGATGGCGGCGGTGCTGGCGGACGGCGAAACGGTTATCGAGAACGCGGCGCGCGAGCCGGAAGTGAGCGACCTTGCGAACCTGCTCGTCGCAATGGGCGCAAGGATCGAGGGTATCGGGTCGGATCGGCTGGTGATTCAGGGCGTGGACACGTTGCACGGCGCGCGGCATTCGGTCGTGCCGGATCGTATTGAAGCGGGCACGTTTCTTTGCGCCGTTGCGGCAACCGGTGGCGACGTCACGTTGCGCAACGTGAATCCGTCGTTGCTCGAAGCGGTGATCGAAAAGCTGCACGAAGCGGGTGTGTCGGTTGAAGAAGGCGAGAACTGGATTCGCGTGCGCATGAACAAGCGGCCGAATGCGGTGAGCTTCCGCACATCGGAGTATCCGGCGTTCCCGACCGACATGCAGGCGCAATTCATGGCGCTCAACACCCTGGCCAGCGGCACGTCGCAAGCGGTCGAAACCATCTTCGAAAACCGGTTCATGCACGTGCAGGAACTGAATCGCCTGGGCGCGAGCATTACCATCGACGGAAACACGGCGCTCGTTACCGGCGTGCAGAAACTGTCGGGCGCGAAAGTCATGGCGACGGATTTGCGGGCGTCGGCGAGTCTGGTGATCGCGGCCATGTGTGCGGAAGGCGAGACGCTCATCGACCGGATTTATCACCTCGATCGCGGCTACGACCGCATGGAGAGCAAGCTGACGACCGTCGGCGCGAACGTGCGGCGCATCAAGGGCGGCGGGGTGGAGCAATGAGTTCACTGCAGACTTCCGCGTCGGTGCAGCCGGGCGCGATCTTGACGCTGGCTTTGTCGAAGGGACGCATCTTCGAGGAAACGCTGCCGCTGCTCGCTTCGGCTGGCGTTGAAGTGACCGAGGACCCCGAGACGTCGCGCAAGCTGATCTTGCCGACCACGAATCCGAATCTGCGCGTGATCATCGTGCGTGCAACCGATGTCCCTACTTACGTGGAATATGGCGCTGCGGATTTCGGCGTGGCGGGCAAGGACGTGTTGATCGAGCATGGCGGCGGCGGGTTGTATCAGCCGGTCGACCTGAACATTGCGCGCTGCCGGATGTCCGTCGCGGTGAAGAACGGTTTCGACTACGAATCCGCCGTGCGACAAGGCGCGCGGCTGCGTGTGGCGACAAAATATGTTGAAGTGGCGCGAGAGCATTTCGCGGCGAAGGGCGTCCACGTTGATTTGATCAAGCTGTACGGATCCATGGAACTCGCGCCGCTGGTTGGTCTGGCCGACGCTATCGTCGATCTGGTTAGTTCGGGTAATACATTGCGCGCGAACGATCTTGTCGAAGTCGAGGAAATCATGGAAATATCGTCGCGTCTGGTCGTCAACCAGGCCGCGCTGAAGCTGAAGCGCGCCGCGTTGAAACCTTACCTCGATGCGTTCGAACGCGCGTCGGCGAGCGCCTGAGGCTTTATAAGCCAAGGCAAACCAACGGATACCAGCATCATGTCTATCAAGATTCGCAAACTCGATTCCAGCGCCAACGGTTTTCACACGGCGCTGCACGCGGTGCTCGCGTTCGAGGCGAGCGAGGACGAAGCCATCGAGCGCTCTGTCGCGCAAATTCTCGCCGATGTCAAAAAACGTGGCGACGAAGCGGTCCTCGACTACACGAACAGGTTCGACCGGCTGAAGGCGGAAAGCGTGGCATCGCTGGAATTGCCGCAATCCGAGCTGGAAGCGGCACTGGAAGGGCTTGAGCCAAAACGCCGCGCCGCGCTGGAAGCGGCGGCGGCGCGCGTGCGCGGTTATCACGAGAAGCAAAAAATCGAATGCGGCAGTCATAGCTGGCAATACACGGAGGCAGACGGCACCGTGCTCGGCCAGAAAGTCACGCCGCTCGACCGCGCCGGAATCTACGTGCCGGGCGGCAAGGCGGCGTATCCGTCGTCGGTGTTGATGAACGCAATTCCCGCGCGCGTTGCCGGCGTGAAGGAAATCGTGATGGTCGTGCCCACGCCCGATGGCGTAAAAAATCCGCTCGTGCTCGCCGCCGCGTTGCTTGGCGGCGTGGATCGCGTGTTCACCATCGGCGGCGCGCAAGCGGTTGGCGCGCTTGCGTACGGCACGCAATCCATTCCCGCCGTCGATAAGATCTGCGGCCCCGGCAACGCGTATGTGGCGTCGGCGAAACGGCGGGTGTTCGGCACGGTTGGCATCGACATGATTGCGGGACCGTCGGAAATCCTGATTATCTGCGACGGAACCACGGACCCGCGCTGGGTCGCGATGGACCTTTTCTCGCAAGCCGAGCACGACGAACTCGCGCAATCCATCCTGCTGTGCCCGGACGCGGCGTTCATTCAGCGCGTGGAAGACGCGATCAATGAGTTGCTGCCCACGCTGCCGCGTCGCGACGTGATTCAGCGCTCGCTGGAAGATCGCGGCGCGCTGATCAAGGTCGCCGACATGAACGAGGCGTGCGCGATCGCCAATGACATTGCGCCGGAGCACCTCGAGATTTCCGCGCTCGATCCGCATCAATGGGCGGCGCTGATCCGTCACGCGGGCGCGATGTTCCTCGGCCGTTACACGAGCGAAAGTCTCGGCGATTATTGCGCGGGACCGAATCACGTGCTGCCGACATCGCGTACGGCGCGGTTTTCGTCGCCACTTGGCGTGTACGATTTCCTGAAGCGTTCGAGCGTGATTGAAGTCAGCGCGGAAGGTGCGCAGACGCTCGGGGAAATTGCAGCGGAACTGGCTTACGGCGAAGGCTTGCAGGCACATGCCCGCAGCGCTGAGTACCGGATGAAAAACACGGCGCAGTAACCACACATACAAATAGGAGGCGGCTCGAAAGCCGCCCGGAAGTTCGAAGACCATGACACGACCACAAGACATTCTCCGCCCCGACGTCCTTGCCATGACGTGCTATCCCGTGCCGGATTCCACCGGTCTGGTGAAGCTCGACGCAATGGAAAATCCGTACAGGCTGCCGGCGCCGCTCGCGGCTGAACTCGGCAACCGGCTCGCCGATGTCGCATTGAATCGCTATCCGGAGCCGCGTCCGGCGGCGTTGATCGAAAAGATCAAGCGCGTGATGCAGGTTCCCGCTGCGTGCGAAGTGCTGCTCGGCAACGGTTCGGACGAACTCATCAGCATGATGTCGACGGCGTGCGCGAAGCCGGGCGCCAAGGTCATCGCGCCGGTTCCCGGCTTTGTGATGTACGCGATCTCGGCGAAATTCGCGGGGCTGGAATTCGTTGGCGTGCCGCTGAACGCCGATTTCACCCTCGACGCAGACACGCTGATCGCCGCCATCGAAATGCACGATCCGGCGCTGGTGTATCTCGCGTATCCGAACAATCCCACGGGCACGCTCTACGACAGCGCCGACATGGAACGCGTGATCGCGGCGGCGTCGAAAAGCCTGGTCGTAATCGATGAAGCCTATCAGCCATTCGCGCAGCAAAGCTGGCTGCCGCGGGCCTCCGATTTCGACAACGTGGTGGTCATGCGCACGATGTCGAAACTCGGCCTTGCCGGAATCCGCCTGGGTTATCTCGCGGGAAAGGCGTCGTGGATCACGGAATTCGACAAGGTGCGCCCGCCCTACAACGTCAACGTGCTGACGCAGGCTACGGCGGATTTCATGCTCGATCACCTCGACGTGCTGGATGCCCAGGCTGCCGAACTTCGCGCCGAACGCACACGTCTGGAACAGGCCGTCGCGGCGCTTCCCGGCGCGACCGTTTATCCCAGCGCCGGCAACTTTCTGCTGGTTCGTGTTCCAGATGCAGCAACCGTCTTCGAAACCCTGCTGACATCGCGGGTTTTGATCAAAAACGTGAGTAAAATGCATCCGTTACTGGCAAATTGCGTGCGTTTGACGGTTGGATCGGCAGATGAGAATGCGCAAATGATCGCCGCTCTGAAACTCGCGCTGCACTGAAATAATTCTCTTAAAAGTTTCGAAGGAAATACCATGCGCATTGCGGAAGTCGTTCGCAACACCAGCGAAACGCAGATCCGTGTGAAGCTCGACTTGGATGGCACCGGCCGCCAAACGCTCGCCACCGGCGTGCCGTTTCTCGACCACATGCTTGACCAGATCGCGCGTCACGGCTTGATCGACCTCGACGTCGAAGCGCATGGCGACCTTCATATCGACGACCATCACACGGTCGAAGACACGGGCATCACGTTGGGCCAGGCGGTGGCGAAGGCCATTGGCGACCGCAAGGGCATCCGCCGATACGGCCATTCGTACGTGCCGCTCGACGAAGCGTTGTCGCGCGTGGTCATCGACTTTTCGGGCCGTCCGGGCCTGGAATTCCACGTGCCGTTCACGCGTGCGCGCATTGGTACGTTCGACGTCGATCTCACCATCGAATTTTTTCGCGGCTTCGTGAATCACGCGGGCGTGACGCTTCACATCGATAATTTGCGCGGCATCAATGCGCATCATCAGGTGGAAACCGTGTTCAAGGCGTTCGGGCGTGCGCTGCGCATGGCCGTGGAACTGGACGAACGCGCGGCGGGACAGATTCCATCGACCAAGGGCAGTCTATAAAGCCGGATAAACGCCACGGCTCGCTTCCGCGGAAGCCCGGCGGCCCTCGATGAACCTACTCAAATCGTTTATATCGCTGCTCGCGCTGATCAATCCGGTCGGCGCGATTCCGTTTTTTCTGAGCCTGACGACCGAAATGTCGCGTTCGGAAAAAGCGGGCACGATCCGGGTCGCGTCCATTTCGGTGTTTTGCGTGATCGCCGTGACGGCGTTGCTCGGCCAGCAGATTATTGCGTTCTTCGGCATTTCGGTCGGTTCGCTTGAAGTGGGCGGCGGAATCATCATGTTGCTGATGGCCATCAACATGCTGAACGCGCAGACGGGCAACGCGCGCTCGACGCCGGAAGAACGGCACGAAGCGGAGATCAAGAACAGCATTGCGGTCGTGCCGCTCGCCATTCCGCTTTTGACCGGACCGGGTTCCATCAGTACGGTAATCATCTATTCTGCAAGCGTGGCGCACTGGTACGACCGCATTGGTCTCGTCATGATCGGCGGCGTGCTGGCCGTGCTGTGTTATGGCGCGATGAGCCTGGCCGAACCCATCGCCACCTGGGTTGGCCGTACGGGTATCAATATTGGTACGCGGCTGATGGGGTTGATGTTGTCGGCACTGGCGGTTGAATTTATCGTCAATGGATTGAAGGCGTTGATTCCCTCCCTGAAATAGCGTTGTTTTAATGACTTCGATGAAAACTTCGATAGCAATCGTGGACTACGGCATGGGCAACCTGCGCTCCGTGTATCAGGCGCTGCGGCACGCCGCGCCGGAAGCGGACGTGGCGATCGTCGAGCAGCCCGAAGCCATTCGCGCCGCTGACCGGATCGTATTGCCGGGGCAGGGCGCAATGCGCGACTGCATGGCGCATTTCAGCGCATCGGGCCTGCAGGACGCCGTAATGGAAGCCGCGCGCAACAAGCCCATGCTGGGCGTGTGCGTGGGCGAGCAGATGCTGTTCGACTGGAGCGAGGAAGGCGGCGCGGGCGGCACGAATGGTCTTGGCCTCGTGCCGGGCAAAGTCGTGCGGTTCGCCCTCGAAGGGAAGTTGCAGGACGACGGTTCGCGTTTCAAAGTACCGCAAATGGGCTGGAACCGCGTGCGCCAGACGCAGCCGCATCCGATCTGGGAAGGCGTGCCCGACGAATCGTTCTTCTATTTCGTGCACAGTTATTACGGTGTCCCGGACAATCCGGCGCACACATCGGGCGAAACCCTGTACGGCGCGCCGTTCACATCGGCGATTGCTCGCGATAATCTGTTCGCTACGCAATTCCATCCGGAGAAGAGCGCCGACGCCGGTTTGCGGCTGTATCGGAACTTCGTTCACTGGAATCCGTGAGCGTGTTTTTTGACGTTTTGCCTTATGCCGTTTGCAGCCGTGGCGCTCGCATTACTTGTACTACACTAGCGAAACGATAAGCGAAAAGAGGCGCTTGGCGCCGCTCGCAATCGTTCGATCAACCCTTTCCTTTAACGCTATTTCTTATGTTGCTCATTCCGGCCATCGATCTAAAAGACGGTCAGTGCGTACGCCTCAAACAAGGCGATATGGACCAGGCGACCATTTTTTCCGAAGATCCGGCGGCAATGGCCCGGCTCTGGCTCGAGCGGGGCGCGCGGCGGCTGCATCTCGTCGACCTGAACGGCGCATTTGCCGGCAAACCAAAAAACGAGGACGCCATCCGGGCGATCATCAAGGAAGTCGGCAGCGACATTCCGGTGCAGCTTGGCGGCGGTATCCGCGATCTGAATACCATCGAGCGCTATCTGGACGACGGTCTGGAGTACGTGATCATTGGCACGGCGGCGGTGAAAAATCCGGGCTTTCTCCAGGATGCGTGCACCGCTTTTGCGGGTCATATCATCGTGGGACTGGACGCCAAGGACGGCAAGGTGGCAACGGACGGCTGGAGCAAGCTGACCGGCCATGAAGTCATCGACCTTGGGCGCAAGTTCGAAGACTACGGCTGCGAATCGATTATCTACACGGACATTGGCCGCGACGGCATGTTGCAGGGCATCAACATTGAAGCAACGGTACGCCTCGCGCAAGCCGTCAAGATTCCTGTGATTGCGAGCGGCGGGTTGTCAAACATTGCTGACATCGACTCCCTGTGCGAAGTCGAAGACGAAGGCATTGAGGGCGTGATTTGTGGGCGCGCGATTTATTCCGGCGATCTGGATTTTGCCGCTGCACAAGCCCGTGCCGACAAGCTGCGGGAAGCGGACGACGCTTGAAATAGCGTGCCTAACGGCGCTGGTTCAGGGTTTCCGTATATCTTGGGCGGCCGCTGAATGCGCAATTGCGCCGACACAGCATCTTTCTCTCGCTGGCGGTTTCTCGTTTGAAGCCGCTGCGCTTTCGTCATTTACCCGCAGCAAAACGGCATTCGCAAGACTATGGCTCTCGCTAAACGCATCATCCCTTGTCTCGACGTCACTGCCGGCCGCGTGGTCAAGGGCGTCAATTTCCTCGAATTGCGCGACGCGGGCGACCCCGTTGAAATCGCCCGCCGATACGACGATCAAGGCGCCGACGAACTCACATTCCTTGACATCACCGCGACCTCCGATCAGCGCGACCTGATCCTGCCGATCATCGAACAGGTGGCGTCGCAGGTCTTTATTCCGCTGACCGTGGGCGGTGGCGTGCGTGCGGTGGAAGATGTCCGGCGCTTGCTGAACGCGGGCGCCGACAAGATCAGCATGAACTCGTCGGCGGTATCGAACCCGCAACTCGTGCGCGACGCGTCGGACAAACACGGGTCGCAATGCATTGTGGTCGCCATCGATGCAAAACGCGTCAGCGCCGACAGCGAGACGCCTCGGTGGGAAGTGTTCACGCACGGCGGCCGCAAGAATACCGGGCTCGACGTCATTGAATGGGCGCGCAAGATGGCCGAACTCGGCGCGGGAGAAATCCTGCTGACCAGCATGGATCGGGACGGGACCAAGAGCGGGTTCGATCTTGCGCTGACACGCGCGGTATCGGACGCGATTTCGATTCCTGTCATTGCTTCGGGCGGCGTAGGGTCGCTTGCACACCTCGCCGACGGCATCACACAAGGTCATGCGGATGCGGTGCTTGCCGCCAGCATCTTCCACTATGGCGAACACACGGTTGGCGAAGCAAAACGCTTCATGGCGGACCAGGGTATATCGGTGAGGATTTAAGCGGTGACTGTACAAACTGAAGCGGCGGGCTGGCTGGACAAGGTCAAGTGGGACGACAACGGCCTTGTGCCGGTAATCGCGCAGGAATCTGCCACCGGCGACGTGCTGATGTTCGCGTGGATGAACCGCGAAGCGTTGGCGAAGACCATCGAATTGAAACGCGCTGTGTACTACTCACGCTCACGCAAGCGCCTCTGGTTCAAGGGCGAAGAGTCGGGACACGTCCAGCACGTGCACGAAGTCCGGCTCGATTGCGACGAAGACGTCGTCTTGCTGAAGGTCGAGCAAGTGTCGGGCATTGCCTGCCATACCGGCCGTCACTCGTGCTTTTTCCAGAAATTCGAGGGATCGGTGGAAACGGGCGATTGGGTCGCCGTAGAACCCGTCCTGATGGACCCCGAACATATCTACAAGTAATGACCGAGCCTACGATTTCCACGCAAGACACGCTGCTGCGCCTCGCGGCAATTATCGACAGCCGCAAGGGCGGGGACCCGGAACAATCCTATGTTTCCCGACTCTTTCATAAAGGTGACGACGCCGTTCTGAAAAAAATCGGCGAAGAAGCCACCGAAGTCGTGTTGGCCGCCAAGGATGCGCGCCACGGTGGCGCGCCCAAGGCGCTTGTCGGCGAAGTGGCCGACTTGTGGTTCCATTGTCTTGTGATGCTGTCTCATTTCGATCTCGGTCCGGCGGAAGTCATCGCGGAACTCGAACGGCGCGAAGGTACGTCGGGGATCGAAGAGAAAGCGTTGCGCAAGTCCCGCGATCGCGAGCAGGACGAAAACGGCCGCTGAAAGCGGGCGCCGCTTTGCATCGACGGGCATCAGGAGGATGAAATGAATCAGCCGTACGAACCTTACCCACCGCCCGTCTACGAGAACCCGGCCGATTCCGAGCGGCTGCGCAGCCTGCGCACGTTGACGCACGTGCTGTACGCGCTCTACGCGGCCTATTGGCTGACGGGCGGATTGACGGTGCTGATCGCGATCATCATCAATTATCTGAAACGTGACGACGTCGCCGGCACGCCGTACGAGGCGCATTTCCAATGGCAGATCCGTACTTTTTGGTGGGCGCTGCTCGGCCATGTGATTGGCGTTGCGCTGATCTGGGTGCTGATAGGGTTTCCTATCCTGGCCGTGGTCGGAATCTGGACGTTATATCGGGTTATAAAAGGCTGGCTGTTTTTGTACGAAAACAAGTCATTGCAACCACGCGCCTGGGTCTGAAACCCAACCCTCAACGCGCATCGATAACCGGGATCACCCGCAAAACACATGAGCCAAGAGAACTGTATTTTCTGCAAGATCGCTGCGGGAGAAATTCCGAGCAAGAAAGTCCACGAAGACGATGAATTCGTTGCTTTTCACGATATCAATCCGGCTGCTCCCGTTCATGTGCTCGTGATTCCGCGTACACATATTGAGACGCTCTCGAGTTGTACCGAAGCCGACGCGCCGCTGCTTGGTAGAATGCTGAGCCTGACGGCGCGGCTCGCCAAGGAATTGGGCGTTGCATACACCGGTGGCGATACGGGATTCCGCACGGTCATCAATACGGGGCCGGGCGGCGGGCAAGAGGTTTATCACATTCATGCCCATATCCTCGCCGGGGAACGGCCATGGCGCAGGATGGGTTAGCTTGGCGGCGTGGAAATGGACCACTTTCGGGCAATAAAGCGCCGATTGCGATGTAATGAAATCGAAAGCGTCTTTTCATCGCAATATTGCGCGCGCAAAATGTCGGTTTAATCAGCGGAGCGTCAGCGCTCCGGCTCGGACCGCAGGGTCCACATTCTTCGCCGCGGGCACATGCGGCGAGGTCAAGGAGAGTTTTCAGTCATGGGTTCGTTAAGCATTTGGCATTGGTTGATCGTGTTGTTGATCGTCGCACTGGTTTTCGGCACCAAGAAGCTGCGTAATATTGGCGGCGATCTGGGCGGCGCGGTGAAGGGTTTCAAGGAAGGCATGAAGGAAGGCGAAACGCCGGCCGAACAACGCGAACTGCCGCGCAACGGCGCGGTCGACGTGGAAGCGAAGGACAAGACGCGTTCGAGCGACTACCGGTAAGCGAGCGGGTCCGGTAGGCGTAGCGCCGGCCATATTCATTCGTCACCTTCAGGATCTTCGATTCCATGCTTGACCTCGGTCTGACCAAAATGGCGCTGATCGGCGTCGTCGCGCTTGTGGTGCTCGGGCCGGAACGCTTGCCCGGCGTGGCACGGACGGCCGGCGCACTGTTCGGGCGCGCGCAGCGGTATATCAACGACGTCAAGGCCGAAGTCTCGCGTGAGATGGAACTCGACGAATTGAAGAAGATGCGCACGGAGTTCGAGACGGCGGCATCGAACGTCGAGAACACCATTCACGACAATTTGCGCCAGCACGAAGCCGAACTCAACGATGCCTGGAAGCGCGGCACGTCGGTGTCCGACAGCGTCGCGGGCGGCGGCGACCCGAACCTGACGCATGTTTCCGGCGATACCTGGCGCTCTTCCTCGGACAGCAGTGCCTCGTCAGGCAAACGCAAGAACTGGCGCGTCAAGCAGAGTGCCATTCCGAACTGGTATAAGCGTACGTCGGTGCGCAAGACGCGCGTCCAGTCAGGCGCGGCGCGCGTGGCGCGGCACACGCCCGAAACGCTGCGCCGTCCGACGCGGTTTTTCTGACGATGTTGCCGCTTCCAAATCGCGAACACCAATTTCCCTTCCATCGATGAATCCCAGCAGAGGGCCGGCGTGAGCGACCCGCAACAGATTAAAGACGAGCCTGTCGAAGAGACGTTTATCTCGCACCTGGTCGAACTGCGTGACCGCATCATCCGCGCAGGCGCTTCGGTCATTGTCGTGTTTATCGGGCTGGTTTATTGGGCGCCCGACATTTTCAGGCTGCTTGCCCGGCCGCTCATGCAGAACTTGCCGAAGGACGGCAAGATGATCGTCACGGACGTCACCGGCTCTTTCTTCGTGCCGATGAAAGTGACCATGATGGTCGCGCTCGTGATCGCGCTGCCCATTGTGCTGTATCAGATCTGGGCGTTCATTGCGCCCGGGCTTTATCAGCACGAGAAGAAGCTGGTCGTGCCGCTGGTCGGCAGCAGCTACTTCCTGTTCTTGTGCGGTATGGCGTTCGCGTATTTCGTCGTATTCCCGACCATTTTTCGCGTGATGGCGCATTACAACGCGCCGCTCGGCGCGGAAATGACGACGGATATCGATAATTACCTGAGCTTCGTGCTCACCATGTTTCTTGCATTCGGCGTGACCTTCGAGGTGCCGATCATCGTGGTGATCCTGGCGCGCATGGGGTTCGTGACGATTGCGAAGCTCAAGCAGATCCGGCCGTATGTGATTGTCGGCGCGTTTGTGATTTCGGCTGTCGTAACGCCGCCAGATGTGTTTTCGCAGTTGATTCTGGCCGTGCCGCTGATCATTCTTTACGAGGTCGGGATCATCGCGGCGCGCATTATAGTGGGCAAGGACAAGATCAAAGTGCAGGAAGCGGAAGCGACCGAAGACGCGAAAAGGGATGTGGAGTAAGACTTTCGCTGCCCGGTATTGCCCGCAAAAAGGCCGTTCCAACTTACGTTGGAACGGCCTTTTTATTGAAAAAGCTGACGCCTATTCGTCGCCCTGATCCCCACCCTGGTCGCCGCCTTCGTCATCAGGTGATTGCGGCGACTTCGGCTGCATTGGCCGCTTGCCAATCACTACGTTCACGTCCAGTTCTTTGCTTTTTCGCATCAAGTGAACCTTCACCGATGTCCCCGGCTTGATCTGCGCGACCACATTCAGCAAACGCGTGGTGTCCGTAATGGCGTCGTCGTTGATGTTCATCAGGATGTCGCCAGGCTTGATGCCGGCTTTATCGGCGGGGCCGCCTTGCAGCACGCC
>NZ_FCOC02000023.1 GCF_001544455.2 Caballeronia sordidicola
GGCTCTCTCAGTCCCCTCGAATACCGGGAAAGTCTTAGAATTGCGGCATAACCAGTCCAAGATTTTAGCCGCACCCCCGTAGCGTCATGGTCACGTCAAACCGCGTCGTTCAAGACTGGGGCGCCTACCTCGGCGACAACACCATGAGCAGCACGATTCTGGACCGCCTCATGCATCACTGCCATTCACTCGAATTCGACGGCCGAAGCTATCGCTTGAAAGAAGCTGCGGAAACCCTTGCGCGCAAATCCAAAGCGAGCTAAAAAACCATCTTTGTCCTGCTTTTAGGTGGAGGAGTTTGCGCGACCATAAGTGGGGGAATTTGAAGTGACCATCCGGGCGTTAATGGTTTGCTACTCTGGTCTCGCGGGGCTGCCAGTTGTTCAACACGTCTATTAGGATTTGAGAACCGCCTTTGAGGCATTCTTTAAGGGCTTGTCGTGTAGGCTTGATTTTTCGTGACGGACATGACTAAAAGTCGCAAGGCCGGGTTCCTCGATTTGAAGGTACCTCAGCGCGTCTTCGACTTTTCGAGCGACTACAGGCAGAACGTCTTGCTCCCGGCCGAGGGGTAGCGAACGAATGCTGTTCAGGTCAATGGGACATCCGAGTTGCCCTCAGATCCTATGCAAGCAGTTACACGCCGAATGGCTGGTCGATTCTTCAATCGCCGATCGAACCGCACGCCATAGGCCCCACATCGGACATCATCAACGGGATCGGCGCGGGAGGCGGGGGGCGCCCTTGCAGGGTTCCTCGTCGGGTTGCTGTATCGCTCGACGGGAGGGTACATGTCGGGTTTTGTTGTGCTCGGCAGGCTCGTAATCGTCGCCGGAATTGCGTTGCTCAGCTACGGACGCATTCAGCGATCGCCATCGGTTAGCGCGAAGCTTTACGTCTCAGTACGCTCGAAAAGCATGACACGGATCGTCGACGCCGTCTTGGTATCTTGATTTACGGTTCGCGGAGCAATCATGCCCAACGTCCAAGACGTGCTAATTTAGGTAGCACTACAGATCAGCCAAGCTAGCATCGTGCTTGCGGATGTCTTCCAATCTTCGAAATCCGTTCCGACACTTCCACCGACTAGGCGATGCACCGCCTCAAAAGGCTTTGTACCGGCTCAACTCCAAGCCTTGGCCGACGGGAACTGAAAAACTGGACATTCCCGGGATTGAGCGAACCGCTTGACAGTATTTAGCAGCATGTTCGCGGTTGCGAGAGATATTGTCAGCCACGATGATTGCACCTTCATTAAGCTTTGGAACAAAAGCGGAAAGACACGGAACGTACAGATCTTTCCACAGATCCAGCAGAACGAAGTCGACACGCTCCTCCACGTCAGCAATCATCGCCACTGCGTCGCCGACTCGATAGTCGACATAGCAAGCCAGACCGGCCTTCGTGACCATGTCTCGTGCAAACACGGATTTGTAGTCGGCAAGTTCCATCGTGAGAACCTTACCGCTACTGGCCCGTGCTGCATCCGCGAGCCATATAGTTGAATAGCCATAAGATGTCCCGAGTTCGAGGATCGTTGGCTTTTCGAGACTGCGTGCCAGCAGATTGATGAGTTGGCCCGTTTGCGGCCCAACCGCGAGGAACCGTTCGTCTCGTTGCCCTTCTTTGGGCATTAACCCGCCACTCTCTCGCTTCTTCTGCTCCTCAGCAAGCAAGACATCGTATTCGTAGAGAACGTTGGATAGTGCGTGATCCATTTGATCCTCAATAGGTGTGTGGTGAGTCGGGCCAAGCGCGAATACGCGTGATGCTGGGCTCAACCTCAAAGACCGGCTTTTGGATTCGATGTTCCCGATTACTAAACCGTCATTTGTTACGTGCGCTTACATGTGCGCTTGAGGAAAGGAAAAGGCACCTCGCCTTCTTTAAGGTAGGCACAAAGCGAGGTTTTCAATAGACGCATACTTCTCTCGATCCGTTTGAGTCGACGACGCGGAATTTCGTCGGAACCCGAGACGGAAAACTCGAACGGCACGTCGACGCCAATCGGGCGGCATTCGTCGAAAACCGATGGCTTGCAGATTGGCTTCGCGATAAAGCACGCTCGCCGCGCGCGTCTTTGCCAGAGCGTTCACGCGCTTGCCGTCCGCCGCCGAGCTCGACAATCCCTCGGCGCGTGTTTCGAGTCCAGGCTCCTGAACCCGGCGGGGCCGGTGCATCGCATTACAAACCTAGCGAGCCATCCGTTCAGGCATTTCAGCGCCGGAGCGTCAAGCAAAGACTTTGCGGGCCCAAGCACATAGGGTTCCCACGAATTCTTATATGCAGAGGCCCATGGAATGCTTCATGGGGTAAAGATTCTCGACTTTCTTGTAGATGCGCCGCCGGCTGCCCCCATTGAACTCTCTCCGCGCTTTTGAAGCGCTCGGTCGTCACGGCAAACTCGCCGATGCGGCCGATGAGTTGTGTGTCACCGTAGGTGCTGTAAGTCGGCACATTGGCATCCTCGAGGAGTTCGTCGGCTTCAAACTGTTCCTGCGGCATGCACGCGGACTGACATTAACGGATGACGGAGCGGTGTACCTTCGCTCTGTTGGCCATTGCTTCGACCAGTTGGATTGCGCAACAAATCGCTTACTTGGAATGCCGAAGCGCGACAAACTGTCCGTGCGCGTGTTCACCACATTTGCGTCGGAATGGTTGGTTCCTCGTCTGCCTGAGTTCCTCACCAAGCATCCAGAGATCGATTTTCGCCTTAGTTCGTCATTAAGCCCGAGTGATATCGATCGGGACGATGTCGATATCGCGATTAGGCGAGGCCCAATTGGCCCAGACATGGATGCCATTCCTCTGTATCACGCGGAATATTACCCAGTATGCAGTCCGACTTTAATTCGAGGCGGTACGCTGTTGCGTGCACCCGAAGATATACGTCTATATCCCCTTTTGAACACTGTTCAGCAGCAGGGAAACTGGCGGACATGGTTGGACAGCAATGGAGTGGGCAATATCGACTCAGAAAAGCACGTCTGGTTCGACAATGCGTCGCTCGCCTTCCAGGCTGCACGTGAGGGTGCCGGCATTGCGCTCGGCCAGCGTCATTACCTCGTGGATGATTTTTTGGAAGGACGGCTGCTCGCTCCGTTCCATCAAGGAATCCGCAGTCGATTGCCGTTCTATCTGGTATATGCAAAGCGGGATGCCACGAACCCGCACATCACGTCGTTTAAAGATTGGTTGTTAGTTAAAATTTCCGAAACGGAAAAGCGAAGCATGCTGATCCAAGATCTCCCTACCCGTTACTTCGAAGTACATTGACGGGTCAGCTCTGTAGACGGCTGCTCATCGGTGCCTATCTTTCTCGCCTCTCGTCGACGAGGTTCGGCAATTCGCGGGCATTCGCACGACGCTCGCCAGCATTTCTCAAGCGTCCACAGAGGGTTTAATTTTTTTCAACGGTCGCTTGAGTTTTCTGACATTGCCGCTCAGAAGGTCGAAAGATTAAATTATCGACATTGCGGATTTCCCCGAGCCACTGTGATCGCGATGCACACGCGACCTAAGCGCGTTTCCTCGAATGGCTGTATGTGCTGGCTCGCAGCCCGGCTTCGGCAGCGAATGCCCGTGGCCTCGACGGGCAAATCAAACTTCGTCGGGATGACCGCACGGGCCACGGTTTGTGCAGGGAAAGTCAAGGCTTCTTTTCAATGCGCTTGCAAGTGCGCGCAAACGCTTCGGTTGCATTGAACCATTCGTATCAACTCTCAGAACGTATGGGTTAAGGGTAAAACTATGAACGATACCATTGAAAGCATCATTGACAGTTCACATGCACGCCGACTAATTAAACATCTGACTGACCTCCGAGATGTGAGATTGTCCGCTGCGCTAGAGGAAAGCGCTAAACTCGCTCTTCTGGACAGCATCGCATGCGCCATTTTCGGTTCACAGTTCGATTGGGCGAAGATGACCGCGAGCGTCGCACAAGAAGCAGGCGACGGGCCGGTAACATTGCTGGGTAACGGGCGCAGCGCGTCTCCCGTTGCGGCGGCTCTGGCAAATGGTACCGCGATTCATTCGTTCGAACTTGATGATGTGATCCTGGGCTCGCTTACTCATGCCGGCGCTGCCGTGATTCCTGCGGTATTGGCAGCAGCAGAAGTTGCAAAAAGCAGCCCGATGTCGCTGCTTGCTGGAATTGTCGCAGGGTATGAGTTAGATGCGCGCCTTGGCGCCGCTTTAGGTACGGCTCCGATCGGGCTCGGCTTCCACACCACGAGCGTAGCTGGCCCGCTCGCTGCCGCGTTAGCGGCTTGCGTTGTTTCTGGCGAGTCGGAAGACACTGTTGCGTCTGCGCTGGGTATCGCAGCATCAACCTCATCGGGTCTCAAAGCTTTCCAGCAAGGATCGGGAGGCATGGTGAAGCGATTACATGGTGGTCTGGGCGCAAGTAACGGTGTACTCGCCTGGCAACTGGCGTCACGCGGCTTTTCGGGTCCGCGCCAGGCAATCGATGGGCAATTCGGCGTGATGGCCGTCTTCGGAGGAAAGTCACGGAACGACGGAGTTCTTTCACGCGGCCTAGACGAGAACTGGGCAATTACCCGTAATTGGATCAAAGCCTTTCCATGTTGTGCATTGATTCATACAGCAGCAGAAGCTCTCGAGCAAATCCGTGCTGAATCGCAGCTGACTCCGAACGATATCAACTCTGTTCGAGTAGGCACGAGCAAGCGTTGTGTCATTCAGAATAATGACATGAACCCGCAAGAGCCAATGACCGCTCAATATAGCATTCCGTTCAACGCAGCGTTGGCCCTAACAGGCGACGCGCGAGACCCGAACGCATTCCTACCGCCTCAATTGCACGCACCTGCCGTGCGCGACATGATGAAGCGTATCGAACTATTCGTGGACGACGAAGTCGACGCCGCTTATCCAGATAGCTTTCCTGCAAAAGTGATTGTGACCGCAAACGACGGCCGCCAATTTGAGCGCTCCGTATGGGATGCACATGGCACCCCGGCAGACCCTTGCTCGGCAGAGGAGATTCGCGCAAAGTTTCGCAAACTCACGAAGGGGAGCATTTCCGAGGTTGCGATCGAGGAAATCATTTCCGCGATCGACGAACTCGATCATGCGAGCTCGTTGGAGCGGCTATTCAATGCGCTGCGGCGTGGTGCATGATTAATTTTGCGTAGGCGAAACGGGCATAGAGTTTCACATCCATTCGTTAATTCGCAGATAAATCTGCGTTCGGGCAAGGGCGTTTTCCTGTCTGGATTAGAAGTTTTGCTTCACAGACGGCCCCATCTGAAACGATGAATTATTGCCACGGCGTCGGTTTCAAACTGACATCGACAACCCCAAGTCAGGAATGGTATGAGCAAGCTTCGCGACCTCCTTAAGATAATCGTGCTCAATAGCGCGGCAGTTTTGTGTACGGTCACTGGGCCTACAGTGCAGGCCGCATATCCTGACCGGCCTATCAGAGTCATCGTCGCGTTTCCCGCTGGGGGTAACGTCGATCTGACTACTCGAGCTGTTTTAGCAAGAATGTCTCACGAGCTCGGGCAGCCGTTAGTGGTTGTGAACATGCCCGGCGCAGCTGGTTCGATAGGAGCAGGGAGCGTGCTGCGGACTCGGGCGGATGGTTATACTTTGCTGTCAACAACCGTCCTTCCACTTGTAGTCAACCCCGTAATCATCCCAGACATCAAGATTCGCCAGAACGATTTCCTAACAATTGGCCTGCTCGCTTCGGTGCCATGTTTGCTGGAAGTCAAAGCCGACAATAAGTATGGGATAAGAAACTTCGCCGACTTTCTCGCGCATGCTCGCGCACATCCTGATGATCTTTCTGTCGGGCATGGCGGCAACGGCACGATGAATCAAATTGTCGAGCTTGAAATTCAACGCGATTTCGGTATCCAGATCAATCCAATCCCCTATAAAGGCTCTGCTCTGGTGCTTAGCGACCTACTCGGCGGCCAGATTGATGCCATGATCGATCAACTAACGACCTCGCAACCGCAAATTCAGCAGGGCACTCTTGTCGCGTTAGCGATCACTTCTGCCAAGCGCGTCCCAAGTCTGCCCAACGTGCCGACTTTTGCCGAACTGGGGAAGCCCGACTTCGAAATGGCTTCGTATTCCGCTTTGATGGCGCCTAAGGGAACGCCCACAAACGTTCTGGAGAAGTTGAATTCAGCTTTGAACAAGGCTATTGCGGATCCCACGGTACAGAAGCAGCTTGCCAGTGTGGGCGCATCGGTAGCGCCCGGGAATTTGAAAGAGGCGAGCGATATCGTCGCACGTGAACAAAAGAAGCTTGACCCCTTGCTGACTTCGGGAATGTTGACACCCGGATCATAAATCGACTTTGATTCTCATTCGCTGTTGAACGTAGCGCGAACACTTTACGGTAAGTTTATCTATTTCGTTGCTTTAAAAATACGGCGGCGTTGCCGGACACGCTCGCACACACCCAGTCTTAAGCAACAAGACACGTCTGAATTGCATCTTCTTTATCCGTCGATTCTGCTGGTCAGAAAGCGACATTCCGCATGTCGTAGTCACGTGCAAGTGTATCGCCTGCCTCTACACGATCATCGAATTGTAAGCGTCATCTCTTGTTAAAAAGATGACTATGTCGATATTTGCCAATGGTATTAGATCCGGAGAAAGTTTTCCGCGTAGGAACTGTCAGCGAGCAAAAAAATGTGACTCTAAGACCCTACACAGCAGGCCAGCAAACGCGTTTTTTTAGGGAAATTAGCGAGCCTCTTTTGCCTCACATGCGCCGAGCATAAGAGAACATTTTCATTAAACGCACTTTATATTTATATCAATCAATGAGGGGAGACGATGCAAAAGAAAATAATTGCACTTGCGGTTTTAGGTGCATCAATAGGAGTTGCACACGCTCAAAGCAGTGTGACGCTCTATGGTCTGTTCGACCTCGGTGTAAATTACACCAGTAATTCCGGTGGAAAACCCCAGTTTAATATGTCGAGTGGAGAGCAACAGGGGAGTCGTTTCGGATTGAAAGGCTTAGAGGACCTTGGAGGCGGTCTGAAAGCAATATTTTTGCTCGAGAACGGATTCACAGCCAACAATGGAGCATTCGGGCAAGGTGGAGCGCTTTGGGGTCGACAGGCGTTTGTAGGATTATCAAATAATCGATATGGCACGGTAACCCTAGGGCGCCAATATGATTCCGTTGCTGAGTATGTTGCGCCTTTCGCGGCACCGGACCAGTGGGCGGGAGGTGTTTTCGCCCATGCAGGCGATTTGGATAACGAAAATAATAATGCTCGCACAAATAACGCTATCAAATACACAAGTCCGGAGTTAAACGGACTGGCATTTGGGGGAATGTACAGTTTTGGTGGAGTAGCAGGAAGTGTTTCCCGTAATCAGATCTTCTCCGGAGGGCTGCATTATGTAAGCGGATCATTTCGATTTGCCGCCGCTTATTTGAATATCCGTGACCCCAATATTTCCTATTTTGGCAGTAACCCAAATGGGATCAGCACTGGCGTCGTTACAAACATGGCAGATCCGATCTTCTCGGGCTATGCATCGGCCAGTACTCAGCAGACGTTTTCCACTGCGCTCGCATACGTGTATCGTGCCACTACGTTTGGACTAGTCTACAGTCGAATCAAGTTTTCCGGATTGGGAAATCCGACGGCCGGACCTATCAAACTTGCAAGCGGTAAAAACGCGACACCCGGGACGAGTGGAACTTTCAACAACATCGAAAGCAGTCTGATGTATCAATTCACCCCCGCATTTTTTGGAAATGCCGCATACGACTATACGAATGAAAGCGGCATTGGCAGGTCACATTATCATACGGCGGCTGTCGGCTTGGACTACTTTTTATCAAAACGAACTGACATTTACTTCCTTGCGGTTTATCAGCGCGCGGTGGGAACCAATTCGCAGGGTGTCGCTGCTGTTGCTGCGCTCAACAGTTTGACGGCATCGAGCAGTGACAAACAGACCTATATTCGAATTTCTTTGCGTCACAAGTTCTAATGGTGAATAGTCAGACGGCGGATTAGTGGGAGCCACCGCCCGAGATGCCCACGACCTCTTTGCTTTACAACGAAAGGAGAGATTTGCACGTCCACACATATATCAGGAAAATAGCCCACGATACTGTTTGTATACCTAAGGTTTCGTGGGCACGCGGCGCTCCGTCCGACTCTTTAAAAAACATCCGGTCTAGTCCTCCGACCGCAATTGAGGGTTTTTAAGAACAAGTTGTTGCCAGCGCGCCATATCCGATCTGATTAGCGAAGAGAACTGTTCAGGAGTGCCTCCCCGCGGTTCAAGACCAATCTTGGCTAGCTTGGTGCGAACGTCCGGCTGCCGAAGTGCGTCGTTTATCTGCTTGTTAAGCAGGGCGACGATCGCGGGTGGGGTTTTCGCCGGTACAAGCACTCCATACCACGTACCAGTGTCCCAATCAGGGAAGCCCGACTCGGCCATGGTAGGAACGTCGGGAAATTGACGAGCGCGGCTCTTGCCAGTCGCGGCGATCGCCCGGAGCTTGCCGGCTTTGACCAGAGGTGCGACGCCCACCACGCCCAAGAACAACATGTTGGTCTGATTGCCCATCAGACCGGTCACAGCAGGAATACCTCCGCGGTAGGGGACATCGAGCATGTCAATGCCAGCATATGTTTTTAGTTGCGTCGGCTCCAGTTCGGACAGTGTCCCAGACCCAGAGGTACTAAAGGCCAAATCACCAGGCTTCTTCTTGGCCTCGGCGATGACGTCTGCCACGGAATGTAGATTGGACTGCGCGTTAACGACGAGCAGATCGGGCGTGTAAGCGTACTGAGCGACCGCCGTAAAGTCTGTGTTTGGATCGAACGGTAGCATCTTGCGCACGGCAGGGTTGACGGCGAAACTACTCGTAACCATCAGAATGGTGTAGCCGTCCGGCTTCGAATGTGCAAGCAATTCAGTCGCGAGAATGGTCCCAGCGCCGTCGTGATTTTCTGCGACAACGGGCTTACCCAAGGTTTCCGACAAGCGCGCCGCGATAATGCGGCTCCCCAAATCAACACCACCACCGGGTGAAGCAGGTATAAACATGCGGATTTGACGAGTCGGATAGTCTTGCGCGTTGGCAAAGTTCGCTACGACGCAACTTAGCAATAGAAGGGAAAAGCGGAAGATTTTCATTTCGTCTCCGGGCATTCTTATCAGCAACAAAAAAATGGCCGCCGAACGTCTCGAAGCAACGCTTGGCGGCCATCTTGGCAAGCTCACCGATTATTATTTCATGCAACGGTTCGGGCAATTCTGGAAAGCGTGTCGAGGATCGGAGCCCAAGACGGCAGCTTCTCGAGGCTCTCGGTCTTCTCGATGAGGCTATTGACTTCATCGACAGGCAGACCAGCCGTTGCCAGACAATCCGCTACTTTGCGATGGCGCTGATCGCGGCTCATTGGACTTTCCGGGCAACCGGGAAAGCGGTCGCATCTTTCGGTAAATTCGGTTCCGTCCGCCAACTTGACTCTGACTCGGGCCCACATCGCATCCAAGGTTTGAGGAATTTCCTCGTTATGTATTAGTCGTACTAAAGGAAGCAATTTCTGAACTGGCGCGCTAAATGCAGTACCGTCGTCGAAACTCGCAATGACTACGTTGTCTTGGCTGAGGCCCACCGCTGCCGCATACTCATAGCTGAATTTCCCATCAAGTCCCGAGACTGGCTGAGGTCGCGATAGCGTCTTCCTGAACACGGGCGGTTCGACGACCACTTCGACTATGGCGCTCGCGTCGAAGCCTGTCCTGAGCCGCAATTGTTGACAAGCCTCGATTACCCATTGCATGTATATTTCGGAGGGGTAGCGCTTTATCGTGAATCCGGGATTAACGATTGCACAATTTGACAGACCGCTCATTATGTCTGTCGGGCAAAACCGATCATCAAAGAAAGTCTCGAAGTGCCCTCCGGGCATTTCGAGAATTTGCTTGTTGCCAAACATTCCAGCCTTGGCCAGTAATGCTGACTCGAGGCCCGAACGCGACGCATTGCCGGGATGGGTTGGCTTGGCCATCGTGCCGTTGTTCGCAAATAGCCCGCCTGTACGCGACGCCGCCAGACCGATCGCTCCCGCAACTTGGTCGGCTGACAAGCCAAGGATGACCGAACAAGCTGCGACTGCGCCGAGCGGGCCGACGACGCCGGGCGGGTGAAAGCCCCGAAAGGCGCAGTCCCGCGCGGCCGTCCGCACCGTCTGCTGAACCTGCCAGCCAACAATGAAGGCCAGTATGGCACGCTCCGGCGCCGCGGCGTACCGCTCTGAGAGGGCGAGTATGCCGGGCAACAGGGAGGATGTGCCGTGAGCAGGCGGCATCCCTTGAACTTCGTAGTCCAATGCATGCAGCGCAATTCCATTGAGGAGCGCTGCGGTCGCGGGGCTTGCTAAGATACTTGTTCCGATCACCGTGCAAGAGCCTGATGGCGCATCGTTCAACGCCTTGCGGGCAAGCGTCGGCGCCGACTCAAGGCTCCCGGCAGCTAGACAACCGAGTCCATCAAGGATCACTACCTTTGCAGCTTCTATGGCTGTGGAAGGGAACGTCTGTAGATTGGCCGTAGCAACGTATTCGGAGACGCCGCGTGTAATGGATAAGTTGTGATCGTGCGACATGACTTATTCGACCACCAGTTGATCGAATACCTTCTGGCAGTCGTCGCTTGCAACGATGTTCCAGGCAGAATCGAACACGCTGTCTGTCCTGGATGCGAGCACCGGTTCCACGAGTTGCCGGAACTTGATCTTGATGTCCTCGCGATTCATCGGATTGCGGTAAGTGCCCTTGGGGTCGCTCGCTTGGACCTCGTTCATGCTGCCATCGGCCATCTTTGCGGTCGCTCGAATCTGAATCGTGCCAGGCCATTCGGATTCGATCTTTTCATCAACCTCGACCTTGATCTTTTTCATCAGTCCCCGGACCTTTGGGCTCGACAGCATTTCTTCCGTATAGGAGCTGAGTGTCACACCACCATCCAGCAGCGCGACCGCGACGATGTATGGAAGGCTGTGGTCTGCGGTCTCGCGAGTCGTCGGCGCCCACTTCGCAGGCTCGCTGCCCGACTCGTGACGCAAGAAACGGGACGTGTGTAGCACGATTTCGCTAACCTTTTCTAGATCGAGCCCCTCACGCAACTTCAGCGCAGCCCAAACGCCAATCTGAGAGTTGGCTGTTGCGGGAAAGTATTTCAGCCCTGAACGTAAGACAGCCCATTCGCCAAAGGGCTCGAGATTCATTGAGCCGGCTTTGCCTTCCATGACTTCGATGAACCCGTGTCTGCCTTCGAAAGGGTCAGACGGACCAGTCAGGCCGTATTCGGCGAGCTGACAGGCGAAGACCGCCTGACGCGTGCTCGCCGCAGTCGCGACGCCTTTGTAGTGGGACAGTTCGCCGGCTCGGCTCGCCCGCAGCGGCAATCCATTTGTTGCGGAAAGCGAGACCGCCGTGCGCGTCTTCGCGCGATCGTAGTCGAGCATATGCGCGATACCCGCCGCCGTGGCGATTGCAACCGCGAAGCCTTGATCGATAGAAAGATAATCGACGATAGCGCCGTGGTCTTTGCGATAGGACCGATGGCGCAACGAGATGCGATGAAACACTTCGTAGGAAATGGCAATACCGCTCAGAAAGCCGCGCCCCGCCAGCCGGTGTGCGCCGGCGACGGCAATGAGCGCGCCGATAATATCGCTGGGGTGGCCGCCGGTGAAAGTATCGTTATAGTCGAGATAGCGAATCATCGAAGTGTTCCAAAAGGCGGCCATGTCTAGCGTGGCGACCGCAGAACTGCCGATTACCGTGCCTCCGTCGCCTCGAGGCAGCGCCGGGATTTTGGCCGCGGCGAGCGCACCCGGGCAATCTCGCGCGGCCATTGCGCACGCGATGGAGTCCACGAAGATGCCTGTCACGTGCTCGATGACGTTATCAGGGACTGTCTCGGGCCGGACGCTGACGGTGAAGTCGGTGATCTGTTCAAGGGCTTGATCCATTGTTTCCTCTTTTGTTCCTCTGATGCTTCAACTTGGGATTTATGACCAGCTGTCCGGCAGATGCGGGCTTTATGGTGTTGTTCGCTAGGTTAGAACTGGGCCAGTCTTTCGTCACGATTCAATTTCCACACTTTGGAAATTGATCAACTTGTGCTTTCCTCCCGATAGCTGGCTCCGTGGCAGAAATATCATCACCCGGCAGGCGCTGGAACGATCTCGATCCAGCTTGGACGCATGCCTACAGGATAGCGACCGACCTGCGACAAAGCGCCAGTGGCTAGTTTGATTGCATAGACGGCGAGATGATTACTTTGTTGGCCAGCGCAGAGCAGAAACCTGCCATTAGGTTCGATAGCAAAACCCCGCGGATATGCTTCGACGTCGAACTCGCCCGCTCGCAACAATGCCCCTGTCGCCGGATCGATGTGAAAGGCCGAAATGGAGTTAGTCTTCCGAACGCTTGCGTAGAGTAGTGCGCCATCACGTGTGAGATGGATGTCGGCTCCCAGCGCTCGGCCCGAAAAATCCGCTGGCACAATCGACTCATATTGCAGCTCCTTCAGCATCCCAGACTCTCGCTCGACGCTATAAGCGGCCACAGAACCTGCGTGTTCGTTGACACAGTACAAGCGATCGAGCGTGGGGTGAAAGACCAGATGCCGTGGGCCGGAGTGGGGGCGTGTGACGGTCGTGCTGGGAGCTAAATCTTCGAGATGGCCGGACGCCTCGTTCAGCCGATACACAAGAATGGCCTCGCCATCCACAGACGTGGCATAGACGAAGGGGCCGAACGGCGCTTCAACGATGCAGTGCGCTTTCGGCGGCGTGGTCAGGGTCTGCAAGCCGGGGACGGAAACGCGCCCGGATGCTTCAAGGCGGTTCACAGTCAGCAAAGCATCGTCGTAAGAGGCAGCGAGCAAGAACCTCCCGTTACGCGTAACCGAGAGATAGGCCATCGGAGCCGGCAGGGCGACTGTCTGGAGCAGCCGCAATTTGCCCGACGTGGGATCGATGACAAATGCTGACAGGGGATAGGGCGCGATACGAATCTGTGCATACAGCACCTTGCCGTCGCGAGACCACGTAAGCGGGATATTGCCACGTGTCGGCGCACCCGAACCTGGCACATCAATTACTTCCAGCGATCTGAGGGCGCCTGTCTCGGCATCGAGCACAAATGCATGAATCTGCCTGCTCTCGGAAGAGGAGACGTGAACGAGAAAAGACATTGTTTACCTCATGAAGTTGACGCGAGTACAACAACGCCATCCGCCGCGCGTACTCCGTGGCCGGCCGGCAGCACGAATACCGGATTGATCTCGGCTTCGGTCAATCGCTCGCCGAGTTGTGCCGCCATACGCGAGAACGCTACGATGGCAGACGCCAGGGCTTGCAGGTCAGCCTTCGGCCGCCCACGGTAACCGTCGAGCAAAGGCCAGCTTTTCAGTTCGCGGACCATGGCAAGCGCTTCTTCTTCGTTCAGAGCGTAACCGCCCGACGGCAGCAGGCGCATCGTCGTGTCCTTATATAATTCGGCTGTAACTCCGCCCATGCCAACGAGTATCGCCGTGCCAAGCGGGTCACGGTGCATGCCCACAATTACCTCTGTGCCGCCTGATACCATCTCCTGTATGAGGAACCGTTGCGGCGAGACGCCCGTCTTTGCCTTAACTTCAGTCGTCATCGCCTGCAGTCTTGGGCCTATCTGGTCGGGCGTCAGGTTCACGGCAACACCGCCCACATCGCTCTTGTGAGTTATCTCACCCGACAAAACCTTGAGCACGACACGTCCGCCAAAAGCATGGGCCGCCTGCTCGGCGTCGGTTGACGTCGTGACGATGCTTTCGCGCGTGCAGGGCACTCCGAAGCACGCAAACAACTGCTTGGCTTGCGCTTCGTCCAGTGAGCCCTCGGGTAGATCAGCCAGTTCAATGGGGGCGCCTAGCGGCGAACTCACGGGTTCTTTCCAGTCCGTGTGTTGGAGCATGCCTGCCAACGCCACGGTGCAGCTTTCAGCTGCCGAAAACGCGGGCACGCCGCGCTGAGTCAACAAGGCTGCGACCGAGGGCGCATGCGGGCTCACGAATGCGATCACAGGTTTGTCGCTTCCGGGTAGACAGTCTTGGATAGCACCGGCCATCAATTCGGGCATGGCGAGGCTGGACGAGCCAATGATGATCGTCAGCGCATCGTAGCTGGGACTGGCAAGCAACGCGCAAATAGCGCCCCGCAGTAGATCTGGCTGCAGGCCGGCGAGGGTGACGTCAATCGGATTGCGGTCGAGCGCGGCATGATCGCCGGTCTGCAAAGCACGCAATCGTGCAGCCGTTTCAGCGTCAGGTGTAGGCGTCTCGAAGCCGGAAACGCCAAGGCTATCGGACACCAGTGTGCCAGCGCCGCCGGTTGAGGTCAAAATCGCAACGCGGTTTCCTCTAAGCACACGCCCTGTGGCGAGAGCAGCGGGGATATCGAGAAGATCGCCGAAGCTCTGAGCGCGGATAATGCCCACCTGTCTGAACAGCGCATCGTACATACGATCGGCGCCAGCCAGCGCACCGGTGTGGGATACGGCGGCCTTCGCGCCTGCCTCGGAACGCCCGATCTTAAATGCGACAACTGGCTTGCCGGCACGTGCGGCCTTCAGGGCCGCTGCACGGAATTTATCCGGATTTCGCACGCTCTCGACATAGAGGGCGATGACTTTAGTCGCTTCGTCATCAGCTAGGTAATCAATGAAGTCAGCCAAGTCTAGATCCACCTCATTGCTCGTCGAAATCAACTTGGACAAACCGATACCACGTGGCGCCGCGCGAGAAAGCAGGGCCCCAAGAATGCCTCCGCTCTGAGACACCACTCCAATCGACCCGACCGGAAAATGGTCCATCTCCAGTGCGCCGCTGGCCGATAACACGATGTTGTCCGTCAGGTTGACCAAGCCGATAGTGTTCGGCCCGAGAAGGCGCATGTCACCTGCAGCTTCGATGAGTTGCGCCTGACGGCGTGCACCTTCAGCGCCGATCTCCGTAAAGCCACTGGCCAATACTATTGCGGACGCAGTGCCACGTTGAGCGAGCTCACGCACGGCAAGATGTGCCCGCTCCGCGCTCAAAAGCACGATTCCGACGTCGGGCACCGCAGGCAGCGATGCGATATCTGCATAGCAGGGCAAGCCGTCGATATTGTCAACGCGCGGATTGACCGGATAGATGTCGCCGGTGAAACCGTGCTTCCGCAGATAGGCGACAGGACGACCAGCGGTTTTTTTAGTGTCAGCGGAGGCACCGATGACCGCCACGCTACGTGGCTTGAGAAGTCGGGAGATAGCGTCCAAGGTCATTACTCTTTGTTAGTGCGTGTGATATGCTTATCAGCGCTTTTGGTCAGAAAGGCCATCACTGCTTCGCGGTGTTCCGTGCTTGTGTAGCAGATTCCCTGTGCTTGACTGCCTTGCGCAAATACCTGTTCGGCGGACATCTCAAAGCTCTGGTTGAGGATGGTCTTGCCCAGTGCAAGCGCGGTGCTCGAGCCTGCGCAGAGTTCGGCGGCCCAGAGTTGCGCGTCGACCACCAGCCTTTCCACATTCGTGCGCCGATCAATGAGCCCTAACTGCTGCGCCTCTTCGACTTCGACCTTGTGTCCGGTGAAGATCAACTCTTTAGCTTTCGACAAACCTACGCGGCGAGGAAGGAAATACATTCCGCCACCGTCCGGCACGATTCCTCGATTGATATAGGACCAGGCGAAACTGGCAGTGTCACTGGCGATAATAAAGTCACAGGCAAGCGCGATATCGGCTCCCAATCCCGACGCCGCGCCATTGACTGCGGCGATGGTCGGCTTTGGCATGGTGTGCAGCAGTGATTGTGTATAGTGCACTCGCTGCTGACGGTGCCATCCGTTAAATCCGATTTCGCCTGTCGGTGCTTTCATGCGCTGCTCCATACCGGAGATGTCGCCGCCGGCGCAAAAGCCTTTTCCGTTTCCGCTGAGTACCAGTGCGCCAATGGACTTGTCAGCGCTGATACGCTCCAGCGCTTCGATGAAATCGCGGCGCATATCGTCACTCATCGCATTGCGCTTTTCTGGACGGTTGAGCAAGAGCGTCGCGATGCCATCCTTCACGTCTAGTTTGATTAAATTCGCGGTCATATTGCCTCTTTCCTCCAATCGGTTTTTTGATATTGAAAGCGTCTGGCCTGGCTAGCGCAGGGCGTGCCATCTCGACTAGGCGAACTAGTGTAGGGTCACACACTGCGTTGCGGATGTCCCGAATTCCATTCCGTGGAAATAGTGCTAGGCTGCAAGAATTATTTCCACAGGCTGTTTCATGTCAATCACCGCAGAGCAGGCGCGACGCCGCCAACATCACGAAGATCCTGCCTTGAATCGCTCACTTGTACGTGGCGTCGAGATACTGCGCGCTTTCAGGCCGGGGGCGGATCAGTTGGGTAATGGAGAAATAGCGGAACGTACCCATCTTTCTCGTGCCACTGTCAGCCGCCTCACACAGACGTTGGTCGAATGCGGGTTGCTGGAGCATGATCGAGCTCGGCGTACCTACCGGTTGGCACCGCCCGTCTTGAGCTTTGCGCATGCAATGCATGCTGGATCACCGGTGCTCAGCGCAGTCGCTCCGCTAATGCGCGCCTTAGCCGAGAAGTTGCGGATCAACGTCGGCATCGCAACCGCAGATCGCGACGAGATGGTTTATTTGGATTCGTTCCGCTTCAATCGCAAAGTGGCATTGCGCAGCGTTGTTGCCGGACAGCGTGTGCCGATGGAACTCACCTCGCTCGGTCGGGCATACTTGGCGGTGGTGAGCAGCGAAGAGCGACGCACACTCCTGCAGCACTTTCGAGACCGGCGCCCTGCTGACTGGGCACGCTTGCGAGACGAGCTGGACGCAGCAAAAGTCAGCATCGACAGAAACAAATACTGTTCTGCTTCATGGCAGCCGGAAGTGGTTGCTATTGCTTCCCCACTTGTCCTCCCGGAGCGCCCCATATACATATTGAACGTCAGCGTCCGAACCACGACCGGCATCGTGGCAACAGAGAAACAACTATGTAGGCCACTGCTCACGCTGTGTGCGGAAGCGCGAGCCGCGATGCTCGCTGCCGATGCCTGACAGACGGCTCGATCTGCTGGACATGCAGTGTACGGACAAGTCTTCCCGGGAGCGTTCGGTTTTAGGTATTTGGGATGGTCATTTGTTTTCAAGGCGATTTACAGCGACTTGTTCCTGTCGCATCACCATTGCGCCCATTGATCATCTATATCGCTCGAACCGTCGTCATAAATCGACGGCAATCGCGGGCGAACGGGTGCCGTACTATTTCCACTAGATGGAAATGAGCAGGTACGCAATGTTACGACCGGTTCTAAACTAGGTGACCATAGAAGAACAGAAGCTGGTACGCAAACGCGTCAGGCAAATCGACAACACCCTCAATTGGATGGTGCAAGGAGACATGCAACATGGCCACGAACGTGACCAAATTGAGCGTTTTCGACGGCGTCGCCGTCATCACTCTCGATAATCCGCCAGTCAACAGCCTAGGTCATGCATTGCGACAGGAAATAGTATTGTCGCTGCAAGCAGCGCAATCCGACGCCCGCGTACAGGGAATCGTGCTGGCCGGGACCGGCAAAGCATTTTCAGCGGGCGCAGATATTACTGAGTTTGTGACCTCCCGCCATTTGCAGGAGCCGATCCTGCGCATTGTGCTTAGCGAAATCGAAGCTTGCGACAAGCCCGTAGTTGCCGCCATCGAAGGTGTGGCGCTTGGGGGTGGTCTCGAACTCGCGCTCGCATGTCACGGCCGCGTAGCGTTGGCGTCCGCGCGAGTAGGCCTCCCCGAAGTGACCTTTGGGTTGATCCCCGGGTCCGGGGGCACCCAACGTCTCCCCCGGTTGATTGGTATTACCGCGGCATACGCGATGATGACTAGCGCTCAGCCACGGATGGCGAGCCAATTTCATGGCACTCGTCTTTTCGATTCGATCGTACGAGATGGCGTGCTGGATGCCGCCATCGGATACACCAAGACTCTGATTGCTCGAGGTGCACCATATGCTCGTGCCCGTGATCTGTTTCTCGATGCTGAGCATGTGCGAGGCGAAGTCGCTTTGCAGAGAGACGCGCTGACTGCGCGCCAAAAACTCCAGCCGGCCTACGGGGCGTTGCTCGATGCTCTCGCGGCGGTCGCACTGCCGTTCGACGAAGGCATGAAGAAAGAAAGGGAACGTTTCATCTCCCTTTTGACAACAACGGCCTCGCATGCGTTGCGCTATCAATTCAAAGCTGAACGCGAAGCGGTCAAGGTGCCAAAAGATGCAGTTGGGTCAGCGCGTGCGGTTCATACCGTGGCTATTATCGGTGCCGGTACGATGGGGACCGGAATTGCGATTGCGGCAATCGACGCGGGACTGTCATGCTTTCTGATAGAGCAAGACAAGGCTGCACTCGAGCGCGGTCAGCAGCGGATCGTCAAGCATTACGAGAAGCAGTTGGTAGCCGGCAAGATCGGCACGAGTGAGGCCGCGGCAAGACGGACACGTTTGTCCAGTACTTTGGACTGGGCGAGGCTACAGGAAGCCGATCTCATCATTGAGGCTGTTTTCGAGGATCTTGAAATCAAGCAAAGCGTATTTAAGAAGATCGATTCTCAAGCGAGGCCCGGTGCGGTTCTGGCGACCAACACCTCCTATCTCGATGTGGATGCGGTTGCTTCTGCCACATCGCGAGCGCAGGACGTGCTGGGGCTACACTTTTTCAGCCCGGCCAACGTCATGAAGCTTCTCGAAGTGGTGCGTGGCGCACGGACCGCGCCGGACGTTATCGCCACCGGTATGGCGTTGGGGACGCGACTTCAGAAGACGCCTGTCCTTACGAAGAATGCGTTCGGATTTGTCGGCAATCGCATTTACAACGCGTATCGCCGACAGTGCGAATTCATGCTCGAGGACGGTGCGTGGCCAGAGGATGTTGACGGTGCCTTGACGAGTTTTGGCTTTTCCATGGGTCCATTTGCTGTTGCCGACTTGTCGGGGCTGGATATCGCATGGCGCATGCGTCGGGCACAGACTCCGCCTCGTGATCCTCGCGAACGTTATGTGGACATCCTCGATCAACTTTGCGCGATGGATCGGCTCGGGCGCAAGGCTGGTGCCGGTTATTACCGTTATACGGACGGCAAGCGAGTCGAGACCACTGATGCGGTCGTGCGCGGATTGATCGAACAAGCCAGCGCGCGGCGCGGAATTCTACGCAAGCCATTGACAGCCTATGAGATTCAGCGGCGCGCACTCCTGGCTATGGTAAACGAGGCGGCTCGTCTCATGGCAGAAGGCGTCGCAGCAAGACCGAGCGACGTCGATGTTGTTCTTGTGCAAGGTTATGGCTTTCCGCGCTGGGAAGGCGGCCCCGTATTTTGGGCGCGACAGCAGGATCGTGTCGTTATTGAGGCCGAGCTCAAGCAACTTGCCGAAGACGCCGGATATGGTTTTGTACTCGCCGATCTGACGCCGCTGCTTCTCGTATCCGAAGACTGACCACATACGTTCGACGAGATAATCACAATGACCATATCTCCTCAAGCTTTCATCTGCGATGCCCTTCGCACACCATTTGGCCGATACGGCGGCGCACTGTCTTCAATCCGTGCCGACGACCTTGGCGCGGTGCCGCTGCGCACGTTGGTCGAGCGTAACAAGGAAGTGGACTGGGAAGCGGTCGAGGAAGTGATCTACGGCTGTTCGAATCAGGCGGGCGACGACAATCGTAACGTCGCGCGCATGTCCACGCTGCTCGCGGGTTTGCCGGTCGGAGTGCCGGGCACGACAGTGAACCGCTTGTGCGGTTCCGGCATGGATGCAATCGGCATCGCGGCGCGCGCCATCAAGTCGGGCGAAGCGCGGCTGTTGATCGCGGGCGGCGTCGAGAGCATGAGTCGCGCGCCGCTTGTGATGGGCAAGGCGACGCGCGCATTCTCGCGTCAGGCCGAGATTCACGATACGACCATCGGCTGGCGTTTCATCAATCCACTGATGAAGAAGCTGTATGGCGTCGATTCGATGCCGGAAACTGCCGAGAACGTCGCGGAAGACTACAACATTAGCCGCGCGGATCAGGATGCCTTCGCGGTGCGTTCGCAGCAAAAGGCGGCGCGCGCACAGAAGGACGGCACGCTGGCGCAGGAGATCGTCGCGGTGACGATTCCGCAGAAAAAGGGTGATGCCATCGTCGTCGATTGCGATGAGCATCCGCGAGAGACGACTCTCGAAGCACTCGCGAAGCTCAAGAGCGTCGTGCGTCCGGATGGTAGCGTGACAGCGGGCAACGCGTCGGGCGTGAACGACGGAGCGGTCGCCATGCTGATCGCCGATGAAGACAGCGCAAAGCGAAATGGCCTCACCCCGCGCGCACGCATTCTCGGCATGGCGACCGCGGGAGTGCCGCCGCGCGTGATGGGTATCGGGCCCGGGCCCGCGTCGCAGAAACTGCTAGCGCGTCTCGGTATGACCATCGATCAGATGGATGTGATCGAACTGAACGAAGCGTTCGCCTCGCAAGCGCTCGCGACACTACGCATGCTCGGCGTCGCCGATGACGACGCGCGCGTGAATCCGAACGGCGGGGCAATCGCGCTCGGGCATCCGCTAGGCGCCTCGGGCGCGCGGCTGGTGACGACGGCGACCAACCAGTTGCAACGCAATGGCGGCCGCTACGCACTGTGTACGATGTGCATCGGCGTAGGGCAAGGCATCGCTGTCGTAGTCGAAAAAGTTTGAAGGTTGATCTCGTCCGAGTAGATCCACCATACAAACAAAAACAGCTACCGAACATTAGACGGCCGAAGCCGCCTTTCTAGGAGACAGTCTCAATGGGCATCAATGCGGGGCGACATTTGGATTTTTTTAAGCGGTACGGAAAAGACCTTTACGGCGGTGTTTTGACGAGCGTGCTCGGCGCCGGCGCTGCGTTCGCCGGATCCCAATACAAAATCGGCACGTTGAGTCGTATGGGTCCAGGATTCTTTCCTGTGACCGTTGGCGGCCTTCTTGTCCTGGTGGGCATCGCCATCATGTTGTCGGCAAAAGAGCCGGACGTAACGCCGCCAATCGAGGAGAAAAGGCCGCCGGAGTGGCGTGCCTGGATCTTTATTTGTGTTGGCATCGCCGCGTTCGTTGTGCTCGGTCGATGGGGTGGACTGTTACCAGCGACATTTGCCATAGTCTTTATTTCAGCCCTCGGAGATCGGGACAATACCTGGATCAGTGCGCTTGTTCTTGGCGTAGCCATGACGGTGGTTGCAGGCGTTGTGTTTTACTGGGCGCTGCAACTGCAGTTCCCGCTGCTCACTTGGGGTTGAGAATATGATTGGCCAATCTTTATCGGACCTCATGAGCGGCTTTGCAGTTGCGCTCGAACTTCACAACCTCATGTGGTCATTTGTAGGTGTTCTGGTAGGAAATTTGATTGGCGTACTTCCAGGTATGGGCGCACTATCCGCGATTTCCATGCTGCTACCGCTGACCTACGCGATGCACCCCATTCCTGCCATCCTTATGCTCGCGGGGATTTTCTATGGATCGCAGTACGGCGGAGCCATCGGGGCAATCTTGCTGAACCTGCCTTGTCATCCCCCGCACGCAGTCACATGTCTCGATGGCTATCCGATGACCCGCAAAGGCAAGGGTGGAACTGCGCTGGGAATCACCATGATGGCTTCGTTCTTCGCGGCGTCAGTAGGCATCATCGTCATGATTTTCGCCTCGCCGCTGCTGGTGAAGGCTGCATTCAAATTCGGACCGGCTGAGCTTTTCTCGATCATGTTGCTCGGGCTAATTGCCGGAGGCACGATGTCACGCGGCTCTGCATTGAAAGGAATCGCAATGACACTGGTGGGACTGTTGATTGGTCTCGTCGGCACCGATGTCAACAGCGGAATAATGCGCTTCACCGCCGGTCTGACCGAGTTATCGGATAAAGTCGAGTTGGTTGCACTGGCACTTGGTTTGTTCGGGTTGGCAGAGTTCCTCCGCAACGTGAACAGGCTCGACTCCGTCGGAAGCGGCATGCACGTGAGGCTGCGCGATATGCGACCAAGCGGTGCGGAGATCAAGCAGGCTTTTATGCCCATGGTGCGCGGAACTTTCATTGGCACGTTGTTCGGCGCGATGCCAGGCACCGGGCCCACCATCACGACTTTCCTCGCGTATGCTCTCGAAAAAAAGATCTCCAGGACGCCGGAACGATTTGGCCAAGGGGCGTTGGAAGGCGTTGCGGCACCTGAAGCATCGTCACACGCGAAGACACAAATCGATTTCATTCCGACGATGAGTCTGGGTATTCCGGGCGACGCGGTTATGGCCCTGATCCTAGGCGCGCTACTCATCCATGGAATCCAGCCAGGACCTTTGCTTATTGCCCAGCACGCTGATCTTTTCTGGGGACTTATAGCAAGCTTCTGGATTGGAAATGTCCTCCTTGTTGTGCTCAATGTGCCGTTGATCGGCGTTTGGGTGAAACTGCTACGCGTGCCGTACAAGTATCTCTACCCTTCTGCGCTCTTTTTCATCGCAGTAGGCGTATACAGCACGAATAACAGCCTCTTTGAAGTCGGCGAAGTCTTAGTCTTTGGCATTGCCGGCGCAATTTTTGCTGTACTCGACTTTCAGGTCGCACCAATTTTGCTTGGTTACGTACTGGGGCCGATGATTGAAGAGTATTGCCGACGCGCGCTTCTTCTTTCTCATGGAGACCCAACAGTCTTTCTCGCCCGCCCAATCAGCGCCTTCTTCTTGGTTTGCTCGATCCTTCTTGTTACCTTGCAATTGTTCTTCTGGTTGTACGGTATGAGAAAGAGGCGAGACCGACGGCTTGCTGTGTAGGGGTATCCAAGCAAGCGGTGCCGACGAATATGCAACGGATAGCACAACGGCGCGGTTGCTTACAGTGACAGACACGGCAATATGTGTTGCTGGAATTATAGCGGCACGTTAACCGCTTGAGGCGACAGCGTGTTTGCACAATGCGCAGCTATACGAACATCCGCAATGACACATTATTTTCGCTTATACGACGCCGACTAACAAAAGCAGCGAGGTTTTCGCAATTTAAAGATCCGAAGCGACAGGTCTACCGTCGCATCGTTGACGCATTGACGCGGTTTATGAGAGAAGGCATGCTGAATAACAGCTCGACGGCTTCGCGTTCCCTACGATTGCGCGTAGCCGACCAGGCTTGGAATCCGTACAGTTTGTGTAAGATTGCATAAAGCGACAAAAATGCTCTCGGCGTTCCGCCAGATGCCACTCGATCGATGGGATGCCGACAATCGTCTCAAGGATCGTATTTACGGGCCGAGCGGCTCAGTAAAGACGTCATTCGTGCAATAAGGATTTGATGTGGAGATATTCAACGACTTACAAACGAGTAGGCGAGTTTTGCTACCGCCAAGCGATATGCTTGATTGTCTCAAGGACAAGCTTGACCTGACAATGGACAACGTCGAGGCTGATTTGTTCCGTAGCGTCGGCGTCAGATAGTCGGGCAGGACACATTAGGCCTTGCGGTACGTCTTATCCGCCCGCTCTTTCGCTTGAATTCAAGCCACGCCTTCGCGACGAGATGAAGGGTGCCATCGGCAGCTCGGTTTAGTGTAGCAACGCTGGCCCGCTGTTGTTCTCTGTCAAGGATATTTTTGCCTTGCCCATGCGGGGCGGCGACCATTGTTCGGTGATCGAGGATGCACTTTGAATAATTCGCGTGCGCCGTCTCGAAAATCGTGGCCGGTAGGATCCGTCATTCACTGCTCCGCATGGACTTCGATGCGCGGAGCGCGAACGCGAGCGGGTAACTTTCAAACTTCCGCCTTATTTATCTCACTTACTGACAACCCCCATCGTGACGCTATTTCGCGATTTCTTACCGATTATCGCAAAATCATTATTGTTCACTTAAATACTCCTGAAAATCCTCGGAAGTGCATTTCGCCAATCCATTCGGAATTTTAACGCAGCCCAATTGCTGAGCAAGTCATCGATCATGTCTTGTCGGAAGATGCTCAGCGCTATAGTGCATTTGAGCCGTACAGACGTACGATGTTCCGGTTTTGGTTTCTGGTACCGGCAACGAAGCACGGCACACACCCCAGTCGGATGCCATCGGCCATTTCATTGCTATGTGGATCGAGTATCAAAAGTTGATCAGGAGGATTGCAGGGTTGAAAGGGATAGACAGGGTTGGCGCGCCAAAGTCTAGGCTGCTCCGAACGCCCGACAATCGTGCGCCTCAAGTATTGGAGGCGTCCGAACGCCTGCGGAGATTTAGAAATCAACTTGTTCACGGGATCGAAGATCCTGACGCCGAGTTCATCCGGTCTCAGGCTATAGGTCTGCAGACTTTGCTCCCCTGGCTTCGAGATGACCTTTTTCCGAAGCCGTCTAGTCCGCGTCCGGCTGTACGAAAAGCTCCGCCCAAGAAGCGACTGCGGGTTGGCGCGCGACAGTTCCAACTCGTGTATCCGCCTGCACCACGTGTATCCGCCTGCACCACGTGCATCCGATCGGGTACCGTAAGTGTCGAGACGTCGCTATTGAGAGGTCTGGGAGCGGTCGCCAAAGAATCGGGGACTTCGGGCACGCTGACATTCTGTAACGATCATCCAAGAGGGATGCCATGAACAAACAAGAGTTGATTGATGCTGTTGCGGCGTCGACCGGAACGAGCAAGGCGGCAACAGGAGAATCAGTCGACGCGCTGATCGGGACAATCACCACTGCGCTCGTGAAGGGAGGCAGCGTCCAACTGATTGGCTTCGGCTCGTTCGGAGTAGGTGCCCGGGCCGCGCGCAACGGGCGCAATCCGGCTACCGGCGCGAATTGAAGATTCCGGCTTCGAAGACGGTGAAATTTACCGCCGGCAGGGCGTTCAAGGATGTGGTGAACAGCCACTAGCAATAAGCCAGTCGATGTATTCGCTAAGAGTATCCGCTTAACGGCGCACAAGGTCATCTACAGGTAGGGTGATGCAGATCGCACGGGCGTCGTGACTCGGCCACGAACGAACGCTCAGGTCCTGCCTGTTCTCCTCACCGAATCGGAACGCGGTCGGGACATTTTTGCGAGGAGGCCGTTGAACGGGAATTGTCGGGAGTACAGGAGTAAACAGATAAATTCAGTTTTTGGTTGTCGCTGTTTCGCGGGCCGTCGTGGATTGCGCGCGAGAGTACGGATAACATGCGCCTGCCGCATCAGAAGACTTTCACTGGATGGAGTGTAAAACAACAAACATGCCACCTTCAAAACGGTCACTGGACTCAACGGCGCGAACCCATCTACTGTGCTACTTGGTGGCGAGTGCGCTCGCAACCCATTCTTTGACGGAAACATGGCGCGTCGAACACATCGTTGAATCGGTACGCATCTGGTTGGCTAGAAACAGGATGTCGGCCAGTTGGCTGGACCGCCTGATGCTCGTACAGTTGGCGTTAAAGTTATCCCGCGAGCACCTGGCTGCTTCTGGCGGAGTACGTCAGTCCGATGCATTTGCGTTGTTCACGAACGAGTTAGGGCTAAATTATCAAAGCCCGCTCGTTGGACGCATCTGGCAACGGTGCAGCGATGCGCTGCATGCTAGCTCCTAAGGAGCCGGCGCAAGTTTGCGACTCGAACTCCGGTCAGTAACAACGTGACGGAATCTTCGAAGTACTTTTGCAGTCCCTTGCTCTGTTTTGAATAAACTGTTCCTTTCATTTTTTGCAAAGCTCAAAAACTGACGCCGACGCAAGACTGAACGGCGTTATCCGCCGCAGCGTTACCCGGAAATCGCGCGCCACGGCGGACAATTTTGTTCCACGACGCCGAATCAGGCCGAGCGTACGCGCGACCGTCGGGTCGATTAGTGGACGCACGGAAATCCGCGCCTCCGCGTTGCGTGGCACGGCGCATTGTGGAATGATTGAAATGCCCAGCCCGGCTTCTACCAGTCCCAACGACGTGGTCAGATGTTCGATTTCGATCAACCGGTCAGGACGCCAGTCGATGTCGCGCAACGCGGCGTCGAGCATGCGCCGGTTGCCGCTTGCGCTTCCCGACACGATCAGCGGCCACGGTCGCAATTCCCGCCATGCCACCGTCTCGCGCGCGGCGAGCGGATGATCTTTCGGGCAAGCCAGCACGTAAGGATCGACCACAAGATCATCGATCGTGAGTTCCGGTGTTTCATTCACCAAGAACGCAATGCCGAATTCCGCGTCGCCTGCAGCCACTCGCTCCATGACGGCGGCGAGGCTCGCTTCGATTAACCGCAGGCGCACCTCTGGGCGCCGCCGGTGATATTCGCCGACGATGCCCGGCAGCATATGTTTTGCGACCGTTGGAATGCACGCGATGGTCAGCGTTCCGGTTCGGTCGTGCATGGACTCGGTGAGGAGCCGGATGGAAGCGTCGAGGTCCTGTAGCACTTGTTGCGCGCGAGGCAGGAACACCTCGCCCGACGCGGTAAGCGCGACGCTGCGCGTTGTGCGCTCGAACAGTGCGACATCGAGCGCGTCTTCAAGTCGTTTGATGCGCCGCGTCAACGCCGAGGCCGACAACGCCAGTTCAGCCGACACGCGAACGAGAGCGTCGCATGCGCGGCTTTCGCGACCCGAAACGTACACAGAAATTTCTCTCTTGCTTTGGGCCGATCCGCCAACATTTCGCGTTCAAGCGGCATCTGCTGCGCGCTTCACTTTATCGAAAACAACTCGCAGTCCGGTTTGTTGCATGGCGCGAATTCACCGAACACTCCCAAACTCCGTCGACTGCTTTCTGATCGCCGTCACACCTGCCGTCGTGATGCCTCAACCCTCGGCAAGTTGACAATGCCGTCATCTGGAAGAATTGATGTCCGAGCGGGCAGTGTCGGTCGATCATTCGACGGTGCACCGATGGACTATCAAGTTGCTGCCTGCGCTCGGTAAGGCATTCGGACCGCGCGAGAAAAAGGTCGGTCGAAGTTGGCGAATGGATGAGACCTACATCAAGGTCAAGGGCAAATGGAAGTACCTGTATCGGGCCGTTGAAAAGGCCGGCGACACGGTTGACTTTCTGTTCCGCGCCAAGCGGGACAAGGCCGCTGCCCGGCGCTATTTTGAAAAGGCGATTTCTGGAAACGGCGTACCGCAGACGGTGACGTTTGACACGAGCGGGGCGAATGTTGCAGGGCTAAATGCGATCAATGCTGATCGCGAAGTGCAGATCAAAATTCGACAATCGAAGTATGTGAACAACGTGGTGGAGCAGGACCATCGAGCGATCAAACGCATCGTACGACCAATGCTAGGATTCAAGAGTTTTCGTTGTGCTCGCATCATTTTAGGCGGCATCGAGCTCATGCACATGATAGCGAAAGGGCAGATGAAAAGTGACGATGGGCGGTATCGTTCAGTTGCCGAGCAATTCTACGATCTCGCGAAATAAGCATTCCTATTCGTTCTGTCTCACCCCCACCTAATTTCCTTACTGCAACAGAATCCTCCAAGGTGCGAGGTGACAGTCCGCGCATGGCGGGGAGGGCTGCTGGTTAAATGCAATGTCCGTGCGCGATGGGGCGGCAAAAGGGGGAAATGCGTGAATGCTCCTCACGGACCTGGTGTCGTGTAGAGGCTATCAATGAGTCTCATCGTCGTTGCTCTCTAGCCAAGCCGGAATATCGCGCTTGCCGTTGAGCACGCGCCAGACTTGCACATGAGCCTCGCGCTCAATATAGAAAATTAGGTGCGGATAGCGATCCAGTTGCCACGACCGCAGGTCCGGGATACCCAGCTCGTACGCGTAACGGGGAGACCCGATGTTCGGGTGTTTGGAGAGACGCTGGTAAGCCTGCTCGATCTCCGCGATGAATCCGAGCGCAGCCTGCTCCGAGCCTTCGTCTACGAGGTAGTACGTCACCTCGTCCTCCACATCCTGCCTGGCTAGCCTTGTCGGTATGACGGGCTTAGCCCTCATTTTCGAGAAGTACGCACGCGAGCGCGCAGTGACTCGAAGTAGTCGGCGTCAACAGGGGCGGCGAGGCCGGACGTTGCGCCCTGCAGGATTATTGCGCGCAGACGCTTGCGATCTTGGTCTTTTCGGATTAGTTCGCGGATGTATTCGCTACTCGTGCCGTAACCGCCCTCGCCAACCTGTTCGTCGACGTAGACCTTCAGCGAATCCGGTAGGGAAATGTTCATAGTCGTCATGAAACAACTCTAGCACGCTTTGGCAAATTTTGACAAAATGATACTGTGTATGACGCGGCCGATACAAAGTAACTGCTACGGCTTCGGTGCGCATAGACTATGTATGAACGGTAGTTGGCGTCGGGCAAACAAAGAACCGGATATCCGACCGTGCGCGGTGTTCGACCGTAGGCTCGGTCAATTCACGACGTATTAATTTTACATAAGGTTATTAAACAACAAAATGACAAATTCTATATCCGCTTCTAAAGCTAGCATACATATGCGAGAAAAGAGTGGTTTGGGCTATTACAAAGATATATAGGCGCTAATCGCGCACTATGTGAAATACGAAGGGGATGATAGTTGGAGCTATCTACCCCTTCATTTCGGCACATCCGGAAGAGGGCGGAAAACACGCGTTTTCGCGCCCTTTTCCAATCGTCCGCCGCTGCTTCACGACGGGCTGCATCGTCCGTTCAGCTGCCGGACACGGCACGCGGCCGTTACACGGCGTTCGCAGGTGTCCTCGCGCGAGCAGCTGTAATCGCGCTGGACCAAGGTGGCCGAATTTCCAATACCGAGTTGCTGAACGTCTGACAGAACGCCGTGACCCGGACGGCGACGACCGGCAATTGAAAATGGACTGGATGAACATGGTGGGCTCCTCCGCGCAATGACAAGCCCAGCGTCGCGTCACGACCAACCGCGCGAAAGGACTTTTCGTCGAGTCAACTGAAGAAGTGCGCAGCTGCGCCCGATCCTCTTTACAAACAGTCAATTCGCCCTGACCATATGACCTACAAATCGACGTGTCGAAATGTAAGGACGTGAGCGATGGAGGAACTGACGAAAGCGGTTAAATCCTCGGAGGCCCGCACCGGGCTCGGCAAGCTGGTGCGACAAGTTTTAGAGACGCACGAGGATCTTCTGATCGAACAGAACGGTGAGGTCGTCGCGAAACTTACAGTGACGCAACCCGTTAGTTACGTCGCCCTTGTCCGCCTGAAGGTGCCTGAGGCGCGCGAGGGGTGGTCGAAGCTGCTTGAGTCCGTCATCCGCGGCGCGAGGCGGTTCTTCGTGCTCAAGCTCTATCCGGAGACGAAGGTGTACCTCGTTCGGCACGACGCATACAAGAACCAATTCTCTGAACGGTACGTCGCCGAAGCCCGCAAGGTGCCGCAGAAACAAGAAAAGAAGGCGCGTGAAACGTATCGCACCACGGTGCGAGTGAGGACGCGGCGCACTGCGGACCCGGAGTCGTAACCGGTTCGAAGCTTTTTCTGCCCGAACACGGCGCCACCAAAAGGTGGCGTTTTTGTTTTGAGCGGTCTAACACTCCGGATGGGCATCGGAGCAATAAAAATGTTCTGAGAGGTGCACGTGGCTTTACGACTGCGCATCTTGCTGGACACCTAATTCCCGATATCACTTCAGGATTCGTTTGTCGTGCTACAGCTGAACCTGGCGCACGTGCATCAACTATGCAACGGGCGGCACGAACTTCTCTACCATCCGGCTTCCCGCCGGGACATCCAGCGCGACAACGACGCTGCGAGGCGCGCTTGCACCTTGAGGCGGCAGGACCTGTATAGGGAGTTGCCGGAGGGGCCCGCGTGTCCCTGGAATGTGCCGGGGACGTCGGAAAACGACAAGTGTGACGACACTATCCTTTTCGCGTTGGAGCGCGACGCGGCGCATGTGCTGGTAATAGAAGATCGTGGGCTGCACAGAAAAGCACTGGCACAGAACCTCGCCAGTCGCGTCTATTTCATCCAGAATGGATCTACCGGCACGGACCGGCAAATGACTTGTCTGCCATCTGTATCTATGCCGTGCAGACAGACGAAGCATCAACGACGCCGGCGACGAGCCTGCCGGGCAGGCCCTGAAACTTTGCACCTTCAAGGTCGGCGAACTCGTCCGCAGGCGCAAGATCAGAGAACTGTTCCTTAAAATGGCGTTCCGTTACGCGGCAGCGAATGCCTGCGAGTACGTGTTCATTGACGTTCGGGAGGAGGACGATCCGGACGAGGGTCATCCGGAACTCGTTGCGCTGCTCGTTGATTTTGGCTTCGAGCGCAGTGGCACGCATAATCGGAGAATTCCATGAAAGCGCTTAGATGGCATGGCAAGCACGATATTCGGTACGACACTGTTCCTGATCCTGAAATCGAAGAGCCGCGCGATGCGATCATCAAGATGACGTCGTGTGCGATCTGTGGGTCTGATCTGCACCTTTTTGATGGTTTCATGCCGGGCATGAAGTCAGGTGACATCATGGGTCACGAATTCATGGGCGAAGTGGTGGAGGTGGGCCGCGGTAACGCAGCGTTGAAGGTGGGCGACCGGGTTGTCGTGCCTTTCACCATTATTTGCGGCGATTGTGATCAATGCAAACGCGGTAATTTCTCAGTATGCGAGCGATCAAATCGGAACAAGGATGCCGCCGATAAAGTGTTCGGTCATACGTCCGCTGGGCTCTTCGGCTACTCGCATCTCACAGGCGGATATCCGGGTGGTCAGGCGGAATACGTGCGTATTCCTTTCGCCGATAAAACACACGTCAAAATTCCGGAGGGCCTATCCGACGAAGAGGTGCTTTTCCTCGGCGACATCTTCCCGACCGGCTGGCAAGCGGCGGTGCAGTGCGATATCAGTCCGGATGACACGGTCGCAATCTGGGGTGCTGGACCGGTGGGTCAGATGGCGATCCGAAGCGCGGTGCTGCTCGGCGCGAAACAAGTGATCTCGATCGATTGCGTGCCCGAGCGTCTGGCCATGGCTCGTGCTGGCGGCGCCGTGACCATCGACTTCAAGGAAGCGAGCGTCATCGAGCGGCTTAAGGATCTGACAAACGGCAAAGGACCAGAGAAATGCATCGATGCCGTGGGCATGGAGTCGCACGCAACGCGTTCAGTTGACGCGATGTATGACCGTGTAAAGCAGGCCATCATGCTCGAAACGGACCGCCCGCACGTGCTTCGCGAGATGATCTACGTGTGCCGTCCCGCCGGAATCCTGTCGGTTCCGGGCGTGTACGGCGGGCTGATCGACAAAATCCCATTTGGCGCGTCCATGAACAAGGGTCTCACCTGGCGCATGGGACAAACGCACGTCAATCGTTGGACGGACGATTTGCTGCGGCGGATTCAGGAAGGAGAGATCGATCCGTCATTCGTCATCACGCACACGGTGCCCCTTGAAGAGGGCCCTAGGATGTACAAGACGTTTCGCGACAAAGAAGACGGCTGCATAAAGGTTGTGCTTAAGCCGTAGTCCAATCACCATCACCGAGCCTACATCATGGTCGACCGTATTGATCCCAAGCAGCAACGTGTGGGGCAGAGCACTCGCAACATTTCATCCACCGTTTCCGCGCAGAGCGTGGCGCGCGGACTCGGCTGGTTCAGCATTGCGCTTGGCATGGCTGAGTTACTGGCGCCGCGCACAGTTTCGCGTACCGCAGGGCTTGACGCCAACGCATCAGTTGTCCGGCTTTATGGATTTAGAGAACTTGCGTGCGGCATAGGGATCCTCACGTCGGCTAAGGTCGCACCGTTCTTGTGGGCTCGCATCGGCGGGGATGTGCTTGACATCGGTACTATCATTGCGCGGTCCGACTCGTCATCTGCGGCAGATCGTAACCGCACTCTAGGAGCGCTCGTGAGCGTAGCGGGCGTGACAGCTCTTGATTTATACGCTGCCCGTGGCCTTGAACACAAGGCGCCACGCGGCCCTGCATCAGCTTTGTACGACTACAGCGGCCGCAGTGGTTTCCCGCGCGGTTTGGACCGTGCGCGCGGCAATGCAGCAGACTTCGAGGTTCCACGGGACATGCGCACACCTGACGCACTGCGCGCGTGGACCGACACAAAAACTAGCTAGGAGTATTCGCCAACGCTTACGCTTTATATGTGTGAGACAAAGCGTTAACGCAGCGGCTCAAGCCTCTGGATGCACAATGTCGGCATCGACAGTCTGGAGGCCCAGCTTTTCGGCCGCGCGAATTGCCTCGTCTTTATGCGCAAAAGGGCCGATTGCTGGAGCGCCTTCAAAAGGAAACAACAGGCGATTGTCGGCTTTTCTAACGACTTTGAGTGATCCCCAAAATGCACCATTCATTAACCGATATGTAGCATAGACCGCAAAATCATCGTGGCTTGAACTCACATCGATAGAAACCGACGCGTCGTTTCGAGAAAACATCAGTTTTGGCTTTTTTCCAGCGAGTCGCATGGTAGACCTCGAGCGAAATGGCTGAAAGAGAAAGGATTTGAACCGGAAGAAGCAACTCAAAGGCGACTTAGATGGCGCAGATAAGATGCGGACGTGGCATCTTTTCCACGCCCTGCATCACTCATTCGAGGGATTGTCAGGATCATCGACCCCTTTCTTGACGTTGTCCTTGAAATCCGCCAGGTCTTTTTTGTTCGATCCGTTAGTGATTTCGACTTGCCCTTTGAGTTCAAGATCTTTGTTTCCGGTGAACTTGCCGATTGTGAAGTCTGCTATACCTTTTAACTGCTCCTTCACGCCCTCTACCTTATCTTTGTCCATTTGAGTTTCCTTTGGATCTTTGGATCAACGGGAAGCCGCGCATCAGGCTCCTGATACGCGGCTAACTTTACTTAACCGCTTGACCCGAGCCGAGGTCTGCGCCTGTTACGGGATCGGTTTCTAGATCTGAGGCGGTACGCGAAGCCATCGCCTGTAATACGGCAACATCGGCTTCATTCACACCAACCGTTGCCAAGCCGTCGCCACCGTCGACTGCCGGCTGCGGGTCCTCAACGAATTTCCAGTCGCCCCCTTCGTTCCACGGCCCACGTGCGTCTTCGCCCTTGGACATGTTGAAATAGACACTGGTGAACTCCGGCATACCGGGCAACTTGCCTTGGGGGAAATTCGGTTGAATGGAATGTAACGCCTTTTCGAACGACTTTTGGTGCGCAATTTCGCGTGTCATGAGAAAACCGAGCGCGTCCTTGATACCTGAATCGTCCGTCACATTGATCAGCCGTTCGTAGACGATTTTCGCGCGTGCTTCTGCGGCAATGTTCGAGCGCAGGTCAGCGGTGGGTTCGCCGATCGTATCGATATATGCCGCAGTCCACGGCACGCCGGCGGAGTTCGTGAGCGCAGGACCGCCACCGTAGAGCAGTGCAGTCGTATGCGAGTCATTACCACCACCGGTAAGCGAACGGTACAACTCGGCTTCCGATTCCACTGCTTCGGCAAGCTGCCCCTTCGCTCCCTTGTTCAGCATTGCAACAATGGAACCAATGATTTCAAGGTGGCTCAGTTCTTCCGTTGCAATATCAAACAGCAGATCTTTACGGCCCGGATCATCTTCGCTCACCGCTTGGGTGAAGTAGCGGCACGCCGCAGCGAGCTCACCCTGTGGACCGCCAAACTGTTCTAAAAGAAGATTCGCGAGGCCCGGATTGGGGGTTCCAACGCGGACGGTGTATTGCAGACGTTTGTTATGTACAAACATAAGTTTTCTCCATGAGGGACGGGCTTGGTTAAGTCAGAAAGCGACAGACCAAGTAACTCGGGCAAACCGATGCGATAACGCGATGGCGGAGAGCGGACGGTCCGCTGCCCGGGTCTCAGGGAGGTCATCCCTGGCGTCGTGGCGAAATCGCCGTTTATGAGAACTGCCAATGCTTTCCCGCATACCGTGTGCCAGCAGACGGAAAATGCTGATTAATCTTTTGCCCCTCGCAACCTGCTCTTCGGCGTTTCAGAGGAGGAACAAGTGCCACGCGTAGCAGCCATCGATACTTGGTCGACAGGGTCGCCCGTTCGGCGTGAAGTCAAGTCACTCAACAAAAAAAAGCACTCCAAAGCGCGCCTGGACCCAATACCACTTACTCACAACAGATCGGCCTTAAGTGAAGTTCCACTCAAACTACGCGTAGTGTTATTCCGGATGTGTCGCCAACTCGTCAAGGTGGTCGAGCAAATCCGCTGGATCCTCGTACACACGAAGGGCGCCGGCACGTTGTAACTCCTCTTCTCCCGTCCCACCCGATTTCAGTCCGAGACCCAGCGCGTGGCAACGCCGTGCACCGAGCAAGTCCCATGTACTGTCACCGACTACATACACCCGCTCGATAGGCACGCCTAACCGCTCAGCGGCAGCCAGAAACACATCCGGTTCAGGCTTGCCTTGCCGCACGACGTCGCCCGTAAGGACCGTCGCCTTCGTTGCATCCACAACCAGCTTTTTCAGGTTCGCCGCGGTATCTTCGGGACTTCCACTTGTTGCGATTGCCCAGGGAATGCCTGCATGCGAGAGCGCCTTCAACAACGCGCTTGCGCCCGGCAGGGGCTGGATATGCGGTGCTTGTCGACTGAACACCTCAACCTGACGTTTTTTCACCCGAGCAATACTGTCGGGCGCGACGTTGCCTGGCAATTCCTTGAAGATTTGTTTGGCGAACAACTCACTACTCATGCCGATCTTTCGGTGGATTCTGGAAATTGGAAGGCTGAGCCCTTCGCTGGTCAACGCTTCGTTCCAGGCGATAACATGTTGGTACACACTATCAATCAGCGTTCCGTCGAGATCAAATACGAAAGCGGTTTTCATCTCATGCCTCGTGGGGTGCGGGACAACGTACGGGAGATTTTCAGCACGGCGAGCGCCGCGAGACCCGCTATAGAAAAGGTTAGGATCGGAAATGCACCGGCACTATTCATCGCAATCTCGGCAGGGCGATGTGCAACCAGTTGGAGCCGACGCAAGTTCATTTGTGTGCCTAAGTTGCGAAGGTCAGCCGCAAGCACATCCTCGGCCATGGGAAGCAGTATGGTTTCTTCACCGGCGACGTGGTGGATGATTTTGCGCATCAGCTCCATGACTGTATCGTCATAAGTGGGGGTGTCGGCAGCCATTGTGCGGAGCTTCACAATGCTCTCGCGCATCTCATTGTGCTCCGTGACACTCTTGTCCAGAGCGATTGCGGTGGGTCTCGCGGCACGAAGCGCCGGATAGAGTTCTTTTTCAAGCTGCGCATGGATTTCAAGTGCGAAACAAAGTGCATTCCCAGCGCCGTCTTGCGCCATTTGGGAGCGTCAGTGCTGTAACGGTGAAACGCGGCCAACACATGGGTGTGATCGAGCTTGATCATCGTTGTGATGCGCGGGGAGGGTGTGAGTGGCAGGTTCATATATTGGGTCGTGGATCAAAGTGGGGCGGAACGCGTCAGTAGTAGTCGCTATGCAAAAGGCCGATGCGCGAGCGCTTTCAAGACCCAACCAGCCACTTCCTCGTCCGTTGGGTGAAATCAAGGATTGCGCCAGCAGCTTAAATGTCCCGATGCTTTGCGCTGCGATTTGGGCTAACGCCATGGTTCGTTTAGCCGCGCTCGCCCAAGCGGCAGCAACCCGGGCGGGTTCGGATCACGCTTCTGAGCCCGTTTTTCCCTTCGGATGTTCCGAACCTGGGTGCGATTCAACATCCGGATCAAGATGGTCGTGCTCCGGGACACAGGGCCCCTGTTCCGGATGGTCTTTGCCTTTCGGGACAAGGGAGGCGTCCATACTTCCATGCTCCTTTTGTTCGATCGTGCCATCCGCATATTCAGTAACGTCGCCGTCGCCGAGGGCTTTGCGACGCTCATCGGCATGTTCCACTGGGTCAAACGAATCAGGATCTGCCATTTTTTAACTCCATTTACTGTCGTTGAAACGATTTAAACGACGATTCGATCCCGGACACGATGATGCCCGGGCACTGCCCATCTTGTTTGGCTGCTTGATACAACAGAGTGCCTACGTCTTTGTGCAGCGTACGCGCAGACTCGTCCAGTGAGTCCCAAGCAACCCTGCTGCGGACATTTCCTGACCGGTCACGACTGCGCCAAGCTTGTGGGTTTTGAAGAAGTCAAGATCCTTGCCAACCTATAGATCCCGGCTAACGCAGCCAGGACATAAACCGCTCTTGTTGGAATTGAGTTGGCGCCCAGGAGCCCAGCAACGAGATCGAACCGGAAAATTCCTACGAGACCCCAATTAAGTGCGCCAACGGTGACCAGCGCACCTGCAATCCAATCGGCGACAGTGCGCGGGGCGCGACGATTCCCTTTGACGTAACAATAGTCATTGAAACTCCGAAATGGTTGATAGGTTCAGCCTGTAACTTTGAGTGCGCAATGGCCGTGCCGCGGACATCTGCAGAAGTACGAACACCCGCCTTGTTATGTGTGGAAATTCACCGCAGAGCTCGCTTCTTGACAGTGTTCAACTCTTTCCGACGGGAGAGGTATAAGTCGCATGGCTGAGCCTTCGCAGCAGCATTTAGCTGAGGATCTGGAACGAGAATGGGTCTGTCTTTTCAATGAACCTCATCGGGCTGGGAAACGTCCCAGCGCCGCATTAAATGACGCGATCGATATCTTCCTTATCGAAGTCGAGACACTCCTCTATCTCGTCGCCTATGAAAAGCACAGCCTTGCCGGCGCCCGGCGCCCGGCAGTCGCCGGCGTTGAAGAAGTATCGATCAGCGCTCGTTGCTGTCCATCCCCTGATTAAAGCCCGGATTCGCGAGAGGTTGCTCTGCTGTAAAAGGCTGTTGTCGGCCCAGCGTGACGAGGGCTCTGACGCTACCGGTGCGAATTTCGGTGATGGTGATCAGTCGTTTCGGCGAACGTGATCGGTCTGGAAGGTGGTGTTGCGCGGTCAATGGATTATAGCGGCGGCGATCACGATCAGGCGTCAGCGGTTTCGGTTTTCGTTTTCTTTCTCATTGAGTCGCCCTTGACCGGAAGCTTGTGGGCCTGATGCACGAGCCGGTCGAGAATCGCATCGGCGAGCGTGGGGTCCTGCAGCCACGCGTGCCAGTGTTCGAGCGGCAACTGTAATGCGATGAACAACTTTATGCGGAGTTCGTCCGTACGAACCCCGCTGCCGTCAGCGTCCAGTGGCTTTCCGTCTATGCATAATAGTGATGTCTTCGTTAGCCGCGTCGGCGAAACAGGAGGACATCATGTTTGCAAAGTACTTCGAATCTCAACAGAGAGTGGATGAGCTTTCCGGGAGTGGTGGAAGCTACCTGCTTGATGGGTTTGCGGCGAAGCTATGGGAAATCGGATTCGCGGAAATCACCGCGCGCCGACATATTCGTGCAGCTGAGCATCTGCTTCATTGGACTGACAAGAAACGAATTCCATATACAGACCTATCTCAAGATGCTATAGCACGGTTCAAAAAACACCTCAAAAAATGTACCTGTTCAAGGTACGGTCATGCAAACCCCGAGGGTTTGATGCATGGCGTACGCCTCTTCACGGACTACCTTCGGGAAGCTGGAATCATGGCAACATCCGATGTCGGCGACACGACACTGGGTCCGGAGCTGCTGGTTGAATTCTGTCGATGGATGCGTGAGCGGCGAGGAACGAAAGATTCGACCCTGGCCACTTACGGCATCTCCATCGGGAAGCTGCTCAGAAACGAGGGAACTGACCCAACGAACTTTACGGCACCTCGGTTACGAAAATTTGTTCTCGATGAAAGCTCAAGGCAAGGACTAGCAGCAACGAAAAACTGTACGACGGCATTACGCATGTTTCTTCGCTTTCTGATAGCCGAAGGAAAATGCAGGCCTGACCTCGACGCCGCTGTGCCTAAGGTGGCCAATTGGGGGTTGTCGTCGCTTCCTCGCTACATTCTCGCAAACGACGTTGAGAAGGTTATCGCTTCTTGCGATCGCGCTATACCGGTCGGCATACGGGATTATGCAATAGTGCTGATGCTGGCCCGTTTGGGTTTGCGGGCCGGAGATATCGTCCGTTTGCGGCTAACTGATATTGACTGGAAAGGCGCGTCAATATCCATTACCGGAAAAAGCGGACGCCCGACGAAGTTCCCTTTAACCAGAGAAGTCGGTCGGGCGATCGTAGACTATTTCCAACGTGCACGACCACCTGGTAGTACCGACGCGGTATTCGTCGGCTGCCGGGCTCCATTCCACCAGTTCGCGAACCACTGTGCCGTTTCCGCCATAGTTGAACGGGCAATGCGCCGGTCAGGTGTCGCGTGTCCCAGTGGCGGTGCAGCTCACGTTCTTCGCCATTCGGTGGCTACCGCGATGCTGCGTGATGGCACTTCGCTGCAAGACATTGCGCTCGTTCTCAGACACCGTTCGACGGCCACGACGCAGATATACGCGAAGGTCGATCTACCTGAGTTGCAAAGGATCGCACAGCCGTGGCCTGAGGTGCAATCATGCTAGCCGACCTCATAGATTCGTATATCGAGATGCGTCGCGCGTGCGGGTTTGCCTTCAAGTCAGAAGGCAGCTGTCTGCGGAGCTTCGCGGCGTTCTCGGACTCCATGGCCAAGAACCATGTCTGCAACGAGACCGCTCTGGCGTGGGCGGCGCAAGCGAAATCGGTTCAGCAGCGTGCGCGCAGGCTTGGCAACGTCAGGCGCTTCGCGCGCTACGCTCGGGCTGAAGATGCACGTCACGAGATTCCCGCGGCCGTGTTCGGGAGCGAAAAGGGGCCGAGACCGGTGCCCTATATCCTGTCTGAAGGGGATGTTCAAAGACTTGTCCATGCTGCATTCCTGCAAGGCACGCATCCCTTGCGCCAGAGAACGTACGGTACCCTGTTCGCACTGTTGGCATGCACGGGACTTCGCGTTTCGGAAGCCCTCCGGCTTCTCTACGAGGACCTCACGCCGGATGGATTACTGATTAGGAATACAAAATTCAGAAAAAGTCGCCTTATTCCGATCCACAAAACGTGCCGGTCAGCGCTGGACCGCTACATCGAGCAACGGCGTTCCTATGCTCCGTTCGATAGGCACATCTTTGTTTCCTTGTGGAGAAAACCATTAGGCGTAAAGGCAGTCGAAACAGCGTTTGACTCCGCCGCGAAGGCGGCTGGCTTGCCGTGTGCTCCTGCGCGACCACGGCCAACGCCCCAGTCATTGAGACACACATTTGCAGTGAGGTCACTCGAGAACTGCCCGGATAGCCGGGACCGCATCACGAAACACATGGTGGCATTGTCCACATACCTCGGTCACGGTAACGTCAATCATACGTATTGGTATCTAGAGGCAACACCTGAACTGTTGAAGGGTATCGCCGACTGCTGTGAATCGTTCTTTGTGGGAGCAATATCATGACCCCGATTGCACCGCATATCACGGCATTCCTCCAGCAACGTCTGCCATTGGAGCGCGGAGCCAGTGACAACACGTGCGAGTCGTATGCATATGCCTTTAAATTGCTGCTGGAGTTTGCCAGTCGACGTCTGAAGACTCAACCGTCCCAGTTGTTTCTCGAGCAGATGGATGCACCAATGATCCTCTCCTTTCTCGATCATCTCGAGACTACGCGTCGTAACGGCGCAAGTTCGCGGAACACGCGGCTCGCTGCAATCAAATCGTTTATGCGCTTCGTTGAGTATCGGGTACCTTCCGCCCTGGAGCAGGTTCGTCGGGTCTTGGCGCTACCGATGAAGCGGACGGAAAGCCGTTTGGTGAGTCATCTGACTCAGCAGGAAATGCAAGCGATATTGGATGCCCCAGTGCCGTCTGACTGGTTTGGAATTCGAGACCGTGCCATGCTCCACCTTTGTTTCGCCGGTGCATTGCGCGCATCAGAACTCGTCGGATTGTGCATTGGTGATCTGAATATGCAACCGTATGCGAGCATAGTCGTTCACGGCAAGGGTCGCAGACAACGATGCTTGCCTTTGTGGAAAGAGACGGCTTCGGCATTGAAAGCGTGGTTAGCCATAAGAGGCGCCGTTGCCACCCCGGAAGTGTTCGTCAATGCCCGCGGAGAGGCCATGACGCGGTCCGGGTTCCAATATATATTGCGAAAGCACACCAAGGCCGCTTCGACAGATTGTCCATCCATCTTGAGCAAACGTGTATCTCCGCATGTGCTGAGACATACTTGTGCGCTCACGGTCTTGCAAGCAACCAAAGACTTGCGCAAGGTCTCTCTATGGCTTGGCCATGCGAGCATGCAGACCACCGAAATGTACACTCGCATCGACCCTTCCGTGAAACTGGAAGCGCTCGAATCCGTCGTGGCGCCGAAGCTGCGTTCTGGGCGCTTCAAAGCCACAGATAAGCTGATTGCGTCGCTGAACACTGCACGTATTATGCATAGACGGAAAGCCACTGGACGCTGACGGCAGCGGGGTTCGTACGGACGAACTCCGCATAAAGTTGTTCATCGCATTACAGTTGTTACGGGCTCGAGCCCGTAAAATCTGGCTGGTGATCACAGTCGAGCGTGTACCGACACGATCATCAAGTACCTCGAGCAGATCGTTGCGCGCGGCCTGATCGAGATCCTGCAAGCCCCAGTCGTCGAGGATCAGCACATCGATCTTCGCGAGTTGCGCGAGCCGGCGTGTGAAGCTGCCGTCGCCGTGCGCGATTTTCAGTTCTTCGAACAGCCGGGCGACGCGCACATAGAACACCGAGAAGCCCTGACGGCACGCCTGCTGGCCGAACGCGCATGCGAGCCACGTCTTGCCCGCGCCCGTGGGGCCGGTCAGGATCAGGTTCTGCGCATTGCGCACCCAGTCGCAGCCGGCGAGCGTGGCGACCATGCGCTGGTCCAGCCCACGGCTTTGCCGGTATTCAATGTCCTCGACGCAGGCCTGTGGATTCTTGAGCTTCGCGGCGCGCAGCAACCGTTCGAGTCGTCGCGTATCACGCCATGCCAGTTCGCGATCGACGAGCATGCCCACGCGCTCCTCGAATGACAGGCCGGTGCTGGCCGTGAGCGTCGACTGCTCCTCGAACGCGCGGGCCATGCCGTCCAGTTTGAGCGCCTTCAGCTGGGTAAGAGTGTGCTGCATCAACATCGTGACCTCCTTCTGGTCAGTGGTAGTAGTCGGGACCGCGTACGTTCTCGTGCTCGGGCGAGCGCCATTCCGTGGACACGGTCGGGAGCGAGGGCTGCAGGTCGAGCCCCGCCTCCAGGATCGACAGCACGGAGCGGCGCGTGGGCGAGCCGATCTTTAATGCGCGCTGGCACGCGGCTTCGAGGCGGTGTTTGCCGTACTTGCGCGCCAGTGAGAGCAGACCGAGACAGGCGCGATAGCCCATCTCGGGGTGGGGTTTGTTGGTCAGCAGATGCCGCACGACAGCTTCGGCGCCGGGGCCGACGGATGCGCCCCAGTTGAGCAGTCGGCCCGGAGTCCACTCCATGTGCGCACGATGCGCGGCCGGCATGTGTTCGGCGATGGTTGTGTGTTTGCCTTTGAGGCGCGAGCGTGCGTGCGCGGCGACACGCTTGCCGCCGTGCAGGATCTCGACGCCGTGGCGTGTGATACGCGCCCAGACCTCCTGCCGTGCGAGGCTGTGCGGGACGCTGTAATAGTGGCCGCCGACATCGACGTGGTAATCGATGTTCACACGGCACTTCTGGAAGGTGGCGATCTCGTAGCGCCGCACGGGCAACGCGCGCAGTACGGGCTGGTCCAGCCGTTCAAACCATTCGCGACGGTTGCCTTCGAGCCGCTTGAACGGGCGCTGGTTCAGGTCGGCGACCAGTCCTGCAATCGCCTTGTTGAGTTCGGCCAGACTGTAGAAGCGATAATGGCGCAGCCGGGCCAGCACCCAGCGCTCGACGATCTGCACGCCGACTTCGACCTTGGCCTTGTCCTGCGGTTTGCGCGGACGCGCTGGCAGCATTGCCGTGCCATAGTGGTTCACGAAGTCCTGCGTGGTCGTGCCGAGTCCCGGTTCGTAACGGTCGGGCCGCGCGATCAGCGCCTTCGGGTTGTCGGGTACGAGCAGTTCGGGCACACCGCCGATGAACTCCAGCGCGTCGCACAGACTGCCGATCCAGTCCGCCATCGTCTCGGTGCGCGTCGCGCACGCGAACGTGTAGTTCGATGCACCGAGGACGGCCACAAACACATGCGCCTCGAACTCGACGCCGCCATCGCGTGCGAGGATCGGCACGGTGGGGCCCGCGAAGTCGGCGAACAGCTTCTCGCCGGCGCGGTGCTGCTGGCGCATTGAGCGCTTGATCGACTTCGCCCAGTCCTTGTACTTCTGGCAGAACTGCGTGTAGCGGTAAGTCCGCTGGCCGGGGTTCGCTTCAGCGTATTCTTCCCACAGCAGTTGCAGCGTCACGCCCTTGCGCCGCAGCTCGCGATGCAATGCCGCGTAGTCGGGCTCAATGCGCCGGGATGTCGTTGCCGTGGCATCGGTTGGCGCAGGCTTCAGGCGTGCTTCCAGTTCATCATCGGACAGCGCTTCGGCTGCGGCCCAGTCGAGTCCCGCCTGGCGGGCCTGGGCAGCGAACTTCGACACGGCTCCGACGCTGATGCCAATGGCCCGGCTGATCTGACGATGCGTCAGACCACACGCCCACTTCAGTCGCAGGACTTCCTTCAATTTGCGCATGCTCATCCGAGGTGTCGGCATCAGCGCTTCTCCCGCAAAAAAGGGAGCAGGCTAACGCCGCCGGTGAATACATGCGCAACGCCACCGCCAGACTCAAACCCGGATTACGTTCCGGTTACGTGATCACCCGTTTCGGTCCCGTGATCGCTCATTCCGGCATCGTGATCACGCGTTTCGGAAACCTGTGATCAGCGATCACGATCAACCGAAACGGATGATCACGATCATTCGGAATCCGTGATCACGATCCGCCGAAATGCGTGATCACGTTCGCCGAAATACGCACTACCGGCGCTTAGTCGGTCAGCCCGGCCGGTCCGGAAGCGGATTTATCGGTGCGTGCCATGCGGACCTGATGCCGTCGGTGCTCTCGCACGACTTCGAGTGCGCCTTTGACAGGACGTCTTGCGCGGTGCAGACGATCCGTTTTATTCGGCTCGCGAAAACGCCCTCACGCGCGAGCGAATCTGTTCAAGCTCGCCAGTTGTGTACGGGCGCTGTTCGGCGTCGATTGCTTGCTGATAAGCCGCGCCGTCTGGCAGGCGGCTTAGGAGCGCATGTATTTCGCTGGTCATCGTATGCTGGGCGGGTTCGAATGAATACAGGCGCAGCTTCTTCTCGCCGCGTTCATACATGAGCCAAGTGCACGTCGCAAACACGACTACGATGATAATTTCCTGAAGACAGAGGATTAGAGTAACTGGAAGGTTCCAAGCTTCCAGCATGACGATCGCAAGTACTCCGGCTATGGCAAGCGTGACCGTTGCTGCAAGGAGGCCGCGGACGTCGGCGACCAGTTTGTGTCGCATATGGTCGCGAGTGAAGATATTATCGACGCAACGGTGAAGTTATTAATTTGGTGTACGAGTGAGCCAGCTGAATCGCTAACGGCCTCAACATCTTCATGGATAAATCGGGATTTCTCTTCCTCTCGAATTGCGCGCTTGGCGTGGTTGCCGCCTACGTCATTCCGGATCGTCAATCAAACGAAGTGGGCTGGTCGCATCGCAATTTAGCATCCGATCCACTATTGAAACTGATAAGAAAACGTTGCGTTGATGCGAGGGTTGCGCGATGCGCTTTCAATTGGAGCGGCGCCGACGGGCTTGGCTACGGACAAATCCAGGCTGTAATATCGTGCATCACAGATGCGAAATCCCGCGCCCACCGATGCCAGTCTGCTCGATTGCGCCGTGGTGCCATGCAGGTACACGCGGGCGGTATCAATGATGAGATATGGCGTGATCGTCTTGAGGTAGGCGAATGCGAGGGGAACAGGACGGTTGATCTCTGCCGAGACAGCCCAGCCCGAGTCGCCCGACACCTCGCCTGGCTGATATCCGAGTGCAAAACGTTGCGCCCCAAACGCAATCTGCTCCGACGTTGGCAAAGAGTCAGCACTATATTGACCGGTCGCAGCGACGACCGTACCGATTTTGAACGGCCATTCGTTGCTTTGCGACGCCGTTGCACCCGTACGCAAGAAGGTGAGCGAAACCGGATTCTGGGTAAGCACGCCCGCAATGTTGGTGTCAGCTGCCTTCGATGCACCGAGCACGTTGAACGCTTTTGCCACGTTTAAGCTTGCGCGTCTGACGACACCCGGTTCCGCGCTGGTGAAATCGAGCTGCAGTGCACTCACGCGTACTTGGGATCGCTGGTCGATTTGCGCACCGGTGATGGTGTTTTTGAACCGATCCTCGTTGCTCGAGGCATATGCGCTGGCCGTGCCGATCAAGCTTCTTGAATTACTCAGAATGAATGGGTACGACGCCGATATGCTTGCCCTGTCGTTGACAACGGTACGCTCAACATAAGATGGCAGGCCCGGGTTATCCGACGGGTGTCCGTAGTAATGTGATGCATCAACCTTGGCAATGAAACCATCGGTACCAATCGGCAATGCGGCGCTCACCGCGTAATACGTCTGGTCATCGCGGCCCTTCGGAAAGAGTCCCGAGACGCCAAGCGTTTCTCCAACGCCCAGCATCTCGTTCTCCGTTGCGCTGACAATCCCTTGCACGCCCGGGTGGTTCAGATCGATGCCGGTGGCAAATGTGAAGGGCTGGCGTTCGACATCGAGCGCGAGTGTTGCGGCCCCGTCAGTGTTTTGTGGTGGTGCAACGGTGGCGGCGATTTTTACACCAGGCACGAGTCCCAGTACATTGATATAGCGTTCAAAGCTCGCCTGGCGAAGCGGGCGGTCCGCGCGAATGCGTTCGGCGAGCGCGCGAATGCGCTTTTCGGCCGCGCCAGGCTGACCGTTTATCTCAATGCGTTCGACGTATCCTTCCACCACCGTGATACGCACCACGCCGTTTTGGAAAGTCTGCGCGGGTACGAAAGCAAAGGAGAGGGCGTAGCCTTTTTGCTTGTACAGTTTCGTTACGCCGTCTGCGGCCTTGATCAGATCGACGATTTTGATCGCTTGACCAACCAGGGGGGCGAACCGCTGCGCAACTTGACCAAATGGGATAGCGTGCACGCCTTCGATCTGGACCCTTGACGGCGTGATCGGACGCTCAAGGAGAGCTTGAAGTTGAGGTGCTTGGGGTTGCACGTCTACAGTCACGCTTGGGGCGCCGCGAGGAGCATTCACCTGTGGCAAGGCTTCGAGCGGGTTGCCTGCGCTTGGCGGACGGACGGGGGGTGCATTTTGCGAGTGCGCAGGACGAAAGGTCATTGCCGCGAACAGCAATGCCCATGTTAATTCTTTGCGAATCAAAGCACGGCCCCTCGGGAAGACGGTTCTTTTTTTGTACGAACTGCGCCCGGCAGGGGCGCCTACGGGCGAGCGCAGCGCCGCACTCGTCGTCAATGTTCATCAACACAAAGACGTCGGTTTGCATAAGCGGGTGCTTGAACAAACGCCGACTCAGAGTGAATCCGCAAGACTCCACCCATGCAAGGTGAAAGTCTTACGGCGTTCACTCCGAGCAGCCGCTGCACGAGCGTATCTTAGAGCGCTCTAGTGAGCCCGCCCGCCGAGGAGCGACCCGACACCGCCCAGTACCGAGCCAATGACGCCTGGCTGCGAACCCGGTGTGCTTCCCCCCGAGCTAGAGGCAAGGCCCGCGCCAATACTAACGACGCCTGGCACCCCGACGCCTACGCCTGCCACTGGCGTTCTCGCACCGGTCGCCGATCCGGGCGAGCCCGCCCCAACGCCCACACCGACCGGTCCGGTCGCCGGCGTACCGAGGCCGGCTAAGACCGTGAGCCCGCCAGGCGCCGCACCACCCGCGCTTGTAGGTGTGCCTGACAGTCCGCCCGCCGCACTGCCAACTGCGCTTGTCAAACCACCTACGGCCCCTGTAACAGGCGCGAGCGGTCCTGGACGTCCCTGCGTCCCGCCGGCAGAACCGAGCGTGCTGGCAACGCCTCCGACCGCTCCTGTGATGGGGGCGAGCGGTCCTGCCCCCGGTGTACTCGTTACGCCAGAAAGGACGCCGGCGACGGGCGTGAGCGGTGTCGTACCGGGCGTTCCGCTCACCAGGCCGCCCGTTGAGGCGATAGTTGTGCCGGTGCTTGAGAATACGCCGCCTAAGCCTGTCGTGAGAGCGCCATTGCCCGTAGACGACAGTGTCTGTCCGGCCGAATTCAACCTGCCGCCGAGGCTTGTCAACAAGTAGTTTGCGGGCGCGCCTATGCCGGTCGCAGCGCCAACGGTTTGCGTAGTGGAACCGACGACCGAGGTAATCGGTGTGATCGCACTGCTCGCGCCCTGCGTGACATTTTGAACAAGCCCCGTCGATAGGACCGGGTCCAGTGCCCCGCCGGTACGCGTCACGGTCCGACCGAGCTGACTCACTACACCGCCTGTGTCTGTCGTGATCGGTGCAATAGGAGCAAGCGTCCCCGTCCCGACGCTGCTGACAAGATCCCCCGCGCTGCTCACCGCACGGCCCGTGTCCTGCACGACGCCACTCGTGCTTACCACGGTGGTACCAAGCGGATTCGATGTCGAGCCGATTTGACCCAGTCCTTGCGACACGCCGTCGCCAAGCGTCGAGACAGCGGCGCCCGCGTGGCTCACTATGCCGCCCGCAGCTTGCGTGGTGGTTGGATTAATGCCTGCAAGGGTGGTCGAGCCTACCGCGGAGCCCAAGCCACTTGCGGCGTCACCGACTGACGAGACAATGCCGCCCGCAGAATGCGCGACTGCGGCAACAGGCGTTACCACGCTGCCGCCTGGCGTATTGCCGCCCCCGTTGCTTCCCCCTGCGGCACCGCCACTGCCGCCTCCTGAATTTCCATTGCCACCCGCTCCGGCCGCTCCCCCGGCGACCGTGCTGCCGCCTGTTCCCGATGCTCCACCCGAAGTACCCGCGTTGCCCGTACCCGCAGCACCGCCGCCGCTTGCCGTTGAAGTATCGCCCCCAGCGCCGGCGCCTGATCCGCTGGTGCCGCCCGAGCTTGAAGAGGGGCCTGACGCAGTGTCAGTACCGTCACCGGTTGAGATTGCCCCCGAACTGCCCATCTGTCTGCTGGTGGACCCGGAGCCACCACACGCGCCAAGCGCGAGAAGGGCAGCCACGCTCGTTGCTACAATAGTGAGGCGCAGCGCGCCCCTTTGCATGCCTTTGGTCTTCATAACACCCTCGAATGTTCTATTTAGATGGCCGTGGTATTTCACTGGTCGATTAACGGTAGTGACGTGTCCCAATCCGTTCTCGACTCTGTCGCTGGTATTAAATGCGTAAATCGTTCCGCCTAATTGCGGTTAGATCTTGAGTGCAGTAACTTTGAATGTTTTCAATAGGCGTCCTCCATTAATCTGACGTGTGGTTCAGTTCATGTATTTATAAATGATTTAAATGACGAAATCCATTGCCGTAGGTAGATCCACAACACGTGTTAACCCGTAATCTTTTTTGTCCGAAAGCGCAGGATGCCGAAAGAGACGCAGCTCGGTCGGTAGTGGATTACAGACACGCAATGGTCCTCGTTAGTCCGGTGGCGAAAGCAGTAATACGAGGACTTATCACGAACGCTTTTCTGTAAAAGCTACCGTCGGAGCTAAAAGGCGTCGAGCGTTATGTAGCGAAAGTTTATACGTGAGAGAAAGTGGTTATTCCGAAAGGCCGAATTGGCGGGCAAATTCCGAGGCTGGCATTGGTCGACCGAATAAATAGCCTTGTGCCGTTTCGCAGCCTTTCTTGCGCAAGCGCGCGCTTTGCTCTTCTGTTTCCACGCCCTCGGCGATGACCTCCAACCCAAAGCTGTGGCCAAGATAAAGGATGGCTCGAACGATCGCCGCGTCGGCGCTCGACTCGCACATTCCCCGAACGAAGGTCTGATCGATCTTGAGCTTCGTCAGGGGATAGCGCTTCAACATGCTCAGTGAAGCGTAGCCCGTCCCGTAGTCATCGAATGCAATCCCCACCCCGTCGTCGCGAAGCTCCCGCAGGGGTCCGATCATCTGGTCGTCGTGACGCAGGATGATGTTTTCGGTAATCTCCAGCTCCAAGGCTGACGCGGGGAGTCCCGTTTCGATCAGCGCCGCGCGGACCCTGCTGGCGAGATCGCCTGTGCGAAACTGGGCGCCAAAAAGATTGACGCCCATTCGGAATTCAGGCGAGCCGTGTGCGCGCCACCGAGCGGCTTGATTGCACGCGGTTCGAATGATCCAGTCGCCCATTCGAGGAGCAAGATACCCGGCCTCCAAGGCGGAAAGAAACGCGCCGGGACCGAGCAACCCCTTTTCAGGGTGACGCCATCGCAGCAACGCTTCAGCGCCGATTAGCGCGCCATCAGAGAGCCTAACTTGTGGCTGGTAATAAAGCTCAAATTCATGGTGTTCGAAGGCCCTCAGTACCTCACTCTGATAGGCTCGCTTGTCGGTCGCCGCTTCGCGCAGTCCTGTCTTATAGAAACGGTGGCAGTGCCGGCCTTCGGCTTTGGCCTGGTAGAGGGCCAAGTCCGCACTGGACAGCAACTCCCGCACGCTCGACCCATGCTCCGGACACATCGCAATGCCAACGCTTGCACCGATGTTGATTGCCTGCCCATCAACAGTAAGGATGCGCGATAGAGATTCGATAACGGTGTCGGCGATTTCGGCCGCACGGGAGGCACTGACCAGACCCGGAATGAGGATGGAGAATTCGTCGCCGCCCATGCGCGCGAGCGTATCAAGAGCCCGCACCGACGATTCCAGACGACGAGCCACGGTTACTAAAACGGCGTCACCCGCGGAGTGGCCCAGGCTGTCGTTGACATCCTTGAATCCGTCAAGATCGACCATCATGACGCAAGCAGCGCTTTGATCGCTTAGTGTCTGTTCCACGCGAGACCTGAACATCGTGCGGTTGGCCAATCCAGTCAAGGAGTCGATGTGGGCAAGCTGGAATAGTCGTTCTTCGTTGGTACGGCGCTCGGTAATGTCGCGCAAGATCGCGCCGAAACTCGGGCGTCCGTTCTCTCGCCACATGGAGGCGGACAACTCGACAGGAATACTGGCGCCGCTCGCAGCATGAACGTTGAGTTCGATGGTGCGTCCCTCGATCAAGGACGCGCCCGCTGTCGCTAATTCGTGTACCCGATTAATCAATTCCTGGGGAGCGATGAGATCGATGCTGCGCCCGAGGATATTTTCCGCGCGATAGCCGAGCAACCGATCGGCTGCGGGGTTCCAGAAGGTCACCAAGCCCTGCTGATCCGCACAGATAATCGCGTCCGGAGACGTCGCGGCAATGTTCTCAAAGCGGGACTGACTTGAGCGGCGGGCAAATTCCAGGCGGCGAACCTCGAGCTTGTCGAGCACAAGCGCAGCGAGCTCTGAGAGATTGCGACGCTCGCTATTACTAAATGCGTCTCTCGGTTCGGTGTCGATCAGGCAGAGCGTGCCCAGCGCATAGCCGAGCGTGTTGCGAAGCGGCGCACCGGCGTAAAACCGTATGTGCGGTTCACCGGTAACCAGGGCATTATTACAAAAGCGGGAATCCTTCTGGGCATCGAGGATGACCATGATCTCGTCGCGCAGGATCGCATGGGCGCAGAACGAGACGTCGCGGGATGTCTGGCATACGTTGAGTCCCACACTCGCGGCGAACAACTGGCGCTGGGCATCAACCAGTGAGACAAGCGCGACCGGCACGCGGAAGATGCTTTGGGCCAAGTGAACAAGGCGATCAAAGCCCGGGTCGCCGAGTGTCGCGTCGATCGAGTATTCGCGAAGCGATGCAAGTCTCGCTTCTTCGTCAGAGCCAATTAATGTGGAGTCCATGGCAGTTGTTCACCTGCTTTGTAAGAATGAAGCTCATTTGGCGGTCTGGCTTCGCCGCGAAGTGGTGAATAGCCTGGACTTCTAGCGTTGATAACGGCGAAAAACGTTTGTGCTTTAGGCGCCGTGCCTCATATCAGGGGGCACCTTGGGGCGAGCGCTGCGGGACGATGGTGGCTTGTCGGGGCCCCAACCCGACGGATCGTGGTGCCACTCGTAGTCGTCGAGGTCGGCTTCGGCGCCGTGTTTGGGTACCAACCAGGCGAGAAACGTCGCAAGCACTATGACGCCGAGTATCACTATGACCTTGATCAACATCGCTTCCCCGATTGTTGCCCATACGAAATCCGTAATTCGTATACAAAAAGAAAGCAAGTTTGATGCTAACGAGCTTCGGTGATAACCCTTTGTGCGCTCTTTGGGTCGTGCAAGGTTGGGAAGGCGGTAACGAGCGGCCGTCAGCGGCCCCCGATGGAGCCGCCGCGCTGCCGAGTCACGGCCTCACCACGCTGGCCGAAGTTCCCAAATCAGCGCGACCATCACCACGGCTGCAGCACCGACTAGGGCCACGCCGCCCGCGATGAGGAAATCGAGCGACGAAAACCGCTGCTCCCGATTCCTCATTTCGTGAAGCAGGGGATTTAGGGATGTTTCCATCAATCGGACGGCGTGAGTTGTCCGCTTCGAGAACGGGCTCCTGAGATGCCGTCCCCGACGTGAGGTTATTTTCTTCTCGGACATGCCCGGCTGAGACGCTGAGAGCGGTGAAGTTCAAGCAGACAATTATGCAAGTTTTAGGCCGCCTAAACGAATGCCAGAGGCAATCCGTGCGCACGCGGCGGATGCAAGCCAGCATCTGCAAGGCGGGATTCGTGCGGGCGTACATATTTTTTGCAGGGCATGAACGACTTCAAGAGCCCTTTGCAAAGGACCTAAGCTTGGTGACTCATCACCTAGTCGACGATGTTTGCGTATGGGCCGTATCACGACGCCCGCGAAACAGGACAGGCATGACGAAGAAGTCTGCGACCCGATTAACACCGGCCGTGCGGTGGAAACCACGCCGGGAAGCTCGATGCATGAAACGGCAGGCACCCGAACTTATTAGCAGGGCTGCCCGGCAGTGTGGCTGTAGCCTGCGTCGGATTGCAGTCGAGGCGCAACACCGCTGGCAACATGGCTACAGATATTGGCGCTGAGCGAGACTCATTGACCCGTACCGGTCACATTAATGGAAAATTAGATAGAGGATCACCAACACGATAACTGGAACCCCAAGCAACCAACCCAAAAGATACGGCATGTGTGTGCTCCCTATTTGCTATTCATTGAATGTATGTACGTCGGTTGGCGCAGTAACTGCTATAAGTTCTCGCCGGCATCGTGTGGATCACTTCTCGCAAAACACGTTCCCACCCCATCTACTTACGCTATGGATGCCGAAATGAGAACTACTCTACGGTCTTCGATCGGCAACGCGGCAGTTATCGCTACTATGGCTTGGCTCCCAGCGCATGCGATCGCTCAACCCTCTGCACCTCCGAAATCGGATAATGCGCCGAAAGGGGGCGTGGAGAGGCGCGCCATGGCTCATCCGCCGGTTGATGCGTCGAGTGATACCGCTGCGGCGACTTCTTCGCCTATGCCAGCGCCCCCCGTCCGCGACCCCACCAATAGCGGGGAAAAACCACGGTCGCCAACACTTGATGCGCCTTTGGCTAAGCCTTATTAAACACCGCTCATGCAAGCGGCGAACAAACCAGCCAAACCCAGCGGTTGATTATCGGACCCAGGATGATTCCCACCCAGTCGCGAAGGTGATCGCCTTCCAGGTTTTCGTGGACAGAATTTCTGGGTTTGCCGTGGGTTCGGGCGGGAAAGGGGAGCCGGTCCTAAGCGCCGGTGGAAGGTTAATAATGCCGGTTACCACATGAGCGGAGGGGCGGATGGCCGCCTTGTCGGACGAGATGGCGCGCATTCTTGAAAAAGCGGGCGAAGGGCTCAAGGCGTTGGAGAATGAGGTAATCAGGCCGAGTTCGATCCGGACGATCCAGCGAGTGTCGAAGCAGCCATCGCCCACGTCGAAGCAGTCACCGACGCCAAAGTCACGCGCTTTCAAGGCAACCGTCTTGTCGAGGAAGCAGCGGACGCGATCAAAGCGGAATGCCGGGACTTATACTTCTACAGGCTACCGACCGCAGCCGGTAAGTGCTTTTTTCTACTTTGGTTGCTCCTTTCGTTGTTCGATCGCCTCGAGAACGGCATCTGGATGTCGCCGCCTGCAGGGTCTCCGCACGCTCGTCGTGCCGGTCCCGTACGTTAGGAGATCGCGTCGAAGCTCCTCAAGCAGCATCATGCTTTTGGCACGCTTGCGCACAAAAAGCTCGGTAAAAAGCGGGCTCACCAAAAAATACGCGAACGCGCTCGATCGCTCTATGCGCGGCAGTGCGCTTCTCATCCTCGCGCTGAGCGAATCGAGAAACCTTGTCTAAATTTTCGTGAATTGCATCAGAAATATTCTGGACAGTGCCTGTGTCGGCCTGCGGATCGGTTGTCATATCAGCGCTACGTTCTCAACGGAGGCGGCCAAGGCCGGAGGGTGGTTTTTTCTACCTTGAGCGCGGGAGCGCATCGGAAGCTTCGCCCGCGTTCGCGGCATAACAAATTCATCTGTATCTATTTTCACTTAAAGGAGTGCAAACGATCTTTCAGGTACACCCGTTGCGATTAGTCCGGCGACATCCTAACAGGTCAAAACCAATATTCCGGCACATTACTAAGTCACGACTACGTGCCATCCAAAGATGCGGCTCGTTCAAAGCGGTGCTGCAATTTCTGTAGCGATGGTGCGGTGTGAGCCCCCGAAAAAAAGCGGCCACGATGTCTTGAATGAATCAAACGTTGAAGCGCTTGCCACGTCGCATCGGCCGGGCGGTGCAATCGCCGTAAGCTTTGCGAGTGCCCGGCGCAAGGGTCTTGAGTTGCTGTCATCGACCCCTGGAGCGGATGTCCTCAATTTCCCGGACGTCTCGGTACATACCCTCGATTGACGACAAGAAACGTCCGGCCGATACTTTGTCCGTACAAATAAACAAATGAGACGGGAGTATCGAGCATGCAAGCTGAAGAAGTGGGAAAGCAGCGTTATCGAGCGAGCTATGGCCGCTACTTTGAAGAGTTCACGGTTGGCGATATCTACGAGCATCGGCCGGGACGCACAATCACCGAGGCGGACAACATCCATTTCTCATTGCTGACGATGAATTTCCATCCAATGCACTGTGACGCAGCACATGCCGCGAAAAGCGAATTCGGGCAATTGCTGGTGAACAGCGGACTGACCGTGGCAATTGTGCTCGGCATGTCTGTCAACGATGTCAGCGGCAAGGCCATTGCCAACCTCGGCTGGAAAGAAATCAAGCTCACCGGTCCCGTGTTTTGCGGCGATACCCTGTATGCGGAATCCGAAGTGCTCCAAACGCGTGAATCGAAATCCCGTCCCACGCAAGGCATTGTCACGGTCCATACGCGCGCGTTCAAGCAGGACGGCACCGCCGTCATGGACTTTGTACGCACCGCGTTGATCGCCAAGAAAGGCCACGGCACCCGCGAGTAGCACAGCTCGACACGCCGCAGGAAATGCTGATTCGGCCCAAGAACGAACGCATTTCACTCCATCCTCACAGTAAGGAGACAGCTGTGAACCAACTCGTAAGCTCAGGCGCGCGCCTCGACAGATTGCCAATGGCGAACTTCCACTGGAAGATCCTTGGCCTCATCAGCGCGGGCGCGTGCCTCGATGCGTTCGACGTGTATCTCGCCGGCGGCGTCGTGGCCGCGATGATGAAGCAAGGATTTTCGACGCTTCATCTCAACGCGCTGTTCGTATCGGCGGGATTCTTCGGGATGGTGATCGGCGCGGGCTTGTCCGGCTATCTCGGCGATCGTTTCGGGCGTCGTTCTTCATATCAATTCAACCTCGCGCTGTTTGGCGTGATGTCGATTGCAGCCGCGTTTGCGCCGAGCATCTACTGGTTGATCGCGTGTCGCTTCCTGATGGGCATCGGACTTGGCGCCGAACTGGTCGTTGCTGCCGGAACGCTGTGCGAGTTCATCCCGCCGGCGTATCGCGGACGATGGATAGCGCTGCTTGGGCTCATCGTCAATTCGGGGCTCGTCATTGCAACGAGCGTGGGATATGTCGTGATTCCGACGCTCGGATGGCGCTGGATGTTCGCCATCGCGGGCATTGGCGCAATGATCGTATGGGCGCTGCGCCACAGCATGCCGGAGTCGCCGCGCTGGCTTGAATCGGTCGGACGTCTCGATGAAGCTGAACGTACCGTGAGCGCGATCGAGGCCGAGGTTGCGAAGCAGCGTGGTCCGTTGCCCGAATGCGCGCGCACGCAGAACCTCGAAGTGCCGCAACTGCCGTTCAGTGCGTTGTTCCGGCGCGGGATGATCGGCCGTACGCTGACAGCAGCCCTGACGGCTATAGCGGTGAATGTCGCGGTCTACGGTTTCGTTGCATGGCTGCCGACCTTCTTCGTGAAGGAAGGGCGGGATGTGGTGACCTCGCTTGGCTTTACTACGCTGATGTCGTTCGGCGCACCGTTCGGCGCGGTGCTCGGTTTCCTGAGCGCGGACCGTCTCGGCCGCGCCAAGGGTCTGGTTTTCTTCTCGGCGATGACAATTGTCCTCGGCTTCATCTATCCGCAGATGGTCGCCAACGCCGCGATCGCGTGTGTCGGCTTCGTGCTCGTGAGTTGCATCTTCGCGATTGTCACGCTCGGCCTCTTTGGCTACGTGCCCGAGTTGTTTCCCACGGCATTGCGCTTGCGGGGAACGGGCGCTGCAGGCGTGTGCGGCCGGCTTGCATCGATGACCACGTCATATGTTGCCGTGCTGCTCTACGCCCAGTTCGGATTGTTCGGCGTCCTCGGCATGGTGTCCGGCGTCCTGATCCTGTTGATCGTGGCGGTCTTGTCACTCGGGGTCGATGCGAATCAATATTCGCTCGAAGCGGCATCGCCTGACGAAGACGCGCTCGATACCCATCTGGATATCAAGCAAGGAGGAATTGCACGATGAGCTCCATGTCCATGTCCATCTCCGCGACGCTTGCGCGCTTCACGACAAACCTGCAATTGTCCGATGTACCCCAGGCGGTTCGCGAGCGCGCCAAGCACCTGATGCTGGATAGCATCGGCCTTGCGTTCGCGACCACGGAATTCAATTATTCGCGTGCAACGCTCGCCGCCATGCAGGAACTCGACAGCGGCAACGCGTCGGTATTCGCGCACACGGAACGCCTTGCCATGCGCGACGCAATGCTCTTCAACGGCTTGCTGATCCACGGCCTGGATTTCGACGATACCCACGCACGCGGCGTGATCCACTCGACCGCAAGCGCGCTGCCTTGCGTGTTCGGCGTCGGCGAGCGCGAGAGCGCAAGCGGCGCCGATCTGCTCACCGCGTATCTTTGCGCGATGGAAGTGTCCACCCGGGTGAGCGCAGTTGCACAAGGCGGTTTTCACAAGGCAGGTTTCCATCCGACGGGGCTCGCAGGCGCGTTCGGCTGCACGCTGGCGGCCGCTCGCCTGCTCGGCCTCGACGCAGCACGCGCGACCCACGCGCAAGGAATCGCCTTATCCATGGCCTCGGGGAGTCTCGAATTCCTGCAGGACGGCGCGTGGACCAAGCGGCTGCATCCCGGCTCGGCGGCTGTCAGCGGCACGATCGCGGCGTCGCTTGCGAAGCACGGCTTCGTGGGACCAGGCGCGCCCTATGAAGGCCGCTACGGGCTCTATTCGCTGCACCTGAACGACGCCGCTTCGCCTGATCTTTCCATCGCGACGGCCGGACTTGGCGATCAATGGGAAATCGATCACGTCGCGCTCAAGCCGATACCCGCCTGTCATTTCACGCATGCGTCGTCGGACGCCGCCGTCGAGCTGCATAAACAACACGGCCTGACGCTCGATGAAATCGAGAACGTCATCGTGCGCGTGCCGGGTCCGACCGTGGATGTGGTCTGCGAGCCGGTATCGAACAAGAAGCGGCCCGCGAACAGCTACGACGCGCAGTTCAGCATTCCGTACATCGTCGCGACGGGATTGCTCAAGGGACGTTTTACGCTCGACGACCTGGACGACGCTGCGCTTGCCGATCCGGCGGTTTTATCGCTGGCACAACGCGTCGACTACGAAGTCGATAACGAGTCCACATTCCCGCGCCATTACACCGGCGAGGTGATCGTCTTTACACGCGATGGCCGGCGTCTGGCGCACCGTGAAGCGATCAATCGCGGATCCTCGGACAGGCCGCTGAGCAACGACGACATCGTCGCGAAGTTCTTCGATAACGCCGCACGCGCGCTCACGCAAGAACGCGCCACGCAAATCCGCGACGCGATTCTTGGCCTCGAACAGACACCGGTGTCAACGCTGGGAAGCGTATTGCGTCGTCCCGCTTAATCGCCGCATCAATTAATGTGCTGCACGCCTTCAGGGCAGGAGATTTCATGGCTACTATCGATGTAGAAAAAGCAGAAACAGCAGAAACAGCGGAAGAAGCGAAGGCAAACGAGGTACTGATTCTCGACATGCTCGACCGGTTTCTTAAGACGGAGGTGAAGCCGTACGTCCACGCGCTCGAAGCTGCGGATGAGTACCCGCACGAAATCGTCGAGAAGATGAAGGACATGGGGTTGTTCGGCTGCCTGATCAATCAGGAATACGGCGGTCTGGGTCTTTCCACGTCGACCTACGCGAAGATCGTGGACCGGATCTCGGCCGTGTGGATGTCGGTGAGCGGGATTATCAACTCACACCTGATCATGGCAATGACGGTGCAGCGAAACGGCACCGAAGAACAGAAACAAACTTACCTTCCACGCATGGCGACGGGGGAATTGCGTGGCGGTATCGGCTTGACGGAACCGGATTGCGGCACGGATTTGCAGGCAATCCGCACGGTCGCGCGCCGCGAAGGCGACGAGTACGTAGTCAACGGCAGCAAGACGTGGATCACGAACAGTCTTCATGGCAACGTGCTTGCGCTGCTGGTGAAAACCGATCCGAAGGCCGAGCCGCGACACAAAGGCATGACGCTGTTGCTGGTCGAAAAAGGCCCGGGATTCGAAGTCAGCCGCAAGCTTGAAAAGCTGGGCTACAAAGGCATCGACACCTGCGAACTGACGTTCACGGATTTTCGCGTACCGGTGCCGCAAGTCATTGGCGGCGTGGAAGGACTCGGGCTCAAGCAGATTCTGGGCGGCCTCGAACTGGGACGCATCAACGTGGCGGCGCGCGGTGTAGGTATCGCTCAAGCGGCGCTCGACGAATCCGTTTCCTATTCGCAGCAACGCAAGACCTTCGGCAAGCCGATTTGCGAGCATCAGGCGATCGCCTTAAAGCTGGGTGAAATGGCGACGCGTTTGCAGGCTGCGCGGCTGTTGACGGAAGCGGCCGCGGTGGCTTACGACCGGGGCGAGCGTTGCGACATGGAAGCCGGCATGGCGAAATATTTTGCTACCGAAGCGGCGCTCGAAAACAGCATTGAAGCAATGCGGATTCACGGCGCATATGGCTATTCGAAAGAGTTCAACGTCGAGCGTTTGTATCGCGATGCACCGTTGTTGTGTATTGGCGAAGGAACCAATGAAATGCAGCGAATGATCATCGCCAAAAATCTGATCGCGAGGAATCCGGTATGACTTTGCCTCTCTCAGGCGTGCGTATTGTCGCGGTCGAACAGTATGGCGCGGGTCCGTTCGCCACCCAGCATCTGGCCGATCTTGGTGCCGAGATCATCAAGGTCGAGAACTTCCGTGAAGGCGGCGACGTTGGCCGCGCGGTAGGTCCATATTTTTTCGGCGAAGGCGACAGCCATTTTTTCGAAGCCTTCAATCGCAACAAATGCAGCTTGACGCTCGATCTGAAAAAGCCGGAAGCACGCGAAGTGCTGCTCGATCTCGTGAAGAAGAGCGACGCGGTTTTCAATAATCTTCGCGGCGATCTCCCCGCCAAACTCGGCCTGACCTATGACCAGTTGAAGGAGTCGAACCCTGCCATTGTCTGCGGCCATCTTTCGGCTTATGGCAGAACCGGAAGCCGCGCCTCATGGCCGGGGTATGACTACCTGATGCAGGCCGAGGCGGGATATCTTTCGGTCACGGGGGAGCCGGATAGTCCGCCCGCGCGCTTCGGTTTATCGATCATCGACTTGATGACGGGCACCACGGCCGCCATGGCGTTGCTTGCAGGAATCGTGCAGGCGCGCGCGTCGGGCATCGGCCGGGACATGGACGTCAGTCTCTTCGATGTCGCCGTGCACAATCTCGCGTATGTCGCGACCTGGTATTTGAACGGCGATGTCGTGACGGGACGCGATCGCCGGTCGACGCATCCTTCGCTTACGCCGAGCCAGTTGTACAAGACGCAGGACGGCTGGATCTTCCTGATGTGCAACAAGGAAAAATTCTGGGGCGTGTTGGCGGAAGTGCTCGACAGACCGTCGTGGGTCACGGACGAGCGTTTCAACAACTTCAAGGCGCGGCTCGCCAATCGCGACCTGCTGGAAAAGGAACTCGACGCAGCACTTTCCACGGCCACGACCGATGAGTGGTTGAAGCGATTTGGCGGACGTGTCCCGGCTGCACCGGTCTACGACGTCAAGCAGGCGCTCGAAAATCCGTTCCTTGCCGAGCGCGAGGGCGTGGTCAACGCCGAGCATCCGCGCTTTGGCAAGATTCGCGGCGTGGCTGCGCCCGTTCGCGTGGACGAGGCGTTGCCGTTGCGTGCGGCGCCGGATCTGGGTCAGGACACGGACAGGCTGCTTGCGGAACTCGGTTACGATGCTGAACGGGTCGCCTCGCTCCGCGAGAAGGCCGTCGTGCAATGAGCTCCGAAGCCTTGCGTGACGGATCTGGACGTGGGCATCCGCCACGTTCGTCCCGTTCACTTATCTTCACGCAAGAGCCGATGGTCACAGTCCTGGGTCAGCAACCGCGTTACATGCAATTGGCGCAGACGCTCGTCAACGAAATTCAGAGCGGCCGGTTTCCGGTCGGCTCGACCATCCCCACCGAGTTCGAGTTGTGCGAGCAATTCGGCGCGAGCCGTTCTACGGTGCGCGAAGCGGTCAAGCAACTCGTGCAACTGGGCATGGTCGTTCGCCAGGCGGGCGTGGGTACGACAGTGAAGGCTTTGCGCTCCGAAGGGGGGTATCGGCAGGTCATGCAGCAGTTGAGCGATTTGCATCGTTATACCGCCGATACCGTCCTGCAGATTTTATCGAAGGAGACAGCCGAGGTTCGTGACCCTGCTGTCTGTGAATTGCTTAAGGCCGGGCCTGGCGAAACATGGTTGCGGATCACCGGCTTGCGGCGCTCGGGCGAAAGTCCCGACCCGATTTGCCATACCGAGGTTCTCATACAGCCGGCCTTCCGGTCGCTCGTGGTGAGCGAAAACGAATCGCACGTGCCCATTTACACGCTGATCGAAATGCAGTTTGGCGAACGCATTGTCGAAGTCCAGCAGGAGATACGAGCCATCGCCATGCCCGCCGCTATTGCTACGCTGGTCAATGCCCGTGCGCGATCCCCGGCGCTCTGGGTGTGCCGGCGATACCTCAACCGCCGCAGCGAAGTTGTCGAGGCTGCGTTCAGCATCCATCCCGCCGACAGATTCAGTTACTCGGAGACGTTCCAGCGTGAATGGAACGCCGGCTAACGCCTCATGTCAGGAGTCCCGCATGTCGCTTAACAGCTATCTGTTCGTACCGGGCGATCGTCCCGAACGCTTTTCAAAAGCACTTGCGACCGCCGCGCATCAAGTCGTGATCGACCTCGAGGACGCCGTTGCTCCAGAGGCGAAAATCCAGGCGCGGGAAGGGCTTGCGAAGTGGTTGCAAGCCGGTCTCGCGGACATCGACAAGCCGCGCATCCTGATCCGGGTCAATGCATACGGCACGCCATGGCATGAGGACGATGTCCGGATGGTGCGCGCGTCTCCCGTCACGCGCGTGATGGTTCCAAAGGCGGAAGTGCCGGGCGAGCTGGCCGACATCGCGGTGCGATGCGGCGAGGGCGTGTCGCTGATTGCGCTGATCGAGAGCGTTACCGGCGTGGTGCAAATGCGCGCCATTGCGCATGAGAAGTCGGTGTCGCGGCTTGCGTTCGGCTCATGCGATTATTGCGTCGATGCCAACATGGAAGACACCGGACGAGAGCTTGATTACGTGCGCTCGCAATTTGTGATCGAGTCGCGTTTTGCCGGACTTCCGGCGCCAATCGACGGCGTGACCTTATCGATTGACGACGCGCCACTGATCGACGCGGATGTCGCCGCGGGACGGCGTTTCGGTTTTGGCGCCAAGCTCTGCATTCATCCGAAGCAAGTAGAGGCCGTGAACCGCGGATTTGCGCCGAGCGACGTGGATCTCGCGTGGGCCGAACGCGTGCTGTCAAAGCTTGCTGAAAATCCGCAGGGCGCGATTGCCGTCGATGGAAAACTCGTCGACAAACCCATTGTCGATCGCGCAAAAAGAATCATCGCGAGCTTTACGCATTGAGCCATGGAACGTCAACTTCTCCACGTACGGCGAATTGAACTGAGCGGCTTTCGGCGCGAGGATGGTCTTTACGACATTGAAGGCGTGCTCAAGGATACGAAAACCTATGATCGTCAGTCGAGCGGCGTCGCGCGTCTCGCGGGCGATGCCATTCATCAGATGCGTCTGCGCATCACCGTCAATACGGCTTTCCTGATCGTCGATGCGCACGCAGAGTCCGAAGTCGTGCCGTATCCTGGCTTTTGCGACATCATCGGGCCGGAGTACAAGAAGCTGATCGGATTGACTCTCAAAGCCGGGTTCACGCGTGAAACGCGGACGTTGTTTGGTGGCACGAACGGCTGCACGCATCTAACCGAATTGATCGGCGGCGTGGCGACCGCCGCGTTCCAGACGATGAGCGAAGAGATCAACGCGTCGAACGACCAGCAGCCGTTTCAGCTCGACGGCTGTCATGCGTTGCGGACCGACGGTGAGGCGGTAAGGGAGTTTTATCCGAAGTGGTATCGGCCAAAAGAAATCGCCGGGGATCAATCCTGATCACGCCTTGCCAGTCGTTTTAAGCGAAAAAGGCGCAGTGTTTTTTCGCAAACGTTTGGCACAAGGTCCGGGTCACTCCGTCTCCATCCCGGCTGATCTGCCCCAACCGCCATGATGTTCGCCACAGCACGTTCGAGTACGGCCACGCGGAACAAGAACGCAACATTTTTCAGTTCGCCGCACTGCGCGTGCGCAATTCATTGCACAGTCAACCTACGCATAGGCGTGAGCCGCATCAGCAGGCGCCGGCGGGCTGCAGGACGAGCTCCGCGCTCGTCGCACCGGTTCGATGGAACAGATTCGCATCATTTTTAAAACGCCCGACGAATGCCCTGTCTGTAGGGGGTTATCCCCCTCGAGTTGCGCCCGTTTCGACAGGCATTAAATCCGCAACACGCCTCTGACAAGGCATTCGGCAGACAAAATCCATCCGCGATATTCATCGTACGGTTCCCGCTAGCGCTCCGCGCTAATGTTCAGAAGTGAAACATAAATCTTTTTCGGTCCTGTGTGCGCTGCGGCATATCCAGGCCGGTTCCATGCGGGCATTGGCTTTCAGGCCTCGTGGCACGGTCCTCGCTAAATATGTGGTGCAGCACCTGCTACTGTCGAAAAAGCCGGAAAGGCAAAGCAAGTAAAACGATGGTGACGGGGACTGCTTACGGGGCTGGCCGCTTTATGTTCCAGATGGATGCCAATAGATGCATCCACGGAACGTAAAGCTGGCTGGAATAAAAAGTACGGCGCACAGCGCAAAAAATAAAAGAGAAGACCATCATGTTGACGCTTCAATCTGACCTGCACGGCAATCATTTGTTGGGCGCGCTTCCGGCGCATGAATGGCAAGCGCTTACGCCGCACCTGGAACTCGTGCAATTGCGTACGGATCAGTTGCTTTGTGATTCGGGACAGAAAATTCACTTCGTGTATTTCCCGACGACCGCCATCATCTCGCTGCTTCACACGATGGAAGACGGCGGCTCAGCCGAAATAGCAGCAATCGGACGTGAAGGCATGACGGGCGTTCCGGTGCTGACGGGCGGCGACACCATGCCCACGCGTGTTCAGGTTCAGTGCTCCGGGTTCGCTTACCGCATGAGCGCCAGCGCCTTGCGCGAGCAATTCAATCGTTCTGATTTCCTGCGCCGCCTGATGCTGCTGTACATGCAAGCGCTGTTGACGCAAGTGGCACAGACCGCTGCGTGCAACCGTCATCATTCGCTGAGCAAGCAATTGTGCCGTTGGCTCTTGATCGAGATCGACTGCACGTCGACGAATAATCTGCAGATCACGCAGCAGATGATTGCAGACATGCTCGGTGTGCGTCGCGAAGGTGTGACGGAAGCGGCGGGAAAGCTTCATGACGCGGGCCTGATTCACCACAGCCGCGGTTGCATCAAGGTGCTCGATCGGGCGGGTCTGGAAGCGCGCGCATGCGAATGCTACGGCATCGTCAAACGCGAGTTTGACCGCATGCTGCCGCGTATGCGCCAGACCGAAGAAGTTTGATGAGCGTGTTTTGGAAAAACGATGAGCAACAACGTGTGACGCTGGTTATCGCGATGTGTTGAGGGGTCCACCAACGCGATAACGGCGACTTGCAAGTACTTCACTTAATTCCAGTTCAGCGGCTTCTGCATCTCCGGACTCGGCTAACGCTCGAGCCATCTCGAAAGCTTCGCGCTCCGCTTCATTCGTCGGCCGCAATTGTTCAAGCATGGCTTCAATGCGGGAGTGTGCTGTTCGAAAGGTCGTCGATGGCTGTTGTTCAGACAAAGTGAAACGTGTTTGCATGGCGCGTCCTGTCTGAAAAGTTCAGTGCTAGGGTTTTTACTAACCTTAGCACACGACATTTATTTTTGGCGGTGTCAGGTTGCGCGACTGGTCGTATAAGATTAAGCGATGAAGAAATCGAAATCGCTCTATCACGGTGGCGCGAATCTGCTTTCGCGTGCGCTGCGCCGGGTTGTGGCGATGAACTGGACCGAGTACATCTCGCAGTTCCGGCTGCTCACGCTCGAAGTCGAGCAGCTCGGACCGGCGACAGTCGCGATCGACGCGCATGGCAACAGTCTCTATACGCAGCTTCACGAGCAAGCTACGGCGCGGATGCCGGGCATTGTCGATACGCTCGGGCATCTCTGATCGTTGCTCGCTGACTGCTCAAACGGTCAGCGAGAGTGAATTTACAATGGACTCCGAAAGAGCGAAGAGCGGGCTCAGTTCAGGGACGGGACGAGAGCAACGCCGGCTCGCTGTCGGGGCTGGCAACGACCATGACGCGAGCCAGGCCCCACGCGCATACCGACAACGCGCAGGTGATAGCGGCCAGCGCCAGCAGGCCGTCTTCGACATGTCCGGTGCGCTGACTGATCCATCCGATCAGCACGGGACTTGCGTAGCCGCTAAGGTTGCCGATGGTCGCCATCAGCGCGATCGCCGCGCCGGCGGCGGTACCGCTCAGCAACGTGCCGGGGATCACCCAGGGCGTTGTCAGGTTGGAGAGCCGGTCACGTAAGATGGCGTGATGAAGAACTCAAAATCGCTCTATCACGGTCACCGTTTTCCGGCTGAAGTCATCAGTTGCGCCGTGCGCTGGTATTTCCGCTTCCAGTTGAGCCTGCGCGACATTGAGGAGGTACTCTTTGAGCGCGGTGTGATCGTGACTTACGAGACGATCCGATGCTGGTGCGATAAATTTGGCAAGGGCTTTGCCCACCGGGTGAAAGCAGCGCGACGCAAACTAGAGGTAGCACATGGCACCCTCGAACTGGTGCTATTCAAAGAGGAGCGGCCTGATGTTGCCGGCCCCGCGAAGGCAGTGCGGATATACGAGTTATCAGCATTGCAATCCAAAGCCGGCATCTAACGCACGGCGTCGAGCGCGGCTAGTGGCTGATCATCCACGGCCGGCCGGCCGCCGAGCGCGGGGCCTCCTGTGCCCCGACCGCACGCGGCAGTTTGATCTTGCTCGAACAACACCCGCAACCCGCGCCGTGCGCGGGCGAGCGCATCGGTTCATGTGCTGCACGTTCATTTACGGCATGCGCGGAACGCGTCGCGACCGAGAGCGACGACAACAGCGGGGCGCTGCGGATCACGCGCATGGCATCGGCTTCGCATACGGGACAGCTAGCAGGCGCGTCGCGCCGGGCTATGGAGCGCATTGCGTCGAAGGGACCACAGTGTGCGCATTCGAATTCATAGGTCGGCATACGACGTCCTCGTTCGACGCGGTCCGGGCCTTGTGCCGGGGCCGCTCATGGCTATGACTTTGACCATGCCTATGCGCTAGACGCGATCAAGCGACAAAGGCAGATCGACTCCGCTCGTGATGTGCTTGACAGGGCCTGAGGCGTTCGGGCTGATATCGAAGTTGAAGATTTGAGTTGGCAACCATAGCGTGGCGCATGCGTTGGGAATGTCGACTACGCCGCTTATGTGCCCCTGGACCGGCGCGGTCCCGAGAATCGAATACGCTTGCGCCCGCGAATAGCCGAACTTCGTCATGTATTCAATGGCGTTCAAGCAGGCCTGCCGGTATGCCACATGCACATCGAGGTAATGCTGCTGACCGGCTTCATCGACGGAAATGCCTTCGAAAATGAGGTAATCGTTGTAGTGCGGCGTGATCGGGCTCGGCTTGAAAATCGGATTCCTGATGCCGTACTTCGCCATGCCGCCCTTGATCAAATCCACTTTCATATGGACCCAGCCGGCCATTTCGATCGCGCCGCAGAATGTTATCTCGCCATCGCCCTGGCTGAAGTGCAAGTCGCCAACAGACAAGCCCGCGCCGTCCACGTACACCGGGAAGTAGATTTTGGAACCGCGCGACAGGTCCTTGATATCGCAGTTGCCGCCGTGTTCGCGCGGCGGCACCGTGCGCGCTCCCGTGGCGGCGGCCGTATCGCGCGCGGCGCCCTGGAGTTTGCCCATGTGCGCGGTCGGCGCGAACGGCGCATTGGCGAGCGGCGGCACGCGATCGGGCTGCGTCGCGATGAACCCAATCTCGCGGTCGTTCCATGTTTCAAGCAGCTTCGGATCGGGGAGGCAGCCGATCAGACCAGGATGAATCAGTCCTGCAAAACTTACGCCTGGAATGTGACGCGAATCGGTGAAAAGGCCGTGAAAATCCCAGATGCTTTTCTGCGCATAGGGGAAATGTTCCGTGAGAAAACCGCCGCCGTTCTGCTTCGAAAAGAAGCCGTTGAATCCCCACTGGCGTTCTGCTTTCGTGCCGATATCGAGCAGGTCCACAACCAGCAGATCGCCCGGCTCGGCGCCATGAACGCCGACAGGTCCGGAAAGAAAATGAACGATTGACAAGTCAATGTCACGTACGTCATCGGCGGAATCGTCGTTCTTGATAAAACCGCCGGTCCAGTCATAGGTCTCCAGTACGAAGTCGTCGCCGGGCTTGACCCAGCATGCCATCGGAATGTCGGGGTGCCAGCGGTTGTGGACCTGCTCGTTGTCGTAGGCGGATTGCTCGAGGTCGACTTTGATGAGAGTGTCGGGCATGTGAATCTCCTCTATGAATACCGGCTGCACCGGCGAATGAATGAGCTCAGACCGACAGGAACTGACGGATGCGGGTGGTATCGATGGCATTGCGCGGACTCTCGTGAACCAGCCGTCCGCCTTCGATAACGAACAACCGGTCCGCGACATCCATTGCGAAACTCAGGACCTGTTCGGAAACAACAATGGTGATTTCGCGCAGCTTGCGGATCTCGTGCAACGCGCGCGCAATGTCCTTGATGACGGACGGCTGGATGCCTTCGGTGGGTTCGTCGAGCAGCAGCACCTTGGGTTCGCTCACGAGCGCCCGGGCAATGGCCAACTGCTGTTGCTGCCCGCCTGAGAGATTGCCGCCCTTGCGGTTGCGCATTTCGTAGAGAACAGGGAAGAGGGCGTAGATTTCATCTGGAATCCTACGGGATTTGACCTGCTCCATGCCGGTGCGAATATTCTCCTCTACACTCAGCGATGAAAATATCTGCCGGCCCTGAGGTACATACGCAAGTCCCTTTGCCACACGGCGGAAGCTTTCATCCTTCGATACATCCTTGCCATCCAGCTCAATTGCGCCACCTTTCACAGGCAGCACGCCCATCAGCGCCTTGAACAAGGTGGTTTTCCCCATGCCATTGCGCCCCATGATCGCCACAATCTCGTTGCGGGCCGCATCGAACGAGACGCCATGCAGCGCCTCGCTTTGTCCGTAGCTCACGAACACATCCTTTACCTGCAGCATGGCCGTCGCCTCCTCAATGTCCGAGATACACGTCAATCACACGCGGGTCGTTCTGCACCTGGTCCATCGGACCTTCGGCGAGGATCTTTCCCTGATGCATCACGGTGACCTTGTGCGCGATCCGCGCGACGAATTCCATGTCGTGTTCGATGACGATCATCGAACGGTTCTGGCAGATCTTGATAAGCAGCTCGGCGGTGATTTCCCGTTCGCGAACGCTCATTCCGGCGATGGGTTCGTCGAGCATCAACAACTCCGGGTCCTGCATCAGCAACATGCCGATCTCGAGCCATTGCTTTTGTCCGTGCGAAAGCAAGCCGGCTTCGGTAGGCAGCAGTGCGGCGAGACCAATCTCTTCGGCGACTTCCTGTACTCGTTCGCGAACCTCGGCGGTACAGCGGAACGCAAGCGCACCGAACACGCCGCGGCCACGCGGAAACGACACCTCCAGGTTCTGGAACACGCTCAGGTTTTCATAGATGGACGGCGTCTGGAACTTGCGCCCGATTCCCGAACGGACGATGCGAAACTCGGCCATTGACGTCATCTCGACATTTTTGAACTTGATCGAACCGCTGCTCGCCGCCGTGCGCCCGCAGATCAGGTCGAGCAAGGTCGTTTTGCCGGCGCCGTTCGGTCCGATCACCACACGAAGTTCGCCCCGGTCCACATAGAGGTTCAACGCGTCGATGGCCTTGAAACCATCGAACGAGACGCTCAGGTCTTCGACCGCGAGCAGGAAGTCTGTATTGCTCATCACGGGCTCCCGAGCGTTGAACGGCTGCGACTATTGCGGCCGCCGCGGCGCAAGACCGAGGCTATGCGCGGCTTCACATGCGCGTCGTACAGCCCTGCTAGGCCATCGGGGAAGGCCATCACCACGCCTATGTAAAGCGCCGCCATGAGGAATAGCCACAGGTTCGGAAAGCTCTCCGAGAAATACGTGCGCCCGAAGTTCACGAGCAGCGTGCCGTACACCGCTCCGACCAGCGACATGCGCCCGCCAACGGCCGCGTAGATCACCATCTCCACCGATGGCACGATGCCAACGAACGACGGCGACATGAAGCCGACCTGCAGCGTGAACATCGCGCCACCGATTGCCGAGAGCAGCGCGGCGAGACAGAACGCGAAGACCTTGAACATGGCGACGTCGTAGCCGGAAAAACGCACGCGGTCTTCCTTGTCGCGCATGGCGAGCAGCAAGGTGCCGAGCTTGCTGGTCTGCACGAGCCGGCAGAACAGGATGGCGACCAGCAACAACACCGCGTTCACGAAGTACAGGAAGATCTTCGCGGAATCGGGACGGATGTCCCAGCCCAGCATGGTCTTCAGATCGGTGATGCCGTTCACGCCGCCCGTATAACCTTGCTGCCCGATGATCAGCACCGAAAGAATCAAAGCGATGGCCTGCGTGATGATCGCGAAATAGACGCCGCCCACACGCCGCTTGAACATCGCGAATCCGATCACGAAGGCAAGCGCCGTCGGAACGATCAGCACCGCGGCAATCGCGAACGGCAAATGTTCGAACGGCTTCCAGAACCACGGCAGCGCCTTGATCTGGTTCCAGTCCATGAAGTCGGGAATGCCGGGCGTCGACTGAATTTTCGTGCTGACGGGGTCCGATGCTTCGAGCTTGAGAAACATCGCCATGCAGTAGCCGCCGAGCCCGAAGAACACACCTTGGCCGAGGCTCAACACGCCCGCATAGCCCCACGCCATGACAAGCCCGATCGCGACGAACGCATACGTCAGGTACTTGCCGACGAGGTTGAGACGAAACACATCGAGCGCGAGCGGCATGACCACAAGCAGCACGAGCGCAAGCAGTACGAAGCTGCCGAATCCCCTGTAGGCCAGCCAGTCGCGCAAGGCACCCAGACGCGAGGGCGGTGGTGGCGTTGAAGCAGGAATGCGGTTCATGGCGAACTCCGATAAAAGTGGAACAGGTCCAGCGCGCTCAGACGCGCCGCACCTTGGACGCGAAAAGACCTTGCGGGCGCGCCATCAGGATCAGCACGACGGCGAGCAGCGTGATCACGCGCGCCGACGATCCAGTGAGAAAGAACTCGCTGATGGACTGGGTCTGCGCGATACCGAAGGCCGAAGCCACGGTGCCAAGCAAGCTCGCTGCACCGCCGAACGTGACAACCAGGAACGAGTCCACGATATACAGCGAACCGCTCGTCGGCCCCGTCGAACCGATGGTCGTGAATGCCGCGCCCGCAACGCCCGCCATGCCGCAGCCGATGGCGAATGTGAGGCGGTCGGTGCGTTTTGTATCGATGCCAGCGGCGTTGGCCATCGTCCGGTTGTTGACGGTGGCACGGACCCTCAGCCCCCATCGCGAGCGATACATCGCCGCCAGCACGCCGCCCGTGAGCAGGATTGCAAGGCACATCACAAACAGGCCGTTGATAGGAATGTCTAGGCCCGGCACCGGAGACCACGATCCCATCAGCCAGTCCGGCAACGTCGGACTGACTTCCTTCGGGCCGAAAGTCGAGCGGAACGTCTGCTGCATGCCGAGGCTCAGGCCCCAGGTGGCGAGCAAGGTGTCGAGCTGGCGTTTGTACAGGTGCCGGATCAGCACCCACTCGACTATCCAGCCGAACACGAAGGCAATGGCAAACGCAGCGACGATGGCAAGCGGCAGGAACATGTTGGTGGCGACGGCGCCCATCGACTCGGCCCACTTGGAGAACACGTAGACCGTGTACGCACCGATGGTCATGAACTCGCCGTGCGCCATGTTGATGACGCCCATCTGTCCGAAGATCACCGCGAGCCCGAGCCCCATCAGCAGCAGCACGCTGAAGAGGCTCAGGCCGGCGAAGCCTTGCATCAGCGTAATGTTCAACATATCGGTGGCGGACATGACGGGTTCCTTGTAAGGCAGAGTTGAAGCAGGGACTTACTGATAACCCTTCGGGAACGGATTCGGCTCGATCAGATCCGGCGACTCCGCGACCACCTTGAATTGCCCGTCGGCCTGCGCCATACCAATGCGCGTGCGGCTCCACAAGTGATGGTTCGGATGGATCTTCACGTAGCCTTCGGGCGCGGTTTTCAGTTCGATGCCGGGCGACGCCGCGACCACCTTGTCGACATCGAAACTGCCCGCCTTTTCGACGCCCGCTTTCCATAGCCACGGCCCGAGGTAGGCCGCCTGCGTGACATCGCCGATCACCGATTTCGGTCCGTATTTCGCCTTGAACGCGGAGACGAAGGCTTTGTTGTTGGGGTTGTCGAGCGATTCGAAGTACTTCATCGCTGAATAGAAGCCGGCGAAGTTTTCGCCGCCGATGCCGAGCACTTCGTCTTCCGTTACCGAGATGGTCAGCAGGAATTGTTTGTCGGCGGTGATGCCGGCCGCTTTGAGTTGCTTGTAGAACGCGACGTTCGATCCGCCGACGATGATTGCGTAGATGCAATCGGGCTTGGCGATCTTGATCTTGTTGATCAGCGAGTTGAAGTTTGTCTGACCGAGCGGGTAATACTCTTCACCGACCACCTTCAAGTGCAGATGGTCCTCTATATGCTTGCGCGCGATCTTGTTCGACGTACGCGGCCAGATGTAGTCCGAGCCAATCAGGAAAAACGACTTCGCTTTTTTCGTCTGGGAAGCCCAGTTGAGCCCCCACAGAATCTGCTGGGTGGCTTCCTGCCCGGTATAGAAAACGTTCTTCGATTGCTCTAGCCCTTCATAGAACGTCGGGTAATAGAGCAGGCCGTTATCGCGTTCGAAAATTGGCAACACGGCTTTTCTCGATGCCGACGTCCAGCAGCCGAACACGCACGCAGCGTGATCGTTTTCCAGCAGCTTCTTCGATTTCTCGGCGAAAGTCGGCCAGTCGGACGCGCCGTCCTCCTGAATGATCTTGATCTTGCGGCCGAGCACGCCGCCCGCCGCGTTGATCTGGTCGATGGCAAGACGCTCGGCCTGGATCGAACCCGTCTCGGAGATCGCCATGGTGCCCGTGGCGGAATGCAACTGGCCGACGGTGACTTCAGTATCGGTGACGGCGAGCTTCGTGGTGTTCACCTGGGCGGTGGACAGCGACTGGCCGAACGCGAAAGCGGGCGCGGCGAGCGCCGGTGCGGCGGCAAGGCCGAGCAGCAGCTTGCGGCGGCGCTGCGAGATCGCTTCTGTGTTGTCGGCTGCGTCGGGCTGGTCGTCGAAGGGCATGGACATTCTCCTTGGAGGTTTCATAAGCGCGCGGCTCGAACGCGTTGCGCTGGCATGGGGCAGAAGTTAAGTGGCCGATACGCGCGCCGGAATACGTCTTTTGACGTAGAGCGCGCGTATTTATGGATCGCTAGACTCACGACGCGACGCGCGTAAGGACCGGTGATCCGGCTGCCGCGCACACGTCGTCCCAGTGCATGTTCGTGCGATCAACCCGTTTCGACCGGTATTCATGAGCCTTATGCATCCATCCGATACCCCCGCCGCGGCGCCCGCGCTCGGCACCCAGCGCATCGTCAAGATCCGGCGCGACTACAACGCATGGGTCGCCGACGAAACGCTCGAGGACTACGCGCTGCGCTTCACGCCCCGGTCGTTCCGGAAGTGGAGCGAGTTCCGGGTCGCGAACACGGCGCTGGGCGCAATTTCGTTTTTGGCGCTGGAAGCGATCGGCGGCTCGCTTGCGCTGAACTACGGCTTTGCGAACACCGTATGGGCGATTGTCGTGACGTCCGTGCTGATCTTCCTGACAGGACTGCCCATCAGTTATTTCGCGGCCAATTGCGGCGTCGACATGGACCTGCTCACGCGCGGCGCCGGGTTCGGCTATCTCGGCTCGACGGTGACATCGCTGATTTACGCAGGCTTCACGTTTATTTTTTTCGCGCTGGAAGCCGCGATCATGTCGCTCGCGCTGGAAATGTATTTCCACATGCCGATAGCCGTTGCGTACCTCATCAGCGCGTTCGCGATAGTGCCGTTCGTCACGTTCGGCATTACGCTGATCAATCGCTTGCAAAGCTGGACGCAGCCTGTCTGGATCGTGTTGCTAGTCACGCCTTATGTGGCGATCCTGATCCGCGAGCCGCATCTTTTCTCCGACTGGGCCACATTCGCGGGCTATGCGCAGGGCGGGCGAGAGTTCAGCCTGATGCCGTTCGGCGCGGCCTGTACGGTGATCTTCGCGCTCGTGGTTCAGATTGGCGAACAGGTCGATTTTCTGCGGTTCCTCCCGCCGCGCACCGCGAAAAATCGTGTCCGATGGTGGTGTGCAATGCTCGCCGCAGGTCCGGGATGGATCGTGCCGGGGGCGCTCAAGATGCTCGGCGGTGCGTTCCTGATGTTCCTCGCGCTGCAGAACCAGATTGACCCGGCGCGCGCCACCGAACCCACGCAGATGTATCTCGTCGCGTTCCGCTACGTCTTCGATTCACCCGGTTTCGCGCTCGCGGCAACCACGCTTTTCGTGATCGTCTCGCAGGTGAAGATCAACGTGACGAACGCGTATGCCGGTTCGCTCGCATGGTCGAATTTTTTCGCGCGCCTTACGCACAGTCATCCGGGGCGCGTGGTGTGGCTCGTGTTCAACGTGCTGATCGCGCTGATGCTGGTCGAGCTTGGCGTGTTCGGCGCGATCGGCAAGGTGCTCGCGTTGTATTCGAACGTGGCGATCGCATGGATCGGCGCGCTCGTCGGCGATCTCGTGATCAACAAGCCGCTCGGTTACAGCCCGAAGGACGTCGAATTCAAGCGCGCCCATCTCTACGATGTCAACCCCGTCGGCGTTGGCGCAATGCTGATTGCGTCGGTGGCGGCCGCGTTATCGCAAGCGGGTTATCTCGGCGAGATAGCGCAGGCGCTGGCGCCGTTCATTGCGCTGGCGGTGGCGTTCGTGTGCTCGCCGCTGATCGCCATCGCAACGCGTGGCCGCTTTTATCTTGCGCGGGGCAGCGCCGATCTGGAAGCCGGTTCGGTCTTGCGCTGCGTGATCTGCGAGAACGAGTTCGAGCGGGAAGACATGGCGTCGTGCCCGGCTTATGCAGGCGCCATTTGTTCGCTGTGCTGCTCGCTCGACTCACGTTGCGGCGACACATGCAAACCGCATGCGCGGTTTTCATCGCAATTGACCGCTGCGTTGAAGCGCGCATTTCCCACCTTGGAACCCACGTCGCAGACACTGCGCGTCGGGCGTTACGTGATCTACCTGACAGTGGCCTTGTCGCTGCTCGGCGCGATGCTTTATCTCTCATACAGCCAGACCGCGCTGACGCTCGCCACCAGCAATGAGAGCGCGCTCGATACTTTGCTTCGCGGTTATCTCAAGGCTTTTTTCGCGCTGGCGCTGGTGGGATGTATCGGCGTGTGGTGGCTTGTTCTCGCGAAGGAAAGCCGCGCGGTCACGCAAGAGGAATCGAAACGGCAGACGTTGCTGTTGATGCAGGAGATCGAAGCGCACCGTCTCACCGATGCTCGCCTGCAGCAAGCCAGCGCCGCCGCCGATGCGGCGAATCGCGCAAAAAGCCGCTACGTGACGGGCCTGAGCCACGAGTTGCGTACGCCGCTTAACAGCATCCTTGGCTACGCGCAGTTGTTGCTGCGCGGATCGGGCGCGGTGGATGCGCCTCAACGAGATGCGCTTGCGACCATCTACCGGAGTGGCGAACATTTGCTCGCGCTCGTCGATGGCTTGCTCGACGTCGCGCGGATCGAAGCAGGAAAACTCCAGCTCGATGTCTCCGAGGTATCGCTGCCGGAACTCCTCACGCAACTCGGCGCGATGATGGAACCGCAAGCTGCGGAGAAGGGCCTGGCATTTCATCTGGACACGAGCGGTCGTTTGCCGGCCGTCGTTCGCGCCGATGAAAAACGGGTCCGCCAGATCCTGATCAATCTGTTGGGCAATGCGGTCCGCTTTACCTCAGAAGGCTCCGTGCGCTTGCGAACGAGCCACGCGTGGGGCCTCGCGACGTTCGAAATAGAAGATACAGGTTCGGGCATCCCAGACGCACAACTCGAGGCGATTTTCCTGCCCTTCGAACGTGGCGAAGCAGCGCGCCCGAACGATCATGGCACGGGTCTCGGGCTGACGATCTGCCGCTTGCTGACAGAGATGATGGGCGGGCGGCTGGATGTGCAAACCCGCGTCGGCACCGGCACGCGCTTCGTGCTCCAGTTGTTCCTGCCGGAAGTGCGCGAGCCTCGCGTGCTCGTGCCGCGTCCGCGCGACGTACTCGGGTATCCCGGCCCGCGCCGTTCGGTTCTCGTGGCCGACGACCTGACAGATCAACGCCGTATTGTCACCGGCGTGCTCGAACCGCTGGGTTTCACCATGCTCGAAGCCAGCAGCGGACCGCAGGCGCTGCAACTGCTCGCCACCAACAACGTCGACCTGATCGTGATGGATGTCGCCATGCCGTCGATGGACGGCTTCGAAGCAAGCCAGCTCATCCGCGAACACCGGTTAAGCGAAGCACCCATTCTGATTCTGTCGGCGAACGCATTCGCAGGCGATCTGGAAAAGGGCGCCGCGGCCGGTTGCGACGATTACCTCGCGAAGCCGTTGCACGTGCCGCTGCTGCTGGACAAGGTCGCGGCCTTGCTCAAGTTCGAATGGCTCACCGATGCAATGGGCCAGGACAGCGCGGCATCCACGCCGCCGCCAAACGTCCCGTTGCCCGAACCCCTCGCCGAGGAACTGCGACGCTACCTCGAACTCGGTTATATGGAGGGTTTTGTCGCGCAACTGGAGGAGGCCGCGCAAACCCATCCCGAACTCGCCGATACCCTCGCGCCACTGCATGAATCCGCACGCCGTTTCATGCTCGATGACCTCGACGTGCAACTACGCAAAAGCGATCAAGCCACCCCCGACGGAGCAACGCCTCATGCAATCTGACATTCCACTGGGTCGCCCCGTGGTGCTTATCGTCGATGACACGCCCGACAATCTCGCCATGCTGTCGAGCGCGCTCGTGGCCGCGGGTTACGCGGTGCTCGTTGCGCTGGATGGCGCGTCCGCGCTCGAACGCATCGCGCGCCTCACGCCGGACGTGATCCTGCTCGACGCCATCATGCCCGGCATGAACGGTTTCGAAACCTGCGAACAGATCAAGAACAATCCGCTCTACAAGCACATTCCGGTGATCTTCATGACCGCGCTCGCCGATACACAGCACGTGGTGAAGGGCTTCAGGGTAGGGGGAATCGATTACGTGACCAAGCCGATCCGCCCCGATGAAGTCGTCGCGCGGATCGCGGCGCATGTCCGGCGCGCGGCAAGTCAGAGGCATGCCGATATCGTACTCGAACTGAACTCTCGGGCGGCGGTGATCGCGACGGCGCAAGGGGAAGTGCACTGGCACAGCGCGCTCGCGCCATCGCGGCTGGCGCACTTTTACGGCGGCGACGGGGATGTCGCCACCGAGGTCGCGCCGCTGACGCGCTTGCCCGACGTGCTGACTGACTGGTTGCTCGATTACACCGCCGCGCCGTGTGAGGACCGCGCGCAAACCGTCGAAATATTGCCGGGCGGCGAACGGTTGATCGCGCGGATTGCGGGCGCGGCAAATCGCGGAACCTGGATCGTCGTGTTCGAAGAACATGCCGACGGCCGCGATACGGCCGATCTCGCCGCTCGCTTCACGCTAACGCAGCGGGAAGCAGAGGTTTTATTGTGGTTATCGCGCGGGAAAACGAATCGCGATATCGGCGAAATTGTCGGCATGAAACCGCGGACAGTGAACAAGCATCTTGAGCATATTTTCGAAAAACTCGGGGTGGAAACGCGCACGGCAGCCGCCGCTGCCGCACTGAGCGTTTCCCGCAATGCGGTATAGACAGGAAATCTTCAAGATGGAGAACGGGCTGAGACGAGGAACTGCAGTTTCAAATTGACAATCGGAGCACTTTTAGTCCTTCCCGCCACTGCGCGATATCGCGCGCCAACGCGTCTAGCTCGAACCTGATCCTGCAAGCCACGCGGCGATCGACGCCAGCGCGAAAGCGGTCGAGGACATTGCCGCAAGGGCCTTCCCGCCTATGGCATTACGGCAACGCCGCGGCACAAGCTTGCGAGAAGGGTTGCTTCGGCTACTGTGGGGGCTCGCCGTATGCCATTCGGCCAATCTCGACCAGTGCGTGGCCGTCGTGTGCGCAGGCGCGTTCTGACTCGGGCAACTTATGGCGCACGACCTTACGAGGTAGCGTCGCGTCTAACGGGTTGCGCCCACGCTTCTTGCGTTCATGCGTGCCGACCTTAATGCTCTGGTGGATCAGAATTCGGTGCAAATAACCAACTTCGCAACACGATTGCTAAACGCCTTAATAGGCGCTCAATCACTCGTCAGGTTGACATAATTATATTTATCAATGTCGAATAAAATTGCTTATACGGAATAATTTGGTAATTTAATTTCGAGAACATGGAGAAAATCGGCGCTAAATCAAGCTGAATATTATATTCATGGTATTTTGCACAGATCGAAGCGCTATGATAGTTAGAGCTATCTACCCCTTTATTTGACAAAGTTCAGATAAACATCTGTTGGTTAAGAAGGAAAACGGTCGCCTGGCGCGCTCCACACCTTTAACGGGCAGCAGCGTACGCATACGAAAAGAACGTGGGACATCACACACAGACCTGCCCATGATTTTCTGACGCTTCCGGCCATTGCCTCCGGGGTTCCGACCTCGGCGGTAATGCGCTGGCGGGCGGAACAGGATGTCTGCCGCCTGATCTCCGACCAGTTCGTCACGGGCCCCATACGGGCGCGCGACGTTCCCGGATTCTCTAGCGCGGGGGAGGCGTTCGCTCAGGGCTTCTTTGCCTGGGCAAAACGCGAGATGCCACGGTTCGAATGCCTCAACTTCAACTTCGTGATCCACGATGTCGAGGCCGTACGCGAGCAGATGCAGTATCAGTACGACGCACGCGACTTTGAACCCGCGTCGCCCTTGTATCTCGGTATCGAAATGCAGGAGGAGAACGTCTTCGATATCGGGGAGAAGGTGGCGCAGCTTCGCGCTGCCCACCCCCGGTTGGTCCCGACCACGATGGCATTGATCAATCGTGCGATGGGCCGAACGATCTGGGTTCGAACGCCAGATGAATTTCTCGGAATGTTTTCTTCGCATTACTGGGACGGCGACAGTCGGGCTTCTGATGAAGACGTCATAGAGATTCTCAAGGATCGCTTTGGGGACGATGAGGAGGAGTTTGAAAACTACCTTCCTTCGGTGGTCCGCGACGAGCTTTGTCCGAGCGACATGGACGTCGGCCGGTACAACCGAAAGACGCACCAGTTTTCTCTTACGCCCGCGCTCAGTGCCGCGTCACTGCGGCAATTACGCGAGTACTGTCCTCGTTCGGTGCGGCGCATTTGCCGGGAGCTCGAAGCATTGACGCTCCTGATTAGAACCAGCCGGCCGCGGTGTCTTTTCGATCTGCAAGCGAGACCTGAGTGTGCGTATGCCGCAGCGACGCTGATCGCCTGTGACAGTCCGCGTATCAGCGAGCTGCTCGATGACCACTACGAGCACCTATCTCAAAGCGGTGAAGGATCGACGTTTTACGGCTTCATTCCCTTTGCTTCCACGCCTGAGTCCATCCGCAAGCAGTACGCGGACTGGTCGAAGGCATTTTCCATTCTTGGCCAACTGGACCGCGTCATCGCGGCTCTTGCGGCATAAACAACCGGAGCTTCAATATGAAAGGTTTTGATATCGGCTCGGATCGCCGGGAAGAGTTGCGCGCGACCAGCGCCATCTTGCTTTACAGCGGACTGGATCACACGGCGCATTACGGGACGGTGCACGCGATCAACCCTGGAAAGGGCGGTCGAGCATCAATTGGCGCGGGACGGCCAATTGACCGCTCGGCGCTTTTGAAATGCCTCACGGATCTGTCTCAAAACGCAGCCCCGAAGGCGGAGTTTCTTCCAGAAACAGTGCTCGCGGTGTCGCAAGACGCGGTGACGTGGTGGTGCAGACCGGGGATGCGACGCGTGTTCTTCGATTGCCCGAAAATCGGCAAGCGAAGCGCGGTCGTGCCGCACCCGAGTTTGGTGTTCAGAGCAGCGTCGAACGGATTCAGCGTGTTCGCGCTGAAAGAAGACAGCCGCCCAACCCCGGCTTCGACGCTGCATGAACCGCCTTACTTTAACACCTGGGATTTTGGAAAGATTTGCATCGGATCGGCTCACGTTCCGAAGCGCGTTGACGTTTCCTCGATCGCCGGCTGGGAGAGCGGCTTTTTCGAGTCGGCGTTCACGCACCCCAATCACGGTGGCAAGCGTGTTTCCTATCCCAAGGGTGAATTTGCCTTCTGGAAGGCAATGCTCGACGGCACGTTCGGCGAGCAGTTCCCAAAGAAGTCACTTGTTTCCATGAAATTTACTCTTGGCGCACTGATCGCCGGCAAGGAGCGTTGATATGAATGCAGCAGATAGCGTGTTGCAGCGCTCGTTTCCGACGGTCATGGTTCCCCGGCGCGAGCCGGTTGGACCCATGGCCTCGGCCGGCGAGCGGTTGCTGGTTGCTGAAAATGGTGTATTCCTTGAGATTAGCCTTCCGTGGATCTCGCTCGTGCGGCGCGTCGCCAGCTTCACGGCGCCGGTCCCGCTTCCGTATGGCAGCGTGGCGGAGCATACGAACCTGATTTGCGGTCGCGTGCCCGAGGAGCTGATCGGCGAGTTTGTCGCGATGGCGCGCGCTGCGTACCCCAACGAAACCGGATCATGGATCGTTTGGAGCACCAGGACGCATCAGTTTCGGCTCCTGCCAGTGGTGATCCTCTCGCAGTCGGACGGTTCGCTGAAATACGACCGGCCAGAACGCCACGACGATGAGGTGTTGATTATCGACTGCCATTCACATGGCCGGCATCCGGCGTATTTCTCGGGCACTGACAACGAAGACGACAAGCACGACATTAAGTTTTCGCTTGTCGTTGGAAATTGCGCGTCGCACGTGCCGAGTTTTGCATTCCGGCTGTGCGCGAAGGGCATGTTCGAGGAAGTCGAGCGGGTGCCGGATGCGTGGTACCGGGTCAGCAAGCGGGCGGAGGCCGTATGAGCGGAGCCATGAAGGTTCGTCACGCGATCCCGTCGCATATGTTGTCGCGGCCCTGGCAGGTGATGGTAGTGGGCGCCGGCGGCACCGGAAGCGCAGTGTTGCCGAGTCTCGCTCGGTTGCACCACGCGATGATGGAGCTGGGCCATCCGGGCGGTATCGATTGCACGGTGTTCGATGACGATACGGTGAGTCCCACCAACGTCGGCCGGCAAGGCTTTTATCCGAACGACGTGGGCGAATTTAAAGCTTCGCTCATCGTCAATCGGTTAAACGCGTTGATGGGAACCAACTGGCGAGCCGAGACGCAGCGGTTCACGAAAAATGTGAATTGCTACAGCGCGGACCTGATCATCGGCTGCGTGGACACGCGGGCCGCGCGCAGGGCAATTGTTGAGGCAGCACAAAACGCCAATGTCTATTACCTCGATTGCGGGAACGACACGGACCGTGGCCAAGTGGTGATCGGCCAGCTGATGGCGTTGAGCGAAGCCAAGAAAAGGCCGGAGCGTTTGCCGCATGTTGGCGAACTGTTTCCAGACCTGATTGACGCTGCGCTCGACGCAACGGATGAAACGCCGTCCTGTTCGATGGCCGACGCGCTGCGCAAGCAGTCGTTGGTCATCAATCAGGCGATCGCGGTTCAGGCGTTCAACCTGCTCTGGACGATGTTTCGGACGGGTGTGGTGCCGTTTTCCGGGGTGTTCGTGAACCTCGCAACGGGGCGAACGAATCCGATTCCGATCGACCCCGCTGCATGGTGCCGTTTTGGCTACACGTACGTGGCGCCGAAAGCACGGAAGAAAAAGCTCCGGAAGGGGGAGGCGGAACCCATCCCGCGCTGATCACGTTTCTTTGTTTTTAATCCGCCGACTCCCTTAAAGGAGTCGGCATTTTTTTGTTCGCTCGGTGGCGTTTCGCGCAGCCTTTCATACCTCAGCGGGTACGCAGCCCGGTGGGGACTGCTCGGCAACAAAGTTTTAAGCTTTCGACAAACCGCTCCCATTGGGAGCGGTTTTTTTTCGCCAGTCCATTGAGTCGGGTGGCGGCCCGGACCGAAGCCGCATGTGTCCGCTTCCGAAAACGCCGGGTCGAGTACGGTCCTTGCGTGGCACGTGATCACAACCGGAGAAAGTCTATGAAAATTGCAAGTTTGCTGGCTCGCGCATTTGCATCCGGCGCAGGAGCCGCTATCACCTCCGCAGCAGTCGCTTCGCGAGAGGCAGTGAACAATGGAGCGAGCGCGGTCGCGCCGATGAACGCAGTTTCGCACTGCATCTGGCCAGCGGAAGCATTCCTCGACGAGCGCGCGAGCATGCGCTTGACGGGTACTGGCGCTTTGATTCATCTAGGCGCGAGCATGTTCTGGGGAGCCCTCTTCGAAACGTTGCTCGGCCGGCGCGCATCGCCGGCAGGCATCGTCGGAGCCGCCGCTGTGACCGCGGCCACGGCATACGTGGTCGATTACCACGTGGTTCCCGAGCGGGTGACGCCTGGATTCGAAGCCCACGTTTCGTCGCGCTCGTTCCTTCCGATCTACGCGGCACTCGGCGCTGGGTTCGCTCTGGTTGCGCTTTCGAGAAGTCGACCACAACAACCCGCCCGATAGATGAACAGCGCCGCGTAGTCCTTCGGGTCAAGCCGCCAGGCTCGCGATGAGCCGCAATAGATGAGTGGTTGCATGTCCTTTCTGGCAGTACGCGTCGAAATCCTGATCGACGGCGCGTCGCCGGACTTCTCTTTCATCAAGGGCAGTGAATGCGATGATTAGTATATGAGCCGTCGCGTCGTCTTCTCGTATGGCTCTGGCAGCCTCAATGCCGGTGCATTCGGGCATCGAAATATCCATGACGATGATATGCGGTGCCCACGCGAGTGCTGCGGCGATCGCCTGCCTGCCCCCCAATGCTATGTGGCAATCGAGATCTTGAACTGTCATGAAAGCAGCAAGCGCCTCGACGGCATTGCGGTCGTCGTCAACAAGTAAAAGCCGTAATTTTTTCTCGTTGAGCTGTACACGTCGGTCGGTCCATTCGCGGACGAAACGATTGAATGTGTGTGGCATTTTGGAATCCTGCGTTTCTACGAGGGGCTAAGACCCGGTGCGCTGGAGATGTCTACTTGACCGGCGTCTCATTACTACGAGCAATGAAAGGGCCCGCGATATCTTTCCTGTGTCTCCAAACAGGAACGACGCTTTAGGAAGTTTTTAAGGGCACGACCCCGTAAATCGCACTAGACTCGCGAGTCACCCGCGTCTGCGGGTTGCTTCGTGCAGCAAGCAACGCGACTGGCGAAAGTTACCGAGTGCACTTTGGTATGCGACACCACGAATCTCCCCAGTTAAACATATGGCATGCTGGAGGCTAATACGACTTTCACTCAGCGTATGTCAGCGGACGTCGTCGCCACGACGCGTGCTAATAAGCGTATCCAGTATTTTAAGGTCGGCTGGTTTTACCAAGTGATGATCAAAGCCGGCAAGTCGGGAGCGCTGCACATGCTCATCTTGCCCATAGCCGCTCAGAGCAATCAATACGGTGTCAGCATGGTCAGGGGACTCGCGTAAACGCTTTGCGACCTCATAGCCGTCAATGTCAGGTAGCCCGATGTCCAAAAGCACAACATCCGGTTGAAATTCTTGCGCGGTCGCCAACGCGGACAAACCATCCGCCGCCAGGCGGACGTCATGGCGATCAAGTCGCAAAAACATCGCGGTGCTCTCGGCGGCGTCGACGTTATCATCAACCACCAAGATCTTCTTGGGCGTTATCTCGGTGGCGACTGTCTGGACCGCAACGTCTCGGATCGCTGACTGAACGCTTGCCGGTAGGGTTGGGAAACGCACGACAAACTGACTTCCCTTATTGAGTCCTTCGCTAAAAGCCTGCACGCTTCCGCCATGCAATTCGGTAAGGCGACTGACCAGTGCCAGACCGATGCCAAGACCCGACGCTTTTCTATCAAGAGACGAATCGGCCTGAACGAATATTGTGAAGATTGTTGGAAGCAGGGCAGCGTGCATACCGATGCCGTTGTCGGAGATCTTGAGTACCGCTTGTTGGGCTTCCTTGGCCAAAGTGATTTCAATGCGGCCGTGTGCGGGCGTGTACTTGATTGCGTTGCCCAAAAGATTTGTGACTATCTGCTCAATGCGTAATGGGTCACCTTCAATCCACAATGGTTCCTCGGGCAGCGAGACGGCCACTGTGTGTTGATGCCGTTCAATTTCTGGTTGCATCGCGTCGATCGCATGCCGCGCAAGATCGACTACATTGGTGCGCATTCTCTTGAGCTTGATTACCCCGCGTGTGATGCGAGACACGTCAAGGAGATCGTCCACCAAGCCGATTTCGTGGTCCAGTTGACGCTGAGCGATCGCGCGCGCTTTTCCTTCTATAGCTAGGTCGGCGTTTCCTCGCTCCCAGATGTTCAAACCATTCCGAATCGCTGCCAACGGATTACGAAGTTCATGAGCGAGCATCGCTAAGAATTCGTCCTTGTTCCGATCTGCCGCCTGCAGCTGATTCAGTGTGTTGTTTTGGTCAGTTACATCGTTAATGGTGAGCAAGACCAGTTCGCGCGCCGAGAACTGCACACGTGTTGCGTTCAACCGCATGGTGCGTAATCCCAAGGCCGGAAACTCGTGCGTGAGGAAGAAGTTTCGGACCGACTGTTCCTCAGGCAGAATCTCTTCAAGCAACGCTTTAAGCGCTTTGCTATCCCATTGCCCGTTACCCAACGCAAATAGCTTTGCGTCGATCGTTGCTTCTGGCTTTGTCTGAAACGTCTCGTAAAATGCGTTATTCGCGCGGACAATGCGCAAGTCCGCGTCGAGGACCAGTAATGGGTCGAATATCGTCTCGAATAGCGAATCTGCGTAATCGCGCTCGCTGCTAGCCACGTTATGAAGCGCCCTGAGTTCGTCGTTCCGGTAACGAAGCTCTTCGTTCGATGTTGACAGTTCCTCGTTGATGGACTGTAACTCGGCTCTCGTAGTTTCCAGTTCCTCGTTGGTGCTTTGAAACTCTTCGTTGCTTGAGAGAAGTTCTTCTTCGCTCGATTTGAGTTCTTCCCGGGCGCTTTCGTGATCTTCAAGCATGGAACGGATCTGGTCACGCGAGGCCGCGAGCTCTGCCGTCAACCTTGCGATTTCCGCGTCCTTTTGTGCAAGACTGCGTGAACCAAGGCGGCCGGCCAGACGCTGCGACGCACGCGTTACTGAATCCTTGATTGAGCCACGGACGAGAGCCGGCAAAAGCGTCGGACGAGACGTTGCGTCTTCAAAAAATATGAGAAACCAGCGCTCGTCGAGTTCTTCGGACTGGATCGGATGCACTTCAAGGTTGGCTTCGCGTGAACCCTCAGAAGACGACAATCGGATTGCCGGTTTTCGCACTACTGTACCGGTCATGTTAGCTTCCCTGATAGCTTGGCTTACCGGCAGGAAGATGTCCGGCTTGGCTAAACGCTGCAGGCTTGTGCTCGGCGGCCCATTGGGATTGACAAGATAAGGCGTCGTATCGCCGCGAAATTCCACAATGTTGAGTGCACCGTCACAGATGACAAACGGCGGCGCATAACGCGCCAGAACTTTTGCTTCCGCTTGGCCAATAAGTCGTTGAGCATGCGTTGGAGTCGCTTTATTGGCCACTACTCGCCCTGGCAAGGCCATTATTTGCGAGGGTAATGTCAGCGAGAGCAAATGAGCAGCAGACTGACCAGTTCCGGCTCTCTTGTTGTATAGCTTCGTGCGTTTACTTTCGATTACCCCAAAAAGGCTAGAGAACGAGCCGACACTTTCGGATGGGCCCAACATCAAAATGCCATTGGCCTTAAGGGCATAGTGAAAAAGCGGCATGACGTTTCGCTGCAATAGCGGGTCAAGATAGATTAGAAGATTGCGGCAACTGATTAGGTCCATGCGTGAGAACGGCGGATCAGCGGCCACATTGTGGCGGGCAAACGTACAGACGTCGCGCACATACTTCTCAATTTTGTAATACTGGCCCTCGCGCACAAAAAACCTTTCGAGCCGCTCGGGCGAGACGTTACGCGCAATGTTTTCGATGTAGCGTCCCGCGCGAGCAGTATGCAGCGCATCGTCACTAATATCAGTACCAAAAATTTGAAATTTAGTATCGATGCCATGTTCTCCGAGGTACTCGAACATGCATATTGCGATCGAGTACACCTCTTCGCCGCTGGCACAACCGGGCACCCAGATCCGAATGGACTCGGCTGCGGATGAGTCGTCAAAGAGTCGCGGAAACACGCGTTGCGTCAAGGCGTCAAATGCCTCCGGGTCTCGGAAAAATTCGGTCACGCGGATAAGGAGATCGCGACCGAGCGCAAGGGCCTCTGCTGGATCGGACCGAAGCAACGCGACGTAGTCATCGATTTGCGTAACGCGATGAAGCGCCATGCGTCGCGAAAGGCGTCGATAGATGGTGCCGCGCTTGTAATGACTGAAGTCGATCTTACACGCAGTATTCAGTAACCGGAACACGGGCGTTAAGCTCTCCTCGCTCGGGTTGGCCACGCGAGGGGTCTGCTCTAATCGAAAAAGTGCGAGGTGGGGATGCATGCCCATTCTGCAGATTTCCTGACCAATGCGTACGGGCGGCAGAACCAAATCGACGCACCCTTGGGCGACGGCCAGACGTGGCATGCTGGTAAAGGCGGCAGTAGCTTCGTCTTGTGCTAACGTGATCCCGCCTTCGCTATGAATCGACTGCAAGCCAAGCACGCCGTCGGAACCGGAGCCGGAAAGAATGACGCCTATCGCATTGGTTCCTTGATCCTTCGCAAGCGAATCGAGCAGGTCGTCGATGGGCATCGGCGGTCCCATTGTCATGTCACGCGGGCGCAGCCGGATACGACGATTTTTCACTGACATGCTGACAGCTGGCGGTATCACATATACGCAGCCAGTTTCAATGGCCATCGCATCGGCGGCCTGTACGACGTGTAATGGCGTATGACGGGCCAAGATTTCGGACAACGAGCTCTCGTGCTCTGGATCGAGATGGATAACGACCAGGCATGCGAGAGCACATTCCGCGGAAAACTCACCAATCAACTCCGAAACTGCCTGCAAGCCTCCTGCGGAGGCGCCAATCCCGACAATCGGAAAAGACCGGGATTGAGCGTTGGCAGGGACGATCGCGAGTTTGGTCATGAGAGATCTTTGATCAAAAGGCTATCGTCGCATTCCGACTGTATTGAGACTAAAAGGCAAGCAGATTTTTTTAAAAACGCGCATTAAAATCGGCGTGCTGGCTCGTTGCGTGTGTGTTTCCTCGATACGTGTGAGTCGGGGACGAATAGGCCGGTCCAACGATTTCGAGCGCATGTAGCGCAGTGACGCCGGATGACACTGTGAGCAATATTTGCCGGTAAGGCAATTTGTCTTTTGAGCACCTCCGTCTGTCGCACAATGCACTACGCGCTGTGTTCCCAATTTGCGACCCGGATCATCTTCACCTACCGCCTGCCTGAAAAACGGCACGCCGCGCCGAGTTCAGGTTGATGTCATACAGCAGGTCGCGAATCGCTGCGGTTTTATCCGTTGCGGCACGGTGGCAATGGAATTTGGTTTGAGGCGATATGTTTTGCGACGCTTGGGATGCACTTCTCGCGTGGGCCGCTTCATTGCCAGCATCCAAGGGTGGGGGACGCCGGCCCGCGATCTGCTGATCTTTTCTCTGCATTTCTCTCCAAGTAACTCAGCCAGCAAGCAGCGCTGGCAGGGCGAGCTGTGCCTGCCCCTGTGTGTCTGCGGCCACGGCGCGAGCCGCGAATGCTCGGACGAGCGCCATGACGCGGGTTTTCTGGGACGGCAACAACACGTAGCCATCCGCTACGCCGTTGGCGCGTGCGGACCAGTAAGCCGCATCGAGGCCTTGAATGCTCCGTCGTGCGCCGACGAGAGCGGCAGTGCTCAACGCTTTCTCCAGGTGACGAATTTCTTGATCAGCGAGATGGGAAGATCGCTGATGAGCGCTAACCGGGCTGGTCAGCGCTTGCCTGCCGTGACTCATGGTTTTCCCCTAGATTGTTATGTTCTGAGGGGGATGGTTAGGCAAGCGGTATGCCAAACGTAGCCAACCGACTGATTAAAGGGGTTGTGGCCGTTAAATGTCTGTTTAATGACACCCAAATCTCAGGGAAACGTTTGCGCAGAACCGGATTTTTCTTGCGTTAGTAGCTCGAGCTATGAGCGTGAGCCACGTAAGGAAAGTTGCACATGATAAAAAAATGTCAATTTTCCAAACCGATCACCTTTTGTACATTCCATGACGTGACGCGCGGAGCAAGCTCTGAAGGCGTGCGACGAAAGGTGGAAAGTACGTGTTAACCCCGGCAAGAGGGATTTTTGGCGACGGGCATACTGAGAGTGCCGGCATATCTGCGAATTCGTTCTGGAGCCAAACATGTCCTATCTATGTGCCGAAATTCGGGCGTATGACGATATTCGCAAGGTAATGACGGTTGCGTTCAGCGAGCAGTGGCCGCTCAAAGCGACCTGCGCCACTTTCGCGGAGGTCTCGCTCGATGACTGCGACGCAATCGGCCACGATGCCGACGCCGGCGATACGGGGTTGACGTCCGATGAAGCGTGCGTCCTCAAGCTTCTGTTGGACGAGGGCGGTCCACTTGAAGACGTACTGGGTCATCCGGAGCACTTGGTCGGGCGGGTGTGTGAACTTGACGAATGACGTTTCCAAGGCGCCGCTTGCAATGCTGGTAAGTGTCACTTCAAAGAAATAGCGTCCTGAGCTTTGGTTGCTGACTGCGCGCCAAACCCTTCGGGTTTTCGAAAGCTACCGCAAAAACGTAACCTTTGCGTGCCTCGGCTCACGCTCGATCCCCCTAAACTGCTTTTATTCCCCGCGCTCCTAGCGCATCGACACAAGACGCTCGGCATGCTGGGCTCTTGCATTTCCCTCTCTCTCAGGCTGTTCCTCCCGGTTCAGTCTTTATGGCGACCACACTGTTGGTCGCCTTTTTTCTTCCCAATGGGAGCTTCTCCCATCTCGGGACGGCTCCCTTTTCTGAACGGAGTTGTTCTCATGATTTCAACGGCAAAACATGCTTTCGATACCCGATGCAGCATAGCAAGTTCCTGGCCGTAGACAGCGCTGTGATTCAGACAGGCTCGTACAACTACAGTCAGCAAGCTGCTTTGTACAACTCGGAAAACGTAATTGTGTTTCGCGGCCGCCCAGACATTGTGCGAGCGTATCTCTCGAACTGGAGCGACGTCACCGCCCAAGGTCAGCGGTACAGCGCGCAGTAGATCAACCATACACCTTTAAACCCAGGGGGTTCGCAGCCCGTTTGGGGCTGCTCCATGCCCATTTTCGAGGAGCAACAAAAAAATGTCTTACTCATGCAGCGACTTCACCGACGACGTGCTCAACAAACTCACCGGTCTGGGGTTGATTCGACCGGAAGACGTCGACGAAAACGACCCTGAATCGCAAGCGAATTTGGTGATAGCCGCCATAACCGAAGTCGCAGGCAAAGCTGCGTGCACCGCGGCCGCCGGAAGTGCGCAACTCTTCTTCGAGGAGTTGCTCGCGTCGGTCGAAACTCTTGGTGCGATTGCAGAACAGCATGACCCGGCTGTGCTGGCCCAACTCATGTATCTGCAAAGCGCGATTGCCAAAGGCACGCACATCGAACTTTATCCAGCCGAAGCGGCAGTTCTCGGTTTTGTGCGCTTGCTTCCCTCCGGTGAGCGGTGGTGGAAGCGGGTGCACGTACTCGATTAACGAATTTTTCCCTACCTTTAACCCTTTTCGGGAGCGATCCCGAGAGGGGCGCTCTCATTTTGATGGAGCGCAAATGGAACGCGATATTTTTAAAATGATGGAGGCTGCTATAGCGACGATGCAGTCTTACATCCAGCGAGGCTATGTACTCGCCAACGGCTTGAGCGGAGGGAAGGACAGTACGTGTGTAATGGTCTTGATGCTGGAGGCAATACGCCGGTCGGCGCATCTTTTCCCCGACAGACGCCATTACATAACGAGCGCCGACACCACTATTGAAAACCCGGTCATGCAAAACCATCTACATGCGGTGCTGGACGAAGTTGAAGCGTACGCAGAGGGTATCGGCTTGCCTATCGAGATACATTCGGTGAGGCCCTCCCTTGCCTCGCAGTTCGTTGTGTCGACGGTTGGGCGCGGGACGCTCGTAAGAACGCCAGAGAATGGGGTTCGAGACGGTAAGCGAACGCGGGCTTGTGCCGACGATTGGAAGGTCCGACCACAAGGCCGGCTTCGAGCGATGCTGGAACGTGGAGCTCAGGCAAGCGGTGTTCGGGAAATCATTTCGGTAATCGGAAATCGGCTGGACGAGAGCGCGTCGCGAAGCGCAGCAATGTTGGACCGAAGCGAGCAAGCGGGCATCGCTACCCGTCAAGCTGCAGGCACGCTGTCGCTCAGTCCCATCAGGGATTGGACTGCGGATGACGTCTGGACAATGCTTGGCTGTCTGGCCGAGCCATCATCGTTGCCTTTCGAAAGTCCACTCGCGCCCGCAACAATTACCACGTTGTCCGAGATCTACCGCTCGGGCAACGGCGGCACGTGCGGTGTCGTTCTTGGCGAAAGCGGGGCGCGTGCTGCATGCGGATCGCGCTTTGGCTGCGCTTTCTGTTGCGTGTCAGGCGATCGCGACAAGTCGATGGAGTTCATGGTGCAGGAAACGGAGCACGCGCACCTTAGGCCACTTAACGACTTCCGCAATTATCTTCTTGCGATCCAGTGGGATTTTTCACGCCGCGAGCTCGTGGGCCGAACAATCAGCAAGGCCGGATTCACGCGCATCCAAGCTGACACTTACGGTTGGCAGGAGCGGGTGGCGATGCTGAGAATGCTGCTTTCGATCGACGCAAACGAAAGGGACCGCGCGGAACGTCACTCTGGGGAGGTGGCCCAAGGTCGTCTCCCAGACGCCGATCACAACCGCAACCTGTGTGATCCTCAATTCGAGTTTGTCACACCGCAGCAACTTGTCGCGATCGACTTCTTTCTTTCAATGCATCACTATGCGCCGCACGCGTTTCCAGCACTGGCAATTTGGCATGACGTCAATGTGCTGGGAAGGCGATATTTGATTCCCGTTATTGAGCCTATGCAGAAGACTGGGGTCACGTTGCACGGCTGGTATCCGGTCGGTCAATATGATCGGGATGCGCCTGCCGACGGCTTGAGGGATTACGATGCCGAGCAATGGAACCGCTATCTGCATCCGAATAGACCGGGACAGTATGCGCGAACGACGGGCGGGGAGCGAACCGTGTACTTTGAAGAGTCGGCGCAATTTGAAGTTGATGCCGAAGCCGCATGCGCGTTCGTGACATGTAGCTATGACACGGCCTTCATGCTCAATACCCAACACCATGATGCCATCGAGTCTGCGCGTTATTGGCTGAATGAGGGGGTGGTACGCCTGCCGGCCGGCATGGCGCAGCGGTACCAGGAGATGGCCAAGCGTGGACAGTATTTCTCTCGACTCGCGCGACGAATGAACCTGACACCTCGTGAGCTCGACGATTACCTTGTGTCGCATGCGATTAGCGACGCGGCCCATACGGCCGAGTTGGCGGGCAGCATCGCTCAACCTGATCTATTCTCGATTGCAGCGTAAATCGGAGTAGTTGAACAAATCCCGGGGCTTGCTGCCTCGGGATTTTTTTTGTCTATCGAATCTCCGGGGCACGATCGCGGCCGCTCTCTGGCTGCTGCGCTTTTTGGACAGCCTTCTCTGCACAAGCGCTAGTAGAAGGGTAGAAGGTGATCATTCGCTTTTGCTTTTTCACGAGACCGCAACTGCGTTTCTTCCGAGAATTTGCATGAGCGTGCGGGCATTGCGCTGTCCCTGTCTTCGAAATTGTTTTTGAATACCACATGGGTACGGACGACAGTTTTCGAAATCTCGAGAATTTGCGATGCGAGCACGCCAAGTTCTTCTTCGTTGTAGTCGTAGTTAAAGCGTTCCGACGCGGCCGCCGCGCCTTTGATGTTCCACGTTTCATGATTTCGGCCATGGAGCCTGATAAGGGCGAGGTTGGGGTTCGTTGTCTCCCATATGGCGGGCACGGAGTTCGCAGCGGTGTTGGGTTCGTCCACGACGACGTTCACGAAGCCACGTGCTCGCTCCATCGCAAGGGTCGCCTCTCGTGCCTTCTCCGAAAACCATGATGTATGCCGGAATTCTGCAGCGAGCGTGAATCCCTCCAATACATCGGCGCAGTGCTCGACGTGCGCGCGCCCATCGTCGTTGTTCACCACCCATGGCGCAAACTGAAAATGGACTGCGCCGAGCTTGCCTGATCGCCGAAGCGGCTCAATCGCCTCGATGTACCGACGCCAAAGCTCGCGAAGGATCTCACCTGGCGTGTCCTTGTAGTACAAGTTTTTTTTGTCACTGGCCGGAAGCGCTGCCTGTATGTCCTTGGGCAGTTTTGTCCGGTTTGTCTGGTGACCGGTGAAAAGCCGGAATGCTTTGATGTTGAACGTGAAATGATCCGGCGTGCGCTCACCCAAATAACCGAATTCGATCCACTGGGCATCGCATAGTAGCTGGAGTCCACCTCAACCAGGGGGAACTGCGAAGCGTAAAACCGCAGCCGCGCTTCAGCGCTCGTGCAGCCTGGCGGATAGAAACGTTTGCTCGCGATCAGCGTAGGGTCAGTCCAAGAAGCGGTTCCAACAGCGATGGTCATCGGAGTTCTCCGGTCGAGGTGGCATTTTACGCCGGCGGTAGGCATACGACCTCTCGGCGCAGCAGCGGGGATCTGATGCAGGGAAGTCCAGTTTGGCGCGATTTTGCCGTACTAAAAGAGCGAGCGCGCTATTTGGCGCTTGCATTTATTGTCACCTTACCATAAAGTAAGGAATATTGGAGGGCGACTATGACAGCGGCAACTATCACATCGAAGGGCCAGGTAACGATCCCGGTGGACGTACGCAACCAACTTGGATTGGAGTCGGGCGACCGAATCGAATTCAGCTTCAATGAGGTCACGGGCCGGTATGAGGTTTATCCAGCGACGCGCTCGCTTGCGTCGCTCAAAGGCATCGTGAAGAAGCCCGCTAATCCCGTGTCGATTGAGGACATGAACCGGGCCATCGCCGAGCAGGGAGCATCACCGCGATGATCGGTCTGGATACAAATGTTTTGGTCCGGTACCTCGCCGAGGACGATGCCGTGCAATCGAAGAAGGCGACAGCCCTGATGGCGTCGCTTACGGCCGAGGAGCCAGGGTACGTTTCGCAGGTTGCATTGGTCGAGGTCGTGTGGGTGCTCGGGCGCTGCTACGGCGTCGAGCGTGAGCAGATGAAGGACATTATTGATTCGATGATCGGCACCAAGGAACTGGTCGTTGAAGGTGCAGACACGGTGCGAAAAGCACTTCGCGTTTTCGGTGCATCGGCGAAGGCGGATTTCGCGGACTGCCTGATCGAGCGGTCGGGGCACGTCGCCGAATGCGAGTACACGGCGACTTTCGACGTGATGGCTTCGAAGGTCGCCGGGATGCGTTTGATTGCGTAATCACGGGGTGGGCCGATAACGGAAAACAACGGCAATGGCAGAAGAATCGAAAGACTTCGAGGTTGAGACGGTTGCTCATTCGGTGAGTGAGCTGGAGCGTCTGATAGCGAAAGGGGACGCGACGATCGTGCTTGATTTGCCGCGCAATACATCGATAACGGCCGCGTTGTGGGGTGAACTAGTCGAAAGGGGTCTTAAAAACAACGCGAGCGTAAAAATGGCGAGGCCGATCCCGGATGACGTTTGCCCGAAATGCGGTGCTCACATGAGCGCAGGAAAAGCAATGATGGACCCGGTAAGTGATGACTTTTCTGACGCGCTTCCGTCGAACGCGAATCTCGTGGATTGCATAAAGTGTCATGAATGCGGCTACAGCGAAACATAAGCTAAACATCCATAGGAAAACATCCACCCCTAATTATCTATAGAGGAAAAGGTTCATGAGTCTTCAAACCGATATGGATGCCCTGCGGCCAGCACCGGGCACCTGAGACCACGGAAAAACGCTCGCGGCGGTCGTGCGGGGCACATGGGGATAGTCTTGTACTTGGCAGGTTTGATAGCGATAAACGCGGTGGCTTTGGTGATTTGCGAAGCACTGTCTACACGTTGAATGCAACCATGACTGACAACGTAGGAAAACAGAGGAAATGAGGAACTAGTCCACTGCGTCATTGACTTGGCACCCCGTCTATGTTCGGATTTAGGTCATGGGAAAAATGAATTTGACCGATACCGAACGTGCGCAACTGCTTTGGGCGGCACGCAGCCGAACGGTGCGCGCAGCAGACGTGCGCCGTGCAAAATTGATCTTGATGCTCGAGGACGGTGAATCGCGCGACGGGATCATGAGCGCACTGGGCTGCGACTCGCGTTTCATCGCACGCTGGTCGGGGGGCTTCCTCAACGAGCGACTGGCCGGCATGTACGCTCGCCATCCCGGGCGCGCGCCTGTGCAGCCGCCTGCCAAGTTGGAAGCGCGTGTACTCAGCCGCACCCTCAAGCACAAACCCGCCGACGGTTCGACACACTGGAGCAGCTACAAGCTCGCATCAGAGCTGGGCGATGTGTCGGTCTCAGCCGTGCAGCGCATCTGGCGTAAGCACGGCATCAAGCCGCAGCGCTTGGAGCGGCACATGGTCTCCAACGATCCGGACTTCGAGACCAAAGCAGCCGACGTGATCGGGCTATATCTGAACCCGCCGGCGCACGCGGCGGTGTTCTGCGTAGATGAGAAAACCGCGATCCAGGCACTTGAGCGCCGCGACCGGATGCTGCCTTTGTCGCCGGGACGTGCCGAAAGCCACGGCTTCGAGTACAAACGCAACGGTACTCTTAGTCTGTTCGCGGCATTTAATACTGCTACCGGCGAGGTGGTGGGCAAGACCGCGCTGCGCCACACCAGCGAACAGTTTGTGGCCTTCCTGACTGATGTCGTCGCCAGCCAGCCCAAACGTCGGGAAATCCACGTGATCTGCGATAACGTGAGCAGCCACAAGACGCAGCGGGTAGCCGACTTTCTCACCGCGCACCGCAACGTGCGTTTGCACTTCACACCGACCTACTCGTCGTGGCTTAACCAGGTGGAAAACTGGTTCTCACGCATTCAGCGTGATGTGATCGCCCACGGCGTCTTCACTTCGGTGAAGGACCTGGATCGAAAACTGATGCGTTATATCCGCGAGCACAACCAAAACCCGAAACCAATCAAGTGGAAATATGACGATCCTTCCCGTCGGATTCGCCCGGTGCCAAATCAATGACGCAGTGGACTAGCGATGTTGATGGCACTTTGGGCGCTAATCGGTCTTGCACCGGCCCAGGCGAGCCATGATCCGTGTTTGGGACCGGCGTGGGCCATGTCTGCGAAGGACGCCGTTTCGTGCGACTTCGCTGATGCTTCCAAGGCGGCGACACACGGCGCGGGGAATTTCACTGGCCGACGCACGAAAACCGCTTTCATCATCACTCCCGCGTCTCCGCGTACCGGCATGGCCCTGGTGATAAGTGATCGCATCGTATCGCCCGAGTACGCGCCCGAGTACGCCCGTGAGATCGGTGCATATGGCGGCTGGATCAACGAGTCATGGCGGGTCAGGCAGATGTTCTGCGACGTGCTATGAGGCCCGCGCATGAGGTATGTCCCTGAACGCGAGGCTTAACAACACATGACTGGAGAAAAGTCGCTTCCCTGCCTATAAACCGGACACATCGCTTGCGCAGAACCGTCAAAAGATATATGATATGTATATCATGAAACGGAGGTGTATATGAGTCGTATCCTGGTTGACCTGCCCGAGTCGCAGGTTGACGACCTCGCGGTGATTGTGGAGGCCGAACAGCGGCCCCGCGCGGCCGTCATCCGCGATGCCATTGAGGCGTATATCTCGCAGCGCAAGCGCGCGCTCGGAACCGACGTATTTGGGCTGTGGAAAAGCCGGAAGACGGATGGCCTCGCGTACCAGCAGGAGCTTCGTTCCGAATGGTGAAGGCGCTCTTCGATACGAACATCCTCATTGACTATCTCAACGGGGTCGGCGCAGCCAAGAAAGAACTGGCGCGCTATGAGTATCGCGCGATCAGCGCGATCACCTGGATGGAAGTGCTGGTCGGAGCATCCGGCGAGGAGGACGCCGCGATCCGCGCATGGCTCGATACATTCGATGTCGTTGCAGTAGACAGTGCGATCGCCAATCGCGCCGTCGAGATTCGCAAGGCTAAAAAGATTCGTCTGCCCGATGCCATCGTGTGGGCATCAGCACAGGTTCACTCGCTGTTGCTTGTTTCGCGAAATACGAAGGACTTTCCAGCAGACGAGCCGGGCATCCGCGTGCCATACAAAATTTAGGAAACGTGATGCAAATCACACTCGATGCTGCAAAAACGATCTATCGCAAAGCGATCGACCCGTGCGCGGGTGAGGTCGAAGGCGCGGCGTGGTAGGATGAAGTCGCAAACGAAGTTCGCGACGTGGTTGCTGTACGCTCGCTGAACGATGCGGCCGCTGTCATCGACTTGTGGCATCACGGCTGGGAGACGGTCTCTGACACTTCACGTAATGCGGCGAGACGAATCGCCAAGCGGCGCGTGTGTTGGGCATCAAGGCATAGGAAAACTAAAACAGACGAAGAGCGTAGCGCCCTCGTGGCGGAAAAAGTCGGCAAGCTCCGAAAGGATCTAGGCGTGGTGTCGTCGTTTTTCTATCGCGCCCGGAGCGGCCAAGGTTCCCGTAGCCTACTTGTTGATAGGCGAGACGACGGGCGACATAGATGAAGCGCGCAGCGATAAACGCCTTTGAGACTGCACCGGAAAGGGTGAGCGCCGCACTCCGTACGGAAGCGCGGCACTATACAACTTTATTTTTGCCACTATACGACTTTATTTTTACTCATCACTTTCTACTGATGTTGCTTGCGATGTAGGCCTTCACGGACACCCGGAACGACCGTCGCGACCCAATGTCGTGGTTGAGGCACCGGAACGCGTCGCGCTGGGAGTTCATCAGGCGCTGAGCCCTAGACACGGCGACGGACGGCGATAACACACACGCGCCCGCCCACGATGGAAGTGCCGCATCGGACTACTCTTGCCCCGAACGCAAAGTGGTCAAGCGGTGCGTAATCAGCTCCGGGAGAAGCTGAGCATGCATTGAGCGATAATTCAGGCTTCAGGTGGGATGAACTGCTACGCACACAAGGTCATCGCGCGGGGTGTCAGTTACTGCGGGCTATGGCTTAGAAACGGGCGACAATCGCGAAGGGAGCATTCAGAAATGAGCAAAGTCGGACGTTGGTTAGCGTTTTTGTCGGTGATCAGTCTGTTGATTTCGTTGACGGGTTGCAACACGATCGCTGGGGTGGGTGAGGACATATCCGGCTCTGCGAGGGCTGTTCAGCACTCGCTGTAGGTCTGCGCAGTGGTTGTAAAATACGCATTGGAAAAGGATTTCAATTGAACTACAAAGAATTGTTGGCTCAAGCTGCGGAACTCGATCGTCAGATTGCTGCGGCTCGAGAGACCGAAGCAGCGGCCGCATTGGCGGAGATTAAAACTAAGATCGCCGATTTTGGCTTTACTGTTGAGGACGTATTCTCCGCGAAAAAGACGCGCAAACTGCGCGAACTAAGCGGCCCCAGATATCGCGATCCTGACACCGGAGCAACCTGGTCGGGCATGGGGCGGGAACCTTTGTGGATCAAAGGCAAGGATCGAGAGGCTTTCTCGATAATGGGAAACCTCTTCGACGCTTAACGCATTTAAAGGCCGCGCTCCTGCGGCCTTTTGTACGTTTGTAGGTAATTCGCTTAGTAGGTCGGGCTTGCGGAAGTAACGCGCACGAGTCGCGAGCCGAGGTTGACCATCTTAATTAAGGTCATATTTAAACGTGACGCCTTCTCCTCGCAATGGATTGACTGCGGCGCGTTCCACACGAACAAGGACATTCCGGACACCGCCTGAGGACTCGTCCAGCAGCCTCAAATACGAACTGTCGCCAATCCCGTCTTGCGTTCCCCATTGCTCCGTCTCAGGGACGCTGCAAAACTTGATCTTCAGGCCACTGATTTTGGCGGCGGCCATCAGTTGAGTGTGTGCAGTATCCGAGGCTAAAATCATCTCCCCCGGAACCGTGCGGACGCCAAGGTTGACCATCGCCAAATTCAGGAGGCCGGGGCGAGTCATGGCGAGGATTCCTATTGTGGCAAGTAGGCACACGCCAACGGTCACTTGTAGCGTTCTCGGTTGGACCGCGACAGGCATGATCCCGAACATGACCGTCGTGAAGGCGCCGGATGCAATGAAAAATATGAGCGTTCCGCGAAAATGCATATCCGGCGCAGCGTGTCCGTAAATCAACATACCAACAAACGGCAAGGTCACTAGGAAAGACATGACGGACATGAGCGTGTCACTGATGGCTCTGTGGACGGTCGATGTGGCCGGCAAGCCTTTTGTCGCTCGCCAGCGCGTGTGCAGCGCGACAAGAAGCTTGACTAACCATACGGCCGCAAAGGCCCCGTATCCAAGTCCGACAATTGCGATCGACGCGATGGAAAGCGCAGCAGAAGCGAGGAAGAATGCATCACCCGTCGTCAAGCCTTCGGGCAAAATATTCTCGAAGTAGCAATAAGCTACTAGCACTATGCCGCCTAGGACGATGACAGCTTTCCAAGCGAGACGGAACAGATGTGGAATCAATGAGGCGAGTGATTTAAGGGTATCGCGTATCTTGTCGGAGAGTTGCATTCGTTGGCTCGTAGTTGAAGGTATGTGCCGTGTGAAACACAGCACCTTCAGCCTACTGGAGCCTGATAATAGTCAAGGTTCGAAAGACGCTCGCTTTCGGGCCTCTTTCGCTTAAAACACGTAGAAATGCTGAGCGTCCAGCGTGCTCTGGGTCCGCGGTGCACCGGCCGTCGGAGTCGACGATAGCATTCGCTGACCGAACTGACTAACCTAAGCGTGACCACGTGTCCGGTTATGCAGGGGAAAGTCCAACACTTTCGAAATAACCATCAAGGTCATGGATCGCGCGGCGGCCAAATTGAAGCTCTAGAAGCAGCCGCTCGATGTCGTTATCGCCGCGGTGACGCCGCCAAAAGCGCTCGCATTTCACCGAGCACGACTCGTTCGAATGGTGGAAGACGTTGGCCATTAAAATGGCCCTACGATACTGTATTTATATACAGTATCGTAGAAAGGATTCGTCGCCCATATCTTGAGATAGCCGAAAGTTCGAAAGTTCGCGGACTGATCTCGTTGTTGATAGATCAAACGATCAAACGCACACCGTCGTGCCGTTTCGACGCTATGAGGTCATTCATCTTTAGCGGCGTCGGCACGTGTCGACTTCAGTAATCGATACCGAATCGGTGATTGCGGCGAAAATATAGTTTCTTGGGCCGTTGCAAAACGATCAGAGAAAACCCAGAATCAAACATGTTACTAGTTGTAACACGACTCCGGCATCATTTGCCGGTCTATCTACTAGGTTCATTTTGTCGGGTAAGGCCATGACTTTCCCAAATGATTCTGCCGATTCGATTCGGGAAATTAACCTTTCATACGTTCTACTTGCGCAGAAGATGCTACGTGCAGACCGCGCAGTGGGCGAGGCTCGGCTCGGGCTCTCCGGCCAAGTGGCCGCTATCCTCATTGATCTGTCGATGGCGCAAATTGTGAAGCTCGCGGCAGCGCCGCACCTGCTTTGCGCGTTCCGGTTCGACGACCGGTCCATGCTGTCGTCATTATCTCGCGCAGACGAACATGCCAAAGCTGAGCCTGCGGAGTCGCTACTGGCGCTTGCTCATTGAGCTCGACTGAAGACGGGATTCCGTGTGAATAGTTTTGCGGCGTCGGGTAAAAAGCGGGGATTTGATGGACAGTGGGTTGCCGTTGTTTGGTGATGCCGAGCTAACCGCACAGGCGAACGCGCTTGCTCAAACCGTGATTTCGATTCGCACCGCACAGGGAAAAAGCCTGCCTCGAGATCTGCCGGTCGGCTCGCTTGAATGGGAGACGACTGCGCTCGAATTCGTTAGGGATATCGAACGGGTTTTAGAAGGCGGGAGCGATTAAAACCAATATTGATCGTAGTAGTGGGTAGCCCATCGCCAAGCGCATTCCACCGCCTCGTCCAAACGTCGGAAAGATCCCAAGTTCGGTGCGCATTTTTCCTGCTCACCATTCTCCTCCGCCACGATGCGCTCGAGTTGAGCGCACGCCCAAAAGCCATAGCGGTTACCCGGGGTGACGCATCGATGCTGGCCTTGTTGTACAAAAAGTTCACGAGTCAATCACTGAAAGATTCAGAATTTCTGTGCAAACCCAAGGCTTGCATTGCTTTTGCATAATGTCGTTCCCGCTCCGAGCACGGGCGGCGGACTGCCACCGGCGTTGTCGCTCGCCGCGTCACACTCCCGCATCAATCTGAAAGTGCGTGCAGCTGCCTGACACGCAGTGCGGCGGAAATATCTACAGCGAGATACCGATCTTCGTTCGCGACGTTGTTCTAGTCGGGGATCGCTAGATTCCATTTACGGACACCACCTGAATTGGCGACCGGACGCGAGGTCATTTCGGCAGCTTCGAGGTTTCTTGGCAACCTGATGTTGCACGGTTTTCCAACACGCGCACAAGATTCGAGTCAGCAGATGCGGGATCGAGCGTGACAAGCCACTGGTTTATCGTAAGCGCGAATTAACGCACACCACAATGAGCCGGCGCGTAGGGCTAGATCATGCAGGAACCAATACGTCGCGCGGCTTGGCAACGTTGAACGGCAACAGATCGCTGATATCGGCATCCGCTGCACGCTGCGGTAGTTCGGT
>NZ_FCOC02000024.1 GCF_001544455.2 Caballeronia sordidicola
GCGAAGCGTGTGGGTAGGCGTGAACGGAGCGGGAGGGGTTCAACTGTGTGGGGTTATGCGTTGGGCGTTCTTTTGAAGTCCCAAGCAGATGTGCGTGCACGCTTGGGACACTTAAGAATTAGCGGTTGGAAGGCGTTTTCTTTGCTTCGTTTCTTTTTCGCCGTTGGAAAAAGAAATGAAGTCCCGCCACGGACAGTGGCTAACAGTGCTAAAGAGGACCAACAAACAGGGACCGCGCGCAGGCGCAAAAAGCAGGCCCCCCCACCCCACCCTCCGTCCAAAGCGCCAGCGCCGGCCCCTTCCGGTATCATCCCAGAATGATTCGCAAACCTCATTTCGACCCACATCGCGTCCGCGAGGAAATCGCCATTGCGGCGGCGAGAATGATCGCAGAAGATGGCCTCGACTATTCCACCGCCAAGCGCAAGGCTGCTCGCCAGGTAATCGGCGAAACGCGCGTCGCGGGCGAATGGCTCCCTGATAACACGCAGATCGAAGAAGAAATCCGTGAATATCAGGCGATCTTTCAAAGCGAAAGCCAGCCCGCCGTCCTGCGCCGCATGCGCGAAGTCGCCCTCGAATGGATGCATCGCCTGAAATCTTTCAATCCATACGTCACCGGCGCGGTACTGAACGGCACTGCAGGCGAACACTCGGACATCCACCTGCAATGTTTCTGCGATAACCCGAAGGAAGTCGCCATCTATCTGCTGAACGCGAACATTCAATACGATGTCTCCGAGACGCGCCACTTCGCCGGCCGCGGTTATGTGGAAACGCTGAGCTTCCTCACCCGCCCGTCCCGCGACGAAGACCCGATGGGCCTGCACATCGCGCTCTACGATACAAACGACCTGCGCGGCGCCGTACGCGCCGACGGCCGCGGCAAACTCGCCCGCGCAAACGCCGCGGCAGTGCAGGCGCTGCTGGACGAACCCCCTTCCACACCCGCCACATCATTATGAAACCCACGCGCATTGTTGCTGCCCTCATTGTGGCCATCGCGGCGACCGGCGGCGGCTTTTATGCAAGCCGCCTGATCATGGGCGGAAGCCCGAGCGAAGCCGCCATGACGGCGCCCGCGAAAGGCAATGCCGTCGACGAACTCTGGAAACAGCAACTGCAAATGGCCGCCGGCACGCAGCAAAGCCTGGCGTCGTTCAAAGGCAAACCCGTGGTGGTGAATTTCTGGGCGTCATGGTGCGGCCCCTGCGTGAAGGAAATGCCCGATCTCGCGGCGCTGCACCGGGAATACGAAAAGAAAGGCATCACGTTTATCGGGCTCGGCGTGGACTCCGAAAAGAATGTGAACGCATTCCTTCAAAAAGTGCCTGTTGATTACCCTATCTATATTGCCGGCTTCGGCGGCGCAGACCTCGCGCGCAGTTTTGGCAACAATGCGGGTGCGCTTCCGTTCACAGTTGTAATCGATGCGAAAGGCGTGATCCGGTCGACCAAACTCGGCGAAGTCGATCCCAAAGAGCTGAAAGCGACGCTGGACAGCCTGTAAACCGCGCGCTTAATCAGGTACAAATCGAAACGATTCCCGGGAAGATAGAGGCAATTCGGCGCACTTTGCCCGAAAATGTGTGCAAAATGTCCGCATACTCATGCGCCAGCCCTGAGTCGGGTAGCCGTGCGACGTTGTAAAACTAGACAAAATTCTCTAAAGGGCGCTAAAGTGCGCCCAACTCCGCATAAACCAAACCCCTATGTCCCGACTGCTGGTGCTTCACGGCCCGAATCTAAATCTGCTTGGCACCCGCGAGCCGGATGTCTACGGCCGTGTCACGCTCGCGCAGATCGATCAGGCGCTGGCAGAAAAGGCCAAGGAAGCGGGCGCGGAATTGTCGTCGTTCCAGAGCAATCACGAAGGCGCGATAGTCGACCGCATTCAGCAGGCGCGGACCGAACAAGTCGACTTCGTGCTGATCAATCCGGCTGCCTACACCCACACCAGCGTCGCGATTCGCGATGCGCTCGCAGGCGTGGCGCTGCCGTTCGTCGAGATTCATCTGTCAAACGTCCATAAGCGGGAAGCTTTCCGGCATCACTCTTACTTCTCCGATCTGGCCGAGGCTGTGATTTGCGGCCTCGGATGGAAAGGCTATCTGTATGCGCTCGACTTCGCACTCGAGCGCATCGCCTTGAAGACGCGCGCTTGAGCCGCGACCCGCTAGCAGGATCAGAACCGCCCGCACACGGTGACGAGGAGCCAGCATCTGCAACATCAGATGACGCGCCCGTCAGCGGCACCCAAAAACCAAGTCAAGCACCGGAAAACGCTTCCGGTCACCAAGCATTGAAAGGGGAATTTTCGATGGACCTTCGTAAACTCAAAACGCTGATCGACCTCGTCTCGGAATCCGGTATCTCGGAACTCGAAGTGACCGAGGGCGAAGGCAAGGTTCGCATCGTCAAGAATGCCGCGCCGGTCTACATGCAGGCCCCGCAATATATGCCGCAAGGCCAGATGGGCGGCCAGGCGCCGCAATACAGCCAGCCCGACGCAGGCAACGGCGGCGGCGCTGCGGCAGGCGCGCCTGCCACGCCGGCTCCCGTCGTGCAGCAAGGTCACGTGGTCACTTCGCCCATGGTCGGTTCTTTCTACCGCGCGCCATCGCCGGGCGCCGACGCGTTCGTCCAGGTGGGCGACACGGTCAAGGAAGGGCAGACGCTTTGCATCATTGAAGCCATGAAGCTGCTCAATGAAATCGAATCGGACAAGTCGGGCGTGGTCAGGGAAATCCTGGTCGAGAACGGTCAGGCCGTCGAGTACGGTCAGCCGCTATTCGTGATCGGCGACTGATTTTCCATGTCTCACCGGAAGCCGCCGCATATGTCTCGCGCGCCCGGTGAAGCGCAGCGCCCGGGCGCTCGCCACGTCTCTCATACAGACATCAGGCGAGACGCGCCGCCGATCTCCCAGGAGCGCCACGGACGCGAGTCCCGGCGATCCATCGATGAGTCGAAACCTTGCTATGTTTGAAAAAATCCTCATTGCGAACCGTGGCGAAATCGCGCTGCGAATCCAGCGCGCGTGCCGCGAACTCGGCGTCAAGACGGTTATCGTCTATTCGGAAGCCGATAAGGAAGCCAAGTACGTGAAATTGGCCGACGAAGCCGTGTGTATCGGACCGGCTCCGTCCAATCTCAGTTACCTCAACATGCCCGCGCTGATCAGCGCAGCCGAAGTCACCGACGCCGAAGCCATTCATCCCGGCTACGGTTTCCTCTCGGAGAACGCGGATTTCGCGGAGCGCGTGGAACAGTCGGGCTTCACGTTCATTGGACCGCGTCCGGAAACGATCCGCCTGATGGGCGACAAGGTCTCCGCCAAGCAGACCATGATCAAGACCGGCGTGCCGTGCGTGCCGGGTTCGGAAGGCGCATTGCCGGACGATCCGAAGGAAATCGTGAAGATTGCCCGCTCGATCGGTTATCCGGTGATCATCAAGGCGGCGGGCGGCGGCGGCGGGCGCGGCATGCGCGTGGTGCACACGGAAGCGGCGCTGGTGAACGCGGTGAACATGACCCGCGAGGAAGCCGGTCGCGCATTCGGTAACCCGCAGGTCTACATGGAAAAATTCCTGGAGAATCCGCGGCATATCGAAATCCAGATTCTCGCCGATTCGTTCCGTAACGCGATCTGGCTCGGCGAGCGCGATTGTTCCATGCAACGGCGTCATCAGAAGGTGATTGAAGAAGCGCCGGCGCCGGGCATTGCGCGCCGGTTGATCGACCGGATCGGCGATCGCTGCGCCGACGCCTGCAAGAAGATGGGCTATCTCGGCGCGGGCACGTTCGAGTTCCTGTATGAGAACAACGAGTTCTATTTCATCGAAATGAACACGCGCGTGCAGGTCGAGCATCCGGTAACGGAACTGATCACGGGCGTGGATATCGTGCAGGAACAGATTCGCATTGCCGCCGGCGAAAAGCTCGCGTTCCGCCAGAAGGACATTCAGTTTCGCGGCCACGCGATCGAATGCCGGATCAACGCGGAAGATCCGTTCAAGTTCACGCCGTCGCCGGGACGGCTTACGTCGTGGCATGCGCCGGGTGGTCCGGGAATTCGCGTCGACTCGCACGTGTACAACGGCTATTTCGTTCCGCCTAATTATGATTCCATGATCGGCAAGCTGATTTCCTACGGCGCGACGCGCGAGCAGGCGATCAACCGCATGCGCATTGCGTTGTCGGAAATGGTCGTGGAAGGCATCTCGACCAACATCCCGCTGCATCGCGAGATGATGATCGACGCGAAGTTCGTCGAAGGCGGCACGAGCATTCATTACCTCGAAAACAAGCTCGCCGCGCGCAAGGCGGCTGCCGCCGTCGCCGCGGAAGACGCAGCATAAAGTCAAGGCAGCAAGAGATGAGCTACCGGGAATTGATCGCCGAGCTGGACCGGGAACACGCGGAAGCGTTGTCGGATGCGTTGCTGGAACTGGGCGCACTGTCGGTATCGGTGGAAGACGCCGACGCCGATACCCCCGATGAGCAGCCCCTGTTCGGCGAGCCCGGCCTCACGCCGGACCAGAAGGCGTGGAAGCGCTCGCGCGTGGTTGCGCTTCTTGGCAACGGCGCCGACGATACCGACCCCGCCGTGCTGCTCGCGGCCGCCGCCAACGAAATCGGCCTCCCGGTCATTCCGGCGTTCACGTTGCGCGATGTGGAGGATCAGGACTGGGTACGTCTCACGCAATCCCAGTTCGACCCGATTCCCATTGGCAAGCGGATCTGGGTCGTGCCGTCGTGGCATGCCGCGCCCGATCCGGACGCGCTCGTACTCGAACTGGACCCCGGCCTGGCGTTCGGCACGGGAAGCCATCCGACCACGCGGCTTTGCATGGAGTGGATCGAGCAATCGGTTTTCGAAAACCAGTCCGTGCTCGACTATGGTTGCGGTTCCGGCATCCTCGCCATTCTTGCGAGGAAATGCGGCGCAAATCCGGTGATCGGTATAGACATTGACCCGCAAGCCGTCGAATCCGCGCGCCAGAACAGCGAACGCAATCACGCGGAAGTGACCTATGGTCTGCCCGCCGACCTGCCCGAAGGACAGTTCGACATTGTGGTCGCCAACATCCTGTCAAATCCGCTGAAGCTCATGGCTTCCATGCTTTCTTCACGCGTGAAACCGGGCGGACGCATTGCGTTGTCGGGCATTCTTGCGCGTCAGGCCGACGAAGTTGCCGCCGTGTACGCGCGCTGGATCGACATCAGCGTGTGGCGTGAACATGAAGGATGGGTATGTCTTGCCGGTACCCGCCGCGAAAGCCTTTAGAATAGCGCCATCGTCCATCTACCGGCCTCTGGCCTTCGGCTAACCATGGCGCTGGCTACACGCTGTCCCCACTGCGATACGGTTTTCCGCCTTGACCCGCATCTGCTCGCGCCGCACGACGGCCGCGTGCGCTGCGGACATTGCCAGGAAATTTTCGATGCCGCGCATTACCAGTTCGACCGCGACGCAATCGCCGTGACCGCGCGCGCCGCCGCCACGCCGAACTACGGCGCAGACCCGGCGAGTCCATGGGCGGAAAAATCGAGCGCGGAAGTTGCCGGTGGCAGGAATGAGGCGCTCGGCATTCCGCTGCACCCGTTCATTCCCGATACCGCGCTCGCCCCGCAGGCGGACGCTGGAGCGGGCGTCCATCCGAAGCACGTCGTCCCGCAGGAAGAGCCGTTTGCCGGATTGGCGTCGACGCAAGCGCAAACGTCGTCCCGCGCGCGCGAAGCAAGTGACTTCCCCGGCGATGGCGGCGCCGAATCGCCGTGGCACGCGGTCAGCCGTCCGCGAGCGCAAGCCGAAGCAGGCGCCGCGTCGCGCAACGACCCATCCATTGGCCGCGTTGACTCCGAATCGCAAAGGCGCGCCGACCCGTTTATCGGTCGCCCAGAAAACGATGCACGGCAAGAGCCGCGTACCGAACCGTTCGTTGGCCGGACAGCGCCGCGCGCGGAACCGGAAGGGCCGGCGCCACGGCACGCCGAGCCTCCATCTGCAGCCTGGGGCACGGCCGATCGCCGTGCTGATCCCTTCGCCGATACCGATCCCGAACCGCGTTTCGGCCGTCCGGCGTCGGCCGTCCCTCCTCCCGCTGAACCCTTCCCCGTGATCCGCGAAACACGTCCGGCCGCGCGCTCGGGGATGGTGTGGAAAATCATCGGCTCATTGATCGCGCTCGTGCTGCTGGTCGCGCTCGCCGCGCAAGTCGCGTGGTGGCAGCGCGAAACCGTCATGGTGTATTGGCCGGCGTCGCAGCCGGTGTTCGCGCAGGCGTGCGAGCAGATTGGCTGCGTGGTTGCGCCGCCGCGCGATATCGATGGATTGCAGATCGAGAATTCAGGTCTGCGCCAGGTGGATGGATCGCACAAACTCGAACTGAAACTGTCGCTGCGCAATCGCTTCGATCTCGCCATCGCATATCCGGCGCTGGAACTCACGCTGCTCGACGACAAGAACAACGTCGCGATCCGCCGCGTGCTCTGGCCGCAGGACTATGCGCGCCCGGGCACCCAGATTGGCATCGGCCTCGCAGCGCGCAGTACGCAACAGGTCATTGTCCGGCTCGATACCGGCGATGCCGTCGCGGCGAATTATCGTGTGCAGATCTTTTATCCGTGACGCGGCATCGCCCGCGTTCATTTTTCACTCTTATTTAGTCGTTGTCTCCGTGCGCGCCGCCCGACCGTTCAGGCCGGACGACGCGCTCAATCCCTGAGCATCAGACCCATTCTGGAGTAGACATGAGCCAAGTTACCCTCGGCGGCAAGCCGATCGAAGTCGCCGGCACGTTCCCGACCGCCGGCGCAAAAGCAGCCGATTTCACGCTGGTCGGCAAGGATCTCGGCAACCTGACGCTGGCGAGCTTCAGCGGCAAGCGCAAGGTGCTGAACATTGTGCCGAGCCTCGATACCCCCACGTGCGCCACCTCCACGCGCAAATTCAATGTTGCCGCGGCCGGCCTCGACAACACCGTCGTCGTGGTCGTTTCGGGCGACCTGCCATTTGCGGCGACGCGTTTTTGCACGACGGAAGGCATCGAGAACGTGGTGACGGCGTCAACTTTCCGCGGCCATGATTTCGCCAAGGCATACGGCGTCGATGTAACGAGCGGTCCACTGACCGGCCTGACGGCGCGCGCGGTCGTGGTTATCGATGAAAACGACAAGGTGCTTTATTCCGAGCTCGTGCCGGAAATCAAAAACGAGCCGAATTACGATGCGGCGCTCGCAGCGTTGAAGTAAGCAGTAGAAATTGCAGGACGCCGGCGGAACGTGTGCATCGTTCGCCGGCGATGAATAAATCTGCGGCGTGTCCCGTTTACCGGGCAAGCACCCAGTGTTCTATTAGTCAGAAGTCCGCAGCACGTGCATTCGTGGCGTCGAACACTGCGCGACGCGACGAATGCGCAGCGCCATTAACCGGGCATGCACGGTGCTCAGGAAACGCCAACCGCGCGTGCTTTTACCCATCATTTTCAGGGATCTTGCCAGTGTCTACGCTCATCTGCGGCTCGCTCGCCTACGACAACATCATGACGTTCCAGGGCCGCTTCGGCGACCACATCCTGCCGGACCAGGTTCATCAGCTCAATATCAGCTTCCTCGTCCCCACGATGCGGCGCAACTTCGGCGGCTGCGCAGGCAACATTGCCTACGCGCTGCAGTTGCTCGGCGGCGACGCAAAGATCATGGCAACGCTCGGTGAAGCCGACGCGCAGCTTTATCTCGATCGTTTCGATGCACTTGGTTTGTCGCGCGAGTACGTACGCGTCCTGCCCGGCCAGCACTCGGCGCAATGCTTCATCACCACCGACCTGGCGAACAACCAGATCACCGCCTTCCATCCGGGCGCGATGATGGATTCGCATTTGAATCACGCCGGAGAAGCCCGGGGAATCACGCTCGGAATCGTCGCACCCGATGGCGCCGACGGCATGCGCCAGCATGTCGAGGAACTGGCGGCCGCGGGCATTCCGTTCGTGTTCGATCCAGGCCAGGGCCTGCCGATTCTTGAAGGTGTAGAGCTTTGTCGCATGATTGAACTTGCCACTTACGTGGCGGTCAACGATTACGAGGCGAAATTGTTGAGCAACAAGACCGGCTGGTCGATCGATGAAATTCTGAGCCGCGTGGACGCACTGATCATCACACGCGGCGAGCACGGCGCGCAGATTTTGCACGCTAGCGGTATCGAAGAAATTCCGGCGGTGAAGGCGCAAAAAATTGTCGATCCAACCGGTTGCGGCGACGCATTCCGCGGCGGTTTGCTTCACGGCATCGAGAACAAGCTGGGCTGGGCGAAGACCGGACGTCTCGCAAGCCTGATGGGTGCGCTCAAGATCGAACACCAAGGACCGCAAACTTACGCGCCCACGCGCGCTGAGATTGCCGAGCGTTTTCAGTCGGCATTTGGGTCGGCGCTCTGAGATCTTGAAGTTCTTGAAGTAATACGGTTTGGCATCACAGGTAACGAAGGCGAAATGAAGCAGGCCGCACGCTGCTTCAGCAATGACACGATGTAGCCGGCTGCCAGCCGCACGCGGCAGCCGGCGGTAAATGAGTAGGAGCAGGAAATGAACATGACAAGTCGAATGGCGCTGGCAGCAGCGCTGATAAGCACCGTCGCCATGACGGGATGCGCTTATAACAGCAGCTCGCCAGACGTGTACACCGCGTCGCAGGCGCAACGTGAAGAAACCGTCCGCATGGGAACAGTCGACAGCGTACGCGGCGTGAAGATCAGCTCGAACAACGGCCAGCCGAGCGGGCTTGGCGCTATCGGCGGCGGTGCACTCGGTGCGGTAGCCGGCAGTGCGCTCGGTGGCGGACGCGGCTCCATCCTGACGGGTATTGTTGGCGGTATTGCGGGTGCCGTGGCGGGCAATGCGGTTGAAAACGGCGTGGCGTCGCAGAACGGCCTGGAGATCACGGTCCGCCTGGATAACGGCGACATGCGCGCGATCACGCAAACGGCAACGGGCGAAGTATTCCGCGCGGGCGAGCGTGTCCGCTTGTTATCCAGTGGTGGCGTGACGCGTGTGACGCACTGAACTCTGGATGTATCGGCACGATGAAACACATCGTGCCGGCGCTGCAAAAGAAAACGCATGGGTTCCATTCAGGTCCATGCGTTTTTTTCGTCCTCTTGCTGCGCTCATAAAAAACCCGCCGCCGATATGAACCGGCAGCGGGTTTGGACCGCGTAGCATTACACGGCCACGAGACACACCGTGTGTGTCGAGGTACTGCGTTACACCTGCGCTTACGGACGGCTGCCCGTCGGGAACGGCCATGCAGCCGCCGGGTTCAACGCCGTCTTGACCGTTGCAGCCGGAGCCGGCGCTGCGGGGGTCGTTGCCGTCGTTGCCGGTGCTACAGCAGTCGTCTTCTTCGCAGCGGCAGCCTTCTTGGCCGGAGCCTTCTTGGCAACCGGAGCCGGTGCTGCAGCGGGCGCTGCGGCAGAAGCAGGAGCGGCAGCTTTCTTCGCAGGCGCGGCCTTCTTCGCAGCAGGGGCAGCCTTCTTGGCGGGCGCAGCCTTCTTGGCGGCAGCCTTTTTGGCAGGCGCCTTCTTGGCAGCAGCCTTTTTAGCAGGCGCCTTTTTGGCAGCGGCTTTCTTCGCAGGCGCTTTCTTGGCAGGCGCCTTCTTAGCGGCAGCCTTCTTGGCCGGCGCCTTCTTGGCAGCAGCCTTCTTCGCCGGCGCTTTCTTCGCTGCAACCTTCTTCACTGCGACTTTCTTGGCTGCAACTTTCTTCGCAGGCGCCTTCTTGGCGGCAACCTTCTTCGCTGCAACCTTCTTGGCCGCGACCTTCTTCACTGCGACTTTCTTGGCTGCAACTTTCTTCGCGGCTACTTTTTTGGCTGCGGGGGCCTTCTTGGCTGCCGTTGCCTTCTTGGCAGCCGTCTTCTTGACAGCGGGTTTTGCTGCGGCTTTCTTTGCGACGGATTTCTTGGCTAATGCCATCATTTTCTCCTTCAGGTTTCAAGATGAGAGTCAGTTCAAACAACACCCTTCGTCAAAACCCGCTTCCCGCGTGGGCTTCTCACGACGCACGCTGCGAAGCGGATTATTCATCGGCGTACGCTGATGGAGCCTGCTTACGCTAATGAATACGGCAAGGCGCGCGGTGCCATCAGGCACCGCGCGCCAAATTAAGTCAGCACCCTGAAGCGGCGCCGGCAATCGCTTGATCGGGCCGTCGGCACTGCCGACGGCATATTTCGGGGGGAAGTTTGCCCGTCCCACTGAAGGGTCCGCAAAACGCCTGTCATCTATATGGGCTGTCAAGCCACAAGGCGCACTTTGCATCAGGCGACCGTTCTCCTAAACCTGTTGGGCCGGTGCGCGCGCAATCGCGTTTCGCGCGCAAGAACACCGGTTTGCTATTCACCCGTCTACTCGGCGCCGTAATCGGCGCCTGGACTGCATCTCATTCGTCGCGGCAATGCGTCCACTGCCGCAGTCCAGCGATGATTCGCTTTCCCGGTTATTCCCAGGTCAGCGCGCCGCCAGTTTGATACTCGATCACGCGTGTCTCGAAGAAGTTGCGTTCCTTCTTCAAGTCGATCATCTCGCTCATCCACGGGAACGGGTTTTCCTCGTTCGGGAACAGCGTGTCGAGGCCGATCTGCTGGCATCGACGGTTACAGATGAAGCGCAAATAGCTCTTGAACATGGATGCATTCAGACCGAGCACGCCGCGCGGCATCGTGTCTTCCGCGTACCGGTATTCGAGTTCAACGGCCTGCTGGAAAATCTCGCGGATCTCCGCGCGGAATTCCTGCGTCCAAAGTTGCGGCTCTTCAAGCTTGATCTGGTTGATCAGGTCGATGCCGAAATTGCAGTGCATCGACTCGTCGCGCAGGATGTATTGATACTGCTCTGCCGCGCCCGTCATCTTGTTCTGGCGACCCAGCGCCAGAATCTGCGTAAAGCCGACGTAGAAGAAGAGCCCTTCCATCACGCAGGCAAACACGATCAACGACTTCAGCAATTTCTGGTCCGCTTCGAGCGTGCCCGTTTTGAATGCCGGATCAGTCAGCGTGTTGATGAACGGAATCAGGAACTCGTCCTTCGCGCGAATCGAGTCCACCTCGTGATACGCGTTGAAGATTTCGCTCTCGTCCAGACCCAGCGATTCGACAATGTACTGATACGCGTGCGTGTGGATTGCTTCCTCGAACGCCTGGCGCAGCAGGAACTGGCGGCACTCGGGCGCGGTGATGTGGCGATACGTGCCGAGCACGATGTTGTTCGCCGCCAGCGAGTCCGCCGTCACGAAGAAACCGAGGTTGCGCTTCACGATGCGGCGCTCGTCGTCGGACAGACCGTTCGGATCTTTCCACAACGCGATGTCGCGCGACATGTTCACTTCCTGCGGCATCCAGTGGTTTGCACAACCCGCCAGATACTTTTCCCACGCCCACTTGTACTTGAACGGCACCAACTGGTTCACGTCGGTCTTGCCGTTGATGATGCGCTTGTCCGCCACATTCACCCGCGCTTCGCTCGCAGCCGCGATGTCGCCGGCGCTCGGTGCTGCGGGAGCAACGAAGTCGCTCGCAAAAATATTCTGTGCCGCTGACGTTTGATGGGCAGTTTGAAGAACGCCATGACCGGCAGCATGTGCAGCACCCGGAGCCGCCGCACGCGATGCCTGACTGACGCCGGCAACCTGACCTGCCGGGTTGCGCAACGTGTTGTGTTGCGAACCGTTCGAGGGAGTTACGGCCGTGGTCTCGTCATCCCAGTTGAGCATAAATTCTCACCATCAATTTAGATCGGTTTGTACCATCTTTCCATGAGCGATAAAAGAGCTTGCTCATAAAAATCCTGTTTTCATGTTGACGCTGCTACTTGCATACAACACTTTGCATTGAGCTCAATGCCTGAAGCTTAGTGCGATGTCTTGCTGAGCACGTTCAAAGCAGTGCGCTTGCTCTGCAGTTTCGTGCGCTTCAGAGCGTTGCTTCAAAGCGTGAGCACGTCATTGCAAATCACCTTGCGTGTGTCTTTGAAGCGTGACGTCCAGTGACTTTCATTGCGGTGGACTTCGGTCGCCTTCGATGAAATCCTGGGTCGTCTGCGTGCTGAAGCGTGTGAATCAACTACCGGTTCCTGCGATGCGCGATGCATTCAGATCAGTTAAGTCGATCCTCGCAATGCACGCAAGCCAAGCTTTGAAACTGATCGTGTGCGGCGTGTTTCCGGATCATTCGAGCGCGGCTTCAGCGCCTTCGATCTCCGCCTGTTTTGCTGTGGAAACACGGCGCGGTTTGTGTCATGCCGCGCCGTGTTTCCATGATGAAAGTGTAGCACCCGATGCTTTCGTCGCAAAGGATAAAAACACAAAATCTTGGGTGTCAGCCAGTCTTACCGACTACCTATAGTACAAGCGGGACCGATACGCAAGCGGGCATTCGCACCGCTGATTCATGCCGCAAACCCTTCGCCAGCATCACGCTCACTCCCGTTTGTCACGCAGCGGCACAAGCAGTTCGCGCAGGTTGTTGTGATCGATTTCGTGCATCAGCGCGAGCAGCCGGCCAAGCTGGCCTGCAGGAAAACCCTCACGCGAAAACCACGCAAGATAGTGACCCGGCAAGTCGGCAAGCAAGCGGTCCTTGTACTTTCCGTAAGGCATCTTTTGCGTGACGAGACGCTGCAAATCTTCGGGGTCCATCGCCTTGCTCCTTGTGTTTTCACCGCGCTTGGCGGGATCGAGCACCGCAGTTCGCAATGCTGCCGCCATCATATCGATGCATAATCGCACTTCCCGTCCAGGCTTCCCACCGCGAAGAGACCCCTTCCGTTCTCCATGTCGCTAGCCATCAAAGCTTTCGTTGCCCCTCTCATTGTCGCGTGTGCGATGTTCATGGAAAGCGTCGATGCCAATGTCATCGTCACCGCGATCCCCGAAATGGCCAGAGCCTTCGGCCGCGATCCTGTAACGCTAAAGATCGCCGTCACGAGTTACGTGCTCGGGCTCGGCGTGTTCATTCCAATCTGCGGCTGGGTCGCCGACCGCTTCGGCGCACGCACCATCTTCCGTCTCGCCATCGGCATCTTTGTTGCCGGTTCTATCTTGTGCGCGGCGTCGACTTCGCTGATTCCCTTCACGCTCGCGCGCTTCGTGCAAGGCGTCGGCGGCGCGATGATGGTGCCGGTCGGGCGGATCATCATCTTCCGCTCGGTGCGCCGCTCCGAATTCATCCGCGCGATGAACTACCTGTCGGTCCCCGCGATGTTCGGACCCGCCGTCGGTCCGCTGCTCGGCGGTTTCATCACCACGTATCTGCACTGGCGCCTGATTTTCTTTATCAACATCCCGATCGGCATTGCCGGGATCTACCTGACCAACAAATACATCGCGAATGTGCGCGAGGCGCATCCGGGGCCGCTCGACTGGCTGGGCTTCTTTTTATCGGCGATGGGCGGCACGCTTTTCCTGCTCGGGCTTTCGTTGATTGGCGGCGAACTGGTCACGGATCGCGTCGCGGCGGGCATGGCGCTGGGCGGCGTATTTTTCCTCGTGTTGTATTTCCTGCACTCGCGGCGCATCAAGCTGCCGCTGCTCGATCTCAGCTTCCTGCGTGTTCCCACGTTCCAGGCGAGCGTGGCGGGCGGCTCGCTGTTTCGCATCGGCCTTGGCGCAGTGCCTTTCCTGCTGCCGCTCGCAATGCAGGAAGGACTCGGCATGAGCGCGTTCAAGTCCGGCGCGATCACGTGCGCGTCGGCGGTCGGCGGCATGTTCATGCGCTCGCTCGCCTCGCGCGTGCTGCACCGCTTCGGTTTCCGGCAGACGCTGATGGTGAACGCGGCGCTGTCGGGCATTGCGATCGCCGCGTGCGGCATGTTTTATCCCGGCACGCCGACGTGGCTCATCTGGGCGGTCGTGCTGCTTGGCGGATTTTTCCCCGCGCTGCAATTCACGAGCCTCAATTCGCTGACCTACGCCGAGATCGAAAGCCGCGATGTTGGCCGCGCGACGAGTCTCGGCAGTTTTATCCAGCAGGTTTCGCTGGGACTGGGCGTGACGGTTGGCGGGATCGCGCTGCAGATTTCACACGATCTACAGGGCCATCCGCAAATGGTCTGGTCGGATTTCTGGCCAGCGTTTTTGGTCGTCGGGATGTTTTCGTTTCTTTCGATTCCCATTACCGCACGGCTTTCGCGCGATGCCGGGCATGAGATATCGAGAGGCACGCGAGGGTAAGCGGCGCTGCTTTGCGTTTCAAACACCGCAGCTATCCTCGCGCTAAATAAATACAGATGCAAAAAGACAAAAGGAAAAGGCCGGTATCGAATCCGGCCGCCCTTCCTGCTTAAGAAGAACAACCGCTTCGTACCGGCCTTTGGCTCTGGCGGCGAGTAACTTACACCCGCCGCTGGGCTCCTCTTACTGGCAAGCCTCGCATTCGTCGAACCCGGCGTCGCCCGGGCGCATCATGCAAACCGGGCCGTCGGCTTCCTGTTCAGCCGCTGCCACCGCCGGCGCCGCGACCGCTGCTGCATTGAAACCACCCGTCGACGAACCGTGCGAACCCTGCGTGCCGAAGCCGCTGCCGTTCGCGCCGGAATTACCACCGGCACCGCCGGCGCCATTGTCCGAGTTGCCGGAAGGCACCGAGTTCAACTGACCGTGAGCGACCGTCGACTTCTCGACGTGCGTGGCGGCCATTGTGCGGAGGTAGTACGTGGTCTTCAGGCCGCGCAGCCACGCAAGCTTGTACACCTCGTCCAGCTTCTTGCCCGACGCGCCCGCCATGTAGATGTTCAGCGACTGCGCCTGGTCGATCCACTTCTGGCGGCGCGACGCCGCTTCCACCACCCAGGTCGCGTCCAGTTCGAACGCAGTGGCGTAGATCGCCCGCAGATCGGCCGGAACACGGTCGATGCGCGAAAGCGTGCCGTCGAAGTACTTCAGGTCGGAGACCATGACTTCGTCCCACAGCCCGCGTTCCTTCAGATCGCGCACCAGGTACTCGTTCACGACCGTGAATTCACCCGACAGGTTCGACTTCACGTACAGGTTCTGGAACGTCGGTTCAATACAGGCCGACACGCCGATGATGTTCGAGATCGTCGCCGTGGGCGCGATTGCCACGCAATTCGAGTTGCGCATGCCGTACGTTGCAATCCGCGAACGCAGTCCGGTCCAGTCCATGGACGCGCTCTCGTCCACTTCCACGTAGCCGCCGCGCTCGGCCGCCAGCAGCTTCAGCGAATCTTGCGGAAGGATGCCACGATCCCACAACGAGCCGCGATAGCTCGAGTAACGACCGCGTTCTTCGGCCAGTTCCGTCGATGCGTAGTATGCGTAGTAGCAGACCGCTTCCATGGAGGTATCGGCGAATTCGACCGCTTCTTTCGACGCATACGGCGTGCGCAGCAAGTGCAGGCAGTCCTGGAAGCCCATGATGCCCATGCCGACCGGACGATGCTTCAGGTTCGAATTGCGTGCCTTGGCGACGGCGTAGTAATTGATGTCCACGACGTTATCGAGCATGCGCATGGCCACGCTGACGGTGCGCTTCAGCTTTTCGTGATCGAGCGCCAGCGTGCCGTCGGCCTGCTTCTTCATGTGCGCGACGAGGTTCACCGAGCCGAGGTTGCACACGGCGATTTCCGTGTCGCTGGTATTCAGCGTGATTTCCGTGCACAGGTTCGACGAATGCACCACGCCAATATGCTGCTGCGGCGAACGGATGTTGCAAGGATCCTTGAACGTGATCCACGGATGACCCGTCTCGAACAGCATGCCGAGCATCTTGCGCCACAGTTGGGCAGCCGGAACCTTCTTGAACAGTTTCAGTTCGCCGCGCGCCGCTTTTTCTTCATACGCCACGTAGGCTTTTTCGAACGCTGCGCCGAACAGGTCGTGCAGGTCCGGCGTGTTGGCCGGCGAGAACAGCGTCCAGTCGCCGCCTTCGTGAACGCGCTTCATGAACAGGTCGGGAATCCAGTTCGCCGTGTTCATGTCGTGCGTGCGGCGACGGTCATCGCCCGTGTTCTTGCGCAGTTCCAGGAATTCTTCGATATCCAGATGCCACGTTTCCAGGTACGCGCACACCGCGCCCTTGCGCTTGCCGCCCTGGTTCACGGCGACCGCCGTGTCGTTCACCACTTTGAGGAACGGCACCACGCCTTGCGACTTGCCGTTCGTGCCCTTGATATGCGAACCGAGCGCACGCACGCGCGTCCAGTCGTTGCCCAGGCCGCCCGCGAACTTCGAGAGCAGCGCGTTTTCCTTCAGTGCTTCGTAGATACCGTCGAGGTCGTCGGCAACAGTCGTCAGATAGCACGATGACAATTGCGAACGGCGCGTACCGGAGTTGAACAGCGTCGGCGTGGACGACATGAAGTCGAAGCTCGACAACACGTTGTAGAACTCGATAGCGCGCGCCTCGCGGTCGATCTCATTCAGCGCGAGGCCCATCGCCACGCGCATGAAAAACGCCTGCGGCAGTTCGATGCGCTTGTTTTCGTTGTGCAGGAAGTAGCGGTCATACAGCGTCTGCAGGCCCAGATAGCCGAATTGCAGGTCGCGGTTGGCGTCGAGTGCGGCGCCCAGGCGCTTCAGGTCGTACTGCTGGAGCTTTTCGTCGAGCAATTCCGCTTCCACGCCTTGCTTGATGAACAGCGGAAAGTATTCGGCGTAGCGCGTGGCCATCTCGCCTTGCGAGACATCTTCTTCCAGGATTTCGCGGCGGATGGTGTGCAGCAGGATGCGCGCGGTGACCTGGCTGTACGCCGGGTCCTTTTCGATCATGGTGCGCGCGGCGAGAATGGCCGAGTCGTAGACTTGCGCCATCGGCACGCCGTCGTACAGGTTTTTCACTGTTTCTGCGACGATCGGGTCCGCATTCACTTCGCTGCCGAGGTTCACGCATGCTTCGTTGATACGCGCCTTCAATGCGTCGAGGTCCAGCGGATGCGACACGCCGTTGTCGATCACGTTGATGCCGAGCGCGTTCGCACGCGTTTCCGGCGCGTGAGCGCGTTCCTGAGCACGCTTTTCACGATACAGCACGTAGGCGCGCGCCACGTTGTGCTCGCCGCCGCGCATCAACGCGAGTTCGACCTGATCCTGGATATCTTCGATATGGAACGTACCGCCGTTCGGGCGGCTGCGCACCAATGCACGGACCACGCTCTGCGTCAGTTGTTCGACAAGCTCGCGCACTCGCGCCGACCCCGCGCCCTGACCGCCGTTCACGGCAAGAAACGCCTTCGTCACGGCGATGGAAATCTTCGACGGCTCGAACGACACCACGGTCCCGTTACGGCGAATGACCTTGTAGTCGGCCAGCGTGGCGTCCGGCGCGAGCGAACTCGCGCCCGGCTGCTGAGCCTGTGCGCCGGTGGGCCGCTGGTAAGCGCCTTCGTGGGAAATCGTGGCGTTGTCGGTGGTTTGCATGTGCAAATCTCCTGGTGTTCGATGGTGCGGAACGTCCGCGGATTGAAATGCGTGCCGCACGCGCTTGGCGAGTTTCCTGTTGCCGGATACCGCTCTTGCCGACCGCGCACGACGATGAAATTTGAAAATGGTCAGCCGGGAAATTGCCGCTGCGATCCGTTCGATCACGATGGCAACTTCACTCGCTACGCCTATCTGCCCCGGGTGTTTCAACCCGACTCGCCGGCGGATTTCACGCGGCGAATCAGTCGCTTATGCGGCGTTTTGTTCTATGGCCGGACAAGCGTACGGCGCCGGCTCTATGAGCGGGGCGCCGCCTTGATAACACAACATATAGTGCGATTTCCGTCTCTGAGCACCAAGTATAGTGACATTCCGCACAGTCTCAAAAACTTTTATTTGCTGAGGATTTCACTAACCGGGGTTGACTTTTCGAATGCCAAAGTCGGACAAGGGATCGCGAGCAGAAGAGAGGCGAACGCGTTGCAGCGCAAAATTGGAGGACGTGAATGTCAAGCGTCGAATGGCCGCGGACGTGCGCGGCCTACGCTTTGGCGAGATAGGGAAAATACTGAAGCGGAAGTTCACAACCGTTTTGCAGGCGCAACCATTCGAAGTGCGGACCGGGATCGGTCTTGCGGTCCGGAGCGATATCCGAATGGCCGGCCAATGCATCGATCGGATAACGCTGCATGGTCGCGCGAACCACGTCGTTGAGCGACGCATACTGCGCCGCCTCGAACGCGCTCGAGTCGCTGCCTTCCAGTTCGATGCCCACCGAAAAATCATTGCATCGTTCACGGCCGAAAAAGCTCGACAGGCCGGCGTGCCATGCGCGCTCGTTGCACGACACGTATTGCTCGACCGCGCCATCGCGTCGAATCACGAAATGCGACGACACGCGCATGCCGCGCAATCGGTCGTAATAGGGGTGCGCGCTGTGATCGAGACGATTCTGGAAGAACTCGGTGATCGCGCCGCCGCCGAATTCGTCGGGCGGCAGGCTGATGTTGTGAATGACAATCAACGTCGGTTCGATACCACCGGGCCGTGCTTCAAAATTCGGCGACGGCAAGCGATGCGCCGACGAATACCACCCATCGCCGCCGATGGAACCCGCTTCGCTCATCGTGCGTCGCGGCCAGTCGGCCGAGCGGCGTGGCGTTGCGCGTGATCCACGGAACAAAAGCGATGGCCCGCCGCGATGATCGCTTCACTGCTCGGCGTATGCACGCCGCACTCGGCGCAACGCACGAGCGGATCGGGAAGTTGCGGCGCGCCAGAAGCCGCGGGACCGCGGGACGTGCGCGCGGTGCCCGCGCCGGCGTGAGCATTTCCTGCGGCGGCCTGGGCGCGCTTGAGCTTCTTGAAAAGCCACTGGCTCGCGAAGAATACAAAAATCAGCAGAAGGAGTTGGCGCATGATCTTACTAATAGTAGAGGCGAAGTAGACGCGTCAGACGACCGCGCGATGCAGCAGCACTTCGAACACAAAGCGGCTGCCCACATAGGCCAGCAGCAACGCCAGAAACGAAGCGAGCACCCAGCGCAACGCCGCGCGGCCGCGCCAGCCGGACACCCGGCGCGCGGTCAGCAAAGCGCCAAACATCAGCCATGAAAGAATGGCGAACACCGTCTTGTGGTCAAGCTTGAACGCTTTGTCGACGAGTTGTTCGTTGAACGCTACGCCCGAGATCAGCGTGAGCGTCAACAGCACGAACCCCGCCGAAATCAGCCGGAACAATAATTTTTCGAGCGTGAGCAAGGGCGGCAATGTATCGAGCCAGCTCGACACCCAGCTATTCGACGTATGCCGCGTCGCCGTGCCGCGCATGTTCTGCAAACGCCTTTCGACCATCAACATGAGAATGGCGTGAAGCGCCGCAATGGCAAACAACCCGTACGCAATGTTGGCGATCAGGAAGTGCAGCTTGAACATGGGCGCGGCCGAATAGGACAACACGCGCACGCCGCCGAAGATCAGCGGCATCACCGACGCCACGCACGCAAGCGGCAGCACGAGCAGCCGCAATCCATCGAGCGGGAAGAAGAAACTTTCGATCCAGTAAATGCCCGCACCGAGCCAGAACATGGCGGAAAGCGCGAACGCAAAGCCGAACACCATGGCGTTCTGCGGAAAGATGGTGGTGTGCAGCAAGACGCCGTGCAGGAGCAACGCAACGCCGAGCAGCACGCGCCCCATGGAACTCATGCCCGACGCCTTCGATGCCCGCCCGCTTTCCATGCCTGCGGCAAGATGAGCGCCCGCGGGCACGCCCACAAACGCCGGTTCGACGGCCGTGTGGCGATGCGCGCGCCAACCCGCTACGGCAAGTCCGCCGTAGAGAAGCGCAGTGAGGGCATACAGTACAATATCCATGTTTGAAGTTTACACCAGGCCCTGAAGCCGCGACGTCTTCCCCCTCCTGCCAGTAAGTCGCAGCAAGGGCAGTCAGGACGCCGCTACCGTTTACCTATATTCACCGGCCGCACTTTCACACGCCCCATGCTCGACACACTCACTACACGGATGGCGCGCGTCGTCAAGACGCTGCGCGGCGAAGCCCGGCTCACCGAGGCTAACACGCAGGAAATGCTGCGCGAAGTGCGCCTGGCGCTGCTCGAGGCCGACGTCGCGCTGCCGGTCGTGCGCGAATTCATCGCCAAGGTGAAGGAAAAGGCGCTTGGCGAAGAGGTGATTTCCAGCCTGTCGCCAGGCCAGGCGCTGGTCGGCGTGGTGCAGCGCGAACTGACGGCGATCATCGGCGGGGATTACGAGGGCAAGGCGGTCGAGCTGAATCTCGCCGTCACGCCACCCGCAATCATACTCATGGCCGGCCTGCAAGGTGCGGGCAAGACCACGACCACCGGCAAGCTCGCCAAGCTGCTGCGCGAAAAGCACAAGAAAAAAGTGCTGACCGTATCTGTCGACGTGTATCGGCCGGCCGCAATCGCGCAGTTGAAAACGGTGACGGAACAAGTCGGCGCGGATTTTTTTCCGTCGGAGCCTGACCAGAAGCCGGCTGACATCGCGCGGGCGGCGGTGGACTGGGCAAAACGCCATTTCCACGATGTGCTGATCGTCGATACGGCCGGCCGGCTCGGTATCGACGAAGCGATGATGAAGGAAATCGCCGAGCTTCACGGCCTTCTGAAGCCGTCTGAAACCCTCTTCGTGGTCGACGCCATGCTGGGGCAGGACGCCGTGAACACGGCCAAGGCGTTCAGCGACGCCCTGCCGCTCACCGGCGTGGTCCTCACCAAGCTCGACGGCGACTCGCGCGGCGGCGCGGCGCTTTCAGTGCGCCACGTGACCGGCAAGCCGATCAAGTTCGTGGGCGTGGCCGAAAAGCTGGACGGCCTGGAAGTGTTCCACCCGGATCGCATGGCGAACCGGATTCTCGGCATGGGCGACATTCTGGCGCTCGTCGAGGAAGCGCAAAAAGGCGTAGACAGCGCAGCCGCGCAAAAACTCGCTGACAAGGTCAAGAAAGGCGGCGATTTCGACCTGAACGACTTCCGCGCGCAACTCGCGCAGATGAAGAACATGGGCGGACTGTCGTCGCTTATGGACAAGCTGCCAGCCCAGTTCCAGCAGGCCGCGGCGGGCGCGAACATGGGTATCGCGGAAAAGCAGATGCGCCGCATGGAAGGGATCATCAATTCCATGACGCTCGCGGAGCGCGCCAAGCCCGATCTCATCAAGGCGCAGCGCAAGCGCCGCATTGCCGCGGGCGCCGGCGTGCAGGTGCAGGAAGTCAACCGCATGCTGAATCAATACGAGCAAATGCGCGGCATGATGAAAAAGCTCAAGGGCGGCAATCTGCAGAAAATGATGCGCGGCATGAAAGGCATGATGCCGGGCATGCGCTGAGTTTTTGTCCTTTTTTGTGCCCCTGGCAGCTTTGATTCGACTGGCCCGGGTTTCATCGAGGAACGCGGGTTTATCATGTCGTGGCGCGCACGTTGGCGCCCGTCTCCTCTACTTTAGCTTTACGCCCTCGCCGCCTGCCCTATGAATCGCGAAGAAGCATTCCATATTTTCAGCCACTCCGAAGAGATCGTTTCGGCGCAAGACGTGACTGCGTCCATCGTCAACATGGCGACCGCCATTGGCGCGAGCGTCGGCGAGGAGTTCCCGCTCGTGCTGTCCGTCATGGGCGGCGCTGCGGTGTTCACCGGCATGTTGCTGCCGCACCTCGATTTCCCGCTCGAGTTCGACTACATCCATTTGACCCGCTATCGCAACACGACCAAGGGCGGCGACAAGATGGAATGGCGCGTGGCGCCGGCGGAGTCGGTGAAGGATCGCGTGGTGCTCGTGCTCGACGATATTTTGGATGAAGGCGAAACCATGGCCGCCATCCGCGATCGGATCATGGCAATGGGCGCAAAGAAATTCCTCTCGGCGGTGCTTTGCGAGAAGCTCATCAGTAAAGCGAAGCCGCTGCGTCCGGACTTTTGCGGCTTCGAAGTACCGGACCGCTATGTATTCGGCTGCGGCATGGACGCTAAGGGATATTGGCGCAACCTGCCGACTATCCGGGCGCTGACTGAAGGCGCTTGATCCGTCGAATCGCTGTAGCAGCGAAATATGAAAGAAGGCCGTTTCAACTCATGTTGAAACGGCCTTCTGTTTTATGGACACCACTGTTGCACGTGGAGCGTCAGTTGCTCGCCGCCAGTTGATGCACGAAGGTGCGAATCCCGGTCAGGATCATTTCCACCGATATTGCAACCAGCACCAGCCCCATCAGCCGCTCGAACGCAGTCACCGCGCGCTCGCCCAGCCAATGCTGGATCTTCTCGGCCATCACCAGCACGACTGCGCAGACGAGCATGGTCACGGTCAGCGCGCCGACCCATTCCCACATCTGCCCTGGCGCCTGCGATGTCAGCAGCATCACCGTTGCCAGCGCAGACGGACCGGCGAGCGCGGGAATGGCAAGCGGCACGATCAGCGGTTCGCCGCCGCGCGAATCGCCGCCCATGGGGCCATCGGGATGCGGAAAGATCATCCGCAGCGCAATCAGGAACAACACAATCCCGCCGCCCAGTCTCAACGACAAATCCGTCAGGCTCATCGCGCGAAGAAAGCGGTCGCCAACAAGCATGAACAGCAGCAGGATCCCGAACGCGATCGCTACTTCGCGCAAAATCACGATCCGCCGGCGCTCCTTCGCCACACCCCGCAACGCGTTGATGAAGATCGGGATATTGCCGAGCGGATCGGTGATCAGGATCAGCAATACCGTCGCCGAGAGGAAGTTGTACTGCACTTACCGCGTCACTCCGCTCGCGAGCGCGGCGCGCACCTTTTCGATCACCACGTTGGCGGCGTCTTCCACCGGCAGCAGGGTCGCTTCGGTGTCGCGTCGCGCCTGATATTCGAGCTTGCCTTCCTTGAGCCCGCGATCGCCGATCACCAGCCGATGCGGCACGCCGATCAGCTCCCAATCCGCGAACATCACGCCCGGACGCTCGCCGCGATCGTCCAGAATCACGTCGATACCCGCAGCCTGCAGCGCCGCGTAAAGCTTATCGGCCTGCTCGCGCACGGCGTCGCTGCGGTCATAACCCATCGGGCACAGCACGACTTCGAACGGTGCAATCGATTCCGGCCAGATGATGCCCTTCGCATCGAAATTCTGTTCAATCGCAGCGCCCAAAACCCGCGTGATACCGATGCCGTAGCAACCCATCAGCATGGGCGCGGGCTTGCCGTTTTCATCGAGGAACGTGGCGTTCATGGCGTCCGAATACTTCGTGCCAAGCTGGAACACGTGGCCCACTTCAATGCCGCGGCAAATTTCGAGCGGACCTTTGCCGTCCGGCGACGGGTCGCCTGCCAGCACGTTGCGGATGTCCGCCACGATCGGTTCCGGCAGATCGCGGCCCCAGTTCACGCCGGTGATGTGATAGTCCACCTCGTTCGCGCCGACCACGAAATCGCTCATGTTCGCGACCGTGCTGTCCGCGATCACCTTGATCGGCTTTTTCGTGTTGATCGGGCCAAGATAGCCGGGCGGCGTGCCGAAGGTATCGACAATCTCGGCTTCCGTTGCGAACCGATAACCCGACAAACCCGGCAACTTGCCCGTCTTGACGTCGTTGAGCGAGTGATCGCCGCGCAGCATCAGCAACCAGATGGTCGGCTCGGCGCCTTCGTTTTCGGTCGCGAGAATGATCGACTTGATGGTCCGTTGCAGCGGAATGTTCAGCAGCTCGGCCACGGCTTCGCACTTCGCCTTGCCCGGCGTTGCCGTCTTTTTCATCTCTTCGGCCGGGGCTGCGCGCGTGGCGTTCAGCGGCAAAGCCTCGGCGGCTTCGACGTTCGCCGCGTAGTCCGATGCCGGACAATACGCGATTGCATCTTCACCCGTTTCCGCGATCACGTGAAACTCATGCGAACCGCTGCCGCCAATAGAACCGTTATCCGCGGCAACCGCACGGAATTCCAGGCCAATGCGCGAAAACACGCGCACGTAGGCATCGAACATCTTCTTGTATGATTCGGCCAGACTCGCCTGATCGCGGTCGAATGAATACGCGTCCTTCATGATGAATTCGCGTCCGCGCATCACGCCGAAACGCGGGCGGATTTCATCGCGGAACTTCGTCTGGACCTGATAGAAGTTCACCGGCAACTGCCTGTAGCTCTTGATCTCGCGACGCGCAATGTCCGTCACCACTTCCTCGTGCGTGGGACCGACCACGAAGTCGCGCTCGTGACGATCCTTGATACGCAGCAATTCCGGCCCGTATTGCACCCAGCGTCCCGATTCCTGCCAGAGTTCGGCCGGTTGCACCGCCGGCATCAGCAACTCGAGCGCGCCGGCCCGGTTCATTTCTTCGCGCACGATGGTTTCCACCTTGCGGATGGAACGCAGGCCGATTGGCAGATAGCTGTAAATACCGCCCGCAACGCGGCGAATCATGCCTGCACGCACCATGAGCTGATGGCTGACGATTTCAGCGTCGGTCGGCGCTTCCTTCAGGGTGGCGATAAAGAAACGGGATGCTTTCATTCAAAAATTTTCCAAAGCGGGAGCGCGTCAGCCTGAATGGGCGTTGCGGCCCGGTCCGGCTGACGTGCGGAACAAGTGAACGACGGGATAGCGATGCGAGGCGCTGACAAGCACCGCCCGCCTCAACGCCCACGCGAAACGAACGCCCGAATTCGGGTTCGTGCCGGTGCGCCAGGCCCGTTATCTGTTTATAATCAAAGCAATTTTAAAGGATTCGAAGGTGGTTGTATGCTGGATCGTGAAGGCTTTCGCCCGAACGTCGGCATCATCCTCTTGAACGCGCACAACGAAGTGTTTTGGGGCAAGCGGCTGCGTGAACATTCCTGGCAGTTTCCGCAAGGGGGCATCAAGTACGGCGAAACCCCTGTGCAAGCGATGTATCGGGAGTTACACGAAGAAACCGGTTTGCTGCCGGAACACGTGAAGGTCGTGGGTCGAACCCGCGACTGGCTGCGTTATGAGGTGCCGGACAAGTTCATCAAGCGCGAGGTGCGCGGGCACTATCGTGGACAAAAACAGATCTGGTTTTTGTTACGCATGGTAGGCCGCGACTGTGACATTTGTTTGCGTGCGACTGATCATCCGGAATTCGATGCCTGGCGGTGGAACGAATACTGGGTCCCGCTCGACGCGGTGATCGAGTTCAAGCGTGATGTATATCAGCTTGCGCTCACGGAACTTTCTCGCTTCCTGAGGCGCGCCGCCGTGCGCGCCGAGCGCGCGGAACATTTGGCGCGTCACGCCAACCGGTATCCGCGCGTGATTGGGAGCATGACCATGGAGGACGCGTCCGTTTCTGCTAACGGCCAAGTCATTCAGGCAGAATGTTCGGTGACCGAAGAGCTGCATATCTACGCACAACGTCCTTTGCGGGATTAGGACGTGTGTCATTCAAAGCGGCGGTGCGGCAACGCGCGCCGCTTTTTTTCATGCGGCGTCGGAGATGGATCTCGGATACTCGCGAGATCCGATTCATTTGCAGGCGCTTCTGCATCAACCTCAGGGATTCAAGAATTGAAAGCCATTGCATTGTTCGCGGCATCCGCGGCAGCCCTTGCCGTGCTCGCCGGCTGCGGCAGTTCGAAGCCGACCAACAAGGACGACAGCGCGTTTGTCTATTTGATGGACCGCAAGCCGAACTGGACCGAAAACAAGGTCGAGACCATTCCGCCCTTGCCGCAGCAGGCCGACCTGGTGCCGTTCAACGTGTCGCAAAACACGCCGCTCAGTTTTTTCATCGATAAAAACTCGCTCAGCGTCGGCGACGACGGCGTGATCCGCTACACGGTCGTTGTGCAGAGCCCGGCCGGCGCGCGCAACGTGAACTACGAAGGGATTCGCTGCGACAACTACAACTGGCGCTTGTACGCGAGTATCAACGAGGATCAGAACGGTTGGGATCGCGCGGTGGAAAGCGACTTCGCGCGCATTGAAAACGGCGAGTTGAACGCGTATCACGCGGCGCTGTACCAGGACTACTTCTGCGCGAACAAATTGCCGACGGGGTCAGCGAAGCAAATTTTGTCGAATATCCAGATGAAACGGACGGCGGTGTCGAACTATCACTGAGTTTGACAGAATCAACGCCGTTTAAACAAAAAAGCCGCCAAATGGCGGCTTTTTTAACGACAACGGCTCAGGCAAGCACCAGATTGTCGCGGTGGATAAGTTCGGGCTCCAGCATGTATCCGAGCACCGTTTCAATTTCGGTACTTGGTTTGCGCTGAATCAAACGCGCCTCCGAACTGCTGTAATTCGTGATCCCGCGCGCCACTTCGCGTCCGTCAGGATTCATGCACGCAATGACTTCGCCACGTGCAAACGCGCCTTGGACGTCGACTACGCCGATTGGCAGCAAGCTTTTGCCGCCTGCCGTGAGTTTCTCGACCGCGCCGTTGTCAATGACAACGTGCCCGCGCACTTGCAGGTGATCGGCCATCCATTGCTTTCGCGCCGCAATACGCGCAGTCCGGGCAACAAGCTGCGTGCCGATCATTTCGCCTGAAGCAAGCCGCGTCAGGACATCCGATTCGCGTCCGCTCGCAATCACAGTGTTCGCGCCGCTATGCGCCGCACGTTTCGCTGCAAGAATCTTCGTAAGCATGCCGCCGCGCCCGAGGCTGGAACCCGCGCCGCCTGCCATGGCTTCGAGTTCCGGCGTTCCGGCGTCGGCCTGTTCCACCAGCGTGGCCATGGGATCGCGGCGAGGATCGGCGGTGAACAATCCACGCTGGTCGGTGAGAATAACCAGCGCGTCGCCTTCGATCAGATTCGCGACCAGCGCACCGAGCGTGTCGTTGTCGCCAAATTTGATTTCATCGGTGATGACCGTGTCGTTTTCATTGATGATCGGCACGCAACCGAGGCGCAGCAAGGTGAGCAGCGTTGAGCGTGCGTTCAGATAACGTTCGCGATCAGCCAGATCGGCGTGGGTCAGCAGGATCTGCGCGGTCCGTATGCCGTGCTTTCCGAAGCTGCTTTCATAGACTTGCGCCAGACCCATTTGTCCTACCGCCGCCGCGGCCTGCAGTTCGTCGATCTCGCGCGGCCGTTTCGTCCAGCCCAGCCTGTGAATTCCCTCGGCAATCGCGCCCGAACTCACCAGGATGACTTCCTTGCCCTGCCCGCGCAAAGCAGCGATCTGCGCGGCCCAGCGCTCGATGGCCGCGTGATCGAGCCCACGGCCGTCGTTTGTCACGAGGCTCGATCCCACTTTCACTACGAGTCGCTTCGAAGCAGCTATGACGGAACGCATCTGACGCATTTCTCCTGGGATTTGCTTCGAATTGGCTCGGAATTTGGCTCGACAGCCACGGGCCGAATTTCTTACGCTTCGCCTTCGTCCTGGTCGTCTGCGGCGATTTCCGGCGCGGGTTGAGGCGCGATGGCGGCGGGTTCATCGCGGAAACGCACGTCGGCGGCGAGATCTTCGGCCTCGGCGGCACGCGACGCGTCCGAATTCTTCGAGATGTAATCGAAGATGGCGTACGTCAGTCCTTCACAACCCTGGCCTGTCAGCGCCGAGATTTCGAACACCGGGCCGTCCCATTCGTAGCGTTTGATAAAGTCCGCGACGCGCGCCTTGCGCTCGTCCTCCGGCACCATGTCCAGCTTGTTCAACACGAGCCAGCGCGGTTTTTCATACAGCGCTTCGTCGTACTTGCGCAGCTCGTTGACGATTGCGCGCGCTTCCTGCACGGGATCGACGGCTTCGTCGAACGGAGCGAGATCCACGAGATGCAGCAGCACGCCGGTGCGCTGCAAATGCCGCAGGAATCGGTGACCCAATCCCGCACCTTCAGCCGCGCCTTCGATCAGACCCGGAATGTCCGCGATCACGAAGCTCTTTTCCGGCCCGACGCGCACCACCCCAAGATTTGGCGCAAGCGTGGTGAATGGATAATCGGCGATTTTCGGCCGCGCGTTCGATACCGACGAGATAAACGTCGACTTTCCGGCGTTCGGCATGCCGAGCAGGCCGACGTCGGCGAGCACTTTCAGCTCAAGCCGCAGCATGCGCCGGTCGCCGGGCTTGCCTTCCGTCTTCTGGCGCGGCGCGCGGTTCGTGCTCGACTTGAAATGCAGGTTGCCGAGACCGCCCGCGCCGCCATGCGCAATCAGTACGCTCTGGTTGTGCTCGGTCAGATCGGCGATCAGTTCGCCCGTTTCCGTATCCGCGATGATCGTGCCGACCGGCATGCGCAGGATGATGTCGTCGCCACCCTTACCGTAACAGTCGGCGCCGCGGCCGTTTTCACCATTGCGGGCCTGGTGCTTCTTGGCGTACCGGTAGTCGATCAATGTGTTGATGTTGCGATCCGCGACCGCATACACGCTGCCGCCCCGGCCGCCGTCGCCACCGTCCGGTCCGCCGAACGGGACGAACTTCTCGCGCCGCATCGACGCGCTGCCATCCCCTCCGTCGCCGGCGATGACTTCAATTCTCGCTTCGTCAATGAACTTCATGAGTTGCTCCGTCCCGTGTTTCAGCGATGTTCCGCTATTTTGCCGCGACCAGCCGATGCCAGCCACTAGACCATTCGATATATGTCACTACCTGACCGCGTAAAAAAGCAGCCAATAAAAAAAGCCCCGCGAACTTCGCGGGGCCCTTTCCGGTCCTGAAGCCCGTGCCTGAATGTTGCTCAGGCAGCCGGGACTACGTTGACCAGATGCTTCTTTGCAGCGCCCTTCGTCGTGAACGTGACGTGGCCGTCCGTCAGCGCGAACAAGGTGTGATCCTTGCCAATGCCGACGTTGTCGCCCGGGTGCATGCGCGTGCCGCGCTGGCGAACAATGATTCCGCCGGCGTTGATTGCCTGGCCGCCATAAACCTTCACGCCGAGGCGCTTTGATTCTGAGTCGCGACCATTGCGGGATGACCCGCCTGCTTTTTTGTGTGCCATTTGATAGCTCCTTGACCGTTTGGCTTATCGACTCGACGCTTTAAGCAGCGTTGATAGCGTCGATACGCAGTTCGGTATAGTTCTGGCGATGGCCAGCGTGCTTTTGGTAGTGCTTCCGGCGACGCATCTTGAAGATCGTGACCTTCTTGTGACGACCTTGGGACACGACGGTACATGTGACGGAAGCCCCACTGACCAGCGGTGCACCGAATTGAATCGATTCACCTTCGCCTACTGCGAGAACCTGGTCGAGCGTGATTTCAGCGTCAATGTCTGCCGGTATCTGTTCTACTTTCAATTTTTCGCCGACAGCAACCTTATACTGCTTGCCACCGGTTTTTATGACCGCGTACATTGAGAACCTCACTCTGAATTCATTTTTCCGCACACCGTGCGCGAAAACGCGTGATTATACAGAGAGTTAGGCTCTCCGTCAAAACCCTTGTTGATCGCAAAAAGGGCGGCGCTGCGCCCAGACGGGGCAATGCACACGCAATATTATCCTGACCAATACCGGGATCCGCCGCATGCCAGCTCTCGTGCGGGCAGTCCGGGACGTCTATTAGAGGCGTCCATCGGCCGATTCGCCTTATAATTCGCGGCACTATCCTAATTGCCGATCATGTCGTCCACTGCCACTTCCTCCCCAAACGCCGCCAACGTGCTCGAGCCTATCGCCGAGGACATGCAGCAGGTCAATCGCGTCATCCGGCAGCGCCTGGCATCCGAAGTGATGCTGATCAACCAGATTTCCGAATACATCATCGGGGCCGGCGGCAAACGGCTCCGTCCCGCGCTGCTGCTACTCGTGGCGGGCGCGCTTGGAGACACCACTGGTCACCGGCATGAGCTGGCTGCGGTGGTGGAGTTCATCCATACGGCGACCCTGCTGCACGATGACGTCGTCGACGAATCCGATCTCCGGCGCGGCCGCAAGACCGCGAACGCGCTGTTCGGCAATGCGGCGAGCGTGCTTGTCGGCGACTTTCTTTACTCGCGGTCGTTCGAAATGATGGTCGGCGTAGGCAAGATGCGCGTGATGGAGATCCTTTCGGTCGCGACCAACGTGATCTCCGAAGGCGAAGTGCTGCAGTTGCTCAACATGCACGACCCGGATGTAGATGAAGCGCGGTACATGCAGGTGATCCGCTACAAGACGGCGAAGCTTTTCGAAGCAGCGGCGCAGCTTGGCGCGGTGCTGTCCGGGTCGGACGCCAAGACGGAGGCCGCCGCGGCGGAATTCGGGCGGCGCATTGGCACGGCGTTCCAGATCATGGACGACTGGCTCGACTACACGGGCACGGCGGAATCCATGGGGAAAAACGCGGGCGACGATCTGCGCGAAGGCAAACCCACGCTTCCGCTCATCTACTTGATGGAGCACGGCACGGCGCAACAGGCGGCGCTTGCGCGCGAGGCTATCGAACAAGGCGGCACCGATAAATTCGATACTATTTTCGAAGCCATTACCACCTCGGGCGCGCTCGATCACACGCTGAAATGCGCGCGTCAGGAAGCGCAGGCGGCGGCAAACGCAATTTCTGCGTTTCCAGATTCCATTTTTAAAGAGAGCCTGCTAGAATTATGTTCTTACTCGACGGCAAGACAGTCCTGAAAAGGAAACAAACCGTCTCTGAGTGAATATTCGGGGTGTAGCTTAGCCTGGTAGAGCGCTACGTTCGGGACGTAGAGGCCGGAGGTTCGAATCCTCTCACCCCGACCAGAATTATCCTTGTTAGATCGAGGTAAAAACCGCCCAGCTTGCTGGGCGGTTTTTGTTTTTGGGGCTCCTCTTGCGGCGTCTTATAGCAAGACATCCAACCGCCTCATCACGCCAATCAGGACTGCATGCCTACACGGTCCGTCCCCAATCAAAGATAGCTCAAAATCGGGATCATCAGCGCTCTGTAGTTCCACCGCCGTAGAAGCTCGCGCGTCACGCCGGCACGCTTTCTCATAATGCTTGTTATGAGAAACAAATCGTACGGTTGGTTTTACGTGCGCCAAGTCACATTCGATTTCAATTGTTTTAATTACAGTCCCATCTTGATCCGAGCGCATGAACGACGAGAGGCAGGGAGTGTTGTGGAATGAAGACTGAACGAGGCGAAATAAAAGCATCGCTGAAAATCATCCATCTTGCCAATCATGTTCTAGAGATCGGTAATGGCATCGTGAACGTTGTGATAGACCTTGCTTGCAGCCAGGCCGACGCCGGGCATGATGTGGTTGTTGCAAGCGCCGGCGGGGAATATGAAGCCGTTCTCGCCAAGCATGGCGTAAAACATGTCCACCTTGAGCAGAAACCCCAACTACATAAATTGCCAAGCATGTGCCGGAAGTTCGATGAGCTTGTGGTGCGTGAAAAGCCGGACGTCGTGCATGTGCACATGATGACCGGAGCGCTGATCGCCAAAATCGTCCGCTTGTGGCGTTCCTATCGCATTGTCAGCACCGTGCACAATGAATTCCAACGCTCCGCAAGGCTTATGGGCGTGGCCGATATTGTTGTCGCAGTCAGCGCCGCCGTCGAAAAGGCAATGATAAGACGCGGCATACCCGCAGCCCGCATGCGCAACATCGAAAACGGCACAATTGACTCCCCTCGCCGCAAGCAAAGCGTCGAGCGTCCAGCGGTTCCAGAGCTGGTCCATCCAAATGTCGTCACTATTGCGGGCATGTACCGCCGCAAGGGCATTGCCGTGCTGATGGATGCGTTCTCACGCATCGAACGCAGCAAAGGCGCGCATTTGTACCTGATAGGCGATGGCCCTGATCGCGCGGAGTTCGAACAGTTGATGCTCAAGTACGCCATGTGCGACCGGGTGCATTTTCTCGGTTTCCAGACGAACGCGGCGGCGTTCCTTAAACAAACCGATATCTTCGCGCTCGCTTCGTTCAATGATCCATGTCCGCTTGTCATAAGCGAGGCACGCGAAGCCGGCTGCCCTATCGTTGGCTCGAGCGTGGACGGCGTTCCGCAGGCGCTGGACTTTGGCGAGGCCGGCCTCCTTGTGCCCCCCGGTGACGTTGGCGCACTTGCGGGCGCGCTGGATACCTTGCTCACGGATTCAGCAGTGCGTGCGGACTGGGCGGATCGAGCAAAGGCAAATCTTGACCGGCTCCGCGTGAGCCGAGTGAGCCAGGACTATCTCGCGATTTATGAGGAAACCATTGGACGCGAGCCGTCGCGCATAGCCACGAGCAACGGACGTTCGAAAACGGCCTTGGCGGAAACAGAAACGGTCTGAGCCGAAATCCCCGCTGCAATCCGCTAGTCTGGCGAGCGGAGAAATTTTTGTCCGGCCGCTTTATCTTCTGCAACGCGCACATCACAGGCGACAAAACCAAAAGCCGCCGCGCTTGTATCGCTTCGCTCGATTTGCAGGCGCAGTTCGCCAGGCCTCTCCTTGTTTTGAGACCGGCTTCTATTCATGCGAGTATCGTGTAACCCTTTTCTGCCTCTCGCAGGACATGTCATGGGTTTATCGAGACTTGCATCGCCGCCAGTGTCAAACGCGCGCCGCCTAGCGCTTGCGTTCGTGTTCCTCTGGTTTGCGATCGGCGGGATCTGCCATTTCCTGCTGACGCCTTTTTTCGTGCAGATCGTGCCGCCGTTCGTACCCGCGCCCATCGCGGCCGTGATTATCAGCGGGGTTTTCGAATTGCTCGGCGCCGCCGGAATCGCGATCAGACGCACGCGGTCCATGGCGGGAATCGGGCTCGCACTCCTGACCATCGCGGTGACGCCGGCCAATATCTTCATGCTCCAGCACGCTGAACTCTTTCCCAGCATTCCCGTATGGCTCCTCGTTGCGCGTTTGCCGCTTCAGCTCGCGCTGATCGCGTGTATCGTGTGGAGCACGCAACGCAGTCATTAAGCAAGTGGTATCGCCATGCTTCCTCTGAAATACCTGAGCGCCTATCCGCAAACGCTTCAGGACAAGGTTCGCAAACTGATCGCCGACGACAAGCTCGGCATGTATCTCGCCGACCGGTATCCACATCGGCATGCCGTGCAGTCGGATCGCGCGCTCTATGAATACACGACCGACCTGAAGCAGGAGTTTCTGCGCGTGGCGCCAGCCATCGACAAAGTCATGTACGACGCCAAGCTGGACGTGCTGCGGCATGCGCTTGGCCTGCATACGGCCATATCGCGTGTGCAGGGCGGCAAGCTCAAGGCGAAAAAGGAGATCCGCGTGGCGTCGCTTTTCAAGGAAGCGCCGCCGGAATTCCTGCGCATGATCGTTGTGCACGAACTCGCGCATCTGAAGGAAAGCGATCACAACAAGGCGTTTTATCGGCTGTGCGAATTCATGCAGCCCGGATATCACCAGATCGAGTTCGATCTGCGTGTGTACCTGACGCAACGCGACCTCGTGCGCGATTCTTCCATCAAATAGTTTTTGTCAGTCCGCCGCTGCGTGCACGAGGGTTTCGCCCGGAACCGGGCGCGCTGGCCGGATCAGCAACACGAGCGGCACGACCAGCAAGGTCGCGACGAACATCAGCTTGAAGTCGTTCAGGTACGCGATCATCTGCGCCTGCTGGTTGATGGTTTGATCCATCAGCGCGAGACTCATCTGCGAACCGCCTTGCAGCATGGGTTGCATCGATGGATTGAAAACGTTCACATTCGCCGCGAGATCGGCGTGTGCGACCTGCGTGTTGCGCGTCATCATGGTTTGCACGATCGATATGCCAATGCTGCTGCCAATATTGCGCATCAGGCTATAGGTCGCGGTGCCGTCGGCGCGGAGTTCAGGCGTCAAGGTTGAGAACGTCAGCGCGCTCAGGGGCACGAATACGAAACCAAGGCCGAAGCCCTGGATCACGCCGGGCCAGACAATGTCGGACACCGAGAGCACCAGCGTGTATTGCATCATCTGCCATAGCGCGAACGCCGAAATCAGGAAGCCTGCGAGCAGGAGCAGCCGCGCGTCGGTGCGTCGAAGCATGCGTCCCGCGATCAGCATGGCGAGCATGGTGCCCGCGCCGCTTGGCGCGGTGACAAGGCCGGTGGTCGCGACCGGATAGTTCATCAGGTTTTGCAGCATGGGCGGCAAGAGCGCGCGCGTGGCGTACATCACCGCGCCGATCACGAAAATAAAAAATACCCCGGTCGCGAAATTCCTGTCCTTCAGCAACTCGTATTTGAAGAACGAGCGCTTGCCCGCCGTCGCGGTGTGCGCGAGGAAAAAGATAAAACTGAGCGCCGCGAGAATGGCTTCAATACGAATTTCGAGCGAACCGAACCAGTCCAGTTGTTCGCCACGATCCAGCATGGCCTGGAATGCGCCGATCGCGATGCCGAGTGTGGCGAAGCCGAATGCATCGAACTTCACGCCATGCTTTGCGGCGCGCGCTGGCAGGAAAGTAAGCACGCCAAAAAGCGCAAACGCACCAATGGGCACGTTGATGAAAAACACCCAGCGCCAGTTGTAGCTATCCGTGAGCCACCCGCCGAGCGTTGGCCCGAGGATCGGCCCGACCATCACGCCCATGCCCCAGACGGCCATCGCCTGGCCCTGCTTTTCACGTGGATTGATGTCGAGCAGGATGGATTGCGAAAGCGGCACGAGCGACGCGCCGAAAATGCCCTGCAACAAGCGCGACGCAACGATCTGCGCAAGCGTTTCCGATAACCCGCACAGCGCGGACGCAACCGTGAAACCACCGATCGATATGATCAGCAAGCGTTTCGTGCTCAGGCGGTCGGAGAGCCAGCCAGTAAGCGGCGTGGCGATGGCGGCGGCCACGATGTAGGACGTCAGCACCCACGTGATCTCGTCCTGCGACGCCGACAGCGTGCCCTGCATATGCGGCAACGCGACATTGGCGATTGTGCTGTCGAGCGTCTGGATCAGCGTGGCAAGCATGATCGAGATGGTCAACATGGGCCGGTTGAGCGGCGCGTCAGCGGCGCTCGATGGCATTGATTCAGAGGACATTCAGACGCCGGATCGTGGGATCAAATAATAAGCATGCTTATTATAACGACGCTCATAATCGTGACAAGAGATCAAAAACCCGGACAAACCCGTACGCCTCAAACACGCCTTTACTAGCGGTGGACGCGAGCATCTTTCGTATAATCAAGAAATGGAAACGCATCTCGACAAGCGCTTTGGCTTTTTGATTTCGGACGTGGGGCGCTTGTGCAGCAAGCGCTTCGACGAACTCGCGAAATCGTCCCTCGATCTCACGCGGGCGCAATGCCGCGCGCTCGCGTATCTGTCGCATTTCGGCGATGTCAATCAGGCGCGCCTCGCCGACCTGCTGGAAGTCGCCCCCATATCGGCGGGTCGTTTGCTCGACCGCATGGAAGAAGGCGGCTGGATAGAACGCTTTTCCAATCCCGACGACCGTCGCGAGCGCACTGTGCGAATGACGGCGAAAGCCGAAGGTGCGCTCGGGAAAGCGCGGCGTGTAGGCGACGCGGTGGCAACCGAAGCGCTTGCCGGCCTGGACGCGCAAGAACGTGCGCAATTGATCTCATTGCTGCGCCGCGTTCGTGTAAACCTGAGCACGATCGTGGACGAGTAATAAAAAACCGCAATCCTGTGCAGGAGGTCCGGCTCTTGCTACAGGGCGTGTCGACCGTCACGCGTCAGCTCGCGCGTGGGCACGTCCACGCCGCCCTCTTCCGGAATCTCACATGCTCCTCTTCGCCATACCGGTCACGGTTCTCGTTACGCTGATTGTCGTGGTGATCCTGGCGAACTTCGTGAGCGGTGAAAAGAAGGTCGAACACAATATCGACCGGTTGTATTCCAGTGACGATCCCCAGTTCATCCGCTCGATGAGCTTGCTGCTGGGGCCGCCGGTGACATCGGGGAATCAATATCGCGTGCTGCTCAACGGCGACGAAATCTTTCCATCGATGCTCGAAGGCATCCGCTCGGCCCGGGAAACCATCACGTTCGAGACATTCATCTACTGGTCGGGGGAGATCGGGGCGCAGTTTGCGTCGGCGTTATCGGAGAAAGCGCGCGCGGGCGTGGCCGTGCATGTGCTGCTCGACTGGATGGGCTGCAAGAAAATGGACCGCAAGTATCTGGACGAACTGCGTCAGGCCGGCGCCGAAGTCGTGCAGTACCACAAGCCGCACTGGACCGGCCTCGGGCGTATGAACAACCGGACGCATCGCAAGTTGCTGATCATCGACGGGCGCGCGGGTTTCACCGGCGGCGTGGGCATCGCGGAAGAATGGACGGGCCACGCGCAAAACGAGAAACACTGGCGCGATACCCATTTTCGCGTGGAAGGTCCGGTTGTCGGGCACATGCAGGCCGTGTTCATGGACAACTGGATCAAGGCGACCGGCAACGTGCTGCACGGTCCCAAGTATTTTCCCGATGTCAAGCCGTTGCCGGAAGGCGAAGCGAACGACGGCGTCGCGCACATGTTCAGCAGTTCGCCCACACACGGCGCGGACGACATGGAATTGATGTATCTGATGGCGATCACGGCGGCGTCGGCGAGTATCGACCTGGCGAGCGCGTACTTTGTCCCGGATGGCCTCGCGATCAACGCACTGGTGGAGGCCGCGCGGCGCGGCGTGAAGGTGCGCATTGTCACGCCGGGAAAGCGTATCGATACCCACACCGTGCGCGAAGCGTCGCGCGCGTGCTGGGGCGATCTGCTGGCGGCGGGCGTGGAGATCCACGAATATCAGCCGACCATGTTCCATTGCAAGCTGCTCGTGGTGGACGAGTTTCTTGTGTCGGTGGGATCGACGAATTTCGACAGCCGTTCTTTCAAGCTCAACGACGAAGCCAATCTCAATATCTACGACCGTACGTTCGCGCAGCAGCAAAGCGCGATCTTCGACGCCGATATCGAACGATCGCAACAAGTCACGTATGAGGACTGGCTGAAGCGGCCGGCTCTGGAAAAGCTGATCGAGAAAGCCGTGCCGCTGCTCGACTGGCAACTTTGATGTGCCGCTTCATGCGCCAATCACGCCGGCCTGAACCAGTTCACTGATTTTTGCATCGTCGAGACCCAGCACCTCGCGTAATACCGCGTTCGTGTGCTCGCCGAGCATCGGCGGCGCGTGGTCGTATTGAACCGGCGTGGCCGACAGGCGCAGCGGGCTCGCCACTGTAGGCGCGACACCCGCCACGGGATGCGCAATCTCCCGCGCTGCCCCGCGATGCACAGCCTGCTCCGAACCAAACGCCTGCTCGATATCGTTGATCGGCCCGCACGGCACGCCGCACGCTTCGAGCGCTTCAACCCAGGCGTCGCGCGTGCGGGTCGCGAACACCGCCGCCAGTTGCGGCAGCAGTTCCGCGCGATTCACGCTGCGCCCGCTGTTGGTGGCGAAACGTGAATCGATGGCGAGTTCCGGCACGTTCATGGCCGTGCAGAGCGCGCGGAACTGGCCGTCGTTCCCGCACGCGACGATCACGTGTCCGTCGCTCGCCGCGAAAGTCTGATACGGCACGATGTTCGGATGCGCATTGCCCATGCGCCGGGGCGCGACGCCAGTGGTGAGGTAGTTCATCGACTGGTTGGCGAGCATGGCGAGCTGACAGTCGAGCAACGCAATGTCCAGATGCTGTCCGAGTCCGCTCTTTTCGCGCTCCATGAGCGCCGCGAGGATGCCGGTGGTCGCGTACATGCCGGCCATCAGGTCGGTCACAGCCACGCCGACTTTTTCGGGACCGCCGCCGGCCACGCTGTCGGGCTCGCCGGTGATGCTCATCAGGCCGCCCATGCCCTGGATCAGGAAATCGTAGCCCGCGCGTTGCGATAACGGCCCGCTTTGACCAAAGCCCGTCACCGAGCAATGCACGAGGCGCGGGTTCAGCGCCGAGAGACTTTCATAGTCCAGGCCATATTTCTTCAGGCCGCCGACCTTGAAGTTTTCGACGACCACATCGCACGATTTCGCGAACTCACGGATCAGCGCGGCGCCCTCGGGCGAACTCATGTCGATGGCAACCGACTGCTTGTTGCGATTCGCGCAGAGGAAATAAGCGCTCTCCGAAGTGTCGCGGCCACCGGCGTCACGCAGGAACGGCGGGCCCCATGTGCGGGTATCGTCGCCCGTGCCGGGCCGCTCGATCTTGAACACTTCTGCGCCCAGGTCCGCGAGGTTCTGCGTGCACCAGGGTCCCGCCAGCACCCGCGATAAATCCAGTACACGAATGCCATCGAGTGGACGCTTTCTCGGCGCCGATGAGTTCTTGCTGTCCTGCACCATTTAAGCTCGCCTGTTTTGGGGTTACGGGGACGTATCGATTGTAGCGACCCTGGCGATTTCGCCTTGAGGAGAAAACCTGCCCGTCTTTTCAAAAACGGACCAGAATATTTGCAGCTCGCCGGAATATTGCGCGAGCGGCGTTCGTTTATATCCGTACATCCCAAAATGGAAGAGACATGCAAATGAAAATCCAACTCCCGATGCTTGCTGCGGCACTCGCCGCCACGTTCAGCCTGAGCGCGCATGCCGCGCCGCCAATGGCCGCGAACGGCATGTACACCGACGCGAAGGGCATGACGCTTTATACCTTCGATAAAGACACCGCCTCCGGCCCAAGCGCCTGTTCGGGCGGCTGCGCGCAGGCATGGCCGGCGGCGGCGGCCGATGCATCGGATCAACCGCAGGGCGACTGGACCGTCGTGTCCACCGCCGACGGCGGCAAACAATGGGCTTACAAGGGCAAGCGCGTGTACACGTTTGCAAAGGACGCCAAACCGGGCGACGCGAAAGGCGAAAACTTCAAGGACGTCTGGCACACGGTCAAGCAATAAGGGCCGCATTAAAGCTGCATAAAGCTGCACGAGACCCGCATAAGGGCGCGAACGAGACCAACGACGACGGCGGAACAAGTATCCGCACACCAAACCTGAACATGTGATGAGCCAAGGGCGTTGAGCTTCGATACCGATCTCGTTGGGATTCTGCCGCAGTTGCGGCGCTATGCGCGCGCGCTGACGGGCGATCGCGCCTGGGCGGACGACCTCGTGCAGGACGTCACCGAGCGCGCGCTCGGCCGGTCCAACGCTTTTCGCGTGGGCAGCAATCTGCGCGCGTGGCTCTTCACCATCATGCGCAATCTTTACATCGATCAATTGCGTGGCAGGCGGGATATTGCCGTGGACGACGAAACCGCGCCGTGGCGCCAGATGGCCGCTCCAGTTGGCGAAGTGGACGGTCTCGTGCTGCGCGACGTGCAACGCGCGCTATATTGTCTGCCGGTCGAACAGCGCGAAGTCATGCTGCTCGTGTGCGTGGAGGACATGAGTTATCAGGAGGCGTCGGCGGTGCTGAACGTGCCGGCCGGAACGGTGATGTCGCGCCTTTCCCGCGCACGCGAGCACATGCGCGTATTGCTCGGTGAGGAACCTGGCCGCAAATCGGCATCGTTGAAAATCGTGAGTGGCACATGACTAAACCCGAACAGCCGGAACACCCGGAATCGAACGCTTCAGCCGATGAGCTGCGAGCGCTGTCGGCGTTTATCGACGATGAATCGACGGACGCCGAGCGCGCCGAGACCGCCGCGCGCATTGCCCGCGATCCTGCCAGCGCCGCGACCGTGGCGGCGTATCGCGCGCAGGACAACGCGTTGCGCGCCTTGTTCGCCGCGACTACCGATCAGGAACCGCAAGTGGTCGTCGTGCGCCCGCGCCGCCGTTATCTCATGGCGGCGAGCTGGCTGGCGGTGGGAATTGCGTGCGGATTCCTGATGCACATGCTGCTGCCGGTGATCGATCGCGACCGGCCGGCGCCGACATTCGCGCAGCGCGCGGATATTGCTTATGCGGTGTACGCGCCCGAACAGCGGCATGCGGTGGAAGTGGCTGCGTCGCAGGAAGATCACCTGGTGACGTGGCTTTCCAAGCGGCTCAACCGGACGCTGACCATTCCGTCGCTGCACGAATATGGATTTGAACTGGTAGGCGGCCGCTTGTTGCCGGGCGAGGACGGACCGGCCGCGCAATTCATGTATCAGAACGCCAGCGGCGAGCGCCTCACGCTTTACATGACGAGCAGCACGGGCAAGCGCCGCGAGGAATACGCCATCCGCATGCTGCGCGACGGCGCGCGGCGCACGTTCTACTGGACCACGGAACAAGCGGGTTATGCGTTATCGGGCCAGATTGGCGAGGCGAAGTTGCGGGCCATCACCTTCGATACCTGCGCCGCGCTAGGCGGCGATCCGAAAAAATGGCAGTGAGAATCAACGACCAGCAAACAATAAGCAGGGAAGACAAGATGCACAGTTTTCGACGCAGCACGCTGCTCCGTTTCATGACGATATGCGCAGGGATCGGCCTGAGTTGCGCCGCCCTCGCCGATGAACGATTCACCCTGAGCTCACCCACGTTTTCCGATAACGCCACCCTCGATTCGCGTCACGCGGCGAGCGCTCAGGATTGCGGCGGCGGGAACGTCTCGTTGCCGCTTGCGTGGCGCAACGCGCCGCAGGGCACCAAAAGCTTTGCCGTGACAATTTACGATCCCGATGGCGCCAAGGGGCTGGGCATCGTGCATTGGGTCTTGTACGGCATTCCGGCGTCCGTCACCACGCTTGCAGAAGGCGGGCCGCCGCCTGCGGGGAGCATTGGCGGGATCAACCGGACGGGGAAAAATGGCTATTACGGACCCTGTCCGCCGCGTGGCGATGCACCTCATCATTATGTGGTGCAGGCCTACGCGCTCGATATTGCCGGGGACGCCATGCCAGCCGCGCTCACTCGCGACACGCTGATTGCCGCGATGAAGGATCACGTGCTGGCATCGTCGAGCATGGTGGTTCGCTACGCTCGCTGAGATGTAACCCCGGCCTCGCGGCGTTCAGGCTTCGTCCGCCGCCGCAAGTCCCGCGCGCGTCTGCACGCCCCACGCGCGCGAACGTCCGAGAAAGTCCACCCAGCCCAGCGCCGCGCCCGTGTGGCGCAGCAACTGGAACGTGAACGGCTCGACGACCGCCGACACCACCGCCATCCACAAGCTCGATCCAGCGGTGTCGCCGGTCCATCGGCGATACAGGTGCACGGTCCACAGGTGGAACGCGAAATCGAGCAGGATCTTTGCTCCGATCACGCTGAAAATAGGCAGCACGACAGCGCCGCGCCGTTCCACGATAAACCCGATCAGCAACGCAAACGCCGTCAGGCCGTAGATTGGCTGCAAGGTATCGAACGCCTTGACAGGCAGCATCAGCAGGCCGAGCGTGCCGTATCGGCGATTGCCGGTCATGTCGCGGTTCCAGTATTGCGTTTGCAGGAAACCCGCGAACCAGCGGCGGCGTTGACGCATGAAACCGCTGAACGAACTTGGCGCGTCCGTGATCGCGTGCGCGTTGCCCACCACGCGCACATCCCAGTCGAGGCCGTGATCCACGGCATGACGTCGTAACCGGTGAATCAGTTCGTAATCTTCGACAAGACATTCGGCATCGAAACCGCCGACCGCGACCAGCGCATCGCGCCTGAACGAAGCAAACGCACCCGAAATCAGCAGCAAGCTGTCGGCGCGCATCCATGCAAACCGCGAGATGAAGTTGCGGATGTATTCGTAGGTTTGAAACCACTGAAAAAAGCGCCCGCTGAGCGTCTTGCTGCACACCGGAACCAGAATGCCCGCCGCCGCCACGAGGTTCGGACGCGCAGCGAACGCGCTGCGCATGGCGAGAATGGCGTCGTCGGCGAGCCGTGTATCGGCGTCGCAGGTCATCACGATCGGCGTGCTGATCTTTTCGATAGCCGCGTTCAGCGCCCGCGCTTTTCCGCCGTGCGCAACACGCAGCCAGAACAGATTTGGATACGTGGACGACGCCGCGCTCAACTCGCCTTCCGCCGGCTTGACCAGGCCGAAACGCTGCGTGAGAAGCTCAGCGGTGGCATCGGTTGAACCATCGTCGGCAATCACGATTTGCGCCGCGCTGTGGGTTTGCCCAAGCAACTTGGCGAGCGTGTTCGGCAACACGGCGGCTTCATTGTGCGAAGCCACGATCACGCCGAGCGCGGGTAACCCGTGTTCGAGCTGCTGCCGGTCGAGCGGCTTGGGCCGCTTCACCAGCGTCCAGGACTTCGCTCCAACGAACATCAGCAATAAAGTGTCGTAGACAACGTAGGCAATCCCCGTTGACCATGCAACCACGCCGTGCAGGAAAAACGCGCGGGCGAACAGCACGAGCCAGAGCACGATCACGCTGCCGTGAATCAGCACGCTGGCGAGCGTGACCGGGCGCGGGGCAATGCGGGGCGATGCTTTTGCGAGCGCCGCTTCGAGGGAACTTTGTGTTGATCGCGCCGCGTGTTTCGGTGCGATCGCTGGTGCGGCCTTGAGTTCCATGTCCATCACGGCACCATCCGCGAAATGACCGACTTACGGTCGATCCATTGATGCTTGAGCGCGCCGCCGACGTGCATGGCGAAAAGTGCATAAAGCGCGTAACCGAGCCACGCGTGCAATGCGCCAAAGCGATCGTGCAGCGTGTCTTTCAGCGCCGGATCGAGGTTCATCACGTAGCCAATGCGCGGCCACGGGATCAGGCCGAACAGGTGCATGGGATGCGTGGCCGCCCCGTTCCACGCCGAATCGTGCAGCCAGCCAGAGAGCGGCAACCCGATCATCAGCAGATACAGCAGGAAATGCGCAATATGCGCGGCGACGTGCTCCCACTTCGGGAACGTCCGGGGAAGCGGCGGCGGCCGATGCGACACGCGCCACAAAATGCGCAGCAGCACCAGCCCAAGCACCGTGATGCCAATGGATTTGTGCGTGTCCACAATGGGCCGGATCCAGTTCTCCGGAAACGATTCCGCGGTCAGTCCAAGAACGACGTTGCAAATGATCAGCAAGGCGACCAGCCAGTGCAGGACCATTGCGGTGCGCGTGTAGCGCAGCGGCGCCTCGGTTTCGGGCAGCTTTGACGCCACGTTCGTAGCTTGCGTGGACATTGGAACTCCGTGCGGAAATGGGGTTGTTCGAGCGTTTTTTATTCGGCGGTTCTGCTACACCGTTGCACTTGATTCGCGCATGCAGCGTTGCAGGACGACACCCATCAAACGCGCCATCACGACCATTTATTCCCTGGCATTTCGCCAATTCTGAGGGAAAACACGGAGTTATGCCTGCACCGGCTTTATCGGGCGCGGCGCGGAAAATTTCACGCCGTTACAGCCCGCGTTGACTCCGCCGATACAAATTCCAGAACCGATTGCGCAAACCGCGCCGCCGCCGGGTTGGCGGAATGACGGTGCGTGACGAGATGCAGCGGCGCGGAAAACGCCTCGTCGCCCGCAACCGCGCAATACACGACGCTTTCCTGCTGGTATCGCTGCATGGACGCCGGCACGAGCGTGATGCCCGCGCCTGCCGCGACGAGGTTGATCGCGCTCGACATGCGCGGCACTTCGCTGACCACGTCCGGCTTGAAACCCGTCGCCTCGCACGCGCGGATGAAGTCGGCATACATGCCAGGCGCACCGGGACGCCGCACGAAAATGAAAGGCTCGCCAGCGAGGGCTTTCAATGGAACCTGTGGTTGCGCATCCTGCTTGCGTTGGCGCGGACCTTTTGGATGCGCCAGCAGCGCATGGCCGGCCGGCAGCACAAGCACCATGCGTTCCTCATGCAGCAGGTCGAAGCGCAGTTCGGCGGGCGTTTCTATAGGCTTGCGCAAAATGCCGGCATCGATACGCCCGCTCACCATCCGTTCGATAATCCCCGCCGCATTGATCTCGTTCAAATCGATGGCGATATCCGGATGTGTCGCGCGAAACTGGCGGATCGCGGCCGTTGCAAGCGGATGGAACGCTGCCGAACTCGTCAGCGCGAGTCGCACCGATCCCAATTGCCCGTTCGCGACGCGGCGTGCGTTTGTGACGCCTCGGTCGAGCGCGTCGAGCACGGCTTGTGCATCGACAACAAAGGCCGCTCCCGCCGACGTCAGTTCGACACCGCGCGGCAACCGCGTGAAGAGCGCGAAACCAAGTTCCCGCTCCAGTTCCTGAATCTGCTGCGATAACGGCGGTTGCTGGATATGCAGCCGCGCCGCTGCGCGCGTGAACTGGCGTTCCTCCGCGACGGTCAGGAAATACCGCAGATGACGCAATTCCATGGCCATCTCCAATATTCATCAAGTATGGCAATGCTATCTCATATGTATTTTACATTTGCCAACCTGTTTCGTACTCTTCGCTCAAATACAAATTAAATGCACAGAAGATTCAGGAGACGTATGGAAACGACCTTTCCTTCAGGTTCGGACTCAGCCGCAGGCGGCTTTGCGTCGGCGTCCCCGCTGAGCAAATCGCAAATTCGCCGCGCCGTGCTGGCGTCCGTGATCGGCAACGGGCTGGAGTGGTTCGATTTCCTCATCTACGGGTACTTCGCCAAGATCATCGCGCACGTGTTTTTCCCGGTCGGCAACACGGTGCTTTCAACCACGCTGACGCTTGGGACATTTGCGGTCGGCTTTATTGTGCGGCCGCTCGGCGGAATTGCGATTGGCGCCTATGCGGACCGCGTCGGCCGCCGGCGCACGCTTTCCATGCTGATCCTGCTGATGGCCGCAAGCACGTTGCTGATGGGTCTGACGCCGGGATATTCGACCATTGGCATTGCCGCGCCGCTGCTCGTTTTGCTTGCGCGCGTGCTGCAAGGTTTGTCGGTTGGCGGCGAGTTCGCTACCGCCGCCGCGATGCTCACCGAGTACGCCCCGCGCGGCAAGAAAATGTTCTTCGGCAGCTTTCAGATGACGTCGCAGGGAGTGGCGCTGCTGCTGTCGTCGGCGTGCGGTTATTTGCTGACGACGAATCTCGATCGTGCATCGCTTGAATCGTGGGGCTGGCGCCTGCCGTTCCTGCTCGGCGCGCTGGTCGGGCCGGTCGGGTTCTATATCCGGCACAAGGTCGCGGAGTCGCCGGAGTTCGTGGAATTGCGCGAACGGCTCGGCCATGCACCGCGCCAGACCATTCGCGGCTTCTTCAAACAACACGGCGATGCCTCCTTGTGCGCGATGGGCGTAATCATCGTGGGGACGGCAACGAATTATCTGTGGCACACGTTCTTGCCGCTTTACGTCGAGCGGCAGTTGCACCTGCCACTCAAGAACGCGTTGATGGGGACCGCGGTATCGGGACTGATCACCATTGTGGGATATCCGCTTGCGGGGAAACTCGCGGATCGGATTGGCGCGTTTCGGCTGTTCTTTCCGGTGACCATTGTGTGGATCGTGATCGCGTATCCGCTGTTCGCGTGGGTGCTTGCTTCGCCCACGCCGGGACGCGTGTTCGCCGCGCAAATGGTCGCGACCGTCGTGCTCAGCCTGATGTCGGGGCCGCATCCCGGCATGCTTACCCAGCTTTTCCCCACGGCGACGCGCTCCACCGGCGTGGCGCTTTCGTACAACATCGCGGTCACCTTGTTTGGCGGCCTCGCGCCGCTGACCGTGTCCACGCTGATTACCGTGAGCGGATCGAACATTGTTCCGGCCTACTACCTGATTTTTGCAGGCGTCGTGTCGCTCGCGCTGGTCGGGCTGACCCGCTCCGGGCAGCGCCTGCGCCGCGATCCCGAAGCCATCGCGGCGGAATGAAATGACCTTGTTTTTTGGCAAACCCCGTAACGAACGACCCGTCAGCGCCGTTGGCAACGCGTGGTTGCGCGTTACCACGCCGCGCGGGACCGGCACGGTGCCGTTTTACCGTTCGATGGAAGAACGTGATGCGGCCGATATATCGCGCATCGTGATCCTGTTGCACGGCCGTCTGCGCGATGCCGACGCTTATTTGCTCTCGGCGCAAAACGCGCTGGCGGCGGCACTGACCGATCCTGCCCGCACCTTGTTGCTGGTGCCGCAATTTCTCGCCACCGCCGATATTGAAGCGCATGGCCTGCCAGCGGACGCGCTGCACTGGGAATGGACGTCATGGATGGGCGGCGACGACGCGCTCGGTCCTGCGCCGATCAGTTCCTTCGATGTCCTCGATGCGTTCATCGAACAATTCGCGGATCGCTCACGATATCCGGCGCTGCGGGATGTAGTCGTCGCGGGGCATTCGGGCGGCGCGCAGGTCGCGCACCGGTACGCAATCGTGGGCCGTGGATGCAGCGTGGCCGGCGTGCATTGCCGGTATGTGATCGCGAATCCATCGTCATATGTGTACTTCGATTCCATGCGCCCCGACGCCGAGGGCGTATTGCGTCCAGCCAATACGGATGCGTGTTCCGGCGTGGACGACTGGAAATATGGCGTGCTGCACGCGCCGCGCTATGTGCAGCCTGCACAGTTCGACACGCTCGAACAACGCTACGCCGCCGCCGATGTGATCTACCTGCTCGGCCAGGAGGATTGCGATCCGCGTCATGAAGCACTCGACCTTTCCTGCTCCGCAGCTGCTCAAGGTCCGCACAGGCTGGCACGAGGACGTTCGTACTTCGCATACATCAAGTCGCGGCACGAAGCGCTCGCTCATCAGTGCTGGGAAGTGCCGGGCGTAGGCCACAACGGCGCAGCGATGCTCGGCTCGCACGAAGGCGTGCGGGCGTTGTTCGGCGTGAAAAGGTCAGCACAAGCTCCGAACGCATCCACCGCCGGCGCGACGGACTGACCCGTTTTTGCAAGGCAGCAGTTCATAAACATACGGAGACAGCATCATGAAAACCCATATGGCCGCTTGCGGCTTATCTCTTCTCGCCGCGACTTTCTATGGCTGCGGCGGTTCGTCATCTTCGGATTCGGGCAGCACGCCGCCGCCCACCGTCACCTCGTCTGCCGCGTGTTCCGCGCTGGGCGGGATGAAGATCGCGGCGGCGTCCATTGGCGCGCCCAGCAACGGCGCGACGGTAGCAAGTGCGACGCTGGTGGCGGCGTCCGCCACCTCCGGCGAGTACTGTCAGGTGAACGGCACGATTGCTCCAGTCGATGCGACCGCGCCGAACATCAATTTCGAAGTCAACCTTCCGACCGCATGGAACAACAAGGCGCTTCAGTATGGCGGCGGCGGCTTCGACGGCACGCTCATCACCGGACTTGCGGCGCTTGACATGGCGCCCTCGGGTTCATCCACACCGCTTGCCCGCGGCTACGTCACTTTCGGCGACGATTCGGGCCATCAGAGCAAGAGCATCACCGACGGTTCCTTTGCCGCCAACGACGAAGCGCTCGCCAACTACGGCGGCCTGACGCTCAAGAAAACACACGACGTCGCCCTGCTCCTGCTGAAGGCGCGTTACAACACGACGCCCACGAAAACCTATTTCTTCGGCAGCTCGACCGGCGGCCGCGACGGCCTCACGGTAATCCAGCGCTGGCCGGCTGACTACGACGGCATTGTCGTGAATCGTCCCGCGCTCAACTACACCGGCCTGCGGCTTTCGAACGTCGTGCTCGGCCGCGCGCTCTATCTGAACGGCGGTGCCGGCTGGCTCGACGTCAAAAAGACCGTGCTGCTGCAAAACGCCGTAACCCAATCCTGCGATACGCTCGACGGCGTGGCGGACGGCATCATTTCCAACGTTGCCGCCTGCAAGTTGCAAGCGCCTGCCGTGCTCGCCGCCTTGCGTTGCGCGGCGGGAAAGGATACCGGCGATACCTGCCTCTCCGACGCGCAGATCGCAACCGTCAATACGATTGCTTCACCCATGCTGCTGCCCTACCCATTGGCAAACGGCGTCACCCGGTACGCCGGCTACAACATTCTTGCCGGATCGGTTTTTGCCGGCCCATACACCACGCGTGACTTCGGCACGTCTCCGACACCCGCCAACCCCGCCGGCAAGAACGACGCAAACCAGTGGGTCACCGGCGACCAATGGGTGAAGTACTTCATCACGCGCATTCCCACGTTCAATTCGCTCACTTTCGATCCACTCAATCCGGGCACGTACCAGGCGCAGGTTCAGCAGGTTTCCGCTGAAAGCGATGCCACCAATCCCGATCTCTCGGCGTTCATTGCCAAAGGCGGCAAGGCAATCATCACCCACGGTCTCGCCGATGAAATCGTCAGCACTGACTCGTCGGTTGACTATTACAACGCTTTGGTGCAGAAGTTCGGCCAATCCTCTGTCGATAATTTCGTGCGTTTCTACCTGATGCCGGGTGTCGGCCACGGCACCGGCCCGTTCCTGCCCCAAGTCGATTCGCTCGGAGCACTGGAACAGTGGGTTGAAAACGGCACGGCTCCGGGCACGCTGACGATGTCCGATTCCACACCTGCCACACTCGGGCGTTCGCGACCGCTCTGCCGTTATCCGACGTGGCCGAAATACAATGGCGGCGATGTGAACTCGGCGACCAGTTTCACCTGCAGCCAGTAGCGAATCGGCAACGCAGGGGGAGGATGGGCCGCTTCGACGGCGACCCAAAAGCCATAGCTACCCAAGAGAAGCAATCGTTTTAGGCTCTGCTATAGTCTTTCCCATCCTCCCTTCCTGAATCTCGCGTGGACCACATTCCCTTATGGGCGCAAATTTGCGCCATTTTTCTGCTGCTGTTTTTCTCCGCTTTTTTCTCGATTTCCGAAACATCGATGATGGCGCTCAATCGCCATCGCCTCAAACACCTCGCCAACCAGGGTTCGCTGCGCGCCCGCGTCACGCAAAACCTGCTTGCCAAGACCGATCAGCTGCTAAGCGTGATCCTGATCGGCAACAATCTGATCAACACGATCATTCCGGTACTGACCACCTCCATTGCGCTGCGCACGTTCGGCCACGACAACGTGGTGCTGTCGATAGCGACCGGGATCGTGGCGTTCCTCATCATTGTGTTTGCGGAAATTGCGCCGAAGATTGTCGGTGCGACGTATCCGGAAAAAGTCGCGCTGCCGGCGAGCCTGATCCTTTCGCCGTTGATGCGCATAGCCCGGCCGCTCGTCTGGTTCGTCAACCTGTTCGCAAACGGCGTGCTGCGCGTGCTGCATATCAATACGAAAGGCGGCCGCGACCAGCGGCTTTCCACAGAAGAGCTGCGCACAGTCGTGCTGGAATCCGGCAACTTCATGCCGACCAAGCACCGGAGCATCCTGCTCAATCTCTTCGACCTCGAAAACATCACGGTTGACGACGTGATGATTCCGCGCCGCCGGATAGAAGCGCTGGATTTCGATGCCCCTTTCGACACAATCCTGCACCAGCTCGAAACCTGTTACCACAACAAGCTGGTCGTCTATCAAGGCGATATAGATCGCGTGCTCGGCGTGCTGCATGTGAGAAAGACGCTCTCGGCGCTGCACAATCAGGAGTTCGAACGCGAGACCTTGCGCGAATTGCTGGCCGAGCCGTACTTCGTTCCCGCCGGTACGCCCGTGTTTCAGCAATTGCAGTTTTTCCAGGAAAGCCGCCACCGCATTGCAGTTGTGGTGAACGAATACGGCGAGTTGCAAGGGTTGGTCACGCCGGAAGACATCATAGAAGAGTTGATTGGCGAGTTCACCACGACCATTCCGCGCGGCGCCGGTTCGCGTGGAGGCTGGGACGAAAACGGCGAGTGCATCGTGGCCGGCAGCATGCCGCTGCGGGAACTGAACCGCTGGCTCAAGCTGACACTGCCCACCGACGGCCCGAAGACGCTGAACGGGCTGATCCTCGAAGTGCTGGAAGAAATCCCCGATGGCGACGTGAGCGTGCGCATTGCAGGCGTGCACTTCGAAGTAATGCGCAGCGACGACCAGGCGATTCGCACCGTGAAAATATTCAATCCACAGGGCGTATTGCCGAAGAAAAAAAAGTAGAAGAAATGGCTGCATCATGGTTGCTACGGCATGGGGTTTCGAGTTGCACTAGCCTGCCTTGTTTTGCAGGGTTTGCGTCGCCGGCGGCTTCGCGTTGGCCATTCGGCCTGGTTTTTCGCGTGTCTGAGCGTTAGCCATTCGGCCTAGTTTTAATCGATGGCGTACGCGGTCATGATCGGGACATACCGTTCAACGAGCCACGCCCATGCCGTCCTCCCTGCCTGTCACCTTTTCCAGACCGCCGCCGCAGTTCAGCGCCCGTCCCGTCGAAGTTATCGCCGAGGCAGACAGTGCGCCCGCGGTTGCATTGCTCACCGACACCCTGCGTGAAGCCGCGGCGCGCGGCGCATCTGATATCCACATCGAACCCGGCGAACACGAATGGCGGATTCGCCTGCGTATCGACGGTGCACTGCACACCTATCTCACGCCGCCGCGCCACTTGCGGGACGCCTTCACCACGCGCATCAAAGTGCTCGCCCGGATGGACATTGCGGAGCGGCGTGTGCCTCAGGACGGGCGCCTGCGGCTACCGCTCGCCAATGGAAACCTGGAGGATTATCGAGTCAATTCACTGCCGGTGCTGTTCGGTGAGAAGCTCGTCTTGCGCCGGCTGGATTCGCTGCCCAAGGATCTGTCTCTGGCCGCGCTAGGACTTACTAGCAACCAGCAGAAGACCATCAAGGCTGCCATCCACGCGCCACACGGTCTCGTGCTTGTCACGGGACCAACTGGTAGCGGCAAGACCTTGTCGCTGTATTGCTTCCTGCAAATGCTCAACGCCGAATCGCGCAACGTGTGCTCGGTTGAAGATCCCGCTGAAATTCAGCTCGCGGGCATCAATCAGGTCAGCGTTCGGGAGAAAGCCGGACTTACTTTTGCCGTGGCGTTGCGAGCGTTCATGCGGCAGGATCCGGACGTGATCATGGTCGGGGAAATCCGCGACGCCGAGACTGCCGATGTCGCCGTGAAGGCGGCGCAAACCGGGCACCTGGTGCTCTCGACGCTGCATACAAACGACGCGCCCTCCGCCATCGCGCGACTGCTCGATATCGGTATTGCGCCATACAACCTCGCCTCTGCGCTCAAGCTCATCACGGCTCAGCGACTCGTGCGCCGGCTTTGTGAAGCGTGCCGCGTGCAGTCCGAGTTCGAACTGGAGCCGGGCTTCCGTCCGTTCGAACCACGCGGCTGCGCTACGTGTCACGGCATTGGGTATCGCGGGCGTGTTGGCGTTCACCAACTCATGCCCGTCTCGGATGCACTGCGCGAATTGATCGTGGCTCGCGCCGCTACTCACGGCATTACGCGGCAGGCGCAAAGCGAAGGCATGCCGAGCCTGCGCGAAGCTGCTTTCGCCCGAGTGCGAGAAGGCGTCACAAGCGTGGCAGAAGCAGCCGGTGCGACGGAGGTCAACTGATGCAACCATCCCAGCCATCAGATGCGCGCTTCAGATGGCGAGGCATCGACGCCACCGGTGCGAACAAACGAGGCAAGACCATCGCCACGGACGCCACGGCGGCGCGCGCCGCCCTTAAACGCAATGGCGTAACGGCGCTGGAACTCACTAGATTGGGACCAGCACCGCCGCCCAAGGCCCGGCCCACCGATGTCACCCTTTTCACCCGGCAACTCGCCGGCTTGCTGCGCGCAGGACTGCCGCTCGCGCCATGTCTGGACCTTATTGCGCAGACACCTTCGCGCGGCGGCTTGCCGCGCATTGTCGGATCGGTCGAGCGGGACATCACGCGAGGTATTGCCTTTTCAGACGCGCTGGCGCGTCATCCGGCATGCTTCAACGCGCTGTACTGCCAACTGGTATCAGTCGGTGAAATGGCCGGCGCGCTGCCGACCGTGCTCGCGCGCCTCGCGGAAGATCGCGAGCGAGCCGGCGCCCAGCGCGCGAAGCTGCGTGCCGCGCTCACCTATCCGGTCGCCGTGCTGCTGCTCTCTCTTGCGATTACGGCGGGATTGCTGATCGGCGTGGTGCCGACCTTCAAAACGATCTTCGACGGTTTCGGTGCGAAGCTGCCGGCACCCACGCTCTTTGTGCTGGCGTTATCGGATGGCGTTGCGCGCTGGAGCGTGCCGTTCGCGCTCTTTTGCATGATCTCCGTGGCAATGTTCAAGCGGCTGTTGCAACAGGTGCCTTCAATCCGCAGCGTGTTTGACCGCGCCGTGCTGAAGTTGCCGCTTGCGGGTTCGCTGCTGCGTGCGCTCGCCGTTGCCCGATGGAGCCGCGCGCTCGGCACGTTGCTCGCGGCTGGAACGCCGTTATCCGATGCTTTTGATTCCTTGTCGAATGCCACGGGAAACCGCATCTTCGATACCGCCACCACCGAGATCGCCGGACGGCTTCGGCGTGGCGAACGCCTGGCCGCCGCCATGCGCGCGGCTGGCTGCTTTCCGCCGGATGTCGTACAGCCAATAGCAGTCGCCGAGGAGTCCGGATCACTGGACGCCATGCTGCTCGATCTGGCTACACTGGGCGACCGTCAGGTCGACGAACAGACAAGCGCTTTCGCGAGCTTGTGCGAACCAGTGGTGATCGTCGTGCTTGGCGCGCTGGTGGGCGGCCTTGTTGTGGCGATGTATCTTCCAATCGTGCAGCTCGGGAATGTGGTGTAGGTGGTGTAGGATCGCAGCCGAATTCAACCCAGGAGAGTCATGCATCCCTCGTATCAGGCGGAGTTTTCAGGCCGCTATCTCGACGCTTACGGTTCCGCTTTCGGCGCACTGCCGCTCGCGGCGCAGTATGGTTTCGCGATCGTGTTCGGGCTCGTGATCGGCAGCTTCCTGACCGTCGTCGTGCACAGGTTGCCGATCATGCTGGAACGCGCGTGGCGCGCGGAAGCCGCCATTGAAAGCGATTTAGAAGACAAGCCGGCGCAACGCTACAACCTTGCCGTGCCGCGTAGCGCCTGCCCGCATTGCGGCCATGTGCTGCGCCCCTGGGAGAACATTCCGGTCGTGAGTTATGTGCTGCTGCGTGGCCGTTGCGCCAAGTGCGGCGCGCGCGTGAGCGCACGCTATCCGCTGACGGAGCTTGCGACCGCGCTGCTCGCCGCGCTTTCGCTTTTTGCGTTCGGTCCAACATGGATCGCGCTCGCGGCGTTCGGCCTGTGCGCCACGTTGCTCGCCATGAGCCTGATCGACTTCGATACCCGCTATCTTCCCGACTCGCTCACGTTGCCGCTGCTGTGGGCAGGCCTGATTGTCAATCTCGACGACACAGCGTTCGTCCCGCTGCACGAAGCGGTGATCGGCGCGATCGCGGGTTATCTGTTTCTATGGTGCGTATATTGGCTGTTCCGGCTCGTACGCGGCGTAGAAGGAATGGGCTATGGCGATTTCAAGCTGCTCGCCGCGCTCGGCGCATGGCTAGGTTGGGAAGCGCTGCCGCAGATCGTGCTGGTATCGGCGCTTGCGGGCGCTGTCTTTGGACTCGTGGCTACCGGCATAGGCAAGATGCGTTTCGAGGAACCGCTTCCGTTCGGGCCATTTCTTGCAGCCGGTGGCGCAATCACGTTGTTCTTCGGCACGCCGTTCTACACGCTGTTCGGATAAAGAGAGGAGTCGCGAGATGTTCAGCATCGGCTTGACGGGCGGGATTGGTAGCGGCAAGACGACCGTGGCGGATATGTTCGCGGCGCACGGAGTCGCGATCATCGATTCCGACGTGATCGCGCATCGGATCACAGCACCCGGAGGCGTCGCCATGCCGCTGATCGAAAGTGCGTTCGGCCCTGAGTTTGTCGCCGCCGATGGCTCCATGGATCGCGCGAAGATGCGTGCCCGCGTATTCACCGATCCCGCCGCGAAAGCCCAGCTCGAATCCATCACGCATCCGCTGATCCGCGCAGAAAGCGAGCGGCAGCGCAGCGAAGCGCCCGGTGCGTATCACATCGTCGTGGTGCCGTTGCTGATCGAAGCGGGAGCGCGGGCCAGACACGTCGACCGGATTCTCGTTGTCGATTGCCCCGTGGAAACTCAGATCGAACGCGTGATCCAGCGTAATGGCTTCGAGCGGGAACAGGTCGAAGCCATCATCGCCCGTCAGGCAACGCGGGAAGCACGGCTCGCTGCGGCTGACGACGTCGTGGTCAACGACTGCGCTGCCACGCTGGAAAAATTGCAGCGCGAGGTCGACGTTTTGCATGGGCGCTATATCGAGATGGCAGCGCGGGCGAGCAAGCCGCGTTCCTAGCAAGTGCATGCAACGCGTTCGAATTCCTCATCATCGGCGCTGAAAACGGGCATCGGATGCGATTCAACGTGGAGATTTGCCTGGGGTTTGATGCGGCATTAGAATGTCCTCACTTTCTGCAATCGAAACTTTCGACCCACGCCGAGGCGAGCGCGCTTGATCCTTTACGAGTACCCCTTCAACGAGCGAATCAGGACGCTGCTGCGTCTCGAAGATCTTTTCGAGCGCTTCACCTTCTTTCTGACTCAAGAAGACCCGCGCGAACACCACGCTGCTTTGACCACGCTGTTCGAGATTGCTGAAGTCGCGGGCCGTACGGACCTCAAGGCCGATCTGATGAAAGAGCTGGAGCGGCAACGCCAGACGCTCGCGCCGTTCCGGGGAAACCCCGGGATCGAGCAGGAGGCGCTGGAGTCGGTGCTCGGTGAGATCGAACAGACGCTGGCGGGACTTGGCCAGATGCAGGGCAAGACAGGCCAGCATCTCGCGGACAACGAATGGCTCGCCAGCATTCGCAGCAGGACGATCATTCCCGGAGGAACGTGCCGCTTCGATCTGCCGTCGTATTTTGCGTGGCAGCAATGCCCGGCCGAGCAGCGCCGCGGGGATATTGCGAAGTGGGTCACGCCCATGCTGCCTTTGCGTGACGCGGCCACCATCGTGCTGCGCCTCGCGCGCGAATCGGGGCAGGCATCGAAGGTAATGGCCATGCAGGGCAGCTATCAGCAGATGCTGTCGGGCCGGACATATCAACTGATGCAGGTCCGCGTGCCGTCGGATACGCGCCTGATTCCCGAGGCCAGCGCGAACAAATACATGCTTTGGGTACGCTTCACGGTGCAGGACGGTGACTTGAGGCCGCGTGCCGTCGACGCAGACATTCCATTTCACCTGACACTGTGCAGTCTTTAAATCGGGTTAAAAACCCTCATTTACTGAACTCAACCTTTATCAGATCCGCACTGCCTAATGACTACCATCGTTAAATGCCCGACTTGCGCAAAGGACGTACGCTGGGTTCCGGAAAGCCGGTTCCGCCCGTTTTGTTCAGACCGTTGCAAGCAAATCGATCTTGGTGCGTGGGCGACCGAGAAGTACAAGATCGGCGGCGGTCAGCAGGACACGCCGCCAGACGATGATTCTTATAGCGGCCTGAACTGATACCAGCGCACGAGCCGCTTAAACTGCTTCCGCCGCGAGCCATTCGAGCACTGGAATGGCTGCGGGCAGCAACGGCGCCACATCGGCGGGAAGATGCTGCCAGGCAAGCGCCTGACCTTCCCGGCCAGCCGGTTCACCGTTCCACGCCGTCACCTTGCAGAAGTAAAGCCGCACGTATGCGTGGGGATAGTCATGCTCCAGCGTCCGCCAGCGCTCGCAAGCAGTGACATCGATACCCAATTCCTCGTGCAACTCCCGCACGAGCGCTGCCTCAACGCTTTCGCCAGTCTCCAGCTTCCCGCCCGGAAACTCCCAGTAACCTTCGTACGGTTTGCCTTCCGGACGCTGCGCCAACAGGTAACGGCCGTCCGGCTGGACAAGCACGCCGACCGCCACGTCCGTAACCTTGCGCCCGTCAGGCGCCGTGCCCGAAGAACCCGCGTCCAGGAGGGTCATGCTTTGCGGCCCGAATAGTCGCGCGCGAATTGCCATGCCACGCGGCCTGAGCGCGAACCACGTTCCAGCGCCCAGACGAGCGCGTCGCCGCGCGCATTCGCGATCTCTTCTTCCTGGCAGCCAAAGTGCTTGAGCCAGTGCCCGACAATGGTCAGGTAATCGTCCTGCTTGAACGGGTAGAAGCTCACCCACAAGCCGAATCGCTCGGACAGCGAAATCTTTTCTTCAACCACTTCGCCCGGATGAATCTCGCCATCCGACGTGTGTTTGTAGGTCTCGTTGTCGCTCATGTATTCGGGCAGCAAATGGCGCCGGTTCGACGTGGCGTAGATCAGCACATTGTCCGATTGCGCCGAAATGGAGCCGTCGAGCGCCACCTTCAGCGCCTTGTAACCCGACTCGCCATCTTCGAACGAGAGGTCATCGCAGAAAACGATGAACCGCTCCGGCCGTGTGGAAATCAGGTCGACTATGTCGCCAAGATCGTGCAAATCGTCCTTATCGACTTCGATCAGACGCAAACCCTCGGACGCGTATGCGTTCAGGCACGCCTTGATCAGCGACGACTTGCCCGTTCCGCGCGCGCCCGTGAGCAACACGTTGTTCGCCGGCGCCCGGCGCACGAACTGCCGCGTGTTCTGCTCGATCAACTGCTTTTGGCGTTCGATATTGCAAAGATCATCGAGCGACAGCGCCGACAGGTTCGGCACCGGTTGCAAAAACCCGCGTCCCTGACGCTTGCGCCAGCGGAACGCCACGGCTTTATCCCAATCGATTTCAGGCGCGGCGGGCGGCAACATCCCTTCAACGCGCGCCAGGACTGCTTCGGCGCGCGTCAGAAATTGTTCGAGTTTATCCATGGAAAAGTTCGCGGTTCAGGAGCGATAGTCGGCATTGATACTGACGTAATCGTGCGAAAGATCGCACGTCCAGATGGTGGCGGCGGCCTGGCCGCGGCCGAGCAAGACGCGGATCGCGATCTCGCTTTTTTTCATCACGCGCTGGCCGTCTTCCTCGCGATAATCCGGATTCCGGCCGCCCTTTTTCGCGACGAGCACATCGTCCAGATACAGGTCGATCTTGTTCACGTCCAGGTCCGTCACGCCCGCATAGCCAATTGCCGCGAGAATCCGGCCGAGGTTGGGGTCCGAGGCGTAGAACGCGGTCTTGACCAGCGGCGAATGGCCAATAGCGTACGCGATCTGCCGGCATTCCGCTTCGTTCGTGCCGCCTTCCACGGTCACCGTCATGAACTTGGTTGCGCCTTCGCCGTCGCGCACGATCAATTGCGCAAGCTCCTGCGCCACCGATGTCACCGCGTCGCGCAAAGCGGCGTACGCCGCCGAATCCGTTGAATCGATCAAAGGCAATGTCGACTTGCCCGACGCGATCACGATGAAAGAATCGTTCGTGGAGGTATCGCCGTCGATGGTGATGCAGTTGAACGAGCGATCCGCGACGTGCTTGATCAGCGTGTCGAGCACGGACTGCGAAACGGCGGCGTCGCAGGCGAGGAAACCGAGCATGGTCGCCATGTTCGGCTTGATCATGCCGGCGCCCTTGCTGATGCCCGAGAGCGTGATCGTGTGACCATCGATCTGAACTTGGCGCGATGCCGCTTTCGGCAGCGTATCGGTCGTCATGATGGTTTGCGCCGCGTCGAACCAGTGAGCCACTTTCTGGTTGGCAAGTGCGGCAGGCAATCCAGCCTTCAACCGGTCGATGGGCAATGGCTCCAGAATCACGCCCGTAGAAAACGGCAGGATCTGCGCGGCGTCCAGACCGAGCAAAGCGGCCAGCGCCGTGCAGGTCTCGCGCGTGTGCGCCATGCCCGGTTCGCCGGTTCCCGCGTTCGCGTTGCCGGTATTCACGACCAGCGCGCGAATGCCCTTGCCACCCGCGCGCACCGCGTCCAGATGCTCGCGGCACACGGTTACAGGCGCCGCGCAAAAGCGGTTCAGGGTGAACACGCCGCCCACCGTCGCGCCTTCTTCAATCTGCACAACAAGCAGATCCTTGCGATTCGGTTTTCGGATATTCGCCTCGGCCCAGCCAAGCGTGACGCCGGCGACGGGATGCAGGTTGGCGGGATCGATCGAGGGAAAATTGACGGCCATGTTCGCGACTCGCTGAAAGTGGCGAGTGCCGGAGCGCAGGAAGCGCAACGACACGAAAGATGAATGAAACGGCGCCTGACTGATAAAAGACGGAAAAACAGACGCCGCGAAACGTAAAACCAATCTGCCAAAGACAAACGACGCATCACTGCGTCGCCTGTCCTGCATACATCAATTTGCCAAAGCGTTTAGACCGCCGATTATGCGAGCTTGCCGTGACAGTTTTTGTACTTCTTGCCGCTGCCGCACGGGCACGGGTCGTTGCGGCCGACTTTCGGGACGTCGTCGGTGGAAACGTGGGTTGCTACCGTGGTGTCGTCACCGTAGGCCATGGCCTGATTGACCATTTGTGTGGTGGCGTCGGCGGCGACCGCTGTGGCTGCGCTGCTGCCGTCAAAGTCGGCGTGCTGGAAGGACACGTTTTCCAGATGGCTGCCCTTCTCTTCGAACTGCTCGGCCGCTTCTTCGAGCTGTTCCGGCGACTGGATCTGTACGTTCATCACAACGCGCGTGACCTCTTGCTTCACCGAATCCAGCATGGCCGCAAACAGTTCGAACGCCTCGCGCTTGTATTCCTGCTTCGGGTTTTTCTGCGCGTAACCACGCAAATGAATGCCCTGACGCAGATGATCGAGCGCGGCGAGGTGCTCGCGCCAGCGGCTGTCAAGCGTCTGCAGCATGATCGAACGCTCGAACGCGCTGAACGATTCACGACCGACCAGCGCAACCTTCGCTTCATACGCTTCGTCGGCGGCGGCGACTACAGCTTCGAGAATCTCGTCGGCATCGATGGAATTCGACTCGTTGATCATCTCCTGAACCGCGAGATCGAGCGACCAGTCGTTACGCAGCGCTTCTTCGAGTTCCGGCGCGCTCCACTGCTCTTCAATGCTTCCGGCCGGCACATACGTGCGTGTCACTTCGGTGATCACGCTCTGGCGCATCGCGGTGATCGTCTCGGCAACATCGGTTGCTTCGAGCAATTCATTGCGCTGCTGATAAATCACCTTGCGCTGATCGTTCGATACATCGTCGTATTCGAGCAATTGCTTGCGGATATCGAAGTTACGCGCTTCGACCTTGCGCTGCGCCGATTCAATCGAACGCGTCACGATGCCCGCCTCAATTGCCTCGCCTTCCGGCATCTTCAGCCGATCCATGATGGAGCGCACGCGATCGCCGGCGAAAATGCGCAACAGCGGATCGTCCAGCGACAGATAGAAGCGCGACGAACCCGGATCGCCCTGACGCCCGGCGCGGCCGCGCAACTGGTTGTCTATACGACGCGATTCATGGCGTTCCGTACCCACAATATGCAACCCGCCCGCCGCCTTCACGCGATCATGCAGCGCTTGCCATTCGTCTTCCAGCGCCTTGATGCGGCGTTGTTTTTCGTCGTCCGACAACAATTCGTCGGCGAGAATGAACGACGACTGTTTCTCCACATTGCCACCCAGCACGATGTCCGTACCGCGGCCGGCCATGTTCGTGGCAATGGTCACGGCGCTCGGACGTCCCGCCTCGGCCACGATCGCGGCTTCGCGGGCATGCTGCTTGGCGTTCAGCACTTCGTGCTTGAGCCCGGCTTGCGTAAGCAGGCCAGAAAGCAGTTCCGATGCTTCAATGGAAGTCGTGCCGACCAGCACCGGCTGTCCGCGTTCGACGCAATCGCGGATATCGCGCGTGACGGCGTCGTAGCGTTCCTTGGCGGTCTTGTAAATCTGATCCTGCTTGTCGATACGCTTCGGCGGCCGGTTCGTCGGAATCACGACGGTTTCAAGGCCGTAGATTTCGTTGAATTCGTACGCTTCGGTATCGGCCGTTCCGGTCATGCCGGACAGCTTGGAATACATGCGGAAGAAGTTCTGGAACGTGATCGACGCAAGCGTCTGGTTCTCGTTCTGGATCTTGACGTGTTCCTTCGCTTCCACGGCCTGATGCAAGCCGTCCGACCAGCGGCGGCCGGTCATCATGCGCCCCGTAAACTCGTCTACGATCACGACTTCATTGCCCTGAACCACGTAATGCTGGTCGCGGAAGAACAGCGTATGCGCGCGCAACGCGGCATACACGTGGTGCATCAGCGTGATGTTCTGCGGCGCGTAAAGGCTTTCGCCTTCGCCAATAAGACCCCATTCGGCCAAAAGCCGCTCGGCTTTTTCGTGACCTTGTTCGGTCAGGAAAACCTGGCGCGCTTTTTCGTCGAGCGTGTAGTCGCCCGGTTTTTCGACACCCGAGCCGTCCGCTTTCTCTTCGCCGATCTGCTGCTCGAGCAGCGGCGGCAGCGCATTCATGCGCACGTAGAGTTCAGTGTGATCTTCGGCCTGGCCGGAAATGATCAGCGGCGTACGCGCTTCGTCGATAAGAATCGAATCCACTTCGTCGACGACCGCAAAATTCAGCGGCCGCTGCACGCGCGCCTGCGGCTCGTAGACCATGTTGTCGCGCAGGTAGTCGAAGCCGAACTCGTTGTTCGTGCCGTACGTGATGTCTGCGGCATAGGCTTCCTGCTTCTGCGCGTGTTCCATCTGCGACAGGTTGATGCCCCACGACAACCCGAGGAAGTTGTAGAGCTTGCCCATCCACTCGGCGTCGCGTTGCGCCAGGTAGTCGTTCACCGTCACGACGTGCACGCCGCGCCCGGACAACGCGTTCAGATACGCGGCCAGCGTGGCGACGAGCGTCTTGCCCTCGCCCGTGCGCATTTCCGCGATCTTGCCGTAGTGCAGCACCATACCGCCGATAAGCTGGACGTCGAAGTGCCGCATTTTCAGCACGCGCTTGCTCGCCTCGCGGCATACCGCGAACGCTTCGGGCAGCAACCGGTCGAGCGACTCTCCGCTCGCCACGCGCTGACGGAATTCTTCGGTCTTGGCGCGCAGTTGCTTGTCCGTGTACTGCTCGATCGTCGGCTCGAAAGCATTGATCGCCGCAACGGTCTTTTGGTATTGCTTGACTAGGCGCTGGTTGCGACTGCCAAAAAACTTTTGGAGGAAACCGGTGGTCATCGGATCAGTGTCTGCGTCGCGGTATCGGCTTGGAGCGCGCGGAGTGCGCCCCAGTCCGGGGAACCTCGGCGGCTTCAGTCCATGGTGAAATCGAATCGGGGATTTTAGCACGCGCCCCCGCTGTAGCCTGTGCCCGCATCTTTTGTGATAAAGCAACTAGCGCTACGTTCAAAGGCTTTGAAACGCCGGGCGCGCCCTCTTGCCGCACGCGGCGCGGCGTTACAATCCTCGCATCGCCGCCAAGCCTCCGCAGACACAACAATGAGCCGTTTCCCGCCAAATTCAAGGCCGCCTCCGCGTTTCGATCCACGCAAACCACAGGCGTTGTCCGATGTCCTGGGCCGCACCAGCGAATTTCTGGCGTTGCGCGCGGGCGTTGAGCAGATAACGGCGCTCCAGCGGGATTTGATGGCGCTGTTGCCGGATTATCTAGGCGCGAATGTGGAACCGGGCTTTATAAAGGATGGCGTGCTTTCGCTATTCGCCGGACATAATGCGCTGGCCGCGCGTTTGCGGCATATCGAGCCACGTCTTTTAATCGATTTGCAACAACGCGGATGGGCGGTCAATGCTTTAAAGATTCGCGTGCGTCCGCAAGCAATGAAAGAAGTCATTCCGCCAAAACAGGCACGCATGTCCGAAGCTGGCGCGAACGCGCTTCAAACACTGGCTGAAACCCTCGAACCATCGCCGCTTAAAGAAGCGCTCGCGAAAATGGCCGCGCGCCATCAGGCAAAAGCACAAAAAAAATGAGCGGCGCCCAAAGGCCACCGCTCATCTTCGTATTGATTCTTTAACTGCTTTATGCGAAAGCCGTTTGAGTATCGAAAGCAAAGCCGCGAGGCGCCGCCTGCTTATCTTCAAACGTCACGATCTCGTACGAGTCTTCGTGCGCCAGCAATTCACGCAGCAACATATTGTTCATTGCGTGACCGCCTTTATATGCTGCATAAGACGCCAGCAACGGATGACCAACCACATAAAGGTCACCGATTGCATCCAGCATCTTGTGCTTTACAAACTCGTCTTCATAACGCAAACCATCGTTATTCAGAATGCGATATTCGTCCAGGACAATCGCGTTATCCATGCTGCCGCCGCGCGCCAGTCCGAGTTCACGCATCATTTCTACTTCGTGTGCAAAACCAAATGTCCGCGCGCGTGCAATATCGCGGACATAGGAGGTATTGGCGAAATCGACTTCCAGCGCCTGACCGGTTTTATCGACTGCCGGGTGGCGGAAATCGATGGTGAACTTCAGTTTGAAGCCGAAATACGGATCGAGACGCGCGAATTTATCGCCGTCGCGGATTTCAACCGGCTTCGTCACCTTGATGAATTTCTTGGCCGTGTTCTGTTCTTCAATACCCGCCGATTGAATCAGAAACACGAATGAAGCAGCGCTGCCGTCCATGATCGGAATTTCTTCAGCCGTGACATCGACATACAGATTGTCGATACCCAAGCCCGCGCACGCCGACATCAAATGCTCGATGGTCGAAACACGCGCGCCGTCTTTCTGAAGGACAGAAGCCAGGCGCGTGTCGCCAATCGCCAACGCGGATGCGGGAATATCGACCGGCTCAGGCAAGTCGATACGCGCAAAAACAATCCCGGTATTCGCCGGTGCGGGACGAAGCGTCAAATCCACTTTGCGGCCGGAATGCAGGCCGATCCCGACGGTTTTGACGATGCTTTTAATGGTTCGCTGCTTCAACATGATTTTTTTCGCTTCGATTGCGACTCTCCATTGAGAGAATCAATCGTGAATTTGTATTCGATAGCACGAAGTATACTCCAATCCCTTCGCGTCGTCCCGAGCGGGAGCACTGCAACTTGTTTCTCCCCGTTACTGCTTAAGCCCGGTACGCGAAAACCAGATTCACGCGAAAGCAAATAGGGTCGGGCCGATGCCCGGAATGGAGGCATTCCCGGGCATCGGCGCCGTGTTACGGCTTTGTTGCGACTTTGTTATGCGGCATTACGGAGGTCGCGCGATGGCGTTATCTTCTGTTGCGGCAATGCAACAAACGCCGGGCAATCAACCGCCAGCACAACATTGTTAAAACACATCATTAGCCCAGCGTCGCCAGAACGCTTTCAGCGCTGCTGACTTCAAACTTGCCGAGTGCTTCGACATTCAGCGTCTTGACCACGCTGTCTTCGACCACCATGGCATAGCGCTGGGAGCGAATTCCCATGCCACGCTCCGACAAATCCTGATCGAGGCCGAGTGCTCGAGTAAAACGCGCGCTGCCGTCGGCGATCATCTTCACCTTGCCCGAGGTTTGAAGATCGCGTCCCCACGCGTTCATGACGAACGCGTCGTTGACGGAGACACACCAGATTTCATCGATACCCGCCGCGGCCAGTTTCTCCGCATTCTCGATAAAACCCGGCACGTGCCTGGCGGAACAGGTGGGCGTGAACGCGCCCGGCAATCCGAAGATCACCACGCGCTTGCCCGCCGTCCGCTCGCGCACCGCGAAACCGTTGGGTCCCACGGCGCAGCCTTCCGTCGCCACGTCGATAAATTCGTAGAGGCGTTCGTCGGGCAGCGTTTCACCTGTCTTGATCATTGATCGGCCTTTCCCTGAGTCAGTGCTGAACACGCCAGCGATTCAAACCTTATTCATCACACGAGACGCTTGTCCTGCCACCGCCTGACGCGTCGATCTCATCCAAATATAGACGATGATGATGCACGTTATTGAAGCGGTCACGCCGCCACAGTCCAGCATCACGAAGACGCGGCCTGAAACGAACGCAGAACAACCCTTCTTCCTGAAACTTTTGCCTGCGGGCGCTTACATCGGAACAGTACGCCCAGGCTTTAAAGCATCAGTCGGCTTGCTTGCGCAGAAACGCCGGAATGTCGTACGTATCCACACCCTTTTCCTGCAGCGCCTGCACGTGCGAAGCCGCGGTTTCACGCGACGAACGCCACACCGCCGGCGTATCCAGCGCGCCGTAATCCGTGCCGTTCGACTGCTGCGGCGCATAGCTGTGCTGTGCGTGTGCAATCGGTGCATTGTCCGTGCCGGTGCGCAGCAGGGTCATCGGTGCAGCTTGTTGCTTCTTCGCAGCACGGCCCAGGCCGGTTGCCACGACCGTCACGCGCAATGCATCGCCCATGGCGTCGTCGTACACCGCGCCGAAGATCACGGTCGCGTCTTCCGCTGCGTACGACTTGATCGTGTTCATCACTTCACGCGTTTCCGACAAACGCAGCGACCGGCTCGACGTGATATTCACCAGCACGCCACGCGCGCCCGACAGGTCCACGCCTTCGAGAAGCGGGCTTGCAACCGCCTGTTCCGCAGCAAGACGCGCGCGATCGACGCCGGCAACCGTCGCCGTGCCCATCATTGCCTTGCCTTGCTCGCCCATCACCGTCTTCACGTCTTCGAAGTCGACGTTGACCAGCCCGTCGACGTTGATGATTTCCGCGATACCGGCAACAGCGTTGTTCAATACGTCGTCAGCGCACTGGAAGCACTTGTCCATCTCGGCGTCGTCGCCCATCACCTCGAACAGCTTGTCGTTCAGAACGACGATCAGCGAGTCGACGTGATCCTCCAGTTGCTGCGATCCAGCTTCGGCCACGCGCATGCGGCGGCCACCTTCAAATTCGAACGGCTTGCTGACTACACCAACGGTGAGAATGCCCATTTCCTTCGCGATCTGAGCTACGACCGGCGCTGCACCCGTACCCGTGCCGCCACCCATGCCCGCAGTGATGAACACCATGTGCGCGCCGCGCAAAGCATCGGCGATACGCTCGCGCGCATCTTCCGCGGCGGCGCGGCCCATGTCCGGCTTGGCGCCAGCGCCCAGACCCGTGTTGCCCAACTGGATTACCGACGAAGCACGCGAACGCGCGAGCGCCTGCGCATCCGTATTCATGACGATGAAATCCACGCCCTGCACGCCGCGGTTGATCATGTGCTGAACTGCATTACCGCCTGCGCCACCAACACCGACGACCTTGATGATCGTTCCGTTGGTTTCCGTTTCCAGCATTTCGAAATCCATATTGCCTCCGTCAAGAATGAAAATCGGCGTTATTCGGCAAGAGATCGGGCAACCTCTTGTCGCGCGCCAGCCGCCGGCACCAGCGCGAATTCGTATTTAGAAATTCCCAAGGAACCAGTCTTTCATGCGTCCCAAAACCTGTCCCATCGATCCGGATTGCACCGCGACCTTGCGGCCGCGCATGCGTTGCGAACGGCCTTCGACGAGCAAACCCATCGCCGTGGAATAACGCGGATTGCGAACCACGTCCGCGAGACCGCCCGCGTATTCCGGCACGCCGATGCGCACCGGCTTGAGGAAAATGTCTTCGCCGAGTTCGACCATGCCGGGCATCATCGACGCGCCGCCGGTCAGCACCACGCCGCTGCTGAGCAATTCTTCGTAACCCGATTCGCGCACCACTTGCTGCACGAGCGAGAAGAGTTCTTCCACGCGCGGCTCCACGACCGCAGCCAGCGCCTGGCGCGACAACGTGCGCGGACCACGCTCGCCGAGTCCCGGCACTTCGATCATTTCGTCCGGATCGGCCAGCGCCTGCTTCGCGATCCCGTAGCTCACCTTGATATCTTCTGCATCGGGCGTCGGCGTGCGCAAGGCCATGGCCACGTCGCTCGTGATCTGATCGCCCGCGATGGGAATCACCGCCGTATGACGAATCGCGCCTTCGCTGAAAATGGCGATATCCGTGGTGCCGCCGCCGATATCGACCAGCACCACGCCGAGTTCCTTTTCGTCTTCCGTCAGCACCGCGAGCGACGAAGCCAGCGGCTGCAGGATCAGGTCGTTCACTTCGAGCCCGCAGCGGCGCACGCACTTCACAATGTTCTGCGCCGCGCTCACCGCGCCCGTCACGATATGCACCTTCACTTCCAGCCGGATGCCGCTCATGCCGATCGGCTCGCGCACATCTTCCTGACCGTCGATGATGAATTCCTGCGTGAGGATATGCAGCACTTGCTGATCGGTCGGGATGTTGATCGCCTTGGCCGTTTCGATCACGCGCGCCACGTCGGTCTGCGTGACTTCCTTGTCCTTGATCGCGACCATTCCGCTCGAATTGAAGCTGCGAATGTGGCTGCCGGCAATGCCGGTAAATACATTCGTGATCTTGCAGTCGGCCATCAATTCGGCTTCCTCGAGCGCGCGCTGGATCGACTGGACCGTCGCCTCGATGTTGACGACAACGCCCTTCTTCAATCCCTTCGAGTCGCTCTGTCCGAGCCCGATCACCTCGTAGTGGCCTTCGCCCTTCAACTCGGCGACGATCGCCACCACCTTCGACGTCCCGATGTCGAGGGCGACCAGCAAGTCTTTGTAGTCTTTGCTCATAGCGTGCTCATTGCCTGTGATGTCCCTTACTTCTTCGCTTTGTCGGTGTCGCTGATGAAGCGCATGCCGGCGGCCTTGATTGCGAAGCCGTTCGGATAGCGCAAATCCGCGTACTCGATGTCATTTCCCCACCGCCCCGTCACCGACGTCCACGCAGCCACGAAGCGTTTGCTGCGATCGAACAACGTGTCCTGATTGCGCTCGCGCCCCAATTCGATCTGCGTGCCGTTGGAAAGCTTCACTGTCCACGCATATCGCGGCGACAAGATGACTTCTTCCGGATGCGCGTCGAGCGGCGCAAACCACTTCTCGAAATCGTGATACCGCGCGACCACTTCCTTCGCCGATCCATCCGGCCCTTCGAACGCGGGCAGGTCGTCGTCGAGTTCACCCTGGTTCGCCGTGAACAGGTCGCCGTCCACGCTCACCAGTTGATCGGTGCCCCACGTACCGAGCGGCTTGAATTCTTCCAGCGTCACGGCCAGCGCATTCGGCCACACGCGACGCACGCTCGCGTGACGCACCCACGGCATTTGTTCGAACGCGGCGCGCGCTGCGTCCAGATCCACGGTGAAGAAGTTGCCCTTCAAATGCCCGACCACGCTTGCCCTCACGGTCGGCGAATTGATGTGCAGCGTGTCGCCGTCGATCTGGATTTCGCGCAGACGAAACTCGGGCCGCTGGATCGCCCAGTAACCGGCGGCACCGAGCAACACGAACACGAGCAATACGTGCAGTGCGTTAGCCGTGAAGTTCATCTGGCGAGCGTTATTCCACATGTTCTGTACGTCTCGGTTCCGTCTCAATCCCGCAATGTCAGCGACAACACCTTCACCACCAGTTCCGTGTAGCTGATCCCGACCGCGCGCGCCGCTTTCGGCGGCAGCGAGTGGTCGGTCATGCCCGGCGCCGTGTTCACTTCAAGGAAATACGGATTGCCGTCGCCGTCCATCATGAAGTCGGCGCGGCCCCAATCCGTGCAGCCGAGCACATCGAAAGCGCGGCGTGAAAGCTGTTTCATGCGCGCTTCGTCGGCGGGAGTCAGGCCGCAGGGAATCGGGTACTGCGTGTCGTCGGCGATGTACTTCGCGTTGTAGTCGTAGAACTCGCCGGCCGGCACGATCTTGATGATCGGCAGGTCCAGGTCGCCCGCGATACAGCACGTGTATTCGCCGCCGCCTTCAATGCTTTTTTCGACCAGCACGATCTTGTCGAACTTCGCCGCTTCAATCAGCGCCGGCACCAGCGTTTCCGCGCTCTTCACCTTGATCACGGCAACGCTCGAACCTTCGCTCGCCGGCTTCACGAAAAGCGGCAGGCCGAGCTTCGCAATGCTTCTTTGCGCCGCGGCTTCGTAGTCGTCGCCGCGCATCACGACTTCGAACGGCGGCGTGGGCACGCCCGTTTGCTGCCACACGAGCTTGGTGCGGAATTTATCGAGGCCGAGCGCCGAACCCAGCACGCCGCTGCCCGTGTATTTGATGCCGTAGAAATCGAGCGCGCCCTGCAACTGGCCGTTCTCGCCATAACCGCCATGCAGCGCAATAAACACACGCGCAAAACCATCCGACTTCAATTCGGCGAGCGGCCGCTCGGCTGGATCGAACGGATGTGCGTCGATGCCCGCATCGCGCAATCCCTGCAGCACGAGACGCCCCGAATTCAGCGATACCTCGCGCTCAGCCGTTTCCCCGCCAAGCAGCACGGCGACTTTGCCAAACGCCTTCGGGTCGATTGCGGTCGTGCTCACGTTACTTGTCATTTCAAAACCTTCGAATCCTGAACTTGCGCGGTCAAACGGCCGCACACGCCGCCGATAGAACCCGCGCCCATCGTTATCACTACGTCGCCGTTGCGTGCCAGCGTGGCAATCGCGTCCGGCATCTCATCCACGGTATCCACGAACACCGGTTCCACTTTTCCCGCGACGCGAATGGCGCGGGCGAGCGCGCGGCCATCGGCGGCGACGATCGGCGCTTCGCCTGCTGCATACACTTCGGTGAGCACGAGCGCATCGACGGTCGACAACACGCGCACGAAATCCTCGAAGCAATCGCGCGTGCGCGTGAAGCGATGCGGCTGGAAGGCGAGCACGAGGCGTCGATCAGGAAACGCGCCGCGCGCGGCTGCAACCGTTGCGGCCATCTCGACCGGGTGATGACCGTAGTCATCGATCAATGTGTACGCGCCGCCATCCGACGACTTGACCTTCACTTCGCCATAGCGCTGGAAGCGCCGGCCCACGCCTGTAAACTCCTGCAATGCCCTCTGGATATCGGCATCGGCGACTTCAAGTTCAGTCGCAATTGCAATGGCGGCCAACGCGTTCTGCACGTTGTGCGTGCCGGGCAGATTCAACACGATGTCCAGGGGCGTCGCGTCTTCGCGCAACGTCGTGAAATGCATCCTGCCGTCGCGTGCTTCAACGTTCACCGCGCGCACTTGCGCTTCGGCGCCGAGGCCGTATCGAATGATCGGCTTCGAGACAAACGGCAGGATTTCGCGCACGTTCGGATCGTCCACGCACAGCACCGCGATCCCGTAGAACGGCAGCCGGTGCGTGAACTCGATAAACGCCTGCTTCAGCCGCGCGAAGTCGTGGCCGTATGTATCCATATGATCGGCATCGATATTCGTGATGACTTCGATCACCGGGAAAAGATTGAGGAACGACGCGTCCGATTCGTCGGCTTCAGCCACGATGAAATCGCCCGTACCCAGCCGCGCATTCGCGCCCGCGCTAATCAGGCGGCCACCGATCACGAAGGTCGGATCAAGGCCACCCGCCGCCAGCACGCTTGCGACCAGCGACGTGGTCGTGGTCTTGCCGTGCGTGCCTGCAATCGCAATGCCCTGCTTGAGCCGCATCAGTTCGGCGAGCATCACGGCGCGCGGCACGATCGGAATCCGGCGATGCCGCGCCGCGAGCACTTCGGGGTTATCGGAGCGAACGGCGGTCGACACGACCACGGCATTCGCGCCATCGATATTTTCTTCACGATGCCCAATCGCCACGCGCGCGCCCAGCGTGCTCAACCGGTCGGTCACCGCATTGCTCGAGAGGTCCGAGCCGCTGACCTGATAACCGAGGTTGAGCAGCACCTCGGCAATGCCGCTCATTCCCGCCCCGCCAATGCCGACGAAATGAATGTGTTTGACGATATGTTTCATGGCTGGATTTCCTTCGGCGCTTGTATCAGCGCGCTCAAGCCGGCTACATCGGCGCAGACCCGGCCAACGCGTTCGGTTGCGTCGGGCTTCGCCAGCGCGCGTGCTTTCTGCGCCATCTGGCTGAGCGTCTCGCGGGTCTGCTCGCGCAACCAGCCGGCAAGCTTTTCCGCCGACAAATCGCGCTGTTGTATCAAGTGAGCCGCGCCCTCGTTGGCGAGGAACGCGGCGTTGGTTGTCTGGTGGTCATCGACGGCGAAGGGGAACGGCACGAACAACGCCGCCACGCCAACCGCCGCGATTTCCGATACGGTCATCGCGCCCGAGCGGCAGATCACGAGATCGGCGCGGGCATACGCGCTCGCCATATCGTCGATAAACGCAACCAGTTGCACGTCTTCTTCCGAGGTCAAGCCCGCTGCCGCGTAGTTCGCCTTCAATGCATCGATATGCTTGGCGCCCGCCTGATGCACGACGTAAGGACGCGTGGCAGGATCGAGCAGCGCAAGCGCTTTTGGTACGGTTTCATTCAAAGCGGCTGCACCCAGGCTTCCCCCGACAACCAGAACATTGAGACGCGCTTTCGAATCCGAATTACGCGCGGCGTAGCGTTCTTTGGGTGACAGAGTCTCAGCAAGTTCCGCACGAATTGGATTTCCGGTCCATTCGGCGTTCGGCAGCGCGTTCGGGAACGCGACCAGCACGCGCTTGGCAATGTGCGCGAGCACCTTGTTCGCAAGTCCCGCGATGGAATTCTGTTCATGCAGCACGAGCGGCGTACCGCTCAGCTTCGACATCAAACCTGCCGGGAACGTGATGTATCCGCCCATGCCGAGCACAACGTCAGGCTTCACCGTGCGCAGCGCGCGCAGGCTCTGCGAGCAGGCGCGCAGCAGGTTCACCGGCAGCATCAGCTTCGTCTGGAGACCTTTGCCGCGCACGCCGCCGAAGCGCACGTATTCCATCGCAATGCCGTGCTTTGGCACGAGCGTTGCCTCCATGCCCGCCGCGTTGCCGAGCCACACCACGCGCCAGCCGCGCGCCTGCATCCAGTGAGCGACCGCGAGCCCCGGGAACACATGTCCCCCGGTGCCGCCGGCCATCACCATCAGCGTGCCTGCGCGAGTTGACGCCGGTGCCGTCATACCTTGCCTCCCCGCATCAACACGCGATTTTCGTAGTCCACGCGCATCAGTACCGCGAGCGCGATGCAGTTCAGCAGGATGCCGGAGCCGCCGTAGCTCACGAGCGGTAACGTCAGACCTTTGGTCGGCAGAAGTCCGAGATTCACGCCCATGTTGATGAAGGTCTGCGCACCGAACCACAAGCCGATTCCCTTCGCCATCAAACCGGCAAACGTACGATCGAGCGCGAGTGCCTGACGTCCGATTTCGAACGCGCGGCGCACGATCCAGTAGAACAGCAGGATCACGACGATCACGCCAACGAACCCAAGCTCTTCGCCAATCACCGCGAGGATGAAGTCGGTATGCGCTTCTGGAAGATAGTTGAGCTTCTCGACGCTGCCGCCCAAACCCACGCCAAACCATTCGCCGCGGCCGAACGCGATCAGCGAGTGCGTCAACTGATACGCCTTGCCTTGCGCATAACGATCGTCCCATGGATCGAGATACGCGAAGATCCGTTCGCGACGCCATGGCGACGCCCACACGAGCAACGCGAACGTGCCGACCGCGGTCGCGACCAGTCCGCCGAACAACTTGGCGTTCACGCCGCCGAGGAACAGCACGCCCATTGCAATGCACGCGATCACCATGAACGCGCCCATGTCCGGTTCGAGCAGCAGCAAGGCGCCGACGAAGCCGACCGCAACCGCCATCGGCAGGAAGCCGCGGCCGATGCTGTGCATGAACTCCTGCTTGCGCACGGTGTAGTTCGCCGCGTAGATGGTCACGGCGAGCTTCATGATTTCCGATGGCTGCATGTTCGTGATGCCGAGTGGAATCCAGCGGCGCGCACCGTTCACGCCCTTGCCAATATGCGGAATCAGCACGATCACAAGCAGGAACAACGAAGCCAGGAAAAACTTCGCCGCGTATTTGTCCCACGTCGAAACTGGAATTTTGAACGCGATGATCGACGCGACAACGGCGGTCGCTATCGACACAAGATGGCGCACCAGGAAGAAGTAGTCGCGGTATTGCGCATACTTGGGCGAATCCGGCATGGCAATGGAAGCCGAATACACCATGACAATGCCCAGACCGAGCAACGCAATGGTCACCCACAAGAGCGAATAATCGTAGTCGAGCATGCGCGAGCGGGCCGGCTTCACGCCGTTGACCGCGCTCGAAATGCCGCTTGCGCGCTCGGCCACGCGTGCACCGATACCACCAAGCGCGCCCACGCCCGCCACCCGCGACGTGCGCCCGCCAAGGGACGCGCTGTCGTTCGCAACCGCGTTGCGTTGTCCCGTCAGCTTCGAGCCAAAACGTTCGGACCAGCTCATAGCATCACTCCCCGATCTGCCGCAATATCAGCCACCGCTTGCCGGAAAACATCCGCGCGATGTGCGTAGTTCTTGAACATGTCGAAACTCGCGCAAGCAGGCGACAACAACACGGCGTCGCCGGGTTGGGCCAGAAGCGCCGCCGCTTGCGTCGCGGCTTCGAGTGTTTCGTGGTCGTGCAGCGGCACGTTCGTATCCGCGAGCACTTCGCGAATACGCGGCGCGTCGCGGCCAATCAGCATGACGGCACGGCACCAGCGTGAAACGGGCGCTTCAAGCGGCGAAAAGTCCTGGCCCTTGCCATCGCCGCCCGCAATCAGCACGGACTTTTGCGCCAGCCCGTCCAGCGCCGCGACGGTCGCGCCAACGTTCGTGCCTTTGCTGTCATCGACGAAATCAACGCCGTCGATCTGCCCGATCACTTCCACGCGATGCGGCTCGCCCTTGTATTCCCGCAAGCCATGCAGCAGCGAAGCCAAAGGCAAATCCACCGCACGCGCCAGCGCCAGGGCGGCCAGCGCATTCGCGGCGTTGTGCAAACCGCGAACGCGCAGCGCGTCCACGGGCATCAGGCGCTTTGAATACACGTTCGGCTCGGCCGCGACTTCGCTTTTACGACGGCGCGTGGGCGCGGGTTCGTCGCTGAGATCGCGGTCGTGGCCTTGCGCGAGCCACGCGATACCGTTCTCGCGCAGCAAACCGTAGTCGCCAAGGCGCGCGGGTTCGTCGAGCCCGAACGTCACGTTCGCCGCCGGATTTCCCGATACCAGCTTCATAGTTCTGGCATCGTCACGATTCAGCACGCGCACCGTCTTTTCGCCGAAGATGCGGCCCTTCGCTGCAGCGTAGGCGTCGAGCCCGCCGTGCCAGTCCAGATGGTCCTGCGTGATATTCAGCACGGCAGCAGCGTCCGGTGCGAACGAGTGTGCCGTCTCAAGCTGAAAACTCGACAGCTCCAGCACCCAGACATCGGGCAGCGCGGTGTTGTCGATTGCTTCGCTGAGCTTGTCCAGCATGGCCGGGCTGATGTTTCCCGCCACCGCCACGGTCTTGCCGGCACGCTCGCACAACAACCCGGTCATGGCGGTCGTCGTGGTCTTGCCGTTGGTGCCCGTAATGGCGATCACCTTCGGCATGTAGCCGTTCGCGCCAAGCGACTTCAACGCTTGCGCGAACAATTCCAGCTCGCCCCACACAGGGACGCCGCGTTCCCGCGCGGCGTCGAGGAGCGGCCTCAAATCATCAGCCAGAGGCGACAGTCCCGGGCTGATTGCAACAATTTCGATACCGCCGTCGAGCAGCGCCGGCGTGAATTCACCGCCGACAAATTCCGCATCGATGCCATGCACGGCGAGCTCCGACAGGTTCGGCGGCGTGGCGCGGGTATCGGCCACGCGCAGACGGCACCCATGACGCGCGCACCAGCGCGTCATCGCGAGGCCGGATTCACCGAGCCCCAGCACAAGCACCATCGGACTCGGCCGATCGAAGAACTTCTCGCCAAACATCGCTTTACCTTTTCCCTGAACAACTAAAGATCAACGCAACTTGAGCGTCGACAAACCAAACAGGCACAACATCAGCGTGATGATCCAGAAGCGCACGACAACCTGCGTTTCCTTCCATCCCGACAACTCGAAATGGTGATGCAGTGGCGCCATCTTGAAGATGCGCCGCCCTTCGCCGAAGCGTTTTTTCGTGTACTTGAAGTAGGTCACCTGCATCATCACGGAAAGCGTTTCCGCGACGAACACGCCGCCCATGATGAACAGCACCACTTCCTGCCGCACGATCACGGCGATGGTGCCAAGCGCGCCGCCCAGCGCGAGCGCGCCGACGTCACCCATGAAGACCTGCGCGGGGTGCGTGTTGTACCAGAGAAACGCGAGTCCGGCGCCGCCCATTGCGGAACAAAAGATAAGCAGCTCGCCGGCGCCCGGAATGTGGGGAAACAGCAGGTACTTCGAATACACGGAACTGCCCATCACATAGGCGAATGCGCCAAGCGACGCGCCGACCAGAACCACCGGCATGATCACGAGACCGTCGAGACCATCGGTGAGATTCACGGCATTGCTCGACCCGACGATCACCAGATACGTCATCGCGATAAAGCCCCACGTGCCGAGCGGATAGCTGATTGATTTGAGAAACGGCAGCATCAGGTCGGCGCGCGCGGGCAAGCCCATCGACAAACCGCTTCGCACCCACGCCATGAAGAGGTCGAACACGCGCGCGTTGTTCGCTTCCGAAACACTGAACGCAAGATACACGGCGGCGAACAATCCAATCGCCGACTGCCAGAAATACTTTTCGCGCGACGACATGCCGCGCGGGTCCTTGTGCACGACCTTGCGGTAATCGTCGACCCAGCCGATCACGCCGTAACCGAACGTGACGAGCATCACGATCCAGACGAAGCGATTGGCGAGATCGGCCCACAGCAATGTGGAAAACGCGATGCCCAACAGAATCAGCACACCGCCCATGGTCGGCGTGCCGGATTTGACCAGATGCGTTTGCGGGCCGTTCGTGCGCACGGCCTGTCCCACTTTCAACTGCGTCAGTTTGCGAATCACCCACGGGCCGCAAACGAGTCCGACGAACAACGCCGTGATCGTCGCGCCGACTGCGCGAAACGTGAGGTAGGTAAACACGCGCAGAAAACTGGCGTCATTCTGAAGCCATTGCGCGAGTGCGAGTAGCATGCTGGTCCTTCTTCTTCAGTGCGCAGCAGGCATAACGCCCGCTGCGGGTTGGTGTGGACTCGTCACGGCGTCCACCACGCGCTCCATCTGCATGAAGCGCGAGCCTTTCACGAGAAACGTGGCGCCGGGTCCGAAGCCCGCGCCGGTGAGTGCTGCAATGAGTGAGGTGATATGGGTGAAATGCGTGGCCGTGGGACCAAAGGCTTTCGCGGCGTCGATACTTGCGTCGCCGAGTGCGAAGAGCGCATCGATTCCCTGTTGCGCCGCATACGCACCCACTTCACGATGAAACGCCGGACCCTGATCGCCCACTTCGCCCATGTCGCCCATCACGAGCACACGCGGCGAAGCTTGCGAAGCCAGCACGTCGATGGCCGCGCGCATGGAATCGGGATTCGAGTTGTAGGTGTCGTCAATAATCGTGGCGCCTTCAATCGGCTTCACCGCCGCGCGCTTCACTTGCAAACGGCCTTTCACGGGCTCGAAAGCTTCGAGTCCACGCTTGATGGCATCGAGTGAGACGTTCGCGGCGAGCGCCGCCGCTGTTGCAGCCAGCGCGTTACGCGCGTTGTGATCGCCAAGGACTTGCAAGGCGACTTCAGTTTCACCCGCAGGCGTCGTGATGTGCAGCTTCGCGCCGGCCAGCTTGCCGGTGACCGCTGCTTGCGCTTGCGAAGCGTCCGTATGCAACGCGAAATCCATGATCGGATTGCCCGTCGCGGCGACGCGCCAGATGCTGGCGTATTTGTCGTCGGCGGGAAACACGGCGGTTCCGCTGGCACCAAGCGCATGAATCACCGACGCATGCTCCAGCGCAACCGCTTCGACCGTCGCCATGAATTCCTGGTGCTCGCGCTGCGCGTTGTTCACGACCGCGACCGTTGGCGCGGCAATCTTGCCGAGCGTTTCAGTTTCGCCCGGATGATTCATGCCGAGTTCGATCACAGCCAGTTTGTGGGATTCGTTCAGACGGAACAGCGTCAACGGCAGGCCGATGTCGTTGTTGAAATTTCCCACCGTCGCGAGCCGCGCGCTTTCGCCAACAGCCGCTGCAAAAATCGACGAGATCATTTCCTTGACCGTAGTCTTGCCGTTGCTGCCGGTGACCGCAATCAGTGGAATCGTAAAGCGCTTGCGCCAGCCGTGCGCCAGCGCACCGAGCGCCACGCGCGTGTCCTTTACCTTGATGGCTGGCGCAGCAAAGTTGGCGGGCAGATGTGAAGCGAGCACAGCGGTCGCGCCACGTTGCGCAACTTGCGGCAGGAAGTCGTGGGCATCGAAACGGTCGCCCTTGATCGCAATGAACAGATCGCCCGGACCCGCCGTGCGGCTGTCTGTCGAGACACGATCGAACGCGATGTCTTCATCGCCAAGAACGATTGCGCCCGGGATTTCAAGCGCTGCATCGCGCAAGGTAAATAGTGTCATTCGCCACCTCCGCGCGCCTGCGTGGCGCGAGCGGCGAGGGCAAGGCGCGCATGATCCTGATCGGAGAAAGCGCGCTTCTTGCCCATGATTTCCTGCGTGGCTTCGTGGCCTTTTCCGGCCAGCACAACCACGTCCTCGCGCGCCGCCGTGCGGATCGCCTGAAGGATCGCGCTCGCGCGGTCTTCAATGCGGCGCGCCCTGGTTGCGTCCTGAAAGCCCGCCGCGATTTGATCGATGATCGCGAGCGGATCCTCGCTGCGCGGGTTGTCGCTCGTGATCACCACATAATCCGAATTCTTTTCCGCGATGGCGCCCATCAGCGGACGCTTGGTTGCATCGCGATCACCGCCGCAGCCGAACATGCAGATCAGTTGGCCGCCGCGTGCTTGCGCGATTGGCCGCAGCGCTTCCAGCGTTTTCTCGAGCGCATCCGGCGTATGCGCATAGTCAATCACGACGAGCGGCTCATCATTCTGCAAGCGGCCGCCAAGACGCTGCATGCGGCCGTTCACCGGCTCGAGTTTTGCAATCTGGGCGAGCGCGGCGTCGAGCGGCACATGCGCCGCCAGCAATGCGCCCAGCACGCCGAGCAGATTGCTCACGTTGAATTCGCCGAGCGTTGCGACTTCCACGTCGGCCGTGCCCCAATCGGAATCGAGATGGAACGCGGTGCCCGTCGTGGTTGCACGAACGCGGCTCGCGACCAGCGACGCATCGGCCTTTACGTTCGTCGCGTCCGACGCGCCTTCAATCCCATAGGCAATCGTTCGCGTGCGGCCGTGACATGCGGCGATCATCCGTTGACCGGCTGCATCGTCGCGATTGATGACAGCCGCTTTCAGCGCTGGCCACGCGAACAGTTTCGCCTTCGCGCCCTCATACGCGGCGAACGTGCCGTGGTAATCAAGGTGATCCTGCGTGAGATTCGTGAAGATGGCGATGTCGAACTTCGTGCCGTTCGCGCGCCCCTGATGCAGCGCATGCGACGACACTTCCATGGCGACGCCCTTCGCGCCCTCTGCCTTGAACTGCGCAAAGGTACGTTGCAATTGCGGCGCGTCGGGCGTTGTGAAACCGGAGTGCACGAGTTTGCCCGGCATGCCGCTGCCAAGCGTGCCGATCACGGCGGTCGGCGTACCCAGCGCGGACAGAGCCGTTGCGAGCCACTGGCTGCACGACGTCTTGCCGTTCGTCCCGGTCACGCCCACGACGAGCATGGATTCGGTCGGCTCGCCGTACCACGCCGATGCAATCGGCCCCGCCAGTTCGTTCAACGCCTTGACGGCAAGCGAACGCGATGCATCCGGCTTGCCCGAGAAGTTTTCCGGCTGGTACAGCACGGCGGCAGCGCCCTTCTCGAAAGCGGCATCAATATGCGGCCGGCTGTCCGCGCCATCTACGGCATAGGCAAAAAACACGTCACCGGGTTTGAGCGAACGCGAGTCGGCGTGCAGTTGTGCGCTGGCATCAGCGTGCGCGCGCAACCAGGCCACCGCCTTCGCTATCTGCGCCTGTTGCCTGATCAAGTCGCTCATCGAACGACTCCCAGGTGCGTCTTCGTATTCGCCGAGACCTTCAGCTTTTTCGGCGGATTTGTGTTCGTCGCGTTCGGCTTCTTGATGTCCGTTGCCGGCGTGCCCGAAGCGGGATCGTCGGAAACGACCATCTGCTTCACGGCCATGTCCGGCGGAACGTTCAGCGAGCGCAATGTATCCCCGACGATTGCCGAAAACACCGGACCCGAAACCTGACCACCAAAGTGACTGCCGGCCGTGGGTTCGTCGACGGAAACCGCCACCACGATGCGCGGATTCGGCATCGGCCCCATGCCGACAAACGACGCGCGATACTTCGATTTATCGTAGCCGCGGCCCGCGTGCTTGTACGCCGTACCCGACTTCCCGCCCACGCGATAACCCGGAACGGCCGCATCCGGCGACGTGCCGCCCTTCGCCGTCACGGTTTCGAGCATGGCTCGAACTTCGCGCGCGGTGGTCGGCGCGAATACTTGCGGGCCGGCTACGGCTGCATCGCCCGGCGTGCGGAAAATAGAAACGGGCAACACCTGTCCGTCATGCGCGATTGCGGTGTACGCGCGCGCCAACTGGAACAGCGAAGCCGACAAACCATAGCCATACGACATGGTCGCCTGTTCGATCCGGCGCCAGCTCTTCCACGGGCGCAGACGTCCGGACACCGCGCCCGGGAATCCGACCTTCGGCGCTTGCCCAAGCCCGATGCTCGTATACATGTTCCACATCTCTTCCGGCTTCAACTGCATCGCAATCTTGGTTGCACCGATGTTGCTCGACTTCTGGATCACGCCGCCCACAGTGAGCGTGCCGAAACCGGAGTCGTCGGTAATGCGCGCGCCGTCGAGCACGAACTGGCCATTGCCCGTTTCAACGAGCGTATTCGGCGTCACGCGATGCAGATCGAGCGCGAGCGACACGGTAAACGGCTTCATGATCGAGCCCGGCTCGAACGTGTCCGTCATGATCCGGTTGCGCAACTGCTCGCCGGTCATGCGCGAGCGGTCGTTCGGGTTGTAGGTCGGATAATTCACGAGCGCCAGCACTTCGCCCGACTGCACGTCGATCACAATGGCTGCGCCGGCCTTCGCCTTGAACTTCTCCACGGCGGCCTTCAGGTTCGTATAAGCGATGTACTGAATCTTGCTGTCGATCGACAGATCCACGTCTTCGCCGTTATGCGGCACCACTTGTTCGTCGACGTCCTCGACGATGTGTCCCATCCGGTCCTTGATCACGCGGCGCATGCCCGGCGTGCCGGCGAGAATGCCCTGATCGCCGAGTTCCACGCCTTCCTGGCCCTTGTCTTCAATATTGGTAAAGCCGATCAGATGCGCCGTGATCTCGCCTTCTGGATAAAAGCGCTTGTATTCGCCACGCGTATAAATGCCGGGAATGTCCAGCGCCGCGACTTTCTGCGCGACTTCCATGGGCACTTGGCGCTTCACGTAGACGAAGGTCTTGTCCATCGACAATTTCGAGCGCAGTTCCTTCGGCGACATGTCGAGCAGCGTTGAAAGCTGGCCGAGCTTGTCCGCGCCAAGATCGTCGGGAACGGCTTCGGGAATCGCCCAGATTGCCTTCACCGGCAGACTGGTCGCGAGCACAAGGCCGTTACGGTCCTTGATCTGGCCGCGCGTGGCGGGCAATTCGAGCGTGCGCTGGTAGCGGCTTTCGCCTTGCTTCTTGAAGAACGCATTGCCCGGACCCTGGATCCAGAACGCGCGCCCGGCAAGCGCGACGAACGCCATGAACAACAGGAACACGACGAGCTTCGAGCGCCACATGGGAAGGCGCACGGAGAGAATGGGGTTAGGCGTGAAGGCGACGCCCTTGGTTTTCTTTGGCGCGGGTTTCATCGTTTCACCCCGCGTGCGGGAGGAGCCGACGCCGGCAGCGCCGCGGGCAACGGCGCGTCCGTTGCCTTCGATGTCGCCGGGTCATAGTTCAGATATTGGGTGCGGCCGGTCGTGACGGGCTGCATCTTGAGAGACGTAGTAGCCAACTGCTCGATGCGCGAGGTTTTGGACAACGCGCTTTGCTGATATTGAAGCTGCGAAAAATCCTGCTGCAACTGGCGCTCTTGCGACTGCGCCCGCTGCACATTGATGAAAATCTGCCGCTGCTTGTTCGACGCGCTCACCGCCGACAACGCGCAGCCCAGCACGACAATCAGCAGGAAGATATTCAGACGGTTCATGGCGCCGCCTGCTCAGTGACACGCTCGGCAATCCGCATGACTGCGGAACGCGCTCGCGGGTTCGCCGCAACTTCGGCTTCGGAAGCGAAGACACGGCCAAGCAGTTTGAGCGGCGGCGCGGGAATGTCGGCGGCACGAATGGGCAGGCGGCGATCGATCGCAGGCCCGCTTGCGTGGGCCTGCATGAAACGCTTGACGATCCGGTCCTCGAGCGAATGAAAGCTGATCACGACGAGGCGCCCCCCTTGCTCCAACAACGCCAATGCTGCGTCCAGAACTACTTGCAGCTCCGCAAGCTCTTGATTGATGTGAATCCGTATAGCCTGAAAGGTGCGGGTTGCCGGATCCTTGCCCTTCTCACGGGTTTTGACGACATGACCCACGATTTGGGCAAGCTCGCCCGTGGTGACGAGAGGCCCAAGACGATCGGACTCTGCCCGGCGAGCAACAAGCGCCTTTGCAATCTGAAAAGCAAACCGTTCTTCCCCATAATCTCTGATCACCTCCGTCAATTCCTGCATCGTTGCCCGCGCCAGCCATTGCGCGGCAGATTCGCCGCGGCTCGGGTCCATCCGCATGTCGAGCGGGCCGTCGGCCCTGAAACTGAAGCCGCGATCCGGATCGTCCACTTGCGGCGACGACACACCCAGATCCAGCAACACGCCCGACACCTTCCCAACGCCTCGCTCGGCAGCGGCATCGGCTAACGAGGCAAAACTCTCATGCACGATCGAAAACCGCGAATCCTGAATCTGTTCTGCCGTGGCGATGGCCAGCGGGTCCTTGTCGAAGGCAATCAGCCGGCCGGCTTCGCCCAGTTTCGTCAGGACGAGACGGCTATGACCGCCGCGCCCAAACGTTCCGTCTATATAAGTACCGTCCACGCGCGTAATCAGCGCATTGACCGCTTCATCCAGCAGCACCGTGCGATGCTGCAACTCGTTTTTCATCGCAGGGGCCATGTTCTTTAGCTCTGCGTCAAAACGTGAAATTCTTCAGCGCGTCGGGCATGCCTTGCGCCATTGCCGCCTTTTCCTTCTCCGCGTATGTCGCGGCGTCCCACACTTCCAGGTAATTACCCATGCCAAGCAACGTCACGTCTTTAGCCAGCGTGGCCGCTGCCCGCAATTCCGGCGATACCAGCACGCGCCCAGCGCTGTCGAGTTCGACATCCATGGCGTTGCCAAGATAGATACGGCGAACCCAGATTGCGTCCATGGGGAGCGCGGCGATTTTTGAACGGAAGATTTCCCACTCCGGGCGAGGAAAGAGCAACAGGCATCCATCCGGGCTCTTTGTGAGCGTCACCCGGCCTTCTGCCTGTCCTTGCAGCGCTTCGCGATAGCGAGACGGGACGGACATCCGTCCTTTCGCATCGAGCGACAGCGCTGAAGCCCCTTGGAACACTCGCCCTCTCCTCTTCCCGCCTAGTGGCAGTTGCGACTTTGTTGGAATATTGCCTGAAAGTGTCCGCTGACTCACACAAAAATACACTTTCTCACACCATTTCCCACTGTAGAGGAAGGCATTTCGCCGGTCAATATGAACCGGCATTTTTTGACGAAATTTGTTTGCTAGAACAATGACTTAGCGCAGACCGCTAAAGTACGTCCAATTTTCGAAAAGCGTTACGAATGAATGATGTAGTGAGGAATGTGAAGGTAGTACGTGAATAGAGGCGGGAGGGTGGGAAGAAATTTCGGCGCATTTAAGCCCAAACAGAGGAATTCGGGCCGGATTAAGTGCAGATCGGAGCACAATAGTGAAAACGCCTCCCGCATGGTGACCGGAGGCGTCAGCGAATCTGCCAAGCGAAGCGCGACTAGTTAAATATAGTACGCCGTGCGCGTCATGACTTTCGATGTCGCGCGCATCAGCGCTCGTACCGGGAACGGCAGTTCAACGCCACCCGCTTCCGTCGCCGCGACGGCATGCGCGGCTTCGTCGACTCGCATTTGCTCGACGATCGCCCGCGACGCATAGTCATTGGCCGGCAAACTCGTCATATGGCTGTTCAGGTGCCTTTCGACCTGCCGCTCGGTCTCGGCCATGAAACCGAGACTCACGCGATCACCAAACCGGCCAGCAAGAAAGCCGAGCGCGAGCGACCCCGTGTACCACAGCGGATTGAGCAAGCTCGGCCGCGAATCGAGATCGCGCAGGCGTTGCGAGGTCCATGCGAGGTGATCTTCTTCTTCACGCGCCGCTTCTTCAAAGCCTCGCTTCAAGGGCTCGGACCTGGTCGCAAGCTTTTGAGCCTGATACAGCGCCTGTGCGCAAACCTCACCCACATGATTCACGCGCATCAGCCCCGCTGAATGCGCCTTTTCTTCGGCCGTCAATGCTGTCTCCGCGGGATGCTCGATCGCATCGGTTGCATCGACATAAGCCGCTTGCGGCTCGGGTACCGGCCGCGACATCCGCGAAACACCGGCCATTGAGCGCAGTCCACGATCGAACTCGGAGATCAGTTCATCGAGTGTCATTTCAAAACTCCTATTTCGATCTCCTTACCGATTTGTATTCGTAAGGAGACGATCAACTTGCAAAAACGTACTCTGAAAAACCTGTAACTAGGGCAAATACGGGTCGCAAAACGCCGTAAGGCTTTGATTTTAGCGCATGTTGCGTAAACGTCACACGAGGGAAACGGAGCGACGGCTTTTCCTTTGTTGCCAAAAAGCTCTTTGTTACATTACGTTCAACTTCAATTTTGAAGTACCCGGCGGGGACGTCAACACACTGGCGCTAGAACAGTGACCTCGCCAAACAGTTTCAACCCTTTGGAGATCATCAATGAAAAAGTCGCTTCTCGCTCTGGCTGCGTTAGGTACGTTTGCTGGCGCCGCGCACGCTCAGAGCAGCGTGACGTTGTACGGTATTGTCGATGCTGGTTTTGTGTACAACAACAACTCGGCTGGTCAAAAGCTGTATTCCACGAGCGCCGGTAATCTGCAAGGCGACCGCTGGGGTCTGCGTGGCACGGAAGACCTGGGCGGTGGCCTGAAGGCGCTGTTCGTGTTGGAAAACGGCTTCAATGCGTTCACCGGCAAGCTGGGTCAAGGCGGCGACGAGTTCGGCCGTCAAGCGTATGTTGGCCTGTCGTCGCAATTCGGCACGGTCACCCTGGGTCGTCAATATGACTCGGTGGTTGACTACACCGGCGCGCTGGAAGTCGGTAGCCAGTGGGGCACCTTCTACGGCGCTCACCCGGGCGACCTGGACAACATGAACAACTCGAACCGCGTGAACAACGCGATCAAGTACACGAGCGCGAACTACTCCGGCATCACGTTCGGCGGTTTGTACAGCCTCGGCGGCGTGGCAGGCCAGTACAACCGCAACCAGATCTGGTCGGGCGGTATTGGTTATGCGCAAGGTCCGCTGACGTTGGGCGCGGGTTACGTCAACGTCAAGAACCCGAACTTCTCGTTCTTCGGCAACAACGCAACGTCGAGCGCAACGGGTTCGAACATGACCGGCTCGCAAGTGTATTCGGGCTATGCGTCGGCCAAGACGCAGCAGATCATCTCGGCGGGCGGCGCTTACACGTTCGGCCCGGCAACGATCGGCGCCACGTACAGCAACACGCAGTTCAAGGATCTTGGCGAAACCGGCCTGGTTGGTACAGGCGGGCAGACGCTGGCCGGCACGGCGAAGTTCCACAATGCTGAAGCCAACTTCAAGTACCAGTTGACCCCGGCGCTGTTGCTGGGCGTTGCGTACGACTACACGAAGGGCTACAGCGTCGCCAGCCAGAAGATCCATCAAGGTGTCCTGGGTGCCGACTACTTCCTGTCGAAGCGCACGGACGTCTATGTCGATGGTATCTACCAACACTCGTCGGGTACGAACTCGGCCGGCGTAACGTCCACGGCGCAGATCAATGGCCTGTCGCCGTCGTCGACGTCGAACCAGGTTGCAGCGATCGTCGGTATTCGCCATAAGTTCTAATAAGTCGTAATAAAACAGTTGTCTTGAAAGGCGCCTTCGGGCGCCTTTTTTTCGTCTTGCGCGTCTGTTTCGAGCGCGGCAATGAAAAAGCCTCCGCATCGTTCGATGTGGAGGCTTCTTCGACTTGTAGGGTCTTTCGTCCAGCCGGAAACGTCAGGCGTTGCCGTCGCGCAACTCTCTTCGCAGGATCTTGCCCACATTGCTCTTGGGCAACTCGGTGCGGAATTCTATTGTCCGCGGTCGCTTGTAACCCGTCAGGCGCTCCTTGCAGTAAGCGATTACATCGGCCTCGGTCAGATGCGGGTCACGGCGCACCACGAACAGCTTGACCGCTTCGCCCGACGCCGGATCTTTCACGCCAACGGCCGCAACTTCGAACACGCCAGGAAGCTTGGCAACCACGTCCTCGATCTCGTTTGGATATACGTTGAAGCCCGACACAAGGATCATGTCCTTCTTCCGGTCGACGATCTTCACATATCCGTGTTCGTCCATGACTCCGACATCGCCCGATTTGAAGAAGCCATCCGGCGTCATCACCTTCGCGGTTTCATCGGGCCGATTCCAGTAACCCGCCATTACCTGAGGTCCGCGGATGCAGACTTCACCGGGCTGGCCGAGCGGCACCTCGTTGTCGTCGTCGTCGCGAATAGAGATTTCCGTCGACGGAAACGGCAAGCCGATGGTTCCAGTATAGGTCGTGGCAGTCACGGGATTGCACGTCACGCACGGCGATGTTTCGGATAACCCGTAACCTTCGATAATCGGCGCGCCCGTCGTCTCGAACCAGCGTTTCGCCACGGCTTCCTGCACCGCCATGCCGCCGCCATTTGCCGCGATCAGCTTCGAGAAATCCAGTTTCGCGAATTCCGGGTTGTTCAGCAGCGCGTTGTACAGCGTGTTCACGGCGGGAAACGTGTTGATCGCGAAGCCTTTGAGTTCCTTGATCGTGCCGGGAATGTCGCGTGGATTCGGAATCAGGACGCCGAGGCCGCCCGTCCGGATCGTCAGGAACCCGCACACGGTCAGCGCGAAGATGTGATAAAGCGGCAACGCCACAACGCTCACGAACTGGTCGATATCCGGCCGGTTCCTGCGCCCGGGCTCGAGCCACACTTCCGACTGCAGGACGTTGGCGATCAAATTCCGATGCAGCAGCATTGCGCCCTTCGCCACACCGGTCGTGCCACCGGTGTACTGAAGGAAAGCGATGTCGTTCGGACCTTGGCTCACGGGCTTGAGCGTTTCGCCTGCGCCTTGTCGAAGTGCTGTGTTGAAGCTGACATGGCCGGGAAGATCCCACGCGGGCACGAGCTTTTTCACATGACGCACGACGAAATTGACGATCATGCCCTTCACGCCCATCAGGTCGCCCATGGTGGCGACCACAACGTGCTGAATGGCCGTATTTTTCACGACCGACTGCACTGTATGCGCGAAGTTTTCGAGCACGACGATGGCTTGTGCGCCCGAATCGCGCAACTGATGCTCGAGCTCGCGCGGCGTGTAAAGCGGGTTCACATTCACCACGACATACCCTGCCCGCAGGATCGCCGCGATAGCCACGGGATATTGCAGCACGTTCGGCATCATGATCGCGATACGCGCCCCCGGCTTCAGGCCGCGTGCCTGGAACCATGCGGCAAGCCGGGTCGAAAGCGTGTCGAGCTCGCCGTACGTGATCGCCTTGCCCATGCAGACAAACGCGCGCTTGCTGCGATTCTCGCGGAAGCTCTCCAGCAGCAGGTCGGAAAGCGAGTTGTAGCGCGTTGCATCGATTTCCTCGGGCACGCCCGCCGGGTAGGACTTCAGCCAGATTTTTTCCATACGGCGTCTCCTTTGTATGATTTTAGAATGGTCGTGCGAAAATTGTCTCTAGCGCATCGTAACGGCTGGATCACTTTCCGACAACCGGGTTAGACGCCAGCATCAAAACTGAGTGGCACATACCTTTTCCCTTTACCGCGCGTCGTTTTCATCGAATTTAATAAGCGGCCTCGACCTCCACGAGACAGTCATAAAATGTCGCGGAACCGCCGAGATCGGTGAGCGCTTGGCTTGTAACCTGATTCGCATTGCAACCGTCGGGCGCGAGCTTTTTCCACCAGATCGACAATCCGATCACCACGCCTTCACGTGCCCGGTCCGTCACGCGCACACGCGCTTGCATGGAACCGCGGTCGTTGAAGATGCGCACCATTTCGCCATCGGCGATTTCGCGCGCGTGAGCGTCGGCGGGATGGATATCGAGGTGCGGCTCGCCTTCGGTCGAACGAAGACTGTCGACGTTGACGAAGCTGCTGTTGAGGAAGTTGCGCGCGGGCGGCGAGATCATCGCGAGCGGATAACGCGCGGCCAGCGCCGGCGCATATTCGGCCGATTCATAGGGCGGCAGATAATCGGGCACCGGTTCAAGTCCCGCGCGTTGAAGACGTTCGCTGAAAAACTCACATTTCCCCGATGGCGTGCGGAATCCACCCTCCGCAAACGGCGCTTCCGGAAGCTTGAGTTGCGCCCAGCCATTTGACTTGAGCGTCGCCCAGTTCACGCCGGCGAGAGCAGGATCGTTCCATCTGAATGCCTTCGATGCCACCTCGTCATCGCTTTCGAATAATGCGGGATGCGTCAGTCCCATGGCTTTTGCGAGGCCACGGAAGATTTCCGTGTTCGCACGCGATTCGCCCACCGGCGCGATCGCAGGCAAATTCGCCATCACGTGCGTGTGACCGTAGGACTTGTGAGCATCGAGATGTTCGAGCTGCGTGGTCGCCGGAAAAACGAGATCGGCGTAATCGACGGTGTCGGTCTGGAAATGTTCAAGCACGATCGTGAACAGATCCTCGCGCGCAAAACCCTCCGCGACTTTCGCCGAATCCGGTGCGACCGCTACGGGATTCGAGTTATAGACAATCATCGCCTCGATCTTCGGACCGAACGTGGCGTCGCCAGGATGCAGCAGTGCGTCACCGATGGCATTCATGTTCACCAAACGCGGCAATCTGGATGGCCACCCCGGCAGCAAGTCCGGCCGTTCGAGCGCGTTGACGTCAACAGGCGCCCAGTTCGACGACGAAAGCAGCAAACCGCCCGAACGCTCGCGCCATGCGCCAGTCAGCGACGGTAAACATGCGATCGCGCGAACTGCATTGCCGCCGCCGCGCACCCGCTGCATGCCATAGTTAAGCCGTATTGACGCCTTCTTCGTCGAACCGAAAGCGCGCGCGAGATCAATCACGACCTGTGCGTCGATCCCACAAATTTCCGCAACGCGCCCAGGCGGATAGTCGCTTGCCCGGGCTTTCAGTTGATCGAAACCCAGCGTATGCGCGGCAATGTAGTCCTGATCGATCAAGCCTTCTTCAATCAGCACATTCATCATGCCGAGCGCCAGCGCGCCATCGGTCCCGGGCTTCAACGCAATATGCTGATGGCACTTTTCCGCAGTCAGTGACCTGTATGGATCGATTGCGATCAGACGCGCGCCGCGGCGCTTGGCTTCTTGCGCCCGCGTCCAGAAATGCAGGTTCGATGCAATCGGATTTGATCCCCAAATCAGGATCAATTCGCTTTCCTCGAAGTATTCGGTGTGCATGCCGAGACTCCCGCCATACGTGTAGCGCAAGCCTGCGGCGCCGGCCGCGGCGCAGATTGTCCGGTCCAGCCGGGATGCTCCAAGAACGTTAAAAAACCGTGCCGCGATGCTTTCGCCCTGCACGAGGCCCATCGTCCCGGCATAGCTGTAAGGCGCGATCGCTTCGGGCGAACGTGCAGCAATTTCGCCCAGCCGGTCGGCGGCGAGTTTTAACGCCTCATCCCAGCCAAGCGGCTCGAACCGGCCTTCGCCCTTGCGGCCAATGCGGCGCATGGGAGTCAGAAGCCGATCCTTGTGATGCGTGCGCTCGGCGTATCGCGTCACCTTTGTGCAAAGTACGCCCTGGGTCGGCGGATGATCCGGGTCGCCCGAAATCTTGACCGCGCGGCCGTCCTTTACTGTGACGCGCATGGCGCATGTGTCGGGGCAGTCGTGCGGGCACACGGCACGGACGAATTCGGCGGGAGCGTTCATGCAGGTATCCGATGGAAACTGGCGAAATCCGCCAGAAGGACACAATTTTATTACGGTTGGCTGGCGCCCACCGTCCTGGACATCGATAAATAATCGCGGGCGTAGAATGGAACAACTAACGCGGATGACAGCGCGTGCACGTCAATTGTTCAGACAGGGGCTTGTTTTATGAATCTGATTCCAGAAATCGAAGCGTCGCACGAAGAAATCAAAGCTTTGCGACGAACGATCCATGCAAATCCGGAACTTCGTTACGAAGAAGTCGGAACAGCAAAACTCGTGGCAGAAAACCTTGAACGATGGGGTCTGGAAGTTCATCGCGGGATGGGGAAAACCGGCGTGGTCGGCGTCTTGAAGCGCGGCTCCAGTTCAAGAAGCATTGGCTTGCGCGCCGACATGGACGCCTTGCCGATTGTCGAACTGAATACGTTCGATCACAAGTCACAGAACGCCGGGCGCATGCACGCGTGCGGTCACGATGGCCATACGGCCATGTTGCTCGGCGCGGCCAAACATCTGGCTGAGCATGGCAAGTTCGACGGCACTATCGTGTTTATTTTCCAGCCGGCCGAAGAAGGAGGCGCAGGCGCAAAAGCAATGATCAACGACGGCCTGTTCAAACAGTTTCCCGTCGATGCCGTGTTCGGCGTTCATAACTGGCCGGGTATGAAGGCGCGTACGTTTGGTGTGACGGAAGGCCCGTTGATGGCTTCAAGCAATGAGTTTCGCATTACCGTCAAAGGGATTGGGTCGCATGCAGCGCTGCCGCATAACGGCCACGATCCGATCTTTGCGGCCATGCAGATTGCCAACGGGCTGCAGGGAATCATTACACGTAGCAAAAAGCCGATTGATACGGCGGTTTTGTCGATTACCCAGATTCATGCCGGTGACGCAGTCAATGTTGTGCCAAACGATGCCTGGCTTGGCGGCACGATCAGAACATTCACGGTTGAAACACTCGATTTGATCGAACGACGCATGAAGACGATTGTTGAATCGACAGCAGCGGCTTATGAATGCGAAGGCGTGCTGGAGTTTTATCGGAACTATCCGCCTACGATTAATGATCCTGAGCAGGCGCGGTTCGCGGTATCGGTGATGGAAGAAGTTGTGGGGAAACAGAACGTGGATGCGTCGGTAGAACCTACGATGGGCGCTGAGGATTTCTCGTTCATGCTGCTCGCAAAGCCCGGCTGTTATGCATTTTTAGGCAATGGCGACGGTGAGCATCGCGAGTCGGGGCACGGCATGGGCCCATGCATGCTTCACAATGCGAGCTACGATTTCAATGATGATTTGTTATCGGTCGGCTCGACCTATTTTGTAAAGCTTGCTGAGAGATTTTTATCGGCTCGATGAGCGCGTTTACCGGTGTGGAATTTCCAGATTAAGAAAGGGTTGGCTCGCGTCGATGCAAACTTCTGTTTGAAGTTATCCGGTCTATAAACGCAAAAACCCCACCGAGTTGGGTGGGGTTTTTGCGTTTATGCTGAGTGTATTTCAGCGAATGGGGAGCCTGA
>NZ_FCOC02000025.1 GCF_001544455.2 Caballeronia sordidicola
CGTTTCGTTGCAAGCGAACTTGCTCTTCGATCCATTGCCGATGGGGCTCGCACAATGAACGGGCGAAATCGAAGTTGTGCTCCTTGACGGCCGCTGCCTGAAAAGCCGGTGGTCGCGGCGGTGGAGGAGTTTGGCCCGCGTCTTCTGAGCCGATGGTCGCGGGGGTGGGGGAATTTGCGGGCGTAAACGCGCGCGCCGCGAAGATCGCCATGTAGCGGCGAATCGTCTTGCGCTCGATTCCGGTGATCCGGTGAATCTCGCGCTGGCTCTTCCCGAGCTCCAGAAGCGTGAACACGGTACTTTGCTGATGCTGCTTCAAGACGTTCAACTCCCACCTCCAAGGCTGGCCAAGGAGGTAAAAATAACGTCCTGCTACACGGCGCGACCAGCGGCTACAAATTGCCTAGCTCGAGCCCAAGGGTGGAGGAGTTTGAAGTGACCACACCCGGAATGAAATGAACGGCCCCCACCCGTCGACAAGATCGTGCGGGGGACGCACTTCCGTCGGCCGACCGCGTAAAAGTGCCCAAATCGTTAGATGATGGAGATCTTCACAGGCAAACCGGAGAATCCAAAATGAAGCATACGACCGTTGGTGTGGACATTGCGAAAAACGTCATCCAGTTGCACTGGGTCGACCTAGACACCGGTGAAATCGTGAACAAGCCGGTTAAGCGCGCAGTGTTCCTGGAGCATTTCGCAAATCGTGCGCCTTGTAGGATCGGAATGGAAGCCTGTAGCGGTGCGCAACATTGGGCACGGCGGCTCATCGAAATGGGTCACGAGGTAAAGCTGATGCCAGCTAAATTCGTTAAGGCTTTCAATACCGGCAACAAAAATGACGCTGCCGATGCGCGCGCAATCTGGATGGCAACACAAATGCCTAGCAAAGCGGTTGCAGTGAAGACGGAGGCACAGCAAGCCGTTCTTGCGCTGCATCGGATGAGGCAGCAACTCGTGAAGTTTCGCACGATGCAGATCAATAGCCTCCGTGGCTTGCTGACTGAGTACGGTGAAGTGATGGCCCAGGGGCGCGCCGCGTTGGACAAGGCGATACCAAGTGTGTTGCAACGGTTGGTCGATCGTCTACCGGCGATTCTAATCAACACCCTGCGTGAACAATGGAACGGGCTGACAGCACTGGATAAACAAATTGCCGAAATTGAACGACGCCTGCAGACATGGATGAAAGAGGACAAGGCGTGCAATGCAATCGCTGCCATCCCCGGCGTTGGCCTGCTGACCGCGACAGCTGCCGTTGCTACGATGGGTGATCCGAAATCGTTCAGATCGGGACGCGAGTTTGCAGCGTGGCTTGGTCTGGTGCCTGGGCAAACAGGCTCAGGCGGCAAAATAAAACTGCTTGGGATCAGCAAGCGTGGCGACACCTATTTGAGAACCTTGCTAATTCATGGCGCTCGTAGCGTGTTGTTTCACACGAAGGAGCCTACAGAATGGATCGAACAGATGAAAAAGCGCAGACCACTGAACGTGGTGATGGTCGCGCTCGCTAACAAGATGGCGCGAATCATCTGGGCAGTACTGGCGCACGCCAGACCGTACACGAAAGATCATGTCAGCCTGAAGTCGGCTTGAGCAAGCATTCCGCTTAACGAGCAGTTCAATCGAGTTGGATAATCCCGTCGTAAAGTTGCGTTGGCAATCGAGTGTAATGACAGCACAGGTAAGACCGGGATTCGTGAAACCTGGAAATTCCAGCGAGCTTCGAGCTCTCACCCGGAATGAGGCACGAGTCAGCGGATTTCATAGAGACCCGCAGCGGCTATACCGGCTGCAAGAAGGTCGCATATAGAGCTGCAACCTATCCTGTTCTTCAACGCACAAGAAAGCCCGGCGCAAAGGGGGCCGTTCATATAGAGGAATTTGGGTGACCGCCCGGGCCCGCGGCGATCAATGTCTCGACGTTGGGGCCTGGCTCGACGCTTCCCTGAAACGACATTACACATACGACGAACGCGCCGAATGATGTCACAACCACGATATCCAGATCCGTAGTTACGCACTGCGCATGTAGCGCATGGACAAAGCGCAGGCCGCGTCGTATCACATAGTCGCCTATCCCCAGGCGACGCAGCGCTTGCTTGAAAACGGTCAAGACGAGCTCCACTGCCTTGTCCCCATCGGGGATACGCGAAGGTGCATTTACTTTACGTTGTTCCGTTGCACCTTCGGCCCAACGCCGACCAATGCAATCGCTCAAAGCTGTTCCGACCAAGACAATCTCCTCTTCGAAGTAGACCGTACCAGCCTAAGCAAAGAAGAACAAAGTCAAGCAGCCGGCGAGCCACGTCGATCGCCCTCCATGCAGAAGTGGCTAAACATCAAGCTGCCGCTCCAACGAAAAGGACGACACGTCGTGGGACTCGGAACTTTAGACCGTCAAGCTCTCCTCGGAGTCGTCATCGTCGTCACGCGTTTCTGGTCCGCTGCTCACGTGAGCGCTTGGATCGCTTACCTTAGAAAGCACGCGATACAGCGCCTGGCGAGAAATGCCCAGTGACTTTGCAGCGTGCGACTTATTGCCTTTTGCTGCCGCGAGCGCGACGAGCGCCTGCTCGCAACTCACCACCGGAGCATCAATCCTCCGGATTGCCGCAAACGAAGAGATGTAGGCACTCGCCTTGGTCGCCAATCCATGTCCAGCCGCAGCGACAATTTTTTCCATCGCTAACTGGTGCAATTGCGGATCGGGTTTGTGATCAGGACGCTTAATCGGCGCGGGCACGCCGGTCACTTGCTCGTACATGCGCTGCAAATAGGCGTGGCGCAAACCGTGCACCGTCACCCCTAGGCCCTTTTGCGATACGCCCTCGTCACCCAACACCTTGTAAAAATGGCGATACCATTGTTTGAGCGTATGGGTTTCGGGGATCATCGAGCCTGTGCGGGGGTTTGCCATCTGCGCAGCCCGAATAAGCAAGTCATACTGCCACTCAGCATCAATGGGCACCACACGCGCACGCCCGCCTTTGGTCCCATCGGCCACGTGAAGATGGCCAGACACGCGCAGACACTGAAGTGGGCGCAGCAGCATGCTCTCTTGTGCACGCAGGCCAAACGCAGACTGCAGCTCGACTTGAAGTGCGACCCATCGGTCGTTATGCGTTAAGCGTGCAATGACCCCGTCAACATTCACGTTAGCCGCCTCCCACGATTTGTCCCGCTGCGCCACGTAATACCGCCGGTATCCTTCGGGGCGTGCAATGTAGTCGTCGACCGTACCCACCAACTGGTGTTTGCCCATCCATGCAGCCAGCGTGCGCCAATACGTGAGCTTGTTTTCGACCGTCCCTGGGCTCTGTTTATTTTTAATCACCCACACATTAACCAGATGCCGAATATGCTTGCTCGAGATATTCCACGGTGTCTCGATTGCAAAGCCATCGCGCCTTAGCTCTTTGAAACCAGCGATCAAAGACAAGAGGCGCCGCTCCTGTGTTTTAATTGAGATGGCATTCGCCGTCACCCGTGTTTTACTATGCGCTTTAGATAAAAATTTTTGGAAGAGCTTTTCAAGCTCCTCCGTTAAGCGCTTGGGGAGACCAGACCGTTCGAGTAAGGTGCGAAAATTGATAACCACTTTCACTTGATATGCCTCTGATTAAGTTGGAGCCGCATCAAGGCGGCACAGATCGGAATAAAAAGACTTACTTTGACTGAAACTTTTCAACATCCGAAGCCACGATTCGTGAAAGGGGCACTAGGTTGGCTGCGGATGCGACCCGGCCATAAGACGCGGGTCAGGCCTAGCAAGTCCGCACAAGAAAGTGCACTCAGTAGAGCTTCGTTTTCTGTCAATGGTCGAAAAGCACGTCACATATACGTGGCCAAGGCACTCAGTTTTCGAAACCAAGCGACAAGCGTGCTTCGTCGACGCGCCGACGCGAAACTAATCGCACTTAATACACCCAGGGTGGCCCGTACGTGAACGTGCCATAAGCATGCGGCTATCCATCGAACAGAAGCCCGGTCTGATTATTTTTAGCCATTTTTAAATTCGATACTTTCAACAAGTGGCGCAACGCTTTAAATCGGACGTGTTTGTTGTCGTAGCTTTTGGGTAAACCGTCGTGCCAATCGATACGACGGTTGGGTTGCAGGAACTACACGCTTGCATTCCAGGACTTTAGCGATGATTGTTCGATCCACCCGACGCAGGGAAGCGGCTGCGTTCCGATGGTCCCAAGTCGATATACCGACTTAGGCTACTCAACCGACGCACGCTAGGGCGGCAGTTAAGCAATACTTTTTGCGCATTTTGGTTCGGCTGCGCGTGCCGATCGATTAGTTCTCGGAAACTCGTACATGCTTCGTACATGAAGTTTCCCACCCCTGGCAAGCCGGTGCATCGTTGCCGCGGTGTATCGGGCAACCCACACCATGCCCAGCGACAATGCTGAAGGGGCGAGCTGAATGTCCTCGAGGGCAGTGAGTCCGGTCACACGCTCGTTCTTAGTCGCACGCTCCGCGCTTAGCTGCGGATCATGGGCGGTCGATATGCCTAGGACGTCCAGGTGTCGGGACGGCGGCACGTGATGCAAGTAGCGGACGTCTGGGACGTCTTTCATGAAGATGGCGTTCATTGGAAAGCGTTGTAACGGAGTTGGGGCCCTCAGGCTCGGGTCGATGCGTCGATGGCGCGGTGTATGAATGAATCGTACCGCTACGTGCGGCGCGCACTGACTTGCAAAGCTCACGAATTTGCTATGTCTTTCGCCGCAAGCGGCTGAAATTAGCGTTATCTGTGAGCCACGAAGCCGCTACGCGCGCGTTTTTAGGTTTCCCGACACAACCCATAGGGTGATGCAGGGGCATACACGGCGCTCAATGGCGGTGACACGCCCACTGCGGTGTCGCAGCGTCCGCCCAAAAACAATACGGAGCAAGTTGCGCACTCAGTTGTCGCGTCGCACCACCAGTTGAATCGGCGCCAAGCCTTGTCAAAAAGCTCCTGCGCATGAGCTGGAGATACCCTTATGCGGATAACTACAAGGTTTCCCTTTTAAAGGCTTCAATGGGTCATCCTCTGAATTGTAGAGAAGGAAAGCTCGTCGGGTTGGGCTCTGACACCGCGTCGACGCTGTGGTTGTGCCGCCGCCTGAACGCCATCGCAGGAGACGCCGAAAGCACCGAAAGCACCAATGCGGGAGAGCGGACCCATCGCAATCACCGAACCGAACGACATGCAATGGGCCCGGATGTTGGGACGTCCCGCACAGTGTTTCGGCGACGCCACAAGGACGCTTTTCTCGCCCGACTTAGCGCACGCGATGCCCCATAAGTTGAGGCGATGATCTGGACCGCGTTTACGCGTCATCCGATTTGGACAAGCCCCGCCAGGTCATTTGCATCGGTCATAGTTAAACGGGGCAAGTGCATCTTGAGCCAAATCCAAGAGTGTGAGGATTCCCTTGAGACGCATGCGTTGAGCCGGAACAAGCTCGTATGCATGTGCCAAGTTTCGAATTCGTTCGCGCCAGTAGTCGGGGTTGAAAGTGATAGGACGGCCGCCTTCGGCCTGCACGACGGCATATCGAATCACAGCGTCCAGGTGCCTGAGTTCTGCATCAGCGAACATTGACGGCTGGCGTTTCGGTTGATTCAGGACCAACCGACGTTTAATAAGGCCCCTCATAGTACTGCCTCCGCCCGCCGGATCGTCGCGGACAATGCCTGCGTGACCCAATTAACGCGATGCGATTGTTCGTGCTCGTCAGTACGTCTAACTCGATCTGTAGTCCTATTGAAATATCTTAAACAATCTTTGTATGAATACGATTGCGTCCTACTGATGGTGAGTGCTTGATGAAACCGACACGAGGCGACGACGTTACGTTCAAATAAGGCAAGGCATGAAGCGGAGGCAGAAACATGATTTGTGCGCATTGGAAGAAAGATTTATTGGTGATAATCCATCTTCTCGGCTTGGCGGCAATGTCAAGGTGACGACGGCACGCCAAACCTGCAGTGGCCTGCGGCACTCGCGTCTTTGGATTGAATCACTCATCGCCGGCCACGGCCGTCGTCGTTTTTATTTTTTCTCGTCGCTCATTGCCCACCGTCTCAAGAGGGCAATCGGATTGCATGCCGCGACTGTGCATAGTCCGCGGTTTTTTTGGATGTACGCCAGTGCGCCATGTATTCTGGAAGCGGAATATCGCGTGCAGACGTCCAATTGCGCATCCGCCTGTGCCAACGTCGAGGGCGGCTTTCTTAACACCCATCCGGATACTTCGAGCGCAAATGTCGATAGCCCGTCATAGCTGGCCTTAGCGGTTCAGAGACTTGGATGCGGCTGCTGGGGGGAATCGAGCGCCCCTTTGCACTTTGCGTGGTTTGAAAGAGGCGACACCCTGATCGCCGTACAGGGTCTTTCTCACAAAGACGCTATAAAACGTATCTCTTTTGCAGCACCCGACCGTCAAAACAGATGACGGAAGCCCGGAATGCCCGAAAAACGTTTTCCAGATTTTTTATTTTGTTATCCGGGGGATTTTTCGAATCTTCTTATTTATAATCAAACACTTATAAAAAACAATGTGCCGCGAGACCCTGAGTGCCGATCAGGGTCTCCTGAAACTCAGATCACCATGCGCGTCGCCCGTCCGGTCAAGCCGTTACCTCAACGTCATTTGCCAATACTGTGGTGCGCCCGCAGTATTGGCTAGCTTCGGAAGCCAGGGCTATCAGTATCGCGAGGACTGCGGCACGCGGTGGCTCTGTGAGGTCTGTCAAGCGTGGATCGGAGCTTACTCGCGCAGTACCCGGAACGTGCCGCTTGGGCGACTTGCGAATGCCGAGCTTCGCGAGTGGAAGGCAAAGCTGCATGCAGCGCTCGAACCGATGGCCGTGACAAAAGCGCGGCGCGACGCAATATCAATCTTCGAGGCGCGCGCAAAAGGCTATCGGTGGCTCGCGAATGCCCTGCAGATTGACGAGAAAGCGTGCACGATCCACCAACTCGACGCGGACCAATGTCGTGCAGCGGTCGGCGTCATTGAGCAGTTCGGGCGTTCGCGTCTGGATCACGCCCCTTCAGCATAAGCATCCACCGTTCGTTAACCGGTGAACGTAACCCTTTTTCCTATTCATTGGCCCGTACCCTTCCCTTTAACCGCAGCCCGCAAGCTACCCGCGCGCGCCTCGCGAAACTTTCTCTCGTTCCAATCACTAAACGGGAGGCGGATCTTCTCTCGCTGCATGCCCACTGCGCGTTGCAAGCGCTGATCGACGGGCACGGTTGGCTAAATGGCGTGCAGTCACTGACCGAAATTCTGATTCTGACCTCGTTCGTCGCCGAGGCGGGATACGGTCAAATCTCGCGCCAAACGTGGCTCGACGCTGAAGCCGCACTGAACGCGGCGTTCGTGAAAGGTCGGGACGAAGCCATCTGGCAGATCGATGCCGATGGCTGCGCCCGCGTCGCGACTGTCTTGGCAATGCACGACGCGCAACTCGACGGCGCCCCACTTGGTGTGCTCGCAGGGGCGAGCGAGCGCCTCGAGCGACTAAAAGCCGGCGAACCCGAGCCGCTGCCGCAAAAGAAACGCGCCTGAACGTTCCTGTAAACGACAAAACCTGACACGAGGCCGGGGTTTGTCTTTGCCAAATAAGGCCAGCGTTTGCCGGGTTCAGCAAATTACCTCCACCGTTTGTCCGACCGACGCTTTCATCGCCCGTGGTAGCGGCGTAGTCGACGCCCGGAGAACCCGCGAACTACGGCACCTGCACAGGAACCGGCCCGCCGTATATGTCAGGCAAACCAGAAACGCCGAGGTGAGTCCTTCGCTCAGCCCGCATTTCAATAGGCTCGGTGAAAACCTTTCCATTGCCACGCAGGGGCGTGATCTCCGGTAAGTCGCCCCGTTCAAAGATCTGAACCTGGGCGACAGGCGTAGCGCAATCCGTCACGATCAAGCGCGCCGGTCTCAGCGAATAAAATGTCGGCAGGACTCTGCATGAAACTACGCCTGCGTTTCGGCCGTAAGCGTGCTCGTCAACCACTCAGACATTTTCAGTTCCGATTCCCCCTGATCACTGCTCAGGGGTCTGAAAGGCTAGCGTTTTGAACGCGTGTTGCCGTGCGGCATACCTGTTGCCCCAAAATCATTGTGACGACTGCGGCGGCGTCCGCGATGGCGGTTCGCAATTGCACTAGCGCCTACGAATACCGCAATGATCACGCCTCGCCTAAGTGGGTCACTCGTGCGCTGCGTGGATCGTATTTCTCGCGAAGCATAAGAAACGTTCTGCGCGATCGCTTGATAATGCCGACCAACGCGAATGGCAGCCGCATCGACGCTTAAACTAACGAGCCGTTACGAAAGCGCCGAGCGACAGCATCTCGAGCTTCGAGTCTTTAAGAAGGATTACCGATAACCGAAAACGGCGCGGCATATCGAAAAGAAACCCTGCACTATTCACCAACTTGTTGCCGGCTGAAATCGTCAGGCGAGCAGTCGTCGTGATTTGTTAGTCTGTGCTCACCGCGAAAACGCGCCTGTTCCAGTTGGGCAGCGCACATTCGGAAGAGAACAGCCGGAGCAGACGGTCAACGAGGCACCGTCGCCTAAAGGACATTATCTACCGGGCGGGACAGAGATTATTTAATATTTGACAGTATTTCGTAATGTTTCGCTCGGAAAGGGATATGTTTTTCCATAGCTTTCTCAATTACCCCTTATACGCCGTATAAGGGGTCTCGGGAAAGGCAGACCATCGATTGGCGAAGGAACGCGAGGCGTGAGATTCGTCCACTTTGGCTAGCGTGCACACAAGTGTGTAAATTGCACACCGAGCGTGATTGTGCCCGAGACAGCGGATTCGAATGCCGGGCCACGACTATCTCGTGCGGAGAGCTTGACGCGCGATCGGCTCAGATCTATTTCTTCGGGGCTTGCTTTAGTGTTCGGTGCTCGCGAACGCGCTAGGAAGGTATCGAGAGAACCGCACATTCTGCATCCGGCGGGCAAACCAACGAAGCGCACGAGGCCGCCCATGCCGTACAAGGTATGGAAGGTGTAAGCGCGCGGGATTGTCCAGATGAACGAATGAGCAAATCCGAGGTTGCTTTATCGGCAACCTCACGACCGCCTCGCCCGCAATTCGATTTGCGGGCTTTGGCAATGATGACCGTAACCGGTATGGGTGGGTCAAGTGGTGCGGCGTTTTGAGCGTGTTGTGTCCAGACCGCACCACGCTAGAAATCCTGTCAATCCCTATAATATTCAAATACTTATTAATTTTTGCACGCAAAAACTGACCACATCATGATCTGTTCCAAAGTGGTGCAGACCGTTCACTTTGCATCTGGGCCATTACAGCGCTTGTCATTGCGTGGAGAGCTTAGGATGAGCCGTAAGGCTGGCTTTGTGAATATTTCCAAGGGGCGACTTTTTGCGGAGCCTGTGCGCGGCGTGAGGATGTCACCCTAGGTTACGGCGCGGGCATTGCGCAAACGGCGGCGCGCATTTCCCTGTCGTCAGACGTTCGAGATAGCGGATCAAGAATAAACGGCGCGTCAACAGCGGCAATTACGTGCGGGTCAAGTCACGAAGGTACCAACCCAGTGGGCACCAGATTTCATTGACTTTGTCTAGGCTCGTGGCCCGACCTTTTTGAATGCCTCCTCGTGGGCACGCTCGGCGGCACGCCATATTTCGCGCAACGTCGAGCGCGTCCCTCCTCGGCTACAAACGCAGCGAAGATAAGAGCCTCGGTTAGTGACTGGCTTACCGGCGAGCCGGCCGCGATAATCTACGAGCACTTGCAGTGCAAGTGCGCATGCCGCGATGGAGTTTGGCCTCCCAAGTTTGGATTGGGAAAAGCCTTGGGTTGGACTGCACGCCCACACTGCTTGAGCAATGCGCATGAAAGGGAACAGTACAGGCCATCTCGGGAGGGTCGATCGTATGTGCGGGCTACTAGACGCGTGGCGTTTATCTGAAGGGTTGGTGTCAACCACTGTCAGCGGACGGCTATCAAGCGGTGGGCGCTTTTGCCGGACAAACATCCACAGCTTTCTCCGACTAGCACTTTTTTTAACGAGCGATTTCGCTATAAAAACAATACCTTACGGCGACGCCGTTTTTTTATGGGTTATATGCCGTGGTGGGGGGGCAGCTTCAAACTAGCCAAATTAAGCGCGTCTGCCGCACCGAAAACGTAATTAAATTAAAAAAGCACGTCACATGAAGCCAACTACGCGGCCACAGCCACATCGGCGGATAACAAACAGGACGCACACAAGCCAATCTCGCTTCCGCTTATTTACAAGCATCGACTCAAGCCTTCGCACACCAAGATGTGGGTAATCATGAGGTATAAGGGGGCTGAAAATTGGGCTAGTAGGACCACGCAGATCGTCCGCCTTCGGTATGCCGAAGTGCCAAAATCGATGATTCGACGAGAAAGGCATGTGGTTTTTGCGAGCTTTGCAAACTAAGACACGTCGTCGGAACTCTATACTCTGTGAATCCCCGCGCTGACGCGCATCGAACTCCGGCGAAGCTTTTACGTCTCGTCACTCGTATTTTAAGCAATCTTTTAGATGGTATCGACTGAAGCTCCCAGCGACTAGGCGACAGCGGAAGTGCGCTCGTTGCGACGATCGTGCAATCGTCGCTCCGAAGATTTATCTCTTGTAATTGGCCAGCCCTTCAGCTTTTTTTCCGCGCTATGTAATTTGTAGCGCTAACCCCGCGGGAGAACTCCCGTCGGGGAGAATGCTCGCATTTCCGAAGAGGTTTAACGTAATGAAGCTTGTTCCAGTGACGATCCGATATTCATGCGGCACTATCATTAAAGACCGCGTTTCGCTGGACCCAACGACCCGCGAGGTGCATTTCAGCTCCCGCCTGACAGTAATCTTTCTAGAAATGGCGAAAACCGAAGCCGCACCCTTTATCTCGATCAGTTTGAGCGGGCACGATTTCTCAGTGGTCCAAGGCAGTGACGGAAAACATATCCTCGCGCGCGAGAAAGATCGGATTCATGTCGAAGGATTTCGATCAATCTTCGCGCCTAATCGACCCCAGCGGCACTCAAACGGGCACCTGGCTCATCTGCTTAGCGTCGCCTCGTTGGCGGGGGCCTGCTGGAGCGCAGCTTCTGTAACGAATTGGAATCTCGCCGCAGTTGAGGATGTCGCTAGTTTCTTGATTTGCGCCGCTCTTCTTGGCATCGCAGGTTTTTACTGCAAGAGGGATTAACGATGAACTTTTCTATTGGGGTGATTGGTGCAGCAGCTTTAATAGCTTTATTTTTCGCATGGACTTCTCACAACGGTCGCAGGATCGAGCAGGACCATCGGCGACGAGCGCGTCAAGAAGAGTAGCGCCCGTTTTTGTTACCGCCAATAGGTGAATTAGAACGCGCCGCGCCCTGTACGGGCGCGGCTTTTTTTTAGATGTCCCGCGCCCAAATCCAAAACGAAATATATCCGTTCCCGGCGTCGCGTCGCTGTACGCAAACCCAGCAACTGAGACGGCAGAAATATCACTACCGCATTTCCCGAGGGTTGCGCACGCCGCTTTGTAGACAGACGCTTTCGGCGCGGTCGTGACGGCAGCGATACCATGGGGTTCATGCCTGCCGCCAAGAGCGGGGTAATTTGCTTACCGGTCAACGGTTTTTCGATAGTTTAGCTATCATTCCCACGATTTGGCCAACGCCCTACTACAAGAAAAGCAGGCGCTGGCTGAACATCATCCTTCTCTTTCTAGATTATCGATTCACCCAATAATGCAAGATGATCATGACCTTGAGCAATAGGCGAATGAAGATGAGGGTTGGTCGACCTAGGCCGATCGCGAGATACAGACCGCCCAAAGAAACTAGCATAAGCGAAACTGTGAAATCGCTTTTAGGGAAACAACCGATATCGACCGCGAAAATCACATAGAACATCACGGCGAGAATCACACGGCGAACGATCCAATGTAGTCCTATAAATCTACTATACATTGTCGCCCCCGCCCTTACGATGCATGAGCGCCGCACGCCGGAATAAAAATGCGGTTTCTGACGTGGCGAAAATCGCTGCGACAAGAATCCAGAATCGAATGCCGCGAGTCCAGTCAAGCTCGCGAAGACTTGTTAGTAACGTCATAGTGTTGCTCCAATCGATGGTTGACATCGGGTGCTCCAATAGCAGACCCGATTTCTTCATCGTCGCAGGCCACGGCGAAAGTCAAGGCTGGAACAAGTACGGTATAGAGGCATCTTTTTTGAATCCCGATTAGTCGACGCGTGGTCGCAAACCTCGACAAATTCATACGTATTTAACAAATCGAATACCTAATAGATAGGATAACTAAATTTTTTAAATATCGACGAAGTGCCCGCGCAGCTCAACCAGCTCTGAGAGAGCTAAGAATTATCCTAACCGTGGGAATTTTTTTATGGAACGGGAGACGGCAATTCAGCACGAAGATGGGCACCGCCTTATAAGGTTCAACGACACCTTCCTCCTTTGTTTTGCATAACGAAATTTCCGACACAACCTGATTCCGTGTGAATTTTGTTTAGGTTAGCGAAGATGCAATACACCACTTGACGTCTGTTATCTCAGCAACATCACGTGCGACGCAAAAAGATGAAGTGGGCACAGAGTTCTATCACTAGCGGGCCCTCGCAGCGAGCGCTGCGTTAGCGGCATTAGAAAGGAGACGTATTAATACATATAGCCGTGATGCTCTGACGGGGACATTCTGAGTGGACGACAGGGTACTTCCAAACTATCCTGAACATTTTCGAAAATTTGAATGCGTAGATGTGCGTTTCGTCGACCACTGCAGGGCAGTGTTGATGATCGAGGGTCACCCGTCTTCACCGGCTGTGATGGCCTCTGGACTCAACGCAAGACGCAGTCCAAGACTGAACCGGTCATTACGTGATAAGTGACAATTACAGCGAGCGCCAATAACATAAGTAGTTCAACCGCGAGCTTACGGCGAAGGCGATATGCGGCACGTACGTACTCGAAGGGCGACATAGGTTTTCCGTAAGCGGTCGGTGAAGGACACACCTCGGACTGGAATAGATTATGCCGAGGCATCCCGTTCGGGTTTGCCGAGGTTCCAAGGCAACAAGGCCTCGTAGTCGTCGGCGGTCTTGGCATAGGGCAGCGCCGTAAATAGGTCGACCAGATATCGATAAGCGTCGACACGATTTGCGACACACGTTTGGACGAGCGAGTACAGGTTCGCGCTCGCTTTAGCCCCACCCACAGAGTCAGCGAATAACCATGCTCGGCGTCCGACTACAAATGGACGAATCGAATTCTCAGCTGGATTGTTATCAATGGGCCACGCTTCGTTTTCCACATAGCGAATCAGTTTTGGCCACTGACCGGCAAGATATTTCAGGGCTTCGCCTAATTTTCCGCTCGGCGCAGTCGTATCGAGATGGTGGTCAAGGAGTCTCTTGATTTCCGTGAGCACTGCACGACTGTAGCGCCGACGTAAGCGCGCTCGCCAGTTGGACTTCTTATGCGCGTGCGACTCCGCCGCATAGAGCTTGGCAATGAGATGGATGAATTGCGTGGACGGCTGATGTACACCACGCGCCTCTTTGGGTAACCCGTCTTCCGCTTTCACGAAGTAACGTCTCGCGTGAACCCAGCAACCTAAATGCACGGCGCCATGGGTTTGCGCGATCGCGTTGTATGGTTCGTAGCCGTCGCTCATCAGCACGGCGCCGTGGCGCATGCCTGCCCATAGGTTTGACCCGTGTTGCGTGCCACGCCCGGGTGCATATCCGAAGAGCCGCACGGGTCGCCCGCTGCCGTTGATTTGGCACCACATATAGCTCTTGGTTTGCGCCGCTCGCCCAGGCTCCTTGAGCACTTGCACGGTGGTCTCGTCACCGAACACAATCTCGCTGTCGAGTAAGTGATCCCGCAATAAATTGATGATGGGCTGCACCGCCTCCCCCAGGCGCACGACACTGGCCGCAAGCGTATTGCGCGAGATGTCACCGCCAAAGCGTTTGAGCAGCGCCGCAATGCGGTACAGCGGCAACCCATCCACGAACTTCGACACCACGAACCAGGCCAGCGCCGCTTCGGTGAACAAACCCTTCGAGATGATGCGCAAACGCGCCGGCGTAACCTTGATGCCCTGGTCACACTCTGCGCACGCGTACTTCACGCGCTCGTGACGAATCACCCGTACTTGCTGTGGAACGATGTCAAGCTGCTCGCTGACTTCGACGCCGATCTCGATCAACGTCGTGCCGTCGTTTGGGCAGGTACGTTCTGATTCGGGCAATTCGTAGCGAATCACTTCACGCAGCAGAGCAGGATCGAGCGGCTTTCGACCGGGCTTCTTACGTTTATGACCCGCGACCTCAGTTTCAGCTTCGTCAGATTGTGCCGGCGCCGTCGCTGCGGTGGGGGCAAGCGCTTCGGCTTCGTTCAGAAACAGGTCCCGCTGCTCAGCACTACGTGCTTCGCTCTTGGCGCCAAACAACTGGCGCTGGAACGCTTTGAGTTGTTCCTTGAGAAGGTCGCGTTCGACCTTGGTCACCCGTAGTTCGCCGCGCAACGCTCGGCTATCGGCAAGCGCCGCATCACGCTCAGCGATGAGCTCGGTGAGCTCTTCGGCGGTGATCGAGTGGGGTTTGTGAATGTCGCGGGCCATGGCGTAACAATAGCCAATCGCGAGCCTTCGTAGGTTTACGGGAATTTCTAAACATCTGACCGGCGTCTCGTGGATGGGACAGACAATGAACGAGATGCACCGGTCGTACGCGTGAGCGCGGCTAGCTCGCGCGCATGTAGTGACGGGCCGAATGCTTCTTCATGGCCGCCAGGTCGACACCGTCGAGCAGCCAGTGCAACTGTTCCACCGTCAGCTCAAGAACTGCCGCCTCGCGGGGCCATGCAAAGCGGTCTGCCTCTAACCGTTTGATCAATAGCCAGAAGCCCGTTCGGTTCCACAGGACGAGCTTTACACGGTCGCGCCGCTTGTTGGTAAAGGCATAAACCGCGGGAGCGAACGGGTCGAGTTTCAATGCTTGCTCGACCAATGCAACCAACCCGTTAATCCCTTTACGACCGTCGATGGCGTCGCGGTGAAGGAAGACCTTCAAGCCTTCGTCGAATCGAAACATGGCAAGGTACTCAGCGTGGTTAGTAGTGACAGCAACTGATCGTCACGAGCATCATCGAATTCAACCTTGATGCCGTTGGGAAATCGAATCTCCAAGCGAGGTGCAGTCTCCCTTGGCTGGGCCTGAGTTGGAAGCACGGGTATGAAAGCCGCTGCCGCCGGGTTCAAGGTCTTAGCCACCGGCACGATCCCGGTGCTCGCCCGCCGTTTTTTATCAGCCGTAACCCACGTACGCAACAAGTTCGCGTTTAATCCGTGGTCCAGTGCGAGACGTGCGACGGACACGCCCGGCACCTTGCAGGCCTCGATCAGTTCTCGCTTGGCTTTCGGGTCGTACACGCATCGACCGTCCTGCTTGCGGCCTACAATAAGCCGCGCTTTTAACTCTGAGGTGATGTCAGTCATAGATGTCCACGTTGATTTACGTGGACATATGGTCGCCACTATGAGGCGCTTCCGCTAGACGCTGACAACGGACCGCTTACGGTTTTCCATCCGGTTGTTTTCGCTCACCATATGGAGAGCCGACTTATGATGTCCCGTCCAATATGAAGTCAAGTATTCAGAGGCTGCGCATACCAACGTTGCGAGAAACTAGGTCGTAGCCCTGGCACTTTTCGGAGATCCTTGCCAAATCCCGGAGCTAAGATGCTGTCGAGTGCCTTTTACGGTAGCTTCCTTTGAAACCTCTACGAAAAAAATCTCCGGCGCTTTAGCGTTGAGTAGTGACCTATCAATCGGGACTACATAATGTCTACTATATCCTCAGGTCCATAATCGAACTCCGTTGACTTTTTGATGAAGGGCTTTACTAACGCGAGCGAGCCGATGGACGGGGCTGCGTCGAAAAGAAGGTTGCATGTCCCCGACGATGCGGACTTTGTGGAAAACGTCCTAAGTAACGTGCTGGAGCGCCTTACGGTAAAACAGAGGTGAGTAGGATCTGAACAGACCCTCCCTAGCGGCTAAGCCTGCCGAGCCTGGACCTTATCGAAATCGCATGCGGAGGTGGATTACCGATTCGCAGACTGAATAGATTGCAAGACCGGCTGGATAGACGTTTGATATTCAGGCACCCAACGCCGCAGGTCACGACGCACTTCTTCGTCGGCCAACACGCGATGCTGCATTAGCCACGGCAGCAGTTCATCGAGAAAGTGATCAGCAACTCCGCGCGCTTGCGCGATGCGTAATTTTGGATGCGGTGTACGGGTAGTGGTCTCGTCATCGGCGAGCAATTCTTCGTATAGCTTCTCGCCTGGGCGCAAACCCGTGAAAACGATTCGGATCTGCTCCTCCGTGAAACCATATAAGCGAATCAAATCGCGCGCGAGGTCTACGATCCGCACCGGTTGACCCATATCGAGAATAAAGATCTCGCCGCCGCGCCCCATGCTCGACGCCTGCAACACCAATTGGGCGGCCTCGGGAATCGTCATGAAAAAGCGCGTGATTTCCGGGTGTGTCACCGTCACCGGTCCACCCTTCGCAATCTGCTGCTGGAATTTCGGAATCACGCTGCCCGCGCTGCCTAGCACGTTGCCAAATCGCACTGTCTCGAACTGCGTGCGTGGCGCGGTTTGCTGCAGCGCCTGGCACGCCATTTCCGCAAGCCGCTTGCTCGCGCCCATAACGTTGGTCGGGTTGACGGCTTTGTCGGTGGAAATCAGCACGAAATGGCTGACTTGATGACGAATTGCCGCGCGCGCCACCCGTAATGTGCCCAGAACGTTATTGCGCACCGCGGCCCATGCATTCTGCTCTTCCATGAGCGGTACATGCTTGTACGCCGCCGCGTGAAACACAATATGCGGCGCAAAGCGCGACATGGTCTGGTCGAGCAGCAGGGAATCCTTGGCGTCGCCAATAACTGGAATCACCGACAATTCCGGGAACCGCTCATGCAACTCTTCGACCAGCAAATACATCGCGTATTCGCTCAGGTCGTACGCAACCAGTTGCGCCGGCGAAAAGCGCAGGATCTGCCGACACAGCTCCGAACCGATAGACCCGCCCGCCCCCGTCACCATGACCACGCGGCCATGCAGCAGTGCTTCCACGTGCGGCATGTCGATCTTCACCGGTTCGCGGCCAAGCAAATCTTCAAGGTCGATTTGACGAACGCGCGAAAGGAACGCCTGGCCTTGCGTGAGCACGGTTAGTGCGGGCAAGACCATCGCCTTAACACCCGCGCGTACACACATTGTCGCGACGCGGCGCTGGGCACCGACTGATGCGGAAGGAATCGCGATGATCGCGGTATCGGCTTTGAGCTGTTCTGCCCAGAGCGGTAATTCGCCAATTGATCCCAGAACCTTATGACCAAGGATTTCGCGGCCGCACTTGGCGGGGTCGTCGTCGAGAAGGCCGACAAGGCGCCATTCGCTGGAACGCGCGAGTTCGCGCACGAGGTTCGCGCCGGCGGTGCCGGCGCCAAGCACGATCACCGGCTTGCCCTTGCCGATCAGCCCGCCGTAAAGATAAAACTCCTTCACGGCCCGATACAACGCGCGCGAGCCGCCCGTTGCCATGAACAGCAGCAACGGCGACACAATAAGAACTGACCGGGGAATGATAGGCAACGGCTGCAACATGGCCGCGCCGATCACCACTATCAGCGCCCCGCTCGCGACGGCTTTCGATATCCGCATGAGGTCTGGCAAGCTCGCGAAGACCCACATGCCGCGATACAGCCCGAAAATGCGAAACATCACCGCATAGATGACCACGACCCACACAAGCGCGATGATGGCGCCGTGCCAGAAATCGTCGGGAACCGAGCCATTGAAGCGAAGGGAATACGCAGCGAGCCACGCGACGACCACCGCTACGACATCGAATCCAAATGCCGCTAAAGAGAGCCATGAAGGCTTAATTCGCATCGTTATGCTTATCTTGAGTAAGGGTGAATTGCCGCCAACGGCGGTCGATCTGCCAGCCAACCATCGCCAGGGCACCGTACCAGGCCCCGAACAGCATCCATTGGACTGCAAGAGGCACGTGAAGTGCTGTGAGTGCCGCCCCGCCACTTCCCAACATAAGCAAGTAATACGCCACGGCAACCCGGACATGGCTTCCGGTCATTTGCACCAGCCGCTGATAGTAATGTTCGCGATGCGCCAGCCACACCTTTTCACCCCGCGCCAGGCGGCGGCCAAGCGTCACAGTGGCGTCGACGACGAATGGCGCGAACGCCATCGCCGGGAACCAGATAGGCCACGCGCCGTGTTGCCAGCCCCAGAAACCCAGCGCGCCGGCGAGGAAACCGAGCGGTATGGAACCTGCATCGCCTAGAAATATCTTGGCCGGATGAGAATTAAAAATCAAGAATCCGATACCCGCCCCCGCGACACCCGCTGCCGCAGCCGCCAAAGAAGGCTGAGCCGCAAGCGCGGCAACCGCATAAAAACCGAAGCCCGATACCGCCATGCCGCCGGCCAGCCCGTCAGAACCGTCCATGAAATTGTAGAGATTGACTACCCAGACCAGAGCAACTACCGCGAGCAGCGCTAGCCACCAGGCGGTATCGACGGTGCTCCAGGCGATCGCCGCGGCGACCACTAAGACATGAGCCGCAAAGCGGACGCGTGCCGGCAAGCCACGCCGGTCATCGATCTGGGAAATCATGCCAAGCAACAACGCGCCGAAAGCAATCAGGCGAAAATCGGGTGCATAGAGAAAAATGGCCAGCGCTAGCGCGGGCACTACGCCCCATCCACCTACGCGTGGCGTGGGACGAGTGTGCAGAGAGCGGTCATTCGGGATATCAGTGGCCAACTGCCACGCCAGCCCGGTCTTAAGTAACGTCCACAAAATGACCGCACTCACGCACACGCCTATGAGTACGCAAATGAACGCATCGACCGCCGTACCGGCGTGTGACAAATCAAGCTGCATGCGGATGTCTCAATGTGTCGAGCGATACCAGGCCGCCGTCAACGACAGACCTTCCTCGGTCGAATAAGGCGGGTGCCAGTTCAGGACTTCGCAAATCAGGCTCGTATCGAGTTGCAGGCTGCTGATCAGCCGCTCCACTTGTTCTGTCTTGTGGGTCAGCGTGCCCGCGAAGCGAAGCCACGATGCCGGAACGGCCAAGAACCGCGCGGGCGCGTTCAACTTCGCCGCCAGCATGCGAGCCAGTTCGGTTACCGTGAGGTCATGGGTATCCGTGACGTTGAAAGTGCGGCCGGCTGCGCGCGGATCAGTTGCGCACTGGATCAGAACGTGGGCGAGATTCCCGACAAAAATCATGCTTCGCCGCGCAGGAATTGCGCCGAGGGGCAATGGAACGCCCGCGGCGATCCCGTGCATCAACCGAAGGAAGTTGGCCCGCACCCCGGGGCCGTAAACCAGGGGCGGCCGCACGATCACGATTTCCAGACCGCTTTCAACACCATACGCAAGCAACGCCTGCTCGGCTTCCAATTTAGACACGCCATAAGGGTCATTCGGAGCGGGTTGGTCGAACTCGCGCAGCGGTCGGCCATGATCGCTATTGCCCACCGCCTTGACGCTACTGACAAAAACAAAGCGCTGGGCGCCAGCCGCATGGGATGCTTTTGCAAGCCGTAAAGTCCCTCTGACGTTAGTCTCCCGGTACGCGGCCAGCGGGTCGGTAGCAGTGTCCTGCATCATGTGCACGCGGGCGGCGAGATGAATGACCGAGCCGCATCTGTAGCTGGGAGGCCAGCGATCCTCGATGCCGGCAAAACCGTCCCCTTCAAGCACCCATTCACGCACCCCCAGCATATCTGATTGCGGACGCCGCACCAGACCGATGACGTCATCGCCTCGTTCGATCAATGCTTTTACTACTGTGCGCCCAACGAATCCGTTGGCGCCCGATACGAGGACGGCAGCGCTCATGGACACCCTTCACGGCCACTGCGGATGCTACGAGACGCAGGCGGAGGACAACAGGACCTGCTGGCATTGGTACTGAAACATGGCATCGATAGACCTCAGTTCTGTAGTATCCCGAAAGGCTGCTTTGCAAACGGCCGGAAATAACTGTGATGATTTTCGAGAGTCTATCAAGCGGCATTGACTATAAGGTAACCACTGCTCTCATTTCGTTACCTGTCGTTTCGGCAACGCCACTGCATCTTCGTAAAGCTGCAGCAGATCGCCTGCACTCCGCTGCCAGTCGAACTGCCCGGCCCGCTTCACGGATGCAATGCTCAGTGCGTCCCGCTCGTTGCGATTCGCTACAAGTCGAAGCATGGCTTGCGTCCAGCCATTTGTGTCCTCGGGGTCCAACAGGATTGCGGCATCGCCCGCTACCTCGGGTACCGAGCTCGAAGTGGTGGTGATAGTCGGCGCACCAAACTGCATCCCTTCGAGGACCGGCAGTCCGAAGCCTTCAAACAGTGACGGGTAAAGATTCGCGTAGCAGTTCCTGTATAGCCAGATCAACTCTTCGTCCGTCACATAGCCGGTCATCACGACCTGCGCTTCAATACCAAGCTCGGCCAGATGCTTCTGGAAATCCTCCATGAGCCAGCCCTTGCCACCGGCCAGCACGAGAGGCATGGGCTCGCCGCCAGCTTCGAGATAGTCAGCGTAGCTTTGCGCCAGACGCCGCTGGTTCTTTCTGGGCTCAACCGTACCCACATTCAACCAGAAACCCTCCGCCGGGATACCGTCGAGCGCCTTCGGGCGCTTGCCCACCGCCGATGAATCCGCGAAGCGCGAACACGGATAGATCACGCGGATTCGATCTTCCGGGAAATGCGGAAAGACCTTCAGGTAGTGCACACGGGAAGCTTCGGAGATCGCCACGACCCAATCGGCCGTGACCGATGAACGAAAGACGCCCTCAAAGCATCCAAGCCGGTTGGCCTCGGTGGTCCACGTTGGGTCGATGAGAAAACCCATATCGTAGAACGTGTAGATCAGCCGGCTTGACGTCATTTGCAATGGCGACCAGAAGTTGTTCGAATGGACGATATCGGGCGAGCCGATTGACTGCTCGGCGTCCTCGCTGGTCCAGAATGCGCGTGCGGTCTCTCGCGTGAGATGGCGGGGACCATACTCAACGCTCCTTCCCGAATAAGGATTCATGACCGGCATCAGGGCGTCAAAGTAGAAATCGCCGAAGCTCGGATAAAGCGAAAAATTGTGCTCAGGCGCGATGTTGATCATGGCGTGGGCCAACGCATGCGCAAAATAACCGCAGCCAGCCTTCCCGGAACCGGTCTGCGAAATATCGAATCCGATGTGCATTCTCAAGTCCTGTTGCACGGCTGATCCCAGGCACGAGTGGCCCGACGATCTTCTTCTGAAAGCCTTAATAGCTTCAATCGTGCGTTTTCGTTTTTATGTGTAAACCCGCGCAAACAACTCTAGGTACGTACCTGCGGCGCTGACCCACCACGGGGGACACGATGCGGCAACCAGCAAGCGACGCAAGCGTGGGTACGAAAGCATCCGTTGCCGACCAGTACCGCGGCTGATTTTACCGCAGGTAACTATTTTAGAAAGAATTACGCAATGGCGCCAGCAAGTGTTGTGCGGATTGCAATCTGCGCAACTTTTAAGCAAAGAGATCGCAGTTAAAGCAAAGAGGATTTTTTTTGTTACAACTGAGATGTAACTGAGACGTTTCTGAGTGAAATCCGACGTCTACAGGGCGCCCGGAATTGCCGGGCTCTAATTGCGTTTGCTATACTCCAAGCTTAGTCAGCAAAGGGTGTTAGCGCGAAAACCGATGCGGGAAACGCCCCAGCGAGTTCGCCCGACCCATTTATTGTGACACGCGCCGGTTGTTGGCCGCGCGCGGCTGGCAAGTTATCGAGCCGTTAAGCTGGTGCGCTACACTGCCCCGCTGGATCTCGAAATGCTGCGTCCCTTTTGTCAACGCTCCACCGGTCGCATGGCTGAATGAGCGTTCAGCACACAATCCTATGTCTTATTAAACGACGCGGGCTGCGTTGGTCGCAAAAGGAACTTTCCATCATTACCCGTTCCCCAGTTATGTCGCGCGTACGCAGTCTTAAGCGACGACCGGCGCGCTCGATAGTGAAAGTGCATCTGACTTTGTCCTTCGACCAATAAGCACATTTACGGCGTACAGCCAAAAGACCTACTAAGGACGTCCATGCAGTTAATTACGACCATTCTTTGCGGCGGCGCTGGCTCCAGATTGTGGCCCGTTTCGCGCGAACTTCACCCAAAACCGTTTATCCGACTGGCGGACGGACAGAGTCTCTTGCAAAAGGCTTTCCTGCGGGGTGCACAGCTTTCAGGGCTGACGGAAATTTTGACCGTCACGAACCGTGAACTGCTGTTCGCCACGCAAGATGAATTTCGCGCGGTCAATACGACCGGGATACCAGTGTCTTTCGTGCTGGAACCTTGCGGGCGCAATACGGCCGCAGCCATCGCGATTGCCGCACTGCAAGTCGCCGAGAAACACGGCCCGGACGCGCTCATGCTGGTGCTCGCTGCAGATCATGTGATCGCGGACCAAGCGGCGTTTGAGAAGGCCGTACGGACGGCGAGCCAACTAGCGGCATCAGGCAAACTGGTGACCTTCGGCATTCATCCTGATAGCCCTGAGACGGGTTATGGCTACATCGAGGCGGAAGGCAACACGGTGATTCGATTTGTCGAAAAACCATCAATCGAGGTAGCTCGGGAATATGTGGACTCTGGGCGCTTCCTCTGGAATTCGGGCATGTTCTGTTTCGCTGCGGGCGCAATGCTGGCGCAGATGAAGCTGCACTGCCCGGACATTCTTGACGCCACGGCCGCTTGCGCCAGGCAGTCGCGGTCGGCCGAAGGCAAGGGATACACCCAGTTGGAGCTGGACGCCAACACATTCAAGCTGGTGCCGGACTTGTCGATCGACTACGCCATCATGGAGAAGTCTGATCAAATCGCTGTTGTTCCGTGCAATGTGGGCTGGAGCGACATCGGCTCCTGGACTGCGCTAGGTAATCTGGACGAGCCGGATACAAACGGCAACCGAATCCAGGGCGACGTGCTCATGCACAACACCCACAACTGCATCATCCACAGTAATGACCGGCTCATGGGCGCGGTTGGCGTGGACGATTTGATCCTGATCGACACCCCGGACGCGGTTCTTGTCGCTCACAAGTCAAGTGCCCAGGACGTCAAGCAGATCTACTCACAGTTGAAGATCAAGGGCCATGAGGCTTACCGTCTGCATCGGACGGTGCACAGGCCATGGGGCACGTATACCGTTCTCGAGGAAGGCAACGATTTCAAAATCAAACGCATCGAAGTGAAGCCGGGGGCGAGCCTGAGCCTGCAAATGCACCATCACCGCAGCGAGCATTGGATCGTCGTGCGCGGCATGGCGAAGGTGGTGAATGGCGACGCGGAACTGCTCATCAATACCAATGAGTCCACCTACATTCCTGCAGGCCACAGACATCGGCTTGAAAACCCGGGCATCCTGAGCCTCGTCATGATCGAGGTTCAAAGCGGACCGTACTTGGGTGAAGACGATATCGTCCGATTCCAGGACATCTACGGGCGCACCTGATAATCGCAGTACGGTCGAGCAACGGCATCTCGCCGGGGCTTGCGGTTTCCATTATTGAGGCCGGTTAGTTTAATGAGTGATAAATACGCTGCATCACCAGCCGCGATGCTGAGAAGTCTCGCACAGCACCGGCACTTGCTGCGTGATCTAGTGAAGCGGGACTTCATTGGTCGCTACAAAGGCTCAATGCTCGGTGTCGTCTGGTCGCTCTTCAATCCGCTTTTCATGCTGGCAATTTATACGTTCGTTTTCAGCGTGGCATTCAAGGCACGCTGGGGTGGTCACAGCGATGAAAGCAAGGTCGCTTTCGCCATTGTCTTGTTTTCGGGAATAATCGTTCATACGTTCTTTGCGGAATGTCTGAATCGTTCTCCGGGGCTTATCACTGGCCACGCAAACTATGTTACGAAGGTAGTCTTCCCGCTCGAAATGCTGCCTTGGATGGCATTGCTTTCAGCCTTCCTGCACTTTCTCGTGAGCTTCGCCGCGTTGATCGGATTCTGCCTGATTTCCGGCGCAACACTACATATAGAAGGCTTGTTGATTCCGATCGCGCTATTTCCTTTGGTCCTGATGATCCTTGGCTTGTCATGGATTCTTGCGTCGCTGGGAGTGTACTTGCGAGATCTGTCGCAAGTGATTGGCATGCTCGTCACGATATCAATGTTTCTCGCGCCGGTGTTCTATCCAATCGAATCGTTGCCTAAAGCATATCAGGGGTTCCTGATATGGAATCCGATTACCCTGCCTGTGATCCAGGTACGCAATCTACTACTGTGGGGGAAGTCGTTTGAGTGGCAAGCATGGGGCATCAGCCTCATAGCAGGCCTCGTCGTTTTTCAGACGGGATATTGGTGGTTTCAGAAATCGCGTCGGGGTTTCGCTGATGTCGTCTAAAGAAATTGTCATCGATATTCAGAATCTCAGCAAACGATACGAAATCTACAAGACGCCGCGAGACCGACTCAAGCAGCTCGTCCTTCCGCGCCTCTTCCGAATGATCAATCGGACCATGAGTGCCTTCAGACTCTCAAAGCTCAAGCCACCGCCGCATTATTTCCGCGAATTCTGGGCGCTGACCAATGTTTCGCTACAAGTGCGCGCGGGAGAAACGCTCGGGATCGTTGGCCGGAATGGCAGCGGCAAAAGCACGCTGTTGCAACTCCTCGCGGGAACGCTAACGCCCACAAACGGCAGTGTTGCGGTCAACGGGCGCATCGCCGCCTTGCTCGAACTGGGCAGCGGCTTTAATCCAGAGTTCACCGGTCGCGAAAATGTGTTTCTAAACGGGCGGATTCTCGGACTAACGCAAAAGCAAATAGAGGAGCGGTACGATCAGATAGTCGACTTTGCCGATATTGGCTCGTTCATCGATCAGCCGGTCAAGACCTATTCGAGCGGTATGTTCGTGCGCCTTGCGTTTGCAGTGCAAGCACACATCGACGCATCGATCGTAATCATTGACGAGGCGCTCGCCGTGGGCGACGTGTTTTTCACACAGAAGTGCTTTGCTCGTCTTCGCGAACTGGTGGACGGTGGCGCTGCAGTGGTTCTCGTGACGCACGATATGGCAACGGTTACGCAGTTCTGCACGCGCGTGCTAGTACTCAACAATGGCGAGGAGATGTTTAGTGGGGAGCCCGTACCCGCCATCCGTCGTTACATGGCGCTCCAACGTGATGCGGTGCCAGGCATCACGGCGCGTACGCGAATTGCGGAGAAGTTGAAACTACGCGGCGATCAAAAGCCGGCCTCTCGGGGTTTCGACTGGCCTTCCGACGACGCTTTTTTCGAAACCGACAAAGTGGATATCGTAGGTACCGGGCAGGCAGAATTCATCGGGGTAGCGCTCTGCGATGAAACCGGTGAAGCGGCACGCGTTTTCCAAATGGGCGACACGGCCGACTTTTTTGTCGAATATCGGCTGCTCAGGGATATCGACGTTCCAATCCTCGGGGTTACGATCGCGAATGAAAAAGGCTTGCTTGTTCATGGCAAAAACTCTATTCAGCATAAACTGAATGCGCCGGACTCCGCACACGTTGGACAAACGCTGCGGTATCGGCAGCGCATTGCGCTTGATCTCGCACCGGGGGAGTACAGCTTTGTAGTTGGACTGGCGACCACCGATGCCGACACATACCGGCACAGCGAACATATGTCTCACGGCGACCTGTCTAACTCGATACACCGCGTACTCTCTGTGGGTAATGCGGGGACTTTTACCGTCGGCCTGCGCCGCGACGGGATCGCGTTGACTCATCACGGTCTCGCGAACCTACCTGGCGCGTGCGACCTGTTTGTTACAAGCGTTGAGAAGGAAGGCACATGATAGAACTCCATGCTGATCAAATTCGATTCGAATCTAGTTCCGTGGTTGATCCAGTAGGCAAAGTCTTCCATTTCGACAACCGGGTTTTCCGAGCCATCTCCCCGGCTTATGCCGGTTTTGTGAAGGACACAATCGAGCTAGCTGGAAGTCAAAACCTGTTCGATGAAGGTCTGGTACCTACTTGGCCGAGCGACTTCACTATAAAGAGCTCGCCGCTCGTCATTGAGCATCAGAGGGTTCCGTTCGTGACTTTGCGTGGAGAATGGTGCGGCGAAGCGCTCCGCGAGGCGGCGCTTTGCATATTAAAAGTAAGTGCTGCTCTGCTCAAATCGAACCTCTGCCTAAAGGATGCGCATCCGTGGAACGTTTTGTTCGATGGATCGCGGCCGTACTTCGTGGACTGGGGATCAATTGCGCCCGTCAAGGAGATAAACTGGTCGCTTTGGTACAAGCAGTTCAGACAGTTCCTCCTCGCACCGTTGCATGCGTTTTCCATCGGGCATGCTCCAATCGCCCGCGCGATGCTGCGGGAACACAAGGTAGGCGTCGGCAATCAGATCATCGAACAACCTTTTTTAGTTAACGAGCCTGCCGAAGCGAACGCGATCGCACACGCGGCGTGCGAGGCGCTAACAGCCCAGACGTTCGAGGCGCTTGCGGACTATGTCGCCAACCTCGTGCTGCCACATGTCGAGGGCGAATGGTCGGCCTACGCACAGCCTCGTCTGTCGAGTCTCGTAGACATGTCATCGTTGCGTGAAAAAGACCGCATTGTTCATCGGATACTTGAGGACGACCAGGGCAGAACCCTGATCGATATCGGCACTAACAATGGTTTGCACAGCGAACTTGCGGCTTCGCTTGGCAAACGCGTGCTCGCCTGCGATATCGAGGAAGCGTGCTTGAATGCTCTGTATTCGCGGACTCGTCAGAGCGGAGCAGACATTCTTCCGTTATTCCATGATTTGCTTTGGCCAATAGGCACATCGGGAATTTTTAACAGTATCCAGGGAGCGGAGGATCGTCTTTCATGCGACACGGCGATGGTCATGGCGGTCACGCATCATCTGGCGTTTAAGCAGCGGGTATCCTTCGAAGGAATGGCGGGCGCCATTGCGCGACTAGCGAAGCGGCGCGCGATCGTGGAGTTCGTTCCGGCCGACGACGAACACGTGGCGCTTTGGTCGCCTGAGCAGTTGCCTTGGTACACGCTTGACAACTTTATCAAGGCGCTGAGGCTGCACTTTCGGACCTATTCGATCGTACCGTCCGACCCCCATCCGCGGTGCATCATCCTGCTCGAAAAGTAAACACTATTACCAGGCAAACCTCGAAATGAAAACTCTCACTCTTTCAATCGACTCTTTGTTGGAAGGCTATGATGCGGTCAGCGTCCTTTATCCGCATGTGCCTTCACTCAGCCACTGGCGCGCCTGGGAATATGCTGCTTATCAAAATTTTTCGATCGTGGGCCGCGTTCTCGATCTCGGCTGCGGCGACGGCCGATACTTCAACCTGATCTGGCCGGACGCGAAGAATGTTGTCGGTGTCGACATGGAACCAGTAGTCGCCGAACTTGGCCGCAATAGCGGCGTTTATCGCGATGTCTATGTTACAGCCGCGCACAATGTCCCCGAACCCGACGCAAGCTTCGATCACGTATTCGCTAACTGCTCGCTCGAGCACATGGATCATCTCGACACGGTCCTGGCGGAAATTTATCGTTGTCTCAAACCCAATGGCACGCTGGTAGGCAGCGTTGTCACTAACAGGTTTGTCGAGTGGTCTCTTTTGTCGAATCTGGTTGCAATGGCAGGACACGACAAGATTGCCCATTCGCTCCAGAAAGATTTCCTTGAGTACCACCATCTCGCGAATCCACTTACTATCGACGAATGGACCAAAAGCTTCGAACGTGCAGGACTGGCGGTGGAGGCGCTCGTGCCTATCCTGCCGAGGATCAATAGCGGAATCTTCCTATTGATGGACAGCCTCTGGCACCTCAAGCGAAAGTCCGGCGGCGAACTGGGCGACATTGTCTATCCGTTTCTTTCTGCCAACGCAAATTTCCCTGCGGCATTTCGCAAGGTATTTGAGGGCCTGTTAGATATGGAGACAAACTGGCAGGACACCTGCGGCGCCGTTTTCGTGATTCGCAAACCCGGGGGATGATCATGCGCGCATGCTGGTGCGGAAACACGGACTATCAACCATTTGGTCCTAATTATGGCGAATGCACGGTTTGCGGCACGTTGGTGTATCTGTTGGAAATGCCACCTGAAAAATTGTTAGTTCATGACGACGAGTCTGACTTCTATGGCAAGAACTATTGGCTCGAGCGTCAGAAAGACGAATTTGGTACGGCCGACATATTTTCCAGAGCACGTACTGACCTGACCGAGCGAAATCTACATTGGCTAAAAACGCTGCTCAAATATCGCTCGCCATCTGATGGAAAAGCGTTAGAACTGGGCTGCTCACACGGCAGTTTCGTCGCTTTGATGCGAATGGCCGGGTTCGATGCGTCGGGTGTCGAATTAAGCCCGTGGGTAGTTGACTTCGCGCAAAAAACGTTTGGTGTACCCATTTCGCTGGGACCGATCGAGAATCTAGACATCACGCCCGGCAGCCTTGATGTGGTTGTCGCAATGGACGTTCTCGAGCATTTGCCCGATCCGGCAACTACTATGGGACGGTGTCTCGAGCTTTTAAAGCCAGACGGATTGCTATTGGTGCAAACGCCGCAGTTCGTTGGCGGTGCTAGCTACGAAGAGTTCGTTGCGGGCAAGAATCGCTTCCTTGAGATGTTGATTCCAGAGGAACACATATATCTCTTTACCCGGGAATCCGTCACGAGAATGTTCCGTGGGTTGGGTGCAGGGTTCATCCATTTCGAACCCGCAATATTTGCACACTATGACATGTTTTTCGTTGTAAGTAGGACTCACTTGACATGTCGGCCGACAGATGTCGTAAGTACCGCACTGGAGTCGCGTCCAGTCGGGCGAATGACCCTCGCCTTGCTCGATCTGCGTGAGCGCGAACTTGCTTCGGAGTCAGATCGCATTGCGCGGGGCGAACAAATTGATGAGTTGACCAGGCTTTTGAAAGAGGCGGAAACCGACCGAGCTGCGCGAGGCCAGCAACTCGAGATACTGGCGAGACGGCTCAATGAATCTGAGGAAGACCGCAGCGCGCGAGGTGAGCAGTTGAAAACCTTAACGGATTTGTTAAATAAAGCGCAGGAAGATCCCACCCGGTTCGCTGAACAAATTGCGACGTTGCATGGCTTGCTGAAGGAAGCTGAAGAGGATCGTACTGCGCGAGGTGAGCACGTCGAGACCTTGACAAGGATGTTGAAAGAAGCCGAAGAGGATCGTAATGCGCGAGGTGAGCACGTCGAGACCTTGGCAAGGATGTTGAACGAATCGGAAGCCGACCGCGCTGCGAGAGGCGAACAGCTAGAGCGTTTAACGGAAATGTTGCGTGCGTATGAAGAGGATAGGTCCACGATGACCGCACAAATGTCGGCCTTGGAGACAGCGCTGAGTCGATCAGTGGGCGATTGTGCTGCCCAAAAGGCACAACTGGATGAAGTGCGACGTTTCTTTCATCATCGGGCGATTCATGCGGTAGTGAAAGTCGCGGGCGGCGAACAATTCCGGGCATTGGAAAAGCTAATTGAAAATGGTGCTGAAGATCGAATTGACGAGCGGAATTAAGAAGTAATGAGCCAAGTTCCCCAAAAAATAGCAGTAGACCTCACCCCGGTACTGCCAGGCGGTGAAAATGGTGGCGCCAAAATATTCGTGCTCGACTTGCTAAGTCAGTTGGCGGAGATGAGGCCAGACACGCAATTCATTCTGTTAACGCAGGCCGCATCTCACGATGAACTCGCCCAACTCGACCGGCCCAACATGCAACGTCGCATGGTCTTGGGCGCACTGACAGCGAATTCCGGTCGCTCGCGCCTGAAGAACCTCGCCGGACGCGTTATGCCGAAAATACCCGCGAGGTTCCAGCGGATTCTCAGCCGGGGGATTTATCGGCTTAACACGAGGCTCAAGCGCCGTGGGACTGAAGGACTTTTGCGCCGGCTCGGCGTCGACCTGCTTTTCTGTCCGTTTACCGCGCCAACGTATTTCGAACCCCGCATTCCCACGGTCTGCACGATCTACGATCTGCAATACAAGACCTATCCTGAATTCTTCACCCCGGAGGACGTTGCGCAACGAGCCCAGACTTTTTTAGACGCAGCACGCCGAGCCAATGCGCTGGCCGCCATCTCCGACTACTCGCGCCAGTCTGCGATCGATCATGGCGACCTGGAGCCGGACCACATTCGAACGATCCACTTGCGCATGGCTCACCGGATCGCACCTGACGCATCGCAAAGCACGCAGGTACTGGATCGTCTCGAACTCACGCGCCAGAGGTATCTCGTCTTTCCGGCAAATTTTTGGAAGCACAAGAACCATGAAATGTTGCTGACAGCGTTCGGCATGGCGTGCAGGGAAGGCGGACTCGGTCCTTATATCAAGCTCGTCTGCACGGGTGCGCCGGGTGCGCGACGCGACTGGTTGAAGCGGGCCGCTTGCGCCCTGAATTTGAGCGATCGGATCATCTTTCCAGGCTATCTGCCGAATGAGGAACTGGCCACGTTGATCTCTTGCTCTAGTGGCGTCGTTTTTCCATCGCTTTACGAAGGGTTTGGCCTGCCAGTGATCGAGGCCATGACGGCGGCCGTGCCTGTAGCTTGCAGCAACACGACCTCGCTTCCTGAAGTCGCGGCAGACGCCGCCATCATGTTCGATCCGCGCATTCCGGAGCAAATTGCCGCGGCCATGGTTGCTCTCGTCACAGACGAATCCTTACGCGCAAAGTTGGTTGAAGCCGGACGGCGACGCGTCGATGAATTCTCGGATTCGAAACGCATGGCGAACGAATACTGGGATCTGTTTGTCTCTGCACTGGCGAATTCGAGACACGAGAACCTGATTACTGGCGTGCACGTGGACGGCTGGGTCGGGGAAAATCTGAGAATCCAGACTGCCCCGCTCCTTGGAGCCCGCAGTGTGGAGGTGACGCTCCTCGCGCCCGAATGGGCACCGCAGCGCTCGGTTACGGTTCAGCGTTTTCGTGAAGGTAAGCCGGATGGCGATGCAGTCAGGATCAAGCGTGGATCAGAAATAATACTGTCATTACCCATGGACGGCGCAGGCGGATTTTACGAGCTACAGATCAGGCCTACCTTCGTTCCCGCTCGCCACAAGCTCGGCAACGATCAGCGCGAGCTGTCCGCAATGTTGCAACGCTGCAGTATCCTTGCCGACGGCAACACTCCCATCGAATTGTTCCCAGAGAAGGTTTCTGCATGAAAGTCAGCGTCGTCACTCCCTCTTATAACCAGGGGCAATTTATTGAACGCACGCTTCAAAGCGTCGCGTCGCAAACGGGCGCGGAGATCGAGCACGTCGTGTTCGACGGCGGTAGTACGGACTCGACAGTCTCTGTTCTGGAGGCGTTCAAGCCGCCGGTGCGCTGGGTATCGAAGAAGGACAAAGGACAAACCGATGCCGTCAACCAAGGGATCGCCGCGACCGACGGCGAGATCATTGGCTGGCTGAATTCTGACGATGTCTATTACCCGGGTGCGATTGCTAAAGTAGTGGCTTTCTTTGAACAGCATCCGGAAATCGACGTGGTCTACGGACTGGCTGATCACATCAATCTGGAAGATCATGCTTTTGAAGCCTATCCGACAGAGGACTGGAATCTCGATCGATTGAAGGAAACGTGCTTCATCTGCCAGCCGGCACTATTTTTCCGCCGGCGTGTCGTCGACCAGCACGGCTCTCTTGACGAGTCGCTAAACTACTGCATGGACTACGGATACTGGTTACGGCTTGGAAAAGCCGGTGTCCGCTTCGCGCTGCTCCATGAAAAGCTCGCCGGCTCCCGCCTTTACGCCGATAACAAGACACTCGGCGCACGAATTAAGGTTCATGCGGAGATCAACGATATGTTCGTCAAGTTGTTCGGTACAGTCCCGGATCGGTGGTTGTTCAATTATGCTCATGCGGTGGTCGAGAAACGGCATACGCGCGAAATCGCCGGGAATAAGTTCGCATTGCGAGTCGGCGCCGCGGCGGTCGCCGCCGCGCTTAAGTGGAACCACACAGTCTCGCGCGGAATGATAAAGTCGATTTACTCGTGGGTTCTGAAGTAATCCGCACAAACGGGAAACGACGATACCGCACCGATCTCCTCTTGTTATGTGACACCGGAACCCCCCTTGGCCGGGGGCTCTCTCGCTTCCGAGCCTCAGATTCGCTAAAGTCACCCTCGGCTGCCAAACACTTCCGGGCAGCCTGATCAAAAAATATCGAACTCGCGATTGTCATTGGAGCGATTGAGCGGATCGGTATAAAACCACGCGACACCCTCCTGCAATGGACTTATCACCAGCTTGTATCGGCCAGGCGTAACCGGCGCCTTTATGGTCATGGTGATTTTTGCTACGTCCCCCGGCTGCATGGGCTCAGGAAAAATAGCGCGATCGCCGTACATGGCCACACTATCTTTCTGATCAATCCATGCATAACTCAAATCCACTATCTTGTTCGACGCCGGGCTAACTTCAATTGGCCAAATTTGTTTTCCGGTGTTTTGAATCAATATTGCCAGCTGGTAGCCTTGTCCCGCCTTCAAACGTTGCGGCAACGTAATGGGACCTACTCGATATGACGGGTCAGCAATAATCGATGCAGAGTCAGATTTAGCCGGTTCACGATCCTTTAACATGACATCGTAGCCGGTATATTCGCGAGCCTCGGAGACATATGACGCGCAGGCTGACCCCTTCGCAATGCACAACTTAGTCCAATCCCAAAGCGTCCACCGAGGCAATGCCCAGTCTGACCCACTGCGAAATACATCCTGATAAGAGGGCGACAACAGCGGCGGCCGGGATACAACGTCCTGAAAAGGCGTGTACACAACAAGATCTCCGACGCCCGGAGGATAGGATGCGTTATCTTTGAAACCATAGATCGAACTGACCAAGGCGTTTGTGGTGGGTTCAGTAACGCGGACCTTCCACATCGAATCGGAAAGTCCGACATAGCGAAAGAAACGCTGCAAGCTGATGACGATCTCGATCCGGCTGCCGAAGCTGCTTCCGACAAGCACGAGATTGCGCGGACTCCCGTCATTTTTCGGATGCGAGGCAATCCAGTCCGTAGTCGCATTTACGAACCGCTGATAGTTGTTTGCGACCTGCCTGACCGTCTGAATATCCGAGAACGCAACCGTCGCATTATTCGCCGCCAGTAAAGCGATAATGGCCCCCACCCAAGTTCGCGCCCGTTTAGCCGGCGTTGAAGCAAGCACCCCAGCGGCCCCGCACAGCCCAAAGCCATAGGCCGGCAGGAAATAATAGGATGAATACATCTTCAGCATGAGGAAGACGCAGGCGTATGCGGACGCTGTCAGAAGAAACGAGTCGTACAGTGTCTGCCTCTGCGGCTGCCTAATAATCGTCCACAGGCGGATAGCTGCTATCGGCAAAACCACGAACACAACGACAGGATCGTTTTGCGCAAAAGTCCGAATAGCATCCCAGATACCTATCTGATGAATGCTGATGTACGAGTCGCCCGCACCGATCCCGCGCCACCATACGTACCAGCCCAGATAGGCCAGTGCGGTCGCAATCAATAGGTAGGGATACAACGGAATTGGGCATTCCTTGCGGAGGCGATACCGCTGTAACTCGGCGGCCCCTAGTACGAGCGCCATCGTGAAGATGACCTCCTTGTAAAAGAATCCCGCCACCAGTGCGACGACTCCGATGCCAACAAAGACAACATGCTTGCGCGAATACGCCGCGGTCTGATCGCGGCGCATTAAAGCGGCAATTAGAATCAGTGTAAGAAGGAGGTCGTTCAATTCTCCGACCAACAAGCGTACCGAAGAATCCGCAAAGGCGATGGAAAAAAACGTAGCACTCCAGGTTGCAGCGACAAACCATGCCGAGACACCCGTTTGGGTGAGGCAATAGAGCAGCAGCGCTCCGCATGCCGCTGTCTTGAGGGCCTCGATCAGATGAAACAGCCATGACGAGGGTCCGAAAACGGCTGATACCAATGCGTATTCCTGCGCGGTCGCTGGAAAAAATCGACCTAAACGACGATCGATATACAGATCGAACCTTTTACCCTGGAAGAGATTGATCAGGAAGTGATGATCATCGATCGGGCTGAGGCCTTTAATGCTAAGGATGAGCATGAAAACCGCTGCAGTGCCCGAGGCACAATATGCAATGAGCGCTGTCCAACCCAGATTTTTACCTATTCTGATATTCATGAGTTTGTGTAAAGGCTATTGTTAAGCCGGGTGGATGTTACAGCTTTTTACAGGCGAATTGGACGGTATTTGGTAGTTATCTCCATACGGGCCACAGCGCGAGGTCCATGATTTTATTGCATCGTTTTGTTATGATCTTGCGTTATGTTGGCAATGTGCGAACCAGATTTAGACCCTCTGCTCTCCTCCGAACAACCTTAAGCCAACATCGTAGTGAAGACACATGGCAAAAGCTGACGAAATTGATTACATCAAGAAAGTTGCGCAGGTAGAAGCGTTCTCCACCGATGACTTCATGGACTATCTTGCACGCAAACCATTCTCGGACGAACGGTGCGGCGAATATCTGATGGACATTGCGCAAGTGATGAGGCTTCTTCCTGCCCCGCCCGCCAAACTGCTGGACGTTGGTGTTGGAAGCGGATGGACAAGCGAACTGTTCGCCAGTCGCGGCTACGAGGTGCTGGGGCTCGATATCAGCCCCGACATGATCGAACTTGCCAACCGCCGGGCGCGTGATGGTCTTTCGTTCCAGGTCTGCGATTACGAGGCAGGCACCGTTCCCACCGGTTTCGATGTAGCCGTAATCTACGATTCACTCCATCACGCCGACGATGAGTTCAAGGTCGTAAAGAATATCTTCGCCGCGCTCAACGACGGCGGGATTCTAGTCACTGTTGAACCGGGCGCTGGTCACTCGACCACCGAAGACAGCATTGCGGTCATGAAAAAATACGGCACGACTGAAAAGGATATGCCGTGGTCGTTGCAGCAAAAATTGATGCAGCGGGCGGGTTTTGGAAGCGTCGGACAGTATCTTCGCCTGACACAGATGCCGCTCACCGAAATCAGCAGTACGGACGGTTCGCTAGAGCAAGTGCGGCATGCCATTTCGCTTGCTTACGAGACATCGACCGGATTAACGAGCATCGCTGTTGCAAAAAAAATTACCGAGTTTGTTGAACCTCCAGACGCGCAGTCCGAAAGAAGTAAGGCGCTGCTGGACCTGTCCGAGGCACTCAAAAGAAATTTGGACCCTCGGCCGGCAATCGCTCTACCCGCATTCGACCCACAGGCATTCGACGCCGCGATGACGGCGCAACTGTCTGCTATAGAACGGAGTGCTGCCGTACTTCACCGGCGGTTCGAGCAATTGGACCAGCGGGTAGCCGGGATCGACAAACAGCAGGGCTTGACTATTGAAGCCGTCGCTGTCGAACAACGCGAAGGGCTTCACCACGTATTGAGCACGTTGAATCAGGTGCGGGGAGAGTTCGATGAATTGAAAGAAGCGATGCGCGTCATGTCGGGCACGGAAATCACCGAACTGAAGGCTGCCCTCTGGCAACTGAGATCTGTTGATTCCATCGAAATCAAAGACAGCATCAAGGCTTTCCGAATTGAAATCGCGATCAATCTCACGCGCAAATTCAGGATGCTCGCGGGCGGCATCGCAGCGATCGCGCTCGGCGTAGCTGTTATGTTGGCAGTCGGCTTCCACTGGATCTGATCACCAAGTGCTCACTCGGCGGCATTACGCGAACGATGATGGTTTCCCGTGACGCCTCGGTTTTACCAGCCCCGATCTCGATGCAATCGGCACCGGTGGAACAAGACTAGTCGTTGCGATGTCTTCTTCCGGGAAGTTCGAAGCCCGCCGCAGCAAGTCGTGCCAATGTACCGGATTCGGTGGCGACACCGTTACGGCATTCGCTCCATGGAGCCTCCCGATGGTTCAAACAAGAGCTTCGTGGGCGCGAAAGCACGTTCAACATCGTCGACATCATGTCTCGTACGCGCAAATAGATTGGAGCACGAAACCCCGGCGGCTCGAGTGGAATTTGGGCAGGCAAGCGAGACTTAGGAGAGGAGAACGGCGAGAGTCGCTCATCAATTTCGGGCGTTGGCACGTGGATATCCACTTTACGAAAAATCTGGCCGCACCACGGCGGGCGACGCTCAGCGCACCAGCCCAATGAGATAAATAGCTAAGCGCGAAGATGTTTCGCGTCAGTTCACGAAGGGCGAACGTCTAAGTATCGGGGCCATGGCAATAAAACTCAGATATCAAGACGGGTTTCGCATGGCTGTAAGCGAAACCATCCAAACCAGACTGGCTTTAAATTTGATCGCACTGTTGAATGGGCAGTCGGTAACTATTCAGTACTTCCCGATGGCACCACGTTACAAACGCACGGATGTCGACAGCAGTCACATGCGCGACGCAACGCTCCTTGGCCTTGGTCGCCGGATTAACGTCCCTCCTGTACGAGAGCGGTCCAGTGCGAGAAACCAACGCTAGCGACCAGTTGCGGCTCCGCGCAAACTACAATGTAGTCACTTAGTTATAATACCAAAATGTGTAACCTACCTTTTTACTTCCCATGACCGATGCAGTCATAACAACTCCCACCGAAGACGCACCGATTCGTTCTAATTATCCGGTTTGTGATCCAACCGCCTTTCCGCGGTACGTAGTCAGCTTCTATGGCGGCGGTAACATGGTTGTTAGCAAAGCGGAATACAACGCTTGGGAAGGAATTGAATCCACTCATCGATATATTCAGCATATTGCGTTCCCCGGTTGCAACATGCGATTGCAACATGAAGGAAAATTTTTGCCTGAATACGAGGAGCGGGTGTTTCCTTCGAGATCTGGGGAGACGCTCTAGTCGTCTGAGCATACGACTGGGTCATGGTCGGTGGACTTGGCTTATTACTACAGCCGTAGATATGCCGAGGGCACGCCGCCGCGTCGTCGGTAATGGCATTGCCGGGCGCGGTACTGGTGTCGACGCCGCCATATTGACCGCGACATCAAATGCTCAATGGAGTGGAGCGTTCGCCACATCAGTCGACACAGTAACCGGCGGATCTGCTGGACGCTGAATGGCAGTGAACCTTCCGCTGTTTTTTGGCCTGTGCCCTCAAGCCAGCAAGCGCCGCGTGCGCCAGCAACGCCAGCGTGATGTGACGGTACCAGCCCTGCCAGCGACGCACCTCATGTTGTCGAGGCCGCATTCGCCCTTGGCGGCCTCAAATCCAACCTCGATTTCCCTTCGGCTGCCGGCGACGTTGACCCGCGTCTGGCGGGTACCCTTGGTACGGAGTACGTAGACGACGTAATAGGCGTGTTCACGGGTATCATGCGTATTTCGTGGAAGCTGGACACGCGTTTCGCGTGAAGGCTGACAGGTGTTTCGCGCGTTCTACCCATATTGCCGAATTAAGGATTTCACCGTTTTAGAGACTTGATGTAGACTCCTCAAAAAATTTTGGCTAAGGAACACGGAAATCGCTGGGCGTGTTATTTTTATCGCGGCCCTTGCGGTTCGGACCCACGAATTCGCCGTCCAGCACGGGTGTGTGTAACACAATGACCAGAAAAACAAGTCTCATAGCGCTGCTCGGATATCTTGCGCTTTCGTTTTTGCTTTATGGACGCGGGTTTGGAAATGGAGAGATATTCCAGCCCGGGGGTGACCCGATCGTATATATCTGGTGTCTGAACTGGTGGCCGTTCGCCTTGTCTCATGGCATCAATCCATCTGTATCAGACTACATCTGGAATCCCACCGGGTTCCCAATGTGGTGGGCTAACTCGATTCCGTCTCTGGCGTTGATTTTTTCGCCTATCACCCTCACGCTCGGCGCTGTCCGAAGTTGGAACATCATCAACTTGCTTACGCCAGCACTTAATGCTTATGCCTGTTTCCTGCTGATTCGCTACCTGACGAAGCAGACGATACCCTCGTTCATGGCGGCGTTGATTTTTGGATTCGCTTCCTATATCACTGCCCAGCAATTAGGGCACATAAGCCTGAGTCTTGTTCCATTTGTTCCAATGACGGTGTTATTGGTGGTGAAGCGTGCGGCGCGCGAACTCACCCGTATAGCCTATATCACGGTTATGGCATCCATGGCGATCGTGCAATTTGGGATATCGACCGAGGTGCTCGCCAGTTCCGCCTTCTTCGGACTTGTTGCTTTTTTGATCTTTCGAGGCCGTTATCGAAATTCGCATGACCTATTCGGCCTCGCCACGGATACGGTTATTGCTAGTGTAATAGCAGTATTGGTACTCTCGCCCGCCCTCTATTACATGGCGATCGGATCGAAAGAACTGCCGAGCGTCATCAATAGTCCGAAGATGTTCTCCGCTGACCTGCTGAACTTGCTGGTTCCAAACCCTACAATATGGCTGGGCGGCGATTCACTTCAATCGTTGGCGGCTAGGTTCACCGGAAATTTTTCGGAGCAAGGCGCTTATATTGGAATAGGGATCCTCGTAATCCTGATTCTGGCAATCCGCGCCAGCGCACAGGAACGATGGTCAAAACCTCTTTGGATTACGCTCGCGGTGACTGCGGTTTGTAGTCTGGGACCGGTCCTCTGGTTTGCCGGCATCAATACTCGAATCCCGCTCCCTTGGTTGATATTCACTAAAGTTCCGATCATCAGGCATGCACTACCTACGCGGTTCACGCTATATGTCTCGCTAGTTATAGCGATCTACATTGGCATCTGGCTATCGATAAGTACAGGTAGCAGGAAAGCGCGATACGCTGCCACGCTCGCCTCGCTTCTCTTTCTACTGCCCAACCCAAAATGGTTTGCGTTCGGAGATGTCACCACACCGGCCGCGCTCTCGAAGCTTGAGGTAATGCAGGCGCTAGGTACGAACGCAAACGCTGTCGTACTTCCCTATGGCTATCTCGGCAATTCCATGTTATGGCAACTCAACTCAGGCATGGCGTTCAAGATGGCCGGAGGATATGTAGGGTTCGTGCCGCAGTCGCAATGGAAGTACAAAGCGATGATGTATCTCTATGATGCCGAGCAAGCCCCAAACCAAGACTCCTTTAATCAGGCAGTCGCAGAATTTTGCGCGAGCAACCGTGTCACCGCGATCGTTCTTGCGCCGGGGGCCTCAAAGTATTTGGCAACGGCAGTATCGAATCTCCCTTGGCCGAAAGATGCGTATGGGGATACGACTGTTGTCAGGGTTCCTAATCTTTGAACATTTGGCGCCGATGCTTTCCGCGCAAATTTCGATTCGACTGCCATCGTGCTGGCGCCAAGACTCGCCTGAACGAAGGTCTATACAGTGTTGTGAAAAGACTAAAAGGCTGACATTTCCGCCACAAGCTGCGACCGGAAATGCTTACGTACAGTTTCCGGCCGATTTCGTCGTGCGACCATTTTGCTGCCCAGCAGTCCCGGATCGAGGCGCATGTACCGATAAATGCCTACGAGATTCATGAAACTGCATAATCTTCTCTCCGCGCCCGCGCCGTGTGAGGATGCGACGCTTATTGAAAACCGATGTGCAGCGGCTTCGGTGTGGATGCTCCGCTCTTCGGACGCGCCATCAAATGCGTAGACTCTCCGTTGTCCTGCCGCTTGTCGGATACCTTGCCGCTTCGCTCGCGCTTTTCAGTCATGGCATTAGCACTGGAAGCGTCTTCCAACCTGGAACGGATCCCATCGCGTACATTTGGTTTCTGAAGTGGTGGCCCTACGCGATATCGCATGGGGTCGATCCATTCCTGACTCACTTGTTGTGGAGTCCGACGGGTTTCAGCGTGCTGTGGGCAAACTCGATCCCCACGCTCGCGATCCTCATGTGGCCAGTGACCGCTTTGAAGGGCGCCGAGACCAGTTGGAGCGTTCTCTGCCTCGCCGCTCCCGCACTCAACGCGTACAGCGCCTTCCTGCTGTTGCGATACCTAGTCAAGAACGGGCGGCCCGCGGCTATCGGTGGTTTCATCTTTGGGTTCTCGCCTTACATCAGCAGCCATGTACTCGGGCACATCAGCCTGACGGTTGTTGCGCTGGTTCCACTGATCGCTCTCATGGCGGTTCGCCGCGCGAACCGCGAGATTAGCAAACGGTCGTTCGTCACTACGCTGTCGCTAATTGTGCTTCTGCAATTCGGAATCTCGATGGAAGTCCTCGCAACGTCAGCGCTTTTCGGCTCTGTCGCTTACGTCGCGTTCTACCTGTCCATGCGCACCAGCCTGGACATGAAAGGACTGGCAATCGACACATTGATCTCTGCCGCCATATGTATCGTTCTGCTGTCTCCCGCGTTCTACAGCCTGTGGCTCGGCTCGAAACAGCTTCCAAAGATCATCAATAGCCCGATCGTTTTTTCAAACGACGTGCTCGGCTTTCTTGTACCAATGCAAACAGTCTGGCTAGGCGGAGACGCACTCGCCAGCTTCACGCGTCGCTTTAGCGCAACCGCGTCCGAACAGAATGCATATCTCGGCGTCCCCCTGATCGTCGTCGCCATCATCGCGTTCCGCAGTGCCAGACAAGAAGCATGGGGACGGCCGCTCGGTTGGACAACACTGATCGCAGCCCTCATGTCACTCGGTCCGATCGTCTGGATCGCCGGGCATCATTTCAAGATGCCATTGCCCGGTATCATCGCAATGTTCCTACCCCTTCTAAAGCACGCGTTACCCAGCCGATTTGCGCTCTATACATCGCTCGGCATCGCCGTATTCGTAAGCGCCTGGCTCGCTCGATCACCCTCCCGTGTAAAGTATGCATTCGCTCTGCTCGCTGCCATTTTCATCCTCCCCAACCCCGGTGCCTTCTCGTTCGTCTCATACAGCACGCCCACGGTTTTTTCCGATCCCGCCAGTGTCGACCGCCTGAACCAGAGAGGAACAGTCGTCGTCCTTCCATACGGACGCGCTGGCAACTCGATTTTGTGGCAGCTACGTGCGGACTTCCGCTTCAAAATGGCAGGCGGTTATGTCGGCTTCACGCCGAAGGCGTTTGAGGCCTGGCCTGCCATCGATTATTTTTCCGCAGCGACACTGCCTGTCCCACAGCCCGATTTCAAAACAAATGTGCTCGCGTTTTGTATAGACCACGGCGTGGGATCTATCGTGGTGGAAAGCGGTACGCCCGCGGTCCTGACCGAGCAATTGCACGCGCTGCACTGGCCAACTCGTAAAGTGGGCGACGCGGAAGTGATCGAAGTACCGTCCTCGCCGCAATAGAAGTCGTCGAGCTCGCCCGGAAAAATAAATTACGTGAGTGTTCTTCGGACCTCTAAAAAAACAAGCCGCCCGGAGGCAGCTTGTCGTATCGCAGATAATTCAGTATCAGTGAAGGGGTGCCACTGGCCTGCGCAAACCTATCGACCAAAGCGCTGTTACTCCGGCACGTCGAAATTAATCCGCTCTGACTCAATAACCAGTGGCATATTGCGAATCTTCGTGTGAATGGAGCCAATGTATTCTCCAAGTAACCCAATGAACAACATTTGGATCGCGCCGAAGAAAAACATCCCAATGAGAATGGGTGCAACGCCAAGTTGAAAAGAATTCCAGAAGATCAGCTTCGCTATCAGGAAACCGAGCGCGGCGAGCATGCTGATGATAGCGAGCAGGAAACCGCCCATAGCCATGAGACGGAGTGGAACCTTGGAATGGTTCGTGATCCCAAGCATGGCTATATCGTAAAGCGTGTAGAAATTGTTCTTCGTCACACCTCGCTGCCGCCTCGGCTGCTTGAACGGAACCGTTGCAATCGGAAAACCGATCTCGCACAGCAGTCCGCGGAAGTACGGGTAGGGATCCTGCAGTTTTCGAAGAATCTCGATAACAACTTTATCGAACAGACCCGCGCCGGTCGCATTATTCACCAGCGAAACTTCCGAAATCCGCGAGATCATGCGGTAGTACGTTTTCCTGATAAAAAACATTACCGTCGACTCTTCGCTCTCCGGCTTGACCGCGAGCACGGTTTTGAAACCCTCTTCCCATTTCCTGACGAAGTCTACTATCATCTCGGGGGGGTCCTGCAAGTCGGAAGCAATGAGGATACAAGCGTCGCCATGCGATTGCAGCAACGCATGGTAAGGCGACGTTATATGACCAAAATTTCGGGCATTAATAATGATTTTCAGCCGCTTGTCCTGTGCTGCCAAAACTTTAAGCTTAGCAACCGTGCTGTCTGTAGAACAATTGTCGATACAAATGTGCTCGTACTCGTACGGCAAATTCTCCATCACCTTGGCAATACGCCGATAGAGTTCCTCCACGTTGCCTTCCTCGTTGTAACAGGGAGTGACAATGCTTATCAGCTTAGCCATAGTTAAATACGAACCTTTTGTTCAGGAAAAATGCCAATACAGCCATAGGAAGAATCATGACCGCTCCACCCACATAGGGTGGCCACCCGATCTGCGCCATCATTTTGATGCCAAGGGCATTGGCCGCGTAGACCACGGCATACGAGGCGACAAAACGGAAGATCAGCCGGTTGTCATGTGAACCAAAAACCAACGCACCTGTACTTTTGAAATTGAATGCGACACCCAGTATTGTCGCCAGAAGAAGCGCCAGCGCGTAGTGAAGTCCAAAATAGAGGAGCGCCGCAAAACATGCGTATCCAAATGCGGAGTTCAAGACTCCAACCATCAGAAATCGCACAAACTGATGCCGGAGTAAGTCACGAAACGCCAACCTCTCGACTTTGATCACCGGCCGTTACCCGTGGAAAATACCAGGGCCAACTCATCGAGCACATTGTCGAGCGAATTTTTGGTGGGCGTATATCCAAATGCTTCAGCCTTGCGATTCGTCGAATAGTAATGCATCTTCGCGCCAGTAGCATTGATTACCGCAGGATCCGTCGTTACCCTATACTTCAGTCCGAAGCGCTGCTGCAATTCCGAAAGTAACGTCAACTTTTCGACCGGCGCCTTCGTGTAGCAATCCACTACATCGTTCGCCGGCTGCGCGTTTAAAATCCGCTGCACGAGCTGATAGAAATCGTCCGGTCCCAGATAATCGCGTGTGATGTTCTCCGCGGATGTCGCGAGAGTTTTGCCGGATTGAATGGCGCGAACCGTATCGGTGATAAAAAAACGCGCCGTCATGTCTTGCGTGCGACTGAAGTAATTGAACACGCGTATATCGACAATCGGCAGCTCCGGCAGTGATCGATGACGACACTCTGCGTGAAGCTTTGCGATCGAGTACCAGTCCTCCGGGCGAAGCTGGTTGATCGCAACCAGCGAGCGCGTCGACGCATCAACGGGCTGATCGAAGCGAGAGCAGTAAGCAGCGCCGCTACTGAAGAAAATGTAGCGGCACTCGGGATGCGCACGGACGTAGGTCAGTGCGAGTTCGTCGAACTTGAGCGTGATATCGAAAATCGACGCGCCCATCGCTGCCGCCTGCGCGGGATCACCTACGCCGACAAAATTGATCACTGCGTTGAATCGATCGTGCTGGTCGAACCGGTCAAAGTCGGCGACCTGATACCGGCCCGGCGCGCCGATGCTCTCGAGCCACTGTGTGACGGCTCCCGGGCGTCTGGCGAATAGCACTAATTCATCGGCACCCGTCATGAATGACAAGGTGAGGTCTTTACCGAGCTGACTGGTTGCGCCAAGGATAGCAATGCGCATGACTCAGTTCGCCGACAAATAGTCTTCGAGCCTCTTTTCGATCCCCGGTTGATCAAGCCCGTGCTCTTTCAACAAATACGCATATGATCCGCAATGCTGCGAGAACTGGTCGCGGACGCCAATGCGAAGCACACGCGTGGGCGCAAGCTCCGACGCAATTTCGGCAATGGCCGACCCGAGACCGCCCAGCACCGAATGTTCTTCAAGCACGGCTATCACGCTGCTAAGGCGGCAGATGTCGACGACCTGGGATTTATCGATTGGCTTGATAACCGGCGCGCTCCAGACCGCGGCGCGTGGGTAGCGCTCCCGTGCGATATCGAGCGCGGTTCGCACCATCGACCCGGTCGCGATAAACGCAATATTCTGGGCCTCCCCGCGCTTCAACTCCAGCAGCCCATTGATGCCCTCGGGAAGGTTGTCAACATGCACGTCGCCACGGTCCGACTTGCCCATCCGGATATAGATGGGCGCCTTGGCGTTGTAGGCCCTTTCCATGCAAGCGGTCAACTCAAACCGATCAGCGGGCGAATACACCGATAAGTCCGGAATCGAACGCGCACACGCGATATCTTCCGTGGACTGATGGCTCGTTCCAAGCTGGGCATAGACAAAGCCCGCTCCGTCACCGATCAGAATCACCGGTAGAAGGTCGTGCGCGATGTCAAGCTTGATCTGCTCCAATACGCGCACCGGCACGAACGCGCTGAGTCCGTAGACAATGGGGCGAAAACCCGCGCGTGCCAGCCCCGCAGCCATGCCGATCATGTTTTGCTCGGCGATGCCTGCGTTGATGTACTGTTTCGGACATGATTTGCGGAAGTTGTCGAAAAGCGCGTAACCGTGATCGCCTGTCAAAAGAAGGACTTTAGGGTCCGCGGTCGCAAGCCGGACGAGCGTGTCAGAAAATGCGTCCCTCATTGCACGCCTCCGGCGACGGCCGCCAAGGCCTTTTCATAAGTTTCCGAATTCAAACGCGTGTAATGCCAGATGTTATCCCCTTCCATGAATGGCACGCCTTTACCTTTGACAGTCCGCGCGACAAGGGCCTTCGGCGCATTTGATGTGCTCGAACTGAGCTGGACAATCGCTTCGTCGATAGCCCGTTCGTCGTGTCCGTCAACTGTCATTGTCTCGAATCCGAAGCTCTCGAATTTCGCCTGGATCGAACCCAGTCCAAGAACCTCGTCGGTGCGTCCCATCGCCTGGAAGCCGTTCTCGTCGACGATGACCATAAAGTTCTTCAACTTGTTGTGTGCCGCAAACAGCGCACCTTCCCAGATGGGGCCTTCGTTGAGCTCGCCGTCGCCAACCAGGGCAAACGTGCGCTGGCCGGTGCCACTCAGCTTCGCGCCCATCGCAAGACCCACGCCGACGGAAAATCCGTGCCCGAGTGAACCCGACGTAACTTCAAGCCCTGGGATACGGGAATCGGATAGCCCCGTGAGATTGCTGCCATCCGAAAAGTAACCCGTGAAAGCTTCATCAGGAAGCCATCCCAGCTCACGCATGCAGGCGTACTGCGCCATCACCCCGTGGCCCTTGCTTAGAACAAGGTAGTCCCGATCCGATGCATGCGGGTTGTTGCCCGGATACCGCAGATAATTCCGATACAACACTGCAAGCAGTTCGATAATCGAAAACGCACAGCCGATATGAACGGTCGAACCGGCGTAAGCCATCTCTAGCACGGTTGTCCGCAGCATTTTGACGTCGAAGGCGGGATTTGGCGAACTCGTCATGGTCACTACTCAGAAATTTACGCCCAGGAATGCTTCGATCTTACTCACCGAGAATTCCATCATTGGCTCGGTCAGCGCCGGTTGTACACCAACCCAGAAGGTGTCGTTCATCACAATGTCGGTATTGGTTAGGTCACCGCTCACGCGATAATTGCGTCCCGTCATGTACGGTTGGCGCGTGAGATTACCTGCGAACAGCAGACGGGTTCCGACCCGGTTCTGATCCAGGTATTGCAGCAAATCGACGCGACTGACTGGGCAGCCTTCGCGCAAGGTAATTGGGAAACCAAACCACGACGGATCGCTGTTTGGCGTGGCTTCCGGCAGAATCAGGAATTCTTCGCAGCTAGCCAGACGCTCCTTGAGAAATGCAAAATGTTCCTTGCGCTGCGCAATAAAACGCGACGCCTTTTCAAGTTGAGCGAGGCCGCATGCGGCTTGCATGTCGGTAATTTTAAGGTTGTAGCCGAGATGACTATATGTGTATTTATGGTCATAGCCTTCCGGCAAGGAACCGAATTGCTGACTGAAACGACGCCCGCAAGTATTGTCCTTGCCCGGTGCACAATAGCAGTCGCGGCCCCAATCGCGGAAGCTTTCAGCAATGCGCTTCAGGTCGGGATTATTCGTAAAGACCGCGCCGCCTTCACCCATTGTGATGTGATGCGCCGGGTAGAAGCTTAATGTTCCAATATCGCCGAAGGTCCCCACCAGTTGACCGTTGTAAGTCGAGCCAAGCGCGTCACAGCAGTCTTCCACCAGCCAGAGATTGTACTTCTTGCACAACGCAGTGATAACTTCCAGGTTGTACGGATTCCCTAGCGTGTGCGCCAGCATGATCGCTTTCGTCTTAGGGCTGATCGCGGCTTCAATCTTGCTCGCGTCGATGTTGTAAGTTCCAATTTGGACATCTACAAATACCGGCACGGCACCAAACTGAAGGATCGGGTTGACCGTGGTGGGAAAGCCTGCTGCAACGCCAATCACTTCATCGCCCGGCTTAATTGCGCGCTCGCCCAACGCAGGAGAAGTGAGCGTTGTAAACGCCACCAAATTAGCCGACGAGCCGGAATTTACGGTAATGAGATATCGCACGCCGAGAAACGCAGCGAGCTTCGCTTCGAATTCGTCGTTGAATCGACCAGTGGTCAGCCAGCCGTCAAGCGACGCCTCGACCATGAGCTTAAGCTCCGAGGCATCAAGCACTTTTCCGGACGGCGGGACCACAGATGCCCCCGGCAGAAAGGGTTGGGATGCGAGCGCGATGGCCGCATATTCTTCAACCAGCTTGGCGATCTGCGCGCGAATGGCGTTTGTATTGGCGTTTTGCATGGTAAGGGGGAGTTATTCGTCGCAATTTTGATAGGCGTGAATCTGATCCAGCGTTAGCGTGCGGATGTCGGTACCGCGCTGGCGCTGCTTGGACCAGTCGACGACGAGCTTCAAGGCTTCGGTCAGCCGCAAAGAAGGGCGCCATCCAAGGCGGGTACGAACCTTGGAGATATCAAGTTTTAGATAAGTTGCTTCATGCGGATGATCGCCTGCGTCGACTTGCCACTTTGCATCAGCGCCCCACATTTGACCCATTTGTTCTGCGATCCAGCCGACCGGCTTTGCATCATCGTCGATAGGCCCGAAGTTCCAACCCTCCCCGTAATCCGGACCGTTGGCATAAAGCCGTTCGGCGAGGGTTAGATAACCGTGTAACGGCTCGAGAACATGTTGCCACGGTCGGATGGAGTGAGGATTGCGGATGCTGACTACACGACCCGCCTCGAACGCACCTAGGATGTCCGGAATCAGGCGATCCTGAGACCAGTCTCCGCCACCGATCACGTTGCCCGCCCGGACAGTTGCAAGGGCAACACCATGTTGTGAGTAGGCCGCCGGATTGAAAAACGAAGAACGATACGCCGACGTTACCAGCTCCGCGCATCCTTTACTGTTGCTATACGGATCGTAGCCTCCCATTGGCTCGTTTTCCCGATAACCCCACGCCCACTCACGATTCTCATAGCATTTGTCAGTGGTAATGTTGACAACAGCTTTCACACCCGGAGCAGCGCGGACCGCTTCCAACAGATGCACCGTGCCCATGACATTGGTCGCATAGGTTTCCACGGGGTTTTGATATGAGTAACGCACCAGCGGCTGTGCGGCCATGTGTATGACGACTTCCGGCTGCGCATCAAGAATGGCTCGCTGGATTGCAGCCAGGTCACGGATGTCACCGGTTATTGATTTCATGCCGTCGGCTACCCTGGCTTCTTCGAAAAGGCTAGGGTGTGTCGGCGCCGGCAGCGCAAAACCCGTCAATTCGGCATTAAGACTTTGCAGCCAGAGAGACATCCAACTACCTTTAAAACCCGTATGGCCCGTTAGAAAAACGCGCTTGCCTGCCCAGAACTTTGGATTCATTTCCATACCTTCCACGGCGCATTACCACTTGCCCAAAGTTCCTCGAGAAAATTCTTATCCCGGAGCGTGTCCATCGGTTGCCAAAAACTATGGTGTGAAAATGCCGCGAGCTGACCCTCGTTGGCGAGGCGCTCCAAAGGCTCACGCTCCCAACTTATTTGATCTCCGTCAATGTAGTTGATAACTTCAGGGGAGAGCACAAAAAACCCGGCATTGATCATACCGCTTGCGTCCGTGGGCTTTTCACGAAATGCGGTAACTTTTGCGTCGCTGGCAATATCCAAAGCACCAAATCGACCCGGAGGATTCGCGCCGGTGAGGGTTGCATTTAAACCGTGAGACTTATGAAACGAAATCAGCTCGCTGATATTCACGTCGCCAACACCGTCGCCATAAGTGAAACAGAATGGTTCATCGCGATCCAAATATTGCGCAACCCGCTTTAAACGCCCCCCGGTGAGGGTTTCTTCGCCCGTGTCCACGAGCGTCACTCGCCACGGTTCCGCAAAGCGCTGATGTACCTCCATCCGGTTGTGCTCCATATCGAACGTAACATCCGACATATGGAGGAAGTAATTTGCAAAATACTCCTTGATCACATAACCTTTGTACCCGCAGCAAATCACGAAATCATTAATCCCATAATGTGAATAGATCTTCATTATGTGCCAGAGGACCGGCTTCCCCCCAATTTCAATCATTGGCTTCGGCTTGAGGTGCGTTTCCTCAGAGATTCGAGTTCCAAGACCGCCAGCGAGGATTACAGCTTTCATTAAAGACGCTTTCCTTATATTTCGCGAATTAACCAAATGTCGCTATCGAAATAGCAATCTCGAAACATCGTTTTAAAAAATAACGCTTGTTAAAATTTAGAAACTATCAAAATATATTAATCTAGATTATCCGGAGGACGAAGCGTTACTCGGATTTTTAATTTAAAGTTAATTTAGCTGTCAAATCACAATGAACCGAGTTAATAACAAGCTTATCCAATTTTTATCTCTTTTTTCATTAAACAATCCCTGTGCCCCCATAATCAACATCGATACAGACATCGGAAATGAAAAACATATGAGCGGGAAATTTGCTTATAATGATAGCCCGGTTCGAAACCAATAGCAAACTGATCAAAGAATCGCCCTCGCTTGACCCCTTGGCTGTCGGCAAAAAGCGACCGCTAGTTTCACCGCGGCGCGGGGCAGGCTGTTGTGCACGGACGACGGAGGGTACCACGAGGCGCACCAAGACCTAAATGTCGCCGACGCATTGGCGATATGATGTGAGTTTGTTGAAAAATGCCGCATACGGCGCGCGGTGCGCCCGGTGCTTGCAGCGCCGACGCAGAATGCGCGCACAATGCAAGTACCGCATGATCGGTGGGAACGTTCAAAAGGAGTACGAGGAAAGTAATGTCGACGACCACAGCAACCATCACCAAAGCTTCCAAAATCTACGTCGCCGGTCATCGTGGCATGGTCGGCTCAGCAATTGTCCGCCGCCTGAATGCCAGCGGCTATGAAAACGTCCTGAGTGCGACGCGCGCGGAACTGGATCTTGAAGATAATCACGCCGTGCGGTCGTTCATGCAGCGCGAAAAACCGGATTATGTCTTCCTCGCGGCGGCGAAAGTCGGGGGCATCTACGCGAACAATACGTATCCTGGCGAATTCATCTTTCAGAACCTCGCCATCCAGAACAACGTTATCCATTCGGCCTACGAAGCAGGTGTCCAGCGACTGCTGTTTCTCGGTTCATCCTGCATTTACCCGCGTGAGTGCCCTCAGCCTATCCGCGAAGACTACCTGTTGACCGGTCCGCTCGAACCGACCAATCAGCCGTATGCCATCGCTAAGATTGCCGGGGTCGAACTCTGCGACGCGTACAACCGCCAATATGGTACGCAGTACGCGAGCGCCATGCCGACCAACCTCTACGGTCCCAACGACAACTATGACCTCGCGACGAGCCACGTGTTGCCGGCGCTGATTCGCAAGGCGCACGAAGCGAAGTTGCGCGGCGATCACGAACTGGTCGTCTGGGGCACAGGTACGCCGCGCCGCGAATTCATGTATGTCGACGACATGGCCGACGCCTGCGTCTTCATGATGGAATCCGGTGTGCCGTCCGGCCTGTTCAACATCGGCCTAGGAACGGACGTCACGATTCGCGAAGTAGCGCAAGCGGTGATCGAGGCAGTCGGCTTCGACGGAAAATTGACATTTGACACCACAAAGCCCGACGGCACACCGCGCAAGCTCCTGTCTGTTGACAAACTGAAGGCGCTCGGCTGGAAAGCGAAGACCGAGTTGCCAGAAGGCTTGCGCCTCGCCTATCAAAGTTTCCTGAACGGGGACAAGCGGTAGCTCACCAACGTATGCCCAATCGCAAGCCCGCCGTTACTGTCGTCGTTCCTTCGTTCAACCAAGGGCGCTTCCTCAAAGACGCCCTTCGATCGATAGCCTCGCAAAGTGTCCCCACCGAAATCTTCGTGATGGACGGGGGCTCGACAGACAATTCGGTTTCTATCATTCGAAATTGGGAATCGAAGCTTGCAGGCTGGCGTAGTCACAAGGACGACGGGCAGGCTGCGGCAATCAACGAAGGCATTGCCCTGGGTACAGCACCGTATGTTTGCTGGCTCAATAGCGATGACTTCTTATTGCCCGGTGGCCTCGGCAAACTCGTCGCAGCACTAGAGCGGCACTCCATGTGGCCAGCCGCGTACGGCAAGGCGCTGCATCTCGATGAGGTTACTGGTCGGCGCACTCCCGCGTGGGTCGAACCGTTTAACGAGCGCCGCATGGCAACACGCTGCGTCATCACCCAGCCAGCGTCACTGGTCCGGCGCAGCGCTTGGACCGCAGTCGGAGGCCTCGACACGTCCCTGAAGATGGCGCTCGACTACGACCTCTGGTGGCGTCTTTATCGCACCGGTGGTCCGCTTGGTTTTGTCGATGAAGAAGTCGCGGTCAACCGGAACCACGATGAAACCAAAACGCGTATTCATCGCCGCCTGCACTACAAGGAAGCGATGGAGACAGTGCGCCGCCATCATGGCCATGTACCGTTGAAGTGGTGGCTCGCCCAGCCTTACGCCGTCTGGTGGAAGACCCTCATCCGCTAGCATGCGAGTTCTTCATTTCTATAAGACCTATAAGCCGGATACGATGGGTGGCATCGAGCAGGTGATCGGTGAGATCTGCAGCGGCTCCGCCCGCCGGGGTGTAGCAAGCGACGTACTCACCGTCAGCCGCAACACGTCAACAGTGGATCTGGGCGACCACATGCACTATCGAGCGCGGCTCGATCTCAATATTGCGTCGTCGGCATTTTCGCTGTCGTCACTCTCCCGGTTGAAGGAACTCTCCCAGCACGCGGACGTGATCCACTACCACTTCCCGTGGCCGTTCATGGACATGGCGCATTTCCTCACACGTTTGAACAAGCCGACGGTCGTCACCTATCACTCGGATATAGTCCGGCAGAAAACGCTCCTGCACTTCTATCGGCCTTTGATGATGCGTTTTCTCGGCAGCGTCACGCGCATCGTTGCGACCTCGCCGCAGTACGCGAAGAGCAGCGTGGTATTGCAGCGGTTCGCAGACAAGGTCGAGGTGATCCCTTTCGGGCTAAACACGCAAGCTTACCCTCCCGCAACTGAAGCCAGAGTGGCCAAATGGCGGGCTCGCGTCGGACCCAAGTTCTTTCTGTTCGTTGGCATGCTGCGCTACTACAAGGGCTTGCATGTCCTGCTGGACGCCCTGAAGGGCTCCGACTACACCGTCGTCATCCTGGGTGGTGGCCCTCTCGAGAATGAATTGAAGTCGCAGGCTGCAGCGCTGGATTTGCGCAACGTGCATTTCGTCGGCGCACTGCCTGATGAAGACAAGGTCGCCCTGCTTACGCTGTGCTATGGGCTCCTCTTTCCGTCGCATCTGAGATCGGAAGCATTCGGCATTTCACTGCTGGAAGCAGCTATGTTCGGCAAGCCGATGATCTCGTGCGAAATTGGCACTGGAACGTCTTATGTGAACATGGCTAATGAAACCGGGCTTGTCGTGCCCCCATGCAACCGCGCCGCGCTACGAAATGCAATCGACCAGATGTGGCACGATGAAGCGCTCGCAGTGAGATTTGGATCTGCGGCGCAGCAACGATTCTGCAAGCTTTTCACTGCGGACAAGATGGCCGACTCGTATGTCGATCTGTATAAGCGAATTGCTTACGAGTCTTCACGCTGACGTCAGATATCGCAGGATTCGATCCTGACCACGCCAGATTCGGCAGTGCGAACCCGTGTAGCCGCAATGCCGGCGATGAGTGCTGAATTGAGAACGAAAGCGTTCATGGGGCCATCGTCGGTATCCGCAGCGTGAAAGTGCTCGCGCAAAGCCGCGTGACTAATAAGACCACGGTAAATCACCTCCTCAAACTCAAAGCGAAAGTTGACGGTCTCCGAAAACCAGTCGTTCGTCGGAAACAGATTCGTCTCCTCACTTTTTCCTTCGCGAGTTTGAACGCGCCTTGGATTCCAAATGAAATTCAAGCTGCGCGAGGTTACCCGGCTCATCGATGGTTCACGATGACAAAGTGCATAGATCGCCCTTTTTATGAGGAATCGCAGCATGCCGGCCGAAGAACCAATAACGGCGTGAATAAGAATTCGGGCATCGATTTGATCAGCATAACCGACCAAACGCTTGACAGTATTATCTTCGAGTCGCGAGTACTCTCGACACCGATCGACAGCAGAGCCACCTCCCACAAAATCAGTTGGGTTGGTGGTTCCACTGTATTTCGGCCGATCTGACGAAACACTAGCCTGGTCCCAATGCACGAATTACTCGTTTAGAACGAAAAACCCGCCTTATTGCGGCGTAGGTCTTCCTCGACCATCATTTTGCAAAGCTGCTCCAGTGTAGTCTTCGGTTCCCATCCAAGCTTTTCCTTTGCCTTTGCGGGGTTGCCGATCAACAGCTCAACTTCGGCCGGACGGTAGTACTTCGGATTTACGCGTACCAGCACTTTGCCGTTCGAATCGACGCCCTCTTCCTTTTCTCCCGCGCCGCGCCAGTTCAATTCAACACCAGTTGCCTTGAACGCCATGGTGACGAAATCGCGAACCGTCTCTGTCCGGTTGGTGGCAAGCACGAATGTATCCGCCTCGTCGGCCTGAAGCATAAGATGCATGCCCTCGACATATTCCTTAGCGAAGCCCCAGTCGCGTTTCGCATCGATGTTGCCCAGTTCGAGCACATCCAGCTTGCCAAGTGCAATCTTTGCCACTGAATCGGTGATCTTGCGCGTCACGAACTCTCGGCCGCGCAACGGCGACTCGTGATTAAACAGAATGCCGCTGGAACCAAAAATATCGTACGACTCACGATAATTGATCGTAATCCAGTGGGCATACAGCTTCGCGACGCCATAGGGGCTACGCGGATAAAACGGTGTGTCTTCCTTTTGAGGAATTGCCTGGACCTTCCCGAACATCTCGGAAGTAGAAGCCTGATAAAACCTAATCGATCTATCAACAACACGGATTGCTTCCAGCTGGTTCAACGCGCCTACGCCGGTGATTTCTGCCGTGGTAGCGGGCTGGTCAAACGAGACTCCGACAAAACTTTGTGCCGCGAGATTATACACTTCACGAGGCTGGGCCATTTCGAGCAAGCGGATGGTTGCGCCCAGATCGGTCAGATCGTGCTCGACTAGGTTCAGCTTCGGATGGTTCAGGACACCAAGTTCCTCCATGCGCCAAAAGTTGACGGAACTTGTGCGCCGATAGGTACCGTGTACGTCGTATCCCTTCTCCAACAGCAATTGAGTGAGATACGCCCCGTCTTGCCCCGTAATGCCCGTAACAACTGCGCTCGTCAATTCCATCTCCCTTGGAAAAACCCACCATCAAGCAAATCCGGCGCAATGGTGGAGAATGGCTTAAAAATGGTGCTGATTATATCCGACGCGCAAACCGCTTCGTCGGCCTAGACGTATGCTTATCCGGCCGTGAGCACAGGCAAGCAAATCTGGCAATGAATGCGAAACACCCCCGTAGCAAGCTTTACGCCGCCCGGGCGGGGAAAACTTCTCGTAAACGCCCCGATTGTAAGCACTGAAAAAACTGTTCAAAAATTATTAAAGCCCGGTGAATATGGCGCTCTTCCGTCTCACGAAGTCCGCATCCGACTACACAGACACTTCGCTGCGTCGGTTACTATGCCATGTCGGTTTGCAGCGTCAGCACCACCCGCAACTTTGTCCTGATAAGGCTCACCCGCCACGTCCGGGCCGGTAATAGATTCATTCTTCGCATCATTCCTACATGGCATCTTTATTTTCGCAAAATCCGGCCCATCCGACGGTCCCCCTCGCCTTCGGCGACATCCAGGGCTGCCGCGAAGCATTCCAGCGTCTATTGGCGAAAACCGCGCCCAGCGACACCACGCCGCTGTGGTTCGCCGGCGACATCATCAACCGCGGCCCGGAATCGCTTGCTACGCTGCGCGACCTGATCGCGCTCGGTGACCGCGCCGTTGCCGTCCTCGGTAATCACGACCTGCATCTGTTGTCCGTATCGGCGGGTATTCGTAAATCGAAGAAAGGCGATACCATCGACGATATCCTCGCCGCGCCCGACGCCGCCGATCTCCTCGACTGGGTCAGGCATCGTCCCATCGCGCATTTCGATCACGGCATGCTGATGGTCCACGCCGGCGTGTTGCCGCAATGGGACGTGGCGACCACGCTGGAACTCGCCGACGAATTCCAGCGCGCCCTGCGCGCGCCCAACTGGAAGGAAACGCTCGCGAGCCTCTACGGCAACGAGCCGACCCGATGGAAACCGAAGCTCAAAGGCGCCGACCGGCTGCGCGTGATATGCAATGCGCTCACGCGCCTGCGCTTTTGTTCGCCCGAAGGCGACATGGATTTCTCGTCCAGCGGCGGCGTAGCTTCGGGTCCTGCCGGATTCATGCCGTGGTTCGACGTGCCTTCGCGCGGGACATCGGACGTAACCGTCATTTTTGGTCATTGGGCGGCGATCGGACTGATCGTTCGCGACAACATCATCGGACTGGACTCGGGTTGCGTCTGGGGCGAACAACTCACGGCAATCCGGCTCGCAAGCGACCCAGCCGAACGCAAAGTGACGCAGGTCGATTGCTCGAACTGCCGCGCTGTAATCGACTGATGCACGACTAACGCCTGATTAACGCAATCACCGCCTCAAAGCTGCGATTGCGCCATGCACTGGCGCAGCGCTTCGTCCCAAGGGGACGGCTCGATGCCGAAAACATCCGCCAGCTTGCCGTTTGAAAGCCTTGAGTTCAACGGCCGCACGGTGGGAGCCGGGTACGAAATCGTTGGAATGCCTTTGATCACGGGCTTGGCCGGCTGCCTCGAATTATCGAAGATCGCCTGCGCGAAACCAGCCCACGAGGTCGATCCCGCAGCCGTGAGGTGGTAGACGCCCGAGCGGCGAAACCAGTCTTCGCGCTGACCGCGAAGTAGCTGCGACAGCGCGATGGCCGTTTCGTCGGCGATGGTTCCCGACCACGTTGGCGCGCCTATTTGATCGTTCACTACGCTGAGTTCGTCGCGCTCGGCGGCAAGCCGCAGCATGGTCCGAAGGAAGTTCGTGCCCCGGGCGCCGTAGACCCAACTCGTGCGAAAAACCAGATACGCGCAACCCGACGCCGCAATCGCCTGCTCTCCCGCCAGTTTGCTGACGCCATAGACATTCAGCGGATTCGTCGCGTCATCCTCCACGTACGCACCGGGTTTGACGCCATCGAACACGTAGTCCGTGGAGTAATGCACCAGCAACGCACCGAGACGTTTCGCCACCCGCGACAGCGCTTCCGGCGCTTCCGCGTTCAATCGCATCGCGCCAGCAACATCGGTTTCCGCTGCATCGACAGCGGTATAAGCCGCCGCGTTCACAATCACTGCGGGCGCGACATTGCTGACCACTTGTCCTATCCGCGCAGTGTCCGATAAATCGAGTCCAGCACGATCGAACGCCACGACACGACCCAAGCCTTGCAGACTGCGCACAAGTTCAAAACCAATCTGGCCGGTCGCGCCCGTCAGCAGAATGGTCGGCTTCGGCAAATCCCGGACCGTCATTGCAGCGCTCATGCGTAATGTTCGGCATCGGCCAGTCTCACCGCCGCAGCATCTTTTTCAGAAAGCATTGGCTCGAAATCTATCGGCCACTGGATTCCGATTGCCGGATCGTTCCATGCAATGCTTCGCTGATGTTCCGGATACCAGTAATCCGTCGTCTTGTACAAGTATTGCGCCGATGCCGACAGCACCACGAAACCATGCCCGAACCCTGGTGGAATCCACAATTGCCGTCGATTCTCCGCCGATAGACTCACGCCCGTCCAATGGCCGAAGCGAGGCGAGCTTTTGCGCAAATCGACGGCGACGTCGAACACTTCCCCTTCCACGACCCGAACGAGTTTCCCCTGCGGACGCTCGATCTGATAGTGCAGTCCGCGCAATACGCCGCGCGCCGAACGCGAATGGTTGTCCTGCACGAATTCCATGCCTGCCGCCACATGCTCGCCAAAATCGCGGCTGTTGAAGCTTTCGTAGAAGAAGCCGCGGGCGTCGCTGAATACTTCCGGTTCAACGATCACGACCTCCGGCAGCGCGGTGGCGATTACTTTGAGGGCCATGCGACTTGATGCGTGAGAAGGTTGAGCAAATATCGGCCGTAAGCGTTTTTCGCGAGTGGCGCGGCAAGCTTCGAGACCTGCTCGCCATCGATCCAGCCACTGCGAAAAGCGATTTCCTCAGGGCACGCAATCATCAAACCCTGGCGCTTCTGCAACGTTGCAATGAATGTTGCAGCGTCGATCAGCGAGTCGGGCGTGCCGGTGTCGAGCCATGCAAAACCGCCGCCCAGGATTTGAACCTCGAGCTTCTGTTGCGCGAGGTACGCCGTGTTGACATCGGTGATTTCCAGTTCGCCGCGCGCGGATGGCTTGATGTTGCGGGCGATCCGGCAAACGTCGTTATCGTAGAAATAAAGGCCTGTGACCGCGTAACTCGAGCGAGGCACCCGGGGCTTTTCATGAATCGATACCACCTGAAAATCCGCGTCGAATTCCACCACGCCGTAGCGCTCGGGATCCTGCACATGGTACGCAAAGACTATAGCGCCCTCTGTTCTCGCATCCGCCTGCGCGAGGCGGCGGTCGAGATCCTGACCGTAAAAAATATTGTCGCCGAGAATCAATGCGCACGGATCCGCGCCAATGAACCGCTCGCCGATGATAAACGCCTGCGCTAGCCCATCGGGCGTTGGCTGCACGGCGTACTGGATGTCCATGCCCCACTGGCTTCCATCGCCGAGCATGGCTTCAAACAGCGGCGCGTCGTGCGGCGTCGAAACGAGCAGGACTTCGCGAGTCCCCGCTGTCATCAGCGTGGATAGCGGATAGTAGATCATCGGTTTATCATACACGGGCAACAATTGCTTCGAGACCACGTGCGTGATTGGATAAAGCCGTGTTCCGGTGCCACCGGCCAGAATGATGCCTTTACGCGCCATCGCCGATCCTTGCCGTGTCGAAGCATGCCGTTCTATAAGCGCCGGAAACTACGTCGCCAACCCACGCCTGATTGTCCAGATACCAGCGGACCGTTTTCTCGATACCCGTTTCGAACGTTTCCGCCGGCTTCCAGCCGAGTTCCCGCTCGAGTTTGCGAGCGTCGACAGCGTAACGCCGGTCATGTCCCGGCCGGTCGTTCACGAACGCGATTTGATCGCGATATGACCCCGCCGCTCTCGGCTTCAGCCGGTCGAGCCAGTCGCACACTGTGTGCACAACGCCGAGGTTCGTCTTTTCGTTCCAGCCGCCGATGTTGTACGTCTCCCCGATCTGGCCGCGCGACAGCACTTCGCGGATCGCGGCGCAGTGGTCGCTGACATGCAACCAGTCGCGAATGTTCATGCCGTCGCCATATACCGGCAGCGACTCGCCGGTGATCGCGTTCGTGATCATCAGCGGTATCAGCTTCTCTGGAAACTGATAAGGGCCGTAGTTGTTCGAGCAGTGAGTCGTGATGGTGGGCAAGCGGTACGTGTGGTGATACGACCGCACGAGGTGGTCGGAAGCGGCCTTGGTCGCGGAATAAGGGCTGTTCGGCGCGTACCGTGCGGTCTCGGAGAAAGGCGCGTCGCCGGGCGCGAGCGAACCGAAGACTTCATCCGTCGATACATGCAGGAAGCGAAACGCCGCCTGTCCGGCATCGGGCAAAGAGCGCCAATACGAAAGCGCCGCTTCGAGCAGCGTGAATGTGCCGGCCACGTTGGTTTGCACGAACTCGGCGGGAGCATGTATCGATCGGTCCACGTGGCTTTCCGCCGCGAAATGCAGGATTGCGCGAGGTCGATGGCGAGCAAGCAGCGCATCGATTGCCGCACGGTCGCAGATGTCCACGCGCGCAAAAACGTGATTGCCATTGTGCTGCAAAGGCTTCAGCGTGAGCGGGTTTCCGGCGTAGGTCAGCTTGTCGACGTTGAGCACGGCTTCACTCGACGCGCGGAGCCACTCAAGCACGAAGTTCGCGCCTATAAAGCCAGCTCCGCCCGTCACAAGAATCATGTCAGTGCCCGGGCGTAAGCCCTTCAAGATCCGCAGAATGGGCCGCTTCTTCCTCGACCACCGGCGCCACGCTCAACCCCGCCTGCATCCTGCGCAACGCCGTCTCCACCGCCGCCTGCGCATCCTTCGCCAGCACCCTTCGATCAGCCCCCGCGGCGATCGCGTCGCAGACGTAAAGATGCGCGGTCAGCGGCTTGTCGCGCAGCATGGCGTCGAGCGTAAAACCCAGCGTCAGGTCATCGATATAAGCCGGCGCCTCCGACTGCCTGCCATTCCCATCTTCGTACATGAGGCAAATCGGCTGTACGGGACATCCCGCCGACACTGCCGCCTGGAACAGATTGGAATGAAACGGCAGCAACTCCGTGCCCGCCGATGTAGTCCCTTCCGGGAACACGCACATCAATTCGCCGCGCTTCAGGCGCTCGGAAAGCTCATGCATGATGCGTTTTGCATCGCTGCGTTTTTCGCGCTGAAGAAAGATCGTGTCGAGTTGCTGTGCAAGCCACCCGACCACCGGCCATTGCCGCACTTCCGCTTTCGATACAAACGGCGTCGGCCGCCATGCATTGACCACGTAGATATCGATCCACGACACATGATTGCCGACGACCAGCGCGCCGCTGTCGAGCCGCGCCTGATCGTTGTGAACCACGAGTTTCATGCCGCATCGACGCAACATTTCAATGGACCATGCGCGGTTCAGTTCCATGCGCGTTTGCGGCGTCGCCTTGGGAAAGCGCGTCGCCACGGTGAACATACCGTGCAGCAGATGCGCAACAATATGGAGCTTGCGAAAGGCGAACATGATCAGGATCCCCAGCCGCTATCGCGTTTCATAAAGCGTTTCATGCGGCGCGTCATACGCAATATGTCCCGCGACAATCGTCGCCTTCACGCGCGCCGGCAGTTCATAACCAAGGAACGGCGAGTTGTGTCCTTGGCTTTTCAGCGTGGCCGGTTCGACCAGCCATTCGGCGGCGGGATCGAAGAGGCAAAGGTCGGCCGTGTCGCCCACTGCAACGCGTCCCGCGTCCAGCTTGAGCACGCTGGCCGGCGCATTCGTGATGCGCGTCAGCGCTTTGGACAATGGCACATTGGCCTCGCGCGCCCACTTCACCGTCAGCGACAGCAGCAGTTCCAGACCCGTCGCGCCCGGCGTAGCTTCGGCGAAAGGCAGCAGCTTGTCGTCGTCATCGAGCGGTGTGTGATCGGAACAGATCGCGTCGATGGTGCCATCGGCCAGTCCCGCGCGAATCGCGTCGCGATCGCGCTGCGAGCGCAGCGGCGGATCGAGGCGAAACTGCGAGTTGAAATAACCGATGTCCATATCCGTCAGATGAACGTGGTTGATGGTGACATCGCAGGTTATGGCGAGGCCTTCGGCCTTTGCCTGACGCACGAGCGCCACGCCCGCCGCAGAAGACAAATGCGACAAATGCACGCGCGCGCCCGACACGCGGACCAGCTCGAAAATGGTGTGCAGCGCAATGGTTTCCGCCGAAACCGGCACGCCCGACAAGCCGAGCCGCGACGCCACCGCGCCACTTGCCGCCACCCCGCCGCGCGCCATGTAGCCGTCCTGCGGCCGCAGCCACACGGCATAACCGTAAGTGGTCGCATACTGCAGCGCGCGCAGCAGCGTGCGGGTATCGACAATAGGCGTGTCGGCCTGCGAAAAGCCGATGCATCCCGATTCCGTCAACTCGACCATTTCGGTGATTGCTTCACCCTTGAGCCCTACGGTCAGCGCGCCCAGCGGATACACATGCGCCTGATGCAGCTTCTGCGCGCGAAAACGCAGCATTTCCACGAGACCGGGTTCATCGAGAACGGGATCGGTGTCGGGCGGACACACGAGGCTCGTCACCCCGCCCGCCGCGGCCGCCGCCATTTCTGATTCGAGCGTCGCCTTGTGCTCGAATCCGGGCTCGCGAAGCCGCGCGCTCAGGTCGACAAAACCCGGCGCAATGGCGAGTCCTTTTGCATCGAAGGTGCGCGTTGCGTGAAAGTCAGCGGGCGCATTGCCAATACCCACGATCTTCCCCGCCGAAATAAACACATCGGCAAGGGTTTCCGTGCCCGCGGCCGGGTCAATGAGCGTTCCGCCCTGGATATGTATGTTCATGGATTAATCGCTGTTGCCCGCAACAATGCCCATTACCGCCATGCGCACGGCGATCCCGAAGGTGACCTGATTGAGAATCACCGACTGCGGACCATCGGCGACCTGCGAATCGATTTCGACGCCGCGATTCATCGGTCCCGGATGCATCACGATGGCATCGGGCGCAGCCAGCGCGAGACGCTCGGGCGTCAATCCCCACGACTTGAAATACTCTTGCGCCGAAGGCAGCAACGCGCCGCTCATGCGCTCGTTCTGCAACCGCAACATGATGATCACGTCGACACCCTTCAGGCCTTCGTCTAGGTTGTGATAGACGTGCACGCCCATCTCGTTGAGGTTGCCCGGCAGCAAGGTACGCGGCCCGATAGCCCGAACTTCCGGCACGCCAAGCGTGGTCAGCGCATGAATGTCCGAACGCGCAACCCGCGAATGCAGGATGTCGCCGACTATTGCCACACGCAGATTCCGGAAATCCTTCTTGTAGTGGCGAATGGTGTACATGTCGAGCAGACCTTGCGTCGGGTGCGCATGGCGCCCGTCGCCGGCGTTGATCACGTGCACGTGCGGCGCGCAATGCTCGGCGATCAGATACGGCGCGCCGCTCGACGCATGACGCACGACGAACATGTCGGCGTGCATGGCCGAAAGGTTGTTGATGGTGTCGAGCAGCGACTCGCCCTTGCTCGTGGACGATGCATTGATATTCAGGTTCAGCACATCAGCTGAAAGGCGCTTCGCGGCGATCTCGAACGTGGTCCGGGTGCGCGTGGAATTTTCGAAGAACAGGTTGAAGACCGACTTGCCGCGCAGCAGCGGCACTTTCTTGATCTCGCGATCGGTCACGCTGACGAACTGTTCGGCGGTATCGAGAATATGCGTGACGATGGCGCGCGGCAGTCCTTCAATGGTGAGCAGATGCTTGAGTTCGCCGTTTTTCGTAAGCTGCGGATTGCCCTTGAGAAAGCCGGGACGCGTTGCCGCCGGCTTTCTGTCCGGCGCCCGGCTTTCGGCAGAACCCTGAGTGGCCGTGTTCATGTGGATCCTGGTCGTGCTTGATTCGTGACAAGAAGAGATGCTTATCGCGCGTGCCTGCGCGCGCTTATGGACGTGCTTTATTCCGTGCGTGCTTCAATGCTGAACGAAAGCGAACCGTCGTCGCGCTGCGTGAGCACGAGATTGGCGTTCGCCGGTACATCGACCATGCCGCCGGTGAAGCGTGCAGCCATGGGCAATTCGCGGCCGCCGCGATCGGCGAGCACGGCAAGTTCGACCCGTGCCGGGCGGCCGTAGTCATAAAGCTCGTTGACGGCGGCGCGCACGGTGCGTCCGGTGGACAGCACGTCGTCGATCAGCAGGATTTTCGCGTTATCGATTTCGAACGGCAGGGAAGTCGGGCTGGCCTGGCTATGCAAGCCTTTCTTCGCGTAGTCATCGCGATGCAGCGACACGTTGATCACGCCGATTCCGGCTACGTTAAGATCTTTCGCCAGCCGCTCGGCGAGCCAGACGCCGCCGCTGTAGATGCCGGCAAGCACGGGAGCGCCGGCTTGCGAAAGCGATTCACCATAAGCCGCGCGAACCTGCCCGAGCAACTCGCGGTACAACGCCTCGGCGTCAATGGAACTCATGATCGATCGTCGGAAAGTTGGTCGAAATACTGTTGGAGAATGACGCGGGCGGCTTCGGCGTCGATGTCGTCATAACGGCCCTTCGCGTTCGTTTTCACGCCGTTGCGCTTCAATTCGGCCTTCGCTTCCACCGACGAATACCGCTCGTCCACCCAGCTCACCGGCACACTGAATCGGCCGTTCAACTGGTTACCAAAACGCGTGGCCAGTTGGGTCATTTCGTGCGGCGTGCCGTCCGGGTGCATGGGCAGGCCGACGACCACGGTGCGCGGATTCCACTCGGCGATCAACTGGCCAATCGCTTCGAACCGATACTCCCGGCTGCGGTTTTCGAGCACGGTGAGCGCCCGCGCATGCTGCGTCAACGTATTGCCAACCGCCACGCCAATGCGCTTTTCGCCGTAGTCGAAGGCAAGCAACGTAGCTTCAATACGTGTGTCACCCCCGCCGTCACCCGTCATGCGTGGCCCGCTTCGCCCGACAGCATGGACAGCGACACCCCCAGCAACGACAACGCCGCCTGCAACTTGTCCTCGGCAGGCACGTCGAAGACGATGCGCGGATCGGCTTCCACCGTCAGCCAGCCGTTCTTGGAAATTTCCTCTTCCAGTTGCCCCGCGCCCCAGCCGGCATGGCCGAGCGTGAGCAGGAAGCGCTCGGGACCCTTGCCGCTCGCAACCGCTTCGAGCACGTCTTTCGACGTGGTCATGGCAAGGCCGCCGGGCACGCTCATGGACGATGTGTAGACATCGCCATCGGCGGGATCGTGCAGCACGAAACCGCGCTCCGTCTGCACCGGTCCGCCGAAATAGACGGGCAAATGCACGAGCGGCTCGATCTCGAGCTTCAGGTCGATTCGATTGAAAAGCGATTGGAGGTCGATGTCGGTCGGCCGGTTGATCACCAGGCCGAGCGCACCACGCTCGCTGTGATCGCAAAGGTAGACTACAGTCCCCGAGAACGTGGGATCGGCCATGCTGGGCATGGCGATCAGGAACTGATTGGTCAAGTTGATGCGATCGGGTGTCTTGGACATGATTCGGATTTTAACAAAGGCGATACTTGATGGCCGACTTTGAACTGGGACTTGTCTGGTTTCGGCGAGACCTGCGCGTAGCAGACCATGCTGCACTCTATCACGCAGTAACACGCTGTCGCCGGGTGCTGTGCGCCTTCGTTTTCGACCGCGAAATTCTGTCGCCTTTATCGAAAAACGATCGCCGCGTGCCGTTTATTCATGCCAGCCTGATCGAACTCGACAAGTCGCTGCGCGAAGCCGGCGGCGGCCTGATCGTGCGTCATGGCGTGCCATTGCATGAAATTCTCGAGCTCGCGCGCGAATGCGGCGTGAACGCCGTATTCGCCAATCGCGATTATGAGCCGTCCGCAAAAGCGCGCGACGAGGCGATCGGGAAAAAACTGGCAAGCGCGGACGTTGCGTTTTTCACGTTCAAGGACCAGACCATTTTTCATCAGGACGATGTGCTGACGGGCGCCGGCAAGCCCTACACGGTTTTCACGCCGTACAAGCGCAACTGGCTGGCATCGCTTACGCCGGATGCGCTGAAACCGTACGCGTCGGAAGAGAATTTGTCCGCGTTGGCCAAGCCGCCGGCCGGCGTGAAGCACGGGATTCCATCGCTGGAAGCGCTGGGGTTCAGCAAGGAGCACGCGCCAGCGTTGCCCGCAGGCACGAGCGGCGCCTATCAGCTATTCGATGATTTCCACGACCGTATGGCCGATTACGACCGGACGCGAGATTTTCCATCGGTGAAAGGTCCGAGCTACCTCAGCGTGCATTTGCGGCACGGAACGATCTCGGTTCGCGCGCTTGCCCGGACCGCGCATGACGCGCAGCGCCACGGCAACCGGGGCGCCGAGACATGGCTGTCCGAACTCATCTGGCGCGATTTTTACTTTTCCGTGCTGCACCATTTTCCGCAGGTCGGCGTGCCCGGCGATCACCAGGCGTTCAAGGCGGTGTATGACCGTATCGAATGGGAAAGCGGCGACGCCGCCGACAGCAATTTCGCCGCATGGTGCGAAGGCCGCACGGGCTATCCGTTAGTCGATGCCGCCATGCGCCAGATCAATTCGTCGGGCTATATGCACAACCGGCTGCGCATGGTGGTCGCGAGTTTTCTCACGAAGGATCTCGGGCTGGACTGGCGTCGCGGGGAACAGTATTTCGAAGCGCTGCTGAACGACTTCGAGTTGTCATCGAATAATGGCGGGTGGCAGTGGGCGTCTTCCAGCGGCTGCGACGCCCAGCCGTATTTCCGCATTTTCAATCCGATCACGCAGTCGGAGAAATTCGATGCCAACGGCAAGTTCATACGCCATTACGTGCCGGAACTCGCCGCCCTCTCCGACAAAGACATCCACGCACCGTGGAAAGCGAAGCCGGACGCGCTGAAGGCGGCGAAAATCTCGTTGGGCGCGGAGTACCCCATGCCCGTAGTCGATCACGATACCGCCCGCAAGACCACGCTGGCGCGGTATGCGGTGGTAAAAAGCGCTTCTTTCGGACCCGACGCCGCCGACGACGAATGAAAAGTCAGCGCACCGCCAGGCCGCGCTCGATCATCACCGTCAGCGCCGCCACCGATGCGCCGCCCTCCGACGGCGCAATCCCGGCCGCCGCCTGATGCAGCATGGCTCCGAGCGCTTGAGCGGCGCGCTCGGGCACGGCGGCATCCAGCGGCTGCCCGCCGGTCATCATTTGCGCCTCGTATGCAATTCGCCGCCAAGCAAGGCCCAGTGTGTCGGCAAGCAGCGCGACGTGGCCCAGGCCCAGCGCGCATGCCGCCGAGCCCAGCCGGTATGCGGCGTCGGCTGCCTTGATGGCCGCCTGCACATCGATACGCCCCGCTTCCCGGGCTGCCGCCCCATGCTCGATCAATGCGCCGATGGCCGGCTCGGCGCTCGCCAGGAAATCCTCGTAGGCCGCCGCGTTCACGCGCAGCACGCCCAGGTCGCGAGTGGATGCATCGCGCGCCTGCTCCGCAGTTTTTTCCCACGCGTCCTCGGACGCCTGCGTACCCGCGACATGCCAGTGGACAGTCAGGCCGTAGTCGCGCAGCACGTCGACCTGGGCGGAATCCTCCGCCGACGCGCCATATAACGCGTAATCGCGCCACAGCAACGCGAGCGCCGCGCGCACGAGGGATTTGGGCGCGTGCGTCAGGCCATGCGCCTGGTCGGCGAGTATCAGGTTGAAGCGCGCGTATAGGCGGCGAGCGTCGGCGGCGTTGTCGGCGTCTGGCTGCAAGCGCAGCGCCTGCACCACCGCGCCGGCAAGACGCCAGAAGTCGTAGGGATCGGGGCCGGCGAGATCGGCGAGACACGCGTCGAGGATGGACGTGGTTTCGGCGCGCCCGGTCTCCTCGTCCACCCTGGAGCGCAGCAGCACCAGCAGCGCGCGTTCGTAATGCGCGCGCACGCGCGCAAGGCGCTCTTCGGACACGGCCCGCAGCGTGGCAGGCGCAATAGCGCGGCCAGCGAGCGCAAGGTCATCGAAGGAAACCGGTGCCGCGCGGGTATGCGTCGCCATCAGCGCGTGCAGCCCGCGATAGTGATCGAAAAGCAGCGTGGAGCACGCCAGTTCACGCAAGTTGCGGCGCTCGACCGCGAATCCGAAGTCGCGTAACGCCTCGGCAAACTGGTTGCGCGTTTTCTCCGATAACCCCGCGAGCGGCGACACCAGCACCAGCGTTTCGGCGAAACGCTGCGCGGGCAGCCAGCCCGCCGCCTGCAACGCGCCAATGGCGCGGCGCAAGACACCGAGCGTGTCGCCGTCGCGCATGAACGCGTGCTGCGCGTCGGTCAGCGCCATTTCTGCAATCCGCACCGCGCCGCCGCGCGGATTGGGCAATGCGTGGAACGTGTTGGTCAAGCCGGACAGAGTAGTCATGGAACGCTCACGAGCCGACAGACGGCGCAGGCCGTTTCGTCGGATGGATCAGGGTCGAACCCGGGCACATCCCGCTTACAACATGCTGCTCACATCTTGCGATACACACCCGGACCTACGTTTGCCGAATCGTTTTCCCTGGCCGAACACTTCTGCGGATTGGCGCTTTTTAGCGTGTCTGGCCGGATACTCCAAGCCAGAACCCGCGCCTGTGGTCGCGCTGCTTGCCGCCTCGTGGCGCCACGTTGTACCGCACGTCCTTTCCGCGCTGACTCAGCGCGTTTGAAACTAGAGCTTCTACTACTGTAAACAACGCGCGCCGCATGACGGCATCCCATCCATGCGGCGCGGTTTTTCCGGTTTTCCTGCAACCCGCCCGAGCCTGTGCTCAGATCTGAACCATCTCGAAGTCTTCCTTGCGGGCGCCGCATTCGGGACATGTCCAATTGATTGGAACGTCCTCCCAGCGAGTGCCGGGCGCGATGCCTTCCTCTGGCAAACCGGCTTCTTCGTCATAAATCCAGCCACAAATCAGGCACATCCAGCTTCTGTATTCCATGCTTATGTCGCGTCGGGGAGTCGGTTAAATGAGTGCATGATGGTACCGGTTTGCCGCCGCGATGCCTAGCAATGCAGCAGCGTTAGACGATCGGCCGGGTGTTCACCATGATCGGGATCAACGGCATGCGCCCGCACTGTCGCGACTGGCGCGCCCGTCATCGCAGCAAGTATTGCACCCTGTGCGCCGTTTCTGTTCGCTCAACTTCCGGGCCGATTGCGCCTGATCGCCGGAAAAAGTGCCTGGATGGTGTGGCGAGGCGACTTTAGGCCGCATAATCGTGCCGTTTGCACCAACCCATTTTTCCGGCTGCGCAGACCCGCTTTAGCCGAAAGACCAGAAAAAGTCACTCGATGCCCAGCGATACCCCTCCTATTGTTCTTACCTTCGGCCTGTCCGACCCGACCGGCGGCTCCGGCCTGCAGGCGGACCTCCTGACGCTCGCGAGCATGGGCTGCCACGGCCTGACCGTCCTCACGGGCTTTACCGTGCGCGATTCCGCGACCTGCGACGAAGTCACCGGTCTCGATCCCGAAACCGTGGGCACCCAGGCCCGCATGTTGCTGGAAGATATGCCCGTGGCGGCGTTCAAGATCGGCGCGGCGACGCGCGCGGAGGTCGTGAGCGCCATAGCGGAAGTCGTTGCGGACTACGATGACGTGCCGCTGATCCTCGCCCCTGATTTCACGCTCGACGACGAACACGTGCTGGCTGCGGACGAATTGCGGGAGTCGATGGCCGATTTGCTGGTGCCGCAAACCACCATGCTGGTCGCCGATCTGGCTACCCTCCTGCAACTCGCGCAGCCCGACGGTGACGCCGAAGCGCCCACGCTCGACGCCGCGATTTCGCATCTGCTGTCACAAGGCTGCGAGTACATCCTGGCAACGGAAACGGGCACGCACCGGCACGTCAACACGCTGTACGGCGAGGAAGGCCAGATCCGGCAGGACACATGGGATCGCACCGAACATCGCATGATGGGGATTACCGACACGCTCGGCTCGGCGATTGCCGCGCTGCTGGCAAACGGGCAGGAACCGGCGGAAGCCGCGCGCGAAGCGCAAGAATACGTTTTTCAGGCGACGCGAGCCGCCTTCAGGCCCGGCATGGGCGCTTATTTGCCGGATCGATTCTTTTGGGCCCGTTCGAACGATGACGAAGAGACGCCGCCCGTGGTGGTCGACGCGCCGCCCGTCGCACCCGGCGAAGCACGCCACTGACACTGAACTGGAGCGAAACTAAAATATGCCGCTGCGCAAAGCTTCGCTCCCGTCACTCAAGAAACACCCCGGTGCAGTCCGCATAGGTTGCGCCGGATGGGGATTGTCGGATGCCGTCGGCGAACATTTCCCCGGCGACGGCACGCATCTCGCCCGCTACTCGCAGGTGCTGACGTGCGTTGAAATCAACTCGAGTTTTTATCGGCCGCATCGTCCCGAAACCTATGCGCGATGGCGCGACAGCGTGCCGGACACGTTTCGCTTTTCGGTGAAGATTCCGAAAGCCATTACGCACGATGCACGTCTCGTTTCCTGCGAACCGCTGCTCGACGCATTCCTCGAATCCGCAACCCAACTGGGCGATGCACTCGGTTGCTGGCTCGTGCAATTGCCGCCCAGTCTCGCGTTCAACGCTGACGAAGCCGAAGCGTTTTTTACATCGATGCGCGAGCGCACCCGGATTCCCATTGCGCTGGAAGCACGTCACGAAAGCTGGTTCGCGAAAGACGCCGCCACGCTGCTGAAGTCGAAAACCATCGCTTACGTAGATGCCGATCCGCAGCCCGACGATTGCGCGATCAGGCATCGGGCGGATACGTCTCTTGGGTACTTCCGGCTGCATGGCTCGCCGGAGGTGTATCGGTCATCCTATGAATATCCTTATCTCGATGCCCTCGCGCTCACGCTGCACGACCGGGCGAAGAAAGCGCGCGAGGTATGGTGCATCTTCGACAACACCGCCGCCGGCGCCGCGCAGTTCAACGCGTTACGCGTTAAAAGCCGCCGTGCAGTGAATGCCCGTCCCAAACGACCTGTTGCCGCAAAGGAGAAAATCGATGCGTGAGTACATGAAGTGGCTGAGCGCTGCTTTGTTTCTGGCTGGCGGTTTGACATCGGCAATGGCGCAGACAGCGCCCGCGCCGGGCGCAACGAATACGGCCGCGCCGGTCGGCGACGGAACTTTCCTGCTCACCATCTTCCTCAAGCACGATGAATCCAAAACGCTGCCGCAGATCAACCAGCAGTTGAAGGAACAGGGCTACTTCAAGGCGTTTCCGCCACCGGGCGTTCAGGTTGTTTCGTGGTACGTGATGATGGGGATCGGCCAGGTTGTGACATTGCGCGTTCCCGCCGACAAATTGCGCGAAGTGAACCGCGCTATCGAAAACACCGCGTGGGGCGGCTACAGAACGGAGTTCTATCCAACCTACGACTACAAGGCGGCCGCCGAACAGATGCGCGAGCAGAACAGCAAATAGCGCGCGCCTCGCAGGTCAAATGAAATGAAAAAACCCGCATCGGTTGCCCGATGCGGGTTTTTCTTCAGGCAAACGCAAGCTCCCGAAGAAGCCCGCGTTCTCACGCAATTCCGGCAGACGCCGAAATTACATGTCCATGCCCATGCCGCCCATGCCGCCCGGCATTCCGCCGCCGCCCATCGGCGCATCTTCCTTCGGCAGTTCCGACACGGCGCAGTCGGTCGTCAGCAGCAGACCTGCCACCGATGCCGCGTTTTGCAGTGCCGTACGCGTCACCTTGGTCGGGTCCACAACACCGGCTTCCACCAGGTCGACGTACTCGCCCGTTGCTGCGTTGTAGCCAAAGTTGCCCGTACCGGCTGCAACCGCTGCCACCACGACGCTGGCTTCTTCGCCGCCGTTCGTGACGATCTGGCGAAGCGGCTCTTCCATTGCGCGCAGCACGATCTTGATGCCGGCGTCCTGATCGGCGTTCGTGCCCTTCAGGTCTTTCAGTGCCAGACGAGCGCGGATCAGCGCAACACCGCCGCCAGCCACGATGCCTTCTTCCACAGCCGCGCGCGTTGCGTGCAGTGCGTCTTCAACACGTGCCTTCTTTTCCTTCATTTCGACTTCGGTAGCAGCGCCAACCTTGATCACTGCAACGCCGCCAGCCAGCTTGGCTACGCGTTCCTGCAGCTTTTCACGGTCGTAATCCGACGTTGCTTCTTCGATCTGCGTGCGAACCTGCTTCACGCGCGCTTCGATGTTCACCGCTTCGCCAGCGCCGTCGATGATCGTGGTGTTTTCTTTCGCCACTTCGATGCGCTTGGCCGAACCCAGCTCAGCCAGCGTCGCCTTTTCCAGCGTCAGGCCGGTTTCTTCAGCGATGACTTGACCACCGGTCAGGATCGCGATGTCTTCCAGCATGGCCTTGCGACGGTCGCCAAAGCCCGGAGCCTTGACAGCAACGGTCTTCAGGATGCCGCGAATGTTGTTCACAACCAGCGTGGCCAGTGCTTCGCCTTCTACATCTTCAGCGATGATCAGCAGCGGACGGCCAGCCTTCGCAACTTGTTCCAGGATCGGGAGCAGGTCACGGATGTTCGAAACCTTCTTGTCGTGCAGCAGCACGAACGGGTTTTCGAGCACGGCAACTTGCTTTTCCGGCGTGTTGATGAAGTACGGCGACAGGTAGCCACGGTCGAATTGCATGCCTTCAACCACGTCCAGCTCGTCTTCCAGCGACTTGCCGTCTTCAACCGTGATCACGCCTTCCTTGCCGACCTTGTCCATTGCTTCTGCAATGCGGTCACCAATCGACGAATCGCTGTTGGCCGAAATCGCGCCAACTTGAGCGATTTCCTTGTTCGTCGTGCAAGGCTTGCTGATCTTGCGCAGTTCTTCAATAGCAGCGGTCACTGCCTTGTCGATGCCGCGCTTCAGGTCCATCGGGTTCATGCCCGATGCAACGTACTTCATGCCTTCGCGGACGATCGACTGGGCCAGAACCGTAGCCGTGGTCGTGCCGTCGCCGGCGTTGTCGCTGGTGCGGGAAGCAACTTCCTTCACCATTTGCGCGCCCATGTTCTGGAGCTTGTCTTTCAGTTCGATTTCTTTAGCGACCGAAACACCGTCCTTCGTGACCGTCGGGCCGCCGAAGCTGCGTTCCAGAACCACGTTGCGGCCCTTCGGGCCCAGCGTGACCTTGACCGCGTTGGCCAGGATGTTCACGCCTTCAACCATCTTTGCACGGGCGATATCGCCAAATACGACTTCTTTAGCTGCCATATTCAAACTCCTTGATTCGTTTCAGTTTTCGGGCTTTTCCAGGCTGGGCGAGACTCGCATGAGCGACTCGATCGCACCGGCCCGGGAGCCGCAGGCTTGAAGGTGATTACTTGACCAGAACGGCCATGATGTCTTCTTCGCGCATCACGAGCAGTTCATTGCCGTCGACCTTGACGGTCTGACCAGCGTACTTACCGAACAGCACGCGGTCGCCCACTTTGACGTCGAGGGCGTTTTGCGTACCCTTGTCATCGCGCTTGCCCGGGCCGACGGCCAGGATTTCGCCTTGATCCGGCTTTTCGGCTGCAGCGTCGGGGATGATAAGGCCCGAGGCAGTCTTGGTTTCCTGATCCAGACGCTTGACGATGACGCGATCGTGCAAAGGACGAAGGTTCATACACACTCCTCTCTTAACTGAGACTATAAAAACGCGGGAAACCCGTACGGCGGCTCATTGAACCGCATATGAAACCACCGGCCGGAAAACTGTTAGCACTCTCGTGCGACGAGTGCCAAGTATATGGCACAGCGATCGGTAATTTCAAGAAGGGTGTGGGAGAAAGACGATAAATAGATGTCCGAGGGCGCGAGGCTGCGGTTGTACTAGGGTGCGGGCGTCGCCCAGTCCTCGATCCGCAGGCCGGGCACGCGGATGAATTCCCGGACATTGTTCGTCACCAAGACAGTACCGGCGGCCAACGCATGGCCGGCAATCGCGGAATCGTTGTCGCCAATCGGCGTGCCTCTACTTGCCAGTTCGACTCTCACGCGCGTTGTTTCATCGACGGCCGAGCCATCCCAAGGCAATATTCCGTCCAGCCGTGCAACGAATGCGGAAACCAGGCCGGCGTGTTTTGGCGAAGCCTTTTTCCCGATCGAGCCAAAACGCATTTCTGCGTACGTAATTGCAGAAATAAAGATTCTGTTCTGGGCATTAACGCAGTTTTGCAACTTGGCCAGGACTTCCGCTGGGCGCTCTCGCATGATGAACGAGCAAATATTTGTGTCGAGCATGTACAACTGTGTCACCGGGCAGGCTCTCCTGATTCATCATCCATGCCGGAGAGATCAAAGCGTCCGGTCTGGATAACGTTAGATCGCTCCATCAGGAAGTCGCTGTCCGCGATAGGTTCGGCAGCGAACGAAGTCCAGTTTGGCCGAACCGGGCGCAACAAAATGGTGTCCCCTTCACGTTGGATCTCAAGTTCGGTTACTCCTTCGAATTGCATATCTTTTGGAATTCGGACGGCCTGATTTGCATTGTTTTTGAAAATAGATACGGTTCGCATTGAAAACCCCTCCGTGTTGAAAACGCGCTGCGAGAAATCAAAGGTAAGGCGTATGTCGACATATGTCAAGTTAATGCCTTGTAAATTAATGCCTTTTACGTCCGCCCTCGCCCCGCACTACAATCTACGCCGCCGATGTCCTTTGTTTCGTCCCGCCGACTGTCATGTACAACCCGTTTTCCCGCCTCGTCCTCGCCCTGCCCGCGCTGTTTCTCGTTGCATGCGGCGGCAAGGCCGCGCCCACGCCGAGTTATCAGGCGGAAATGTTCTCCACCGGCGTGAGTCCCTTCGCGCACAACTACGACGCGACCAGCCAGGAAACCTGCGAAGCGTCGCGCCGGGCGTTGCTGAGCCAGGGTTACATGACGACCATGGCGCAACCCGATACCGTCGATGCCACCAAGAACTTCCAGCCAACGCCGGAAACGCACGTCGTAGTGTCGTTTCACGTGGTCTGCACGCCCGGTGAGAATGCGAGCAATACGAGCATCGCGTATGTGAATGCCGTGCAGGACGGCTATACGCTGAAGAAAAGCGATACATCGGCGAGCGTTGGATTGAGCGTGCTCGGGTCGCTGTCGCTGCCGATCCGCTCGAACAGCGATTCCATGGTCAAGATCTCAAGCGAAACCGTGCCCGCAGGGAAGTTCTATGACCGGTTTTTTGGTCTTGTCGGCCATTATCTGCGCACCGTGCCGCGCAGTTCCCCCATTCCCGGCGACGATGTCACCAGCCGTCCGCTCGCGCCATCGCTGATATTGAATTCGCCTGAACTCACGCCGACGCCTATCGTCGTGCAGACGCCGGTTGTGAATGCGCCGGCAACGGCAGCAACGGCAGCAACGGCCGCGGTACAGCCAGCGCCCGCGCCCGCGTCATCGCCAACGCCTTGAAGCGCGTCCTAGTTCGGCACATTCACCGCGCCGCCCCCGAACGTGATCTCGTTTCCACCGGGCGCGGCGGAAATCGCCGGCAGATTCGCCACCGACAAAGCCGGCGCCGCCCCCGCCGCGCCGCCTCGCGGCACAGTACGCACGACCTGCGAAGGCGGCAGCGGCGCGCCGCTCTTCAAATGCGCCCACATCAGGTTCAACGCCTGCAGGTTGTAATAGTGCAGCGGGATGAAGCGATTATCGAAACCCGCGACGCTTAAGAAAGCATCGAAATGCTGGCCGTTCGTCACCTCGTAGAACGACAGGTTGCTCGCGTTGCCCTCGGCGAGCTTGTTCATGGCGGCGTACGGGCGCGACGCATGGTTGATCGGCACGAGCGTGTCCGAGCGGCCCTGCACGATGATCGCCGGCTTCCCGCGCAGGTTCGCATTCACCCGGATTGCATCGACGCTCGCCGTCATCCGCGAGTCGCCGTTCGTCCATAAGCCGCGCACACAGAACGCGCCGGCAAAACTGGCATCGGCGGTGGCGAGCCGGTGATCCGCCGCGCCCGAATTCCCCGCGTTATAGACGAGATTGATGCCATTGGTCGGTGGCACGCCGTTGCCGTTGCCAAAGACCGTTGGCATGGGCGAAACGAGCGGCGTCACGCCCGCCGCGCCGGTAAGCGCATTGGTCGTGCCGAAACTGAAGTTGCACAGGTTGTCGGTCACGCTCGACTGCGTGTAGGCATTGGCGTAAGTCACGGCAACCGCGGGCACGGCCTGCGAATCCCACATGGCCGCCTGCAGAAGGTCCGAGTCCGTCAGGTAGCCGGCCTGATGCAACTGGGCCAATGCACTGTTCGCCTGGCTCGTCACATCGCCGCCGGAAATCACGCCGTTGACTGCCAGGGACGCGCATCGGGCTGTGCGTATGGCGGTCGTCGTGGTCAGCGGCAACGCGGTGAGATAAGGCGCGCCGGCGGCCGCCGGCGCGAGCGCCGCGCAAGGCTGCAGCAGGTTGGCGAGCGACATGTAGTCGGCGAGCGGCCGTCCGAACGACGCCACCGGCACGCCGCCCTGGCGCACCGATACCTGCGAAGGAACCTTCAGGTTGATCTGCGGCTCGCCGACCACGACAGCCGTGATCCAGCCTTGCGTGTCCTGCTCGGCTGCGGCAAGCGACGCGCCGCCGCCATTGCTCACCGACGCCGCTATGGTCGTCACATCGCCGCGGTTATATCGCGTCTTTCGGGTAGTGCCGTCGAGTGAGCCGTAGGTATCGTTGAGCGCCCAGTATGCGAACTGGATCGCCTGAAGCGTATTCGTGCCCCAGTCTTTCTCCGGATTCTGCTGCGAGTGCGCGTGCTTGAAAGCGTATCGATTGGGAAATTGCGCATTGAACGCGGCGATGCTCGTCGCGCCCGGATTCGCCGTGAACTCGCTGGTCTTGCCCGCGGCCGCCGCGCCGGACAAGGTGCCGTCTATCAGGGTGATGAGGTCCGTCGCCAGTTCGTGCGCGCCGTTGCCGCTGCCTTTGTCGGTGTAGGCGACCGCGCAGCCGCGCTTCAAGCCCCATTCACCCGCCGCCGATATCGCCCCGTACACGCCGCGAGAACCCGACGATGTAGCCGTCACAATGCACGGCTGATCCGGATTGAAACTCGCCGGGATCTGCACGAGCAGGCTCACGTTTTTTTTGCCGCTGCCATCGTCGGCGAAGGCGAGATATTCCTTGCCGGCGATCTTGCCTTCGCCAAGAGTATCGTTGCCGTTCAGGTCCACGTTGGGTCCCCAGAAACGGCCGTAGCCGCCGTTCGCGGACATATCCACGAGCGCGCGATAGTTCGAATAGATCGCGAGCCGCCTAAGCTCCTCCGCAGTCGGTGACAAGGCGTTGGCAACGGCAGGCACACTCGCCGATGCCAGCCCGGTCTTGCCAAGGCCCGCTGTCAGGAGGTCGTCGGTGTTGCCGTCGTAGGTTTGCGTGCGGACGCTACCCGAAATAAAGCTCGGCAATGAATTGGTTTGCGAACCATTGTTGTTGTCGTCGTTGCCGTGGCAAGCCACGAGTCCAACCGCCACGGCAGCAAGCGCCGTTATCCGTGCCGCAGCCACGACGGGCGTCGTGGCCTCCAAGAATAGCTTCATGGCATCTCCCTGAATTCTTATTGTCCGGGCGCGCTTGTTCTCCACGCACTGGCGTCACTCAAACACAAACCGGCGCGGCGCTGCTACCCGGCAATACCCGGCCACCCTTCAAAATCAGGACGGCAAATAAAAACGGGCTCCAGCGCATGAAGCGCCGGAGCCCGTTTTGAACCACTTAACCCCTTCAACCGCCGCGTTGCCAACAGCAATGCGGCGGCATTCGGAAGGCGGCAGGTTCAGACCTGCATCACGAACCGTTTTGCGGTGCGAGCGACAGCTTGTTCGACACCGACTTCACGCCGGCGACGCCCTTCGCGACTTCTTCGGCCTGCGGAATCTGCGCGCCGTCCGGCACCGAACCCGTCAGGGTCACAGCGCCGCCGCGTGCGCGCACGAAGATGTTCGACACGTCGATGCCCTGCGCCTTGCCCAACGCACGACGCACATCCAGACCGAGCTTGCGGTCGGTCTTCTTGGTGGTCTTGGCCGTAGCCTTGGCGGTTGCCGCGTCCGTGGTGGCCGCGGCATCGCTTGATTGAGCATAAGCGCTCGACGCCACCGCGACGCACAGCACGACGCCCAGCGCCTTCAACATATCGACTGCTTTCATGGTTTCTCCTTTTGTTTCGCTTTGGACTTCGCAAAGTTGTACTTCTTTGTGCTTCTTTTGGACCGCATCAACCCAGCGGCTTGCTACGACATCTTGCGGCCCGCCCAATGAATCCCGACCTTTGAAAGTCGAAACACACAGGTAAAGCCGGCGATGCTGGCGACACGGTGTTGCGAGAGACTGGCGAAAAAAAAACGAATGTCCGGCCGTTCTTGTACGGATATCACTCCGTTGACTCAGGACACGAGCTGCTGCACATCGCGCGACGCTGCCGGTTCTGCACGGAGTGTTTGCTCCGAAATGCCGGTTGGGCGGCGCGGACGCTGGTTCTGCGGCGGCGAACGTCAATTTAATCCAGCCTTGCAAGAAGCGCAAAGCATTTAACACGATGACACGCATCCGTGGGTTTATCGTGACGCTCGCGACAAAATTCATACTGGATAAACATGGCTTAGGGCGTGCCCCTGATTCGGCCGGATTTCCGATCATGTACCATCGGCGACAATTCGGGCCGGCTGAAACAGGCATTGGGTCGTAACCGCAGTGCGCCCATTCTCCTTGCATTCTCCCGGCGATATTCACGCGAATACCGAATAACCCCTGTGTTTAGTGAATAAGGGTTTTCCCTTTTCCTTATCCGCTTTTTTATTTCCGTATTTAAAAGACTCGCGGCTTTAATGGTTTGGCGTGGCGCTTCAAGCCCCGCTTCAACGCACTCGACAATGATCCAATCTCCCGGCCAGAAACCTTCCGCTCCGGACGCTCCGCCAAAATCGCGCGCCCGGCGCATCAAGCCTTCCATGGCGCGTTTCGTCGCCATCTCCTGGCGCGATCTCGCGGTGTCATTCGGTCCGATCCTGCTGGTCAGCGCGGCGGCCATCTATCTTGCCGTGCGCCTGATCCAGCCCGCGCCGCCCAGCACGCTGACCATGTCGGCGGGAACCAAGGGCAGTTCCTTCTGGAACAACGCCCAGCAATACAAGAAGATTCTCGCGCGCAACGGCATCACGCTGAACGTGCTGGAATCGCAAGGATCGCTCGATAACCTGCAGAAACTCGAAGATCCGAATTCGAACGTGGACGTGGGTTTCGTGCAAGGCGGCATGTCGGCTGCCGCCGCCGGCGTGCCGGGCGGAGCGTCATCGGGCGCGGCCGACAAACGCGAGAACCTCGTCTCGCTCGGCAGCGTGTCGTACGTGCCGCTGGCGGTGTTCTATCGCGGGGCGCCGCTCACGCGGCTCTCCGAACTCAAGGGCAAGCGCCTTGCCATCAGCACCGAAGGCAGCGGCACCCGGGCGCTCGCGCTGGCGGTCTTGAAAGCGAACGGCATCGAACCGGGCGGCGACACCGAATTGCTGCCGCTCGCGGGCGACGCCGCCGCTGACGCGCTGACGAACGGCACTATCGACGCCGCGTTTCTCACGGGCGATTCGGCGCAGCCGCCGACCATGGGCAAGCTGTACAGGACGCCCGGCATCCATTTCTTCGACTTCACCCAGGCCGACGCCTACGCGCGCCGCTTTCCCTACCTGAAGGTGCTCGAATTGCCGATGGGCGCCTTCGATCTGGCCAAAAACCTGCCCGCGCATCGCATCCGACTGATCGCGCCCACCGCCGAACTGATTGCCCGGGACGGCCTGCACCCGGCGCTTTCCGACCTCCTGATCGAAGCTGCGAAGGAAGTCCACGGCCGCGCGAACCTGATGCAGTCGGCCAACGAATTCCCCGCGCCGCTCGCGCACGAGTTCCGCATCAGCGACGACGCCGAGCGTTACTACAAATCCGGCAAGGGCTTCCTGTATAGAACCTTGCCGTTCTGGATCGCGAGCCTGGCGGACCGGGTGATCGTGCTGCTGGTGCCGATTATCGTGGTGCTGATCCCGGGCTTCCGGCTCGTGCCGGGACTTTACCGGTGGCGCGTGAGATCGCGCATCTACAAGATCTATGGCGCGCTGATCGCCATCGAGCGCGAAGCGATGACCGACCCGGACACCGTCCAGCGCGACGCCTTGATCGAGCGTCTGGACGACATTGAAGGAAAGGTGAATCAGATGAAAATGCCGCTCGCCTATGCCGACCAGTTCTATGTGCTGCGGGAACATATCGGCTTCGTACGGCAGCGTTTGACCCTCGTTCAAAGCGCCGCGCGCGACACACAGGCAGACAGCGTTCAGCACACCACGTAATATCGAAAGCTGAAACGACGGCAACCTGAATTTCAGGTGCCGCGTGAAGGGCACCACATGCCAGGGAGATTCAGATGAGCGCCTCGCCTTCCACCGATCCGCGCCAGCCGTACTTTTTTTTCGATTTCAATTCTCCCTTTTCGTATCTGTTGCTGGAACAGCATGAAAAGTGGCCGAACATGCCGTTCGAGGTGCTGCCGATCGATTACCTGTTGCTGCTCAAGCACTGGGGCCAGCCGATGCCCGGCTCCATCCCGCCCAAGCGCGTCTTCATGTACCGGTACGCGCTGTTTCGGGCCGAACAGTTGGGCATTCCGTTCAAGATGCCGCCGTCGCATCCGTTCAATTCCAGCAAGGCGCTGCGGCTGGCAGTGGCGTCGGGCGGGGAAATTGGCTGTATCCGCGAGATTTTCCGGTTTATCTGGAAACAAGGCCGCGATCCATCCACGGAAGAAGGTTTCGACGATCTCTGCCGCCATGTCGGTCTGCCCGACGGCGCAAAAATGATCGAACTCGAGGATGTCAAGGCGACGCTGCAGGCAAACGTTGAGCGGGCGATCGAACTCGGCGTGTTCGGCGTGCCGACCTTCGTGGTGAACCAGCAATTGTTCTGGGGCGAAGACACCTTGCCGATGGCGCTCTACGTGGCCCGGTCGCCAAACTGGCTCGACGGCGCCGAAGTACAGCGCATCAGCAACCTGCCGAGGACCGCGCCGCAAATCTAACGCGGCTCAGGCAACTGCTCCTATCCCGCGCATAGCGGCCACGCTATGGCGCGCGGGACGGGCCGGGCTTACCGTAGCGGCTCCGGCGTGCATCGCCATGTTTCACGTATGGGCCCGCCCGAGCTCCTCGCCAATGAACGATCCCGACGATTCAGCATCGACCGATTCCCTCGATATCTGGCTGATCCGCGTCCTGCAGACGCTCCTGACCGAGCGCAGCGTCACGCAAGCCGCGCTGCGACTAAACCAGACCCAGCCGGCCATCAGCACGGCGCTGCGGCGTCTGCGCGACCTTCTTGGCGACCCAATTCTGGTACGCGGCAAGCAGGGAATGGTGCCGACCGAGTATGGCGCGTCCCTGCTGCCCGCCACGCAGCGCGCGCTGCGCGACGTTGAGTTCGTCGCGACGCCCCATGGCGTCTTCGATCCCGCCACCTCGCGACGCACGTTCCGTGTGGCCGCGCCGGATTATCTGAACGACTTTTTCATGCCGACGATGATCCGCGCATTCCGCACGGCGGCGCCGAATGCGCGGCTGGAAATCGAATCGCTCAGTCCCACGCTCGATCACGAACGCGCGCTGGACGACGGCGATCTCGATCTGGTTGTCGGCAACTGGGAAAACCCGGAACCGCGTTTTGCCCGCCGCGCGCTTTTCACCGATCGCTTCGTGTGCCTCATGCGGCGTGGGCATCCGCTCGCGCGGGAACCGCTGACAGCCGCGCGTTACGCGCTTGCCGCGCACCTCGCGCCGACCGCTTATAGCGGGGCGAAACGGCATCCCATCGATATTGGCCTGGCGAGCGCCGGCATCAAGCGGCGCGTGGTGGTCACGCTGCCCTACTTTGGTCTCGTGCCGCAAACGCTGCTGCAATCCGACCTGATCTTCACCGCGACACGCCGCTTCGCCTTGCACTATGCAGCGCTGTTGCCGCTCGTGGTGATGGAGTCGCCGATCGAATTTCCGCCTATCGAAAGCTATTTGATGTCCCTGCCCGATGTCAGCCGCCCAACCGATCTGACCTGGCTGCAAGCCTTGATGACCGATGTTTCCCAGGAGCTTACCGGCCAACCTGCGCCGGATTAAGCGGTAGGAATTTCGTTTTCGGTATCGATTCCGCGCCGCAGCAAACTTTTAATGGGACCGCGAAAATCCGCCAATCCCTTGCTGGTTAAGGATCTCCGCGCATTAAGAGACTGCAGAAATATCGCACAGACCATACGCCGCGGCCAAACCTGTGGGAAAATCACGCTTTTTCAGCAATATCAACCCCGCACTTACCCCAATGTCCACCGAAGCTCCGTTGTCCCGCCGTGCCGATTTCGCCATTACCGGGCGAATTGTCGCTGTCGTCGTTTTCACGTTCATTTGCTACCTGACCATTGGCATTCCGCTCGCGGTGTTGCCGGGTTTCGTGCATCTGGACCTCGGCTACGGATCGATAATGGCGGGCGTGGCGATCAGCGTGCAGTACTTCGCGACCCTGGCTTCGCGTCCGCTCGCGGGGCGCGCCGCCGACAGCATCGGCCCGAAGCAGACCGTGCTGCGCGGACTGACCGCCTGCGCGATCAGCGGCGTGCTCCTGCTCTGCGCCGCGCTCGCCGAACAGTGGCATCCGGTGAGTCTCGCGCTGCTAATCGTGAGCCGCCTGGTGCTCGGTTTCGGCGAGAGTCTGGTCGGAACGGGCGCGATCACGTGGGGTATCGGACGGGTCGGGCCCAGCCAGAGCGGACGCGTGATCTCGTGGAACGGTATTGCGACCTACGGCGCGCTCGCGCTTGGCGCGCCGCTTGGCGTGGCGATGGAGCACGCGCTCGGATTTGCATCGCTGGGCGCGTTCGTGATTGCGCTCGGCGGCCTCGGCTACTGGCTCGCCACGCGCATGGGGCCCGTGCCGGTGGTTCACGGCGAGCGCATGTCGTACCGCAGCGTGTTCTTTCGCGTATTGCCGCACGGCATGGGGCTCGCGCTGGGATCGGCGGGATTCGGGTCCATTGCCACGTTCATCACGCTCTTTTACGCCGCGCATAACTGGCCGAACGCAGCGCTTTCGCTGACCGTGTTCGGTACGATGTTCGTCGGCGCGCGGCTGTTGTTCGCCAACACCATCAAGATGTTTGGCGGTTTTCGCGTGGCCATTGTCTCGTTCGCGTTCGAGTGCGTCGGCCTGCTGATGCTCTGGCTCGCCGCCGATCCGGCCTTCGCGCTGGCCGGTGCGGCGCTGACCGGCTTCGGTTTCGCGCTGATCTTTCCGGCGCTCGGCGTGGAAGCGGTCGGACTTGTTCCGCCTGCGAGCCGGGGCGCGGCGTTATCGGCGTATTCGGTGTTTCTCGATCTTTCGCTGGGCGTGACCGGGCCGCTGGCCGGATATGTCGCCGGCGAATTCGGCTTCAGTTCCGTGTACCTGTTTGCGGCGATTGCATCGGCGGCAGGCGTGGCGCTGACGGTCGCGCTGTATATGCGCACCGGGCGCGGACTGGGCGGCGCGGCAACGGCCTGAAGGTTCGGCGATTCGGCAAAGCGCGTTGAGAACGTCCGCTTACGCGGACGTTTTGCATTGGCCGGCAGGACTTCGAGGCATGCCATAATTTTCCGGCGATCCTGCTTCGGGAGCCAAGCTCATGTCCAATCCGCTATCCCGCCATTTTCTCAGCATGGCTTATAACAACGCGTGGGCGAACCATCGTTTGTTGAAAGCGTGTTCGCAACTAAGCCAGGAAGCGTTCGTCGCGCCCCGAACGGGGTTCTTTCCGTCCATCAAGGCGACGCTCAATCACAACCTGACGGTGGACTGGCTTTACATCGATGCACTGGAGCGAGAACTTCACGGCAAGCCTCCGAACGGCGACATTGCGACGTTCTTCGAGCCGGAAGAACACTACGCGGCCTGTGCGGACCTGCAGCGCGAACAACGGCTCGCGGATCATCGGCTGATTGAATACGCCAAGCATCTCACCGATACCACCCTCGAGCGCCCCGTCACGATCATACGCCCGCGCGCCACGCAGCGCGAAACGCGCACGCGGCTGCTCGGCCATCTCTTTCAGCATCAGATCCATCATCGTGGGCAAGCGCACGCCATGCTCTCGGCAACCGCGGTCGCGCCGCCACAACTCGACGAATTCTTCTGCGAGATGGACACCGCGCTACGCGCCACCGACCTCGCCGAAATGGGCCTGAGCGAGCGGCAAGTCTGGGGCTGAAACACGGGATCACCGGCAACGGACTGTTTGCTATTGCGAACGAAACCAAACCACCGTTGCGCTGCTTGTCTTAGAATCGCCGCTTGGTCCTCACTTCCTGCGCTCTATGAACTCCACATCGGAAGACCGCTGGCGCGACTTGCGCCCGGACCCGGACAGTGACACGCCGCTTTATCTGCAACTCGCCCGCAAGCTCGGCAACGCGATCCACGATAACCGCTGGAACGCTGGCGAAGCGCTGCCTTCGGAGCGGGTGCTGTCGGAAGCGCTGGGGGTATCGCGGATCACCTCGCGCAAGGCCATTGCGCTGCTGGTCGAACAAGGACTCATACGACGCACGCAAGGCGCGGGATCGTTCATCACGCCGCGTTATGAAGACCCGCTTTCGCGCCTGTCGAGCTTCAGCGAGATGCTGCGTCGACGTGGTTTCACGCCCGGCTCGAAGTGGCTTTCGCGCGTGATCGAACCCGCGAATCGCGACGAAGTGATCCAACTTGGATTGTCGCCGGCGGCGGCCGTTGCACGCTTGCGGCGCTTGCGTACGGCCGATGGCATTGTCATGGCGGTGGAAAATTCGACCTTTCCGGCGGCGCTGATTCCTGATCCACAAGCTGTCGGCGATTCGCTTTACAGTTTTCTCGAGCAGCGCAATCTGTCTATCGTGCGCGCCTTGCAGCATTTTCGCGCGGTGAATGCGAGCGATGAAATCGCGGCGCAAATGGGGATCGCGCCGCACGACGCGCTGTTGCTGATCACACGCGTAGGTTATACGGCCGACCAGCGCCCGATCGAACTCACCGATACCTACTGCCGCAACGACTATTACGACTTCGTCGCGGAGCTGCGGAAGTAATCGGACCCGGTTCTATGTCCAGCGCGGCTCGTCCGTGCCAATGGGCACAGGCGGCAGGCTCCAGAACGGCGGCGTCATCGGCATGCGTTCTGGCGGCTGTGTACACGTGAGCGAGCCGAACGGCGATTCGATGGTTTGAAGCGCATCGCGAACGTCGTCGATTTGCGGATCGTGGATCTTCTGCCCGTCTTCGATCAATCCCAACGATTGCAGCCAGCGCCCCGTCCCCGCGAGCGACACACGGACATGCCAGCTTCCGCCTTCCTCCGCGCGGCGCTGCAGCGCGGTCATCGCGCCGAATGCCGCGAGATAACCGGTCGCGTGATCGAGCGCCTGACAGGGCAAATGACGCGGGTTCGTCTGGCCGGCCGCTTGCGCTTCGGTCCACGCAATGCCGCTCGCCGACTGCACGAGGCTGTCAAACCCTCGGCGCTGCGACCACGGTCCCTTGTGTCCATACGCCGAGACCGTCACGTACACGATACCCGGCCTGTCCCTCGCGACTTCCTCCGGGCCGAAGCCTTTGTCCTGAAGCGCGCCGGGACGATAGCCTTGCAGAAACACATCGGCATGTTTCGACAGCGCGCGCAGCGTTTCGCGGCCGGTTTCATCGCGCAGATCGATTGTGGCGGAGCGCTTGCCACGGCCGTTATCGATGACAAGCGGCGCAATGTTCGGCAGATGTGGACCGTTGATCAGGAGGACGTCCGCGCCGTGCTCGGCAAGCGTGCGCCCCGCCACCGGCCCCGCGATGATGCGGCTCAGGTCCAGCACGCGGACGCCGGATAGAGGCCGTTGAATGCCGCCTTCGTCAGGCTGGCCGACGGGCTCAGGCGGCGCATCGCCAATCTTCATGATTTCGAGCAGCGGCGTTTCGGCGATCGCCCGGGCTTGCGGCAGCGTCGCCCATTCTTGCGGCGTGCGGATCAGCGCGGCGCAAAGGCCTGCACTGGCGAGCGCTTCATCGAGCGTGGCGCCGTCCCAACCGCGGATCGCCTCGCTCACGCCGGCGTGATCGTTCGCGCAGCCGAGCAGCTTTACCACGCCATCGCGATGATGCTTGAAGTTCGTATGAAGCTGGATCCATCGGCCATCGCGCGTCTCGTAGAAACCCATCAGCGGATCGCGCAGCTCGGGCGCGGGATCGGCATTGATGCGCAGGTAGCGTTCGCTGCGAAACGCAATTGCCGCGCGGCGGGCGTCGAGTTCGACATGCTGCATCTGGCCCGTGCGCTGCCGGAAGCAATCGGCGGCGGCGAGCGCCGCCGCGCCGATACTCGCCGAGGCCAGCGCGCTCACCCGATACACCGACGGCAATTGCCGTTCGTCACCGGACAGCGTGAGATAGCTGAGCGTTTCGGCATTGCGGCCGGCGAGTTGCCAAAGCGCCGTAAGCGGATTCAAGGCGAAATTCATGGCGGCTCCTTTCAGGATGCTCACTTAGTATGCTCACTTCGTACGAGTCTCGATTGTATGGCGTCCGGGTGGTATAGGCAGGCGGCACGTTACCTGCGGGGCCCGGTAAATCGCTGCCCGCTCCTCTGGCGCATCCACGTAAAATCACGTCACTCCTTCCGCCGGCCGCCTTCATGCCCGTCACAATCCGCTCGAACGTTGCATCCTCCCCTTCTCCGCAAGCGCTCACGATCATGCTGTGGCTCGTCGCCACCGGCTTCTTCATGCAGACGCTCGATTCGACCATTGTCAACACGGCGTTGCCTGCCATGGCGCGCAGTCTTGGCGAAGCGCCGCTGCGCATGCAGGGCGTTGTGATTGCCTACTCGCTGACCATGGCGACCGTGATCCCGTTTTCCGGCTGGCTCGCCGATAAATTCGGCACCCGGCACGTGTTCTTCAGCGCCATCCTGATCTTCACCATTGGGTCGTTGCTCTGCGCGAACGCCCATACGCTGATGCAACTGGTGATCTATCGCGTGGTGCAGGGCGTGGGCGGCGCCATGTTGCTGCCGGTCGGACGGCTTGCCGTGTTGCGCGTGTTTCCCGCTGAGCGATATTTATCGGCGTTGTCGTTTGTGGCGATTCCCGGGCTGATTGGACCGCTTATCGGGCCGACGCTTGGCGGCTGGATCGTGCAGATTGCGTCCTGGCATTGGATCTTCCTGATCAACGTGCCCGTGGGGGTGATCGGTTGCGTTGCGACCCGGCTTTTCATGCCCGATAGCCGCAATCCCGCCACCGCGCCTTTCGATCTTGCCGGTTATCTGCTGCTCGCCGTTGGCATGGTCGCGCTGACCATTTCGCTCGATGGCCTCGCCGATCTTGGCTTGCAGCACGCCATCGTGCTTGTGTTGCTGGTGCTGAGCCTTGCTTGTTTTGTCGCTTACGGGTTGCATGCGGTGCGGGTGCCGCAGCCCATCTTTTCGCTCGATCTGTTCAAGATCCATACGTTCAGCGTTGGCTTGCTTGGGAATCTGTTCGCGCGGATTGGCAGCGGCGCGATGCCATATCTATTGCCTTTGCTGCTGCAGATCAGCCTGGGTTATTCCGCTTTCGAAGCCGGCCTGATGATGTTGCCCGTGGCCGCAGCGGGGATGGTGTCCAAGCGCATTGTGACGAAGCTGATCATGGCGCGGGGGTATCGGCGCGTGCTGGTCGTGAATACGGTGCTTGTCGGGTTGACCATGGCGAGTTTTTCGCTCACGAGCGCCGGGCAGCCGCTTTGGTTGCGGTTGATACAGTTGGCGTTCTTTGGAGGCGTCAATTCCATTCAGTTCACCGCGATGAACACGCTCACGCTCAAGGATCTCGGTACGGGGGGCGCCAGCAGCGGCAATAGCCTGTTTTCGCTCGTGCAGATGCTTTCGATGAGTCTTGGCGTGACCATCGCCGGGGCGGTTCTTGCGACTTTTACAGGGATCTTGCCGAAGGTCACCGAGACGAATTCACTTCCCGCTTTTCACGCTACGTTCCTTTGCGTGGGCGTGATTACTGCCGCGTCAGCGTGGATTTTTGCGCAGCTTGCGCCGGAGATTCGAGCCGTTAAGAGTATGGAGACGGATCCTTCGGAGGCGCATTAGGGTTTCGCTGGCGCTTGAGGGTGGGATTGGGTGGGGGTTGCTGCGTTTTGGGCTTTCGCGCGTTCTGTTTTGGCTGATTTTTTTAGCACTGTTAGCCACTGTCCGTGGCGGGACTTCATTTCTTTTTCCAACGGCGAAAAAGAAACGAAGCAAAGAAAACGCCTTCCAACCGCTAATTCTTAAGGAGACCAAGCGTGCACG
>NZ_FCOC02000026.1 GCF_001544455.2 Caballeronia sordidicola
AACCGCTAATTCTTAAGGAGACCAAGCGTGCACGCAGATCTGCTTGGGACTTCAAAAGAACCCTCGACGCCATAACCAACAACACCTGAAACCCTCCCCCTCCGAACCCCTACATCCACACGCTTCGCCACTAGCGCTCTCGGGCAAGCACACAACTCCACAAGAACCGCCACGGCCAAACACCGCGTTTGCGTGCAAGCACGCAAACCGGCGCGCGACGTGCGCCGCGCTTTTCTGTTTAACGGCTACTCACACTGGTGGCGAAGCGTGTGGGTATCTGTGAACGGAGCGGGAGGTTTCAAGTGTCCGGGGTTTTACGCTGGGCGTTCTTTTGAAGTCCCAAGCAGATATACGTGCACGCTCGGGCTCCTTAAGAATTAGCGGTTGGAAGGCGTTTTCTTTGCTTCGTTTCTTTTTCGCCGTTGGAAAAAGAAATGAAGTCCCGCCACGGACAGTGGCCAACAGTGCTAAAGAGGACCAACGAACAGGGAACGCGCGCAGGCGCAAATAGCAGGCCCCCAACCCCCAAGTGCCAACGCCCACCCCCTCTAAATCGTATAATACCCGTCCTACCGGAACCCCTCGCCCATGCCTGATCTGCTTGCCAATCTAAACCCCGAACAACTCGCCGCCGTCACGCTGCCCAACGAACCGGCGCTCATCCTGGCGGGCGCGGGCAGCGGCAAGACGCGCGTCCTGATCACGCGCATCGCGTGGCTGATCCAGCAGGGCTATGCATCCCCTCAAACCATCCTCGCCGTCACCTTCACGAACAAGGCTGCAAAAGAGATGATGGCGCGGCTGACGGCCATGATGCCCATCGATACCCGCGGCATGTGGATCGGCACCTTCCACGGCCTGTGCAACCGCATGCTGCGCGCACATTTCCGCGACGCCGGCCTGCCTCAAGCATTCCAGATCCTCGATACAGCAGACCAGCTCTCGGCCATCAAGCGGCTGATGAAGGGCCTGAACATCGACGACGAAAAATATCCGGCCAAAAATCTCCAGTACTTCATCAACAACGCAAAGGAACAAGGGCTGCGCCCGAAAGACGTCGACGCCACCGATGCCTTCAACATGAAGTTCGTCGAACTCTACGCGGCGTACGAGCAGCAATGCCAGCGCGAAGGCGTCGTGGATTTTCCCGAACTCCTGCTGCGCTGCTACGAACTCCTCGCCCATAATCCGCCGCTGCGCGCGCATTACCAGGCGCGCTTTCGCAACATCCTCGTGGACGAGTTCCAGGACACGAACAAGCTGCAATACGCGTGGCTCAAGATCCTCGCGGGCGAGCACAACGCCATCTTCGCCGTGGGCGACGACGACCAGTCCATCTACGCATTCCGTGGCGCGAACGTCGGCAACATGCACGACTTCGAGCGCGAGTTCCACGTACGCAACATGATCAAGCTGGAGCAGAACTATCGCTCGCACGGCCATATTCTCGATACCGCCAACTTCCTGATCGCGAAGAATTCTCGACGCCTCGGCAAGAACCTGCGCACCGACGCCGGCCACGGCGAACCCGTGCGCGTGTACGAAGCCGCGACCGATACGCAGGAGGCCGGCTGGATTGTCGAGGAGATCAAGGCGCTGATTCATGCGGGCGCGGCGCGCGGCGAAATCGCGATCCTGTACAGAAGCAACGCGCAGTCGCGGACCATCGAACATACGCTGGTGAACGCGGGCATTGCGTATCGCGTGTACGGCGGCTTGCGGTTCTTCGAACGCCAGGAAGTGAAGCACGCGCTCGCGTACCTGCGCCTGATCGATAACCCCAACGACGACACCGCGTTCTCCCGCGTCGTGAATTTCCCGACGCGCGGGATCGGTGCAAGATCGATTGAGCAACTCGCCGATGCTGCGCGCCTCTACAACTGTTCAATGGCCGCCGCCGTGCCTTATGTGGCCGGCAAGGCTGGTTCGAGCCTCGCGAATTTCGCGCAGTTGATCGGCAAGATGCGCGCGGAAACGCAGCATATGAGCCTGCCCGAGACGGTCGAATACGTGGTGCGCGCAAGCGGTCTCGCGACGCACTACGAGAACGAACGCGAAGGCCAGGACCGGCTCGAAAACCTGCAGGAAGTCGTGAACGCGGCGGCCGCGTTCGTGCAGGAGGAAGGCTATGGGCTCGATACCCCGGCGCGTTCCATCCCGCTGCGTCCGGGCGCGACAAACGCGCCCGAAATCGGTGTGGCGACGGACGATCCGGCCGTCGATGTACTCGATCCCGAAAGTCCCGCCGATCCCGCGCAAAACCCCGACACCATGACGCCGCTGGCGGGTTTCCTGTCGCACGCTTCGCTTGAGGCCGGCGACAATCAGGCGCAGGCCGGCCAGGACGCCGTGCAATTGATGACGGTGCATGCGGCAAAGGGGCTCGAGTTCATGGCCGTGTTCATCACAGGGCTGGAAGAGGGATTGTTTCCGCACGAAAACAGCGCGCAGGAAAGCGACGGACTGGAAGAGGAGCGGCGTCTCGCATACGTGGCGATCACGCGGGCGAAGGAGCGCTTGTATCTCTCGTTCGCGCAGAGCCGGATGCTGCACGGCCAGACGCGCTACAACATCCGCTCCCGTTTCTTCGATGAACTTCCGGAAGAATCGCTCAAATGGCTCACACCCAAAGTGGAGGCGGGCGCGCGCTGGGGCGGCCGGGCCGATAACGCCGGCTGGGGCCGCGACTGGTTTGCGCGCCCCGGGCAGGAGCGCGGCGAACGTGCGGCCTATACAGACCCGGATGCAGGCAAGCCGTTGCCCGCGTTCGCCAACAACCAGCGCGCCGCCGATACCGGTTTCAAGATCGGCCAGCCGGTGTTTCACAACAAGTTCGGCGAAGGGACGGTGATCGCGCTGGAAGGAGCGGGCACGGACGCGAAGGCTCAAGTCCGCTTCAAACGTCACGGCGAAAAATGGCTCGCGCTGGCGGTCGCGAAATTGCAGGCGGTTGAATGACGTTGGGCGTGGGCCTGCTCGGCATCATGGCCGCGTTGCCGCAGGAACTGGGCGATCTTGTCGATGCAATGCGCCTTGCCGGGAACGTGCGCACCGAGACCATCGGCCGGCGTGAATATCATGTCGGCACCGCGCATGGCGTGCCTTGCGTGGCAACACTCGCGCGCGTGGGCAAGGTCGCGGCGGCCGCCACGGCGAGCGCGCTGATCCACGTGTTCGGTGTCGAGGCAATCGTCTTTACCGGGGTTGCGGGCGGCGTCCGGAAAGACGTGCGCGTGGGCGATATCGTGATCGGCGACACGCTGATGCAGCACGACCTGGATGCATCACCGCTCTTTCCGCGCTTCGAAGTGCCGTTGCTCGGCATGGCGCGGTTTGCCGCGAATGCCGCCTTGAGCGAAGCGCTCGCCAACGCCTGCACTGCTTTTCTCGCCGATGAACACGCGGCGCTGGAAGCGCGTTTCGGCGTTCATCCGCCGCGTTTGCATCGCGGGATGATTGTGAGCGGCGATCGGTTTGTATCGAGTCACGCGGAAGTGAATGCGCTGCGCGCCGCATTGCCCGAGGCGCTTGCGGTCGAAATGGAAGGCGCCGCAATCGCTCAGATTTGCTACGAGCACGAGGTGCCGTGCGCGGTGGTGCGCACCGTCTCCGACACCGCCGACGCCGAAGCGCCCGAATCGTTCCTCGAGTTTCTGCACGCGCTGGGCGGCGCGTATTCGTCAGGAATATTACGGCGGTTTTTAGCTGCGAAAGCGTGATCGCTGCGGCGAATCCTATTTTTGCTTTGCGGCCACGGCTCGACCTTCCGTGCCTCCTACCCGCTTTTCAGCAATAAATCCCTACATCACTTCTGTCCGGTCCTGCCCCAAAAATCCTGCTTGTAAGTGAGAATGATTCGCAATTACAATAAGCCGGACGAGAGGAGGTCCACTTTGACCCAAACGACGCCCAATCAATCGCCCGGCTTGCTGCCTGACGTGTCTTCTGATTCAGCCCGGGCACAGCAGGCCGTATCCACGAACGCCGCGCGCGTGATCGAGACAACCCGCCGTGCGTGGCTCGGCAACGCAACGCTGCAGATTGCAGATCCTGCCAAGCAAGCCCGCCGGCCCAAATTTCCGCGCCGGCCGATGGTGGCCAATCTGGCTTTAGTCATGAACTTCTGGAGCACGAGACCGCTGTGATCGCCATCCAATCCCAATCCGCTTCATTGGCACTACCCGCAGCACCGGCACGCGCACCGGCAACGGAAACGCTTATTCCTTCCGATGTCCCCAAGCAGCGCATGCACGACGCCAGCCGTTTCCCACTAGTACGCCTGCGCACGCGCGCGGTGCAACCCGGCTACGCCTTTGCGTGGGGCGCGGAAATGCAGCGCCTGCTCGCGCTGAAGGCGCCGTTCGTGATCGTCGCGCACTACAGCGCGGACGAACCCGCCGACGACCTGCGCGTTCGCTCCGCCTGGCTGCGATCGAACCGGGTGGCCCTCGCGGCGTATTGCCGTGGCCTGATCGTGATCGAGCCGCGCATTGAAGCGCGGGCATCGACACGGGAAGCCGTGCGCGGTATGTGCGAAGGCAGCGGTGTGCGCATGGTCGTGGTCTCCGGCATGCGCGTGGCCAACGAACTTGCGCCCGTGCTGCTCAAGCACTCCGGCACGGACCTTTCCAAGCCGTCTTCCATCAGTGAATCCCGTCGGCAGATGCCTTGAGGCCGGGGCAAATCAGGGCCGTCCCCCTCTAGCACGGCCCCACAGGCTGAACTATGCTCAGGAGCAATTCGCTGCGTCCGGGTCGTTCTCGAACGATCCGGACGCGATGATTCCGCTACCCGACAGAGGTTCGAATGCCGACTTATCGTGAAGCTCATCGCCGGTCGATCGAAGATCCGGAATCGTTCTGGGGCGAACAGGCGCAACGTATCCATTGGGAAACGCCGTTCGTCCAGGTGCTCGATCGCAGCAATCCGCCGTTCGCGCGCTGGTTTGTGGGCGGCAAGACCAATCTCTGCTACAACGCCGTCGACCGTCATCTCGCCTTGCGTGCGCAGCAGAACGCGCTGGTGTATGTATCGACGGAAACGGGCATCGAGCGGCGCTATACGTACGCCGAACTGCACGCCGAAGTGAATCGCATGGCCGCCGTGATGCGCTCCCTCGGCGTGAAACAGGGCGAGCGCGTGCTGATCTACTTGCCGATGATCCCCGAAGCCCTGTTCTCCATGCTCGCGTGCGCGCGGCTCGGCGCGGTCCACTCGGTCGTGTTCGGCGGCTTTGCGGCGCCGAGCCTGGCGGCGCGCATCGATGACGCCGCGCCTGTCCTGATCGTCACCGCCGACGCCGGCGCGCGGGCCGGCAGGGTGATCGACTACACGCCGCTCGTGGATGAAGCACTCGCGCGCGCTGCGCACAAGGTGGCGAACGTGCTGCTGATCGACCGTCAACTTGCGCCCGAGCGCTTGCAGGCGCCGTATCTGGTCGACTACGAGCCGTTGCGCGAACAATTTTTCGCGGCGCACGTTCCATGCGTCTGGCTCGAATCGAATGAGCCTTCTTATGTGCTGTATACCTCGGGTACGACCGGCAAGCCGAAAGGCGTGCAACGCGATGTTGGCGGATATGCGGTGGCGCTGGCGGCTTCGATGGAACACATCTTCCAGGGCAAACCCGGCGACACCATGTGGACCGCGTCCGACGTGGGCTGGGTGGTCGGGCACAGCTACATCATCTATGCGCCGCTGATTGCCGGGCTGACCACGGTCATGTACGAAGGCACGCCCATTCGTCCCGACGGCGGCATCTGGTGGCGCATCATCGAACAGCACAGGATCAACCTGATGTTCACCGCGCCGACCGCGCTGCGCGTGCTCAAGAAACAGGATCCGAAGCTGATGGAGCAGGCGGATCTGTCGAGTTTGCGTACGCTCTTTCTGGCCGGCGAACCGCTGGACGAACCCACCGCGCAATGGATCCAGGGCGCGCTGAAAAAGCCGGTCGTCGATAATTACTGGCAAACCGAAACCGGCTGGCCGATGATCGCCATCCCCCGCGGCATTGAACCGTTGCCGCCCAAGCTGGGCTCGCCCGGCGTGCCCTCGATGGGATTTGCCCTGACCGTGCGCAACGAAGCAACCGGCGAGATTTGCGCCGCGGGCGAGAAGGGCGTGATCGCGCTTGATTATCCGTTGCCGCCGGGCTGCATGCAGACCGTCTGGGGCGACGATTCGCGGTTTATCAAGACATACTGGCAGAGCATTCCCGGACATCAGTTGTATTCGACCTTCGACTGGGGCGTTGCGGATGAAGACGGTTACGTCTCCATTCTCGGGCGCACGGACGACGTGATCAACGTGGCGGGACACAGGCTGGGTACGCGCGAAATAGAGGAAGCGATCAGCAGTCATCGGGCGGTGGCCGAGGTGGCTGTGGTCGGTGTCTCCGATCCGGTCAAGGGCCAGGTTGCGCTGGCGTTTGTTGTATTGCGCGATGCACAGGCGCTTGACGACGCGGGCGCGCGCGAAGCACTGGAAGCGGAACTCGCGCGCAGCGTGGATTCGCAGTTGGGAGCGATTGCCCGTCCTGCCCGCGTGCATTTCCTTGCGATGCTGCCCAAGACGCGTTCGGGCAAACTGCTGCGCCGTGCGATTGCCGCGCTGGCTGAAGGACGCGATCCGGGCGATCTTCCAATGATTGAAGACGCTGGGGCGCTGGCGCAGGTGAAAGAGGCGTTGACGCGTTGATTGATCGGTTCTGGCAAACAGCAACTTACTGCATGAACACTTCAATGGCGGGATCCGGGTGCGCCGCCCCGGATCGCGCAAGGTCGGTCAGCGAACCAGCTTTTGCAGCGCCGACTGTGTCTTCGGCAATCCGTGCACCGCCTCTTTAGCCAAGTTGATTTGCATGGTTGTAGCAGCAACTTCGTGCACCGCCTGCTCGAGTTGATACGTTCCCCGGGCGTCAAGCCAGTCCAGTATTTCCGCCAGATGCCAGACCGCCGCGCTGCCTTCGTGAACCGGTGCGGGAAAGGTGGAAGGGTTCGCGAGCATCAGCTTGCGCATGTTCTGGCGCGTGACGCCAATAGTATCGGCGACGTCTGTCAGGCCAACAAAATCTGGTGATGCTTCCACCAGCGCAGCCGTCGGAATGGCTGACTTGACGTCCTTCAATGCACTCATTAATGCGGCTTCCGCGCTGTCTGCTTCCCGCGTGAATGCGAGCGCAATGCGGCCAGGTTGTCCCACGCCGATCAGCGCGTCGTCGCACCCGGCGGCGCCGAGACGGCCGATCAATTCCTCGTGATCGCAGTCACTTTCCGAGAGCCGGTACTTCAATGTGAACGTGTATTCCATGGCATCAATTTAATTAAGACCGCTGATTGTTGGGAAACCTTTTCGGCGTGAAACGCGCAGTTGTCCACAACGCGTTTGATGGCGCGTGCATGGTTGACCGCATTTTTGGGTGTGCTCCACACACTGGTTATACAAAACTCGCCGCAGCGGCAAGCGGCTTCATTGAATGGACAATAAATCCGTCCCCAAGCGTGGCTCCCGCCTTGTTCAACGCGCCACCCGTGTGTTTCAGCGTGTTGCAGTGCTTCTTCAATTTCCTTTTTCTGATGCTTTGAACGAGTCATCCTTAGCTCCATAGTAGAAGCGCCACCCAAAGTTGTCAAGTGACAACCTTGGGTGGCGCTGGAACGTCGAAACAAAAACTCGTTTTGAGTCGTGCTTTCGCCGGTCGCGTGCTTGCCTGCTCACATGACCGTGAACGTCACGCGCGTGCCGAAACCGGTTTCTCCCGGGTATTGGGCAGCAGGATGGTCAGGACTCCGATCAGCGGCAGGAAAGAACAAACCTTATAGACATAGTCGATGCTCGTCGCGTCAGCCAGATGGCCAAGGACCGCCGCGCCAATCCCGCCCATGCCGAACGCAAAGCCAAAGAACAGGCCAGCGACCATGCCGACCTTGCCGGGAACCAGTTCCGTTGCATACACCAGGATGGCCGAGAAAGCCGACGCCAGGATCAGGCCGATCACAACAGACAGCACGCCGGTCCAGAAGAGGTTGGCGAAGGGCAGCATCAGGGTGAAGGGCGCAACGCCCAGGATGGACACCCAGATCACGACCTTGCGGCCAATCTTGTCGCCAACAGGACCGCCTACGATCGTGCCCACGGCGACTGCCGCAAGAAACCAGAAGAGATGGACCTGCGCCGTTTCCACGGGCAAATGGAATTTGCTGATCAGATAGAACGTGAAGTAGCTGCTGATGCTCGCGAGATAGAAGTACTTCGAAAACGTGAGCAGCATCAGGACCGTCATGGCGATCATCACCTTGTTGCGGGGCAAGGAAGACACGACCGTGCTGCTACGCGCTTTCTTCACTGCGGGATGCCGCTGATACCACCGTCCGATATTGAACAGCACAATAATGGCGAGCAGCGCCGCCGCCGAAAACCACGCAATGCTGCGTTGCCCGTGGGGCATGATGATCAATGCCGCCAGCAATGGTCCGAGCGAGCTACCCGCATTGCCGCCGACCTGAAACACGGATTGCGCGAGCCCGTGCCGGCCGCCCGACGCCATGCGCGCCACGCGCGACGATTCGGGGTGGAATATCGACGATCCGCAGCCAACGAGCGCCGCCGCGATCAGCAAGACCGGAAAGCTTCCCGCCATCGACATCAACAACAGGCCGCACAGCGTGAATCCCATGCCGATTGGCAAGGAATACGGTTTCGGATGTTTGTCGGTGTAGAGCCCGACGAGCGGTTGCAATAACGACGCCGTGATCTGATACGTCAGCGTGATCAGGCCGATCTGTCCGAACGAGAGAGAGAACTCGCTCTTGAACATCGGGTAAATGGCGAGGATCAGCGACTGGATCATGTCATTGAGTAAATGCGCAAAACTGATTGCGCCCAAAACCGAAAATACGGTGCGGGGCGCCGCCGCGATTGTCGGACTGGCGGAACCCAATGAGGGCGCCGCGCCGAGCGCGCTTTTATCGATACTCGTCTGCATGGTGAAAGGCTGGGAGAAGTCTCGCGTTGCATTCGTTATCTACCTTGATGGCTGGTGGATAACCCGTTTTCGTGATTTTAAAGTGTCCTTTATGCATTGTCCGGCCAAGTTTTGTCGCGATCCGGACACCGAACCCCCTCGATCTGAGGGTTTTCCATGCATTTTGCTCATCAAACATCGTTTTGTAACAAATGCGGAAAACTTCCCTAAAGAAGCGCGGGTTCGCGCCGTAGACCATTGATGTACTCGCGCTCGCCGCTCAAAAGGCGTCGACCGCGCGATGCCAATCGACACTTGGGAATTCAATCGATGAAATTGTTCTCGCTGCGCGCAACCGCCGCTCGTTCTACTGTCAAAGCCGACGCGAAAGCGAGCCGCCGCTCGCTTTCCGTGAAGGCGTCGCTGCGGCTCGCTTTCGCGCTGGTGCTGATCGGCACGCTGGCGATCGGCGTGATTGCGCTCACGCAGATCAGCCGGCTCAACGGCTCGACTGACTCGATTTATCGTGAAGGGTATGTGGCGAGCCGTGCCGCCGAGGAATTGCGCGCCGCCGTCCTGCGCGCGAGCCGCTCGCAGAAGATGCTGCTGACCGCGACGACGGCAAAGGAGCGCGACGAACTCGGCGCGGACGTCGAACATGCATTGGCGGATATCAGCGGCGAGCAAAACCAGTTGCAGGGTTTCGCCGATCCGACGGGCGACCAGAAGAAGCTCGCAACCGCGGTGGGCGCGTGGAGCCACGACCTGCGCGCGTTCGTGAAACTCATGAAGGAGCAGCCGCTCGATCTGTCGCAGATGAACTGGCAGGTCGGCATGCAGGACGTCTCGCTGCTGGTGGCAACGGGCAAGCTGGAGAAACTCGTCAACGTGCTGATCGCGCAGCGCGGGGCGGCGGCGAAAGCGACCATCGATACGGCTTCGTCCATCTATCACGCGTCGTTCGTGATGGTCGCGGTGCTGACGCTGGCGCTGATCGTACTGGCTTTCTTCGTGAGCGAATGGGTCGTGCGGCGGCTGTCCAGGCAACTCGGCGGCGAACCCGTCTACGCCATGCAGATCGCAAGCCGCATCGCCGCGGGCGATCTGTCGAACCGCATCACCATCGCGAGACGCGACAACACCAGCATGCTGTACGCGCTTTCCGGCATGCAGTCGGGTTTATCGACGACCGTTGGCGAAATCGCGGCCAGCGCGGAAGCGATTGCGTCGGCGTCGGGCGAAATCTCGCAAGGCAACGTGGACCTGTCGCAGCGCACCGAGCAGCAGGCCGTCGCGCTGGAGAAGACCGCGTCCAGCATGGAGCAGTTGACGTCCACGGTGCGGCAGAACGCCGAGAACGCGAAGCAGGCGAGTTCGCTTGCGCACAACGCGTCGGAGATCGCGGAGAAAGGCGGCGAAGTCGTCGGCCGCGTGGTCGCGACCATGGAACAGATCAACGCCAGCGCGAAGAGCATTGGCGACATCATTGGCGTGATTGAAGGCATCGCGTTCCAGACGAATATTCTTGCGCTCAATGCAGCCGTGGAAGCGGCGCGGGCGGGCGAAGAAGGGCGCGGTTTCGCCGTTGTAGCGGGCGAAGTGCGCAATCTCGCACAACGGTCGTCAGCGGCGGCGAAGGAGATCAAGGGCTTGATCCATACGTCGGTCTCGCGCGTCTCGGATGGCTCCACGTTCGCGCACGAAGCCGGCGCGACCATGGACGAAGTCGTCAGGGCCGTGAAGCGCGTGACGGACATCATGGGCGAGATATCGGCGGCGTCCGCCGAGCAAAGCAGCGGCATTGAAGAGATCAATCACGCCGTTACGCAAATGGACGCCGGCACGCAGCAAAACGCCGCGCTGGTCGAGCAGGCCGCGGCCGCGGCGCAATCGCTCGACGATCAGGCACATGCACTGAAACAACTGGTCGGAAAGTTTCAGCTCAAGTGAGGGTTTGCATCCATCGAAAGAACGCGGGCTTGCCTGAACGCACGCCTTCGTTCTAGAATTCGCGGCGGGCGCGGCAGGGCGCCCGGTCTCGCGAAAGTGAAAGCACCTGTCACGCGTTATCTCTCATCTGGATAAACCGCAACGTCGAACCTTTAGCCGCAGCGAGAACGGCGCATTAAGGAGAAACGTCATGTGGTCAACATCCTGTCCCCGCGCTGGTCTTTTTGAAATCACCAACACTGGATTCCTTCGGCGCCACGCGCGCCGGCTGCTTCGGCTCGCTCGCGCGGAGAGCACGAGCGCCGCGATGCCGGTCCTTCGGCGCCTGCTCGCCGCAGGCGTGATCCGCGATGAAACGCTGACGCAATTGCACGAGAACCGTGCGGGGATTCAGCTCAAGCATGTGTTGAACATGCTGGCCGTCGAACTCGGACATTTCGGCTGGGACGCTTGCAAAGCCGTGGTGGACACGCAGGCGCCGGCTGTCATCGACAGATACCGGTTCGATGCCGGCGCGTTCGGCGACTACGAGAAGGTCTGGTTCGCAAGCGCCGCCGAAGGACGTGCGTGGCAGCGCGAGCATGGCGGGTATATCGTGGAGTACGGCGATCAGGCGGTGGCGATTCTCTGGCGCGAGTGAGTGGTCAGGCTAAGGGAAAATCGGCGCGCTTCGTGGCAGTTCTGTCCTGAGCGCGCCGACTAGATCAATTCCATTTCTTTCCAGTCGGCGTTACTAAAAAAACGGCTTAACTCACGCATTAGCTCGTTTAACGCCGCCATTTCCATCGACGTGATTTTTCGCACCTGCTGCGCTTGCGTCCAGTCGCCGTAAAGCATCGCCACCGTCGATCCGTTTGCTTTCACCGGCAGCAGGACAAACGCGTGGGCGTCGCCGAAAGACGATTTGAACCAGCGCGGCAGACGTGCATCGATACGCGGGTCGCGCGCATTTTCGATGAAAATTCCCACTGGATTCGAGATCGCCAGATGGAAGACGTCCGGCTCGAAAGCGGCTGGAAAACTAAGCGATGGCAATAGCGATTCCACGCCAGGACCCATTCCGAGCCGCGCATGGAATTCTTCATTGACCTGGCGCACGAACACCACCGTGCGCGAAAACGAAAGCCCCGCAAGCACGGCTTCGGCCGCGAGCGAAAGCACCGGAGCCAATGCGTTCCTGGAAGGCAGCGAGCGCAAGTCGTCAAGACTCGCCGCAATCCGTGCTTCCGCCGATAACCCCGCGCGCGCAATCGCGTCGGCATCCGCGCGCAGTTCGACAATCTCGCGCATCACGCCGTCGTTCGTGTCTTCGTTCGCGAGCGCAAGGCTCATTTCGGCGAGCGTGGCGGCGTCTGTCGCCAGCGCGCGGCTATAGCGGTTCGCAATGTCGATCAGCGAATGCTCGCGATGAGACTCGTCGACATGTTGCGCCGTGAGTGCATCGGCGACTTCGGTGGAGTAGTTGGTGACCGCTTGCAGCCAGCGCACGTGGCGCGGCGTTTTTTCATCGATGGGCAGAAGCGGATCGCGCGTCAGCATTCCCGTGCGGATGGTCTCCGGCAAGCGCCAGCGGTCCGCTGCCTCGATGCCGATTTCCTCGAACGTGACACCAAGGAGCGCGCTGCACGCGAGGTTGTCGCTGATCTTCTCGGCAGCAGCCTTGCGGCGCAACTGATCCCATTCGGTCTCGAGATAAAACGCCACCAGCAGCTTGCCGATCTGCCGCATCAGCGTACAGACCACCGCTTCCTCCGATGCCCGGAATTCGCTGCGCTCGGTCACTTGCCGCGCGACCGCGCCGGAGAGCAGCGTGCGGTTCAGTTCAAGCTTGGCGTCGATGCGGCGCGGCGCGCTGTGATGAAAATGGTCGACGAGCTTGAGCCCGACCACGAGATGGCCGACCGCGTCCATGCCGAGGACCATCAGCGCCCGCGTGACGGTCGTGATGTTGCCGCCGAACGAGATGTACATCGCGGAATTGGCGAGCCTCAACACCTTCTGCGTCAGGCCGAAGTCGGACAGAACAACCTGGACGAGGGCGGTGAAGTCCAGGTCGTCGTCGCTCATCGCGGATACCGTGGTGCGCAAGGCCTGCGAGAGCATGGGGAAATCCCCGCGCTCGCTCATTCGCGCCCATAGTTTGTCCAGTAGTTCGGCTTTGGTATTGCTTGCCATGCGATTGGTTTAATGCCTTGCAGGTTCCAGTCCGGTTGGCTGAGCCAGATTGGGTTACGCGCGTAGCCGGTGATCAGGCCAGCGACGCGCCTTCAACTCAGCCGAAGTGTAATGCGCGGAAAAAAGCGAATGTAAGTCTCGTGCGTAAATCCCGTTTTAAATGCCGTCCATCAGTCGTTTAACGGCGTATTGGCACACAAGCTTTACAGCAAACGCGCCACTTGCCACAGGACGTGACGGTATCTCATAAAGCAGCCTGGAGAAAGAGCGATTTGTCTTCAAAGCAACGCTTCAGTTCGGCGGCGGGAAGCGCCTTGCTGATCAGCCAGCCCTGTATTTGATCACATCCCATGTCAATCAGCAGATTACGCTGGGCTTGCGTTTCCACGCCTTCTGCAACCAGTTCCAGGCCGAGGGACTTGGCCAGTCCGACCACCGCCGTGACGATCGCCCGGTTATTGCGCGAAGTCAGCAGGTTTTCGATGAAGCTCCGGTCAATCTTGAGCTTCGAAAGCGGGAAACGCTGCAGGTAGGAGAGGCTTGAATAACCCGTGCCGAAATCATCGACGGCAAAGTGAATGCCGAGCGCCGCCAGCGTTTCCAGCAGCAGCGTGGCTTCTTCGGGATCGTGCATGAGGAGGCTTTCGGTGATCTCGAATACCAGCCGGTGCGGATCGAGTCCCGTCAGTTCGAGCGCATCCTTCACGTTTTGCGTAAAACGCTTGTCGCGAAATTGCTGCGGCGACACATTCACCGAGACGTAATCGAGAGCGATCCCGTCCTTGTCCCATTGCACCAGTTGCATGCAGGCCGCCTTGAGCACCCAGTTGCCGAGATAGTTGATCAGGCCGATCGATTCCGCGAGCGGGATAAAGGCAGCCGGCGGCACGAGGCCATGCACCGGATGTTGCCAGCGGATCAGGGCTTCCACGCCGACCACGCCGCCGTGACGGCTTTCGGTGATCGGCTGGAAATGCAGCGCGAATTCGCCGTTGCGCACGCCTTCGTACAGATCGGCTTCCAGGTTCAGACGCTCGGCGTTGCGCGGATCGTTGTCGGGCGCGTGAAACACGACGATGTTGCCGCCGGAGCGCTTGGCCTGGGCCAGCGCATGATCGGCCATGCGCAACAGGTTGTTGCCGGTATGCTCGACGGCATCGGGGAAAATGGCTGCTCCAATGCTCGCCGACAAATGCGTGTGCTGTCCACGATAAAGATACGGCTGCGCCACCGCGCTCAGCAGCCGCCGGCCAAGGTCTTCGGCCGCCGCAACTGCTTCGGCCGCCGTGCCGGCCGACAGCACCACGGCAAACTCGTCGCTCGCCACGCGCGCCACGCGCTCGCCCGCGCGTGCCGCATGCTGCAGACGGCGCGCGGTTTCGCGCAGCATGTCGTCGCCGGCGTCGTAGCCGAGTGCGCGGTTGATGCGCTGGAAATCATCGATATCCACGCGCAGCAGCGCCGCGTGGGTTTGCGTATGAACGGCTTCGGCCTGGGCTGCGTCGAGCGCTGCCTGAAGGGCAGTCAGGTTTTCCAGCCCGGTCAGCGGATCGTGATTGAGTGCATGCCGTAATGTGGCTTCGGTGTCGCGCCATCGCGACATCTCGAATGCGGCGACCGCAAAGCCTGCGGTGCCGCGGCTGGGCGCGGGCGTCGACAGAACCCGCAGTTCCACGAAGATCGGCGTTGTCAGCGACTTCAGCAGATGCAGCGTTGCGATCTCGAGTCTGCCGCTTTGCCGGGCGCGGGCGACAAGCGCATCGAGTTCGTCGATTTCCTCCGACGGCACGAGTTCGTGCAGCGTCAGCGAGCTCAGATAGTCGTGGTGATAACCGAGGAACTCGACGCTTCTCTCCGACACATAGGTGACCCGCAGCGACGCGTCCACTTGCGCGAGAAAGTCGACGGCGCCGAGCGTGGCCTCAGCGGGAGCGTCCGACGCAACCGACGGCCGGGCTTGCTCGCCGCGCGTTGCAACGACCTGAGTGAGCCGCGCCGCGTTGTGCGGTGCGTGCGGGAGAGACTCCGGCAGTGTGTTGCGTGCGTCGAGCGGCGCTGCATCGACGGTGGCGAGTTTGGGATTGCAAATACCTTGCGTGGCTGCGACCAGCGTTGCGGCGATCCGGCGCACGGAGGCGCGGGTCTGGCCAGCGACGGCGAGCCATGCGTTAAAGCGCTGAGTGCGGATCCGTTTTACTTGCATGTTGTTTGGGTTTGGCCTGTCAGGAACGCACGCACGGCATGTGAAAAGCGCGGCGCGCGTTGTCCGGCGAGCGCGCCGCATCGAAGTGCCGCAAGGATGACTGGCGATGCTGACACAAGCCGCCAGACGTTCCAGCGGCCGCGAATCGGACGTGTTCTTTGCAAGTTAACGGTTAGGTCGCCAATTTCTTTAGAAGAATGCCCGCGCGCCCGCAAGCCTTCACCCCGGCGGGTTTCACGCCATTTGTCGCTATCCCGATTTGCGGTAGAGTGCGGCTTGGACAGGTGTGAGTCAGCGGGTCGGATACGCGCTCTTTCGAGCGATTTTTTTCACCGGCTCGAGCATCTTTCATCATTATTCACTGTCATTCAGTTGCTACCGTTCCATTTGCCGTACGCCATGACCGTGTCCCCAAGCCGATTGTCACAGCCGGAGCACAATCCCGGCACCGCCTGCCCCAGCACCGTGACGCGCCAGTTCGCGGCGCGCGCCCGAGGAGGCTTCGGATGGCGCTGCGAGCGGGCGATGCCGGATGAAGTTATCGGATCGTTCAATGCCGCCGGTTGATCACAATCCGCCGCAAGACAGCCCGCAAGGCGCCGCTGCAACAGGCGACCCGGCCGGCTTGTCCGCGCTGCTGGAACCGGAAAGCGTGTATCTGGGCCGCCAGCCGATCATCGATCGCAAGGGCGCGCTGCATGCTTACGAACTGCTTTTTCGCGACAGCCCCGACAATCGCGCGCGCATTTTCGACGACGTCCAGGCCACCGCCCATGTGGTGGCCCGGACGGTGGGCGAGATCGGCCTGGCGGCGGTGCTGGGCGACCATCGCGGGTTCGTGAACATGAATCGCGACCTGTTGTTCGATGACATTGTCCATATCATGCCGCCCGAGCGCTTTGTGCTTGAAATCCTCGAAACCGTCACCTTCGATGCCGGGCTGTTCAAGCGCTGCGAGCAATTGCGCGAGGCAGGCTTTCAGTTCGCCCTCGACGACGTGGTTGCGTTGACCGAGTCGTTGCGCGAAGCGCTGCCTTACGTGGATTACGTCAAGGTCGATTTTCTCGCCGCCGATCGCGCGGGTATTCCGGAACTCGCGGCCACGCTCAAGCGTCTTGGCAAGACGTTGATTGCAGAAAAGATCGAGACCCATCAGGATTTCGATGAAGCCAGAAAGCTCGGTTTCGACCTGTTCCAGGGTTACTTCTTCGCGCGCCCGCAAGTGCTGGTCACGCGCCGTTCCAATCCTTCGCGCACCGCGCTGCTGCGCCTGCTCGGCGTGCTTTCCGGCGAACCCGGCATCGCGGAACTCGAAGCCGAACTGAAGCGCAATCCGAATGTGGTCGTCCAGTTGCTGCGCCTCGCCAACTCGAGTGCGTTCAAGCTGGCGCGGCCGGTTTCGTCGCTGCGCGAAGCGATCGTTGCGACCGGTACGCGGCAGATATCGCGCTGGACCCAGTTGCTGCTATACGCCGACGGCCGTCATTTGCCGTGGCGTTCGGACCCGCTCGTGCAGCTTGTCGGCACGCGGGCGCGGTTCATGGAGCTTGCGGCGCGCGCCTTGCGGCCATCGAAAGAAGAATTCGCCGATGCCGCTTTCATGACCGGCATATTTTCACTCGTGCATGTGGTGGTGGATTTGCCGCCTGTCGAGATCATGCAGTTATTGAAGCTGTCGAAAGAGATATGCGACGCAATCGTCGATGGCAGCGGCGCGCTCGGCGCGTTGTTGCGGATCGCGCAGGCAGCCGAGCGGGGCGATGCGCCCGAGCTGGATTCGAGTGTGGGCTCGGACGCGGAGTTCGGCGTGCTGACGCCGGCTGTGCTCGCCCAGTTGCAGTTCGAGGCCGCCACGTGGTTCAGCGCGCACCGGATGGAGTAAGGTAGGCTGGCGGGATGGCCTGCTTGTGTGCATTTTTGCGGCTCAAATGAAAGACCCAATCAAAAACGAAGGGAGTCTCATGAAGCGAAAATTTGCGGGTAAGTTGCTGGGTTTATCGCTGGGTACTGTGTTTGCCGCGTATGCCCTGGTTGCCTACGCGACCTTGAAGCCCGGCGACCAGGCGCCGGTTTTCACCACGCAGGCATCCATGGGCGGCAACGTCTTCGACTATTCGCTCGCGAGCGCGTTGAAGAAGGGGCCTGTCGTCCTGTACTTCTATCCGGCTGCGTTCACGAAGGGTTGCACGATCGAGGCGCATGAATTCGCCGATGCCGTCGATGAATACAAGGCGCAGGGCGCGACTGTGATCGGTGTGTCGCATGACAATATCGACACGTTGAAGAAGTTCTCGGTGAGCGAGTGCCGCAGCAAGTTCCCGGTTGCCGCCGACGCCGACTCGAAGATCATCAAGCAATACGACGCGTCCATGCCGCTCGTCAACTCAATGGCGAATCGCGTTTCGTACGTGATCGCGCCCGACGGCAAGGTGATTTACGAGTACACGAGCTTGTCGCCGGATCAGCACGTGGCGAACACGTTGCAGGCGTTGAAGGACTGGAACGCGAAGCACAAGACGCAGTAGTTCTTTGCATTCAAGGTGACTTGCCGATGCCGATTATCGTTGCACTCGTTGTTCTCGTGGCCGTGATCTACGGCGCGTTCTGGTCGTTTCATGCAATATCGGCGGCGTTTGGCGTGGCAATTGCAGTGGGCGCCGCGATCGTGGCGGGGTTGATCGTGGTGGCCATTGCGGCGTATTTCTGGTTCCGGTGGAAAGAAGTCGCACCCAACGCCCGCGATGGCGACTGGACGCACGAGACCAAAGGCGATTGGGGCGGCATACGGGTCGCCGCGGGCAAGCGCTTGTGCGAGGTGCGCCTGGGTGAGCGCACCGGCATGTATATCTTTGCCGATTTGCGCGGCGCGCGCATGGAAGCGGGGTCCGCCAGGCGCCCGTGGCAGGTTGCGCTGGATGTGGATGACGCTGCGCAGCCCAAGTGGATCCTGCCCATGGGCGACCGGCGCGAGGCGCACAAGTGGAGCCGGATTCTGCAAAAGGCCACGGACCAGAAGCTGTGACCTTTGTGCGCTTTGCATTGCTACTCGGGCGCGAGCGGGGAAAACTAGTGATATCCCATATCGCCGCGTACTTTCCCTCGAAAAACCCAATACGACCAAACTACGTAGAGCACGATCACAGGCAGCAGGAACATTGTCCCGATAATCAGAAACTGCTGTGAAAGCGGCGTTGTAGACGCATCCCACAAGGTCACCGAAGGTGGCGCAATGAGCGGCCACAAGCTGATCACCAGCCCGGTGAACGCCAGAAAAAACAGCCCGATCGAACACATGAAAGGGACCACTTCGCGGCGCTTGCCCAACGCCGACCACAACGTCCAGACAAGCAGCACGGTCAGCACCGGCACTGGCGCGAACACAAAGCTCGCGGGAAAGCTGAACCAGCGCTCTGAAATCCGCGCATCCTTGAGCGGCGTCCAGATGCTGATCAGCAAGATAAACGCGATGACGCCGAACAGCACCTTCCTCGCCATGCCGCGCGCCCATTCCTGCAGTTCGCCCTCGGTCTTGAGGACGAGCCACGTCGTGCCCTGCAATGCATATCCGAAGATCAGCCCGATGCCGGTCAGAAGCGGAAACGGCGCGATCCAGTCCCAGCTCGTGCCGGCGAAAACGCGGCCGTGTATGGGAAAGCCCTGGATGAACATGCCGAGCACCACGCCCTGCGAAAACGTCGCAATCAGCGATCCATAGCCGAACGCACCGTCCCAGATCCATTTGCGCGCGCCGATCACCTCGCGGAATTCGAACGCGACGCCACGAAAGATCAAGCCGAGCAGCATCAGCAGGATCGGAAAATACACCGCCGGCACGATGATCGAAAACGCCAGCGGAAACACGGCGAGCAATCCGCCGCCGCCCAGGATCAGCCAGGTTTCGTTGAAGTCCCAGACGGGCGCGACCGAGTTGATCATCAACTGCCGTTCGACCGGGTCGCGGCGCAGCAGGAACACCATCCCTACGCCGAGATCGAAGCCGTCCAGCAGCACGTACATGAATACGGCGAGCGCCAGGATGGCGGCCCACATTGGCACGAGGTCGAGCATCATGGCCTCCTGGCCGGTGGAACGACGTCGTCGGCGCTGACTGCCTTCGCCGCGCCGGTGCTGCGCGCCGCGCTTGCCGACGCTGCCGACAAAGGCCGCGCCGCCCGCGTCTCCGGTTGCAGCAGGTCGTGGTCGGTATCGGCGTGTTCGTCGGCGGGACCCGTGCGCACGAGGCGGCGCAGCAGGATGAACCCCGACCCGAAAATAACGATGTACGCGAGCACGTAGAGCAGCCACGATAGTCCGACATCGCCGGCCTTGAGCGATGGCGTGACCGAATCGCTGGTTCGCATCAATCCGTACACGGTCCAGGGCTGACGGCCGCTTTCGGTCGTGGTCCATCCCGCCAGCACCGCAATAAACCCGAGCGGCATGCCGTAGGTCGCGCAACGCAGCCAGCGCGGACTGGTCTCGAGCCTGCCGCGCGCGAACAGGACGATGCCCGAGAGTACGAGCACGAACATCAGCACGGCAATGCCGACCATGATCCGGAACGCGAAGAACACGACCGCGACATTCGGCCGATCCTCGCGCGGGAAATCCTTCAGACCCTGCACGACGCCGTTCGGATCGTGCGTGAGATAGATGCTGCCAAGCACAGGTATGGAAATCTCGAACCGGTTACGCTCATTGTCCTGGTCCGGAATCGCGAAGATCGCGGCGGGCACGCGCGCGCCTGTTTCCCACAGGCCTTCCATTGCGGCGAGTTTGGCGGGCTGATGTTCTCGCGTATTGAGACCATGCATATCGCCGATAACCATCTGCACCGGCACCATGATCAACAGGAAAATCAGCGCCATCTTCGTCATCACGCGGCTTTCTTCGAGCGACCGGCGTTGCCTCAGGTACGTCGCGCCCACGCCCAGGATCACGAACGCGGCCGTGACGAGGAAAGCGCTGACCGTGTGGCCGAGGCGGTACGGGAAGGAGGGCGTGAAGATGGCGTCGAAGAAACTGGTGACTTCGAAGCGGCCGTCGGGAAGGATCTTGTAGCCGCGCGGCGTTTGCATCCAGCTATTGACCGCGAGAATCCAGAACGACGAAATGACCGTTCCCGACGCCACGAAAAAGGCGGCCAGCACGTGCGCCCATTGCGGCACGAGCTTGCGGCCGAACAGCAGCACGCCGAGAAACGCGGCTTCGAGGAAAAAGGCCGTGAGGACTTCATAACCCATCAACGGGCCGATGACGCTCGCGGTGGCATCGGTAAAGCGGCTCCAGTTGGTGCCGAACTGGAACGGCATCACGATTCCGGACACCACGCCCATGCCGAAGGAAACCGCGAATATCTTCAGCCAGAATGCCGAAAGCCGCCGGTAGACGTCGCGTTTGGTAATCCACCAGAGCACTTCGAGCGTCGCGATAAAACACGAAAGCCCGACCGTGAAGGCGGGTAGCAGGATATGAAAGGCGATCACCCACGCGAACTGAAAACGGGACAGCAAAACGGCATCTAATTCCATGAACACTCCGCTTGAGAAGCTTCATATGGACTCGACCGGACAACGCTCGCACTTTTGTCACCATGCAGGACCGGCGCTTTCCGTGTTTCTTTCTTGACCTTGATCTAGATATAGCGTCAATGCAGCGATGTCGGCTTACCGGTTTAGATTAAACCAGGTTTTTGTTAAACGACGATTTTATTTGCCAAACGTTATATAGATAAACATTCACCGATAACCACCGCGATAAGCGCGTCATGGCCGCGATTTGTTTGTCATTGATATAATTACGCTCTCATTACATGCTGCGTGGACGACCACGTGCGCATCTGTCACACCGGGGACGGCCCCATTTAATTGACGGGGAATGTCCATGTCGTGGTTCCTGTTGTTTATCGCCGGATTGCTCGAAGTTGCATGGGCGGCCGGTCTCAAGACTTCCGAAGGTTTTACCCGGCTGTGGCCGTCGGTCTTTACGGTCGTGACGGCTACCGGCAGCTTCGTGCTGCTGGCGCTGGCCATGCGCCAGTTGCCGCTCGGCACCGCTTACGCGGTCTGGACGGGCATTGGCGCGGTCGGCGCTTTTATCTTTGGCATTGTAATGATGGGCGAGGCGCTTACTGCGGCGAGAGTCGCGAGCGCCGCGTTGATCGTGATCGGGCTGATTGGACTGAAATTGTCGTCGGGGCATTGATCGCGGCGATCTTCACGATGTTTTTGCGGTAGTGGCGGCTCAAACAATCACTAAAACGGCCGTTAAACAGTCTATTCAGTTCGCCGCGTCGGGCCAGGAACGTTGGGTGCTCGACACGCCAATGCACGGCGCGATGCATCGGCAGGCGGGCCGTGGCTATAATGACCTTGAATATTCAGTCGTTTTCGGCGGGCGTGAATCAAAGTGTTCGGAAAAGCGTCCCGCTGAATGTCTTACGTTTTGTCCATTATCCCCACCCTGTTGTTCGTCGATGAGCAACGGGTAAAACACTCAAGTCAGGAACGCCGCGACGGTCCTGGTGCCTGGCGCGGGGTGAGCAGCGCGCAAGGAGGCGGTGATGCTTGAAGCACTTTCGCTGGCGGCGGGACTCTCCTGGGCGAGCGGGCTACGGCTGTATCTGACCGTGTTCGTGGCGGGACTGTTCGAACGGCTGGGCCTGATACATCTGCCTGAAACGCTCTCGGTGCTGGCGTCTCCATGGGTGATCGGCGCGGCTGCGGTGCTGACCATCGTGGAATTTTTCGCCGATAAAATCCCCGCCTTCGACTCGCTCTGGGACGCCATTCACACGTTTATCCGCATTCCGGCCGGCGCCGTGCTGGCCGTTGGCGCATTCGGACATGCCGATCCGGCGTTGCTCACCGTCGCGGCGCTCGCCGGCGGCACGCTCGCAGGCGCGGCGCACCTGGCGAAAGCCGGGACACGCGCGCTGATCAATTTATCGCCGGAACCGGTGTCGAACTGGGTTGCTTCCGCCACGGAAGACTTCGGTGCACTGCTCGGCATCACCCTCGCGTTGTTCGTGCCGCTGTTGTGCCTGGTGCTGATCATCGCGTTCCTGCTGTGCGCCGGATGGGCGCTACCGCGGCTCGTGAGAGGCGTGCGCGGGGGATTCGGCCGGATGGCCAAACACATGCTGCCCGTTCCAAGCGTCAGTGCGCGGGTGAATTCCAGTGTCGGACCGTTCAGGAGCAAGCACGATTGAGCATTGGTACCCTGAATAGCGGCAGTTCGGATTCGAAGCAGGCCTTGAAGCAGGATTCGAAACGGGATTTGCATCGACGTGGGCTGGGGATCGTGCAGATCGCACGTCAGTCGTGGCGCATGACGGCGCGCGACTGGCGCGCGGGCGAACTGACAATGCTCATTCTCGCGCTCGTTCTGGCGGTTGCCGCGCTGGCGAGTGTCGGTTTTCTCGGCGACCGGATGCGGCAGGGGCTGGAGCGCGATGCGCGGCAGATGATCGCGGCGGATTTTGTCGTGCGCGCCGATCATCCAGTCGATCCCGCGTTTGCCGCCGAAGCGGCGCAACTCAAGCTCAGGACGGCGACCACCGCGATTTTCCCCAGCATGATCAGCGCCGGCGTTCCCGGCGCTGCTTCCGCGCCCGTGGCGCGTCTGTCGGCACTCAAGGCGGTTTCGCCCGGTTATCCGCTGCGCGGCGCGTTGCGCATTGCGCCAGCGGCCGGTCAGCCCGATGCGCCTGCCACGTCCATTCCCGCGCCTGGCACTGTCTGGGCCGATGCCGCCTTGCTCGACGCGCTGAAAGTGCCTGTCGGCGGAATGGTTCGCGTGGGTACGCGTACGTTCAAGGTCGCAGCCATCATCACGCGCGAACTGGATCGCGGTTTTTCGTTCGTGAGCTTTTCGCCGCGCCTGATGATGCGCGACGACGAACTCGCCTCCACCGGCCTCGTGACCTTTGGCAGCCGCGTGACGTATCGGCTATTGGTGGCCGGGCCGGATGCGCAGGTCAAGCAGTTCGCCGAGTTCGCACGCGACAAGGTCGATGGAAAAGCGAATGGCGCGTCAGGTGGCGCAGCGGCGCAAGGCGGCAAGCTTCGCGGGGTTGCGCTCGAATCGCTGCAGGACGGCCAGCCGCAGGTGCGTCAGACCATCGACCGGGCGAGCCACTTTCTCACCCTCGTTTCGTTGCTGACCGCGTTGCTTGCCGCGGTCGCGATTGCGATGGCGTCGCATCGCTTCGCGCGCCGTCATCTCGATGGTTGCGCCGCCATGCGCTGTCTCGGCGTGAGTCAGACGACGTTGCGGTCGTTGTTTATCGGCGAGTTCTTGCTGGTGGGGGTGCTGGGCAGTGTGGTTGGCGTCGTGCTTGGTTTCGGCGGCCATCTGGTGTTGCTCAGCTGGCTAGGAACGCTTGTCGATGTCGAATTGCCGTCGCCGAGCATCTGGCCGGCGTTGCAGGGCGTGGCAACCGGACTTGTGCTTCTGCTCGGTTTTGCCGTTCCACCGTTGTTGCCGCTCACGCGCGTGCCGCCGGTGCGCGTGATTCGCCGTGAACTCGGCGACGCAGGCCGGATCGCCTGGGTCGCCTACGCGGCCGGCGTGCTGCTGTTCGCCGGCCTGCTCGTGATCGCGGCGGGCGAATGGAAGCTCGGCGGGATCGTGGCGGGTGGTTTCGCGGGCGGCCTGCTCGTGTTCGGCGGGATTGCGCGTGTGGGGCTCTGGGCGGCCGCGCGGTTTGTGCGCAGCGAGCGCGTGGGCGCAGGCGTGGGCTGGCGTTATGCGCTGGCGTCGCTAGAACGGCGCAGCGGGGCTAGCGCGTTGCAGATCACGGCCTTGGGTATCGGTTTGATGTGCCTGTTGCTGATCGCCATGACGCGCAGCGATTTGATCGCCGGCTGGCGGCAGTCCACGCCGCCCGATGCGCCCAATCAGTTTCTGATCGATATCCAGCCCGACCAGCGCGCCGGCGTCACCACGTATCTGAAGCAGCATGGACAGGCCGACGCGGCGTTGTCGCCCATGGTTCGCGGCCGTCTTGTCGCGGTCAACGGCAAGGCTGTCAGCCCGGACAATTACGAGAAAGCCGACGCCAAACGGCTGGTCGACCGTGAATTCAACCTCTCGTACACCACGGAACTGCCGAGCGACAACCGCCTGGTCGGCGGCGACTGGTACGGCACGGACGGCAAGCCGCAGGTATCCATAGAACAAGGGCTCGCCAAGACCATCGGCGTGAAACTGGGCGACACGCTGCGCTTCGACGTCGCCGGCATGCAAGTCGAGGGGCCGGTCACGAGCTTGCGCAAGGTCGACTGGAATTCGTTCAAGGTGAACTTCTTCGTGCTGATGCCGCCGCCGTCCATCAGCGACCTGCCTGCCACGTTCATCACGAGCTTTCATTTGCCGCCGGGGCAGCAGGGATTGATCGACGGACTGGTCGGCCAGTATCCGAACGTGACCGCCATCGATACCGCGCCGATCCTCGCGCAAATCCAGCGCGTGCTGGAACAGGTGATCGGCGCCGTGCAGTTCCTCTTCATCTTCACGCTGGCAGCTGGCGTGCTCGTGTTGTACGCCGCGCTTGCCGGCACGCGTGACGAACGCATGCGCGAGTCCGCGCTGCTGCGCGCGCTCGGCGCGTCGCACAAGCAGGTGCGCTCGGTGCAGACGGCGGAATTCATCGCGGTTGGCGCACTAAGCGGCCTGATGGCGGCGCTTGGCGCGCAAGGCATAGGCTTTTTGCTGGCGACGCGCGTGTTCGAGTTTCACATCGACTTCAATCCGTGGCTCGTGCCGGCTGGCATTGCGGCGGGTGTCGTCTGTTCGGGGCTGGGCGGCTGGATGAGCCTGCGCCGCGTGCTGTCGCGTCCCGCATTGCAGTCGCTGCGGGACGCCTGAGATATTTTTTGATAATCAAGCATGACCGACGCAACATCCCAGGAAACGCAGCAAGCTACGGCATTCGAATTGATCGGCGGCGAGGAGCGTGTCCGTGCGCTCGTCGACCGGTTCTATGACTTGATGGATCTGGAACCCGAATTTGCGGTACTGCGCGGCTTGCATCCGCCTACGCTCGACAATTCCCGCGACAAATTCTTCTGGTTCCTGTGCGGCTGGATGGGCGGCCCCGATTACTACATCAGCAAATTTGGCCATCCGCGCTTGCGCGCGCGGCATCTGCCGTTCGCGATTGCATCGCCGGAGCGCGATCAATGGCTGCGCTGCATGGCGTGGGCAATGGAAGACATCGGGCTCGCCGAGCCCATGCGTGAACGCCTGCTCACGTCCTTCTTCGATACCGCCGACTGGATGCGCAATCGTCCCGGCTGAGCGGTAAAAACCTATCGTCCGCCGGCAACATCGAGCAACGCGCCCGTCACATAAGACGACGCGTCCGACAAAAGCCACACAATCGATTCCGCGACTTCATTAGCGGTTCCGGGCCGGCCGAGCGGGGCCAGCGCGCCCAATTGCGCCGCGCGATCCGGCTTGCCGCCGCTCGCGTGAATCTCGGTATCGATCAGTCCGGGCCGCACGGCATTCACGCGCACGCCTTCTGGTCCGAGTTCCTTGGCAAGCCCGATGGTCAGCGTATCGACGGCGCCTTTGGAACCGGCGTAATCCACGTACTCGTTGGGTGAGCCCAGCCGCGCCGCCGCAGATGAAATATTCACGATCGACCCGCCGACACCGCCGCGCTTCGTCGACATGCGCCGCGCCGCTTCGCGCGCGCCGAGATAGGCGCCGAGGACGTTGGTATCGAAGACGCGTTTCATGCGCGCCACGTCCATGTCGGCCAGCGGCGAACCCGGCGCGACAATGCCCGCGTTGTTCACGAAGCCATCGATCGGGCCGAAAGCCTTCTCAATGGCGTTGAACAGGGCGACCACGTCCGCTTCCTGGCTGACGTCGCCCTGGATTGCGATAGCGCGCCCGCCCGCAGCCTCCACTCGGGCGACGGTTTCATCGGCGGCGGCGCGGTTCGTCGCGTAGTTCACGCCGACCGACCAGCCGCGCGCCGCGCACAACAAGGCGGCCGAGCGCCCAATGCCGCGGCTCCCGCCCGTGATCAAGACGATCTTTGGCATCTTCAACGTTCCTGGTTCAGACAGCGTCGCGTTTCTCGGGCCAGCGATCGATAGCCGGCGGTGCGTAAGCCTTGAGCGCGCCGATCAGTTTCACCGGATCGGATTCGACCTGAAGCATGTCGAGGAACGGCGCGCGCATGAAACCTTCCTCGACCGTATGACGCAGCATGTCGAGAAGCGGATCGTAGTAATGGTCGATGTTCAGCAGTGCAACGGGCTTCTCGTGGTATCGAAGCTGCGCCCACGTATAAACCTCGAATAGCTCTTCGAATGTGCCAACACCGCCTGGCATCGATACAAACGCATCCGAGAAATCGGCCATTTTTTTCTTGCGCTGATGCATGTCGGGTACGACGTGCAGTTCCGTCAAGCCTTTGTGGCCGACTTCCTTGTTCATTAGCAACTCGGGAATCACGCCGATGGCGCGGCCGCCGTGCGCCAGCACTTCGTCGGCGATCGTGCCCATCAAGCCGACGCTTCCGCCGCCATAGACCAGCGCGAGATCCGCTTCGACCAGCGCGCGTCCGAACGCCTTGGCCGCTTCGGCATAGACCGGCCGGGCTCCGTTCGAGGAGCCGCAATATACGCAAACTGCTTTCATTAGATAGGTTCCTTGGGCGCGCCGTCTTCCTTTGGCGCGCGATAGTCGGCAAAGACGCGTTCAGGCATTTTCCCCGACGCGAGGTCATCGAAAATCTGCCGCGAACGGCCGCGCAAATACGGCGCCATCACCGAGATGATATTCAGGCTTGCCTGATGCAATTCCGCGCGAATCGTGTCCTGCTCGTTGTATTTGCGCGGGTTCATGACGAACTGATACGACAGCCAGTACGTCGCGATAATCCCCATGTTGGTCGCGATCACCTTGATCTCCGCGGGCGTCGCGACCATTTCTCCGTCGGCGACAAGCGCGTCGCAGAGCTGCTGCGCGAAGTTCACCTTGTGCGTGATGATCTGCTTGAAGTGCGTTTCCAGTGTGCGGTTGCGGGCAAGCAGGTCATTCAGGTCGCGGTACAAAAAGCGGTATTGCCAGAGGAAATCCGCCATGTACTGCAAGTAAGACCACATTTCGTCGATAGTCGGCCGGTGGTCGTCCGGAAACCGCAGCCGCTTTTCGATCAGTTGCTCGAACTGGGCGAAGATGCTGTTGATGATGTCGTCTTTGTTGCGGAAGTGGTAGTACAGATTGCCTGGACTGATCTCCATCTCTTCCGCGATGGTCGTTGTCGTGACGTTCGGTTCCCCGATGTCGTTGAAGAGCTTCAGCGCCAGTTCGAGAATCCGTTCACGGGTGCGGCGGGGAGGTTTTGCTTCCATATCGTCCGGACCTGGTTGACCGGCTCCCCGCGAGCGCCGTCTGGGCGGCGGCGCGTCGAGCCTTGGGAACCGGAGGCTGTCTTGAATATCGGACGATTATAAACGGGTGGTTCGCGGGGTGGGCTCGCCTCAGAACAGCGAGAGCGTCCATCGCCAGAGAAGCGGACCTACGATCAGTCCCCACGTCAGCACGCACACCAGCAACGCGACCATTACCGCCGCGCTGCCAAAGTCTTTCGCGCGCTTGGAAAGCTCGTGGCGCTCGAGCGAAATCCGGTCGATAGCCGCTTCCACGCTCGAATTGAGCAGTTCCACCATCAAGACGAGCAGCACCGACGCAATCAGCACCGCGCGCTCCACCGGCGAGACCGGCACGAAAATTCCGCAAGGCAGGAGGATGGCCGCGAGCGTGAGTTCCTGACGGAACGCGCTTTCCTCGCGGATTGCCACGCGAAAGCCGTTCAGCGAGTTTTTCATCGCGTGCCAGGCGCGTGTCAGGCCGCGATTGCCCTTGTACGGATTGAAGGGCAGGGAGCCGGGCGTATCGTCGGGACTTAGGGGTTCGTGGGCGTGCGGCGGAGCGTCGATGCCAGCGTTCACCTCTTCATGATCGAAGGGCTCACGGTGAACATAAAGCAACGAGTCCGCTTGCACTGAAGGTTTGGCTTTCACATTGCGGGTCGGTGGGAATGCATTGATTCACGGTTTTTTGCAGGCACAGTATGCCTGCCGTGAGGAGCGGCTGCACAGCAGGCGCCGCTTCTACGCCGCGGCCTGCTTCTGAGTTGCGCCGTGCGCGCCGAGCGGCTTCAGATGCGAGGCAAATTGCTCCGATGCCGCGCGCCACGAAAACTTTTCTGCCCACGCGCGCGCATCGGCACGTTCGATCTTGAGCGCGCGCAGACAGGCTTCCTGCAGGTCTTCATCGAGCGCGCCGGGTCCGTCCGTTCCCAGCACGTCGATAGGACCGGTCACCGGATAAGCCGCCACCGGCGTGCCGCATGCCATGGCTTCGAGCAGCACCAGCCCGAAGGTGTCCGTGCGGCTCGGGAACACGAAAACATCGGCGGCTGCATACACTTTTGCAAGCTCGGCTTGCGACAACACGCCGAGATAGTTCACGTTCGTATAGCGCGATTTCAGTTCCGCAAGCGCCGGACCTTCGCCCGCCACCCACTTCGAACCGGGCAGATCCAGCTTCAAAAAAGCCTCGACATTCTTTTCGACAGCAACCCGTCCAACGTACAAAAAGATCGGCCGCGTGGTGTTGAGAACCTTCGAGTCCATCGGTTGAAAGATATCCAGATCCACGCCGCGTGTCCACAGCACCACGTTCGTGAAACCGAACTTTTCCAGGTCGGTTTTTACAACCGGCGTTGGCGCCATCACCGCTTGTGACGGCTTGTGAAACCAGTGCAGGAACTTGTACGTCGCGGCGAGCGGAATGCCAAAACGGGCCTGAACGTACTCGGGAAATCGTGTGTGATAAGCGGTCGTGAACGGCAGCTTGTGGCGGATGGCAAATGAACGCGCCGCCATGCCAAGCGGGCCTTCCGTTGCAATGTGCAATGCATCAGGCGCGAATTCTTCAATGCGCTGCGCCACGCGGCTTCGCGGCAACAGCGAAAGCCGGATCTCGGGATACGTCGGGCACGGTATGGTCTTGAACTCGAGCGGCGTCAGCAATTCCACGCGATGTCCCAGCGCCGTCAGTTCGCGGCTCGTGCTTTTCAATGTCCGCACGACGCCGTTGACTTGAGGTTCCCATGCGTCGGTCACGATCATGATTTTCATTCGATGGCCTCTCGGTTGTTAAGCGCTCAGGCGGTTGCCCCGGCCTTTTGTGCGTGGTGTTCCGGCGAGCGCAGTACCGTCCAGTACACGATCTTGAGTTCGCCTTCGAAGGTCTCGACGAGCGCTGACAGGCTTTCGACCCAGTCGCCGTCATTGCAGTAGAGAACGCCGTCGATGTCGCGGATCTCCGCTTTGTGAATGTGGCCGCAGACCACGCCATCGCAGCCGCGCCGGCGCGCTTCGTCGGTCATCACGGACTCGAACTTCGAGATGAAGTTGACTGCGTTCTTGACCTGATGCTTGAGGTATTGCGAGAGCGACCAGTAGTTCAGGCCAAAGCGGCTGCGCACGCGATTGAACCAGCGGTTGAGCAGCAGAATGAGCGTGTAGAGCGTGTCGCCGAGATAGGCGAGCCATTTGGCGTGCTGAATAACGCCGTCGAAGAGATCGCCGTGGACAATCCACAAGCGCTTGCCGCCAAGCGTGGTGTGAAACGCTTCCTGGCGTACGTGGATGTCGCCGAATGCGAGGTCGCAGAACTGGCGCGCGGCTTCGTCGTGATTGCCGGGGATGTACACCACCTGCGTGCCCTTGCGGGCCTTGCGCAGGATCTTCTGGATCACGTCGTTGTGCGCCTGCGGCCAGAACCAGCCTTTGCGAAGCTGCCATCCGTCGATGATGTCGCCCACCAGATACAAGTATTCCGAATCATTGTGGCGAAGAAAATCGAGCAGATAGTTCGCCTGGCAGCCGCCGGAACCCAGGTGGATGTCGGAGAGCCAGATGGTGCGGTATCGGTGGTCGGCGGGGTTGTCGTCGGGGCCGCTAGCGGGGCGGAAAGCCGGCTGGGGGATGAGGTTGGCGCTGGTACTTTCTGGCGGGGCGGGCGGTGCGACGTCGGTGCGAAACGCGATGGCTTCCGCATCGCGCAGGGTAATGCCTAACAGATCACTCAGGTTACTCGCAGACGATTTGGTGGCCATGGGCGCGCGCAACGGGTTGCAGTGAGCTCATTGCGCCACGCGCGCATGACGGTGCCATGACAGTCACAAAAACTTCTTATTGGCGAGAGGTGGTTGGGTCGCGGCAATCGAGCCGAAACTTATCGCGATAAATGAAGCACGCGCAAGGTCAACTTTCAGCGCTGATTTTGCCCCTATACTCCCCGGTTTCCAGTGGAATCCTAAGCAAATGGACAATGTAACGGTACGTCCAGTCGTGCACGTTTCGACGTGCAAGATCTGCAATTCTCAAGCGCCTCTTTACGGTGTTGCCGATTTCAACAAAAGTTGTGAAGAAGCGCGCGGACGCTACCTGCCGCTCGTTGGCGTGCCGGTTTATTACCATCGATGCAATCACTGCGGCCTTGTTTTCACGCGCGCATTCGATGACTGGACCAAGGCCGACTATGCGCAGCACATCTACAACGAAGACTATGTGCTGATCGACCCGGATTACATCGATGTACGGCCGGCGTCGAATGCAGGATTCATTCGAGATTTCATCAAGAAGGGGCGAGACCTGAAGTGCCTGGACTATGGCGGCGGCAATGGAACGCTGGCGCGATTGTTACAGGAAGCCGGAGTAGACGCCCACAGTTGGGACCCGATGGACGCAGCCGGCTCACCGTCGCCTTCCGGTCCCTTCGATTTTATCAGCGCTTTCGAAGTGCTCGAACATACGCCGGAACCCGTGGCGACGGTCCGGGAGGCTTTGGGCATGCTGAGTCCGCGCGGCGTGCTGGTGTTTTCGACATTGACCATCGATCACGTGCCCGCACGCGGCATGGACAACTGGTACATCGCGCCGCGCAATGGCCACATCACGCTTTACACGCGCCGCGCCTTGTTGACGCTATTCGAGGGGGAGGGGTATCGCGTGCATCATTTCAACAACAACCTGCACATGGCGTTGAACCACGATCCAGACTGGCTGAGCTAGAACGCAAGCGGTTTGTCAGTCGCTCAAGCGGCGGCTGGCGAGACGGCCACCACGCGCGTTCCGGCCAGGCGGTCGTGCAGGAATTGCCGGGAGGGATCGAGCCAGACAGCGGCTGCCCATACTACGATCCAGCCGGCGCACAGACCCAGCGTGACGGGGATGGTCAGGCCAAGCAGCGGATGCAACGCGAGCGGCGGCAGGAACCACAGCCACGCAAGCGCGAACCGCAAGACGGCGCGCGCTGTGGAAACTTTGGCTCCGCGTGCATCGACTACTTTCAGGCGCCAGGTTTTCATCGGCAGCGTCTGGCCGCCGTGGGTCCAGAAGTACACGAAATAGACCGCCAGCACGATCCCGATCCACGTCATCAACAGGTTGTGATGGGTCAGTCCGTTACGTTGCTGGGTGAGCGTGCTGAACAGATATCCGGCAATAAACACGATCCCAAAAAGGATCACGCCTTCATAGACCATCGTGGCGAGGCGCCGCCGAAGCTTGGGCGCGACCAATGGGGCCCGCGCGAGCGATTCTGAGGAAGCACTCTCCATGGTTCAGGAACCGTTGAAGATCGAGGGCGCCTGTTGAGGCGATACGGGAATCGGCGTGGCGGGAACAAAGCTCGCCGCACTCGGAATGGCCGGGGAAACGGGCGCGGGCGCCGTAGGTTGCGCTTGCGTTGGCTCGGACGCGTGCGGATGCTCCCGGCTGGTAATCAGCCGGTTAATGTCCTTGACTTCGGTTTTTCCAGAGGGCGGCGCGCTGACAACCGTCGGCCGGCGCGGTTTTTCGGTCGCCGCAAGCTTTTTCTTCTGCTCTTCAGGAAGCTTTTGATACGCGTCCCAGGCGCGCTCGCGCTTTTCAACGGGAACGGATTTGGAAACCTGGTAATTTTCCCGCGCGACCTTGCGCTGGTCCGGCGTCATGCGCGCCCATTCCGCCATGCGTTCGTGCAATCGCTTTTGTCCGTCGGGCGAAAGCTTGTGATACCGCGACGCAATCTTCATCCATTTGAGCTTTCGTTCTTCGCTGAACTGATCCCATTGCGTGGCGAAAGGCGCAAGTGCGGTCCGCTGAGCTTCGGTGAGCCGGCTCCAGGCGAGAGGGCTATCGGGAGAAAGCGAGGAGAGCGGAGCCAGCACCTCACCCGCGCTTGCGCCCGTGGGCGCGGACGCGACAGTAACGGCGGAAGCGGCCGGGTAGAAACGCGGATAGGTGGCGGCAAACGCGACGAGCCCCGCAATTGCGCATCCAAAGACAATCGCGAGGCCGCGCTTGTAACTCACCCGATAACTCCTGCAGACTTAATGATTGCGCGTCAGGTACGCGTTGAAACCGTGGTCGAGATACGCGTCGAGCGGAAGATTGTCGCTCAGCATGGCGGCGTCGATATCGGCGAGTTCGGCGGTGCGCTGCTGATCTTCCCAGTAAGCGATGCCGGCCAGCCCGATCACAAGCGCGAGCAGCGGCCAAGCAAGCGTCAGGCGCGAAAAGCGGCCGCGTTTGCCGGCGGAGCGAGGACCAGCGCCTGCGGCGCCAAAGCCGGGCGCCATGCCTGCGCCAGCGAGTGCAGGCGCAAAGACCGGCGCCGCGACTTTCTCCGGTTTCTTGCGCGCGAGCGCCGTCCGGCGCGCCGCCGCGAGCTTGTCGAGCGACGCGGCGGGCAGCGTTGTAATACTTTCGTCAAGCGCGCGGCGTACCTTCAGCGCGAATTCGGCTTCTTTCTGATCGAGAGCGTTGCTCATAGCGTGATTCCTTTCGCCTTCAGCGCGTGTGCCAGCGCATGCGTGGCCCGCGAGCAATGCGTTTTTACGCTGCCCTCAGAGCAGCCCATTGCAGCGGCGGTTTCGGCGACATCCATATCCTCCCAGTAACGCATGAGAAACGCTTCCCGTTGACGTGCTGGCAGTTTCTGGATTTCCGCGTCGATCAGATTGAGCACCTGTTCGCGCTCAAGCCGGCTTTCGCTGCTCTCCGCACCGACCGTGCCATCCTGCGATTCGAAGGTTTCGAGGGGGTCGAATTCGTCGTCGTCGGCGTTGCCAAACGATGAAAACAGGCTCACCCACGTATTCCTGACCTTCTGGCGCCGGAAATAGTCGTGCGTTGCATTCTGCAGGATACGCTGAAACAAAAGCGGCAATTCGGCCGGAGGGCGGTCGCCGTATTTTTCGGCGAGCTTGATCATCGCATCCTGAACGATGTCGAGCGCCGCGTCGTCGTCACGTACGGTGTACACCGTCTGCTTGAACGCGCGCCTTTCGACGCCCGCCAGAAAATCGGCGAGTTCCTTGTCTGATGCCATCCGTGAGGCCCGGCGCAACGAGTGTGCGTCGATAAGGGTTGGTGAGAGGTTAAAAACCTGCGGATGCTAGCAAACTTTTGGGTGAACAGCGAGGAATTGCACCATCGCCGGACGATGAATAACAGACTTTTCTACGGAATTTCAGAGAATTCTGAGCCTTTCAACCGCGAATCCGGTCTGTTCCAGCGGCAAGTCCGGGAAATTTTTGCTTGACGGACTTTATTGCCTCGGGCTATCGTTTCCGACTCGCATCATAAAGTGAACTGTCTCTTTGAGGCGAGCCCAAGAAGCCCGCTTCCCATTTAGACGCGCCGCTTGAACCCGAGCCACAAGCCCGGCAGAGAGCACCCAATCAATTTTTTGCCGAAAATTCGAAAGGTGAATGTATGAATATGCCCAGCGCGGAATTCTCCACGTCGGATACGACTCCTCCACTCGAAGCGCAATCCATTGGCGGCACCGTGCTCATGCGCGCGCTGGCCGACGAGAACGTCGAGTTTATCTGGGGCTATCCCGGCGGCTCGGTACTTTATATCTACGACGAGCTGTACAAGCAGGACCAGATTCAGCACATCCTCGTGCGCCACGAACAGGCCGCGGTTCATGCCGCCGACGCCTATGCGCGCTCAACGGGCAATGTCGGTGTGTGCCTTGTGACATCCGGCCCCGGCGTCACCAATGCGGTGACCGGTATCGCCACGGCTTACATGGATTCCATCCCGCTCGTGATCATCAGCGGTCAGGTTCCAACTGCCGCGATCGGCCAGGATGCGTTCCAGGAGTGCGACACGGTCGGCATCACGCGTCCATGCGTGAAGCACAACTTCCTCGTGAAGGACGTGCGCGAACTTGCCGCCACCATCAAGAAAGCATTTTTCATCGCGCGCACAGGCCGTCCCGGCCCGGTGCTGATCGACATTCCGAAGGACGTGTCGAAGACGCCTTGCAAATACGAGCCGATCAAATCCGTCTCGCTGCGTTCCTACAACCCGGTCACCAAGGGCCATTCGGGCCAGATCCGCAAGGCCGTGCAGCTTTTGCTCTCGGCGAAGCGTCCGTATATCTATACCGGCGGCGGCATCATCCTGGCGAACGCTGCGCGCGAGCTGAACCAGTTTGCCGACCTGCTCGGTTATCCGGTCACGAATACGCTGATGGGCCTGGGCGGCTATCGCGCGGACAAGAAGCAGTTTCTCGGCATGCTCGGCATGCATGGCACGTACGAAGCCAACATGGCCATGCAGCACTGCGACGTGCTGATTGCAATCGGCGCGCGTTTCGACGACCGCGTGATCGGCGATCCGGAACATTTTGCGTCGCACGCGAAGAAGATCATTCACATCGACATTGATCCGTCGTCCATCTCCAAGCGCGTGAAAGTCGATATCCCCATTGTCGGCGACGTGAAGGAAGTGCTGAAGGAACTGATCGAGCAGTTGCAGACAGCCGAACATGGACCGGATACCGCGGCGCTCGCCGACTGGTGGAAGGATATTGAGGCGTGGCGCTCGAAGGACTGCCTCAAGTTCGATCGCGAAAGCGAAATCATCAAGCCGCAATACGTGGTCGAAAAGGCCTGGGAACTCACCGGCGGCGAAGCATTCGTCTGCTCGGACGTGGGCCAGCACCAGATGTGGGCCGCGCAGTTCTACAAGTTCAACCACCCGCGCCGCTGGATCAATTCGGGCGGTCTCGGCACCATGGGCTTTGGCCTGCCGGCCGCCATGGGCGTGAAGATGGCGCATCCGGACGACGAAGTGCTGTGCATCACGGGCGAAGGCTCGATCCAGATGTGCATCCAGGAATTGTCGACGTGCAAGCAGTACAACACGCCGGTCAAGATCATCTCGCTGAACAACCGCTATCTCGGCATGGTTCGCCAGTGGCAGCAGATCGAATACAAGAAGCGCTACTCCAGTTCGTATATGGACGCGCTGCCTGATTTCGTGAAGCTCGCGGAGGCATATGGCCATGTGGGCATGCGCATCGAGCACACGCGCGACGTCGAACCGGCGCTGAAGGAAGCGCTGCGCCTGAAGGATCGCACGGTGTTTCTCGACTTCCAGACAGATCCCACCGAAAACGTCTTTCCGATGGTCCAGGCAGGCAAGGGCATCACGGAAATGCTGCTCGGATCGGAAGATCTATAACGGCTGTTTTCTCGTGCGGATTCGCGCGCGCCCGTCTTCACAAAAGACGCCGGCCCGCGCACGGATCTCGCGAAAACGCGCTATCTAACTGGATTAATCGGGAACGCAAACATCATGAGACACATCATTTCCGTGCTGCTGGAAAACGAACCGGGCGCGTTATCGCGTGTCGTCGGGCTCTTTTCGGCGCGTGGCTACAACATTGAGACCTTGACGGTGGCGCCGACCGAAGACAGCTCGCTGTCGCGGCTCACCATCGTTTCCATTGGCTCGGACGACGTGATCGAACAGATCACGAAGCACCTGAACCGCCTGATCGAGGTGGTGAAAGTGGTCGACCTGACAGAGGGCGCCCACATCGAGCGCGAGCTGATGCTGATCAAGGTAAGGGCGGTCGGCAAGGAACGGGAAGAGATGAAGCGGATGGCGGATATCTTCCGCGGCCGCATTATCGATGTCACCGAAAAAAGCTACACGATGGAACTGACGGGCGCTTCCGACAAGCTCGATGCCTTTATTCAGGGGCTCGATGCGACGGCGATTCTGGAAACCGTGCGCACGGGAAGTTCCGGCATTGGCCGGGGCGAGCGCATCCTGAAGGTTTGAGAACCGCTGTAAAGAACCCGTATTATTGGCATCCACTTCAACGCATCATCGAATCAACGAATTCAACTTAAGGCAAAGGAACCGACATGAAAGTTTTCTACGACAAAGACGCCGATCTCTCCCTCATCAAGGGCAAGCAGGTCACGATCATCGGCTATGGCTCGCAAGGCCATGCACACGCACTGAACCTGAAGGACAGCGGCGTGAACGTGACGGTCGGCCTGCGCAAGAACGGCGCATCGTGGAGCAAGGCTGAGAAGGCCGGACTGAAGGTCAAGGAAGTGGCCGAAGCCGTGAAGGGCGCAGATGTGGTCATGATGCTGCTGCCGGACGAGCAGATCGCCGAAGTCTACAAGAACGAAGTGCACGACAACGCCAAGGAAGGCGCTGCATTGGCATTCGCGCACGGTTTCAACGTGCATTACGGCCAGGTCATCCCGCGCACCGACCTCGACGTGATCATGATCGCCCCGAAGGCGCCGGGTCACACCGTGCGCGGCACGTACGCACAAGGCGGCGGCGTTCCGCACCTGATCGCGGTCGCGCAGGACAAGTCGGGCTCGGCGCGAGACGTGGCTTTGTCGTATGCAGCGGCGAACGGCGGCGGCCGTGCCGGCATTATTGAAACGAATTTCCGTGAAGAAACCGAAACGGACTTGTTCGGCGAGCAGGCTGTTCTGTGCGGCGGTACGGTCGACCTGATCAAGGCCGGCTTCGAAACGCTGGTGGAAGCGGGTTACGCGCCGGAAATGGCTTACTTCGAATGCCTGCATGAACTGAAGCTGATCGTCGACCTGATTTATGAAGGCGGTATCGCCAACATGAACTACTCGATCTCGAACAACGCCGAATATGGCGAGTACGTGACGGGTCCGAAGATCGTGACGGCTGAAACGAAGAAGGCGATGAAGCAGGTTCTCACGGACATCCAGACCGGCGAGTACGCGAAGAGCTTCATCATTGAAAACCGTGCGGGTGCGCCGACGCTGCAATCGCGCCGCCGGCTTACGGCCGAGCACCAGATCGAAACGGTTGGCGCCAAGCTGCGCGCAATGATGCCGTGGATTGCCGCCAACAAGCTGGTGGATCAGTCGAAGAACTAAATATCGCCTGATTTTGCTTGAACGACCGGCGTTGTTTGCCGGTCATAGTGAAGACCGAAAGCCGTCCGGGGTCGTTGGGCTCCGGACGGCTTTTGCTATCCTACGGTTTTACTAAAAATACAGAACCTGTTCATGAACTATCCACATCCGATCATCGCGCGCGAAGGCTGGCCGTTTATTGCCATTGCGGTTGTCATTGCCGTGTTGATCCAGGCCATCGGCGGCTTTGGTTTTGCCTGGCCGTTCTGGCTGCTCGCGATTTTCGTCGTGCAGTTTTTCCGCGATCCCGCCCGCCCGATTCCCGTTCAGGCCAACGCCGTGCTGTGTCCCGCCGATGGCCGGATCGTCGCTGTGGAAACGGCTCACGACCCTTACGCGAATCGCGAAGCCCTGAAGATCAGCGTGTTCATGAACGTGTTCAATGTGCACTCGCAGCGCTCGCCAGTCGATGGCGCGATCAGCAAGGTCGAGTATTTCCCGGGTTCGTACCTGAACGCCGCCGTCGACAAGGCATCGACCGAGAATGAGCGCAATGCCATCGTGATCCAGACCGCGGCGGGGCACACGGTCACGTCGGTGCAGATCGCGGGGCTGATTGCGCGGCGCATTTTGTGCTATGTCCACGTGGGCGAGCCGCTCAATCGTGGCCAGCGTTATGGTTTTATCCGCTTTGGATCGCGCGTTGACGTGTATTTACCGGTGGGAAGCCGTCCGCGTGTGGCGATTGGCGAGAAAGTATCGGCGTCGTCCACGATTCTTGCCGAGTTCGCCGAGTAATCGAGCTCGTCCAGCTAATCGAGCTGAAACAAACAGTTTAAACAAGCGGTAAAACCAGGCTGCACAACGGAGGACTCGATGGCGGCACTCAAACCGCGCCGGACGCGAAGCACCGCAACACCACCGCGGGCGTTTCGCCGCAACAAGTCGACGCAAGATATTGGCGTGCTCGAAACGAGGCGTGCGAAGCGGCAACAGTTTTTGAGGAAGCGCGGCATCTATTTGCTGCCCAACGCATTCACCACGGCGGCGTTGTTCTGCGGCTTTTTCGCGGTCGTGCAGGCCATGAACGTGCGCTTCGAGATTGCGGCTATCGCGATCTTCGTGGCCATGGTGCTCGACGGCATGGACGGCCGTGTCGCGCGCATGACGCATACGCAAAGCGCGTTTGGCGAGCAGTTCGACAGTCTCTCGGACATGGTGTCGTTCGGCGTCGCGCCCGCGCTGGTGATGTATGAATGGATCCTGAAGGATCTCGGCCGCTGGGGCTGGCTCGCGGCTTTCGTCTATTGCTCGGGCGCGGCGTTGCGGCTTGCGCGCTTCAATACGAACGTGGGCGTGGTCGATAAACGCTATTTCCAGGGCCTGCCGAGTCCGGCAGCGGCAGCGCTGATCGCGGGTTTCGTGTGGCTCGCCACCGATAACCGCGTGCCGCTCAAGCTGGTATGGCTGCCGTGGGTGGCGTTTGCACTGACCATCTATGCGGGCGTGACCATGGTGTCGAACGCGCCGTTCTACAGCGGCAAGGCGCTCGACGTCCGTTTTCGCGTGCCGTTCGCCGGGGTGTTGCTGGTGGTGGTGGCGTTTGTGCTCGTGTCGTCCGATCCGCCGCTGATGTTGTTTGGACTTTTTGTGCTTTATGGCTTCTCGGGCTATGCCTGGTGGGGATATATGAGTTTGAGAGGACGGCCGAATCCGGCACGCTCATCGGAAAAAGCGCATTGAATATGACGCGCATCGGTTTTTACGGCCGATGCGCTTTTTTTGTGGCTGCGCGATTACAAAACCCCAATCACCCTGATCGGAAAGCCCAATTGCACGCTCTCAAAAATGCCGTTATAGTCTGCGAATGAATTTTTTCGCCCATCTCCTCTCGTTGTCCCTAGCCGGTGCGCCGCTACGCGCGCTACCGCTACTGGCGCGCCTGCCGCGCTAAGCTTCCCGCCTCCCGTCTGCTCGTTCGTGGTTTTCGACGCCAGCGGTGGCGCGAACACCCGAATTCCGTATCGCTTTTCTCCACCGTTTTCTTAAATCTAAAAGTCCCTACTGGAGCCCGAACATGGCAGACAAACTCATCATTTTCGACACGACGCTTCGCGATGGCGAGCAATCCCCGGGCGCGTCGATGACAAAAGACGAGAAGATCCGGATCGCAAAAGCACTCGAAAGGATGAAGGTCGATGTCATCGAAGCCGGTTTCGCCGCCAGTTCGAACGGTGATTTCGACGCGATCCATACGATTGCGGGCCTGATCAAGGACAGCACGATCTGCTCGCTCGCCCGCGCCAACGACAAGGACATCCAGCGCGCCGCCGACGCGCTCAAGCCTGCCGATCACTTCCGGATTCATACGTTCATCGCGACCTCCGCGCTGCATATGGAAAAGAAGCTGCGCATGAGCGCCGATCAGGTCTACGAGCAGGCGCGTCTTGCCACGCGTTTCGCGCGCAAGTTCACCGATGACGTGGAATTCTCGCCGGAAGACGGCAGCCGCTCGGATCTCGACTTCCTGTGCCGCGTGCTCGAGGCGGTGATCGACGAAGGCGCGACCATCATCAATATTCCGGATACCGTCGGCTACGCCGTGCCGGAGGGCTACGGCAACCTCATCAAGACCATCCGCGAACGCGTGCCGAATTCGGACAAGGCGATCTGGTCCGTGCATTGCCACGACGACCTCGGCATGGCGGTCGCCAATTCGCTGGCCGGCGTGCATATCGGTGGGGCGCGCCAGATCGAGTGCACTATCAATGGTCTCGGCGAGCGCGCTGGGAACACGGCGCTCGAAGAAGTCGTGATGGCAATGAAAACGCGCAAGGATTACTACGGGCTGGAACTCGGGATCGACACCACGCATATTGTCCCGACTTCCAAGCTGGTGTCGCAGATCACGGGTTTTGTCGTGCAGCCGAACAAGGCCGTGGTCGGCGCGAACGCGTTTGCGCATGCATCCGGCATTCACCAGGACGGCGTGCTCAAGGCGCGCGATACCTACGAAATCATGCGCGCGGAAGACGTGGGCTGGTCGACCAACAAGATCGTGCTCGGCAAGTTGTCGGGCCGGAACGCGTTCAAGCAGCGTCTGGAAGACCTCGGCGTGACGCTGGAATCGGAAACGGACGTAAACGCCGCGTTCGTGCGTTTCAAGGAACTCGCCGACCGCAAATCGGAAATCTTCGATGAAGACATCATGGCGATCGTCTCCGAGGAATCGGCCGAGGCTCAGGCAAAGGAAACGTTCCGCTTCGTCTCGCTTGCGCAGCACTCCGAGACGGGTGAGCAGCCGCACGCACGCGTGGTGTTCGCCGTCGATGGAACCGAAGTGCGTGGCGAAGCGCGCGGCAATGGTCCGGTGGACGCGACGCTCCACGCGATTGAATCGAAGGTGACGAGCGGCGCCGAGCTCGTGCTGTACTCGGTCAACGCAATCACAACCGGTACGCAGGCTCAGGGCGAAGTGACCGTGCGCTTGTCAAAGAGCGGCCGGATTGTGAATGGCGTGGGCACGGATCCGGACATCGTGGCGGCATCGGCGAAAGCGTATCTCGCCGCGCTCAACAAGCTTCATTCGAAAGTCGAGAAGCTCAATCCGCAGCTTTCCTGATTTCGATGGATGTAAAGCAAGGCGTTTGATCCGGTCGCCTTGCTGATTGAAACGGCTCTCGCCAAAAGCGGGGGCCGTTTTTTAATTGGTTTGCGATCAACGAAATGTCCGTTTGGTTTCGGGGCCGCGACGAAAAAATGCCGCGTTTGACGGCGGCATGATTTCAATGAATGTCTTCCCGGTGCATCAGAAGAAATTCCTGCGATCGGGATCGTGCAGCGGATCCGGCGTTTTTTGCGTCAGGCGCACAATGCCCTGGTCATCGAAATAGAAGCTGAACATCATGTACCAGTATCCTGCTTCCATATACCGGTAAGTCCAGACTTCGCGCTTCATCAGCGGAAAGTAGGACGTCTCCACGGGCCGTCCGAAATTGAGGAGCACGTCCTTGCGGGTCCACGTGCCGATCTGCGCCTTGTAGAACTCGTTTTCATCGAGAACCTGACGCACGCTCACGATTTTCCCCGATGCATCGATATCCGCCGCCGTCGTGACTTCGCCCAGCGGCTGCGTGGGCCACATCAGGCGTTTGCCGCCATTCGGCAGGTCGTACACTTCTTTCGGCGGCCCGAGCCGCGCCGTCACCGTGGACGCATCCGCGCCCGCCTGATAGTTCTGCCACGGCTGCGCACACGCAGTCAGCAACAGGGCCAGTACCATGACGGCTGGTTTTCGTATCGAATTGATCAACATTGAAGCCTCCTTCGTGTGCGTGTCCACAGGTCATCGTGGGGTTTTTGCTGTGGTGCTTATTTTGACATGGGGCGCAGCGCGTTGCGGGTGATGCGCTCGCTTGTTCAGGAAACGCGCAGGCATGCACCGATATTCCATTACGTCCCATTACGTCGATTGCTCGGACTACGCCGCGCATTCCGGCGAAGCGGCTGTGGATATTGCACGCGGCATGTGCTGCAGCCTATGATCCGCGGTCGAGTTTTTATCCTGGATGAGCGGTATGAAATTGCACGACCGGTTGATTTCGTGGAGCGTCCGTCTTGCGGCGGCCTTGAGCCTTGGCGGTTTTGTTTTCGCTTCGCAGATCTCGGCGGCGCCCGCGCCTGTGCCCAATCTCGCGCCGATCCGAATCGCGATGATCGAAGGCATGTCGGGACCGTTTGCGAACGCGGGCGCGTCGGTCGAGCGCAATCTGCGCTTCGGCGTCGAACGCGTGAACGCCAATGGCGGCGTGGCATTGCCGGACGGCCGGCATCCGCTGCAACTGGTCGTCCTCGACGGCCGGGGCAGCAGCGAAGCCAGTCTTGTCCAGTTGCGCGCGGCAATCGACCAGGGAATCGGCTTCATCGCGCAGGGCAACAGTTCGGCGGTGGCCGCCGCGCTCGTCGATGCCATCAGCAAGCAGAACGCCCGCGACCCTGAACATCGCGTTGTATTCCTGAATTACTCCGCCGACGACCCGGCGCTCACCAACGAGAACTGCAGCTTCTGGCACTTTCGCTTCGATGCCCACGCGGGCATGCGCATGAACGCCCTGGCCGACGTTATCCAGCGTGAGCAATCGGTCAAGAAGGTCTATTTGTTCAACCAGGACTACAGCTTCGGCCACGATGTCAGCCGCGAAGCACAGCGTGCGTTGAAGGAGAGGCGCCCGGACATCGCAATCGTCGCCGATGAATTCATCCCGGCCGGCCGCGTGAAGGATTTCGCGCCGTACATCGCGAAAATTCGTTCGAGCGGCGCCGACGCTGTAATCACCGGCAACTGGGGCAACGACTTGACGCTGCTTGTCAAGGCGGCGCGCGAGCAGGGTCTCGACACGCATTTCTACACTTTTTACGGCAACAGCCTGGGCGCGCCCGCCGCGCTGGGCGAGGCTGGCGTGAAACACGTGGTAGCGGTGGCGGACTGGCATCCGAACGCAGGCGGAGCGGCGTCCGATACCTACTACGCAGCGTTCCGGACCCGTTTCCCGGCACCCGCCGACGATTACCTGTTCCTGCGCATGCCACTGATGATCGAGATGCTGGCGAACGCAATGCAGCAGGCTCGCAGCGCCGATCCGACCGCTATCGCCCGGGCGCTGGAGGGAATGAAGCTCGATACCGGCTTCCAGACAACGGAAATGCGCGCCGCCGATCATCAACTGATTCAGCCCCTTTACGTGATGGAGATGGACCGGGTTGGCACGCCGGGCGTGCGTTTCGACAACGAAGGCTCGGGTTTTGGCTTCCGCACGCTGCTGAAAATCCCGGCGGCCAGCACGTCAATGCCGACAACCTGCCAGATGAAACGTCCCGCACCTTGAAAGAAGCGCGGGAAAGCTTGGGCCCACGCCTATTGCACGATCAAGTTCGACCGCCGCGACCGTATCGACGGGCAAAATCGCTGTGCTATAATTCGCGACTTGCCGTATGTGGGGCCGGGCTTTAAATCCCGCAGAAACACGTCCGGCAAGGAATCCAAAGCCGTATTACTGGCCTAGGGAAAGATGTAGAAAACCCACGGCACGGCCCTTCTTCCGTGACCGCCTGTCCGTATCAAAGGAAAATCAAATGTCTACCGTAGTTGCTCATGCAAAGAAGTCCGACGTCGTCGCAGAATATGCGCGCGGCGCAAATGACACGGGATCGCCTGAAGTGCAGGTTGCACTGCTCACGACTCGTATCAATGAACTGACCGTTCACTTCAAGGCTCACACGAAGGATCACCACAGCCGCCGCGGTCTGCTGCGCATGGTGAGCCGCCGTCGCAAGCTGCTCGATTACCTCAAGGGCAAAGACGCTGACCGTTATCGCTCGCTGATCGAAAAGCTGGGCCTGCGCAAGTAAGCGGCTAGCGTTCACAACGAAATGCCTGTGTCAGTTTGCTGATACAGGCATTTTGTTTTTGAACGGCGCGCTCGCAATCAGCGCGTAGTCATCGCAAGCAGCAAAAACAGTGGGAATTATCGAAGGCTTGCATTAAAGCCAAACCGGATCGGAAACCGATTCGACTACAGGGCCGGGCTTCGCCGCAGAGCTTTGTGTCATTCCAGCGCGTCATGCGCATTGCGTGTCGTGTTGCGTTGGAATGACATACACCCCTCTCTTGCGCGGCTGTCGGCCATCGCTTGGCTTCGCGGGGTTTATCGGCGTGTGCGGGGGTTCCGGAGGGTCCGGAACGCACGACAACACGTGGGAATGCCGCGGGGCATAACGAAGAAGGAGTGAGAATGTTTAAGAAAATCGTCAAGGAATTCAAGTGGGGACAACACAACGTTCGCCTGGAAACAGGTGAAATCGCGCGCCAGGCAAGCGGCGCCGTGATCGTTGATGTGGAAGATACCGTAGTGCTCGCGACGGTTGTCGGCGCGAAGACGGCAAAGCCGGGCCAGGACTTTTTCCCGCTGACCGTCGACTATCTGGAAAAGACCTACGCAGCCGGCAAGATCCCAGGTGGTTTCTTCCGTCGCGAAGGCCGTCCGTCCGAAGGCGAGACGCTGATCTCGCGCTTGATCGACCGTCCGTTGCGTCCGCTGTTCCCGGAAGGCTTCTATAACGAAGTCCAGGTCGTGATTCACGTGCTGTCGCTGAACCCGGATGTGCCCGCGGACATTCCTGCGCTGATCGGCGCGTCGGCGGCTCTGGCCATCTCCGGCCTGCCGTTCAACGGCCCGGTGGGCGCTGCGCGCGTTGCGTACATCAACAATGAATTCGTGCTGAACCCGACGCGTCCGCAGATGAAGGAATCGGCGCTCGACCTGATCGTGGCCGGTACGGAACGCGCGGTGCTGATGGTGGAATCGGAAGCGCAGCAACTGACAGAAGAAGTGATGCTCGCCGCCGTGGTGTTCGGTCACGACCAGATGCAGATCGCTATCGATGCAATCCATGAACTGGTGGCCGAAGGCGGCAAGCCGGAATGGGACTGGGCGCCGGCTGCGAAAAACGAGCCGCTGATTGCGCGCGTGTCCGAACTGGCGCAAGCCGAACTGCTGTCCGTTTATCAGATTCGCGACAAGTCGGCGCGCAGCGCGAAGCTGAAGGAAGTGTACGCATCGACGACCGCGAAGCTGACCGAAGAAGCCGTTGCCCGCGGCGAAACGCCGGCTGACAAGGCGACCATCGGCAACGTGCTGTTCGACATCGAAGCGAAGATCGTCCGTACGCAGATCCTGAACGGCGAGCCGCGTATCGATGGCCGCGACACCCGCACTGTCCGCCCGATCGAAATCCGTACCGGCGTGCTGCCGCGTACGCACGGTTCAGCCTTGTTCACGCGTGGCGAAACGCAGGCGCTGGTCGTGGCCACGCTTGGCACGAAGGGCGACGAGCAGAACATCGACGCGCTCGAAGGCGAGTATCGCGAACGCTTCATGCTTCACTACAACATGCCTCCGTTCGCGACCGGCGAAACGGGCCGCGTCGGTTCGCCGAAGCGCCGTGAAATCGGTCACGGCCGTCTCGCCAAGCGCGCGCTCGCCGCTTGCCTGCCAAGCGCCGATGAATTCGGTTATTCGATCCGCGTGGTATCGGAAATCACGGAATCGAACGGTTCCTCGTCCATGGCGTCGGTCTGCGGCGGCTGTCTCGCGCTGATGGACGCCGGTGTCCCCATGAAGGCGCACGTGGCGGGTATCGCGATGGGCCTGATCCTCGAAGGCAACAAGTTCGCGGTGCTGACGGACATCCTGGGCGACGAAGATCACCTGGGCGACATGGACTTCAAGGTGGCGGGCACGGCGCAAGGCGTGACGGCGCTGCAGATGGACATCAAGATCCAGGGCATCACGAAGGAAATCATGCAGGTCGCGCTCGCGCAGGCGAAGGAAGGCCGCATGCATATCCTCGGCAAGATGACGACGGCGGTTCCGGGCACGAACACGAACCTGTCGGATTACGCGCCGCGCATGATCACCATGAAGATCAATCCGGAGAAGATCCGCGACGTGATCGGCAAGGGCGGTTCGGTGATCCGGGCGTTGACCGAGGAAACCAACACGACCATCGATATTTCAGATGACGGCGTGGTGACCATCGCGAGCACGAGCAGCGAAGGCATGGCGGAAGCGAAGAAGCGCATCGAGAACATCACGGCCGAAGTGGAAGTGGGCCAGGTCTACGAAGGTCCGGTACTCAAATTGCTGGACTTCGGCGCGATCATCAACATCCTGCCGGGCAAGGATGGTCTGCTGCACATCTCGGAAATCGTCAACGAGCGCATCAAGGACATCAACGATTACTTGAAGGAAGGCCAGATCGTGAAGGTCAAGGTCATCCAGACAGACGAAAAGGGTCGCGTGCGTTTGTCGGCAAAGGCGTTGCTGGCTGAAGGCGGCGAGCCGATTCAACCGATCCAGCCCACGCAGCCGCAGTAATGCGGTAAGTTGGAATGGCCGGCGCGCGGAGCTCGCGTGCCGGCCGTTTTGAATGTCACGGTTCGATTGTGATTCGATGTTATTGCGGGTTAGGTTCCCCGAGTCCGCAATGCCATGAAATTACATCGCTGTTTCACGAAGTCCGACTCGAAGGAATACGCAGATGAAAGCGATCGAAATCACCGAATTTGGCGCGCCCGAAGTTCTCAAGCTTGGCGAGCGTCCCATGCCGGAACCCAAGGCTGGCGAAGTGCTTATCAAGGTCGCGGCGTCGGGTGTGAATCGTCCGGATGTGTTTCAGCGCAAGGGCGGTTATGCGCCGCCGCCGGGTGCGTCGGATCTGCCGGGGCTGGAAGTGGCGGGTGAAATCGTGCGCGGTTACTTCGATCCGAAGCACAATCCGTTCGGCCTGAAAGCGGGCGATCGTGTATGCGCGCTGCTCGCGGGCGGCGGTTACGCCGAGTACGCCTGCGCGCCGCTCGAGCAATGCCTGCCGGTGCCGAAGGGGTTGACGGATATCGAAGCGGCGTCGCTGCCGGAAACGTTTTTTACCGTGTGGAGCAACGTGTTCGAGCGGGCGCACCTGGGCAAAGGCGAAAATGGCGCCGAGGAAACGTTGCTGATTCAGGGCGGGTCGAGCGGCATTGGCGTGACGGCCATCCAGATTGCCAAGGCGCTTGGACATCGCGTGTTCGTGACGGCCGGATCCGACGAAAAGTGCCAGGCTTGCGAGAAGCTCGGCGCAGAGCGGGCGATCAACTACAAGACGGAAGATTTCGTCGATGTCGTCAAGTCGCTGACGAATGACCGCGGCGTGGACGTGATCCTCGACATGGTTGCGGGCGATTATCTTCCCCGCGAATTGAAAGCGCTGGCCGACGGTGGCCGCGTGGTCGTCATCGCGACGTTGGGTGGATCGAAAGCCGAGATCAACCTGAATGAGGTGTTGCGCCGTCGTCTGGTGATTACCGGGTCGACCCTGCGACCGCGTGCAGTTGCGTTCAAGGGCAAGGTCGCGGCGCAGTTGAAGGAACATGTGTGGCCGGAAGTCGAGGCCGGGCGCATCAAACCGGTGATTCACGAGGTTTTCCCCGCCGATCAGGCCGCTGCGGCGCATGAACTGATGGAAGGCAGTACGCACATTGGCAAGATCGTGCTCGACTGGAGCAAGGTCGCCTGACTGTGAACTGAATTTAGATCTGAGATAAAGCCGCCACCAGGATTTCGGCGTTTGACCGTTTTCCGCCACGCACAGTAAAATCGCATGTTGTACTGGGGCGGCGTGCCCAAAAGTTCCGGCTCCGGTTATTTTTCCACCTACTGATCGGCAGCCTCGCTGCTACGACGAGACAAATGCCGAAAGAACAAGCCAAACGCGCAAAGCTGGTGGTCGGAAACTGGAAAATGCACGGCCGGCTCATCGAAAACGCCGCGTTGCTGCAAGCAGTTGCCGCCGGCGCCGCGGGTTTGCAGAAGGGCGTGCGCATGGGTGTGTGCGTGCCGATGCCGTATCTTGCACAAGCGCAGGCGTTGCTCGCCGGATCGGTGGTTGCGTGGGGCGTGCAGGATGTATCGGCTCACAAGCAGGGTGCTTACACTGGCGAAGTCGCAGCTGGCATGGCGGCGGATTTCGATGCAACCTACGCGATCGTCGGCCATTCAGAACGGCGCGCCTATCACCATGAGCACTCGGACCTGGTGGCGGTGAAGGCGCAGCGCGCGCTCGAAGCAGGTCTGACGCCAATCGTGTGCGTGGGCGAGACGCTGGAACAGCGCGAGAATGGTTCGACCGAGCAGGTTGTCGGAACGCAGCTTGGGGCTGTTCTGCTGGTGTTGAGCGAAGAACAGGCGTCGAAGATCGTTGTCGCGTACGAACCGGTCTGGGCGATTGGTACGGGCAAAAGCGCGACGACGGAGCAGGCCCAGAAAGTTCACGCATTCTTGCGCGCGCAACTCGCGGCCAAGGGCGCAATGGTAGCAACAGTGCCCGTACTTTATGGCGGCAGCGTCAAGCCGGAGAACGCGGAAGAATTATTCGCGGAACAGGACATCGATGGTGGATTGATTGGTGGCGCAGCGCTGAAGTCGAACGATTTTCTTGCGATTTGCCAGGCTGCACAAAACGTTTCGGCTTAATCGCCGAGTTCGAGCTTTCGAAGATGTAAGTATTTAAAAGCGCGACGCAACAGTGTCGCGTGAACATTAAAAAGTCGGGTGAACGAAATGCTGTATTTAAAGACATTGATTATTGTCGTCCAGTTGTTGTCGGCGTTTGGCGTTATTGGCCTCGTATTGCTGCAACACGGCAAGGGTGCCGATATGGGCGCTGCTTTTGGCAGTGGCGCGTCCGGAAGTCTCTTCGGCGCGACCGGTTCGGCGAACTTCCTGTCGCGTACGACGGCTGTCCTCGCGGCGGTGTTTTTCATCTCCACGCTGACGCTGACTTACCTCGGAAGCTATAAGCCTGCGGCGTCCGCAGGCGTACTGGGCGGGGCTGCCGTGACCGCGCCGGCTGCAAATCCGAACGTCGGCGCATCGGCTGCGGCTGGTGGTTCGGCGCCGATTGCATCGTCGGCTCCGGGCTCGGATGTCCCGAAATAAATTTTCGCGTACCGCGCCTTTTGTGCGTTGAACAAACTGCTTAACCCAGTTATAATTTTGTTCTCGAAGCGATTACCGGCAATTAGAAGTTGTTTTACCGGATTGCAAGACAGTGCCGACGTGGTGAAATTGGTAGACACGCTATCTTGAGGGGGTAGTGGCGAAAGCTGTGCGAGTTCGAGTCTCGCCGTCGGCACCAAGAGTTATCCAATGCCAGCCGCATGCATTGCTTCGGCTGGCATTGTCACTTCTGGCGAGTGAATATGTAAGGGTTCTTACGTATCATGCGCCTTAAGTTGAAAATCGGTCAGGCAGTCGTCCTGACCGGCACACCAGATCAAACCGATTTGAGGATAGTCGTGAATCTCTCAGCCTATTATCCCGTCTTGCTGTTCCTCGTCGTGGGCACCGGTTTGGGTATCGCTCTCGTCAGCATCGGCAAGATCCTCGGTCCCAACAAGCCTGACACTGAAAAAAACGCGCCTTACGAGTGCGGCTTCGAGGCTTTCGAAGACGCGCGGATGAAGTTCGATGTGCGCTATTATCTCGTCGCTATTCTGTTCATTATTTTCGACCTTGAAACCGCCTTCCTGTTTCCGTGGGGCGTGGCCCTGCGCGACATCGGCTGGCCGGGTTTTCTGTCAATGATGGTTTTTCTGCTCGAATTCCTGCTGGGTTTCGCCTACATCTGGAGAAAGGGTGGGCTTAACTGGGAGTGAAGGGCGTCGGGTCGAGGGTCACCCGATCACCGGATTGCTGGGCGGCTATGGCTGGCTGCTCATCTGGAGTGAAAGCAAATGAGTATCGAAGGGGTCTTGAAGGAAGGGTTTGTCACCACCACGGCTGACAAGCTGATCAATTGGACGCGCACGGGTTCGTTGTGGCCCATGACGTTCGGTCTTGCGTGTTGCGCGGTCGAGATGATGCATGCGGGCGCTGCCCGCTATGACCTGGATCGTTTTGGCGTGGTGTTTCGTCCGAGTCCGCGGCAGTCGGACGTGATGATCGTCGCCGGCACGCTGTGCAACAAGATGGCGCCCGCGCTGCGCAAGGTGTATGACCAGATGGCCGAGCCGCGCTGGGTTATCTCCATGGGTTCATGCGCCAACGGCGGTGGTTACTATCACTATTCGTATTCCGTGGTGCGTGGCTGTGACCGGATTGTTCCGGTCGATGTCTACGTGCCAGGGTGCCCGCCGACGGCTGAAGCGCTTGTCTACGGCGTGATCCAGTTGCAGGCGAAGATTCGCCGCACCAGCACGATCGCCCGCCAGTAAGCGGGGTCGACCAGCGTGGCCGTACAAGGTCGTGACGCCATCAGCATGCCGGTCCGCGTCACAGAAGTCCCATTAAGCTCCATTAAGCGTCACCAAGGCCTGAGCCTCCCCAAATATGGCAAGCAAACTCGAGACCCTGAAAGCGAACCTCGAGGCGGCGTTCGGCGACCGCCTGCATAGCATTACCGAGTCGCTCGGGCAACTGACTGTCGTCGTCAAGGCGGCAGACTACGCCGATGTAGCGCTCAAATTGCGCGACGATCGCTCGCTCGGTTTCGAGCAGCTCGTCGATCTGTGTGGCGTCGACTACTCCACGTACGGCGACGGCGCCTACGAAGGTCCGCGTTTCGCGGCCGTCCTCCATCTTCTTTCGATCGCCAACAACTGGCGTCTGCGCGTGCGCGTCTTCGCGCCGGACGACGAAGTGCCTATCGTCGCCTCGGTGGTGGACGTGTGGTCGTCGGCGAACTGGTACGAGCGCGAGGCATTCGACCTGTTCGGCATTGTGTTCGAAGGGCATCCGGACCTGCGGCGCATTCTCACCGACTATGGTTTCATCGGCCATCCGTTCCGCAAGGACTTCCCGGTGTCGGGATATGTCGAAATGCGTTACGACCCGGAAGAAAAGCGCGTCGTGTACCAGCCCGTGACGATCGAGCCGCGCGAAATCACGCCGCGAGTGATCCGCGAGGACCGCTATGGCGGTCTGAAACACTAAGAGAACGCCATGGCAGAGATCAAGAACTACACGCTCAATTTCGGCCCGCAACACCCGGCTGCGCACGGTGTGCTGCGCCTCGTGCTGGAGCTCGACGGTGAAGTGATTCAACGCGCCGACCCGCATATCGGCCTCCTGCATCGCGCTACCGAAAAGCTCGCGGAATCGAAGACCTTTATTCAGTCCGTGCCGTACATGGACCGTCTCGACTATGTGTCGATGATGGTCAACGAGCACGGCTATGTGCTGGCAATCGAAAAGCTGCTTGGCATCGATGTGCCGGTGCGCGCGAAATATATCCGGGTTCTTTTCGACGAAATCACGCGCGTGCTGAACCACCTGATGTGGATTGGCTCGCATGCGCTCGACGTCGGCGCAATGGCGGTTTTTCTGTATGCGTTCCGTGAACGTGAAGACCTGATGGACGTGTACGAAGCGGTATCCGGCGCACGGATGCACGCGGCGTATTACCGTCCGGGCGGTGTGTATCGCGACCTGCCTGACGCAATGCCGCAATACAAGGCGTCGAAAATCCGCAATGCGAAGGCGTTGTCGCGCATGAACGAGACGCGTCAGGGTTCGCTGCTTGATTTTATCGACGACTTCTTTACGCGCTTCCCTAAATGCGTGGACGAGTACGAAACGTTGCTGACCGACAACCGTATCTGGAAGCAGCGGCTTGTCGGTATTGGCGTGGTCAGTCCTGAGCGCGCATTGCAGCTCGGCATGACCGGCGCGATGCTGCGTGGCTCGGGCATTGAATGGGATTTGCGCAAGAAGCAGCCATATGAAGTCTACGACCAACTGGATTTCGATATTCCGGTGGGCGTGAACGGCGACTGTTACGACCGTTACCTCGTGCGCGTGGAAGAGATGCGTCAGTCCACGCGGATTGCGAAACAATGTATTGAGTGGCTTCGCAAGAATCCGGGCCCCGTGATGATCGACAATCACAAGATTGCGCCGCCTTCGCGCGTGGGCATGAAGACCAACATGGAAGAGCTGATTCACCACTTCAAGCTCTTCACCGAAGGTTTTCACGTGCCGGAAGGCGAGACGTATGCGGCGGTCGAGCATCCGAAGGGCGAGTTCGGCATCTATCTGGTTTCGGATGGCGCGAACAAGCCGTATCGATTGAAGATTCGTGCGCCGGGCTATGCGCATCTTGCTTCGCTCGACGAAATGGCGCGCGGCCACATGATTGCGGACGCGGTGACGATCATCGGGACGCAGGACATCGTGTTCGGCGAGATCGACCGCTGACATGGCATCGCGGAAATCCGCCGTACTATGCCGGCCTGCTCGCGCAAAAGCGTTGAACAGGTCTGCAAACCAACAACAGCAGGACGCCAGGTCTGCCGCAAAAGAAGGGCGCGGCGGGTTTTCGTTCGGTAGGAACTGAAAGAGTCGTGTCTGAAATGATCTCAGCTGAAGGCCTGAAAGAAATTGATCGCGCGATCGCGAAATATCCCGTGGAGCAGAAGCAGTCCGCGGTGATGGCGGCGCTGACTGTCGCTCAGGAAGAGCATGGCTGGCTGTCGCCGGAAATCATGCAGTTCGTGGCCGACTATTTGAGCATGCCGTCTGTGGCCGTGCAGGAAGTCGCGACGTTCTACACCATGTACGAGACTGCGCCGGTCGGCAAACACAAGATCACGCTCTGTACGAACCTGCCGTGCCAGCTTGGTCCGGACGGCGGTTCTGAGAGCGCTGCGGAATACCTGAAGCAAAAGCTTGGCATCGACTTTGGCGAAACCACCGCTGACGGCAAGTTCACCTTGAAAGAAGGTGAATGCTTTGGCGCGTGCGGCGATGCACCCGTGTTGCTCGTGAACAATCATCGTATGTGCAGTTTCATGAGTCGCGAGCGGATCGACACGCTCCTCGAGGAACTATCGAAATGACGTCTCTTCACGACCGCCACATCCAGCCCCTGATTCTCGCCGGTCTCAACGGCGAAAACTGGCACCTCGAAGACTATGTGGCGCGCGGCGGTTACGCCCAGTTGCGCCGTATTCTCGAAGAAAAAATTCCGCAGGAGCAGGTGATTGCCGACGTCAAGGCGTCGGGTCTGCGTGGACGCGGCGGTGCGGGTTTCCCGACCGGGCTGAAGTGGAGCTTCATGCCGCGTCAGTTTCCGGGGCAGAAGTACCTTGTCTGCAATTCGGACGAAGGCGAACCGGGCACGTTCAAGGATCGTGACATCCTGCGCTGGAATCCGCATGCGTTGATCGAAGGCATGGCCATTGGCGCGTACGCCATGGGCATCACGGTCGGCTACAACTATATTCACGGCGAGATTTTCGAGGTCTACAAGATCTTCGAACAGGCGCTTGAAGAAGCGCGTGCGGCTGGGTATCTGGGCGCGAATATTCTTAGCTCGGGCTTCTCGTTCGAACTGTATGCGCACCATGGTTATGGCGCGTATATCTGCGGCGAAGAGACGGCGCTGCTCGAGTCGCTGGAAGGCAAGAAGGGTCAGCCGCGCTTCAAGCCGCCTTTCCCGGCGAGCTTCGGCGTGTACGGCAAGCCGACCACGATCAACAACACCGAAACGTTCGCAGCCGTGCCGTTCCTGTTGGCTATCGGCCCGCAGAAGTATCTGGAGATCGGCAAGCCGAACAACGGCGGCACGAAGATTTTCTCGGTTGCGGGCGACGTCAATCGTCCGGGCAACTTCGAAGTGCCGCTCGGTACTTCGTTTCAGACCTTGCTCGAACTGGCCGGCGGCGTGCGCGGCAAGTCGGTGAAGGCGGTGATTCCGGGTGGATCGTCGGCGCCGGTTGTCCCGGGCGAGCTCATGCTGGCTACCGACATGGACTACGACTCGATCGCGAAGGCCGGATCCATGCTGGGCTCGGGTGCGGTCATTGTCATGAACGAAACGCGCTGCATGGTGCGCTCGCTCTTGCGCCTGTCGTACTTCTATTACGAGGAATCGTGCGGTCAGTGCACGCCTTGCCGCGAAGGCACGGGCTGGCTGTATCGCGTGGTGCATCGGATCGAACACGGACTGGGGCGCAAGGAAGACCTGGATCTGCTGAACTCGGTCGCCGAAAACATCATGGGCCGCACCATTTGTGCGCTCGGCGACGCGGCGGCCATGCCGGTGCGCGGCATGCTGAAGCACTTCTGGGACGAATTCGAATATCACGTCGAGCACAAACATTGTCTCGTCGACGGACATGCGCATCATGCGCACACGTCCGAAGCGCTTACCGCGTGATCAGTGATCAGGCCAAGGACCATTCCCCATCATGGTTGAATTAGAAATCGACGGCAAAAGCGTAGAAGTGCCTGAAGGCAGCATGGTGATCCAGGCTGCGCATAAGGTCGATACATACATTCCTCACTTTTGCTATCACAAGAAGCTGTCGATCGCGGCGAACTGCCGGATGTGCCTGGTCGAAGTGGAAAAGATGCCCAAGGCGGTTCCCGCCTGCGCCACGCCGGTGTCGGCGGGCATGATCGTGCGCACGAAATCGGACAAGGCCGTGAAGGCGCAGCAGTCCGTCATGGAATTCCTGCTGATCAATCACCCGCTCGACTGCCCGATTTGCGATCAGGGCGGCGAATGCCAGTTGCAGGATCTGGCCGTGGGTTACGGCAAGTCGCAGTCGCGCTACAACGAAGAAAAGCGCGTGGTGTTCCATAAGAACGTGGGACCGCTGATCTCCATGGAAGAGATGACGCGCTGCATTCATTGCACGCGTTGCGTCCGCTTTGGTCAGGAAGTGGCCGGCGTGATGGAACTCGGCATGCTGGGTCGTGGCGAGCACTCGGAAATCACGTCGTTTGTTGGCAAGACCGTGGACTCGGAACTGTCCGGCAACATGATCGACCTGTGTCCGGTCGGCGCGTTGACGAGCAAGCCGTTCCGCTACAGCGCCCGTACGTGGGAACTGTCGCGCCGCAAGTCGATCAGCCCGCACGATTCTGTCGGTGCGAATCTGGTTGTTCAGGTGAAGAACAACCGCGTGATGCGCGTTCTGCCGATGGAAAACGAGTCCATCAACGAATGCTGGATCTCGGACAAGGATCGCTTCTCGTACGAATCGCTAAACAGCGACGACCGTCTCACGCAGCCAATGCTGAAGCAAGGCGGCAAGTGGATCGAGACCGACTGGCAGACGGCGCTGGAATACGTGGCGAAGGGCATCAAGGGCATTACGGCCGACCATGGCGCGAATCAGATCGCTGCCCTGGCCACGCCGCACAGCACAGTCGAAGAACTGTATTTGCTCAAGCAGTTGGCTGAAGGCGCGGGTACGCCCAACGTCGATTTCCGCCTGCGTCAGAGCGACTTCTCCGCGCCGGTTTCGGATGGCGCGCCGTGGCTTGGCGTGAAGATCGCGGATCTGTCGAATATCGATACGGCGTTTATCGTCGGCTCGTTCCTGCGTCGCGATCATCCGTTGTTCGCGGCCCGCTTGCGGCAAGCAGCGAAGGGCGGCGCGATGCTCACGTTCCTGCACGCAACCAATGACGACTCGCTGATTCCCGCCGCGCATCGCGTGGTTGCGGCGCCTTCGGAATGGCTCGAGCACCTTGGCGGTATCGCTGTTGCGGTCTCCGAAGCGCGTGGCGTTGCTGCGCCGGAAGCGTTCGCTGGGCGTGAAGCATCGGCGGCGGCGAAGGACATTGCTGCGTCGCTGTCGGCTGGTGACAAGCGCGTGCTGCTGCTCGGCAACAGCGCGGTTCAGCATCCGCAGTTCGCGCAGATCCTGGCTGTGTGCCAATGGATCGCGAACGAAACGGGCGCAACGCTGGGTTATCTGACGGAAGCTGCAAACACGGTTGGCGCGCATCTTGTCGATGCATTGCCGGGCGAAGGTGGCCTCAATGCACGCGAAGCGTTCGAGCAGCCGCGCAAGGGCTACGTGCTGTTCAACGTGGAACCGGAATTCGATACCGCCAACCCTGCTCAAGCGCTCGCCGCCTTGAAACAGGCTGAAATGGTCGTTGCGTTGTCGGCGTTCAAGCACGGCATGGACTACGCCGACGTGTTGCTGCCGATCGCTCCGTTCACGGAAACATCGGGTACGTTCGTCAACGCCGAAGGTACGGCGCAGACGTTCAACGGCGTGGTCCGTCCGCTGGGTGAAACGCGTCCGGGCTGGAAGGTGCTGCGCGTGCTTGGCAGCATCCTGGGCCTGAAGGGTTTCGAATTCGATACCGCCGAAGAAGTCCGCGACGCTGCATTGGGCAAGGGCGACCTGAGCGCGCGTCTGTCGAACAAGAGCAGCGCGGCCATCAAGCCGGTGACGAAGGCTGCATCGAATCCAGGCCGCTTCGAGCGCCTTGCCGACACGCCGATCTATCACGCCGACGCATTGTCGCGCCGCGCCGAATCGTTGCACCTGACGGCTGCCGCGCGCGATGCAAACGTGGTTGCGCTGCCGACGTCGCTGTTCGAAGAACTCGGGCTTACTAACGGCGACGCCGTGCGCGTCGCTCAAGGCGGTCTCTCGGTAACCCTGCCGGCGGTTCGCGACGCGAATCTGGCGGAAAGCGTGGTGCGTGTGTCGGCGGGAACGCCGGCCGGCGCGGCGCTCGGGGCTCTGTTCGGTGAACTGGTAGTGGAGAAGGCGTAAATGGGCTTGTTCGATACGATCAACGCAGGCGGGACGCAGATCCTCGGTGTCGCCTGGCCCACCGTGTGGGCGGTCATCCGCATTCTCGTGGTGTCGGTGGTGATCCTGCTGTGCGTCGCGTACCTGATTCTGTGGGAACGCAAGCTGATCGGCTGGATGCACGTGCGTCTCGGCCCGAATCGCGTGGGTCCGCTCGGGCTGTTGCAGCCGATTGCCGACGTGCTGAAGCTGCTGCTGAAGGAAGTGATTCAGCCAACGCAAGCCAGCCGCTGGATTTACCTGATCGCGCCGATCATGACCGTGGTGCCCGCGTTCGCGGTGTGGGCGGTGATTCCGTTCCAGGCGAAAGCGGTGCTGGGCGACGTCAACGCCGGGCTGCTCTACGTAATGGCGATCTCGTCGATTGGCGTGTATGGCGTGATCCTGGCCGGCTGGGCGTCGAACTCGAAATACGCGTTCCTTGGCGCCATGCGCGCCGCGGCGCAAATGGTGTCGTACGAAATTTCGATGGGCTTCGCGCTCGTCGTCGTGCTGATGGTCACGGGCAGCCTGAACATGTCGGCTATCGTGGTCTCGCAGGAACATGGCATCTTCGCGAACTGGGGCATCAACTTCCTGTCGTGGAACTGGCTGCCGCTTCTGCCCATGTTCGTCGTGTACTTCATCTCGGGCATTGCCGAAACAAACCGTCACCCGTTCGACGTGGTGGAAGGCGAGTCGGAAATTGTTGCGGGCCACATGATCGATTACTCGGGCATGGCGTTCGCGCTGTTCTTCCTCGCCGAGTACATCAACATGATCGTGATCTCGGCGATTGCATCGACCTTGTTCCTTGGTGGCTGGAGCGCGCCGTTCGGTTTCCTGTCCTTCATCCCGGGCATTTTCTGGTTCGTGCTGAAGATCTTTTTCCTGCTGTCCGTATTCATCTGGGCCCGTGCGACGTTCCCGCGTTATCGCTACGACCAGATCATGCGCCTTGGCTGGAAAATCTTTCTGCCGGTGTCGGTGGTGTGGGTGGTCGTGGTCGGATTCTGGATCATGTCGCCGCTGAACATCTGGAAATAATGGGCGGATGAAAAAACCATGAACGCATTACAGAATTTCTTCAAGACGTTTTTTCTGACCGAGTTGCTGAAAGGCCTCGCGCTGACGGGTGGTTACCTGTTCCAGCGCAAGGTGACGGTTCAGTTTCCGGAGGAGAAGACGCCGATCTCCCCGCGTTTTCGTGGCCTGCACGCATTGCGCCGATACGAAAACGGCGAAGAGCGCTGCATCGCATGCAAGTTGTGCGAAGCCGTGTGCCCGGCGCTCGCGATCACCATCGAATCGGAAACGCGCGCCGACAACACGCGCCGTACCACGCGTTATGACATCGACCTGACCAAGTGCATTTTCTGCGGGTTCTGCGAAGAAAGCTGCCCGGTCGATTCGATTGTCGAAACGCACATTCTCGAGTATCACGGCGAGAAACGCGGCGACCTGTATTTCACGAAAGACATGCTGCTCGCAGTGGGCGACCGTTATGAAACGGAGATTGCCGCTGCGAAGGCGGCTGACGCGCCTTATCGGTAAAGCGAAGCGGGGCGCATGAGTCATCGCGCCTTTTGCTGTTCCTGCATTTGAATTGACCTGCTGTTCCGGCCCGCGCGCCATGGTTGTAAGTTGCGTCCTTCAAACGATGCGACACGGCGCGCTTGTGTCAAAACACAAAGCCTAACGATGAACCGGTAATCATGGAATTCACGACCGTACTGTTTTACATCTTCGCGCTACTGCTGGTTGTTTCGGCGCTGAAGGTGATCACTTCGCGCAATCCTGTGTCATCCGCGCTGTTCCTCGTGCTCGCGTTCTTCAACGCGGCCGCGATCTGGATGCTGCTCGAAGCCGAATTCCTCGCCATTCTGCTGGTTCTCGTCTATGTCGGCGCGGTCATGGTGCTGTTCCTCTTCGTGGTGATGATGCTCGACATCAACCTCGACGTGCTGCACCGGGACTTCAAGCGATTCGTGCCCATAGCCAGTATCGTGGGCGCGATCATCATTATCGAAACGGCCCTGATCCTGTGGCACGGCTACGGCGCGACGGTGACGCCGGTACACGACGCCATGCTGGTCAACGGCGTGGGCGCAGGCGTGGGTCCGAACGAAGTGATGTCGAACTCGCACCTGATCGGCAAGGTGATCTACACCGACTACATCTTCGCGTTTGAAATCGCAGGCCTGATCCTGCTGGTCGCGATCATCGCAGCAATCTCGCTGACCATTCGCGAGAAGAAGGACAACAAGCGCCAGAGCGTGAGCGACCAAGTCAAGGTGCGAGCCAAGGATCGTGTGCGGATTGTGAAGATGAAGTCCGAACAGGAAGCGCCGGATGCCACGACCAACCCGCCCGTTACCGGCAATGCCGGCGCCGGCACGGTCGACAACAAAGGCTGAGGAGAAAAACAATCATGTTGAGTCTTGCCCATTACCTCGTGCTCGGCGCGATCCTGTTCGCGATCAGCATTGTCGGCATTTTCCTGAACCGGCGTAACGTGATCATCATCCTGATGGCGATCGAACTGATGCTGCTGGCGGTGAATACCAACTTCGTCGCGTTCTCGCACTATCTTGGCGACATCCACGGCCAGATTTTCGTGTTCTTCGTGCTGACCGTCGCGGCAGCCGAGGCGGCCATCGGTCTCGCCATTCTGGTCACGTTGTTCCGCAGTCTCGACACGATCAACGTCGAAGATCTCGATCAGCTCAAAGGTTAATTTCAGGCAAGACAGATATGTCCACGACACTCAATGAAAACCTTCTGCTTGCGATCCCGCTGGCGCCGCTTGCCGGTTCGCTGATAGCGGGGCTGTTCGGCTGGAAGATCGGCCGCCGCGGCTCGCACAGCATCACCATTCTCGGTGTGGCGATCTCGCTGGTGCTTTCGTGTTTCGTCTTCCTCGACGTCATGAACGGCGCGAGCTTCAACGCGACCATCTACGAATGGATGACGGTCGGCCCGCTCAAGATGGAGATCGGCTTCCTGGTCGATTCGCTGACCGCGATGATGATGGTGATCGTCACCTTCGTCTCGCTGATGGTGCACATCTACACGATCGGCTACATGGCCGACGAAGAAACGGGCTACGAGCGCTTCTTCTCGTACATCTCGCTCTTCACGTTCTCCATGCTGATGCTCGTCATGAGCAACAACTTCCTGCAGTTGTTCTTCGGCTGGGAAGCGGTGGGTCTCGTGTCGTATCTGCTGATCGGTTTCTACTTCACGCGTCCGACAGCCATCTACGCGAACATGAAGGCGTTCCTGGTCAACCGCGTGGGCGACTTTGGCTTCCTGCTTGGCATTGGCTTGTTGCTGGCGTTTGCCGGATCGCTGAATTACGGCGATGTCTTCGCGCATCGCACGGAACTGGCCGGCATGACATTCCCCGGTACCGACTGGGGCCTGCTGACGGTCGCGTGTATCTGCCTGTTCATTGGCGCGATGGGTAAGTCGGCGCAATTCCCGCTGCACGTGTGGCTGCCCGATTCCATGGAAGGCCCGACGCCGATTTCTGCACTGATTCACGCGGCGACCATGGTGACGGCCGGTATCTTCATGGTCACGCGCATGTCGCCGCTGTTCGAATTGTCGGATTCGGCGCTGTCGTTCGTCACGGTGATCGGGGCAATCACGGCCTTGTTCATGGGCTTCCTTGGCGTGGTGCAGAACGACATCAAGCGTGTGGTGGCTTATTCCACGCTGTCGCAGCTCGGCTACATGACGGTCGCGCTTGGCGTGTCGGCTTATCCGGTTGCGGTGTTCCACCTTGCAACGCACGCGTTCTTCAAGGCACTGCTGTTCCTTGGCGCGGGTTCGGTGATCATCGGCATGCATCACGACCAGGACATGCGCAACATGGGCGGCCTGCGCAAATACATGCCAATCACGTGGATCACTTCACTGCTCGGTTCACTGGCCTTGATCGGTACGCCGTTCTTCTCGGGCTTCTATTCAAAAGATTCGATCATCGACGCGGTGAAGCTTTCGCATCTGCCGGGTTCGGGTTTCGCGTACTTCGCCGTGGTTGCAAGCGTGTTCGTTACCGCGCTCTATTCGTTCCGTATGTACTTCATGGTTTTCCATGGCAAGGAGCGTTTCCGCGGTCCGAAGCATCCGGAAAGCCCGATGGCGATCGAAGCCGCAGCGCATGCGCACGATTCGCATGGTCATGATTCGCACGGCCACGACGATCATGGTCATGGTCATGGCCCGCACGTGCCGCACGAAACACCTTGGGTAATCACGCTGCCGCTGATCCTGTTGGCGATTCCGTCGGTGATCATTGGCGCGCTGGCGATCGGTCCCATGTTGTTCGGCGATTTCTTTGCTCACGGCGTTGTGTTCGACCGCGTGATTTTTATCGGCGAGAACCATCCGGCGCTGCACGAAATGGCCGAGGAATTCCACGGCTGGTTCGCAATGGGCCTTCATTCGGTCGCGGGTCTGCCGGTATGGCTCGCACTCGCGGGCGTGGTGGTGTCGTGGTTCCTGTATCTCAAGCGGACGGATCTGCCGGGCGTGATCAAGCAACGCTTCCTGCCGATCTACAACTTGCTCGATAACAAGTACTACCTCGACAAGATCAACGATGTCGTATTTGCAAAGGGTGCGGTCGCCATTGGCCGCGGACTCTGGAAAGAGGGCGATGTCGCCGTTATCGACGGTATCGTCAACGGTCTCGCGAAGTTCGTCGGCTGGTTTGCCGGTGTGATTCGCTTCCTTCAATCCGGTTACATCTATCACTACGCGTTCGCCATGATCATTGGCATGTTGGGGCTCTTGACCCTGTTTGTAACGCTCGGCGGCAAATAAGGCGGGGACACCTATCTATGCACTCTTTTCCAATTCTCAGTCTCGCGATCTGGTTACCGATCATTGTCGGTATCCTTGTACTGGCGGTAGGCAACGACAACAATCCGGCGCCGGCGCGCTGGCTTGCGCTGATTGGCTCGATTCTCGGGCTGGTCGTCACGATTCCCTTGATTACGGGCTTCGACAATTCAACGGCTGCGCTGCAGTTCGAAGAGAACGTAAGCTGGATCGAACGTTTCAACATCTCGTATCACCTGGGTGTCGACGGTCTTTCAATGTGGTTTGTGGTCCTGACCGCGTTGATCACCGTGATCACGGTGATTTCGGCGTGGGAAGTCATCACGGTGCGCGTGTCGCAATACCTGGCTGCGTTCCTGATCCTGTCGGGCCTCATGATCGGCGTGTTCTCGACCGCCGACGGCATGTTGTTTTACGTATTCTTCGAAGCCACGCTGATCCCGATGTACATCATCATCGGCGTGTGGGGCGGGGCGAATCGCGTCTACGCAGCGTTCAAGTTCTTCCTGTACACGCTGATGGGCTCGCTGCTCATGCTGATCGCGTTGTTGTACCTGTACACACAGACGCACACGTTCGATATCGCCACGTGGCAGGCATTGAAGATCGGTTTCACGCCGCAGATATTGTTGTTCATTGCGTTCTTCATGGCGTTTGCCGTGAAGGTGCCGATGTGGCCGGTCCACACGTGGTTGCCTGACGCCCACGTGGAAGCGCCGACGGGCGGCTCGGTCGTGCTGGCCGCGATCATGCTGAAGCTCGGCGCTTACGGTTTCATTCGCTTCTCGCTGCCGATTGCGCCGGATGCCAGCCATTTCCTGGCGCCGGTGGTGATCACGCTGTCGCTGATTGCGGTGATCTACATCGGTTTCGTGGCGCTGGTGCAGGAAGACATGAAGAAGCTGGTGGCGTATTCGTCGATTGCGCACATGGGCTTCGTCACGCTCGGTTTCTTCATCTTCAATACGCTTGGCATGGAAGGCGCGATCATCCAGATGATCTCGCACGGCTTTGTCTCGGGCGCGATGTTCCTGTGTATCGGCGTGCTGTATGACCGCATGCACTCGCGCCGGATCTCGGACTACGGCGGCGTGGTGAACGTCATGCCGAAGTTCGCGGCGTTCGCCATGCTGTTCGCCATGGCCAATTGCGGCTTGCCGGGTACTTCCGGGTTCGTCGGTGAATTCATGGTGATTCTGGCGGCTGTGAAGTTCAACTTCTGGATCGGTTTCCTCGCAACGTTCACGCTGGTTCTCGGCGCGGCCTACACGCTCTGGATGTACAAGCGCGTGCACTTCGGCGCGGTGGCCAACGACCATGTCGCGAAGCTGAAAGACATCAACAAGCGCGAATTCTTCATGCTGGCCGTGCTTGCTGTATTTACGCTGTACATGGGCCTGTACCCGAAGCCTTTCACCGATGTGATGCACGCATCTGTGGAAAATCTCCTCTCCCACGTCGCGCAGTCGAAACTGCCGCTGGCCCAGTAACGCGTGCGGAGGAAATAAAAGATCATGCAAAACGCCCCAATGAGTGCCCTGTTACCCGATGGACTGCTGATGCTGATGGTCGTCGTGGTGTGGTTGAACGACACCATCTTCGGCGTGAAGAGCCGTCAATCGTCGTATTTCATTTCCGTCATATCCACGATCGTGGTCGGCGTGTGGTTCGCCTTCCAGGCACTCGATCCCACGCCGCATTACTTCTTCACGCGCATGTACGTGGTCGATCCGTTCGCCAGCGCAATGAAAGCGGTGGTGACGCTCGGCTTCGCGGTATCGATCATCTATTCTCGCAAGTACCTTGAAGACCGCGATCTGTTCCGCGGTGATTTCTTCCTGCTCGGCCTGTTTTCGCTGCTCGGCCAGTGCGTGATGATCTCGGGCAACAACTTCCTGACGCTGTATCTGGGCCTGGAACTGATGTCGTTGTCGCTGTACGCGGTGATCGCGTTGCGCAAGGACTCGCCGCAAGCCAACGAATCCGCGATGAAGTACTACGTTCTGGGCGCGCTGGCTTCGGGTTTCCTGCTCTACGGCATCTCGATGCTGTACGGCGCAACCGGCTCGCTAGAACTCAACGAAGTGGCGAAGGCGATTGCGACCGGCCGCATCAACGACGCCGTGCTGCTCTTCGGCGTGATCTTCGTGGTCGCGGGAATCGCGTTCAAGATGGGCGCGGTGCCGTTCCACATGTGGGTGCCCGACGTCTATCAAGGCGCGCCGACCGCCATGACATTGATCACCGGCGGCGGTCCGAAAGCCGCGGCGTTCGCCTGGGGCCTGCGTTTCCTGGTGATGGCGCTGCTGCCGCTGGCTGTGGACTGGCAGGAAATGCTGGTGATTCTCGCCGCGTTGTCGCTGATCGTGGGTAACGTCACGGGTATCGTGCAAAAGAACATCAAGCGGATGCTGGCGTACTCGGCAATCTCGAACATGGGCTTTGTGCTGCTCGGCTTGCTCGCGGGCGTGGTCGAGGGCAAGGCGGACAGCGCGGCCGATGCGTACAGCTCGGCCATGTTCTACAGCATCATCTACCTGATCACCACGCTCGGCACCTTTGGCGTGATCATGTTGCTGGCACGCAAGGATTTCGAAGCCGAGACGCTCGACGATTTCAAGGGCCTGAACCAGCGCAGCCCCGTGTTCGCGTTCGTGATGATGATCATGATGTTCTCGCTCGCCGGCATCCCGCCGATGGTCGGGTTCTACGCCAAACTCGCCGTGCTCGAAGCCACCATGAACGCCGGCCTGACTTGGCTTGCGGTGCTTGCCGTGTTGTCGTCGCTGGTGGGCGCGTTCTACTACCTGCGTATCGTCAAGCTGATGTATTTCGATGCACCTACGGACGCATCGCCTATCGTCGCCGATAGCCTCAAGCGTGCGTTGCTCGCGTTCAACGGCCTTGCGGTGCTGGTGCTCGGGATTGTTCCGGGTCCGCTGATGAAGGCCTGCCTGACCGCTATCACGCATACCTTGCCGTTCCAGTTGTAATGTCGGCTGCGGGATGGTTTATCGTGTTGTTGGCGCTTGTGGGCGCCAACCTTCCGTTCGCAAATCAACGCATTTTCGCTGCCGTGCCAATCAAGACGGCGAAAAAAAGCGCGTGGATCCGGATTGCGGAATTGATCGTGCTTTATTTTGTCGTGGGCGCGCTCGGCTTTATGCTTGAAGCGCGCGCCGGAAACCGTTTCGAGCAGGGCTGGCAGTTTTACGCCGTGACGTTCAGCCTCTTTCTCGTGCTCGCGTTTCCCGGTTTCGCTTATCAATATCTCGTCAAGCGCCGCTGACGGCCACGGCCTTCGCGGCTTGATCCACGCGTTTGGCTATTGCCGCCCGACGCGTTTTCTTCAAGGCGCACGATGGCTGACAGTTCTTCACTCGACCCCAAGCATCTATCCGATTCTTCCCCGGATTCTTTTCCCGATTCCGACGCCGGCCTGATCGAGAAAACGGTCGAAAGCAAGCTGCTGCATCAAGGCAAGTTCCTCACGCTCAAACTCGATACGGTCGAATTGCCCGACGGCAAGCACGCAACGCGCGAGTTTGTCGAGCATCCGGGCGCAGTGATGATCCTGCCTCTTTTCGACGATGGCCGTGTGCTGCTCGAACGGCAGTACCGGTATCCGATTCGTAAAGTTCTGCTCGAGTATCCGGCAGGCAAGCTCGATCCCAACGAGAGCGAACTGGCATGCGCGAAGCGCGAGTTGCATGAGGAAACGGGTTATACGGCGCGCGAATGGTTTTTCCTGACGCGGATTCATCCGGTGATTTCGTATTCCACCGAGTTCATCGATTTGTATCTCGCGCGTGGTTTGACGGCGGGCGAGAACAAGCTCGATGAAGGCGAGTTCCTGGAGACTTTCATTGCGGATCGCTCGCAGATTTTCGAGTGGATCAGAAGCGGCCAGATCAGCGATGTGAAGACGATCATCGGCAGCTTCTGGCTTGAAAAGGTGATGTCCGGCGAGTGGAAACTCGGCGATCCTGTCAGCGAATGATCGGTTTGAAATGAAGAAACAGCGGCCTGCGGGCCGCTGTTTTGTTTGTGCGCTTCATCAAAAACAACGCCACCAAGCGCGCCGCCTACCGCCGGGCTAAAATCGAACATTCGTTTTCTCGATTCATCAAATAGTCGCAGACGCAAATTTACGAACGACCGTTCACAAAACGCGCTTTTGCGATTAAACTTTCCGGCAAGCCCTGATTAGCATGAAGGTTCTCGATTTGAAGTGTTCGCACGACCATCGGTTCGAAGGCTGGTTTGCTTCGGCCGACGAGTTCGAATCCCAGTTGTCGCGCAAGCTCGTGGCTTGCCCGGTGTGTTCTTCAACAGAAGTAAGCCGCGTGCCATCGGCGCCGCGGCTGAATTTGTCGACGTCGCGCACCGGGCGCACCGAACAGCCGAGTGACAGCACGAGCGTTGTGCAAGCGGCCCAGCCACAGCAGCCGGCGGAAAACGCCATGCAGGCGCAAGCCCGCGCGCTTCATTTCATGCGGGAGATCCTGGCGAAAACCGAGAACGTGGGCGATCGATTTGCCGAAGAAGCGCGGCGCATGCATTACGACGAAGCGCCGGCGCGCAACATTCGCGGCGTTGCTACGCCCGAAGATGCGCACGCGTTGATGGAAGAAGGCATCGACGTGATGCCGCTGCCCGTGCCGGCCGCACTGAAAGAGCCGCTGCAATAAGCTGACGCACGTTGGCTTGACGCGCGTCTCCTCGTGGCCGACCCGGGTCATGACAGGAGACGAGAGCGTATGGACCTGAATTATTCCCCCGCCGACGACGCTTTTCGCGCCGACATCTGCGCCTGGCTCGACGCCAATCTGCCGCAAGCCTTGCGGTCCAAGGTACTCGATCACAAACGTCTGAGCCGCGACGATTACGCGAGCTGGCACAAGCTGCTTGGCACGCGCGGCTGGTCCGTCGTTGCATGGCCGAAGGAATTTGGCGGCCCCGGCTGGAACGCGACGCAGCGCCATATATGGGATGAGGAATGCGCGCGCATTGGTGCGCCGGGCGTGCTGCCGTTCGGGGTATCCATGGTCGCGCCCGTTCTCATGAAATACGGCAGCGACGCACAAAAAGCCCATTATTTGCCGCGCATTCTCGATGGCACCGACTGGTGGTGCCAAGGATATTCCGAACCGGGATCGGGCTCCGACCTGGCCTCATTGAGAACACGCGCCGAACGCCAGGGCGATCACTACGTGGTCAACGGCCAGAAAACCTGGACCACGCTCGGACAATTCGCCGACATGATGTTCTGCCTCGTGCGCACGGACAGCGGCGCGAAGAAGCAGGAAGGCATTTCGTTCCTGCTTATCGACATGAAAACGCCGGGTATTACCGTGCGCCCGATCATCACGCTCGATGAAGATCACGAAGTCAACGAAGTGTTCTTCGAGGATGTGAAGGTGCCGCTGGAAAATCTCGTCGGTGACGAGAATCGTGGCTGGACTTACGCTAAGTATTTGCTTGGACACGAGCGCACGGGCATTGCCCGCGTCGGACAATCGAAGCGTGAACTGGTGTTCCTCAAGCGACTGGCCGCCGACCAGAAGAAGGGCGGTGCGCCGTTACTCAAGGATCCCGTGTTCGCCGCAAAAATCGCCGCGCTCGAAATCGAGATCATGGCGCTCGAAGTCACCGTGCAGCGCGTGGTCGCGAGCGAAGCGAACGGTCGCGGACCCGGGCCGGAAGCATCGATGTTGAAGATCAAGGGCACTGAAGTCCAGCAAGCGCTGACCGAGTTGATGGTGGAAGCCGCCGGACCGCAAGCTGCGGCATTCGATCCGGCTTATCTGGAAGGAGAACGCGAGCACAGCCTCGCCGGTGACGACGCAGCCGCGCCGCTCGCCGCGTATTACTTCAACTTCCGCAAGACATCGATCTATGGCGGCTCGAACGAAATTCAAAAAAACATCATCGCGCAGATGATTCTGGGCTTGTGAGGAGCGGCACATGGACTTCAATTTCACCGACGAACAGCAGCAGTTTCGAGATGCCTTGCGCCGCTATCTCGACAACGAATACACATTCGATGCACGGCAGAAAATCGTGGCATCGAAACAAGGAGTCGATGCAAAACACTGGACCGCTTTCACGGAGCTAGGACTGACCGCTTTGCCCGCGCCCGAAGCACAAGGCGGATTCGATGGCGGTCCGGTAGATATGCTGGTCGTCATGCAGGAACTCGGGCGGGCGCTGGTCGTGGAGCCGTATTGGGCGACCGTAGTTGGTATGGAGGCGTTGCGGCTTGCGGGTGATCAAGACGCGCTGGCATGGCTCGAACGTGCGGCCGCAGGCGAGAACAAGCTCGCGGTGGCGTTTCACGAGCCGCGTGCGCGCTACGACCTGTTCTCCATCGAATCCACCGCTCAGGCTCAGGGCGATCAAATCACGTTGAGCGGCGAGAAGTCGCTGGTCCTGCACGGCGCGCAGGCTGACGTATGGATCGTGCCCGCGCGGCTGAACGGTGAAATTGCGTTGTTCGCAATCGAGCGCAATGCAGCTAACGTAACGATCACGGAGTATCGGACGATCGACGGTCAGCGTGCCGCGACCTTGAAATTCACAGGCACGCCGGCCAGGCGTCTGGGCGACGCGCAAACCGGCGCGGCGACGCTCGAACGTATCGCGGACTACGCCACGTTCCTGCTGTGTGCCGAAGCGGTAGGCGTGCTCGATGCACTAAATCACGCGACGGTTGAATACACGAAGGAGCGCAAGCAGTTCGGCACGCCCATCGCACGTTTTCAGGCGTTGCAGCATCGCATGGTCGAGATGCTGATTCATGCCGAGCAGGCACGTTCGATCACGTATCTGGCGGCCGCGCGCTATTCGAGCAATGACGCCGATGAACGCCGTCGCGCAATCTCTGCCGCGAAAGCGCGCGTTGGCCAGGCGGCGCGTTTTGTCGGTCAACAAGCCGTGCAATTGCACGGCGGCATGGGCGTGACGAATGAAGTCGCGGCGGCGCACTGGTTCAAGCGCCTGTCGATCATCGAAACAACATTGGGCGATGTCGATCATCATCTGGAGCGGTTTGCGTCGCTTCCCGGATTTGCGGACACAACCGTTTAAACGATCGCCGAATCAGGAAAGGAGAATCGAGATGACTTTCAGCTATGAAGATTTCAAGGTCGGGGACGTGGCCGAACTCAGCAGCCATACGTTTTCGAAAGACGAGATTATCGAATTTGCCGGGCGTTATGATCCGCAGCCTTTTCATTTGAGCGAAGCAGGCGGCGAAGCGTCTCCATTCGGCGGTTTGGTCGCGAGCGGATGGAACACCTGTTCCGCGATGATGGGCATTCTCGTGCGCGATATGCTGGCCGATTCAACCTCAAGGGGTTCTCCTGGCCTCGATAATATCCGCTGGCTCAGACCCGTTCGCGTGAACGACAGCGTGCGGTTGACGGTGCGGGTACTGAGCAAGCGGGTATCGGCGAGCAAGCCGGATCGCGGGATTGTTGGTACGCGCTGGGAGGCCTATAACCAGAATGGCGAACTGGTATTGACGGTGGATTCATCGGCGATATTCGGGCTTCGTCATCCGGAAAACACGCAATGACGCTCGCCTCCGCAGCGGATATGAAAGCGGCGCAAGGCAGCGAGGAATACGTGAGCGATTGGCTTGAAATTGACCAGCCTCGCGTGAACCGATTCGCCGATGCCACTGACGATCATCAATGGATTCACGTCGACGCAGAACGGGCGAAGAAAGAGTCGCCGTTTGGCGGTCCGATCGCGCACGGGTTTTTGACGTTGGCGCTGGTTCCGAAATGGCTTGAGGAGTGCGTTCCGCTGCAACAGAAACTCGGGGTGAACTACGGCACGAACAAGGTGCGGTTCATGTCGCCGGTTCTGGTCGGCTCGAAGTTGAGAGCCCGGTTTTTCGCCGAGACCGTGACCGACGTGGAGCAGGGCGGCGTGCAGGTGATCTGGCGCGTCACCGTACAAAAAGAAGGCGCTGAAAAACCGGTGTGTGTTGCCGAGTTTATTACCCGGCATTATTTCTGACGTTGCGTTGCTCGGCGCTACCGCCTCGCATACTGCTGCGCGCCAAACAGTACTTCGCGTTGCTTGTCGCCGGTCAGATCCCGGCGAGCCGCGGCCAGCACTTCAACCCCGCGAATCACCGCGGGCCGCGCGGCAATTTCATCGAACCATCGTTTGACGTTGGGAAATTCATCTAGCTCGATGCCCTGATTCTTCCACGAACGTGTCCACGGAAACGTGGCGATATCCGCGATTGAATATTCATTGCCCGCAAGATACTTCGTCACGCCCAACTGCTTGTCCATCACGCCATACAAACGCTTCGCTTCGTTCGAATATCGATTGATCGCGTATTCGATTTTCTCCGGCGCGTAGATCCGGAAGTGATGCGCCTGACCGAGCATGGGCCCGACACCGCCCATCTGGAACATCAGCCATTGCATGGTGGTGTATCGGCCAACTGGATCGAGCGGCAGGAACTTGCCCGTCTTTTCAGCGAGATAAAACAGGATCGCGCCGGATTCAAAAAGTGCGAGCGGCTTGCCTTCGGGACCATCGCTGTCAATGATCGCCGGGATCTTGTTGTTCGAGCTGATCGCGAGGAAGTCGGGCGTGAACTGGTCGCCAGCGCCAATATCGATGGGATGCACGGCGTATTCCAGCCCGAGTTCTTCCAGCATGATATGAATCTTGTGGCCGTTCGGCGTGGCCCAGCTATAGACATCGATCATTTTTGCTCCGGGTGTGGATGGGCACTTATGCGTGTTGTGCGTGTTACGCGTACCGCGCGAGCTCAAGCTTGGCAATCGCATTCCGATGCACTTCGTCGGGCCCATCGGCGAGCCTCAGCGTTCGTGCATGCGCATAGGCGTAGGCGAGCGGAAAGTCGTCCGACACACCTGCGGCGCCATGCGCCTGAATCGCCCAATCAATGACCTCGCACGCAATGTTCGGCGCGACGACCTTGATCATCGCAATCTCGCCGCGTGCACCTTTGTTGCCGACCGTGTCCATCATGTACGCGGCTTTCAGCGTCAACAGGCGCGCCTGCTCTATCATGATCCGTGCCTCGGCAATGCGCTCCTGCGTCACGCCGTGCGCGGCTATCGGCTTGCCGAAAGCAACGCGTTGCGACGTCCGCCTGCACATGAGTTCCAGTGCGCGCTCGGCCAAACCGATCAGGCGCATGCAGTGGTGAATGCGTCCCGGCCCAAGGCGCCCTTGCGCGATTTCGAAGCCGCGTCCTTCGCCGAGCAATACATTCGATACCGGCACGCGCACGTTCTCGAGCGTGATATCCATGTGGCCGTGCGGCGCGTCGTCGTAGCCGAACACCGAAAGCGGCCGGTGCACCGTAATGCCCGATGAATCCGCGGGAACGAGGATCATCGATTGTTGCTGGTGCTTGGGTGCGTCGGGATCGGTCTTGCCCATCACGATATACACCTTGCATCGCGGATCGCCCGCGCCCGATGACCACCACTTGTGGCCGTTGATCACATAGCTGTCGCCATCGCGAACGATGCTGCACTGGATATTCGTTGCATCCGACGAAGCCACGTCTGGCTCTGTCATCAGGAATGCCGAGCGGATTTCGCCTTGCAGCAGCGGTTCGAGCCATTGCTGCTTCTGCTGGTCGCTGCCATAACGTTCGACGGTTTCCATGTTGCCCGTATCGGGCGCGCCGCAATTGAACACTTCGGGCGCCCATGGCACGCGGCCCATGATTTCGCAAAGCGGCGCGTATTCCAGATTGCTCAAACCCGCGCCACGCTCCGATTCGGGGAGGAACAGATTCCACAAACCCGCGTCGCGCGCGTTTTGCTTCAGCGTCTCGATGAGCGCAAGTGGAATCCATGCGTCACCCTTTGCGCGGTTCGCGGCGATCTCCTGATTGAATGCGTGTTCGTTCGGATAGATGTGTTCATCGAAGAAAGCGGTCAGCTTGTGGCGCAATTCCTGCACTTTTGGCGTGTAGTCGAAATTCATGTCGTCTCCTGTTTCCCGATGGGACTTACCCGGTCACTTTCTGCGCGTACGACCACGCGAGTTCGGCCATTGGCTTGGCGCGTTTGCCTGCATCGACGGCTTGTGCGCTTGCCGCCGTGCCGTCGCTCACGCGCTTCATGATTCCCTGCAGGATCGCGGCAATACGGAACATGTTGTACGCAAGGTAGAAATTCCAGTCGCCCTGGATCTGCAGGCCGGTGCGTTCCAGATATCGCGCGACGTAGGCTTGCTCATCGGGAATGCCGAGCGCTGCCCAATCAAGCCCGCCAATACCGCGAAACTGCGCCGGATCGACATGCCATGCCATGCAGTGGTAAGCGAAGTCGGCAAGCGGATCGCCGAGCGTGGAAAGCTCCCAGTCGAGCACGGCGAGCACGCGCGGTTCGGTCGGATGGAAGATCAGGTTGTCGAGCCGGAAGTCACCGTGAACCACCGATACGCTTTCGCCGCCGCGCGGAATATGCTTCGGCAGCCATTCGATCAGCTTGTTCATGGCTTCGATGGATTCGGTTTCCGATGCAATGTATTGCTTGCTCCATCGGCCAATCTGACGCTCGAAATAGTTGCCAGGCTTGCCGTAGGTTTCGAGACCCGTTCCCACGATATCCACGCAATGCAGCGCGGCGATCACGCGATTCATTTCGTCGTAAATGGCGCCGCGTTCAGCGGGCGTCATGCCGGGCAGCGCCTGATCCCATAGCACGCGGCCTTCCATGAACTCCATCACGTAGAACGCGCAGCCGATCACGCTTTCGTCGTCGCACAGCGCGAGCATCTTCGCGACGGGAACGTCCGTGCCCGCGAGCGCTTGCATCACGCGATATTCCCGATCGATCGCATGCGCCGATGGCAACAGCTTCGCCGCCGGTCCCGGCTTCGAGCGCATGACGTAACTGCGCGCGGGCGTGATCAGCTTGAACGTGGGATTCGACTGTCCGCCGGCAAACTGTTCGATGCGAACAGGTCCTGCGAATCCATCGACATGTGTTTCCAGCCACGCGGATAATGCGCCGAGGTCGAATTGTTGCCGCGCGTTGACGGCACGCGTTCCTTCGAACGCCGAGAAATCCTGCGGTTCAGGCAAGGGCAGGTCGTTTGACGCCATTGTTGTCTCCTCCGGATTGCGTTCCTGAGCTTGTTCAAAGGCAGCGTCGCGCCTGAAAGCGCTGTTTTCGCCGCGAGCCTGATTACTTCAATGCCGACGTAAAGCGCACAAACTGTTCGTAGAGCAATTCCATGGTGGTGTTGCGCACGCTCGCGTGAAGCGGTGAGGGCGGTGAATGATTCAGTGCGCGAATGACCCAGTCGCCGGGTTTGTCGCCGACATCGAGCGCATTGATGCAACCTGTTGTCTGCGATAAATGCCCGAAGAACATGCGCCCGCCGCCCGTGATTGCATGCGACAACAACGCTCGGTTGACGCCACCGTGCAAAACGAGCAACGCAGTATCCCAGGATGCGTCGTCACGCAGGCGTTGCAGCGGCGGCAACACGCGATCCAGCAATTCGCCGATGGTTTCACCGCCCAGAAAGGCCGTTGTCTCAGGCACGATGCCATCGAACACGCTGAGAAACGCGCGCTCGAAATCCTTCGGCGGCAGATTGCTCAGCCGGCCGCCGCGAATCTCTTCCCACTCCGGCCATACATCGATATCGATTTGCTGACCCGTCTCAGCCAGCACGCGCTGTGCCGTTTCAAGCGTCCTGGGCAAACCGCTCGCAATGACCTTGTCGAAGCGAATCTGTTGCGCCTTGAACTCGCGTCCGGCAGCGGTCGCTTCGTCACGGCCGCGTTCGTTCAGCGGCACGTTTACGGGATCGATGGCGCGGCCCGTTGCGTCGAAGTACGTGACGTCGCCATGACGCATGAGGAAGATGCGGCGGCGCTTGGGAAGTGCGTATGCGGGAGTCGTCATTTGTAGATTGGCGGGCGCTTTTCGAGGAACGCGTTGATGCCTTCGAGCGCGTTGCCGTTATGCAGGGCATCGACGAAACTATCGCGCTCGGCGTCGAGCTGTTCCGCGAGCGTCTGTGTTTCGGCCAGTGCGATCAGCGCCTTGATCTGCGCCAACGCCTTGGGCGCCATGCGGCCGAGTTCGTCGGCCCAGGCGATGGCGGTATCGAGCGCCGCGCCCGGCTTTGTTACGCGATTGACCACGCCGGTTTCATACAGGCGCGTGGCGCCGATCGGCTTTGCTTCCAGCAGGATTTCGGTAGCGAGCGCGCGCGACAGGGCGCGGGTCAGGAACCACGAGCCGCCGCCGTCGGGCGTGAGGCCCACGCGCGAATATGACATCACGAACTTCGCGTCATCGGCGGCGACGAGCAGGTCGCACGCGAGCGCCAGCGAAAATCCCGCGCCTGCCGCGGCGCCTTCAACGGCCGCGATCACCGGCTTCGTGGATGACCTCAGCGCCACGATCCATTCGCCCAGCATGTCGATGCTCGCCGCCTGCACCGACCGATCCTTCGCGCGGTTTTCGAGCAAGCGGTTCAGGTTACCGCCGGCACAAAAGAAGTTATCGGCGCCGGTCAGCACGATTGCGCGCACCGACGTGTCGCGCTCGGCTGTGTTTATCGCCTCGATTCCGGCGGCGTACATGTCCGGATGCAACGCGTTGCGCGCGCCGGGATTGGACAGCTTGAGGACCAGCGTGGTGTCGCTTTCGGCCGGCCGGGCGGAGAGCAGTTCGGCGCTCATTGCGCGGCCTCGTCGAAGGTGAGCGACAGGCCGAGTTGCGCGCGACGTGCGAGCCACGGCGACGGACGATATCGCGGATCGCCAAGCACGCCTTGAATATTGCGCAGGATCGTGAGGATGGTGCTTGCGCCGAGCGCGTCGCCGAGTGCGAGCGGGCCGCGCGGATAACCCAGCCCGAGCGTGACGGCGAGATCGATATCGGCGGGCGTGGCGATGCGTTGCTGCGCAATATCGCAGCCAATATTCACGATGGTCGCCACCACGCGTTGCGCGACAAAACCCGTGGAATCGCGGATCACGGTGACGGGAACGCCATCGAACGCGAACAGGGCGTGCGCGGCGTCGCGGAATTCAGCCGTGGTCGCGGGCGTTGTCATGATGGTGCGGCGGGCGGTATCGGCGAGCGGGAACAGCGTGTCGATGGCAACCGTGCGCGACGCATCCAGCTTTTCCGCGACGCACGCCGTGGTGGCATCGTGCCCAAGCGGCGTGACGATGATCAGCGAATCCAGCGCCGGCGTGCCGCCGGTATCGATGGTGACATTCGCTTCCATTTTCGCGATCAGCCTGAACACTTCCTCGCGCGCGTGGGCGGACGCCCGGCTCACCCAGACGCGACGCGGCAGCGCAGCCGGCGCAGGCGCTTCGCCGGGCGTTTGCTGTTTCCCATCGACATACTGATAAAAACCTTCGCCAGCCTTGCGCCCGATCAATCCGCCAGCGAGCCGCGTGCCGGTGATCGGCGACGGCGTGAATCTCGGCTCTTCATAAAACTGGTGATAGATCGATTCCATCACCGGATGCGACACGTCGAGCGCGGTCAGGTCGAGCAACTCGAACGGGCCGAGCCGGAAGCCGGCTTGCTCCCGCATGATCCGGTCGATATCCGCAAAACTCGCCACGCCTTCGCCGGCGATCCGCAGGCCTTCGGTATTCATGCCGCGTCCGGCGTGATTCACGATGAAACCCGGCATGTCCTTCGCCCGCACCGGCGTGTGGCCCATCTGGCGGCCGAGCGCCATGAGCGCGTCGCCGGCTGCGGGGTCTCCGCGTAAGCCGTCGATCACCTCGACCACTTTCATCAGCGGCACGGGATTGAAAAAGTGCAGTCCGATCACGCGCTCCGGCCGTTTGCAGCCCGCGGCGATTGCGGTAATGGAAAGCGACGACGTGTTCGACGCCAGGATGCAATCATCGCGCACAACCTCTTCCAGCTCGCGGAACAACGCGCGCTTTGCGTCGAGCTTCTCGACAATCGCTTCGATGACCACGTCGCAATCGGCCAGATCGCTTGTCGCGTCCGCTGCATGAACGCGCGCCAGCGCATCGTGCGCGTCCGCCTCGGTGAGCTTGCCTTTTGCGGCGAGTTTGTTCAGGGTATCGGCAAGATACTCGCGAGCAGCCGTGATGGCTTCCTTGTTGGCGTCGTAAAGACGCACGGTCAGGCCGCCGAGCGCCGCAATCTGCGCAATCCCGCGTCCCATTGCGCCGCTGCCGACCACGCCCAAGGTCCGAATCTCTGTGTCGCGAAAACTCATGGTGTGTCTCACTCCTTATTTTGCTAGATTAGCACGGTCGTGCTGTTAGTGAGATGGCCCCAAAAGGCCGTCCATTGCCTGTATTACTTAAAAAACGAAGACGTTCTGGAGACTGGTGATGCTCAAGCTGTATGGTTTTGCGCTGTCCAATTATGTGAACAAGGTGAAGTTCGTGCTGCTCGAACACGGCATTGCATTCGAAGAGGTGCGCGCCAATTTCGGTCAGGACGAAGCCACGCTCGCGCGATCGCCGCTTGGCAAGGTTCCGTACATCGAGACCGAGGCGGGATCGCTGTGCGAGTCGCAAGTGATCGTCGAATATCTGGCGAGCGCTTATCCGGACAAACCGATCTTTTCCGCCGATCCTTTTGCGGCCGCGAAAGAGCGCGAGATGATTACGTTCATCGAGTTGCATCTGGAACTCGTCGCGCGCGATCTGTATAAGCAGGCGTTTTTCGGTGGAACCGTGACCGAGTACACCAGGACGCGCGCTGAAAAAAAGCTCCGGCATGGCATTGCGGGATTCAAGCGGATTGCGAAATTCGATCCGTATGCGCTCGGCACGGCCTTCAGTATCGCCGATGTCAGCGCGTTCGTGCATTTGCCGCTGGTCGGCCTCGCGACCAAAGCGGTTTATGGCACGGATTTCCTGCTGGAGGCGGGTATTGACTGGAAGGCGCACAACAAGCGCGTCGGGGAACGGCCGGCCGCGCAGAAGGTGACGGCCGACCGGCTGGCGTTCATGGATGCGCAGAAGAAAGAACTGCCGAAGATCTAGGACTTCGCTCAGAGGCTGGCGAGACGCTCAAGTGCGGTGCGCAGCGTCTCTTCCTTTTTGGCGAAGCAAAAGCGCACGACGCCCGATTCGTGGCTCTCGTGATAGAAGGCCGACACCGGAATTGCCGCCACGCCAATCTCGCTCGTGAGCCATTTCGAGAATTCGGCTTCGGGCAGGTCGCTGATGGCCGAATAGTCTACGCATTGGAAATACGTGCCGTCGCACGGCAGCAACTTGAAGCGCGAATTCGCCAAGCCCGCGCGGAAAAAGTCGCGTTTTTGCTGGTAGAACGCAGGCAAGTCGAGATACGGCGAAGGGTCTTTCAAGTACTCGGCAATGCCGGCTTGCATCGGCGTATTCACAGTGAACACGTTGAATTGATGCACTTTGCGGAATTCGGCCGTGAGCGCGGCGGGTGCGGCGACGTAGCCCACTTTCCAGCCCGTCACGTGAAACGTCTTGCCGAAACTCGATACCACGAAGCTGCGCGCGGCCAGATCCGGGTAACGCGAGACGCTTTCGTGCGGCGCGCCGTCGAAGACCATGTGTTCATAGACTTCGTCGGAGAGAATCAGCACGTTGGTGCCGCGCATGATCTCGTCGAGCTTTTGCATGTCGGCGGTGCGCCAGACGCGGCCCGTCGGGTTATGCGGCGTGTTGATGATCAGAAGGCGCGTTTTTGGCGTGATTGCGGCGGCGATCTTGTCGAAGGGCAGCGCATAGTCGGGTGCTTCCAGCGATACAAACACGGGTTTTCCGCCCGCCAGTTCAATTGCCGGGACGTAGCAGTCGTACATTGGTTCGATCACGACGACTTCATCGCCCGGATGCACGCAGCACAGGATTGCTGTGAGGATTGCCTGCGTTGCGCCGGCCGTGACCGTGATTTCGCGCTCGGCATCGTATTGACGTCCGTACAGCCGCTCGATCTTTTCGCTGATCGCATGGCGCAGCGGCGCGGCGCCGGCCATTGGCGGGTACTGATTGTGACCTTCGCGCATGGCGTTGGCCACCGCATCCACAATGCGCGGATCGCACGCGAAATCCGGAAAACCCTGGCCGAGATTGACCGCGCCTTTTTGTGTCGCGAGCGCGCTCATGACCGTGAAGATCGTCGTGCCCACGTGCGGCAAACGCGAGGCAATGGCAGGGACAGTGGCTGAATGCGGAAGGTCGTGCGAGGCGTTCATGGTGGGTTCGATCGGCTGCGCTGGAAGAATGCCTGCTATTTTAAACGTCGATTTTAAATATCGATTGCGTTCGTTTCCGCATTGGTCTCGATCCGCGCCTGAAAGCGTGTGACGAACGGCGCCGGCTGGGCGATTTGAAACCCGAAATCCCGCGCCGTGCGTTTCGCCAGCTTCAGCAGCGCCCGGTCCTTCGATACCAGCCAGTCCGCCCGGGCGGCGTGCGCCAGCTCAAGAAACTTCTGGTCGTCGCGGTCCTTGCATTTCGGCAACGGCGGCGTGTCTTCAGGCAGCGGTTCCGGTTCCACCAGGTGCGAAAGCCGCGCGACGGTCTCAAGCGCATTGGCCTTGTTCACGGCGAAGCGGACGAACTGCGGATAATCCAGCACATAGGTCAGTTCCTTGAGGCACCGGGCATCGATCAACGCTTCCAGCGTGCCGGTTTCCAGCGCGGCGCGGATTGGACGGGTATTGGGGTCATCGAATACGAGAATGTCGATCCATACATTGGAATCGAGCACAGCGCGCCACGCGGGGGATTTTTTCATTCGATACAATCGAGGGTTTCCGTCTTCATCGTTGGCAAGCAAGCCGGCGAGCCCCTATGATAATCGTTCTCTCGCCGGCCAAATCGCTCGACTACGAGACCCCGCCTCACGTCACGAAGCACACGCTACCCGAATTCGCCGCGGATTGCGCCGAGCTCATCGACGCGCTGCGCAAGCTCTCGCCACAGGAAATCGGCAGTCTCATGCATATCTCGGATCCGCTCGCGCGACTCAATTTCCAGCGTTACGCCGACTGGTCGCCGACGTTCGACGCTGAGAATTCGAAGCAGGCCGTGCTTGCGTTCAATGGCGATGTCTACGAAGGGTTCGACGCCAGATCGCTTCATGCAGCCGATCTGGACTACGCCCAGAATCATGTGCGCGTGTTGTCCGGCTTGTACGGATTGCTGCGGCCACTCGATTTGTTGCAGCCGTATCGGCTGGAAATGGGCACGAAGTTCGCCAACGCGCGCGGCAAGGATCTCTACGCTTTCTGGGGCGAGCGCATTACCGCCGCGCTCAACGCGCAAATGAAGAAGCAGCGCGGCGCGAAGGTGCTGGTCAATTGCGCATCCGGTGAATATTTCAAGTCGGTCCAGCCAAAGTGTCTTGACGCGCCGGTTGTCACGCCGGTATTTCAGGACTGGAAGAACGGCCAGTACAAGATCATCAGCTTTCACGCAAAACGGGCGCGCGGGCTGATGGCACGCTTCGCGGTGCAGCATAGAATCGATGAACCGGAAGGCCTGAAGGACTTCGGCAGCGAAGGGTATGCCTTCGATAAAAAGGCATCGAACGAAACGAGTTATGTGTTTAGACGGCGGATTGGCGCCTGAAGTTGGCCGCCGCCACCTAATCGGATTAATCAAGGAAGCGTCATGAGCATCTCAATCACGAGTCAATTCGATGCGGGTGCGATTGACGTCGTTTCCGCCGATAATCCCGCCGATATCCGTCTGCGCATCCGCCCGGACAGTCACGCCGATTTCGCGCAGTGGTTCTATTTCCGCATGGGCAACGTGCGCGACGTAGCGCTCACGATGACTTTCGAAAACGCCGCGGACTGCGCATTCGCCGAAGGCTGGCGCGATTATCGCGCGGTCGCGAGCTACGACAGGATCAACTGGTTCCGCGTGCCGACGCGCTACGACGGCCGGGTGATGACCATTGAGCACACGCCGGATTTCGACGCCATCTATTACGCCTATTTCGAACCGTACAGCGAAGAGCGGCACGCGGGTTTTATCGGCGCCGTGCAGCAGATGCCGCACGCGACGCTGACTGAAATCGGCCGTACTGTGCAAGGCCGCCCGATGTCGCTCCTGACACTGGGCCTGCTTGAGGACGAGGCTGAAGACGAAACGCAAGCAGATGTTGATGAAGCGGCCAAGCCCAAGAAAAACGTCTGGATCATCGCGCGTCAGCATCCGGGCGAAACCATGGCCGAATGGTTCGTGGAGGGTTTGATCAAACGGCTGGCAGGGTGGGGCGACTGGGCGGGCGACCCGGTGGCGCGCCTGGTCTTCGATCACGCCGTTTTTCACATTGTGCCCAACATGAATCCCGATGGCAGTGCCCTCGGCAATCTGCGTACGAACGCGGCGGGCGCCAACCTGAATCGTGAATGGATGGAGCCGGACGCCGCGCGAAGCCCCGAAGTGCTGGTGGTACGCAACGCCATGCACGCGATCGGCTGCGATCTGTTCTTCGATATCCACGGCGACGAAGCGCTGCCCTATATCTTCGTGGCGGGTTCCGAGATGTTGCCCGGCTTCACGGAACAGCAGGCGAGGGAGCAGAAGGCGTTTATCGAATGTTTCAAGCAGGCAAGTCCCGACTTCCAGGATGTGTACGGTTACGAAGCGAGCAAATACCAGACGGATGCGTTGAAGCTGGCGTCGAAGTATGTTGGCAATGAATTCGGGTGTTTGTCCCTGACGCTCGAAATGCCGTTCAAGGACAATGCGAATCTTCCAGATGAGCGCGTGGGCTGGAATGGGGAGCGAAGTGCCGCGCTTGGCGCCGCCATGTTGCAGGCAATCTTGCGGCATTTGCAGGCGTTCTGATACGAACGGGCCGGCTTTGCGCAGCGCCAAAGGGCGAAATCGCTTATAGCGGATCTCGCCCTTCTTCGTTTTAGCCCGCCGTCAGTGTTTTTTCTTGGCCGACTTGGCCGAAGACGATTTCTTCGATGTCGACGTCGGTGCTTTGCCGCTCGCAGCCTTGCCCTTGCCTTTGACGACCCTATGCTTGCCGCGAGCGCCATGGCTCGACCCTGGTTCGGCGCGCGGTCGGGCGGCCGGCACGGGATCATTCCAGCCAAACGCAAGCATTTGACTTCCGACATAACCGCACCGGAACCTGAGCGTTGAAGGGGAGCTGTCGCCGTCCTTCACGCCAAGTCCTTCGACGGTCACGACGTTATCGACCTTGATGCGTTGCTTGTGATCATCGAATGAGTCGTTCCACGGGACAATGCTGCCATGCGCGGCATCGAAAGAACTGGCTGGAAACTCGACGCGGTCAAATGCCGTCGACGTGCTCGCGACAAAGCTGCCGTGCGCGGCGCAGTCCGCCATCAGGGGATTGGCGTTGAAATCGGTCACGAAGTGATTGACGAGCTCATTGCGTTCGTCGAGCGTATCGGCAAACGCGGCGGCGCTGCAGAGGGCTGACGCAATTGTCGCCACGGATGCAATCGCTACCACTCGGCCGACCAACCGAAGCAGTCGACGCGGTACTTGAATACTATCCATCGGGTTGGGCACTAAAGAGACATCAGGCACGTAAGAGGCCTGACAGTGAACAGGAGTTCCATCTTATATTAAATTCTTTAGCTGACCGCCTAGACCAGACAGCATTAGACTCGTGGCCCACGATCCAGCCGATAGCGCCGCACATCGAAAGTCGTTATCCAGGCGGGCCGATACACGGTGATGAGAATGGTGAAGAGGCCGGTGAAGAGCGCCTCGCCGGCAACGAGCAGGGTTGCGGCAAGCGTAAAGCCCGCTGGTATGAACAGCCGTCCGTCGGCGAGAATGATTTGAAGCAGCAAGCCGGAGGCGCACGCTGCTGCGACCGCAACGGCCGATGTCAGAAAACCATGGCCAAGGATAAAGACAAACAAGCTTCGGGGAATCCACGCCTGAATGGCTTTTTGCATCAACGAGGACACGGCGACCGGCAATGCGCCGAACAAAAGGAATGTCACCGGTATGCCCGGCCACGCAGCGTCGAGCACGACGGCCGCCAACCCCGTTGCTACAGCCATACCAGCCATGGCGAGCTGCCAGTCGAATAGCGTGACCATGAGGGTCGCGCCAAGGAGATGAATGGCGGGCCCGTCTTCGAACCATGTATTGCAAGCCCATAGCACCGTAACCGCCACGACTATGCCGAGCCAGACATGCTGAAGCGTTCCGTCCTGCAACCGGCGAAAGGGATTCTTCCAAATGCCAAGCGCGAGCACACCCGCAGTGACTATCCAGCCACCTATAGCAAGCCACAGCGGAAGAGGTGTGTAGAAGAAACCCATAAATCTCATATTACTCGTTTGCGCCCGAAAACGTGTGCATTGACTGTGCCAGCGTGGTTTCACGGGCGCAACGCGCCGACTTGCGCGTTGCGCCCACGCCTCACTTTGTGATTATTCAGTCGCCAAAAGGTGGTAACGGTTGAGCGGCCATTGGCATCAAATGCTCCTCCATCTGCGGAAGCGGTGAATAAGTCGATGCTGGCGCTCGCAACGGTATAACCCCCGCATCGCCAAGCGACGGCCGCGGCGAAGCGTCAGCTTCCCGCTTCAGCACCTCGAGATGACGGTTCTGCCAGCCGTTGTAAATTGCTACAGCAGCCGCGCGATTGGGTGCGCCGAGTTGCTGGAAGATGCTGCCAAGGTGGATTTTCACCGTGCCCTCGCTGATTCCCAAAGTCTTTGCGATGATCTTGTTCGTGCTTCCCATATGGACGCACCGCATGATTTGTTGCTGGCGCAAAGACAGCGTATTGAACCGCTTCAATCCCTTTCGGAATTCTTTTGGCTCAGACTCGCGGCGTGTATCCGAAACGGATTCCAGTTCGGGATCCAGCGCGTTCGCAGGCACGTAGTAACCACCGAGCAGGACCATTTCCAGCGCACGCACGATCAGCGTCGGATCAAGCTTGCGTGGCACTACGCCTCGCACTCCAGCGGCGAGAAACAAGCGGACCTGAGTTGTCGATGCTTCATCCACAACAATGGCCGATGGAATTTTCGGAAAAGCCTCCAGCAGCATCCGCAGGTCTGCCATGCGCATGGCTTTATGCCAGTCGATCACGATCATGTCCGGCTCGAGTCGCAAGACCGCACTGGCAGCTTGCCGCCAGTCTTTTGCCTCGTTGAAGCGAGCCCGCCGGTCTATATGTCGCAACAGCGCCTTCAATCCCTCGCGACGTTCAGCTTCCGAATTAACTATGGTGAATTTCATGTCTGCCTCTAATGATATGGATCCGGCGCGATGCCCGTTTTATTAATAAACGGACGATATGCGGCTAAAACCCATCATGACTAATTGCAGCGAAAAATGCGCCCTGATCGAATGGCATAGGCATATCTCATAAAATCGCAAATGACACGGACGTGTCCCGTATTTATCTGAAGATCGTCTGGTGATACCGCATTTTTCTTAAAATGAGGCTAATGGAGCAAGACTGGATGAGATAAATCCGATTAACTGCGCGACTCGGCGGGTCACAGAAGGGCATGTGTATTTTTTGGCTTACGGATTCCAGTTCGGCACAGTTATGCGTAATTCGGTGAATGCACACAAAAAAATGCCGCTCCAACATTGATTGGAGCGGCATTTTGCCGATTTGCCGGAGAGCGATTTGGTTTCAGCTATCCGGTTTCCCCTAATACAGACAGCGATTCGTCATTTTTTGTCTCGTTGGGCAAAATCAGTGAAAATGCGGCTGGGCCGGCTCCGCGTCTTCCGGCATTTCTGCATGGACGATTTCACCTAGTGGATCGGCATACAACGGTACGCCGCAGTCCTCGCAATATTCAGGTTCAAAGCGGCCGGAGTGTCGCCGGACATCCGTCACGCCCGACCGTTTCAGCAGCGCAACAATTGCTTCAACGGGTCCGTCCGCGCCTTCGAGTTCCGCCGCGTCTTCTGCCGGTCCGGTTTCGCCATTCTCCCGGCCATAGAGCGGCCATACGACGCCATAAATCACGTCATTGCTGCCGCGCCGGGTAAATCCAACTCGATATTCGTCGATGCGCTGCTCGCCAAAACCGGCGATGACCGCGCGCAACTCGTCCGGTGCAGTCCCGAGCGTATCGAAGAGATAGCGAACGGCGGTGCGCACGGAGTGTGGACGAACCTGTTCATCGGCGTCGCGGCATGCCGAATAGTAAGCGTCGGGCAACAGGCACTCGAATTCGCAGCCCGGCAAGATGGCCGCGAAAGTTGCTCCGCCCTGGGTTGTCCAATGTTCGAGGCATTGGCCGCGTTCGACCCGAACGCCGTTCGTCTCCTCTTGCCAGCGGAAGAGCGCCGAGCCGGCAGGTACGATTGCCATTGCAAGCAAAAAGCGCGGGTCGGCCAGGATCGGCGACGTCTCCGGCAGATCGGCCAGGTTCCCCCGAGCGGGTGCCTGGCCGAGCACGCTCTGGATCAGTTGCTGCGCAACGCGGGACGTTTCCACATGATGACGGGGCAACTGATCGATACTGTAAAGGTACGGCGACACCGCAACCTTGGCGCCATCTGCCAGTACGTGGGCCTGCAACTGGGTGCGCAACGCATCCGCCACATCGGTCTTCAAAGGGCCAGACGGGATGGAATATCGCGTCCACGCGAGTACTGGCGCTGCGATGAGGAGCGCGTCATGGGCAACGCCGTCAATCTCGATGGCGAACGATTCGCTCTGCGTTTCGGCCATGTCGGCAAGCGCGCCGTAGGCATCGGGAAATTTTAGTTGCAGGTGGTCAAGCGCCGCGTCGAGCGCGGTCTGGTTTCCATTGCGGACAATTTTTGCGAGAAGCGTATCGAGGCGTGCTTCCCAAAACCGGTCTTCAATACGGCTGCCCGACGCAAACAGCGAGAGCGAGAGGCCGACAAGCTTTTCGGCGTCAGGGGGGAGTCGTTTGGCGATTCGCGAGCGCATAGGAGGCATTCATCAGGTGCAAAGAACCTTTGATTGTAGTCGCTATGTGTCGACTTGAGCCGTAATGCGCCCAGCGCTTTATCCGGCCGAGTCACCGGCGTAGCGAGCACGGATGCAGGCATCGTTAAAATTCTTTTGCTGAAGGACTTGCGCTGAGTTGAAACGGGCACTAGAATTCCGTTCCTTCGCTTCACGACGAGGCGAAGGGAAGCGAGAAAGTGCAGGAGCCGCAGCGTAACAGAGGATGCCGCAGAGCCAAGCAGGACGGGCGTTGCAGCAAAATCGGAAGTCAGGGGTTGAGTAAGAAACCTGTTGACGTAAAGCGAAGAGTTCTACATAATCTCGTTTCTGTGCTGCAAACGCAGCGACGCGAAAGCGGCGGTGTTCCGAGGGTTGGAATGCTGGTGTT
>NZ_FCOC02000027.1 GCF_001544455.2 Caballeronia sordidicola
GGCTCTCTCAGTCCCCTCGAATACCGGGAAAGTCTTAGAATTGCGGCATAACCAGTCCAAGATTTTAGCCGCACCCCTGTTGGGTCAGATTTGGATGCAAATCAACAGACTTCCGGATCCGAGCCAGAAACTCTGCCGATGGTCGGTGGCGGGACGTTCCTAATGGCCGACCGGTTGAAAATCGTGCCATCATTGATTAAAATACCATCAATGATGGAGGGAAAAATGGCGAGCATGACGATCCGTAACCTTGACGAGCAGCTGAAGGCGCGTCTGCGCGTCCAGGCGGCGCAGCATGGACGGTCAATGGAGGACGAGGCCCGGGACATTCTCCGTGCGGCGCTCTCGACCGAATCCATCGGCGGTCAGCGTAACTTGGCTGAATCGATCCGAAGCAGGATCGAGCCATTCGGTGGCGTCGACCTGGAATTGCCGCCACGCGACGCGATTCGGGAACGAGTGGACCTCGGCGCATGATCGTTCTTGACACGAACGTTCTGTCTGAGACGTTGAAGCCTGTGCCAGACGTCAGGGTGATGGCTTGGCTTGGCGCACAGCCGCGCGCGGCGCTTTTTACGACGACGGTAACTCGTGCCGAAATCCTCTATGGGCTGCATCTGCTGCCAGACGGTTCCCGCAAGGGTGCTCTTGCCACCGCGGTCGATGCGATTTTCGTCGAGGATTTTGCGGGCCGGCTTCTTGCGTTCGACAGCGATGCAGCGGACGCATACGCAAGGATTGCGGGGTCGCGCAAAAGCGCGGGCAGACCGATCAGCCAGTTCGACGCCATGATCGCTGCCTGTACGCGCTCAAGAGGGGCGGCGCTGGCCACGCGTAATGTGAAGGATTTCATCGGATGCGAGATTGCAGTCATCGATCCGTGGGCGGTGTCCTGAGTTGGGATTCGAACCGTTTTTCGGCGGGTTGAAATCGGGAATTGGGCCGTGTCGGACAGCAGAAAAACGGGTCTTTTTGAATATGGGTAGAAGTATGGGTAGCGGAAAGGTGTTTTTTCGGAGCCTTGCCTGTAAAGGGTTTCCGGGCGATTTGGCATCCCTCCGTCGGGCGCAAGCCGATGATGATGTGGTCCGTCTTGTTGTACGCGCTGTTGACAGGGTGCACGGCGTTCTCGGGCAACCTGATTTACCTGTGCGTCTTGCGCTTCCTGACTGGCCTGGCAATGGGCAGCGAATGGAGCACGGGTATTGCGCTCATTGCAGAGACGTGGCCCCGCGAAGCGAGGGCCAAGGGTGCTGGATTTCTTCAATCGGGATTTGGCTGGGGAACGCTCATTGCCGCCGTGATCTGGTATGCCTTGTCGAGCTTCGATCCATTTGGCGCGGATAACTGGCGCGTGATGTTTGTCGTCGGCGCGCTGCCCGCGTTCTTCGTGCTGTATATCCGGCGCGGCGTCGATGAATCGGAGCAATGGCAGCAGGCGGTGCGCAACAAGCAGTGGAGCGCGACCGGCTCCAGCGATGAGAGCAACCTCTCGGCCAAGCGTCCCTTTACGCTGAAACAGGTTTTCAGCGAGCGCGAGTCCGTTCGCCGCATTGTGCTTACGACCATACTCTCGATCGTCACAATCGTGGGCTGGTGGGCTGTTTCGAGCTGGCTGCCTGCCCGCACAGCGGAATTGGCGGCACAGGAACATGTCGTCAATGCAGCTCACTGGATCTCGTCGGTATCGATTGTCTATACGGTGGGCGCCATTCTCGCCTATATGCTTTCCGGCTTCATTATCGATGGCGTGGGCGTCGCTGGTTTCTCTTTCTGGCCTTCGCGGGTTCGCTGGCGACCACCGTTCTGGCCTATGGCTGGATCAGTACCGTGGAAGGCATGTTGGCCGTCGCGGCAATCAACGGGTTCTTTACGCTCGGTTGTACGTTCGCGTGGCTTGCCATTTACCCGGCCGAATTATTCAATGCGTCGGTGCGGTCGACCGCGACCAGCTTTGTCTTCAACTCCGCCCGCCTGATTGCCTGGATTTTCCCGATTCTTTCCGGCTCGATGATCAAATCCTTTGGCGGTGTCTCGCACGCTGCACTGGTGTTCGGTTCCGTGTACGTCATCGGCATGATCCTTCCCTGGTTTCTTCCGGAAACGAGGGACATTGGCTTGCCTGAAGACCTCGATTCCCATGGCGCGCACGCCGCGCGCAATTAGGAGCCTCGAATGGGCAGTACGCTCTACGACAAGATATTCGACGCGCATGTTGTCCGAAGCCTGCCGGACGGCACTGTCTTGCTCTATGTCGATCGCCATCTCGTGAACGAGGTCACAAGTCCGCAAGCGTTCGAGTCGATGCGCATGGAAGGCCGGGCGATCTGGCGTCCGCTTGCGAACCTCGCTGTCGCCGATCACAACGTGCCCACGACGGACCGCACGAGGGGCATCGAAGACTCAACTTCCCGCACGCAGGTCATCGCGCTGGAAGACAACGCCGCGGCGAACGGTATTCGACACTTCGGCATGAACCATCCACAACAAGGCATTCTTCACGTGGTTGCGCCGGAGATTGGAAGCACCCTGCCAGGCATGACGATTGTCTGCGGCGACTCTCATACCAGCACGCACGGTGCATTCGGCACCTTGGCATTTGGCGTTGGAACGTCCGAGATCGAACATGTCCTCATTACGCAGACGCTTGTGACGAGGCGCAGCAAACGCATGCGTATCACGGTCGATGGCGTGTTGCCCGTTGGCTGCACTGCAAAAGACGTTGCGCTCGCCATCATCGGCCGCATTGGCACGGACGGCGCGACGGGTCATGCAATCGAGTTCGCGGGTCCCGTGGTTCGCGGCTTGTCCATGGAAGGGCGAATGACCCTGTGCAACATGTCGATCGAGGCCGGCGCGAGAGCGGGCCTCATAGCGGTGGATGCAACCACGCTGGCTTATTGCGCAACGCGCGCCCAGGCACCGAAGAGTGAAGACTGGGAGCGTGCAAAGAGCGAATGGGCGCATCTATATTCGGATCACGATGCCGTATTCGACTCGGAAGTCCATATCGACGTAACAGCGCTCTCGCCCCAGGTAACTTGGGGAACCTCTCCCGAGATGGTCACCGATGTGACGGGCTGTATTCCGGATCCTGCATCGACCGGAGATCACCCAAAACGCGCGTCCTATGCCAACGCGCTTCGCTACATGGGACTGGAAACAGGAACGCCGATGACTTCAATCGAACTGGACAAGATATTCATCGGTTCGTGCACCAATGGACGCATTGAAGACTTGCGTGCCGCGGCAGAGGTGCTGGCTAGCGTCGGCGGATGCATCGCCCCCAATATCAGGCTTGCGCTTGCGGTGCCGGGATCGACATCGGTTAAACGTCAGGCTGAGGCCGAAGGGCTGCACGAGATTTTTCTGGCCGCCGGATTCGAGTGGCGCGAAGCCGGCTGTTCAATGTGCCTGGCGATGAATGCAGATCGCCTTGGCCGAGGCGAGCGTGTTGCATCCACGTCGAACCGCAATTTCGAGGGCAGGCAGGGCGCTGGCGGCCGGTCGCATCTCGTGAGTCCGCCTACGGCGGCCGCAGCTGCACTGAAAGGGCGCTTCGCCGATGTCCGTGCATTATTGCAAGAACGCAGATCGCATAAATGACGCCCTTTACCAAACATACCGGCGTGGTGGTCCCGCTGGACCGGGATAACATCGACACCGACGCGATCATTCCAAAGCAGTACATGAAGTCGATTGCCCGAACCGGTTTTGGGCCCTATGTATTTGACGAATGGCGTTTCCTGGACGAGGGGTATTACGGAAAACCCTTGTCCGGGCGCACGCCGAATCCGGATTGTCCAATCAATTTTCCGCGCTTCGCCAATGCGTCGATCCTGCTGACGGGGAAGAACTTTGATGCGGCAGTTCCCGTGAGCACGCGCCTTGGGCGCTGTATCAATTCGGGATTCGCGTAGTGATAGCGGCAAGTTTCGCCGATATCTTCTTCAACAACTGCTGCAGGAACGGCATCTTGCCAGTCGTCCTGGAAGAGGCGCAAATCAGGACGCTGCGGCAAGCGGTGGAAGACACAGTGGGCTTTCGTTTGGGCGTCGACTTGACGAGGTGCGAAGTGAACGCGCCGAGCGGCGAGCGCTTTCAATTCAACGTGCCCGAAGCGCTGCGCACGAACCTTCTTCAGGGCGTTGACGAAGTCGGCGCGACGTTAGCGTTCGTGGATGAAATCAGGGCATTCGAACAGGCTAGGCTGGCTGATCGTCCGTGGTTGTGATGCAACTCAGGCGCAGTTCAGCCCGGTTCAGGCGTCTGGATGAGCGGGATAGCCTACGGTTTGCGCAAGCACAGGCAGACGCTCGCGCGACAGGCGCATATGCTCGGCGAGAACGCTCCGGTTGAACCAGCCACGCGCGGCCACCGAAAGTCCGGCCGACGCGCAGAAGAGGTACACGTTTTGCACGATCGCGCCGGCGCACGCCGCTGCAAAGATGTCCCGTTGAGACGCAGGAATTTCGCGCATGCGTGAGACATTGGCAACGTACACGAGATCAAGCGGTGCCTCGCCCGCAAAGTCCTGGTAGCCCGTGAGTCCGCGCAGGTCCTGCGCCGCGACCAGTTCGAGCGCGTGCGCCCTGGGCTCATACAGGTTGAGTCCGCGCGCGAGAACAGCATAGATATCGATTTCGTGCACGCCCAGAGCCGACGGCGCCGTGCGGCCGCCCTCGTCCGGGCGATTGATGCCATTGGCCGCCCAAAGCAGATCGCCAAGCAACACATCGGGCAATTCCGCCGATGCAAACTCGCGCCTTGTGCGGCGCAACGCGAAAGCTTCCATGAGCGGCCGGCCACCGCTTCGGCCCGGCGCGGGCAACGCGATCCTGGGCAACGCATCGCCACTCACGGGTCGGGGCCTGACGCCCTTGAGCAGCGTGTTGCCGAGCGTGAATAGGGGTTTCATCGACGTCTCGTTGAAATGCAGCGCCTTCGCGCCGATACACCATGCTGCGCTTTCGGATTGCAGCACCGTTGACTTGCATCAAACGCGGCGCGCACCGCGAAGATCAGGAGACCACATCGGAGAGCGCACGGCGCGGCGAGTGCCCGGCACGTGGCCCGCAGCCCATGCGCAAGAGCAGTTGCGGATAGGCGCTCATGCCCGTGACCTGGGCCAGCGCGTTACGCAGCGATTCCACCTCGATGGGCTGATTCAGATAAGAGGCTGTCAGCCCGAGTTGCACGCCCGTCAGCAACACCCGCTCAAGCGCCTGTCCGGCGACGAGCCACGCTTCGCGGTCATCCGTCGCGGTGCCGATGCATAAGAGGACCGGTGACCCGTACGCCAGCGATTTGTGCGCGGCGGCAAGCCCTCCGCCAAGATCGAAGGTGCGAATAATCGATGCTGTCAGCGGGACGGCGAAATCGAGCAGCTTGTTCACGTCGGGAGCGTAGGCTGGCATGCCGTCCGCCGCGCGGCGCGAATGAATCCAGCTGGCCAGTTCGCGCCGGAAACGCGGATCGCGAAACTGGATGCCATCTGCTTCAGCGACAAGGTTTCCGATCTGTTCACGGCGGTGCAGTTCGTCCATGCAGACTGCTTCCGCGCCTTCCGCATCAGCCGCCAGTAGCAGGCGATCCTGATCCTCCGGTGCGATGGCCTCGGCGCGGAACGCCTCGCGTGTGGTTACGCGCTTCCTGATGGCGTCAAAAAGCGATGCCGCGTGGGTATCGCGGGCGCCGTCAGGCAGCACACGCACGATTGCCAGCACGTCCGGGTCGGCGACGGCAGGAAAAAGCGTGATCGCGTAACCGAGCGCGAAATGGCTGAGCGCCACGCGCAGGTTGAAAAGCGCTGCGCCGCAACTGATGACGAGTTCGCGGTCGAATGGGTCGATCACCGGGAGCGCCCGGGTACGATCGGCGCACAGGATGATCGTCTTGCCATCGGCGATAAAACGCCACGGTTGCGCGTTGTGGCTGGAAGGCGCCAGAACCGCATAGTTCAGGGCAAAGCGCGCTCGGGCCTCCGCGGGGGCGTCTGGCGCCAGGCGGTTTTCGTCGATGTCCCAAACTGAAGGCGTCGGCATTTTGTATCACCATAGTCGGATGGAGCGTGCTTTGATCGTGTCAGTCTTGAGCGGAAAAGCATTGACGCAAATCAAGTGCAGGCGGCTTCATCGTGTCCAATGAATGTGGAAACCGACGTGAGGAGGCGACATGCGCGCGATGGTATTTGACGGAAACTCTCCGACGCTGCAAGCGCAGGATGTGCCCGATCCGGAGCCGGGACCGGGGCAAGTGCTTATCGATGTCCATGTGTGCGGCGTATGCCGAACCGACCTTCACCTGGTCGACAGCGAATTGCCGGAGCCGAAACGGCCGGTGATTCCGGGCCATGAGATTGTGGGCAGAGTGTCGGCGCTCGGTGCGGGCGTGTTCGGTTTCGCGCTCGGTGATCGGGTAGGCGTGCCGTGGCTCGGCCGCACCTGCGGAGCGTGTCCGTTTTGCCGTTCGGGGCGCGAGAATCTTTGCGATCAGCCCGGTTTTACCGGTTACACGCTCGATGGCGGATACGCCGAGCGCGTGGTGGCCGACAGCCGGTATTGCCTGCATGTGCCCGAGTGCTACACGGATGCCGAAGCAGCGCCGCTCATGTGCGCCGGGTTGATCGGTTATCGCACGTTGGCGATGGCGGGCGATGCAAGGCGTATCGGCATTTATGGATTTGGCGCGGCGGCGCATCTGGTGACGCAGGTCGCACGGCATCAAGCGCGCGAGGTGTACGCATTTACCCGTGAAGGCGACACCGAGGCCCAGGCTCTAGCGTTGCGCGTGGGGGCGTGCTGGGCTGGCAGCAGTGCGGACCTGCCGCCGGAACCGCTGGACGCGGCGCTGTTGTTCGCGCCGGTCGGCGCGCTGGTTCCGCAGGCGCTGCAGGCGGTGACGAAAGGCGGCACGGTGGTGTGCGGCGGCATTCATATGAGCGATATTCCATCGTTTCCCTATGCGCTTCTTTGGGGCGAGCGACGGGTGGTATCGGTGGCGAATCTGACACGCAAGGACGGCCGTGATTTCATGCGCATTGCAGGGGAATCGAAGCTTGACGTGGCGACGACACCCTACGAGCTCGCCGATGCGAATCGTGCACTCGGCGATCTGCGCGATGCAAGGGTGCACGGAGCCGCGGTGCTGCGGGTGCGGGGTTGATGGGTACGTGGATACAGGACGTCGCGCCATAGTCAGGTCCGATCTATCATTCGATCAGCCGGGTCGCTTTTGGAAAAATATGACACGTTCGGTTTTATTAAACCGAGGGCGTGATGCATCGCGTGTGTTCCGTAGGCAGCGTCATCAAGTTCGATTAATGCCACCCAGCGATGTACTATGCGCGCATATTGACGTGTCGATATTTGCGACGTGCTGTGAACTCGGCTGGGAAGGACGAAATCCGACGATGCCAGCTTCGCTGCCTTGATCCAGAGTTCGAGGCTCTCAAGGGTTTGCTTCGTCATCTCGAACTGCACCCCAGACTTAGCATCACGGGCTCACTCGCCTGAAGGTAAGGAGGCTTCAACCGCGGACCGCCACAGTAACCACAATGAGAGCCGAGAAGATCAGCGCCGGGGCGAGATGCGGGAAAGGCTCCCGATTTCGTAGCAGTGTGAAGAGCGCGCCAATCATGATCGCACTGGCCAGCGTTAAGCCTAAAACTCTGGTTTGTTGTCCAAAAAGAAGTGCTGCACTGAGCAACTCGAGAGCGCCACAGAGCAACCGGAACCGTGCCGGGTAACCCCAGCGTGCGAAGTCTCGCTTCACTGCGCTGGGTCCGGCGAGATTGACCACCCCAGCAATTGCGAACAGAACCGCTACGATCATGGCGAAAATCGACTCGAAAGATACGCTGTTCCACGCCATGATCAGGCTCCGTCGGTTTGCTGAAAGTGCTTTCGTGCAGAGAGGTCCGCAATCAGGCCAGGCCCATGGAGCTCCCACTCAAGAACTCGCCGGGCATGCTGGCCGCTTACCGTCTGGTCGAGCGCCAGCGCGTCAGCGAACGGTCCAAGCGATTTGCGAGCATCGTCGAGCGGCCAGGGTTCGACGCGGTCGGCGCCGACCGAGGTCCGAATCGCTTCACCCATTTCGGCAACGACAACGCCATCTTCCGCGACCACGTTGAAGATCCGTCCCGCCACTCGCGCGTCCCCGCCTGCCGCCCGCTCCACCGCGTTCAGGTAGGCCGTGGCGAGATCATCGACGTGAACGGCCGGCCAGTGGTTACGACCATCGCCGACGATCCTCACACTGCCGGTCTGACGGACCATGCCGGCAAGCATGCCGAAGACGCCGCCGCCGTAGCCGTGCACCATTGCCGGCCTGAGGATCACCGCAGCGATCGAGCGGCGTGCTGCCAGCGCCAGAACCTGCTGCTCCACTGCGGGCCGCCAGGCGACAAGCGGCGTCGGGTTCAGCGCCGATGCTTCGGTCGCGGGCTTCCCCTCCGTATTTCCGTAGACCCAGGTGCCCGACGTATAGACAAACGCCGCGCCCGAATGCAAATGCGAAAGCATTGCCGCAGCCGCGGCCTCATCAGCCGCCGCGGCGGAAGCATCGTTGGTCGACGCCATGTGCACCACGCCATCGGCGGCACCCGCAGTCGCAGCGAAAGACCGTGGCTCAAGCAAGTCTCCGCTATGCAATTTCACCCCGAGACTTGCCAGCGCACTCGCGGCCGCCGACCTGTCGTCGCGCACCAGCGCCGTCACCTGATGGCCGAGGCTGATTGCTTTGCGCGCGACCGCTTGCCCGATATAACCCGTCCCGCCTGTGATAAATAGTTCCATAGGCGTTCTCCTCAAAGATCAGCCGCAAAGTGGGTAAGTCACTTAAACGAGACTCATCGGTCTCGTTTCCGAAAATCTAAACGAGACTAGTCAGTCTTGTCAACTATTTGATGATCTGCTATTTATCTGGCATGAACACGACCTCTCTCTCCGACCTGAGCCCGTTGCAACGCCGTAAGCGGTCCGCCATTCTCGACGGCGCGAAAACGGTTTTTCTAAGCCAGGGTTTTGGCCTGGCAACGATGGACGATGTCGCCGCAGCTGCAGGCGTCGGCAAGCAGACGGTCTACCGCCACTTCAAGTCGAAGGAAGCGCTCTTCGTTGGTCTTGTCAGCGAAATGTGCGCCCAGGTGGGTGGATTTCTTGCCAGCGCTCAGGCCGAGCAATCCGATGGATCACCTGAAGTTGAGTTGCGCGAGTTGGGATGGTTACTGGCACGAAGCCTTATTACGCTGGACAATCTGCGGCTTTACCGCGCCATCGTTGCTGAGGCCGAGCGTCTTCCGGAACTCGGCCAGGTGTTTTACGAAAATGGTGCAAAGGTCGTGCGTGCCTTTGCCGCAAACATTCTGCGAAAGCGATTTGACAAATCGACTGCTGGATTGCGTGCTGCAACATTCGTTCAGTTGGTGCTTGGCGACGCGTATCTGGAACTCTCAATTGGCTACACGGTGCCCAATGTTGAAGCGCGCTTTGCGCTGCAGATCGATGAGGCGGTAACGGCTGCACTTCGCTAAGGAGCGCCGCATAAGATGTCGAGCCACTGCATGCGGAGCGCAACAGCGCGTAGCGTGGGAAGCAAGACACCGCGCTTCCGATTCCAACACATTCGCACACTGGTTTTCGCACGATCCAGGCGCGTTTCTAAAATTGTGAATGCCGTTTTGTGGCCGGCAACCGACATCAACCCGATGTCTTACCGTTGGTCATCGCGTGACCATCCCTCCATTCTCATGCGCTCACGAACCCTGTCCGCGCTCCAGTTCGACAAGACATGACGAGCAGTTTCGTAGGCGCTGTCCGAGAGCCAAGTTTTGACTGACTCGAACCGGGCTAACCAGAATGGCTCCGCAGTAGGTGGAGCGTCCGGTTGATGCAACGCGCTGTCAACGATGTTCGCCGCTTCCAGTTCGAGAAGTGCAGCAAATGTCGCCTCATCGAGGCTCGCGCGCGTCGCAACGGATGGAAGAGGAACAGAGTAGGGTGCGGCCGTCTGCCCTGAGAAGAGGGCACCGCGATCAGCCGTGCAGAAAAGATAGACGAGTGCCTCAGCCTCTTTGCCGATAATCTGCCGCACCTCGGGGCGCCTTTCCAACGAGACGGCGCTTAGTCGGAACTCTTCCTTTCCGTAGATGCTGTGAAAGGCGCCGGCGGTGACGAGGGCCAGCGAACTGCCCCACTTCTCGAGCCATCGGCCGGTCTCTATAAGGTGGACTGTCAGTGGTCTTCCAAAATGCATGATTGCGTCGGTCCCGAACTTGCGGACGTCGCGTTGCAGATGTTCGAGCATGAACTTCCCTTGCGGTTGCTGGTATTCGTTGGAAAAAGGATTCCTTCGCAAGTCGCCTTCATCTTCAATTCCAGCCGAGGCATAGACCGATGATCGACCTCAATCGATTTCTCGCAGAAACGACTGCCAGCGGCAAGATTCCTAGCGTGTCGCTTGCCACTCTTCGCGCGGGGATGCGCAGTACCAAATGTTACTTCGGTGTTCGCGGTGCACACGATCTCGCCGCTGTCGATGCAGCGACCGTCTTTGAGGCTGCGTCTCTCACCAAACCGCTCGTCGCGTACATCGCGCTCCAGCTTTCCGAAGAGGGGCTGCTAGACCTGCAAAGACCCCTGTTCGACATATGCGGAGAGTACGTACCCGGCTACTCAACTTCTCGGCGGATAACCGTCGTTCATGTGCTGACACACACGAGCGGTCTTCCAAATATTGTCCGCGAAACAGCTCCGCTGCGCACGTATTTCAACCCCGGCGAGCGATTCAGCTACGGCAGCAGCGCATTTGCGTGGCTTCAGCGCGCGATGGAGGCCGTAAGCGCACGCCCGCTGGAAACGTTGGCACGAGAGCGCATATTCGAGCCGTTGGGTATGCATCGTTCGAGCCTGGAATGGCAGGAGCGCTTCGCGGTCAACCATGCGCGGGGCCACGAGTGGGAAGGCCAGCCGGTGCCCAAGCGTCGCGTGCAAACGGCGCAGGCATCATGGTCGCTCGTCACGACGGCATCCGACTACATCAGCTTTATTCAGCATGTACTAGCTCGCCGGGGCTTGGCATCCGCAACTCATGATCAATGGTTTTTGCCACGCATCAATACGCGACAAGGCGACGATGCCGAAGACCTTATCGGTCACAACCCGCCTGATCTGAACATAGCGTGGGGGTTGGGCTGGGGCCTGGAGCCCTTCCAGGGTTGCTTCTTTCACTGGGGAAACAGCCCGGGTTTCCTGGCGTTCGTTCTCGCCAACCGTGCAACGCAGGATGCGGTCGTCTGGTTCGCTAATTCCGCCCAAGGCTTGAGACTGGTCCATGCGGTCGTACCGCAAACCGTTCCCGGCGAGCATCCTGCCATTGAATGGCTTCGGATCGGTAACTTGTGATGCATCGTCAACGGTTGAACTGCTGAATTCACCAGCGCGGACAGTAGCCAAGCCGCGGCTTGTATTACCAGCACCGCTAATGCCGGCAGCGTGAACATCCCTGTCAGCCGAGGCGTGGTCGGTGATTTTATTTCGATTCCGCCTCCGCGGCCGTTGATCAAGCCCCGTGTCCCGGCAATTCGCATGGCAGAAAAATCGCCCGGACATTGTCGAGCCCCTTGCCATGGGTGCGCCAGAAATCACGCACTTTGGCATCCAGGTCAATGAGTTCTATGCAATGCGGGAAACGGTGATGCGCAATCTCGATGTGTTCGTGATGCAGGCGGTCGCCTTTCAAATATCCCGCATGGACGCGATGCAGGAGTGCCTGCTCGATTCCAGCTTCCTTCGCATGGCGAAGTAATTGCGAGGCAAGGCTCGGTCGCGATACGCGATGCCAGAGGCGTGTCGGACGAGCCCTTTCGGAATGGTGGAAATAAAGGCGAAGCGAAATCAGTTGAGTCATGACGTTGAGCAGTAAGGTCTTCGAAGCGTTCAAGGTTGTGCGGCGACAGTCGCGGCCTTGCGGCGTGCGCGGCGCCAGGCCGGGATGTCTGCCAGTCGCATGCCGGCTGGAATGAGCGGATGTTTTGCGTGGCCGACCCGTTGCGCGCGGTAGATTCCCGTGTGACCAGAGAAGAGGTAGCTGACCACGCACGCGAGAGCCGCATACACGCCAATCTGAGGGCCAAAGAGTTCGATTGCCATTACCGTCGACGCGATCGGGGTGTTCGCCGCGCCAGCGAACACGGCGACAAAGCCAAGCCCCGCAAGCACAGGTATGGGCAACGCGAGGATGTGACCCAGCGCGTTGCCAAGTGTTGCGCCGATATAGAAAAGCGGAGTCACCTCGCCACCCTTGAAACCTGACGCAAGCGTGACCACGGTGAAACCGAATTTGCCGGCAAAGTCATAGACCGGCAACGGACCGTTGAAGGCCTGCACGATGGTCGGTATCCCGAGACCCAGGTACTGCGGAACGTTCAGAACGGTAGCGAGGATCGCGACCACCGCGCCGCCAAGGACAGGCCGGAAGGGAGCATAGGATATCTTGCATTTGATGAGGGCGGACAACGCATGCGTCGAGTCGGCAAAGAGCATCCCCACGACACCGAATGCAATACCGGCGATGGTCGCCGATCCAAACCCGAGAACCGTGACAGGCGGCACGAAAGGGATCGCGTACATCGTGTGGTGAATACCCCAGAGACGGCATACGGCGTCTGCCACGACTGAAGCCGCGAGACACGCGAGCAACGCGTCATAGCGCAGGCGGCCGATCGCAAGCACCTCGAGGCCGAAGATCGCGCCCGCGAGAGGCGTGCCGAACACCGACGAAAAGCCCGCCGCGATGCCGGCCATCAGCAAAATCCGGCGGTCCTCGCGACCCAGATCGAAGAGATGCGTGACCCGGTCGGCCAGCGCACCGCCCATCTGGACCGCAGTGCCCTCGCGGCCCGCGGAGCCGCCGAACAAGTGCGTGACCACAGTGGCCACCAGCACGAGCGGCGCCATGCGCTTTGGCACGATCTTCTGCGGATCGTGAATTTCATCGATCAGCAGGTTGTTGCCACCTTCGACGCTCTTGCCAATGCGGTGATAGATCCAGCCGGTCAGGAACCCCGCAACCGGCAGTAACCAAATGAGCCATGGATGATCCAGCCGCGTATTGGTGGCACGGTCCAGTGCAAAGAGAAAAAGCGCGGACGCAGACCCGGCGAGGGCGCCCAGCACGGAGGAAAGCAGCAGCCAGCGCGCGAGATACGGCACCATGGCTATCTGTTCGACAGACTTGAGACGTTTCATGATTTTCAGGTTCGAAAGAACATCAAACCTGGGCGACAGGGCGTCGCACGGACGGCCTACGACCTCCTGCACCCAGGAACTCGTAGGCATCATCAGCCGAAGGATCGGCGGTTGTTTGGAGGAATGCCATCTCCAGAACCGCGGATTCTACGGATAAAATTTGCGCAACGCAACAACGATGTACGCAGTTCTTTGTGCTCGCGTCCTGTCCGCCAAGTTCCTCAATTGAAGACCCGAGAGTCGGAAAACTTACCCGCAGCTACGCACGGAATCCATGAATTTCCGATCCGGGAACAACCCGGCATGGTGGCAAATCCTTGACACCCGATGCGCCAAAGTCCTGCAAGCTCCTGTGTCCCCGCGCCGATCGCACCGCTTGATATGAGTCAAATGATGTCCGGCCCTATGCGCAGACACTAAAGCGCATGACATCGGGGGATCTTGCCGTGTACAAACGAATTCTCGCGGCCCTGGACGGCAGCCGCAGCGCACATCGGGCGCTGGAAGAAGCGCTTAGGCTCGCGCGGGCCAGCGAAGCGACGTTGATGGTGGCGACCGTTCCCATCATCGATTCGTCCCGGGGAATCACCGAAATGAACGCCATCGATGAAGCCGCGCAAAAAGCCGCATGGCAACGTCTCGATCACGCGCGCCAGTTGTGCAAGCTCCACAAGGTTCCTGCGCGCATCTGGGTCATCGACGCCCACGGCGCGAGCGTGCCGGCCGCAATCATGCAGGCGGCGCTGACGGCGGGAGCGGACCTGATTGCCATGGGCACGCACGGGCACAGGATCGCGCGCCAGCATCTGCTTGGCAGTGTCGCGGAAACGATCCTGCGTTCGAGTCACGTTCCGGTGCTCATGGTTCGCGACAATTCTTCCGGTGACGCGTGCGAGCACTAGCCGCGCGAACGGATAAAAAGCGCCCGGCTTGCGGGCGCTTCGGAGCGTGCCTGTCCGACGGGATAATCGAACGGCCGCATAAGCCCTCTAGCAATCAATGCGACATGAACACCGGCGTGGTCATGCTTTCCAGCATCGTCCGGGTGACGCCGCCGAGCACGATTTCCCGGACTCTCGCGTGACCATAAGCTCCGAGCACCAGCAGGTCCGAGTGAGTATCGGTCAACGCGTTGAGAAGCGTCGCGCCCGTGCTGACGCCCGACACGCGGGGCAAGGTCAGGACACCCGCGCGAACCCGATGTCTTTCGAGGTACGCGGCAAGCTCCATGCCCGTCGCGACGGTCTCATGGTTATGCTGCTCGACAACCGCAATTTCCACGAAATTCGCAAGCCGGAGGAAGGGAAGGGCGTCGGCTACCGCGCGCGCGGCGGCCGGGCCGCCATCCCACGCAATCAGCACCGTTCCGGCGAAGCGCTCCGTATTTCCAGCGTACGGCAGCAGGATCATTGGCCGGCCGCTTTCCAGTAGCACATCGTCCGGAAAATTCCTCGCGATATAAGCGGCCGGATCGGCCTGATCCCGCTGCCCGTAAATCAGGAGGTCGGCATGCCGTGCGTGCAGGATCGCGGTCTCCACAGCAGGCCCGGGCGGCGCGCGCCATTCCGAGGCGATTCCCGCGCGGCGCGCCGCCTCCGTGAAGTAATCGCGTGCTCGGGCCAGCCGTTGCGCAGCCTGCTTCTCATTGGTCGCGAGGTCCAGGCTTTCGTCCGGCCAGAACATCGGACGCAGGAGGTCCTGGCATACGATATAAAGCCCGATCAGGTGCGCATTGTGTTTGCGGGCAAGTTCGACGGCGAAGTCAACTCGCGAGTCGCTGCAAAGGCTGTCGTCGATATGAACGAGCATGGTTGCGCAGTTCATAGCCATGCTCCGGCAATGTCTGGCGCGCTCAGGATGTGCGGCGCCTTTTGCTCGCCGGCGTGCGAGGGGACGAGCAGCACAGGGCAACTGGACATGCGCAGGAACCGTTCGGCGACGCTGCCAAGCACGAGCCGCCGCCAGCCGCGGCGTCCATGCGTGCCCATTACCACGAGGTCGGCGTTGAACGCCTTGGCCGCACGGCTTATTTGCTGTGTGATGTCGTCACCGACAGGATCGACTTCCAGCACTTGAGGCGAGCCCTGCACGCTCTCGCCTTGCATCCTGGCAACGGCCTCTGCAATCACGCGAGCACCTTCTCTCACGAAAACATCGCGCGCGTGCGACGGATCGGAAGCGGGGTCGGCGTACAGGGTCGGTGGCACGTCGATCACATAGACAGGCTTCAGCTCGGCGTGGTTTTCGCGCGCCAGCAACAGCGCGGCGTCCAATGCGCGAGCCGATGTCTCGCTGCCGTCGATTGGCACAAGGATGTGTTTGTACATGAGTGGTCTCCTCGAATTCAGTGCGACATCAGGACCGGTACCGTCATGGAAGCCAGCATGGTGCGCGTTGCACCGCCCATCACCAGTTCTCTCCACCGGGCGTGGCCGTAGGCGCCCATCACCACGAGATCCGCACCAAGGTCGGTCGAGCGCGAGAGCAGGACGTCGCCGGCCGGCACGTCGTCGATGCCATCCAGATCCAGGACATCGGCTTGCACGCCGTGCCGCGCCAGCACCAGCGCAATATCGGCGCCGGGAAGCCGCTCGCCGGGGAGTTCATCCTTCAGTCCATTGAGCGTCACGATGGTGGTCTTTTTTGCGCGCTTGAGCAGCGGCAGGGCGTCGTGAACCGCACGGGTCGCTTCGCGGCTGCCGTTCCAGGCAACCATCACGTTCGTGCCGAACGTCGTGAACACGCCCGTGTACGGAATGAGTATCACCGGCCGGCCAGCAGACATCACAAGCGTTTCAGGAAAATGATCCGAGATGAACGACTCGGGATCGTTCGGATCATCCTGGCCCGCGATCACGAGGTCGGCACAGCGGGCAACGCGCGGGACGAAGTCGTTCGCGTATTCGTGGGAATCGATCCATTGACCGGACAAGTTGGCCCGTACCCGTTCTGCGTGAAACAAGCGCTCGAGCGCGCCATGCCGTTCGTCACGCAGCTTGCGGTGCGCTTCGTAGTAGTAGGCCGAGCCTTCCATCACGCGGAACGACTTTGGATCGGGCGTGAAGATGGCGAACACGCCGGTGACGTGCGCATCGAACTGCTTGGCGAGCCGCAACGCATATTCGAGGCGCGAATGGGCACGCCCGCTTGTATCGAGTTGGACAACGATACTTTTATAGCTCATGGCAAGGGCTCCGTTGATGGATCGCTCGGAAGGCGGGCACTGGAATCGATCCGCCCGCGAGGTCATGAGACCCAGTCTATGGGGCGACGCTTTCCGTGGATTGACGTAGATCAAACGTGCGAGACGGCGTTCGAGCCCTACTTGAGTTGACCCAGGTCAAGGATCGGCCGGCTGTCGCGCATACATTTAAGCCGACAGCCGGCGCGCGAGCGCGCCCTACACATGCAGGAGGAATTGGCCATGTCCGCGCCTTTTATCGATCCGTTTGATCTTGGCAGGAACAACCTTCGTTTCGCATTGCACTTGCTGACGGTGGCCGGGGAATACCGGCAGCAGATGTGCGGACTGGAGGAAAAGCGCATCGAACGCGATCTGGACGCCATACACCGGGAACGGGACGCGCTTGCCAATGCAAAAGATATCAACGAGCTTGCTTCGGCCTCACAGGATGCCTTGCGGAACTATCTTCAGAAAACGGCGAACCTTTGGCAGGAAGCGGCGGGCGTCACCATGCGTAATCAGGGCGCGTGGGGCGAAGCCGTTTCCGATGCAATCAGAAACTGGCAATCGATGTGGACCGGCGGCTTTCAGCGGCCATCCTCCGGTTTGACCACGGCGCCGGTCTGGCTGGGCGGTTTCGGCGCGGCGTTTCCTAATGTGCAAACCAGTCCACCGGGCGCTCACCCGGCTGCGGCCGCGCCGGTATCGGATCGTCATGCGGCTTGAGCGCGTTGCAGCCATGACCCGCGCGGCCGGATGCCGGGCTTTCCGCGCCAATGATCCGCTTGTCCTCCGGCAAGACGCCTGCGACCGATGCGGATGCACGCGCGGCAGCCCCGAGTGGAATGTACATGCCGTGAGCCGATGAAACGCGATCCCATTACGACGACGTACGACAAACCGCCAGCATTCGTGGCCGATTGTTCCCGAGCGCCGGACAGCCGCGAGTCTCTCGACCGTGCGGCCCATGCCGCGCTCGCGCGGCTGAGTGGCGGCTTGTCGCCCGCTGCCTTGTGCCTGGCCGTGTTCGACTGGGCGCAGCACTTTGCGCTGGCCCCGGGCAAATGGATTGAGCTCACGGCGCAGCTTGCGCAGGACAACACGACCGCGCCGGTTCCGGTTTCCGGCGATCCGCGCTTTGCTGCTGCTTCGTGGAATGACTGGCCCTATTGCGTCTGGCGTGACGGTTTTCTCCGCTTGCAGCAATGGTGTGAAAGCGCAACGACTGGCGTGAGAGGCGTCGAGCGCCACCACGAAGACGTCGTGCGTTTCGGGCTCAGGCAGATGCTGGACGCGCTCTCGCCAAGCAATTTCGTGTTGACCAATCCGGCGGTGATCGAGGAAACCCTTCGAACCGGCGGAGCCAATTTCGTGGCGGGCCGTCAACACTGGATCGAGGACCTGACCGCGATGCTGGCCCGCGCGCCGGGCAAGCGCCAGCCCGGCGCGCAGGCCTTCATGCCTGGGTGCGACGTCGCCATCACGCCGGGCAAGGTGGTGTATCGAAATGATCTGTGCGAGTTGATCCAGTACTCGCCGTCCACTGACACGGTTGCCCGCGAGCCTGTCTTCATCGTGCCTTCATGGATCATTAAGTACTACATTCTCGACCTGAGCCCGCACGATTCACTGGTTCGTTATCTGGTCTCTGAAGGATTTACGGTGTTCATGATTTCGTGGAGAAATCCGGGCCCGGAAGATCGCGATCTCGCGCTGAACGACTATTTATCGCGCGGCGTGCTCGACGCCTTGGCCGAAGTCCGAAAGCGCTGCGACGCCACGCCGGTGCATGCGGTCGGTTATTGCCTGGGTGGCACGCTGCTTTCGATCGCCGCGGCAATGCTTGCGCGTGACGCGCGCGCGGATGAGTTGCGCAGCGTGACGCTGCTTGCCGCTCAAACCGATTTCACCGAACCTGGAGAACTCGGGCTTTTTATCGACGCAAGTGAGCTCGCCACGCTCGATGCACTCATGTGGGAGCAGGGCTTTCTGGATGGTTCCCAAATGGCGGCGGCATTCCAGTTGCTCAATGCGCGGGATTTGATCTGGTCGCGGCTCATGAGCGAGTACCTGCTCGGACGCCGTTCGAAACCGAACGACCTGATGGCGTGGAACGCCGACACCACGCGCATGCCTTACCGCATGCACAGCGAGTATCTGACTCAGCTTTTCCTGCGCAACGATCTGGCGGAGGGCCGGTATTGCGTCGATGGACGTCCGGTCGCCCTGTCAGACATCGAGCAGCCGATGTTCGTGGTCGGAACCGAGCGGGACCATGTTTCTCCGTGGCGCTCCGTCTACAAGCTGCACTTGCTTACACACAATCCGCTGACCTTCCTGCTGACGGCCGGCGGCCATAACGCGGGGATCGTCTCCGAGCCGGGTCACGCGGGACGGCATTATCGATGCGGCACGCGTTCGGCTGGCGCTTCGTATCGCAGCCGGCATGCCTTTTTCAACGAAACCGAGCCCACCGAGGGATCCTGGTGGCCGCGCTGGTCGCAATGGCTGCACGAGCACTCGGACGTCCCGGTGCCCGGACGCGTGCTGGATGACGCGCTGCCGGATGCGCCCGGCACGTACGTGCGTCAATCATGAACGATCACATCGGCGCCATGCCGCAACCGGGTGTTCGTTTGCCGGGCATCTTGCCGGGCGCAACAGCCGGCCGTCCCGGGTTGCTGGAACTTGCTCGCGCTCACGCCGCGATGCGAATCGCCATTGTTCATCCGTGCGATCAGACCAGTCTCGTGGCAATGCGCGACGCGCAACTGGCGGGTTTGATCGAACCGTTGATCGTCGCTCCGCGCGCTCGGGTCGAGGCCGTCGCGGCAGCCAGCGCAATCGCGCTCGACGGCATCCGGATCGAACACGTGGAGCACAGTCACGCGGCAGCGGCGCGTGCCGTGGAACTCGCGGCGAATGGAACAGTGAGCGCGCTGATGAAGGGCAGCCTGCATACCGACGAACTGATGAGCGCGGTCATGGCGCCAGGCTCCGGCCTGCGCACGGACAAGCGTATTTCACATTGCTTCCTGATGCACACGCCCGCATACGAACGGGCTTTCATCATCACCGATGCCGCGATCAATATCGCGCCTGATCTCGACGAGAAGGCGGCGATCGCGCAAAACGCCATTGACCTGGCACACGTGCTTGGCGTCGCCCGGCCGCGCGTTGCAATACTCTGCGCGGTAGAGACGGTGAATGCGCGGATGCGCGCGACCGTCGACGCCGCCGCATTGTCGAAGATGGCGGAGCGAGGGCAATTGACCGGCGCGGCCGTCGATGGGCCGCTCGCTTTCGACAACGCCATTTCCGAAAGCGCCGCGCTGATGAAAGGCATTGTTTCGCCCGTGGCCGGACACGCGGACATTCTCCTTGTGCCCGATATTGAAGCGGGAAACATGCTTGCGAAGCAACTGGAGTTTTTGGGCGGCGCAGCGAGTGCTGGAATCGTGCTCGGCGCTCGCGTGCCTGTTGTGCTGACGAGCCGTGCGGACTCGGTCGCCTCGCGCCTTGCGTCATGTGCGCTGGCCGTATTGCTCGCGGCGCACGCCAGCCCGCGCAGTATTTCATTGCTTGATTCAGGTCACGCGAGCGTCGTCTCACACGCCTAAAGTTTTGATTGGGACGCGTTGGTTCATCGGTTCCGGCGCACGAGATGTGGCGGACTTGTGTAGTAGTACTTTCATCGAGGAGCAGGAAAATGAGCAACCTTTCCCGTTATGACCCGTTTTCGATCGAGCCGGTCTCGGACATGTTCCATGGCTTGTTCCGGCCACTGCGCAGCATGATCAGCACGGACGACGCGCCGCTTGCAGACATGAAGATCGACGTCTCCGAGACTGACCAGGCGTATCAGGTGAAGGCGGAACTTCCTGGCGTCGACAAGAAGGATATCAGCGTGAAGATCGACGGCAACGTCGTGTCGATCAGCGCCAAGGTAGAGCGTGACAAGGAGTCCAGGGACGGCGAGCGCATCATTCGCCGGGAGCGCTATTCGGGGGCGATCAGCCGTTCGTTTTCGCTTGCAAGCGATATAGATGAAACTGCGTCCACGGCGCAGTATCAGGACGGCGTCCTCTCGCTGACGTTGTCGAAGAAGGCGCACTCCGAGCAAAAGCATCTGCAGATCAGTTGAGTTGCGGGCACGCGATCCGCGCGCCTGGCGCTGCGGGTCCGGTTATGTCGATTGGCGCTTTAGCCGGAGCTGCAGGAGAACTGAAACGGGAGTGCGGATTGGAGGTTCACGATGTCGAATGCAAAAATCCTGGTGGTCTACTATTCCCGCACGGGCGTGACCGCGCAGATGGCAACCCGGCTTGCTGGCCGACTGGGCGCCGACATTGAGGAGATCGTTGATCGTACCGACCGTTCGGGCCCATCCGGATTTGTCCGGTCGATGATCGACGCGCTTGCGGAACGATCCATCCCGATCGGCGCGGCCGCGCACGACCCCGCATCCTATTCGATCGTGGTGATCGCCACGCCGGTCTGGGCACACCATGTGGCGGCACCTGTACGCACGTGGCTTGGCGCGTATCGGAATCGCCTGCACCGCGTCGCGTTTCTGTGCACGCTTGGAGGCAGCGGCGCCAATGCCGTATTCGAACAGATGGCTCGGCTGAGCGGCAAGTCGCCCGTCGCCCGTTGCAAGATAGATGCTCATGACCTGAGGGATCATGCAAGTGTGCGCCTGCTCGATGTTTTCTGTGACCGGCTTAGCCGCAAGCTGGAGCACGTCAAGGAAATCGAATGGGCGTGTTGAAGGCCAAAATACGCCGCCGCGAAGCGGGCGATGCTGACACACGGCACGCACCGTCCAGATCGGATTTCATTGCATTGCCCCCGGTCTGCCTCGATCGGTTCATCGCGGTTTGTTCGCGGCGCTCGATCCGAGTGGGCCTTCACAGTCCTCGGTGAGTTCAACATGCCAATGGCCCGCGACTGGCTGGATACCAAGATCCGCGTACCACATCGCCGCACCGGTCTCGCCTTCGAACGGACCGTGGGCGGAAGCTGTATCAAGGCCCTCGAGCACGCATAAATACTGTGCGCCTGAAGGACCGCAAACCACGGTGCCATTCGGTCCCGCAATCAGAGAACCTTCGTGAGAAAGCGTCACGCCGCACTGGGACGACAAGACCCAGCGCCGGGTGTCCTTGTCGATCTCGAGGATGGCATAGCCGCAAGGAGAGACCCGGTCAAAGGTATCGATATGCATGGTGATACGCATGCTGACTCCCATCTGGGTTGATGCTTCGCCGATACGATTCTGAACGCAAGGTTCACAGCGGCAGCCGTCTTGCATCGATGCACGCTGCAAGGCTCCAAGTCTTAACCAGCATCGTCCGCGAAATTGCTGTGTTCGGCCGTCGTCGTTTCTCGGTCGATAAAAAGAATCCTCCATTTGCCCACGGACGTTTTCGTTTCGTTGCATCCATGCAGCAATGCACGGCCTCTCAACCGGTCATGAGGTCCAGGCGGCTCGTTACAGTCGTGCGTGTGCGGCGACTTCGCAAGTTCGTCCAGATCCAGCTTCCCCAGGGAGGCAATCAGATGCGGGGCAGTTTCCGATTGGTCGCACAACCTCGTTTCACCAGTGGCCGGTACCACGATTCCCCATTTCGGAAGGTCGAGCAGTTCATGGCTTTCACGCGACCAGCGCAGCATCGCCGTGTCGAGCCAAACGGAGGCGAACGCAGCCTCGCCGACGTCCTTGAACGAATTCAGTTCGATGGTCAAGCGCATGGAACCTCCTCTAAAGCTTTGCCGATGGCAGCATTCACCGCCACGCATGCGCGCAGCGTGTTTTTATGCTGCGCCAGCGGCGTGGCCCCCAGTTGATCTGCATCAAGCGTTGTCGATCGCACGGCCGCGCTCGCCACGATCCTCATAACGAAATAGCGAAAATCCTGCGCCGCGCACCCGCTGGTTTCGCCCACATCCTCGGAACGCAACTCAAGCCCTATCTCAGGCCATATATTTTCCGCCGTTGATGGAAAGCGTGGCCCCGTTGATAAACGAAGAATCGTCGGCCACAAGGAAGAGCACGCCTCGGGCGATCTCTTCCGGGCTGGCGAGCCTCTTCGCAGGAACATTTTCGACAATACCCCGCAGCGTCTCGTCGGGCAGACGGTTCACCATTCCCGTGTCGGTGTAGCCCGGCGCTATCACGTTGGCGGTGATGCCGCGCGAGGCGCCTTCTAGTGCAAGCGCCTTCGTGAATCCGATAATTCCCGCCTTTGCCGCTGCATAGTTGGTCTGCCCGAACTGTCCGGAAAGGGCGTTGACGGAACTGATGTTCCCGATCCGGCCAAAGCGTCGTTCGCGCATGCTCGATATGACGGCGCGGCACGCGTTAAAGCAGCCGCCAAGGTCTACGTCGATAACACTCCTCCATTGATCGAGCGTCATCTTGTGCAGCATGCTGTCCCGGGTGATGCCGGCGTTATTGACCAGTATCTCGATTGGACCCGATGTCGCGACGATCCCGCCTATGGCAGCCTGCGTGGCCTCGAAGTCGGCCACGTTCCAGTTGAATACGGGGATTGCCGTCTTCGCATGAAACTCCTCTGCTTCGGCGTCGTTGCCAAAGTAGTTGACGATCACGGCATAACCTGCGTCTTTTAACGATACGGCGGTCGCCGATCCGATTCCACTGACTCCGCCGGTCACAAGTGCTGTTCTTGGCATGGCGTTCTCCGTTGAGGAAAAACAATCAGGAATGTTAAATGTGCCGGGTACGACAATCGGCACCCTTGATCCATATCATTCGCCGCGCGTTGTTTTCTTTCCGCGGCCGGGAGAAGGCGTGCCCACAGCAAGACTTCCCGCCGACAGTTCGACGATTTCCGAGGTGATTTCGTCCTGCCGCAGACGGCGGAAATCGCCCGTCAACGTGGTGAGCGTGTCGTGGACGTTTTCACTCGCGGCGGCCATCGCGCGCCTGCGTGCTTCGTTTTCAGCGGCGAACGAAAGCATGATTGCTTCGCAAAGCTGTGCGAAGACGTACTCTTCTGCAAGCTGCGCCAGGAGCCGCTGAGGCGTCACGGCAAGGAGCGGGGACTCGTCCGCGGACACCTTCGAAAAAGCGCTGTAATCGAACGGCAGCAGCATGCGCTCGGCAATCCCGGAAGCCGGGTTTGGCATCGCGTGAATCAACACCACGCTGGCGATGTTCCCGTCATGCAGACGTTCGTACAACGCGTCGCTTACGCGATCCGCGAGTAGCGGAACTTCGCCCGCGTGCGTGACCATGGAAGCAGACCAGCCGACTGACAATCCGCGTTCAGCCGCGATCACCGCGCCTCGATCTCCAACTACAAAATATTCTGCCCGCGTAGCCGGAAGCGCGGCCGTTTCCGGCTTGGCCGCCGTGTCGATCAGCCGCTCGTTGAAGGTTCCGACAAACCCCTGTTCCGCGCACAGCACAATTAAAAGAGCCACATCCCCGCGCGTCCCGCCGGGTTCGGCATAGGTATGATTTTCAGTGAGGCGCAGCGCCGCGCCAATCGCCGCACCGACCATTTGCGCACATGCCCGGATCCCGGCCAGATGATCGCGGGCTTCGCGAGAACGCGCCGCCGCAATGCCGCGCATGGCGCCGACCACCGACTCCAGACTCTGGACGCTCGCGATTCGCGCCTGGACCTGACTGAGTTTGTCGGTCATGTCGAGGCAGCTTGCGGGGCAAATTCCGACGCGACCCGCGTCGCAAGACTGCGCACGGCATCGACAAGCGCCACGAGCACACCCGCTTCGAGCTTGCCGTTCGCGGCCAGTTGCGCGATTGCGGGCGCGGCGCCGTTGGCATCGAGATGCGCGGCGAGAGACGCCCGAACAGCCGTTACGGTGGACGCGGGCAGTGTGTCGAATACGCCGTCCGCGAGGGCGGCCAGAAGCGCGATTTCATCGATGGGACGTAAAGGGGTGACGCGCGGTTGCGTAATCAACGCCCGGATGCGTTCGCCGCGCACGAGTTGCGCTTTCACGCGCGGCTCCATCACGCCGCCGAAGCGGGTGAACATCTCCAGTTCCAGGAACTGCGAGTAATCGAGCCGCAACCGGCCGGAGACGTCGCGTAAAGCCGGCAACTGCGCCTTGCCGCCCACCCGGCTCACGCTCATTCCAACATCGACGGCCGGCCGCTGGTTGGCTGCAAAAAGCGCCGAGTCGAGCACGATCTGGCCGTCGGTGATCGAGATCAGGTTGGTCGGGATATACGCCGAGAGATTGCCCGCATCGGTTTCCGCAATCGGCAGTGCCGTGAGCGAGCCGCCGCCGAGTGGCGCGGACAGCTTTGCCGCCCGCTCCAGCAGGCGCGCGTGCAAATAGAAGATGTCGCCGGGATAAGCCTCGCGGCCCGGCGGCTCGCGCGTCAGCAGCGCAAGTTCGCGATGCGTCGTCGCGTGCTTGCTCAAGTCGTCGATCACAATGAGCGCGTGCTCGCCACGGTCGCGGAAATACTCGGCAATGGAGAAACCGGCGAATGGAGCGGCCCATTGCAAGCCTGGAGGCGTCGCGGCGGGAGCCACCACGAACACGCAGCGCTCGGGCGCGCCGTGGCGGCGCACGGTATCGATTACACGCTGTATGGCAGTTGCCCGCTGACCGATCGCCACGTACACGCAGATCATGTCGGAGTGCTTCTGGTTGACGATCGCGTCGACCGCCACGGAGGTCTTGCCGGTAGCCCGGTCGCCGATGATCAGCTCGCGCTGGCCCCGGCCAACTGCGAACAGCGCATCGATCAGCAGAATGCCCGTGGCGACCGGTTGCGTCACAAGATCCCGGTCGATGATCGCCGGCGCGGGCCGCTCGATAGGCAGGTGCATGGCCGCTTGCACCGGCTCGCCGCGGTCAAGCGGCCTGCCGAGCGGATCAACCACGCGGCCGAGCAGGCCGGGACCGACCGGCACTTCCAGGACCTGTCCTGTTCCTGCGACGCGCGAGCCCGCTGAAATGGCGTCGCCTTCGTCAAGCAGCACCGCGCCGATGGCGTCGGCGTCGAGCGTGAGCGCGAAGCCCAGACGGCCACCCTCGAAGCACAGCAGTTCGTTAAGGCGGACGTCGGGCAGACCGGAGACCGAAGCAATGCCATCGGACACGCGCTCTACGCGCCCAAGCGACTCGGTCTGCGCGGCGAACCGCGTGCGCGAAACAATGGCGCGGCGTTCGGCGAGCCAGTCGGGGGCCGATGTGTCGGGGTCAGGTCGCGTGGGCGTCATGAGCCATGAATTCCAGTTTGAGACGGGCGAGGTCGTGCCTGAAACTGTTTCGCACTGTGGTGTGCGCGGCGTCCAGTTCGAGTCCGGCAATCACGCCGGGCTCGACCGTGACGAGCACATTCAGGTCGCGGCCAAGCGCGCGGGAAAACGCCCGATTGCAGGCCGAGAGTTCCTCCTCGGTCAGCGGGCGCGGCGCGAGCAGGCGGGGCGGCGAGTCATTGGCGGTCAATTCGCTGCGCGCCGATTCCGGCAGTTTTTCCAGTTCGGCCGCCAGTCCATCGATAAAACCCGTGATCCGCGCCTCAGCAGGCAGCCGGTCCAGCAAACGCGAAGTGATATCCAGCGCGAGTTGCGTGGCCCTGTCCGAATTGGCGGCGGCGGCCTGGGCGCGGCCGGCTTCGAGCGCGGCGGTTCCGGACTCGCGTATCTGCTCGGCTTCGGCGCGTGCGGCGCCTTCCAGCGTGGCCTTGACTTGCGCGGCTTCGGCCGCCGCCGCTTCCATCAGGCGGGCGCGCTCGGTGGCGAACTCGGCGTTTTTCTCCACCAGCTTCTTTTGTTCGTCGAGCGCGGCGGTCTTGGCGGCGCTTGCATCGTCCAGCAGGGCGGCAGCCACGCGCTGGCGCTCGGCCACGACTTTCGCCACAGGACGAAACAGAAAGTGCGCAAGCAGCCACACGAGCACCAGCACGTTGATGGTCTGGAAACCAAGCGTCCACCAGTCGATATGCATGATGGTTTCTGCTTCACTTCACGAACGGATTGGCGAACAGCAGCAGCAGCGCGATGACAAGGCAGTAGATCGCCATCGTCTCGATCATCGCGAGGCCTACAAAAAGCGTCCGCGATATCGTGCCCGCCGATTCCGGCTGGCGCGCGAGCGCGTCCATGGCGGCGGCAACCGCGCGGCCTTCGGCAAGCGCGGGTCCTATTGCGCCGAACGACACGGCCAGCGCGGCCGCCAGAATACTCACGATCTGAATCAGGTTGTTCATGGTGTTTATTACGGGCCGGTTTGCGTGGTTGAAGGAGTGGGAGCGTTTTCAAGCACCGCCGCGCCGATGAACACCATCGCGAGCACGGTGAAGATGTAGGCCTGTACCGCGCCCGTAAGCAGATCGAGCGCCATAAGCGGGATAGGCACCAGCAATCCCGCAAGGGACAGCACGATGCCGACCACGAATACGCCGCTCATCACGTTGCCGAACAGACGCACCAGCAGCGAGAACGTCCGCGTGATCTGCTCGACGAGGTTCAGCGGAATCATGATCCAGGTAGGCTCGGCGAACGTTGCGAGATAACGGCCCAGACCGCGGGTGCGAATGCCGTGGAAGATCGTCGCGCAAAAGACGATCAGCGCCAGCGCGGCGTCGGTTTCAATGTGCGCGGTCGGCGGCTCGACGCCGGGAACAAGCGACGACGCATTGCTCACGAGAATGAACAGGAACAGCGTGCCAACCAGCGCGCGATACCGCTGCGGATCGGCTTGCATCGTGTCGCGAATTTGCTGGTCGATCGTGCCTACGATCAATTCGAGTACGGTCTGTATCTTCGACGGCACGAGCGTCAGGCGGCGTGTGAAACAGGCAGCACCCGCCCACAGCAGCGCCATGATGATCCACGTCGTCACGACCGGCTGCGAGACCGCCACGGGTCCAATATGAAACAGCGCGAGGGTTTCAAGCGGCGAGTTGGTCACGGCGACACTCCCGATGTGCGCTTCACTTGCCGGAGCACGGCAAGGCGGGCAGGCAGCAGTGCGAGCGCACCCGACAGCAACGCCCACGGCCCAAGCCTCGTCAGAAGGAAAAACACGCCTGCAACGCATGCAAGGCGCACGAGCTGCACCATGAACGCTTTAACCGGCGCGTCGCCTGTCATCAGGCGCACGTTGCCGCGCAAGCTCCAGAAATGAACCCATCCATACACGAGACCGATACCCAGGCCCGCCGGGATTTGCATGCTCAGTGTTGAATACGGCGTCATGATCCGTCGTCCTTGAGTGTCTGCCGATGCATCCATCTCCATGCGCACCACAATCCAATGCCCGCGCTCACCATCAGTAGCGGCGCCGCGAAGAACACGCCGGTATGAAAGCGCCGGTCGAGCCAGTGGCCAAGCGTGAGCCCAAGCAGCGTCGGCACGACGATCAACCAGCCGAGCACTCCGATCTGCCCGAGCCGGCTTCCAAGCGATGGTTCCGGCGTTTCTCGCGCGCGCCGCTCCGATTCCATGGCTTCGCGGACGGCGCTGGTGATGCCGTCTGGGTCGCTGCCGTGATCCTGGCGCAAGCGCTCCGTCATGACGTGTTCCCTCCATGACGGGCAGGCTCAGTGGAAGGGCGCAGATAATGCAGCAACTGGCGCATGGCCTCGGCGTGCAGCCGGGTTTCATCGACACGGGCTCGCCGCACGGCATCGAGCTGCTCGGCGCGCGTTGTTCGAACCTGCGCCTCCAGCAATTCGAGCGAGTCTCCGAGCACGCCTTCGCGGCACGCGATCGTCACGTCGTGCCCGGCGGATACGCGCAGCACGCCCTTCTTGATCGCGCAAAAATGCGGAACGCCTTCCGCGGCGTGCCAGCGCAGCACGCAGGGAACAAGCACCGTCAGGAACGCCGCGTGACCCGGAAGGATGCCGAAACTGCCGGTTTCGTCCTCGGCGCGCAATGCCACCACCTCCGTGCTGTCGAACAGCACGCTCGCGGGCGTGGCAATGCTCAGGTGCAGGGTCGCGCTCATGACTTGGCCGCCGCGGATGCGGCTTGTCCCTTCGCGGCGGCGGCTTCATGCGCGCGCGCCTCGTCGAGCGAACCGATCATGTAGAGCGTGCTTTCCGGCCAGTCGTCGCATTCGCCGGCAAGGATCGCGCGGCAACCGGCAATGGTGTCGGCAATGGGCACCGAGCGCCCCGGCACGCCAGTGAACGCCTCCGTCACGGCGAACGGCTGGGTGAGGAACCGCTGCAGCCGCCGCGCGCGCCCGACAATGCGGCGGTCATCGACACCGAGTTCCTCCACGCCCAGGAGCGAGATGACATCCTGCAATTCGCGATAATGCTCGATCGCCTTGCGCACTTCGATAGCGACCGCGGCATGCTCCTCGCCCACAAAATCGGGATCAAGCAGGATCGAGGCCGATGCGATCGGATCGATCGCCGGGTACATGCCTTCGGCCGCCATCGATCGCGACAGGACCACCATGCTGTCCACATGCGCCGCGATCGTCGTCACGGCGGGATCGGTGAAATCGTCCGCCGGCACGTAGACCGCTTCGATTGCCGTGACCGACACACCTTCGACCGACACAATGCGCTCCTGCAGCGCGGCGACCTCGGACGCAAGCGTGGGCTGATAACCGACCCGCGAGGGCAGGCGTCCGAGCAGGCCCGACACTTCGGCGCCCGCCTGGACGAACCGGAACACGTTGTCCATCAGGAGCAGCACGTTCTGGCGGCGTTCGTCGCGAAAATATTCCGCGATGGTGAGCGCGGTCAGCGGCACGCGCCAGCGCGCGCCGGGCGGTTCGTTCATCTGCCCATACACCAGCACGGTACGCGGCAAAACGCCTGAACCGCGCATGTCGAGCAGCGTCTCGTGGCCTTCGCGCGAACGCTCGCCCACGCCCGCGAAAACCGAGATGCCTTCGTAGCGCGTGACCATCGCGTGGATCAGTTCCATCACGAGCACGGTCTTGCCGACGCCTGCGCCGCCGAACGTTGCCGCCTTGCCGCCTTGTGCAAGCGGCGTTAGCAGGTCGATGACCTTGATGCCCGTCCAGAATATCTCCGTCGATGCGCTTTGCGACGCGAACGACGGCGGCAGGCGATGAATCGGACGCCGGGGCACGTCGCTCGCGAAAGGTGCGCCGCCATCGCCCGGCGTGCCGGTGACATCGACGAGACGACCGAGCAGCGCTTCGCCAACCGGGACCTGTATCGGACCGCCCGATGCGAGGACCGGCGTGCCGCGCCGCAGCCCGTTCGTGGCTTGCAGCGCGAGCGCGCGCACCGTGTATTCGTCCAGATGCGCCTGGACCTCGGCTGTGACCGGTGGCCCCTGGTCCGCGAGAATCGTCAGGGATTCGTCGATAAGCGGCAGGTCGCCATGCTCGAACACGACGTCCACGATCGCGCCTCTCACCGCGATTACACGCGCGCGGGATTCCGGGCCGCGCGTGTCTGGCGCAGCCTCGGGCGACGTTTCGATTCGAGTGCCTTCGCGGCGAATATCCAAGTTCGCTCCTTTCATTCGTCATGCAAGCAGCCACGCTTCCCCGCGAAATACTGAGTGTGCTGCTTGAACGACTATGAAGCGTCCGGCGAATGAAACGTTGATGCAAGTCAATTGGAGCGGCCCAACGCATGCGGGGCTACGCCGTATCGATTACTTGATTCAGGTCAACCGGAAGACCGCTTGCGCGCATAGAGTTTGGCTTGGACGCACCGTTCACTCACCCTCAGGAGCCTGACGATGAAAGCACTCGTGTACCACGGAGCCGGCAAGAAATCGCTGGACGAGCGGCCTGTGCCGAAACTCGTTTCAGCAACCGACGCCATTGTCAAAGTCACTCATACGACGATTTGCGGCACCGACCTCCATATCCTCAAGGGCGATGTTCCGACCTGCGAGCCCGGCCGGATTCTCGGGCACGAGGGCGTGGGCGTGATCGAGGAAGTCGGCGCCGCGGTATCGACGTTCAAACCGGGCGATCACGTGCTCATTTCATGCATTACGTCGTGTGGCAAATGCGAATATTGCCGCCGCGGCATGTATTCGCATTGCACGACCGGTGGCTGGATACTCGGGAACCGGATCGACGGCACACAGGCCGAATATGTGCGGATACCGCACGCCGAGACGAGCCTGTACCCCATTCCCGCCGACGCCGATGAAGAAGCCCTCGTCATGCTCTCCGACATTCTTCCTACCGGCTTCGAGTGCGGCGTGCTCAACGGGCGGGTGCAGCCGGGCAGCACGGTGGCTATCGTGGGGTCGGGTCCTATCGGGCTCGCCGCATTGCTGACCGCGCAGTTCTACACGCCCGCGCAGATCATCATGATCGATCGCGATGCGAACCGGCTTGAGATTGCGCGGACCTTCGGCGCGACTGCGTGCGTGGATATCAGCCAGGAAGACGCGGTAGAGCAGATCATGAAGTTGACCGAAGGCGTGGGCGTGGACTGTGCAATCGAAGCGGTCGGCGTGCCCGCCAGCTTCGAAATGTGCGAAGCGATCATCGCGCCCGGCGGCACGATCGCCAACGTGGGCGTGCATGGCGTGAAAGCCGATCTGCATCTGGAGCACCTGTGGGATCGCAACATATCGATCACGACGCGGCTCGTGGACACCGTCAGCACGCCGATGCTGCTCAAGACCGTGCGTGCCGGCAAGCTGGAAGCCAACAAGCTGATCACGCACCGTTTCAGTCTCAACGACATGCTGAAGGCCTACGAAACGTTCGGTCAAGCCGCCGATACCCATGCGTTGAAGGTCGTCATCAACGCGGTATGAGGCGAGCGGCAACATGACACTCAAAGGTAAGGTCAGCGGAGAGGGCTGGAGCGTCTCGGTGGATACGGTCACCATCGCGGATGGTTTTTCGTGCGACGTCCAGGTTGAGCATGGCGGCGCGAGCGGCGAGTTCAAGCATCGGTTTCGCCATTGGCAAACCTTCAAGACCGAACGCGAGGCGGTGCTCGACGGCCTGCGCGAAGGCATGGTATGGCTCGCCCTGAAGCAGGCGCAAACCATTCATTTGTGATCGATTCGTGGGCGAGGGCCGCCGCCATGTTCAAGGCGAAAAAGAGCGCCGCCGATGACCCGCCGCACAGGATCACCGGCGCGAAATCTGGCTCACCCCATGAGCCGCGTCCACGCCATCGCCATCCCGCCAGCCTCCGCCAAGCGTCCGATACAGCGACACAGCCGCTTGCAGTTGCCCGAGGCGAACCTGTACCGCGTCATCCTCGGCGGCATAGATGGTTTGCTGTGCATTGAGCACGACCAGCAGCGTCTCCGAGCCCGCGCGATAGCGGCTTTGCGCGAGCGCGAACGCGCGCCGTGCTTCTGCGAGCGCTTCGTCCTGCGCGGCCCGCTGCGCGTTCGCGCCGGCCACTGCGTTGAGCGCACGCTCGACATCGGCGAACGATGCAACGATCGCCTGGCGGTATCGCGCCAGCAATTCGTCCTTTTGCCCGATAGCCAGATCGCGACCCGCCGCAAGAGAACCCGCGTTGAAAACCGGCGCGGCGAGCCCCGCTGCAATGCCGTACAACGAATGATCGAAAAGCCCGCTTAGCCGGTCGCTGCCCGAGCCTATGGAACCGGTCAGCGTGACGCTGGGCAGCATTGCGGCGCGGGCAGCTGCGACATTGGCGTTCGCGGCTTCGAGCTGCGCCTCAGCCGCAGCGATATCGGGGCGCCGGGTCAACAACGCCGACGGAACGCCTGCATCGATAGACGGAACGCCTGCATCGATACGCGGTATCTGCAGATCGTCGAGCGGTGTAGTGGCGAGTTCAAAACCCGACGGCGGCACGCCAAGCAACACGGCAAGCGTCGCCTCGCTGTCGTTGGCCGCCTGATGCAGCAACGCAACGTTACGGCGCTGAGTTGCAACCAGACCGCGCTGCTGCGCCAGATCGAGCGGGGTTGCGGCACCCGCGCGGAACTGCGACTCTATAATGGCCAGCACCCGCTGCGCTGCCGTCAGATTCTGCTGCGCGATCGTGCCGCGTTCGCGCAGCGCCACCGTTTGCAACCAGGTGTTCGCGACATCCGACGTGACGCTCAAGACGACCGTATCGCGATCGAAAACCGAAGCACGCAGATTCGCCGATGCAGCGTCGCGAAGGGCGCGGTTGCGTCCCCAGAAGTCGAGTTCGAAACTCGCGGCGAGACCAGGGTCGAAGCCTGTACCTTGCTGCCCCGTATTGTTGACGAGCAATCCGCCTTGACGGCTGGCATCGGCGAAACCGGTGACGGTCGGCAGCAGCGCCGCACCTGCAATCCGCGCCGACGCCCGGGCTTGCTCGACCCTCGCGATCGCGGCCGCGACGTGGAAACTGCCGGCCGCCGCGCGTGTGACGAGCGTATCGAGTTCCGGATTGCCGAAGCTGCGCCACCAGTCGGCCTTGACCTGATCGCGATGGACAGGCCCCGATGCATAGCGCCATGCGTCAGGAGGAACCACGCCCGACGTCTGCCGGGGCAGTGTTGAACCGCAACCCGACAACACCAGCAACGCGCCGAGGATAGCCCAGTTTTTCATGACGTCATTCACTCGCCAGCGCGACGACCGGGTCAAGCCGCGCCGCCTTGCGCGCCGGCATGAAGCCGAACACGAGGCCGGTCAGCAACGCGCAGGCGAAAGCGCCAGCAATGGCCCGCACCGAGAAAATGGCGGCCACGTCCGCTGCAATCAGCGCGGCGCCGATCAGCAAGCCGGCGGCCACGCCCAGCACCCCGCCAATTCCGGACACGAGCGTTGCTTCGGTCAGGAACTGCCGCAAGATATCGCGTTGCCGCGCGCCTGTCGCCATGCGGATACCAATCTCGCGCGTGCGTTCCCTGACCGTCATGAGCATAATGTTCATGACGCCGATACCGCCCACAAGCAGCGATATGGCGGCGATCAGCCCAAGCATGACCGTGAGCGTATTCTGCGTTTCCGTCTGCGCCTTGACCGAAGCCGCCCGGTTGTAGACCTGGAAGTCGCGGATAAGGTGGCTTGCCGCGAGGACATCGCCAATCTGCTTTGCGGTTTCATCGGCGAGATCGAGCCGGTCTATCAGCACGGATATCCACGACAGATTGGTCGTGCCCACCACGCGCCGGCTGCCCGTGGAGAAAGGCGTGAGCACGACGTTATCGTCGTCCGCGTCTCCGGATGTCGCGCCTTTTTCCTCCAGTTCGCCAATGACTTCGAAAGGCACGTTGTTCACGAGCACATAGTGGCCAACGGGGTCCGCATCGCCAAAAAGCTTTTCGCTGACGCGCTTGCCAAGCAGCACAACGGCAGCGAGATCGCGTTCATCGTCGGCGCTGAAGAACGTTCCGCAGCTCGGCTTCCAGTTCAGTACGCGCGATGCCTCGTCGGTGACGGACCACAGCGTGGTCTGAACATCGACATTGCTGTACCGGAGCGTCACGTGTCCTTGCAGAAACGGCGTCGCGGCCGTGACATTGGGCACTTCGCGCACTTGCTGCGCGTCCGCCGTGGACAGCGTGCCGCCCGGTCCCCGCGTGTTGTCGCCGCCCGGCGTCACATACAGCCGGTTGGTGCCGAAGCTCGCCATCTTTGCAATGACTTCGCGCTCCGTGCCCGCTCCAATGGCGAGCATGACGATCACCGACGCCACGCCGATAATGATTCCAAGCAGCGTCAGCAGGGTACGAAAACGGTTGATCCACAGCACGCGCCACGCGGCGCGCAATGCCTCGCGCGAGTCGGTGAAGAGCGACGCCGTGTGCGCGACGCCTTCAGCCATGGATGCAATGAACGCGGCTGCATCCAGCGACGCGGGCGCTGTGGTGCGTGAGCCAGCGCCCAAGCCTGCAGCTACGCCCGAGTCACTGACAATTTCACCGTCGCGGATTTCGATCACACGATGCGCGCACGCGGCGACCTCGCGATCATGCGTGATGAGGATGACCGTATGCCCGGCCGCGGCCAGTTCCTGCAGCAGCGCCATGACTTCCGCGCCGCTGCGGGAATCGAGTGCGCCCGTGGGTTCATCGGCGAGCAGGATGTGGCCGCCGTTCATCAACGCACGGCCTATCGATACCCGTTGCTGCTGTCCGCCGGACAATTGCCCGGGCCGATGATCGAGCCGTCCTGCAAGCCCGAGCCGGCTCAGCAATGCGACGGAGCGTTCGGCGCGTTCCTGCGTTGGGACACCTGAATAGATGGCAGGAATCTCGACGTTTTCACGCGCCGTTTCTGTCGCGATCAGGTGATATCCCTGGAATACGAAGCCAAACGCTTCGCGCCGCAACCACGCGAGTTCATCGGCGTTGAAGTTCGCGATGTCCTTGCCGGCGAAGCGGTATTCGCCTGCGCTTGGTCTGTCGAGGCAGCCGAAAATATGCATCAGCGTCGACTTTCCGGAACCCGATACGCCGACAATCGCAACGAATTCGCCGGCCGCGATCTGCAGGCTTACGCCGCGCAGCACATCAACGGAAGGCGCTGCCGTGCCGCCATCGACAGCCGCGCGGCCGCCATACGACTTCCAGATGGCGCGCAACTCGATCAGCGGCGCGCCTACCACTGGAATCTCCCGTCGGCGGCGTGAACGCGGCTGATGCTCGTGACGAGGCGCTCGCCAGCGCTCAGTCCCGACAGAACCTCGGCGTTCAGGCGATCGCGTACGCCCGTGTGGACCGTGCGCGAGACGATTTTTCCATCGACCAGGACCACGCTGATCATCGGGCCGATCTCGTTTGTTGGCCTGATGGTGCCGCATATTGCGCGGCTGCTTGGCTTGCGCCGGCCCGTGATGCAGGTGAGCGGCGCCGCGTTGCTGGGCGCCGCCATGCTGGTCGCCGCCGACTGGCTCGGCCGCAATTTGCTGTTTCCGTACCAGATGCCCGCCGGGCTGCTCGCCACCTTCGTGGGCGGCCCGTATTTCCTGTTCCTGCTTTGGCGCGAGCGCGAGTGACGCGCCCCGCGAGTGTTCCATGGAAACGTTCATGACTTCATCCACCGTCCTCGCCGCGCCTCTGCATGCCGCGGGACCGCTGTCCGCGCACCCGCCGGTGCCGTCTCCGATGTTCGAGCTTTCCGGCGTCAGTTTCGCCGTGCCCGGGCGAACGCTGCTGCATCCGCTTTCGCTCACGCTGGAGCCGCATCGCGTGATTTGCCTGATTGGTCACAATGGCTCGGGCAAATCCACGCTGATCAAGCTGCTCGCGCGTCAGCAGTTGCCCACCCACGGCGATATCCGTTTCGAACGCGAATCGCTCGATGCGTGGCCGGGCCGCGGGCTTGCGCGCAAGCTTGCGTATCTGCCGCAGCACACCGTCGGCGGCGGGCGTGCTGGTGCGCGAACTGGTGCGTTTCGGCCGTCATCCGTGGCATGGCGCGCTCGGCCGCTTCCGTCCGGAAGACCACGCGAAGGTGGAGGAGGCCATGGCGCTGACCGACGTCGAGCGCTTCGCCGACCGTCTTGTCGACACACTCTCCGGCGGCGAACGGCAACGCGTCTGGCTGGCGATGCCGGTCGCGCAGGACGCCGACTGCCTGCTGCTCGATGAACCCATTTCGGCCCTCGACGTGGCGCATCAGGTCGAGGTGCTGTCGCTGGTACAGGAGTTGTCGCGCGCGCGTGGGCTTGGCGTGGTGGTCGTGCTGCACGACGTCAACATGGCGGTACGTTTCTGCGACGAGATCATTGCGCTGCGCGGCGGCAAACTATGCGCGCGCGGCACGCCCGCCGAGATCATGACGTCGGCGCGGCTGGAGGAAATCTACGGCATCCCGATGGTCGTGATGCCGCATCCGCATACGGGCGAACCGGTATGCGTGGTCCGATGAAGTCCGCGTCCGCGCGGCCGGTGCAACAACGAGATGCCGCGCTGCTGCGCGGCGTGGCAACGCGCGGCATGGCCGCGTCGTGGGAGAGCATAGGATGACTGATCAATCGAAGGATGACGCCACGCCGGACGTCCATGTTGGCCGCGAGTTTCTCCGGCTGTTCCGGCCGTTCTGGCATCTGTGCCTGTTCGTCACCGCGATGGGCGCGCTCGCGGGCCTGAGTACCGCGTGGCTTCTGGCGACCATTAACGACGGATTGCACGCGCCTGGCGGAATTTCCGCCGCCACGGTGTGGACGTTTATCGGGCTGGTCGTGCTGACGCTGGCGGGCAACGCAATCTCGGGCGTGGGCAACAGCATGATTGGCCAGAAGATCGTGGCGTCGCTGCGCAAGGACATTTCCGCGCGGATCGTCTGCGCGCCGATCGCGGCGGTGGAGCGTTATCGCGTGCACCGTTTGCTCGCCACGCTCAACAGTGACGTCGACACCGTCAGCGCCTTCACGTTCAACTTCCCGAGCTTCGCCGTGGCGCTGACGGTCGCGCTCGGCTGCGTGGTCTATATGCTCGTGCTTTCGCCGCCGCTGTTCCTGCTCGCGCTGGCCGCCATCCTGATCGGGGTGTGGATCAACCACTACGCGTCCATGCGCTGGGATCATCACTATCAGGGCGTGCGCGGCGCGCAGGACGACCTGCAAAAGCAATATCGCGCGATCACCGAAGGCGCGAAGGAACTGCGCCTGAACCGCGAGCGGCGCAACCGCGTGCACGCCGAACAGCTTTCGGGCGCGGCTGATATGATTAGCGCACTGAAGATTCGCGCGATGCGGCTTTTCTACGCCACGGGCGCAATCGGCACGACGCTGTTTTTCGTGGTGATCGGCGTGATTCTTGTGATGCAGAACCGGCTTGGCATCGACTCGCGCCTGGTCAGCGGGTTCGTGATCGTGCTGCTTTATATTCGCGGACCGATAGAACAGGTTGCGGGCGGCGTGCTGGCGCTGATCCAGGCGCGGGTGTCGTTCCGGCGCATCGCCGAGCTTTCGAGCCAGTTCGAGAATCGCGAAGCACGGCTTCTCGATGCGCGGCCGGCCGCGCCCGCTGCAGCGCCAATGCAAGGCATCGCGTTGCGCCGCGCGGTGTTTGCGTTTCCCCAAGTGGGCACTGCCGCCGGGTTTCAGCTTGGACCCATCGACCTTGAAATCAGGCGGGGCGAGACGCTCTTCATTGTTGGAGAGAATGGATGCGGCAAGACAACGTTGCTCAAGCTGCTGCTGTCGCTATATTCGCCGGTGCATGGTGAATTGCTGGTCGACGGACAGCCGGTGCCCGATGACAAGCTCGACGATTATCGCCAGCAATTTTCAGCGGTGTTTTCTGACTATCACCTGTTCGATGATCTGGTGGTCAATGACGCGGCGACCATCGAACGCGCGCGCGGTTATCTGGATCATCTCGAACTGGGCCAGAAAGTGCGGATCGAAAATGGCGCGTTTTCGACCATCGACCTGTCGGCGGGACAGCGCAAGCGGCTGGCGCTGGTTCATGCATATCTGGAAAACCGTCCGTGGATGGTGCTCGACGAATGGGCCGCCGACCAGGATCCGACTTTCCGCCGCTTCTTTTACACGGAGATGCTTCCCGACCTGAAGCGGCAGGGCAAGACGCTGATCGTGATCTCGCACGATGACCGCTGTTTCGGCCTGGCCGACCGTGTCATCCAGCTGCATCAGGGGCGTATTGCGCAAGTGGCGGACTGCAGCGCATTCGCGTATTCGGCCTCGATAGACGATGCATCGTTCGAAACAGCGGGAGGCGCGGCGCAGCACGATGATGATGTTCGACTGTGAGGTGCGGCCGCGAGAGTATCAAGCGAAGGCCTTAACGCCCTCGCTTTTTTTCACGCATTCGCACAGGAAGCCGGCGATTCAACCCGCGCTCGCGTAGCGGCTCTTCGGCCGGTCGAGGCCGAGGTTCTCGCGCAGCGTGCCGCCTTCGTATTCGGTGCGAAAGAGACCGCGATCCTGCAGCACCGGAATCACATCGGCCACGAATTCGTCGAGTCCGCCCGGCAAATACGGCGGCTGGATCAGGTAGCCGTCTACGCCATATGCCTCGAACCATTCCTGCATCTGGTCCGCGATCTCCTCGCCCGTACCAATCACGGTCCGTTGGCCGCGCGCACCCGCAAAGCGCTCGTAAAGCTGGCGGATCGTCAGCTTCTCGTTGCGCGCCCAGTTGAGCACATTGCGGAACTGGGTCTGTCCGCCCTCGGTGTGCATTGCGTCGAGTTCGTCCGGCAGCGGGCCGTCCGGATCGCAGCGCGACAGGTCATAGCCGCCGAGCGCGTTCGACAGCAGTTCGAGTCCGACATCCGGATGAATCAGCGATTGCAGGTACTGGTGCTTGTCCAGCGCCTCCTGACGCGTGCGGCCGACAACCGGGTTCAGCCCCGGCATGATCTTCAACTGGTCCGCGCGGCGTCCGTAGCGTTCCATGCGCGCCTTCACGTCCTGATAGAACGACTGCGCGGCATCGAGCGTATGCAGCGGCGTGAACACCGCCTCGCACAGCCGCGCGGCCAGCTCGCGGCCCGGCGGCGAGCCGCCTGCCTGGAACAGCACCGGATGCCCTTGCGGCGGCCGCGCAGCGTTCAGCGGACCCTTCACCGAAAAATGCGCGCCCACGTGGTCGAGCGTATGGACCTTGGCCGGATCGAAGTATCGGCCGCTCGCACGGTCACGCACGAACGCGTCGTCGTCCCAACTGTCCCATAGGCCGCGCACCACTTCCGCGAATTCGACCGCGCGCTCATAGCGTTCGTCGTGCGGGTAGGACAGGTTGTCGAAGTTCGCGGCGACCGACGCACCCGCCGACGTCACCACGTTCCAGCCCGCACGGCCGCCGCTGATGTGATCGAGCGACGCATACGCGCGCGCGACATTGTACGGCGCGCTATAGCTTGTTGAAGCAGTCGCGACGAGCCCGAGATGCCTGGTGCACGCGGCAATTGCCGACAGCAGCGTGATCGGTTCGAAGTACACGGTGTACTGGGGCCATCGGCTGAGCGCCTCGGCTGGCGCGTCGCGCACCGAGAGACTGTCCGCGAGGAACATCAGGTCGAACTTGCCCCGCTCGGCCGCCTGCGCGAGGCTCAGGTAGTGCTGGAAGTTCGTACCCGCATCGATCTGCGAATCCGGATGCATCCATGCCGCGACGTGGTGCCCGGTCGGATGGAAGAAAGCGCCCAGCTTCATCTTGTCGGGGCGTTTATTGGCGTGCATGAAAAACTCCTTGATTTACGAGGCGGCAGCGAACTTGTGAAGCCGCGAAGCCGGAAACGGATAGGGCGCGCGTTCAGTGGCGCACTGCGTCGGGGGGAATCGGCCACGTGCTCGCGCTCGTCCACCACAGCGGGATCGTCGCGCCTTCGCCTGCGCCCGCGAGAGCCGTGGCCGACGTCTGCACCCGAAGCTCGCGCGCGTCGTAACCGTGTTGCCGCGCGATCACGAGGACGCTCGATCCCATGTTCAGCACGCTGCTGATCTGCGCGGACGCGGTATTCGCGACAATGCCCGCGGGCAACTCGCCGATCCGCATGTCCTCCGGGCGCACCAGCACGCATCCCGCATCGGCTGGCAGCGGGCACGCCGCACGCAGCGTGAGGCCGCCGTCCGCGACCAGTTCGTCGGCGTGCGCACCGCGCCGGCCATCGAAGATATTGCTGTCGCCTATGAAGGTCGCGGCGAACCGGCTGACCGGCCGCGCATAGACGTCGAGCGGCGTGCCGACCTGCTCGATACGGCCGTGGTTGAACACCACAATGCGGTCCGACAGCGTCATGGCTTCGCTCTGGTCGTGCGTCACATACAGTGTCGTGATGCCGATCTGCCGGTGGATGCGGCGCAATTCGATCTGCATCTGCTCGCGCATGTTCTTGTCGAGCGCGCTCAGCGGCTCGTCGAGCAGCAGCAGCTTCGGCTCGTAGACCAGCGCACGCGCAAGCGCGACACGCTGCTGCTGCCCGCCGGAGAGCTGCTTCGGCAGGCGCGCGGCTTTGTCGGCGAGGCCGACCAGCGCCAGCACGCGCTTGACCGAAGCGTCGATATCCGCGCGCTTCCACTTGCGCACCTTCAGCGGAAACGCGACGTTCTCCGCAATCGACAGGTGCGGAAACAGCGCATAGCTCTGAAACACCATGCCGATGTCGCGCTGGTTCGCCGGCACGTTTTCGACGCGCCGTCCGCCGAGCAGAATGCTGCCGGCGCTCGGCTCCTCGAAGCCGGCGATCATCATCAGCGTGGACGTCTTGCCCGATCCGCTCGGCCCGAGCAGGCTGACAAATTCGCCATCCTGAACGTCGAGCACCGCGTCGACCACGGCCTGCACCGCGCCATAGTCCTTCGATACGCCTACAAGCTGTAAATGTGACATCGGTTCAATTCCCCAGCAGTGAGTCGCGATGATGGATGTACGCCTTGAATCCAAGCCGCTCGACTTCGGCGCGCGCCGCGAGTTTCGACGGCGCATCCGGTTCGTAAAGCGGCGCGATCGTATCGACGCCCGCACGCAGCGCATCGACAAAACCAGCGACGTCGAAGCCGCCATTGATCGAGCGCTTCAGCGCCGCGACGCCATCCGGATGCAGATGTGCGAGCGGGCGCACGGCGTCGAGCACCGCGTCGAAGAAGCTCGCCTCCGGCAGCACCTCGTTGACGAGGCCCCAGTCGAGCGCTGTGCGCGCATCGAGCGAGCGGCCGAAAAACAGCAGCTGCTTCGCGCGGCGCACGCCGACAATCCACGGCAGGATCGTGATCGACGCCGGATTCCAGTAGCGGATCTCCGGCTCGCCGAATGTCGCGCGCTCGGACGCGTACACGAAGTCGCACAGGTTCGCGAGGATGAAGCCAGCGCCGAGCGCGTAACCGTCGACTGCCGCCACGACCGGCTTGCGCGCGCGCCAGATCGCGAGAAAGCGTTCGAGATTGGCGCGCAGGCGCGGACCGGCCGCTTCGGACGAACCGCCCGCGCTCATGTCGAAACCCGTCGAGAACGCCCGGCCGGCGCCACGAATCACCGTGAGGGCGATCGTTTTGTCCGCGTCCGCCGCTTCGATCTGCGCGGCCAGTTCTATAAGCATGTCCGCGTCGATTGCGTTCAGCTTGTGCGGCTTGTTCAGGGTCAGCACGCGGATCGGCCCGTGCTGTTCGGCGAGCAGCGTATCGATCATGCGGTGTGTTCCTCGGCGGTGGCGATCAGCGCATCGAGCACGACGGGCACCGCCGCGCGGTCGGTGAGGCGGACCGGGTTCAGTTCGATCAGCGAGAGCCGGCCGTTCGCCGCGACATAAAGGTCGCCGATGGTTTCCGCGAACCGCACGATCGGCTCGACGCCGCCGAACAGCGCGCCGGAACGGCTCGTGAGAAAACGGCCAAGCCCGCTTTGCGCGAGCCGGGCGGCCACTTCGCCCTCGCGCGGCGGCAACGGAATCGCGACCACGTCGCGCACCGTTTCGAGAAGGAAGCCGCCGAAGCCGAGCATCAGCATCGGCCCGCATTCAGGGTCGGTGCTCGCGGCGACAAACAAATCGAGGCCGGGGCCGGTCATCCGTTCCACGAGGAGCGGCACGTCGCGGCACGCGGGGAAGTGCTCGGCAAGACGCGCACGGATCGTGGCGGCCGCGTGCGTGACCGCGTCGACGCTATCGAGGTCGAGTTGCACGAGGCCGTAGGGCGTGCGATGCGCAATCCGTTCGTCGATGACCTTCAGCGCAACCGGAAAACCAAGGCCGGCTGCAAGTGTCGCCGGGTCATCTGTCGCTCGGGCGAGCAAGCCACGCGGCGTTTGGAGCCCGAGGTCGCGCAGCCATGCTTTCGCCTTCGCTTCATCGAGCCAGTGCTTCCCGGCCGGCAGCGTATTGGCGAGCGCGCCATGCAACGCGGCGGCGGACTGGCGCACGCGCAGCGCCAACGGCGTAGCCGCTCGCCAGGCGGCGCCGTTCGCGATCGCGCGCAACGCGGGCTCGACGCCGGCCAGCTGGCTCGCACCATGCGCGGCCAGGCGGTCCGCGTATTCACGGCGGAACAGCCCCGCGCGCGAGCTGAGCAGATAGAACGGCTTGTCCGACGTGGCCGCCACGTCGAGCAATGCATCCACATAGCGGGTTGGCCGGGTCGGCTGGCTGTCCATCGTGTCGGTCACGAGCACGACTGCCGCATGCGTGGGCGATGCGGCGAAGGCAGCGAGGCCCGCGCGCAGATTTGTTTCGTAGTCCCCATTGCCCCATGCATCGACCGGATTGCCGTGCGCGGATACCGTGCCGATCGTCGCCGCGAGCAACGCGCGCTGCTGTTCTGGCAACGCGGGCAAGTCGATGCCCGCGCGCGCGGCAATATCGAGCGCGTATTCAACATGCCCGCCAGACGGACTCACGATGCCGATGCCGCCGCCAGCGGGCCGCCGCGCGGCGCGCAGGCAGACCACGGTTTCGGTCAGTTCCTCAAGCGTCGAAACCTCGATGCAGCCGTGCCGCGCGAGCAGTGCTGAAAACACCCGCGCGTCGCCAGCAATGCCGCCTGTGTGACCGAGCGCGGCCTCCCGGCTGAGCGTGGTCTTGCCGACCTTCAGCACGACAACGGGCTTGCCGCGCTCGCGCGCGCGTTCTGCGGCGGCCACGAAGCGGTGGATATCGCGAACCGCCTCGAGGAACAGTGCGATCACGCGCGTCGCCGGGTCGTCGGCCAGCGCAGCCAGATAGTCGGCGGCGCTCAGCACCGCCTCGGCACCAGTTGAGATGACGTGGCTATAGCCGAAGCGGCGCACGTCGGTCACGAGTCCGATCGCCATCGAACCGCTCTGCGTGATCAACGCGACGTCGCCGCCAATAGACGACGCATCCAGCACTTCGCCCATGTAGAGCGTCGAGCGGGTCGCAGGATTGAGGATGCCCATGCAGTCGGGGCCGCAGAACGCGATGCCGGCGTCCATGCACGCGGCCCGGATCACGTCGAGCGACGCAAGTCCCTCATGACGTGTCGCACCGACGCCGCTCGCATACGACACGACGCCTTTCACGCCGGCTTGCGCGGCGTCGAGCACCGCAGCCGCAACGCGCTCTGGGCCAACGCACAGCAGCGCGACGTCCGGCGTGCGGTCAAGCGCGGCGAGCGACGGAGCGCATGGACGGCCGAGCGCCTCGGCGCGTGCGGGATTGACGGCATGCAGTTCGCCGTCGAAGCCGAGCGCATCGAGCGACGCGCGAATGCGCGTGGCCGGCCCCGGCCGGTCGGTCGCGCCGACGATCGCGATGCTGCGCGGCGCAAACAGTGCACTCAGATCGGAGAATACAACGGACAACGAAGGGTTTGCGTTCATTCTGCGATCCGTTGCAAGCCGAGCAGCCGGTCGTACACGAACAGCATGGCCATGATCGCGGCAAGCAGCACCATCGACAGCGCGGAGGCGGTGCCGAAGTCGAGCAGCGATTCGATCTCGTCGGCAATCAGGCTCGAAATCATCATGTCGCGCGGAGACCCGAGCAGCGTCGGCGTGACATAAAAGCCGATGCAGAAGATGAACACGAGCAGCGAGCCGCTGACGACGCCCGGCAGCGAGAGCGGAGCGATCACACGCCAGAACGTCTGATGGCGGCTCGCGCCGAGGCTGTGCGCGGCGCGGATCAGGCTGGTGTCGATCTTCGCGAGCACGACGTACAGCGTAAGCACCATGTACGGCAGCAGGATGTGCGTGAGCGCGATCAACGACGCGGCGGTCGTGAACAGCAGCACCGGCGGCGGATTGATGCCGAACGCGCGCGCGATCTCGCTGTACGGCCCGTGGTTGCCGAGGATGACGGTCCACGCATAGGTCCGCACCAGAAAGCTGATCCAGAAGCACAGGCCGGTGATCGCAAGCATCACCGTGGCCGCGACGCCGCCCTTGCGCGCCATGTAGTAGGCGAGCGGATAGCCGAGCAGCAGGCACAGTGCGGTAACAGACAGCGCGACCGCCGCAGTGCGCAGGTAGACCGTCAGATAGATCGGATCGGTGAACACGTGCCGATAGTTGTCGAGACCGAGCGTCGGGTCTGAAATGCTGGTCCAGAACGTGTTCGCGAGCGGAACGCCGAACGTTGCGAGCAGATAGACGAGCGCCGGTGCCAGCAGCAGCCAGGTTGGAACAGAGCGCATTGCGCGTGCGCGGCGCGCGCCGTTGCTGCGCGCCGAAGTGACGGCGGGCGGTGCGGTTGCTGCCGCCTGTGCGTTATGGCTATTCATCGATGATCCTTCGAGGCCTCGCGGCGTCGCGAGAATGCGGCCATCGCGACCATCACGGTCAGCGCGGCGGCGATCAGGAATGTGGAAGCGACGGCAATCACCGGATCGGCGTCGAGATTGATGCTGGAGAACATGCGCTTGGGCAGCGTGGCCACCTCGCGGCTCGAAATGAACAGCGAGATCGTCGCTTCATCAAAAGAATGAATGAACGCGAAGAACGCGGCGATCACGAACGCCGGACGCAGCAGCGGCAGGGTGACGTAGCGGAACATCTGCACTTGCGTCGCGCCGCAGATCAGCGCGGCGCGCTCCAGATTGCGGTCGAGATTGCGCAGCGGCGCCGCCATCGCGATCAGCACGACCGGGATCGAAATGCAGGTGTGCGCAAGCACGACGCCAAGGTACGTCTGGTTCAGCCCAATGCGGCCGAACACCGTGTAGTAGCTGATCGCCATGATGATGCTCGGCACGAGCATTGGCAGCAGCAGCATGATCTGGAGCGTGCGGCGCGCCGCAAACTCGCGGCGGTTCACCGCGAAAGCGGCCGGTGTCGCGACAAGCAGCGTGACAATGCTCGACACGATTGCGATCAGCACGCTGTTCAGCGTCGGCTTCAGCCAGTCAGCCGTGAAGTACGCGCGATAGTGGCCGAGCCAGTAACCGGGCGGCGGGAACTCGAACGAGCGCGCGGTGCTGAACGACATTGGCACGACGATCAGCATGGGCGCCAGAATGAACGCGGCCACGCAAACCGCAATGACCGCATTCAGCGCGGTGGGGCGCTCAAGGGCGTTTGCGCGCATGGTCATTGCTGAAGCCAGCGCTGGAAACGCCGCTCCGCCTGGTTCATCACGTCGCCCATCTGGCGGCCGTCGAATTCGATTGCACCGCTCGCGTACTTCGGGTTCGTCGGCATGTTTTTCGTCTGCTCCGGGCTAAGGTACGCGAACGCGGCTGGATTGACCGGCCCGTATGCGCCGTCGACGCAAAAGCCCGCGTTGTTCTTCGGCTGCAATGCGAATTTGATGAATTCCCATGCATAGTCCGCGCGCGGCGTGCCCTTCGACACAATCCAGTACGTGCGGTCCATCGTGAACTCGTTCCAGACGATCTCGACGGGCGCGCCGCTGTCGCGCAGCGCGACGCCGTGCGCGTGCCATACCGACGCCATGTCCACCTCGCCGCCGCCGAGCAGTTCGCGAATCTGCGGGCCCGTGGTCCACCACACACGCACGCTGTTCTTGATCTTGTCGAGGCTGCGGAACGCCCGGTCGAGGTCGATCGGATACAGCTTGTCACGCGGCACGCCGTCAGCGAGCAGCGCGAACACGATGGTCTGCGACAGCGTGCGGCCAAGCGAGCGCGGGCCGGGGAAGCGCTGCTGGTCCCAGAAGTCCTTCCATGTCTTGATTGAACCCGGCGCGAACTTCTTTGTGTTGAAGCAGATGTTCGTCGAGTACGCGTGATTGCACACGCCGCTCTCGAGAATCAGGTTCGAGGGCACCGTGTCGCGCCCGAATACCGAGTAGTTGACCGGTTCGAGCAGGTTGGCGTTCATTGCCTGAATCACGCTCGGCGCGCCGACGGTCTGGATATCGAACTCGTACACGCCGTTGCGCGCCTGAAGCGCGAGCTTTGCGAACGACGCGCCGGTTGCGGTCTTGATCGCAATGCCCGTCGCTTTCGTGAAGGGATCGAACAGGTTCTTGCGCGCGGCGGCTTCCCACGTGCCGCCCTGCGAATTCACGTACAGCACCTTGGGATCCGCCCGCACGATTGCCGGCATTGCGAGCGCGACCGCGGCAGCGCCAGCACGCAGGACCGTCCGGCGTCGAGCATCGAATGCGGCAGCGGGTTTCTCGTTGTTCGTGATGGAGTTCGACATCCGATTTCCGGTAGAAGTAGAAGACGGCAGGCAGGCTGTGTCCATTAAAAGCAAGGGGTATGCCATACAGATGCCGCAGCGTGGCTATTCGTGGCCAGTTCCGCGCATCGCCCATTTATGTGGTGTACCACGAAATCGGACAGTGCGCGGACCGGCGCGGATGTTCGTGATGTCTGGAATGCTGCTTCGCGGCGGTGCAAGGTTGCACTCCAATCAGGCATCGCGCCGGGCCATGGGTCAAAACTTGTGGCGAATACCGACGAGTCCGACGATCTGATGGTTCGAGCTCGACGCGGTCGCGCCCGTGATCGCCGCAACGGCTGGGCCGCCGGTCGAATCGGTACCCGCTGCGCGCTGATAGAACGCATCGACAAACAGATCGGTGCGCTTGGACAGGAAGTAGTCCGCGCCCACGTTCACCTGGTGGTAGATCGCCGGCCCTACGCCATTCGCATTGCCGTTGTGCGTGTACGTGTAGGCGAGCGCGAGTTGCAGCGCGGGCATCAACTGGTACATCAGGTTGCCTTCCACGATATTGAACACGGCATTGCCACGGAACGCTGCGGGCTTGCCGCCGAGGCCCGTGACGCTGACGTTGCCGAGGTCGTCGAAGCGCGTGTTCGTGTATGTGAACGCGAACGTTGCCTTACCGAACGCATACTGTCCGGCCGCGGCGAAGATCTGCTGCGTTCTCGCCGTTGCATAGCCGCTTACCGCCGGGTTCGTGATGTTGTTGCCGGTCGTGCTGTCGTTCGCCTTGCTGCCGAAGAACGAGTAGTTCGGCTGATACGACTCGTTGAACGCGAGCGCAAGTGCAAGCGGACCATTCAAGTATTGCGCGCCGACGCCCCAGGTCTGCTTCTGCGACATCTGGCCGGGTACGCCGCCGAAGCTGTAATCAGCGCCGAACTGCAAGCCGCGAAACGACGGGCTCAGGTACTTGACCGCGTTGTTGATCCGGTTGAAGTTGTCGAGCCCGTCGAGATCGCCGAGGTGGGTGCCGTAGCCAATGCCGGATGCAGCCCAGGTGCCGCCGGACGGGTAGGGGCTGATGAAGTCGTACTGGATCGTCGCCTGGCGTCCAGCCGACACCGAGCCGTACGACTTGCTGGCGAGGCCCACGTAGGCGCCACGCCCGAACAGCGTGCCGCCCTGGCCGATTGTGCCATTCGTACTGCTGAATCCGCCTTCCAGCCTGAAGAACGTGCTCAGGCCGCCGCCCAGATCCTCGTTGCCACGGAAGCCCCAGCGTGAACCCGACGCATTGCCGCTCGTCATCGCGTATTGCTTTTCGCCCTTCGCATTGCTGTTGAACGTCAGCCCCGCATCCACAACGCCATACAGCGTGACCGAACTTTGCGCGTGTGCGCTCGACAAGCAGCCTAACGAGGTCGTCGTCGCGGCGATCATCATCATTTTTTTCATCGTGGATTCCCCAAGTAATAAGCGTCCAAAAGGACGGCTGGATTTTCGGCGCGGCTGCGCAGTAAAACGTCAAACAGGTGCTGACGACCGTCCGTGAACGCTGCGCGATTCGCCGGGCGGACTTCATTCCATTCGTTCATCAATAAAATTCGGATGACTTATTATTTTGAAAATGCTTCGGCATGGAATCGATCGAGCTTTGCCATCGTGTTTGCAGGGTTGGCGCGGCAGAAAACCGGGCCGCCACGCCCGTCGTGCTCAGGTTTCGGTCGACACGACCGTGCGGCCGTGCAGCACGTAGTTGCCGTCATCGCCGAACAGTGGGGAAATCGGCCACGGCTCGTTGAAGCGCAACCACAGGCGCAGCATGTGCCGCTGCTGGTGATGCTCCGCGCCATTCACGAAACTCGTGCGCGAATGCAGCGTCGTCAGGTTGTTGCAGAACGCGATTTCGCCCGGCGCCATGGTGAAGTCGAGCCGCAGGTCGAGGCGCTGCGTGAGCGAATCGAAGAAATCGAGGGCTTCGCGCTCCATCGGCGTCAGCGCAATGCCGCGCTTTTCCGCGCCCGCATTGATCTGGTTGCGGATGTAGCGGCAGCGGATCACGCCGTCGCGATGGCCGAACACCGGCAGCGGCAGCGCGGATACGCCGTTGCCGGTCAGCGCCTCCTCGCGGCGAATGTAGTAGAAGCCGTTGTACAGCAGACCGAAGTATTCGGGATGCTCTGCCAGAATGATGTTGTAGATCTCCGCTGCACTTACGTAGCTGCTGAGGCCGCCTGCAAGCCCCTGGCGCAGGCACATCAGGCCGAGCAGTTCCGCGCGGTCGGTGTGGTACGGCAGATACGCGCTCGTCTCGTAGCCGCGCACATCGATTTTTCCGTATTCGCGGCCCTAGTCGAACACGTGGCCAAGCAGATCGCCTTTCGGATTCTGGCCGAGCGGCTCGCCAAGATAAAGCCCGAGTCCCCAGTAGATCATGCAGACCTCTTCGTCGGTGAGGCCGGCAATGTCGAGGCCCTGGAGCAACACGAGGCCCGCGCCGTCGCGCACTTCGGCCGCGATCTCGTCGAGACTCGCACGCAGTGTATCGAGCGGAAAGTCGCCGGTCTGCCATTGCAGCATTGGCACCTTCGCGGCCTGCGCGTGCCGAAGCGCCGCGATGACCTCGCGCTGTTCGGCAGCCGTGATGCGGCGCTGCCAGCGATCGTTGTCGAGCATGTCGGCGCGGCGCCATGCATGCGGCGTGGCGATTGGCTGCCGCCAGACGGTGTCTTGCATGATCGGTTCTCCGTTGTTCATGATGTATCGATACTGGAAAAAGGCGGCGTGCTCAGCGGCGCCTGGTGTCGAGCGCATCGCGCACGCAGTCGCCGAACACGTTCAATGAAATGACGAGCACAAAGATCATTGCGCCGGGCGCGATCGCCATCCACGGGGCGTCGACCATGTACTGCTGCGCGGCGTTCAGCATGCTGCCCCACGAGGGCGCGGGCGGCTGCTGCCCAAGACCAAGGAACGACAGCGACGCTTCCGCGATCACCGCCGCAGCCGCCGTGATGCTCGCCTGCACCAGCAGCGGCGGCAGCATGTTCGGCAACACATGGCGGAACACGATCCGCAGCGGCGTTGCGCCGACCACGCGCGCTGCATCGACATAGTCCTCGGTGCGGATCGTCATGGCGGCTGCACGCGCGAGCCGCAGGAACGCCGGCAGCGCGGCGACGCCGATCGCGAGAATGGAATTGCGCAGGTCGGGGCCGAGAAACGCGGCCATCGCGATCGCGACGATCAGGAACGGCACCGCGAGCATTGCGTCGGTGACGCGCATCACCAGCGCGTCGATCCAGCCGCCCGCGTAGCCGCTGATCACGCCAAGTGGCACGCTGATTCCGCACGCAACGAGCACCGGCACGATCCCCGCGAGCAGCGACGCGCGCGTGCCCCAGATCAGCCGCGACAACACATCACGGCCGACTTCGTCGGTGCCGAGCCAGTGCAGCGCGGACGGCGCCTGGCGCACCATCAGGAAGTCCGAATGCAGCGGATCGAGCGGCGCGAGCCAAGGCGCGAAGATCGCGGTCGCAACGAACAGCACGATCACGACGCCAGCCGCGACGCTCGCGGGCCGGCGCAGCAGCCGTCGGCCGGCGGTATGCAGGCGGCTCGACGCACGCGGCGGGGCGGCGGAGGGCAATGGAACGATGACAGCCATCGTCAACTCCTCAAACGCGGGTTGATCACGAAATACAGCATGTCGGCGGCGAGGCTCACGAACAGGAACATCACCGACGACACGAGCACGAGCCCCTGCACGACCTGATAGTCGCGATTCAGCACGCTGTCGACCATCAGCTTGCCGAAGCCTGGAATCGAGAACACCTGCTCGGTGAGCACCGCGCCGGCGAGCAACTGGCCGAACTCGATTGCGCCGAGCGTGACGATCGGCATCAGCGCATTGCGCAGCGCGTGGCGCAGCACGACGCGCGTCTCCGTCAGTCCTTTCGCGCGGGCCGTGCGCACGTAGTCGGCGCTCAACGCGTCGAGCATTGCGCTGCGCATGTGCCGCATCAGCACGCCGGCAATGCCGGTGCCGAGCACGATGGACGGCAGCACGAAGCCCATCGCGCAGCGCAGCGGATCCTCGGAAAACGGCACGTAGCCAGACGCCGGAAACCAGTTCAGATGCACGCAGAACGCGAGCACGAGCAGGATGCCGAGCCAGAAGTGCGGGACCGAGATGCCGCCCAGCGCGAAGGCGGTCGCGAGCACGCCCGCGATACGCCCGCGCCGGGTCGCCGCAACAATGCCTAGCGGAATCCCGACTGCAAGCGCGAGCATCATCGACGCGAACGCCAGTTGCAGCGTGATGCCGAGTTTGCCCACGAGCAGTTGCGTGACGCCGATGTCGTTGCGCATCGACACGCCGAGATAGCCGTGCAGCGCGCCGCCGACCCAGTGCAGGTACTGCACGTAGACCGGCAGGTCGAGGCCGTACTTGTGGCGCAGTTCGCCGAGCGTCTGTGCATCGACGTTCTCTCCGCCCGCGAGCGCGAGCGCGGGATCGCCGGGCAGCATCCGCTGCAGCAGGAAGATCAGCACGGACAGGATCAGCACGGCCGGCAGCGCAAGCGCGAGACGGCGGCAGACGTATGCGGCAAAGCGGATCACGGGCGGCTCCTCATCACGGCTGCAGATGCAGCCCCTTTACGCGGATCGTGCTGTCCGGATGCGGCATGAAGCCGCTCAGCTTCGCGCTCACGCCGGTGAAGGTGCGCCTGTGCCACAGCACGGACGACGGATAGTCCTGCACGAGCATTGCATTGACCTCGCGATACAGGCGCTGACGCTCTTTATCGGTCGTGGCCTCGCGCGCGGCGACCATCACCTGGTCGACGGCCGGATCGCAGAACTTCGAATCGTTCGTCGGGCCGTTGCACGAGTACTGCGCGTACAGGTTGCCGTCCGGATGCGGACGGCCGCTCCAGAAGTTGAAGATCGCATCGAAGTCGCCGCGCCGCGCGCGTTGCAGCATGACCGCGTCTTCCTGCGTCTCGATCTTCATCGTGATGCCCGCTTCGGCGAGCATGGCCTGGATCATCTGCGCGGCTTCCTGGCGCTCGCGCTCGGGCGGCACGAGCAGCGTGAACGTCAGATGCGCGACGCCGGCCTGCTGCAGCAGGCGGCGCGACGCGGCGACGTCGCGCGCCGGCACCGGATGCGCGGGATCGTAGTACGGACTCGAAGGACCGACGAACTGGTTGCCCGGCTGATACTGGTCGTTGAACAGCGCCTTCACGAGCACGCGCCGGTCTATCGCGAGATCGACCGCGTGCCGCACGCGCACGTCGCGGAAAATCGCGGCGCGCGGACCATTGCCGCTGTTGTAGCGGATGTAGTGATAGCCGAGGTCCGGTGCGGAGACGACCTTCACGCGCGGATCGCGCGCGAGTTGCGGCAGGTCTGTGGGCGTCAGGCGTTCGGCGATCTGGATCTGGCCGGAGCGCAGCGAAGAGAGGCGCACTGTCGAATCGCCAATTGGCAGGTACTCGATCCGGTCAGGGTCGCCGGCTGTGTGCGCGGCGTCCCAGTAGCCCGCGAACTTCTCGACGACGATGCGTCCCTGCGGCACGCGCTCCACAAACCGGTATTCGCCCGCGCAGACCGGCTGCGAGCCGAAGCGGTCACCGAGTTGTTGCGCGGCTTGCGGCGCGACCATCATCCCCGCTCGTTCCGCGAGGCTGTAAAGCAGCAGATTCGCTTGCGGCGCGTTCAGCACGAAGCGCACGTCCGACGGGTCGACGACATCGACGTGATCGACCATGCTCAGTTCCGTGCGCCGCAGCGAGCCTGGCAATGTCATATGCCGCTTGATGTTGAACGCGAGCGCGGCGGCGTCGAACGTTTCGCCGTCATGGAACTTCACGCCTGTGCGCAGCTTCACCGTGACCGACCTGCCGTCCTTCGCGACCTCGTAGCCCGTTGCAAGCTGCGGCGTGAGCGCAAGATCGCCGGGCTTGACGTCGAACAGCTTGTCGCAGAGCGCGGTCAGCGGCTGGCGGCCGGTCGCGAGACGGTTCAGCGTTGGATCGAGCGTATCCGGATCCTCGACAAGACCGATCCGCAGCACGCCTTGCGCGGCCGCCTGGGCGGCAGTGAAGGCGAGCAGCGCGGCGGAAAGCAGCAGATGAAGCTTGCGCATGGGGTTTTCGTTTCCTGATATTGAGTGAGAGTGCGAAGCCGGGCAGCGGTGCATCTAGGTGGATCGGGCGCGCGGTGCGGGCAGCGGCAACGGCGCGGGCGTCTGCCGGAACCGCTCGATCAGCCGCGCGGTCCGCGGCGGTGGCGGTTCGGTCAGTGACGGACTCAGGCCTTCCCAGTGCGGCAGATCGCGCCAGTGATGGCACGCGCACGCGTGCCCGGTTTCGTCCGCGACGAGTTCGGGCGCTTCGCGGCGGCAGCGTTCGGTTGCGAACACGCAGCGCGGATGAAAGTGGCAGCCGGACGGCGGATCGAGTGGACTTGGCAGATCGACTCCGAGCACCACGCGCGCGCGCTGTCCCGCTTCGAGCGCCGGCACCGCGCCGAGCAGCGCCCGGGTGTACGGATGGCGCGGCGCGGAGAAGATCGTGCGCGTGGGCGCGGTTTCGACGAGCCGGCCGAGATACATCACCGCAATGCGATGCGCGATGTAGCGCACCGCCATCAGGTCATGCGAAATGAACAGCATGCCCACGCCGGTCTGCCGCTGGAGCGCGCGCAGCAGGTTGAGCACCTGCGCCTGCACCGACACATCGAGCGCGGACACAGGCTCGTCGCAGACGATCAGTTTCGGCTCCAGCGCCAGCGCACGCGCAATGCCGATCCGCTGCCGCTGGCCGCCGGAAAATTCGTGAGGATAGCGATGCATGTGCGCGGCATGGAGTCCGACCGTTTCCAGCAGCTCGGCGACACGCCGATCGATGCCCGTGCGCAGATCCGCATGGTGAACGACCAGCGGCTCCGCGACCAGCTCGCGCACGGTCATCACCGGGTTCAGCGAACTGAACGGGTCCTGGAACACCATCTGCAGGTCGCTGCGGAAATCGAGCAGCGCATTGCGTTTCAGGCGCGCCAGGTCGGCGCCGCGAAACTCGATGCGGCCTTCGTCCGGATCGAGCAGGCGCAGCAATAGCCGGCTGACGGTCGATTTCCCGCAGCCGCTCTCGCCGACGAGTCCAAGCGTTTCGCCCGCGGCGATATCGAACGACACACCGTCCACCGCCGACACGCGCACACGCCGGCCAAACATGCCGCCGGCCGCGTAGCGCTTTTTCAGGTTGCGCACGCGCAGCAGCGGGGCGTCATCGTGCGCGGCCGGGCGCGTAGCGGCCGAGGCTGAGGCTGAGCTCAAGGTTGAAATCCCGTTCATGCGTTCGGCTCCAGCGGGGCGGCGTGGCATGCGCCGGAGTGAGCGGACCCAAGCGAGCGCAGCGCGGGATCGAGCGTCTGGCACGCGTCGATGCGAAACGGGCAGCGGGGCGCGAACGCGCAGCCGGGCGGCAGCGCGCGCAGGTCCGGCACGCTGCCCGCAATCGCAACAAGCGGCGCATTGCCGGGTTCGGCACGCGGCACCGCGCCGAGCAGGCCGACCGTGTACGGATGCTCGGGATGCGAGATCACACGCGCCGCTGGCCCGTGCTCGACAATGCGGCCCGCGTACATCACCGCGATTTCGTCGGCGAGTCCGGCCACGAGGCCGAGATTGTGCGAGATCAGCACGATCGCGGTACCGCGCTCGCGGCGGATTTCATCGAGCAATTCGACTATTTGCGCCTGCACGGTCACGTCGAGCGCGGTCGTCGGCTCGTCGGCAATCAGAAGGCGCGGGCTGCATGCAAGCGCCATCGCGATCATCACGCGCTGGCGCATGCCGCCGGACAGGCGGTGCGGATAATCGTCGACGCGCCGTTCAGCCGACGCAATGTGCACCTGGCGCAGCAGCTCGATTGCGCGTCGCCGTGCTTCGCGGCGCTCGACGGCTTCATGCGCGACGATCGCCTCGGCGATCTGGTCGCCGATCGTGAACGCGGGATTGAGCGACGACAGCGGATCCTGGAAGATCATCGCGATCGCACGGCCGCGTTGCGCGCGGCGCAGCGCGGCGGGCATTGCGAGCAGATTGCGTCCTTCGAATTCGATGCTGCCTCCCGTGACCCGCGCGCCGGGTTGCGGCAGCAGGCCCATCACCGCGAGCGAGGTCACGCTCTTGCCGCTGCCCGACTCGCCGACGATACCCACGCAGCGACCCGCCGCGACGTCCAGATCGACGCCGCGCAGCGCGGGCACCGGGCCGTGCTCGCTGGCAAACGAGACGGACAGGCCGCGGATTCGCAGGATCGGCGCGGGCGCTGCCGCCGCCTGCGGCGACGCGACATGCTCCATGCAAGGCGACGCGGCCTCCGCGCGGGGATACGCGCCGCTCATGAGCGCGCCCGGGCGGCGGCGTACGGCTGGTCTTGGGTCATACCGGCGTCTCCACTGCAAGAAAAACACGGTTGGTGTTGAGGGACGACCCCGAAAAGCGCGAGCGATGCGGCGCGGTTCGCTCCGGACCGGAGCACACGCGGAACGCGGCTTCCCGCTGTGTCGGGTTCCGTTCCTGGCGGCAGTGTTTCAGGCTGGTACGTGCGCGAGCATCCGCTGGAAGCGTCCCGGTTCTGGGCGCGCGAGCCCGAGGTGCTCGCGCAGCGTCGTGCCCGTGTACTCCTCGCGAAACAGGCCGCGACGCTGAAGTTCGGGCACCACGTGTTCGACGAACACGCTGAGCTGCTCCGGGAAATACGGCGGCATCACGTTGAAACCGTCGCATGCGCCGCCGAGCAGCCATCGCTCCATCAGGTCCACGAGCTGATCCGGTGTGCCAACGAAACTGTGATGCGCACGCGATCGCGCGATCAGCCGCGCGCTGCCGGCAATCGTGAGCTTCTCGCGCGCGGCGTTCGTCAGCAGCATGTCCGCATTCGCGGTCGGCTTCTTCGCGGCGCGGATCGCGTCAACCGGCAGCAGGTCGTCCGGATCGCGGTCGTAGAGCGAAAAGCCAAGGTTCTCGCTGAGCATCCAGATACCGACTTCCGGATGCACGAGGTCGCCGAGTTCCTGTTCGAGACGCCGCGCCTCCGCTTCGGTCGAACCCAGCAGCGGCGACAATCCCGGCATGATGACGACTTCGTCAGGCCGGCGGCCATAGCGCGCCATGCGCTCGTGTGTCGACGTGCGAAACGCACGCGCGAGGTCGAAGTCGGTCTGCGCGGTGAACACCGCCTCGGCCACAAGCGCCGCGAATTCGAGCCCCGGCGGCGAGCCGCCGGCCTGCACGAGCACCGGCCAGCCCTGCACCGGACGCGGTACCGGCAGCACGCCGGACACCGCGAAGCTCTCGCCGCGATGCGCGACCGGCCGCACGCGCAACGGATCGCGCCGGATGCCGGACGCCGCATCGGCAATCGCCGCGCCGTCGTCCTGGCTGTCCCAAAGCGACGTGCATACATCGATGAATTCGCGGCCGCGCACGTAGCGGTCGGCCTTGGCCATCGCCTGGTCGCGGCTGAAGTTGAGCGACGCCTTGTCCTCCCACGTCGTCACGACGTTCCAGCCCGCGCGGCCGCCGCTCAGGTGATCGAGCGTCGCGTATTTCGTGGCGATCTCGTACGGCTCGTGATAGGTCGTCGAGAGCGTGCCGACGAGCCCAAGCTTGCTCGTCACCGACGACAACGCGGAAAGCAGCGAAACCGGATCGAGGTTCGACACGCTTTGCCGGCCGAAGAAACGGCCGTCCTTCTCGCGCGTGAACAGCGTGTCGCCAACGAAGAACAGGTCGAACTTGCCGCGCTCGGCGAGCTGCGCGACGTTGCGGTAGAAGTCGAGCCCGGTCACGGACGCGGCCGGTGTGGACGGATGGCGCCAGCCGGCAATGTGGTGCGCGCCGGGATAGATGAAGAGGCCCAGATGGAGCTGCCGGTTCATGAACGGATCTCCGAAAAGCGGTTCGACGGGCGGGCAAGCGCGAGGCGTTCGCGCAGCGTGGCGGCGACGGCGGGCGTGCGGCGGCGCAGTTTCGGCACGACGTCGTTCACGAACCGCTCGACGTCGTCCGGCAGCACGGCCGGCGCGAGATCGAAACCGTCGCAGACGCCGTGCGCGTGCCATGCATCGAGCGTGGCGGCGAGACCTTCGGCAGTGCCTACGAATCGATAGCCCGGCAGCGCCGCGCCGGCCGGCGCGAGTTCGTCCAGATGCCGCGCGCGCGCGGCGGCCGCGCCGTCAGAATCGGCGAGCACGAAGGAAACGGTCGCGAGCACCCTGACCGAATCAGCCGCGCGCCCCGCGCGTTGCGCGAGCATGCTCAGTTCGGCGCGAAGTTGCTGGGCGGCCTGCGGCGAGTCCTCGGTGGCAATGAACAGGTCCGCGAAACGCGCAGCCAGTTGCAGCCCGGCTGGCGACGCGTCGTCGAAAACGAGGACCGGATGGCCCTGGATCGGGCGCACCGCCGTCAGTGGCCCGCGAACGCTGAACCAGGCTCCCTGGTGGTGGATGGGATGGATGCGGGTCGAGTCGGCGAAGATGCCGCTCGCCTTGTCCGCGATGATCACGTCGTCCTCCCAGCTATCCCACAGCTTCGTCAGGATTTCCACGTATTCGGCCGCGCGCGCATAGTGCTCGTCGGCCGAAAGCGGGCGGGCATGCGCGAACGCCGGATCGCCGCCCGCGCTGTGCCGCAGGTCGATCCTCAGCGCGGTCCGGCCGGCGGACAGGCCGTCGAGCACCGCAAGTGCGCGTGCCGTGTGAAACGGCTCGGTATAAGCGACGCGAACCGTCGTGCCGAGACCGATCCCGGACGTTCCAGGGATGAGCGAGCCGATCAGCGGCGTGGTGTCCGGCGCGAGATCGTTGCGCGCGCCGTTCGCGCCAGCCGGGCGGGTGAAGAGCACGCAGTCGAGCGCGCCGGCCTGCGCGCACGCGACGACTTCCGCGTATTGCGCCATGCCCTGCGGCGACGTGGCAAGGCCGGACACACGCCAGGCGGCCGGGTGATGGCCATAGTCGGCTATCGACAAGGTGATATGCATGGGGTCCAGATAGAGTCGGGTTTGACATCTGCGGGCGGTCAGATCCGCCTGCATGGATACGCAAGAGCCATGCCAATAAGTGGTATGCCACGCATATAAATAGGAAAGTCCTGTCGCAGCGCATGTTTGCGGCGATGGCGACCCCGCGCGGCGGCTCCCCGCGTTATGTTTGCGCATAAATGGGGTGCACCACATTTATGCGAAAATGGCGCCTGTTCCGTTCCATCGCCGTGCGGCCGCACGTCTCAAGTGCAGCGGCCGCGCACGCGCAACGGGCGCCGCCTGCGCCGGAAGACGTTCTGGCTGCTGATCGAAAAAAGGTATGCCACGGACAACCAGGCAAAAAAGTGCGGGTAGTCCAATTGGCGTATCGGCGCCCGTCTATATAATCGCCTCGGACACGCACTAGCCGTGGACTGGCAGGATCTCGTTGCGCATACACAATCAAACCGGTGACCCATGTTAGATAACGAATCTTCTGCGACGGTCCAGGCGTCGCTGCAACAATACTACGAGCGCTCGCTGCTCTTTTCGCGGCCAGGGTTCCTGATCCGGCGTCTGCACCAGATTCACGGCTGGCTCTTCCTGCAGGAAACCAGCGAATTCGACATCACGCCGGTTCAGTACAGCCTGCTGACCACGCTCGCCGAACATGGGGAAACCGATCAGAACACGCTCGCGTGGGATATCGGACTGGAGCGCAGCAGCGTGGCCGAGGTGCTGCCGCGTCTCGAATCGCGCGGCCTGCTGAGTCGCCGTCAGTCCGAACAGGATCGGCGGATGAAGCTCGTGAAGCTCACGCGCAAGGGCAGTGCGCTTGTGAAGAAGATGCGGCCCGCCGTGCAGCGCGCGCACGATCGCACGCTGGAGCATCTGCCGCCGGCCGAGCGCGAACTGTTCATGCTGCAACTGATTCGCCTGGTCGAGGCGAACAACGAAACGAGCATAGTGCCGCTGAGGATTCGCTGAGCGTTGTGTTCGGTTGTCCTGCGGGTCGATGCGAAGCGTGCATGGCCGCCTGCTTATGGCGCCGCCACGTTGAGTCAGTCCGCGAGCGCGGCGTGCAGCGCGCGGGCGACCGCGAGCACCGCTTCGTCGTCGCCGCGCGCGCCGATCACGGACAGGCCGAGCGGTGCGCCATCGAATGCGGTCCATGGGAACGTGACCTGCGGCAGTCCCCCCAATCCGGCAATGCACAGCATCTGCTGGGAGCGGCGGCGGATGCCGTCGATCTCGGCGCCGGACGCGTCGACGCACGGCGCGATCCACGGCAGCGTAGGCATCACAACGAAGGTGCTCGTGCCGCCGAACAGGCGCGCGATACGGCGCAGCGCATCGACGCGAACCCGCTGCGCGTCCGCGACCTGTTCGCGCGAAATCGTGAGGGCGGTCGCGAAACGCGCACGCACGTCCGCGCCGAACGTATCGAGATGCGCGGCCGCCCACGGTCCGTGCTGCAACGCCACCTCCGCACCCTGCAAGACGCGAAATGCGTCGGCCCAACTATCCGGCGCAAGGCCGTCGTCGATCATCTCGATTCGCCATGCGGAACGCAGACGCGCACACATCGATTCGAATGCGGCGCGCGCCGGCGAATGCAACAGCGGCAGTATTTCGTTCGGCACGACGAGGCGCGCCTGCTGCGCGTCGTCCAGTGGCATGGCCGTTGTGCCATGCGAGAGCACGCCAAGCACGTCAGCGAGCAGCGCGCCGTCGCGCGCGAACCAGCCGACCGTGTCGAAGCTGTGCGCGAGCGTCACGCAGCCGTTGCCTGGAATGCGGCCGTGCGTGGGACGGATTCCCCAGATGCCGCAGTAGCTGGCCGGCAGACGGATCGAGCCGCCGCAGTCAGTGCCGAGGCCGATGTCCGCGTAGCCGGCCGCAACCGCGACCGCGGAACCCGACGACGAGCCGCCCGGCGTCCTCGTCGGTGCGGCGGGATTTTCGGGCGTGCCGTAGTGCGCGTTGATCCCGGCGAGGCTGTACGTCAGCTCGTCGGTGACGGTCTTGCCGATCCATTGCGCGCCGTGGTCGAGCAGCAGTCTCACGGCCGGCGCGTTCGACGCGGCGAGCGGTTGCGCATCGCGCCACACGGGATTGCCGCCGCCAGTGCGCAAGCCCGCAATATCGAAGACGTCTTTGACCGCGAGGCGCGCGGATGCGAGGACGGGAAGTTGTGCATCATCGATGGCTGGCGCCGCGGCGGACGGCAAGCTTCCGAAGCCATCGCGCACGAACGCGCCATGCAGGCCGGGCTGAAGCAGATCGGCTTTTGTCATTGCGGCGCCTTCGGTTCGTCCATCCAGCTCACGTGCGCGGCGACGACTTTCCAGTTGCCGTCGATCTTCACCCACGTCTGCGACTGGCGGCCGATTCGCGCTTCGCCGTCGCGTACGAACGTGATGTTCGCCACGGCGAAGCGGTCGCCGAATGTCGTGATCCAGCGCTGGGTCACGGTCCGCATCAACGCCTTCGACGGACGCTGCGCGCGGAACGCGCGGATCTCGTCGTAGCCAGCAAGGTTTTCGGTCGTGCCGAAGCGCAGTGTATGCGGGCTGTCCCAAAAGAGTGCATCGAGCAGCGCGACGTCGTTCGTCGTCAGCGCGACCTCGTAAGCGGACGACGCGCGCTCGACTTCGGCGTAGGTATTGGATTCGTTGATATGCATGGAAGAGCAGTTCGTTAGCGAACGCGTACCGGCGTTTCACCTGGCAGGCGCTCGCAATAAACGGGACGTCAAGCAGAGCACCCGGATTCAGCGTCGATTCAGCGCCGCGAGAAAAAGCGCGAGCGGTGCCGCGTAGACCCCGCGTCCGAGCAGTCCCGCGCGGCCAGCCGAGTCTATCATCGCGATCGCGGCAAGCGGGTCGGTGCCGCGCTCGGCGACGGCGGCCGCGTCCAGCGCGCAGCGCAACCCGCCAAACTCCGGCCAGTCGCCGGCGAACAACGGCGGCTGCGCGGTCTGCCAGTCGCCGGGCAGCCATGACGCGAATGCCTCTGCGGGCTCGGGGGCGAGGCGCAGCGCCTGCGCGCCGAAGCCGGCCGCGTCGATCACGCCGCTGTCACCCACGAGCGGCGACGCGATCTCGCGCGACCCCGGCCTGATCCTCGGCCCGCGCGGCGCGGCGGCCGGTTGCGTGACCCAGCGCGACGGATCGCCGGCGAGCCGCACGCCAACTTCGCGTCCATTGCCGGCCAGCGCGACGACGAGCGTCGCGTCCGGGTCCGAGCCGCCGTTCGCGGCGGCGTCCATCATCAGATGGCACGCGGCCATCCATAGCGTCAGGAAAAACAGCGGCGACTGGTCCAGGATGCCGCGCGCGGCCGGCAGTGCGAGACGGTCGGCAAGCGCGGCCGTTGCCGCCGTGGTGCGCGCATGCAGATCGTCGCCGCCCACGAGGCCGGCCGCCGCGAGCGGCAACAGATCGACCGGGTTGCCGGCGAGCGCGTGGGCGAGCAGCGGCACGAACACGGTCTCGCGCCAGCGCAGCCGTTCCAGCACGGCCGGATCGCGCGTGCCGAAGCGGATCTGCGCGCCCGCGCCGCTGCCGAACATCGACCATGCGCGGCGTCGCGGATCGTCCGGCGCGGCGGCGTCGATCACTTCGACAAGCGGCGTATTCGGCGACACGATCGCCGCGAGCGGCACGACGACCCGATACGACTGCGCATCGGCGAGCCGCACCTTGCCGCTTGCGATAAGCCGCTGCGCGTCGGTTTCGGTCGATGCCCAGCCTTCGTGCAGGCATGCGAGCACTGCCGAAGACAGCACGGGCGGCGGCGGCCCGACCGGGTCCGCGAACGGCGGCCCGGCGTGCAGCAACGTGAAGTCGGGCAGGGCGATCGCATCGCGCGCGGACACGACCGCGCGCCATTGCGGGCGGACCGCATGCAGCCGCGCCAGCGCGGCGCGGTTCGCGGCGGCACGGGCGGCTTCGGTTCCGGTAACGGGTTCGATACTCATCGCGGACCTCGCGCAATACCAGACCCGCTGAGTACGCGAGCCCACTGGGGCGGATGTTTCATCATCGATTCATCGAAGCGGCGGTTCATGCTGCAATTGGCAACGGCAGGCTGGGCGCATCCGCTTCGTATCGCACGCCGTCGCGCACGCAGAAGGCCGGCGTCAGCATGCGCTCGGTCACGATCTGCGTGCCTTCGTTGTCCTCCAGCGTCCAGCGGCCGCGCTGGTCGTCGAGCACAGAGATGTCCGCGACGCCGCCTACCTTCAGCGTGCCGAGCGTGCCTTCCATGCCGATCATCCGCGCGGCGTTAACGGAGACCATCTTCACAACGTGATTGAGTGGCAGGCCGAGCGCGAGCATGCTCGTCATCGCGCTCACGAGGCTGAACTGCGTCTTGCCAAGGAACGAATGCTCCTCGTCCGGGTGCGAGTCCGGCGTGCCGGGCGGAGCGGGAACCACCGTGTTGTAGCCGTGCATGTCGGCGCCGAGCGTGTCGGGCACAACGCCCTGTTCGAGCACGAGCTGCGCCGTGCGGAAACTGAAATGCGAGCCATGCCCCACGTCCACGCGCAGTCCGCGCTGGATCGCCTCCGTCACGAGCGGATGGAGCTTGCCGCTTTGCTCGACAAAGCCGCCCGGATGGCGGCTGAACGGATGCGCGAGGATATCGCCCGGTTTCAGCATTTCGACGACCCGGTTGAAGATCGAATCGGGATCGACTTCGCGGCCGCCCGATTCGGGCTTCGGCCACAACTGGCCGAAATGAATGTAGACCGGCAGCTTGGCGTCGCGGCCAATCTTCGAGGCGATTTTCATCACGTCGACACCCCAGCGCGCGAAGCCGCCAATTTCCGCATGCGCCTTGATGCCTTTCACGAGATCCGGATTCGCCAGCGCGGATTTCACCGAAGCTTCCGCGTCAAGGCATTCGGGACTGTACAGATCGGGATAGTAGTGGCCTTCGAGCCCGCCAACGAGATACGCGGACAGATACGACAGCACGCGCGTCGCCGACGGTTGGGCCACGTAGTGCCGAAAGCCCGGCACGGTGATGCAACTCGCGCCGCCCTGGTCGACCAGCGTCGTCACGCCAGAGCGCACGCCGCAGAGGTCGGCGTTCAGGCCGAAACGGCCCGTCACGTACTGATACACGTGTGCGTGCGTATCGATCAACCCGGGCAGCACCAGGCGTCCGCGGCAATCGACCGTTTCTGCGCCGACTGCCTGCGGCGACAGGTCCGCGCCGATGGCCGCGATCGTGGTGCCGTCGACGAGAATATCCAGCGTGGCGTCAATACCGGCGGCGGGGTCGATCACACGACCTTGTTTGAGAAGAAGTTTGGGCATGAATGGTCCGGTTCCCTGTTGCAATGCGTGGTGTACCGCAAGTAGTGTGCCGGGGAATTTTAGCCATCCGCAGGCTGCACTGATCGATATCACTTTACATGGTATGCCACATATATGTAAGGGCCGGTTTTACCATCGGGCGGCGGTGCGCACGGCTTGCGCAGCGGACCCGTAGATCTTTGCCCGAGCGAGCATGCGATTCTCACCAGCCAGCCTGGATAACCGTTTCCATTCATCTAAATGGTATGCCACGCATTTCACCAAAACGACGCGAACCGCACATGCGCTGTGCACGATCCGGGTTCGCGAACCCAGCTTGGTGCCCGCCGGGTGTGGCCGGCTCGCCGGTCTTCAAAGCGAAACAGTCCCTGAGAGGGCGCCGCACAAGGCGGTTCGAACGGCGCGCTGCGCACACCCGAAGTGGGACATTACTGGCATAGACTTTGCGGTACACCACACATTTATGCCACGGCTCGCATCCTCCGCCGTCCTCCTCCATCGCAGCGGGGCTCATCATCATGGACAAAAAAAGCAGTAAAGGCCGGCAGTGGCTCGTCGCCATGCTTTGCGCCGCCGGATTCGCGGCGGCCAGCGTGCATGCCGAGACGGCGCCGACGCTCACGCCCGGCACGCTGAAGGTCGGCATGCAGGCGACCTATCCGCCGTTCGAGTACTACGACGGCGACAAGATCGAAGGCGCGGATCCCGAGCTTGCGAGAGCGATTGCGAAGCAGCTTGGCAGCAGCACGGCATTTATCGATACACCGCTGCCGCAACTGATCCTCGGACTGAACGCAAGCCGCTTCGACGTCATCATGTCCGCCATGTACGTGACACCCGAGCGCGCGGCGCAGGCCACGCCGATTCCATATGCGCAGACCGGCTCGGCGATCATGGTCGCCGCGTCGACCGGCATGAAGCCGCGCACGATGCAGGATCTGTGCGGGATGCACCTCGGCATCGTGCAGGGCACGGCATGGGTCGGCCAACTGCACGACGTGTCTGACCATTACTGCCAGCCTAACGGCAAGCCGCCGATCGTGGTCAGCGAATTTGGTTCGACCTCCTACGTGCTTCAGGCCATGCTCTCGAACAACGTGCAGGCCGGCATGCAGGTCGCTGCGACCGCAAAGGCGCTCGCGGACAAATCGGGCGGCCGCGTGATCGTCACATCGACAGACCTGATCAATCCGCAGACTATCGGCATCTTCGTGCGCAAAGACAACAAGCCGCTGCACGACGCGCTCATCAAGGCGCTCGACGGCTTGAAGAAGTCCGGCGAGTACGACAGTCTACTGCGGCGCTATGGGCTCAAGCCGCCGCCCGCGGCGACTGCGTTGTAACGCGCGCCCGGTCCGGTGGCGTCGCGCTGGGCCATCCGCTCTCGCCGCCGCGTAGCCGCGGCATTCCCGGTGTCCGATTCAACGAGACCTCCATGCACTTCGATTTTCGCTACATGCTGTCGCTGTTCGCGATACCGGCGTTCTGGCGGGCAAGCGTTACAGTCGTCGAATTGAGTGCGCTCGCGTGGCTGATCGCCGCCGCCGCGGGCTTTATGCTCGCGACCGCGCGGATGTCCGGCTGGCGCTCGATGTCCGTCTTCGCATCGATCTACATCTGGCTGTTCCGCAGCCTGCCGCTGATGGTGCTGATCGTGTTCGTGTACAACCTGCCGCAACTGCTGCCGCAGACGGGCGGTGTCCTCTCGAACCCGTTCAACGCGGCGCTAATCGCGCTGGTGCTGACGGAAACCGCGTACATGGCCGAGATCCATCGCGGCGCGCTGATGTCGGTCGCAAAAGGGCAGTACGAGGCGGCGGCCGCGCTCGGCATCCGCTGGACCGGCGCGCAGCGGCTCGTGATCATCCCGCAGGCAATGCGCATCGCGCTGCCAACACTCGGCAACCAGTTCATTTCGTGCGTGAAGCTGACGTCACTCGCGTCCGCGATCTCGCTGAGCGAACTGCTGCTCGTTGGCGAGCGCCTGTATGCGCAGAATTTTCTCGTGATGGAAACGCTGCTTGCATGCGCGATCTATTACGTGCTGATCGTGTCGATGTTCACGTGGCTGATGCAGCTTGGCGAGCGGCACATGAATCTCGCCGCGCGCAAACCCCGCACGCTGTCCGATGAAGAGGCGGCCGCACTGCGTGGCGGGTTGGTCGTGCGAGGCTCGACGCCGCAGACCGGCCGCGGCGCGGCGCCCGCATTGCTCCTGAAGGGCGTTCAGAAACGCTATGGCGAACAGCACGTGCTGAAGGGCATCGATCTCGACGTGAAGGCGGGCGAAGTGATGTCGATCATCGGGCCGTCGGGGTCCGGCAAGACCTCGCTGATCCGCACGATCAACGCACTCGAATGGCCGGACGCCGGCGAGATCATCCTGTTCGGCCGCGGTTATCTGTCGTCGCGCGACCGCCCTGGCAACGCGAGCGTGCGCCAGGGCGTGAAGCACATCGGCATGGTGTTCCAGAGTTTCAATTTATTCCCGCACCGGACGATCCTTGAAAACGTCACGCTCGCGCCGCGCTATCAGGGGCATGCGAGCCGCGCGGAACTCGACACCCGCGCGCTGGCGCTGCTCGACAAGGTCGGTCTGCTCGCCCACGCGTACAAGTATCCGCATCAACTGTCGGGCGGCCAGCAGCAGCGCGTTGCGATTGCGCGCGCACTCGCGATGGAACCCGACGTGATGCTGTTCGATGAGCCGACGTCGGCGCTCGACCCCGAACTGGTCGACGACGTGCTGAATGTGATCCGTGACCTCGCGAACGAAGGCATGACGATGGTGATCGTCACGCACGAGATGGACTTCGCCATGTCGGTGTCGAACCGCGTCGCGTTCATGGAAGGCGGTGTCGTGCAACTGCTCGCGTCGCCCGACGAGATTCGATGGTCGCCGGACGCGGTGCGCGTGCGGCGCTTCATCGGCATTGACGAGACGCCGGTACGCGCGGTTGCAACCGCATGAGCGCCACCCGCTTCTTCCTCCCGGCGCGTTTCGCCGGGCCCTGTTCACAGACCAATGACCAAGGATTCGCAAGGCCATGACCAACACGGGTAATCGCAACATGGTGCTCGGCATGCTGGCGTACGCGACAGGCCAGCATGTCGCGTCGTGGCTCCAGTCGACCGCGCCCGCCGACGCCACGACCAACATCGACTATTGGCGCCGTCTTGCCAGCCTCGCCGAGGAAGGCCGCTTCGACCTGTTCTTTCTCGCCGACAGCCCCGGCGCGCGCACCGAGAAGCTGAACGACTTCTCACGCTTTCCGTACATGATGAACATGTTCGAGCCAATCACGCTGCTCTCCGCGCTCGCCGGTACGACGAAGCACATCGGCCTCGGTGCAACCGGTTCTACGAGCTTCTACGAGCCGTACAACCTCGCGCGCCTGTTCGCTTCGCTCGATCATCTGTCTCATGGCCGCGCGGGCTGGAACGTCGTGACGACCGCGAGCGACTACGCGGCGCGCAACTTCGGGCTCGACCGGCTGCCGCCGCACGGGCAGCGCTATGCACGCGCGCGCGAATTCTTCGACGTCGTGATGCGCCTGTGGGACACCTGGGACGACGACGCGTTTCTTGCGGACAAGGCCGCGTGCCGGATGTTCGATCCGGAGAAATTTCATGTCACCGACTTCCAGGGCGAGCATTTCCGCGTGCACGGCGCGCTGAACATCCGGCGCACGCCGCAGGGGCGGCCGGTCATCATCCAGGCGGGTTCGTCGGAGGAGGGCAAGTCGTTCGCGGCGGAGGCGGCCGAGGTCGTGTTCGCGTCCGATCCCACCTTCGATGAGGCAAAGCGTTTCTACGCGGACGTGAAGGGCCGGATGTCCGGCTTCAATCGCGACGCGAGCCAGTTGAAGATCCTGCCGGGATTGTCGGTAATGGTCGGCGGCAGCAAGGCCGAAGCCGAGGACAAATACCGCGAGTTGCAGAACCTGATTCATCCGGACGTCGGCCGCATGCGTCTCGGGATGGACCTCGAAGCGGACCTGACCGGCCTGCCGGTCGACGAGCCGATTCCCGAACATCTGATTCCGAAGAAGGCGAATCTGCACCAGGCGTACTTCCGCCAGATCACGACGCTGATCCGCGAACAGAACATGACACTGCGCCAGTTGTACACGAGCTACGACCGGGGCAAGGTCACGGTTTGCGGCACGCCGGCACAGATTGTCGACTACATGGAAGAGTGGGTGGATGGCGGCGCGGCCGACGGTTTCATGCTCGCGTTCCACGTGGTGCCAAACGATATGGAGGATTTCGTGCGCCACGTCGTGCCCGAACTGCAACGGCGCGGCCGGCTTCGCAAGCAATACACCGGCACAACACTGCGTGACAACCTGGGGCTGGAACGGCCCGCGAGCCGATATGCGCGCTGACGCACCGGCCCATTCTGGACAAGGAGATTTCCCGATGTCGATAGACATGGCATTTGCCGCGGCCCGCAAGGCCGCATGTTCTCAGCAGAGTACGCTCTGCGTAACGGACTTCCGCAACGCGATGGCCAACCTCGGCGCCGCGGTCCACATCATCACCACCGACGGCGCGACGGGCCGCGCGGGCTTCACTGCGTCAGCGGTATGCAGCGTGACCGATTCGCCGCCGAGCGTGCTCGTCTGCATCAATCGCAACTCGTCCGCCTACGCGGCGACGCTCAGCAACCGCGTTGTCTGCATCAATACGTTGAGCGCAAGCCAGCAGCCGATGTCGGCCGCGTTCTCCGCGAAGGCGCCGATGGACGAGCGGTTCGCATCCGGCGAATGGGTCGAGGAGGACGGGCGCGCGCCCGCGCTGCGCGGCGCGATCATGTCGATGCACTGCCGGATATCGAACACGGTATCGGTCGGTACGCACGACATCCTGCTGTGCGAGGTCGACCGGATCGACGCGAATCCGCACGGGGGCATTTTGATCTACTACAACCGCAAGTATCACGACATTGCATGCGAATAAGGTGCCGTGGCGCTTCATTTTGCACGCCAGGACGGTGATATTTTTTGCGTAATGTGTGGTACACCACAAAAATGCCTCATCGTCGTGCGCTGCTCACACATATTGTGCTTGCTGACTCAATACAGTGCGCGTGCCTGGGAAGCCCACCAAGGCATGATTGTCGATATATACGTGGTGTGCCACACAGTTAGCATCCGGCGATCCGCACGGCGCAATGTTCGAGACGCCACCCGGGCGCGCCCTGCGGACTCACTTCTACTACATTGGCATGGTTAATGCCTTGAGCCACAACGACAGAAATCACCGCAACATTCGGCGGCCCTGGTTCGCAAGAAAATCGGATCACTTCACACGAGAGCAACGAAATGGGAAAGCGACTGACATCCGAACAGATCCTTAAATTCAAGGAAGACGGCTATATCGCGCCGTGCCGCGCTGTTTCCGATCGCGAGGCCGGCGAATATTTTCGTCGCATCGAGGCGTTCGAAGAACGAACGGGATTACCCGCCGAGGGATCGCTGAAGATCAAGGCGCATCTTTCCTCGCCCTGGATGGTCGATCTCGCTTGCAACCCCGGCATACTCGATGTTGTGGAAGACCTGATTGGACCGAATATCCTGCTGTTCCGATCTTCCTTGTTTGCCAAGAACGCGCACGATCCCGGCTTCGTTTCATGGCACCAGGATTCGCTTTACTACGGACAGGTGCCCAGTGCATGCGTCACCGCATGGGTCGCATTCACCGACAGCCATCCGGGCAATGGATGCCTGCGCGTGATTCGTGGCTCCCATCTCGATGGCAATCGCGAGCATGAGGAACGCAAGGTTCCGAACAATCTGCTCGCGCGGGGCCATACCGTAATCGATGTCAACGAAGACGACGCGGTTGACCTGACGCTTCGACCCGGCGAATTCTCGGTTCACCATGAACGCACGGTGCACGGCTCGATGCCCAACACATCGGATGGCCGGCGCATTGGTCTGGCGTTTTTCTATGGCCCGACTCATGTCAGTTCGGTGCGCGGCAGGCGCAACGCGGTATTGGTCCGCGGGGTTGACGAATATAACCACTGGGACAAGGAGCCATTGCCTCGCTACGACCTCGATCCCGTGACAATGGCGGATCTTGGCCACGTTTTCAAACGCTATGAAGCCGGAGAATTCAAGCTGTGATTTGCTGGTCTTTCGTAGCTGTTGTCAACCGTGACGCTACTGGCGTCCACGCTCTTTACTTTGATCGGTGCTGAAACTCATAAATGAAAAAGCATGCTAACGGACGGGGTCCGAAGTGTCTCACGCTCCTTGCAATATCACTTGCGCTAGTATCGGCGACACCGGTCGCGCACGCTGCGGATCAGGTCAAGTTCGCGTTGAACTGGCTTATCAGCGGGCGCGATGCGGGCTATTTCGTGGCGTTGGACAAGGGCTTTTACCGCGACGCGGGACTTGACGTGGATATATCACGGGGACGCGGATCCGGCGATACGTTGAAACGCATATCCATTGGAGAGTCGATGTTCGGCCTGGTGGATACGGCCACTGTAATCGCCGGCGTCGCCAACGACAACGCACCGGTCAAGATGGTCGCGATGACTTACGGGAAAGCCGCAACGGCAATCCTTTATGCGGCGGAGTCGGGCATCAAGAGTCCGAAGGACCTGGAAGGAAGAACGGTGGCACGCTCCGCCGCCGGATCGACAATCAACATGTGGCCCGCATTCCTGAAGGTCAATCATATAGACCGCAGCAAGATCAAGGAGATCACGGTCACGGCAAGCTCCTACGCGCCCATGCTGATGGCCCGGCAGGTCGACGCGGTGCTCGATCAAAGTTCGTATCTCGGCCGCTATCAGAAGGTCGCTGATTCGCAGAAGCTGACGATCAAGGTGTTCAGGTTCTCGGATTACGGATATGACCTGTATGGAGACGCGCTTGTTGCCACCGACTCGACCATTCACGACAAGCCGGATGTGGTGAAGCGCTTTGTTGCAGCATCCTTGCGTGGGAATCTGTACGCGTTCGATCATCCGGACGAGGCCGTGGCGATTCTTGCCAGACACGCGGCTGAAGCCGAGCCCGCTATTGCAAAAGCCGAACTGCTCGACACCAGACAGCTTGCCCTGACCGACGAAGTCAAGAAGCACGGCTATGGTTTTATCGATCCCGCGAAGCTTGCCAACAACGTCAATCTGATCCGGGAGCCGCTTGGCCTCAAGCGTTCGGTGACCGTGGAGCAGTTGTACACACCGGCATTCTTCAAATAGGGCTATGCGCGATGAACGAAATCCTTAAACTCGCGCAGATAGGCATGACCTACGTTGGCCGCTCCGGCAAGCGGGTCAATGCGCTCAACGACGTCTCGCTTGCCGTGCGCGAGGACGAGTTCCTGACAATCATCGGGCCCAGCGGCTGCGGCAAAAGCACGTTATTAAAAATCTTCGGCAAGATAGTGCCCGCCACCACCGGCAACATCCAGTTCCGCTGCAAGACATTGACGGCGCCCACCTCTGATATTGGCATCTGCTTTCAGCAGCCGCTGCTTTTTCCATGGCATACCGTCGAGCGCAACGTGCTGATGCCAATGGAAATGCTTGGCCGCTCGATCGACAAGCATCGTGGGGAAGCAAGGGACCTGATCGAACTTGTGGGGCTCAAGGGATTCGAGCAGTCGTATCCGCGAGAACTATCCGGGGGAATGCAGCAGCGGGTGGCCATCGCGCGCGCGCTCATCACCGACCCGCCGCTGTTGCTCATGGACGAGCCGTTCTCGGCGCTCGACGCCATGACGCGTGAGGAGTTGTCTCTTGAAATCCTGCGCATCTGGCAGGAGCGCAAGAAGACAATCATTTTCGTGACGCACTCTATTCCAGAAGGCGTACTGCTCTCGGATCGTCTGGTCATCATGGCGACCCGGCCTGGACGCATCGATCAAATCGTGGATATCGATTTACCGAGGCCTCGTACTATTTCGATGACTTCCACACCGCGTTTCGGACACTTTTCCAATCTGGTTCGTGACCGTGTTCAGACATTGCAGCGGGAGAGCAAGTAATGTTCGGAAAAAAAGTGCTCGGCGACGGATCGACCATGATGTCGGTGGTGGCGATCATCGGACTGCTGGTTGTTTGGGAGGCAATATGCCGGTTCGCCAAGGTGCCGGACTGGCTGCTTCCCGCGCCCACGGTAATCGGCAAGGCGATCTGGCTTAACCGCGCCTCATTGCCCGGCCATTTCGCAACGACGCTCTTTGCCTCGTTGAGTGGCTTCGCACTCGCGGTCGCAGTCGGCGTTCCTCTTGCCGTCATCATCACGTCGTCGAAGGTCGCACGGAACATCTTGTATCCGCTATTTCTTATCTTTGAGTCGGTTCCCAAAGTGGCGTTGGCCCCGCTCATTCTGTTGTGGGTTGGCTACGGAATGCCGTCCAAGGTTCTCGTCGCAGCGGTGACGGCGTTTTTTCCGATCGTGATCAACACAAGCGCGGGACTTGCTTCGGTATCCGAAGAGATGTTGCAGTTGAGCCGCTCTTACGGCGCGCCCATGCTTCGAACGTTCATCAAGATCAGACTTCCGTTTGCGATGCCGTATCTCTTTGGCGGCATGAAAGTCGCCATGACGCTTGCTGTGATTGGCGCGGTTGTCGGCGAGTTCGTGGGCTCCGACACAGGGCTTGGCTTCGTAATTCTGACTGCTTCGAGCACGATGAACACGGACCTTGTGTTCAGCGCCATGACTCTTCTGTCGATCATGGGCGTCGCGCTTTTCTACGCTATCGCCTTGCTGGAACGTGGCATTTGCCCATGGTATCAGCCAGTTGACCAGCACGAAGCATAGGCCAGTGGCCAGCGCCGCGGTTCAGGCCGCGGCGCCTTCGGGCCGGGTTGCGTTCCAGCCCGCAGGCGCGCCATAAAACCGGCTGTATTCCCGGCACCTTGCGAAGGGCTGTTGCAGCCGGCCGATACGCCGCCAAGCGGATCACGCCCTCACATGCGTGCCGGCGCCCTCACAGCGGCGGTTTCCGTCCGGGCCGGCCGGATGGCAAGAATGACCAGGCCGCCGACCACACCCAACACACCCAGCAACGCAAACGCGAGCGAGAAATTTCCGGTCATTTCTTTCAGCCGGCCGACCAGGATCGGCCCGACGAAACCGCCCAGGAGATTACCAAGACCGCCCGTGAACGCGATCGATGGAATCGCCCATTGGCGCGGCAGGAAATCGGTCGACAGCGCCGAGATCAGCGGCAGGGTCATGAACATGAAGAAGCCGATGAGCGTGAACGCAGCCATCTGCACGAGCACCGAATGAACCCCTGCCTGCGAGCCGAGAAACAGCAGCAGACCGACCATCAGCAGTGGCATGCCCGCATGCATGCGCCGCTCTTGAAAACGGTCCGAACTATACGTCGCCACGATCACGCCAAGTATGCTGGCGAAATAGGGCAGTGCGCTCAACAATCCCACGTTGCCGATGTTGGCGGAACTCGCGGCCTTCAAGACCGTGGGCAACCATAGCGTGAAGCCATAATTGACCATGTTGTTGAGCGAGAACGCGCAAAGCAGCAACCAGACCGCGGGCTGGCGGAACATGCCTCTCCAGTCGGCGGAAGCGCGTGCTGCCGCGAATTCCGCTTGTTCGGCGGAGAGCCGGGCGGACAGCCTTTGTCGCTCTGCCGCGGGCAACCACACGGCAGCTTCCACGCTGTCGGGAATCGCGCGCCACCAGACCACCGCCCAGATCCACGCAGGTATGCCTTCGAGGACCAGCATGACGTGCCAGTCGGTATAGGTCAGCACAAATCCCGAGATAGGGCCTGAAAGCAGCGCGCCGAACGGAATGCTCAGGTTCCACAAACCGAACGCGCGGCCTCGCTCCGACTTCAGGAACCATTGCGACAGCAACAGCGCGAGCGAAGTCCACACCGGGCCTTCGCACAGGCCGAGCATGAAGCGCATCACAGCCAGTTCGACAAAATTGGTGGCGAAGCCGGTGAGCATTGCGAACGTTCCCCAGGCGATCAGCGCCCCGAGTACGGTGCGCCGCGCGCCAAAGCGCGGGGCGAGCCAACCTGCGGCGAGAAAGCTGAGCAGATAGCCCCAGAAAAACACCCCCGCGACAAACCCTCCTTGCGAGGGCGACAGCCCCAGGTCCTTCGACATGCTGGGAAGCGCCATGCCTATGTTGACGCGGTCGAAATAGGCGATCGTGTAGAGCAGGAACACGACCGGCATGATCCTCAGCCAGCGAGTGCGTGAGCCTTCTTGAGCGGAGTCGCGGTTCATTGCATGCGCCCCCGGGCTGTCGATTTCTCCATGGCGGGCGTAACCAGAACAAGCATCGCATTCCAGTCTTTCGGCCCGGACAGGGCTGCGATCATGTGTGATCGAGTGCAGAAATAAGCCAGCATGGCGGCCGTCTCCTTGTCGTTCGGATAGTCATTGACACTACCTCTCGGGTAGAGACAGAATACCATGACTACGTAGTCACAAATAGCTTCTTAATCCTTTAAGGGTAAGTCTCTATAAAAGACTACGTATTCTGTCGCTTGTCAAAAGCGTCATCTGATCATGCATCGACGCCAGGCGTTCCGCGCGCTGGCCATAGGGGAAAAGTCATGAGAATCACGTCTGGGCAAGCCAATCCGCGCTTTGTCGCTGAAGTGTCGGGAATCGATCTTCGTGAAACGCAGGACCGTGAATTACTGGGAAGCTTGCGCGCGGCAATGGATGAATATGCGGTCCTGGTCTTTCGCAACCAGCCTTTCACCAATGACGAGCAACTCGCGTTTGCGCAGCGTTTCGACGGTGTGCTCCATACCAAGACTTCCGTCGCGGTGCTGGGAAAAAACCGGTTCGGCAACGAGGCCCTGACGGACGTATCGAACGTGGGGGCGGGCGGCGATATCCTCGCCGCCGACGACCGCCGCCGCATGAGCACCGTGAGCAACCGTCTCTGGCATACCGATGCATCGTTCGAGGAACCCGCCGGCCGGTATTCCATGCTGTCCGCCCGCGTGGTTCCGCCGGTTCGCGCCGACACCGAATTCGCCGACATGCGGGCGGCCTACGACGCGCTGGACGACGCCATGAAGGCGACCATCGACGGTTTGCAGGTACACCATTCGATCGCGTATTCGCGACATGTGATGGGCTTCGATTTTTCGCCCGAGGAGCGCGAAAAGCTCAAGGGCGCGGACCATCCGCTCGTGCTCGCCAATGTCCGCACGGGGCGGCGTTCGCTTTACCTCGCTTCGCATGCGGAAAGCGTGCTCGACATGCCGGTGCCCGAGGGGCGGCTGCTGCTGCGCGATCTGATCGAGCACGCGACCCAGCCTCGCTTTGTTCACGCCCACGTCTGGCAACCGGATGACTTTGTGATCTGGGACAACCTCGCGACCATGCACCGGGCGCGTCCCTTCGATGACCGGAAATATCGGCGCGAAATGTGCAGGACGACCACGCTCGACCTGCCTTTCGCTGTCTGACCGGAGCGCGGGCATACGGGCACGCGGGCGCACGATAGAATGCGCCAGGAATAAATGTCCGGAGTATGTCGCGTGAATACAGCATCGCAGTTGACTGACGCAATGACGGCCAGCCCGGTGCGTGCGCCGTGGTGAAGCCTGAAGGCAAGGGCGTCGCCGGCCGCGCCAGGCGGCTGGCAAGCGTGACGAGCCACGATGTTGCACGCGCCGCGGGAGTCTCGCAGGCGACCGTTTCACGCGTGCTGCGAAACGACGCGAGCGTGAGTCAGGCCAGGCGCGACCGGGTCATGCGCGCACTCGCTGAAACGGGTTACGAACTGAACGCATCGGCTCGCGCATTTCGCACCAGCCACACGGGTTCGATCGGCGTTGTGGTGGCCCGGCTGTCCAACCAGATCTACCCGGCCATGCTCGAATCCCTGGGCGCCCGGCTTGCGAGCCTAGGGCAGCGCATGATCGTCTGGGACGCCGAATATGGCGGTGACGTACAGGCGAGCCAGGCGTTGAGGCAGGGTATTGTGGATGGCGTGATTCTGGCCGCGAGCACGAACGAGTCGGAGTTCATCAAGGAGATTCGCTCCCCGCAGGCGCCGGTCGTCTTGATCAACCGCACCGTCGATGGCTATCCGGGCGACCAAGTCTCCAGCGATAACGTCGGGGGTGGCCGGAGGGTCGCCGACTACCTGGTCAGAAGCGGACGCAAGCGGATTGCGTTGATCGGGGGACCGCAGCAGGCAAGCACGATCCGGGATCGGGAGCGGGGTTTTCGGGAAGCGCTCGAAGCGGCGGGCGTCGAATTGCTGGCGCATCACTATCAGCGCTCGCCCGAGTTTTCGCACGGAAGCGGCAAGGCCATGGCGCTTCGGTTGCTGGAACTTGCCACGCCGCCAGACGCCATATTTTGTGTGAACGACGTGCTGGCGCTCGGCGCTCTCGATGGCGCAAGGGTGGCGCGGGCGCGGGTGCCGGACGACCTGTGGATCGTCGGCTACGACGATGTCGAACTGGCTTCGTGGGATGCGTATGAGTTGACGACCGTGCGCCAGCCAATGGCCGAGATGGTGAGTTATTCGATCGATCTGCTGCTTGCAAAAATTCTCGATTCCGGCAAAGCCATCGAATTGAAGTGTTTTGCCAACGAGCTGGTTATCCGTCAGTCAACCGGCAAACATCCGTTTCCGCAGTAGTGGTGAGCCTGCGCTGCTTCTTCGTGCCAGGAAATCGTTCCTTGTTGCGGCGTGCGCATGCGCCGCGGTTCTTGCGCGATCGCAGATCCCACGCGTTCTTAATTTTACATAATGTTAATTATAAACTTTTTACGTGTAGGGGCAATATCCTAATGTCGTGTTTGAGCAATATAGGAATGTCGTGTTTTGCTTCTGGTGCGATGCTGGGAGCTTCCGATCCAACGATGGGAGCTCGCCATGCAGCCTACCGAA
>NZ_FCOC02000028.1 GCF_001544455.2 Caballeronia sordidicola
GAGTCGACGGCGACGTTCGATCGGGGCGATTTCGGCGTGGATTATGGCAAGACCTACGGCTTCAAGATGAAGACGACACTGCATATTCAAGCTGAAGGCGTGCGCCAGTAAGCGTTGTTCTTGCACCCTTAAAAACCGTTCCGGCGCGCGCTGGAACGGTTTTTTTCGTCTGCTTTAAAAGCATCCGGATGCAGCGCATTCATGCCGTGGTGTCATTAATTAAATGACCGCCAGGTCATCGCCAGATACATGGCGAGATCCCACACTTCTTCTCAACGCAGCACCTGCTGCCGAACTCTTGAGGAGAACACCATGTTTGCCATCACCGGAATTACAGGCCAGGTCGGCGGGGTCGTCGCGCGCTTGCTGCTTGCATCGGGTCACAACGTCCGCGCCGTCGTGCGCGATGCAGCCAAAGGGGAGGCGTGGGCGAAGGAGGGCTGCGAAGTCGCGCTCGCCGACATGAACGATGAACACGCGCTGCAACGCGCATTCGAAGGCACGGAAGGCGTATTCGTCCTGTTGCCGCCGACCTTCGATCCGGCACCGGGCTTCCCCGAAGCCCGCAAGACAATCGCTTCGTTGCGCGCCGCACTCGCTGCAGCCGCGCCGGAAAAGATCGTGGTGCTTTCGACCATCGGTGCACAGGCCACGCAGCCCAACCTGCTCAATCAGCTACAGATCATGGAGCAGGAACTCGGCACGTTGCCCATGCCGGTCGCGTTCCTGCGCGCTGCATGGTTCATCGAAAACGCCGCCTGGGACGTGGTGCCCGCTCGAGAAACCGGCAGGGTGCCAAGTTTCCTCCAGCCGCTCGACAAACTCGTGCCCATGGTCGCCACCGCCGATATCGGCCGGGTCGCGGCCGACCTCTTACGCGAGACATGGACGGGTCGCCGGATCATCGAACTCGAGGGACCGCAACGCGTATCCCCTGACATGATCGCGGCGAGCTTTTCGCGTTTGCTTGGACGCGATGTACGCATGAATGGCGTTCCGCGTGATACGTGGGAAGACGTGTTCCGCACACAGGGCATGAAGAATCCGCTGCCGCGCATGCAGATGCTCGATGGTTTCAACGAAGAATGGATCCGCTTCGAAGGCGGTACGAACGAAGTGCGCCGTGGCCGTGTCCCGCTCGATACCGTGCTGCAATCGTTGATCGAAAAAGCCTCTTGAAAACTGTCCGTGCACTCAATTGAAGGAGCTAAAACCATGAGTCATGGTGAAACGAATAGCGCAGGCATCCGGCTAAAAGGCAAGAAGGTCATCGTGCTCGGTGGTTCGTCGGGTATTGGCCATGCCGTTGCGGAGTACGCGGTGCAGGAAGGCGCGCACGTCGTGATTGCATCGAGTAACGCGCAACGGGTGGAGGCCGTGGCAGCTTCGCTCGGAACAAAAGCCCAAGGCCGTGCACTGGATCTCACCGACGAACACGCGGTCCAGGCGTTCTTCGACTCAACCGGCAGCTTCGATCATCTGGTGTTCACTGCCGGCGATTCGTTGCGTCTTGGCGAGGTTGCAAAGACGGACTTGACCGAGGCGCGGCGCGCGTTCGATATCCGCTATTGGGGCGCGCTCGCCGCTGTCAAACATGGCGCGCCGCATATCGCGAAGGGCGGCTCGATCGTGCTGACGACCGGCATTGCAGCACTGCGTCCGCGTAGCGGCTGGGCCTTTGGGGCAAGCGTATGCGGCGCGGTGGAAGCGCTGGCGCGTGCCCTTGCCGTCGAACTTGCGCCGGTGCGCGTGAACGCGGTATCGCCGGGATTGATTGCAACGAATCTGTGGCAGAACATGTCCGAAGCAGATCGCTCGGCCATGTACGCGCAAACCGGCAAGCATCTGCCGGCAGGCCGCGTGGGCGAAGCACGCGATGTCGCCGCGGCGTACCTGTTCCTGATGGAAAGCGGTTTCGCGACAGGCCAGACTTATGTGGTGGATGGCGGAGACGTGCTGGTATAAAACATGAAGCCCCGGACTCACAACGCTCCGGGGCTTCATGATCCCTGCTAGTTCGACATCGATACGTAAGGCGAACTGAGTGGCGAAGGTGGGAAGGGCTGCACGGAATTCTGCTTCGTGAAGCTATAGCGAATATAAACAGCCGCCAGATATTCCCGATACTGATATGCGTTGCCAAGCGACGCCGTAGCGCCCACCGTCAACTGCGGCGCGAGCTGATACTCGCCCGTGGCGCTGAATGAATACGAAACGCCGGTCTTCGTCTGGCCACCGTAGGTTCCGCCCTGCGCGGCTATGAGTCCGCTGCTGCCAACCGGTTGAACGTTGCCATTGGTCGGGAAATAGTCCGACGAATCCTGCCGATAATGCTGCACGCCGATCGACCCCTTCACGTCATAGGTGAACGCGCCGCTGCGCCCCATGTACTCGACCGGCAAGTTCAGGATCACGTACTGTTGCGGGCTGAAATAACCGCCCTGGCCGTATGTGAAGAACGAAAGGTTCTTGTCGTAGTGCATGAGCGTGGTGTTCACGCCTGCGGTCAATGTCTGGTTGGCGTCTGAATAAAGGCGCGTGTAGAAACCGCCGCCGCCTTTCTCCGCCGTATTGCTTGCAACGTTATGGCCGTCGTAGTACTGGAACGAGGCGTTCAGGTATACGCCATTCGTACCATCATCCCAACCCAGGTCGAAGCGTCCGCCGTTCGACGTCACGCCGCCCCAAGTGATGCCCGCTTGCGCGTCGCGCGCGCCCGCGTACGACAGCAAGCTGTCCGTGACCGCGCGGCGGGCGACGGCGACGGAGTACGAGACCTGGTCCGTAACGGCGCCCTTGTATTGCGCGCCGCCCACTATGTTTTCCTCGAGAAAGCCCAACGGCGTGGTGCCAACATCGAGTTTCACGCTGTTCGTTTCATATCCCACCGACAAACCCACGCCGCTCGCCGTCTGGTTGCCATACTGGTTAGAGACATTGCGCGCGCCGAGTCCCGAGCCGAAGCGTTTGAGCGTATCGGCGGTTTCCTGCGCGGTGCCGGCATCGAGCGTAACAGGCGTCGCCGTGACCACGACGTGACCATTGCCCGCACGAATCCGCCCTTCGACAGGCGCCTCGATATCGGTCAGGTTCGACAGTCCGTCCTCGCCTGTGCGGCTGTGAAACACCACGCCGCCTGTCACCGTGCTCGACTGCGCTCGGTTGATCTGCGCGAGTTCATCGGCGACACCGAGCGTCTGGGCGTTCGCGATATTGCCCTGATAGGACTGTTGCCCCGGCTGAGCGACCTGCGCCGTCGGCGAGGGGACATACGCCTGCGCGTAGCCCGCTGGAGGCTGAGGAATATAGGGCTGATTCGAGTAGTACGGCTGCGGCTGTTGCTGCTGCGGATATGCGTAAGGCTGCTGCTGCGTGTAGTCGGTTTCGTCGGCGGGGCGCGCGTAACGCTGGGTCGCCTGACGCGAAGCAGCTTGCGTCGATTTGGCCGAACGCTTCGGCCTCGCTGCCGATGTGTTCGAATACACGCGCTGCTGTGACTGCGCGTTGGTCTGCGCCTCGCGCGCGGCGGGCGACATGGGCCACGGGGCGCTCATTGCCGGGTCCTGCTGCTGATATGGCTGCTGATACGGTTGCTGGTAAGGCTGCTGATATTGCTGCTGCGCCGGATAAGCCTGCTGCGCATAAGGCTGTTGATAAGGCTGCTGATATTGCGCTTGATACTGCGCCTGATATTGCCCGGCGTCCTGAGCGGGTCCTTGTCCCGGATACGGCTGCAGCGGCGCGGCGGCAGGCGCGCCGGACTGGCTTGAACCGTAGGTATCGGGACCATATCCGCCGCCCGTTGCCGGACGCGCGCCGTTAGCCGGTACGCGATAAGGCGCCGGGTACGGAGCTGCGTTGGGTGCTACAGACGGCGCCAAATAAGGTGTCGAATACGACGCGGGCTGCGGAGGAGGCAAGTAGTTCGGCACGTTTTGCGTCGGTGAATAGGGCTGGGAGTATTGCTGCGTGCGAGGTTGAGCATAGGGCTGCTGCTGCGAATACCCAGGCAATCCCGGCGCTGGATCCGACGAACGTGAAAACAGCCCTGCAAGTGGACCTGTAGGCGTACCGGCGGGGTTGGCGCCGGTATCGACGGCGGTCTTGCCTTCAAATGGATTCGTGCCCGGCAACGGTGCCGAGCCAATGCGCTGCATCGCCGATTCCCACCCGCGCGGCACCGCTGGCTGACCGTCTTGACGCACGTTCGGCGTCCGGCTGACAGGCGTATTCGCCGCGATCAACGCCTGCTGCAGATATCGCGACGCCAGCGACAACTTGCCTTCAGCGTGATACATGCGTCCCGCGGCGGCGAGCACGCGCGGGTCGTCAGGCGAGGCGAGCAACGCCTGGTTCGCGGTCGCTTCGGCAAACGAAAAATCCTTCGCGCCCGACGCGGCGCCGATCGTGGCGACCTGCAGGTTGATATCGTCGGGACGGCGCGCCAGTGCCGCGCGATAACTCGCGAGCGCGCTTTTGTCGTCTCCGGCCGAGGTGTAGAGACGCGCCAGTGCGGCTTGCAGGTCGGCGTTATCGGGCGTCGCGGCGAGCCACGGCGCGATCACGTCATAAGCGCCCGCGAGATCGCCGCGTTGCCGCACGGTATCGGCCTGTTTCACCACAATACCGACATTCAGGTTGTTGAAATCGATACGCTGCTGCGGCGTAAGCGGCGACGCCGCGAGCCTGCGCATCACGGCGCTCAACTCGGCGTCCTGCTGCGGACTGGTTTGTCCTTGCTGCACGGGAATCGCGGTCAGGATGCCCGCATATTGCAGCAGCAGGCCAGTGTCGGTGGGCGCGCTTGCCATCGCGCCGCGAACGAGCGACATGGCGCGGCCCGTATCGCCTGCCTGAAGATACGCCGTCGCGAGCACGCCGATCAGTTCAGGACTGTTCTGTGCAACCGGCGTGGCGGCCTGCAGGATCGAGATGGCCTGCTGCGTCTGCCCGGCACGCGCCATGCGACTTGCGGTATCGGCTTGAACGTGCACCCATAGGCGATGCTGCAACGTGGTCATCGCCGGCGTGCGCTGCGAGACGGGAATGCGCTCGAGCTGCGATAAACCCGTTGCCCAGTCCTGCGTCTCGGCGGACAACAAGGCGCTTGCGTACAGCGCGTCGGTCATGTCGGGGTGCGCCGCGAGCAAGCCGTCCATCATGCTGCGCGCGTTTCCGACCGCGCCCTGGCGTACATAAATGCGCGCGAGGTCGAGGCGCATCCAGACATCGTCGGGATTGTTCAGGAGCGCGTCTTCGAACAGGCTGCGGGCCGCGCCCAAATCGCCGCGGGCTTCCGCCGCGCGGGCCTGCGCCGCTTGCGCCTCGCCGCGCAGCTTGTTGATGCCGCCGGCCTTCGCCTGCTGCTCCGCGTTCAACTGGTTCGCGAACACCAGCGCTTCTTCGCCACGGCCTTGCGCGGCGAGGGCGCCAACAAGGCCGCGAATGGCATCGGGGTTGTCGGCCTGACGGCGCAGCGCCATCCTGTAAGCCTCTTCCGCGCCGCGCGGGTCGCCGCTGCCAAGCAAGGTTTCGCCGAGCAAGGTCTGCGCGGTCGTGTCCGACGGATTCAACGCAATCGCGCGCTCGAACATCGACTTCGCTTTTGCCGTTTCGCCGTTGCTGCGTGCGCCGATACCCGCGCTCGTATAGCTCCAGTACGTTGCGCTGTTCAGCGCCTCTTTCCAGCGCGCGGGGTTTCCTGCGCGCGATGCACGTTCGAGATAGGTGCGCGCTTCATCGAATTTTTCCTGCTTCAACGCAGCGACGCCCATGCCGCCGAGCGCATCGGCGTCGTTCGGGCTTTGCGCCAGCACCGCCGAAAAGCGCGCGCGGCCGGTGACGATATCGCCGCGATCGAGCGCCGCGAAACCCTCGGCGACCGCGCGTCCGCGTGCGTCCGTTGCCGCGCTCGCCTGCGAGCGTTCCTGCGCCTGCTTGTCTTGCTGGACCATCGAGTCGTAGCGCGCCTTGACGGCGGGATCGTCCGGCGAGGCCCGCAAATACGCCTGATACAACGGCGCATCCGATGCACGCGCGCCCAGCCACAGCAACGCCTGACGCCAGCTTTTCTTCGCCTGATCGCCCACCGTGCTGTCGCCGCTCAACTGCGCGAGCCGTGCAATGCCGTCGCGCCGCGTGGTGTCGCGATAAGTCAAATGCTGGGCCAGCGCGAGCGCGTAACGCGGATCGTTGGGATTGTCTTTCGCGAGTTGCGCGAGGCCCTGGCGCGCCTGATCCCAGCCTTGCGGCGTGGCGGCAAGCGCCTGGTAATATTCGAGCGTGAGTTCAGGCGTGGCGGGCTTGCCGCTCAACGCGCGCTGATATTCCTGCACTGCCGAAGCGCTCTGGCCGCTTTGCGCGAGACGCCGCGCGTCGTTCACGGTCTGGTCGCGCGGGCTGGTTTCGCCAAGCCGCCGGCCGAGTTCATCGATATTCGGATACTGCGGCGCCACCTGCCGCAAGCGCGAAAGATATTGCTGCGCGCCGCTGCCATCCTTGCGATCCGCGAGGATGATGCCCATGCCGTAGAGCGCATCGGGCTGCTTCGGGTCGATACGCAACACCTTCTGCCACGCCTGCTCGGCGAGGTCGCCGCGCCGGTGCGATTGCCAGTAGCGGCCCTGATCGATCAACACGGTCAGCGGCGCATTGGCGCTCACACCGGCATTCGCACCGGCAGCGCTGCTCGCGGCTTGAGCGAAGGCGGTCAACGGCACGTTCGCGGCGCATCCCGCCGCCACGCTCAGCGCAATCGCGCGCGCTCCGGCGTTCGTAGTCAGTGGCAACAAGGACCGTTTCAACATGCGCTTCTCCAACTCGGGACGAGTCGGCCGGCTTCGTCGAAGCGGTATCGGCCTTCTATGAATCCAGCGCCGAACAGGCCCAGCACCCGGTCGTAATAAACCGGCTCGCGGCTCACGGCGGCTGGCGATCCGATTGGCGCGTCGAGCACGGCCAGATGCGTGCGCGCAAGTCCCAGGCCACGTTCGTCGCCGAGCGCCTTGAAGTAGGGCGCAAGCGACGCCCAGTAACTCAGCGGTCCTTCGCCGCTGCCAACACCTGTCGATACCGCCACGCGCTCCGGCGGAATCCCCGTCTGCGCGACCGCCTGGCGCATGCCGCCGAGGGCCGCGAGCCACGGCTTGCTGAGCGGATCGGCGCTGGATGCCATGCCCGCCCACAAATACACGCGGATTGCGTCGTAGCTGCCGGTATCGCCGTTTTGCGGATCGACCACGAACTGGCCGCCTTTGTACGCGGCCCAGTCAGGCGCGAAGCCGCGCGGCGACGTTACCGAAACCAGCTTGTAGCCGTTTTCCGCAAGCTTGTTCCAGGGGCCATCGGGCATGGCGTGAGCCAGGGCGCGCAGCACCGGCAGCGGCGAATAACTCGGATTCAGGCGTGTCACATCGCCATTCTGAAAACCTTGAGGACCCGGCAGCAACATTGGCCCAATGCCGCCAAGGCTCCTCACTTCATGCCTGACGATCTGTTCGGCGAGCGCCTGGCCCATACGCGTATAACGCGGCTCGTTCCAGAGACGCCCGGCCTGCAGCAGGTCATAGGCGATCCATACGTCGGAGTCGGCCGCGGAATTCGGATCGAGCACGCCGAACGATCCATCCGGTCCACGGCCCCATTGCCACGACGGCAGGCGCATGTTGCCCGCATCGAACTGGTTCCCCGCGAGGTTCGCGCGGGTCCAGTTCAGGAGGCGGTCGAACATCGCGCGATCGCCGGCGACCAGCGCAAAGAACATGGCATACGACTGGCCTTCCGACGTGGTCTGCTGCACCTGCGTGGAATAGTCGACCACGTGGCCATCGGGTTGAATGAAGCGTGAAGCGAACGTCCTGTACGCGCTCCAGTCCGTGCATTCCCTTGCAGCGGTCCCGGACGCCTGAGCGTTAAAAGTAAGTCCCATGCCGGTCAGCGCCAGCCCCACGATTGCAGTCTTCGATCCACGCCTGAAACCAGCCTGCATATCAATCCCTCAAACGGCGCGCGGCGATCGCGCGCAGTGCACGGTAGAACAGTGCCGCGATGATAATGGCAGCGAGCAGGCCGCTCAAGACAAGCAGGAGCGGATGTGACGACAACGCCCATCGCATGTATTCGAATGGCGACAGACGGCCAACGTAATACGCCTGTCCATTCGATGTCACCGTCACATCGCGTCCGTGGATCACGGCCATGGCGCCCTGGATTTCCGGGAGGATGTCGTTGTCGAGCAAGGCCGCGGACAAGTCCGCGTCCGACTGTCCCGCCGCGCTGATCAATGCAACGGCGCTGCGGTCGCTCTTCAACGGCGACCTGAAACCGGTGATGAGCGCATCGCCGTTCGAACTCACGAGCGTGAGGTCGGCGCGCGCCGGCAAGCGCTCCACGCCGTGCTCGCCGTGCCACCAGTCGACGACCTTGAAAGCGACGTCGGTGATTTCGAAATTGCGCGAATCGGCGTCGCCCGAGAAGGGCATGTTTTTCGACCAGCGCTGCAACAGCGGCTGACGGCCGGGCGAACCGAGGATCAGCAGGTCCTTGTCGGCGAGGTTGTCGACCTGGTCAGCCTGCGCGACCGTCACGCCGCTCGCGGGATATCCCGTCGATGCACCCATGCGTCCCATTTCCAGCAGATACAGGCTGTAGTCGGCGGAGCTGGGATCGTCGGGCATGATGACCGCCGTTTGCGACAGGTCCGCCATCCGCGTGAACGGGAAACCGCCGTTGGCGAACGCGGCGAGGTCGGGCAGCGCCATGTAGTGCGGAAAGCCCGACAGGTCGATGGTCGAGTTCGGATCAATGGCGCCAATCACGTTGTCGAGGACGCGGCCCTGGCATTCGCCGGTTTTCGGGTAGTCGTAGAAGAAGTGCAGGCGCAATTGCGAGCGCGGTGTGAGCAGCAGCGGCGGCACGTAGATCTGATGGCGCGCGGCAGCGGTTTTATCGGGCAGCACGCGATTGAAATAGCGGCCGAGATCGAAGGTCGACGTCGCCACGGCCGGAATGCGCAGCGACTGCACGAAGCCGTCGTTCACGTTGATGTTCAGCGTGGAACGGTCGAGCGCGGGACGCACGGTGTATCGATAACCCAGGTCGATCGGCACGCCTTTCGTTTGCCACATGAACAAGTCGGGCGGCACGCGCAGGTTCACGCGCACGGCGTCGGCGTTGTAACCGCTCACGGTCAGGTCGCGTGCTTCGGCCAGTTCGCCGAAGCGCACGGGGCGGTCGGTCGGCAGCCAGTTGGGTGCGTCGTAGGGTTTGCGCGGCGCGAAATCGTTCAGTTGCGTGATCGTCACGCTCGGTCCCGAAAACGAATTCTGGCCAATGCCCAGCGCCTTCGCGGCAGTTTTCAGCTCGGAGTCGTTGCGGCCCATCACGAGCAGGAGACGTCCGCGTGCGCCGCCTTCGCGATCGCGCACGGCAATGGTCGGGCCGGAAATATCCGGCATCTGCACGCCGGCCGGATGCTGGTCGGGCGTGGCGAATATCACGGCATTACCCGAAAGCGGCACGTTGTCGATCTGCGCGGGAAACACCGCGCCGCGATAACCCGCCAGCGAACCGAGCCACGACGCGACGGTGCCCGCAGCTTCGAGCGTCGCGGGCGTGGGCTTCTGCGCGAACACGAACGGCAGTTCGAGACGGCGGACATCGCGGCGATCGAAAAAGGGCGCAGGAAGCGCGGCGAGATCGGGCTTGCTTTCAAGCGACGCATACGTCAGGTCGAGCGAACTCGCATTGCTGACGGTGGCCCACAGCGTGGAGTTCGACGGGTCCTCGCACTGCTGCGTGTAATGGCCGATCAGCTCCACGTTCAGGTGGTTGAATTCGGTGATGAACCGCGGGTCGATGGATACATCGCGCGCAACCAGGATACCGGCCTGATCGCGAGGCACGGGCAAGGTCGCAGCGACTTCGCCGTTGACCAGCACTTTGAGTTGCGATATCGACGGCAGCAGCGAAGGCGAATAGCTATAGATCAGATGCAGCACCGCACCGGTCACGACTTCGTCGCCGCGCACGGAAAACGGCACGCCGTTCTGGCCGTCCGTGCCGCGCAATTGCAGCGGATCGAGCGCGCCGAGATCGGCAAAGGTCAGCGTCTGGCGGCGTCCGCCTGGAACCAGCGTGCCGGGCTCGGCGGTCGTCGGCGTCTTCGATGCAAGCGAGCGGACTGCGGGCACCGCCGACGCACCCACCGCACCCGACGCCGCTTGCCCGAATGCAGGCACGGCCACGGCGAGCGGCGGCTGGTCGATCGTCGCCTTGTTGTACGGTGCGGCGGGGCCGGGCAACGGCACGCCATTGGAAGCGGTTGGCGCGGGCGCGGCAAGCGTCCCTGCAGCGGAGGCTTCTCTCGCACTGGAGGCCGCCGCAGCATTGGCAAGCGAAGCCAGCGGCACCGCGAGCGCGGTTTGCAACGCCATCCAGCAAGCAAGCGCGCGCATCAGCGAACGAGGAATAGGGCGGGAGCGCAAGGGCGCGGGCACAGCCCGATCTTGTTCGCCTCGTCCGTTATCAAGGCGCGGCATCGTGATTCCCTTACCCATGTCAGTCTTTAGTCTTCAATTTTTTGGCGCCCGGGGCGCGCGTGACCACCCACGTCCGCGCGTCGATGAAAAGATGTTCGAACAACGCGCCGATACCGCCCACGCCCACCGTCAGCACATGCCGCAAGCCCCGCAGCGGCGCGTCCGGCGTGCGGCCTTCGGACCAGTGGGTCCAGGCATCGGCGCGGGCGAAGGTGGTCTTCACGAACTCGAATTCCTGCTCCCGGGTCAGCGCCGAGAACCGCAGTCCAACGCGGCCGACAGCACTGAAACCGACCGTGGCGGGGAACGCGTATTCTTCATCGCCACGAAAGAGGGAGACGGTGACTTTCTCGTGCAGCGGCACCTGCAGGTCGCCGGGCAGCTTCACGCCCACGCCGCCTTCCGAGTAGTCCATGGTTTCGCAGGCGAGCGTGCGGCCCGTCGAAAACTTGAGCATCACGGGCATCTTCATTTCAACGCGATGGGTCGAGCGCACTTGCTTGCGTTCGCTCGCCGCCGCCACGCTCGCGCCGAGGATCAGCATGTTGTACGTGGTCCACGCGAGATTGAGCAGCACCGTGTTTACCTCGCTCGTCACGTCCCAGTGAATGTAGATGTTCACGAGTCCCGCTATAAACCCGAGCAGGTTCAGCACCAGCAGGATCAGGTACGGCCGCGAGATGCTGTAGTCGAAATAATCCTTCGCGATCTGGCCGCCCTTGGCCGTCACGTTGAACTTGCCGAGTTTCGGGTTGATCAGCGCGAGCAAGGTCGGCGCGGTGATGTACGAAGCCAGCACGGACTCGTACACTTCCGCCCAGAACGAATGGCGGAACTGGCGCTGCATGCGCGAGTTCGTGATGCTCGCGTGCATCATGTGCGGCAGCGCGTAGATGGCGATAGTGCCCGCCGCCGCCTGGATCACGTGCGCGCCGAAGAACAAATACGACAGCGGCGCGGTCAGGAACACGAGGCGCGGAATGCCGTAGAAGAAGTGCATCATGCCGTTCAGATAACAGAGCCGCTGGCCGAGCTTGAGCCCCTTGCCCGTCAGCGGGTTATCGATACGGAAAATCTGCGTCATGCCACGCGCCCAGCGAATCCGCTGGCCGATATGCCCCGACAAACTTTCTGTGGCAAGCCCCGCCGCCTGCGGAATCGCGAGATACGCGGTCGTATATCCCAGCCGATGCAGCTTCAAGGCCGTGTGCGCATCTTCCGTCACCGTTTCCACCGCAATGCCGCCAATCTCCTCGACCATCGACCGGCGTAGCAGCGCGCACGAACCGCAGAAGAACGTTGCATTCCAGAGGTCGTTGCCGTCCTGCACGAGGCCATAGAACAGTTCGCCTTCGTTGGGCACCTTGCGGAATGTGCCGAGATTGCGCTCGAACGGATCGGGCGAGAAGAAATGGTGCGGGGTTTGCAGCAACGACAACAGCTTGTCCTTCAGGAACCAGCCAAGGCCGATCTGCAAAAACGAGCGCGTGGGAATGTGATCGCAATCGAAGATAGCGAGATATTCGCCGCTCGTGATCTTCAGCGCTTCATTGATGTTGCCGGCCTTCGCGTGCCGGTTGTGCGTGCGGATGGTCCACGTCACGCCGACTTCCTCGCAGAACGCCTTGAAGTCCGGACGGCGGCCGTCATCGAGGACATGGATCGAGATCTTGTCCTTCGGGTAATCCATCGCGAGCGCCGCGTAGATGGTCGGCTTCACCACGCCGAGCGGCTCGTTATAGGTCGGAATGAAGACATCGACGGTCGGCCACTCGTCGCGGTTTTGCGGCAGCGGCATGGGCCGTCTTTGCAGCGGCCACGCGGTCTGGAAATAGCCGAGCATCAGCACGATCGCCGAATACACTTCGGCTGCGACCAGCAGCAGGCCCCAGGCGGCGTCGAGCGGACGTTCCCAGTAGGTCGTCTCCGTCAGACGCCAGAACATATAGCGTCCGGTCACCGTCACCGACAGCATGATCATCACGAGCGTGGCGTATTGTCCGCGCAGACGCCTGAACGCCATCGCAAAGCCGAAGCAGCAGCACGCGAAAATCAGCTGCTGGGTTGCGACCAGCGGCACGGTCCAGACGAAATACATCGTCGCAATCGCGAACAGGGTCAAAAGACCCGTGAAGATCCGGCTGCTCCAGATGCCGGAATCGACCAGGCGTTCGAGCCGCGAGGGAATTTCGTCGGCTTCCGACAGGCGTCGTGCGCGGGGCTTGTTCATGCGACGTTCCTCGACGTGACGGGCATGGCGTCGACTGAATTGAGGAGCCATTCGCCGCATGCGCGAAGATCCGCCGTGGCCTGGCTCAGCGGATCGTAATGGATCAGGGTGGTGTCGCAAGCGAGCGATTCGCTCACGCCTTCGTCAAGATGAATGACGCCCGGGAACATCTTGCCGCCGAGCATGTTGCGCAAGACCTTGAGCACGTCCTTGGTCAACTGGCGCGTCTGGTCGACCTGGTTCACCACGTATCCCGTGCCCGCGAAGTTCGCGCGCGGCGTGGCGTACGCCTCGATCATGCGTTCCATCTGCGGGATGGCCGCGTAAGACGCGGCGTCGGCCAGCACCACGTTCAGCGCGAAATTCGCGGCGGTCAGCGCCGTGCGCGTGTAGACCGAGGAACCCGGCGGGGTATCGACGATCACGATATCGTTAGTGTCGAGCTTGAGCGTGTCGAGCGACTGCGCGAGCCATTGCGGCTCACGGTCCACATACGCCTCGAAGCGCCGGCGGTCGTCTTCCAGCACCGCGCCGTAGGGCAGCACGGTGACGCCGTCCACGCCGTCGAACATCACGGTTTGCCATGCGTCGGCGGCAAGCGTGGCGCGCGAGATTCCGTCGATACTGTCAAGCGGAATGCCGAAGTGCAGGCGCAGTGCGTTCTGCGGATCGAGGTCGAGCGCAATCACACGACGCCCGCGCGCGGCGAGCACCGAGGCCAGGTTCGCGGCGAGCGTGGTTTTACCCACGCCGCCCTTGGCGGACACCACGGTGACGACTTTCATGATCTTGACGTGCGTTTCGCGAGCCACGAGTGTGCGGCAGGCGCTTCATGCGTCGATACCGCGGCCGGTCCGCGCAGACGCTCGAACATGGATTGCAGCGAGTCGGGATGGGGCGCGCCGGTCTGCTGTGCGCCGGCGGCATGGCTCGGGCCTTGTGGACGGAACAGCTTGCCGAGGATCGACTGGGTCTTGGGCTCCGGAACAGGTTGCGCGGGTTGAGCGCGGGGCAGGGAAGGCTTCGCCGCGGGTTGCGGCCGTTGCGACTGGAACACGCCTGCAAAACCGGGCAGCTTTTCCGGCGTGGAAAGCGGCTGGGAGCGCGGCAGCGATGGCCGATGTTGCGGCTGTTGCTGCTGCTGAGCCTGAGAAGGCTGCTGTTGAAGCCGCGCGATGAGATCGGGTGCAGCGGGTGTTGCGGTTGCCGCGGGTGCCGCCGCTGCTTGAGTGGGCGCCGCTGGCGCTTCATCGACGTTCGAAACACCTTCGACCGCGTCGATGAGCGCCGAGAAACGTGCAGCGCCGACAGGCGAGCCCGGCAACGCCACGTTTTCGACCGGGGGAATGGTCTTGCGGTTCGGGCGCGAGAAGAGGCGCGGACGTGTTTCGCGGGTGAAGGGCGTGGCGACGGGCGGTTTCCCCGAAGCGTTTGCCAGCGTGCCTGACGCCGATACTTCATCGGACGTCGCGCTATCGGCGGGCGCGCCCCAAGGCTTCCTGCGCGGTTCCTCGGAGCGGTCCTGCGCCGCAGCAAGCAGCGACTCACGATTCGGCGCGATGTTGGGGATCGACGGCTGCGACAGGTCGAGCGTCGCGAGCAGCGGCCACCGGGTACGCGCGTGACTCGCCTCGTTCTCCCGGCCGATCTCCTGATAGTTGCCGGCGTCGCCGCCAAACTGGTCGAACAGCTTTTCAATATCGCGCGAAGGGTTCATGTGCTGCATCCTCGTACTGGTTTTACCTTGGGCTTTACCCTCGCGGCCGCTGGCCGGCGACCGTCGCGCTCTTGGCGCCTATATAGGTAATGCTTGATCTACCGCTTAAGTCTTGATGCCGGTTTGCTGATGCACGGCTTTACCGTCTGCCGGTTTCGCTTCCTAGCTTGTATAACGGCCGAGCCTGAACTCGACTGCAGCGGTTTCGTCGAATTCTCCTGCCTGCACCACGGCGAGCCCGTCAGCGCCAAGCGCGCTTAGCCATTCCTGATACGCGCCTTCCAGAAACGCCGGTGTCCACGGCAGCGCGTTCGCGCCAAAGGCGAGCAATGGCGGGCAGCAATGGACAATGCGCAGATACTCCGGCTCGTCGGCTACTTCCACGAATCCCCAATCGACGTCGTTCCAGACCGCGTTCAATGCGGCGCCCAGTTCAGGCGTGTTGCTGCATGCGGGCAGCGGATGGGCGGCCGCGAAGCGGCGGCCAACGCGCTGCATCAACTGGCGCAGTTCGTCCCGGCCGATCTGCGTGTCGAACTCTTCTGCCAGCGCGACGAGAACCCCACGCCATTGCGAAGAAATTTGCCGGTCCAGCAGATAGTCCAGAGTCATAGCCATGATGTTGGGAGAATGCGGCGTAGTGGTCACTAGGAAGTTAATGTTTTTGGCAGCCGTTGAAACCAGTATTTATTACTTGTAGTTGCTTATAGGCAAGCAATGGTTTCAGTACGGCTTACCCAATAAGCCGGGAGTCTACTTCAAGCCGATTTGTTTTTGCCACTTAACGCACCTTAGCAAAAAGTTTTGTGGTTTAAGCCGCAAATAGAAGGGGAAAAGACCGTTTTGTTTAGGGTATGTAGAAGGGCTTGAGGCGCGCAAACGTTAAAGCATCGATTTCTTTCGTCAGTTTAATCAAGCTTGAATGGATGGTGTGAGGTACTACGTTTGAGCGAGTGATCTGGATGTCAGCGTTAACCAGAGCAGCAATGTTTTGACAGTTGATTAGCAGCCGTAAATACGGTCTGCCCCGTGGTTTTCTCGCGATGGTTCGGCTCGCTGTGGTGCGTACCGCGTTACAGGGCGATCAGCGCGGCGATCACCGCATAGCGTGCCGTCTTGGCAATGGCGACAATCAGCAGGAACGACCACAACGGCTCGCGCAGCACGCCGGCGATCATTGTCAGCGGGTCGCCCACGACGGGTGTCCAACTGAGCAGCAGCGTCCATCGGCCGAAGCGCTTGTACCAGTTCTCCGCGCGGTCGAGCGCGCGCTGCTTGATCGGGAACCAGCGCTTGTCGCGCAACTTTTCGATAGAACGGCCGAGCGCCCAGTTGATCGTCGATCCCGCCACGTTCCCGACGCTTGCAACCGCCACGAGTATCCACACAGGTTGCTTGTGGGCAATCAGCAGCCCGGCGAGCAAGGCTTCGGACTGGAGGGGAAAAAGTGTCGCCGCGACCAGCGCGACGGCAAAGAGCCCGCCATAGACAGATAGATCAGCCATGAATAAATAAATGCGCAGCGCGGCGTGCGGCGGTTGAAAGGCCGACAGCTTAACGTGTTGCCCACGAAGCGGGCGATTCCCCGCCGGTAAATCGATGGATTGAACGGATTGAACGCCCGTCGCAGACTTGTTACCTTGAACCCGCGGCGCAAACCTTCATCGCAACACTTAGTCAGGAGACGTCATGCCTTATATGCTGCTCATCGCCGAGCCGGTTGGTCAGCGTGCCGAACGCACGGAGTCCGAAGGCCGGTTTCTCTACGATCGCATGGTCGAGTTTGGCGCCGGGCTGAAGGAGCGCGGACTGCTGGTTGCGAGCGAATCGCTGGCATCGGAGGGCGTGCGGGTTAAGAAGCGCAACGGCAAGGCGAGCCTGATCGATGGGCCTTTCGCCGAAGCCAAGGAAATGATCGGCGGCTTCTATATGCTCACTTGCGAGACGCAGGAAGAAGCAATCGAGATTGCGTCCGCGTGTCCGGCAGCGGAGTGGTGCGAGGTCGAGGTCAGAAAGATCGCGCCGTGCTGGGTGTGACCGGCGCTTGCCTCGGGCCGGGTGTTTACCCGTAATCATCGAGGCAATGTCGATTCGGTGAATCGTGAATCGTCGTGGGGATGAGGGCGCGCAATCGCGTTCTCGCGTTCTTTGAACCACGAGGACAACGGCGATGCGATTCATCATCATGGTCAAATCGACCGAAAAGACGGAAACCGGCGCACCGCCCGGGCACGCGCTGATCAAGTCGATGGCCGCGTATCACGAAGATCTGGCCAAAGCCGGCGTGCTGCTCGATGCAAGCGGTTTTCAGCCCAGCGCCAAAGGCTGGCGCGTGTATTACGACAAAGGCTGTCGCACGGTGATGGACGGGCCTTTCGCCGAGACAAAGGAACTGATCGCTGGATACACGCTGATCCAGGTTCGTTCGCGCGAAGAAGCCATGGAATGGGTGCGCCGCTTTCCCGCGCCGATGGGCGAGCGCGAGTTTGGCGAAATAGAAGTGCGGCAGTTGTATGAACTCGACGAACCGGGTTCGGGAGACGCGACGGAGCGCTTCCGTGAACCTGGGTCGGCCCGGCGTTGAAACGCCCATCCCTATTGCGAGAACAAGCGAGGACCTGAAATGCACAAGCAAATCTACGTGAACCTGCCGGTGACCGATTTAAAGAAGTCGCAGGCTTTTTTCAGCGAACTGGGTTTCACCTTCGAGCCGCGCTTCACCAACGACCAGGCCGCAGCCATGATCGTTGGCGAGAACATTTTTGTCATGCTGCTCACACGGCCGTTCTTTCAGGGGTTTACGGCGAAGACGATCATCGATGCCAGTACGCATGTGGAAGCGCTCACGTGCCTGTCGTGCGAAAGCCGCGCCGAAGTCGATGAGATCGTCGCCCGGGCCGTGCGTGCCGGTGGAAGCACGCCACGTCCCGTGCAGGATTACGGCTTCATGTACAGCCATGGTTTCGATGATATCGACGGCCATACGTGGGAGTTCGTGCATATGGACCCGAACGCCGCGGGCGCTCCGTGAGGGAGACGCCGGGCGCGCGGCAGGAGGGGACGCAGCACGCGACCCATCGCGCGATAGAAGCCGTCTGGCGGATGGAGGCGGCAAAAGTTATCGCGGTGGTCACGCGAATGGTGCGTGACGTAGCGCTTGCCGAGGAATTCGCGCAGGACGCGTTGATTGCCGCGCTCGAGCATTGGCCGGTTGATGGCGTGCCGGACAATCCGGGCGCGTGGCTCATGACCACGGCGAAGCATCGTGCGCTCGACCGGTTGCGCCAGGATGCGTTGCACGAGCGCAAACATCAGGAACTGGGGCTCGACATGGATGCGCGCGAGGAGCATGTCACGCCGGATTTCGTCGATGCGCTCGATGCCGCGCGTGAAGACGACATAGGCGACGACCTGTTGCGGCTCGTGTTCACCGCATGCCATCCCGTGTTGTCGCTCGATGCCCGCGTGGCGTTGACCTTGCGCCTTCTGGGTGGCCTCACCACCGATGAAATCGCGCGTGCGTTCCTGCAGCCCGAGCCGACCATTGCGCAGCGCATCGTGCGCGCGAAGCGGACGTTATCGGCGGCGCGCGTGCCGTTCGAAGTGCCCAACGCCGAGGCACGCGCGGCGCGCCTCGCTTCCGTGCTCGAAGTGATCTATCTGATCTTCAACGAAGGCTATTCGGCCACGGCCGGCGACGACTGGATGCGGCCATCGTTATGCGATGACGCCTTGCGCCTGGGGCGGATCCTGGCCGGTCTCGCGCCCGGCGAAAGCGAGGTGCACGGGCTGGTCGCGCTGATGGAGATCCAGGCATCGCGGATTCATGCTCGCACTGACGCCAGCGGCCGGGCGATCCTGCTGATGGACCAGGATCGGAGCCGATGGGACCCGTTGTTGATCCGGCGCGGGCTGGCGGCGCTGGAACGTTCCGAGGCGTTGGATGGACTGCGCGGGCCGTATGCGTTGCAGGGCGCGTTGGCGGCGTGCCATGCGCGCGCGCCGCGGGCGGAGGATACGGACTGGGCGCAGATCGTGGCTTTGTACGATGCACTTTCGGTGGTGGCGCCTTCGCCTGTGGTGGAGTTGAACCGCGCGGTGGCGGTCGGGATGGCGTTCGGTGCGGCGGCGGGGCTGGAAATTGTCGAGCGGCTGGAGCGCGATGCGGCGCTGGCGAACTATCACTGGTTGCCGAGCGTGAAAGGGGATTTGCTTGCCAGGCTCGGGCGGTTCGAGGAAGCGCGCACGGAGTTCGAGCGGGCCGCGGCGATGACCAGGAATGCGAGGGAGCGGGAGTTGTTGCTGGAGCGGGCGGCGGAAACGGAGAAACCAGCAAAGGAATGAGCAGCGCCTAAGCCCCCATCCCCGCCACTTCCACCACAACCCCCTTCAACGCCTTGAACGGCGCCAACTGCTCCGCCCTTGCCAACCCGGTCGTAATCAACGTCCAGTCCCGCTCAAGCGGTGTCCAATGCTGTTGCCTCGCGCGCCCGAGCTTGTCGGCGTCGGCGAGAACGATCAGTTTTGCCGCGCGCCGGATGATGCAATCCTTCAGGTAAGCCTGCTCGGCCGTCGCCTCGCACAGGCCAAAATCCGCTGCAACGCCGTCCGCGCCGAGAAACGCCACATCCACGCTCAAGCGGCTCAGCACCAGTTCCGCGAGCGGCCCGAGCGTACTCATGCTCGATGCCCGCAAATCCCCGCCGATCAGCGTGATCCTCACATCCGGCGCATTCGCGAGCGTCATCACGGCAAGCAGGTTGTTCGTCACCACATGCAAATCACGATGCGCGCTCAACTGCCGCGCAAGCGCCGCGCACGTCGTGCCGCCATCGAGCAACACGGTGTCACCGTCGTGAACATGCACCGCCGCCGCCTGCGCAATCGCTTCCTTCTGCTCGCGCTGCGCCGACTTGCGCTCTTCCAGCGACGCCTCCGGCTCGTGCGCGCCGACCAGCGCCGTCGCGCCGCCGTAGGTGCGCACCAGCCGCCGCTCCTTCGCGAGCATGGTGAGATCGCGCCGCACCGTTGCCTCCGATACCCCCAGCGCCTCGCTCAACTGCTCGACATTGGCGTCGCGAGTGAGGACGAGATCGAGGATGGCGCGGTGACGGTCGGCGGCTTTCATCGTGATGGGCTCATGCGAAGAACAAGGCCGCCGATGTTACACGACTGAAACCCATCAGCCGCGCCGGGTCGCGAGTTCCGCGCCCTGGCGCAAGGCTTCGAGCAGGCTGCGTTCATCGGCAATGCCCTTGCCCGCGATATCGAACGCCGTGCCGTGATCCACCGAGGTCCGGATCACTTCCAGCCCAACCGTCACGTTCACGCCGGCTTCGAGTCCCAGCACCTTCACCGGGCCGTGTCCCTGATCGTGGTACATCGCGACCACGAGGTCGAAGTCGCCACGGCCGGCGCGGAAAAAGAGTGTATCGGCAGGAAGCGGACCGGTGACGTCGAGGCCTTGTTCCTGCAGCACTTTCACAGCGGGAATGATCTTTTCCTCTTCCTCGCCATAGCCGAACAAACCATTCTCGCCGGCATGCGGATTGATGCCGCACACGCCAATACGGGGCTTCGCAATACCCGCCTTGATGAGCGTCGCGTTGCCGCGTTCAATCGTGCGCTGCACCAGGCCCGGCTCGATCTTCCTGATCGCATCGATAATGCCAATATGCGTGGTCACGTGAATCACGCGCAACTGCGGCGCGACGAGCATCATCGATACTTCTTTCACGCCCGTCAGGTGCGCGAGCATTTCAGTGTGGCCCGGATACTTGTGGCCGCCTGCGTGGAGCGCTTCCTTGTTGAGCGGCGCCGTGCAGATGGCGTCGATCTGCTTCGATTCAGCCAGTTGGACCGCACGCGCGATGTACTGATACGCGGCGTCGCCCGCGATCGGCGACAACTGGCCGAAGGGCAAGTCGTCGGGAATCAGGTTCAGGTCGATACAGTCGATGGTGCCCGGTTCGTACTTCGCTTCGGTCGCGTCCTTGATGCGGCGGATTTTCGCGCTGCCATGAACGATCTCATTTGCTTGCTCAAGACGGCGCGCGTCGCCGATCACGAGCGGACGGCATTGCTCGTAGACCACTTTATGCGTCAGGCTCTTGACGATGATCTCGGGACCGACGCCGGTTGCATCGCCCATGGTGATGCCGATTACGGGAAGATAGTTGCTCATGATCTAAGGTATTGCTCCGTGTATGTGGGGCGCTTTCAGATTCGCGCTCGCTTGAATCAGTGTGTGTTCGTGGCCGGGATCGTAGCTGTAGCTGTAGCCGTTTTCGTAGCGGACGAGGGCAACCGCCGCAAGTGTTCCCATGCGCCGAACAGCGCGTGCTCGCTGCCGAATGCGCCAGCCTTGGTGACAATGGCGGGGCGCGAAGGCAGCGGCGCTGAAGGACGCGCGACCGCAACGCCCGCTTCGACTTCCGCCAGAAGATCGAGACTGCCGATGCCCGTGGCGCTCAGCATCGCGCGGGCGGTTTCGCCGCCGGTCGCAATCAGGCCGCCGACGTGCCCGAAATGCGGCGCGACCAGCGCGGCCAACGCGTTGGACAGATGCGCGCCCTCGGCCGGATCGAAGGCATCGTCGCGACCGATACGAACCAGCAGATCGATTCGCTTCACGAGAAAATCGCCGATCTTCCTTTGCCATTCGCGCCAGTCGTGGTGAGCATCGCCCGCGCGCAATATGGCGGGCGGCACGATCAGTTCGGCGACGCCCGCGCGTTCGCGCAGCATCGCACACTGGCGCTCGGACACGGACGACAGACTGCCCACCAGCACCAGGATCGCCCCATCCTGTTTCTCATGGACGAGCGGCCGGTTCGGCGGGTTGCTGAAGAGCGCGGGAAGCGCCGCCAGTTCACGCGCCAAGCCGCCCGATCCGACCCAGAAAAGCTCATGGTCAAGCTGCGAGGTGATCTCGGCGAGCCGCTTGAGATCGTCGCTAGTGTGGGCATCGACGATCAGCGCCTCGACGCGTTCCTTCGTCGTTGCACGAATGCGGTTGCGCAGCACATCGGCGTCTCCACGCAGCGTGTCCACATTGATCGAATCGCAGCGCAAACCCGCGTCTTCCAGCATGGTCTGCACGTTCGCGGGCCGGTCGGCGTTCTCCAGCTTCCAGGTATCGGTGCTTTCAAGCGGCTCGCCACGCACCAGCACGCGCGCGCGATGCGTGGTGCGGCCAGTCGCGGGAAACGCGGGCGCGACAATCGCGAGACCGGCGCGCGGTTGCAGCGCCGCGACCTCGGCGGCCCAGTTGCCACGCAAGGTCGAATCGATCTTCTTGTAGAGCCGCCGCCCGGGCGCGTTCAGCGTACTGAATGCATCGGCGGTGCGGCGCGCGGCCACTTGGGGCGCGAGGCGGCGGGTGTCGGTATCGGCGGCGATCACGTCGATGGGATTTGCATCAGCGCCGGCTTTCAGCGCGCTCGATGCATCCAGCGTCACGATCGTGCGCCGTCCCGCACCGGCGAACGCAATGGCGCAATCGGCGGCGCCGGAAAGATCGTCGGCGATGATCAGCAGGCTGCGGGGATTCAGTGCGCTCATCGCGTGGCCTCTTTGGCGAGGACGCGGCGCTCCTCGGCACGGGCGCTGGCGCGTTTGGCGACCGCGGCGGTCAGAATGGGCGACACGATCGCGGTCACCACCACGCAGGCCGCGACCAGCAGCGTGGCGCTTTTTGCGGCCTCGGAATAGACCGGATTCGCCGCCGCGATCAACGCCGGAACGGCCGCCGCGTTGCCCGCGGTGTTCGCCGCCGCGACGCCTGCCACGCCGGTGCCGCCCGTCATGCGATCGGTGAAATAGAGCGGAATGCCGGTGACAACCACAACCGCCAGGCCAAGGCCGATGCCGAGCAATCCGGCTTGCCAGACCTTATGCAGATCGAGACTTGCACCAAGCGCCAGCGCGAAGAACGGAATCATCACGGGCACGGCGCGCGAAAGAAAGTCGCGCATTTCACGGTCCAGATTACCAAGCAGCATGCCGACCGCGAGCGGCAGGATACTGCCCACGAGCGTGGGCCACGGAAACGCCGACAAGCCCGCTACGCCAAGTGTGACCATCGTCAGGAACGGGCCGGATTCGAGCGACATGATCGTGTACGCGCCCACGTCCTCCGACCGGCCATATTGGCCCATCAGCGCCATATACAGGCCGCCGTTGGTGTCGTTCATCGCGGCCACGACTGCAAGGGTCGAAATGCCAGCGAAGATACCCGATGACACCGGCTGTTCGCCCAGGAAATGCCCGAGCACGATCCCGACCACGATCGCCGAGCCAATCTTCGCCGCGAACAGCGCGCCGCCTTTCTTGATGAGGTACGGCGTTGCCTTGACGTCGATGCTCGCGCCCATGCACACATAGAACACCGCAAGAATGGGCAATGCGCCGGTGAAGAGCGCGTTGGTAAAGGAGCCGAAGAACTTCGGCATGCCGGGCAGGAAAGTCGCGATCAGCGATCCGATCAGCAGGGGCACGATCATCATGCCGCCGGGAACGCGCTCGATAGAACGCTTGATAGGTAACTGGGCCATGCGGGTCTCCGTTTTGATCCTGTGTGAGGGCGATCTCGAGTCGAATGCTCGAATCGATCATATGTTTGATTGAAATGATCAAAATGAAGTGTAGTCCGTATCTCGATAATGCGCAAATCGATCGTTCGGATGATTGGTTCGATCATTTTGACGTTGGGTAGCGTTCAACCCAACCGGACGCATTTTTCCTGCCACGCATAAACTAGTGGAATGACCGCAGCCAACACGTTGTCTTCCGGACCGCTCGAAGGCTTTCACCCCGCCGTCGCGAACTGGTTCAACCGGCATTTCGCCGCACCCACCGAGGCGCAGGCACGCGCGTGGCCGCTGCTCAAGGCCGGCCGCTCGACACTGGTTGCAGCGCCTACGGGTTCCGGCAAGACGCTCACAGCGTTCCTCGCGGCCATCGATCAACTCGTGCATGAGAGCGTCGAGAGCGCTCGGCCGTTGCCCGATGAGACCGCCGTGGTCTACGTCTCGCCGCTGAAGGCGCTCTCCAACGATATCCGCGTGAACCTGCAGGAACCGCTCGCCGGGATTTCGGCGGAACTGGAGCGGCTCGGTTTGCCGTCCGTTGAAATCCGCGCCGCCGTGCGCACGGGCGACACCACGCCGAAGGAGCGCAACGCGGTCAAAAAGCGGCCGCCGCATATTCTGGTGACGACGCCGGAATCGCTTTACGTGCTGCTGAGTTCGGACTCCGGCCGATCGATGCTGTCCACCGTGCGCACGGTGATCGTCGATGAAATCCATGCGGTCGCCGGGAACAAACGCGGCGCGCATCTTTCGCTCAGCCTCGAACGGCTGGACGCGTTGTGCATGGAAAGCCGGCAAGCGACGCCGGTGCGCGTCGGGTTATCGGCGACACAAAAGCCGATAGAACTCGTCGCACAATTCCTGACGGGGAACCGGCCATGTGCCATCGTCGATGTGGGTCATGTCCGCCACCGCGACCTCGCGCTTGAACTTCCGCCCGTGCCGCTCGAAGCCATCATGTCGAACGACGTGCGCGAGCGCGTCTACGACCGGCTCGCGGAACTCGTCGCCATGCATAACACCACGCTCGTGTTCGTGAATACCCGCCGCATGGCCGAGCGCGTCGCGCGCCATCTCACGGAACGGCTTGGCCGTGATGCGGTCGCCGCGCATCACGGCAGTCTTGCGAAGGAGCAGCGGCTCGACGCCGAACAGCGGCTCAAGCGCGGCGAGTTGCAAGTGCTGATTGCGACCGCATCGCTGGAACTGGGTATCGATATTGGCGACGTGGAGCTTGTCTGCCAACTCGGCTCGCCGGGATCGATCGGCGGATTTCTGCAGCGCGTGGGGCGTTCGGGCCATCAGGTCGGCGGCACGCCAAAAGGGCGGCTGTTTCCCGAGTCGCGCGACGATCTGATCGAATGCGCGGCGCTGCTCGATTGCGTCGCGCGCGGCGAACTGGATGCGCTGCACGTTCCGAATGCGCCACTCGATGTCCTTGCGCAGCAGATCGCCGCCGAAGTGGCGAGCCGCGAATGGCACGAAGACGCGCTGTTCGCGCTTGTGCGCCGCGCAATGCCATACGCCGCGCTCGAACGCGCGCAATACGACGCAGTGTTACGGATGCTGGCCGAAGGCTACACAGGCCGGACCGGCGTGCGCGGCGCGTATGTGCATAGGGACGCGGTGACGCGCACCTTGCGCGGCCGGCGCGGCGGCAGGCTGACCGCGGTGACCTCCGGCGGCGCGATTCCCGACAACGCCGATTTCGCCGTCCTGCTTGAACCACAAGGCCTGCAGATTGGAACGGTCAACGAAGATTTTGCGGTCGAGAGTCTTGCCGGGGACGTGTTCCAGCTTGGCAACGCGTCGTACAAGATCCTCCGAGTGGAGGGCGGCCGCGTCCGGGTCGAGGACGCACACGGCCAGCCTCCGAACATTCCGTTCTGGCTCGGCGAAGCGCCGGGACGCAGCGACGAACTATCGGCTGCCATTGCGCGCTTGCATCAGCAGGTGGACGTGTGGCTGGGCGCATTCACGGTTGAAGAAACGATAGCGAAGCTCGATGAAAACACGGGTATGGGAGATCCGGCGGCGCGGCAGATAGTCGAATACCTCGCACGCGCTCGCTCGGCGCTTTCGGTCTTGCCGACACAGGACACGCTCGTGATGGAGCGTTTCTTCGATGCCTCCGGTGGCACGCAGCTTGTCATCCACACGCCGTTTGGCAGCCGCGTCAACCGTGCCTGGGGCCTTGCGCTGAGGAAGCGCTTTTGCCGCACTTTCAACTTTGAATTGCAGGCGGCGGCGACTGAGGACGCCATCGTTTTATCGCTGACGGGAAGCCACAGTTTTCCGCTCGATGAAGTCTGGCGTTATCTGCGCTCGGCCACGGCGGAACACGTGCTGATCCAGGCGCTGCTCGACGCGCCGCTTTTTGGCGTGCGCTGGCGCTGGAACGCGACCAATGCACTCGCATTGCCTCGATACGCGGGAGGCAAGCGCGTCGCGCCGCAATTGCAGCGCATGAAAAGCGACGATCTGCTCGCGGCCGTGTTTCCGGATCAGGTGGCGTGTATCGAAAACGTGGTGGGCGAGCGCGAGGTGCCGCATCACCCGCTGGTGGACCAGACCATTGACGACTGCCTGCACGAAGCCATGGATTGCGACGCGTGGCTTGCGTTGCTGCGCCGTATCGAAAGTGGCGATATCAAGCTCGTGACGCGCGACCTGCCCGCGCCGTCGCCGCTGGCGGCGGAGGTTTTATCGGCGCGTCCGTATGCGTTTCTCGACAATGCTCCAATCGAGGAACGCCGCACGCAAGCCGTGCTGGCGCGCCGCTGGTCCGATCCCGAATCGGCCGACGACCTGGGCGCGCTCGATGCCGACGCCATAGCCGGCGTGCGTGAAGAGGCATGGCCGTCCGCGCGTAACGCCGACGAAATGCATGAGGCGTTGTCCACGCTTGCGTGCGTCACGGACGCCGAGGCGCAAACCAACGAAGGCTGGCTGACATGGCTCGGCGCGCTGGCGGATTCGGGCCGTGCGACGCGTATGCAGGTGACGCCGGAGGAGGGGCTGTGGGTGCCGGTCGAGCGCCTCACGTGCGTGCGCGCGATTCATCCGGTCGCGCACATGCAGCCGCCCTTGAAGCCGCTTCCCGGTTTCGATGAAACCTGGACCGAAGACGACGCGCTCGTTGAAATCGTGCGGGCGAGGTTGAGCGGTTTCGGGCCACTGCCCATGCCGGCGATCGCACGCGCTCTCGTGGTTCCGGCCTCGCCGGTGGCATTGGCGCTCACGCGGCTCGAAGCCGAAGGCTACGTCATGCGTGGGCGCTTCACGCCGGGCGCGGCAGAGGAAGAATGGTGCGAGCGGCATTTGCTGGCGCGTATTCATCGATACACGGTGCGCCGTTTGCGTCGCGAGATCGAGCCGGTCGCGCTGCAGGATTTCATGCGCTTCCAGTTTGACTGGCAGCACCTGAGCGCGGATTCCAAAGCCGATCCGCACGCCGACGGCCACGACGCGCTGATGTCGGTCATCGAGCAACTTGAAGGTTATGAAGCGCCCGCCGTCGCGTGGGAAGACGAAATCCTGCCCGCGCGCCTGGGCGAATATTCGATGTCCTGGCTCGACGACCTGAGCCGCGCCGGCAAGGTCGTCTGGAGCCGGCCCGGCGTGCGCTCACGAAGTTCGGGCGGCCCGGTGCGCACCACGCCGATTGTCCTGCTGCCGCGCCGCAACCTGCCCGCGTGGAACGCGCTGATGCAGCCGGTGCAGACGGCCGAGCCTTCATCGCGGGCGCAACTGGTGTTCGACGCGCTGACCCGACACGGCGCAATGTTCTTCGATGAACTGCGCACCGACGTGCGCCTGCTCGACACGGAACTCGAGACCGCGCTGGGCGAACTGGTATCGATGGGACTGGTGAACGCCGATAGTTTCGCCGGCCTGCGCGCGTTGATCGCGCCGGCTTCGCGGCGTAATGCGTTCGGTAGCCGCAGGCCGCGACGCGGCGGGCGGTTCATTGGCGGAATGGACGATGCAGGGCGCTGGGCGCTGCTGCGCCGCTCGGAAACAGCCGCGAGCGATGCGCTGGAACACGTCGCCACCACCTTGCTGCGCCGATACGGCGTGGTTTTCTGGCGTCTGCTCGAACGCGAAGCAGACTGGCTGCCGCCGTGGCGCGACCTGCTGCGCGTATATCACCGGCTCGAAGCGCGCGGCGAGATTCGCGGCGGGCGCTTTGTCGCCGGTTTGCCGGGCGAACAGTTTGCGTTGCCCGAAGCCGTGCCGCTCTTGCGCACCATGCGCAACCGTCCCGCCGATGGCAGCATGATCGCGATCAGCGCCGTCGACCCGCTGAATGTGGCGGGCACGTTATTGCCGGGAGAAAAGGTGCCCGCCATGCCGGGTAATCGCGTGCTTTTCCGCGATGGCGTGCCGGTCGGCGCGGTGATAGCGGGGAAAACACGCTTTCTCACCGAACTCGATCACGAATCGCAAGAGCGCGTGCGCTGGCATCTGGTGCGGCGCAGTTTCGACCGCATGCCGGCGTCGCCGGTTTTATCGGGGCGTTGACTGGATTGCATTCCGGCGCCATTAACGGTTCGTTCCGCGATTTAAACGCGTGCTAAAGTTTTATCGCTGAAAGCCGTTAATCCCTATATGCATAGTTGCGTAACGATAATGAATAAACGGGAAGATCCGGTAATCGGTTAAATCAGCGCGGTTTATCGCAGTTATAAAAGGCGAAGTAAAGCGATGCCACTGGTCCTGAAATTCGACAGCGCCGAGTTCGCGGAAAAGGACGCCGAGGAAATCTGGCGCGAAGGGCTCGACGCAATGTTCGAGATCCAGCGCCCAACCAATCCTCCCGCGCCGTTCCGGGCGAGCCAGGAAAGCTGGGCGCTCGGCGGCATGCTGCTCACTTCGCACATTACCCACGGCGAAGCCGTGTATCAGCGCACGAAGCGCAAGATCGCGACTTCCGGCGTGGACCATTACCTCGTGCATTGCCTGCTCGACGGAAGAATGGTGTCCACATTCGGACGCGACACGCACGAGGTCTCGCTCGGCTCCGTGGTCGTGCGCGATCTGGCGGTCGAAAATATCGGCGTGACGCGCGACGCGCCCATGCTGACCCTCATGATTCCGCGTCAGGCGATCGACCGGCGCACGGGCGGACTGCTGCAAATGCACGGTTTGTCCTGGGAAGCGACGGACCCGATCGGACGGCTGGTCGCCTCGCACATGCGCAGTCTCGCGAATGTCGCGACGTCCATGGACGACGAGGAATCGAGCGTGGCCGGCGAAGCCACGCTCGACTTCCTGGCTGCGTGCGTGCTGCGCCGCGCCGAGCGCCGTGAAGAATCCGGCGATCCGCGCCTTACGCCCGTGATCCGGGCGCAGGCGCGCAGCTATATAGAAGGCAATCTCGCCGATCCCGGCCTGGGTCCCGCGCGATTGCGCGAAGCGCTGAAGGTCTCGCGCACGGCGTTGTACGCGCTGTTCGAGCCGATGGGCGGCGTGGCGGAATATATTCGCGCACGCCGGCTCGACGAAGCCATGCGCCGGCTCGAATCTCCAGCGCACAGCCGCGATTTGATTGGCGCGATTGCATGCGCGGCCGGCTTCATGAGCGAATCGACGTTCAATCGCGCATTCAAGGAGCGCTTCGGGTGCACGCCGACGGACGCCCGCGCGCGGCGTGTTGCCAACGGCGTGACCAGCTTGCGCACAGCGGCGAACGCGGGATCGATGCGCAATGCGCGCAGCATCGGTGCGGAAACCGCGGCGCGCGTGCGCGCGCTGCACGCCTGACAGGGCTTGAGCGCTTGAGCGGGGATTGGAAAACGCAGGAAGAACGCGAACGAAATGGGTGGAAAAAGCGGACGCAATGGGTGTGCGGTGCCACGCACTGCGCGCATCATTGCGGAAACTGGCGGGGCCGTGTGTGAGAGAGAGGGGCGCTGCGGTAACGGGGGTTTCCGCAGCGTTTTCCTGACGGTTTATGAGTACATGCAAGCGTATGCAGATGTACGCCAAGCGAAGCATCGCGCCTTCCGCAGTCCGGGCAAAACCATTATTCGCGCCAGCCGGCCGTGGAAGTGAAGTCAAAACAAAGAGAAGAAGACTCCGGGGAAATTCATGTGGTTGTTTGCCTTTTTTCAGGCTGACACCGTCTTTGGACGGTTCATCAAGATCAGCACATTCGCCGTGGCCCTTGCCATGCTTTTTGTCGGGCTCGTTCTTGCGCCGCAGACCGATGTTGCAGTCGCGGTATCGTTGCTCGTGCTCGCGGCGCTGTGGGTGCATGGCTACATGGACGACCGGCGCGAGTCGCAGGTTTCGTCGCCATGCGTGGCTGAAATCCGCGACGACGAGCGCCGTATCCGCGTGCTTGGCGGCGGTATCGACCTGAATTTGCGGCTGTCGTCGCGCACGCTGAATGTGAGCCGGGTATCGAAGGAATTCATTTCCAGCGATGCCCCCGGCGAGTTTCAGCGCTTGCGCTCCGGCAGCTTCGACTGGCCGGTCCGAGTCGTCGCGAGAGAAAAAGCCGCGCCAAAGCACACTGGGTCCGGCGCGGCGCAGTTCAAGGCAACGACTGACGAGATGATGCGCTGGAGCGATTTCGCACCGGCGTTGCCGGTTGCATCCACGGCAAGCGGCCACGTCGCCGCCGGGCACGAGATCGCGGTCTACTGGACCCATCCCGGCCACGGCGAGCGGTTGCTGTTCACGGTGTCCGGTGCGGCAGCCCAATATGAAGCCATGGAACGTGCGTTTGTCACGTTCTCCGCGTGGATCGACGAGGAAGAGGAGGCGCGGCTCGCTATCGAACGGCGCCAGGAAGTCGAGCAATGGCAGCGCGAATGGGAAGCAAGCCGGCTGGCCGACGAGGCGGAGCAAGGGCGGCGCCGTGCCGGAGCCGGCCCGGATGAAACGCCCGTGTCCATACTTGCACAAGCCGTGCAACCGCTCGCGTCGCGCCGCTGGTAGAGGCTCACGTCGGGTCGCGAAACACGGTATAGGGCGGAAGTTACCGGACGCGTCTTGCACGTCGAGAGCGGTTGCTTTTTCGTGGCCATCGCGCTTCAACAACTTCATCTGTTCCTGCATCCATACAAACCCGGATTGTCCCTGTTTAATCGGCGCTGCTATCGTTCGCAAGCGCTTGTGGAAGCGCTTCCACTCCACCGATCTACAGGAGTTTCCGTGGCACTCGACGCAGCCGTTGTTTCCAGCGATCCGTTTTCCCCGCCCGCCGACTCCACCCTTTGGCGACGAGATTTCCTCCTGGGCGCCGCAACCGCTTCGTATCAGATCGAAGGGGCTGTGAATGAAGACGGCCGCCTCCCGTCGATCTGGGACACGTTTTCAGCCACGCCCGGCAAAGTGCTCGCGGGCGATACCGGCGCACTCGCCTGCGATCACTATCATCGCTGGGAATCGGACTTTGATCTGCTTTCGGCGCTGAACGTGGACGGTTATCGTCTTTCGATTGCATGGCCGCGCGTGATGGATGAAGCGGGCCGGCCGAACCGCAAGGGCATCGACTTTTACAAGCGGCTGGTCGCGCGACTGAGGGAGAAGGGCCTCAAGGTCTTTGTCACGCTGTATCACTGGGACCTGCCGCAGTATCTGGAAGACCGTGGCGGCTGGTTGAATCGCGATATTGTTTATCGCTTCGCGCAATACGCTGACTTGATGAGCCGCGAACTCGAAGGCCAGGTCGACGCGTGGGCCACGCTCAACGAACCATGGTGCTCGGCGTTCCTTGGCTATGGCAACGGCCATCACGCGCCCGGTCTCACGAACGGCCGGTATGCCACGCAAGCAATGCATCATCTGTTACTCGCGCACGGCCGTGCGGTCGAGGTGTTGCGCGCGAACGATCCCGGGTCGCTGAAGGGCATTGTCGCGAACGTGGGGAAAGGTTCGGCCAACACCGGCAGCGCCGCCGATGCCCACGCCGCGCATCTGTTCGAGGTCCAGCACAACGCATGGGTGCTCGATCCGCTGCTGAAGAAATCCTATCCGCAGGATCTTTTCGAATTGTGGCCGGGCACGGAGCCGCTTGTGCTCGAAGGCGACATGGAAACCATCGGCACGCCGCTGGATTTTCTCGGCATCAACTACTACTTTCGCACCAACGTCAAAAGCGATGGCGCGCACGGGTTCACCGAAGTGCCGCTGCAAGGCGTCGAGCGCACGCAAATGGGCTGGGAGGTGTATCCCGACGGACTGCGCGACCTGCTGATCGGATTCAACGAGAGCTATCCGTCACTGCCGCCAATCTACATCACGGAGAACGGCATGGCGTCGGACGACAAGGTGATCGATGGCCGCGTCAACGACGAACAGCGCATCTCGTTTCTCAAGCGCCATCTTGCCGCCGTCGACAGCGCGATCAAGGCGGGCGTGGACGTACGCGGCTATTTCATCTGGTCGCTGATGGACAACTTCGAATGGGCCTACGGATACGAGCGCCGTTTCGGCGTGATTCATGTGGACTACGAAACGCAGGAACGCACGTTCAAGCGCAGCGCCGAACTGATCGCGAAGTTCCTGGAGGAGCGCAACGCACGCGCGTAACGACATAACCGAAGCATCAATGCCGATTCCGTTGGACCACATGGGCGAGACAGCCCGGAGGAGACTCAATGAACCGCATGAAGAAACTGGTTGTCAGCGTCATTGCCGCCGTCGCGGCCAGCAGCGCGGCGCACGCCGATCCGCTCAAAGCCACCGTGATCCACTGGTGGACCTCGGGCGGTGAGTCCGCCGCCATCAAGCAGTTCGCCGACGCCTACAACAAGGCCGGCGGCCTGTGGGTCGACAACGCCGTCGCCGGCGCGGACCAGGCGCGCTCCACGGCGCTCAACCGCATCATGGGCGGCGATCCGCCGACCGCCGCGCAGTTCAATACGTCCAAGCAGTTCCACGACATCATCGACCAGGGGCTGCTCAACAACGTCGACGATGTCGCCGCCAAGGAGAACTGGGACAAGACCTTCCCGCCATCGATCATCGAGAGCATCAAGTCCAACGGCCATTTTTATGCCGCGCCCGTCGATATCCACATGCCGGCGTGGTACTTCTATTCGAAGCCGGCGTTCCAGAAAGCCGGCATCGCGAAAGAGCCCGCCACGTACGATGAATTCATCGCGGATCTCGACAAGCTGAAAGCGGCTGGCGTGATTCCGCTCGCGCTCGGCGGTCAGGCATGGCAGGAGAAGATCACGTTCGATGCGGTTTTCGCCGATGTCGGCGGCCCGGACCTGTATTTGAAGGTGTATCGCGATCGCGATGTGAACGCGGTCAAGTCCGACGCCTTCAAGAAAGTGCTGACGCAGTTCAAGCGTCTGCATAACTATGTTGATCCGGGTTCGCCGGGACGCAACTGGAACGACGCAACGGCGCTCGTGATCTCCGGCAAGGCCGGCGTGCAGATCATGGGCGACTGGGCGAAGGGCGAGTTCGTCGCGGCGAAGCAATCGGCGGGCAAGGACTTCGGCTGCTTCCCGGGCTTTGGTCCGCATTCGCCCTATCTGGTTGCAGGCGATGCATTCGTGTTCCCCAAGACCGACGACGCCAATGCAATCAAGGCGCAGAAACTGCTGGCGACCGTGATGACTTCGCCGGCCGCGCAGGTTGCGTTCAGCGCGAAGAAGGGCTCCATTCCGATTCGTTCGGACATCGACGATTCGAGTCTCGACATGTGCGCGAAGATGGGCATTGCGATCATGAAGGACAAGTCGCGGCAATTGCCGAATCCGGAAATGCTGACGCCGCCGGATATCAACGGCGCGTTGCAGGATGTCATTACCAACTTCTGGAACAAGAACCAGTCGGTCGAGGATGCACAAAAGGCCTTCGCCAGCGGACTGAAAAGCTGATGGCCGTGACGCCTGGCGACCAAACGCTGCGCCCGGCCGCGAGGCGCGCTACAAGGAAACCGCTCAGGAAGCGGTTTCCCTTGGCCGCGTACGTTGCGCTCGTGCCGCTTGCGTTGACCGTCGTGTTCGCATATCTGGGCACCATGTTGTGGAGCTTGCGCACGTCGTTCACCAACTCGCGCACGTTCGCATCAACAAGCTTCGCGGGTGTCTCGCAGTATGTGCGGCTCTTCAATAACGACCGGTGGATGCTCTCGCTGCAGAACATCGTGATCTATGGCGTGTTGTTTATCGTCGTGTGCCTAGCGATTGGATTGCTGCTGGCGGTGTTCATTGATCAGAAGGTGGTGGGCGAGGGCGCGTTGCGGACGGTGTTTTTGTATCCGTATGCCATGTCGTTCGTGGCAACCGGTCTTGTCTGGCAGTGGATCCTGAATCCGCAACTCGGGATTCAGGAAGTGCTGCACCGGATCGGTTTTACGCATGCGCGCTTCGACTGGATTGTCGATCAGGACAAGGTGGTCTATACGCTCGTGATCGCAACCGTCTGGCAAGCCTCGGGACTCGTGATGGCGTTGCTGCTCGCGGGCTTGCGCGGCATTGACGAAGAGATCTGGAAGGCGGCGCGCATCGACGGCATTCCGCGTTGGCGCGTTTATGTGAGCATTGTCATTCCCATGCTGGGTGCATCGATTTCGACCGCGTTCATCCTGCTCTTCGTGATGGTCATCAAGCTCTATGATGCGGTCGTCGCAATGACGCAGGGCGGGCCCGGCACCGCGAGCGAAGTGCCCGCGAAATTCATCATGGACTATCTGTTCGGACGCGCGAATCTCGGACTGGCGTCGGCCGCGTCGATAGTCTTGCTCGTCACCGTGCTCGCGATCCTTGCGCCCGTGTTCTATGTCCGCAGCCGCGCGCTGCGCTCGAGGGATGCACGATGAATACGCTACGCCAGCCCCTGCGGCGCAAGCCGCGCTTCACGCCGGCGCGCCTCGGCGTGTATGCGTTCCTGTTGACGTCGGCACTGTTTTTCCTGCTGCCGCTGTATGTGATGCTCGTGACCTCGGTCAAGCCGATGACCGAGATCCGCCTCGGCAACATTCTCGCGTTCCCTGTGCATTTCACGCTCGATGCGTGGCGCGACGCATGGCAGTCCGCGTGCACGGGACTCGATTGCAAGGGCATCCAGGTCGGATTCTGGAACTCGGTACGCATCGTGGTGCCGAGCACGATCCTGTCCATTCTCGTGGGCGCGGTGAATGGTTACGCGCTTTCGTTCTGGAAACCGCGTGGCGCGGGCACCCTGTTCGCGATCCTCTTGATGGGCGCGTTCATTCCAGTGCAGGTCATGGTGTATCCGCTGGTCCGCGTGCTGGCGACGGTGCATCTGTTCAGCTCGTTGCCCGGTATCGTGCTGATCCACACGATCTTCGGCATGCCCGTCATGACGCTCCTGTTTCGCAATTACTACGCGGCGCTGCCTCACGAACTGTTCCAGGCGGCGCGCGTGGACGGCGGCGGCTTCTGGCGCATCTTCCTGCAACTGATGGTGCCTATGTCCACGCCGATCATCGTGGTCGCCGTCATCATGCAGGTCACGGGCATCTGGAACGACTTCATCCTGGGCCTGGTCTTCGCGGGTACGAAGAACCTGCCCATGACCGTGCAGCTCAACAACATCATCAATACGACAACGGGCGAGCGTCTCTACAACGTCAATATGGCAGCGACCATTCTCACCTCCATGGTGCCGCTCGCCATCTACTTCGTGTCGGGGCGCTGGTTCGTGCGCGGCATTGCTTCCGGCGCGGTCAAAGGTTAGTCCAGGGCGGCTCATGTCTACACTCGTGTCCAACGTATCCAACGCCATGTCGAACGTTTCCATCCGCGATCTGGAGATCCGGCTCGGGACCAACACAATCATCGAATCACTGGATCTGGAGGTTGAACCCGGAGAGTTCCTGGTGCTGCTTGGACCGTCCGGTTGCGGCAAGTCGACCTTGCTACACAGCATTGCGGGGTTGATCGACGTGAGCGGCGGCAGCATAGAAATCGGCGGCCAGGATATGACCTGGGCCGACCCGAAGGATCGCCGCATCGCCCTGGTTTTCCAGTCCTATGCGCTGTATCCGACAATGAACGTGGAGCGCAACCTGTCGTTCGGCTTGCGGATAGCGGGCACGCCCAAGGCGGAAATCGAACGGCGCGTGACGCGCGCGTCCGAGATGCTGCAACTCGGTCCGTTGCTCAAGCGGCGGCCTGCGCAGCTATCCGGCGGCCAGCGTCAGCGTGTGGCGATCGGCCGCGCGATCGTGCGGGAAGCGGACGTGTTCCTCTTCGACGAACCGCTTTCCAATCTCGATGCCAAGCTTCGCACCGAACTCAGACGCGAGCTCAAGCAACTGCACAAGCGCCTCGGCGCCACCATGATCTACGTCACGCACGATCAGGTGGAAGCCATGACGCTCGCAAGCCGCATGGCCGTGATGCGCGGCGGTGTGATCCAGCAGATCGGCACGCCGGCGGAAGTCTATGCGCGCCCGAACAACCTGTTTGTTGCGACCTTCCTGGGCTCGCCGGGAATGAACCTGCTCAAAGGCACGCTTCACGATGATGCAGGCGGCATCCGGTTCCGCAACGAGCATATGGATATCGACGTATCGTCGTATGTGTTCGCCGCGACCCCGCGCGAAAACCAGCCATGTGTGCTCGGCGTGCGTCCCGAAGATGTCCTGATCGATACCGCGTTCGAACATAAAGGAACGGTGTCGCTGGTCGAACCCATGGGCAACCACCGGGTAATCTGGCTCGATTATCATGGCGTCCAGATCGCTTCCATTGCGCAGGAATCCGCGACGGCGGCGGTCGACGACATCACCGGTTTTTCGATCCAGAAAGAGCGCATTTCGCTTTTCGATGAAACCGGCGGCGACCGGTTATAGCCTTATTTCACGGAGTCAAAGTGGCAACCCTGAAGGACGTCGCCGTTCTCGCCGGCGTAGGCATGTCAACGGCATCGCGCGCCATTTCAGGGCGCGGACCCGTCTCGGCCGACGCCCTCGCGCGCGTGCAGGCGGCGATTGCGGAACTCAATTTCCGGCCGTCATCCATAGGCCGGGCGTTGTCCACGCAATCGCTCGGCATGATCGGCATTTTCGTGCCGTCGTTCCACGGTCCGTACTACGGCACGATCCTCAAGCAAACGGATACCGAACTGCGCAAGGTGCATCGGCATGTGGTGGTGGCAACGGGCTGCGGCGACGATTCCCCGCGCGATCAGGCAGTGGATGCCGTGCAGTTCCTGATCGGCCGCGATTGCGACGGGGTTGTGGTCACGAGCCATGACCTGCATGACGACGACCTCATCATGCTGCATCGCATGCATCCGAAAATGGTATTCCTCAACCGCGATTTCGCGCAAATGCCGGAGGCATCGTTTTGTCCCGATCATCATCGCGGCGGGACGCTGGCGGCGCAGGCGCTCGTTGAACACAAGCACAAGAAGATCGCCGTGATTTCAGGGCCTTTCATGGCCTTCGACAACCAGGCCCGGCTTGCCGGATTCTTCGAGGAACTGGTGCGCCATGGGATTGGCCAGGACGACGTGCAGATGATCGAATCCGATTTTTCGCCAGAGGGCGGATATGAATCGGCGCGGCAACTGCTGGCTTCGAAAAGGCGCTTCACGGGTTTGTTCTGCGCCAACGACACCATGGCAATAGGCGCGTTGTCATGCCTGCAGCAAGCGGGCATTTCGGTGCCCCATGACGTCTCGGTGGTGGGTTACGACGACGACTACTCGGCCGCGTTTTCCGCGCCGGGTCTGACATCGGTTCATATTCCAACGGCCGACCTCACGCAGAACGCCGTCCGCTGGCTGCTGAACAAATGCTATGGGACGTCTTATCCTATCTATCGCGAGTTTCCCGTGACGCTCACTCAACGTGCGTCGATGGCCGCGCCGCCCAAGCGTTGAGCGCCCTCAGCTATTTTCCTGCGCACGGCGCAAGCGCTCGCGGCTGTTGATCAGATGCAGGCGCATGGCGGTACGCGCCGAGTCGGCGTCGCCACGTTCTATGGCGTCGCAAATCTGCTCGTGTTCGCGGTTCACGCGCGTCAGGTATTCGGCGTATTGCGCTGGCGGAATCTGCGTTCGTGTGATCCGCGTGCGCGGAATCATGTGCATGCCGAGGTGCGTCAGGATCTCCACGAAATATCGGTTGCCCGTCGCGTTTGCGACCGCGAGGTGAAAGCGGATATCGGGCGAGATGGTCTCGGTTGCCTGGCCCACGTTGTGCTCGAATTCAACCAACGCCTGCCGCATCTCGGCAATCTGCGTTTTATCGCGTCGGGACGCCGCCAGTCCCGCGCTCTCGGTCTCCAGGCTGATCCGAAGTTCCAGGACGGCCAGGGCATCGATGGAACCCGCCACGTCCCCGGGATCGAGCCGGAAGAGGGATCGCGGCTGAGTTTCGGCGACAAACGTGCCAATCCCATGCCGGGTTTCCACGAGTCCTGCGGCCTGTAATTTCGATAGTGCTTCGCGCACGACCGTTCGGCTCACGTTGAAGAGCTGGACCATCTCCGCCTCGGTCGCGAGGCGGTCACCCACCCGCAGTTCGGCGGATTCGATCTGAAGGCGTATCGCATCGACGAGTTCTGTTGTCAGACTTCGCCTCGCAGCAGGCTGTCCCGACGGTTCGAAAAGCGCATTGGACGATCTGAGCACGGCGACCTCGATTGGGATAATGTTCGCGAATCGTTGACAAACGCATGTGCGGATGATTATATGCACGCTATAGTCATATGACAACGTACAATGAGATACGATCTAGGCGGCTGATGCGATTGCAACGGAGTTCTTCACGTTCCAATCAGCCGCGCTTAACGGAGACAGGCTCACATGGCCGACCAAGACAACATTCGCCCCTTTCGTCCTTTCCACCGCTTGCTGCTGACCGGCGCCGCCGGCGGCGTTGGCAAAGTTATCCGCCCGCGCTTGGCGTCTTTCGCGCAAACCATCCGGGTCTCCGATCTTGCCGCGGCGCTGCCGCCCGAAGCCGCTTCCAATGAAGAAGTCATCGCTTGCGATCTGTCGGACAAGCAGGCTGTCGATGCACTGGTCCAGGGCTGCGACGCGGTGATCCATCTGGGCGGGGTATCGGTGGAAAGACCCTTCGAGGAAGTGCTGGAAGCCAATATCAAGGGCGTCTACAACCTTTACGAAGCGGCTCGCAAGCACGGCGTGAAGCGGATTATTTTTGCCAGTTCGAATCACGTCACGGGGTTCTACCGACAGGACGAGAAGATCGATGCACGCGCGCTGCGGCGTCCCGATGGCTATTACGGCTTGTCGAAATCGTTCGGCGAAGACGTCGCGCAGTTCTACTTCGACCGCTATGGCATAGAGACGGTCAGCATTCGCATTGGCTCGGCTTTTCCGGAGCCGAAAGACCGCCGCATGATGGCAAGCTGGCTGAGCTATGACGATTTGTTCGACCTGCTACAACGCAGTCTTTTTACGCCGGACGTCGGTCATACTGTCGTATATGGGATGTCCGACAACTTGGTCACATGGTGGGATAACAGATACGCGGGAAAGCTGGGATTTGCCCCGCGGGATTCGTCGGAACCGTTCCGCGAGAAGGTCGAAGTGCAGCCGGCGCCCGCGCCAGAGAGCGCCGTGGCCGTATTGCAGGGCGGGGCGTTCACCACAACCGGGCCCTTTGAATAAACCGTCATGCCCGGGTGTTGTTGCCGTATGAAGACCTAAAACAAGCCCGGCGCAATAACGCGCGAACAGGGCGCGAGCGGCGTTCCACAGCCCGCGTTCGTCACAACCAAAGACATTGCTGCGATGAATTTCCATCTCGATTTCAGTCCGTTGCTTCCGTACTGGCCGGTGTTCCTCAAAGGCGCGTGGCTCACGCTGAAGATGACAACGGTAGCGGTTTTCTTCGGCGTGATTGCCGGCACGCTGGTCGCGTTCGCCAAGCGCGGAAAGAACCCGTTTCTGTCGCGTCTGTGCTCGATCTATATCGAGGCCGTGCGCAACACGCCTTTTCTCGTGCAGATTTTCCTGCTGTATTTCGGGCTCGCCAGTTTCGGCGTGCGCATGCCGACCTTCACGGCGGCGGCGCTCGCCATGATCATCAACATAGCCGCTTATGCGGCCGAGATCATTCGCGCGGGGCTTGAATCCGTGCCGCGCGGCCAGATCGAGGCGGCGGAATGTCTTGGGTTGTCGCGCTGGAGGATCGGGTGGCATGTGATGCTGCAGCCGTCCATTGAAAAGGTATATCCGGCGCTTACCAGCCAGTTCCTGCTGATGATGCAGGCGTCCGCTATCGCTTCGCAGATTTCGGCTGAAGAACTGACCGCGACCGCGAATACCGTGCAGTCCGATACCTTCCGCTCGCTTGAGACGTATATCGTGGTGGCACTCCTGTATCTGACGCTGTCGCTCCTGATCAAGCTCGCGGCGTGGGCGGTTGGCGAAGTGGCGTTCAAGCGTAAGCGGGTCATGCGCAAGGCCGCCGAACGAGCGGGCAAACCCGTGCCCGATCAAGGCCGGATCGATACCGTGATTCCCGGAGGTGCGGCATGAACAGCGGCTTCACCACGGCACATTTGTTCTATCTCGTACATTCCATCTGGTGGACCCTCGTGTTGTCCGCGCTTGCTTTCGTGCTGGGCAGTATCGGCGGTTTCGGGGTGATGCTCGCGCGCATTTCGAAACGCCGCTGGCTGAGCCGTCCGGCGATGGTCTATATCGAGGCGATTCAGGGCATTCCGCTGCTGATCCTGCTGTTCATCGTCTACTTCGGGTTGTCGGTGTATGGCTTCGAAGTGCCTGCGCTGGTGGCGGCGGGTCTCGCGTTGATGGTCTACACGAGCGCGTATCTGGGCGACATCTGGCGCGGGTGTATAGACGCCATGCCAAAACCGCAATGGGAAGCCGCCGAGTGCCTGTCGCTCACGCGCTGGCAGACCTTGCGCCTCGTGATCATTCCGCAAGCGCTGCGGCTTGCGTTGCCGCCCACGGTTGGTTTCCTGGTGCAGGTCATCAAGATGACATCGCTTGCATCCGTCATCGGTTTTGTCGAATTGACGCGCGCCGGCCAGATCATCAACAACTCGATTTTTCAGCCGTTCCTCGTGTTCGGGCTGGTCGGGGTCTTCTATTTCGCGCTGTGTTATCCGCTCTCGCGCTGGAGTCAATCGATGGAGAAAAAGCTCAATGTCGGCAATCGTTAAGCTCGGAGATGTCTACAAGAGCTTCGGCTCGAACCAGGTGCTCAAGGGCGTTTCAATGGAAGTGGAAAAGGGCGAGATGATCGCCGTGATCGGCGCGAGCGGCTCGGGAAAAAGCACGGCGCTCAGGTGTATCGACAGGCTCGAAACGATCGATCGCGGCACCATTGAAGTGTGCGGCATTCGTGTGGATGATCCCAAGGTCGATCTGCATCAACTGCGCCGCGAAGTGGGCATCGTGTTCCAGAGCTACAACCTGTTCGCACATCTGACCGTTGAAGAAAACATCATGCTGGCGCTGCGCCACGTGAAGAAGATGAGCCGTGACGAAGCCCGCCGCGTTGCAATGGGCGTGCTCGAACAAGTGGGCCTGGGCCAGAAGGCCGGCGCCTATCCAGAGCAGCTTTCGGGCGGCCAGCAGCAGCGGGTTGCGATTGCGCGCTCGCTTGCCATGTCGCCGAAGGTCATGCTGTTCGATGAAGTGACTTCCGCGCTCGATCCGCAACTGACCGGCGAAGTGCTGCGCGTGATGGAAGATCTTGCAAAGGGCGGCATGACCATGCTGCTCGTCACCCACGAGATGGCGTTCGCCAAGCGCGTGGCGGACCGCATCATTTATATGCATCAGGGGAAGGTATGGGAAGTCGGCAGCGGCGAGATGCTCGACGCGCCGAAGACACCTGAATTGCGCACGTTCCTGAACAACGGCCTGTAGTTTTAGCGTCAGCCTCAAACAAACCTTTTGACCGACCATAAGAATGGAGACTGCTTTGAAAACCAACCGATTCCTCATGCGCGGCTGCGTGGCTGCCCTGTTGCTCGCAGGCGTGGCGCACAGCGCCATGGCGGACCAGCTTGACGACATCAAGAAGGCGGGCAAGATCCGCGTAGCCATTGCAATGGGCACGCCGCTCTTCAGTTTCGCCGATGCCAACCTGCAACCCGCGGGCTCGGATGTGGATACCGCTGTAGCGCTTGCAAAAGACCTGGGCGTGAAACTAGAACTCGTGCAGATAACGAACGCCGCACGCGTGCCGACCTTGCAGGCGAAGCGCGCCGACCTCGTGATCGCCGATCTCTCGATCACGCCGGAACGCGCGAAGGTCGTGGATTTCTCCATTCCCTATGCGGTCATCACCATCATCGTGGGCGGTACGAAAAGCGAGAACGTCAAGAACTACGCTGATCTCGATGGCAAGACCATTGGCCTGACGCGCGCCACCGTCAACGACACGCTCACAACTCAACAGGCGAAGGGCGCGCAGATCCAGCGTTATGAAGACGACGCCACGCTGATTACCTCGGTGGTGACGGGGCAGGTGAACCTGTTCTCCAGCACGCCGTCGAACTTGAGCGAGATGGTCAAGCGCGCCCCGAACCGCAACCTCGAACTGAAATTCGCGCAGAAGGATTTCGACCTCGGCATTGCAATGAACAAGGACGAGCCGAAGCTGAAAGAATGGGTCAATAACTGGGTCAGCACAAACCAGAAAAACGGCAACCTCAACACGATCTACAAGAAGTACCACGGCCGCGATTTGCCGGCGAGCGTGACGAAGGGCTGATCTGGAATGAAGTAAAAAAGGGCATCGCGAAACACAGCGCGATGCCCTTTTTCATGCCGGAAACTCAGCTAGCGGCGTCCTGGCCGATTTCGTGATCGGCGAGATACTCGAGTGCGCGCACCATGCCCGAGTGATCCCATGCCTTGCCGCCATGCGCCGCGCACGCGTTGAACAAGGCCTGGCAGGTCGCGGTATTCGGCAGCGACACGCCCAGCGATTGCGCGGTCGACAACGCCAGGTTCAAATCCTTCTGATGCAATTCGATGCGAAAGCCCGGGTTGAACGTGCGCTTGGTCATGCGCTCGCCGTGCACTTCCAGAATGCGCGACGACGCAAATCCGCCCATGAGCGCACGGCGGACTTTCTCGGCATCCACGCCCGCCTTCGATGCCAGCAGCAGCGCCTCGCCCACTGCTTCAATGGTCGCCGCCACGATCACCTGGTTCGCCAGCTTGCAGACCTGTCCCGCGCCCACTTCGCCAATCAGCGAGACGTTCTTGCCCATCATGTCGAAGAGCGGCTTGACGGTATCGAACGTGGCTTGCGATCCTCCCACCATGATGGTCAGCGACGCCGCCTTCGCACCCACTTCGCCGCCCGATACCGGCGCGTCCAGATACTCCGCGCCGCGCTCGCTGACCTTGGCCGCGAACTCGCGTGTCGCGATGGGCGAGATCGAGCTCATGTCGACCACGATCTGGCCTTGGCGCAATGCTGCTACCACGCCGTTCTCGCCGAACAGGACGCGCTCCACGTCGGGCGTATCGGGCACCATGATGAACAGCACGTCGGCTTGCGCGGCGACCGCGGCGGGGTTGTCGCAAGCAATCGCGCCGGCCTGGGTCAGTTCGGCCGGCACGCCGCTGCGCGTGAACGCCGCGAGCGCGACGCCGTTCTTGACGAGGTTCTCGGCCATGGGTTTTCCCATGATGCCAAGTCCGATAAAGCCTGCTTTTTGCATGTCATCCTCCAGGAAAATGCGGGTGTGCGGTCATGCTACTTCTGCATGAAATGTTTTTGCACGGCTTGTGCCGCGTTGCGCAGCAGCCCCATGTCCGCGCATACGGCGATCACCTGACAACCCATCGCGAGGTAGCGTTCGGCTTCCGCCTGCACGGGCGCAAGCGTGCCGCTTGCCTTGCCGGCGGCACGGGCGCGCTCGAACACGTGCGCGATAGCTTGCTGCACGTCTGGGTGATTCGCGTGGCCGAGATGTCCATATGACGCCGCCAGATCCGATGGTCCGAGAAACACGGCGTCGACGCCATCGACCGCCAGGATTTCATCGATTGATTCGACCGCCTTGCGGCTTTCGATCTGCACGATGACGCAAATATTGTCGTTCGCCGTGGTGAGGTAGTCGGGCACGGTGCCGTAGCGATTTCCCCGATGACCCACCGAGACCCCGCGAATGCCTTGCGGCGGATAGCGGGTGGCCGCAACCGCGCGGGCGGCGTCGGCGGCGCTGTCCACGAAGGGGATCAGGAAGTTGAAGAAACCGCTGTCGAGCAGCCGCTTGATGATCACGCTCTCATTGGCTGGCGGGCGCACCACGGGCGCGCTGCGGCTGTCTTTCAGCGCCATCAGTTGTGGAATCAGCGTCAGGACGTCATTGGGCGCGTGCTCGGCGTCGAGCAGGATCCAGTCGAAGCCCAGCATGCCAAGCAGCTCGGTCGTGATCGGGCTGCCGAGCGACGCCCAGCAGCCGATCTGCGTCTCCTGTTTCAGGACCGACTGGCGAAACGTGTTGGGCAGCGACTGATAGGACGACGTTAAGGACGGGCGGGGCGGTTGCGGCGGTTGCGACAGGTTGGGTGTAGGCGCTGTCATGAGGGCTTCCTCTTGCGTAATCGCTTGAATGCGGTTTGAGTTGGAAAACCTGAGTATGCGGCAAGCTCATACGTTATCAGACGTCATATTACATCGCACGATTGATCGGGAGCAAGAAGGTGCATTGAGCGGGCTGGACTATTCCCGATCCGCCGCGCCAGGCCAACGGTTTTCCTCGATACACCGCGCCGTGGGCATGCGTGTCGCCCAGCCCTCGGCCTGAAGCATGGGTTCGTCGTAGAAATGCTGCACATGGCCAATGCAGAGGATCGCGACCGGCCTGGCATCCGCCGGCATATGCAGCAAGCGTTGAAGCGCCGCTACATCAAACAGGGACACCCAGCCCAGCCCAAGTCCCTCCGCGCGAGCCGCGAGCCACATGTTCTGAATCGCGCACGCCACCGACGCAAGATCCATTTCCGGCAGGGTGCGGCGGCCGAAGATATGCCGCTCGCGGTTTTCCATCAAGCCCGCTACCAGCACCTCGCCACAATCCAGGATGCCCTGGACCTTGAGCCGCATGAATTCATCGCTGCGTTCCTCGAGCGCCGCGGCCGTTGCCCGGCGCTCCGTTTCCACGATGTCGTGCAACGCGAGACGCATGCTGCGATCGGTCACGCGCACGAAGCGCCAGGGCTGCATGAAACCGACGCTCGGCGCGTGATGTGCGGCGTCGATCAAGCGCGCCATGAGTTCGGGCGCGACGGGGGTATCGATGAAATGCCGCATGTCGCGGCGCTCGTGGATCGCGCGATACACCCCTGCAGTCTCAGGGTCGGAAAAGCGCTTGAGGGTCGAGTCAGTCATTGCTTTAATGCGTTCCAGGATCGGCTGTATCTGCCGGATTCGGGTGAACGGGACCGTGTCGTTATTCACCCTGTCAATGCCTAATGAAGGACGCTGGCGTTATGGATTCATTCCAGCCGTTCCCTTCACGATATCCGGAGGATACAGACCTGCGGCCCGGGGCACCATCGCCAGGCGGCGGGTGTTAGCCCTGATGCGCCAGGCACATGAGCATCGCGGCGGTCTTCTTCCCGACGCCCTTCACTCGACCGCCGGCCATGCAAGGTGCGGCGAGGTCCAGTCGAGTTCGCTGCCAACGACCATCACCTTGCCGTCGCGCAGCAAGGCCATTGTCACGCCCACCGAAGCGCGGCCGCTCGTAAGCGACAGGTACGGCTGGCAAAACACCGCCGTCCCCATGTTCGCCACCGCTTTCCAGTAGTAAGGCCGGTGATCCCAGCGCGCCGATTGCGTGGCGAGCAACGGGCCGAGCCTGAAATCGCCATTCGGCGCTGCATGCCCCACAAACTCCTGGCCCACGATACGGCCCGTATGATCGAGCACGAAACAGCGTTTGCAGAGCGCGAGCGCGGTCATGGGTGCAATGGCGTCGCCAATCGCCGCGCCATTCGATAACGCCGCCGCCGCTGCCTTCACCATCGCAAGGTACGGGGACAATTGCGCGTCGAACCGGCTTGCGCGGGCGCTGCGGCCTTCGGCGATTACATCGAATGCGTGGTCGATGCGCCGCATCACCGCGTCCGGGACCGGTATGCTCGCGCTGGGTCTGCCCAGCAGGAACCCTTGAGCGAAGTCGACGTTGGATTCGACAGCGAGCACGAGTTCCTCGGTCGTCTCGATTCCTTCCACGACCACGAGCATGTCCGCGCGATGCAGCAGCGCGACAATGGTCGAGAGCAACGGCTGGTCGGACGCACGGCTTTTCGCGCGGATCAATTCGCCGTCGAGCTTCACGAAATCCGGCTGGATTCGCAGCAGGCGGTCGAGGTTCGAATGGCCCGCGCCGAAGTCGTCGACAGCGATCAGAAATCCGCATCCCCTATATCGCCACGCGGCCAGCGCCAGTTCTTCCACGCTCACGCCATCTGATTCCAGTATCTCGAGCACGATACTGCCGGGATTGAGTCCCGCTGCGACCGCCATGTTCGAAAGCGTCTGCTCGTAGCCGGCCTGGATGAAGGTGGAAGGCGCGACGTTCACGAACAGCCACGCGTCGCGCGGCACGTGCCTGCGTGCATTGTCGAAGTGCAGGTGATGTGTAAGCGAATCAAGTTCGGTCACATCGGGGTTCGACTGCGGTGCGAACAGCACGCCAGGCTCGACGGGCTTGCCTTCATGATCGTGGCCACGCAAGAGCACTTCGAAGCCCACCTGCTTCTGATGCGACAAGCTGTAGAGCGGCTGGAAATGCGTGGAAAGTTCAAACGCGCCCCATTGCCTGACGGTGTTTCCCCCGGCTTCGAGATCGTTCGCCCCATGCGGGTTCGTATCGATGTCTTCGTCAATAGCGGTTGCGCGCACGCGCGCGACGCTGCACGCGCGCTCCACGAACACGCGATTGCGTCCGGCATGTTTTGCCCGCAACAGCGCTTCGTCCGCGCGGTCCAGAAGCGAAATGGCGCTCTCGTGATCACGTCGATGCGCCACGCCGAAGCTCGCGGTCAGGAAGCCGTCCGGCCGCAGAATGCCTGCGATGCGAATTCGCAAGGAGTCTGCAAGCTCCGTTACGTAGTGAGGTCCGGCAGCGGGAACAAGCACGGCGAATTCCTCGCCGCCAAGCCGGCCGGCAATCGCTTCCGGCGGGATTGCATCCTTGATTACCTGCGTGACCTGCATCAGCGCGTCGTCGCCTCGCGCGTGGCCGTATTGATCGTTGAGCGACTTGAACCGGTCGACGTCGAGAAAAATGGCGCTGACGATCTCGCCGCCGATACGTGGCCTGGCAAGCATCTGCTCGGCTTGCTCCAGAAACGCGCGGCGGTTGAGCAACTGGGTCAATGGATCGGTTGCCGCCTGCGCCGTGAGCTTTTCTTCCAGCAGAAAGTGATTGAGCCGGAACCAGTAGAAGCCGAAATGAAATGTCGTCGCGGTCGGAATGCCAATGGCGACCCACATCGCGCACAACACCCAGTCGTCGTGCGTGAACGGCACCGCGAACACAAACGGGATGCCGGCCAGATAAAACGCGATCGTGCCGAGCACGAAATGCCGTGGCGTCAGCCACAGCGGTGCCGCGCAGATGGGCACGACCATGCCGGCAGGCAGCATCCAGTAGAGCGGCTGTTCGACTCCGGTCACGTTGATCATCACGCCAATCTGCAGCACGACCACGTAGGCCGCGCCGATCAGGCCGAATACGAATGTGGAGGGCGCTCTGGGAATGGCGGCCACGAGCAGCGACAACGCGAGCGCGCACATCAGGCGTGGCCAGAGCGGCAGCTCGATGCCCGTCACATGAGCGCGTGCGACCACGAAAATCAGGAAAGCGACGACGGTAAAAGCCATGGTGACCGTGGAGAGCGGCTTTTGCTGTTCCATGGAACGGCGGTGAAAGCGCTGGCGAAGCGGGGATGTAACGGGCGGCGGAAGCAGGGATGTAAGCATGTCGGCGGTCGGTTTTAGCAGTCTCATTCGTGCGAGTGAAGGCTGTCGGCTGTGGTTGCAGTGTCCGGGGCCGATTTATTTGTTTGAACTTCCGAAGCTGAAAATCACATGTCCATAATTTCATCAGACGAAATGGATTGTCTTACGCCGCGCCAGCACGCTCAAGACAAATGTTGAACTAGCGCAGCGTTGTCAGGGCTTCAGGAGCACGCCGCGCTCCCGCAAGATGAAATGCAAGGGACGAGCCATTCTAGATTTTTAAATGGATATTGAAAAGCTGACGTGTCCTGGACGGTCTCCATGCGGTGTTTCAGCGCCTGAACTTGTGTATTCATCTAGACGACTTGCTAGCGTCACCGCGTCGTCATGTTGCATTCCTAGAATCCGTACGACGCTGCAAATCTCAGGCGTCATAGTGAGGACATCATGGATGCAATTCGCATCGAACGCCTGTGCAAGACGTTCGACAACGGCCGCAAGGCGCTCGACTCCATCGACCTGCGAGTCGCTGAAGGTGAAATGGTCGCGCTGATCGGTGCGTCCGGTTCGGGCAAGTCAACACTGCTGCGGCACATTGCGGGATTTACCGCGTCCGACCCGGCGCCTTCGCATGTGACGCTGCTTGGACGGCCTATTCAAGAGAACGGCAAGGTGGCGCGCGAAGTCCGCAGGATTCGCCGCGATGTCGCCTTCGTGTTCCAGCAATTCAATCTTGTTGGGCGTCTCACGGTCCGCACCAATGTGCTCCTCGGCGCGCTGTCACGCGTGCCGCTGTGGCGGCGGCTGGTCGGCCGGTTTCCCCGCGCCGAGCAGGAACTGGCCATGGCTTCGCTCTCCGCCATGGGCATCGGCGACCATGTCAATGAACGCGCCAGCACCTTGTCAGGCGGGCAGCAACAGCGCGCGGCACTGGCGCGTGCGCTGGTTCAGCGAGCGCGTATTGTCCTCGCCGACGAACCCATCGCGTCGCTCGATCCCGAGTCTTCGCGCCGCGTGATGGAGTTGCTGCAGTCGCTGAACGAAGACCATGGACTGACGGTCGTGGTGTCGCTCCATCAGATCGATATCGCGATGAAGTATTGCGCAAGGACGGTCGCGCTGCGCAATGGCTGCGTGGTGTATGACGGCCCTTCCGCGCATCTCACGCCGGCGCTGCTGCGCGATCTGTATGGCGCGGCGGCCGAAGAACTGCTGAACGATACCAACACCGCTACCGATGCATCGCGTCATATGGAACGCGCCATGGAGCGCGCGGCAGCGCGGCCCGAAGGCGCGTCGGCCCGCTCTGCGGCATTCGCGTCGGCGGCAAGTTCCTGATTGCACGACTTCCTGCTTCTTTCCAAACCTGGACCCATTCAATGAAATCAACCCGTCTTTTCTTGGCCGGCGCGATATGCGCCGCCTCGCTTGCCGCATGTTTCGCCTCGCAATCGGCGCTTGCCGAAACCATCAACTTCGGGATTATCTCGACCGACAATTCCGCGGCGCTCAAGCAGCGCTGGCAGCCGCTGATAGACGACCTCAACAAGCAGACCGGCCTGGAAGTCAAACCGTTCTTCGCCACCGACTATGCCGGGATTATCGAAGGCATGCGTTTTAATAAGGTGCAGATTGGCTACTTCGGCAATGCGTCGGCCATTGAAGCGGTGGATCGCGGCAACGGCGAAGTGTTCGCGAAGGTGAAGTACAAGAGCGGGGAAGCCGGGTACTACTCGCTGCTGATCACGAACGTGAACAGCAAGTGGAAGACCGTCGACCAGGTGCTTAAGAACACGCATGACATCAATCTCGGTTTCGGCGATCCGAACTCCACGTCGGGCACGCTCGTGCCCTCGTATTACCTGTTCGCGAAGAACGGCATCTCGGTGCGCAGCGACTTCAAGAGCGTATTGCCATCGAGCCATGAAGCGAACATGCTGGCCGTGGTGAACAACCGCGTGGACGTCGCGACCAACAACACCGACATGGTGGAGACCTTGAGGCAACAGCATCCCGAACTGCTGCAGCGCGTGCGCATATTGTGGAAGTCGCCGCTGATTCCTTCGGACCCGCTCGTATGGCGCCGTGACCTGCCGCAAGCGACGAAGGACAAGCTGCGTAACTTCTTCGATCACTACGCCCAGACCGATCCGCACGAGAAGGCGATCATGGAAGCCATCACGGGCTTGTCGGGCTTTGCGGATTCCACCGACGCGCAACTGATTCCCATCCGTCAGATGGCCTTGTTCCAGAAGAAAGAGCAAATCCGGAACGACGCGCATATGTCCGATGAAGACAAGAAAGCGCAGATCGCCGCACTCGACCAGAAATTGGCGCAACTGGACACGGTGGCGGCGAAGTGAAGCATCCCGTCGACGCTTATTCCTTCGACGGCGCCGAGGCCCGCCCACGAATCATCAAGCCCGAACTGCATGTACCCAAGCGCAGTTGGCTCTCGATGTTCGGCTGGGTCGCGTTCATAGCCGTTCTCGGTCTGTCGTGGCATAGCGCCGACATGCGTCCGCTCGATCTTTTCGCCGATCCGGGCAACATGGTGCAGTTTGGCCGGGATTTTTTCCCGCCGGACTTTCACGACTGGCGCACGTATGTTCACGAGATGATCGTGACGCTTGCCGTGGCGGTGTGGGGCACGGCGCTCTCGCTGGTTTTCGCGGTGCCTTGCGGGCTGCTTTCGGCCTACAACATTGCGCCGATGTGGATTGCCCAGCCCGTGCGGCGCGTGATGGACGCCTGTCGCGCAATCAACGAGATGGTCTTTGCGATGCTGTTCATCGTGGCGGTCGGGCTTGGGCCGTTCGCCGGCGTGCTCGCGCTTTGGGTGCATACCACCGGCGTGCTCGCCAAGCTGTTCGCGGAAGCCGTCGAGGCTATCGACGCACGTCCTGCCGAAGGCGTGCGCGCCACTGGCGCAAGCAGTCTCGATGAAGTGCTTTACGGCGTGTTGCCGCAGGTCATGCCGCTATGGATATCGTTCGCGTTGTACCGGTTCGAATCGAATGTGCGCTCGGCCATGGTGGTCGGCATGGTGGGCGCGGGAGGCATTGGTGTGGTGCTGTACGAGGCGATTCGCTCGTTCAATTATGCGCAGACCGCAGCGGTGTTGCTGATGGTGATCGTGATCGTGAGCCTGATCGACCTGGGCTCGGCGTGGCTTCGTGAGCGCGTGATCTGACGGTCAAAGACGTTTTAAAAACCCGGCCGGTACGCAGCGTGTACCGGCCGGTTTTGTTTCACGCGGGTATCAAGCGAATATCAAGCCGGCTTGAGCGATTGATCGATCGCGGCCAGCAGTTGTTGTCCGGCATCGGCCAGCAAGCCCGAATTGTCGATGGTCGTCACCCGCGCCGCTTCCGGCAATGCAAGCGCCGGACGGCGCGCGAGACGCGCTTCCATTTGCCTGGAGTCCTCGCGGCCGCGACGCTCGAGACGCGCGGCAAGCACAGCCGGGCTCGCATGGATATGGACGAACTGCGTGTGCGGGTACCGTTCGAGCGCGGCAGGCGCGTGCTGACGCGAACCGTTCACGACGACCCGTTGGCCGCGCGCGAGCCACGCATCGATCTCCACGCCAATGCCATAGTGAAGCCCGAGGCTTTCCCAGTGCATCGAGAACACGCCGTTTGCCAGACGGGCGGCGAATTCATCGTGCGTCAGCGCGACATGGTTCTCGCCTTCCGAAACGGGCCGCGTGATGTAGCGATGCGCGAACATCACCTGTGAACCAATGCGCTCCCGCACGAAGCCGAGCAGCGAGTCCTTGCCTGCGCCCGACGGTCCCATCACGTAGATCAATCTGCCTTGAGCGGCGCTCATGCGAGGACTCCCGCATGAGCGAACGGCAGGCGCTTCCAGAGAGAGAAGGGCGCTTTCCGATGTTCCTGGACGAACAGCGCCGCGCCATGAAAAGGCAGCGGCCCGAGCGTTTCGCCGCGTGCTTGCCAAACCGACCTGATCTCGGCGCGCAGCGGTGCGGAATCGATGGAGTTGGACAATGTCATGTGGAAACGGAATTCATCGAGCACGTAGGGGTAGCCCCATTCGTGCAACAGCGCGCGTTGCCTTGGAGTGAGACCGGATGCGAGCCGCCGCTCGATATCCTCGGCCGGCGGACGCGCACGCAGCGAAGCGAGGGCGTGCAGAGCGCTTGCCGCGATGTCGCGGATAGCTTCATCGTGCGCGGGTTGCGCCGCGCGAAGCGCAACGAAGCGTCCCATTTCGACGGCTTGAAGCGGGACACTGAAGGGAGAAACCCGCTTCGCCCATTCCAGTGCAGCCGAAAGCACATCCTCGGCCTCGTGACCCTCGGCGATATGAAACGGCGGCACGAGCGTGCCATGCCATCCATATTGGCTGGGCGCAGCCGTCAGCGACGCAACCGGCTGCGCCAGCGTGGGAACCAGCGGCGTTTCCATGACCTCGCCGGTTTCAGCGTCGCGGCCAAGCCATTCACAACCCGCGTGCCACCAAGGGGACGTGGACGGCGGTGCGTAGTAGAGCGCAATACGTGCATCGGGCGTCGACGTGCTCATACGCCGTCCTCGACCAGCAATTGCACACGGTCCGCGGCAAAGTGCGTGATGCCATATTTGATGGGAACGCCGGCTTCATCCACGTCGACGCTTTCGACCCACATGACCGGTTGTTGCCGATTGATCTGCAAGCGGCGCGCGACCTCGGAACTCGGCAAGACGCAGCCGATACGGCTCCATTTGCGCGTGTAATCGGTCACGCCATATTCGGCGAGCGCCGCGCTCACGCCTTGCTTGCCCGCCAGCACCGCCGGAAGATCGGCGAACCGCATGGCCGGATACCAGCTTCGTGCATAGGTCAGCGGTACGTCCTCGGAGTCGTGACGCGTCTCGATTTCGTACACGAGCGTGCCGGCGCGAATGCCGAGCGCCTTCGCCGCGACCGGATCAGCCTTGACCTTGTCGCTCGACAACACCACACCCGCCGACGACTGGTTGTTGCGGCGCAGATTTTCGGTGAAACGCGTGCGCCGTCCAATCTGATAGTCGATTGCGCCGGGCTGCACGAACGTCCCGCGTCCCTGCTCGACGCTCACGAGGCCCGTTGCCGCCAGACGCAGCATGGCGCGGCGCACGGTGTGGCGGTTGACGTCGAAACGTCGCGCGAGTTCTGCCTCGCTCGGAAGGCGGCCCTCTTCGCCGAAGCTCTTCGCCGTAATCTCCGCCGAAAGGATCTGTTCGATCTGGCGCCACACGGCAACGCCCGCGCCGCGCTCGACTGCAAGCCCCGGTGTCCCCGTTTCGTTGGATGTCATGGTGGTGTCATTCCTGTCGGTTTGAATATCGTCATTGGCATTGTAGTGCGCCGCCGATGATGGAAATGTGAAAGCGCGGCGAACGGCATCAATTTGTGTCTGTACCTGTAAACGTCTAGACGACCAGATGACTATTCTAGTAGGGTATGGGTTTTACGGCAGCATCAAATCACGAGGTTGACGATGAACATATCTGCGCGGCCGTCCGACCTGGCGCAACCGGCCACCCGGCGCGAATGGCTGGCGGTCCTGGCGCGCTCGCCGCACGCCAGCATGAAGCAAGCAATGGACGCCGCGCTCGGGGCGGACAGCGCGCCCGAATTCGACTGGCTGCGCGCGCCGGATATCGGCCTTGCGATGGTGCGCGGGCGCGTCGGCGGCACGGGCGACGCGTTCAATCTCGGCGAGGTGACCGTGACGCGTGCAACGCTGCGGATTCGCTCGGGCGTTGGACGCGCGGTTGTCGGCATGGCGGTTCACATGGGACGCGACAAGGAGCGCGCCACACTGGCCGCGCTTGCGGACGCGTTGCTGCAAATTCCGGCGTTCGAAGCGCGCATGCAGCAACAGGTGATCGCGCCGCTGGCGGCGCGCATCGACGAAAACCGCCTGCACAATCGGGCGCGTGCAGCGGCCACGAAAGTTGAATTCTTCACGATGGTGAGAGGTGACTGATGCAACGCAATAACTCATTGGCGGGCGCGCGGGACACGAGTGCGGGCGGCATCGACCTGTCCACGCTCACCCCCGGTTTCACCGACACCATCCATGACTCCCAGGGCGTATTTCGCTCGCTGCTGGATGCATTGTCCCGCCCGGGCAAGATCGTATCGATGGACACCGTGGTGCCGGATCTGGCGAACGGGCAGGAGGCGCACGTACCGCTCGCCGCCTACGCGGCATTGCTTGCGCTCGCCGATTACTCCACGCCCGTGCTGCTGCAGCACGAACATCGCTCATTGAGCGACGCGCTGCGCTTTCATACCGGCGCGCCCGTGACGAGCGATTGCTCCGAAGCCGTGTTCGCTTATCTCGACAACGCGCATTCAATGCCCTCGCTCGACGCATTTTCGCTGGGTGAGCCAGAGACGCCGGAGACCGCCGCCATGTTGTTCATCTGCGTGGACTCGCTGACAAGCGGCGCGCCCACGACCTGGAGCGGTCCCGGCATTCGCGAGTCGGAAAGAGTCTGCGTGGCCGGCGTGCCGGCCTCGTTCTGGCGCGAGCGCGCGGAGCTTGCGGGCGACTTCCCGTGTGGCGTCGATTGTTACTTCGTGCACGGTGGTTCGGTGATCGGCTTGCCCCGGACAACGCGCGTGGAGGTGGCCTGATGTACGTCGCAGTCAAAGGTGGCGAACGCGCGATCGAGCGTTCCTGGGACCTGCTTGCAGAAAAGCGCCGCGGCGATGAAACCCTCGCCGAACTCAGCGTCGGCCAGATTCGCGAGCAGCTCAGGCTTGCCGTTGCGCGCGTGATGACGGAAGGCTCGGTCTACGACGAAGAACTCGCCGCGCTCGCGATCAAGCAGGCGGCGGGCGATCTGGTCGAAGCGATTTTCCTGCTGCGGGCCTACCGGACCACGTTGCCGCGATTCGGCTACACGCTTCCCATCGATACGGAAGAGATGTGCGTTGAGCGGCGGATCTCGGCGGCATTCAAGGACATTCCCGGCGGCCAGATGCTCGGCGGCACCTACGACTACACGCAGCGCCTGCTCGACTTCAAGCTGCTGGCGGAAGGCGCCGCATCGGGTTCCGGCAAGAAAATTGCTGCAGCCGCGCCCGTGCAGGACGCCATGCCGCGCGTGCTCGCCATGCTCGACAAGGAAGGTCTGATCGAACAGGAGAGGGCGCACGCGGACGCTTCCGAACCCGGCGATATCACGCGCGAACCGCTGGCGTTTCCCGTCGATCGTCCGGTTCGCCTGCAGAATCTTGCGCGCGCCGACGAAGGTTTCCTGCTTGCAATGGGCTACGCGACACAGCGCGGTTATGCGCACACGCATCCATTCGCGGGCGAGATCCGCAACGGCACGGTCGCCGTGGAAATGGATATCGAGGAACTGGGATTTTCGATCGAGATTGGCGACATGGAAGTCACCGAGTGCCAGATGATCAACCAGTTCGCCGGCAGCGGCGACGTGCCGCCCGCGTTCACGCAAGGTTATGGGCTCGCGTTCGGACACTCCGAGCGCAAGGCGATGGCGATGGCGCTGGTCGACCGTTCACTGCGTGCGCCGGAGTTGGGCGAGACAGTTGCTTCGCCCACGCAGGACGCCGAGTTCGTGCTGTATCACAGCGACAATGTGGAGGCATCGGGCTTCGTGCAACATCTGAAATTGCCTCACTACGTGGACTTCCAGTCCGAGCTCGAACTACTGCGCCGGCTGCGCGCGGGCCTCGAAAAAGAACAGCAGGAGAACGCAGCATGAACGCGCGTGTGCAGGAAAGTGCCATTGCGGAAGGCTACAACTTCGCTTACCTGGACGAACAGACCAAGCGCATGATCCGTCGTGCCTTGCTCAAGGCCGTCGCCATCCCGGGGCATCAGGTTCCGTTCGCGTCGCGCGAAATGCCCTTGCCCTACGGCTGGGGAACAGGCGGATTGCAGGTGACCTCTGCGATCATCGGGCGTAGCGACACGCTGAAGGTGATCGACCAGGGTTCCGACGAAACGACCAACGCGGTCAACATCCGGCGTTTTTTCGCGCGCACGGCCGGCATTGCAACGACCACGCGGACGGTGGACGCATCGATCATCCAGACGCGTCACCGCATTCCCGAAACGCCGCTGACGGACCGGCAGATCATCGTGTATCAGGTGCCCATGCCCGAGCCGCTCTACAGGCTCGAACCGCGCGTGACCGAGTGCCGCAAGCTTCACGCGCTGGCCGATTATGGCCTGATCAACGTGAAGTACTACGAGGATATCGTGCAGCACGGCAGCATTGCGACAACCTACGATTACCCGGTGCTGGTGAACGACCGCTATCTGACGTCGCCTTCGCCAATTCCGAAATTCGACAACCCGAAGATGCACATGAACCCTGCGCTGCAGCTTTTCGGTGCGGGCCGCGAACGGCGCATCTACGCCATTCCGCCCTATACGAAGGTCAAGAGCCTTGATTTCGAGGATCATCCGTTCAGCATCCAGCACTGGGAACACGCGTGCGCGCTGTGTGGATCGCGCGAAAGTTTCCTGGACGAAATGATCGTCGACGACGAAGGCCGCCGCATGTTCGTCTGCTCGGACAGCGACTATTGTCAGGAACGCCGCGCTGAAAACGAACAGGAGGATGCATGAGTATTTCGATTCCTGCAGTGCCTTTGCTCAGCGCGCGCGGACTCACCAGGCGGTACAACGGGCGCGGCGGCTGCGCCGGCGTGGACATCGATATCTATCCGGGCGAAGTGTTATGCATCGTCGGTGAATCGGGTTCGGGAAAATCGACCTTGCTGAACGCGCTTGCGTTGCGCACGCCCGCGAACGAAGGCACGTTGACGTATCGCACGGCGGAGCACGAGCTTCTGGATCTGGTCACGCTGCCCATGCCCCGTCGCCGCAAGCTGGCGCGCACCGACTGGGGTTTCGTGCATCAGAATGCGCGCGATGGCTTGCGTCATGGTGTCTCGGCGGGAGCGAACATAGGCGAGCCATTGATGGCGAATGGCGCGCGTCATTACGGCAAGCTTCGCGAGACGGCTTCGGACTGGATGAGCCAGGTTGAACTGGATGCCGCGCGTATCGATGAACTGCCTGCCGCATTTTCAGGCGGCATGCAGCAGCGGCTGCAAATCGCGCGCAATTTGGTCACCAGACCGCGCCTCGTTTTCATGGATGAACCGACCGCCGGACTGGATGTATCGGTGCAGGCGCGCCTGCTCGACCTGCTTCGAACGCTGACGGGCAAGCTTCATCTTGCCGCGCTGATCGTGACGCACGATATTGGCGTGGCGCGCCTGCTCGCGCACCGCCTGATCGTGATGAAGGACGGGCGCGTGGTGGAAAGCGGGCTGACCGATCAGGTGCTCGACGACCCTCAACATCCTTATACGCAGACGCTGGTTGCGTCCGTGCTGCCAGCCTGAGAGCCTAGAATGAACGCCAATAGCTTCAAGGAACTTGCCGACGACGTCGCCTTCGCCGAACGCCGCGCGCTGATGCTGCGTGCGCGCGGCGTCGAAAAAACGTTCACGCTGCATCAGCAGGGCGGCGTGAGCATTGCAGCGCTGGGCGGCGTGTCGCTCGATGTGGAACGCGGCGAATGCGTGGTGTTGTCGGGACCTTCGGGTGTCGGCAAGAGCACCTTGCTGCGCTGCATGTACGGCAACTATCTGCTGACGCGCGGCACGGTCTCCATTCGCGACGACAGCCGCGCCGCCGGCTATCTGTCGCTCACCGGCGCCGAGCCGCACGACGTGATCCGCCTGCGCCGCACGACCATGGGCTACGTCAGCCAGTTCCTGCGCGCGATCCCGCGAGTGTCGTCGATAGATCTCGTCAGCGAGCCGCTCGTATCTCGCGGCATGGATGAAGACGAAGCGCGCGAGCGGGCCGGCGTCCTGCTCGAACGCCTGAACGTGGCGCGCCGTTTATGGACGCTCGCGCCGGCCACGTTCTCGGGCGGCGAACAGCAACGCATCAACATTGCCCGTGGCCTGATTGCGGAGCAGCCGCTTTTGCTGCTCGACGAACCCACCGCGTCGCTCGACGCCGAGAACCGGCAAGTGGTCGCCGATCTCATCGTTCAAGCGCGCGAGCGCGGCGCGGCGATCGTAGGCATTTTCCACGACGAGGACACGCGTGAACGCGTCGCGACTCGTCTGATCCAACTCAACGCGCCCGCCGCACAGGCGGCAACGACTACGGAAACCTTGCAGACATGCTGATCAAGAACGCGCGAATCGTCACTCGCGACGAAGAGTTCACAGGCGTTGTGCGCATCGCCGATGGACGCATTGCCGAAGTCGCGCCGGGCACGACGTCGGCCAGCGGCGCGCAAGACTGGGAAGGCGACTATCTTTTGCCGGGGCTGGTTGAACTGCATACGGACAACATCGAAAAACATATCGCGCCGCGTCCTGGCGTGCTGTGGAATTCCGACGCCGCCATTGTCGTGCACGACGCACAGGTGGCGAGCGCAGGCATCACGACCGTCTTCGATGCGCTCGGCATTGGCTCGCGAGGCGGCGTGGGCGTGCGCGGCAAGGAGCTGCAGACCAACAACGCGCGCTCTATTGAACGGCTGGCGGCGCAGGGCCTGTTGCGCGTCGATCACTTCCTGCATCTGCGCTGCGAAATCGCGGCCGCCGATGTGCTCGAAGTGTTCGACAACCTCGTTTCGCATCCTCTGCTGCGGCTCGTTTCGGTGATGGACCATACGCCCGGACAGCGCCAGTGGCATGACCCCGTGCAATGGCGCAAGTATCAGGAGCGCCACGGCAAGTGGACCGACGAGCACGCGAGCACCATGCTCGCCGAACTCACGAGCGACCAGCAGCGTTATTCGCGGCTGCATCGGACGGAAATTGTTGCGCGCTGCAAGTCGCGTGGCCTGCCGCTCGCGAGCCACGACGACACGTCGATAGAACACGTACTCGAGGCGGCGGAAGACGGCATCGTGCTCGCTGAATTCCCGACTACGCTCGTGGCCGCGCAAGCAGCGCGCGAGCGCGGAATTTCCACCATCATGGGCGCGCCGAACATCGTGCGCGGCGGATCGCACTCGGGCAATGTCTCCGCGCTGGACATGGCGAAGGCGGGCTTGCTCGACATCCTGTCGTCGGACTACGTGCCGTCGAGCTTGCTCACCGCGGTCTTCGATCTCGTCGACAAAGCCGGCTGGACCCTCCCGCAAGCCATGCGCACGGTGTCGGCCGCGCCGGCCAATGCGGCAGGCCTGACGGATCGCGGCGCCATAGCGGTTGGCCTCAGGGCGGACTTCGTACGGGTGGCGATGGCCGATCGTTTGCCGATACCGCGCGCGACCTTCCTGGCTGGAAATCGCGTCGCATAGTCAGCAGGACGAATCCGCGAACCATCTGCGCAAGGCAATTCTTGACTCATGCTCAAGAGTCTTCTGCCTTTCGCGGGGTTTTTGAAAGAGAGCGGAGCGGGGAAACTGGCGACCTTCGAACCGATGCATCCATGCATCGACTACAAGGAGCCGCATCATGCGCATCACCATTCCAAACCGTATTGGCTTTGGCACAGCGCCGCTTGGCAACATGTTCCGCGAGATTCCAGAGCAGGAAGCGCTGGATACGGTCGAGGCTGCATGGCAGTCGGGCATTCGCTACTTCGACGGCGCGCCGCTCTACGGCGCAGGTCTCGCCGAGATTCGCCTGGGCGAGGCGCTGAAGGCTCATCCGCGCGACGAATATGTGCTCGGCACCAAGGTCGGCCGCCTGATCCTCGATGAAATCGAGGCGCCCAACGCGCGCGATCTCGGCGAGAAGGGCGGTTTGTTCGAGCATGGGCTGCCGAACAAGATCGTCTATGACTACAGCGAGGACGGTACGCTGCGTTCCATCGACGACAGCTTGCGGCGTCTCAACACCGATCGCCTTGACTATGTGTGGATTCACGATCCCGCGCAGGACTTTCACGGCGAGCACTGGTTATCTGTATTCAATACCGCCATGAAAGGCGCGGCCAGGGCGCTCACACGCCTGCGCGAGGAGGGCGTCATCAAGGCCTGGGGCCTGGGTGTGAATCGCGTGGAACCCTGCGAACTCGCGATGGAACAGGCCGACCCCGACGGTTTCCTGATCGCTGGCCGTTACACCCTGCTGGACCATGAAGCGGCGTTGTCGAAGCTGATGCCGGCATGCGAGGCGCGCGGTCTGGGTATTGTGGTTGGCGGTCCGTATAACTCAGGCTTGCTTGCGGGCGGCGATCACTTCGAATATCAAAAGGCGCCGGCCGCGATGATTGAACGCGTGCAGCATATCAAGCGGATTTGCGAGCGCTTCAATGTCGATATCAAGGCGGTGGCGCTGCAATTTTCGCTCGCGCATCCGGCGGTTGCGGGAATCATTCCGGGCGCGAGCCGTCCCGGGCGCATCAGCGAAAACATTGCGCTGGCCGCAGCGCCGGTTCCAGCCGATCTGTGGGCATTGCTCAAACAGGACGGATTAATCGCGGCAAATGCGCCGGTGCCTGTGGCGCGGTAAGTGTCACGCATTACGCTCAATGGCTTCGGAAAAGCTTGCGTCTGCTGCTTTTCCGGGGCCAAATCGTGCTCTGGTTTACGCACTTTTTTCCTCTTCTTCCGTGCAATGCCGACAACAGCGGCAATACGTGCGGCAACTTCCTTTATCAGCTTCCATAAATTGATCTAAAGAATCAAAACCTGTTTAACGTTTGCCACGGATGTTCGGACCGTCTCTCGAAGTGCATACTGCTTCATACAAATAAAGCAATGAGAGAAAACCATGCACGGGGAAAAACGAGCACTTTATTACGTCGGCCGAACGCTGAGTGCGCCTTTGCAGGCGCGTCTGCAGGAGCGTTCGTGGAAAGTCGCGGTGCTCGAACCCGGCACCGTGCCGAAAGTCGCGCCCAGGCAGCCATCGGCTGGCATTCTGGACTTTTCCTCGCTCGAGTTTCCTGCCGACCTTCGATATCTACATGAGGTGCTGGCGAATGCGCTGACGGGCTGGGTGGCTGTGGGTCATCGCGAAAACCTGGAAGATGCAACCGTGCGCGGCCTGATTCGCGACTATTGCTTCGACTACATCACGCTGCCGGCGTCGGACGAGCGCGTGGTCGACGCGGTCGGACACGCATACGGCATGGCCGCGTTGCAAGTGAGCGTATCAAACGATGCCCGCAAGGACGCGCGCGACGGGCATCCGGAAGGCGAGATGGTCGGCTCCTGCGACGCCATGCTCAGCCTGTTCCGCGCCATCCGCAAGGTCGCCATGACCGACGCTCCGGTCTTCATCTCGGGCGAGTCCGGAACGGGCAAGGAACTGACTGCGCTCGCCATTCACGAGCGTTCCGGACGGCGCGACCAGCCGTTTGTAGCGATCAATTGCGGCGCGATTCCCGCGCATCTCCTGCAATCGGAACTGTTCGGTTACGAGCGCGGTGCCTTTACCGGTGCGAACCAGCGGAAGATCGGCCGCGTGGAAGCGGCCAATGGCGGCACGCTGTTCCTCGATGAAATCGGCGACTTGCCGCTCGAAAGCCAGGCGAGCCTGCTGCGTTTCCTGCAGGAGCGCAAGGTCGAGCGGCTGGGCGGACACGGCTCCACGCCTGTGGACGTGCGCATTATCTCGGCCACGCACGTGGACATGCAGACGGCCATGATGGAAGGGCGGTTTCGTGCCGACCTGTATCACCGTTTGTGCGTGCTGCAACTCGATGAACCGCCGCTGCGGGCGCGCGGCAAGGACATCGAATTGCTGGCGAAACACATGCTGGATCGTTTCAGGAAGGAAGCGGGCAGAAGGCTGCGTGGTTTCGCGCCCGATGCTATCGCTGCTATTCACAACTATGGCTGGCCGGGCAACGTGCGCGAGCTGATCAACCGCATCCGTCGCGCCATTGTGATGTCGGAAGGGCAGCAGATCAGCGCAGGCGATCTGGAACTCGCCGAATATGTGGAAGTCGCGCCGGTGTCGCTTGCACAAGCGCGTGAGTCTGCGGAGCGCCAGGCGATTGAACTTGCGTTGCTGCGCCATCGGGGCCGTCTTGGCGACGCCGCGCAGGAACTGGGCATTTCGCGCGTCACGCTGTATCGCCTGCTCACGGCGCACGGATTGCGCGCGGATGTCAGCGCGATGCCGAGTTCGGACTCGCGGCCCGCTGCGTGAGGTACCGTTCCAGACGCGCAGGCGGGGCCAGACCCGAACCAGAACGCGTTTCGCCACATGGATGAACCGTATATATTCGTGACTGGCTTGCAATCGGTCATGTCTCAACTCGTCCGGATACGGGCTGATCTCGTCAAAGGCTCGGGTCGCGTTGTCGACGTCTCCACGGAGGGTTATCGTTGTGACTCCGTGGAAGGAATGGACCGGCTGTTGAGCGATGTCCGTGCAAGACGTATCGATGAAATCAGGGTTTCGGAGCCGCAGTGGGGTGCCCGGCGGCTCGTGATCAACTATTTCGGCGAATAGGCCCGGCCGCTTTTGCGGAGAAATCGATGAGACGAAAATCCGGCGGTGTGGTGATCGTGCCCATACTGATTGGCCTGACGGTCGCCGCGCTCGTCTGGGTCGCCAGTTACCGGGGCGGTGGGCCAAAACTGGCCGATACCGCCGGGGCGTCAAGCGCCGTTGCGTCGACTCCGCTTGCTGCAAGCGCTTTAAGCGACACATCGGTGCCCGGAATAAAACCCGCGGAAACGATGCAGGCCAACGCGAAGGAATGACGCGCGGGCGCATGCATAAGCCATGACCTATGATCCTCTAAACAATCTCTGATTATCGTGACGGCCGGCGTGGCCTTAAGCTTGCCTGTTTAATTGCAGCGATCCGTGAGGCGTACGACTTGCAATGAACAACACGATCATCATTTCCCATCCCGCCTGTCTTGAACATCGTCCCGGCCCGCATCATCCGGAGTCTCCGGAACGATTGAAAACCGTATTGCATGCACTGCGCTCGCCCGAGTTTGCAGCGCTTGAGTGGCTTGATGCGCCACTCGGCACGGTGGAACACGTGCAACTGATCCACGATCCGGCATTTGTCGATGAAATCGCGGAGATGGCGCCGAGCCACGGCTACGTACCGCTGGATGGCGGCGACACAATCATGTCGCCGGGATCGTGGGAAGCCGTCATGCGCTGCGTCGGCGCGGCGTGCGCCGGTGTCGATGCCGTGATGAACGGGCATGCCCGCAATGCGTTCTGCGCGACACGTCCGTGCGGCCACCACGCCGAACCATCGAGGGCGATGGGTTTCTGCATTTTCAACCAGGCCGCCATCGCCGCAGCGTACGCGCTGGACACGTATCAACTCCAACGCGTTGCGGTCGTCGATTTCGACGTTCATCATGGCAACGGCACACAGGCCGCATTTTTCAACCGCCCTGAACTGTTCTATGCGTCGAGCCACCAGTCGCCCTTGTACCCCGGTACGGGCGCGGCGTCGGAAACAGGCGTGGATCACAACATTGTCAATGTCCCGCTGCCGCGCGGCTGCGATTCCGGGCTTTTCCGGGCGCGCATCAAATCCGGGATGCTGCCCGCAATACGCGATTTCGATCCTCAGCTCATCATTATTTCGGCGGGCTTCGACGCGCATCGGCTCGATCCGCTTGCGGGCCTGAATCTCGAGGACAGCGATTTTCAGTGGATCACCACTGAACTCGTGCGCATTGCCGATACCGCGTGCGAAGGCCGCATCGTCTCGATCCTGGAAGGCGGTTATAGCCTCGAAGCGCTGGCCGCGGGCACGACCGTGCACGTGCGCGCATTGATGAACAGTGCGGCCGGCTGACCGTTCACCTCGAGCTTCCGCGATTGTCTTCCGACAAGTCACGCTGGGTCTTCATGAACACGGCCGTGGGCACGTTCGGGACCTCTTGCGCCAAGCGGTCGAGCTCTTCCCTGATCTCGATGAAGTCGTGAGCCACACGTGTGTCCGGTGCTCGCGCGTAGATTGCCTCGAGCCTTCGCCTGATGGCGCCATAACGCGCGCCTGCCGCACGATGCTGCTCGGCCCGTTCCGCGTACCGCAGGAAGGTCTGGAGCGACGCCATTACCGACGCAAGCACGCTGACCAATCCGATCACGATTCTTACCCAGGGCGAGACGCCCGTGGCGATCATCGAGAGGAAGGCGGTAGTTCCGATCAGCGACGTGATCGCGATGACCGACACACCGAGCCCGCGGCTGCGTTTTCCCAGAAGGTTGGCCATGTCGTAGTGGCTCATCTGCGACTCGCGGGCGCGCCTGATCCACTTCAACAAGAGAGAGTCGGTGTCGATGGCCGGTTCGTAATCGCCCAGTGTTGTCATGGTGTTCGGCTTCCTTGGTGGTTTGCGAGCAGGACACGGCATTATCCGCGATGACGTCAGACGGTCGCGAAAGACACGTTCTCTTCAATGAGACTTCCTGCTCATTCGCCACTCCCAAGGACTCTCGAAACGGCTGCTCACCTTGCATGACGTGTCTCATCCGTCGACGTGGGAAACCACCAGGATTTGACGGCTGCAAGATTGGCGGGCAGCCTTCGTTCAGCGTTACTGGGATGCGCCAGTTGCGAGTTCGAATATATGGCGCTGCACCACGCTCCGCACGTCGTCAGTAAGCGCTCCGAACTCTGCGCCGACCTTCATGCCACCCTTCAGCGGCGCAACGTTGCGCGCAATGCAGTTCAGCATGAGTGCATGATTGCGCCGATCCACCTTCAGGCGTAGCGCGAGCTTGAAATGCTCGCCGCGTTCAAGCGTGGTATCGGGAAGAAAGAAGCCGATGCCGTTTGCGCCGATGTTCAGGACTTCGGCATCGAATCCAGTCGCGACAACGTCGTTGCGGATCAGGCGCGCTGACATGTGCGTCTGTAGCCGCAGGTGTTGCCGGATCGTGCGCTTCCTGACCTCGGCCGGATAATCGAGGCTGATTACGCCGGGAAACAATGTGTCGCGTCCGGCCACCCGGGTGTGGAAGGAATAAACCTCTCGCCCGCAAATGACTTTTGCTTCCAGTTCCGCTCCCGGTTGCAGCATTGCGGCGGAATCCGGGGCGATTACAAGAAGAGCGCGGTCCTTTACTGCACCAACATAGTCCGCGCGAAACGACACGTCCGCGCTGCCAGAGGGACTGAGATGGAACACTTCCACGCTGGTGGGCATGACCGGGAAGCAGGTCACGACTGCGGACGCAGCATTCGCCCGGGGTGTGGTATCGCTTGCCGTCGATAGCAATGCCGCATGGCCGGTGCATGACTTGTCCGGATTTGCCCCTCGGGGGTTGTCTTCGCGAAAGGCTCCATTCGTGAGAAGCCGCTCGAGTTGCGTCTCCGAACGCAGAAGATGACCTTCGCTGAGTAACAGTTTGCCGGCCGCCGAATAGACTCGAAAGCCCGTGGGTTTGTCGAGAGCAAGCTCATGCGCCGCAATTTTTACAAGTGCCATATCGCCTCAAGATCGTGCCTCAAGATCGCCTCCGCCCGACTAAACAATCTGCCGTCGGGAGGCGCGGACCCGGTGTAGCGACAATTTAAGCGGCGCCTGTGAGTCGTTCGGTGCGGCAACACTCATTTGTCAGATCAAAGCGCGGATAGCGAATGTAAGCACGCCGACGGTCGCGCCCGTCATTCGGAAAACAAGGCACACCAAACAAGCACGCCCGACAAGCTCACGTTGCGCCTGAAGGCGCGGCCTGTCGTTTTATGCAGTAGCGTCTGTACAGGACGGTCCAGGCGGATAAGCCGGTGTATGCGGCAACGCCGATCCAGGAGGAAAGGAACCTGGGATCGTCGATAGCAAGTCGATAGATCACCCAGAGCCGGGCGGCGTTCTCCGTTACAAGCCCTGCGCCCCACACGGCGGTCATGAGACGTATGGAACGTATGAGCGCTGGGCGCGTGCGCCACATTTGCTCAAATTCGACTTCCCGGCCTTGGCGTTCTCTCGCGAGGGTTGAACGCGCAAGATAAAAGACAAGCGGCCGGCGTAACGCAAGCGAGCCAAGAAACAGCATGCCTATCGCGCCGCTGACCACGGGCGCACGGGCGACACGAAGCCACTGCGTGGGATCGAAGATCACAGCGAGCACGGACAGTGCAAGCCCTGCAAGCGCGAGTGCGCTGAGTGCATCGAAGTGCCGAAGATATGCGAAGTCGGCGCACATCCAAGCGAGCAGCGGCAGCATCGAAATCAACAGGGCCCCGCTGAGACCTGTGTAGTGGAGCGCGACCCTGTATGCCGCGGCGGGCAGGGCCACGTTCACGACGAACGCAAGCAGGTAGCGACAAGAGGGGATCATAGGGCGGTTCCAGTGCGGATTCAGGAAGCCGATTCCAGGCTTGACCATACATTCGTATGGTTTCCTCATCAAAAAGCCACCAGGCAACACAGACAGATCGTTTCAAGGCGGACTGACCTGCGGCAAGCTGCCAGCAATGGGACTTTGCAACGGAAAGCATGTGCCGCGCTATTGTGAACTGCGAGTGTCATGATTACGGCCCACGCGTGCGCATGCAGGATTGGCGTGGGGTCGATCAGCTTTGCAGAAGTTGTTTCGGCGTGTTCGATTGCGTCAGTTGCTCGACCATCATGCGGGCAGGCGCGGGCATGTTTTCAAGTTCGCGGCACACTATATTCAAGTGCCGGTCGGACCACGGTTCAGCCAGGGGAACGCTCACGAGGCGTGACCTTTCGTGTGCCGGTATGCCCACTTCCGGCAAGACGCCGATTCCCAGTCCGGCGGCGACCATGTTGCGCACCGCCTCGAAATTCGTCACCTGGATACGCAGCTTAAGCCGCCTGTTGGCTGCTTCGGCCGCGCGGGTGCAAAGCGTATGGATCGACGCGCCTTCTTGCATCCCCACGTAGTCGTGATCGAGCGTTTCCTCGAAACCAATCGATTCGCGCGATGCGTAAGGATGACCAACCGGCACCACAAGGAACAGCCGATCCACCCTGTATGGCAAACAGGTGAGCCTCAGCGAAGGGTCCGGCATGGCGCATATACCGAAATCGACTACTCCGTTTTCGACCATTCGCACCACGACGTCGCTGGGCTTTTCGACCAGCTCGATCTTGAGCTCCGGATGTTCGCTCGTGAAGCGGCGCAAGTCGTCTGGCAGGTAATGCACCATGGCCGTGTACGTGACCGACAGCCGTACGTGCCCGCGAATACCGCCGGAATATTCACTCAACAGCGTATCGATTTGCCTGAATTGCTCAAAAATCTGCCTGGCGTGACCGTAAAGCGCATCGCCTGCGGGCGTGGGCAGCACACCCCGGCTATGGCGGTAGAAAAGCGCCGAACCGGCATCTTTTTCGAGGTCCGAGATCCGCTTGCTCGCGGCGGAGGCGACCAGATGGAGCGCCCGCGAGGCCGTGGCAATGCTTCCTTCTTCCACGACAGCCATAAAAACCCGAAGGGACTCTATATCGATGCGCATGAGGGGCTTGAAGATGGAGTGGCGCCACCCATCGCCAATGACGATGGCTAGTTTCGCGAGAAAACAATGGTTGACGCGAGCTCTCAATACTATGATCTAGCCTCGCCAAAACACCTTGTACTCCGCCGACGTCCCACGTGGCGTGAGGCGCGCAGCCTTCGGAACGGCGAACGAACGCCTGGGCGGAGCTCCAGATAATAATATCGAGATAGCGTCATGAACGACATAGTAAACGAATCCCATTCTCCGTCCGTGCCGTCATACAAGTGGTACGCGCGCTTGACCAAAAAACACTGGCTTACGCTAAATGGCGCATTTCTTGGGTGGATCTTCGACGGATATGAAGCGCTTGCGCTGATCATGGGGCGCTTTCACACTCCAAGTGCAACAGCGGGGTCAATGACAATGCCGTGCTTGGCGCAGTTTTCAATAAAGACCTCA
>NZ_FCOC02000029.1 GCF_001544455.2 Caballeronia sordidicola
GAGGTCGATCCATTTGCCGCCGTTGATCTGGATGGAGCCCTTGGCGTCGTAGGAGAGGTTGTTCACGCGCAGCGTCAGCGTGGTTGCCGATGCGCCGGCGGGGACCGGTAGCGTGGTGGTGACCACCACGCCGCTGCCCGCGCCCATGACTTCGAGCGGCATGACGATGGCGCCTGACTCCGCGGCGTCCGCATCAGACGCCGGTGCTTGGGGAGCGATTACAGGAGGCGGGTTGTCGCTGCTGCTGTCGGGCGGATTCGATCCACTCGCCGGGGAACTCGCGCCCACGGATGTGGCCGGGGGCGCCGCAGCCGCGCTTGCCCCGCTTGGCGCGGCCGCGGATGCCGACGAGGCGCCGGCTACGTTACCGCCAACCCCGGACGAACTGCTAAGACCTGTAACCGCGGACGAATCCGAATTCCCGCCGCCACCGCCGCATGCACTGACGCTGAGAATCGCGCCGCCAACCAAAGAAATCACCCATATCTTCTTGAGATTTATCATTATTTATACGATGCGGAAACGATGAAATTCCCCGCATAAAAGTCGCGGAGCCCGGTATTTTCAAATAAAAGATGTTTTCCGCAAAAAAGACACTTGCATACAACGACAGCCTAATAAACAACTTAATCTTTTTATGCAATTCCTCATACAATTAAAATGCACGTTTCGCAGCTTTCTCATTGCGCCGTTTAAAGTATCCACCTTGCCATTGAACGAGGCTCCAGATTGCGCGCAGTCGAGTTAAGGCGCTACTTCAACATGGTTAAATGTTCAAACTGTGAAAATTGACCAAAAGGGGATTCAAGCTGCATGGATCCTGGTCGGGCAATCCGAGCGAAATCTTGCGCGCTCGACAATCTGGCAAATACCTGCACGCCACGCAATTCGGTTATTTAGCTTTTTTGTAATCTTCCCACGCCATGCAAACGCCGACCTTTCAAATATAGGCAAGCGGCATCCTTGCAGCTTCCTAGGGCGCGCCGACATCATTTCCCGTAAAAAACCCTTCTATATTTAGTCTGCTATGACTCGGCCTATGGCTCATGTGACTAAACATGATTCGAGTAGTCACTATCGGGGGGCATTGTGGCGCAGTTTAATAGTAAAAAAAATCTGCATGTCAATCTGCGATAACTGCACAGCGGCTTATGGCAAATGCCGGCGCGAACTCAAAGCCGCATGCGTACGAACGCGCTAATCGAAGAGTTAAAGCGTCATGGGTTATTCATGCCCAGACCGGCGCGTGCATCAACACTCCGCGTATTCACGAACCGGCCGCGGGCGCTGATGCAGCCGTGCCACGTCCAGGCACGGGCGGGCTAATACCTGAATCGCCGCTTTTCGAACATGCCACGCAGGCGAACGCCAGCACTGCTGCACCAAAGCACATGATCCATTTACCCGACATGATTTATCTCCGTTGATTCAAGACACGCAGATGGCAACCATTCGGCAGCAATGGTCATTCCGGTGCGCCGGCTTGCGAAGTCGGTTCGAGCACGGAATGGCTACATCGAAAGAACAAATGAAAAAGTCTGTGCTGGACACCCGTATCGCGAATGATTATTATTAACCATCCCGAGTACGCAGGCGTCCGGTCAACGAAAAGGGTGCAGAACAGGAGACCCTTTCATGCACCAGCCGCGCGTTGCCCCGTTAGCCGAAGTCGTTACACCTTCACTCGAAGCGAGTTTGAGCCTGTGGGAATGCGTGATGCGCGCGGCTGTTGCCGCGCTACGCGCAGCGCAGCCGCTTGCGGCGTTTCAGGGGTATGAACATGCGCTCGCAATCGCGCATCGGCTTATTGAACAGCCTCCCGAGGGACGTGCTGGCGATTGCGTCGCGGCCCTCGTGGTCTCGCATCACAATCTCGCGGATCTCGAACTCGAACGCGGCCGTATCGATCACGCCGTCGCGCAACTCTGCGCCGCGCACGAAGCGCTGTTTAAAATTTTCCTCGATACAACCCGCGGCCCAGCCCTGCAGCAAGCCGCACTGCGCCATAGCCGCGAGACGCATGTCGCGTTGCTGAACCATGTCGCCACGCATGGTCCTCATACGTCCATCGCGCGGACGCTCGAATTGGGCGAACGAGCGTTGAACGCAAGTACCCCGCTACCACACTGATGCATTGATTCCCCGACGCACTGACGCAAACGCACCGCCCATCCATCCCATCCGAAAGGAACCCACGATGCCCTATACCCTTCCCCCGTTGCCCTATTCGTTCGATGCACTCGAACCGCATATCGATGCCCGCACCATGGAGGTTCACCACACGAAGCATCACCAGACCTACGTCAACAACCTGAACGCGGCGCTGAAAGATACGGAGTACGCAGAATTGCCGATTGAAACGCTCGTGGCGCAAGTCTCTTCGCTGCCCGAAGCGTTGCAGGCGCCCGTGCGCAACAACGGCGGCGGCCATGCAAATCACAGCCTGTTCTGGACCGTCATGTCGCCCGAGGGCGGTGGCACGCCCGAAGGCGAACTGGCTCAGGCGATCGATACCGATCTCGGCAGTTTCGACGCCTTCAAGGAAGCGTTCACCAAGGCCGCGCTGACGCGTTTCGGCAGCGGCTGGGCGTGGTTGAGCGTGAACAACCAAGGCAAGCTTGTTGTGGAAAGCTCGGCGAATCAGGACAATCCGCTCATGACCGGATTGATTTCAGGCAACACTCCGGTCCTCGGTCTCGATGTCTGGGAACACGCGTACTACCTGAAGTACGAGAACCGCCGTCCGGAATACATCGCGGCGTTTTATAACGTGATCAACTGGCCGGAAGTCGCGCGCCGGTATGCGCAAGCGCGCGCGTGATGTAGCGGTCTCAACAGCGGTTTTCAGGCGCACGCAAAGCCGGCCGGCACGCGCCTGAAACGAGGCGACTCAATAAACGTCGCGCCTGTACAACCCGTTCGCAACCATCATGCTGACGCGTTCATCGCCGAGCGCGGCCCTCAGTTCCCTGTCGACGGCAGGCGCCATTCCCGCCAGGCTGCCGCACACCATGATCGCCGCGCCGCCCGCCACCCACATGAAAATCTCGCTCGCGGATTGCCTGATGAGGTCTTGCACGTAGCGTCCGCAATCATCGTCGCGGGAATACGCCAGATCGACGCGCGCAAGCGTGCCGTCCGCGCGCCATGCGTCGAGTTCGTGCTTGAAGAAGGCGTCGTACCGGGCATTGCGCTCGCCAAACAACAACCAGTGCCCCTTCGATCCCGCCAGGCTGCGCTCACGAAGATGCGCGCGCAGTCCGGCAAAGCCTGTGCCGTTGCCAATGAGTATCAGCGCCCGCTCCCCTTCCGGCCGATGAAACCCCGCGTTCGTGCGGATGCGCGCCTGCACTGCATCGCCTTCGGTTGTATAAGCCGTCAGCCATCCCGAGCCAACGCCCAGTTCGCCCGATGACTTGACCAGTTGCCTCACTACGAGGTCCAGGTAGCCATCGGCGGGAACGGAGGCGATCGAATAATCGCGATGCGGCAGCGGCTTGAGGATATCGACAAGTTCAGCAGCGCTCATCTTGTCCGCGGCATCAGGCAAAGGAAGAATCGCGCCGGACAAGTGTGTATCGAGACGCTGACCGTGCACGCGGGTATCGGCATCCAAACCCGCCGCCGATAAAAACCGCGTCACCGCCGCCGGATCATTGCGCGGATAAATCTCGACAATGTCTCCCGCAGTCCACTGATGCGCGGTCGCAGCGTTCGCTTTCAGCCGCACAAAATGCACGCCGCCGCCCTGGCTGCCAGGATTCAAAAGCTCACGTGTTGCCAGCGTCCACGCCTCGACCGGCGCTTGTGCCCAGGAAGCGGTTGTTGCAGCACCCAGCTCGGATAACTGCCGGCGCCAGCGCTGTTCGCTTTCATCGTCGCGCCCATTCATTTCGATGCGCTCGAACAATTTGCGCGCGCCAGCCCGGGTCAGCCATTCATCGACCTGACGGCCGAAGTGACAGAAATCCGGATACTCGCGATCGCCGAGCGCCAGCACCCCATAGCTGAAACCGCCGCTCGGCGCGGGGCGCGCCATCATCTGCCGCACGAACGAACGGGCGCGATCGGGCGCTTGTCCGTCGCCGTAGGTGCTGACCACAAAAAGCACGCAACGGGCGGCCGCCAGCGATACGGAATCGAGCGCGGAAATGGGCAGCAAGCGCGCCGACCGTCCCGCCGATGCAAATGCCGCCGCGCTCATGCTCGCTATGCGCTCGGCCGTGCCGGTCTGGCTCGCATGAACGATCAGCAAGTCGCTGTCCACGTCATTCACCACGACGGGTGGCAAGGAAGGAATGGCAATGGCGCCGGCTTCACGGCGCTTGCGCCGTCGGCCGAGATACAGCAGCCAGCCGGTTATTGCAAAAAGCGGCATGGTCAGGCTGCACAGCATGATCACCACCCGGCCTGCAATGCCGAACACGCTGCCGCTATGCACCGACAACATGCTCGTGCCGACGACCTTGCTTACTGGCCGGTCGGCGTAGAGGTCGGTGAGTTTCAGCGAGCCGGTGGAGGCATCGAATGTGTATCGATCCATCAGGCCGCCTCGCAACGGCCCGTCGAAACGTTCAATCGATACCGACTTGCCATCGCGCGATACCGTGAGCGAAGCACGTCCGAAATCGGGGCCGACTCGTTGCACGAAGGTGTTCCATGCGGCATCGAACGAGATTGCATGGCCCGGCTCGGCCGCGCCTTGCGCGCCGCGCTTTTTACGCGGGGCGGCAGCACGGGGCGCGTCGCCCTTCGCGAGCGCAAGCGCTTCCTTCGGCTTGCGATCCATGGCCGGCGCGCGCCGCATTTCCTCGATGCCCAGCGTCTTGCTCACCAGATCGTGATACCAGCCGTATGACCACCACAGCCCGGTGAGCGCGCTCAACAGATAGGACAGGACCATCCATGCGCCGATCACCGCATGCAACGAGCGATAAAGATTGCGCCCGGTGCGCTTCAGATCGAGGACGAACCACGAACGCCAGTCGAGCGGCTTGCGCGGCCATCGGAGATACAGCCCGGACAGCGCGAAGAATATGAGCGAGAACGCAGCCACGCCCGTAATCTGCTTGCCGATCTCGTTGTCCCTGCGCCCTTCGGTCAGAGGCAGCGCCAGGAATCGATGCAGGTCTTCGACGAACGAAAAAAAATCATTGCCGGCAGCCTTGCCGAGCACGTGCCCAGTGTAGGGATCGGCATAGTATGTCGCCGCGCCGGAGGGCTGGCGCACGCGAAACTGCGCGGCTCTCGCCGGATCAGCCGACAACACCAGCGGCCTGATGTCCTCGCCGGGAAACTGGGCCTGGATGCTCGCGAGCAGCGCATCCGGTGTCATGCGTTCGGCGCCTTTCCCGCCGTTTGCAACGCTGATCGTGCGGCTGTTCAGGAGCCCCGTTATCTCGTCCTCGAAGCTCATGGTGGCGCCCGTCAGCCCCATGAGCGCCAGCACCAGTCCCACTGTGATGCCGAGCAGCCAGTGCACTTGAAACAGAATTCGACGAGTCATTGAAATACCTGCAGTCCCTGCGCGGTTCGGGCGGTCATAGATAGTCTTACAGTCAGTCTTACAGTTTCAATGCATCGTTTCCAAAGCATAGTTAAACGCCGCGATGGCCCACGCGCCCCTTGAGCGCCGGGCGCGCCGCACTATGGCGAAAAACAATGTCAGCGTAATGATGCGCAGCAGGGAGAGACTCGCTACGTCGAATGGGAATGATTCTTGTTTATTTTAACGGCCACTCGACAACACACGCAACAGATTTTGACCGGAGTGCTGGCAAATGCGCCTTTTCAAGGCCCGGGACTTGCGCATTGCTTACCGACGACGCGGCATTACGCGTACTGGAGGACACATGCGACTCATACGCTATCGCACGCTAAGGACGATCGCCGATCATCCCGGCGCGTTCGCGTTGCAAGTTCTCAAGGCGTTTCGCGCGAACCAGGGCATGCTCCTCGCGGGCGCGGTCGCGTATTACGCGCTGCTTTCCATCATCCCGCTGCTGATACTGGTCGTGATCGCGCTTTCGCACGTGGTCGACCGGCACGTACTTCTGGATACGCTGTCTCATCTGCTCGAATGGCTCGTGCCGGGACAGGCAAAAGCCATCGTCAGGGAGCTTGCAAACTTTCTCGCGCATCGCACGGTGATTGGATGGGTGCTTCTCTGCACCATGATTTTCTTCAGTTCATTGGCCTTCACGGTGCTCGAAAACGCGATGTCCGTGATCTTCGTTCATCGCGTGGCGATTCGCCGGCGGCACTTCCTGATTTCCGCGCTGCTGCCCTATTGCTACAGCTTGTCGCTCGGCGCTGGCGTGCTGCTCGTCACGCTTGTATCGACAGGATTGCAGGCGGTCGGCGCCCATAACGTGGATATATTCGGCATCGAAGTTTCCTTGAGCGGCACATCGCGGGCCCTGCTTTATCTGTTTGGATTCGCGGGCGAGGTCTTTGTGCTGACATCGATATACCTAGTGATTCCAGTCGGCCGGCCACACTTCAGGCACGCGCTGTTCGGCGCAATCGCCGCCGCGCTGTTGTGGGAAATCACGCGCCACGTGCTCGTCTGGTATTTCGCCACGCTCTCGCAAGTCAGCGTGGTTTATGGATCGCTGACCACATCGATTGTCGTACTGTTCAGTCTCGAAGCGCTCGCGACGTTGCTGCTGTTCGGCGCCCAGTTGATCGCGGAATACGAACGGCTGCATGCCGGAACCACGGAGCTTACGCCCAGGCCGTTTCGCACGGGCTGATACCGGCCTTCACCAGCGATACCAGCGATAATGCGCGGACATCAAAACGGACCTGCCGGGAGACCCTTTGGAACTGCGTCAGCTTCGCTACTTCGTCCGCGTCATCGAACACGGCAGCATGGGCCGCGCGGCAATGGAGCTTGGCGTGGTGACATCCACGCTGAGCCAGCAGATCAGCCGCCTCGAAAGCGAGTTGTCCACACGGCTCCTGCAGCGCACCGCCAGCGGCGTTGTTCCCACCGACGCGGGCCTCGCGTTCTGGCGCCAGGCGCAACTGGCGCTCCGCCATGTCGATGACGCCGCGCACGCCGCACAGCACGCGCGTCTCTCGGGCCATGTCAGCGTAGGCATGGCGCCAAGCACGACGGGCGTGCTCGGTCTCGCGTTCATGCGTGCAATGCGCGAACGTTATCCCGATGTCCGCCTGCGCATGGTCGAAAGCCTGTCGGGCCATCTGGCCGGCATGCTCAACGCGCGCCAGATCGACCTCGCCATCCTTTTTCAAAGCGACAACATCAAGCGCTTCAGCGCCACGCCTTTGCTGGACGAGCGTCTGTTCCTGATCGCCGCCGCAAGCTTCGAACCCCTGCCCGCGACCCGGACCACGAAGCTCGCGCATGTCGCCCGGTTGCCGATGATTCTTCCAAGCGGCCCCCACGGATTGCGCTCGCTGCTCGATACCGCGTTCGCACGCGCGGGTATCGAACCCAACATCGTGGCTGAAATCGATGGCCTCGCCATGCTGATGGATGCGGTTGGCGGCGGCCTGGGCGTCACCATCCAGCCAGGCGCCGCGCTCGCCCGGCGCGATCCGGCCTCGTTCCGCGCGCTCCCGGTCAGCGAACGCGGCATGGTGCGTCCGAACCAGCTTGTCAGCCTCTCCGACGACGAACTCTCGCCCGCCGGTCTCGCGGCCCGCGTGGTCCTCGCCGATGTCGCGCGCACGCTTGTTGCCAGAGGCGACTGGGCTGGCGCCACAGTGCCGCCTCTTCACAATTCGTGAAGACCTGTTGCTCGCTGCCTGCTGGCGGCTGAACACCTGGCGTCCTACACTCCCGGGATTGGAGGAGACGTCGACAATGGTGGATGTACTGGTGATCGGAGGCGGCAACGCGGCCTTGTGCGCCGCGCTGATGGCGCGCGAAGCAGGCGCGTCCGTCATGTTGCTCGAAGCGGCCCCGCGTGAATGGCGCGGCGGGAATTCGCAGCACACGCGTAACCTGCGCTGCATGCATGACGCGCCGCAGGATGTGCTGATCGACGCGTACCCGGAGGAAGAATACTGGCAGGATCTGCTCAAGGTGACCGGCGGTCTCACTAATGAACCGCTCGCGCGCCTCGCCATCCGCGAATCGTCCACATGCCGCGACTGGATGCGCAAGCACGGCGTGCATTTCCAGCCGCCGCTCTCGGGCGCGCTGCACGTAGCCCGCACCAACGCATTTTTCATGGGCGGCGGCAAGGCGCTCGTCAACGCATACTTCCGCAGCGCGCAAGCGCTGGGCGTGCAGATACGCTACGACGCGCCGGTGGATTCCATCGAACTGGACGGCGATCGTTTTGTCGCGGCACACATTGGCAACGAACGCATTGAAGCGCGCGCCTGCGTGCTGGCGGCGGGCGGCTTCGAATCGAATCGCGCATGGCTGCGTGAAGCGTGGGGCCAAATCAACGGCGAATGGGTCGCCGACAACTTCCTGATTCGCGGCACGCGCTTCAACATGGGCGTGCTGCTCAAGTACATGATCGATGCAGGCGCGGATTCCATTGGCGATCCGTCGCAATCGCATTGCGTCGCCATCGACGCGCGCGCGCCACTGTATGACGGCGGCATCTGCACGCGGGTGGATTGTGTATCGCTGGGTGTGATGCTCAATCGCAACGCCGAGCGTTTCTACGATGAAGGCGAGGATTTCTGGCCCAAGCGCTACGCCATCTGGGGCCGGCTCGTGGCTCACCAGCCGGGGCAGATCGGTTATTCGATCATCGATTCCAAAGCGATAGGCCGCTTCATGCCGCCCGTGTTCCCCGGCACGAAAGCGAATTCGCTCGGCGAACTGGCGCGCGCCACGGGACTCGATGAAACAAAGTTCATCGAGACAATTGAGACCTATAACGCCGCATGCCGCGTTGGTACCTTCGATCACGCGGTGCTCGACGACTGCTATACCGAAGGCCTCACGCCCGCGAAGACGCACTGGGCGCAGCCTATCGATAAACCACCCTTCTATGCCTTCGCGCTTCGTCCGGGAATCACGTTCACGTACCTCGGGCTGAAGGTGAATGAACAGTCCGCCGTGCACTTCGGCGGCAAGCCGAGCCCCAACCTTTACGTTGCAGGAGAAATGATGGCGGGCAACGTGCTTGGCAAGGGCTATACGGCGGGTGTCGGCATGGCGATCGGCACGGCGTTTGGAAGGATCGCGGGCACTCAGGCCGCGCAGGCAGCCCTGAAACTGAAGGAAACCCGTCATGCAGTCGCTTGAAAACCTGACGCGCGAGGCGAGCGCGCTTGCACTGAACGAAGTTCCCATCACATTCGCCAAGCCGATGTCAGCAGCCGAAGGCGAAGTCAGCCGCATCATGCAGATCTGCAATGCGTGCCGCTATTGCGAAGGCTTTTGCGCCGTGTTCCCAGCGATGACCCGCCGCCTTGAATTCGGCCGTGCCGACGTGCATTTCCTTTCAAATCTCTGTCACAACTGCGGCGCGTGCCTGCACGCGTGCCAGTACGCGCCGCCGCACGAGTTCGGCGTCAACGTGCCGAAGGCCATGGCCGAGGTGCGTCTGCAGACGTACGTGGACTACGCGTGGCCAGCAGGATTCGGCGCACTGTACAAGCGCAACGGTCTGACGCTGGCGCTCGCCTTGGCCGGCGGTCTGGCACTTTTCCTTATCATGACAATGGCGTTAAAAGGCACGCTTGTCCTGCCACCACTCGCCGGAAATTTCTATGCGGTGTTCCCGCACAATACGCTGGCACTTTTGTTTGGCATGGTGTTCGTGTTCGCGATGATCGCGCTCGGCGTGGGCGTGCGGCGGTTCTGGCGTAACGAAGACCCCGGCGCAATGTCGGCGCAGGCCATCGGCGAGGCAACACACGACGTGCTGAGCCTGCGTTACCTGGGCGGTGGTCACGGAGAAGGCTGCAACAATGCCGACGACGCGTTTTCCCTCGCGCGCCGCCGCTTTCATCATCTGACGTTCTATGGCTTCATGCTGTGTTTCGCGTCTACATGCGTGGCGACGCTGTATCACTACTTTCTGAAGCTCGAAGCGCCGTACGCGCTCACGAGCGTGCCGGTCGTACTGGGTTCGCTTGGCGGGATTGGCTTGCTTGCGGGTCCAGCCGGGTTGTTATGGCTCAATTTAAAGCGCCATCCGCAACATGGCGATGCGGCGCAAAAGCCGATGGACCGCGGTTTTATCGCGTTGCTGTTGTTGACGAGCGCAAGCGGCCTCGCGCTGCTGCTGCTGCGCGATACATCCGCGATGGCGTTATTGCTCGCGGTGCACCTTGGCATTGTCATGGCCTTGTTTTTGACGTTGCCATATGGAAAATTCGCGCATGGTATATATCGCAGCGCAGCACTGCTGAAATGGGCCGTGGAAAAACGCCAGCCAAGCAAACTGCTAGTGGAAGATTGACAATGAATTGATGCGGAACGGGGTCCGCCGAGCCTATCATGGCCGACGTGGCAATAAAAAAACCTAGGAGACGACATGGCAACCGGAAACGAATTTCAATCGCAGACGTTGGGCGCAACCGCGCCCAGTGTCTCGAAGCTGGGCGCGGTCCTGCGCGTCACCAGCGGCAACTTTCTCGAACAGTTCGATTTTTTCCTGTTCGGGTTCTACGCAACCTACATCGCCAAGACCTTCTTTCCGGCTGCAAGCGAGTTCGCCTCGCTGATGCAGACGTTCGCCGTGTTCGGCGCGGGTTTCCTGATGCGCCCGCTTGGCGCCATTGTGCTGGGCGCGTATATCGACAAGGTCGGTCGCCGGCGCGGACTGATCGTGACGCTGTCGATCATGGCAAGCGGCACGATTCTGATTGCGTGCGTTCCGGGGTTTGCGACCATTGGCTTGCTGGCGCCGGCGCTGGTGCTCATCGGCCGCTTGCTGCAAGGGTTCTCGGCGGGCGCCGAACTCGGCGGCGTATCGGTTTATCTGGCGGAGATGGCGACGCCCGGCAAGAAAGGCTTTTATACGTCGTGGCAATCGGCCAGCCAGCAGGTCGCGATCGTGGTCGCGGCGGCGCTCGGCTATGCGTTGAATAGCTGGCTTTCGCCGGCGCAGATCGCGGGTTGGGGATGGCGCGTGCCGTTTTTCATCGGCTGCATGATCGTGCCGTTTCTGTACATCCTGCGCCGGTCGCTGCAGGAGACTGCCGAGTTCCAGGCGCGCCGCCATCATCCGGCAACTGCCGAGGTCTTGCGCTCCATGGCGACGAACTGGAAGACCGTGGTTGCCGGCATGCTGATGGTCGCGATGACCACCACCACGTTTTATCTGATCACCGTCTATACGCCGACGTTCGGCCGCGCCGTGCTGCATTTGAGCACGTCGGACAGCCTGGTCGTGACCTTGTTCGTGGGTGTATCGAACTTTATCTGGCTGCCGATTGGCGGCGCGATTTCGGATCGTATCGGACGCAAGCCCGTGCTCCTGTTCGTGTCCGCGCTGGCGGTCATCACGGCGTATCCCGCGCTCTCGTGGCTTGCGCACGATCCGAGCTTTTTGCGCATGCTCGCCGTGCTGCTGTATTTCTCGTTCTTCTTCGGCGGATATAACGGTGCGATGGTCGCGGCTCTCACCGAAGTAATGCCCGTCAATGTTCGCGTGGCGGGTTTCTCGCTGGCGTTCAGCCTTGCAACGGCGATCTTTGGCGGCTTCACGCCAGCGGTATCGACTTACCTGATCCAGGCAACCGGCGACAAAGCTGCGCCCGCGTACTGGCTCATTTTTGCCGCAGTGTGCGGGTTCTTTGCCACGGTTGCCTTGTACCGGCGAGGCGGCGCCGCGGAATTGCAGGCGAAGCTGGGGTAGGAAAATGACCCGCGCGGCCGATGTGGTTATCGGCCGCGCATTTAAGACCGTCGGCGCTTACCGCATACCCGGCCCATGTCAGCCTAGAGTTTGATCTCCGTTCCAAGCCGCGCCAGAAACTGCCCGAGCCATTGCGGATGCGCAGGCCATGCGGGCGCCGTGACGAAGTTGCCGTCCGTAACCGCACTATCCACTTGAATCTCCGCATATTCACCGCCGGCAAGACGCACTTCCGGCGCGCACGCCGGATAAGCCGAAATGCGTTTGCCGCGAATCACGTCCGCAGCGGCCAGCAGTTGCGCACCATGACAAACAGCGGCAATGGGTTTCTGTGCATCGGCGAAATGCCGGACGACTTCAATCACACGACTATTCAAGCGCAGATATTCGGGCGCGCGGCCGCCCGCGATCATCAATGCGTCATAACTGGCGGGATCGATGTCGTCGAAACTCGCGTTCAGCGTAAAGAGATGTCCGGGTTTTTCCGTATAGGTCTGATCCCCTTCGAAGTCATGGATCGCGGTCTTGATCGTGTCCCCGCTCTTCTTGCCGGGGCACACTGCATGCACGGAATGACCCACCATCTGCAGCGCCTGGAACGGCACCATCGTTTCATAATCTTCGGCGAAATCACCGGTCAGAAACAGAATCTTCTTGGCTGCCATCTTGCTCTCCCATCAAAGAGATCACGCAGGAAACCGGTCCGCCCGGACCGGCGCTCGTAGCTATCTTAGCGCGTATGAGACGCGCGGGACCCGGCGATTCAGGCGGAAAAATCAGGCGTGTACCATGAAGCGCCCGCTGCATTCATGGAATGCAAATATCAATTCGATGGTTCGCCGAAGCGCCTGGCCGTGCGATGCTTTTGCGCCCTCGGCGTCTCTTATCCATCGTTCTTCACGTGGACTTCCATGAGCAAGAAAAAGATTCTTCTGAATGCGTTCAACATGAATTGCGTCGGCCACATCAATCACGGCCTATGGACGCATCCGCGTGACCGCTCGACCGATTACCGCAAGCTTTCGTACTGGACGGACCTCGCCCGGCTGCTCGAGAAAGGCCTGTTCGACGGACTTTTCATCGCGGATATTGTGGGCGTCTACGACGTGTATCAGCAGTCCGCCGACCTGACCTTGAAAGAGTCGGTCCAGCTTCCCGTCAACGACCCCATGATGCTCGTCTCGGCCATGGCCGCCGTGACCCGTCACCTTGGCTTTGGCATTACGGTGAACCTCACCTACGAAGCGCCCTACTTGCTTGCACGGCGCTTCTCGACGCTCGACCATCTGAGCGACGGACGTATTGGCTGGAACATTGTCACGGGCTATCTCGACAGCGCCGCGCTCGCCATGGGCTTGACCGAACAGATCGCCCACGACGAGCGCTATGACCGCGCGGACGAGTATCTCGACGTGCTCTACAAGCTCTGGGAAGGCAGTTGGCAGGACAACGCGGTTGTGCGCGACCGCGAAGCGCGAGTCTTCGCTGATCCTGCAAGAGTACACAAGGTGAATCACCATGGGCGTTATTACAACGTCGAGGGTTACCACTTGTCGGAGCCCTCGCCGCAGCGCACCCCCGTGCTCTTCCAGGCGGGGTCATCGGGCCGCGGCCAGGCGTTTGCGACGCGTCACGCCGAGTGTGTCTTCGTATCGAGTCAAAGCAAGGAAGGCACGAAAAAACTCGTCGATGCACTGCGCCGGCAAGCCGCCGAGGCTGGCCGCAACCCCGCTGACCTGAAGATCTTCATGGGCGTGACCGTCGTGGTCGGCCGCACGCGGGCAGAGGCGCAAGCGAAGTTTGCCGAGTATGCGCGCCACGCGAGCCCTGAAGCCGGGCTGGCGCATTTCGCGGCGGGAACGGGTATCGATTATTCGACCTTCAATCCCGACGACGAAATCCAGCCGCCAGGCGCCCCGAAAAGCCGCGGGATCGAGTCCTCCGTGCAGCGCGTCACCGACGGTCAATCCGGCTGGACAGTACGGCGTCTGCTCGACCAGTTGAAGCTCGGCGGACGCTATACGACCATCGTCGGCGACGCGGCGGACGTAGCCGACGCGCTCGAATCATGGGTGAACGAAACGGGCGTGGACGGCTTCAACCTGACCCGTACGGTGACGCCGGAAAGCTACGAGGATTTCATCGATCTGGTGATTCCGGAACTGCAGGCAAGGGGTATCTACAAAACGTCCTACGCAGATGGCACGCTGCGTGAGAAGCTCTTCGGCGGCACCGCGCATTTGCCGAAAGAACATGCGGGCGCCTCGTTCCGCGATCTGTCCGCAGTCCAAGGCGCGCCACTCAAGTAAGCGCGTGTGGATTCGGCAATCCGCCACATCAGCACGTGAGCATTGCTGGATCCATAAGGACGACAAAGTCATTCGCATTCCTCAGACAATTGCTTTGCTGGCGCCCAGGGTTTTCCCTCTATCGCCCTTGGACTGGGGCGCGCGTTGTTTTCAAGTTTTCGACTAAACAGTCGTTATAAAAGGAGCACGCAATCCGGAGCCGTGTCAATACACCAAATCACGGGCCATACAACGCGTGCCACTGCAGGTTTTGGTGGCATTATTCGTTGTAACTAATCACTGTAATCCTTCATGGAAGCGTTTTCGTCGAGTCAGAGGCATCTTTATTATGTAGGCGACCCCTTGACGCTAGAGGTTCGCTCACTGATGGATGCGCGCGGCTGGACGGTCAGGAACTCGGAACTGGGGCGGGATCTCGAGAGTTTTTCATCTACGCCGAGCGGGGGATTACTCGACTTTTCGTCCCGCCACATTCAGTCGAACCTGCGTCAGGCTGAAACGCTGTTATCGATCAAGACCATTGGCTGGGTGGCGCTCCTCACACCCGCCCAGCTCGACAACGAGACAATCCGCCGGCTCGTGCGCGATTTCTGCTTCGACTACGTCACGCTTCCGGCTTCGGGCGAACGCATCCTGAACGCGCTTGGACATGCGTATGGCATTGCTGCATTGCACGATGGCGGCGCAAGCGGCGGCGTAGTGGGCGCAACGCTGGGCAACGTACACGCCCAAGCCAGCAGCCACGCCGAAGGCGAAATGATCGGCTCGTGCGACGCCATGCTCGCGCTGTTCCGTGCAATCCGCAAAGTGGCCATCACCGACGCGCCCGTCTTCATCTCCGGCGAGTCGGGCACGGGCAAGGAACTTACGGCCGCCGCCATCCACCAGCATTCGACACGTCGCGACCAGCCCTTTGTGGCGATCAATTGCGGTGCAATCCCCACACATCTGCTTCAATCCGAATTATTCGGCTATGAGCGCGGCGCGTTCACGGGCGCGAACCAGCGCAAGATCGGCCGGGTGGAAGCGGCGAATGGCGGCACGCTGTTCCTCGATGAAATCGGCGACCTGCCGCTCGAAAGCCAGGCGAGCCTGCTGCGTTTTTTGCAGGAACGCAAGGTCGAGCGGTTGGGCGGACACGGCTCCACGCCTGTGGACGTACGCATCATTTCAGCCACCCACGTGGACATGCAGACGGCCATGGCCGAAAGCCGGTTTCGCGCCGACCTGTACCACCGTTTGTGCGTACTTCAAATCGATGAACCGCCGCTTCGTGCGCGCGGCAAGGACATCGAATTGCTCGCAAAGCACATGCTCGACCGCTTCAAGAAGGACGCGCACCGGCCGTTGCGCGGCTTCGCGCCGGACGCGGTTGCCGCGCTTCACAATTATTCGTGGCCGGGGAACGTGCGCGAGTTAATCAACCGCGTGCGGCGCGCGATCGTCATGGCCGAGGGACGGCTGATCGGCGCGCATGATCTCGAACTGGGCGAATTCGCCGAGCCCGCCCCCACTTCGCTCGCGCAAGCGCGCGAAGCTGGAGAGCGGCAGGCAATTGAAATGGCGTTGCTCAGGAATCGCGGACGTCTTGGCGAGGCCGCAAAGGAACTGGGCGTGTCGCGCGTCACGCTGTACAGGATCTTGTCGGCATACAGCATGCGCGACGCAACGACCTCGCCGGGAGTGGATGTCGAGTGAATACGCGCTGGTCTAGTCCGGCCAGCGCGGCTTGACGCTCAACGCTTCAGGCCATCGGCGGGGAAAAAAGTCCTTGCAAGCGGCAATCATCTGATAAACCCACCCAATCGCCAGCACCAGCAGCAGGGCGCCCAGTCTTTCGTCGTCTCGCATCTCTTCCCCCCGGTTATTTTTTCAGGGCCTGTCCTCGCAGGCATAACCGTAAGCATACTTATTAATTTACACCACGCTCTGTTCGCTAGCGCTCAAGACACGGTCCATCTCTTGTGCGGGTTGCGTTTGATTGGCGTTGTGGTTCCGGGCCGCGCCAGCGACGTGACGCCCTCTCTGAATGCCGCGTCGCGCAGCATCTGATGCGTCAGGGCGACGTGCTGGCGCGCGTAGCCCCGCGTAGTCAGCTCTTTCGATACCAGCTCCTGCTGCGCGCGGACGATGCGCGCGGTCGTGCCATCGGGATCGGCGGCCAACGCGGCAACCGTCTCGCGCAGCGAGTGCGGATCGTGAACCGGGACGTACGAGACCGCGTCGTGCGAGAAATAATCCTTGAGTCCGCCGATGTCCGTTGCAATCACCAGCTTGCCAGCCATCACGCCTTCCAGCACCACGGTGATTCCCGACGCATGATGATTCGGATGCAGTGGCACCACGATCACATCAGCCCATTCATAGAGCTTGCGCTGCTCGTCGATACCGGTCACCGGTGCGACCACGACGTTGTCGGCTTCGCTTGGACGCGGCACCTTGCGCTGTGTTGCAAGCCGCGCGGAGAAGCGCTTGTCGTTCTCGAAGGCTTCCATGAAAGTCTGCCAGTCGCGATCGCGGTCATTGCCTAGGGCGGCGACGCGCAACGGTGCGTGCGGACGCCACTGCGTGACCGGCTGCAAAGGGAAGTCTTCCGTGCCGATGCCGTAGAGCACGACGGTCGCATCGCGGTTCCAGAACCTCCTGACGAGCGCGGCGTTGTCGTGAGTAAGCGTTGTCAACAGGTCCGCCCGGTTGAGCAGCACCTTGTAGATGGCGCGCTTGACTACGCCGAGCGAGTTCCAGATATCGAGCAGCCAGACGCTTTGCGCAAGCAGCAGCGGTTTGGGTCCGCGTTTGAGCATCAGCAACAATGCGGCCGACAAATATTCGCGCTCGGTGTGTGTCCAGATGACATCGGCTTCGAGCAAGGCGGTGCGATTGCGGAACGTATGAATGAGATCGCAGCCAAGGAGCGCTTTCAGGCCGCGCCGGATCAAGCGCATCGCGCGCCCTTCGGGATGGTCCTGCGAATACGACAACGCCAGGGAATTCGATTCGGCATGGTGATATCCGTACAGGCAACCCACGTTGTCATCCTTGCGATAACGGCTCGGGTCGACGCCGTAATACAGATGCACGTGGACCTTTGCCGGCACGCTCGCCGCAGTGCTCTTCGATGCCATCTTTCCCCCGATAAAAAATCCCTGGCCTGCACGCCGGCCATGTCAAGGAACGCATCGTACAGGGACCGTGGACATCGTCCAGCATGACCTGTCATGCAACGTAGGGTGGACCACATAACGCAAGGGGCGCCTGCATGATCGGGGTTCTTGCCCTTCCAATCGAATCTCGATGCCGCGGCTTGACACTACCTGACACATCGGGCGCATCTATTTGTCCCGCTATAAGTGGCGCGACACATAGCGGGCATCGTTGATCCGGTTTCGAGGCACATCTGTTCGCCTCACAACATTCATCGTATTACCCCCGTTGATAAATTCCGCTCGCATTCAAATAACAGATACCGGGGCGTACCATGTCAAATCCTGTTCGATCGCGAGCCATCTCGCTTGCACCGTCGTTGCTGCTCATTCCGTTTCTTCTCAACCCGATCGCAGCGGCAGCCGCATGCGCGGTGAACGGTCTCAACACTGTTTGCAGTGCCGGCTCGCCACGAACAACGACGATCGGCACCGGCGATGCGCCGGGTAACGACGACCGCACGGTGGTCGTCAAGAACCATGCTCTCGTCAATACGCAGGATGCCTCGGCTATCAGCCTGGCCGACCGCGCCAACGTCACGGTGAAATCGGGCGGGACGGTCAGCAATCATGCGGTCGAATTGCACGGCATCTACGGCACGGGCACCAACACCATCGAGTTCCGGGACAACGGCACGCTCACGGTTGAAGCTGGCGGCAAGGTGTTGTCCAAGGGTACGGAGGACATCGCGGAAGCCGTAAACCTGCAAGGCCAGGGTAACGTCATCAGGAACAGCGGGCTGATCCAGGCGACTCATGCCGCAGCTATCTGGTTTCAGAACACCTCGGGCAGCAACACGGTGATCAATACGGAGACGGGCGTGATTGCAGCGCCTGACAATGCGATTGGATCGACCGGCGACGGGGCCATCGACTTCGCGAACAAAGGCAAGGTGATCGGGAACCTCGTGTTCGCGGGCGGCGACGACACCATGCGCATCTACACCGGCTCGACGGTGCATGGCAGTATCGACGGAGGCGCGGGCAACAATCAGTTGTACCTGAGCGGCGCCGGCGCCGATACGTTGACTGGCGACATCTTCGGCTTCCAGACGCTCATCAAGAACGATACCGGCACGTGGACGCTCAACGGCATCCTGCCCGACGTGCAGCTTGCGCAAGTGGCGGATGGCAAGCTGATCCTCACCGGCGACAACAGCGCTTACGCGGGACAGTTCGTGGTCGACGCCCCGGGCACGCTCGAGGCACGTGCGCAAAGCCTGCCTCTGGCGATCACGGACAACGGGCTCGTGCGCTTCACGCAGACCGACGACGGCACATATGCAGGAATACTAAGCGGCACGGGTTCCATCGAAAAGACCGGCGCGGGCACGTTGACGCTTGCACCTGCTGCGGGCGGCAACACGTATTCCGGCGGCACGCTGATCACGCAGGGTACGGTGAACATCAGCGCCGATAACGCGCTGGGTGCGCCCACTGGCGGCGTGACGTTCAACGGGGGAACATTGCAGTTGGGCGATGACCTCGACCTCGCCTCAACACGCGCAATTGTGATCGGCGCGAATGGCGGAACGATCGATACCCAGCAGTATTCATCCACGCTTTCGCAGGGCGTGACCGGCTCGGGCGCATTGACGAAGCTCGGCAGCGGCATGCTCACCATGAACGGCGCAAGCACCTACGGCGACACGAACGTGCTCGCTGGCACGCTTGCAGTCGGCGATGCGCAACATACGGGCGCGACCATCGGCTCAGGCACGACGACAGTTGCCGATGGCGCGACGCTCGGCGGCTTCGGCACGGTACTCGGCTCTATGAACAACTCGGGCACGATCGCGGTGGCAAACGCGTTGCCGGCGTTCTCGGCAAGCTCGACGGGCTCGTTCCTGATCCAGGGCAATCTCACCAACAACGCCACGATCAACCTTGCGGCTGCATCGGGCGCGACCGGCAATGTGCTGAACGTCAGCGGCAATTACGTAGGCAACAACGCGAAGCTGATCGTCAATACGGTGATGAACGAGGGTGGTGCTGCATCGAACCAGTTCACGGACAAGCTGGTGATTGGAGGAAACGCGAGCGGCGATACGACCGTGATCGTGAAACCGACCGGCCTGGGCGCGCTGACGGTTGGCGACGGCATCAAGGTCGTGCAGGTGAACGGTTCGGCTGCGGCAGGAACGTTCCATATGGCCGCGCCGGTGCAGGCGGGCGCGTATGAATATCTGTTGTATCAAGGCGGTTCGGGCCGGCCGAGCGACTTCTATTTACGCTCGTCGCTGGAAAATCCGCCGGTTACTCCGCCTGTGACGCCTCCGGTAACACCTCCTGTTACTCCGCCCGTCACGCCTCCGGTGACTCCTCCAGTCACCCCGCCCGTCACGCCTCCGGTGACGCCGCCTGTTACACCGCCCGTAACACCCCCGGTCACGCCGCCCGTGACGCCCCCGGTTACCACCGCCCCTACCCAGCCTGGCGATAGCGCGGTGATCGGCGGCACAGGCACGCCGCCCATGGCGTCCACGCCGGCCGCGCCAATCGCGTATCGGCCGGCGGTGGTGGGTTACGCGCTCACGCCGTCGCTGAATATCGACTATGGCTTTGCGATCATGAGCCGTCTGCATGAACGTGTCGGCGATATCGCCAACCTCGAAAAGGCCCAGGGCGCGCACGATAACGGCGTGTGGGGACGCATCGGCGGCCAGAATCTCGACGCAAACTCCGGCGACCGTTTCTCCGCCGATGAACGCACGTTCTTCGCACAGTTCGGCAAGGACTGGACGCTCACGTCGAACCCGGCTGGCGGCAGCACGCATGCCGGCGTCACGCTGACGATCGGCTCGAGTTCGGCCACGTTCGAAGACAGCGCGCGCAGCCTGAATCCGACGCTGAGCACAAACACCGGCTCGGTCGAAACGCAGGCGCAATCGATCGGCGGCTACTGGACGAAGTACCTGAAGGACGGCAGCTATTTCGACGCCGTCGCACAACTGACGCACTATCGCAACAAGTTCGGCGACGTATACGGCGGCGGTGCTTCACAGAACGGCTACGGCACGGGTCTTTCAGGCGAAGCCGGCAAACCGTTCCTGATTGGACCGACCACGATCGCCATCGAACCGCAAGCGCAGCTGATGTATCAGTACCTGCATCTGAACGGTTTCAACGATGGCATCTCGCCGGTCTCGAGTACATCGAGCAACGCGTTGCGCGGCCGCGCCGGCTTTCGCATCTTCAAGGCGAACCTGACCAACGATTTGAAGACGGGTGCATTGACGCCTTACTTCACGGCGGACGTGTTGCACGACTTCCTGACCCCGGGCAATACGACGGTCGACGGATCGACCTTCAACGGCGCATTTGCCAGGACATGGTATGAACTTGGTGTAGGACTGACCACGAGCATGGGCAAGTCGTCGGAGATGTATGCCAACGTGAAGTACGCCCGCAACATTGGCGGCGATTATCGCCGTGGCGTGTTCGGGCAGGTCGGGTATAAGTTCAGCTGGTAAGAAGAAGGGGCTGATGCTTCGGCATCGGTCTTTGAGCGGGGGAATCGTGAACGTCAGGTTCGCGATTCCTCCGCGTTTTTTTGGGGGCCGCGCCCTGCAGCGATGCGAAAATAAGACGATCATCCATTCTTGGCCATTGCGCCATTACGGCGCAATAGCGCAAGCAATACTTACGATTCCCCTTGGCCGGTTCAATAACCCAGCAACCCATCTCAGGAGAGCATCACCGTGAATTCAGAATCCGATCGCCGCGAACGCATCGCCATTGTCACCGGCGCCGGAGCCGGCATTGGACGCGCCGCGTCGCTGGCGCTATTGCAGGACGGCTGGACCGTGGTTGCTGCAGGACGGCGCAGCGAACCTCTCGAACAGCTTACCAAAGACGCGCCCGAAGGCCGCGTCCTGCCCTGCTCGTGCGACGTCGCCGACCCCGAAGCCGTCAGGAAGCTGTTCGCCACCGCAGTCGACACGTATGGCCGCGTCGACCTGCTGTTCAACAATGCGGGGGTATCGAATCCGCCGGGACCGTTCGAAGACTGGAGCGTCGAGCAATGGAAATCGGTGATCGATATCAACCTCAACGGCATGTTCTATTGCATCCAGCAAGCGTTTCGCGTGATGCGCGCGCAAGCGCCCATGGGCGGCCGGATCATCAACAACGGCTCGATATCGGCGACTTCACCGCGGCCTAATTCCATTGCATATACGGCGACCAAGCATGCCGTTGAAGGCATGACGAAATCCGCCTCGCTCGACGGCAGGAAGTACGACATCGCGGTGGGCCAGATCGATATTGGCAACGCGCAGACGGATTTGGCCGCGCGCATGGCGAAGGGCGTGCCGCAAGCGAATGGAGAAATTGCCACGGAGCCGATGCTCGACGTGAATATTGTCGGGCAGTCGGTGCGTTACATGGCGAGCCTGCCACTGGAAGCAAACATCCTGTTCCATACGGTCATGCCGGCAAAAATGCCGTTTGTCGGCCGAGGATAAACGTCTGATGCGATTCGTCGTTTAACCGAATTCCGCTGTCGTCCATCGAACATGGACGACACGCACCGGCATGTCATGCGCGGCGCAATAGGCGAGCCACCGCGTCTGGTTGTCCTGCAGCCGGTCGCCCGGGCCCTTGACTTCGATCATTTCGTATCGGCCGTGCTCGGGCCAGAAGCGGATCAGGTCCGGAAAACCGCTGCGGTTTGCGGCGATGTCCTGCAAGAGGCGGCGAAACCATAACTTCATATGCGCGGCGGGCAGGCATGCAAGCGCCTGTTCCAGCAGATCGCCGCTCAGCACTGCCCAGTGCACGAACGGCGACTGCACTCCAGCCTTCGCCACGAACGCCGAGCGGATTGCGTGCTTATGCCGGCCGTCATCGAGCAGCGCGAGGCAACGTTCGAACTCATCGCGCCGCGCCGCATGAAAGCCAGGTGAATGAAGATCTGCCGGAGCGCGTTGAAACGGATGAAAAAACGCGCCCGCCAGCGGCGTGAAGATCGCGTCCCAGCACAGCAAGCCGAAAAGCGAATTGATCAGCGTGTTCTCGACGTAATGCACGCTTGCGCCCGGCTCGCTGAGTGCGTCGCGAACGATCATTTCCACCGGGGCAACCTTGGCCGGCATGGGCAAGACAACCTCGAGACGCTCGACCGCGCGCGGCCTGCTTACGGGCTCCGTGGGAAGCCCGAGCTTGCGCCGAAGCCTTGGCAACATGCGTGCTGCCCGTTGCGCCTCCTCTTCGCTCCCCGGGTCATTGCATGCGTCGCGCGCCAGGGAGTATGCATCGGAATAAAGACCGGCCCGTTCCATTACCCGCATGCGCCTATGCCGCGCGCCCGGAAACGCGCAGGTCCGATACGCCGACAGCGCCGCCTCCCAGTAACAAAGCCGTTCGCAGTGCTGCCCGAGGCGATACAACAGCTTCTGCCGGCGTTGCTCGAGCCACGCGCGCTCGCACGTCAACGCTTCTATATTGGAAATCATGGCTTCGATGGATGGCAAATCATCGATGGTGTCGAGCAGGTCGCGGTATGCGCGCACCGCCAGAAATGAATCGATATCCGTACGGCTCTGGAATGCGCGCGACGACCGTTCGAGCACGACGCGCTCATAGCGTACGATCCCCAGGTCCGCGAGCACGAACTCCGCCCAGCTTTGCCGCAAGTTGCCGAAGAACATGAGCCTCAAGCGCTCGCACAAGCTGCTTACGTTCAGGCGGATCACGACGTCGTGCGAGCCCGGGTGCCATTGCCTGTAAACTTGCGCCCCGGGATACGCCGCCAGCAACGATTCCTGTAATTCGGCTTTTCGCGTGCTGGCCGCGCCCCGGACGGGCGGGAAAATCTTCGCCAGTTCGGGCCTGGTGTGAAGGGAAAAGATTTCGTCGAGCGTGATTGCGGGATCTGGATCTGCCCAGCCAAGCGCACTCAGCGGCGCGAGTGCTTCGCAAGGACATCCGATTTCGTCGTAGACGAGTCTACTCGCGCGGAAGTACGGACCCACGCGCATCAGCATGCGTACGAGCAGCGCCCGCGATGCCAGCGGCAACGCTGGAAATTCGCGCAGGAAAACGCGTTCGTCTTGCACCCACAGGTCGTCGTAGCGATCCGCGAGCCATTGAAGCGCGCGCTCGAAGTTCACTAGGTAATAGAAATGCCGCTGAAAATCAGGCAGCGGCGTCGAAGTTGAGTCGCTCATGATGACTGTATGTATATACAGTCATCATGATACCGCCGAAGGCGTCTTGCTGAAACGTATCGGTACTTTGTTGAACGTAAAAGCGCGAACCGCACGCGAAAAAATAGGGGCCGGGTGCGCATTCTGAAAAGTGCACTCCAATGTCGTGCCGCGCAGACAGCGACATCAAAAATTGACCGCGCGGTGCAGGCAAACGTTCAACGCAATGGCATCATATGCGCCTTGCTCTTCAATGCCCGGCACCCCTACATGTCCAACCTGATCGTCCACGGCGGCATCCCGCTACGCGGTGAAATCACTCCGTCCGCCAACAAGAACGCTGTCCTGCCCATTCTTTGCGCCACCCTTCTGACGGACCAGCCGTTGCGGCTTGTCGGTGTTCCCGAGATCACCGACGTCAAGAAGATCCTCGATATTTTCCGCATGCTCGGCAGCAGCGTGTCAATGGACTTTGCAACCGGTGTTCTCCAGTTGCATCATCATGCAACGCGGTTCGATCCGGCCGAACACCGGCTGCCCGAGGAGATGCGTTCTTCCATCATGCTGGTGCCGCCGCTCGTTGCGCGCTTCGGCGTGGCGCGCCTCGAAAACGACGTCAAGGGCTGCACGCTCGGCGTGCGCGAGATCGACCCGCACGTCGAGGTCTTCGAGCGCTTCGGCGCGCGCATCGAGCGGACGTCCGACTCGTTGATCGTGCGCGCCGACACGCAGATGAGCGCGAACGATCACTGGTTCGACTATGCGTCGGTGACGACCACCGAGAACTTCGTGCTCTGCGCTGCGTCGGCAAACGGCACGTCCTCGCTGGTCAACGCGGCGTCGGAACCGCACGTGCAGGAGTTCTGCCGTTTTCTCGCGATGCTCGGCGTGGCAATCGAGGGTATCGGAACCTCGCGCATCACCGTGACAGGCGGCAAGAAGCTGGGCGGCGGCGAGTTCCGTTTCAGCGAGGATTTCCATGAGATCGCGACGTTCCTCGCGCTTGGTGCAATCACGGGCGGCGACATCGCGGTGAAAAATACGGCGCCTGAACAGTTTCCGCTGATCGACCGGACCTTCGCAAAATTCGGCGTGCACGTGGAGCACAGCGGCGGCTGGTCGCGTACCGTTCGCAACGGCCCGCTGCGCGTGCGCCGGCCGTTCACGCAGAACATCCTCACCAAGGTCGAGGCGGCGCCGTGGCCCTACCTTCCTGTCGACCTGCTGCCGATCTTCATCGCGCTTGGCGTGAAGGCCGAGGGCAGCGCGATGTTCTGGAACAAGGTGTATGACGGCGCCATGGGCTGGTCGGGCGAACTGTCGAAGTTCGGCGCGCACGTGTTCCTGTCGGACCCACATCGGCTGATCACGTTCGGAGGGCTCACGCTCACGCCGGCCAAGGTCGAAAGCCCGTACATCATTCGCGTCGCGATCGCGTTGCTGATGGTTGCCGCGAGCATCGAGGGGCGCTCGGAGATCATCAACGCCCTGCCGATCCGGCGCGCGCATCCGCGCTTTGTCGAGAACCTGCGATCGGTCGGGGCGAACGTGGAATGGACCAGCAGCGAATAATGCGAAGCGGCGCGTCAATGCACGAGGTATTCGCCGTGCATTGACGCGCTGCAAAGCGCGCAAACGCTTTCCTTCAAGGCAATGCCCTTAATCATCGTCTTTTCACGCCTGAAATCAGGTGCTTCCAATTAAAGACATCCATTCATTCAAGCCTGCTCAAATTAAATAATTACTCGAACTGAGCGGCGTCAGACGTTAGTGCCATCGATTTGCGAATAAACTCTCGGCTGCCTGTATGGCATGCTATTGGCAAATCTACTAAACGAACGCTTAAAAAATTCAGCTAAACAAAGACGTATGTGCGTGAGCCTCATTGAGCCGCCGCGCTCTTAATCAACTCGCCAGAATGGAGACACAGTGATCAGACATGGTCTTGGCGGCTTGCTGCTTATGCTGTGCTGCTTGATCTTGACCATGAGCGGCGCGGTGGCGGCCGGTCCCGACTGCTCACGGCCATTTACGCTCGCTTTGCACGATCACGGCCTGCTTTATTCCGCGGATACCGACACGGGTATCGACAAGGATTTCGCCGACGAACTCATTCGCCGCAGCGGTTGTAAAGTCAATGTGAGCCTGATGTCGCGCGCGCGTATCTGGCAATTGATCGAATCCGGCGCGCTCGATTTCAGCTTGTCGGGCATTGCCAATGCCGAGCGCGATCGCTTTGCATCGTTTGCGTGGTATTTCAGCGATAAATATTATCTGCTGGTGCGAAAAGATTCCGGCATGCACAGGCTCGCGGATTTTGAACGCAGCGACCAGTTTCAGCTGGGCGTGATTCGCAGCTTTCGCTATAGCGATTCGGCGAACAAACTCGTCGATACACTCGCCGCCGAAAATCGCGTGAGTCAGGCCGGGGGCCTGGAACCGTTGTACGAAGCGCTGATCAACCGCCGCATCCAGGGCATGATCATGGAGCCCTTCGATTATCCGGCACTCGAAGAAAAGCGTATTCGCGACGTCACGACTGTTATTGAATTCAATGATCCGGCCGTGCCGCATGGTCTGATCATGTCGAAGAAAGCGCTCTCGCCCGAAGAGCAGGCGAAATGGCGCGCGCTCGTGAACCAGATGCGCGCGGACGGCACCGTGCGGCGCATCTTTCTCAAGTACTTCAAGCCCGACCTCGCCAACGCGATGGTCGATTTCAAGGCGCCGCAATGAACTGGGCGCGCCGCTGGGCTCGTGTCGGCCTGATCCCGCTCATGATCCCGTTGCTGATCCTCTGCGCGGCGCTGAGCGTCACCTGGGCGGTGTGGGATCATGAACGCCAGGCTTCCCGGCGTGAGTTGCTCTCGCAGTTCGACTTCTCGCTCGGCGACGCCGTCAGCCGTGTCGAACAGCGCATGGCCGCCTACGAACAGATGCTGCGCGGCGTGCAGGGACTGTTCGCCGCGGTCGACAATGTTGGCCGCGACAACATCCACGACTACGTCGCCGCGCTCAATCTCGATGCGAACTTCTCCGGCATCCAGGCCATAGGCTTCGTCAAATGGGTATCGGCGGCGCAGAAGGACGCGCATGTCGCGAACATGGTCTCGCAAGGGTTCAATCACTATGCAATCCAGCCGCCGGGCATGCGCGACGACTACGCGCCGATCATCCAGCGCGAACCGAACGTTGGCGCCAACCGCCGCGCGCCGCTCGGCTTCGACGCCTGGACCGACCCCACGCGCCGGCTGGCCATGGAAAAGGCGCGCGATTCGGGCATGGCGGTGATATCGGGCAAGGTCAGGCTCGCGGTCGACGACGGTCCCGATCCCCAACCCGGTTTCATCATGTACGTACCGGTCTATACCCGCGGCGAACCGCAAGACAATGTTGCCGCGCGCCGCGCGCATCTCGCGGGCTGGGTGTATGCATCGTTTCGCATGCACGATGTGATCGCAAGTCTCTATGGCGAGCGGCCGCGCGGCCTGTCGCTCGCCATCTATGACGGCGTCGAGCCCACGGCCTCCGCCCTGCTTTATCGTTCGTCGAATGCCGGTAAAAGGCCTCCGCGAGAAATGCTTTCCGCCAGCGAATATCTCGTGGTCGCGGGCCATGACTGGACGCTGTCGCTCACCACGCTGGACGGCTTCAAGGCCGGCTTCGGCCGCAACGCGCAATGGCTCATCGCGCTCACCGGCACGGGCTTGAGCGTGATGCTCGCCTTGCTCGCGTGGCTGCTGGTGACAGGACGCGGCCGCGCCATGCGTCTCGCGTCCACCATGACGCGCGAATTGCGCGAGAGCGAGGAGAAGTTCCGCGCCATCGCCGATTGCACGGTCAACTGGGAAGTCTGGTGGGGACCGGACGGCAAGCCGCGCTGGATCAATCCGTCCGTCAGGCAGTACACCGGATACACCGTTGAAGAATGCATGGCAATGCCCGACTTCGCCGACACGCTGATTCATCCGGAAGACATGCCGCGGGTCGCGCCGGAGTTCAAAAAAGGGCTGCAGGGATATCGTGGAGACGACCTCGAATTCCGCTGCGTGCGCAAGGACGGCTCGATTGTGTGGCTATCGGTGTCGTGGGTGCCAATCACCGACGCCAAAGGCGTTCTCGCGGGTTTTCGCACGAGCGGGCGCGACATCACCGAGCGCAAGCAGGCCGAGTCGGAACTGCGCATTGCCGCGGTCGCCTTCGATTCGCTGGAAGGCATGATCGTGACCGACGCCAACACGCGGATCCTGCGCGTCAACTCGGCGTTTATAGAATGCACCGGGTATAGCGCCGAGGAACTCGTCGGCAACACGCCCCGCATGCTTCAGTCCGGCCGCCACGACGCCGCCTTCTTCCGCCAGATGTGGGATTCGATCAACCGCGAGGGCGGCTGGCAAGGCGAGATATGGGATCGCCGCAAGAATGGCGAGGTGTATCCGAAGTGGCTCAGCATCTCGGCCGTGACGGGCGCCGACGGCGTGGTCAGCCACTATGTGGGCGCGCATCACGACATTACCGAGAGCAAGATCGCGGAGGAACGCATTCGCGAACTCGCTTTCTTCGACGCCCTCACCCGCCTTCCCAACCGCACGCTGCTGATCGACCGCCTGACACAGGCCATTGCGCTCAGTGCGCAGAAAAAGACCTGCGGTGCGCTGCTTTTCATCGACCTCGATCACTTCAAGACACTCAACGACACCCTTGGCCACGACAAGGGCGACGTGCTGCTGCAACAGGCGGCAGGACGGCTCGCCGCGAGCGTGGGCGAAAGCGATACGGTTGCGCGCGTGGGCGGCGACGAATTCGTCGTGGTGCTTGGAAGCCTGCACGAAAACCCGCAGGAGGCAGCGAACCAGACCGAGATCGTGGGCGAGCGGATTCTCGCCGTCCTTGGCAATCCTTACCATCTCGACGATGTCGAATATCGCAGCACGGCGAGCATTGGAGCGACCGTGTTCACGGGACATCAGACGGCCATCGACGAACTGCTGAAGCAGGCCGACCTCGCCATGTACAAATCGAAGGAGCGCGGCCGCAACGCAATGTGTTTCTTCGATCCCGCCATGCAGACTGCCGTGGTGGAACGCGTGGCGCTGGAAGCAGGATTGCGCCGCGCGATTGAAGACGACCAGTTCGTGCTGCACTACCAGGCGCAGGTGCTCGATGACAACCGCGTGGTCGGGGCGGAAGCGCTGGTGCGCTGGCAGCATCCGGAGAGCGGCATTGTGGCCCCGGCCGATTTCATTCCGCTCGCCGAGGAAACCGGCCTGATTCTGGCGCTCGGTAACTGGGTGCTGGAGACCGCCTGCGCGCAATTGGCGCGCTGGATGGAACAGCCTGAAATGGCGCACCTGAGCATGGCCGTCAATGTCAGCGCGCAGCAGTTCCGCCAGCCGGACTTCGTGGACCGCGTGCTGGCGGTCATCCGCAAGACGGGCGCGAATCCTGCCCGGTTGAAGCTGGAACTCACCGAAAGCCTCCTGGTGGACAACATGCAGGACATCGTCCAGAAGATGTGGACGCTCAAGGCGAAAGGCGTGGTGTTCTCGCTCGACGACTTCGGCGTTGGCTATTCTTCGCTGTCTTACCTGAAGCGCCTGCCGCTGGATCAATTGAAGATAGATGAATCGTTCGTGCGCGACGTGCTTGTCGATCCAAACGATGCCGCCATTGCACGGACCATTGTGGCGCTTGCGCAGAGTCTCGGACTTGGCGTGATTGCGGAAGGCGTGGAAACTGCGGCGCAACGCGATTTCCTGGCAAGCGTCGGATGCCATGCGTACCAGGGCTTTTATTTCTCGCGGCCCATGAGCGTTGAAGGCTTCGAAGCGTTCGTGCGCAAGGACGACGCGGTGCCGGCCTGACGCGCCTCCTGGCTACAGCGCGTAGAACACAATGAACGCAACCGAGCCGAACAGCACCCACTTGGCCACGTAATAGGTGGGCCTGTGCCATGCCTTTAGACGCTTTCCCACGCGCCGCACGGCATAGATGTATTTGAATCCGCGATTCAATGCGCCCGTCCGGTCGCCTTCGTCGTTCGGCGAGGTCGCCGCACGCAGCAAGATTTTTGCGAAAGTGCGATTGAGCGCGGCGGCCCAGGCGAAGCGCATCGGCCGTTCTATGTCGCAGAACAGTACGATCCGCGAGACGTCTGTTTCGTTCTTGGCGTAGTGAATATAGGTCTCGTCGAAAAGAACCGCTTCGCCGTCGCGCCAGTAATACTTGCGTCCGTCGACATCGATATAACAGCCCGGATCATTCGGCGTCACCAGTCCCAGGTGATAGCGGACCGATCCGGCGTATGGATCACGATGCCGGACCAGGCTCGCACCCGGCGGAAGCTGCGCGAACATGGCCGCCTTCACGGTGGGAATCTGCTGTAGCAATCCCGTGGTAAACGGACAGAGCGCAGCGGCCGACGGATGCGGTGCGTCGTACCATTTCAGATAAAAACGCCGCCAGCCTGTCTTGAAGAACGAGTTGAAGCCGATGTCGTTGAAGCCGTTTGCCGCGGCGATCTTCTCGGCTGCATCGACGGCCAGTGCTTCATCGCGAATCCGAGTCCAGTTGGCCCGCAAGGGCTCGAGTTCGGAGAACGTGCCGCTCTCTATATAAGGCGCGGATTTCAACGGCGAGAACAGATAACACAGGCAATTGACGGGCGCCATGAAGGTCGAATGATCCGATAATTGCCGCCAGAAGCCGAACCGCACGTCGCCGCGCCTGAACACATACGCAGCGCTGCCAACAAACCATAGCAGGACGAACCAGCGCATTTTTACCCCCTTGCCTGTCGAAAAAGCCAGACTTAAGCGGATTTGTAAGATTCGATCGGTGATGCAAATGTAAATCCTGATTTCGCTGAATGCAATAACGCCGGCAGCACAAAATGCTGCGCACGCCCTGCAAAACGAGGTGCTTGCGCGGTTCAGGCATGAATTAACGCATCGGAAAAAATGGCGCCTTCAATACCATTGAGAGATCGATCACCCACGAACCGCCGAGAGAATTTCATGTCGATCCAATCGCTCATTGAAGCCGACCGCAAGCATCTGATTCACCCGGTCATCAACTACCGCGCGCATGAAGCGCGTGGCGTCACCGTGCTCGAATCGGCGACCGGCGCCTTTCTGCGCGACGCCAGCGGCAACGAATTGCTCGACGCCTTTTCCGGCCTCTGGTGTGTGAACGTCGGGTACGGACAGGCCAGCATCGTGAAGGCCGCCGCCGAACAAATGGCGCGCCTGCCCTACGCAACCAGCTACTTTCACTTCGGCAACGCGCCTGCTATCGAACTTGCCGAGCAGCTCGTGGCCCGGTCTCCCGCTTCGCTGCAGCATGTGTATTTCACGCTCGGCGGCTCTGACGCGGTCGACTCGGCGCTACGCTTCATCACGCATTACTTCAACGCCACGGGCAGACCGGCGAAGAAGCACATCATTGCGCTTGAACGCGGCTACCACGGGTCGTCGGCGGTGGGATCGGGACTGACCGCACTGCCGGTGTTCCATCGCAACTTCGACGTGCCGTTGCCCAATCAGCATCATGTGCCCTCGCCCTACGCATACCGCAACACGTTTGCCGACGACGCCGCGCTGATCGCCGTCTCGGTCAGCGCGCTCGAAGCGAAAGTCGCGGCGCTGGGCGCTGAAAACGTCGCCGCATTTTTCTGCGAACCGGTGCAGGGATCGGGCGGCGTGATCGTGCCGCCACCCGGCTGGCTCAAGGCAATGCGCGAAGCCTGCCGCAAGCTGGACATCCTGTTCGTTGCCGACGAAGTCATCACGGGGTTCGGGCGCACAGGCCCGCTGTTCGCCTGCGAGGGCGAAGACGTCCAACCGGACCTGATGACGGTCGCCAAGGGTCTGACGGCGGGTTATGCGCCGATGGGCGCGGTCCTCATGTCCGACGCCGTCTATCAAGGCATAGCCGACGGTGATCCGGTCGCGAGCGTGGGTCACGGCCACACGTATTCGGCGCATCCGGTCAGCGCGGCGATCGGCCTGGAAGTCATGCGGCTGTATCACGAAGGCGGCCTGCTTGCGAACGGCGTGGCGCACGCGCCGCGTTTTGCGCGCGGCCTCGACGCATTGCTCGCGCATCCGCTCGTTGGCGATTCGCGCCATCGCGGTTTGCTGGGCGCGCTCGAACTCGTCGCCGATAAAGACAGCAAGCGGGGCTTCGATGCATCGCTGAAACTGCCGGACCGGATCGCGGCGGCCGCGTACAAGAACCGCCTTGTGTTCCGTGCGTTCGGCGACAACATCCTGGGCTTTGCGCCGGCCTTGAGCTACACGGCGGCGGAGTTCGACCTGCTGTTCGAGCGCCTCGCAAAAACACTCGACGACGTGCTCGCCGAACCCCAAGTCCGCGCGGCGCTGCGGGTAAAAGGCGGCGTGGCCGCGTGATAAGATCCTTGGGCACATTCCACATGTCCCAACGACCCCAGTCACCGGAACACGCCCCGACAATGAGCAGCGACGGCAAGCTCGACCGCATAGACCTGCGCATTCTTTCGCAGTTGCAAAAGAAAGGCCGCATCACCAATGTCGAGCTTGCCGACACGGTCGGGCTCTCACCGAGCCCGTGCCTGATTCGCGTGAAACGGCTTGAAAAAGCGGGCTATATAGTCGGGTATGGCGCGCACATCGAGCTTGAAAAACTGGGCGACGTGCAGATCGTGTTCACGGAAGTCACGCTCTCGGATCATCGGCGGGAGGATTTCATCAAGTTCGTCGCCGCGATCAAGGACGTGGACGAGATCGTGGAATGCCACCTGGCGAGCGGCGGTTACGACTACCTGCTCAAGTTCGTGACGCGCAGCGTGAGCCACTATCAGGGCATTATCGAAGGCTTGCTCGAACGCAATATCGGCATTGAGAAATACTTCAGTTTTGTCATCATCAAATCGCCGGTCATGAAGCGCCATTACCCGCTGGAAAGCCTGTTTTCTCCCGGTCAGGGTTGAAGCTGGCCTGACGCTATTCTCTCAGCGCGGTGGAGCGCTCCATTGGGCGAATTCCTCGGCAAGAAAGTCCACGCACACCCTCACCTTCGCCGATGCCGCCAGCCGCGCCGGATACACCGCCCAGACATTGGCGGGCTGCGTAACGTCGGGGAGGATCTGCACGAGTTGCCCTCCTTCCAGCAACGGCTGGACGTCCCATAACGAACGCAGCACGATTCCTCGGCCGGCCAGCGCCCATTGCACGGCCACCTCGCCGTGATTGGTCGAAAGCGGCCCCGTCACCTTGATCGACACGGCTTCGCCGCGAACATGCAGACGCCATAAACCAAACGGATGATCCCGCTCCTTGATCGCGAGGCACGCATGGCTAGTCAGGTCGGCGAGCTGTTTCGGCGCGCCGTGGCGCTCGAGATACTCGGGCGACGCACATAACACGCGATGGTTCGATGCCAGCCGCCTCGCGATGAGATGCGAGGCGATTTCGTCGCCAATACGGATATCCAGGTCGAAGCCTTCGCCCGCGACATCGACGAGCCGGTCGAACAAGTCGAGCCTTACGCTGAGCTGCGGATGGTGGTCGGAAAGACGCGCGAGCGCCGGCGCCACGATATGCCGGCCAAAGCCAAAACTGCTCGATATGCGCAGTGTCCCGCGTGGAATGCGCCGCGTAGTGGACACGTCCTCGACAAGCTGATCGACGTCATCAAGGATCTTTTCGGCCCATGCATAGACGCGTTCCCCGGCCTCAGTGATCGCCACCCGGCGCGTGGATCGATGCAGCAAGCGCGTACCCAGATCGCTTTCCAGCACGCCGACTCTTTTGCTCACATAAGCCGCCGATACCGACAGCGCCTCTGCCGCCGCGCTGAAGCTGGACTTGCGGGCGACCATGCAAAACACGCGCAGGTCGTCGAGATTCGGGGAAAGCGGTGTTTTCATTATTCACGCTTCGTGCAGAGTGGCTTAACTGAAAAGCCGATTCTAAGCCGTACACGGCGCAATAGAATAGTTGCATGTCAATCGCACGGAATTCGCTTCCGGCCGCAAAATCCCAAAGCGAACGCTACCCTCAACTGGTCCACCTCAAACCCGGAGACATTCCCTCATGACCAAAACCTACAAGATCGCAGTCATACCCGGCGACGGTATCGGCACGGAAGTCATGCCCGAAGCCTTGCGTGTACTCGACGCCGCCACCAAACGCTTCGGCATTGCAATCGAATACAAGCATATTGAATGGGCAAGCTGCGCCTATTATCAGCAGCACGGCCAGATGATGCCGGACGACTGGAAGGCTCAACTGCAGGACGCCGACGCTATTCTTTTTGGCGCTGTCGGCTGGCCCGACACCGTGCCCGACCACATCTCGCTATGGGGTTCGCTGCTGAAATTCCGGCGCGAATTCGATCAATACATCAATCTGCGCCCGGCGCGCCTGTTCGAAGGCGTGCCTTCGCCGCTCGCGAACCGCAAGGCTGGCGACATCGATTTCTGGATCGTCCGTGAAAACACCGAGGGCGAATATTCCTCGGTTGGCGGCGTGATGTTCGAAGGCACGGATCGCGAATTCGTACTGCAGGAGTCCGTCTTTACGCGTCATGGCAGCGAACGGGTATTGAAGTTCGCGTTCGATCTCGCGCAGCGCCGCGAGAAGAAAAAGATCACGGTCGCCACCAAGAGCAACGGCATTGCGATCAGCATGCCGTGGTGGGATAACCGCGCCGCCGAAGTGGCCGCGCTTTATCCCGAGGTGAAGTGGGACAAGCAGCACATCGACATCCTGTGTGCGCGTTTCGTCCTGAATCCGGATCGCTTCGACGTGGTCGTGGCGACCAATCTTTTCGGCGATATTCTTTCCGACCTCGGCCCGGCCTGCACGGGCACGATCGGCCTCGCGCCCTCGGGCAACCTGAATCCGGATCGCAAGTTTCCGTCGCTGTTCGAGCCGGTGCACGGTTCGGCGCCGGATATCTCGGGCAAGAATATCGCCAATCCAGTCGCCATGATCTGGTCCGCTGCAATGATGCTCGAATTCCTCGGCGACGCCAAAGGCCCGGAACGCGATGCGCACGACGCGATTCTTGCGGCGATTGAAGCAACGCTCAGGGAAGGTCCGCGCACCGGCGACCTTGGCGGCAAGGCAAGCACAACGGAAGTCGGCGAGGCGATCGCGGCGCGGCTGGCTTGAGTATCGAGGCGCCGAGGCACGTTGACTGACCTTAAGGCGCGCGGTACAACGCGCGCCTTTTTTCCGTCAACGTCCAGACATTCTGACAGTGTCACGGAAATTGCTGCCCCGTACGCAGGCTCAAAGGAGCCCGAAACGATCGCGCCTTGCGATCAGTGTTCAACCTCGACGGGGCAAATCATGGATGTCCAATTGTCAGAAGAGCAGATTCGCACGCTTGCGTTCCATCTTTGGGAACAGGACGGCAGCCCGGAAGGACGGGCCGACGAGTATTGGGAAAAAGCGCGCCAGCAATTGTCATCGGGAAGTCTTTCCGAGAACGCCGCTGACGACAAGGAAACAGGTTTTGGCGAAGAGCCGGACACAACGTCCGATCGCCCGCTAGCGGAATAGGTTCAACGGTCGTAGCGGATTTCGGTCATGAACCACGTTTTGCATCGCGCGCACCGCCGCATCGCTTTTCACGTGGTCGATCAATTCAAGACTTCAGCTCATGAATGCACGGCAGCCGCATTCAATAAAACACGCAAATAGTGTTGCCACAAACATACGCTCTTACCGCAAAGCCCCAGCCAGAAGGCTGCGGTGCAGACGTATTGGTAACAGTACCTATGTCAGGAAGCCTTCGGTTGGCGCTTACTGAAAGCACACCCGCCAGATCATGATTCAGCGGGATTAGTGAGTGAACAAGCAATTGTTTTCGCCATAACAACTGAAGTGGTGTCCAACATGAACACGTTTAATCATCTCAACGCCAAGTCTTCGACGTTCGCCGGCAGCCGTAGCAAGGTATCCAAAGCAGGAGCCAAGGTAGAAAAGCAGCAATCCTCGTATGTGTCGATGCTTCAGGCGCCCATGACCGTTCTTGCCTGCAACGTATCGGACCGCGCCGACGTCACGGCCGTGGCCATTCTCGGATATAACTGACACCGCCAGGCCGCGTGTGAATTGCGCTCAGGCGTCATTCGCTGTAATCGTCTCCGGCAAACTCGTCGAGAGTTTGCCGAGAAAACTCAGGCACCGGGACAACTGTTCAAGTTCGACGTATTCATCGGCCTTGTGTCCCTGCTCGATGGAACCCGGTCCGCATACGACCGTTGGAATGCCTATCGACTGAAACAGGCCGCCCTCGGTGCCGAACGCGAGCGTGCGAACGTCCTCGCGTTCGGCCGCCGCGCACGCCAGGTCGCGCAGCCAGCTAGCCGCGGCCTGATCCGACAGCGCCGGATAATCCACCAGTTGTTCCCAATCGATACCACTTTGCTCGAACGTTTCGCGCATGGTTCCGACCAGTTCGGTATCGGCATACTGCGCGATGGCGTTCACAATGGCATCTGCATTATCGGCGGGCAGATTGCGGATTTCGAATTCCACTTGCGCATGATCGGGGATCACATTCAACGCGATGCCTCCATTCAGGCGTCCCGTATGAATGGTCGTGTACGGCGGATCGAAGTCGTGGTCGAGCGTTGTTTGCTGCATCAGGCCCCGCTGCGTACGACGCAGGAACGTGACGAGTTCCGCCGCGAAATCCACCGCATTCACACCGAGATGCGTCAGCGCCGAATGTCCGGCAAGACCTTTCACACAGCATCGGTAGGCCTTCTTGCCCTTGTGCGCCACCGCGACCTGCATGCTGGTCGGCTCGCCGATAATGCACGCAAGCGGCTTCACCGGCGCTGCCGCCAGTTCGCGCAACAAGCCACGTACGCCACGGCAGCCGACTTCCTCGTCGTAGCTGAACGCGAGATGAATGGGCACTTGCTTGCAAGTCGCAACGAAGTGCGGCACGCTCGCGAGCACCGCCGCAATGAACCCCTTCATATCCGCCGTGCCACGCCCGAACACGCGGTCGCCGCCGCGTGTCATTTCGAACGGCGGCACGGTCCAGGGCTGACCGGCGGCAGGCACGACATCGGTGTGGCCCGACAAACACAAACCTGCCCTGTCCTTCGGGCCGATGGTCGCATAGAGATTCGCCTTGCGGCCGGTTTCATCGAATACGAGGGACGATTCCACGCCGTGCTGCTTGAGATACTGCTGGATATATTCGATCAGTTCGAGATTCGATTCCGAACTGCGGGTATCGAAGGCGATCAGGTTGTTCAGCAGATCGAGCGTGCTGTCGAGCAAAGCGTGCGTCATTGACTAGAGATCTCCGGGTACTCCATACGAGGGTGCCTGCTCGGGGCGTTTCGCGCGGATTGCGTAGTCGTTCATCTGCGGTTCGTAGCGCTGCCAGAGCGCACGCAAGTCCACGATGGGTTGATCGGACCAGTCCACGCGCAACTCGGCGAGCGGCCAGACTTCTCTTCCATACACGCAAAATCCTGCTGAATGCACGGGCCCCGCTTCACCGCCCGCCGCCGCGCCCGCTTCGAGCGCGACGAGCAGACGCTCGGCCAGCGTGCTCGCATGCGACGCTTCGAAAGCTTCGACCATGGCGGCCGGTATGCCGTCATGCGCCAACAGGTTGCCCGCCGCAACGCAGTCGCGCCCCGGTTTCGTCGCGATTATACCCAGCCCTTTTTCGCCCGTCGCGGCGCCGCACGAGCCGTCCGCATCGAGTACCGCAAGCTGGCGCCACTCCGCATAAGGCCGGCCATGCCGCAACTGCTGCAAGGTGCTTTGCGCGCCAAAGCCTTGTGCGAGCAACTGCAAACCCAGCACGCCAAGACGCGGGTCGGTCACGTTCTGACTGAGCACGACACCATGCGGACTCGCCCATAAACAACGGCTGGGCACCGCGATGCTCGAACTGCATACAATGCCGCCGACCATGCCTGTACGCTCGCATCGGCCCGCCAGTGAAAAGGTCATGCGTATCTCCTCTAGCTATTTGGAATGACGGCGATCACGTCGATCTCGACAAGCCACTCGGGCCGCGCGAGCGCTGAAACCACAATACCCGTCGATACCGGATACACGCCTTTCAACCATTCTCCGACCACCGTGTACACCGCCTCCCGATACCGCACATCGACGAGATAGATGGTGATCTTGCAGATATCTTCCAGCTTGCTTCCAGCCTCGCCAAGCAGCATCGCGATATTGGCCATCGCTTTTTCGGCTTGCGCGCCGACGTCGCCAACGCCCACCGATTCGCGCGTCTCCAGATCCTGGCCGATCTGGCCGCGCAGATAAACCGTGCCGTTGGCGACCACCGCCTGACACAAGTCGTTATCGAGCTTCTGCTCGGGATAGGTTTCACGCGTGTTGAACTTGCGGATACGGGTATGGCTCATGGACACCTCACACAACGCGCTTGAGCCGCGGCTCCGCGCTGGATTGATCGACACGGTCCGACAGGTTTGCGGCTTTCTTCACGTAGCCGAGCGTGCTGTCGAAGTCGAAGTTGCGGAACACCGCGCCGAGGTGCGCGAACGGCGGCGACTGCGCAAACAGCTGGAACGTGAGCCGGTGCCCGGCGTAGTCCGAATTCAGCAGGTCACGCGCGAAGGCAAGCAGCTTCCGGCGATCGTCGGAGACCCAGTTGTCGTTGACTGTGTAGAACTTGTCGAGCCAGCCGCTGATCTCCGGGTTCGCGAACGACGCCGAATCCGGCGTCACGCAAATCTGGCCGCCGCAGAGTTCGCGTGCAAGATGCATCATCTCGTGAAGATGCGAACAGGCTTGCACGCGGCCCGTATATAGCAGCGATTGATTGGGCATCATCAGGCCTGCGGGACTGCGTTCGCCGCATGCAATCGACGCCGTCAGATGTGCATTGATGGTCTCGCGATACACGGCGAGCGTCGACAGCTTTTCCTGCACCGCCTGCTGTTTTTCGAGTCCGGTTTGCCGCGCGTTGAACAACGCCGCGCCGATCATCAGGTCCGCGAGCCGCAGGTTGCGCTGGACAAACGCGAACGCGCTATACCGATGCAACGTGGAGCGGATAAACGTGGCCGCTTTCGTGTGCTGATAAAACAGCACGTCTTCCCAGGGGATCAGTACGTTGTCGAAAATCAGCAGTGTGTCGACTTCATCACAACGATTCGACAGCGGATAATCCTCCGCATTCGCGCGGCCCGCAAAGCCTGTACGACAAATAAACTTGAGTCCCGGCGCCGACATGTTGACGACAAACCCCACCGCATAGTCGGAAAGTTTTGCGTCACCCCAGTTCGCGATGGTCGGCTTCACGAACGCCTGGTTCGCATACGCCGCAGCCGTTTCATACTTCGCACCCCGAACCACAATGCCCGCATCAGTCTCTTTCACCACATGCAGCAGCATGTCGGGATCCTGCTCCTGAGGCGGCTTTGAGCGGTCCCCCTTCGGATCGGTATTGGCCGAGACATGGAACGGATCTTCATGCAGCGCGCGATGGATGTGCCGTTCAATGTTCTCGGCAAAACGCGGATCGACTTCGTTGAGCACATCCTTGCCGTCGTACAGCGACCACATCTCGCCGATGGTTTCATCGCCAACACGGGTTGCGATTCCGCCGATGTCGTCGAGCACCGTATCGACGGCGAGGCGCTTGTCGTGCCAGTCCTGCTGCGTATAGGGCAGCTTCAGGCCGACCGCGTTGCGCTCGCCTGTCTTTTCATCGACATAGCTCATCACGTCCTGCGTCGCCTTCTCATGCGCCATGTCATAAATGCGCGCGCGGATATCCACGATCGGTTTGAACATGGGATGCGTGGTCACGTCTTTCACGCGTTCGCCATTGATCCAGACCTGTCGTCCGTCGCGAATGGAGTCGCGATATTGCTCGCCTGTTCTGATCATTGCTGTGCCTCGATCCGTTGGGAAATAGCGTGTTTCAAACTCGCCTAGAAAGCCAGGAACTGGCCATAGTCGCGCTTGCAGTAAAGCAAAGGCATATGTGCCGCGGCCGCGCGCTTGATGGCGGCGACTTCGCCAAAAAACACCGTGTGCGTGCCAATGGTCTGCCGCGCGACAAGCCTGCATTCGATTGCCGCAACCGCGCCATCGATAAGCGGCACGTCCAGCATTCCGGCCGTCACCGTGCAGCATGAAAAGTCGAAAGGTCTGGCAGTGGCCGAGCGTCCAGCGAAAGTATCGGCAATGCCGCGCTGCGCCACGTTGAGCAGGTTGACCGCGAACACGCCGTTCGCCGCGATCGCAGCGTTGGCGGGGCTGCGTGTATTGATGCACACCAGCAACGTGGGTGGATCCGCGCAAACCGAACTGCAGGCGCTGACAGTCACCCCGAAACGTTCGTTGCCAGCGCCCGTTGTAACTACATGAACCGACGTGGAATTGGACGCCATCGAATCGAGAAATGCGGCGCGCAAATCGTGATCCAACTCGTGCGCTGCTTCCATCAAGGCATTGTCTCGTTGCTCTGTTTGCATACCGCCCCCTCGCGTTTGCACTGATCTTTCGCAAAATCTACGCTCAGGCTGCGCATCCGAAAAACATATTTCAAAAATGCAAATCATTGGTTTTGGCTATGCAAGCTTATTTATGTCCACGCACAATAGGCTCGATACAAGATCGGGGCGGCCCATGGAACCTGCGCAATTACGCTATTCGCTAAGGCAGTTGAGGTATTTCGTGGTGACGGCGGAGGTGTTGTCGTTTACGGCTGCGGCGAAGTTGCTGCATATCTCGCAGCCATCGATTTCCACGGCGCTCGCGGACCTCGAAGTGTCGTTCGGCGTTCAGCTTTTCATCCGGCATCACGCAAGCGGCTTATCCCTGACGCAAGCCGGGCGCGAGATGCTCGGCCGCGCACGCGACCTGTTGAAGAACGCGGAAGACCTCCAGAGCGCGGCGAAGGAAATGGACGGCGGCATGTCCGGCGCGATCACGCTCGGCTGTCTGGTTTCGCTTGCGCCGCCGCTCATGCCCGCCATGATGAGCCGGTTCATAGCGAGTCATGCGGGCATTGCATTCCGCACGCTGGAAGCGCATCAGGACGATTTGCTGCGAGGCCTGCACGATGGATCGCTCGATATCGCGCTGACCTATAACCTTGACCTGACCGACGAAATAGCATTCACGCCGCTGCTGTCCCTGCCGCCTTATGTGATCCTGCCGAAGAACCACAGGCTCGCGCGGCAGCGCACGGTGGCGCTCGCCGACCTGCGCGACGAACCTTATGTAATGCTCGATCTTCCCCATAGCCGCGAGTATTTCGCCGGTCTTTTCGATGCGGTTGGCGGCCGTCCGATTGCGGCATTCCGGTCATCGCAGCCGGAAGTGGTGCGAGGAATGGTCGCCAATGGCCTGGGCTACAGCATCCTTAATTTTCCGCTGAAATCGAGCCGCACGGTGGACGGCGAGGATTTCGTGATCAAGCAGTTCAGGGACGAAGTCAATGCGACCACGCTCGGGATTGCGCAATCCCGCAGCATGAAGTCCCGGCAAGTCGTTCAGCGCTTCGCCGCGTTCTGTGAAGAGGAAATCAAGCGCGAACGGCCGCGCTGAGGCAACCATTCCTGGATAGGAAAAAACTTGGTTCTACATGCGAAAACAATATTTTGGCTGGTAATTTGACTTGATAGATTGATGTCCATGCAGCGAGCAGCCTGGCGGACTTTGCGCCGGCTGTAGCATCCACTGAATAGACAGGGAGGCGCGATGGAATCTTCAACGGCAGCGTCGAGCGCGGGGTTCGAGATCGTCCGTCAGTTGCAGGCCAGTTGCGACCGTCCCTTCAGCGACGCGCGTTCCATGCCGCCCGCCGTCTACACTTCGGCGGATTTTCTCGCGCTCGAGCAAGCCAATATTTTCCGCAGCGAATGGCTGTGCGTTGGCCGGGCGAGTGCGATTGCCGAAACGGGCGACTATCTCACGGCGGATATCGATGGTCAGCCGATCGTGGTCTTGCGCGACGAGAGGCTGGAATTGAAGGCGTTTTCCAATGTCTGCCTGCATCGCATGTCGGTGCTGCTCGAAGGCCGCGGCAACACACGCCGAATCGTCTGTCCCTATCATGCATGGAACTACACGCTTGACGGCGCATTGAGCGGTGCGCCAATGATGGATCGGCAAAGCGGGTTCTGCAAGGAGAACTATCGTTTGCCATCGGTCCGGTGCGAGGTCTGGGAAGGCTGGATCTACGTGACGCTCAACGCCGGCGCGCCGCCGGTCGCAGAGAAGCTTGCGGGTCTTACCGAGTTGATTTCCAGCTACGGCATGGCCGACTATAAGGAAACGTTCTACGAAGAACATGTGTGGGACACCAACTGGAAAATCCTCGCCGAAAACTTCATGGAGAGCTATCACCTGCCCATGCTGCACCGGGCGACCGTCGGACCACATTCACGCCTGGAAGAAATGGAATGTCCGCCCGGCAGCGACGCGTTCAATTATCACTGGATCACGAAGGAAGCATCGTTGCCCATTGGCCAGGCGCATCCTGACAATCGCCGGCTTGAAGGTCACTGGCGCAAGACGACCGCGCTGCTCGCGATCTATCCGACGCACCTCGTTACGCTGACGCCAGGATACTTCTGGTATCTCGTGCTGCAGCCGGTCGGCACCGGGCGCGTTCATATCCGCTTTGGCGGCGGCCTTGCGCCCGAGTTCATCGCGGATCCAAAGGCGGCCGAATACATGACCACGCTCAAGGCATTGCTCGATGCGGTCAACGAAGAAGACCGGCGCGGCGTGCAGGCCGTGTTTCGCGGTGTGGGCGCGCCGCTTGCCAGGCCGGGACACCTGAGTCATCTGGAAAGGCCCAATTACGATTTCGCGCGGTATCTGGCCCAACACGTCGCGCAACCGCTCGCCTGATCCTCAACACTCTCACGGCACGACACGATGTCAACGCACTCCTTCATCTCCTTCGCGGGCGTGAGCAAGACATATGACGGCGTTCATTACGTCGTGGAAGGCCTCGACCTCGATGTCGCCAAGGGCGAGTTCGTCTCGTTGCTCGGGCCGTCCGGATCTGGCAAGACCACTACGCTGATGATGCTTGCGGGATTCGAGTCGGCGACGCAGGGCGAGATTCGCCTGAACGGGAAACGTCTCGACGACAAGCCGCCGCACCAGCGCGACATTGGCATGGTGTTCCAGAACTACGCGCTGTTTCCACATTTGACGATCGAGCAGAACGTCGCGTTTCCCCTGTCCGTGCGGCGCATGGACAAGACCCAGCAGAAGGCGCGTGTAAAGCGCGCGCTGGATATGGTCGAGTTGCCGCACCTCGCGGCGCGCCGTCCGTCGCAGTTATCCGGCGGCCAGCAGCAACGCGTGGCGCTGGCCCGCGCGCTCGTATTCGAGCCGAGCGTGGTGCTGATGGACGAGCCGCTCGGCGCGCTCGACAAGCGCCTGCGCGAAACCATGCAATACGAGATCATGCGGCTGCATCGCGAACTCGGTTTGACCGTGGTCTACGTGACCCACGACCAGGCCGAAGCGCTGACCATGTCGGATCGCGTGGCCGTTTTCTCCGATGGCCGTATCCAGCAGGCAGCAACGCCAACGGAACTCTATGAGAACGCGCACAACGCATTCGTCGCGAACTTTGTGGGTGAGAACAACGGCTTGATGGGACGCGTGCTTGATCAGGACCCGGAGTGGGCCACCCTGATATTGCCCGATGGCGCGGTGATTCGCGGACGTTGCGGACGCGGCTTGCGCAACGGCGAGGAAGCAATGCTGGCGCTGCGCCCGGAGCGCGCGCACATTGCATCGGGAGAAGACATTCAGAGCATGTCGCGTGCGAATACCGGCACCAACACGGTGACCGCGCGCGTGGAAGAACTCGTGTATTGCGGCGACCACCACCGCGTTCACCTGAAACTTGGGAAACAGGGCACAGGCGACAGCCTGATTGTCAAAGTACCCAATACGCAGCATCACGATCTTCCGTCTCTTGGCAGTGCAACCGCCGTGGCATGGCGCCACGACGACTGCAAGATCCTCGCAACGGCCGTAACCGCAAGCCACGGCCTCGCTCCGTCCCTCACCGCAGGAGTCCACTGACATGAAAACCAAACTTATCCGAACCGGTATGACGGGCATCGCCGGGCTTGTACTGTCGACGGCCGCGCTGTTTTCGGCCAGCGCGTTTGCAGCCGAAACAATCTCGGTCGTGACCTTCGGCGGCGCGTATGAAGCCGCCGCGAAGAAGGCGTTCTTCGAGCCGTTCACGGCGGCTACGGGCATCGGCTTTTCGACCGAATCGTACGATGGAGGCCTCGCCAAATTGTCCGCCATGGAGCAAGCGAAGAACCCGACGTGGGATCTGATCGACCTCGAATCAAACGACGCGATCACCGGTTGCGACGAAGGCTTGCTGCAAAAAATCGACAAGAAATCGCTGGGCAATACCAGCGCATTCATTCCCGGCTCGATCATGGATTGCGCGGTCGCCGCCATGGTGTGGTCCACGGTCTACGCTTACGACACGACCAAGCTCAAGACCGCGCCGACCTCGATCAACGATTTCTTCGACCTGAAAAAGTACCCCGGCAAGCGCGGCCTGCGCAAGTCGCCGAAGGTGACGCTGGAATGGGCGCTGCTTGCCGACGGCGTCAAACCCGCCGATGTCTACAAGGTGCTCGGCACGCCCGCCGGCGTGGATCGTGCATTCAAGAAGCTCGACACCATCAAGTCGAGCATTGTCTGGTGGGAAGCCGGCGCGCAGCCGCCGCAACTGCTTTCGGACGGCGCGGTGGTGATGACGCAGGCCTACAACGGCCGCATTGACGACGCCGTGCACAAGGATCACAAGCCGTTCGAATCGGTGTGGGACGGCCAGGTCTACGACTTCGAATGGTGGGGCATTCCGGCAGGCGCGAAGAACGCCGACGCCGCGGCGAAGTTCATCGTGTCCGCATCGACTGCAAAAAGCTATGCTGACCTGACGAAGTACATTGCCTACGCGCCGCCGCGCAAGGACTCGATCCCGCTTATCGATAAAGCCCGCCTGAACGACTTGCCCACCGCGCCCGCCAACTTCAAGCGCGCAGTGCAGATCAATGCGAGTTTCTGGGCCGATAACGCCGACCAGATCAACAAGCGCTTCCAGGTCTGGCTGACCCAGTAAATAATTTGGCAAGGCGAACCGTGACCGTGACTGTGACTAGCAATCTGCGGGAACCGGCTGAAGCAGGCGTTGCGCGCACCGGGGCCGATGCCGGCGCCGACCCCGGTGCGGGCGGCCGCGCAGCTTATGACAGGACGCGCCGGCGAGCGTCGGCCCAAGCACTCCTGCTCGCGCTGCCGCTGCTGCTGTTCCTGCTCGCCACGTTCATTGCGCCTATTGCGATCCTGCTTTCAAGGAGCGTGGTGAACCACGAAGTGCCGGCGAATTTGCCAGCGCTGTCGCAGGCGCTCAATGCATGGAACGGCGAAGGCGTGCCCGACGAACGCACCTTCGCCCTGCTCGCCGCCGACATGCGGCGGACGTCTCAGGAAGGCCAGCTCGGCCCGGTCGCGCGGCGCATGAATTTCTACCTGCCCGAGTTTCGCAGCCTGCTGATGAAGACCGCCCGTCAGCTGCCGGAGACCGCGCCACCCGCATGGAAACCTGCGTTGATCGAACTCGATGCACGTTGGGGCACGCATGACATATGGCGTTATCTGAAGCGCTCGGCGGTTTCTCCAACACCCGATTACCTGCTGACCGCCGTGGATTCCGAAGTCACGTCCGGCGGCGCGATCAAATCTCTTCCCGCAGACAGCTCTGTCTACCTGAGCGCGTTTGCGCGCACGGTGTGGATCAGCGCCTCCGTGACATTGCTGTGCCTTGTGCTCGGTTATCCGGTCGCGTATCTGCTCGCCACGCTGCCGCCCGCGAAAAGCAACCGCCTGATGCTGCTGGTGATCGTGCCGTTCTGGACCTCGCTGCTCGTGCGTACGACCGCGTGGTACGTGTTGCTACAACCGAGCGGCGTGATCAACAGCCTGCTGGTGAGTTCGGGAATCGTCAGTCATCCCCTGCCGCTGCTTTTCAACCGCACGGGCGTCTTGATCGGCATGACGCATATCCTGCTGCCCTACATGATCCTCGCCATCTACTCAGTCATGAAAGGCGTGTCTCCGGTCTACATGCGCGCGGCGCAATCGCTTGGCGCGCATCCGGTGACGGCGTTCGTTCGCATCTACATGCCGCAGACGCTGCCGGGTGTCGGCGCGGGTTGCTTTCTGGTCTTCGTGCTGGCGCTCGGGTACTACATCACGCCCGCGCTGCTCGGCGGCGCGGGCGACGAAATGATCAGCCAGCTCATCGCCGCGCAAACCAACGAGCAACTCAACTGGGGCCTGGCGGGCGCGTTGTCGGCGTATCTCGTGATCTTCACGGCCGTGTTCTATTTCGTGTTCAACCGGCTTGTCGGTATCGACCGGTTGCGCTTTGGCTAGTACCAGGGAAGACGTCATCATGCAAAGCCAGCGACATCTCGTGCTATCCGAGCGCATTGCGTCCAGGTGGTTGCGCCTGCATTGCGCGCTGATTTTGTTCTTCCTGATCGCGCCGATTCTTGCAATCGTGCCGCTGTCGTTCAACTCGGGCGCGTACTTCTCGTATCCCATGCAGGGCTTCTCGCTGCACTGGTATTCGAAGGCGCTAGGCAGCAGCGACTGGCAGCGCGCGTTTGTGAACAGCATTGGCATCGGGGCGGCGTCCACGCTGCTGGCAACGTGCCTCGGCACGCTTGCCGCGCTCGGGCTGAGCCGCTCCAACTTTCCGTTTCGCGCGGTCATCATGCCGCTGCTCATCTCGCCGATGATCATTCCCATCGTGGTCGTGGCTGCCGGGTTTTATCTCGTGTTCGCGCCGCTGGGGCTGGTGAATTCGTACGTTGGCGTGGTGCTGGCGCACGCGGCGCTCGGCACGCCCTTCGTGGTGATCACCGTCACGGCTTCCCTGCTTTCGTTCGATCAAAGTCTCATTCGCGCAGCGTCAGGCCTTGGCGCCACGCCATGGACCGCGTTTCGCCGCGTGACCTTGCCGCTGATCCTGCCCGCCGTGGCGACGGGCAGCGTGTTCGCTTTCGCGACTTCCTTTGACGAAGTCATCGTGATCCTGTTTATTGGCGGCCCGGATCAGCGGACCGTGCCACGGCAGATGTGGAGCGGCATTCGCGATTCCATCGATCCCTCGATTCTCGCGGTCGCGACCATGCTGATCCTGTTCGCGGTTGCGCTTTTCAGCAGCATCAACTGGCTGCGCGGACGCGGCGCCGCAGCCGCGCTGCCGGGCGCGTGATTCGAGGGAAAGCCCATCAACGTCAAAGGAGAACACCATGCTGGCGGCAGAACGGGAAGCGTTTGATCGTGACGGCGCGGTTGTGTTGCGCGGGTTGTTCACGGACTGGATGGAAGCGTTGCGCGAAGGCGTGGAATACAACGCAACGCATCCGGGACCATCGTTCAGGAACTACACGCCCGAGAAAACCTCAGGCCGTTTCTTCGGCGATTACTGCAACTGGCAGCGCATCGAGCCGTTCAGGGATTTTGTCGAGCACAGCACGGCCGCCTCTGTTGCGCAGGCGTTGATGGGCTCGCAGCGCGCTCGCATCTTCCATGAACATGTGCTCGTGAAGGAAGCGGGCGCGGCCAAGCTCACGCCGTGGCATCACGACGAACCCTACTACTGCGTGAGCGCGAATCAGGCCGTGAGCCTGTGGATTCCGCTTGATCCCGTACCGCGCGAAACGTGCGTGGAGTTCGTGGCGGGATCGCACAAGTGGGGCAAGTTGTTCCGGCCGCGCAAGTTCAGCGGAGTTGCCTACGATCACAAGTCGGAGCGGCTCGAGGAGTTGCCGGATATCGATGCAAACCGTGGCGATTATCAGATTCTCGGCTGGAATCTGGAACCGGGCGACGCCATTGCATTCAACTTCCACACCGTGCACGGCGCGCCCGGCAATCTGGCGGGACAGCAGTCGCGCCGGGTGGTGTCGTTCAGATGGCTGGGCGATGGCGCGCGTTTTGTCGATCGCGGGGGTGAAACGTCGCCGCCTTATCCGGAACTAATGAGCAGATACAAGCACGGTGATCCACAGCCGGAAATCGAATTTCCCTTTATTGTTTGAAGGCGTGCTCCCGAAAATACCAGTTTTTATTCTACTTCGAGATAAGCGCCTTTCTGTCTGGATAATGGCCGATTTTGACTAGTGGTAATAAGTCATTCGGACCATTAATCTCTGACCCAATCGTCCGGAACATCCAGCGCCCGGATTACTTTCGCCGGAGAGCCGCCGGCAAGCGTCTTTGCCGGGATTTCTCCCACGACCGTGGAACCAGCCGCGATGACAGCGTGATCGCCAATATCCGCGCCGGCCAATATGGTGGAGCGCGCGCCAATCCAGACGTTATTGCCGATTGATATAGGCGCGCGCTTGGCTGGATGTTGCGGCGAAACCTGATGAAAATCGGTGTCGAAGATATAAGCCATATCGCCGATCTTGCAATTCCTGCCGATCTTGACAGACAGGGTGGCGCAAAGATTCGCACCGTCGTTCATGAACGTGTTTCGTCCGATTTCCAGTATTGCGTCCTTGGTCACCGTGATGTGCTGGCGTGTGCGGAACGAACGGAAAGAGCAATTCCGGGCAATATAAATACGCCCTTTATTCGTGATTTTCGGCCATTTTCCCGAAAAGACCGGCGGACTTTCATAACCAACGTTATCCGCCTTCAGCGACAGGCCAACAAGCAGGCGCTTGAATCTGGATAATCCACTGACAAATGCCTTTTTCATCCTGTGTCCATTTTGAATGGCAAACTTCACCCTCGCGAGGGTGATTCGAATCATATTCTGATCACAACGCGCGTGATTGCGGCCAAGCGATACTTTCTGTAACAAAATATCGAAACACGCTTATTGAATTGCATTGGAGTGTCCGGTCGTTGCGCATCATTGACCGGTACACGCGAGGTTGGCCGTTAATCCAAATCGAGTCTGTGATGACATCTGATGTTCTAGCAGCGTGCATGTTAGCATCGCCAAAACGGGGCCAAATGATGCGGTGCCTGGCGTCCGTCGATCCTGCAACTCGCAATCAAGCGGGTCGGACGCCGGAACTGTCCTAACGGTACTTATCGGTTTCCCTTACTTGTATGACGTCATTTCATATTGCTAACTAACTGCACTGGCCTTAAAACGCCTTAGACCCCGCCTCTCCTGGCTTTACCAACATTTTCGCCATCCTCATGCCAGATTTCGGTTAAATATGGCTGGCGTAAACGCTGAGTCCCTCCCTGTTGCGCGTGCTAAGTCATCTGACATACGATGCGTTCACATTACGTAACGTACCTTACGTCCACGCAATGTCTGGTCAGACAACAACGACACGGAGACACCGACATGGCAATAAAACTAAAAGGCCTGCGCTGGTGGATGATCGGCCTGCTCACACTCGGCACGGTCATGAACTACCTCGCGCGCAGTTCCCTGAGCGTCGCCGCTCCGACGGTCATGGCCGACCTTCATATCACCACCGCTCAATACGGCTGGATCACCGGCGCCTTTCTCGTGATGTACCCCATCGGCGCGCCGGTCACCGGCTATCTCATGGACCGCGTCGGCCTGCGCTTCGGCTTTCTGCTATGCGGCGTCATGTGGTCGATCGTGTGCATCGGTCATGGCTTTGCCAGCGGCTGGGTCGGGCTGTTTGTGCTGCGCGGCTTGCTCGGACTTGCGGAAGCATCGTTTATCCCGGCCGGCATGCGCATGGCGGCGTTCTGGTTCCCGGCACGCGAACGCGCGCTTGCAGCGGGAATCTTCAACATCGGTACATCGATAGGTGCCATTGCCGCACCGCCGCTCATCGCATGGTCGATCCTCAAGTACAACTGGGAAATGGCTTTCGTGATCGCAGGTTGCCTCGGCCTCGTGTGGGCCGCGCTCTGGATCATGTTCTATCGTCATCCTAACGAACACAAGTCGCTCACGCAGAAGGAAGCGGCTTACATAGTGGAAGGCGAACACGCCGAACTCTCCGATAACGGCGCAAAACCCAACCTGCGCCAGATCTTCAGCCAGCGCAATTTCTGGGGCATCGCGTTGCCGCGTTTCTTCGCCGACCCGGTGTGGGGCACGCTAGTGTTCTGGATGCCGCTCTACCTGCATCAGGCGCGCGGCTTCGACCTGAAGGCCATAGCCATGACGGCGTGGTTGCCGTTCGTCGCAGCGGATATCGGCTGCCTGATGGGCGGAACGATCTCCATGTTCCTGAACAAGCGCTTCAACGTCTCGGTGATCAACGGCAAGCGCATGGTCTTCACGCTGGGTGCGCTTGTTATGACGGCAATGGCGGGCGTGGGGTATGTGAAGGAGCCGGCCACGGCGATCTTCCTTCTTTGCCTTGGCGGCTTCGCGCACCAGACGTTGTCGGTCACCGTCATTTCAATGTCGGCCGACCTGTTCCCGCGCCGCGAAGTGGCTACCGTGACGGGGTTCGCGGGGTTATCGGCGGGGATTGGCAACCTGAGCTTCACGCTCGTGATCGGCGCGCTGGTCTCGACCATTGGCTATGCGCCGTTTTTCGTGGCGCTCGGATTTGGCGATCTGATCGGCGTGGTGCTGCTTTGGACGCTGGTTCGCCCGGCGCTGGTCAATCGCCCCGCCGACGCAACCGTCACGCGCCCGGCCAATGCGTAGCAATGCATCGATGAACACAGCGCGCGTGGAACGTGTCGAGGCAGCCGGTCAAACCCCGGCGCAAGTCGGCGAGAGTCCGGTATGGCATGAAGCCGACCAAGCGTTGTACTGGGTCGATATTCCGGCGCGCACGATTGCCCGCGTGCACATGGAAACCGGCACGCGCACGAACTGGGTATTGCCGGAACAAGTGGCATGCATCACGTTCGATCGTAACGGCACGGTGTTGGCTGGCTGCGAGACGGGGCTCTTTGCGGTTACTTTATCGAGCGCAGGGGCAATGACGTTCGAGCGGCTCGCCGCGCCCGATTTCCCCTTTCCCGGCATGCGTTTCAACGACGGCCGTTGTGATCGCCAGGGCCGCTTCTGGGCTGGCACGATGGTGCAGGACATGGCAGCGTCCAACCCGGCGGGCAGTTTATATAGATACGACGCGAGCGGTACATTGTCAGCGCCCGTGGTGCGCGATCTGATCGTGCAGAACGGACTCGCATGGTCACCTCAAGGCACGACCATGTACCTCTCCGACTCGCATGCGTCGCGTCGCGTCGTATGGGCGTTCGACTACGACACGGACACGGGCGAACCCGACAATCGCCGCGTCTTCGCCGATCTAAACCGTTTCACCGGCCGTCCTGACGGCGCTGCGATCGACGCCGATGGCTGCTATTGGACCTGCGCCAACGACGCGGGCGCTCTGCTTCGCTTCGCGCCCGATGGCGCGCTCGACCGCACGCTGCCATTACCGGTCAGCAAGCCTTCGATGTGCGCCTTTGGCGGCCGCGACCTCGACACGCTTTTCATTACGTCCATACGCCCGGCGACCGGCGCCAGCGAACTCGACGGTCATCTGCTCGCGGTGCGGCCTGGCATATGTGGCACGCCGGAGTGCGGATATTCAGGATTGCTATGAGAGCAGGTAGCAAAAAAACGGGCCGCGACACTGCTGGCCAAGCCGCAATCATCGATATAAAAAGAGGAGATTCCATGCAGTCACGCCACGCCAGCAAAGCCGTTCTCATCGGCCTTGCCACCCTCGCCTCACCGGTCTTTGCGCAGAACAGCGTGACGCTGTACGGCATTATCGACGACTCGATCACGTATCAGAGCAGCCAGGCGTCGCTTGGGTCGAACTCCGGCGGACGCTCCAACGTCAAGATGCTTCCGGGCGTCTGGGCAGGCAGCCGCTTCGGCCTCAAGGGTGCCGAAGACCTGGGCGGCGGCAACAAGGCCATCTTCCAGCTCGAGTCGGGTTTCAACTCGGCGACAGGCGGCCAGCAGTACACTAACGCCATGTTCGGCCGCCAGGCGTGGGTCGGCTTGACGAACCCTGTCTACGGTACGTTTACGGCAGGCCGCCAGTACACGTCTTACTACACGCTCCTTGCGCCCTATAGCCCGACCACGTGGCTGACAGGCGCGTTCGGCGCGCATCCGGGCGACCTGGATGAACTCGATACCATTTATCGCGCGAATAATTCGCTGGTCTACACGTCGCCGAAATTCTATGGCGTCACGATCAGCGGCTCCTATTCGTTCGCGGGCGTTCCGGGCAGCGTGAACCAGGGCTCGACGTGGAGCGGCGCGATGCAATATGCCACTGGTCCGTTCGGCATTGCGGCGGGCATCACGCGCATCAACAACTCGACGCCGGGCGGCGGCGCATTCGGCGCGGATTCCACCACTAACTCGGCGGGACAATCGGGTGTATCGGCAGTGACCAACGGGTACCAGACTGCGCAGGCGCAGCAGCGCATTGCCGTGGCTGGCGGCTATACCTTCACGCCGGCTTTCGATATCACGTTCTCGTATTCGAACGTGCAATACATTCCCGGGATCAATTCGAGCTTTAAGACAACGGCCATTTTCAACACGGGCGGCGCGGTGGTGCACTGGAAGCCGGTTACCCTCATCGACCTTGCGGCGGGCTACAGCTACACGCGCGCGACGAAGGCCAACGGCATTACCAGTTCGGCGCAATACCAGCAGTTCAACTTGTCCGAGTACTATTCGTTGTCCAAGCGCACTGGCCTCTATGCATTGCAGGCCTATCAGCGCGCGAACGGCAAGACGCTCGGCACCAACGGCGTAAGCATCATCAATGCAACGTCGGCGATTGGCGATGGCTTCCAGTCCGCGCCATCTTCGTCGCCGAGTCAGTTTGCGGCAGGCGTGGGCATCATTCACCGGTTCTGATTGGCGTAGTACGCACGCGTGAAAAAGCGGCGCGCCCACGCCAGGGCCGCCGCTTTTTAAACCGTTACTGTAATCACAGCACTTGCCCCACACCGCCCTATCAGCGTCTGATGCGGTGCGGGGCCGTGCCAAATGCGCGCAAACGCCGAGCGCCGCCTGTGCCCCAGCACCACAAAATCAGCGTGCAACGCTTGCGCATAATGCTGCACGTTGTCCGCAATATTGCCGATCGCAATGTGCCCGTGCGCGTCCATGCCGCGTTCCTCGGCGAGATCGAGTCCGCGCCTGAGCGTTTCGCGCGCCGCATGCTCGATGTTCAGATAAGCGCCTTCGGACGGCATGCCGAGCGTGGACGCCACCATGGCGGCGGTATCGATGACAACCAGCACGTGCAACTCAGCCGCCAGGGATTTTCCCAGCGACGTTGCGTGATGCAACGCCGCCGTCATCTCCGCCGTGCCGTCGTAGCACGTCAGGATGCGCCGATAGTCAAACATTCCAGGCTCCGATGGTTCCCGCCTTGCTGCGGTTCGTTCGGATAACGCCCTGGATCGCGGGAAAATTCCACCCGCGCCGTCGAAAAAATTCCCACTACGCATCAAACCGCATCGTGCGACCCTGGCCCATCCAATGCAATCAATGCACCTTGGTTGCCGCCGCGATGATCGCCGCCGCCACCGCGTTCGGCTGGCTCACCATCGCCACGTGGCTCGAATTCACGTGCGTGACCGTGGCGCCAATCTGCGCGGCCATGGCCGCTTGCAGATGCGGATCGATCATGTGATCTTTATCGGCGATGACAAACCACGACGGCTTCGAGTGCCACGCGGCGGTGCTCACCTTGTCGTCCGTCGCGCTCGCGGCCCACGGACCTTGCGTGGCGGCGATCAGGCGCGCCTGCGGCACCGGCAGATCCTGCGCGAACTGATGAATGACGGCGTCGGTGGAAAGCGTCAAGTAGTTGCCGGAGTCCTTCTGCAACTGGCTCGCCCAGGCCGGCGCCGGCTTGCCCTTGAGCATGTCGTTGATCGACGTATTGTTGTCGGGCGCGAAAGCGGCGACGTAGACCAAGGCCTTGACCTTGTCGTCGTTGCCGGCCTGCGTGATCACCACGCCGCCCCACGAATGACCGACCAGCACGACCGGCCCGTTTTGCTGCTCGATTGCGCGCTGGGTCGCGGCGGCGTCGTCGGCGAGCGAGCTCAGCGGGTTCTGGACCGCGACCACATGCAGACCGCGCGCTTCGAGCAGCGGGATCACCTTGTTCCAGCTGGAGCCATCGGCGAATGCGCCGTGCACCAGCACCACGTTCGTGCCCTTCAGGTCCTGCACGGGAGCAGCGTGGACCGCGGGCACTGCAAACAGACTGCCGAGCAGCATGGCGGACGCGAGGACTTTCTTAAGAAGATTGTTCATGATGTGATTTCCTTGTGTGGGTCGATATGAGCCGTTACTTTCCCAGACGAAGGCGGCGGGCGGTATCGGTTGAATGACCGACCCTGAAAGCCTCGCGTATAGTGACGGCCTGAAGTTTCGCCCTTGTGCGCCTTATCTCCGGAGACATCGAACTCATGCAGAGCGACCGTTCCGCGCGTTCTGACATCCGCGCATTCGACGCCGTCAAGGCGCTCGCCTTTATCGGCGATCTCAGCATGGGACAGCCGACCGACCACTCGCTGCGCACGGCGTGGCTTGCGCTGCAACTTGCGCAGGCGGCAGGAACGGACGCCGCCGGTTGCGCCACCGCGCGCGAGGCGTCGTTGCTCCGATGGTCGGGCTGCACGGCCAACGCATCCGGTTTCGCCGATGCGCTCGGCGACGACATCGCCGGCCGCGAAGCCATGCTCGCGAATCGTCCCGACTGGGATGAGCCGCTGCATGCGCAACCGGGCGGTCTGGGCGCCACCATTCAGCCGCTTGCGCAGATTCATTGCGAAGTCTCCGGCGAGGTCGCGCGCATGCTCGGCCTCGCGCACGAAACCGAGACCACGCTGCGCCACATCTTCGAAGCGTGGGACGGCCAGGGCCTGCCGGCACGAATGGCGGGACCGCAGGTTCCCGCGCCGGTGTTCATGGTGGCGCTGGCAGGCGATATCGAAATCTTCAGCCGCGTGTACGGGCTCGACCGCGCGCTCGCGCTGATCGCGCATCGGGCTGACATCCGGTATCCCGCCCGGCTTGCCGCGCTTGTGTCCAGGCATGCCGGGACTTGGCTGAACGCGCTCGATGCACTGCAACCCGGCGAGATTGACGAAGCGCTGCTGACGCCGCAGATGCAGCAGGTCACGTCGCCAGAACTCATCGCGGATGTGATCGACCTGAAACTGCCGTGGATGACGGGCTTCTCGCGCGAAGTCGCCGCGACGGCCGCAACTTGCTGCGCGCGTCTTTCTCTCGATAACGACGCGCAAGAGCGCGTCTACCGCGCGGGGCTGATCCATGGCATCGGGCGCGCGGCCGTGCCCAACGCGCTCTGGAACATGCCGGGGCGGCTGTCGGCATCGGCGTGGGAGAAAGTGAGGCTCGTGCCGTACTGGACCTCGCGGGCCGGCAAGCAGACGGGCACGCTCGAACAGGCGGCCGAGCTGGCCTCGTTCGCCTATGAACGGCTCGACGGCACGGGCTATTTTCGCAGCGCGGGCAATGCGGCGCTGCCGCTCGAAGCACGCGTGCTGGCGGCAGCGGCGGCGTGGGTCGCGCTGCGCTCGCCGCGTCCGTGGCGTGAAGCCATGAGTCCGGGCGCGGCCGCCGAACTCATGCGCGCCGAAACGGCACAAGGACGCTTCGACGCCGCTGTGGTTGATGCACTGCTTGCGTCGGGTCCAGCGCAGCCTCGACGCCCGCGTTATGACGCGCGGCCGCAAGCGGTGCGTTTGTCCGCACGCGAAATCGATGTCTTGCGCTCCATCAGCCGCGGCGCGAGCAACAAGGAAGCCGCGCGCGAACTGGAACTGAGTCCGAGCACGGTGCGCACGCACGTGGAAAGCGTGTTCCGCAAGCTCGAATGTTCGACGCGCGCCGCCGCCACGCTCAAGGCGTCGGGCATGGGCTTCCTATGAGCGGGCTGCCGTGACCTCGGCGGCAATCCAGTTGCTGAAGGACACCATGGCGGGTGTCGTGCTTTTTCCTCTCATCGACGTGAGCCAGTAACTGCCCGCGTTGACCTCGATGTCGAACGGGCGAACCAGCGCGCCTGTGTTCAGTTCCCGCTCGAACATGGCTGCGGGCGCGAGCGCGACGCCCGCGCCCTGCATGGCCGCTTCCACCATCAATCGCGATGAATCGAATACCGGGCCGCGCAGTGTTCGCGGCGCAATGCCGGCGGCGGCGAACCAGCGTGTCCAGTCATCGACCCGGTACGAACGCAGCAAGGTCTCGTTGGCGAGGGCCTCGGGCTTGTCCAGCCGTGCGGCGATGTCCGCCGAGCACAGGATGGCGAGCGGCGCGTCAAGCAGTTTGGTCGAGACCGAACCGGGCCACGTGCCGTCGCCAAACCGGATCGCGAAGTCGAGTCCTTCGGTGGCCAGATCGACCAGATTGTTATGCGTGAGCAGCCTCAATTCAATGAAAGGATGCGCGGCGCGGAACGACTTGAGCCGCGGCATCAGCCATCCGACCGCGAAGGTGCCAACCGCGCCCACCGTGAGCACTTCGTGGAAATGGCCGCCATCGAACTGCTTGAGCACGGCTTCGATCCGGTCGAACGCATCGGTCAGCACGGGGCGTAGCGCGAGGCCTTCGTCCGTCATGCCGAGTCCACGCGGCAAACGCTTGAAAAGCGCCGTGCCAAGCCGTTCTTCCAGCGATCTGACCTGCTGGCTGACCGCAGCCTGCGTCACGTTCAGTTCGAGCGCCGCCCGCGTGAAACTCAGGTGCCGCGCGGACGATTCGAACGCCCGCAGCGCATTCAGAGGGAGATAAGGTCGCATGCAACTTGTCCGTCAGTCCAGTGGGGTTCCAGGGTGTGCGTAAATCTATCATCGCCTGAAATGCGCTACGGCAGATATTGGCAGCCAGTTTGCATGTCATATCCAATGCCGGTTTTAAGGGCAAAATAACGATCCCTCACGTCACCCTATTTTTCCCGGATGATCACCACGCTCTTGCATAAAACCAGCCGATGGCTCGCGCCGCTGGTCCTGATCTCGGGCATGTGCGCGGCGGCATCCGCATTCGCTGCGCCGGCAGAACCCCGCGACAAGACCTCCGAGGCACTGGACGCCTGCCTCAACAATCCGAAGACCGTATCCACCGCGGACATGTCGGAGTGTTATTCGGTCGCCTACAAGGCTTTTGATCGCAGGCTGAACGTTGCGTATCAAAGCCTGTTGAAGACACTTCCCACCGTTCCCGCACAAAAGCTGAAGGCGTCGCAACGAAGCTGGCTGACTTTTCGCGACACCGAACTATCGACTCAATCGGCGATCTTCGCGACGCGCCAGGGCACGATGTACGTACCGATACAGGAAGAAGAAGGCATGTCCCTCACGCGCGACCGCGCACTGAGACTGGAGTCCTATCTGGGCGTGATGTCGGTTGACGGGCACTGACACGAACGCCCCGTAGTATTTCTGGCAAAAAACGGCTATCCATCAACGGCCGTTTTGCCGTCCGCAAGCCGCCATGATCTGCTGCGACGCGTAATCGTTCTCGGCGCCTTGCAGGTTCTGCAACAGACAAACGCGATAGTTCTTCTCGTTGTTGTTGAGGAACGCGCTTTCTTTATAAAGCTTGCGGCACGACGCGGTGATCAGGTCCGTTGCATAGTTGCTTCTCACCCCTTTCAGGCTTTGCAACACACACTGGTTATAGGACGCGTCTTCGTCGAACGCCATTGCGGCGCCTGACGTCAGGAGCGTCAAGCTCAGTGCAACGAGTAAGCCAATGCCTTGCTTCATTTTCTTATCCTTGAGTAAAAAAATGCATGCATTACGTTCGCCGCCAACACCGCACATGTGCTTGCCATTGCCCTGCCGCACATAGTACCTTCGCCGTCGATCCACCTATATATCGCTGCCCGGACTGCGCGGCGCCCCGCACCTTACGCAAACGTCAGAATAGATTTTTATTAAGCGCAACCTGTAATCACGGGATAATCGACATCAGAAAATGCCAGACGCGCCGCTAACCATATAACCACTCATATTGCGCACTCCATGGCGTTTAGCGAACCGAGGTCGCCATTCTTCAAATGGCTCGTGGGATCGGCTCAAGACCTGAGCACTGAAAACCGGCAGATCCTGCTTTCGAATCTTTTTACCAGGACAACCTCGATTGTCATGGCATCGATCTGCGAGCTCAGTGTCTGCGTGACGGCCTTATATCTCCATCCGGGCGCACGCTACCTGGCATGGACACTCGCGGTGCTCGTGGTGCTGGCCTTGCGCCTGTCGCTGATTGCCGTCTGCTGCCGGCGCAGCGAGCGCAACGAGCCGACGCCCACATCGTTTTTCCTGGCCGCGAGCATTTTATGGAGCGTGCTCCTTGGAATTGGTGCGCTGCTCTGCAATATCAGCGGTGACCAGACGCTCTTTTTGCTGGGCAACGTCTGTGCGGTCGGTGTGGTCGGCGGACTGGCCGGGCGCAATGCCGGCACGCCGCGGCTCGTGATGATCCAGATATCGATCATCTTCGCGTTGCTCAGCCTCGGCGCGGCGCTCTCGCCCGGCACGGGAAAAATCGTGCTGCTGCTCCAGGCGCCGTTTTGCGCAGCGGGATTCTTCACCGTGGCAGTACGCAGCAACAAGGACACGGTCGCCATGCTGCGCGCGCAGGAAACCAGCAATCGGCTGGCGCGCCACGACAGCCTCACGGGCCTGCCCAACCGCGCGCGCATCAGCGAACTGCTGATCAACCGTACCGATGCCGAACCGGCGCTGCGCCCTGGATCGTTTGCCGTGTTGCTGATCGATCTCGACGGCTTCAAGGCGATCAACGACAGCCTTGGCCACGCCGCAGGCGACCTCGTGCTGCAGGAATCGGCCAGGCGCTTGCGGGCGGTCCTGCGCAAGGGCGATATTGTCGGGCGTCTGGCGGGAGACGAATTTGTCGCCATCGCAAACGATGCCTCGCTGAGCGAGGAAATCCGGCTGCTCGCGGACCAGATCGTCAAGACGCTTGCCCGGCCTTTCGTGCTCAATGACGCGCTCGTGCGCATTGGCGCGAGCGTCGGCATTTCGCAGTATCCCGAGCATGGCGACACTGGGCCGCAGTTGCTGATCTGCGCGGACCGCGCGCTCTATGCGGTGAAGCGCAGCGGCAAAAGCGCGTTTGCCGTGTTCGATGCCCAGGCGCACGCGTCCGACGACAGCCTGAGCCTCCTGCGCAGCGACCTGGAAGGCGCGCTTCAGGCCTTTGGCAGCGGCTTGCGCATGGAGTACCAGGCAATCGTCAATCTCGCGAGCGGCATCACGACTGGCCGCGAAGCCCTCGTCCGATGGACCCATCCCACGCGCGGCGAGCTGGCTCCCGCCACGTTCGTTCCCATTGCCGAGCGCACGGGACTGATCCTGCCGCTTGGCGACTGGGTGCTGCGGCGCTCTTGCGAGGAAGCCGCGAGATGGCGCGAACCGGTGGTCGTCGCGGTGAACGTCTCGCCGGTTCAGTTGCGCGAGGAATCGTTCGCGGACACCGTGGCCTCGGTACTTCGCGAATACGGCTTACCGCCTTCGCGGCTGAATATAGAGGTGACGGAAACCGTGCTGATGAGCGACGATGGACCAACGCGACGCAACGTGGAACGGCTGCGCGCAATGGGCATCGGTCTCGCGCTCGATGACTTCGGCACGGGGTTTTCGACGTTATCGAACTTGTGCCGCTTTTCCTTCGATACCCTCAAGATCGATAGCTCCTTCGTGCGTGAGTCCGTGCACCGGCGGGAATCGGCGGCTGTCGTGCGCGGCATCGTCGCGCTCGCGCGCGAGATCGGCATTCCCACGACGGCTGAAGGCATCGAAACCGACGAGCAACTGGCGTTCGTGCGCAAATGCGGATGCACGAGCGCGCAAGGATTCTTTCTTGGACGGCCGGAACGCAATGAACGCATTGCGGCGGCGTGAAATGAAGGACTTGCATTGCGTGTCCATTTCACGCATGCGTCGCTTTATGCCCGTGCGATGTCCGTTGCGTTCCAGTCGGACTCGCGCGCCAGTTCCACGAACGCCGTCAGGTAATCAATGGCCGTATCCGTTTCCCGGACGCCCAGGAAAATCTGCTTGGCAATGCCTTTTGCGCCGAGCCGAACGGCGCTGACCGCGACCTTGTTCGCATATTCCTCGACCAGCCATCGCGGCAACGCCGCCACCCCGCGTCCGCTCGCGACCATCTGCAACATGATGTCCGTGGTTTCTATGACCTTGTGCCGCTTCGGCACGACATTCGCCGGCATCAGGAACTGGTTGTAGATATCCAGGCGGTCTGTCTCGACCGGATAGGTGATCAGGACCTCGTCCGCCAGTTCATCAGCGAGGATGAACGGCGCGCCGGCCAGCCTGTGTTGCCGTCCCACCACCAGCACCTGCTCGTAGTCGAACACCGGTTCGAAGCGCAAGCCGGGTTTTCGCAAGGGGTCGGGCGTAACCAGTATGTCGATGTCATAGCCAAACAACGCGCCAATGCCGCCAAACTGGAATTTCTGTTTCACGTCGACATCGACATCGGGCCAGCGCGCGAGATAAGGCGACACAACCTTGAGCAGCCACTGATAACACGGGTGGCATTCCATGCCGATGCGCAGCGTGCCGCGCTGCCCCAGCGCGAATTGCTTCATGCGTTCTTCCGCGTGTTCCATCTGCGGCAGCACGCGGTTCGCAAGGGCGAGCAGGTATTGCCCGGCCTGCGTCAGCCGCAGGTTTCGTCCATCGCGGCTCCATACAGCCGTGCCGAGTTGCTGCTCCATCTTCTTGACCGTGTGGCTGAGCGCCGACTGTGTCAGGCACAGCACGTTCGCGGCCGCGGTGAGCGAGCCCTGGCGGTCCACTTCCCGGATGATGGCTAGATGGGTTCGTTCGAGCATACGGAATCCATGAAAGGAACTAATCGATCGATGAGAAAAGACCATTATATTTCATGGACCGTGCGAACTATGATCGGGCCGTTCATTTCAGGAGCGGCATATCAATGGTCACGACACACAACCTGGGTTTCCCTCGCATCGGCGCGATGCGCGAGCTTAAATTCGCACTCGAGTCCTACTGGAAAGGCGAGTCCCCGCTTGAAGAACTGAAACTGCGGGGCGCCGCGTTGCGTCGCCGCCATTGGCAGGACCAGTCGAATCTCGACCTCGTGCCGGTGGGCGATTTCGCTTTCTATGACCAGGTGCTGGACATGAGTTTCACGCTGGGCCACCTGCCGGAGCGCGTCCACGGTTTTCACGGCGACAGCCTCGATAATTACTTCCGCGTGGCGCGCGGCCGCTCGGCCAAGAACGCTGAAGACCACGGCGCGTGCTGCGGCGGCGTCGCGGCGGGTGAGATGACCAAATGGTTCGATACGAACTATCACTACATCGTTCCCGAGTTCAGCGCGAACACGGAATTCAAGCTCGATCCGGCACGCCTGCTGGAACAACTGGGCGAAGCGAGGGCTCAAGGCTTCAAGGCGAAGCCCGTAATCATTGGTCCGGTGACCTATCTGGCGCTCGGCAAGGCCAAGGACGATTCCGACAAGCTCGCCCTGCTGCCGCGCCTGCTTCCGGTCTATGCCGAATTGCTCGCCGCGCTGGCCGAGCACGGAGTCGAATGGGTTCAGGTCGATGAACCCATCCTCGTGACCGAACTTTCCGCCGAGTGGCAGCAAGCCTATGTCACCGCATATCAGGCGCTTGCCCGAGGCCGGGTCAAACTGCTGCTCGCCACCTACTTTGGCCAGTTGCTCGACAATCTGCCCCTCGCCTGCAAGCTGCCCGTGCAAGGCCTGCATCTCGACGCGATCAATGCGCGTGCCGAAGTCGATGCGGTCATCGAACAATTGCCGCAAGACCGCGTGCTGTCGCTTGGCGTGATCAATGGCCGCAACATCTGGAAAACGGATCTTTCGAGCGTGCTCGACTGGCTCGAACCGGTCGCGAAGCAACTCGGCGAACGCCTGTGGATTGCACCGTCCTGCTCGCTTTTGCATGTGCCGGTGGATCTCGACAGCGAACGGAAGCTGGATGCGGAAGTCCGTTCGTGGCTCGCCTTCGCATTGCAAAAACTGGGTGAACTGAAGCTGCTGGCAACCGCGCTGAATCGCGGCCGTGACGCCGTCAAGGCCGAGTTGGCCGTCAATGCCGCCGCCATTGCCGAACGCCGCGCTTCACCTCGCGTGAACAATCCGGCAGTCAAGGCGGCGCTTGCGAAGATAAGTCCGGCCTTGGGTCAACGCAAGAACGCCTATACGGCGCGCGCCGGCAAGCAGGCGCTCTTGCTGAACCTGCCGGCTTATCCCACGACGACCATCGGCTCGTTTCCGCAAACCAGCGAGATCCGCCACGCGCGCAACCGTTTCAAGAACGGCGCGCTCGATGAAGCTGGCTACAAGGCCGCCATGCAGGCCGAGATCGAGCGCAGCGTGCGTGAACAGGAATCCCTGGGGCTGGACGTGCTGGTGCACGGCGAAGCCGAACGCAACGACATGGTCGAATACTTCGGCGAACAGCTCGACGGCTATGCGTTCAGCCAGTTCGGCTGGGTGCAGTCGTACGGCTCGCGTTGCGTCAAGCCGCCCATCCTCTTTGGCGACATCAGCCGGCCGAAGGCCATGACCGTCGACTGGATCAAATACGCGCAATCGCTCACCAGCAAGCCGATGAAAGGTATGCTCACCGGGCCGGTCACTATCCTGAACTGGTCCTTCGTGCGCGACGATCAGCCGCGTTCGGTCTCGTGCTATCAGCTTGCACTCGCTATCCGCGAAGAAGTGCTGGACCTGGAAAAGGCCGGCGTGCGCGTGATCCAGATCGACGAAGCCGCGTTGCGCGAAGGCCTGCCGCTGCGCAAGTCCGAGTGGCAGGAATATCTCGACTGGGCTGTGCAATCTTTTCGAATCACGGCCAATGGCGTGGAGGACGAGACACAGATCCACACGCACATGTGCTATTCGGAGTTCAATGACATCATTGCGTCGATTGCCGGCATGGACGCCGATGTGATCACCATCGAGACCTCGCGCTCGGACATGGAGTTGCTGGACGCGTTCGACAACTTCAACTATCCGAACGAGATCGGGCCTGGCGTATATGACATTCACTCGCCGAACATTCCGACACAGGAGCACATTGTGCAACTGATAAAGAAGGCCGCCGAGCGCATTCCGGCGCGGCGGTTGTGGGTGAATCCCGACTGCGGGCTGAAAACGCGCCAGTGGGAAGAAGTCATTCCGGCGCTGACGAACATGGTGGCGGCCGCCCGGATGCTGCGCGCTTCTGCCTGAGGGCAATCCCGTCTGCCGGGCGCGCGCCTTCCGGAATTAACCCCGGCAGGCGCGCGGCCCGGCCATTCTCGCGGCCGGGTGCTGTTTCAAGCTCAAAAAATTTGTACTCTCTTGCTCGTTTACGCTACATTATGCTCATTCATGATCGATTAGATCGAACGAGCAAACACCGAGCAAACGATGCAAAGAACTCGCCGCGACGCCACCGACACCCTTCTCCCCGACGAACGCGCCGCCCTGATACTGGAGCGGCTGCGTTCGCACGGCCGCGTGCTTGCCGCGGATCTGGCCGCGGAATTCGGCACATCGGAACACACCATTCGCCGCCACTTGCGCGACCTCGCCGACGCCGGCTACTGCAAGCGCGTCTATGGCGGCGCGCTGCTCGTGTCGCCCGCATCGTCCGCAGGGTCCACGCGCATGCGCGAAGCCGGCGACCGCAAGGCGCTGCTCGCGGCAACGGCTGCGAGCATTGTCCGGGCGGGGCAGATCATCCTGCTCGACGCCGGCTCGACCAACGTGGCAATTGCAGCCGCACTTCCCAATAACGCCAGCCTCACGGTCGTGACGAACTCGCCCGATGCCTGCTCGCGGCTGATGGATCGCGAGGGTATCGACGTCATCCTGATCGGCGGACGCATGAATCCGCGCGGCGCGGGATCGACCGGTTCCACCGCTTTGCTGCAGGTCCAGCAGATCAAGGCCGATCTATGCTTCCTGGGCGCCTGCGCAATGGAACCATTGGAAGGCGTCGCCGCATTCGACGCTGAGGAAGCCGAACTAAAACGCGCCATGGTGAAGTCGAGCGGACAGGTCGCCATAGCCATGACATCGGAGAAACTGATGACTGCGGCACCCTACTTTGTCGCGCCCGCGTCGGGTATCGACTACCTGATTCTGGAAGCCGATGCACCCGCCGAACGCGTTGGCGCATTTGAAAACCTGTGCGGCAACGTGATGGTGGCGCGCTCATGAAAACCATCGTGAAACCCGTCTCCGAACGCGTCGCCACTACAGCGGTGTTTCTTGCCAATGGACTGGGAATAGGCGCGTGGGCCGTCGAGGTTCCCCGTATCAAGGAAGCCTTGTCCCTGAGCGATACCGCGCTCGGCCTCGCGTTGTTCGCGTTTGCCCTGGGCGCGATTGTCGCCATGCCGCTGGCGGGCCGCCTTGCGCCGCGCTTTGGCAGTGGCCGCGTGACCGCGCTGCTTGGCGTGGCATTCGTGATCGCGCTACCCTTGCCCGCATTCGTGCCGGACTTCGCGTTGTTATGCGCGGTGCTCTTTGTACTGGGCGCGGCAAACGGCGCACTCGATGTATCGATGAACGGACACGCCAGCGCCATAGAAAGCGAATGGCATGCACCGATCATGTCGTCGTTTCACGCTGCGTGGAGCGTGGGCGGCTTGCTCGGCGCGGCATCTGGCGCGGCGCTTCAGGCCAGCGGCATAGGTACGGCCGGCGGCCTCCTGATTCCCGACGCCGTGATCGCGGTGCTTATCTTGAGCGGCGCTTTCTTTGCGCTCAGGGATATCGGACCTCGCGTGAAAGAGGCGGTCAGCGGTTTTGTCCTGCCCAGCGGCGCCGTCATGAAGCTCGCCGGCCTTGCGTTTCTCTGCATGCTGGTCGAAGGCGCGGTTGCCGACTGGAGCGCGGTGTTCCTGCGCTCCGCACTCGACACACAGGCAAGCGCCGCGGCGCTCGGTTATTCGTCGTTTGCGTTTGCGATGGCGGCGTGCCGGGTTGTCGGCGATGTCTCCGTGCGCCGGCTCGGGTCAAGCGTCGTGGTGGCAATCGGCGGTTTGATCGCGGCGCTCGGGCTAGCGCTGGTGCTGGGTTATCCGAACGTGGTGAGCGCTTGCGTGGGTTTTGCGCTCGTGGGAATTGGCCTTGCGAACATTGTGCCGGTTATCTTCAGCGCAGCCGGGCGCTCGACTTCCACGCCGGCTGTAGGCGTGTCGATGGCGGCAACCGCTGGTTACGCCGGGTTCCTGGTCGGACCGCCGTTGATCGGCTTTGCAGCAGGTTTTCTTGGCTTGCGGCTTGCGTTGTGCGCGCTCGTCATAGCAACGCTGGTTGTTTGCCTGTTAGGCAGAAAAGCGGTGCAGAAGGCGGTTGCCTAGATCATCGAAAAATATCCGCAACCAGATTCGATACCGCGCGTATGCGCTCGCTCCCGCGAAGCGCCGGATGCAGCACCATCCACACGTCCTGATCGAGTTCGCGGATATGCGGTTCGACGCAGACTAGGTCGCTGGTTGTATCGCCGGCGAGTTGCGCGAGCACGCCCAGGCCCGAGCCTCCCAGCACGCCGTCGAATACGCCAAGGAGATAGCTGCATCTGAGAGTCGGCTCGGGTGCGCCTGGCAAGCTCTTGAGCCATCGCGCCGCGGGATGGTCGTCACGTCGCTCGTCGTAACCCACGAACGACAGCTTGTTCCACTCCCTCTTCTTGATCGCGACCTTGTGGCGCAAATAATAATCACGCGATGCATACAGCCCGAAGCGCACCTTGCCAATGCGCCGCACATAAAGATCGCCTTCGTCCGGGCATTCCGACCAGATTGCAATATCCGCTTCACGACGCGCAAGGTTATAAGGGCGCTGCGACGTGAGCACCTCGATTGCCAGTCCCGGAAACCGCTCCTGAAATGAGCCCAGCAGCTTCATCAGGATATAGGACATCCATTCGACGGCATTGATCCTCACCGTTCCTTCAAGACCGTGCGAACCGGTCACGTCGCCAGCGCGTTCGATCTGATGCGCCAGGGTTTCCATTTGCGCCGCCCACGTCACGACCTGCTGCCCGAACGCCGTCACAGTGCAGCCGGACGGCACGCGGTCAATCAGGGGTTCACCTAATCTTCGTTCGAGTTCGGTGAGCCGGCGCGAGAGCGTGGCGGCGCTCAGGTCGCACGCCAAAGCCGCGGCCCGCATGGTTCCTTCCCGCGCAATGGCAAGCAGGATGCGCAGATCGTCCCAGTCAACGTGTTCCATTTTCGAAACGCCCGCTTTCAATTTTAGAGGTAGCATATCGCGATTCGCGAGGATAGCATTAGACCTCGATAGACCGTCCTTGCCTCATCTCTTCATGGCTTGACCAAGGTCTTTCAGACACTTCGCGGCAAAGGAAATGCCACCCTGGGTTTCCTTTCAGATTGCTTGTTCCGCGTGCTCGCCTGAAGCGGCGAATAAGTTGGCGAATGAGCAAATCTCGCGATCCAGCGATTAACGATTTAACGACCAAACGACTCGCGGCTGCCGCACGGCGGACCGAAGAGCGGACTCCGGAGACTCCATGACCCGCAAACCCAATCAAGCCCGACGCCGCGTGCTCGCCGCAACCGCAGTATTTGCTGCAGCTTCGCTCCTGCCCGTTTCATCGGCATTCGCTCAGACGGCGAAAAAACCCACCGTCGCGCTCGTGATGAAGTCGCTCGCGAACGAGTTTTTCCTGACCATGGAAACCGGCGCGAAGGATTATCAGGCGCATAACACCGACAAGTTCACCCTCATCACGAACGGCATCAAGGACGAAACCGATACCGCGAACCAGATCCGCATTGTCGAGCAGATGATCGTCTCGA
>NZ_FCOC02000030.1 GCF_001544455.2 Caballeronia sordidicola
ACGTGGCTGAACACGGCGTATCCGAGCGGTAACTATCTGAGTTTGATCAAGAACTGATCGATAGATAGCGGCATATAGGCAGGGCATAACGCGAGGCTTCCGGCAGGCGGGAGCCTCGCGTTTTTTATTCCCGCAAGCGCTTGCTCAAACCGTTGCCGTGTTTGCTGTCACCGTCCGCAGCCGCTTCAGCGCTTCGCCATTTTCCCGGAACAGATGCGTGTGGCGCAGGTTGAAACCTGCGTCTATGGAGTGCCCGTCAGCCGCTGTCGATTCTCCTGAGCCTTTCACCTGGATCAGAACGTCGCCATCCAGGTTCACATGCAGCAAGGTTTCCCCGCCAAGGTGCTCGACCACCATTACCGTGCCCGTCAGCTTCCCTTCCGCGCCGCTCGCGGGCGTCTCCATCAAATGCTCCGGGCGAATCCCGAAGCTCAGCGTGTCGCCGGTTTTTACACCATCTGCTGCGAACGGCAACGCAATAGACGCGCCTCTGGGCAACCCGATCGTTACCCCCATGGCGTCGGCGCGCTGAACCTTCGCGGGCAGGAAATTCATCTTCGGTGATCCGATAAACCCGGCAACAAAGCGGTTCACCGGCGATCTATAAAGCTCGAGCGGTGAGCCGACTTGTTCGACCTTCCCATGATTCAACACCACAATCCGGTCGGCCATGGTCATGGCTTCGGTCTGGTCGTGCGTCACGTAGATCATGGTTGCATTGAGCTGCTTATGCAGCTTGATCAGCTCAAGCCGCATCTGCACGCGCAATGCGGCGTCGAGATTGGACAAGGGTTCGTCGAAAAGAAACACCTTGGGTTCGCGCACGATCGATCGTCCGATTGCAACCCGCTGGCGCTGGCCACCCGACAACGCGCGCGGCTTGCGGTCGAGCAATTGCTCGATCTGAAGAATTTGCGCGGCGCGCTGCACACGCTCCTTGATCTGCGCTTCGGGCAGCTTGATCATCCGCAGTCCGAACGCAATGTTTTCGTACACCGACATATGCGGATACAACGCGTATGACTGAAACACCATCGCCACGCCGCGTTGCGACGGTTCGAGCTCCGTGACGTCTTCCCCGCCAATCAGTACTTGCCCCGAGTCGCTGCGTTCAAGGCCGGCAATGGTGCGCAGCAATGTGGACTTGCCGCACCCGGAAGGGCCGACGAACACCATGAATTCGCGGTCGGTCACTTCAATGTCGACACTCTTCAGCACCTCCATGCCGGCAAACGCCTTGCGGATCTGATGCAATTGAACTGCACTCATGCGTGTCTCCTGCAGATGCCCGATACCGAGGATTGGACTCGAGCAATGTTACGCGCGTTGCATGCGGTCCTGCCTTGCAACGCAGCAAGCGGTGCTTGTCGAATTTGTTCTTGACAACCTGTTCGCGTCCAAATATACAATTGTAAAACTGAAATTACAAGTGAAACGACGTTGGTGAAAACGCGTGAAGACCGCAGGCAGGAACGCAGCACAAGTCGGACCTTCAGCACGCTTGGACGGCTCAACCGGCCTTGACCGCTTTGGGCATTTTAAAAAGAACTACCCAGGAGACAGGCATGAAGAAGCAATGCACACAGGTGGCGGCGTTCGCGCTGCTGGGCGTTACGACATCCTTGCTAACAGTATCGAATGCGTCTGCATGGACGCTGAAGGAAGCTGCCGAGCCTTATTCCGGCACGACCATCAAGGCTATCTTTCTTGACCGGCCAGGTTACAAGGCGGCATCGAAATTGATTCCCCAGTTCGAGAAAGAAACCGGCATCAAGGTGCGCACTGAGGTTATCCCTTACGAGAACACCCGTGAAAAGCAGGTGCTCAATTTTGTGGGCGGCGGCGACCAGGACGTGGTGCTGGTCGACGTGGTCTGGATCGGCGAATTTGCGAGCAACAAGTGGCTCGTGCCCATCAAGACTTTCACGGACAACCCCAAGCTCGCGGACCCCAAGCTGAACCTGCCGGGCTTCTTTCCCATTCTTCTGGATTCGTTCGGCACGTGGGACAAGACCACTTACGGTCTTCCGTTCGATAACTACTCGGGCCTGATGTTCTACAACAAATGCATGTTGAAGGACGCGGGTTTCAACGAACCGCCGAAGACATGGGACGAATTGCTCAACGTCTACGCGCCGAAGCTGACCAAGCCCGACAAGAACCAGTTCGCGTACGCGCTGCAATCGCGGCGCGGCGAAACGCAATCCGCAGACAGTTTCATGCGCATGCTGTGGCCCAACGGCGGCTCGTTGCTCGATGCGAAGTTCAAGTCGAACCTGATGTCGCAGCAATCGCAGGCGGGCCTCGAGTATCGGCAAAAGCTGATGAAGTACATGCCGCCGGGCATTGTGGATTACGACCATGCGGAGGCCGTGAACGCGCTTGCGCAAGGGCAGGTTGCAATGATCACGGAATGGTCCGCGTTCTACCCGACCCTCACCGATCCCAGCAAATCCAAGATCGGCAATTGTCTTGCGATCACAACCGAGCCAAAAGGTCCGGCCGGACTCAAGCCCGCGCTTGGCGGATTTTCGCTCGCGGTGAATGCGAAGTCGAATGCGAAGAAGCAGGCGGCGTCATGGTTGTTCATTCAGTGGATCACGTCCGAAGAAATGGCCAGACCGTATCTGGATGCGGGCGGTGTAAGCGGCCGCACCGCGGTCTACAAGGAAGCGGACGTGCAGGGCAAGTATCCGTTCGTCAAGCCCATGGTGGAGTCGTGGCAAGGCGGGGTGCCTGACTACCGGCCGCGTTTCCCGGAATGGCCTGCTGTGTCCGAAGTGATCGGCGAGTGGGGCAGCAAGATCATGCTTGGCCAGGTGTCGGTGAAGGACGGTGCGCAGACCATTGGCACGAAGACGGAAGACATATTGAAGAAGGCGGGTTACTACGACGGCAAGAAGCCTTTGCTCAAGTAAGGCAGCGAGCAAGGTATCGCATGTGCGATGCCTTGCTTGGCTAAAGCTATAACCAGGCCAACCTGCGGAGACGCTTCATGCTCAAGACCACGGTTCCACCAGCGACAGGCGTAACGCGTCCATCCTCGCGTCCGCCCCCGCGCGCGCGTTTTCGCTTCGTGCCGCGTTCGCCCGCGTTCTGGTTCTTGTTTCCTGCCGTCGCTGCGCTGGCGATCATCGGCATCTATCCGCTGCTGCTCGCGGTCTACAACTCGTTTCATCAGTACAAGCTTGCGGACCTGGCTTCCGGCACACCGTTTGTCGGTCTGGGCAACTACGTCGCCACGCTTACTGATCCGTCGTTCTGGGGCGCGCTCGGGCGCACTGTGTTATTCCTCTGCCTGACCTTGCCCATCGAGATTGCGTTCGGCCTGTTTGCCGCATTGATGCTGCATCGCACGGCATTGCCGTGGCTGCGTGTTGCGGCGCGCGTCGGCCTCGTGATTCCGATGGCGACCACGTATGCGGTCGTTGGACTGATCGGCCGACTGATCTTCAACCGGCAGTTCGGCGTGGTCAACTATTTGCTGAGCTTCTTCGGCATTGCGCCGCTCGACTGGCTGGCTGACCCAACGCTCGCATTCGTCTCCGTGATGATCATGGACATCTGGCAATGGACGCCGTTCTGCGCGCTGATCCTGCTGGCCGGTCTCGCCATGGTGCCGACAGAAGCGGAAGAAGCCGCGCGCCTGGAAACGCCGAAGTGGAGCAAGATCCTGTGGCATTTGCAGCGGCCGTATCTGTTGCCGGGACTCACCGCCATCCTGATCCTGCGTTCCGCCGACATGCTCAAGATGTTCGATGCAGTGTTCACCATGACACGCGGCGGCCCCGGCACGGCGACCGAGTTCATCAGCATCTATATCCAGCGCGTCGCGTTCCGTCTCTTCGATCAAGGCATGGCGTCCGCGCAGGCGGTGCTGCTGCTGATCCTCACGATCGTGTTGTCGCGGCTCTACATTCGTTTTGTTTATCGGGAGGCCGTGTGAGCACATCCACATCATCGACGGCGGGCACCGCAGCCATTGCGCCGCTTTCGTCGCGCGCCCGACGCGCCAGGAATGCACGGCGTCGTGCAACGGTATGGCATGTGATCGGCTTGCTGATCGTGTTCCTCACGTCCGTGTTTCCGTTCTACTGGATGGTCACCACGAGCCTCAAGAGCCAGGCCGACGCACTCGCGGTGCCGCCGGTGTGGGTCTTCACGCCGACGCTCGCGCACTACACCGATGCGCTCTTCGAGCATGATGTCGCGGCGAGTCTGCTGAACTCGTTGATTGTCGCGAGCAGCGCGACGTTCCTCTCCATCCTGCTCGGCACGCCCGCGGCGTATGCGCTTGCTCGCTTCGAATTTCGCGGGAAGGAAGACCTCTGGTTCTGGTTCATATCGAACCGCATGGTGAGTCCTGTCGTGCTGGCGGTGCCGTTCTTCCTGATCGCAACGAAGCTCGATCTTGTCGATACGCATCTCGTGCTGATCCTGCTTTACCTCACATTCTCGCTGCCGATTGTCGTATGGATCTGCACGGATCAGTTCCGCAATATCCCGGTTGAACTCGACGAAGCCGCGCGTCTCGACGGTGCTTCGCCGTGGCGCATTTTCTGGCGCATCAACTTGCCGCTGGCCATGCCCGGCATTGTGGTCTCCGCGATCTTCGCATTCATCTTTTCATGGAACGACTTGCTGTATGCGCTGGTGCTCACGCGTACCGACGCCATCACCTCTCCCGTTGCAGCGACGAGCTACATGAGCGGATACGAATTGCCGTGGGGCGAAATCATGGCGACCGGCACGCTGATCGTGCTGCCGATGGTCGTCTTCGCGCTGGCGGTATCGGGCCGGCTCGTGCAGGGGCTGACCATGGGCGCGGTGAAATGAAAGGTGCCGTGCAGGGCGGTGCAAGCATGGGTGGATTACCATCGCGCCGTCCTTATCGAAACCCATCACGCACATGAACAAGTCCGCACCGCCCGCCGTCACCGCGCTCGCCGAACCCTCTGTGGATACCGAAGAGGAGTTGCAGGCGCGCGTGGCGTGGCACTACTACGTCGGCAACCTCACGCAACAGGAGATTGCGCAGCGCATTGGCAGCAATCGCGTGCGCGTGAACCGGCTGCTCGCCGCGAGCCGCGAATCCGGCATGGTGCAGATCACCATCAACAGCCGGCTCGCGCCGTGTGTCGCGCTCGAAGAAGCGCTCACCAAACGCTTCGGCCTGGAAGCCGCGGTCGTGGTTCCAACCGGCGCCGATAACGAAGCGAACATGGCCGCAATCGGGATTGGCGGTGCGAACTATCTTGCGCGCCAGATCGAGGCCGGGCAGACCATCGGGCTTGGCTGGGGACGCACGATCCGCGCCGTGCTGCGCGCGTTGCCGCAACGCGCCTACGGGCCGGTATCGGCGGTGTCGCTGCAAGGCGGGCTGTCGCATTGCCCGAGCATCAACACGTTCGATATTGTCTCGGACTTCGCGAACCTGTGCCAGGCGGACGGTTTCCTGTTCGCGGCGCCTATTTACGTGAGCAGCCAGAAAGTGCGCGACATGCTGTTGCAGGAAGACGCGGTACGCGAGACCTATGAGCGCGCGCGCCAGTCGGATCTGGCATTGCTGACCTGCGGCGATCTGACGGAATCGCTCGTGGTGACCTATGGCATCAACGATCCCGAACAGGTGCGCGCGCTTGAAAAAGCGGGCGCGGTGGGCGACATGCTCGGGCACTTCATGGACGCGGATGGCGAGGCTATCGATCATCCGCTGAACCGCCGCACGGTTGCAATCACGCTTGAAGACCTGCGCAAGATCCGCCGCGTGGTGCTGGTAAGCGGCGGCGCGAAAAAATTTGCGGTCACGCGCGCCGCGTTGCGCGGGCGTTATCCGTCGGTGCTGGTGACAGACGAAGAGACCGCGCGCCGTCTCTGCGATGAACCTTGAGAACATCATGAACGTGGATCGTAATCGCGAGTTTGAAGGCAGGACGGTGCTGATCACCGGCGCGGGCAAGGGCATTGGCTATGCGAGCGCGCGTCTGATGGCGGAGCGCGGCGCATACGTGGTCGCGTTGAGCCGGTCGCAAGCCGATCTGGATGCGTTGAGCGCGCTGATCGATTGCAAGACGGTTGCAGTCGATCTGGAAGATGCGGCAGCGGCATTGAAAGCGGCACGCGAAGCGCAGCCGGTGGATTTGCTCGTGAACTGCGCGGGCATTGTCGATCTCGAGCCCTTCCTCGACGCGACCACGGAATCGTTCGATCGCACCATGGCCGTCAACGTTCGCGCCGCAATGGTCGTCGCCCAGGAATGCGCACGCAGCATGATCGCCAGAGGGAAGGGCGGCGCGATTGTGAATGTGTCGAGCATCGCGGCCCAAGTCGGAACACCCTTGCATGCTTCGTATTGCGCATCGAAGGCCGCGCTCGATGCACTGAGCCGCGTGATGGCGGTCGAACTCGGCGTGCACGGCATCCGCGTGAACACGGTCAATCCGGTTGTCACGCTCACGCCCATGGCGGAAAAAGTCTGGAGCGAACCCGCCAAGTCGAATCCCATGCTGGCGCGTATTCCGCTGCGCCGGTTCGTGCAGCCCGAAGAAGCGGCGCGCACGATCGCTTATTTGCTCAGTGACGATTCAAGCATGGTCAATGGCGTAAGCCTTGCACTGGACGGCGGTTTTCAAGCCGGCTGAACTCTTTTATCCACGTTACCCATTTGCAGAGGGCTTCAATCATGGAAGCACTGGTTCTTGAAGAAGCGCGCCGCATCAGCTTGCGTCCGTTCACATTGCCGCAAGTCGTGGGGCCGCGCGACGTGCGCATCCAGATCAATACGGTCGGCATTTGCGGCAGCGACATTCACTATTATCAGCATGGCCGCATTGGACCGTTTGTCGTGAACGAACCCATGGTGCTCGGTCACGAAGCGGCGGGCACGGTGATCCAGATCGGCGACGAAGTCACGCATCTGAAAGCGGGCGATCGCGTCTGCATGGAGCCGGGCGTACCCGATATGGAATCACGCGCCTCGCGCGAGGGCATGTACAACCTCGATCCGAGCGTGCGCTTCTGGGCAACGCCGCCGGTTCATGGATGCCTCACGCCCTTCGTGGTGCATCCGGCGGCGTTCACGTTCAAGTTGCCCGACAACGTGAGCTTTGGCGAGGGCGCCATCGTCGAACCCCTGGCTATCGGCATGCAGGCCGCGACCAAGGCGAAGATTAAACCGGGGGATGTAGCCGTCATTCTCGGCGCGGGCACAATTGGCATGATGTGCGCGCTGGCGGCTCTTGCCGGCGGTTGCAGCCGCGCGATCGTGTGCGACCTCGTGCCGGAGAAACTTGAATTGATAGGCGGCGTGCAGGGCGTGACCGCCGTGAATATTCGCGATCGCAAGGTCAAGGACGTCGTCGCCGAACTCACCGGCGGCTGGGGCGCTAACATTGTCTTCGAAGCAAGCGGCAACGAAAAGGCGTTCGATGGCATTGTCGACCTGCTGTGCCCGGGCGGCTGCATCGTTCTGGTAGGCATGCCGCAGCATCCGGTTCCTATCGATATAGTCGCCGTGCAGATCAAGGAAGCGCGTTTGGAATCGGTGTTCCGCTACGCCAACATGTTCCCGCGCGCCATCCAATTGATCGCGTCGGGCCGGCTTGATGTGAAGCCGTTCATCTCGCGCTCGTTCGCATTCGCGGACGGCATCAAGGCCTTCGAAGAAGCGGCGAGCGGCAATCCGTCCGACGTCAAGGTTCAGATCGTCATGGAGTAGGCGTCACTTCCATTGATCGAGTAACGGACCTTCGCTTCCCGATACGGGGTCGCTGCGTGGAAACGGCAACGCTTCCATTGCAGCGATTTCTTCCTTCGACAACGCGTCGCGCCGGATGTCCCATTGCTGCCCTTCCGGGTACGCGCCGACAACCTGAAAGCGTCCTTCCGTCGATTGAAGACAATGGCCCGTTCCGGCTGGAAGCAGCACTACGTCGCCGGCTTCGAACGAGATCACGTCGCCGCCCGGACCGCCGATAATCACGTTCCCTTTCCCCGATATCACCGCGAGCGCTTCATGCGCCGTGGAATGAAAATGGTGGTAGTCGAAAATGCTGTCGCGCCACTGCGGCGGCCATTCGTTGCGCGTGAACAGCGCCTCGAAGGCCTTGCCGAGATCTTTCGTCGATGGATCGAGCGCACGCCGGTAGATCAGCACCGGCAAACGGCTGTTGTTCGGCACCCATTCGCGCGGCGCGAGCCTGAGCGCCTCATACGAAACGTCTGCCGGATGAAGCGTCGATTCACGATCGTGTTTCATGAAAACTCCTTGATTCGAGGGTCGGTAAAGACAACGCATTCACGAACGCGCGGCCTTTACATAGCGTGCAATGAATGTCCTGGTTTCGCCGTCTGGAAATGAAACGGCAACGCGGTCGCCGCTCACGAGTTCCACTTTGCCGGCGCCGTACTTGCGCACCTGAACCGCATCGCCGGGATGCCACGTTTTGACGGCGCGCCCGGGTGTTGACGCAGGCTGCTGCAGTTCGCGCGGGCTTGGCATGACCGTAGGCGGTGAAACACAGTTGTCGCATTTGCAGCAGACGCCGCCATCGAGTTCATCGGGCATGCTGGATGTCGAGACATGCAAACGCGCCGCATCGAGATGGGCGTGAAAATAATCGAGCAGAATGCGCCATCTGCATTGTCCGCTTTGCGCGTAACCGATCATTCGCTCCAGCACTTCGCGATCATGCGCGGCCATCGCGGTAAAGCGTTGCGCGGCCTCCTCCATGTCATGCGGCACGCCGTCACTCAGAGCGGTCACGGCGCCCTTGCTCGTGCGTCGCAGTATCCGCATGTCCTGCAGCACCAACAATACCGTTCGCAGCTTGTTCACGCCAATGTCCGGCAGTGCTTCGTGCAATGCGTCCACAGGTGCATGGATGGTCTTGCGTTCGCTCTCACGCGCGAGCCGGCGCAAGGCGTCGGCACAACGCGCGAGTGTCTCGGCGCCCGGATACCGGCCGCTCAGAAAGAACTGCTGCACCTGCTTGTCCTTTAGTTCGAACAACAGAATGCAGTGCGCTTCGCCGCCGTCGCGTCCCGCTCGCCCTGCTTCCTGATAGTAGGCTTCGAGGCTGCCCGGCATCTGATGATGAATGACAAAACGAATGTCAGGCTTGTCGATCCCCATGCCGAACGCATTGGTCGCCACCATTACACGGCAGCGGTTTTCCATGAACGCATCTTGCGCCGCTGTGCGCTCCGAAGCGGACATCCTGCCGTTGTACCGCTCGGCTTCTATCCCCGCTTCCACGAGTTCCACATGAATCGCGTTGCATTCTGCAACGGTCGAGCAATAGACAACGCCCGTGCCATCCAGCGCCGCGATCCGTTCGAGCAAGCGCGTTCGTTTCTCTCGCGGATTGGTCAACTGTTCGACCGCGAACCGCAGGTTGTCGCGATACACCCCGGTGTTGATGACCTGCGCGTCTTTCATGTCGAGTTCGCGCAGAATGTCCGCGACGACCGCGGGCGTGGCGGTTGCCGTAAGCGCCAGAACGGGCGGCCTGCCGAGCGCCTTGATGGATTGCAGCATTTCCACGAAAGCCGGACGGAAGTCATGGCCCCATTGCGATATGCAATGCGCCTCGTCGATCACGATCAACTGGACTTCGGGCTTGCCGTCCTTGTCGCGCTCGTTGAGCATCTCGACGAAATCGGCCTTCGCCAGCCGCTCGGGCGTCAGGAACAAGAAGCGGCTGTCGCCTGAATCGATATCGCGAATCGCCTGCCGTTCCTCCTCAGCCGAAAGCCCGCTGTGCAGCGCAACGGCCGCAATGCCGGATTCGCGCAGCTTGTCCGATTGATCCTTCATCAGCGATATGAGCGGCGACACCACGAGCGTCAAGCCGCCAAGCTGCAACGCCGGAAGCTGGTAGCACAGCGACTTGCCGGCCCCCGTTGGCATGACGGCGAGCGTGTCGCGGCCGTCCATGACGCTGCGTATGACCTGCTCCTGGCCGGGTCGCAGTGCATCGAGACCAAAGACATCTCGCAACGAAGCGTTCAAGCGTTTTTTCAGCGTGCCTTGAAGGAGTTCGCTGAGGGGTTTATCCAGCTTTGTCTCGGTCGTCACGGGATGCCTGCGGTGGTGGAGGGACGGTCTGCCTTTCCCTGCAGCATTTAGCAAACCCGATGCCGCCTCATATATTCGCTTCCAAATTGGATGCTGTTAGCTGTCATATTGCTTTCATTAATGAAACTTACACTTCGCCTTCATCGCGTATCGGTGAATTCAAAAACCGGGCGCGGCCCACCCACAAAACAGGACTCGAAGACGAAATGCAAGAGCAGCCCAAGCAAGCCAACGAAGCCAACCCGTCGCGCCGTAAAGCCTTGAAGCTACTGGCGGGCGCGCCCATGCTGCCCTTGGGCGCTTTCTCCCTGTCGACGCTGCTGTCCGGATGCGGCGGCAGCGACGACGCCGTCGCCAGCACGCCTGCATCGTTCAAGTCGGCGGCGTTTTCATCGATGGCCGCGCCTTCTCTTGCCAACGCCGCCGCCATGGCGACGACCACCGTTGCGTCCACGCTCACCGTGTCCATGAGCGACGGCAGCACGCAGGACTACAAGCTCGCGTACCAGCCATTCTTCGTGACCGGCGACATGGTCCCGAACGGCAACGGCGGCACGATCCTGAGCGGCGGTTATTACGACATCAACAATCAGCCGATCATCGACCGGTCGGTGCCGGGCAAGGAGCGCCAGTTCTATTCGGATTGCCCGGACGGCAGCTCACTGCTGTCACTGGATAAACCGACGGTCGCCGGCATCAAGGGCCGGGCAGTGTTCGCGGTCGTCCAGTTCGAATATGCAACGCGCGATCAAAACCTGGTCTCGGCGTATGGACAGTTGCCCTCGCCAATCGCGGTATTGACGCTCGATCAGGACCAGACCACGGGCAAGCTCACGCTCGTCAAGTATCACAACGTGGATACGTCGAAAGTGAATGGACTGTGGATCACGTGCGGCGCGAGCCTTTCGCCATGGAACACGCATTTGTCGAGCGAGGAGTACGAGCCGGACGCAACGACCATTTCGAGCAACGCGCAGTTCAAGGCCTACAGCACGAGCCTTTACGGCGACGAGGCGCGGGCCAATCCGTACAACTACGGCCACCTGCCGGAAGTGACGGTGAACCCCGACGGCACCGGCACGATCAAGAAGCACTATTGCCTCGGGCGCATCTCGCACGAACTGGTTCAGGTCATGCCGGACATGCGCACGGTCATGATGGGCGACGACGCCACCAACGGCGGCTTGTTCATGTTCATTGCGGATCGGGCGGAGGATTTGTCGTCCGGCACGCTGTATGTGGCGAAGTGGGCGCAGACGTCATCGGCGGGAGCGGGTTCGGCGAACCTGACATGGATCAGGATCGGCCACGCGGCCAGCGCCGAAATCCAGGCACTGGCTTCGAGCCTGAAGGCGTCGGACATCATGGATGTCGCGACCAAGGATCCGCTCGATACAAGCTTCAGCAAGATCAACTACAACGGCACGTTCAACTGGATCCGCATCAAGCCGGGCATGGAAAAGGCAGCCGCGTACCTGGAAACGCATCGCTATGCCGCCTTGATTGGCGGAAGCCTTGGCTTCACGAAACTGGAAGGCACGACCGTCAACGCAGCCGACAAGATCGTCTACACGGCGATGTCGCGCGTCGAGAAGTCGATGGTGAAGGGCAATGCGGCATCGACCGATGTCGCCGTGGATGCGGCGATCAACGCGGGCGCGGTCTACGCGCTCAATCTGAAGTCAGGGCAAAAGGACACGAGCGGCGCGGCTATCGACAGCGAATGGGTGCCGGTCGACATGGCAGCGCCTGCCGCGCTCGTGGGCGAAGACCTCGCCGCGCCCGATGCGCTCGGCAACACGGCGAGCGCCGCGAAGATCGCGAATCCGGACAACCTGAAGTTCTCGGAAAAACTGCGCACGCTCTTCATTGGCGAAGATTCGAGCATGCACGTGAACAACTTCCTGTGGGCCTACAACGTGGACACGAAGACTTTGTCGCGGGTGTTGTCGTGTCCGGCCGGCGCGGAATCCACCGGCCTTCATGCTGTCGATGAAATCAACGGCTGGACCTACATCATGACCAACTTCCAGCATGCCGGCGACTGGGAAAGCCCGGTCCACGACAAGGTGAAGGCCACGCTGGACCCGCTCGTGCGGGCCAACTACAAGGACCGCTTCGGGGCCACCGTGGGTTACCTCACCGCCGACACGACCAGCATCAGGCTCGGCAAGCGCCCAGGCTAGGAGCCTTTGCGATAGCCGTCATTCAGCGTCTTCAGGAACGCGATGATGTCCTTCATTTCCTGGTCCGTCATCGCGGGCTTGTCGCCAAGCTTGCGGTCGAAGGGCGCGTCGGCCACGTCGACGTTCGCGTGGAATTTCGCGGGCAGGTCGTCGTATTTGTTGACCTTGCCGTCGGCGCCCTTTGGATAGAACTTTTCGGGCGCGGTATTGCGCTCGTTGTAGAACGACATGACTTCGTCGAGCGAATGATAGACGCCGTTGTGGAAGAAGACCTGGCGCGTGGCGGCGTTGCGCAGCGTAGGCGTGAGGAACATGCCGCAATATTGCGTCTGGTCCTTGATGTCGCTGCGGAAGGGGCCGCACACACCCATGTCGAAGAACTTGGGATCCTGGTTGATCGTGAGTTTGGTATTGCGTGGTACGCCCAGCGCTTCGTACTGGTAGTCCGTGAACATCGGCGGCGTGCCGTCGGAACTCGGCTTCGACAAGTGGCAGCCGGCGCAGTTGGCCTTGTCGGGATCGTTGAAAAGACGCAGGCCGTGCAACTCGGCTTGCGTCAGGCGCGCCTTGCCCTCGAGCCAGTAATCGTACTTGCTCGAATACGGATGGAACGCCTGTTCCTCGATCTGATAGCGCGCGACGGCGAACATGGCTTCGGCGGTCGCAAGCTCCGTGCTCTTGAAAATGTTCGGGCCGAACAACTGCTTGAAGTCGCCCATGTAAGCGGTGCGCTGCAGTTTGGCGGAGACATCGTCGAGACTCGTGTTCGCCATTTCAACAGGATTGAGCATCGGGCCCGAGGCTTGGGCCTGAAGCGTGTCGGCGCGGCCGTCCCAGAAGAAACCGCCTTGCGGGACCATTGCGGGCGCGGCAGGCGCAACGCCCGCGTTCTTTTGCGCCCGGGCGGTGCCGGCAGCTTGGGAGGCGAGGGCGGCAAAGTCGGGCGGCGCTTCCGCTTCGCCGGCATCCGGCCCGATGCTGAAATTAGGCTGCAAATACAGGTACATCAGCGAAGGCGGCGGACGATAACCCTGCAACGTCATATGCGGTCCGCCCAGTTGCACCGACAGGTTGTTGGGCGGTCCGAACGCGCGGTCGGGACTGTGGCACGAGGCGCACGATTGCGTGCCCGATGCGGACAGGGATTTATCGAAGAAAATCTTTTGGCCAAGCAACGCCACCGCGCTCAGCGGCGCGACCGGCGGACGGCTCAGCAGGACGGGATTCGGGTTCGCGCCCGTCAGGTCTTCCACAATGTCGCCCACGCGCGCGGGCACGGTCGCCGGATATAGCACGGCCCAAACGCAAAACGCGATCGCGGCGGCGAGCGCCGTGGCGATGCACCAGAGCAGGACGATTTTCGGACGCGGCAGGCGTGGTTTCTGCCCGGCATTCGGCGACATGGAAGGTGTGGCGGTATGCGACATGGGGCCTGGGGATACGGGAAGCAGTAGTGAAAAAGTCGCCGCCCTTGAAGGGACGGCGACGAGGCACAAAGCGGACTTCAAACATCAGCCCGCGTCAGGCTGCGACGCGGGCGCCAAGCAAGAAAGCAAAAATCAGATGGTGGGAACCGATGCCACCGGCGTGCCCAGGTTCTGATCGATGAACACCTTCGGGTTGTTACCCGCGCCGCTGAAGTTGAACAGGCCCATGATGCTGCCGGACGTTGCATCGAACGAACCGCCGCCCAGGCGATTGCCATTGAGCCAGTTGTCTTCGATGAAGCGCGTGACAGATGCCTGGCTGATCTGCGTGTGGTCCACGTAGTTCACCTTCGCCCACGGCGAGATCACGACGAACGGCGTACGCGTGCCCGGACCGCAACGGCCATTGACCGGCGCGCCCTTCACACCCAGCGGAGCCGTGCCCGTGCCGCACTTGCCGGCGCTGCTCAACTGGTCTGCATTTGCGTCGAACGAAGCGGCCGTCGGCGTTGCGAAGGCATGGTCGTACCAGCCGTCCGAGTCATCCCACGCCACGATCACAGCGGTGCTCGCCCAATCCGGCTGCTGCTGCAGGAAGTTGACGACCTTCGAGGTGAACGCCTGTTCGTCGAGCGGATCCGAGTAGCCGGCATGGCCGTCCTGGAACGCCGGCGCCTTGATGAAGCTCACCGACGGATAGTTGCCAGCCTTGACCGATGCAAAGAAGTCGTCGGTGTCGTACTGGTGATTAGCCGGTTCCGGCGTCTTGCCATCGGCTTCGAGCGACAAGCCGATAACTGCCGTGGAGCTCGGACGCGCATGCGTCGGGTTGGCCGTCGACGTGTAGTACTGGAACCAGTTGTGATGCGGCACGTAGTCGGCCGTTGCCTGACCCACTACCGGCGACAACGTGCTGCGCTTGCAGGACGTCGTGCCGTTGCTGTTCACGGTGGCCAGGTTGAAGCCGCCCATGAAACCGCCCCACGAGATGTTCGCCGCGTTCAGCAGGTCGCCGATGTTCTTGCCTGCCATCAACGCCGTGTCGGTCGTGCTCGAACACACGTCGTTCGCCGGGTCGACGTCGTTGATCATCGTGAAGCCGCCCTGGCCGTCGTTGACGTAGTAGCCGCCCGTGTTCGTCGCGCTGACCGGACCCTGGCTCGCCTTGACGATCTGCATGCCGTTGGTCTGCCCCGACACCACTTCGAGCGCGCCCGGCGTCGACGGACCGTACGTGTCCGTGTAGGCGTTGTCGCTCATCGCGAAGTGCTGCGCATAGTTCCACAGGGCTCCGACCGTGTTGCCGTCGTAGTAACCCATGACCTGGCCAGCCGTACCGAACGAGCCAGCGCCGCCTGCCGTGCCCTTACCCGTGAACTTCGGGAAGAGGTCGGCTGCGCCGTTGTCATAGGCCTGTTGTTCTGCACGATAAGCGTGGTTCTGGTCGGCCGACGCGGCTTGCGTGCGGTCGAGGCGGAACGGGTTCGCAGCAGCCGTGCCGTTCGCCGTGTTCGTGAAGTTAAGGTTCGCCGTCAGCAGCGCTCCGCTCAGGCCATTCACCGCCGGCGTGCCTGCCGCGGCCGTGAACGCCGGCTCGCCGGCCGGGTTCGCTGCGTTCGGGTAGGTCGCGAAGTAATGATCGAACGAAACGTTCTCGTTGTAGATCACCACGACGTGCTTGATCGGTGTGGCCGTCGCGAGACGGTTCTGGATCGACTGTGACGAGTCGGGGTTGCTGTCGTTGCCGCCACCGCACGCATACAGGCCAATGGCCATTGCTGCAGTGGGTACGCCAACCAATAGGGCTCGACGAAACATGTGTGAAGCTCCGATGTCGTTTGTTGTGTGTAAAGCGTGTGGCCGTGTGGCCTTTGGGGACGAGTCCGGACTTGAAGACCATTTTTCGATCCGTCCGCATTGGAACACCTGCACATGAACCCCAAAAGGCGCTCCGCTTTCGTCATGGTTACTTCCACATAACAAGCAGAAAGAGTTGGTAAGGGCGGGTTCCAAAAAGATGACATGCTGGCAGTGCATGGTCATGGCGGCGTCACACAGCGCTCCGATAATTCGTGGCGCTGTAACCGTTTTCATTTTTTTCGGACAACCGGGTCATGCACGCAACCATCAGGGACGTCGCCGCGCATTCCGGCGTGTCCATTGCCACCGTATCGCGTGCGCTCAACACGCCGGAGCTGCTCAATGCCGAGACGCTCGCGAAGGTGCGCGAGTCCATTGAAGCGCTCGACTTCATGCCGAGCGCACGCGGCCGGCAGCTTCGCGGCGTGCGCACACGGCTCGTCGGCGTGATCGTGCCCACGCTCGCCAATCCGGTGTTCGCGGAGTCGCTGCAAGGTATCGATGAAGCCGCGTCCGCCAGCGATTACCGGCTGATGCTGATGACGACCGCGTATGACAGCGCGCGTGAACGCCGCGCCATCGAGACCTTGCGCGAGCAACGCGTGGACGGCCTGATCGCGACCGTGGCCGATGCGGAATCCAATCCGCTGCTCGACGAACTCGACCGCATCCACTTGCCGTATGTGCTCGCGCATAACGACACGGTGCGCCGCGCGGCGGTATCGGTGGATAACCGGCGGGCTGCTCGCGATGGCGTGTTCGCGTTGCTGCAGCGCGGCCACAAGCGCGTGCTGATGCTGGCGGGATCGTTCGCGGAATCCGACCGCGCGCGCTTGCGGTATCGCGGCTATGAGAACGCGATGCTCGACGCCGGCCTCACGCCCTACGCGCCGCTCGAAATGGATTTCAACGCCGAGGAGTTGCCGCCGAGCCTGCTCGCGCATCTCTCCGACCCGTTGCGCCGTCCGACCGCGCTCTTTTGCAGCAACGACCGCCTCGCGATGATCGTGATTCGCGGCCTGCGTCACGCGGGCTTGTCCGTGCCTGGCGATATCTCCGTGCTTGGCTTCGACGGCATTCCGCTTGGCGAGTGGTTATCGACCGCGCTTTCCAGCGTCGCCACGCCGAATCGGGAGATTGGCCGGCATGCGTGGCTTCGTCTTGCGAAGCAACTGGGCTTGCCCGGCGACCCGGATGACGCGCTCGACCCCATTGCCTTCAAGTTGCCTCATAGCGTGCGAATCGGCGCGACTATCGCGTCATATATCGAACCCGCGGCCCGGATGGCCGCTCTCGAACCGGAGAACCCTGCATGAAAATCCGTCAAGTCCTCGCCACGCTGCTCGCAGCGACGGCCACCTTCTGCGCGGCCGGCGCGGCCCATGCCGAAGGCACCGCGATCTGCTACAACTGCCCGCCGGAATGGGCGGACTGGGCGAGCCAGATTGAAGCGATCCAGAAGCAAACGGGCATTCGCGTACCCTTCGATAACAAGAATTCGGGCCAGGCGATCGCGCAGATGATGGCCGAGCAGAAGAGCCCGATTGCGGACGTGGTGTATCTCGGCGTTTCGTCGGCGTTCCAGGCGAAGGACAAGGATCTCGTGCAGCCGTACAAGCCCGCGCACTGGAACGATATCCCTGCAGGCATGAAGGATCCGAACGGTTACTGGTTCGCAATCCACTCGGGCACGCTGGGCTTTTTCGTCAACAAGGACGCGCTCGATGGCAAGCCCGTGCCGCGTTCGTGGGCCGATCTGCTGAAGCCCGAATACAAGGGCATGGTGGGTTATCTCGATCCGTCGTCGGCGTTCGTGGGCTATGCGGGCGCGGTCGCGGTGAACCAGGCGCTCGGCGGCACGCTCGACAACTTCAAGCCCGGCCTCGACTGGTTCGCAAAGATGAAGGCGAACGCGCCGATCGTGCCGAAGCAGACCGCCTACGCACGCGTGATGTCCGGCGAAATTCCGATCCTGCTCGACTATGACTTCGATGCTTATCGTGCGAAATACAAGGATCACGCGAACGTGGAGTTCGTGATTCCGAAGGAGGGCACGATTGTCGTGCCGTATGTGATGAGCCTTGTGAAAGGCGCGCCGCATCAGGCGAATGGCGAGAAAGTGCTTGATTTCGTGCTGTCCGACGAAGGGCAACGTCTTTGGGCCAACGCGTTCCTGCGTCCGGTGCGCGGCGCTGCGTTGCCTCCCGACGTTGCCGCGAAGTTCCTGCCAGCTTCCGACTATGCGCGTGCGAAAGACGTGGATTTCGCGAAGATGGCCGCGAAACAAAGCGCATTCGGCGAAGAATATCTTCGTGTGATGCACTGACATTTCAGCCATGCAGGATTCCACCTTCTCCACGCGCGCGCGCATTGCAATGCTTGCACCGGCGCTCGCAGTATTCATCGCGTTCTGGCTGCTGCCGCTGGTGGCGCTGCTGCAGGCAAGCGCCGTGCCGAATGCGTTCACCGCGTATCGCGAGGTCCTGACCAATGCGCGATATCTGCATAGCCTCGCCGCGACGATTGCGTTGTCGGTGGCGGTGACGGCGGTGACGCTGGCATTATCGACGGTGGCGGGGTTGTTTCTCGCGCGCCGCGATGTACCGGCAAAGCGCTTGCTGGTCGCGCTGCTGACGTTTCCGCTGGCGTTCCCGGGCGTGGTGGTGGGATTCATGGTGATCATGCTCGCGGGGCGCCAGGGTTTGATTGGCGCTATCTCGACACGGCTGACGGGCGACCGCTGGGTGTTCGCGTATTCGCTCAGCGGCCTGTTTCTCGGCTACCTGTATTTCTCGATACCGCGCGTGATCGTGACCGTCATGGCGGCCGCAACCAAGCTCGACGCGTCGCTGGAAGAGGCGGCGCGTTCGCTGGGTGCGTCGCCCTGGCGGATCTTCGCCGATGTCGTCCTGCCCGCGCTGATGCCCGCGTTGATCGCGGCGGGCGCCGTATGTTTCGCGACCGCGATGGGCGCATTCGGCACCGCGTTCACGCTCGCCACCGACCTCGACGTCTTGCCTATGACCATCTACACCGAGTTCACCCTCAACGCGAATCTGGCGACGGCGGCGGCTTTGTCCATCGTGCTCGGCCTTGTGACGTGGGCCGTGCTCGCGGTCGCGCGCAGCCTCACGGGCGCGACTGTCGCGGCCACGGCGTGAGGTTGCGCGATGCCTGAATTCATGAAGCCGCGCGGCTTGCTCGTGGCCGGGCAAGTCATTGTCACGCTCGCGCTCGTTGCGTTCATGGTCGTGCCGGTTGTGATGTCGGTCATGGCCGGTCTGACCGTGAATTACTTTCGCGGGGTATCGAGCGGACTCACGCTCAAGTGGCTCGGACAGGTATGGGCGATGTACCAGGGCTCTGTGTGGTTATCCATAGAGATCGCGCTCGCCACGCTCGCTATCACGCTTGCGATAGGCGTGCCCGCTGCCTATGCGCTTGCGCGCAGCAACAGCCGCTCGGCGCGGTGGGTTGAAGAACTGCTCGTCTTGCCGATCGCGTTGCCCGGACTTGCCACGGCGCTCGCGCTGCTGTCCGTGTATGGCGGATGGAGCGCCTTCCGGTCGAGCATGTGGTTCATTGTGGCGGGACATGTTGTATTCACGCTGCCGTTCATGGTGCGCTCGGTCGCAGCCGTGTGCGCCGGAACGGATTTGCGCACAATGGAAGAAGGCGCGGCGAGTCTTGGCGCATCTTTCATGCAGCGTTTTCTCACCATTGTGTTGCCCAATGCGCGGCCCGGCATTGTTGCCGGCGCGCTTGCTGTGCTGACCTTGTCTATCGGCGAATTCAATCTTACGTGGATGCTTCATACGCCCGATACGAAGACTCTGCCCGTGGGACTCGCCGATGCATATGCGTCCATGCGGCTTGAAATCGGCAGCGCGTACACGATACTTTTCTTGTTGATGACCCTGCCGTTGCTGATCGCGATGCAGTGGCTCGGCGTCGATCCCGCCGGTGCGCAAAGTGCTCGCGCGGCGGCGAAGCGCAAGCGTGCGTTGCGGCGTGCGCCCGCGCTTGCCGAAGCCGAGCCTGTTCAAACCCCAACCGTCAAGACCGCGCGATGAGACTCGAAGCCGTTCCCGTCACCCTCAGCCGATGCGCGAAAACATTCCGCGGACAACGCGTGCTCGAACCCGTCGATCTGTCGATAGAACCCGGCGAAACGCTCGTTCTGCTCGGGCCATCCGGTTGTGGCAAGACGACTACCTTGCGCCTGATCGCCGGGCTCGAAAAACCCGATGCGGGCGGCCACGTCCGCTTTGGCGCGGACGATGTCACCGCGCTGCCCATTGAACGCCGTCAGGTTGGCATGGTGTTCCAGAACTACGCGTTGTTCCCCAACCTCACGGTGCGCGGCAACGTGGGTTATGGTCTGCGGATTCAGAAGGTGGATGCATCGGCGGCGCGTAGCCGGGTCGACGAATTGCTGGCGATGACAGAACTCACCGCGCACGCCGACAAGCCGATTACCGAGTTGTCGGGCGGACAACGTCAGCGCGTTGCGCTCGCGCGCGCGTTGGCGCCGAGGCCGCGCGTATTGTTGCTCGATGAACCCTTGACCGCGCTCGATGCACGCCTGCGCGAAACCTTGCGCGCCGAGATGAACGCGCTGTTGCGCGAGCTGCGCGTGACGAGCATTTATGTCACGCACGATCAGTCCGAGGCGATGGCGCTTGCTGATCGTATCGTGGTGATGAGCGCGGGACGGATCGAACAATGCGGTACACCGCGCGAAATTTATTATCGGCCGGCGACGCGCGCGGTCGCGCAGTTTATCGGCACGTTGAATCGCGTGGCGGCAGAATGCCGCGATGATGCGTTGATCGCCTCCGGCGGCACGATCGACGTAAAGGGACTTGTTGCGCAGTTACGTGTCCCGAATGGCGCACGCGCAGAAGTTTTCTTCAGGCCGGAAGACGCCGAACTCGTCAATCCCGAGTCCGCGCAATTACGCGGCACGGTTGAGTCGGCGGTGTTCCTGGGCGAACGCACGCGCCTGAAAATCAGGGATGCCGCCGCCGATGCCTTGATCGTCGATGTCCCAGGCCGCGTGGAACTGGCGCAGGGGACCATGGTAGGGATATCGGTACGCGACGAGGGCTGGGTCGCACTGCACTAAAACATCAGGAGAATGTTGTCATGCTGTTAGCTCAAATTTCCGATCTGCATATCAAGGTTCCGGGCGCGCTGGCGTATCGCAAGGTCGATACCGCTGCCTGCCTGCGCAAGTGCGTCGAGCGTCTCAACACGATGAGTCCGCGGCCCGACGCAGTTTTGGTGACCGGGGACCTGACCGACTTCGGGACGGTGGACGAGTATCGGCATGTGGCCGACTGTTTGAAGCCGCTGACGATGCCGGTGTATTTGATGGTCGGCAATCACGACGATCGGGCTGCGCTGCGCGAGGTTTTCGACACCGATTATTTGCAGAAAGAGGGTACAGGTACCGACTTCGTGCAATTCGCGTTCGACCTGGGCGAGTTGCGGATCATCGCGCTCGATTCGCAGATTCCTCGTGCAAGCCCGGGGACCTTGTGCGACGCACGCTTGCAATGGCTCGAACGGCAGTTGGACAAGGCGCGTGGCCGGCCGGTCATCGTGGCGCTGCATCATCCGCCGTTCGCGACCGGTATTGGGCATATGGACGATATGGCGCTCGATGCCGAAGCCGCGGCGAAGCTTGCGACGTTGATATCACGGCATCCGAACGTGGAGCGCGTGTTGTGCGGACATGTGCATCGGCCGGTGCATCGGCGTTTTGGCGCAACGATTGCATCCATAGCGCCATCGACCGCGCATCAGGTCGTGCTGGACCTTCACGCCGACGCGCCCTCGCGGTTCGTGCTCGAGCCCGGCGCGTTCGCACTGCATTACTGGAACGCCGATGTCGGGCTGGTCTCACATCACGCGTATGTGGAGCGGTTTGATGGACCGTATCCGTTTTTCGATGACGACGGGGCGCTGGTGGATTAGGGTAAGAGGCATCCCTTTACCTGACGATCGGACGCGTCCAACCACGGTCACGTTCCGCCAAAAACTCAAAAATAATGGCAGACGTAATCCAGCGTCTCGATCACCTCGATATCGAAACTCGTATTTGCCGGCACCGCGATCGATTCGCCCGGACCGTAATCGCGCCATTGGTCCTCGCCCGGATTGCGCACGCGGCAGCGTCCGGCGTTGACATCGATCTGCTCGGCGGCTTGCGTCGAGAATGTCAGCGATGCGGGGAAAATAACGCCTAGCGTCTTGCGCGTGCCGTCGCCAAGCAGAACGGTATGCGATACGCATTTCCCATCGAAGTAAATATTCGCGCGCTTGATGACCGAGGCGTTGTCGAATTGCGTGTTTGTCGTGTCCGATGTCATGCGTAAGAATCCTTTTTGTGGTTGATGTGCCGAGGACATTCTAATCGTGCCGCGAGACCATGTCGTTTAGCTTGACTGCGAGACCGAGCAGATTCAAACGGGAAAGCTGGTAGTGGACAAGATTTCCTTGAGCACCATGAAACTGCGCACTTGCCGTACGCCCGGCAGATAAAGCAATTGTTCGGCATGCAGCTTGTTGAAGCTCTCGCTGTCCCGTGTGCGGATCAGCATGAAGTAGTCGAATTCACCTGTCACCACGTGACATTCCATACACCCCGAAACTTTTTGCGCGGCTTTCTCAAAAGCGGCAAAGGACTCGGGCGTCGATCGATCCAGCACCACGCCGATCATCACCAGCATTCCGGCATTGAGCTTCTTGGGCGCAAGCAAAGCGACGATCCCGCTGATGAATCCCGCCTGCTTGAGCCTTTCCACGCGACGCAAGCAAGCTGGCGCGCTGAGATTGACCTTGGCCGCAAGCGCGACATTGGAGATGGATGCATCGCGCTGCAATTGCCGCAGGATTGCCCGGTCGACGCGGTCAACCTCATCGCCTGAGCGCTCAAGCGGCTCAACGTTCTTCGCACTTCGACCCAATCCAGAACGAACTTTTGTTGCGTTCATCAGCAATTCTCCGAACGTTAATTAAGCTAAGTACCCGATTAAAGCCCGCTAATAAAAATAATGCATTTATCTTTGCAACACCGCTTTCGGCGAATTTTTCTACCCTATTCGTATCGGCGCGTATCGGCGCAAATGGTTGCGGCGACTTGGCTGATCACAGGAGCGACATATGAATCTCAGGAAATTCCCGCGGCATGCGTTGACGTTCGGCCCCACGCCAATCCAGCCGCTCAAGCGTCTATCGGACCATCTTGGCGGCAAGGTCGAACTGTATGCCAAGCGTGAGGACTGCAATAGCGGCCTTGCATTCGGCGGCAATAAAACCCGCAAGCTCGAATATCTGGTTCCTGAAGCGCTCGCGCAGGGATGCGATACGCTGGTGTCAATCGGCGGAATTCAATCGAACCAGACGCGCTAGGTCGCCGCCGTCGCCGCGCATCTGGGCATGAAATGCGTGCTCGTGCAGGAAAACTGGGTCAACTATTCGGACGCCGTGTACGACCGCGTGGGCAACATCCAGATGTCGCGGATCATGGGCGCCGATGTCCGGCTCGTTGCGGACGGCTTCGACATCGGCTTTCGCAAGAGTTGGGAAGACGCGCTGGAAAGCGTGCGGCAGGCGGGCGGGAAACCTTATGCCATTCCGGCGGGATGCTCGGATCATCCGCTGGGCGGCCTTGGATTCGTTGGTTTTGCCGAGGAAGTGCGACAGCAGGAAGCGGAGCTTGGTTTCAAGTTCGATTACATTGTGGTGTGTTCGGTGACGGGCAGCACGCAGGCGGGCATGGTCGTCGGGTTCGCGGCGGATGGCCGCGCGGATCGTGTGATCGGGATCGATGCATCGGCCAAGCCCGAGAAGACACGCGAACAGATTCACCGGATCGCACGCAAGACGGCGGAGCAGGTGGAACTCGGACGCGACATCACGGCAAGCGATATTGTCCTGGACGAGCGTTACGGCGGCCCCGAATATGGTCTGCCGAATCAGGGCACACTCGACGCAATCCGGCTATGCGCAAAGCTCGAGGGCGTGCTGACCGATCCCGTATATGAAGGCAAGTCGATGCATGGAATGATCGACAAGGTCACGCGTGGTGAATTCCCGGCGGGATCGAAAGTGCTTTATGCGCACCTGGGCGGCGTGCCGGCGCTCAATGCGTACAGCTTCATCTTTCGCGAGGGCTAAGAGCAAGGGAATAAATCGGCTCGACCAGCCGTTTTGTAAGCTGTACGCTGAAGCAAGCCACGCGTTTCGTAAGGCATGAATGCTGCCGGAAATGCAAAAGCGAATTGGATTTAAGCAACGGAATAGACCCGGAGTGTGAGGTGTTGTGTCAAGGCAGCCAGGAAAAACCCAAAACGGTAACGGCTGCAACTACTTCACACTTACGGGTTCCACCATGCTCAACTCGCTCATTTCCCGCCGTAGCCTGATTGCAACTGGAATGCTGGCGTCAGCTGGCGCGGCGCTGTCAAAGCTTGCTTTCGGCGCCACGCCGCAAGACAAGTCCGGCAAAATGCAGGCCGAAGCCAAGCCAACGCTTGGCGTCGTGCCGGCTTATCTGGGGTCGTCGCCGCAAACGCTGCCGCCGCTCCCATACGCGGAAAATGCGCTTGAGCCGGTCATTTCGGCACGTACCATCAGCTTTCATTATGGCAAGCATCATCGTGCGTATTTCGACAATCTGCATAAGCTGCTGGCCGGCACGCCGCTGGCTCAGGCGTCGCTTGAGCAATTGATCGTGCAAACGCATGACCAGCCCAATCTCGCCGATGTTTTCAATAACGCGGCGCAGGCTTGGAACCATAACTTCTACTGGAATTCCCTGAGTCCGGCCGCCACGCAGCCAAGCGAGAAACTTCAGGCGGCCATTGCGCGGAAATTCGGTTCTGTCGAGTCGTTGACCAAGGCATTGGTTGCGACCTCGGCATCGCAATTCGGCAGCGGCTGGGGTTGGCTCGTCGTGGATCAGGGCGAGCTTGCCGTGGTTAAAACGAGCAACGCGGAAACACCGTTCACGCGCGGTCTCGCACCGCTTCTGACCGTGGACGTATGGGAACATGCCTATTACCTGGACTATCAAAATCGCCGCCCGGACTATCTGGTCGCAACGGTTTCGCAGCATTTGAACTGGGCGTTTGCATCGGCAAATCTGGACCGGGTTTGATCGTGCGGGGCGTCGCGCAAGCAATGTGAAGGCACGCAAGGCGGCGCATGGTTTGTAGTTCACCGGCAACTATTCAGGCGGGAATTTCATGTCCATTTTATTGATTCGTTCCAGGCGCGCGGGCCGCAAGGCTGTTTTATTCATTTCCGCAATGGCAGCAATGGCCGCGTGTTCCGCTGCGCTGGCCGCGTCGTCCATTGAGCCGCCACAAGCGGAACAAGTGATGGCGACGACCGCTTCCGGCGTGCAGGTCTATTCGTGCGAGTACGATGCAGATCATCACTTGGCGTGGGTATTCAAGAGCCCGCTCGCAACGCTTTACGATACCAGTGGGCAAGCTGTAATCAAGCACGCGGCCGGCCCGTCATGGCAAGCGGAAGACGGCAGCCGTATAGTCGGTCATGTGATTGCACAAGCGCCGAGCAACACGCCTGCAAGCATTGCGCAGTTGTTGCTGGAGACGCACAGTACGGGTGGTAGCGGAACGCTGTCCAGTATTCGATTTGTTCAGCGCATCAATACTGTCGGCGGCTTGATGCCGGCCAGTGCATGTACGGCCGAACATCAGGCAGGCAGCTCACCGTACCTGACGAATTACGTTTTCTACAAGTAGCAAAAACGGCGTGCTGATTTTTCCAAGGACAACCATGACTCAATCCAGATTGTTATCGAGCTTGCATACCATTCGCGCTGGACTGCTTGTGGCGGGATTGATCTCGTTGTCCGCCTGCACCGCAATCGGCGTGGTGACGCATTCTGTATCGCCGGATGAGGCGAGCGTGCCCGCCGGGCGCTATCAGCTCGACGCGCATCATTGGAATGTCAGCTTCGACGTCGATCACTTCAAGTATTCACGCTTCGTCATGCGCTTCGACAAGGTCGATGCGCAGTTGAACTGGAACGCGGGCGGCCTGGATCAAAGTACGGTGGAAGCGACTATCGACGCAAACAGTCTCGACACCAACGTTCCGATCCTCAACAAGATGATCAAGGGCAACGACGTTCTGAATGTGGATATGTATCCGACTATCCGCTTCGTCAGCACGCAATTCAAACGCACGGGCGACCAGAAGGGTGAGTTGACCGGTGACCTCACCATTCGTGGCACGCCCCGTCCCGTGACGCTGGCGGTGACCTTCAACGGACATGCGAAGGATCCGCTAACGAAGAAGGAGACACTTGGTTTTTCCGCCGATGGTCACTTCAGCCGAGCCCAATTTGGATTGTCGACGTGGTATCCGGCAGTAGGCGACGACGTGCATGTTGCAATCCAGGCGGAGTTCGATGCCGAAGATAAGCCGGCAACGTCTCAGTAAGCCAATGCTGTGTCTGAAAGCGCGCGTGGACTTCGGTCCAGGCGCGCTTTTTTTATTGCTCAAATAGGTTAGTAATCCGATCTTCACCAGCACGCTGTTCGCACTGTGAGTCTATTGCGTGGCGTGTACTTACGCGATTCGATCGCGGCCAGGAACGCTTGTTTCATTCAGAAACATTTTGAATGAAGCGGCAGGAAATCGAATCGGAATAAACCCGGGCTCAGGATGTTCTGTTAGGTAAGAGGCGCGTTGATCGTTGCCTGACGAGTTACCTAACCGAGTCGTTCCGAAGTCCCGACATGACACTTGAATTCATCACGCATATCGAATGGGCCGGCTGGCTCGAGGACATATCCACAACGCTTCCCTGCGGTGTCGATCTCGAATATGACCCTTCATTCCGGTTGCTCGAAGAAGCGGTGAACGGGAAGCCGGAAGCGGAATACGGGAAGACCATTGTTGCAGCCGTGCCGCCGGACTGGAAAGCGGCAAATACCTTGTGCGCCGAGTTGATGTCGCGCAGCCGTGATTTGAGGGTCGTTGCGTACCTGTCGCGAGCGCGTCTTGCAAGTGTCGGCGTTGCTGGACTTGCCGATGGACTCGCGCTTGCCCATGGCCTCCTGCAGCAGCATTGGCACCATGTCCATCCGCAACTTGACGCCGGAGACAACAACGATCCAACCGCCCGCATCAATGCGCTCGCCGCGTTCGTGGACAAATCGGGCGTGCTTGACGAGCTTCTCGACACGCCGTTGCTTCCCCAGCTTTCCTCGCAAACGTTGCCGGTCACCTTGCGCGACTGGTCTTATGCGAATGGCGACATGACGGCGCCCCCGGGCCGGGCCGTCATGAGCCTCGCAGAAATCGAAGCGGCAATCACGGCCGCCATTGATCACGCGAGATTGCTCAAGGCCTCGTTCAGCGCCGCGCTTGCGCACGCCGAGCGGATTGAAGTTGTCTTGACGGAACACGTTGGCATGGCGCAGGCGTTGGATCTCTCCGCCTTGAAGACGCCATTGCGGAGAGGCGAATCGCTGATTGGCGAGTGCCTGTCGAAGCTGGATATCGACAAGACACCCGAACCCGAAACGCTTGCTGCTGGGCAGCTATCGGCCATAGTGGATGCCGCAGTACCGTCGACACACCAACTCGCGACACGCGCCGATGTCATCGCCATGCTCGACCGGCTTTGCGACTACTACGCGCGCCACGAACCATCCAGTCCCGTGCCCTTGTTGTTGCAGCGTGCGCGTGGACTGGTCGACAAGTCGTTTGTCGACCTGCTGAAGGACCTTGCACCCGAAGGGCTGGCTCAACTGACCAGCGTAGTTGGGGCGGCCGGCGTGCCGGCATCCGAATAACTCGTTCGATTCATCACTGGAGAACAGGAATATGGCTAAGGAAAGCAGTCAGAAATTCATCGCGCGCAATCGTGCGCCGCGCGTGCAGATTGAATACGACGTCGAAGTCTATGGGTCGGAGAAGAAGGTGAATCTGCCCTTTGTAATGGGCGTGTTATCCGATCTGTCGGGGACACCCGAAGAATCGCTGCAGCCCGTAGCCGACCGCAAGTTTCTTGAGATCGACATCGATAACTTCGACGAACGCCTGCGTTCCATGAAGCCGCGCGTTGCCATGCAGGTCGAGAACAGGTTGACCGGCAACGGCAAGATGGGCGTGGACATGACCTTCGAAAGCATGGATGACTTCTCGCCCGCGGCAATTGCCCGCAAGGTAGAGCCGCTCGCAAAACTGCTCGAGGCACGCAGTCAGTTGCAAAACCTGCTGACTTATATGGACGGCAAGACCGACGCGGAAAAGCTGGTCAGCAAGCTGCTCGAAGATCCGGCTCTTCTCAGCGCGCTTGCATCAGCGCCCAAGCCGCAAGAGTGATCTTCCGGGTCCCAATCTTCATCAACCAGCAAGCCAGGAGGAACAATCATGGCAGAAGCCAGCGACAACATGCAGCAACCGGCGAACCCGCAAGAAGTGCAAACAGCCGAGGCGGATGCATCCGGCGAGTTTGGCCGACTCCTGCAAAAGGCGTTCAAGCCACGTACCGACAAAGCCAAGGAAGCCGTTGAAAGCGCTGTGCGCACGCTCGCGGAACAAGTGCTGCAAGACACGCATCTTGTATCCGACGACGCGCTCGCGACCATTGAATCGCTGATTGCAAAGATCGATGAAAAGCTTGGCGCGCAAGTGAACGTGATCCTGCATACCGAGCAATTCCAGCAACTCGAAAGCGCGTGGCGTGGCCTGCACTATCTCGTGACGAACACGGAAAGCGACGAGACGCTCAAGCTGCGCGTGCTCAACATTTCGAAGAATGATCTGCATCGCTCGTTGCGCAAGTACAAGGGCGTTGCATGGGATCAAAGCCCGCTTTTCAAAAAGCTTTATGAAGAAGAGTATGGTCAGTTCGGCGGCGAACCCTATGGCGCACTGGTAGCGGATTACTATTTCGACAACAGCGGCCCGGACGTCGATTTCCTGACGCAGATGGGCAAGATTTCCGCAGCGGCACATGCGCCGTTTATTGCCGGCGCGGATCCCGCGGTGATGCTGATGGATTCATGGCAAGAACTCGCCAATCCTCGCGACCTCACCAAGATCTTCCAGACGCCGGAACACGCCGCATGGCGTTCCCTGCGCGACTCTGAAGACTCGCGCTACATTGGTCTTGCCATGCCGCGTTTCCTCGCACGCACGCCTTATGGTGCGAAGACGAGCCCGGTTGAAGAGTTCGATTTCGAAGAAGATACGGCTGGCGCGGATGCGTCGAAGTACGCATGGGCAAACGCAGCCTATGCGATGGCGGTCAATATAAACCGCTCGTTCAAGACCTATGGCTGGTGCTCGCGGATTCGCGGCATAGAGTCGGGCGGCGCGGTGGAGAATCTGCCGGTTCACGCGTTCCCGACCGATGACGGCGGTGTCGATATGAAATGCCCGACTGAAATCGCAATCAGCGACCGCCGCGAAGCAGAACTGGCGAAGAACGGTTTCATGCCGCTCGTGCACAAGAAGAATTCGGATTTCGCCGCTTTCATTGGCGCGCAATCGTTGAACAAGCCAATCGAATACGAAGATCCCGACGCAACCGCCAATGCAAATCTGGCAGCGCGCTTGCCTTATCTGTTTGCTTGCGGCCGTTTCGCACATTACCTGAAGTGTATTGCGCGCGACAAGGTCGGCAGCTTCAAAGAGAAGGATGACATGCAGCGCTGGCTGCAGGACTGGATTCTTCAATACGTGGATGGTGATCCGGAGAACTCATCGGAACTCACCAAGGCCCGCCGGCCGCTGGCTGCCGCAGAAGTGGTCGTGGAAGAAGTGGAAGGCAACCCGGGTTACTACACATCGAAGTTTTTCTTGCGTCCGCATTATCAGCTTGAGGGCCTGACGGTCTCGTTGCGTCTGGTGTCGAAGCTTCCTTCAGCAAAAGCCGCGTAATCAATTTTGGTTCATCGGGTAAAGACCGTACGTTTTTTAACGCAACAATCTAATTAGGAAACCAAATCATGGCAGTCGATATTTTCTTGGATCTCGGTACAGTCAAGGGCGAATCGCTGGATTCGGTACATAAGGATGAGATCGACATCCTCTCGTGGAGCTGGGGCATGAGCCAGTCTGGAACAATGCACCTCGGTACGGGCGGTGGCGGAGGCAAGGTTGCGGTCCACGACCTTTCGATCACCAAATACACGGACCGCGCCACGCCGTCCATTGTCACGGCATGTACCACGGGCAAGCACTATCCGACCGGCAAGCTGACGGTACGCAAGGCCGGTGGAACGAAGCCGCTCGAGTACTACATCATCGAGATGGAAAAAGTGCTGGTCACGAACTACGCGACAGGTGGTTCGGACGGAGAAGATCGTTTCACGGAGACCGTCACGCTCAACTTCGAGAAATTTCACGTGAGCTATCAGCAACAGGATCCGACGTCCGGCTCGGCATTGGGCGGCGTGGTCGAAAGCAAGTGGAATATCCCTGCTAACGCGGAAGCCTGATTGTGACGAAGCCGCCCACGATCGCGCGCAATGCGGGGCGCATCCAGCCCTCGCTGCTCGAACGTCTCACCGATCACGAGCCCGAGGCGACCCGCGAAGTACGGGAACAGCGGGCGAGTTCCGCTCGTGCGTTGCGCCAGAGCGTGATGCGCGATCTTGGATGGCTCCTGAATGCGCAGGGAATATCGTCATCACAGGACATTGGGCGCTTTCCTGGCGTCGCGGATTCGGTGCTGAATTTCGGGTTTTCCGACCTTGCGGGCAAGAGCGCGTCGAACATCGACATAGTGCAGATCGAGCGCCTGATGGCCGACACCATCCGTGCGTTCGAGCCGCGAATTCTTCCCGGCACATTGCGCGTGCGGGCGGTGCAATCGGGCGAAACCACGGGGCAACACAACGCCATTGCGTTCATCGTGGAAGGGGATTTGCACGCCCATCCGGTGCCTGAACGTCTTTATTTGCGGACCGAACTCGACCTCGAAGCAGGGAAGGTCAACGTATCCGAGCAAGCGGATACGCGCTGAAACACAAGGCCCCAACCATGAACCCAAAACTGATTGAGTACTACAGCCAGGAGCTTCAGCACGTCCGTGAAATGGGCGGGGAATTTGCGAAGGCGTTCCCCAAGGTCGCGGGACGGCTGGGGCTTGAAAGCTTCGAGTGCGCCGATCCTTACGTTGAGCGCTTGCTGGAAGGCTTCAGCTTTCTCTCGGCGCGCGTGCAGATGAAGATCGACGCCGAGTTTCCGCGCTTCACGCAGCATCTGGCCGAGCTTGTGTATCCGCATTATCTTGCGCCCACGCCGGCAATGACGATCGTGGAGATACAACCGGACATGACGCATCCGGCGCTTCCCGAAGGGGTACAGATTCCGCGTGGCACGGCGCTGCACGGACGGCTCGATGGAGACAGTTCCACGCGTTGCGAATTTCGAACGGCGCATGCAATCACCATGTGGCCTATCGAGTTGACCGAAGCGCGCATGTTCACGCATACGGGAACGCTTGGCGGTGTGAACGTGACCTTGCCGCGTGGCGTCAAGGCGGGTTTGCGTCTGCGCTTGCGGGCGCTGAACAACCAGAAGATCGGTGATATTTCGCTGGATAATCTGCCGCTTTATTTGCGTGGCGCAGAGGGATTGCCAGCGCGTTTGTACGAGTTGCTGCTCGGCTCCACGCTCGGTGTGGTTGTTGAAGGCAAGCTGTTGCCAGCATCCTCCATCAGGCCGCTAGGCTTTTCCGACGACGAAGCCTTGCTCCCCGTCAGCAGCCAGTCGTTCCCCGGTTATCGCTTGCTGCAGGAGTATTTCGCGTTTGCGCAGCGCTTCATGTTTGTTTCCATCGATGGGCTCAAGCCGCACATGGCCCGTTGCAACAGCGATGAAATCGAGTTGATCGTGTTGCTCTCGCGCGCGGATCAGGCGCTTGAACAGCTTGTCGATGCATCGCATTTCGCGCTGCACTGCACGCCGTGCATCAACTTGTTTCCGCGTCGCACTGACCGCATTGCAGTGACCGGCGAGCAGTTCGAGCATCACGTGGTGGTGGACCGCACGCGGCCGATGGATTTCGAGGTTTATCAGGTTCAGGACGTAACCGGATATCGCGCAGGCGGCGGCGCGGAGTTGCCATTTCAGCCGTTTTATCGCGCACGGGACATGGGCATTCCCGACTCGGGCGTCGGTGCGTTTTACCAGGTACGCCGCGAGAAACGCTTGCCATCTTCGCGACAAAATGAACGCGGCGTGCGCTCGAACTATCTTGGCAGCGAGACCTTTATCGCGCTTGTCGATACAACCGACGCCCCATATCCCGGCGAGCTTCATCAGCTTGGCCTGAGCGTGCTGTGCACCAATCGCGACCTGACGCTGACCATGCCGCTTGGGGACAGCGCCACCGATTTCACCGTCGATCTGGAAGTACCGGTGCTCAGCGCGCGTTGCATTGCCGGTCCGAGCAGGCCTTTGCCGTCGTATGCGGAAGGTCCGGTCGCGTGGCGCCTGTTGAGCCACTTGTCGCTGAACTATGCGTCGCTGGTGGATGGCAACGACGGTCAGGGCGCGCAAGCCATGCGCGATTTGCTCGGCCTGTATGCGCCTGCCGGTGACGGCGCTGCGGCAAGGCAGGTGGACGGCCTTCGCTCCATAGATACGCAGCCGGTTACGCGTCGTTTGCCGTCGCGCGGACCCATTGTGTTCGGCCGCGGTCTTGAGATCAACCTGCTGATCGATGAAACCGCTTTCGAGGGTGCAAGCGCGTTTCTTTTTGGCGCCGTGCTGGCGCGCTTCTTCACGCAATACGTGTCGCTGAATTCGTTCACCGAGACGGTGGTCACGAGCGCGGCGCGCGGTGAAATCATGCGATGGGCACCGGGGAGCGGACTATGCAAAACGCTGTGACTGTCCTCGCCCGCCTTTCCGCCGATGCCACGCGCTTCGACTTTTTCCAGGCCGTGCGTTTGCTCGAATGCGCATATCCGCGCTTGCCGCGCGTGGGTTCTTCCTTGCGTCCGCGCGATGACGCGGTGCGCTTTGGCCAGGAACCGGATCTCATCTTTTTTCCGGCCACGCTGCGCAATTTCATCGTGAACGAGGACGCCAGGACAGCGCCCACGCTCGTTGTGAATTTCTTCGGACTGCTGGGCCCGAATGGTCCGATGCCCACGCATCTCACCGAGTACATCCGCGACCGGTCGCGCAACGCAGGCGATCCGACCTTCGCGCGTTTTCTCGACGTGTTCCATCATCGCATGACGTCGCTTTTTTATCGGTCGTGGGCGGTGGCGCAGCCGACTGTCAGTCTCGACCGGAACAACGGTGACCGGTTTTCGGCCTATGTGGGCAGCACGTTCGGACTGGGTGAACCGGCGCTGCGCAATCGCGACAGCATCCCTGATTTTGCGAAGCTTCATTTTGCCGGCGTGCTCAGCGGTCCGACACGTCACGCCGCGGGCTTGCGTCTCGTGCTGATGCGCTTTTTTAACGTCCCGGTGGAGGTCAAGGAGAACGTCGGGCACTGGATCGACTTTCCGGCGCGCTCGCTGAGCCGTCTCGGCGCCGCTGACGAAAGCGGCCGTCTGGGCCTCGGCACCATGCTCGGCGCTCGCGCGTGGGACCGGCAGCACAAGTTTCGCGTTGCACTCGGGCCGCTTTCGATGGCCGACTATCAGCGGTTTCTTCCGGGCGGCGCGAGCCTCGTGCGCCTCGCCGACTGGATCCGCAACTACGTGCGCGACCCGCTCGAATGGGATCTGAACCTGCAACTGCGTCGCGCCGACGTCCCGCTTCTTGCACTCGGGCGGCATCAGCGTCTTGGTTACACGACCTGGCTGCTATCGCGTCCGGCTGCAACCGACGCCACGCAACTCCTACTCAAACCCCTCGGTCCCGGTGGCCGCGTCAAGACTCTCGCACAGGATTAACCATGGCAGAAATCAGCCGCGCCGTGATGTTCGGCAAACTCGACACGCTCAGCTATCGCGCGATGGAAAGCGCCACGACGTTTTGTCGTCTGCGAGGCAACCCGTATGTGGAACTGGCGCACTGGATGCATCAACTGCTCGAGTTGCCCGACTCGGACCTGCACCGGATCATCAAGCATTTTGGTGTCGAGCCTTCCAGGCTCGCCCGCGATCTGACGGAGGCGTTGGATAGATTGCCGCGCGGGTCTACATCGATCACGGACATCTCTTCGCAACTCGAAGAAGCGGTTGAGCGCGGCTGGGTATACGGCTCGTTGTTGTTCGATGCATCGAAAGTCCGCAGCGCGCATTTGATCGTGGGTGCGTTGAAGACGCCGGGTTTGCGCAATGCGCTGCGTGGCATTTCCCGCGAGTTCGATCGCGTGAGGCTCGATGACCTCGTTGACGACTTCGAGACTCTGCTTGATGGATCGCCGGAGAGTGTGCAGGTTTCCAGCACGCCAGCAGCGGCAACTTCAGTGCTTTCAGGCAAGCAGGATGCATTGCAGCGCTTCACAGTCGACCTGACGGAACAGGCGCGTTCGGACAAGCTCGACGCAATCGTTGGACGTGACGAAGAGATTCGTCAGGTCATCGATATTCTCATGCGTCGCCGCCAGAACAATCCGCTCTTGACGGGCGAAGCGGGTGTGGGGAAGACGGCCGTGGTCGAAGGTCTCGCCCAGCGGATCGTCGCCGGTGACGTGCCGCCCATGCTGCGCGATGTCACGCTGCGCACGCTCGATGTCGCCTTGCTTCAGGCCGGCGCCGGCGTAAAGGGCGAGTTCGAAACGCGCTTGCGCCAGGTGCTGGAGGAAGTGCAATCGGCGGAGCGCCCGGTGATTCTTTTCATCGATGAAGCGCACACGCTCGTGGGCGCGGGCGGCGCGCCCGGAACCGGCGATGCCGCGAACCTGCTCAAGCCCGCGCTTGCACGCGGCACGGTGCGCACGATTGCGGCGACTACGTGGTCGGAGTATCGGCGGCACATTGAAAAAGATCCCGCGTTGACGCGACGCTTTCAGGTCGTGCAAGTGCGCGAGCCCGACGAAGCGCGCGCGATCACCATGATGCGCGGTATTGCTCACGCGCTCGAGCAGCATCACGGCGTGCAGATCCTCGATGAAGCCATTGAAGCGGCCGTGCGCTTGTCGCATCGGTACATTCCGGCGCGTCAGTTGCCCGACAAATCCGTGAGCTTGCTGGACACCGCATGCGCGCGCGTTGCGGTGAGCCAGCACGCTACGCCGCCCGCAGTGGAAGACGCGCAAAAGCGCATTGCTGCGTTGAGGACGGAACTCGACGTGATCGCGCGCGAAAGCCTGATCGGTATTAATACATCCGCGCGGCAAGAGGCGGCGTCAACGGCATTGGAAGAAGAGACGCAACGTTTAGCCACGCTCAACGCACGCTGGAAGACCGAGCGTGAACTCGTGAAGGATATCCTCGCGCGCCGTGCACAACTACGCAACGGCGCGCCGGGCGCGGACCTTGCCGCGCTCAGAACGCAACAGGCGTTGCTCGCGGACCATCAAGGCGATGCGCCGTTGATCCTGCCTGGCGTCGACCGCCAAGCGGTCGCGGCAGTGGTTCAGGATTGGACCGGCGTGCCTGTTCTCAAGATGGTGAAGAACGATATCGACAACGTGCTCCGGCTTGGCGAGCTTCTGGACAAACGCATCATCGGGCAGGGGCACGCGACCGAGATGATCGCGCGGCGTATTCGCACGTCGCGTGCGGGACTCGACAATCCGAACAAACCGGTCGGCGTGTTCATGCTCGCGGGAACCTCGGGCGTGGGCAAGACGGAGACGGCGCTGGCGCTCGCCGAACTGCTGTATGGCGGCGAGCAGAACCTGATCACCATCAACATGAGCGAATATCAGGAAGCGCATACGGTCTCGCTGCTGAAGGGCGCGCCTCCGGGTTACGTCGGCTTTGGAGAAGGCGGCGTGTTGACCGAAGCCGTGCGTCGCCGGCCGCATAGCGTCGTGCTGCTCGACGAAGTGGAGAAGGCGCATCCCGATGTGCACGAACTGTTCTTCCAGGTCTTCGACAAAGGCTGGATGGAAGATAGCGAAGGCCGCTCCATTGATTTCCGCAACACGCTGATCCTGCTGACCACGAATGCGGGAACCGAATGCATTGCACATCTGTGCCGCGATCCGCAACACATGCCGGAGATGGAAACCATTGAAGAGCAGTTGCATACGGAACTGCTGCATACGTTCCCGCCGGCCCTGCTTGGGCGCATGGTCACGATCCCCTATTACCCGTTGAGCGACACAATGCTGCGGGCCATCATCCGGCTGCAACTCGGGCGTGTTGCGGAGCGCGTCACCCGTACGCATCAGGTGCCGTTCACTTTTGACGAAGACGTGATCGGCCAGATCGCCGTGCGTTGCACGCGACTTGAAAGCGGCGGCCGGATGATCGACGCGATCCTCACGAACAGTCTCTTGCCGCGTATCAGCACGGAGTTTCTGTCGCGCGTGATCGACGGAAAGACGCTTGCACGCGTGCATGTCGGCGTTGAAGCGGAGGAGTTCACCTATGTCTTCGACTAATACTCGCCACGTTCGCATGGAATGCGCCGCGCTCGGCGACACGGCTGTGTTCATGCGCATGTCGACCATTGAAGCGCTTGGCCGCATGAGCGAATTCCAGCTCGCGTTCCTGAGCCCGCGAAACGACATCGATCCGGGCGATGTTCTCGGCCAGAACCTTTCCGTCACGCTCGACTACCCAGCGGGCGGCGAGCGTCAGTTCAACGGGATTGTCACCACGTTGCGGCTGATCGTGCCGGGAGACACCACGCATAACCGCATGGCGCGTTATGAAGCAGTCGTGCATCCGAGGGTGTGGTTGCTCACGCAATCGGCTCACCGGCGCTTCTTCTATCAGAAAACAGTGCCGCAGATCGTGACGTCCGTGTTCGAACCGTTCGATATCGATTTTCGCAACGCGTGTAGCGCGAGTTACCCGCCGCTCGAACATTGCGTCCAATATCGCGAGACCGATTTCGACTTCGTGAGCCGCCTGCTTGAGCGCGAGGGCATCCACTATTTCTTCGAATATGCGGGTGGCAAGCATACGCTCGTGCTTGCGGATTCGAACAGCGAACATCGGCCGATTCCGCACTACGAGACCATTCCGTATCAGGCATGGGATACGCCCGAGCAGGATGAGGAATGCGTGTACCGCTGGGTATCGGGCGCGACGTTGCAGACCGGCCGATACGAAGTCAACGAATACGACTTCGAGAAAGCGTCGGTGAGCAATAGTCACGGCCTGGTCTCTCGCGCGACACGCGCCGCACCCTTTGATCCGGCGCGCTATGTGATGCAGGAGCACTTGACGGGTCACGTCAAGGCCGCAGATGGCGACCGGCTCGCACGCGTGAATGTGGAGATCCATCAGACGCTCAATGATTCCATCGATGCACGCAGCACGTCGCGCGGACTCATTCCAGGCGGCCTGATCCGACTGCGCGATCATCCGGCGACCGCGCAGGACCGCCAGTATCTGGTGACAGAGACGCGTGCGGAGATTGTGTCGGATGCCTATGTATCGACGAGCGATGGCACATTGCCCATCTTCGATTGCAGCTTTACAGCCATTCGCGCCGACAACACTTTTCGCACCGCGCGGACTACGCCAGAACCCCGCGTGGCGGGTCCGCAAACAGCCGTGGTCGTGGGTCCCGATGGCGACGAAATCCTCACCGACCAATACGGCCGTGTGAAAGTCCAGTTCCACTGGGAGCAGCTTGCGCAGTCATCGGGTACGCAAAAACTCGACCGCTGCTGGGTGCGGGTGTCGCAAAGCTGGGCCAACAAGCGCTGGGGTTCCATGCAATTGCCGCGCATTGGGCAAGAGGTGCTGGTCGAGTTCATAGAAGGCGATCCGGACCGCCCGGTGATCACGGGCGCGGTCTACAACTCCACCAATATGCCGCCCTACGAACTGCCCGCGAACGCGGCAATCTCCACGCTGAAGAGCAACTCGACCAAAGGCGGCAGCGGCTACAACGAAGTCCGTCTCGATGACCGCAAGGGCGACGAACAACTGTTCTTTCACGCCGAGCGCGATCATGAGACCTGGGTCAAGCACGACGCGCTGATGAACGTGAAACACGACCGCCACCTGAGCGTGAGTGGCAGCGAGTACATCAAGACGAACGGCACGCGTAACGACACCGTGATGGGCAGCAGCAAGTCGAGCGTGCTCGGCGGCGTGACGGCCGCGACCATGACGGCGCACAACCAGTTCGTTGGCGAAGCGTATTCGCTCAACGCTGGCATGGCCGTGCAGATCAAGGCGGGCATGGCGGTGGAGATCGAGGCGAGCGCGACCATCGCGTTGCGTGCCGGAGCTTCGTACATTTTGATCGGTCCTGAAACCATCGAGATGTCGAGCTTCCCGATACCCATTGGCCCCGGCATTCCGCCCGTTCCTGTCAGCGTGCCCCCGCCGCCGCCGACCCCGCCGCGCGATGCCGATGACGGATCGCGCAAGGTCGCCAAATAAGGAGTCCGCATGTCATCGAATGATCCCAACGCAACGAAACTGAGAATGACCCTGAGCGGCGGCGAGACAACCGCAGCGCGTAACATCGAATTCGATACAGCCGGCGGCACGCTTGGCCGTGCGCCCGAGTGCACCGTCGTGCTGCACGACACGCAGCGCGCAATCTCGCGCGTGCAGGCGCGCATTGAATGGCGTGACGGCGCTTTCGTCCTGATCGATACAGGCAGCAATCCCACCTTGCTGAACGACCAGATCCTCGATGGGTCGCGTCAGGCGCAGCTTCACGAAGGCGATCGCTTGCGTATTGGTCCGTATTCGCTGGATGTATTCATCGAACAGGACCCGCAAGACCTGCAGGACCCGCAGAACCTGACCATGATGACGCGCCCGCAAGTGCCGGCAACGCCGGCGCCGATGCCGGAGAAACCAGATTGGGATGTGAAGCCCGTCGCGCCGCTGATTCCCGATGACTGGAACGCGCCGCATGAAGCATCGAAGGAAAGTCACGCCAATACACCGTTCACGCCCGATCCGCTCGCGTCCACACCGCTCTTGCGCGAGCCTGCGCGATTCGGTGTGGACGCGAACCAGGAACTGATCGACGCGCTGGGCGCGCCCGGCGGTGCACTTGGAATCGGTCCTGCGAAACGGCATGTTTCGCCCTTCGCGGTATCGGGATCGAGCAAGGGTTTCGAACATGTATCGCCGGAACGCGCCATGTCCGCCGTGCCAGCGTTGCTGCCAATAAACGAGCAACGCGCCGCAAGTATGGAGGGTGACGTGGACTCATTTATTCCGCCGATAGAACTGAAGGAAGGCTCGCCACCTGCGCTCCCAGAGACGGCGTTCGTCGTGCCCGAGCCAAAGGCCCAGCCCCAGCCTCGGCCGAAAGCGCAGCCACCGGAGGCCGCCACAGCGACACCACCGGCAAACGATGACACCACGTTCACAGCACTGCTCGATGGCCTCGGCATCCATGCCGGCACCGTCCGCCACATTCCCGCGCCCGAACTTGCGCGACTTGTCGGCGGCATGCTGCGCGTGGCGACGCAAGGAACGATGACCGCGCTGCGCTCACGTTCCATGGCCAAGCGCGAGACGCGCATAGCAATGACGCTGATCGAGGAGCGTGACAACAATCCGCTGAAGTTTTTCCCGGACGTCGACATGGCGCTCACGCAAATGCTCGGTGCTCGCGGCGCGGGTTATCTCGCACCCGAAGATGCGTTGCAAGAAGCCTTCCGCGATATCCAGGCACACGAACTCGCCGTTGTAGCGGGCATGCGTGCCGCGCTCGAACATGCAATGTCGCGTATTGATCCGGTGACCATCGACAGATCGCTCGAAGCCGCGAAAGGTCTCGACGCATTGCTCGGCAATCGTCGCGCGCGCCTCTGGCAGCGTTTCGTCGATACCTGGGAACACGTGGCGCGCGACGCCGGCGACGACTTCCAGCGCACTTTCGGCGAGCCTTTCAGCCGCGCATACCAGGCGCAGCTCGACGCGCTCACGCGTACAACTCCAAGCGAATAAACCATGTACTGGAATAGCAAGGTCATCTGGTCAGAAGGCATGTTCCTGCAGCCGCAGCATCTGCAGCAGCACGACCGCCACGTGCAGACACAACTCGAAGCCCGCGTTGAAAGCCTGCGTGCTTACGGCTGGGGTTTTACATCGGTGGAAATAGATGAAGCACTGCTGAAACTCGGCAAGCTCGCGCTGCGTTCGGCGGCAGGCGTGTTGCCCGACGGCACGCCGTTCAACCTGCCCGCCGACGACGATCTTCCCGAGCCGCTCGATATCCCCGAAGGCACGGCTAACCTGCTCGTCGTACTCGCGTTGCCGGTGCGCCGGCCGGGCGCAACCGAGTCGGGCGGCCCCGAACGCGCCGACAATCTCGCGCGCTATCGGACGGAAGAATTCGAGGTGCACGACAGCAACGATCCCGATGCCGTCAGCACGTTGCTGCAAGTGGGCAAGCTTCGTTTGAAGCTTGCGCTCGAACCGGACGTGGCGCACGCGCATGCTTATGTGGGCGTCGCGCGCGTGGTCGAGCGCCTGAGCGATTCGCGCGTGGTGCTGGACGAAGAATACTGCGCGCCGTGTCTGGACTTTCGTGTGGCGGGCAAGCTCGCGCGTTTTTCAACCGAACTCAACGGCTTGTTGCAGCAACGCGGCGAGGCGTTGGCGGGCCGCCTTTCGCAACCGGAAGCGGCGGGCATGGCGGAAATCTCCGACTTCCTGCTGCTGCAGATCGTCAACCGGGCGCAGCCGCTGGTCGCGCATCTTGGTTCGATGACCGGCCTGCATCCGGAAGCGCTGTTTCAGGCGACGCTGCAGCTAGCGGGCGAGCTTGCGACTTTCAGCCAGCGCGACCGGCGGCCGCCGGTTTTTCCGGTGTATCGGCATGACAGGTTGAAGGAGACGTTCATGCCCGTCATTGAAGCGTTGCGTCTTGCCTTGAGCCGCGTCGCCGATCCGGGCGTCGTGTCGATACCGCTCGAGGAACGCAAGTACGGCCTGCGGGTCGCGCTGGTCGCCGACCGCTCGCTGTTCGCGAACGCCACCTTCGTGCTCGCGGTGCGCGCCCAGGTTCCGACCGAAACGCTGCTGTCCGCGTTCGGCAGCCAGGTGAAGATCGGCGCGGTCGAAAAGATTCGCGATCTCGTCAACCTGCAGTTGCCGGGCATCGGCTTGCGCGCGTTGCCGGTCGCGCCGCGTCAACTTCCGTTCCATGCGGGGTTCACGTATTTCGAACTCGACGACAAGAACGAAGGCTGGCAAGCGCTCAATGCATCGGCCGGCATGGCGCTGCACGTCGCGGGCGAATTCCCGGGCCTCGCGATGGAATGCTGGGCCATCCGTCGATGAAACAAGGACACTGCAATGACTAACGACACGGACCCGACACTCGACGACTCGGGTTTCCTGGATGCGGCCCGCACGATCATGCTGCCCACGCCCGGCCTCAAGCGCGAGCGTGCGGCGGCTGCCAGGACCACGGCGAAGGCGCCCGCATTGGCGCCGCTCGACGCCACGCTCGCCGGCCGCAATCCGCTGCTGCGCGCCGCGAATCCGCTGCTCGAACTCGCCTTGCCATTGCGCCGCCTGACGAGCCATCCTGACCTCGAAGCACTGCGCACGCAATTGATCCAGATGGTGCGCACGTTCGAAGCCAACGGGCGCGCGTTCGGCGTGCCCGACGCGCAGCTTGGTCCGGCGCGCTATTGCCTGTGCACGTTTATCGATGAATCGATTGCAGCCACGCCATGGGGCGCGGGCGTATGGGGCCGCCGCAGTTTGCTCGTGACGTTCCATAACGAGGCATCGGGCGGCGAGCGCCTGTTCGTGATCCTGCAGCGCCTTGCACAGACACCCGCTATCGACGTCGATCTGCTCGAACTGATCTACGTGATGCTCGCGCTCGGCTTCGACGGACGCTACCGTTTGATGGAAGGCGGCAAGACTCAACTCGATGTCATACGCGAACGCCTCGAACAGATGATCCGCGCGCAGCGTGCACCGATCGAGCGCGCGTTGTCGCCGCATTGGCAGCCCGCGCCGCGCGAGCGCAAGCGCTTGCTGCAGTTCATGCCGCTATGGGTCGCGCTTGCGCTCGCCGCATTCGTGCTCGTCACGGCAAGCCTTGTATTGAGCTTTCGCATCAACGATTTTTCCGATCCGGTGTTCGCTTCCATGCGTTCGATACGCGTGGCGCCCGCGCCCGTGCTGGCGTCGAAGGTCGATGCCGCTCCCAAGCTTTCCGCCGCGCTTGCCGGATTCCTTGCGCCCGAGATTGCGCAAGGCCTGGTGAGCGTCGGCGATTCGGCGGACCGCACCACGGTCACGATTAACAACACGGCCACGGGCACGCAGTTGTTCGCATCGGGCAGCGCCGATCTCGATCCTCATTTCTCCCCGCTGATGCAACGCATTGGGGACGCATTGCAGGACAAGCCGGGCAACGTGATAGTGATCGGGCACACCGATAACCAGCGCATCATCTCGGCGCGGTTTCCATCTAACGTGGCGCTCTCTCAGGCTCGGGCCGACACGGTGCGCGCGATCCTCGCGGCGCGCATCAATTCGCCCGCGCGCCTGAGCGCCGAAGGACGGGGCGACACGGACCCGGTTGCATCGAACGATACCCCTGCGGGCCGCGCGAAAAATCGTCGCGTCGCCATTGTGATTCTTTCGCCAGGAGCCGCGTCATGAGATGGTTAAGCGGATTCAGAAAGCCGGCGGTCATGTCGTTTTTCGGCGTGATGGCGCTGGCGTTTATTGTGTGGTTCGAGGGGCCGTTGCTCGCGTTCAACGGCAGCGCGCCGCTTGGCAGCACAACAAGCCGATGGATCGTGATCGCGCTTCTCTTCGCATGCTGGGCAATTTATTTCGGCGCGCGTGCTTTGAAGGCGCGGCTCGCGAGTTCCAGTTTCGTGCGCAGTCTTATCGCGGATTCGGTGAACCCTGCGAATCGCGAACCGAGCGAGGCGCGCAAAGCAGCCGATGCCGATCTCGCGATCCTGCGCACGCGTTTTGAAGAAGCATTGAAGACGCTGCGCAGCACGGCAACAGGCAAGGACAACAAAGGCTGGCGCTCGTGGTTCAATGCGCGCCGCCAGACCATCTACGACCTGCCGTGGTACATGTTCGTCGGTGCGCCGGGCGCGGGCAAGACCACGGCGCTGGTTCATTCCGGCCTGCGCTTTCCGTTGGCAGACCGTCTGGGCGCGCAGGCGATTGGCGGTGTCGGCGGCACGCGTCATTGCGACTGGTGGTTCACCGACGACGCTGTTCTCCTCGACACAGCCGGCCGCTTCACCACGCAGGACAGCCACGCAGAAGCGGATCGCGGCGCGTGGCTTGGCTTCCTTGCGATGCTGCGCAAATACCGTCCGCGGCGGCCACTCAATGGCGTGATGGTGGTCGTATCGGCGGCGGACCTGTTGCAGCAGACCGACGCACAGCGCTCGGCCCACGCAGCGTCGGTTCGTGAACGCTTGAGCGAGCTTAACAAGCAGCTAGGCATGCGTTTTCCGGTGTACGTGGTGGTCACGAAGAGCGACATGCTCTCGGGCTTCTCCGAATTTTTCGATGACCTCGGCCGCGACGAACGCGAACAGGTCTGGGGCATGACGTTCCCGTATTCGGCGGAAGACGATACGGAACATGCGGCGCAACCATTGCAGCGTTTCCCCGATGAGTTCCGCCTGCTGCACGGCCAGCTTCAGGATCGGGTGTTGCAACGCATGCAGCAGGAAACCGATGTGCGCCGCCGTGCGCTGATCTATTCGTTCCCGCAGCAGTTCGCTGGAATCGAAGCATCGTTGCAGCGCTTTCTCGACGATGCCTTCGGCGAATCGCGCTTTGATCGCGCTGCATTGTTGCGCGGGGTGTACTTCACGAGCGGCACGCAAAGCGGCCGGCCGCTCGACCGCATGATGAGTTCCATGGCCGCCGCGCTCGGGCTGCAACGCGAGGTGTTGCTGGCGGATACATCGAGTGGCCGTGCCTATTTTGTAAAGCGCTTGCTGCGCGACGTGATCTTCGAAGAAGCGGGTCTGGCGGGCACTAACTTACGCGTTGAACGGCGGCGCGCGCGCTTCCAGCAGATTGCCATCGGCGTGGTTGGAGCGTTGTTGATCGCGGGCCTGGTGGGTCTGTTCGCAAGCGACCGGGCGAACCGGCGCTTCGTGGAAGAAAGCCGCCAACAGATCGCGGCCCTGCAGCAGCGCGTGCAACAGACCACGCTCGGCGACGATCCGCTCGCCGTACTTCCCGTACTCGATGCCGCCCGTGACTTGCCCGGCGGCGAGGCGGAACGCGAAAGCCGCGGAGATATCTGGTGGGCGAAATTCGGCCTGGACCAACGCGAGAAGCTTGGCGCGGAAGCGCAACGTGTCTATCAGCGGTTGTTGCGTCAGACGCTGTTGCCTATTGTCGTGCAGCGCATGGAGGAAGAGTTGCGGCGTGGAGATGCGAACAACGCCGCGCTTCAATACGAAGTGTTGCGCGCGTATCTGATGCTCGGCGACCCGACGCACTACGATCCCGACGCGCTGAGAAGCTGGGCCATGCGCGACTGGCAACGCGGTCCGCTCAGGACGGCAAGCGACGCGCAGCGGGCGAGCATCGACCAGCATCTTGAAGCGCTTTTCCGCCGTGGACAGTTCGACTCGAACCTGCCGCTCGATCAGAACCTGATTGCACAGGCGCGCGCAACGTTAAGCCGCGTGCCGCTTGCGCAGCGTCTGAACAGCCGTATCCAGCAGCAGCTTTCGCAACTGCATCTGGCTGATTTTTCGATCGCAAAGGCGGCAGGGCCGAGTGGTTTGCTTGTGTTCGTGCGCAAGAGCGGAACGCCGTTGACGCAGGGTATCGATGGCGCTTATACGCAAGCCGGATTCACCGCGTTCCTGCGTTTGCGTGAGATGACGCTTGCCAACATTGCGAAGGACGACTGGGTATTGGGACGCGCGGAAACGAAGCCGGATTCGGCGGGTATCGACGATCTTCGCACTGCGCTCACGCGTTTGTATTGCGAGGAAAGTATCCGGCAATGGGATGGCCTGCTTGGCGATGTCGGCGTCGTGCCGTTCTCCGCACCCGATCAGGGAGCGCGTGTGGCCAACCTGATGGGATCGCAGAATTCGCCGCTGCGCGCATTGATCGAGGCGGCGTCGGTCGAGACCACGTTCGTCGCGCCCAGCGCTGCGACTGACGCTGCCACGGGCAAGTTCGATGCCTTGCGCAAGAGCTTGGGCGGTGGACCAGCAGATGGACAAGCGCAGCCCGCCGCGACCGCCGACAGCGCCGCGCTCGTCAACACGCATTTCCAGGCGCTGCATGATCTGGCGGGCAAGCCCGGTGCGACGTCCGGGGCGCCCGTGGACGACTCCATCAATGCATTGAAGGAAGCCGCCGCAACGTTGCAAGCGGTCGATTCCGCGCGCAAGCAATCGCTGCCCTTGCCGCCGACAGGTTCGCTCGACCGCCTCAAACTGCTCGCGCAAGGTGCGCCCGCGCCGCTGGGTTCGGTGCTGCAGGGCGTCGCCGATAACGCCGACACGGTGCAGGTCCAAAGCCAGCGCGCGCAGCTTCGGGCGCTGTGGGCATCGGCTGTTGCACCTGCTTGCAGGCAGGCGCTCGACGGCCGCTATCCGCTCGTGCGTACCTCCACGCGTGACGCCGCGCCGGATGACTTCGGCCGCATTCTCGCGCCCGGTGGGTTGATTGACGACTTCTTCCAGAAGAACCTGCAGAACCGCGTGGATACGTCGGGAGCCGTGTGGCGCTGGCGTCCGGAAGCGCGTTCGCTCGGCATTCCTGATGATGTGCTCGCCCAGTTTCAGAACGCCGCGCAGATTCGCGATGCGCTCTTTCGCGACGGCGGCCATGATGTATCGGTGCGATTTTCGGCGAAGCTCGCGGCCATCGATCCATCGGTCAAACGCTTTGTACTCGATATAGACGGCGTGCAACTGGTTGCCACGGACAGCACGCCGGGCGCCACAGCAGCATTCCAGTGGCCGAGCGGTAAAGGCACGGGACAAGCGCACGTGGAACTTGAACCTGCGCAAACGAGCACGCCGCACGCGGACGGTCCGTGGGCGTTGTTCCATCTGCTCGATACAGCCCGCATTACGCCAGCGGGCCAACCCGATCATTTCAAGGCAGCGTTCGGCAGCGGCCTGGTCACGGTCGATCTCACCGCGAGCAGCGTGGTCAATCCGTTTCGCGCGGGCGTGCTCGACCGCTTTCGCTGCCCGGCGCAACTATGATGAAACGCGAAGAAGCCGCCACGGGTTTCTACGGAAAAGTGCGCACGCATGGCGATTTCGTCGGACGGGGTTTGTCGCGGGAATTTGTCGTGCAATGGGATGCGTGGCTGCAGCGCGGCTTGCTCAAGGCACGTGAACGGTTCGGCGAAGCATGGCTGCAGGACTTTCTTGGCATGCCGCTATGGTGCTTCGCCATGAAACCCGGCGTTATGGACGACGAAGCATATGCAGGCGTGATGATGCCGGGCATCGACGCGGTCGGGCGTTATTTTCCTTTGGTCGTGGCCCGTCCAATGGATCACACTGTTTTCCACGACTGGCTGCGCAGCAGTTCCGCGTGGTACGAACATGCTGCGGGACTGGCGCTATCGACGTTGAAGGCGAGCTTTTCGCTGAGCAAGTTCGAGGCCGAGTTGGCGCAACTCGACAGCGGTGCGGAGACGCTCGTCTGGCGCGACACGTTCAGGCGCTTTTTGAACGAGGACAATGCGGCGAGCGTGTGGTGGACAGCGGCGCAAGCGCTGCACACGCATGAGGGCGCGCTGGACGCGGCGTTGTTCCTGCGCTTGCTGGAAGGCTAATCGGGGACGATACCGAAATCCCGCGCCAACGCATCGCGGTCTTTCGGGTTCTGCACAGCTTCTATAAGACGCTCGTAGAATGCGTCGGTATCGGGCACGTTTGCAGCAGCGCGCGCCACTATGACCCGGGCTATGGGCCCGACATACGCGGCCAGTTTGAGCGTTGCGTCCTGCAGCAACGCGGGCTCGAGGTTCGCGCGGACCATCGACGTGTTCCCGGGCATTGAAGTCCGCTTCATGCTCGATGAAACCCGCGATCCGTCCCCCGGCATTTCCAGCCGCATCAAAAGCGAATTGAAATCGCGACGCGCGGCGTCTGTCGGAAAATGCGCGGCAAGCCGCTCGCGCAGCGCGTTGAAGTCCGACGACCTGGCCGTTGCACGACGCAGCAAGATCGTCGCGACGGGTCCTACGTGACTTGCCAGACGCTCCTCCAGTTGCGCAATCAGTTCGGGCGGCCATTCCATTGACGGCTCGCTGAGTTCAGGTGCTTCGAGTAATGCGACCGGCTTCGCAAACGCGATGACCGTCTGATCGCTATCGTCGGATTGCGCTGCACCGAGCGCGCCCATCAGCACGTCGCGCCATTCGCGCGCGGAAGAAAATCGATCGTCGGGGCGCTTGGAAAGCGCCTTCATCAAAATGGCGTCGATATAACCCGGCAGATCCGGCGCGATTTCCGATGGTAGCCTCGGCGTGTCGCTCAACACTTGCCGCATGACCACGGTCGGTGTGCCCGCGAACGGACACACGCCGGTCAGCATTTCGTACAGCACCACGGCGGCGGAAAACAGATCGGCGCGTGCGTCAATGGTTTCGCCGGTGAACTGTTCCGGCGACATATAACTAGGGGTACCAATCACCGTACCCAGTTGCGTGAGATGCGACGCTTCTATTCGCGCAATGCCGAAGTCCGTGATCTTGCACTCGCCGCGCTGCGTGATCAGCAAATTGGCAGGCTTGATATCACGATGAATCACGCCTTCCTGATGCGCGTAATCGAGTGCGTCGAGCAACTGTACGAAGCAGCCCAACGCACGCGCCGGTTCAATGCGCGTTTGGGTCCGGGCATGTTGCACGAGCCGCGCCGCAAGGCTCTCGCCGCGCACATACTCCATCGTGATGTACGCGGTGTCCGCCGCTTCGCCATAGTCGTACACCGAAACAATGTTCGGATGCGCGAGCCGCCCCGCCGCACGCGCTTCGTTCAGGAAACGCGCCGTCAGGTCATGCAGCGAGCCGCCTTCGGAACCGCTCGGCAACAACTCGTGGCGGATGGTCTTGAGCGCGACATGGCGCTCGATCTGCGGATCGAACGCCAGATACACCACGCCCATCGCTCCGCGTCCAAGCACACGCTCGATGCGGTATCGGCCGAGTTCGGAAGGGGTATCGGCTGCGGCGGTCATGATTCGTGCGGCTCTTCGTCGAGTATCTTGAACGCTTCAACCAGACTCGTGCGCATGCGTCCAAACGATACCGCCAGCGACGCAATCTCATCCGATCCTCCGGTCGGCAGCGGTGTTTCGGCGAGCTTGCCTAGGCTCATTTCGTCGGCGGCGCGCGAGAGCGCTTGAATTGGCCGCGTGATCAGCATGTTCACCATTACGTTCATCACGATCAGCACGACCGCGAACACTGCCGTCAGCGACAGCATGAAGGTGCGCCAGACAGCGCGGCCGCGTTCTATGGGCTGTGTCATTGGCACCGAGACGAACTCCGCGCCGATCACGTCATTCATGGTCCAGCCGAAACCGTTCGCCGAGCCGTATTTGTCGATCATGGTGGCGGGCGCCGCGCTCGGCGTGCTGTGGCATTGCATGCACGCCACGTCCGTGATGCGGCTTGGCCGCGCGAGGAACAACGTGGGATTGCCGGACGAGATGCGCTGGCCGCTCATCTGTTTCAGGTCGGGATGGTCGTGCAGATGCGTGATTACATCGGTTTCCCAGTCCGTCGGGCGGTCGCGCGGATTGGTCGGGTTGAGCATGGTCGACTTGTAGGAAAAGTTCGGGAAATCCTTCTGCAGCAGGTTCAGCATTTCGATGGCCGAGAACGCAGGAATGGATTCCGGCACGAACTGATATTTGATCTGTGTGGCGAGCAGCGGCGTGACGTGGGTCGCGGTGTAGCTTTGCATCGATGCAGCCGCGCTGATCAGCACGTTGGCGTCGTGCACGGTTTCATCGAGCGCCTGCTTTTGCAGCAGGCGGTCCGCGACCACGCCCGCCGCGCTCAATGCGATTGCGAAGATGAACAGAAACACGAGGTTGAACTTGACGCTAAGGGAGAATTTGCGTTTCATGGGTGCAGATAGAGGGAGTTCGCGGGCCACGCGGACGAGTCGACGCGAAGCGCATGCAGCGCGCGCTGGCGCGCATCGGGCCGCGGTGCGGGCGGATAAAGCAGCACGCGCCACTCGGGCAGCGCCTTGAGGTTCTGATCGACCGCGCGACGAAACGCGGGGTCGGCCAAGCGCGGACGGAAGCGCGCGGGAAAACGCTTGCGCGCGGGCAAGTCGCTTGCGAGCCACGCGGACACGTCGTCATAGGTCGCGGCTCGCAGCGGTTTTAATCCGCTGTCATGTGCGGATGGCGTGACTGGAAGACGCTGCAGGGCATCGCGGAAGGCGACCGGCATGTCGGTGAGAAATGCGCTCGATGGACGCTGCGCGATTTGCGGCGGCGCGCTCGCGGTCACATAAGCAAAGCTGCCCGGCGTGATCGTGCTTCGGCGTGCGGAGACGGCTAACGTTTGCGTGCCGCTCTCGCTGAATACGGCGATTGTCGACTTGCTGCCATTGGTGCCGGGAAGGGCCGCGACGACTGCCGCAGCGTTCGCTCCAGGTTCAACGGAACCCCGTTCAGTATCGATGGCAGGCGTCGTGCACGGCTCGGTTGCGCATGTATGCGCGACCTTCAGCCAGCCGTCGAGCAGCGACACGCGCGATCCAGCCTGGAGCAGCATGCGTGTCTGCGCGCCCAGCGCCAGCAGATTGCCTGCGTCGTCCTGCAACTGGACCATGCTGTGCGGCGCGGACTCAATCAGGTCATCGTCACGCAGCGCCTGTCCCGCGTTCAACTGATAGACATTCGTCGTGCGAACGATCGTGACCGGCGCGTCGGCGCTCGCAATAATCCAGCCGGCTTGCGCGTGCGGCGCCGCGAATAAAACGCCGAGCGCGAACAAGCCGCGCAGGCAGCGTTTGAAGGGCGGGTGCGAGCGCGAAGGAAACAGGAAGTAATGAAGGCGATGTCTCATGCGTTTCGCTGTGCGTTAATGCGCCGCGAGCCAGGAAATGGCCGGCGCATTAAACACAACAGCGAAGCGAGGAAATTATTCCGCGCCTAGAAAACCGGGCGCGCAGTGAAGGCGTTTTTCGCCGATGCCAACAGCGCTGCGCCTGCCGCACGCGATTCGTCACGGCTGAAGAGCGGTGCAACCTGGCTGCTGGAAATCTGCTTGCCAAGCGCGGTCAGGTCGACGCCCTGAGGCTGCCCGATCAGCGCATAGCCGAGTTCGGCCTGACGCCAGGTGACGACGGTCATCGACGCCACTTTCTGATCGGCCACCGCCGCATCCGGCTTGACCTCTTTCATCACGCACAGTGCAATGGGTGCGCCTTCCTTGGGCAGATACACAATCTGCACGAGCGGCTTGTTGTTGAAGCGCAACCGCTGCACGCGCTTGAACGTCAGTCCCGCCGCGCTCAAGTCCGGAATGCGCAGCGCGAGGCCGTCGTCCTGGCGGATTTCGTTGACGGTCTTGATGGACAGATCCGTGTCGCTGGTGACGTTCGCGACCGTCTCGCGCGAATAGAGTTGCTGGTAGCTGGCCGCAGCCGTAATCCACGGCGACACACCCGTTCCCACCGATGCAATCGATGCACCCACGGTCGAAGCCGGTCCCGCACCGGGTCCGAGCCGCAGCACGAGTCCGCACGCGAACGCGCCGCCGAGGAACGCGACGGCGAGCCACGCCGGGGCCACGCGCAGCCGCGAGCGGATAGTGGACGAAGCAGGGCTTCCGGGCGCGCGTTCGGCCACTGGATCATTGACACTGACATCGGCTCCGGCAATCGCGGCCTGCGTTTGCGTGGCCGCCTTGATCTTTGCCGCGCGCGCCATCTCTTCTATCTTCGCCGTCAGGCTGGCCGGTACGGGCGGCAACTTCTGCCCGGCGAACGCTTCGCGGTAAGGCAGCCGCGAAGCCTGCAAAAGCGCGACGCGCTCAGCCACGTCGGGAGAAGTGCGCAGTTCGCGCTCGACTTCCTCGCGTTCGTGCGGCGGCAGTTCGCCGTCCACGTAGGCCATCAGCAGGGTATCGTCCGATTTCATAAGACTTAAGCAGTTCGCTTTCGCTGATGATTTATGTTTTTGTTTCTCTCGTGCCCTTTATTGCTTCCGGCGACGAGCAACTGCTCGTTGCGCGATTGCAATCGACCTTCGAGGACCTACTGCTTCATCACAGTTTCTAATGGCGGATATATAACCAAATCCGCGTGTCCGGAACAGCCAGCATAACTACCCGTTGCGCTGCCGGCAACGCCGGACTGTCAGGAATAGGCCGCTTGAGACCGCCCCAACCGCGCGACGACGCCTCAAGTGGAACCGGCGCTATATGAAGAACACTTCAGGTTTCGCCAAAATTCCATATGTGCCAATTTAAAATAGTCGGCCATACAAAACATGCGATTCCGGCAGAGCCGAACCTGTAACAAGTGTAACTGCGTTTTTGTGCGGACGCTTAAACCGTGTTTCGTGCAAACCACATGTTTTGAATGTTGCTAGGAGAAAACGCCGCGGGCAAGAACGCGCCACGGCGTACACGCTGCGAAAAATCAGCTGACCGATGCAATCGACGGGAACACAGAGTCCGCGTCGCCAAACAGTTGCTCCACTTCGCGATTAGAGATCCGCTTGCCAAGCGCATTGAGGTCCACGCCATCCGGCTTGCCAATCAGCGCGTAGCTCAGCTCGGCCTGACGCCAGGTGACCACGCGCATGGCGTCGACGTCCTGGCCCGAAACCGCCTGATCGGGTTTCACGTCCTTCATCACGCATAGCGCGACCGGTTCGCCCTTTTCGGGCTGGTACACGATCTGCACGAGCGGCTTGTTGTTGAAACGCAGCCGCTGCACCGTCTTGAACGTCAGGCCGGCGCTGCGCAAGTCCGGAATGCGCAGCGCAAGACCGTCGTCGCGACGGATGTCATCGACAGTTTTCGACGACGTTTCCGCAGTCTCGTTGACGTAAGCCAGCGTGTTGCGGGTGTAAAGCTTCTGGTAGCCCGTGGCGGCCTGCACCCACGGCGAGAGATTGCTTGCAACGGTCGATCCCGGTGCGCCGTGCTCCAGCAGAGGGCCGAGCCGCAGGAACAAGCCGCCGCAGAACGCGCCCGCCACGCACGCCGCGGCAAGCCACGCCGGCACGGTTCGCAAGCGCGAACGAACGGGCGCAGCGGGAGCTTTTGCAGACGCTGGCATGGCGCTGTCATTGACGGCGGACGCGACTGTCGGCGCGGCGGTCTTGCCCGCATGCGCGCGGGACATCGCTGCGATCTTTTGCGTGAGCGAATCCGGAACGGGCGGCAAATTCTGCGTGGCGAACGCGCCCTGATAATCCACGCGCGACGCCTTCAGCAGCGCAACCAGCTCCGCGGCTTCGGACGAGGCGCGTATGTGTTCCTCGACTTCATGGCGCTTGGCCGGCGGCAGTTCGCCGTCGACATAGGCCATTAATGTCACTTCCGTGACTTCTTCGGTTTTCATGCGATTGAATCCTTTCGCGTCGCCGATGCTTTTGGCTTCGGTTCCTGCGCGCCGAATTGCGCGCCGACGGCTTGCCGGGCGCGCGACAAACGGCTCATGACGGTTCCGATAGGAACCTCGAGCACATCCGCGGCTTCCTGATAGCTCAAGCCTTCGACCGCGACCAGCAGCATGACCACGCGCTGCGCTTCGGGCAGGCGTTCCACGGCGCTGATGATCTGGCTGTGCATGAGTTGCGTTTCCGGACCCTTGTCGACCGGGTCGGCAACGTTTTCCAGGAAGTCGTCATCCCATTCCATGCTTGAACGTTTGCGCACGCTTCGCGCCCGCAACTCGTTGATCCAGGTGGAATGGACAATTGAGAACATCCAGCTTAACGGGGCCGTATCGGGCTGCAACTGATGCGCCCGTTCGAGGCCGCGCAGGCACGCCCGCTGGACAAGATCCTCGGCGTCGTGCCGGTCGCCCGATATGCGCAACGCGAAGGCCCACAAGCGCGGCAGCATCTCGGGGAGCATGCTTGGTAAGTCTGCACCGTTCATCGAACGAATATCTCCTGGTACCAGTGTCTTGTCCGAATGCTGCTGGCAGCATGCACGCGAGCGCTGCGTGAAACGAACCGTGAATTTTAACTTGAGATCGGACATCTCGCCGCGTAGCCGTGCGGCGAACCGCGAGGCCTAGCGCCGGTTACTTGCCGCCTGTGCTGCTAGTGCTTCTTCCCGTGTCCGGCGATTGAAGGAAACCGCATAAGCCGACGAGCGCGCAGCCAGCAACGGGTCGTCCGACGGCTCCATTCCAACCGGCAAAACAAGCGGATCGAAGTTGATATCGCGACAAGGTCCATCAATTTGCGATTCCGCCCGGCCGATCACCAGCACGCCCGCATCCACGCGATGCAATTCCCGCTCTTCTGGCCAGACGCGCGTGGCGTCGTTCGTCGGGTCCCCCGGACCGGCCGGCGTGATCATCAGATGCCAGCGCACCGGGCCGCGTTCGAGCCGCTTGCTCAGGTCGTGCGCGAGAAAATCAGGGTCCCGCGCGGCGCTCGCGGCGACGGGCCGGTACGTCGCATCCGGCACTACGCTCCAGCGCACGAAGCGCGTGTTGCCGGCCGCGTTGGTAAATTTGAACGCATTGATGCTGAAATAACTGGCGTCATAAAAAGTCGATGAAGCCGGGTGACTCGACAGCCATTCATGAAAAGCCCTTGTTTCAGGATGCTTTTCAAGGAACATCTCCATCTTCGCCGGATCCACGCGACCGCTCGCGGCGTCCGGCCGTGAAGCGGCCAGCTGCTCCAGCAGCGCTTGTGGCGTGCTGACGGCGAAGATGGGCACGGAGTTCATCGCGGTGCGCCATTGCTCGCCATGGCTCAACGTGAAGCTGAGTGCCAGGCTGCGCACCATGGCGGTGTCGTCTTCCTGCGTCGGATCGAAACCCGGCGCCGAGAGACGGCCGACCACCGGCACCACGCCCGGCCTGAATACACTTGCACGCGAAAGCTGCGTGCCGTTGCCGTTGCTTTCGAACCGGCCGCTCACGCATACGCCCTTGGCATGATTGCGCCGAAAGCCGGGATGCGGACCCGTATTGGCTTCGAACGCATCGATCAGGCGGCCCGAGGTAAGCGGTTGCTGACCAATCGGCCCATGCACCCATCCGCCGGCCCATGCAAACAATCCCGCCGTGGCGCCAATGGTTACGGCAATCAGCGCATAGCGGGATATCAGGCTGGAACGACGGCGCTTTTCAGTCATGGCGATGCGTTGGCTTCATTGCTGCCATGGGGAATCGGCCCTTGAACGGCGACGCCGGCAAGCCAGGAAGTCAGAAGGCCGTAAGTATAGTTGGACAAAAAGGTTGTCTGTTGACCTTATGACACAAATATTTTTGATGGTGCCGGCCGCGAAGCCGGAAAATCGGTCGCGATCAGCCGAAATGGAGCGCCGCGCCTGAGCGCGCCACGCGCGCGGGAACCCGGTTTGTGAAAACGTTATCTGACAAGTCGCGCCGGGCTTACCAGCCGTAGAACCGCTCCCACACCTCAATCCGGCCTTCGCCCGAGCGCGCGTGATACACGGGGTATTGTGCGCCGGTCGCGCAGGCGTGGTTCGGCAGGATCAGGAGCCGCGTGCCCACGGGCAGGCGCGCGGCGATATCCGTGTCCGGCTGACCCGTACTCGCGAGAATGCCATGTTCCTGGTTCGCGCCAGCAAGCGCGTAGCCTTCGAGCGGCGCGCCATCCAGCGTGCATGGTTGCCCGTAACCATAGTCGTGCGTTTGCTTCGCCGTGCCACGATCGCGGCTCATCGCCATCCAGCCGGCATCGAGAATGGCCCACCCTTTGTCGGCTTGATGCCCGATGACCGTGGTCAGCACGCTCAGCGCCAGATCGGCGGTATCGCACACGCCAACGTTGCGCATCACGAGATCGAAGAACACATAGACGCCTGCCCGCACCTCCGTCACGCCCTCCAGATGCCGCGCGGCGAGGGCCGTTGGCGTGGAGCCGACACTGACGACATCGCACGGCAGGCCCGCGTGGCGCAACCGCTCGGCCGCGTGCACGCAACCGGCGCGCTCCTGTTCGGCGAGCGCGGCGAGCGCATCCGGCGTGTTCAGTTCGTAGCTCGAACCTGCGTGCGTGAGTACGCCGCCAAGACGCGCGCCGCCCTGGTTCAGCGCGCGGCCGATGTCTATCAAACGCGCTTCGCCGGGCTTCACGCCTGAGCGGTGACCGTCGGTATCGATCTCGATCCATACCTCGAAAGTCTCGCCATGCAAGCGGCCAAACTCCGCGATGGCGTTCGCCGATTCGAGGTTATCGGCGATGAGTTTCAGATCGCAGCCGGCTCGCTTCAACGCCAGCGCGCGCGGTAATTTCGATGCAACCATGCCCACTGCATACAGGATGTCGCTGAAGCCGGCCGTAAAGAACTGCTCGGCTTCCTTCAGCGTGGATACCGTGATGCCGCGCGCGCCCGCATCGCGTTGCGCACGCGCCACCTGTACGCACTTCGACGTCTTCACATGCGGTCTGAACGCCACGCCGAGCCCGTCCATATGCGTCTGCATGCGCTCGATATTGCGCATCATGCGCGGCCGGTCGATCAACGCGGCGGGTGTTTCGATCTGGTCGAGCGTCATTGTGCGGAGTCTTCCTTCGATAAACCGAAATCGCGCAGCCAGGGCAGCAACGCGTCGAACGTCGGCGCTTCGACTTCGGGCGCCTGCGCTCCCTCCACGAGCGGGAGATGCACGCGGTTGTGCCAGTAAGTCCGCAAGCCAAGCCTGGCGGTGCCGAACATGTCATAGCTCGAACCGGCGACGAACGCAGCGTCGTGAGCGCTCACTTCAAGGCGATCCAGCGCCCGCTGGTAAGGCCGCGGATCGGGTTTATAGAAGCCCGCGCTTTCCGCTGTCACGATCACATCCCAATCGATATCGAACAGTTCCGCAGCCTGCTTGCCGAGCCGCTCAGAACAGTTCGTGACGATCGCGAGCTTGCAGTGCGGCACGAGTCTGCGCAGCGTATCGCGGGCGCCGCTCCATGGCGCAAGTTGCAGCCATTGGGCGTCGAGCGTGCGCGCGGCCGACTCATTCAGGCCGACCTGCAACGCGGCCTGACGCACGAGTTCTTCGTAAGGCACATACGCGCCGGAGTGATAGGTCAGCCGCAGATATTCCGCGCGCCACGCGCGGCCAGCGGCTTCGCTGCCGGCCACGCGGTTCCACAAGGTCCATGAATCCAGCAGGGCGGTCAGCAGGTCGAACAGCACCGCTTTAGGATAGGTCGAGGCAGATTGATTTGGCATGATGGGCACAACTTTATCGATAAAACATTAAGGTATGGTTAAATCGGATCACATCTATCCTTAAACTGAATTGAACGATGGAACTCGCCGATCTAAGGCTCGTCACCACGCTTGCGCACTCGGAATCGCTTAGCGCGGCGGCGCGTGTGCTCAACGTGACCACATCGGCGCTTTCAATGCGGCTCAAGAAGCTGGAGGAAACGCTGGGCGTAACGCTCGCCACGCGCGATGCCCGGAACATGTCGCTGACTGCCGACGGCGCGAGGCTCGCACGCGAAGCCCAGGGCTTGCTCGCGGCAATCGAAGCGCTTCCCGATACCTTCCGCGACCAGACCGCGCGCCTCGCGGGTCACATCCGCATTGCGGCGCCGTTCGGCTTCGGCCGTGTGCACGTTGCACCCTTGCTCGCGCGTTTTGCGCGCGAGAACCCGGAGATTCGGCTGCAACTCGATCTGCTCGAAACACCCTGGCCGCATAGCCACGATGCCGACGTCGTCATCCAGATCGGCACGGTGCGCGACACGTCGTGGACCGCGCGGACATTGCTTGCGAACGAGCGATGGTTATGCGCAAGCCCGGCTTATGTCGCGGCGCGCGGATATCCACGCGAACCGCGCGCGATCCTCGATCACCATTGCATCTGCATTCGCGAGAACGATGAAGACGTGACGCTCTGGCGCATACGCCGAAGGCGCTCGCGAGCCGGCGCGCGGAATTCGACGCCGCTTGCGCTGCGTGTCAGCGCGGCGTTCAGCACCAACGACGGTAGCGTTGCGCGCCGTTGGGCCGAAGATGGCCTGGGCCTCGTGCTGCGTTCGCAATGGGACGTGGCGGATGCGGTTGCATCGGGCAAGCTCGTCCGGCTGCTTGGCGAATGGGACTTTGGTAGCGCGCCAGTCATCGCGCTGATGCCAACGCGCCGGGGCAGGCCTCAGCGCGTGCAGGCGTTGCTGGACTATCTTGCGGCGAACCTCGGCGTCAGCCACTGACAAGACCGCCGCTATAATCCAGCGGATCAGATTCCATCCACGCGTGCCGGTTCGTTCGTCGCGCTTCAACGGAGTGGCCGCATGAAGTATTCGAATCTCGTCGGGCGTCTGCAAGGCAAGCGCACTGCCGCATGGGAAATTCATCACGCGGCGCAGCAAGCCTTCAATAAAGGCAAAGACGTCATCATTCTGAGTGTTGGCGATCCGGATTTCGCGACACCCGAAGTGATCGTCGATCGTGCTATTGATGCGCTGCGCGAAGGCGACACGCACTACGCGGAAGTGGTTGGACGCGCGCCGCTTCGTGCTGCGATTGCGCGGGATCACGTGCGCCAGACCGGCAATCAAGACATCGATGAGAACAACGTGATCGTCGTGGCGGGCGCGCAGAACGGACTCTTCGCTACGTCCATGTGCCTGTGCGAAGCGGGCGACGAGATCATCGTGCCTGAACCGATGTACTTGACTTACGAAGCCAGCGTGCGCGTCACCGGCGCAACACTTGTGCCCGTGGCCGTAAATCCGGCGAAGGCATTTCATCTCGATTGCGATGCGCTCGAAGCCGCCATCACGCCGCGTACACGCGCTATTTTCTTCGCGACGCCGTGCAACCCGACCGGCGTTGTCATGCCGCGCGAGGATCTTGAGCGCATTGCATCGCTGGCGAAAAAACACGATCTGTGGATTGTCTCCGACGAAGTCTATGCCGACCTGACGTTTGATCGCGAGCACGTCAGCATTGCTTCGCTCGAAGGCATGGCCGAGCGCACGGTGACAATCGGCAGCTTGTCGAAATCGCATGCAATGCCAGGGTGGCGCGTGGGTTGGGTGGTGGGTCCGAAGGCGCTTGTCGAACATCTTGGACGGCTCGCGTTGTGCATGTTGTACGGCTTGCCGGGTTTCATTCAGCAAGCAGCAATGACCGCGCTCGAGAACCGTCCGCGGATTGTTGCGGACATGCGCGAGATATACCGGCGGCGCCGGGACATTGTGTTCGATCGTCTGCGCAATGTGCCCGGCTTGCATTGCCTTTTGCCCGAGGCAGGCATGTTCATGATGGTCGACGTGAGAGGCACGGGCCTGAGCGCTTACGATTTCAGCTGGCAGCTATTTCGCGCTCAGGGTGTGTCGTTGCTCGATGCCAGCGCGTTCGGAGAAACTGCAACGGGTTTCGTGCGGCTCGGTTTTGTCCTCGACGAAGCACGTCTTGCCGAGGCATGCGAGCGCATCGCGGCGTTTGTAGCAAGCCTCGAACTTAGTCTGGTTGTTCCGAAACGCCGTCCGCGTCCAGCGTTCAAGCCACGACCGTGACCATGGGATCGGCTGCATCGAACGCTGCTTTTCGATCGGCTTCCGGCGGATAAATCCACTCGGTGCAGATCTGGCGCTTGAGCGCTTTCGCTTCGTTGCCGACGAGCTTGATCTGCCTGTCCCATCCCTCCGTAAAAACGGCGCCCCAGGGCCCGAGTTCGAGGCAGGTCACATACACCGGTTGTCGATAAGGCAAAAGCTCGCCGCCAATCAGATCAGCCGCCACATTGTGGCCTGCGAAGCGGCCCATGTTCATTGCGTGCTGGCATGACATGAGCGCGTGGTTGCCGGCGTCGTCGGTTGCCGCGAAGGCGACGTCGCCTGCAGCGAAAATATCGTCCTCGCCGGTCACGCGCAAGCTTGCGTCCACGTGCAGGCGTCCAAGCCGGTCGCGTTCGGCATTGAACTGTTTTGTAAGCGCATTGGCGCGCATGCCGGCGGTCCAGATGACCGTCTCCGCGTTGATGCGTTCGCCGTTCGAGGTAACGATGCCGTCTGTATCGATACTCTTTACCGCAACGTTCAAGCGCACTTCAATGTCGAGCTCGGACAGCGCCTGTTCGATAACCGGCCGCGGTCCCACGCCAAGATCCGGGCCTATGGCGTCGGCCTGCTCGATCACGATCACCTTGACCGCGGTGTGCTCGCCCAGAATCGAGCGCAGGCGTGCAGGCAGTTCGGCTGCGATCTCGATGCCGGTAAACCCGCCGCCCGCCACGACCACGGTATTGCGCGCGGGTGTGTCGGGTTGACTTGCGAGAGCGTCAAGATGTGCTTCGAGACGCGCGGCGTCGCTGATCTGATCGATGCTGAATGCAGCCGAATCGAGGCCCGGAACCGGCGGCCGAAATAGCGCGCTGCCGCTGGCCAGTACGAGCTTGTCATATCGCACCGTAAAGGCCTTGCCGTCCGTGCCGACGGCTTCCACTTCGTGATCCTTGGCGCGAATATCGCGCACGCTGCCTTCAATAAAGCGAATTCCTGTTGCATGAAAAAGCGGCAACAAAGGCGCTTTCAAGCTAAGCGGATTTTCCTCGTGAAGGCGCGGTCGCATATGCAGCGACGGCTCGGGCGCGATCAGGGCCACTTCGATTTGCTCGCCGTGTGTGCGAGCAGCGTCGAGCAAACGCGCTGCGCCGAGTGCGCTCCACATGCCGGCGAAACCGGCGCCTACAACCAGGATTCTCTTGCGGTTATCAGTCATTTCCAAAAATTCCATTTGTTGATCGTGTTTTCGCTGTCGGTTCTTGATGCGATAACTACGACTTTACGAGGCGGAGATAAATTGTGCAAGCGCTATGGCGTCGCTCATGCATTCAGACTTTGCTTGTTACTATATGGAGAAAAGACCTGCAAAATGTGGCAAAAAAATACATTTTCAGATCAAAAAAATCGTCATTGCCTGACGCCACGTCAACGAATAGAATGTCGTAACTAGGATTTAATGTGTCGGAGATAGGATGAGCCACATCAGTTCAGGCGTCGAATACGCGCTGCATTGCCTGTTGTACCTGACTGATGCGCCCGCCGGCGTGAGCGAGGCAAGCGTGCGGGATCTCGCGGAACTGCAGGGGTTATCGGTGGATTACGTTGCCAAGCTGTTCACCAAGCTTCATAAGGCTGGCTTGACCGTGGCTACCGAGGGCGCGCGCGGGGGATTCACGCTCGCCCGGGCCGCCGAGCGCATTACGGTTCTGGACGTGGTGCAGGCAGTGGATGGGCCGAAGGCGCTATTCGATTGCCGCGAGATTCGCGCGCGCTGCGCAATTTTCGGCGATACCGCGCCCAAGTGGGCGACAAGCGGCATGTGTTCCATTCATGCCGTCATGCTCGAGGCTGAAAAGCGCATGCACGAAGTGCTGGAAGCACAGACGCTGGCGGATCTGGCGGCGCGCACGGTGGCGAAAGCGCCGCGCACGTATCACGCGGAGATCGTCAACTGGATCGACAATCGCGCGGCCAATCGCTAAGCGAACGGATCATCTCGCGCTTCAAAGGCGCAGACGTTAATCGGAGAATCCGTTTTCAAACGTCTTGCGCAAATACGATACAAACGCGGTCACGGCGCGCGGCACGTGTGATGCATAGGGGCGAACCACGTAAAGCTGCTCGGCGAATACGCCCGTGGGCTGCCAGTCCGGCAACAGCCGCACGAGTTGCCCGGCACGCAATGCGGCCTGAGCGCTGAAATCGGGGACCAATGCAATGCCGAGATCATCGAGAGCGGCATCGCGCAAGGTCTCGCTATTGTTCGCCGAGAATGGCCCGTTGATCGGCACGGTGACACGTCCCGCCGCCTTGCGCCCGGTCGTGCGTTCGAATGTCCATGCTGGCGCGTCCTGCGCGCGCGGGTAGAACAGGCAGTCGTGCGACGCCAGCTCGTGCGGCGTGGAAGGTGTGCCGCGACGCTTCAAATAAGCGCGTGTCGCCACGATCACGGACCGCGTCTTGCATAGTGTCCACGCAACATGTGTTTCGGGTGCGACGGCGCTATGGCGGATGGCGAGATCGAAACCCTCGCTCGCAAGCGAACTGATCCGGTCCGATACCTCCAGTTGCACCCGCACCTCCGGGTTTGCCCTTAGGAAAGCCGATAAATGCGGCACGAGTTGCTGCCGCGCGAAGGCAACCGGCGCGGTGACGCGCAATTCACCGCGCGCAATTCCCGCCGAATCGCGAACGCCCGCAAAGCTCTGCGCAATATCCTCATATTGCCCGCGCGTCTGGTCGACCAGCCTTTGTCCCGCCTCCGTCAACCGCACGCTGCGCGTGGTGCGCTGCACCAGCGACACACCGGCGGCGCGTTCCAGTTCAACTATCCTTTGACTCATGGCGGCCTTGCTCACGCCAAGCCGCGTGGCGGCGCGCGTATAGCTGCCTTGCTGCGCGAGGATCGTCAGCCAGTAAAGGTGTGTCCATAGAGACTCGACTCGTTGCGTTTCCATATACCCATTGTTCACCATAGAAAACAATCATTTCAATCATAACGTCTTTGCAGGCATGCTCCGGGTTCTTACACTCAACAGACTTTCTACTCAATCAGGTGCCTCATCATGCAAAGCTTCAGCGATCGCGCGGACGTCGGCCATTTCATTCAGGGCCGCCGTGTACCCGGAACGGGCGCGCGTACCCAGCCGATTTTCAACCCCGCGACGGGCGCGGAAGCACGCACGCTGCATCTGGGCGACGTAGCAGACGTCGATGCAGCCGTTGCAGCCGCAAAGAAAGCGTTCGCCGGATGGAGTGAAACGCCGCCTATCCGCCGTGCGCGCGTGATGCTGCGTTTCCTTGAACTGATGAACAAGCATCGCGATGAACTCGCCGCAATCATTACCGCCGAACACGGCAAGGTGTTCAGCGACGCGCAAGGCGAGGTGTCGCGCGGTATCGATGTGATTGAATTTGCGTGCGGCATTCCTCAGCTTCTGAAGGGCGATTTCACGGAGCAGGTCTCCACCGGTATCGATAACTGGACGACGCGTCAGGCGCTTGGCGTGGTCGCCGGCATCACGCCGTTCAACTTTCCGTGCATGGTGCCATGCTGGATGTTCCCGGTCGCGATTGCAGCGGGCAATTGCTTCGTGCTGAAGCCGAGCGAACGCGATCCGTCGGCATCGCTTTTCATGGCGGGTTTGTTGCAGGAAGCGGGCTTGCCCGATGGCGTATTCAGCGTGGTGCAGGGCGACAAGGTCGTGGTCGACGCGCTGCTTGTGCATCCCGATGTGAAGGCCATCAGCTTCGTGGGTTCTACGCCGATTGCGAACTATATCTATCAGACCGGCGCGCAGCACGGCAAGCGCGTGCAGGCGCTTGGCGGCGCGAAGAATCACATGGTCGTGATGCCGGATGCCGATCTGGATCAGGCGATCGATGCATTGGTCGGCGCGGGTTATGGCTCGGCGGGTGAGCGTTGCATGGCGATTTCTGTCGCGGTGCTGGTGGGCGATGTCGCCGACAAACTGATTCCGCGGCTTGCAGAACGCGCCCGGTCGCTGATCGTGAAGAATGGCATGGAAGCCGATGCCGAGATGGGGCCAATCGTCACGCGCCAGGCGCTGGAACGCATTGAAGGGTATATCGCACTGGGTGTGGAAGAGGGTGCAACGCTTGTTGTCGATGGGCGTGGGTTGAAAGTGCCCGGGCATGAGGAAGGGTTCTTTACCGGCGGTACGCTATTCGATAACGTGACGCCCGATATGCGTATCTATAAGGAAGAGATTTTCGGGCCGGTGCTGGCTTGCGTTCGGGTGAAGGACTTTACCGAAGCGGTTGACCTGATCAATGCGCATGAGTTTGGGAATGGCGTCGCATGCTATACGCGCGATGGGCACGTTGCGCGTGAGTTCGGACGCAGGATCGAAGTCGGGATGGTCGGGATTAATGTGCCTATTCCTGTGCCTATGGCATGGCACGGGTTCGGTGGATGGAAACGCAGCCTTTTTGGCGATATGCACGCCTATGGCGAGGAAGGGGTGCGGTTTTATACACGGCAGAAGTCGATCATGCAGCGGTGGCCGGAATCTACCGAGAAAGGGGCGGAGTTTGCCATGCCGGTTAGTAAGTAGGGAGGAGGTCGTTTTTAGCCCCTTGGGCAGGGGTCGCGCAGGGTTGCTGCTTTTTGCGCCTGCGCGCGACTCTTGTTCGGTGGTCCTTTTTAGCACTGTTAGCCACTGTCCGTGGCGGGACTTCATTTCTTTTTCCAACGGCGAAAAAGAAACGATCGCTCGCGACCCCTCACCCAGCGGGTTTTTCCAGAAAATTCATCCTGCCTACCCCCTTGCTTACCCCACAAGCTAACGACGGTGTTTCCGACCAACATTCGTTGCTCGAAACCCTAGGTCTTACCTCGCATTCGCACGTCCGGTGTACGGCACAAAATGCCATTGCTCGAACTCAGGATCGTACAATGCGATTTCGTCGCAATCTTGTGCCGT
>NZ_FCOC02000031.1 GCF_001544455.2 Caballeronia sordidicola
ACGTGGCTGAACACGGCGTATCCGAGCGGTAACTATCTGAGTTTGATCAAGAACTGATCGATAGATAGCGGCATATATGCAGCACAGAACGCGAGGCTTCCGGCAGGTCGGAGCCTCGCGTTTTTTATGGGCGAGCTGAACTCAGGGTCTGCGATCGGTTGAACGGATTTTCTTCGACATGATTTTACATGGCACCTTAAGATAATATGGGATCCTAAAATAATAACAACTGGCGAGTTCTGCTGATCAGAAGCCAAGTCTGACCACATTGAGATAAAGATTGTGATTATGAAAAGCGCCCGCGTTAGTGCCGCGAAAGGTCCGAGTCAACTGTGAGGGACGGCAGCTTTCATGCAGACATTTACGCGCGCGCTGACCGTACGCTGCTTGGATTTATCAACATTTGCCGGCCAATAAGATAGGCATGTCTATCAAGTGTCAGTGATGTGTGCCTTTGCCTTCACCTCGTTCTTGATCTTTGGCGGTCCGGTCAATCACGTCTTCATCAGAAAACGGCAATGAACGCGGCGGCCAGTGTGCGACGACCTGTGTTGACCTGTGTGTATCAAACGAATTTCAAGATACGGAAAAAGAAACGTAATTTAAACTGCTCGCGAGCCGCTCGTCAGTTTATTTTTCTTGTTACCGAATGTTTGGGAGCGAAGCATCGCGCTTTTTACGCGTGGATCCATATTAACTACTCCAATCACACGTTCATGCCCGAGTCGGAACTATCAAACACAATTGATCCAGTTATCGCCGTTTGGCACTTGCTGCGTAACCGGGGAGTCGACGCGGCAGTGAACCATTCCAGCATCACGCCTCAACTGCGTGGAGAGGTACGCATAAGCGCCGACGAGCTATCGGAGTCAGGCGGAGATGAATCGGCGATCAAGCCCGAGGCGGCCAACGGCGCGCGCTATGCACGAATCGCGTTATTTTCCGACGCGCTCGGCAACCCGGCCGCGACCCGTCGATATAGCGAGAGAGCCGTCGCCGTGCTCGGAGCAGCCTTAAGCATCCGGTGGATCAACTGGTTGATCAGCCAACGCGCGTTGTCGGCAACAGTTGCGATGCTTCGTGCTTATGAGCAACTAGAAAGTGAAGATTCGCGGGCAGCGTGGTGGCTGGCTTCGGCGTTGGCGCAGTTGCCCGGCGACGATGCGCGGGCGGAGCGTTGTGCGGCACTTGAGCGCGCTTACGCGCGCGATCCTGCGATTGATCAGGCGTTGCCGCTGGAACTGGCAATCTCATATCGCGAGAGCCGGGACTGGGATCGCGTTGAACAAGTCTGTCGAGACGTTCTATCGCGGGAACCGGCCAACGCTGAAATTGCCTGGCAACTCAGTCACGCGCAATGGCAACGCGACAATGACGCTGTTGCGGCCGAAGCGACGATGCGCGCAGTCAATGCCACCGCACCGGGCAATAGCAAGGTGGTTGCCGCGATCGGCCTTTATCTCGCTGAGCAGGGACGCTACCGAGACAGCGAGGCTGTATTGCATGCATCACTCAAGCTAGATCCTGGCAACGCCCAGGCGTCCGCCGACCTGGCAGAACTCCAATTACGCCGGGATTTCTGGTCTGCGGCATGGCCGCGATTTGAAAAACGCCTGACGACTGCCGATCGCGCTTCGGACAATGTCGTCCATGTTATGGCCTCCTTGGCCCCACGCTGGCAGGGAGAATCGTTGGCTGGCAAGACGCTGATCGTTTATAGCGAAAAGGGCAGCGGCGATGATATCCAGATGGTCCGTTTCATTCCGGCATTGGCTGCGCAAATCCGTCAGGCAGGCGGCACGCTCAGGCTTGCAGTGCGTCGCTCATTGCAGCCGTTGTTTTTACGCTTTTATGAGAATTGCGTCGCGATCGAAGATAAGTTGCTGGGCACACCTGACTATGTACTGGCCATGATGAGTGTCCCCCACGCTATACGCCTGCGAAAGAGCCAAGTGCGCGGTGTACCCTATCTGGTTGCCGACACTCGCAAAGTGAAGACTTGGCGCGAACGGCTCAGCTCAAACGAGGGCGCGCTGCATGTTGGATTGGTTTGGAGCGGCGATCCCACGCATCGGCGCGACGCAAAACGCTCGATCGCATTGACCGCCCTGGAACCGGTCTTGGCTATGCGGAATGTGGTGTTCTATCCATTGACGCCGGGTCGCTCCAACGACTCCATGGCTTTGCTTGATCGAGGTTATCGAGTGTGCGATCTGACCGATCGCTATACCAATGGTTTCGACGACGTTGCCGCGCACATCACAGCGCTTGACGCAACAGTGACGATCGATAGCGCTCCATTGCATCTGGGTGGCGCGCTGGGTCGCCCCGTGTTCGCGATGCTCGATCATGTATCGCACTGGTGTTGGGGCGATGCGCAAGCGCAACCATGGTACGACTCGGTCGAACTTTTCAGGCAGCCCAAGCCTGGGGAGTGGGCGCCTGTGGTCGAACGGGTGGTGGCACGTTTGGGCCGCATGACAGGTGTCTCCTGCGCGCATGCGGACGACTAAATCGCTTGTCTGAAAGTGCTTGTCCTTCAACGATAACGAATCGCGGCGCACATCGGCTATTCGTCAAAGCGCACGCCAAGAGTCCGCACCAAGAAATCGTGGACCAAGACCGGAAGCACTTCATGGAACTGCTCGCGATCAAACCCTTCCGGATCTGAAGCAGGTGGAAAGTCCGCCCGCTGCATTGCCACGGGAAAGGGCGACAGGAAAGAAAAGTGCCCCGCGCCCGGTACGACGATCATTTCCAATGGCGTGCCCGCCGGCAATCGTGCCAAGGCACGCTGGATTGCGTCAGGTGGCATAACCGGATCGCGCTCTCCGGCCATCACCAGTAACGGCGTGACTACGCTGTCAAGCGCTCCGGGCACCATGAACCAGTCCGTGGCCGGCGCGAGCAAAACAGCGGCTCCAATACGGCTGTCTGCAGTGACCGGCAGTGGCTGACCGGAACGCGACCAGGCATGGCCGCCAGCGAGTGCCAGGGCCGTGAATCCGCCCATCGAATGCCCCACTATGCCGACACGGCAGGCATCCGCCGACAACCGAAAGAATGGATCCGCGAGCAGAGCGTCGAGGGCAAGCGACATATGACGCGGACGCGCCACCGCAGACTCGTCCGTGTTGGAGAGGGAGCGATCGTTGTTGTTGTCGCCCGGATGCTCCGGACTGAGCACAATAAAACCGCGCCTGGAAAGATGAGTACCAATGCTCCGGTAGAGAAGGTGCGAGCCGCCACCACCATGCGATATCAAACATACGGGAAACAGGCCCGACGCAATCGGAGCGTCCAGTGTCGCGTCGAATGTGTAGGGGCCGAGTGTTGTCCCCGACGCCGCCGCCAGTGTCGGATATTGAACGATGCAGGCAAACGTAATGGCTCGATCATGATCTTCTATTTGCACGCTGCGCAAGCCGGAATTCATAAGACCTCGAAGAGCGGTTGCCTGGGCGAGTACGCGGTGTCGGCAATGCACCGGAAGCGCAGTTTAATGCACCAGATACGTGCCGTGAAGAAGATTAAGCCACTTAAAAAGCACAGGGTTTGTGCATCGCAAAATTTCCGTTGATGGGCCTGTTCAGTTGTGAACGTCAGCGCCGTTATCCCCCATAACCCTGACCTAAAAGGAAGTGACTCGATATGCGTTTGTTTGCACCCGGCATGGTCCTGATGGGCCGGCTGACCATGCCGAAAAAGCTCGTTGTTCTCGCGCTGCTGTTTCTGTTGCCGCTTTCAGTTTGCCTCTTCTCCACGCTGCGCGACGCCGATCACGCCTATGCATCCACGCAGCAGGAAATAGAGGGCGTGGCATTGCTCGGCACGAGTCAGGCGCTGATCAAGTCGGTACAAAAACGCAGAGGCGCAAGTGCCGGGGTCATGGCAGGCAACGAAGGCATGCGTTCCGCTTTCAACACCGCAAACGCCGAATCCGACCACTTGCTGAAAGCCTTGAGCGCTCAGGCCGCCTCCACAAGAACCTTCAGCGTAAAGGCTCAGGTCGATACACTCGCTGATCAATACGCGAAGCTCGCGGCAATGCCGTTGTCGGCGAATGCGAAGGATGTATTCGACGCACACACCGCGCTGGTTCGTGCAATCTTTGCGTTCACCGCCGACCTGGCCGATAGCTCCAGGCTCGCGCTCGATCCAGAGCCTGCAACGTATTACCTCATCAACACTGTCGTTGTATCGTTGCCTGCGGCTGCGGAAATGGCTGCGATCGCACGGGGCAAGGGTACAGCGGCACTCAGCAGCGCGCAGATCAATCCCGCGGATCGGGGCGCGCTTGGCGTGCACGCAATGATGCTGCGTGACCAGATGGAAAACGTGCGGCAGGATCTCGTGCGCGTGCGCCGTGCCCTCGACGATTCCGCCGCGCAGAATCAGTTGGGTAATTCTGATTTCGACGACTTCGATTCCTTCGGGAAAACCGTCGCAAGCCTTGCGTCGGATGCGGGCGCGGCCACGGTGGATGCAGGTGCGTATTTCGCCATGGGCACCCGTGCTGTCGATTCGCTTTATAGCGCGCATACACGCCTTTCCGCCTTGCTTGGTAGCCTGCTTGCAGAGCGGGCTGGCGCCGAAGCGCGCAAAGTGTGGACCATGAGCGCGCTTAGCGTGGTATCCGTGGGTCTTGCGCTTTACCTTTTTATCGCGTTCGCGAAACGCACGAGCGAAGATGTCAACGAGATCGCCGCATGCATGGCGCGCGCCGCCGAAGGCGACTTGCGACATCGGCTCGTTGTTGACGGCCGCGACGAGATCGCCTCGATTCGAAGCGGACTCAACACGCTGTTCATGGCGCTCAACGACATGATCGTTTCGACAAAAGCCACCGCCGGGTCGGTGCTTGCGGGCAGTGAAGAGATCGCTTCGGGCAATCTCGACTTGTCGCGCCGAACGGAAGAGCAGGCGGCGTCGCTCGAGCAGACCGCCGCGAGCATGGAGGAGCTCACTTCCACTGTGCGCCACAATGCCGACAACGCGCGGCAAGCGGGCGCGCTGAGCCGCGATGCATCGGCCAAGGCAGGCAGCAGCGGCGAGATCATCACGCGCGCCGTGTCCGTTATGAACGAGATTGCCAAACGTTCTAGCGAGATGGGCGAAATGATCTCGACTATTGAAAGCATTGCGTTCCAGACCAATATCCTTGCACTCAACGCCGCAGTGGAAGCAGCGCGTGCGGGCGATCAGGGCAAAGGGTTCGCCGTCGTCGCGGGAGAAGTGCGCACGCTTGCGCATCGTACGTCGGTAGCCGCGAAAGACGTCAAGGGTTTGATCGAGCGCTCGGCTGAAGGCGTGCGCGGCGGCACGACGCTGTTTCATGAAGCGGATGCCGCGATCCAGAGCGTGATCGCTTCCATTAGCGGTGTGGATGTCATTATCAACGAGATCGCAGGCGCATCGGCGCAACAGGGCGACGGCATAGAACAGATCAATGTGGCGATCGCGCAGCTTGATCGCGTGACACAGCAGAATGCGGCGCTGGTGGAAGAAGCGGCTGCAGCTAGCGCTTCGCTAAAGGAACAGGCGCTGAAAATGGAGGGCGTGGTTGCGGCATTCGATGTTGCGTAGCCCTTGCCCCCGCAATGCACGTCCCTGGTCGCGAGCGGGTATATTGAGCGGATCCGCGAAGCGCGAGGCGTCACGCTTCGAAGAACCGTCTTGATCGATCAGGGGAATTGCAATGGAAAAAAGCGAGCTTTCCGACCTCTACCGAGCCTACATTGCCTGCTTGAACAAGCAGGACTGGACGCAACTCGGACAGTTCGTTCATGACGATGCGTCCCATAACGGCAAACGCTTCGGCCTGGCTGGATATCGTGAGATGCTGGAACGAGACTTCGATGAAATCCCGGACCTCCACTTCAACATTCAATTGCTGATCGCCGATCCTCCGTTTATAGCAAGCCGGCTCGCCTTCACGTGCGCGCCAAAGGGAAGATTTCTCAGCCTTCCTGTGAATGGCAAGACGGTTTCCTTTGCGGAGAATGTCTTCTATCAGTTTCGGGAAGGAAAGATTGCGGAGGTATGGTCGGTGATAGACAAGGCGGCTATTGAAGCGCAGCTCTAGCTTCGAAACTCATGCCGCCAGATACCCGCCGTCCACGGGCACGATAGCGGCGGTCATGAACGACGCCGCGGGCGTGCACAAAAACGCCACAACCTGCGCAACTTCCTCAGGTGCGCCCCAACGCTTCATGGGCGTGCGATCGAGAATCCCTTGCGAGCGGCCCGTATCTTCCTGCAGCGCCTGCGTCAACGGCGTGGCAATCCATCCCGGCGCAACCGCATTCACGCGAATGCCGTCCGCAGCGTAGGCAATGGCGAGCGATTTGGTCAGTTGCGAAATCGCGCCCTTGCTCGCGCTATAAGCGGGCACGAGGCCGCCGCCGAAAAAGCTCAGCATCGACGCCGTATTCACAATGCATCCCGACGATGCCTTGAGCAACGCGCGCGCACCGGAACAGACACGCATGGTGCCGTGCAGGTTGATATCGACAACGTCTTCGAATACGTCGACTTCGTGTTCGGCTCCGCGCCGGATCACGCCCGCGCAATTCACGACAATATCGAGCCGGTCGAACTCCTTGAGCACGGCGCTTACGTTCGCTGCAGAACGCACGTCGAGCGTGACCTTGCGCACGGCCGGCGCCAAACCATCCGGCGCCTCCGCTGCAAGCGGCAAGCCTGCCGCCACCACGTGCGCACCAAGCTGCGCCAGATGATTGGCAATGGCTGCGCCAATGCCGGACAGGCCACCGGTGACCAGCGCCACCTTGCCTTCGAGCACGTTATCCTTGAAAGTCATGTCCAATCCTGAGAATAAAATTTACGAGGGCTGTGTCTCGATTGAAGCGGGCAGCACGTCGGGCGCGACCTCTTTCACCACGAACAAATAGACCAGCGCAGCGGCGAAAGCGACGCCCGCGCTGATCAACAGCGCGTTGACGAACGAATGCGTCTGGTCGACCACAATGCCGGTGATGATCGGCGCGAACGATCCGCCAAGATAGCCGCCAAAGTTCTGCATGCTGCCCAACGATGCCACCAGATGACGTGGCGCCGCCACGCTGACGAGCGCCCATGCGGTGCCACTCGACATATTGACGAAGAACATTGCGAGCGAGATATAGACAATGGCGAGCGTGGTGCTGGGCGTATAAGCCGCCGGCACCGTGAACGCAGCGGCGCCGACCAGCCCAATGCAGACCGGCCACTTGCGGCTGCGAATGGGCGCCATGCCGCGCTTGAGCAGATGATCCGCAATGTAACCGCTTGACACCATGCCAATGGTCCCGAAAACATAAGGTATCGATACAAGCCAGCCCGTATGCGCAATGCTCAGGTGACGTTCGTTTTCGAGGTAGCCCGGCAACCACGTCAAATACAGCCACACCATATAGATCACGCCCATGAAGCCGAAGATCATGCCCCACGTATTGCGCAGCTTGAAGAGGTTGCCCCATTCGGCGAGACTCACGCCTTTTGCGCGCGGCTCGACCTTGTGATCCGACTCCAGATAAGCAATCTCCGATTCGTCCAGCGCCACTTCATCGCGGTTGCGATACGTCATGTACCAGCCAATCGAAACCAGTATGCCGAGCACGCCCATGATGACGAACATAGTTCGCCATCCGAATGAAAGCATCAGTACGGTCAGCAGCGGTGGCGCGATCATCGGCGCAATGGTCGAGGACGCGACAAAAGTCCCGGTCGGACGGCCCCGTTCATGCACGGCGAACCATTCGTTCACGACTTTTGCGCCCGCTGGAAACAAGGGCGCTTCCGCCACGCCGAGAATAATACGCGCCGAGAGGAAATGATTCAGCGACTGAATGAAGCCGCCCGCAAGCTGCGCGACCGACCATATCAGCATGCCGAGTCCGAGCATGGCGCGTGAACCAAAGCGATCAAGGAGGGCGCCTACAGGAAGCTGGGCGAATGCATACGCCAGCGAAAACGCCGACAACAGCAAGCCCATTTGCGAAGCGGACAGATGCAGTTCCTGGCTGACCGAATGATTCGCTATGGACAGCGTTGAACGGTCCAGGTAATTGACGATACCCGCTATGGTCAGGAATGTGACCGCGATTATCTGCGTGCGCTTAAGGCGTGGGGATTTCTGAAGCATATGCTTGTCTCCTGCATGGAATGTGTCTTGAGCAATGACTGCTTTCTTGTTGGCGCGTGATGCTTGTAGACCCACGCTTAGTAGGTCGCGCGTCCTCCCGACAGATCAAACGTCGCACCCGTATTGAAGGTGCAGGAATCCGAGCATAGCCAGAGCGCGAGGGCGGCTACTTCCTGCGTGGTGCCGAGCCGGCCCATGGGGCTTTTATCGATCATGGTCTGCACGTGGGCCGCGGCCATCTGCTCGAGCAAGGGCGTTTCCACCGCTGCGGGCGCGATGCCGTTCACCAGGATGCCGGTCTGCGCCAACTCCTTGCCAAGCGACTTCGTCATTGCAATGACACCCGCTTTTGCCGCGCTATAAGCCGATGCATTCGCCGTGCCTTCCTTGCCTGCAAGCGACGCAATATTGACGATACGCCCAGTACGCGCCCCGCGCATGACCGGCAGCACGATCCGGCTCACGTGATAGGTGCCCAGCAGGTTGACCTCGATCACGCGCTGCCATTCGGCGGGATCGCATTCGTCGAGCGGCTGTGTGGAACCGGCAAAGCCCGCGTTGTTCACAAGGTAATCCACGCGGCCATACCGGTCGATGGTAGCGGCAAGCGCCGCTTCAATGGAAGCGGGGTTGGTGATATCGACATGAAAATGCGCGGGCGCATCTGGCGTGCCAAGGTCGCCCGCGATCCGGTCCCAGTTCACCGCGTACGCACCGTTGGCGCTGAACGCCTTGCAAATCGCCCGGCCGATTCCACCGGCCGCGCCTGTCACGACCGCCACGCGTCCAGCGAAGTCATATCTCGCGTGCGAAGAAGAAGCCGTGGTCATCGAATGAACTGGTCCACGTAGTCTTCGCCCAAACCGTTCGATGCATAGTGTTTGCGGCACATCTCGATCTTGGTGAACACGTCTTCGTAGCCGGTGTAGTTGCCATACGGATCGCAATAGAACATCACGCCGTTCACCTGGAAGTACGTGATCATCTCCTCGACGTCATCGGGCACGTACAAGGTATGGGTTTCGCCGGGAGGCTCGTAGACGTAGCTTCCTTCCGTTGCGGTCCATTCGTGTTCGAGGTACTTCCAACGCCCTTTCAACACGAACCCGTGAACGCCTTGCGGATGACGATGCCGGCTCAGGACACCCGACTTGCGCACGCGCAGCAGGTTCATCCAGTAGCCTTGCGAAGCGTTGAGGCACAGTGGGCGGAACGACACGTTTTCGGCTTGCGGCACCCACACGCGTTCATCGGTCGGAATGGCGAACGGCACCACGACTTCCTTCTGCGCCTCCTTGGGAAAGGGCAACTGATACGGCATGGTGGCGGGATAGGTATTGACGATATCTGGCATGGGCGACCTTTATAATTGTCCATAATATGGACTTACGTCCACAATGTGACTAATTATCGAAGATTTTGAGATGCCAGGTCAATCCTGGGGTATTTACCGAGATGTCTCAGTTTCTGCGTCCGATCAGGTACGCCTCGAACCCACGTGTGCGATGGACTAGCGGGTGGCGTCGTGTTGGTCGAGCAGCCTTCCGAAGTCCGTCGGTACGATCACGAGCGGGCGTGTAGCCGGGTCATGCGCATCGGCCAGGGCGAACGCTTGCGCGATGATGCGCTCCACGTCCTGGCGCATCATGGTGACATCGAAGGGAAGGTGCGCCGCGAAAGGGTCCCAGTCGAAGCACCCGAACACCGAGGACTGCCACGCTTCGCGAGGTAATTGCGATGCAAACTGAACCAGCCCTTCGAACGCGGTAATCGAGTTCATGAGCAAGCCCGCAGGAAGGCGGCCGAGCTGCTCGACCCGCCGGGCGAGCGCGCGGCGCGCATCCGCTGCGAGATAGCCGCAGCATTCCACGGCATCGAGTGAGGGCGTCAGATTGCGTGCCGCGAAGGCCTCGCGAAATCCGGCTATACGCTTTTCCGTCGCGTACTCGTTCGCAATACCGCCAAGAAACACCAGCTCCTCAGCCGCGTCGCCGCGAGCCTGCATCTTGCCGATGAGCACGTCGGTCAGCGCGCGAGCGCCGCCCTGGTTATCGGAGACGACCGACGGCGCGTCTGCACCCGGCAAGTCCACATTGATGCACGGAACCCCCGCCGCCGCGCATAGCGCGTTGAGCGGCGAAGGATCGCGCACGCCCGCGATAAAAAGGACTTCGACGCGTTGCGAAAGCAGCGTCTGCGTGACGCTGCCTTCCACCGCGGGATCGCGCTGCGTGCTCACGACCACGGGGCACAGGCCGCGGCGCCTGGCTTGCTCTTCAAAGGTCTCGGCCAGCCCCGCAAAAAAACGGTTTCGATAATGCGGAAGGATCATGCCGGCAAGCCCGGAGCGCGATAACCGCAGCCCGCGTGCGGCCATATTCACGTTGTAGCCCAGTTGCTGCGCACTTTCGAGAATGCGGTTTGCGGTCTCTTCCTTGATGCGATATCGCGTCCACGTGCCGTTCAGCACCATGCTCACCGCCGCCACCGACGAACCGGTCGCCCTGGAAATATCGTAGATCGTGGATTTGCGTCCAGCAGCGGTGCGGGTCATCTTGTTTTCCTTTTCAGATTCGTCCGTTTGCAGCAGGAAGGCTGATGTACTTCGGTGGCTCGCCATATTAGGGTATTCGAGCGTTGACCGGATGGCTGAATGGATTCAGCATCGTTTTTCAAATTTAGCTGAATGGATTTAGCATTTAAGAGGTTTTGCACCGGCAAGAATTAGTTTGTTCTCGATTCCGTCCAAAGCTATGGTTATTTTCAATCCCGGGTCCGCTGGCGCGCGGTCGCTACAAAAAGGAGTTTCGCAATGAACAAGTTGGGCGTCCACGCATTGGTATGGGCCGGCGATCTCACGCCGGAATCGACCCGCAAGGTCATCAGCCAGACCAAGGCGGCCGGTTTTGATCTGGTCGAACTATCGCTTCATGGTCCGAAGGTCATGGACCTGTCGCTGACGCGTGATTTGCTGCAGGAACACGGTCTGGAAATCGGCTGTTCTCGCGGTCTAACTTTCGATGCAGACGTCTCCAGCGATAATCCCGAATCGGTCGTGCGCGGTCTCGCGCTGCTGGAAGAGGGCGTCAGCATCACCGCCGAACTGGGCGGCACGTATTTCGGCGGCATCCTGTATGGCGCGATGGCGAAATATTCCGCGCCGATCACGCCGCAGGGACGGCGGCACGCGGTGGACTCGCTCAAGCGCATCGCCGACTTCGCGTTGAAAAAAGGCGTGACGCTCGGCCTGGAAGTCGTGAACCGCTACGAAAGCAATTTGCTGAACACGGCTTCGCAAGCGCTCGACATGCTGGATGAAGTCGATGCACCCAACGTGGTCGTGCATCTGGATACCTATCACATGAACATCGAGGAATCGGATTTCATGCAGCCCGTGCTCGCATGCGGCAAACGCCTTGGCTATGTTCATATTGGCGAAAGCAATCGCGGTTATCTGGGCTCGGGTACTATCGACTTCGCGCAGTTTTTCCACGCACTCGCCATGATCGACTACAAAGGCGTGGTGACCTTCGAGAGCTTCTCTTCGACTGTGGTGAACGAGCAGTTGTCGAATGCGCTGGCGATCTGGCGCAACTTGTGGGAAGACAGCATGGATCTGGCAACGCATGCGCGCGCGTTCATGGCCGGTGGCATCAATGCTGCGGCGAAGGCCCGCGCGCACCATTGACGAAGCAGGCCGCCACGCTCGCCGGTATCGTGTTCAGGCGTTGCCCGGCAGTTGCTTTTGCACATTATCCTGGATGGAGCCGATGATCGAAGACCGCTTTTTAGAACGGTTGCAGCACCTTGTTGACTATGGCCAGCGCCGCATTCTCGGTCTCGCGGGTGCGCCGGGCGCGGGAAAATCGACGCTGGCCCAGGCCATTCTCGATGCGTTTCCCGGCCGCGCCGTTGTCGTGCCAATGGACGGGTTTCATCTCGCGAATGTCGAGCTCGAACGTCTTGGGCGCGCCTCGCGCAAGGGCGCGGAAGATACTTTCGACAGCGCCGGTTTTATTGCGTTGTTGAGCCGGATTCGCGCGCAACGCAAAGGCGAAATCATCTACGCACCGACGTTTCGCCGCGAGATCGAGGAGCCGATTGCCGGCGCGATTCCCGTCATGGCGGACGTGCCGCTCGTGATTACGGAAGGCAATTACCTGCTGTTGCAGCGCGGGCATTGGAACGCGGTTCGTTCCTTGCTCGACGAAGCCTGGTATGTGGATGTCGATCGGCAACTGCGCGTGCAGCGGCTGATCGCGCGGCACATGCATTTTGGCCGCGACGAAGATGCTGCAAGGACATGGGTGCAGCAAACCGATGAAGTCAATGCGGCGCTTATCGAATCAACGCGCGAGCGCGCGGATATTGTTTTCCGGTGGGAATGAAAGTCGCATTTCCTGACTGACTGACTGACCCGTTCCCACCGTAATTTGTCGCCGCGTCAGGGCCGTCCAAGGCTGTGGTAATACGCGGCGAGATTGGCGATGTCGGTATCTGAAAGCGGCTTGGCCATCATTGTCATCATCTCGTTCTGGCGCGCGCCGGACTTGAAATCGTTCAGCGCCTTGACCAGATATTCCTCGGTTTGTCCGGCCAGATTGGGCGCGTCGGGAATCTTCGACAGCCCGTCAATGCCGTGACATGCCTGGCATTGCACGGCTTTCGCGCGCCCGGCCTGCACGTCGCCCGCGAACGCCGCGCGGCCCGGCCACGCGGCGGCGAGCAGCAACGCCGCCGCAGTTATCATCGTCAAGGTCTTCTTCATTTGCCGCCCGTGTACGAGATGCGATAAATCGCGCCGGCGAAATCATCGGAGACGAGGAGCGACCCGTCCTGCAACTGCTGTACATCGACCGGCCGGCCCATGTATTCGCCCGACGCGGTGAGCCAGCCCTCGGCAAACACTTCTGCCTCGCCCGCCGTGCCGTCGTCCTTGACCGGCGTGAACATGATGCGCGCGCCGATTGGCTTCGTGCGGTTCCATGAACCATGCTGCGCATCGAAGATCCCGCCCTGGTACTTCGCCGGGAACATCTTGCCGGTGTAGAACGACATGCCGAGGTCAGCCGCGTGCGCCGCCATTTCCACCTGCGGGAATACGATGCCAGCAGGCGGTGTCGCGTCCTTGTATTCGACCGTGCGCACCTTCCCGCCGCCATACCACGGGAAACCGAAGTTCTCGCCCGCCTTTGTCGCGCGGTTGAGTTCGCCGGGCGGGATGTCGTCGCCCATGCCGTCGACCTGGTTGTCGGTGAACCACAGCGTCTTGTCTTTCGGATTGAAGTCTAGCCCAACCGAATTACGTATGCCGTGCGCATAGATTTCGCGATTCTTGCCGTCCTGATCCATGCGGATAATGCCCGCCAGACCGTTGCGGTCAAGGTCGGCGAGTTTGTCCTTGGGCGGCACGTTCCACGGTTGCCCGAGCGTGATGTACAACTTCTTGTCCGGGCCGATGCGGCAGGTGCGCGCGCCGTGATTGAAGCTTTCGAACTGCGTGGGGATCAGCTTGCCTTGCGGCACGACGACGGCGGCCGCGACGTCGCTGCCGCCTTCGCCGAAGAACTGCGCAGCGGGAAACGCGAGCACACGGTTCTGCTCGACAACATAGAGCACGCCGTCGGGCGAGAAGCACACGCCATTGGGCACCTTGAAGGTCACCGAGCTTGCAAACGCGACCACGTCGTCCGCGACGCGGCGCTTGGTCCGGTCCGTCACCTGCCAGACGCGCGCCTTGCGCGTGCCGACAAAGACCACGCCTGTAGAGGGTTCGATAGCCATATGGCGCGCTTCCGGCACGACCGCATACAAGTCGATCTTGAAGCCCGGCGGCAGCTTGATGGCCTTGAGATTCTCGCGCAGGGCGTCGGCGCGCTGGCCGGACTGCGGCACTTGCTCGGCGGGGGCGGTGTTACCCGTCTGCTGGAAATTCGACAGCGTATTGACGTTGTCTTGCGCTGCGTAGGCGCAGGGCAAGACGGCGAGCATTGCGCCGAGGGCAATGGGTAAAAGCTTGAGCGCTGCGTTCATGTGTTCGTCTCCTGAGATGCTGCTTCGTTTTTAGTGACTGCAACTACGGGAAAACGTGATGCGCGACGGGGGAATTGCCGGCTGCGGCCTATTCGCGGTCAAGCGATGTCATGAGGGGTCTGGGCGATTGCCGGAGAGGTTTGCTCAAACGGGAGGTCTTTTTCATTTGTTTCCTCGCAGCGCGTTCGATCCATGACGGCGGCGTGCATCGGCTGCCAACTACAAGACGTAGCGAGCCGGCACGCATTTAAATCCGGAAACGCGGCCTTCAACGACGGGCGTTTGCGACGGCCGACTGTTCATGCGTATGAAAGGCTGGGTTGAGTGTCTGGTATAGACCGTCCGCGCAGACAGGTCAAGGATGAGTTAACAGCTTCACGTACTGTGGTTCGGCCTGCCAGCGTTTCCCGGTAATAAATATCAAGTGTCGCGGAAGCTTGTTCCAATGTGTTATGTGGCAAAAGCGGCAAGCGGCAAGCGGCAGTGGCTACCTTATCGTGATTCCGTGACGTTCCCGGACACATATGGTTATGAATTTTGGTTCGTTCCGGGGACTCCGAAGCAGGTCGAAAAATAGTCACGTTAGCATTAATTCGATGGAATTTGCCTGCGCGTGCGATCGTTTTTACATAGGTAATACGGATACCGAAATATGAATTTCTCGCTAGCAATCGCATTCATGCGAACGCAAACTCAGCGACAAGAATTGCCCGAACAACTCCGAATCCGAAAATGGCAAAACTGCCAGCTTCGCGATGTACTGACTATGTACACTCCGCCAAGCGGGATTTTGTCGACGCGGCCCGCTGGCGGGGTACCAGTGCCGCACGATCGAATTTTTGTCCCAAGGTGCGGACGGTCACTGCAAATTCATTTTCGTTTGTGTACATTCCTGCATCGTCGGGGCTTTAGCGAATTCAATTGCCATGGCGATGCGTTGATTTCGACCTGCCTGTTTGAATGACTTTCAAAAGGCATGCGAGACCTATTTCAATTCCGCTCGACTGACATTTATGGTGCTCGAGATTCCAAACAAATTAAAACCGGGATCAATTTGGTTCGCTTCCGGCGGTTGTACAGGCCGTCGTGACCAGAACGATCCTGCCCGGCGTATTTCACGGGCCGCTCGAATGATTGCGGCCGCTTCTTGCAAATTGCCGTGCGAGGCGGCTCCACGGCGCTCGCCGGTTCAATCCCAAGTCCTGGAATTCACATGCTCGCCCTAGTACGTGTCGCGTTGCGGCGACCCTACACGTTTGTCGTGCTGGCGATCCTGATCCTGATCATCGGACCGCTTTCGGCGCTGCGCACGCCCACCGATATCTTTCCCGATATCCGCATTCCGGTGATCAGCGTCGTATGGCAATACACGGGTTTGCCGCCCGACCAGATGGTTGGACGAATCACCTCGCCGTTCGAGCGCTCGCTGACCACGACGGTAAACGACATCCAGCACATTGAAGCGGAATCGGTGAACGGCTTCGGCATCATCAAGATCTTCTTCCAGCCAGGCGTCAACATCAGCAATGCCAACGCGCAAGTGACCGCCGTTGCGCAGACGCAGTTGCGCCAGTTGCCGCCCGGCACCACGCCGCCGCTGATACTGAACTACAACGCATCGACGGTGCCGATCATCCAGCTCGCGCTATCGGGCAAGGGATTGTCGGAACAAAACCTGGGCGACCTCGGGCTGAACCAGTTGCGTCCGGCGCTCGTCACCGTTGCAGGCGCATCGATTCCTTACCCGTTCGGCGGCAAGTCGCGCCAGGTGCAGATCGACATCAACCCGGCGGCCCTGCAGGCGCGCGGCCTGTCGGCGCAAGACGTGGCGAACGCGCTGGCGAGCCAGAACCTGCTGACGCCCATCGGCACGGAGAAGATCGGCGATCACGAGTACACGCTGCAACTGAATAACGCGCCGTCCGCCATCAAGGCGCTGGGCGACCTGCCGATCAAGGCGGTGAACGGCACGACCGTTTATATTCATGATGTTGCCAATGTCCGCGACGGCAGCCCGCCGCAAACGAACATCGTGCACGTGGACGGCAAGCGCTCCGTGCTGATGTCGGTGTTGAAGAACGGCTCGGTATCCACGCTCGGGATCATCGACGGCATCAAGCAGCACGTGATCGATGCAAAGGCGTCGCTGCCCGATGCGCTGCAGATCGCACCGATTGGCGACCAGTCGCTGTTCGTGCGCGCGGCCATCAGCGGCGTGGCGCGCGAAGGCGTGATCGCCGCCGCGCTGACGAGCCTGATGATCCTGCTGTTCCTTGGCAGTTGGCGCTCGACGGTGATCATCGCGACCTCGATTCCGCTCGCAATTCTCGGCTCCATCGCGACCTTGTCCGCGCTCGGCGAGACGCTCAACATCATGACGCTCGGCGGTCTGGCGCTCGCGGTGGGTATTCTTGTGGATGACGCGACCGTCACCATCGAAAATATCAACTGGCATCTGGAGCAGGGCAAACAGGTTGAAGAAGCCATCCTCGACGGCGCCGCGCAGATCGTCACGCCGGCGTTCGTTGCGCTCCTGTGCATCTGTATTGTGTTCGTGCCGATGTTCTTCCTCAACGGCGTAGCGCGTTTTCTCTTCGTGCCGATGGCGGAGGCCGTGATCTTCGCGATGATCTCGTCGTTCATCCTGTCGCGCACGCTCGTGCCCACGATGGCGAAATACCTGCTGCATCCGCATGACCTCAGCGAAGACGCGCACGAGAAAAAGCGTCCGGGACCGCTTGGACGCTTCCAGCAAGGGTTCGAACGGCGCTTCGAGAAGATTCGCGCAGGCTATCACGGCTTGCTCGAACTTGCGCTGAACCATCGTGCGCCGTTCGTGAGCTGCTTCCTCGGCTTCGTGCTGATTTCGTTCGCGCTCGTGCCCTTGCTCGGCCGCAACTTCTTTCCGTCGGTGGACGCGGGCCAGATCCTGCTGCACGTGCGCGCGCCGGTCGGCGTGCGGGTTGAGAAAACCGCGCAGATCTTCGCCGACGTGGAAGGGTCGATTCGCCAGATCATTCCGCCCGCTGAACTCAGCACCATGGTCGACAACATCGGCTTGCCCGTGAGCGGTATCAACCTCGCGTACAACAACACGGGGACCATCGGCTCGCAGGACGGCGATATCCAGATCGCGCTGAACGAAAATCATCATCCAACCGATGACTACGTGCGGCAGATGCGCGAGAAACTGCCGCGTCTTTATCCCGGCGTGACGTTCTCGTTTCCGCCTGCCGACATCATCAGCCAGATCCTGAATTTCGGCTCGCCTGCGCCGGTCGACTTGCAGGTGCGCGGCAACAACCTGCCTGCGAACTTCGCCTATGCAAACCGCCTGTTGCGCGAGATCCGCCAGATTCCCGGCGTGGTCGACGCACGCATCCAGCAAGCGCAGAACTCGCCGACGTTCAACGTGGATGTGGACCGCACGCGCGCGCAACTGCTTGGCATCAACGAACGCGACGTGACGAACAGCCTGGTGGTGAATCTCGCGGGATCGAGCCAGGTCGCGCCAACATTCTGGCTGAACAATGCGAACGGCGTGTCGTATCCGATCGTGATGCAAACGCCGCAATACAGCCTGGATTCCCTTGCGTCGCTGCAGAACCTGCCGATCACGTCGAGCCTGCAAAGCAGCGGCCAGATTCTCGGCGGCCTCGCCACGGTCGAGCGCGCGAACACCAATGCGGTCGTGAGCCAGTACAACATCCAGCCGATGGTCGAGATCTTCGCCACCACACAGGACCGCGATCTGGGCGCGGTTGCATCGGACATCCAGCGCATCGTGCAGAACAATGCGGGCGCGTTGCCGAAGGGTTCGTCGATTGCGTTGCTCGGCCAGGTGCAGACCATGAACAGCGCGTTCGCCGGCATGCTCTTCGGTTTGCTCGGCGCGGTCGTGCTGATCTACCTGATCGTGGTGGTCAACTTCCAGTCGTGGGCCGACCCGTTCGTGATCGTCACCGCGTTGCCCGCCGCGCTCGCGGGCATCATCTGGATGCTGTTTGCAACGCACACTACATTGTCCGTGCCGGCGCTGACCGGGGCGATCATGTGCATGGGCGTCGCGACCGCGAACTCCATTCTCGTTGTCAGCTTTTGCCGCGAGCGGCTCGCCGAACACGGCGACCCATTCAAGGCCGCGCTCGAAGCCGGCTTCACCCGCTTCCGGCCGGTGCTGATGACCGCGCTCTCCATGATCATCGGCATGGCGCCCATGGCGCTTGCGCTGGGCGAGGGCGGCGAACAGAACGCACCACTTGGCCGCGCCGTGATCGGCGGCCTGATTTTCGCCACCACCGCGTCGCTGCTCCTGGTCCCGGTGATCTTCTGCATCATTCACTCGCGCCCTGGCCGCGCGATTGCCCCGACACCCGTTACGGGAGGTCCTGCTCATGTCGTCTGAACCTGTTATCACCAATAACCCGCCCGTGCCGCGCCGCCGGCTAGTCGTGATCGCCGTGGTCGGCGTTGCCGTTGCGTTGATTGTCGTGGCCGCAGGGGTTGCGCTGCGCGCCGTCGATGCCCGCAACCTCAAGACCTGGACCGCCGCGCAAACGGTGCCGACCGTGACGGTGATTCACCCTGTCAGCGCGGCGAACGGCCCGACGCTCGACCTGCCTTCGCATCTGGAAGCGTATTCACGCGCTCCGATCTTCGCGCGCGTGAGCGGCTATCTGAAGTCGTGGAGCGTGGATATCGGCACGCCTGTCAAGGCCGGTCAACTGCTCGCAGTGATCGAGTCGCCGGAACTCGACCAGCAGTTGCTGCAGGCGCGCGCGGACCTCGCTAGCGCTCAGGCCAACGCGGCGCTTGCCGGCACGACCGCAAAACGCTGGCAGGCGCTGCTCGGCTCGGACTCGGTCGCCCAGCAGGAAGTCGATGAACGCACCGGCGACTACACCGCGAAGAAAGCCACGGTCGCGGCCGCGCAGGCCAACGTGGACCGCCTGCTTGCGACCAAGGGTTTCGAGCGCATCATCGCGCCGTTCGACGGGGTGGTGACCGCCCGCGATACGGACGTGGGCGCGCTGATCAATGCGGGCAGCGGCGGTATTGGGCAGGAATTGTTCGTGGTCTCCGACGTCAAGCAACTGCGCGTGTATGTGCAGGTGCCGCAAAGCTATGCGCCCGATGTCCGCGCCGGCACGACCGCCACGCTCACCGTGCCGGAATATCCGGGGCAGCGCTTCACGGCGCGCGTGATTGCATCGGCGGACTCGGTCAATGCAACGTCAGGAACGACGCTGGTGCAATTACTCGTGGATAACACGGCCGGCAAACTCTTGCCGGGTGGCTTCGCGAGCCTGCAATTCAAGCTCCCGGTACAGCAAAACGCGGTGCGCGTGCCCGCCAGTTCGCTCGTGTTCGATGCACGCGGCCTGATGGTCGCAACACTCGGCGCGAACGGCGAAGTCGTGTTCAAGAAGGTGACGATCAATCGCGATTTCGGCGACTCGGTGGAGATCGGCTCGGGACTCGCCGCAACGGATCGTGTGATCGATACTCCGCCTGACGGTCTGGTCGATGGCGATCACGTGCAGGTCGCCAGCACCGCCAAGAAGGTGTCCGCAAATGGCTAGGATGCCTGAACTACGCGCTCCGGCGCTGGTGGCCGCGGTTTGCGTCCTGGCTGGCTGCTCGCTGGCGCCTGATTATCATGTGCCGCCCACGCCGGTAGTCGCGCAATACAAGACAACGGGACCGTGGATCAGCGCGCAACCCGCCGACCAGCTGAGCCGCACCGGCTGGTGGAAGAGCTACAACGACACCGGGCTCGACGATCTCGAACAGCGCCTGCTCGCGAACAACACGGACCTTGCGGCGGCGTTTGCGCATTACCGGCAGGCGCAGGCGTTTGTTGATCAGGTCTCGGCGGGACTATTCCCGAAGATCACCGCAAGCGCGGTCCCGCAGCGTGACAAGCAGTCGCGTAACCGGCCCCTGCGTGCAGGCGGTCCCGACGAATACAACTCCGCCACGCTGAGCGGTGAAATCGATTACGACCTTGATTTATGGGGCCGCGTGCGTGATTCGGTGGCGGCCGGCAAGGACGAAGAGCAGGCATCGAAGGCCGATCTTGCATCCGTGCAATTGAGCTTGCAGATTCAACTCGCCGATAGCTACATTCGTCTGCGTGGTCTCGACCAGCAAACCCAGTTGCTCACCGACACCGTCGCGGCGTTCGCGCGCGCGTTGCAGCTTACGCAAACGCTGCACGGCGGCGGGATTGTTTCCGGGCTCGACGTATCGCGCGCGCAGACGCAGTTGTCGTCGGCGAAATCGCAGTTGTCGCAGAATCTGGCGCAACGCGCGTTGATCGAGCACGCGATCGCGGAATTGATTGGCGCGTCGGCTTCCGAATTCAGCTTGCCGCAGCAGACCGCGTCGATCACCTTGCCGGTGATTCCGGCCGGGTTGCCGTCCACGTTGTTGCAGCGCCGTCCGGATATTGCAGCGGCCGAGCGCCGCGTGGCCGAAGCGAACGCCAAGATCGGCGTGGCGCGCGCGGCCTATTTTCCGTCCATCACGTTGAGCCTGCAGGGCGGCTTGCAGAGTTCCGCATACGCCGGATTGATCAGTGCACCGAATCTCTTCTGGGCAATCGGTCCGCAGCTCGTGCAATACGTCTTCGATGGCGGCTTGCGGCGCGCACAGCTCGACACGGCGAAAGCGGCAACCGATGAAGCCGGCGCGCGCTATAGAGGCGTGGTGTTGTCGGCGTTCCAGCAGATCGAAGACAACCTTTCGCTGCTTCAGGAACTCGGCACGGCGCTCGAACAGCAACGCGACGCGGGCAACTCGGCGCAGCATTCCGTTGATCTGGCGCTGAACCGGTATCGGCAGGGTGCGGTGGGTTATCTCGACGTGGTGCAGGCGCAGACCGCGGCGCTCGACGCCCAGCGAGCCGTGCTCGACATCCAGACGCGGCAGTTGAGCGCGAACGTGCAACTGGTCAAGGCGCTGGGCGGCGGATGGTCCAGCGACGAACTGGCGAGCACGGCGCAGGCGCCCGCGCTCGTGGCCGCGACCGATCCGAAGGGTTGAGCGCGCGGCGAGCGAATGGAGCGGGATTCACTTCGGCGTGATGTCCCTTTCCACGCGCTTGATATGCTGCTCGACGTAGAACGCGGCGGCATTGGCGTCGCCCTGGATCACCGCCTCGTAGATCAGCCTGTGCTCGGCCACGTAGAGACGGATGCGGCCTGCGTCGTAGATGCCTTCGTCTTTCAGGCGTTTCCACAAGGGCTGGTCCATCGAACTCGCGACCTCGTCGGCGATCTTGACCATCAGGGCGTCGCCCGTCATGACGGCGAGTTGCCGGTGGAACAACCGGTCGCTGCTGTTCCATAAGGCGCGCTGCGCGGGGTCGTCGATGTCGTAGATGTTTTCCATCTGACCGAGATAGTGTTCGGCCAGCCGGTCGCGTTGAGCGCGTGCAGCGGCGCGCCGGGCGATGGCAGGTTCGAGGACCATGCGTACGTCGAGCGTGGAACTCGGGCTGAAGTCCGCGGCTTGCGCGCTGCTCGCGCTTCCGTGCGACAGACGGTCGAACGCGTCGCCGCACACGAACGTCCCGGAGTTCCGTTTTGTTATGACCAGCCCTTCGTTCTGCAGCGCGCCGATCGCCTCGCGCACGGCCGGCCGCCCCACGCCGAACAATGCGGCGAGGTCGCGTTCGGAAGGCAGCCGCGACTCGGGCATGAAACGCCCGGCCGCAATCTCGTCGCGAATTTTCTGCGATACCTGTTCATAAATTTGCCTGGGCCGGAATGAGCCGTCCAGTTCGGCGTGCACCGCTGACATTCGTGTTCTCGCTAACGTGGCAAAGCGGATGATTCAATCTACTTGGTCAAAAAACAAACCAGAATGGGTCCGCTTTATTTTGAAATGGTTGCGACCATGACCATTTGTGGTCTACATTAATTGGTATGCAATGAAGACCAGTATAGTCCCACACGGAGCGAAATAAATGAACAAGACAGTCGCAGGGTTGATGGCCGCCGCCGCATTGGCAAGCATGGGCGCCCACGCGCAAGAAGTGGTGACGATTGGTCATTCGGCGCCATTGACCGGTCCGCAAGCGGTCAATGGCAAGGATAACGAGAATGGCGCGCGCCTGGCCGTGGAGGATCTGAACAAGAAAGGCGTGACGGTCGCGGGCAAAACAGTGACCTTCAAACTGGACTCGGAAGACGACCAGGCTGATCCGAAAATTGGCGTTCAAATCGCCCAGAAACTCGCCGACAGTGGCGTGGTCGCCGTGCTCGGACCCTACAACTCTGGCGTCGCGATTCCGGCGTCGCGGGTTTTCAGCACGGCAGGAATTCCCATGCTGCCGGTGGCATCGAACCCCGCGCTGACCACGCAGGGCTTCAAGAATATTTTCCGCATTGGCGCGAGCGACGAACAACTGGGCGGCGCAATGGCCGTGTTCGCGAAGAAGACGCTGAAGGCGAAAACGGCGGCGGTTATCGACGATCGCACAGCTTATGGCCAGGGCGTCGCCGAGCAGTTCGTGAACGTGGCAAAGGCGCAAGGCATTCAGATCGTCGACAACCAGTACACCAATTCCAGCGCGACCGATTTCCTCGGCATCCTGACCACGATCAAGGCGAAGAATCCGGACGTCATCTTCTTCGGCGGCTACGCTGCGCAAGGCGCGCCAATGGCGAAGCAGATGCGCCAGCGCGGCGTGCGCGCGAAGCTGCTCGGCGGCGACGGCATTTGTTCCGCCGACATGGGCAAGGTCGCGGGCGATGCCGCGTCGATCGTGTATTGCGCGCAAGGGGGAACGTCGCTCGAGAAAACGGCCGCGGGCCGCGACTTTGTGAAGCGTTACAAGGACACGTATCACACTGACACGCAGGTCTACGCTGTAAGCTACTACGACGGCATGATGCTGCTCGCCGACGCCATGGTGAAGGCGGGTACGACCACCGATCGCGCGAAGCTGATCGCGCAACTCGCGAAGACCGACTATAAGGGCATTGCCGGCACCTATTCCTTTGACGCCAAGGGCGACCTGAAGGGCGCGCCCACGACCGTGTACGAGATCAAGGACGGCCTGCCGGTCGCGTACGGGCAATGAGTCCGGCAGTTAGCGAACCGGACACGAAATGAAAATCACGAATGCAATCAGCACGGTCGAAGTTCATACCGGAGGGGAAGCGTTTCGCATTGTGACGAGCGGTTTGCCGAAGATGCAGGGCAAGACGATTGTCGCGCGCCGCGCGTGGCTGAAGGAACATGCCGACCACATTCGCCGCGCGCTGATGTTCGAGCCGCGCGGTCACGCCGACATGTACGGCGGTTACCTCACCGAACCGGTCAGCGAAGGCGCCGACTTCGGCATCATCTTCGTTCACAACGAGGGCTATAGCGACCATTGCGGCCACGGTGTCATCGGGCTTGCGACGGCGGCGGTCGAGTTGGGATGGATCGAGCGGACGGAACCTGAAACGCGTGTGGGTATCGACGCGCCTTGCGGTTTCATTGAAGCGTTCGTTCAATGGGACGGCAACCATGCGGGCAATGTGCGTTTCGTCAACGTTCCTTCGTTCATCTGGCAACGCGACGTTACCGTTCAGACGCCATCGTTCGGTAGCGTGACCGGCGACATCGCTTTTGGCGGCGCGTTTTATTTCTATACCGATGGCGCGCCTTTTGACCTGCCGATCCGCGAGTCGGCAGTCGATAAGCTGATCCAGTTCGGCGCCGAAGTGAAGGCTGCCGCCAACGCGGCGGTGAAGGTCGTGCATCCTGAGATTCCAGAACTGAACCATATCTACGGCACGATTATCGCGAACGAACCTCGGCACGGGGGTTCATCGCAGGCGAATTGCTGCGTGTTCGCCGACCGCGAAGTCGATCGTTCGCCAACGGGTTCGGGCACTGCCGGCCGCGTCGCGCAACTGTACTTGCGGGGCAGGTTGAAGAAGGACGAAACACTCGTCAACGAGTCGGTGATCGGCACTGTATTCAAGGGCCGCGTGCTGAGCGAAACGAAGCTCGGTTCCTTCGATGCGGTCATTCCCGAAATCGAGGGCAATGCTTATATCTGCGGTTTCGCGAACTGGATCATCGACGATCGCGATCCGCTTACCTACGGCTTCCTGGTGCGATGAACATGATCGAATCCTTCGATGAACAACAGACCGCGGCGCTGCTTCCCTATGTGGAACTCGTCGATGCATTGAGCGTTGCCGTGACCGAATATGGCGCGGGAAAGATCGTGAGTCCGGAGCGGCTCGTGGTGTCTTTGCAGGCAAACGGCGTGATGCTGTCCATGCCCGCGAGCGCGGCCGATCTTGCCATTCACAAGCTAGTGAACGTCTGCCCGGGAAACGGCGCGAAGGGATTGCCGACCATCCATGGCCAAGTGACGGCTTACGATTCGATCACGGGCCAAGCGCTTTTCACACTCGATGGCCCCACGGTCACGGGCAGGCGAACTGCGGGAATATCGGCGCTTGGCATCAGGCGTCTTGCGCGCAGTGTGAAGTCCATTCTGCTGATCGGCACGGGCAAGCAGGCGAGCAATCACGCCGAGGCGTTCGCCGCGCTGTTTCCGGAGGCCACGCTTTACGTCAAGGGTTCGTCGTTGCAATCGGCGCAGCGGTTTGCGGCAACGCGTGAGGGAATGGTGGCGCTCGACAACGACATCGTGCCGGATGACGTGGACGTGGTCGTCACGCTCACCACGAGCAGGACGCCGGTCTATCGCGATGCGGCGCGCGTGGCGCGGCTGGTTGTCGGAGTCGGCGCATTCACACCGGACGGAGCAGAAATCGCCTCCCCCATTGTTCATGCGAGCGCCGTGGTCGTGGACGATCCAGCGGGCGCGAAACACGAAGCGGGCGATCTGATTCAGGCGGGCGTCGACTGGACGGCGGTGGATGCGCTGGCCGCTGTTATCGATGGAACATGGGGCAGGCCGTCCGATCGTCCGGTGCTCTTCAAGAGCGTCGGGTGCGCGGCATGGGACCTGGCTGCCGCGCGGCTCGCGCGCAAGCGCTTGTCCAACGTGTAGGCTTTTCGCGCTTCAAGTCAGAGCAAAGCGGGCGAAGTTGACCATGGTGACAAGATCATCAGATGTCCCGAACGATCCTGGCTTGGTCAGGAACGGACGGCGATCGTAAGCGCCGCCCCTGACCGTTGCCACCGGCGTGCCGGGCAGCACTTCGTGACCGTAGATGGTCAGCCCGTCCGCACCGAGCAGGCGGAAGATCGATTGCGCCGTTGCCCCGCCCGAAAATACGAACGCATTGCAGCGCGGCAGAAAAGGCGTAACCAGAAACTGCAGCAATGCTTCGATGCGCGCGGCAAGCATTGGCTCATCCCAGCCGGCTTTGGCCGCGAGTTGCCGCACGCGGTCGCTCGCCTCATGTGAACCGGATGTGTGCAACAGGAGATCGCCGCCGCCGCGCAGCCGTTCAATATAGGGCGCGCCGAACGCTTCACAGGATTGCTCGAAAAATGCCGGGCCGAGTTCAAGCACGACGCTGCGCGCATCGATAGCCGCCTCCAGCCGCGCGACCTGCTTGCGCGTCATGTCGCTGGTGGAACCGGCAACCACCAATACCGCCGATGCACTGCGTGCACCGCCCGCATACGGACGCAACGCTTCGCCGAGGCCGTACGTTCCCGCAAAGAACCGGACGCCCGCGCCGTGCGCTGCCGCAACCACCGCGTTGAGGTCGGCTTGCGTGGCGCTATCGGCGACCACGATGCCGTGTCCCACCGCATCGAAAAACGCGGCCAGCGCTGCAGCGCCTCCCGCGATCACGCGGGCATCGAGACAATGAACCGGGCGCGCCGTCTGTTCACGCAACCGGTCGGGCACATACGACGATGCCACCGGCGCGCCCGGGTCAACCATGCGCATGCGTTCGGCGAGCGGCAGGCCATCGACGAGTTGATAGCCGCCAACTGTAATGCGCCCCATTTTCGGCGATGCACACAGCACCACGCAGCGCTCCTGCGCGCACGCTGACATGATTGCGTCGATCTCGTGTCCGAACGGTCCGCGCAGCAGGGAATCGAACTTCTTCACGATGAACGCCGGGCCGAGCCGCTGCAATGCGCGCGCGGCATCGGACACTTTCTCGCGTGCCCGAGGCGGCGTATCGTAGCGCGATTCGGTATCGAAGATCAGCACCTGGGCCGCGTTGCCTTGCGCGCGAACTGCATCTGAATCCTGCACGAGCACGGTCGACAATCCGCAGCGCGCGAATTCGGCGCCGGTGCTGCTCGCGCCCGAAAGATCGTCCGCAATGACCGCAATGGAACCGTTCATGACGCTGCTCCGTCAGCTTGAAGCGGCGGTCGCCGCCGTGCGCCGGCGCAGATCCGCGAGTTCAGCGGCAAGCAGGATCGCGCGAACCAGCACGTCGCACTTTGCAATGCCCTTGCCGGTAATGTCGTAAGCGGTCCCGTGACCCGCCGTGGTTCGAATGATCGGCGTTCCCGCGATCACGGTCACATAACCGTAGCGCTTGAGCGGAATCACCCCTTGATCGTGATACATGCCGATCACGCCATCGAACGTGCCTTGCTCCGCCGAATAATAGAGGCTGTCGGCGGGACCCGGCCCGACGAGCTGGAACCCTTCGCCGCGCAGACGTTCCATTACGGGAATCACGTGTTCGATTTCCTCGCGCCCGAAGAGGCCGCCATCGCCCGCGTGCGGATTGAGCCCCGCGACCGCGAGCTTGGGATCGTCGATATGCCACAGATCGCGCAATGCCTCGCGCGCGATCCGGATCACGCGCTCCACACGTTCCTGCGTGACGAGATCGATAGCCTGCCTGAGCGACACATGCGACGAGACCAGGAACACTTTCACCTTGCCGCCCGTGAGCACCGTGAAGAAGTTCTTGGTGCCCGTGGCTTCGGCGAAGACTTCCGTTTGTCCCGCATAGAAGTGGCCGGCCGCGTGCATTGCTTCCTTGTTGGTGGGCGCTGAAGCAATGGCGTCGATACGGCCATCGAGCGCCATCTGCGCCGCCGTGCGAATGTATTCCACGAACGCCGCGCCGCATGAGGCGTTGATCTGGCCGGGCGTGAAGCTGTCGGGCGCGAGGTTTTCGAGGTCGAAGACGTCGATCACGCCAGGCTCGTAGCGTGCTTCATCCACGGAATGAATCGCCCGTACGCTCAGCGGCAAGCCCGCCGGTTGATCGCCGTTGCCGGAAGCCAGCGCGAGCGCGTTGCGGACAATGCGCGCGTCGCCGATCACGAGCGGGCGGCATGTGTCGTACAGCGCGCCTGAAGCAAACGACTTGGCGATGATTTCCGGGCCAATGCCCGCCGCGTCGCCAAGAGTAATACCTACAACAGGGAGTGCGGATTCAGAGTGCGGCATGCGTGGCTCCGTTCATTGATCGTTGAGGCGAGCGCCCGCGTCAGGGGCAGCGCCGATCCCGAACTTGCCGGGGTTCATGAGGTTGCGCGGATCGAGTGCGTGCTTGATCCGTTCGAGCATGGCGAAGCCGCTGCCGAGTTCGTCTTTCATCCGCGCGGCGCGAGCGAGACCCACGCCGTGATGATGTCCAATGGTGCCACCGGCCGCGAGCACGCGCGCCATGACCGTGTCCCACACCTTCAGATAACGCTCGCGGGCGGCGGCGCTGTCGGCGGCGTCCACGAAGAAGATGAAGTAGAGGCACGCGCCGGTCGAATAGAAATGCGAGTAGTGACCCATTGCCTTGCTGCAAAGCGGCGCGACATCCTGCATCAGCTTTTCATAGAGCGGCACGAGTTCGTTCCACGATGCGGCGACTTCGATTGCATCGGCCATGCGTCCTGGGCCGTCATTGCCGCGCGTGAGCCAGCTTGCATCGAAACGATGGGCTTCCCATGCCGCGCCAATCGCCTCGCCAAGCGGCGTTGCGCCATGCCGTATCGCGATGTCCGAGAGTACTTTTTGCTCCGCTTCCACGATCTCGCTCGCGCCTTCGTGGCCCACTATCAGCAGCGGTTTGTTCAGGTTCTCGCCCACCCGCGCGTACAACCCTTCCGCCTCGATTGCATCGTAAAGACGCAAGACGGCCGCGCGTACGTGGCGTCCGTACGCTTCGCGCAAGGCGCGGGTGGCGCTCGCAAGGTCATCGAATGCATAGCCCGATAACGCCAGCCGCTCCGCTTTCGGAAATACGCGCACGGTCACTTGCGTGATGAGTCCAAACGCGCCTTCCGCGCCGATAAAAAGGTTCGCGAGGCTCGGTCCCGCCGCCGATCGCGGTGTTGGTCGGAAGGCGACGGTCTCGCCATCGGGCAACACGGCTTCGAGTCCGAGCAGCAGGTCTTCGATGCCGCCGTACTTGCTCGAAAACGTGCCGGTCGAGCGCGTGGAGACGAGTCCGCCCATCGACGCGAGATACAGGGACTGCGGATAGTGCCCGAGCGTGAAGCCGCGCTCGCCAAGCCAGCGCTCGAGATCGCCGCCTATCACGCCGGGTCCGACCGTGACCATGAGATTGTCTTCATCCAGGTGAACGATGGCGTTCATCTTTCGCAGGTCGATCACCACCGATCCCGCCGCTGGCACGGCCGCGCCGGTCACGCCGGAGCCCGCGCCGAACGGCACGATTGAGAACCCTTGCTGCGTGGCGATACGCACCGCCTCGCGCACCCCTTGTGCATCCACAGGCTGCACGACGCAAGCCGGACGATGCGCGCCGGCTTCCTCTGCCGTCCACTTGGCGGCGAACGGCCATGCGTCGTTTGAATGGGCCTGTAACACGGCAAGTTCTGTCGATACGGCTGCTTCGCCCAGGCTTTCACGCAGTGTCTTCACCACGATGTCATTGCTGTTCATTGTGAGTCATCCTCATTTTCGTCATCATGCTCGGCTGAAATTTGGCTAGTACGTGGCTTGCCAGAACTAACGTCGCGCAGGGCGTTGATTCTTCATTCATCGGCGGCTCGCAATACATTCACGCCGCGCTGGCGTAATGCGTCGCCGACTTCCTCCGGCAGGCGCGCGTCCGTGTGCCAGCCATCCACGGCGTCTATTGGCGTGATCGAGGCGAAGCAGACCTTTTCCCACTTCGAACTGTCGGCAATGGCGAACACGCGGCGCGCGCGTTGCAGCACCGCTTGTTTCACATCGATACCGACCGGGCTGCTCGCAGTCCATCCCGCCACAATGTCGATACCCGATACCCCAAGAAAAAACAGGTCGAAGTTGAGAGCGCCGATCTGCGCGAGCGTGGCGGGTCCGCTCGCGCCAAAGGTGTCGGGATAGATCTCGCCGCCAATCTGATGAAGCGTGATGTTCGGATGCCCGGCCAGTTCCGCGCCAATGTTGATGGCATGCGTGCTCACGCGCACTTTCAGGTTCTCTTCAAGACTGCGCCGCACGAGCGCGCGGGCGACTTCGATGGCGGTCGTGCCGGTATCGAGGTAAATCGACTGGCCTGTTTCAACCTGGCGCGCCGCTGCAATCCCGATTGCGCGCTTCTCTTTCTGGAACTGCTTGAAACGCAGCCAATAGCCCGGGTCCCGATCCGAAGCCAGCACCGCGCCGCCGTGTACGCGGCGTGCGAGGCCGCGGACTTCGAGGTCCTTGAGGTCACGGCGCAGCGTCATCTCCGACGCGTCCAGCAAGGCGGTCAGGTCCTTGAGCGACACGCTGCCACGCTCGGCGAGTAGCTCGAGGATGGCCTGCGTGCGAGAACTCTTGATCGGTGTCGCCATGAAAATCGATCCTTGCCGGTGTTAGATTTTGTTATATCTTACACAAAACGGCGCGGTTTAAAGAGCAGGAATATAAAAAATTTGGTGAGTTCGCATGCGTGCTTAAAACTTCGGATGCGAGTTAACCCGGGTATGCAAGAGTAAAACGAGCCTTCTACACTGGGCCACATCGATGAAAACGTAATAGAAAGCAACAGTGTGTCTGACATACCAGACAAAACGAAGGAGACCGCGATGACCCGAAGCACTCGAGGACCTGCCGGTGAGCTCACCGCAGCCAGCCCGGCAACCACCGGCCGCATGCGGTTGCGCTGGGTGATCCTGGCCATCACGTCGCTGGTGCTGATCCTGAACTACGCGGATCGGGCGGCGCTCGGTGTCGCGGGCTCGCACATCATCAAGGAGTTCGGGCTCACCAAGACCGAGTTCGGGCTGATATCAAGCGTGTTTTTTATCGGCTATGCGCCGTTCTGTTTTATCGGCGGGTGGCTTTCCGACAAATACGGGCCGCGCGTGGTCATGGGCATGGCGGTCGGCTGGTGGAGCCTGTTCACCGCGCTGACCGCAGCGGGCGCGGGTTATCTCAGCTTCATGGTGATCCGCTTTCTGTTCGGCTTTGGTGAAGGACCGCAAGGCGCGGTGACCATCAAGACCATGCGCAACTGGTTTCCGCAACGGCAGATGGGCACGGCGGTCGGGGTATCGCAGGGCTGCACGCCGCTTGGCGGCGCGATTGGCACGCCGCTCGTTGCGTGGTTGATTGCAGGAACGGGCGACTGGCGCACGCCGTTTATTGTGCTGGGCGTACTCGGCTTGCTGATGACCGTTGGCTGGTTCGTGCTGGTGCGCGATACACCCGAGAAACATCCGTGGGCCGTCGAGCAGGACGCCACCGATATTGCCGACATCGTCGACCCGGACGTCGCGCAAGTGGCGGACGAAGATGCGCCGCCAGTGAGCTTTTACATTCGCCAGCCGCTGGTGCTCGCAACCGCGCTCGCGTTCTTCGGCTATGCATGGGTGCTGTATTCGTTCCTTTCGTGGTTCCCGGTTTACCTGGTCGAAGCGCGCGGCGTGAACCTGAAGGAAGTGGCGCTGACGGGCGCGCTGCCCTGGTTGCTTGGCTTCGTGGGGTATTTGCTCGGCGGCGTGCTGACGGACAACATCGCCGTGCGTACCGGGCGTCCCGCGTTCGCGCGCAAGAGCGTGATCGTGGTCGGGCTGACGCTCACCGCTATCCTGTTGTGCTTCGTCGGGCTCGCGACCACGCTTACGGGAGCGATGGTGCTGATGTCGTCGGTCGTGTTCCTGCTGTATCTCACCGGCAGCCAGTATTTCACGCTCATCTCCGACACCATTCCGAAGTCGCGCCTGGGCGGCGTTGTCGGCTTCGTGCATTTTCTGGCGAACACATCCGGCGTGTTCGCGCCGCTGGCCGTGGGGGCAATCGTCGATCGCACGCACTCGTGGGTGCTTACGTTCGGCGTGTCGGCGGGCGTGTGTATAGCAGGCGTGGTCGCCATTCTCGTCTGGGGCCGCACGCCGCCGCGCGCGCCGCTTGCAGCTACATCATTGAAAGGGGAGTAAGTCTCATGCCAGGCTGGCAAACCGTTGAACGTTATTTCGAAGACTATGTGCTGGGAGAACAGGAGGGCGAGCGCCGCCGCACAGTCGACCAGGGCGACATCAGCCAGTTCGCCGGTCTCACGCTCGACTTCCACCCGGCGCATACAGATGCGACCTATGCCGACCCGCGCTATGGCGGCAGGCTCGCGCACGGCATGCTGACCTTCGCGCTGGTCACGGGCCTCAACGTGGAATACAACCTGCGCGCGATTTCGTACGGCTACGAGAAAGTGCGTTTCCCCGCGCCGGTTCGCGCGGGCGACACGGTCATCGCGAAGTCCGAGGTGATCGAACTCACGCCGCACAAGCGCCCGGAGATCGGGCTCGTGACCAAGCGCTATACCGCGACGAACCAGGATGGCGCAGTGGTGTTCAGTTGCCTGCATGTCCTCGCCGTAGACCGGAGGAAAACCGCTCATGAGTGATTTTCTCGATCAGTATCGCGGGAATGGCCCCTTGCGCGATATCACCGTGCTCGATTTCACGCAGATGATGATGGGACCGGTCGCGACCCAGTTGCTCGGCGACATGGGCGCGCTGGTGATCAAGGTGGAGCGTCCGGTCAGTGGCGAATGGGAGCGCAGCTACAACCCGCGCGGCCGGCGGCTGCATGGCGAGTCGCCGTATTTCCTCGCGATGAACCGCAACAAGCTCGCGATGACCGCCGACCTCACGAATGCCGATGACCGCGCGATGATCTGCGATCTCGTGAAGCATTGCGACGTGGTCGTCGAAAATTTCCGTCCGGGCGTGATGGAACGGCTGGGGCTGGGTTATGACGCGCTGCTCGAACATAATCCGCGTCTTGTCTATGCGTCGGGTTCGGGATATGGGCCTAAGGGGCCGCTGATCCATCGGCCGGGTCAGGACATGCTGTTGCAATGCATGAGCGGCCTTGCCGCCAACTCGGGTCCCGCCGATGGTCCTCCCGTACCCGTTGGCGCACCGGTGCTGGATGCATCGACGGCGTTCCTGCTCGCGTTCTCGATTGTCTCCGCCGTGCATGGCGCCCGCGCGAACGGGACGCCGCGGCTCGTGCAGGCGAGCTTGCTTGGTACGGCGTTGCTTATCCAGTGCCAGGAAGCGCTGGTCGCCATGAATACGGACCTCGAATGGCAGCGCAGCGAAGCCGGCATTGCCGCGCCGTGGACCGACGCGCCTTATGGCGTCTACGAAACGGCAGATGGGTTTATCGCGATGTCGATGACACCGCGCGCGAAGCTCGCCGGAATTTTCAGTCTGCCGGCCGCGATGATCGATTGTACGGACGACGAATGGTTCTTGAAGCGCGACGAAGTCAACCTCGTTTTGAAGGAGCGGCTCAAGCACAAGCCCGCGGCGCAATGGATCGATGAACTCACCGAAGCCGGCATGTGGGTGGCGCCGGTGCAATCGGTCTCCGAGATGGTCGGGCAGGAACAGACCGCCGCCAATTCCTATGTGGAAGAAATCAGCACGCCGGGCGGCAACTCGGTCAGGGCAATCGGCTTGCCAGTGACCATGAGCGGCATGGACGGCGTCAACCGGTTGCCGGTGCCGTACATCGGCGAGCATGACGCCGTTGTACGCGCCGCACTTCGGGGGACGGGCACATGAGCGGAATCGATCAACAACGCCCGGTGAAACTGCGCGGCATGACATGGTCGCATCCGCGCGGACTCGATCCGTTGCTTGCCGCCACGCGTGCGTTCAGCGATCAGGGCGTGGCCATCGAATGGGAAGCGCGTTCGCTCAAGGGCTTCGAGGAAGCGTCGATTGCGGACCTTGCGGCCGACTACGATCTGATCGCGATCGATCATCCGTTCATGGGCAAGGCGTTCGAACAGCGCGCGCTGCAGCCGCTCGACACGCTGTTCGATACCTCATGGCTCGCGCAGCTTCGCGCGGCGTCTGTCGGGCCGAGCTTCGAGAGCTACGTATGGAACGGCTCGCTCTGGGCGATTCCCGTCGATGCCGCCGCGCAAGTCGCCGCGTATCGTGCCGACCTGCTCAGTGCAGCCGATGCCGAGATTCCGCGAGACTGGAACGCCGTGCTGGCGCTTGGTGCGCATTTGAGAACGCGCGGGCAGTGGATTGCCGTGCCCACCAATCCGACGCACCTGTTTCTTGCGTGGGCGACGATCTGCCATGCGTTCGCTGCGTCGTCCACGCGTCAAGCCGATCTGCGGCCTTTGTGGTGGACCGATAGAGGTATAGAACCAGCGCTGGGTGCGCGCGCGCTCGGTGTATTGAGCGAATTGCTCGCGCTATCGCATCCGATGTCATGGGATGCCGATCCCATCGAATTGTTCGAGCACATGAGCCGCAGCGGCGATATTGCCTATACGCCGGTGGCGTTTGGTTATTCGAATTACGCGCGGCCATCGGCTGGACTGCACCCGTTGAGGTTCGCAGGCGTGCCTTCGGCCGGGGCGGAAATGCGCGGCGGCATGCTTGGTGGCGTGGGGCTTGCGGTGTCGCATCGCTGTACACAAACGGAGGCCGCGGCACGCTTCCTGAAGTATGTGGCCGATGCTCCCGTGCAGCGCCGTCTTTACGCCGATGCCGGCGGCCAGCCGGGTCATCGCGAGGCCTGGACCGACACGCACGTCAACGCCATCTGTCCGCATTTTTTCGCGCCGACGCTGGATAGCCTCGATGCCTCCTTCGTTCGTCCGCGCGTGCCGTATTATCCTGACTACCAGCGCGACGGCGGCCTGCTGCTGCACGCGCGCTTGAAAAATGGCGATGAAGCCGCGAAAATCGTGGCCGAGATGAATGCCCTCTGGATGCACATGCGGCGCCAGAGCACCGGGTAAGCAATGTCACACACGAACGATCATGGAACGCCGCCGGACACGTGGGCGGCGTTGCTGCAGGAAGCGCATCGCCGGTATGCCGGGCAGGTGGCCGTGCTCCCCGACTTGTCCGATGCAACCAGTACGCTGCAAGCACCCATGACGTACCGGCAGCTTTACGAAGCGGCCTCGCGCGTGGCGGGCAGGCTGGCAACGCTTGCACCTCGCGGCGCGCGCGTGATGCTTGCGCTCGACAATCGTCCCGAGACCGTGGTGATCGAGCGTGCGCTTGCGCTGTGGGGCTATGTGCGCGTGGCGGTCAGTCCGCGCCTGCATCCGCTCGAACTGGCGTTCATTGCCGGCGATTGCGGGGCGCGCGTGATCGTCTGCGAGGCGCATCTTGCGGCGGCTTTGCGCGAGTCTGCTGACGGGCTTGAGATCATCCCCGCTGATCCTGTGGATGGTTTTGTACTGACGCTCGCCGGATTGATCGATGCACGCAACGACGCGCCGGCTCTGCCCGACATCCTTCCCGACGACATTGCTTCGCTGATGTACACCTCCGGCACGACCGGCCGCCCGAAAGGCGCGATCAATACACATCGCGCGTGGGCGGCAATGGCGCGGCGGCTGCTGACCCGGCTTCCTCCAGCAGGTCCCGGCGATATCCTCCTGCACGTCGCACCGATGAGCCATTTCAGCGGCTCGGTTTCGTCGGCGTATATGGCGAGCGGGGGCGCCATCGCAACATTGCGCCGGTTCGATCCCGCCGCCACGCTCGATCGTGCGCGTGAGCTTGAAGCAACCTGCCTGCCTCTCGTGCCGACCATGCTTGCCGCGCTCACGCGCGAGGCAAGCACACTCAAGGCGCACGCGCCAGCGTTGCCTGCCATGCGAGCGATTCCCTATGGCGGCTCTCCAGTCGCGCCCGCCACACTCGAACGCGCGCACGATATCTTCGGTCCCGTGCTCGTGCAGTTCTACGGCATGAGCGAAGCGTTGATTCCGCTCACATGTCTCGGTATCGATGAACACGGTGCGGGTCCCGAACGTGAGCATCGGCTGGCGACGGCGGGTAGCGCGGTTCCCGGCGGCGATGTAAAGCTCGACGCGGTGAAGGAGGGTATCGGCGAAATTTGCGTGCGGGGGCCGCATGTGTCGGCGGGATACTGGCTCACGCAGGATGCAATGCGTCCCGCGCTCGATGCCGACGGCTGGCTGCATACGGGCGATCTCGCGAGCATCGATGCATCCGGCCGTTTCCGCATTGTCGATCGCAGCAATGACGTCGTGATCTCGGGCGGCTTCAACATCTATCCGGCGGAAGTGGAGCGCGTGATCGCGGGCGTGCATGGCGTCGCGGATGTGGCCGTAATTGGCGTGCCGCACGAGAAGTGGGGCGAGGCGGTGACCGCGTTGATCGTGGAAGAGCCTGGCGCGCATTGCGCCGATGAAGACGTCCTCGCCGCGTGCCGGGCGCAGATTGCAGGCTACAAGAAACCCCTTTCCATAGAACGTCTGGACGCGTTCCCGAAAACCAGTACCGGCAAGACCGACAAACGCGCATTACGTGAGCGCTACTGGAAAGACGCGCCACGAAAGGTGGGGCAATGACCATTGCATGCGTCAGCGCGATGCGTGTGCGCAGAGGCGTTGAATGAGGGTCGTTCCGGGTCTCGACCGGGGACTTCGCATCCTCGCGTTGCTCGCGCAAAAGCGGGTGCCGATGCGCGTTTCCGATCTCGCGCGCGCACTCGAATTGCCCCGCAGTGCCGCCTATGAACTGGTTCACACCCTGGCGGTTCACGGCATGATCAAGCAACTGGAAACGGGCGAAGTTGCACTTGGCCCCGGCTTGCCCGTGCTCGGTCACGCGTATAGCGCGGAACTCGATTTCGAGGCGCTCGCGCGTGAGACCGTGCAGCGCGTGACGGCGCAATGCGGAGAGACCGCGCAGATCGGCGTCCTCGACGGCTGCAAGGTTTTTTATATCGCGAAGGCCGATTCACCCAACGCGGTGCCGCTCGCATCGACTGTTGGCGTGAGGCTTCCGGCGCAATGCACGGCGCTCGGAAAAATTCTGCTCGCCATGCTGCCGCAAGACGAATTCGAACGCCGCATTGGCATGGCGCCACTCGCGCGCCTGACCGACAGATCGATCACCGATCCCGACGCATTGCGCCGTCATCTTCGCGAAGCGCGTTCGCAGCGTTTCGCGTGGGAGGAGTGCGAATCGAATCCGAATATTGCGTGCGTGGCTGCGCCCATATCGAATGGCGCGGGCGAAACCATCGCTGCATTGAGCATTTCCATGCCGCTTGCGCGCATGAATGCGCAGCGCCGGCATCAGTTGCGCTCGCTCGTGGTCCAGGCAGCCGATGCACTGTCGGCGCAGCTTGGCAACAGCGCGGCGCCCGGTTTCGTCGCGGCTTGATGCTGGCCGATCAATCCACCGGCAGTTTGTGGCTCAGTGCCCCAAGCGGGTAAACCCGCTTCAAGAATTCGTTGACATCGATAAAGCCGGTTACTAGAGTGAATGTACTTTGGATGCAAAGGACGTTTTTATCAAACGTCCGGCTGATCCAATCCCACGTGGCAAGCCGGCATAAGAGCGGACGCCATCATTCTGGAGACGTTCATGACGCAACAGCGGCCTCGTTGGGTACTCATCACTTTGTTATTCGTGGGCGGGATGATCAGCTACCTCGACCGGGCGGCTTTATCGATTACCGCGCCGTTGATCTCCAAGGATCTCCATCTCGATCCGGCGCAACTCGGCATTGTCTTCAGCAGCTTTTTTGTCGGTTATGCGCTGTTCTGCTTCGTTGGCGGCTACGCGTCGGACCGCTTTGGCCCGAAGGCGGTATTGAGCGTCTCGATGCTGGTCTGGTCGCTGTTCTGCGGCCTTACGGCGGGCGTCTTCAGCATTGCGAGCCTTTTGGTGGTGCGCGTGATTTTCGGCATGGGCGAAGGGCCGTACTGCGCGAATATCAACAAGCTCGTTTCGAACTGGTTTGCGCGCAAGGATCAGGCGACGGCCATTGGCGTGGCAAATTCCGGGCAGTCGTTCGGCGCCGCGCTTGCGGGGCCCGTTGTCGGGTTTATTGCGGTGAGCGCCGGCTGGCGGACGTCGTTTGTCGTGATTGCGTCAGTGGGCGTGCTGTGGGTCGTCGCGTGGATGCTGTGGGCGAAGGACAAGCCCGACGTCGCGCCCGAGTCCGGCCTCGACGCGCGTCAGGAACGCGCCGAAGTCCAGCATGCGCCTGCCGGAGAAACGGGTCCGCTGCTTCATTACCTCCTGCGCCCGGGCATTCTGGCGACGGCGTTCGCGTTCTTCGGCTACGCGTACATTTTGTACTTCTTCCTCTCGTGGTTCCCCAGCTACCTGACCATGGCCCATCACCTCAGCATCCAGAAGATGTCGGTGGTGAGCGTGATTCCGTGGCTGGTCGGAACAACCGGGCTAGTGGCGGGCGGCTTTGTGTGCGACTGGATTTACCGGAAGACAGGCCGTGCCATTTTCGCGCGCAAGCTCGTGCTGATCACGAGCCTTGCCGCGGGCGCGCTGTGTATTGCGGCAACGGGGGCCGTGACCGATCTGACGCTCGCCGTCACGCTGATGGCCGTAGCAGTCTTCTTCATGTATGCGTCGTTCAACACGTACTTCGCGATCATTCTCGATACCGTCGAAAAAAATCGCATCGGTGCGGTGAGCGGCTTTGTCCATCTGATCGCGAATCTGGCGGGCATCGTGGCGCCGGCCGCGACCGGCTTCCTGGTGCAATGGTCCGGCAACTTCAAGAGCGCGTTTCTTTTGACCGGCTTGATCGCGGCGCTGGGCGCGTTGTCCGTTGCGATCTTCGTGCGCTCGCCCAGGCAGCAAGTGTCCTTTAAAGCCGAACCCGCCAGAAGCTAGGCGTCAATTACACGGACCCTCGAGATGACCTATTTCGCGACTGTCGAAGAACTGCGAATCGCAGCGAAAAGGCGCGTGCCGAAGATGTTCTACGAATACGTCGATGCCGGTTCGTGGACGGAATCCACGTATCGCGCGAACTCGGACGACTTCGCCCGGCTGCACTTCCGCCAGCGCGTGGCGGTGGATTTCAGCGTGCGCAATCTTTCGACCACGATGGCCGGTACGCCCGTCACCATGCCCGTGGCGCTTGCGCCGACCGGCCTCACCGGCATGCAGCACGCGGACGGCGAGATACTCGCGGCGCGCGCGGCCGAGCGCTTCGGCGTGCCGTTCACGCTGTCGACCATGAGCATTTGTTCCATCGAGGATGTTGCCGGGGCAACCACGCGGCCGTTCTGGTTCCAGCTTTACATGATGCGCGACCGCGGGTTTATCGCGAGCCTGATCCGGCGTGCCGAGGCAGCGGGATGTTCCGCACTTGTGCTGACACTCGACCTGCAAATCCAGGGGCAACGCCACAAGGACCGCAAGAACGGTTTGTCCGCGCCGCCGAAACTCACGCCGCGCAATATCGTGAACATGATGAGCCGGCCGCGCTGGTGCGCCGGCATGCTGGGTACGCCGCGGCGTACCTTCGGCAATATTGTCGGGCATGCGCCCGGCGTGACGGGCATTGCTTCCATGGCCGACTGGGCCACCGATCAGTTCGACGCAACCCTCACGTGGAAAGACGTGGAATGGGTGAGGCGTCTCTGGAAAGGCAAGCTGATCGTGAAGGGCATCCTCGACCCGGAAGACGCGTTGATGGCAGCGCGGTGCGGCGCCGATGCGCTGATTGTCTCGAACCACGGCGGCCGGCAGCTAGACGGCGCGTTATCGACTATTTGCGCATTGCCTCATATTGCCGATGCCGTCCGCGGCGAAATAGAAGTGCACATGGACGGCGGCATTCGCTCCGGCCAGGACGTGCTCAAGGCGCTCGCATGCGGGGCGAGCGCGGTTTATATAGGCAGGGCTTTCTTATATGGACTTGGCGCGCAGGGCGAGGCGGGCGTGACCCGTTGCCTCGAGATCATTCGCAGCGAACTGGATCTGACCATGGCGCTGTGCGGTATCACGGACGTGCGTGGCGTCGACTGCCGCGTCTTGACCTCGGGCGGCCACTCGCTCGAACCGCCAACTGCCGCGCAAGCGCAGACGGAACGCCTCGCAGCCGTTCAGGCGGCGTAGACGGTGTAAGCGGCGCAGGCGCCCAACGTTTTAACCCGGAGACGATACATGTTGAAAGCACTCACTGCAGAACAGGTCCGGCACTTCAAGGAGTTCGGCTACGTTGCGCCCATCCGCGTGATGCCGGTGGCGCAGGCGCTCGAACTGCGCGAACGCCTGGAAGACTTCGAGCATGGCAACGACAAGCTGCGCAAGAAAGCGCTGAACGTGAAAAGCCACTTGCTGTTTCCGTGGTTGAACGAGCTGGTGAGACGGCGTGAAATTGTCGATGCCATCGACGACCTCTACGGCGAAAACCTGCTCTGCTGGGCAAGCAGTTTCTTCATCAAGGACGCGCGCGATCCGGCCTTTGTTTCATGGCATCAGGATTCGACGTATTGGGGACTGTCGGCGCCGGACGTGGTGACCGCGTGGGTGGCGTTGTCGGAGAGCAATAAATTGAACGGCGCCATGCAGGTCGTTCCCAAAACACATCTCCTCGACCAGATTCCTCATCGAGATACATTCTCCGAGCACAACCTGCTCACGCGCGGGCAGGAAGTCGCCGTGGACGTGGACGAGTCGCAAGCGGTATCGATCGAACTGGAGCCCGGCGAGATGTCGCTGCACCACGTGCGCATTGTGCACGGCTCGCCGCCGAACGCGTCCGATAAACGCCGGATCGGTTACGCGATCCGCTACATTCCAACCTACGTCCGCCAGCTGGAAGGCGACGACAGCGCGACGCTCGTGCGCGGCGTGGATACCTTCAACACTTTCGAGCACGAACCGCGGCCAACGGCCGATCTCGAACCCGAGTTCGTCGCGTTGCACCAGCAGATCGGCGAGCGCAACCAGCAGATACTTTACAAGGGCGCGGCGCAGCGTCGTTGATCCCATGAACTTTGCCGCGGCGGTATTGACTGAAACAGGGCGGCCACTCACCGTCGAGCGCCTGACGCTCGGTGCGCTGGCCGATAACGATGTTGTGGTCAGCGTGCGGGCAACCAGCCTTTGCCACACGGATCTTGAAGCGGTCCGCGGAGATCTTGGCGTGCCGGTGCCGTTCGTGCCTGGCCACGAAGCGGCAGGCGTCGTGCAGTGGGTGGGCAAGGCGGTGACGCATCTCGCGGTGGGCGACCACGTGATCACGTCATGGAATCCGCATTGCAACGGCTGCTTTTATTGCATGAGGCAGCAATCGGTACTTTGCCAGCAGTATCGTGACCGGTCGCCGGCGGCGTGGCATTTCGACGGCAGGCCGCGGCTTTTTCTCGACGAAAACCCGGTGCATCAACTCATGTATTCCGGAAGCTTCGCGGAACTGTGCGTGGTGACGGCCGATTGCGCCGTGCCGATATCGAAGGAGATGCCGTTCGACCGCGCGTGCCTGATCGGCTGCGGCGTGATGACAGGCGTGGGCGCGGTGCTGAACGTCGCCAAGGTCGAGGCCGGAAGCTCGGTCTGCGTGATCGGCTGCGGGTCCGTGGGGTTATCGGCCATACAGGGCGCAAGGCTTGCAGGCGCCGAGCGGATCATCGCGGTCGATCGCGATGCGCACAAGTTGCAGTTGGCAAGCACCTTCGGCGCAACCCATGCGCTCTTAGCCGATGAACATCTCAACGGCGCGCTCGCCGAACTGACATGGGGGCGAGGCGCCGACTATGTGTTCGAAGCAGCAGGAAACCCCGTCGCGTTTCGCGCGAGTCTCGAACTCGTGCGTGTGGGCGGCAACGTGATATGGCTCGGCAAATTGCCCGCGCAAGAAAACCTTTCATTGCGCTGGTCGACGCTGATGGGCGAGAAGCGCATCGTGCGCGCGAGTTATGGCGGCGCGGTGCCCAAGCGCGACTTTCCCATGCTGGTGGACGCGTATTTCAAAGGGACATTGCTGCTGGACGAATACATCACTGACCGCATCAAGCTCGCCGATATCAACATGGGACTGGACCGGCTCGCGCGCGGTATCGACATCCGTTCCGTGATCGAGTTCTGATCATGCCGCATCCGCCGATGCAACCCGGATGGATCGAGTCCGCGCATCATGAATGTGCGCTCGGCGCGTTCCGGCTGGAGTCGGGCGAGTGCATGGACGAGTTGAAGATCTCGTACGTGATCCACGGCGATCTCGCCGATACGTCGAGACCTGTGGTGCTCGGCCTGTGCGCCATTGGCAGTACGCATCACCGGCTCGATTTCCTGATTGGCCGCGAGCGCGCATTCGATCCCGACAAGGTCACGATCATTGTGGCCGATGCCATCGGCAACGGCTTGTCGAGTTCTCCATCGAATTCGCCGAAGCAGCCCGGCCGGCAATTCCCGCGCTTTACAATCCGAGACATGGTCGAAAGCCAGATGGCGCTGCTCGGGCATCTCGGCGTTCACAGCCTGGAATGCGTCGCTGGCGCATCCATGGGCGGCATGCAGGCGCTGCAGTGGGGCGTTTCCTATCCGCGATTCATGCGCAGCATTGTTGCACTGACGCCGATGGCAAAGACCGCGCCATGGGCCGCGGCGATGAACCACGCTGCCCGTCTATGTCTCGAAGCGGGAAGCGGAGGAGCGCAGGCCTGGACCGCGATCATGCACATCTTCGCGATGCGCACGCCAGAACGATTTGCCAGGGACGTGCCCGATGCCACCAACGTTCCTGGCTGGATCGCGCAACGGGCTGCGTGGTTGAGCGAACAGCGGGGCGATCCGTTGGACTGGATTTATCAGTCGTGGGCTTACGATGCGCATGATGTGGGTATGACGCCCGGGTTCGACGGCGATACGGAACGCGCGCTGCAATCGATCCGGGCGCGGACGCTGATTGGCGCGCCCGGGCTGGACCTGTACAACCCGGTCGAAGCGGCCGAGTTCGCAGCAGGTATGATTCAGGACTGCACGTTCCTGCGCTTGCCCTCGACGAGCGGCCACCTCGCGGCCACCGACGCCGACGCGCATTCCGCCGATTTTCTGAACCGCGAGATCGGCCGTTTCCTCGCCCGCTAGTCTGATAGCCGCGCTGCTCCCGCCGATGCAACGATGCGCTAGAGTAAGGCTTCGTCATTTTCGAAACGCGCGCCACGACCCAACATGAGTTCATCAATCGTCACACCAGAGGCTGAGTCGCCTGCAGAATCCAGCGATTCGATTCGTCGACGCGTTTATCTTCTGTTGAGAGAGATGATCGAGTCCGGGCGCATCCTGCCCGGAGAGAAGCTGCTCGAAGCGCAAGTGGCGAAGTCCTTCAGCATCAGCCGCTCTCCGGCGCGATCCGCACTGGCCGCTTTATGTGCCGACAAACTCCTGACGGAAAGCGAAGGGCGGGGCTATCTCGTGGCGGGACGATCCAGCGGCTGCCCGGACGGCCGCTCCGCCACGCTCGATAAACTGGAACTGACGAGCACGCCGCAATGGGAGCGCATGTACGCGGCCGTCGAACGAGAACTCTGCACGCGCGTGCTGTTCGGTTCCGTGCGCATTACGGAAGAGCGGCTCGCGCAACATTTCAACGTCAGCCGTACCGTCGCGCGGGACGTCATGGCGCGCATGCATAGCGTGGGCGCCTTGTCGAAGGATCGCATTGGTCACTGGGTCGCCGAACGCGTCACGGCGGAGCGCATCGGGCATCTGTTTGAAATGCGGCGGCTGCTCGAACCCACCGCGCTGATCCACGCCGCGCCGTTCGTCAGCCGCGAAAAGCTGGGGATCATGCGCGAACGCCTTGCCGCCGAAATCGCGCGCGGCGGCTCGGATATGGATACGGCGGAAACGGATCTGCATATCGATCTGCTTTCACATTGTCCGAACCGTGAGATCGTTCAGGCGCTTGCGCGCACCCATGTGCTGTTCGTGCCGACGCGCTATCTCGCTGATCCGTACCTGAGCATTCCGGGCGAACTGATCGATAACGCGCTTGCCGAGCACCTGCGCGTATTCGACGCGCTTCTTGCCGGCAAGCCCGCACGCGCCGCAAGAGAGTTGCAAAAGCATCTCGACGAAGCCGATACCCGCTGGATGCTGCGTTTTGATCTTGTGAGCCGTCTGGAACAGCCGGAGTTGCCGCCTTATCTGAGCGCGATCCCTTCGTGAAAAAGCGCGCGGCCTGATGTTTGCCTAAAGCGTTCCGGCTGTTGTTTCGGCAGACTTGCCCTCATATGGGTAAGCTCTTGCAATGCGGTTCACGCGATTGACCATACCCCAAATTCCGAAACCCACCTCGCCGACGACTTATCGTGGCAGGATATCGGATGCCGCAATCCAGGCGGATCGCTGCCAATACCTTCCGGCGTTCATTGTAAAAAGTGCAAGTATGGAAACAGGTGATATGAGCCTCCTTCCCGAGGCGCACGCGGAACTACTGTGCTTTGTCGTCGCCACGGCCGCGGCGACGTATGCGCTTGCCAGTGACTGGCGCGTCGACCATGTCGTGATTGCGTGCCGCTCATGGCTTTCGGTCAACCGCCTGAATCTGCCGTGGCTTGAGAGGGTACGCCTTGGGCAACTTGCGTTGCAGATTGCGCAACGCGACCTGCTTACTGTGGGCATTGCGTTAAAACGCGCCGATGTCCAGGGTCTTTTCACCGGCGACATGAGGTTGAATCCGGCAAGTACCGTCGTTCAGCGGATGTTGCAGGTCTGCCGCCACGCGCTGGAGGATCACCGGTTTGCATGAATGCGGACTGGCAGTTACGTGCCGGCCCGCAAGGACGAGTACAGCCGAAAATCAATCGCGATCACGACGGGCGCTCACCGGCAACCTGAAGCAAAGCGTTTGCATTCACAGGGGCTCAGGCGCATGGTGGCCCTTGCGATTTGTCGGATCGGTTCTTCGATCGATTGACGATTTTTTCAACAGTCTGGAAAGCCCACATAAGCACGGTAAGCGTGAGAAAGACGAACATCACGAGCACCACAGAACCCGCGCGTTTGATTTTTAACCACATCAGATCTGCCTCGCCGCATCGAGTGCGCCAAAACCGTGAACGGAGCACGAGTCTTCTACCAGACATAGACTCGAATTAAAAACGGGTGTAATCAAATCCCGGCCTTGTCTCAAGCCTCAGGCCGTCGGCTTATCCAGGCTGACGCCAACCCTCAACCAGCGGTCGGTCCGAGCATACGCTATGGTGCGCCGACAAAAAAGATTCCACCTACTACAAAACGCGCATTATAGAACGAGAAGCTCGCAATTTAATGGCGTCGGAAACCGTTCCAAATCGGTCATTTGCTGTTGGATATACTGACTGTTTTGATTAAAATAATCGTCCTTAAATAATAATAATACTCACAATTCTTATATTATTTTATATGACAAAAACTTATGCTTCTGCGGTGTGTCCTTCCGCACAGAGCAGCATTTTTAATGCTTTTACTGTCACGTAAAGATTTCGTGGCAGGCATTATCGAGATTGAATTTATACTGATGCAGCTTTGTTCGGGGCATGCGTCAACCCGATGGTTAGCTTGTTAAGCAGCACAGTCGAAGGCCGCTTGGCTGCACAGACCGTGCGAATACAGGCCGAAATTATGTCTGCTGAATCTGTCGTTTCCTCGCCGATTTATATCTGATTATTGCTCCTTCGATTTATAAGAAGGTTGCTGAATCCAAAGCAGTAAGTACAGAAATCCCGCAAGCAATGCAGCTGATACCGCAATCCTGCTGCCGCTTTTCGTTTTGGAAAGTGCTTTTGCAATCTACATACCAGATCAATCTCGGGCTCAAGACCGCCAACCAAAACATGAGTCATGAGTATTTCGAAAACCGGGGAAAATTGATAATTGGCGTGGGAGGCCCATGAAAATCGTTCACGTTACAGAGGCATTGGGAGGAGGCGTTTTATCAATGCTGACAGAGCTTTGCAACCGCGCGGTATCAACGGGGGCCGAGGTCACGGTGCTCTATTCCATACGAACTGAGACGCCGAAAAACTTCGCGGAACTGTTCCATCCCAAAGTCGACTTGGTGTATGTCCACATGTGCAGGGAGGTCCACGTCCGGAACGACTGCTTAAGCGTTTGGGGGCTAGTGAGGCAGCTTCGCCGGTGCGGGCCGGACGTCATTCACCTGCACTCCTCAAAAGCGGGTGTGCTGGGGCGAGCAGCTGCAAAGATTGCAACCCCGAATGCAAAGGTGTTCTATTCGCCACACGGTCTTTCTTTTCTTCGCCGCGACGTCTCCCGTAAAAAGCAACTCGCTTATCTGACTTTCGAACGAATGGCGCATTTAATGGGGGGGACGGTCGTTGCTTGCTCACCAAGTGAGCTACATGAGATCGAGACGCAGCTTCGGGTGAAAGACGCCAAACTGATCGAGAACGGCGTCGATATCAATAGTATCCCGCTTCGCGTGGTCCGCGATGACGAAAATGTGGTCATAGGAATGAATGGCCGCGCGTCGTTTCAGAAGCATCAAGAGCTCTTTTTCGCGCTTGCTATCGAGTTACACGATGTGACTGCCAAGTTTCTTTGGATCGGCGGAAACACAGACGAATTGTCCCTTCTTGAGCAAAGCTCGGCTATCACTTGTAGTGGTTGGCTCACACGCTCGCGCGCTTTGGAGTTGATGTCGGGACTGGACATTTATGTCCAGACGTCGCGCTGGGAAGGGATGCCCGTTGCGTTGATCGAAGCACAGGTCGCGGGCATCCCCGCTGTGGTGACCGACGTGGTCGGCAATCGTGACGTTGTGGTTCATGGCGTTACAGGATTTATCGCCTCGACCAAGGAAGAGATGGCAAGTTATCTGAAGCAGTTGCGCGATGACCGGCAGCTTAGAGAGCGAGTGGGCCATGCGGCGCGGGAACTCGCCCTAACCAAGTTTTCAATGGACACGATCTTTCGCAGATGGCTGAACACCTACGAGTCGGCAGTTGAAAAAGATACAAAGGAAGCGTTCGAGAATCGTGTAATCGACCCGTGCGACGTCCAGCCTAATGCGGACGAACCCGCGTAGTTATCACGCACACAATTGATTGATGCGGTTATCGCATCGGCGTTTCGAGGAGCAATAGTGTACAAACTCTTCCTATTACACCCCGGTCGGGCTAATTATCCCGAGCTTATGGCCTACGCAGATTACTATAGGGCGCGCGGCGTTGAGGTGGTAATCGGTACGTTAAGCGATTATAAAGCACTGGAGAATAAGGAAGCTTTCCTCGTGTGGGCAATCATGGGGTTTTATCCGCAACGGATTACCTCGGACTTTGTTATTCACGACTACCGGTCGCTGTCCGTCGGCAGCACGGCGCGGATCAAAGATATCGCAAAGCGTTATCTGAATGCCAAGCCAGATCTTCGCGTTTTTCAGAATACGCTTCAGCAAAACATCATGAGGTTCAACGACGACGTTCCATCGGTGATTCTTCCAATGGGGGTTCCAGAATGGATCTTTGATGTACCGCCATTGCCGCCGAATGCCGAAAATATCGCGGATTTTTGCTATATCGGAGATATGAGCTTCGAGCGAGGCTTCAATTTTGTGATCGATGCATTTCTTGGTAATTTCCAAAATACTGAAGCCTCATTCCTCCTGGTTGGTAAGCCAGAACCTCGCCTTTATGATCGTTACGCTAGCAGGCCAGGCTTGGTCTTCGCTGGGCCCATGCCGCAACGCGACGCGCTCGCCCTTGTAGCCAAATCGTCGGTTGCGGTGTCGTATTTCCCATATCATCGTCCGCATTGTTACCAGACGCCCACTAAGTTGCTGGAATACGCCGCACTCGGAAAAAAGATATTATGCAATGATTCCCCTTCAAATGTTGCGTGCTGCGAAGACTTGCAGATCAATAGCATTATCACCAGTTCTGACATATTTTCCGAAATTACCACGGCGACCATCAATTCCGCGAAATCGAATCAGCGTATTAACTTCACGCAGCTCACATGGGACAATATTATAAAGAATTCAAATATAGACAGTTACATTCTGGCAAAACTCAACATCTACGCATAGCCAATTTAATTCATTTTTCAAAATATCGGATGATAACTATAAAAACCAAGCACAGAGACAGGGGTTTAGAAATATGAAGATATTTATCTTGCACACAGGAAAAGCCAATTATCCGGAAATAAGCGCCTATATCGCGTACTTCCAGAACAAGGGTTACAAAGTTTCTTCTGGGATGATTGCCGACTATGGAAAAATTGGCGATCCTGAAAATTATGTGCTCTGGTGCATTATGGGGTTTTATCCCAAAAAACTGGTGTCGCGTTACATCATTCATGATTATCGTTCCTTGTCCGTCGGAAGTTACATAACGCTGAAAGACGCTGCAAAAAGGGTGTTGCAGCCGCGTCCGCATCTGCGGATTTTCCAGAACAGTTCCATGCGTGAGCTGATGAACTTCAAAGACGGCGTAGAAACGATTCTGTTGCCAATGGGTGTACCAGACTGGATTTTTTCAAGCCAAACGCCACGTAACCGGTCGCTACCTTCCGGGACATTCTGCTATATGGGTGAGATCACGCGGGAGAGGGGCGTTCATGAATTCCTTGCAGGGTTCGTTTCTGCCGGGCGATCGTCCGAGACGCTGGTGCTTGTCGGCGCTGTAGAAAAGGAAATTGCCAACGAATATCAAGGTGCACCTGGCCTGATATTTACGGGAAGATTGTCGCAACGCGATGCGCTCGACGTCGTTAAGAACTGCACCTTTGCAATATCGACGATTCCATACACACGTCCATACAACGTTCAAACGCCGACGAAGCTTCTTGAGTATGCTGCGCTCGGGAAAAGGATTATCTGTAACGACTCGCCGTCCAATCTGAATGCCGCTGCTGCGTTCGGCATACAGTGCAAAGTGACCGGCCCGGACATATTCGCCGGAATGGGACATCTGTCGGACAACGCGGTCCCGCTCAACGACCCTTCGACGCTGGAGCATCTACGTTGGAACAACATAATTGCCGCCTCGGGTATAGATCGCTGCTTGGACGACGCGGTCCACATTCGCTGATGCCGTGAACTGCCGTTCATGTAGTACTGAGCGAATTTCCGAATGCGGTCGCCTGGTCTTCTATCCCGGCTAAGATGCATCGGACTCCTGCGCTGATCGCGACGAGAGCAATAGATACATTAAGAGCGGTGAAATGGGCGAAAGGTGGCGGAGGAACGAGCCGTAGTCAGGCTCGAAGATCGCCTGGGTTACAAGAAAGCTGAATGCAAAGCAAAAGCACAGCTTCTCGAAGCGGCGAGGTTCCCGGAGCGCTTTCCACGTACGGTAGCGCGAAAACATGGGAACAAGCGTGAAAAAAGTGCAGATTCCGCCAATAGTCTGAGTTGCCACGCCTGAGAGGATCAGCGGCACGGGAAACAGGAACGTGCTCAAGATAAGCATGGCGTTAGTTACATCCGAGACCATATTACCTCCCGGAATGAATTGCACAATAAGCGAAGCGACCTCGGTTGGATCTCTCGTTTCGTTCACCATCTGCCGTGCAAAATCCAGCGCTTCGCCGTACTGGATGCGGAAGTCCACGGCCACGCATGCGAACACGAGGACGGCAAGCGCAATGAGAAACGGAAGCCTGCGAAAAAATGGCGGCCCAAAGTAAAGCATCAAGGTTGGAACAAGCGTGATCGCCCAATAAGAACGAAAGAAGATCGCGATAACCGATGAACAGGTTATGAAGACCAGGATCAAGAACCGCGAATCTTTGCATAGGAGAAGGAGCAACACTGCTAGCGATATGACAATTTCCTTGGAAAGCATCCCGATGTACACCGTTTGATCAAAAAGCCAAAAGCACGTGATCAGGAATTCCATACAGCTCAGGCTCTTCACTTCCGATCGCCAGATTGCGAATACGAATCCTAAGGTCGAGCCAAAAAATCCGACTACCGTGATCGCTAGCGTGCTCAACCCGAGTGAACGAAAAATCCACGCAAGATTGTCGAACGCGTCGCCGAACGCTTCAAAATGCACGTCGGCGATCATTCGTTCAAGAATGAACTGTTCATCCAATAAAAATCTGGCGGGAAGCGTTGATTCATGGCTAATGGCAACGAAGCATAGAAGGGATAACACCAGCAGCCAGATCGCTGCGGACACACCCGGACTCGCGCTTTCCCCGATCACGCCGGGCAATTTGACAATACGCACGTTGATTCCCTCCAGTTGCCAGGAGCGCAAACCCAATGGCTTATACAGCAGACTCTAGCCTTGGGCTACCTTTGGCCACGTTGACGGAGTAATAAATGCCGATGCATGCCACCAACGTTCCGGATAAACTCAGAAGGAGAATGACCAGCATGAAATCCAATTTGAAGATGCTGGTAGCGCCAAAAATAAGGAAGATGCTTACCGTACTCATTATCTGGATCAAAAGGTCGAATTTTTGCTGGTTGAAAACAATAAAGACCTGAGCCAGCGATCCGAACACGGCCATAGCCAGGAAGTATGGGCAGAAGACCAGATAAACGTGCATTGACGGCTGCCAAAGATCGCCCATCTTGAAATTGATAATGAGAGCGAGGCCAAGGTAGCCGGCGAAGATAAGCAGCACGCTGAGCGGCATGAGAATCCGCGAGAAAGAAGTTGCTGGATTGCGAATGCTGCCCGTGCCGTTTCCATTTTCCACAAGATCGATCAGATCGCGGCGGAATACGGCACCGAGGCTTTGAGATAAAAGGGACGCCGGAAAATATCCGACGCGGTATGCCAAGGCGAACACGCCCGCATCGTGTGGTGCGAATGCAAGCGGCATAAGGATCGCGATCGAATAGATCACAACTGAATTGAGAGACGTGGTCGGTAGCGAAAATTTGGCGTAATCCAGTTGCAAACGCGAAAACTGAAGGCACCGCCGCGTCAACATTGCCCGGTTAGAAAATAAGTAGCTGAACAATGGAAGAGCGGCCGATGCAAAAAAGACCAAGCTGTACACAACAAAAATGTGCGCGCCGCTCCATGTGGTTTTTGCGACCGTCATGAGCACGACGAATACCAATGCAAACACGACATTCGGAAGCGCGCGCTGCACGGCGATACCGACATACCTACGTTCACTTGCCAGTGCTGAACCGAGTGCTGCCTGATAAAAGACACCGCAAGAAAGCAAAAGCACGGACATGTACTTTTCCTGTCCGCTGGCGACACCAAGGCCGGCCAAAAGCAGCGCTATCGCAGTCGCCACAATGCTTGAACTAACCAGCGCTTCAACGGCGATTTTCTTTTCCGCCGCCATGCAGGCGACCTCTAGCCGCAAGCCTAGCACCGATCCTGCGAAAAGCCCGATTGCGTTCAACTGACTGAAGTAGCCGAGTTCGCTCGGCCCGCAAAACTTTCCTATCAAGATTACTGCGATGAAATTTGCGGTCTGGCTCAAGATGACGCCCGCGACGCTGACGACCGAATGCTTCACATTTACGATCATTGTCTAGTCAGGGTTCGGTATGACAAGGCCAAGTCAGCCATACCGCATTCATCTTCCGCGGGATGGCGCTAATTATGAAAAACAAAAAATCAACTACCCGATTTGGTTTCTGCCGCAACAGTCGAATACTGGAACTGATACGAAGAATATCGGTCGCGGCCCGCTGCGCTGAGGCTGTAGCGGTATGCGGCGGGATCGAACGCGTTGAAGATCACACCTTTCAGCTCTACGCTCGCTTGCCTGAGCCGCTTTACCGATTCGCGCAGTTCGCCCGCAGATGTCGTGCCAAAACGCGCGACGAGAAACACGCTGCCGCAGCGATCCGCCAGCACCGCTGCATCGGAGACGGCAAGTACGGGCGGAGTATCGATGAGCACCATGTCGTAACTGCTGCCGATCGAATCCAACAGGAGTCCCATCTGATCGCTCATCAAAAGCTCCGCAGGGTTGGGCGGCGTCGTGCCGTTTGCGAGGAAGTCGAGCCCAGGCGCGACGTTACGCTGCAGCGCCTGATCCACCGTGGCACGTTGCATCAACACATCGGAAAGTCCCGGCTGGGCTTTTTTGCCGAAATATTGATTCAGGTGTCCCCTGCGCAGGTCGGAATCGACCAGCAGCACGCGCTTGCCGGCGCTTGTCATCACGACCGCGAGATTCGCGCACAGAAACGATTTGCCGATTTGTTCGCTCGGACCGGTGAGCAACACGCGATTGCTTCCTGCATCCAGCATTGCCAGCCGCAGCGCTATGCGCAACCCTCGCAGGCTTTCCACCGACGGGTCCTCCGGTGCATGCGTTGCAAGCAGGAACAGACCATCCTTGCGCGTCCGGGCTTCTTGCTCAAGGTTCGCTTGCATGCGCGAAACTGGCACGGTTGCATAAACGGTCAGCCCGGTTTGTTCTTCGATATCTTGAGGATCTCTAATGCCGCCACGAATGCTATGACGGACAAACGTCACCACCACCCCCAGCAGAAGCCCGAGCGCTGCCGAGGCGGCGATCAGCAGCGGTTTGTTCGGCTTGACAGGATCTTTCGCTACAACAGGGCGGTCAAGCAAACGCACAGTACCGACTTTGCCCGCTTTGACCAGTTTTAACTGTTGCATGTTATTTAGCATGCCGACATAAAGGTCATTGTTCACGCGGACGTCACGCGTTAGCCGTAGAGATTCCTGCTCCAGTTGAGGCAGGTCGGTCATTCGCTGCGACAAGGAAGCTGCTTTGTCGCTCAGAGCGGCAATTTGTTGATCGACGGCCCGAACTGCCGGATAGTCTCCGGTAAAATGCCCGGCGAGTTCCATGCGTTTTTGCTTGAGCGCAATCAGATTTGCCTGCAAGTCGACACTTTCTTTCAGATAGGTTTTGCCTTCCTCACTCAGGTCGAACGTACCACGCTTGATTCGCAAAGCGTTATAGCTGCTCTCCGAACTCTCAAGGTCGCTCTTGAGTTGCGGAAGTAAATCACCAAGGAACGCCAAGGATTTCTCCGCCTCGGCGGCTTTTCGGGCGATGTTCGTTGCGACGTATTCTTCGCCGATCTCGTTGAGGATTTTTGCCGTCAATTGCCGGTCCGCACCAGTCAATGACGCGCTGATAATGCCACTTTGCTTGCCCTTCTCTAAGATGAACAGCTTGTCTTGCAGAGTTTCCAGCGTCTTCAGCCGTGACTTGCGCACCAGAATGAACTCGGTTCCGGGGTTGGCGTTGAGTGCCTGCACGCGGATCGTGACTAATCCAACATCTTCGTTCGAGACGATCGTCTCGCCGACTCGCCCATAAATCGGCGCGTCGAGATTTTTCTGCCTGACCTTGTATCGACCATTCCCAAGCGAGGTTAGCTTGAAGTCTTCGCCTTCGAGATCCTCGGGCACGTCAAAGACAGCGACGTTGATCGATTCATTGCCCCATGCATAGCCGCCAGCTCCTAGCAGGCCAGGTGTTGACAGGCCTTTATTCCAGCGCGCGAGAAAGCTTCCGATCAGCGGAAAGCGCTTAGGTTCCGCATTGATATAAAGCTTAAGATTATCAACGGCTTTTCCAACCACCATGCGGGAACGCAGCACTTCGATCTGCGCAGTAGTTTCCGTTTTGACGTCGAAAAGACTTGATACGTCGCCAAGCAGACTTTTTGTGTTGGTAGGAACTTCCTGTTCAACTTGAATCAAAATGTCTGATTGATAAACAGGAGGCGAGAGAAAGCTGTACGCGGTTCCTAGAGCCAAGACAGTGCCGGCGATTGCGAGGACCAGCCAACGGTGCGCGGAGATCACGTCGAGATACTGGACCAGATCGATATTATTTTGGCGTTGGTTGGCAGCCTGCAACCTGGGAGAAAGCTCGTTCATAAGGCGCCCATCATTGATGAAGAGGTTTAGCCGATCGCTTGTATCAACCCGGCGAAGCGCTGACGCAAGCTAGGTTCCGGTGTTGCGGTTGTGTTGGCTTGATCCAATGCCCCGAACGCCGGGACGTTTCGATTCTGCTATCCAGCTCGTATCATTCACAAGAATTCGGCAACGCCGAGTGGACTTTCTTTTGTCTGAACGGAAGATGTGCGGCGACAAGACTACGTAATACTAATAATTCGGCTCATCCCTCGGCGCTCACTCCGTTTTGGTCTGGTTGCCGGGATACGGTGTGAAGAAGCACTTCAATGCCAATGTCTTTGAAGCTCGACCAATGCAATCTAGCCATGCAGGAAAGTCTTGCTTGCGGGTATGCCAAAGCAGGGCGCAAAAGCGTTCTTCCCATCTAGCACAATCACAGTCTGCGATGCAGTTTTAATCCCGTCCGTTCGCAAACGCACAGCGAAGGAGCTAAATAAACCGTTCTTCCTGGTGGCAAGAAAGCGGTATAGGGTAAAAAGACTTACTTGATTTTCTTCAGACGTGATGCACCCGTACGGAACGGATTTGCTTGGAACTTCGGCCGCGCCGGACTTGATGTGTGTGTAACCGTACGTTCATGGGTTATTGAGGACTGTATAACGATATGCAACGCATGCGCACGCACAGGACAATCTAGAGGCGACATGAAACCGACGCCAATGACGCGAACGATCCTGACACAATCGGTTATTCTCGACGTCCTGAAGACGGTAACGCGTCTTATGCTGTGGCGAGATCGAGTCGCCGTGCTCTTGTATCACGATCCGAATCCCGCGACACTCGACGCCCATCTTCAATATCTGAAGCAGTACTGCGACTTCGTTCCGATGTCCGAGGTCAATACGCCCGGCAGAGGCCGCCCCCGCGCAGCACTTACGTTCGACGATGGTCATGTCGGGAATGCAGCGTTGCTGCCGGTGTTTATCAAGCACGGCATTCGTCCGACGATCTATATATGCAGCAGTATCGTGGCGCATGAACGCACGCACTGGTGGCTTACGCCGGGAGCACAACGCGCAGGGATCAAGCGCCTGATAAAACTGGCAAATGCCGAACGGCTCGAAGAACTGGCGTCGTATGGATACCAGCAGCACGAACGCAGCATTGATACCCCGGTCAGCGGACTGAGCCGCGAACAAATCGAGGCGATGCTTCCTCACGTCGACTTCCAGTCTCACACGCGCTTTCATCCGACGCTCACGCGCCTGAATGTTGAAGAATGCACCGACGAACTGGTGTGCTCGAAGCAAGAGGTGGAGCAACTCACGGGCGCGTCTTGCGAACACTTTGCGTATCCGTACGGCCGATACACAGCCCGCGAAGTGGAAATACTCAAGGCGACGGGATACAAGACCGCGCGCACCACGGCGGTGGGCTGGAATGACGAGAGGACCGATCCGTATCGCCTCAGGGCGTTCGACATTGAGGACGACTCCTCCGTGCCGTGGTTTGCGGCGCAGATGACCGGCGTTCCGCTGGCGTGGCGAGTCTTGCCATTGGGAGCGATCAAGTCCGCACTCATGCGGATACCTGGAGTGACCAGAATCCGCAAACCCCAGACAAACGCCGAGAACAAGTAGGTGACTTGATCGGCGCAGTGCTCTTCGTCAACGAACGCCGCAGCGTTTGGTCAACTAGCGCGATTGATCGTCGCGCAAGCTGTTTCCGGCGACTCGTTCACACTCAGTATCCGTAATGTCGCCCGCCCATTCAGCGCGGCTTGAACCTGCGAGAACATGCCGTGACTGAACCGAGGCGCAACTTTCTGACGAGAATCTCCACGACTGCCGGCGTCGCTATTGCGAGTTATTTCGCGGCCGTGCCAGCAGCAGCGGCAAAAGAGTGTGTGCCAGATTGTGAAGCAAGCGTGCTTGACTTCATGGCGCCAGACATGCGCGACGATGCACGCCGGGGAACGCCATCGCTCGACCACAGCGTTGCAATACAAAAAGCGTTCGGCAGCGGCGTGGCAATCATCAATGTACCTGGCGGCTACGTATTCCAGCTCAGGCATCCGCTCAAAATTGGCAAAAAATTGCGCGTGCAGGGCGGCGGCGAGTTGCGCTTTACTGCCGGCATTGCCACTGATGCCGCAATTACGGTGACGGCGGACGCATGTGAATTCGATGGAATTCTTCTCACCAACTGGAACTTGCTTCAATCGAATACGGGCGCTAGAAACGTCGGCATCATGTTTCGCGCAAGCGCAGGAACCGTGACGCGTTCGACGATTCGTCAATTCCAGAACGGAATTCAGGTGGAGTCAACTGGCGAGTATCACGACTTCATCATCTCCAACAACAGGATTCTGGATTGCATTGGCGCAGGTGGCGGGCCATTGCAAACCTCAAGCTATGGCGAGGACCGCGGGGATGGGATCACGGTCTGGGGCTGCGCCGCTACTATTGTCGGTAATCTCGTGACGGCCAAGGTTGGTCAAGACTGCCGCATAGGCATCCATCTCGAAGGGCTTGCCGACTATCATGCTGAGTCGTTCCCCCTACAGGACAATATGTGTACTGTGGTCGGTAACGTTGTACGCGGATCGTTTCGGCGCAGCATCGTTTCCGAAAACGTCAACAATTCGACGATCACGGGCAATACCGTGGAAGGCGCGAAATGGTGGGGCATCGCCATCATTCGCTCGCTCGCCTGCTCGGTCACCGGTAACACGGTGATCATTGATCGCGCGGCAACCGATGGTACCGGGTCGTCCTGGGAGCCGATTCACGCGGGCATCGCTGTTTATGGTGGAGCGGTGCAATGTGTCATATCGGGCAATACCATCGATCTCACGCGCGGTCACGCACAAGCGGCGATCTCCCTGCAGGGATCGGACATTGACTCGGCCGTGGCCGTCAAACAGCGGGCGACGACCGACGGCACCGCGCGGGTCACGCTAACGGCTGCCAACCCGGCGGTCCAACTCGGGCAACTGATTACGGGCGCAGGCGTGCCCAACGCAACTTTCGTCATCAGTGTCTCCGCAAAAATGCTGGTTGCAAGCAATCCGATCGCAGCTGGCGCGCCGCTCCTTACATTCAAGTGGCATGAACGCGGGGAGGGTACTACCGTCACCAACAACAGCGTTCTGTGCAATGCCGCTGATGGCGCGGCCGGCATCCTGGCGCTTCATCAAAATTCCCCGTCGATCCTTGGTAACAATCTGCGCTACATGGGAATGAATGGCATACATTGTTCCGACGTGTCCGATCCCGTTATCAACGGCAACACTGTGGTCGGTCAGGCAAGCGTCAAGCACGGCATACATCTCGAATCGAATCCAAGCGGCGCCGTGATCGTCGGCAACGTCGTTGAAGGGTTCGACGGCCCCGGTGGAAGCGGCATTAAAGCGGTAAATCGTACGGGCGGCGTGGTCTCAGCCAATCTTATACGGCGGTGTGCAACCGCCATCAACCTCAACGGCTGCACCAGTATGTCGGCTAGTGGAAATAGTTCGATCGGCTGCGGCGACAGTTACACCGAAACTCACGGCACCGGGATGATCTTATCGAACAACGTCAGCGCTAATTGATCGCTTGATTCGAATGATCAGGCAAACTAACTTTGAGCCGATTTGATCACCCGTGCATGCACGCGACGTTACGCAACGCACATAACTGCCAACAAACTCCGTGACAACTGAAAGCATTCCTTGAGATATTTGAAAGACACTTAAGACGAACTATTGCGCAAGCGACATCGCACGAGGTGCTTATGGAACCTTCGCCAAATCAAGTGTCGGACTGTGGATTAAGACGCGTAACGGATCAGGGACTCGATACATTGAGCCTCGAAATGGATGCGACCGGCGTTGGAACTCTTCGCAATGTTCTTTCGCCAGACGAAATCTATATGTCAAGCGCTTATGTTCAGCGTGAGCTGGACAAACATCAGCGCCAGATGTTCATTTATGCCGGGCATACCTGGCTTGACGAGTCACCGCTTGCGGCATTCACCGACTCGCCTGACCTGCTGCGAATACTCGACGGGCTTTACCAACGCGGCACAGGGCGTCAAGCCGCGGAAAAAATAATTGTCCCCGCTTTGCGAGTGCTATCGGGCGATCTTGGACTTAAGGCCTCGAACCTGTTCCACTATGACACTTATGTCGTTACCGCGCTGCTACCGCTCACCATTCCGAACTGCCCGAACGAGCCGTGCGGCGATCTGGTGATGTACCCGAACCTGCGCAAGATCCGGTCGTCATCAATGGTCAACCTTGCCGAAAAGGCATTCATGCAGAACTCGTTGACGCGCAGGGCGCTCGCGTCCCCGGTCGTGCGGCGGACGTTCGGTGCACGCGTCGTACTGCTTCAGCCCGGCAACATGTATTTCTTCTGGGGGATGCGATCGCTCCATGCGAACGAGGCGTGCCTGCCGCAGAGCGTCAGGTCAACGGTTCTGTTTCACTTTGTCAACCCGCACTCAGGCGGGATACTGGACAACTTTCGCGAGTGGGCTCACCACAGAAATTCTGCGCCATCCAAAGGCGGGTTTCAATCTATCTACAATCCATAGCAATGCGTCGAATGGAGTTTGACTAATCGAGAGCCCCATGGGGCGAAGTAGATGACTTGCTTAATAACGTAAGGGGAGCAGCAACGTAAGGTCAGCAAAGAAATCCTTGTTCCTCGTTTTTGGAGAAGTGCTCATCAAGATGCTAAGTTATGTGCGCAAGTGCACATCAAGAGCGCTTCGGATTCGCATAAGATGAGATCAACATGATGAGCATCACTATGCGGTATGCATCACGCTGAATGGCGTTTTTTGATGGTGTGAAATTTGGTAATTCGTCACGCTCTTGCGGAGTACGATGCCTTGTTCCATCTGAAAATTTACGAGTACCCGGAAACCTCTCATTCGGGTTCTGCTCGTCTATGGTCCCGGCGCACCCTGCTGCGTAACGCCGCGGTGCTCGCAACGGCGACTGCATGCCCCTCCTTGTATGCGCAGCATGGAACAATCGGTCTTGTTAGCCCACCAGCCCGTCTTGACGATACCTTCTTAATCGATCAGACCGGCAAGAAGCAGCTACTCAGCAGCTTCCTTCTCCAGCGCGTCACAGCAGTTCAAACTATTTACACGGGCTGCGGATCGGTTTGTCCCCTCCAAGGTGCGCTGTTCAGCGCGGTTCAAGAACGCCTGCCGCAGATCCACGGTCGCTACCCGGTCCAATTGCTGTCGATCGGAATCGATCCGCTTTCCGATTCGCCGTCCGCTCTCCATTATTGGCTCACGCGTTTTCAAGCTGGTCCGGCATGGAACGCGGCGACGCCTGCGTTGCAAGACGTCGATCAAATGCGCAAGACACTCTCGGGTAGTCAATTGCCGCTTGGGAACATAGCCGATCACGCTACACAGATCTATTGCTTCGATGCGAGCGCAAGACTTCGCTGGCGCAGCCCTGAGTTTCCGCGCGCGGACGACGTTAGGGATGTGCTGAGCGCGCTTGCGAATGGGTGACTCAATTCAATGGAGGACAGATCGTGGCGCGAATCTGTTTCGTCGGGATAATCTTGCCGTCATTCCGCAGATGCGTGAATGCGCTGGTCTCCATTGTCTTTGCAGGGGTCCTTGTCACGCTTTCCAGCGCCGTCACGGCGCAAACCGTCGGGTCGATCTCCGTAAACGCCGCAACTTTGTGTGCGGACGTCGATTCGGCGTCGACCACGCCGGGCGCTGCGGTGAACTCATGGGGTTGCAGCGGCGGTGGCAATCAGCAGTGGCGACCTGTTGTCAATGGGAGTACGTACGAATTCGTCAACCAGAACAGCAGCCTGTGCATGGACGTTTCGGGTGAGAGCATGAACGCTGGTGGGGCGGTCATCCAATGGACCTGCAATAATCAAAACAACCAGAATTTCACGCTGAAGCCGCAAGGTAACGGGTACGCGATCGTCGCGTCGCACAGTGGCTTGTGTCTGGCCGCAATGAGCTTGACGGGCTGGAGTCAGCCGATCGAGCAGCAGGTATGCAACGGAAGCGCCGTGCAGACTTGGCAGTTGAGTGGCCTGAACGTAAAGACGCTGCCATCGAAGTGGACGGCGCCGATCACGCTGCCAATGGTTCCAGCGGCAGCGGCGAATCTTCCCACTGGGAACGTGGTGGTCTGGTCCGCCGATATGCAGCTTGATTTCACTTCCGGGGAGATAACACCAGGAAAGACCTATACGGCAGTCTTTAATCCCACGGCAGGAACGTTCAAGCAAATGCTGGTGAGCAATACCGGGCACGACATGTTCTGCCCCGGGATTGCGAATCTGCCGGATGGCCGCTTGCTTGTGAATGGCGGGTCGAGCAGTTCCAAGACGAGTCTTTACTCGGCGACAACCGGTGCATGGTCCTCGGTCGATCTGATGAATATCCCGCGCGGTTACGAAGGCACGGTTACGCTCAGTAACGGAAGTGTATTCACGCTCGGAGGTTCGTGGAATGGGGGCGAAGGAGGGAAGAACGGCGAGACGTGGACCTCCGGTTCGGGCTGGAGATTGAACACCGCGATCCTTGCCGACTATATTCTCACGAATGACGCGGGCGGCATTTTCCGCGCGGACAATCACGCCTGGATGTTCGCGGTGTCCAACGGCCGGGTTTTCCACGCGGGACCGAGCGTAGCCATGCACTGGTTCGACACAGCTGGTAACGGCACCGTAACGGATGCCGGCAAGCGGGCCAATGACACCGACGCAATGAATGGCAACGCGGTCATGTACGACATCGGCAAGATTCTCGCCGTGGGCGGTGCTCCGAGCTACGAGCAGGCTAACGCGACGTCGAATGCTACTTTGATTGATATCAGTACCGGCACGGCGGTTGCGACGGCGCTTCCTTCAATGGCCTACAAAAGGGCATTCAGCAGCAGCGTAGCGTTGCCCAATGGACAGGTTGTGGTGGTGGGCGGGCAGGCGTTCGCACAGCCTTTCTCGGACGACACTGCGGTGCTGACGCCGGAGCTATGGGATCCGACGACGAAAGTCTTTTCACAACTCGCGCCTCAAGCTGTACCACGGACCTATCACAGCGTCGCATTGCTATTGCCAGACGGACGTGTGCTGAGCGGCGGTGGCGGATTATGCGGTGGTTGCGCAACGAATCACACCAACGTTGAAATACTGACCCCGCCTTATCTGCTAAATGCGGATGGGACCGCAGCAACGCGGCCAACTCTCAGCGCAGCGCCGGCCGACGCCACCCTCGGCACTTCGATTGCCGTAACGGCCAGTAGCGGCATCAAGGCATTCGCGCTGATGCGGTTGTCGTCGAATACGCATGCTGTCAATAATGAACAACGGCGCGTGCCGGTAGCCTTCACTGTAGGCACGGGTGGTGAATACCTGCTCAAGATTCCGTCCGATCCCGGTGTTGCAGTGCCAGGCTACTATATGCTTTTTGCCATGAACTCAAAGGGTGTGCCGAGCCTGTCCCTTACGCTGCGTCTGCACTGATGATCGGACAACGCTTCCTGTGTTTATCGGTCCGTGTAGCCATCAACGTGGCATTGATCACCATGGCCGGTCTGGCACGTGGCGAGCTCTCTTGCGCTTCGGACAACCTTGGGTGCGCGATCTTCTCCGGTGAGCACCCGGTTGCAGGGCACCTTCGTGGCGACAATCAGCTTCTGCCGTCCTGGACTACACGATGCATTAACTGCCATTCTCAAACTTCCACAGGAACCGCCTTTGCACCACCGCTGACGACGAGTAACCTGCTTGATGCGAAGAGTCGTCGAGGAGGGCCGCCCAGCCGTTACGACTCGCAATCTTTTTGTCGCGCGGTCAGGGACGGCATTGATCCGGCGAATGTCTTACTGCGCAAAGCCATGCCCAACTATCGAATATCAGAAAGCGAGTGTGCTGCGGTCTGGCGGTATGTGATGGCGCCGTAATTGCTTTAGGAACGGCAATGCGTTCGCGCTGCTTAGTAATGTGCTTATCATTCGCTTTAATCGATCTCACGAAGGTGTCAGGTTCCCGCCTATTGATTAAGGTAAGTTCGTCGGCCGCCCCGGTTATTGGTCCATCTCAACATTTATGAATTTTACATAAGATAAATTATCAACTTTTTTACTGTAGGGGCAATATCCTAATGTCGTGTTTTGCTTCTGGTGCGATGCTGGGAGCTTCCGATCCAACGATGGGAGCTCGCCATGCAGCCTACCGAA
>NZ_FCOC02000032.1 GCF_001544455.2 Caballeronia sordidicola
GAGTCGACGGCGACGTTCGATCGGGGCGATTTCGGCGTGGATTATGGCAAGACCTACGGCTTCAAGATGAAGACGACGCTGCATATTCAGGCTGAAGGCGTGCGCCAGTAAGCAGGCAGCGACTACTTACACGGTCCAATGCTGTGGACCGGAAAAACCGCTTCGCACGAAGCGGTTTTTTTTCGCCCCGGGTTTTGCGAGCATTTCGATCTGGATTTCGGTGTGGCACAGTCGGCAGCGTTTGCAGTTTTGCTTGCGGGCCGAATGTGCGCGGCATCGATATAAAAATTCCAGGAGAAAATGCATGGCCAGTACGCCTGTATCAGCAACTGTTGTCCGGCCGGCCGCGTGGCGCGCGGTGGTGGCGGCGTCCATAGGCAACGCGCTCGAATGGTTCGACCTCGTGGTCTATGGGTTTTTCGCGGTGGTGATCTCGAAGTTGTTCTTTCCGTCGGGCAACGATTCAGTCTCGATTTTGCTCACACTCGGCACGTTCGGCGTGTCGTTTTTCATGCGGCCGCTGGGCGCGATCGTGCTCGGCGCCTACGCCGATAAAGCCGGCCGCAAGGCCGCGCTCACACTGTCCATTCTGTTGATGATGGTGGGCACGTTAATTATTGCCGTGTTGCCGACTTACTCGTCCATTGGCATTGCGGCGCCGCTGATCCTGGTGCTCGCGCGTTTGATGCAGGGCTTCTCCGCCGGCGGCGAATTCGGCAGTGCAACCGCGTTCCTTGCCGAGCATGTGCCCGGGCGGCGCGGTTTCTTCGCGAGCTGGCAGGTCGCGAGCCAGGGCTTGACCACGCTGCTTGCCGCCATTTTCGGTGTGGTTTTGACCGGGAATCTATCGCCGGAACAGATGAATTCATGGGGCTGGCGCATGCCGTTTTTCTTCGGTTTGCTGATCGGGCCGGTGGCGTACTACATCCGCACGCGACTCGATGAAACGCCTGAATTCCTCTCGGCCGTGACGACCGCGACGCCGTTGCGGGACACGTTTGCATCGAACAAGGAGCGCTTGCTGATTGCCATTGGCACCGTGGTGCTGGGAACGGTTGCGACCTATCTCGTACTCTTCATGCCGACTTATGCGATCCGCCAGTTGGGCCTCGCGCCATCGGTGGCGTTCACGGCGATCCTGCTGACCGGCGCAATCCAGATGGTGCTTTCGCCATGGGTCGGCCATCTCTCCGATACCCACGGCCGCACCCGCATCATGCTGATCTCGGCGGTGCTCTTGCTTCTGCTCATTTACCCGCTTTTCACGTGGATCGTCGCGCATCCCACGTTCGGCAACCTGCTGGTCGTGCAGGCAGTGCTGGGCGTACTGATGACGGGGTACTTCGCCGCGTTGCCGGGCTTGCTTTCGGAGATGTTTCCCGTCGCGACGCGCACGACCGGGATGTCGCTCGCTTATAACATTGCGGTGACGGTGTTCGGCGGCTTCGGGCCGTTCATCATCACGTGGTTGATTGCATCGACGGGATCAAAGGCCGCGCCGAGTTTCTACATGATTTTCGCGGCGGCGATCAGCCTCGTGGCGTTGATGGCGGCGAGAAAACGGCTTGGATTCAGGTGACAGGTACGACCGCGTTCTCATGAGTGCCGCTTTTGCTGCGCCTGCATGTAGGCGCGCAAAAGCTTGTTGATGCGCGTCTGGTACCCCTCGCCTTGTTCCTTGAACCACGCCAGCACGTCGGCGTCGAGCCGCATGGTGACGGCTTGCTTGGGCGGTTTGTGCAGTTCGGCATTCTTGAAGAAATCGTCGCCAAGTTCGGGCATCTCGCTTGTGTCGATGCTGGCGTCCGGCATGGCTTCCAGGCGCTTCCAGTCGGTCTTTGTAGTTTTGCTCATGGTTTTGCTCTGCCCTTAAGTGCCTGGAAGGCGTTGAATGGATCAACGGGAAATGGCGTCCCCATAACGTCTTACTTCGGGACGCGTTGCCTTGCGTGCCGAAATGATCCGTATGGTGTCGCCGTCGCGCTCTACATATACGACCAACGCAACGATCAGTTTCATCCATCCGAGCGCAATCCAGCGGTCTTCGCCAAAGTCTTCCCGGCGATCCGCCGCGGTCAGCACGGGATACTTGAAAATTTCGACCGCGTCATTGAAGTCGATACCGTGTTTCCGGATATTGCTGCGGTTCTTCGCTTCGTCCCACTCGAATTGCATGACGCTTCCTGTATTTACGATTGTACATACATTGTGCAGTATTAGGAACTCCCGCAGTCGGCTTACCCGTAGCCGCATGTGTCGGTTCCACCAAATGTTGCAAATCCCCGCCCCAAAAGCAAAAAGGCCGACTCTTTCGAATCGGCCCTTCCTGCCTTCAAACATTGAATCCCTGGCGCTTTAAACCTCTGCGCCAGCGTTCGGATCGTTGGGATCGAATTTCGGCTTCTTGTCCTTCACCAAATCTTCGCGCTTCACGCCAAGCCACATGGCCAGCGCAGCAGCCACGAACACCGACGAATAAATACCGAACAAGATGCCCACCGTCAGCGCCAGCGCAAAATAATGCAGCGTCGCGCCGCCGAACAGGAACATGGACAGCACCATCATTTCCGTACAACCGTGAGTGATGATGGTTCGCGACATGGTGCTGGTGATTGCGTGGTTGATCACCTCGATCACCGTCATCTTGCGCTGCTTGCGGAAGGTTTCGCGAATCCGGTCGAAGATAACCACCGACTCGTTCACCGAGTAACCGAGCACTGCAAGAATCGCTGCCAGCACCGAGAGCGAAAACTCCCACTGGAAGAACGCGAAGAACCCGAGAATGATCACCACGTCATGCAAGTTGGCGATAATGCCGGCCACCGCGTATTTCCATTCGAACCGGAACGACAGGTAGATCACAATGCCGATCACCACGCAGGCAAGCGCGAGCAGCCCGTTGGTGACGAGTTCCTTGCCGACTTGCGGACCGACGAATTCAACACGCTGCAACTGCGCCTGCGCATCCTGGTTCTTCAGCGCACTCATCACCTGATCGCTTTGCTGCGCGGACGTCAATCCTTGCTTCAACGGCAAGCGGATCAGCACGTCGCGCGACGTGCCGAAATTCTGCACCTGGGCGTCGGGATAACCGAGCTTGCTCATGGTGTCGCGCACGGGTTCGAGCGGCACGGCCTGCGGATACTGCACTTCCACCACGGTCCCGCCGGTGAATTCCACGGAAAGATGCAGTCCGCGATGCAGAAGGAAAAACACAGCGGCGAGAAACGTGATGAGCGAAATTGCGTTGAAAAGCAATGCTCGCTGCATCAACGGCAAGTCGCGGCGAATACGAAAGAATTCCATGATTTATTCTCCGGGACTCAGTTGGACGAGCCGGGTTTTTTCGGCTCGATGCCAGGCCCCGAGCGGCGGCGAACAACCGGCTTGCCGTTGCGAAGCGCGGGCGCAGCCTGCTGTTTCTGCGCACGGGCGGGGACTGGCGCCTTGGCGCGGGCGGCGGGCTGGACGATTTCGTCGACGGGAGAATCGTCACCACGCTCGTTCGCCAGATAAGCGGCGGTGGCCGCGGCCGTGTCGCTGCCAGTCGGACGCCAGACCTGACCAATCGCGAGCGATTGCAGTTTCTTCTTGCCGCCGTACCAGAGATTCACGAGACCGCGCGAGAAGAACACAGCCGAGAACATGGATGTCAGGATGCCGATACAGTGCACGACCGCAAAGCCGCGCACCGGACCCGAGCCAAACGCGAGCAGCGCCAGACCGGCAATCAGGGTGGTCACGTTAGAGTCGAGAATCGTTGCCCATGCGTGCGAAAAGCCGTTCTGAATAGCGAGCTGCGGCGGCGCGCCGTTGCGCAGTTCCTCGCGGATACGTTCGTTGATCAGCACGTTTGCATCGATTGCCATACCGAGCGCGAGCGCAATAGCCGCTATACCCGGCAGCGTCAGCGTGGCTTGCAGCATGGAGAGAATCGCCACCAGCAACAGCAGGTTCACCGACAGCGACAACATGGAGATCAGGCCGAACAGCATGTAGTACGCGATCATGAAGACGGCGATAGCGGCGAAACCGTACTGCACCGAATCGAAGCCCTTCCTGATGTTGTCGGCGCCCAGGCTCGGGCCGATCGTGCGTTCTTCGATGATGTCCATGGGCGCAGCGAGCGAGCCGGCGCGCAGCAGCAGCGCGAGATCCGTTGCGGCTTGCGGCGAAGGCTGTCCGGTGATCTGGAAGCGGTCGCCGAGTTCGGACTGGATGGTCGCGACCGTCAGCACTTCGCCCTTGCCTTTCTCGAACAGGATCATGGCCATCGGCTTGCCGATGTTGTCGCGCGACACGCTGCTTACCGAACGGCCGCCGGCCGCGTCGAGGCGAATGTTCACGGACGGACGCTGATGTTCGTCGAATCCCGCCGATGCGTCGATGATCCGGTCACCCGAGAAAATCACCTGCTTGCGTACGAGCGTGGGCCCCGTGTTGCCCTGCGTGAAGAGTTCGTCGCCGGGAGGAACCGGGTCGTTCGGGCCCGGATGCGTGTTGGTCGGATCGGCGAGGCGGGCTTCGAGCGTTGCCGTGCGGCCGATGATGTCCTTCGCTTTCGCCGTGTCCTGCACGCCCGGCAGCTCGACCACGATCCGGTCGGAACCTTGTTGCTGGATCACCGGCTCGGCCACGCCAAGCTCGTTCACGCGGTTATGCAGCGTGATGATGTTCTGCTTGAGTGCGCTGTCTTCAACCGTCTTTTGCGCAGCCGGCGTGAACGTGCCGACCACTTGGTAACCGTCGCCGCCCTGACGTGTTGCCCATTGCAGTTCGTTCAGGCTCGTCGAAAGCACCGTGCGCGCGGAATCGGCGGCAGCCTGGTCGGAGAAGTTGACCACCACAGCCTGATTCACGCGATTCACGCCGCCATCGCGGATGTTTTTATCGCGCAGGAGGGCGCGGGCGTCAGTGGCGTTCGAATCCAGCTTCTTGTTCAGTGCCCCCGCCATGTCCACTTGCAGCAGGAAGTGCACGCCGCCGCGCAAGTCGAGGCCAAGGTACATGGGCAATGCATGCAACGCGGTGAGCCAGCGTGGCGAAGCCGCCTGCAGATTCAGCGCGACGATATATTGCGGATCGTTCGGGTCGCTGTTGAGCGTTTTCTGCAACAGATCCTTCACGCGCAATTGCGTATCCGTGTCTTTCAGGCGCACGCGGATGTTCGCGTTAGCCGACGAGTTGTCGAAGGTGACTTCGTCTGCCGCGATCTTGCTCGCCGACAGGGCGCCCTCGACATTGGCAAGCGTTGACGAATCAAGCTTGACCGTTGCCTTGCCGCTCGATACCTGCACCGCTGGCGCTTCGCCGAAAAAATTGGGCAGTGTATAGACGAGGCCGATGACGAGCGCCACCAGCATCACGGCATATTTCCAAAGTGGGTAGCGATTCATGGGAATGGCCGAACAGGAGAGTTGGCGAGGAGGGGATAAGCGTTTGCGTCCGGCAATGAGCGGGCTGCCGGCGTAAAGGTGCGTAACCGCACGAGCCGCGCCGGACGCAAGAAATATCGGCCTTACAGCGACTTGATCGTGCCTTTCGGGAGGATGGTCGTGACAGACGCCTTCTGGATGGTGATTTCCGTGCCTTCCGCGATCTCGACGCCCACATACGCGTCCGACACCTTCGTCACCTTGCCGACAATACCGCCGTTCGTTACGACTTCGTCACCCTTCGCCATTGCAGCCAGCATGTTGCGATGTTCCTTCTGGCGCTTCATTTGCGGGCGAATCATGATGAAGTACAACACAGCGAACATCAAGATCAGAGGCAGAAAACTCATGATGCTTGACTGTGCACCGTCGGCGCCTTGTCCGAAGGCTCTTGAAATAAAATCCACGTCGGTCTCTCCGTTATAACGATCAGAAAATTAGCCCGCCATTCTAACACCGGGCTTCGCCGCACAAGCGCGGAATGCGCTTTGTGATCAAGCTGTTAAAGGGCGGCGTAAAGCAATTGTAATGTCTATTGCGTGAATCGAAGCGTCGATCAAGCGAACGTTAGCCATCTGGTCAGCCGATTCCACGCGCCCGGTTCTCATGAAACACCTTCACGAACGCGTCGAACATGTGGTTTTCGATTGAATCGCGGATTTCCTGCATGAGTTGCAAGTAGTAGTGCAGGTTGTGGATGGTGTTCAGTTGCGAGCCGAGAATTTCGCCCACGCGATGCAAATGGTGCAAATACCCACGCGTGAAATGACGGCAGGTATAGCAGCCGCAGCTTTCGTCGAGCGGCCGGAGCGAGTTCTTGTGTGTGGCGTTGCGGATCTTGACGTCGCCGAAGCGGGTGAAGAGCCAGCCATTGCGCGCATTGCGGGTCGGCATCACGCAGTCGAACATGTCCACGCCCGAGCCTACGCCCGCGACGAGGTCTTCAGGCGTGCCCACGCCCATCAGATAACGGGGTTTATTGGCGGGAAGCTTAGGACCTACGTGTTCCAGCAGGCGGATCATCTCTTCCTTCGGCTCGCCGACCGATAAACCACCGATCGCAAATCCATGAAAATCCATGTCCGCGAGACCGGCGAGCGATTCGTCGCGAAGATCCTCGAACATGCCGCCCTGGACAATGCCGAACAGCGCGTTCGGGTTGCCGCCCCGCGCGAATTCATCGAGCGAACGTTTGGCCCAGCGCATCGACATGCGCATGGAATCCGCCGCGTCCTTGTGCGGCGTAGGCACGCCGTTGGTGGCGTAGGGCGTGCATTCGTCCAGTTGCATCACGATGTCAGAGTTCAGCACCTTCTGAATCTGCATCGAGATTTCCGGCGATAAAAACAGCTTGTCGCCATTGATGGGCGACGCGAACGTGACGCCGTCTTCGGTGATCTTGCGCAGATCGCCGAGAGAGAAGACCTGGAAGCCGCCGGAATCGGTGAGGATCGGCCGGTTCCAGTTCATGAAGCGATGCAATCCGCCATGCGCCGAGATTGTTTCCAGCCCCGGACGCAGCCAGAGGTGAAACGTGTTGCCGAGGATGATCTGCGCGTGCATTTCCTCGAGTTCGCGCGGCTGGACGGCCTTCACCGTGCCGTAGGTGCCAACGGGCATGAAGATTGGCGTCTGGACCACGCCATGGTTCAGCGTGACGCGGCCGCGGCGCGCCTGGCCGTCGGTTGCGATCAGATCGAACGCAAGGCCGTTTTCCGGGCGCGTCGTTGTTTCGGCCATATGGGTTGTTTCGTTCATTTCGTTCATTCGAAGCTCCTGCGACCGGAAAGGCCCTGCATTGGGGACGGAGTCAGGCGCTGAAGCGCCAACTCCGGACCGGCGTGTCCGGCGCAAATGGGTAATTTATTGCGTGGGCCGCTGGGTTCAAGACGTTTGCCGCGTGAGCAGCATGGCGTCGCCGTAGCTGAAAAAACGGTATCGCTCTTCAATTGCATGCGCGTAGGCGGCGCGGATCGCGTCCATGCCCGCAAACGCGGAAACGAGCATCATCAGCGTCGATTTCGGCAAATGGAAATTCGTCACAAGCCGGTCGACCACGCGAAACCGGTAACCCGGCGTGATGAAAATATCCGTCTCGGCGCTGGTTTCCGCGAGCGTGCGGCCGGCTTCATCGGCGTCGCGCGCGGCGGCTTCGAGGGCGCGCATGGACGTGGTTCCGACCGCGATCACGCGATTTCCGCGCGCTTTTGCCGCCGCGATCTTGTCGGCGAGCGACTGCGGCAACCTGTACCACTCGCTATGCATCTTGTGCTCCGCGAGATTCTCCACGCGCACCGGCTGGAATGTGCCCGCGCCCACGTGCAGCGTCAGCGTCGCGCGATCCACGCCGCGCGCGTCGAGCGCGGCGAGGAGCGGGGCATCGAAATGCAGGCCCGCGGTGGGCGCCGCGACCGCGCCGGGGTTCGCGGCATAAACAGTCTGGTAGCGAGTTTCGTCGTAGGCGTCGGGATCGTGCTCAATGTACGGCGGCAACGGCAAGCGCCCGTATTGCTCGATCAGCGTGAGGCAATCAGCCGGGAAATGCAGCGTGTAGAACGGTTCCGCGCGCTCGCCGACCGTGACTTCGAAAGCATCGGCGAGAACGATCCTCGTGCCGGGCTGCGGGCTTTTGCTTGCCCGGATCTGCGCGAGCGCGGTTGTCGCGCCCGTCAGACGCTCGATGAGCACCTCGACTCGCCCACCGCTGGCCTTTTGGCCGAGGAACCGTGCCTTCAGTACTTTGGTATCGTTGAATACCAGCAGATCGCCGGGTTCGAGCAAGCCGGGCAACTCGGTGAACTGGCGGTCGGTGAACACAGGCGCAGCGGCGCTGTTGTCCACGTCGAGCAGACGGCTCGCGCTGCGCTCGGCGAGCGCCGTTTGCGCGATCAGCTCGGGCGGCAGATTAAAATCGAAGTCGGAAAGCGTGAACATTGGGGAAAGCGAGTCAGTGCACGATGATTCGCGCGGTATTTTGCAAAAACGCGTGGCAGGGCGGCGCGCGGCGGCGCCGTCGTAAAGAACGCACGGCGAGAGGGGAACTCCCGCTTCGCCGCGCCGAACGAAGCCGATATTGTACTTTGAAGAGATCAGATGCCCTTGCCCGACCGCCGTTTGCTCGTCGATCCTGAAGCCGGAATTGCTCCTGAAGCAGCGGGCGAACCGGACGCGCCCATCCAGAAACCCAAGCGCGGGCGTACGAGAAAACTCGCCGATCTTGAAATTGCGGACAAGGTCCAGCCGCTCAAACCCGCTGCGCCGCCGCCTAAACCCGTCGACAAACTCGCGAAGCTCGGCCTGAAATCGGATATCGATCTGGTGCTGCATCTGCCGATGCGCTACGAAGACGAAACGAGCATCACGCCTATTGGCCATCTGATTCCCGGCGACAACACGCAGACCGAAGGCGTGGTATTCGACAACGAGATCGCGTACCGGCCACGCCGCCAGTTGCTCGTGAAAATGCACGATGACGCCGGCGACGAACTCACGCTGCGCTTCCTCAATTTCTACGGCTCGCAGGTCAAGCAGATGGCGATCGGCGTGCGCTTGCGCGTTCGCGGCGACGTGCGCGGCGGTTTCTTCGGCATGGAGATGGTGCATCCACAGGTGCGTCCGGTGGATGAAGACACGCCGCTGCCGCAAGCGCTGACGCCGGTTTATCCGAGCACGGCGGGTGTGTCGCAGGCGTATTTGCGCAAGGCTATCGACAGTGCGTTGTCGCGGGTTCATCTGCCGGAATTGCTGCCGGAGAAGATTGCGCGTGCGCATCTTCAGCCGCTGAACGTGCCCGGCCTTCTTGACGCCGTGAAAACGCTCCATCATCCCCACGCGGATTCCGATGAAAACGCGTTGATCGACGGCACGCATCCGGCGTGGACGCGCATCAAGTTCGAGGAGTTGCTCGCGCAGCAGTTGTCGCTCAAGCGCGCGCACGAGGAGCGCCGCACACGCGCCGCGCCCATGATGCCGCGCCTGCACGACGCGCCGGAGTCGCTCGTCGCGCGCTTCCTGGCGACGTTGCCGTTCAAGCTGACCGGGGCGCAGGAGCGCGTCTGCGCGGAGATTTCCGGCGAACTGACGCTGCCGCATCCCATGCAGCGTTTGCTGCAAGGCGATGTGGGCAGCGGCAAGACAATCGTGGCGGCGCTGGCTGCCGCGCAGGCTATCGATGCCGGATATCAGGCCGCGTTGATGGCGCCGACCGAAATCCTTGCCGAGCAGCACGCGCGCAAGCTTCGCGCGTGGCTCGAACCGCTGGGCGTGACCGTCGCGTGGCTTGCCGGCAGCCTGAAGGCGAAGGAAAAGCGCGCGGCGCTGGAGGCGGCGGCGTCCGGCGCGGCGCAACTGGTGATCGGCACGCACGCGATCATTCAGGACGCGGTCGAGTTCGCGCGCCTGGGGTTTGCAATCATCGACGAACAACACCGCTTTGGCGTGGCCCAGCGGCTCGCCTTGCGGGCCAAGGCGCAAAACGCCGGTGACGGTGCGCAGAACTTCCAGCCGCATCAGTTGATGATGTCGGCCACGCCGATCCCGCGCACGCTTGCCATGACGTATTACGCGGACCTGGATGTATCGACTATTGACGAATTGCCGCCGGGGCGCACGCCGATCCTGACCAAGCTCGTTTCCGACAACCGCCGCGACGAAGTCATAGCCCGCGTGCGCGAGGCGGCGTTGACCGGACGGCAGGTGTATTGGGTGTGCCCGCTGATCGAGGAAAGCGAGACGCTGCAATTGCAGACGGCGGTCGAGACCTACGAGACGCTGGCCGCCGCGCTGCCGGAATTGCGCATCGGGCTTGTTCATGGACGCCTGCCGCCTGCGGAGAAAGGCGCCGTCATGGACGCGTTCTCGCGTGCCGAAGTCCAGTTGCTGGTTGCCACGACCGTGATCGAAGTCGGCGTGGACGTGCCGAATGCATCGCTGATGGTGATCGAGCACGCCGAACGGTTTGGCCTCGCGCAGCTTCACCAGTTGAGAGGCCGTGTGGGACGGGGCAGCGCGGCGTCGGTGTGCGTGCTGATGTACGCCGGGCCGCTGTCGCAGACCGCCCGCGCCCGCTTGCAGACCATGCGCGAAACCGCCGATGGCTTCGAAATCGCGCGTCGCGACCTGGAGATTCGCGGCCCCGGCGAGTTTCTCGGCGCGCGGCAATCCGGTGCGGCCATGCTGCGCTTCGCCAGTCTGGAAAACGATGGCTGGCTGATCGAACCGGCGCGCGCGGCAGCCGACCAGATGCTTGCCCAATTTCCCGAAGCCGTCACGAATCACCTCGCCAGATGGCTTGGCGCGCGCGAGCAATACTTGAAAGCGTGAACGCAGCGTGGTTTCCCGGGTCTTAAGCGACTGCGTGAAACGGCTTTCTCGTTTTGAGCGCGACTATTCCTGCGCGGGTTGGCGAATCCCCTCTACGGGTGTATAAGTCAAATCCTATCGATTCAATGACTCTGATTGGCCCCTAATGACCCTGACCGAATTGAAGTACATCGTTGCGGTGGCGCGCGAGCGGCATTTTGGCCGTGCGGCCGAGGCGTGTTTCGTGAGTCAGCCGACGTTGTCGGTAGCAATAAAAAAACTCGAAGACGAACTGAACGTACAGATTTTCGAGCGCGGCACGAGCGAAGTCAGCGTGACCCCGATCGGCGAACAGATCGTGACGCAGGCGCAGCGCGTGCTGGAGCAGACGCTTGCCATCAAGGAAATCGCCAAGCAGGGCAAGGACCCTCTGGTCGGCCCGTTGCGGCTGGGCGTGATCTACACCATCGGGCCGTATCTGTTGCCCACGCTCGTCAAGCAGATGATCAAGCGCGTGCCGCAGATGCCGCTGATGCTGCAGGAAAACTACACGCTCAAGCTGATCGAACTGCTCAAGCAAGGTGAAATCGATGTCGCCATCATGGCGCTGCCGTTCCCCGAAACCGGCCTGATGGTGCGGCCGCTGTTCGACGAACCCTTTGTGGTCGCCATGCCCGCCGGTCATCCCTGGGAAAACCGCGAGAAGATCGATCCCGACGACCTGAAGCTGGAAACCATGCTGCTTCTCGGCAGCGGACATTGTTTCCGCGATCACGTGCTCGGCGTGTGTCCCGAGTTGATGCGTTTTTCGCAGAATGCAGATGGAATCCAGAAGACTTTCGAAGGATCGTCGCTGGAAACGATCCGGCACATGGTCGCGAGCGGAGTGGGAATCACCGTGCTGCCGCGCATGTCGGTCATGGAAGTGAAGCCTCACGCGGCGGGCGTGGATGCCGGTCTGCTGAGCTACGTTCCCTTCGATGACCCCGTACCCGACCGCCGCGTGGTCCTGGCGTGGCGCAAGAGTTTTACGCGGATGCCCGCCATCGAAGCAATTTGCGATGCAATTGCTGCCTGCAACATTCCCGGCGTCACGCGGCTCGAGTTGCCCGCCGCCGTCAACTAAGCACTGAGCATCGCCTCGCCGCGCCGTTCTGGCGCGGCTTCTGTGCTTTCCCCACTGTTTTCGAACGTTGAACCAATCGCGGCATTCGGCCGCCCTATCGGATAGATTGAATTAATTGAATTATCGAGATAGATAGTTTTTGTTAAGCTCCTATCCATGGTTCGGCTCCGTCCGGTCCGACAAAAAAAGGAGAAAGCCATGACATTGATCGCCCGGCAGGCCATGCAACTTACCGCGAATTATCGCGAAGCACGCAGCGTGGTGGTCGACATGCTGGCCAGCTTCGCGCGCACTTGCTGAACACGCCCCGCATAACTGTTTCCGAGCAAATTCCAGGAGTATTCGATGACCAATCGCACCCTTACCACCGCAGCAGGCGCGCCAGTCGGCGACAACCAGAATTCCATGACGGCGGGTCCCCGCGGTCCCGTGGCGTTGCAGGATTTCTGGCTGATCGAAAAGCTCGCGCACTTCGACCGCGAAGTGATTCCCGAGCGCCGCGTGCATGCCAAGGGATCGGGCGCATTCGGCACGCTGACGGTCACGCACGATATCTCCCGTTTCACGAAGGCCAAGGTGTTTGCTGAAGTCGGCAAGCAGACGCCGCTCTTCATGCGATTCTCGACGGTCGCAGGCGAGCGCGGCGCGGCCGATGCCGAGCGCGACGTGCGCGGTTTCTCGATCAAGTTCTACACGGAAGAAGGCAACTGGGACGTGGTCGGCAACAACACGCCGGTGTTTTTCATCCGCGATCCGCTGAAGTTTCCTGATTTCATCCATACGCAAAAGCGCGATCCGTACACAAACATGCGCAGCAACGTGGCGGCGTGGGACTTCTGGTCGCGCCATCCGGAATCGTTGCATCAGGTCACCATCCTGATGAGCGATCGGGGAATTCCGAAAAGCTATCGGCAGATGCATGGCTTCGGCTCGCACACGTACTCGTTCATCAACGCGAACAACGAGCGCTTTTACGTGAAGTTCCACTTCAAGTCGCAACAGCCGCTCGAGAATTTCACCGACGCCGAAGCGTCGGCAGTAGTCGGCAGCGACCGTGAAAGCGCGCAGCGCGACCTGGTGGACAACATCGATCGCGGCAATTTCCCGAAGTGGAATTTCCGCATCCAGGTGATGACGGAAGCGCAGGCGGCGACCTACCGCATGAATCCGTTCGATATCACCAAGGTGTGGCCGCACAAGGATTTCCCACTGATCGACGTGGGTACGCTCGAGTTGAATCGCAACGCCGGCAACTATTTCGCCGATGTCGAGCAAGCCGCCTTCACGCCGGCGAACGTGGTGCCGGGAATCGGCTTCTCGCCGGATCGCTTGTTGCAAGGCCGCTTGTTCTCGTATGGCGACGCGCACCGGTATCGCCTTGGCATCAATCACCATCAGATTCCGGTGAATGCGCCGAAGGCCGCCGTGCAGAATTCTTTCCATCGCGACGGCGGCATGCGCGTGGACGGCAACAGCGGCGGCCGCGTGAACTACGAGCCGAATCGTTTTGGCGACTTTGCTCAGGACGCAAGCGTGAACGAGCCGGCGTTGGCGGCGGGTGCGGTGGAGCGTTACGACCATCGTGAAGACGAGGACTACTACAGCCAGCCGGGCGCGTTGTTCCGCCTCTTCGACGACGCGCAAAAGCAGCGCTTCTTCGGCAACATCGCGCGGCATATCCACGGCGTGCCGAACGAGATCGTCAAGGTGCAGATCGAGCACTTCCGGCGCGCGGATCCGGCGTATGCGGCGGGTGTGGTCGCGGCGTTGGCGGCTTTGGGCCAGGTGGTCGAGAACGCTGACGCGGATCTTGAAGCAGTAACGAAGTAAGGCAGGCCGGGACGCTCGAGCAGAAGCGTCCCAATCGATTGAAAACGCAGGACTCAAGGAGAAACGGCGATGACACAAGCGATCATGAATATCGAGCGGGCGGTGAGCGGCATTGAGGCCAAAAGCCTGAACGCGTCGCGTGGCGTGCGGCTCGCGATCGGTTTTGGCATTGTCGCGGCGAGTTACGCGGTGGTGGTTATCGAAGGATTGCACGGCGCGGGTCTGGTCTGACGAACCCGCACCAGAGGTCCGGTGCGCGTCGCATTGACGCGCCCGATAACCCTTCGGACCCGCGCTGCACGGCGGGTCCGGCCGCGTTTCTAAGATAAACTCACGAACGCCCGGCGGAACCCGGTCCACGATCTGGATCAGTCATTCGCCCGCATTGTTCGTATCACTCTCACGGAGTCACTATGGCGAAGAAAATCGCATCACCGGCTGTGAACATCGGTATCAGCGACAAAGACCGCAAGAAGATTGCCGATGGCTTGTCGCATCTGCTGGCCGATACCTACACGTTGTACCTTAAGACGCACAATTTCCACTGGAACGTGACAGGGCCGATGTTCAACACGCTCCATTTGATGTTCGAAGGCCAATACACGGAACTGGCGCTGGCTGTGGACGCCATCGCCGAACGTATTCGCGCGCTGGGCGTGTACGCGCCGGGCAGCTATCGCGAGTTCGCGAAGCTCTCGTCCATTCCGGAAGCCGATGGCATTCCGGTGGCGGAAGAGATGATCCGCCAACTGGTGCAAGGGCAGGAAGCGGTGGTGCGCACGGCGCGCGCGATTTTCCCGTTGACCGACAACGCCAACGACGAACCGACGGCGGACTTGTTGACGCAACGCATGCAGATTCACGAGAAAACGGCGTGGATGTTGCGCGCAATGCTGGCGGAGTAAGAAGCCGGCTGAACGTGTGAAATGATTGGCAGAAAGCCTCGCGTTTCTCGGAACGCGGGGCTTTTTGTTATCGGCGAAGGGAAAGCGGGGCGCTTCGGCGCGCTGCCTTAAAATACCGTCACCGTGATCCGCCGCAGCCCGAACGCCATGCTCGCTCGTCTTCCGCTCTATCTTCGCCTTGTCCGCATGGACAAGCCTATCGGCAGTTTGCTGTTGCTGTGGCCGACGCTCAACGCGTTGTGGATTGCATCGGGCGGGCGTCCGTCGCCCATGATCCTGCTGATCTTCGTGCTCGGCACCTTGCTCATGCGTTCGGCCGGCTGCGCGATCAATGACTACGCCGATCGCGATTTCGATAAACACGTGAAGCGCACCGAAAACCGGCCGATCACGTCCGGCAAGATTGCCGCGTGGGAGGCCGTGGCGCTGGCGGCGGTTTTATCGGCGATTGCGTTCCTGCTGATCTTGCCGCTCAACGCGCTGACTAAAGAACTGTCGGTGTTCGCGCTTTTTGTCGCGGGTACTTATCCGTTCACGAAGCGGTTTTTCGCGATTCCGCAGGCGTATTTGGGGATTGCCTTTGGTTTCGGCATTCCCATGGCTTTTGCCGCCGTGCAGGCTCACGTGCCGCCGCTCGCGTGGATCATGCTCGCCGCCAACGTGTTCTGGTCGGTCGCCTACGACACCGAATACGCAATGGTCGATCGCGACGACGACATCAAGATCGGCATTCGTACGTCGGCGCTGACATTCGGCCGCTTCGATGTCCTCGCGATCATGCTGTGTTACGCCGTGACGCTCGGAATCTATGTGTGGGTTGGCATGGCGCTTGGGTTCGGCGTGCTTTACTGGATCGGATGGGCAGCGGCGGTGGCGTGTGCGATCTACCACTACACGTTGATCAAGGACCGCGAACGCATGGCATGTTTCGTGGCCTTCAAACACAACAACTGGCTTGGCGGCGTGTTGTTTGCGGGTATCGCGGCGCAGTATGCGTTCATGCATTAAGACAGCGTCTTAGGCAAAAATTTTCTTGCGAAGCTTGCGTGGGATCAACTCCGCAGGCGAAGGGCGGCCAAAGGCGTCCGCTATGATTCGACCTCCCCGCATCGGCAAAACGTCAAGATAGCGGGCGACAGTCGCATCGGAATTTCATGCTCGACCAATTTTTTTCTTTGACCGCCAACCGCACCAACGTGCGCACCGAGTGTCTCGCCGGGTTCACCACATTCCTCACCATGTCCGCGATCCTGTTCGTGAATCCGGACATTCTCAAAGCCGCGGGCATGGATCATGGCGCGGCGTTCGTCGCCACATGTCTCGCGGCCGCGATCGGCAGCCTGCTGATGGGACTGGTCGCAAATTATCCGATTGGACAAGCGCCGGGCATGGGCATCAACGCCTTTTTCACATTCGGTCTTGTGAAAGGCATGGGGTTGTCGTGGGAAGTGGCGCTGGGCGCGGTGTTTCTGTCGGGCGTGTTGTTCGTGTTGTTCAGCCTTTTCAAGGTGCGCGAATGGTTTGTGAACGCCATTCCGACAGGCCTCAAATTGTCGATCTCCGCCGGCGTCGGCTTGTTTGTCGCGCTGGTGGCGCTGCATCAGGCCGGTATTGTCACCGCTAACACGGATACGCTCGTTTCCATCGGCAATATCAAGTCGCCGCAAGCATTGCTCGCCATGGCCGGCTTCCTGTTGATGGTCGTGCTGGACAAGCGGGGCGTGCGGGGCGCCATTCTCATCGGCATTTTGACGGTCACCGGTGTATCGATTGCGATGAGCATCACGCCGTATGGCGGTATTGCGTCGAGCCCTCCGTCCCTTGCCCCCACATTCCTGCACGCCGATATCAAAGGCGCACTCAACGGCGCCGTGCTCGGCGTGGTGCTGTCTTTCTTTCTGATGAGCTTGTTCGAGACGTCCGGCACGCTGATCGCAATTGCGAGCCGCGGCGGGTTTCTCGATGCCAGCGGCAAGTTGCCGCGCCTGAAACGCGCTCTGCTGGCCGATTCGCTGGCGATCAGCGCGGGTGCGCTGCTCGGGACTTCCAGCACCACGTCCTACATTGAAAGCACCTCCGGCATTGCCGCTGGCGGACGCACCGGACTGACCGCCGTGGTCATTGCCTTGCTGTTCCTGGGCAGCCTGTTCTTCGCGCCCTTGGCGGCAATGATTCCGCCGCACGCGACCGCGCCTGCATTGCTGTTCGTGGCCATCCTGATGCTCAGGAGCCTGGCTGATCTTGATTGGCAGGATCTTACGGAATCGGCGCCCGCCGTAGTCTGCGTCACGGTGATGGCCTTCACCTTTTCAATCTCGGATGGCATCGCTTTTGGCACTATCGCGTATGTTCTCCTGAAGGTGTTGTGCGGCCAGCACCGGAGCCTTGAGGCGCCCATTGTGGTCGTGGCGGCTTTGTTCATGGGGCGCTACCTGTTCCTATGAGCGTTTCGGCTCGGTCGGCAACCAGATAAATAGTGGCAACGCGATCAGCAACATCAATGGCAAAACAGTAAGCGACGTCAGCACGCCGCTGCTGTCCATCAGGCGCGCGGGCATCATCATCATCAATCCGCCCATCACGAACTGGCTGCCATTCACCAGCGCCGATGCAATGCCTGCCTTGTCCGGCCCAACCAGCGTGCCGGCAATGCTAAAACACAGCATCGACGCGCCCGCAGCCAGCCCAAAGACAAACAGGAGCAGGGCAAGCAGTCCCACGCCGATAGCGCCGCCTCCCAGCAACACGACCAATATCCCCAACTGAAGCAGCACGCCGATAAGCAGCGGCGTTTTAGGATTGCGGCCGGCAATGCGTGCAAACAGCGGCGCGCCGAACGCCATTCCGAGCCAGCAGCACGCCGCAGCAATCCGCGCGGGATGCTGCGCAATGCCATAAGCCTCAACGAGCCGGGGCGCCCACACGACGCCCATCGCCAGCATGCTGCCAAAACTGACCGCGCCGATAAGCAGGTTGCTCAACATGCCCGGGACGTGCGTGACGCTGAACAGGTCGCGTCCCATTTGCCGCAAGAAAAGCCACGGTGCGTCGGGCCATCCGTGATTGCTGTTCCAGCCTGGTGGATCGCGCATCAACAACATCAGCACGGTCAGGCAGGCGGCGACGGCGGCCAGTGAATAGATCACGGCATGCCACGACCACGCGACAAGCGATTGCGTCAACGTAATCTGCGATAAAAACGCGGCAATCGATGCAACGAATTGCACCCAGGCAAACATGACGCCATAGCGTTCCGGCGCAAACCACACGCCGCCCACGAATCCCGCGCCAATAAAGGCGAAGGACGCGCCCAGACCCAGCGGCAACTGCGCCAGCAACAGCGCGGTCAGACTGTGTGCGCTGGCTACAAGCGTTGCGCCCAGGGTTAACAACGCACACGCGAGAGGCAGCAAGCGCCGCGCGCCCACGCGGTCGAGCAATGCGCCGGAAACCAGCTGGCTTACGGCAAAACACCACGTATAGGCAAAGCCGACCAGGCCGATATCGGCCATGTCCAGACCGAGACTGGACGCCATGTCGCCATTGGTGATGGCATAACCCGTTTGGAAACCAAAGACCAGAACCACGAAAGAGACACTGAGCGCCCAGTTGAACCAGGGCTTGCAAGCAGATAAAACACGGGTGTGCATGAGCATGCTCCCGAGAAGATGAGGGCATGGCGATCCACCGGACATCAGGTCGCCATGCCGGAAACGCGCCAGCACGAAGCTGACGCGGCTGCAACGGCTTAACGCTGACGCGCTGGATGAGATTCCTTGACGATGATCGACAGCACACACGACACGGCGAGCAAAGCCGGCATGCTGAGCATGGCGTGCTGGAACGCGGGCAGGTCGCCTGCGGTGCCTTCGAGGAAGCGGCCAGGAAGGTTCATCAGCACGCCGCCCACGATGAACATGGCGCCATTGACAACCGATGCCGATGTGCCAATCAGGCGTGGCGGCACGTTATCGCCGGCCATGGTGAATGCGAGCATGTGGCCCGCGTTGGCGAAGCCGACAATGAAGCACAGGCCCATCGCCAGGATGCCCGTAATCGGCAGGTAGATCAGTGCGAGCAGGGCGGCAAGCTGAATGATGGCGGTAATGATCACAGGGCTCTTGCGTGCCTTGATGGCATCGGACCATTTGTTGATCAGCGGGCTGCCCGCCGCGAGGCCGAGCCATAAGCAGGCGTTTGCCATGTTTGCGTCGGATTCGCTGACGCCATGCGCCATGACGAGCTTGGGCATCCAGACCACGCCCAGCGCGAGCATCACGCCGAAGGTAATCGCGCCGGCCAGCGAGATCAGCAGCACCTGACGGTTCTTGAGCACTTCGGTCATTGAACCGATGACGTCGGAGAGGAACCTGCCAGTGGTCAGCCCGCGAGTGTCCGGCGTAACGGGATTGCGCACGAAGACGAGCGCCGCCAGCCACAGGAGTACGCCAAAGCCACCGAAGCCCAGCATCAGCTGACGCCACGTCATGACGGACAGGGCGGCATCGAAACCGGCAGCGCCGAAGGCAGAAGACAATGCGGCCACCAGTTGCACGAGGCCAAACATCACGCCGAACTTGGCCATGCCAAACCACACGCCGCCAACGTACCCCGCTCCGACGAAACCGGCGCACGACCCCAGCGCCAGCACGACCTGCGAGAGCAGCAATACTTCAAAGCTGTGAGCCGTGGCGAAAAGAAATACGCCTATTCCAACCAGGAGAATGGCGGGCAATAATATTTTCCGGGATCCCAGGCGGTCGAGAAGTGCGCCGGAGAATAACTGGGCAATTGCAAAAACCCACGTATAAACCGCGGCGATCAAACCGACTTGATCGAGTCGCAGGCCAATATCGGCCTGGACGTGTGTATTAAGAATTGCGTAGCCGGTTTGAACGTTGAACAACCAGACCACGAAGACGGTAGCCAGTATCCATACCAGCCATGCATAACCGCCGCCCTGCGCCGCTACCGGCGTGGGTGTTACGGTGCTCAGGTCATTGTCGCGAGCACTCATGATTTTGATTCCAGAAAGGTGACTGCCGCTGCGTAGTGCAGCGGAAGGAAATGCGGTTACGGCCGGTCGTACACCTGGCGTCCAGCCACGTAGGTAGCGGCAATGGCGCGGTCGTCGGCCAATGTCATCTGGATGAACAACGACTCTTCGAGGCTTTCGCAATAACGCATGCGGTAATCGATAATCGGCGTCGAATGCAGATCGATCACAGCCAGGTCAGCTTCAAACCCCGGGGCTATCGTGCCGATTTTGTCCGCGAGTCCCAATGCTGAAGCTGTGCCCCGGCTTGCCTGATAAAACGCATGGCCCGAGGAAAGTGCATTGCCATTCAACTGCGCGGCTTTATAGGCTTCGTTCAGTGTTTGCAAAATGGAAAAGCTGGTGCCTGCGCCTAAATCGGTTGCCATTCCGACTCGCACCGGATTTTTACGGGTCCTTGCATTTTTCATATTGAAATAACCCGATCCAAGAAAGAAGTTGGACGTGGGACAATGCGCAATGGCGGCGCCCGTTGCGGAGAACAAATCAAGTTCTTCATCGCTCAGATGAATGCCGTGACCGTAGATAGCCCGATCCCGCAGCAAACCGTACTTATGATAAACGCTGGTATAACTGCTGCATTCCGGATAAAGCGACTTCACCCAAGCCACCTCATTTATATTCTCCGATACATGAGACTGAATCAGTGCCGACGGTAAATCCGACGCCAACTGGGACAGCATTTCAAATTGCTCTGGCGTGGACGTGGGTGCAAAGCGCGGCGTAATCACATATTCATTGCGCCCGTTACCGTGCCATTTTTTCGCTAATGCGGCGGATTCGTCGTAGGCGCGTTGCGGTGTATCCAGCAAAGCGCCGGGGGCATTGCGATCCATACAGATCTTGCCCGCCTGCACGCGCATGTTGTATTTGCTGGCGACTTCGAAGAAGGCATCGACGGACTGCGGATAAACCGTACAGTACACGGTGGAACTCGTTACGCCATTGCGTAGCTGCTCGCGCAAGAACACCTCGGCTACGGCGGTGGCATGCTCTTTTTCAGAGAACTGCTGTTCCGCGATAAACGTGTAATTGTTCAGCCAGTCCAGCAGTTGCTCTCCGTAGGCGCCAATAATCTGCGTTTGCGGATAATGTACGTGGCTGTCAATAAAACCGGGGACAATCAGACTGTTTTTATAATTGCGAATTTGTGTGTCGGAGGAAAGCGTCCCGATTAGATCTTTTGCCGGCCCCACCGCACTAATCAAGCCGTCTTCCATGACAATGATCGCGTCCGCCTCGTAGACCATGCAATCCCGCATATCCCGCTGGAACGGGTCGTCCTTGAACGTGAGCATTGCGCCGCGAATTGCTGTTTGCATCTTGAAACTCCCTTTCTACACCTTCGCCAGGCAGTCAAAACGCAAATTGACTGCCGCCTCAGGCCGCGCATTGGGTAATAAGAAAATGCGCTAATCGCCCTTGGTGCAGATATTGTGCGCCGCAGCGCTTTCGCGGGTTTTGCTTTTCATCAAGTATCTTTATATCAAGATACATCCAGTGAAGAAATCATGATCGAACGCTATGAGCGCTCAGTGCCGATCTGTTTTAATAGCGCCTTTTTCACCTTTATAGATTTCCTTCATGCCAGATCGAACCGACGGCGTTGACCGGATCGTCAGCCGCTGGCGGCAAGTCCGCCCCGACCTGGACCCGTCGAGCACTGAAGTCATCGGGCGCATTGTGCGGCTCGAATACTTCATCACGCGGCGCGTCCTGGTCGACCTCGCGCGTTACCGGCTCACCGTGGGTGAGTTCGATGTGCTTGCCGCCTTGCGCCGCGTAGACGAGCCATTTGAACTATCGCCCTACCAGTTGCAGAGCATGGTGCTGATTTCATCGGGCGGATTGACGAACCGAATAGACCGGCTGGAAAAAGCCGGCTTGGTCACGCGCCATCCCGATCCCGCGGATCGACGCGGTGTCATTGTGCGGCTGACCGAAAAGGGCCTGGAAGTGGTCGACGACGCCACGGAGCATCATCTGAGCGCCGAGGCAGAATTACTCAAACCGCTCGACGCAGTCGAACGTCAGCAACTAGCCGGATTGTTGCGTAAGCTTTTGAGCCGGCACGAGAGTTAGGCGCGCTGGAGCGGTGCGCTCCAGCGTCCTCGATCAAAACCAAAAGCGTCAAGCCTTACCGAATTCGGCGCCCATCTCTTTAGCCCGTGCATTGGCGGCCAGCGCGCCGCGAACGATCGCTTCCTTCACGCCCTGGGCGTCGAAGGAAGCCAGCGCTGCTGCTGTCGTGCCGCCTTTGGACGTCACGCGTTCGCGCAGCACGCCGGGCTGTTCACCCGATTGCGCCGCCAGCTGCGCCGCGCCAGTGAACGTGGCTATGGCAAGCGCGCGTCCTTGCTCTTCGTCCATGCCGAGCTGGCGCGCGGCTTCCTGCATGGCTTCGATGAAATAAAACACGTACGCCGGACCACTGCCCGAAATGGCGGTGACGGCGTCGATCTTCGCTTCGTCCTCGAACCACACGGTCTCGCCAACCGCTTCCAGTACTTTCGACGCCAGCGCCTTCGCCGCATTGTCCACGCCGGGCAGCGCGGCGAGGCCTGTCACGCCCATGCCGATCAATGCTGGCGTGTTCGGCATTGTTCGCACGATTTGCGTGTAGCCGCCGAGCCAGCGCGACAGATCGGCAGCGCGAATGCCGGCAGCAATGCTGATCACCAGTTGCTTCGACAACACCGGCTGCAACGCACCGGCCACGTCCTTCAAAACCTGCGGTTTGACCGCAAGCAGAATGGCGTCGTAACCGCCGAGCCTGGAATCGATCGATGCCCCCGTCGCCGCGCCGAACTCCTTCGCGACGCGTGCGCGCGCTTCTTCGCCCGGATCGACCACATAGAGATCCGCCGCCGCCACGCCGCGCTTGATCAAGCCGCCGATCAGCGCCGACGCCATGTTGCCGCCACCAATAAACGCAATTTTCATAGTGAATTCGGTAAGGGTTTAGTGAGAGTAATCACGCGCGCCGAAAATCGCGGTGCCGACGCGAACCATGGTCGCACCTTCCAGGATCGCCGCTTCAATATCCGCCGACATGCCCATGGAAAGCGTATCGAGTTCGAGTCCGTCCGCGCGCAAGCTGTCCATGAGTTCGCGCAAGCGCCGGTGCGGCATGCGTTGTTCATCGAGCGATCCGGCGGCTTCGGGAATCGCCATCAGGCCGCGCAGCTTCAGATTGGGCAGCGCGGCGATTGCGTGCGCGAGCGCCAAGGCATCGCCCGGCGTCACGCCGCTTTTGGATTCCTCGCCGCTGACGTTCACTTGCAGGCAGACGTTGAGCGCCGGCATGCCGGCCGCGCGCTGCGCCGACAGGCGTTCGGCGATCTTCAACCGGTCGACCGAATGGACCCAGTCAAAATTTTCGGCGACCACCTTCGTTTTGTTCGACTGCAACGGGCCGATGAAATGCCACTGGATCTCGCCGCGCAAATCGGCCAGTTCGGCGATTTTTGCGACAGATTCCTGCACGTAGTTCTCGCCGAACGCACGTTGCCCCGCTTTAAAAGCGGCGCGGACATCGTCAGCAGGAAATGTCTTCGATACCGCCAGCAACGCCACCGAGGAAGGATCGCGCGAAGCAGCGGCAGCCGCTTTCGCAATGCGCTGGCGGACTTCGTCGAGATGACGGGCTATGTGTGAGGACATGGGATCGGACGCCGCAATGAAGGAAGGCTGAGGTCCGATTATACGGACGCGGCGCGGCTGCAAGGCACGCGCCGGCGAGCGTTAGCCATACAGCAGATGTTCTACGAGCTGAATCCAGTGGACCACGGGCGTCGACGTACCGCTTTGCAAATGCGCGATGCACCCCACGTTTGCCGACAGGATCATCTGCGGTTCCAGCTTTTCGAGCTTGTCGAGTTTCTGGTCGCGCAACGTGTACGATAGTTTTGGCTGCAGTACCGAATACGTTCCGGCTGAACCGCAGCACAAGTGGTTATCGGCGGGAAGGTGGACTTCCATGCCGAGCGCCGTAAGCAGATTTTCCACGCGCCCGCGAATCTGCTGCCCGTGCTGTAGCGTGCACGGAGGATGAAATGCCACGGTGTGGACGGCGCGCCGCCGCACCATTGCACTCAGTTCGTCTTCGAATTGCGGCAGGATTTCGGCGAGATCGCGCGTCAGGTCCACAATCCGCGCGGCTTTCTCAGCGTACGCCGGATCGTTGCGCAGCAGATGCGCATACTCCTTCACGGTCGCGCCGCAACCGGAGGCGTTCATCACGATCGCCTCAACGCCGGCTTCAACGTATGGCCACCATGCGTCGATGTTGTTGCGCACGTCGTCTAGCGCATTCTCGTTATAACCAAGATGCAGGCGGATCGCGCCGCAGCATCCCGCGTCCGGCGCAATCAGGATCTGGATGCCCAATGCGTCGAAGACACGCGCTGTCGCCGTGTTCACGTTCGGCATCATGGCCGGCTGGACGCAACCCGCGAGCATCAGCATCTTGCGCTCATGGATGCTGGTCGGCACGACGAGCGGCCGCTGCGGGACAGGCACTTTCGTGCGCAAGGTCTTCGGCAGGAGCGGCCGGAATTGCTGCCCGAGCTTCATGGCAGGCGTAAAGAGCTTGCTGTTCGGCAGGAAATTCGCCAGCAGTTTGCGCTGCACGCGCTGGCCGAACGGCCGCTCGACTTTCTCCTCCACGATCTTCCTGCCAATCTCGACCAGCCTTCCATATTGCACGCCCGATGGGCACGTGGTTTCGCAATTGCGGCACGTGAGGCAGCGGTCCAGATGAAGCTGCGTGCTGCGCGTGACGGGCGCGCCTTCCATCATTTGCTTCATCAGGTAGATGCGGCCGCGCGGGCCATCGAGTTCATCGCCGAGAATCTGGTAGGTCGGACAGGTCGCCGTGCAGAATCCGCAATGCACGCACTTGCGCAGGATGGCTTCGGCTTCGTCGCCGTCGGCCGTATTGCGCAGGAAATCGGCGAGATTGGTTTGCATTGCGTAGGTCGGTGAGCTTAGAAGTCGGGGTAAAGGCGGCCGCGATTGAAGATGCGCGCGGGATCGAATGCAGCTTTGAGGCCGCGGTGGATTTTCATCATGGGCGCGGTAAGCGGCGTGAAGACGCCGGCATTGCGGTCGTATAACGCGCCCGAGCGAAAGATCGTCGCATGGCCGCCTGCCTGCTTCGCGCTGATGCGCACGGTCTGCGCGTCGGTGTCGGTGATCCACCAGCGTTGCGCACCGCCCCATTCCATCAGATGCGGGCCGGCGAGATGCATGGGTTCGGCAATCGATGGCAACGACATTCGCCACAAAGCCGATTTCGGCGGCAGCACCGCGAAAAACGGATCGGACTGTTCGCGCAGGCCGCACCAGAAACGATCGGCTTCGACGGCATCGACCACTTCGCCGCCGAGCGCGGTGCGCGCCGATTTCACCGCCGCTTCCGCTCCGCCCAGCCGCAACGCAAGCGTGTGGTCGCGCCACGCGCTGCCGGTCAGCGGCAACGGATGGCCGCCCCATTCGTTGAGCTTGCGCACGGCGTCGGTGTCGTTCATTTCGAACTTGAGCGTGATTTCGGCGACGGGTTTCGGCAGCACTTTCACCGATACCTCCAGGATCATCCCGAGCGTTCCGAGCGACCCGGCGAGCAACCGCGAGACGTCGTAGCCGGCAACGTTCTTCACGACCTGTCCGCCGAAATGCAGCACATGCCCCTGGCCGTTCATCACCACGGCGCCCAGCAGGAAATCACGCGGCGCACCCGTTGCCGCACGCCGCGGCCCGGCGAGTCCGGCGGCAATGCAGCCCCCGATGGTTGCATCGTGGCCAAAATGCGGCGGTTCGAACGGCAGCATCTGGTTGCATTCGTCGAGCCGCGCTTCGATTTCACGCAGCGGCGTGCCGGCCTTCGCGGTGATCACGAGTTCGGCCGGATCATGTTCAATAATCCCGCTGTGGGCGCGTGTATCGATTATTTCGCCTTGCAGCGCTTGCCCGTACCAGTCCTTCGTTCCGCCGCCGCGAATCCGCAACGGCGTGTTGCTCGCGGTCGCCGCGCGCACGCGCTCGGACCAGCTCGCGACAATGTCTTCCTCGATCATGATGTCCCGCGTGTGATGGCTTGCCATAGGGTTGGCCGCATGGGTTGGCCGTATGGCTCGTTTTGTGGTGCCCAAGGTCAGTGTATCGGCGCGTGCTGGTAAGGCCACTCGTATAAACGTGGATATGTTTTCCGCCTCGAAACGCCCGCCGCCGCTGGAAGCGGATGTTTAGACACGGCCCATAAACACGTTGCCTAAAAACGCGGGAGTTCGGGATGCGGCAGCAAACCACTGCGTATGTGCATTTTTCCGTACTCGGCGCAGCGCGCGCGCGTGGGAATGCCTTTGTCCGGATTGAGCAGGCCGGGGGGATCGAAGGCGCGCTTGATCGCATGGAACGTGTCGAGTTCTTCCGGCGAAAACTGCACGCACATGGAATTGATCTTCTCGATTCCCACGCCGTGCTCGCCCGTCACCGTTCCACCCAGTTCTACGCACGCTTCCAGAATGTCCGAACCGAACGCTTCGGCGCGGTGCCATTCGTCGAGATCGTTGCCATTGAAGAGAATCAGCGGATGCATGTTGCCGTCGCCGGCGTGGAACACGTTCATGCATCGCAGCGCGTATTTGACTTCCATTTCTTCGATACGCGCAAGCAACGGCCCGATCTGGCGGCGCGGCACGGTGCCGTCCATGCAGTAGTAATCCGGCGAGATACGCCCGGCCGCCGGAAACGCATTCTTGCGGCCCGACCAGAATTTCAGCCGCTCGGCTTCGGAGCGCGAGATCTGAATGCGATTCGCGCCGAACTCGCGCAACACCGCCGTCATGCGGACGATCTCCTCCGACACTTCGTCTTGCGTGCCATCGGATTCGCACAGCAGGATCGCCTTGGCTTCGAGGTCGTAACCCGCCTTGACAAACTCTTCCACGGCGCGCGTCGCGGGTTTGTCCATCATTTCGAGGCCCGCCGGAATGATGCCAGCCGCGATGATCGCCGCGACCGCGTTGCCGCCCTTCACCACGTCGTCAAAACTCGCCATGATGACCTGCGCCGTCTGCGGCTTCGGAATCAGCTTGACGGTGATCTCGGTGACGATCGCGAACATGCCTTCGCTGCCAATCAGTACCGCGAGCAGGTCGAGTCCGGGTGCGTCCAGCCCGAGCGAACCGAATTCCAGAATGTCGCCTTCCATCGACACAGCCCGCACCCGCATCACGTTGTGACACGTCAGGCCGTATTTGAGGCAATGCACGCCGCCGGAATTTTCGCTGACGTTGCCACCGATCGTGCACGCAATCTGCGACGAAGGATCGGGTGCGTAGTAAAGGCCGTAGGGCGCGGCGGCTTCGGAAATGGCGAGGTTGCGCACGCCCGGCTGTACGGTCGCGGTGCGTGCGTAGGGGTCCACTTCCATGATCTTGCGAAAGCGCGCAAGGGAAACCACGATGCCATGCCGAATCGGCATGGCGCCGCCGGACAAGCCCGTACCGGCGCCGCGCGGCACGATGGGCACGTCGAGCCGTGCGCAAATCTGCACAACGCGCTGAACCTGTGCTTCTGTTTCCGGCAATGCAACGGCGAGGGGCAATCGTCTATAGGCGGCGAGCCCGTCGCATTCATACGCGGCCGTGTCTTCCTCGCGATACAGCAGGCAATGTGTCGGCAATACGGCCATCAGCGCCTGGACTACTTCGCGCTGACGTTGCGCGAGCACTTCCGGCGAAAGCTCGGCGGGTGCGTTCATGTTTCCTCCCCGGCGGTGTGTGCTTTGGAGCATTTCCAACAGCAGAACGCCTGATCTTGCACCTCGGCGTCCCCGCCGTCGATTGGGCTAATTACGGGGACGGACCGCGTTTTCCCTAAGGTTCTCAGGGTATCGATCAAGCGTCGAACGCGAAGATCTTGCCCGGATTCATCAGGTTGTTGGGATCGAGCGCGTGTTTGAGCGAGCGCATCACGCTGATGGCGTCCTCGCCGTGTTCCTCGATCATGAACTGCATCTTGTGCAGCCCCACGCCGTGCTCGCCCGTACACGTCCCGCCCATGCGAAGCGCGCGCTGCACGATCCGATGGTTGATGCGTTCCGCTTCTTCCAGCTCTTCCGGCCTGGCGGGATCGAGCAGCATGGCGACATGGAAATTGCCGTCGCCGACATGGCCGACAATCGGGCAGGGCAGCGTGCTCGCCTTCAAGTCCTGTTCCGTTTCGATCACGCATTCGGCCAGGCGCGAAATCGGCACGCACACGTCGGTCGTCACGGCGCGGCAGCCCGGTTTCAGTTGCAGCATCGCGAAGTAGGCGTTGTGACGCGCGTTCCAAAGACGGCTGCGATCTTCCGGGCGCGTCGCCCATTCGAAATCCGTGCCGTGGTTTTCCGCGATGATTCCCTGCACCGTTTCAGCCTGCTCCTGCACGCTGTTTTCCGTGCCGTGGAATTCGAAGAACAGCATCGGCGATTCGCGGAAATTCATGTTCGAGTGGCGGTTGATCGAGCGCACCGCGAGCGAATCCAGGAATTCGACGCGCGCCACCGGCACGCCCATCTGAATGGTTTCGATGGTCGCGCGCACGGCGTCGGCCATCGACGGAAACGCGCACACGGCCGCCGACACGGCCTCCGGTTGCGGATAAAGCCGCACGGTGATTTCGACGATCACGCCGAGCGTGCCTTCCGAGCCCACGAACAAGCGCGTCAAGTCGTATCCCGCCGACGATTTGCGCGCTCGCGTGCCGGTCTTGATGACGCGTCCGTCGGCCAGCACAACGGTCAGCCCGAGCACGTTTTCGCGCATGGTTCCGTAGCGCACGGCGTTCGTGCCCGACGCGCGGGTCGCCGACATTCCGCCGATGCTCGCGTCGGCGCCCGGATCGATCGGGAAGAACAGGCCAGTGTCCTTCAACGCCTCGTTCAACTGCTTGCGCGAAATGCCGGGCTGGACGGTGACAGTGAGGTCTTCGGCGTCTATCGATAAAACCCGGTTGAGGCCGGACATATCGATGGACACGCCGCCTTGCACGGCCAGCAGATGACCTTCCAGCGACGAACCGTTGCCGTAGGGGATCACCGGCACGTTATGTTCGGCGCAGAGCTTCACCACCGCCTGGACATCTTCCGTGCTGGTCACGAACACAACCGCGTCGGGCAATTGCGGATCGAACGGCGATTCGTCGCGTCCGTGATGCTCGCGCACGGCGGTCGTGGTCGAGACGCGCTCGCCAAAAGCGGTTTTGAGCGCATCGAGCAAGGCGGCGGGAAAGGCACGGCGGACGGCAATAGGCGGGACGGGATGGTTCACGGCATGTCTCCGGACATCTTTATGGCGGACGTTGGGATACACGAAATCCGGCGCTGGCATGCAGGATTCATGCGTTTTATGCGTCTATTTTACGCCGATACCCCAAGTCCAGCCGACGCCCGCCCAATGCCATAATGAACGCGGACGCTGACCGGCGTTCGCGTGCAACCTGGAGAACATCATGGGCAATCGCCTGAGCAAGATCGCCACGCGCACCGGCGACGACGGCACCACCGGTCTGGGCGACGGCAGCCGCGTGCAGAAAGACGACGCGCGCATTGCAGCAATCGGCGACGTGGATGAACTGAATTCGCAGATCGGCGTGCTGCTGTGCGAAAAGCTTCCCGGCGATGTTCGCGCCGCACTGGTCGACATCCAGCACGATCTCTTCGACCTTGGCGGCGAGCTCTGCATTCCCGGCCATTCCATGATTGAAGAGGCGCATCTTGCGCGTATCGATACATGGATTGGCGAGTACAACGCCAACCTGCCGGCGCTGAAGGAGTTCATTTTGCCGGGCGGGTCGCGCGCGGCGGCGCTTGCCCACGTTGGCCGGACGATCTGTCGGCGCGCCGAACGTTCGATCGTGGCGCTTGGCCGCGTCGACAGGATCAATGCCGAGCCGCGGAAATATGTGAACCGGTTATCGGATCTGCTGTTTGTGCTGGCGCGCGTGCTGAACCGCGCGGATGGCGGATCGGATGTGTTGTGGAATCACGAGCGCAAGCTCTGAAGTAAAAAGGCTGCGAGCCTGTCTTCGCAGCCTTCCTCGTTTTCAGTTGCCGTTCCCACGTGCCACACGGCGCTGCTTCACGGCGGCGGCCAAGCCTTCCAGCACGCCCAGGCTGTCTTCCCAACTGATGCACGCGTCGGTCACGCTCTGGCCGTACGTCAACTCGCAACCTTCCTTCAGGTCCTGACGTCCTGCAACCAGATTCGATTCCACCATCACGCCGACAATCCGCTCGTCGCCGCCGGCAATCTGCTTGCCAATGTCGGCGCAAACCGGGATCTGGTTCTCATGCTTCTTCGAACTGTTCGCGTGGCTTGCGTCGATCATCAGGCGCGCCGCCAATCCTGCCTTGCCGATATCGCTGCATGCCGCGTTGACGCTTTCGGCATCGTAGTTTGGCGCCTTGCCGCCACGCAGGATGATGTGGCAATCCTCGTTGCCAGCCGTCGACACAATCGCCGAGTGGCCGCCCTTCGTTACCGAGAGGAAATGATGCGGCTGCGACGCGGCCTTGATGGCGTCCACGGCGATCTTCACGTTGCCATCCGTGCCGTTCTTGAAGCCAACCGGGCACGACAGCCCCGAAGCCAGTTCGCGATGCACTTGCGATTCTGTCGTCCGCGCGCCGATTGCGCCCCACGAAATCAGGTCCGCGATGTACTGCGGGCTGATCATGTCGAGGTATTCGGTACCGGCCGGAAGACCCAGTTCGTTGATTTGCAGCAGCAGTTCGCGGGCGGTGCGCAGACCGTCGTTGATCTTGAAGCTGTTGTCCATGTACGGGTCGTTGATCAGGCCTTTCCAGCCGACCGTTGTTCGCGGTTTTTCGAAATACACCCGCATCACGATCTCGAGCTCGCCCGCGAAGCGCTTGCGCTGTTCGACCAGCCGGCCCGCGTATTCGATGGCTGCCTTCGTGTCGTGGATCGAGCACGGCCCGATGATCACGATCAGCCGGTCTTCCATGCCGTGCAGGATGCGATGCATCGACTGGCGCGAGTTGTAGATGAGATTCGAAACGGGCTCGGCGCAGGCGAACTCGCGAATCAGGTGAGCGGGGGGCGTCAGTTCTTTCAATTCGCGGATTCGGACATCGTCGGTGTTGTGCGGGGGCATGCTGGTTCTCCAGGAACTCGGTTTAGTGCTGTATTCGAAGTGATGAAACAAAAAGGCATAAAAAAACCGCCAGACTCGGCTGGCGGTTTTCGGGAAACTTGGGTTCAGCACAAACGACTCACCCCTCTCGATCCGCCAGCGGCTTGAGATACCAAAAGAAGTAAAAATAAAACTTGGCGGACATGAGGTTTGTGTCGTTTGGTAAAAATTGAACGTCTGGCTTTATAACCTTAAACCTGCCCGGCTGGCAAGTTGCACGGTATCAAAATGCGGACAATCCGCGTCATGAAGGCCATTTCCGCACGAATCGCGTGAATCTGGTGCGGATTTCCCGCATGCCGCGCTCACTTCCAACATGTGGCGCGGCGCGCGAAAAGTCGCGAAATACATCAAACCGTGCCGCCCACCGTCATTTTCTCGATGCGCAGTGTCGGCTGGCCAACCCCGACCGGCACACTCTGACCTTCCTTGCCGCACACGCCCACGCCGCCGTCCAGCGCCATGTCGTTGCCGATCATGGTCACGTACTTGAGCGACTCCGGGCCACTGCCGATCAGCGTCGCGCCCTTGACCGGATACGTGATTTTGCCGTTTTCGATCATGTACGCTTCCGACGCCGAAAACACGAATTTGCCGTTGGTGATATCGACCTGGCCGCCGCCGAAATTCACCGCATACAAACCGTTTTTCACCGACGCCAGGATTTCGCCCGGGTCTTTATCGCCATTGAGCATGTACGTGTTGGTCATGCGCGGCATGGGGAGCGCCGCGTACGATTCGCGCCGCGCGTTGCCCGTGACCGGCATTTTCATCAGGCGCGCGTTGAGCGAATCCTGAATGTAGCCCTTCAGGATGCCGTCTTCAATCAGCGTGGTGCACTGCGTGGGATTGCCTTCGTCGTCTATATTGAGCGACCCGCGGCGGTTGGGGATCGTGCCGTCATCGACGACCGTGACGCCTTTTGCCGCCACCCGCTCGCCAATACGACCCGCAAACGCCGACGACCCCTTGCGATTGAAATCGCCCTCGAGTCCGTGGCCAATGGCTTCGTGCAGCAGCACGCCGGGCCAGCCCGGCCCGAGAACGACGGTCATGGCGCCAGCGGGGGCTGGTCGTGCGTCGAGATTCACGAGCGCCGCATGCACGGCCTGATCAACGTAGGTGGACAGGATTTCGTCGGTGAAATAGCCGTAGTCGTATCGTCCGCCACCACCGCCGCTGCCAATCTCGCGGCGTCCGTCTTTTTCCGCGATCACCGTCACGGAAACGCGCACGAGCGGACGGATATCCGCCGCCAGCGCGCCGTCGCTGCGCGCGACCAGCACCACGTCGTATTCGCCCGCGAGACCGGCCATTACCTGGACAATGCGCGGGTCACGGCCGCGCGCCATCTGCTCCACGCGTTCCAGCAATTTCACCTTGGCGGTGGCGTCGAGGGAAGAAAGCGGATCGGAGGGCAAATACAGGTCGCGGCCAAACACGCCAGTCAGCGAACTTGCCGACTTGACCTTGTGCTTGCCGCCGCCCGCTTTCGCAATCGCGCGCGTGGCGACGGCCGCCTGGCGGATGGATTCCGCCGATAAATCGTCCGAATACGCGAACGCCGTCCGGTCGCCCGACACGGCGCGCACGCCCACACCCTGATCGATGCTGAAACTGCCCGATTTGACGATGCCTTCCTCCAGGCTCCACGCTTCGCTGCGCGTGGACTGGAAATAGAGATCCGCGTAGTCGACGCGGTGCGTAAAGATCTCCGCCAGCGTGCGCGTAATCGTGGATTCGTCGAGGCCATAAGGCGTCAGAAGAATCTCTTTCGCAGTGGCGAGATTTCGGATGCCGGGTTCGATGATGTTCATTCGTTGCCTGTGGCGAAGTCTGTTGAGATTAAAAGCATTCTAACGTCGGAGTATTTATGCCACACCCTGGCCAAATGGAGGGGTACTCCGGAAAAAACAAGCCAACCAAACAAGCTAGCCCTGTAATCAATCACCGGCTTAGCCCAGCACTCGGTGGCGAAAGGCCGGCAGGCTCTGGCGGACGGATGCAATGTGCGCTTTATCGATGTTTCCGGCAGCCACGCCGGGACCTTCTTCGACCACGGCCACGATCTCGCCCCAAGGGTCGATCAGCATGCTGTGGCCCCACGTCCGGCGGCCGTTCTCGTGCTTTCCGCCTTGCGCGGCGGCGAGCACGTAGCACTGGTTTTCGACCGCGCGCGCCTTGAGCAGGGTTTCCCAGTGCGCCTCGCCGGTTGTGTACGTGAATGCGGACGGCACGACCATCAACGCGCAATCGCCCATTTTTCTGTATAGCTCGGGAAAGCGCAGGTCGTAGCACACGGACAATCCGACCTGTCCGAATGGCGCTTCAAACGTACGCACTTCATTGCCCGGGCAAATGGTGCGGGCTTCGTCGAAGGATTCCGTGCCCTTTTCAAAATTGAACAGATGAATCTTGTCGTAGCGTGCGACCTGCTTGCCGGTGGGATCGAAGACGAGGGTGGTATTCAGCACGCGCTCGGCTTCCTGCGACTCCAGCGGCAAAGTCCCGCCAATCACCCACACTCTATGTTCGCGTGCCGCGTCCGATAAAAACTGCTGGATCGGCCCATGCCCCGGCGTTTCGCGGATCACGAGCTTGTCCGTGTCCTTGAAACCCATGAAGCAGAAGTACTCCGGCAGCAGCACGAGTTGCGCACCATCGCGCGCCGCCTCGGCGATCAGCCGTCCCGCTTCAGCAATATTGCGCTCGCGATCAGGCGCGCTGACCATTTGCAGCGCGGCGACGCGGAAGGAGTCTGGAGTGCTTTCGCTTGATCTTTCGCTCATGTCAGCCTTCGTGTCGGCCTTCCAAAAAGGGGCGCGATGAATGATCGGCGTTGCTGGCCCACGGCCTCTGAAACGAAATGAATCCGCTCAATTTGCCACGGCTGCAGCGGGAGTTTCGATCTTACCCTGATCGCCTTTGACCCGCTGAATGACGGGTTTCGACCACGGGCCGGTAATGGAATAGTCGATGGTGAACGCCTTGCCAATCGACTTCGACAACACCAGGTCCCCCGCTAGCGTGGCGAGGCCAAGCAGCGGATTGATCACGGCCGCGCCTATCGCCACGGCGCCCGCGCTGATTGTCGGGACAACCTTTGCGTGCATGTCCTGCGTTTGCTTCGGCAAATCGACGAGGCCCGTCAGTTCGACACGCGCCGGCGCCGTGATCATCTTCAAATCGTTCGTGCGCGCGATGCCATCCTGCACGGTTCCCGTCCCGGTGATCTTCTCGAAGGGCAATCCCTTGCCGACGACATCCTGGAAATTCAGCGTGAGAAAGTGCGCGAGACTTTGCAGGCTGAATACGCCGAGCCATTTCGCGGCCGCCGCGTTCTTGACCTTCAGGATCTGGCCATGTTCCAGGTCGACGGCGACTTTTCCGTTGAGCGTGGGCATATCGATCGCGGCGGGGCTGCCGTCCCAGCCGAGTTGGCCCGAGACCGATCCCTTGCCGTTCTTCACGGTCTGCGGCAAGCCCATGCGCTCGACGAGCGAGCCGGCATCGAGAATATCCAGCTTGAAATCGACTGCGGTGCGACGCGGGCCGTCGTCGTCGGTATCGGTTTGGGTTTGAGCAGGCGATGCGCCCGGGTTCGCGATCGTGCGCCAGTTGGCCGTGGCGGAAAGCTTCGCGTCCGGGTTCGTGAGGTCGAGCTTGTCCAGATGCCAGACCGGCACGCCGTCTTCCACGTCGTTGCGCGCGTTGACTTCCAGGCGTCCAAGCGTCCGCTCACGCACCACCAGTTCGTTCACGATCAAGTCGATGGACGGCATGTTGTTCGGCGGCGGCTTGCGGATCATTTGCCCGACCAGGTCGTTCTCCGTCTTGTTCGGAATCACCACCTTGGCAAAGCGCGCCTGCAACGCGCCGGGACTTTCGCGGGTCGCGCCCGGCATCCATTCGACATACCCGGACACCTGATTCGAAGCAATGTTCGCCTGCCATTTCCGGTCGTCCGCGCCAGCGCCGCGCGTGGCACCCACGGCAACGTTTTCCCAGCGCCGCGCAAGCAGCTTGAGCGTGGCGAAATGCAATGCCACGCGGTCGGGCAGGAACTCCTTCGCGATCGCGGCCGGCGTCTTGCCGCCGGGTAGCTGCGCGGCTTGCTGAACGGGTTGAGGCGCTGGTTGCTGAACCGGTTGCTGCGGTGGCATGGGACCCAGGTCGGCGATGGTCTTGCGCCAGGCGTCGGCGTCGAGTTCGTCCAGATCGACCGCCGCGGTCACGCCCTCTGCGGGAAGATCGGCTGGCTTGTTCACACCGATAGCGCCGCGCTCCACGACCGGCGCCGCCTTGCCTTCGCGCCTGAGCAGGTAGTGCGCGTTGATTGGCCCGAGCGTCAGCTTCGCGTCGTGTTCCTGCTGCGATCCGGCAACGGGCGCAAAGGTGAACGTGAATGGCATCGGCGTGCCTTGAGCCTTGTTGAACGGCGCGGGGAAGTCCAGGCCAAGGCCGGTCAGATCGGACTGTGCCTCCACGCGCGGCAACGCGTTTTTCACGCCGCGCACGTGCAGGTCGTAGGGCGCGGTGCCGCTGAGATGTTTCAGGAGCGCGACCGTCTGCGCCTGATTGCGCAAATTGAGGCTCTGGGCCGCGTCCGCGCCAATGCGGCCCGTGACGTCGAACGCGTAGCTGCCGTCGGGTTTCACGCCGCCCGTGCCGCGTACGTCGCCGCCAAGGAACTTGCCCGTGATGCCATCGAGAGAAGCCGTCTTTTCACCGAAACTCGCGCGCCCCTTGAGATTCGATAAAGGCGGAAACGCCGCATATTCGAGATCGTTTCCAGTGAACGTGAGCGAGCCTTTGTAGCCCACGCGCTGGCGCTGGCCGGGCGGCGGAGCGACACGTGGAATCAGCAGTTGCAACGCGAGCGTGGCGTCGCCGGTTGCGTGAATTTTCGTCGCGACATGCTGCGAAAGCGAACCGAGCGAACTGTCTTCCACGTAGCGCAGCATGTCGGTGATCGGGCCATGCGCGTCGGCGTCGATCACGAGTTTCGATTCGCGATTGCCCAGGTCTTCAATGCGTCCGGTCGTCTTGCGCACACCGACGCCGAGATAATGGCCGCGCGTAATATCGAAACCGAGCTTGTTTTCGGCCAGATGAAACGTCCCGTCTATACCGTCGAAAGCCGGCCATTGATTCGGCGTGCCGTTCGCCATGGTCCGCGGCGGGAAGGGCGTGGGCTCGAACTTGCCGCCGCTGAAAGGCGCGACGATACGGAACTTGCCGGCATCGGGGAAACGGGAATAGGGGAATTTCGTCAGGTCGCCGTGAATCTCGATGGTGCCATTGCGCGAAACGCCTGCCTGCAACGCGTGCCCGAGATAAACCCGTACCTTCTCGCTGATGCTGGTCGGCAGATAGTTGATCAAACGCGTCACGTTCAGATATTCGGCGGTCGCCTTCAGATCGAGCGAACCGCGTCCTTCGCCTTCGTTCCGGTAGTCGGCTGTGGCGCGGGCTTCCGCATCGGCGTTCTTCACGTGCAGGTCGGCAACGTGCGCCGTGATCGCCTTGTGCGGCTTGCCCGGCGCGGCGGCGACGGTCCAGGTCACATGGCCGTCGATCTGGTCCAGAACCAGGCGCGGGTTATCGAAGACACCGGGAAGGGTGATCGCGGTGTTCTTTGTATCGATGACTGCGCTGCCGTGGTCCTGATCCGCGTCGATCCTCCCCCACAGGTTTTCCACGCCCGGAATCCCGGCGCGCGGATGGTTGTTCACCGTCAGGCCGGGCGGCGGTTCCTGCGCGAGCACGCTCACGCCGTGAAGGTCGCCCTTGATGGTGTATCGCGTGGGCGGCTCCGTGCCTTTCTCGCGCTGCTCCTGCGCTTGAGCCGCCGTAGTGGGCGCGGGACGTTCGGTTTCCAGCGCGTAGTTGGCGATCTGGCCACGCGGATCGAAGCGGATCAGATCGTTCTGCACTTTCGCGGGCAACGGCAGCGCGCGCATGAATTCGCCGAGAATGCCGAGATCCACGAAGTCGCCCGATACGCCGAACTTCTGCCCGAGATTCACGGTTGCCACGCGATATTTGCCGGTCAGCGTACGCATGGCGAGCAGCCGCGACACAGGCGTGCCGTCGGGCATGGGCTTCTGTCCGAGTTCCGCCTGGAGGTTGGCGAGGTGCAGCGTGTACTCGTGGTCCTCGAGCGCCAGATCCCAGTTGAATTTGGCGATGGGCATGTCCAGGCGCGGCTGCGTTGGGCGGACCCGCAGCGCGATATCCGAGCCGGTCAGGTCGCCGCCCGCCGTCTTCAGCTTGCCGCCGGCGAAGTCGAGCCAGATGCGGTTGTCGAAGCGCCCGCTGTAGGTTGCGAACGGCATCTTCACGTAGCGCGCGAGCATGGGCAGGTCGACCGGTCCCGTCGACAGATAAGCGTCTCCGGTCCAGTTCTCCGGACGGCCCGCCACGCTGAACAGCGTGTGGCGGAAATCCGCGCGGAAATCGAGCGGGCCGTGCAGCACGTCGCCGTCCGGCGGTGCTTGCAGCGCGAGCCGGTGACGCTGGCCGTCGGTGAGAATGGCGAGCTTGATGCGCTTGAGCGCAAGTTCCGGCGCGCCGAGTTGCGCGTCGTGCCAGCGCAGCGTGCCGTTACGCAGCACGATGGCTTGCTGGCTCAGGAGCCAGGTCATGAACGTGTTGTTGCCCGTGCGTTTCGACGGAATCTGCACGCCCGCCACGCTGAACGTGCCGTCCTTGTTGCGCGCGATGATGACGTCGGGTCCATCGACGCTCAGGTTGGACAACACCGGAATAGGCCCGAGCAGCGAGCGCCACGCCAGCGTCGCGCTCGCGTGCGGAACAGCGAGGCCGGGCGAACCATCGGCTGCGTCAATACGCAGGTTGTCGATATCGAATGAAGGCTGGAGCCCGGACCATCTTGCCGTGATGCGCCCGAGACGCAACTGCGCGTGAATTTTCGCCGATACCATCTGCTCGATGCGCGGCCTGAACGCATCGATTTCGGGCAGCACGGCGTAACGCAGGACGAGGTAGATGCCGGCGACCGCGAAATACACCACGGCAACGGCCACCAGAAGGACTTTGAGCGCCCGCGCCAAAACGCGCTCGACTCGACCGCCAAGCTTCATTGGTACAGCTTCGGGCAGGTCGGCAAATTCCTTTTGGTCGGACATGCGGCGGTGGGTCGGCGATATGGTAGGTTTTCGAGATTTGACGTGGAAATGTAACACAGCGCGCAGTTCAAAAAACTGCGGGGAGACGCTACCATGCGCCCGCCAAGCCGCGCCGGATGGACCTTTCCCCTTGCGCACTTTGTCACAAAAGCCCCGGCGGACTGCCGGACACGTTTTACGAGCAATGACTGAGCCCGACCTTTCATGACCGACGCCGATCCGCCGAATGTGCTGCTGAGCGCCAGCGCTTCCAACTACGCGGCGCGCTTGTACGCCGCGCGTCCCGAACTTCCGGTGCAGGTGGCGAAATGGTCGCAGGCGCCGGTTCGCCGCGCGTGGATCGAGGAGCGCCTGGACGCGTTGTGCGACGTTTGCGCTGGCGGCGCCCGGTTCGACGAAGCCAGGCTCAAGACCGCATTGCGCAAGCTCCGGGGCGAAGTTTTCTGCACGGTGATGGAACGCGATCTGGCTGGTCTCGCCGATGTCGCCGAAGTCACCGGCGCCATGACCGATCTTGCCGAGTTGACGATTCAGCGGGCGCTGGCGGTGTTGTCGGCGGATCTTGAAACGACGTTCGGCGAGCCGCGCGGGCCCGATGGACAACGCCTGACGCTCGGCGTGGTGGGCATGGGAAAACTCGGTGGACGTGAGTTGAACGTATCGTCGGATATCGACTTGATCTTCGTCTACGAAGACGATGGCGAAACGATGGGCGGCGAGCGCGCGGCTTTATCGACGCAGGAGTATTTCACGCGGCTCGGGCGCAAGCTGATCGGCGCGCTGGCCGAGGTGACGGAGGACGGTTACGTCTTTCGCGTCGACATGCGCCTGCGTCCAAACGGCGACGCCGGTCCGCTGGCTTGCGGACTTGGCATGCTCGAAGAGTATTTCTACGTGCAGGGCCGCGAGTGGGAACGCTATGCGTGGATCAAGGGGCGGCTGGTGTCGGAGGGGACAAGCGAAGCGGCGCAACGGCTCGCGAAGCAACTCGAAGCGTTGTCCACGCCGTTCATCTACAGACGGTATCTGGACTATGGCGTAATCAGCGCCATCCGTTCGCTGCATGTCCAGATTCGCCAGGAAGCGCAGCGCCGTGCCTCCATGCGCCCCGACAAAGCCGACGACATCAAGCTCGGCCGCGGCGGAATTCGCGAGATTGAATTCAGCGCGCAGGTTTTCCAGTTGATCCGGGGCGGCCAGATCGCCGATCTGCGGATTCGCCCGACCTTGTCCGTGCTGAGCCGGGCAGAGGCGCACGGGCTGATATCGGCGGCGGTGTGCCGCGAACTTACCGAGGCGTACCTGTTTCTGCGCAAGCTCGAACACCGGCTGCAATATAGAAACGACGCGCAGACCCACGCCATGCCGGTCTCGCCAGAAGATCGCGCGGCGATCGCTGGCGCGATGGATTTCCCTGATTACGATGCCCTCAAGGACGCACTGGAAGCGCATCGGGCGCGCGTCGCGCTCCAGTTCGACCAGATTTTCGCCGACAAGGTGAATGGCGACGGCGGCTGCGCCGTGGCGGAAGATTCGGCGGCGTCGTGGGTCTGGAGCAGCGCGCTCGGCGACGACAGCGCCGAAGCGCAATTGCTCGAACGCGTGACGGAACTCGGTTTCACCGACGCGCCCGCCGTGCTCGCGCGCCTGCGCAGCGTGTGGACATCGACGCGATACGAAGGCTTGCCCGAGCGCAGCCGCGAACGCTTCGACATCATCGCGCAGCGCGCGCTCGAATCCGCCCAGAAAGCGCAGCCGCCCGAGCGGCGCGGCGACACCATCGCGCGCCTCTTCGATCTGCTCGAAGCGGTCAGCCGGCGCGGCGCGTACCTCGCGTTGTTGACCGAATATCCGGCGGCGCTCGAGCGCGTGCTGGCGGTGCTGGGCGCATCGCGCTGGGCCGCGGGTTATTTGATCCGGCATCCGCAGCTTCTGGACGAACTGCTCGACGACGAAGTCATTTCCAGCCCATTCGACTGGCAGGCATTCCGCACGGCGTTGCGCGCGCAAATGGCCGCCGCCGATGGCGCCGAGCAGCAAATGGACTTGCTGCGGCATGCGCATCAGGCCGAAGTGTTCCGCATTTTGCTGATCGACTTGAGCGGCAAGATCACGGTCGAACATGTGAGCGACTTGCTGTCGGCGCTCGCCGATGCGGTGCTCGACGTCACCATGGAAACCGTATGGGCGCAGTTCCCGAAGCGCCATCGCGACGTGCCGCGCTTCTCGGTAATCGCTTACGGGAAGCTGGGCGGCAAGGAACTGGGCTATGCGTCGGACCTTGACCTGATCTTTCTCCACGACGACCCCGACGATTCCGCGAGCGATATCTACGCCATGTTCGCGCGCCGTCTGGTCACGTGGCTCACAACGGCAACGGGCGCCGGCACGTTATTCGATGTCGATCTGCGTTTGCGTCCGAACGGCGAATCCGGCTTGCTGGTGACGAGCCTGGAATCGTTCCGGCGCTACCAGATTCGTGAAGGCGATGCCGCGAATACGGCCTGGGTGTGGGAGCATCAGGCGTTGTCGCGTGCGCGTTATTGCGCCGGCGACGCCGGGATCGGCGCGCACTTCGAAGCGATTCGCGCTCACGTCCTGACCATGCCGCGCGACGCCAGTGCCCTCGCGCAGGAAATTGTCGCGATGCGCGAGCGCGTGTATGCCGGACATCCGAACAAAAGCAGGCTCTTCGATCTGAAACATGATCGCGGCGGGATGGTGGATATTGAATTTATCGTGCAGTTCTGGGTGCTGCTGCACTCGCGCGAAGACGGCGAATTTGTGCGCAATCTCGGCAATATTTCGCTGTTGGGTCACGCCGCCCGATTTGGCCTGATGAGCGCCGCCGAGGCTGAAACAGTGGCCGCGGCTTATCGGCGCTACAGGAAGTTGCAGCACACGCTCAGGCTCGACGGAATGGAAAAGGCGCGTGTGGAACCGGATGTGGTCGCGGCTGAACGGGAGGCTGTCAGCGGGCTTTGGAAGCGGGTTTTCGAGTAAGTCAGTAAGTTGGTTTGCCGCTCTGACCAGTCGCCATGGCAGAGCGGCAATGTCACGCCGCCAGCATTTCCTTCGCGTGCTTGCGCGTAGTGGCCGTGATTTCCAGCCCGCCCAGCATGCGCGCGACTTCTTCCACGCGTTTCGATTTATCGAGCGGCGTAACAGTGCTGACCGTACCGCCCGCCGAATCGCCGGTCTTCGCTACCTGAAAGTGGTGATCGCCGCGCGCCGCGACTTGCGGCAAATGCGTGACGCACAGCACTTGCCGGTCGCGCCCGAGCTGATGCAGCAAACGCCCGACAACTTCCGCGACACCTCCGCCAATTCCGGTATCCACTTCATCGAAAATCAACGTGGGTGTCGGGCTGGCCGTGCTCGCAATGACCGCCAGCGCGAGACTGATCCGCGCGAGTTCCCCGCCCGATGCGACTTTCGCCAGCGGCCGTAGGGTCACACCTGCATGACCCGCCACGCGGAATTCGATCTGTTCGAGTCCGTACGCGCCGCCTTCGGCGAGCGGCACGAGCGCGACTTCGAAACTCCCGCCGATCATCGACAATTCCTGCATTCCCTGGGTGACTGCCTTGCCCAGCGACTTCGCAGCCGTCGCGCGCGCCTTCGATAAGACCGTCGCTTCGGCCAGATAAGCCTCTTTCGCTTTCGATACGGCGGCGCGCAATGCGTCGAGATCGGTGGCGGCATCGAGCGCGGCCAACTGGCTGCGCCGCTGCGCATGTTCTTCCGGCAGCGCTTCCGGTTGCATCCGGAACTTGCGCGCGGTCGAATGCAATTGATCCATCCTGTGCTCGACCTGCGCCAAACGGTTCGGATCGAGTTCCAGCCGCTGGGCGTAATGCGACAGCGAATACGACGCTTCCTGTAGCTGGATTTCGGCAGGTTCGAGCGACGCCAGTACGTCCGCAAGCGCGGGGTCGATGTCAGCCAGGCCGCGCAGCCGGGACACAATGGCGGCAAGCTGCGTGATCATGGCTTCGTCCGACTCCGACAGTGCGTTCAATGCGCCCTGAACGCCATCGATCAAGCTCGCCGAATGCGACAGCCGATGATGCTCCGCGCTCACTTCCTCCCACTCGCCTGGCTGCGGCGCGAGCTTGTCGAGCTCGCTCAGTTGCCATGCGAGGCGCTCGCGTTCCAGTTGCAATTCGCGATCGCGGTTTTGCGCCAGTTCCACGGCGTGGGTTGCGTCACGCCAGACCCGATGTGTCCTGGCCACTTTTTGCGCGGTCTCCAGCAGTCCGGCGTGGGTATCGAAGAGTTCGCGCTGCGCGTCGGGGCGCATCAGAAGCTGATGTGCGTGCTGGCCATGAATATCGACGAGCATTTCGCTCAACTCGCGCAATTGCACAAGGGTAGCCGGCGTGCCGTTGATGAAGGCCCGCGAGCGGCCGCCGGAATCCACCACGCGCCGGAGCATGACCGTGTCGCCGTCTCCCGTCGCGAGCGCATGCTCGTCGAGCCACTGCACGACTTGCTGGTGCGTGGAAAACTCGGCGGTGATGTCCGCGCGCGCTTCACCGGTGCGCACGATGCTGGCGTCGGCGCGAGCACCGAGCGTAAGCGCGAGGGCGTCGATAAGAATCGATTTGCCCGCGCCGGTTTCACCTGAAAACACGGTGAAGCCGCGCTCGAACTCAAGGTCGAGCGCGGAAACAATGACGAAGTCCCGAATCGATAAATGGCGGAGCATGGGCGTCTTAGAGTTTCGAAGCGTCTTCGTGCGAGGGATATTCGTTCCAGTGCAGCTTCTTGCGCAGTGTGGCGTAGTGGCTATATCCCACCGGATGCAGCACTGGCACGGTATGCCGCGAACGCCGCACTTGTATTGTGTCGTTCAGTTCCACGGCGGTGAACGACTGCATGTCGAAGTTCACGTTCACGTCCCGCCCGCCGATGATCTGGATTTCAACGCTCGAATCGTCAGGCAGGACGATCGGCCGGTTGGAAAGCGAATGTGGCGCAATGGGCACGAGCACGAATCCGCCCAGTTGCGGGTGCAGGATCGGGCCGGCGGACGAGAGCGCGTAAGCAGTCGATCCGGTTGGGGTAGCCACGATCAACCCGTCCGAGCGCTGGTTGTACATAAAGCGGCCATCCACGGAAACATGCAGTTCCGCCATGCCTGAAAAGCCGCTTCTATTCACCACGACGTCATTGAATGCCAGCGCGTGGTAGATCGGCAGGCCGTCCCGGACGATGCGTGCTTCGAGCAAGGTCCGCTCCTCGCGCTCAAAACTGCCAGCCAGCATTTGCGGAACGAGTTCCTGCATTTCGGCGAGCGTAATGTCCGTGATGAAGCCAAGCCGTCCGTGATTCACGCCAATGAGGGGCGTCCGGTACGGCGCCAGTTGCCGGCCGATGCCAAGCATGGTGCCGTCGCCGCCCAGCACGACCGCCACATCCGCGCGGGCGCCGATCTCGGGCGCGGTCAACGCCGGATAGTCGGTCACGCCGACTTCCTGAGCCGTTTCGGCTTCGAACACGACGTTGAACCCGCGCTTCACGATGCAAGCGGCGAGCGCCGTCAACGGCTCCCTGATGCCGGGCGTATTGTTGCGCCCCACGAGCGCGACGGTCTTGAATTGGGTGCCAATATCCATGGCGGCATTACACCATAGGTGAGTGTTGAAAAGAACCGTGGGCCAGGTCCGGGTTGCCTTGAGCTTGCCTTGGCGACGGTCCTCCTGTGCTGTGCCCCGGCGTTTCGCAGAATTCTCGTTAGAATGATGTGCAACATGAATTGATGACGAATGAATGAAAAAGGGGCGTTCCCTTTTGTTTCTTCAGTCATCGCGCTCGCTGCGCCCACCACGTTGAGCTAAAATTTCCCCATGCTAGACCCACGTGCCCAGACCCTCCTCAAAACGCTGATCGAGCGATACATCGCCGAAGGTCAGCCGGTCGGTTCTCGCACACTGTCGCGTTACTCCGGCCTCGAACTCAGCCCGGCCACCATCCGCAACGTAATGTCGGATCTGGAGGACCTCGGGCTGGTCGTGAGTCCGCACACTTCGGCTGGCCGGATTCCCACGCCTCGCGGCTACCGGCTCTTCGTGGACACCATGCTGACCGTCGAAACCACCGACGACGAAGCCATGACCTCCGCGGTCAAGATCAAGCTGCAAGGCGGCGAACCGGCGAAGATCGTGGCGGCTGCCGCGAGCGTCCTGTCGAACCTGTCGCAATTCGCGGGCGTCATTCTCACGCCGCGCCGCAGCCACATGTTCAAGCAGATCGAGTTCATGCGGCTGTCCGACAAGCGCATTCTGCTGATCATCGTCACGCCTGAAGGTGACGTTCAAAACCGAATCATGGCGACCCAGCGCGACTATTCGCCGTCGCAACTCACCGAGGCGTCGAACTATATCAACGCGAATTTTGCCGGTTTGTCGTTCGACGAAGTGCGCCGCCGACTTCGCGAGGAAATCGACGCGCTCCGCGGCGACATGACCACGCTGATGCAGGCAGCGGTGGCCGCGAGCGTTGACGAGACCGATCCCGGCGAGACCTTGCTGATTTCCGGCGAGCGCAATCTGCTGGAAGTGGCGGATCTTTCCTCCGACATGGCGCGGCTGCGCAAGCTTTTCGACGTGTTTGACCAAAAGACGAGTCTCCTTCAATTACTCGACGTGTCGAGCCACGCGCAAGGCGTGCAGATATTCATTGGCGGCGAGTCGAATCTCGTGCCAATCGAAGAAATGAGCGTGGTCACCGCGCCCTATGAAGTGAACGGAAAGATTGTCGGCACGCTTGGTGTGATCGGACCCACGCGCATGGCGTACAACCGCGTCATTCCAATAGTCGATATCACCGCGCGGCTTTTGTCCCTCTCGCTCAGCCAACAATAAGACGGTCCCGCAAGGGCGGGTAAATCCCGCCACCTCCGTCCGACAACCCATCTTGCCCCGTCGCAAGCCGCCGCGCCACTAGGCCGTTCGGCCGATGTTGCGTTCCGAAACGCGCCGCTATAATGGGTTTTACTTAATCACGCTGGCTTGCCGAGCTTCTCTTCCATGCGCTACGACCTCGAGTTGCCCTCGCAGCCTTCCGCTTCGCATCGCGTTGCCGTGCTGCTGATCAACCTCGGCACGCCGGACGCGCCCACGCCCAAGGCGGTGCGCAAGTACCTCGCCCAGTTCCTTTCGGACCCGCGCGTGGTGGAAATTCCGGCGCTCGCGTGGCAAGTGATCCTGCGATTGGCGATCCTCCCGTTTCGCGGGCGAGCCTCGGCCAGGAAATATGCCCAGGTCTGGTTGCCCGAAGGCTCGCCGTTGCGGGTCTACACGGAAAAACAGGTTGAAGCGTTGCGGCGTCTGTTTGCAGTGAACGACTATCACGTGATCGTCGATTACGCGATGCGCTACGGTTCGCCGGGCATTCCGGCCATGCTGAACCAGCTCAAGCTGGAAGGCGCCGAACGCGTGCTGCTCGTGCCCATGTATCCGCAGTATTCGTCGTCGACCACGGCCACGGCTTTTGACGACGCCTTCAACGCGCTGAAGCGCGTGCGCAATCAGCCGGAACTGCGCACTATCCGGCAGTACGCGGATCATCCGGCGTATATCGGCGCACTGGTGGAGCAGGTTCGGGAATACTGGCACCAGCACGGCCAGCCTGACTTCGCGTCGGGAGACCGGCTGGTGCTGAGCTTTCACGGTGTTCCCAAGCGGACCATGGACCTGGGCGATCCTTATCACGACCAGTGTCAACAGACGGGATCATTGCTGATGGCTGGCCTCGGGCTTTCGCCGGTCGAATGCCGGGTAACGTTCCAGTCACGTTTTGGCCGCGCTGAATGGCTGCAGCCCTATACCGCGCCTACGCTTGCGGAACTTGGCGCTGCGGGCGCGAAACGCGTTGACGTGTTTTGCCCGGGATTCACGTCGGATTGCCTGGAAACCATCGAGGAAATTGGAATTGAAGTACGCGATGAGTTTCTGAACGCCGGCGGCAGGGAATTTCACCGGATTCCCTGTTTGAATGCATCGCCGGCCTGGATCAAGGCGCTTGGAGAAATCTTGGCTCAGCATCTGCAAGGCTGGCCGGTTCAAGCGCCCCAGACCTTGAGCGCGGCGGCATAAGGTTTCGCCATGAACTACGCTATTTCCACGGATTCCAGCGCGCGACTTCGCATCGATAAATGGTTATGGGCCGCGCGTTTCTTTAAAACACGTTCACTGGCGAGCGACGCGGTGGAGAAAGGCCGCGTCAGGATTGGCGGCGCGAGCGTGAAACCATCGAAGGACGTGCGGGTCGGCGATCTGGTGGAGATCGAGATCGAGCATGTGCTCTGGCAGGTCGACGTGCTGGGGATTTGCGAAGTGCGCGGTCCCGCAACGGTGGCGCAAACGCTTTACAAGGAAACCGATGCCGGGCGGGAAAAGCGCGTGGCGGAGAACGAACGCAGAAAGACTTATCGTGAACCGGCCGCCGCGCTGCAGGGGCGGCCGACCAAACGCGACCGGCGCATTATCGACAAACTTTCAGGTGCTGATTGAACAGGCTGTCCATGGTCGCGGACACACCGCCGTACTCCACGTTGTGATCGTTTACCGCGCCTGACATGCAGATGGTGGTTGTGCCGCCAACGAGCACCAACGCGACCACCGCAATAGCAAAGGTTAGTCTCATGGTGTTCCTCGTGGCAACGCAGCGGCTCGACGTTCAGGCGCTGACGTTGGCTCAAAAGCTCACTTCAGCGATTAAAAAGCTTGGATTCCGGCTTTCGTAAGATTAGGGTTAACTAGCGCTTCCGAAGGCATGATCGAAGTGTAGGCGACGTATTCGGGCGGCTCAATCTGAATCTGATCACCGGTTAAAAATGGTTGTAACGGGCCGTTTCCACACTATAGAAATGACCCCTGAAACACTACGCAACCCCTTGAAAACGCTCATTCGAGCCTCAAGTGCGCTTTTGGGACGGACACATTGAGTCCTCGATCATCTGGACCAATGAGGCGTTGCAGTAGTTGTGTTTTTGCAACGTTGACCGGCAGTTATCATCGGCAGTTTTTTTGATGGGTCGGAGCCGCAACGCTGTCTCCGATTTCATTCGTTTTTCACCCATAGCAAAGATCTCAAGCGACATGGAAAACACGCAAGACAACTCCGCGAGTCAGAACCCCACGCCCGTCGACGAAACGGCGGCTCAAAACACACAGCAGCCGAACACGCCAGAAATACAAGGCGCGGCAACGGACGCCGTCGACGTGAACGAAACCGAGGCGCTTCTCGCCGAAGCCCAGGCCAAGGCTGCAGCGTTGCAAGAAGAGTTCTTGCGCGCGAAAGCCGAGACGGAAAACGTGCGGCGCCGGGCGCAGGAAGACGTCCAGAAGGCACATAAGTTCGCTATCGAAAATTTCGCCGAAAATCTGCTGCCAGTGCTCGACAGCCTGGAAGCCGCGCTCGTGCATTCCTCGACGGATCTCGCCAAGGTCCGCGAAGGCGTCGAATTGACGCTGCGCCAATTGACCGGCGCGCTGGAAAAGGGCCGCGTCATCGAGGTGAATCCGGTTGGCGAAAAGTTCGACCCGCATCGTCATCAGGCTATTTCGATGGTGCCGGCGGATCAGGAAGCCAACACGGTCGTGTCAGTGCTGCAAAAAGGCTATGTGATCGCCGATCGCGTTTTGCGGCCGGCGCTCGTAACCGTGGCTGCGCCGAAGTAAACGTACCGCTCCGAGCTCCGCCGTCATGGTCAATATTCCGGTCGACGCCACGGCGTTTTCCGTTTTCGACATGCAGGAACTGAGCGCCGACATGTTCGACGCCGGCCTGGCGTCGGCGGAAGACGAGCTTGCGGTTGTGTTCTTCTGGGGCTTCGAGTGCTTCAATTGCGAGATCGCGAAAAAAGCGATGCTCGCCAAGCCAGGCGAAATCCGGGCGCTCGGATTGAAGTGGTTTCACAGCAATGTCTACGAGCATCGGGAGCTTGGCCGGCGTTTCATGCTGCACGGCGTTCCCACGTGGTTCTTTTTCTACCGCGGCAAGCGTCTTGGACGGGCGACCGGCTGGCATGGACTCGGCCAGTTTGAAGCCGCCGTGGCGGCCGCCCGGGAGAAAATCCGGGCGCTCGACATGAAGCACCTGAGCTGAACGCGCGAAAAAAGTTGCAGACAGGCTGAAAAAAGTCGAGTTTGCGTGGGTTTTTGGTCTTGAAAACCATGCGAACGCTCTTATTTGGCGTACAGGGTTAAATTTTGGGCATCCGGCAGCGTTTATCGATGACAAACGCGTCGAAACGGAAAAACGGATGCGCTGCGATCAAAGTCAGGAGAGTGATAAAAATGGGCAAAATCATTGGGATCGATCTGGGCACAACGAACTCGTGCGTGGCGATCATGGAAGGCAATTCCGTCAAAGTGATCGAAAACGCGGAAGGTACGCGTACCACGCCGTCGATCATCGCTTACGTTGACGACAACGAAATCCTCGTCGGCGCGCCGGCGAAACGTCAGTCGGTGACGAATCCGAAGAACACGCTGTACGCGGTCAAGCGGCTGATTGGCCGTCGTTTCGACGAAAAAGAAGTGCAAAAGGACATCGCGCTGATGCCCTACAAGATCGTGCGCGCCGATAACGGCGACGCCTGGGTTGAAGCCCGCGATCAAAAGCTGGCGCCGCCGCAAATCTCGGCTGAAGTGCTGCGCAAGATGAAGAAAACCGCTGAAGATTATCTCGGCGAGGAAGTGACGGAAGCCGTGATTACGGTTCCGGCGTACTTCAACGACAGCCAGCGTCAGGCAACGAAAGATGCAGGCCGTATTGCCGGTCTGGAAGTGAAGCGGATCATCAACGAACCGACCGCCGCCGCGTTGGCGTTCGGCCTGGACAAGAACGAAAAGGGCGATCGCAAGATTGCCGTGTACGACTTGGGCGGCGGCACGTTCGACGTGTCGATCATCGAAATCGCCGATGTCGACGGTGAAAAGCAATTCGAAGTGCTCTCCACGAACGGCGACACGTTCCTGGGCGGTGAAGATTTCGACCAGCGCATCATCGACTACATCATCAGCGAGTTCAAGAAGGAACAAGGCGTCGACCTGTCGAAGGATGTGCTTGCGCTGCAACGCCTGAAGGAAGCGGCTGAAAAAGCGAAGATCGAGTTGTCTTCGGCGGCTCAAACTGAAATCAACTTGCCGTACATCACGGCCGACGCGTCGGGTCCGAAGCACTTGAACCTGAAAATTACGCGTGCGAAGCTCGAGTCGCTGGTCGAGGAACTGATCGAGCGCACCATGGAACCGTGCCGCGTCGCTATTAAAGATGCAGGCGTGAAGGTCGGCGATATTGACGACATCATCCTGGTCGGCGGTATGACGCGTATGCCGAAGGTGCAGGACAAGGTCAAGGAATTCTTCGGCAAGGAACCGCGCCGCGACGTGAACCCGGACGAAGCCGTGGCTGTTGGCGCCGCCATTCAGGGTCAGGTTCTGTCGGGCGACCGGAAAGACGTGTTGCTGCTGGACGTGACGCCGTTGTCGCTGGGTATTGAAACCCTTGGCGGTGTGATGACGAAGATGATCAACAAGAACACGACCATCCCGACCAAGCACGCACAGGTCTATTCGACCGCCGACGACAACCAGAGCGCCGTGACCATCAAGGTGTTCCAGGGCGAACGTGAAATGGCGGCGGGCAACAAGCTGCTGGGCGAGTTCAACCTCGAAGGCATTCCGCCGGCAGCACGCGGCACGCCGCAGATCGAAGTGAGCTTCGACATCGACGCGAACGGCATTCTCCACGTCGGCGCGAAGGACAAGGCAACCGGCAAGGAAAACAAGATTGTCATCAAGGCGAACTCGGGCTTGTCGGACGCCGAGATCGAGAAGATGGTGAAGGACGCTGAAGCGAACGCCGACGAAGATCATCGTCTGCGTGAACTGGCTGACTCGCGCAATCAGGGCGACGCGCTGGTGCACAGCACGAAGAAGGCCGTGGCTGAGTACGGCGACAAGATCGAAGCGGCTGAAAAGGAACAGATCGAAGCTGCATTGAAGGATCTTGAAGAAGCGCTCAAGAGCACGGCGAGCGACAAGGCCGCAATCGACGCGAAGATTGAAACGCTGTCGACCGCATCGCAGAAACTCGGCGAAAAGATGTACGCCGACATGGCTGCGGCGCAAGGTGCGGCGGGCGCGGCAGCAGCGGGCGCAGGCGGCCCGGGTGCGCAACAGGCGGCGCCGGAGCAGCACGACGACGTTGTCGATGCCGACTTCAAGGAAGTGAAGAAGGACTAAGTCGATTGAACCGCGCAAGCGTGTCTTCGGCGAAAGTTGAACCGGTCCCGTGCAGCTTCGGCTGCGTGCGGGACCGCGACGGAAGATGTCTTGCGAGACGTTGAGCGCAAGGACAAAGAACGCGCCTGGCGAGCCAAATGGCTCCCCGGGCACGTTGTTTTTTAGAGGGCGCTGCGCTTTGTACGACTCATGCGCGCCGGTTGTTTGCTGACCGGGCGAAATCGCACAAAGGCGGGGCGTCGACAAATCACACGAGTCGCAAGACTCCAGGCATCCAAGAGGGAGCTGTCGGCTTGATCGGAAAGATCGGGCACGGTGGCGCGGAACCGATATGGCGAAACGGGATTACTACGAGGTTATGGGCGTCGCGAAGAACGCGAGCGACGACGAAATCAAGAAGGCGTATCGCAAGCTTGCGATGAAGCATCACCCCGACCGCAATCCGGATAGCAAGGATGCGGAAGAGCGTTTCAAGGAGGCCAAGGAGGCCTATGAAATGCTCTCGGATCCGCAAAAGCGCGCGGCGTACGATCAGTACGGCCATGCGGGTGTCGATCCAAACATGGGCGCGGGCCAGCAGGGTTTCGGCGGATTTGCCGATGCTTTCGGCGATATATTCGGCGACATCTTTGGCCAGGCCGCCGGCGGTGGCGCGGGTGCGGCGCGCGGGCGCGCCGGTCCGCAGGTTTATCGTGGCGCGGATTTGCGCTACAGCATGGAAATCTCGCTGGAGCAGGCCGCGCACGGCTACGACACGCAAATTCGCGTGCCGAGCTGGGTCAATTGCGAAATCTGTAAAGGCTCGGGCGCGAAGCCCGGTACGAAGCCGGAAACATGTCCGACGTGTCACGGACAAGGCACCGTGCGGATGTCGCAGGGCTTTTTCAGCATCCAGCAAACCTGCCCGAAATGTCACGGCACCGGCACCTATATTCCTGAACCGTGCGGTCATTGCCATGGCGCGGGCAAGGTAAAGGAAACGAAGACGCTGGAAGTGAAGATTCCGGCTGGCATTGACGACGGCATGCGAATTCGTTCGTCCGGTAACGGCGAGCCGGGCATCAATGGCGGTCCGAGCGGCGATCTGTACGTCGAAATTCACATCAAGCAGCACTCGGTGTTCGAGCGCGACGGCGACGACCTTCATTGCCAGATGCCGATTCCGTTCACCACGGCGGCGCTTGGCGGCGAGATCGAAGTGCCAACACTGGCGGGCCGTGCGAGCTTCACCGTGCCGGAAGGCACGCAGTCCGGCAAGACGTTCCGTCTGCGCAGCAAGGGTATCAAGGGATTGCGTTCGAGCATTGCCGGGGATCTATATGTGCATGTACAGGTCGAGACGCCGGTCAAGCTCACCGACCAGCAACGCGACCTGCTCAAGCAGTTCGAACGTTCGCTGACCGAAGGCGGCGCGCGTCATAGCCCGCAAAGCAAGAGCTGGTTCGACCGGGTCAAGAGTTTCTTCGATTGAGGCACTGACCATGCAGCAACGCAGCGAGGTTTTCGCGCTGCTCGACGATTGCGACTCGACCGCCGAAAGGCGGTCGAGTCGCCTTTACGCCAGCTTCGTGCGCGAACGGGCATGTCACGATGCCGCGCAACTCGACACCGTATGTGCGGGCGTCCAGCACGATTTGCGCGACGGATTGCATGCCGTCGTGCTGGCGGACTACGAATTTGGCCGCAACCTTCAGTTGGCGCAGCCCGGCAATGCCGCGCTGCGCTTTTTGTTGTTCCGCGAGTGCACAAAGCTCTCGCGGAATGAGGCGGATCAATGGCTTGCCGAAAACGACAACGGCTCGGCAGATCGGCCGTCGGTGGCGGGTGTCGCGCACATCGAGTCGAGCGTGACGCCCGATGCGTTCGAGCAGGCCATCGCGGGCGTGCAGGAAGCGCTGCACGCCGGCGACTCGTATCAGATCAATTACACGTTTCGACTCGCCTTCAGTGTGTTTGGCTCGGCAATCGGGTTGTACCGAAGGTTGAGGGAGCGGCAGCCCGTGCGCTACGGCGCGTTGATCGCGATGCCCGATGGGCGGAAGGTGCTGTCTTGCTCGCCTGAATTGTTCATAGAACGTGACGGTGATGTGATTCGTGCCCGGCCCATGAAAGGCACCGCGCCGCGCAGTGTCGATCCGGAATGGCTGCGGCTCGATCCGAAGAATCGCGCTGAAAACGTGATGATTGTTGATTTGTTGCGCAACGATATGTCACGTGTGGCGGTCACCGGGAGCGTCCATGTGCCGAAGCTGTTTTCGGTGGAAGCGTACAAGTCGATGTGGCAAATGACCTCGACGGTAGAGGCGCGCTTGCGTCCCCGCACGACTTTCGCCGATATCCTGCGCGCATTGCTTCCCTGCGGTTCGATTACGGGCGCGCCGAAACACAAGACCATGCAACTGATCGACGCGCTCGAAAGCACGCCGCGAGGCATTTATACGGGCGCTATCGGCTGGCTGGATGAACGCGATGATTTTTGTTTGTCCGTGCCGATCCGCACGCTCGAAATTCAGCACGGCCGGGGCAGGATGGGTATTGGCGCTGGGATCGTGCTGGATAGCAACGCCGCCGACGAATACGAGGAGTGTCAGTTGAAAGCGCGATTCCTGACGGGTTCCGATCCGGGTTTTCAACTCTTCGAAACCACGTTTGCGACGAAGCAAGACGGGATTCGCCGCTGGGACAGGCATCTGGCGCGGCTGGCTTCGAGCGCCGGATGGTGCGGCTTCCCGCTTGACCGGATAATGCTGGAGGCGCGTATCGATGAAACCATCGCCGGGTTTGAAGCCGACGCGCCGTACCGGTTGCGGATTGCGTTGGCGAAGAGTGGCGAAATAAACCTCACGAGCGCGCCGCTTGCGCCGTTGCCGGAGCCAGCGGTGAATGTACTGCTGGCATCGGACTGTGGCTTTGGGCCGCGTTCTTCCGGCGATCCATTGCTCATGCACAAGACCACATCGCGCGAAGACTATGACCTCGCGTGGCGCGAAGCCGAGGCGCAAGGCGCATTCGACATGTTGTTCTTCAACGAGCGTGGCGAACTGACGGAAGGCGGACGATCGAACGTGTTCCTGAAGCTCGATGGCCGCTGGAAAACGCCGTCGCTAGACTCAGGCGTCTTGCCTGGAGTAATGCGCGGTGTCTTGCTGGAAGAGTTGAACGCGCAAGAGCACGCGTTGACGGCCGACGACCTGAACCGCGCAGAAGCGCTGATGATTTGCAACGCGCTGCGCGGCGCGGTAGCTGCGCGGTTGAAGCGCAAAAGCTAAACCTTTAAAACGTATGCTCGGGCCCGGGAAAAGTTTTATCTCTCACGGCCTGCACATACGCTTCCACGGCCGCGAAAATACTCGGCTGTCCCTGCATGAAGTCCTTAACAAAGCGCGGACGCTTGCCGGGGAAAATCCCGAGCATGTCATGCAGCACGAGCACTTGTCCTGAACAATCGATCCCGGCACCAATGCCGATTGTCGGGATAACCAACTGTTCCGTCACCTCGCGCGCGAGCAATGTAGGCACGGCCTCGATCACGAGCAACTGCGCGCCGGCCTGCTGAAACGCCAATGCGTCGCGGCGCATCTGCTCGGCGCCGGCATCGGTTTTTCCTTGCACCTTGAAGCCACCGAACGCGTGCACGGATTGCGGTGTCAAGCCAACGTGGCCGCAAACCGGAATGGACCGGTCGACCAGGAACCGCACGATGTCCGCCGACCATTCTCCGCCTTCGATCTTGACCATCTGCGCGCCCGCACGCATCAGCTTCACGGCGTTCGCGTACGTTTCCTCGCGCGAGCCGACGGTGCCGAACGGCATATCCGATACAACCAGCGCATTCCTGTTCCCGCGTGCCACCGAAGCCGTGTGATACGCAATGTCATCGAGCGTCACGGGCAACGTGGTGCCGTGCCCCTGCAACACGTTGCCAAGCGAATCGCCAATCAGCAGCACATCCACGCCCGCGCGGTCCAGCAAGGCAGAAAAGCTTGCGTCGTAACACGTCAGCATCGTGATCTTTTCGCCGGCTTCGCGCATGGTCCGAAGCTTCGGGACCGTGATCGCGGCGCGGCTGGTTTCCTGCAAATACGCCATGGCAATTTCCACATCGACGAGATAGGAGACGGCACGCTGTCGCGCCGCCCGGACGGATTTAGAGTGACGTGCCCTTGACAAAGAATTCCTTGCGCCCGCGCATGGTTTCAATACGGTCGACCAGCAGCGCCAGATCGGCGTCCGATTCCAGCGGATTCAGATGCTCGGCGCTCACCGTCAACAAGGGCGTGGCGTCGTAGTGATAGAAGAAATCATTGTAGGCGTCGCAAAGGGCGCGCAGATAGGCATCGGGGATTTGCAGTTCCATGGGTATCGCGCGTTTCTGGATGCGCGCGAACAGCGCTTCGGGGCTGGCTTGCAGATACACCACCAGATCGGGCGCGGGCGCCGGCGCATTGAAGCGCGCCGACACCGCGCGGAACAGTTCGAATTCGTCGTCGGGTAGCGTGAGGCGCGCGAAGAGCGCGGTTTTCTCGGTGATGAAATCCGTGATGAGCGGTGCGCCCGCCGTCTGTCCGAGATGCCCGGGACCGCCCACGAGCGCCGCGCCGATTTCCTGCGCCTGCTGCGCGCGCTGCAACGCGAACTGCAATTGCGTGGCGAGCGCGTAACGCGTGTTGTCGCGATAAAACCGCTCGAGGAACTGATTTTCCTGCTGGCGTTCGAAGAACGTGCGCATGGACCAGCGCTCCGCGAGCAGCCGCGCGAGCGTGGTCTTGCCAACGCCAATCGGGCCTTCTATTGCAATGTATCGGTGCGGCGGGCGCAAATGCGGCGCGGTGACGGTAAGCGGCGTGCTCATGGAGTTCTCATGGTTGTGAGGCTTTCCGCCAGAAGGCGTTCAGGCTTCGCGACGCGAAGTGCAGCGGGAGGCGAAAAGCGGGCACTGATGCGTCGCCACTTTTTCGATGCGTTGATCTGCGACGGACGCCAGGAACGCATCGGCGCGGCCGCGTTGGGCAATGACAATCTCGCCATCGAGTTCGATCATCGGCACGAGCGCGAACGCGCGCTCCGTGAGACGCGGATGCGGAATCACCAGATCGGCTTCCTCGATGCAGGAGTCTCCGAACAGGAGGATATCGAGGTCGAGCGTGCGCGGCGCATTGCGATAAGGCCGCTCGCGCCCGAAGTGTTCTTCAATGGAATGGCACAGCCGCAGCAGATGTCGCGCGGGCAGGGTGGTATCGATCTTGACGACACAATTGAAGTAGTCGTCGCCGCCGGCGTCGATGGGCGCGGTGCGATAGAGGCTCGATTTCGCGAGCACGGTGATTGTGTGTTGCTGAGCAAGACACACCACTGTGTCTTTCAGGGTCTGGCGCGCATCACCAAGGTTTGCGCCCAGGCCCAGATAAGCTACCGTCATGGCATGAATCCTACGACTGTCGTTCGGCGAAACATGACGCGAATGCGTTTTCAAAAACGCGTGCGGGCCGTGTCAATCGTCGCCATGCCGCACGTCGCGCTCTTCGCGCACATCACGTTCTTCACGAGCCGATGTGTCCCCCGCGCTCGCGCCGCCCTCCATTCCGGTGCCCGGCCCGCGGCTTTTGGCGTTACTGCTACGCCGCCGTCGTTTCTTGGGCGCCCGGTCCTTCCCGCCTTGCGACAGCAGTGACTCTCGCGCGGCTGTGTCTCCAGCGATAAAGTCCGTCCACCACTGCCCGACCGATGCATCCAGTTCGCCCGATTCGCACCGGAGCAGGAGGAAATCATAACCCGCTCTAAACCTTTGGTGTTCCAGCAGCTTCATGGCGCTGCGGCCGGAGCGTTTTTCGAGCCGATGTTGCAGGCCCCAGATTTCACGCATATCCGATGAAAACCGCTTGTGGATAGCAAGCTTTTCGGTCTGCATGTCGAGCACGTCGTCCATCGCGCGATGCAGCGCGGGCACCGGGAATTCGCCGGCGAGCGTGTATTGCTGCCAGCGCGACTGCATGTCGTTCCAGAGCAGCGTGGCAAACAAAAATCCCGGCGATACACCCTTGCCCGCGCGCACGCGTTCGTCGGTATTGGTGAGCGCCAGCGTGATGAATTTCTCGCCGTGCGCCGATTCGAAGATGACGTCGAGCAGCGGTAATACACCGTGATGCAAGCCTTCCGCGCGCAGCCGCGTGAGGCACGCGAGCGCGTGGCCGGAGAGCAGCAGCTTGAGCATTTCGTCGAACAGACGCGCGGCCGGGACATTGCTGATCAGGTCGGCCAGTTCAGCGATCGGCGCGCGCGTGGCCGGCTCAATCTCGAAACCGAGCTTTGCCGCAAAGCGCACGACCCGCAGCATGCGCACCGGATCTTCCCTGTAGCGCGTGGCGGGATCGCCGATCATGCGCAGCAGGCGTGCGCGGACGTCGGCCATGCCGTCGTGATAATCCAGCACGGTTTGCGTGGCCGGATCGTAATACATGGCATTAATGGTGAAATCGCGGCGCGTCGCGTCTTCGTGCTGTTCGCCCCATACGTTGTCGCGCAGCACGCGGCCGCTTGCGTCGACCGCGTGCGTGCGCGTGTCCATCTCGCCGCGTCTCAGGCGCGGCGGAGGCGGCGATGGCGGCGCGTCGGCGGGGGTATCGACGAGCGCGCGGAACGTCGACGTCTCGATGATGTCCTGCCCGAACTGCACGTGCACGATCTGAAACCGCCGGCCGATAATGCGCGCCCGGCGAAACAGCTTCTGCACCTGATCCGGCGTGGCGTCTGTTGCAACGTCGAAATCTTTCGGCGCCACGTTCAGCAGCAGGTCGCGCACCGCGCCGCCTACAATGAACGCCCGATGCCCGGCTTGCTGCAGCCCTTCGGTCACGCGAATCGCGTTCTTCGAAATCAGCGACGGGTCGATGCCATGCACATCCGCCGGCAGTATCACCGGCACGTTGGGATCGCGCCTGGCCGCGGCTGGCGCAGCCTTCTTGCGCGTGCTCTTGCGGGCGGGTTTTACATCGTCGGAGAGCGGGGCGGTCGCCAGAGCGTCCTCTTTGGCGCTTTCCTGGCCGAACAGCTTGCGGATGAGTTTTTTAATCACGTGGGGAGAAGATTTCCAGGATGCGCCAGCCGCGGGCTTGCGCGTGAGCGCGCAGGGTGTCGTCAGGATTGGTCGCGATCGGGTCGGTGACTTTCTCGAGCAGAGGAATGTCGTTGTGCGAGTCGCTGTAGAAGTAGCTGTGTTCGAAGTCGCTCAGGCTTTTTCCCATGGAAGCCAGCCACATTTCGGTACGCACGATCTTCCCTTCGCGAAAGCTCGGCGTGCCGGTTGGGCGGCCGGTCAGCTCGCCGTTCGGGATATTGTCGACTGTTTCGACTTCGCACGCGATCAGCGCGTCAATACCGAACGCCTGGCCGATCGGCGCGGTGATGAACGCGTTGGTTGCGGTGACGAGGCAGCACAGGTCGCCTGCTTCCTGGTGTTTGCGCACCAGTTCCAGCGCGGCGGGCTGGATGGCCGGCGTGATGACTTCGCGCATGAATTGCGCGTGCCAGTCGTCCAGGCGCGTGCGCGGATGCAGCGCCAGCGGGGAAAGCTGGGCGTTCAGGTACGCGTGGATATCGAGCGTGCCGGCCTTGTATTGCGCATAGAACGCGTCGTTTTGCTTCGCGAACTTTTCAGCATCGACAATGCCGAGCCTCGCCATGAAGCGACCCCATTCGTGGTCGCTATCCGTCGGGATGAGGGTGTGATCGAGATCAAATAGGGCTAGGTTCATGGAAGCGCATTTTACTTGAAGCGGATGGAAGCGTTCTTGGGCCGCTCGTGAGCGCGTGGAGTGACGGTGCGTGGTCAGAAAAGCTCGGTTTGCGGGCGCGGTGTTTCGTCGTCTTTCTTGGCGAGCATCGTGCGCAACAAAGGCAGCGTGACCGCACGCTTTTGTTCCAGCGAAAACCGGTCGAGTTCGTCGAGAAGTTTCATCAGGCTTGGCATGTCGCGCCGGAAATGGGTGAGCAGGTAGGCCGGCACGTCGTCCGCCAGATCGATACCGCGTTCGCGCGCCGCATGTTTCAGAGCGGCGCCCTTGCTTTCGTCGGAGAGCGGCGTGAGCTGGAAGACCAGTCCCCAGCCCAGGCGCGTGCGCAAGTCCTCTCTCACCGACAACCCCAGCGGCGCCACATTACCGGTTGCCACGAGCGCGCTCGCCGGATGGGCGCGCACTTCGTTGAACAGGTTGAAAAGCGCGATTTGCTGCGCGCCGGACAGGCGTTCGCAGTCGTCGATGGCGTAGAGGGTCGCTTTCGGATCGAAGGTGAACGCGGCCAGCGGCGCTTGCGGGCTCAGGAAACGCCCGCGGCCGTTTGCTTCGTGCATCAGCGCCTGCAGCAGGTGACTGCGGCCGCTGCCCGCTTCGCCCCAGACGTAGAACGTGCGGTCGGCCACGGGGCCCGCGGCGAGTTCGCCTTCGAGTCCGCGCAGGCGCGTGACCAGTTCGTGGTTGCCGGCGGCGAAGAAGTTGTCGAAGGTGGCAAGCGGCGGCGTGCCGAGATCGAGCGTCAGTTGGCGTTGCACGGGCAATCGGTTCCGTCAGGGCGTGTCTTGAAAAACGGCTCGCTCAGCTTGGCCGATGTCCGGCATGACCGGGGTAAAAGGCGTTGAGCGCAGGGTTGAGACACGCGCCGAAGGGACGCGGGTCTCAAAAAAAGTGGAGCGGTGCTTTTGAGCCGGCGACGCGAAGTGCGGGAAATCCGGCTGGGCGGCTGGCATCGGTTAAAATCTCATTTTACCGACCTTCTCGCCGATCCCCCATGAATCAACCGAAATCCGCCCCAGAGCGCACGGGCGCCCCCGCCCAAGGTTTGTCCTATCGCGACGCGGGCGTGGACATCGATGCCGGCGACGCGCTTGTCGACCGGATCAAGCCTTTTGCCAAGAAAACCATGCGCGACGGCGTATTGGGGGGAATCGGCGGATTCGGCGCGCTGTTCGAAGTGCCCAAACGTTATAAGGAGCCGGTGCTCGTGTCCGGAACGGACGGCGTTGGCACGAAGCTGCGTCTTGCGTTTCAGCTGAACAAGCACGACACCGTTGGCCAGGACCTGGTTGCCATGAGCGTCAACGACATTCTCGTGCAAGGTGCTGAACCGCTGTTTTTCCTCGATTATTTTGCTTGCGGCAAGCTTGATGTAGATACGGCCGCGACCGTGGTGCAGGGCATTGCGCAAGGTTGCGAGCTGGCCGGTTGCGCGTTGATCGGCGGTGAGACGGCTGAGATGCCGGGCATGTATCCCGATGGCGAATACGATCTGGCCGGGTTTGCGGTTGGCGCGGTGGAGAAGAGCAAGATTATCGATGGCTCGACCATCAAGCCGGGCGATGTGGTTTTGGGGCTGGCATCGTCGGGGATTCATTCGAATGGGTATTCGCTGGTGCGCAAGATCATTGAGCGGGCGCAGCCTGATTTGAATGCTGATTTCGATGGCCGGACGCTTGCCGATGCGTTGATGGCGCCGACGCATATTTATGTGAAGCCGTTGTTGTCGTTGATGTCGCAGATTGCTGTGAAGGGTATGGCGCATATTACGGGCGGCGGATTGGTCGAGAATATTCCGCGGGTTTTGCGCGATGGTTTGACGGTTGAGCTGGATCATCGGGCGTGGCCGTTGCCGCCGTTGTTTTCGTGGTTGCAGAAGCATGGCGGTGTGGCGGATGCGGAGATGCATCGGGTATTCAATTGCGGGATCGGGATGGTCGTTGTGGTGGATGCTGGCGACGCTGAAGCCGCGACGGGGCTTTTGTCAGCGGCTGGGGAGCAGGTTTGGTCGATCGGGCGGGTGCGGGAGGCCGGGGTGGGCGAGGCTCAGACTATCGTGGTTTGAGGTTTTGCTGGCGCCGGGGGAGGGGGTGCTTTTGGGATCCTGCTTTTTGGGGCTTCGCGCGTTCCCTGTTCGTTGATATTTTTAGCACTGTTGGCCACTGTCCGTGGCGGGACTTCATTTCTTTTTCCAACGGCGAAAAAGAAACGAAGGGCGTTTTCAAGGTACAAGTGCAACACCTTTGAAATAGGATATGTTGCATGGGACAAAGCTATGAACAACTCAGTG
>NZ_FCOC02000033.1 GCF_001544455.2 Caballeronia sordidicola
AACACCAGCATTCCAACCCTCGGAACACCGCCGCTTTCGCGTCGCTGCGTTTGCAGCACAGAAACGAGATTATGTAGAACTCTTCGCTTTACGTCAACAGGTTTCTTACTCAACCCCTGACTTCCGATTTTGCTGCAACGCCCGTCCTGCTTGGCTCTGCGGCATCCTCTGTTACGCTGCGGCTCCTGCACTTTCTCGCTTCCCTTCGCCTCGTCGTGAAGCGAAGGAACGGAATTCTAGTGCCCGTTTCAACTCAGCGCAAGTCCTTCAGCAAAAGAATTTTAACGATGCTTAAAAGCGGGTTTCCGCTTCTCGACAAACGCAGCCATTCCTTCCTTTTGATCTTCGGTTGCAAACAGCGAATGGAACATCCGGCGCTCAAAATGAACCCCTTCCGCCAATGTCGATTCATAAGCGCGATTGACTGATTCCTTCGCCATCATCACTGCTGGGAGAGAGAAACCCGCTATTGTCGATGCCGCCTGCATGGCTTCGTCCAACAAGGCCGCCGCGGGAACGACGCGCGACACCAATCCCGCCCGCTCGGCTTCTTCAGCGTCCATCATCCGCGCCGTCAGACACATGTCCATTGCCTTCGCCTTCGATACAGCGCGCGGCAGCCGCTGCGTGCCCCCAGCGCCCGGAATCACGCCAAGCTTGATTTCGGGTTGGCCGAACTTGGCGGTATCCGCGGCGATGATGATGTCGCACATCATTGCCAGTTCACAGCCGCCACCAAGCGCGAATCCGGCAACAGCCGCGATGATCGGCTTGCGGACAGTGCGCACAGCTTCCCAATTGCGTGTGATGTAGTCACCTTTGAATGTATCCATGTAGGTGTAGTTCGCCATCATGCCGATGTCCGCGCCCGCTGCGAACGCCTTTTCGCTGCCGGTCAGCACAATGGCGCCGATGTTCTCGTCGGCATCGAATTGCTTGAGTACGGCGCCGAGTTCATCCATCAGCGCGTCATTGAGTGCATTGAGCGCTTTCGGTCGGTTCAATGTGATCAGGCCGACACGCCCGCGCACCTCGGTCAACAGATTCTCGTAAGACATTCACCTCTCCTGTTTGAAGTCGCGCGAAATCGCTTCGCGCACGCGTCTTGAAAATGCTAACATTCGCAAACCAACCGGTCGGTTAATTAATTATCCGAGCGTCCCTACCGCCACTGATCCCTTTGCCGCCATGACCCATCCGCTCTTCACGAAGCACGAAGCAACGCTTGATCAAGCGCTTGCCGCTATTGCAACGCGAGGCTATTGGAGCCCGTTTTCCGAAATGCCGAGTCCCAAAGTGTACGGTGAAACAGCGAATTCCGACGGCGAGGCGGCCTTCAAGGCGCACCTGAACCGGCCTTTCGAGCTGGATCAGCCCTTCAGTGGTGAAACGGTGGGTAACGAACGGTCTCCTTTTGGATTCGAGCTGGGGATTCGATATCCGAAAATGGACATCGACACATTGCTTGCTGCCTCCACTGCCGCGCAACGTCAATGGCGAGCCGCCGGCCCCACAGCCTGGGTTGGCGTGAGCCTCGAGATTCTGTCGCGGCTGAACAAGGCCAGTTTCGAGATCGGTTACAGCGTGATGCACACGACCGGCCAGGCATTCATGATGGCGTTCCAGGCAGGTGGACCGCACGCGCAAGACCGGGCGCTGGAAGCGGTGACCTACGCGTGGGATCAGCTTCGCCGGATTCCTGCCGATGCTCACTGGGAAAAGCCCCAGGGCAAGAATCCTCCGCTCGCAATGCATAAGCAATTTACTGTAGTACCGCGCGGCACCGGTCTCGTACTCGGATGCTGCACGTTCCCAACCTGGAACGGTTATCCCGGCATGTTCGCCGACCTGGCCACGGGAAATACTGTAATCGTCAAGCCGCATCCGGGTGCAATCTTGCCTCTCGCCATCACTGTCCGCATTGCACGCGAAGTTTTGCGTGAGGCCGGATTCGACCCCAACGTGATCACGCTTCTGGCCACGGGAGGGAACGACGGTCCCCTCGTGCAGGATCTTGCTCTGCGTCCGGAGATCAAGATCATCGACTTCACTGGCAGCACGCAAAACGGCAACTGGCTCGAATGCAACGCGCATCAGGCCCAGGTCTATACGGAAAAGGCCGGCGTGAACCAGATCGTGATTGATTCCGTCGACAACATCAAAGCCGTTGCCAGCAACATCGCCTTCTCCCTTGCGCTTTACTCCGGGCAGATGTGCACGGCGCCGCAAAACATCTACGTCCCTCGTGACGGCATTCGCACGAGCGAAGGCCAGATGAGCTTTGACGAAGTTGCGAAGGCGCTCGCGGCCGCCGTCGAAAAGCTGGTTGCGGATCCCGCCCGCGCTGTTGAATTGACCGGCGCGATACAAAACGAAGGCGTGATGAGCCGTATTGCCGAAGCCCGGCAACTGGGCGAAGTGCTTACCGATACTCAATCGCTTGCTCATCCTGTATTCCCCGATGCCCGAGTGCGCTCGCCCCTGATGCTGAAGCTCGACGTGCACGCTGACGCCAAGAACTTTACCCGCGAGTGGTTCGGTCCAATTTCGTTTGTCATTGCCACGGATTCGACAGCGCAATCGCTCGAACTGGCCGGATCCATTGCCGCCGAACATGGCGCCTTGACTTTTTCCATTTACAGCACGGACGATGCAGTCGTAGAAGCGGCCTACGCCACTGCCATTCATGGCGGCGTTGCCTTGTCGATCAACCTGACGAGCGGCGTCTTCGTGAATCAGACGGCAGCGTATTCGGACTTCCACGGCACGGGCGCCAATCCTGCAGCGAACGCGGCACTGTCGGACGCCGCGTTTGTCGCCAATCGCTTCCGCGTCGTTCAAAGCAGAGCCCATGTTGCGCCAAAGGCCGCAGCGCCAACAGTCGGCCAAACGGCCTAGTCCCGGCGGTTCCCGGAGCCGCGTCAACTCATAGGCCATTCGGCCGAATGGAAACCGGCGCCGGGCGCGATTAGTATCGAAGGCATGGGTATTCACACAGGCAGCCAAAGGAGACTTCATGTCCGACCACAACAACTCGATTGTCATCGACATAGACGACAACACGCACGTGGCCACGTTGACCTTGAATCGTCCTGAGAAACTGAATAGCTTCACGCGGACCATGCACGAGGCATTGAGCCGGGCGCTCGATGAAATTGAAGGAAGTCACGCCCGTGCGCTCGTGATCACCGGCGCGGGCCGTGGTTTTTGCGCGGGACAGGATCTTGCCGACCTGGACTTCACGCCCGGCGCAATGACAAATCTGGGTGCGCTGATCAATCAGTATTTCAATCCGCTCGTGCGTCGTCTGCAGGCGTCACGTCTGCCGGTCATTGCTGCAGTGAATGGAACGGCGGCGGGCGCAGGCGCCAATCTGGCGATGGCTTGCGACCTGATCGTAGCAGCACGTTCCGCGAGCTTCGTCCAGGCTTTCGTGAAGATTGGCCTGGTGCCGGATTCCGGCGGCACGTGGCTGCTGCCAAGACGCGTGGGCGAAGCGCGCGCCATGGGCCTTGCGCTGACTGGCGACAAGCTGGGCGCGGAGCAAGCGCACGCATGGGGTCTGGTCTGGAAGGTTGTGGACGACGCCGATCTGCCGAGCGCCGCGCAGGCACTCGCAGCGCAGCTCGCGCAGCAACCGGCAAAGGCGATCGCGGCGATCAAACACGCAATCCGTGCCGCCGCCAACAACACGCTGGATCAGCAGCTTGACCTCGAACGCGACGTTCAGCGCGAACTCGGCGACTCGCACGATTACGCAGAGGGTGTCGCTGCATTCAAGGAAAAGCGCCCACCACGATTCGAAGGTCTTTGAAAAACCAATCGCATTGATTTTGGAGAGGGCAGCCATGACGCCTCAGGAACTTGCCGATGCATCCGCGCAAGCCATGTACGAAGCGGACGCATGTAGTCGCGCGCTCGGCCTCGAACTGAAAGAAGTGCGCCCAGGCTACGCGCGCATGCAAATGAACGTGCGAGATGACTTTCTCAACGGTCACGGCATTTGTCACGGCGGACTGATTTTCACGCTGGCCGATTCAACATTTGCTTTCGCTTGCAACTCATACAACATCAACACGGTTGCAGCCGGCTGCTCAATCGAATTCTTGCGGGCTGTCAAGAGCGGCGACATGTTGACTGCTGAGGCAATCGAACAATCGCTCACGGGAAGGACGGGAATCTACGACATCCGGGTGACGAATCGTGACGAAGAAACAGTCGCCATGTTCCGGGGCAAGTCGTCCCAGATCAAGGGCAACCTCGTTCCCGTAAAACCCTGAACTGCGGCATAACCACTCAAACAACATAGCGCCCGGCAAATTCCATTCGGGTTGCAAATAGACGACTAGAAAACTGGAAGGAGACATTCCATGACCGCCCCGCTTCCACTGGACCCAATAGAGACAGCAAGCCGCGACGAACTTACCGCGTTGCAGCTTGAACGACTCAAATGGTCGATCGCGCACGCGTACGAGAATTCGCCGGTATATAGGCGCAAGTTCGACGAGGCGGGCGTGCATCCGGATGACGTCAAGAGTCTCGCCGACATCGCGCGCTTTCCCTTCACGACAAAAAAGGATCTCCGCGATAACTATCCGTACGGCATGTTCGCCGTCCCGCATGATCAAATTTCACGGATTCACGCTTCGTCGGGAACAACGGGAAAGCCAACGGTCGTGGGCTATACGGCAAAGGACATCGACACATGGTCAGATCTTGTCGCTCGCTCCATTCGCGCAGCCGGCGCGAGACGTGGCGACAAGGTGCATGTCAGTTATGGATACGGCCTCTTTACCGGCGGCCTCGGCGCCCATTACGGCGCCGAGCGGGCCGGCCTGACCGTCATTCCGTTCGGCGGCGGCCAGACCGAGAAGCAAGTTCAGCTCATTCAGGATTTCCGCCCCGACATCATCATGGTGACGCCCAGCTACATGCTGTCCATTGCCGACGAACTCGAGCGCCAGGGCGTTCATCCGGCCGACTGTTCGCTGCGAATCGGAATTTTCGGCGCTGAACCGTGGACCAACGATATGCGCGCCGCCATAGAGAAACGCATGGGCATAGATGCAGTGGACATCTACGGACTGTCGGAAGTCATGGGACCGGGCGTAGCATCGGAATGCGTAGAAACGAAGGATGGTCCAACGATCTGGGAAGATCACTTCTATCCGGAAATCATCGATCCGGATACGGGCGAAGTACTGCCGGACGGCGAGTTGGGCGAACTCGTATTCACGTCGCTGACAAAGGAAGCGTTACCGATCATCCGCTACCGGACGCGCGATCTCACCCGCCTTCTGCCTGGAACCGCGCGGACCATGCGGCGAATGGAAAAAATCACTGGCCGCTCGGACGACATGATGATCGTGAGAGGCGTGAATGTTTTCCCGACGCAGATCGAGGAGCTATTACTCAGGCAACACGCGCTGGCGCCGCACTATCAAATCGTGCTGACCAAGGAAGGACCGCTCGACGTGCTCACGCTGAATATCGAACCTTGTCCCGAGACAGCACCTGACGCCGTCTTGCTCAATCAAGCCAGCGCTGCGCTTGCTTGCGACATAAAAGCGTTGATTGGTGTGAGCGCAGTGATCCGGTTGCTGGATGTGAACGGGATCGAACGCTCGGTCGGAAAGGCGCGACGGGTGATCGACCGGCGCAACGCTGTAACCTGATCTTCGAATCCGCATCAGCAAGCAGCCGTTCACCAAGGAACGGCTGCGCAATTCCTAAGAATTCGGCAGCAGCAACCACATGCGGCCACCTTGCTTCATCCGGCCGGCGAGATCTCCCGCATCATCGCCCAGCCCCCAGAAATAGTCCGCGCGCACGCCGCCTTTGATCGCGCTGCCGGTGTCCTGGGCAAACACGAGCCGGTTCATCGGGGAGTTGCTCAAAGGACGCGTGGTCTGAAGGAAAACCGGCGTTCCCAACGGGATCGACGATGGATCGACTGCAATCGACCGCTCCGGCGTGAGCGGAACGCCCAATGCGCCAACTGGCCCGGTCCCCACGCCCGCGGCGAGCGTTTCCGTTCCCGGCATCTCGCGGAAAAACACGAAGCGCGGATTCACGTCGAGCAACGCATCGACGCGCGCGGGATTCGCTTTCGCCCAGGCCTTGATGCCCTGCATCGTGGCCTGCGCAGGCGTCAGTTCGCGCCGATCCAGCAGTTCGCGGCCAATTGATTTGTACGGCTGGTTGTTTGTTCCACCGAAACCGACGCGCATTGTCGTGCCATCTTCCATCACAACCTGTCCCGAGCCCTGGACCTGGAGGAAAAACGCCTCGATCGGGTCATCGACCCACACCAGCTCATTGCCGTTCAACACGCCCGAGCTTTCGAGTTGGGCGCGCGTCGGCAATGATGTGCCCGCTTTGAATCGATAAGGCCAACGATACAACGCGTATTGATACGGCCCATGCCGCGTGCGCGAACCCCGCAGCAACGGCTCGTAATAACCGGTCACGAGGCCATCCAGCGTACCGTCGGTGTTGGCCAACTGGAACGGTGTGAAGTAAGCCTCGAAGAATTCCCGGGCGGCATTCATGTCGAGATCGTCGAGCCGTTGGGCCGCTGCGCACGCGCGCCGCCATGTAGGCTGTTGCGCAAGCCGGCTGCAGTTCTGACGCATCGCCGCGGTTGCGCCCAGCAGGGAATCGTCTTGCCAGCCAGGAACCTGCTGCCAGCTCACGGCGGTCAGCCGGTTGGCCGCTCGCTGCCCCGTGATGATCGGCGCGCCGGTTGGCGGGGCTTGATATCCGGATTTGATCGCGCCGCCTCCACCGCATGACGCGAGCAAAACGGCCGTGGTGATGGAGAGGGCCCAAGCCGCCAATCCGGCGGCCGAGAAGGTGAAACGCTTACAATGTTCGTTCTTGATGGGAACCGCCATGTCAGATCTATTCGACGAATATCCAATGCTTGTTTTTGCGCTCGAGTCACTCGTGGCGCTGCTTTTGCTGGTTTTTATCGTCGCGTGGACGGCGTCCGGCAAAAAGAAAAACAGGCGCTAGGAGCGCGCAACGCTTTTCAATGCAGCGTGCGCGGCATGTGCAGCGCGAACTCGGCAATAGGCGCCTCGAAACGCTCGCCGTCCTCGGCCACACAAAAATACGAACCGCGCATGGTGCCAACTGGCGTCGCGATCACGGCCCAGCTTGTGTACTCGAATTTTTCGCCCGGCGGCAATAACGGCTGATTGCCCACCACGCCCAGCCCTTTCACTTCCTGAACCACGTTTTCACTATCCGTGATTATCCAGTGCCGCGAGATCAACTGCGCGGCAACCTGACCGGTATTCCGGATGGTCAGCGTGTACGCGAACGCAAACTGGTGAGCATCCGGTTCTGATTGGTCAGGAAGATATTGCGTCTGGACCGATACACTGAATTCATACTGGCTCATCGCTTTTCCAATTCAAGATGTGCTGAGCGCGGTGCGGCCTGAAGGCCGGCGACCGCGCGGTTACGCGAATTTGCGTGAACGTCAGGTGACGCATTCTGCTTCATGCAGCCAGCGCCCGCAACAGAACGCGGCGCTTCGCAAGGGCTTTGTCATGCCTTTGAAACCCCGCCGGAGTAGTACCGTGACGGGGAAAAGCGCAGGCGCGGGCCGCACGCGTTAGCCATTCGGTCAGCGGTCAAAAACGTCGCGTCGCGGTAAAATGCGTTTCCCGCTCGCAACCGGCCGACGTCATGACGCAATTCCGCTTGTCCCCCAGTATCTTGTCCGCCGACTTCGCCATTCTCGGTGAAGAGGTGCGCAATGTGGTCGCCGCCGGCGCGGACTGGATCCATTTCGACGTAATGGACAACCATTACGTGCCGAATCTGACAATCGGGCCCATGGTCTGCAAGGCGCTGCGGCCGCACACGACCGTGCCTATCGACGTGCATTTGATGGTGCGTCCGGTGGATCGTATCGTGCCGGACTTCGCCGAAGCCGGTGCGAATGTGATCAGTTTTCACCCGCAAGGTTCGGATCATATTGACCGGACGCTTTCGCTGATCCGCGATCACGGCTGTAAAGCTGGCCTGGTTTTCAACCCGGCGACCTCGCTGAGTCATCTTGATTACGTGATGGACAAGGTCGATCTGGTGCTGATCATGTCGGTGAATCCGGGTTTCGGCGGCCAGTCCTTCATTCCCGAAGCGCTCACCAAGCTGCGCGAAGCGCGCCGGCGAATCGACGAATATCGCGAGCGGACCGGAAGGGAAATCCATCTCGAAGTAGACGGCGGAGTAAAGATCGAGAACATCCGCGAAATCGCCGAAGCCGGTGCGGACACGTTCGTGGCGGGATCGGCAATCTTCGGCCACCATGACTACAGCGAAATCATCGGCAAGATGCGCGCGGAATTGGCGAAAGTGAACACCGGGGATGCACGATGAGCGAACTTACCGCCGAGCTTCCGGCATTTACCAACAAGACGTTGCGGGCGGCGATCATCGACCTGGACGGCACCATGGTCGATACCGCAGACGATTTCACCGCGGCGCTCAACGGCATGCTCGCGCGCATCGGCACGAAAGCGACTGACCGGGACGAAGTGACCGCGTATATTGGCAAGGGTTCGGAGAATCTGATCCGCAGCGTCTTGGCCGTGCGCTTTTCCGCGCTGGAAGCAAACACCAGATTCGACGACGCCCTCGCGATCTATCAGACGGAATACGCGCGCATCAACGGACAGCGCGCGACGCTGTTTCCGGAGGTGACGGAAGGGCTGAAGGCGCTGCGAAATCTCGGCTTGCCGCTCGCGTGCGTGACCAACAAGCCGCACCGGTTCGCGGTGGAACTGCTCACCAAATTCGGCCTGGCAGAATACTTCAAGGTCGTGCTTGGTGGCGACTCGGTCCCGCAGAAGAAACCCGATCCCGCGCCCATGCTGATTGCCTGCGAACGTCTTGACGTTCTGCCGCGGGAAGCGGTTGCTATCGGGGATTCGGAGAACGACGCGCTGGCGGGCCGTGCAGCCGGTATGGCGACGCTTACGGTGCCTTACGGATACAACCACGGCAAACCCGTGCACCTCATAAAATCCGATGGTATAGTTTCTTCCCTGCTGGCTGCCGCACAGGCAATAGCAGCAACCATGGCCGCGCCCGATGCATCCGGCGCGACAATACAGACTGAATAGTTCATTCCCTCATGTTTCTGAACAAAAAACGGCGTCTGAGCAGCATCGACCGGGGAGCCTGGCCCTGGCGTCGCTGGTCGCGCTAACCTCGCCCGAGGTCCGCTGAAGCGTGTCTTCGGCAACCGTTTTTTGTTTCGCTGCGCACTCCGCGCGCCGATCCCGCTGACTTGTTTTACCTTTTGATGCCCGGCTCAATGCGCATCACCCGCCGCGCCCGATTTTTCTCTTGCCTCTCGCGCCTCACGGTTTCGTGAACGGCCTTGAGACCTGATAATCGGACATGCAGCGCGTGAGGCCCCCAGCCGACGCACCAATCCAAGCGGGTTCGCGCCGCGCGGCAGAGTTTCCGCAGCGCCCCAATAAGTGCCCGATGTCGCAAAAACCAACGAGCGACACGCAAAGGATCAGAACATGACCGAACTCGAATTCCAATCGCTGGCGAATGAAGGTTTCAACCGTATTCCGATGAGCGCCGAGGCGCTTGCCGACCTCGAAACGCCGCTTTCGCTTTATCTCAAGCTCGCGCAGTCCGAGCGCAATGGCGCTAACTCGTTCCTGCTGGAATCCGTGGTGGGCGGCGAGCGCTTCGGCCGCTATTCGTTCATCGGCCTGCCGGCGCGCACGATGATCCGCGTGCAGAACGGCGTGTCGGAAGTAGTGAAAGATGGGCAGGTCATCGAAACGAGCGAAGTTGATCCGCTGACGTTTATCGAAACATTCCAGAAGCGGTTCAAGATCGCCCAACGTCCGGGATTACCGCGTTTTTGCGGCGGTCTGGCAGGGTATTTCGGCTATGACGCCGTGCGTTATATCGAGAAAAAGCTGGCGCACTCGGCCCCGCGTGACGATCTCGGCTTGCCGGATATCCAGTTGCTGCTGACCGAGGAAATGGCGGTTATCGACAACCTCGCCGGCAAGCTGTATCTCATTGTCTACGCCGATCCCACCGCGCCCGAGGCCTATACCAGGGCCAAGCAGCGCCTGCGCGAGTTGCGTGCGCGTTTGCGTACGACCGTGCAGCCGCCGGTAACGTCGGCGAGCGTGCGGACGGAGACGTATCGCGAGTTTGCGAAAGACGATTATCTGAACGCCGTGAGGAAAGCGAAGGAATATATCGCGGCGGGCGAGTTGATGCAGGTTCAGGTCGGCCAGCGCCTCGTCAAGCCGTTCCGCGATAACCCGCTTTCGCTGTATCGCGCGTTGCGTTCGCTGAATCCGTCGCCGTATATGTACTACTACAACTTCGGCGGCGAATTTCACGTGGTTGGAGCGTCGCCGGAAATTCTGGTGCGCCAGGAAAAGCGCGGCGAAGAACGCATTGTCACCATCCGTCCGCTCGCCGGCACGCGGCCGCGCGGCAATACGCCCGAGCGCGACGCCGAACTCGCAACCGAGTTGCTGAACGACCCGAAGGAAGTGGCCGAGCACGTCATGCTGATCGATCTGGCACGAAACGACGTCGGCCGGATTGCACAGACCGGCTCGGTGATCGTGACGGACAAGCTGGCGATCGAAAAATATTCGCATGTTCAGCACATCGTGAGTTCGGTGGAAGGCAAGCTGAAACCCGGTACGACGAACTTCGACGTGCTGCGCGCGACCTTCCCCGCCGGCACGCTTTCGGGCGCGCCGAAAGTGCGGGCGATGGAAATCATCGACGAACTGGAGCCGGTGAAACGCGGCCTGTATGGCGGCGCTTGCGGTTATCTGTCGTTCACGGGCGAAATGGACCTGGCCATCGCAATTCGCACAGGCCTGATCCACAAGGGCAATTTGTACGTGCAGGCCGCCGCCGGCGTGGTCGCGGATTCGGTGCCCGAATCCGAATGGCAGGAAACGGAGAACAAGGCGCGTGCGGTTTTGCGCGCCGCCGAGCAAGTGCAAGACGGCCTCGATAGCGACTTCTGATCCGGAGAAAGACCATGCTGCTGATGATCGACAACTACGATTCGTTCACCTATAACCTGGTCCAGTATTTCGGCGAACTGGGCGAGGACGTGCGGACGTTCCGCAACGACGAAATTACCCTCAGTGAAATCGCGAAACTGAATCCCGAGCGGATTTGCCTTTCGCCTGGACCGAGCAATCCCCAACACGCTGGCATTACGCTCGACGTGCTGCGCGAGTTTTCCGGCCAGATTCCCATTCTTGGCGTGTGCCTGGGTCATCAGGCCATTGGCGAAGCATTCGGCGGCCGCGTGGTCCGCGCGCAAACCATCATGCACGGCAAGGTCAGCACGATCGAAACGGACTGCCGCGGCGTGTTTGCCGACTTGCCGAAACATTTTAGTGTGACGCGTTATCACTCGCTCGCGATCGAGCGCGAATCGCTGCCGGATTGCCTGGAAGTATCGGCGTGGACGCCCGACGGCGAAATCATGGGCGTGCGTCACAAGGAACTCGCGGTCGAAGGCGTCCAGTTCCACCCGGAATCGATCCTGTCCGAACACGGTCACGCGCTGCTCGAAAACTTCATCAAGCACGCGAAGCAAGGCGAACGCACGTGAACCGGGATCAGAACATGACCATTACGGCCCAGGAAGCGCTGCAACGGACCATTGAGCATCGCGAGATTTTTCACGATGAAATGCTTCATCTGATGCGCACGATCATGCGCGGCGAGATGTCGCCGGTGATGTCCGCCGCGATCATCACGGGATTGCGCGTGAAGAAGGAAACCATCGGCGAGATTGCTGCGGCGGCGACCGTGATGCGCGAATTTGCGAATCACGTGACCGTGCCGGACAGCGAGAATCTCGTGGATATAGTGGGCACGGGCGGCGACGGATCACACACCTTCAACATCTCGACGGCCACCATGTTCGTGACGGCAGCAGCCGGTGCGAAGGTCGCGAAGCACGGAAATCGCGGGGTATCGAGTAAATCGGGCAGCGCGGACGTGCTCGAGGCGCTCGGCGTGAATATCGATCTGCAGCCGGAGCACGTGGCGCAATCCATCGCTGAAACAGGCATGGGGTTCATGTTCGCGCCGAACCATCATCCGGCCATGAAGAACATTGCGCCGGTGCGTCGGGAACTCGGCGTTCGGACCATCTTCAACATTCTCGGGCCGCTGACCAATCCGGCGGGCGCACCGAATCAGTTGATGGGCGTGTTTCACGAGGATCTCGTCGGCATCCAGGTTCGCGTGATGCAGCGTCTCGGGGCCAAGCACGTGCTGGTCGTGTACGGTAAGGACGGCATGGATGAGGTCTCGCTGGGCGCGGCGACGGTCGTGGGCGAACTGCGCGACGGCGAAGTGCGCGAGTACGAGATTCATCCCGAGGATTTCGGCTTGCAGATGGTGTCGAACCGGACGCTTAAAGTAGCCGATGCGCAGGAATCGAAAGCCATGCTGCTTGGCGCGCTCAACAACAAGCCTTGCGTTGCGCGCGAAATCGTCACGCTGAACGCGGGCACGGCGCTGTATGCCGCGAACGTGGCGGAATCGATTGAAGATGGCATGCGGCTCGCGAAGGAAGTGATCGCGAACGGTCGGGCGCGTGAAAAAGTCGATGAACTCGTGCGATTCACACAGCAGTTCGCCAAATAACGGAACCCAACATGAGTGACATTCTCGATCGCATCATCCAGGTCAAGCGCGACGAAATCCGGCTTTCGCAAGAAAGCGTTTCGGTTGAAGAGTTGCGTTTGCAGGCGAGTGCGCGCGACTCGCGCGACTTTGTCGGTGCCTTGCGCGCCAGGCACGCAGAGGGCAAAGCCGCGGTTATCGCCGAAGTGAAGAAAGCGAGCCCGTCAAAGGGCGTGCTGCGCGAAAATTTCATCCCCGCCGATATCGCGAAATCATACGAACGGGGCGGCGCCGCGTGTTTGTCGGTGCTGACAGACGTGCAGTTCTTCAAGGGCAGCGTGGCGTATCTGGAAGAAGCGCGCGCCGCGTGCAGCTTGCCGGTTCTGCGCAAGGACTTCATTGTGGATCCGTATCAAATCCTCGAAGCCCGCGCGATGGGCGCCGATTGCATCTTGTTGATTGCAGCCGCCCTGCAGCCGGCGCAAATGAGCGATCTCGAAGCGTACGCCCATTCGCTGGGTCTGGCTGTGCTCGTGGAAGTCCACGATCAGGGCGAGCTCATGCAGGCGCTCACGTTGAAAACACCGCTGATTGGCATAAATAACCGGAACCTCCGCACCTTTGAAACGTCGATAGAAACAACCATCGGCATGCTGGAAATGGTGCCGCAAGAGCGTATTGTGGTGACCGAATCCGGCATTTTGTCGCGCGCGGATGTAGAGCGGCTGCAATCAATGGACGTGCAGACGTTCCTGGTCGGCGAAGCGTTCATGCGCGCCGACGACCCCGGTACCGAACTGGCGCGAATGTTCTTCTGACGCTGTTGCACGGAGTTTATTTTGAGTATCGAACGCGAGATCAAGCTGGCGCTGCCAACGTCGAACCATGATGAAATTGCTAAGGATCTGACGAAACGAACCGGTCAGGAAGGTCAAAAAATCCATCTGACAAACGTTTATTTCGATACCGCCAATCGCGCGCTCGCCAAGGCGAAAAGCGCACTGCGTTTGCGAGGTGCGCCGGGTCAATGGCTGCAGACGTACAAGACGGCGGGGGAATCGGCGGATGGAATGCATAGCCGGCACGAATGGGAAATGCCCGTCGCGGGCGAAGCGCTCGAAGTGGACAAGCTGCTCGAACATTGCGACGACGAGCACGCGCGCAACGCACTCCGTAATGCGGCGCCGGAATTGACGGCACTTTTCCGGACCGATTTCGACCGTGTGATCTGGAACGTCGAAATCGACGGCGCGAGAATCGAAGCGGTCCTGGATCTCGGGGAAGTCATCACGGATATCAATGGCGCACGCCGCACCACGCCAATCAGCGAACTCGAACTCGAACTCAAGTCCGGCGAAGAAGCCGGCCTGACGAACCTCGCCGCCCAGATGCGCGGCGCATTCCTCTACCTCCAGCCCGAAAACGCGAGCAAGGCGCAACGTGGCTACGAATTGTGCAATCCGAAAGCGGAAGGTTCGAACGGTGGCGTGAAATGAATCAGGCGTCGTTGTTCGAGGCAGAAGACGCTTCGAAAAATCACCCGTTCACATCGCTCGAAAGCCAGTTCGCCGCGTTGCCGGCTGATTGGCGCAAGCATCTGAAGGCGTTTATCGGCAGCCCGCATTACGCCGCGTTATGCGCGTTCGTTGACAATGAACGCGCCGCCGGCAAGACCGTGTATCCCGCCGATGTCTTTCGTGCGCTGCGCCTGACGAGTCCCGCCGACGTGAAAGTCGTGATCCTCGGACAAGATCCGTATCACGGCGAAGATCGGGGCGCGCCGCAAGCGCATGGTCTGGCGTTTTCCGTGCCGGCGCCGGTTCGGCCGCCGCCTTCGCTGCGCAATATCTTCAAGGAAATCAGCGCCAGCCTTGGCTTCGCCGCGCCCAATCACGGTTGCCTCGATGCCTGGGCGCAGCAAGGCGTGCTGCTGCTGAACACGTCGCTGACCGTGGAACGCGATAAAGCCGGCAGCCACGCCAAACGCGGCTGGGAACATTGCACCGACACGCTGATTCACGAACTCGCGATGCGCCACGAGCATCTCGTGTTCATGCTCTGGGGCGCGCATGCGCAGGCGAAGCGCGGGTTGATTGCGTCGGCGGTGACGGCGGGAAAAGCGCATTGCGTGCTTGAGGCGCCGCATCCGTCGCCGTTATCGGCGCATCGCGGCTTTTTGGGCTGCGGGCATTTCGCTTCGGCGAATGCTTATCTGGAAGAACATGGACGGCCGGTTATCGACTGGCGTTTGCCTGATTTGCCAGACTGAAGCGTCAACAAAAAAGCCCGCTATGTCATGAAGACGCGGCGGGCTTTCCAGATTTTCAGCAGCTTAAAACAACTTACAGCGCTGCGATCGAATCCCGCGCCGTAGCCAACGCAGCGCCAGCGGCGTCCGGGCCCATTGCCAGGCCTTCTGCATACACGAAGCTGACATCGGTCATGCCGAGGAAACCCAGGAACGTCTTCAGATACGGCGTTTGCGAATCGTTCGGCGTGCCGCTGTACTTGCCGCCGCGAGCCGTCACCACAATCACCTTCTTGCCCGTCACAAGGCCTTCAGCACCGTTCGCACCGTACTTGAACGTAATGCCGGCGCGTGCAATCCAATCGAAATACGTCTTCAGTTGCGACGAAATGCCGAAGTTGTACATCGGCGCGGCGATTACAACAATGTCAGCCGCCTGCAATTCGGCGATCAGTGCTTCACTCTTCGCGTGGATCGCGTTTTGTTCGGCGGTGCGTGCTTCGGCGGGCGTGAAGAACGCGCCCAGCGTGGCGTCATCCAGATGCGGCAGGTTATCCGTGAGAAGGTTGCGAACCACGAGCTTCGCGCCCGCGTGCGATTGCAGCAGCTTCGCCGATACTTCGTCGGCCAGCAATGTGGATTGAGCGCCTTGCGAGCGGGCAGCGGAATTGATTTGAAGAATGGTCGTCATGACGACTCCTGTCCCTTGTTGAGTGTGAGCGCGGACGCGCTCTGACAGGACGCATTCTTCGTTTTTAATCGATCGGGAAAAAGCTGTGCACTCAAGACGGATCGTTGCACTGGTGAAACAATCCGCTTTTTGGTGTCGTCGCCGGGTCAACCTTTCAACCAGCGTTCACGCCGTTGCTTCGTTTGGGCGCTGGAATCGGTGGTTGAAAGGACGTAGCGCGAAACATCCGGCGCGTCGAGTTTGACCTGCGCCACGCGCAATTCGTCGCGACGAAACGCGTGCACTTCGACCTTTGCGCCCGGCAAATACCGCGAAAGCAGCGAATCGAGATTCGATCCGGTGACGCGCAAGCCATCGATTGCGACCAGCACATCTCCCGCCGATAAACCCGCCTTCTGCGCCGCGCTGTTCTCGTGAACGGCCGTGAGCACGCAATCCGCGCCAGTGCGAACCCGCGCGCCAAGCGACGGTTTGCCTGTCGTGCCATTCGTGGCGATATCGGCGGCGAGTTTGATGCCGAACGGTTCCAGCAGTGTCTCCAGCGGCAAGTCGCGCGTGCCATGGACGCCTTCGCGGAACAGCTTTTTCAGATCGGCGCCGGTGGCTTCGGCGAACAGCGCTTCAACCTCGCTCTCCTCTATGCCGCGCGCCTTTCCATGATAAAAATCGCGGCCATAGCGCTGCCACAAAAGACGCATGACGTCGTCAAGCGACTTCCTGCCCGCGGTTTGCGCGCGAATCGACAGGTCAAAGGCAAGCGCGACAAGCGAGCCTTTCTGGTAATAACTGACGATGGCGTTCGCCGCGTTCTCATCCTGCCGATAGTATTTGACCCATGCGTCGAACGAGCTTTCCGCGACGGTTTGCTTCAATCGCCCCGAACCGCGCAACACGCCGCCGATGGTTTTACCCAGCATCGCGAAATAATCGCTCGCGCTGATCGTGCCGCTGCGCACGAGCATCAGGTCGTCGTAATACGACGTGAATCCTTCGAACAGCCACAGCAGCGACGTGTAATTTTCCTGCGACAGATCGTATGGCGCGAACGCCACCGGTTTGATGCGCTTTACGTTCCACGTATGGAAATATTCGTGGCTGCACAAACCCAGATACGTCTTGTATCCCTCCGTCATCTCCGGCCGTCCGGTAACAGGAAGGTCCGAGCGATTGCAGATCAGCGCCGTCGATGCACGATGTTCCAGGCCGCCGTACCCATCGCCAACAGCAACGGTCATGAACACATAGCGATCAACGGGCGCCTTCTTCGTGCGCGGTTCGAACAGCGCGATCTGCGATTCGCAAATGCGCTTGAGATCGGTTTCGAGACGCCGCATGTCGAGCGCGGCCACGCGGCCCGAAATCACGATGTCGTGCTTCGCGCCGTGGGCACTGAACGAACCGAGCGCGAACTCGCCGAGCGTCACGGGATGATCGATCAGCGCATCGTAGTTCGGCGCTTCGTACGCACCGAAGCCAAGGCGTTTCGTGCCTCGCGCTTCGGGCAGCGCCGTGGCCACGCGCCAGTTTGCATATTGCGCGCCCGAAGGCTTTTGAATATCGACAATGCACGGCGCTTCTGCCTGCCCTTCCACGGCCAGGAAAACGCTCGTGCCGTTGAAAAAGCCGATGGTGTCATCCAGATGCGCCGCCCGCACCGACAAATCCCAGCCGTAGACCTCGTAACGCAGCGTGATCGGACCGTCGTGCGGCGCGGTTTGCCACGCATGCTTGTCGGTTTTATCGATGGCGATCTTTCGGCCGGCCGCGTTGAACGCCTGCAGCGTCACAATGTTGCGCGCGAACTCGCGGATCATGTAGCTGCCTGGAATCCATACCGGCAGCACGAAGCGCTGGCCGGACGGATCCGGCTCGCTCACGGTCAGCGTCACTTCGAACAGATGCGCGGCGGGATTTTTCGGGACGATGGTGTATCGGATGGCGTTCATGCGTCGAAGTCCTTTGTTCTTATCGCCGGCTTGGAGCCGGGCGCGGGCGGCGATGCCTGCTTGAAAGCGAAAGAGGCGCATCGCGCGCCTCCTTGGTCTGGATCGGCCGCTGATTTCAGCGAACCGCCGAGATTTCCTTTTCCAGCCGGTCAGCCGGAACGGCGCCCGGCAAACGGCGTCCGTCGGCCAGGAACACCGTGGGCGTGCCGGTGACGTTCATCGACTGGCCGAGCTTCAGGTTTTTATCGATAGCCGTTGTGTCGCAACTCGCTGCGGCAGTCGGCGCGGTGTGGTCGAGCATCCAGCCTTCCCAGGCGTTGGAGCGGTCCTTCGAGCACCAGATCGACTTGGACTTCGAGGCCGAATCCGGCGACAGGACCGGATACAGGAAGGTGTAGACGGTGACGTTATCGACGGACTTGAGCGTGGTTTCGAGCTGCTTGCAGTACGGGCAATTCGGGTCCGAAAACACCGCGATCTTGCGCGCGCCCGTGCCCTTCACGACCTTCACCGCGTTTTCGAACGGCAACTTGGCGAAGTCGATCTTGTTGGTTTCGGCCAGACGCGCTTCGGTGAGATTCGTGCGCGTGCGGGTATCGACGAGATCGCCCATCAGCAGATAGTTGCCGGTCGCGTCCGCGTAGACGATCTGCGAGCCGAGATTCACTTCGTACAGCCCCGCAATCGGCGATTTCTGGATGCTCTTGATGTCGGCGTCGCCAATGCGCGATTGCAGCGTGGACTTGATCTTGTCAGTGGTTTGATCGGCCTGGGCAGCAATGCCGATGCCAAACACCGCTGCCAGCGTGGCGGCAGCGACCAAAGCGCGGCGAAGAGTGATTTTCATTCGGATTCCTGTGATGCTGAAAGTATGTGGGTAGTTGCGCGCGTCTTCTTAACCGAGCGCCGCCGAAACAAGCCAGCGCTTGATGTGCGGCTGCGCGCCCACGAGCGCCATGCCGGTATTGCGCACCGCTCGGGCAAGCGTGCCGGGCATGGAGAAAAGTCTCTGCAGACCATCGCACGCAATGGTCAATTTCTGGATGTCCTCGCGGCGAGCGCGTTCGTATCGGCGAAGCAGGACTGGATCGCCCGCCGACCGGAAGGCTTCCTTGCCCGCGAGCGTTTCGGCAAGCGCGGCGACGTCGCGCAGGCCGAGATTCATGCCCTGACCCGCAAGCGGATGAATCAGATGCGCGGCGTCGCCGACCAGCGCCACGCGTGGCCCGATGAGCCGATCGACCGTTTGCAGCGCAAGCGGAAAACCTTGGGCCGGTGTCACACATTCCAGCGTGCCGAGCATGTTTTGCGTGGCTTTCTCGACTTCCGCCGCGAGTTGCGCCGGATCGAGTTTGAGGAGCGCGTCGGCATGATCGGTTTTCGCGGACCACACGAGCGACACGTAATCACCCGGCAGCGGCAGCAACGCGATGATCTCGCCATCGCGGAACCATTGATACGCCGTTTCGGCGTGCGGCTTTTCGCACTTGAAATTCGCGACTACGCCGGTCTGCCGATATTCCCGCCGATGCATCTTCGCACCCGTCTGCGCCCGCACCCACGAATGCGCGCCGTCCGCGCCGACCACGAGATCGGCTTCAAGCGTTTCGCCGTTGGCGAGCGTGAGATGCGCGGCGTCGTCGTGAATCACGAGACCTTGGGCACGAGACTCGATCCACGTGAGGTTCGGCTGGAAACGCAGTGCGGCATCGAGCGATCGCTCGATCAGCGACGACTCCACGATCCACGCCAGTTGCGGCACGGCAGCCTGGAATGCGGAAAAATGCAGCTCGGCGAAAGCGTCGCCGAAAACACGCATGTCCAGCACCGGTCCGAGCTTTTCGCGCTCGAGCGCCTGCCAGACGCGCAACCGTTCAAGCAACGCCTGCGAACTCGACGAAAGCGCGTAGATCCGTGAATCGAAGCTGCCGGCGGCGGGCGGCGGAGCAGCGGGCGATGCGAGCAACGCCGTGCGCAGGCCGGATTGCGTCAGCGCGAGCGCCGCCGTCTTGCCGACCAGGCCACCGCCAACCACGGCCGCGTGAAAATTTCGAGAGTGGAAAGTCATGCGGGCATTATAGCCGCCGGGGTATTTCGAGATTCGATGTACAACACGGTGTTTCGGCCGCAGATCCGGCGCTGCCCCGCCGCGCCCAGCGTACCGGGCCGCAGCGGTACAATATCGTTTTTTCCGGCCCGCCATGACGTGGCCGCCCGCTGCACCGCGACATGCAGCGTTGACCCACGCGGCGCACGCCGTTTCACCAGTTCGAAGGATTCCATGAGCCTCCAATGCGGCATCGTCGGCTTGCCTAACGTCGGCAAGTCCACACTGTTCAATGCACTGACCAAGGCTGGCATCGCCGCCGAAAACTATCCGTTTTGCACAATCGAGCCGAACGTCGGCGTGGTCGAAGTGCCCGATCCGCGTCTTGCGGCGCTTTCCGAAATCGTCAAGCCCGAGCGTGTGGTGCCGGCGATTGTGGAATTCGTCGATATCGCCGGCCTCGTCGCCGGCGCGAGCAAGGGCGAAGGCCTTGGCAACAAGTTCCTCGCGAACATCCGCGAAACCGATGCCATTACGCACGTCGTGCGCTGTTTCGAAGATGAGAACGTGATTCACGTCGCGAACAAGATCGACCCGCTGGCAGATATTGAAGTGATCAATACCGAACTGGCGCTCGCGGATTTGTCGACGGTTGAAAAAGCGCATCATCGTTACGCCAAATCCGCGCGCTCGGGAAACGACAAGGAAGCGGCGAAACTCGTGCCCGTGCTCGAAAAAATCCAGGCGCAACTCGATCAGGCGAAGCCGGTGCGCGGTCTCGACCTGAGCGAAGACGAACTCCTGCTGATCAAGCCGCTGTGCCTGATCACCGCCAAGCCGACCATGTACGTGGCGAACGTGAAGGACGACGGCTTCGAAAACAATCCGCATCTGGACGCGGTGCGCAAGTACGCTGAAGCTGAGAAAGCGCCGGTGGTTGCGGTGTGCGCGGCGATCGAAGCGGAAATCGCGGATCTGGACGACGCCGACAAGCAGGAGTTTCTAGCCGATATCGGCATGGACGAGCCGGGGCTAGATCGCGTGATTCGCGCGGGTTACAAGCTGCTGGGATTGCAGACGTATTTCACGGCGGGCGTGAAGGAAGTGCGGGCGTGGACCATTCACATTGGCGACACTGCGCCTCAGGCTGCCGGCGCGATCCACACAGACTTCGAGCGCGGCTTTATCCGCGCGCAGACAATCGCCTTCGATGACTTCATTACATTCAAAGGCGAGCACGGCGCGAAGGAAGCCGGGAAGATGCGGGCCGAAGGGAAGGAATATGTGGTCCACGACGGGGATGTGATGAATTTCTTGTTTAACGTGTAGCAAAACACGAGCGTCAGGGCCAACCGTCTAAATCGCAAACCCCGCGTTACGCGGGGTTTTTTTTGAACATCACAATAAACGTCGCGTGGCCCGTCATTGCTTTAACGTTTCAAGGTCATCGAGGCCAAGAGCAAGGGAGGCCAGTCGATTTGCGAAAGTTGCTGCATCCGTCGCACCCTCGGCAACCGCAACCATTTCGTCTTCCAGGCTCGCGTCGCGGGGCACAGTAATATCTTGAAGCTTTAAGTAAGTTAATGCCGCAACAAGAGCCGTGCGCTTATTTCCGTCGTTAAAGATGTGCCCCCGGGCGATCGCAACCGCATACATAGATGCGATACCAAACACGTCGTTGAGATTGCCGTATGTGGACCAGTTCTCGATTCGAAGGAGCGCGCTTTCAAGGCCCGCGAATCCTGGACCGGCGAAGCCCGGCAAGCCCGGCTCCTCAATCAGGATTTCGTCGTGGATTTGAAGAACAAAGGCGGCATCCAGCATTCATCAGCGCTTTGCCAGCGCCTTGATTACATCACGATGTTCGGAGATAACCGCCCGAGCGGCAGCAACGACGATTTGTCGGTCTGATTCATTTGCCACGCGCACCGGATTTTTGGGTGCGATCATCGGCCGATCCTTTGCGCCGGGCTTGCTTCCCTTTTTGTCGGTGATCATTTCGTCGACTCCTGGAACTGCGCAGTATCTAAAGTAGGTGTATGGATTATACGCGCCTGCTGGACGTGTCAACGGACTGCTTCGGATGCCGAAAGCCCCGTTCCTCAAACGCTGTCCGGCACGATCCAATCACACGTTTAGGAACAATCGGATCGCATGAATCACGAACTGAGAGTAAAAACGGCAAACGTCAAGCGTGCGAGGCAAGCCTAAAACATGAGCAACAACGTCGTCCTTCGCCGTATCACACCAATCCTTCTCGTCACTCTTTTCATTCTGCATTCCCCCGCCGCTCACGCCTACGCCTACTCCGCCCCGAACGAATCCGACCTCGACAACCATCAGAGCTACCGCAACCACGACGGCCAAACCGTCCATTCCCCGGCACATTCCCGCTCGGGCGCTGCCCCCGACGGCGCCACTGCGCAATGCCGCGACGGCACGTGGAGCTTCAGCCGCCACCGCAGCGGAACGTGCTCGCGTCACGGCGGCGTAGCCGCCTGGCGCTGACTTGGCGCTTCGCGCGCCGACCACGCATATTCATGGAAGTACAATGTCGGCACGTTCCTGCTGCCTTGGAAACACGCATCGTCGCGAACTGAATCGAGGTGCATCGCCGTGGCGATCTGAATGTCAGCCGCCGCCGTCGACCGAAGCGCGCCTCGACAAGCAAAACCCGAAAACCTCAAGACAACCGAAATCCGCAAATGGCCCAATACGTCTTCACCATGAACCGCGTCGGCAAGATCGTGCCGCCGAAACGCCAGATCCTTAAGGACATCTCGCTGTCCTTCTTTCCCGGCGCCAAGATCGGCCTGCTCGGCCTGAACGGCTCGGGCAAGTCGACGCTGATCCGCATCATGGCGGGCGTCGACAAGGAAATCGAAGGCGAAGCCACGCCGATGCCGAACCTGAACATCGGCTATTTGCCTCAGGAGCCGCAACTCGATCCGCAGCAAACCGTGCGCGAAGCGGTTGAAGACGGCCTCGGCGACGTTTTTACCGCGCAGAAAAAGCTCGACGAAATCTACGCCGCCTACGCGGAACCCGACGCCGATTTCGACGCGCTCGCGGCCGAGCAAGCCAAATACGAAGCCATCCTCGCGACCAGCGACGGCGGCACGCCCGAGCAACAGCTGGAAGTTGCCGCCGACGCGTTGCGCCTGCCCGCATGGGACGCAAAGATCGAGCACCTTTCGGGTGGTGAAAAACGCCGCGTCGCGCTCTGCAAGTTGCTCCTGCAAAAGCCCGACATGCTGCTGCTCGACGAACCGACCAACCACCTCGACGCCGAATCGGTGGATTGGCTCGAACAGTTCCTGACGCGCTATCCGGGCACCGTCGTGGCGGTGACGCACGATCGCTATTTCCTCGATAACGCCGCCGAATGGATTCTCGAACTCGACCGCGGCCACGGTATTCCATGGAAAGGCAACTACAGCAGTTGGCTCGACCAGAAACAGGACCGGTTGAAGCAGGAAGAATCGTCGGAATCGGCGCGTCAGAAGGCGCTGAAGAAGGAACTGGAATGGGTGCGCCAGAACCCGAAGGGACGCCAGGCGAAGTCCAAGGCGCGTATCGCGCGGTTCGAGGAACTCAATAGCCAGGAATACCAGAAGCGCAATGAAACGCAGGAAATCTTCATCCCGGTCGGCGATCGTCTGGGCAACGAAGTGATCGAGTTCAAGAACGTGAGCAAGGCGTATGGCGACCGTTTGTTGATCGATAACCTCAGCATGAAGATCCCGGCGGGCGCGATTGTCGGAATAATCGGGCCAAATGGCGCAGGAAAGTCCACATTGTTCCGCATGCTGACGGGTAAGGAACAGCCGGATTCGGGCGAGATCGTGACCGGGCCGACCGTGAAGCTGGCCTACGTGGATCAAAGCCGCGACGCGCTCAATGGCAACAAGACCGTGTTCGAAGAGATTTCGGGCGGCGCGGATGTGCTGACCGTTGGCAAGTATGAAACGCCGTCGCGGGCGTATATCGGCCGGTTCAATTTCAAGGGCGGCGACCAGCAAAAGACGGTCGGCGCACTGTCGGGCGGCGAGCGCGGCCGGCTGCATCTGGCGAAAACGCTGATTGAAGGCGGCAACGTGCTGCTGCTGGACGAACCGTCGAACGATCTCGACGTCGAAACGCTGCGCGCGCTGGAAGACGCGTTGCTGGAATTCGCGGGCTCCGTGCTGGTGATCTCGCACGATCGGTGGTTCCTTGACCGTATCGCGACGCACATCATCGCGTTCGAAGGGGATTCGCAAGTGACGTTCTTCGATGGCAACTACCAGGAGTACGAAGCCGACAAGCGCAATCGTCTCGGCGACGAAGCTGCAAAGCCGAAACGCCTGCGCTACAAGCCGATCGTCCGCTAACACGCGTCATTTATAACAACCAGCAACGCATCGGCTCCGCCCGCGCGCGGCTTGATTTGGAGAGATCGGCATGGCGGGTTCGAAGGCGCAGCGCCTGATGCTGTGGGCGGGCGCGGTGGTCGTGGTGCTGTTACTCGCTGCGGGCGGCGGCTGGTTGTATGTCATGCACGAGATGAAGGCCCGCGTAATCGAGGCGCTCGGGCCGCTCGGATCAGTGGAGGACGTGGATGCCGGGTACGCGCGGATCACACTGAGCCGCGTTCGCATGCGCGGTCCGCAGGGCTGGCCCGCTGACGATGCATTGCGCGCCGAGCGCGTGACGCTCAACATCGACATGCGTTCCGTGTTGACCAGCACGCTGCATCTGCGCAACATCACGGTGGACGGTTTTTATCTCTCGGTAGCGCGTTTCGCCGATGGCCGCGTCGATTTGCTGCCGAATCTCAAGCAGTCGACGCGCGAGGCGCAAGCCAGCTCAACCGAAGCCGCCAGGCATGCACGCGAAGAGCGGCTGATCGATCATGTAACGTTTGAGCGCGGCGCCATGGAATTCTTCGATGAATCCGTGCAGAAGCCGCCCTACCGAATTCTGATTTCGAATGCGCACGCGACCGTGGACGACCTGCATCTTCCGGCGCTGACCAACCCGACCAAACTCGACATGACCGGCTCGATCAAAGGGCCATCGCATACGGGCACGGTTGCGTTCAATGGCTGGATGAAGATCGCGAGCAAGGATTCGCAGACGCACACCACGCTGCGCAACGTGGATATCGCCACGCTCGATCCTTATCTGCTCAAGAAAGTGGGCGCGCGCAGCACCGTTACGGGCGGCACGATCGACCTGACGCTCGACGCCACCGTGCAGAACTACACGATTCACGCGCCCGGATCGGTGGTGCTGAATCACTTGCAGCTATCGGAGAACGGGAACCCGCTCGACACGTTCCTTTCCATTCCGACCAAAGTTGCGATAGCCGCGTTGAAAAACCACGATGAGATCAAGCTGGATTTCGAACTCGATGGCAACCTGCGCGATCCTAAGTTTTCGCTCAACGAAAGCCTGACGAAGAAACTTGCCGTGGGCTTCGCGAAAGCGCTTGGCGTGAACGCGGAAGGCGCCGCCAGGAACGCCGGCGGCGTGGTCAAAAGCATTGGCGACGCGCTGAAGAATCTGTTTTCGAAATAATCAGACCGGCAAGCCGAGCGCCCTCAAACGCGCTTCGGTCTGCTCTGCGTTCGTGTGATGCACGGCGTTCCAGCCGAGCGCGGTCGCGGCGGCGATGTTCCTGGCGTTATCGTCGATGAAAACGACTTCCTGCGGCGCAATGCCCGGAAAATGCCGGTCGATTTCCTTCCACATCAACGCGAAAATCGCCGGATCGGGCTTGGCAACCAGCACGCGCCCCGACACCACCACTTCGCGAAAACGCTGCAATACCGGAAAACGCTCCCACGCCCACGGGAAAGTTTCCGCCGACCAGTTGGTCAGCCCGAATAGCGGAATACCAGCGGCTTCAAGCTTGTCAACCAGCGCCACGCCGTCTTCGAGCACGCCCGCGACCATCTCCTGCCAGCGCTCGTAAAACGCGCGGATCAAGGCTTCATGCTCGGGAAATCTGGCGATCAGTTCGGCGTTGCCGTCGGCAATGGTCTGCCCAGCGTCCTGCTGCAACACCCAGTCCATATGAACCACGTTGTTCATGAACCAGCGCCGCTCGGTCGCGTCCGGAATCAGGCGGCTATAAACATACTCAGGATTCCAGTCGATCAGCACGCCGCCGAAATCGAATACCACTGCCTTGATCGCCATGCGTTTCGTGCTCCGTTTTCAGATTGGCTGCGTACGGTTTTCGAGCCACGTTTTCGCCGCGCCCGACACATGCGGCGAGACGCGTTCGAGCACCATCGCGTGATAGTCGTTGAGCCACGCGCGTTCGTCGTCGCGCAGCAGGGCGAGGTCGATGCAGCGTGTATCGATAGGACAGAGCGTCAGCGTTTCGAACTTGAGGAAATCGCCGAATTCGGTCTTGCCGGCGGCTTCGTTCATCACCAGGTTCTCGATGCGAATGCCCCACTTTCCCGGCCTGTAAAGCCCCGGCTCAATCGACGTAATCATGCCTTCTTCCATGGCCGTGTAAGGCTCGGCGGGCGCGTAGTGCGAAATGACCTGCGGACCTTCGTGCACGTTCAGAAAGTAGCCCACGCCGTGCCCCGTTCCATGTCCGTAGTCCGCGCCCGCTTCCCAAATGGGCGCGCGGGCGATGGCGTCGAGCATTGGCGAACGGATGCCGCGCGGGAAACGCGCGCGCGATAGCGCAATCGTGCCCTTCAGCACGACCGTGAAATCGCGTTTGTGCTCGGCAGTGATCGTGCCGATGGGCACCACGCGCGTGATATCCGTCGTGCCGCTCAGATACTGTCCGCCCGAATCGATGAGCAACAAGCCGTTGCCTTCGATCACCGAATGCGAGTCGGCCGTGGCGCGGTAATGCGGCATCGCGCCGTTCGCATTGAACCCGGCGATAGTCGCAAAACTCAGCGTGACGAAACCCGGCCGGCGAGCACGCGCCGCCGTCAGTTTTTCATCGATGGTCAATTCCGTGATCGTCTCGCGCCCGAGCGCGTCCTCGAACCACGCGAAGAATTCGGCGAGCGCCGCGCCGTCCTGCTCCATGGTGGCGCGAATGTTGGCGGCATCGGCGGGCGTTTTGCGCGACTTCGCGAACGTCGACGGATTCACCGTTTCCACGATTTTTACTTTCGCTGGCACCTTTTCCAGCGAGCCGAACGTGACGCGGCGCGGATCGACGAGCAGCGCGGAACCGGCGGGCAACGCGGCGAGCGCATAACCGGCTTTGACGTACGGCTCGACATATACGCCGTCTTTCAGGAGCGACGCGTTCAACTCGGCGGAGATTTTTCCATCGCCGACGAACAACGCGGCGTCGTCCAGCCCGATCAACGCATGCGCGAGGAACACGGGGTTGTAGTTGACATCGGCGCCGCGCAGGTTGAAGAGCCACGCGAGGTCATCGAGCGTGGAGATGAAATGCCATTGAGCGCCTTTTTCGCGCATCACGCGGCGAACGTCGGCCAATTTGTCCGCGCGCGTGACGCTCGACTGGGGCGCAACATGCTCATAAACACTATCCGATGGCAAACCCGGCCGCTCCGGCCAGACGGCGTCGAGCAGATCGAGATCCGTGCGCAGCACGATTCCGCGCGCGGTCAGCGCATCTTTCAGCGTGCGCGCCGCAGCAACGCCGAGCACCGTGCCATCTACAGCAACCGTCTCACCCGCCGCAACGTTCTCGGCTAGCCAGTCCACATAAGGCGCCGATTGCTGGCCGGCCGTCATCTTCACGAGCGCGATGCCGGTCCCGGCAAGTTGCGCCTCGGCTTGCGTCCAGTAGCGGCTGTCGGCCCAGACGCCGGCGAAGTCGCGCGTCACGACCAGTGTTCCCGCCGATCCTGTGAATCCCGAAAGCCACTGTCTTGCCTGCCAGCGCTCGGGCAAGTATTCCGAAATATGCGGATCCGACGATGGCACCAGCACGGCAGCCAGCGCCTCGCGCGCCATGACGCCGCGCAGCAGTTCGATTCGCTGCGCAAAGGTCTGGGCATTGGGGGAATTCAGTCGATCGTTCATGGAATTTCACCTGCAGAATGAGTTACTTGGCGGCTTGTACCTAGCGGCGCGCGGTCAGGCAGACAGCGCCGGTTACCGCCGCGAGCGCAACCAGCGTGCACGTCAGCCACTCGAGAGAATCTCCGTCGTGAAAAGCGCCGGCAAGGTTGCCCAACATTTTCGCGATGATCGCTCCGAGAACGGCTGCGGCCACGGCTAACCAGAACCGGGCGGCGCGTTTCGCGCCCGAACGTCGCAGGGGATTCAGCCACCAACCGGCCACGCCGATCACAAATCCGAGAAAAACGATGCCAGGCCAACCCATCAGCGATCGGTTCCGGCCGAATTCAGACTAAACCTATGTGTCGAATCGGATGGGTGAACTAGCATTTTCGATCCCGTACTAATAGAAGGTCTGGAAGGCGCTCGCAGCGCAGCGGTTGAGTTTAGGGGGCTGGAATGGCGATGGCAAGCGCATGCCGCGCCAGCCTCCGCACCCACTCGGCGCACGCGGCAGCGTAAGAAATCATGCGAATCGCCATCATCGACGCGGACGTCCAGCACGCCGCACTCATCCGCCGGACTCTCGTCCTGGACGGCCATTTCTGCCATTTCTTCCCGACTCCGCCGGCGCTGCTCGACCGTATGCGGCACGACACGTTCGACCTGCTGATCGCCGCCAATGAAACGCGCGACATGATCGGTGCCGAAATCATCGAGCGCGTCCGGCATCTGGCGCCTCAGCTTCCCATCGTCTTGCTGGCCGCGAGCCAGAACGAAGCCGACGTGGTCGCGTGCCTGAAAGCGGGCGCTGACGACTGCGTCTCCAAGCCCGTTCGCGTCGATGAACTCGCCGCCCGCGTGGAAGTGCTGGCACGGCGCAGCATGGTGCGCACGCCCGCAGCGGAGCATTTCGGGGACTATCGATTCAATTCGTCCGAACTCAGCGTCAGCTTTGCGGACCAGCGTGTTTTGCTCACGCCGAAGGAATTCCGCTTCGCGCGGCTGTTGTTCACCAATTTGTCGCGCGCCGTGTCGCGGGCGCACATCATGGAAGTGGTGTGGCCGCGTGGCAGCGACATGGCGTCGCGCACCCTCGATACCCACGCGTCGCGCCTGCGCTCGAAATTGCATTTGCGGCCGGAAACCGGATACCGGCTGACGCCGCTCTATGGCTACGGTTATCAACTGGACCGCATCGAGGCCAGCGAGATGCCCGGCGGCATGCCTGGCATGGGTTTCGCCGGTGGTCAGCAGGGAGGAACTGAAGGATTTCGCGAAAGGCTATAATATCGGGCTAATTCTTAGGCATTTTTAAAGGCCATCAGCTCAGGCCCACAACATGCAGCTCCTCGCGATCGGAATCAACCACCACACTGCGCCTGTCGCCCTGCGCGAACGCGTGGCGTTTCCGCTCGAACAAATCAAGCCGGCCTTGGGCGCGCTGAAGGATCTGTGGCTCGGGTCGATGGGTCGTGGCGCACCGGAAGCCGCAATCCTCTCCACGTGCAACCGCACGGAGCTTTATTGCGCAACCGGCGAAAAAGCCGCGCGCGATGCCGCAGTCCACTGGCTCTCGAAGTATCACAATCTTCCGGTCTCCGAACTCGCGCCGCACGTCTACGCGCTGCCGCAGTCCGAAGCGGTGCGGCACGCGTTCAGGGTGGCATCGGGGCTTGATTCCATGGTGCTTGGCGAGACGCAGATCGTCGGACAAATGAAAGATGCGGTGCGTACAGCGGCCGAAGCCGGCGCAATGGGCACGTATCTCAACCAGTTGTTCCAGCGCACCTTTGCGGTCGCCAAGGAAGTCCGTACGACGACCGAAATTGGCGCGCAGTCAGTTTCCATGGCGGCCGCTGCCGTGCGTCTTGCACAGCGCATCTTCGAGAACATTTCCGGCCAGCGCGTGTTGTTCATTGGCGCAGGCGAAATGATCGAGCTGTGCGCAACGCATTTCGCCGCGCAAAAGCCGCGTGAACTCGTCGTGGCGAACCGCACGGCCGAGCGCGGCGAGAAGCTCGCCGATCGTTTCAATGGCCGGTCCATTCCCCTGTCCGAACTTCCCGCGCGCATGCACGAGTTCGACATCATTGTGTCGTGCACGGCTTCCACGCTGCCAATCATCGGGCTGGGCGCAGTCGAGCGGGCCGTGAAAGCGCGCCGCCACAGGCCAATTTTCATGGTCGATCTCGCCGTGCCGCGCGACATTGAACCGGAAGCGGGCGAGTTGCAGGACGTGTTCCTCTATACCGTCGACGACCTTGGCGCGATCGTGCGTGAAGGCAGCGCGTCGCGGCAGGCGGCGGTGGCGCAGGCGGAATCGATTATCGACACGCGGGTGCAGAACTTCATGCAATGGCTCGATGCACGCAGCATCGTGCCGGTGATCCGTCACATGCACACGCAAGCCGACGCCCTGCGCCGCGCCGAAGTCGAGCGCGCGCGCAAGATGCTCGCGCGCGGCGAAGATCCGGCGGCGGTGCTCGAAGCGCTGTCGCAGTCGCTCACGAACAAGCTGATCCATGGCCCCACGCACGCGCTCAGCCGTGCCAGCCATGAAAATCGCGACCAGCTCATCGAATTGATGGGCGGACTGTACAAGCACGGCCATCCGGCGGGATCGAACGATCCTTCGGAAAATTAGCGCCCCTCGCCGCTACGCCCGCCGTCTCTTTTTCAGCAGCGCCGTTTTCCGGCCGCTTTCCTGATACGCAGTCTTCTCCGGAGCCTTGCTCCAGCACCCCATGAAAACGAGCATGCAAAGCAAGCTCGACCAGCTCACCACCCGGCTGGCCGAACTCAATGACCTGATGAGTCGCGAAGACGTGACCGCCGATATGGATCAGTATCGGAAGATCACGAGGGAACACGCCGAAATCGGACCAGTGGTCGAGCAATACGCGCTCTGGCGTCAGGCCGCCAACGACGAAGCCACCGCGCAGGAACTGCTCGCCGACCCCTCCATGCGCGACTTCGCCGAAGAGGAAATCGGCGAGACGCGCGAGCGGATGGTAACGATCGAGCGCGACCTGCAAGCCATGTTGCTGCCGAAAGATCCGAACGATGACCGCAATATCTTCATCGAAATCCGTGCGGGCACGGGCGGCGACGAATCCGCGCTATTCGCGGGCGACCTGCTGCGCATGTATCTCCGGTACGCCGAGCGCAATCGATGGACGGTCGAGATGATGTCGGAAAGCGTCTCGGATCTCGGCGGGTACAAGGAAGTGATCGTGCGGATCGCGGGCCTCAACGTGTATTCGAAGCTTAAGTTCGAGTCGGGCGGCCATCGCGTGCAGCGGGTTCCGGCGACCGAAACGCAAGGGCGCATTCATACGTCGGCGTGCACCGTCGCCGTGATGCCGGAAGCCGATGAAATCGGCGAAGTGGTGATCAATCCGGCGGATTTGCGTATCGACACCTTCCGGGCGTCCGGCGCGGGCGGCCAGCACATCAACAAGACCGATTCGGCTGTGCGCGTGACGCACTTGCCGACCGGCATTGTCGTGGAATGCCAGGATGACCGCTCGCAGCACAAGAACAAGGATCGCGCGCTGAAGGTGCTCGCCGCGCGGATCATGGACAAGCAGTATCACGAGCAGCACGCGAAGGAAGCCGCGACGCGCAAGAGTTTGATCGGATCGGGCGACCGGTCGGAACGGATTCGCACGTACAACTTTCCGCAAGGGCGCATGACGGATCATCGGATCAACCTGACGCTCTACAAGCTCGACGCAATCATGGACGGTGATATAGATGAACTCGTGGCCGCGCTCGTCAGCGAGCATCAGGCGGAGTTGCTGGCCGCGCTGGGCGATTCGGAATGACGACGGCCGCGGAGTTGCTGCGTTCGTCGACGTTGCCGCCGCTTGAAACGCGAATCCTGCTCGAGCACGTGCTCGGCTGGCGACGCACGGAATTGATCACGCGCGATGCCGAAGAACTGGACGCGCAAAGCGTCGGACGGTTTGAAGCGCTTGCGCAACGGCGCATGAACGGTGAGCCGGTCGCGCAGCTTGTCGGGACGCGGGAATTTTTCGGACTGCCATTCGATGTCACCCCCGACGTGCTGATCCCGCGCCCGGAAACCGAGTTGCTGGTTGAGATTGCCTTGGCGAAGATCGCGGGAATCAGTGCCCCTCGGGTACTCGATCTCGGCACGGGCAGCGGAGCAATCGCCGTAGCAATCGCATGTTCCCGGCGCGATGCTCAGGTCTGGGCCGTCGATCAATCGGCGAAAGCGCTAGAGGTCGCGGCCCGGAATGCAGCGAAACTGCTCGGCGGCGACAGGCCTGTCAACTTCCTTCAGAGCAACTGGACCGAGGCGCTGGACCCGGCGCTGCGTTTTGACGCGATTGTGAGCAATCCGCCGTATATCGCGCAACACGATCCGCACCTTTCAGAAGGCGACTTGCGATTCGAACCACGCACCGCACTCACCGACGAAGCCGACGGACTCAGCGCAATCCGTACGATCATCCAGAGCGCGCCGTTTTTCCTCGCGACAAATGGCGTGCTCTGGCTGGAACACGGCTATGACCAGGCTGCCGAAGTGCGTACGCTGCTGACGGCGCGCGGCTTTTCCGACGTACGCTCGGAGCGCGATCTTGCCGGAATCGAACGCGCCAGCGGCGGCGTTTTCGCCGCGTAAACCGTACGCGCATCACCGAGGGCGCGTCCAAGCTGCACCGATTGAAATCCGCTATCATTTCAGACACGTTGGCGTGCGAAATATCGCCTGTTAAAGCGTCCCGCACCGCCCAGCCCCAAATCAACCCGCATTACAACGCATCGCAGGAAAGACCATGGATACGCAAGAACGCATCAAGCAAATCGTCGACGCAGCGCCGGTCGTGCTGTTCATGAAAGGCACAGCACAATTCCCGATGTGCGGTTTCTCCGGCCGCGCCATCCAGGTCCTCAAGGCTTGCGGCGTCACCGATATCAAGACGGTCAACGTGCTCGAAGACGAAGGCGTTCGCCAGGGCATCAAGGAATTCTCGAACTGGCCGACCATTCCGCAGCTCTACGTGAAGGGCGAGTTCATCGGCGGCTCGGACATCATGATGGAAATGTACGAATCGGGCGAATTGCAGCAACTGTTTGCCGCTGCCTGAGCCTGCCTCCATCTTGCCGGACAGCTCTTTGTCCGCCGCGCACACGCCGCGGCGGCTGATCGTCGCGATCACCGGAGCGACCGGCTCCATTTACGGCGTCCGGTTGCTCGAAACGCTGCGCCGGCTGGGCGGCGTGGAAACGCATCTGCTGGTTTCGAGCGCGGGCTGGCTGAATATCCAGCACGAACTGGATCTCGATAAATCCGCCATCCATGCGCTTGCGGACGTCGTGCATAACGTCCGCGATGTCGGCGCGAGCATTGCATCCGGGTCGTTCGCAACGGATGGTATGGTCGTCGCGCCCTGCTCCATGAAAACGCTGGCGAGCATTGCGCTCGGGCTATCGGACAATTTGATTAGCCGTGCCGCCGACGTCGTGCTGAAAGAACGCCGCCGACTGGTTTTGATGGTACGCGAAACGCCGTTCAATCTTGCCCATTTGCGCAATATGACATCCGTGACCGAAATGGGCGGCGTGATCTTTCCACCGCTGCCGGCGTTTTATCATCGGCCGGCTTCTATTGATGAAATGGTCAATCAGACAGTGGATCGCGTAATCGATATGTTTGCAATCGGGCCGCCGGTCGCAGTGGCGTGGCCGGGATTGCATAACGCTGGACATTAGCAACAACCGCGACACAATTCATTGCCGCTGCAGCCGTTTATCAACTGGCTGCTGGATCTTATATTGGTTGCAATGACCTTTTAGAGGCTTGTTGCCATGTCCCGCCTTCCGACTGTTTTCATTTCCCACGGCGCTCCGACGCTGCCTATCGATCCATCGATGCCGTCCGCCGAGTTTGCTTCGTTCGCAACCCGGTTTGAGCGGCCGCGTTCTATCCTCATGCTCTCCGCCCACTGGGGCACGGCTCAGCCGGTGGCGAGCATCGCCGAGCAACCCGAGACCATTCACGACTTTTATGGTTTTCCACGCGCGCTGTACGAAATCCATTACCGCGCGCCGGGTGCGCCGCAGCTTGGAAAGCAAGCCGCGTCGCTGTTGACGCAAGCGGGCATTCCGTCGGCGGTGACCGATCATGGACTGGATCACGGTGCGTGGGTTCCGCTGCTGCTCATGTATCCCGACGCTGCAATTCCCGTCGCGCAACTATCGATACAGCCGCGCCTCGACCCGGCCCACCACTATCGCGTGGGTCAAGCGCTGCGGGCATTGCGCGACGATGGCGTCATGATCGTGGGCTCGGGCCAGATCACCCATAACCTGCGCACGGCGGATTTCGGCGCGCGGCCTGAGGACGGTGACCCGCGCGTTACCGAATTCACTGACTGGTTCGAAGAGCGGATGACGCAACGGGATATCGGCGCGTTGCTCGACTATCGGCGTCAGGCGCCGCATGCCGTGCTGATGCATCCGACCGACGAACATCTGCTGCCGATCTTTGGAGCCTTGGGTGCTGCCGGCGACGATTTCGATCTGGATATTCAGTCTCTTGGCACTTTTCAGAAAACGTTGGCAATGACGAATTACGTTTTCAGCGACGCCCGATTTGCACAGGACGCGTTAGCTTGTCGCAAAAACAAAAAACCCGCCTGAAATCCAAGCGGGTTTTATTTTCAGACTTTCAGTTCGCTAATTTCAGGCGCCGACTTCGTTCCGGATATCGTCGTGACTTTCGCGCTCTTCAAGATATTGCGTCCGATAACCGGTATGTACGCCCCAGTAATAAAACAGGAGCGCCAAAATCGCCACCAGCGCCATGTCCCAGCCATACGGCAATAATCCGCGGCCGCCAAACTCCTTGCTGCCAATGAGCGACAAAACCGCCATGGACGGCAAATAGGCCACCAGCCACCACGCCGCTTTCAGGTCATTTCCCCAGGAATCGAAACCGGTTTTCGACTGGTAATAAAAATAAACCGGCAACGCGACGATCATCAACAAGATGATTTCACCCGTCAAAGGCCATTTGGCCCAATACAGCACCTCGGATGCACAGACGAACGCGAACGGCGCAATGATGCTCATGCCGGGAATCATCAACGGCCGATGCAGGTCCGTCGCCGCCCGGCGCAGCGCCATCAGGCTCACCGGGCCGGTCAGGTAGGAAATCACCGTGGCGACCGAGATCACGGCCGCCAGCGAACTCCAGCCACGGAAGAAGAACATGAAGATGAATGCAACGATCAGGTTGAAGAACATGGCTGGACGCGGAACGCCGTAAAGCGGATGTACGCTGCCCAGAATCTTCGGCAGCGTATTGTTGCGCTCCATTGCGTAGATCATGCGGGAGGTGGTCGCCATGTACGTGGTACCCGTGCCGCTGGGACTCACGAACGCATCGACGTAAAGCAGGAATGCGAGCCAGTTGAGATTGAGCGCCAATGCAAGTTCGGCAAATGGCGACGCAAAATTAAAATGGCTCCAGCCCTTCATGACATCGCCCGGGCTGACCGCGCCAATATATGCGACTTGCAGCAGCACATAAATAACCAGTGCGAGCAAGATAGAACCAATCACCGCGAACGGAATACTCTTCGACGGGTTCCTTGCCTCGCCTGCCAGATTAACCGGACTTTGAAAACCATTGAAACTGAATACAATGCCGCTGGTTGCAACCGCGGTTAAAACCGCTGACCATCCATATGGCGCAAAACTCGATGTGGTGCCGAAATTCTCAGCATGAAAGCCCGTCAGCATCAATCCCAGAATTGTCGCGCCGGGAATGATGAACTTGAAGACGGTAATCGCCGAGTTGGCGCGGGCGAATAATTTAACGCCCCAATAATTCAGAAGGAAATAAACAATCACCAGCAAAGCAGATAAACCCAGTCCTAAGGGCGTAAGAGATTCATCGACATAAAGCGCATGCGCCCAGCCATAAGGCCATGTGCTCATGTATTGAATCGATGCCTCCGCTTCAATGGGAATGACTGAGACAATCGCGATCCAGTTGGCCCATGCGCTCACAAATCCGACTAACGCGCCATGCGAATAGCGTGCATATCGGACCATTCCGCCAGATTCCGGGAACATCGCGCCAAGCTCTGCGTAAGTCAGCGCAATGGCAAGTATCACGAGCGCGCCAATAACCCACGCCACAATCGCAGCCGGTCCGGCGATCTTGGCGGCTTTCCACGCACCGAATAACCAGCCGGAGCCGATGATGGAACCAAGACCCGTCAGCAGCAACGCTACCGGTCCGATGTTCCGTTGAATAGAACTTTTCACTCCATCTCCTTGAGTCAGCTAACTTCCAGTCGTCCAGTGCAAGGGAAATTGAGCTTATGTGATCTCGTCAGTTCAATCGCATCCCCGCACCAGCGTGGCGCGTAGTTTAACGGCTGTAGAAGCAATCTGTTGTATGAGGTTTGCGATGGCATGTGAAACGTGTCTGGGTCGACAAACATGCCGATACGAAAGACTTGTAAGAAGACAATTTGATGTCGGGAAAACGGCGTTCCACATTAGACCGACAGATGTCTCAAAAAACCCCAAATTCCGCTCGGCTATTATTTGACCTTGAGTTTGATTCGCCGTATAAACCTTCTTGCAGGATTTCAAGCGGCGAGTGAATTGGTCTTTCGTAGTTCGCCCATTACGGTACTCCGGTTGGTCCCATTGCCCCTTCCTTGATTTTCATGCACATTCTGGCTTCGGCCTTATTCAACATCTTTAGGAACAAGTAACATGGAAACCGGTACCGTCAAGTGGTTCAATGACGCAAAGGGCTTTGGCTTCATCACGCCGGACGGCGGCGGCGAAGATCTGTTCGCTCATTTCTCTGAAATCCGCACGGAAGGCTTCAAGACGCTTCAGGAAAATCAGAAGGTCACGTTTGAAGTGAAGACGGGCCCGAAGGGTAAACAAGCTGCAAACATCAAACCGGCCTGAGTTTCAGTCGGTTTTGATTCGACAAAAGAAAAAACCCCGCAATTGCGGGGTTTTTTCTTTCTAAGCCGTGACTTTATTCTCGCTTATTGAGATTTTACTTTAAATTGTTTCAGATTTCGGATATAGAAAATAATACCGATCAACCGAATAACTTGCGCGCATAAATACCGAGTCCAGTCGCCACACTTGCCAACCGGTCGCCGAATACCGCTTCTGCTTGCGGAAATGCGCTGGAAATAGACTGCGAGAGAAAGCTTAGTCCAGTTGAGCCGCCCGTAAAGTAGACAGCGCTGACATCGGCTGGCGCAATGCCGGCACGACGCACGGTTTCCTCGGCGGCCTGCGCAATCCGTCGCGTCTCCTCCAGACCTGCGTCGACGAGTTGCTGCGCGGTAAAACCAATACGCAGCGCCTCTTCCACTTCCTCCATGCCGATCGTCGTCTCGCCACCGGCAGCCACATCGATCTTCGCAGCTTCCGCATGAGAGGCGAGCGCGTGGCCCAGACGCCGGTCAACGACGCGCATCAACCGGTCGTGGTGGCGTTGATCGCTGTAGAGATGGCGCATGAGCTGGAGTTCGCCTACGCGCTTGGGCGCGTAGACGGTGTTGATCAGATGCCACGTGGCGAGATCGAAATAGACGCGGTTCGGCACTTCGCGGCCTTCCGGCGCTATCGATTGATAGCCAAGTTCGCGCAAGACCGTCGCGAGTTCGACGCGCCGGTCGAAGTCCGTGCCGGCTACGTGGACGCCATAGTGGGCCAGCACGTCGTCTTTACGCGACAATTTTTCGGCCCGCTCCGGCCCGACGCGCACGAGCGAAAAATCGGACGTACCGCCGCCAATATCCGCGACGAGAACCAGCGCTTCTTTTGTGAGGCTGGCTTCGTAGTCGAAGGCCGCGGCGATCGGCTCGTACTGGAAGTGGATGTCCCTGAGGCCAATGGCTTCTGCCGCGGCCTGCAACTGGTCTTGCGCCAGTTGGTCGGCGCGCGGGTCGTCATCGACGAAAAACACCGGGCGCCCCAGCACCGCGCGTGTGATCGGCCCGCTCGCAACGGCCTGCGCCTTTTGCTTCAGATGCTGGAGGAACAGCGTGATGACGTCGACGTAGCGGATGGCGGAACCGTCCCCCAGGTCCGTGCTGGTCTCGGCGAGCGGCGAACCGAGAATACTTTTCATGGAACGCATCAGACGGCCGTCGAAACCGTCGATGTACGCCTCGAGCGCCGCGCGCCCGTAGGCCTGCTCGTTCTCGTCAGTGTTGAAAAAGACAGCGGTGGGCAGCGTCGTGGCGTTGCCTTCGACCGGAGCAAGCCGGATCGACGCCCCGTCGGGCAATGCGACCGCTGAGTTCGACGTGCCGAAATCGATCGCGCAATAAGTCATGAGGTGAGCCACGCCAGCGTGAACCGCGCCGGGCATCGCAAACAAAAAGTGGAGCGCGTTTTTAGCACGTAACGCGCCGCACTTCAACCAGCAATCAAAAACATCGGCGACGGTACGCTTTTTGCTCGAAAAGCCGGTAATTAGTGCTCTACCGGCTTGCATCCCGCCGGTTTTTCCCACGTTCCCGGCGAACTGCATGAACGACACCACAACGGCACCTGACATTCATCGAGACGACCAGACGGCGGGCAAGATTATCGAAACGGATCTTCCCGGGCGGCTCGACAGGCTGCCGTGGGGACGTTTTCATACGCTGATAGTGGCGGCGCTCGGCATTACCTGGCTGCTTGACGGGCTCGAAGTCACGCTCGCCGGCGCGGTGGCGAGCGCGCTCAAGTCGAGCCACGTGCTGCAGTTTTCAAATGCCGATGTCGGCATTGCCGGCAGCGCGTACATTGCCGGCGCGGTGGCCGGGGCGCTCGGGTTCGGCTGGCTGACGGACCGGCTCGGACGCCGCAAACTCTTTTTCATCACGCTGTTCTTGTACGTGGCGGCCACGGCCGCGACCGCGTTTTCGTGGGATCTCGTCAGTTTCGTGCTGTTCCGTTTCCTGACAGGTGCCGGAATCGGCGGCGAATACACCGCCATCAATTCCACGATCCAGGAATTCACGCCCGCCCGCGTGCGCGGCTGGACCGATCTGGCGATCAACGGCACGTTCTGGGTCGGCGCGGGCCTGGGCGCCGCCGGGTCGATCGTGTTGCTCGATCCGGGGCTGCTGCCGCCCGATTATGGCTGGCGCGCGTGCTTTTTGATCGGCGCGATTCTGGGGCTGATGATTCTTTTCATGCGCATGTGGGTGCCCGAAAGCCCGCGCTGGCTGATTACCCATAATCGCGTGGATGAGGCGCGGGACATCGTGGAAGGCATCGAGGGGAAATTCCGCGAGCATGGCGTGACGCTCCGCTCCGACCCCATCAAGCCGTTGCGTCTGCACGCGCGCGATCACACCAAGCTTAGCGAGGTATTCCATTCGCTGTTTCATGCCCACCGGCGCCGCTCGCTGGTCGGATTGACGCTAATGACCGCGCAGGCGTTTTTCTACAACGCGATCTTCTTCACCTACGCGCTCGTGCTGACGGATTTCTATCACGTGCCCGGCGATCACATCGGCTGGTACGTATTGCCCTTCGCGGCGGGCAATTTCCTCGGGCCGCTCGTGCTCGGCCGGCTCTTCGATGTACTCGGCCGGCGCAAGATGATCGCCTTCACCTACGGCATATCCGGCGTGCTGCTGACCATCAGCGGTTATTTGTTCGAGCAAGGTTTGCTGACGAGCACCACGCAGACAATCTCATGGATGGTGATCTTCTTTTTCGCATCATCAGCGGCGAGTTCGGCGTATCTCACCGTCAGCGAAACGTTCCCGCTCGAAATCCGGGCGCTTGCCATCGCAATTTTTTATGCGTTTGGGACAGCGCTGGGCGGCATTGTGGGGCCTGCGCTGTTCGGACGACTCATAGATACCCATCAACGCGGCGCCGTGTTCACGGGCTATCTGATCGGTTCTGCGCTGATGGTGCTGGCGGCAGTCGTGGCGGGAGTCTGGGGTGTATCGGCCGAGCGCAAGTCGCTGGAGGACGTGGCGCGGCCGCTGTCGTCGGCGGAAGATTGATGTGTCCCCGGACGACCAGCGCCGGGAGACACGCCGCAACGCTTATTTGAACGCCTTGCCCCAGGCGCCATCGAACGCTATTTCTCCGAGCGCCACGCGCGCACGCGGCGCGAGTTCACGTTCGCGCAATGCGTCGTCGAGCGTGGCTGGATCGCCGGGATGGCCGACGGCGATCATCGCGATGACTTCCACGTCGTCCGGCGGCGAAAAAGTCTCGCGGAACGCGGTGGTATCGAAGCCGCTCATCTGATGGGCCACCAGACCCAGCGAATGCGCCTGCAATGTCAGCGACAATGCGCCTGCGCCCGCGTCGTAAGGCGCCGTGCGGTTCACTTCGCCCTTCGGTGTCAAGGTCTTCGCCAGCACGCAAACCAGCACCGGCACGTTGGCGTTCCAGCCTTGGTTGAACGGGACGAGCGTCGCGAACGCCTTGTCAAATGCGGCTTTGTCGTGGCTGCGATCGAACACCAGGAAGCGCCACGGTTGCATGTTGTACGAAGACGGCGCCCATCGCGCCGCTTCCAGAACGCTATGCAACTGTTCACGGCTCACGGCCTTGTTCGATATCGCCCGGGGGCTCCATCGGCCGGCCAGCAACGGGTCAATAGCAACTTCAGTAGGCGCGAGTTTCTCTGTCATACGAAATCCTGGTCGAGTTGGCGAAAATTGGGATGCGCGGCGCGTGTGCGTTGTGCCGCGAGAACCATAGGATAACCAAGCCCGCCAACCCGTGCTGCAGCACGGAATTCGTCGCCATTTCGAACCGTTACGTCGCGACCGCCTGCACGCGCCGCGACGCCCTGTTGATCCGCAATACCATCACGGCCGCGACAATGCACAAGCTGCCCGAGATCATGGTGGCCGCCGTGTAGGTGCCGAGACTCGCGCGCAGCATTCCGCCGCCGAGCGCCGCGAACGCCGCGCCAAGCTGATGCGCCGCTACCACCCAGCCAAACACGATAGGCGCCGATTCCTTGCCGTAGACATCGGTGGCGAGCTTGACTGTCGGCGGGACTGTGGCGACCCAGTCGAGTCCGTAGAACACGGCGAACACCGGCAAGCCGTAAAAATCGATACCGAACGCCTGCGGCAAGAACATCAGCGACAACCCGCGCAAGCCGTAGTACCAGAAAAGCAGCACGCGGGCGTTGAAGCGGTCGGATAGCCAACCGGAAAGTGTCGTGCCGAAAAGATCGAAGATGCCCATGGCCGCGAGAAGCCCCGCGCCCTGCACTTCGCTCATGCCGTGATCGGCGCACATTGCGATCAGATGCGTGCCTATATACCCATTCGTGCTCGCCCCGCAGATGAAAAAACTTCCGGCCAGCAGCCAGAAGTCGCGCGTCTTGCTCGCCATGCCGAGCGTTCCGAACGCGAGTGTGATCGGATTCTTTTGTGCGACAGGAATCGGCGGCGGCGCATCGGCAGGTTCGCCGAACGGACGCAGCACGAGATCCGACGGGCGTTCTGGCAGCAGCCAAGCGACCAGCGGCAACGCGATCGCGGCAGCGGCGGCCACGACGAGCACCACCGGCCGCCAGCCAAAATGCTCGGCAATCGCCGCGAGCACCGGCAGGAACACGAGCTGGCCGGTCGCCGAACTCGCGGTGAGAATGCCCATCGCGAGGCCGCGATGGGTCGTGAACCAGCGATTGACCACCGTTGCCGCCAGCGTCATGGCCGCAACGCCCGTGGCGCCGCCAACCAGCACGCCCCAGATGAGCACCATCTGCCAGGGAGCTGTCATCAGGGACGACAATGCCACGCCTGTTGCCAGTGTTGCGAGCGCGGCCAGCACGGTCGGGCGCACGCCGAAACGCTGCATGGCGGCGGCGGCGAAAGGTCCGGTCAGCCCGTACAGCGCCAGATTGATCGATATCGCCAGCGAAATCGTGGCGCGGCTCCAGCCGAATTGCTGCTCGAGCGGCAACATCATGACGCTTGGCGTTGCGCGCGTGCCCGCGGCGGCGAGCAGCACCAAAAACACCACGCCCACCGATATCCACGCGTAATGCATGCGGCCCGAAAGCCGCCGTGCTGCCCAATTCATGTTCGCTCCGATTTTTTGTGGTTTTCTGCGCAACCGACGACGTTCACACACCCATAACGTTACCGTTCAGTCACATTGAGGTTGCGAGCTTAGTGACTGATCGGTAACATGTCAAGAATCCCTTCGGATTCAGAGGTTATGAGCGTGGTACGAGCATCGACTGGAAACACTATCGCCGATAAAAAGCCCGCGCGCCGGCACATGGACGGCGCGACCGCGCAGGAGCAACTGCTCGACGCGGCGGAACGCCTGTTTTATCGCGACGGCATTCGCGCCATCAGCGTGGACGCCGTGGTGGAACGCGCCGGCGTGAACAAGATGAGCGTGTACCGGCAGTTTTCATCGAAGGACGATCTCGTGGTCGCGTACCTCACGCGCATGGACGAGCGATTCAGGGATCGAGTCGAAGGCAGCATTGCGAAGCATCCTGGAGAGCCGGCCAAAGCGCTCGTGCAAAGCATCGCGGATCTGGTCGAGCGCGCATCGCGGCCGGATTATCGCGGATGCCCGTTTGTGAACGTGGCGTGCGAATTCGCGGATCGCGAGCATCCGGCGCGGGTATCGGTTGCGCGCAACAAGGCTTATCTGATCGGGCGGCTGACGGAGTTATCGGCGGCAGCGAACGCGGCCGATCCCCAGCTGCTCGCCGACTCGCTCGCGCTGCTGGTTGAGGGCATCTATGCATCGAGCCAGACTTTCGGGCCTGGTTGCGGCGCGATGCGCAGTGCGCCCTTCACGGCGGAAATGCTGGTTCGCGCTGCGTGCGCTCAAAGCAAGGCAGGACAATGAATCACGAAATTATCGATTCAACGCGGCATTGGCTCACGCGCGCGGTCATCGGGCTGAATCTGTGTCCGTTCGCGAAGTCGGTGCACGTGAAGGACCAGATCCGCTACGCGGTGAGCGAGGCGCGCACCTTCGAAGACGTGCTGGCCGATCTTGAAACCGAACTGAAATATCTCGCCGAGACGGCCCCGGAAAAAACCGACACCACGTTGTTGATCGTTCCACACGCGCTGGCCGATTTTGCTGAGTACAACGACGCGCTCCATTTCGCCGATACCCTCTTGAAACAGCTCCGGCTTGAAGGTGAACTACAGATCGCGAGTTTCCATCCAGACTATCAATTCGATGACGCCGCGCCCGGCGACATCGAAAATTTCACGAACCGCGCGCCCTATCCGATCTTTCATCTGCTGCGTGAATCGAGCATAGAACGCGCAGTCGACGCCTTCCCGGACGCCGCCGATATCTATGAGCGCAACATGGCGACGCTGCGTCGTCTAGGGCACGCCGGTTGGCAGGAACACATGGCGCGCGGCGCCGGCATCAAGCCGTAAAGAAACGCTCGCGCATCTCTTCAAGACCGAGCGTTTCGAGTACATCGGACAAACGCTGCGCGGGTTTTCCTCGCGGCAAGTCCTTGAACTGCGCAATGATCAGCTCGTTTTTCATCGAGTGTTCCCAGCCGACGAGCTCCGTCACGCTGACTTGATATCCATGAGATTCCAGTTGCAGGCATCGCAGGACGTTTGTGATCTGGCTGCCGAATTCGCGCGTATGCAGCGGGTGCCGCCACATTTCCGTCAGCACATTTTTCGACAACGAATGGCCTTTGTTCTTGCGTAGAACAGCGGCTATTTCCGCCTGGCAACACGGCACGACCACGATCGTTTTCGCCTTCTTCTGCAAAGCGAAATGAATGGCGTCGTCGGTCGCGGTATTGCATGCATGCAACGCCGTCACGACGTCCACGGTTTCAGGCAAACGATCTGACGTAATTGATTCGGCCACCGACAGATTCACGAACGACATGCCTTCGAAGCCCAGCCGCGCGGCCAATTCCTCCGACTTTTCGACCAGTTCCGCGCGCGTCTCAATTCCAAAGATATGTGAGCGATCGCGCAGAGCTTTGAAGTACAGATCGTAGAGAATAAAGCCAAGAAAAGACTTGCCCGCGCCATGATCGACCAGCGTCACTGATCCCTGCTTTGCATGAATTTCCGCAAGCAACGGCTCGATGAATTGAAACAGGTGATAGACCTGTTTCAGCTTGCGGCGGCTGTCTTGATTCATCTTGCCGTCGCGAGTAAGGATGTGGAGCTCCTTCAAAAGTTCGATGGATTGTCCGGGGCGAATCTCGTGCTTGTCGCTCGCCGGACTAGCCTGCGGTTTTTGATCGGACGAATCCGGTGATGCGATGGGCGCGTTCGGCGCCCGGGACTTCTTTGCCATCGTCTGGATACCGTAGTGATTCTGGTGGCGGCGGATTCCGCGGAAAGTTCCGTGGATGTTTTCACGCGAAGTGCGCGGAAGTGTGCGCTAACCGCTGGTTGTATTGATGCAAATGAGCAAGTTTACCCAAAAGCGCAGAGACGCTCCCGCAGAACGCAGCGTCAGGAATTGGTAAGCGTTCGACACTCCCGTTCGACCTGACGGGAGCACCGGTTTCAGATGGAACATTTCGTGCATTTAGACGGGACAATCAACGGGACGGATGGACGCAACGACGGCAAAAGCCGCGACACGTAGCCAGCAACAAACTTGTACCAAGGCGAGCGCGATTGACCGATGACAGATGACCGGCGAGATAAACCGGATCTCGTCGCCACGCGCGGCCTGTTACGTAACACCCATGCACACAAGGCGAGTTCCCAAGGGAACACGCGAACGAAATGAGGACGGCGATGGACCCAATCCGAAACAGCAAGGCCGAACAGCAGTTTCAAGAAATGCTCGCGAAGCTCACCGCATTGCCGGAATGGAGCGAAAAGCAACAACTGGAACTGGAAATGGCCCGAGAAATTTCCGGTGAAATGCTCCGGCTTGCAGAAGCCATGCGCGACGGAACCACCGACATGGAAACGTGCCTGACAATGCTCAAGTACGCCAAGGTCATGGACTTCGTGCTCACCACGCTTGCATCGCGCCGCGAGATCGCTCCGCAAACGCTGCGCGTGATCTTCAAGCTCGCCGGGCTGAAAGTCGACGAAGCTTATCCCGGTTGATGCGCAGGCTAGGCGGTACTGTGGCCAGTTCGGTTTCTGCCTCGCCTGGCCTGAAGCAAACTTCTCAATGCTTGCGGCGCGTCATCAGCCGCTCGTAGGACGCTTTCAGGTGACGCTGCATGCAAGCCTGAGCTTGAATTGCATCGCGGGCTTCAAGCGCATCGAGTATGTCCTTGTGCTCGCTCAACGCGTCCGCCCACGTTTCTTCCCCTTCGAAGTGCCCACGCAGCGTCGATGACAGTGGGCTATGCCGCTCATCGAAAAGACTTGCCACCGTGCGCACCAGCACGTCGTTGCCTGACATTTGCGCCACGGCCAAATGAAACGCGCGGTCTGCGGCAAGCGGAATCTGACCGTTCGCGACCTGCTTTGCCATGTCTTCGTAGATGTCGCGAAGCGCCCGGAGGGCCTTCGGCTTGGCAAATGCCGCAACGCTCGCCGCAATCGCACCTTCGATCACCATGCGCGCCGTCGTGATCTCCAGTGGGCTTTCACCGAGTTCCGTATCGGCGAGCACGCCCGGACGTGAACCCGGCGCTGGCGCAGCGCAGATATAGACGCCCGATCCCATCCGGATTTCCACGCGCCCTTCCAGTTCGAGCGCCACCAGCGCTTCGCGCACCGATGGCCGCGAGACGCCGAGCATCAAGGCCAGTTCACGCTCGGACGGCAGGCGCCCGTTCGGCGCGAAACCTTTGTCGTCGATCAGCGCGCGCAGTTTATCGGCGATCTGAAGATAGAGACGGCGTGTTTCGATGGGTTTGCCAGCCACGAGGTTTCCTTGGTTTTGCAAATTTCGCCTGCCGTTTTTGCCGGCCGAACGCGTGAATTCTAAACATAGCCGAGCTGAATGGTCAGGCCAAACCCGTATTGCGGACTAATTGGCTTGACCAATTCACTTTTACGAAACTAACATGCATTCTGGTAAGGCCAAAACAATTCAACCATGAAAACTGTCATCTGCGAACAACCCGGCTCGCTCGTTCTGATCGATCGGCCGACCCCAGAGCCGGGGCCCGACGACGTGCTGATTCGCATTAGACGTGTCGGCGTTTGCGGTACGGACCTGCACATTTTCACGGGCAACCAGCCGTTTCTCGCTTATCCGCGCGTGATGGGACACGAGTTGTCGGGAATCGTCGAATCGGCGCCAGTCGGCGCGCGCGTCGCAAAAGGCGATCAGGTCTACGTGATGCCTTATCTCGCGTGTGGAAAATGCATTGCGTGCAGAGCAAGAAAACCCAATTGCTGCATGAACATTCGCGTCCTCGGCGTGCACACGGATGGCGGTTTCGTCGAACAACTCGCCGTGCCGCAAGCATTCGTATTCAAAGCGGATGGCGTCACGCTCGATCAGGCCGCGATGATCGAATTCCTCGCCATCGGCGCGCACGCCGTCGCGCGTGGTGACGTTCAGTCCAAGCAGCGGGCGCTCGTGGTAGGCGCTGGTCCTATCGGCATGGCAGCAACGATTTTCGCAAAGCTGCGCGGCGCCGAGGTAACGGTGCTCGATGGCCGCGAGGATCGGCTGCGGTTCTGCGAGACGCAACTAAGTGCCGATCACATCGTGCATCTGGACGCCACAGGCAACGCGACCGACGCCAAACAGCTTGCAGAATTCACGGATCACGAATTCTTCGATATCGTCTTCGATGCCACCGGCAACGTCAAAGCCATGGAACGCGGCCTGGAATTCGTTGCGCACGGCGGCAAATACGTGTTGATATCGATTGTTCGCGACCGCATTTCGTTTGCCGATCCCGAGTTCCACAAGCGTGAGACCACGCTGCTCGCGAGCCGCAACGCCACGCCCGACGACTTCGAAACCGTGCTGACCGCCATGCGCGCGGGCCTGATTCCCACCGCCGCGCTCAACACTCACACGCTGCAACTCAGCGACGTACCGCGTGATTTCCCGAAGCTACTGGATCCATCCGCGGGTGTGATCAAGGCGCTGGTCGAGTGTTGAGTGCATTGATGGGCAATCCCATTCTGCAATTCGGAACCAGCCGTTTTCTCCAGGCGCACGTCGACTTGTTTGTCGCTGAAGCGCTTCGATGCGAACCGCCGAAGGCGCTTGGTTGCATCACCGTTGTGCAAAGTACATCGAACGTAGAGAGCCGGAATCGGATCAACGCATTGCGTGCTTCGAACGTTTATCCCGTGCGAATCCGAGGCAGGCAAGCCGATACGACCGTCGATTCAACCGTGCACTGCAACGCGATCACCGAAGCGCTAACGGCCGACGATGACTGGCCAACGCTGCGTGACCGCATTCGGCATGACGTGAAAGTCATCGTGTCGAACACAGGCGACACGGGCTACGTTTCCTTTAGCGAGGACGTTTCTCGTGGATTCGAAGGTTACGCTGCCCCGCGCGGTTTTCCGGCAAAGCTCGCTGTGTTACTGCATAACAGGTTTATCGCAGGCGGTGAGCCGATCACATTGTTGCCGTGTGAACTGATCTCGCATAACGGCGATACTTTACGTGACGCGGTAATCGGCATTGCACGGCAATGGCACGCAAACGACGCGTTCATGCTCTATCTTCAGCACGATTGCGTCTGGATTAATTCACTTGTAGATCGGATCGTGTCCGAGCCCATTTATCCGGTCGGCGCTATCGCCGAGCCTTATGCGCTGTGGGCAATCGAACGCCAGGAAAACATGATCCTGCCGTGCGAGCACAAGGACATTGTGCTCACCAACGAGCTTTCGCACTACGAGCGGCTCAAGCTACTGCTGCTGAATCTTGGCCACACGGTGCTCGCTGAACTTTGGCTCGCCAATCAGTCTCCCGCCGATATGAACGTTCTGAACGCCATGCGCAACAATGCATGGCGCGAGATTTTGGAGGCGGTGTGGCAAGAAGAAGTGCTGCCTGTGTTCGCCGCCCTCGGCAAGCAAGACGCCGCACGCGCTTATCTCCTCGATGTCCGCGACCGGTTCGAGAATCCCTTCCTCGATCATCGGCTGGCGGACATCGCGCGGAATCACCTCGAGAAAAAGCAACGCCGGTTTAAACCAGCGATCGATCTCGCGCGCGAACTCGGGCTGAATATCGAGCAGCGGTGGCTCGTAGCTGCGCTGGCGTGATCGCGCGGCGAATTATTTCGCCATCATGTCGAGCGCCAGCGCTTCGGCGACCTCAATCCCGTCGATAGCCGCCGAATAAATGCCGCCGGCATACCCCGCGCCTTCGCCCGCTGGGTACAACCCGTCCACATTCATGCTCTGATAATTGTCCTTGCGCCGCACGCGTATTGGCGACGACGTGCGCGTCTCCACGCCTGTCAGCACGGCGTCATGCATGGCAAAGCCGGGAATCTTTTTATCGATTTGAGGCAGCGCTTCGCGAATCGCCTCGATCACGTAATCGGGCAAAGCCGTGCTCAGGTCGGTCATGCGCACACCAGGCTTATAAGACGGTTCGACAGAACCGAGCGCTGTCGATGCACGCCGCGCGATGAAATCGCCGACCAATTGCGCCGGTGCGCAGTAGTCACCGCCACCAAGCTCGAACGCCCGTTCTTCCCATTGCCGCTGAAACGCGATACCTGCAAGCGGACCACCCGGAAAATCCTCCGGCGTAATTCCAACGACAATGCCCGCATTCGCATTGCGTTCATTTCGCGAATACTGGCTCATTCCGTTCGTTACGACTCGACCGGGCTCTGAGGTTGCGGCCACCACCGTTCCGCCCGGACACATGCAAAAGCTATAAACCGCTCGACCGTTGCTGCAGTGATGAACCACCTTATAGTCCGCTGCACCCAGCAGCTTGTGCCCGGCGAACTTCCCGAATCGACTCCGATCGATCAGGCCTTGCGGATGTTCGATCCGGAACCCTAACGAAAAGGGTTTTGCTTCCATATAGACGCCACGACGATGCAGCATTTCAAAAGTGTCGCGTGCGCTATGTCCAACTGATAACACCACGTGATTGCAGGACAGGGTTTCACCGTTGGAAAGTGTCAGTCCGCGGACCTTGCCGTTTTCGATCTCGATATCTTCGACTCTCGTCTCGAACCGCACTTCACCGCCGAGCTGATGAATGGTCGCGCGCATTTTCTCGACCATACCGACCAGCCTGAACGTACCAATATGCGGCCGGCTCAAATAGAGAATGTCCTCCGGCGCGCCGGCGAGCACGAATTCATCGAGTACTTTGCGGCCGTAGTGCTTGGGATCTTTAATCTGGCTATACAGCTTGCCGTCGGAAAAAGTACCGGCGCCACCCTCGCCAAACTGAACGTTCGACTCGGGGTTCAACACGTTTTTCCGCCAAAGGCCCCAAGTGTCTTTGGTCCGTTCGCGAACCGCCTTGCCTCGCTCCAGGATGATGGGACGAAAGCCCATTTGCGCGAGAATCAGGCCGGCGAACAACCCACACGGCCCCATGCCAATCACGACGGGTCTCGCCGATGTCATATGTTCTGGCGCTTTGGCCACAAACTTGTACGCCATGTCGGGCGTGACGGAGCAATGCGGCTGATCGTTTAGATAGCGAAGTGCTGCAGTCTCATCCTCGACGTCCACATCGACAATATACGTGAGCTTGATGTCGGAGCGTTTCCGGGCATCATGCGCACGACGAAACACCGTATAGCGGATGAGGCTTTCGGACGGAACATGAATAAGCGCGAGGCGTGAGCGAATAGCCGACTCAAGCTCGCTTTCCGAATGCTCAAGCGGAAGCTTGATTTCGCTTAGACGTAACATGTGGACCTGGTTTTTTGCAGACGCCCTGGATTGCGGGCAGAGACGCTATTTTAGCGTGTTGATACTGTGGAAGCTGGCATACGGATGCACGGATAGATTCCGGCGTAGCTTGTATGTTGCTTGTATGTTTGAAGTTATCCGGTCTATAAACGCAAAAACCCCACCGAGTTGGGTGGGGTTTTTGCGTTTATGCTGAGTGTATTTCAGCGAATGGGGAGCCTGA
>NZ_FCOC02000034.1 GCF_001544455.2 Caballeronia sordidicola
GCTCCCAGCATCGCACCAGAAGCAAAACACGACATTCCTATATTGCTCAAACACGACATTAGGATATTGCCCCTACAGTAAAAAAGTTGATAATTTATGTTATGTCAACTCAATTAACAGAAGCCGCGCTTCAGCCGCAACCAGCTCCCGCCCCGCGAACTACACAATTTAACGTCCGTGCGAAGCTCCGATTACTGACGCCATCCGGCGCCAGCTCAACCAGGAGCAACACATGCACGACGCAACGCACGAAGTTCGAGCGGCAACGCTCGCAAGCCCATCGTTCATGCCGCCTTCGCCGGCCGCGCAAACCACAGCGTCGCAAAATATCCAACGCGAGGCGCGCTTGCCGTTCACGGTTCGCGTGGTCGCCGACGACGAGGCTCTCGAACGCGCTCTGAAAATGCGGCAGGCGGCGTATCAACGGCACGTTCCCGATTTCGCCCGAACGATGGACCAGCCGGAACCCTACGACCGCGAACCTGGCGGCCTGATCTTTCTCGCGGAGGCGAAACTCAACGGCGCACCCGTCGGCACCATGCGGATCCAGAGCAACCGGTATCGCAGGCTCTCGCTCCAGACATCGGTGGACCTGCCTGACTGGGTCTCCGGCAAACTGGTCGGCGCAACACGGCTCGGGGTCGAGGCCGGCGCTGCCGGACGCATGGTTAAAACTGCGCTATTTAAAGCGTTCTATTTATACTGCATGCTTGAGAAAATCGAATGGATGGTGATTGCCGCGCGAACGCCGCTCGATCGCCAATACGCCGCAATGCTTTTTCGCGACGTTTTCGGCGAGAAGGAGTTTATTCCGCTTGCCCACGCCAACAACATCCCGCACCGTGTCATGGCTTTCGAAGTAGCCACGGCGCAGCAGCGTTGGCATGAAGCGCGTCATCCACTTTATGATTTCATGGTGGCGACACATCATCCGGATATCGATCTGAGCGCAGCGCCCTCTCTGAACTGGCCCCCAGCAGCAGGTTCAGCAAGTGCTATCAATACTCCAAGCAGCTTGCTGCCTCAGCACGGGCAAACAGCGAACGGCTCTGCGGGCACTGGCGAGGCGTTGCACTACTAACCGGCATTCACACAGGTACATGCCGCGCCGAAAGACGTGGCATTGCCGTCGAAATTGGAACGTTGCCATCCAAGCCGCCTCAGCCTTCGGACGGAGGCGGCTTTTTACGAGTAAAGTACCCGCCGCGCATCCATATTGCGCAGCCGGCGGGATCGATCCAATGCCGCCACGCACATTGACAGGCCGATGAATGAAATGGTTTGACCGAAAGCAGTGTCGGACGAGAGCGCGGGCCGGCTTCACGATCGATACGTTTTCATTTCTGTTTTCTTACTACGCGACTCCGCTTGCTATCGGGATTCTGTCGCTGATCGTGCTACTGCACCCGGGCACGCCCTCAGGCACCGAAAGCGGCAGGCCGCTGTCGATGCACATCTTGGTCGATCAAAAAAGCCAACTTGACGTGGCGAGCGCAGTCGCCGCGCTGCGTGCCCAGCCGCTGCAGGATCGCTACGATACGCGGCTCAGCGAAGCGCCGACCTGGTTCTCGATCGAGTCGTCCGGACCGGATGTGTTGAATGCCGCTGCACCAGCTCCTCAGGCAATTTTTTTCCCCTCTCGGCATATCCAGCAGATCAGTTGTTTCGACATATCGACGTTTGCGCCAATTGGCAGCGTATCGAAAGACGCGCCTGCTTCAGGCGCCCTCGCCCGCTCGGGCAGCGGCATTGCGGTGACTTCGAGTCCACGCGACGGCGTGGTGTGCCGGGCACGCTTCAGCGGCCCTGCGGTCCACTCGGCCTTGAGCCTGTCAACGAGTGATCTGAAGCATCGAAACGACTCGTTCTATCGGCATTCAGGATTGCTCGAAGGCGGCCTCGCGACGCTGGCCGCATTCGTGCTGATCACGGCCATCATCAACCGTGACTGGGTCTACGTGCTGTTCGCCGCGTGGCTGTTCGGCAATCTCCGTCTGGGCGCAATCTCCATGGGCTGGGACGAACAATGGCTCGGCTCGGCGTTGCCGCTCGGCTGGGTTTCGCTGATCCGCAAGATCACGGTCCCCGTGTACTACATCCTCACGTGGACGCTCTTTCAGAACCTTTTCAGGAACGACCTGCCGCGCGTTGGGCACAAGCGTTTGCTTCGCGCCATTCAATGGCTCGGGCCGGTGCTGCTGATCGCATCCATAGCGCTGCCAGTCCGGTTCTACTTGCCGCTGATGTGGAGTATTGCGAGCTTTTCGATCGCGGTGATCGTCTTCATTCTTGTTCGCTTGCTGATCATCGCGCCATCGCGCACGGCGCTCTGGTACAGCGCCGCGCTCGCAATCGCGTTGCTCGCGAGCTTTTCGGAGGTTGCCTCGGCGGCTTTCAAGACGCACTTTTTTATCCCCGCGTTCAATAGCGTGACGGCGGCGCTCGTGTCCAGCCTGATGGCGGCGCTCGCCATCGCCGAGCAGATGCGGGCCGAACGCGCCGAGCGTCTGCGGGCGCAAGCCGAGGTCCGCCGCGCCTATGAAGTGACGCCGGTCGGGCTTTTCACGCTTGATCCCGACGGCAGTTTCGTGCGCGTCAACCCGGCGCTCGAATCAATGCTCGGCATGGCGGACAACGGGCAACGCCGGCACTGGGACGATTACTTCGAGGCGGGAAGCTGGCGGCCCATCTACAAGCAGGCGATGAAAACGGGCGCGGTCGAATTCGAAATGACGCTCGACGGCAAACCGCCCGTTGCAGCAGATGATCTCCTGGCTGCATCCCATCCAAGCGGCGCTCACCAGCACCACTATCTGATCAAGGCGGCGTCCGCCGGCACGCAACTGGAAGGTTCCGTGCAGGACGTTACCGAGCGGCAGCAGGCGATCCATACCCTGAGCTTCCTCGCGCACCACGATCCGCTGACGGGCGTCCTGAACCGGCGCGGTATCGACCGGTGTATCGCCGAGACAACCACGGCAGCCGGACGCCAGTCGACACCGCTGATCATCGCGTATCTGGATCTCGACCGCTTCAAGCTGATCAACGATCTGTTCGGCCATCACATTGGCGACGAAGTGCTCAGGCAAGTCTGCTCGCGCATTGAAACCGGATTGCGGCCAGCCGACCGGATTTGCCGGATCGGCGGCGACGAGTTTGTCATCCTGTTTCGCGATACATCGCTGGACGCGGCGGCGCTCGCTTCGCAGGCGCTTATCGATACCATCGGCCGCGAGTCCTATCAGATCGGCCAGCGTGCGTTCCATGTGCACGCATCGGTCGGCTTGATCGAGTCGCCTGCGGATTTGCGGGCGGAGGAAGCCATTTCGGCCGCCGACAGCGCCTGCCGCGAAGCGAAGCTCAACGGCAACGGACGCGTGGTGGTGTATCGGAGCGATGCACCGATGTTCGTGGAACGGCATCATGAATTGAGCCTGATCGAGCGGTTCAGCGGCGATCTTCCGCTGACCGGCCTGTTCCTCGAGATGCAGCCGATCATGTCGCTGAAAACACCGTATGACGCGCTGGATTTCGAAGTGCTGCTGCGCATGCGCGGTCCCGGCAACACGGTGATCCCGCCCGTGAAAGTGATCGCGGCGGCGGAAGCCAACGGCACCATTTCCCTTGTCGATAAATGGGTCATGGAGACCACGCTGTGCTGGATCGACCGCAACCTCACGCGCTTGTCGAGAACGCGGTTCGTGTCGGTCAACGTAAGCGCCGCGTCGTTGAACGACGAACGGTTTGTCGCGGAAGTGGGCGATCTGCTGCGCCGGTATCAGCACGTGGTTCCCATGCTTTGCATCGAGATCACGGAAGGCGTTGCATTGCGTGACCTGAACAATACGCGGCGTCTTATCGACAGCGTGCAGCGGCTCGGCGCAAAAGTCGCGCTCGATGACTTCGGCGCGGGTTATACGTCGTTCCCTTACCTGACCGAACTGCCCGCCGATGCCTTGAAAATCGATGGCGGTTTCGTGCGGCGTATCAGGGAATTTTCGGCAAATGCAGCGATTGTCGAAGCGATCGTGGGCCTCGCGCGCAACCTCGGCATGCAGAGCATTGCAGAATGGGTCGAGGACGCGCACACGCTCGAGATCCTGCAGACCATGGGCGTGGATTACGTGCAGGGGTTCGCTATCGCCCGGCCGCAACTGCCGGATGTGATCCTTGCGGCCACGTCGGCGGCGGACTTCATTACTGACCCCGAGATTCTCGCGTTGATCGGGCCACGAACCGTTGAGTTCGCGCAAAGCGATCGCTCGACGAGTCCCCTGCACTAGCGATTATTTTTTCTCGTGCTACCCGCGAGTCACGGTGTAGGAGCTAACGGGCCTGGACCGATTACTCCTACCGATTACATCGAGCGTTCGAGCATCTCGCGGTAGTCATCCGGCGTAGCCTCGCGCGGATTCGTCTTGTGGCTGTGATCCGTCAGCGCGCCGCCGATGATCCGCTCGAACATGTCATGCGTCACGCCGAGCCCGGCCAGTCCCGAAGGCATGCCAAGCTTGCGGCTCATGTCGCGAATCGCCGGGCTGACCTGGTCACCGGATTCGAGTTGCATTGCCAGGGCGAGACGGCCGAGCTTGCCTTCATCCTTCACGCTTTGCGCCGCGCTGTTGAAGTCGATCACGGCGGGCAGGAAGATTGCGTTGAGCGTGCCGTGATGCAGCTTCGGGTTGATGCCGCCAAGCGAATGACTCAGGCTGTGCACGCACCCGAGTCCCTTCTGGAACGCGAGCGCGCCTTGCATCGATGCGCTCATCATGTTCATGCGTGCCACGCGGTCATCGGGTCGATGCGTGGCGCGTTCGATGTGACGCCACGCGCGCCACAATCCGTCGAGCGCGATGCCGTCGGCAGGCGGATTGAACGCCGGGGCCAGGAACGTTTCAATGCAATGCGCGATGGCGTCCATGCCGGTTGCGGCGGTCAGCGCGGGCGGCAACTTCATGGTGAGTTCGGGATCGCAGATGGCCGACCTCGGCACCACGTACGGCGATATGACGCCGACCTTGCGGCCATCGTCAAGAATCAGGATCGCGCCGCGCCCTACTTCACTGCCGGTGCCCGCGGTGGTCGGGATCGCGATCAGCGGCGCCGTGGCGGACGTAATGCGCGCGGCGCCGCCTTCGATGACAGCGAAGCTTTGCAGCGGCCCTTCGTGCGTGGCGCAAACGGCCACGCCCTTCGCGAGGTCGATCGACGAACCGCCGCCTATCGCAATGATTCCGTCGCATTCCGATTGCTTGTACAGGGCTGCAGCGTCGCGTACGGCGGCCTCGTTGGGATTCGGCGGGGTGCGGTCATAGACCGGGACCGGTCCGGCTTGCGCGAGGGCGTCGAGCACCGTATCGACTATGCCCGCGGCCTTCACGCCCTGGTCGGTCACGATCAATGGACGACGAATGCCAATGCGCTCGCATTCGCTTTTAATGAGCTTGACGGCGCCGAAGTCGAACTGGATCTGCGTGATGTAATTGATGAGCGACATGGCAATGGGCAAGCACTATGTATGGGTTATCAGACCGGCAGAAAACGCGTCTTGCAGCGCGTCGCGCGCTGGTTGGTCATGCAGTATAGGCTTGGCCCCCTGACCTGAACATTGACAAGATTTCATGCCGCTATCGCTTTTGCTCAAGTCTGAGCGCGCCTGGCCCCAAAATCCTTCAACCCGCGAAACGCGGCTCGGGCAAACCCTTCACGCCGAGCCCCGTAATTGCAAAAAGGCCGCCCTTGTCGCGCTCCTTCTGCGGAATGCCCCACATCGGGCGTCCCATTGTGGTGACGAAAAGGATATCGAGTTCAGGGCCGCCGAACATCACGCTCGTCAGGTTGCGCACCGGAAATGGCACCACGCGGTCAAGCGTTCCGTCGGGCGCAAAACGCAGGATTCGACCGCCGAACACGAGCGCCGACCACACGTAGCCCTCGGCATCCACGGTCGCGCCATCGAACGTTCCCGCCATGTCGCGCGCGGAAGCAAACACGCGCCGGTTCGCAACAGACCCTGTTTCGATGTCATAGTCATATGCGTACATCTGGCGGTCGTAGGTATCGGTGAAATAGAAGGTGCGATTGTCCGGGCTCCAGCAAGGACCGTTCGAGCAACTGATGCCGCCGTCGAGCCGCGTCACCTGAGCGTTGGTGTCCAGCCGATACAACGCGCCGCTACGGCTCGAACGCTGGCCGCGATCGGCGTCGTAACGGTCGAAGTCGTAGGCCATGGTCCCAGCGATAAACCGCCCTCGCCGGTCGACCTTGCCGTCGTTGAAACGCGTCTCTGGATCATCGCTTTCCGGGTCCGCAATGAGCTTGACCGTCTGCGCATCGAAGTCGTAGAAATGCAGGCCGTTGGCAAGCGCAACCACGGCGCCGCCCTCTTCGCGCAGGGCCATGGAACCAATGTGGCGCGGCACGAAATAACGCCGGATGTCGCTGCCGTCGGCGCGGCAACTGCTGATTTCAGCGGCCGTGCTGTCGATCCAGTACAGGCGCTGTTCCTTCACATCCCACAACGGTCCTTCACCAAGATGATTGTCGGCATCGACGATCAGGCGCGTTTCGATCATGGTTGTCTCCGGTTTATTTGTCTGACTTTGCAGTGGCTCGCCGATGCGCCAAAAGCGCCATCAGCCGTCTGTCACGCCAGCGGCTGCGGTTTTCTATCTCGCCGCGCGGCAGCACTTCGCGACGCTCGGCGTCGAGCCGCGCGATGCTCTCGGGCGACCAGTCGAACGGCGCGCTGTCTTTCGCAAATGATCGATACATCGCGCCATAACGCGTGGCGTAATCCGAAATGCCGCCCGGCGCATTCAGGTCGATGGTTTCGAACGGGCCCATGAACGACCAGCGCAGCCCGAGGCCGTCGCGCATCACGGTATCGAGATCCGCCGCGCTCGCGTAACCGCGTGCATAAAGGCTCAGGGCTTCATCGAGCAGCGCGCCCTGAAGCCGGTTCAAGAGGAAACCGGGTATCTCGCGCGTGACAGTGACGGGCTGTTGACCGGCTTCCTCGTATAGCGCACGAGCGCGGGCGATCGTCTCGGACGTGGTCCACGGCGCGCCGCATAGCTCCACAAGCGGCACGAGCGACGGCGGGTTCACGGGATGCGCCACGAGACATCGCGCGCGACCGGCAAGGTCTTCCGTGAACGTCGACGCGGGCAGACCGGAAGTCGAACTTGCAAGTACCGTGTCGGGACGCGTCAGCCTGTCGAGTTCGCCGAACAGCGTGCGTTTCACCTCCAGGATTTCCGCGATGTTCTCTTGCACCAGATCGACATCGTGCACGGCATCGGCGAGATTTTCGTGGGCGCTGATACGCGCGGCAATCTGCTCGATGGACTCATCGACCAGACCATATTCGCGGAGGTCGGAAACGCTTTCGCGTATGGATGGAATCGCGCCTTCGAGCATTGCACGGTCGGCATCGTGAAGATGCACTTCGAATCCCGCACGCGCAAACACGATGGCCCACGCGCGTCCAATGCGCCCCGATCCAATCACGGCAACACGTTTCGATGCTGTCATCGCATGCTCCTGAACACTCAAGCTTTCTTGTCGCGCAACGTGATCACCGCAGCCAGCACAACAAGTCCGTTGATGATGTCACGTACGGCCGGCGGCACGGTGGTTCCCGCGAGCAACGTGCCGAGCGCGGTCAGCAACAGTGCGCCGCCGAACACGCCAAGGTAATGGCCGCGGCCGCCGGTGATCAATGCGCCGCCCACGACCACGACTGCAATCGATGGCAACAGGTATGGGTCGCCCATGCCAAGGAACGCCTGACTGCTGAAGCCGGCGAGCAACAGGCCCACGGCCGCCGAGCACAACCCGGAGAGGCAATACACCGCGATCAGCGTCGCGCCCACACGCACGCCCGAAAGCTTGGCCGCGATGGGCGAATTGCCGACCGCATAGACACGCCGCCCAAACGCCGTGCGATGCAACAGCAACAACGCGAGCGCAAGGAACAACGGCACGCACCACGCAGCCAGCGACAGCGGCCCGAAGCGGCCGTTCGTGAAATTGCTTATTGCCGATGGCGCCCAGCCCTGCGGCGAGCCATTGCAATAGATCAGCGTGATGCCCTGCAGCAGGCCGTTGGCGGCAAGCGTCACCACGATCGGCGGCAAGCCGAGCACGACCACGCCGACGCCGTTGAAGACGCCGACCAGCAGCCCTGCGCCGAGCACGAGCGGCACGGCCCAGAGCGCGGCATCGTTGAGACCATGCGTGAGGCCGGTGAGCAGCACGCCGGATAACGTGATGAGCCACGGCACGGACAGATCGAGACCACCTGTGAGAATTACCGCACCTTGACCCAGGCCGAGGATCGCGAGGAAAAGCGTCAACGTCAGCAGGCTCGTATAAAAGTTGGCGCTTGCAAGCACGCCTGGTCCGTACACCACGCCCGTTATCGCGATGACGCCGAAGAACAGCAAATAGGCGGGCACCACGTACTTCACCCATTCGCGATTGCGTTCTATCCAGTCCGATATCACGCGGCCCTTGAGCTCGGTGTTTTCCATCGGACGAAAGTGCTCGACTTCGAAGTTCACGCGGCGTGCACGCCGATCGTCCCTCGCGCGCGTTCCGGTTCGCCATGCGCTCAGCCACCGGCCGGCATATCGCGCGCAATGATGCGCCGCCGACTGTTTGCCGATGGACGATCCCAGCACGGCGAGAATCAGGATCACCGCTTCAGCAATGGTCGTGAAAAACGCCGATACGTTGAGCACGAGCAGAATGTTGACGGTAATCATCAGCGTCATGGCCGCGAACACGGTGCCGACACAACCGCCGCGCCCGCCGCCCAGCCACGTCCCGCCAAGCACGACCGCGGTGAACATGGAAAGCAGCAATGGCCGACCGACGAGCGGATCGGCGGAACCCGTTTGCGCCGATACATATAGTCCCGCCGCCGCGTAGAACATCCCGGCGAGCGCGTACGTAGCAATCCGATATCCACGCACCGGCATGCCGTTCGAATAAGCGCCGTCCGGATCGCTGCCGAGCGCGTACAAGCCAACGCCAAAACGCGTGCGCTTGACGAAGGTCCACACCAGCAGCGCGGCGATCAGCACGGCGGCCGACATGGGCACCTTGTCGGGGATAAGGTCCGACGTGATCAGTCCTCCGAACTGATCGCCGATACTGCCGCCCGGCTTGTTCTGGATCAGCAGCGTCAGGCCCTGAACCATGAACATGGTCGCGAGCGTGACCACGATCGACTGAAGCCTGAACCACGCAATCAGCGCGCCGTTGATGAGGCCGATCCCGCCGCCTATCGCGATGATCAATGCAACGCCGCCCCATTGCTCGACCGGCGTGCCTTGCACGAAACGCACGGCAAGCACGTTGGAGAGCGACACTACCGCCGAAGCGGACAGATCGAAACCGCCGCTCAGCACCACGATTGTCTGCCCGATGGCTGCCAGCGCGAGTGTCGTGCCGCTGGAGATCACGGAACCGATGTCATACATTCCAACGGGCGTGGCCGAGAGCGACACCCACGCGATCAACATCGCGAGAAGCGCGCCAATGGCGATGATCAGCCCGCGATAATGATCGATGCGCGCCCGCAATCCGACGTGCGCGCCTGGCCGCACGATCTCGCTGTCGGGTGACGCAATTGCAATTTTCATGATCGACCTCTGGTTGCTTCGGTTCGACTCAACATTACTTCTAGCTCGACAGCATCTTGCGCATCACGTTCTCTTCGGTAAGCGCGTCGCCTGTCAGTTCGGCCACATTTCGCCCGCGATACACCACCGAGACACGGTCACACACGTTCACCAGTTCGGGCACGTCGGTGGAATAGAACAGCACGGCGCCCCCGGCCGCGGCGAACGCGCGCATCAATACGAAGATCTGATGCTTCGTCCCGACATCGATCCCGCGTGTCGGGTCGAACATCAGCCACACGCGGCTTTGCGTGAGCAGCCATTTCGCCATCGCGATCTTTTGCTGGTTGCCGCCGGAGAACGAGAGGCACGGCTTGTACACGGCGCGCGGATTGACTTCCATTTGCGCAAGTGCTCGTTTGACCGCCGCCTGCTCGCGTTTGCGGTCGATCAAACCGAAGCGCGTAAAGCGCTTGATTACCGGCAACGAGACGTTTTCTCCACCCGGAAGACGCAGGAACAAGCCTTCCGTCTTGCGATCCTCGGGCAGAAAACTCGTGGATATCCCCGCCTTCAACGAATCAGCCGTCGACGTCAGCGTGACCGGTTTGCCATCGACGAGTATTTGTCCTGCATCGATAAATTCCGCGCCGAACAATGCCTCGAAAATCTCGCGCTGCCCCATGCCCTGAAGCGCCGCGATGCCATGGACCTCGCCTGCCTTGAGCGTCAGGTCGAAGTCGTTCACCACGCCGTCCACCTTGATGGCACGCGCTTCCATGGCGGGCGTTTCGAGCACGGCTGCAGATGCAAGCTTCGGCGGATACTTCGCTTCCATCGAGCGGCCAATGACGAGCCGGATGACTTCGTCGTCGGAGATGGAGGAGGTATCGAATGCACCTACGTCGTGGCCGTTCCTGTACACCGTCAGGCTGTCGCAGAACTCGCGCACTTCCTGCATGCGGTGCGTAATGAACACGAACGTAACGCCCCGCGCCTTCATCTCTTCTATGCGGCGTTGAAGCCATGAAACATCGCGGCCCGACAACGCCGATGTCGGTTCATCGAGCAACAGCACTTCGGGCTTGCGCACGAGCGCCTTCGCAATCTCGATCTTCTGGCGCACCGGCAGCGCGAGATCGCGGATATAGGCGCCGGGACGCACATCGCCCAGTTCAAGCCTGTCGAGCCACTCGGCCGCCTGCCGCTGCGCCTCCCGCTGGCGAATGCGGCCGAACCAACCGGTTGGTTCATACGCCATCAGGAGGTTTTGCGCGACCGTCAGATCGCGGACCAGCGTCATTTCCTGGAACGCGGTCTGCACGCCTGCCCGATGCGCGTCTTTCGGGCCGCGCATGTTCACGCTGCGGCCGAGGATCGAGATGCTGCCTTCATCCGGCTGCATCAATCCCGAAAGCAGCTTGACCGTTGTCGATTTGCCCGCGCCGTTCTCGCCAAGCAGCGCGTGCACGGCGCCGCGCCTGACGCGAAAAGACGCGTTGTCCAGCGCAACGGTTGCGCCGAACCGCTTGGTCACGTTCGACAGGTCGATTGCCCAGCCGCCGTCCACCGCCTGTGAGTGGCTCTGCATGAAACGCTCCTTAATCCGGATTGCCGGTCAACGCCGCGTTGAAACCGACCTCGCTCGTCTCGGCCGAATAAATGTCGGCGAACCAGCCCGGCGGCACCTTGTCCGGCGTGAACGCGGTGCAGCCGGCCTTAAGTTCATCGATGGAACCTGTCTTGCACAGCTTCGATTCGGACGTGAGGACCAGCGGCAACTTGAGCGTCACATGCGGGGGGAAATCCTTGCCTTCCAGCTTGCCCACGGCCATCTTGAGCGCCAGCGCGCCCGAGTACGGCGGCGAGCCGTAGGAGATCGACCGGTATCCGATCGAGCGATATGACCCATCGCCCTTCACGGTTCCCGGCGGCAGCATCTGCACGCGATGTCCGTTCGACGACTCACCCGCGCACGGCTTCACCTTGTCGTCGGCTATGCCCGCTTCGAGCTGCATGGACGCGGCCGTGAAGCACCCCACCTGCATCCACAGCCCGTCTATCTTGTCCCAGCTATTGGTCGCAAGGATCTTCGACAACTCCGTCTTGGCCGTGGCCTGACTCCACATGCCGGTGCCTTCGGCAACGATCTTGATCCCTGGATACTTCGCGAACACCGCCTTCGCCGCCTCGGTGCGCGCGCGATCCACCGACGTGCCCGGCACGCCGTTGATCAGCACGATATTGCCCTTGCCATTGATCGTCTTCGCAAGCCATTCCGCCGTGACGGTCCCGGCCTGCTTCTGGTCAATGGTCACGTTATGCGCGCACGGTTCGGTCACTTCGCCGTCGTACGCGGCCACGATCACGCCTTTCGAGCAGGCGTTCTTGATCGCCCGGTTCAGCGCGGTCGGCGAGATCGGATAGATCACAATGGCCTTGGCGCCCGCCTGAACCATGGAGTTGATCTGCTGGATCTGCTTTTGCGCGTCGGTGCCGGCGACCTGCACTTCCAGGTCGACCTTGTCCTTGAGCCCGGGTGTCGCGGCCATGGCCTTGACCATGTTCGCCGCTTCCGTTTGCCAGTCGTTGCCTACATAACTCATCGATAGAAATACCTTGTATTTCCCCGCAGCCGTGGCGTGTTGCGATACCGCCAGCGTCGCGAGCAACGAGGCCGCAAGCGCAAGCCGCGCCGCCCGACGGATGGTGTTCGTCAGCGTTTTCATGTCTTCCTCCGATCCTGCGTATGGTTATTTATGCCTGTACTACTAACTTTCGACGTGTTTCAAACGAGCGCTTGCAGGCAGTTCGATACCTGCGGATCCCGCCACGACATTCGGGTCGTGACCGGGGATGACGAAGTCCGCAATCTGCCGGATTCGCCTGAGCGATGCGAGTTCGGCGGCGGTCTCATGAACGATCCCGACCGGCACGAGATCGACGATATTCTCCATGCAGCTTGCGCAATCGCCCGCGATCAGCACCACGCCGTCGGCAGTGTCCACTGCAACCGATTGATGGCCTGGCGTATGTCCGGGCGTGGGCACCACGCGCACGCCCGGAGCAATGTCGGTAATGCCATGAACGAACTGCCAGCGGAAATACGCGAGCGGTTCGCGGCCTATCAGGAATTCCTGATAGAACGTGGCTTGCGTGGGCAATGGATGCCCCGCGTATTCCCATTCGCTCGCCTGCACGATAAAACGCGCATTCTTGAAGAGCGTATTGCCGCCTGAATGGTCGTAATGCAGATGCGTGTTGATGACAATATCGACGTCGTCCGCGCTCCATCCCACGTATTCCTTCAACGCGCGTTCCAGCCGTTCTTCCGGCGCCTGTTCGCATGGGCACACGAAGCTCGATACCCAGCCCGGATCGTGGATGCCGGTATCGACGACGATCTTTTTATCGCCGCCCACGATCGCCGTCGACCAGACGGGCACCTTGATCTGCTGGCCGTAATACCGGCCATATATCTGCGATGAACGATCAACAGTCAGCCACCCCGTAGGCATGGCGACCACCTTGAGTTTCGGCACAGTCACAGTGATCTCCGCCATAAAAGGTTGAAAGGAGGCGGTTGAAGGGTGGCGTCAGAAGTTCGTGTTGTCCGCGCCTTTGAGCCCGAGCATGGCGCGCGCTTCGTCGGGCGTTGCAATGGCGAGCGACAGGCCTTCTATTACCTGACGGATCTTCACGACCTGGGCCGCGCTCGATTCGGCCAGCTTTCCGGCTTCTATCCACAGCGAATCCTCGAGCCCGACACGCGCGTTCGACCCCTGGGCCACGCCAAGCGTCGCGAGCGGAATCTGATGGCGGCCCGCGCCGAGAATAGACCAGACGTAGTCGCTTCCGAAGAGCCGGTCGGCGGTACGCCGCATATGCATCAGGTCTTCCGGATGCGGCCCGATGCCGCCCAGCAGGCCAAACACGCTCTGCACGAAAAACGGCGGTTTCGCGAGTCCGCGATCAACAAAATGCGCGAGGTTATAGAGGTGCGAGATGTCGTAGCATTCGTACTCGAAACGCGTACCGTTCGCGCCGCAAGAGGTCAGGATGTATTCGATATCCTTGAACGTGTTCTTGAAAATCAGGTCGCGGCTGTTGGCCAGATGCTGGCGCTCCCAGTCATGCTTGAACTCCTTGAAGCGGTCGAACATGGGGTAGAGACCGAAGTTCATCGACCCCATGTTCAACGATGCAACTTCCGGCTTGAAGTGGTGGGCCGGCTTCAGGCGCTCTTCCACCGTCATGTGCGGACTGCCGCCGCTCGTGATGTTGATCACCGCATTCGTCTCGGCCTTGATGCGCGGCAGGAATTGCTGGAACACGGCGGGGTCTTGCGTCGGGCGGCCGTCGTTGGGGTCGCGTGCATGCAGGTGCAGGATTGCCGCGCCCTCCTTTGCCGCCGCCAGCGCGGCATCGCCAATTTCCTGCGGCGTGACCGGCAAGTAGGGTGACATGGACGGTGTGTGGATCGCGCCCGTAGGCGCGCACGTGATGATGACCTTGCGCTTCGTAGCCATTGCTTTCAGACCTCGCGAGAGATGAGTGACGTGTTTAAAGCACTTCGACGTTGCCGCACACCGAAATGGCCTGCCCCGAAATGCCGCTGCCGCCCGGCGAGCACAGGAACAGCGCGGTCGCGGCGACTTCCTCGGGCGTCGTCATGCGGCGCAGCGAGATCTTGGCGAGATAGTCCTTCTCCATGTCTTCATAAGAGAGGCCGAGTTGCTGGGCGCGCGCGGCGATCACGCGCTCGATGCGCGGTCCCTTCACAATGCCCGGCTGAATGGCGTTGACGCGAATGTTGTCCGGCCCGAGTTCTATTGCGAGGCTTTTCGTCAGGCCGACCACCGCCCACTTGGTCGCCGAATACGGCGTACGGAACGCGTAACCCAGCCGGCCCGCCACCGACGACAACGCAATGATCGATCCGCCGTCGCGCGCCTCGCGCAGCAATGGCACGGCGCGGCGCGCGAAATAGAACTGCGCGTTGAGATTCACGTCGACGGTCTGCTCCCAGTCGTCAACGTCCATCTCGTCGATACCGCCAGTCGGACCCGCGATGCCCGCATTGTTGATCAACACGTCGAGACCGCCGAGCTGGGCGGCGACGTCATCAAAAACCCGGTCCACGGCCGCACGATCCGACACATCCGCAAGGGTCGCGGTGATCGCGTTCATCTCGGCGTTTTCCTCGGCTTTGAGCAGCGTCTCAATGGCGTCCGCGCTTGCGTCGCAGACGTGAACACGCGAACCGGCATCGACAAAAGCCCGCGCCATTACAAGTCCAATGCCCGATGCGCCGCCTGTCACGAGCACGCGCAATCCCGCGTGCGGCTTCAACATTTGCAGAACCGTCATGCTTGTCTCCGTTGATGTTTTTATAGGTCGTCGAGTCCTTGAATCCAGCTACGCGCGCGCCGCCTCCCTGCTTTGCAAGCGTTCCTGCAAGTCCGCTGCGGCGCCGCCGATATCTTCCTCTATACCCGCGCGCGCGCCTTCGCCATCGCCCTTCCAGAGCGCATCGACAATCTTCCTGTGCGCCGCCATCGATAACCTCATGTGCGCAATATCCGGCGCCACGAGATTCAGGAACGGACCAATGCGCATCCACAGGTTCTGGATCGTCGCGAGCGTGAGATCGCTCGCGCCATGCGTATAAATGGCGATATGAAATTCGAAGTTGCTGCGCAAATACGCCGGGGCGTCGCCGGCTTCCACATGCTCGTTCATCGCGTCGAAGACCGCCTGCAGCGCACTCAAATGCTCGTTTGTCATGCGCGAGGCCGCGCGTTTCGCAACGCATCCTTCCAGCGAAATCCGCACGTCGCGCAACTCGTCGAGCAGTTCCAGCGTCATGGGCGGCACCATGAGCGCGCGGCCCGGACCGTCGATCAGCGCGCCTTCCGCCTGCAGCCGCGTCAGCGCGGCGCGCACTGGCATGGTCGATGAACCCACCGCCTCGGCCACGCCGCGAAGGCTCAGCGCCTGGCCGGGCGCGAAGCGGCCCGTCATGATCGCTTCGCGCAACTGCGCATAAACCCGCCCCGCCATGGTTTCGCGCGCCACGAGTTCCAGCGGCAGCGGTTCACCTGTTTCGCGCGTGGTGTCACGCGTCGTGCCTTGTGCCATGAATTAAACGACTCCTTACGCGATCTGTGACCTGTGATCACACTATGTCACGAAGTGTGCTACCCGTTCGGTTTCGAGTCAACCGCGAAGACATAGGGGAAAACGCGGGCCACAACGTCCTGTCACGCGTGCGCCTCAAACTTGGCTAATGCAGGCGATTAGGCACGAGATGTGCAACACGCTGCGCTGGTGAAAACTTTTTCCGTCAATCCAAAAACCAGGAGTTTCCATGGCTACATCGAAGAAACCGAGCGCCGCTTCTGCTGCGCTGACCACGCCCACGGACTTGGGCAACGACGCCCGCAAGCAGGTTGCCGAAGGCCTGACCCGCTTGCTCGCCGATGTGTTTTCCCTCTTTGTAAAAACGAAGAATTTTCATTGGCACGTGAGCGGACCGCACTTTCGCGACTATCACCTGCTCCTCGACGACCAGGCGCAGTTCGTCTACGACATGATCGATCCGATCGCCGAGCGCGCCCGCAAGCTTGGCGGCACCACGCTGCGATCAGTCGGACAAATCAGTACGCTGAAGCGCCTTGCCGACAACGACGCCGATTTCGTTGCGCCGGTGGACATGCTCAACGAACTGCGTGGCGACAATGAGTCGCTCGTGAAGTACATGCGCGAACTGCACGACATGTGCGACGAGAAGGAAGACGTGGCGACGGCAAGTCTTATCGAGAACTGGATCGATCAGACCGAAGAGCGCGTCTGGTTCCTGTTCGAAGCCACGCGTTCGTAAGCCCCGAGCAAACGTTGGTTGAAAAGGCGCCGAGGGCGCCTTTTTATTGCGTATCGCATACGCTCGATGCACATGGAATAAACCCGTGCGCACAGGCGTTTCCCAAAGCAGCTAACGACGCAACGCGTATTATCGAAACCCTCGGCCGGGGTCCAAGGACAGCCTTCGCCGAGCAACGTCGTGAAGTTCCATCAGTCCATAAAAACTGGAAAAACGCTCATGAAACTCAATCGCATGCTGACCGCCGCCGCACTCTCGCTTACGCTGGCCGTTCCCGCCCTCGCCTTCGCCGATACGGTCAATCTGAAAGCCGACTTGCTGGCGTCGTCGGAAGTCCCGCCTAAGGACAGCCAGGGCCACGGCAAGCTGGATGGAACATACGACACGGCCTCCAGGATGCTGCAATGGAAGGTGACGTACGCTGACCTGACAGGCCCGGCGAGCATGGCGCATTTCCATGGTCCGGCGCCGGTTGGCAAGAACGCGGGCGTGGTTATTCCCATCGACCCGAGCAAGCTGCCGAGCCCGATTGAAGGCAGCGCCACGCTGACCGATGCTCAAGCGAAAGACCTGCTCGCCGGCAACTGGTATTTCAACGTGCACACCGCGAAGAACCCGGGCGGTGAAATCCGCGGTCAGGTGGAAGCGGCGAAGTAACTGCGAAGCCGGAACACGCGTAACGCCTGAAAAGCGGCGAGCCCCAAGCCCTATGGATTCTCACAGCGAAAGCTCGCCGCGTTGTTGATACTTCCCTTGCCGATATATCGCGGAAATCCGGGATATCGGCAAAGCGGGCGGCTCCGCCCGTTCGTGGCGCTTGCGATATCGAAACCAACCAGCGTCTCCGGCGCGATGTTCGCCGTCACCCATCTGTCCAGCGCGCCGAGTTCGTCCCATGCCGGAATGAACACGCCGTTGCCGTGCTGGAAGCCCGGCACCATGTAAAGCCGCATGAAAGAATCGACAATGCTTTGCCCGTACTTCGCCACGAGCAAACGATAGAAAGCGATGGTCTGGTTCGGGCTGATGACTTCATCGGCGAGACCGTGCATGGTGATCAGCTTGCCGCCATGAGCAATGAAAGCCGACATGTCGGGGTTCATCGCGCCGACTGTCGACGATAAATCCACCAGCCGCCCCTTGTACTCGCCCGGTTGACTCAGATCGAAGCCGAGCGTGTTGAAGCGCAGATCATGCGTGACAAAATACTTCATGTAGCTGTCGCCTTGCGTGAACAGATAGCCGTTGGCGTCGAAGCGCGGTGGCTGCACCAGCACGCTCGAATTGCCAAGTCCCAGTCCGCTCGAAAAATCCACGCCCTGAAAGACGTTGTATCCGTAGTAACGCGTCACGCCATGCGCGAGTTCGTAGGGAAGCGTGAATCCATCGCGCAAGGTCTCGAGCGTCGCCAGTTGCGCTTCGGACAAACAACTGTCCCGCTGCGATGGCCGCTGTCCGTTCGCGCAGCGCAATTGCGCGATGATCCTGGGCTCCCGTTCGCGGCACGCTTCCACATTCGCGACAATGCCGTCCAGCGCGCCATCGAGCCCATCGCATTCCTGCAGCACGGTTTCGACCACGCGCTTTTGCTGCACCGGTCCGACAAATCCGCCCGGCGTCCCGTACGACGCGCGGCCGACCTTTACGCCCATCAACCGCACGCCCGAAAAATTGATGGCGGGCGCGTTCGCGATCACGCCGTCGTAGTCGTCGGGATAACGCTCGATCACGGTGAACGCCTCGCGCCCGCCGGTCGAGCCGCCCGCAAAATACGTCTGCTCGGGCTTTTGCCCGTAACCCATGATGATCAGCGCAAGCGCGACATCGTGCGCCTTCTTCAGCGCCCCGTAGCCGAAGTTGACGACGGCTTCGTCGTTCATCGCGAAATCGGCGCGGCCTGAATTGCCGACATGACCGGAGTCCGAGCCGTAGGTCGCATACCCGATCGATAACGGCGACGCAGCCGGCGCGAACGCGGTAGGTTCCGTTCCGCTTACGATCACGCCGTTATATCCGCCGCCGCCCATTTGCAGCGCGCGGCCGTTCCAGCGCGCCGGGAGATTCACTTCGAAGCGGATGTCGGGCGTGGTGTCGAGTTGTGCCTTGATCACGCCGACCAGCCGGCAATAATCGCCGTTGCGGTTGTGAGGCGCGGCGGCGGCCACGAAGGACGCATCGGTAATGAGCGCCCCGCGCGTGGGCAAGCCGATGACCGACGCCGGCACTTCCTTGCCCAGCAATTCGGCGCAATGCTTGACAACATAGGACGCGGCGCGCGCGTGAGCGCAGCATGCGAACGAAGCGGCAAACAGCAGGGTACGCAGGAGACGGCGTGTGACTTGAGGCATCGATTAGATGTTGGTTACCGCGAGCGGAACTGAACTGTTGCCTGAGACTGGCCTCAGACCGAGGTATTTTCGCCGCACAATATATAAGAAGCTTCTTATTGAAAGGAATCCGGTTTCCCGCGCGTTGTGTTTGCACAACCTTGCAACGTGTTGAAGCAAGCGCGTTCGCACGTCGCATGCCCGGCGTGTGACGTGTAAATGACCTTTGAGCGCGCGCGATTCACTCCCCCGCCCATTCGCCGCGCAAGTCACTGTCCTGCAGGAGTTCCAGCAACGTTTCGGCCGGCCGGCTCAAATGCCGGGCCGCCAGCGCGATGAACTCAACCTCCGGCAATTCCGGCAATTCGGCGCGATTGACAGGCGGCGCCAGTCCCCTGCCCGCGAGGAAATTGGAGCGCACGGTCAGTCCCAATCCGCCGCGCGCCGCGGCAACACAGCCGGCGTGCGAACTGCTCGTGCAGACCATTTGCCAGCGCGCGCCAACGGCGGCGAGTGCATCGAGCACGACGGCGCGCGTCACGCTCGGTTCGGCGACAAGAATCAGCGGCAACGGTTGCGCGAGATCCACTTCGGTGCCGGTTCGCGCGAGCCATTCGAGTTTTCCGGAAAAGAGCGGAATGCCGCGCCGGTCTCCCAGCCGCCTTTTGCCGATCAACAGGTCGATCGCGCCTGCGTCGAGATGTTCATAAAGCCGTCCCGTCATGCCGATGGTAATTTCCAGTTCCACGTCGGGATGCGTGCGGCGGAACGCGGCGAGCACGCTGGGCAAGGGTCCGAGCGCCAGATCATCCGATGAACCCAGGCGCACGCGCCCTCGCAGCCGTGGCGAACGGAACTGCGACTCGGCGTGGGACATGGCTTCCAGGATCACGCGCGCGTGTACGAGCATGGCTTCGCCGTCGGCGGTGAGCGCAAGCGAATGGGTATCGCGTACAAGCAGGCGGCGGCCGACATGTTCCTCCAGACGCCGGATGTGCTCGCTGACACTCGACTGCGTCAGGCTGAGCTGACGGCCGCCGTCGGTGAAACTGTGCGACGCGGCCACCGTCGCGAACGTGTTCAGCCAGACAGGATTGAGCATATGCCATTGTCATCGATGATTCCGATCACAGTCAATGCAGTCAGCGGGGTTCCCGATAACCACGTCTCGTCTTAAAATCTTCACATTGCACGGGATTCCGCGCTACAACACCCAGCAGCAACCGAATGCCCCAAAAAAACTCACACACCGCGCTTCTCTGGATCGTGGCCGTCGGCTTTTTCATGCAGGCCCTCGACACGACCATCGTCAATACCGCCCTGCCTTCCATTGCACGAAGCCTGAACGCGCAACCGCTCGCTATGCAGCCAATCGTGGTCGCCTACACGCTGACCATGGCCTTGCTCACGCCCGCGTCCGGCTGGCTCGCGGACCGCTTCGGCACGCGGCGCGTCTATTTCGTCGCGATCCTGTTGTTCGTGATTGGCTCGCTCTGCTGCGCGAACGCGCAGTCGCTCAATCAACTGATCGTGGCGCGCGTGATTCAGGGCATAGGCGGCTCGATGCTGCTGCCCATCGGACGGCTCGCGGTGCTTCGCAGCGTGACCGGCGAAGCTTACGTCTCGGCGCTGGCGGTGATTTCCATCGCTGGCCAGGTCGGTCCCATTCTTGGCCCGACGCTCGGCGGCTGGTTCGTCGAAGCGTTTTCGTGGCACTGGATCTTCCTGATCAACGTGCCGATAGGCGCGGTCGGCTTGCTCGCCGTGCATCGTTTTCTCCCCGATGACGCCATCGCCGATGCTCCGCCTTTCGACTTTATCGGCGGCGCCATGTTGTCGCTGTGCATGGTCGCGTTTTCAATGGCGCTCGACAGCCCCGCGCAGTCGCACAAGGTGCTGGTATCGGGCAGTTTGTTCGCGGTGTCCGCGCTTGCCGCGCTCGCCTACATTCCGTATGCAAGAAACCGGGCGAATCCGCTGTTCAAGCTGTCGCTCTTCAGTGAGCCGAATTTCAGTGTCGGCTTGATCGGCAACCTGTTGTGCCGGGTCGGTTCTAGCGCGGTGCCGTTTCTCTTGCCGCTCCTGATGCAATTGCAACTCGGTTATTCGCCGCTGCATTCGGGCTTGATGATGTTGCCTGCCGCGTTCGCCGGCACGGTCGCGAAGGGCTGGATCACGCCGCTGGTGAAGCGTTATGGCTACGACAACTTCCTGCTGTGGAACACGATCCTGGTCGGCGCGTCGATAGTCGGCTTCGCCTCCTTTTCGATGAGCACGCCGCTCGTGCTGGAGATCGCGATTCTCGCGGTGTTTGGCGCATGCAACTCCATGCAGTTCGCGGCCATGAACAGCGTCACGCTCAAGGGCTTGTCCGTCAAGGACGCGGGCAGCGGCAACAGCCTCTTCTCGATGGTGCAGATGCTCGCGATCGGATTGGGTGTATCGATTGGCGGCGGCCTCGTTTCCGTCTTTTCCACGAGTCTCGGCTCAGCCGCGCCGGCATTTCGCATTGCGTTCGTCTGCGTGGGACTGGTCACGCTCGGGTCCGCCATCGTGTTTCGTTTCCTCGATGCCGTTCCTCGACCGGCCACGCAAGCAGCCACTTCGTAGCGCCATGATCTGCAAGCATTGTGCGTAGCGTTTAAGCTTCTTCAATGTACTTTCCGGTCAACCTCGCTCAAGGAGCTCGCCTTGCAATATCGTAAATTTGGGAAGACTGGCCTGACCGTTTCGCGCCTGTGTCTTGGCACCATGACGTTCGGCTTGCAGACTGAAGAAAAGGTGTCGCACAGCATCATGGACCGCGCGGCTGAAGCGGGCGTGAATTTCATCGATACCGCCGACGTCTATCCGCTGGGCGCCGACGAAACTCATGCCGGGCGCACGGAGGAAATCGTCGGAGGATGGCTGAAGGAAACACCCTCGCGCCGCAGCGAATTCATCCTGGCAACCAAGGCTGTTGGCAAGATGGGCCCGGCGCCGTGGGATCAGGGCGCGTCGCGCAAGCACTTGCTGGATGCAATCGATGCATCGCTCAAACGGCTGAACACCGATTACGTCGACTTGTACCAACTGCATAGCGACGACCTCGAAACGCCGCTCGACGAAACCCTGGAGGCGCTCGACACCATCGTGCGTCATGGCAAGGCGCGCTACATCGGCGTGTCGAATTTCCTGGCGTACCGGCTCGCGACCGCGCTGGGCCGTTCAGATGTGCTGCGCGTTGCGCGCTTCGTCTCCGTCCAGCCGCGCTACAACCTGCTTTTCAGGCAGATCGAGCGTGAACTGCTGCCGCTTGCCACCGACGAAAATCTCGCCGTGATTCCGTACAACCCGCTTGCAGGCGGTTTGCTCACGGGCAAGCACAAGCACGACGCCAAACCGTCCGACGGCCGTTTTACCGCAACCGTGGGCAAGGCTGGCGAAGTGTATTCGCAGCGGTATTGGCATGAGCGCGAGTTCGAGACCATCGGGAAACTGCAGCAGATCGTGGGCGAAACCGGCGAGTCGCTGACGAAGACCTCGGTCGCCTGGGTGCTCGCGAATCCGGCGATCACCTCGGCGATCATCGGCGCGAGCAAGCCGGAACAACTGACGGACAGCCTCGCGGCCGTCGACTTCCATCTCGATGAGGCGTTGAAAGCAAAGCTCGACGATGCGACGAAGGAATATCGCTGGGGCGATGCGGCGCGTTGATTGTCGATGGATCGATGACCGCTGACGAACGCGCCGGCGTTGACCGGCGCGTGCAGCACGCTAGTACTTCGTTATATCCCGCGGTTCCAGCGCTCTCGACGGCCCGCGCTCTTTCGCCGTGACGATCATCGCGCGGCCAAGTTGCTGGGTTGTCGTGATCGCGTTGGGAAACGAGCGCCGCAACAGCGGAAACAAGGGCCGCGCGATGGAAATGATCGCCTGATACATCGGCGTCTTCGAGCGGATCCCATCCATCGGCTGGATCATTCCCGGGCGAAACATGTAAGCCGCCCTGAACGGCATGCGCAGCAGCGCGTTCTCCGTGCGTCCCTTCACGCGCGCCCACATGCTGTTGCCGCGCTCGGTCGAGTCCGTACCCGAACCCGAGACGTACGAAAAGGTCATCGCGGGATTCAGCCGCGATAACGTTCGCGCAATGCCAAACGTCAGGTCATACGTCAGGTGCGCGTAATCGGCTTCGTTCATCCTGAACGACGACACGCCGAGGCAGAAAAAGCAGGCATCGAAACCGGTCAGCTTGTCTTCGATCGCCGAGAGATCGAAGAGATCGCTGTGCACGATCTCCGTGAACCTGGGGTCCAGTTGCCGGGTGGAACTACGCCCGACCGCGAGCACACGTTCAATGTCAGGATCGAGCAGACATTCGCGCAACACGCCCTGCCCGACCATTCCCGTGGCGCCAAAAATGATGACTTTCATGCTTTCTCCGGCCAGTGCGCGCCAGTGAGTTTCACCGATACATCCCAGAGTTTCGCGCTGACCGCCGCATCAGCCGCCTGAGGAAAGATGCGAGCTTCCGACGGCGGCCCAATCAGTTCCTGGAAACCTTTCGGACCATAGTACGCCGCGCCGCGCGCTTCGGGCGCCGTGGCGGCTAGCAATGTAGGCAATGCGCCTTCGGCCGCGCTGTGGCTAAGAAACCGCGACAGCATACGGCTGAGCATGGCGAACATGCCTGATGTTCCCGGTCCATTGGCGATCAAATCCGTTCGTGCAAATCCGGGATGCGCGGCGTTGCTCATGAGACCCCAGCCGTTGGCGTCGCTACGGCGTTGCAACTCGAGCGCGAACATCAGCATGGCAAGTTTCGATTGTTCATACGCAGGCCACGCCTTGTACGCGCGCTCGCCTTGAAGGTTATCGAAGGCGATCTTCCCTCGCCGGTGCGCGAGGCTGCTCAGGTTCACCACCCGCGGCGCAGCGCTTTTTTGCAGCAGCGGCAGCAACTGCGCGGTCAGCGCGAAATGCCCGAGATAGTTCGTGCCGAACTGTCGCTCGAAGCCGTCGATGGTCTTTTCATGTTGCGGAAGCATCATTACGCCGGCATTGTTCACCAGGATATCGACGGGCGCGCCATCCGCGAGCAAATGCGCCGAAGCACGCGATATCGATTTGAGACTCGCCAGATCGAGCATCTCAAAGCGGACTCGCGCGCCCGGCACTTCGTGGCGAATGCGTTCAAGCGCGGCCCGGCCCTTCGCTTCGTTGCGGCCCGTGAGAATCACCTCCGCTCCGGCGCGAGCCAGTTCCAGCGATGTTTCGTATCCCAGTCCGCCCGTTGCGCCCGTCACGACAGCCAGCTTGCCCGTTTGCGGCGGGATATCCGCAGTAGTCCATTCGCTCATGTGCACATCCTTTCGGTTTAATTGTGTGAGTAATCAGTCATTAAACAAACGATTCGATTGGCTTCCGATCTGATGATGCTGCGTTACTTAAGCTGAGTGACGCGCAACGCCGTTCCAGAAAACATCGAAGCCGACCTTCCTATACCGGTCCGCTTCATCCGGAAAAGCGCTCATGAATCCCATGGTTGTTTCGGCCAGCGCTTTCATGGTCGCCGCGATGAACTCGCACGGATACGCCTCCAGAACCTGCGTCTCGATGCTATACAGCGCCAGCGCTTCGATTTCCGCGAAGGGTTCGTAGCCAACCGCCTTCGATTCCTCGGTGACGATATCCGCCACCGACAACTGGTCCAGCACATTCAGGCGCTGCGGATTGGCCACGCCCCAACTTACAAACGCATTCCATAGATACTCAAGACGGTCACGCACCGGTCCCTGCCTGGGAAAATGCGACATCAGGACATCGGCGAGTTCGAGCTTGATCGCACGATACAGCGCATTGACCAGTTCGTCCTTGGTGCGGAAATACGTGAACAACGTCCCTTCCGCGACGCCCGCCTGCTTCGAAATGGCTGAAGTGGGCGCGGCAGCCAGTCCACGCTCGGCAAACACCTGTTCAGCGGCGAGCAGCAGCGCGTTGCGTTTGTCGTCACTCTTGGGTCGGGCCATCAGAAATTTCTAGCGGATTAAATTAATGAGTGAGCACTCAATTATAACCGGTTTGACGATGTCTGCAAGCCAGCGCGCGCCGGAGTCAAAACGCGTGCGTGCTAGCATCGGGCCATCTTCTTGCTATGGGTGCACCGGCACCGGAGCTTGCCGCAGCCACTTGATGAATCAGCTTCCTTCAAGGCTTTTATGAATAACCACTCGGTTCACCAGCATTTTTTCCACTTTCTGCTGTTCGTCGTTACCGTCGCGCTTTGCTGGATCCTGACGCCCTTCTTCGGCGCGATCTTCTGGGGCACGATTCTCGCCATTCTGTTCCAGCCCATGCAGCGATACCTCGCCGCCAAATTCGGCAAGCGCCGTAATCTTGCCGCCTTCGCGACGCTCGGCGTGACCATCGTGATCGTGATCCTGCCGCTGAGCTTCGTTGCGGCCACGCTGGTCCAGGAAATCGGCCTTGCCTACACGCAGATCAAGTCGGGCCAGCCGAATTTCACGACATACTTCCAGGAAGCCATTCACGTATTGCCCAAGTCGGTACAGACGCTGCTCGGTCGCTTCGGGCTCACGGATATTCCAAGCATCCAGAAACGGCTTACCGATGGCGCAGCGGCAATCAGCCAGTTTGTCGCAACTCAGGCGCTCAGCATCGGCCAGAACACTTTCCAGTTCGTGATCAGCTTTGGCGTGATGCTGTACTTGGTGTTCTTCCTGCTGCGCGATGGCGGCGAAATCGGCCGGCGCATCCGCCGCGCATTGCCGCTTGACGAAGCGCCCAAGCAGCACCTGATTGCGAAGTTCACCACCGTCGTGCGGGCAACCGTGAAGGGCAATATTGCCGTTGCGGCTGCTCAGGGTTTTCTCGGCGGGATGATTTTCATGTTTCTCGGTATCCAGGGTTCCCTGCTCTGGGGCGTTCTGATGGCTTTCCTATCGCTGCTTCCGGCAATCGGCGCCGCGCTCGTCTGGGCGCCAGCCGCCGCCTATTTCCTGCTTACCGGCGACATCTGGCGAGGCGTGATCCTGATCGCCTTCTGCGTGGTGATCATTGGTTTAGTCGACAACATCCTGCGTCCGATTCTTGTAGGCAAGGACACGAAGATGCCGGACTGGGTCGTGCTGATTTCAACGCTGGGCGGGATGGGACTGTTTGGCATCAACGGGTTTGTTATCGGGCCGCTGATTGCCGCGCTGTTCATGGCGGCCTGGGACCTGTTCACGCAAAACGAAGAAGGTCAGGCAGAAGGGACTCGCACCATCGACAAGGTCTAAGACAAGATCTGACTGCGCAACAACGAAACGGCTCGCCGAATGGATCGGCGAGCCGTTTTGCTAAGTGAGGCTTCCAGCCGGATCAGCGCCGCTCCGCCCCCGTGTACTTGCAGTCGAAACGTTTCCTGACCGTGCCGTTTTCATCGACGCTTTCAAGGTACACGTCGAATTGCCACAGCCGTGCCATGTGCTTCAGCACTTCCTCGCTGTCGTTGGTGAGGTGACGGTTGTCGGTCATGAAGTGCCGCAGCGTCAAGCTTCGGTCGCCGCGCGTATTCACCGAATACACCTGGATGTTCGGCTCCCGATGATGCATGTCGTATTGCCGCGATAACGCCTGCCGCACGTACTTGTAGCCGCTTTCGTCGTGAATGGCCGATACCTCTAGCGAGTCGCGCATGTCGTCGTCAAGAATGGAGAACAGGCGCATTTCCCGAATCAGATGCGGCGACAGATATTGCGCAATAAAGCTTTCGTCCTTGAAGTTGCGCATGGCGTAATGCAATGCCTCAAGCCAATCGCTGCCAGCGAGTTCAGGGAACCACTCGCGGTCTTCATCCGTCGGGTTTTCGCAGATGCGGCGAATATCGCTCATCATCGAAAATCCGAGCGCGTACGGATTGATGCCGCTGTAATACTGCTTGGTCACGGGCGGCTGGTACACCACGTTGCTGTGCGAATGGAGGAACTCCATCATGAAGCCGTCTTCAAGCCGACCTTCCGCGTACAGCGTATTGAGCAGCGTGTAATGCCAGAAGGTCGCCCAGCCTTCGTTCATGACCTGCGTTTGCCGCTGCGGATAAAAATACTGCCCCACCTTGCGCACGATCCGAATCACTTCGCGCTCCCAAGGTTCGAGCAAGGGCGCATTTTTTTCCGCGAAATACAGCAGGTTTTCCTGTGGTTCCGGTGGATACCGGCTTTCGATCTCTTCAGTTGTCGTCGCCTTTTTATTGGGCAGCGTGCGCCAGAGTTCATTCACTTGCGATTGCAAATACGCTTCACGTTCACGCCGGGCGGCAGCTTCCTTTGCCAGCGATAACTTCTGCGGCCGCTTATACCGGTCGACGCCATAATTCATCAGCGCGTGACAAGAATCGAGCAATTCCTCGACTCGATCTATCCCGTGCCGCTCCTCGCATTCCGCAATGTAATTCTTTGCATAGACCAGATAATCGATAATCGCATGCGCATCCGTCCACAGCTTGAACAGATAGTTGCCCTTGAAGAACGAGTTATGCCCATACGCGGCATGTGCAATGACGAGCGCCTGCATCGTCATCGTGTTCTCTTCCATCAGGTACGCAATACACGGATTCGAATTGATGACGATCTCATAGGCAAGACCCATTTGCCCGCGCCGGTAACTCTTCTCCGTGGAAAGAAAGTGCTTGCCGAATGACCAGTGCCGATAATTCACCGGCATGCCTACCGACGCATACGCGTCCATCATCTGCTCGGCGCTGATGAGTTCGAGTTGAATGGGATATACGTCGAGCCCATAGCGCTGCGCCACGCGCGCAATCTCGGTGTCATATTCCTCGATGAGTTCGAACGTCCAGTCCGATGGACACGGCAACGGCCTTTTTTCCGCCACGTTCATGGTGTCTCCTTCCGGCGTCGCGCGTGCCTGCGGCTTCCTGGCCTTTTGCGGCGCGCTGTCTTGCGCCTTCAGTTCTTCGCCGGGTTTCAGATGATACCCACGTGCTTCGTTGTCCAAGTGCCTTGTCGTCATGCAGCCGCCTGTTGTTTCTCGAACAGTTCGCGAAAGACCGGATAGATATCCGCAGCCGATTCGACTTTTTTCATCGCGAGTTCGGGCGCGTTCTGCGCCAGATGCGCATATTCAACCCAGAGGTTTTGCTCTTCCGGCGCCACCTGGATATACGCGAAATAACGCACCTTCTGAAGAATATCCTCGGAGAGAAGCTTGCGGCACTTGGGCGAATCGTCGGTCCAGTTATCACCGTCCGAGGCCTGTGCGCCGTAGATATTCCATTCCGATGGCGAATAACGCTCGTCCATGATCTTCTTCATCAACTCGAGCGCACTCGACACCACCGTGCCGCCGCTTTCCGTTGAATGGAAGAAAGTCTCTTCGTCGACTTCCTCCGCCCGCGTGTGATGCCGGATAAAGACCACTTCGATCTTTTCGTAATTCCGGTTCAGGAACAGGTACAGGAGAATGAAGAAGCGCTTGGACAGGTCCTTGCGTTGTTCGTCCATGGAGCCCGAGACGTCCATCAGACAGAACATCACCGCCTTGCTCGACGGCGTTGGCTGCTTGGTCCGGTTGACGTACCGTAAATCAAACGGATCGATAAAAGGAATCCGCGTGATACGTCCTTTCATGATCACGATCTCGGCTTCGAGACGCGCAATCTCGTCGGGGTCACCTTTTTCGTCCAGAAGCACTTCAAGCTGGCGCTCCATTTCGTGCAATTGACGTGACAAGGGCGAACCCAGGGCAATGCGGCGTCCAAGCGCGCTGCGCAACGACCGCACGACGTCGATGTTATTCGGCGTGCCCTCCGCCGAAAAACCCGCGCGTACGTTCTTCCATGTCGGGACCGCCGCCAATTGCGTTTTCACGAGGCGCGGCAGTTCGAGGTCATCGAAGAAATACTGCATGAATTCTTCGCGCGAGAGTTCGAACACGAAGTCGTCCTGCCCTTCGCCCTCGTTGCTCGCACTCTTGCCGCCACCGCCTCCGCCGCCATTCGGACGCGCAATCTTGTCGCCACGAACGTATTCGGCGTTACCCGGATGCACAAGCTCACGTTTTCCGCCAGGGCCGTGCCGAAACGATGGTTCGGCAATGTCCTTCTTCGGAATGGTGATGCTCTGCGTGCTTTGAATGTCCTTGATGCTACGGTCTCGAACGGCGTCCGACACCGCGCGGCGAATGTAGTTTTTGACACGACGCAAAAAGCGTTCGCGGTTGGCAATGCTCTTGTTCTTACCGGCTAACCTGCGGTCGATGATTTGATGCAGCACATCCAGTCTCCCGCGTAATTGGCGAGGAAGCGAAACGCTCGTGACCTGAACCGCACGCTGCGGGTTGGACCGACACGCACTCGCCAAGATGTTCGCATTGCGCCGGCTTGCTGCCGGCGCAATGCGAACGTATGACTATGGAACTAGCAACACACAACTGATTCAATCACGTTTTGCCTGGTTTCGCTTGGAGCAGCTCGTTTCTCCCTTCTTGCGATTCGACACATTACGAAGACTTGCGTACGCGCAGATACCAGTCGCACAAGAGACGCACCTGCTTCGGCGTATAACCTTTCGCGACCATCCGGTTCACGAAATCCTCGTGCTTGCGCTGCTCTTCGGCCGATCCCTTGGCGTTGAACGAGATCACCGGCAAAAGCTCCTCGGTATTCGAGAACATCTTCTTCTCGATCACCACGCGCAGCTTCTCGTAGCTGATCCACGCAGGATTCTTGCCGCCGTTTGCCGCACGCGCCCGCAACACGAAATTCACGATCTCGTTGCGGAAGTCCTTCGGGTTGCTGATGCCCGCCGGCTTCTCGATCTTTTCCAGTTCCGCATTCAGCGAAGCACGGTCGAAGCTTTCGCCTGTATCGTGATCGCGGAATTCCTGGTCCTGAATCCAGAAATCGGCATAAGTCACATAGCGGTCGAAGATGTTCTGACCGTACTCGGAATACGATTCCAGGTACGCAGTCTGAATCTCCTTGCCGATAAATTCGGCATACCGCGACGCCAGCACGTCCTTGATGAACGACAGGTACTTTTGTTCGGTTTCCGGCGGGAACTGTTCGCGTTCGATCTGCTGTTCTAGCACGTACATCAGGTGGACCGGATTAGCAGCAACTTCCGTTGAGTCGAAGTTGAATACCCGCGAGAGGATCTTGAACGCGAAACGGGTTGAAACGCCGTTCATGCCTTCGTCTACACCCGCGAAATCGCGATACTCCTGAAACGATTTCGCCTTGGGATCCGTGTCCTTCAGGTTCTCGCCGTCATAGACCTGCATCTTCGAAAAGAGGCTGGAGTTTTCCGGCTCATGAAGACGCGTGAGCACCGCCATTTGCGCCATCATCTTGAGCGTGCCCGGCGCGCATACGGCGTCCGTCAATGAAGAATTACGCAGCAGCTTCTCGTAGATCTTCATCTCTTCGCTATAGCGCAGGCAGTACGGTACCTTCACCACGAAAATACGATCGAGCAATGCTTCGTTGTTCTTGTTATTGCGGAACGTCTTCCATTCGGACTCATTCGAGTGAGCCAGCACCACGCCGTCAAACGGGATTGCACCGAAGCCTTCCGTGCCCTTGAAGTTGCCTTCCTGAGTAGCGGTCAAAAGCGGGTGCAAGACCTTGATTGGCGCCTTGAACATTTCCACGAACTCAAGCAAGCCCTGATTCGCAAGACACAGGCCGCCAGAGTAGCTGTAGGCGTCTGCATCGTCCTGCGAGTAGGTTTCGAGCTTGCGGATGTCGACCTTGCCGACGAGTGACGAGATGTCCTGATTGTTTTCATCGCCCGGTTCGGTCTTGGCGATACCGATCTGGCGAAGGATGGACGGGTAGCGGCGAACAATGCGGAACTTGCGGATGTCGCCATTGAATTCGTGAAGGCGTTTCACGGCCCACGGACTCAGGATGTTCTTGAGGTAACGGCGCGGAATGCCGTATTGCTCTTCGAGAATGGGACCGTCTTCGTCGTAGTCAAAAAGCCCGAGCGGCGACTCGTTGACGGGCGAACCCTTGATTGCATAGAAGGGAACACGCTCAGCCAGTTGTTTCAAGCGTTCGGCAATGGATGACTTGCCACCGCCCACCGGACCCAGCAAATACAGGATCTGCTTCTTCTCTTCCAGCCCTTGGGCTGCATGCCGGAAGTACGACACCACCTGCTCGATCACTTCCTCCATTCCGTAGAACTCACGAAATGCCGGATACACCTTGATCACCTTGTTTGCAAACACACGCGATAAACGCGGGTCCGTGCGCGTGTCGACCGACTCCGGTTCCCCGATAGCCGCCAACATCCGTTCGCCCGCTGTTGCATACGTTGCAGGATCGTCTTTGCAGAGCGCGAGATACTCTTCGAGCGAGAATTCCTCCTCGCGGGTTTTTTCGAAGCGGGTCGCGAAACTGCTGTAGATATCCATGCTACCTCCTCGCCGAAGTCAGAAAGCAATGCGTGCGCGGCGCGCCTAATCAGAACAACATCGCTTCAGTTCATCCTAAACCTATTCGAATTTTTTTTCATGCAAATGCGTTGCTGATTTGCTTCGAAGTATTCCTAGCTTGGTGGAATATTTTCGTTCACCTACAATCATCATCCCGACTCGCGAAACGTCTTCGGCAATAGCTGCACAGCCTTGCTGTACAAGCCCTGGACCCATGCGACACGCTAGCAGCCAAAGCGTATGGCTGCTGCTGCCGCAGATGAAGTGCGCGCAACGTTTGTGCATGGGGCGTTTATGCCATGTAACCATTCGCGTCAGCCACGCTTATCCTCCGTTCATCCACAGCTCATCCACATGTTATCCACCGGTATAAAGCTTGTGTATCGGCGGATGGATTGCCTCGCTGCATACGTATATACGCGCAGCGAAGCCCAAACGATGCAGACGTAATGCCCTTTTTGACAACAAGGTACGCTCACGTTCAATAACGCTTTTCAATCGATGTCATTACCGCGTGCTCTTTCCTACACACAACGAACCGCATTGCCATCGGTTGACCACCGTAACCCGCGCTTTTGCGCCTTTACGCACGCAATCAAACTCACCAATACCCGATATGCGCAAAGGGATTTAAACAATAAAAAAAGGCACTCGTTCGACGATCCGCGAGTGCCTGTTTCAAGCGTTGAGCTTTTTGTGGTGTGTAAGGGCCACCCCTTGCCTGCTTACTCCAGAATCAGTTCAATGTCTCCGATACGGTCAATTCTCCCGCTCACCACACCTGGCCCTTCAATGCGGCGCGCTCCGGTATAGGAGCCGGTTGTGACGGTCCAGAAAGGCTGCACCGTGTGCCCCTGCGCGCTGCAGTGATTGACGAACCACACAAGCAGCTCGCGCGGATCGCCCGCCGGATTGCCTGCGCTTGGCGGCACGATCGAGACGCCATCGACGCTCAGTTCGAGTTGTGGCGACAGAAAGTCCAAACCCGGTGCGATGACTTCATACGGCTCCATCTTGCCCACGATCAGTGCGCCGTTGTTTTGCGAATCGGCGAGCTGAGCCAGCGGCGCGAGATTCGGCCATTGTGCGAAACGGCTGTCGACCACCTCGAGCGCGACCGCCATGCCGCCCAGCGCCGCGAATACTTCACTACGGCTGTAAGCTTCAGCGCGCGGCGGCAGGGCATAAGAAAACCGAAATGCTATTTCCATCTCGATCAGCACGCGAAAGAACGCCGCATGCGCAATACGGACAGGAGACGTGTGGACGAGTTCGGCATCGACAGGCGCGGTGTTCGCCTGCGCACCGGGCGCACGGGCGCCCACTTTCCATGCGCCGATTCGCGCGCCCGTCAGTGACAGGACTTCTTGCTGAATGACGTACGCCGCGTTGGCGTCGGCGGGAATATCTGCCGACTCGAGTTCCTCGATCAGCGTTCGCTGCCGACGGGCCTGCACGAGTTGCGCGGCGAGAGTGGATTCGGTCATGGCGTGTCCTGTGGTGATTATCGGAAGCATTCAGGCATGACAGCCTGAACGAGGATGCGCACAGTGTACGGGGAACCGGACCCGGGCCGCGAGTCGGATACGCGCTCTGAAAGCTTGCTCGTACAGACGCGTTGATATCAAACGATCGTTTAAACCGCAGGTCGACGTTGCAGGGTCGACGCTGTAATCGGGCCGGCCGAACAGGCATCCAAGCGCCGAACGAAAAAAACGCGCCGCGAAAAAGCTCGCGGCGCGCCCAAAGTCCTAGTTGGAAACAGGATCAGAAAGTTTCCCAGTCGCCGCCGGCGGCCGCCAAAGGACGCGCCGCGGCGGCCACTGGTTTGGCCTGCGTGGCCAAGGGCATACGCTTCGTCTTGGGCGAACCGGCAGGCCGGGACTTCGCCGCGGCTACAGACACATGCCGCGAAGCCGTTTGACCCATGCCTCCCGTCACCGAACCGTCATCGTCCAGATGAAATACCGCCACCGCCTGGCGCAGTTTCGCCGCCTGATCTTCCAGCGACTGCGCGGCAGCAGCGGCCTCTTCCACCAGCGCCGCGTTCTGCTGCGTCACTTCATCCATTTGCGTGACGGCACGCGCGACCTGCTCGATACCGCTGCTCTGTTCCTCGGACGCCGCCGCGATCTCGCCCATGATGTCGGTCACGCGCTGCACGGCGCCGATGATCTCGTCCATCGTCCGGCCGGCTTCGTCGACCAGTAACGTGCCCGACTGGACCCGCTCCACGGAAGTATCGATAAGGCCCTTGATTTCCTTCGCCGCCGCCGATGAGCGTTGCGCCAGGCTGCGCACTTCGCCCGCCACGACCGCAAAGCCACGGCCCTCTTCTCCTGCGCGCGCTGCCTCGACCGCTGCGTTGAGCGCAAGAATATTCGTCTGAAACGCAATTCCTTCGATGATCGTGATGATGTCCGAGATCTTTGCCGAGCTTTGGTTGATATCGCCCATCGTGCCGACGACCTGTGCAACCACGCGACTACCCTTGTTCGCGATCTCCGACGCATTCGCCGCAAGCGAACTCGCCTGACGGGCGTTATCGGCGTTCTGTTTCACGGTGCCGGTCAGCTCGTCCATGCTTGACGCCGTTTCCTGGAGTGCAGAAGCCTGTTCCTCGGTACGCGACGACAAGTCGATATTGCCCGCCGCGATCTGCTTGGTTGCCGACGCAATGGATTCGCTGCCCGAGCGCACGCTGCGCACCGTCGTGGCAAGGCTCGTCTGCATACGCGCAAGACCTTGCAACAGCAAGCCCATTTCGTCGCGCGAACTGACGTTGACCTCGCGGCGCAGGTCGCCGGCGGCGATTGCGTCGAAGTGTCCGATGGCTTCGTCGAGCGGCCGGCCGATTGCACGGCGCAGCGCGAACCACGAGAGCGCGGCGGCAATCAGGCCAATCACGATCGCGCCCAGGCTCAGCGTTTCGAACGTCGATGCAGCGCTCTGGGCCGCGTCGTAACCCTGGCGCGCGGCGTCGAACTGGAACTTGCGCAGGGCGTCGTTGGCGCCCGAGAGTTCGTTGTACGCCGCCTGCATGGCCTTTGCCGATTCCACGATGCGCGCCTGATCGTTGGCTTTCACCGCGTCATAACCGCCATCGATCAACTTTTGCAATGCTAGGCGCTTGGCGTTCGACGCATCCGCGAGTTGCTTTTCCTGCGCGTCTTCCACGGGAAGTTCGGTGTATTTCTTCCAGTAGCCATCGGCGCGGGAGCGCATCGTCGCGCCCCGTTCCATGGTCGAAGCGGCTTCGGGTGTTCCGGCGAGAAAAGCGGCGCGATCGAACACGAGGCGTTCGCGAGCCGAATAGAGTTCGGCGTTGCTCACGGCGTTCGCGCTCGGCATCTGGTTTTCGAAAGTATCGCGATAGGCGCGGTTGGCCTGCGTCATTCCGTAGTAGCCAAGGCCGCCGATTGCGACGAGCAGCAGGCCGAGGAAGGCCATCGTAAGGCCCAGACGGGCCTTGATCGTGAGACTCATGTTCATGATTTTCCTTGAAGCCGCGTGTTGAGAGAACCGGCAGCGGGCGTTTGACATCGACCATCGTGTTTCCACGATGCGACTAAACGCGCCTGCTTGCTCAGGATTTACGGCCTGCAAGCCACGCACTTTAGGAAAATGTTGAAATGTTATTTCGTCAGACGAATTGATGTTGAGTGTTTCTGGTGCTGCTTTGCAACAAATGCGCTTCAAATATTCTAATGTAGTAGGTATTTAGATGGGGCCGGAGTCATTGCTCCGGCCACTGCTGCCGAAACACCGGTCAATGCTTTTGCGAGACTTCGCCCAGACGTTCCTGCGGCACTACACCGGTCGATTCCCTCAGGATCATGTGCGGCGTAACCACGCGCCTGCGCGTGCTCGCTGGCACCTTGCCGGCAATCCGGTCAATCAGCGTTTGCGCGGCCAGTTCACCCAGTTCCCGTACCGATTGACCTACCGTCGACAAAGCCGGATAGGTGTACCGGCTCAGTTCAATGTCGTCGAATCCGATGATCGAGCAATCCCGCGGCACGTTGATTCCCCGCTCCGCCGCCGCCCGCAGCGCGCCTACGCCCATCATGTCGTTGCACGCGAAAATGCCAGTGGGCTTGAGGGTATCGAACAGTTGCGACGCCGCTTCGTAACCGCCCGTCGCGGAAAATGCGCCCTGCTGGATCGCATGCGGCTCTATTTCAATACCGCGCTCCGCCATCGCGCGAATGAAACCGTGAACGCGCATGGCGCTGACCGCCGTGGCAATGGGCCCGGTAATGCACGCGACCCGCGAATGTCCGAGTTGCAGCAGATGGCGCGTCGCGAGATAGCCACCTTTTTCGTGGTCGATCTGCACCAGATCCGCCGATACCCCTTCTATGTTCCGATCGAGAATGACCAGCGGCTCGCGCGCGCCGGCGAGGCTTTGGGCGAGCACCGCGTCTTCTCCCGCCGATGCGATCACCAGCCCGTCGATGCGCTTTTCCTGGAGTACGCGAAGGTAGCTGCGCTGCTTGGCGGGGTCGTCGTCCGAATTGCAGAAGAACATGCAGTAGCCGTTCTTCGCGCATCCGTCTTCCACGCCACGCGCCAGTTCCGCGAAATAAGGGTTGGTCGCGTTCGGTACCAGCAAGCCGATGGTGAGCGTGTTGCGCGCCTTGAGAGAACGCGCCACGGCCGATGGCACGTAGTCCAGTTCCCGGATCGCACGCTCGACCTTGACACGCACTTCAGCCGATACGGGCCGCGAGTTGTTCACGACATGAGACACCGTGGTGAACGAAACGCCCGCAATGGCCGCTACATCTTTGATCGTCGCCATACTTGGTCCTTCTCTCCGACTTTTGGTCTTTCTCTTGCTCTTTTAATTGGCGCCCACAATGGGTTTTCCGATACATCGGCTCACATCCGCATTTATCGGACCGCCCGTCTACCAGCACCCGTTCCGCTTGTGCTCCAACTTGTTTCGCGACCTGTTCCGGCCGTCCGCCGACGTGAATCCCCGTGCCGGCCTTTTTGGATTGCTGCGTTTTTTTGCATTTGCTGTCCCGCAGTTCGAGCCGCGCGACAGGTACTTCTATTGCCGTCCATGGTTCATCGTTCGACCTCCCTTGCCTCGGCGGGCGGCGCTTTGGCATCCGGCACGATGGGTTCCTGGAGAATCTCGTCGCGTTTCGCATAGCCTGCGAACGCCGCTGCGAGAAGCATGTCCTGCGTCCAGGTATCGCGATCGAAAATTCCGGTCATCCGTCCCGCCGACATCACGCCAATCCGGTCGCAAATGAGCATCAATTCACGCAGATCGCTCGATACCACCACCAGCGCGCGTCCTTCCAGCGCGAGCGCGCCCATCAGCGCATAGATGTCGAACTTCGCGCCAACGTCGATGCCGCGCGTGGGTTCGTCGAAAAGCAGCACCGTTGAATCGCGCGCGAGCCAGCGCCCGATCACAACCTTTTGCTGATTGCCGCCCGACAACTCCGAAACGGGTTGCGACGGACCGGCCGCACGAATGCGCATGGCGTCGATCTGCATTTGCGCAAGCGCGGCTTCGCGGCGTCCATCAACAAATCCTCTGCTCGATACCGCGCCGATGTTCCCGAGCGAAATATTCGCGGCGATCGGCTGCGGCAGGAGCAGGCCTTCGCCCTTGCGATCCTCGGTAATGAGCGCAATGCCGTTCCTGACAGCGTCGGCGGGCGACGCGATTGCAACCGGCGTCAGCGCCGCGCCTTTATGCGCCACCGATACCACGCCGCCATCCGCCTTGTCCGCGCCGTAGATCAGCCGCATCAACTCGGTACGTCCCGCGCCGATCAGCCCGCTGATGCCGAAAATCTCGCCCGCCTTCACTTCGAAGGACACGTCTCGGACCACGTCGCCCCGGCGCATGCCATCGACTTTCAGTGCAACGCCGGCGATCCGCCGCTCGCCCAGATCGATCCGCTCGCCAATGTCACGCCCCACCATGAGCGCGACGAGCCGGTCGCTTGTCAGGTTCTCCATGGCGTCGATGTGAACCAGCTTGCCGTCGCGCAATACGGCCGCGCGCCCCGCAATCCGCCGCAATTCTTCCAGCCGGTGCGAGATGTACACCAGCGCCACGCCGCGCTCCTTCAGCCGCTCGACCTGCTCGAAGAGCAAGTCGACTTCGCGCGCGGTCAGCATGGCCGTGGGTTCATCGAGGATCAGCACACGGCAATCGCCAATCAGGTTGCGCGCGATCTCGACCATCTGCTGATGACCTATGCCAAGCTCGCCCACCAGCGTGTCGGGATCGATCGCATCCAATCCGACCTGACGCATTGCATGGTGCGCGTCCTCGCGTAGCGCCGCCCGGTCAATCCAGCCGAACTTCAAGCCTTTGCGTTGGGGCAGACGGTTGAGAAACAGGTTCTCCGCCACCGATAACGTGGGCAGGAGGTTCAGTTCCTGCATCACCATCCGCACGCCGAGCACCTCGGCTTCCTTGCGGCTCGCCGGTGCGTACGGCGCGCCGCCAAGCGTCATGGAACCGGTGGTTGGATCGACCAGTCCACCAATGATCTTGGACAGCGTGCTCTTGCCTGCGCCGTTTTCGCCGGTCAGCGCCAGCACTTCGCCCGCACGCAGATCCAGCGTGACGCCTGTCAGGACCGGCTCCACGTAGGTTTTGCCGATACCGCGCACCGTCAGGACCGGAGCAGCAGACACAATATTGTCCATCCTCGTCCCATTGCGCCAGACAGCATGCCCCGAAATTCGCCGCCCGCAATCGTTTGCAAACAAGCACTTTCACCGAGCAATTCCTGTCCTTCGCGCCAGTAAAAACCATGCCACGCACCGCTTGGCCGACTATCGGAAAGATGCCCTGACGACCTGGCTATTCCTTTATTTATCGGCAGCGATGCTCAGTTCTTGAGATTTTAGACAGAATTCGACAGACAAAACCTGTGCGAATCCCATTTTTCATGCAAATACTTACTACTTTTTGGTGACCAGATCCACGGGCGTTTCAACTACCCCCGACAGCTCGGACTGTTTTTTGTGCTCGGAAAGCGCTTTCAACGCGGTATCGATACCGAAAACCGCCTGCTTTGCAGCGTACTGGTCGGCGGTGGCGAGCACGCGGCCGTCGGC
>NZ_FCOC02000035.1 GCF_001544455.2 Caballeronia sordidicola
GGCCGGTGCGCGTCATAGTCGCTCTTCGGTGGCTTGCCGAAACGCCGGTTGAACTCGGCAATGAAGCAGGGCGCGTAAGGGCAATCGCATTTGCCTACCTGTAATTTTCCGTCGGAGGATGCGATGAAACGCCTTTTGCTCGGTTTCGCTTTCGTAATCCCTTTATCTTCGGCGTTTGGCGCCGACGCCGCGCTGAGCGCATCGGAAATTCGACAGATTTTGCCAGGGTCGACAATCCATTGGATTCGGCACAACGGCGGCCCTAAGTCGATTAGTTTTCATGCTGACGGATCAATCGACGCGTACATCAATCCGCGCGCGCACTCCCGCTGGGAAAGCCATCGAGCGCCAGGGCATTGGACTGTCTCAGACGAGGGTAGGGTGTGTGTGACTGAAGAATGGTCGCTGGATCTAGGGGGTGAACACGTTTGGTGTTCTAAGCTTCGGCGAGATGCTGAGAGCGGAGAGCTTAGGCCCGTGCGTCGTCAAGAGACAACGGCCGCATCGGAAGCCGATTCGACGTCCCACTGAAAAACGTTTGCCGGCTCGTTTGTACGACCTGCATTGCAGAATGAAACCCAACTGGGTAAGTACTGCCGCCCGTTGCATGAGGAGGAGTGGAAGCATGTCTGCAAGGCCTCCCCGCCAAGCCACATACGTCGGCAGATGCACCTGTTTTATCCCACCTGAGTGCTGGGGAGTGGTGTGGCCGAAAACCGGCCGCGGCTTGATCGTGATGTCTGCCGGCCGCTGCCAGGGGAGAGCGATGCCACTCGAAGATGGACTCCCGTCTTCGTCTGGTCACATTACGTCGACAGATGCCGGTGTTATTGCCCACCGCCGGCTGGGGTTGCGCGAGTTGAAGAACAGAGTCGCTTTAAGTGACTCTGTTCGAACATCTGCTCGAAGCTATTGCGGACGCTGCTGATATTCGAACAGAGGATAGGCCAGCACTCCAATGAGCGCCTCCGGGATCTCGATCGGTTTTGTTTGGGAGCCGTCGAACGTGTCTTCGCGGTCCCAACCGGTGATGTGGTCGCGGGCCAGGCGCAGCATGTCGACCGAATACAGCTCAAACCCGAACTCGCCGGCGACAGCACCTTCGTGAAGCCCGTTGCCCATGTACTCGTTGATCCGGACTTGAAAGCCGCCCCATTGGCCATCATCCACATGGTCCGCGATCACCATCTCCCAGCCGAGCATTTCACACGCACGCCGGGCGCGAGCCTCTTGTCCTTCCTTGGACCAGTCGAACGAATCGGCCCAATCGACCTCGGAAAGACGCTCGCGGATCTTCAAATTCGTTAAGGAAATCGTGGTCTGTTCGCCCTTTGAGGTAACAAATTTCGTTAACTTGCGGTGCGTTGTTACCTTGTTACCCTCGGGGGTAACAAAATTTGTTACCTGGTTGGCCTCTTTGGAGCGGTTAGCTTGTGACATCCTCAGACGCGTATCTCCACGGATGCTGGTTGTCGACGAGGTCCATCACCTGCTGGCGGGTAGCTATCGCGAGCAGCGTGCGGCTCTGAACCGTCTTAAATTCCTCGCGAATGACCTACAGATCAGTATGGTTATGGTCGGAACACGCGATGCTGTATTGGCGTTTCAAACCGATACTCAGATGATCAGCCGTTATACGCCATTTGAGATTCCGCGCTGGCGCGAAAGCGAAGGTCTACGACGGCTGCTCGCCGCGTTTGAACGGGTGCTTCCACTGCGCAAACCTTCGGATCTCAGTAGACGCGAGATTGTTCAGTTCGTCTTGAGTGCGACTGGAGGACTAACCGGCGAAATATCTTCGCTGCTGAACAACGCCGCGGAGCTGGCGATTCGCAACGGCGACGAATTGATCTATATGACGCACCTTGAGCATGCCTGCCGAATCACGCAGTAACTCGGGTCTCTGGCCGGTCGCTCCAAGGCCCTTCTATGAAGAGGCTTTCGGGAGCTGGCTTGGCAGGGTGGCGGCACGCTATCAGGTCAGCGTTGGGGCGCTTTGGGAAATCAGCGTTTCAGAAGAGATGCCCGTGCTGGGAAGCGCAGGATGGATACTCTTCCCGACAATATCGCCTTTTACACTGCAGCAATTCGCGACGCTCGCGCGTCTTGATGTTGCCAGGTTGAGCCACATACAGACGCCGCCAGCATGGCTTGCCGACCGTCGCTGCATGCCTTACTGCTTTAGATGCTTCGTGCTAAATGATGCAGATGTGTCGGCTCCCCGTTGGAAACGCGAGTGGCTTGATCCAACAGTTGAATTCTGCAGCGTACACCACAAGCTGTTGGAAACGGTTCCGGCGTCCGTGTTCAGGGTATCAAAGCATTTCGATGCTGCGCATCGGGCGATCAGCCGCTACCGCGAGAGACGCTTGTTTGCGGATACCGGTCGGCGGCGCTAGCAGAATTAATGGACCGCATTAGCGCTCCTATGAACACCGCTAGCAAAATTAATGATCTCCAACACCATTTGCACCGCTGCGTATCTGATTCGATTTCACGCGTCAGTAAGCTGTCCAAAACGGGCACATTGCCCTCTTTCAGGTGAAGTCAAAGCATGAACACGTTGGTCAACACGGTGTTGACCATAGAACCGTTGCAACGCGTAACGCTTCGATCGTTACGGCTCGTTGTGCGTTCTCCTGCAATCTGGTCAAGCACCGTTTCACGGCTGAAATACGTCATCGCGTCGAGCGGGAGCAATCGGCCCAGTCTAAGCTGCGTCCCTATCCGGCAGCCAAAACCTCTCGCTTTTCGATGGTTTTGATCAGAAAGTCGAACGACATCCGGATATCTTTTTCCATCGCCTTGCGCGCAGCCGATGCGTTGTGCGCTTCCAGCGCGTCCACGACGACATGATGCAAGTCCGTGCCCGCCGTGTTATAGGGCACCTTTTCATCACGTTCGACTTCTTCGGTGATGACCCGCATGTAAGGCCCGCACTGCAACCAGACCGTTTCGATGAGTGGGGGAAGCACCGTCGAGCCGGATGCACGATAGATCAGGAAGTGGAACTCCTGGTTCTTGACAAGACTTTCATGAATGCCATCGTGTTTGATGGCAAGTTCATGCTCCGAAATCAGGCGGCGTAGGCGGCGCACCGCCGGTTCATCGATATGCTTTGCGGCCATTTCAGTTGCCAGACCTTCCAGCGCAATGCGTGCATCGCACAGATCGCGCAGATGCTTCTTGCTGATCTCGGGAACCTGAATGGTTCCGTTCGGCAGTGCGACCAGACCGTTCTCCACCACGAGCTGACGCAACGCTTCACGCACCGGCATGGCGCTGGAACCGAAGGCTTCGGCCAGCGTCGCGACCGTAAGCTGACGGCCAGGCTCGAAGCGACCCTGCATCAGCGACGCGCGCAGTTGCGCATAGATCGACTCCTGCATGGTGGATCGTTTCACGACGCGCGTGAAGTGCTCGGTCATGGTGTTGTGTGATCAATCGATCATTTCTGTTGGTTGGCGCGATTATGGTACCAGTTCTCGGTGCACGGCGGAATGCGCCGATAAGCCAATTGAATCGCTGTTGTGAAGCTGAACTTCGCTGCTTGACAAGAAATTTTGGCACCAGAAAAATCTGCTCAATCATTTGATTATTTGATCAATTGATGGAGCGCCGCCAGAGCCCAGTTGTGATGGTGCGCGTTTGACCCACAACCCATCGTTCACACTCCTGGCCCTATGATCATAACCACTACTTCAAGAACTCCATCGCCCCGTCCCGCATGGCTCGCGGCGCTTGCGGTCTTCGGCTCATGCGCCGCGCTCTGCGTGCCGATGCAGGCGCGCGCGCAAAGCTCGGTTACGTTGTACGGGATCGTCGATGCCGGCGTTGCCTATGTCAGCAACGTCGGCGGGAAGACGGACTGGATGGCGACCAACTCGGTGATGCAGGCCAATCGGCTTGGCTTTCGGGGGGTCGAGGATCTGGGCGGCGGCACGAGCGCCATCTTCGTGCTGGAGAACGGCTATAGCACGACCACCGGCGCATTGGGGCAGGGCGGCAAGCTGTTCGGCCGCCAGGCCTACGTCGGGCTGAGGGACAAGCGCTGGGGCACACTGACCTTCGGTAATCAGTATGACTTCATGGGTCTGACGCTCGGCATGTATGAAACGTCGACGTGGTTCCTCGGACAGTTCTCGGATCACCCGTTCGCCAATGACCGTGCGAACGCGCAGCGTGTGCCGAATTCGGTTCAGTATCTGACGCCGGTGTGGAGCGGACTTCAGTTCGGCGCACAGTACGGTTTCTCCAACCTCGCGGGCGACATCAACGGCAATGGCCGCTCTTACAGCTATTCGGCGAGCTACACGGCAGGCGCCTGGAACATTGCGGCGGCTTATACGGAAGTGGCCGGCACGTCCTCGCTGCTGGATATATCGTCGATTTACGGGCAGCCGACGGGCCGCACGGTGCTGGGCGGAAGCTATTTGCGAACGTTGGGCGTGGCGACGAGCTATCGCTTCGAGAAGACCTTCGTCTATGCGATGTACACGCAGTCGCTATACGCGGGCATTCGTAGCGCAGGCGTGGAGAATGCGCTGTTTCGCAACGGACAACTTGGCGTGACGTATTCCTTCACGCCTTCGCTGACCGCAGCCACCGGCTACACGCTTACGACGCTCGGCTCCACGCGATTCAATCAGTTGAGCACGACGCTCGACTACGCGCTGTCCAAGCGCACCGACGTATATGCGATGGTGCTTGCTGAGCATATGCAGGGACATGACGCTCGCGCCTCGATCATCGGTATTGGCACATCGTCGAGCCCGAATCAGATCGTCGGGGATGTCGGCATTCGTCATCGCTTCTGAGAGATTGCAATACAAGCACAAAAAAGGCCGATTGATTATCGGCCTTTTTATTTAGTACTACATTTAATATATCTCAGAGCTTATCGAAGAATGTGTGCAGGCGCTGCATCGCCTCGACGATTCGCTCCTTCGATTCCGAGCCGAAGCACACGCGCAGATGGCCTTCGCCCGCTGCCCCATAGAAGCTGCCTGCTTCCACGACGACCCGCGCTTCGTTGAGGATTCGGTCCGCGCATTCCTGAGCCGACAAACCTGTCGCGCTGATATCCGGAAATGCGTAAATCGTGCCTTCCGGCGACGTGCACTTCACATTGCGCATGGCATTGAGACTCTCCACGACGATCGCGCGCTTCTGCGCATCTTCACCGACCAGCCGTTCGAGCATCGCGCGGTCGCCGCTCACGGCTGCCAGCGCGCCGGCCTGAATGAACGTGTTGACGTGCGTGACATCGTTGGCGGTGATCTTGATCAAGGCGGGCATCGCGTCGGCTGGAGCGGTCATGAAACCGACGCGCCAGCCGTCCATCGCGTGCGACTTGGTGAAGGCGAACATCGAGAGCGTGCGCTCTTTCATGCCCGGCAACGAACCGATGCTTACATGACGCGCATCGTCGTAGACGATCTCTTCGTAAACTTCATCGGAAAGCACCGCGAGATCGTGGCGAATCGCGATATCCGCGAGCGCGCTCAGTTCGTCGCGGGTGTAGACGCGACCGGTCGGATTGGCCGGATTGACGATCACAATCGCGCGAGTCTTCGGCGTGATGGCGCGCTCGATCGCAGCGGGGTCGATTGAAAAATTCTTTCGATCCAGATCGACGATCACCGGTTTGCCGCCGGCCATTTCGATCTTGCCGATGTGCTGCGGATAGTACGGCGCCAGCAGAATGACTTCGTCGCCCTGATCGATGAGCGCGAAGAACGCCGCAAACGAAGCATGCGTGAGGCCGTTCGTTACGAGAACATCGTTTTCGGTCACGTCGAGCTTGTTGCGCGTGCGCAGCTTCTCGGCAAGTGCCTGCCGCAGCGCGGGCAAGCCGCGCATGTCGCTGTAGTGAACGTCGCCGCGCAGCAGTGCGTCGATGGTGGCTTGCTTGATGGGCATCGGCGTGTCCGCGTGCGGGCAGCCGAGTTCGAGGTGAATCACATCGGACGTGTCGCCGGGCAGGTTACGAGCTTTTTCGTACATGCCGTACGACTTCTTCGATGTTTCGGTGATGCGTTTGGCGAGTTTCATGGCGTTGGCTTTAACAGTGTCATGGCCCGTGTCGCGAACAACGCGGGCCGTTCGAAAGCGATGGTGAATGCGGCGTGCGGATCAGACGGGCCTGCCTTCACTCGATGCCCAGTTGCGCATGAGCGTGTTGCTCGGCACGCTCTCGTCGATCATCTTCTTTGCCGTTTCGATTCCGGCGACGGGCAAGCCCTTCGGATCCAGCACGCCGATCTGAACGAGCACGGAGGCCTGATCCCAGTAGATATGCTCGTTGTAGAGCTTGTCGCCGCGAAAGCAGACCACCGCCAGCATCGGAATCTCGAAGTACTTTCCGGTGGGCGCGAGTCCCGGCAGCAGCCAGTCGATCTCGCGGTCGTGTGTCGCGCAGAACACGAATTCATCGACGATACGATCCGAGCCGATGGTCCGCGACACCGGAATGAGGCGCGTGTCCGCGGGGTTCGCATCGACGAAGTGGTACTTGTAGAAGCGCTTGAGCTGGTCGTGTCCGACGCCGCCCGTCATCGTGGGAACATGATTGACGTAGGGATCGGCAACCATGGTGGGCATGACGGCATCGACATCGCGGGTGGCGAATTCGTAATAGCAGTGACGCTCCCACAGCGCGTTCAGGTCGTGGACCGGACCCATGACCTTGCGCAACAGCGCAAGCGACCGCGAGTAGGCCATCGTGGTTGCAGGCTTGTCGAAGTGCGCGCGCCCTGGCGATGCAAAGGCGTGATCGCATCCCGGATACACGTATTGTTCGACGCCAGGATTGTTCGCCAGCGCACGCATGATCGCTTCGCGCGCGTCGAGCGGACAGAATGCATCGTCGCCGGCGAAGTGAAAGACCATCGGACACTGAACGGCGGGCACCTCGTCGAGGAAGGCATCGAGTCCGACGCCGTAGTAACTCACCGCACAGTCGATCTGCGTGCGCGCGGCGGCGAGCATCGCGAGCTTGCCGCCGAGGCAATAGCCGAGCGCGCCGATCTTGCCCGCATGTTCCGGCTGCATGCGCATGGCATCGAGCGTGGATTCGATATCGCGCACGGCGAGGTCGATATCCATGCGCCCGTTGAAGCCCAGCGCTTTCGCGAAGTCTTCCTCTTCGTAGCCGAGCACCACGCCCGGCTCCATGCGCCAGAAGAGATCCGGCACGAGCACGACATAGCCTTCTTCCGCAAAGCGATCCGCCATGCTTTTCATGTACGCGTTGATGCCGAAAATCTCTTGCAGCAAGACGAGCCCAGGTCCGGAGCCTTGCGCGGGAACGGCTTTGTATGCCGCGAAACTCCGACCATCATGGCTCTTGATTTCGATCATTTGACTCATGCGTTCCCCGCTCATTGAGGCTGCGCTTGCGCGCCGCCGAGAATTTGCGCGTGCAGTGTGGAGCGATCCGCGGCCAGCATGCCGGCCACGCCTTGCGCCATTGCACCGATATAGATTTCGCGCGGCGCACCGCCAATCGCATCGAGCGTGGCATCGACGACTTCGCGCGTGGTGAGTTTATCGCCGACGTAATCGCGGCTCATGTCCGTGTCGATGGCGCCGGGCATCACCGCGTAGGCGCGTACGCCTTGCGGCGCGAGTTCGGCATCGAGCCCTTCGGTGAGCCGCAAGCCCGCCGCCTTGGATGCGCATAGCGATGTCATCGCGGGCAGGCTCACGCGCGCGAGCACCGACAGGATGTTGACCATCGTGCCGCGCGATGCGATCAGATGCGGCGCGAAGGCATTGGCCATCGCGATCGTCGCGAAGAAATTCACTTCCATTTCGAGGCGTGCGCGATCGGGCTGATTTGCGTGCAGCGCGCCCGTTTGTGTGTTCACGCCCGCGTTATTGATGAGCAAGGTCACGTCGGATGCGATCGCCGCTACGCGTTTCACATCTTCCGGATTCGTGACATCGAGCGTGACCGGTACGACACGCGGGTTCTGAAAAGCGTTCGCATCGGCAGGGCGATGCGTGGCTGCGTACACCTTGCCCGCGCCGCGCGCGACCAAGGTTTCGACGAACATCGCGCCCAGCCCGCGATCGGCACCGGTGACGAGCGCGACAGTGTTGTGATCGATCATAAGAGTCAGATGATGTGGAAAATATCGTTGGCGCAATCGAGTTCGGCGGCGAGTCGCGCGGCGTCGTCGGCGAGCATGAAACGTTGTTCGACCAGCGATGCAGCAGCGGCGAGCAACGCGCTGCGCCACGCATCGGTGTTTGCGTAGCGGGCCTCGAACGCGGGACGTCGGTCGTTTTCAATGTCGGCCGGGCGCACGCCATTACGCGCGAACGGAATGTACGAACCGTAGACGCTATACAGGCCGCCCGGCGCGAAGCCTTCGGCGCGTGGCGCCCAGCCCGCATGCGTGCCGAGCGGCGCCTGGACGAACGGATGACGCACGCCCGCGCTGCCGTTTCCATCGCTATCGACGGCGGGGACGAACACGGGATAACGCGGTCCCGGCCGGGGCGGAACCTGCGAATGATCGAGCAAATGCAATTCGTTGATGACACGTGGACTGTCGATGCCAGTCGTCGCTTCGAAGCGTTCGTCGAATCGATCCCGCGTCCACCATGTGCCGTCCGCATGCGAGGGAAAAGCGCTTGGAGGAGGCGCGATGTCTTCATCGACCCATTCACGCATGGCCACGACCAGCGCGCGCAGTATGGCGCCATACGTGAGCGGATTGGTGGCATGGCGCGTGACCTTCGACTTCGGCAACGGATAGTCGCCATGCGCGATACCGGTCGTGAGATACAGGCGCACGTCCGGATGCCCGGGCAGATCGCGGCCTTCGCAATCGGTCGCGACCAGCGATGCGCGCGCCGACCATGCTTCGGAGTCGGTGTCCATCTGCATGATTTTCGGCACCGTGTTCGATGCCTCCGCGCGCGCGAGAATGCCGTCGGTGTTTCCGCTGATCGGGTCCGTGAGTGTTTGATAGGCGAAGGGAAACTGGTCGCCCGGATAGCTGTGGTCTTCGTGCTGACGCGAGTAGCGGCCCGGCTGCGAGAATGCCGCGTTGACCCACGCACGACGCGAGCCGGAAATGATCGGCACAGCGGCATCGAAGACGATGCGTGAATCGAGCGTCTCGTTGAAGCCTTGATGGATGAAGTCGCGCAGCACGCGCCCGCTTTGCGAAAGACCGAAGCCGAGCGCGCGAGAACGAGGCGCGGCATCCTCCGGCCAAAGCGGATTGGGCGTACCTTCGCTGTCGTGCGATTCGTATTTCAGGAAGGCCATCACGTCGCGCACGCTCGCATAGCCGAGACCCATCACCACCGGATCTTGCGCTTCGTAGATGAACTCGAAGATCGCGCCGCGATCCAGCTTGCAATGCGGCAGACGCCGGACCTCGATGGTGTTTCGATCCAGAAAGCGCCATTCGATGCCGGGCGCGGGCGTGCGCGCGTCGCTTTCGCGCTGGCGCGCGGTGAGCGTCGCGCGGGCGGGTTCCGTGCTTGCCGCGGGGTAGGACAGCGTCATCACAGTGCGCTCGCCATCTATCTCCTGCACGATAGCGCCACGAATGGAATCGGGCGCATCGAGCACGAACTCTTCCCAGCCCGTGCCGGTGATCGGCTGGCCGTTTTCGGTCGCCACCGGAAATTGCGCGAGCATGCGTCCGCCGCCCGGCTCGACATTGCCTTGCCAGGCGGTCCAGACGATCGCGTAACCTTCGTGCATCAAAAAGCCATTGCCGATGTCATCGGGCGTCGACGGCAGCGCCACCACGGGCGCATTGTTGATTCGCACGATGCCGCGTTGCGTGCCGCGATTCAGGTACTCGTAGAACAGCCAGCCATTGCCGCGCGACAGATCGACGGGCTTGTAGACATGAAAGTCCACGCTGTACTGCACACGTCCGTTGGCCGCACGCGGCGCACGCGTCAGATTGACGATGCCGCGATTGAGCGGCGCATCCGGGTCGATCTCGCAATGCGCGCGGCCCGACAACAATTCGTATGCACCGACCCGGCCGTCCTTGCCGAACACCATGCCGCCGAACACGGGCTGCCGCGACAGCACTTCGAATCTCTTTACACCTGACATTGAATTCTCCTGGACTGCGCTTTTCACGGCTGCGCGACGATGCGCAAATACGGACGCAGAACCTTTACGCCTTGCGGATACATCGCTTCGGCCTGCTCCTGCGCGAGCGATGGCGGCAGCATCACGGGCTGTCCGTCCGTCCATGTCGACGATGTGGCGACCTTGCGCTGCGCGGTGAGTTCCACCGCCTTCAGGGTGCGCAGGATTTCGCTGAAGCTGCGGCCGTTCGTCACCGGATAAGTCAGCGTCATGGCAATGCGGCGATCCGGCGCGACGAGGAGAGCGGTGCGATATAGGCTGGCTTGCGAAGCCGTTTCGTCGATGAAACCGAGCAAGCGCGGCACCGCACCGCTCGGGTCGTTGACGAGCGTGAACGACGGTGTGCAATCGAGCGCGTCGCGCAAATCGCCGAGCCACGCGGAGACCGTTTCGTCCATGTCGATGGATACGCCGAGCACGCGCGCGCCGCACGCCTCGTACGCTTTGTGCAGCGTTTCGAGCACGGCGAACTCGGTGCTGCACGTGGGGGACATCGCCTTGAACGCGAAGATCAGCGCCCACTCGCCGCCGAGCCAGTCGTGCAGGCGCATCGGGCCGTGCGACGAGATCGCCTCGAAATCAGGCAGCGCGCTTCCGACGGTCAGTGTCATGCGGTTCATCCGAAATAATTTGATCAAATGATATCTGCGCACAGTGTCGGGGCTATAAAACCCACTGTCAAGCGCTTTTGACCAACGAAGTCGAAAAGCAGGCCCGCTCAAGACATTCTCTTGCTTAACGTTTTATTATTTGATCAAATGATCGTCATGCGAATGTGGCGGCTTTGGCGAACCAGTCCGCATGCCTTACCACGGAGAAAAAATGACCACCCGAAGTATTGTCGTGACCGAAGCAAACAGCGGCCTGCAAGCCCGTTTCACCTTGCTCGACCAGCAAGCGCCCGAAAGCGCGGAGTTCGTGTGGGACTTGCTCGCTACGCCGCGCGATATTCCCGCCATTCACGCGATGTGGACCGGCCCGGAGATTTCCTGCCCGGTGCCGACCGCGATGATCGATCCGGCGCGCAACGCCCGCGCGTTGCCGCCGGAAAACGCCACGATCACGCCGCAGGCTGGCGATCTGGTGCTGGCCTACGTGCCGGCGCGTATGTGGGGCGGCAATCCGCAGCCGGTCTTCGATCTCGGCTTCTTCTACGGTCCGGGCGGACGCATGCTATTTCCGATCGGCTGGCTGGCGGGCAATGTCGTCGCGCGCGTCGATCCGCAGGATCTTCAGGCGCTGGCTTCAGGCTGTGCCGCCATCCGCAAGAACGGTGCTTGCACGCTCAGTCTCGCGAGGACCTGATGAGCACGGACACTCCACGCGGCCCGCTCAGGCAGAACTACTGGCCGACCACGGCCGGCGCGGCGGCAGCGTTCCATCGGCTGGACGCGGATATCGACTGCGATTACGCGGTGATCGGCGCGGGCATCATGGGTCTCAACAGCGCGCTGGCGTTGCGCGAGAACGGGGCCAGCGTGACTGTGCTGGAAGCGGAGCATCCAGCAACGGCGGCATCCGGACGCAATGGCGGACTCGTGGTGCCGAGCCTGCCGCGCGTCGGCCCGGCCGATGTAATGCGCGTGCTCGGCGACGATTACGGCCCGCGTCTCGTACGTCTCGTCGCGGATGGCGCGCAGGCGGTGTTCGATCTCATCGCTCGTCACGACATGAAGTGCGATGCCGTTCAAGGCGGCTGGATCAATCCCGCGCATGCGGGCGAACTGGTGGACGGGCTCAAAGCGCGCGTGGATGCCTGGAGCCGCGCCGGTTCACGTGCGCGCTGGATGGATCGCGCGCAAGCGTGCGAGCGCATCGGCAGCGCATGGTTCCACGGCGCGCTCTACGACGAAAGCGGCGGCCATCTCAATCCGTTTGCCTATACACAGGAACTCGCGCGCACGGCGAGTGCGAAGGGCGCGCGAATCCATATCGATTCCCCGGTGCTTCGCATCGATGCAGCGAGCGGCCGTTACCTTCTGCGCACGCCGACCGGCACCGTGCGCGCCACCACGATTCTGCAATGCACGAACGCGGCGCCTTCTGGTCGGCGCGCGCTGGCGCCGGCGGTCGCGCGCAGTGTCGTGCCGCTGACAGTGTTTCAGCTCGCCACTTCGATCGTGCCGCAGGCCGCGCGCCGCGCCATGCTCAAGGGCAACGAAGCGCTCTCGGACACCCGCAATAATTTGTTCGCACTCCGGTTCACGGTGGACGGCCGCATCGTCACGGGTGGCATGGCGCCGCTCACGCAGTGGATGGCCGAGCCGCGTCTGTTGCGTTCGCTTGCGCGTCGCATGGAGCGGATTTTTCCGCAACTGGGCGAGGTGCGTTTCGACTTCATCTGGCGCGGTGGCGCTGCGCTCACGCCTGATTTTCTGCCACGCTTGTTCGAGGTCGGACCGAACTGGTATGCGCCCATCGGCTGCAACGGACGCGGCATCGCGATGACGACCACACTTGGTCAGCGCATAGCCGATTACACCGTCGACCGAGATGCCTCGCGCCTGCCGGTTCCGCTGATGTCCGCAGCGCCGATCAAGGCGCACGCGGTCGCGCGCTATGCGCCGCAATTGCTGTTGCCGGTCGGCATGATTCAGGACGCGATGCGTCGTTGAGACGCAAAATTATCCGCAACGCGAGGGACCTTTTCTTGACACCGTTTTATTGCCGAAAAAGAATACAACCGGATCATTTGATTATTTGATCAAATATCAACGCGATGCGGAGCTGTTCCACAATCGCTCACGCTAAATTGGATCAAGGGGAACGATGTGTCGGGTGCAAGGGAATTCAAAACGGGTTGGGGCATCATCCTCGCGGCGACGATAGGGATCGGGACCAGCCTGACCACGATGGCCTCATATAGCGCGGGCGTGTTCCTGCCGTCGCTGACCAAAACCTTCGGCTGGGCGGACTCGCAGGTCATGATCACTTTCATGATCCTATTCTTCGGCTCCAGCTTGCTCGGGCCGACCATCGGCACGCTGGCGGATCGAATCGGGCCGCGCAAGATCGTGCTGTGTTCGGTGGTGGGGCTCGCCATCGGCTGGATGTTGCTGGCGTTCACGACGAGTTCGATCATTTCCTTTTATACGATCTTCGCGATCATCACCTTGCTTGGCGCGGGCACGCTGCCCGTTACGTGGACCAAGAGCGTGGTCGTGCATTTCAAGGAGAAACGCGGCATCGCGCTTGGCATCTGTCTGGTCGGAACCGGCATCTTCGGCGCGCTCATCAAGCAGTACGCGTTTCACATGCTCAACCTGTTCGGCTGGCGCATGGCGTATGTGAGCCTCGGCGCATTTCTGCTCGTCATCACGTTGCCGATCGCGTTCTTCTTCTTTCGCGAGCCGGCCGTCGATAACAGTTCCCATGCGAACGCCACGAGCGACGCATCCACGGCGTTGCCTGGACTCACGATGAAGCAGGCCTTGCGCACGCCGGCCTTCTGGATTCTGAGCGCGAGCTTCTTTCTGTTGTCGCTGTCGCTGGCGGGCATCGCGCCGAATCTGGAGCGCTTCTGGACCAAGTCCGGCTTCAGCATGTCGGATGCGGTGAGCATCGCGTCGTGGTATGGCATCGGCATCGTGCTGGGACGGCTGATCACGGGATGGTTTCTGGATCGCATCTGGGCGCCGCTCGTCGTCTTCACGATGCTTTTGCCCTGCGCGGTCGCGTTCCTGTTGCTCGCACATGGCGTGAATAGTTTCTGGGTAGCTTCGCTGCTGGTGCTGATCGTCGGGACGTCCTCGGGCGTGGAGTACGATGCGCTTGCCTATCTGGTCTCGCGTTACTTCGGCATGCGCGCCTATTCGGCCATCTATGGCGGTGTCTTCATCGGCTTCGCGGTGGGCGCGGGACTCGGGCCGTTCTCCTTCAGCAAGCTGCTTTCGATGCTCGATGGCTACGATGCCGTGCTGATCATCAACGCTGCCATCGTCGTGGTCGGCGCCGGTGTGCTGCTGTTTCTCGGCGCTTATCCGCGCGCGGCGGGTAACGGCGATGTGGCGAAATCGTCGTCCGGTCGCGGCATGCCTGCGAACGTCTCCGGCGACATGAAGTAAGAAAGAGGAATTCTCATGGCACACGTGATCGAAACCGTATCGGTTCTGTCGTCCAGTCCCGGTACGCAACGCACGCTGAAGGTTCATCGCATCGGCAATATCGGTGCGCGGCCCAAGGCGTATTTTCAGGCGTCGCTGCATGCCAATGAAACGCCGGGTTTGCTGATCGGTCATCATTTGCTGAGTCTCGCGCTTGCAGCGGACCGCGCGGGCAAATTCAAGGGCGAACTCGTGATCGTGCCGTTTGCCAATCCGATCGGTTTGTCAGACAACGTGCTCGGCAATCAGATCGGCCGCGAAGCGCTCGATGGCGGCGGCAACTATAACCGTGGTTGGCCCGATCTGTCGAAGGGTCTCGACGCGCGTCTGGAAGGCAAGCTCGGCGCGGACGGCGACGCCAACATCGATGCCATTCGCCAGGCGCTGCGTGACACGCTCGACGCCTTGCGTCCGCCGACCGAAGTGCAGTCGATGCAGACCGAACTCCTCAAGCTCGCGATCGACGCCGATTTCGTCGTGGATTCGCATACCGAACTCGTGGCGATAGCCGGGATGGTGGTCGCGCCCTGGTGCGAGGCCATGCTTGATCCGTTCGTCGCCGAGATCGATCCGGGGCTGGTGCACGTGACCGATACGCCCACGCTCTTCGACGGTACGTGTAGCAAGCCGTGGCATGACCTGCGGCAAACACTCGGGGATCGCTATCCGATTCCGCAAGGCAACGTGAGCGTGACAATCGAAATGCGCGGTGCAGCCGATGTTTCCGACGAACTCGCGAGCTGCGACGCGAACGCCATCTTCCGTCATCTTGCGCGTATCGGTGTCGTGGAAGGGGAGTTCGATCCGCACGCAACGTGGTCCGGAGAGAAGACTCCGCACGAAGCCATCTCGATGATGCGCTCGCCGGTCGGCGGTGTGATCGTGTATCCGTATCCGCTCGGGACCGACGTGCAGGCGGGCGATGTCATTGCAGAGATCGTCGATCCCAACGCGGACGATCCCGCGCATGCGCGCACGCAAATTCGTGCCAGGCGGCCCGGCAGGTTGTACGCCGCAGTGTCGAACCGGCTCGTGCGGCCCAACGACATCGTAATCAAGATCGCCGCCAACGACTTCGCGCGCGACTGAGCGGCAGATTCACGCAATGCCTTGCGGCATGTCTTCCTGAGAGACACGCTTTGCGCATTATCACGATACCTATTTTTAGAGCAGGAGAAGCGCCCGTGGAAACGGTTGAACTACACTACCGTCCGAAAGACCAGAACGACTCCGACGTCCGCTTTCCCCATTACGACGGCTCGCGCGTGCCCTATAAAGTCTTCAGTTCGCAAGCCGTGTACGACCGCGAGCAGGAGCGCATCTATCGCGGCCCGACCTGGAATTTCGTCGCGCTCGAAGCGGAAATCCCGAATGCGGGCGACTACAAGAGCACCTTCGTGGGCGATACGCCCGTGGTGGTCACGCGACTGGAAGACGGCGGCCTCGCCGCTTGGGTGAACCGCTGCGCGCATCGTGGCGCGTCCGTGTGCCGCAAGTCGCGCGGCAATGCGACATCGCATACGTGCGTGTATCACCAGTGGAGCTTCGACAACAGCGGCAATCTGCTCGGCGTGCCGTTCCGGCGCGGCCAGAAAGGCATGACCGGCATGCCCGCCGATTTCAATCCGAAGAACCATAGCCTGCGCCAGTTGCGCGTGGATAGCTACAAAGGTCTGGTGTTCGCAAGCTTCAGCGACGAAGTCGCGCCGCTGCCCGAGTACCTCGGTGCGGAAATGCGTCCGTGGATCGATCGCATTTTTCACAAGCCGATCGAATATCTCGGCTGCACGCGTCAGTTCTCGAAGTCGAACTGGAAGCTGTATTTCGAGAATGTGAAAGACCCGTACCACGCGAGCATGCTGCATCTGTTCCATACGACGTTCAATATCTTTCGCGTCGGCATGAAGGCGCGTTCGATTCCCGACGCGACGCATGGACTGCACAGCATCATCACCGTGACGAAGACGGGCGAAGATACGTCGTCCGCCTACAAGCAACAGAACATCCGCTCGTTCGACGAAGGCTTCGCGCTCGAAGACGATTCGATTCTCGGCCTCGTCTCCGAATACGAAGAAGACACGACGAACCATATTCAGCCGATTTTCCCGCAACTCGTCATCCAGCAGATTCACAACACGCTGGTCGCGCGCCAGCTTCTGCCGAAGGGGCCGAACAGCTTCGAGCTGATCTTCCACTTCTTCGGCTACACGGACGACACGCCCGAGTTGCGCGAGCTTCGCATCAAGCAGGCGAATCTGGTGGGCCCGGCCGGCTATATCTCGATGGAAGACACCGAGGCGACCGAACTCGTCCAGCGCGGCACCGTGCGTGATGCGGACGCGACTTCAGTTATCGAGATGTCGCGCGGCAATCCGGACCAGCAGGACACCGTCATCACCGAAAGCCTGATCCGCAAGTTCTGGGTGGGCTATCAGAAGCTGATGGGCTATTGAATCGAGGCCGGCACCATGGAACAAATGACATTGTGGTTCGAACTGCACATGCTGCAGGATCAGTACATCAACACGCTCGATAACGACAAGCTCGAAGCGTGGCCCGCGCTCTTCACGGAAGACTGCACCTACGAGATCGTCCCCAAGGAAAACGCCGACATGGGTTTGCCCATCGGCATCATCTATTGCACGAACCAGAAGATGCTGCGCGATCGCGTCGTGTCGCTGCGACACGCGAACATCTACGAAGAGCACAGCTACCGGCACATGACTTCGGGTCTGACCGTGATCGATGAAAAAGATGGCGTGATCGAAACGGAAAGCAATTATGTGGTGATCCAGACTCGGACGAACGGCGAGTCGAACGTGTATCAGGCGGGCAAGTATTTCGACCGCGTAGTGCGCACGGCTGACGGACTGCGTTATCGGTCCAAGCGCGTGATCTACGACACCTCGCGCGTGCAGACCTTGCTCGCGACGCCGATCTGAGGCGGCACACATGGATCAGTTGACGAACGAATGGCAGGTCATCGGCACGCTCGAGGACTTCACCGAAGGCGAGCCGTCGGCGGTTGTTGCGGGCGATAAATCCATAGCCGTATTCCGCATGGGCGATGAAGTATTCGCACTGCACGATCTTTGCACACATGGCCACGCACGTTTGTCGGAAGGCTTCGTTGAGGACGGTTGCGTGGAATGTCCCTTGCATCAGGGGCTTTTCGATATCCGCACCGGTGCGCCGCAATGTGCGCCCGTGACCGAAGCCGTGCGCAGTTATCCGATGCGAATCGTGAACGGGCAGGTCGAGATCCATGTCGAGTGAGTCTTATGTGATCGTCGGTGCAGGGCACGCCGCGCGTCGCGCTGCCGAAACGCTGCGTGATCGGGATGCTCAAGCGCATATCGTCATGATCGGCGAGGAGTACGCGTTGCCTTATGACCGGCCCGAACTCTCGAAAGGTGCGCTGCTGTCGGAAAAAGGCGAGCAGCGAGCGTTCATCCGGGACGCCGCGTGGTATGACGCCCAGCGTATCGAGTTGCGGCTCGGGAAGCGAGTCGAGTCGATCGATCGTGCAATGTCCTGTGTGACGCTGAGCGATGGAATGCGCATCGATTACAAGCGGCTACTGCTTGCGACCGGATCGCGCGTGCGCCGTTTCGCCGGCCCGGTCGATGATGGCGTAGCGCTGCATTACGTGCGCACTGTCGCGGATGCGCGCCTGCTGCGTGCCGCGCTTGCGCGAGGTAAGCGTGTGGCCGTTCTGGGGGGTGGATTCATCGGACTGGAGGTCGCCGCATCCGCGGTTCATGCGGGCTGTCAGGTGACGTTGATCGAGACTGCGCCAACACTGCTCATGCGATCGATGCCGCGGGAAGTCGCGGAATTCATCGTCGATTTGCATCGTGTGAAGGGCGTCGATGTGCGGATGAACACGAAACCGCTTGCGGTTCGTCAAGGCGTTGGCGGCGTGCTGGTGGAAACGGATCGCGGACCGATAGAGGTGGATGTCGTCGTGGTAGGGATAGGCGTGGTGCCAAATGTCGAACTTGCCGAAGCGGCAGGACTCGATGTCAATGGAGGCATCGTCGTCGACGACCAATGCAGAACCAATGATCCAGCGATTTTCGCTGCCGGTGAAGTCACGACGCATTTCAATCCCATGCTGAGGCGGCATGTGCGTGTCGAGTCGTGGCAAGTGGCGCAGAATCAGCCCGCAATCGCCGCTGCGAACATGCTCAGCGGGAGCGAGCGCTATGCGGAAACGCCGTGGCTCTGGTCGGATCAGTACGAATGCAATGTGCAAACACTCGGTGTGTTCGAAGAAGGGCATGCGCGCGTTTTGCGCGGCGAACCTGCGAGTGGATCGTTTGTCGTGTTATCGGTAAGCGATTCGGGTACGCTTGCCGCCGTTGCAGCCGTCAACGCAGGACGTGACATAGGTGCTTGCAAGCGATTGATTTCATCAGGCAAGCAGTTGGATCACGTGTCGCTAGGCGACACATCTCGTTCGCTCAGAAGTTTCCTCTGAAAGGCCGAATGCCTGAACCAGCACTGGTTCGTCTCCATGAGCCACGCCAGGCATTTAATTGACGATTGGCGTATCGAGTACAACAACGAGCGGCCTCACGGCTCGCTTGGCTACCTGGCGCCAGTGCAGTTCGCAAAGGCGCACGAAGCGAAGGAATTATTAACCTCGGACTCTAACGGAGCTTCGTACTAATACCGGGGGCAGGTCAATCGAGCAATGGCGCCAGTTCTACAACGAGAGGCGCCCGCATAGCGCCCATCGTTACCAGCCTCCGGCCACGGTCCGTCGAGCCTGGCTGGAGTCCGATAATATCGACATGCGACTCACTGCCCGACCGGCTACAAAATCCCGCCGCAGGTCACTGGCACGGGGCCTGAGTCTATCGAACCGTTTCTACCGGCCCGTGGTCGTCGCAGTGATCGCCGTGCGGATGATGCAGGTGACCGTTGACAAGATAGTCCACATGATCGCCGTGCGGCACGGCGTCGTGTCAGCAACCCGGGCCATGCACGTGCCCGGGCTCATGGCCACCGCATTGGTGATCGGGCGTGCAGCGATCGAGATTGGTGGCGTTGACTTCCAGCTGGTGTTCATCGACATGGTCGCCGTGCGGGTGATGCAGGTGGCCGTCGTGCAGGTAGTCGATATGGCCCTCATGGCGAATCGCCGTGTGGCCGCAGCCGGGACCATGCTGGTGATCGTGATGGGCGTGGTGAGGTTCGTTGCAGGTGCTCATGGTGCTTTTCTCCATCAGGACGAGGCGGGCTGGGTCGGCTCGGCCGCATGCGCCAGGACGCTGTCGAGCAGCGTCAGGACATGGTCGTCCGAGAGGGCATAGAAGACATGTTTCGCTACACGCCGGCGCTTGACCAGACGCGCCCCGTGCAACACCTTCAGTCGGGCCGAGATGCTGCCCAGCTTCGCCTGTTCGGCATACACCAGTTCGGTCACGCAGCGCTCACCTTGAGACAGCAGGATCAGCAACCGTAGCCGTGCTGGGTCGCGCAACGCGTGGAACATTTCGCCGGCTGCCTCCAGCTGGGAGGCGGATATTGCCAAAGCGGGCAGGTTCAGCGGAGCATGGGTACAGGCCGGTTTCATAATCTATCGTTCTATTGGTTGATTGAATGATAGAGGCTGCTTGGCCCTTGGTCAACGCCCGTGCGAGGTTCTCGCGCAGCCTCCTTCTCATGGACACACTGGCTCAGGCGACGTTAGTTTCCATCGTGCTCACCCCGCGCTGGGAAGGGCGGCCGATGACGTAACCCTGCTGGCCGACAGGGCTTTGCGATCTTTTCCTTGGTTTGAATGAAATAATATAACATTTCATCCTGAGCGCATCACGACCGTCCAACGCAGTGCTCAGCGTCAACCCTGTCGAGACGTCCAGCGACCCTTCCCGGTTCCTTGCTGTAACCACCGGCGATCTGTTCGGAATGGCCGTTCAGACGAACTAACAGCAGCAGAGCATTCCTCATCCGGCGTTGGTGCCAGCGCTCGACCGTCTCTATTTCGGAGGTCCTTTCATGAATACCGATAACCGCATTCCTGTCACCGTGCTGACCGGCTTTCTCGGTTCGGGCAAGACCACGTTGCTCAACCATATCCTGAGCAAGCAGCACGGTATGCGTGTAGCCGTCATCGAAAACGAGTTCGGCGAGATCGGTATCGACAATGCCCTCGTCATCAATGCCGACGAGGAAGTGTTCGAGATGAACAACGGCTGTATCTGCTGTACGGTGCGCGGCGATCTGATCCGCATCCTCGGCAACCTGATGCGCCGACGCGACAAATTCGATCATATCCTCGTGGAGACGACCGGCATGGCCGACCCCGGCCCCGTGTCGCAGACCTTCTTCGTCGACGATGAGGTGCAGTCCTCCCTGCGCCTCGACGGCATCGTCACCGTGGTGGATGCGAGGCATGTCTGGCAACACCTGAAGGACAGCAACGAGGTGCGCGAGCAGATCGCCTTCGCCGACGTGGTCCTGCTGAACAAATGTGATCTCGTCGAGCCGGCGCAGCTCGATGAACTCGAACATCACCTGCGCAGCATGAACGCACTGGCACGCATCCATCGCACCATCAATGCGGAAATCGACATTCCCACTGTGCTGGACGTCGGTGGTTTTGACCTCAAGCGCGTGCTGCAGGAGCGGCCGCAATTCCTTGAACCCGAGTATCCGTTCGAGTGGGCAGGCATCTACCACCTCAAGCCCGGTATCGTCGAACTCCAGTATGGCAAAGGACCGGATCCGGAAATCGGCGCGCTGTTGACCGCGGTGCAGGGCAGTGACGATGCAGCTTTCGAGCGTTTGATCGGCCACGCGGACACAGCCTTCGCGCGAGACCGCAAGCGTGGCAGGGCCGGCAGCAAACTGACGCCCGGCCCCCAGGTGGTAGCGCTTGGCGTGCCCGAATCGGGTACAGCCACAGTGAGCCTGCTGATTCCGGCCGAAGGCGATTACGCGCTTGTCACGGAACATGGACCGGAGGAATTCGACCTGCACCTCAGCCGTGACGGAACGACGCTGGAGCCGCTGGCTGCGCGCGCGTTCAGCGCAGCCCATACCCACGACGAGGAGATCACGTCGGTGGGCATCACGTTGACCGGCGCACTGTCCCAGCGCAGGTTCAACGACTGGCTGCAGCCTCTACTGGCCGAGCAGGGGCAGGACATCTTTCGTTCCAAGGGCATCCTTCACTTCGCCGGCGAGCCGCGCCGAGTTGTGTTTCAGGGCGTCCACATGCTGATCGATGTCAACGCCGACCGGCCGTGGCAGCCCGGAGAAACCCGGCGAAGCGAAGTTGTCTTCATCGGCCGCAACCTCGACCGGCAAGCGCTCACCAAAGGTCTGCAACAGTGTCTCGCATGAACCGTCCGTTACGCGAACTTCCGGCCCTTGCCGCCCAGTGGGCATCCGCTGCGGGCGACTATGTGAACCGGCTGTGCTGGTCGCCCGACGGCCGGCTGCTGGCCGTCGCGACCGCTGATGGCGCTGTCGCCGTCCACGACGCCTGCGAGGGACGACTGTGCTGGCGACAGGAGGTGCATGGTTTGGGCACCACCGCCCTGGCATGGTCGCCGGATGGGAAGAGGCTGGCGAGCGGAGGACAGGATAACCGGCTGTGCCTATGGGCGGCCGAGGGCAGCGAACTGCAACGGCAGCCGGCGGGCCGCGGCTGGGTGGGGACGCTGGCGTGGTCGGCCGGTGGCGTCCTCGCCAGCATCGCGGGTCGGGAGTTGAAGCTGTGGGATGACGAGGGACGGCTGCAGCAGTCGTTCGAGGCGGCCGACAGCACGCTCACGGGCCTTCAGTGGCTGCGCGGCGGTCAGCTACTGACCGCCGGCTACGGCATGGTTGCCCGCTGGCAACCCGGGCACGACGAGCCGGTGCGCTGCTATCCGTGGAAGGCGTCATTGCTGAACCTGGCGGTGAGCCCGGACGAGCAGATCATCACGGCAGGCTGCCAGGAAGGCGCCATCCATCTCTGGTATGCGAACACAGGCGAGGACTTCCAGATGAGTGGCTATCCGACCAAGGTCCGCCATACGGCGTGGAGTGCGGACAGCCGCTATTTCGCAACCGGCGGTGGCGAAGAGCTGATCATCTGGGACTGTGCCGGAGCCGGCCCGAAAAATACGGAGCCCGACTATCAGTCCGTACATCAGGCACCGATCAGCGCTATCGCCTTCAGTCACGGCGACGGGCGCGTCGCCAGCGGCGGCGAGGACGGCCAGGTTTTCGTCTATGACGCAAGAGCGCGCATGCTACTGGGCGGTCTGACCGGCGAACCGGCGATCAGCGCCTTGGCCTGGCAGCCAGGTGATGCCTTGCTGGCGCTGGGCGATGCCCAGGGCGGGATACGCATCTGCTCCGTGCCTACGGCAGAATGAAGCGACCGTAGCAACAGACCGGGAGGCTCGTTCCGCCCCGTCGTTCAATCAACCTTCGGCATGCAATTGTGCGCTTTGCATACGATAAGAGCTAAACTTCGGCAGCGCAGTCGAGCCAATCCGGTCCGATCGGGCTTGGCAGAGAACGTGGCGAAAGTTTGCTCGTTGACGCTCTCTGGAGCCAGCGTGTGGATGGTGAAGCACGCGGAGAAAGAGCAGGCGGTTCGCGCGATGTCCGAGATATTCTCGTGACTTTCGGGGATGTTTGCCGAGCGGTTGATGTTTTTTGCCGCAGGAAATAACCAGGCGACTCCAGCGATCTGATGTTCCCGACGATGCATCATCCGAAAGGGCGGGAATGGGACCAACGTGTGGATCGCGCGCACCGAAGAAAGAATGGCGCCGGATACCGATCGGGTGGGCCGGGAGAGCAGTGCTTGCTCGGTGTGGCGATCAATGCGTGCACGGAAGTCGCTGATGATTTGTGACACGATCAATAACTTCGCGTTCAGTTCAGCGATCCGAGCAGAGATCGAGCATTAGTGGCGATGGCGCTCGCTGCATAGAAAAAGGCCCGACAAAGTCGGGCCTTCAAACCAAGGTGGGAACCCCCGTTACCGCCCTGCTGGTATTTTTCTCGTAACTGACCTTCTGCCTCTGGATATTGGTTTTATTGTTGGGCGTTTGTTTTCGGTCAGCAGATGCATAGTAGCTGCCAATGACGTGGGCGCTGTGTGAGCTACCGCACGTTGCACTTACTTTTCGTTACAGGTGTTGCTAAATGTATACGCCGCGTTTTCGTTGAACAAACCTGACGGGCAGCCTGTTATTTTTGCGGACGATACTAATACGCACCATCGAAAAGGCCCAGCACTCGAGCGGGGCAATTTACCGGCGTGGAAGCCAATGGGGAAGTTCTAGAAAGCAAACTGGCTGCTGTCGGTCCCGACAACAGCCAGTTCTCGTTTTGCACATATACCCGTTTGCATTTAAGCGATTTAGAAAGTAGATAAAAGTCTGCTTAAGATTAACCGCGAAGATGACGAGGATCATTCCTATTTACGTGTAATGGGATGGTCACGCCCGCCTCGCAGCGAGTAAGCTGCCTGGAATTTCCTTCGGAGGCCATTGTCATGCAGAACGTCACGTTGGTAGGAATTGATCTGGGCAAGCATTCTTTCCATCTGCATGGCCAGGACAAGGCTGGCAGGGCAGTGTTTCGTAGGAAGGTTTCACGCAAGCAGCTCGTCGAATTCTTCGCAACGTTTCCACGCCTTCACGGTCGCGATGGAAGCCTGTGCCGGGGCGCATTGGTTGGCACGTAAGCTCGGCGAGTATAGACACTTCGTCAAGCTGATCTCGCCACAATTCGTGCGTCCATTCGTGAAGAGCAACAAGAACGACTTCGTCGACGCTGAGGCGATCTGCGAGGCTGCATCACGGCCTTCGATGCGGTTCGTCACGCCCAAGAACGAGTCGCAGCAGATCCTGTCGGCGCTGCACCGGATCCGACGGGCCCTGTTCGCGATCGGGTACGTACGACAAATCAGATGCATGGATTCCTGCTCGAATTTGGCATCAGCTTGCTCGTAGGCCATAGCGTCGTGAAGCACCTTCCTGTCGTACTGGCCGAACACCAGTTACTGCCACGGCTTATCGCCATCCTTAGCGATTGCACGACCATTTCAAGTACCTTACCGCGCAGATCAGCGATATCGAGAAGGAACTTGAACGGCAGCTTGCCGCGGGCGCCCTAGGACAGCGCCTCCTAACCATTCCCGGCGTCGGATCCATCACGGCAAGTCTGCTCGCCTCAGAACTCGGCGATGGCACGCAGTATCGATGCAGTCGTGATTTCGCCGCTGCAGTGGGGCTCGTACCAAGGCAATATAGTACGGGTGGCAAATCAAACCTGCTTGGAATTTCCAAGAGAGGCGACCAGAACATTCGCCACCTATTCGAGCGAAGGACGGCTGTTACCGCCGCCTGACGGGTGCTAACGCGCCTTATTAACAAACCTAACCCACCTGGTGCGACCGCTGACTATCGATGACGTGAACGGCACACCGGCCTGACGGACACGCTGTAAGGTTAACGAGCTCTCGAAGCTGCCCCTGTTATCAGCACCGCCAGGCGCGATTCTCATCGTGGCGCGAGGAGTTATCCTCATAGCGACGCCGGATAGATTTGCGCTAGCCATCACAATCGAGATCAGTGTTGCAAAAATGGGGGTGACCATAGATTAACCTTGGCAGGCTCGACCACGGCTACTGGTGGCTACAGGTCTGCACGCGCGACGCGGACGAGTCATAAAAACGCCGGGTAGTCCGGACATTTTCTGCGAACGAGATCTGCTTACCGCGCGCTTCTGTTCGTCTTTTACGTCTTCCTTCAGGCCGCTGTGCTGCTTTTGCGCTTCGCCGTCACCTTGTTGTAGCTGGCCTTTCGCCTTCTTGCTTGGATCGTCCGTGGCGTTGCCCACGGCCTCGTTGACCTTACCCTTCACCTTCTCAGCAGTACCTTTCATTTGGTCCTTATTCATAGCAAACCGCCAATTCGGTTATGTGCCTGAATTCAGCAGCGAAGACAATGGTGCAAAAAGCGATCTCGACGAATCGGACACAGGGGACAAAAAAAACCTTCTCAAGTGGCACTACAATCCATATCAGTGGAGACATTGGGAAGGCGTTGTCAATTAATAGGCGATCGATCCACTATAGGGGCGGTATTAGCCTCACTGCCCAGTGTCTTGTGTCGATAGGTACCGCCGACTCAGCAGGCCAGCGCCACAATCCGTGCTATCGACTCGGTGAAGACCTCAGCGCCGGTGGCGACGAAAGCCTAGCTCGCTTTGATCCGCGGTTCGCGGTTTGCCGCCGTCGACGGTTGTGACAGCGCTGGCCCCGATTGCTGATGATGACGCACCCGCGTTTGGCGCCTCCCTTTTTGGATGAGCCCATCGGTCATTTCCCGGTAATTGGCGATACCGAGGTCAGGCCATTGAGCGGGGAAGCGGCCCGGGCTGCGGATGATCGGTCCGGTGTATGTCCTGTCGCGGTACTTTAGGGTGCCAATGACCCGATTTGACGTCTTGGTGAGTTCCATGCGCCCGTAGTAAGCGCATGCACGATGTGTTGAAGCAGCTTTGGCGATACATGAAAACGGCGGCCATGCACAGTGGCTCATGAGGTAAGCTAGATACGATTCACGCAGACCGTTAATCCAGGAACTGGCACCGGGGTCGACCCGCCAACTACCTTCTCGCAAGCCCTAACCGGTCAATAACCGACTCGTTCAAGCTCCGGCCGGTCCACGGTGCGGGCTGGCGCCGCTGCTTATTGCGACAGCGTGTTAATCCAAAGCGCTTCTGAAAATAATCCGGGCAGATCGCCCCAGATTTGCGCTGGCCCAATCTTGTAGGCTGTATCAAGATCATAGCCAATAAGGCTGGGTGCGCCTCCGGTGAAATAGAATCCACCAAGTTTCGCGTTCGCGCGCTTGAATAGCATTAGTCTTTCACCGTGATTGCACTGCACGAGCGCAGGGACGGCGTCGGCATAAGACGATTCATGAATAGCGCCGACCTTGACCGCATTGCCGAACGCGGAACCCCCCTTCATCCGCCAAACAGTGATATCAGGGCCATCGCCGCGTGGCTGAAGCACGACGAGATCATCCAAGCCGTCACCATCGACATCGCCCGCAACCACCTTCGCGAAAGCAGGTGCGAACTCGGCATACGTGTTGCCGCGAAAGCGGCCAGCAAACGCACGTCCCGAACTGGCAAGCTGTGTCACGGCCATCGCCGAATTTACGTTTTCGAGCGCAATCAGACCTGTGTGCGGCGAACCGGCCACGTGAGCAGGCAGGAAGCGCGCATTCGCGCTAAGCCCCGATTTCATCCATAGTGCGGGTGCATGTCCCGCCAGAGCCGCGCCCGCGATGACCCAAAGATCAAGTGTGGCATCGGAGCGCTTTTGCGCGATCATGATGCTGGCACGGCCGCTGCCATCAAAGTCTCCGGCTACATATTGCTGTGCGTCGGCCGGACTTAACGCTGCGGACGTCTGGTACCAGAGGCGCGGCGCCTCGAACCGTGTTCCAGTGCTGCGCAACAACCAGAAGGCCGTGCCGCCGTTCCTTGGCGCAATCACCATCAGGTCGTCGCGACCCGTGCCCTCGAAGTCACCTAGCAGGAACCGCACGCTGTCAAAGCAGAGCGTGTCTCCGCCGCAGGTCGGGGTGCCAGCATGGGCGTTGAATGGCACCGCGTTCAGATACCATGGCGCGGCGGTCGGTAAACGCGACATGCCTGCAACCCACACGTTAAAGCCCGGGCCGTCCCGTCGACGCTGGACATAAACCGTACTGACTGGTTTCTCGCCATCCACGGTCCCCCGAACGTTGCCGTACATCGCGGCGTTCTCGCGCAGATCAGTCCATTGCGAATGCGGCGTGGGCGCCCATCGGGATTCCGCGGTCAGCAACGAGCATTGCCCCGCCGACAATGCACCGTTATGCGCCGCGAGGCAGTGACCGAGCGGGGTGTAAACAAGGCCGAAATCCCATGGCGTCCATTTCTGAGCGGCTTCGTCCTTATTGCATCGCTCTTCAATCAGTTCGCCACTACGCTCGGCTACGCACTGCTGGGTGGACTCATCGACGAGCTGTGAATTATTCTTCGTGCCAGGCATGGCCGGAACCGGTTGCCAGTGCCAGTCCTGTGTCTTTGCACCCGAGCACCCGGCGAGTGTCGGCTTGCCGTTCACGCCAGCCGACGTTACGCACTGACTCGAATACTCGTTGACGAGGTTGCTTGAGCGCGGCCGGAATTCCAGGCCAGTCAAGCTCGAACTCGACTCGGTCCAATACCGACGCGCGACCCAGTTACCGTCCCACTGATATTCGCCAAATACGTGCTCGCCATTGTCAGCGCCGTCGATAGCAAAGTAGGACGCCACGTCATCGCGCTTCATTTGGGTCTCGCCGGCGCTCAGGTTCTTCGGCATGGCGCTGGTGGGGTAGGTCACGTGATAACCAATCGGAATATTGCGGTTGAGGCCTTGGGCGACCACGCGCGTGATGCGCGCAGCATAGATGTGATCGGGATGTTCGATGAACGGCACGGTATCCGGGTTGAGCGTATAGATTTCGGTCGCCTGGGCAAGGATCTGTCTAAGCGTGGCGACGGTCTCCGTGCGGTCATAGTGCGTGACATTGGAACCGTCATTATTGATGGGATAGGTGTTGATAGTCTCTCCTTGATCCCACATCAGGCCCAGCGGCACCTTGCCACCGCGTACCGCACCACCCGGCATCCGCAGCTCCAACAGAGTTACCTTCGGCTGTTGTTTCAGCACCATCTTGTGTACGGGCTTGCCAGCGAACATGACAGTCAATTCTATCCACTCGTCCGCTACGCCAGCCATGCGTGCATAGGCGAGGCGCGTGCCTTTCTCCCGCAATTTCACGTAGTCGAAATTGGCGCCGTTAGCACCTCCGATCAGGTGAACGGTCGTGACACACCAGCCAGCCTGTAGTTTGTCGCTGATGCCCGGATTGACGAAAAGCAGGTCGTCGTCAAGGTGCGCAACAACGGTGACAAGCGTGCCAACATGACAATCGGCCGCACGTGCGCTGACTGGGGCGAACAATGCGCCCATTCCGATGATCAGCAGCAACAACGCAGCACCCGATGCCCGTATCCCACGGCATGTTCGCATGGCGTCCTCGTATAAAATTTTTTTTGGCATGTGAGGCGGCAGCCCGATTGAGCGCTCAAGCAAGCGACGCGGCCTGCGTTCCTGACACGAGCGCAAAGACTTGCCATGCCGCGAACGCTGTAATGAAGATGGCGCCGGCAAGCGCTAGGCCAAAACGAATCCGTCCGACTTTGTGTCCCCTCAGGACGGCCGCATTCGACACCATCCGGTTCACGGATAAACTCGTCATCCCGATCGACAGCACTGTGCATGCGACACCTGCACCCATCGTCAGGGATGCAAGTACCCCGACCATAAATACATGGTTGGCAGAAGCTGCAATCAATACAAAGATCGCGCCTACGCACGGACGGATACCAACGGCGATACCCGTCAGAAATATCCGGTCGCGCGCCTGGGAAGTTCCGGGTTCGACGCTGGTTGCAAACCAGCGTGAACTTGAACGTGAGCGCCCATGAGAGACTGTTGAGCCGAGATACAGGCCAGCGCAGGCAGCTTCGTCTTCATCTTTATAAGCGCTTTCGCTTTTAAATAAACTCAGGCGCTTCTTCGGGACGAGCGCCACGCGATTCGTGTCGCAACAATCGCGTCGCGTCGCAATGGCCCATAACGACCAGATGCCCACGCCGAGCAACGCGATGTAGCTGCCCAATTCGAGCCTCGACGCTCGCGTCAACACATTCTGTAACCCTTCGCGCGAGAGCCATGTCGCGCCGCCCACGAGAACGATCGCGGACAAGGACTGCACCAACGCGCCCCATCCACTAAGCAATGCGGCGTCGATGAAACGGGTTCGGCGCGACGCCAGATACGCGCTGACTACGAGTTTGCCGTGCCCGGGTCCAAACGCATGCAATACCCCGTACGCGAACGAGCACAGCACGATGATCCAAGTGGCGAACCGGCTAGACCCATCGCGCCGGTCTGCGAGGGTTTCCTGCAATTTTTCGTTGAGCCTACTTTGCTGACGGATGCTGGCGATCACAGCATAGCGAACAATCGCGGGCATAGAAGACGGCGCAGGGCGAGGCGCGTTAACCGTGTTCGCGGCGCTCGGCGCACCGCTCGGCGTACGGCCGAAGACATCCGTGGTTTGCCTTGGTTGAGCGGGTTGAGCAACGGCGTCGTGCGTCGCAAAAGCGATGATTGTGGCCAGGTACAAACCTCTCATCCATTGATGTCCGCCGCCGCACCGGTTACGCACGCTAGTCAGCACGATAGTTTGCTCGCTTGGGGAAATACAGTCCCGCCGAAAATAGGATGATCATGATCTTCGAACGCGGCCGCCTTGCATTTACTTGACGAGCCCATGCCAAATGTCACCACGGGCTGCGTTGCGCCTTCAAAATCGACGAAAAAAGTATCATCCCAGACGCCGAGTGTCACGCGCTCGCGCTTGAAGTCCACAGGTTTTAACAGCGGCAAAAGAAAGCGATAAACAACATGGCCTTGCTCGATGCAGACACTGAAGTTGCGCGCCTCCCCCACGACGCTCGGCTTGCCATCGACAAAAACATGGGAGAAGTAATCCGAGCTCTTGAGCGATGAGAACGCCTGTGCCTTGAAGGTCGCTGTGTAGTTGGCGTTGAGGGGTCCGGAGCTGGGCATGCCAGAAAAATCACCAACCAACGAAAACGGGAAGCCTTTCGAAAAAGTCCACGTTTGCTGCATGGCGACCAACTGCGTGCCCTCGGTCTGGGCGACGATCGAATAATTGATCCACACATGCGGATGCGCCTGGCTCAGGGAGGGAATGGCAGCAAGCGGAAGCGCGCAACATGCGTACAATAGATAGTCCTGTAACCAACGCACAAGAGCAAGTACGAATCCGCCTAGAGGGCTTGCTGAAGTCCGCAAGCGCGATGAAGCTTTGGTCCTGGCTTGCGGTTGCGCCCCTGCGGTCCATGCAGGACGCAGTGTCACGTAAGGAACGTCAAGCCCGGTTCGTGTCAGAAAACTCATCTGCATGTCGCCCCCCGTCGCGACCAACCTCCAATAGAAGCCCGTTTTTAACATGGTGCTTTTCTAACGCCCAGCATGTAAGGCGTCGGCATCTGGCCTTGGCATTTCGCTATCAAAAAACCTTGGTCTTCTAAATTGCCTTGCGACACGACGTGCCAATGACTTATTCATTTTTATCGCAATATCGGATGCACATCGTTCGCGGACGCACAATGTGCTTTAACTTGTTAAAGCGGTTTGGCGCGGCTTGATCGTGAAACGAGGCGGTTCCTGATTGGCACGACACGGGCGTCAATGGACTTTTGGTAGAGATTAAATTATCCGCGTATAGCGTCAAGACGACGTCTTACTTTCGGCCTTACGATCAATCCCGCGGAGCTCGATGCGTACGGTCCCGCAATTAAACCACGCCGAACGTAGCGACGTCATTGAATGGGTGCGCAGCGAACATGATCGAAGCGAGACCGCGGTCGCAGATCGAGCAAGTGCATCCGACCAGTTCCCGCAAATTGTGTTTTGTGCTGCCCTCGGCGGGCGTCACGCTTCTTCATCAAATAACTGCACTACCTCAACGCGCGCCGATTACACTCCACATTCTGCTACGTCATTCCCATGACGCTCTCGAACGGCCGTTTTGCAGCTCAGCAGAGCGGGCAGCGATTTTCCGCGGTGATGCGGGTCCCCAGAATAACGGTCGGTCAACATTCGGCTGCCTCGACTGCATGTATCCACCCTTATTTTGCGACGGCCAACGTGGCGGGATGCTGCGCGGGTATCGTATTGTCATTTAACGGTCTTATCCAATCTGGATGGTTGCGCGGTGGAAGCTTGGCGCTGGGGTGCATGTAGACACCTGCAGCAAATTCCCTTCACTTCAGTCTGCTGACCAGCCACGCCGTAGCTAGCTGATTCGGCCGCTTGGCTGATTGCGCGCGCTAGTGATTGGTCTTCCAAGGCGACAGTCGAGCTGCATCTCGTACACACTAGAAAAATCGCATGTTCATCAATGGTGGCGTCGTCGCACATGACAAAGGTGTTGGTCGAGAAGAGGCGCTTTACGACGCCAACTTCGATTAGAAACTCCAATGAACGATAGACCGATGGTGGAGTAGCCCGTCGGCCCAATGATGGCAGCGCGTCGATTAGTTGATAGGCGGTCGCACGCCCCCCGCGCTGAAAAAGTAGGGCAAGGACCTGCTCACGTAAAGGCGTTAGCCGTTGTCCATTGGCCTCGCAGCGCGCCTTGAGCAAAGCAAGCGTCGGGCAACTCGGCAGCTCCGTTGTCGATGGATCTACCCTTTCATTTGCCATATCAACTTTACCGAAAGTAAGTAATGTTATAGCATAACGTAATCGTTGAACGCCTGCGTAATTATTGAAGGCACATGTAAGCCGTGCCTTTCGGGCTTTCGACATAGCTGCCGACCGATAGATAACAGTGTTAGGTTTACTGTTTGATGTAATGACATAACATTACGTCAATTACTGAGCCGGTCGGTTCTTTCACGTTTATCAACTCCAAACCACCGTGATACGGAATCTTCGAAGCACTTACGGGCCGCACGCCCGTCGCCTGTCTCCGCTCTCTCTGGCCCTGCTGGCTGCTTTCGCGCATGCGCAGTCCCGACATGCAGATGTCGTCTCGAGCCCCGCCTCAATGCCAGGCGGCGCGTTAGCACCGGTTTTCGTGACGGGTAATCCGCTGGGCGACGCCGATTTGATTGCTCCAGCCACGGCGCTGTATGGCGATGCGCTCACGCGGCGTCAGGCGAACTCACTCGGCGAAACGCTTAATGGCCTGCCCGGCGTGTCGACCACGACCTACGGTCCGATGGTAGGACGCCCGATCATCCGCGGCATGGATGGCGATCGCATCCGGTTGTTGCAGAACGGCGTCGCCGCGTGGGATGCGTCATCGCTGTCTTACGATCATGCCGTCCCGCAAGAGTCGCTGAGCATTGAACGTGTTGAAATCATTCGTGGGCCGGCGGCTCTGCTTTACGGAGGTAATGCGATCGGTGGTGTCGTCAATACCATCGATAATCGCATTCCGCGTGAGCCGATCAAGGGGGTGACAGGAGCGGTCGACGCTAGCTACGGCGGGGCCAATAACGCGCGCGCAGGTGCGGCGCAAGTGGAGGGCGGCAACGGCCAATTTGCGTTCCATGTGGATGCATTTGATCGCGAAACCAACAAGGAGCGCATCCCGGGTTTCGCGCATTCGGATCGCCAGCGGGCGTTCGATGGCCCTGACGCTGACGAGGCGTACGGCAGCCTTCCAAACAGCGACGGCCGTTGGCATGGCGGCGCGGTGGGAACTTCGTACACCTGGGCAGATGGTTATGCGGGTCTGTCCTACAATGGATATGAAGCGAACTACGGTTCGGTCGCCGAGGATGACGTGCGCCTGCGCATGCACCAGGATCATGTGGCCTTCGCCTCTGAAGTACGAAATCTGCAAGGACCGTTTTCGGAATTGAAGTTCGATTTTGGTTACACCGACTACGAGCATAAAGAAATCGACAACGGTGAGGCCAGCACCACGTTCCGTAACCATGGCTACGAAGCTCGCGTCGAAGCGCGGCATAAGAAGATCGGGCCGCTCGAAGGCGCGATTGGGGTACAGATCAGTCAGAATACGTTCTCCGCGTTGGGCGACGAAGCGCTCGTGCCCACGACGCAAACGACCAACGTCGCGCTCTTTGGTCTTGAAGAGTGGGCGGTGACCGACGCTTTAAAGCTGAGTGCAGGCGCGCGTTATGAACACGTCAAGCAGGAGCCGACGGTGGTGGGTAATGAGAAGTTCGTCGGGTCGCCAGACCGTGACTTCAACGCCGTCAATCTGTCGCTGGGTGCGCTATACAAGCTGAGCCCGGCCTGGGCTGTGGCGGGTAACGTGGCCTACTCGGAACGCGCGCCAGCGTTGTATGAGTTGTACGCAAATGGTCCGCATGACGCGACCGGTCAGTACCTAATTGGCAATCCGGACGCACAGAAGGAAAAAGCCATCTCAACCGATCTGTCGTTGCGCTTCGCGAGCGGGCCCAACAAGGGCAGCGTTGGCATTTTCTACAGCCGCTACAAAAACTACTTGACCGAATTCAACACGGGTCGTCTGGTCGATGACGACGACAGGGTCGTCGCACCGGGCACGAACGACGCGTTGAATGAAGCCGTCTACCGAGGCGTGCGCGCTGAATTCTATGGTGTGGAAATGGATGGCAAGTGGCGCGTGTTCCAGCAGGGCGCACACCAAGTTGACGTTGAATTGGTCGGTGACTATACGCACGCGCGCAATATTGACACAGGGGAGCCACTACCGCGTATCTCTCCGCTGCGCGCGACTGTAGCCCTTGACTACGGGTATGGGCCGTTCGGCGCGCGGGCAGAAATGGTCCACGCCTGGGCGCAACATCGTGTTCCCGAAAACGATCTGTCGTCGGACGGTTATACGAAGCTGGGACTTATTCTGACATACAAGTTCCATGTCGGCACGACGAACTGGCTCGCATACGTTCGCGGCGATAACTTGACCAACCAAGACATTCGATATGCAAGTTCGGTCGTGCGCGATATTGCGCCTGAAGGCGGCCGGAGCGTGATGGTGGGCTTGCGCACGACGTTCTAGCATCTGGTCCGATGCTCGTATGTGCGTGACGTGGGCGGCACTGGGAACACACCCACCTTCTAACTCATGGGTGTTATCGCAGGCGCTCTCTGTCAGAGATTGTTAATTCGTGTTCTTTCACTTTAACACCGTGCGCTCATTCATCCTTTTCTCCCCTCGAATTTTTCAAGTGTGCGAAGGCATTCGATAAACGGTTTGGGCTCGCTTTTGACCCATGCACCCCGCCCGCAACGACCTGACCGTAAGCGGTCAGTTCGCTTCGCGTGGCCGTTGCACCTCTACAGTGAGATGAGACAGTCCCTTAAAGCGCTTGAGCACCGCATGATAGAAGCGTGAATCTCGTTGTGATTCCCTTGTCGCGACAGAGACGACAGCGCTCATGTGCCCAGGCCCCACCCGCCATATATGCAGGTCGATCACCTGGTCGCCATGGTCCTCGATGGCATGGCGGACGTTCTCCGCCATGCGCCGGTCGGGATTCATGTCGAGCAGGATCGAACCGGTGTCCCGTATTAGCCCGTATGACCAGTTTGCGATCACCAGCGCGCCCAGGATGCCCGCGAGCGGATCCATCCAGAGCCAATCGAACGCGCGCGCAAGTACAAGGCCAATGATTGCCAGCACGGAGACCGCGACGTCTGCCACGACGTGGATGTAGGCCGACCGGATGTTGTGGTCTCGGGTCGCCACATTCGGAACGTCGGCATCGTGCTCGTCGAATTCGACCGCGTGCTCGCCCTCTGGCACTCGCACGATTGCCTTGAACGCGTGCGGTTCAGGAATGCCTCCCTTTGACTGCAAATAGCCACCATGGTCCGCAAAAGCGAATACCTGACGCGTCCCGTCGGGCCATATGGCTGTCACGGAGACCGCCGATGGGTCCAGTCGTAGCTGCTCTGTCGATGGTGTAATGCGGAACACAGAAGTCACGCCGTCCTCAAAGAGGGAAACGGTAAGGGTGCCGGATGGAGCAAAAATCATCCGCGCCTCGTCTTCGCGAGCGTGCTCGCCTTTACCATGACTGTGCCCGGCGCTATGAGCATAATTGTGTTCGTGACCATGATGGTATCCGCCCAACAGCCAGACACTCGCCGTGTTGACGATCAGGCCCACGGCAGCAATGGGGATCGCCTCTTCGAAATGAATCGTTACTGGCGACAGAAAACGCAACATAGCCTCGTACCCGATGATCACGGCAACCATCGCAAGCGCGATGGCGCTGGTGAATCCCGCGAGGTCGCCGAGTTTGCCGGTGCCGAACACGAAGCGGGGATCGGCGACATGCTTGCGCGCATAGGTGTACGCGAGGGCCGCAATCAGCATTGCGCCGGCATGCGTCGACATGTGCATACCGTCGGCGACTAGCGCCAGCGACCCGAACATGTTGCCGCCTGCGATTTCGGCCAGCATCATCGCGCTACACAGGGTGATGACCGCCCATGTCCTGCGCTCGTTCTGCTCATGCGCCGCACCCAGAAAGATATGGTCGTGTCCGGCGCTGAATGCGGCGCCCTGGGACTTACTCATGGTCTACCTTACCTGAAATAGCTGTGAACAACCTCGATAAGTTGGTCCGCCGCACTGTCTGCCGGCTTCTTATGAGTTTCGGAATCGACGAGGTGCTTGCGGATATGGTCCTCTATCACCACTGCCAACAGGCCATTCATCGCGCCGCGACAACTGGTTATCTGCTGCAGTACGTGGATGCAGCCGCGCTCGTCCTCAAGTGCCCGCTCAATGGCTTCCACTTGGCCCTTGATGCGGCGAACCCGGTTGAGGAGCTTCTGCCTTTCGCGAATCGTGTGGGTCATTAATGATCTCCTGCATACAGGATAGAAGCATATGTAAATAGGTTAGGGGAGTATACTAAATAGTTGAACCGCCCGGCTTTTGCGCAAGCCCCAACTCTTAAAAGAACGGAGCCATGAATACGAACGCACTGAAGTTTTTCCGCGAAATCCGGAGCGCGCGAGCAGCGCAGCTAACATTTGTCGATATGGGCGGCGGTCGAGTCACTTGCGCCATGATAGGTTGCACATTGCAGACGCTGCATGAATGGGTCAAGCGCGAACGGAGCGACCACGGTGAGCGCGATGGCGTGATCACAGACGAGCGCGAGCGCCTCAAAGCACTGTAGCGCGAGGTCGAGGAACTGCGCTGTGCCAACGAGACCCTCAAAGTAGCGGCGCGTTTTTTCGCCTAGGCGGAGCTTGATCGCCGATTCAAGTTCTGAAGACGTTTGTTGACCAGCATCGCGACGCCGGGATCGAGCGGCTCTGCAAGGTCTTGTGGATTGCCCCGTGGGTGCTGAATGTTTGCAGAACGAGGGCATCACGGCGACGCCGAGCCCCCGCGTGTGCCATGGCGATGGCAGTCGGCATATGAGCGACCACCATGCGCTTTCCAGAGGTCACCTCTTCCTTGGCAAGCGTCGCCCCGATGAGTCTTTGCAAAAGGGCTGGCTTTCGGCAATGTAATCAGCGGCACACCCTCCAGCGCACGCCAGTTACCGCGGGTGCAATGGCCTAGCCTGGCATTCTCCAGCGCCGAAACTGACACCAACTGCATGGGAAACAGCGGCACACGGTCGACGCCCGAAAGCCGGGAGAAGAAGATGCCAAACGTCGCATCTAGGTCGCCTTCCTCCACCATTCGGTGCAACTCCGACGGCGGTCGGTCGACGATTTCGATCTGCGATTGCGGATGCGCGCTTTTCCCGAACACGCGCACAAGGTTCGAGTCAGCAGTCGTGAATTCGACGTGACAACGCACCGCTTCATTCATTTCAATTCGGCAATATTTCGGTGGTCAAACTAGTTCAGTCAAGAACAATCGACCGGGAACAGCGGTTGCAACATGTGATCTAGCAGCGCACTGCCTCCCCGAGGCGGCTTCTGCGCTTCTTAAATATTCGCCGAGAGAGATTCAGCGTCTGCTTACTACTGGCTCTCGATAGCCAACACTCATACCAGGCGTTCTATGGACCTTTTTGACGAGTCGAGTTTGCCGCCAAATTCAGCATCGCAGACCGCCGAGCCTTTGCCGTCGGGCACAGGCGAAGTCTGCGGGCGACTGAGTGTCACCGAAGAGCGTCTAAAGGTATCGATTCAAGAGCGTGAAGTTGGCGCTGTACGTGTGCGAACCGTCACACGAAAGTCGCTCGAAGACGTGCCGGTCGTATTGCATAAAAAGACGGTCCATGTCGAACGCCTGCCCGTGTATCGGTTCGTGGACGCGGAGTTCGCTCCCCGACAGGAAGGTGACACGTTGGTGGTGCC
>NZ_FCOC02000036.1 GCF_001544455.2 Caballeronia sordidicola
GGCGTTTTCTTTGCTTCGTTTCTTTTTCGCCGTTGGAAAAAGAAATGAAGTCCCGCCACGGACAGTGGCTAACAGTGCTAAAAAGGAACAACGAACAGGGAACGCGCGAAGCCCCAAAAAGTAGCCCCCTCAACCCCCAAAAACTACGGCCTACATACAAGCATGGTGCGAATGCACAGACCCGAGCACTGCCACCTCGGCAGGAGTCCGCCTCAACGCTGCTTCATCGACCTGTTTCGCGTCGGCGATAAACTCATCCACCAGCGTAGAAACCGGCGTCCCGCTCAAGCACAACGACACGTTCTGCGTCTCGTTAGGATTCAACTGCGACCGCTGCCCAAGAAACAGCACCCCATACTGATACCCCCGCACAATCCCGCGCACCGCGCCAACGCATTGCCCTTGTGCAACGTTATCGCCCTTCTGCGAGCATTCCTGAACGAGGGTAAAAGCCGAAAAACTAGGATCGACGGAAGGTGTCTGCGGTGCGGCCTGCTGCGCCTGCACGCCGGAGACAGCTCCAAACGCCGTAGCCATTGCAACCGCGAAGGCCGCACAAATGTTCCGTTTCATGTTGTATCCCTCGTGTCGAACGTTGAAGTCAATATGAGGGAATGAGCGCCGTTTGGTTCCATCCCGTTCCATCCGGTTCAACAGGCGCCGTTCCCGGCTCACTCGACTTTCTGCAACTGCCTCAACTCTTCCAGCGGAATATGACAGCGGATCCTGTGCCCGCTGCCGGCATCCACATACGGCGGTTCCTGCTGCTCGCAAATCGCGCCAATCCTGCGCGGACAGCGCGTATGAAACACGCAGCCGGAAGGCGGATTCGCCGCGCTCGGCAACTCGCCCGACAAACGGATCCGCTCGCGCGCTACGCCCGTTCCCCCAAGCGCCGGCACCGACGACAACAGCGCCTCCGTATAAGGATGATGCGGCCCATCGAAGACATCCGCCGCGCGGCCGATTTCCATCAGCCGTCCAAGATAGAGCACCGCAATGCGATCCGACAAATACCGCACCACATGCAGATCATGCGAGATGAAAACGTAGCTGACGCCGCGTTCGCGCTGTAAATCGGCGAGCAGATTCAGGATCGCGGCCTGTACGGAGACATCGAGCGCGGAAGTGGGCTCGTCGCACACGACCACGCGCGGATCGCCCGCAAACGCCCGCGCAATCGCAACGCGCTGCTTCAACCCGCCCGACAGCTGCCGCGTGCGCGAGCTCAAATATCGTTCGGGCAAACGCACGGCGGCGGTCAGCGACTGCAAACGCGCTTCCTTCGCGGCGCCGCGCAATGCGCCAAGTTTCGACAGTGACCGCGCGATCAAACGCCGCACCGAATGCGCCCGGTTCAAAGCCGAGTCCGGATTCTGGAACACGATCTGCAGCGACTTCACCTGCTCGTCGTTGCGGCTGGTCACGCGCGCGGGGAGCGGCGCGCCATCGAGTTCGATCGAACCGCCGGCGTCGGGCGAAAGAAGACCCAGCAGCAGCTTCGCGAGCGTCGTTTTCCCGCTTCCCGATTCACCCACGAGCCCGAGTGTCTCGCCGAGCGCGAGTTCCATCGATACATCGTGTACGGCGCGTATGGACTCCCCGCCGACATGAAACGTCTTCGACAAACCCACCGCCCGCAACGCGATCATCGTTTCATCGTGGCCCGCGTGCGCGTCCGGTGCTTCGGGCGTCGCGCGCGGCAATTCGGCCGCACGCTCGTGATAGTGGCAGCGCGACATCTGATCGCCATGCGCCGCAGCCACCCTGTAAGGCGGCGGCGCTTCACGCAGGCAGCGGTCATCGGCGAGCTTGCAGCGCTGCGCATAGATACACCCCTGCGTCACGGTTCCCGGCAGCGGCAGCGACCCGGGAATGGTGTCGAGCCGCCCCGTGTCCTTGCTGCGCCCCGCGGTCGGAAGGCAACGCAACAGCCCGACCGTGTACGGATGCCGCGGCTTCGCGAAGACATCGCGCGTCGCGCCTTCCTCGACCAGCTTCCCCGCGTACAACACGCCCACGCGATCGCACATGCGCCCGATCACCGCCAGGTTGTGGCTGATGAAAAGCACCGCCGTGCCAAGCTCCTCGCGCAGTTGCGCAATCAGGTCGAGCACTTCGGCTTCGACAGTGGCATCCAGCCCGGTCGTGGGTTCATCGAGGATCAGCAGTTCCGGATTGCACGCGAGCGCCATCGCGATCACCACGCGCTGCTGCATGCCGCCCGACAATTGATGCGGATAACTTTCCATGACCCGCTCGGGCGACGAAATGCGCACACGCCGCAAGATATCGATGGTGCGTTCCAGCGCTTCGCTCACCGACGACCCCGCCAGCTCGAATGCCTCCGACACTTGCCGCGCAATCGTGAGCGATGGATTGAGCGCGCGGCCTGGGTCCTGGTACACCATGGACACCGCGTTGGCGCGCATGTGCCGCAAAGCGTCGGCGTTCATCGACGCAATGTCGTGGCCGGAGATAGAAATCCGGCCCGCCTTCACGCGGCCGTTGCGCGGCAGATAGCGCAGGATGGCGAGGGCGGCCGTGGACTTCCCGCAGCCCGATTCGCCCACGAGTCCGTACGCCTCGCCGCGCTTCACTCTCAGCGAAATGTCTTGCAGGACCTCGCGGTCGCGCCCGCGTGTGCGGTACGCGACGCTCAGGCCGACGATGGTCAGCGCATCGGTTTCGGCGCTCTTCGAACCATCGAAGATGGGGAAGGCTGAGGGCGGCGGGCCGTTCATCGGTCGAGCACTCCCTGAATGCCATCGGCGACGAGATTCACGCCGACGACCAGAGAGGCGATCGCGGCGGCGTCGAACACGACTGTCCACCACGCGCCGCCGGCCATCAGCGTGTAGCACTCGGAGAGCGCCAGTCCCCAATCCGCCGATGGCGGCTGAATCCCGAAGCCAAGGAACGACAGCGTCGCGACCGAGAAAATCGCGTAGCCGAGCCGCACGGTCGTCTCCACGATGATCGGCTGCAACACGTTCGGCAGGATTTCCGCGAACATGATGTAGAACGCGTTTTCACCGCGAAGCTGGGCGGCCAGCACGTAGTCGAGATTGCGTTCGGCGAACACGGCGGCGCGCACGGTGCGGGCGGTGATCGGCGTGAAGGTGATGCCGATCACGAGAATCACGGTCAAGTTGCTTGCGCCCACGGCGGCGAGCGCGAGAAGGGCGACGATCACGAGCGGCAGCGCCAGCACCGCATCTATCAGGCGGCCGACCACGTTGTCCACCCAGCCATCGAAATATCCGACGATCAAGCCCACCGCCGTTCCCGCCACGGTGCCGAGCAACGTGGCCAAGGGCGCGATGGTCAGGATGTCACGCGCGCCGACGATCACGCGCGCGAAAACATCGCGGCCGAGCTGGTCGGTGCCGAACCAGTGCGTGCTGTCGGGAGGCGTGAGGGAGTTCAGCGGATCGGACGCGTAAGGGTCTTGCGGCACGACCCAGTGGCCGCCGATTGCACACGCGGCCCAGAACAGCAGGATCAGCGCGCCGACCAGGAACGTGGGCGAGCGCAGCAGGGCCTTGGTGCGCTCGTATCGTGGTGCTTTATAGGGCACCGGGGCGGCGGTTGTGGTGCTCATTGCGCGTTCCTCACCCGCAAGCGCGGATTGAGCACGACATACAAGGCGTCCGCGATCAGATTGGCCGCCGTATAAATCACGCCGATGGTCAGCACACCAGCTTCGAGCATCGGAAAATCCTTGCCCTTCGCGGCGTTGTAGATCAACGAGCCAATACCCTGGTAATGAAACAAGGTTTCCACGACCACGAGGCCGCCGATCATGTACCCAAGCTGCGTCGCTGCGACGGTGACAGTCGGCAGCAGCGCATTGCGCAGCACGTGCCGCATGATCACGACACGGCGCGGCAAGCCCTTAAGTATTGCGGTGCGGGTGTAGTCGGCATCGAGTGCTTCCACGGTCCCGGCGCGCGCCATCCGCGCAATGTAACCAAAGAACACGAGTACGAGCGGCAGCACCGGCAGGATCAGGTGCTTCAACTGGACCAGCACGTTCGAACCAGGCGGATACGTCGCTTCAATCGGCAGCCATTGCAGCCAGATGCCGAAAATCAAAATCAGCACGATGGACGAAACGAACTCGGGTACGACCGTCGCCGACAACCCCGTGATGCTGATCGTCCTGTCAATCCACCGGCCTTCGTGCAGCGCCGCGTACACGCCGCCGGCAATCCCGAGCGGTACCACGACAATAAACGCCAGCGCGCCCAGCTTTGCCGAATTGAGCAGCGCGGCGCCAATAAACGGCGCAACCGGCGCACGATACGAATAGGACTCGCCCATGTCGCCACGCAGGAAATGCCCGATCCACCCGGCGTATTGCGTAAGCAACGGCCGGTCGACGCCCAGCTGATGATTGAGCGCGGCGACAGCGCGCGCGTCGGCAAGCGGACCGAGGATTGCACGGCCCACGTCGCCGGGAAGCAACTGGCCGCCAGCGAACACGATTGCCGACAGCAGCCACAGCGTAATCGCCGCCAGAAACAGCCGCACGCCAATGAACCGCGCAATGCGCCATGCGCTGCCCGCATCCGGACGCGGCGCAGCTTTTGAAGCGACGAGAGGAGAAACCGTGTTCATGTATCGGAGCGTCCTGGGTTTCCCGGCTGCAGCTACGCGCCGATGGTCGCGCGTTCGAAATACAACTGCGAAATGGCGTTGAAGCGCACGCCCTTCACGTTTGCGCGCGTGACAATCAACTGGTCGTAGAAATAGGGAATCACGACCGGGGTTTCATCGAGAAGGAGGTTCTGGATTTGCCCGGACAGCTTTTTCTGCGACGCCACGTCGAGCGCCGCCACGAAATCCGCGACCAGCTTGTCGTATTGCGGGTTCTTGAAATGCGCTGCGTTCCAGGTGCCTTCGCTCGTCAGCGGCGCGTTCAGGAACACATTCGGCACGCCGCGATGCCCGTAATCCGTAATGCCGAGCGGCGAATCCAGCCAGTCCGACTTGCCGAAGGTGCCCGCGCCGTAATACAGCTCCTGACTTTCCACTTTCAATGTGATGCGAATGCCAATTGCCTTCGCCGCGTTCTGGATCACCACCGCGAGGTCGGGAATCTCCATGTACTTTTCAGTGGTGAGCGTGACATCGAAACCATTCGGCACACCCGCCGCCGCGAGCAATTGCTTGGCTTTGGCAATGTCGAGCTTGCGCTGCGGCACGCTCAGATCGCTCGATGGAAACACCGGCGAGAACGGGCTGTCGTTGCCCAGCGCCGCGTGCCCCTTGAACAGGCCCTTCACGATCACCTCGCGGTTCACCGCGAGCGCCAGCGCCTGACGCACGCGCTTGTCCTTGAACGGACCGGTATCGGTGCGCATGTGCATCTGCCTGTGCGCGCTCGATTTCACGCCAAGCACCTTGAATTCGGGATTGGTCATCATGCTCAGGCCGCCCTGGACGGTGAAATCGCCCATCATGTCGGCCTGACGTCCTTGCAACGCCAGCAATTCCGATTGTTCGTCGGCGTAGAAGGAAAACTTGATGCGTTCCGGCAGCGCTTTCTCGCCCCAGTAATCGGGATTCCGTACGAACGATGCACCCACCTTCGGCGTGTACGACTCGAACTTGAACGGACCCGTGCCCGGGAACGACTTCTCGTACGTGCCACTGAAATTCGCCGGGAGGATCACGGCGTTGTAAGTATCCGATGAAACGTAGTACGGGAAATTCCCGTTCGGTGCATCGAGATGAAACTCGACCGTCATGTCGTCAATCACCTTGACCGCGCCTTTCGACAATACGCCTTTCAGCACCGACAATGCAGCGGACCCGCTCGCCGGATCGGCCAGCCGGTTGAACGTCGCGGCCACGTCCTTGGCGGTCATCGACTGGCCGTCGTGGAACTTCACGTTCGGGCGCAGCTTGAACGTCCAGACGTCGCCCTTCGCGTTGGGCTTCCAGGAAAGTGCCAGGGAGGGGCGCAGGACAAGCGCCTGACCATCGTCGTCGATAAGGAATTCACCCGTCTGATTAATCAGCGCAAGTCCGGCCGGATCGGTCACGGTCAGCGGATCGACCTGGCCCGAGGGCGTCAGGTGCGCCACGCGGATCGTCGCGCCGGGCTTGCCCGCAGGCGCTTGAGCACGGGCGGAAGGCATGCCGAGCAACCCGCCCGCCGCCATGGATAATCCCAGCAGGCTCGCGTGCCTCAGCAACTCGCGCCGGGAAAGCCGGCCGGCCTTGAATTCGTCGATAGCGTGGTTTCCCAGTTCTCCCGTTGAGGCGCGCGCTTGTTCGAGCGCGGAGTCGAAGGGAGAAAACGAGGTAGCGGATTTCTTCATCGGGCTGTCCGGTTCGGGGTTCGGTTGTTGTTCTTGACTCGACGACACTGTTCACCGGCGCGATCAGATCCGGCGTTCAGGTGACAGTCTGATGCACATTCAGTTTAGCGGAGCAAATCGCGTTCCGAATCCCGCTGCGCGTTTTGCAACGTAATTTTGTGGCGCAAATTTGCCGTTGGTCATTCGTTCGCGCGGCGTTGGCGATGCCGCAACGGAAAAGCTTGCGGGGAATCGTGCTAAGGCAGTAGGAATGCCCGCGCTCAATGCTGATGCGGATGTTTATGAATCGGATCGACCCAAAACACTTCTTCGGGCTGTTCGACCGCGTCGATGTTCAAATTGACCACCACCGCCTCGTTGTCGCTGCGCACGAGGACGCATTCGAGCGGCTCATCGGTTCGCGCGTTGATTTCCTGATGCGGCACGTACGGCGGCACGAAAATGAAATCCCCGGGGCCGGCTTCCGCCGTAAATTCCAGATGATTGCCCCATTTCATGCGTGCCTGCCCACGCACCACATAGATCACGCTTTCAAGCGCGCCATGATGATGCGCGCCGGTCTTGGCGTTCGGATGGATGGTGACCGTCCCCGCCCAGATCTTCTGCGCGCCGACGCGCGCTGCGTTGATCGCCGCCGCGCGGTTCATGCCGGGCGTTTGCGCGGTGTTGGTATCGAGTTGATCGCCCTTGATGACCTTGACGCCGTGCTCGCGCCAGTCGGTATGTTCATGGTCGTGCTGATGATCGTCGCTCATTTCTTTTCCCGGCTCGCCGATTGATAAACGATGGATAAACGCATGAACAAAAAGTCCGCTGCCACCGGCAGGCAACAGCGGACTTCATTGCAACGGGCAAACCTCGAGCGTAAAACCTGAGGCGCCTACTTCGACTTTGAATTCACGATGGCTTCCGCGACGTTGTTCGGCGTCTCGGCGTAATGCTTGAATTCCATCGTGTAGGTCGCGCGGCCCTGCGTGAGCGAGCGCAGCGTGGTCGAATAGCCGAACATTTCGGCCAGCGGCACTTCGGCGCGAACCAGCTTGCCGCCGCCGCCCGCAATGTCTTCCATGCCCTGGACAATGCCGCGCCGCGACGACAGATCGCCCATCACGTTGCCCATGAAATCCTCGGGCGTTTCCACTTCGACGGCCATCATCGGTTCGAGCAGCACCGGCTTGGCTTTTCTCATGCCGTCCTTGAACGCCATCGATCCAGCCATGCGGAACGCGTTTTCGTTCGAATCCACGTCGTGGTATGAGCCGAACGTGAGCGTCACCTTCACGTCGACGACCGGATAACCCGCGAGCACGCCGGCCTTCAGCGTCTCCTGAATACCCTTGTCCACCGCCGGAATGTACTCGCGCGGAACCACGCCGCCCTTGATTGCATCGACAAATTCATAACCGCCGCCGGGCTTTTGCGGTTCCATCTTGATCACGACGTGACCGTACTGGCCGCGTCCGCCCGACTGCTTGACGAACTTGCCTTCCACGTCCTCGACCGGAATGCGGATCGTCTCGCGATACGCCACCTGCGGCTTGCCAACGGTCGCTTCCACGCCGAATTCACGCCGCATCCGGTCGACCAGAATTTCCAGGTGCAACTCGCCCATGCCCGAGATGATCGTCTGGCCTGATTCCTCGTCGGTTTGAACGCGGAACGACGGATCTTCCTGCGCGAGGCGATTCAACGCGATACCCATTTTTTCCTGGTCGGGTTTCGTCTTCGGCTCGACGGCCTGGGAGATCACCGGTTCCGGGAAAATCATGCGTTCGAGAATGATCGGATGAGCGGGGTCGCACAGCGTGTCGCCAGTCGTGGCTTCCTTCAGGCCCACGGCCGCGGCGATATCCCCGGCGCGCACTTCCTTGATTTCCTGGCGCTCGTTCGCGTGCATCTGGAGAATCCGGCCGAGCCGCTCCTTTTTCTCCTTGATCGCGTTGTAGACCGTATCGCCGGAATTCACCACGCCCGAATACACGCGGAAAAAGATCAACTGGCCGACAAACGGGTCCGTCATGATCTTGAACGCGAGCGCCGCGAACGGGTCTTCGTCGGTCGGATGACGTTCCGCTTCCTTGTCGTATTCGTCCACACCCATGATGGCGGGCACGTCCGCCGGCGACGGCAGATAGTCGATCACGGCGTCGAGCATGGCCTGGACGCCTTTGTTCTTGAACGCGCTGCCGCAGAACATGGGCACGATTTCGCTTCGCAGCGTGCGTGCACGGATGGCCGCCTTGATCTCGTCCTCGGTGATGTCCTCGCCGCCGATGTACTTGTCCATCAGCGCTTCATTCGCATCCGCTGCAGCTTCGATCATCTTTTCGCGCCATTCCTCGGCGGTCGCGAGCAGGTTCGCGGGGATGTCCTGATACTCGAACAGCACGCCCTGACTGGCTTCGTCCCAGATGATCGCTTTCATCTTGACCAGATCGATCACGCCCTGGAAATGGTCTTCGGCGCCGACCGGAATCTGCATGGGCACGGCGACACCCTTCAGGCGCTCGCCAATCTGCCGCTGCACGCGGAAAAAATCCGCGCCCACGCGGTCCATCTTGTTGACGAACGCAATGCGCGGCACCTTGTATTTGTTCGCCTGACGCCAGACGGTTTCCGATTGCGGCTGCACGCCGCCAACCGAGTCGTAGACCATGCACGCGCCGTCGAGCACGCGCATGGAGCGTTCGACCTCGATGGTGAAGTCGACGTGTCCCGGTGTATCGATAATGTTGATCCGGTGTTCCGGATAATTCCCGGCCATGCCTTTCCAGAAGGCCGTGGTGGCGGCGGAAGTAATGGTGATGCCGCGCTCCTGTTCCTGCTCCATCCAGTCCATCGTCGCCGCGCCGTTGTGAACCTCGCCGATTTTGTGGTTCACACCGGTGTAAAAAAGAATGCGTTCGGTGGTGGTGGTCTTGCCGGCATCGATATGAGCGCTGATACCAATATTCCGATAGCGGTCGATGGGAGTCTTGCGGGGCACGTGAACCTCCTGTTGATTGGATGGAGCTTTTTGATGCCAGACCGGCGGGCAATGCTGAAAGCGGCGGTTTGGCGGCTCCGGAGCGAAGCGTTGTCGGCGTTTTCGCTGGTTTATTAGGATAGCGCGTCAACGCTCTCTTTGCAGGAATCTTGCCAGCCCGCTGAAAATAACTGTCGGCAGGCTGGAAGGGACGCGTTTGCCGCAAACTGCGCGGACCCGCGGCGCACAATGCAAAAAGCCGGCGCGCTGTTGAAGGCGTCGGCCGGCTTGGGCAGTGTGCGAAGGCGCGGAGATGGTCCGTTCGGCGCCGTTCCTCTATCACTGGACGGGCGGCAAGCCTTGAATCTTCATGCCCGGCTTGATTCCCTTCGCCGTGAACCAGCCCTTGCTCATTTCGAGCGCGTACACACCGTTGTTGCGCGGGCAATGGTTGTTTTCCGTCTCGGCCTGCATTTCATCGATATCCGTCACCGTGCCGTCCTCGCGAATAAATGCAATCGACAACGGGATCAACGTGTTTTTCATCCAGAAGCAGTGCACCGCGCGCTCGTTGAATACAAACAGCATGCCTTCATTCGGCGCGAGCTTTGTGCGATACATCAGGCCCTGCTCGCGATCGGCGTCGTTGGACGCAATGGCGGCGTCGATCACGTACATGCCGGCCGTCAGCTTGGTGTGCGGAAAATCCCCGGGTTGCTTGGCTCCCGGCGGCATTTGCTGGGCCTGTGCGGCGAGCGAAACCAGCGGCACGGCAAGCGCCACGACCGCGCGACGAACCAGACGGCCAAGATCGAACGATGATACTGAGCGGAACGAAAGCCACGAAAGACGCACGGCGAAACTCCTCACGATATGAAGCCGGTTGACTGAATGATCCGGCATGACTGGCGCATGTTACTTGAGCACGTGCAAAAAGAAAAAGGCAGAACCTTTGAAGGTGTCTGCCTTTGAATGCCGCTTGCACGGCAGCACTACTTGGTTTTAGCGTCGCGTTGCCGCGATCTATTACCAATTGATGCGACTTACTCCGACGCGGCCGAAGCTGCAGCAGCCGAAGCTGCCTTGTGGTGCGTGCCCTTCTTGTGGGTCGACTTCTTGTGTGCCGACTTGTGAGCGGTCGAAGCAGCTGCAGGAGCCGATGCTTCCGGAGCCGAAGCTTGTGCGAATGCAGCCGTTGCGAACAGGCCAGCGACGAGAGCAGCGATCAGTTTGTTCATGTTGTGAATCCTCAGCTTTAGTTTGATTTAACCTTGTGACCCGGTCGATGGAGTCATGTCGGTAAACGAGCCGTCCACCTTTTGGTTGACAGGGGATTCGAACAAAATTTCGATCCCGCTGCGAGCACTTGAACCTTACGTTAAGCCTTCATAAAACAGCTGTTTGTTGCAGTTCTTCGCTAATGCCGGACGGCGTTTTTAAGGCATCTGCTGCGAATAACGCCGCACGGTGGAAGTCGGTTGACGTGAATTTTTTATCGAATGCTAAGGGAGGGCCGATGGGGAAAATTATTTGGGAAAACGAAATAAATGGAACGGAGAGAATGAATTCGTAATGTTGAACGAGCGACAAACCGCAGATCATCTACCCGATGCCGTTCCATGGCGCACGAACGGCCACGTTCATCGACTCGCCGGGCGCGAGTTCCAGATTGAATACATCGAGCGCGCCGATTCCCACGCGTACCAGCCTCAGAGTCGGATACCCGACTGCCGCCGTCATGCGGCGCACCTGCCTGTTACGTCCTTCGGTAATCGACAACTCGATCCATGTAGTCGGAATGGCGGCGCGGTATCGAATGGGCGGCGTGCGCGGCCAAAGCGCTTCCGCCGATTCAACCCGCTTCGCCATGCACGGCCGCGTCACGAAATCCCCAAGATCCACGCCTGCGGCCAGGCGTTCGAGCGCGTCGGCACCGGGCGCGCCTTCTACCTGCGCCCAGTATCGTTTCACAAGTTTGTGACGCGGTTCTGAAATGCGTGCCTGCAGCGCGCCGTCGTCGGTTAGCAGGAGCAGGCCTTCGCTGTCGGTGTCGAGCCGTCCCGCGGGATAAACGCCGGGCGTCTTCACCCATTCAGCCAACGACGGATGCTTTTCGTGCGCCGAAAACTGGCAGATCGTGCCAAATGGTTTGTTGAGGGCAATCAGCGGCATGGCTTTGGGGCAATCACACTAATAACTGGCTGGAGATATTCGATGGCCGAGATTTTAATGCCCCGGTGAAATTATCGAGTCTTGTGTCTTATATAGGACATGAGAACTATGTGGCGACATCCCAAACACCGATAGTTGCGCCGCGTGCGCAGCGCCGGCAAACGCACCATCCGGGCGCACGTCCGATACCGTGGGCTAGAATAGGCTCCGAGCGCCTCGATTGCGTGCCCGGCCTTTGCTGCAAAGGCCGCCGGAATCGCGTGGCCGTCCGCATTTTTGCTTATTTCCGATCATATTCTGTGCACTTTCCTATCTAAATAGCCCAGCTTTTTTTGGAGTCGATCATGCCGTACCAGCATATCCAGGTTCCGACGGACGGTGACAAGATCACCGTCAACGCCGATTACTCCCTCAACGTTTCCGACCAGCCGATCATCCCGTTCATTGAAGGCGACGGCACGGGCGTGGACATCACGCCGGTGATGATCAAGGTCGTCGACGCGGCCGTGGAGAAAGCGTACGGCGGCAAGAAGAAGATCCACTGGATGGAAATCTTCGCCGGAGAAAAGGCGACCAAGGTGTACGGCCCGGATGTTTGGTTGCCGGACGAAACGCTGGATGTGCTCAAGGAATATGTCGTCTCGATCAAGGGCCCGCTGACCACGCCGGTTGGCGGCGGTATCCGTTCGTTGAACGTCGCCCTGCGCCAGCAACTGGACCTGTACGTGTGCCTGCGTCCCGTGCAGTACTTCAAGGGCGTGCCGTCGCCGGTACGCGAGCCGGAAAAGACCAACATGGTCATCTTCCGCGAGAATTCGGAGGACATCTACGCCGGTATCGAATGGGCCGCGGAGTCCGAGGGCGCGAAGAAAATCATCAAGTTCCTGCAGGAAGAGATGGGCGTGAAGAAGATCCGTTTCCCGGATACCTCGGGTATCGGTATCAAGCCGGTTTCGCGTGAAGGCACGGAACGCCTGGTGCGCAAGGCCATTCAATACGCCATCGACAACAACCGCAGTTCGGTCACGCTCGTGCACAAGGGCAACATCATGAAGTTCACGGAAGGCGCGTTCCGCGACTTCGGCTATGCGCTGGCGCAAAAGGAATTCGCGGCTGAACTCATCGATGGCGGCCCGTGGATGAAGATCAAGAACCCGAAGGGCAATGACATCGTGCTAAAAGACGTAATTGCCGATGCATTCCTGCAGCAGATTCTGTTGCGCCCGGCCGAATATGACGTTATTGCAACACTGAACCTGAACGGCGACTACGTTTCCGACGCCTTGGCGGCGCAAGTTGGCGGAATCGGCATTGCGCCGGGTGCCAATATGTCTGATTCGGTCGCCATGTTCGAAGCCACGCACGGCACCGCGCCGAAGTACGCGGGCAAGGACTACGTAAATCCGGGTTCGGAGATTCTCTCGGCAGAAATGATGCTGCGCCATATGGGCTGGACCGAAGCCGCGGACATTATCATCCGGTCGATGGAAGCGTCGATCCTGCAAAAGCGCGTCACGTACGACTTCGCGCGCCAGATGGAAGGCGCGACGCAGGTGTCGTGTTCGGGGTTCGGGCAGGTGCTGATCGAGAATATGTGAACTGTTGAGATCGAGAACCCCCGGAAGGTCGAACGCCTCCGGGGGTTTTATCAGGTCGTTGAAGCGTGCAAACGGATGCCGAGTGCGCGCACGACTTTCCAGATTGTCGCGAATTCGGGGTTACCTTCGCCGGAAAGCGCACGGTAAAGGCTCTCGCGCTTCACGCCGGTTTCACGCGCGAGTTGCGACATGCCCCGAGCGCGCGCGATGACACCAAGCGCGTGGGCAATGAATTTCGGGTCGTCTCCCGCTTCTTCCAGACACGCATCGAGATACGCCGCCATTTCCTCTTCGGTGCGCAAGTGCTCGGCAGAATCCCAAGCTGAAGTTTTTACTTTGGTCATCGTTTAATCCGTGTCGAGGTTTGCTGCAAGGGTCTTAGCGCGCTCTATGTCAGCTTGCTGCGTGGACTTGTCCCCTCCGCACAGCAAAACTACAAGAATGCTACCGCGCTGGGTATAGTACACGCGATAGCCCGGCCCTTCGTTGATCCGCAGTTCATTGATTCCACTGCCCACCGACTTATGGTCGCCGGGGTTGCCAGTTGCCAAACGGTCGATGCGTGCCTGAACCCGTATCCTTCCGCGCAGGTCGCGCAAACGGGAAAACCATTGGTCGAAAACTTCTGTTGTACGGATATTCAGCATATAGCATTGTAATCCATGGGGGACAGAAGATCCAATGCCGCACCCCTGAATCTCGACTGCTGTAAAACCCGCTTCACCAACAAAAAACCCGGCTCAACGGCCGGGTCTGAGGACAGTGCGCTTTTTCGAACGGTCAGGCAGATTCCTGGATGTTCGATGCCTGTTTACCCTTCGGTCCCTGGACGATCTCAAAGCTGACCTTCTGGCCTTCCTTGAGCGTCTTGAAACCATTCATCTGTATCGCCGAGAAATGTGCAAACAGATCCTCGCCGCCTTCATCGGGCGTGATGAATCCGTAGCCTTTCGCGTCGTTGAACCATTTGACCGTACCTGTTGACATCACTTCCCCTCTTACTCTCGTCGCTACCACGAGCACGCTCGAAAAGCTTGACGGCCCACTATGTGAACCGCCCCCTCCTCACAAGCTCACCTCGGCCTTTCTTCACCTGCAACACTTCGGAAAAAAGTGCCAATTTGATTGTTTAATCTCTTAAATCAAGTGTCAAGAAAATTTTGAGATGGTCGTAAAGACGTTGTAAAGACCTCATTTCAAGGGTTTTTCCCGCTTTGCGCGTATCCCGCCGCACAAGCACGCCATCTTGAAAAGTCGCATAATCGACGCACATGCAATACAGGCGGCAAGCGGCACGGGATATGCGAGGCAAAACCGGGGCGCGGCACAGGATTCATGGCGGCAGCGGTCCTTCATGACGCGATCAGTGCATACCGGACCAGGGTGAACAATTCGTTTTTTTTAGAGCTGTGCGATACTGGATTCAACGATGTTTCAAGCGGGCCGGCTCGGTAAAAAGAGCCGGCGGAATTCAGCAAGCGACAGGTTGCACGAAGTGTGCGGCGACATCGATTCGGCCTCTATGGCGAACGGGGTTTTGGCGAGGTGGCGAGCGGGTCGAGAGCTAGCTGGCGAGCCTGTCCGAGTTGTTTAGAATGGGCGTATGGCGATCAATCCCAACAAGCAGGATGGCACCGTACTGGAGCGGCAGGAACAAAAGCTGAAACAGCCGTCCATGTACAAAGTGGTGCTGCTGAATGACGATTTCACGCCGATGGAATTCGTCGTGTTCGTTGTGCAGGAACATTTCAATAAAGATCGTGAGACTGCGACGCAGATCATGCTGAAGGTTCATCGCGAAGGCAGGGGAGTTTGTGGGGTCTATACGCGGGACATCGCGTCGACCAAAGTTGAGCAAGTCGTTAGCCACGCGAGGCAAGCGGGTCATCCGCTGCAGTGTGTGATGGAGGAAGCATGATTGCCCAGGAACTGGAAGTCAGTCTGCACATGGCGTTTATGGAAGCACGTCAGGCGCGGCACGAGTTCATTACGGTCGAGCATCTTTTACTGGCCTTGTTGGACAACCCGACCGCGGCTGAAGTGTTGCGTGCATGCGCAGCAAACATTGAAGATTTGCGGCAAAACCTGCGCAATTTCATTCATGACAATACGCCCACCGTGCCCGGCACGGATGACGTCGATACTCAGCCCACGCTTGGTTTTCAGCGCGTGATTCAGCGCGCGATCATGCATGTGCAATCCACGTCGAATGGTAAGAAGGAAGTGACCGGCGCAAACGTGCTGGTCGCCATCTTCGGCGAAAAGGATTCGCATGCCGTCTACTACCTGCAACAGCAGGGCGTAACGCGCCTCGACGTCGTCAATTTCATCTCGCACGGCATCGCGAAGACGAATACGGGCGACGCGGCGAAGGCAAGCAGCGACGTGAACCCGGAAGCGGAAGATGCGGCCGCGCAAAAGGAAACCCCGCTTGCGCAGTTCACGCAGAACCTCAACCAGCTCGCAAAGGACGGCAAGATCGATCCGCTGATTGGCCGCGAACTGGAAGTGGAGCGCGTGGTCCAGGTGCTGTGCCGCCGCCGGAAGAACAATCCGCTGCTGGTCGGCGAGGCTGGCGTGGGTAAGACCGCCATCGCCGAAGGGCTTGCCTGGCGCATCACGCGCGGCGAAGTGCCGGATATTCTCGCCGACGCGCAAGTGTATTCGCTGGATATGGGCGCGTTGCTGGCCGGTACCAAATACCGCGGCGACTTTGAGCAGCGGCTCAAGACGGTTTTGAAAGAGTTGAAGGAACGCCCGCACGCGGTGTTGTTCATCGACGAGATTCATACGCTGATTGGCGCGGGCGCGGCATCGGGCGGAACGCTGGATGCATCGAACCTGCTGAAACCGGCGTTGTCTTCCGGCCAGTTGAAGTGCATTGGCGCGACCACGTTCACGGAATATCGCGGGATCTTCGAAAAAGACGCGGCGTTGTCGCGTCGTTTCCAGAAGGTCGATGTTGCCGAGCCGAGCGTCGAGCAAACCGTCGCGATCTTGCGCGGGCTGAAGTCGCGGTTCGAAGAACATCACGGCGTGAAGTATTCGTCGGGTGCGCTTTCCGCTGCGGCCGAATTGTCGGCACGTTTCATCACGGATCGTCATTTGCCGGACAAGGCAATCGACGTGATCGACGAAGCGGGCGCGGCGCAACGCATTCTGCCGAAGTCGAAGCAGAAGAAGACTATCGGCAAGAACGAGATCGAAGAGATTATCTCGAAGATCGCGCGCGTGCCGGCGCAAAGCGTGTCGCAGGACGATCGCAGCAAGCTGCAGACGCTTGATCGCGACCTGAAGAGCGTGGTGTTCGGGCAGGATCAGTCTATCGATGCGCTCGCGGCCGCCATCAAGATGGCGCGTGCGGGTCTCGGCAAGACGGACAAGCCGATTGGCGCGTTCCTGTTCTCCGGGCCCACGGGTGTCGGCAAGACGGAAGTCGCGAAGCAACTGGCGTTCACGCTCGGTATTGAATTGCTGCGCTTCGACATGTCCGAGTATATGGAACGTCACGCGGTCAGCCGGCTGATTGGCGCGCCGCCGGGATACGTTGGGTTCGATCAGGGCGGGTTGCTGACCGAAGCCGTCACGAAGAAGCCGCATTGCGTGCTGTTGCTGGACGAAATCGAAAAGGCGCATCCGGATATCTACAACGTGCTGCTGCAGGTCATGGACCACGGCACGCTGACCGATAACAACGGTCGCAAGGCGGATTTCCGCAACGTCATCATCATCATGACGACGAATGCGGGTGCCGAAGCGATGCAGAAATCGGTTATCGGGTTCACGAATCGCCGCGAAACCGGCGACGAAATGGCCGATATCAAGCGGATGTTCACGCCTGAGTTCCGCAATCGTCTGGATCAGATCATCAGCTTCCGTTCGCTGGATGAAGAAATCATCATGCGCGTGGTCGACAAGTTCCTGATGCAGCTTGAGGACCAGTTGCACGAAAAAAAGGTCGACGCGGTCTTCACGGACGCGTTGCGCAAGCACCTCGCGAAGCATGGTTTTGATCCGCTGATGGGCGCACGGCCAATGCAACGCCTGATCCAGGACACGATCCGTCGTGCGCTGGCTGACGAGTTGCTGTTCGGCAAGCTGATGACGGGCGGTCGCGTGACGGTCGACGTGGACGAAAACGACAAGGTGTCGCTGACGTTCGACGAAAGTCCGGTCCCGCGCAATCCGAATCCGGAAGCGGTCGAGGTTGAATGAATGATCGGTGGTCGATGACTGAAGTCAGGTGACACGCGAGTAAGGTATGTCATCATCGGCGAGGCGGCGCGGAGAACTTTTCCGCGCCGCCTCGTTTTTTTGTGTCCGCGATTGTTACGGATATTGACTTCAAGAGGTTGATTTGAGCTTTAAGCGCGGGTCGTTCGAGACCATTGTCGAACGGGAAAAAGGGTTGCACCGGAGTCTGACGGCCGGACAGATGTCGATGATCGCCATTGGCGGGGCGATTGGAACGGGGTTGTTTCTTGGCAGCGGCTTTGCGATTGGCTTCGCCGGGCCGAGCGTCTTGCTGAGCTACGCAATTGGCGCGGTCATCGCGCTGTTGCTGATGGGCGCGCTTGCGGAGATGACGGTCGCGCACCCGACGTCCGGGTCGTTCGGCGCGTATGCGGAGTTTTACATCGGCCCGCTCGCGGGGTTTCTCGTGCGGTACGCGTATTGGTCAGCGGTTGTTTTCGCCGTTGGCACCGAGGTCAGCGCGGTTGCCGTGTTCATGAAGTACTGGTTCGCGAACGTGCCGGGCTGGTATTGGATCGTCGGATTTTCCACTGCGCTGATTGCCGTGAACGCCGCGAGCGTAAAGGTCTACGGCGTGATCGAATACGCGTTTTCGATGCTGAAGATCGTTGCGATCGTGGCGTTCATCCTGCTTGGCGCTGTGTTCGTGTATGGCGCGCCGATGTCTTCCGGCGTGGGTTTCAGCAACTTCACGGCGCACGGCGGCTTCTTTCCGCACGGCTTGAAAGGCATGTGGTTCGCGGTGATCGTGTCGATCTTCAGCTACCTGAATATCGAGACCATCGCGGTTGCGGCGGGCGAAGCGCGTGATCCGCAGCGCGCGGTGGCGAAAGCCTTCAGGTCGACTGTCTTCCGGCTCGTCCTTTTCTATCTGCTCACGCTGGCGCTGATGCTCGCGATTGTCCCATGGACGCAGGCGAGCACCGACGAAAGTCCGTTCGTCAAGGTCATGGCGGCCACGCACGTTCCGTACGCTGCGGGCGTGATCAACTTTGTCGTGCTGGTCGCGGCGCTTTCGGCCATGAACAGCCAGCTTTACATCACCACGCGCATGATGTTCAGCCTGTCGCGGGCGGGTTACGCGCCCGCGCGTTTCGGGCGTCTGAGCGCGAACGGCGTGCCGACTGCCGCGCTGTCGGTTTCCACCATCGGTATCGCGCTTGCGACAATTCTGACTGCGTTCTGGCCGGCGATGGCCTTCGGCCTGATGATGTCGCTCGCCATCTTCGGCGCAATGTTCGCCTGGCTGATGATCTTCGTCACACATCTCTTCTTTCGCGCCCGTTACACCGGCCCCGCGCTGTCGTTCCGTATGGTGCTGCATCCGGTTGGCAGCCTGCTTGGGGCGGGTCTCATGGCGGCGATCATGGTCACGACTGCGTTCACTAATGAATTCCGTATGACGCTCGTCTATGGACTGGCGTTCATGGCCGTGCTCGTTGGCACTTATGCCGTCTGGTATCGGAAACGCATGTAAACGAAACCCTGCGAGACGCGGGTAAACACCGACTAAAAGCGCTTTGCGTCTCTTTCGTTTCGAAACTAGAATCTTTCGAAACGAAAGTGCAAAGGCGGCTCTCCCGTGTTGGCTAACAAAAACTCGCTTCATCGGCGTCTGCGAATTGTCGAGCTTGTCCGCAAGCGGGGCGAGGTTTCCGTCGATGAACTGGCTGCCGCGTTCGACGTGTCGAGCGTCACCATTCGCTCGGACCTGAATTACCTCGAGCAGCAGCGTTATCTCATTCGTGCGTTCGGCAAGGCGCGTTATGTGGCGCAGCGGCCGGGTGAAAACGTGTTGTCGGCGGTGTCCGCAAGCGCGACGCGGCAAGCTTCCGATATGGCGATTGCCCGCCTGGCGGCGGATTTTATCGATGACCATGCGTCCGTGTTCATTGGCGCCGGTGTCATCACGCACAAGCTTTTGCCGCTGCTCGCGGATCGCTCGAATCTGGCGCTGACGCTCAACGACATCGCCATGGTGCCGACGGTCCAGCGGTTCATGCGCTGCGAGTTACGGCTCTCAGGCGGTTCTCTCGACGACGATTCCACCGTGCTGCTCGGGCCCGACGCCGAGCGCTCGCTGTCGGCTTTATCGCTGGATCTGGCGGTGCTCGAAGCGATGGGTTTTGATCGTGAAGGCAACCTGCTGTGCGCCGATGCACGTCTTGCCGACGTCCATAAAGCTGCGCTGAAGAACGCCAAGCGGATAGTCGTCGTGGCTTACCAGCCCGCGTTGCAAGGCGAGGGCCGGGCGTTTTGCCATGTAAGCCGCCTGGGCGGACTCGTGCTTGATGACGCCATCGACCCGCCCACGCTCGACCTGATTCTCAAGGCCGGGCTCGATGTGAACCGGCGGGAAGAAGGGATTCTCGAATTTCGTAATCAGCAACCCTAAACAATATCAGGAGACATTTTCATGTTTCGTCGTTCACTGCTGGCCGTTCTCGTTACCGCTGTCACCGCCACGGCCGCTCACGCCGCCGACGTCAAGATTGGGGCGTCGCTGCTTACGCAACAACACCCGTTCTACGTCGAACTCGCCAACGCGATGAAAGCCGAAGCCGCAAAGGATCACGCGCAGATCGATATTGCGATTGCGAACCAGGACCTGAGCAAGCAGATTGCCGACGTGCAGGATTTCGTCACGAAGAAGGTCGATGTAATCGTGATCTCGCCGGTTGATTCCAAAGGCGTGAAAGCGGCGGTGCTGACAGCGGAGAAGGCCGGCATTCCGGTCATCACCGTGGATATCAGCGCGGCAGGTGTTGAAGTCGCGTCCCATATCGCCACCGATAACTACGCCGGCGGCCTGCAAGCCGGCGCGCTGATGTGCAAGGTGCTCGGCGGCAAGGGCAAGGTTGGCGTGATCGACTACCCGACGATTCAATCGGTGATCGACCGCGTGACGGGTTTCAAGAAAGCGCTCGCCGCGTGTCCGGACGTAAAGATTGTCGCGATCCAGCCGGGTATCACGCGTGCCGACGCGTTGAGCGCCGCGCAAAACATGCTGCAGGCGAATCCTGACCTCGCGGGCATCTTCGGTTTCGGCGATGACGCTGCAATGGCTGCAGCGGTCGCGGGCAAGTCGGCGGGGAACAAGGTGAAGGTGATCGGCTTCGACGGCATGCCGGAAGCGCGAGCAGCGGTCGATAAAAACCCGAACTTCGTTGGCGTTATCCGCCAGTATCCGGACAAGATGGGCGCGCTCGCGGTGGACACGGCGGTGAAAGTTGCCGCCAAGCAAACGGTGCCGAAGCTGCAGCCGGTGACGCCGGGGCAGTATCTGAATGCATCAGTGAAATGAATACCGCGTTGAAACCTCGCGCTGCTCAGGCTCTTCTTGAGCTTTGCGGTATCGCGAAGTCGTTTGGTCCGGTCGAGGCGATCAAGGACGTATCGCTGGTCATCTTGCCGGGCCGCGTGCATACGCTGCTCGGTGAAAACGGCGCAGGAAAATCGACGTTGATGAAGATTCTCGCGGGCGTTCACGCGCCTACGCGTGGCGAGATATTCATGAACGGCGCACCGGTTGCATTCGCCGATCCTGGCGAGTCGCAGAAGGCGGGCATTGCGATCATCTATCAGGAACTGAGTCTCGCGAAGAACCTGAGCGTGGCTGAAAACATCTATGCGGGGCATGAGCCGCGCCGTTTCGGCGTGGTCGATTTCAAGCGTTTATACGCACAAGCGCAGGTCTTGCTCGACGACCTCGGCATTGATATCGATGCAACCGCGCCCGTGTCGCGTCTTTCAATGGCGCAGCGTCAGCTCGTGGAAATCGCGAAGGCGCTGAGCCGCGATGCATCGCTTGTGATCATGGACGAACCCACGTCTTCGCTCAGTGACCGCGAGGCGGAAATCCTGTTTCATATCGTCACGAAGCTGACGGCGAAGGGCGCGGCTGTTGTCTATATCTCGCACCGGATGGACGAGATCATGCGCATCTCCGACGACATCTCGGTCATGCGCGATGGCCGCTACATCGCGACGTTGCAGAAGGATCAGACGAGCATTGGCGCGTTGATTGCAATGATGGTCGGCCGCGAAATGAACGACGTGTATCCGCGCCGCGAGACGCCTTATTTACGTCCGTCGTTGCCGTTGTTGAAGGTAAGCAACCTGACGTTGCCCGGCCTGTTCGAGAACATCAGCTTCCAGATTCACGCGGGCGAGATTCTCGGCTTCTTCGGCTTGATCGGCGCGGGAAGGTCGGACGTGATGAAGGCGTTGTTCGGCATTGGCCGGCCGAGCGGCGAGATTCTAATGAGCGGCAAGCGTCTCAAGCTGCGCAATCCCGCGCACGCGATTCGCGAGGGCATTGCGTTCGTGACCGAGGACCGCAAGCACGAAGGGCTCGTGCTGATGCATTCCATTGCGAACAACGTCACGATGGCAAGTTTCGAGGAGCATGGCTCGCGTTTTGGCATCCTGAACCGCCGCTTCGAACGCGATGAAACCGCGAACGCCATCACGCGCATGAACATCCGCGCGTCGGGTCCGTTTCAGGCCGTTGGAAACCTGAGCGGCGGCAATCAGCAGAAGGTCGTGTTCTCGAAATGGCTGGCGCTAAAACCCAAAGTGCTGATCCTCGATGAACCCACGCGCGGTGTCGACGTCGGCGCGAAATTCGAAATTTATCGGGTGATCCGGGAACTCGCGGCAAGCGGGACCGCGATCATTCTCGTTTCATCGGAACTACCGGAAGCGCTTGCCATGAGCGACCGGCTGGTCGTGATGCGTGAGAAGCGCGTCGTCCATGAATTCAGCGCAGCAAGTCCAACGCAGGAAGAAGTGATGTCGTACGCGACGGGAGCCACAACAGCATGAACCCGACTCAACTCAGCGGCGCGGCGGCGAAGCGGCGCACGCACGCAAGCGGCGTGTTCAATCGCGCACTCAAGCACTACGGCGGCATCGTTGTCGGCCTGATCGTGCTGTGCGGATTTTTCTGGGCGCTGTCGCCCAACTTCATGTCCGTGAACAACCTGCTGAATGTCGTGATGCAGGTGTCCATCATCGCGATACTCGGCTTTGGCATGACCTACGTGCTGCTGCTCGGTGATATCGACTTGTCCGTCGGCGCGACCATGGCGCTGGTCGGCACGGTCTGCGCGTTTGCGCTGGAGCATGGCGCGTCGCCGTTCATGGCCGTGCTCGCCGCCATGGGCACGGGGCTGGTTCTCGGCGCCATCAACGGTTCGCTGTCCGCGTTGCTCACCATTCCCTCGTTCATTGTCACGGTCGCCACCATGGGCGTGTTTCGCGGCTTCGCGTACCTGACGTCGAACGGCGTGCCCATTTCAATTGACAACGACGCCTTCGCTTTTCTCGGCAACGGCGCCGTGCTCGGCATTCCGCTGCCTATCTGGATTCTAGCGGTCCTGCTGCTGTTGAATCACTTCGTGCTCTCGCGTACCGTATTCGGGCGCAAGGCGTATCTGGCGGGCGGCAATCGCGAGGCGGCGCTGTACTCGGGTATCGATGTCGACCGCCTGCGGATCATGATCTTCATGATCTCCGGCTTGCTTGCGAGCATTGGCGGCGTGCTGATGACGTCGCGGCTTTATTCGGCGCAACCGAACGCGGGAATTGGTTATGAACTCGATGCCATCGCCGCGGCCGTGCTTGGCGGAACGAGCCTCTCGGGCGGTTATGGAACGATCACCGGAACGCTGATCGGCGCGCTGATCATTGGCGTCATCAACAACGGCATGAACCTGCTGAGCGTTCCCTATTTCTATCAACTCATCGTGAAAGGCATCGTGATTCTGGTCGCGGTGTGTATCGATGTTCAAACGAAGAAACGTCATGCCTAACTCAAACGGTGTTCCCTCGAAGGCCGGCACCATCGTCGCGATGGGCGAGATCCTGGTCGAGATCATGGCCACTCAAATTGGCCAGCGGTTTAGCGAACCGGGCACGCTGATTGGACCGTTTGCAAGCGGCGCGCCCGCGATTTTCATCGATCAGGTTGCGAAGCTCGGCAGCCCCTGCGCCATGATCGGCTGCGTTGGCGACGACGACTTTGGCGTGCTCAACGTCGAACGCCTGCGCGCCGATGGCGTGGACGTTTCCGGTATTGCCGTGCTGAAGGACGCGACTACCGGCAGCGCGTTTGTCACGTATCGCGAAGACGGCGATCGCGATTTCATCTACAACATCACGAACAGCGCGTCGGCGCAGTTGTCGGTGGCGAACCTGCGGGGAGACCTGCTCGCGAACTGCGGCAATTTCCACGTGATGGGGTCGTCGCTGTTTTCGTTCAGGATCATCGAGGCCATGAAACAGGCTATCGAAACGGTGAAGAAGAACGGCGGCACGGTCAGTTTCGACCCGAATATCCGCAAGGAAATGCTGCGGATTCCGGAGATGCGCGATGCGCTCGATTTCATCCTCGACTACACCGATGTCTTCCTGCCCAGCGGCCACGAAGTGACGCTGCTCGCGAGCGTGACGTCGGAGCGCGGCGCTATCGATGAACTTCTGAAGCGCGGCGTGAAGGAAGTGGTGGTGAAGCGCGGCGCACAAGGCTGCAGTTTTTTCGATGCCAACGGCGAGACGCATCGCCCGGCGTTCAAGGTCGAGGAACTCGATCCAACCGGCGCGGGCGATTGTTTCGGCGCGACATACATCAGTTGCCGCGCGCAAGGGAAGGACGTGGACACAGCGCTCAAATACGCGAGCGCGAGCGGCGCGCGCGCGGTCGGCGTGAAAGGCCCGATGGAAGGCACGGCGACCTTCGCCGAACTCGATGCGTTTTTGGCAAAGGCAACCACGGAGTGATGTCATGAATTCGATCGTCTCGCGTTTGAGCAATGCGCATCCGGCATCGGCCTGGCTCACGGGCATCTATTCGATTTGTTCCGCGCATCCGTGGGTGCTGGAAGCCGCCATGCGGCAGGCGCTGGAAGACGGGACGCCATTGCTGATCGAATCGACGTCGAATCAGGTCGATCAGTACGGCGGTTATACGGGCATGAAGCCGGCGGATTTCGTGGACTTCGTGCGCTCGATTGCGCAACGCGTCGGCTTTGCGCACGAACATCTGATTCTCGGCGGCGATCATCTCGGGCCGAATGCGTGGCGTCATCTGCCAGCCGAAGAGGCGATGAAACGCGCGAATGCGTTGATCGACGCGTATGCATCGGCGGGATTCACGAAGATTCACCTCGATACCAGCATGTCTTGCGCCGACGATCCCGAGCGTTTGTCGGACGCCGTGGTGGCTTCGCGCGCCGCCCGTTTATGCGCGGTCGCCGAAGCAGCGGTCAAGCGCGCGAGTCTGAGTGTGAGCCCGGTGTATGTGATCGGCACGGAAGTGCCGGTGCCGGGCGGCGCGGCGGAAGAGCTTGAAATCGTTGAACCTACCTCGCGCGATGCGGCTATTGAAACGGCGTTGGTCCACAAAAAAGCGTGGCAGGAACAGGGCGTGGAGGACTCGTGGCCGCGCGTGATCGCGCTGGTCGTGCAGCCGCGTGTGGAGTTCGATCATACGAAGGTGATCGACTATGTGCCGTCGCGCGCCGAGTCGTTGAAAAGTGCGTTGGACGATCTGCCCGGCATGGTGTTCGAAGCGCATTCCACCGACTATCAGACACCCGAAGCGCTGACGGCTCTGGTCCGCGACGGCTTTCGCATTCTCAAGGTTGGGCCGGGCGTAACGTTCGCTTTGCGCGAGGCGCTTTATGCTTTGGCGGATATCGAAACGCAGTTGATTCCGGAGAATCAGCGCTCGAATTTGCGCGCGGTCGTGGAGCGTGTAATGCTCGCGAAACCGGGCCACTGGGAAAAGTATTATCACGGCGATGCACAACAGCAACGCGTGTTACGCACGTACAGTTATAGCGATCGCGTGCGTTATTACTGGGCCGATCCGGAGATCACGAAGACTGCACAAAAGCTGCTGGATAACCTGAATGCGGTGATGATTCCAGAGAATCTTTTAAGCCAATTCCTGCCTGATCAATATTGGGCCGTGCGGCACGGCCAGTTGAAAAACGAGCCGCTCGCGCTGGTTCAGGATCGCGTGCGGCAAGTGATCAGGGTCTACGCGGGGGCGTGCCGATAGTATTAGCTAATTTGTCACGCGACGGTCGACATAGCGACCGTCCTCCTTCGGATCAAAGCGTCTTCCGTTTCTATTGATACGACATGGTAAATGTCGCTTTAGCGTTGGCCGATCCTGTGCCGATTGTGCCCGTTCGAATATAGCGCGCGGTTAATGGGACCGTAACCACGCCGCCTGTGGTTTGTGTGGGCGTCATCAGGAATTGCCCTCGATTCCCAACGACCGCTGAATCGGGACCGAAGACAATCGGAACTCCGTTGAACAGGATTTGATAGCCGATACCTCGAGCGGTCGATTCTGGACTTAACGATAACGTGGTGCTGTCATTTGCCGGCGTGCTTACATCCGTCAGAGTGGTGTACACCTTCAGACCTGGATCGCAGTTTAGACCAACGTTCAAATTGGTTTCACCGTCAGTCGATCCCACCTTCGGTAGCCGGTAAGTGTAGGTTTTTGGCATTGTCACGGCTATGGCGGGTGTAGTGACCGAGCAAGCTGAAACAGCGAAGGAGCCAGTTGCTACTCCCGAATAGACGTTGAACACAGCGCTTGACTCGGGTTGGTATTCTTCGATTGTGACGGGTGGTACCGCTGTCAGGTTTCCCGTTGGCGCAGGTCCTACTTTCATGAAATATGCGGAATATTTCAAGTTGAATATTTGCGGTACGCCCGGTGACGCGGCCGTCACCGTACAAGAAATGGTCCGGCGGATCTGTAACATCTGCGACGGCCATCCGCCGGAATAGGGCGTGCATTTTGTGTTGGGACCGTTTTCCGCAATGTATCTGACTGCTACGTCCGGAAGATTGGTTTGATAATAATTTGTGAATCCCGGTACTGCAACGCCGCTTGGCGCGTAGGTATAGACACTGAACGTGTAAGCCGTACCCGTGGACATGCAGCTAATGACGACGGTCGTTGAGTAAGGTGCGCTTTGCGTGTTGATTGCAGCGTCTCGCGGGAACACATTCGTAGGTATCGTAATGTCAGCGTTCAATCCTGTAATCGTGCACTGCGGCGTTGCCGCATTGACCGGCGATATGTGGCTTATCAACTGAAATAAAATAAACAGAGTAATTAACGAGTTCTTTAGCATTGTGGCTCTCGTAAAGAAAACAATGCGAAACTAGAACCTTCGCTGTTCGTTGATCGGTTGGACAAGTGTCTTGGCCTTCGCTTATTTACGGCGCCGACTACATAGCCGTGAGTTGATTGCAGTTTTATACATAATTCCGCAGCATAACTAAACGATGTTCCTTATAGTGCCGCGGTACCCTTTAGGTTTCCTGTAAATCCTATGCTGTTTCGGCCGTCGGCGCCACGGATTAATCCTTCCTGATAAAGACAGTTCCAGGAATGGCTCCGTATCGTTTCCAGGTTTCTTTTTTTAATGGATTTTTAACAGGTTTTCAAGGTATGAGGCGTGGCGAGTTGGCGGCAGCAAAGCAATTGCGATTGTTCCGTCGATCGAGCTTTTCTCCGTGCTTTAAATGCGAAGGTGCTTCATTGGCCATAACAAAAATCAGGCGCGAGCCGACCAGTCCGCGCCCGCTGCCGGTTAGCCGCGCCCAGTACTCCCAAACCCTCCCGCTCCTCGATCGCTGACCGGAAACTCATCGACAATATTGAACGTCGCCTGAACCACCGGCACGATCACCAGTTGCGCAAGACGTTCAAGCGGATTCAGCGTGAACGCCGTCGCGCCGCGATTCCAAGTCGAGATCATCAGTTGTCCCTGATAATCCGAATCGATCAGACCGACCAGGTTCCCGAGCACCACGCCGTGCTTATGGCCCAGACCGGAGCGCGGCAAGATAAGCGCCGCGTAACCCGGATCTTCGATATGAATCGCAAGCCCCGTTGGAACCAGCGTTGTCTGACCCGCTTCAAGCGTGATGGGCGCGTCGAGGCACGCGCGCAGGTCGAGTCCGGCGCTTCCCGGCGTGGCGTAGGCGGGCAGGTAATCGCGCATGCGCGCATCGAGGATCTTGATGTCGAGTTTCATGGGTTCTGTTTGTTGAGTTCGAACGCTTCAGCCAGCAGTTCGTAAGAGCGCAGACGCGCCTGATAACTTCCCGCAACGCTCAGCACGATCAGTTCGTTGGCATCGAAACGTTGTTGAAGTTCGTGCAGTTGTTCGGTCACGCGCTCCGGCGTACCAATAATGCTGCGATTCTTCTCGCGCGCAATCACGTTCAGTTCGCGTTCGCCGAATGCCTGATTTGCGCCCTGCGCAATCGATGGAATCGGCATGTTCAATCCGTAAGCCATCTGCACCCGGCGCAAATCCACGGCGCGTTCCAGCGCGGCGGCTTCGGTTTCGGTATCGGCGCAAATCACGAATACGGCGGCCGCGAGATAAGGTTTCGACCCATGACGCGATACAAACCGCTCGCGATACGCCTCCGCCACCCGATGCCCATATTGCGCATTGATGAAATGCGCGAATGCAAAGCGAATCCCCAATTGCGCTGCGAGCAAACCGCCAAAGTCGCTGGAACCGAGCATCCATAACTCCGGGCGCGTTTCGATTTCCGGCTGCAGCAAAACACCGTGCGCGAGATGATCTTCGGGCAGGGTGCCATCGAATAAACCAACGAGTTCGCCGACTTGCTGCGGAAAAATATCGCCGCGATTGTAGTCGCCTGCCGCGACCGCTTGCGCCGTGCGCATGTCGCCGCCGGGCGCGCGTCCCACGCCAAGATCCACGCGATTCGGGAACAGCGCTTCGAGCATCAGGAATTGCTCGGCCACTTTGAACGCGCTGTAGTAGGGCAGCATGACGCCGCCCGAGCCAATCCTCATGCGCTGCGTAATGCTGCCGATTCGCGCGAGCAGCACTTCCGGACAGGGATTCGATACACCCCGCAAACCGTGATGCTCCGCGCACCAGTAGCGCGTGTAGCCGAGTTCGTCGGCGAGGCGCGCGAGATCGAGCGTGGCCGCGATCGCATCGGCAGTGCTATGGCCGTGAATGACCGGCGTTTGATCGAGTACCGAAAGTCGTGTGGGCATGATGGTCTGACGGTTCAGGACAACAGCGATCCGCCGCGCGGCGCACGCTTTGCAATCTCGGCGATCAACAGGCGGGCCAGCAGTTTCTTGTCGGCGCGAGGCAGGCGCGTGATGCCCGATGCTTCAAACAGCACGACTTCGTTATCGTCCAGTCCAAACGTCAGCGGCCCGAGATTGCCGATGAGCAACGGCACATTCTTGCGCGCGCGTTTTTCTTCGCCATGGACTTCGAGGTTTCCGCTTTCCGCCGCAAATCCGACGCAATACGGCGGATTCGGCAAACGCGCAACGGTTGCAAGAATGTCCGGATTTTCAATGAATGTGAACGTCGGCATTGCGTGGTCCGCGGTCTTCTTGATCTTGTGCTCGCTCGCGTGATCGACGCGCCAGTCGGCGACCGCCGCCACCGCGATAAAAATGTCCGTATCCGCCGTGGCGTGCAATACCGCGTCGTGCATTTGCTGCGCGGTCTGCACATCTTCGCGATACACACCCCAAGGCGTTTCAAGCGCAACGGGGCCGGCCACGAGATGCACGTCCGCGCCCGCCTGGGCCGCTGCACGCGCCAATGCAAATCCCATCTTGCCCGACGATCGATTGGTAATGCCGCGCACGGGATCGAGCGGTTCGAACGTCGGTCCGGCCGTAATCAATACGCGGCGTCCTTGCAGAATCTTCGGTTGGAAAAACGCGCAAATGGCTTCGAACGTAGCCGATGGCTCGAGCATCCGCCCATCGCCCACTTCGCCGCACGCTTGCGCGCCGGAATCCGGGCCGAGCACCTGAACGCCATCGGCACGCAGTTGCGCGACGTTGCGCTGCGTCGCCGGGTTCTGCCACATCTGACGGTTCATTGCGGGAACGACGAGCAGCGGACAATCGCGCGCCACGCACAGAGTGGAAAGCAGATCGTCGCAATTCCCATGCGCAAGCTTGGCGATAAAGTCGGTTGAAGCGGGCGCGATCACGATTGCATCGGCTTCACGCGACAAATCGATATGCGCCATGTTGTTCGCGATCCGCGCGTCCCATTGCGACGTATAGACCGGCCGCCCGGACAACGCCTGCATGGTCACGGGCGTGATGAATTGCGTGGCGGCTTCGGTCATGACGATCTGCACCGTCGCACCCGCCTTCACCAGCAAACGCGTGAGTTCGGCGATCTTGTAGCAGGCGATACCGCCCGACAGCCCAAGTACCAGATGCTTTCCTGCGAGTTCTGCCGTGTCCAACGCTGCCTCCGTGAGTCTCGCCATAAGGCGGGTTACTTCGCTCCGCGCACGCGCCGCAGTTCATCGAATACGAGCAGCACCGCGCCGATGGTAATCGCGCTGTCGGCGAGGTTGAACGCCGGCCAGTGCCACCCGTTGATATGAAAATCCAGGAAGTCGATCACGTGACCGTAAGCCACGCGATCGATCACATTGCCAAGCGCGCCGCCCATGATCAGCGCAAGCGCCGTGCAGAACATCCGCTGCGTGCCGTGGCGCTTGAGCAGATAGCAGATCACGATAGCCGCGACCACGCCCAGCACCGTGAAACCCCAGCGCTGCCAACCGCCGGCGGCGGCGAGAAAGCTGAACGCCGCACCTTTGTTATAGACCAGGAACAGGTTGAAGAACGGCGTGAGCGCGTGCGGTTCGGCGTAGCTGAACACGCGGGCGACCGCGATCTTCGAGAGTTGATCGAAAAGAATCACGATCAGCGACACACCCAGCCACGGCGCGAGTGAACCACTGCTTTGTTTGGACATCGTTCGTGCCATTATGCTGCGCTCCGCGTTTCGCCATCGCCGAAGAGGTTGGTGATACAGCGGCCGCACAATCCGGGATGTTCCGCCGATGTCCCCACGTCCGCCTTGTAATGCCAGCAGCGCTCGCATTTGAGGTACTTCGATGCAATCACATCGACGCCTTCTTCCGCTTCGCTCGCCACTTCCAAAACCTGCGCCGCCGACGTGATCAGCACGAAACTGAGATCGGCGCCAAGACTCGTCAGCGCCTGATAGCGCGCGCCGCTTGCCCGCACCTCGACTTCAGCCTGCAGCGACGAGCCGATCAGATTGGCCGTGCGCGCTTCTTCCAGCGCCTTGGTGACGTCGCTGCGCGCCGAGCGGATCAGCGTCCACTTGTCGAGCAGTTCGCCGGCATCCGGCACCGGCGGATAGTCGTGATACACCTCGGTGAAGATCGTATCGCGGCCAGGTTGCAGGATCTTGTACGCCTCTTCCGCCGTGAACGACAGATACGGCGCGACCAGGCGCAGCAAGCCATGCGCAATGTGATGCAGTACCGTCTGCGCCGCGCGGCGTTCGCGCGAGTCGGGCTTCATGGTGTAAAGCCGGTCCTTCAGCACGTCCAGATAGAAACCGCCAAGGTCTTCCGAGCAGAAGGTCGCGAGCTTGGACACCACCGGATGGAACTCGAATTTCTCGTAGTGCGCGAGGACGTCGTCCTGCAGGTTCTGCGCGAGCGCGACGGCGTATTTGTCGATTTCGAGCCACTCTTCAACCGGACGCGCGTTCTTCTCAAAGTCGAAATCGGAGAGATTGGACAAGAGGAAGCGCAACGTATTGCGAATCCGCCGATACGTCTCCGTCACCCGTTTCAGGATCTCTTCGGAGATCGCGAGTTCGCCCGAATAATCCGTCGATGCAATCCACAAGCGGATGATTTCCGCGCCCAGCCGGTTCGACACTTCATGCGGATCGACGCCGTTGCCAAGCGACTTCGACATCTTGCGGCCTTCGCCGTCGACGGTGAAACCGTGGGTCAACAATGCGTTGTAGGGCGGACGGCCATCGAGCATGGAAGCGGTCAGCAGCGACGAATGGAACCATCCGCGATGCTGGTCCGAACCTTCCAGATACAAGTCCGCCGGAAACTGCAGCGAATCCTTGTGCGAGCCGCGCAGCACGTGCCAGTGCGTCGTGCCGGAATCGAACCAGACGTCGAGCGTGTCGCGGTTCTTTTCGTACATGTTCGCTTCGTCGCCGAGCAGTTCTTGCGGATCGAGCGTTTGCCACGCCTCGATACCGCTCACTTCCACGCGCTTCGCCACTTCCTCGAGCAGTTCGAGTGTGCGCGGATGCAGCTCGCCCGTTTCCTTGTGCACGAAAAACGCCATCGGCACGCCCCACTGGCGTTGACGCGAAAGCGTCCAGTCCGGACGGTTCGCGATCATGCTGTAGAGGCGCTGCTTGCCCCACGCCGGGAAAAACGCCGTGTTCTCGATGCCTTCCAGCGCCGTTTCGCGCAGCGTGCGCGACGTGTCGTTCGGCTTCACGTCCATGCCCGCGAACCACTGCGACGTCGCCCGGTAGATGATCGGCGTCTTGTGGCGCCAGCAGTGCATGTAGCTGTGCGTGTATTTTTCGGTCTTGAGCAGCGAATGGGCGCCGCGCAGCGCTTCTATGACCTGATCGTTCGCTTCCCAGATCGACAGGCCGCCAAAGAGCGGCAGCGATTCGATGTAACGGCCGTCGCCCATGACCGGGTTGATGATGTCCGAGTCGGTCATGCCGTGCGCCTTGCATGACACGAAGTCTTCCACGCCATACGCCGGCGACGAATGCACAATCCCCGTGCCGCTTTCGGTGGTCACGTATTCGCCGAGATAAACCGGCGCGGTGCGCTTGTAGCCCGGATGCGCCGCGCTCAGCGGATGATGAAAGCGCAGGCCGCTCAGCTTTTCGCCCTTCGTGGTCGCGATGGTCGAGCCGGTCACGCCGTACTGCTTCAGGCATTCGTCGACGCGATCCTCGGCCAGGATCAGCAGGCCCTTTTCTGTATCGACGAGGCTGTAGACAATTTCCGGATGCACATTCAGCGCCTGATTGGCCGGAATCGTCCACGGCGTCGTGGTCCAGATCACGATGCCGCCTTCCTGCTTCGGCAACTCGGCGAGCCCGAACGCCTGCGCGGTTTTTTCCGGCTCGGCGAAGGCAAACATCACGTCGATGGTCGGATCGGTCTTGTCCTTGTATTCCACTTCCGCTTCAGCCAATGCGGAGCCGCAATCGAAGCACCAGTTCACCGGCTTCAGCCCGCGAAACACGTAACCCTTCTCGAGAATCTTGCCGAGCGCGCGGATTTCGCCTGCTTCGTTGACGAAATTCATCGTCTTGTACGGGTTGTCCCAGTCGCCCAGCACGCCCAGCCGGCGAAAGCCGACCTTCTGCTTTTCGATCTGCTCGCTCGCATATTTGCGGGCTTTTTCCATCACTTCGCGCGCTGGCAGCGACTTGCCAAACTGCTTTTCGATCTGGATTTCGATCGGCATGCCGTGGCAATCCCAGCCTGGAACGTAGACCGCGTCGAAGCCAGCCAGATTGCGCGCTTTCACGATCATGTCCTTCAGGATCTTGTTCACCGCGTGGCCGAGGTGGATGTCGCCGTTCGCGTACGGCGGGCCGTCGTGCAGGATGAACTTCTTGCGGCCCTGGCTCGCGGCGCGGATCTTCTCGTAGATCTTGTTGTCCTGCCATTCCTTGACCCATTGCGGCTCGCGCTTGGGCAAGTCGCCGCGCATGGGGAACGGCGTATCCAGCAGATTGACCGGATATTTCGACTGGGGCTTTGCTTCTTTCTTGTTGCTCATGAATGACTCGATTTGTATTCGATGAAGCGGCGGTTCCGGACTGACGTGTTCGGGAACGGGCTTTGGGATGCTTGTTTTGGATGCTTAAGTTCGTAATGAAGCTCAAGTGCGTGGAGCGAGGCAGCGGGCAGCGCATCGGGCTTGGGCCCGGCGCTGCGCGCTCACCTAATTCGATCCGTGGCCGACGTTGCGAAACCGCTGTCGCGGCCGCTGGAATTCACGTCGGAGGCGAAATACGCGCGCGCGTTGGTCACGTCGCGGGCGATGGCCGCCGTCAGGGTTTCGAGGTCCACGTACTTTTCCTCGTCGCGCAGTTTTTGCAGGAACTCGATGCGCACGAGCTTGCCGTAGGCGTCGCCATGCCAGTCGAGCACGAAGGTTTCGAGCAGGACGCGGCCGGAATCATCGACTGTTGGCCGTATGCCGAGACTCGCCACGCCCGGCAGCGGCTCGGCTGCGAGTCCATGAACGCGCACGACGAAGATCCCCGCGAGCGCTGGCCGCTTGTGGGCGATCGGAACGTTGAGCGTGGGAAAACCGAGGTCGCGCCCGAGTTTTTGCCCGTGCACCACGTGGCCGCTGATGACATAGGGGCGGCCGAGCGCGAGGCGGGCGGCGTCCAGATCGCCAGCAACCAGTGACGCGCGCACGCCGGAACTTGAAATGCGGGCGCCGTTGAGGTCCGCGACGGTCGCCATTTGTTCGACTTCGAAGCCGTGCTTGCGTCCGGCCGCTTCGAGCGATTCGAAGTCGCCGGCGCGTTTCGCACCGTATCGGAAATCGTCGCCGATCATGACCCAGCGTGCGTGCAGGCCGTTCACGATCACATTTTCGACGAAGGTATCTGGCGATTGTCCGGCGAAGGTGCGATTGAAGTGTTCGACCACGACGCGATCCACGCCGTTCGTGCGCAGTGCTTCCAGCTTGTCGCGCAGCATGGCGATGCGTGGCGGCGCGCCGGCGGGATTGAAGAATTCGCGGGGATGCGGCTCGAAAGTCATCACGCAGACCGGGAGCCCGCGGGCATCGGCGGCGGCGCGGACGTGGGCGAGCAGCGCCTGGTGGCCGCGGTGGACACCGTCGAAATTGCCGATGGTTAGCGCGCAGGGCGCGCGGCTTTCGGCGTTGGGTAGGCCGCGGAAGACTCTCACGATAGCGATTGGGTCGGCGGTTAGGTGGACCGGGGCGCGCGGTGTGGGGGCGATTGGCGCACGAATGGCCGTGCGTGTGGCCAATGCGTGTTTCCCCGGTGCGTGTGCCGCAAAGCGTTCGATTATAAACGTTCAGGAGCAAGCGGGAGGGGTCCTGCTTTTTGCGCCTGCGCGCGTTCCGTGTTCGTTGATCCTTTTTAGCACTGTTAGCCACTGTCCGTGGCGGGACTTCATTTCTTTGTCCAACGGCGACAAAGA
>NZ_FCOC02000037.1 GCF_001544455.2 Caballeronia sordidicola
CCCAACGTGACCGAATTCTTGGCCGTGCTGTCGTATGCCACGAATGCGTTGGTTGCCTTGCCGTTCGTGTCAACGGTCATACCCGCTGCCGTCAATTGACCCAGGTTCACTGCGTCCGTTGCCGTGGTACCTGCTTTCACGTTCGACAACGTCGTGCCGGCCGTGCCGCCACCCAGCGTAACCTTCGCCTTCGCCGTGGTGTCATATGCCACGAATGCGTTGGTCGCTTTGCCTGCCGTGTCAACAGTCAGGCCTGCTGCCGTCAACTGACCCAGGTTCACTGCGTCCGTTGCCGTGGTGCCTGCAACCAGGTTGTGAATCTGCGCGCCAGCCGTACCCGCGCCCAGCGTCACGCCCGTCTTGGCCGTGCTGTCATACGCCACGAACGCGTTGGTTGCCTTGCCGTTCGTGTCAACGGTGATACCAGCTGCCGTCAACTGACCCAGGTTCACTGCGTCCGTTGTCGTGGTACCTGCCTTCACGTTCGTGATCGTGGTGCCGGCCGTGCCGCCACCCAGCGTGACCTTGCCCATCGCCGTGGTGTCATACGCCACGAACGAGTTCGTTGCCTTGCCGTTCGTGTCAACGTTCAAGCCTGCTGCCGTCAACTGACCCAAATTAACGGCATCGGTAGTCGTCGTGCCGGCGGCCAGGTTTACGATCTTGCGTTGCAGCGTTGCATTACCAACCGACACCGTGTTTGAGGCAGTTGTGACCGAACCCTGACCCAGTGCAAGTGAACCCGAACCGGATGCCGAGCTGTTCATGCCGAGTGCAATGGCGCCAGCGCCCACCGCCGAGGCATTCTTTCCCAGTGCGAGACCACCATCGTTGATGGTGTATGAGTTAGCGCCAACTGACGTGCCGCCGCCGCCAGCGATTGCATTCGGGCCGAACGCAAAACTGTCCGTGCTTGCCTGGCTGTTTGCGCCAATAGCAATGCCCGATCCCATAGCGTACGCCGAATCGCCAATCGCCATACCGCCAATCTTGGTAGGCGCCTTTGTATCAACATCAACCAACGAATCGACACCGATCGCCACGCCGTCGGAGATGTTGGAAGCCGCGCCGTTGCCCAGGATCGCTGTGTCGGCAGCCATTGCGGCGCCAGCGCCTGCCAGACTCATGCCGCCAACGGCGACCTGCGCCAGGATGGCCTTGGAAATAGCTGTCTTGGCGCGCTTGCTTTTGCTGCGGCCGGTTGCCAGTTCCGAAACTGCGACCCATGATCCTGTCGATTCATTCCAGACTGATTTGTATGACTTGTTCATGCTGTATACCTTTTACAAAAAAATAGAAAATCGCCTTGCGGCTCGGCAGAATCGATCGCCACCTTTATTTCGGATGACCAATGCGTGTGTAGCTTCCGCGTAACGCTCGGCATTCGATGCTTTCCGGCCAATCCGGACCGAGCACTGAAACCGGGGTTACATTCGAAAACCCGGTTGTTGTGAACGCATACGGACTATAGGTTTTGAACCGCAGAGACTTAATGCGAAAACTCCTAATTTTTGCCCCACGATTCAAACTAAATTGTCCAGTCAAATCAAACGTGATCCGGCCGCTAGCACCAGTACTCGCTGAGTGTGCCGGGAACATTGCTGCATAACGCTTTGCGCGTAAATTCAAGCAATTTCCCGCGATTAAATCGCGCTGGTAAGACATTTCTTAAAATGACGGACGTTGCACCCCGGCAACATGATTCACCGTCGAATCATGAAAAAACGGAAATGAATGTGAATGTTCAGAAAATAATTATTTCGATAACTCGATATGCTATTTAAAGGCATTTCTAATCAAATAATGAAAAAGGCCATTTAACGAATCATCGTTAAATGGCCCTCGAATCAAAACCCGTCATCACATAAGAGAGTCTTCACACTGCTTTTATTAAAATAAAGCGCTCGTCCTTATATCAATCGCCCTTCAACCAGGTATCAATCGTTCCGTTATTCAGGTGAATTTTCAGAACGGCCTGATAAGCGTCGAATTGCGCAGTCGTCGCGTTGACCTGGTTGTTGTAAAACTCGCTTTCAGCCGACAACACGTCGAGCAAGGTGCGACGGTTCAGGTGGTACCACTGCTCGAAGTACTGCTTGCGGATCAGGTCGGTATCGACCACGAGACCAGCGTACAGCTTTGCACGGGTGCTAAGCGCAATAGCGTCGCGATGCGCGTCCCGAACCTTGTATTCCGAGTCGAGTTGAAGCTGGTCTCGCTTGTCGCTGCTCGAGTCGGCGCGAGCCAGTGCCGCGCGCTCTGCCGCACGCTGGCTGCCGCCTTGGAACGGCGTCCAGGAAAGCTGCAGCATGGTTGACCACGGCTGTCGATTGCCGAAAACATCCGACGCCGTATTCTTGTTGATCACCCAGTTCAGCTTGGGCAGCCCATCCGCACGAACAGACTTGGCGTTCAACTTCGCCGACTCCGCCTCAGCGGTCAATTCCTGAATCTGAGGATTCGTCGCGATAGCAGCGACCGCATTGTCAAGGCTATCGAGCTGAAATTGCCACTGCGTGCCTGCAGGCATGGGCGTCGGCTCGTTGCCAACGAGCTTGTTCACTGTAAGCTGTAGCGAGCGCACTTGCGCGGCCACAATTTCCTGCGATGTCTGCGCCTGCAGCAAGCGCGACTTGGCCTCGGTCAGTTCGCTCATGCGCCCCTGGTCCACCTTGACAATCTCGGCCAGCATGGCGACCAACTGCGACATACGTTTCACATAGCTCTCGCCAATTATGTAGATCTGACGGTTCTTGGCCAGCTCGATCAAATTGGACGAGACATCGTACGCATTCTGCTGCGAGACCGACTGGTAATAGAACTCGGCGGCATCGGCGGTCTTCTGGCGGCTGCTGATGCTTTTGCTTGTCTTCCCCCAGTCATAGATCATCGTGGTAACGGCGATACTGGCGGTTGGCCGGTTGTATTGGTTGAAACTCGCGCTGTCACCAGTGATGCTCGGAGAATTGCCGTTGAGCTGAACCTGCGGGTAACGCTGCCCCTTTACCTGATCGACATCGAATTTGGCCGCTTCCCAATCGTTACGCGCCTGCTTGATGGTCGGACTGCGTGCGGCGGCGGCTTCTGCCGCGTTGCGCAGCGCTGCCCGCACCGCCTGTTCAGGAACCACTGCCTGGTCGCCGAAGTTGCGCGTACCTGCCCCCTGGCCGAGCCAATCCGAGTATTCGTCCGCCGGGCGCGCGTTGCGCGGCGCGTGGCGGGCGCCGGAAATCGAGCCTGTCGTGCCAATGGTTGACTGTCCGTCAGGCACCACTTGTCCTGATCCGGCCTGGTGTACGGACGGCGCAGCACGTTTTGACGGAACGACCGTCGTTTCGTCGTCCACCACGGCCGCGGCACCGGTGGCAAGCGACCCGCGCAGCGATTGCAGATCGGCCTGCAGGTTGGGCGCGCGGTTCGCGGCGGAAGGTGCCGGCGCCGGTGCCGACTCGGACATCCGAATCGGGGACGAGGCAACGCCCATGCGCGGCGAGTCGGGGTGAGCCCATCGCGGCGCTTCCACTGGAGCGGGTACGGGATTGGCGAGCGCGGCGTCCACCGGCATGGTTGCGCCGGCCAGTCCGAGGTCAGCAAACCCTCTCGCCTGTACTTGGCGCGGTGCGTTTGCATCGGAAACGGGCGACTGCGGCGCCAGAGCGCCAGGCACCGGCTGAGGCAGCGATACAGCAACGCGGCTACCAGCGGAAGCGACTGCCGCCACAGGCAGCGGCGCGCCTGAGGCCATCGGTTTTTGTGCCGGTTCTGGAGCTACCGCACGGGCAAGCGCCGCCACACCAGCCATTGCATTGGCCGACGCGGTCCCTTGTGTCAACGGCAACTGCTGCGGCATCCAGGCCATTTCGTCGAGCGCGGACTTGGCTTTCGCTTCAGGAGCGATGAACGCGAGCGTTACAGCGCCTGTGCCAATCAACACGCTTGCTGCGCTGAAGACGGTCCGCTGTGGGGTTGTCGGGTAGGGAAGCTTGACGCGCAGCCCTCCCCGGGCACGGACCGGCCGTGCACTTTTGTTGTGATCTGACATGGTGGCTTATCTCTCGCGAAACGCTTCACGCGACTTGAATATGGGCTTCAGCAAATACGAGAGAACGGTCTTTTCGCCAGTGCGAATCTCAACGTTTCCGGTCATGCCAGGAATGATGGGCAAGTGTTTGCCAGCGGCTGTAAGTTCACTTTTTTCCGTGAGGACCCGAACCCGGTAGTACACCGCATCCGGCTTTCCAGGCGCAGCCTTTTCGTCCGTCAACGTATCCGGGCTGACGTCGACCACGCGGCCCTTTAGACCACCATAGATACCGAAGTCATATGCCGAAATCTTGACCATGGCCGGCAGGCCCGGATGAATGAACGCGACGTCCTGTGGCTTGATGTGCGCCTCCACCATCAACTGGTCGGCGTACGGAACAATGCTCATGATCTGCGCCCCTGGCTGGATCACTCCGCCAATCGTCGTAACCTTGATGTCCTTGATCGTTCCCTTCACCGGCGCGACGAGCGTTGTGCGCTGAAGTACATCCGCGCGGCCCACGAGGTTTTCCTTGGTCTGCGAGAGTTCAAGCTCGAGACGCGAAAGTTCGTCGTTGGCGTCGGACTGATACTTGTTGCGGCGATCGACGATCTGGGATTGCAAATCATTGGCGCTTCGCTTCATACGCAGAATTTCCGTGACCGAGATCAGGCCGCGCGCGGCGAGCGGCTCGGTCATGTTGATTTCGTTCATTGCGAGGCCATAGCTCTTTTGAAGCGATGCAACCGTATCCTCAAGTGCGCGCCGCCGTGCCTGGTACGTCTGGGTTTCGCTGAGCACAATGCCTTTGTCCTGCAGAACGTCGGCGGGAAACACGAGCGCGGTGTGATTCGCTTCGGCGCGCAGACGGGCCACCTTCGCTTCCAGGCCAATCAGCTTTGCCTGACCTTCCGCATACGACGAATCGGCGCGCTTCGGGTCGATGTTCAGCAGCAGTTGCCCTTTTTCGACCACATCACCTTCTTTCACATTCATGTCGGCAAGGATGCCGCCTTCGAGGCTTTGGATGATCTGCTCACGGCTAACCGGAATGACCTTTCCTTGCCCTTGCGTGACCTCTTCGACGTGAGCAAATTTGGCCCACACCAACCCGCCGACGATCACCGCCGCGACCAGGTACAGCACGGCGAGCGTGCCAGGGATCGACTGCGCGAGAAGCGACTCGCGCAAGTCGTTCAAATAAGCGAGATGCGCGGGATGGACCCCGGCATCGGCGTTCTTCCTGCGCCCTGCTGGCGTCAGCGACCGGAACGCGCGGATGAGTTTGGTAGATAGTTTCATGACGGTTCCTTCACGGCTTCGTTTGCCTGTACTGTGGGCTGCTGTGTATGAGTGACCGCTGCGTTAGCCGGAGCGCGCAGTGCCGCCATCACAGAATCCTTGGGACCGTCCGTCACGACCTTGCCTTCATCCATGACGATGATGCGGTCCACCAGTTGCAGCAAAGAAGGCCGATGCGTGACGACTACGAGTGTCGTACCCCGCGTCGCGTTTGCAAGATCATTGATAAATGCGGACTCGGTCTGGGTGTCCATGGCGCTCGTGGGCTCGTCCATCAGCATCAACGCGGGACGGGCTATGAGACTGCGGGCAAGCGCGACCAGTTGACGTTGTCCTCCCGACAGGCCATCGCCGTTTTCACCGATCGGCATGTTCCATCCGTGCGGATGTCCAGCGGACATTTTGTCTATGCCCGTGAGCTTGCCAACTCGCAAGAGCTCGTGAATAGAAGCGTCAGGGCGCCCGATCATGACGTTTTCGCGAAGAGATCCGTAGAACAGGCGGCTGTCCTGTGCGACATACCCTACGTTCGCACGCCAGTCGGCCGGATCGATTTGCGAAATGTCGAGGCCGTCGCTAAAGACTTGCCCGCTCGTCGGCCGATAAAGGTTCGCCATGACGCGCAGCAACGACGACTTGCCGCTGCCCACGCGGCCGAGAATGGCCACGCGTTCACCCGCTTCAATCTTGATGTTGATGTTCTTCAGGAAGTCTTTCTTGGGACCATTGGCTATTGGATAGTGGAAGCCCATTTGACGCAATTCAATTGCACCGGTGATGGCGGGATCCTTCAGATAAGCAACCTCTGGGTCCCGCTCCGTCGGCAGCTTCATCAGTTTGCTCAGCGATTCAAGTGCAGCCTTGGACTGCTGGAAACGTACAGCCAGTCCGGCTACCTGCGCCAAAGGTGCAAGCGCGCGGCTTGCGAGGATCACGGAACCGATCAGCGCGCCTTGAGTCAGCTTGCCATCAGCGATCAGATACACGCCGGCCACCACAATCATCACTGTTTCGAACTGAGTGATCCATGACACGAAGTTCATGGCAAGCGCTGAGAGACGCTTTGATTTCATCGAGGTAGCGGAGGCTTTCGCAGAGAACAATTCCCACCGTTCCTGCATGTAGCGTTCGCCGCCGGTCGCCTTCAACGTCTCGAGTCCTTCCACTGTTTCGATCAGGACACCTTGTTTGAGCGACGATTCGCGCAGATTCTCCTTCATGACCTTCTTGAGCGGCCATTGGATAAACACGCTTACCCCGATGATCACCGGAATCAGCAATAGAGGGATAAACCCGAGCACGCCGCCGATCATGAAGATCACGGCAACGTAAAGAAACGTGAATGGCAGATCCGAAATGGTGGCGAGCGTGGCCGATGCCACGAAATCGCGTACCGATTCGAATTCGCGGAGCTGGTTTGCGAACGACCCGGAGGACGCCGGCTTATGCTCCATGCGAATGGCGACGGCTTTGCGGAACAGCATTGCACCCATGATGAGGTCGGCTTTCTTGCCGGCGACATCGAGCACATGCGCCCGCACATTGCGCGAAATGAACTCGAACAACATGGCGAGCGCCACGCCGATTGCGAGAGACCACAAGGTGGTGAACGCCTGGTTCGGCACCACGCGGTCATAGACGTTCATCGTGAAGAACGTGCCTGCCAGTGCAAGCACATTGATGAGCAAAGCTGCGAGCGCCGCGCTCCAGTAGTAGCGCCGAAAACGCCAGAGCGTGCTCAGCAGCCAGTGCCCGTCGCCGTCGGACTCGGGCTGACCTGCACGCACGTCGGCTTTGCCAATCGGTTTTGCGAGCATCGCAAAACCTGTGTAGTTGTCCTTCAGCTGACTCACGCCAATGGTGGTCACCTGAGAGCCTGATTCGGGCAGGACTACCAAATACCCAGCCTCCATCTCCTCAGGTTCGCCCGGCTTGATTTCAGAGGCGGGCTTGATTTTCTTGACCGGTTCCGGCGCGCGGCCGATCAGGATGCAACCGCCGTGGTCCTTGCGAAACAACACCACGGGCAAAAGCAACGGCGAGACTTCGGCCGGCTGGCGTTCGACAATTCCAGCGGAGAAGCCGGCCTGCTCCATGGCAAGCTGCGCCTGTTTCGGCGATATAAAACGGCCTGTTGGCAAACCCGACAACATTGCGGCTTCGCTGGTCGGCTTACCGTGGTATGCCGTCATCCAGACGAGGCTTTTCAGCAAGGTATCGTCAACCTTCTGGTTAAGCGCAAATCCTTCCTCGCCGCCATCGGGTTGATTGGGCGAGGTTGCGCCCGGTACATCTTTTTTCATGGCATTTAACTATAGAGCGACCGGACGGGAGATGGCCTCGGGATCGGTCGGGGTGGATGCGTCGCTCAAGGCGGCGCGGATCGATTCATCGCGCAATGCAGGCTTTTCAGCGGACGCATTATGTGCATCGCATTGAGCATCGAAAATCGGAAGCGTCCTAAATACAAATCGTGCAAGAAATCCACAACGGCTAATCAAGATGTGGACTTAATGCGATGGATTCATTTTGTTCGCCGAGGGACAAGAGAACCATGAGAACTATCCCAATTGCCGGTGATCGATACTCGAGAAATGAGCGTGTCTCCGTGACGGCTTGTGCGCAGACGGACAGGAAACCGACTTGCAACTTGGCGTATGCGGACGGGAAAGTAAGAAAGGAAGGCGGCTTCGACCGCCGTTTCTGCGTTTTAACTAGATTGATGCGGACAACGACTGCTCAGCCGATAGCAACCTCCCGCATGCATCTCTTTTCAATGCCACTCTCTTTCGATTACCAGGGTTATGCTCTAGCACCATGCATCAACGAGGGATCTCAATGTCCAACAACGTTCCATTGCTTGAAATATGTGCCGGCTCGGTGACTTCGTGCGTTGCGGCGCAGGAGGGTGGCGCGGATCGTGTCGAACTGTGCGACAACCTGCTCGAGGGTGGCACCACGCCTTCTTACGGCACGCTCGCAAGCGCGAGGGACGTTTTGCGAATACCGTTGAACGTCATCATTCGTCCGCGTGGAGGCGACTTCCTGTATTCGGAGGTGGAATTCGACGTAATGGAGCGTGACGTCCTTGCCTGCACACGACTTGGCGCGGACGGCGTGGTGATTGGTCTGCTTACCGCTGACGGCGATATCGATGTACCCCGCACCCGGCGTCTGGTTGAACTCGCCGCGCCTATGTCCGTTACGTTCCACCGGGCGTTTGATGTCGCGCGCAATCCGCTTCGCGCGCTGGAAGATATTATTTCTGCGGGCTGCAACCGTCTTCTCACATCCGGCCAGGAAGCGAGCGCACCGCAAGGCGCGGCGCTGATAACCAAGCTGCGCGAGGCCGCGGCGGACCGGCTCAAGATCATGCCTGGCGCGGGAATCCGGCTGAACAACATTGCGCAACTGGTTACTGAGACGAGGTGTGTCGAATATCACACTTCCGGCCGCGCGCCGTTCGCGAGCGGCATGCGCTATCGCAATGAGCGCGTGAAGATGGGCGGCCCGGGGCAGGATGAGTATGCGATGGTGGAAACTTCGCAGGACCTGGTGAGACAGATCCGCGTTGAAGCAGATCAGGCATGGGAACGTGTGCGCCGCTCAGCCTGACTTGGCAGCAATCCAGGTTAGAAGGGCTTCAAGACAACCAGGAGCGTCGCACCAAGCAGTCCAAGAACCGGGAATTCGTTATACATCCGATACCATTTATGAGAACGCTTGTTTTCACCGCGCTGAAAGCGCCCGAGCAGGACGCCGCAATAGGCGTGGTAAATAATCACAAGCGCGACGATACCCAGTTTGGCATGCATCCACCCCTGCCCCTGCCCAATCCCCACCACCAGAAACAGCCACACGCCGCACGCCAGCGCGGGCACTGCAATAAACGTCATGAACCGGAACAGCTTGCGCGCCATTTGCAACAGCCGTTGGGTCGCGGCGGCGTCGGTTTCCATCGCAAGATTGACGAAGATCCGGGGCAGGTAAAACAGGCCGGCGAACCACGAGGCCACTAATACTATGTGCAACGATTTGATCCAGAGCATCAGGGCCATTTTTTCGCTTGTATGTGTGCTTGTTAGCGTGTTCAGTTCTGCGATCAGTTACGGATTTCCCCGTGTCCAAACACGACGTATTTCAACGATGTCAATCCATCCAGTCCAACCGGACCGCGCGCGTGGAGCTTGTCGTTTGAAATACCGATTTCCGCACCGAGGCCGAATTCGAAACCATCGGCGAAACGCGTCGATGCGTTGACCATCACGCTCGCCGAATCCACTTCGCGAAGAAAGCGCATGGCGCGGTCGTGATCCTCGGTGATGATGGCGTCGGTGTGATGCGAGCTGTAGGTGTTGATGTGATCGATAGCGGCGTCCAGGCCGTCGACCAGCTTGATCGACAGAACCGGCGCGAGGTATTCGGTGCTCCAGTCGGCTTCGGTGGCGTCGACCAGCGCTCCGTCATGGCGCGCGTGGTCGAGCACGGCGCGGCTCGCGGCATCCACGCGCAACTCCACGTCCTTCGCCTTGAACGCTTTCGCGAGCAACGGCAACGCTTCTGCCGCAATCCCGCGCGCGATCAGCAGCGTTTCCATGGTGTTGCAGGTTCCGTACCGGTGCGTCTTCGCGTTGTCGCAGACGTTGAGCGCCTTCGTGAGATCGGCGCGGTCGTCCACATAGACGTGGCAGATACCGTCGAGGTGTTTGATCATCGGCACGCGGGCTTCTTCCATCAGGCGCGCAATCAGGCTCTTGCCGCCGCGCGGCACGATCACATCCACGTATTCGGTCATGGTGATCAGCTTGCCCACCGCGGCACGATCCGCAGTCGATACAACCTGCACCGCGTCTTGCGGCAAGCCGGCTGCCTCCAGTCCTTCGCTGATCAGCTTCGCGAGGGCGGCGTTGCATTCGAGCGCCTCGGAACCGCCGCGCAGGATAGCCGCGTTGCCGGACTTCAGGCAAAGCGCGGCTGCATCGATAGTCACGTTCGGCCGCGACTCATAGATGATCCCGATCACGCCGAGCGGCACGCGCATCTGGCCGACCTGAATGCCAGTCGGCCGAAATTTCAACCCGCTGATTTCACCAATAGGATCAGCCAGCGCGGCAACCTGCCGCAAGCCTTCGATCATTGTGTTCAACGCTTTATCCGAAAGCGTCAGCCGGTCGATAAACGCCGCGTCGTGGCCTTTATCGCGTGCACGGGCAAGATCTCGCGCGTTTGCGTCTTTCAACTCGGCGCGATCGCGTTCGATGGCGTCGGCGATGGCGTCGAGCGCGGCGTTCTTCGCAGCCGTGGAGGCCCGCGCCATGGCGCGCGAAGCGCGGCGCGCGCGGCGGCCGAGGCCGGTCATGTATTCGTCGATGCTGGTCATCGTCATTCTCTTGGAACGCTGGTGCGCTCAAAGGCGCAAGGATAAGCCTGATTCTAAGCCGATGTGTAAGCCGATGTCAGGCCGGCCGCTTTGCCGGTGCTGCCTTGGCCAAGGCTTGCAGCGGACTGCCCGAGGACGCGACGGTCATCGCGAGTTCGAACATGCCGTCCCAGACATCGGGCGGCGGGTCGCCGGCACCGGCGCCGCCTCGTGGACCGCTGCCGCCGGTCAGGCCCTTCACCTGACGGTCAAGCTTCGCCGCCAGCGACAATGCCTTTTCCAGCGCCGGCTCGCTCACGCGCGAGAGCGCCGGGCCGATCAGCCGTTCGCGCGGACCCCAGACCCGGTTTTCGCGCAGCAGCGTGGCAAGCGGCTTGCCCGCCGCCACGCCGCGTTTCATGCGCAGCAGCGTGCGCACTTCTTCAACCAGCGCCCAGATCACGAGCGTACCGGCTTCGCCCTCGCCTTTCAGCCCGTCGAGCATGCGCGTCAAACGGCCGACGTCGCCAGTCAGCATGGCTTCGTTCAGCTTGAACACGTCGTAGCGCGCGACATTGAGCACGGCGTCATGGATCTGCTCGAACGTGAGAACACCCGTGGGGTACAAAAGCCCGAGTTTCTGGATTTCCTGATGCGCGGCGAGCAGATTGCCCTCCACCCGCTCGGCGATAAACACCAGCGCACGCCGCCCATCTTCTCCAGGCGCCACCCGCTGGTTCTGAGCGCTCAACCGCTGCCCGATCCACATGGGCAACTGCGCGCGCTCGACCGGATCGATCTTCAGCGCGACACCCGGCCCGCTCAACGCCGTGAACCACGCGGACTTTTGCGTGGCGGCGTCGAGGCGCGGCAAGGTGATGAGCGTGAGAACGTCGGGGTTATCGGCGGCGGCCAGCGTCTTCAGCGCCTCGCCGCCTTCCTTGCCGGGCTTGCCCGTTGGAATGCGCAACTCGACCAGTTGGCGGTCGCCGAACAGCGACATCGACTGGCTTGCGCCCAGCAGCGAACTCCAGTCGAAATACCGGTCGACCACGAACACCGAGCGATCCGTGAACCCTTGCGCCCGCGCCGACGCGCGAATCTTGTCCGACGCTTCCTGCACGAGCAGATGCTCGTCGCCATAAACGACGTACAGGCCTTTCAGCCCTTTCGCGAGGTGCGCGTCGAGCGCGTCGAGTCGGAGTTGCATGGTTGTCTGCGGCGTACGCGCTTAAAGCGGAGGCACAGGCAACGGCGCGCGCGGCGCGATGCCCGGCAACGCTTCGCTCGGCGCCGGATGCAGCGAACGCACGACAGCAAGCCGACGCGTCAACTGATCGACGGCGTCGAACTGCATGTCGCGGAACAGCGTCTGGGCTTCCGTACCCTTCGCGAGCGTGAACTGGTCGCTATAGGTCAAGGCCCGGTTCAACGCGATCGTGCTGGGTGGAATCAGAAGCGTGCCGTCCGCGCCGACCATGGAATAGGACAGGTTGTAGTCAAGTTCGTATTCCTGCACGACGCCTTGCGCGTTCAGGCTCAACGTCCGCATGCCGGATCCGCCGCCCAGCGTGAGAATGGCGTCGGGTTTTTCGGATGCCTTGACAATCACCGTGTCGCTGCCGCCTTCCACCACGCGCTGCAAGCGTCCGAGCATCTCCGGCGTGCCGCCGTTGATGGCGAGCCGCTTGAACGCGTAATCCTGCTGGCCGCGCAACTGGAAACCGCATGCGCAGAGCAGCAATGCGCCGCACGCCAGCGAAAGAATCGACCGCCGGCTGATGGTTACGCTCCCGGCGGTTTTTGTCTTCGTCCGAGTGTGGGTCGAACCCAGGCCTTTGCTGCTCACAACGTCCTCCAGAATTTTCACGGCACGCGAACTCAGGCTCATACGACCACGTTGACCAGTCGGCCCGGAACGACAATAACCTTCTTCGGCGTACGCCCTTCCGAGAATTTCTCGAACATCTCGTGCGCAACCGCCGCTTTTTCGATGTCCTCGCGCGACGCGTCCTTCGCCATGGTCAACGACCCGCGCACCTTGCCGTTCACCTGCAGCACGAGTTCTATTTCGGACTGCTCCAGCGCCGCTTCATCCACCTTCGGCCAGGGTGCGTCGAGCAAGCTGCCGAATACGCTGGCGTAACCGAGTTCCTGCCACAACTGGAACGTGATGTGCGGCACGACCGGATACAGCACGCGCAGCAACACGCCAAAGGTCTCGTTGACAACAGCGGGCGTTGCGTCTTTCGCGCTGTCCACGGCGTTCAACATCTTCATGGCCGCCGATACAACCGTGTTGTACTGCAAACGGCCATAGTCGAAATCGGCTTGTTTCAGGATGGTGTAGATCTCGCGGCGCAGCGTGCGATCTGAATCGTTGAGTTTCGATGTATCGAGCTTGCCATGCATTTTGAGCGCGTCCGCACGGCCATGCGCCAATTGCCATACGCGACGCAGGAAACGGCTCGCGCCCTCCACGCCCGTGCCCGACCACTCGAGCGATTGTTCGGGCGGTGCTGCAAACATCACGAAGAGGCGCGCGGTGTCAGCGCCGTAAGCATCGATCAGCGATTGCGGATCCACGCCGTTGTTCTTCGACTTCGACATCTTCTCCACGCCGCCGATCACCACCGGCTGGCCGTCGGCGTTCAGCACCGCGCCGACAGGGCGGCCCTTGTCGTCGTGCGAAACGGTCACGTCCGCCGGATTGATCCACGTCTTCTTGCCCGCTGCATCTTCACGATAGTACGTCTCGTTCAGCACCATGCCCTGCGTGAGCAGGTTTTTCGCGGGTTCGTCGAAGCTCACCAGACCGAGATCGCGCATGACCTTGGTCCAGAAACGCGAATACAAAAGGTGAAGAATCGCATGCTCGATCCCGCCGATGTACTGGTCCATCGGCATCCAGTAATCGGTTCGCTCGTCGACCATCGACCTGGCGTCGGGTGCTGCGTAGCGCGAGAAGTACCATGACGAATCCACGAACGTATCCATGGTGTCGGTTTCACGTTTTGCCGGCGCACCGCACTTCGGACACGTGCAATTGACGAACGCTTCAGACTTCGCGAGGGGATTGCCCGTGCCATCCGGCACGAGGTCTTCCGGCAACACAACCGGCAGATCGGCTTCCGGCACCGGCACGTCGCCGCAGGTCGCGCAATGGATGATCGGGATCGGCGTACCCCAATAGCGCTGGCGGGAAATGCCCCAGTCGCGCAAGCGCCAGGTGATTTGTTTATCGCCGAAATTTTTCGCTTTCAGGTCTGCCGCGATTGCGTTGACGGCTTCCTCGAAGTCGAGGCCGTCATATTTGCCGCTGTTGACGAGCGTGCCAACGCCCTTTTCGCCGTACCACTCTTCCCATGCGTCCGTGCTGTAGGTCTTGCCTTCAACCGCGACGACCTGCCTGATCGGCAGGTTGTATTTCTTCGCGAACGCGAAATCGCGTTCGTCGTGCGACGGCACGCCCATCACGGCACCTTCGCCGTAGCTCATGAGCACGTAGTTACCCACCCACACTTCGACCTTTTCCTGCGTCAGCGGATGCGTAACGAAGAAGCCCGTCGGCATGCCCTTCTTTTCCATGGTCGCGACGTCGGCCTCGGCCACGCCGCCGCGCTTGCATTCTTCGATAAACACTTGCAACGCCGGATTATCGCGAGCCAGGCGCGTTGCCAGCGGATGTTCCGCGGCGACTGCTGCAAAGGTCACACCCATGATGGTGTCAGCGCGCGTGGTGAAGACGCGCAGCAATTTGCTTTCGCCGTCGATCTCGTACGGGAAGCCGAAGTTCACGCCGAAGCTTTTGCCAATCCAGTTCTGCTGCATCACCTTCACGCGCTCGGGCCAGCCGAGACCGTCGAGGTCGCCGAGCAACTGATCTGCGTAATCCGTGATGCGCATGTAATACATCGGGATTTCGCGCTTTTCCACCAGCGCGCCCGAGCGCCAGCCGCGCCCGTCGATCACCTGCTCGTTCGCGAGCACGGTCTGGTCTTCAGGGTCCCAGTTCACCGTCCCGGTCTTCTTGTACGCAATGCCCTTTTCCAGCATCTTCAGGAACAGCCACTGGTTCCACTTGTAGTACTCGGGTTTGCAGGATGCGATTTCCCGCGACCAGTCGATAGCCAGTCCCATCGACTGCATCTGCTTCTTCATGTACTCGATGTTGTCGTAGGTCCACTTCGCCGGCGGCACGTTGTTCGCCATCGCGGCGTTTTCCGCCGGCATGCCGAACGCGTCCCAGCCCATCGGCATCAGCACATTGTGGCCGTTCATGCGCAGGAACCGGTACATCACGTCGTTGATCGTGTAGTTGCGCACATGGCCCATGTGCAGCTTGCCCGACGGGTACGGCAACATGGACACGCAGTAGAACTTCGGCTTGTCGCTGGTTTCGGTCGACCGATAGACATCTTTCGCGCGCCAGTCGCTTTGCGCTGCGGATTCGACGTCGGCGGGTACGTATTTATCTTGCATGGTGTGGTCTTGACGGTTTTGCCTTGCGGCGATGTGGCTGTGTTGCCTGGGTCTTGCCTGTGTTTTGCTTCATCGCGCGTCTGACGGGCGAAACTCCAGGCGGTGCTCGGCGGTGTCCGTTCGCGGGTCGCGCCAAGGTCAAGGCCGTCTGGCATGCGCCCGGGCCGCTTCTTCAGCGTGGTTCCGTTACCCGCGGAGGCAATGGAGGCCGCCCGCGCGGCCAAAGCGCGATTATACCGTCGGGGCGAGCGGTTCTGGCGAGGCGTGCGGCCGGGCGGCGTGGCCACCGAAGCGGCCGAGGTTTGCCAGTCTAATGCCCTGGCTTCGCAGGCTCCGTCACGAAGCCGATCTTGCTCAAGCCCGCGCTTTGCGCCGCGCCCATCACGCGGGCAATCACGTCGTAATGCGTCGCTGCCGACGCCCTCAAATGAAGCTCCGGCTGCGTCGCCTTCTTGCCTTCCGCCGCGAATTGCGCCTGCATCTGCTCGAATGCAACCGGCTTGTCGTTCCAATAGAACTTGCCGGTGTCATCGATGGAAAGTGTGATCGTGTCCGGCGTCTCGCGTGCAACCTGTGACGCGACCTTGGGCAAATCCAGCCGGATTGCATGCGTGAACAACGGCGCTGTAATGATGAAGATAACCAGCAACACCAGCATCACGTCGATCAACGGCGTCATGTTGATCTCCGCCATGGGAGCGCCGTTCGATTTCTTGTCCAGTCCGCCGAAGGCCATGATGTATTCGTCCGGTGCGCGGTTTGCGCTTGGGGATTCGTTAAACCACGTGGTCCTGAATAACGGCGCTCTTGATCCGGCGTGGTGCAATGCCGTTCGTGTAAGCGTGCAGGTCGTGCGCAAAGCCGTCGAGTTCTTCGGATATCTGCCGCACCAGCCGCCCGAGCACGTTGTACGCAAGCACGGCGGGGATGGCGACGACCAACCCGAACGCGGTCATGATCAGCGCTTCTCCAACGGGGCCCGCGACGTTTTCGATCATGGCCTGCCCGCTCGCGGCAATGCTGCCGAGCGCGTGATAAATTCCCCAAACCGTGCCAAGCAGGCCCACGAACGGCGCCGTACTTCCCACCGACGCCAGCAGAACCTGCCCAAACTCAAGCCGCCGTTGTGACACCAGCAGCGCATGCCGCAACGCGCGCAACACACGCTCGCCGGGCTCGACATGCGCGATCAGCGCACCCGGCATTTCCGCTTCCGACGCACGCCACGCGGCAACCGCAAGCGGCAAGTACACGCGTTCCCGGTCGACTTTCCGCAACTCCGCTATGCCGTCCGAAAGCGTCGCCGCCTGCCAGAACCGCTGCACGGCGCGCGGCCCCTGGCGTTTCGCACGCACGAGAACCCAGGCCTTCACGATCAGGAAACACCAGCTCGCCACTGACATAACCAGCAGCACGCCCGCCACGCCATGCGTGATGCCGTCGCTGCTTTGCAAGTAATGGATGATGCCGGTGGTTGCCATTAATCGATGACCTTAGGAAATTCAGCGGCGCGGCTCAACGCAAGCCGAGCACGTCCTGCATGTCGAACATGCCGCGTTCGCGGCTGGCCAGGAAATGCGCGGCACGCAACGAACCCTGGGCGTACGACAAGCGGCTGGCGGATTTATGCGTGATCTCGACGCGCTCGCCAATGCCCGCGAACAGTACAGTGTGATCGCCGACAATGTCGCCGCCGCGAATCGCAGCAAAGCCAATGGTCGACGGATCGCGTTCGCCCGTCACGCCCTCGCGGCCATACACCGCGCACTCCTTCAGGTCACGGCCGAGCGCATGGGCAATCGTCTCGCCCATTGCAAGCGCGGTGCCCGAAGGCGCGTCGACCTTGTGCCGGTGATGCGCCTCGATGATCTCGATGTCGTAGCCTTTATCAAAGTGCTTTGCCGCGAATTCGAGCAGCTTGAGCGTCACGTTTACGCCCACGCTCATGTTCGCCGCAAATACGATCCCGATCTTCTCGCCAGCGGCGCTCAGTTGCGCTTTCTGCGCGTCACTGAAACCGGTCGTGCCGATCACCATCTTCACGCCATGCCGCAACGCGGCTTCCAGATGTAGAAGCGTGCCTTCCGGACGCGTGAAGTCGATCAGCAGGTCAGTTTCGGCAAGCACCCGTTCAATATCGTCCGTCAGGATCACGCCCGTGTGTTTACCGAGAAATGCGCCCGCGTCCTCGCCAAGCTGGGGCGACCCCGCGCGATCGAGCGCGCCGGACAAGGTTGCGTCCGGGTCATTGAGAACGGTTTCGATCAGCATGCGGCCCATGCGGCCCGATGCGCCGGCGATGGCGATTTTCATGGCGTGTCTCGCGTGATGAAGGCGTTGTATTGGCGTTTGTCGACTGCGTTGATACAGCAGAAAAACTCAGGCAGGAAAGCCGGGCAAGAAAGCAAGAAGCGTTGAAGCGGCGCATTGGCCTCTTGCGCGATAGTGCGAACAGCGAGAACGGCGGGACGGCCAGAAAACCAAACGGCGCCCGCCGTGCTGCTTAGTTGGTTTTCGTGGATGGCACGTAGAACGTTGCCTGACCGTCCGTGTTCGCCGGCGTGGGCGAGGTGCCCGCCGGGCCAACGGCGGCGCTGTTCGGAATGGTTACCGTCTGCGGACGCCGCTGCAACTGGATCTGCGAGTTGCCGCCTGCGCTGACGTTCGGCGGCAGGCTCGGATTGCCTGGCACGTTCGGCATGGCCGACGAGCGGGTCCGGCCAGTCGGCGCTTCCACGGCTGCCGTTGCGCGGTTGGCGGCTTGCGCGGCTTGCTGGTTGGCGTCTCCGGCAAAAGCATTCGATGCATCCGGTTGCGTGCTCGGCTGGCCAGCCGGCGCTGAAACGGTTGCAGTCGCGGGCGTGGCAGGAACGCCGCTCGCACCCGCCGCGCTGGCCGCAACCGGCAGCGGCGCTGCAGGAATCTTGCGGCCCTTGTCGCCATCGATTTCAGCCAGCAACTCGAGATTCGACGGCAGATTTTCCCCGCCCGTCCAGTTCGCCACGCGGTCCCCGGCAAAATTCACCACGAAATCACGCTGCTGCACAACCGACGTGGAACCGCGCTTGAAATAGAAAATGTAATCCCACCGATCCGCGTGGAACATGTCCGCGAGCAACGGCGTGCCGAGCAGCGTCTTCACCTGATCGCGCGACATGCCGACCTGCATTTGCGCCGCGGCCTCAGCCGAAACGAAATTCCCCTGCACAACCGTGATCCGATACGGCGTAATGTGCTGCGCGATGCTCTGCGTGACGCTGTCGTAGGTGGAACACGCGGACAACCCGGCCAGGACGGTCATGGTGGCGGCAGCGATCAAAGTTCCGCGCATGCGACGGCTCTCCCGGCAATTCGATAAAGATTTTGGAAACATTTCACCCTTCATTTCACCCTTCGCCTGGCCCGTTGCCCATATGGGCGCAGGAAGTTTCGAAGTCTTTCGGAGATCGCGCCATTTCGTTCGGATGGTGACCGGAACGGTAAAAACGCATTACTATGAGAACCTTGAATTGTACTCTAGGGATGCCTAGCCATGACCAATCCCGCCGATCTCAAAAATATCGGGCTGAAGGCAACCTTGCCCAGGCTCAAGATCCTCGAGATTTTCCAGCATAGTCCGGTGCGCCACCTGACTGCAGAAGACGTGTATCGCAACCTGCTGCACGAGGAACTCGATATCGGTCTTGCAACCGTTTATCGCGTGCTTACGCAGTTCGAGCAAGCCGGCTTGCTGTCACGCAGCAACTTCGAATCCGGCAAGGCTGTGTTCGAGCTCAACGAAGGCTCGCATCATGATCACCTGGTGTGCCTGGATTGCGGTCTGGTTGAAGAATTCTTCGACGCCGAAATCGAAAGCCGCCAGCAAGATATCGCAAAAGAACGCGGTTTCAAGCTGCATGAACACGCGCTGGCACTATACGGCACATGCACGAAGGAACGGTGCCCGCATCGTAAAACCTGATTCTTGCCGCACGCGTAGCGTCGGAAAGCAAGAACAGCAAACAAGAAAGTCACAGAAACAGAAAGCCGCCGGTGTGCAAACCCCGGCGGCTTTTTTCTGTTTAATTCACAACTTACTTGGCATTGGCCAATGCCACGGCCGTGTCCAGCATGCGGTTCGAGAAACCCCATTCGTTGTCGTACCAGCTCGACACCTTCACCAGCCGGCCCGATACCTTCGTGAGCGTTGCATCGAATGTCGACGAAGCCGGGTTGTGATTGAAGTCGATGGACACCAGCGGCGCCGTGTTGTAACCCAGAATGCCCTTCAACGCGCCTTCCGACGCTTCCTTCATGATCGAGTTCACTTCGTCGACCGTTGTGTCGCGTGCGGCAATGAACGACAGATCCACAATCGACACGTTGATGGTCGGCACGCGAATCGCATAGCCATCGAGCTTGCCGTTCAGTTCCGGCAGTACAAGACCAACCGCGGATGCGGCGCCCGTCTTCGTCGGGATCTGGCTGTGCGTAGCCGAGCGCGCGCGGCGCAGGTCTTCGTGATACACGTCCGTCAGGACCTGGTCGTTCGTGTACGCGTGGATGGTCGTCATCAGGCCGTTCACCAGGCCAATCTTGTCGTTCAGCGGCTTGACGAGCGGCGCGAGACAGTTCGTCGTGCACGATGCGTTCGAGATCACTGTGTCCGATGCCTTCAGCACATGGTGATTCACGCCATAGACGATGGTTGCATCAACGTCCTTGCCGCCCGGCGCCGAAATGATCACCTTCTTCGCGCCGCCCTTGATGTGCGCGCTCGCCTTTTCCTTCGTGGTGAAGAAGCCCGTGCATTCCAGCACCACGTCCACGTTCAGCTCGCCCCACGGCAATTCAGCCGGGTTGCGATTGGCCAGCACGCGGATGCGGTCGCCGTTGACCACGAGGTAATCACCATCCACCGATACTTCGCCCGGGAACTTGCCGTGCGCCGTGTCGTACTGCGTCAGGTGCGCGTTCGTCTTGGCGTCGCCCAGATCGTTGATGGCGACGATTTCGATGTCGTGTTTCTTGCCGTTTTCGTACAAGGCGCGCAGCGTATTGCGGCCGATCCGGCCGTAGCCGTTGATTGCAACGCGAATCGTCATGGTCTATCTCCTGATGGCTGAAAAAAAGTTCCAGTTTGCCGCCGCCGGTGCGCTTGATGAGCGTCCGTTCAGCCCGCGAGCGCGGCTTTCGCCGTCTCCACGACATGCTCGACGGTAAAGCCGAAATACTTGAAAAGCTCGCCGGCGGGCGCGGATTCGCCAAACGAATCGATGCCCACCACGCCGCCTTCGAGACCCACATATTTACGCCAGAAATCGGTCACGCCGGCTTCGATCGCCACGCGCACGACGCCCTTCGGCAACACGCGCTCGCGATACCCGGCGTCCTGCTGGTCGAACACATTGGTACACGGCATGGACACGATCCGCGCGCCAATGCCTTCCTGCGCCAGCTTCTCGGCCGCCTTGAGGGCCAATTCGACTTCCGAGCCCGTGGCGATCAGGATGATCTTGCGCGCGGGGATGTCGTCGTTCCAGTCCCGTAGCACGTAGCCGCCCTTCGCGATGTTCGCGATCTGCACGTCATTGCGCGCCGAGAACAGCAGGTTCTGGCGCGTGAAGATCAACGCCGACGGTCCCTTGTAATCGATCGCTGACGTCCACGCCACGGCGGTCTCGACGGTATCCGCCGGACGCCACACGTGTAAGTGCGGAATCAGCCGCAAGCTCGATGTTTGTTCGACCGACTGGTGCGTCGGACCGTCTTCGCCCAGGCCAATGGAGTCGTGCGTGAACACGAAGATGGACGGCGCTTTCATCAGCGCGGCCACGCGCAGCGCGTTGCGGCTATAGTCGGAGAACGTGAGGAACGTGCCGCCAAACGGACGATAACCGCCATGCAGCACAATGCCGTTGATGGCCGCGCTCATGCCGAACTCGCGCACGCCGTAGTTGATGTGATTGCCCCATTGGATCTGGTTGGACGTCTCGCCGGCGCGCACCGCCTTAGAAGCCTTCCAGTTCGTCAGGTTCGAACCGGTCAGGTCGGCAGAACCGCCGAGCAGTTCCGGCAACGCGGCGGCAAGACCGTCAAGCGTCTGCTGCGAAGCCTTGCGCGTGGCAATGGTTTCGCCCTTCTGGTTCGCAGCTTCGATGATGTCCTTCGCGTCCTGCGTCCATTTGGCAGGCAACTCGCCCTTCATGCGGCGCACGAACTCGGCGGCTTCGGCTGAATGCTTCGCGCGATACGCGTCGAATTGCTTGTTCCACTCGGCTTCGGCACGGGCGCCCGCTTCTTTCGCGTCCCACGCGGCATAGACTTCCTGCGGGATCACGAAGGGTTCCCAGCTCCAGCCCATTCCCGCGCGTGCATCGGCGATTTCCTTCGGGCCCAGCGGCGCACCATGCGAATCGTGGCTGCCCTGCTTGGTCGGCGCGCCCTTGCCAATGGTCGTGCGGCAGCAGATCAGCGTTGGCTTGTCCGACTTTTTGGCTTGCGCGATGGCAGCGTCCACCGCATCGACGTTGTGACCGTCGACCGCGCGGATCACGTTCCAGCCGTACGCTTCGAAGCGCTTCGGGGTGTCGTCGTGAAACCAGTGTTCGACGTGGCCGTCGATGGAAATGCCGTTGTCGTCGTACAGCGCGATCAGCTTGTTGAGCTTGAGCGTCCCGGCAAACGAACAAGCTTCGTGCGAGATGCCTTCCATCATGCAGCCGTCGCCGAGGAATACGTACGTGTGATGGTCGACAATCTTCGCGCCGTCCTTGTTGAACTCGGCGGCAAGCAGCGCTTCAGCCAGCGCCATGCCGACCGCATTCGCCAGACCCTGCCCGAGCGGGCCTGTAGTGGTCTCCACGCCCGGCGTGATGCCGTATTCCGGATGGCCCGGCGTTTTCGAGTGCAGTTGGCGGAAATTCTTGAGTTCGTTGATCGGCAGGTCGTAGCCGGTCAGATGCAGGAGCGAATACAGCAACATGGAGCCATGACCGTTCGACAGGACAAAACGATCGCGATCGGCCCAGTGCGGATTAGCCGGATTGTGCTTCAGGTGGCGCGACCACAGTGCGACACCAATTTCAGCCATGCCCATTGGCATGCCCGGATGACCGGAATTGGCTTGCTGAACGGCGTCCATTGCCAGTGCGCGGATTGCGTTGGCCATCAGGGTGCTCTGGCTGGAAGTCGGAGATGTCATGTCGAGTCCGGTAGGTCCTGAAAAGATCCTGGGATGAATCTGGAAACGCACCGGGCGAACGACGAAACCGCGTTTTCAGCAACCGGAGCGACGAGAAACGAAGAGGATCGGAAGCCGGTCATTCTAGCAGACGACTTACAGGCATTGGCGCGACGAAGGGCGGCAGCCGCACGCAAAAAAACGGCGAAAATCGCGCGGCAAACCCATGCAGGAGACCGTCAGGCGCATGCGGGCACGCTCCCTGCATCCCGCTTGCGCGCACAGCACGGGTCCGCCGGGCGAGATGTCCCGAACTGCCATGGCACAATGCACGAACCAGCGAGCTCCGAGGAGATTTTGAAATGACCGACCCCCGCCCCGCCGACGTTCCATGGCTCACGCCGTATCTGACGGTTCGCGATGCTCGCGTCAGCACGGGGTTTTATGAGCAGGCGCTAGGATTCGCGGTGCGTGACAGCGTCCACGACGACGGCGCCGTGATCCATGTCGAGATGACGTATCGCGGGCAGTTGATCCTGATGTTCGCCCCGGAAGGCGCGTACGGGTCGCACGCCAAGACGCCGAAGAGCACGGGCTTGATGGCGCCGCAATCGTTCTATTTATACGTGGACGACGTCGACGCGACTTATGCCCGCGCCATCGCGGTCGGCGCCAAGGGGTTGATCGAACCGCAAGACCAGTATTGGGGCGACCGGTTTGCGCAATTCGAGGATCCGGATGGATACCGCTGGGCGATCGCCCGGCATTTGAACTGATCGCCGTCCTCCGTCCTCTACGCGGTTCCCCACCAGTCCCGCACGCCGGAATGCGTCCGGGCAAGCTACTTCATGCCACGTTTCTTTGTTACCGGCCCGCTTGTCGCGGGTGAAATCGCTCAGTTGCCGGAGGACGTCGTCCGGCACATCCACGTCTTGCGCCTGCAAATCAACGACGCCATCACACTTTTCAATGGCTCCGGCGGTGAGTACATCGCCCGGCTGCTGGAGATCGGCAAGCGCTCGGCGACCGTACAGATCGACGAATTCACGGAACGCGATGCGGAGCCGCCGTATCGCGTCACATTGGCGCAGGGCGTGGCGGGCGGCGACAAGATGGACTGGCTGATCGAAAAATCAGTGGAGTTAGGTGTCGCATCCATGATTCCGCTCATCGCCGAACGCGGTGTCGTGCGGCTCTCCGGCGAGCGCGCAACCCGCCGGCAAACCCACTGGCAAGCATTGGCGCGAGCCGCGTGCGAGCAATGCGGACGTAATCGCGTGCCAAATGTGACGCCGCCGCAGGACATGGATAAATGGCTGATTGGCCTGCCGCCCGCTCAGGAAGGCGAATTGCGCTTGTTGCTGTCGCCGCGCGCGGAACTGGACTTTGCATCACTTCCGGCTACGGCGCCCGCCGCGCCGGTCATTCTCGCAATCGGTCCCGAGGCCGGATTTGCGCCGTCGGAAGAAGCCGCTATCGTCGATGCCGGATTCGTTGCGCTCGGACTTGGACCTCGCGTGCTTCGCACGGAAACGGCTGGTATTGCCGTTCTGGCAGCGCTCGCGGCGCGTTGGGGCGGATGGTAATGGCGGTATCCGGGACCCGGAATGCAAAAAGCCGGTCAGCGCCTGTGTTAAAGAGGCGCCGGCCGGCTTCCCGCCAACGATGTCGAATCCTGCGTTGTTCAGGCGAACGAGTAAAACACCCTGAACGCCACGCGCCGTTCCGCCCAGAATTCAGCCGCTTCGCGGAACACATCCAGAAGGGTTTCGCGTCCTTCCTTGTCGAATTTCTGTGCCACCGGCAGCGCTTCCAGAACAATCACGAACCCAGGCTGCGAACCGGCCTTGTGCACAAGGTCCGTCAGGCTGTCATACAGCGCATCGTAATTTTTGCCGAAGTGCTTGGGAAACAAAAACGACGTTGCAATGGTTTCGAGCACTTCCTGCTTGCTCTGGGCCTGACCGCAGTACGCATACAGGAAATGCTGGCCAAGGTTGTTCGCTTCGTCGGCGAGATCCTGTACGCGAAAAGCGCGAATCGACTGCACGATATTTGATCGTACCGTCTTGAAAAGACTCATAGACCCCTCGTTCAATGATGACAGCGCCGCGCTCGGTTCGTCGTCGGGTCTCGTCTCGTCTGCCGTGCGGAGTCGCAAAACGCGCTGGAACATGTTGCCATCGCCGGCGAAAAGATCACCCGCGACACCGTTGTCGTGCGCGTAGATGTTGTCGCTCATGCTGTTCATCCCGAAGTTAATCCCGCAATGCGTTTAAAACTCACGTAATGGTCGTCGGTGTAAAAGCAGTTGTCGATCTGCCGACGGGGCCCGCCACATACGATCCGGCGTGCGCCGCGATCACGGGCGCGCGGCGTAGGAACGGTGTATTCGTGGTAGTAGCCGCGCGGATGCGGCGGCAGCATACGCTCGCGATTGCCAAACACAATGCCGTCTTTCTCGAACGGGAACGGTCCGCCAGCCTCGATCCGCCGCAACGTCACAATGGCCTGTTTCGGCAATTGCGCCGCGTCGACAGTTGTCCGCGACGACTCCAAACCCGCTGATGCGGCATCGCGGCTGGTATCTGCGCGCGGATCGCCTGGCGGCCTGTTCTTGTCTTGCAATGCGAGCGGCGACTGGGCCTGCGACGCAGTTGCGGGCTTGTCACGACCCGGGCTCTGCGAGTCCGGCGCGCTCTTGCCGCAGCCGCTCAGCACCACCAAAAGCGCCGTCACAAACCCACAAACCCATGCGCGCTTTACCAAACCCATCCCGCCTGAAGCCCCAAAAATTGACGACCATGAAAGACGTAAGGGTATCGCTAATGACAGCCGGAATCAATGTTGGTTCAGGCGATGCCCGTTTTTTAGTCAATTCTGCAGTCAACAACCCACGCTTCGCGCGCACTGCCGTTCAAAGGATTCAATTAATTTGGGGTCACATAAAAAATAGGATAAGACTGAGATATTTTTCACCTGAACGGGATAATAATTCACTCATGCGTGGCTTGGGGAACGGAGCTAGTGTCGCCTCTCTAGGGATGCTCCCACGGTCTTTGGCCGGCACCACTGCTATTTGGAGGAGAAAGCAAATCCCCTTGCGTGCCTCAAGCGTGCCGGATGTCCGGCACGCTTTTTTTCGTTTGGAAACCGCGGTTTCAAGATTCCGATCTCCCAATAAAAAAGGGATCGCATGACTTCGCGACCCCTTCCTCACCTATGTCAGCCCGCAAACTCCGCAGGCGTTGCGTTCATTCGCCTCAACGCGCAATAGCCGTCGCGTCCGCCACCAGCAACGCCGTCATATTGACAATCCGGCGAACCGTGGCCGAAGCCGTCAGCACGTGAACCGGCTGAGCCGCGCCCAGCAGGATCGGACCGATGGCAATGTTGTTGCCGGCTGCCGTCTTCAGCAAGTTGTACGAGATGTTGGCGGCATCTATGTTCGGGAGCACGAGCAGGTTCGCGTCGCCTTCCAGAGTCGATTCCGGCAGCACTTCCGCGCGCAGCCGTGCGTCCAGCGCCACGTCGCCGTGCATTTCGCCGTCCACGTCCAACTCAGGCGCGCGTTCTTTCAGCAATGCCAGCGTCTCGCGCATCTTGATGGCGGACGGCGCGTTGCTCGTGCCGAAGTTTGAATGCGAGAGCAGCGCGATCTTCGGCACAATCCCGAAGCGGCGCACTTCTTCCGCCGCCATGATTGTGATTTCACAGAGCTGCTCGGGTGTCGGGTCCACGTTCACGTGTGTATCGACAAGGAAAATCTGCCGGCCCGGCAACACCAGCGCATTCATGGCCGCGTAGACGCTGCAGCCCGCCTTCTTGCCAATCACCTGATCGACAAAATGGAGGTGCCGATGCGTCGTGCTGATCGTGCCGCAGATCATGCCGTCCGCTTCGCCCTTCTTCACCAGCATGGAGCCGATCAGCGTGGTGCGGCGGCGCATTTCAAGCTTCGCCATCTGCGCGCTGATGCCTTTTCTCGCCATCATGGTGTGATACGTCTGCCAGAAGTCGCGATAACGCGCGTCGTGATCGGTATCGACGACGGTGAAATCCACGCCCGGCGTCAAACGCAAGCCGTATTTCGCGATGCGCTGCGTGATCACCGCCGGACGGCCGATCAGAATCGGCTTGGCAATCTTCTCATCCACCGCGATCTGCACGGCGCGCAGCACGCGCTCTTCCTCGCCTTCGGCAAACACAATGCGCTTCTTGTCCGGCTCAACGCTGCGCGCGAGCTGGAACACGGGTTTCATGGTTGTGCCGCTGTGATACACAAATTGCTGCAGATGCTGCTCATACGCATCCATGTCTTCAATAGGACGCGTCGCCACGCCTGAGTCCATGGCGGCCTTGGCGACGGCCGGCGCGATCTTGACGATCAGGCGCGGATCGAAAGGCTTTGGAATCAGATACTCGGGACCGAACGACAGATCCTGAATGCCGTAGGCGGTCGCCACAATATCGCTTTGTTCCTGACGCGCCAGTTCCGCAATCGCGTTCACCGCGGCAATTTCCATTTCGCGCGTGATGGTGCTCGCGCCCGCATCCAGCGCTCCGCGGAAGATGAACGGGAAGCACAGTACGTTGTTGACCTGGTTCGGATAATCCGTACGGCCGGTGGCAAGCACTGCATCCGGGCGCACTTCGAGCGCCAGTTCCGGAAGGATTTCCGGCGTGGGATTGGCAAGCGCCAGAATCAGCGGCTTGGGCGCCATGTTCCTGACCATGTCCTGCTTGAGCACGCCGCCAGCGGACAGGCCGAGAAAGACGTCGGCCCCTTCGATCACATCTGCAAGCGTGCGCGCCGACGTTTCGCGCGCAAAACGGTCCTTGTCCGGGTCCATCAGTTCGACGCGGCCCTTGTAGACCACGCCGGCCAAGTCCGTCACGAAGATGTTCTCGAGCTTCATGCCGAGTTCCACCAGCAGGTCCAGACACGCGAGCGACGCGGCGCCCGCGCCCGAAGCCACCAGCTTCACGTCTTCGATCTTCTTGCCGACCACGACCAGACCATTGGTGATTGCGGCCGCAACCACGATGGCCGTACCGTGCTGGTCATCATGGAACACCGGGATTTTCATGCGCTTGCGGGCTTCGCGCTCGACAATGAAGCAGTCCGGCGCCTTGATGTCTTCGAGATTGATGCCGCCGAACGTGGGTTCGAGCGCGCAGATCACGTCGACGAGCTTCATGGGGTCCATCTCGTTCAACTCGATATCGAACACGTCGATGCCCGCGAACTTCTTGAACAGCACCGCCTTGCCTTCCATTACCGGCTTGGACGCAAGCGGGCCGATGTTGCCGAGCCCGAGCACCGCAGTGCCATTCGTCACCACGCCAACCAGATTGCTGCGGGCGGTGAAGCGCGCGGCGTTCAGCGGGTTCGCGACGATCTCCTCGCATGCGAACGCAACGCCCGGCGAGTACGCCAGCGCGAGGTCGCGCTGGTTGATCATCTGCTTGGTCGGCGCAATCGCGATTTTGCCGGGGGTGGGAAACTCGTGGTAATCAAGCGCGGCTTCGCGCAGTTTGGCTTTGGCGTTATCTGCTGGCGTTGTCATGAGGCGGCGGGCTTTAGGCAAGATTAGAATAGAAGTTCGAACGCATTGTAGCGCCAATCAAGGGCCGTCCAAGATGGCGATACCCGGAATTCAGGACACGTATCCCATTTGGACAAGGCTTCGCCGGGCATCGGAACGCACCTGCGTGTCAGCCGCTTGCGGCGCTAACCACGCAGCTAAACCCCTTTATTGAGATGAAACGCGCATGAACACGAGCGCATCGTCCCCAACTTTTTTCCTGATATTGCCGGACCGCCGATGCTCTCAGAGTTTTCCCTGATCGAACGATATTTCTCCAAGCCCGCGACCAGAGGCCGCACCCCGGCGGCGCAAAAGTCGGGTAAAGCGGCGAGCGCAACGCTCGGTATCGGCGATGATTGCGCGCTGCTCGCCCCGAAGCGCGGCCAGCAACTGGCGATCTCCACGGACATGCTCGTGTCGGGGCGCCATTTTTTCCCCGATGTTTCCCCGTTCGCGCTCGGGGCCAAGGCGCTCGCCGTGAACCTCTCGGATCTGGCCGCCATGGGCGCGGCACCGCGCGCGTTCACGCTCGCGCTTTCCATGCCGAAAGCGGAGGAAAGCTGGCTCCAGGCCTTCAGTGACGGCCTCTTCCACATGGCGAACGCGCACGGCTGCGAATTGATTGGCGGCGATACGACCGGCGGCCCGCACGTGAGCATCAGCATCACGGTATTCGGCGACGTTCCCGCCGCGCGCGCGCTGCGCCGCGACGGCGCGCGCGCGGGCGACGACATCTGGGTCTCCGGACGACTCGGCAACGCGCGCGCCGGGCTTGGCGTCTTGCGTAAAGAATGGTCGATCGAGGACGCCGCCAGCAAAGCCATCGCGATCAAGGCGCTCGAACAGCCGGAACCGCGCGTGGCGCTGGGCGTCGCGTTGCGCGGCGTGGCCCACGCTGCGCTGGATTTGTCCGATGGCCTTGCCGGCGACCTGCTGCATATATTGAAGCGCTCGAACATGCGCGCGGCCGTCGACGTGGATCTCGTGCCGCGCTCGGGCGTTATCGACGCGTTGCCCGCCGTGGCGCAGTTGCCTTGCATCCTTGCCGGCGGCGACGACTACGAACTGTGCTTCACCGCGCCCGTGGAGGCGCGTGCAAAAATCGAACGCCTCGGCGCGCGCCTGGGCATTCTCGTGACGCGCATCGGTACAATCGAGGGTCTCGCTGTTCCCACTGACACGCCCGCTATCGACTGGCGTAATCACGCCGGTCCCGTTTCCTTCACGGCCTCGGGCTACGACCACTTTCATGCAGACTGACCCGATCACCGAGACTCTCGACGACAAACCGCGTCCCAAGCCTTCGCGGCGCACCAGCGCGCGCTTCATGCTGTCGCATCCGCTGCATATCCTGTCGCTGGGCTTTGGCAGCGGCTTGTCGCCGGTTGCGCCCGGCACGGTCGGGACCTTGTTCGCGTGGGCGTCGTTCGTGGCGTTCAACCCGTACCTGACGGTCGCCGAATGGGCCGTGCTGATTGCGGTCGGCTTCGTGGCCGGCTGCTGGTTCTGCGGCTTCACGGCGAAGAAAATGGGCATCGAAGATCCGTCGCCCGTGGTATGGGACGAGATCGTCGCGTTCTGGCTGGTGCTGCTGCTCGTCACGCCGGCCACGTTCACCGGACAGTTGTGGGCGTTTATCGTGTTCCGTTTCTTCGATATGGTGAAGCCGCCGCCCATCCGCTATTTTGACCGCCGGTTAAAAGGCGGCTTCGGCATCATGTTCGACGACATTGCCGCGGCTTTTTTCTCGCTGCTCGTGATTGCGCTGTGGCGCATGACTGTCTGACACCCGGCTTACCGACGCTCCCTTTCCCTACGATCAGCCCCACGCGAGTTCCTCATGGCCACCGATAAAGTCGTTCACCAGCTCGCCATTCGCGCCGGCAACAAACTGCGTGACGAGCGCCTGATGCTCGCGACAGCGGAATCGTGCACGGGCGGCATGGTAGCCGCCGCCATGACCGATATTTCCGGCAGCAGCGCGTGGTTTGAACGCGGTTTCGTCACGTACTCGAATAACGCGAAAACGGAGATGATCGGCGTGCCGGCCGACATGATCGAGCGTCACGGCGCGGTGAGCGAACCCGTTGCCCGGGCCATGGCCGAAGGCGCGCTCCGCAACAGCCGGGCGCAGGTTTCGCTGTCCATTACCGGCGTCGCCGGTCCGGGCGGCGGCACGGAAACGAAACCTGTGGGCATGGTGTCGTTTGCGTGGAGCAACCGGCTGCATACAACGGTGGCGACACAGCTATTCAAGGGCGATCGCGAACAGGTTCGCACCCAGGCAGCCGCGCACGCATTGCGCGGCCTGCTGGAATTACTCGAACGAAGGGAACGGTGAACAAGCGGATGTGGGAAAGACAAGCTGAAGCTGCCAAACCCGGAACAGTCATGCGCGAGTGGATGCACTGATGCCGGAGTTTGCTTACGACACGGCCCAGATCATCAAATGGCTCGGCGCACATACCGTCGCCAAGGCGCGCGGGTATGTCGACGAAGTCAGGCATCTGCATTGGGACAACAACGTGCTGTGCGCCCAGGTCAAGGGCACTCAGCGCCAGCCTTATCGTGTCGAGGTGGTATTCAGCCACGACCGTGGCGCGCTCAAGGCGCACGGCCGGTGTTCGTGCCCGGTCGGATTGCACTGCAAGCATGCCGCCGCGGTGCTGCTTGCGACCGCCAGCGACAAACCCGTGGAACCCGACACGGTACGCGCCGAAGTCGCGGGCTGGCTGGAAGGATTCCGCTCGCGGTTTGCATCGACACGCACTACGGCCGCAAAAAAAACCGCCGAACCGAATGGCACGCTCGCGCTTGCTTACGTGCTCGGCATGTCGCGCGTCATGCGCGCCCCTGAAGTCGCGCTGCACAAGGTGCGTCTTGGCCCTGACGGTTCGCTTCAGAAGCTCGACCGGCCGTGGACCAATTTCGACGCGGCGCTCGTCAAACAGCCGAAGTTCGTGAGCGACGACGACCTGACGATCCTTCGGGCCCTGATCATTGGACGCACGCGCAACGACGTCGGCGGCTTCGCGCTGCACGGCGAAGAAGGCGCCGACCTCATGCAGCGGATGCTGGCGACCGGGCGCCTCTTCACGGCGACACCGTCGTCGCAGGATGTGGGTGAACCGCGCCGGCCATTGACCAGCGGCGAGGCGCGCCCGGGAAGCATAGAGTGGACGCCCGACGCGGATGACCGTGTGCGTCCAGTGCTGCAAACAGAGCCGGCATCGACGCTCGTCATCACCACCGAACCGCTCTGGTTCGCCGACGCGCAAACGCGCGAAGCCGGTATTGTCGACATGCCGCAGCCCGCGCGCCAACTGGTCGATTACCTGGCAATGCCGCCCATCTCGCTCGACGAAGCGCCGCTCGTCGGCGCAATGTTGCGCGAGGTTGCGTCCGACCTGCCGCCGCCGCCGGGGCATGAAGCGCTGACCGTGCATGTTGTCGATGTAGAACCCGTGCCTGTGCTCGTGCTCGACACGCAGCCCATCAGCGGCACATGGCGCCCGCGTGAGGAGCGCTCGGCGGCGAGCGTGCTGGATTTCGCGCTCCTGAGTTTCGATTACGACGGCCTCAGTGTCGATCCCACGCAGGCCACCACCATCATGCGTTCGGAGTCCGGCGACATGATCCAGGTGAAGCGCCGCCACGACGTGGAGACGCGCTATTCAAACCAGCTTTACGAACTCGGCTTTCGCAAGATTCCCGCGCACCAGCGTTTCGGCCCGAAACCCATTCCAACGGGCGTGCTCGGCTTGCCGGCATCGGCTGCGTGGGCGTTGTTCACCGGCGACGTGGTGCCCACGCTGCGCAACGAGGGCTGGCGCATTTCCATGTCGCCGGAATTCCGTTTCGATTTCATCGAGATCGACGATATCCAGGGCACTGCGCGCCACGGCACTGACGGCTGGTTCGACCTCGAACTCGGCATTGCCGTGGGGGACCGGAGCGTACGGCTCGAGCCGCTGCTCGCCGACCTGTTCCAGCGCGACCGGCGGTGGCTTGCTGGCGCTATCGATTCGATACCGGATGACGAAGGCATCGAGCTGAATACCGACAAAGGCGAGCGGCTGCGCCTGCGTGCGTCGCGGATCAAGCCGGTGGTGCGCGTCCTGATCGATCTCTTCGATACCCTTGGTACGCAACCGCTGCGCGTTTCCGAGAAGGACGCTGGCCGGCTGGAAGCGCTCGGTGACTCGGGCCGCTGGCAGTTTCACGGCGATGTATCCATTCGAGAACTCGCGCAGCGGTTGCAGGAAGGGCCCGGATTGCGTGACGTTCCGATCCCTCGCGGCCTGAATGCGGAACTCCGTGTTTATCAGCGTGAAGGGCTCAACTGGATGCAGTTTTTGCGCGAGCGCGATCTATCCGGCGTTCTCGCCGATGATATGGGCCTTGGCAAGACTGTGCAGACTCTGGCGCATATTCTGGTCGAAAAGGAATCGGGACGGCTGGACCGTCCGGCTCTGGTCGTGCTGCCAACAACGCTCGTTCATAACTGGCGCGAAGAAGCCAGGAAGTTTGCGCCCGCGCTGCGTGTGCTCGATCTTCACGGCCCGCAACGCAAGGATCGTTTCGATCAGATCAGCGAGCACGATCTTGTGCTGACCACGTATCCGCTGCTGTGGCGCGATCAGGCGATGCTTTCCATGCATGAATACCACTTGCTGATTCTTGACGAAGCGCAAACCGTGAAGAACGTGGCGACCAAGGCGGCGAAGGGGATTCGTGATTTGAGTGCGCGGCACCGGCTGTGTTTGACGGGTACGCCGCTTGAAAATCACTTGGGCGAATTGTGGGCGCAATTCGATTTTCTGCTGCCGGGTTTTCTTGGCACGCAAAAGGATTTCACCAAGCGCTGGCGCACGCCGATCGAGAAGTATGAAGACCCGGTGCGGCGCGATCTGCTTGTCCGGCGCATTCGGCCTTTCATGCTGCGTCGAAGAAAGGATGAAGTCGCGAAGGAATTGCCGCAGAAGACGACCATTGTGCGAACGGTGTCGCTTGAAGGTTCGCAGCGTGATTTGTACGAGACCGTGCGGATTGCGATGCAGGAAAAAGTGCGCATCGCAGTGGCCGATCAGGGTTTGGCGCGCAGTCATATTGTCGTGCTCGAGGCGTTGCTGAAGCTGCGCCAGGTGTGTTGCGATCCATCGCTCGTGAAGCTCACGCGGGCCAAGCGCGTGGAGGAATCGGCGAAGCTCGACTTGCTGCTTGATATGTTGCCGGAGTTGCTTGAAGAAGGGCGGCGCGTGCTGTTGTTTTCGCAGTTCACGGGGATGCTTGCGATCATTGCTGGCGCGCTCGATAAAGCCGGTTTGCCGTACGTGACGTTGACTGGCGATACGCGGGATCGCGTGACGCCGGTGAAGCGTTTTCAGGATGGTGAAGTGCCGTTGTTCCTGATCAGTTTGAAGGCGGGCGGAGTGGGTTTGAACCTGACTGCCGCCGATACGGTGATTCACTACGATCCGTGGTGGAATCCGGCGGCGGAGAACCAGGCGACGGACCGTGCGCATCGGTTGGGGCAGTTGAAGCCGGTGTTTGTGTACAAGCTGATCGTGGCGGGGAGTATTGAGGAACGCATCGTGGCCATGCAGGACCGGAAGGCCGCTCTCGCCGATAGTATTTTGCGTGAGGACGCAAAGGCCGGGGCCAAGTTCTCGGCGGAGGATATTGAGGCGTTGCTGGCCCCAATGCCACAGGGGTGATGTGTGTTTTTTGGACGCTTTTTAGCGCCCTGGGCGCGGGAGGGGTTTAGGTTTGTGGTGCTGGGGTTGTGCTGGGGCCTGCTTTTTGCGCATGCGCGCATTCCCTGTTCGTTGCTCCTTTTTAGCACTGTTGGCCACTGTCCGTGGCGGGACTTCATTTCTTTTTCCAACGGCGAAAAAGAAACGAAGGGCGCTTTCACACTCCAAGTGCAACAGCGGGGTCAATGACAATGCCGTGCTTGGCGCAGTTTTCAATAAAGACCTCA
>NZ_FCOC02000038.1 GCF_001544455.2 Caballeronia sordidicola
CGTTTCGTTGCAAGCGAACTTGCTCTTCGATCCATTGCCGATGGGGCTCGCACAATGAACGGGCGAAATCGAAGTTGCAAGCCTTCGTCAACGCGGCCTGAAAAGCCGGTGGTCGCGGGAGTGGAGGAGTTTGGTCAGCGTCTTCCGAGCCGATGGTCGCGGGGGCGGGGGAATTTGCGGACGTGGATGCGCGTGCCGCGAAGATCGCCATGTAGCGGCGAATCGTCTTGCGGTCGATTCCTGTGATCCGATGAATCTCACGCTGGCTCTTCCCAAGCTCCAGAAGCGTGAACACGGTACTTTGCCGATGCTGCTTCAAGACGTTCAACTCCCACCTCCAAGGCTGACCAAGGAGGTAAAAATAACGTCCTGCTACATGGCTCGATCCGCGGCTATGGCTTGCTTAGCTTGGTCCGGAAGGTGGAGGAGTTTGAAGTGACCATACCCGGAGGAGTTTGCGTGACCGCCCGGGTTAACGGGTGCGACGTAATTCCGTTGGCCAGGTCTCAAGTGTGCTCAATAGTGTGTGACCCAGCAATATGGGCACAAACTAACGTGGCGTGTGCGACTTGAGAACGACTTGCGTGCGCAAACTTGCAATTGCCCGGCACTCGCGTCTAAGGACGGGCTCATCATTTTTCTCGTGCATCTACCACCCGCTTTCCCTTGCGCTCCACCGGTACGCCATCGAACGTGAACGAGGGCACACCCAGATAACTCCTGGATGACCGTCTGGCCCCTGTCGCACGATTGCGCGCAGGTCGAGTGAAAATCCCGTCGCCGGGCGTGCTCGATCATACGCGCGCCGACATTGTTGTATCGGCCACCTCGCGCGACCGCGTACGGCACGCCATCGACATACGCAGAAAACATCATGCCACTGCGGTTTGCGTATCCGCGCAGGTCGGCAAGATCGATCGATGGTTCCGCTCCGTCGGCCTATGCGGCGAGCGTGGCAAGATCATCCCAATGCGAGGCCGATCAACGGAACTTTCGGCAGACGGCGCTGTGCTTCGGCCAGCACGGAAGTATCGCCATACAACGACGGTAACGCGCGCAGGACGTCCCGGGGCATGGCGCTGAGCTTGCCCGTTAGCTTGTTTAACCGTGGCACGTCCTTCGCGCCAAGCACCTCTAGGAGAGGATCACCCAGCGCGACGGCGGCAGGCTCTAGGTCGAGCAAAGCCGCCAGTACGCCAGAAGTCGAGACGCACGTGGTCGAGGCCGCATAATGCATCCAATTCAGCGTTACTTGCAGAAACTCAAACCCCGTGAGCTGTGTCGATTCCAGCGTTAGCAAGTGCCGTAGACATGCGTAGGGGAATCAATGAACTGCAACACTCGCAATAAGAATTTACCAGCAATATTTTTAGTGCGTAGCGAGGTTGCCAAAGCGGCGCTCGGCAGCGCGGGTGCAGAGCACGTAATTGTCACCGGTCAGGGATTCGAGAAAACGCTGGCGCATTGGTGGCTGAAATGAACACGATCGCGGATTTGACGGCGTTGGCAACGACTTGCTTGGAGCAAGTACCCCAATTTTCCAATGCACTCCACGGTACATTTTCTACGGCTTTTCGGGCGTCGCTAGTCCAGTTTCCGATTCAGACCGCTATATTTCAGACCGCTGTATTTATGATGAAGAACCTGAGCATCGGGAGAGAGCTGAGGGTAACATCGACGGCCCGATGCTCAGGATCCGAATGGGCATGACGGTCTATCATAAAGAAATCGAAGACGCGGTGGCTCACGGATTGCATGAGGGAGCCACCGCGGTAGTGTTCACTAGCCGTGGGACACGTACCTGAAACGTGACGCTCGTTTTCCCTCATGCATAAGCGCGAACAGACCGGCTTCGATTGACCGCCATCTCACGCGCAGGCAGATGTATTTCGAGCTTACGAACTTCAGCGCCTGGCCTTTCGGAGGACCATCGGGCAATCCTGCTTCAACGTAGCGCCAAGTTTGTTTATCTATGTGCTGGCGGGGTGAGCTTCACTAGTCTGTCTATCCCTATAACGTTCGACGACGTAAGTGTGCCGATGTCCTAACCGATCAATACCGAGTGTCAGGCTCTTGCTCGTTCACGATTATCATCATCTTGCGTACCGCTTTTCGAAAATCAGCGTTTTACCTCGCGTGATCTTGAACCCGGCTACGTATCTCATTTCGGTTGGTATTCATCTGCTACAGTAGCAGGCGCCACCGCACACGCTTCCATACGTTTTTCGCGCGTTTGGACACGCGCCGACAGACAACGGCCGCGTAATGTGGCCGCCTTTGAAGGGCCGTTCACGACCCAAGCTATTAACCGCGCGGTATGTTCAGGTCGACAACCATGCAGCGCGTAAAATATCGACGAACTCCTGCTGGACCGCAGTACCAAGCCAGCCACTGCGCACGGTAAAACCCACCGCCCGGTTTGCCTCGGGTGCCTCCAGTTCGAGCGCGACCAGTTCGCTTCCCGGATAGCCTTCGCGAATCTGCGCGCGCGTCAGCAGCGTGATGCAATCGCTCTCCACGAGCATCGCGATCATCATCGCGAGTGAGCTGGTTTCCAGCACCAGCGGGGGCTTGACCGGAAATTGCTCGAAGATCGAATCGATAACCGCGCGACGCGGCACGTTGTGCTGCGGCATGACCCAATCGTAGTTCGCGAGAATCTGCACGCCGACCGTTTTTCTCCGTGCCAGCCGATGTCCCTTGCGCACCGCCACCACATAGGGGTCGGCAAACAACTCGGTCTCCTGTATCGCTCCCGACAAACGCGGCTCGCGTAAGCCGCCCACAATAATGTCGATGGCGCCGCTGCTCAGTTCGCGCAACAACGGCGCATGCGAGCCTTCTTCCACCATCACCCGCGCGGCCGGATAGCGCGCCCGCAGTTGCTGAACCGCGCGGGCGACGAGACGCGGCGGCATCAGCGGCAACACGCCAATGGCGAGCTTCCCAGTCAATTGCCCGCGTGCATAGGCCAGATCTTCTGTTGCCTGCGCGATTTCGTTCAATGCCAGACTCAGGCAGCGCGCGAATTCGATCCCCGCCGGGTTCGCGGACACGCTGTGAACGCGGCGCCGGTACAGCGACACCCCCACGTTCTGCTCGATCTGTCGGGCCGCGCGATGAACCGCCGGCTGGGATATGCCCAACAACGACGCCGCCTCGGCTGCCGAACCGGCTTTGGCAATCGCAATATGACAGCGCACCTGCGCGTCCGTGAGGCGGCGGCAGATCTTGCTGACATGCGAACCCGCCGTTTGCCCAATGAGGCCCGCCACCGAACGCTCGATCTGTTCGAGCATGCGCCGCACGCGCAGTTGCAAAATTGCGCCTTCGCTGGTCAACTCGCTGCCGCCGAAACCGCGTTCGAAAAGCTGCCCACCGAAGCTGCTTTCCAGCTTGCTGATGGCGACACTGACCGCCGGTTGTGTGCGCCCGGCGGCCTGCGCCGCTTGTCCTATACCACCGGCCTCACAGACGGCGTCGAACAGAAAAAGGCGTCGCAAACGGGCGAGCACGTCGTCCTGTGAAGCACGTTCGGGAACAGGCATCGATACTCCTGTGGAGTATGTGGAAAACCCTTAGCTTAACGCAAATTTATGTCTCGGGCCCTACTTCATATTGCAAGCTTTCGCGGCATCGCCCTTACAGTAATGCTTAACCGAACAAACACTTTTTGAATTAGGAGCCACTTCATGTCTGTTGTCATCGACACGCACACTCACGCGATTTCCACAGATAAAGAGCGTTATCCGCTTGCGCCGGTCGGCGGCCATCAATCCGAGTGGTCCGCGAAACGGCCGGTCAGTTTTGAGGAACTGATTGCATCGATGGACGCAGCAGGCATCGATCGCGCGGTGGTCGTGCAGGCATCGACGGTCTACGGCAACGACAATAGTTATGTGGTCGAGGCCGTGCGCAGCCACGCCGACCGCTTCGCCGGCGTCTTTTCGATCGACGTCCTTGCAAGCGATGCACTCACGCAAATGCAGCGCTGGCTCGACGCAGGTCTCTCGGGCCTGCGACTCTTCACGACCGGTAGCACCATGCCGGGCCAGGCGGGCTGGCTCGACGACGAGCGCTCCTATCCTGTGTGGGAATACGCTCAACGTAACAAGGTTTCGATCTGCCTGCAAATGACGGCGCAGGGCATTCCCGCGTTGCTGAACATGCTCGAAAAGTTCCCCGATATTCGCGTCCTGCTCGATCATCTCGCGCGTCCCGATCTTGCCGAAGGACCGCCGTACGCAGCAGCCGCACCGCTTTTCAGCCTCGCGTCGCATCGCGGCGTGTTCTTGAAGCTGACCAACCGCACGCTTGTGGAAGCAGCGCGCGGAGCGTCCACGCCCGAAGCGTTTTTCCCCCGCGTGCTCGACGCATTTGGCGCGGACCGGATCGCGTGGGGATCGAATTTTCCGGCCGCAGAGGGCGCACTGCCCCAACTCCTCGCCGAAGCTCGCACGGGCTTGTCCATGCTGCCCGCCGCTGCGCAGGAAGCGATCTTCGGCGGCACCGCCCGCGCGATTTATCCGCCGCTTGCGGTTTGACGTGTCATCGGGAGACAAGTCGATCATGAGTAATGCCATGCAACCGCCCCGCCTCAAAACCGCTCTCAAAACCTATGCGCATACGCGCGCGCTCAAGGCCGGCGATCTGACCGATCCAGCCGTCGATCTGGTGTTCGAGGACGTGGAACCAATCCACCGCGCATTCGCGCCCATGGCCCGCCGCCAGGATTTCGATGTCAGCGAACTCGCGATCGTTACCTATCTGCAGGCGAAAGCGTATGGCAAGCCGGTCGTCCTTTTGCCGGCCGTCGTGGCGGCACGCTTTCAGCAAGGCTGCATCATCTATAACGCTGCGCGCGGCAAGCTCGACGTCGGCCAACTGGCGGGCAAGAAAGTCGGCGTGCGTGCGTACTCGCAGACAACGGGAATGTGGGTACGCGCTATCCTGAACCAGACCTACGGTGTCGCGCTCGACAAAATCGACTGGGTCACCCTCGAAGGCGCGCATCTCGAGGAATACCGTGATCCACCGTTCGTTCGTCGCGCCGAGCCCGGCAAGCAGTTGCTAGCCATGCTGCGCGCGGGCGAACTGGATGCTGCGATTCTCGGCAACGATCTGCCAGATGAACCGGGCCTCAAGCCGATTATCGAGAACGCGGCGGCCGCCGATCGCGAATGGTATGCGCTGCATCACTATGTCCCGATCAATCATGTCGTGGTCGTAACGCAGGCGGTGGCCGCTGCCCATCCGCAAGCCGTTCGCGCCGTGTACGGCCTGTTGAAACGCGGTAAGGCGCTAGCGGCGGCGGACAATGCCGGCAAGCCCGACAAGCTATTGTTCGGCTATGACGCGCTGCGCGGGCCGCTGGAAGAAACGCTAGCGTTTTGCGAGCACCAGCAACTTCTGCCGCGCAAGCTGAGCGTCGACGAGATTTTCGCGGACAGCATTGACCTTCTCGGCGACGCCGCGCGTTGATCGCCGTTGTCCGGTTCCACACGTTTTGAGCGAATTCGAATTCGCCGCAGATTAACAAGGAGACAGCATGAGCTTGCCCGGCAAGTCCGCATCGACGCAACCCAAGGGACGTCAGCCGTTTTATCGCGACCTGTCGTTCCAAGTGCTCGCCGGCATGGCACTCGGAATAGTCACCGGCTACTTCTTTCCAAAGTTCGGCATCAACCTGCAGCCCATTGGGGACGCGTTTATCCGCATCATCCAGATGCTGATCGGGCCGATCGTCTTCTGCACCGTGTGCAGCGGCATTGCCGGCGTCAACGACTTCAAAAAAGTCGGACGTGTCGCGATCAAGGCACTTGTTTACTTCGAGATCGTGACGTCGCTTGCGCTGGTACTGGGTCTGGTCGTCATAAACGTGCTGAAACCGGGCGTGGGTATGAACGTGGACATGCACACCATGCACTCCGCCGCGGTCGACACCTACGTAGCCAGCGCACATCACGTCGTCACCACAAGCCAGTTCCTGCTCAACGTGATTCCGCATACAGCGATCAGCGCGTTCGCGGGCGGCGACGTGTTGCAAGTGCTGTTCTTCTCGGTCCTGTTCGCCTTCGGACTCGCGGCGATCGGTGAACGTGCGCAGCCCGCATTGAATCTGATCGATGCCGTGTCGGGATCGCTCTTCTGGATCATCGGCCTGACGATGAAGATCGCCCCACTCGCGGCGTTTGGCGCGATTGCGTTCACGGTCAGCAAATTCGGATTTGGCACGCTGATCTCGCTCGGCAAACTCGTGCTCGAGTTCTATCTGACGTGCGCACTCTTCATCCTGTTGATTCTCTGGCCGATTGCAAAAGTCAACGGCTTCAGTCTTCTGCGCCTGATGCGGTACATCGGGGCCGAGCTGTTGCTGGTGATCGGCACGAGTTCGTCTGAGACGGTGTTTCCGCAACTGATCGACAAGCTTGAGCGGCTTGGCTGCGAAAAATCTGTTGTCGGCCTGGTGCTGCCTACCGCTTACACCTTCAATCACGACGGCACGTGCCTGTACTTCGCAGCGGCCGCGGTATTTCTCGCGCAAGCCACGAACACGCCGATGAACTGGCACGACCAGCTTGTGCTGCTCGCCGTGCTGCTTCTGACTTCGAAGGGCGCGGCCGGCGTGTCCGGCGCGGCAATCGCGGTGCTCGCGGCGACACTAGCGGCGTCGAACACGATTCCGGTCGAATCGATCGCGCTGATCCTCGGTATTCACAAGGCCATGTCCAGCGGGTTTGTGTTCATCAACATCATCGGCAACAGCGTGGCGACCATCGTTGTGGCGAACTGGGAAAAGGCACTGGATCGCGTTGCGCTGCGCCGTGAACTGAACACGGGATTCAAGCCTGTCGATCCCCCGCCGGTGCGTCTCGATTCAAGGAGCGGAAGCCGCGCAGGCAACTAGGTTATTCGGACAGGCCGGCGGGAGAAACTCGCCGGATCGATAGAAAATAAATCACGAAAACACGCGAATAACTTAGTAGCACGAAAATTATAAATGGTCCGAAGACCAATCGTGCGCGTCGCATTCATGACAATAAAATTGGAGACATGACATGAAGATAAAGGTTTGGAGAACCGTAGGCGCTGGACTGTCCGCGACGGCCAGCGCGCTAGTCGCTTATCCCGTGAGTGCGCAAACCAGCGTGCAACTCTACGGAACCGTGGACGGCGGCGTTCGCTATCAGACGAATGCAGCAAAAGGCGGAGGCACGATCGTGACGATGAATTCGAACGGTTACTACAGTTCCAACAAGCTCGGCTTTCTTGGCAGAGAGGACCTGAGCGACGGCTGGAATGCGCACTTCCGGCTCGAGAACGGCTTCAATGTAGGCAATGGTCAGTTCGATAACACCACCGGCGTGGAATTCAATCGGCAAGCATACGTTGGCATCGGCAACAACAAATACGGCATAGTCGATCTTGGTCGCCAGTACACGATCTCGCACGACATTATCAGCATCTATGATCCGTTCGCGTTCCACTTCACGCCCATTTTGCCACTCACCACCGCCTCCGACGGAACCCGTAACAACAACGCCGTCAAATACAGGAACACCTTCGGTCCCTTGCTGTTCGAAGTCGACAATTCGCTCGGTGGAGTCGCCGGGAACTTCGCCGGCGGCGCGACACGTTCAGTCGGCATGAGCTATGCGCTCGGTCCCGCCAGCGTAGGAGGCGTGTACGGACATCGCAACATCCTGACTGGCACGTCCTATGTTGGCGACAGCTATTACATGGCCGGCGCCGCCTACAAGTTCGGACCCGTGCAGCTATCCGGCGGATTCATGTCCGAAGACCTTCAAAGTCCCACGGCGTCGCATCAGGTGACCAACAACGGCTTCGGCGGTATTTCATGGAGCATCACACCCACATTGGTCTTCGATGGTGGCTATTACCAGACCACTGTATCGACCGACAAAGCCAGCCGCCGTGGATTATCTATTCTCTCGCTCGCCTATTCACTGTCGAAGCGCACCACGCTCTACAGCGAAGTCGACTATACGTCGTACAAACATGCTGTAGTCAGCACGTTGAATCCGGCTGGCGCGTCCAGTCAGACAGCGGTAACCGTGGGCATCGACGTTCTTTTCTAATACGCCTGCTTTACTCTCTGCCAAAAGGAACACATATGGTCATCGACATTCACGGGCACTATACGACTGCACCCAAATCGCTGGAAACCTGGCGCAACCGGCAAGTCGCCGCCATCGGCAAGCCGTCAGAGCGCCCGAAGCCATCCGAACTTGCGATCAGCGACGACGAATTGCGCGAGTCGATCGAAATCAACCAGTTGTGCATGATGCGCGAGCGCGGGATTGACCTCACGATCTTCAGTCCGCGTGCGAGCTTCATGGCGCATCATGTGGGCGATTTCGAGGTATCGAGCACATGGGCAGCGATCTGCAACGAACTGTGCTTTCGGGTAAGCCAGTTGTTTCCCGAACACTTCATTCCGGCGGCCATGCTGCCGCAAAGTCCGGGTGTCGATATTGCAACGTGCATTCCCGAACTGGTCAAGTGCGTGGAGCAGTACGGCAATGTCGCGATCAACCTGAATCCCGATCCGTCGGGCGGCCACTGGACGAGTCCGCCGCTGTCCGACCGTTACTGGTATCCGATCTACGAAAAGATGGTCGAGTACGATGTACCCGCCATGATCCATGTGAGCACGAGTTGCAACGCGTGTTTTCACACGACAGGCGCACATTATCTGAATGCTGATACGACCGCATTCATGCAGTGTCTGACCACCGATCTTTTTCGTGACTTTCCCACGTTGCGCTTCGTGATTCCGCACGGCGGCGGCGCGGTTCCCTATCACTGGGGTCGATTTCGTGGGCTCGCGCAAGAGATGAAAAAGCCGCCACTGGAAGAGCATCTGCTGCACAACGTGTTCTTTGACACCTGCGTCTATCATCAGCCCGGCATCAACTTGCTGACCGAAGTGATCCCCGTCGACAATATCCTGTTCGCGAGCGAAATGATCGGTGCAGTACGCGGCATCGATCCGTACACTGAACATTATTTCGACGACACCAAACGCTATATCGAAGCCGCTGATATGCCGCCCGATCACCGCTTCAGGATTTACGAAGGCAACGCGCGCCGGGTCTATCCGCGCCTTCACGCCACTCTCTCTGCACAAGGACGATGATCATGTTTGAACTCGGCGTTGTATATCGCACAGTTACGCGTGCTGACAGCCACGTCGCCGACGCGCTCGGCGCGCTCGGCAGCGCGACCGTTCACGAAGCCATGGGGCGTGTCGGCCTGCTCAAGCCGTACATGCGACCGATCTATCCTGGTGCGAGCGCGTCGGGCACGGCGGTGACAGTGTTGCTGCATCCGGGCGACAACTGGATGCTGCACGTCGTCGCCGAACAGATTCAGCCGGGCGATCTCGTTGTCGCCGCCATCACCGCCGATTGCACCGATGGTTATTTCGGTGACCTGCTCGCCACGAGTTTCAAAGCGCGCGGCGCACGAGGGCTCGTGATCGATGCTGGTGTGCGCGACGTCAGCGTGCTTGCTAAAATGAATTTTCCCGTTTGGAGCAAGGCGATTTCGTCGAAGGGCACGATCAAGGCGACGCTCGGCTCGGTGAACATTCCCGTGGTATGCGCAGGCGCGCTGGTCACGCCCGGCGATGTGGTGGTTGCGGATCAGGATGGCGTCATGATAGTCCCTCGTGCAATTGCCGCGCAAACGCTCGAGCAAGCGAACGCGCGCGAAGCCAACGAAGCACAAAAACGCGCGAAGCTCGAATCGGGCGTGCTAGGACTCGACATGTACGGGATGCGCGAACCTTTGAAGAAACTCGGGCTGCGATATATTGACTGAATCGTATCGATTCACGTCCTTCCGGCGGCGTTCATAACCGTGACGCGCGACCGCCTGAAGGAGGATGGAGAGCCACAGAGTCGGTTCAAGTTGCCTTCATGAACCACGTGCTTGTCACAAACCCTCCCTCACGCATCGAATTTTTTTGACTGCGTGCGCTTCGCTGCATGACAGGATTATTGAGAATTTGTGGCCCCGAGGCGCTCCAGACGACCATATCGCCTGCATGCGGCATCTTACAAAGAGTCATGCCTGCCTTTCCACCACATTTCCCATAAAAAGAACTCCTCGGGCTTTTTGTCTAACGGTAATGATCGGTATTTGCAGCCCTGCATTTGCTCCAGCAATCGTTCGCGTAATGAAGCGTCCGTTGCGGCAATTCGTCAATCCGATCCTTTTTATCGAGGCTAGGTCGACATGTTTAAACTTATTAGATGGCTTGGTCGCCTCCCGCCTTAACGAGCCGTCCGATGCCGCAACGAGCTTGCGACATTGCAGGTTGGCAGTCCCGCCGTCAAAACCAGATGGAACCCACGACCTTTGCCATCGACTGGCCAAGTGTTTGAGCGCAGGGGCTGCCTGGTGGCCCCGAGGCGCGAGAGAAACGGTCGAATTTGACTTAGGTCACGAAACCCGTGCAGTGTCCACGCGTAGGTTGATGACCGTTTCCCAGCGGGATGGCTTACGCGGTCTGAATGTTACCGAACACGTATCTAGTGCTCGCCCATTCGGCACCTTTACGGTTTTCGGTCACGCGCCCTTTTTCATGGAGTGCGGCGCCCGCGTGCCTTAACCGAACTTTCAACCCTCACGCCATTTAATTCAATGGACTAAGTATTTACCCTAGTGTGAAATACAGTCCTATTGCCGCATAAAACGCGCGGCTCTACTTCACGTAAATGGGTGCGTCATGAAATTCGTAAAAGCCGCTTGCATCGCCGCCGCCGTCCTGATCCCGACAGTCGCGCTTGCTCAATCATCCTCCCCTGTCACACGCGAACAGGTCCGAGCAGACCTTTTGCAACTTGAAAATGCGGGGTACAACCCACTCAGTAGCTGCACCGGCGATTGCCCGGGAAGCCTACGACGCGCCGAAGCCATCGTGACTCGGCATCGGAACGATCCAAACGCCACATATGGGGCGGGCTTTGATGGCACGGAACAAGCCGGCGAATGAGGATATAGTTTGACACTTAGCTCACTGTTAGCTCGTCCAGCCGGATGCTCGCAGCGCTCCAACCGGATGGATCTACTGTCGCAACGACAGGTTGACACGCAGTGCAGCCTCTAATGGCTAGAAGTGCAATCTTGGTGATGCGCATGTCGCCAACGCTATGCGCGTCGTCATATGGCAACGGACGGAGAGGCAAATATTTCTGTTCACATTTGCTAAAGCCTTGCGTTGGCAGACTCAACGACTTTTGGTGCTCCAACATACATCAGGAAGTGCCGCTTTGCGAACGCTGCGGTTCAGAGCGCATCGTATGATGCCTTTGCGTCACCGCCAATGATGCATCACCTGGCGATATCACCGGACTGCGAGCTTTCGTTAGTTGTCGCCCCGCGGCCAAACGGGTCGGCCTTCTCCCTCCGCGCGGCTACCCGATACTCCGCGGCCTGAACCTCCCCATAAGGGAAATACGCCCAAGCGGTCGGGCTATAGCCAGCATCTTCGGCCTGCACAAGCTCCGCACGGACTTGCGCGCGGGTGACCGACTGCTCGTCTCCTTGGGCAAATGAAATAACTGGCGCAGCAAAAGCCAGCATTACGACTGCTTTAACAAGCGATTCCATGGCAACACCTCCGGCATGCGAGACTGGACCACTACAAGAGCTGTACGTAGTGTTTACCCTAGTTTAGCAGGCTTGTTCATCAAGGGTAGATATCGGATCTCGCACTGCGCTTGTATGAAGTGCAGCAATCAGGCTGTGTTACCAAGAGAAATGACGAAACCGACTCGGGACAAAACGATCGGATATATTTCCTTCACTGCACCGCTGTCGATGCAGCGCGCAAAGCTTAGTAACATGATTCGGTGTACGGTCACGCGCGAGTAGTTTGGAGAGGTCGAAAGAAATCGAAGCAAGCTGCGACAAGCCAATCCAGTGCAGTCTTGAATCGAATAAATTGCATCATAGGCACGGGGAAATTGGTTAGATAAACGCACTATGAGCTGTCGCCACACGGGAGAAACACAATAGCGAACGTCGTCAGCGCGTGGCCCCGAAACGGACGGCGCCGCAGGTATATTCTCAAACGCGCGGCCCGACTGACGCGGATGTTGCCAATCTGTCCCAGTCAATCATGCGTGAGGAACTAAAGCGATGTCCCGCGCTCGTTCACGCACGGTCCTGGACAAAATCGATAAAGCCACGGATGTAATTCAGAACGTAGAGGAAGCGACACTGTCACCTTTTCAAGCTTTAATGCAACGTTTCGCGTCTAGCGAGCGGCTTGAAAAGACGACTCCATGCGAAGCTGATAATCATCGTTGCGGAGCCACCTGCCACGACCGAGCCTATTACACCCAGCACTGTCGCGCTCACGCCGGACTCAAATTCACCGAGCTGGTTGCTCGCTCCGATGAACAGCGTATTCACTGCGGCCACGCGGCCGCGCATACGATCGGGCGTTTCGAGTTGAATCAACGTTTGCCGTACGACTACGCTGATCGTGTCTGCGCCTCCCGATATCGCCAGCAGGAACAATGACACCACGAACCATCGCGACAGTCCGAACCCAACGATGGATACGCCATAAATGGCCACCGCAATCAAAAGCTTCTTTCCTACACCACGGTCGATGGTCTTTTGGGAGAGAAACAGCCCGACGCACAACGCGCCTACTGCCGGCGCCGAGCGCAGCAGACCCAGTCCTTGCGGTCCTACATGCAGAATTTGCCTGGCATAAACAGGTAGTAACGCAGTCGCACCTCCGAACAGCACCGCAAAAAGATCGAGCGAGATGGCACCGAGCAGCAGAGGGTTGCTCCAGATGAAGCGCAAGCCTGCGAAAATCATATCGACGGTGACGGGTTCGCGCGGCAGCGGCGTGTAGTTATAGTGCACAAACGCATACATCATCGCACTGACACAGAAGAGGCCCGCACTAGTCATATACACCGCGGCCACGCCGGATGCAAACAAAATCCCTCCCAACGCGGGTCCGGCAATCACCGATATCTGTTGAACCACCGTGCTAAGCGCCATTGATCGTGCAAGAAGCTTCGGCGGAACAAGCATAGGCAAAAGCGCCTGCTGGCCTGCCATCTGGAACGGCCTGATCGCACCGAGCGCAAGAGAAAATGCAAGCAGTGCGTCTCGCGTGACGCTATGAGTAGCGGTCGATATCAAGAGCAACGTTGCTGCAATAGCCTGAAGCGCGAGACACACTGCGACCATTTGTCCGCGATGCAAACGGTCTGCACAATGACCTGCAATGAGCGTCGTAGCGAGACCGGGGACAAACTGAAAAAGTCCTACGAGCCCGAGATCCCAGGCCCTCGATGTCAACTCATACATATGCCAACTGATCGCCAGCATCAGCATTTGCTGAGCCGTGATAGAACCGATGCGTGCGATCAGAAAGCGTGTTAGCGGTGCATGGCGCAACAACAACGTCATGTCGTCGGAACGGGTCTGCATGGAGGGCGATGAGGTCTCGCGCGGATGTGTCATAACAGGTTATGCACGGGTGTGCTTGGATGCGCGCAGCGCTTGTGCCACTGCGTCGTCATGTGGGCTCGCGTTGACCTTCGGCGCCCACTTCCGTCGTAATAGTACGATGGCACTGGTAGCCCCGAGAAGCAAGAAAGCGAAGATCGCAAGCATGGGCAGCGTGTAGCTGTGCCCCACATGCAGCAGCCATCCCGACAAGCTTGCAGAAACGCCTCCTGCGAGACTGGTGGCGACTTGCTGCAAACCGGTGTTCAATCCGACCGCTTGCTTGGGGATCAGCGTAAGCTTGACCAGCGCGAGATTGTTCGCCGTGACGAGTCCCAACAAGGATAGCGAAGTGACGTTCCAGAACAAGGCAATCTGCAGCGAATGCGAATAGGCGCCCAGTAAGACTGTCGTGCCGCCCATGAAGCCGACCACGATGAACGATTTGCGCACCAATACGGCATCGTGTCCGCGCGCGATTATTCGGTCCGCGGCCCACCCGGCAAGCGCCGCCACGATCGCGATGCCTACGAAGCTGAAGAACGTATAAAGCCCCGATTCCTTGAGTGTCAATCCGCGCTGCTCAACGAGATAAGCCGGCATCCACGTCATGCAATAAAACGCGAAATAGCTATAACAGAAGTTGGTGATCAGCCCGCCCCACACCACCGGACTTGATAGGAGGTTCGTTAACGGTACCGACGACGCCCTTCTCTTCGATGCGGCCAGTTCCACCTTCGATGGAAAGTCGCTCTTCAACATCGCCAGCCATGGCACCAGCCAGAGCAATCCGGCGAGGCCCGTGACGACGAACATCGTCTTCCACGAACTCATGGAGATGAGCCACGCTGCTATAGGTGCGCCAAGCGCCGGTCCCATCTTTCCACCAATGGAATAGATGCCGAGCGCCGTGCCCTTGCGCGTTTCATCGAAGTGATCGGCCAGATACCGATAAGTCGCCGGCACCGAAACGGATTCCGCGACGCCAATCATCAAACGCACGACGATCAGCGCTGCAAGCGTTGATACGACGCCGGTTGCCGCCGCCGCGAGACACCACATCAGAAAGCAAACCGCATAAGGCCACTTCACGCCGTAGCGATCAACCAGCCAGCCCATTGGCATCTGAAGCAGGCCGTACGACCAGAACATTGCAGAGCCGAGCCAGCCGCGCTGAACATGCGTCAGCGCGAATTCCTTCACGAAGTGATAATCCGCGAAAGCAGCAGACATGCTCGTGCGATCAACGTGAGAAATCATCAGCCCAAGCGCGAGCAGTACGAGCACACACCATCGGTTCTCGCGCTGATGCCGAGTGATCGCCACGATTGAGTCTCCGGTACTTATTATCGCGAAGCGCGTCCCGCTGGAAACCGGCACGCCTTGCCTTTCGCTGCGTTTTAACCCAAGCTGCCGGTTACATCGTCGAACAGCTCATCGACTGATAAACGGCGCGGAATGATCTTCTGATCGAGTGCCCAATCCACCGCCAGTTGCAGACCTTTCCGGTTCGCTTCCAGTCCGATCGGCGGGAACACAGTGGGTAGTGTCTCCGCGGCGTCGCGGCTTTCGACTACCATGCGATACAACTCGCGCACGATGTCCGGCCTCTCCTTCGACAACTTCTCGTGCACCACGAACATATGGTTGATCGGCACGACGCCCGTGCGCGCAAACCAGTCGTTCGCGGCGGCATGCGCGTCGGGCACGAGCGTGCGCACGCGCTCGTCCTTCGGCATGTCCTCCCCGAGCAGGGCTGCAGCCAGTTCTCCATCGAGCATCATTTGCGGAATAGATGAACCCGCGGGCAACCGCTGACAATTGGACGGATCGCTGTATTCGGCGAGATGGCCGTCACCGAGCGTCATCCACGTCACCTTATCCAGATCGACACCGTATTCGTGACGCAGGATGCCGCGAATCCACAGCGCGGTCGTCTGCGTGTACGTGCGCACGCCAACCTTCTTTCCTTCGATATCCTTCGGATCGAGACGACCGAAGTCGATGTTGTAACCCGCGCAGTGATGCTGAAAGCGGCCAGAGATCGGCGCGGGCAGCAAGACGTAGGGCTTGCCGTATGCCTTCGCCTGCAGGAAGGTGACGATCGCCAGTTCGCCGGCGTCGAACTTGCTCTCGCGCACCATGGCCTTGAAGCCGTTGTGCGCGGGCGTCGGCCCGCAGTAATCAAGCGTCACGAGGTCCGATTTCAAGCGGCCGTCCCGCATTGCTTTGGTCGCGGCATATTCAGCAAGATTGACCCGCAGCGTCGGCGCTTCGGACTGCGTCGTTGTCATGGTGTGTGCTCCAATTGCTTGTATCGTTAGATGTCAAAGCCGTACTTCGATCAGGCAAGGGCCGGTTTCACGCGTCGAATCGATCAACGCCTTATGGAAACCTTCCGCCGTCTCGACGGCCACCCCCGGCACGCCCATGCTCCTGGCCATCGCCAGCCAGTCGATACGCGGCTTGTCGATATCGATCATCGACAACGCGCGATCGCCCGGCGCACCCGCTCCCATGTTCGCGTACTCGGTCTTGAGGATGGCGTAGCTGTTGTTGGCGAAGATGATCGTCGTAACGTTCAGCCCTTCGCGAGCTTGTGTCCAAAGCGACTGTATGGTGTACATCGCACTGCCGTCACCGACCATGCAAAACACCCGACGCTCGGGGCAAGCCAGCGCCGCGCCGGTCGCAACAGGCGTCGCGTAACCAATCGAACCGCCCATGTTGTTGATGAGATCGTGCGGCCGCGCGCCCATTGTCAGGCTCATCGACTCGCGCCCTGTCGTTAGCGATTCATCCACGACGATGCAGTCCTCCGGCAACGCGGCCGCCAGCGCATGCGCAATGCTCATAGGGTTCAGCGCGCCGGTGGGAACCGGTGTCTCGATGCGCGGCTGAAGAAGCGGCGCCGTGTCCGGCGCGCCAAGCGCCTGAAGCAGCATGTCGAACGCGAGTTCGCTGTCTTCATTGGCCTCCACGAACGGATGCACGAACGTGCCCTGCGTCTTGAGCAGACTCGGTTTGTCCGGGTAGGCGAAGAACGCGACAGGTTCTCGTGTCTCGACGGTGATGATGTGCCTGAAGTCCTTGAGGAACGCCGTGGCCTGCGCGACCGCATACGGAATACGCGCGAGCGGCACGCGGCCCGCGCCTCGCTCGATGCGCGCTGTAAAGAAATGCGAGCCCAGCAACGCACCGGTAGCAGCCGCGACGCGACCGGCCTTCTCGAGCGCCAGGCCACGCGTCGCCTTGTTCGCCAGAATAAACAGTGTCGGCTCTCCCGAGCGAAGCACCCGTGCGACATGCTCGATACGCTCACCGCTTGGCGCCTTGCGTACTTCTGCGCGAACAGGCAGCAACTGCGGCGCTGCGTCGATTTGCTGCCAGGACGTATCGCCCGGGAGAATCAGCGTGGCGATCTGACCCGGATGCTCTCTGGCCTTGGATACGGCCCGAGCCGCATCCCACGCGATCGTGTTCGGCGATTCCGCGCGGCGCACCCAATGGCTCAGCGGCCGCGCGAGACCTTCGATATCCGAGGTCAGCGGCGGATCGTACTTGAGATGCGAAACCGAATGCTCACCGACGACGTTGACCATGCCTGACGACGCGCGCTTTGCGTTGTGAATGTTCGCGAGACCGTTCGCCAAGCCCGGGCCCAGATGCAGCAGCGTGGACGCCGGCGTGTCCATCATCCGATACCAGCCGTCGGCGGCGCCCGTGGCCACGCCTTCGAACAGGCACAGCACACCGCGCATTTTTGGGTTGCCACCCAACGCGGCGAGGAAGTGCATCTCCGACGTGCCCGGATTCGCGAAGCAGATATCAACGCCCTGCTCGACCAGCGTCGCGACGAGACTCTCGGCGCCGTTCATCAGTAGCCTGCCAGTTCGCGTGCGAGACCAACCACACCATAGCTGCGTGCCGGTGCCGACATCAGGAAGCGATATCCCTCCTCCTGCAAGCGGCGTTGATTTTTCGCCGTCACATGAGGATTGCCGACGACGACATTGTGCTTGTGGCACGTCTCGACAATCTGGCGCATCGCGGCGAGTACCTCTGGATGCTCGTACTGACGCGCAAACCCTAGCTCCTGACTCAGATCGCCTTCGCCAATCAGGATAAAGCCGATGCCCGGGACATTGGCGAGGATGTCGTCGAGGTTCTCAATTCCTTGCGTGCTTTCACACATCAGCCCGACCAGGATCTCGCCTTGAGGCGCGAGCGGCCAGACATCGGCCTTCTCGTAGTATTCCTGCATCGAGAGGCCCCAATAGCGCGCGGCATTAGCAGGGCCGTCACCACGCAGGCCCTTCGGCTCGTATAGCGGGGCATTCCTTGGCCGCGCATATCGGCAGGAAGCAACGGCGTTATAAGCTTGCTCGACGGTGGCCACATGCGGCCAGATCACGCCGTAGGCGCCGCGATCAAGCACTTGCTTGGCAAAGCTCTGGTTCATCTCTGCGCCGTTTGCCGGAATGCGCGCGAGTGGGGTCACCTTGGGGGCCACCGACCCAGACTCGGCTATCTGTTTGCGGCTGAGCATGTACTGGAGTGCGTCGCCCAGAGCGGACACATCGTACGGGTTGTGCTCCATCTCGAAGACGATGCCCTCGTAGGGCGAATCGCTCATTTCGATGGCGGTCTGCTTGTCGAGCTTGGCAAAAGCGGCGTGCGCGGCCATGCCCGATTCGAAGGCGCGAATGATGCTGTTCAGGCGAGTATTTGACATGATGATCTCTTTTTCTCGCGGCGCACCGCATCAACCGGCGGCACGCGCGCATGACATGATTCGGGTATCAGCGCAATGCCGGATAGAGCGTCTGCGCGGTTTTTCCGAAGATCCACACGCGATCGTCTTCGCTTAGACAATCGAGGCCTTCTCGCGCTGTCGCGAGAATCTCGCTGAGCGTGCCGGTCGAGGTCGGGAAATTCGAGCCCCACGCCAGACGTTGCGCGCCGAATGCCTCGACAACGCGCGGGAAGAACGTCTGCGCGCTCGCTTTCTCTTTCTTGACGTCACCGAAGATGCGCGGCGTGAGCTTCATGTAGATGTTCGGCAGGTCGCGCAACGCGAACAGTGCGGCAGCGTTGGCATACGGGGGGCCGTCGAGCACCTCGGGACGCGCAAGGTGATCGAGAATGATGTTCACCGTCGAGAATCGCTCCGCAAGCATGCGCACTTGCGGCAGGCCGACAGGTCCCGTCTGTATGCAGATCGGCAGCTTCAGTTCAGCAAGCATCTCCCACGCCCTGAACGACTTGGGGTTATCCAGTTCGCTCGGGTCGAAGTCCTTCGTCGACCCGCCGGTGAAAATGCGCAAGCCGGCCAGGCCCTTGTCCGCCCATGCTTTGATGACGGCCGGCACGTCATCGGCCAGCATATCCACGGACCCTACGGCGATGAGACGGCCTTTATACTGGTTGCAGCCGTCCACCACGTAGCTGTTATCGAACCCGTAAGTCGTCGACGAATGCACGACAGCGGCCTTTGCAACGCCTGCTTCGTCCATCGCTTCGATAAGCGCTTCGACGGTGTTCGGGCGTTCCTGTGACCAGTCCGAGCGCTTGCCGAACAACGGCGCCGGCGGATAGCGACGCTCGTCGTTCGAGATAATGTGAGGATGGATGTCGATGATTTTCATGTTTTCCCTTCTTTCGTCTGATCACAGGCCTCGAGCCTTGAGGTGCTTGTCGAGGCGCGGATAGACGCGTCGTGCATTGCCCTCGAAGATTGCGTGCCGATCCGCGTCGCTGAGCGCTTCGCACGCGTCGATGTACCGCTTCGTGTCGTCGAAATACTCGCCCGTGTCCGGGTCGCGTCCGCGTACCGCACCAATCATTTCCGAGCCGAATAGCACATTGCTCGTTGGCACGACTTTGGTCAGCAATTCCACGCCTGGGTGGTGATACACGCAGGTATCGAAGAAGATATTGTTCAGCAGGCCCTCGAGCGGGCGCTTGGCAATTTCCAGCGACATGCCGCGATAACGTCCCCAGTGATACGGAACCGCACCACCTCCATGCGGGATAACCAGACGTAGTGTCGGGAAGTCCTTGAACAGATCGCCTTGCAGCAACTGCATGAACACCGATGTATCCGCGTTTAGATAGTGCGCACCCGTGCCGTGGTGGCACGGATTGCAAGACGCCGCGACATGAATCATCGCCGGCACATCGAGATCGCATAGAGCTTCATAGACCGGATACCATTCGCGGTCGGTCATCGGCTTGCCGGTCCAGTAGCCGCCAGTCGGGTCTGGATTCAAATTGCAGCCGACAAATCCCATCTCTTCGACACAACGCCGCAATTCGGGAACCGAATTTTTCGGCGGTGCAATCGGCGACTGCGGCAATTGGCATACAGGAACGAAGTTATCCGGATACATGTCGCAGACACGGCGCACGAGGTTGTTCGACACCTCGGCCCATTCCAGACTTGTTCGCTCGTTGCCAAGGTGATGGCTCATCAGACCGGCGATCGGCGAGAACAGCGTGAGATCGCCTCCGCGTTCTTGCTGCAGACGCAACTGCCCATTGCCGACGCCGTCGCGGATGTCATCATCGGAAATGTATGCGCCGGACATCGGCGGAGCATTGGCCGGATCGTCGGCGGACGCGACCTGCTTCGCGCGCCAGTCGCGAAAAGAAGCGGGGACGGTCGTGAAATGACCGTGGCAATCGATAATCATATTCTTGGCTTTCCGTGCAGGTTCAGATGCGAGGATCGACGAACAGCTCATCCATGGACATGCGCCGTGGCGTCAGGCCCTGCCTGAAGGCAGTCGCTTCGAGTGCCTCGATGGTTTTGCGGTTTTCTTCAATGCCATAGGGCAGCGGATCGTGACCAACGATCTTTTGCAACTCGATGTATTTCTTGTTCTTCTTGTCGGTCAGCTCGCCTGCATCGAGTTTGGCGAGCCAGTCTTTCTTCGCTTTGTCGAATGCGTCATAGAGCGACTTTGCTACCCACGGATGCTCGGCCAGGACGGAGTCCTTGACGACAATGGTGCCGTGCATTGGATACACGCCGGTGCGCGCGTAGTACTCGGCTTCCAGTTCAGCCGCGTTAGGGAACAGATCCGGATAGTCCGCCTCGACTTCCTTCCAGCCGCCGGTCGGGTCGCCGGTCCGTCCGATGCCCGCATTACCGTGAAAGCCCGCGACGAGTTCGCCCTTGGCCATCATTTCGGCCAGCGATGTGCCTTTGGGCGCATGGATCACGTTTGGCGGCAGCTCGAGTTGCGTGACGTGTTCTTCGTCATCGACCACCCAAGTCACCTTCGACGGATCGAGATCGAATTCGTCGATCAGAACCTGCCGTGTCCACGCGCCGGTGGTCACAGAGTAGGCGCGCACACCCACCTTTTTTCCCTCGAGATCCTTGGGCGTCCGGATACCGGCGTCCGGGCGCACCAGCAGACCGGAGTGATGAAAGCGACGTACGACGAAGATCGGCAACGCGACGAAGGGCGCGCCATACGCCCGAGCAATGATGTAGGTGGTCGGGGCCAACTCGCACACGTCAAATTCGACATCGCGAACCATGCGGCGGAACGCACCGATCTGCGGCTGAACGGTGATGAACTCCGCGTCGACGCCCTCAATGGGAATCGAACCGTCGCGAATAGCCGAAGTGTGCGGATGCTCGGCAATCGCGAGCGTGAGATGGACTTTCTTAGTCAATTTTAGTCTCCTTCGAATAATGATCGATCGAGTCGCCAATTTCATTCGTTAATCATGAAGCCGCGATCCGGGCAGTTATGCGCATGCGTTTCATGCGCATGCGTTTCGTTGACGACATGATCTTTCGAGACACCCTCTGCCGTCTATTGAATTAACCGGCTTGCGGTTTAACCATTTGGTAAAGGTGCATCTGCTTAACAAGCTTGAATTCATTCTTTTTTCTCTCAGGATATCTAATTAATATTTTCGAGTGAAGTGCACAGCCACATCATGCGGTTTCATCTTTCAGGCATTACTGCCCTGCAACTGCTGAGCGGCCTCTTCCAGACACGCAACCATTAGTTGCGCGCTAGGTGTAAGCCCGCGGTTGCGGTTCCAAAGCACACCCGACGGACGCAATAGCCGAGGCAAAGTCAATGGAAGCGCATATAAGGGTTGCGCACCATCTTTAGCGGGTGTGCCCACCATGACGGCAATGAAATCCGATATCTGTAGATGGGCGCGGGTTACATGGACGGAAAGTGTCTCGATGTAATTGTTTGTCAGCGTTACGTCATGGGCTCTTAGCGTCCGTTCCAGCGAATCCCTCAAGATCGAGCCTTGCGGCGGCAAGACCCATGGATAAGGCTGAAGATCCGACCACCTCAGATTTTTGCGTCGCGCCAACGGATGGTGCCGCCCCGTCATCAAGGTCACGGGTTCTTCGAGCAGCGCCTTTTCATCGAAACTGCCGAGCGTGTCCGGCGCGGGCAGCCGCCCGACGATCAGATCGAGACGCCCTTGCCATAACTCGGGAAGGAGTGAACCGCGAGTGCCTTCGACCACCCGCACGTTGGTTCCGGGTGACCGGATCTTCAACAGGTTCAGCGCCTGCGGTAATAAAGCTGAGGCTGAAGCGGGCAACATGCCGATGTGAACCTTTCCCTCCGTCCCCGAGCTCAGCGCTTTCATTTCATCGCGCGCCTGATGCAGGATCGTAAGCATTTCCCGGGCATGACGTATGAGGCATTCGCCATGCGGCGTGGGCACAAGCCCTTGCGCCGTGCGTGCAAAAAGCGAGAATCCGAGTCCACGCTCGAGCTCCGACAGTGATTTCGATACTGCCGGCATCGTGACATGGGTGACTTCCGCCACCTGCGTCAGATTGCGATAAGTATCGATGGTTACGATCAGGCGGAGATGCCTCGCCTTCAAGTTCACCTGCAAATAGCCGTCGAGTCCCGACACGTTAAATCTCCTGCAGCTTCGCAATATTAAGCAACGTCGGCAGTCGGTTCAATCCTTGGGCTGCAGGGCGTGCAAGGTCATTCCGAGGGAGATTGAAGTGAAGTAGCCGATCGTGACAAGCAGTTCTGCGATGACCGGGCGGCCCAGCTCCGCATCGTATCTGGCGAAACGCGAATCGTCGATCGATCCGCCGGCAAGGAGGTCGCTCACTGCGTCGCATAAGAGTCCGAAGCGCCCCGGTTCACCCGCTGGCCTTCGCTTGTCCAAAATAGCAGTAACAACCGCCTCGGGGACGCCGGCCTTCAACGCATGCCGGCGATGGTTTGCAATCACGTACGCAGCGTTCCAAAATACCGCGGTAGAAAGGATCGCGACTTCGGTTTCCGCCTCGCTGAGTACAGGAGAATGATCGACGTGCGTGCCGATGATCTCCATTCCTTCGGCCAGCCGCGGGTTGTGCAGCCAGATGTTGAATGGGGTCGGAATCCGCCCGCGTCCTTCACCTAAGCGCGCGATGACGCGCGTTTGTTCTTCCGTAGCTTGCGTCGCGTCAATGCGCGCGAGACGATCTTGCGTCATGCGTTTTTTCCTCCCGTTGAACCATCAAGTTCCGCTCAGCCCTGGCAACCACTTTCCGAGGAGGCTGTCCGGCCAGGGAATATGAAGGATCTGATCGAAGACGACATAGAGAAACACGGTCACGCAAGCGGCGAGAATCAGGCTGAGTTTCCAGGTCTCACGTCCTTCAATCCGCATGTATGCCGCAATCATCAACGGCACCGTCGGCAGCATGCCGATCAGCGACATACAGGCGAGAAATCCAAGAAACCAGCTGAAGAATCGGGCAGCACGAGCGAGCACGGTCTTGCCAGGCAGCTTCTCGCCATGGTCGCTCGACACATCCATATGAACGCCGTTGTTGGCACGCGCGACGCCGTGAGCAGGGATAACGAAACATTTGTACGCGAGACTAACGGTTCCCGCAATAACGAGAATACTCGCGATAGCCGTTGGCCCGAGCCTCGCCATGAGGAGCCAACTCTGCGAACTCACCAGCATGTACAGCCCGATTCCAATGAAAAACACATAGAAGAGATCTTCGCGCTTAACGACGATTGAGCCGCTCGGTTTGAACTGTGCGAATCCGCCGCTACGCAACGCCGAGAAGAGCGGCTTGAAGAACACCAGCGCCGCGAGACTCAGAAGAACGATCACAACCGGTCGTGCAAGCCAGTCCATGCCGTAGCGCACGAACGAAATCGACATGTATCGCTCCATCAGCACACCGAGCACGAGGCCGAGAATCAAAGGCGGCCGCGCCCATTTGAGGCGTTTCATCGTCCAACCGATCACACCGGCGATCAGCAGCACGAAGAGGTCGCCCCAGCTTCGCGATCCCTGAAACGCGCCGACAAAAATGACGGGCATGATCACCGGAAGAATGAGGGTGTAGCGAAGCGTAGAGACTTTGGCGAATTGACCGCTCAACAGGAAACAGAGTCCCGCGCCAAAGATGTTCGCGAGCGCGATTGACCAGACCATCGAATAAGTGAAGTCGAGGTGTTTGGTCAGCATGTCGGGGCCGGGGATAAAACCGTGCACCATCATCGCACCCAGCAAAATAGCTTGCGCCGCGCCACCGGGTACGCCGAACGCCAGCATCGGCACCAGGCTGCCGCCCTCTCTCGCGTTATTCGCCGCTTCTGGCGCGATCACGCCACGTACGTCACCCGTGGTGAATGTTTGCTTCGCACCCTTCGCTGTCTGCAACGCGTGGCCGTAAGCGATCCAGTCTGTGACTGCGCCAGTAATTCCCGGCACTGCACCGAGGATTGAGCCTAGAGCGCCGCAACGCAGCACCAGAAACCAGTTTTGAAACGTGTCGATGACACCCCGGCGCATGCCTTGGCGCGAGGTGAACTTCACATCCTTTGCAATGGCGGCACGACGGATGGCAAGATCGCACAACTCGGGCAAAGCGAAGATGCCAAGGATGATCGGCACCAGCGGGATGCCGTCTTGCAGATAAAGAATGTCACCGGTCCAGCGCATCTGGCCGGTCGCGACATTGGTGCCGATCATCCCTACGAGAATGCCAAAGCAAGCCGCAACGACGCCCCGCAACGGCGCGTTACCTGACAGCGCCGACACCATTGACACGCCGAACACGGTGAGTGCCAGCATCTCTGGCGTACCGATCGACAGCACGAACGGGCGCACCAGAGGCAGCGAGACCGCGAGGATGAGCGCGCCGATGAGTCCGCCCATCAGCGACGACGTGTAGCAAGCGCTCAGCGCTCGCGCCGCTTCACCTCGCTTGGTCATCGGCAGACCGTCAAGTACTGTCGCCTGAGACGCGGCATGACCGGGCACACCAAAGAGCACAGCCGGAATCACGTCGGATGTGGTGATGACCGACGCCATACCGAGCAGCATCGCGAACGCGGCATAGGGGTCCATCGTGTACGTGAACGGCACCAGGAGCGCAAAACCCGTCAACCCGCCAATCCCTGGCAGCAGTCCGATTGCCAGCCCAACTGTCACGCCGAATACCAGAAAGATGATCCGGTTGAACTGCAAGATCGTCGACAGCGCATGTCCGGCCGCCATCAACGTTGAATCGTTGAAGAACTCCATGTCTCATCCTGATGGAATGGTGAACTTCGTAGGCTCACCTGTTTTTAAGTCCGGCGCGAGCCGAAGAGCTCTCCGCCAGACAAGGCCGAGGTCTCCGCTTGTATGGGCGGCTCAGCCAGCCAGCATTGGATAAAGAGCCTTGGCAGTACGTCCCCACACCCAGGCGCGCTCTTCATCACCAAGGGCCGCGAAGCAGGCAGTTCCCTGTTCAACAAGATTCTTCAACGGGCCCGCGGATGCTGGATAGTTCGAGCCGAAAGCCAAATGGTCGGCCCCGAACACCTCCACGAGCTTTGCAAAGAACGGCTCCGCCCCCCTTGGCGCTGCTTGAGCGAGATCGAACGTGCGCGGAGTAATCTTCATGTAGACATTGTCGTATTTCGCGAGCGCGAACAGCCCTGCGCAATTCGCATACGGCGGCCCGTCTTCCAGATTCGGCCGGCCGCAGTGATCGAGCACGATCTTCACGGCCGGGAAACGCCCTGCCAGTTCCGCGACCATCGACAAACCGTCCGGTGTCGTCTGCACCGCCATGGTCATGGCGAGCGCCGCACAACGTTGCCAGATCGGAAAAGTCACGGGATTCACCAGCCAGCTTCCATCGCTCTGATGCGTGGCGCCGCCGGTAAATAGCCGAATGCCGCCCATGCCTCGCGCGAGCCAGTAATCGAAGGTCGTCAGCGCGTCGGGGGCCAGCAGGTCGAAGGAATACACGCCCGTAAACCGGTACGGAAGTTGCGCCACACTGTCGGCGACATACGAATTGTTGGTGCCATAAGTCGTCGACGAATGCACAATCGCAGCCTTGGACACGCCGGCCTCATCCATCTCGGCTATCAGCTGTTCGAACGTGATGGGCCGGGTTGCCGACCACTTTGATCGATGTCCGTGCTGAGGCGCGATTGGATAACGCACCAGGTCGGTCGAGATGATATGCGGATGAATGTCGATGATTTCGGGCGTCATGTTGGTTTGCCGTTTGGTGATGGTGTTGTTGCAGGCCCTTGCTGTGAAAGCGGCCGATACGCGCTGATCAGTGAGACCTGAAGATGAGATTGCGGGCGTCCTCGAGCTGGGGCTCGGGCGTCGCATATAGCTTCGTAACAATCTGCTCCACTGCATTTCCGTCGATCGGGTCGATGGGATAGCCCGACTGCTTCATGGCATCGGCGAAGTCCGGATCGGCGATGGTTTTCGCGAACGCATCACGCAGCGCCGAAAGCCGATCCTGCGGAACGTCTTTGGGCACGGCGATGGGACGGCCAGCCTGAAACGGCAGAATGAACAGATTAAAGAGCGCCTTCACATCCGGTCGAGTGATATAGGAAGACAAGTTCGGGACATTCGTGAAGCCTGCGGGGCTTTGCCAGCCCAGATGCAGCAGCACATTCATCTGTCCGGTCTTGAGCAGCCGCACCGGCTCGCCCTGCTGCAGGCCGTCGATGGTGGATGCCCAGCCGTCGACTTCCCCACGCTGCATCGCCAGATAAACCTCCCCACGCCCCGTATAGCCCGGCACGATGCTCATCTTCGCGCCGATGTACTCGTCCAGCAGTGCAGGCAAGGTGCGATCTTCGTTGGCAAATCCGGTAGCGCCGATATACATCTTCTTTTTGCTGAGATCATCCGCCTTAACCACACCGGATCGTGTCATGGACACCAAGCAGTATTCGACTTTGTTGAGGCTACCGAGCCATCTGACCTTGCGCGGATCGAACCGGTTCTGGCGTTCGTCGAGAAGTGGAATGTAGAGGTTGTTTCGCTGCAGGAAGCCGATGACGGTGCCATCGCTCAGTTGTCGCGACTGGAGCGACGCCGCCGCGACCATGCCGCCGGCTCCCACTATGTTCATCACAATGGCTTTGGGGTGTCCCGGAACGTACTTGACGAAGAACCGCGAGAACTGCCGCGCGATGATGTCCGTAGGCGTTCCGGCGTCAGCGCTGACAACCAGGGTCAACACCTTGCCGCGATAGAAGTCTTCCACTGATTGACTGGACGCCGGCGAGGCAAATGCCGTCACGGCGAAGCCGAACAGCGCCGCACACATGCAAATCGCGGTCCTGTAATTCATGATCTTTCCTGTCTCCGTATAGATGCGCGGAACTATCCTTGTCGCGATCGGCAGAGCTTGCTTTTCAGCGGCAGCTCGCGTCGTGGCTCGTTATCGGTGAGCGCGAGTCAATTGTGCCAGCAGGTCGAATGCCCCGGATTGAGAAAATCCGCTACCGGGTTGAGTGAATGGTTAAGGCGGGGAACCAAGCGGCCTTTGGGCGTTGGCCCCGGCCCTCCTCGAGGAACACTGGCGCTTTACTGGACTTCTTCTGCCAGACATCTGGCCGTCTCTTCGAGGCACGAGATCATGAGTTGCGCGCTGGGCGTGAGCGTCCGTACCCGATTCCAAAGCACACCGGCGGGCCGCAGCAGGCGAGGCAGGCTTAGTGGCAGCGTATAAAGCGGTTGTGGAAGCCTGGTGTCGCGGGCGGACGTGTCCGCCATCACGGCGATGCAGTCGGACACCTGCAAGTGTGCGCGGATGACGTGCAGCGACACCGTCTCAATGTAGTTGTTCGTCAGCGGCACGTCATGTGATTCCAGTGCCCGTTCCAGTGGTTCGCGCAGAATCGAGCCGATAGGCGGGAGTATCCAGGGATACGGAAGCAAATCCGCCCATTGCAGTGTTTTCCTGAGTGCGAGCGGATGTTGCCCGCCTGTCACGAGCACGATGGGTTCATCAAGAAGCTCTTTTTCCTCGAAGCTCCCTAGCGCATCCGGAGGGGGCAGACGACCCACAACGAGATCGAGATGACCTTGCCACAGGTCCGGCAGCAACGACGCCGCGGAGCCTTCGACGATCTTCACGTTGGTTCCTGGCGAACGCTGCTTGAGCAGATTTAACGCATGAGTCAGCAGGATGGAAGCCGACACCGGCAGCACGCCGATTTCGACCTTGCCCTCAGTCCCGGCGCTCAACGCTTGCAACTCATCGCGCGCCTGATGCAGGACATGCAGCATGGATCGCGCGTGGCGCGTCAGGCACTCGCCGTGCGGCGTGGGCACCAAACCTTTCCCCGTGCGCGTGAAAAGCGCGACGCCGAGTCCATGCTCGAGTTCCGCCAGTGACTTCGAGACTGCGGGCAACGTGACATGCGTGACTTCGGCCACCTGACTCAGGTTGCGATACGTGTCGATTGTCACCAGTAGCCGCAAGTGTCTAGCCTTGAGGTTGACCTGCAGGTACCAGTCGAGTTCTGTTGACACGTCGCACCTCTCTAACGGTATGAGCAAATGGTTAAGTTGTCGGACATTTTACTCAATCGACTGGATCCGGATGCATCGGCACAATTCGCTCGTGCACGGGCTCGACTCGTCGTGCATTGGATAGATGCGTGCAATCGACGATACGAGCGCCTTGATCGCAAGGCATGCCTATCGATTTTTCTCGCGCACCATTCCCAACGACTAGCCGCCGGCTCGACCGGTGTTCGGAGATATGGAGATGACGTATGACTCGACCCGCCGCGAGTTTCTGCGCAAAGCAGGAGCACTCGGCGTAGAGTTGGCCACGAGCGGACTCGCAGCACCCTATGTTGCCAAAGCCGCCAACGCGGAAATCCGGATCGTCAGTAATCCGGGCCTGGAGAACGCAACGCTGAACGCCTTGATGGATGAACTCGGATACTTCAAGACCTACGGCGTCGATGCGCGGCTCATCCAGGTGCCTGATCCGACTGGGCCGTTCGACGCCATTGCAAGCGGAATAGCAGACGTGTGCATGGTGTCCGGGTACAACTTGGTGCTCACGCGTATCGAGGAAGGCGCGCCAGTGAAAATTATCGGTGCGGGCATGAAGAAGTGCGCGCTGACGATCTTTGCCAGGCCCGACGGCGCGAAAACGCTAGCTGACCTGCAGGGTAAGACTGTTGCTGTTGGACCGAAGCTTGGCTTGCTGCATACCCTTATGCTCCAATTGATGAAAGAAAAGAGCATCGACGCTTCGAAAATCGAGTTCGTTGATCGGGGTAGCAACGACCAATGCTTTGACGCGGTCGCGCACGGGGCAGCCGATGCGTGCTGCTCCAGCATCTCTCATCTCAATGACGACGCGGGTCTGACGGTCATCGGCGAAGGTGACATGTGGCGCGCGCTGCAGAACTGCATCTTCCAGACGGCCTACGCATCGGATAACGCGCTCGGCGAGAAACACGAAGAATTGGTCTCAGTCATGGCCGCCTACGGCGCGCTATACGACTTCCTGATGTCACCCGCTTCACATGACGCTTTCTTCGACGCCCGCAAGCGCGCCCAGAAGAAATTTGACGCTCCGTCGGCCCAGGCAATCTGGGACTTCAACCAGACGCAGCGGCCGTACTCGAGGGACCTGTCGTTGACTGAGAGTGACATCGGGTATCTGCAGGACATGGATATCGGCGCGGGAAGCCTGAAGCGAAAGCAACCGTTCAGCGCGGTGGCCGATATGTCAGCGGCAAACGCCGCTGCGAAGCGCGCCAGCTGAACGCAGGTCGGGGGAACCGAGCGCTCCCCTGTTCTGTAAGCGCGAATTAACGCACACCACAATGAGCCGGCGCGTAGGGCTAGATCATGCAGGAACCAAAACGTCGCGCGGC
>NZ_FCOC02000039.1 GCF_001544455.2 Caballeronia sordidicola
GTCTCGGAGCAAACGGTCGGCTGACCGGCTTCAAGCCGCGGATAACAGAAGATGCACTTCTCGGCCTTGCCGCTTTTTCACGTCCTCGACTATTTCAAGGACGAAGCCCAGGCAATCGGCCATTCCCGCGAATGGGCCCGTGACTGGGTCGACAGCCGCGGTTAGTCGCGGCGGCCTCACTGACACGCGCAGTCTCGCGCGGTGAGCTTCAACACGGCGCATCTCATGATGCGCCGTTGCCGTTTACCCGTTGCAAAAAACCAATTTGCGCAACATGCCGGTCAAAAAATCCACTTATGGAAATATCGGTAAAAAGCTCGCACCTTTTCCTCAAGCAATCGTTTTCGCGGTCGATAAACAATCTGCCTGTATCGATACCCGTGGAGGATCAGGCGACAAAAAATTAACGCGTTCGAGGGTTGAGAGCCTCGCCACTAATAAACGCTTCAGGAGTCGCCACATGAATCTTAGAAACATCACCATCAGGAACAAGCTTATTGCGGGATTCGGTGTGCTTGCAGTCATTGTGCTGGGCGTTTCGGTTTTTTCGCTGCGCGCCTTGAGCAATTCAACGGATGGCTTCTCGAACTACGTGCATGGCCCGAGCGCACGCGCCGACGTCGCCGCGCAAGTGCGCACGGCGGTGGATCGCCGGGCTATCGCCGCGCGCAATCTCGTGCTTGTCACCAAGCCGTCCGACCTTGAACTCGAGAAAGCCGAAGTGATCCGGGCCTCGGAAGATGTGCAGACGAAGCTCAAGCTGTTGAAAACCATGGTCGCGAACGGACCTGGCAGCAGCGATAGGGCGCGCAGCCTTGTTGGCGAGATCGATCGCGTGGAGTCGCTTTATGGGCCGGTCGCGAATGGCATTGTGGCGCTGGCGCTCGCCGGCAAGCACGAGGAGGCGATCGTGAAGATGGACGATGAATGCCGCCCCTTGCTCGCCGCGCTCGTCAACGCTTCGAACGCCTATGCCGAATACACGCGAGGCCGTCAGGAGCAGATGGTGCGCGCGTCCGACGAACAGTACCAGACGCAACGCAACTGGCTGATCGCGATGTGCGTGGCCGCACTCGCTTTAGCGGTGGCGGCGGGCGTGTTCATCACTCATTCGATCACCGGCCCGATCCGGCGTGCGGTCGATGTCGCGAGCACGGTCGCACGCGGCGATCTGCGCAGCCGTATCGCGGTGACGCAGAAGGATGAAACGGGCCAACTGCTTGGCGCGCTTGCCGACATGAACGCGCGGCTGATCGAAACGGTGAGCCGCGTGCGCGAAAGCAGCGGCAGCGTCGCCAATGCGTCCACCGAAATTGCCACGGGCAATACCGACCTCAGCCAGCGCACAGAGGAACAGGCAGCATCGCTCGAGCAAACGGCGGCGAGCATGGAGGAACTGACGTCGACGGTCAAGCAGAACACTGAGAGTGCGCAGCAGGCAAGCGTGCTGGCGTCGAATGCGTCGGACGTCGCACGGCGCGGCAGTGAGGTCGTGAGCCAGGTGGTCGACACGATGCACGGCATCAGCACGAGTTCGACGAAGATCGCGGAAATCACGGGGATGATTGAAGGCATCGCGTTCCAGACCAATATCCTGGCGCTGAATGCGGCCGTGGAAGCGGCGCGGGCAGGCGAACAGGGACGCGGTTTTGCTGTGGTGGCGAGTGAGGTGCGCAGCCTGGCGCAACGGTCATCGAACGCGGCCAAGGAGATCAAGGAATTGATCGCCAATTCGGTGCAGCAGGTTCAGAGCGGCTCGGTGCTTGCGGGGCGGGCAGGCGAGACAATGGCGGAAGTCACGCAGGCGGTCGCGCGCGTGACGGACATGATGGAGGAAATCGCGGCGGCGTCGATTGAGCAGGGGCGCGGTATCGAGCAGGTGAATCAGGCGATCACGCAGATGGACGAGGTCACGCAGCAGAACGCGGCGCTGGTGGAGGAAGCTGCTGCGGCGTCGCAATCGTTGCAGGATCAGGGCCGCAGGTTGATGAATGCGGTCGCGTTTTTCCAGATGGAAGACGCGCCCGCGGCTGCCGCGCCGAACGTTCGCGCGCTTGCGAAAGCAGCGCCAAAAAGGGTTCAGGCTGCTCGGTTGCAGGCCGCGGGCAATGAGGGCTGGAGCACGTTTTAACCGGCTTTGAACAGGCCGGAAAAACCGCGCGGGCATCTTTGGACGTCGTGCTGTTTCCTTGCTGACGCGTTCGCCCGTGCGCTAGTAAGTGCCGCGATGCGGGATCGAAAAGTAGGTGGTCAGCATTTCCGCGAGACGCCAGGTGGCGCATGGGCGGCGGCAATGAGCATCGAATCCGGCGTGTTTGAGTGTTTCGATGGGATCGGCCGGCCAGACATTGCTGATCGCGACCAGCAGGCGGCCGCTGATGTCGGCGTCGGGCCGCAGCGCGCTGATAAACGCGTAACCGGACTCGCTGTCGAGCCGCGTGTCCAGTATCAGCGCCTGGGGTTTCCAGTTTTGCATCAGCGAACGCGCCGACTTGAGGTTCTGCGTCTGCATCACCTGTAATCCGGTGAGCCGCAGCAGTGCCGCGAGCGACTCGCCAATCAGCTTGTCCTGATGGGCAATCAGCACCCGGGGCGAGCCAACGGGCATGCGTGCCTGCTTGCGGCTCCAGAGTGCGAAGTGTCTTTCGTCATCGGTGCCTGAACGACTGCTCATGATGTCCTCCTCGTGGTTTTTATGTGAGTGGGCGCAACGCCTGACCGTTTCTGCTCTCGCTGGCTGCAGCGTCAAGTTCGGTAAAGGCGGTGTTACAGAGTCGATGACGCAGTGTCGCGTTTAAGCGTCTGCCGCAAAACCCGGTCGAGGAGGGGCATGGCGCGCGTTTTTCGGGGGGATTGAGGTCCCTCCCACCGATCCCTGCGAAAGGAGGGGTGGCGGGAGGTGCCCTTCCCGGTACCATCGAAGCGTGATTTATGGGAATGGCAATGGAAAACGGTAACTTCAAGACGGTGCTGCTGGTCGAGGACGAGGGGCTCACGCGAAGCGCCATGAAGAGCCTGATCCTTGCCAATGAACCGTTGCTCGATATCGATGAGGCCGACGGCATCGAACAGGCCAAGGAGAAGCTTTCCGGCGGCTCGTACGATCTCGTCTTTCTCGACTATCAATTACGGGGGAACTCCACGGGCCTCGATTTGCTGAACTGGATCGGGGAGCAGGAGCGCGAGGTACAGACCATCATGCTGTCCGCGCAAGACGACCGCGATACGGTGCTGGAATGCATCAGGAGCGGCGCATGCGGATTTATATCGAAGGCGAGCGAGCAGGGCGCGGGCGTGTTTCGCGAGGCCCTCAAGACCATTTTGAGCGGCCGGGTGTACTTGCCCAACAGCGTGCTTGGAAAAGGCGGCCACAGCCCCAAGCCGGTATCGACACATTCGGGCGTGACGGTCGAGTCGTTGAATTTACCGCCGCGCCTGACGGAAACGCTGCGTTACTTGCTGCAGGGTTTGTCGAACAAGGCGATCGCCAGAAAGATGAACATCAGCGAAAACACCGCGAAGGAGTATTCCAGCGATCTCCTCGCGCGGTTTCATGTGACGCGGCGGACGTTTCTGATCGTTGAAATGGCGCGCCGGGGTATTGAGATGCCAATGGGAGCCGCGGCGGCAACGGCGCGGTAGCAGTCAGCCGGGTTAGGCCTGAGAGACCAACACAAAAATGAAGGGCAGGGCATATCGCCCGCCCTTCAGTCAAAACAAATCAAACTGAAGCGAAGCTCGCGCGACGCTGCCCTTGCCGTTCAACACCGCAGCGCCGTTTCAGCAAACGACCGCCCCGATATCAGCGACGCAATCTGCCTGCGCAGTTCGGCGGGACTGACCGGTTTGCTGAGCACGTCGTGATCGCATGCAAGCGGCACGATCGTCGCCGCGGGTTCGCCCGTCACCACCAGGAACGGACAACGCCGGCCAAGCGTCACCGCGCCGAGCTTCGCGACTTCGCGGGCGGTTTTTTCATCGCGCAAACGGAAGTCCGTGATGATCAGGTCCGGGTATCGTTCAATCGATCCCAATATCTGCTCGAATTCCTCGAAGCTGCTGGCGGAGTCGAACAGCACGCCCCACTGCACGAGCAGCGCTTCGGTCGATGCCCGCACCAGGCTGTCATCCTCGACCAGCACCACATACAGGCCTTCGAGCGGCACTTCGAGATAATCCGCGGTGTCGCCGCGCGCGCGCGGAGCAGTGTCGCCAAGTGGCGACCCACAGATCGGCATTTCCAGAGAGAACCGCGAGCCGCGGCCTTCCGTCGATTTCAGCTCGATCCGGTGCTCCTCCAGCATGGAAACCACCGCGTTTACAATCGACAGTCCGAGCCCCAGGCCGCGATCATTGTCCTGTTCCGCGTTGCCGACCTGGAAGAACGGCTGGAAGATCGCGTCCCAATGTTCGGAGGCAATGCCAATGCCGTTATCGACGACGTCGATGCGCGTGCGCGTCGCCGAACGCACCACGCCCACGATAACCACGGGCAAGATGTTCTTGCTGGCATCGGCGTAACGAATCCCGTTCGATACCAGATTCGCGATCGCGCGGCCTAGCCAGTGCGCGTCGCTGCGAACGAAGACGGGCGTGCGGGGCATGCGCAGGCGCAGCTCCACCCCGTGCATGGCGGCAAGCGGGCGCAACTGCTCGGCGACTTCGGACACGGCGAGCGTCAGGTCGAATACGTGATAGCGCGGGACCACGCGGCCCGATTCGAGCCTCGACAGGTCCAGCACGGCGTTCAAAAAGCGCGCGAGGATCACGGACGAGCGACCCGATTCATCGATAAGCCGCGCGGCTTCGGTCACGTCGTCGTGACGCAGCGCTTCGGCGGCGGCCTGCAGGAACAGGTTGAGTGCGTGCATGGGCTGCCGCAGGTCGTGCGTGGCGGCGGCGAGGAAATTGGACTTTTCCCGGCTGGCCGTTTCCGCCGCCAACGTTTGCTGCTCCTTGAGGGATATCAGCGCGCGGGTTTTCGTATCCTGATCTTTCTTCGACGCCAGCAAATCCAGGTTCTTGCGCTCAAGCTGAACGTTGGCGGTGAGGAGCTCGTTGTTGAGCACGCCGAGTGCGCGTTCGGCCGCGAACCGTTCCCGCGATACGCGCTCCGCATGAACACACACGCCATGCCCGATCACGACCACGTTAAACAGATAGAACATGCCCATGTAGAAGTCTTCGGGCGAGAGAATGCGAATGGTGAGCTGAAGCAGGACGATGCTTGAAAACGTGACCACGGCGGCGCTCAGGGCCACCATCGACTTCAGATAAAAGAAACCAAACTGGAAGAAAAAGACCAGATAAAGGCCGACGAAATACCATGTGTAGTTAAAGGGCCGGGGCGATATGGCGACCAGCAGGAGCAGCAGCAGATTGCAACCGTAAACGCCCATGAGAATCACCCGCTGGGATGCGGCATGGGTTGCAAACGAGCCTCTGAGGGCGAGGCTCATCACGAATACAAGCCACACAATGCCCGCCACCCGCAATGCCATGATCTCCATGAATACGGGCTCGAGCGCAGTGCTCACGCGGCCGAAATTGAAGTCGTACCAAAGAAAGCAGATCCATACGGTCAACGCAAGCAGCGCCGACGCACGCCGGAATGCGCAAAAGCGGCGGCTGTGGTCCTCGAGGAACTGTGCTTCCAGTGATGCGTCGGGGAATGCCTTGGGAACCGACAGATTGCGGATGAGGCTCAGGCCTGCGTCGCGTGCGGATGCCGAAACGAGTTGTGACGGCGTTGGCGTGGCGATTTCGGCGGTGCGCTCCGGTACGTCCATGATTCGCTCACTCATTAAAAACGTGACCGGCTACTTTAGCGGAGCACGCGTCCTATGAAAACCTCGTAATGCAGGGACTTTTTAGCGTTCGGCCGATGACGGCTTCGTGTCATTGATTCAATGACGCAAAGGCTATCGTCATTCAAACTCCCTCGCATGAAGATTTATTCCCTGCGATTGCCGCTTTTATCGTGTTTATCGCGCGCGGCACGTAGTGGTCAGGTCCAGGCTGATCCATATAGGACGAAAAACATGGCGCATGTTTTCATTACCGCCCCTACGGGGTGCCGCTGCCAGCTTGCAAGCGGGTTGCCGGCATTTGTCTGCTGAATTGAAAATTCAGGCTAGATCGGTTCGGAAATCTCGATCAAATTCAAATCGGGATCGCGAATATAAACCGAGCGAATTTTCTGCGTCGCGCCAGTCCGCTCGACCGGGCCTTCAATAATCGGCCAGTTGCATTGCTTCAAATGCGCAATCACATTGTCCAGAGGAATAGCCGCGATAAAACACAAATCGAGCGCGCCAGAAACCGGCAAATGCGCCTTGGGCTCGAACTCCTTGCCGCGCACATGCAAGTTGATTTTCTGATTGCCGAATTGAAACGCGCTGCGCCCTTCGCCGAAGGTTTCGAATTTCATTCCGAGGACGCTGGTGTAGAAGTGACGGGTCGCCGCTTCGTCAATGCAGGTAAGAACCAGATGATCCAGGTGATCGATGATTGCCATAACAAACTCCCTTGCATGCAAATGTCTGTGGTCGGGCGGCTGAACGGGGTTCATGGCAAAGTCTGGGCATAACGCTTCACATACTCATTGCTGCCCGACACAGGAGTCTTGCCGATGTCCGATTTCGTCCTCGATAATCCGTTTCTCGAATACCTCGATGCTCGCCACGTTGCCTGGGAACACGGCTATGCCGAGTTTCGCATGCCGATCCAGGCCAAGCATCTGAACCGGCGCGGCGTGCTGCAAGGCGGAGCCGTGGCAACGCTGCTCGATGCCGCCTGCGGTTATGCCGGCGTGTATGCACCCGAAGGCGAGCCGGCGATTCACGGCTTTACATTATCGCTGACGGTCAATTATCTGGACACGGGGCTCGGCGAAAGCGTGACGGCGAAGGGTTTCATAGAAAGACGGGGCCGCAGCATTTACTTCGCGCGCGGCGAAGCGTGGGTGGACGACAAGATCCTGATCGCGAGCGCGCAGGGAACGTTCAAGTATTCTGGACTCAAGAAAGGCTGACGAAGCGCCGGTCTTTCGACGCTCCGTTCCCTGTCAGCAGATTGTCAACGCCTCATGCGGCCGGCTTCAGCACGACCTTGGTCCAGCCGTCGTCGCGGGCATCGAAATGCTTGTAGCCTTCGGGCGCTTTGTCGAGCGGCAATTCGTGCGAGATGATCAGCGACGGTTTTGCCTTATCGGCGGCGATCAGGTCGCGCAGCTTGCGGTTGTACGCCTTGACGTTGGCCTGCCCCGTTGCTATGTGCTGACCTTTCATCCACATCGAACCGAAGTCGAACGCGAGTTGCCCCTTTTTCATGAGTTCGTCGGGCGATTGCGGATCCTCCGCTATGAATACGCCCACTACGCCGATGCCACCCGTCGCGCGTACCGATTTCACCAGATTGTTCATCGTCAGGTTCGGGACTTCGTGGCCCTTGCAACTGCATTGGTAGCCCACGCATTCGCAGCCGCGGTCGGCGCCTTCGCCACCGGTCATTTCCAGGACCTGGTCGACGGCGGAACCGTCGCTGTCATCGATGGGAATCGCGCCGATTTTTTCCGCCAGCTTCAGCCGGTCGGGATGCGAGTCGACGACCATCACCTTGCTCGCGCCCTTGATGTTGGCTGACATTGCGGCCATCAGGCCTACCGGACCCGCGCCGTAGATCACCACGCTGTCGCCGGCTTCCACGCCGGCGAGCACGGTTGCGTGATAACCCGTGGGAAAAATGTCCGACAGCATCACGTAATCGTTTTCCTTCTCTTCGGCATCTGGCGGCAACAACAGGCAATTGAAATCGCCGAACGGTACGCGCAGGTATTCGGCCTGTCCGCCTTCATAGGGTCCCATGCCCGCGAAACCATATGCCGCGCCCGCCATGCCGGGGTTCGCCGTGAGGCAGAAACCCGTCAGGCCCTTCTCGCAGTTCTTGCAGAATCCACAGCCGATGTTGAACGGCAAACACACGCGATCGCCTTTCTTGATGCGCTCCACGCCCGAGCCGACTTCCACGACCACGCCCAGGTTCTCGTGGCCAAAGATGCGGTTCGTTTCCATGTTGGTACGGCCTTCGTACATATGCAGGTCGGAGCCGCAAATGTTGGTCGTCGTGATCTTGACGAGCACGTCTGTTGGGCGTTCGATCTTTGCGTCCGGCATTTCCTTCACTGTCACCTTGCGGGGACCTTCGTACACGAGTGCTTTCATGAGTGCTCCTTGATATGAGGGGTCCGCCGGCTGGCGGCGCAATGCTTCTTCAGCAGTAGGCATACCTGCCATGAACGCGAAAGCTGTCCGGTAACGATGACTGGCGCACGCTCAAGCCGCGCAGATTTTGCGAAATTTGCGGGCGGATGACAGCGTTGCGCGCATGGCGGCATTCGCACTTGTGTCGTCTGGGTCCTAGCACCATGACGCGATTGTTCTAGGAGCCGGGTTTATGGTCGCATCTACTCGATAAAACCGATCCAGCCCGCATGGCCTGCCGGTTCGCCAATCCTTTTCCGGGAGTCATCGAATGTCGAGAACGTTGGAAGCGCCGCCTCCTGAAGTCGATCTGAAAACGTTGCGCCGGGTGATCCTCGCGGCGTCGATTGGCAACTTTGTCGAGTGGTTCGACTTCGCCGCGTATGGCTTTCTCGCGACCATCCTCACGCGCGAGTTTTTCCCGAGCGGAGATCCGGCGGTCGGGCTGCTCAAGACCTTCGCTGTGTTTGCCGTGGCGTTTGCATTCAGGCCGCTGGGCGGGATCGTGTTCGGCGTGATCGGCGACCGGATCGGACGCAAGCGCACGCTCGCGTTGACCATCTTGATGATGGCCGGCGCGACCACATTGATCGGTTTATTGCCGACGTATGCCGCGATCGGCGCCTTTGCACCGCTGCTCCTGACGATCATCCGCTGCGTGCAGGGCTTTTCCGCTGGCGGCGAATATGCGGGCGCGTGCGCCTACGTGATGGAACACGCGCCGCAACACAAGCGCGCGCGTTATGGCAGTTTCGTGCCGGTATCGACGTTTTCGTCATTTGCGGTCGCCGCGGTCGTGGCCTATGCGCTCGATGCCTCGCTTTCCGCCGACGCCATGAGCGCCTGGGGCTGGCGCGTGCCATTCCTCGCGGCCGCGCCGATCGGCCTGATCGGGCTGTATCTGCGGATGAATCTCAACGAAACGCCGGCGTTTCGCGCGCTCGAAGGCGAACACGCCGTCGAGCATGCGCCGCTACGCGATACGCTGCGCACGCAGGCTGCGGGCATCCTGAAGCTGGGCGCATTTATCTCCGTGACGGCGCTGTCGTTCTACATGTTCACCACGTACTTTGCGACGTATCTGCAAGTCGCCGGCCATCTGAATCGTGCGACCTCGCTGCTGATTACCGTGATCGCATTGTTTTTTGCCGCGGCGCTGTGCCCGCTCGCGGGCTTGTATTCGGACTTCGCAGGACGCCGGAAAACGGTGCTGACAACGTGCGTTATCCTGATCGCGACTGTGTATCCGTCGTTTTCGCTTGGCAGTTCGGGGCAGTTTTTGCCGTCGGTGCTGGGCGTTGGCATGCTGGCAGTCGGCGCGGTGTTGTCAGGCGTGGTGACCGCACCTTTGTTATCCGAAATATTTCCAACACGCACGCGCTACACCGCTTCAGCCATTACCTACAACCTTGCTTACACCATTTTCGGCGGCACCGCGCCGCTCGTGGCGACCTGGCTCATCACGACGACTGGCAACAACATGTCGCCGGCGCTGTATCTGATCGTGATCTCGGTGATGGGCCTGATTGGCGGAATGATGTTGCCGGAGACATCGAAGGTATCGTTGCACGGCGCGCAACCCGCCGCATCCGATGCAAGTCCTGCAACCCTCAAAGCCGTTGCATAGAAAGCGGGCGGCTATTGCTGGACATGCCCGGCCGCCGCGATCACGCGATGCACGAAGCGCAGTTTTTCCACCACGGGCGGAGCAAGCGCGAACGGGTAGGCGTCGGGCATGCCCAGGCTGCGGTTCAGGCTGTTCAACGCGTAGGTGAGTGGAAACCACTGGTGCATCAGGTTATCGAACGTGGCTTCGCCGTTGGCCGGCTGTGCAACGAGCGTGGGATCGAGCGTGTTCAGCGGCGCGAGCGCCACGCCGCAGGCGCGGGCGGTATCGATGGTATCGAAGATGTGCAGGTAGTGCGCCCACGTCTCCGCCCAGTCCTCCCAGGCATGCGTGGTCGCGTAGCCGCTCACGAACGACTTGTTCCAGTCCGATGGCGGACCTTCCTTGTAGTGCCGCGCGAGCGCTTCGCTGTAGCTCGCGCGTTCGTCGCCGAAAAGATCACGGAAGCTTGAAATCCACGGCGTATCCGCGATCAACTGATCGAAATAATAATGGCCGATCTCGTGCCGGAAATGCCCGAGCAAGGTCCTGTAGGGTTCGCCCATGGCGAGGCGCGCGCGCTCGCGCTGGGCGTCGTCGGCTTCGGCTATGTTCATCGTGATCAGGCCATTGTCGTGGCCCGTCAGCACGCGCTTGCCGCGGCCGTCCTCCATGAATTCGAACTGCAGCCCGGTCTTTGGATTGTCCTGCCGCGAATCCACGCGAAGTCCGAGCGCGCCGAGCGTGTAGAGCAGGCGCCGCTTTGCCGCTTCAAGGCGAAACCAGTAGTAGCGCCGGTTCGGCACGCCAAGGTTCGGAATGGTGTGCGTGAGACGGCACGCGTGGCAAAGAGGATCGCCGGAATCGGCCGGCACCATCCAGTTGCACACTTTCTCCACCGCATAGTTGTGGCACGGCTTGTAGAGGCCCGCATTGTCCCGCTCGGGATGGCGGCTGCGCCAAAGGCCGTTGCCGGCGTCTTCGAACGCGCTGATCTCGGCGAGTTCGGGAATGAAGCCGAGCAAGGACTCGCAGCGTTCGCAGCGGAAGTTCTCGAAGAACACCAACTGATTGCAGTGGTTGCAATGGAAAGTTTTCATGAGCCCGGAGTTAGAAGCGCGCGTGAGAAACGCGTGATACGGGTTCCAGTACAGCCGGAAAGCGCGCTGACTAAAGGTGGCTGTTCAGCGTTTCAGCGATTTGCAACGCGAGCATACGCCTGATTGCGCAGCAACCTGCATGCCGCTAGTTCAGGCGCGCGGTGAGATACGCGGTCACGGCGATCTTGTATTCATCGACGAGAAGACGGCGCTCCCGTGGCTTCGCGGCCACGTAGAGCCCAGGCAGCCCTTTCACGATTTGCAGCAGCACGTGCGCGATGCGCAGCGCGTCGGCGGCCGTCAGGCTTTCCCGGCGATCCACGAACAATTCAGCGAAGCGTTGCCGCAGGCGGCTGCGATCGTCTTCGCTGCGTTTGGTGGGCGTGGACGCAGCCGATAACGCCAGATACGCCGGATGATCGCCAATGAACCCCACGATCAGGTCGACCAGCCGTTCCGAAAGTTCGGCTGTGCTGGCGGTGCGCGCGTGTTCGGCGAGCGCGCTCCAGCGTTCGTCCATGAGCGCGCCGTATTCGGTGCGCAGCGCAATGGCGAGCGCGTCCTTGTTCGGGAAATATTGGTAGACCGCGCCAATCGATGCACCTGCGCGCGCCGCGATTTCTGTCATGGTGGCGGCTTCGAGGCCGCGTTCGGCAATGACCGCGCCCGCGGCCGCGAGCACGTCTTGCATGCGCTTTTCGGCGCGTTCTTGCTGGGGAATGCGTCGCATGGTCGAACGTCTGTGTCAGGGAACGCTCAGGTTACACGCAAGTTACTCGCGAGTTACACGCAAGTGCGCGGCTCAGTCGGCCGGCGCCTTGACGCTCCTTGCCTGTGCCGGGGGCATGGAGCCTGAGGCCGGCGTCACTTCCCATCCTCCGCCGAGCGCGAGGAACAGATTGACCTGATCGATGGCAACTTGCCCCTCGGCCGCCGATAACTGCGCATTGGTCGATGTCAGCACGCGTGTTGCATCCAGATCCGCAATGAACGATTCGCGGCCGGCCAGGAAGAACCGGTGCGTCTGGTCAGCGGATTCAGCGGCGGATTTCTGCGCGGCGCGCAAGGCGTCGGCGCGGGCGTAGTCGGCGGAATAAGCCGCCAGACTCGACTGCGTCTCGCGCAGCGCCTTGAGCACGACGCCATCGAATTGGGCGAGCGCTGCGTCGGCGCCATATTGCGCCTCGTGAATCCGGCCGCGTGCACCATTCATCGGGAAGGTCCAGCTGATGAGCGGCCCGAAGCCCCATCGCGCGGTGGGCTGCGTGCCGAGGTCTTCCAGCACGCCGGTCAGTCCGGCCGACGCGCCAATGCTCACCGTGGGATACAGCGCGCCCGTCGCCACGCCAATGCGCGCCGTCGATGCCGCCAGCCTGCGCTCGGCCTGCCGCACGTCGGGACGGCGGCGCAGCAGTGCGGCGCCATCGCCAACGGGCAGCGGCTGGGCGATCGTTGGCGTCTTGTTGCACGAGAACACGGCTTTAGGCAAATCTTCGGGCGAGCGTGCGAGCAGCGCCGCGAGTTGATACTGCGCGATCTTCCGGCGCGCGGTGTACACGGGGATATTCGCGCTGAGCGTGGCGACCTGCGTCTGACCGGCGGTCACATCCGGCGCGTTGCCGCGTCCCGCCTGCTGCAACCTGCGCGAAACCGATACCCGCTGCCGCTGCAACGCCAGCGATCGCTGCGCGATCACGAGTTCTTCCGCGGCCGAGCAGTTCTGCACATAGGCGCGCACCACGTCGGCCACGACTGTGATCCGCGCGAGATCGGCGGCGGCCTGGGTTGCGTCGCTATCGGCTGCTGCTGCTTCCACCCCTCGGCGCAGCGTGCCGAAAAGATCGAGTTCGTACGAAATGTTGATGCCGATATCGCCTTCGTTCGCGACCGGAATCTTCTCGAAGAGCAGGTACTGTTCGGCGGATTCCTGCGCGCGCTTGAACGCCGCCGATGTGCCGCCCGAAAAGCCGCCCTGCGCTTGCGCAACGCTCAGCGCCGCGCGCGAGCGCCCGAGGTTCGCCGCCGCCACGCGCAAATCCGTATTCGACGCCATGGCTTGCTGCACGAGGTCATCGAGGACGGGGTCATCGTAGAGACGCCACCAGTGCGAGGGCACGTCTGCCGTTGTTACCGTCGGCTGGCCTTGCGCTCCGTCGAGCGGCGCGTTCGCATACGGCGCGTTGACGGCGGCGGTTTTGGGCACTGAATAATCAGGGCCGACCGTAAAACACGCCGCGAGCGCGAGCACGAACGGCGTCAGGGCGAGGGCGCGCGGCATCTTCATTTGCTTGCCGCCGGGACAGAAGCTGCTGCGCCCGTGGTAACGGGAACCACGCCGCTGGCGGTCGAAGGCGCGGACGCAGCCGAAGCCGATGAAGCGCCACGAGCCGCCACAGGCGCACCACGCCCCGGCGACAGGTCGCGCACCGATACCGTCGCCGTACGCCCCGCGATCATGCGGAAATCCGCCGGCACGTCATCCAGCGCGATGCGCACTGGAATCCGTTGCGCAAGCCGCACCCAACTGAACGCCGGATTCACGTTCGGAAGCAGGTTCGACCCCTGCACGCGATCGCGATCCTCGATCCCCGCCACGATGCTCTGCACATGCCCGCGCAAAATGGCGGGCTCGCCCATCACCTTGATATCCACCGGCTGGCCAATGTCGATACCGCGCAGCTTCGTCTCCTCGAAGTATCCATCCACGCGGAACGAATGCAGATCCACCACCGAGAGCACCGAGCGTCCCGCCGTCACGAATTCGCCGGTACGCGGCGCGCGGTCGTTGAGATAACCGTCGACGGGACTCACGATCGTGGTGCGCTGCAGATTGAGGCGGGCAGTATCGATGGCGACTTCCGCATCCGCCAGCGCCGCTTCGGCCTGTTGCACGCGCGAACGGCTTTCCTCCGTGATCTCGCGCGCGACGAGGTCGCCGAGCGTGCGGTTGCGCGCGTCTTCGCGGCGCGCCTGATCGAGCGTCGCGCGGCGCTGCAATGCGGTCGCCTGCGCCTGGCGCAAGGTCAGCGCGTAACGCGCCTGATCGATGACAAACAGCACCTGGCCCGCTTTCACCGGCTGGTTATCGACCACTTTCACGTCCACGATCAGGCCGCCCACGTCCGGCGCCACCTGCACGACGTCGGCGCGCACGTGGCCGTCGCGCGTCCACGGCGCGAACATGTAGTAGGCGACGAGCCGCCACAGCACGAACGCGGCGATTGCCACGACGACGAGCGTAAAGAGGATCTGTCCAATGGAGAACCAGGTTTTTTTCACGGTAATAGCCGATGCGAAACAATGACGACGACGCCGAGCACGATCACATAGATCGCGAGGTCGAAGATGGAACGATGCCAGACGAAACGGTACAGGCCCACGCGCGCGAAGACGCGCGTGAGCACGAGGCAGAGCAGGTACGAGACCAGCATCAGGATCAGAACGGCCGGCAGGAAAACGCCGTAGATATCGATTTCGCCGATCATCGCGGGATGCTTCGTGAGGAGATAGATAAACGGCGCGTCATGCGGGCTCCGGTTCGGGCGGCAACGCGGACGCGACTGTGTCCGGAAACAGCGAAAGACGCATCCCGACGAGCGCATGCAACGCGTCGCGGACCTGACGCCCCGGTGGCGAAACCTGGCCGGGCTGACCTTGCGCGGCGTCGGCTTCCGCCTGCACCGCGCCGCCAGGGCGCGTGATGCGGGTCAGCGCGGTATCGATTGCCACTTCCAGGCTTGCCGGCACCGGCTGCCGCGATCCTCGCTCGACGTTCTGCTGGAAATAAGCGCGCACGCCTTCGAGCACGCCATCCACCGACGCCAGTTCCGCCTCGCTCAGCCTGCGCCGCAAGCGCCGCAGATCGAGCGCGTTGAACGCAATGCGCAGATCGCGAAAACTTTCGATGGACGGATGGCGGCGGTCATCGGTGGCGGCGAGGCGCGGGACGATCTGCATCATGCGGTCGATCATGCGGGCGGTCAGGTTCTTCTGGTCATCGACAGGACGCGTCGACGCGCTCAGCACCACGTCGCGCCAGCTCGAGCGGATCAGGCGCGACGCCGCCAGTTCCGCGCCGAACGGCCGCGTCACGCGCGTCCAGACGAACGCGAACAGCAGCCCGGCCGGACCCGCGAGGTTGCTGTTCATGAAGGTCAGGAAATTGGCGTCGTAGGTGCCCTGAATACTGATGAATGTGGCCGTGTTCACAGCCGTCAGCATGGTTGCGAGGTTGAACTGCGGCCGCGGGATCAATGTCCCGATCAAGATGAACGGCACCGCGAACATGATCACGAGCATGGGGAAGTCGTGCACGGTCGGCAGGATCACGAAGAGATACAGCGCCGCAAGCACAACGGCAAGACACGTGTAGATGAAGAACGCGAACACTTGCGGCGCGGGTTCATCGAGCGCGGCGAAAAAGCAGCACGCGACGGCGGCGAGCGTCACCGCGCCCGCGCCGTCGTTCCAGCCCGACGCAATCCAGATGCTCATTGAAACGAAGATGGCGAGCATGGCGGAGCCGGCCGAGAACAGCAACATGCCGCGATCGAAGTATTGCTGCGTGCCGCCGAGCCGCCAGTGGCGATAACGCGGCCGCCACGATCCTTGCTCATTGGCAATGATCACGCGCAGCGAGCGGCAGTCCTGCCACACATCGACAAGCTGTTTCAGCCGCCACAGCGTGTTCGACAGCAGCGCGCCATCCCACGTGCGCAAGCTGTCCGCACTGGGTTGCATGCCGGCAATGCGGGCGCGCAGGGCGTCCGCGTGCGCGTCGGCGAGGGCCGAGTCCGCGCCGGTGTCGACCGGTTCGTCGAACCACTTGACGATATCGTCAAGCAGCGGCTTCAGGCCTTCCGGCGGCGTTTTCTGGCCGCCGAACAACGCCGCGAGCGGGTCGCCGATTGCCGACATGATCGGCAGCAGCAACTGCATCCGGCCGCGCAGCGCCTGCGCGCGGGCCAGCACGTCGGGCCGCGTGTGGTCGTACGCAAGCTGGCTCAGCAAGAATTCGAGCTGGTTGACCGTGGATGCAAGCCGCTGCCGGCATGCCGAAATGGCTTGACCCGAAAGCCTGCCCGAGAGCGTTTCCTTCGCGTAGAACGCGGCGTCGCGGAACCAGGCGTCAGTGCGTTCTATCAACGCGGGTGCGAGGCGACTCGGGAACAATGCGCTGCCGACCACGCTCGCGCACACAATGCCAAGCACGATTTCCTCGGTCCGCGACACGGCGAGATCGAAGATGCCGGCCGGATTCATCACGGACGGCAGCGCGATCAGCGGCATGGTGTAGCCCGCCAGCATGAAAACGTAGCTGCGCGCGGTGCGGTCGGAGATGGCGAGAAACAGCAGCGTGCCGGTCCAGATTGCAACAACGGCGCTGAATATGTAGGGCGACTCCACGAACGGCGGCACGAACAGCACGGCGGCGGACGCGCCGATCATGGTGCCGAGCGCCCGATACAGTGCCTTCGAGCGCGTTGCGCCCACGAACGGATTCGACACGATGTAGACCGTCGCCATTGCCCAGTAAGGACGCGGCAATTCCAGCTTGAGGCCTATATACAGCGCCAGCATGGAGGCAATAAAGGTCTTGACCGAAAACAGCCAGTCACGCGAAGTGGGGTACGTCATGATGCGCTAGACGCCTTCTTCCTTATCGGTGCTGGCCGGATCGGGTGCCGACGGTGCCCGGACTACCGCCTGCGACGCGGAAACCGCCGCGCCCAGTTTAAACGCAGCGAATACCCGCAGGGTGGCTTCCAGATCTTCGCGGCTGATGTTTTCCAGCACGCCGGCGCGCAGGCCGATCAGTTCCTTTTCGATCGTTGCCGTTACGCTGCGGCCTTCGTCGGTCAGGGAAATGATCTTGGCGCGCCGGTCGTCGGGGTCTTCGTCGCGGCGCACGAGGTTCGCCGCGCATAGTTGATCGAGCAGACGCACGAGCGATGGTCCTTCTATGCCCGTCATTTCCGCAAGCACGACCTGCCGCACGGGCGCGTCGAGCCGCGCGGCAATGAGCAGCGGCGTTGCGCAGGCTTCGGAGACGTTATAGGCGGCGATCACGCTGTGGCTGGTTCGCCGCCACTGACGGGAAGCGATCACGAGCGCGCTGCTCACGGATTGTCGGAGGACGTCGATTGTCGGCATGGCGCGCATTGTATTTCGACGACAATTCGTTAGCAAGCTATTGAATCGTGATTTTCGAGACTTGTGGGCGCAGCCGTAGCCTGAAGTTAAACGCTCGTGCGTTTTCGAAGCAGAAGGTCGCTCAGAACGGTGAACGCCATTGTTGGGAGTTCATCGAGTTTTCGAACGACAATGTTATGCGCATAAAACTTTTCTACGGCGTCATCCAGCAAGCCGATGCCGATGAGTTCGACGCCCGACGCCGCAATCTCTTCGATACGCGCCCGCAAGTCAGTCTGCAAGATGACCGGATGGCCATCTCCAGTGGCGGGATAACCGTCGGAGAGAACCATCAGAATGCGGCGATTGGCGCGTTGCGCGAGGAGCCGGCTGGCCGCCCAGACCAGTGCTTCGCCGTCGGGATTCTCGTGACCGCACGCGATCTCGCTCAAGCCTGCGGCGTTGTTGGACCCAAAGCGCTTGTAGACCTGCAGGTCGAGTCGTTCCAGCTTGCGGTTGTATCGGCTCAAGTCAGCGCCATCGGCGAGCATTTGCTCATAAAGCGCGCGCATCTCCGGCGATTCAACCGAGCTATATCCGAGCACTTCGCATTTGAAGGACAACTGTATCAGCGCATCGCACAGCGCCGCCGCGCACAGGCGAGCCAGGTCCATTTTCTTACCGGCCATCGAGCCGCTGCGATCGATCAGCAAGGTCACGGCGGCGTCACGCCCTTCGGTTATGCGTTTGACGCGAAACGGCGTTCGATACCCCGGGGACAGCACGAGCTTCACCAGCGCCGGCCGGTCGATCTCGCCACGTTCCTGATCCCGTTTCCAGTGCGTTTGTTCGTCGGCCTTGAGCGCGCGCTCCAGACGCGCGGTCAGCGGCGCTGTTTCCGCGCGCGCGAGCGCGCGAAGGTTTCGCCACGCGGCGGGATCGCCTCGGCCCGTCAGGTCCGTGACGATATCGAATGCGGTCGTCAGTGGGATCGAGAGGCGCGGGCGGCCGTCGACCATGTCGAACGAAATAGCCGCGGCGGGTGATTGGGCTTCGGACGGCTGGGCGGTGGCATCGGAGGGCGTTTGGGACGCAAGGGCTGCATCGGCCGTCGCTGCGTCCTGCGTTTCCTGTGCGTTCTCCAATGTAGCGTCCTGATCGCCGTGCACGCGTTCAGCGTCGAGGGTCTCGTCGGCGTCGGCGGTGAACATCATGGTATTGACGCCGCCCGCGCCGAGGGACCTTATTCGCTTGACCAGCGCCTGCGCATTTTCGATACTTTCGCGCGTCGACCGGCTGGCGCGCGCACGGTTCAATGCGTCGCTCACGGCGCCAAGCGTGGCGTCGAGTGCGGGCGTGCGCTCCGTGACAGCTGGCGTTTCGCTCCACAGCGCGCCTTCGATCAACCAGATCAGCTTGTCGCGCCAAGGCAACGTGGGCCATCGAGCGTGCGTGGCGCGCGCTTTTTGCTTTCGCAGCGTGCCTATGTATCCGCGCGCGCCGGGATAGTCGTTGAACAAACGCTCGCATACACGCCGGTCCTCAATGACTTGCGCGAGTTGCCGGGCCGGACCCGGCGGCAGGGCGTCGAGCCGATCGATAGCGGAAAACTTCCAGCGCGCCGCCAGCAGGTCGAGTTGGCCGGTCAGGGCGTCCGCGTTTAAGGAATCAGGAACCGCCGATTCGGGCAGCACGATCCGGTCACATTCGACACGAGGACCGTGGGCATCGAACGAGACGGTCACGCCGTAGCGCCCCGTCAGGACGCGCGCAAGCCGGCTTAGTGTGTCAGGTGCGAGTTGGGGGAGTGGGGAGGCGCTCACGAGAGCTGCTCATTCATCGAACGCGATGTGATGCCGGATGATGCTGCGAATCAGCGCGGCGTCTTCCGCGCTCACTTTCGCGTAGATGGCCGGCCCGGCGGCGCGTTCCGGATCGCCGGAACGCAACATCAATTCAGCCCAGTCGAGCAGGCGCCGCGTGGAAAACGCGCTCGCCAGATCGTCGCGCGCGAACGCCGCGCGGCAATCGGCGGCGATCGCCGCAAGCGTATTTGCCATTGGCTGCGTGATCCGCGCGCCGAGGGTGCGCATCAGCACCTCGGCTTCCTCCTGCGGCGACAAATAATCCATCAGATACACGCGCCAGCGGTCGAGGAAGGCTTCGTTCATCAGGTTCGCGCCCTGATACAGATGCCGGTAGACGCTCATTGCGCCTACCGCGTTCGCGGTGGCGAACAGCCGGAACGACGGATGCGGTGCGACCCGTTCGTTGCCTTTTTCCTTGAGCAGCAAGTGTCCGTGTGGTTCGAGGACCGCAGTCAGCACGGCGAGAATCGATGGTTCGGCGAAATCGATTTCATCGACTACGAGCCACAGGCCTTCTCGCATGGCCGCGGGCAGCACGCCGTCCACCCAGAGCGTTTCTCCGCCTTTGACGGTCCAGAACCCGACGAAATCGCCGATGGTCGTCTGCCCGTTCATGTTCGCCCGCAGCACGCCATGCTGCGAGCGTGCTGCAACTTGTTCGATCAAGCTGGTTTTTCCCGCACCCGTATGACCGATCAGCATTACGCGCCGGTTTTCCACGATGTCCTGAAGGATGTCGGCAAAACGCTCGGGGAACAGGTAGGCGGGGTTCATTCGCGGCACAGGCGCGCCGGCGTGGCCGAGCGGTATCTCGACCGCGCCGATCGCCACGTGGGCGTCGTCTGATTGCGAGGGCGAAACGGGCGGCGTTGCAGCCGAAGCAGTGCGCCTGAGATCTTCCAGAAAGCCGTTTCGGCCTTCAACCGCTACGGGTGCTTCCTCGGCGCCGGGACGGAGAAATCCCTCCCGATGCCATTTTTGCAGCTTCGATTTCAAGTTTTCCAGATCGACGACCGTGTCGATATTCGCCGGCGCGTCGCCGCGACCATGCTCGATCCGATACATCTGCGGCCTGTCGGAGAGCGTTACGCGCCACCATTCGGTGCTCTGCCCAGTCGAACGCTCATAGCGGCCGACATGAGGATCGTCTTGCAGTTGGTGGACGGACGCATTCATGAGGGTGGCGGATGGTTGCGGTGGATGAGGTCGACGCGAGCGCATCTATGGAACTGTACACGTGCAGGGCTGATCGCGAGGTTTGCTCATCGAGAAATTACTATAGCTATCTTAGCTATCTTGCTGAAATTTAACGAATAGATTATTTTTCACCTTAGTTGTTAGGAATTCTCCATAAGCTTATGAAAGCTATACGAAAATTAAGGTTTGAAAGGCGCGACCATTCAAGTAACGGATGAGACGTGAACAAAGAGTACGTGAATTATCAGATAAACTGTATAAGTTATTGATTTATAATTATTTTATATAGAAATTTGAGGAAAATTATAGATGTATGCTATAACCTGTTGAATACAAACAAATATCAATCTTCGGTCTTTATGACGCGCGACACGACTGCGCGTCCGGGATGGCAAAATAGCGGGTCCACGACCCAGGAGCCGCAATGAGCACCCCGATCCAGCACGACTTTCGCAGCGACACCGTCACACGACCCGGACCGGAGATGCGCGCCGCGATGGCGTCGGCGGAAGTCGGCGACGACGTTTTTCGCGACGATCCCACGGTAACCCGCCTCGAGGAAACGCTCGCCGAGCGCTTCGGCAAGGACGCCGGGGTATTCCTGACATCGGGTACGCAATCGAATCTGACCGCGCTGATGGCGCATTGCGAACGGGGCGATGAGTTCATCGTGGGCCAGCAGGCGCATGCATATAGATGGGAAGGCGGCGGCGCGGCCGTGCTTGGCAGCATCCATCCGCAACCGCTGAGCAATCAGCCCGATGGTTCGCTGGCATTGTCGGAGATCGAGGAAACGATCAAGCCCGACGATTCTCACTTCGCGCGCACGCGCTTGCTGGCGCTGGAAAACACGATTGGCGGCAAGGTTCTGTCGCACGCGTACATGGAGGCGGCGACCGCGCTCGCACGCCGGCGCGGGCTCGCAACGCATCTCGATGGCGCGCGCGTTTTCAACGCGGCCACGGCGCTGAAGATGCCGGTCGCGACGCTTGCGCGCCCGTTCGATACGGTGTCGGTGTGTTTATCGAAGGGATTGGGCGCGCCGGTCGGCTCGGTGCTGGTCGGCAGCGCGCCGCTGATCGCGAAGGCACGGCGTACGCGCAAGATGCTGGGCGGCGGTTTGCGGCAGGTCGGGATTCTCGCCGCCGCCGGTCTTTACGCACTCGAACACAACGTGCAACGGCTCGCCGATGACCACGCGAACGCCAGAACGCTGGCCGAAGGGCTGGCGTCGTTCGGTCAGCTCAAGGTCGCCATGCCGGATACGAACATCGTTTTCGTTGAAGTGGACGGTGCGATTGCCGAGGCCTTTTCAGCGCATCTGGCGGCGCACGGAATCGGCATCACGTCGGCGTATGGGGCGACGAAACAGCGCTGGGTGACGCATCTGGACGTCGACCGGACGGCGGTCGAAAACGCGTTGAACGCAGCGCGCTCGTTCTTTGCCGGCAGATAGACCGGCTGCGCGCCGCTAAGACGCCTTGATGAAATCGATGAACGCACGCAGCGGCGCGGGCATGTGCGTGCGGCTCTGGTAATACAGAAACGGCCCTGAAAAGTGCTCCCACCAGTCCTCAAGCACAGGCACGAGCGCGCCGCTGTCCAGTTGCGGACGCAAAAATTCATCGAAGGTATGGATCACGCCCAGTCCGGCGGTCGCGGCCGCCACTTCAAGCTCGATCACTGATGCCACCAGCGGACCTTGCGGTGTAAAGCGAACCTGTTCGTCGCCGCGCACGAAATTCCACGCCGCCAGCACGCCGCTCGCGAACCGGTGTCCAATGCACGCATGTTCCAGCAAATCGCGTGGATGCTCGGGGCGCCCGTGCGTATCGAAATAAGCGGGTGAAGCCGCCGCCACGAAATGCTGCGTGCGCGGGCCGATGGGCACGGCGATCATGTCGCGCTCCAGACGTTCGTCGTAGCGGATACCTGCGTCGAAACCGGCCGCCAGCACGTCGATAAACGTATCGTTCGATACCACTTCCAGCGTGATGCCCGGATGCGCGGCCAGAAAACGCGTGACGATAGGCGGCAGCACATGCATGGCGACAATCGTCGGCACGTTCAGGCGCAATGTCCCGGTCGGGCTGTCCCGGAAGCTGTTCACCGCGTCCAGCGCGCCCGCAATTTCGCCCAGCGCCGGCCCGAGCCGTTCCATCAGGCGCTGGCCCGCTTCGGTCACCGTGACGCTGCGTGTGGTCCGGTTCAGGAGGCGCACGCCCAGGCGCGCTTCCAGCCGGCGGATTGCCTCGCTCAATGCCGACGCGGAAACGCCGCGCAACCGCGCCGCCGCCCGGAAGCTGCGGACCTCGGTGACCGCCATGAAAGCGCTGAGATCGGAGAGATCGGGATCGTTCATTGTGCGTTTTATCGTACAGCCCGTTCTATAAAGGCCGGATTGTCGCACGCCGGATCGGCTTGCATACTCCTCTCACTGCATGACATTCCCTCGCAATCACGCGAGACGCGAACAGGAGAATCGATATGGAACAAAGGCAACTTGGCAAAACAGGTCCACGGGTATCCGCGCTCGGACTTGGATGCATGGGCATGTCCGGCATGTACGGACCGTCGGAGCGCGGCGAGAGCATTGCCACGATCCACGCCGCGCTCGACGCGGGCATCAATCTCATCGATACGGGCGATTTTTACGGCAGCGGCCACAACGAAGCGCTGATCGGCGAAGCGTTGAAAGGCACGAAACGCGACGCCGCCGTCATCAGCGTCAAGTTCGGCGCGCTGCGCGATCCGGCCGGAGGCTGGGGCGGCTACGATGCCCGGCCCGCCGCCATCAAGAATTTCCTCGCGTATTCGCTGCAGCGCCTGGGGGTGGATTACGTCGATATCTATCGTCCCGCGCGGCTCGATCCGAACGTGCCAATCGAGGAAACCATCGGCGGGATTGCGGATCTGGTGAAGGCGGGTTACGTGCGGCACATCGGCTTGTCGGAAGTCGGCTCGGAGACCATCCGGCGCGCGGCGGCCGTGCATCCGATCGCCGACCTGCAAATCGAATACTCGCTGATTTCGCGGGGTATCGAAGACACCATTCTCGATACATGCCGCGCGCTCGGCATTGGCGTGACGGCGTATGGCGTGTTGTCGCGCGGGCTGATCAGCGGGCATTGGCAAGCGTCGCAGAATCTGGCGGGCAGCGATTTTCGCGCGCATAGCCCGCGGTTCCAGGGCGAAAACGCGGAGCGCAACCTGAAACTCGTCGATGCCTTGCGGCGAATCGCCGAAGCAAAGAACGTTTCCGTGGCGCAGATTGCGATTGCGTGGGTCGCGGCGCAAGGCCAGGACATCGTGCCGCTGATCGGCGCGCGCCGCCGCGAGCGCTTGACTGAAGCGCTGGGTTCGCTCGGCGTCGCGCTTTCCGCCGATGACCTCGCCGCAATCGAACAGGCCGTGCCGAAAGGCGCAGCGGCCGGCGATCGATACGCGGCCGCGCAAATGGCGCATCTGGACAGCGAGAAGAGCCACGGCTAAGCGGTCCTCCTTTGGCGCGTTCTGATTGCAGGTTGGCGCGATCGGATTAGTGCCGCATGCCGCGCGCTCCTAGAATCGGTGAACACTTCAACTCGTTGTTCATCGTCAAAAGGAAGCGCGTCATGTCGTCAGTCTGGCTTATCACCGGCAGTTCCCGTGGCATCGGCCACGCGTTGGCAAACGCGGTACTCGCAGCAGGCCATCGCCTTGTCGCGACCGCGCGCCGCCCCGGCGACCTGCGCGCGCTCGTCGAGCAATACGGCGAGCGCGTGCGCACCGTCGCGCTGGACGTGACCGATCCGGCCTCGGCGCGTGCC
>NZ_FCOC02000040.1 GCF_001544455.2 Caballeronia sordidicola
CCAACACTTGAAACCCTCCCCCTCCGTATCCCTACATCCACACGCTTCGCCACCAGCGCTCTCGGGCAAGCACACAAACCCACAGAACCGGTTCGGCCAATCACCCATTTGCGTGCTTGCACGCAAATGGGTGCGAATGCCTGCCGTCCAATCAGTTGCTAAGCGTTGCTCAGGTGTCGGCGTTAATTCCGGTCTCGGTTTGGACGTAGGGGCGCGGCGCGAGAAAAGGGATTTTTCCCGCTAACGTATGTGTCTCGCATAAGCCGAGCTTTTGGCGCGTGGGCAATATCCGCGCACTACTCCAAAATCTGAAGTCCTGACCATCAAGCCGCGCGCTCTTTTATGAGATGAACGCGCGGAAAAGTACGTTAGCGTAGCGGCTGTCGCAACAACGAAAATAACGAGAATGACAACCGAACTCATGAGATACGAGGGCCATCGATTCTTGCTTTATAAAAAATGGGACTACGCGCCGAATGGCAGGACCCCAGAACAAACGAAAGCGCTTGAAGCCGGTAAAGCGCTGTTCAAAGCCGCCAATTTCGAGCATTGGGCAAGCCAGCCAGAACTGGTTGCACGCGTTCAAAAGTTTCTTGTCGAGTCAGTTCCCTCCTACCGGGCCAGTCCCTACGGTGATCGCCCCGGCGACATCATCAAGGCGCTTTGCTGGGAAGTGCGAAACGAGGCGGTTGTGATCGTGCGCGCCAAGCCAGAATACATCGCGCATGATGGCTTTGTTCCAAAGCGCGAGTTCGACTATGCCGCGTATAAACGCGACCAGGACGAACGCGGACGCGCTTACATGGCGCGTTCGAAAGCGTACTCCGACGACCTGAAGGCGTATAACAAGGCGATCGATGACCGTATCAGGCGCGAAGCGAACGCGCTAAAACCGTACCGGCATATCGAAACCGTCACCGAGGCAGGGGAACGCAATCTGGCCGCGTGGGCGAAGTGCGACGCACTTGCTGCGCTCGCTTCGGCGGCGTCTATGGTCGCATCTTCGCTGCCGTCGCGCGATGATGATGTTTTCGACTTGGGCGAAGTGTCGGAGATTGGCTCGGGCAGCACACCGCTAGGCGACGCCGCGCCGTTCGAGTACGTCAAAAACGCGACCAGCAATGATGTAATGTCGATTGCGGCGCGCGGTGTGAGCGAATCGCATGAGGCGGAATGTTTTGCAGAGTACGAAACTGACTTGGAATTGTGCAATTTTGCCGGGGCGTTGTACAACGACCCACGCACTTATGCCATGTGTAAGCAACGCGCGTTTTCCAACTATCAAGCTTGTCGAGGATATTAAGATGACCTTGCAATATCTGCTAACGGGCTATGACTCGAGCACAAAAACACTTCGCCAGTTTCGCGTATCGGCAGATGCACTTAAGAGCGCAGGTATTTCTTCCGAGCGAACGCTTATAGAATGTCCAGTAAATGAGCAAAATCCACTGACCGACGAAGTGGCGCGGCGGATTGGCGGGATGGTCTTAATGTCGCTCGTTTCGCAATATCCCGAACTACGCCCGCTTGCATTGATAACCGATGGAAACGGGCGCACGCTGATGGATCGGACTGATGGAGGGCGCAAATCGCCTTTTGAGCCATAGTCCGTCGCCACCTGTTTGCGGCATCGGTCCGGACGTTCGCGCGGGCCTTTTCGTCTTGTGCCGTCGTGGTAAGGCGGTTACTGACGCCATTCGCATTGTTGTTCGCGGCTCGCTCTCGTTTTACTATTCGCATTTTCAGCCGCGCGCCGGGACTTCATTTCTTTTGCTTCGCCACCCCTGTTCTCGGGCAGGCTCAAGCGCCTCGAAGACGCTCTTTACCCGCTTTGTGCAGCATTCCTTCATCTTCTTTTGCACCCGCCTGCAATACGCGCAGCAAATCCTTCGACATGGCGTCGACCGTAAACCGGCGATGGAACGTGTCCTTCGCCCGTGCTCGCATCGCCGTTGCCAACGACGGTTCCAGCTCCAGCCATCGCGTCAGACTTGATACCGTTCCCTCTACCGTATCGGTCGCAACGAAACCCGCACCGTCCGCCTCCACTTCACGCCAAATGTTGACCTTGTCCGATATCAGCGCCGGCAATCCACATCCCAACGCCTCCGCTACCGCAATGCCAAAATTCTCCTGATGCGAAGGCAGCACGAACGCATCACTCGCCTGGAATGCCCCCCACTTCTGCTCGCCCTCCAGCATGCCAGTCCACGTAATACGCTTGGCAACGCCAAGTTCGCCCGCGAGCTTTTGCAACTCAGGCGTCCAGTCGCCACTATCCGGACCCGCCATCACCAAATGCGCCAAGGGATCAATATCGCGGACTTGCGCAAACGCCCTTATCAGTAAATCGCATCCCTTCTTTTCATGAATGCGCCCAAGGAACAGCAACAATCGCTTGCCATCAAGTTCAGGATAAGCCGCGAGAAACGCATCGCGTATGGACAACGACGCAACCGGCGGCGGGTTCGTGCCGAACGCCACGACTTCCTCGCGCGCCTTGTACAAGCGAAACGACTGGCGCGCAAGCATGCGCTCTTCTTCCGCTGTGAAGAGCACGCGTCGCGCATCGCGCAGCACACGATATTCCGCCCACGGCCAGTAGAGCGACTTCTTCAAATGCTTCAGCGGATACGTGCGCTTGAACCATGGGTCCAGCATGCCATGCGGGAAAACGTAATAAGGCACCCGCATGGCATGCAGCGCCTTCCACGCACCGTAGCTGTGGTATTGCCACAAGCCATTGATGATGACGGCATCGAAACGCGTGGCGTGCTCCTTCAACCACGGCACGAGATTCGGCGTCAGGCCGTAATTGCCCTTCGATGGACCCAGCGCATGCACGGTCAGCGGGAAAGCTGAAAGCCAGGGCGCGGCCGGGTCGTCGAGCGTGACGACTTCTACTTCATGACCGAGCGCCGCCATGTTGATGCCGCTTTGACGCACGCCTTCAGTCGGGCCTCCGGCACGCGGGTCTATAGTCGATAACAGATGCAGGATCTTCATTGCCAGGCGCGCTCGATGATGAATCGTGTCAGTTGATAAAAAGCTGCGGCCACCATCACGCCGACGTGAAGCGCGACAGCACGTCGCGGCTTTCTTTCAGCGTGGACGCGCGGCCCGATGGATGCATCGGCATGGACACCGGCGTCACAACTGGCGCTGGCGTCGGCGCAGGTGTTCCAGGACGGCGTTTCTTTGGCATGCCGCGTTGCGCGGCAAGCTCGGCGTTGCGAATCTTCATCGCGTAAGAAAGACGCGTGTAGGTCGCGACCAGCAAGCCGAGCGCAACGCCAAACACGAGACCCGAATAGCGAGGCCCAAGCGGATTGCCGCCAATGGAAGTGGCCGGCAACGCCGCGAGCAGCAACAGCGAACGCCCCATGACCGGCAAATACAGCAGGTCGGGTGCGCGGCGGCGCCACACGCGATACGCAATGCCACCCAGTGCAAGCGCGAACAGGATTGCAAGCGGCATCCACAAGCCGAACATCAGGCCGCCAGCAAACAGTTGGTACACCCAGAAGTTGTGGCCCGCGGCAAACTCGCGGATCGCATAGAAGTCCTTCTTGGAGAACTGGCCGGCAAGGTAGGGCAGGTAGTCGGGCGAGTAGTGATAAACCGCCCCGTACCCTCTGCCCGCGATCAGCGCGGATGGAGTGGATGTGACCTGGTCATACTGGTCCTTCATCTCGGCAAGCCGGGTGATCGTGGTCGGATCTCGGCCGGAGGTCGTCTCTTTCGAAGCGAAGATGCGCTGTGTCCAGTGATCGGCAACTTCAGGGAAAAACGACGCTGCGCCGGCCGTCATCACGGCGATCAGTACGCCGGTCATCAGCGCGCGCATGCCTGCCCGAACCAGATGGCGCGGCGAAGGCGCCGACAGCCATGTGGCAAAGAGGAACAGCACCACGGTGCCGACCAGCAGGCTTCGCGTGACGCTCAATAACTCGATCAGGATGGTGCCAAGAAAGATGGCGAGCGTGAATTTCGTAATGCGCTTGGCCACCACGAACTGATGCAGGATGACACCCTGCAAGCCAAGAAACGTCACCGATACGATTCGGTAGCGCACGTCATCAAGTGGGCCGCCGCTCGTGACCATGCCGTACACAAAGCTGAAGACGAGCGAGATGACCATCGACCAGAAGAGCGCCTTTTCAAAGGCCGCAAGACGGTCGCCTTCCCATGGCCGGCATGCCGCGAGATAACCCAGCAGGAACAATCCAAAAGGCAGCAGCGTGCGCAGGTAGTTGCCGAAGTCATTGCCCTGAAGAACCTGCGCAACAATGCTGCCGACCACCGTCATGATTGTGGCCGCGGAAACGATCGAGCGGAATCGGGAGCGCCGCGTGAAGCTCGGCGCGATCAGCCAGAGCACGACGCCCGCGCCTACTACCGGCAGCGTCATGAGGACCTGTATGACGTGGCTTCCCGCGTCTTCCGCTGCCTTGTAGTCAAGTGCCAGTGGGACTAGAAACAGCCAGATCCACAGGTTCGTATATTTGTTGCGCATGGCGGGTCTCTCTTCGACTTTCGGTTTTGAGGCTTCGCTTCAAGGCGCGGCTTGTTCATCGAGCGGCGGCCCCGCCTCTGCTTGATGTTGCTTCAGCACGGTGCAGAGCGGAGTTGTCAGTCCAGCATGCAGCACCCGGTGTGCTTCTTCCGTTGCGTGTATCGCATAGCGTCGCTCATATCCGCATGAAAAACACTGCCTCGGTGCGCGAACGAACATTCGTTTCGCACACGCGCCGGCGGCCCGGCGACACCTCGGTGGGAATATAGCAGTGGCCGAATCGGCTGCATCGGGGCAGGCGGTTAAGCACTAGTCTTCGTCGTGAATCAACGGAGCGCGGCGTGTGCGCCGCCGCACGCGATTCCTTTGAACAGGATGTATCGCCTATGTTTCAATGCCCCGCGCGCTGCCGCAGTGCAATGTCTGTCAGACAACATTCTGCTGTGCTGCGTTCGGCACGCCGCATTCACTGTCCGCGAACGGCGCGATGTTGGCGGATGAAACCGGGTCAGGAAGAAGATTATTCAGGGACCGCCAGATGGATTGGTTTGTCGGGCGGTTTTGCCTGCGAATTAAATAATCACGCTGGAAATAACTACCGGATATCAGGTAGGAAACGCGGAGCGCACGCCGCTGCAAAGGGGATCACCATGGGCTTGTTCGGCAAACCACGTACACAACAAACATCGAACAGGACGATCGAGCTAGACTTCGTCCGCGGCATTGCGATCATCGCCGTGATGGGTTTTCATTTCCATTCCGTCAAGACGGGCTACTGGTTCGTCACCGCGATCGAATATCCGCTGAAGAATTTTGGCCGTGAAGGCGTGAACCTGTTTTTCACGCTAAGCGGTTTTCTGGTCGGCGGCCTGTTGCTCAAGCAGTATTCCGAGCACGGGCGCATTGACGCGTGGCGATTCATCATTCGACGCATCTTCAAGATCTGGCCAGCGTACTACGTGCTGATCCTGTTTCACCTGTTCGCCGGGCGTCACCCAACAGATACTTTTCTGTACCAGAACCTGACCCACTTGCAGAACTATCTGGGCACTTCCATCAGCCAGACCTGGAGTCTCGCGGTGGAAGAACATTTCTACCTGTTCCTGCCCGCGTTGCTGCTTGTTTTCGTGCGCTTCAAGGTAGGCGTGAACGCGATCATCGGTACGTTGCTGTCCATTTGCGGCATTGTGCTTCTGGCGCGCTGCGCGGTGGTATCGAACGGGGACATCGACGCCGCATTCTTCCAGACGCAGTACCGCATAGACAGCCTGTTGTTCGGCGTGATCCTCGCGGCCTTCTACTGGATGAAGCCGGACGTCTACAAGAAATTCGCCGATAAAAAATGGCTCCTGCTCAGCATGGTGGCCGTATTGGCTGCATGGCTCGTGCTTGGGACAACGCACGTCGCGCTCGATGAAAGCATCGGTTTCACGATCCAGGCAATTGGTTTCACCGCCGCCATCGTGCTGGCGGTCGAATACTCGAAGGGCATTCGCGACTCGCTGCTTTATCGCGTGGTCGCGTGGATCGGCGTGTATTCGTATGGCATCTATCTCTGGCATTCGCTGGCGCTGGCGCCTGCCGATATCCTCATCCGCAAGGCTGCCGCCATGCACGTGCCGCCGCTTGCCGCGTGGTTCTTCGTGCTGGCCGCGCAGTTCGGCATTGCAATCGTGATCGGCTACGTGACCACGCGCGCGGTGGAGTTCCCGTTCCTCAAGATCCGCGACGCATTGTTTCCCGCCAAGCAACGCAAGGGCGAAATGGAAGTGCCTGTGGTGAGCACCCACGTGTCCTGAGCGTATCTGCTGAAACCGCGCGGCACGTGCCTGCCTGACGCGGTTTTCCCTTCGTTTTTTGATTGTCCGACTGCCCGGGCGCCACGCCCGGCCGTGTCAGATCGTTGCTTGATGCCGACCATGGAAGCACTTCATTACTGTTGCGTGAACGTCGCGAGGATATGCCGATGACAGCGCCCCCGCGCATTGCAGCGCTCGACGCCGGCCGTACCCTTGCGGTGATCGGCGTGATTGCGGTTCATCTCGCGCCGTGGATGGTGACCAGTCCCGATTGGCTCGATGCCCTTGCCAATCTCGGGCAATACGGCGTGCAGTGTTTCTTCGTGATCAGCGCGATCACGATCATGGCTTCAATCGAACATGACGCGCAGCCTTTTGCCCATACGCGCGATGTAGTGCGTCACTTTTATGTGAAGCGTATCGCTCGCATCGCGCCGCTCTACTACCTTGCGATCCTGGGTTACACCGGCATCGATTTTCTGCTGCATTTCCTGCATGGACATATGCAGACACCACACGACCTGTCCGATGTCCTGTTGAACGTCCTTTTCATCCATGCATGGTTTCCATCCGCTGCCGATAGCGTGGTGCCGGGTGGCTGGTCCATCGGCGTGGAAATGTTCTTCTACATGATCGCGCCGGCGCTCGTATTTGCTTGCCGCACGCTGCGCGGGTTGATCATGGTGTTGTTGCTGACGGCGCTCTTCGCGGTGTCGTGCTGGTACTTCGGCGCATGCGGCGGCGGTCCTGCATGCCGTGTCGTGAACAACGAGTTCTTCTATTTCTGGCCGCCAATGCAACTGCCCTGTTTTATCGTCGGATTCTGGGTCTGGCGAATGGCGCGGAATTATCTGCTCGGCGAGAAGCAACTTTCTTCGCGTGCCTGCATACGGCTCGCGCTGGGTGGAATCGCCATGGTGGCCGCGCTGTTCCTGGCCGGTACGGGACGCGGCATGGCCCATGGCGCAGCGCCCACGTTTGCTGCGCTCGCAACCGCTGCATTAATGCTCTTGTTGACGCGCGTTTCGCCACGGCTGCTGAGGGCGCCTGCCACGGTGCTGCTCGGACGATACAGCTTCGGCATCTACGTATGGCACTTCATAGCAATACTCGCCGTGCGCGCCGTGGTCAGGCTCGACGCAGTGGATGACTTCGCCGAGGATCATGCGGTCGTGGTCTTCGCTGTATCGATGATCGCCGCGACGACCCTGGCTTATATCGGCGCAAAGATAACTGCACGGCGGGTTGAAGCGCCCTGTGCGCAATGGGTCCGCGAATGGTTGGGCAAGGACTCGACGCGAGTGCCCGCGAGAAGTGCCGTGGTGGACGGCACCGAGGGCGTTTGATTTTTTTCAGGCGATGGCTTGCCTGAGCGTCTGCTTGAATTCGCTCAACGTGTTGCGTTCGAGCAGATGCGGTTGTTTGTCGGCCGTTTGCTTTGCTGGTTCGAAGACCTGATCGAGCGCCCGGTTGATCGAAGCCACCGACAGATCTTCAACCACCGGTCCCAGTTCGCCCGTACGACAGAACCAGCCGATCAATCCATCGGCCGTCGCGACCACCGGCTTGCCGAACCGGTATGCCTGCACGAGCACGCCGCTCATGCCGTAATGTCCCTTGTAGCCGAGCCACACGACATCGCAGGCTGAAAACAGATCGAGCTCTTCTTCAGCGGTAATAAAGCGGTCCATGAAAACCGGCGGCGGAGACAGCGTGTTCGCCGATCCGAAGAACGCGCGGATGTCATCGTCCTGAGCGCCGGCCACGACGAGCGTAGGCTTATCCATGCCCTGCCTCTGGGCCAGCGCCGTGGCGAGCTCCTGAATGCCCTTGCGTTCGGTGATCGCGCCATACACGAGCACGTGCTTGCCCGCGCCCAGGCCCAGACGCTGACGCGCGATGGCGGGCTCGGTCGCCTTGGCGTCGGGAAACGGGTCCGCCAGATACTGCACCGCTGCGCCCCGGCTCGCCTGATACCGGTCGCGTTGCCCCGGCTTTCCGGCGCACCATTCGGTAAGCGTGGGATCGATGGTCAGCAGCGTCTTCAAACCCGGCACACGTATCGCGCGGCGGAAAAGCTGCGCCTTCACGCCGTTCACCAAAGGCTCGCGCGGCGCTTTCACGCCGACTTTCGCATGATGAAAATTCGCGCGCATCGTGATGCCAACCCACGGCGTTGCGCCGAACGGCGAACCCGTGAACGGCAACGCGTAAAAGAAATAATCGACGTAAGGCACCACCACGAGCGAGACTCGGCGGCCCCGGCTGGCGATATCGAATGCGTGCTTGAAGTCGCGGAAAAAGCGCACGTAACTGACCTTCGCGAAGCCTTTTCCACCATGCGCGAGCGGCGCGACGAACTGGATGTCGAGTTCCGGCCGCTTTTCACGCGCAATGCGCTGGCTAAGCGAGTGATCCGCGTTAGCGGGATCGGTCACGATCACGCACGGATACCCCGCTTCCGCATAAGCCGCCGCTGCCCACTCTGCATACCGCCACCGATGCCCGGTGAAATTCGGTTCGATAATCAGCACGGTGCCCCGCGTGTCATTGGCCATGGTCTATTTTTTAAGCGTGCAAAAAGGTCGCGATGTTGGAGCGGTAAGGCGCAGAGCGCCGGCGTCTTCGTGGGTAAAACAGATGTCAGGCGCCGGCGCATTCGCGCACAAGGGCAACACTAGCATTGCTGCAAGTTTTGCAAGCGCCAAACTCAGGGTATTCCTCTGGCGAAAAAAGACAGTGAGCGAGCGTACATGAGGGCCGATATCAACTACGAGATGGCGCACAACACATGGCGCGGCACGTTACCTTTGCGGAAAACCTTGGGGCATGCATCGCTAATGAAAAGTCAAGTCTGGCCGGCAATCCGTTTGTCGCGCTCTAAATACAAAAAACCGACCCGACGCGAGGAATGTCTGTGAGAGCAGTTCGCTTACCGTTTTCAACCGCGAGCGTGCGCTTCGACCAGGACGCCGCGATCTGGGTCCTGCTGCAGCAAATCGTGGTGCGGGGTTTCGTCGCCGTCAAGTTCCTGGCGATAGGGCGCATTCTCGGGCCGGCCGCCATCGGCAGCGTCAGCGTGGCGCTGCTCGCGGTGGCGATTGCCGAGGCGCTCAGCGATACCGGCCTTGCGCAAGCCGTGGTACAGGGCCGCGAAACACCCAACCGCGCGCAACTCGGCGCGGTCTGGACCACGCTGGCTTCGCGTGGCGCGCTGATCGCCGTATTGATTGTCTGCGCCTCGCCGCTGATGGATCAGCAATTCCATCTGGGCGGATCGCTGCTTTTGCTGCAGATGGCCGCGCTGTTGCCGCTGATTCGCGGCGTGGCGTCGCCAGCGTATTACATCGTCACGCGCGAGCGCGGCTTCATGCGGATCGCGGGCGTGGAGATGTCGTCGGCATTCCTCGATTGCGCGATTGGCCTGGCCTTCGCGCTCGGCGGCGCGGGCGCATATTCGGTGTTGCTCGGCATGCTGGCGGGCGAGACGTTGAAAACCGTGTTGACCTGGACCACCATGGGGCCGCGTCCGCCGCTGCGTGCATCGTGGAAAGGGATTGGCCATTACGTGAATTTCAGCCGCTGGATCTGGGCGGGCAGCGTGGTCAATCTGCTGCTGAACCAGTTCGACAAAGTGATCGTCGCGAAGCTGCTTGGCCCGGCGCAGCTGGGCGCGTATCAGATGTCGTCGAAGCTCGCGCAAATGCTATTGGCCGATGCGGCAATCGCGATGTCGCAATATCTTTTTCCGACGTTCTCGGCGCATCATCGCCGGGACGCGGACTTCGCGGCGCGGCTCTTTCGCCGCTATCTCGGACTCATCGCGGGAGGACTTGTGGTGCTGGTGCTGATCCTGCGCTTTGCCGCCGAACCGCTCTTCCAGATCGTGCTGGGAAGCGCATGGCTGCCGGCCGTGCCGCTGTTCCGCATCTTCGTGGTCAACATGGCGATTGGCGCGGTCATTGCGGTGCTCGTGTCCTACCTGCGCGCGGTCGGCTTGCCGAAGGTCGCCACGCACGCGTCGATCATCCAGGCGGTGGTGTTGCTCGCCACGGTGCCGGTCGCCACGCATATGTGGGGCGTGACGGGCATTGCCTGGGCCATGACGGGCGGTCTTGCTGCCGCGGCCGGCTGGATGCTGTTCCGAATCGTCAGGGAGGCGTGATGCGCATCCTTCATCTCGTACTGGCACCGCGGCTTTCGGGCGCGGAAGTGCTGGCCAAGGACCTGGCGATTCATCAGCAGAACAGCGGCGAAACGGTCGGCATGACGTCGCTGCGGCCTCAGCACGAAGACTTCACCGAACTTCGCCGCGAACTCGATATGAACCGCGTCGAGTGCATGTTCCCGGTGGCAACGCACGGAACGCTCGGCAAGTTGTGGCATTTGTACCAGTCGGTGAATCACTATCGGCCGGACGTGGTGTTTGCGCACGCGACCATTCCGGCGTTTTACGCGCGCGCGTTGCCCATTGCCGCGCCCGTGGTGTACGTGATGCATTCGGCGACCAATGACTTCGAGCGCGGTTTGTTCAGGCGCATTGAACGTGTGTTGTCGCGGCGCGCGCGGGCGGTGATCGCGGTGTCGCCGGCGAATATCGATGACTACGTGGCAGCAGTTGGCCGCCATCCATCGATGCAATTGATTCCAAACGGCGTCGACATGGCGCGTTTCGCGAAAGGCCTGACAGCGAATCCCATCGATGGCCACGCGCAGATCGTGCAGATCGGCCGGTATACATCGGTGAAAAATCAGTTGCAGACCGTGCATGCCTTCAGGGAGGTCGTGAAGGCCGTGCCGCACGCGCGTCTGCTGTTGGTCGGCGTGATCGAAGACCCTGCGTATTTCACGGCGGTGAACGATCTCGTGGCGAAGCTCGGACTCGAACGGCATGTGACGGTGGAGGGGCCGCGCTCGGATGTATCGGACATCTTGTTCAAGGCCTGCGTTTTCGCCATGCCTTCGCGATCTGAAGGGCATAGCATTGCGTTTCTGGAAGCGCTGGCGTCGGGCGTGCCGATCGTCGCGAGCCAGATCCGGCCGTTCAGTTTTGCAGAAGATTTCCCGGCGGTGCATTTGCTCGATCCCGAGGACACCGCGAGCTACGCCCGGGCGTTGGTGACGGCATTGAGCGAAGGACGGGCGCAAAGGCCGCTGGGTGGGCTTACGCTTGCGGATACGGCTGAGCGGTATCTTGCGGTGGCGCGAGAGGTGACGAACGGGATGGCGGCGGCGCCGGCGTGATCTGACGGTCGCTGTTGCATAAAATATCAGCAATGAAAAACGCCGGCTCTGAGTTGCAGCCGGCGTTTTTATTTTTGCCCCTACATGCTCAATGAAACAGCTTCGTCGCCTGGACCAGTGTGTTGATCACGCCCCACGCCAGTGGCACGAGCACGTAAATCCAGAACACCGCCAGCAGCACCTTGTTGGTCGGAACGCCATCCGACGAATGATTTTGATCGATACGCGTGTTCATCGTGTTCTCCGGTTATCTGTGTTCTGGCTTTATTCCGACGCAAGCGCCGACGCACTCATGTGATGTTTCTCGTTCACGTGCTTCACCAGCAGATTGCAGATAAACCCGAGAATCAGCAGACCCGCCATGATGTGCAGCGTGGTTGTGTAGGCCTGCGTCTTTTCTACGCCGTGCGCCACCTGATACGCGCGGATATAGTTCACCAGCACCGGCCCCGCAATACCCGCGGCCGCCCACGCGGTAAGCAGCCGTCCATGAATGCCGCCAACGAACTTCGTGCCGAAGATATCGGCGAGATAGGCCGGCACGGTCGCGAAACCGCCGCCATACATGGAGAGGATCACGCAATACGAAAGCACGAAGAGCGCGACGTTGCCGCTCTGCGCGAATTGCGGCACGAGCCAATACAGCACGGCGCCCAGCGCGAAAAACACGAAGTACGTATTCTTGCGGCCCAGCCAGTCCGAACCCGACGCCCACACGAACCGTCCGCCCATGTTGAAGAGCGACAGCAAGCCGACAAACCCCGCCGCCGCGCCTGCGGTGATGGTCGCCTTGAAGCTCTCCTGGATCATCACCGACGCTTGTCCCAGCACGCCGATACCCGCCGTCACGTTGAGAAACAGCACGAGCCAGATCAGATAGAACTGCGGCGTCTTCAACGCCTGATCGATATGCACGTGATTGCGCGTGATCATCTTGTTGCCGTTCGCCGCTGGCGGCGTCCAGCCCGCCGGCGTCCAGTTGGCGCGTGGCACGCGGATGGCGAGCGCGCCTATGGACATGGAGATGAAATAGACAATGCCCAGCACCACGAAGGTCTCGGTCACGCCGTTGCTGGTCGCGCTCTTGAAGTGATTCATCAGCGCGACCGAGGCGGGCGCGGCGATCATCGCGCCGCCGCCGAAGCCCATGATCGCCATGCCGGTCGCCATGCCGCGGCGGTCGGGGAACCAGCGGATCAGCGTTGAAACCGGCGATACATATCCAAGCCCGAGCCCGATTCCGCCAATCACCCCGTACCCGAGATACACCAGCACGATCTGATGCAGGTGGATGCCGAGCGCCGCGACCAAGAAGCCGCCGCCGAAGCAGCAGGCAGCCGTGAACATCGTGCGGCGCGGGCCGACTTTTTCGAGCCACTTACCCGCGAACGCCGCCGACAAACCCAGGAACACGATGGCAAGCGAAAAGATCCAGCCGAGCGTGGTCAGCGACCAGTCGTCGGGCGCTGACTCCGTGATACCGATCACGCGGGTGAGAGGCGCGTTGAATACGGAAAACGCATATGCCTGACCGATACACAAATGCACCGCGAGCGCGGCGGGCGGCACCATCCAGCGCGAAAATCCTGGCTTGGCTACGGTGGCTTCTTTAGAAAAAAATCCGGGTGATGCGTGAATTGCGCTATCTGAGCGAGAGCTCATTGTGGTCTCCAAACTGGGTTTATTGCGCTGTTTATCGTTTGCTTTTCTTATTGCATGACTTATCCGGTTTTCCGGCAGAATTTCCGGAAAGCCGATTCGATCGCCGTAGTGCGGTGAAAGAGAAAATGGACAGGTAATGCGCAAAGAATAGGCTTTGAATATTCATAATTTTCACGCATGGAAGCGTTGCTACCACGATAGTTAAGCCATTGAATCAATGCAATAGGATATCGTCAGACATAAGTGTTTGTACTAATGCGGCAAGCCCTGTGTTCGGCTGTTTTTACGGCATCGACTAAACACGGGCTTCGGGATTATCCGAAGCCCACCGGTAAAAAAGGCGCAGTGCGCCGCGAACATTAAAATCACTATGCGTCTAATAGCATCGATTAATCGCGGCATATCCGCGGTAATTTAAATCGCTCGCCGGATGCGGTGGCGCTCCATATCCCGCCATTCGTGTGAATTGTGGAAGTCTTTCCAGCGACACGTTCCTGCCGTAACCTGATGCAGTTCCACGCGGTGCAACCCCGAAATTCCAGGCAACAATGAACATCTAGACGCCGTATGAACGGCGCGGCTCGTCTCATGGCGGGGAATACGAATACCTTTGCAGGTCCCTCGCGTTGCGCACACGAAAAGAGCGTTTCTCAACGTGGACGCAACGCGCAATCTCACCCTAAGGAGCACGTTCGATGAGCACGATCAAGACGAAGGACGGCACGGAGATTTTCTATAAGGACTGGGGGTCGGGCAAGACGGTGGTTTTTTCACATGGCTGGCCGCTGGACGCGGACGCCTGGGATTCGCAAATGCTGTTTCTGGTTCAGAAGGGATTCAGGGTCATCGCGCATGACCGGCGCGGTCACGGGCGCTCCGGCCAGCCCGCGCAAGGCAATGACATGAACACCTACGCGGACGATCTGGCCGCCGTCATGGATGCGCTCGACGTGAAAGACGCCATGCTGGTGGGCCATTCCACAGGCGGCGGCGAGGTCGCGCATTACATCGGGCGTCATGGGACGGGGCGGGTATCGAAGGCGGTGTTGATTGGCGCCGTGCCGCCGCTGATGCTCAAGACGGAAGGGAATCCGGGCGGCGTGCCAAAAGACGTATTCGATGGAATCCGGACCGGCGTCGCGTCCGATCGCTCGCAGTTCTACAAGGATCTGGCGATTCCTTTCTTCGGCTACAACCGCGACGGAGCGAAGCAGTCGCAGGGTGTGATCGATTCCTTCTGGGCGCAGGGCATGCTCGGTGGAATCGTGGGGCAATACGCGTGCATCCGCGAGTTTTCGGAAGTGGACTACACGGAAGACCTGAAGAAGATCGATGTGCCGACCTTGATCCTGCATGGAGACGACGACCAGATCGTGCCTATCGATACCGCTGGACGCATGTCGGCGAAGATCGTGTCGAACGCCACGCTCAAGGTGTATCCGGGCGGCGCGCACGGCATGTGCGTGGTGGAAGCGGACAAGGTGAACGCGGACTTGCTGGAGTTTGCATCGAAGTAAATTGCATTGAAACAGGCGTGTGCGCCGGCTTAAAACGCCGGCGCAATTTTTTCATCGCGCGTTATTTCTTCGCCTGATGTGCCCGGCGAAACACCATCCATCGCGGTGACTTGAATCTGACAATGCTCACGTACAACCACACGTACGTAAAAGCAAATACCACGACAAAACAGAACAGATGCACCGTATGCCGCCAGAACAGCGTGGCCGGTATCACGGCGACCAGGCACAGCAACCACAAGTACGGCGACGTCAGCGAATTGCGGCGTGTGAGTTCGCGTGCGTTCTGTGCACCGACGGCCCATCGCATGAGGCGTTTATAAACCAGCATATGCAGATGCACGCCATCGGGAATGCCCGGTGAAATACCGCGTATGAATTTCTTCCGGTAGATCGAGAAGCAGGTCTCGAAGATCGGATACATGAAGAGCAGCACAGGGAACCACGCCGATACATCGCGGTTGCGCATCACCAGCATGATCGACAGTTCGGCGAGCATGAAGCCGATGAAATACGCGCCGCCATCGCCGAGAAAGATCAGCCCCGCCGGGAAGTTCCAGATGAAAAAGCCCATCACCGCGCCCATCATGATGAGCGACGCCGACAGCACGACCGGATCGTGGACCTGGAACGCGACGTAGGCGAGCGACGCGAACATCATGAACGCGACCATGGATGCAAGCCCGTTGAAGCCGTCGATGATATTGATCGCGTTCGCCAGCGCCGCCACCGCGACCACGGTCACGAGGCATGAAATGAGGCTGTAGGTCAGCAGGAAGTCGAGCGGCGGCACGCTGATGCGCGTCACCGCAATGCCGAGCAGGAAATACGCGAGCGCGGCGGCGGCCATGGTGCAGACAAGGCGCACGACGGGCGTAACGCGCTTGGTCAGGTCTTCAACGAGCCCCGAAAAGAAAGCGGGCAATCCGCAGGCGACCACGGCAAGAATGCCGCTCGATACAACCGGGTAGCTCCATCGAAGCTGCACGGCGGAGACCGAAAGCCCAAGCAGTATCCCTACGCCACCGATGCGCGGCACCGACCGCGCGTGGAATTTTTGCACGCCGGTCAGATCGGTATCGCCGGAAATGCCTTCGTGCAAGTGCGCAAACCGCACGATCAACAGCGTGATGAACAGCGAAACCAGAAAACCGAGCGCAAAGCTAAGCATGAAAAATAATCGCTAAAAGGAATGCGCCGGGCCGCGCTTTCAGTCTTGCGAAAGCGCGGCCCGGACAAGACCGGTCAGGCAAAGCCCTTCGGATTCTGCGACTGCCAGCGCCAGTGATCGGCGCACATCCGCTCAATGCCATGTTCCGCCTGCCAGCCGATCAACTCGGCCGCCGCGGCGGGATTGGCGTAGCACTCGGCGATATCGCCCGGGCGGCGCGCCACGAGTTCATACGGCACGGGCTTGCCCGAAGCCGCCTCGAACGCCTTCACCACGTCCAGCACGCTATAGCCCTGACCCGTGCCCAGGTTCACCACGAAGCTTCGATCAAGCGATTGCAGCGCGTCGATGGCCTTGATATGGCCGCGCGCCAGATCCACCACGTGGATGTAGTCGCGCACGCCGGTGCCGTCGGGCGTGGGGTAATCGCTGCCGAAAATGCGCAGGCGTTCGAGCTTGCCCACCGCGACCTGCGCCACATAAGGCATCAGGTTGTTCGGCACGCCGGCCGGATCCTCGCCGATCAAGCCGCTTTCATGCGCGCCGACCGGGTTGAAGTAGCGCAGCGTGGCGATGCGCCAGGACGGATCGGAGATTTCCAGGTCGCGCAGGATCTGCTCGGCGATCAGCTTCGACTGACCGTAGGGATTGGTCGCCGACAGCGGAAACGATTCGTCGATAGGCACGCTCTTCGGCATGCCGTACACGGTCGCCGACGAGCTGAACACAATCTTCTTCACGTTGCGCGCGCGCATGGTGTCGAGCAGCACGAGCAGGCTGTCCACGTTGTTGCGGTAATACTCGATCGGCTTTGCCACGGATTCACCCACGGACTTCAGCGCCGCGAAATGGATTGCGCCAGTGATCGTGTGTTCGTCGAAGATGCGCTCGAGGGCGGATTCGTCGCGCGCGTCGGCTTCGTAGAACGCAAGCTGCTTGCCCGTGATCTGCTCCACGCGCTTCAGAGACTGAGCATTGCTGTTCACGAGGTTGTCGATCACGACAACGCCGAATCCCGCGTTCAACAATTCAACGCAGGTATGCGAGCCGATAAAACCCGCGCCGCCGGTAACGAGAATGGTGCCTTTTGCGCTAGTAGGTTCGGTCATATGTGACGCTCCCGGAGATGCTTTTTAAAGTGAAACGCCGGTCGCCGAGAATCCGGTAATCGCGCGTATTGTGCCTTTATAACGTTCAACGACGCCGTTTTCATCGAATTCCCGTGTGACCTTGGCGCGGCCCGCCACGCCCATTTCTGCGCGCGCCGCGTGACTCAGCAACAGCATGCGCTCCAATTGTTGCGCAAGGCTGTCCACGCTTTTCGCCTCGCAAAGAAAGCCGGTCACGCCGTTTTCAACGACTTCGCGGCAGCCCGGAACGTTGGTGGCGACAATCGGGCGGCCCATTGCCGATGCTTCCATCAAGGTTCGCGGCACGCCTTCACGATACGACGGCAACACCACGCAATCCGCGTTATCGATGAATGCGCGGACGTCGGTCGCTTCGCCGAGGTAATCGATGACGCCTTCACGCTGCCACGCCTGGACTTCGTCGAGCGTGATCGCGCTTGGGTTGTCGACGCCTGCCGGCCCCAGCAACTGGAACCGGGCGTAGGGATATTTCGCGCGTATCCGGCGCGCTGCCTCGACGTATTCCGCCACGCCTTTATCCCACAGCAGGCGGCCAATTAAAACGAAAAAAAAGCCTTCCGTCTGCGGGTTGGCGCGCGGTAGCGGCTGAAAAGCGTAGTCGGCGAGATCGACGCCTTCGCCGTGCAAAAGGCGCGCGCGTTCGGGATGCACGAGCAGGTTTTGATCGATGAACGCCTGGCGGTCGTCCTTGTTGAGGAACCAGACTTCGCGCGCGAAGCGGAATGCGAACTTGTAGAGCTTTTTCGCGATGTTCGCCGTTCCGCTTTGCTGGATAAACACATAGCCGAGGCCGGTGGTGACGGCTATTGACGGAACGCCCGCGAGTTTCGCGGCAATCGTTCCGTAGATGTTCGGCTTGATCGTGTAGTGAAAGACAATGTGCGGCTGCGTCCGCCGATACTCGCGATACAGCGCGGCGAGGGTCTTCAGGTCATCGCGGGGATTGGTTCCTTTCGAGGCCATGGGCAATTCGACGCAACGGCAGCCCATCTCTTCCATCAGCGGGAACGTGCGGTCGCGCGGCGCGATGATCGACACATCGGCGCCTTGTTCGACCAGCATTCGCAGCAAACCGCGCCGGTAGGTATGGATTGCCCAGCCGGTGTTGCACACGAGGGCAATGCGAAGGCGGGATTTCTCTGCGTTCATTCGTTCCATTTGAAAATAGTGGCGTTGTTTCAGGCACCCAGCAGGCGCGTTTTCAAGGCGCGCAACGCGCGATAAGGCAGCACGAGATGCGCCGCGTTCTTCGCCACGCCGATCCAGTCCGGCAGGTTCGTCACACGCAGATATTTCATTTGCAGCCGCAGCGTGGACCACACTTGCGAGCGGCGTTTAGTGGCGCTGATCCCGTGTTCATTGAGTTCGTAATACACGCCGAATTCCGGAAGATTCGCGCCATCGTGGTGCTTCATCAGGCGCAGGATCAGGTCCAGATCTTCAGCCGCCCGATACTCCGCGCGGTAGTTGCCTGCTTCGATCACCGCGTCCACGCGCAGCATCAGCGAAGGATGCGTGAAGCACGCGCGCATGAGCATGGCACGCCGGATATCGGCGGGTTCGGTTGGCGGCCGCAAGTCGAAGAGCGGCGCGCCTTGCATGTCGACCACGTGCGTCCACATGCCGAGCACCGCCGTTTCCGGATGCGCCTCCATATAGGCGCGCTGTTTTTCCAGCCGGTACGGCGTGGCAAGATCGCCCGCGTCGATGCGCGCCGCGTACCTGATCCCACGCGCGGCCAGCGCGTCCATGCCCGCCTGCAACGCACGCTCGATACCGCTGTTGCGCGCCATCCGCAGCACTTCAATGGACATGTTCGCCGCCGCTGGCGCGACGACGGGCGGCAAACTGCCGTCATCGACGATCAGCACGCGCACCGGCGCGCGTTCGCAAAACGATGCAAGCGTGCGCTCGACATCGTGTTGCGCGTTGAACGCCGGAAGCAGCACGGCGACGTCATCGAGAAAGGGCGTGCTCATGCCTGCAGCCTGAAGCGGATGTAGTACAGATTCACCGACGCCGCCGCCAGATATCCCGCGGCCAGTCCGGCCAGCGCGCCGTAACTGCCCATGCGCGGAATGGCGATCAGGTTGACGATAGCCGCGACCACCAGCGCCAGCAGCCACTTTGCGAGCAATACGAACTTCGCCTGGTATTTCAGCACGACCAGATTACCGATGGCTTCAATTCCGGCCGGCAGCGAAAGCCAGACGGCCCAGCGGAAGATATCGATGGAATCCTTATACGCCAGCCCGAACACATGCGAAATGATGAACGCCGCGAGCAGATCGAGTACGATTGCGCCGCCGATCATCAGCAGCGCGGTCATCGCGAACAGCCGCACGATATTGCGTTTCAACTGCGGCGCATCGTTCACCTTGTAAACAAAGGCCGGCGCGATGGTCTGCGCGAGCATCAGTGCGAGCGCGATCCAGTTCTCGTTGAGCTGCTGCGCGGCGGAGTAGACGCCGAGATGGGCGAAGGAGACATGACGCTCCAGCATCAGCCGGTCGAGTTTCATGAATAACGACATGCAGATCAGCCCGAGCCAAAATACCGTGCCCGCGCTGGCGAAATGCTTGAAAAGCGGCCAGTCCAGGCGCCAGCCGAGCGTGCCGCCATTGCGGCGCATGTAATACACCACCAACACGCCGCCGATCGCCGCCGATTCCAGCGCCCAAAGCCAGCCGAAGCGCGCCGGATTGGCCGCCGCGCGCACCAGCAGGAACACCAGCGCCGCCTTGAGAATGGCCGTGACCATGCTGGTCAGCAGTTGCGGCTTGCTGTAAGTCATGCTCTGCAGCCACGCGTTGATCACGCCGACAAACGGTTCGCGAAACAGCATGGTAACGGCGAGTCCGGCGAGCATCGCGCCGACCAGGGGATCGGTGAAACCGGCCGCGACGCCAATCCACGTCAGCACCAGCGCAGCCGCCGAGATGCCGATGCGCAGCACGAACGCGCTGCCGAGCACCGTGCCGATCTGCCTGGGATCGCGATGCACGATGGTCGGCACGAGAATCTCCGCGCCGCAGACCCACGTGACTGGCGCGATTACGAGCAGGAGCGTGTTGGCGTATTGCCATTTGCCGAAGACATCGGGACCGAAATACCGGGCGAGCAGGCCGCTGATGCCGATCGCGACTGCAATTTGCGTAAGCCGCTCAAGCCCAAGCCAGACAATATTCGTAAGCGCTCGGGCAACGTCCGGGTTCTTGATCCGTTTCAGCATGCGTGGGCGGCGCTCGCAGCGGGCTTACGAAACCTGTCAGGAACGGGTACGTCAATTGCTACCTTTCCCCCGCCGCTGAAACCGATCCGTGCTGTTCGTGAATGTGCGTTGTCCCGCCCATTCAGGGCGCGATTGTCATCACCTTTGTTGTTCGAAGTGAAAAAGCGTTGGAGCATTGGATTAGAATATTTGCGCGGGTCCGCGTGACCTTGCGGACGCCTTGCAGACCTGAAACGGGTCCAGGCGTGGCTTGGGCGCTTCGAAAGACTGCGATTATAGGTGCGAACAGTGCGTGCAAACGCTTGTGTTCGATACCACCCGACGGTGTTGCATAGCCGGCTTGATGAATTCAGCAGGAACGCACAGGTGGGAACAGGCGGAAGTCGAACCGCGCGGGTCAATTTCTTTCGTTATTTTTTCGCGCGACGTCCGGATATTGTTTCCGGACCGGCGCAAGTGGGATTCAAAGCAGGTTTCAAGCAAGTCCGCATCAGAGGGTCTTCGTGACCCGGGTCGCTTCGGGATGCCCCGGAACCATTTCAATTATTAGTCAGGTAGCCATTCCATGAGTCAGTCACCGCAAGCATCAGTTACCCAGTCCATTTTCAAGGCTTACGACATTCGCGGCATTGTGGGCAAGACAGTCGATGCCGGCGTTGCCCGCAGTATCGGCCGCGCGTTCGGGAGCGAGATCCGCAAGCTTGGCGGCGACTCTGCGGTCGTGGCGCGCGACGGGCGCTTGTCCGGCCCGGAACTCGTTGGCGCGCTGGCTGACGGCCTGCGCGAAGCAGGTGTGGATGTGGTCGATGTCGGCATGGTGCCAACGCCCGTCGGCTATTTCGCGGCCAGCGTGCCGCTCGCGCTGCCTTCCGGCGAGCGCCGTGTGGATTCGTGCATTGTCGTGACGGGCAGCCACAATCCGCCCGATTACAACGGCTTCAAGATGGTCCTGCGCGGCGCCGCCATCTACGGCGAGCAGATTCAGGCGCTGTATCAGCGCATCGTGAATAACGATTTCGAGAGCGGCGCGGGCACATACACCGAATACGATATCCAGCAGGTTTATCTCGACCGCATTGTGAGCGACATCAAGCCTGTGCGTCCGATGAAGATTGTCGTCGATGCCGGTAATGGCGTGGCGGGTGAACTTGCGCCGCGTTTGTTCAAGGCGCTGGGCTGCGAGATTGTTGAGTTGTTCACGGATATTGATGGCACGTTCCCGAATCACCATCCTGATCCGGCGCATCCGGAGAATTTGCAGGACGTGATCAAGGCGTTGAAGGAAACGGACGCGGAAATCGGTTTTGCTTTCGATGGCGACGGTGACCGGCTTGGTGTTGTCACGAAAGATGGGCAGATCATTTATCCGGATCGCCAGTTGATGTTGTTTGCGCAGGAAGTGTTGTCGCGCAACAAGGGTGGCCAGATCATTTATGACGTCAAGTGCACGCGCAATCTGGCGAAGTGGGTTCGTGACCAGGGTGGTGAGCCGGTGATGTGGAAGACGGGTCATTCGCTGGTCAAGGCGAAGTTGCGTGAGACGGGTGCGCCGCTGGCGGGTGAGATGAGCGGTCACGTGTTTTTTAAGGACCGCTGGTATGGCTTCGATGACGGCCTTTATACCGGCGCGCGGATGCTTGAAATTCTTTCGCGGGTGGCGGACCCTAGCAAGTTGCTTAATGACTTGCCGAATTCGCTTTCCACGCCTGAGTTGCAGTTGAAATTGAACGAAGGCGAGAATTTCGAGTTGATCGGCAAGATGCAGAAGAATGCCAAGTTCACTGGCGCGGATGATGTGGTGACTATCGATGGGTTGCGGGTTGAGTATCCGGATGGGTTCGGGCTTGCGCGGTCGTCGAATACCACGCCGGTGGTGGTGATGCGGTTTGAAGCGGACAGCGAGGACGCGCTGAAACGTATTCAGGAAGATTTTCGGCGGGTGATTCTGGCGGAGAAGGCCGACGCCCAATTGCCGTTTTGATTTTCGCTGGCGCTAGTGGACCCTTGACGGGTTTGCTGGCGCTTTCGGGGAGTTGGCGCTGGGTTGCTGCTTTTTGGGTCTTCGCGCGTTTCTTGTTCGTTGATCTTTTTAGCACCGTTAGCCACTGTCCGTGGCGGGACTTCATTTCTTTTTCCAACGGCGAAAAAGAAACGAAGCAAAGAAAACGCCTTCCAACCGCTAATTCTTAAGGAGACCGAGCGTGCACGTATATCTGCTTGGGACTTCAAAAGAACGCTCAGCGCATAACCCCGGACAGTTGAACCCCTCCCGCTCCGTTTACCGATACCCACACGCTTCGCCACCAGTGTGAGTAGCCGTTAAACAGAAAAGCGCGGCGCACGTCGCGCGCCGGTTTGCG
>NZ_FCOC02000041.1 GCF_001544455.2 Caballeronia sordidicola
ACGAGCCCGGGGGGCGCGCATATCGACAGCGCACTCGAAACGTTGCCTGCTCATATTGCCAATATCAAGGCGCAAGCTGCGCGCGCGGGCCGCGCGGTGCGCACCGTGATCAACCCGGTCATCGTGAGCCGCGACACCGAACGCGAAGCCAACGCGTATGCCGATGCAATCTCCCGCAACGCTATCAAGGGCGCATTCGGCGGTTTCGACAGCGACGCGCACGCGTGGCGCGGACGCCTGGACGCATCGCACAAGCAAGGACTCGGCCTCGGCGGCAACATCGAGATCGTGGGTACGCCCGAGCAGGTGGTGGAACAACTCGCCGCGCTGAAGAAGGCCGGGATCGACGGCGTGCAGCTTGGCTTTTATGACTTCCTTCCCGACCTCGAATACTTCGGCGAACGCATTCTGCCCTTGCTCAAGCAAGCTGGGCTGCGCCTTTGATTCAACGCATTTTCTTTTCGCCAACACCACGGAGACTATCCAATGGCAACGTATCGCAATCTCGGCCGCAGCGGCATCAAGGTGTCCCCGCTGTGCCTCGGCACCATGATGTTCGGCGGGCAGACGGACGAACCCACCGCGCGCCGCATCGCTGACAAGGCCTTCGAACAAGGCGTCAATTTCATCGATACCGCCGACGGCTACGCGGGCGGCGCGTCCGAGCAGGTGGTCGGCCGGCTGATCGCGGAACGCCGGTATAGCTGGGTGCTCGCGACCAAGATCGCGAGCCCGCGCGGGGACGGTCCGAACGATCGGGGCGCGTCGCGCAAATATATTATCGAAGCAGTGGATCGCAGCCTGAAACGGCTTGGCGGAGGATATATCGACGTGTTGTACCTGCATCGCGAGGACCACGATACGCCGATCGTGGAAACCGTCCGCGCGCTCGACGACCTGATTCGCGCGGGCAAGATCCGTCACTACGGGCTGTCGAATCATCGTGCATGGAAGATCGCCGAATTCAGCCGTACCGCGGATGCGCTCGGCGTCGACCGGCCGATTGCCTCGCAGCCGCTCTACAACCTCGCGAACCGGCAAGTTGAAATAGAGCAGCTCGAAGCGGCCGATTATTTTGGACTTGGTGTGGTGCCCTACAGCCCGCTTGCCCGCGGCGTGCTGACCGCGAAGTACCAACCCGATGAAACTCCTGCAGCCGGCACGCGCGCGGGCCGTCAGGACAAACGCCTGCAACAGACGGAATGGCGACCCGAGTCGCTGACGCTGGCGCAGCAGGTCAAGCGTCACGCCGAGGAGCGCGGCATCACGCCCGGACAGTTCGCGCTTGCATGGGTGCTGAACAACAAGCTGATCACGGCGGCGATCACGGGGCCGCGTACGGAAGCGCAATGGGACGATTATCTGCCCGCGCTCGCCTACCGTTTCACGGCGGAGGACGAAGCCTTCGTGGATTCTCTGGTGACGCCGGGCCATGCCTCCACGCCGGGATTCAATGATCCGGGCCATCCGTTTTTCGGCCGTCAGCCGAGGACATCCGCTAGCAGATGATTCATCGTTGCGATGACTTCGGATATCAGCACGAGCCTCATATATTTACGACGAATGCTTCGTATGCGCAGTCATCGCGACTCACTAAGATCAAAAGCCAAGTTGCTTCGCCAAGGCCCGCGAGCGAAGCGATGTCCTCTTCGCTTCGCCCCCACATTCCCTGGATGCGCCATGACCCATTCGACCGACAAGCTTCCTGTCAAACGTCTTTGGTATACGCGCTGCCCCGCGCCTACTCCGTTCGGCATCGCCATTCAACAAGGATGGTTGCAGGACGAATTCGCGAGCGACGGTATCGACGTTAAAGCGTTGCAGGATTCGAACGACCCCGCCATCCGGCAATCGCACTTTACGCACTCGCAAGCGCATTCGTTTCGCCAGGGCGGCAACATTCCCGCGTTATGGGCGAGCGCACAAGGTGCGGACACTCGCGTGATCGGGCTCTCATGGGTGGATGAATTCCAGGGTCTGATTGCGCTTCCATCAACGGGAATCGAGGGCCCCGCCAACTTGCGCGGGCGGCGTTTCGGCTTGCCGCGCAACACCCGCGCGCAGGTGGTCGACTTTCATCGCGCGACCGCGCTGCGGGGCTTTGTGTCGCTGCTCGGCGCGGTGGGCCTGACGCTCGACGATATCCAACTCGTGGATCTTCCCACCGCGCCGCGCGGCCTCGCCGACGAACCCGCTGTCGGTGACGCGGGCGCGGCGAGACTGCTTGCAACCGAACGCGGCCAGGAATTCAGCTTCGAGGTCTTGGCGCTGGCGCGCGACGAAGTCGATGTGGTGTTCGTGAAGGGTGCGAGCGGACTGGAAGCGGCGAATCTCATCGGCGCACGCGCGATTGTCGATCTCAGCGACCAGCCGGACAAGCGCCTGCATGCCAACAACGGCACGCCGCGGCCATTGACGGTCGATGCAGCCTTGCTGCGCGAGCGTCCCGATCTGGTCGCCCGCGTCCTGTCGCGCGCAATAGAAGCCGGCGAATGGGCGAGCGCGCATCCGCAGGCATCGATTGCGTATGTAGCGCGTGAAACCCGCTCGGCAGAGCACTGGGCGCGTCACGCCTATGGCGCGCAACTCGGATCACAACTGCAGATCGGCCTGGATCGCGACGCAATCGCGGCGCTCGACGATTTCAAGCGGTTTCTCTTCAAGCAAGGCTTCATTGCACAAGACTTCGACATCGCAAGCTGGATCGATCCCGTACCGCTCGCCTCGGCCCGCGCGCTGCTGGCCGAACGTCGCCTGAAAGTCCCCGCCTAAGCAATCGGTTCACGTTCACGCACCAGGATTTCCCCGATGAGATTTGCCTTGCCGCCACGGCGGTTCATTGTTGCCTGCGCCGCCCTGTTGCTTGCAGGTTCGCCCCTGTCAGCAAACGCGGCCGACGTCTCAGCGCCAGTGCGCGGCGGGACGCTCAACTTCGTGGTCGATCCCGAGCCGCCCACGCTCGTGGACTTGACCAATACTGCCGTGCCGACCCTCAAGGTCAGCACCAAAGTCACGGAAGGACTGCTTGCCTACGACTTCGCCCTGCATCCGCAGCCGCAACTCGCGACCTCCTGGTCCGTCAGCCCCGACGGCCTGCAATACACGTTCCACTTGCGGCATGGCGTGAAGTGGCACGACGGGCAGGACTTCACGTCGGCCGATGTCGCTTACTCCATAGAGTTGCTCAAGCGTGTACACCCGCGCGGCAAGAGCACTTTTGCCAACGTGACGCAGATCAAAACGCCCGATGCATTCACGGCAGTGCTGGTGCTGTCGAAGCCGTCACCGTTTCTCATCAAGGCGTTTTCGGCGAGTGAATCGCCTATCGTGCCCAAACACGTCTATGAGGGCACCGACCCATTTGCAAATCAGAACAACAACGCGCCGATTGGTACGGGACCATTCAAGTTCGTGAAATGGGTGCGTGGCAGTTACATTGAATACGATCGCAATCCGGACTATTGGGACAAGCCGAAGCCTTATCTCGACAAGATCATAGTCAAGCTGATTCCGGATGCGCCTGCCCGGTCAATCGCATTCGAAACAGGCTCCGCCGATCTGGGCGGCAACACGCCGGTGCCGCTTTCCGACATCGCGCGGTTAAAGCAGAACCCGAAGATCGGCATTGAAACGCGCGGTTACGAATTCGAGGCGGGCGTTGTTCGTGTCGAGTTCAATCTCGGTAATCGATATTTGAAAGTGCCCGCAGTGCGTCAGGCGATTGCCCGCGCGATCGATCGCAATGTGATCGCGAAGACGATCTACTACGGCTACGCAAATGTGATCAGCAGTCCGATCATTCCCGAGAGCCCTTATCACGATCCGGCGCCCACGCCCTATCCCTTCGACATCACCCAGGCCAACGCGCTACTCGATGCAGCAGGATTTCCGCGCAATGGCGACGGGGTTCGTTTTACGATCATCGTCGATCCGTTGCCGATCAGCGATATCCCGCAGCGCACAGCCGCCTACCTGCGCTCGTCGCTCGCCAAGATCGGAATTGCGGTGACGATCCGCAACCAGGACTTGCCGTCCTATCTCAGGCGAGTCTATTCGGACCGCGACTTCGACATTGCCGTCAACGGCATGAGCAATCTCTTCGATCCGACCGTGGGCGTGCAGCGTCTCTACTGGTCGCAAAGCATCCGCAAGGGCGTGCCGTTCACGAATGCATCCGGCTACAGCAATCCCGAAGTTGACCGCCTGCTCGAACAAGCGGCGGTCGAACCCGACGAGGCTAAGCGCGTGCAACTGTTCAAGCAGTTCCAGCAGATCGTCGAGCACGATTTACCCGACATCAATCTCGTCGAACAAAAGCAGGTGACCGTCTACAACAAGCGGGTACGCGACCACACGCTATCGCCCGACGGGCTCGACTCGAATTTCGCCAACGTGTACCTGAGTCCCTGAACCGGAACCTACGGCATGATTTCCTCTCATCTGAAACGCGTGGCGCTGCGCCTGCGCCGCACCAGCGCGCAGGCAATACCGACGATCATTGCGGTCGTGGTGCTCAATTTCGCGTTGCTGCAACTGGTGCCTGGCGACGCCGCCGACGTGCTCGCGGGCGAATCCGGCTCGGCCACCGCCGAGACCATGGCGATGATGCGCCACCATTTCGGCCTCGACCTGACCTTGTGGCAACAGCTTCTTGCGTACCTGAATCACCTTGCGCATTTCAGCCTGGGATTTTCACCGCGCTTCAACACGCCAGTAATGACGCTGATCCTGGGACGCCTGCCCAACACGCTCATTCTCATGGTGAGCGCGCTGGTGTTCGCGATCGTGGCCGGCATGATCATTGGCGTGGCAATGGCGAACTGGGTCGGCAAATGGCCGGACCGGGTCCTGTCGTTTCTCGCGCTGGTGCTTTATTCAATGCCCGGGTTCTGGCTCGCGCTGATGGCGATCGTGTTGTTCTCGGTGAAGCTCGGATGGTTGCCAAGCGGCGGCGACATGACGCTAGGCGTCAACCTGACGGGCTGGAGCTGGCTCGTGGACCGCGTCAGTCATGCCGTGCTGCCCGCGCTCGCGCTGGCCAGTTTTTTTGTCGCTATCTATGCACGGCTTACGCGTGTCGCAATGCTCGAAGTCCAGCGGCAGGACTACGTCCGCACGGCGCACGCCAAGGGGCTGCATCCGTTTTTCGTAACCGTGCGTCACGTGCTGCGCAACGCGCTCCTGCCGATCACCACGGTCGCCGGCATGCATCTCGGCAACCTCCTGGGCGGCGCCGCCGTGATCGAAACCGTCTTCAGTTGGCCGGGGCTCGGGCGTCTCGCGCTCGAAGCCGTGCAGGGCCGCGACTACAACGTGCTGCTTGGCGTCCTGCTGCTCTCGTCCATGCTCGTGATCGCCGCCAATGTGCTGGTGGATCTGCTTCACGCGTGGCTTGACCCGCGCATCGCGCTTCATTGATAAGAACCTCATGTCATCCAATCATTCATCTCTCGAACAGGCCGAAACTAGCGGCGCGCGCCGGCCGTTCATCGCAGGACGGCCGCCGCGTTTTGGCCGAAAACGGCGCAAGCCGTCGCCGGGACAATCGGAAGCGCTCGGCTGGCCCGTGCTCAAGGCGCTCGTGCGCAACCCCGCTGCAATAAGCGGCGCAGTACTGTTGCTCGCGCTGATTCTGCTCGCAATTTTCGCGGGCGCCCTCTTTCCGGGCGATCCGCTCGACATCGTCGCGCAACCCTTGCTCGTACCCGGACAAGACCCGCAATACTGGCTCGGCACGGACTCGCTTGGCCGCAACGTACTCGCGGAACTGGCGCATGGCAGCCGGGCGTCGCTCGCAATCGGCGTCACGGCCGCGCTGATCGGCGTGGTGATCGGCACATTGATCGGTGCGCTTGCCGGATATTTCGGCGGCTGGGTCGACGACATCCTCATGCGCGTGACCGAACTCTTCCAGACCACGCCTTCGTTCCTGTTCGTGATCGTAATCGTCTCGATCGGGCATCCGTCCATGACGGTCATCTCGCTCGCGATCGGCGTCACGTCCTGGCCCACCATCACGCGTCTCGTGCGGGCGGAATTCCGTTCGCTCGCGCAGAGCGACTTCGTGATGGCCGCCCGCAGCCTGGGCTTCGGCCACGCACGCATCATCTGGCGCGAAATGCTGCCGAACGCACTGCCGCCGATCATTGTGACGACTTCCGTGATGGTCGCCACCGCCATCCTCATGGAGTCCGCGCTGTCGTTCCTGGGCATGGGCGACCCGAACGTGGTGAGCTGGGGCAGCATGATTGGCGACGGGCGCGAGATGCTACGCACTGCGTGGTATCTGACCGCCCTGCCGGGAGGCGCGCTCGTGCTGACGGTGCTTGCGCTGAACATGCTCGGCGACGGCCTCAACGACGCGCTCAACCCGCGCCTCTCCGAGCGTTCATCATGAAATCGATACTTCAAGTCGACCGGCTCGCCGTGCGTTTCGGCGCGCAGCACGCAGTGAACAACCTGAGCTTCGCCGTGCGCGAGAACGAGATGCTGGCGCTCGTCGGCGAATCGGGATGCGGCAAGTCCACTACCGCGCTCGCGATCATGCAGTTGCTGCCGTCCAGCGCAACGCTTGAGGGCAGCATCGAATTCGAGGGACGCGACTTGGTCGGGCTGTCTAAACCGACGCTGCGATCCATCCGCGGCAATGCGATCTCCATGATTTTCCAGGAGCCCATGACTTGCCTGAACCCCGTAATGACAGCAGGCGCCCAGATTGTGGAAGTGCTCCGCCGGCACGAACCGCTTTCCGCAGATGCCGCCTGGAAACGCGCGATCGAACTGCTTGATCTGGTGAGGCTCCCGGAACCCGCGAGACGCGCGCACGACTTTCCTCACAATCTTTCGGGAGGACAACGCCAACGCGTGATGATCGCCATGGCCGTGGCATGCCGCCCGCGCTTGCTGATCGCCGACGAACCCACGACCGCGCTCGATGTCACCATCCAGGCGCAGATCCTGCAATTGCTGGATTCGCTGCGCCGCGATCTTTCGATGTCCGTGCTGCTCATTACGCACGATCTCGGCGTGGTCGGGCAGTATGCGAACCGGGTCGCGGTCATGTACAGCGGCGAAACCGTGGAGGACGGCACGACCCAGCGCATCTTCACGCAGCCGCGCCACCCGTACACCAAGGGACTGCTGGGAGCGTCGCTCACGCTCGACCAGAACCTTCACTACAGGACGCGGCGACTCACGGAAATTCGCAGCCATATCGACACCGGAACAGGACTGCGCGACTTCTCGCTGAGCGACGAACGCGTGGCGAGCGCGCCCAATATCGTATTCACTCGCAGCCCCTACATCCGGCCGCCGGCGGCGGACGACCGCGCGCCACTTCTGAGCGTACGCGACCTTGTCACGCGCTACAACAGCAAAGGCAACGCGGTGGACGGCGTGTCGTTCGATGTCGGCCAGGACGAAACAGTCGGCCTGGTCGGAGAGTCGGGCTGCGGGAAATCCACGCTATCGCGGACCATCTTGAGGCTGATTCCATCGGCGAGCGGCACGATCAACCTCGACGGGCAGGACATCACGCACATTGGCGGCGGTGCACTGCGCGCAATCCGCCCGAAGATCCAGATGATCTTCCAGGACCCGTATGCGTCGCTGAATCCGCGCCAGCGCGTGCTGGACATCCTCGACGCCGCGCTGGTTGTCCACGGCGTCAGCGACAGGCAGGAACGCCGCCGCAGGATTGCAGACATCACGGACCGCGTGGGGCTTGCTTCAAGATCGCTGCAGCGCTTCGCGCACGAATTTTCGGGCGGCCAGCGCCAGCGCATAGGCATTGCGCGCGCGCTGGTACTGCAGCCGAAGCTCGTGATTTGCGATGAACCCGTGTCCGCGCTCGACGTGTCCATCCGTGCGCAAGTGCTGAACCTGCTTGTCGAGCTAAAGCAATCGCTCGGGCTCTCGTATCTGTTTATCTCGCATGACCTGTCAGTGGTGCGCTACATTGCCGATCGTGTTTTGGTGATGAACAGCGGCAAGATTGTCGAGTCCGGAGACCACGAAAGTATCTGGTCGCGCCCCGCGCATGCCTACACGCGCAGCCTGATCGACGCCGTTCCAAAGCCCGCGTTCGAAAGACGCCCGAACGACGCCTCCGCGCCACGGCAAGACGACGTAGATCTGCCGTTTTCGTTCTACCGCTTTGCGGTGTGAACGTCCGCAGGAACGCATGATTGTCGATCATGCTGCTCACGCGGCATATCTGCGCAATAAGAAACATCATCAAGATTTGTCGTTTCGTATTCCTATATTAAGTTGCTAAGGTAAACGTCGCGGAATAACTGCACGGTCCGCGATTGAATTCAGAACCCCTCACGGGCGCGCTTCAAAAGCGCGTCATACCCGATGAACGCCATAGCCCTTTCCCATCCAAGCGACCTGCTCGTCAAGTCCTCGCAAATGAGCGAACGCTGGTGGGCGCGTCCCGGTGCGGTTGTATCCATCGCGCTGCATGTTGCCGCCGCGGTTGCGCTGCTTGCTGCATCGGGGCACCGCGACGAACCCGAACCGGTCGATCACGCCATCCAGCTCGTTCTCGCGACGCCTGATCCACCGAAGCCCATCGTCCCGCCGCCCCCGGTTCCTCCGCCACCCAAGGCGCCGCCCGTGAAGCTCCAGCCGCCGAAGCCAGCGCCGGTACAACGCCCGACGCCCGTGGCGAGACGCCTGACGGTACCAACTACGGCCGAAAAAGCGGAAGTCGCCGCGCCGCCAACGCCGCCCGCCGACACCACGAAGACGACCACCGAACCCGTAGCGCCACCGGCTCCGCCCGCGCCGCCCGCACGCCCGGCGCCGCGCAACATTGGCATGGAGGGCATTCCGACCGACTACGTGAACCAGGTTTATGCACGCATCAACAGCAGTGCGGCGGGCCACTATCCGCGCGCCGCGAAGATGCGTCATCTGGAAGGACGAATTGCCTACAAGCTCACGCTCAGTCCCGAGGGCAAGCTGCTGAAGCTCGACCTGCAGTCATCGGGAGAAAGCGTTCTCGACGATGCCGCCGAGGAAGCCATCCGGGCCGCGGCGCCCTTTCCCCATCTGCCCGACCTTGGCGGTTCGTCATATCAGCTTACCGGTGCGATCGTCTACAAATTCGGCGACTGACAGCCAGGCATGCCCAACTATTATTTTATTTCGGAGTCTAAAACATGAACGCAGCAAATCTCTCGGCGCACCTGTCGCCGTGGCATCTCTTCATCAACGCGGACGTGGTGGTGAAGGCCATCATGGTGTTTCTCGCGCTGGCGTCGGTCAGCAGTTGGGCTGTCATCGCCGAAAAAATATCGCGGTTTCGCAGCCTGCGCCGGCGTGCCGCTGTCTGGCTCGACCTGCTTGGCAGCGGCCGTTCGCTCGTCAAGCTATCGGCCTCGGTTCAACAGCATCCGAAGGATCCGTTCTCGCGCATCTACGCGGCCGTGCTTGGCGAGTGGCGTCAAACGCATGATCAGAACCTGCAAGCCACGCACCGGGGCGCGGATGGCCTCAAGGAACGCGTGAATCGTGTGGCCGGGATTGCGACGAACATCGAAATCGGCAAGCTTCAGCGAGGACTGTCCATTCTCGCCACTGTTGGTTCGGTCTCGCCATTCGTGGGATTGTTCGGCACGGTATGGGGCATCATGAATTCGTTCCAGGGTATTGCCGCGTCGAACAACACGAGCCTGTCCGTGGTCGCGCCGGGCATTGCGGAAGCGCTGTTTGCAACGGCGCTCGGACTGGTCGCGGCCATTCCGGCTGTGATTGCGTACAACCGTGCATCGGGGGATCTCAATGACTATGCAAGTACCCTGAGCACACTCACCGGTATTGTTGAAGTGCAATTGTCGCGTCAGGTCGATGCAGGCGATGCAACGGTCGACGCCGTCGACAGCGACAACCGTTCAAGGCATGACAAGCAGCAGGACAAGAGCTTGCAGCCGGCGAGCGGTGCGGATGTCCGGTCGATCGCAACGCAGGGAGCCTGATCATGGCCGTCAAGCTGTCGAACAACAGAGGGATTGGAGGCGGCGTGCCGCCTGTCAGCGAAATCAACGTGACGCCGCTTGTCGACGTGATGCTGGTATTGCTGATCGTGTTCATGGTCGCCGCACCGCTGATGGCCTCCGGCGTAAAAGTCGACTTGCCCACGAGCAACGCCAAGCCATTAACCGAAGAGAAACCGCCGATTGCGGTAAGCCTGAACGCGGCGGGCAAATTATACGTGGACAAGACCGAGGTCACCACCGCGACGCTGATCAGCGCACTCTCCACCGCGACAGAAGGCGACAAGGCAAGGCGCATCAATATCCGTGGCGACAAGGCCCTGGCCTACGGCAAGGTGATCGAGACCATGGGTGAAATCAACGAAGCGGGGTTCTCGAAGATTGCCCTGGTTTCCGAACCTCCGCAGAACAACTAGGTCGGTGGTTGGGGCTCGTTGTCCCCAACCACCGGAACGAATAGTTTCTTAGGCCGCGCGCGAAAACTCGATATCTGCAGCAAGCTCCCGCGCCAGTTCAAGCGGCTCGCGCAAGATCCACTCGTCGTAGGCGAAGTCCGCCTGGAGAAAACCTTCACGCAACAGGAACGCCTTCTGCTGGCGCAATCCCTCGACATAGATGTCCGAGAGCAACGGCGTGAATTGCCTGTGAAGATGAGGTCCAAATCCCCGCCGCACGGCATCCGCCGTGCTTCCAGTCTCGGCCGCGATTGCCGTGACCACCTCGTCCGGGTGTTCCAGCGCCCACTGCGCCGTGCGTAGCAACACCGCGAGATAGCGCGCCACCACTTCCGGATGCGTCAGGGCCAGCGTCCTGTCGACGGTGATCGGGCGCGGCGTGCCCGCGTTGACACGCACCAGCGGGTCCGGGTTGAGGTTGATGTCGAAGACCGGCCGCAAGCCGCCCTCCGCGATCAGCGTTGCACTGACCGCGCCCTTGGCGTAGATCGCATCGACTGCGCCCTCGAGGAGCGCAGCCGCGCACACATGCATCCGGCGCGGCGCATTTGCATCCTGCTCACGCAAGTCGAAGCCGCCCGCGGCTATATCGACGAATTCAACCTGGTCGCGCGTCAGTCCGCCCAGTTCGAGCGCCGTAAGCAGGCCGCGCAGGTCCTGCGCACGACCGACGTCCACAATGGGAGTCGCATGCAGCGGCAAACCCAGCCGCCGGCCCTTTAAACCGGCCAGATCGCGAATGTCGCTGTCGTCGCGCACGAGGATCAGTTGTTCCTCGTCCACCCACGTGATGCCGACCACGGCTGTATCGCGGCCGTTCGCCCTTGCCCAGATCGGCGGTACATTGCCGCCCTCTCGGAACATGCCGGGATGGGTGTGATCGAAATGCGAATTGCGCACGGCCTGATCGTCTGCAGCACGAATCGATTTGAGCGCGATACCCTTGCTTTCGAACTCACGATGCAGCCACCTGAAATGCTGCGCGATACCCGACGTAGTCGGCACCGGGCAGCGCGTGTACCACAACTCTGAAATCGAGGTCTGACTCATGGTCTGGTCCTTGTTTGAAAAACGTTGCGATCAACGCACGATGTAGCGCGCATGTTTCATGCGGGTTTCTTATCGAGCGCCACGTTTGCCAGATTGGCGTACAGCGCCTGGTTGCCACCGAAGTTCAGCACCTCGCGGCGGGCGAGCGTGACGACATGCGGCGAGATCAGCGGAATCCGCGCCACGTCCGTCTGCACCTTTTGCTGGAAGCGGTTATAGATATCCCTGCGTCTCGCGGGATCGATCTCCGCCTGACCGCTTTCGAGCAGTTGGTCGACTTCCGGGCTGTTGTAGTCAGCCGCGTTCGAGAACGCCACGCCCGGTTTGAAATTCTTCGACCAGTAAAAGCGCTGCGTGCCGATAGCCGGGTCCGGGCCCGCATTGGCGGAATAGATGATCGTGTCGAAATCGCGCCGCGTGTAGACGCGATTCACAAACTCGCCGAAATCCGATGAGCGGATGTTCAGCCGCACGCCGATCTTTTGCAGGTTGCTGCGAAGATGCTGCGCAATGGGCGCAAGCGGACCGGTCGGCGCTGGATCATTGGTGAGGGTCAGACGCACGCCCTTCGCGTCTCGCTTGAGACCGGCTGCGTCGAGTAACGCTTCGGCCTTTGCGAGATCGAGCGGATAAGTCGGTACGTCGGCGGTAAAGAATGCGGGAAAAGCCTTTGGAATGGGCGCTTCCACTTTATCCGCGTACCCGAGCCAGATATTCTTCACGATGAAATCGCGATCGAACGCGTGCGCGAATGCCTGGCGCACGCGAGGATCGCGAAACTGCGGACGGTCGAGATTGAATTCGAAGGCGGCGGTACCTGTTATATAGGTCGACGGATAGTCCTTCACCACGATCTGCGGATTGCGCGACAGGCGCACGATGTCGGTCAGCGCAACGCCGTAGTTATCGGCCAGATGCACTTCGCCGGTTTCCAGCGCGCTAGCCCCGCCGCTTCTGTCCGCGATGAACCGGAACAGCACCTTGTCCACATAGGGACGCGGTGCGTCCCAGTAGTCCGGATTGCGTTCGAGCAAGACATAGTTGCCCTGTTCCCATTTCACGAACTTGAACGGCCCGTTGCCAACTGGCGCATTGTTCAGCGGATTCGAGAGCACGTCGCGACCCGCATACAGATGTTGCGGCAAGATCTGCGCTTCCACCGAAGACATCAGCGCGCTTAAAAGATAAGGCGCGGGCTTGATGAGCCGAAGGGTCGCCGTGAGCGCATCGGGCGTATCGACTGCAATGACATTGGCAAAGGTCGTGCGCCCACGGCTATGGTATTTCTTCCATATTTCAAGGACCGAATACGCGACGTCCTTCGACGTGAACGGCTGGCCGTCATGCCATCTCACATTGGGACGCAAGTGAAACGTCAACGAGAGTCCATCACGCGCTGCTTCCCAGCGCGTGGCGAGTTGTGGTTTGGGATTGAATTGCTCGTCGAAGGTGAGCAGGCCATCGAAGATCTTGCCTGAGACAAGCTGCGCCGTGCCGGCCGATGTGATCGCGCTTGTGAGGCCGCTGGTTGCTTCCGGTCCGGAGCCTATGACAAGCGTTCCGCCACGCGGCAACGGCTGTGCCGCCCTGGCGCTAAGAGGCAACGCCAGATCCGTTGCCATGCCGGCGAGCGCTGCGTATCCGAGAAAACTCCTGCGACTGACGGCCATGATCGGGTTCCTGGAAAATTCATATCCCGACGATGGTACTGACATGGCGCATCGAGATTAACCAATTAATCAGGTTATCTATATTATTTCCGGGCACGTCCTGGAGGCATGGAAGATAGCGCTGCACGAGCGGACGCAAACGGAGATCACGCTGCAGGAAAGTCAAGAAGGCGAAGATACTGCGCGCGTGCGAGCAAGCCGAGCAACTGGTGCAAGTCGGCGCTGCGACTCGCGGGGAACTGGCGCTCGACGTCCACCAGAGTGAACTCCGAATCGCGCTGATCGAGCCATCGGATGACAGGTGCGAGCAAGGCGGGCGCATCGGTTTCGAGCGTGGTCCTGGTTACCCAGTCGCGGTCCCATGCAGTCACGGTCAACGCCATTACAACGCGATTTCTGGGCATGGTCATCACGATCGAAGTCGGAATGCGCCTGAATCGCGATGCCTGATTGATCGCGGCAATGCGTTCATCGGATGAACGCGGCATCAGGTCGGAAGCATGCAGGCGGCTCAGGTCATGAGGTAATGCAACGAGTAAGCGCGCAGCCGAATCACTTGCGGCATTCGCGCCCGCGTGGCCTTCGCGCGAACCGTAAAGCGGCGCGCGCCACGCGGGTTGTTGCAGCAACAGCGCGTTCAACTGCTGCTGCAGCGTGTCGAGCAATGAAGGCGGCCGGAGCACGATACTGATCGAATAAGAGTCTTCCGTCGCTTCCGTCCTATGCCACGTGCCTCGCGGCAGGAACAGGACAGAGCCGGGTGTCATCGTTATTGCATTGAAGGTTGCACGGGACGCGTCGGGAAATGTCCCGCGTGTCTGCGCGTACATGTCTTCCGACGCCGCCATCCCGGGACCGAACTGCGAGCCGGACGGCTGCGGAATTTCCTCCATCGGAGCGACGTAGAAGGTCTTGCTGCCTTCCATCTGAACCGAGATCACTTCTTCCGCGTCGTAATGACACGAAACACCGTCATCATGCGGCGAAGAGAATGCAGTCAGGCGCGCGCTTCCCGGCGCAACGCCCAACTCTGCTTCCAGCTCGCGCAAGAATGCATGGCCACCAATCGCGCATGAAGCGATGTCGCGTAAATAAACGGTCAGGCCTAGCTGGCGTAGATTGGCCGCGCTTGCATTGGCATCAAATACTTGAGGCGAGCGCAGGCCGCGCCCGAATGCAACAGGACCGCGATAAGCACGCGACAGCGTATCGAAGTTCGCAAGTTGCGGCTGCCTTAGCACCTCTGGTAAGCGCTCCAGCGCACCGTGGGTCGCTGCCGCCTTGTCGGGCATCACGCCACGACGGAAGCTGTCGGCAAGCTCCGCCGACAGAAGCCGGTCGAGATGCCGCGTGGCAAGCACGTCAGGCATCGCGCTCGCCCTCAAGCGCCGCAACAGAATCGACGCGGGAGCGCCGCACAAGGCTAAGTTCGATCACCGTGTCCCGCAGGAGCAAGGCGCTTCGGGCGGGTTCGATCAAGATGCCGTCGCGCATCGGCGTCGTGCAGGCGGTTGTCACCACTCCGTCAATTCGCATTGCGCACACGTTGCACAGGCCGCGGCGGCACGACAACGAAAATGCCAGCGCCGGATCGACGGCGCGCTGCAAGTATTGCAATGCGCTCGATACGCTTACGCCCGACCAGTCGCTCGCGCTGATGCCGGCCTCTTCGGGACTCGGAAGCACGTAGGTGCTCGCGGTATCGTCGCCGGCTGTCCGGTGGAGGCGGATGACTATCGTCATCGATGCATGCTTTGCTTTCATGCGGCCGCGGCAACCGGAGAGAGAAACTGGAACACGACGGGTTCGGTCCGATGAACCAATGCACCCGAGCCTGCATGGCGCGAGATCAACCCGTGTCCGAGCGCGGCTGTTACGCGCGGGTCGTTGCTGTCGTGCCGTCGATGCGCACCGAGCGACTCCGTGCGCGCAAGCGCAGACAAGAGCGCGCTTTCAATCACGGGCAGCGCCGACGCGCACTCGAGCGCATCGCTCCAGTCCCGGTTCCAGCCTGCATCGCGATTACGGCAGGCGAGCCGCGGAAGGTCATCGCGAAGAAGTGCGCGTATTTCATCCAGCGCCTTTGCCAGCGCCGCGCCGTCGCGGATCGCACCAAGCGCGCCGTCGACAATTTGAGCAAGACGCCGCTTCATGTCGAAGGGCGCGATACCTTCGACACGTTCGAAGGGCGCCTTGATCCGCGCCTGAACAGAACGCCACTGTGCTTGATCCACACGTGCTGGCGCTTCATGAGAACGGCTGCGCGCGAGCGTCGCCGCCGAACGTCCCGCGGCCTTGCCTTGCACCAGAACCTGCGCCCCCGCATTGCCTGAAAGGCGGTTGCCGCCATGCACGCCGCCAGTGGCCTCACCACACGCATACAGGTTGGGCACGCCGGTCGAGCCGCTGACATCGACACGAATGCCACCCAGCGAGAAATGCGCGGCCGGCGCGACTTCGATCGCATGACCCGCGCGAATGCGTTCGACCAGCGGCGTCATGTCGAACCCTTCCCATCGCCAGTCGGCCGAAAACGAGCGCGACCACTGCGTGAAGTTATCGACGATATCGCGCGGCAGATGCGCCCACGAAAGATATACGCCGCCATTCGGACTGCCGCGCCCCTCGAACACTTCGGCGGCGCTGGCCGCGGCGACAACATCGCGTGTGGCCAGTTCCATGCGTTCGGGGTCCCAGCGCGCCATGAACCGCTCGCCGTAGCGGTTGAGCAGCCACGCGCGCACGCCGCTTTGCGGGCCGAGGATCCATGGGAACTGCAGGCCGCGCCACATATCCGGGGCGACGAGACAGCATGGAAGGAACTGCAGCATTTCCATCTCGATCAATTCGGCGCCGGCGGCGAGCGCCATGGCGTGGCCATCGCCCGATAGCTCCTCGGGCGCGGTGCGCAAGCTCCAGTTGGATGTGGCGCCGCCAGTTGCAATCACGACCGCGCGTCCGTGCAGCGCTTCGACCACGCCTGAACGCCGGTCGAGGCCCGCGACGCCGATCACGGCGCCATCATGCATGAGGAGTTCGGTGGACTGGAAGTCTTCGCGAAAGCGGACCCCGGCGTGCAAGGCGGCTGTGGTGACCACACGCTGCATGGATGGTCCGGGAATACGTACGCCGCGGCCGCTGCTGTGTCCCGGCGCATGCTTGGGAGCACTGATTTTCGCGCCATCAGCAATCAAGCGGCGCAGTTCGTCGCCGACACCTTCCACCATTGCCGCGACGAGCTTCTGGTCGCTCAGGAAAGAGCCTGAGCGAATGGTATCGGCGAAAAACAGTTCGTCGGTATCGTCGGGGTTGGCGTCGAAGCCGAGTCCGATCGCCGTGCGTCCCGACACCGATACGCCACCACCCGACGTGATGGTCGCGCCGCTGCGGCCAACCAGGCTCTTGTTGACGACGAGCACGCTCGCGCCGGCTGCACGCGCATGCCAGGCGGCGACCAGTCCCGCCGCGCCGCTACCGATTACGATGACATCCCAAGGGTCCATGCCGTGCTTCCCGCCATGCTGAATGTGACCGGCCCAAACGCCGGCCGCGAACAGTAAAGCACTTTGCAAAAGGCATGCAAAGCAAGCAATCAAGATATCTAAATCACGTGCAAGGCGTGACTGTTTTCATAACCAATCCGCTTAATCTTCGTTGGCTGTGTCCTTCGCACGCGTCACACTATCCGGCCCTACTCCGCACACCATCTGGCGGCCCCGCCGCTTCAGCCATGACCTACGAAACGACTTCTCCTGCCGACATTCCAGGCAGCCCGCTCGCCAATGCGTTCAAGCAGCCCCTGATGCTGGGCGTCTTCCTGAACCTCCAGGACATCCGCCTGTCCACTTTGCCGACGACTTCGACCTGGACCTTCGACTACAACGCGGAGGTTGTGCGTAAAGCCGATGCCCTCGGTTTCGATCTCGCGTTCAGCCGCACGCAATGGCTCCCAAAAGGCGGCTATGACGGCGAGGCCTCGCTCGATGCATTCATCGCCCTCGGCGCCATGGCCGCGATCACGAAGAACATCTTGCTGATCTCGACCATCCACGTGCTTTATGGACCCATCCATCCGCTGCATCTGGCCAAGTACGGCGCCACGCTCGATCATATTTCCAAGGGCCGCTGGGGCATCAACATCGTGACCGGGCATCGCGC
>NZ_FCOC02000042.1 GCF_001544455.2 Caballeronia sordidicola
GAGGTCGATCCATTTGCCGCCGTTGATCTGGATGGAACCCTTGGCGTCGTAGGAGAGGTTGTTCACGCGCAGCGTCAACGTGGTTGCCGATGCGCCGGCGGGGACCGGTAGCGTGGTGGTGACCACCACGCCGCTGCCCGCACCCATGACTTCGAGCGGCATGACGATGGCGCCCGCGGTCGAAGTAGCCGGTGCTGTAGCGGCCGGCGGGGTAGCGGCCGGCGTCGTGGGCGTAGTCGTCGCCGGCGGCGTGGTCGATGCTGGCGGCGTGGTCGTTGCTGGAGGCCTGCGCCTGCGCGCAGCCGCCATCACGCTGCTGTCGTTGGCGGTCACCCCGCTGGCCGAATCAGGGGTTGCACTGGCTACCGCTGCTGCTGTGCTGCTCGTTCCTGCTGCGGTACTGGAACTGTCACCTCCGCCGCATGCGCTCAACACTGCGCCGGACGTGAGACAAATTAGGAATGTCTTATTGAGTTTTATCATTATTTATGATTAGCGGAAAAGATTGGAAACCTCACGAAAAAGTCGGCGAGGCTTGACGTCTTCAGAAGAAGCATGATTTCCGCGGAAACGAACACTTACATGCCACGAACAGCGGTGAGCGGGATTAACGTATGCAAAATCACCGTTAATAACCATTCAACCTATTCATCAGATTAATTAGTACTGAAGGGCGCGACTTACTGATATGGCCGTCTTAAGGCCAGCGAGTTTCGACATAGGCTCAATCTCCACACTCGAAGTGGTCAGGATTCAAATCGGACATGATGCGAGACGCGCGACAATCACTGAACGAGCGACTCGAAATGGATATAACCTTGATGCGCCACTACACCATAAGTATTTGTTCAAACGATGAAAATATAATTCGATATTTGGTAAAAATCACTTGATCAAATTAATTCAAAAATCGTTGCATCTCATGCATGGATCAGACCGATCATTGCGCGCGATATCAAAATCCATGCAATTCGGCAACTTATATATGAACCATTGATGACGACAGGGATTTCTAATGCACAGTATCGCGTCTCAAATTCGGCGGATCTATATAAGCCTTTGCGGCGGAATTCTAAACGTATCGAAATGATTACTCGAACGCAAGAGTGTGACATTTTGTGAGATTTTCATTACGATCTCATTCTTCTGATTTAATAAAATTTAGGGTCATTACTAAATCGAACAAGAGGAAATTAGTATGGAGATTGGCCGAAAAGCCAGCTTCGTGACTACTGAAGCCGCGCCAGGGCGACATGCGACATTGATCTCCACTAGCTGCACGCCCCATTAAAAACTCAAAACAAATACCTCAGACAATTCAGGTCAGCCTGAACAATATTTTTTCTGGTCCCGCGATCACGAAACGTAATTTGTCGGGCATGGGCCCACAAATTCCGCCCGACTTCAAAGAATTCCCGACGTTTCCCTATGTTGTGCATTGCAAGCACTTTGCCGGTGCCTGAAAGCTTTTCGGATCCCACTTCGGTGCACATGCGCTGCGTCGAAACGCGGCACAACACGCGACTTCTCGTGGCACACTTCATGCATAGTGAATTTTATTCAAGTAACTTGAATTTAATTCACTAACCCATCATGGCGGCGAGACCGCACGGGAGCATCATGCATAAGCCACTTCGTACGTTTGTCTTGTCGATGACCGGCGCGCTTGCGCTGTTTGCGTCGGTTCCCGGGTTCGCGCAAGGCAATGACCTGCTTGCGCGCGTAAAGGCAAACAAGGAGATAACGGTCGGCACCGAGGCGCGTTATGCGCCGTTTGAATCCATCGAGAACGGCAAGATCGTGGGGTATGACGCGGACCTGCTGCAGTACGTGTTGAAGTCGCTGCCCGACGTAAAGCTGAAGCAACTCGATCTCCCCTTCCAGGGTTTGCTGCCCGGCCTCGACGCCAAGCGATTCGACATGGTGATCACCGCCGTCACCGTGAACAAGGATCGTGCGAGCCATTTCGCTTTCACGCTGCCAATCGCCGACGCCACCGCCGGCGTGCTCGTGCGTTCGAACGAAACATCGATCAAATCGCCGAACGACCTGAACGGCAAGATCGTCGGCTCGCAGACGGGTTCGGCTCAATTGCAGGCACTCATGGCACTCGATAAAAGCCTCAAGGCCGCGGGCGGTCCGGGCATCAAGCAGATCAAGCAATACGTCGCCTTCGACGAAGCGTATGCCGACCTTGCGGTCGGTCGTCTGGATGCGGTCGCGCAGTCGGTCGCAAACCTTGGACCTTTGCTGAAATCGCGTCCGGGTGTGTTCACCGTGCTGCCGCAGAGCATTGGACCCAAGAGCTACTTTGCATGGGTGGCGCGCAAGGACGCTGACAGCGCGGCATTGCTGAAGCTCGTTAGCGAGAGCATCGCTCGTGCGAACCAGGACGGCACCATGAAGACGCTGCAAATGAAGTGGTTCGGCACGACCATGGACGTACCGTCGGACGCGGTTCCCGAACCATCGATGTAATCAGTCTTCGCCGACATGAACCCACCCGATCTCCTCGCGCGCGGCGCAAGCTACTTGCCGCAACTGCTGGATGGCGCGATCACCACGCTGTGGCTTTCCGCTGTCGCGGTGGCGTGCGGTTTTTTCGCGGGCATCTTTATCTACATGATGTCGGCGAGCCAGAGCCGGACGCTTTCCGCGGCCGCGCGTGCTTACGTGAGCCTGTTTCGCGGCACGCCGGTGCTCGCGCAACTGCTCGTGTTCTATTACGTGCCGTCCGGTCTCGGCTGGGCAATTCCCGGCGTGGTCGCGGCGGCGATCGGGTTATCGATGAACACGGCCGCCTATCAGTCGCAGATTCTCGGCACAGGTTTCGCCGCCATTGCACGCGGGCAAATCGAGGCGGCGCAGACCTTCAATCTCACGCGGCGCCAGACGTTATGGCACATCGAGATTCCCCAGGTCGTCACGTTGACGCTGCCGGCGCTGGTCTCGGAGATGATCGATATCGTCAAGGCGTCGGCGGTGGTCTCGGTGATTTCGGTGACCGACCTGATGCGTGTCGGGCAGCAACTGTCCTCAGTCAGCTATCGGCCGCTCGAAGTCTATACGCTCGCGGCGTGCTTTTACCTGGCGATCACGTCATTGCTTTCCCTGGCCGGACGCGGGATCGAACGGCGCATGGCGCGGCGGGCATGAAACCATCATGAACAGCTTCCTCGCGCTCACTCCACGCTTTGCGGACGCCATCCTCGTCACGCTCGAAGTCAGCTTGCTGGCGGCCCTCATTGGCGCGCTGGGCGGCTTCGCCCTGAACGCGTTGCGCATACGGTATGCGCGCTGGCTCGGCCTGCCTTATCGCGTGTATGTGTGGCTCGTTCGCGGAACGCCCTATCTTTCGCAACTGGTGATCGTCTACTTCGGCCTGCCCGTCATCGGCATCACGATGACCGCCGTGCAGGCGACCATTGTGTCGCTCGCGGTGTATTCCGCCGCGTATTTCGCGGAGATTTTCCGCGCGGGCTGGGCCAGCATTCCGCGCGGCCACATGGAAGCGGCGCGCGCATTCGGGATTGGCCGATGGCCGGCGTTTCGAAGCATCGAATTGCCTCAGGCCGTGGCCTTCGCCTTACCCTTGCTTGCGAACCAGACCATTCTCGTCATCAAGGAAAGCGCGGTTGCATCCATCATCACGGTGCCCGAACTGACAATGACCGCAAGCGATATTGTTTCGGCTACCTACACGTATATCGGCCCGTATGCGATGTTGATCATCTGCTACTGGCTCCTTACGCAATGTGTCGCCGTCAGTTTCAAGTGGGCGGCGGTGTTCATCGCACCTGCGCGAAAGACCTCATGAGCTCACTTCCCATTCTCGAACTTCGCGCCGTGGGCAAATCGTACGGCGCCAATCGTGTGCTCAAGGGCATCGACCTTAAAGTGCAGCGCGGCGAAATTGTCTCGCTGATTGGTCCCTCGGGTTCCGGCAAGACCACAGCGCTGCGCTGCATGAACTTCCTCGAAGCCTACGATGAAGGCGAGGTGTGGATCAAAGGCCAGTTGCTGGGTTATAGATCAGCGGGGCGCGCCGAACGTGACCGCGATAGTGAAAAGAGCATCGCGGAAGTGCGCCGGCCTGTCTCCATGGTCTTTCAGCAATTCAACCTGTGGCCGCACATGACGGTGCTCGGCAATGTGGCGGCGCCGCTGGTGTTGTCGAAGAAAGCGGGCAAGGCCGATGCCCGCAAACAGGCGCATGCGGCGCTCGAGCGCGTAGGCTTGGTAGAAAAGGCGAACACGTATCCCGCGTCATTGAGCGGCGGACAGCAGCAGCGCGTGGGCATTGCCCGCGCGCTCGCGATAGAACCGGAAGTCATGCTGCTCGACGAACCTACCTCTGCGCTCGATCCCGAACTCGTGGAAGAAGTGCTGAGCGTGATCCGATCGCTTGCGCAAGACGGCATGACCATGGTGATGGTCACGCACGAGATGAGTTTTGCCGCCAAGATCTCGGATCACGTCGTGTTCATGGAAGCCGGAAAGATCGTTGAAGCAGGGCCGCCCGCGCAAATCTTCGGCAACACGCGCACGCCGCGCTTGCAACAGTTTCTCAAGCCATGGTTCGATCGCAGCCTGACACCAGTCGTGGGAGCCGAGTGATGCAGGACGACGCACTCAGCACAGCATCCAGCGTCAATGCAGCGCGTCTGCTTGATTCCATCCAGACGCTTGCGCGTTTTGGCGCGCGTGAGGACGGCGGCGTGGATCGGCCTGCGCTTTCTTCGATCGATATTGACGCGCGCCGCCACTTGATTGACCGTGCCCTTGCGCTTGGCTGTAGCGTGCGTACGGACGCGTGCGCGAACCTCTTCTTCCGTCGGGAGGGGCTGGAGAATCTGCCGCCGGTCATGACCGGCAGCCATACAGATACGCAACCCACCGGCGGAAAACTCGACGGCTGTTACGGCGTGCTTGCAGGCCTCGAATGCCTGGCCGCTTTGAACGATGCCAACATACGGACGCGCCGCCCGCTTGAAGTGGTTGCGTGGACCAACGAAGAAGGCACGCGTTTTCAACCCGGCGCGATGGGATCGAGTGCATTCACCGATCCCGTATTGATCGAACGCTACATGCAAGCAAGGGACAGCGAAGGCATCACGCTTGCGGCTGCGCTCGCCGCGCATCGTGACGCGTTTCCTTCTCTTGCAACACGGCCCGTACAAGCGCAGGCGCATGCGTTTATGGAATTGCATATCGAGCAAGGCCCGTTGCTCGAACTCGCCGATGTTCCTCTCGGCGTGGTCACGGGCATTCAGGGCGTGCGCTGGTACGCGGTGCACTGCAAGGGCGCGGCGGCGCATGCCGGCACCACGCCCATGCATGCCCGCCACGACGCCATGACGCTTGCGCTTGCGGTGCGCGCGGAGCTATCGGCGCTTGCTCACGAGCTTGGGCGCGATGACACCCGCATCACGTTCGGCCGATGGACCGTGCTCCCGAACTCCATCAACACGATTGCATCGGACGTGACGTTCACTGTGGACTTCCGTCATCCGGACGCCTCTGTTCTTCATGCGTTCGACAAACAGCTGGACGCATGCGTAGAACGTCATGCGGTCTCGCGTGAAGTGCTGTTCGCCCATCCGCCGGTCGAATTCGCGCCCTCGATCATCCGGCGCGTGAAGGATGCATGCAACGCGCTATCAGCGCCTTCAATGAACATCACCTCTGGCGCGTTCCACGACGCCATGTATCTCGCGAAGCATTGTCCGAGCGCAATGCTCTTCGTCCCAAGTCGCGGCGGCATCAGCCATAACCCGGCGGAATCCACCGGCGACGATCACCTCGTTCTGGGTACGCGCGCGCTCGCGCACTGCCTGGTCCATCTCTGCAACGAAGCACCTTGAAACTTATACGACTGAAGGAGTCACCATGAGCACGCCGCACGTTGAACATCATCATGACAACAGCCACGAACTCGGCGAGAACGCCACGCTGCGCGAACCCATTTCCGCCGACGGCACGCCGGAGATCGGCAAGACCTATACGGTGCCAGCGCGCAACGGCCGCGCTGTACGCGTGCAGGCGGGGCAGACGATCCGCATCATCAACACCCATGGCACGCAGGTCTGCGACACGTGGATCTTCAACGCGAATCACCTCGACGAATTCCTTTCGTTCGAGCACGCTCGCGCGTCGCTGGACAAGGTGATTCCGCAAGCCGGCGATCCGCTGATGACCAACCATCGGCGGCCGATTGCCGAACTCGTTGCCGATACGTCTCCAGGCGTCCACGACACGCTGATGGCGGCTTGCGATTTGTATCGATACAAGAATCTCGGCGTGCATGGGTATCACGACAACTGTGCCGACAACATGCGCATGGCGTTAAAAGCCATTGGCTTGCGTGCACGCGAAGTGCCGCAACCGTTCAACCTGTGGATGAACATTCCCATCAAGCCGGACTATTCCATCGAGTGGCTCGCGCCGGTATCGAAGGCAGGCGATCATGTGGACATCAAGGCGCTGATGGATTGTGTGGTGGTGATGTCGGCGTGTCCGCAGGATATTATTCCCATCAATGCGCTCAATCCGCTTGAAGTCGAATTCACGGTGCTGGCGTAGACCCTCCAACTTTTAGAAGAGCCTTCCGGTGGCCACGAAAACTCCCGCAGCACGCAAATCGGCCAACGCGCGCCAGAGCGCCGGCAAACCGGCAGAGGTGCAGCCCGATCCGGCTGCGGCGCTGGGCGTGCGTCTCAAGCACGCGCGCATGGTGAAGCAACTGACCCTGAAGGCGCTCGCGGAGCAGGCCGGCTGCTCGGAAAGCATGTTGTCCAAACTGGAAGGCGGTCATGCGCAGCCGTCGCTCGCGACGCTGCACAAGATTGCGCTGGCGTTGTCCACCAACGTGGGCGCGCTCGTGTCCGGGCCGGACATCAACACCTCGCCGGTGCAGCGTGCGAGCGAGCGCCCGACGACCGAGTTTCCATCGGCGGGAAAGCGGCTTTCTATCATGCTCGAGCGCGTGATCGTGCCGGCTGCCGGACAGTTGCTGCAAAGCGATATTCACGTGATCGAGCCGCTTGCAAGCAGCGACGAACAGATCAGCCACGCGGGCGAGGAACTCGGCTATGTGATCGAAGGCGAGTTCGAGCTGACGCTTGGCGACGAGCGTTATCTGCTGCATCCTGGCGACACGTTCTATTTCCCCAGCACCGTGCCGCACAGTTACCGCAATCCGGGCGAGACGGTGACACGCGTGCTGTGGACCAATACACCGCCTACTTTCTGACGAGACCATCATGCCCGGCACCGATAGAAGCCAGATGGCGCTGCCGCGTTTCAGCGGCATTCCAACATTCATGCGTGTGCCGTATTGCACGAGTATCGATGAGCTCGATATCGTGCTGGCGGGCGTGCCCTTCGATGGCGGTGTCACGGCGCGTCCTGGTGCGCGCTTTGGTCCGCGCGAGATCCGCAACATGTCGAGCATGACGCGCGCCATCCATCATGTGACGCGTTTCAATCCCTTCGATGCATGCCGCGTCGGCGATATTGGCGATGTGCCTTTTACCGATCTCTTTCATCTCGAGCGTTCGCACGAAGACATCCGGCGCTTCTTCGAGCCCATTTTTGCGGCCGGCAAGATTGCGTTGAGTGCGGGCGGCGATCATTCGATTACTTATCCGATTTTCCAGGCGATGGCGCCGAAGGCGCCTATTGGCATGGTGCATATCGATGCTCATACCGATACGTGGGACAGTTTCAAGGGATCCAGATTCACGCATGGCGCGCCGTTTCGACGGGCGGTTGAAGCCGGTCTGCTTGACCCGAAGCGCACGATCCAGATTGGCATTCGCGGTGCGCAAAATTCGGATGAAGGATGGCGGTATTCGCTGGAAAGCGGCATGCGGGTGGTGTTTATTGAAGAGTTCGAGGCGCGCGGCGTGGGTGCGATCATTGAGGAAGCGCGCAAGGTCGTGGGGAATGGTCAAGCGTATCTTTCACTTGATGTAGATGGGCTTGATCCGGTTTATACACCGGGGACGGGGACGCCGGAGATTGGCGGGCTGACAACGCGCGAGACGCAGGCGCTGCTGCGTGGGTTGGAGGGTTTGAATTGGGTCGGAGGGGATGTGGTGGAAGTTTCACCACCATACGATCCTAGCGGGAATACCTCACTTGTTGCCGCTACGCTTATGTATGAGATTCTTTGTTTGCTGGCGCGGCGGTTTGTTTGAGAGGGGTTTTCGTTTGCACTTGGGGGCGGTGCGGACGGGGTCCTGCTTTTTAGCTCGTCGCGCGTTTTTTGTTCGTTGATATTTTTAGCGCTATTAGCCGCTGTCCGTGGCGGAACTTCATTTCTTGGTCCTTCGGCGACAAAGAAACGATCGCCCGCAAATCCTTACCCAGCGGGTCTTTTCGGAAAATTCATCCCGCCTACCCCCTTGCTTACCCCACAAACCAACGACGGTGTTTCCGACCAACATTCGTTGCTCGAAACCCTCGGTCTTACCTCACGTTCGCGTTGCCGCGTCCGGTGTACGGCACAAAATGCCATTGCTCGAACTCAGGATCGTACAATGCGATTTCGTCGCAATCTTGTGCCGT
>NZ_FCOC02000043.1 GCF_001544455.2 Caballeronia sordidicola
CGCCCGCCACGATCGCGCCGGACTTCTGTTCCAGCCCGAACGATTCTGCGATTTCCGGCGTCACGTCCTGCGGTTCCACGCCAATCCAGCCGCGCGTCACGGTGCCTGTGGTAATGATGCTTTCCAGCACGCTGCGCGCGGTCGAAACAGGAATCGCGAAGCCGATACCCAGCGACCCGCCACTGCGTGAATAAATCGCTGTATTGATGCCGAGCAGATTGCCGTTCACATCCACGAGCGCACCGCCCGAATTACCCGGATTGATCGCGGCGTCGGTCTGGATGAAGTTCTCGAACGTATTGATGCCCAGGTGATTGCGCCCGAGCGCGCTGACAATTCCCATGGTTACCGTCTGCCCGACGCCGAACGGATTGCCGATCGCGAGCACCACGTCGCCCACGCGCGTCTGGTCCATGCGGCCGAGCGTGATGATGGGCAGGTTCGTCATGTTGATCTTCAGCACGGCGAGATCGGTTTCGGGATCGACGCCAATCACCTTCGCCGATGACGTCCGGCCATCGGCGAGCGCAACTTCAATTTGATCTGCCCCGTCGACGACATGCTGGTTCGTTAGAATGTAGCCTTCGGAGCTGACGATCACGCCTGAACCGAGATTCGACGCGGGCGTTTCGTCGCCTTTGCGCTTGTTTTTATCGCCGAAGAAATAGCGGAACAACGGATCTTTCGCGCGTGGATCGGGCGGCAGCGACCCGTCCTTGCTCGAAAACACGTTGACCACGGCGGGCATGGCTTTCTGTGCACCGTCCGCATATGACGACTGAACAGGCCGGGAACCAATGCTGGGAGCCACTTCCTGCAACGCGACAATCGGCTCGGCGAGCTGCTTGCCGAACGTTCCCTGGCGTTGAAGCCACTGCGGTTTCAAGGTCGCGACGATGAACATCAGCGCCAACAGCACGGTCACCGCTTGGGCAAAAAACAGCCAGAAGCGTCTAAGCATTTGATGGAATAGAGGAATTCATGGATCGGATCGAACTCGAATTGTATCTGAACAATCTGCTGGAAATAGGACGCTTCAAGGACTATTGCCCGAACGGATTGCAGGTTGAAGGCTCGCGCCGCGTCGGGAAACTGGCGACGGGTGTGACGGCGTCGCTGGCGTTCCTGGAGGCCGCGGCCGAGTGGGGCGCGGACGCTGTGCTCGTGCATCACGGCTACTTCTGGAAGAACGAGGCGCCGCAAGTCACGGGGCGCAAATATCAGCGGTTGAAAACGCTGCTTGCAAACGATCTCAATTTATTCGCCTATCACCTGCCGCTCGACTCGCATCCCGAGTTCGGCAACAACGCGCAGCTTGGCGCGCGGCTTGGGTTGATCGCCGATAATCGTTTTGGCGATCAGGACCTCGGCTGGATTGCTTCGTTACCCATGTCACTGTCCCTCGAGCATTTCACCGCGACAATCGAAAACGAACTGGGCCGCAAGCCGCTCGTCTTTGGCAATCCGGATACGGAATTGCGCCGCGTGGCCTGGTGCACCGGGGGCGCGCAAGGTTTTTTCGATGACGCCATTGCGGCCGGCGCCGATGTCTACATCAGCGGCGAAGTGTCGGAGCAGACCATGCACATCGCAGCGGAGAGCGGCGTGGCTTACGTTGCGGCAGGGCATCATGCAACCGAGCGCTATGGCGTGCAGGCGCTTGGCGCCCATGTGGCCGAGCATTTCGATATTGAACACGTCTTTATCGATATCGATAATCCGGTGTGATTATCTTGCGCTGCAATAATTAATCACACTCCGTAAATAAACCCTTCATTTGAAAGTGACCAAAAGGTGCGGGGAAACCCTTAAGAATGAAGGACTTCGAGCGTTTTTTGCTATTCAACTCTTGTAAATGACGACTCCATTCGCGCACACTAGCGTCGGTAGAACGGACTGACGGTATAAATCCAACTCAGAAGTGGGGCGTGTGATGCGAGACAACGAAGATCAACGCGTCGACGGCGGCCGCAGAACCTGGCTGATTGCGACAACCGTAGCAGGCGGACTCGGTGGTGTTGCCACAGTCGTCCCGTTTGTCGGTTCGTTTGCACCGTCGGAAAAAGCCAAGGCGGCAGGCGCGCCGGTCGAGGTAGATATATCTGGTCTCAAGCCTGGCGACATGATGACCGTCGCCTGGCGCGGCAAACCGGTGTGGATTGTGAACCGCACCGACGAAATGCTCGCCGATGTAAAGAAAGCCGATCCCGAACTCGCCGATCCGCATTCGAAGAAAGAATTCACGATGCCGCTGCCGGAATACTGCAACAACGAATTCCGCTCGCGTCCGGAACACAAGAATTTGTTTGTCGCCGTCGCTGTCTGCACGCATCTTGGCTGCACGCCCACGCCGCGCTTTCAGGAAGGCGCGCAACCCAATCTCCCCGATGACTGGCCCGGCGGTTTTCTCTGCCCGTGCCACGGTTCGACCTACGACATGGCCGGCCGCGTCTTCAAGAACAAGCCAGCACCGCAGAACCTCGACATTCCGCCGTACATGTTCACGTCGGCGACGTCACTCGTGATTGGCAAGGACGAAAAGGGAGAAGCGTAAATGGCGACGACCGATAAAGACGTGGAGACAAGCGGTTTTCTGGGCTGGATCGATCGGCGTTTTCCGCTGACATCGACGTGGAAAGCGCACGTTTCCGAGTACTACGCGCCGAAAAACTTCAACTTTTGGTACTTCTTCGGATCGCTCGCGCTGCTCGTGCTCGTGATCCAGATCGTCACCGGCATTTTCCTCGTGATGAACTACAAGCCCGACGCGACGCTGGCGTTTGCATCGGTTGAATACATCATGCGCGAGGTGCCGTGGGGTTGGCTCATTCGCTACCTGCATTCCACAGGCGCGTCGATGTTTTTTGTCGTCGTCTATCTGCACATGTTTCGCGGGCTGATGTACGGGTCGTACAGAAAACCGCGTGAACTCGTCTGGATCTTCGGCTGCGCTATTTTCCTGTGCCTGATGGCAGAAGCGTTCTTCGGATATTTGCTGCCGTGGGGACAAATGTCGTTCTGGGGCGCGCAGGTGATCGTCAATCTGTTCTCGGCGATACCGTTTATCGGGCCGGATCTGTCGCTATGGATTCGCGGTGATTACGTCGTGTCGGACGTGACGCTGAACCGCTTCTTCGCGTTCCACGTGATCGCCATTCCGCTGGTGCTGATCGGTTTGGTGGTCGCACATCTGGTCGCGCTGCACGAAGTCGGATCGAACAACCCGGATGGCATCGAGATCAAGGCCAAGAAGGACGAAAAGGGCATTCCGCTCGACGGCATCCCGTTCCATCCGTATTACTCGGTCCACGATTTCATGGGCGTGTGTGTGTTCCTGTTCATCTTCGCCGCGATCGTTTTCTTCGCGCCGGAAATGGGCGGCTACTTCCTGGAAGCCAACAATTTCGTACCGGCGAATGCGCTGCAAACGCCGAACGAGATCGCCCCGGTCTGGTACTTCACCGCTTTCTACGCCATGCTGCGCGCGACCACTGATCCGTTCAAGATCGTGCTGATGGTGATCATCGCGTTGCTTGGCGTGCTGGCCTTGCTGCGCGGGCGCGGAAAGTGGCGGTTCGGATTGCCGGTGCTGGCGTTGCTGATCATTGTGTTCATGGCGCTGACCGAATCGAAGTTCTGGGGCGTGGTGGTGATGGGCACGGCCGTCGTTTCGCTCTTCTTCCTGCCGTGGCTTGACCGAAGCCCGGTCAAATCCATCCGATACCGCCCGCTGTTCCACAAGATTTTCTATGGTGTCTTCGTGTTCGCGTTCCTCGTGCTGGGCTATCTCGGCACGAAACCGCCGTCGCCGGCGGGAACGTTGATCGCGCAGATCTGTGCGCTGATCTATTTCGCTTTTTTCCTCGGCATGCCCTTCTGGACGACGCGCGGCCGCTTCAAGCAGCCGCCCGACCGCGTACGGTTCAAGCCGCATTGACCTCGCGCACAGACCGAATGGAGACAAGACGATGAAAAAATGGCTCTCTAAACTTGCGCTGATCGGCGCGTCATTGATGGCGTTTGGCCTCGCGCCGGCGCACGCGCAGGAAAACGTGCCGCTCGATGCCGCGCCCGACAGCGCCGACAATTTCGCTTCGCTTCAACATGGCGCAAAATTGTTTGTAAACTACTGCCTGAACTGCCACAGCGCGAATTTGATGCGTTACAACCGGCTGACGGACATTGGCATCGATCCAAAGGAAATTCAGGCGAATTTGCTGTTCACTACGGACAAGATCGGCAACACAATGACCGTCGCCATGCGTCCGGACGACGCAAAAGCGTGGTTCGGCTCGTCGCCGCCGGATTTGTCGGTTGAGGCGAGGGCGCGCGGGAAGGATTGGATCTACACGTATTTGCGCAGTTTTTATCGCGACGATACCCGGCCGACCGGCTGGAACAATCGCGTATATGAAAACGTCGCAATGCCGCATGTGCTTTGGGAGTTGCAGGGCACGCGGACGGCAAAATTCGACACGGAAGTCGATGAGAAAACTGGCGAAAAAGTGAAACATTTCGCGGGTTATACCCAGGTGACTCAGGGGACGATGTCGCCAGTAGATTATGATTCGGCTATGGCCGATCTGGTTTCGTACCTTTCGTGGATGGCGGAGCCGGCCCAGCAGACGCGAAAACAGCTGGGCGTCTGGGTCCTGATGTTTTTGGGAATTTTGAGCTTTTTGGCGTGGCGCCTCAACGCGGCATACTGGAAGCAGATTAAATAACACGCCGCGATCGGTGTGGGTCAGCGTCGACAAAGCGCCTCGCAGAAGGCGCTTTTCGCACGCTGGCCCTTATGTTTTCTGAAGGGACTTTTAATCATGATGGTTTTGTACTCCGGCACTACTTGCCCGTTCTCCCAGCGCTGCCGGCTGGTGTTGTTCGAAAAGGGCATGGACTTCGAAATCCGCGACGTTGACCTGTTCAACAAGCCCGAAGACATTGCGGTGATGAACCCGTACGGCCAGGTGCCGATTCTGGTCGAGCGCGACCTGATCCTGTACGAATCGAACATCATCAACGAATACATCGACGAGCGTTTCCCGCATCCGCAACTGATGCCCGCCGATCCGGTCCAGCGCGCCCGCGCTCGCCTGTTTTTGCTGAACTTCGAAAAAGAGCTGTTCGTGCATGTCGGCACGCTGGAAAACGAGAAGGGCAAGGCGGCGGAAAAAAATCACGAAAAGGCGCGCAACGCCATTCGCGACCGCCTGACGCAGCTTGCGCCGATCTTCCTGAAGAACAAGTACATGCTCGGCGAAGAGTTTTCCATGCTCGACGTCGCCATTGCGCCGCTGTTGTGGCGTCTGGATCACTATGGCATCGAGCTCTCGAAGAACGCCGCGCCGTTGATGAAGTACGCCGAGCGCATTTTCAGCCGGCCGGCTTACATCGAAGCGCTGACGCCTTCGGAAAAAGTGATGCGTCGCTAACGTATCCGATTGCGGAGCGCGCTGGCTCGACCGGCGGCGCTTCGCATCGATAGAGGACAAGCCGATGCAAGAGATTTCCACCAAGCCGTATCTACTGCGCGCGCTCTACGAGTGGTGCACGGATAACGGCTTCACACCGCACATAGCAGTCCGTGTGGACAATGGCACGCGTGTGCCGCGGCAATTCGTGCGTAATGACGAGATCGTGCTGAACATCAGCTTCGAAGCCACGAGCCAGTTGCAGATGGGCAATGAGTGGATCGAGTTCAGTGCACGATTTTCCGGCAAGTCGCACAAGATCGAAGTGCAGGTCGCCAACGTGCTCGCTATTTATGCACGTGAAAACGGCCAGGGCATGGCGTTTCCCGTCGATCCCGCTGCAATTGGCGCCGCGCCCGATGTGTCGGGCTCGGATGGGCCGCGCTCATCGGAGTTGGGGCCGGACGAGAGCGGAGCGGAGCGGATAGAACGCCGCGAGCCGGTCGCGTCAACACGAGATGACGACGAGTTGCCTCCCGACGACGATGGATCAAAATCCACTGGCCGGGCTCACCTCAAGGTCGTCAAATGAAGTAATATCGCTGACTTCGCCGGCTTAGCTCATCAGGTAGAGCAGTTGATTTGTAATCAGAAGGTGGCGGGTTCGAGTCCTGCAGCCGGCACCATATAAGTATCTCAAGCAGTTTCATGAAGTCTTCGAACCCTGTGCCGGTTTTACCGCTGCAGGGTTTTTCTTTTGAATCCACGGCCGCTACCTGTCGCCTCGTGCGCGGCGCTTTCTTCAAATGAACGCCGCAGCTTAATATTCTTTTCATAAACCTCTTGCGGAAGCGGTAAGGGCGCACTAGAATTCGGCCCTTCGCTTCTGGATGGGGCGAAGAGAAGCGGGAAATTAGGGGATTTGTAGTTTGATTCCAGTAGCCGGAGAGCCAGGTAACACGGCCTTCGCAGGGAATCGCGGTCCAGGTGGTTGTGATTCGAAGTTTGTCACGATGCGGTAAAAAAAACCTGTTGACGTAAAGCGAAGAGTTCTACATAATCTCGTTTCTGTGCTGCAAACGCAGCGACGCGAAAGCGGCGGTGTTCCGAGGGTTGGAATGCTGGTGTT
>NZ_FCOC02000044.1 GCF_001544455.2 Caballeronia sordidicola
TAAACGCAAAAACCCCACCGAGTTGGGTGGGGTTTTTGCGTTTATGCTGAGTGTATTTCAGCGAATGGGGAGCCTGACGATTACCTACTTTCACACGGGAATCCGCACTATCATTGGCGTGGAGTCGTTTCACGGTCCTGTTCGGGATGGGAAGGGGTGGTACCAACTCGCTATGGTCATCAGGCATAAAGGGGTGTTGTATCGGTTTTCTGGTCGATACAACCAATCTGGGGAAGAAGTAGTCGAGTTCGCTTGTTGAGCGCCTCGTGGTTACTGATGTTGCTTGGGGTTGTGGTTGTTACTGGCACAACATGATCTCAACCCGAGCGGTTCTGGCTACGGCATTGGCAGCCGAAACACACTGGTTATAGGATCAAGCCTTACGGGCAATTAGTATCAGTTAGCTTAATGCATTACTGCACTTCCACACCTGACCTATCAACGTCCTGGTCTAGAACGACCCTTCAAGGAGCTTAAAGCTCCAGGGATATCTCATCTCAAGGCGAGTTTCCCGCTTAGATGCTTTCAGCGGTTATCTCTTCCGAACATAGCTACCCGGCGATGCCACTGGCGTGACAACCGGTACACCAGAGGTTCGTCCACTCCGGTCCTCTCGTACTAGGAGCAGCCCCCTTCAAATATCCAACGCCCACGGCAGATAGGGACCAAACTGTCTCACGACGTTTTAAACCCAGCTCACGTACCTCTTTAAATGGCGAACAGCCATACCCTTGGGACCGGCTACAGCCCCAGGATGAGATGAGCCGACATCGAGGTGCCAAACACCGCCGTCGATATGAACTCTTGGGCGGTATCAGCCTGTTATCCCCAGAGTACCTTTTATCCGTTGAGCGATGGCCCTTCCATACAGAACCACCGGATCACTATGACCTGCTTTCGCACCTGCTCGACTTGTCGGTCTCGCAGTTAAGCACGCTTATGCCATTGCACTATCAGCACGATTTCCGACCGTACCTAGCGTACCTTCGTACTCCTCCGTTACACTTTGGGAGGAGACCGCCCCAGTCAAACTGCCTACCATGCACTGTCCCCGACCCGGATCACGGGCCAAGGTTAGAACCTCAAACAAACCAGGGTGGTATTTCAAGGACGGCTCCACGGAAACTAGCGTTCCCGTTTCATAGCCTCCCACCTATCCTACACAGATCGGTTCAAAGTCCAATGCAAAGCTACAGTAAAGGTTCATGGGGTCTTTCCGTCTAGCCGCGGGGAGATTGCATCATCACAAACACTTCAACTTCGCTGAGTCTCGGGAGGAGACAGTGTGGCCATCGTTACGCCATTCGTGCAGGTCGGAACTTACCCGACAAGGAATTTCGCTACCTTAGGACCGTTATAGTTACGGCCGCCGTTTACCGGGACTTCAATCAAGAGCTTGCACCCCATCATTTAATCTTCCGGCACCGGGCAGGCGTCACACCCTATACGTCCACTTTCGTGTTTGCAGAGTGCTGTGTTTTTATTAAACAGTCGCAGCCACCAGTTTATTGCAACCCCTTCACCCTCATGGCGCAGGCCATTCAAGCTACAGGGGCGTACCTTATCCCGAAGTTACGGTACCAATTTGCCGAGTTCCTTCTCCCGAGTTCTCTCAAGCGCCTTAGAATACTCATCTCGCCCACCTGTGTCGGTTTGCGGTACGGTCTTGTTAAACTGAAGCTTAGAGGCTTTTCTTGGAACCACTTCCGATTGCTTCTTCACCGAAGTGAATGGCCTCGCACCCTTGAATTCCGCGCCCGGATTTGCCTAAGCGCCTTCTCCAATGCAAGGACCGGGACTTCCAACACCCGGACAACCTTCCGCGATCCGTCCCCCCATCGCATTTAACAATGGTGCAGGAATATTAACCTGCTTCCCATCAGCTACGCATTTCTGCCTCGCCTTAGGGGCCGACTCACCCTACGCCGATGAACGTTGCGTAGGAAACCTTGGGCTTACGGCGAGGGGGCTTTTCACCCCCTTTATCGCTACTCATGTCAGCATTCGCACTTCCGATACCTCCAGCACACTTTTCAATGCACCTTCACAGGCTTACGGAACGCTCTCCTACCATGCATATAAATATGCATCCGCAGCTTCGGTATATTGCTTAGCCCCGTTACATCTTCCGCGCAGGACGACTCGATCAGTGAGCTATTACGCTTTCTTTAAAGGGTGGCTGCTTCTAAGCCAACCTCCTGACTGTTTTAGCCTTCCCACTTCGTTTCCCACTTAGCAATATTTGGGGACCTTAGCTGGCGGTCTGGGTTGTTTCCCTCTTGACACCGGACGTTAGCACCCGATGTCTGTCTCCCGTGATTGCACTCTTCGGTATTCGGAGTTTGCTATGGCGTAGTAATCCGCAATGGACCCCACAACCATGACAGTGCTCTACCCCCGAAGGTGATACACGAGGCACTACCTAAATAGTTTTCGGAGAGAACCAGCTATTTCCAAGTTTGTTTAGCCTTTCACCCCTATCCACAGCTCATCCCCTAATTTTTCAACATTAGTGGGTTCGGTCCTCCAGTACGTGTTACCGCACCTTCAACCTGGCCATGGATAGATCACTTGGTTTCGGGTCTACGCCCAGCAACTGAGACGCCCTATTCGGACTCGCTTTCGCTACGCCTGCCTTAATCAGTTAAGCTTGCTACTGAACGTAAGTCGCTGACCCATTATACAAAAGGTACGCCGTCACCCCTTTCAAGGCTCCGACTGTTTGTATGCATGCGGTTTCAGGATCTATTTCACTCCCCTCCCGGGGTTCTTTTCGCCTTTCCCTCACGGTACTGGTTCACTATCGGTCGATCACGAGTATTTAGCCTTGGAGGATGGTCCCCCCATCTTCAGACAGGATTTCACGTGTCCCGCCCTACTTGTCGTACCCCTAGTTCCACATCGCTGTTTTCGCCTACAGGGCTATCACCTGCTATGGCCGCACTTTCCAGAGCGTTCGGCTAACAATGATGCTAAAAGGTACAGGCTGATCCCATTTCGCTCGCCACTACTTTGGGAATCTCGGTTGATTTCTTTTCCTGCGGTTACTTAGATGTTTCAGTTCACCGCGTTCGCTTCACTGGAGCTATGTATTCACTCCAGGATGACCCATACGGGCCGGGTTTCCCCATTCGGACATCTTCGGATCAAAGCTCGTTTGCCAGCTCCCCGAAGCTTTTCGCAGGCTACCGCGTCCTTCATCGCCTGTGATCGCCAAGGCATCCACCACATGCACTTGTTCGCTTGACCCTATAACGAGTGTGTCTCTCAACACGCGCGCCATAGGTTGAGTATTCGTGTTGCGCCGTATTCCAAGCCATCTCTCGATAACTTTTCATACATTGATACAATCACAACCCTGATTCACCTACTCATACACCCATCTCTAAGTGTATTTTCGTGAATCTCTTTACTACTTCTTCCAGATTGTTAAAGAACGACAGCACGACTTCAAGCGCTATGCTTAAAACCGCTTACTGACTGGCTCAATCGCCAATGCGTATTTTTCACACGACACCGCAAGCACTTTTCTGCTCACAGGTATAAAAAATCTGCGTTGGTGATTGGTGGAGGATGACGGGATCGAACCGACGACCCCCTGCTTGCAAAGCAGGTGCTCTCCCAGCTGAGCTAATCCCCCCGTACCTTGATGCTGAAGGGTCCGTCATTCCTCTTTTATGACGCTTAACGCATTCGTTAATCATCACTCAAGCGAATCATGGTGGGTCTGGTTGGATTCGAACCAACGACCCCCGCCTTATCAAGACGGTGCTCTAACCAACTGAGCTACAGACCCTTAGCCTGTCTTCTTACAGCCGATAAGCGTGAGCACTTCAGTGCTTTGTTCAAAGCGTTGAGCTCGAGAAAGGAGGTGATCCAGCCGCACCTTCCGATACGGCTACCTTGTTACGACTTCACCCCAGTCATGAATCCTACCGTGGTGACCGTCCTCCTTGCGGTTAGACTAGCCACTTCTGGTAAAACCCACTCCCATGGTGTGACGGGCGGTGTGTACAAGACCCGGGAACGTATTCACCGCGGCATGCTGATCCGCGATTACTAGCGATTCCAGCTTCACGTAGTCGAGTTGCAGACTACGATCCGGACTACGATCGGTTTTCTGGGATTAGCTCCCCCTCACGGGTTGGCAGCCCTCTGTTCCGACCATTGTATGACGTGTGAAGCCCTACCCATAAGGGCCATGAGGACTTGACGTCATCCCCACCTTCCTCCGGTTTGTCACCGGCAGTCTCCTTAGAGTGCTCTTGCGTAGCAACTAAGGACAAGGGTTGCGCTCGTTGCGGGACTTAACCCAACATCTCACGACACGAGCTGACGACAGCCATGCAGCACCTGTGTATCGGTTCTCTTTCGAGCACCCCAGCCTTTCAGCCAGGTTCCGACCATGTCAAGGGTAGGTAAGGTTTTTCGCGTTGCATCGAATTAATCCACATCATCCACCGCTTGTGCGGGTCCCCGTCAATTCCTTTGAGTTTTAATCTTGCGACCGTACTCCCCAGGCGGTCAACTTCACGCGTTAGCTACGTTACTAAGGAAATGAATCCCCAACAACTAGTTGACATCGTTTAGGGCGTGGACTACCAGGGTATCTAATCCTGTTTGCTCCCCACGCTTTCGTGCATGAGCGTCAGTATTGGCCCAGGGGGCTGCCTTCGCCATCGGTATTCCTCCACATCTCTACGCATTTCACTGCTACACGTGGAATTCTACCCCCCTCTGCCATACTCTAGCTCGCCAGTCACAAATGCAGTTCCCAGGTTAAGCCCGGGGATTTCACATCTGTCTTAACGAACCGCCTGCGCACGCTTTACGCCCAGTAATTCCGATTAACGCTCGCACCCTACGTATTACCGCGGCTGCTGGCACGTAGTTAGCCGGTGCTTATTCTTCCGGTACCGTCATCCCTCCACTGTATTAGAGCGAAGGTTTTCTTTCCGGACAAAAGTGCTTTACAACCCGAAGGCCTTCTTCACACACGCGGCATTGCTGGATCAGGGTTGCCCCCATTGTCCAAAATTCCCCACTGCTGCCTCCCGTAGGAGTCTGGGCCGTGTCTCAGTCCCAGTGTGGCTGGTCGTCCTCTCAGACCAGCTACAGATCGTCGCCTTGGTAGGCCTTTACCCCACCAACTAGCTAATCTGCCATCGGCCGCCCCTATAGCGCGAGGCCCTAAGGTCCCCCGCTTTCTTCCGTAGATCGTATGCGGTATTAATCCGGCTTTCGCCGGGCTATCCCCCACTACAGGACACGTTCCGATGTATTACTCACCCGTTCGCCACTCGCCACCAGGGTTGCCCCCGTGCTGCCGTTCGACTTGCATGTGTAAGGCATGCCGCCAGCGTTCAATCTGAGCCAGGATCAAACTCTTCAGTTCAATGCCTGTTACTGTTTTCTATTCTTCCGAATAGGTCGCTCACTCAACGTACTGACAAGTTCCTCCCATCTTCCGGTTACCCGAAAGACGCTCAAAACCTACCTTAATACTAGTGTGAGACTTGATACTTTCGCTTCACGGCAGCATCTCCCGAAAAACCCCGGAAAACACCACCACACCCCAAAGCAAACCACCAAGCGCCCACACTTATCGGCTGTTAGTTTTTAAAGAACATCGCCAAAACACCAGCATTCCAACCCTCGGAACACCGCCGCTTTCGCGTCGCTGCGTTTGCAGCACAGAAACGAGATTATGTAG
>NZ_FCOC02000045.1 GCF_001544455.2 Caballeronia sordidicola
TATCTCATCTGGATGAAAGCGCCGCCACACTCAAGTGTTAGTTCGTTAGCCGCTCGGACAAAAACAGCGCCATCGACTTTTGCATAGATAAACTTAGAGGCGTACCCTCGTGCTCCATATCCTCGATGCCTTCCATAACCCAACCGCCAGCCACGGTCTGATCTCCCTGCTTGATGAACGCGCGCCTCATGTCACACTCCTATCCATGTCCACGAGTAGTGAGAGAGGGTGCCATTCAGCTCAAGCTCAGGCATTAATTCCCCGGCCACAAAACGACGTTCAAAGAACCGATTATTATTGCCTACGTAATCTCTGAATGAATTGTTACTGGCCCACGTCCACCGCCCATCGCGCGGACACGGATTGTTAACGATGCAGTAGTCTTCCAGCGCGCGATCAGCTTCCCAAATCCAGTGCGGGCTGCCATCCATTGGCTCGCCCTTTTCATTGACAATGGCGGTATAGCTTCTTGCCACCTCGCCCTTGCGTCCGCTGAAAACAAAGCGGCTGCGTTGGGAGTGAATCACGTAACGGTAGAATCCATCTTCCGCAAAAGTCTCACCTGGCTTGACTGGGAAACTGGACATATCTTGTCGATGGCGCGCTTCGTACTCGTTCCATTCTTGGGAAGTTGAAGGGAAATCAGCGTCGAACGTGACATCGCGCGAGACTTTGGGTGAAACAAAATTGACTCGTCCCATGCTGGGGAAAACCCCCTTGGCATCAATGCTCGTAACAACTAAAACGTTAAATTTATAAGTTCCTTTTGGCACTTTTCCGGTCGGCACTGCAATAAATTTGTACACGACCGATTCGCCCGGAAGGATTGTAACGAAGGTTCCCGAAACTCCCATCGGGAGGTCAACGGTCTCAGTCGGATAGTCCGCTTTATTTATCAGCGTAGTCCCCGCGAGATCAGCCCTCCATTCGCCGCCTCCGGTACTAAATCCACTAACTTCAAGTCGTTCGGCGAACTGTTTTTTCCATTGGTCAGGCGTCTGCAATTCAATTGGATAATTGCCCCCGTTTTTGAAGCTAATAGCAACGAGAAATTTGCTTTTTGCGCGACTGACCTCTACAACTTGCGCATCAAACTTCGCCACAATACGAGCCCGGTCTGTATCTAGTTTCAGTGATTTCAGGTAGAAGTCGTTAATAAGGTACGCAAGTTCTTTCGGAAGATCACCAATGCGGCCCTGGTGTTCAATCACTTGTTCGTCTACGACGCAGCCCACCGAATAACTCATCATCGGATCGACCTGAAGATCGGACCGAGGCTCTTCAACAGCAGCCCGACACATTCGGCTATAAATGTCCTTTGCAATATCGAGGTCACTAGGGGAAAGCTCCGCGTCAACGATACCAACTCCTGTGAATTTCTGGTCGGTCATATCCGTCAGTGTATTAGATAAACCAAGGCGAATCCTTCCCGAGGGAAACCATACACCGACGCTGTTAGCGCCGTAGTGGTGGTCCCCCGTTCCAGAAATAGCGAAACCCGCTTGTTTCGAATTGTTATCAGGGGCGTGTGCATAGGCTGCTACTGGCATTTTCAGCACTCCAAATAAAATACTAACCAAAACTAAAATTCTAAAAAATAATGGGGTGGCACTTGTTTTGCACAGATTACGCATTATATCCAACCCTCCATCTTCTCCACACGCGCCTGGCCGCGTCACCATTTAGGTGCTGCGGCGTTTCGCCGGTCAGTTCGCAAAAATGTTGTCTAATATACTCAAGGTAATAGGGATGGACGGTCGCCGTTGGGGAAGTTGCTTTGCCCGTCGAAATGGGGATATTGGCACCCCCACCCATTAAGTTTTTGTCAGAAGAAATTTGCCACGTTTCCTTGCCTCGATTAGATATGCCCAAAGCAAAATTAAGTTCCTGATCCTTGATGTATTGCTCATGGACCCAGCCGCCAAGTTCCCAATACTCATCTGGGTAGTTAAAGAGGTGTCCACATTCGTGCGCAATTACGTTTGTATCACTAGGCATGTCTGCCCAAACGACCCTTCCATCTGATTGCGCCTGTTGAAACATGTTGATCTCACCCCACGACCCCGCGTCGGCTCGTTGCGTTCGAGGAAATAGATTGATTATTTTATGGATCGGTTTTCCATCTGCGACTGGAGCGTCGTTAATACTTAACAGCAGTTGCACCCTAAATACAACCGATACCCGACATCCGCAGGCCGCATTTTTTGAACAACCGTTAAGAATCAGCTTACTTCCGTGCGCATTTAAAACAGCTTCAATCTGCTGCCTCTTGGTTGCAACGTTAAAGTGCGAGCCGGTTCCGTCGCGATATTTCAAGACAAGACCGTTAGACGGTTTGCCAACTCCAAGTCCTGCCGTTTTCCAATGCAAATCATGGTGAAAAGGTACGGACTGCGGCTTACCGTCCGGTCCTGGCAACACCGTTCCGTATGCATCGCATGCGTGCAGATCGACGGGAACGAGCTTGACCCGTATAGTCGCATAGAGGGTTTTACTGTTTTCGTCGAAGGAAAGTTCAAAAGCCGTGTCGAATTGACCCGCGGTAAGTTTCCGGTTTCCTCGCGGATCAGGTGTGGGGTAAGAGTTTTTCTTTGCGTCCAATCCGTAATATGCTGCTGTCTCGGTCCTATCCCTGCATTCAGTTGTAAAGCTGGGTATCGACCAATCGCAATACTCTGCCGCAGTCAGTTTGATAGGGACAGCGATTTCGTTTGAGATCTGACCTTTTGGCTCTTGATCGGCATTGGTTAAGTTTTTTGGACTGGCCTGCACTTGTGCTGTGCTATGCGTTTGGTCCGTATTTGCGCCTTGCTGAAAAGATTCCGACGTAAGTAGCTCGGGTGCGGCAGGTATCGTGCCTTGCGTGGGCGCCGAATCGGCAAGCGCCACCGCGCTTGGCTTGGTCGGAGCTGCGCTTTTCTCGCGACGCGGCAGATGCGAAGTCGGGATACTGCCCGCGCTGCCGTTCCACGAGTCACAACCCACTACGAACGGGGTCATCTTCGGCGAGAAGGCAGGAGCGGCTAAATGCATTTGCGCCGCCTTCCACTTTTGGAACGGCCCTCGGACGACAATGCCATGCACCGCGCCTAACGTTATTTCGCCATATCTCATCTGGATGAAA
>NZ_FCOC02000046.1 GCF_001544455.2 Caballeronia sordidicola
TCGCTGGTTTGTGGTTGGTGGTGGCGATCAGCGCCTTTCTCGTTGTGCGCACCCAGAAGCCTACAGAGCCGTTCAAAGCGCTTCGGTCCGAAATTCAAAACGATGTAGCTGCTATTAAAGAGGCGTTGCGATGACGCGTGCTGAACACGACACTGCTCAAAGAGAGATTCTCGCGCGCATGGCGGCTACTCGCGCGGAGCTGGTGGCCGCCAATCACGTCACCTTGTTGGTTGGCAGGCCGCGCCGACAGGTTGTGCCGACAGACATCCCGCAAGGTCCGGTGTTTCTGCAAACGCCCTACGCTGGCCTTATAGCTGCCGGGCTGATCGTGGGGACGGTTTTAGGACCGGGACAATTGGTGCGCACGGCGGCCCGGCGAGGCTTGGTTCCCTGGATTCTCGGCACTGTCCAAGGCCTGCTTAGTCGGTAATCGAGGGTAGTTACCCTACCTTAAGGTCGAAGCGTCGACGGCGTAAACGTGCGGGGCTGTGAGAATTTTCGGAATGTTTCTATTGCCGTATTCCGTAGTGGGTTCGCCGGCGCGCCATGCTCTGCCCTGATGACCCTGTAGTCGACCTTTGGTGGAGACATGCGAGGCTGCGAAGCTCGCTTTTTTAGGGATCTACCATCAATCGAAGGCGTAACGAAAACGAAGCCCTTTGGCCATCTTGAGATTACTCGATGGCCTGTCAGCGTTACTCTCCGACGGCTGTTTTTGTATGCAGCACGTCTAAGTGCACGTCAGTGTTCGAGGAAATTGTATGCATTTTCCTGTCGACCTCGCGTGCTATATGAAAACCGGTGCGAGTCACTATATCTAACGGCATTGTGTTACTGCTTGCGCCGCAAGGCGCTTCGCCGCTGAGCTTATGGCTGCGTTCGGTGACGAGCAGAACATTTTTAGACAAACTTGGATTGCGGATAATCGCCATTGAAATCTTTCTCAAAGTGGCGCATGGATCGGTTTCACATATTTATACGGTCACCGGAAATCGTGACGTAGATACATGGTAATGTCAGTGGGCGGCATCGCCGTGGCGTGTGCTGGCAGAATCACATATACATAGTCAATCTCAATGGCCATGGAGTCGGCGGCACGTACGACTTGTGACGATGTATGGTGCGAGAAGATATCGGGCAACGAGCTCTCATAAGCATGATCGAGATGAAGCCTCGCGAAGTCAAGGCTATGGCGCGGCGATAGCCGTCGCATTTTTCCACGCGTGCGCGCCAAGTACTGCCGAGCTGCAGTGCGTTCGATGGTCAGCATGGGTTCGTTCAACATGGGTGTGTGCTCGAATGCAAGTCGGCCGCGCCAACGACGCTGCACGGAGGCCATATCGGAAAGAATTCGAGCGAACCTTTCGCCTGGTTTCGCTTGGAATAGGTATTGCTGAATCGTCTTGGCCGAAGGGTGAAACGTCTAATGGCGTTCACTAATTCCGGCTAACGATTATTCAGGAGTTGCATATGAGAGCGCTGCGCTGGCACGGAAAACATGACATTCGATGTGACACGGTGCCCGACCCGGTCATAGAGGAGGGACGCGACGCGATTATCAAAATGTCCACCTGCGCGATCTGCGGCTCTGACCTGCATCTGTTTGACGGCTTCATGCCGACCATGGAAAGTGGTGACATCATGGGGCACGAGTTCATGGGCGAGGTAGTCGAAGTGGGCAAAGACAACAAGGCGCTTAAGGTTGGCGACCGGGTTGTGGTTCCCTTCACGATCTTTTGCGGCGATTGCGACCAATGCAAACGCGGCAATTTTTCCGTTTGCGAGCGCAGCAATCGCAACAAGGAAAAGGCTGACAAAGTGTTCGGTCATACCACGGCGGGTCTTTTCGGCTATTCGCATCTGACCGGCGGATACGCTGGTGGCCAAGCTGAATACGTCCGCGTGCCCATGGCCGACACCACCCACGTCAAGATTCCCGACGGCCTGACCGACGAACAAGTCCTGTTTCTCGGCGATATTTTTCCGACTGGTTGGCAAGCAGCGGTCAACTGTGACATCCAGCCCGATGACACAGTCGCGATCTGGGGCGCAGGCCCGGTCGGCCAGATGGCGATACGCAGCGCTCTGCTGCTGGGCGCCAAGCAGGTTGTCGTGATCGACCGGGTGCCCGAACGCCTTGCCATGGCGAAGGCCGGCGGCGCGATCGCCATCAACTTTGACGAAGAAAGCGTCCTCGACCGGCTAAAGGAACTGACCAACGGCAAGGGTCCGGAGAAGTGTATCGACGCGGTCGGCATGGAATCACATGCAACCCGTTCTGTCGATGCCGTCTACGACCGCGTCAAGCAGGCCGTGATGCTGGAATCGGACCGTCCGCATGTGTTGCGCGAAATGATCTACGTGTGCCGTCCGGCGGGCATCCTCTCCGTGCCAGGGGTGTATGGCGGCCTGATCGACAAGATCCCGTTCGGTGCATCTATGAATAAGGGACTGACCTGGAAGATGGGCCAGACACATGTCAAACGCTGGACGGACGATTTGCTTAGCCGTATTCAGGAAGGCCAGATCGATCCCTCCTTTGTGATTACGCACACCGTTTCGCTGGAAGACGGTCCAGCAATGTACAAAACGTTCCGAGACAAGGAAGACGGGTGCATCAAGGTGGTCCTCAAACCCTGAAGGCGAGCAATCCCCTCCGCGTGGATTCGGACAGTTGTTCGTATGACAACGTGACCTAGTGTTCCGTCCCAGAAATAACTTTACATGGGCGAGCCACTTTCTTGAGGATGGAGTCGGCAGTTGCGGTCCAGACAAATGGACG
>NZ_FCOC02000047.1 GCF_001544455.2 Caballeronia sordidicola
ACGTCGCGCGGCTTGGCAACGTTGAACGGCAACAGATCGCTGATATCGGCATCCGCTGCACGCTGCGGTAGTTCGGTCAGCACGCGAAGCAGATAGGTATGCGGTTCGACGTTGCACGCGCGGCACGTGAGCATCAGGCTATAGATGATGGCGCTCGCCTTCGCCCCGGCGACGGTGTCACTGAACAACCACGCCTTTCTTCCGGTCGTAAATGGCCGGATGTCCCGTTCGAGCACGTTGTTGTCGATGGGAGCATGGCCATCCTCGACGTAGCGCCGCAAGTACACCCATTGATTGCGCGTGTAGCTGATGGCCTTGCCGGTCAGGCTTTCGGGCAGCACCTGTGCCGCCTGCTCATCGAGCCAGATTTTGAACGCCTCCAGCAGTGGCAGGCTGTGCGTCTGGCGTAGCCGGTATGTATAGTCGGCACGGATTTGGCCCTCGGGTAACTTACCGCGTGCGAGGGTCTCGACCTGATACAGCGCCTTGAAGTATTCGAGTGCACGGCGCGCGCGACCGTCGGGTTTCTTGAGCGCCTTGTACGCCTCGTCAAACGCCCGGCGCGCATGGGCCAGGCATCCGAGATGCGTGACACCTTCGAGCGTGCGCCACGCACTGTAGCCATCGGTCATTAGCGTGCCGGCATAGCCTTTCAGGAAGGCCTGCGGATACTGTTGCCCACGCCCTGGCTGGTATTCAAACAGCACCACCGGCTCGGCACATGCTTCGGCGCTGCGGTAGACCCACATGTACGACTTGCTCGGCGCACTCTTGCCGTCCTCCTTGAGCACCTGCACCGTCGTCTCGTCGCCATGGATCAGCGACTGCGCGAGCAGCGTGCCGCGCAATGCCTCGTACAGCCGGGACAGGTGCAGTTCGGCAGGCCGGATGATCCAGTGCGCCAGCGTGCCACGACTGACCGCGATGTTCGAGCGGCCCAACGCATCTTCCATGCGGTAGAGCGGCGTGCCATCCGCGTACTTGGCGGTCATCACTGTGGCGATCATCGCCGGACTTGCGTTGCTGCCCGGCAGCGGCTGCGCCGGCATGGGCGCGATCACGATGGGCGTGTGCTCCGCGTGGCGTTCGCAATGGCGGCACGCGTACTTGAAGCGCACGTGTTGCAGCACTGACGTCTTAACCTCGATGTGCAGCTGTTCGCAGGTCTGCTCACCCATCCGGTGCATCGCACCCTGGCAGCACGGACAGACCTTCTGATCTTCAGGCAGGTCGTACTCGATACGCGTACGCGGCAGATCAGCCGGCAGCGGCTTGCGCCCCCGTTTCTGGTGGCCTGAGCCGTCTACGGCTGGCAGGCCCGTGTCGGGCAGCGCAAAGACGCCGTCCGGATCGTCTTCAACGGGTTCAGCCAGGGCCACCTGCTCGGCTTCGTCGAACACTCGGTCTTTGAGTTTCTCGCTGCTCGGGGCGAAGCGCTTGAGTTGCGCGAGACGAAACAACTCCTCGAGCTGCTCGACGCGTTGAGTGAGTTGCTGGTTGCGGGCCTCAAGTTCGCGGATATAGGCGAGAACTTCGGATGGCAGACCGGCAGTGGGATCGTGTGCTGACATGACGCTCACGATAGCGAAACCGCAAGGCGAATGGGTTTACCGAATTTGTAACGCCGGTCCCGAATGTTGCATCACGACATCAGCCAGCGTGCCGATACTGCCGCGCAGGATGACGACGCACCGCATCGATGTCGATGCCCTCAAGTAACCAATGAAGCTGCTCGGTCGAGAGCTCCATCACCACCTGCTGCCGGCGCGGCCAGACGAAGCGGTCCTCTTCCAGGCGCTTCATCAGCAGCCAGAAGCCGTTGCCACCCCAGCCGAGTATCTTGATGCGATCCCGTCGCCGGTTGCTGAACGCGTAGAGCGCCGGCGCAAACGGGTCCAGCCCCATGGACTGCTCGACCAGAGCGGCCAGGCCGTTGATCGACTTCCTGAAGTCGACTGCCTCGCGATGAACGTACACCTTGAGTTTAGCGTCGAGCCTGAACATCGCAGCGCCCCAGTGTCTCGATCATCGCCGATACCAGCGGCGCATCCTGTCCGGTACAGTCCAGCCGAAGCGTCACGCCGTTGGGCATTTCCACCGTCAGCTGCGAGCGCACGGGCGGGGGCGGTGAGCGCGTGGGCTCGGAAGCCTTTACGGCGTCCTTGTGCTCAACCACCTCACGACGGCTGATCTCGACGACCGGCACGAACGCCGACGGCACGGCAAGCGGCGGCGCATTCTCGACAACTTCCGACGTCGCTGCCACGCCGTTGCGTTGTTGATGCAGCTTGATCCACCGGCGCAGCAAGTTAGCGTTCACGCCGGCCCTGAGCGCCAACCCGGCCACCGACACGCCCGGCTGCAGGCAGGCCTCAATAAGCCTGCGTTTGGATTGCGAGTCGTAGCGCCGCTTGCCGTCGCGACCTACGAGCGTAACGGCGAGAAGCGCCGCATCTGAATCGATCTGAGTCATTGGCTGTGTCCACTGTTAATCAGTGGACACAGCTTGCCTTGCTCCCAATTCGGGCGCTATGTGCTGATAAATTCGCGCTTAC
>NZ_FCOC02000048.1 GCF_001544455.2 Caballeronia sordidicola
GGGGGTGCGGACAAAATCTTGGACTACCTGGAGGTAGTCCATGTACTCGTACGAAGACCGCGTTCAAGCGGTTCAGCTCTATTTGAAGTTGGGAAAGCGCATCAAGGCGACCATCAGGCAATTGGGTTACCCGACAAAGAATTCCTTGAAGGCGTGGCATCGAGAATACGAACAGTGTCATGATTTACGAACTGGCTATGTTCGTGCGGCGCCGAGGTATTCGGCCGAACAGAAGCAGGCTGCCGTCGATCATTATCTGAGCCATGACCGTTGTGCTGCTGCAACCCTGAGGGCTTTGGGCTTTCCGAGTCGCGGGACGCTTGCAGCCTGGATTGACGAACTATGCCCCGAAATTGGAAAACGCCTTGTCGGCAGAGTAGCTGGCAGCGTTCCGAAATCGCTGGCGGTGAAACGGGCGGCAGTCATTGAATTGTGCGCCAGAGAAGAAAGCGCACGCGTGGTTGCCCAGAAAACAGGCGTGAGCAGGCCGATGCTGTACAACTGGAAGAACCAGCTACTCGGTCGAGAGGTTCCAGCATCCATGAAACGCAAGAAGAAGCCAGCACCGGACCATGAGCGTGCGGAACTGGAACGACAGGTCGAATCGCTTCGACTCGACATCCGGAAGTTGCAGATCGAGCACGACATCCTCAAGAAGGCGAACGAACTGGTAAAAAAAGGAACGGGCATCGACCCGCAGCTCCTGAGCAACCGGGAGAAGACGATGCTGGTTGATGCCCTGAAACAAACCTATCCGTTGCCAGAGCTGTTACCCGTCCTGAGGCTTGCACGCAGTTCCTACTTCTATCACCGTGCACGTCTGCTTGTCGCTGACAGGCATGCTGGCGCGCGTCGCGTCATCGCAGACATCTTCGAATGCAATCACCGCTGCTACGGCTATCGTCGAATCCGCGCGGCATTGAGCAGACAGCAGGTCTTCATCTCGGAGAAGGTCGTGCGACGTTTGATGCGACAGGAGGGTCTGGCTGCTGCCACGACCAGACGCCGTCGCTACGGCTCCTATCGTGGAGAAATAAGCCCCGCGCCGGAGAATCTCATCAATCGTGATTTCCATGCAGCCGCCCCGAATCAGAAATGGCTCACCGATATTACCGAATTCCAGCTCCCAGCCGGCAAGGTGTATCTGTCGCCGGTAATCGACTGCTTCGACGGTCTCGTTGTGAGCTGGTCAATCAGCACGCGACCAGATGCTGAACTCGTAAATACTATGCTGGATTCGGCCATCGAGTCGGTGGCCGATAGCGATGAGCGGCCAGTGGTCCACTCCGATCGCGGTGCGCACTACCGTTGGCCCGGATGGTTATCCCGGATGCGCGATGCCAGGCTGGTTCGCTCGATGTCACGCAAAGGATGCTCGCCCGATAACGCAGCCTGTGAAGGCTTCTTCGGGCGACTGAAGACGGAACTGTTTTATCCTCGTGACTGGCGGACCACGACCATTGATCAATTCATCGAGATCCTCGACTCTTACATCCGGTGGTACAGTGCGACACGTGTCGCCGTCTGCCGCGCGTCAAGCGGCATGCACTAGGCGGTAAAGCTCGTTTTTGTCTTGTCACGCTTCGCAAGGTAACGCGTTGCCGTGACCTGCTGTACGGCCAGTAGTTGCCTAGTTGGACAGGCGTGGCGGGTAACTGCCGGGTCTGAAGCTCCAACGACAACGTGCTCGTCGAAAGACACCGCATTTGGTGACGATATGTGGTGACGCTGCGAGCCGCAATGTGGCGTCGAGGCAAGGCAAGTTCCGCATGCGCAACAGACGTGAATCGTCGATAAACCTCGTGACGGATAGTGGGCCGAAGCGGCTAATGGGCCCAGACCAAAAGGTATGCAGCCGGTTACTCCCTTTGTACCCGGGGGTACGTCGTCATCATGCTGCCGGGGAATAGACGGGCGCTAAACGGATAAGCCCGAAAGCATCCGGGTTGGCAGAAACGGGAACGTGGTAAGTCCAATTGTCCGCCCGAGTCAGCAGTTTGACTTGGGCAGGAGACCCGCAAGGGGATCTGTTGGACAAGTGGATAAGAGAACGCGGAAAAAGCGAATGACGGGCGGTAATAGTCCGTATAGGGGTTCAGGATTTGCCCTAACCCGAAAGGGTGCAGACTTCCGCGTGGTGCAGTTGTCGCAGGTCCACGTTTGAGATTCATCGAGGGGAAGCTTGTGAGAGACCGGTATCGTCACGGTTCAGCGCCCTTCGTCTCAGCGATGAGACGAATCAACGATGTGATGCTTGCGAAGGGCTCGTGCCGTTAGCGAGACCGGCGTCAGCGCGACGCTTAATGCTGTGCTCGAGCGCAGTGCGGTGAAAGTCGCATGCTGCGTTCTTCGGGGGCCCCGTCGTCGTAAGACGGTGGGGCTACCCACTACGCAACGCGGATCAAGGTCTCGCTCGGCTCTCTCAGTCCCCTCGAATACCGGGAAAGTCTTAGAATTGCGGCATAACCAGTCCAAGATTTTAGCCGCACCCC
>NZ_FCOC02000049.1 GCF_001544455.2 Caballeronia sordidicola
GTTATCCGCAGAATGAGCATCGTGACGCGATCAGAAATATCACAGGGCGCGCTTCCAGGCCACGCGAGCTACTTCCTTCAGGTCGTGGGAGAAGAGCGCATCAAGGACATATCAATCGTGTCCTTTAAACTCACTGAAAAAGCCGGTGAACCGTACCGCATAGACATTGTCGCAACGCACCCCATCAAATTCAAGCGCGACGTTATTCTCGGCCATCAGGCCCGTTTCACGATGGCACTGCCAGGCGCAACTCCGCGCGTATGGGGTGGGCGGATCACGCATTTCACGCACACAAAAACCACCAAGGACATCAACAACTTCGAGATCGTGATCGAGGCACATATCGGCTGCCTTAATCCGCACACAACCCGCACGTATCAGCACAAGACCGCACGGCAAATAATCTCTGAAATCTTGGTGAACAATGGACTTAGGGACCATCAGTTCGAGTTCAAGCTGCGCCGCGAATATCCCGTCCACGCATTTCGCTTTCAATACCGGACCGGCGACTGGCGTTTCATCCAAATACTGATGCAGCAAGAAGGAATTTTTAGCTACGTCGTGCAGGGGGAACACGGCGACGTCGTAGTATTCGGCGACGATATCGACCACTACATTTACCAGCCCGCACTGCGCGTGCCTTACCGCGAAAATTACGGGCTTGTCACTGGCGAACAATCTGTCTCAGTACTGCACACTCACACCACAACGGTGCCGCAGTCGTTTGTGGTGGCCGACTACAACCCGGACCTTGCATGGGAACTGCTTAAAGCCAAAGCGAACGTCGCGACGGGCGACACCACAACATTCGGGCAGCCCTATGTTTTCGGTACGAATCATCTGAGTTACCGAGGCGCAGAGTGGGAAGCCGAGTTACGCCACGAAGCGGCGCTAGCGTGGCAAGTCGTGTATGAGGGCATAAGCGATATCCCAGCCCTGAGCGTCGGGCGCATTCTGACCGTAGACGTGAACCTACCCGACGCCCCTCATGGGCAGGTCGTGATTGAAGTCATTCACAGCGGTGGACGTAGCCAGTCGTATAGCAACTCGTACAAGGCCATCCCTTCGAATCGGCGTTTTCGGCTGAAAATCGAAGACGACACCTGGCCTAAAATAAGCGGCTCGCTAAGTGCGCGTGTGACTTCGCCAAATAAATACAAGTACCCCTATGTGACAAAGTTGGGCTATTACGTGGTCCGCCTTGACTGTGATCTTGGCGAATGGCCCAAGGGCGGGGAAAGTGTCCCCTTACGCTTGGCGAAGCCATTTGCAGGAGCCATGAACACAGGCTTTCACTTTCCTGTGGTAGATGGCACCGAAGCGGTTATCGAGTTTCGAGACGGCGATCCAAACAAACCATATATTGCAGCGTTTCACCACAATAGCCAGCAGATTGACTTAATCACCAACCAAGACCGCTGGATGTCGCGCCACGTAATTCACACACAGGGCGATAACAGGATTCAGTTCGAGGATTGGGAAAAAGAGGAGCACGTCAAGTTATCCACGCAGCACTCGGGCAAGAGCCAACTCACGTTAGGGCATATCGTCAATGGTCAACGCCAGAAAAGAGGCGAAGGCTTTGAGCTGAGGACAGCGGCATACGGGTCGATACGCGCCGGCTATGGCCTGCACCTGACGGCTCATAACCGGCCCGATGCAAGCGGCAAGCAACTGGACATGCAGGAGACCATCGCGCAGCTTGAAAAGGCGCTGGCACTCGCGCGGTCGCTGGCTGACTCGGCGCGTGCGTCGAAGACCCAACCCGCCGACACGGACGGGCAGAAGAACACCAACGATCAACTTGACCAGTTCAAGGAACCGGGGATCCTCGCCAGCGCCCCCGGCCCGGTTGGGATCGTCTCAGGTAAGTCCGTACAGGTCACGGCCAATAACGATATTCAAGCCATCGCCGGAAAGAACGTTGACCTGAGTATCGGCAAGAGTTTTACGGTCGCGGCGGTCAAATTGGTTTCGTTGTTCGCGCAAAAGCTGGGTATCAACATATTTGCTGCGAAAGGCCCCATCAAGATACAGGCGCAGAGCGATACGCTACAACTGGCCGCCGCTCAGGACGTTACGGTATCGAGTGTCGATGGCGCTGTTTTTGTCCGAGCGGCTAACGAACTAGCACTTGAGTGTGGCGGCGCTTTCATCCAGATGAGATA
>NZ_FCOC02000050.1 GCF_001544455.2 Caballeronia sordidicola
TTTGAACGGCTCTGTAGGCTTCTGGGTGCGCACAACGAGAAAGGCGCTGATCGCCACCACCAACCACAAACCAGCGATGCCCCAGACCACCGCCAAAAAATAGGGCGTTCCCCAAGCGGTCGCGATCGCCGCAAAACACAGAAACGAAAGAGTAAATAAAACGCCGACCGATAGCGCGACCAGAGCGATCAGCTCACGCATCAGTTTCCGTTTGGTTTGCGCAAGTTCGATCACGAACAACTCGCTGTAATCGGAAACCCGAGCCGTGCAAAACTGCCCGACGTTGCGCCATCGCGTTATCTTCGCCTGAATCGACATTGTTTTCACCGTCCAACTCAGTATCGGCCGTCGCCCTGATATTTGCCTCGATAGGCGGGCGTTGGGTCCGAACTTCCGGACGCCCACATCGCGCCCAGTAAGAATCCCAGCGCACCGACAACGGCCAGTGCTGTGAAAGGACTCTCCGATGTGCGATCGCGAACAATGGCGGTCGTATCGGCATAAAGCTGCTGTGCCTTGCCACCGAGCTCACGCGCCTTGCCTGCTGCTTGAGCGCCCGTGTCGCCCAGCAAGTCACCCGCTGCGGCTTGTACCTTGCCCGTGATTTCTTGTACGGCGCCTGCTGCTTTGTTCGTGTCCATGACTGCTCCGATTTCTGCAGTTAGAGTGCTTTTGCGGTCTGAATTGGCGAATCCAAACTTGATTGCGTTGGGGCGATGTATCGGCGTAATGCGGGATGAAGCAGCCGGGCGCCCGCGTCGCGGGGCCGTCGCGACGTCCGGCGTGTGTCGTTCACTTTCACAGAGGCTTAAGCGGATCGACCGACTCAACGCCGTCGGATGTCGCCGTGCGCGGGGAAGCAACTGTCGTCGTTCCTGGGGCTGCGCCCTTGACCGCACCCTTTTCACCTTCCACGCGCTCCACTTCCACTTCGGTGCCGCGAAGCGTTTCATTGATCGTTTCCGTGCGTTCTGAAGCTTCACGACCCACAACGACCTCTTCTATGACGTGTGCTGTCTTCGCCACGACCGCATGCTCAGCCGTTTCACGAACTTCGATTGATCCCCCTTTAAGATCCGCCGCGGTCGCGACACGATCCACAGGGTGCCGCTCGATCGTCGCATGTTCTTCACGCAAATTGACGGTTTCGGAGACAGGCGTTTCAGTCGCACGGGAGTAGACCCGTACTCCGCCTGTCTCTACTTCACGCTTGCCAACGTCGAGCGATTCGCGAACCACCGAAAACGCCTGGCGGTCGGCCGCGACCTGCTCCGGCGTGTAAAGCGGGTTAGTCGCGTCATATCCGGCGTAACCTGTGCTTTTCCAATGGGCAACACGCTCATCGATGTCGACGGCCCCCGCTTCATGCAGGGTTGAGCGCACAAGCGCAACGTGCGCCTCATCGACTACCGTCACCGTGAGAAGTGCACCACCCCTTCGTACCGCCTCCTTGTAATGACCCACGTCCTCCGGATGATTTTCGCTGCCAAATAGCCGTCCGAAGAAATGTTCAATTTTGGCGACCACCCCCTCCCCATCGCCATCGTTGGTCACAGCGGAACCGGCGACAACCGGCCGTTCAGTCGAGCCAGCGGTATCCGCCGAAAGATTGCTCGCGTGAAGTTCCATATCGCTTCGAGCGATGCCTCCCTGCTCAAGGCGTACGATTGCCTGCTCTGCTTCGCCAAACGAATCAAAAACACCAACGAGAACTTGTGACATGGGGTTGCTCCAAAAGGATGAGTAAAACTGATTAGATCGGACGTAATTCGAACCAACGACACGGTGTTACGAGGAAACGCGCTTCGCTCTCGCCCCTGGCTCTGATGCGACTTCCGTATTCCACTGCTTCGTAGCACCCACGCGACGTTCGACAATGACGTCCTGCCGCTGCAGCTCCGCTTTGTGCACTGTCTCTTCCTCGACGAGAGTGCTGATAATGTGAATCTCTTCTTTCAACATCAGCCTCATTTCTGTAACGGGGACGTATTCAAAGACCGGCACCACCAACGTGTCACCTTCCTGTCGGGGAGCGAACTCCGCGTCCACGAACCGATACACGGGCAGGCGTTCGAC
>NZ_FCOC02000051.1 GCF_001544455.2 Caballeronia sordidicola
TCGAACGTCGCGCGGGTAGGCTTGCTTCGGTCTGAACGAAAATCCACCTTGCCCATCGTGGCGACGACACCCTCACCGCCTATGCTGACGAACGTAAGCGCGTTGAATTTGTATGTCCCGCGTTTAATCTTCCGATCAGGCACAGTGAGATATTTGAATGTAACGGAACCACCGGCCGGAATCGTAATAATTCCATCCGAAAATTCCGCAAAGTCGGCTTTATTAACGAGCGGCAAATCGGCAAGGCTGGCTTCCCAACGGTCTTTTCCATCCGCTGACACTCCGCCGATTTCAAGCTTGTCGCCAAACTCGGCCCATCGATCAGGCATAAACATCTTCATCGGAAAATCCCCGCTATTCCTGTAAACTATGGACGCGAGAAATTTCTCCTTTTGTTGGACTACGCTTTCTACGTTGACGCTTATCTTCGCGATGGCGCGACCTTCTTTAGCGTATGCAGTTAGCATTGACCGGTAATAGTCGGTGAGCAAAAAACACAGGCTTTTTGGTAATTCGTAGAGTTTTCCTTGATGTGTTTTTAGTTGCCCGTCTTCCAAGCAATCGACCGAATAAACGAAATTAGGCTCCACCGGATCAACCTCGTTTTTGGGGTCTTCAACAGCCGCTTTGCATAGTTGAGCTTGAATTTCTTTTGCCTGCTTGAGATGGTCTGGTGAAAGCCAAGCCTCTACCACTCCCGCCCCGGCGAAGTCAGTGTCGATTGTGTCGGAAAGCCCGACGTGAATCCTGCCAGATAACCAAACGCCAATACCATTTGTGCCGTAAGTATGGCCCCCCATTGAGCTGATTCCGAAGCCGGCTTCGTTAACACTTTTCGTATTGGCAACTGCAAGATTAGGCATAATCAAATCTATAAAAAGGGCGATGAGAAGTAAGACGCGCCGAACAATAAGCAATCGGCTAGGCAAGACAAGCCGATTACATTTCATATCCAATTCTCCAAGTTTTATGTGTCAACTCGCAAAAATGCCGTCTGATATATTCCAAGTAGTGGGGGCTGACCGTCGCGCTGGGCGCAGATTTCGGTCCTGGTTTTATCGCGTTGAGCGCGCCATAGCCCATTAGGTTACTGCTCGACCGCATTTGCCAAACTTCGTTTCCGTTTAACTTTTCTCCGGTTTCGAAGTCCAGTTCATTGTTCTTAATGTACATTTTATGAACCCACCCCCCAAATTCCCAATATTCGTCGGGAAAATTAAACATATGACCGCATTCATGCGCGACCACGTTCGTGTCCGCCGGATTATCAAGCCAACTGTCATTTTTTCCGGGGAGCATTGATATTTCTCCCCAAGAACTTGAGTCGGCGCGGATAGCACGGGGAAACAAATAGATTGTTTTGTGGACTTTTTTTCCATTACTTACGTCCATGCCGTTCAAGCCAAGCAGAAATTCCACATGAAACTCGATTGCTACTCGGCATCCACAGGTTGCGCCTTTGGAACATCCGTCAAGAATTAGCTTGCTCTTATGCCCATTTAGCACGCTTTCGACTTCGCGTTTTTTTGCTGCTAGATCAAAGCGCGGGCCGGTTGCAGGGCGATACTGCATGACAAAGCCCCCTTTTATTGGTTTTTCTACGCCGGCAGCGACGCCTTCCCAGTGGGCAACATGGTCGAAAGGAACAGACTGTCTTTGCCCATCGGGACCAAGCAATATCGCGCCTCGCCCGTCTGCCCTAAGCAACTCAACTGGAACAATTTTGATCCGCAAGGTTGCGCCTAGCGTTTTTCTCTGTTCGTCATACGACAGTTCAAAGGCGGTGGGAAAGGCGGACCCGCTTGAGTATTGGTTTCCCATGCGATCAGTCCAAGCAGTTTTGAGTGGAGTAAGTCCTTTATATGTTCCGGTCTCCGTCACGTCGCTACGTTCGCTTGTGAAGCCAGGCATAAACCAATCACAATACTCGGGGTCCTGAAGCTTGATGGGTATCGCAGAACTGTCCGTCTTCGTCAATGTTGGC
>NZ_FCOC02000052.1 GCF_001544455.2 Caballeronia sordidicola
TCGAACGTCGCGCGGGTAGGCTTGCTTCGGTCTGAACGAAAATCCACCTTGCCCATCGTGGCGACGACACCCTCACCCGTGATACCAGTAACGACTACTGCATGAAGCTGATACGTTCCGCGAGGAGCCTTCCGCGTAGGGATGGCCATAAACTTGAACGTCACAGACTGCTGAGGGTCAATTGTCACGATCTCGTCGGGAAATTCAGCTTTATTCACCAGCGGTTGCCCTGCAAGACGGACATCCCATTCATCCGTGCCATCCACACGAGAACCACCGACGTCAAGTCGGTCGCCAAAGTCAGTCGACCATCGATCCGGAGTGAACATTTTGATCGCGTATTCTCCACTATTCACAAAAGTCACAGATACGAGGAAGTTTTCTGTCTGCCGAAGGGCGCTCGTAACCTTGGCATCAAGCTTGACAAGTGCGCGACCGTCGCGCATATAGGTGTTCCGCGTTTTTATATAAAATTGGTCGACAAGGGTACATAACTCAGCAGGTAGTTCGTATGTCTTGCCCTGGTATGTTTTGATACGCCCGTCTAACGCACAATCAACTGAATATATCGTGGCGGGCTCAACTCGCTCAACTTCGTTTTTGGGACCGCCCTGCGCGGCTTTGCACAACCGTGCTTGAATGTCATTCGCTTGCTTAAGGTCCTCCGGTGACAGCCAAGATTCGATCAAACCAACGCCGTTGAAATCTTGGTCAATCGTATCCGATAGTCCGACACGCACCTTTCCTGTCATCCACACCCCTATGCCATTAGTGCCATAGTCATGACCGCCTAGTCTACTGATTCCGAACCCGGCTTCGGTCATAACTTTCGTTTTTGCTGTTGCAATATTCGGCACAACTATTACCTCACAAAGGACAAGAAAAAGTACAACCCACGAGACGACGAACGTCCGTAAGCGGAACATATAAGAACTATCCGCCATAACCTATCCTCCATGCTTTATGCGTCAGCTCGCTAAAGTGCCGCCTGATAATTCTAAATAGTGAGGACTTACCATCGCCGTTGGACCACCGTTAGTACCCGGTTTGATTATCTTGTTAGCACCGTATCCCATAAGGTTGTTCTCTGATCGCATCTGCCAAGTCTCTTTGCCTTTATACATATCGCCCGTCGCGAAGTTCAGCTCACTATTTTCGATATACATTTTGTGAACCCAGCCGCCGAACTCCCAATATTCATCGGGGAAGTTGAACATATGGCCGCACTCGTGCGCGACCACGTTCGTATCGTCTGGGTTATCTACGTATGAATCACGTTGTGGTAATAGGTTAACTTCTCCCCATGACCTTGCGTCGGCGCGAATAGCGCGCGGAAATAGATAAATGGTCTTGTGAACTTTTTTTCCGTCAGCTACGTCCGCGTCATTCAGACCTAACAAAAAATCTACATGGAATTTTATCGACACGCGACACCCGCAAGACGTTCCTTTTGAACATCCGTCAAGAATGAACTTACTACCGTGCGCGTTCAAAACAGCTTCAACTTGGCGTTTCTTCGTCGGTAACTCAAAGCGCGGTCCGGTGCTTTCCCGAAACTCCATCACGAAGCCACCGTTAATAAGCTTTCCGACTCCACGCCCGACCCCCTCCCAATGTGCGTCGTGATCGAAGGGCACCGATTGTTTTTTTCCATCAGGACCAAGAAGCGGCACTCCTCTTCCGTCCGATTTAAATAGGTCTACCGGGATGATCTTCACCCGTATGGACGCGTGCAACGTCTTGTTGCCTTCGTCGTAGGCCAACTCAAAAACGGTAGGAAACGTCGAGCCACCAACGATTTGGTGTCCAGACGAGCTAAGCCAAGGTCTTTTATACCTATCCAGCGCGTTGTACGACGCTGTTTCCGTCACGTCGCTACGTTCGCTTGTGAAGCCAAGCATAAACCAATCACAATACTCGGGGTCCTGAAGCTTGATGGGTATCGCAGAACTGTCCGTCTTCGTCAATGTTGGC
>NZ_FCOC02000053.1 GCF_001544455.2 Caballeronia sordidicola
TGACGCTGCGCGTGAACAACCTCTCCTACGACGCCAAGGGTTCCATCCAGATCAACGGCGGCAAATGGATCGACCTCACGAACGCAAACGTGACCGTACTGGGCAACGCAAAACTGTACGGCGGCATTGGCGGCGGCTACGACACCATCAAACTGAACGTACCCATATCGGGCGCGATCAACGGCAGCAATGTCATCAATTTCCGCTTCAATACCACCGATGGCGTGAGCTCGGGTTATCGCGTGCTGTCATTCAACCTGCTCGATGCATCGGGCAATGCGCTGATTGCCGACAGCAATTTCACGCAAGACGATCCAACCAAATGGAGCGCGCCGCTTCCAAACACCGCCGATATTGCCGCCGGTCAGAAGTTATGGCAAAGCGCCACGCTGATCGATTCGCCCATCAATTCGGGCAAGCAACTCAAGGCGCATTGCATGGACTGCCACAGCGCGAGCGGAAACGACTTGTTCAAGTTCAATTACTCGAATAACTCGATTGTCGTTCGAAGCGAATATCACGGCTTGTCGCAGAATCAGGGCTTGCAGATCGCGAGCTATATCCGGAGCTTGGCCAGCACCAATCCCACGCCTGGACCAAAATGCCGTCCGTGGAATCCGCCCTATCAGCCGGGCCTAGGCCTGGATAGCGCGCCGGTGAGCGACTGGACCTGTGGCGCGGGTATTGACGCGGTATCGGAAAATGACCTCGATACACTCGCCACGATATTCCCGAGTGGCGTCAATAAAGCAGCGATATCGACCAAGGGGCAAATCAATCTGCGCGAAATTCCCATTGGCTTCCAGTTACCCGACTGGAATCACTGGGTGCCGCGCATTCACCCGAAAGACGCCTGGGGCGATTACTTCACGAACAGCAACCTGAACAAGGACTACGCGGGCGAAGGCACGGGTTCATCCAACTACAACATGCGCACCCAGCTTGCCAACGGCGGCACGAGCTACGCGCAAGGCAAGACCGGCGACATCTTCAACGACCTCTATTACTGGGGCAGCGAACTGGGCGAGCGGTTCACGCCACCGAACGAAGGCGTGAGCGGCAGCTATACGATTGCGCAGCAGAAGAACCTGTACGGGACCGCGCAGTGGCAGTTGATGAAGTCGTGGGAGCTTGCGCAGGATTTCTCGCTGGAAACGAACTGTCCGACCGCGTGGGTCACCAAGGAGAATGCGCCCAAGGCGGAAAAGCGCGGCTGGTGCGGATACTGGCGCTTCGTCTTCAACGTGTCGCCGCACATCCAGGGTTTTCCGGCCGACAACAGCATGTTCGGCAGCGCGGTGGCGCATTACGTGAAGGCCAACCAGTGGTACTACCTGCAGATCCTGCTCAATCCGGGTTCGGGCGCACACAACGTGCACCTGCCGACCGACTGGCAATACGCGTACGGCCTGCTCAACAACCTGCTGCAAAGCAGCGGGCGGCCGGAGCCGATCCGCAACTTCCTCTACGTGCTCAAGGGCGCACAGGAAATGGATAACGGCGTGGGCGTAACCGATGTCACGCGCGGCTGGACCATTCGCGACAGCAGCCCGCTCGATGTCTGGAACGGCGGTCAGAACGGCGTCTGGAAGGGCACGAGCCCGGCCACGGAGCAGGCGGTGGTCAACGCGTTCCTGTCGAACTGGATGGACACCACGACGAGCTTCAACATCACCACGTGGCAGCGCGAGGGGGCGGCCAATGCAGTGGCGGGCGAGACGACGTGCGGCTGGAGCATGCGCAGCCTGTGCGCGGTCGGCTATGTTCACGGGACGGTATCGGGCGGCACTACCGAGAACTTCCCGACGTGGACGTGGAACCAGATTCCGCAGATGCTGGGCGAAGGCATCGACAAGACGCAGGTGAACCGCTTGTCGACGTGGCTGAACACGGCGTATCCGAGCGGTAACTATCTGAGTTTGATCAAGAACTGATCGATAGATAGCGGCATATA
>NZ_FCOC02000054.1 GCF_001544455.2 Caballeronia sordidicola
CCCAACGTGACCGAGTTCTTGGCCGTGCTGTCGTATGCCACGAATGCGTTGGTTGCCTTGCCGTTCGTGTCAACGGTAATACCTGCTGCTGTCAACTGACCCAGATTCACTGCGTCCGTTGCCGTGGTACCGGCCTTCACGTTCGACAACGTCGTGCCGGCCGTGCCGCCGCCCAGCGTAACCTTCGCCTTCGCCGTGGTGTCATATGCCACGAATGCGTTGGTTGCTTTGCCTGCCGTGTCAACAGTCAGGCCTGCTGCCGTCAATTGACCCAGATTCACTGCATCCGTTGCCGTGGTGCCTGCAACCAGGTTGTGAATCTGCGCGCCAGCCGTGCCCGCGCCCAGCGTCACGCCAGTCTTGGCCGTGCTGTCGTACGCCACGAATGCATTGGTTGCCTTGCCGGTCGTGTCGAAGGTGATACCTGCTGCCGTCAACTGACCCAGGTTCACTGCGTCCGTGGCCGTTGTGCCTGCCTTCACGTTTGCCAATGTCGTGCCGGCCGTGCCGCCACCCAGCGTGACCTTGCCCATCGCCGTGGTGTCGTACGCCACGAACGAGTTCGTTGCCTTGCCGTTCGTGTCAACGTTCAAGCCTGCTGCCGTCAACTGACCCAGGTTCACTGCGTCCGTTGCCGTTGTGCCCGCAACCAGGTTGTGAATCTGCGCACCAGCCGTGCCCGCGCCCAGCGTCACGCCAGTCTTGGCCGTGCTGTCGTATGCCACGAATGCGTTTGTTGCCTTACCGTTCGTGTCAACAGTAATGCCTGCTGCCGTCAACTGACCCAGATTCACTGCGTCCGTTGCCGTTGTGCCTGCCTTCACGTTCGTGATCGTGGTGCCGGCCGTGCCGCCGCCCAGCGTGACCTTGCCCATCGCTGTGGTGTCGTACGCCACGAACGAGTTTGTTGCCTTACCCGCCGTGTCAACAGTCAAGCCTGCTGCCGTCAACTGACCCAGGTTCACTGCGTCCGTTGCGCTCGTACCTGCGGCGACGTTCACGATCTGGCGTTGAAATGTTGCCGAACCTACCGAAATCGTGTTGTCACGCGTCGTTAACGACGAAGCGCCAAGAGCCACCGAGAAGTTGTTGGATGCAGTTGCGCCATAGCCCAACGCCACATTGCTGCCCAGGCCTGTGCTGCCCGCCGCCGTCGCGCCGTCGCCCACAGCAACGCCACGGTTGGCTGTTACTTTCGCATTGGTGCCGAACGCTGCGCCATCATAAAGGGCCGAGGAGTTGTAGCCGACCGCGGTTGCGCCCGAATATCCTACGGTACCTGCCGTCGCGCCCGAACCGATCGCGACGCTGTAGCCAGCGTTGGCTTTAGCGTTGTCAGTACCGTCATTCAAGCCATTAATCTCGACATACGGGGACTTGACGTTGCTCGTTGCTGCCGTTAACTGCGCCAGGTTCACTGCGTCCGTTGCCGTGGTGCCTGCAACCAGGTTGTGAATCTGCGCGCCAGCCGTACCCGCGCCCAGCGTCACGCCAGTCTTGGCGGTGCTGTCGTACGCCACGAACGAGTTCGTGACATTGCCAGCCGTATCCACTGCCAGACCCGCTGCTGTCAACTGACCCACGTTGACCGCATCCGTGGCGGCAATACCAGCAGCCATGTTTACAAGGCGGCGAGTATTAGCCTGGTTCTTGATGGTGTACGCAGCGCCTTGTGCGTCGTACGCCGTGTACGAACCCGTGCCGTCGTTACCAATGGAAACGGTGTTCGCCGTGTTTGCCACCGAGCCTGAGCCCAGCGCAACCGCGTCGGCCGCCGACGTGTAAGCCTGCACGCCTACAGCCGTGGAGCTCGCGCCTTTGGCGTATGCGTTCGAGCCAACTGCAATTGATGCAAGTCCTTCTGCACGCGCTACGTCCGAAGGCGGCGTTGAACCCGTAGCGTCACC
>NZ_FCOC02000055.1 GCF_001544455.2 Caballeronia sordidicola
GTGTCCACTGTTAATCAGTGGACACAGCTTGCCTTGCTCCCAATTCGGGCGCTATGTGCTGATAAATTCGCGCTTACCCTGTTCTCTCTTAGAACGTATGCCGGATGCCTGCGATGACAGAAATCTGAGATCCACCGGCCGTGGGTGTCGGCACCGGAGCAAGCGTCGTCGCGGCGAGAGCAAGATTGCCGGAATTGTGAATGTGCTCGCCGGTCAGATACAGCAGAGTTCGCTTGGAGAGCAGATATTCGCCGCGCAAGACCTCGACCAGCGCCTTGTCAGGCGAGTGAGCGTATCTAAGCTGTGCCAGCATTCCGTCAATATGGAAAAACGGCGTCACCGGGACCGTTCCAGTCACCCATAAGAGGTTGCTTCTTGGCGTGGCTATTCCTTCGTTCACTCGCCGGATCCAGCCCACACCAAACTTCGCCTTTTGGATCATGAAGTAGCCACCTAGCGTGAAGCGGCTGTCCGTGAGATCCGGCGAGGTGAGACCGCCCCAAGTTGCGGAAGTACCGCCATAGTTGCGTTCGTAGGAAGTTGCCAGCCCCCAGACATGCCCTTCATACTTCAGCAACGCAGAATACTCCCGACACTGATTTGAAGGAGAGGTCTGGCCCGGGCAATTGGTCGCAACGTTGCTATTGCCCGCGACCGCATCGCGGCCAAAGCTGTAGTTGACACCGCCTTCGAAGTCGCCCATGAAGTAGCGGTAGCTGACGGAGTTATCCGCACGTGCGTTGGCGATTCCGTTGTCGAGTGTCGTCAAACCCTGCGCGCCAGTGCCGAAAGGGTTGATGAAGGAAATGCCGTAGAAGCGCATCGTGTACTGACGACCGAAAGTCAGGCGACCGTATTTTCCATCGATGCCAACATACGATTGCCGTCCGAACAGACGTCCGCCCTGCCTTGATGCACCGGTCGTCGGGCTGAATCCGCCCTGTAAATCGAAGATCGCTTTTACTCCGCTTCCCAAGTCTTCGCTGCCTCGGATACCGAAGTACGAGGTAGCGGTTCCGTCCCCCGTGCGCCATCCGTTCGCCGTCTTATTTTTGCCATTGGCAACGTTGTTGACGAACTCAACACCTTGATCGATCAAACCGTACAGCGTCACTGTACTTGCGCCCACAGGCCTTGGGGGCGGTGCGTCTTCTTCTTCGTCTTGCGCCCGAGCAGACAAAGAAGCGCAAAGAAGCGCAGCGCAGACGCACATCGCGGTCCGATATTTCATTTGCTTCGTCTCCATCATGTTGCTCACTTGGCTGAGAAAGCAGTGTCGATACCACCGCGCGCCTGTGAGCTTTTCGATTTGTTAGTGCAGTGTTTGAATTCTGCCAGCGCGATATCCTGTGCAAGTTGAAAAAAATGGCGCTCCGATTGAGCAAATGGTTAATATCACTGCAGAAGCGTGCTGGCGCCGTTGACCGAGCTGCCACTAGCGAGTTTGTGCGAACGGCGTCTAGCGAGAGACGCGGGATCTAGTAAAGGATCCAAGGGCCCGAGCTAGGGTCCCGTCCCAAAAGTAACTTTACGTAAATCCCATATGTTCTATCATCGACTCATAGTGTGCTGGAGAAGATCATGGGACGTAAGGGAATCGAGGTTGTCGCGTCCAAATTG
>NZ_FCOC02000056.1 GCF_001544455.2 Caballeronia sordidicola
AATGTCGAGGCTAAGTTCAGATGTCGGGGTTCAAACTTTTTAGAGATGTCGGGTTTTGACTTTATCAATCTCTGTTTAAAAAGCTCATTTCCCCACCGCGGCTGCCCGCAGTTCGGCGCTTCTTAGCATCATCGCGTTCATGTCGATTTGCTTGAGCTCGCGTTGTTTGCGCGTATTGTTGGCCCGCATCTTCGGCTTGACCGGTTCGCCCTGATTAGTCCTTGACGGTGAACCAGAGATGCGCCGGTTGTCGCGCTCCATTTGCACTTGGCGCGACAGCGCCAACACATGCTCGAGGCGCTTGTTATCGACTTCGGCACCCTGGTCCATCGCCGATAACCTGTCGTATTGACGATAGGCCAGCGCGCTGCCATTTGCCCGGATTTCGATACGCCCATCCGGGTATTCATAGACATCGATGTAGTGATGGGCGAGGGCACGTGTTTGCGGCGTGTCGTCAAGCATGTAGATGACCCGGTCGTACTGCAATGTCAGGCTGTTCGACACGCAACGCAACACCCGGTGCGTCAGAATCAGGTCGAGGTCTTCATCGCCCCTGAGCGGCCGATGCGCGTTAAATGCGCTCTTCGGGATCTTCGCAAAGCGCCCATTGAAGTCGGCTATGAAGTGGGGCGCATACGCGTTGGCGGCCTCCTTTGTATTGATCTTGCGCAGCCTCAACTCTTTGACCAACCGGTCCTGCAAGGTGAGATTGGCCCGCTCCACGCGTCCCTTCGCCTGACTGCTGTTGGCACACAGCGTGTCCACGTTCAACTCGTACAAGGCCCGCCCGTATTGGGTCACGCCCTTGTCGGGCGTGCTCGCGTGCTGGTTGCAGTAAAACACGCTGGCCTTGTCGCTATAGAGTGCCACTGGCTTGCCGTGCGCCTCGATGTATTTGCGCGTGGCCTCGAAATAACTGAAGGTCGATTCGGTCGCGGTGAAGTGCAACGTCATCAGTTGGCTTGTGGCATCGTCGATAAACACCAACAGCGTGCACGCCGGCGCCCGGTTCTCGAACCATCGGTGATCGCTGCCATCGATCTGGATCAGCTCGCCCAAACAAGACCGCCGGTTCCTCGGCTGGTGAATCTTGGGCGGGCGCTGCTTGCGTGGAATCCACAGGCCGGCGTCGGTCATCAGGTGGCGAACAGTCTCCTTGGAAAGCGTTAAACCATGACATTCGCGCAGCTTCTCGCAGGCAAGCGTTGGGCCAAAGTCGGCGTATCGGTCGCGAATCAAAACCAATGCCCGGCATGCCGTTACCTCATCAAGCTTTCGGTTGCCTGGACGACCTCGCGCTGCCGAGCCCACACCGGCCGCGCCAGTTTGCTTGTACCGAAGCACCAGACGCTCGATCTGGCGCACCGTCAAATGCAAACGCTCGGCAGCCAGGCCCGGTTTGAGCATCCTGTCCACGACGGCTTGAATCACTTTGAGTCGGTCGAGTTCGCGCATGTTCAACGTCACCAGTTCGGTAGGCTGCATGGCGAGCTCCCATCGTTGGATCGGAAGCTCCCAGCATCGCACCAGAAGCAAAACACGACATT
>NZ_FCOC02000057.1 GCF_001544455.2 Caballeronia sordidicola
CGTCCGGTGTACGGCACAAAATGCCATTGCTCGAACTCAGGATCGTACAATGCGATTTCGTCGCAATCTTGTGCCGTCCCGTGTGTTAGCTCGGTCGATGCAAGCGCACGTTCGGCCAGTTCGTACCGACGTTCGTCGGGCCAGCGCAGAAAACCAGCCGCGGTTTCCTGCCACGCAAAAAGGCCAGCACGCTCCCGATACCCGACGTATTCGGCAAGTATGAATTCATCGACTTCGAACTGCGAGGGATACACCGCCCAATGGTGCATAACGGTGGCGCTCCTGCCAAATGCTCCACCGGGCCGCGTAATGATTTGCTTGTTGCACGCCGTCCATCCCATAACGATATCGGCTAATAGTCCCCTTTCGTCTGCATCACAAAACAGGTTTTTCTCGACATCCGACGCTGGCATTACCCGACAAGACTGTCCACTTCTCGCCAACTGTGCCGCCTCGATCATCGCATCGAAGGGCGATAAAAAACAGGTGATAGCGCGACCTTGTTCCGATCGCAGCGCGTCAATGCACCAATCGCCTTGCCTGTCTTTAAACAGCAAGACGTAAGCACGCAGCGCATTAAAATATGGACGCGAGAAAATATGTCTCGTCAACACAAGCATGGTTCCAGTAAGTTGCATGAGACCTATGTCGTCATGTCATGTTGAGAAGCGATAATAAGCGGCCTGGGGTCGCATTTGCACGCACAAATGTCGAATTCCAGCGCGGGAAAGTGAGTCATAATTTGGAAGTCTTCACGCGCCGAGTCGGCATGCGGCAATATATAGCCCTCGGCATTACACGCGGGACACCAAACTTTTGCAAAGATAAAACTTAGAGGCGTACCCTCGTGCTCCATATCCTCGATGCCTTCCATGACCCAACCGCCAGCCGTGGTCTGATCTCCCTGCTTGATGAACGCGCGCCTCATGTCACACTCCTATCCATGTCCACAAGTAGTGAGAGAGGGTGCCATTCAGCTCAAGCTCAGGCATTAATTCCCCGGCCACAAAACGACGTTCAAAGAACCGATTATTATTGCCCATGTAATCTCTGAATGAATAGTTACTGGCCCACGTCCACCGCCCATCGCGCGGGCACGGATCGTTAACGCTGCAGTGGTCTTCCACCGCGCGATCAGCTTCCCAAATCCAGTGCGGGCTGCCATCCATTGGCTCGCCCTTTTCATTGACAATGTTGGTGTAGCTTCTTGCCACCTCGCCCTTGCGTCCGCTGAAAACAAAGCGGCTGCGTTGGGAGTGAATCACGTAACGATAGAATCCATCTTCCGCAAAAGTCTCACCTGGCTTGACTGGGAAACTGGACATATCTTGTCGATGGCGCGCTTCGTACTCGTTCCATTCTTGCGAAGTGGAAGGATAATCGCGCTCGAACGTCGCGCGGGTAGGCTTGCTTCGGTCTGAACGAAAATCCACCTTGCCCATCGTGGCGACGACACCCTCACC
>NZ_FCOC02000058.1 GCF_001544455.2 Caballeronia sordidicola
GCTGAACCGCTTGAACGCGGTCTTCGTACGAGTACATGGACTACCTCCAGGTAGTCCAAGATTTTGTCCGCACCCCCTACGGCGCAGTTTCGTTGATGAACAAGGGTTTGCAGCAAAGCTCCAGCGACGTCTGGAATCGACCGGGATAAAAACAGGTCGTCCAGCACCAGCAAATCGCATTCGAGAATGCTCCGCAAACGCTTCTCTTGTTGTGGTGGTTCACTAAGCTCAAAGCGTGTGAAGAAGTCGTCGGTCTCAAGATACTGGACCTTATAGCCTTGCAGGACCGCCTGGTTGGCGACCGCCTTCGCGACGTGCGACTTGCCAGTGCCCGGTTTGCCGATAAGAAGCGCGTTCTCGCCGGCCGTGACGAACTTCAACGTCCTCAACTCCAGACAGGCTTGGCGTGGAAGCATTGGATTGAAGGACCAATCGAATTCGGCGAACGTAAGCCTCTCTTCCAAGCCCGACTGTTTGTGCCGGCGCTCGACGAGCCGTGATTGGCGGCGATCGAGTTCGTCTTGAAGATTCATTGAGAAGGTTTCCAGAAAGGGCTGGTTTGCCGCTTGCGCTTGCAACACGCGTGTTTCTAGCGTGTCGCGAACACCAGACAAATGCAGTTGTTTGAGCGAGCGCTCGATTTCTGGCATCGACATGGTCATTTGTTGGTCTCTCCAGTGGTCAAGGACGGTTCTTTGAGCTGCTGTTGCGCGCCGAGATTGAACAGCTCGCCGTATTCGGCGGCTGGACGGATTAGCGCGTGATCCTGGGTAAGAGGTAAAGCGAGTTGCGGCGCTTCGCTGAGCCGCTCCAGCGCTTGGTCGAACAGCCGCTCGACCAGTCCGCGAACTTGTTTATACGAACGCAGGCGGTGCTCTAATGCCTGGCTGCAGGCTTGCTCGACGATGCGGGGGGGGTACTTTTTTGCGAGACCGACGATGCCCCACATACCGCGCTAACCGACGCGCCCTTCGGAGTCAAACATCCGTTGGCAAAGCGCCTTGGTTTGGGGCCCAATGTCGCCGGCGGCCGATAGAAGGAAGGCTGTTTGACGGGATGGATTGAACGGCCGCTCGCCTTCCGGCAATAGCAACTGGCCCGGTTGTTTGAAGCGCGGGTGAATACGAAGCAGCGCCTGCGTTTGTCGGTCGCGAACTTCAATGGTCGAATCGAAGACGCGCACCAACACCAAGCTGCCGATCGCGGCGGGCCGAGCTGCGTACCAGCTATGATCGATTCGAACGGTCGTGTCGTCGGATACGGTGCGAACGACTTGCTCGAAGTAGCGGAAAGCTGTCAGGGGTAGCGCCCGCAGGTGCGGCTTCTCCTCCAGGAACATCGCTTCAACCTGCCGGCGTGCGCGACCGTGCAAGCGCTTGGACGCCCAGTTCGCTTCCCAGCGCACGAGAAACGCGTTCTGTTCCTCAATAGAGTCGAAGCGTCGGCCGCCAAGCGCGGT
>NZ_FCOC02000059.1 GCF_001544455.2 Caballeronia sordidicola
AATGAGCGATACCCTGACAAAAGAAGCACCCGCTGCCGGCGGCTTCAAACCGAAAAAATCCGTCGCGCTTTCAGGTGTGACCGCGGGTAACACCGCGCTGTGCACTGTCGGCAAGACGGGCAACGATTTGCATTATCGCGGCTATGACATTCTCGATATCGCCGGCACGTCCGAGTTCGAGGAGATCGCCTATCTGCTCGTGCATGGCAAGTTGCCCAACGCCGCCGAACTCAAGTCGTACAAGACCAGGCTCAAGGCTTTGCGTGGCTTGCCCGCGAACCTGAAAGCGGCGCTCGAATGGATTCCAGCATCCGCCCATCCCATGGACGTCATGCGCACCGGCGTCTCCGTACTCGGCACCGTGCTGCCCGAAAAAGAGGATCACAACGTCGCGGGCGCAAAAGACATTGCTGACCGCCTGATGGCGTCGCTGGGGTCGATCCTGCTCTACTGGTATCACTATTCGCATAACGGCCGGCGCATCGAAACCGAAACGGACGACGATTCCATCGGCGGGCATTTCCTGCATTTGCTGCATGGCGTGCCGCCTTCGAAGTCATGGGTCGACGCCATGCATGCATCGCTGATCCTTTACGCCGAGCACGAATTCAACGCATCCACGTTCACTTGCCGTGTCATTGCGGGCACGGGATCGGACATGTATTCGGCGATCACGGGCGGCATTGGCGCGTTGCGCGGCCCGAAGCATGGCGGCGCAAACGAAGTCGCGTTCGATATCCAGTCCCGCTATCAAACGCCCGACGAAGCGGAAGCCGATATCCGCCGCCGCGTGGACGCAAAGGAAGTCGTGATCGGCTTCGGCCATCCGGTGTACACGATCTCCGATCCGCGCAACAAGGTAATCAAGGACATCGCGAAGAAGCTCTCGAAGGAAGCGGGCGACACGAAAATGTACGACGTGGCCGAGCGGCTCGAAACCACCATGTGGGACGCGAAGAAGATGTTCCCGAACCTGGACTGGTTCAGCGCGGTTTCGTACCACGCGATGGGCGTGCCCACGGCCATGTTCACACCGCTCTTCGTGATCTCGCGGACCTCGGGCTGGAGCGCGCACATCATCGAACAACGGATCGACAACAAGATCATTCGCCCCAGCGCAAATTACACCGGGCCCGAAAATCTGAAGTTC
>NZ_FCOC02000060.1 GCF_001544455.2 Caballeronia sordidicola
GGCGTTTTCAAGGTACAAGTGCAACACCTTTGAAATAGGATATGTTGCATGGGACAAAGCTATGAACAACTCAGTGCTGAGGAGCGTGGCTCAATATTTGCCATGAAACTTGCCAACGAAAGCACGCGCGCGATCGCGCGTGCGCTCCGACGTTCGCCAAGTACGATCAGCCGCGAACTCAAGCGCAATGGCTGGAAGTCCGATGAAGAGCGCGGCGACAGAGGACGGCCTGCGATCGCGGGCGCTTACTGCGCGATCCGTGCTGGTCGACGCGCGGGACGGCTTCGCCGCAAACCGCGTTACGAGCGCAAACTGCACGTTGACGGCGCGTTGTGGCCCGAAGTGCGGCAGTATCTGCAAAGGTGTCACTCACCCGAGCAGATCTCAGCCGCACTCAAACTTGCCCACCCTGATGAGCCTGCTTTGAACGCTTCGCATGAAACCATTTACCGAGCCATTTACGCCGCGCCCCGAGGCGAGTTGCGCCGGGAACTCGTCAGCCTGTTGCGACAGGGACGTGGCGCACGCAGGCCGCGCACGCGAGGACAGGACCGGCGCGGCAAGCTCTCCGACATGCTCAGTATTCACGTACGCCCTCCCGAAGCCAACGACCGGCTTATCCCGGGTCACTGGGAAGGAGATCTGATCAAAGGCCTGGCTAACCGTTCGGCAGTGGGTACGCTGGTGGATCGCAGCACGTTGTTTGTGATGCTGGTCAAGATCGATGGCAGTACGGCGCAGGCAGCGCTGGAAGCCTACAGTGCCGCGTTCGCGCCGCTCGATCAGGGACTGCGTCAAACCTTGACCTACGACCAGGGCAAAGAAATGGCGTTACATAAAAAGCTGGCTGAGGCGACGGGCATCAAGATCTACTTCTGCGATCCACACAGTCCGTGGCAACGCGGTATCTGTGAAAACATCAATGGGCTGCTGCGCCAGTTTCTACCCAAGGCGACCGATCTATCGGTATTCTCGCAGCGACAACTCGATGCGATCGCGCTGAACATGAACACCCGCCCTCGAAAGACGCTCCAGTGGCGCACGCCTGGTGAGGTCTTTATTGAAAACTGCGCCAAGCACGGCATTGTCATTGACCCCGCTGTTGCACTTGGAGTGTGAAAGCGCC
>NZ_FCOC02000061.1 GCF_001544455.2 Caballeronia sordidicola
ATGTTCTATCATCGACTCATAGTGTGCTGGAGAAGATCATGGGACGTAAGGGAATCGAGGTTGTCGCGTCCAAATTGGAGCGAGAACAATTGCTGTCAATGAGTCGCTCGCGTTCGCTGCCTCATTCGCTGGTGCGTCGAGCAAAGATCATCCTGATGGCAGCGGACGGTCATACGAACCAGGAGATCGCGGCGCAATGTGAAGTCACCTCGCCTGCCATTACACATTGGAAAAAGCGCTTCGTCGCACATGGGCTTGCCGGTCTGCATGACGAAGCGCGTCCGGGGCGGCCACGCGCGCACGACGACGAAGCAGTCGCCGAACTGCTGGCAAAGGTGCTGCATGGGAAGCCGGACGCCGGACGCCGCAACGCACTGTAGCGTGCGTTCAGCTGCTGCGCAAACGGGGATTTCGAAGAGCTCGGTGGCGCGGTACTTGTCGCTGTTCGGTGTGCAGCCTCATCGCTCGAAGAGCTTTAAGCTTTCTACCGATCCGTACTTCGTGGAGAAGGTGCGTGATATTGTTGGCCTCTACCTGAGTCCGCCCACCAACGCCCTGGTACTGTGTGTCGATGAGAAAAGCCAATGCCAGGCACTTGAGCGCACGCAGCCAGTGTTGCCGATGGGTCTAGGCTATCTCGAAGGTGTGACGCACGACTACATCCGGCATGGCACAACAACCTTGTTTGCTGCGCTCAATGCAGCAACGGGCGAGGTCATCGCACAATGCAAGTCGCGTCACCGGCATCAGGAGTTTTTGTCCTTTCTCAAACACGTTGATCAGGCGGTTCCCGACGATCTTGACGTGCATCTGATTGTCGATAACTACGCTACGCATAAGCACCCGAAGGTCAAGGCATGGCTGGCGAAACACACGCGTTATCACATGCATTTCACGCCGACTTATCCAAGCTGGCTCAATCAAGTGGAGCGCTGGTTTGGCATGATCACGCAGCAGGCCATCCGACGCGGATCCTTCAGAAATGTACGCCAACTCATCACCAGCATCGAGCGCTATGTCGCAAGCTACAATCAGCACAACCGTCCATTTGTCTGGACCGCAACTGCCGACTCCATCCTCAAGAAAGTGGCTCGCCCATGTAAAGTTATTTCTGGGAC
>NZ_FCOC02000062.1 GCF_001544455.2 Caballeronia sordidicola
GGCCGGTGCGCGTCATAGTCGCTCTTCGGTGGCTTGCCGAAACGCCGGTTGAACTCGGCAATGAAGCAGGGCGCGTACGCATTGGCAGCCTCACGCGTGCTGATAGCACGCAGCCGGAGCTCCTTGACGAGGCGGTCCTGCAGCGTCAAGTTGGCCCGCTCTACGCGCCCCTTGGCCTGACTGCTGTTCGCACAAAATGCGTCTATGTTGAGCTCATACAGCGCCCGGCCAAACTGCGTGACGCCTTTGCCCGCCGTCTCCGAGCGGCGCTTCACGTAAAAGACGCTGGCCTTGTCGCTGTAAAACGCCACGGGCTTGCCGTGCACATCCAGATACTTCGACAGCGCCTCGAAATAGCTGAAAGTCGACTCTGTTTGGGTAAAGTGCAGCGCCATCAGTCGTCCCGTCGCATCGTCAATGAACACGAGCAGTGTGCAGGCGGGCGCTCGGTCCTCGAACCAGCGATGATCGCTGCCGTCAATCTGGATCAGTTCGCCCAGGCACGAACGGCGGTTTCTCGGCTGGTAGATCTTGGGCGGGCGTTGCTTGCGCGGAACCCAAAGGCCCGAGGCCATCATCAACCTCCGTACGGTTTCAACCGCCAGATCGATGCCGTGGCATTCGCGCAGTTTCTCGCAGGCGAGCGTCGGGCCGAAATCCTCGTACCGTTCCCGGATCAGCGCGAGTGCTCGCTGGGCCTTGCCACCAGGCAATTGATGATTACCCGGGCGACCGCGCTTGCCCGACACCAGACCTGCCACGCCGGCAGCGCGGTAGCGCAGCACCAGTCGCTCGATCTGGCGCACGCTTAAGCCCAGCCGTTCTGCGGCACGACCGGGCTTCAGTCGCGCCTCGGCAACTGCTTCAATGACCTTTACCCGATCCAACTCACGCATCGACATAGTGATCGTCCCATTGGTATTCATCGCCCACGCTCCACACGTGTTTGCCTGGCAATGAAACTACGCCCAAACCCGACATTTCTATTTAGCGGAAACGCGACATCTGAACTTGGGATCTACACGTAATGTCGAGGCTAAGTTCAGATGTCGGGGTTCAAACTTTTTAGAGATGTCGGGTTTTGACTTTATCAATCTCTGTTT
>NZ_FCOC02000063.1 GCF_001544455.2 Caballeronia sordidicola
GCCCAGGTCGATACAACCAAAAGCACCGTCACGGCGACGTCCAAACAAATGAACGTGCCCGTCGATGGCAAGTTCAAGAAGTTCACCGCCACGCTCGACTTCGATCCCGCCAAGCCCACTGCCGGCAACGCAAACATCACCATCGATACCGCAAGCTACGATCTCGGCGACGACAGCTACAACAAGCAGGCACAGGACAAGGACTGGTTCGACGTCGCGCATTTCCCAAGCGCATCGTTTGCCTCGACCTCCATCGCGCCGGCCGGCGGCAACAAGTACAACGTCGCCGGCAAGCTCACCATCAAGGGCAAGTCGCAGAACGTGACCGTGCCGGTCACCGTCACGCAGCAAGGCGCGACGCAAACCTTCGATGGCGCATTGCCCATCAAACGCACGCAGTTCGACGTGGGCTCGGGCGAGTGGAAAGACACATCGGTTGTCGCCGATGAAGTCGTGATCAAGTTCCATCTCGTCGCGCTCAAGAAATAAACGGTCTTCAACACTCGTCATTCATCCAGGAAAACACATGAAAAAGAACCTTTTGATTGCAGCAGGCGCGTTGTTCGTGGTGGTTTCGGCTAACGCAATGGCGGCGGAAGTCACGTACCAGCTCGATCCGAGCCACACGTATCCCAGCTTCGAGACCGATCACTTCGGCGGCATCTCGGTGTGGCGCGGCAAGTTCAACAAGAGCAGCGGCACGGTGACGATCGACCGGGAAGCGAAGAAGGGCACGCTTGAGGCGACCATCGACATGACCTCGGTGAACATTGGCAACGAGAAGCTCGACGGCGAACTGAAGAGCGCGCAATTCTTCGATACCGAGAAATTCCCGACGGCAACGTACAAAGGCACGTCGATGAAGTTCAAGGGCGACGTGCCGGTGGAAGTGATCGGCGAACTGACGCTGCACGGCGTGACGAAGCCGGTGAACCTGAAGATCGAGTCGTTCAAGTGCTTCACCAACCCGATGCTGAAAAAGGAAGTGTGCGGCACGGAGTCGACGGCGACGTTCGATCGGGGCGATTTCGGCGTGGATTATGGCAAGACCTACGGCTTCAAGATGAAGACGAC
>NZ_FCOC02000064.1 GCF_001544455.2 Caballeronia sordidicola
CTGTCGATCGGATAGTCGAGAACGTAGTCGACTATGTCGACCAGTACGCGATCCGGCTCGGGCCGGACGTTTGAAATCGGTGCGGACATCGAAAATCCCAGTTGAAAACTTACTTGACGTTCTTGATCAGCTCGTTTGCTTGCGTAGGCGCCGGTGCGCCCGATGCCGCCATTTCAGCCGTCTTGCATTCGTCGGCGAGACGCGCTTCGTCCTTGTCGGAGAAAAGCATGGCCTTCGACGGGATCACGACCAGATCGAGGCCCGTAGCCGAGTCGTGGAAACGGTCCGCGCCCGTCGTGGTGGCTTGACGCGGCAATTGATAATCCTTCTTCGCCCAGTTCACGGTGACGATCTGGTCGCGTTTCATGTCGCCTTTCAGGTAGAAAGCGAGGCCTTCGTTACATGACCATTTGGTCGAACCATCGGGAATCGGATCGACTTTTGCCGCCGCCTTGGCTTCGGTCGAGGGTTTACGTTTAATCAGGCGGCGTGCCGGCGCCGGGCGTTTTGCCACGGCCTTCTTTGCCGTGGTAGCGGTTGCAGCATCTGCGGCCAGCGCGCTCGTGGTGGCGAGCATGCCCGACATGGACAGGGCGCCGGCAACGGCCGCGATCAGGAGTTTGTTCATCAATGACAGCCTTTCTAAAAATCGTTTAAGTGTTCAATCCGGGTCTTTTACGACGGGATATTTCGATGTGAAATAGTCCGCCGTACTGGCCCGTTTTGCGAAAGCACGCACGCCAGTTGGACCATCCGGCACGCGCAGCGCGCTATTTTCGCTTATTTAGAGGCAGGAACTTCAGATTTTCGGGCCCGGTGTAATTTGCGCTGGGGCGAATGATCTTGTTGTCGATCCGTTGTTCGATGATGT
>NZ_FCOC02000065.1 GCF_001544455.2 Caballeronia sordidicola
GCGTGGTGACGGCCTGCGCCTGCTTCACACGTTCAATCGCGGCCTGGACATCGAGGTTCTGGCCCAACACCGACGCCACCAGTTCGTGCAGCACCGGATCGCCGAATTGCAGCCACCATGCGGCGGTATTGGTATCGGCGATATTTTCGGGTGCGTCCACACTCCAGTTTTCAGGTGCGATTGCCTTCACCGTCGATGGCAGGTCCGCATGTTTCGCGGGTTGAACGGCGCACGCCGCGAGCATCAGGCTCGCTGCCAGCGCCAGCAATTTTTTATGCATGGTCGACCTTAATGAGCATCAGGAGAAGGCGGAGCAGCGCCAATCGGCCGCGCGAAAATCACGCTGATCGCGCCGATGCCAAAGCACAGTGCAAGCACGAAGAACGTGTCGGAGAACGTCAGCACGAGCGCCTCGCGCATCACGAGCGCATGCAGGTTTGCAAGGCTGGCGTTGGTCGCGCTCAGGGCGTCGCCCGCCACCGATCCCCAATGAGCGAACTGTCGCGCGAGAAACGCCTCGGTTTGCGGATTGCCCGTGCTCACGCTTTCGCTCAGGCGTTCATAGTGGAAATTCAAGCGGTCGTTGAGCATGGTCGCGCTCACCGCAATGCCAATCGCGCCGCCTAAGTTGCGCATCAGGTTGAACAGTCCGCTTGCCGACTTCAACCGCGATTGCGGCAACGACCCGAGCGCCATGGTGACCACGGGCGGCACGAGAAATTGCTGTCCGATTCCACGCAGCGCCTGCGGCAGCAACAATTGTTGCCAGCCCCAGTCGTTGGTCAGCGGCACATAGAAATAACACCCGACT
>NZ_FCOC02000066.1 GCF_001544455.2 Caballeronia sordidicola
ATTTCAAACGTCCGGCCCGAGCCGGATCGCGTACTGGTCGACATAGTCGACTACGTTCTCGACTATCCGATCGACAGCACGCTCGCGCTCGATACCGCGCGCAACTGCCTGATCGACACCCTCGGTTGCGGACTCGAAGCCCTTACCTACCCCGCCTGCACCAAGCTGATGGGACCCATCGTGCCCGGCACGATTGTCCCCAACGGCGCCAAGGTGCCGGGCACCTCATTTCAGCTCGACCCGGTTCAGGCCGCCTTCAACATTGGCGCAATGATCCGCTGGCTCGACTTCAACGACACCTGGCTTGCCGCCGAATGGGGCCATCCGTCGGATAACCTCGGCGGCATTCTGGCGACCGCCGACTGGTTGTCGCGCAACGCTGTCGCCACCGGCAAGAAGCCGCTGACAATGAAAGACGTCCTGATTGCGATGGTCAAGGCGCACGAAATTCAGGGCTGCATCGCGCTGGAAAACTCGTTCAACAAGGTCGGGCTCGATCACGTTTTGCTGGTCAAGCTCGCATCGACGGCGGTGGTCGGGCACATGCTCGGCCTCACGCGCGACGAACTCATCAACGCGGTGTCGCTGGCTTTTGTCGATGGTCACTCGCTGCGCACCTATCGTCATGCGCCGAATACGGGCTCGCGCAAATCGTGGGCCGCGGGCGATGCGACCTCGCGCGCCGTGCGTCTTGCGTTGATCGCGAAGACCGGCGAGATGGGGTATCCGTCGGTTCTGAGCGCTAAAACGTGGGGCTTTTACGATGTCCTCTTCAAGGGCAACGAGTTCAAGTTCCAGCGTCC
>NZ_FCOC02000067.1 GCF_001544455.2 Caballeronia sordidicola
CCTCATCACGAACGGCATCAAGGACGAAACCGATACCGCGAACCAGATCCGCATTGTCGAGCAGATGATCGTCTCGAAGGTCGACGCCCTCGTGATCGCGCCGGCGGATTCCAAGGCGCTGGTTCCGGTCATCAAGAAAGCGGTCGACGCCGGGATCATCGTGGTGAATATCGACAACAAGCTCGACTCGGACGTGCTCAAGTCGAAAGACCTGAACGTGCCGTTCGTCGGCCCGGACAACGCAAAGGGCGCGCGTCAGGTGGGCGAGTATCTGGCGAAGAAACTCAAGTCCGGCGATGAGGTGGGCATTATCGAAGGTGTCTCGACCACGACTAATGCGCAGCAGCGCACAGCCGGTTTCAAGCAGGCCATGCAAACTGGCGGCATGAAGGTGGTGGCGCTGCAATCGGGTGACTGGGAAATCGACAAGGGCAATGCGGTGGCGTCGCAGATCCTGAACGCGAATCCCAACGTGAAGGCGCTGCTGTGCGGCAACGACAACATGGCAATCGGCGCCGTGTCGGCCGTGCGCGCCGCGGGCAAAGCGGGCAAGGTGCAGGTCGTGGGCTATGACAACATCAACGCCATCAAGCCGATGCTCGCCGACGGCCGCGTGCTCGCCACCGCCGACCAGTACGCTGCAAAGCAGGCGGTTTTCGGTATCGATACCGCGTTGAA
>NZ_FCOC02000068.1 GCF_001544455.2 Caballeronia sordidicola
CATGTAATGTCGAGGCTAAGTTCAGATGTCGGGGTTCCAGCTAAATAGAAATGTCGGGTTTCGTCATCTTTCATTTCTCTCATTCTTAAGGCTTTTGGGGTTGGGGCGGCGCAGCCGCCCCCCGTTCCTTCATCGCTTTTGCGCTGACTTTCAGAATGGCTTCGTTGATGTCGGCGAGGTTAAGCGCGCGCTGTTTCTTCAACCCGACGAGCGCTTTCTTAGCCAGAACTTCCTCGCCGCGATGCGTTCGCGAGGGTGATCCAGACGCACGACGATCGTCTCGTCTGGCCTGTACGCACAGTGCTACCTCCAGCGCCTGCGCAAGTCGTTTGTTCTCGACCTCCGCGCCTTGTTCGATGCGCGCAATGCGGTCATACGGCGTGCACGACAACGCGACCTTATCGACTTGTATTTCCACAGTGCCATCGGGATATTCGACGACTTCGATGTACTCATGGATCAAGGTGCGATTGGCCGGCGAGTCCTCCAGCAGGTACATTACTCGGTCGTATTGCACGGTTAGCGCGTTGGTGACTTTGCGCGGCACGCGATAGGCGAGTATCTGCCGCAGATCTTCATTGGCACGCATTGGCCGGTGCGCGTCATAGTCGCTCTTCGGTGGCTTGCCGAAACGCCGGTTGAACTCGGCAATGAAGCAGGGCGCGTA
>NZ_FCOC02000069.1 GCF_001544455.2 Caballeronia sordidicola
GCCCAGTTCGCTTCCCAGCGCACGAGAAACGCGTTCTGTTCCTCAATAGAGTCGAAGCGTCGGCCGCCAAGCGCGGTGCCTTGCGTATGCTGGATTGCGTTCTCAACGGTCCCCTTGCGGTTCGGATCCCGCACGCGCGCCGGGTCAGCAACCACGCCGTAGGGTTCGAGCATCGCGGCGTAGAGATGATTGATCTCCGGTTCGTATGGATCCGGCGTGCTGACGCCTTCCTTAAGATTATCGAGGACGATGTATTGAACACAACCACCGAAATATCTGAACGCTTCTTCGTGAAGTTGCGCCCACACTTGCTGGCTGGATTTCCATACGACCCGGCGGAAACTGTGACGCGAAAAACGTAAAGTCATCACAAATAGCCGTGGTCGCCGATAGCGTCCCGTCTTCGGATCGAGGGTCGGCGCACCCTCGCCATAGTCAACCTGAGCCTCCTCGCCCGGCAGAAACTCAAGACGGTCGAATTGTTCCGGATCGATATGGCGCAAGGCACGCACGAACCGTTTGACGCTCTCGTAGCTCGCGGCAAACGCGTATTGATCAACGAGATCCTGGTAGATAGCCTGAGCGTTTCGTTGCAAGCGAACTTGCTCTTCGATCCATTGCCGATGGGGCTCGCACAATGAACGGGCGAAATCGAAGTTG
>NZ_FCOC02000070.1 GCF_001544455.2 Caballeronia sordidicola
GGCGGAAAGCGCGCTGCCTTGACCTGTCTCGAAGTACATCAGGTTGTCGCCAACAGTGCCGCGCCCAAGCGATAACCCCGCCTCATACGCTTCCTGCAACAGCGCCAGCGAGACGCCGAAACTCGCGTTCGCTTTTTCAGTGCCCGCAATCGACTGGAACACGAGATCCACGGGCGCGCCTTTCTCGATTGCCGCGATGGTATTGGTCACATGCGTGAGCACGCACGACTGCGTCGGGACCTCGTAGCGTTGCCGGAAGTCATCGATCATTGCGAGCAGCGTTGTGATTGCGCCGGGCGAATCCGATGCCGGGTTGATGCCGATCACCGCGTCGCCGCAGCCGTACATGAGGCCGTCGAGCATGGACGCGGCGATGCCCTTGACGTCGTCGGTCGGATGGTTCGGTTGCAGGCGCACGGACATGTGTCCCGGCAAGCCGATGGTATTGCGAAAGCGCGTGACCACGGGCCGTTTCTTCGCCGCCAGAATCAGGTCCTGGTTGCGCATGAGCTTGGACACGGCGGCGGCCATTTCTGGCGTGAGCCCGGGCGCGATGCGCACAAGCGCGGCGGTATCGGTGGTGTGCGCCAGCAGCCAGTTGCGGAAATCGCCCACGGTGAGATGCGAAATCTCGGCAAATGCC
>NZ_FCOC02000071.1 GCF_001544455.2 Caballeronia sordidicola
GGCACCACCAACGTGTCACCTTCCTGTCGGGGAGCGAACTCCGCGTCCACGAACCGATACACGGGCAGGCGTTCGACGTGGACCGTCTTTTTGTGCAGTACGACCGGCATATCTTCGAGAGTCTTTCGTGTGACGGTTCGCACACGTACAGCGCCAACTTCACGCTCTTCAATCAATATCTTCAGACGCTCCTCAGCGACACTCAGTCGCCCGCAGACCTCGCTTGCGCCTGGTGGCAAACGCTCGGCCGTTTGCGATGCCGAATTCGCCGGCAAACTCGACTTGTCAAAAAGGTCCATAGAACGCCTAGTATTTGTATTGGCATCAAGAGCGGATCGCGAGGTCACGCGTGTAAGTCTGGCGTGTAGGTCTGCCTTGGGCAGTAAGCAGACGCATGGATCTCTCTCGGCGAGATTTTGAACGCAGGGGAAGCCTCACGGGCCGGGGCTGCGCTGCTGCATCCCAATCTTGCAACCGCTGTTCCCGGTCGATTGTTCGCGTTGAATTAGTATGACTACCGAAATATTGCCGAATTGAAATGGATAAACCGTAAGCGCGAATTTATCAGCACATAGCGCCCGAATTGGGAGCAAGGCAAGCTGTGTCCACTGATTAACAGTGGACA
>NZ_FCOC02000072.1 GCF_001544455.2 Caballeronia sordidicola
TTCGAGCCAACTGCAATTGATGCAAGTCCTTCTGCACGCGCTACGTCCGAAGGCGGCGTTGAACCCGTAGCGTCACCCATACCCGCCACCTGCGAGTAGTAGGCAGCCGTCTTGTATGACGTGCCCAGACCTGTTGTGACTACACCCGATCCGGTTGAAGTCGCCTGCAGGAGCCCACCCTGCAAAAGAGAAGGAGCAGAGCCACCGGTCTGGTTCACGATGTCGTTCACCTGACCAACGCTCGCTGCGTCCGTGTCCTGAATGCCGTTTGCCACGTTGCTGATCACGGTGCCAACAGGCAACAAGCCCTGCTTGCGATCGCCGTTCTTGAAGTACGGGCTGTTGCCCGTACCTGCATTGAGCGTCACGTTCGGCTTGCCAGAGGCAATGGAACCTGCCGTGTAAACCACCGCCGGGGTCGTTACATTGCCGCTTGCGTCGAGCGTAAAGCCTGCCGACTTGAGCTGGGACACTGCAACTGCGTCCGAGTTGGCAATGCCAGCCTTCAGGTTGGTGATGGTCGTACCCGCCGTGCCGCCGCCCAACGTGACCGAGTTCTTGGCCGTGCTGTCGTATGCCACGAATGCGTTGGTTGCCTTGCCGTTCGTGTCAACGGT